>CAVVSQ010000001.1:0-1917806 GCA_963750865.1 uncultured Planctomycetota bacterium
AATGCCGCGAAACGGCGTATGGCTGTCCTTGATCGATCCCGAGCCGATCGGGATATTGACTGGAGCGGGCATGCCTTCCAGGCGTTCCTTCACCGCCTCGAGCACATTGGCGAAGTTGCGCCGACCACGTCCATCTTGTTAACGAAGACCATGCGCGGCACATGGTACTTGTCGGCCTGCCGCCAGACCGTCTCGGACTGGGCCTCGACCCCCTTCTGGGCGTCGAAGACGACGACGGCGCCGTCCAGCACGCGCAGGCTGCGTTCGACCTCGGCGGTGAAATCGACGTGGCCGGGCGTGTCGATCAGGTTGATCGTGCAGTCGCGCCAGCGAAAGGGGATGCAGGCGCTGTAGATGGTGATGCCGCGTTCCTGCTCCTCTTCGTCGTAGTCCGTATCGGTGGTGCCCTCATCGACGCCGCCCAGCTTGTGCTTGGCGCCGGCGTAAAAGAGGACATGCTCGGTGGTGGTCGTCTTGCCGGCGTCGATATGGGCAATGATGCCGAGATTGCGCACTTGGGTAGGTCGAAGGAAGGCATGAGGGTCGTCCCATGTCGCGAAGCAAGGGTTGTCGTCGCAAGATCATTCTATGGACGAGAGGAATGGTGAAAGCGGCACGCAGGAGCCGCGCACGCGGCGGGCTGGCCGTACATCCGGGTAAACCCGCTACCGCGTCGCGGCTCTTCGCGTCACCTAGGGCGCTACCACGGCGAAATGCGCGAACGCCTTGTTCGATTCCGCCATCTTGATGGTGTTCTCGCGCTTGGTCATGGCTTCGCCCTCGCGGCGATAGGCGGCCATGAGTTCGTCGGCCAGGCGCAGAAACATGGGTCGGCCCGCCTTGCTGCGTGAGGCGGTGATGATCCAGCGAATGGACAGGCTTTGCTGGCGGGTCTTGTTGACCTGCATCGGCACCTGGTAGGTGGCCCCGCCGACGCGCTTGGAGCGGACTTCGACCGTCGGCTTGACGAATTCGACCGCCTGGGTGAACACGTCAATTGGATTGGCATCCGGCATGCGCTTCTTGATCTGATCCAGGCGCCGTAAAAGATGCGCATGGCCGTCGCCTTCTTGCCTTGCCACATGAGGCAATTGACGAATTTGGAAGCCAGTTTGGAATCGTAACGCGGGTCCGGCTTGAGCGTTTCCGCGCTGGCGGTTCGTTTACGAGCCATGGTTTGCAACCTTTACCGTTGTCCACGTTTAGTTCAGCGGAAGGTTCTGGAATCATATATCTTGGCTTATCCGCCGCCGCCACGTGCAGCAAGTGCCGTCTTCGGGGCTGAAGATCGCTTGATTGATGCCTTGGCAACCCGGGCAGGGAACCTTGACGGAGGCCATCGTTCTTGGTGAGCCCCAAGCCTTTTCCGGCACATTTCACTGTCACGCCCATGGAATCGCCGCACTCACAGCAAACGAACTCCAGAATGATTTCAAGCTCCAACATAAACGAAGGTCCCCTAAGGTAAACTAAAGATACCTGTTCGCCCGGAATGCGAGCGAACCCGGAATTGGCGTCAACCAATGCGAGGAGATAACTTCGTACAGTCGCTACGAGCCTTCTCGTTTAGCGCCGTACTTGGAGCGGGCTTGCTTGCGGTCGGCCACGCCCTGGGAATCGAGCACACCGCGCACGATGTGATAACGGACGCCGGGCAGGTCGCGGACGCGGCCGCCGCGCACCAGGACGATCGAGTGTTCCTGGAGGTTGTGGCCTTCGCCCGGAATATACGCGGTCACCTCGATGCCGTTGGAGAGTCGCACGCGAGCGACCTTGCGGAGCGCGGAGTTCGGCTTCTTCGGCGTCATGATCTTGACTTGAAGGCAAACCCCGCGTTTCTGCGGACAGCCTAAAAGGGCCGGATGCTTCGGCCGGCGATATTGCTGGACGCGCGGCTTGCGCACCAGCTGATTGATCGTTGGCATTCAATTCTCCAAGGACGAGACAGCCCAGCGAGTTCGTCGCGAAAACGGCTTTCGCCGACCATCCCTGGCTCAGCAAGCAAGTCGTTAAATTATTCCCCGACTAGCCACCGGTCAAGGGGAAAGAAACACAAAAATCCGCCGGCTTGACCCTTGTCCTTGCCGGAGCTAAACTTGCAAGAACTCCGTTCAGGGCCTCGGCTCGCCTCTCCCGTGGTTTCGGCCTATGAGCAAATCGGATTCCACCACGTCCAATAATGGCGGCGAACCGCGCCTGTCCAGGGCCAGCGTTGGACGCTTTAGTTTATATCTTCGCCACCTCGAGCGCTTTTATCGCGAAGGCATCCCCACGGTCTCGAGCGGGCAATTGGGAGTGGCGCTCGGCATCACCGATGCGCAGGTCCGCAAGGATCTGGCTTACCTCGGCAATTTGGGCCAGCCCGGCATCGGCTATCCGGCACAAGAATTGATGACGGCTTTACGCATCCGGCTTGGCATCGATCGGCAATGGCCCGCCGTCGTTGTAGGCGTCGGCAATCTAGCCCGCGCTTTGTTGCGCTATCGCGGCTTCGAAAAACAAGGCTTTTCCTTCGTCGCGCTGTTCGATGCCGATGTGAGCAAGGTGGGTCAAATGGTGGATGGCTTGGAAATCAATCCGCCCGAGCGCATGGCCGAGATCATTCGAAAGACCGGCGCTCAATTAGGCGTCGTTGCCGTTCCGGCCGAGGCTGCTCAAAATGTCGCTAACGCGCTTGTCGAGGCCGGCATTCGGGGAATTCTCAACTTCGCTCCGACGGTGCTGCACTTGCCGCGCCATGTCAGCCTCGTAGCCGTCGATTTGGCGGTGCAACTCGAGCAGTTGGCTTTTTTGGTGCATTTGGCCGAAGGCAAGGCGATTGCGCCGTAAAAAGAGCCGCGCACGCAGTAAGCGGTGGCTTTTGCACCGCAAAACCCCCGCTTACTGCATGCGCGGCTCTTGAGGAGCACCACGAGCTCAAAGTTGCAGCCGGGCCGCCAGCGCTTCTACCAAACGTGCATTGGACAGCAATTCGCCCAGCGCGTACTCGACTTCATTGCGGATGATGTCCGCCGGGCTTATGGAGCCAACGAGTTTCCGGGCGTCTTCTTCCAGGTCTGCGCGCTGCTTCACGAAATCCTGGCTGCTCATTCGGCGGGCCCGCGTCAAAAGCGCGGCCGTGGCCTTTCGCAAACGCTCCTCCTTAGCCGCATCGACTCCACCGCAAAGCCGGCCAATTTCGTTGGCGATTTGCTTGCGCTTGTCGCGCCAATCCGCGCTGGCTAAATCACGTATCTTTGGCAAGGACTCGTGCAACAGGTCGACAGGATCAACGAGGTCAATGAGAAGACCGGTATAAGCGGCATATTGATTGGCCTTGAGCAGGCGGAGCACCTCGGGCGCGTGCCGGCGTGCCTCCTCGGTGAGCTTGATTTCATCTTCCAAAGACGGGCTCTCGTCTTGCCGGATTTCATCGAGCTCATCGCTCAACTGCTCGATCAATTCATCGTCATCCGCTCGGACGAGTGCTTTGCGTAGCTCCAGGAGCTTGTCGCGGAATTCCTTGCTGGCTTGTCCCGGTTTGCTTGTCGGCCCTCTATTGACCGTTTCCCTGCGCATTGGCGTATCTTCTGCATCTGGGGCAGCGTCAATTGAAATTGATGCAACATCTGCAGCGCCGTCACTTCCAAGCTCAACGCGCTGACATCTGGTTGGCTCGCGAGCGCATCCTCCGCATGCCCGCTGCGCCCTGGCTCGCCAATAGGAGAACGACACCCCACAACCATAGCCGCGCTATCATGGTTTTAGCCCTCGCGGTTAAGTGGCCACACCAATCCTTGGCCACGCAAGAAGCCTAACCAATATACCAGAAGGCGACGGGTAACAAAAAGAGAGGAAGTGCGCAAGAGATCATGCTCTCGCTAAAAATAAGCGGCGAACTCTTGCTTGAACGCGCGAATGCCGCGCTGCATGGCCCAGGTGTCCAGGCCGAGCGACAACATGCGGCAGCCCATCTCGACGCAGCGCCTGGCATAGTCCGCGGTGGGCGGCAAAATCGCCCAGTGAATGCCATGGTCATGGGCAGCCTTGGCCACGCGTTCGATGGCTTGCCAAATCTTGGCATTGTTCCAATCGCCGAGCATGCCCATCGATTGGCTGAGATCGCCCGGTCCGATGAACAGCACGTCAACATGCGGAACTGCCGCGATTTTTTCCACAACCTGGACCGCTTCGATGTGCTCGATCTGAATGGCGATGAAAGTTTCGGCATTGGCCTTGGCCACATAGTCGTGGGCGGTCATCGTGCCGTAGCGGCCATCGACGCCGCTGCCATTGAAGCCGCGCAACCCGTGTGGATGAAACTTGCTCCAACGGACAACGTCCTCGGCCTCGCGGGGAGTGCGCACTTGGGCGGCCATGATGCCACCGGACCCCGCTTCCAGTTGCCGCATTACGACGGCATAATCCGTAGCCGCCAGTCGGACGAAGGTTTCCAGGCCAACCGCGCGTGCGGCACGGGTAGCGTTCTCGATTTCCACGGCGCCAGACCGGCGTGCTCGTTGTCCAGCCAGACCGCGTCAAAACCGCCTTCGAAGCCAATCATCTCGACGATTTTAGGATCGCACAACTGCCCGACAGCGAAAACGCGCACGACCTTATCTTGCGCGAGCAACTCTTGAATGCGCCGACCCATGCCGTGACCCTTGGATACATGAAATACATGGCGATGGAAACTAGCCTATTCTAGTCGAGAGCGGCGCGCGCAAAAGAGCCGCGCACGAAGTAAGCGGTCCCACTCGCTGGAAAGTTAACCACTTACTTCGTGCGCGGCTCCTGAACTATGCGGACGGGCGGCTGTGCGCCGTCGAAGGCGCGCACGACGTCATAGAGGTCGGAAGTGATGCGAACTTCATCGTCGAGAAAATCATCGAGCCAGAGATAGCGTTGACGTTTGGCAAGGGCGATAAGCGGGAGCAAGTCACGCAAACTGACGCGGACGTCGGGCTCTGGGCGATCCTGGTACGCTGAATCGGCGGTATGGGGATAAACGCGAAGTCGCGAAACAGCCATGGAACAACCTCCCTGTGATAGCCGCGAGCCGAAAGACTGGCCGGCCCGCATCCTGCATTTTCGCCGGCAGCAACGTCCGGCAAAAGGGCTTTTCCTTTCATCGGCTCAAAAGCGCTCGCAACTTGATTTCTTGCGGTCGCATCGGATCCGCGGGATTCGGCGTACCTCATCCCGCGGCTTGATATGAACGTCCCCATTGGCCAAACCGCGGGATGAGGTACTCCGAATCCCGCGGATCACCAATCCAAGATATAATTCCCACATGACTGACTTCGCCATTTTGGGCGCCGGCGCCTGGGGGACCGCTGTTGGCCTGGTGCTAGCCGGCAATCCGGACCATCGTGTCACCCTCTGGAGCGCCCGCGCCGAACAGGCCCAGATTCTGCACGCCAAGCGTGAGAACGTCCGGCTTCTCCCCGGAGTGCCGATCCCGCCTAGCGTGCGTTTGACGACCGATATTGTCGAGGCCGTCACGCGCGGCGGATTTGTTGATCGTGGCCGTTCCCACGGTGCATTTACGCTCGACTTTGGCGCGAATCGCCAAGTCCATTCCGGCCGATCGCCCGGCGCTGAGCCTGGTCAAAGGCATCGAAAACGACACTTTTCGCCGGCCCACGGAAATCATCGCCGAGACGCTGGGCTCCAGGCCGCTGGCCGTCTTATCGGGACCTAGTCATGCGGAAGAAGTGGCGCGCGGTCTGCCCACCACTCTCGTGGCTGCCAGCGAAGACTTGACCCTGGCACGCTGGATTCAACAGCATTTCAACACCGAGCGCTTTCGGGTCTATACCAATCTAGACATGGTCGGCGTCGAGCTTGCCGGGAGCGCTCAAGAACATCATCGCCATTGCGGCCGGCATTTGCGACAGCCTCGGCTTTGGTGACAACACCAAGGCGGCGCTGATTACACGAGGGCTCGCGGAAATGGCCCGTTTCGGTGTAGCGCTGGGTGCCGAAGGTCAGACGTTTTGGGGGCTGACCGGCATGGGCGACCTGATCACCACCTGCTTTAGCCGGCACGGCCGCAACCGAGCCGTCGGCTTGCGGCTTGGGACAAGGTGAAAAGCCCGCCGCCATCATGGCCGGCATGGAAATGGTCGCCGAGGGAATTAACACCACGCGCAGCGTACATGCCCGGGCGGCCAAAATGGGCATTTCGATGCCGATAACGGATGAAGTCTACCGCGTCCTCTATGAGGATAAGGACCCGCGAGTCGCCGTGACAGACTTGATGCTCCGGGCACCGCGGCAAGAAGGGTGACGGCGGCAGCCGTGGTGGGTCCCGCCTGCCGGGCGGGACCTCGCTGGTAGTTTGCAAAAGGATGCTGTTATCTCGGAATTTCAGGTCTCGCCCGGCAAGCGGGAGCGACGTCATCCCAGGACGGCTCAGGAGAGCCGTCCCACAGAATAGCGGCACTGCACTGGGAATTTCCTTCACCTCTCCGCCGGCACCAACACATTGGCGATGCCCGCTTCCGCGACGGCCTGGTTGAGCCGCATGAGGCTTTCACGGCAACCGCTCCACTCGGTATCCAGTGCCGCTAAATCCTTCGCCAACGAGGCGTAGACTTCGCGCATGCCTTGGGTCACCGGGCCGTCACTTTCATCCGCCGTGAAATAGAGTGAAGCGAGCAAGGAATAGAGCTTGGCACCTCCTTTCATCGCCAGGATATCGTAGGTGACTTCGGCCTTGGGATTGTGGAGCCGATTTTCGAGGGCGTCCAGTCTATCGATCAGCTTGCGCGCCTGGTCAGTGCTGTCCTTGGCCTTGGGAAGCTCCTCCCAGAGCTGCACGCGCTCGCGGAGTTGCTTGCGCACCTGGCGCAAAGTCGATCACGATGCCGGCGACTTTGCTAATGTCGCCGCGCAGTTGCACGGCAAAGTCATGGCGGGCAACCAAATCTTGCTGCGACGCCTTGGCGCGCGGGTCCGCCAAAACTTCCACTTCCTGTGTGAGCATCGTGCCATCCACAAAAAACTTCATCGTGTAATGGCCGGGAACCACCAGCGGGCCCCGATGGGGCACACCGACGTCGCTTTTGGCACCCGGAATCACTTTCGGCCCAGACTGCGTTAAATCCCAGTTGCTTCGATTAAAGCCTGGCTCGGCGGGAAGCACGGTCGGCTTGAAGATCGTCCACGGAACATCTGGTGCGTCCTCGGGAGATTCCGGCTCGGCTTTCTTGCTGGAAAGGGTTTGCCGAAGCGCTCCCTTGACATCGTAAATCTCAAGCTTGAGATCGCCTTTGGGCTTCTTGTCGAGGTGATAGCTTATGAGGGCGCCCTTGGCGGGATTCTCGCCAGGGATGCGGTCCTCCGCGACGTAATTCTCGCCATGGTAGCGCCAACGGATAGCTGGCGGGCTCGCGAAAAGCCGCGGACTTCGGACTTCCTTCGCCCCCGGTTTGGCCGGCCACTGACGTATCGGCGTCAAATCATCCAGAATCCAGACGGAGCGTCCGCTCGTGCCCACCACGAGATCGTTGTTCTTAATAACCAGATCGGCAATGGCCGCCGTCGGCAAGTTGAGCTTGAGGCTGCCCCAGGTTTGGCCGTCGTCATGGGAATACAAGATCTCGGTATCCGTGCCTGCGAACAGTAGTCCCTTCGTCACGGGGTCCGCCCGGATGACGCGAACAAAGCTCGTCTGGGGCAACCTGCCCGCCAGGCTAACCCAGCTTTTGCCGTAGTCACCGGTCTTCCACACATAGGGCTTGTTGTCGCCGAGGCGATGGGCATCGACGACCAAATAGGCGGCAGCGGCGTCGTGAGGCGACGCTTCGATGCATAGCACCGTGCCCCACTCGGGCAGGCCGGGGACGTTGGCCGTCACGTTGGTCCAGTTCTTGCCGCCATCCTGGGACACATGCACAAGCCCATCGTCGCTGCCTGCCCAGAGCACGCCCGCCTTCTTCGGCGATTCGGCGATAGCGAAGATGGTGCCGTAAATTTCGACGCCCGTGTTGTCGCCGGTGATCGGACCGCCCGACCATTTCTGTTTCTGCTTGTCGTTGCGCGTCAAATCCGGGCTGACGGCCTTCCAGGTTGTCCCTTGATCGGTTGCTGGCGAAGAGCACGTTAGCGGCGTGATAAAGTGTCATGCGGCTCGTGCGGCGAAACCATGATCGGGGCCGTCCACTGAAAGCGATACTTCAGTTCCTCGCCGCCGCGACCCGATGAGTCGAACGGATAAATACTGACGTTGCTGCGCTTGCCTCGTGCGGTGGTCATAGCGTGAGATGAAGCCGCCGTACTCACCGGCGATAGACGATGTTGGGATCGGTCGGGTCGGGCACGGCATTGCCGGTTTCGCCGCCGCCGACGGTGTGCCAATCGCAGAGCGTGATACCCGCCGGCCGATAGGCTATTGCTCGGTCCGGAGGCGGTGCCTTGATCCTGCATGGTTCCCATGACGCGATAGGGGACGCTGTTATCGACGTGGATGTGATAGAACTGCGCGATCGGCAAGCGATGGCGCTTGCCAGGTTTCGCCGCCGTTGCTGCTCAAATCGACGCCGCCGTCGTTGCTGTCGATCATGCGGCGCGGGTCGTTCGGGTCGATCCACAAATCATGATGGTCGGGATGGTGCGGCCCTTTGTGCGTTTTGAATGTCTTGCCGCCGTCGATGCTTTTGAGCAGCGCGCACATTGGGGCACCAAACCACGTCAGGGTTTTTGGGATCGACGTGCACCGTCGAGAAATACCAGGGCCGCTGCCGCAAGTAATGGCCGGCGTTGACGAGTTCCCATTTCTCGCCGCCATCGTCGGAGCGGTAAAGGCCGCCCTTGTCCGCTTCGATCAAGACATAAATGCGCCGGCTGTCGCTCGGCGCCACCGCGATGCCGACCCGGCCCCAAATGCCTTCCGGCAAGCCGTTATCGGGATGTTCCTCCTGCATTCTTGCTGTTGGCGTTTTTGGCAGGCCGTTGCGGTGCGATTCGGGCTTGGGACCAAGTAGCTTCCAGGTATCGCCGCCGTCCTCGCTGCGATAGAGGCCGCTGCCCGGTCCGCCGCTGGTGTAGTTCCAGGGTCGCCGGCGCGTCTGCCAGAGGGCGGCGAACAGGATGCGCGGATTGGCGGGATCGAAACAGACATCGATGGCCCCGGTGTCGGCAGTCTTTCTTGAGAACTTGCTTCCAAGTTTTGCCGCCGTCGCTGGTGCGATAGACACCGCGCTCGGCGTTGGGACCGAAGGCGTTGCCAAGCACGGCGGCATAGGCGATGTCGGGGTTGGTTGGATGCACGATCATTTTGCCGATCTGGCCTTGCTGCTTCCAGACGTGCCTCCAATCTTTACCGGCATTCGTCGATTTATAAATGCCATTGCCCGTCATCGACGTTGCCGCGAATGTTGGCTTCGCCCGAGCCGACATAAACGACATTGGCATCGGACGGCGCGACGGCGATGGCACCAATGGACGACGTGGGTTGATCGTCGAAAATCGACTTCCAGGTGATGCCGCCGTCGCTCGATTTCCAGACGCCCCCCGCGGCGGTGGCGGCGTAATACGTCATCGGGTCGCCCGGCACGCCACACGAGCGCGCCACGCGCCCGCCTGCCGCTGGGCCGACCAGGCGATATTTGAGGTTTTTGAACGGCCCGACGCTTTCCTTTATCTTCCTTGGCCTCCTGGGCCGCCGCGGGAAGAGAAAAGAAAACAATGGCGAATGCGATAATGGTGTGAGCGAGGCGTTGCATGGTTACCCCATGTAGGTCCCGCCTGCCGGGCGGGACCTCGGGAGACAGTGACTTGGATTTAATCGTCTGGCCTTGCAATCGCGAGGTCCCGCTCGGCAAGCGGGACCTACCTTGCCGAGTGTACATGCTTCCGCTCACAAACGGAAAAGAAAACGTCGCAAAAACCTCAGGCGGCGTTTTCCTATAATTAACGTATGACCACCCCGCTACCGCCACATCCGTTGGCCCTCAAAAAAGAGGGTGATGACCGCCTAGTCATCGAATGGAGCGACGGCTTGCGCATCGAGTTATACGTGGCATCAACTGCGCTCTCATTGTCCCTGCGCCGGCTGCCGCGAGGAGCGACTGGCGCCGCCGGACCCGTTTCACATCCTGAAGCCCGCCGAACTGGCGCCGCTCAGGCCGGTAAGCATCGCGCCGGTCGGCCGCTACGCCTACAAGATCACCTGGAGCGACGGCCACGATTCCGGTTTGTTCACGTTGGAGCATCTCAGGCAATTGGGCGAAAGCACCTAGCGGAGATTCAGCATGCAGCCTCAAGGTCCGCAAAAGATCACCCTACCCGGCGTCAAGCACGTGGTGGCCGTCGCCAGCGGCAAAGGGGGCGTCGGCAAATCGACCGTGGCCACCAACCTCGCTCTCGCGCTGCACATGCTGGGCCGGCGCGTCGGCCTCTTGGATGCCGACATTTATGGGCCGAGCATTCCGATCATGATGGGCGTCCAGGAGACGTGGGATCCCAACACCAAGGAATGGCCCATCGATCGCTATGGCCTCAAGCTGATGTCGATGGGCTTCTGGGTCAAGCCGGAAACAGCGATGATCTGGCGCGGGCCCATGGTGCACAAGTATCTCACCGCCTTCTTGACGCAGGTTCCCTGGGGCGAGCTCGATTACCTGGTGATCGACTTGCCCCCGGGCACCGGCGACGCCCAGTTGACGCTGACGCAGACGGCACCGCTATCCGGCGCGGTCATCGTCACGACGCCGCAAGATGTCAGCCTCATCGACGCCCGCAAAGGGTTGGAGATGTTTAACCAGGTTCACGTCCCCGTCCTGGGGATCGTCGAAAACATGAGCTATTTCACGGGCGCCGACGGCAAGCGTTACGAAATCTTTCGCCATGGCGGCGGTCAAAAGCTCGCCGCTGCCGCCGGCGTGCCTTTTCTCGGCGAGATTCCCATCGATCCCCAGGTCGCCGAGTGCGGCGACCAGGGCGACCCCATCGTGCACAAATACCCAGACAGCCCGATCGCCAAAGCCTATCTGACTTTGGCCGGCACGGTCTCGCAGCAAATCGCCAACATGAAACCGCCCGCGGATTTGCCCGGTTTGCAACTCTGATTCAATCCAGCATGGGCGGCGCCGTGATCCGATCCAAGATGCGGAAAAACAACCAAAGGCACATGGTTACGAAACCCGCATAGACGATCCAAATGAGTATCCGTTCGCGGGATTTCCAGAGCCATTGACACGCCTTCCGCACGGAGCGGTGCCAGGGCCGGCGCTGTGCCTGCGCGGCAACTCGGGCAAATGTAAGTTGCCATGCCGAGTCTTGTGACACGCCTCGCGGGCGACTTCGGCGCTGCAAATGGCACAGTGTTTTGCTTGACGGGACTCGTTCGGGTTTGGACCATTGCCCGTGGTTTCGCGACCGCTCCTTCTCGGTCGCCGAACTCAGTTGCGGAATTACGCGTCCTACTGCCCAACAACGCCTTGCGAGGCAATTTGATATTTTTCAAATAAAAAACTTGCTTTTCAGCACCGGCACTGCATAATGACCCCTACTTCCTTTCCGAACCAGAGATTTTCACCATGACACGATCCATAGCAGGCGTTGTTGCTCTGATTATTTTTACGACAAGCAACATGGCATTGCGCAGGGCCATTTTTGTGGATAGATGACACCGACGGTGCCATTGGTAAAGTAGACGTGGCGACCGGCGTGGTGTCCAACGTCAACCAAACCGGACGTGCGCTATCCGATATTGCCTTTGATCCCAGTGGCCAAATGTTCGGCATTACCGCTGACAAGCTTTTTACGATCAACAAAAACACTGGCGACACAACGCTCGTTGGCAGCCTTGGCAACAAAGGAACGGGCTTCAACGCTTTGGTGTTTGGCCAAGATGGGACGCTGTATGCCGCCGGGGGTAATTCGACATCATTATTCACAGTCGATACCACCACGGGCGCGGCCACTGCTCTCCCCGGATCGCTGCCGACCACGTCGGCAGGCGACTTGGCGTTCCATAATGGCAATCTGTTCATGGCAGGCGCCAATGACGATTTGATTAAAATCAAGTTGGGGGCTACCGTGAGCGGCACTGATAAAGGTGCATTTGGAGTGACGGGTGTATTCGGGCTGGCCGATGAGGGAAATCATCTCTACGGAGTCGCCGGCAAAAATATCTACTCTATCGATACGGGCACTGGCGCTGCAACGCTGCTCGTGAATTATGCCGGTCAAGGGTTGGAAGGCGGCTTTGGCGCCGCATTCGCCAATGAATCCGTGACTGCAACACCGGAGCCGGCAAGTCTAACCCTAGTCGGCCTTGGCATCCTCGGCATGGCCGGCTACGGATGGCCAAACGTAAGATCGCTAACGCCTAGGAGTCGGCTCCAGGGTTTCTCCAACCCTGCGGGGTGTGTCCCTATTGCCCGCTGGGGAACACTAGAAAAACAAAAAACACCGTAAATTTATTGGCATTCTTTGGGCCAAGAGTTTCAGATGGCCTGGCCGCCATAGGAACTTTCGACGCTATTAAGGTTGCATTGTTATGCAAGGACGATCGTGGAGTGCAAACTGCTTTTCTTCCTCGCTCGCTAATTGCGCTGCCAGCGCAGTACTCTGTAAAAGTGAATGAAGATGCCGATTTTAGCCGAAGAACCACAGATATACCCTGACGGTCTTTTCGAGCCGAAGTTGGGCGGATATTCGCGCCATAGCTGGAAGGTTTTGCACACAAGGCCTCGGCAGGAAAAAAGCATCGCTCGGCAACTGATCGCCGCAGGCGTACCTTTTTATTTGCCCATGATTGCTAAACGCTCGCTCATCGGTAAGCGTGTTTTTACTTCACAGCTGCCGCTATTCCCCAGTTACTTGTTTCATCTGGCCGAGCACGAGGGACATTTTGCTGCACCCGGTAGCAACAGGATCGTCCGATCGATTCCTGTCGTCGACCAAAGTGGTCTATGGCGCGACTTGGCCCAAATCCGGCACCTCATAAATTCGGGAGTGCCAATTACGCGCGAGGACCGGCTTGCTCCGGGCGAGCTTGTTGAGATCAAAAGCGGTCCACTAATGGGGTTGCGTGGCAAAATTTTGAGCCGTGCTTCCCCGAAACGTTTAGTGGTCGAGGTGGATTTTATTCACAAGGGAGCTTCGATTCTCTTGGATGACTTCACTTTGAGTTGCGTGGTTGACTGACTTTGCGTGGTTGGTAAAATTCGTTCGTTGGTAGAATCGAAAGATTCGGAAAGGACTCCGAATTCATGTGCAAGGTAAGCACGATGCCGTTAACTCCGATCTTTGGGGGGTCGCTCGCGCAACCCACGGGGACGAAGTCTGCGCAGTTTCATGCCAAGCCTCTAAATTTATATATCCTTAAGTTGTTACTGCAACGTTAGATGCACCAAAATCTTGCAAGCTAACGTTTTATAAGCCGCCGGCAGAACTGACTGGGCGGCCGCCTTTCCTCTCCTATGGCAAGAAATGGATTGCGTCCCTGCCCAGCGCAGGGCACTGAGTCTGCCTAGCTTCCTCTTCCGCACTGTTTCATGAATTGTTTGCTATAGCCAGCTCGATGTTGGTTGATGGCGATAGCACAATTCGAGGAAGAAATTGTCGGGAGGACAACCATGATCGCTCTTGTATTTGTTCTTGGCATCGCCTTCGTGGCCACATCCGTTTTCACGCCGCTGGCGCGGTGCTTGGCATTGCGCTGGGGCCTGGTGGATAAGCCGGATGCCCGCCGCAAAATCCACACCAGACCGATTCCGGTGGCAGGGGGCATTGTGGTCATGATGTCCACGTGCTTGGTGGTGGGCGGGGCCCTTCTCGTCCCCAATTCCCTGCAAGAATTTCTCGCCGAAAGTGGTTCTCTACTTGCAAGCTTGTTTTTTGCCGCTTCCTTACTTTGTGTGTTGGGCGTACTGGATGACTATCGCTGTCTGCGTGGCCGTCATAAACTTTTGGGTCAGCTGGCGGCTGTAAGCATTGTGATTTTGTTTAATGTGCGGATCGAGAACATCGCTCTCTTTGGATGGGAACTAGAGCTGGGCACATGGGCCATCCCTTTTACCATGTTTTGGCTTTTGGGGACGATCAATTCCTTGAACTTGATTGATGGCATGGATGGTTTGCTTTCTAGTCTGGGAGCGGTCATATCCGCGGCCATGGCCTTGATGGCTATCCTGGGAGGGCACTGGGCAGCTGCCTGCATTGCGATGGCTTTGACGGGTAGCCTTTTAGGTTTTCTTCGTTATAACCTACCCCCGGCCACGATTTTTCTCGGAGATGCCGGTAGCATGGTGATCGGCTTGGCGATAGGAGTTTTGGGCATCCAAAGCTCGCTCAAGGCGCCGGTTACCATTGCCCTGATTGCCCCGCTCGCCATACTGACCATACCGATTTTAGACACGGCGGCCGCGGTCATTCGCCGCAAATTGACTGGTCGAAGCATCTATACCACCGACCGCAGTCATCTGCACCACTGCCTTTTGCGCCGCGGCTACTCGACCTGGGTGTCGCTGGTGCTTATTTCCTCTTTTTGTCTATTGACTGGCATCGGTGCCTTAGCCAGTGTGGCCCTCAAGAATGAACTGGTGGCGGTTGTCACCATTTTGGCAGTGATCACGATCCTGGTCACCACTCGCCTGTTCGGCCATTCCGAATTGGTCCTGATCAAGAATCGACTGATGCAAGCGCTACTAAGTTTTCTTCCAGGTGCCAAGAAAGAAAGCTATCACACCGAAATGCGCCTGCAAGGCACAACTGCCTGGAATGGCCTCGTGCATGTGGTCACCGCACCTGACCTCGATCTCAATTTGCATTCGGTCAGCCTGGACGTTAACGCACCCGCCTTGCACGAGGAATATCACGCCCACTGGGATCGATCCGAGAAACCCATTGAGGCGGCCGGTGTTTCTTTGTGGTATGCGGATCTGCCGCTGACAATCAACGGTCAAGTTATCGGACGGTTCAAGGTCGTGGGTGTTTCGGAACTTGAGTTTATCGCGGCCAAGATTAGTACCCTCACCCGGTTGATTGCGGAATTCAATGCAGGCCTCGACGAATCCACTTCCCAGGTTATCGGTATTCGTGCATCCACGTTTACGTCCGCCGCCGAAGAAGTAGCCGACGAGCTCCTGTCGGTCGCTCGCGTTGTTCCATCTTATAACCAACATTGGAAGTAAGGCTCATGAGCAAGCAGATGACTACCGTCTGTGGCGGCGGGGGGTTCATTGGGGGCCATCTCGTTGCGGACTTACTTCGGCAAGGACATTCCTCGATCAGGGTAGTGGACTGCAAACCGCTCCATTCCTGGTGGCAGGTTTTTCCCGAAGTCGAGAATCTGCAACTCGATTTGCAAATTCGTGCTAATTGCGATGAAGCTTTGCGCGGGGCCACCGATGTCTATAACCTGGCCGCCGACATGGGTGGCATGGGCTTTATTGAAAACAACAAGGCCCTGTGCATGCTCTCCGTCCTCATCAATACGCATCTGCTCCAGGCGGCGTGCAAGGAGCGGGTGCAACGCTATTTTTATGCATCCTCGGCCTGTGTCTATGCCGCCGATAAACAGACCTCTGCCCACGTTATTCCTTTAAAAGAAGAGGACGCTTATCCTGCCATGCCGGAAGACGGCTATGGGTGGGAGAAATTGTTTAGCGAACGAATGTGTCGACACTTCTCCGAAGACTTCGGCATGATTACGCGCGTGGCCCGTTTCCACAATGTCTATGGCTCCCATGGCTCTTGGACCGGTGGTCGCGAGAAGGCTCCGGCTGCGATTTGCCGCAAAGTCGCCGAGGCCAAAATCGTGGGCCGGCCCGACATCGAAATCTGGGGCGACGGACACCAAACGCGAAGTTTTATGTTTATCGACGATTGCATTAAGGGCACCCAGGCCATCATGCATAGTGCCATCGAGGAACCACTCAACCTCGGCAGCAATGAATTGGTCAGTATCAACGGCCTCGTGGACATCATTGAGGACATCGCCGGTATCGAGTTGAAACGCACCTACAATCTCCAGGCGCCCAAGGGGGTCAACGGTCGCAATAGCGACAACACCCGCATTCAAGCCCTGCTGGGATGGGCCCCCAGCATCCGCCTGCGCGATGGCCTGGAAAAAACCTATGCCTGGATTTATGACCAAGTAGCCGGAGCCGACGCAGCGCACCGGAACTTGCGTGCCGCGCTGTGCGCTGCCTGATCGGTGTGAAAACTACCATGGTTGAGCGTCGCCCGCGTGTAATAGTTCTTTACCACTATTTTTATCCCGACGATGTCGTTAGCGCCCGGCACTTCTCCGATTTTTGCCTGGATTTACACGCCCACGGCTGGCAAGTCGAAGCCTGGCCTTGCAATCGCGCTTGCCGGGATGATACCCGCACTTTTCCTTTGCGTGAAGATTGGCAAAACATCGCCATACGGCGTCTGTGGCGGCCGCGGCTCCGGCAGTCTTCCGGTATTGGACGCATCTTCAACGCTGGCTGGATGCTGGCCGGCTGGTGTCAGCGTGCCGGCCTTCGGGATCAAAATGCCTCCGATGTACTTTTGGTGGGGACCGATCCGGTGTTGAGTGTGCTGGTGGCGGCCCTCGTTCGCAGGTTGCAACCGCGCTTACGAATTGCGCACTGGTGCTTTGATCTTTATCCGGAAGGGCCTATCGCCGATGGCCTTATGCGGCAAGATAGCTGGCTTACCCGCGCTCTCCAAGCAATGCTCAAGCACGCGTACGCCGCGTGCGATCTGGTAGCGGACCTTGGCAGTTGTATGCGTGACCGCCTGCAAGCGTACGGCCACCGCAGCCGCAAGGTAACCTTGGTGCCCTGGGCACTGTCCGAACCGGCCGCCGTCGAACCGGGGGATCCTCAGCTTCGAGCCGAGCTTTTTGGCCCAAGCCCTCTGGGCCTTTTGTATTCCGGCAATTTCGGGCGGGCGCATTCAAGTAGGGAATTTCTGCGTCTGGCCCGTCGCCTGCGCGGCTCGGGGATCCATTTTTCCTTTGGTGTCCGCGGCAACCGAGTTGAAGAGCTCCGCGAAGCTATCCAGGCGGACGATAACAATGTCACCATGGCAGGCTTTGCCCCGGAGGCCGCCCTTGAAAATCGCTTGGCGGCCGCAGACATTCACCTCGTGAGTCTGCGGCCGGAGTGGACCGGCTTGGTGGTGCCGTCGAAGTTTTTTGGCTCCTTGGCCGCCGGCCGCCCCGTCCTTTTCGCTGGTTCACGCGAATCCTCGATCGCACGCACCATACTTAAGCATAAGGTCGGTTGGGTCCTGGATCAGCACTCTGAGGAAAGTATCGTCGCCGAACTTAAATCGCTGGCGGCCGGCACCGCCTCCGCCAACCTGGCGGACCTCCAGCGGCATTGCCACCAGGTTTACCACCAGTACTTTTCCCGCCGCCGCATCATGGACGAGTGGAACCGGGAGTTGCGCGATTTGCTCCGTAACGAGGTAAACTAACAAGCACATGTCTCCTTCGAGTACTGCTCCGGCTGAGACACCAGTTCCCCCCGTCACGGGTCCTTCGGCCGACTGCCCAGACCTTGTGAGGCCGAAGGACCTGCCGGTACTGCTCATCAAGCCGGCGCCGGGCTGGAAGGCCATCAATTTTCGCGAACTCTGGCAGTTTCGCGAACTCCTTTGGTTCCTGGCGCTGCGCGACATCAAGGTCCGCTACAAGCAGACCGCCCTGGGGGTCGCCTGGGCCATCCTCCAGCCAATTTTGACAATGGTGGTGTTCACGATTTTCTTTGGCCGTCTGGGAGGGTTCGATCAAAAAACGGGCGGCATTCCCTACCCGGTGTTTGCCTTTTGTGCGTTGGTCCCTTGGCAGCTTTTCAGTTATGCCCTGACCCAGTCCTCCAACAGCGTGGTTGCCGAGCAGCGGTTGCTAACCAAGGTTTATTTCCCGCGTCTGATCATTCCGCTGGCGCCGACGCTCTCTGGCCTGGTCGATTTCGCTATCAGTTTCGTGTTGCTCCTGGGGTTAATGCTCTATTATGGCGTTTTGCCCACGCCCGCCGTCTTGCTCTTACCGCTGTTCGTTGTTTTTGCCCTGCTCGCAGCTTTGGCGGTCGCCCTTTGGCTTTCCGCGCTCAATGCGATCTATCGCGACGTCCGCTATACCATTCCGTTTCTGACCCAGTTCTGGCTCTTCGCTACGCCGATCGCTTACCCAAGCACCATCGTCCCGGCCCAGTGGCAATGGGTCTATGGCCTCAATCCTATGGTCGGCGTCATCGAAGGTTTTCGCTGGACCCTGCTGGGGATGGATCAACCTCCCTGGCCGGCCATGGGGGCCTCATTCTTGGTGGTAACGGTACTCTTGATCGGCGGCCTGTTTTATTTCCGCCGCATGGAAAAAACATTCGCGGACGTGGTGTAATGATGACCCCCGCCGGGCCACAACTTTAACTCATCGTTCCTCTTATTTATGTCGGACATCGCGATTCGCGTCGAAAACCTGGGCAAACAATACCGTATCGGTCAGCGCGAGCGCTATCACTCGCTCCGCGATAGCGTGGCTCGGACGTTCTCCGCGCCGGCGCTGGCTCGGTTCAGCCTTCTCCTCAAAGACAAAACGAGCAACGGCGATGGACATGATGCCGACACCTTTTGGGCACTGAAGGATGTTTCGTTCGAGGTCAAGCGCGGCGAAGTGGTCGGCGTCATCGGCCGCAACGGCGCGGGCAAATCCACCCTCCTAAAAATCCTCTCGCGCATCACCGAGCCTACCACCGGCCAAATCAAAATTCACGGCCGCGTCGGCAGCCTTCTGGAAGTCGGCACCGGCTTTCACCCGGAACTAACGGGTCGGGAAAATATCTATTTGAACGGCGCCATTTTGGGCATGAAACGGGCGGAGATCGTCACGCAAATTCGATGAAATTGTCGCGTTCGCGGAAATCGAGAAGTTTCTCGATACGGCGGTCAAGCATTATTCCAGCGGCATGTACATGCGGCTGGCATTTGCAGTGGCGGCGCATTTGGAGCCGGAGATTTTGGTCGTAGATGAGGTGCTGGCGGTAGGCGATGCTGAATTTCAGAAAAAATGCCTGGGGAAAATGGGGGAGGTGGCTCGAGTTGGCCGAACCGTCCTATTTGTCTCTCACAATATGAATGCCGTGAAAGCACTTTGCAATAATGCGGTCTGGTTGGATCGTGGAATAGTTAGGGAGCATGGAAGGTGTCAAAAGGTCGTCGATCGTTATCTGGACGACGGGTTTACGGCGGGCGGCCAAGTTTGGTCTGACTTTTCGAAAGCCCCTACTGGTGGTGGCGTCAGGATGATGTCTGCTCAGTTGGTTCTGGACGGTATTTCAAATGAAGGCAATGGCTTGACTACAAGTACGTCCTTTGACATTGAATTTACTTATGAGTTGGTGAGGGCCATCAAGTGTTTTAATTTGAGTGTCACTCTTTTCAACCAGGATGATGTGTACGTTTTTTCGAGTACCTCCGCGGGTGAACCCAATTGGGATTCTCGTCCGTTCACTTTAGGGAAGTATACAAGCAAATTTCGAATTAACGGAGGGCTTCTGAATGTCGGTACCTATCGGCTTTCCGTCCTATTTGTTGAAAATCGAAATAGTGCGCTGCTTATGATTAATGACGTGGTTGGGTTCACTGTCGAAGAAGATTTTACGTTGCCAGAACGTCAACACTGGTTTGGAGCCTGGGGGGGAGTCGTTCGCCCTAGATTAGCCTGGTTTACTAAAAAACGCGAATCTCTGATTAGCGAGACAACCCAAAGCGAACTTTCAGCACATTAAATCTTGGCCGCTTTGGTAAATTCGGTTTGCCGCCACTTTGTGTACCTTCCCGGGAAAACGGCACACTTGTAACAAACAAGAACTGCTTTTGCAACAATGAGAAAAATACCACTCATAAGTCCTGACCTGCCTCCACTGGAAGACGTGGCTGAGACTTTCCGCGAAATTCTCGCCAACGGCAAGATCACTAACTTCGGAAAGTACAATACTTTGTTTGAGGAGGAGTCCGGGCGCTACCTTGATACCAGCGCGGCTACGACATCTTCTGGAACCATGGGAATGATCCTGGTAATGAAGGCGCTTGATGTGGAGCCAGGCAAAAAAGTGATTATGCCAAGCTTCACCTTTATGGCCACCGGTCAGGCGGTGCTTTACGCGGGGGCCATCCCCGTCTTCGCCGAGGTGGGTCCCGATCTGAACTTGTGCCCCGATGACCTCGAGGGCCTATTGAGCAAACACCATCCCGACGTCACTGCCGTCGTCCCGGTTCATATGTATGGCTTGCCCGCCCAAGTCGAGCGCATTCAGGAAATCGTTGACCGCCACGTTGCCCGTCGCGGCCGGCCTATCCGCGTCATTTATGACGCTGCCCACGCATTCGGGAGTGCGACCGGCAGTGCCAAGGTGGGTGGCTTCGGAGATGCGGAAGTCTTCTCTTTGTCCGTAACCAAAACGCTGGTTAGCGTAGAAGGGGGCATGGTTAGTGCGCGTGATCCTGAAGTGATCGGCCGGGTGAAAAAACTGCGAAATTACGGTGTTGAGTCCAATTATGATGCTGCATGGCAAGGACTTAATGGTAAAATGAGTGAGTTTCATGCCATAATCGGCCTCTATAACCTTCGCCGCCTCGACTCCTTGCTTGCTCGCCGGCAGGAAATGGCTGGCTATTTCGCGCCGGATCCGCGAAACCGTCCGCAGCCAGACGTTGCCTTGGGCCACCGGAGTCGTAAACACCTTCAAGGACTTTACCGTGTTGGTACCACCCGACCTGGTGCCACGGCGTGACGCCATTATGGCACGCCTCAAAGAACGCGGCGTCGAAACCCGAGCCTATTTCTATCCCCCTGTCCACGAGCAGCAATTCTTTCGGAAATATGCCGATCGACCGTTGCCCGTCACTGAAGGCCTGGCCCGACGAGTCATCACTTTGCCCTTCTTTGCTAGCGTTACGGCGGAAGAAATCAACTATATGGTCCAAGAATTGGCCGATGCAGAGAGGACGGTGGCATGAACTTTCTTGTCACAGGAGTGCCGGCTATCTCGGCTCGGTGTTAGTGCCGAAGCTCCTTGTGCGCGGCCATCAGGTTCGCGTGCTCGATATCGGCTATTTTGGGGTGGGGCATCTGCGCGGCATGCAACCGGCCGTTGAACTGATCCGCGACGATATTCGCCGCGTCCGCCAGGACAAGCCTTTTGTTGAAAGGCTTCTGAGCGGCTGCGACTGCGTGATCCATCTGGCCGCCATATCCAACGACCCCTCCGCCGAGATGCACCCCGCGCTGACCGAAGAAGTAAACTACCAGGCGACCGAGACTCTCGCCAGCGCTGCACGCGTCCAGAGCATTCCTTTTCTCTTCTCTTCGTCCTGCTCCGTATACGGCGACGGGGACGGGGACCTAACCGAGACCATGCCGTGGCGCCCTTAACCGTGTACGCGTCGAGCAAGGTCAAGGCGGAAAGATTGCTGGAGGAGATGGCCACGCCGTCATGGCAGCCGATAATTTTGCGGAATGGCACACTATTCGGCTATTCGCCGCGCATGCGTTTTGATTTAGTGATCAATATTTTCTGCTTGTATGGAGCATTGTTCAACGAGATCAAGATTTTCGGTGAGGGCGCGAAGTGGCGCCCATTTCTGCACGTGAGCGATTGCGCCTGCGCTTTCATTTACTTCGCGGAACGACCGGCCGGCGATCACCTTATCTACAACATCGCACATGAGAACCTGCGCGTGTGTGACTTACCAGAGGTATTTCGCGATATCAACCCGCGGCTGAAGGTGACGCACGTCGCGGCGGAGGACCCGGACCTGCGCGATTACCGTGTCAGCACACGGCGCATGGCCCAGGCGGGTTTGCGGATGCAGACAGCCGTGCGACTGGGAGCGGAGCAACTGACCGACGCAATCGTCAGTGGGCTGATTCCGGACCCGGAATCCATCTTTTACCGCAACGCCAAGTGGCTGAAGGAACTTCAGGGAATCGGCAGCCGCGAGCACAAGGACCTTTTGCACCTGATCGAGGCCATGTCGGCCGTTAGGCCGGAAAGGTCCCGATATCGTTGATTTATTTGGAGACTGATTCCATGGATACCAAAGAGGACTACGCAAAGAAGCAAAAGCAGTTTTGGAACGTTGATTCCCTCCACGACGCAATGTACCATCGAGTTTGCACGCTACAAAAGCAAGACGAGTCGGCTGAGGTGACTTGGAAACAGGATGCTGAGGCGTCCTTATCCCACATCTTGGCGCATGTGCAAGGAACGCCGAATTGGACGATTCTGGAAATTGGTTGCGGTGTGGGACGCCTCATTGACTTGGTTCGCTCCCGTGTCGACCATAAGCAATTAATCGGGCTTGATGTCTCGGAAAAAATGATCGAATTTTGCCTAGGATACTTAGGGGCCGATCCTAAAGTTAGGCTCCATGTCAATGACGGCGTCTCATTGTCGCCAGTCTCAAATGACTCTGTGGACTTCGCCTATTCAGTCGATGTCTTCATCCACATCCACGACGTCAATATCATGCTGAATTACTTGACAGAAGTAAGACGCGTTCTCAAACTTGGATCCGAATTTCGGTTCAACGCACGGTACAATAACCCCAACAGAGCTTTCGGCAATTCTTGGGGTGGTCGGTTTGCCAAATTAATGGTCAAGCTGGGTGTTTTCTCCTCAGGTCGCCATAAGTGGAAAAAAGACGAGGAAGTTGGCTTTAATGGTAACGCCTATACTATTCGTGAAATGAAAAAGCTGGTCGCTAAAGCCGGTCTAAAGCTTAAGACCTTGGATTGTTTGGATGATGGGTTCGTGGGAAACAAACTGTGGGTAGTTGTGGAAAAAACATGAAAATGTTTAAGGCCGGAATCAACCTCATAATCGTTGGCGCAGGTGGCCACGCCGCCGAGTTGTTGAGCTACCTCCAGGATCTGGAAGATACTGAGAACCCAGTTTGTCTACTTGGATCGATCGATGAGGGAAAGCCTAAAGGGCACTGGGAAGAAAGCCGCATTCTGGGTAACTTCGACGTGTTGGCTCCCTTTATTGCTGAGAGGAACAATGATACGCATTACATCACTGCGGTGGGAAACAATCGAGTAAGGCAAGCACTGGTCGCCAAAGTAGGTGCTGCAACGAAGGGTCGGACTATGTTAGCCTGGTCGCTGATACACCCAATGGCTGCTGTCGGCCGGCGTGTTGAAATCGGTGAGGGCACTTTGTTAGCCCCGGGCGCAATAGTTACCACGCGCAGCCGCCTCGGACGCCATTGCATTCTTAACGTCAAGGCCTCGGTAAGTCATGATTGCCTAATCGGTGATTTCGTCAACTTGAACCCTGGTGCGACCGTTTGCGGGAACGTCCAAATCGGCGAAGGGGCGTTTATTGGGACGGGGGCCACGGTTATCAATGGCGTTTCCATTGGAGCTTGGAGCATCATCGGCGCCGGGGCTGTTGTCATCCGGGACATTCCGGACCATGTGACGGCGGTCGGCGTCCCCGCCCGTGTCATTAAAAAAAATAAACCCAACACATGAACGGCTCTCCGCTCGTCAGTTTCGTGATCCCCTGTTACAACTATGGCTGTTACCTGCCCGACTGCCTGGCCGGCATCTTCGGCCAGCAGGGCGGTTACGAAAACTTCGAGATAATTGCCATTGACGACTGCTCCACGGATAACACCCGAGAGGTACTCGGGGGCCATTGCGATCCGCGTTTGCGCGTCTTTCACCACGAGGTCAACCGCGGCCATATCTTTACCGTGAACGAAGGGTTTTCGCTAGTGCGCGGGCGTTTCATCGCCCGCTTGGACCCGGACGATCGTTATCGGCCCAACTTCTTGGGGACTCTTTTACCCAAGTTTGAAGGCGGCCCCGAGGTCGGCCTGGTCTACGGCGATGCGGCGATCATCAACGAACAAGGGCAAGTGACTGTGCCGAGGTGTGATCGTGTCCACGGTGGCCGCGATGTCGTTGGTAATGATTTAATCGGCTTGCTCAAACACAATTACTTGTGTGCCGCCCACTGCTATCGCTCGTCGAGAAGCCTGGCTGTCGGCGCTGCCCGTTTGGGACGGACTGGCGTTCAATGATTGGTATCTCAACGTTATGATTGCTCGCCGGTACGATTTTTGTTACGTGCATGAGGTTGTGGCAGACTACCGAGTGCATTCCCGAAACCACCACAGCCAGATCGTTGTAAACAAGAGCGAGGAATCGTCCATTTTGCGTGTGCTGGATAACGTTTTTGCCACGCCCGAGAAAACTCCAGAGCTGGAGGGACTCAAGCAGCGTGCCCGGGGCGAAATATACGCCAGTCAATATGTGACGCTGGCGGAAAAATATTTTGGAGCCGGCTACCTCGCCGATGCCCGGAGATGCTACTTAAAAGCTTGGAGCTATAAGCCGGCAACTATGCTAAAGGCCGGCCTGCTACGGCGATGGGGCGCCACGTTTATCGGCGCGATTATTACGAGACCATCAAAAGGCTCGCAAAGGGCGTCCGAGTCGCTAGCCGAGATTCTTCTCCGATCAAGGACGAGGTCAAACCCTCTGGCGCTTTCTTAAAGGGCCGCACTCTATATGCGCCTCGCCTTTCTTCCGTCGAGCTACCTTCCCGAGAGTCTGGGTGGCACTGAGATTTATGTCCACCACCTTTCGGAAGCCTTGACGGACATCGGCCATGAAATTGCGGTAATTTGTCATCGACCGCCCAATGACCAAAGTGATGCTCTCACTTACGAGGTTATCAGCCTTGACCAATATCCAGCGAAACGGCGGGCTGACCTTTATTTACATGCTTGCTCCGACGAACCCCCTGGATTCGCCCAGTTCCTACGCGAGTGGAACCCAGATTTACTTCACTTTCATGCGTTAACTTTGGGTGCGGGCGTTGGGCATGCACGTGTCGCGAGCCAGTACGGCATCCCCTACGTGATCACTTATCACACACCGACGATTTCCTGTCCTCGGGGAACGTTGATGCGCTGGGGCCGGGAAGTATGTGACGGGTTTATCGAGCCGCGCCGGTGCGCCGCATGTGTTCTCCAAAGTCACGGGTGGCCCGGTCTGATGGCGCAAACCATGGCGCAAAGTCCTCTGCCGTGGAGTTGGCTGCCGGAGGGGCCATGGATTCCCCGACTGGCCTTGCCTTCATTGCTTGCCGGCGGGTTGGAAACATGGCGCGAATTCATGGGAGGGGCCGCCCAGATCATCGCCTGCGCCTGCTGGTGCCGTGATGTTTTGGTCGCCAATGAGGTGCCCGCACACAAGATCACCGTGCTGCGGCAGGCGCTTCCAGGTGCGGATCGGACGCGGCGCCTCAAACTGCCCATTGGAAAGTCACGCCCGATAAAACTTGGCTTTTTCGGCCGATTCTGCTGGGTCAAAGGGCCTGACCTGCTCCTTCAAGCGGCTCAACAATTAGTTACCCAAGGGATTCCGGCGGTGTGTGAGTTGGTGGGGCCGATTGCCGAAAATGAAAGAGCTTGGGCCCAGGCACTCTTGGCCGACTACAAGTCACTGGCACTTTACCATGGCGTAAAAAGAGGTAGTGATCTTACTCAGTGGATCATGAGTCTGGACCTCATTGTTATCCCAAGCCGTTGTCTTGAGACGGGGCCGTTGACGTTGCTCGAAGCCTGGGATCAGGGGATTCCGGTTATCGGCGCGGACTTGGGAGGCATCCGCGAATTCATGCATGATGCGGGAATGCAAGAGTTACTTTTCGCGCCAGACGACGCCAACGACGTGGCGCGGGCGGTTCGATGTGCCCTCGAATGGCCGGTATTGCGCCAACCTTCCGTCCACATCAATGGAATGGCCGAATTATCTCAGCGTATGGATAGGATTTATCGCGAAACCTTTGCTCCCATTGGAACCGGGTCAACGCTATCGTGAACGAAAATTTGAGATTAGACCGCCGATCGCGGGTGAATGTCTTCTTGCGGCGCCAGGCAAGCAAGGTGTCCCCTAACAATCCTTTGCGACGCGCTGCCGCTTGGATCTGGAGCCAACAATGATGTCGGTGGGGAAATGATAAATGCCTAGATTATTAGCAATGGCTAGATGGCTATTGGAGAATTTAGTAAATGGACATCGGCTCAACGATTCTTTTTTTTATGGATTATATGTTCATATCCGCCACCCTAATCATGCACGGCGAAAAAAGGTGGAGCGGCAATTCTATCGGCAGGTGCTCGAAGCAGTGGCCGCAAAACTCGTATTCGACATTGGGGCAAACACAGGCTCGAAGACCGCCATTTTTTCGGCGCTTGTGGAAAAAGTAGTAAGTGTGGAGCCAGACTCAACAGCAATAAAAATACTGAAGGAACGCTTTTTATATAATCCGAAGGTCGTGATCCTTGCAAAAGGCGTAGGTGCCGAGGAAGAGGTCTCCAAGTTCCATGTATTTGACAACGCTGACTGTTACAACACATTTTCTCAAAAGTGGGCCAACACACTTGCCACTCCTGCCACTTCTAATCGACCTTCAAAGGAGTCCAAGGTAATTATTGACATACCAATCACAACTCTTGATCAGTTGATTAAGGAATATGGCGTCCCTTCTTACATCAAAATAGATGTAGAGGGATTTGAAGTGAATGTACTTAAAGGTTTGACTAAGAATGTGCCTTTGCTCAGTTTTGAATGCAATTTGCCGGAATTTGCCCCTGAGACGAGCGAGTGCCTTTCCATCCTAGCTAAGCGTTGTTCTACAGCAGAGTTTAACTATTGCGTTACAGAACCGCCGGCAAGATTCGAGAGTGAACGTTGGATATCGTACGAGAAAATGTCAATTATTGTAGAGGCCGGCGCCAAACGTTTCATGGAGATTTTTTGCAGGTCATTGTGACCGTTGCAGGGCTACCGCGCCCAAATATTACCGAATTGGCCTTCGAGTTGTTTAACCGCCCGTTGCCTTGGCTATGGATGGACGTCCCGCCCGTCCCCTGGAATATGCGGAATACTTGCTGGTGCCCAAAAAAAGCTTTAGAGCAAATGGCCGTTGGGTAACCGCTAACCCATCAGTTAATCAACACCAAAATGGCAAACAGTGAAAGGAAGGTGCCCTTTCCGTATGTACCGACCCGCGTTGAGCAATTGCTGTTCTCCGCTTTGCTTCGAATCAGGCCGGCCCAATTGGGTGACTTCATTAAACGAATGCTGCGCATCCGGCGCCGTTACGTTGCAACGAGCTGGGGAGGCGTTTTCTGGCTAGATCCAGTTTCTGTGTTTGGGCAGCACTTACTAAATCAACAAGTCCATGAGCCGAGTTTGACACAAATTGTCCATGGACTTTTGTCGGAAGGGCAAACGTTCGTAGATGTGGGTGCGAATGAAGGTTACTATTCGATTCTAGCGGCCAAAAGAGTTGGTAAGGGCGGTTTGGTCCACGCAATTGAACCTCAGAGTCGAATAAAGTCAGTTCTTGAAGAGAACAAGCGGATAAACTGCGCCGAGGCGATGGTAATAAACAATGTTGCTTTCTCAGAAACGGTTGGGACTGGCCACCTGTTCCTTCGTCCTTCGGCCAATACCGGAGCCAGCAGCTTATACCGTCATTGGAAGGTTGGTAGTCGAGGGGAAACTGTTCCTACACTGACGCTGGATGAATTCTTCAAGAGATCGAACTTGGCTAGAGTTCGCCTGATGAAAATAGATTGCGAGGGAGCCGAACACCTGGTTGTGACTGGTGGAAGACAAGTATTAGGCCGTCAGGCAATTGATTACATTGCACTGGATTATCATGCGAGCATTTGCGGAAAAGAGACCTGTGCAGGGACTCATTCTCAGCTTCAGTCCTTAGGATATCGGTCAGCCCGTCTTTTAAGTAGTTTAGTCTATTACCGGCCGGGGATGGAGCAACAGCTTGCCGACCTTGGCGAAACGAGTTTTGATTGTAGTTGGGACGCTTGAAACGCGATTGGAACAGTTGCTTACGATGGCGCGAATACTTTATGTGCAATATACCAACCCCGCGGGCTACCCGCCCTTGGAACACAGCTCCCGTATCTTGGCTGACTCCGACTGGCAAGTGCTCTTCCTTGGCACAGGGGCAGCGGGTGCTGATAAACTAAGATTTCCAGCCCACCCAAACATTCGAGTGCGCCAAATGGGCTTTTGCATAGCCGGTTGGAAGCAGAAGCTACACTACTTCGCATACGTTCTGTGGGCGATTGCTTGGGTGATTCGCTGGCGGCCGCACTGGATCTATGCTTCGGATATACTGTCCTGTCCTTTGGCCTGCCTTTTAAGTTATTTGCCGGGGTTGCGGGTTATCTACCACGAACACGATTCTCCAAACTCTGAAGGATGCCATAGCCGGTTTTTCCGCTGGTGTTTGGCCTCCCGGCAACGGCTGGGTAGGCGGGCAATGTTTTGTGTTTTGCCCAACAACGTGCGAGCCGACTTATTTGCAAAACAGGTAAAACAATCCGCCGTGCGCTGCGTATGGAATTGTCCGACCAGGGATGAAGTAGCTCTTCCCCGCCTGCCGGTCAATGGCGCCTGAAGTGTGGTTATTTTACCACGGTTCGATCACTCCGCCCCAGCTGCCGCCGACCGTTCTCGATGCTCTGGCTCTGCTACCGAACCATGTAAAACTGCGAGTCGTTGGCTATGAAACCGTCGGGCACCCCAACTACGTAATGCAGCTTCAAGAAAAGGGACGGCAATTTCGCATTGCAAACCGACTCGAGTTCCTTGGAAGCGTGCCGACCAGTGCCAGCTGCTGGAATGGTGCGGACGATGCGATATCGGCATCGCTCTTTTTACCAAGCCTACCGGCCAACCGATGGTCGGGGCCTCCAATAAGCCTTTCGACTATCTTGCGTGTGGTTTGGCCATACTGGTTCCAGATTTGCCGGATTGGCAAAAAATGTACGTCGAGCCCGGCTAAACGGTGCTGGCCTGCGACCCAGAGAATCCTGGCACCATCGCCAATTCAATTAACAGGTTATTAACGAATCCGGATAAAATGCGAACAATGGGCGAAGCCGGGCGGCAGCGAATCCTCACCGATTGGAATTATGAAAGTTGCTTTGGTCCAGTTAAAAACTTGCTCGACATGACCTGACGCGGCTCAGCATTCGGAAAACCGGAACTTTATGCGATATTTGATACGTTTTCTTGGCCGCCTTCTAAAGCCTGTCTTGAGTCGAACCCTTTACCGGCCGGGTAATGTGTGCGCATCTGGTTTGGAGCAGCGCGCCGGGGCTTCGTTACTATATTTATCCTGGGTTTGGCTTGGCACACATTTATGGAGGTTGGGAGCCCGACCTCCAAGATGCCATAGTGGAATATGTTCTACCTGGTGGCGTGGTTTATGATTTAGGCGCAAATTACGGGCTATATTCCCTGCTTATGGCCCGGCTGGTAACTTCGGTGGGTCAAGTCTATGCTTTCGAGCCGGTACGAGCGATCCATGCGGAATTAGTACGAAACGTGGAATTGAACCAATTCAAACATATTCAGTGCGTGCCGAAGGCAGTTTCTGACCGGACTGGGACTGGGCGATTTATACTCGGCCATCACGATGCGCCGGACACTTGGCCACGGGCGGACGCGGAAATTCTGTGGCTAATTCCTCAGCTCTGGGCTACGATGTAGAAGAAACGACCTTGGACGCCTTTGTCCGGCATGAAGGAAAGCCGCCCACATTTATTAAGATAGACGTCGAGGGATCCGAAGCGAGCGTTTTGCGGGGCGCCCGATCTGTGTTGGCTAAACACCGGCCAGTTCTTTTAATCGAATTGCATACTCCTGAGCAAGACGTGGCTGTGGGTGCTGTGTTGAAGGATACAAATTACGCTGCCCGCCGATTGACAAAGGGACCACCCCCTCTTTTGGACCTAAGTTCAGGATGGCCTAATCCAAACGGAGTTTGGGGACATATCTTGGCGATTCCCGGCCGAGCGGGCAGGTGGAATCGGTACCTTTTGGGCTCGAAACTAATATGCACGTTCCTCCCGCACATTTGACATGAGTTCTATTACTGTATCCAATGTTCCAACTGCCAAACGAAAGTTCGATGGGAAGCATTTGCCCGTTCTTGACGGTATTCGCGTGTCGCCATTGGGGCATGGTCTTTCACCAAACCATAATGAGCAGTGACACGCTGGTCGATCGGTTTGTACTTCGCATCGTCGAGTTTGGATGGTGCGGCGTGGATCTGTTTTTCGTTCTCTCCGGATTCCTGATTACGGGCATACTGGTCGATGGCAAAGGGTCGGCAGGCTACCTGCAAAACTTTTATGCCCGGAGGGTTTTGCGCATCTTTCCGCTTTATTACGCCATATTGATTTTTTCTATAGCCATTCTTCCGTCTATTCCAAACCCCAAGGCCTCCAATTTGGGTCGAATTGCTGGTGACGAGTTATGGTACTTCATTTATCTCCAAAATTACGTGATGGCTTCGTGGCGCTTTTCGGCACGGTATCCTTGACGTCACTTGGTCACTCGCCATTGAGGAGCAGTTTTACATTATTTGGCCGGTTATCGTGCTGATTCTACGTCCGCGATCCCTTATTAGGTTGTGCGTGGCAATTGCTGCGATGTCACTAACGTTTGAATGGCGGCCTTTCAGTTCCAATGGTCGCCGATCGCTATATATGTAGCCACGCCGACCCGGTTGGACGGCCTCGCTGCTGGCGCTTTTTTGTGCCCTTGTGGTACGACAAGCCACACTAGGTCCAAACTTGCGATCTTATTGCCGGGGTGTGGCTTTGTTGGCAGGAATAGCACTGCTTGCCATTTGGCTTTCTGCCGATGGGTATTATGGAGATCTAAGCTGATGGCAACCTGGGGCTTTTCTTTACTAGCACTTTTCTTTGCTGCTATGCTTCTTCTGCGATCGAAACGTCGTCGAGCGGTCTATTACATAAAGTCCTTACAACACGTGTTCTACGCACCTTTGGGAAATATAGCTATTCGATGTATCTATTCCACCTACCTTTGCGTGCCCTAATTCGTGATACTGTATTTGGCAGCGATAGCTTTCCCACGTTTGCAGGCTCAGGGTTGCCTGGCCAAATCATTTTCTATGGGGCGTCAATGGGGCTAACCTTTGTCTGTTCGTGGATTAGTTGGCAGCTAATTGAGAGGCAGTTCCTTAAATTAAAAGTATATTTCCCCCGACAGGAACGACAGGCTATCGCATTAGGTACTTATCCTGCACCTCTCAGCCACTAAACGCTTTTGATATTTTAATGCCAGACGTATATTTTATTTCACTAATACCAAGCCCGCCCGTTACCCGCCGTTGGGGCATATACTCGCTATGGCTGCACCGACATCCCCTCTAACCGACTCATGGAATCCCCTCCCATGGATTACTCGGTTTTTGCGGCTTTTACCGGCGGGCTTACCCGGCAAGACGCGTTTAGCAAGGATCGTCATCGGTCGGCTTCGCTCTCGGCAGAATGTTGTTATCTGCGAACAGAGAGGGGCACCGCTTTCTGATTCCTTGTTTAAGCGAGCCGATTGGCTTTCATTTGATGATCGATGGAGTTTACGAGCCGGAGACATGGGCCTTCCTTCTTCAATATCTTAAGCGCGGGACGACATTCGTAGATGTCGGTGCTAATATCGGTGTGTTTACTGTGCCGGCTTCGCATCAGGTCGGAACCACCGGTTGCGTGCTGGCGGTTGAAGCATCTCCGCTGATCTTTTCCTATCTTGAACACAACGTGCGAGTCAATCGACTTGAAAACGTCAAGTCGGAACGTTTCGCCGTGCAAGACAAAGATATCGATGATATCGCGTATTACGACGCGCCTTTGACGAGCTTTGGCATGGGGTGCCTGGCGCCTCAGTTTGGTACCGCCCCGATACCGGTCTCAGCCAGGAAGCTCGACACGATCCTCGATAAAAACAGCGTATTTCAAGTAGATGTGTTGAAGGTTGATGTAGAAGGGTTCGAGGCCGCGGTTTTCCGGGGAGCTCACGACCTGCTGAGCGGTTCCTTACCACCAGTGGTGATCTTTGAGTTTTGCGATTGGGCGGAGTATCGGGCGTATGGCCGGAAAGGCATCGCTCAAGAAGTTTTGATTGGTTATGGCTATCGCCTCTGGCGATTGGGTGACTTCTTTCGCGGCCGAGCCGCGATGCCCAAGCCTATCCTGGAAGGTTCTGAAATGATTGTGGGCTTGCCCAAGGCGCATTTACAGAGAGAGAAAGTTGACAATGCTTGATCCGGGGAAATTGAAATTTTACGAACGTGCTCCTGAAAGTCTTCATGTGAAAGCGATTAAACCTCGCGTTGAAGCTTTTAGTTTCAAGGTTTCTTCAAGCCGGAAATAAATATTGGTGCAGAACATCACGGCTGGCCCGCCTTATTTTTCTGTCTGCATTCCCCAATACAATCGCACCTCATTCCTTCTGGAGGTTCTTCATTCCCTGAGCGCCAAACGTGCCGGGACTTCGAGATTTGTATTTCCGACGATGTGTCGTCTGATGGTCGTCAGGACGAGGTTAGGGAATTTCTGGTGGGTTGCGGTTTGCCGTTCGCTTTTTGTGTACAGCCGAAAAACACAGGTTATGACGGGAATCTCCGTGCAGCCATTGGGCTGGCGCGAGGACGGTATTGCTTGCTCATGGGCAATGACGATGCATTGGTATCTCCGGAAACCCTTGCCGGCCTAAAAACCGAAATGGAGGACCGTGGACCGCTTGGAGTGGTCATCACGGATTTTGAAGATTATGCGGACGGAAGACGGGCCTTTGAATTAGAAAAACTTGCAACTACGGCTCTGGTCCGGAGGTTGCGGCACGCACTTTCGCAATTTTAGCTTTGTCAGCGGAGTCGTGATCCAGAGAGACGTTGCACAGCAATTTGTCACGGATAAGTGGGATGGCAGCGAAATGTACCAAACATTTATCGGCTGCCGTGTGATTGCGTCGGGGTTGCCCCTTCTTGAATTGGACCGGGTGACCGTACGAAAAGACATCCAGCTTCCTAACCAAAAGGTGGATAGCTATGCGGCCAAGCTACGGATTTATTCCTGTCCTATTATTGAGCGGAAGCTCCCTCTTCGGTTGCTGGGAAGAGTCGTGGCGGACGCCATTGCTCCTTATGTAATAAAACGCAAACGCCAGGATGCCTGCGAAAGAGTCGTCTGGCAAATATTGCTTTTTACTTATCCTTTTTGGATTCTAGAATACCGTAGAGTACAGTCTTGGCGCTATGCGCTGGGAATCTGCATTGGCATGCGCCCCGGCGTTCTCACGGAAGGCTTGGGCCTGTGTAGCACCCGGCGGTTGCGGCTCGCTATTATTTATGGTTTGGTGACTGCGTGCGGTCTGGCGATCCCTCTGGGTATTTTCAGAGCAGTCCAACAACGGCTTTACCGAATTGCCAAGACGTTTCGATAGAGTTCAAGATGTCTAATACGTTGATTCCAAAGTTAGCCCTCGTTGGCAATGAAGGGGGAACGAACGTTGGTTGTAGTTTCTTGAAAGCAGCGGAGGAGCTTGGCTTGCCCACCCGCTTCTTGGACGCACGCCGGGCGTCTGCTGCCCCGCGATTATTGGCCGCATTTAACTGGCGTATACGGGGCCATCGGCCAACCCACTTGCGCAATTTCAGCCGGGAGTTAGTGGACACTTGCCAAAGATTTCGACCCAAATTCTTGCTCTGCACAGGCCTTGCACCCGTTGAGGCGATCGCACTCGAACAAATCGGGCAAATAAAAATTCGCCGGCTCAATTATCTGACCGACGACCCGTGGAATCCCGCCCAACGGGCGCCATGGTTTTTGCGAGCTTTGCCACACTATGACACGGTTTTCTCAACTCGGCACTCTAATTTGGATGACTTGCGCGCCGCCGGCTGTACGCGCGTGGAATACCTACCTTTCGGTTTTGATCCCTCTCTTTTTTTTCCCGAAGCACCTGTCAATCAATCGGAGCGCGACCGCCTTTCCTGCGATGTGGTGTTCGCCGGCGGGCGGATCGGGATCGGATACCGTTTATCAGTACCCTCATTGGCGCTGGTTTTAAAGTGGGATTATATGGGGATTATTGGGAAAAATTCGGGGAAACGAGGTCTTATACTCGCGGTCACGCCGACCCTGGGACGCTTCGAAAAGCGACATCCATCGCCAAGGTTGCGTTGTGTCTGGTACGGCGTGCGAACCGAGACGGTCACGTCATGCGAAGCTTTGAAATTGCCGCAACGGGTGCGTGCATGCTTGTGGAGGACACGCTGGAGCACCGCGAAATCTTTGGCGCGGACGGTGAAGCGGTGGTTTATTTCCAAAATATTGGCGTGATGATCGGGAAGTTGAAAGTCCTTTTGGGGGATGAATCGTTACGTCGCCGCATGGCGAAAGGGTTCGCGAGAGGATTGTTTCCGGTCGCAACACTTATCGCGACCGGCTCGTGGCCATGTTAAGTCTTTCCGACCAAGCTTTGGGAGAACTGGTCCTTTGACTCGCTTGCGCATTGCTATCGTTGTCCATGGCCGTTTTCACGCCTTCGATCTAGCCCGTGAGCTGCTTCATTTAGGCCAAGACGTAGTTCTTTTTACCAATTATCCAGCTTTTGTGGCTGCCCGCTTTGGCATTCCCTCGCGCCGAGTGCATTCGTTCCTCGCTCACGGAATTGCCAGCCGCCTGGCCTGGAAAATATTTCCTGGCGGACTGAATGGAACAGTGGAGAAGTTTTTCAACACCGTTTTCAGCCGATGGGCAGCGCGGCAAGTGGTCGCCGATCGCTGGGACGCGGTTATTGCCTTTAGCGGCGTTGCCGAGGAAACCTTCCAAGCGATCGCCGGGCGAGACATTGTTCGCGTTTTACAACGGGGTAGCGCCACATATTGCGGTGCAGCGCCGGATTCTTGCAGAAGAACAGGCACGAATCGACCAAGCAATCGAAATGCCGTCGGACTGGATAGTAAGTCGTGAAACGCGGGAATACGCTTTGGCGGATATCATTCATGTCCTATCCAGCTTTGCCCATCAATCTTTCATAGAGCAAGGGGTGCATCCGAACAAGTTATTCAAGCTTACCCTTGGGGTCAATACTCGGAAATTTCGCGCTCTCCAGAAGTGATCGAGGATCGATGTCGGCGAATTCTCGGCGGTGAGCCCTTTGCGAGTGCTTAACGTGGGCACTTTTTGTTGCCGAAAGGGGGCATGGGACCTAGTGGATTTGGTCCATCGTTTAAGCCCTGAGCGCTTTCGTTTTCGCTTTATCGGGCCTATTGGTGCCGATGCTGAGGGGTTGGCGACCAAGTTGCGAGATCGGGCCGAGTTTTACGGCAAGTTTCCCCAAAACCAACTTCCCAAACAATATGCATGGGGGGATTTGTTTCTGTTGCCAACCTTGGAAGATGGTTTTGCCGTGGTCCTGACTCAGGCGCTTGCAGCCGGTCTGCCCTTAATAACTACAACTAATTGTGCTGGGCCAGATTTAATTCGAGAAGGAGCAGACCGGCTGGATTGTACCTATCCGGAGCCCGAACGAAATCGAAAGTCGCTTGCTCTGGTTGGATTCTCACCGGACTGCTTTGGTGCACGCGGTACGTCAAGTCTATGCAGGAAAATCGGCAATTCGATTGGTCAGAGACCGGTTCTCAGGCTGAGAAAAACATCATGAGCGTGCTCGCAAAAAGGGGTAAGATATCAAAGGAAGAATTGAATGTTTGAAGAGCTTGGCACCCGAGTATTTGATTACAATCCTGTTATGGGCATTGGCGCTGGTAGTTGTATTAAGCCGGGCCTGGAGCGGCCGCAAGCCGGTGGTGGGTTTAGTGCTAGCATACTGGGTGAACCTGGCCATAATTCATTTGATGGGCGGGTTCATTCAGATTTTGCCCTGGCATCACAGTCGCGACCGATCCTACACCATATTGGGGTTTGGCCTGACGGGTTATGCGATGGCAGGGTTCTTGCTTGCACAACTAGTTCCGAAGCCCTACCGTGCTGATTTCAAACGATAGGCACCTGAGACGCTTGCTAGGGGCTTTGCCGATGGAAATGGCCCTGGCTGGCCTGGAATTTAATTGGGTGGGGCCTTGGAATCTATTTCGTCCTTATTGGCTTGATGGCTATTGTCCCGGGTTTGACCGCAATTCTCAGTAACGGTCTAAATCTCAGCGTGGCCGGGTTTTGTCTTTTGTTTTGGTACTATTACAAATTAGGTCACAAGGGCACGGCCTGGTTGATGGTTGCTTGGGTCGTACTATTACCGGCTTTGACAGTGTTGTTGCGAGGGTTTCTTGGATATGGCATTTTGGCCATGGTCATGGTGGCGACCTTTGTTGCCGTCAAGTATATCCCGCGACGAACCATCGTGCTGGGGGGAATAGCTCTGTGTTTTTTGGGCTTGTCTCTTTATACGAGTTACATGTCAGTACGATCTGAGATCCGGGCTTCCGTATGGGGAGGCGAGACTTTCGCCGAAAGCCTTTTGGCCACGTCTTCAATTGAGAAAAACTGGACCTGGGCAGACCTCGGAAGCTCTAGCCAGCTGGACTCAATCGAAAATCGCCTGAACCAAAATGCTTTGGTAGGCGCCGCCCGATACAACATCGAATCCACGAAAATCCCTTTGGCAGATGGCGAAACGATTTGGAATGCCTTTTTGGCAATGATTCCCCGAGTTATCTGGCCTGACAAACCCCAATTTGCCGGTAGCGGCAACCTAGTAAGTCGTTTCACGGGAATCCAATTCGCCGCCGGCACCAGCGTGGGCATTGGGCATGTCATGGAGTTGTATATTAATTTTGGGATCTTCGGATTGTTTGCCGGCTACCTAGTGATCGGTTATGTCCTGGCCTGTGTCGATGAAAAAGCGGGCCAGCATTTGCAAATTGACAACATTGAAGGCTTCTTGGTCTGGTTCATGGGGGGGCAGGCTCTTTTAACGGTCGGTGGGAACTTCGCGGAGTCTTTTCCGGCGGCCGTCGGTGCCGTGATTTTGAGCCTGCTTCTCAGCCGAACAATTTTTAGTGGAATGACAAAACGTGGAAGGTTAAGCGTCGGACGCTCGGCCAATCTGCTCGCCCCTGGGGAACGGACATGAGCCCAATCGCCGTTTGCGCGTTTTCCGGCCTTTCCGGGCCGAACGCGGGGGGCGTGCAGGTCAGCGGGCGGATGGCCTGGCAAGCGATTGCCGAGTATGCGTCCGCGCGCGGTGAGGCCGCGGGCCTGCTTGTTTGTGGGGGGGCTACGGAGGAAGACAAGCGACTGGCCCGGGATGGATCGGCTGTGGCAACTAACAAGTGGAGCGCAGCTTCGGGCGGCGACTGTCACGCAACTGGCGGGCCCCAGTTGTCTGTTTCTGGCACATTGGCATGTTGCGTTTGTTGCCCTGGATGCGGCTTGGTCCGGCGAAAATCGTGCTCTTCTTGCATGGCATTGAAGCGTGGCGGACCTTTGGGCCTCTGACGAGCCGGTGGTTGCGGCGGGTCGATTTATTCTTGTCCAACAGCGAGTTCACATGGCAACGGTTTCTGGAGTTTAATCCGAATCTGGCCGGCAGGGCACATCAAGTGGTGGCATTGGGGTGCGGGCGTGCCATTGATAACGCGGACAGGACCTCGGGAAATACCAATGTTCGGTCCCCTAGTTTAACGCCAGCGCCGGCGGCACTGATTCTGGGGCGGATCATGCGAGGGGAGGATTATAAAGGACATCGGGAGTTGATAAGGGCGTGGCCGCATGTGGTCAACAGAATTCCAGCCGCTCAGCTCTGGATAGCCGGGGATGGGGATTTGCGGGAGGAATTGGAGCGACGCTCGATGGAGGCGGGGATGGGGAGAAGCATTAGTTTTTTGGGGCGGATCACCGAGGAGGAAAAGCAAGATCGGCTGGACAGGTGTCAGTGCCTAGCCATGCCCAGCCGTGCCGAAGGGTTCGGCCTGGTGTACCTGGAGGCAATGCGGATGGGTCGGCCATGCATGGTGAGCACGACGGACGCGGCTCGGGAGGTGGTCAATCCACCCGAAGCGGGGCTGGCAGTTGATCCGGACGATACAGAGGCAGTGGCCGGGCGCTCTGCCGGCTACTGAGCCCTGGGGCCGAATGGGAGCAATGGTCGCGGGCGGCGCGGCGGCGGTATGAAAACAGCTATACGGCGGAGAATTTCAGCAAGCGGCTCCTAGACGCTCTCTTTGGAGCACAGATGACAACAATGCCATGAAAATACTGCACATCATCCCGGGCTTCACACGGGAACGGGGCGGGCCGACGGCGGTGGTGCAGGCACTGGTGGAGCAGCAAGCTAAGGCCGGGCATCGGGTGGTGGTTCTCACGACGGATCAAGGAGCGCGGCATGGGGAGAAGCCGGCGGAACTGCATCCAGCGGCCGAAATGGTTCGGCTGACGGTGCGAGGACCGGATCGATTGGCATATGCAACGGGCCTGGGGGAAGCGACCCGCAAGGCGTTGGGAACTTGCGAGGTGGTGCATATTCATTCGATCTTCACTTACCCTGTGCATGTGGGACTGCGCGAGGCGGCGGCGCGGGGCGTGCCGGTGGTGCTGCGGCCTTGCGGGCAATTGCATCCCTATAGCCTGGGGCAATCGCGCTGGCGGAAACGGGCCTACCTGACCTTGTGGGGCGGCCTGGTGCGGCGCGCTTGCACGGCCTGGCATTACACATCGGAGCAAGAGGCGGCGGAAAGCTGGCCCAGAGACGGCAGCCGCTGTTTTGTGGTCCCCAACGGCATCGATCCGGATGAATTTGGGATCGACCGTGCCGAGGCGAGGCAATCCGTTTGGCGATTGTGGCCGCAATTGAATGGGTCACCGTATGTCCTGTTCTTGGGCCGAATTCATCCAAAGAAGCGCCTTGACCTACTGCTGGACGCTTTCTTCCGCGGGCGCCTTCGCGATTTAAAATAGTGGTGGCAGGGCCGGATGAATGTGCGCTGTGGGAGCGATTCGCGGCAAATCTCACCCCAAAATCGCAAGAGCGGGTGGTGCGCCTCGGCACGGTTGGAGGCTCCAGCAAGGGCGCGTTACTAGCCGGTGCCAGCCTTTTCGCGCTTCCCAGTGAGCACGAAAATTTTGGAATCGCTGCCCTGGAAGCACTGGCGGCCGGAACGCCGGTGCTGCTTTCTCCGCATGTTGATTTGGCGACCAGCGTCCTCAATGCTGGCCTCGGAGCCAGCGTGCCTCTGGAAGTAGAAGCGTGGCAAGAACGATTTGCACAATTGTTGTCTCGGACGGAAAACCTGGATAACCATGTGCAACAGACTCGACAATGGGTCCGCGAGCATTACGCCTGGAGCCATATTGCTGTGGAGTTAACTCGGCAATATCAAGGAATTCTACCGAAGCAAGCGGCGAAGCAAGGTGCCCTAAGCAGTTAGAACACCTCACTTTTGGCTGCCCATCCCAGGCGATCTCATTCCTTTGGTACCCCCTAATGCTCGATGCACCGCCGGTGAGTTGTCTGATCTATACGCTGAATGAAGAAGCCAACTTGCCGCATTGTCTGAAGAGCTTGCGGTGGTGCGATGACGTTGTCGTGGTGGATTCGTTCAGCACGGATCGGACGGAAGCCATTGCGCGCGAGGCGGGGGCTCAGTTTGTCCAGCATGAGTTTACCGGCTTTGGAGACCAGCGGAACTGGAGCCTGGAAACGATCACGTTGCGGCATCCGTGGGCTCTAATCCTGGATGCGGATGAGCGTGTGCGGCCGGAAATGGCTGCGGAACTGGCAATGCGGCTTGCCAACGTGTCCGCCAATGTGGGCGCCTTTCAGATGCGGCGGCGCTTTTACATATGGGGAAAGTGGCTACGCCGTAGCTCGCTGTACCCGACGTGGGTAGTGCGCCTTGTGCGCTCGGCGCGTCCGCTATGTGAACCGCGGGCATGCCGAAACACAAACAATCGACGGCGGGGTTGAATCGTTGGAATGCGATCTCATCGACGAAAATCATAAGGGCCTAGAGGACTGGTGGGCCAGGCAAAACCACTATTCCACCCAGGAAGCACGCTACGAGCTGGCGCAGAATACGGCCCGATGGCACGACCTGTTGTCTTTCAATCCCTTACGCCGGCGGGAAGGGCTCAAGAAATTGGGCCGGAGCCTGCCAGCGAGGCCATTTTGGTATTTCCTTTACGCGTACCTGTTTCGGCTGGGCTTTCTCGACGGCCCCGACGGCTTCCGCTTCTGTGCCATGAAAGCCATGTACCAGGCCATGATCGTGCTCAAAAAGCACGAATTCAGACGGGCCTCCCGCATGTGTGAATGACACAAATCGCGGTGCGTCTCTCCTTCTCGTTAATTCACCTTCCCTTCGTGGCTAATTCATGTGTGGCATTGCCGGTATCCTGACAACCTCTGACTCGTTGCCGCTGGCTGCCCCGTTAGTCGCCATGAAGGAAGCGCTGTCGCCATCGAGGGCCCGACGATGAGGGCGTGGAGCTGATCAATGTGGCGGGGAGGTTTCGGCTGGGACTCGCACATACCCGGCTGGCCATCCTCGATGTGAGTTTAGCCGGCCATCAGCCGATGACCGATCCTAAAACCGGCTCATGGATCGTTTACAACGGAGAGGTGTATAACCACCGAGACCTTCGGAAAAAGATGCCCGGATGTTCCTTTCAAGGTACAAGCGACACGGAGACCATTCTGAAGGCCTGGGACCGGCAAGGCGACGCGGTGCTGGGCTCGCTCCGGGGCATGTTTGCCATGGCTTTATATGACGGCAAGCGGCGGCTGCTTTGGCTGGTCCGCGACCGCCTCGGGGTCAAACCGCTGTATGTTTGCGGGGTTGGGCCGGATACCTGGGTTTTCGCTTCGGAGCTGCGGGCACTCCTGGCGTCGGGGCTGATCGAGCGGCGGCTTTACCGACCCGCCGTTGATGCTTACCTGGCCTTCGGGGCCGTGCCGGCACCTTGGACTTTGCTCGAAGGCGTGCATAGTCTACTGCCGGGGGAATCCTGGCGCTTCGACCTCAACCCTCCCAACAGGTTGCCGCAACCGGAACGCAACCGTTACTGGCGCGCCCCCGTTCTCCCCTGCGAAATCCGAGAAAATTGATCGGCAGGAAGCCGTGGAGCAGCTTCGAGGTGTCCTAGCAGAGGCCGCCGGACTCCGAATGGTGTCCGATGTACCTGTGGGCGTTTTCCTCTCCGGTGGCATTGATTCCAGCGCGGTCGTCGCTCTCCTGGCCACCGCGGGCCACAAGCTGCGAACTTTTTCCGTTATTTTTGGCGAACGAGTTTTCGACGAGTCCGAACACTCCCGACGCGTGGCCAGCCAGTTTGAAACGGAACATGCGGAACTTTTTCTGCAACCTCGTCAGGTTTTGGACGAATTTGAACACGCGTTGGCCGCCTACGATCAACCTTCTATCGACGGCCTGAACACCTATTTCATCGCCCAGGTCACGCGGCAGGCAGGAGTCAAGGTCGCTCTTTCGGGCCTGGGAGGTGATGAATTATTTGCGGGTTATTCATACTTTCGCTATCTAGATCGGCTCGAACGGCCCTGGCCGCGAAGGATTGCCCGCGTTGCAAGCCGGCTTCTCGGCTGGTTCCAACCAAAAGGAATGCGGACAAAAAAATTAGCCGCGGTACTGGCGGCCCATGATTCTCGCTTGCAAAAATACGCCATTTGCCGGCAACTCATGTTTCCGGAGAGGCGAAGCGCGGTTCTCCAGGACAAAACACAGGCCAATCTGGTTCCGTTGCCGGCGGAACTTGTCACGGATTTGGAACAGGCCGTGAACGGCTTGGACCCCGTCAATGCCCACTCACTTCTCGAGCTGTCCATGTACCTGGGCAACATGCTCCTCCGGGACACTGACCAGATGAGCATGGCCCATGCCCTGGAAGTCCGTGAGCCTTTGCTCGATCATGTGCTGGTGGAAACGGTTGCCCGCTTGCCAGGGGCCATGAAATTGGCTCCAGGTAAGCATGGAGGTATCAAGGGCCTGCTGGTCGATGCCCTGCCCGCGGAACTGCCGCGGTCGACGCTGCGCCGGCCCAAAATGGGCTTTGTTCTTCCCTGGGAAAGATGGCTGCGGCAGGAACTCAGAACCCGCGTGGCCCATACCTTGACCAATCCCAGCGCCTTGGCCAGTGCCGGCCTGGATTCCGAAGGTGTAAAAACAATATGGCAAGGGTTTTTAGCACGCCAACCCGGAATCCGCTACTCGGATATTCTGGGTTTGCTTCATCTTTCGACTTGGGTTGAGCGGCATGGCCTCGAGGTGGACTCACCCCGGGCCCCGAATCGCGCTGCCGTGTAATCTTTGAGAAGCCGGACAATACATCGAAGGCTCTTTTTCATGAAGCCCACATACATCCTTGGCCTCAACAGTTATCACGCCGACTCTAGTGCGGTGCTTCTCAAGGATGGCGAGCTGGTGGCTGCCGTGGCCGAGGAGCGGCTAAATCGGGTCAAGCATTTTGCGGGAATTCCCGTTCAGGCTATCAAGGAAGTGCTGGATATCGGGGGCATCGACATCCGGAAAGTGGACCATATTGGCGTCAACAAAGATAACAAAGCGAACCTGTTCAAGAAAGTCTTATTCGCCATCAGAAACTTGGGCCGTATTGGCAAGATGGCCAAGCAGAGGCTGGAATACCGGGCCAGGGTGAAGGACACGCCAAATTTGATTTGCGAGGCCCTCGGGCTGCCTCGCGCTGACTTGAAAGCTACCGTCCACCATATTGAGCACCATCTGTGCCACGTTGCTAGCGCTTACCTTGTCTCCGGCTTTGACCGGGCAGCGATCCTAAGCATTGATGGTTTCGGCGACTTCGCGTCGGTCATGACGGCGCTGGGACAGGGCAACGACATTCAAATCTTGGACCGGGTGCTATTCCCACATTCTCTGGGCATTCTCTACACCATGGTCTGCCAATTCATCGGTTACGATAAATATGGCGATGAAGGCAAAGTAATGGGCCTGGCGCCTTACGGGCAACCAAGCTACAGCGATTTTTTTGATCGCTTGGTGCGATTGAAACCGGAAGGACGGTTTGAACTCGACCTGGAATATTTCCTTCATCACGAGGAGGGAGTGGATTACTCTTTCGACCATCAAGGTAACCCAACCGTAGCCCCCCTCTTCTCACAAGCCATGATTCGGCAATTTGGCACTCCGCGCATGCAACGGGGAATTGACCCAACGCGATAAAGATTTGGCGGCTTCCCTCCAGAAGTGCCTGGAAAAGGCTTATTTCCACATTCTCAATCATCTGCACGGACGGACTCACTGTGAAGAGTTGTGTCTGGCGGGGGGAGTGGCCCTCAACTCGGTGGCTAATGGTATGATCTTCGAAAAAACGCCGTTTCGCAAGATTTATACCCAGCCGGCGGCCGGCGACGATGGCACTGCCCTGGGGGCCGCTTATTACATTGCTAACTGTATTCTCAAAAAGCCGCGGCCACGGATTATGGACCATGCGTACACAGGACGGGAGTTCTCGGACGAGGCGATCGAGGCGGCCCTGAAGGGGATTGAGGGAATTGCGGCCGAGCACGTTGCGGATGACGAGTTGTATCGCCAAACGGCCGCCGCCATTGCCCAGGGTAAAATTGTCGGTTGGTTTCAGGGCAAAATGGAATGGGGCCCGCGAGCCTTGGGCAACCGTTCCATCGTGGCCCACCCCGGCCTTCCGGGCATGAAAGACATTTTAAATTCGCGCATCAAGCACCGGGAATGGTTCCGCCCGTTTGCACCTTCCATTTTGGAAGAGGCCGTCGGTGATTATTTCGCACGCACGCACCCATCCCCTTTCATGATGATGGTGTACGAAACACGCCCTGAGGTACGTCACAGCGTGTCTGCTATTAACCATGTGGACAACACCGGCCGGCTTCAAACCGTTTCCATGGAACAAAATCCCCGATACTATAAGTTGATAAAAGCGTTTCACATGCAAACAGGGATACCTGTCGTTTTGAACACTTCCTTCAACGAAAACGAGCCAATCGTTTGCACACCCCAAGAGGCCATTGCCTGTTTCTTACGCACTCGCATGGATTTGCTCGCCTTAGGCAATTGGCTGGTTCGCAGACTTTAAGCGTCCTGGATCGCCGCGAGCGACTCCCCGTGAAAGGCATTCTTTTGGCGGCCTGCTGTTCCAGGCCCGTTGTTTTTTAAGTTCCTGTATGTTAAACTGGGGCACTTTCCCAAAAGTACCTTCAACAGAGAAATCAACGCATGGCAGAACAACTTGAACAAAATCACCCCGAGCCTTTGGAAGCAAGCCCATACCAAGCAACCCTGCGGCCCGTTCAACTGGTTTGGAAACATAAAGGGCTTGTCAGTCTCGGCGTGGTGATCGGGGCAGTGTTAGGATCCCTTTATTACGTCCGGGCGACGCCGATCTATCAGTCCAGCGCTCAGCTACTGGTGATCAAAAAGAGGCCCGACGCGTTGCCCATGTCTGGGACCGACCCGCGTTCCACCTACGCGGAGGATTACCTGGTCACCCACCAGGTATTGATAAAAAGCCCCCTGATCGTCAGTGAGGCCGTGAAAGAAGGTAATTTGCGCAGTTTGCAATCTTTTGCCGGAATGGATGACCCGACCGGTAATATCATTTCGGCCCTTAGAATTACCCGCGAGACGCGCGAGAACCAGCCCACCAACATTCTGAGCATAACGTTTCAAGGGCCGGTGCAGTCCGAGTGCAGCGTCGTGGTAAATGCCGTGATTGCAAGCTACCACAAATTCCTCAACCGGACTTACCAGAACGTCAGCGATGAAACGGCGCGGTTGATAACACAGGCCAGAGACATCCTCGAGAATAAACTTACTATTACGGAACAAAAATACAGAAAATTTCGCCTCGATCATCCGGGCCTTTGGAAAAATAAGGAAGGAGTCAGCGTAGTGCAAGACCGCTTGCAAAACATAGAAGCCAAGAGGTCAAGCCTGTTGGTGCGCCAGGCGGAGATCGAAGGTCGGATTGCAACCTTTAAGAAGGCCTTGGACAAAAGTCTGCCGCGAGAGGTAATCCAGGCGATGGTGGCACAATCCTTGGGGCGTTTGGCCATTGAATCTGCTAAGACGCCAGCCGCCGAGGACCAGTTGCCCGGCCTTTTGCTTCAGTTAGAGACCCTCATGGAAAATTATGGGCCCGATCATCCAGAGGTGCGCTCCCAATATAAAAAGATCGCCTACGTAAAAGGCCTACGGGAACTCCAGGGAAGGAAAGAAGATGTCACCCCCGCTGATCCGGTAAAAGTTCACATGATCTTACTGGATGGAGAGGCTGAAGATGCCCGGATAGGAGCGGAAGAACTTGCCAAGCTGCTCAAGAGTGAGCAGGAAGAGGCCAAAAAGCTGGTGAACTTTGAGAATCAAGATGATACATTCCGCACGGAGATCGCGCGCAATCAGCAATTGTTCGAAAGTATATCGAAACGCCTCACTGAGGTGAACCTGCTCCGAGATTTCGGCGGCTTCGAGTCCCAGAGCATTTCACCAGCCGTTACCGGCTGGAAAGTAGGACCCAAACCGATCCCGATCTTTGTAGTCGCCTCCTTCTTGGGACTTTTGGCCGGATTCGGTATGGCATACCTAACGGAAGTGTCCGACAAGAGCTTTCGCACGCCGGAAGAGGTCCGCCGCCAGCTCGGCTTGCCGATCGTGGGGCATATTCCATTTTTCGAGTCCGAGAAAGATCCCCTTGAAAAAGTCGGGTCGGAAGGCCCGCGTCTCAGTCCCGCCCTTTGCACGGTCTACCGGTCCAAATCGCGTGAAAGCGAAGCTTACCGAGTGGTGCGAACGTCTCTCTTTTTCAGCAACCGCGGCGAGGGGCATAAAGTCATACAAATTACAAGTCCTGACATGGGAGACGGGAAATCTACGCTGGCGGCTAATTTAGCCGTGTCCATCGCCCAGGCCGGAAAAAGCGTGCTGGTTGTCGATGCGGACTTCCGCAGACCGCGGATTCATAAGTTGTTTGACATCAAGGCGACGCAGGGGCTGGCGTCGGTCATCATGGGGGATGCCGAACTTGACGACGTGATTCAGGCCACCACTGTTGCTGGGCTGGCGGCCTTGCCTTGCGGGCCAATTCCCGACAACCCGGCAGAACTGCTCACGCAACCGCGTCTGAAGGAGCTTCTGGGGCATCTGCGCGAAAAGTTCGATTTTGTCATTATTGATACCCCCCCCCTTCTAGCGGTGACTGACCCGAGCGTAGTAGCTCCGCATGTGGACGGAATTATTATGGCGGTACGCATATCCAAAAACGGGCGGCCGCACGCGCAGCGCACAAAGAGATTCTGGCAACCCTGGGGGCGAATATGCTGGGGGTGGTGGTAAACGGGGTAGGGCGAAGTGCCGGCGGTTATGGGTATGACAAGTACAATTATGGATACTCCTATCAGACCTACGAATATGCCCCCAAAAATTATAACAACGATGCGTATTATCGCCAGGATGACAATGGCGAAGGGGAGGGTGATAACAAGGGGTATCCCCAAAACAGAAAGAACCATTCGCCGGGAAAAGCCAGCCGTTTTTTCGGGTGGCTATTTAGCCGATGAGCGAAGGTGAGTGAACCGTAACATGATCCCTTTATTCGATATGCATTGCCATCTCTTGGCGGGCATGGATGATGGTCCGCGCACGGAGGCGGAGGCCCTGGAGATGTGCCGAATTGCCTGGAGTGAGGGGATTCGTTATGCCGCTGCAACCGCGCACCAAAATGATCATTGGCCCGCAGTGACGCCAGATCTGATCCGGACCGGAACCCAACGCCTAGCTCATTTACTCCACGAAAACGGAGTTGCTTTAACGGTTTTTCCGTGTGCCGAGGTCATGGTCCATCCCGAGATGGAAGCCTCCTGGCAGCAAGGAAAATTGCTCAGCGTCGGGGACCGAGGGAAATATCTATTGCTGGAGATGCCGCATGGCCTTTTTGTTGACTTGCGCACGCGGTTCCTGGATTTTCAAAAGATTGGCATCCGCCCCATATTAGCGCATCCGGAACGACAACCGGAACTGTTACATGAGCCTGGATGGATTGAACAGTTAATCAGCGCTGGTTGCCTCGTACAAGTTTCCTCGGGCAGCGTGGCGAATCCCGCCAATCGCGCGGATGGCCGGGCGTTGAGGGACTGGTTTAAGCGCGGTATTGTGCATCTCATGGGTTCCGACGGCCATACTCCCCGCCGGCGTCGGCCCCAAATGAGAGTCGCCTATGAGCAAATTTGCCAATGGGCCGGTGTGACCGTTGCGGACCGGGTGTGCAGTACCAATCCCACTGCCGTCGTTCACGGATTGCAGCTACGCATCCCTCAGCCGGCGCGAAGGCCCAAAAGTTGGTTTGCCCGACTCTGGTAGTTGCTCACGGAACACTTCCACTGCCGGTCGCGGTGGTTCGCGAGGTATCAACGAACTTTTGCAGAATGTTGAATTTGAAGGTCTGACTAAAGTACCGAGCCATGGCCTCGTCGGGACGCTCTTGGAGGAGGATCAAATCACGCGGCTGTATTCGGATCCGTTCCCGGGGATCGCGAAGGGCCGCATTTAAATCTACGCGAATCACTACCTGCCCATGATTGGCCGTTTTGCGCACGACGCTCACCAGGCTGGGCGATGGAGCACCGAAACCGGGCGTAACCAATGTTCCCGTAATGTTAATGGTGCTTAGACCGCCGGAGTTGAGAGCACCTCCAATACGGGTTAGCGCTTCCAAGATGTCGAGGTCTGTATCTCGAGGCAACACATATTCGCCTGCAGGTAATAGGCCGCCTGTATAAAACACATCAGATTCGCGCGCTTTAATGAACACAATGTCACCGCTCTGAAGTATAACGTCTTCTGGGGAAATCGAGTAATTCTCCCCCGGCCGAATCCGCATTGGAATGCGAATTTGCTTGGTTCCCTCAGCCGAAAGCGCCTGAACGTCTGCCTCACCGGGACTAGCCTTTAGCTTATCCAAAACCCCTTCCTTCAAAGCTCCTCGTTCAATGATGATCTCGTCAACGGCGTCAGTGCCCGGCAAACCGCCGGTCTGAGCCAGCGCATTGAGGACGTCATTTTCATAAGCGGGCAGGTCGATGGCGAATCCGGCGCCGCGACGAGAACCTTGACCGCCGCCACCCACGCCAATGATAAAGCCGGTGGCGCGGGAAGAATTCCGCAGGCCGGTGCTGCCAGCTCCACCAACATTGCTTCCAGCCTCGCCTCCTCCCGCGTCTTGACGAATGACTAGCACATGGTACTGGCGGGGGCGTTGCAGTGTGACAATGATGCGTTCGCGGCCGGGCTGAATGATTTGCTTGGAAACAGTGTACGCCTTAACGATCGCTTCCTGAACCTGTTCGAGCGTCATCCCCTGAACTTTTATAGGAGCGATCAATGGTAATGCGATACTGCCGTCGGAACGTACCGGGATCGGGAAGCCAAGTGAGGGCGGGAGATTGCTGTATTGAGTTAGCTGTAACGGCGGAGCTTGGTTGCGCTCCCCCAAGATCCCCTCGATCCAGATTCCCAATACGTCGTCAGGCCCTACTTTGTAGGCTTTTGGCTGTTTTTGGCCAAGCATGGCCAGAGGAATAGGTTGTAATCCTTCTTTCGATTCACCAAGCAGTTCATCAGGTAGGAGACGAACCGGAACCCCGTTGGCTACAGGGTTGCTTATGGCGGCGCAGCCTTGCAGAGCCGCGCAAAGAAGCCATGCCATTAGACAAACTAGCCGAGGACGGGCTTTAAAACGGCTTCGCCATTCCCGCCTTGTTCCACGCTGGAAGTTCTGCATGATTTCTTTTCCTGCGGATTCGCCCAAATAAGTTTTTTAGAGCCAACGGTCCCTGCAGCGGATCCTGGTGAGGCCGCAAGCGGGGCAGGTCAAATCAGAGGTCTTTTATGCGCCCTCCTGCTTGGCCGGTTCAAGTGTGGGAGTATGTGGAGGCGCGAGAGATTCTAAATAAGAGCACACCGATTTCATTTTGAATGAATTCGCCATGCGCGGTCCGGGCAAGCCGCAGTTGGGCTTAAACGTGGTTTTTTCGCTGGGCGCCTTAACCGCCGGGGATGGAGAATCGAAGGGAACTTCTCGGGGCGCAGGCAGCAGGTCGTCAATGCCTGTTTTAGAGTCCGGGGGATTGGTAGCCCGGGCGTTGCGAGATTGCAAACCTGTGGATGCGGGTATGGTTACCAGGTTGCGGTATCCACTGCTCACCGCCAGAGCCGAACCTAGGCGAAATCCGGCAAACCAATCCTCGACGGCCATATGACCTTCAGGCGTTTCATATTTGGGTCCCCAGTAGCAACGCGGCGGTACCGGAGGAGGATTTCCCGATCCGCCTGCGTAGAGATAGTCGGCAAAGCCTTCTTTGAATCCCCGTTCAAAGCTTTCGGTAAACTCTGAGTCAGGGCAGGACGCCAAATGTTCGTTCCAGGCGACCAGGGCCAACGCGTCGTCGCGTTTCCGTTCCGCCCTGCTCTCCACCCGGAGACAGTATTCGCCAGGTTCTATTATCAGGGTTCGAACGGTGTTCGTTATGGGGCTGCAACCTTGACAACAAACGAAGAGGGTTGCAATCCATAACCTAAGTCTGAGGCTCATTTTCGCACTCCGAGGCGCACGTAGGCAGCGAATACTCGCCAATTCTATCTGGACCCTACGGATTTATCGGCAGACTGATTCGTTGACCAAAAGAATATTGCGGGTTATGCGGAAAATAATGAATGCACCGCGCGAAAATGGGGTTTTTTTTCAAAACGCCGGCATCTGCTAAAGTAAGCTGCGGTATGTGGAGTTAATTTCACTCTCGCTATGTATCTCGCGTAGCGCCGTCAGCGTTGCTCGAGAGGCTTGGAAAGCGTGAGGCAAGCCGGGAGCCCTCTTTCATCAGTCCGAGAGTCAAATTGAAATGAGCCATCACAGCAGCCGCCGTCGAATTCGCGTGATTACGAACGAAAAAAAACACCGGCGCCATCAGCGAAGAAAAATGCTGCGGAAACTGGTCAAGGTCGGTACCTGGACGTTGGTCCTCGTAGTCTGTGCCGTCGTTATTTGGATGGCATTGAATATGTTGTTTCGGCCTCGACCCCTGTCTGATTGAAGATGCACGTCTTCCTATATCCAACCACGCTACGACGCACAGATCACCTTCAATTTGCCCAACCTGCCCCATTTCTACGTTTAAGCTGCAATCTACTGCGTGCGCTCAATTTTTTCCTAGTTGCCCACTTTGCCAAAAACATTTGACGATTGGAAATAGCCGAACAGAGGGGCTAATCAGATACAGAAAAGCTGCTCACAAGTTCGACCCGCCTACGGAAGTTGATGCCTTGCATCGATTGCCCTTCTGGATTGGCCATTCAAAATCTGACGCTCTGTGCGGCTTAGCAATTCGAGTGCACGAACGTAACCTGGCCGAACTGCCAGAACGGTGAGCAGCTCCTGCCTCGCTTCTTGAAACTGATGTTGCTCAAACAATAGTTTAGCGAGCTCAAAACGCCACTCTGCGTTAAATGGCTTCTCTTTGAGCGCGTCTTCGTACAATCGACGCGCTTTAACGACAAAGGGACGTCGTTCCGGGGCGTCAATCTTGGGATAGATTTGCGTGACGGCCACCAAAAGGCTGCCGGGGTTGTCAGGCAAAACATGGTCAATGAGATCCTGCGAATTAAACCGTCCAATGCTTCGCTGCACGATTTTGCTCAAGAAGTCATCGGACAATTGCAGGGATCGCCGCCAATAGTTTGCGGCTTGGTCTAGCCGCCCATCGCGAACTGCCAGTATTCCCGCTCGATACCAAAGCCCCGGATTGGTGGGGTCCAAATACAAGGCCCGATCCAGATAATTGCTTCGCGGCTCCGCCTTTTTTAAATATTCCTGGTAGTAAGCAATCTCCATGTGCACCTTGGCCCTCGCGGGACAATGATCGCGTGCGCTCAAAAAATGTCCCAATGCAGGCGTGACAAGCCGAGGGATCAAGTCGGCGACGATTCGCTTCCTACGCTCGTGATGCAACTTAGCGAGAAACAAGAAGGAAGCTCGGCCCGTGTCTCCCGAAGCCGGCGTGCACACTGGATTGAGAAGCAACACCGCCTGTATGCCCTGGAGCAAAATCTCCCGCTCTGAAGCTTTTTGCGCAAGCGCTTCAAAAAGTGCTGCATATCTTTCGCCAACCTCAAATTCCAAGCGCGCGTTGGACGGATTGAGGCGCAGCGCTTCCTCGAGAACGTTGATTCCCGTTTCTTGATCCGCCAGCTCTTTGGAGTCCTTCAAATCGCTGGCCGTTCGCTGCAAGCTGCGGATTTCAGCCCCGCGATAGCCTTCGCACCAGAGAAACACCGCCAGGCAAGTGAGTGCCATTGCGCCCCCCACAGGCAGCAGTCCCCGCCAAACAAGGGACTGTCGAGGCGCAAAATGTCTTTCCCTGATTTTGGCCGAGTTTGTTTTCGGCGTAATTACATCGCTCATTGCGGACAAGTGAGCGCAGAGCACAACGGCCAAGAGGGTTACCGCTGGAAGGTGCATACCAAAATCGACAAAGTTGTGCAGGACCAACGTGGTAATTCCGAATAGGCCCCCCAACACAAGCCATTCTGATGGTGTGCCCTCCCAAAGGCGGCAAGCCTCTAAACTTTGGCGGAAAACCAGACCGACAACCAGCACCGTGAGGATAAGGCCAAACAAGCCTCCTTCAAGCTGTTCCTCCAGATATTCATTGTGCGCATGCTCATAAGACCATCCGTAATTGCTTGCATCGTCGCGGTAAATTGGTTCGACGAAGTCCAGAGTGCCGTAACCGCTACCCCAAACAGGAAAGTCCTTGATGAGCATTGGCGCTCTCATCAGGAGAGATACGCGCGCATCCTGCCCCAGTTGATCCTGGAAAAATGCTTGAAACCTGGTCTGAACACGGTCTAGGCCAAACCACGTTAGAAGCGCCAGGCTGCCAATGAGGATTATAAAGCTTGATGCCACGTAGCTAAACCGCGCCGAGCGCTTAAAGAATACCAGAAGGCATAGCAAGCCGCCGCCGAGAAAAGCCAGGATCCCTCCGCGCGAAAGACTAAATACGATGCTCGTGGCCATCAGAACAAGGGCCATTATCATCCACAGGACCTGTGGCTTGTGCAGCAAATCGATGTAAGAGGCAAAATGACCAGACTGTTCACAGGCCAAATGGTCCTTGCCATCTTCCTGCTTCTCACCGCGACGGCCGGATAACTGACTGCAGAGCAGTCCTAAACCGAGGCCAAAACAGAGGTTGACGTAAAACGGGAAATGATTCCTACAAATAAACGGTCCGAAAACCGTGTTTTCCATCGAGAAAGACCAGTAGATTAAACTGGGAGGGGATGTAAAAAATTGCATCAGGCTGAAAAACGCCAAGGCGGTTCCGCACAGGAGGCCACCAATACAAAAACGCCTCAGAAAGGCGGGCCCTGCCAAGTTATTCCGGACAAGGGTATACACTAACAGTATCGCCAATAAGTGAACGCAGTGCCGGCGAGTAGCAAACTTATAAACACTTATTGTTGAGTCGGAAGACAATCCTTTTTTTTCGGGCTCGCCAAACACTTGTTCCCGCTGTTCTGGTAGCAAGCGGTCATACAAATGGGCGGTAGCGGGGGAGATTATAGCCAGGACTTCCCGCGGCATCGGCACCAATTGCCAGGAGGCCAGAAGAAGCATGCCGGCCAAAGCATAAGCTACGGGACAATGCTGCCACCTGAACTGAAAATCGTTCAGCAGACGCAGAGCCCAAAGCAGCAGTGCGTTAGCGATGCCAACATAAAGCCAAAACTCCCAGCGCGGATCGACAGCGCCGAACGCCCACGGAGACAGAAACACAAGCGCCAGGACCAGCAACTCCATACCAGCGCGCAAGCGCCGCGATCGAGACCTTGGCGCCGAACCGGGAGAGTGTTTGTCTCAGCCGATGGCGAATGGGCCATGGGACACCGAATGCAAGCTTATCGTCTGCTTCAGGGAATAAAATCGCAAAAGAGTTGTCTGAGAGGCAAGCCGGTCAAAGAGAGCCGAGAGGCTCAGAAAGGGGGGGCATCACCTCCCCGTTCTTCGCCCTCGTTATTTTCACCGCGGTTAACGTGCCGTGTGCTTGGACATTTTATTGGTCTCTTTGGCTGGTTTGGTCTCTTTCGCCGGTTTGGTCTCTTTGAAGTGCTGTATCGAAGTGAACTCCCAGTCATTCAAGATCACGGAATCATCTGCCAACGGATTCAAAACGAGCGAAGCGACCTGTGGCCGCACCGGCTCGGAAAACACCGACACGTCGGCAAAATAAATTGCAAAAATCGGCACGGCAGACAACACAAGGGTGGTGACCACGCCACCCACCACTCGGGCTAACGTCGCGTTCATGCTGTTGTCTCCTTCTGTTGGCAAATTACCAGAATGTTAGTTATTGTCCCGGTTTGAGGCCAGAAGTCAACCGAAAAAAAAAGTTGCCCATTTTTTGGGCGCTGAGCCCGAGCGGAGGCCCAACGACTTCTGCCAAATTGGCCTCAATTTGCCAAGCGTGCTCCTGGACCTCGGCCAACAAGTTGTGCGCCCGCTGGTGCGAAGGTTGCAGTTCCAAAAGGGTGAGTAATTGGCTTTGCGCTTCTTGGTAGCGTCCGCCGTGGTACAGGCAATTCGCAAATTCCATGCGCCAATCGCTTTGGTTTGGCTCTTGGTCCAAGGCCGTTTTAAATGCTTCGCGTGCCTTGGAAAAGTCGCCCAAGCCCGCGAATGCGGCTGCCGCAAAGTGAAAATCTTGCGCTTCCCAGCGGGGTTTATCTTTTAATAGCTGCAAAACCTTTTCAAAAAAAGGCGCGAACGGTTGGCAGGACGATTCCGGATCAGGGCATAAATACCGGGCCGCCAGTAAAACCTGCTCCGGTCGCTCGGCGACGAGTCGGCGAAGGATGAGCTCAGGCCGCAACTGGCGGCGGCTGCGCTCCAGAATAGACCCAAGATACGCGTCAGATAGGTCCAAAGACTGCTTCCATCTGTTAAAGGCTTGTTCGGGGTGGCCGGTGGCCATTTCTTGCAAGCCGACCTGGTAATAAACCTCCGGATCGCGCGGAGCCACCTGCATAGCCCGTTCCAAGTAATCCCGCGGGGCGTCTGCTCGCCCCAGCAAGTAAACATAATTCGCAATGCGCCATTGAGGTTCCGGGGCGAGAACGCTTAAGTCGCGTGCGTTAAGCCAATGGCGTAAGGCAGCCAGCAAATGGTGTCTTATCAAAACGGCCTGCTTTTCTCCTTGCAAATGTTGGTGCCAATTGACCGCGATGTGCCAGGCAACAATGTTTGAAAACGGATATACACCAGACTTTCCGATCGCTATCGAATTCATGGCCTCGGCGGCTTCCATCATCCTAGTGCTTTTTTTTAGGCGGGCCGATTTTTGCGTGTAAGCCTGGAGGTGGGCGTGGGCCAGTTCCCGTTGTAGCTGAGCGTCCGCTGGTGCTAGTTGGACGGCGCTTGCGAGGGACTGAAGCCCGTACCCCTGGGCACTTCCAGGACCAAATGTCTCAAGCTTCATGGCGGCCCGGGCCAAGACTTCGACCCTATATGCCCGCCAGTTCTGGCCGAACATGATCACCCCAAGGACGGTCAGCACTATGGCGCCACCCATAGCGGACGCCTTGCCCAACGGCACGAGGAACTGGGTCGTGGCATCCAAATCTCTTTGATTGCCTCTCTGTTTGCCTGCTAAACCGGACAGGTAAGCGCCAACAACGACCGCCAGTAATGCGACGCCGACAACTCGATCTCCTGATGCAAACGAACTATGAACGACCAGCACGGAAAGCCCGACTAACGCGCCCAACGTCATCCATCCGGAGGGTTCCCTTTGATGATGGTGCCATGCTTGATAACCCAGGCGAGCGACGAAGCTAATGGCGACCAAAATCAAAATCAGGTGCAAGGCCCCGCCTTCTACCATCATCACCATGAATAGACTGGGAGAGGCCGCCGGGCTCGAGAAGTTAGCCGCCAAGAAAAAGCCCTGGTTCGACGATACTTGAGTGAAGGTGCCTAAGCCGGTTCCCCACAAGGCGAATCCTCTTTGGACAAATGCAAGAACCCGCGACCACGATTCCCCGGCTGCAGCCAACGAATCCCAATGAATCCACGTTGCCAGGCCCATGGCCGAAAAAAGTGCAACCACAGCTCCTGCGAATTGCTTTCGAGATGTGGCCGTAATGAGCAAAACGCAGGCAAAACCAGCAAGGCCCATTACCACTATGGCCGCGGGGCTCGAGCGCGTAAGTCACCGCGGCCATCAGAATCAACACACCCACGCCAATTGTCAGCGTTGCTGGATCCAATTGACATTTGCACCGCATAAAAAAAGGCGTTCGGTTTGCGTTAGGCGATGCCGGCGGGAAGGCCAAGGAAGTCTGACGAAGCTGGCTTAACAGCGTGCCGATTGCCAGACCGAGGCTCACCTCTAAGTAACAAGCAAAATTCTCTCGCGTGGGAAACGCGTCGAAGAGCGCCCCCTTGCCATACCAGTCACCGCCTACCGGCTGAAACAAGGATAGCGAATACGGCAAAACGATGAGCAGCACACTATTCGCCAGCGCACACAACCCCAGCCGACGTAAACCTTGGAGTGGTGCGATGTTATTGCGCACGATAGCAAAAAGCATAAAGACAGCCAGCACTTCCATTGTCCGGGTGCGCGTAGCGTAGCGATCGAGACTAATAGTGGCGCAGGAGGTATTGGAGGGCGGCGTTTCTGAGGGCACGACTTCCGGCTGGGTGGGGAGCATCTGCTCGTAGAGACTGGCGGTGGCCGGCGCAACGGCATTGAAGAGGGGAGCGGGTAGGACTATTAATTGCCAAATCCCAGCCAGGAACAATAATCCCAGACAAACGGTCACCGGGCATTTTTGCCAGACCATCCTTCCTTGGAGAAACAGTCGCGCCCCCCACAACCCCAAAAGCGCCGCGAGTCCTGCCGAGAGGATCAAGTTCAAAGTCGTGCCCGAGGAGCGCATGAACCAGGGCCAGCCGCAAACGAACGCAAGAACAATCACTTCGATAATCGCGGCGCAATAGCGATCCCAACACCCCCTCATGGGGGCACCTTCGGAGCCAGAGTGAACCAGGCCAGGGGCCTCCCGCAGAGAAATGAGGTAGTTGGTGTCCATGAGCCTGCCTGTACACTCGTTCTGAAGGATGTGCCTTGCTATGTTATTATGGGATGGGATCGGCTGTGCACCGTCCATTATTGTACGAAGGGCAGGATGAAAACCACCATCCGCAAAACCACCGTGGGCGTTTTTCTTATTGGGTGCGCCTGGTCGGCGTTGCCATGCTCAGTGCAGGCATATATTGACGTCACACCCACCTTGGGTCGCATTATCAATGACTCCGACCATATCGTCCTCCTGAGAGTGGAAAAGGTCGACCTCGAAAGACGAGTGATTCTCTTCCACAAGCTTGCTGATCTCAAAGGTCGAACTTCCTCAGCCCCAGTCAAACACCGTATCACCAATGGGCTGCATCCGCGCGAGCCCGCAACAATTCTCGAGTGGGCCGAGCGCGGCCAAAGCGCGCTCAGTTTCCAAAACGAGAGAACCGCCGAAATCTGCATCGGAAACTACTGGTACGAGTGTTCCGCAGCGGCGGACGGTTGGTGGATCATGAACTGCGGCCAGGCCCAATTGACGTTTGCCTACAAAGGCTCAGCCAGCATGCTCACAAAGCACGTGAGGACCATTTTGAGCGGCCAAGAGGCGCTCATTACCGCCGTTAAGTACGGTGCGGATAGTTCATATTGGCGGGCATGCAAACGTTTAATCGCGATGCGCGATGTGCCGCAAGGCACCAAGTTCCCAATGTGCCGATTTAAAGCCAGCCTCAAGATGCCTGCTTCCATTTATAGACAATACCGCAATCCGGAGTTCGTTACTGAAGCCGGGATGGCTGGACCCAACGACGTGGCCACACTGGTAACGGCTCTACAAGATGACGATTGGACCTCACGCTCAGAAGCCGCTCAGCTTTTGGCATCGATCGACCCGCCCGCGAAAAATGCGGTACCCGCGCTCCGTCAGGCCCTTCATGATAGACACCCGTGGGTCCGTATGCGGGCGGCCGAGGCCATGACCGTGATTAATCCGTCTGAGGCCGATGCTGTCACCGCTCTCGTGGATCTGTTAGATGCGCCCGACGCGAAGATCCGCAAAGAGGCGACGCAGGCGTTGGGAAATGTGGGCGAAGGTGACGGTACTATGGTCCCTCGCTTAATTGCGGCGTAAAGGACACGGACGCCCGGGTTCGCTGCGTAGCCGCGGACGCTCTGAATCACGCTGGGCCAAAGGCGGCCCGTGCTGTGCCCATGTTGATGGCAGTTGCCGAGCAGCCGGAACCTACGGTTCGGAGTGCCGCCATTGACGCCCTCGGCTCCATTGGGCCTAAGGCGAACGCCGCAATACCGGTGTTGAAGCGTTTGCTGCAGGAGCGTGACGCACCGGCGCACGCCAACATCGCTGTTGCCTTGTACCGCATTGACCGACGCGAAGCCCATATAACCATTCCCGTTTTCATCGCTGAACTGCAACAGTCGGACTCAAGGGTGCGCTGGCACGGTCTGGTTTATTTGCAGAAGATGATTAACGAGGCCAAAGAGGCAATTCCGGTCCCCCTTTTGATTGACGCGCTTAGCGATTCGGACGTCGGGGTGCGAGGCATGGCTTCGTGGATTCTCGGGGAAACCGGCCCGAGAGCGGAGCAGGCCGTGCCAGCGCTGATTAAGGCACTTGGTGCAGACGACCTGGGCATCCGCAGTGCCGCGGCCCCGGCTCTCGTCAAAATACTTGCGTCCGAAGCCACGATGGCGATCCCAGTCCTCATCAGTGTGCTGATCTATGAAGATGATGATGACGTACGACGAGAGATATTGCGGCGTTGCAAACCCTGGGGCCTGCCGCGCACGAAGCACTGCCCTCTTTACTGTGGTTGGCGAACAATAAACCTGGCTTGCGTGGCGTTACCGCCGAGACGCTCTGGCGAATCTCGCTGGAGCCCGAGAGTGCCGTAAGTATGCTTTTGCAAGCGTTGGAAGAAGGGAATGCCGACATTCGGCTGGCTGCAGTGCGCGATGCTCGGCGAAATAGGACCGGATGCCAAAGCAGCGGCTCCTGCACTAAAAGCTTTGATTCAAAATGGCGATCCCGATGTGTCGACGCAAGCCTCGAATCGTTGCGGCTGATCGATCCTGAGGCCAGAACCATTGCTGGCAACCGTCAAGAAAGTATCGCCTGGCCATGCAGATTAGCAGCGGGAGCGTTCTTGTTGGTGCTGTGTTTATCGATATTTTGCCGACTCCGGCACGAAGATTGGGTTAGATACGCGTTCCTCGTTCGCCCTCGGTAGGACCGCGGACCAGTCCGGGACAGAGGACGGGTTGGTCCATGATTGAGGTGCGGTGTTCTCCTTGTCGAACAACCAGTCAAAAACGTTTTGCTTCAAGAACCGGTGAATTTCCGCCGGGTGAACAAAGTAGGTTTTGCCGTCGTTTGTGCCGCTGCAGATCCCCACCACGAATCCGCGCTTGTCAACAAGCGGTCCGCCGGATGTTCCCTTGCGGACGGCATTGCCCAATTCCCAAAAGTAACCGAATTCCGCACCCGTCTTGTGACCAATTCTTTTTTTTCCTCGAACCTCACCGAATACACACCTCGGTTCGTGGCCGTCCATACACCCGACCGCCAGAACGCCGAAACCCTCACCCTTGGGGATGTCCGCAATTGGACAAAGCGGTAAAAAACTGACAACTCGGTCATTCGCCACCATGCGAACTAATGCCAAATCGCAAATACCCTCCGTTTTCGCGACGACTTTTGCCGCGCGATACACGGTGTCGCGATTCGGATAGGATTGCTCAGAGAAGGTAGCGATTTCAAGTTGATCGGCCCCTTGCACAAGATGACAGGCGGTCAACACATAGACGAAGGGGCCGTTCTTGCCAACGACAACGCCGCTCCCCTCACTTTTTTTGGTCTTGTTCACAATGTGAACAGTGGCCGTGATCGCACGTACCTGTAGTTTTTTGGAGAACCCGGGTGCATCGCTCACCTGAATTGCGGGCAAGAGGAGCAAAGATGTTAAAAATATCATACCTCTTCTCACGTGGGAGGCACTCGCATTGGACTTACTGAGTAGTTTTATCGACAGATTGCTCCTTTGCCTACGCCTGGATAATCCATTATGTCCTTGCGAATAAGCTTTAATGAGAACTCAAATCTCAAGTCACTTCTCGCCGATGCTCACCACGACCGTTGCTTGTCTGGCAAAGGGGCCTTCGAGGTTGCAGGTGGCGACGTAAACATGCCCATCATGCACGACCGGACCGCCATAGACCATGCCGGGGGCTTGCGCCTCGGCCACCACGCCAAGGTCGAAGACCCAACGCTTTGAGCCAGTGGCCAGGTCAATGGCGTGGACGGCGCCCTTGAAGTCGCCGACGTACACAGTGTTTTTGGCGATGGCCGCCGGCGCGAAATAGGGAGTCTTTGAGTTATAAATCCAGCGCCGGCTACCGTCCGCCAGGTTGAAGGCTTGGACCGTGCCATCCGTAGCGGTAACCACCGCCGCACCGCCCGCGAGGGCGGTGCAGCCGACTACCCCCCCGCTGATGTCCTTGCTCCATGATTCCGTGCCGGCCACGAGGTCATAGGCGGCAATCAGGCCTTTAGCCCCATTTAGCGCGCTGGGATAGTAGCCAATGCTGCTGCCAGTGACAATCACTTGATTGCCGAGCGCCGAGGCCCCGCCCCACGGGTTGAGCTTGAGTGATTTACGCCAAATGATGTCTCCGGACGTGGCGTCAAGGCAGATAAGTGCTCGATCGCCCAGTTGCTCTGTTTCAAGATAGGAGGAACAAACGAGCAACTTGCCATCAACAAATGTTACAGGCGCATCGACGTGCCACTTGTCGTTGCCTTGTTGCCAAAGACGTTTGGGTTCGGCGCGGCAACTGGTCTTCACTGGGAGGTATTGCGAAATCGGGGTCAGTCTTCTTATCTATCTCGTATTTCGCCGCGAGATCCTGCCAGCGTCGGTCGAGAACCTTCCGCACACCGGGGGGGTCGAACGCCTTGCCCTCCAGAGTTATGGCGTTGATGTCGATGCAGATTACGCCGGCAGCACCGGCGCCAATATAGGCCTTGCCGTGCGTGACGGCGGGCGTTCCTTCCAAATGAACCAAGCTGCCTCGGACAAGGTGCCGCCAAAAAGGCAATCCGTCTGCCAAATCTAAGCAATGAAGCGCGCCACCATTCGTTTGATGCATGCCGTCGCCAAAAATAATTTTGCCGTCGAATATCGCGGGGGTGCTGACCGTGGGCAGCTTCAAGTATGGCGTGGATTTGGACCAAAGTATGCGCTTATCTGGAGATAATTTAGAATCGGTATTGAGGCAAAAAAAAATGCCAACGTTGAAGCCGCCCAAACCTGACACGAAAAGCTTGTCGCCGGCAGGTACCGGAGACGCAATAAAGTTATCTTTGGATTTGAGCACCCATGTGATCTTGGGCGCATTAGGTCCGGCGATGCCATCCGTATTGCCGGTGCGCTTTGAATTGCCCCGGTACGTTGCCCAAGGTTCGATGGCGCCAAGTCTAGCTACGGGAAAGGCCCAAAGGCACAGAGATAAAAGTATGCGGAGATTCTTCATATTAAGGCTTAATACACTAATCTCGAGTTTCGAGGCCTCCCATTTTTTGCAACACTTCTAATGGTCCTTAAGCTTGTCCTCAAGACAATAGACAACGCCTTGGCCCGTGATAATGCGGCCAACGCCGGTGCCGACGAGGTTGACAGCGCCGCCGAAATAGATTTGGCGTCGGTCGCCCTCAGAAGTGCGGCTTACAACGATCTTGGGGGCGGCGGACAAATAGGGGTTCTGGTGGGTTAAATTATACGTCCACTGAATGGCGCCGGTGTTTGGGTCGAGACAGCAAACCTTGCCGCCGGTGGCAACTGCGACAACGCTGTCCGTTTTTCCGCACCACTGCGCAAGTGCAGGTGCGGCTACTATGGGCGAATCGAGCGATGTCTCCCAGCGTTTGGTGCCTTTCCGACGGTCCAGGCTATAGACCTTACCGTCACGGCACCCGACGGTGACGCTCGTGTCATCGACAGCCGGGCGATCAAGGACGCCATTAGCTAGCGAATAATGCCAGATCTCGCGGCCGCTACCGGCATCGAAACAGAGCAGAGTTCCCAAAGGCTGGTCGTGCTGGGCATCTTCGAGCATATCGCCGTTGCCGATCCCCAGAAAGATTTGGCCCTTGAATACAACCGGCGCTCCCCAGGCGGGGAGCTTCAAGGCCACTTTCCAAATCAGGTTGCCGGAATGCGCGTCGAGGCAAAACAAAGCGGTTTCGCCGGAGTCCGTCCCGACCTTGTTTCGATCGACTCCGGTGGCTGCATAAAGGCGGTCGCCCACGATAGCTGGCCCCGCACCGAAACGCAATAGGCGACCATGATGATTTGGGCCTGGAAATCGCCATAATTCCTTACCAACGTTTGCGTCAACGCAATAAAGGCCATCGTTACCGGCCCCAAAATAAACCTTGCCGGCGGCCACCGCCGGACTGGATTCGGTCTGCCCCTGGGTCTGAAAATGCCACGCCAATGTACCGGTGGCAGAATCGACGCACCAAATCTTGCAGTTAGGACTGTCGTGGAACCCTTCACCGATGAAGAGCCGGCCGTCGGCCACGCACGGGGACGAGATCATGTTCTTGAGTTCACCGTCGCCGTTGAATTCCCAAAGCTTTTTGCCCGAACCGCGATCCAGGCAATACAGCGTTCCTTCCTCGAAGACCGGGCTGGCCGCCGCTGCGGCGTAGATGCGGTCGCCATCGATCAAAGGAGAGGAAGCGAATAAACGAGCGTCTGATGTCTTAAAATGCCAGCCCGCGCCGACCCATTGGGCTACGCGGGCGCCCGAAGCCGGGAAGACTTCCGCGGCGCCGGCAACGTCGCCGCCGGAATGCCAAAGCTGTGGAGTAACCCCCACATGCGCCAGCAGAACGGCACTCAAAATCACCCCTTCCGTCGATCGACCTGGATTGGTGGAGGGGCCGCAATACCCGGCGCGGGCAATACGGACCGCTGTGGCGGCGGCTATGCCAAAAGCAAATACGAATACTAGATAGTCACCAAGGTCGAGATGTGCCGAGAATAAAATCAAGAATGCCGCTCCCCCTCCGCACAAGGTGGTCAGCGCCAAAAGTACGATGGTCTCCGTTTTACGCGAGCATGGCACGGCGCTGCCACCGACCGACAAAGTATAAATCTGCCTGCTCCAAGCCCAGAGCGTGCCCAGCAAGGCAATTATGGTCATCACGAACCAGAGCCCGGCATCCGTTCCCCACCAGCTTTTGCCCAAGGATGCGCCTAGCCAGCGGTAGAGAAGATAAAGGGTGCTGTTGATACTAAGCACGGTAATGAAGGCGAACCACTGCCGGAAAACAACCACGACGCCGCCGAAGATGGTGGGAAAGAGAATCGCCAGGATCGCGAGCGGACTGTAGATCCCTAACGTGGGGATGACGCCCAGCAATGGCCTCCTTACAGCCCACGGAGTTTCTGATGTGGGAGCCGCTCCTGTCTGCGCATAGTTCAGGGGCTCCCCCGTTGCTCGCCCAACTCTATGCCTCGGCGCGGGTCCTGCGCTTTCCTGCGCAGGCGCTCGTGAGGTTTGAATTTCTGGCCCAAAACCCGGTGTTTCCTTGTCATCGGGTTCCGGAGCCTTAATTTTTCCTCCCAAACAATCGATTACCAGCTGCGCATTTCGGCGGTTGTCCCCTTGAAAGTTTGCCGCAATAGGGGTTCGCCCGAAATTAACGACCATGCGACTTGGGTTTTGCCCACGCGCTCACCCACCATGTGGAACCAAGAACCGTTCGTGAAGCCGAAAACAGTCGATTTCTTCCCGCGTTCTCTCACAAAAAGAATGAGATTCTGGCCCACGGCGAGGCGTTTTATGAGTGGTCGGACGTGATTTTCCTTATCGGGGGGGCGATCGACACTGACAAGCACGGAAAGGCGCCGATAGGCGGCCATTCCCTTGAGGTCTTCTATGACGCTGAGCACCAAAACCGGCCTGTCCGAAGAGAACTGATCAATCTTGGTAAGCAAAATGACATTGCTGTCGTCAAGAAAGAGCTTCAAGGGTGTGACGACCTTTATGACCGCGGAAGCCGGCACCTCCAAGTGAAAAAAAAACGTGACCAGAAAAAGCACCCGGCCATAGCGACGAATCATGTCAACTCTTTATGTGGAGACACAATGGGAACGCGAATCAACGGAACCTAAATATATCTTCCTGCAAAGAGAAGAACAATTGAAAAACTTCTGCGATTTTTGAACTCGCGGGCCAAACCATGGGCCGCGTGGCGCTTGGGAACTGTTGAGGAAACATTTTCAAGGCCGTCTTAGTCAAGGAACCTCGGGGTTTTGCATAGCCCTTAGAATTTGCCAAATCCTTCACAAGGAAAGCGCGGCAACACGAAAGGACCATCGCCGGCGTAATTTCGGAACGCTGTGTCAGGAAACGGAGACAGCAGCGACACGCCGTCGTCATCCCGACGTATCGCTGCTTGTTCGGCTCCGAGCGGCTACGCCGGCACTTCCGCTTCAATGTCACCGATAAACCGGCGCCAATCCTTCTGGAATTCCCGCCGCATTTGAGAAATTCGACCAGTGGAAAGTGAGAATCGCCGACTCAAATCTATGGTGCGCTGGTTCTGCGCCATGGCGTGGATTATGCGCCGCTCGCGTGGCGTCAGGGTCATGCACCAGCCCCGAAAATCAATCCGAAATGCCGCCTGCTCCGCAGGTGCTGCCGTGGTGTTATCCGTCAATCGCTCTTCCATGACGTCACGGATGCGCTGCGCAAAACCATCGCTTTGGAGGTCTTCATAGGCACGGCGTGTCGGGGGCAGCGGCTGCACGACAAAGCCGTGGCGGCGCTGAGCCAGCGGAGACATCACGTCATTGACGCGTTCACCAGCGCCGAGGCGGCGCCCGGCTCTGACGGCGCGGCCGCAGCCAGGTGAGCTAAAGCAGCGGCGAACTGTGTGGCGTCTTTACCGCGATGCGCTAGCCGGCAAAACCATTTCCACGACACGGCGATGGTCTCGGCGATGCAATCGGCGCGGCGCACGGCGCATTTCACACTTCGAAAATAAAAGCGGGCTTGGTCCTCAATGCGGGGAAGAACGCTGAGAAAACGACTTTGCAAATCGTTGCCAGGGCGAGAGACAAAAGAGGATAAAGCGCTCATGAGGTAGTCCTCCGATGGGACCGCCCCCTCCGGGGCGGTCGTGTTTGAGAAAACACAAACCGCCCCGCACCGCGCGAGGCATACTTGGCCGGCGTCGGCATAAGCCGACGTTGGCTCAAATCAACAGAGCACGCCAATGGCCGAGGATTCGCCAACGGCGCGGTTTGAAGCATAATCGACGCTTCGAAAGCTAAGCGATTACGCAATCATTGGTTGTGCCACACATGGGCAATTTATTTAGCCGTTGGCAAGGCACGCCCCAGGCGCGCGCACACGCGGCGCTTGCCTATCAAGCTCAGCGGTTGCGAAGCGGTGAATGTTCGTGCTGCCCCATCAGGCGACCGGACCAGGCGCTCCTCCTAAGCTGAGGCCATCATCTCCATTCAGCCCGGACGAGATGCCCAACATCGAACTAGCCGCTGCTCTCGCGGGCTCCTTTCGCCTCTTCAAGATGTTTGGCGTTTTCGTTTAAATGCACTGGTCCCGGTTGTTGGTCGTTTTTTTCCAGATTCAGTATCAGCTCAATCTTTGCGGCTTGCGGCCTGGAACGTGGCGGAGTAGGTGGTGCTAGCCACGTTCGTTGTCTTGCACGAATCCGGCCACGCGGTAGCGTGCCGCCGTGTCGGTGGCCAGGCGAATCAAATTGTCCCGTGGCCGTTCCGGGGATTGCCAAGCGAATCCCCCATGATTTCGGGTGCATTTCCGCGCAATTTGCCGCATGATAGGGCTGAAGCGCGAAAAACTTGCTTCGCCCACGCTTGTTCGCCTCCGTCCGTAAGTTCCCGCCTTCGCCCCTTTGCACCGCGGCTCTTCATGATGCGGTTCCCAATGCCCCATCGTTCACTCCTCGATTGCTCAATTGCCCTTGGTGTCTGGGCATCGCCCGCTTTTCCGGCAAAAGGGGGCGTTGCCGACGACGCCGACGGGTAAGACCAAAGTAATCGGTCAGCCGATTACCTTGCGCGTGGAACCCTCGGCCATCGTGTTGAGAGGCCGCATAGTCAGCAGCAGCGTGTCGTAACGGGAATTTATGCCGAGGAACGGCGCACGATCTGACCCCGTTTGTCGAAATCAAGGCCGAGGCAACCACGGTCGTCCGGGTTGGCGACATGCAACTGGTTTACCCGCCCCAAAAGGGCGCTACCACTTTGATGGTCAAGGCCAGAGGCCGCGAAGCACGCGTGCCGGTAACCGTGCCCGAATTTGACAAACCGGTGCCCATCAGCGTTCGCAACGATGCGGTTGCGGCGCTTGCCACGGGAGTCTTGCCGACGGCCGCTGAGCTCAAGATGTTTCTGGAGAGCAAGGACAGCCGCAAGCGCGCTCGACTCATCGACGAACTCCTGGAGCGCCCGGAGCATGCGGACCTGTAGACGCTCAAGTGGTGACGTCGCCCGACAATCCCTTCGTGCACTCAAGTCGCTGGTCAATCGCATCTGGTTTCACCTAAACGGCAAAGGCATCGTCGATCCGGTCGACGATTTCCGCGACTCGAACCCTTCGGTCGATGATGATCCCCTCGGCGCACTCGCCAAGGATTCACGGACCAGGAAGCGGTCGTTCTGTACCGCGCCCGCTGGCAAGTGGAGTTACTGTTCAAACGCTGGAAAGGGCAAGATTTGGTGGCCGTCCTGAAAGGTTCAACCGTCGTTCGACAAATGGTGGGTGTTTGGTCGCGCCTGTTGGCAGCGTTGGTGCAGCATTGGCTGGTGATAGCCACTGCCTGGGGCGATCCCACGAAGAGCTTGAGCAAAGTCTGCGAGGCCATCCGACCCTTCGTCGGTCGCTTGGTGGCCGCCTTGGATCAACTCGCTGCACTGGAACGCGTCCTCACCGATTTGACCGCTGCCGTGGCTAGAACGTGTCGACGAAACAAACGCTCGAAACCAGGGACCTTCGAATTGCTTAACGATGTGGGCCTCTTGGACTTCAGCTTAACTTGATGCGTATGGGGGCCGGAGTACCGGACCCCGGCCACGATTCAGTCGCGGTTCAGTTCCTGTCTTGTGCCCAAATGGCGTGGCCGGAGTCCGGTACTCCGGCCTCCGGGTGCGCTGGTGGAGCAGAAGTTCAAGTTTTCCAGCCTGGTTTGAGGCGGTGGCGGCTCGCCCGGCCAAATGTGGCTAAGGCTCTGATAGCACAAGCACCGTACCAGTGTCGCCGTCAAGGCGCAGACGCTCGCCCGTCCGAAAGCGGCGGTTAACGTCGGTGATGCCGGCGACCGCGGGTAATCCAAATTCACGGGCGAGAATGGCGCCGTGCGAAAGCATGCCGCCGGTTTCCACGATGAGGCCGCAGGCGCCCGCGAACAATGGCACGAAAGCCGGGTCGGTGGAAGGGCACACGAGGATGTATCGCTCGGTGGGAGCCGCAACTCCATCCGACAAAACCCATGCGGGGCCCTGGGCCGAGCCCGCCGACAACGGCACTCCCTGGAGCACATTGGCGCCGGTGAGCGCCACGTCGCGGCCAATTGCTTCGAGGTCGTCGCTGAACAAAACTTGGGGAACCGACAACGCTCAACGCCAGTGCCCGCCGTCGGCGCCGGTGTTGAATCAATGCACGAGCGTCTCGCCACCCGCTGAGGATCCTCCGGCGCGCGATTGATGAGGTCGGGTAATTCGTCTGGCGTGAGAAAAAAGATGCCGCCGTCTAAGCCGAGGCGTTGGTCGAGTTCCACGAGATACCGGCGGATGAGTGCATAGCCGCGCAAGAGAAAATGCTTGCCTACCTCGCGGAGGGCGAGATAAGTTACGCACTGTTGCCAGCTCCGATTCCAAGATGAGGCGCTGATTCGGCAGCAATCCAAGATCGGCGGCAAGGCCGTCCAGGACTTGGGCCGGCGTTTCGTGGGATGCGGGATCGACGGAAGGCACGCTTCCGGGTGGACCGGTCAACCCGGAAGCGTGTCGGGGGCCTCAGCTCCAACGTGGCTTAGCGAGTTCCATTTCTTGATGGCCGCGGTGGCCGAAGCGACGCAGAAATTCATCTCGCGACAAGTGACCGGCGGCCAGTGCGCTCAAGGCCCCCGCCAAGTCGGCGTCGGCATTCGGCCTGACGGACATGATCAAAGAGCGGACGGCCGCCTGCGCTCGCCGCGCACCGAACGGTTCCTCGTACATCGGGAGCGGATGATTGATAACGCTGCGCCAACATGCGCTCCGGCGTTGGCCATCGCAATCCCCGCGAGCGCGGTCGGCTTCAGACTGTCGCGGGCAAAATCACAAAGCGTCCGTTTTATCCAAAAATGCAGGCGGTCCAGCAACTCGTCGTTGGCCAGCGAGGCTAACGGTTCCGCGGCGGCGGCCTCCACCTCTTTGAGAAAAAGAGGCACGATCCGCTGCTGGAAGTCGGTGGCGAAGGTGCGCGCCAACCGGCGAACTTTGACGCTGGAGCGCCATACCTTGAGGAAGATTACGGGCAGAAACAACCAAAATCGCCAACGCGCGTGCGCCGGATTGAAGGTCGCATGCGGGTAGAGTGCGTTGGCCGGGTTCGCCTTGACGGCAGCGAAGTCGTGTTCGAACGGTAGATCGCGGTACTGCATCCTCGGCTCACGCGACAAATTACAGTAGGGACGCCCGCAAACCAGATCGAAAATGCCCTCATCATCCAGCGCCGGATCTGGGTCAAACCCCAGGTCCCGATACATAAGTCCGAAGCCGCCCTTCCCCGACATGAACTGGCGCACGATCGCCCAGGTCATGGGTGTCGGCTCGGGCAAAATCTCGGCCAAATTGAAGCGGCTCCAAACCGTTCCTCCGGGGGCGGCCTTGGCTTGCAGAGCGTCGATCTCCTCGCGGCGCACGCGGTCAAGGTCTGATGAGTCAGCGCCGGCATTCGCCCCCGTTGCCGCAGGGGAAGTCGCAAAGTGGATGGCGCGCGCTTGCAAGAGAAAAAATTGGTCTTGCGCCAATGCCCATTCAATGTCACATGGATATCCAAAGCAGGCCTCCACGCGCAGGCCAAGCTTGCCCAGTTCCAAAATCTGATAATCGTGTAGGGAAGCAACAGCGACCGATTGGCCGTCGTTTTGACCCGCCGCCGTAGCATTACCGGCCACACTTCGATCCGCGATGGTTAAATTGGATTTGGCCAACACGAAACGATCCGGTGTCACCTTGCCCGAAACGACCGCCTCCCCCGATCCGTGGCACGATTCAATAATCATTTGGTCCAGGGCTTGATTCACAGGGTTGGCCGTGAACAGCACGCCGGAAACATCCGCGGGGCACATCATCTGCACGTTGACCGCGGTGCCCTGCAAGTCGTTGAGCTGGTGATGCGCTGCGGTAGGCGACGGCCCGCTCGCTGTTCCACGATCGGTAGACAGCGCGGATGGCTGCTTCCAGCATGTCCCACGGTTCGTTGGCAGGATCGATGTCCAGCGCCCTACCGGCGACGCGTGTCGATCCAGGCCTACGTTAAGAATGGTGTCCATCATGCCGGGCATGGATTCGGCAGCGCCGGAACGGACGGCCAGCGTTAAGGGATTGGCACCGCGTCCGAATGATCGGCCGGTCACTTCCTCAAGACGCCGCAGGTTCGCGCGAATCTCATCGAGCAATCCATCAGGCCATTTTTGCCGGCTCTCGAAAAAGAGAGCACAACATTCCGCGGCGATCGTGAAGCCCGGCGGCACATTGAAACCTGCCCGGCTCATGTCGGCGAGGCTGGCCCCTTTGCCGCCGAGTATGTGCCTGATGGCGCCGCTGCCGTCGGCGTGACCCTGACCAAAGAAATAAACCCAGCGCTGGGCCTGGTGCCTCATATGCGGCCGCTTCTGAATTGCAGGATTGCGATGGTCGCCTCGATCATCCCAAAGTTGGCGTCATGGCAATGAGCGGATTCCCCGTGTAAAATCAGTCCACGCCGTTACCCGCGTTCAAGGACTATGGTGTAAAATTGTATCTTCCCGCAAGACAAGGAGAATACGATGATTGCGGCGGATCTGCCGGGGCTTGCTTCTCGTCTTATCGGCCGCTGCGTTGATGGGTCGAGCCCAGGCTCAAGAGAAACCGGTCCAGGATAAAAAAGATCCGCAGGCCAGCTATGAACCGCGCTCGAAGCCTGGTGCGGGTCAAAAGTTTCTTGAGAAGTTCGTGGGCGATTGGGACGTCGCCAAAACGTTTTTTCCCCGCTCCGGCGCACCGGCACGCCAAAAAGGCGAATGCCGCCAGACGATGATCCATGGAGGGCGTTTCCTGCGCTCGGTGTTCGTCTTTTACCAAGATGACCGCAAAACAACGGGCGAGGGGCTCATCGGCTTCGATACGACTTCCGACACCTTTACCAGCGTCTGGACGGATTCCCGCTCCACACGGATGTCGTTTCGCCATGGCAAGGACAAATTCAACGGCTCAGACATCGTCCTCTATAGCGGGTCCTTGGACGAGGCCGGCAAGGAGGAACGCCGATCGCGGACGGTGACACGCCTGGAAGAGGGCGGCACCAAGATCGTCCATCGCCAGTATGCGATCGTTGCCAACCAGCCCGAACGGTTAGTGATGGAACTGGTGCTCACCCGCAAAGCGGCGCCTTGAACCGGATTTACAAATCCACGCCGGTGATCGGATTGCCGTCATCGCGAAAGTAAAGGTTTTGCAGCGGAAAATCGGCCCGCACGGGCTTGTTGGCATTCTGCTGATTGGGATCGCCGGCGATGTTTTCCGAGAGGAAGTGGACCGAGCCGTCGGCGAAGACAAAGTTGGCGCCGCCGAAATGTAAGCTTGTCCATGCGAAGCGCGTGCCGGTGGTATCCCCGGCGCAACAGGTTGTGCCGCCGGCGTATTTGGTGTTGATGGGCCAATTGGGGCGACCCATGACTGAGGCGACGCCGACTCCCTTGGGCGAACTGTCGCGCCCCGGCCATAGCGCCGCGATTTGGTTGGTGATATCTCGTTCACCGATCATGAGCGTGTTGCTCGTGCCGTCCGTGATCCAGCAAGTCGCCGGATGGATTTCGAGCAACTCGGTCGGCGCAGGGAATCTCCAAGCCCGTGGCGGGGTGCGGTAATCCATCCTTGAATTGCTTATCTTCACCTGCCTTTCTGACCTGCTGGCCTTTCGATGCCGCGGCGGACCGGAGCATCCGGACTCCGGCTTCAGTTTGTTGTCAGCAACGCAACTGCGCGAACGTGCGGAAGAAAGGTCGTTGCCAGGGATTCCAACTCAGCACGCGATAGATCAGCCGGCGGCCCGCTTCGACGATCTGGCACGGCAGTCGCAGAACGCGTTGAGGAACGTCTTGAACTCCATGCCCAGCACGGTCGCTTCTCTTGCTGATGACGCTCGATGTGCCGGCCCGGGCCCGGTCGGCCACAGGGCGAACCAGGCCTTCAGGTTCCACGCCAAGCGCCGTCATCACCATGTAGGCCCAGTTGCTCTCCAGGTTGTCCACCGGCGCCGTCAACGCCCGCACGCCGCCTTTGAGTTGGGCGTTCAGGTTCTCCTGGTTGCAACGTCTGGTTCGCCTCGAACACGATTCGCGGCCGGCGAACTCGTCAGTCGTTGGTCAGATAGTAGAAGTAACGTAATCGTCGAAGAGCCGCAGCTCGCCTTTTTCGATGCCAGGTTCTTGCGCACGACGATCAGGCGATAGGTGTTCTTGCAGGCCGCCGGGCGATAGGGCATTTCGGCCACTTCCTCGCTGACCAGACGCTTGTTCTTGAATTCGCGCTCGCGGACGATCTGTTCCTTGACGCGCTCCGGGCTTGTGGCGCGGCTGCGTCTTCACCTTCGTAGCGCGGCGGCCGCTCGAGCGGTTGCCAGGCTGCGGCGCGGCAAATCATCGGCCAAAACGTGCTTGCGCCGCCGTTTGATCCAGGCCGAAGATGAACTGCACGCGCGGGTCGGCGCTCCAGCGATCCAGATGCTTGGTCTGACTGAAGTCGGTGTCGCCACGCAACAGCACCTGGCGGAAGCCGCCTTCCAGACAAACCCGCAGCGCTCGATCCACTTCGGCGGCCGCGCCTTCGTGCGAGGGCCGATTGCCGGGGCGGTTGAGCACGCTCAGGACTTCGCCGGTGTTGGCCAGCGACACGACGAGCGGATGATAACCCCAGACGCCGTTGTAGGCGATGTCCATGCCGGCCTTGCACTCGCCGGTGGTCTCGACCAGCGTGCCGTCCATGTCGATGCGTGGCCAGCGTCGAAGAACGCCGCCGGCTGCCGAGCCCAGACGCGCTGGCGAACCTCGTTGAAGACGTCGATCAGCGTGTGCACGTCGGCGGCGCTGAAACGGCGGCAGAAATCGCCGGCCGTGGTCGGATCGGGAATGCGGCGGGCGCCGAGGGCGTCGAGATAGACTTCATCCTGGCGACGCAGTTCGAGGTCTTGCAGACAGGTGCCGTCGCACAGGGCGTTGTAGGCCAGGTTGAGGACATGATCGGACTCGTGGTAGGGCAGATGGATTTTGAGCAGGTGCAAGTGGTCGTTGATGGCGTCGATGAGGCCGATGCGTCGGGCCAGCAGGTGGATGGCGCCGATGCCGCCGTGGGCCAGGCCGCGGGTGCGGTCGGCGATCTCGTAATGGATGTTGGCGGCGGTGAAGCATGGGCCGGTCGCAAGTTGCCGAGCTGTTTTTTGTCGAGTCGGCGTTCGATTCGGCTCTTGCGGTTGGCCAGTTGTGGTGTATCTTGGCGTTCACTCGAAATCCCTTTCTGTTGGTGTTGATGATTGGTTTCGCTACTTCATCAGACGCCGCAGAAAGCCAAAGGATTTCGAGTTTTTCAGCTATTTGCCTCGCCGAAACCGGCGAGTTCGCTTGATCAAGGACTAGGACGACGCCAAGTATTTTTCGACACGCCGTCACCAAGCTGCACACCGCCGAGCAGCTTTTCGATGCATCTGCTTGGTCACCGGTGTCCCCGAGATGTTCACGGGGTTCGCCCCCGGCACGCGGCGCGGCGCGTTGCCCGACGGCGAGCTCAACAATCCGTTCCTCAAAACGTATGGCCAGCCCGCCCACGAATTGGCATGTGAATGCGAGCGCGAAGGGGAAAGCAACCTCGCCCAGGCACTGCAACTCATCCACGGCCCCGCCGTCAACGACCGCTTAACGAACCCCATCAATCGCATCGGCAGCTACTCGCCAAAAGCTCAACGAAAGCGCCGTGCTCGCCGACCTCTTCCTCGCCACCCTTTCGCGCACCCCCGATGACACAGAATCCAAGGCCATGGTCGGCCACTTGAGCCGCACCGCCGACAATCGCAAGGCGTGGGAAGACATTCATTGGGCGCTGATCAACTGTAAGGAGTTTTTGTTTCGGTATCGAGGGGCGATAATATAAGGAAACCGATTGTCGCACGTTCTTGTCGGTTGAGGATTTTCAAAATGACGCGCTTGGTGGAGCATGCTTTTACAGAAGTCAAAAAATTACCGGATCCGGAACAAGACGCGATTGCTTTGCTCATTCTCGACGCACTGGCGGATGAGCAGCGTTGCTAGGAAAGCTTTGCCCAATCGCCGGTCGCCATTGCGAGGTTGGTTGGCAACGCGTGCGAAGAAATTGGATCAGCTTTGAATGCCCCATTGTCTGCAAGTTTTTCCAGCAATACCGGCTTTACATGAGCCACCGCCGTACATTAGGATGCCCTTGGGGACTTCATGTTCCGCGGTTATCGCGGGGTAAATAGCCATTGGCGTTTGGGTCGGTGGACGCTTTACCGCGACGAACGGATTCTTTTCATGGAACGGAGGGATACCATGATCGCCGTCAAGGACAAACGCGCTGTTTCTTCGTCTCAACGATCACGTCTTAAAAAAGCACGTTCAAAGAAGTGCGGTAAGGCTCGACCGCCTGCCATCTCCAGGACCATCACTTCGAGCACTGAGAAACGCGTTGCGTCCACAAGGAACGGTCATACCCAGCAAAGCCAGCCCTCTCGTAACAGTAATCCACCCGAATCGCGATTCCCATCGGCACCGCCAGGGCAGCTTTCGCTCGCCATTCCAACAGCGGCCCCTGCACTCCAATCAGGCACTGCCGAATCCAACGCTCAAGAGGCTTCTTCGCTGGCGCAGGCCCAAATGTACGATCCAGAGAACATCGCGCGATCGATGGCGGAGTCCGAACGACTCGAAATTAACCTTTTCGCCTTATCCGCGCAGGCGCGCTCAAGCTTGAGGATGCTACAAGCATTTTAACGACGCGACTATACTTCGCCCGCTTTCGCCAAGGGGCTGGCGCGTCAACCGATTCTGTCGAAAAGACCCTGCTGGATCAAATTGCCCTCAATCACGTCAGGGTTGTCGAGCTGCATGCTCTCGCGGCTAGCGCTGAGAGGTCCGGCCGAGTGCACCCATACTCGAACGCTGCCGCGAGGCTCATTGCTTGCATTTGCCAGTTGGTAAAGGCACTCGCCGCACACCGAACGTCCCGGCGGCCCAAATCTGGACCGGCATTGAGAAAAGAAACCGGGCGCCGAAGTAGTAAATAAGATGGTTGGCTCTCAACCTAATCCGCGGCGCGTTGCCTCGCAATCGCTCTTCCATGACGTCACGGATGCGCTGGGCAAAACCATCGCTTTGGAGGTCTTCATAGGCACGGCGTGTCGGGGGCAGCGACTGCACGACAAAACCGTAGCGTCGCTGAGCCAGCGGAGACATCACGTCATTGACGCGTTCACCGGCGCCGAGGCGGCGCCCGGCTCTGACGGCGCGCGCAGCCAGGTGAGCTAAAGCAGCGGCGAACTGTGTGGCGTCTTTACCGCGATGCGCCAGCCGGCAAAACCATTTCCACGACACGGCGATGGTCTCGGCGATGCAATCGGCGCGGCGCACGGCGCAGTTCACACTTCGAAAATAAAAGCGGGCTTGGTCCTCAATGCGGGGCAGAACGCTGAGAAAACGACTTTGCAAATCGTTGCCAGGGCGAGAGACAAAAGAGGATAAAGTGCTCATGAGGTAGTCCTCCGATGGGACCGCCCCCTCCGGGGCGGTCGTGTTTGAGAAAACACAAACCGCCCCGCACCGCGCGAGGCATACTTGGCCGGCGTCGGCATAAGCCGACGTTGGCTCAAATCAACAGAGCACGCCAATGGCCGAGGATTCGCCAACGGCGCGGTTGAAGCATAATCGACGCTTCGAAAGCTAAGCGATTACGCAATCATTGGTTGTGCCACACATGGGCGATTTATTTAGCGGTTGGCAAGATACCGCCGAGACGTAACAGAGACTTCCGTACGCATAGAGAATCGCTTTCTTTGGATAGCGCCGCGAGATCAGATGATGTTAAGCAGGAAGCTCGCCGCGCAATTTAAGGGCGTCGTAATTCGAGGAACGGCGAACCAGCAACGAAACGCCAAGGGAAATGGGCAGCTAACTCGCCATGCTAATGGTCGGTTATCCGCGACCCCACGGCTGAATTTGCGATCGCCCGTAGCGATTCTTGAGCACCATGTCGCCAAGGCCAAGCATGTGTGTCGCGGGTCCGCCGCACACCCAGGCACCAATCTTAAGAAGCTCAACGGCAGGGAACTGAAGTCGGGGATATTCGTGCGCGCCATCCTGCCGATCCCTGCCGATCGGCCGTGCGCCAAGCGCTTGTCATTACCGATCAGACCATCGCCTTCATCCAGGGCCAGGAGGACTGTATGTCGTCGATGAACGAGCGTGTCGGTGTCTTTTGGATGGCGTCATTGAATGGGCGTCCACCGTCGGATAAGCTCTAGTGCATTGCCACGCTTCAGCCGAGTGGTAGGATTTCTCGCCTGAGCCTTCCCCTGAAAAACACGAGGAAGAGATGCCCCGCACTGGACCGGTCGCTGCCCTTTCAGGATCCTTTCGCCTGTTTAAAGTGTTCGGCATTTCTGTTTACATGCACTGGTCCTGGCTGCTGGTCGCCTTTTTCGAGATTCAGTATCGCGTCAACCTCTATAGCTCGCAGGCCTGGAACGTGGCGGAATACGTGGCCCTGTTCGGCATCGTGCTTCTGCATGAATTCGGACATGCCTTGGCGTGCCGCAGTGTCGGTGGCCAGGCCAACCAGATTGTGTTGTGGCCGCTTGGGGGGATCGCCTTCGTCAATCCGCCGGCGGGGCCCGGCGCCTTATTGTGGAGCATCGCTGCCGGTCCCTTGGTTAATGTCGCACTCGTGCCCCTGACGATTGGCGCTTATGTCGTCACCGGCTTACCTGGTGCCAGGGGAATGGTCAGCCCCGATCTGGATCATTTCCTGCTTGCTTTGACATTCATGAACTTGAGCCTGCTGATTTTCAATATCCTGCCCATCTATCCGCTCGACGGCGGGCAGATTCTTCAGGCGCTCCTGTGGTTTGTGATCGGCCGGGTCAAGAGCCTGTTGACCGTGAGCGTCATTGGCATGGTCGCCGGCGCGGCCGCGCTGGTATGGGCCGTGTCGACGGGTAATTTTTGGATCGCGATCATCGCCCTATTCGCGGCGTCGCGCTCTCTGGCAGGTTTTCAGCAGGCCCGGGCGATGGCCAAGAGACTAGACTCTCCGCGGCGTGACGAGGCCTCATGCCCGGCCTGTCAAACCGCTCCGCCGATCGGCGATTTTTGGGCATGCGACAATTGCCGAGCGGTGTTCGACACCTTTGCACACGGAGGAGTGTGCCCGGGTTGTGGCAAGCACTTCGCCGAGACTTCATGCCCCGCATGCGCTCAAACGCATACGATGGCGTCTTGGTATCCGGCGGATGAGCCAATCACGCCGGCGAAATCAGTTCCCGTGACGTTGGACGCTGAAGACCGGATTTAATTACGGGTGCAGGCGAAAGCCCAAGTTGAGCTGCTGGAAAGGGGCGTCGCCGGCAAAGACGTCGGTGATGCTAAAATCCTGCATGACAACCATGCTCGTTTGATCGACGAAGGAAATGTCTGGCTTGTCGGGATACTTTTGGCGAACGATCCAACCTGATGGAATTGTTACGCCGAAACTTCCGCGAGGTGATAGGTGCCTTGCTCAACGGCCTCCAGAAATGCCGCTATAAACGCCTTGGCCTCCGCCGGCTTTTGTTTGCGAAAGAGATAGGTGATTCCCTCGCTTAGCACAAAATTGCTCGTGACATATCGGACACGCCTTTTCCTAAGTCGCTTGTGCTCCTTTTTGGCGGTTCCATGAAATTGATCGCGGGTAACCGCCAATGCAATCCAGGCTCAACTATCCATGAAAATCATGAACCCAAGTCCCTATAAATGTACTTGTCATGATTTTCGGCGCCGTCATGAAGCCCTTCCTTGCAAATGCCGATCAGGGGGTCCAGCGGGTCATAATCCTCGTCCACGGAACTAATCGTGACGCGCAACGCAAGTTCCCTCGGCCAACTTCACCGGTTTCTTAAATTTGAGTTGGCCGTTTTCGTAGACGGCGTCATCGGTAACTGTCATGGCTTCGCTCCAAATAAAGACGGAAAACCTTCTTCAGTATAGCTTTCTTGTCCGCGCCAGCCACGGCGCTCTTGGCTCGCCAAGACTTCGCGGGAAGCACTAATTGCGCCTCCAGTAGTTGCCGCAGCACATATTGCAAGATGCCGCCGTGCTGGTAGTAGTGCACTTCTTGCGGCGTGTCGATGCGGACGACGGCCTGGAAGGTCTTTGCGCTGCCGTCGGCTGTCTTCGCTTTGACGGTGATCGTGCTTGCCGGGGCCGAATGCCTGGAGGACCGCGGGCAGGCCCTCGAGGTCGTAGACTTCCTCGCCGGTTAGTCCCAAGCTGGATCGGCGCTTTCGCCGGCCTTGAATTGCAGCGGCAAGACGCCCATGCCGACCAGGTTGCTGCGGTGGATGCGCTCGTAGCTCTCGGCGATGACGGCGCGGATGCCGAGGAGCATGCGGGCCCTTCGCCGCCCAGTCGCGCGAGGAGCCGGAGCCGTATTCCTTGCCGGCGAGGATGACCAGCGGCACCTTGTCGGCCAGGTATTTTTCGGAGGCCTCGAAGATCGTCATGCCGGCTGCCGTCGGGCAGATGGCGGGTGAAGCCGCCTTCGGTGCCGGGGGCGAGCTTGTTTTTGAGGCGGACGTTGGCGAAGGTGCCGCGGACCATGACTTCGTGGTTGCCGCGGCGGGCGCCGTAGGAGTTGAAGTCGGCGGGCTGAACGCCATGGGCGATGAGATATTTGCCGGCGGGGCTGTCCTTCTTGATCGAGCCGGCCGGCGAGATGTGATCGGTCGTGATGCTGTCGCCGAGCAGGGCGAGGACGCGGGCGCCGTGGATGTCTTGCGACGGCGGCCGGGCTTGGCGGGCATGTTCTCGAAATAGGGCGGATGCTTGACATAGGTGCTGTCGGCTTGCCAGGCGAACTGGTCGCCGCCGGGCACCTTGATCGAACGCCAGGTGCTCGTCGCCGGTGTAGACATCGTTGTAGACGCGGGCGAACATCTCCGGCTTGCACGCATCTGCCGACGGTGTCGAGCACTTCCTTTTGCGTGGGCCAAAGGTCCTTGAGGAAGACCGGCTTGCCCGCCGGGTCGGTGCCGAGCGGCTCGGTTGTCGAAGTCGAAGTCGATGCGGCCGGCGAGGGCGTAGGCGACGACCAGCGGCGGCGAGGCGAGGTAGTTGGCGCGAACCTCGGGATGGACGCGGCCCTCGAAGTTGCGATTGCCGCTACAGGACGCTGCACACCACCAGCTCGTGGTCGGCGATGGTCTTGGAGATTTCCGGCGGGCAACGGGCCGCTGTTGCCGATGCAGGTGGTGCAGCCATAGCCGACGAGGAAGAAACGCATCTGTTCCAGCGAACGCATCAGGCCGGCTTGATCAAGATAATCGGTGACGGCTTTGGACCCCGGAGCGAGGCTCGTCTTGACCCACGGTTTCGTTGCCAGGCCGCGCTCGGCTGCTTTTTTGGCGACCAGGCCGGCGGCGATCAGAACGGAAGGGTTCGATGTGTTCGTGCAACTGGTGATGGCCGCGATCACGACCGAGCCATGGTTGGCGGGCAAGCCGGAGGGCGGCGGGGCCGGCGGTCGGCGCGGCTAGCGGCAACTCTTTCTTGGCGTCCTTCTTCTTGACTTGCAAGCTGGGCAGCGCGTCGAAGAACGATTTTTTGACCTGGCCGAGCAGCGACGCGGTCTTGCGGCCGGCTCGGACCGGCGAGGCACGGCTTCCACCGTGGCCAAGTCGAGTTCCATCACGTCGGTGTAGATCGGATCGACCGACGCGGCGGTGCGGAACAAGCCTTGTTCCTTGCAATAGGCTTCGACGCGGCGGATGTGCTCCTCGCGAGCGGCCCGGTGAGCCGCAGATAGGCGAGCGTTTCGGCATCGACGGGAAAGATGCCGCAGGTGGCGCCGTATTCGGGGGCCATGTTGGCGATGGTGGCCCGATCCGCGAGCGGCAGTTGATCGAGGCCTGGGCCGAAGAACTCGACGAACTTGCCGACGACGCCCTTCTTGCGGAGCATCTGCGTGACGGTCAAGCACCAGGTCGGTCGCGGTGGCGCCTTCGGGGAGTTGGCCGCGCAACTTGAAGCCGACGACCTGCGGAATGAGCATCGACACCGGTTGCCCGAGCATGGCCGCCTCGGCTTCGATGCCGCCGACGCCCCAGCCGAGGCAGCCCAGGCCGTTGATCATCGTGGTGTGGGAATCGGTGCCGACGAGCGTGTCGGGATAAAGCGTTGGATCGCGCCGGCGGTGCCTTCGTTCATGAAGACGACGCGGGCCAGGTATTCGAGATTCACTTGATGCACGATGCCGGTATCCGGCGGCACGACCTTGAAGTTGCGAAAGGCGTTTTGGCCCCAGCGGAGAAAGACATAGCGTTCCTGGTTGCGGGTGAACTCCAGATCGGCGTTGGTTTGAAACGCCTGGGCGTTGCCGAAATCGTCGACTTGCACGGAGTGATCGATCACGAGCTCGGCCGGTTGCAGCGGATTGATCTTTTTCGGATCGCCCCCCATCTTCTTCATGGCATCGCGCATGGCCGCCAGATCGACCACGGCGGGCACGCCGGTGAAATCCTGGAGCAAGCACCCGGCTGGGCGTGAAGGCGATCTCGCGCGTCGGCTCGGCCCGTGCGTCCCACTGCGCCAGCCCGGCGATATCGTCGGCCTTGACGTTGACGCCGTCCTCGGTCCGCAGCAGGTTTTCCAAGAGGATTTTCGAGCGAGAACGGCAGCCGCTCCGCCTGGGGATATTTCTTGCTAACCGCCGCCAGCCGGTAGACGATATAGGCTTGGTTATCGACCGTGAGCGTGCCTTGACTGCCGAATGAGTTGGCCATGAGTGATGTCCTTCATTAAGCCGGGGTTTGTTCCGCGGTTATTGTAGCGAGCCGGAGGTTGTCGCGGGTAAACACGGGCAGCAAGGTGCCCGTGGCACCCAATTAGCGTGGGACGGCTCTCCTGAGCCGTCCGCTCGAAATAGGACGGCTCAGGAGAGCCGTCCCACAGAGTGTAATGTTTCACGTAATCGTGTCATACAATGGGCAATGCCGCGCCGCTTTAGCAAAGTTGGGCAGTACGCACACCTGGGAGCTTCCATGGATCTGAATGACTTTGGGACGCAATGTTCCACGAGCAACAACGCGCGGCAAAATCAGGAAGGCGGCTTCTTACAATCATCGCGATGTCTATGCGGCCAACGAGACGGTCAATCGGCCGGTGCAGTGGAAAGTCGTGCAAGCAGGCATCTACGAGGTCTGCGGCACCACCGCCGTCAAGCTGCCGCCCGGAGCCTATGGCTGCACCCTGAACCAATACGGCGAAGTGCAGATTCATCACCGCGATCTGCAGGTGGATGACCTCATCGACTTCGCCGACAGCCTCCCCGGCAAAATCCTCGACGAAATCGAGACGTTTTGGACGCTCGGCGAGACCTTTCAGCGCTACGGCTATTTGCATCGCCGCGGTTATCTGCTCTATGGGCCGCAGGGATCGGGCAAAAGCTCCGTCGTCCACCAGGTCGTGCACCGCATCATCAACAAAGGCCATGTCGCGGTGTTTTGCGAGCATCCCGGCTTTTTAACGCGCGGCATGGAGATCTTCCGCAAGATCGAGCCGGACCGCCCGCTGGTCTGCATCTTCGAGGACATCGACGCCATCATCGAAATGCACGGCGACAGCGAGCTGTTGGGTTGGCTCGACGGCTCGCACCAGATCAACAAGGTCATCAACATCGCCACGACGAATTATCCCGAACGGCTCGATCGCCGCATCGTGTCGCGGCCGCGCCGCTTCGACCGCATCATCAAGATCGAGACGCCGACGCCGGCCATGCGCGAGACCTACCTCCGCAAAAAGCTGCCCGACCTGGTGACGAATGGCCAACTCAATCACTGGGTCGACCTGACCGATTGCCTGTCGTTCGCGGCGCTGGCGGAACTGGTCATCAGCGTCGCCTGCCTGGGCAACAAGCTGGAGGACACCGTCAAGCTGTTGCGCATGCTGGAAGATCAGCATCCGTCGAGCAAGGAATTCGATCGCCCCGGCTCGATGGGCTTCGTGCTGCAGGGCGACGGTCGGCGGAATAACCTTGGATGAACATTCTCGCATTGGATGTCGGCACCTCGTCGGTGAAGGCGGCGGTGCTCGATGTGGCGTCGATGAACCCGGTGGGCGGCGTTGCTCGGGTCGCTTACTCGCTGGATGCGCCCACGCACGAAGCGGCGGAGGTGCCGGTCGAGCGCGTTTGGCAAACGGTCGCCGCTGCTGCGCGTGGCGCGGTTCAGCGAAGCGGCGTCTCAGGCTACGCCGGTCGCGACGTGGCGGCGGTGGGCCTTTCGTGTTTTAGTCCGGCGCTGGTGCTGCTTGACAAGAACGATCGTCCGCTGCGGCCCGCGTGGACGCACCTCGATCGGCGATCCCGGCCGGCGGCGCGCAAGTTTGGGCGGCGGTCGGGCCGGAGTTCTTGCAAACGACCGGCAATCGGCCATTGCCCGGTGGTATTTCGGCGGTCTGTCTCCGCCAACTCCTGGTCTACGACCCCTACCTCCTGCACGCGATCCGCTCCTATCTGCACATCAATGGCTGGCTCGGTTTGCACATGACCGGCGTCAAGGCGTTCGATCCGGCCAACGCGACTTTTACCGGCCTATTTGCCACGATGACCGATCAACGCTGGTCAAGCCGCTGGTGCGAATACTTCGAGGTCGATCCGACCTGGTTGCCGCCGGTAATTGCCGGTGACGCAACGTTGGGCCCGCTGCGCGCCGAAGTGGCCGCCCAACTGAATGTGCCCGCGGGTGTGCCCGTTAAGCTGGGTACGGCCGACACTAGCAGCGCCATGCTTGCCGCTAGTTTGCAACCGGGCGAAATCCTCCACGAAGTCGGCACCACGCAAGTCCTGGCAGCATTGACGGACAAACCGGTCCCCGCGCGGCAGCGGCTGACCCGGCTCTTCGGCGTGGGCCAAGCCTTTGTGCAGGTCGTCCACAACCCGGTCGGCGGCATTGCGCTGGACTGGCTGCATCAGCTGTGTTTTCGGGAGCAGACCGTGGAGGAATTTTTCGGGACGACCGTTCCGCGCGTCCTGGCGAGTTCCACGAAGGCCGGCGAAGCACCTGGCCCAACTCGCGTCACACTCGATCCACCGTTTTTGGGTGGCGACCGCCTGGAGATCGAAGCTCACCGCGCGGCGTTTCGCGATCTGGAACTGACTACGGATCGCCTCGAACTGCTCGCCGCGCTGCTGGAGGCCATCGCGCGCGGCCACCGCGTCGCTGTCGAGGCTCTCGGTCAAGGGCCGCGCTTCAGCCGCATCGTCATTAGCGGCGGCGGCGCCGACTTGGTTCGCCAACTGATACCCGATTATCAATCGGCCCACATTGAAGAACTCGAGGAAGGTTCCTTGCGCGGCGTTGCCAAGCTCTTCGCGAGTGCTTGATGAGCATATTAACCCGAAGTGTTAGCGAGGGTCCCTCGCTAACGCTTCGGGTTAGTGTACAATAAATCACCATGGAGCCACCATTAGCTAAAGGCCGCGGCGCGCAGATCAATCCACCCAATCGCTTTGGCGGACCCTGGTACGAGGCCGACCTTGAGCAAGTCGAGCATGACCAGGAATATCTCGATAGCTTGCGCCATCCGCCCACTGAGTATATACCTGACAACTCCAAGACCATCGTCACGGAAAACAACAGTCCGGATGTCGGTTTCCGCTATAGCATCAACCCTTATCGCGGTTGGCGCATGGCTGCGCTTATTGTTACGCTCGGCCCGGCCACGAGTATCTGGGCTGGAACGCCGGTCTGGACTTCGAGACCAAGATACTGGTGAAGCACAAAGCGCCCGAGTTGTTCAAGGCCTTTTTGTGTCAGAAAAGCTGGCAGCCCGAAGTGATCGCCATGTCCGGCGTGACCGATTGTTACCAACCGGCGGAGCGAAACTTTCGATTGACCCGCGGTTGCCTTGAGATCGCCGCCGAGGCCCGGCAACCCATCAGCATTATCACCAAAAACGCGTTAGTGTTGCGCGACCTGGATTTATTGCGCGGCATGGCGGCGTCCAATCTGGTCCATGTAAATCTCAGCATAACGACGCTCGATGCCACGCTCGCTCGCTCCATGGAGCCGAGGACGAGCACGCCGGCGGCGCGGCTGCGCGGCGTGCGCGAACTCGCCGAGGCGGGCGTGCCGGTGCGCGTTTTGATCGCGCCTCTCATACCCGGCCTTAACGATACGGAAATACCAGCCATTCTGGAGGCCGCGAAAAAAGCCGGGCGCGCGCGGCCAGTTATGTGCTGCTACGCTTGCCGCTGACAGTGGCCCCGGTATTTCGCGACTGGCTGCGCGCGCGCTTCCTGATCGCCGCGAGCGCATCGAGGGACGCCTCCGTGAAATGCGTGGCGGCAAACTCAACGATTCCACCTTTGGCACGCGCATGTCGGGGACGGGCCTGCTGGCGCAACAAATTAAAAACATGTTTCGCCTGTTCGCTAAGCGCTTCGGCCTCGATGGCGATTTGCCCGTATACGACTGTTCGCGTTTTCGACCACCAGGGGAAGTGTGGTTGTTTTAACGGATAGGCATTCCATTTGCTTCATTAAGGCCCGTGGAAACTCGCAAATCCAAAAAATCGGCGTCCCTACTCCAGCTAAAGCCCCCCTATGCTCCGATGGAAGCCCTTTTGGTGGACGAGATTCCGCGTGGCCCCGGCTGGCAGTATGAACCCAAGTGGGACGGCTTTCGCTGCCTGGCGTTTCGTGACGGGCGCAGGTCTACTTGCAATCGAAGGCGGAGAAGCCGCTTGGTAGGTATTTCCCCGAAATCGTGGAGGCGGTGCGACAAGTCGAGGCGCGCGCGCTTCGTTTTGGATGGCGAGATCGTCGTCCCTGTTCACGGCCATCTGGCGTTTGACGAATTGCTGCAGCGCATTCACCCTGCGCAAAGCCGCATCGAAAAACTTTCCAGGGAGTGGCCCGCGCTTTTAATCGTTTTTGATCTGTTGGCCGACACGCGCGGCGCAAAACTGGTGAAGCTTCCCTTGTCCGAACGGCGACGCGCTTGGAGGCGTTCGCCGAGCGCGTATCTTGCGCGCGGCGCCAGTTGCGCCTTTCGCCGGCGACGACACGCTTGGCGCAGGCCAAGAAATGGTTTTCGATCGTGGGGGGCAATTTGGACGGCGTGGTCGCCAAACTGTTGGACGCGCCGTATCGGCCGGGTGAGCGGACGGCGATGCAAAAGGTCAAGCTCGTGCGCACGGCCGATTGCGTTGTCGGCGGTTTTCGCTATGGCAGCCACGAGCATTTGGTAGCGTCGTTGTTGCTGGGGCTTTATGACAAGGAGGGCTTATTGCATCATGTCGGTTACACATCGAACATCAAGGCAAGCGACCGCGAAGCGCTGACCAAAAAGCTCGAAAAGCTCGTCAAAGCGCCTGGCTTCACTGGTCGCGCCCCGGGTGGTCCGAGCCGTTGGAGCACGAAGCGGTCCACGGAATGGCAACCGTTGGCGCCGAAACTCGTGGTCGAGGTAGCCTTTGACCAGTTTACCTCGGGCAGATTTCGGCATGGCACCTCGTTTCAACGTTGGCGTCCGGATAAGTCGCCCAAGCAGTGTACGCTGGATCAGGCTGAAAGACACGCGGGCACGGACATTCGCATTTTGGGTGCTCCAACGCGATGATTCCCGTGGGACGGCTCTCCTGAGCCGTCCGCTGAATTGGACGGGCTCACGAGAGCCGTCCCCCAACCCACTTGAAAACTCCCCTGTCCTTTTCCAAACGAACCCGCTATTCTTCCCCGTCCTGGAACCTGGATGTGTGAATTGGGCCAAGGGAACGGATTCCGGAATGACAGGCCGCGGAGTATTTTGGAGCGGTGTTTGGATTGTCAGCATTGGCCTGATAATCACCGGGTGCGCGCAAACGCGGCCAGGCGGCAACGGCTTGTTTGGCCGGCACTCCAAGGAATCGAGCGATGGTCCGCCGGCGCCAGCGCCGGCACTGTATATCCCCGGGCCCGTGGTCCAGGCGCCGCCGCGCGAGGCGTCCGTGGATCCTGCTCCAACGATTGCGCCAGCGCCGATCCAGCCGGCCGCTTTCTCGGAAACTTTGCCTCTGCAAGCGCCGCGCGCGGGCGACCCTCCCGCACTGGGCGTAGCTGCGCTACCCCCTTTGGTGGCGCCGACGCGGCAAGTCGATCCCGCGAATTCGGTGGCCCATTTGCGCGAACTATATCAAAGGGCCGCTCAAAAGTTCGCGACCATGGATTCATACACGGTGCGCTTGCGGCGCCGCGAAGTTGTTGCCAATCAAAGTCATCCCGAAGAAATCTTGCTCTTCAAGTGGCGCCGCGATCCGTGGAGCGTCTACTTCAAATGGCTCGGCAATGAGGGCAAGGGACGCGAAGTGATCTATGTGAAGGGACGCTACGAAGGGGCCCTCCACACGCTGACGGCGGCCGGCGATTTGCCTTTGCTACCCGCCGGTAGACACATCAAAGTGTCGCCCGATGGAGTGCTCGTGAAATCCAAGAGCCGTTATCCGATTACTCAGGCCGGCCTGGGAGTCCTCGTCGAACGCTTTGGTAAGATCTTGGAGAACCAGGACAAGGGTGATTTTCACGAAGGCACGTTCAAATATCTCGGCCGACTCAAGCGTCCCGAATATGACCACGACATGGAAGGTGTCTTGCAAACGATTCCCCCTAGGGGCGATCCCAATTTGCCGCGCGGCGGCCAGCGGCACTGGTTTTTCGATCCCGAGACGCAATTGCCGATGTTGCTCATTACCCAAGACGAGACAGGCCGCGAGGTCGAGTTTTATTGCCATGACCGCCTGCTGTTTCCCGTCCACCTCACCGACGACGATTTCAATCCCGACCTCCTCTGGAAAACCGCCACGCCGAATTAGCCACGTGAATTTCAACATATAAGCCCGAAGCGTCAGCGAGGAATCCCTCATACTAACCCGAAGCGTCAGCGAGGGAGCCCTCGCTGACGCTTCGGGTTAGTGTCGTTAATCATGCCGCTTCACTAGACTCGCCTTGCCGCCGCTACCCTCGATTGCGGACAATAACGAGAGAAGCACCCCATCAGGAAACCACCGATGCAAGAAACGATACTGCAGTCGATAGGCAAAACGCCGCTCGTCAAGTTGCGGCGTGTGACCGAAGGGCTGACCGCGGCCGTCTTCGCCAAGATGGAATCGCTCAATCCGGCGAGGCAGTGTCAAGGATCGCGTGGCCCTCGCCATGGTGGCCGAGGCCGAGCGGCGCGGCTGGTTGCGCCCGGGCGGCACGATCATCGAGGCGACCGCGGGCAACACCGGTGTCGGCCTGGCGATGATCGCCGCCGTCAAGGGTTATCGCTGCATCTTTGTCTTGCCCGATAAAATGAGCGCCGAAAAGGTCCGGCTCCTGAAGGCTTACGGAGCCGAGGTGGTCATCACCCTGACCGCCGTGGCGCCCGATTCGCCCGACAGCTACAACGGCGTCGCCGATCGCCTGGCCCGCGAGATTCCCGGCGCCTGGCGGCCCAACCAATTCACCAATCTCGCCAACCCAGAAGTTCACTACCGCACGACCGGCTATGAGATTTGGGAACAAACCGAAGGCAAGATCACGGCATTCGTGGCCGGCGTGGGCACGGGCGGCACTTTGTCCGGCGTGGCCCGCTATCTCAAAGAGCAGAACCCGGAGGTGCGCATCATCGGCGCCGACCCCGAAGGGTCGGTGCTGTCCGGCGACACGCCACATCCTTGGAAGGTCGAGGGGATCGGCGAGGATTTCGTTCCCAAGACGTTCAACAGCCAGCTTGTCGATGAATGGATCCGAGTGAGCGACGCTGAATCGTTTCACACCGCCCGCGCCCTCGCCAAGCGCGAAGGTCTCATGGTGGGCGGTTCCACCGGCACCGCGGTGGCGGCGGCTCTGCGCTATGGCCGGCGCTTGACGGGCGACAATCTGATCGTCGCCCTTTGCGCCGACACGGGGCGGAACTACATCAGCAAGTTTTTCGATGAAGATTGGTTGGCCGCCAACAAATTGACCACCAAGGTGCAAATCCAACATTCGCTCGCCGACCTCCTCAAGACGCGCGGGCCGCGCCAACTCGTGACCGTCTCTCCCAAGACCAGCGTCGCCGAGGCGATCGATCTTTTGCAAGCGACCGGCATCTCGCAACTTCCCGTCCTGCAAGACGGCAAGCCCGTCGGCAGCATCCAGGAAGTGACGCTGGCCCGCATTCTCCACGACCACAGCAACCCCGACAAAGTCACCGTGGGCGAAGTGATGGCCCGCCCCATCCCGCAATTGGAAGCCACCGTCCATCTCGATGAGGCCTATCGCCTCTTGTTGGCGGGCAACACCGGTGTACTCGCCGTAGCGGATGGCAAGGTCGTCGATATCATCACGCGGATTGACTTGATTCATTATTGGAATGAGACGAGGGAAAAATAATATCGTCGTCTTTCGCTCCGCGAAAGAACGTTCTTTCGCGGAGCGAAAGACGACGATGGGCGAGACGAGAAAGACGCCCACGCGGCTGAACCGCTTACTGCGTGCGCGGCTCTTTAAATTCGCGGAATCCTGGGGACACACAATGACTAACGAATCCAATTCTCATGCCTTCGCCACCCGCGCCATTCACGTCGGCCAGGCCGCCGAGCCGACGACCGGGGCGACGGTGGTGCCGATCTTCGCGACCTCGACGTTCACGCAAGAAGCGCCGGGGCAGCACAAGGGCTATGAGTATTCGCGCACCGGCAATCCCACGCGCGCGGCGCTGGAAACGTGTCTCGCGTCCCTGGAAGGAGCCGAACGTTGCTTGGGCTTCGCCTCGGGTTCGGCGGCGACGGCGGCGATCTTGGCGCAGCTCAAGCCGGGCGATGAGGTGGCAGCGGCGGCGGACCTTTATGGCGGGACTTATCGGCTGCTCGAACGCGTCTACAAGCCTTGGGGAGTCGTGCCCAAGTATACCGACGACCCATCGCCCGCCGGTTTCAAGCGCATCTTCTCGCCCAACACCAAGCTCGTCTGGCTGGAGACGCCGACCAATCCGCTCTTGCAGATCATTGACATCGCCGCGGTCGCCGAAGCCGCGCATCAGGCCGGCGCCCTGATGGCCGTGGACAACACGTTTGCCTCGCCTTATCTGCAACGGCCGCTCTCCTTGGGCGCCGATTACGTGGTCCATAGCACCACCAAATACCTGGGCGGCCACTCCGACGTGGTGGGCGGCGCCGTTCTCGGCAAGAACGAACTTCTCAAGCCGGTTCGCTTTTATCAGAACGCCGCCGGGGGAACACCCGGCCCGTTTGACTCATGGCTCGTGCTGCGCGGCATCAAGACTCTCGCCGTCCGCATGGACCGGCACTGCGCCAACGCCCGGCAACTGGCGCATTGGTTGTCCAATCACCCGAAAATCAACAAGGTTTATTATCCCGGCTTGCCCACTCATCCGGGCCATGAGCTCGCCAAAAAGCAAATGCGCGATTTCGGCGGCATGATCAGCGTCAGCGTCAACGGAGGCAAAGACGCGGCCTTGAGGTTATTGACCAACACCAAGCTCTTCAGCCTCGCCGAAAGCCTGGGCGGCGTCGAGTCACTCATCTGCCATCCCGCCACCATGACGCATGCCAGCATCCCGCCTGCCGTCCGGCAAGCGCGCGGCATCGACGACGGGTTGGTGCGGTTAAGCGTGGGCATCGAAGATGTCGTGGATTTGCAAGAGGATTTGCGGGTGGCGTTGGCGGGATGAAGGATTGGCGAGCCGAGCCGCGTAAGCGGCCGGATGGGAGTGCCCGCGCCATCCGGACGCTAACGCGTCTCGGCTCGCCAAGTATGCCTGGAAGCTTAGCGCAGTGCAATTGCCCTTGATTCTTTTCCCACTGAGACGGAACATATCTTCCCACCTTCGGACGCTTCACTCCTTTGCGTAAATCCCCCGGTCTCGAAAGAAAGGAATCTCTCATGATCGTGCGCACGTTGGCCTTGGCTGCTTCTGTTGGCAGCACCCCTGTTGGATGGACGCAGCATATTGGATTGACGCTGCCGACCGTCCCCTCCGCCGCTACATTATGCCCGCACCAATTGCGGAACGCGTGACAACACTGAAACAAGTCACGTATGCGGTGGCCGATTTGGTTGTACCGCATTCAAGGATTGGATTATCCCCCGGACGCGGTCAACCGACAGCAAGAACAAGCCAAAACCAAAGAAGCCTGGCTCATGGACAAAATAACCAGAACGGTTGCTACGAACACGTGGCAGGAAACGGGCGGGGCGGCGTCGATTCAGTATTACCCCCTCGGTATGGCCGTTGTGGTGAAGCAGACGCCCGAGATTCAAGCTCAGGTCGCGGATTTGCTGGCGACCATGCGGCGCGTGCAAAACGTGCAAGTTGCGGTGGAGATGCGCTTGGTGAGCATGAATAATCAGTATTTTGGCAAATTGCGTCGGCAATATCCCAACTTGAAAAAGGATGGCCAGCTGTTTCTGACTGACAAGCAAATGTTTGCCCTGCTCGAAGACGCACAAGGGGACAAGAACATCAACGTGATGCAAATGCCACGCGTCACTTTGTTTCCTGGCCAACGCTGCAATGCCGGAATTCAGGATGACCTCGAATATACGATGCGAGCAATGGTGGCCGCCAATCTGCGGCATGTCGATATGGACGTGAAAGCCGAATTTCCTGAAAGCGGACGTGAGAGTTGAAAAAGCGGCTCGCCTTGTGGAAGGCACAACGCTGGTTTTGCCCGTGCGGCTTAGATGGCGAGAATCCTTTGCTTTTCATGGTGACGCCGCGCGTGATTATCAGCTTGGAAAGCATGCCTGCCGCACCCATAATGCCTCCGCAACGGGCGTCCGCACCGACGATGCCCAACAAGGTGATCCAAGCGAGCGCGGCGGAGCTAGTGGCACCTTCGCCTAGAGTTCCCCCTCAAAAGCTCCGCGAGAAGCAGATCGCATTCAAAGTTAGCGTTTTGGAAGGCGATCCGCGTGGTAGCCGCGAAGCGAACACGGTCAGGACTTTGGTGGATACCAGTGTTGCGACACTGGAGGGCCAGGCGGTCCGCATCTACGCCGGTGGTCAGTTTCACCGCTCCATGGGACAAAAGCTCGATGCTTCCTTTTGGCACCAATATCGAAGCCACCCCCACCAACGTCGAAGACGGGAAATTGCGACTCGACTTGACGGTATCCCTCGCGAAGCGCGGTGACCAAGCGGGGGACCGCGTTGAAGTCCAAACCGAAAGCACACGAACGATCATGAAGATGACGCTCGGTGAAGTCGTGCGGTTGCGTTTGGGCAAGAAGACGGACGAAATCCAACGGTGGGCGGAGATAACCGCGACGGAAGTCGCCAACGCGGACTAGTGCATTGTCACTGCCGAGCGGTTTGGCAGAAGAGGGTGCCACGGGCAGCTTGCCTGCCCGTGCGGGGAGTGACGCACACGGGCGACCAGCCTGGCCCCGCCAATCGCGTAGCGAGACGGAAGCCGTGAACCCGTGGCACTCCAGATGCGTCAGCGTGCGACGCTGGAAACTCAACGGCTCGCATGAATGCCTCGACATATCCGTGCACGGACCCTCGCGACGCGAAGCCCAGCGAAGCATGCCGGAACGAGAAGATCGCGAATGCGGATCGTGCTGAACAACTTGACCGCCATTCGCCAGCGGACCGGCATTGGCCACTACGTCACCGAATTGCTGCGCCACCTCCGCACCGACCACGAGGCCGATCAATTCGCGACTTTTCCGGGGCCATGGGTTGAGGGTGCGCTGGCGCGGCTTGGAAGTGGTCGGAAAAGGCTGTCAAACGACTTAAAAAAGGCTGCATAGGTGGCAGCGGGGCGGACGCCGGACAGCGGTCCCGCGCCCTTGGCTGAATAACCTTGCACGCCGCTGGGCGGCCTGGCAGTTTAAAACTTACTGGTCGGGCGGCTCATTTGATCTCTACCATGAGCCCAACCATATTCCGTTGCCGTGCGAGCAGCCGACCATCGCGACCATCCATGACCTGTCCGCGGTGTTGTACCCGGAGTGGCACCCGCCGGACCGGGTCGCTCATTATGAGCGACACTTCGCTGCCGGCCTCGACCGTTGCTGCCATCTACTGGCCGACTCCGAGTTCATTCGCCGCCAATTGATCGAGATCTTCAACGTGGCGCCGACGAAGGTGACCACGGTGCCGCTGGGCGTACGTTCCGAATTGCGGCCCATGCCGGCGGAAGATGTTGCCAGATGGTTGAACGGTTGGGGTTGCCCTCGTCGTATCTCTTGCACGTGGGCACCATCGAGCCGCGCAAAAACCTTTTGATGTTGATGCGGGCTTACTGCGATTTGCCCGGCGAACTGCGGGCACGATGCCCGCTCGTTCTCGTCGGCGGCTGGGGCTGGAACACTGCTGAAATCGCGGAATATCATGACACCGTGGCCCGTCACCGCAATGTGCGTCACTTGGGCTACGTCTCCGACGCGGACCTGCCGGCGCTATACACTGCGTGCCCGCGCTTTGGTTTTTCCGTCACACTACGAAGGCTTCGGCTTGCCGCCTTTGGAAATGTTGGCCTGCGGCGGCGCCGTGCTGTGTTCGACGGCGGCAGCGCTTGTGGAGATTTTGGCAGGCCAGGCGCAGCTATCGATGCGCTGGATTTAGCCGGTTGGAGAGAGGCGCTGCGGCAAGTGATCGTCGACGACGATTGGGTCGCGATCCTTCGCCGAAATGCCGCCGAGGTCGCGCGACCATATACGTGGCAGCGCTTGCGCAGGGAGACGTATGAAGTGTATGAGCGGGTGTTGGGCAAGAATCTGGGGGCGGCAAAAGCGGCCTGATGGCACGTGCAAAAAAGAGCCGCGCACGTAGTAAGCGGGTTTTCGGCAGAGGTGCCGGTTAAACCGCTTACTACGTGCGCGGCTCATTTTGCGTGGTTATTTCATCGGCGCTTTGCGAACGGGCGCGTCCAACAAATCCGTCAGATCATGGGCCACATTGGCGCGTTTCAGAAAGAGCAGGGCGAAGCAGGTGTCGGCGGCTTCGTCGGGATGGCCGCCGGTCCAGGAGCCGTTTTTGGCTTGGGACGCGACGAGTTTTTCGGCTCCCCAGCGATACCAGTCGTAGTCGCCGATCTTTTTGATGTTGTAAGACCACGGCCATGCGCTCCATGCTGAACAGGAAATAATGAAAATTCGCTATTTTTTGCGGCGGTTCCATCCGAGTGCCTTGGAATCACGCCAAGGCCTGCTTTGACGCGATTATCGAGGCGCAGGTTCCGGGCTTGGGCTGCACGCCTTCGCCGAGTGCCAGGCCTAAGAGCCCGGCGCAGGTCATGGCGGGGTAGGTGTATTCATTGTCCTCTTTGAAGAAGCCTTCGACGTTAAAGCCGTAGCTCCACGGCGCCGGAACTTCAACTTGAGAAACTTGATAGCGTTTTTCCACCATGGTGATGCTCCTGGTTACGGGCACGCCATGCCGCCGCGCGACCCAAAGTGCGATCATGGCGAATTGCGTATTGGAATTGTCGCCGCCGAAATCATTCGGACCGACATGAATGGTCGCCAGTTGCCGAACGACGTCGCGGGCGATCTCTTGCGGACTGCGCTTCCTGAATCTAACCTGCACGCCTTCGCCGCGTAGCCGTTCCACTTCCCCAAGCAAACGATTGATTCGGGCTATCTCAAGCGCATTCGGCGTATCGAAGAATACTGCCAGCCGCCGTACTTACTCTGGCCCGCGAGCAAGCCGAACCGCGAGCGACTCGATGAAGGGCTCATCGCCGGGATCAGCCAATTTGTCGAGAAGAATGAGCGTCAGGGCCGCATCATAGACACGGTCCATATCGGCAACCCGGTGAACGGACATACGTCGTGAGCTTTTTGATCGTATCATCGCCGGCCGGCACACCGGCTTCCAAAAGTGCCCAGGCGCCAGGGCCCACGAGCCGGGTCGCTTTAGCGGTGAATCGTCTTTTTTTTCGGAAAGCTTTGTTAAATAGGTGACGCCTCTGTCGATGGCGTGATCGATACTGTCGGTCAGGTCGTCTTCCTGCCCACGAGCGGGCGAGCATAGCCCCGTGCCCGCCAGCACAACAATAGCGAGTAATAAGCGGTGATGTCCCATGGCTCACTCCGAAAAGGCGAACGGACGCGAACCGTTTCCTTTGGCGAATCATGTGTGTTGGTCGGCTCGCTGCAACCAATATAACAGCGTTTTCATCTCAAACGGCTTGAGGCCGGGCCTTAACGATAATATACGTGCGGCAATGCCGGCAAGGTGCGGCGCGGCCCAGCTCGTCGCCGGCTCTTGGGCGAAGGGGCCCCAATAGCCGCGGCCGTGCGCCTGGAACTCGATATGCTCGTGCAGGGCATAGGCGAACTGCAAGGGGTCGGCAAACAGGCTCTTATCCACGCTCAACAGCGGCGGCGCGAACTGGGCGGGATAGCTGCGCGTCAGCGGATGATCGTTGTGCGCCGCCGCGAAAACCAACACATCCTTGAAGTAGGCGTCCTCGATGGCCCGGGCGAATTGTTGCCGCTCGAGGCAATTGCTCGAGCCGCTGCTCGGTCACGCCTAGCGATAGATTGACGATGCGGCACTTCCAGACGTCCATGGCCCAGTAAAGCGCCTTGATGACGACATCGACTTCGCAACTGCCGCGCGGACCAAATATGTCCGCCGAAAAAGGCGGATCCGCGGCGCGATCGTGAGCAAAATGTCGGCCACCGTGGTGCCGTGCGGCGTGCTCTGCTTGCCCTCGTAAGCCAGCGGCGTCGGCGATTCGGCGGTGAAAATGCCCCCTTCGATGCGATTGATTTCACGACCGGCGCTTGGTGGAACTTGGCCTCGAGCACCGCCCGCTCCACGCCGCTGTCAAGCAGACAAACTGAAACTCCTTCGCCGGTCGCCCGCGGATCGTGCAAGAATCGTTCGGGCGTGCATAAGGCGTGAAGCTCGTCGAAAACGTCGGCCATGGATCGGCTCGCAGGGGAGCATAACGTCTATCGCCTTTTTCCGGGTGCCACGGGCAGCTTGTCAGCCCGTGTTCAAACCCCGAGGCAACCGTCGCCCCCGCACGGGCAGACAAGCTGCCCGTGGCACGCTTACTTCGACCGGGTCAACCGGTGCGCCAGATAGCTCGACAAGGCCACGTTGAGGGGCGTATCGGTTCGCAGCTGCACATAATCGATGTTCTGATCGCGGCAGCCGCGTTGCAAGTCCTTGATGAAGCCCTCGATCTGCTCGAGGTAGCTCGCCCGCAGCGAGCGCGGGTCGGTCAAAAGTTCGGGATATTGTTCCAGGCCGCGAAACAGCGTCGCTTCCTGGAACGGGAAAGTCAACTCGGCCTCGTCGAGGATGTGCCAGAGGACGACCTCGTGCCGTTTGTGCCGCAGATGCTTGAAGCCCGGCGAGGATCTCGGGCACTTCGTCGAACATGTCGCTGATGAGAAAGATCAAGCGCCCGGCGATTGATGCGCTCGGCCAGGTCGTGGAACAGCGGGGCCATGTGCGACTTTTCCGCGCCCGCGCCCTGGTTCATGACGGTGATCGATTTCCTTGAGGTGCGACGGCTGGCTCGACGGCTTCATGAAGGTGCGCACCTGCGAATCGAAGGTGACGAAGCCGACGCTGTCGGCCTGGTGCAGCACCAGGTACGCCAGCGCCGCGGCGGCGGTGCAGGCGTAGTCGTACTTGGTCAGCCCTCCGCGCGAGCCGTAGTGCATCGACTCGCTGATGTCGAGCAGGATCCAGCAGACCAGGTTCGTTTCTTCCTCGTATTGCTTGAGGAAGAATCGGCCGGTGCGGCCATAGACCTTCCAGTCGATGTGCTTGATGTCGTCGCCGGGGACGTATTCGCGATGCTGGGCGAACTCGACGGAGAAGCCGTGATAGGGGCTTTTGTGCATGCCCGACAAATAGCCCTCGACGACGAGCCGGGCCTTCAGCTCCAGGCTGCGCACCTTGGCGAGCGTCAACGGATCGAGATAGCGATTGGGATCGTTGTTCATGGCGCGTGCTTAACCTGAATTATTCACCACAGAGGCACAGAGGACACAGAGAAAATCCCATTAACTCGATACATTGCGATGAATTCCAAATTAAAAACAGAGCCAGAACCTAATTAACTTCATTGTCTTTTCTCTGTTCTCGGTGCCTCTGTGGTTCAAATATCTTTATTTGAGCAATCCGGGTTAGTTGCCCACGGCTGCGACCGGGGCTTTGCCGCGTGCCAGCGCTTCCTCGTTCGGGTCGCGGGAATGATCTCCGCCAAGCGGCGGACGATGCTCTCGGGCTTGATGCCTTCGGCTTCGGCGTTGAAGTTGGTGATGATGCGATGGCGCAGCACCGGAATCGCCACGCTGCGGATGTCTTCGCAGGAGACGTAATAGCGGCCATGCAGGACCGCGCGGGCCTTGGCGCCGAGCACCAGGTTTTGCGTGGCCCGCGGCCCGGCCCCCCAGGTGACGAAGTCGCGGATGAAATCGGGCACATCGCCCTTGTCTTTGCGCGTCAGCCGGGTGAACTTCATCGCGTAGCGGATGACGTAAGGGGCCACCGGCACTTTGCGCACGATGTCCTGCATCTCGAGGATGTCGTTGGCCGACAGCACGCGTTCGATCTTGGGCGTGTTGATGGTCGTGGTCATCTCGACGATCCTGAACTCTTCTTCCTCCTCGGGATAATCGACGACGACATTGAACATGAAGCGGTCCTGCTGCGCTTCGGGCAGCGGGTAGGTGCCTTCCTGCTCGATGGGATTTTGCGTCGCCAGCACGAAGAACGGATCGGGAAGCTTGATGCCGCGTGCCGCCGACGGTGACCTGGTGTTCCTGCATGGCTTCGAGGAGGGCCGCCTGCGTCTTGGGCGGCGTGCGGTTGATTTCGTCGGCGAGGATGACGTTGGAGAACAGCGGGCCGTGCAGGAACTTGAAGAGCGCGTTGGCCGGTGGCCTTGTCTTCCTGCAGCACTTCGGTGCCGGTGATGTCCGAGGGCATCAAGTCGGGCGTGAACTGGATGCGGCTGAAGCTGAGGTTGAGCGCATCGGCCAGCGTGCGGATCATCAGCGTCTTCGCCAGGCCCGGCACGCCGACCAGAAGGCAGTGGCCGCGCGCGAAAATGGCGATCAGCAATTCCTCGAGCACACGCTGCTGGCCGACGATGGCCTTGTTCATCTCGCGCGTGATGCGGCGGTAGCCGTCGTTGAGCCGTTCGATGGCGGACAGGTCGCCTTCGATGCGCGGCCATTGCGTGAGATCGCCCGCTGCCACGGGGCCTTCGCCTTGATGCGGCGCTTGCTCGGCGGCGATCCAGTTGCCGCAACTGCAAAGGCGTTTGCCTCCGGGTGGGACTTGAACCAGCAACCCGCATTTGCTGCAGCGCACCGGAACGGGGCATAGTCAGTCATGGATTTTCGCTCTGGAGATTGAACCAACGCCGCCACGGAGTGGCAGCCTACGTTATCCTACCGGGTTTTTTTATTGAGGGATGGGAAAGTGCGCGGTGCGCATAAAAAGAGGCCGGAATATCGTCCCGGCCTCAAAAAAACTCGCTTTGTTTAGCCGCGACGTGCGCAGCGGCAGCGCGTGGCGGCGTTGCCTAGTCGATGACGGCAAGGATGTCGTCTTCGGACATGATGAGATATTCCTCGTTGTCGACGGTGACTTCGTTGCCCGCGTAGGAGGAGAAGAGGACTTTGTCGCCTTCCTTTACCTGGAAGCTCGCTGCGTTTGCCGGTTTCCAAAAGCTTGCCGTCGCCCAGGCTCAATACTTTGCCCTGGCGCGGCTTTTCCTTGGCGGAATCCGGAAGCACGATGCCGCCGGCGGTTTTCTCTTCCGCTTCCAGACGTTTGACCACGATCTTGTCGTTCAGGGGTACGACTTTCATGTCGGAAATCCTTTACTCAAAAAAACATCGTTGGGGTTGGTTTATGTATCGTCCCGGTCCGTTTGAAACAGGCTGCCATAAGCCTTCATCAGTGCCCGCACAACAGTATATAGAAGAACGCTTCTGGCTGACCGGCTTGGGAATGACGCTGTAGGCCCGCACCGTGAATGCCTGACGCATCACGTTCTCGTTGGCATCGGCCGTCACCAGAATGCAGGGCAACACCTCGTTGATCTCATGCACCAGCTGCACGGTCTCCACGCCGGTCAGGCGCGGCATGTGAACGTCAAGTAAGGCCAAGTGAATGCGTTCCTGCCGCACGATATCGATCGCTTCCTCACCCGACGAAGCCATGAGCGTGCGATAGCCTTCCGGCTCCATGATGTCGCGCAGCGCTTCCCGACTGCCGGAATCGTCGTCCGTAATCAGAATCGAATAGGTTGCTGCGCTGGTCATGCCGCTTACCTCGTTCCCGTCCCGCTTCGCACTGGTTGGCGGCACCACGAGTTAACCTGTCACTCGCGTGATGCAATCAAGGCGCAGCAAATCGCGTACCGCGTCCAGCAACCAGGCAGGCGTGTGCCTTAAATCATTAACGGCTATAAGGATAAGCTATGTGCCATTTATTGTCAAATGCAGTGCGGCCGATCACTCACTGCCAAAGCATTGAGGCGATGCTGCCAAATTGACTTGTGACCTTTTTCGTTGGATTGGGCTATCCCTTTGGCGCCATTACGATAAAACACAGTTTGCCGAGACGCAATTACCGACTAGACGTAATCCCGTGGCACAATGGCGCTAGCGTTTGAAACCATAGCATTGCTCAAGGCGGCTCGGTATTTGGCCGAGGAACTCCCCGCCGATGCCGTTCTTTTGCTAACCGAAACCAACCTCGATTGGGATGCCGTTCGCGAACTGCTGCCCGCGGGCAAACTGCTCGATCGCGGCCCAGGACCATGACCTGACGCGGAAGCTGCAAAGCTATGCCGAGTTGACGGTCCTCGATATCGACCCTGGACCAACTCCCACCCAGGAACGCATGAGCCTGGCGCTTCTCGAAGCGGTCGCCCTGGAAAAACTGAAGCCGGGAGCCGCATGTCGTCGCGGTGTATAACGGCATCGGCGTCGAGGCGGATCGGCCGCAGCCGATGGACAGTCTCAGCTTAATCCATCTGGGCGAGCACCTGGAACGCCTCAGCGCCCAAGACTTGCGTAAGCTCGATACGCAGGTTCCGCTGGAAACCCTCCGCGCGGTCGTCGAATTGGCGACGGAAATTGGTCGTGAAGGGCGTGAAGGCAAACCGGTCGGGACCATGCTGGTGATCGGCGACACCAAAAAAGTCCTGACGATGGCTCGGCCTCTCAACTTCAATCCGTTCCGAGGTTATAGCGCCGCCGAGCGAGACATCCGCGACCGCAAAGTCCGCGAGCAAATCAAGGACCTGGCGCAGCTCGAAGGAGCCATCCTCATTCAGCGCGACGGCGTGGCCGACGCGGCGTGCATGTATATTGACGCCCTCGCCGAAGGCATCACACTCAGCAAGGGATTGGGCACGCGCCACTGGGCGGCCGCGGCTATCAGCAAGAAGACGAAAGCGATCGCCATCGCCGTCAGCCAGTCTTCCGGCAGTGTGCGCATTTTCCAAAACGGCACGGTCATGCTGCAAATCGAGCCATTCGCGCGTCCCATGATTTGGCAACGCTTTCACATGGATGGCGACGGCGATGCCGCCAACAACCCGCCCGCCGGCTGATTAGGAAGAGCCGCGCACGCAGTAAGCGGATTTTGCATACCACCCAAACCGCTTACTGCGTGCGCGGCTCTTTCAAAGCGCTTCAAGATTAGCGATTGCACTGCTTCTTTGTTTCCCGCAATAATAAGAAGACGATTCTTAGATCACCAACGCGAGGGCGCCACGATGATGCGTCGAATGATCGGTGTTTTAGGCGGACTGCTGGGCTGTGCCTGGTTAACTTGGTCGAGCGCTGCCTGTCCGTTTTGCTCGCAGGAACGCGGGCCGACGCTGGTCGGCGACTTCAACCAGGCCGCCATGGTGCTGGTGGGCACGTTCCACGATCCGATGCTGGGCAAGGGGGGACTGGAGGATGGCAGCACCGATTTCACCATCGACCAAGTGCTCAAGTCCAACGACATCATCAAGAACAAGAAGGTCATCACGCTGCCGCGCTATTTGCCCAATCCCAAAAAAAACAAGTTCGTGGTCTTCTGCGATGTGTTCAAAGGCAACATCGACCCCTATCGCGGCGTGGAGATTCAGCCCGACAGCGACCTGGTGAAATATCTGTTCGGCGCGGTCGCGGTTAAGGACAAGAGTTCGGCCGAGCGCTTACGTTATTGCTTCGATTTCCTCAATAGCCCCGAATTCGAGGTGTCGATCGACGCCTATCGCGAATATGCCAAGGCGGATTACAAGGAATACCGCGACTTGGCCAAGAACTTGCCGCCCGATACCATCGCGGGCTGGCTGAAAGATCCGAAAACGCCGCCTTATCGCTACGGTCTGTATGCGTCGCTTTTGGGTCACTGCGGCAAAGCGGAGCATGCCAAACTTCTTCGCTCGATGATCGACGACCCGGAAAAACGCAAAGGCTCCGGCATCGATGGCCTCTTGGCGGCCTACGTGATGCTTGAGCCCAAGCAGGGCTGGAATTATCTGACCGGCCTGCTCGACGACAGCAAGCAGGAATTCTTGCTGCGCTATGCCGGCTTGCGCACTTTGCGGTTTTTCTGGGACCAGCGCCCAGATCTTGTGACGAAGAAAGATCTCGTCGACGGCATGGCGTTGCTGCTCAAGCAAAGCGATATGGCCGACTTCGCGGTCGAAGATTTACGCAAGTGGCACCAATGGCAACTCACCGATCAAATCCTGGATATGTACGGCAAGAAGACCCATGACATACCTGTCATCCGGCGGGCCATCCTGCGGTTCGCACTTCAGTCGCCGGAGGCGCACGCCAAGGCTTTCGTCCAGACTCAGCGTCAGCGCGACGCGGATTGGGTCAAGGACACGGAAGAGTTGTTGAAGCTGGAGTAGCCTTTTCCAAGAGCCGCGCACGCAGTAAGCGGTTTGGGCCTTGCCCCAGCGTCAAACCGCTTACTTCGTGCGCGAGCTCTTTGTCCGGGAACGAAAGGACTTGTTCATGGCACGTCTCGTGGCCGTCTTGGCTGCTGTCGGTTTTTGCGCATCGCTGACCGGTCCTAGCGCCGCCTGTAGCTTTTGTTCATCGCCGCTCACGAAAGAAACGTTGGGCCAGGAACTCGACCGTGCCGCGCCTTGTATTTTACGGTTACGCGGTCACTGCCACGTTGAGCAGTCAGCCCGGCGCGTTGCCGGGTTCGGGCCTAACCGAGTTTCGCATCGAGAGCATCCTCAAGAACGACCCTCCGTTCCCGCTCGGCCAAACCGTAACGTTGTCGCGCGATGTTCCCGTGCTCGATGCGAAAGATCCGCCGCGGTTTCTGGTCTTTTGCAATGTCGTGCAAGGAAAGCTCGATCCCTATCTAGGGCGGCAAACGAATAGCCGAGCCGTCGTCCATTATGTCGAAGATGCACGCAGCGAACGCACCAAGGGCAAGCAAGCGGCGCTGCGGTATTATGCGCGTTTTCTGGATCACCCGGACGATGTGCTCGCCGAGGATGCTTTCTTGGAATTCGCCCGCTCCGGCGATCAAGAGGTGGGCCAAGCCGCCAAGCGCCTCGACGCGGCACCATTGCGCAAGCTATTGCGAAAACCGACGCTCGACGCCGATCGCATCAGCATGTTTGCCTTTTTGCTTGGCAATTGCGGCGATGCCGGCGATGCCGCCATGCTCAAAAAACGCATCGCGTCGGCCCAAGGCGAAGACATGCGTGCGCTCGACGGCGTACTCGGCGGCTTCATTGCTTTGCGCCTGCGCGAAGGTTGGCAACTGACACAGGACATTTTAGCCGATGCCGGGCCGGCTTTCTCAAAAAATATGCCGCCTTGCGAACGGTGCGCTTTTACATGGGCTGGCAACCCGGGGCCACCAAGCCGGTCATGCTCAATGCGTATCAGCAAGTAGTTGGCGATGGTGAGATGGCCGATTTGGCGATTGAAGATTTGCGCCGCTGGAAGACGTGGGATTTGACGCCGCTCATTTTGGCGCAGTACGGCAAGGCCTCGCACGATGCGCCCATCGTAAAACGGGGCATCGTGCGTTATGCTTTGTCATGTCCGTTGCCTGAGGCGCGCGGCTTCTTGGGGCGCATTCGTGGCCGAGATGGCAAATTGGTGCGCGAAATCGCGGAATCGCTGGACTTCGAGAGAGGCGAGAAATAAAAATCGCGCTGGATTTGTGGGACGGCTCTCCAGAGCCGTCCGGTGAATAGGACGGCTCAGGAGAGCCGTCCCACAATGTCTTTTGATTACGCTTTTTTCTTGCGTGGTTGGCGGTGCAGCGGCCCCTTGGGACCGGGGGTGGTTGACGGTTGATCGTGGCGGATGCGTTTGGTTGCGGCAGCGGGACGCACTTCCTCTTTTACCAAACGGACAAAGGGCAACAACATCGGTCGATTTTGCTTGGCAACTTTCCAGCGTTGCCCGAGAGTTGCTTGCGCTTCCTGCAAAACTTCGAATTGATGCTCGGCCCACAGATCATGGAAACGCTTATCACGCGGGTTGCGGAAGTGCGCCGCCCTCAAAAGGCGTTTGGCTTCATCCATGCCGCCCACATGCCGCAGCCCATTAACCACACACTTCAAAATCTTCGGATCATCCGGCGCCAAGCGCGCTGCCCGGCGCAACGCCGCCAAGCCGCGTGGCTCATCGCCTTCGGACAGAGCGGTCTCGCCGAACTGGCACCAGTAAGTGGCATTGCCGGGCTCAAGGCGCGTGCAATGACGATAGTGCTGCAAAGCTCGCCGCGGGTTGCGGCCATCCGCTTCCAGCGCCGCCTCGGCCATCAAACAATGGGCGCGAGCGTTGTCCGGCCGGAGGGCCAGCGCGGCGGTGAGTTGGCGGCGTGCCTTCTTAAATTGACCTTCTTCCAAATAAATATCAGCGAGCCGAAGATGCGTCTCTTCGGCCAAATCGCTCGGCAACTCGCGAAATGAAGTCAGGCGGCTCAACAATCGCGCGGCGGCCCGGTCTTGACCGAGCGCTTGTAAATCTGCGCCCGATGGCGAGAAGTTGTTGCGTAAAAGAAAGGGTCTTGTTCATGAAGCAGCCTCCTTGCCGTTGTCCGCTCACCACACATCGCGAAACCATCCAGGTTTCGGCACACGCCTATCGCAGTGCGAATGGAATTATAGCTACCCGTCCAGCTGCCGCAAGTCGATTATTTTGATGGCAGATTTAAAGCTACCTTGTTTTAGCAAGCTCCATTTGTTATTCCGCACCGCGACTTACGCCTCGTCTGTACGCTACCCAAATTCCGCGGCGTCAATTAACGGGAAACCCTTCACCATGCCACACCTCCACGACGGCGAGGACAAGACGTTGATAAGCGTCGTGGTGCCACTGTTCAATGAACAAGAGAACCTGGGTGAGCTTTATCGCCGGCTGACGGGCGCGCTCGAAAAAGAGAAGGAACGCTTCGAACTCGTGTTCGTCAACGACGGCAGCCGCGATGCCACGCCGCGCCTGTTGGAAGCACTGCACCGCCAAGATTGGCGCGTCGTGGCCGTGCACCTGAGCCGTAATTTCGGGCATCAGGCGGCCATCTGCGCCGGCCTCGACCAGGCGCGCGGCCAGGCGGTCATCGTGATGGACGGGGATTTACAAGATCCGCCGGAGGTGCTGGGCCGATTCCTCGCCGCTTGGCGGCAGGGTGCCGAAGTGGTTTACGCCGTGCGCACCGAGCGCAAGGAAACGCTTTGGAAGCGCGTGCCTACGCGATTTTCTACCGGGTAATGCGCGCCATCAGCGAACTCGACATCCCACTTGACAGCGGCGACTTTTGCTTGATGGATCGAACGGTCGTAGACACGATCAAGAGCATGCCCGAGCGCAACCGCTTCGTGCGTGGCTTGCGCACCTTCGCCGGCTATCAGGCAAGTTGGCCTTCGCTATGAGCGGGCCGCTCGGCACGCGGGACGGGCCAAATATACCTTTCGAGCGCCTCGTGCGCTTGGCTATGGATGGGCTCGTCGGATTCAGCGGCTTTCCGCTGGCCCTTATCACGTACCTCGGATTCCTGACACTCGGATTGGCGTTGGTGACGGCAGGCGGTCTCATCATCGACTGCATCTATCGAACGCAGTTGCCAGCCGGTTGGTCAATTACTCTGCTCGCGGTGCTGATGGTGGTGGCGCTGCACTTGCTCAGTTTGGGAATCATCGGCCAATATGTGCGGCGGATCTTCCTGGAAACCAAGGGGAGGCCGACTTATGTCATCGGGTCCATGCGGCAAAAGGAGATCCCGTATGGGCGAGCGGAACGGATCAGCGCTTGATGATGGTTAGCCGCGACGCGCTGAGCGGAGTGCGCGGGGATACATCATCCAACGCGCTCCGCTAGCGCGTCGCGGCTAACCGCGCTATTATGTCAGTTGCTTGATTTCCCAAAGCATGCCCACCACGAGAAGGCCGGCGATGAGACCCAGCGGGGCCAGCGCTTGCGGCACGTGCGCAGGCCGCGATCAACGTTAGCGCGCCCAGCAGAAGTAGGGTCACGATAAACAGTCGGCGGCCCCAAAGCATGCGGCGCGGATGGTCTTGGCCTCGCGCCCAATAGATGCCCCAGCCGCCCAAAAGACAGCTGCCGGGAGTCATCAGCAATAAACAAAGATCGAGCGTGGACACCAGACCCATCCTCCTTGAAGGCGCGGCGACCAGGGAAAGGGCAGACCATAATCCAAGCGCGCGGACGTGTAAAGCGCGGTTTTTTGAAATTGCCTAACATCCGCGGGATTATTTGACAGGTGTGACACGAAGCAGCACGCTTGTCTGACCCGCGCCGCTGCTGCGGGTGATTTCGACATTGTCGAAGATGTCGATCACGGCGAGCACGTCATCGAAGCCAAGCCCGGCCGCCGCCTCGGCGATGCCGTTTTGGGCGGCCACATGGCTGACGACGACGGAGCGCTGGTCGCGCAGTGCTTTGGCGAGTTGCTTGCAAGAAAGCCGCAGAAATGGCGCCGAGCCGCCGGCCGCGGCCCGGATAGGTGCGGCCAGCTTGACCGACGCGGGTGCCGCCGTGCCGAATCGAGCGACGGCGTCCGGCGAAGTCATCAGCAGCAAATAGCCATCCTTGAGCGCCCAGGCCGGTTGAAAGCCCGCGGGAAAGAGTTTGTCGTTTTTGAGGTATTTGATCTCAACATTGTCTTGCCGCAATGTCTGCAAGCGGATCGGCTCCTCGGGATGACGGCGATTGTAATCAAATAAAGCGAGCCCAGCGAGAAACTCGACGCCGCGATAAAGCGCGTGATCGATGGCGATGTCTTTCTTGCCAGGGCGAACAGCTAACGCGGCCATGCCCATAGGCATGTTGGAGGCGACCGCGGCCGGGAGGATGCAAAGTCCCCAATCAGGACCGACGTTGGGTGCGATATCGCGTTCGAGGTCCATGCCGACCAGAGCGGCCAGCGGCTGAAAGCTCTTATATATCGTTTGCCGCGCTTCGAGGGGAGCGAGATCGACAAAGGCGGCCGCCGCGGCGCTGCCGTCGAGCCGGGCGGCAATGCGCAGGATGGCGTTGTCCGGGAAACGCTTCCATAAATCGGAAGCCTTCGCGGGCTCCATGAAAAAGGGACGCGCTGACGCCGGTAAATCCTTGGTGCGCACCAGCGTGGTAAATCGGGCTTCGACGTCCGCGCCGACCGCGCAAGTGAGCACCATGGCGTCCACTGCGCGCCACTGGCGGTCGATTCCTTCCCAAAAACTCGCGTCCGCACCTTGGGCTGCCGCGATCTTTTGCTTGACACCATTATCAAAACCGCGTGGGTTGATCCATAAACTGGCGATAGCCTGATCGCCCCCCGCCTTGTTGATGTGTTCGACGATTGGAGGAATGTCTGCGCGGTCCAGGCGTTTTTGCTCGAGCAGTGCGCTTGAGCAACGATTCTTTGCTCGTATAGGCAAAGAAATGGCCGCTGGTGAAGTAATAGCTTTCTTTCTTGGATTCCACGCGAATAGTGTATTTAAATCCTTGATGCTCTTTGGTTGCCAAACTCTTCAAATCGCCGCTCGCTTGTTGCGTCTTATTGACGTGATCGACAAGTTTGGCCAAGACTTCCGGGCGGTGCGCGTGCAGGAGCAAAATGCCTTCTTCACTCTTGGTGTCATTCAGTGTGGCAGGCTGGTAGGCAAGAACGACCGCATCGCCAAGCACATCGTCGCGCAGCTCCGGCCAAGCGATTCCCAGGTGCTTCTTTAAATCGTCTTGGAACTTGAGGAGTTGCTTGAATTCCGGTGCATCGAGAATCGACCGGCCCAGTGGGGAGGCAATGACCGATTGAATCCACGTCGATTTTTCCCAGCGCGTGCGCCGTTGCCGCGCAAATCATTGACGATCAAGCAGAAGCCGAAATCGCGGGGCACCAGACGAAGTAGATCGTCACGCGGCGAAGTTTGCGCCAAACAGGGCGAGGTCACCAAGGTGAGCAGCCACAGAGAGCTTGCACGGGCGAACGACGAACGGGTCATGCGCGATGATGCTCCAAACAAAAGTCCCAGCAGGGACGGTCCGACAATAGCCCAGCGATTTATCGCTGGGTACGATAGGCCAGTCGATTCAGCCCCGGTAGGGGCGGAAGAGGCGCAATCGCGATTCTGCCGTCCCTACCGGGACTCAGCTAACTGATATCCCTTGAGCCCAGCGATAAATCGCTGGGCTTTTACCTGTCGCCCCTACCGGGGCTGCAATACTCAGTTGACCGCCGTCTGGCTGTCGAACGACGGCAATTCACGGATGAAATAGGCCAGCGCCCGCCGCGCCGTGGTGGCCATCGGCTGCAAGTTATCGGCGACCGCTTTGCCGGCTTGCTGAAGCGACTTGGCGGCCGGCTCCAACTCGAACGCTGAACCTTGCTCGCCTTCAAGACCGGCAATCTGGATTGGTTGAGTCGGCAGCAGCAGCTTGGTTTGCTTCTGGGCGTTCTCGGTCCAGCGTTCCGACAGTGACGTGAAGGCCTGCCGGGCCTCATCCACGGATTGAGCCAAGCGCGGCGCCGCCTCCGCATTGGGGACCGCTACCTTCCGCTGCTTGTTTTCTTTGGAGATCGGGTCGTTAGATGTCAAAACGCGACGCGAGACCGGCAGCAGGAAATTCGCCGCCAAGATCATGACGAGCAGGGAGGCGGCGAGCGCCGTTGTTATCGACCATCCTCATCCTTCGGCGGTGTCGGCGCGTGAGGCGATCGCGCAACACCAGCGCCGCCATGCGCTGGGGAAAATCGACAGGCACGACGGGAGCCGGCAAGAATTTCAGCCCCGCCAGGAGGATTTCACCTGAATGCCGCAGTGCGCGACACGAAGAACACTGACTCAGGTGGTTTTCACAGCCATGCGAAAGCGGCAGCGCGGAACCGTCGAGCCGGCTTTGCAACAGAGCGAGATAATCATGGCAATTCATCATCCACCTCGGCAATCATGCCCCGGCGCCTTAAGCGATCCAAAACGTCCAGGCGAGCCCGATGCAACCATGTTTTGATGGTGCCCACCGGCTTGCCGAGTGCTTGCGCGATGTCTTCGTAGGGTTGCCCCTGCTCGTGGTACATAACGAAAACGCTCTGGTACTCCAAGCGCAGATCGCTCACGGCCAACGCTATCTCGTTGGCAAGTTCGGCGGAATCGTCCGCCGCCGGGCCGCATGCCGTATCTTGAAGATATTCCACGAGTTCCGGCCGACGGGCACGCTGAGTGAGCCAGGTCCGGCAACGATTGACTGTGATCCCCATGATCCACGGCTTTAACGGCCGCGTCGAGTCCCACCGCTTGAGGCTGCGAAAAACACGCAGGAAGACCTCCTGCGTGACGTCCTCGGCGTCTTGGCGGTGGCGGAGCAAGCGGACACAGAGGCCAAATACATTGGACTGAAAACGCTCAATCAGCGCTTGGACCGCATGTGCCTCTCCCCGGAGACAGCAGCCTACTAGCAGGGCGTCTTCACCTGGCACGTTTTGGCCACCCACGTCGGAACTTTGAAGTAATACCTGGCTATCGTAGAAAGGTTTCGCGGCAGGGTGAAGAAATTGTATGGAAGTGAAGCAACAGAGGTCGGTGGCGTGGGACGGCTCTCCTGAGCCGTCCGTGTCGAGGACGGCTCAGGAGAGCCGTCCCACATAATTGCGAAAAAACTATAACATCATCAGCGCTCGGAGGCATCGTGCAGCAGATCGACGATCTCATCGACGGACGCCTCACCCAAGCGCTTGCCGCGGCTTTGAAGGGCTTCGGAGAACCGGATGGCGACATCTTGCATTTTGGCGTGGGTCGCTTCGGAGCCGCCCACCAGCAACATCTCATCCGAGCGCGTGATGCGCTTATGGCCATCTTGATTGTCCAGACCGACACCGAAAAGGCCGACTACCTCGGGTTTGGGGCGCGTTGAACGAGGCACGAAATTCTCCCTTTGTGGTGAAGCGATTTCCCTTTACAACTATATGCAGCGGTTTGCGCCTCGGTCAATTGCAAAGCTTCAAGAAAATGGGCAAGCTCTTCGCCGGCACCTTACTTTTAAGCTCCAGCCTCCTCTTTTTCCTGGAACCCCTGTGCGCCAAGATGCTGTTGCCCACTCTGGGAGGCACGCCGGCGGTCTGGAATACCTGCCTCGTCTTCTTTCAAGCGCAACTCCTTTTAGGCTATTGCTACGCCCATTTTGGCACGCGCTGGCTGGGGGTCAAATGGCACCTGGCGCTTCACCTCCTTCTGTTGGTCGCGGCGTTTGTCTCCCTGCCGGTCTTCATCGTGCGCGACGTGGCGCCGCCGACTTTGCCGATCGTATGGCTTTTGCAAAACCTGACGCTTGGTGTCGGTTTGCCCTTTTTCGTTCTGGCAAGTTCCGCGCCCCTGCTGCAGCGGTGGTACTTCCGAGCTTCCGGCGGTGAAGACCCGTATTTTCTTTATGCCGCCAGCAACTTGGGCAGTTTCGCGGCGCTAGTCCTCTATCCCTTTGTGGCAGAACCGAATCTTACACTCAAGGGGCAAGCGTTCGCTTGGACGCTCGGATATGCGGTGGCAGTGGCAGCCTTTCTGGCCTGCGCCATTTTTGTGTTAATGGCCCGTAAAGGCACCATTGCGCTAGCCTTGAAGCCGGCGCAACCTCGCTCGCAGCTTGCCTGGACAAGGCGTGCGCAATGGATGCTGTTCGCACTCGTTCCTTCCAGTCTAATGCTGAGCGTGACGACCTACCTGACCACCGACATCGCGGCCATTCCCCTGCTCTGGATCATACCGCTAGCCATCTATTTGCTGACGTTTACCTTGGTTTTCGCTCAACGACAACTTGTGCCGCACCATTTCATGGTGCGCTGGATGCCGCTGGTTGTGCTCGTCTTGGTGGTCATGATGCTGCAAGAGGGCACCGAGCCCATAGGTCTGATTTTAGGTCTGCATCTGCTGGGCCTGTTTTGGCTCGCGATGGTTTGCCATGGCGAGTTGGCACGCACGAAGCCTGCGCCGGCGCAGCTCACGGAGTTTTATCTCTGGCTGGCGCTCGGCGGCGTATTGGGGGGCATGTTCAACGCGCTCGTGGCGCCGCGGATTTTCCAAGGCCTGGTCGAGTATCCTCTGATGATTGTCGTCGCCTGCCTTTTGAAACCAGGCTCAGCAGTCGCCGCACCTTTACCGCACCGTGCCGCCGGGTGGTGGCTCGACAAAAGTCCGCCCCTGCTCATCACGGCTTTGACGTTGGTATTGCTCCTGGCGGCGCGTGCCATGTCCATCGATCCGGGACCCTTGAGCGTGGCGGTGATCTTCGCAGTGCCACTGCTTTTGGTTTATCTTTTGCAAAATCGTCCGATTTCGTTTGGCGTAAGCCTTGGCCTGGTGTTGCTGGTCGGCACCCTCTATCCGGGCATTCACGGCGATTTTGTCTACCGCCAGCGCAGCTTTTTCGGCATTCATCGCGTCACCGACCAAGGCGGCTATCGCAAGCTTTTCAACGGCAACACACTGCATGGCGAGCAAAGTCTCGATCCCAGCCGGCGCCGTGAGCCGCTGACATATTATTACCCGACTGGGCCGATTGGTCAGGTGATGCGCTCGCTCGGCGGCGACGAGCGGTTGCAGCGCGTCGCCCTTATCGGCCTGGGGACGGGCGCGCTGGCCAGTTACGCCACGCCGGGCCAGCGGTGGACGTTTTTCGAGATCGATCCGGCTGTGGCCCACATTGCCGCGCCGGAGACGGGATTATTCAGCTATCTCAAGGACAGCCCCGGCCGCGTCGATGTCATTCTTGGCGATGCCCGCCTAACGCTGCACCAGCAAAGGGAGCGTTTTGGGGTGATCATAGTCGATGCTTTTGGCTCGGACTCGATTCCGCTTCACCTGTTGACGCGTCGAGGCGCTGCGGGTCTATCTAGATCACTTGACGGACAACGGCATCCTGGCTTTCCACATCTCGAATAAATACGTGGACCTGGAGCCCGTGCTTGCCAATCTGGCGGCGGATGCGGGCTCGGAGTTCGCATGCAAGGTCGAATACGATCTGGATGTTGGTGATGAAGGCACGAAGGGAAAATCGCCGTCCGCATGGCTGCTGATGACTCGAACATTAGATAATCTGGCGCCTGCCATTGGCAACGGTCGCTGGCGGGACGCGCGGCGGCGCCCCGACCTTGGCGTGTGGACGGATGACTTTTCCAATGTCATGGCGGTGTTGCGCTTGGGCAAGTGACGTTTAGCCGCGACGCGCAGCGGAGTGCGTGGCACGACGTCGCCCAACGCGCTTCGCTGCGCGTCGCGGCTAATCATACGGTTGCAACGATGTGGCACGCACCTTAGAATTGGAGGGGATGGCGCGTTTCGGCGGGTGCCGAGGAATACTTCATGGCAGTGATTAGTTTTCTCAAAGGGGCCAATCAGGGGTCCACCGTCGAGCTCGTGGGCGACAAGATCATCTTGGGGCGCAACCAGGAATGCTCCGTGGTGCTCAACGTGCCGGCGGTGAGCCGGGAGCATGCCGTGATTCGCCGTATCCAAGGCAAGTTTTACATCGAGGACATGAAAAGCCGCAACGGCACACTGGTCAACAACAAGGAAGTCACCACGCGCACGCTTCTCAAGGACAACGACAAGATCAAGATTTGCGATAATTTGCTCGCTTTCTTCGAGACCGGCCCCAAAGCTCCGTTGCCCGAGAATTTGCAGCGCGACGAGCCGGAAGTCGACTTGGAAAACGACGAAGAAGAGCAATCGTCCACCGTCGAGGCCACGCTTTCCGGCGCGAGCAAGCTCATCCTGGAGGCGCAGCCTGCCGAAAAGTTGGCGATGCTCATCGAGGTAGCCGCCGATCTCTCGCAAGTCTTCAACGTCGAGCAGCTCTTGCCGAAGATCGTCGACCACTTGTTCCACGTTTTTCGCCAGGCGGACCGCGGGTTCATCATTCTGGGCGAGGACGGCAAGCTCATTCCCAAGGTGACCAAGAACCGTCGCGGCAGTGAAGACGACAGCACGCCGCGCTTTAGCCGCAAAATCGTCAATCGTTGCCTGGAATCGGGCAATTCGGTGCTCAGCGAGGACGCTACCTCGGATAAGCAATTCGACCTGTCGCAAAGCATCGCCGATTGCCGGATTCGCTCGGTGATGCTGGCGCCGCTCTTGAGTCGAAGCACCGGCAAGGCCTTTGGCGTCATCCAACTGGATACGCAAGATCGCTTCAAGAAATTCACCCACGACGACCTGAAGCTGCTGCTGTCGGTGGCCGGCCAATCGGCGATCGCGCTTGGAAAACGCCAGGATGCACGAGAGCCTGGTGGCGCGTGCGGGCCTGGAGCGCGATCTGCGGCTCGCCCATCAGGTGCAAATGAGCTTCTTGCCCAAGAAGCTGCCGCAAGCCAAGGGCTATGATTTCTTCGCCCATTACGAGTCGGCGCAGGAAGTCGGCGGCGATTATTACGACTTCATTCCGCTGCCCGATGGCCGCATGGGCATCATGGTCGGCGACGTGGCCGGCAAAGGCGTGCCCGCCGCCTTGCTGATGGCCAAGGTCAGCGCCGATGCCCGCTTTTGTGCCCTGACCGAGAAATCGCTCGGCGACCTGGTCGATCGCCTCAACGAGTTGATGCAGGAAGCGAGCATGCTGGACCGCTTCATTACGTTCAGCGGCATGATGCTTGATCCGCGCCAGCATTCGCTGGCCTGCGCCAGCGCCGGTCACAACCCGCCCATTATCTACCGCAAGGCCCACGACACGTATGAGGAGGCTACTTCACGGGACTTGGCCGGCTTTCCGCTGGGCGTGGGACAAGGCATACCCTATCAAGCGACGACTCTCGGCCTTGAGCCCGGCGACTGCATTGTTCAATACACCGACGGCGTCTCGGAGGCCCGCAGCCGCGACGACAAGGACTTCGGCCTCGAGAACATCTTTCAGGCTCTCAAGTCGGGGCCGGCCAGCGTCGCGGAAATGGGCTCGCGCCTGGTGAACGCGGTTAAACAGCATGCCCTGGGACGCAACGCCCACGACGACGTCACCATCGTTTGTTTCGGCAGGCACAACGAGGAACGAACGCCATGAGTGAGAATGTCTCAACGCTTCCCGAAATCACGGTAAGCACCAAAGAGAAGCAACAAGACAAAACCAAGAAGCAGCCGCCGTATCACGTCATTCTGCTAAATGACGACGATCATAGCTTCGAGTACGTGATCGGCATGTTGCAGCGCATTTTCGGCCATCCCCCCGAGCGGGGCTATAAGATGGCGGTGGAGGTGCATACGCGTGGCCGGGTCATCGTGGACACCACCAGTAAAGAACGTGCCGAGCTGAAACGCGACCAAATTCACGCGTTCGGGGCCGATCCCTGGATCGAACGTTGCCAAGGTTCCATGTCGGCCACGATCGAAGCGGCGGAATGAAAGAGCCTGCGCACGCAGTAAGCGGGCTGAATCCGGCGCCACGAAAAAGCCGCTTACTGCGTGCGCGGCTCTTTAATTGGTCAGTCTCCAGATGCGCACCGTCTGATCGGCTCCCACCGAGGCCAACGCTGTTCCTTGGCGAATGAACGCCAGGCCTTCCACCCAGGCGGTATGCCCTTCGAGAATCTTGAGCGCCTGCGGGTTGGCGGGATTCCAGAGCCTGACCGTGCGATCTTTGCTCGATGATGCCAGCACGCTGCCGGACGGATGGACTTCCAGGCCCGTTATCGCGCTGGTGTGTCCGATAAGCGTGCGTTGCACTTTACCATCGGCCTAATTGACGACCAGGATGTTGCCATCGGCGCCGCCCAAGTAAATCGTTTTCCCATCGGGACTGAAAGCAACGGCGCGAATCGCCACCTTTTCCGGCGCCGTTTTGGGAAGCGGGCTCGGCGCCGCGGGCAAGCTCGGCGATTTTTTTGCTGCCCGCGACATCCCACAAAAGCGCAGCTGCCGTCGATGCCGCCGGACACCAACTGCTTGCCATCCGCGCTGAATGCCAAACACAATATCCAGTCCGCGTGGCCCACAAACTTGGCACGCGGCTGGGCAGTGGCCACGTCCCACATTTGAATGATTCCGTCTTCGCCGCCGCTGGCCAACGTTTTGCCGTCCGGCGCCATGGCCAAGGCACGCGGCGGCGAATCGACTTTCACAGCATGAGCGACTTGCCCGTCGTGCATGTTCCAGAAAAGGATTCGCTGGTCGGCACCCGCCGAGGCCAAGATGGGGCCGCGCCAGGCCAAAGCCAAGACAGGCCCCTGATGACCGGCCAGTCGATTGCTGGTGCCTGAGCCGGCGCGGACGTTGAGCAGCACATCCTTGCTCCAGGTCTGGATGGTGCCGCGTTCGCAGCCGACCGCGATGCGATCGCTTTCGGGATTGTAGGCGATCGGCAAAGCCGGGCCCGTCAAGCCCCGTGATCGTTTGCTCGAGCCGCGCCGCCCCCGGATTGAGTGCCGGCAATGCGACGCCCAACGCAATCAACCACCTTATCATTCAGTCGCCTCCCCAAGCCGCGGGATGAGGTACCCCGAATCCCGCGGATCTCTTACTTCCGCCGTGCCGTCCGCAAGACAACGTCTTTGGTAGGCACATCCGAATGCCCGCCACTGTTGCCGGTCTCGACCTGGCGAATTCGATCCACGACATCCATGCCATCGATCACCTGGCCGAACACGGCATAACCTACGCCGTCGCGCGACTTGGCCTTGTCCAGAAACGCATTGTCCTTGACGTTAATGAAAAATTGCGAGGTGGCGCTGTCGGGAACATTGGTGCGGGCCATGGCGAGCGTGCCGCGCTTGTTGGAGAGGCCATTGGTGGACTCATTCTTGATCGCGGCATGTGTTTGCTTTTCCTTGAGACCCGGCTCCATGCCGCCGCCTTGGACCATGAAATCGGGAATCACCCGGTGAAAAATGGTGCCGTCGTAGTGCTTCTCGTCCACATAGGTGAGGAAGTTCTTGACGGTGACCGGTGCTTTGTCGGCGAACAACTCCACCGTGATTTTGCCGAGCGATGTGTCCAGGACGACCATCGGATTCTTCTGCTGCGCCACGCTGCGCCTTGCGTGGCCGTGAGCAAACCGAACACGAGTGTTATCAAACGCAAGCTTCTCATCATTCGACTCCTTCATTTTGAAAAGTCTGAAACGGGTGGCACGCGCGAGGCTCGTGCACGTGCATGGTCGGGATCGCTGGCAACGAATTTAGGATACCAAAGTCACGCCGTCTCGTCAGCATCTGAGTGGGCTGCGGGCATATTAAGAACCGATGTTGAACGTGTCCGGGTACCTCGGCTCGTTTTCAACGCCAACGGCGTGTTGGATGTTAAAACCCAGGGCAACGCCCGGCGTTGCCCTGGGCTTTAACATGCAACGCCGTTGGCGTTGAGGAGCGGCGGTCGCTCCGATGCTGAACATCGCTATGGAACCACTCTCACCGTGCCGAACTGGCGGAAGTGGTCATCAAACGCGAATGCCTCAACAACGCCCAGGCGCTGCATGACGACCCGACTGACGCAAATCGGTGAAGCTCCAATCTTTGTCCCGATAATTCTGAAAGATTAGCCAAGCGTGACGAAGCTGGCGAACCAAGCGCCTGTGTCAACGAAAATCACGAGCGTTCGCCATACAAAACGCGATTGTGGTCTCGATTTGAGAATCCGTCTGTCGACGGTGCGCCCGCGAGAAATTCGCATTCACGGATAACTTCTAAAATCATCCCCCGTTGCTTGCCGCCCTCGTCCGATGGAAAGGCGCTGGGGCCGTTACCATTAACTTGGGAAGCCGCTCTCGCTCGGATGAGTGATTCAATGATTTCGGACGCAGAATGGTAGGCACCGTAGTGAAGCTGATCTTCGATGAACCGCTGGGATTCGGGTGTTAGGTGGATGTCCATGATAGGATGAGTATTAACGCGGATTATGTGGCAGGTCAACCGAGGCGGTCGTTGGCGAGCGCGGTCAAATGAGTTCGCCGAATTGGCGGAGTCGAGCAACCGCTTGGGTTAGCCCCTGGCTTTCCAACGTGGCGAGTAATTCCAGTGCCGTCTTGGGCGGATTACGGAGACTCTCACGCTGCCGTTTGACGGCGGCGCAAACCATGCCTGGAGATTGATCGAGCAGGCTAACCAGAAAGTCGTCTGGATGCTGTGCCTCGATGTCGAACCGGGCAAGAGTCTCTGCCGGGAAATCCTTGAGATTGTAGGTCACGATGACGGTAGCTCCGGCGCGGATGGCGGCGGCCAGGACATGGCGGTCGTCAGGATCGGGCAAGCTAAGAGACGCAATCAAGTCTTCGTAACCAGTCACGACGGCAGTCACGAACGGCCTCGTTCATCAGGCTGGCGGGTTCGTGTCAGGCGCTCGGCGGATAGATGTTGATTGTCCTTGAGCACATTGCGCAGTCCATTCGTCATGGATTGTTTCCGTCCACCTTCCAAGCACAAGCCCTGCCTGTGCAAGCCGGATAAACAGGTCACGCAGAGGGGCCGGATAAAGGATGTTCGCATCGTAAATCGCGATGACGGGTTGCTCCATCAATAGCCCATCCCCAGTTCCTGGGCGTCGGCCGTAAGCTGGTCGAGAATCTTGGCTCTGGCTTCGTCATCCTTCCGCTTGTAAGCCATCAAGTCGTCAAAACGAACACGACGGTACTTGCCGACCGTTCGGCACGGGATTTTTTCTTCGTCCAGCAGCTTGACCAGGTAGGGGCGCGAGACGTTGAGCAGGTCGGCGGCCTGCTGCGTGGTCATCTCAGCATGAGTAGGAATGAGGGTCACCGCGTTGCCCTGGGACATTTCGACCAGGACATTGAGGAACAAGTCGAAGTGCGGACTTTGGAACCGCCACCGTTTCCGCTTCTTCGCCATCGTCGAGGAGTTGAATGCGGATGCTGGACCGTTTGCCGAGTTTGTGGGTTGCGAGGCGGCGGCTTGACTCGCGTGCGAGCAGAGCATCGGCTTCGCTCGGCGCAACCGTCTCAAAGTTCTCGGAAATCGAGTGTGCGCATGGATTTTGCCTCCGGTTTCGTGACATGAGCATTCTAGCACGTGTTCGAAACAGACGCAATAGTCGAAATGGTCGAAACACCAGGCGTGCTCTGGCTGTTCCGCCCGCAGTGTCACACCCACGTTTTTCCCGTAACTGAATTCGTTAGAGTTCAATATTTCTGAAGTCTCAGAGCTTGAGATGCCCGAAAAAGATTACGTGAAAGGGCACTCTAAATTGGTCTGCCCTTGCAATGAATCGACCTTTTACGGTGGGATTATTCTGCGAAATTAAACCACGACTTTCTTTCGGCTGGAAGGATGTCAAAGAACTGCTTCCATACGTTTTCGATGGCGTCGCGGATCGCTCTCACGTCCCACTTTTTTTCATTTGAATCGTATGCCACACGACTCACCGTCAGATGGGCGAGCGCTTTTATTTAGCCGCCGCTTTCGATCCAGATTCCCGAAGATAAGCGCTTCGGGAGGGCACAGCGACTCCCAATGAGAAACGAAATCACTGGCAATTAAATCGTCAACGTGTGTCGCCTTCTTGTAAAAGAATTCTTGAAGCACGCGGGTGGTGCAATGAGTAGGGCTTCCAGCAAAGCGTCGTTATCGCTCCCGTTGCATGTTTTGAATCACCTGTGCCAAGCAGATGAATACTTCCCGGCGAAAACTCACTTGACTCCGCAGTGGAGTCCAGCCAATTTCTCGCAAAGGAACCTAAACATTTGGATTTCATACGCGACCTTCTTAGCCGCTTCGGCCGTGCAATGATCGCTCGCGCTCGAGCTAATATTCTGCATCTTTTACCTTGCTTGCAGGAAACCATATAACGCTACGCAGGTGTTTTCCATTAGGCGAAGGTAGCCGTTACTCATTAATGATCACGGCCTTTGACCACCCAGAATATTCCTTTTTCTGGCGATTGGGGATCTCCGTGCATTTCGACGAAGCAATGGCGCATGTATTCGTCTTCCGAATAGGTTTCATCCGATATTCGCCGCCACGCCTCCCTCGAGTCGTAAATGGTGATGACGGCGTACGTGCCCATAAACTTACGGTGGAGATTCTCGGCAAGGTCCATGATTTGTTGTCGGGATTCAGAATCTTTGACTAAAACGTCCATGACCATCAAATCGTTTAGAGGCCACTTGCCGGTTTTTAAAACCTCATAGCGAATTGTTTCTTGAGGGCGATTTTCTGTAGACGGCTTTCCCTCTGCTTTTCCCGCTCAGCCGCTATTCTTGATTTCTCCTCCGGTGTGCGGTTTTGCTCTTTGACGGTTCCATAGACAATAGCAAGTCCTAGCAACACGATGAAAAGCAAACACCCCGTTGAAACAGTTGTCCGTTACTTTACCGGTGCGCCACAGGAAGGGCACGTCGAGCTTTCGAGCTTGTGCGGTTTCCGCATTCACGGCATTTAATCAGTCCCATCGGAAGGCCTCAATTCGACTCCGCGTGTTGCGCACGGTTCCTAGCGATCGGTGAAGCTCGATGATTTCTCACTTCCCCAACGCCGCCTGCGCCGCCGCCAACCGCGCAATCGGCACCCGGAACGGGCTGCAACTCACATAATTCAGCCCGATCCGATGGCAGAACTTCACCGAGTCCGGTTCGCCGCCGTGCTCGCCGCAGATGCCGATTTTTAGGTCGGGCTTGGTCTTGCGGCCGCGTTCGACGCCGAGCTGCATGAGGCCGCCGACGCCGTCGAAGTCGATGACCTGGAAGGGGTCTTTGGGGACGAGGTCGTTTTCGAGGTAGTGGCGGATGAAGCTGCCGTAGTCGTCGCGGCTCATGCCCAGGCCGGTTTGCGTCAGGTCGTTGGTGCCGAAGCTGAAGAACTGCGCTTCCTGGGCGATCTGGTCGGCGACCACGCAGGCGCGCGGCAACTCGATCATCGTGCCCACCATGTATTTGACTTCGATGCCCTTTTCCGCGAAGACCTTCTTGGCCGTCTCGTGGACGATCTTGGCCTGGGCCTTGAGCTCGGGCAGGAAGCCGACGAGCGGGATCATGATTTCCGGCTCGACCTTGATGCCGGCCTTTGTGGACATTGCAGGCGGCCTCGATGATGGCGCGGGCCTGCATTTCGGTGATCTCCGGGAAGACGATGCCGAGGCGGCAGCCGCGGAAGCCGAGCATGGGGTTTTGCTCGTGCAGCGCCTTGACGCGGTCGGCGATCACCTGCTTGGAGACGCCCATTTCCTTGGCCATCTCCTCTTGGCCCTTGTCGTCGTGCGGCAGGAACTCGTGCAGCGGCGGATCGAGCGTGCGGATCGTGACCGGGAAGCCCTTCATCGCCTTGAAGAGCCCTTCGAAATCCTCGCGCTGGAACGGCAACAGCTTGGCGAGCGCCTTGCGGCGATCGTCGACGTTGGCGGCCAGGATCATCTCGCGCATTTCCTTGATGTGATCGAAGAACATGTGCTCGGTGCGGCACAGGCCGATCCCTTCGGCGCCGAACGCGATCGGCTTGCGCGGCCTGGTCGGGCTTGTCGGCGTTGGTGCGGATGCGCAGCTTGCGGACGCCGTCGGCCCAGTCCATGAGCTTGGCATATTGCTGATAGACGCGCGATTGCTCCGGCTTGAGCGATTTCTCGATGAGCACCTGGACGACTTCGCTCGGCTTGGTCGCGATTTGGCCGGCCATCACTTCGCCGGTGAAGCCGTCGATGGAGATCCAGTCGCCTTCCTTGAGGACCTTGTCGCCGACGGTCATGGTCGCCTTGTGATAGTCGATGTTGAGGGCGTTGCAGCCGACGATGCAGACCTTGCCCATCTGCCGGCTGACGAGAGCCGCATGGCTCGAAGCGCCGCCGAACGCGGTGAGGATGCCGTTGGCGGCCTGCATGCCGCGCAGGTCTTCGGGGCTGGTCTCGCGGCGGACCAGGATGACGTGGCCTTCGGCGGTCCCCTTGTGCTTTTGGATATAGGCTTCGGCGTCCTCGGCGTGGAACTTGATGCGGCCGGTGGCGGCGCCGGGGCCGGCGTTGATGCCCTTGGCCAGCAGGTTGCCGTCGGCGATGGCCTTGCGTTTGGCTTCGGGATTGAAGATCGGCTGCAAAAGCTGGTTCAAATCGTCGGGCGGCAGGCGGCCGGCGCTGAGCGCCTCTTCCTTGGTGATGAGCCCTTCCTCGACCATATCGACGGCGAAGCGGACGCCGGCGAAACCGGTGCGTTTGCCGTTGCGCGTCTGCAGCATCCACAGCTTTTGCTTTTGCACGGTGAACTCGATGTCCTGCACGTCGCGATAGTGCTTTTCCAGCGTGTTGCGGATGCCGTCGAGTTGCTTGTAGACGGCGGGCATGTCCTTTTGCAGCTCGGCGATCTTCTTGGGCGTGCGGATGCCGGCGACGACGTCTTCGCCCTGGGCGTTGATGAGGTATTCGCCGTAAAAGACCTTTTCGCCGGTGGCCGGGTCGCGCGTGAAGGCGACGCCGGTGCAGCAATCGTCGCCCATGTTGCCGAACACCATGGAGCAGATGTTGGCGGCGGTGCCCCAATCGTGCGGGTAGCCGTATTGCCGGCGATAGACGACGGCGCGATCGTTGCCCCAGGAATTGAAGACGGCGGCGACGGCGCCCCACATCTGGTCGTAGGCGTCTTCGGGGAAATCGTGGCCGGTGCGTTCCTTGACGGCTTTCTTGAAGCGTTTGACCAATTCCTTGAGATCGGCGGTGGTGAGATCGGTGTCGAGCTGGACTTTCTTCTCGTGCTTGAGCTCTTCCATGATGTGCTCGAAGGGATCGATCTCCGTCTTGGAGGTCGGCTTGAGTCCGAGCACCACGTCGCCATACATCTGCACGAAGCGGCGATAGCTGTCCCAGCCGAAGCGCTCGTTGCCGGTCTTCTCGATGAGGCCTTTGAGCGTGCTTTCATTGAGGCCGATGTTGAGCACCGTGTCCATCATGCCGGGCATGGAGACGCGGGCCCCGGAGCGGCAGGAGACGAGCAGAGGGTTCTTGGGATCGCCGAACTTGGCCCCCATCGCCTCTTCCGTCTTCTTCATGGCGGCTTCGACTTCCGCCTTGAGCTCGGCGGGGATATTTCTTGTGGGTGCCGTAATAAATGCAGACTTCGGTGGTCAGCGTGAAGCCGGCGGGAACGGGCAAGCCGATGTTGACCATCTCCGCGAGGTTGGCGCCCTTGCCGCCCAAGAGGTTTTTCATGTCCGCGCGGCCTTCGGCCTTGTTGCCGCCGAAGAAATAAACGTTCTTGGCCATCGAATGGATTCCTATGAAGGGGACTATGGAGGAAGCGGCTAGGCCCGGCTTGAGAGTGGCTCGTCTACCGCACGTCAATCTAAGATTTAGGGACGCGAAGGGGGAACGTCAAATGTAGGTCCCGTCTGCCGGACGGGACCTCGGGCTTGCAATCGCCTCAACTATTGGCGACGCCTCCCCGAGGTCCCGCCCGGCAGGCGGGACCTACATATTGCATAACCCTTGGTGATTTGGTTAAACTACGCCATGCTTCAAAATACCAAAACTCAGCTAATCCTCGTATTCCTGGCAAGCTGGCTGACGCCGGCGCTCGCCCGTGCCGATGCCTCCGACGAAGCGTCGCGCGTTCGCATCCTGCTCGTCGTGGATACCGACGACAAGCAAGGCATCACTTGGGGGCTTGACGGCGACAATATGCAGGCCGTCTTGCAGGCGGCTTTGCGCAAGCAAAAATTGGACGCGCGCTCCACCATCGATGTCTTTACCGGGGCCAAGGTCACGGCCGAGAACATCCTCGCTTATTACACGACACTGCGGACACAGCCGTCGGAAACGCTCGTCTTTTACTACTCCGGCCACGGCGGCCTCAAAGCGGGCAAAGGGCATTTCTTGGCACTGCACGCCGGCCATCTCTACCGCAAAGATCTCCTGGCGGCGATGACCAAACACCAGCCGCGACTGGTCGTCGTCCTCACCGATTGCTGCGCCAACCCTGCCGGCGGCGCGATCAGCGGGGAACCGCCCAACGCCGCCGTCGCGCCCATCAAGGTTTCGTCCGGGAAAAGTCCGCGTGCCCTGGCTCAAGAGCCGCCCGGTGAGATGCACGCGATGTTGGTGTATGAGTCGCGCGACGTCGAGCCGAAGCGGCCGAACATGAAAGCACTCGCCAAGAGAGTAAAAGCCAAGCGCGAGGAACCGGCATTTATGCTTACCATGCTCACGGGAAAGCTCGAACCCGCGGGGCCCAAGGCGATGCGCGTCGAGCCGCCGAATACGTACGCCCAAACCGTCAACCTGGTTACGGGCACCGGCACCGTGGGGGTCGAGGACATCGCCGCCCACACGGATGGCACGGTGCTGCGCGATCTCTTGTTTCGTCCCGCCGGCATCGTGGACATCAACGGCTGCAAGATGGGCCACGTCTCACTCGGCACGCAGCAATGGGGCGGCAGCCTTTTCACCAACGCTTTTTTGGCCCTCCAAAACGAACCGGTGGCCGCCTTCGACAAAAACGGCGACAAGGTGGTGCAGTGGAATGAATTCTTGCCGGTCTGGGAAAGCGGGACCGATGCGGCCAGCCAGCGAGCCACAAACGGTAAATCCCGTCAGATACCCGAAGCCTTGCAACTCAAGACCCGTCCAACCGTCAAGTAACGTTTCTTTTTAGCAAAAGGTGCCCGAATGAATCGCATTGTGCCCTTGCTCGTCCTGTCGGCGTTGATGATATTCAGCCCGACCAGCACGGCCAATTCCAAGGATGGCGCACGGCGCTGGACCAAAACACTCAAAAAAGGCAGCGAGGTGATTTACAAAGTCGTCTTCCTCGCCGAGCAAGCCAAGCCGAGGCAACTGGCCGAGTTCGCCGTGATCGGCGACGGCAGCACCGATGTGGACATTGAAGTGCGCGATTCCTTGGGCCAAGTCGTGGCGCAGGATACTTTCTACTCCGACCTGGCCCTATGCCGCTGGACTCCCACCATGACGCAAGAATACACCATCCGCGTCAAGAATCTGGGCGGCGAGGACAACGTCTGCACGATGGGGCATAATTGAGTATGAATTAAGCCGCAGGGTGCCGATTAACTTTGAAGAAGTTCAGCCACGTCACAGCCAACAAACCGGCTTTACCACCGTGTCGATCGCGTAGTATTCTGGAGTAAAGTTGAGGGACTCGTATCCCCTGGAATACTCGCGATCTACTTCTCAAAATTCGAATCCTAGTTCCCAGTTTTTGGAGGCTATATGAGCAGGAGATTGACAGCGGTGATTCGCCGGGAAGGGGATGGGTTCGTGGCTCTATGCCCGGAATTAGACATCGCAAGTCAGGGAGACACCATCGAAGCGTCTCGGGATAACCTCCGCGAGGCGCTTGAGTTGTTTTTCGAATGTGCATCGTCCCGAGAAATCCAAGAGCGCCTGGGCGAGGAAGTGTTCGTCACGCAGGTCGAGGTTGCCTGTGGGTAAGCTTCGGATGCTGTCTGGTCAAGAAGTCTGCGCCGGGGTGCCATGCTCATGGTACTCCATGAGCATGCGAGCGCAGTATTCAATCACGAACTGCCCATTCACGGCAGCGACTTTCGATCGAGTTGTAACGGTCCCGTCCCGGTGCCCGCATATTCGGCGGCTCCCGACCAGTACCAATCTTCCGGCTTTTCACACAACGATCGGCGTACCGGATTGTTGTGGATGTAATCGATTTGCTTAAAAACGAGGGACGGCTCAAACAAGTTGCGGTCATATCCGCCCCCGCGTTGCCAGAAACGGTAGTGCGTTTCCCCGTTCGGTTGTCGGTCTTCCATGCGCGGCAAAAAAATCGGAGCTTCGCGACGAATAAAAGGCAGCGCTTTTCTGACCACCGATTGCTTCACGGACCTGAGGAAGCCACTAAGCTCGTATTCTGCTTGGGTCGGCCAAACCAAAAGATGAGCATGCTCGGGCATGATAACATAGGCCCAGAGGTGATATTGATGCTTCCGTCGTGCTTGATCGATCGCATCAATGAGCCAACGCCGAGTGCGATCTTTGATTAGAAAGGGTTGACGATGAAAACAGGAAAATGTGAGCGCATGAGCATCACCGGGGTTGTTAAACCGCTTGCAGGTTTTTCGATGGGGCATGAGGGACTCGTGCGTTGACCTCCGAAGAAGCGGTTGCAACATGGCTATGCTTGGTCAACGCGGGCGTCCAGCATGCTCATGGAGTACCATGAGCATGGCACCCGGCGCTCGATCATCCGCCAGTCTGGGCTGTCGCGAAGCAGTTTTGAAGCATGAAATCGCCAAGCCGCCTCCAGCTACTTTATTTCACACATCCCGCCTTGAAAACCCAAACATCCCCACCAGTGCCACCAAGAGCGATAGTGAAAGCGAGCCGCTGATGAGCCTGCTCACCATCTGCCAATCGTAAAAGCCCTTGAGGACTTGCGGTAAGGCATGCAACGCCCGGTCGGGCGACGGATATGTCTCGGGCAAAAGCGAGAAGCGCGAAGCCCGCGCTATACAGCGCCATCCACACGATCGCGATACTCACGACCGTGTTGTTGGAAAGCGCGCTGACGCTGACGCCGCACGTTATCACCATGAAAAGGATGGCCGCGACGGTTAACAACGCGATGGCGCTGCCGATCAAGCTGAGGCTGTCGCTGTGCAGCATGAAGAACGAACCGATCAGCGCCAGCAAGGCGATGACGAAAAAGGTTCCCAAGACAACCGTCAGCCGTGCGTGCCACTTGCCCAGGAAATACTGATACCGGCTAATGCCCCGGCTCAAGACGGAATCGGCCATGGTGCCGCGCTCGGAGCAAATTGCGCCGGCGGTGAGGACGATAACCAGCGTGACGCTGCCGAAGGCTACCCAGTTCATGAGGTCGCTCATCATCTCGGGCGCCGGTTGGACGAAACCGCCTACTTGCTTGGCGCCGAAGCGATAAAGCAAATAGCCGACGGCCGCCCCGAGCGAGACCAAAACCCAGACGCGATAAATCCAGCTGGTGAGCGTCTGCCGCAGATCGGCCTGAAAGACCGCCCAATAGGGAAGCAAGCGATTGATTTTGACCGCCTTGACAGCGTTGGGCGCATCCATCGATATGACTCCCATTTCTGCTTTCTCTGACTGGGAAAACAACCATAACCACAGAGTCACAGAGGGCACAGAGAAATGCACATGCGTTCGTGTACAAATGGATTGCCGTTGATTTCTTAGCGTTATTCTCTGTGTACTCTGTGTCTCTGTGGTGAGAACGTCTTTACGCCGCTTCGGCGGGATTTTGGTAGGCCCGCGAAAAGCCGCGTGCTTCTTCTTTTTCCACCAGATCGAGAAATGCCTGTTCGGTTTGCTGGCCCACGCTGCGAATGGATATCAGCGTCACCTTGTTGTCCGCGAGTGTCATGAACACATTGGCCAGGGCGGACGCATTGTTGGCGTCGTCAGTCAGCCGCAACTCCAGGCGCCTTTGCCGCAGTGCCACGGCCTTGAAATCACCCAAACCCTTGATCGTTTGCATCGCCTTGGCAATGGCTTTTTGATCGCCTTCCAGATCGAGTTCATAGTGATTCTTGCGCATGCGGCCCTTGAGGTCTTGCAGCGAGCCGAAATAGATCATGTGTCCCCGGCTCAAGACGGCGGCATGGTTGCAAACCTCGTCGATGTCGCTCAAGTTGTGGCTGGAGACGATCAAGGTTTTTTCCTTCGCCAGCGTCTTGATCAGCTCAAGCATGCTGCGCCGGGCTTCTGGATCTAGGCCGTGCGTCGGCTCGTCCCAAACCAATAGGTCGGGCTCGTTGATGAGACTCGTCGCCACCGCCAGCCGTGCGGTCATGCCGTTGGAAAAGCCCTCGACCGGATCGCCGGAGGCAGCCAGCAGATCGACGGCGCGAATGAGCGAAGCCAAACGGGGTTTACGCACGTCTTTGGGGAGCCCGAAAAGCCGGGCCATGTAATCAAGGTAGCTGATGGGCGTCATGCCGCGCGGGAACTGCGGGTTGGTGGGAATATAGCCGATGCGGCAGCGCAAGGACGCCGAATTGGGCCCCATCGTTTTGCCGAAGACCTTCGCCCAACCGGCGGTCGGACGATGGAGGCCCAGGATCAGGCGCAGAAGGGTGGTCTTGCCGGCGCCGTTGTGCCCCAAGAGGCCCAAGACGCAGCCAGGTTCCATTTTCAGCGTCACATCGTTCAGAGCGATCTGGCGGTTTTGATAGATCTTCGTGAGCTTGTACGTTTCAACCACCAGGTCGCCGGCATTCTCGGCCACGAGGTTCCCTCCTCGACCGGGACCAACGGAACGCGCGATTATAATGAGGCGGGGGAATGCATAATAGACCAAGTGGCGATCCGCGGGATTCGGAGTACCTCGTCCCGCGGCTTGCAACCATGGCGCACATTATCCAAGCCGCGGGATGAGGTACTCCGAATCCCGCGGATCGCTTGCGACCTGGTAACGCTGATAGAATGGCAAAGGAAGGGTTCCGACTTGGGCAGTATGGGGTGTCAAGGTAATGGACCCAATTGATCGACAACGCACGCAGGTCGCCGAATTCTTCCGGGAGGCGCAGGATCGCATCTGCACTGTCCTGGAGCGAGTCGACGGTATTGCACGTTTCCGCGAGGATGCCTGGCAACGTGCCGGCGGGGGCGGCGGGCGTACGCGCGTGATTGCCGAGGGAGGTGTCTTCGAAAAGGGGGGCGTCAATTTTTCGGAAGTATTTGGCCAGATGACCCCGGAATTTGCCAAGCAAGTTCCCGGCGAGGGTTTGGATTTCACCGCTACGGGCATCTCGCTGGTCCTGCACCCGCGCAGCCCCATGCTACCGACGGTGCACGCCAACTTTCGTTTTTTGACCAAGGGAACCAAGCAATGGTTTGGCGGCGGCGCCGACTTGACGCCGTATTATCCGGTGCGCGAAGATGTCGTTCACTTTCACAAAACTTGGCGCGCGTCTGTGCCGGACATGCGCCGCCGGTCGATTACGCGCGCTTCAAGAAATGGTGCGATGACTACTTCTTTTTGCCGCACCGTAACGAGGCCCGCGGGGTCGGCGGCATCTTTTTCGATTATCTGGAAGGCGACTTCGAGGCGCTGTTCGGCTTTGTCCGGGATGCCGCGAATGCCTTCGTGGAGGCGTACGTGCCCATTGTCGAGCGCCGGCGCGATTTACCGTTCACACCGGATCAGCGTGCCTTCCAGGAATTCCGCCGCGGACGCTATGTCGAGTTCAATTTGCTCTATGACCGCGGCACCATATTCGGCCTTAAAACGGGCGGTCGCACGGAATCAATTCTCATGTCGCTGCCGCCGCTGGTGCGCTGGCATTATGATTATCAAGTTGTTCCCGGCTCCCCCGAAGCGCTGATATACGAGTATCTCAAACCGCGCGACTGGGCGGATGACGCGTAAGTTACCGCTGCGGAGGCGGCTTCCCTTATCCCACATGTCTGTTGCGGCAGCCGCCCCAAACTAGTAATCATCAATTTACAAACAGCGGAAGCGAATTTTTTTCTCGTCGAGGATAACAAAGGAATTGGGCAAGCGCAGGGCGTGATGCAAGAGCAAGTGGCGCAATCGTGCCAATTTAGCAGCGCTGTCGGCGGGATTCATGCGGACAAGAACAACGCCGTAGGTCGGCAATTTCAGACGCACGACCAACTCACCGAAGTCCTTATCCTCAGTGAGAAGAATTCGCTCTTCTTGACTTGCCATTTGCAACACGGTGCCGTCATCTGTGCCTGCGGCGAATTCCTTGACATAGCTGACGTCGTGACCGTCGCTGCGCAAGCCGCCTACAAGGATGGCATCGCAGCACTCATCGGCGAGAAGGTTCACTGCGCATCGCCAGAAGCGATCACAATCTCTTCGTTGGCGAGATGATCTGCGGCGAATGCCGCCGCAGCTCGGATGTCTTCTACGGTGAGATGAGGATGGTGCGCCAGGATTTGTTCATCCGTCATTCCTTCCGCCAGTTTTCGGAGGACCAACTCGACCGTAATGCGCGTGCCTTTAATCACGGGCTTGCCAAACATGATTTTGGGATCCACCACAATACGTTCATGAATCATTGTAACGACCTCCGATACGCATGATACCGGCAGAGCCCCAGCTAAGTCGAGTGCTAACACTGGTTTTATTCCCTTTCACCAATGCCACGTCGCCTTGCGCACTTTCTCCGGCACGTAATTGTCCGCAAACGACGTGCGGAAGAAGATCTCCTCGGTCGTGGCGATCAGACGAACAACGAGCATGGCCAGTTGATAGAGTGGAATAAGAAAGAAGATCAAGCTCAGTATCAAATCTTTGCGGAAATCCGTGGTGTAATACAAATTGGTCGCAATCTGGATCAACTCGAACACGAGGTAGCACAAGTAAAGCGTCAGCAGGATTTGCCACCAGTCGTCGGGTAGGCAAAGGAAGAAGCCGATGAACCAAATCACGATGCCGTAAACGCAGAAGATGCTAAAGAACCAACTTTCCATCAGCATCAGCAAGTTGGATAGCCGAAAGTTGGCGGCCCAGGGAAAGGCCAGATCGAGGTGCTTGCGGCAGTGGTTGCGAATGGCGCCGCTGCGTTCCCAGCGGCGGCATGCTTGAATAGTGTCCAAAAAGACTCCGGCGCTTCCGTGAGGCAGAGTGAATAAGGCGCGAAGGCGACACGATAGCCAGCTTTGCGTAGTGCCAGCGTCAAGTCGAGATCTTCCGGTGGTCCCACGTCCCAACCATGCACCTTGAGCAGGGCATCGCGACGAAAGGCGCCGAAGGCGCCCGAGACGATGCCGAGGATGTCGAGCATCGCCGAGGTCATGCGGCCCACGAAAATGGTGCTGACATATTCATACGCTTGAAACCAGGTGGCCAAGCTGGCAAAAGGATTGCGCACCACGACGCTGCCGGCCACCGCGCCGACGCGCTCGTCGCGCATGGGTTGCACGATCTCCCACAGCGCGCAAGGTCCAAGCTCGGAGTCGGCGTCGATGACCACCACAACGTCGGCCTGGGTGTAGCGCAAGGCGAAGTTCATCGCCGATGATTTGCCGCCGCGCTCGGGCCGGCTCAAAACCATGATGCCGGCATGATTGGCGGCGAAGCGACGTGCATTGGCCGCCATGGCGTCCTTGGAGCCGTCATCGACGACGATGATTTCTAGCTTGGGATAGGTTTGCCAAAGCGACGCCAAGGTCGAGGCGATGGTGTCGGCCTCGTTGTAGCCGGCGACGATGGCGCAGACGCTGGGGCAATGGGAAAAGCGCGGCTCGTCCGGTTGGCCCCGCAAACAGCGCCAGTGTGTGGGTCAGCCAATCACGCCCGCACAGGTAAATCTTGGTGAGCGCATAGCGCGGCGTGTCGGTCAGAAGAAGGCCCAGCAGAAAGAGCAGCAGTTGGTCCCAATGACGGCAGGAGAGCCAGTGGATCCAATCGGTGAGCACGGTATCCCTTCAATTCTCGTTCGTAGGATTGGTGCGCGGGGGAAGCGCAATTCGCAGCGGAGACATTGGGCCACCTGCTCCCGCTCCGTGCCAGTCCAGTGACAATCCTGGCAGCGGAACGGCCCGGTCAAATACTCGTAGTCGGCACCCACGATCAAGGAGCGCGTGCGGCACTTGGGGCAGGCGAGTTGGCCCTGCTTGTCGAATTCCTCGGCGAGACCGACGTGAGCACACGCGAAATGGTGAATCAGGCGATCGTTGGCCAAGCGGGCAGAGCCGCAAGCCGTGCAGCCACGTCGAAACGTGGGCAACGCCTGGCAGCGCGGACACAGTTGCACGCGATCCCAAAGCACGGGCTCGACAACTCGAACACGCGCCCATTCGTCGAGAATGGCCTCGGGAAAAGCCAACTCGAACTGCCAGCGGCGGGCATTGAGTCGCGGCGTCAAGCTTTCTGGCTTGAGAAGATCGAAGGCGAAGCCGCTAAAGTGCGTCCCCAGATGACACGTCTCATGCACGTATTGCGTGTTGCTGACATCGACGCCGCAACAGACCGGGCCTTGGCCCGCCGCGGGACTCAAACTCAACACCAGCCCCAGCGTTTGCAGGTTGACCGTGCGCTGGAATTCCAGTCCCAGCCCTTCGAGACCTATGTCAGTCGTGTAGCCGGCGAGGCGATTGTCCCAATCCGGCCCACCATCCGGACGCACGGGAATGGCCAGGACGGCCCGCTGATAGGTGATGCGAGGCGATTGCCTAAGCAAAGCGCTGGTCGCAAGGTCGGCCGGCTCACGCGCCAGCCCCGCGATCGGTCCAACTCGTGGACTATTTCTTTCACATAGAGTGTCCGCGCCGGCCGTTTCCCGACTGGCAACTATCGTGTTGGCTGACATGCGCATTTCTCGGTGTGACTCATGGCAATTTGACGACGCTTTCCACGCGCAGCGCCATCCAGCGCCGCGTTTCCGGTGACGGTTGCACGTGGATAGGCAACAGTCTCTGTCCCGAAGAGTAGTGGCGTTTAATCTGCTCGGGGGCCGCCTCCAGTTGATCGCCGAGCCGCGTGATCGTGCCCTTGAAGCGATCGGGGTAGGGATCGAGCACCATGTCGAGTTCATGGCCCGGCGTGAATGAAGCGCTGGTCCCCTGGCCGACGTAGAGTACGACTTGCAACGAGCCTTCCTCCAAAAACGAGACCAAGGTATCGGTAGGCCCGGCGTGCTCACCGGCGAAGTGGTGTAGCTTGACCACCAAGCCGTTGCTGGGGGCGAGAAGGCGTCCCTTGGCGAGATACTGCTCGAGCCGGGTGCGCTCCGCCTTGAGGGCTTCGATCTTGGCCAGCTTGGGCTTTAACTGATCCTGGCCATCCTCGGCGAGGCTGTCGCTGATGTCACCCAGCTTGGCCAGCAAAATGCCGCTGACGTCGGCGTAGGCCTTGCTCTCATCAAGGGCCGTCTTCATCTTTTCCAGCTTTTGCCATTGGCCCGCATAATCGAGCCGAATACGTTCCACTTCGAACGGCGCGATCGCGCTTGTCGTAAAGGCGCTGATTGATTTGGAGCTCGGCACCGATCTTCTCCAGATTCTTCTGTTCGGCGAGATACTGTCCCCACATTTCGTAATAGCGGCCTTGCCGCTCTTGCTCTGGTCAATGTGAAACGCCGCTTGCCATTTGAGCTTGGCCGCCTCCGCCTCGAGGTCGGCCTGCGCGGACACCAATTCATCGCTCAGCGCCGATAGCCGCTGGCGCATCTGCGTGCTTTCCATGGTCAAGAGAGACTGGCCTTGCCGAACGACGTCCCCTTCCCGCACGTGGAATGCGGTTACCTCGCCAATCCACGGCGACGATAACTGGAGGATGCGGCCCGTGACCACGCCATAAGCGCGATAGCGCAGGAAGGAATCGTACGCCTGCCACGCTCCGAAGCCGCATGAGCCCAACAAGATGAGCCCGATAAACCAACGACCTTTCGGACGCTTGGGCAGCGGCGTGGGCCGCGCAATCGTCTGTTGCGGCGGCGCCACCGGCGGAAACGTCGACGATTGGGGGAATCCGAATCCCTCGGTTTGTTCCATGGTCTCGTTTCCAATCATGTTCGCCACTACCGGACTCGGGGATGCAACCGGCACAATCGCTTCTCTCGTTGTTTGCGAGAGAAAGGCGCACAAACGTATGTCGATTTCGAGGGAATGTCAAATGGGTAGGTAAAAGCGAAAGGGGGATCAAACGTGAGCAGCCCGCCAATCATTGCGGAGTGCGTTGGGTGCCATGGCCTCGGTACTCCGTGGCCATGTTAGCGGAGCCGAACGCATGGCCACCGAGTACCGAGGCCATGGCACCCAATCCTCTGCGCTCGGCGTACCCTTTTTTCCTTGGTAGAAAGTGCCCCGAAGCCGGTTCGGGTTAATGAACACGCTCAAATCCCCCGCTTACTGCGTCGCGGCTCCTGCGAGCTACACCGCCCGGACGGGTTGAGCACCCGCTTTCATCTGCTCCCAGTCTTCCCAGGAGAAGAGAACTTCGCGGGCGTTGCTGCCGTTGTAGGTGCCGACAATGCCGTCTTCAGCCATGAAGTCGACGAGCCGGGCGGCTCGGCCGTAGCCGATGCCGAGAGCTCGTTGCAAGAGCGAGACACTGCCGCGCCCCTCACGGACGACGACTTCGATCGCCTGCTCGTAGAGCTCATCGCGGACTGCGCAACTTGTCCAGTCCCGACCCGGTGCCGTCGCCCGAAGCCTTGAGCTGAATCAGCTCGGCGGCGTAACACGGTTCTTCCGTTTCCAAGTGGCTGACCACGCGCGTGATCTCCTGATCGCTGGCGTAGGTTCCCTGGGCACGCATCAAAATGCTAGTGCCCGGCTGGAGAAAGAGCATGTCGCCTTTGCCGAGCAGCTTGTCGGCGCCCATCTCATCGAGCACGACCCGGCTATCGGAGCGGCTGGATACCTTGAAGCAAATGCGGCCAGGCAAGTTCGATTTGATCAGACCGGTAATCACATCCACGGTCGGCTTCTGCGTCGCCAACACAAGGTGAATGCCGGCGGCGCGCGACTTTTGGGCCAGGCGAATGATGTGGCCTTCCACCTCGCGTTTGAGCAGCATCATCAGGTCGTTGAGCTCGTCAACCAGGATGACGATATAGGGCATCTTTTCCGGCAGACGCTTGGCCTCTTCCTCGTCCGGTTGCAAGCGGCGGTGAATTTCCTCGCGGCCCAGCTCGTTGTAAGCGGAGACGTGGCGGACGCGGGCCCGGCTCAGCAGATCGTAGCGTTCCTCCATCTTGTCGACCGCCCAGGCCAGGATCGCCTCGGCCTTCTTCATGTCTTTGACGACGGGATGCATGAGGTGCGGAATTTTGCCGTACTCAGTCATTTCGGTCATCTTGGGATCGATCATGATCATCTTGATCTCGTCGGGCCGGCGCGTCATCAGCATGCTAAGGATGATCGCGTTCATGCACACCGACTTGCCGGTGCCGGTGCTGCCCGCGATGAGCAAGTGCGGCATGTCGGCGAGGTCGTAAACCAGCGGCCGGCCTTCGGTGTCCTTGCCGAGGAATAGCGGGATCTTGGTTTTCGCGAGCTTGCGGCCGGCGCCGAGCAGCACTTCCTTGAGGCGGACTGTTGCCCGGTTTTCATTGGGGACTTCAATGCCGACCGTGTTCTTGCCGGGGATGGGGGCAACGATGCGTACGCTGGAGACGCGCAGGTGCAGTGCCAGGTCATCGCCCAGGTTGGTGACCTTGTTGACGCGCATGCCGGTTTCGAGAGCGATTTCATATTGGGTGATGACGGGGCCGGTGTTGATGCCGACGACGCGGACGTTGAGCTCGAAATCCTTGAACGTCTTTTCCAGCAAGATGGCGCGGTCGCGCAGCTTTTGATCGTGTTCGGCGAAGGGGAAAGGCTCGGGTTCCTCCAGCAGTGTCAGCGGCGGCAGCTCATAGTCTTCGAAGCGTTCTTCCTCGGTTGGTTCCGCCGCCGGTCGGGCGATGGCGATCTCCTCCGCCGCCAATGGCAGGGTTATTTCGGGGACCGTTTCATCGGCATGCGTGGGAGGAACATAGTCGGGGCGATGGATGGGAATGCCGGACGGCTCCTCCGCTTTCGTCGCCCTATCGTCATCATTTGAGGTCGCCGCTTCGGCGATACGCTCGGCGCCGCGCGCCGCTCTGCCGAAGCCGTGGCCCAGCGCAAGCGCCAGCCGCCATAAAGCGCCGACCACGCGCAGAACAATAAAGTCCGCGGCCAGCGTCAAACCGAGAGCCAGCGCAGCCGCCAAAAGGAGGGCGCCGCCAACGGCGGAGTAACTTTCGTCGAGAAGACTGCCCAACCATGCGCCCAACGTGCCGCCGCTGCCTGCGAGCGGGCCGGGAAGCCAGGCTGGTCCAAGGTAATCAGCGATTATGGCCGCGGATGGCACGAGGAGAATCCAGCCCGCGAGCCGACAGCCCCAGGTGCGCCAGCTCTGCCGCATCACCAAGAAGAGCACGAGCACGAACCAGGCGGCCAGCATGACATGAACGGCGCTGCCCAGCGACTGGTAAAGCTGCGCCGCGAGCCAGTCACCTGGGTCGCCGAAAACATTGCTTGATTGAGCCGCGCCGCGTCGCTACTGTTCCAGGCCGGTTCATAGCTGAGGACGGCCAACGACACGGCCAGGCCCGCGAGGAATAAAACCAGCGCGAGCAGATCGACACGAGCGGCCTGACGATTGTCGGCCATGGCCTTGAACTCTCCTGAATAGTCCGTTGCGCCGGCGCTGGGTGCCGTGAGACACGCGCAGTCCAGCCCATCCTACCTTCCGGCGATGCGGTTTGGCGAGAGTGCTTCATCATAAATGTCGAAATGGGCATCAACTTCTTGGAGCGCAATCCAATTATAAGTTCGGATCGCTAAATCCGCGTTTAATGGATTTCGTGGAACGGCTCTCCTAAGCCGTCCGGTTGGGCGGACCGCTCAGGAGAGCCGTCCCACAAACGGATCTAACCGTTAGCGTGTGGGCAGAGGTGGGTGCCACGGGCAGCTTGTCTGCCCGTGTGGGCACGTGGAGCCAACACGGGCAGATAAGCTGCCCGTGGCACCCCAGTTTATTGTTGACGAACGACGGTGCGCACGGATCGTTTGGCACAACCGTTACATTTTGCCAGCGCTGTGCGTGACCTTTCCAAATAACCGCTTCGACTCGTCAAATCCGCAGTTTCGGCGCCTACAATTCGCTGCCGGGATCTTTCCGGGCGGTCCGATAAAGCTGTCATTCAAACTTTCGGGAGCCTTCCTCGATGGCCGTGTGGTCAACATGCCGCGCCGGCGGTTTGGCGTTGGGCTTGGAATGTTATTGGCGCTGGTCGGCTGGCGGGCGGCGCAACCATGCATCGGCACCTTTGGCGCCGGCACCGACCGCCGGCGCCATCGCTTCGGCGTCGATTCGGGAGCGCGCCGAGTGCCTCGCGGCGCTGGGTGTCGATCGCTGGCACCAGCAAGGTTTCCGCGGCCAAGGCTGCACCGTCGCCGTTCTCGACAGCGGCTTTCGCGGCTATCGCGACTTCCTTGGCAAGGGATTGCCCGCCAGCGTGGTGACGCAAACGTTTCGCAAGGATGGCAACATCGAGGCACGCGATAGCCAGCACGGCGTCTTGTGCGCCGAGGTCATCCATGCTCTGGCCCCGGATGCGAAGCTGCTGCTCGCCAGCTGGGAGCCGGATGATCCGACCTCTTTTCTGGAGGCCGTTCGCTGGGCCAAGGTCAATGGCGCCCGCATCCTATCTTGCTCACTCATCATGCCGAACTGGAGTGACGGTGAAGGCGGCGGACAAGTTCACGAGGCGCTCGCAACACTTGCTAGGCCCCGGCCAATCGGCCGCCGATCTGCTTTGTTTCGCGAGCCCGGCAACACCGCCTTGAGGCACTGGCTCGGTCCCTTCAATCCGGACTCTCTGGGGCGGCACCAATGGGGGCCCGGTCGAACGGTGAATCTGCTGAGGCCCTGGGGCACCGATCGCGTTGCGGTGGAAATGTATGGCCCGACCAAGGCGGACTGCGAGTTGCAGGTATGTGACGCAGCGACGGGTACTCTGGTGGGCAAGATGGCGTTTCAGGCCGATGCAGTCGCGCACTGGGGCCAGGCAGTCGTTCGTTTCGATCCTTTGCCGGGCCACGATTATCTCGTCCGCCTGCAATGCGCGCCAGGCGCTGAAGCCAAGCGCCCATGCCGATAAGTTTCATCTCGTCGCCCTGGGAGGCAACTTGGAGGACTATACACCAGGCGGCAGCATCCCCTTTCCCGGCGATGGCGCCGGCGTCGTCTCCATCGGGGCGGTGGATGGGGCCGGCAAGCGGCTCAGTTATAGTTCGTGCGGGCCGAACTCGACATGTCCCAAGCCCGATTTCGTCGGCCTGGTCCCATTTCCGAGTTTCTGCCGCCAACGTCCCTTCGCGGGCACGTCCGCCGCGGCCCCGGAGGCCGCCGCCTTGGCGGCGCTGTGCTGGTCGCGCAATCCCGCATGGTCGCCGCTGGAGGTTCGCGCCGCCCTCAAGCGTGCCGCCCTCGATTTGTCGGCACCCGGGCATGATTGGGAAACCGGCTATGGTTTGATCCGGCTTCCATGACGTAAGCGCACATTCGCCTGGGCAAGCGCTGGTCGATGCCTTATTCTGACTTGCATGAAATCCCCACCGATCTCGGCTCCCGCACGCTTCGATTCGCTTGAGCAACAAGTCTTTCTCAGTCTCTGGCGCACCTATGACCGGCTGCGGGCCTTGGAAGACTCTTTGTTCGTGGCATTCGATCTGACGGCGCAGCAATACAACGTGCTCCGTTTGCTTAAAGCGGATTACCCGAAATCCGTACAGACTTTGGCGTTGGCCGAGCGCCTTATCTCGCGTGCTCCGGACATCACCCGGATGTTGGACAAGCTCGAGCGCCGAAACCTCATCAGCCGAGAGCGGCCCGCCGACAACCGCCGCATCGTGCGTGTGCAGATCACTCATGCAGGCCTCGCTCTGGTGAAGGATGTTGCCGGTCCACTGCAAGCTTGCCATAAGAGGCAACTCGGCCATATGCCGCAGTCCGATCTAGAAGATCTTGCCCGCTTGCTTCACGATGCCCGCTTGCCACACGAGGACCAGGATAGTCCGTGGCGGTAACCGACATAGAGCCGGCGTCCTGCCGGTTTGTCGCGTGCATCCGCCCCTAGAGTTGGATTATGATGTGGTGACTATTAAAGGAGACAATCCATGGACAAGAACTACAAACGCTTGACCGATTATCTGGTCGGCCTGGGTGTCGATCACGTCAATCACACGACCAAGACGTACCTGGGCCACCTCGTCGCCGTCTATCGCCTGATGGAGGCCAACGACTGCACCGAGGAAGTGTGCCAGGCCGGGATGTTTCACTCCATCTATGGCACCCAGCGGTTTCAAGGATTCAAGCTTCCGTTGGAAAAGCGTGGCGAAGTGCGCGAACTGATCGGCGCGGGCCGAGCGCCTGGCCTATCTCAACTGCGCCATGTATCGCCCCTCGTTCGACGAGTGCGTCGCCAAGCCGGATGGGCCGTATCGCATAACGGACCGCATCACCGATGAGCAGGTCGTTCTTGATAAGGAAGATTTCGACGACCTCGCCCGCATTCATCTGTTCGATTGGCTGGAACAGGTTCCCAGATGCAAAGAGTGGGATTACCGACGCCAGGCCTATCGCGCAATGGCAACCCGGCTCGGTGGTGCGGCGCTTGCGTGGTACGACAAAGTGTTTGCCGCCGAAAGCAAAAAAGCAGTTTGATGTTTTGTTCCAATGGTCCATAAACACAGAAACTTGGGTGCCGCGGGCAGCTTTTCTGCCCGTGCGAGCCGAGGGGATGCTTTTTATTATGACGATCACCCGAACCGCCTTTTTGTTGCTCATCACCGTCAACATTTCCGTTCTTCACGCGGAGCGAAAAAACCACGCATCGGCTGCTGGTCGCCGATGACTCGACCCATCGCATCGCCATCGTCGCCGCCGACGGCACGATCGAATGGGAACACAAGATCGGGTCCATCCACGATCTGCATTTTCTTCCCAGCGGCAATGTGCTGTGCCAACTTTCATGGACGCACGTCGTCGAGATCGATCCGCGCACCGACAAGATCGTCTGGGGCTACGATGCCGCCAAGCGCAACGGCAATGCGGGCAAACACCTGGAAGTGCATGCCTTTCAGCGGCTTGCCAACGGCAACACGCTGATCGCCGAATCGGGAATTGGCCGCATCATCGAAGTCGATAAAAAGGGCGATATCGTCCACCAAATCCCGCTCAAGATCGTAAGCCCAAGCGCGCATTCCGACACCCGCCTCGTGCGCAAACTGACGAACGGCAATTACCTCGTCTGCCATGAAAGTCAAGGACTGGTCCGCGAATATGACGGCAACGGCAAGATCGTGTGGGAATACGCCGTGCCGCTTTTTGGCATGCAGCCAAAACCGGGTCACGGTCCTGAAGCGTTCGGCAACAGCGTTTTCTGTGCCCTTCGTTTGCCCAACGGCAACACCCTTTTAAGCACCGGCAATGGTCACGGCATCCTCGAAGTCACGCCCGCCAAGCAAATCGTCTGGAGCCTAAAACAACACGATCTTCCCAACATCGTGCTGGCGTGGGTCACGACACTCCAGGTATTGCCGAATGGCAACATCGTCTTCGGCAATTGCCACGCCGGCCCGAATAACCCGCAAGTGATCGAGATCAACCGCGCCAAAGAGGTGGTCTGGACATTTCGCGATTTCAGCAAATTCGGCAACTCGACGCCGACATCGCAGGTGTTGGACGTGGCGGGCGGGGGCGTTCGGTGATCCCTTGGAACTTGCCATGTGATTGCTTTGGATGTGCCGTCTTTTGTGCGGCGGCCCACCCCATTAAGCAGTGATCAAGTTCTGCGCTTGCCTAGATTGGCCGCTTCTTTACAATAGCGGTTTGAAATTGCCAGGGTGCATCCAGGGTAGCGGAGGTTTCGCATGGGAAGTCGACGGCGTGGAGCGGGACGGCGTAAAGTAGGACGCAAGAAACGCCGCATGCGCGCCAAGATCCGCCACCGCAAGTAACGCCGGACGCGACGATCGGCCCACAATTCGGCACATCTGTGGGCGCGATGTGATAAACTGCAAGCACCATGCATCGCCGTGATTTCCTCCATCCCGCTCGCCTATTGCGGCCGGCCGGGCAGATTCTCGGAGCGCTGGGCGAAGCCCGCGCGCTGCTTACCACCCAGGCAGACACCACCCCAGACGCCATTCTTCTCCGCTTCGCCCGTCGCGCCATGGCGACTACCTTCGAGGTTATACTTCCCTTCGGCACGGCGCAGGCTCAGGACATTGCTGAAGATGCCTTGGATCTCATTGACGCGCTCGAATCGCAATTGACCGTCTATCGTGACGAGAGTGAGGTCAGCCAACTCAATCAAACCGCGGCTCGGACGGCGGTGCCGGTCACTGAGGAGCTTTTCCGTCTTTTGACTCTGTCCCAGGAGCTATCGAATCAAACGGGCGGCGCATTCGACATCACGGTCGGCGCACTCGTCAAGGCCTGGGGATTCTACCGCCGAGCCGGCCGGGTGCCCGCGCCCGAAGAACTAGAAGCGGTGCGCGGCCAGGTCGGCATGCGACATCTGCGCCTGGATTTGGATAAGCACTGCGTTCAGTTCATGAAAGCCGGCTTGGAAATAAATCTGGCCAGTATCGGCAAGGGCTACGCCCTCGATCGGGTCGCGAACCGGCTAAAATCAACTTGGCACGTATCCTCGGCCCTGGTTCATGGCGGGCACAGCAGCATCTTCGCCTTGGGAAGTGAGCCCGGTTGCGACGACGGCTGGACGGTGGGCTTGCTGCATCCGATCGACGACTCGAAGCGCCTGGCCGTCTTGCGTTTGCGCAGACCGAGGCATGGGAACATCCGCAGCCACTTATCAACATCTCGAATACCAAGGCCGGCGCTTGCCTCATCTGCTTGATCCGCGCACCGGCTGGCCCGCGGAAGGCATGCTGCAAGCCACCGTCACGGCCCCGACCGCCGCCGTGGCCGACGCGCTGGCGACCGCATTTTTCGTGCTCGGTGTCGAGCACGCCCGATCATACTGTGCTGAGCACCCCGACATCGGCGCCATTTTATTGCCCAACACTCCGCGCCCCCAGACTCTCGTTCTCGGACGCGCCACATTCGAAATAGGCGAGCGGGGGGCGTTAGCCCCCTGATTCTTCCCCCGCAGTATTTTACGTTACACCCAATCGTAAGCTACACTTCAAGGGAAAACGTCAATGATCCCTTGAAGGAACATCCATGCAAGGCCCCTCCTGGATTGCCTTATTCGAGCGTATTCCCGTCAACTTGCACGATTCCCTGGGCATGACTCTCGTCACGGGCGAGGAAATCCTCATGCAGTCGGTGCTGCGCCTGGAAAGCGATTTCATGTTGTTGCGTGGCCGCATGTCCGGTTCCACCGATGCGGGTCGGGTGCTCGTCATACCCTATGATCAAATCGTAAACCTCGCGTTCACCAAACGCATGCTGGTGCCCGAGGTCCAGGCGGTCTTTGGCCAAACACTCGAATCGCCCGACTCTCCAGGGAGCGCCGAAGTCCGCAAGCGAGGAAAAGGCCACTGCCCCGGAACCTGCACATTCGGTTGGCCACGAACTGGCGCGGCCAGTGCCAACACCTGCGGCGGTATCCGCAAGCGCATCCACCGACAGCGGCCGTCGGCACGTCTTCCGTCAAGGGCCAAGCGGCGCCTCCGTCCAAGTCCATTCTGCTCGCTCGTCTGAGGGCCCGCCTCGCGGAGCAGGGTAAATAGGGCGTCGGTAAAGAGCCGCGTACGCAGTAAGCGGGATTCTGATTCACCGCTTACTGCGTGCGCGGCTCTTTTTGTGCTCTCATCCGTAGAATGCTAATCAGGAGATTGGCGTTCCCAGGAATGGTTGCTCATGGATTTTCCGACTGCCCCGCGCAAGCCCGAAAGCGTTCAACCGGGCGGGGGCTTGTGCATGCGCTGCGAGCTGGCGTGGGGTCGTCTGCGGCGCGCTTGGCTGCGCCACATTTCGGCCTGGCTACGTGCGTGCGATGCTTTCCAAACGCCACGGCGTTTGCCCGCAGCATGACGCCGATGTCATCGATCCGCGCGACCTTAAATACATTCGCAACGTCTGTCCTCTTTCCTTCAAACCCGCGGACGATCCTTCCGGTGGCGTGGCCGCTTGGGTCTGGCGCGTATGGGCTTGCGGAACTGCTGATTTTCACCGTGGCGTTTTTGGTGCTGAGCGGCGTGTTGGCCGCCTTGGCAGCGCTGGTGCATTGGGCTTTTTGGTTTGGGGTGATCCCACTCGGTTTGATCTGGTTGGAGATTGTCTATTTTTTCCGCGATCCCGAGCGTGTGATTGCCGTTGGAGGGGATGCGCTGGTGAGCCCGGCGGACGGAACCGTCACTCATGTCGAAGAAGTGGATGAAGTCGAGTTTGAAGGCGCGTCGCCTGCGCATCAGTATCTTTCTGTCGATTTTCAATGTCCACGTCAACCGCCTGCCGCGCACTGGGACGATAACGCAAGTGCGCTATTTTCCAGGCGCGTTTCTCGATGCACGCGACCCCAACAGCGCGGTGCGGAACGAGCAACTTTGGATCGACATGCGCGAGCCCATCGGCCGATCGCTCCGCGTCAAACAGATCTCCGGGGCCATCGCACGCCGGATTGTGTGCTGGCTCAAGGAAGGGGACATTTTGACCAAGGGGGAGCGTATCGGCATGATTAAACTAGGATCGCGCACTGACCTGCTCATATCCATGGATCAAGTAAAGGAGGTTTGCATCAAAGTGGGCGACAGTGTTCGAGGCGGGAGCACCATTCTCCTCCGCGTCGTGGACTAAAAGCGGCCCTTTCATTTTTGCCTCCTTACTCCTATACTGAATACAGCGTAAGTAGTTGGGTAATTTTCTTACGGTTTTGTTATCACTTTGGGAGAAGCCGCCCCTTGTGCCCAAAAGTGATTGTCGCCAACGCGCTTTGCGCAGGTCGCTGAGGAAGTTGTTAAATGTTGGGGAATTCTCGGGGTCGGGCTCAGGAGCCGGAAGCGGCACAGGGTTTAGCACCAACTCTTTCGAAATTATCACAGGAACCGCCATGTAATGGCTCCTCTCGGCTGTCCGCCAGTCCTTCCGAGCAAACATCTTTGATGCTAATGGCGGGAGCGGAGAATTTAGCCTCCGCCTTGGCACATGAACTCAACCAGCCGCTGACCGCCCTCGCCTTGGGGCAAGAGCCTGCTCTCGCCTGGCGCGAAAGCCGGCGGTGGACATGGCGGAGTTGGTGGACGCCATCGATCAGCTGGCGGTGCAAGCCGAACGCGCCGGCGAGTTGGTGCGCTGCCTGCGTCAGCTGGCGGGCGCGGGTCACCTCGGCGTGCCAACGCTTCGGTGGCTGCTCTTTGTGCGAGTGCCCTCCGCTTGCTGGAGGCCGATCTAACTAAGGCAAGGATCGCGGTCCGTTTGGCGGTGCCGGACGACATGCCCTGCATCAGCGTGGATGCTACACAGATCGAGCAACTGCTGGTCAACTTGATTCGCAATGCCATGGAAGCCATGTGCGTGTGACGCCAACGAGCACCGTGCCTTGACGATTGCCGCGGCGCGCGGAATTGCCGAGGTGACGATTAACGATAACCGATACGGGGCGAGGCATCGCTCCTCAAATCGCGGAGCACCTTTTTCAGCCCTACCAGACAACGAAACCCGAAGGATTGGGACTGGGCTTGGCCATCAGCAGCGCCATTGTTCAGGCACACGCCGGTCGATTGTGGATCGCGCCGGCGCATGGATCCGGCACTTCTTTTTGTTTCGCCCTGCCTTTTACATATAGGAATCATGACTAAAAAACTTACGGTATGCTTAGTGGACGATGACGCCGCCGTGCGCAACGCCTTTAAACTCTTGATGAAATCGGCGGGCATTAATCTCATAGCCTTTAGCAGCGCCCAGGAATACCTGGCGGGCTTCGAACCAAAAAACGTCGGCTGCATCATCTTGGATGTCCGCATGCCCGGCATGAGCGGCCTTGAACTCTACGACATTCTCAGGCAGCGCCGGGTTCACATTCCGATCATCATCCTGACCGGACACGCGGATGTGCATCTGGCGGTTGAGGCGGTCAAGGCAGGTGCCCTGGACGTCATCGAGAAACCATTCAATCACGAGCTGATCCTGGAACGCATTCACAAGGCGTTCGAGATTTTCAGTGATTGGCTCAAAGTCGAAGCGGAACGCAAGGAAATCGCCGAACGCTTGAGCGAGCTTACGCCGCGCGAGCTCGAAGTCCTCGACCTCATGGTGGGCGGACGCACCAACAAGATGATCGCCGAGTATCTTGGCATCAGTCGCAAGACGTTGGACATCCACCGCAGCAAGGTCATGGGCAAGATGAAGGCACGCACCGTCGCCGATCTGGTGCGCTGGCGCATGCTGGATCAATCGGGGCCCGGCGGCGCAACTTCCGTGCGCTCGGGTGAATATCGGCCTTAACGGTTGGTGTCAGTCGCATGAAATACGCCATTGTCATTCCCGACGGTTGCGCCGATGAGCCGCAAGACAGCCTGGGGGGTAAAACCCCCTTGCAGGCGGCCCATCTGCCCAACATGGACCGGGTCGCGCAGAGCGGTGTGGTGGGACTTACCAACAACGTGCCCCTCGGATCTAACGCCAGCAAGCGACGTGGCCACGCTGAGCCTATTCGGCTACGACCCACTGGAAGTTTACACGGGACGGGCGCCGCTCGAAACCGCCGCCATGGGACTCAAGCTCGGCGCGGGCGATTGGGCGATTCGCTGCAACTTGGTGCATGTCGATAACGAGGAGATGCGTGATTTCACCGCGGGCCACATCAGCCCGGCTGATGGCACCGCCCTCATGAAGTCGATCCAAGAGCGGCTTGGCGGCCCGATTCCCAAAGAATTCGGCCTTCAAGGAACCTTGGAGTTCCACCCAGGTGTCAGCTATCGCAATATCCTCATTTATCGCGGCGGCGACGCACCGTTCACGAAAGAGACCAAAACTCAACCCCCCCACGACGTGCCTGACCGACCGATCGCCGATCATCTGCCAAAGGGCCCGGGTAGCGACTTGCTGCGCCATCTCATGCAGCGCAGCCGTGAAGTGTTGCGGGAGCATCCCGTCAACAAGGCACGCCAAGACACGTGGTGACAAGCCCGCCACGCAAATCTGGCTGTGGGGCCAAGGCGTTGCACCGAAATTGGAGAGCTTTTATGACGTGTACGGCAAACGCGGCGCCATTTTGAGCGCCGTCGATCTGGTGCGCGGCGTCGGCGTGTTGCTGGGCTGGGAACGGATCGACGTTCCCGGGGCCACCGGTTATCTCGATACCGACTATGCCGCCAAGGGGCGTTACGGCGTGGCCGCCCTAAAGAACCACGACCTCGTTTGCGTTCATGTGGAAGCTCCCGACGAGGCGTCGCATGAAGGCAACGCTGTGGCCAAGGTCAAGGCACTCGAAGAAATCGATCGCCACATCGTCGGACCGCTTTTGGAAGCGTTACCCAATTTCGGCACTTGGCGAATGCTCATTTCTCCCGATCACCGCACCACCTTGCGCACGCGGGCGCATGCCCATGGTGCCGTGTCCTTCGCTGTCGCCGGCACCGGCGTCGCCGCCAAGGGACAATCCTCCTACGACGAAATCGTCGCCGCCGGCTCAGACGTTTCGTTCGATCCCGGACACCAACTGATGAAGTGGTTTTTGGCCTGAGCAGTGCGCACCGCACCCCCCTTACGAAGGGGGGGCCGGGGGGGGTTATTGACGATCGCAATATATAACCACCCCGGCCCCCCTTCGTAAGGGGGGGAGTTTTATTTTGTGTTGCAGGCGGCGTCGGTTATGATGCAACCATCCTCGCGTCTTCTTTCTCCAAGGAGACTCCAGTTATGACGCGTTGCCTGCCGTGCGCCAGCTTGCTTGCTCTGCTCGCGTTCGCTTCTCCCATGCTGTCGGCTGAACAGCCGCCGTCAGGTCAGATCGAGATCGCTTGGCATGGCCAGTCGTTTTTTACGATCACGACCAGCAAGGGCACGCGCATCGCCATCGACCCGCACGCCATTCCCGAATATGGCCGCTTGCAAGGGATCAAGGCGGACATTATCCTCGTAAGTCACAACCACAACGATCACACGCAAGTCGGCGTCATCGAGAATCATAACGACAAGGACGTCCGAATCATCACGGGGCTCAAAGGCGCCAGCCTCAAGGCCGACTGGAATCCCGTGGACGAGACGATCAAGGATGTGCATATTCGATCGCTGGGCGTTTATCACGACAACATGGAAGGGTTAAAGTACGGCAAGAACACCGTATTCATTCTCGAATTCGACGGTTGGAGAATCGTTCATCTGGGTGACTTGGGCCACTTGCTCAGCCCCGCGAGGCTCAAGAAAATCGGGCCCGTGGACGTTTTGATGATCCCCGTCGGCGGCATTTATACACTCAACGGGAGCGAAGCGAAGGAAGTCGTCGCGCAGATTAAACCCAAGGAATACATTTTTCCCATGCACTGCGGCACCAAAATCTACGATGCCTTGCTGCCTCCCGATGAGTTTCTCGAAGACCAAGATCGCGCCAAGGTCACATCGTCGCGTGACAATCGTATAATCCTCAACCGCGATCCACAGCGGCCACGACCCCTGATCGTGCAGTTGAACTACTGGCCCAAAAGCAAACGGGATTAAGGTGTTTGGTTAGCCGCGACGCGCTAGCGGAGCGCGGAGTGACGCCTGCCGCGCTCCGCTAGCGCGTCGCGGCTAACCAATTGCGGATATTACAATGAAACCGACAGCGCTGCGCATTCTGGTCCTCACGCTGGCGGCGGGCATCCTCGGCCTGATCGCGCGCCTGCCGCTCCAGGCGGAAACACCTTCGTGGGACTCACTTGCCGACGGTTTCGCCAAAGACATGCGCCCGGTATTGGTCACTTACTGCAAGCGTTGCCACGGCGCCAATCGCCAAGAAGCCGACCTGAATTTGGAAGGCTTCACCAAGCTCGCCGATGTGCGCCACGCTACGCACGCCTGGCAAAAGGTCTTGGAAATGCTCGACACCGAGCAGATGCCGCCGCTCAAGGCGAAGCAACCCAGCGCGGAGGAGCGGGCCGGACTGAAAACGTGGGTGCGGAGTTTCTTGAAGCTGGAAGCACGGGCCCGGGCCGGCGATCCGGGTCGCGTTGTGCTGCGCCGCTTGAGCAATGCCGAATACACCTATACGATTCGCGACTTGACGGGGCTGGACGGCACTCCAGCCCGCGCGTGAGTTTCCGGTCGATGGCGCCGCCGGCGAGGGTTCACCAACACCGGCGATGCCCTGGGGATGTCGCCCGCGCTGTTCACGAAATATCTCGGTGCCGCCAAGGCCGTCGCCGCCCACGCGGTTCTTCTTCCCGATGGTTTGCGCTTTTCACCCTTCACTACACGCCGCGACTGGACCAACGAGGTGTTCGACGAGATCCGCGCGCTTTACAACAAGTATTCCGACGCCTCGGCGAACAGCACGCAAGCTCAATCTCCAGGGCGTGATCTTCGACGCCAAACAAGGGGGTCGGCTGCCCGTCGAAAAATACCTGTCCGCCACGCTCGTCGAGCGGGACGCATTGTCCTCAGGGCAGCAAGACGATTGACCAAGTGGCGCATGAGCACCGGCCTGAGCGCCAAATACCTTGGCTTACTTTGGCAAAACTCAACGACCGCGACGCCGTCGCTGCTTGCTCGATGAACTACGCGGCACGCTGGCGGCAGCGAGGCCTCGCCGGAGACGCCGGTCGCGCTGGCGGCTTCCATCGCTCCATGGCAAAAGGCGCTGTGGAAGCTCAACAGCGTCGGCCACATCGGCAAGCTGGACGGACCGAAAGCCTGGCTCGAACCCGTGCAGCCATTCGTCGGCCAAGCAAGCCTTTCGCTTCAAAGTGCCCGCCAACGGGACGAACGAGGCGGTCGCTTTACTTGGTGGCCACTGACTTGGGCGATGGCAATGACCATGATTTCGTCGTCTGGCAAGAGCCGAAATTCGTCGCTTCCGGCCGGCCCGCTTTGCTTTTCAAGGATGTGCGCCAGGCAAGCCGCGAGCTGAGCGTGCTACGTGCCGATCTCTTCGCCGAGACTGCCAAATACTTGACCGGCAGCGGACGAGGCGGCCAGGCAAGATGGCAAGATCGATGGCGCGGCGCTGGCCCGAAGGCATTCGCTAGACACCGCTCGCCTGCAAGCCTGGCTGGACCTGCTGGGTGTGGGGAACGGGGAACCAGTCAAAGTGGAGGGACATTTCAAAAGCAAAATCACGAGCAGCGGCGGTTTTCCATTCATTCAAGGCTGGGGCACGGCGGCAGGCGCCCAATGTCGTTGCCAACTCCTCCGACAAGCACGTTCGCATCCCCGGCAACATGAAGCCGCATGGCGTGGCCATTCAGCCGGCCCCAAAGGTGAACACCATCGTTGGCTGGCAGAGTCCCGTTACCGGCAACGCGCACGTGACCGCGACGATTTCCCATGCCCATCCCAACTGCGGTTATCACGTGAACTGGTCCCTTGAATTGCGGCGCGGCGCGACCAGGGTGCCTTTGGCTGCCGGAGTCGTCAACGGGGCGCACGCACCCAAAATCGATCCGATAGACATCACACTCAGGACCGGCGATCTGCTGGCGATCGTGGTCGCTCCACCGGAAAATCAAACCTGCGCCCTGATCGCCGTGGATGTGACTATTACGTCCGGTGGGCAGACTTGGGATCTCGCCAAGGATTTAGCGGACGATGTGCTCGCCGGTAATCCGCACGCCGATCGTCTGGGAAACAAGCGCTGTCTGGCATTTTTTCACCGAGCCGGCCGGCGGCCAGCGGCGCGTTCGCCATTGCCAAGGGATCGTTGCTTGAGCGCTGGAGCGCAGGCGGGCAAGGAGGAACGAGCAAAACTGGCCGCCGCGCTCGAGCAACTGTTGATGGCCGGGCCTACGCCCACCACGGGCAAGGTTGATGCGGACCTCTATCATCGCCTCGCTTCCCTTAACGGACCGCTTCTGAGCCGTCTCTGGAAGTTTGATCCAGGCAGCTGCCGCGACGGTCGGCACGGATACCCGCAAGCGGCAGTGGGGACTTGATCCGGCACTGTTTGGCGTGCATCCCAAGGGGCAAGGCACGTGTCGATCCAGCCAGTTTATGCGTCCAGGCGCCGTCGGTTGTCGAGGTGCGCATGCCCGCCGATCTTGTCGAAGGCTATGAACTGGTGACCACGGGCGTGATGCATGCGAGTGGCCGGGAAGAGGGAGCGTTCAACTTCAGATACTGGGCGCTAAGCCGCAAGCGGTACCCTGCGCGCCAGCCGGGAGTTCCGATTCTGGTCGGCGAAAACGGCGCCGCCGCAAGCGCCTTGTTTCGGATATCGACGCCTTTCGCAACCTGTTTCCGCCAGCGGTCTGCTACACCAAGATCGTGCCGGTCGATGAGGTCGTCACCCTCACGCTCTTTTACCGTGAGGATCACCAACTCGCCCGGCTGATGCTCGACGATGCGGAACGCCGTCAATTGGACCGGCTCTGGGAGGAACTCGAGTATGTCAGCCAGTCGCCGCTGACCCAGGTGGACGCGTTCACTCAGCTTTTGGAGTTTGCCTCGCAAGATGGCGATCCGAAGCTCTTCGAGCCGATGCGCAAGCCGATCATATGACAAGGCCGCCGCGTTTCGCAAAAGGCTCGTTGACACCGAGCCCAAGCATCTCGAATGCGATTTTCGATTTTGCCGGCCGCGCCTATCGGCGACCGCTTCACGCACGAGGAAAGGGAGAGCCTCGCCGCGCTTTATCACCAACTGCGCAAACAAGGCCTTGCCGCATGAAGAGGCGGCGCGTCTGACGCTGGCCCGCGTGCTCGTCTCCCCGGCGTTTCTCTATCGTTTGGAAAAGCCTCCGCCGGGGCTACGGCCGGCTGCCGGTGTCCGATTGGGAGCTTGCCAGCCGGCTCAGCTACTTCCTCTGGTCGTCGATGCCCGATGAGCCATTGATGAACACCGCCGAGGCCGGCAACCTTGCCCCGACGCTCGCTCCCCAAATGCACCGCATGCTCAAGGATCCGCGCGTGCGGCGGCTGGCGACCGAGTTCGCCTGCCAATGGCTGCACATTCGCGACTTCGACCAGCTGAACGAAAAGAGCGAACGCCATTTCCCCACCTTCGCCGGCTTGCGCGGCGACATGTACGAAGAGTCGATCCGCTTCTTCACCGACCTGTTCCAGCGCGACGGCTCGGTGCTCGACATCCTCGACGCCGACTACACGTTCGTCAACGACGCGCTGGCCAAGCACTACGGCATACCCGGCTAGTCACGCGGCAAGCGAGTGGCGGCGCATCGACGGCGTCAAGAAATATGGCCGCGGCGGCATCATCGGCCAGGCGACGGTCTTGGCGAAGCAGTCGGGCGCCTCGCGCACCAGCCCGATCCTGCGCGGCAACTGGGTCTCCGAAGTCTTGCTCGGCGAAAAGCTGCCGCGCCCGCCCAAGGGCGTGCCGCAACTGCCCGACGATGAGACGCAAGACCGAAGGGCTGACCGTCCGCCAACTCATCGAAAAGCACACTACCGACGCCCAATGCGCCGTCTGCCATCGGCGCATCGACGCCTACGGCTTCGCCCTCGAAGGCTTCGATGCCATCGGCCGGCGCCGCGACAAGGATCTCGGCGACCGGCCGATCGACACCCACGCCAAGACCATGGACGGCGCCGAGTTCGACGGCATCGACGGGCTGCGCCATTATCTGCTGACAACGCGCAAAGATGCCTTCGTGCGGCAGTTTTGCCGTAAGCTGCTCGGCTATGCCCTCGCGCGCGGCGTGCAGCTCTCCGACGAGCCGCTTCTCGATGACATGCAGGAGCAATTGCAAGCGAAGGGCTATCAGATATCGGTGGCGCTCGAGGCCATCGTGAATAGCCCGCAGTTCCGCGAAATTCGCGGCAGCGATTTCAAGAGCGACGAATAAACGAAGTTGTAGCCGATCGTGAGATTCGACTGAGCTGCGCTAGGCCATGACCGAAGCTCACGACTCGGCTACGAACGTGCGCGAGCTCGAACGGGAGTCCGACATGCCCAATCGCTTTCTTCCCGGCGTACGTTCCTGCGCGGCGTCGGCGTCACCATGGCGCTGCCCTGGCTGGAATCGCTCCGCACTTGGGGCGACGAAGCCGGCGCCGCGGCGAATGCGGCTCCCGTGCGTCTCGGCGTCTTGTTCTCCGGCAACGGCTTTCACGGCCGCGAATGGTGGGCACGCGGCCAAGGCAGGCAGATGGAGCTGGGCAAGGTGCTCGCGCCGCTCGCCGACTTCCGCGAGAAGATGCTCTTCATCGACGGCCTGTACAACGCCGAGGCGCAGAAGGGCAACATCCACAGCTCGCAGACCGGCAATCTGCTCTCCGGCGCCCTGCTCGCCCCCGGCGGCGAAATCCGCTCGGGCACCAGCATCGATCAGATCATCGCCCAGCGCCACGGCGCCGAACCAAGGTGCCGAGCCTGGTGCTGGCCTGCGAAGCCGGCCAATCCGTCGGTCCACAAAAACTATTCGATGCTCTACAGCTCGCACATCTCCTGGTCCTCGCCGACCACGCCGACGCCGCTGGAGCTCTATCCGGCGCTGGCCTTCGATCAGCTTTTCCGGGACGAGGCACGCCAAGGCGACCAGAGCGTGCTCGATGCCGTCCTCGCCGACGCCCACGACTTCCGCCGCCAGATCAGCACGACCGATCAGCGCAAGCTCGACGAGTATCTCGACTCCGTCCGCGAAGTCGAGCAGCGCATCGACCGCGCCGGCCGGCGCGGCGAGCTGCAAGGCTGGCGGCCCGACGCTCACCAGGCCCAACATCCCCCGCCCCGCCGACGGCATCCCGCAGAACATCGCCGAGCACATGCGGCTCATGTGCGACATCCTCGTCCTGGCGTTCCAGACCGACACCACCCGCGTCTGCACGCTCAAGCTCAACAACGACCACTCCTCGCTGCGTTTCCCGCACCTGGGCGTCGATTACATGATCCACCATCTGCTCTCGCACTCCGACACCGCCGACTGGCTCAAGGTCAATCAGTTCTTCGTCGAGCAGGTCGCCTATATCGCCCGCCGGCTCGACGCCATCCAGGAAGGCGAGCGCACCGCTCTCGACAACTCGATGCTGCTGTATCTGTCGAGCATGCTGACCGGCCACCACGACAATAGCCAACTCCCCGTCGTCGTGGTCGGCGGCGGCGGCGGCCGACTTCCAGGCGGCCGCGTGCTCGATTACCGCAACGCCCCCAACCGCCAGATGTGCCGGCTGTACCTGTCGATGATGGACAAAATGAACGTGCATTTGAATCGCTTCGGCGACGCGACGGAGCCGCTGGCGGAAGTGTGAGCTCGATTCTCGAGATCTTGCAACTGGCGGAGCGCTACCATGTCGCGGGGCAATTAGACTCGGCGGAACCGCTTTATCGGCAGGTGCTCGCCGCCGATCCCGCGAATTGCGAGGCGCTCCATTTACTCGGCGTCTTGGAGTACCGCAGAGGTCATTTGCAAGTAGCGGCTACGCTGATTGGTCACGCCATCGAATTGAACCCCAGCGCGGCACATTACCATTCCAACCTCGGCCTGGTCTTCAAGGGTCAGGACAGGCTCGATGACGCGGCGCGAAGTTGCCGGCGCCGCTGGAGCTCAATCCTCAATTCGCCGACGCACTCTGCAACTTGGGCATCATCCTAAAAGCGGAAGGGCAATTCGTCGAGTCGATGGACTGCTATCGCAACGCCTTGCGGCTCAATCCGCGACATCTCAACGCCCGCAACAATCTTGGTTTTGCTCTGCAAGCGCAAGGAAATCTAAGCGAAGCCATGGCGTGTTATGAAGAGGCGTTGCGGCTCGATCCGGCCTTCACCGACGCCCTGTGCAACCTGGGGACGGCCTATCAGGAGCAGGGAAAATTCGCCGAAGCCTTGGACTATTTTCGGCGCGTTTTGAATATCGATCCGCGGTATGCGAACGCTTACAACAATATCGGCTCGGTCCACAAAGAGCTCGGTGAATTGCCGCAGGCGATTGCCAACTATGAGCAAGCGCTGCGCTTGAACCCGCACAGCGCGGCGGTTTTGGTCAATTTGGGTTTGGCCCTGTCGGCGAACCACCGCAAGGGCGAGGCCATGGAGTGTTTCCGCGCGGCCCTCAAGGTTGATCCATCGTATGCCCACGCCCACAACAATCTTGGGGCGCTCGTGCTGGAACAAGGGCATGTGGCCGACGCGATGGTCAGCTTGCGGGCGGCGCTGCGTTACCAGCCGACCTTTTCGGACGCTCTCAGCAATCTGGGGTTGGCGAATTCGATTTCTGGGCGAGCTTGATGAAGCGGCGGCCTGTTTCGAGGAAGCGGCTGCGTCACGATCCTGGGCATTTGTCCGCTCACGCCAATCGGGCCCTGCTCCGCCTTTTGCGCGGCGATTTCGCGGCCGGCTGGCCGGAGTACGAATATCGCTGGGGGACTTTTGGGCTGCACCCCCGCCATACCGACAAGCCGCGCTGGGATGGCTCTCCTTTGGTCGATAAGACGATCCTTATTTACGTGGAGCAAGGGCTAGGCGACACCATTCAATTTGTCCGCTATGCGCCGCTGGTCAAGGAACGCGTCGGCACCGTCATTTTGGAGTGCCAGGCGGCACTCACGCCTTTGCTGAGTCGGAATGGCGGGAATTGACCGGGTCGTGGCACGCGGGGAGACGCTTCCACCCTTTGACGTGCAAATCCCGCTGCTGAGCCTGCCGGGCCTTTTTGGAACGACGCTGGACACGATTCCAGCCACCGTACCCTATCTGCGAGCCGACACTGAGCGAAGCAGCCATTGGGCCCGACAATTAAGTTTGTTGAGCGGCTTTAAAGTTGGCGTCGCCTGGCAAGGGAGTCCGACGTTTCGCGACGACAAGTTCCGCTCGGTTGCCTTATCTCAATTTGCACCGCTGGCGGCCGTCGAGGGCGTGACGCTCGGTGAGCGTTCAAGTCGGTCCTGGTTGTGAGCAATTGGCGGACGCGCCGTTTGCCATCACCGATTTGGGAACCAAGTTTGACCCCACCTCGCTGGCGGACTTGGCGGCGGTGATGATGCATCTGGACCTCGTCGTCACCGTTGACACGGCGGTGGCACACCTCGCGGGGGCCTCAAGGTGCCGGTGTGGGTCGCCTTGCCGTTTGCCCCGGATTGGCGATGGTTGCTGACAAGAGAAGATAGCCCCTGGTATCCGAGCATGCGGCTCTTCCGCCAACCCAGTCCCGGCGATTGGTCGGGCGTCTTCGAGCGCATCGCCGCCGAAATTCGTCAAATTATAAGAGGTTAGCTGCGGAAGGCGGCAGGTGCCAGTGTACTCATCTCGCTCCGCGAGATGGTCTTTCATCTCGCGGAGCGAGATGAGTACATTGGACGTCGCTACGCGGGGCGGCTCGCCCGTGCTGATTTCCTCAATGGGTTAGAAATTAATTGTTCCGCCTCGGAAGGCGGGACGTTATAATGGGCAGGTATCGACGGAACGAACAGCGCTTTCCAAAAAGGTGATTAGTCAGCTTTTATTCATGGGCCGCTGCGCCCGCCAGCATTCGGGGTCCGTTTTCATGCAACCTCTCCAAGCCACGCACCAACTCACGGGGTTGGCGCAAGAACCCGTCGCCATTCATTCGTCCCCCAAACTGCGTGTGCATCTCGTTGATGACAACAAGGAAGCCGTCGACAGTCTCGCCCACTGGATGAGCCTCTTTGGCTACGAGACGCGTGTCTCCTACACGGGGCTGGAAGCCCTCGAGGCGGCCCAGGCATTCGCGCCGGACGTCATGTTGATCGATATCATGCTTCCGGGCATGGACGGCTACCAGCTGGCAGCCACCTTGCGGCAACGCGACGGCTTTCAGCGGGTGGTGTTCATTGCCATCACGGGCCTGGACGAAGAGGAGTATCAAAATCGCTGCCGGGACGCCAAGTTCAGCTTACATTTCGCCAAGCCGGTCGATCTGGACATTTTACATGCAGTGCTGGTTTCCATCGCCAAAAAGAAGGGGATGGGAAAGTAGCGCGGCGCGAAATCGCCGTGCATTCACGCCTGCGGCAAAGCCCCTGGCGCAAAGAGCCGCGCACGAAGTAAGCGGTTGTGCCGTTTGGGCACGGCTAAATCGCTTACTGCGTGCGCGGCTTTGCGCGCACGCTATAAGCGATTTTTTTGTGGAAATTAATTGCTTTGCGCGCCTGCGCCCAGGTAAACTGCCTAGTTGATCGAAGATTAGTGTTTTTTAACGTCTTCGATAATAGCCTTTGGGCAGCAGCGCCGGCGAGCGGGTCTACCATCATCTCTCTTTCATCTCGGGAGGCCACCGTGGTGTCCACTTCGAAAAGCCGACGAGCGGGTTTCACCTTGATCGAGCTCTTGGTGGTGATCGCCATCATTGCCATCTTGATTGCGCTGTTGGTGCCGGCGGTGCAAAAGGTGCGCGAGGCCGCCGCACGCACGCAATGTTCCAACAACCTCAAGCAGATCGGCCTGGGTTTTCACAACTATCACGACACGTTCAACAGCTTTCCGCCGGCGCGGCTCGATGCAGACGGCGGCGCGACATGGTGTGTTTTAATTCTCCCGTTCATCGAGCAAGACAATCTCTTCAAGCATTGGAACCTCAAGGAGCCTTACTATTTTCAAAAGCAAGAGGCTGTGCAAACGCAGGTGGCGACGTATTACTGCCCGGCACGGCGCTCGGCGGAGGACAACCTTTTAAGCAAAAGTGAGCTACCCGGAGGCGGTTATTCGGCGCCCAACATTCCTGGGGCCCTGGGGGATTACGCGGTGTGCGATGGCGATAACTCGGCAGGGCACGAGTACAATACGGATGTTAGCCAACGGTGCCGTCATTTTGGCCCACTTTCCACATGCATGTTGGAAATGGGCCCTTTCTCGATTCACGACTGGCGTTCCTTGACAAGTTTCGCCGCCATCGTTGACGGGACGAGCAACACGTTTCTGGCAGGCGAAAAGCATGTCGTCCTCGGCCAGTTCGGTGTGGGTGGCGACACGGGTCAAGGGGACGGCTCCATTTACAACGGCGATCCGGAGAATCAACACGCGGCCCGCATCGCCGGCCCGTCCAATCCCCTGGCAATTTCCCCGACGGATAGTTACCGATACAACTTCGGCAACTGGCATCAAGACATTTGCCAGTTTGTCATGTGCGATGGCTCCGTGAAATCGATCAGCACGCACATCGACTTGCAGAATTACCGGCGCCTGGGCGTGCGCAACGACGGCGAGGCCATCACGATCGACTTTTGAAGCGAGGTTTTACCGCGGCTTGGCGACGGTGATGACGAAATCGCTGACGGGCTCAGTCACGGTTATCTGCAGTCCGGAAGTGGCGAAGTCCTCGAAATCGGGATCCAAAAGTTGGGGACGTGGCTTGTTCCTGCCTCCCTGGAAAATGGGCGGGGCCACCATCACGCGATATTTGCCGGGAAGCACCCCATCGCCGGCGTGCGTGGTGCTCATCTGAAAAGAGCCGTCCGGCTGGATTTCGCCGCGCGCGCTCACCTTCACTTCTTGGTCCACTGGATCAAAAATTACCAGGCCTTTCGCCAAAACGGACACGTCCGAGTCGTCTTTATAGACCACTGTGCCTTGCACGGGATAAAGGGTTTGGCCGCCGCAACCGGCGCAGACCCAGAGCGTCGAAAGGAGCCAGCCCATCGTGTCGAGAAATTGGCTGTTTGTTCATGAGCGTGCTTTCGTGGCAATGTCGTGGTAGCACGCTTCCAGACGTGCTCGACTTTCCCAGGGCCGTTGTGTAACGAGCCCGCCGACAGGGGGCCACGCCCTTCGGAGCACCTCAGGGCGTGCCACCCTCGATCAGCGCTTACTTCGTGCGCGGCTCCTTCAACAAGATTGGAAAGTGCGCCTCGTTGGGACTCGAACCCAAGACCCCAGCATTAAAAGTGCCGTGCTCTACCAACTGAGCTACGAGCGCATAGTGAGAGTGCAGGTAGTGAACAATTCTACGGCGCTGGCAGAGTCACGTAAACCAGCGCGATGGAATAAGGTTGAAACCAAGCTTTAAGGTGGACGGGACGGCGCCAGTGCAGGTTCAGGGGGACCGGGTTTGACGCCGGGTTTTTCGCGACCTAAACTTGTGGTGGATTCGTTCCGGCATCCGTTTGGGAGGTGTGTATGGAACTTTCGTTTCTGGTCAGCGTCATGGGCACGTTAACGGTAGTGGCGACTTACTTTTGGGTCGGCCGGCCCGAGCCCGCGACGGGTCTGACGAATATCTGGCAAGCCGGGCGGATCCCCGCTTTACAGCCGCGCTTTTGGTCCAATGAATGGATTCCATGATTGTGACTAGCCGTTAATTTAGTGACCCCTTCCCGCCGCCAGCCATATCGGCCCATGATTTGCTCACACATCCTCGACCGCCCAGGGCCCCATTCTCGGGGTGATGCTTAACCCTTGTTCTCCCTAGAATACGCACATGCGCCGAGAGGCGGCACCAACGGGAAAGGGCACCCATGACGGAGCGCGTCTTCGGCTTTTTTGCGAGGTCCATGGCGGCCGTGGGCGGCGACGCCCCGGTCTCGGGCTGGCAACCGAGCACCGACATCTATCGCACCCAACATGGCTGGCTCGTCAAGTTCGACCTCGCCGGCGTGCGACCCGAGGAGGTAACGCTGACGCTGCGCGGCAATCGGCTCAGCGTGCGCGGCATCCGGCGCGACTTCTGCTTGGAAGAATGCTGTCAGTGTTATCAGATGGAGATTTCCTACAGCCAATTCGAGCGCACCATCGAATTGCCAATGGATGCCGGGCACGCGCCGCATCGATGCCGAGCATCGCCACGGCATGTTGTTGGTGCGCATCCGCTTGGAGGACGCTCATGAGACTGAACCCGCGCCCTGTCGTCTCCTGGTCGTTGGCGGTCTTGCCGGTGAAAAACACCGTGCTGCTTCCTTATATGTTCCTGCCCTTGACGGCAGGGCGGGCGCAGTCAGCGGCCGCGATCGAGGCGGCGCTGACGCACGAGGAAAAGGCCCTAATCATCGTCGCCCAGAAAAATGCGGCCCAGGATCAACCGGCGCCGGCGGATTTATATCGCATCGCCACCGCGCGGTCATCAAGAAGATGGCCCGCGCCGAGCAGGCCGTCGAAATCCTGGTGCAAGGGCTGGAACGCATCGAGATCGTGAGCTTCGAGCAAACCGAGCCGTTCCTCAAAGCACGCGTGCAGACCGTCCCGTTGCCCGAGGACGGCGGCACCGAGGTGGAGGCGCTCTTCGCGCAGCGGTGGCCCAGGCGCAGAAGGTCGTCGAGTTGGCCCAGACCGAGGCGCCCATCAGCGTGCAGCAATTGGCGGCCCAGGCGGGCGATCCGCTCCGCTTCGTGTATATGATCGGCTCCATGCTCGGACTGGATGTGCCCCGCGAGCAGGCGCTCCTCGAAGCGACCAGCCGCGCGAAGCGTTGCGGCTCTTGCTGGATTATTTGAACCATGAAACGCAGGTTTTGGAGCTGCGGCAAAAGATCACCAGCCAAGTTCAGACCGAGCTTAGCAAGGATCAACGCGAATACATGCTCCGCCAGCAACTGCGGGCCATCCAGGAGGAACTGGGAGAGCAAACGCCCGAAAAAGCCGACGCGGTCATGTTGCGGCAACAACTTCAAGAGGCGGACTTGCCCGAGGAGGTGCGCAAGGAAGCCAACCGTGAGCTGGGCCGGCTGGAGCGCTTGCCGCCGCGCCGCTCCGGATTACCAGGTGATCCGGGCGTATTTGGACTTTATTTTGGAATTGCCGTGGCGCAAGGCGACCACGGAAACCCTCGATTTAACCGCGCCCGCCAGGTGTTGGACGAGGATCATTTCGACCTGGAGGAAATCAAGCGGCGCATTCTGGAGCACTTGGCCGTGCTCAAGCTCAATCCCAAGGCGAAGGCGCCGATCCTATGTCTGGTGGGACCGCCGGGAGTCGGCAAAACGTCGCTCGGGCAGTCGATCGCGCGTGCCATGGGACGGTCAATTCGAGCACGTCAGTCTCGGCGGCCTACACGATGAAGCGGAATTGCGCGGCCACCGCCGGACTTATATCGGAGCCATGCCGGGCCGCATTTTGCAAGCCATTCGGCGGGCCGGCGTCAACAACCCCGTGATGATGCTCGACGAGGTGGACAAGCTCGGCCATGACTATCGCGGCGACCCGGCGGCGGCACTCCTCGAAGTTCTTGATCCGGAACAAAACATTTACTTTCGCGACAACTATTTGGACCTGGCCTTCGATCTGTCGAGGGTGTTTTTCATCACCACGGCCAATGCGCTCGACACCGTGCCCCGACCGCTCCTGGATCGCATGGAAGTTCTGCGGCTGTCGGGCTACAGCGCCGAGGAAAAGATGGAAATTGCGCGGCGCTATCTGGTGCCGCGCCAGTTGAGCCAAGCGGGGCTGACCGCCGAACAAGTGCAGTTTCCCGATGAGACGATTCGCGTCATCATTCGGCGCTACACGCGCGAAGCGGGCTTACGGCAACTCGAGCAGTCGATCGGCCGGATTACCCGCAAGGTGGCCTTTCGCTTCGCGCAGTGCAAACCGATCCGGTCGTCGTCAACGCCCGCGACTTGGCGGATTTGCTGGGGCCGGAACGCTTCTTTCAGGAGCAAGCACGCACGCAGTTGCCGCCCGGCGTGGTCGCGGGGCTCGCCTGGACGGAAGCGGGGGGTGAAGTTTTATACGTCGAGGCCACACTGCTGCCGCACGCGCATGGGTTGCGTTTAACGGGCCAGCTTGGCGAAGTCATGCGCGAGTCGGCGCAGGCGGCGCGAAGTTATTTGTGGTCGCGCGCCGAGGAGATGGGCATCGATGCCGGGTTGTTCCGCACTTCCGGCGTGCATATTCACGTTCCTGCCGGCGCCGTGCCCAAGGACGGTCCCAGTGCGGGAGTCGCGATGGTCAGCGCCTTGACATCGGCTTACACCCACCAGGCCGGCGCGCGGCGATACCGCCATGACCGGCGAGATCACGCTCTCGGGGTTGGTGTTGCCGATCGGCGGCGTCAAGGAAAAGGTGCTGGCGGCCCGCGCCGCCGGCCTGCGCCGCGTCATACTGCCGCGCGCCAATGAAAAAGACCTGGTCGAGCTTCCGGAGAAGCGTGCGCCAGGAGATGGAGTTCGTGTTCGCCACGCGCATCGAGGACGTATTGTCGGCGGCGATTCCGACGTTGGAAGGGACATTGACGGCGGCGACGTGAGATTGGCGTAGCGATGGGCGGGGTGGCACGCCCTGAGGTACCCCGAAGGGCGTGGTCTGGCCCGAAGCCCACGCCCTTCGGGGTACCTCAGGGCGTGCCACCCGACGCCATTCGCGAGTACGCTCATGGCGTGGCTTGATAGGCCGATCGCCGGGCGATCACGCCGCTACGTAGCCCGCTTTAAAGCCGCCGTCGATGTTGACCACCACGACATTGGCGGAGCAGGCGTTGAGCATGGTTAAGAGGGGTGCCAACCCTTGAAAGGCGGCGCCGTAACCGACGCTTGTGGGCACCGCGATCACGGGGCAATCGACCAGGCCGCCGACGACACTTGGCAATGCCCCATCCATGCCGGCGGCGACGACGATGGCGTCGGCGCCTTGAAATTCCTGGTGATGCCGCAACAGACGATGCAGCCCCGCGACGCCAACGTCCGCCAATAAGTGGACTGCCGCCCCAGCGCCTGGGCGGTGACGACCGCTTCTCGGGCCACCGGCAAATCACTCGTCCCGGCGGTGATGACGACAACGCGTCCCACGGTGGCCGGACGCGGCTGTTGGGGCAGCCAAAAGGTGCGGGCGACCCGATCTTGTTGCCCCTCGGGAAAATGCAAGGCGAGCATCGCCGCCTGTTCATCGCTGACGCGGGTGGCCAGGCAATCTTGGCCGGCGGCGAGCAGTTGGCGGACAACTCCTTCCACCCATTCGCTCGTCTTACCCTGGCTAAAGATGACTTCGGGAAAGCCGCACCGCTGACGGCGCTGAAGATCGACGTGGGCATAGCCCAAGTTAATCTCAACCGGCTTATCCAGGCGCGCGAAAGCGCCGTCGATGCTCAATGTCCCCGTCCGCACTTGTTCGAGCAACTCCCGCAGATCGCCTGGTTCCATGAGCCACCCTCGCCGCCCGGTTGCCGGTTGACCAATCTTTAAAGGTTTTTGGGATTCGCGGAAAAAACCTCAAGTTGCGCACGCACAACCGATGCTATTTAACAGCCGTTATTCTATCGGTCCGCGCTCTGGCGGTGGTTGCCATGGGTTCGCAGGGGCAGACAAGCTACCCGTGGCACCCTTGCACCTGAGAGATTGGCAGCGCCAATTCAATAGCCGCAAAGCCAAGGAGAAAGCATGGCAGCACTGGCGATGGCTTTGGCAAGTCTGTTTCTCGGTCAAGGCCCCACGGACCTGCAATACACAAATCTGCGTGCTTTGCGCATCCCCATCAATTTCCAAGACACCCTGCGCGGCGAACTGCGCGAGATCCTTTTATTCGCTTCCTGGGATCAAGGCCGCACTTATCAACAAGTCGCGTCGGTGAAACCAGATAAAAACGAGTTCCTATTCGAGGCACGCAACGACGGTATCTGCTGGCTCAAGGTTGCCGTCATCAATCGCCAGGGCAAGCAAGAGCCGGACAATATCCAGCAAGGGCCGCCGCACCTCAAGTTCGTCATCGACACCATGAAGCCCGTGGTTCGCTCGTGCACCGCCCAGCGCCAAGGCGAGGAAGTCGCGGTGGCCTGGGAAATTCTGGAAGATCATTTCGATGTGCAGAATTTTCAACTCGAGTATCAGCCCAAGGACAATCTCTCGTTTTGGACGCGTGTTCAAGCAGTTCCCGGATTGACAGGTCAGGTGCGATTTCGGCCACCGACTGCGGGGCCAGTCGTGGTGAGGTTGGTTGCACGTGACTTGGCTGGCAATCAATCGTTCGGTGTGGCGGAAGTCGCGGGCGACATCCGCGCCGTGAGCTTTAATTCCAGTGTCGCCGGAATTGGTGCAGCCGCGGCGCCGACGATGGCGGTGCCGCCCGTATTGCCGGCGCCGGCGCCGCCGCCGACATTCGGAACATCCACGGCGACGCCGTTGCCGCCGCCCTTGCCCCAGGAGACGACGCAGCACCAAGTGCAGCCGACCCGTAACTGGTCGCCGGTGGGCAATGCGGCACAATAATATCGAGCCGGTGGACAAGGTGGTGGCCACCTCCCAGGCCCCGGCCGCGCCGAAGCCGCCGCCGGTGGCGCCGCCTGTTCCAGAAGTGGTGCCGGTCAGCGCGATCCGCAAATTGCCTCCGCGGAGGTATGTCAACCACCAGGAGGTCGTGCTCGAATACGAGTTGGCCAAGGTCGGCAAGTCGGGTATCGGCAGTGTCGATTTATGGTGGACGCAAAACGACGGGCAAAGCTGGGAACTGTACGCGACTGATCCGGCCGCCGCGGGCTCGACGCAGAACGGACATAATCAGCGAACAGTGGAGCTTCCCGGCAAAGGCGTCTACGGGTTCATTCTGGTCGTCAAAAGCCGCGCCGGCTTGGGCAAGGCGCCACCCAAGGCGGGCGACGTTCCAGAAATCCTCGTCGAGGTCGATACGACGCCTCCGGAGGCCAAGTTGTTCGCGCCGAGTCCCGATCCACTGCACACCAATGCGCTGGTGCTCAAGTGGACCGCGCGGGACGACAATCTGACCAACAACCCCATCACGTTGGAATGGGCGGAAAAGCGGCGAAGGACCCTGGGATAAGATCGCCGATTCGATACCCAACGACGGACGCTATTCCTGGCAACTGCCCGACCATTTGCCGGTGGCAGTTTATATGCGTTTGCGCGTTCGCGATTTGGCTGGCAATGAGAGCATAGCCGTCACGGACGAGCCGCAACTCGTTGATCTCAGCGAGCCGGAAGGGCGGTTGATTAATGTGACAGTGGTGCCGCGCCGGCCGTGATTTGGATGATGGGTATTAGAATCAGGGGGCTTACGCCCCCCGCTTGCCGGGCATGTGTTGACAAGTGCCGGTGAAAGTGAAACACTGAGGGTTCATAAACCGAGAATGTGTTGCGATGCAGCCGCTCACCACTTCACTGCTCAGCCGAGCGTGCCGGATTTTCATGGACCTCGCGTATTCGGAGGGGCCGTCGTCAATCCCGGCGAAAAACGCTTTTATTGGGAGCTTCCCGGTGATAAGCCGATCACCGCTTATTTGCCGCCAGCTCCCGAGGCAGCCGGAATATGCCAGATCCTATGCAATAAGGACGGACAACCGCCGGGATACGAGTTGCGTCTGGGAAGCAGCGGCTTTCCTCATCTCAAGCTACGCCTGCAACCGGTCCAGCGCGGCGGCGATTATGTCTGGGTCGCCATGGTCGATACCCACGACGCCTTTTCCCACGAAGCGCGGCGGCCGCCGCCGGATCACCCGGACGCGGCGCAATGGGTGCTGTTGCAAACCGCCAACCAGCGGCTCAAGGATGCATCGAAGCTGCCTTCGAGGAAAACGGGCTGGCAACTTTCACTTCGTTGCTCCGCGAGCAATTGCAAGGCAATTAATACTTCGCCATTTCTGGCTTAACCGCACCTTTGCCGAGTTTTTGCACTTCGGCGGCGGCGCCGTTGAGCATCATCTTCAGTTCGCTGGTGATGGCCATGAATTGCCAGCCTTCGTCGGCGCGGTGCGTTGACTTCGTCGGCCGAGCCGCAATGAATGCCGGCGGGGACTTTGTGCTTTTTGCAAGTCGCCAAGATGTGATCGAGCACTTTTTTGGTGGCTTCGCCGCTGGGCGGTTTGCCGTCCTTGCTGCGCATGCTGGCCGCCAGATCGTTGGGGCCGACGAAAATTGCATCAATGCGGGGCACGGAGAATATGGCGTCGGCATTTTCGACGGAAAGAATGTGCTCGCATTGCAGCACGATGATGACTTCGTCGTTGGCGTGGGCGAAATAATCGTTGGCACTGGTGCCGAAATTGAGCGCATGCACGCTGCCGCCGACGCTGCGATTGCCTTGCGGCGGATACAGTGCCGCCGCGACGGCCGCCTCTGCTTCGGCGCGGGTGTTGACCATGGGCACGACGATGCCGTGCGCGCCGTTGTCCAGCACGCGCTTGATGTGATCGTGCCGATTGGCCGGCACGCGCGCCAGCGCAGTGCAGCCGGCGTCCGCGATGGCGGCGAACATGTGCGTGGCGGTCTCCCAATCGACCAGGCTATGCTCGATATCGGTTGTCAGCCAGTCGAAGCCGGCCCGCGCCAAGAAGCGCGCCGCCGTGATGCTGCCGAGCGATAGCCAGGTGCCCACCGAAGGTTTGCCTTCACGCAGGGCACGTTTGACCGGATTGGGACGCATGGCAACTCCATAAACTAGGGGCGAGTGGCGTGTGGCGCGTGGTGAGTAAAAGGCAAAGCGACTATTATACAAACACATGCTGGCTTGAGCAAAAGGTAAAAAACGAGGACGGGCATGACTGACCTAGCCGAGCGCGACAAACACGTCCAGAACATGGCGCCAAGCTCGATCCGCTCTACCGAGCGGTGGGTCGCGTCATCGTCGGCCAGCGCGATTTGGTCGATCGCTTGCTGCTCGGTCTCTTGACCGGCGGCCATATCCTGATCGAGGGGGTGCCGGGTCTAGCCAAGACGCTGGCGGTGCGCACGGTCGCTCGGGGCTTGCACCTGCAGTTTCACCGCATCCAGTTCACGCCAGACCTGTTGCCCGCCGACGTCATCGGCACCCAGATTTACAATCCGCGCACCGGCGAGTTCTCGATCAAGCAAGGCCCGATCTTCGCCAACTTTGTGCTCGCCGACGAAATCAACCGGGCGCCCGCCAAGGTGCAGAGCGCCCTGCTTGAAGCCATGCAGGAAAAACAGGTGACGATCGGCGAGACAAGCTATCCCCTGGAGCAGCCGTTTTTAGTCCTCGCGACGCAAAATCCCATCGAGCAAGAGGGCACCTATCCTTTGCCCGAGGCGCAAGTCGATCGCTTCATGCTCAAGGTCAAGCTCACTTATCCCTCCAAGGACGAGGAGCTGGCTATTTTGGAACGCATGTCGGTGATCGACCCGGATGTGCACATCGACCCCGTTTTGGCGACTGCGGACATCTTCGAGCTGCGCAAAGTGATCGATGAAATCTACATCGACGACAAGATCAAACGGTACATCGTTGACATTGTCCACGCCACCCGCCGCCCGGCGGATTGCGGCTTGGATATCGCTCCCTTTATCCAGTATGGCGCCAGTCCGCGGGCCACGATCTTCTTGACGCGCGGCGCCCGCGGGCAAGCGTTTTTGGAGGGGCGCTCCTACGTGACGCCCCAGGACATCAAGACCATCGGCTACGATGTCTTACGCCATCGGCTGAGCATCACCTACGAGGCCGAGGCGGAGGAGATCACCTCCGAGCAACTGTTGCAGCGCATCTTCGACACGCTGAAAGTGCCGTGAATCGCGATCCGCGCTACTTCACGTCAACCAATTGCTCGCTGAACCAGCTTTGGAAATGATAACTGCTGCCTTCGCCGCGATGGTTGAGCAGCATGCGATCGATGTTGAGTTGCACATCGAGGAGTCGGCCGGCCTGCAAATCAAAGGTGACGTGGCCTTCGGACAACTTCTGAACGAGCGGCACCTGATCTTTCGTGTTTTCAGGCATGGCCTTGATTTGATTGGCGACCGTCAAGGTGGCCTTGCCCCCCGCGAGTCTGGTGCATTGATAACGCTCGGTGGCTTCCAGCTTTTCGCCACTCCCATACGGCGGGTCGAGCGTCAGATTAAAAGGCCGAAGCCACGCCTGCCCTTCCTTGGCCGCGACGGCCGGAAACACCACGACAAACGGCGGTTCCGCCTCATAGCGACTGGCCGAGCCCTGCTTGACTTCCAAAACACGCCCTTGGCTGTCGATGCGCAATAGTGCCAACGGCGTGCCGATGAACTTGCTCATCTGCGCCTTGAGTTCCGGTGTCCCTTTGTCTGGCTCAGCCGAGTCGAACAACAATATCTCACCGCTCGGCGTGGTCTGCTCGTTGCGCATGGCCGCCAGAGATAGCTCCAGCGTGGCCGCCCCCTTGGCATCCACATCGAGCACACGCCAGCGTTTGGTGACACTGAGCTTCGATGCCGAGGTGACCTTGGCCTTGTCCGCGACTTCCTCGACGTTGGTCTTATGCTTGGCCTGATAGGTGAAAATCTGATCTTTCTGCCAGCGGAATTGCCATACGGTCTCTTGAGAGATAGCGGCACTTGCCCAGATGAGCGATATTGCCGCGGCTGCCAGCCAATTCTGTTTCATCGGCGCCTCCCAATTTTCTCTTCCAATGGCATTCATGCCAGCGTGATCCGGCTATAGCAGATAAAACAGGGCAAAACCAGAGGGAACCGAGTGGGGCCGAACCGGTGTCATTCAGAGCGCGACTGATATTGTCTTATTTCTTCGCGGTTGATTTTCTCGGAAGGGACCAGGCGGTAATGTTTCTCATGAAGAAGCGCGATTTGTCCGTCTGAGACCACGAACTCAAATAGCGCAATCAGGTCGTCACTAATAAACTGCCCGGCGATGGGGCGGCATTGAAGGGACGCAAACTTGGTTGCGCACATCGCCAAGTCTTGCTCGATTTGCACGACATTGATTTGGTCCTTGCCTCCCTTGGCTTGAACCGGCAGTACGTAATGAGCGCCTTTGCGGTCCAAGCCAACATAAATCTCATCGACTTCGACTTGGCCGACGTTCGGGACATTCGTGCGCAGGTGGTTTTGCAATGAGTAGCACGTTATTCCCGTGAACGTGTCCAGCAGCCGGTTGTAGCGGAGCTTCGCGAGTAGCGCTTGCTCGTCCGACAAGGCGTACATTTCGATGAGTCCAGGCGTCGAATCAGGGATCTTCGTCTCGGCCAATGCCGGGCTTGGCAAAATAACCGGTTGGCTGGATAAAGCAAAGCAGTAACGCGCGGTGCCCGCTGGGCGGATCACCCAATATTCTCCCGCCGGCGCCGTGTCTCGAATTGTTTGAGGCAAGGCACCGCGATAGCGAAACGTGTACACCAAATCGCCCAGATTCTTCGGCAAAATTATGTCTAGACGTTTGGCTTGCTCGACAATCTCAGTGCGATCAAACGCAACCGTGCGCGCGCCCGGCTTGTAATGCTTCAAAAAGATGCTTTCAATGATTTGCTCGTATCGGCTCGGCTTTTTCTTTGCCATCGCTATTACTTTTTCCCAGGCCAGCGCAAGACGACAACTTCTTCGCGCAACTGCTCTTTGGTGGCGGTCGATAAACGCGTGCGAAATAAATCAATTCCAGAGACTTCGTAGCCGAGCGATGCTGCCAGGTCTGCTAGAATCTGCCCAGTGCGGATCATGACGCGCAAGTAAGAGGCCTGGTCGCCCACGACATAGGCCAAACGAGCACCCGAAGCGAGAAATGGACGAAGGTTCGCGAGGTGCCGGTGCATGCCGCCAAAATAAAGTTGCGTGACGTGCGCATACATGCGCTCAAAGCCGGATGTCTTGCCCAGTTCCAGGCGGCGGGCTTCAATTGCTAAAGCGATGCGCTGTATTTCCGGGTGGTCGGATACGGCCAGGTGATCCTTATCGGCTTTATAAACGCCACGCGTGTTCGAGCGCACGAGCTCCTCGTTTGAGCTTGCGCAAATCGTCCTTGCTCCGGATCATCCCGAGGATCACGGATTCCAAGCGGGTGGTGCGCGTGTAATCCTTTTCGTTCGGATAGGGTGGTGAAGTAATCACTGCATCCACCGAGCCAGGTCTTAGGAAACTCGCAATATCGCGCGCGTCGCCCCTATGAACCTCACTTGGCACGACCGCTCTTTTCAACCAGACGCAAGTCATCGGCAATGCGACGCACCTCGTGAAGCCACGGTGCGATGACCGCGCAATCGAGTTTCTTTTTACCAACGCCAACCTCGGGACCAAAATGAAGATTGCTGATCGAAAACACAATCGCTTTGGCGAGCGCGACCCGGAAGTGGTCCGTGCTTTGGCTCGGGGCGTTTCCAATGCAATCGCGCAAGATCAACGTTTTGTGCAACGGCAGCGCACTGATGGAGTCCCTGAGCAGGAGCTTGGTTAGCTCTGGTGACATCGATGTGCATTTGGATAAGCGAGCGGCGTTCTGGGGCATGGGATCATCCTCGATCCCATCGGCTCGCAGGTGCTGGACAGCTTGGTCGGCAATGGTTTGTGCCGTCTCCAACATGACTCGGCTGTCCGTTGTCCAATCCGTCTTAACGGCGCACGCCAGATATGCCATCGGATTAGCTTCAACGCCGACGCTCGGCACGCCGTGCTTCTTGCATTCGACGAGTGTGGTTCCGGTCCCGCAAAAGGGATCCAGAACGAGGCTCGTGCGGGTTATCCCAAATTGCTGCAGGTAGTCGCGGACAAGATGCGGTGGATAGGAAAGAACGAAGCGAAACCATTCGTGGACGGGGCGATCCCCGGCTTGCAGCTTGTTTAAGTCAGCATTTTTACGGGGGGCGACGACATTAGTCCGTATCATCTCGGCTCTGGTGTGAAGGCCAGTTCTACCCTCTTGGCTGTTATCGTTATAGCCAAATTCGGCGGTTCCATCCATCACGGATACTTCCCCAAAAACTCCCCCAGCGCCGTGAAGAACTCCCGCGGCAAGCTGTCATTGTGATCCGATCCCTCCAGAGCGAAAAACTCCTTGGGTTCGTTGGCGGCTTCGTAAAGGCGCTGGCCTTGCGCGAAGGGAATGAGCCTGTCGGCGGTGCCGTGAGCGATGAAGACCGGACGCGTGCATGACTTGATCTTGGCTAAATTGTCGAAACGGTTACGCATCAGCCAGTGAACCGGCAGCCAGGGGTAGAGTGCGGCGCCCGCGTCGGGGGCCGACGTAAATGTTTTGACAAGCACCAGGGCACGATGAGGCCGGCGTGCGGCTAAGTCGACGGCCACGCCGCCGCCGAGCGAACCGCCGTAAAGCAATATCTTGCGTCCTTGGATTTGTTGCTTTTCAGTGAGAAACGCATACGCCGCGTCGGCCGCCTGATAACAACCCCGTTCGCTGGGCCGGCCGCCGCTTTTGCCGTAGCCCGGATAATCGAAGATCAGGACGTGCATCTTCAAAAGTTCACGCAGCTTGACAATGGAGCCGCCGCGATGGCTCAGATTGCCCGCGTTACCATGGCAATAGAGCATGGCTTCGTCGGCCCCTGGACAAGGCAACCACCAGGCGTGAATCGGCGTGCCGTCCGCGCTGGCAAGGTTCACGTCCTGGATGTCCGCGATCGGGGCCGGCTGCCAACCTTCGCGTGCTTGCATGGGCCTGTAAACGAGTGAATTCTCAAGCAGCCAAAGCACGCCGCACACTCCAACGTAGGCCAGCACCAGGATCGTTAAGATGCGCCAAGCCACAAAACGTCCACAATTGGGTGGCACGCCCTGAGGTACTCCGAAGGGCGTGTGTCAACACCCGTCACGCCCTTCGGAGTACCTCAGGGCGTGCCACCCTACGCGGCCCACGCTACACCGCCCGCGAAGACCTGCGCCAAACCCAAACACCGGCCAAAATCAACCAGCAGCCGCTCGGCAGCCAATCGCCGGCCCAGGCATAAACGCTAGTGCGGCTATCGAGTGGGATCGTCGCCAGCAAGACGCCTTGCACTTTGGTGAAGTCCCCCCAATGGCTCGGCGCAAATCGGCAATCCCGCCGGTGCCTTCGACGACGGCCCACAGCTTCGGGTCACCGGCCTTGGCTTCAGCCGATACGGGAAATTCTTGCGGCTTTTGAACACGGCCATTGCTGTCGATCACCGCGGAAATTCCCATGTTGACGGCGCGGGCGATGGGCCGACGCGCTTCGATGGCGCGAAATCGGCTGATGGCGAGGTGCTCGCCATGTTCGCTGCTGCCGTCGAACCAACCGTCGTTGGAGATAGGTTGACGAGAAAATCGACGGCTGGCCCGTCGCTTTCGTCGCGGCCATAGTTGCGGGCCAAAAAGGGATCGGTGTCCTCATTGCAAATGATGACGCCGAAATGATAGTCGCCGAGCTTGAAAGCGCGTCCGCTTCTCGCCGATGCGGATGCCATAGTCGAAATCATAGGGTGCGAACCGGTCCATGAATGGCAACCAGCCGCGCAACGGCACATATTCGCCAAAGGGAACCGGATGAATCTTGTCGTAAATGCCCAGCGCCTCTCCCGAGCGCCGACATCAGCAGCGCGGAGTTGTATTGGCTTTGCGCCGCCCGCCTCGTCGAGCGCGTGCGAATTGAGGCCGAATAGCTGGTTCGTTTTCGAATCCTTGGCCATCTCGCGGAGCAACCCATGCACCAGGCGGGCCTCTTCCTTGGTGGCGTCGGGAATCTTGTTGAGGTCGCGCGGCAGGCGATACCAGTGATAGGGAAAGCTGGTTTCCGGCCAGACGATCAAATCGGGCGTGGGAAACTGCGTCGCCGCCAAGCCGCACATCTGCCAGTAATACTTCAAAACTTCCTGATTGGCGTGGAGCGCCTGCTGCGGGTCAGCGTCGGCTTCGTTGCGCAGCCGTTGATCGAGGTTTCCTTGGAGCAGCGCCAAACGCGGACCGGGCGAAAGGCATCCTGGCTCAACCGCCAGCCGCCGTAACCGAGCGTCGCCATCACCAAGCACGAGTGGCACGAATCCCAGCCGCCGGCGACCTCCGGCGTTCCGAGCCACGACCGTCAGGGAGTGGCCAACTTGCGCTGACAAGCGGCATGCAACCTTCGGAAAAGCGAGCAAGACTTCGGCGAACCAACCGTTCACCGCTGCCAAGACGAAGCTCACCGCATACGCCCCGCCCAAGTCCGCGATTTGAATGACCGGCAAATAATCGTGCTGCGTATGGCCCAGATAATACCAGGCGAAACCCGTCAACAAGAACGAACGCGCGAACTCGAGGCCCGTCCAGACAATGGGCACCGTGACGGTCAGCGGCCAGCGCGTGGCGCGATCCAGGCGCCGGATCAAATACAAACCCGACGGGAAAATAGACGGCACAATAGGTGGCCAGCATGATCCAGGTGTAGACCATGCGGTAGTCCGCGACCGTCATCCATCGGAGCACGATGAAAAAAAAGGCACAACCGCCGAGGTAAGCTCCGAGATAAATTTGCCGGGGCCTGGCATCCAGGCGAACCAGCAAAACAAGCGGTGTCAGCGCGACCCAACCGAGAAAGCCCCAACCGATCGGTTGGTAGCACAGGCACAATAAGAAAGCGGTCACCGCCGGCAACACGAGCCAGGGCTTCGGCACGCTGAATCCTGGCGTCGCGGAGAAGGCTGGCTTCGCTCCGGATTGAGTTGCTTCAGGTAGCACAATGCGTTTCGATGGTCATGAGAGCGATTCCATTCAAGTGGGTCCTGCGCTTTCGCTGCGCGGCGCGGCTAAACGAAAAAATCCGGTGCGAGCACTTCCAGCGTCGTACCCGCGCGGTGGATAATTTCACCGGGTGGCAAAACGACAAACGAGTTCGCCGCCGTCACACCACGCAGATCCGGGGAGCCGAACCAGGGCACGGGCGCACTTGCAAACAACCGTCATGCGCGGTTAGGGCGGCGGGATGATACGTCGGCCGATCGCCGCGGTGCGGGAAATCGGTGGTCAGCGTGGCCGTCACCATGCTTGGGCGAGGTCCAATCCCATGAGCCCGCACAAGGCAGGCCGCGCGAAGAGCTCAAAGCAAACGAATGCGCTCACCGGGTTGCCCGGCAAACCGAACACCAGGCCGGGAGACTCCGCCGGCGCCGATGAATTCCAAAGAATACCGGCTTGCCAGGCTTCATGGTTACCTTGTGAAACACCGCTTCGACGCCCAAGTCAGCAAGCACGCCCGGCACCAGGTCAAGTTTGCCCGCCGACACGCCGCCGGACAGGATCAGCACGTCGGCATCCAATCCAGCCGCCACCAGCGGCCGCATGCTTTCCAGGTTATCGAGCGCGCGGCCAAGGTAGGTCGGCACGCCCCCCGCCCTGGCGACCTGGGCCAGCAGCATGGGCCCGTTGCCGTTGCGAATTTGTCCCGGCCCCGGGACTTCGGGCGCCTCGACGATTTCATTGCCCGTCGAGAGCACCGCGACGCGGGGCCGCGGATGGATGAGCGCTTGCGTCCGACCCACCGTGGCGAGCAGACCAAGCTCCTGCGGCCGCAAGCGTGTTCCCTTGGACAAGACCACCTGGCCCGAGCGCATTTCCTGCCCGCGCCTCATGATGTTGGCGCCGGCCTTCAATGGTTTGTCGTCGATCGAAACTTGGTCACCCGTCAACTGCGTGCGTTCCACCATCACCACGGCATCAGCGCCGGCGGGCACCGGCGCTCCGGTCATGATACGCGTCGCCTGGCCCGGACCAACCGGCAGTCGTGGCACAACTCCGGCGCTGACTTCCTCAACGACATGAAGTTGCGCCTGCCCCGTCGCCATGTCCGCCGACCGCACCGCATATCCGTCCATCATCGACTTGTCGTAAGGAGGCATGTCGAGATCGGCTTTGATGTCCTCCGCAAGCGGCAACCCGAGCGCTCCCGTACCCAAAGGCAAACTGCGTGCTTCCAGGGGCCGCACGTGCTGCCGAACTTTATCGAGAGCTTCTTGGACGCTCAACATAACTCAAACAACCTGCGTTGGAAATAAATCCGCGACCTTGTATCGGAAGCCGGGAATGACCGATTCGCCGCGAATTGCAAAAACCCACGAGTGCAGACAGCAGTGTTCCCACAACATAACCCGACATGACGCTGTGGTGTTTCTCCACCAGCTTGCCGTTAACGAGTTCAAAATGCTTACCACCAGGAATCTTTAAAAGATCGGCCGGCATCAGCGGGTTTGATTCCATCGCGCTCATTCATCATCCACTGCTTGTTTCCTTGATCCTAGCAAGGCGGGACTTGCTTGCAAATGACAAACGCTCTTCATCCCTCGACAACGGGGGCGCAAGGATATCCGAACGTCGCCGCCACCGCCGGGCTGGTGACTTTGCCATGGCGGATGTTCACGCCCTGGGCCAGCGCCGTGTTTTCGCGGACCGCCTTGTCGAAACCTTTCACCGCCAGTTGGATGACATAGGGGAGGGTGACGTTGGTGAGCGCATAGGTGCTGGTACGGCCCACCGCGCCGGGCATGTTGGTGACGCAGTAGTGAACCACGTCCTCCTCGATATAGGTCGGCTTGCTGTGCGTCGTTGGCCTCGATGTTTCCAGGCACCCGCCTTGATCGATGGCCACGTCGATGACCACCGCGCGGCGCGGCATGCGGCGCAGGTCTTCACGAAGCACGAGAAAGGGCGCCTTGGCGCCGGGGATGAGCACGGCACCGATAAGGAGGTCGGTGCGCGCGCAGGCATTCGAGGATGTTGTGGCGATCGGAATAGAGCGTCGTGACGTTGGGCGGCATCACGTCATCGATGTAGCGGAGGCGGTCGACGTTCACGTCCATCAGGATGACGTTGGCGCCCAGGCCGGCCGCCACTTTGGCGGCATTGGCGCCGACCACGCCGCCCCCCAAAATCAGCACGTTCGCCGGCAATACCCCCGCCACGCCGCCGAGCAAAATGCCGCGCCCCTCTTGCGGCCTTTCGAGATATTTCGCCCCTTGTTGAATGCTCATGCGGCCCGCCACTTCGCTCATGGGCGTCAGAAGTGGGAGGGCCGCCATTGGCAGTGCGGATCGTTTCATAGGCGATGGCGGTCACGCCCGAGTGCAGCACGGCCTCGGTCAAGGCGCGGTCGGCGGCGAAATGGAAATAGGTGAAGACGGTCTGGCCGGCACGCAAAAGCGGCCATTCGGCCGGCATCGGTTCCTTCACCTTGATCACCAGGTCGGCGCGCGCCCATATCTCTTCGGCCGCTCCGATCAGTTCAGCGCCGTGCTCGGCGTATTGGTCATCGCTGATGCCGCTGCCCAGGCCGGCCCCGCGCTGCACGAGCACCGAATGCCCCGCACGCGTCAATTCCCAGACGCCCACCGGGATCATGGCGACGCGATATTCGTCGGCCTTGATTTCCTTGGGCACACCGACGATTAGCTTGGAGGAATTCATTAACAAACCTCATAAAGCGCCTAAGATGCCATACAACCGCCGTGCCGGTCAATGGCGAGCGGGGGCGTAAGCTCCCTGATTCTTTAGTATGATGAAAGGGCAGGCGCCGCCAAAGCGCCCACGTCAATCATCCAGACCAGAGATTGCATCATGGATTTTTTCCGCCGGCTATGGAACAAAATATCGCGGCGTGTAAGCAAAGCCCCGTTGCCTCCCGCGTGGGCGAATTTCTTGACTCCCGAGCAGTATGGCACTTTCGTCGAATGCGTGGCCGCACATTTCAAGCGACAAAAACGGCGCTTCACCCTGGGCGACGGGGTCGTTTATGTCGACGATGCCAAACCGAAGGCCAAGCATCAACTCGGACTTCTGAATCTGGCCCAGATGTGTGCCCGCAATGAAATCAAGGATTGGCGCGACATCGTCGGCGATCACTTTCCGCACTTTGGAGAAAAGCTATGGCGAGCAAAAAGTGCTGGAAGAACGCATCGACGACTTCACGCGCGTCGCCGAACTGCTGGCCGTTCGCCTCTGGCCCGAAGGTTATCTCGCCGAACTGGATCGCAAAAAGATTTTGCATCGCAAGGAGTTGCCGGGAACCATTTCGGCGCTGGTTTTCGACTTGCCTTCCTCCATCCGCAACGTCACGCCCGACGAAGTGCGGTCCTGGGGCAAGAGTGAGACGGAATTGTTTCGCATCGGCCTGGCCAACGTCATGGAAAACTGCATTCCCGACGTTTCCGAGCAAGATCTCGGCAATGGCATCACGCTCACGCTCTTTTCCGACGAAAGCTTCTTCGTCGCCAGCCATGCCCTGCTCCTGGAGGAGCATCCCGATTGCGTCGGGCCGTTCGGCACCCTGGTCGGCATTCCCCATCGTCACGTCATGCTTGCCTTTCCGATCGCGGACATGCGCGTCGTGCAAGCCATCCAAATGATGATCCCGATCGTCGCCGGAATGGAACGTGACGGACCCGGGTCGATCAGTCCATTGCTCTATTGGTACCAAAACGGCGACTACACCAATCTCCCCTACCGCATCGAGAAAAACACCCTCAACTTCTCACCGCCGCAAGATTTCGTCGAAATGCTGAACTTGTTGAGTGAGCCCGACGACCTTTCGGACGCCCAGGAGTAGGTCCGGCGCTAAATGCCTCTCGGTCCGCTTTTCTTTGATCAATGGCTCGCCAAATTGGAGCCTGTCACCGATAGCAGCGGCAACTATAGCGGCGGTGGATACTTCTTCTTGAGCGCCTCGTATGTCTCCTGCCATAGCTTCATCGATTCATCCGAAGCGCGAGCCACGCCCTCGCGGAATACGCCGTTCTCGTAGAGCGCTTTGGGTAAACCGCGGCACATCAGGATCGATTTGTTTTAAAGATTCAACCACGTTTCTGAGGAAGGGCCCGGCGCTTGTCAGCCGTGCCCCGTTGGTTTTTCCTTTCTTGCCACCGCTCTCCGCGGATTTGAGCTTTCGCGAAAGGCGTCTATCATGGCCGGGCAGCGCCGTCTTGGCGGCGGGTCCAATTTGTCCTAGTGCGTGAATGGAAGCATAATGTAAGCCCTCATGTACGCCCCACTCGTTTTGTTTTAGCGCTTTAGCAAGAGTTGGAACGACCTCCTTGCGTCTCTGGACCAATACACCCCAATGCGTTGGCCGCATATCTAAACGTACTTGCGGACCGATTCTTAACTGCGTCGTCCAGGGCGGCAGACAGCGCCGGAATTGCTTGGGGGCCAAGATCGCTAAGCGCGAGCGATGCCGGTCTGCGCCACCTCGTAACTGTTATCGCTGAGCGAAGCTGACAGGAACGGTATGAATTCCTTGTGCTTCTGAGCAATAAAACCCAGAGCGGCAACGGCCTCGACTCTATGGAGCACGTCGGCGTCGTTCCGCTGCTGCAACCAAAAGTTGGCCGGCCTACCAAAGCACATAAAACTTTCAGGGCCGGCGCTTTGTCCGCCGGGCAAGGAAGCATCCGTCCCCGCTAGGTATCTTTTTCTGAGAATGGTATAAAATCTCGGCCATTCGTATTTGGAGTTTCCGCCATGTGGGAAACTAGCATTACCCAGTTGTTTGGTCACGACATCTACAACTGAAGGATCAATTCTCGATACTTCCTCATAGACCAATTGCGTGAAGTCTAGGCTGTCGCTCATGGCAAAGCGGTTGTCAGTAATACTCTTTAGATTCTTGGGACCGGTCTCAAGATAGGTGCCGTAAACCTCGACAATCACCGGCAGCGCCGTTTTGGCGTCGGGCCCAATGCCGCCCAAGGCGTTGATGGCTAAAGCGCGAACGCTCCAATCAGATGATTTCACCATTTGCACCAATAGCGGCACGGCAGCCTTGGCTTGCGGGTCCAATACTGCCAATGGGCGCGGCGGCACGGGCCAGCAAAATTGGCGACGTCTTTTCTTTGAGAACTTCCAGCAACGCCGGGACGGCATCAGGTCCAAGTGCGCCAATGGCACGCACCACGGCGCTGCCAACACTACTGGATTTGTCGTTTAAGGCACCGATCAGGACGGGGATCAATTGTGCTTGTTCTTTTGTGCGAGGTTGCCCAAGGCCCGCACCGCTTCGGCGCGGAACTTCGGATTGGCATCCTGAAGTTGCACCAGCCAATAGCTGGCCGGCTTGCCGCCATACAGCGGGCCTTCTTCTTTCGCGCTCACCTGCGAGGACACCCTATTCTTCTCTCGCTCCAGCGCCGCTTGCGCTCCAAAAGCTCTCCCTTGGCTTGCAAAAGCTCAACTTGCGTTGCCATCCCTGCCTCGAACTGGACCTTGCGAACGTCCACGGCGTTTTGGGCGAGCGCCGCCAAGGATTCGAGAGCTTTAAGGCGTTCCGGTTCCGATTCGGCCAACTCCACCTCCGCTTTGACAACATCGCGCTTTGCCTGGATCACTTTTTCAAAGGGCGCCGTGCCGTTCTTGTGTTGTGCCTCCAGTTGTCTGGCGATTGCTCGCAGGATTTTTAGGCGCTCCTCCGCACGTTTACGATCTGGCACATTAGCCAGCCCCTCGCGTTGCCCCTCCCCCTTCGCCACAAACTTCGCCGTCAACCGCACTTCCTTGCCGCGCCGGAGCTTGAACTCCTTCGTCTGGAAATCCAACCCCGCGAGCGCCTCGCTCACCTCGATCTGGTAATCGCCGCCGGGCACCTCCTGGGCTCCCGGTCGCAGCGAATACTCCCGGTTGTTGGTCTTGTCGATGATCTTGACGCCGCCCGCTTTCTCGATCATCACCGCGATCTTGTCGTCGTTGGTCTCGACCGTGATCGTCCCATGATCCGTCTGCACATAAATGATGACGCCCGCGACCAGCGCCGCGACGAACCCAAGCGCCGCCGCCAATCCCAACCACCGCTTGCGGCTTGGCGGCTTTGGCTTCACGAACCGCCCCAGCGCCGCCGCCACCTCCGCCGGCGTCTGATACCGCGCCGCCGGATCCTTGGCCATCATCCGCTCGACCACCCGCGCGAGTTCCACCGGCACATCCCGCCGCAGCGACCGCAGCGGCGCCGGCGTCCGCTCCAAATGGGCTTTCACCTTTTGCGTCGCATTGCCATCGGGAAACGGCGCATGCCCCGCGAGCAGATCGTAAAGCGTGCAGCCGAGGCTATAAATGTCCGCCCGAATGTCGGCGACGCGAGAGTCGCGCGCTTGCTCCGGCGCGATGTAGTCGGGAGTTCCCATTGTGAGTCCTGAGTGCGTGAGCGGCGAAGGGAATAGCAGGGTCGCGGGGCGAGGGGCGAGAGGCGAGGAAATGAGGGATGAGGGGTGGGGGATGACGGAAGAGGAATGCGAAATGCCCGAGGATTGATGCCCGTCAGGCGTTGCCTCTTGTATTTCCTCGCCACTCGCCACTCGCCCCTCGCCACTCTTTTCTCGCCCCTCGTCCCACGCCCCTCGCCCCTCACTTACGAAGCGCGCCAGTCCGAAATCCAGGATCTTCACCTGGCCGCTCGGCGTCAGCATCAAATTCTGCGGCTTGATGTCGCGATGCACCATGCCGCACTCGTGGGCGTGCTGGAGACCCAGGGCGGCTTGGCGGATGTAGTCGCACGCCTCGGCGACGGGGAGCGGGCCATGCTCGGCATGCGGCGGGACAGGCTAACGCCTTCGACATATTCCATGACCAGGAAATGCACATCGTCCACTTGCTCGGCGTCAAAGGCGGCCACGATGTTGGGATGCGTCAGCCGGGCGGCGGCGCGGACCTCGCGGCGAAAGCATCCAGCGTGGCGGGCCGGTCGATGAGGTCGCGATTGAGAACCTTGAGCGCGACCGGCCGCTCCATGAGCAGATGCTCGGCCTTGTACACGACACCCATGCCGCCCACGCCCAGCAGTTCGCCGACCCGGTAGCGCGGATGACCGTTGAGTGCCGCGGGCGGCGTCGCACCCTTCGGCGCCTCGCTCTTGACGACATCCGTGTCCGCCGACCGCAATAGCGCCACCAGCGTATCCGGCGCTACCCCTTCCACGACTTGGCGACAAACCTCACACTCGGCCAGGTGGGCGTCGATGCCCGCCAACTCGGATTCGCCGAGCTCGCCCAGACTATACGCGGTCAAAACCGAGCCGGTGGGATGTTCCAATTCGACGGCGGTCATGGGAGTCTCCGGGGAGGCAGGTTGGGGTCTCATATAGATAGAAATGCGCACGCGCGAAATCCTGTCAGCGAAATTGGGCGAAGCTTTCCGTAGGTTAGGTTTCCAACCTGACCGAAACTTTTCAGGTCAGGTTGGAAACCTAACCTACGCTCGCCGCTCTCAATCCGTCAGCCCGCGCAGTTCTTGCCGCAGTCGGCTTAAAACGCGCAATTTGGCGAGCAAGACGGCGTTCACTGACATGCCGAGTTCTTGGGCGACGACGTTCGCCTTATCACCGTCGACGGCAACGCGGCGAAAGGCTTGCCAGGTGGTCGGCTCGAACTGTGGTCGAATCAACTCCATCAATTTGGCGGCGACGTGTTGGTCGTGCTGCTGATCCCATAATTTGCTGAGGCTGCTCGCAGGGTCGGCCAACTGATCGAGCATCCGCATCACGCCGCTATCGCCATTGGCCTCCTTGCGGCGCGTCCGCCACAAAGCCCGTAGCTGGTTGACGGTGACCGTGCGCAGCCAGTTGCGAAAGGCACCGCTGCGATGATTGTGCTCGAAGCTTGGGAACTGGCGGATCATCACCGTCATCACTTCCTGCGTCAGATCCTCGGCGTCTTGCTCGGCGACGCAGTAGCGGCGCAACCAGCCGCGGATCAGCGGTGCGTAGATGTCCACGAACCGGTGCCAGGCTTCCGCGTCCGGCTGGAGGCGCAGGCGGTCCAGGAATGTGATGGACGTGTCGGGCATTGGCGGTCGGAGCCACGAGGGTGTTGCTGCCCTCATCATAAGCGGTTTCGGCGGGCAGGGCGATAAAGTTCACGCGCCAGCACGGCAGCCAGGTCCACGCGCTCTTTGCTTAATATTTGGCACACGTAGCAAAAAGTCTGAGCACATGCCGCTGATCCTATCGTCCAACTGCACGCACCAGTTCTTGCACTGTCTCGCGCAGCAGCCGTTCGCCGCCAAAAGTCATTCCCAGCGCCCGTAGCTTGGCGGTGACGATTTGGTTCTTGGGTCCACGGTTGAGATCCGCGATTTCACTTTTACTGCCGGTCAGCTCCTTGGCGATCCGAGCGACCGTCTCCTCCGCGACATAAAGGTCGTAACAGTTGTACGACTGACCCGCGATCAGGGACCCTTCGGCGTGCAGCAGTAATTCGACGGCTCGGGCGACATCCAGGGCATGGACCTCTTTACCGCCTTTCGCCGAGGCCACCGGCTCGCCGCGCTGCACTAAGCGGACGATATCGTACCAGCGGCTCGACTCGGGCGGGTGGGCCAGGCCATAGATGCCTGTCGGCCGCAGTGCGCAGAATGGGCCAGCCGTGCCCCAATCCAAAGCTGTGGACAAACGCCTCGAGCGCGGCCTTGTGCGCCCCGTAATGGCTGTTGGGCCAGAGCGGGTGCGTTTCATCGAGGGGCCGATCGGGCAGGATCACATCGTGAACCGCACACGAGGAGATATATACGCAGCGCGGCACGTTCGCCTCCACAGCGGCCTCGAAAAGTTGCAGCGAGCCGGTGAGATTGGCGCCAAAAAAGACGGAGTCCTCGCCGTGCGCACCGCGCCCACGATTGCGCGGCCCTTCCCATTGAACGGCGGCGTGCACCAGTGCATCGGCGCCCCGGACAAGCTCACGCGCGGCCACGGCGTCGCCAAGCTGGCCCGGCAGCCATTCCACCGCAGCCGCGACGGTTTGAAAACCATCGCGGTCGCTCTCCGGCCGAAACCAGCAGCGAAAACGATGTCCGGCGCCCGCGAGTTGGCGAACGATGTAACGGCCCAAAAATCCGGTCGGTCCGGTGACGGCGATATTCATGGTGACTTTGCTCCGCGTGGAATTTGATTCAATCTTACCGGCCCCCTTGCAAGCGGTGAAGCGCGATTAGACGCGATTCGTGTTAAAGGTTCATCGCGTTCGCGGTTAGTTTGGCGTAATAAAACTTCCACCACCGTGAGAAGCAAGCCATGACGCCCCAACAACAGCATGTCATCGACTATTTCGATCAGACGGAAAAGGATTATCGCTGGCTCTGGGGAATCGACCGCCATTTCGGCCTTCATTGCGGTTACTATGACGAGCACACCAGCGGCCATGACGCCGCCGTCCTGGGAATGAATCGTTCGCTTGCCAGTGTGGTTAACGTCACTGCTGGAGAAACCGTGCTGGACGCGGGTTGCGGCATCGGCGGTAGCGCACTTTGGCTAGCCGAAAACGTGCCGCACTCAGGTCGTCGGGGTCAATATCCACTCGAGGCAAATTGAACGCGCACGCCAATTGGCGCTGACGCCGCTTACAACACCAAGTGCGCTTTTGCGTGGCCGACTATGGTGCCACACAATTGCCGAGTGAATCCTTTGACGTCGTCTGGGCACTCGAAAACGCGTGCTACGCGCCGAATAAACGCTCGCTGCTGGACGAGTTTTGGCGACTTCTCCGGCCGGGCGGCCGGCTTGTCATCGCGGACGGCTTCTTGACACGCACCACCCTGACGCCCCAAGAGCGCCAACTTGTGGAGCGCTGGATGAGCGGTTGGGCGGTTCCGAACGTTGCGGGCATTGACGAGTTTGCCACATGGTTGCGCGAGGCAGGCTTTCGCAATCCGGATTTCCAGGACATCACGGCCCACGTCATTCCTTCCTCGCGGAGGATTTACCTGGCCAGTGTGCTCTTTTATCCGCTGGGCCGCTTGCTGCAAGGCATCGGCTGGCGCACCGCGATGCAGACGCGCGGGATCGCCTCCGGCCTTCATCAATATCGGGTGCGCCGCTGCGGCCTCGGCGTGTACGGGCTGTTCTGCGCGGTGAAATGAACCATGATGACTCTCAAAAAACCAAGTCGCGAATCTCTGAGCCGCCTTCGCAAGCGTTGTAGCGGTATGCCGCTTAGCTATCCCGAGGTCGGCTGCACACAAGGTCGCGAGCCTGCCGGATATCTGCTTGATGAGTATTGTGTCTGCCTCGGTCAAGGTAGCGGCGCCTTCCAAATCGCGCGAGCAGCGCTGCGATGTTGGCGGATGCTCGACTTGGGATGGATTGAGGCTTGTTGGCCCGACGCTCCCATTAGAGACGGCACCTTAGTTGGCACCATGGCCCGGGTCTGCGGCATCTGGACGGTAAATGTTTGCCGGATCGTTTATGTCGTCGATGAACAAGGGCCGGTGTCACGCTTCGGGTTCGCCTACGGCACCTTGCCTGGCCACATGGAGTGCGGCGAAGAACGATTCATGGTGGAGTGGCGCCATGGTGACGACAGTGTCTGGTACACGGTGCGGGCCATCTCCAGGCCCGGCCGGTGGCTGACGCGCCTGACTTATCCGCTCGTGCACCTGCTTCAGCACCGCTTTGGCCAACATTCGCTCCGTGCGGTCGCCCGGACGGTGCAGCCGGGGGTTACTCCCGAGAAATCCTCTCCATAATGATGTGCAAGCCCCCGCCCCGCTTTCCTTGACAGCTTTCCCCCCCCCTGTTACAATGCGTTCAATCCCTCATCGAGATGCTTCTCGTGGATTGACGGCAATGCAAAAATGTCAGAAATGTCATAACCCAGCCACGCTGCACATCACTGAAGTGCTCGAAGGCAATCAATTCGAGGAAATGCATCTGTGCGAGCAATGCGCCAATAAATATCTCTACGAACCCCAGCAAAAACCGGGAGCCGGCAAAGCGGGCCTGCTCAAAGCGCGCGAGGGCGAAGAGGGGCTGTTCAATCAAAACGAATGCCCGCAGTGCGGCCTCAAGTTCGTCGAGTTTCGCAACACGGGCCGGCTCGGTTGCCCGCACGATTACCAGGCGTTTCGCGACGAGTTGCTGCCCCTCTTGGAGAACATTCACGGCGAGACCCGGCACTCCGGCAAAGTGCCGCGCCGCCTGCCGCAAAACAAGGAAACGCAATCCGAGCTTTTCCAGCTCCGCAATCGACTCAAGCAAGCGGTCACCAAGGAAGACTACGAGGAAGCCGCCCAGATTCGGGATCGTATTCGACGGCTCGAGGAGGCGTGAACCTCGTAGGTTAGGTTTCCAACCTGACCGTCTTTGAGGACTAGGTATTTTCAGAGCACACATGCGATCCGGTCAGGTTGGAAACCTAACCTACGGGTTGGGACATGGCAAAATACCAGGGAAGGGGAGACGCGCGTGAACTGCCTAGATTGCGGCCAGGCCGCTACCGTACATCTGACGGACATCGTGAGCGGCAAAAAGCGCGAGGTGCATTTGTGCCAGGAGTGCGCCGAGAAGCGCGAGCTGGTCAAGCACCAAGAGCTCAATCTGTCCGCGATCTTGCAGACCGTCATCGGTCAGCACGTGGGCCCCTTGACCGACGAGTTGGCTCGACTGACCTGCCCGGCGTGCGGTATAAAATATATGGAGTTTAAGGCCGAGGGCCGCCTGGGTTGCCCGCAAGATTATGATGTCTTTCGGACCGCCTGGCGCCCTGCTCCAGCGGATTCATCGGGCTTTGCGCCACGTCGGCAAGATACCCGCTCATGCGGTCGACAATGCCGCCTTGCAATCCGAACTCATGGAACTAAGACAAACGTTGCGGCGGGCCATCGACGCGGAGCACTATGAAGAAGCCGCCCGCCTGCGTGACTTGATTCGCCAAAAGGAATCCACGGATGAACCTGGATAGCCTGACACAAAATAGCGGGGAATGGCTGCGCGGCACCGGCGCGGAGAGCGACATCGTCATCTCCAGCCGCATCCGCCTGGCCCGCAACCTGTCCTCGTTCCCGTTCACCAATCGCGCCAGCGCCATCAAAAGGCGGAGATCGAAGTCCAGCATGCGCGAGCGGCTCGCCAAGATGGATTTCGCCCCGACCCTCGACTACTTGAACATCCCCACGCTGACCACCCTCGACCGGCAACTTCTGGTCGAGCGTCAGCTCATCAGCCGCGAACTCGCCAACACCGATGGCCCGCGCGGCGTGGCCGTCGCCCCTCAGGAGAACGTCAGCATCATGATCAACGAGGAAGACCACCTGCGCCTGCAAGTCATGCGCAGCGGGTTTTCGCTCGACGAGGCCTGGCAAGACATCGACCGGCTCGACGACCTACTCGAAAGCCGAGTCAATTACGCCTTCAGCGAGGAATTCGGCTACCTGACCGCGTGCCCGACCAACGTCGGCACCGGCATGCGTGCCAGCGTGATGCTCCACTTGCCGGCGCTGGTGCTCACCAAGCAGATCGAAAAGGTCTTTCGCGCCTTGCAAAAAATCAATCTCGCCGTGCGCGGCCTTTATGGCGAAGGAAGCCGAGCTTCCGGCGATTTCTATCAAATATCCAACCAGGTGACGCTCGGCAAAAGCGAAGTCACCATTCTCTCCGATATCCGCGAGGTGATTCCGCAGATCATCGCGTATGAGCGCCAGGCGCGGCAGACGTTGACGCGCGAAAGCCATCAGGCGTTGCACGATCGCGTTTCGCGCGCCTTCGGCACGCTGCGCAACGCCGTCATGATGACGAGCGAGGAAACGATGGATTTGCTTTCCAGCGTGCGCCTGGGCGTCAATCTCGGCTTGCTCGGCGACATCTCGATTCCCACGGTCAACGAGCTCTTCCTGCAAACGCAGCCAGCGCATCTGCAAAAGCTGATGGGCACGCCGCTTGACGGCGAGGAGCGCAACTCAGCCCGCACCGCTATCTGCGCAAGCGCTTGCGGGAGATGGGGCCCAATCTCAATTGAACACTACGAGTGAATTGGATAGGCAGGTTGTTCTTGGCGTGCCCATGAGCCGCAAGACGCGCTGGTGCATTTGGGGCGCCTATGTCATCATCTGGACAACGCTCCTGCTGACACCGGGCCGCACCATCAAAGAACTGCCGATGGTGGATTTCCTGACAGATATCAAATACTTCGTCGCCAAATCGCTCCACATCTCCGCTTACGCCCTCATGGCCATCCTCTGCGGCTGGCTTCATGCCCCCGCCCGCTGGCGCTGGCTCTTCGTCTTTTTTCTCATGGCCCATGCCACGCTCACCGAACATATCCAGGAATATGTGCCCGGTCGCACCGGCGAGCTTCACGATGTCGGTTTCGACAATATCGGCATCGCGATCGGCTTGGCGCTATCTTGGAAATGGTGGATTCGCCCGTAGGTTCTGCCGACCATGTAAGCTCTCGTCACCGCTCACGGCTCGTGATGCTCTTGGCTCAGCCCAACACATACCGCTTCGGCAGCTCCGCGCCGGCCACGAAGCTGAGCTTGCCGATCTTGCACATCTGATAAACGTTGATACGGAAATCGGGGCAGGTGCTGACCAAGCAATAGGCGTCGGTGGCAGTGAAGCCATAATCGGTGATAAGCCAATCCATGAGGTGGAAGGTGGCGGTTTCGACGGCCACTTCGAGCGGGCGGTTGGCGGCGACGGCGATGAGGGACGTCGGTTTTTCGATGCGGAGCCAGGGGACGCGCTTGTCCTTCACGAGGTCGAGCTTGAGCCGGGTCGTGGCTTTGGTCTCGGCGGCAGTGCCGGAGAATTCGGTGTCCCCCTGGCTGGCGTGAACGTCTCCCAAGTAGAAAAGGGCGCCGTCGTGAAAGACGGGCAAGTAGAGCTTGTTGCCCGGAGCGGCGTCGCGGATGTCGAGGTTGCCGCCCCATTCGCCTTGGCCATCGAGGCTGGTGGTCACCTCGCGGTCGGGGGCGACGCCGAAGGTGCCGACAAAGGGGGTGATGGGCCAAGATATTTTGTTGCTGAAAGTCAGCGTGCCGTCGCGCGTGGTGCCGCTGGGGCCGGGCTGATGCTGGAAGACCTTGGTCGTATAGCTGCCGGATAGCTCGGGCCAGCGGGTCGAGTCACCGAGGGGACCGCGGCGCGGGCCGATCGCGATCCAGGAATAGGCGTCCACCTCGATGTGCTCGATGGTCACGATGAGCACATCGCCCCTCTTGGCTCCTTCGACAAAGATTGGGCCGCCGATGGGATTGGCCAACGGGGGCGAGCGGTCGAAGCCCGGTCGGCGGCGCTGGAACAGCGAGGTCGGCCTCGGTTTTGAAATAGCCGGTGCTGGCGTCGAATGTGTCGACTTCAAAGGTCTCGCCAGGCTGCACCCGTAAGAGGGGCTCGTCGCGCCAATCAAAGGCATATTTGCGGGCTCGGTCGCGGATAATGCGCTGCATATCTAAAGCCCCGTTTTTCTTTTGGCGACCACCTTTCCTCCGCGGAAGGCGACGGTGATCGAGTTGGGGCCGCTCTCCCAGATGTATTCGACGGTCGATGACCGGCTGGCGCCCGAGCCCACGTCAACTCCGACTTGCGCCGCCACGAGAGAGCCGTCGCCGTTGGCCGGCGTGCCGTTGCCGAGGACGTGTTCGACTTCGTCGAGCGTCATGCCGTTTTCAATCTTGCTATAGTTTTCTGGCGAAATCTTGCTCTTGCCGCAGCCGGACAACAAAAGAGAGACGGCGAATAGTGCCGCGAGGGGACCGAGACGGTGCTTGCGCATGGTAGAAATCCTCGACGGTAGGTACTCGGCTCTTTGCGGAAACAGCGAATAATCTAAATCTAAGCAACGTTAAAGGGAAAGTAAACAGCGGCGCAGTTTGCACATCTTTTCCTCATTGCGAGAAGCGTGCTTCCTCACCGGCCTCCAGCTGACGACGGTTTGCGTCAGCTGCAAGTCCCGGCATGGTTATTGTTTATGCTTACCTTCCCAGCCACCGGTCAGGAAACTTGCGTCCCAGATTTTTGAGGTGTTGAGATGGCCATGCGATCAAGTTGGGAAGGATTTCTAAAGCTGAGTCTTATATCCGTTCCCATACGTGCCTATAACGCGGCGGTGCCGGGCGGGGGAGACATTCATTTCCATCAAATCCATAAGAACTGCGGCAGCCGGATACGCTATCAGAAGGTCTGCCCGCAGCATGGCGAAGTGACCAAAGACGAAATCATTTCGGGCTATGAATACGAAAAAGGCAAGTATGTCGAGTTGGACCCCGCGGAAATCTCGCACTTGCGCGCCGAGAACGACGAGTCCATCAACATCGACGTCTTTACCGATCCAGCGGCGGTCGATCCCATCTATTTGAGCGGCAAGTCGTTCTTTCTGGTGCCGGACGGCCCGGCCGGACAAAAACCTTATGCGCTGTTGCACCAGGTGATGAAAGAGAAGAATCGCTGTGCGGTCGCCACGATCATCATCGGCGGACATGAGGAGGCGGTAGTTTTGCGCCCCCTCGACAAACTGTTGTCCATGACGGTGCTTTATCACGCGCACCAAGTTAAAAAGCCGGCCACGTTCGAAGACGAAAGCACTGAGCCAAAGGTGTCGGCACAAGAATTGAAGCTGGCGAGCAATCTGGTGGACGCGGCCACGACGGACAGTGTGGACTTAAGCCAATACAAGGATCACTACACCGAGAGGACAACCGAACTGATCGAGGCCAAGCTATCGGGGCATAAGTTGACGGCACCCGCACGCGAGAAAGCGCCGCCGGTCATCAACCTCATGGATGCGCTGCGTAAGAGCTTGGATCAGAAGCGCTCCGGCAAGCCGGTTCATCCGCGGCCAGGCGCAGTCACGCAAAACGCAAAACTGGGTGAGGAGAATGTTGCGCTGAAACACTAATGCGCCGCAGGAAGGGCATGAAAAAAGCGACCAAGATTTCATCTCGGTCGCTTTTTTTCGACTCTCTTCGTTACCGGACAACCACGCCTGGACCCCAGCCCCAGGGTATCGTTCCCACGAACAACAGCACCAAGATGATAATGAGCAACAAACCCAACAGCCCGCTTGGGCCGTAGCCCCAGGTGCGAGCATAAGGCCAAGTCGGAAAAGCGCCGAGAAACAGTAGGGCCAAAATAATCAGCAGGATTACGCCCATGGAACACCCTCCTTATTTTGATTGTTTGACTGGGCTCACTGCGTTAAGCAAATGCAAAACGCATGCCTTTTCGTTTTCTTGGGTATCGTCCTGTCATATTCTTCCACAACGCGGCACCAGCAGTCCAAAAATGAGGATGGCCACCGATGGGCATATGTTTTGCTGTTTATTCTCAAACATGCGGAGGGTTCTCAGTTCTTGTGCGGCAACGGTTGGCCGCCTATATCCCACTCGAAGCGGGAATCAAAGGAGAGAAAGATCATGGCTCCAGAACAGACAACAAGTTCCAACGCGACTTTGACGCCGCTGGTCGCCGGCATAGTCAACGACGCGCAGGCGCTCATTCGCCAGCAACTAACGCTTTTTCAGACGGAAATGAAAAACGATCTACGGCGCACGAAAGAGGCGACCATCCCCCTCGTGATAGGCGTGGTCGTTTGTTTTCTCGCAGGCCTGATCTTGTGCATGGCGTGCGCTTATCTCATTCTGTATATCTGGCCTGCGTGCGCCCAATTCGTCGCTTTCGGTATCGTCGGCATCGTGCTCGCCATCATCGGTGGCGCGCTCCTTTATACGGGAAAAGCCAAATTCGACGCCTTCAACCCGCTTCCCGAAAAGGCGGTCGAAGGTCTCAAGGAGAATATCCAATGGAAAACGAAGACGTGATTCTGGACGAGATGGAGAACACCCGGACTGCGCTTACCGACAAGTTGGAAACGCTGGAAAGTCAAGTCGCCAGCACAGTGCAAGGGGCCACGTCCAATGTCGCTGACACTATCGAAGCTGTCAGAGAAACCGTGGATGCTGTCAAGGACAGCGTCGAGGAGGCCGTAACCACGGCAAAAGAGACGTTCGCCGAGGCTGTGACTTCTGCCAAGGAAGCGGTGCAGGACAGCGTCACGGCGGTGAAAAGCCTCGTCGATGTCCCGGGTTGGGTGCGCGCTTATCCTTGGCCATCGTTTGGTGTCTCGATCGCGGCAGGCTTTGCCATGGAGCGCCTGCTTGCGCCCGTGGTGTCAGAAGCTAGGGGATCCTTCCACAATCATGACCATCGGTTCCCGCCGGATCATGTATCCGGGGAGGCGACCTACAATGGGGTCGGCCCGTCGCGGTCCTTTGTCATGGAGGCATTGCACTCCTTGGAACCGGAGATCCAGCAGTTGAAAGGATTGGCACTCGGGAAGCTGATGGAAACAATCGAGCAGCTAGTCGGCGATGCGTTGCCTGCGGAAATGGCTCCGAAGGCCAAAAACATTTTTCACGGCATTACGCGCAAGATTGGTGGTGATGTGACACATGAAGAGCACGAGTTGCGGCGCACCTCGACCGAGTTGGCGTAGCTGTGCGCGGGATTCGGAGTACGTCATACCGCGGCTTGGTGGATGAGGTGTTCCGAATCCCGCGGAATTATCATTCGTTGTTCTCATTGACATGGCGGCTCGCTTGCTATTAGCTTAACAGTCGGTCCGCATCAATCAAAGCAAAGGCGACCAAGCCCATGGAATCGAAAAGTAGAGGAAGCGCGAAAATGGAACTGCTTGTTTTTTTGGGGATTATTGCTCTGTGGGCATGCCTGCAAATCTGGGTCTTGCCGCGTCTGGGGATCAAGACGTGAGGGAGCGGCGCTTGCGGGCCGAGTTCGGCCCCTTCATCAAGTACAGAAAAAGGTCTCGGCGAAGAAAATAAATCGATCTCGACCGAACAACCGACCGGGCCTACGCACTAATGCCACCGGTGGCTGCCGGTGTGACCATCGGTTGCCCAGCGTCGGCTGTTGTTTCTTCTCCGACCGGCACTTGAGCCAATAACAGCGATTCAATTTGGGCCTGCAACCCCGGGACATCAACCGGCTTGGTATGATAATCGGCGCACCCGGCGGCTAGAGCTCGATCGCGATCGCCCTCCATTGCATGCGCGGTGAGCGCGATCACGGGAGTCTTTTGAGTCTCTTCGGCGGCCTTGAGAAGGCGGGTCGCTTCCCAGCCGTCGAGCTCGGGCATGTTCAAATCCATCAAAATCAGGTCGGGCTTTTCCGATTGAGCCATGCTCACCCCTTCTTTGCCATCGCGGGCACTGACAACTTCGAAGCCTTTCTGCTGCAAGCAAAGCGACAGCGAATCGCGGTTGTCCGCGTTATCGTCGACAATCAAGATTTTTGGCATTTTTTCGTCTCCAGAGTTTGAGTTCCTGTATTCAATTCGCGCCCAAGCGCGTCAATGGTTCGCCGTCGAGACGGGCCGCGGCACTTGTGTCAATGGCGACGCTGACGAGGGTTCCGGCTCGGGGATATTCAACAAGGCCCGCATGCGGGTCCGCGATTGAAGCAGCGACGTGGTGACATAGGTTGCGCCAGCCTCTCTTAGCCGCACCAAGAGGGCGTCATAGTCCCGCACCCTTCCCCAATAGCCCACCAGCACCGGCAGCTTGGGACAACGTCTCCGCAGCCGGCTGCACAAGTAGCGCACCTGGACCAGTCCGCCAGGCGGCATGACAGCGATGAAAACCAGTGCCGGCTTGTCCTCTGCGGCTCGATCAGCCACATCAGCCGGCAGCGTTTTGGTCGACATCATGGTAAATTCGACGTTGTCGTCCTTCATGAGCCCTGCGAGCATTCGCAAAGAAAGCTCTTCTGATTTCTGATGCGAAGGGCAGGCCAATATCAACGCTTTGGGTGGAATTTGGTCTTTCTGTGGAACTTCGGCGCCCGCGGCAGGTTCGACCTCTTCAGACGGCGCTTCAAACTCTTTATCCAGGGCATCCAACACATTCCCCGTTTCTTGCAAAATGTACTCGTCATCCTCGGCGCTCAAGCCCTCTTGGGCGTGATCCAAACCGGCCAACACCAGCGCCGGCAACAGAACATCGTCGTACGCGTTCTCTTGGCCCTTTGCCTTGGCGTAGGTTCCGGCTATTTGCTTTGCCTCTTGAACATCCCGAGAAAGCAATCGCTGGTAAAAGCTGACGTACGTTTCCAGCGGCGGCTTGTCTCCCAAAAGCAGCGCAAAGAATCGGAAGCGCGGCACGTGCTGGCCCAAAACCACCAGGCACACCGTCAACGGCGTCGAGAGCACCAGTCCGATAGTGCCCCAGACCCAGGTCCAAAAGGCGGCAGCCACCAACAGCGCGATCGGCGTCACGCCGGTGCGGTGGCCGAAAAGCAACGGCTCGATCACGTTGCCGACGATCATGTCCATCGAGGCGAAAAACACCAGCACGATGATCGGCTGCGTCCAGTCCGGCGCCAAGGCAAAGCTGAGCGTCAAGGGAAAGGCGACGGAAATCCAGGTGCCGATGTATGGCACGAAACGCAACAGCCCGGTCAAAAATCCCCACAGAAAAGCATAAGGAACGCCAATGATCAATAGGCCCAAACCGAAAAGGGTGCCGAAGGCGATATTGATGACGAGTTGCGCCAGCAGCAGATTGCTCAAGCGCTCGGCCGCATCGACAAAGACGCGCGTCGTTCCCGTGAGATGACCGTGTCCCAAAAGGCCAATGAGGCGATTGCGCAGGTCCTCCCGGCTGCTCAACATGAAGATAACCAGGATGATCACGAGCCCCGCCGTAGCCAACGGCTCGAGCACGGGCCCGACGGCATAGATCAGCTTCTCGAAGTTGGATGATTCCTCGGGCCGAACGACGACGACTTGCGTGGTCACCGCCTCGGCGTGCGGATTGGCGGCTTCATTTTTCTTCGGCTCTTCATTCTTCTTCGGCTCTTCGGTCACCTCGCGAATCATTTCGAGGAACTTGCCGAGCGCGCTCTTCGCCGGAGCCGCGCAAGTCGTCGATTTTCTTCTTGATCTTTTCCTTGTGCTGAGGCAATTGCCGCACCAGCGAATCGACCTGCATGCCGACGCCCCAGCCGACGGCGACGAAGGCGCCGAGCGCCAGCACCACCGTAAGCACCACGGCCGGCACTGCGCCACAAGCCGATTCGCTGAAACGCCGTGACAATGGGAGTGAGAACGAACGTGAGCAGGATAGCCAGCGCCAAAGGGACGATGACCGCTTTGGCGGCGTAAACAATCCACACGGCCAGAACGATACCGATCAGAAAGCGCAGGTATGAGGATCCGGTGCCGGCTGCTTTCTTGCTCATGAGTGCATGGCCCCTAGGGGCATGATTAAAGGAGCCGCGCACGCAGTAAGCGGTTCACGGGCGAAAATGCCCCGCTTACTTCGTGCGCGGCTCCTTAAAATCAGTGTGTCGTCGCGCCGGCTTTCGACCGCTTGCCTTGACCGTCGCTCGCGGTTTTGCCCTCCTTCGGCGTGGCTTTCACCACGTGAAAACCAGCAAGAGCCGGCGACTCGATCACCTCGATGCCCGTGTTCCAGGGACCGGTCGTGTCAATTTCGCCATCGTCGCCCGTGCCCGTGGAATCATTATAGTATTGATCCACGATGCCGGGCGTGGGGGGAATTTCGCCGATCTGGAGGGCCGGCTTGCCCAAACTTTCGAGGGCCTGCATGAATGCGCGCATATGGCGTGATCTCGCGCGTCATCAAGAATTGCAGCGCTTCCTTGGTGCCGCGGTCCTCGCAAAAGTCGATGAGGCGTTCGTAGACGATCTTGGCCCGTGCTTCCGCCGCGATATTGCTGCGCAGGTCCACGTCCAACTCACCCGTTATCTTCAAATAATCGGCGGTCCATGGATTGCCCATCGAATTGCAGAGGGCCGCCCCGCCGCCGCCGGCGATGGCGATTAGCGGATCGCATTCGGCTGCCTCGGCATCGGCCTTTTTCATGGGCCGTAGGTGAAGCCGCGCTAACGTCCCCACGACTTCCAGATGACTTAGTTCCTCCGTGCCGATGTCCATCAGAAGATCTTTATAAGCCGGCTCGTCGCAATTGAGCCCCTGGATCGAATACTGCATCGCCGCGGCGAGCTCGCCGTTGGCGCCGCCGAATTGCTCCAAGAGCATGTTGCCGAAGTGCGCGTCCGGTTCGCCGACGCGCACCGTGTACATCAGCTTCTTGATGTGGTGATACATGGCAAATCCTTTCGTTTGGGGTTAGCAATGGAATAGATCGGGTGGTGATGTTTATCGCTTACGTGCCGAGTCATGGGCCGCGCCGGCGGTGTCCCAGACCCGTCGCTTGCGCGACGATTGGATGTTTTGGATCTTGCGGTATTTGGTGACCGTGCGACGGGCGATCGAGTAGCCGGACTCCGCGAGCTTGACGACCAAGTCCTCGTCGGACAGAGGGTGTTCCTTGTCCTCATGCCCGACGATGTCCGTCAGCTTGCGCTGAATGATCTCCCAGGCCACGTCTTCGCCGGAGGCTGTCTGCGTGCCGCCGCCGAAAAAACGCCGTAGCGGGAATAAGCCGCGCGCGGTTTGCACCCACTTGTCATCGACGGCTCGGCTGACGGTCGTCACGTGGACACCCACGAGATCAGCTATCTGCTGCATCTTCAGTGGATCAATAAAGGCCGGGCCGCCCTCAAGAAACGCCTGCTGGTGACGCAGGATTGCCTTGGTCACTTTGATCAAAGTGCCGCGGCGCTGCTCGATGGCTTCGATCAGCCACTGAGCGGACTGAATCTTGCGTTTGAGAAACTCTTTGGTCTTCGGGTCCGCTTGCTTGTCGCGATACAACTCGAAATAGCGCCGGCTGATGTAAAGGCTCGGCACCCAATCATCGAGCAACTTGACCTCGTAATCGCCCGATTCCGTGCGTTCGACGATGACGTCAGGCACCACATAGGGCACGCTTTCGGAAGTAAAAGCGCGGCCCGGTTTGGGATCCAAATGTTTGAGCGCCTCGATGCCGTCATGGATGGCGCTGAGATCAAAGCCGGTTTTTTTTTGGATCGCCGGCAAACGGTTATGCTGGATGTCTTCGAGGTGGTCCAAAATCAACATCCGCACGACGTCGCGGGAAGGCGTCTCGGCGGTCAATTGCAAAAGCAAGCATTCCTTATAATCTCGGGCCCCCACGCCGGGCGGATCAAGCTTTTGCACGAGGGCCAACGCTTGAGCCAAGCGCTTCAAGGGGATGGCTCCATCCAGGCCGTGGGCGATCTCATCCACACACGTCGATAGATAGCCGCGTTCGTCGATGTGCGAGATCAGGTAGCGTGCGAGCTGGAGGATTTCTTGGGGCGCTTCCATATAAGCCAATTGGTCGCTCAAGTAATCTTGGAGCGATTGAGGCCGCGCCGCCATGTTGAAAAGCGCGTCATGCTTTTTGTCGGACATCTCTTCCGTGCGGTTGCTCGAAAAGCGATGCTCTTCGTTGAAATGATCGGCCCAGGTATCCCCTAACTCGACCAAACGATCGAAATCAGGGTCGGTGGAACTCGCTTCCTCTTTCGCCCCCTCGGGCTCGCGAACCGGATCGGCCGTGCTTTCCGCTACCGGCTCGTCGGGTGCTTCCTCGGAATTGGCATCCTTGATCTCAAGCACCGGGTTTTCCTGGAGCTCATGATCAATGCGTTCCTGCAGGGCCATCAGCGGCAGTTGGAGTATCTCCATCGACTGAATCATGCGCGGCGCCAGAATCATGCGCTGATCCAAGCGTTGCGCCAGATTTACATCTAAGCGCATGACGTTCAGTCCCCCACCATGGCTTCGCGGTGATGGGGATAGGAATCGCTGGTGTCCTTGTGCGCAGGCACTTTGGCACCGGTAAGCTTTTCGGTGACGCCGGCGATGATACCTTCCAGCGACGAGCCCAGATCGGGCGGCACCGATTTATGAATAATGTCGCTGACCGCTCCCATGAGGGAACTCACCGCCAGTTCCTTCAACTTGCCAAGCTCCGGCGCGAATGTGCTCAACCATCCTGGCGCCGCCGGCGCACTCGGACTAGAGCTCCTCCCATTGGCATGGCCACCACGACCCGAAGGCTGTTGTTGATAAAAGCCGGCCTCCTGCTGTCTCGGCGCTGACGCTCGCATGGCCAGGCTGCCCACGACATAACCCAGGACGACCGAGCCGCCCATCATGGCCCACGGGTGATGATCCACGTGGCTCGGGATATCGAAAAAGTCTTTTACCGCGGTGACGCCTTGATGCATCGATTCTTTGACGGCGCTGATCGTTTCTTGCACCGTGTCCTTTACCGAGGACACCGTTTCTTGAACGGACTCCTTGACGGCTTCCACGGTATCGGCCACGTTGGTGGTCGCATCGGTAACCGTGCTGGCGACCTGTTTTTCCAAGGTTTCCAATTTGTCGGTGAGCGAGGTGCGCGTGTCTTCCATCTGCTCGCGAATCGCGTCTTCGGTTTCCATTGGGGTATCTCCAGCGTGCGCTGCAATCGTTTAAAATAGAGCCGCGCACGCAGTAATCGGTCGCATTTACGCACGCTTTCGACCGCTTACTTCGTGCACGGCTCCTTCCGCCTGTTCGTAAAAAAACGCTAGCTTCGCGTGGTGGTGCGCGCCAGGACAAAACCCACGCCGATGCCAATCAGAACCGCGGGAATCGGGTTGCGGCGAATGAGCTTCGTAAGATCGTCACCGATGCCGCTCAGGCCATGCTCTTGCAAATAGCGCCCGCTCGATTCCAAGGTATCGGCCACGGCGCCGCCGGCGGAGCCCAACATGCCGCTGCTCGGCGTATGTTCCCGAATCGTGCCGCCCAACGATTTGATGCCCGACCCCATGGACGATGTGGCATCCTGCGCTTTTTGCCCGACAAATGACGCGGCATCACTCACTTTCTGTGCGGCCGAGGAGGCCGCTTCTTTCACCTTGGAGCCGGCGTCACCGGCGGTCTCTTTGGCTTTGTCGGCGAAGCTCGACGCCTGGCTGCCCAAATCCTTCTTTTCCTGTTGATACGTGGCCATGATTTTCCCCTTCTATTGCGTGGAGCGCTTTTCGTTGAAGAAAACCGCCACCTGGTGGAGGCTCCAAGCTACCGGGTGGAGGCAGACAAACGTTGCTTTGTTAAGCGCGCTCATCGGGCTTGGTGACATCGGGGACGTCAACCCCCAGAGCGGTGGCCAAGGCGATTTGATGATCTTGCTCTTGAATGAGAATGTCCCGGATGTGCTCCGCGATCGCATACTCACCCAACGCTTCGCATTGAGCGACGCGGCGCCGATAATTGCGGACGGTCTCGTTTTCGTTGTCGAGGTCAAAGCGCAGCATGTCCTCCGCCTTCTCGGACGTTTTGACTGGTTTGGGAGTGACACGCGGCATCCCGCCCAAATAGTCGATTTGGTTGGCGAGCGTCAAAGCGTGCTGCAATTCCTCCCCGGCGTGAACCTCAAGCTCGGCCGCGATATTCATGTATTGAGCGCCTTTAAGTACCTGTGAATAAACGACATATGAGATAATCGCCTGGTATTCGCGCTCCAAGTCCTCATTGAGAAGATCGACTAGCTTTTCCCGCGTGATCTCCTTGCTGTCCCTCGCGTCGGCCGCTCTCTTGTCCATGATTTTCTCCCCTGTTTCCCACCGCTATTCCGGGGGACATTTTTATTCAGTTGGTTGCCATTCAGAACACCGGCGTTCAAATGCAAACCGGATGCCGTGCCGTTGTTAATTGAGAGTATTTGAAGCGTAGATGAGCCAAGGGCCGAATACGGGAAGGAATTTGAATCCAAAAGACTCGAAAAACGGATACGGCTGTCAAAAAGGGAACACGCATTCCCGCCCAGGGGAAACACGTTTCGTCACCTGCGCTGACCGAAGCGGGAATATGAACTGGTCAACCATGGCGGCAAACAAAACCGCTTTAGAAGTGCGATTACAGTCGATTTGTAAACGATTTCACAGTTCTGCGCCGCTCAGAGTTGCGCCGTCCGCGCACATCGGCATCGAGCGCATGCGCGCTTATCCTGTTATTGGATGAAACGCTTATCCGCAGCGGCGGCAAGCGGGTCGGCAAAGTGATCATCTGCCAGCCGGGGCAGCACGCTTTTCCGCATTGGCATGCAGTCACTTGCAAATACTCTTCGAGTTGGCTCCAGGGGAACCCCGTCATTTCAGCGTAGCGATCTTGAAATTCTTGCCGGGTCATGAACTCGATCCTTTCTGGGCGAACTAAATTGGGTCAAAGCGGTACTTTTTTTGCAAAAGCCGTGCCGATGCTTCCGATCCGCGGAGTTCGTGCACTCCGTGGTAAAACTACTCCCTCCTTGTCGATCAAATAGAATGCCTCTCTATGGCTATCGCTGCAATCACCGCAAAGCTTGGACGCCTCCTGTTCCGTCAAGATCGCAACGGCGCGAGTCTGGCACCGAAGGACGAGGGACCGCTACGCGCGGACCTGTTTAGCGTCGAGCAGCTTGAGCGACACGCCAAAGTCTTGGCGGCAACGCAGCAGCTTGCCAACGGGCGAGCGCCGGACAAGCTGCTCGCACGGCTGCACGAAAACGAGGCGGTGCTCGTTCGCTGCTATGATTTGGTGACCGCCGCGGTCAATCGCAAACGCCGCATCGCGCCTGCGGCGGAATGGCTTTTGGACAATTTCTACTTGATCGAGGAACAAATTCGGACGGCCCGACGGCATTTGCCTCGCTCGTACAGTCGAGAATTGCCCCGCTTGGGCAATGGCCCGGCAGCTAGTTTCCCACGCGTTTACGGCATCGCCTTGGAATTGATTTCGCATGTGGACGGGCGTGTCGATGCCGTCAGCCTCAATGCCTTCATCGCGGCGTATCAAACAGTCGCTCCTCTCAAGTTAGGCGAATTGTGGGCCGTGCCGATCATGCTGCGGCTAGCCCTCATTGAAAACCTGCGGCGGGTGGCGGCGCGGGTGGCCGCCGGCCGGCGCGACGGCGATTTGGCGGATGACTGGGCCGAACGCATGGTCCGGGTCGTCGAGCAGAACCCGACCGATCTCATTCTGGTCATGGCCGACATGGCGCGTGCGAATCCGCCGCTTTCGGGCGCTTTTTTGGCCGAAATGACGCGCCACTTGCAAGGGCAAAGTCCTTACTTCGCCTTTGCCAACAGTTGGCTGGAAAATCGGCTCGCGGAACAGGGCCAAACCACCGCACAGCTAATCCTGGCCGAAGGCCAAGAGCAGGCGGCCGATCAAGTTTCGATCGGCAACAGCATCAACAGCCTGCGCTTTTTGAGCTCAAACGATTGGCGCGAATTTGTCGAGGAACACAGCGTCGTCGAGCAGATTTTGCAAGGGGACCCGGCGGGTGTCTATGCGGGCATGACGTTCGCCACGCGGGACCGCTATCGCCATGTCGTCGAGGAGGTCGCCAAGCACGGCCCGGCCGCGGAGCTTGACGTGGCTACCGCCGCCATGCGGCTGGCCCAGGGCGCCGCCCTGTTGGCTGCACCGCCTCAGCGCGACCCGCGGTCGACAACCAACCATGCGCCGGCTGCTGCCGCCAACTCCGATTACGCGGACATCGCCCACGCGCGCACCACGCACGTCGGCTACTATTTGATCGACCAGGGGCGTCGCGCAATTGGAACGCACCGCCGGCGTGCGTTTTTCTCCCGGTGCCTGGGCAAGCGGCGTGGGGACCCGGATTCCGCTGTTTTTCTACTTGACCGGCATTCTCTTGATCACCGCCGGCGTTGTGGCCGGATTTGTGGGCTTTTGCCAACCTGGACGCGCCGCTGTTTGCGCTTATTTTGCTCGCCGTGCCCTTCGGGCTGGCGGCCTTGCACCTGGGCATCGCGATTGCCATCTGGGCGGCAACGGCCGTCGTCAAACCAAGGCCGTTGCCGCGTTTAGACTTTTCGGGCGGCATTCCCGCCAAGCATCGAACGGTGGTCGTCGTGCCGACGATGCTTTCCAGCCCGCAATTCGTGCAGGACCTGCTCGACGACCTTGAAGTCCGTTATCTTGCCAATCGGGACGACAACCTTTATCTTCGCCCTCTTGACCGACTTGGAAGACGCCCCTCGCGAAGTGATGCCGCCTGATGACGAACTGGTGCGCCTGGCTCGCGAAGGCATCGAGCGGCTCAACGAAAAGTATCAAGCCCAGCATCCGGATGCTTTCTTGCTTTGCCACCGCCCGCGCCGCTGGAATGCTCGCGAAGGTGTCTGGATGGGGCAGGAACGCAAGCGCGGCAAGCTGATGGATTTCAACGCCCTCTTGCGCGGCGACGCCGGTGCGTTCGCCCCGATCGTCGGCGATGCCAGTCAGCTGGCGTCCGTGCGGTATGTCATCACGCTCGACACCGATACGCAATTGCCGCGCGATGCAGCCCGGCAAATGATCGGCGCCATGTCCCATATCCTCAATCGGCCGGTGTTACGACCCGAAGACGGCGCCGCGTCGTGGCCGGCTATGGTGTCCTCCAGCCGCGCGTCGGCGTCAGCTTGCCCAGTGCGCCGGAGCTCCTGGTTCGTCCGGTTGTTTGGCGGCGATGCGGGCCTTGATCCCTATACGCGCGTGGTGTCGGACGTTTATCAAGACTTGTTCGCCGAAGGCTCGTTCGTCGGCAAAGGCATTTATGACGTTCACGTTTTCGAGACGTGCTGCGGTGCTTTTCCGGAAAATGCCATCCTCAGCCATGACCTTCTGGAAAGCGCTTACGTTCGCTCAGGCCTCTTGAGCGACGTGGAGCTTTTCGAGGATTATCCCTCGCGCTACCCGGCCGATGTCAGCAGGCGCCACCGCTGGATTCGCGGCGATTGGCAAATTGCCTGGTGGTTGTTCCCGTGGGTTCCCGCGGGCCCCGATCAAGGTCCAACACCGTCAATTCCAGCGGCTTTGGGCGCGGGTTTGACGCACGGCGCTGCCCCCGAGTTTCGTCCGCAACCCCATTGCCGCGCTGTCGTGGTGGAAGATCTTCGACAATCTCCGGCGCAGCCTGGTGCCGGTGGCACTGCTGCTGCTGTTGGTCGGCGCTTGGCTTATCAGCGACCCCGGTGTGGGCACCAGCGTAACCCTCTTCATGCTGGCCGTCGTTGGGGTTGTGCCCCTTTTGAGCGTGCTGGGGGAATTGGTGCGCAAACCGGCGGACTTGCCGCTCCTTGCGCATCTCCAAAACACGACGGTCGCGTTGGGAAAACAAGGCGCCCAGTTTTTCTTTGCGCTCGTGTTTTTGCCATACGAAGCGTACATCAGCGTTGACGCGATTTGCCGGACGCTGGTGCGGCTGCTATGGAGCAAAAAGCGGTTGCTGGAATGGAAGACATCGAGCGAAGCGCACCGCAGCGCGCGCGGCTCGATCTGCCCGGGTTTTTTGTTTCAATGTGGATCGGCCCTGTCTTGGCGATCGGCGTTTTAGTCCTCGCGGCCTATCGGCCCGCCTTGTGGCCGGCGGCGGGACCGCTGCTGGCGCTATGGTTGCTTTCTCCCGTGGCCGCTTGGGGATTGAGCTTACCGCTTGGGGTTGCCCCGGATCGACTTTCGGATGTGCAACGGCTTTTTCTGGACAAGCTGGCACGGCGAACCTGGCGTTTTTTCGAGGTCTTCGTCACGGCGGAGGAAAACTGGCTGGCACCTGATAATTTTCAAGAACACCCTGCGCAGGTCATTGCCTCGCGCACCAGCCCCACGAACATCGGCATCGCGCTCTTGGCCAATCTCGCGGCCTATGATTTCGGCTTTGCCGCGTTGGGTCAATTTCTGGGTCGCACGCGACAAACCCTGGCCACGCTGGCGCGCCTCGAGAAATACCGCGGCCACTGCTACAACTGGTACGAGACGCGCACGCTCAAGCCCTTGGCGCCGCTGTATGTCTCGACCGTCGACAGCGGCAACCTCATGGGCGATTTGCTGGTGCTCCGCTCGGGCTTGTTGGAACTCATCGATGCCAAGGTGTCGCCCGCGCAAATCCTTGCCGGCATTGCGCACGACGCTGAACGTGGTCCTGGACTTGGCTCAAGGAGGGACGCCAAAAGCAGAAATCGAGCGCGTCCCGATATTGCCCGTCGATCGCATACGCCAGATCGAGCGCGTTTTGGCGGAACTGAGCGAGCGACCGCACACCACGCGCAGTCTGGCGACCCTGTCTGGCGCGGGTGTGCCGCCTCGCCGCCGAATGGACGGCTGCCGCCGCCGATGAAGAGCTACGCTGGTGGACCAGCGCCTTCGAGCGGGCGTGCGCCGATCACGTCGCCGACCTGGGCCTCACTGCCTACGCGGACTTCCCTCAAGTCGCGGATTCTTTGGCACGCCAAGCTGCCGCCGGCACCGATGACCGCCGCGCCGCGTTGCGCGAATTGCTCAGCAGATTGGATTCCGCGTCAAGTCTGCGCGACGTGGCGGCTCTACCGCAAGCGGTTGGGCCTCTCTTCGACACGCTGCTAAGCGATGCGGCCGCCGGCCCCGAGGCGGAAAGCGAAGCGCTCGCCAAACTGCGCCAGGCGATAGGACTGTCGTCGCAGCGTGCCGCCGAGCGCATCAAGGAGGTCGAGCAACTGGCGCGGCAGTGCGCAGGAACTGGCGGACATGGACTTCACCTTCCTCTTCAACAAAGCCCACGATTTCTTCACCATCGGCTACAACGTCGGCGATCACCGTCTCGACAGCAGTTTTTATGATCTGCTGGCGTCCGAGGCACGCCTGGCCAGCTTTCTCGCCATCGCCCAGGGGCAACTCGATCAGGAGCACTGGTTCGCGCTGGGCCGCATGCTCACGACCACGGGCGGCTCTGCCACCCTCCTCAGTTGGAGCGGCTCCATGTTCGAGTATCTCATGCCGCTCCTGGTGATGCCGACCTATCCCAACACGCTGCTTGACCAAACGTACAAGGCGGTGGTGCGCCGGCAAATCAGCTATGGCCGCCAGCGCGGCGTTCCCTGGGGCGTGTCCGAATCCGGCTACAATGCCGTCGATTTGCACCTCACCTACCAATATCGCGCCTTCGGAGTGCCCGGGCTCGGGCTTAAGCGCGGGCTGGCCGAGGATTTGGTCATCGCCCCCTATGCGTGCGTCTTGGCGGCAATGATCGCGCCCGCCGCGGCGTGCCGCAATATGCTTCGCTTGACGGCGGAGGGCCAACTGGCGCCTATGGGTTCTACGAGGCCATCGATTACACGAGCTCGCGGGTGCCGCGTGGAGCGCAGAGCGTGACCGTTCGCCAGTTCATGGCTCACCACCAGGGGATGAGCTTGCTGGCGCTGGCATATGTGCTTCGGGACAAGCCCATGCAGCGCCGCTTCGATGCCGATCCCATGATGCGGGCCACCGATTTGCTGTTGCAGGAGCGCGTGCCCAAAGCCTGCGTGCCGGTGTTTCCCCACGTTGCCGAAGCGGATGGCGTTCGCGCCGCGACGACGGCCGAAGAGGGAAACTTGCGCGTCTATGCCGACCCCAGCGGCCCGATGCCGGAGACGCATTTGCTTTCCAATGGCCGCTACCACGTGGTCATCACCAGTGCCGGCGGCGGCTATAGCCGCTGGCGCGACTTGGCGGTGACGCGCTGGCGCGAAGATCCGACCCGGGATTGCTGGGGCATGTTTTGTTATTTGCGTGATTTGGACAGCGGCGCGCTCTGGTCGACGGCTTGGCAGCCTACGCTCAAGATGGGGCGGCGTTATCAGGCCATTTTCACCCAGGCACGCGCCGAGTTTCGTCGCCGCGACGAGCAAATCGACGCCCATACCGAGATCAGCGTCTCTCCCGAGGATGATGTCGAGTTGCGCCGGCTCACGCTGACCAACCGCGCCGACACGCGCGCGCATCATCGAAGTGACCAGCTATGCCGAAGTCGTGCTGGCGCCGCCGGCACATGATCTGTCGCACCCGGCGTTCAGCAATCTCTTCGTGCAAACGGAATTGGTGCGCAATCGCCGCGCAATCTTTTGCACGCGCCGGCCGCGCTCGGCCGAGGAGCGCCCCCCATGGCTCTTTCACCTGATGACCGTGCAAGGCACCACCATCGGCGAAGCCTCCTTCGAGACGGATCGCATGCAGTTTATCGGCCGAACCCGCACGCTTGCCTCGCCCGCGGCCCTGGTTGGCAACAGCCCGCTCTCGGGCAGCGACGGCCCCGTGCTCGATCCGATCGTCGCCATTCGGCACGTCATTCGTCTACAACCCCGCGAGAGCGTGCGCATCGATCTGGTCACCGGCGTGGCCGAAACGCGCGAAGCCATCACGGCCCTCACGGAAAAATACCACGATCCGCGCTTGGCGGATCGCGTCATGGAATTGGCGTGGACGCATAGCCAAATCATGCTGCGTCAACTGAACGCCACGGAGGCCGACGCGCAGACCTACGGTCGGCTGGCAGGGTCGGTGATTTATGCCTCCGCGCCGCGGCGCGCAAGGCGAGCATATTGGCGCGCAATCGCCGCGGGCAATCAGGCTTGTGGGGCTACGGCATTTCCGGCGATCTGCCGATCGTGCTTGTGCGCCTGCGCGATCGTGCGCGCCTTGACTTGGTCCGCCAGGCGGTGCAGGCACATGCTTACTGGCGGCTGAAGGGCGTCACTGTCGACTTGGTTATTTGGAATGAAGACGATTCCGTTTACCGGCAAACGCTGCAAGATGCCATCATGGACTTGATCGCCGCCAGCCCGGAAGCGACGCTGGTGGACAAGCCTGGGGGCATCTTCGTGCGCCGCGGCGAGCAAATGTCGGACGAGGATCGCGTCTTGCTGCAAACCGTGGCCCGTGTGGTTCTTTTCGACGATGCCGGCACGCTGGCCGAGCAAGTCGAACGACGCGGCCGCACGGAAGTGGCGATCACCGCCTTCAAGCCAACCCGTGCACAAGGCGACAGTGTGCCCATGCCCGGTCCGGCGCCGCGCGATCTGGCCTTTTTCAATGGACTCGGAGGCTTTAGCCGCGATGGCCGCGAATATGTCACCATCCTCGGCCAAAGCCAGACCACTCCCGCGCCCTGGGTCAACGTCATCGCCAATGCACAGTTCGGGACGGTCGTTTCCGAAAGCGGCTCGGCCTATACCTGGTCCGAAAATAGCCACGAGTTTCGGCTCACGCCGTGGTACAACGACCCGGTCTCGGACACCAGCGGCGAAGCACTTTATCTTCGGGACGAAGAAACGGGGCGTGTCTGGTCTCCCACCCCGCGACCGGCGCCAGGCCGCAATAGCTACGTCGTCCGCCACGGCTTCGGTTACACCATCTTCGAAAACTCCGAAGACGGTTTGATCACCGAGTTGTGCATTTATGTGGCCACGGACGCGCCGGTGAAATTCGTGCGCGTGCGCGTCGCCAACCGTTCGGGCCGGCCGCGGCAGCTTTCCGTGACAGGCTATTGGGAGTTGGTCCTCGGCGAGCTGCGAAGCAAAACGCTCATGCACGTGGTCACCGAATCGGACCCCTCAGCGGCGCGTTGTTCGCTCGCAACGCCTACAATTCCGAGTTCCCAGGCCGCCTGGTCTTCGTGGATAGTAGCGAAACCAACCGCACCGTGACCGGCGATCGCACGGAATTTCTGGGCGCAACGGCACGCCCGCCGCGCCGGCGGCCTTGCGGCGCCTGCGTCTGTCGGGTCGCGTCGGCGCTGGATTAGACCCGTGCCTGGCCATGCAAGTCTTTGCGGCCTTTGAGGACGGTCAGGAAAAAGACATCGTCTTCGTTATCGGCGCGGCCTCTAGTGAAGAAGAGGCACGCCACCTGGCGCAGCGGTTCCGCGGGTCGGCCAACGCCTACCACGCGCTGGAAGGCGTCTGGCATTATTGGAGCCAGGCTCTCGGCGTCGTGCATGTCGAAACTCCCGATCCATCCCTCAATTTCCTCGCCAATGGTTGGCTCGTCTACCAAACGCTGGCCTGCCGCATGTGGGCCCGCACCGGCTTTTACCAATCCGGCGGCGCCTTCGGCTTCCGCGATCAGCTCCAGGACGCCATGGCCCTGGTGCACGCCGAACCGGCGCTGTTGCGCGAGCACCTCTTGCGTCTGCCGGCCGCCAGTTCCGCGAAGGGGACGTCCAGCACTGGTGGCACCCGCCCCAGGGCCGCGGCGTCCGCACGCACTTCTCCGACGATTACCTTTGGCTGCCCTGCGCCGTTGCGCGCTATGTCGCCGTCACCGGTGACACCGGCGTCTTGGACGAGCGCGTGCCGTTTCTTACCGCGCGATTGCTTCGGCCCGAGGAAGAGTCCAATTACGATCTGCCGCAGGTCTCCGACGACGTCGGCACCCTCTATGAGCATTGCGTCCGCGCCGTCGATCACGGACTTCGCTTCGGCGTGCATGGCTTGCCGCTCATGGGGTGCGGCGATTGGAACGACGGCATGAACCTCGTGGGCGAGCATGGCAAGGGAGAAAGTGTCTGGCTGGGGTTCTTCCTCTATGACATCCTCAACCAATTCATGGAGCTGGCCCGGCGCCGGGGAGATGCGGCCCTCGTCGATCGCTACACCGTGGAAGCCGGCCGACTGCGGGGCAACCTCGAAGAGCATGGCTGGGACGGGCAGTGGTATCGCCGCGCTTATTTTGACGATGGCACCCCCCTCGGCTCGGCGACCAACCCGGAATGCCAAATCGACTCGTTGTCGCAAAGCTGGTCGGTCCTTTCGGGCGCGGGAACGCGCGAGCGTTCCACGCAGGCCATGGAAAGCGTCCAGCGCCGCCTGGTTCGCGAAAATGCCCGGCTCATCCAACTCCTCGATCCTCCTTTCGATAAATCCAGCCTTAATCCTGGATACATCAAGGGGTACGTGCCCGGCGTGCGGGAAAACGGGGGTCAATACACCCACGGCGCCATCTGGACCGTGATGGCGTTTGCCGCCATGGGTGATAGCGAACGCTGCTGGGATTTGTTCAATCTCATCAACCCCGCGACGCACGCATTGTCCGCTCAGACGGCAAAGGTTTACCGAGTGGAACCGTACGTGGTGGCCGCGGACGTATACGCCGAGCCTCCCCATACCGGTCGCGGTGGTTGGACGTGGTACACCGGCTCGGCGGGCTGGCTTTATCGCCTCATCACCGAGTCACTTCTCGGGCTTCGCTTGACGGTGGACAAGCTCTCCTTCGCGCCGTGCTTGCCGGCGAATTGGCCTTCCTTCAAGATCCACTATCGCTATCGCCAAACGTTCTACCACATAACCATTCGCAACGGCGGCAATGGGCAAACGGTAAACCGCGTCGTGGTCGACGGCAATGACGAGCCGCAAAAGCTCGTTGCTTTGGTCGACGATCGTCACGAGCACAATGTAGAGGTCGATGTCGGCACAAGCGGATAAGAGCTTGGCTGCCTTTCACGCGCCGGCGATGGTTTCGATGTCTAGCTCGGTCGATGATGTGATGTCTGCCTTGAGGACTTTGCGCATCTGCTCCAGGGCATAACGGTTCTCTTCCTCGGTATTTGACGCCACGCAATCGCGCGGGACGACCAAGAAGAAATCGCGCATATAAGCGTCGTTGGCCGTGAAGAGCACGCAAATGTTGGCCGCCATGCCGGCCAAGATCAGGGTGTGCACTTGGAGATACTCGAGCAGCGTGTCCAGCGTTGTGGAAAAAAAACCTGAATGTTTGGGCTTCAGCACAAAATAGTCGTCGGCCTCCGGGCGTAAAAGCTCGACAATGGGCCGGCCGTTTCCGCCGTCGTGAAGGCAATGGTCGACCTCGGCGCGGAAGTCGGAGCGCCAGCGGCCAAAGTTATCGTTGACATAAATAACCGGGATGCCCCGCGCCTTGGTCCGCTTGATGAGAGCGGCGATGTTGCGCGCCATGGGCAAGGCGTGAACCAGCAATTGATCCGCCTCGGGAAAATCGAGGCTGTTGACCACATCAATAAGCAACAAGGCAGCGTTGGCCTTGTCGGGAGCGCTGCCGTGCAGGTCGTCGTTTTTAGCGGGCATATGAGTTCAAATGCGCATCAGGCCGTATATTCGATGTCGTCCTCGGCGTCCGCGCCGGAAGTGTGCTTGCCGTCGGGCGGTGTCGTCTTCGGGTCAGTGGTGGCACCCCGTGCTTCCGGGCCGGCGGGGTCAAGCGTCGTCGGCAACTCGCCTGGCGGCCGGCTCGACAATTGATCTTTTTCGGTCTCTTGTTCGGGAGTTGGCTTGGATTTTCTTTTCATTGGGGGATGAGTTCCTTGAGAAGAAACCGCGGGAATCGGCGTACGTCATCCCGCGGCTTGAACCGACCGACCGGCATCACAAAAACGCTAGCGACTCTCGGGAGCGCCGACTTTCGCGGCGACCGATCGGGCTAGCCGAAGGTGCTCTTCCAGTGTAGGCAGCGTCTGGCTGGCGAAGTCACGCACTTGTGCGCTTTCGGCGTTTTTCGAGCATTTTTTGAACTCGGCGACGTCGTGCTCATGGTCCTTCACCATGTTCGCCATATAAGCGCGATCGAAGTCGGCGCCTTTCAGTTCGCGGAATTTATTAAGCTCGGCCTGATCTTTGCTGTTCAGCGTCGTTGATATGGTGACGTTGCATTTTTCGGCGACGCTCATCAATTGCTTATTGGCTTTCATGTGATCGGTGACCATGCGTTGCCCAAAGCGCCGAACTTCGGGATTCTGGGCTTGCTGCACGGCCAATTCGCCAAGTTTCACCTCCAACATGCCGCCGCTCGCCGCCTCTTTGAGGAATTTGCCGTCCTCGGCCTTGGCATCGTCCGCCCGGATCGCGCTGAAGCCGCTACCGATTAACAGCGCTCCCAGTAGCACAACACTGAGTCGTTTCATGACCTGCCATCCTTTCGCAAAACGAGGTTGCTGTCCGCTGATCCGCCGCGAAGCGGTCTGAACATGTTTTCAAGAGACGCATTCCACCTATGCTGATAAGCAGTCCAAGGAAAAAGGCAATTCCCGTGCCGGTGACCTTAATCTAGTGGGAGGGTCCAAATGGCTGCCTTCGCCGATCGCGAGCCGTTCCTTCACATTCGCGCATGCGGCGAGTCCTTTGAGGTCAACGGGCTGACTCAATGTGTATTGGGCCACCCTTTGGACGGCGCCGGGGCGCAAGCGGGTATTTTCGCGGAATGGAACTGGGACGGGCATGAGCTTGTCGTCCGTAATGATCGCTATGGCGCGCAACCGCTGTTTTATTACACAGGCCGCGCCAAGATTTGCGTGGCCCCCATGTTGTGGACGTTGCTGGAACAGGGAGCGCCTCGAGAGCTGGATGACGAGGCGTTGGCCGTCTTTTTTCGCCTGGGCTTTTTTCTGCGAGAGGACACGCCGTTCCGACGCATTAAAGCAGTCCCGCCTAACGCAACCTTAAATTGGAATCGCTCGGGACTAAGGCTACATAGTAAGCCGCCGATGGCCGCCGGCACAGCGCCGATCGCACGGGACCGCGCACTGCGAGTGTACCAAGAGCTATTTAGCCGTGCCGTGCAGCGCCGCTTGCCGACTAGCCCATTTGCCTGCCTTTTGAGCGGCGGCCGCGATTCGCGACATATCCTCTTCGAGTTGATGTGCCAGGGTCATAAGCCGGAGCTGGCGGCCACGGTCGCGGTGCCGACCAATACCGACGCGGCGATAAGCGCAGATCGCCAAGGAATTAGACCTCCGCGTTATGCTTGTGCCGCCGACTCAGCCCACCGTTAGAAGTGAGCTCCGCCGCAACGTGGAGACCCATTTTTGCGCGGACGAACACGGCTGGATTTTCGACCTACGCGACGCCTTGCGCGGTCGCGTCAATCTTCTTTACGACGGTTTGGCAGGGGATGTACTGTCCGCGGGCCTGTTTTTGAACCAAGAGAATCTCACGCTCATGCGGGAAGCAAGGTTCGCCGACTTGGCCCGGCGCTTGATTGCCGAGGAAAACGTGGAAGCGTTCGTCACGCAAGTGTTCGGCGAAGAAGAGAAATGCTCCCTAGGTGAGATTGCAAGCGGGCGGCTTGCGGAAGAACTGGAGGCGCATGCCGGCGCGGCCAATCCGCTCGGCTCCTTTTTCTTTTGGAACCGCACGCGGCGGGAAATCGCGCTCAGCCCATTCAGCATTTTCCGCATGTTCCACGTCCATGTCCCTTTCCTCGACGATGAGCTGTTTGATTTTCTCACGAGCTTGCCCGCCGAGCACTTCTTGGATCACACCTTTCACGATGAGGCCATCGCACGCAGTTATCCGCAGTGGTCGCAAGTGCCATATGCGACCAAACACTCAGCGCCGTTCTCGCGGCGGCGCATGTGCTTCGCCTGGCAGACGCTCCGCTGGCTGCGCGCTCATACCTCCGAGCGCCTTAAATTGCGTTACCTGACGCCGCGCCTGGCCCGCGCCGCCTTTGATCCCTGGTTCAATCGTCGGTCCAGCCCTTACCTGACCAACCTGCCAATCTATCAGACCTGCCTGGAGGAGCTCGGCAAGGGCATGCTGGGCGCCTCCATTTGACCCACCGGATAGGGCCAGGCTCTCACCCGCATTCCGCGCCTGTTTTTCCGGTGTTTTTAGCGGTTTTCCGCGCATTTTCCACTAGCGGACGGAGCACTTTTTCTGCTATATCCCTCTTACCAGAATCGGCATGAGGCCGCTTCGAAACCATGGCTAGTTCGTCCGCGCGGAGTTCTCGTGACCACGTTTCGACGTCTCGCTTTTTTCATTTCGCCGTATCGAGTCCGCTTGGCTCTGGCAGTTGGCCTCTTGAGCGTTGCCTGCGTTCTGAGCTTGGCACTGCCGCTCGTGATTCAGGCGCTGGTGGATCAATTGGCGCTCGGCGCCGAAGTGTCGCTGGCGACCTTGATCGTGGGCCTGGCTGTGTTTTTTTTGGCGCAGGCGGCAGTCGCGCTCGGCAACACGTTGGTTCTAGGCCGCGTCAGCCTCAATGTGGTTCGCGACCTGCGTCGACGACTCTACGCACACTTGCAAAAGGCGAAACTTTCGTTTTACGACCGCACGCCGGCCGGCGTGATCCTGTCGCGCGTCATGGACGACGTTGGCACGGTGCAGGGACTGGTGAGCGGCCAGAGCGTCATGATCCTCATCGACTTGGGCACCGCGCTGTTGGTGGCGTGTTTGCTGGCGTCGCGGAGCTGGCTCTTGTTTTTGGTGGCCTTGACGCTGGTGCCGGTCTACGTCATCTGCTTTCACTGGTTCAGCCGGCGCATTCGGGGAGGGACCGAGCAGGTGCGCCAGCAACTCGACGGCGTCTTCGGGCATCTCAAGGCGAAGTTCGACGGCATGCTCGTCGTCAAGGCGCACGGCCGCGAGCAAACGGAGATCGCCGAATTCTCGGCCCAGATGGATGCCGTGCATGGGCCGCGCGTGCGCGTGGAAGCATGGCGGCGGCTTTCAGCAGCATCAGCGTGGCCGCCGGCGGCATTGGCGCCGCCTTGATCTTTGCGGTGGGTTCTTTGGAAGTTGTGGCCGGCCGGCTGAGCCTGGGCGAGGTTGTCTCGGCCAGCGTGCTGGCGGGTTTCCTGTTCGGCCCGATCAATCGTTTGGTGGACTTGACGGCGGTTTTTCAAAAGGCCAGCGCCAGCGTCCGGCTTCTGGGTGAAATCCTCGATCTCAGCCCTGAAGTGACGAGTCTCCCCGGAGTGTTGCCGCCGACGCGACCCAATGGCAAAGTGGAGTTCGACAAGGTGACCTTCGCGTATGTAGCTGAGCGGCCGGTCCTGAAGGCTGTCAGTCTACACGTCGAGCCGGGCATGAAAATCGCCGTGGTGGGGCCGACCGGGTGCGGCAAGACGACGCTGCTTAATCTGCTGCTGCGTTTTTACGACCCGCTGCATGGCGAGATCCGCCTGGACGGCGTTCCTCTGGCGCAAGTTCCGGTGCAAGCCCTGCGTCGTCAGATCGGCGTCGTGCCGCAAGAGCCGGTGATCTTTCGCCAAAGCCTGGCCGACAATATCCGCTTTGGCACGCCTGGCGCTGACGACGCCCGCGTCGAAGAGGCGGCGCGGGCCGCCTTGGTCCATCTGTTCGCGAGCCAACTGCCGTCGGGCTACGGCACGCTCGTGGGCGAAGGGGGACACAAGCTCAGCCAGGGACAGCGTCAGCGTGTCTGCATCGCCCGCGCCTTGTGTAAAGATCCGGCGCTGGTCATACTTGACGAAGCGACCAGCTCGCTGGACGCGGCCAGCGAGGCGTTCATCAAGGCGGCCTTGGCCAACCTGTTGCGTCAGCGGACGGCATTCATCATCGCCCACCGGCTGTCCACGATCTTCGGCGCTGATCGCATCATCGTCATGCAGGCCGGCGCTATCGTCCAGATGGGCACCCATTCCGAGCTATTGACTGATAAAAGCGGGCTTTATTATCAGCTCTGCAAACGCCAATTCGCCCTTGCGGAAATCCAAGCGCCGTCGCGACCGGTGTTGCTTCCCTGCGCTTGAAAGCGAGGGTTCGTTTATTGAAAGCCAATCTCTTCACATCCGGCACCGCTTGCTCGCGCCGCTGCGTGGCTTGCGGGCGTGTTTTTTGAAGGGCCATTACCGGACCATCTGGCTTTGCTTGCTCGGCACCCTGCTCCAGTCGGTGCTTCTGCTACCTATTCCCTTGCTACAGTGCTGGGTCATCGACCTTTTGCTCGATCTTTCCAAGCATCAGCCGGTCCCGCCGGATCGCGAGGCCGACGCTCTGCGCGCGATCGTTTCAGCGCTCGCGGGGACCGTCGCCTGTTTCATCTTGCGGACCGGCCTGGCCTGGAAAGGATCGGCGGCCATGAGCCGCGTCAGCCTGGAAGTCGTCCGCACGCTTACCACCGTGCTGCACCGCAAAATGCAGCAACTGCCGCTCGCTTATTTCGATCGCGCCAGACGGGCCGACTCATGGCCCGGATCACCAGCGATGTGGGCACGCTGCTCATTTTCCTCAATAGCGCGTCGATCCAATTGATCTGCGACCTTGTTTTGGCAGTGGGCATCGCTGGAACATTGGTGTGGATCGACTGGCGCTTGGCCGTCGTCAGCTTTCTGGTTCTGCCCCTTTACTTGATCAACTATCGCCGCTTCGCCGCGCGGACGCACCTGTATTGCGTGGAAGCGCAAAACCAAGAAGCGGCGATCTATGCGTTGCTGAGCGAAAAGGTCTCCGCTGTCCGCGTCGTGCGATCGTTCACGAACGAAGAAGCTGAGATGAATGACCTGGACCACCGGCTCAATAACTATCGCAATCTAAGTTGGGACAAATTGCGCACCGGCGCCTGGCAGGGCGCCGCCGCCACGCTGATTAGCGGTCTGGGCACGCTCATCGCGCTGGCACTGGGAACTTGGCTTGTCGGCGAGGGACAACTGGGCATCGGCTCCATATTCGCCTTTTACGCCCTGTTAACCCAACTCTACAATCCAATCGTCCGCTTGACGCAATTTCAAGGCACGCTCGCCGCCACCAAAGTGGCGCTGGAACGAATCCGCGAGGTCCTCGAAGAACAAGAGCTGCTGCATGAGACGGCGGATGCCCTCGTGCTGACACAGCCGCGCGGCGGGCTGACGCTTGATAACGTTTCGTTCGCTTACCATGCTTCCGGGCCGCGCAGTGCTCGATGGAATTCGGCTGCAAATCGAGCCCGGCACCAAGGTCGCGATCCTCGGGCCCAGCGGCGCCGGCAAGAGCACACTGCTCGCGTTATTGCCACGCATTTATGAGTTGCCCCCCGGCCAAGGAGCCATTTTGCTGGATGGACATGATGTGCGGAGACTGCGGCTGACTGACCTGCGGCAAGCAGTGGTGTTGGTGCCGCAGCAAGCGCTGCTGTTCGAGGGGACCATCATGTCTAACATCCTCTACGCTCGGCCGAAAGCGCCGGCCTCGCTCGTTCATCGCGTGTTGGAGGTGGCCGATCTCGTGGGCCTGATCGGGGAACTGCCGCAGGGACTGGACACGCCGGTCGGCGAGCGCGGCTTCACTCTTTCGGGAGGCCAACGTCAGCGCGTCGCTCTGGCACGCGCCTTGCTGACCGAGCCGGCAGTGCTGCTGCTCGATGATTGCACCAGTGCCCTGGATGCCGACACCGAAGCGCACATCCTGACCGCCCTGGATGACTTCTTGCCCGGAGGCACGCGCTTGCTCGTTTCCCACAAGGTTTCCTCGGTGCAGGGCGCCGACCAAGTCGTCATCCTGGAGGACGGCAAAATTGTCGAGCAAGGCAGTCATGCGGACCTGTTCGCGGCAGGCGGCAGCTATGCTGCCCTCGTGCGCATGCACATGGAATCGCTTGCGGCCACGTGACTCACGACGTCCGGGGCGGCGTTAGGTTCCTATTGTGGGGTAGATTCAAAATCTGGGGGCTCACTCCCCCCGCTCGCCTTGAGGCGTTCGTTGATCTCAGGGGGAAATCGTTCGCTAACCATTATTTGCTGCATTATGCTAACCGTCATGCCGATCAAACGCCCGAGCGAGCATGCCCGCATCGACGAAACCTTATTTCGCCATTCCGTGGGGGCCGGAGCCTCGGACCACCTCAACCGCGCGGCTTGAGGGGGCCGAGTTGGAGGAGTTCGGGAGGGCGGGTGCCGGTCCAGTTGCCGACTTGGCCGCCGCCGCCGGGGACATCCGCGGCGAGGCCGCGGGTCAGGACGTGCCAGCAGAAGTAGCAGTGGTTGCTGGTGGCGGCGGGCAGGGCGGTGGGATCGCGTTGGAGAATTTCGTCGCGGATGGCGGTGAGGCCCTCGCGGAAGACTTTGCCGACATAGGGATGCAGCGCGGGCTTGGCGGACGACCTGAGCGACGGTGTCGGTGTGGATGTTGCCGATCGTCAGTTGATCGAGGTCGGATGCGAAGCCGCAGCAGGGTTTGACTTCACCTTTCGGGTTGACGATGAGGGCCTGGCCGGGGCCTTCGCAGTAATCTTCCTCGAACCATTGGCCGTCCCAGGCGCCGCTGAGGCGTTCGGCCCGTTCGACGGGGGCGAGGTGGTTCCAGTTGAGCGTCATCGTCAGTTCCGGGCTTACCAATAGATAACGATGGAGCAGATCGGACCAGGCGACCACGGCGTCCAGTTCGCGCGCCAGGGCGTGGACGGGTTCCAGGCCCTGATCGGGACGACGGCTGGCGTAGGACAAGGAGAGGACGTTGTCGCGCTCGAAGACTTTGCGGGCAGTGCGGCAAAAGAGGGCGAAGTCCTGCGTGTGGCTGCCGTGGAACTTATCGACGCTGAGGCCGAGCTTGCCGGTGTAGCCGGCCTTTTTCAAAGCGCGCAACGTTTTGACGAGCTGCGCTTCATTCTCGAACCAGACGCCGTTGGTGACGATTTTGTCGAAGCGAAAGCCAAGTTCGGCGGCGCGTTTGGTGATTTGCAACACGAATTCAGGATAAAGGAACGGTTCGCCGCCGGTGAAGCCGAGGACTTCGATGCCATAGGCGTGGGCATCCTCGAGGAAGCGTCGGGCGACGGCGATGTCGAGGCGGTCGGGCCATTCGATGGGGACGCAGCAATGGGCGCAGGTCAAGTTGCACTGGTAGGTGCCGGCGAACGAGAGGTAGTTGGGGCGAAAGGTGCGCGTGCGCCGCTTGACAGGCCGGCCGCCGCCTCGGCCGGGTGATGGGCCCTGCATGGCAGTCTCAGGTTAAGAGTCTTCGTTAGTTTCGTCACTATTAGCATAGACTTCCAGGGGCAGTTCGCAAGCGGGGAGTCTGTTTGTTCTTGCGAAGCGGGGTCGCGGTGTGCAACAATCGAACGAGGTGCGAGAGGTGAACGCTTGAAAACTGGTGCTTTGTCACAGTTTCATGCTAGTGTCGGGTGTCATGTTAATGCTAGCGTCGGGTGCCATGGCCTCGGTACTCCGTGGCCATGCGTTCGGCCCCGCTAACATGGCCATAAAGGACCGTGGCCATGTGTTCGGCCCCGCTAGCATGGCCACGGAGTACCGAGGCCATGCACCCTGCGCCTTGTTGAGGGAAGAGCATCCATGGCGAATAATCGTCGATTGGCCGGTGTGCTTGGGCTGATCGGAATCGTGATCCTTGGCGCGTCGTTGTTCGTGTCGGGGCCCGCGCAAGCTCAGTTGGTGCAGAAGATGGTGATCGCGACACCGGTGCCGCTTGGGCCGGTGCCGCCGAAGGTTGACGCGGGCACGCCACTCGCGGCGCAGTTTAGCGGCGTCAGGCTCACGGAGAACTCCAGCTTTCGCCAGTACCTCAATGTGGCCCGCGATTGCATCAAGGACAAGGCGTGGCAGGATGCCGTTACCGCTTTGCAAACGATTCTCGACAATAAAGAAGACTTTTACGCCCAGGTGACCGAGGTCGGGCCGGACGGCAAAAAGGCTCAGCGCTGGACCAGCGTCAAGTTCGAGGCCAACAATCTGCTTGGCTCGATGCCGGAAGAAGGGCTCGACGTTTACGAGCAACGCTTCGGCGCCCAGGCGAAGAACAAGTTGGTCGAGGCGAAAAAAACCGGCAGCCGCGAAGTGTTGGCCGAGGTGGCCCAGCGGTTTTTGCACACCAAGGCCGGGCATCGAGGCCAACGATCTGCTTGGCGACCTATTTCATGGATCGCGGTCAGTTTTTCATGGCGGCCCTGCGCTTCGAGAAGCTCTTCGCCATGAACCCCGAGCGCGTCAAGCTCGAGGATTTGACGCTTTTCAAGGCGGCGCTGGCATATCGCCGCGCCGGCGACACGAAAAACGCCGAGGCCACCTGGCACAAACTCGCACCACGCCTGCGCGAGCACGGCGGGCTCAAGATCGGCGACGACATGATCGCGGCAGCCAAGCTGCGTGCGGTCTTGGACGAGACGCCGCGTCACGGAGTCGGCCAGCCCGTTCGATTGGCCGTATGTTCGCGGCAATGTCAGCAATTCGGCGCAGGCCCAGGGGAGCCCGCCGCTTCTCGATGTGGTTCTCTTTCAGCGGGAGACGATCAAGGAAAAGGCCGACGACGGCGAGGATGAGAAGGGGACGGAAGCGAAGGTGCGCATCGACGCGGCGCTCGCCCAGCAAAACGGTTACGCCAACACCGCGATTTTGCCCGGCTTCTTCCCGATCGCCTCCAACAATCTGCTGGTTTATCGCAGCTATCACGATGCCCGGGCCGTTTACCTTCAAGATGAGAAGGATGCGGCCGGCAAGGTCGTCAACAAGGCGGGCACCATCGCCTGGAAGACCACCGATTTCGATGGGGCGCTGGCCAACGTCTTGGCGGAAGGCAAAACGCGGATCACGCTCGAAAGCTGGCTATCGCGTTTTTATGGGACGCCGGGCTTCAGCAGCCTGGTGTATGAAAACACGCTCGATGGCACGCTGTCCACCGATCATCGCAATGTCTACGCGGTCGATGACCTGGCGGTGCCGGCCCCGGTCGACCAGTTCATGCAGCATATCTGGAACTCCGGCCACGTCGGTCAGGATGTCAAGGCGCTGGTGCTGCAAAACACGCTTGTATGCGTTCAATTTGCGTCAGGGCAACTGCCTCTGGCGGCTCGGCGGCGGCGGTAAGGAAGATCCATTCAGCGAGAGTCATTTTCTGGGCCCGCCCATCAGCGTGGGCGGCAAGCTTTATGTGCTCAATGAAAAGAACAATGGCATCAACGGCAACGGCGAATTGCGACTGGTGTGCATCGACCCCAACAAGTTCGCCGGACCGGGACGACCGACGGTGATCGAGCCGATTCAGTCGCTCGGCGAAGTCATCCAGCAAAACCGCGTGACCCATGACGTCAGTCGCCGGCTGAATGCCGTCTTATCTCGCTTACGGCGAAGGCATACTGGTGTGCCCCACGAATGCCGGCGAAGTCCTGGGCGTCGACTTGCTGTCGCGCAGCTTGGCGTGGGCGTATCCCTATCGCGAGCAGATGCCGACGACTGTGCCGTTCGTGTCTTTGCAGCCGCAACCGTTTCCAAGGCCGACGCCCGTATTCATCGGCAACAGCGCGGCCAACTGGCATTCGAGCCCGCCGGTCGTTCAAGACGGCAAAGTGGTCTTTACGGCGCCGGACGCCAATTCGGTGCATTGCATCAACTTGCGCGACGGCACGCCCGTCTGGAAGAAGAAGCAATCGGAAAACGACCTCTACCTCGCCGGCGTTTTTGGCGGCAAAGTGCTCATCGTCGGCAAATCGGCCGTCCGGCGCTCAGTCTCCAGGATGGCCGGCAGCTTTGGTATGTGCCGACCGGCGATTTGCCGTCGGGCCAGGGGGTCGCAAGCAATAACGTCTATTACTTGCCTCTCAAACGAGGCGAGATCATGGCCCTGGATATCGACAAGGGGCAGGTCAAGGCGCACAACCGCGCCAAGACGGCGGGTGTGGCGCCCGGGAATTTGGTCTTTTACGAAGGCGCCGTTATTTCGCAGACACCAACGCAAATCATCGCCTATCCTCAGTTGGAGGCACGCTTGCGTCTGGCGAGCGCGGGACTCAAGAGCGGATCCGGACAATCCGGCCAAGCTCGTCGAGCATGGGGAATTGTTGCTCGCGGATGGCCAAACCCAGCGAGCCGTTGACGATCTCAAGGGCGCGCTTGCCAGAAAGCCGTCCGAGCCGCTGTTGGGCCGGGCCAAGCGGCGACTCTACGACGCCCTCACCGATCTGTTGGCCGTCGATTTTGTGAACGCCAGCGGGCGCTATCTCGACGAATATCGCGGGTTGTGCAAGGTGCCGGACAACCCAACGGAGGAGCAAGCGCGGCAAGCGCGCTATTTCCGCATTGTCGGTCAAGGGCGCGAAGCGCAGGGCAACTTGGTAGAGGCGTTCCAGATGTATCGTGCGTTTCAGCGCGCTACCCATTCATCGCGAGCAAGGCGGGATTGCGTCCATGGACGACCCGGGCCACAAGGTGCCGACGAACGTCTGGCTGCGCGGCCGGATCAGCGCCATGCTGGCCAAGGCGACGCCCGATCAGCGGGCGCCGCTGGAAGCCAAGATCGCCGAGGAATGGCGCGCGGTGGAGGCGAAGAAAGACATCGACGCCATTCGCGGCTTCGTCGGCATGTTCGATGTGCCGTTCGCCGTCGGTCGTGAGGCACGCTTGCGTTTGGCCGAGACAATCATGGACAACAATGATCGCGCGAATTTCTTGTCTGCGGAGTTGACCCTATATCAGCTACGCGGCGATTCCTACAAGAATGACGTGAAATGGGGCGGCCGAGCTTTGGCGGACCTGGCTCGCCTGGAGGAAAAGAAAGGCTCGGTCGAGTCGATGAAGCTGGCCGCGGCGTATTATCGCGAGCTTAACCGCGAATTCGCCAAAGATGCCGTTCGCATTGAGAAAGACAAAACACGCACGGGGGCCGAGCTATTCAACGAGCTGGCCACCGATCCCCGGTTTCGCCCCTATCTGGAAGAGCCGCCATCCCCGTGGTCCCGGCAAGTCAAGATCGGCTTTCGGGAGCTTGCGGGGGGCGTGAGCACGGCAAACCAAGGTTACATGTTCGCGCCCGAGGGCGACCTCACCCCGCTGATGCAGCGCAGCCGGTTGGTGCTCGACCCGGCTAATGCCGCCAATCCGCAATTGCGCTTGCTCGACCTGGTCGACAACAGCGTGCGCTGGTCGCAAACGCTGGGCTCCGTTCCCTACAAGGAGCTTTATTACAATTGCCTGTCGCCCGCAGCGCAAATCAATAACACCTTTCGCGCCGGACGCCAAGTTTCACTTCTTCCAGGCCAAAGGCAACCTGATTGTTGTGCAAGTCGGCACGGTGGCATATGCCCTCGACGCCGAAAATGGAAAGGTATTATGGCAGCAAAGTCTCATCGATGACGCTCATTTTGCGAGGCCGGGCGGTCAACAGGGGCTATTGGTCCAACTCATTCAGCCCGACCGCGACGGCTATCTCGATTTCGTGCTCATGAACCAATTTACCGGGCAGCGCAGTCATACGTCGATCGGGCACATCGGCGCCGTCGAAGCGGCCTATGTGGCGCTCCTGACGCAAAAGGGCCTGGTCGTCGTCGATCCGGTTCACGGCAATGTGTTGTGGAAAAAAGCGGACGTGCTCGCGTCCACGCGTGTGTTCGGCGACGAAAACCATGTCTACCTCGCGGAATCGTCCGAGGGTTCGGCCGGCACGGGTCGCGTCTTGCGCAAGCGACGGCATGGAAATCACCGCCCCCGATTTTGGCGCCGCTTACCAGGAGCGCCTTCGGCTCAGGGGCCGGCGCATCCTCGCCGCCGTGCCGGGGCGCGACCATCTGACGCTCAAGCTTTACGACATTCTCGCAGGCAAGGACGTCTGGAGCAAGGATTTCGATCCCAAGGCACTCGTGCTGCACACGGACGACGCCGATCTCACCGGCGTCCTTGAACCTAACGGCAAGATCATCGCTCTGGACGCCAACACCGGCACCGAATTGCTCAGTGCCAACGTCATCCGTGGCCGCGTGACCCTTGACGAAATGAACGGCGTCACGGAGCCATTGCTGCTCCGCGATGCGGATCATTTTTATGTGATGCTCAACAAGCCCATCGACGCCACGAAGGTGGCGCGCGGTGCGTCGCCAACAACTTCAGTAATAACCTCCGCTGTGCTCCCGTCAACGGCTGGCTCGTGGCCCTGCACGGACACGATGGTCAAAAGCGGGTCGGGGAAAAAGTAGTCACCTGGAAGGCGGGTGACTTTGATTGGCACAGTTACATGCCGCTGCGAAACCAGCTGGTGGTGCTCGAGCAATTCGCGGACTTGCCCGTCATCCTATTCACGGCTCGCGTCAACGAGCTCATCAATGGCGGCACCGGTAGTGTTCGTTGGTTGGCCACGACGCAAAGCATCGACAAGCGGACCGGGAAAGTAATTTACGATCCGGGGGCAAGAACCACCAGCGGCGCCCCCCAGTTCGCCGCCTTCAACGTCGATCGGAAAAACGGGACCATCAACATGATCGGCTGGCAGGCGATCCTGCAACATTATATCGACGATGGCCGCACGCCCACGGATGCGCCGGGCGTGATCAAAGGCTCGGCGGCGAGCCTAAATTCGGCGCGGCGGCAGCTTAATCAACAGTACGGTGAATTACCGCTGCCCGGCGGCTTGGGCCTGATGCCCGCGTTCCCGCCTAACATCGGGGTGCCGATCCGCCGCGTGCCGGTTCGGATGCAGCCGCTGCAACGTGATTGACATGGTACCCGTTGGAATGGGGCTGTACACTCGTCTTCCAAAGGTAAGGAGTCGGCTCGATTCATTTGTGGGAAGGGTGATTTGTGGGACGGCTCTCCAGAGCCGTCCATGAGGAAAGTTGGACGGCTCAGGAGAGCCGTCCCACAATGCGGACGACGTTAGGTGAAAACCCTCTCCAGGTTTCAGTATGAGAAACCCGGTTTATCGAGGAGTATGTTCATGAAGCAGCTGCTTGTCGGTTTGGCCCTGGCGGCTATTTGTCTGATTGCGCCAGAATTACGTCCCGCCTTCGGTGACGAAATCCCCGAGAAATATCGCGCCAGCGTCGACAAGGGACTGCAGTATCTAGTTAAGCAACAATTCAAGGACGGCCATTTTGGAGCCAACGGCGACCAATATCCGGTGTCGATGACCGGCCTGGCGGGCATCGCGATGCTCATGGAGGGGAGCACGGTCCGCGAGGGGAAATACGCGACCAACATCCGCAAGGCCGCCGATTGGCTCATGGAACGCAGCATGAAGGGGAACAACCGCGACGGCCTCATCGGCAATCCCGATCACCCAACCGAAACCGGCCGCTATATGTATGGCCATGGGTTCGGCACGCTCTTCCTTGCGCTGACTTACGGCGACGAGGAGGACCGCGAGCGCCGCGAAAAGCTCAAGGACATTCTGACACGGGCCGTCAAATACATCGGCGCTGCCCAATCGACGCAGGGAGGCTGGTTTTACACGTCCAAAGTCGATGGCCACGATCAAGACGAAGGCTCGGTGACGATCACGCAGATTCAACCGCTGCGGGCCTGCCGCAATGCCGGCATCCCGGTGCCCAAGCAAGTCATTAAAAAGGGCTACGATTATCTCAAGCACTCGACGACGCAGCGCGGCGGCGTGGTGTATAGCCTGGGCCGCGGCGGCGCTGGCGCAGCCCAACGGCGGCGAGCGACCGGCCCTGACTGCGGCCGCCATCGCCTGCCTCTTTAGCGCGGGTGAATACAAGGATGAATTGGTCAAGAAATGGTTCAAATACTGCCAGACGGCCATTCCGGTCGGCAGCGGCGTCCGCCTGGGTCATGACGAATACACCCACTTGTACTACGCCCAGGCGTGCTATATCCTCGGTGACGATGGTTGGGAAAAAATGTTCGGCCCCACTCCGGTGGACCAGCGCGTCACCTGGAGCGCTTATCGCCGCGGCATGTTCGACCATCTGGTGCAGACGCAAAACAGCGACGGCAGTTGGCCGGGCGGCGGCGGTTTCAGCGTCGGGCCCGTTTATTCGACCGCTATCTATTGCATCATCCTACAATTGGATAGGGGAGCCGTGCCGTTCTTCCAGAGATAACCCCCCCTGGCCCCCCCTTCGTAAGGGGGGAGAAATGGTAGGGCGGCTCTTTGTTGTGCAGACGGCTTAATTGTGCAGACGCCTTAATTGTGGGACGGCTCTCCTGAGCCGTCCGATCCCCACGGCCGGCTCAGGAGAGCCGTCCCACAGAGAACATTCATTGCGGTTTAATGAATTCCCCAGTCGCCTCTCCCGCCCTTGGAACAAAGCTTCCTTGTTGTACCGAAACCACGATCGATGTTTATTTCCTTCACCGGTTGCCTCCGCGTAGCTGGTTGGGGCTCTTTTTTTAATTGGCGAGCAAGTCATGAGCGATCAATCCACGGCAAGTCTGGCGGCCAACGATTTGGAAGCCGTCCGCAAGTTGGAGACGGCATTCCAGGACATCAAGCGCCAACTGGCGCGCGTCATCGTCGGCCAAGATCAAGTCATCGAGGAGCTCTTGATCGCCCTCTTTAGCCGGGGCCACTGCATCCTCGAAGGGGTGCCCGGCTTGGCGAAGACGTTGATGATCAGCACGCTCGCCAAGTGCCTGTCGCTGGCGTTTAGCCGGATTCAATTCACGCCCGACCTGATGCCGTCCGACATCACCGGAACGGAAGTGATCGAGGAGAATCGCAGCACGGGCCACCGGGAATTCAAATTCCTCGAAGGTCCGCTTTTCGCCAATTTGATCTTGGCGGACGAAATCAACCGCACGCCGCCCAAGACGCAGGCTGCTCTGCTCGAAGCCATGCAGGAACGGCAAGTGACCGTGGGCCGCATCCGCCACAAGCTGAGCGATCCATTCTTCGTGCTGGCGACGCAAAATCCAATCGAGCAAGAAGGAACTTATCCGCTGCCCGAGGCTCAGCAGGATCGGTTCATGTTCAAGGTGTTCGTCAAATATCCCAGCTTCAAGGAGGAATTCGAGATCGCCCGCCGGACGACTGCGCTCATCAATGACGATACGTCCGCCGTTCTTTCGGGCGAGAACATCCTGCAATTGCAGCACCTTGTTCGCCGGGTGCCGGTGACCGATCATGTGATCCAATACACGCTGGCCCTGGTCCGGCAGACGCGCGTCAGCGAGCCGGGCATTCCCAAGTTCATCAAGGATTGGTTGTCCTGGGGGGCCGGACCGCGGGCCGTGCAAAACCTTATCCTCGGCGGCAAGGCGTGCGCTCTGCTTTATGGCCGAACGCACGTGCAAACGGACGACATCCAGGCACTTGCCTACCCCGTGTTGCGGCATCGCTTGCTGCCCAACTTTACGGCTGCGTCGGAAGGGATCACCACCGATTACGTCATCGAGCGCATGATCAAGGAGACGCCCAGCACCGAAGGCGAGTTAAGCCGCGACGACCGGTTCAAACGCATCTTCGCCTCGTAACTTTAGGTGAATCATGGGTGCCACGGGCAGCTTGCCTGCCCGTGCAGGGGGCAAAGGTGGCCTCGGGGTTCGCACGGGCAGACAAGCTGCCCGTGGCACACTTGCTGGATAGTGGAGGGATGAAATGGCCCAATCCAAAGAAGACGACCCGCGTCGTTTTCTGCATCCGGACACGATCGCCAAGATCTCCCGGCTCGATTTGCGCCTCGGCAGGTGGTCGAAGGTTTCATCTCGGGCATGCACCGCAGTCCGTTTTTCGGGCATTCCGTCGAGTTCGTGCAGCATCGCGATTACACTCCGGGCGACGACATTCGCCACCTCGACTGGAAAGTCTGGTCCAAGACCGACAAGTTTTACATCAAGCAGTTTGAGGAAGAGACGAATCTGCGCAGCCACCTGGTCGTGGATGTCAGCAATTCGATGCACTACGGCTCCGCGGCTAAAGGACGGCTGAACAAGTATCACTACGCCTCGACCATCGCGGCCTGCCTGGCCTACATGCTGTTGCGGCAACAGGATTCGGTTGGCCTGATCACTTTTGACGACGACGTGCGCCAGGTGCTGCCGCCGCGCAGTCAGCACAACCACATCGACGCCATCGTCAAGGCCCTCGACATCAGCCGGCCGCGCGACAAAACCAACATCGAGCGCATCATCAAGCGCGTGGCCGAGAACGCACCGGGGCGCGGTTTGGTGGTCCTGATCTCCGATTTACTTGTGGAGCGCGAACCCCTGTTTCGCGCCTTGGAAATGCTGCGCCATGGCCGGCACGATGTCCTGGTCTTTCATGTTCTCGACGAAGAGGAACTGACCTTCCCGTTTGCCGGCACCACGCGCTTCGAGGGGATGGAGGAAATCGCCCAGGTGGTGTGCGACCCCCGCTCGCTGCGCGACGGCTACTTGGAAGCGCTCCAGGAATATCTGGTCGAAGTGCGCCGCGGCTGCGCCCGCAAAGGCATCGATTATCAGCTAGTGCATACGCGCGAATACCTCGACGCCGTGTTGTCGAAGTTTTTGCACCATCGGATGGCGATGTTTAAATCCTCGGCGAAGATGGGGTGATTTGGTATTGGATATCAATGATTCCCTTAAAGCCGCTCCATGCGGATAACTCATTGAGCAAGGCGAAAATGGAACAGTACGCCAAAGCCACCACGGCCGAGCTGATTGACTCACTAAAGCCGGGGCAGCAAGGAGGCTTAAAGACGCGCGCGGACGGAACAATCATAGATGGCCATCATCGCATTAAGATTCTGCGCGACCGAGGAATCGACGTGAATTCATTACCCCGGCAAGTGATCCCAAAAGAAGGCGAAGGGACACCGCTTCCATGAAAAGCCGTCAGTACTGGATTGATGGACCTTGGCCAGGCCGCCTGGCGATCGTGCCGCGTCCGCGCGGGGGAGATTGGCTTCACGATGAAATCAAGCATCTGGCGCCTGGCAGGCGTCGATGTGGTTGTATCCGCGTTAACTGAGGAAGAAGGCCAAGCGTTCGATTTGGCGAGGCAAAGTGAATTGGTCCGAGCCGAAGGCATGGATGTCGTTTTATTTCCCATTGCGGATCGTGGTATGCCGACCTCATTGGAGGCCATGGCTGGATTAGCTCGCAAGCTCGAAGCGGATTTGACACATGGAAAAAACGTCGCCGTGCACTGCCGGCAGGGAATCGGCAGATCTTCTTTGATAGCGGCTTGCACGCTTGTCCTGGGCGGCATCGACGCTAAAGAGGCCTTTGAGCGGATAGAAGCGCAGCCGGGGATGTCCGGTGCCTGACACCCTAGAGCAAAGGGAATGGGTCTTGCGATTTGCCAACAGCCAGCGTCCGGTAGCGAAAATATGATCGACTTCTTTACCAATCCGGGTTTCCTCGCTGTCGCCGGCGCCCTCGTCAGCGCCCCGATCATCATCCATTTGATCAACCGCATGCGTTTCAAGCGGCTGCGCTGGGCGGCGATGGAGTTTTTGCTCAAGGCGGAAAGCGCAATCGCCGCCGGCTGATTATTGAGCAACTGCTGCTGCTCGCCTTGCGCTGTCTCTTGGTGGCTCTGGTCGGCTTGCTCGTCTTGCGCTTCGTGGGCTTTTCCTTCGCGGACATCGGCTCCAAGCAGGCCTTGCACATCGTCTTGCTCGACGACACCCTGAGCATGAACGACGAGTGGAAGGAAAACGACAATCAGCGCGACGCCTTTCAGGTGGCCAAGCAGGACGTCCTTTTCGAGAAGATCGCCAAGAGCATCGGCCAAGCGAGCGCGGGCGACAAGCTATTAGTGCTGCCGCTCTCTAAGTTGGCCGTCGAACCCGCGTTCAAACCCAGAGTCTACGATAAGCTCAACGATCCGCGCAAGCTCGATGAGTTCAAGAAAGACCTGGAGCAAATGCACGCCAGCCTGTTGCATGTTCCCGTATTTCGGGGCGTGCAAAAGCTCAAAGAACTCGTGAATGCCAATCCCGAAAGCCGAATCACGCTCCACATTTTGAGCGATTTTCGGCAGAAAGACTGGGCCCTTCCCGACGCGGACCCGATGCACAAGGCACTCGCCGAACTCGCCAAGGAACACGCTGATCTCAAGCTTCGACTGATCGACACGGTGCATCCCTATCGCCAAGGGGGCCAGGGAGGCATGCCGCTGGCTCACGAGAACGTCGGCATCGCGGACATCCGCGCCGGCACGCGCGTCGTCGGCAAGGACATGCCGGTGACGTTCACCGTCACCCTGGCCAATTTCAGCGCCCGCCAGGTCGAGGTCAATCTCGTGATATTTGACGACGCCAACGGCCGCGAACGCCAGGAAGTGGATTTCAGCCCGTCCATGCCCGTCAAGATTCCCGCCGGCAGCGTCGACACCAAAGTCACTTTCGAGATGCGCTTCAATCCGCAGATCAAGGCGGGCCAAACGCACTTCGCGCATATCTTCGCTCGGCTGGAAAGCGCTCAGCGCGGCAAACTGGAGAACGACGGTTTGCCGCAAGATAACGTCCGCCATGCCGCCGTGGAAATTCGCGACAAAGTCCCGGTCTTGATCGTCGACGGCGAGGGTGCCCGCGGCCGGCAGGATAACATGGACAGCTTCTTCCTCAAGACGGCGATTATCTCTGTGCCGGGCGCCAGCTATGACGTCGACTACGGCGACGAGCGCGGCGGCGGCGTGCCCGCCAAGGCGCTCGAGCGGGCCGACCTCACGAAGTATCCCACGATATTTTTGGCGAACGTACGCGAGCTGACACCCAAGCAACTCGCCAACCTGGAGAACTATGTGCGTGCTGGCGGCGGCGTCTGTTTTTTCATGGGGCCGCTCGTCAATCCCGCCTACTACAACAAGAATCTCTACAAGAACGGACAAGGCTTGTTTCCGGCGCCGCTTAAGGAGAGTTATTACCCGCCGGCTACGGAGGAACCACTCAAGCCGCAGTTTACCGGCGATTACCAGGTGCTCCTCCGCGAGGACACCTTTGGCCGGCTGGAGTCGATTCCGATATTCGGCGCCGTATTCAAGGACGAGACGCAAAAAATGCGCCTCAAGGATTTGCCCATCAAACGCTATTTCCAGGTCCCTCGCACCGAGTGGCGGCACGAGCCAGGCAAGGTTTTCGAACTGGCCACGCTGCCCAACGACGTGGCGGCGACCACCTATCAGCGCGCGGCCCTGGATTTGGTGCAGGGACCGACGCTGCGCAAGTTGATGGAAAACGAAGAGCTCAAAAAGTACCAAAAAGGCCTGGAGCGCCACCGGCGCCTCATCGAGGCCATCGTCGGACCAACGTCGGAAAAGAAAGCGTTCGCGCTCGCCGGTGCGCTGGAAGCGATGCTTCAGGATAAGGGCAAGGACAAGGAACGGGGAGACTTTCCCAATCTGACCGAGTTCTGGTCTTTTGCCGATCCCAAGGTCGCGTCGCTGCGCAAAGATGCCATCGACTTGCGCGATCAAGCGAAATACGGCGATCCCTTCATCATTGCCGGCAATTTTGGCAAAGGTAAGGTCGTTGCCGTGATGACGACTGCCGGCAAGGAGTGGAACGAGTGGGGCGGCGGCAGCGATGCGGCGGTCATCTATCAGCCCTTCATCTGGGAGGTGCAGAATTATCTTTCCAGCCAGGGGAACGATTCCAGCCTTACCGTCGGCACGCCCGTGCAAGTGACCATCAACCCGGAGCTCTATAAGCAAAAATCCGGCGGGCAACTCAAGATGACGCGCTTCTTTCGCAAAGCGGTGCTCAACAAGCCTGCCGAAGAGATTCGCGACGCTGAAGAGTTCGGCAAACGGGACAAGGAGGCGGAGGTCTTCACTTTCGCCAACAACCTGGAGCCAGGCCTTTATTTGGCGAATCTCCACCATGCCGACGTTCCGGACAAGGCGGCGCCGCTGGCGGTCTACGGACAGGTCTTCAACGTCGATACCCTCAACGAAGGCTCCCTCGCCCGCATCGGCTACGATGACATCGACAAAAGCATCATTCGCGAAGCGCCGCCCGGTGCGGTAATCTTCGAGGGACCGGGCATCTCCACGGATAGCCTCGTGTCGCGGCGCACCGATTTGTCCGAGTCACCCTGGTTGTTTTTGTTGTTCCTGGCAATCCTGGTGGCCGAGCAAGCGCTCGCGGTCCACTTGAGTTTCCATCTGAAGGGGAATGAAGGCGTGGCGCTGAAGCGCCAAGTGGCCTGATTCACGGAGCCGCGCACGCAGTAAGCGGTTGCAGTGGTGAAAAACCGCTTACTGCGTGCGCGGCTCTTTGGACGACTTAGGAGTGGGATAACGACTCGATGACCGACGCCGTGACGATTCTCGATTTGGCGATTTGGCTGCCGATACCCTTCGCTTTTCTGGTGCTCGGCTTGATGGTGATGCTGCGCGGCGAGCACCGTTTCGCGGGCATGCTGATTCCCCTGTTGGCTGTCGTGGCCGGCTCGATCGCGTATGTGCCGCTCGCGCTGTATCTGAGGCAATTCGTCCACATCGATCCGGACGTCGACTTTTTGCTGCGTCGGACGACCGAATCGTTTTCCGATGTCGTAATCGGCGTGCCCGTCGTGTTCGCGTTTGGCGTCTTGGGTCTCATCGCGCTCTTGCGGCGCGAGCAGCGCTTCGCGGGTTTGTTGATTCCATTCATCGTGGTAGCCGTCTTGTCGCTGGCGTATGTTCCGCTGGCTTTAACGTTCAAGCCGTACTTTTCCTGGTGGGTTGTTCTGGGCCCCTTGCTGGTGATTGCGTTTGTTTATGTGGTGCTCATGTACCTCAAGGACGCCCAGACGGTCGCGCCGGGATGGGCCGCGTTTTTGGGCATGTTGCGCTGCGCAGTTTATGCCATCCTGGCATTTGTCTTCTTGCTGCCCGGCTTCCAAACGTATGAAAACGCCGTCTATCCCTCGAAGGTCGTGTTCCTCTTCGATGTCTCGGGGAGCATGAACGCGGTTGATGATTTCCCCGAAGTCGGCCAAGACCCGGCGCGTATGCCGACGCGCCAGGACAAGGTGATCGACGTCTTGACGGCCAAGGCGGCCCTCGTGCAAAAAGTGCTGCAAAAATCGCCGATCACGGCTTATCGCTTTGGCGCCGTCGCCGACGAAGCGGATGTCGTCAACCTCAACGCAGGCGACGCCTGGACGGTTGCCCAGTGGGCCCACTGGCTCAAGCCGTCGCGCTCGAACATCAAGATCGATCCGAAACTACCGGAGGACGAACGACAGAAGGAACGGGCCAAGCTCAGCGATCTGGTCGATTCCCTGGTCGGAGGCACCAATGTCGGCGGGGCGGCGTTGCAAGTCGCCAAGGCGGAAGCCGGCCATGACATCCAAGCGATCGTCGTTTTTTCCGACGGGCAATCGAATATCGGCAGCGACGAGGCGACCAAGGAGTTTCTCGGTCGGGTCAACAATCCCAAACGTCCCGTTCAGGTTTTCACGGTCGGCGTGGGCGCCTACCGCCAGCCGGCCGGCATTCGCATCGACGACTTGCAAGCGCCCGAGACCGCACGCCCGGACGACAAGTTTCCCGTGCGCGTCCCGGTCGTTGGCACCGGCCTGCAAGATGAGGAATTCGAGGTCACGCTGGAAATGACGCGTGTCGAAGATAGCTCGGGCCGGCCGGTCGTCGGTGAGCAACCGTTTAAACTCAAGCCGCAACGGGGCAAGTTCAAGGGAGGCGGCGATCATCCCAACGACACCGTCGAATTCGAAATCGATCTGCAAGAGCTGAAAGGCGTCAAATCCCTCGACGACAAAGAGGGCGTCCTGGAGGGAACCTGGCAATTCGTCGCCAAGGTTCCGCGGCATCCTCGGGAAGCTTTCGCCCAGGCCGAGCACATCAGCGAGCCGCCCGACGCGAGTTTTGGTGCAAAAGAAAAAGTTGCGCATTCTCCTCTTCGCGGGCGGGCCGGGCCGGGATTACCAATTCGTGCGCACGCTGCTCTACCGCGAAGTGAACGAAAAACGCATCGATCTGTCGGTGCTCCTACAAACAGGACACGAAGACCATGTCGATCAGGATGTCGAGTCGGAGCGCTTGCTTTCGCGCTTTCCCGATACGCTGGGGCCGGCCAAAGAAAAATACATGAGCCTGAATGACTACGACGTGATCGTGGCCTTCGATGCCGATTGGACCGCCCTCGACGTTGGTCAACTCAAGATGGTCAAGGATTGGGTGGGCACTCACGCGGGCGGGATCATCTTCGTCGCGGGCCCGGTGCACACGTTTCATTTGGCGCGTCCGGGCGGGCTGGATCTCTCGTCGCTGTTGACCATTTTTCCCGTGATCCCGCGCGATAGCCGTTTGCATAATCTCGGCATCGGCCACGATCCGACCAGGCCCTATCCGCTCAAGTTCGGGCCGAGCGCCAAACTCTATGATTTCCTCAAGCTCGACGAGAACGGCCAAAGCCCAACCGCCGGCTGGGACGAGTTTTTCTGGGGCAAGGGCAAGACCTCGCCGGAGGCCGGCAAAAACGCTCGGCCTGTGCGCGGTTTTTCAACTACTATCCCGTCGAGCGACCTCAAGCCCGCGTCGGTCGTCTTGGCAACCTTCGAAGGGCCGGAAAATTCGCGCATCAACGACGGCAAGGACGCCCAGCCTTACATCGTCATGATGCCTTATGGCAGCGGCAAGACCCTCTACATTGGCTCCGCGGAAACGTATCGCTTGCGCACCATGGCCAAGGGCGAAGCGTTTCACGAACGGTTTTGGATCAAAATGTGTCGCTTCGTGTCCGCGGGAACGACGGCGCAAAAGAAGTATGGCCGCATCCTACTGGCGCGCACGGTGCCGACCGGCGATATCACGTTCGAGGCGCAGATCAAAGGGGAGGATTTGCAGCCCTTGCCGCGCGATAGCCGGCCCACGGTGTACGTCAAAAAGATCGGCGACGTGGACGCCAAGCCGGTCGCGTTCGATCTGAAAGCCAAGCCAGGCCAGGGTGATTGGCAAGGGTGGTTCGTGGGCAAGCAGCGCTCAAGGAGCCCGGCGAGTATGAATTCAGGATTCCAATCAGCGGCACCAGCGAGACATTGACGCATCGGCTGACAGTGCGCAAGCCCAATTTGGAAATGGACAACCTGCGCCATAATCACGGCACTCTCTATCACCTTGCCAGCGACGCCGGTCCGGTGCTCAACCGCCTCAATGGTCCAACGCGCGCTGAGGTCGAAAAGGGGCTGGGCCGCCCTGTCAGTGAAGATGTCCAGACGTCGCCGGGCAAGGACTCGGGTAGGTTGTTTTTTCCGCTCACCAGCGCTGCCGAGGTTCCGAAGTGTCTTTTTCAAGTGCCGCCACGCAAGGAGAGCACCAAGGGAAGCCTGATGGATCTGTGGGACAAGGGCGTCGCGTCCGGTTGGCAGATGGGCGCATATTACTTGGCGATCATCATTCCGGCGCTCGTTGGCCTGCTCGGCACGGGCATCTTGCTGTTTTTACGACAGTTCTGGGCCGCCGGGGCCTTCCTGGGAGTCGCCTTGCTTGGTGCGGGTGCCGTGGCGCTCTTTGGCGATCCGGAATGGGTCAAGCTGGACATCGATTTTTCGTTCGTGCTGATAACCGTCGGCGGACTGTTGTCGGTTGAGTGGTTGACGAGGAAACTATTGAAATTGGCGTAGCATCGTCGTCTTTCGCTCCGCGAAAGTAGGTTTTTCCGCGGAGCGAAAGACGACGATGTGGACGGCGGAGTTCTAATGGCCTCAGTGAGCGAACAGCGCGGTGCATTTGACGCGGTTCAGACCGATCGGCGCGTGCGGCATCCATTGCAGGCGGTGCGTGGTCATATTCGCCGCTACGTGGTCGTCGAAGGCCTGGCGCTCACGGTCCTGTACTTGGCGATTTGTTTTTGGGTCGGCCTGGCGCTCGATTACGGGCTGTTCCGCCTGTTCGCCTTCGATTGGGTCCAGGAACTTCAGCAACTCACCGCCGATTCAGCCACGGGGCACCGGGCAACATCGACACGATCATTCGCGGCAGCTTGCTTGGTCTCTTTTTGCTCGGCCTCGTGGGCTTGGTTGTCTGGAAGGTGCTGGTGTGCGCGTGACGCGCGAGTTTAGCGATCCGGCGGTGGCCCTGGTGCTTGAGCGGCGCTTTCCGCGCGAACTGGGGGATCGGCTCATCACCGCCGTCGAGTTGGCCGATCCGCGCGTCGCGGAGAAATACGGCTATTCCAAGGCCCTCATCGAACGGACGATCACCGACGCCGCCGACCGCGTCGAAAAAGTGCCCGTCACGGAAGTGTTCGATTGGCGGCGTTTGCGTATCTTCGGACTGTGGTGCGGCACTGTTGACGGTCGGCATGTACTTGCTTGGTCGGCCATCGGTGCGGCTGCCTATGGCATGGCTGTCAATGGCTCGTTCGCGCCGGTCGATTACTTCTGGTATTTCAACGACACGGCCGCCATTTGGGGCGAGCGCAATCTGCTCTTGATGAACTCCTATTGGCCGCGGCAGGCCTTATCTGGAAGTCATTCGCTTTCAGGACACGGCCCACCACCCGGCGAAATGCGCGTGGGCCGGGATGAGCAACGGCCTGACGTGCAGATTCGGGCAATCCAGTGGGTCGTCGCCGATCACCATGCGGCGGATGGCTGGCGTGCGTTGCGCTGGGCGGACCTGCCGGACTATGTCGATAAACAATTGCTGGACAAGGTCGCGATTCCCGAGATCGTGGGGCAATTGGCTCGTGGACCTCGACGATCTGGAACCGGCAATTCCCAGCGGCGTCTTGCCGCCGAGCTTGGCAGGGCAAAACCGTGGCTCAGGCACGCGAGGAGCTGGACAGCCCGCTCTGCACGCGAATCTGAAAAAGCCGGGGCCGAGCAGGCGGCGTTGGACTTGTTGGACTGGCAGCGCTGGACGCTCGACAAAATCCAGCTGCAAGAGGCGCGTGGCGACATTCGCCGAGCGCTCGCGCGGACTTATCCCGAGGCATACCAGGCCTTGGTCGCCGTCTTCGACCAGGTCGCGGCGTTGGCGCGGACGGCACGTTATAGCCGAACTTTGCGGCAGCTGGAAATTCCTCGGCTCATCCATGTTTATTACCGCGGCGCCAAGCACCAAAAGCGACCACGCCCACGATCTCCAAGCGGACAATAAATATGCCGTCGGCCTGGCCGACCTCAAGGAATCGGTCCGCTTTACCGCGCGCGGCGCCGATTATTACACGCCTTACAAGAAGATCACGCTGGTGCCGCCGCCCGGCATCGATTTGCTGACCGTGGACAAAGAGGAGCCGGCCTACATCTACTATCGCGTGCAAGGCGATCAGCAGGCACTCAAGGGCAAAAAGCAACGGTTTCTACGGCTTTCCCATCTCCGTCATGGGCGATGCCAGCACCATTCAAGTGCCCTTGGGCACCAACTTGGTGTTGAACGGCTAAGACGGATCGGCCGCTCAAGGACGGCATCCGCATGCGGGCGCCGGCCCAGGCCGATGATCGCGTCGCCACCGTTCCCAACGTGCCGGTTGATCTTGGCCGCCGATGGACGCCATTTCTCGATCAGCCTGCGAAACGTCATCAGGCCGCACGAGTTCGTGCTCGAGTTCAACGATCTGGACAACGTCAAGGGCCGGCGTCGCCTGCGTATTCAGCCCGTCGACGATCGCCCGCCGGAAGTGCTGGACATGCCGAATTCGATGTCGTCCTGCGGCAAGCCGCGGTTCAAGGCCGAGCCCGGCCGGTCCACCGCCATGGGGCCGATGGTTTCCTGGTGACTCCCGGACGCGCTGCTCCCTTTCAAGGGCACGCTTCGCGACGATTATGGCCTGACGAAAGCCGCCTGGGTCGGACGAGGTCGAGCAAGTGGAATTCGAATTGGTGGGCTCCGCGGCAGGCGGCAATGCGACAAGCTACCGACATTGGTGCTGCAAGGGACGACCCAGGCACGCCGCGCGGCCCTGTTGGCGGGTTATTATCTGAATGTGTCCCGGCACGGCGGCGCTCGGACATTTTTGCGCCGACTTATTGGAGCAATGTTCACGTTTCTCTTTCGCGCGGACTTGCGCAAAAGCGTTCCCAGGGCGAAGAGCAAATTCCGCTCGAAGAGTTTGCAGCATGCGCTGGAGCGAGGCTCCATCAACGATCTATCGCTCAATGCGCTGAACAGGCGCTCGAAGAATCATGCCGATGAGCAACGCCGCCGGGCCGAGGCGCAGGCCGAGCAGAAGACCTACACACCGAAACCCGCGTCTCGCTCCGCCGCTCCTCAAGGAGCATCTGATCAAGGACGAGGACGGCTTCGACATGAAAAAATACCTGCCGCGGCTCAAGGCGCTCGATCCGAGCAAGCAGGCTGCAGTTTCATTACCTCGTCAAGATCTCGGTAGCCGCCACCGACAACAACGTCGAGACGGGTCCGGGCGTGGGCCGCAACAAGGCGCCGTTCGCGTTTCTTGGTGGTTTCGGAAAACGAGCTCTTGGGCCAAATCGCCATCGAGGAAGAAGTGTTGCGCGACCGCCTCGACAAGGCGGCATTCAAGCTGCGCAACGCCAAGACCGTCACGGACGAGCAAGTCAGCAAGCTCTCGATCACCGGCTCGGATTACACGCTGGTCAGCCTGCGCGTCGACGACATCCGCAAGGCGATACTGGACGCCGGCACCGCGGCGCGTGAGGTTTATCAACGATTATCGGCGCATCCTGCGCGAGCTCTGAAGTCAACCGCGTCAAGCCGCACCAAAACCGACGACGTGCGCGAGAAAATCGTGCTGCCGCTCGGCGAGATCGTCGATCCCAACTTCGGCAATTTCACGACGACCGAGGCCGCCCTGGAAAAACTTTATGCTGCGCTCGACGACGACATAACCCTCAAGAAAGGCGAGGAAAATCGCGGGCCTGCACGTGGACAACGCCCGAGCGGCCGCCCAACAACTGGACCGCCTGCATCGAACGGCTCAACGAAGTCCTGGTGGCCATGGATGAAGGCGTCGTGGAAAGCAAGCTTTTGGAATTGATCGTCGAACATCGAGCGCGATCAGCGCCAGGTTGCGGAAAGAGCCCGTTTCATCCATAATCGAGAAGTGGAGAACCTGCTCGAAAGCCTGACCCAGCCCAGAAAAAGTGACCCGCCGGTTGGCCGTCGCCCGGCCATTCGTCTTACCTGGTGGCACTCTCCCAGCCGCCCCATGAGCTATGCGGATTCCGGAGACAACTTATGATCAGGCCCCGCATCATCCTCGCATCCATGGCCCTAGCCGCGCTGGCGGTGGTGCTGCTCGCGCATCCCAAGCGTCGCCGGTCAGGATGCCCCTGCGGACGTCGCCAAATTAAAGGATGACTTGCGGCAACGCGAGCAGGTTCTTGCCCGCCAGTTCGCCGAGTTCGAGAACTCACTGCTCAAGCTCAAGGATCGACTCAAGCGCACGCGGCAAAAGAGGAAGACGCTGCGGGCCGAAATCCTCGAAAAAGTCTTGGAGCAATCCAAGGACGCGTCGATTTCCGTCCAGTTCGAGCAGATGGTGGACATGCTCAAAAACAGCAAGCTCGCGGGCATCGGCGACCTGAAGGTTCTCGACGAGCGCAGCCACAAGCTGGCCGACGACCTGCGCGACATATTGACGCGCATGTCGCGAGGATCCCAAGTATTCCCGCCTGCGCGACGAACGGCTCAGCCTGGAAAAACTCATCAAGGAGATCGAGCGCATCATCCACCATGAGAAGATCGTCCAGGGTCAGACCGACCGCGGCAAAACCGATCCCAAAGAGCTGAAGAATAACCAGGCCCAAGTGACCAAGGCCACCGGCGACGTGGCCAAGCAAATCGCCAAGAAGGATGCCAAGGCCGACGAAGCCGAAAAACGCCAAGGGTGACGCCAAGGAGGGGGGCAAGGAAGGCAAAAAGGGCGAAGCTAAAGACGCGGGCGCGGCCAAAAAAGGTGAGGCCAAAGAAGCGACTGCCAAAAAGGATCAAGCGGAGGGCGAAGCCAAGATCAAGCAGAAGCCTCGGGAAGACGCCAAAAAAGATGAGCCCAAGGCGATGCGCGAAAGCTGACGCCAAGGGTGGTCCGAAAGACGCGTCCAGCGGCAAGCAGGGCAAAGACGCCCAGGCTAAGTCGGGCGATCCCAAACCGGGCAGCGCCAAAGCCGACGCCGATAGCAAGCAGGCGGAAGCCAAGCCCGGCCAAAAGAGCGATGGCCAGGCCTCCGCCAAGAGCGGCGGACAATCCAGCCCCCCCAAGGCGGGCGACAAGGGTGACAATCAGCCGCCGCAGCCGCAGCAGTCGCCGGAGAAGATCGCCAACGGCAAAAAACAGGTCGAGGACGCCGAATACAAGATGAAGCAGGCCGAAGAGAACATCGCCAAAAAGAAAAACAAGGACGCCAGCGACAACCAGGGCAAGGCGATCACCGACCTCGAAAAAGCCAAGAAAAAGCTCGAAGACCTGCTGCGGCAAATCCGCGAGGAAGAACTGGAACGGCTGCTGGCGCCCTGCAAGCGCGCTGCGAGAAGATGCTGGCCATGCAGATTCAAGTGCAGGTCGGCACCGAAGGCGTCTTCAGGGTCGTCGAGACGCTCGCCGACAAGAAGCCGAACCGGCAAAACCAGCAAGATTCGCTCAAGCTCTCCGACAATGAGAAAGACATCGTCACCGAGGCGACCAAGGCCATCGAGATGCTCGAGGCGGAAGGCTCGGCGGTCGCCTTCCCCGAGGTCTTCCAGCAAGTCCGCCAAGACATGATGCACGTGCAGCGCCGGCTGGAAGTCACCGACGTCGGCACGGTCACGCAAGCGATCGAGAAGGACATCATCGACACGCTCAAGGAGATGATCGAGGCGCTCAAGAAGGCACGCCAGGAGCTCGATGCCAAGAAGAGCCCGCCGTCCAACAGCCGCCGCCGCCTCCGCAGGATCAGAAATTGCTCGACTAGATCGCCGAGCTGAAAATGATCCGCTCGATGCAAATTCGCGTTAACAACCGCACGCTGACCTATGGTAGAATGTACCAGCAGCGCGAAGGCGAGCAGACCGCCGACCCGAATATCCGCCGGGAGCTCATCAACTTGTCCGAACGTCAGGAACGGATCTTCGAGGTCACCAACCGCATCGCGAAGGGGGACAACAAGTGAAACGTTATCTTTCCGCCATCGCTTTGGCCGCCCTCCTGGCAGGCGGCAAGCCAAGTTGGGCCGCCGCCAACAAAGAGGTCGCTTTCGGGTCGCTCGAAGCCATCGATGTCGCCGCGGCGCGGCCGGCGGCGGAATGGCTCAAGAGCATCGGCAAGACCGATCCCGCCACGATCCAGCGTTTCGAGGCCATCTGGAAGGATGCCGACCACACGGTGCTGGACAGGACGGCCGAAACGTTCGCCCTGGGCGATCGGCCGCCGCCAAGCTCCTGGCCGATGCGCGCGATCCGGGCGCCCCGCTCCGACCAAGGTGCCCGAGATACTGAAGGACGCCAAGAACTCCCTGTATCTTCCGCGCCAACCTCGGCCTGGCTTATGCCCGGGCCCTGTCGCAAGCGCCGCATCCACGAAGAATCGCTCGACCGTGCTCAAGAAGTTTCCGCCCCGAGCAAGTCGTCGATCCGTCGGCCTACCTCTTCCACCGCTCCGTCGCCGAGCACGCCCTGCTCAACAAAACCGAAGCGACGCAAACCATCAATCGCTTGCTCGATGACGGCATCGGCTCGCCCGGAACGCTACCGGACCGTATCCGCCCTGATGCTGCTCGACATGCAAACCTGGAAAGACAAGGACCTGGGCGCCATCGCCCGCAAGATGGAAAACATCGAGCGCCGCCTTGACTTGGCCCGCGGCGGTCCGCAGACGCAAAAGCTCCAAAAAGAAGTGTTCGCCCGCCTCGATGAACTCATCAAGGAGCTGGAGAACAAGTCCAAGAAAGTCGGGCGCCGGTGGCGGCGGCAACGGCGGCGCCTGCCCCGATGGCGGCACTCCCGGATCGGGCCAGCCCAACGGCAACAATCCCACCAGCCCGGCGACCGAGAGCGGCATCGCCAATGCCGGCGGCACGGGCCGTGTCGATCCGCTCAAGATGCGCAAGCTCGCCGAGGAATGGGGCCGCATGCCGCCCCGCGAACAGGCCCGCGCCCTGCAAGATTTGACCCAGGGCATGTCGGCCCGGCATCGCGAAGCCATCGAAAACTACTTCCGCAACTTGCGCTGGCTCGAAGCTAACGCCTTAGAGCACGAAACACGCGAAAAACACGAAAGAAATTCAGGGTGGCACGCCCTGAGGTACTCCGAAGGGCTGGTGCGATGTAAGCCACGCCTTCGGAGTACCTCAGGGCGTGCCACCCAGTTTTTGAGGCATTCTTGGCATGCCGGTTTTGCCTGTCTCGAGATCGTTGCATGATTCGCGGATTGATTTGCAGTTGCTTGTTGCTCCATTTGACAGCCTTTCCTTTGCTTGCCGACGAGGTGCACACGCTCGGCGGCAAGACGATCACGGGCACCCTCCAAAACATCTCCGACTCCGAAGTCACCGTCAAAGCCGACGCGGGGATCGTCGCCATGCCCTTGGCGCAAGTTTGGCGCGTCGACTTGCGCCCCGTGAAAGGCCCGGCCCCCGCCGCCAAATATCTGGATGTTCGCTTGCTCGACGACAGCCTCCTGCATTGTCGGTCCGCGCTATTTCAAGGGAACGACGTCGAGCTGACGCTGCTTTCCGGTGGGCAATTAAAAACGCCCGTCACCTTCGTCACCTGGATGATAAAGGATGCGGACCAGCCTTCTTTGCGCAAAAAGTTCGATGATTTGCTTGCCCAAAAAAGCAAGCGGGATCGCATCGTCATCTTGCGGAACAATGAATTAAACGCTCTCGAAGGCACGCTCGGCGACATCGACGCCAAGGGCACGACGATTCAGTTTCGCCGCGACGGCGCCGAGCCGATCGGCGTGCTTTTCGAGCGCCTGCAGGGACTGATCTACTACCGCACCGACGTCTCCGCCGAAACGCCGCTGTGCCGCGTCTATGACACCGACGGCGACACGCTGGTAGCCACGAAACTGGCTATCGGCGGCTGCGGGCGACCTCGTCGTCACCACCAGCATCAAGACGAGCCGTCGTGCTGAAGCGGGAAACCGTGGCCCGGCTCGATTTCAACATCGGCAAGCTGACCTTTCTATCGGATTTGGAGCCGGCCAAAGTCGTCGAGCGATCCGGCATCGGGCTCATCACGCATTATCGCAAAGACGCGAATCTCGATGGCGAACCGATCTTGCTCGAAAAACAACACGCCAAGGGACTCTCGCTACACGCCCACACGGAATTGTCGTATCAACTTGGCCGGTAAATATAAAGACTTCAAGGCCCATCTTGGCGTGGATGCGCGCACCGGCGGCGATAGCCATGCCCTGGTGACGATTTATTGTGACGGCGAAAAGCGCTTCGCGGAAACGGTGACCGTAAAGACCAATCAGGACATTGCCCTCAATGTCAAGGACGTCAACACGCTGCGCATCGTCGTCAGCTCGCGAAACTTCCTCGACTTGCATGACCATGCGACGCTCGCCGACGCGCGCGTCAGCCAATGAGTGGGGTGCCACGAGCAGCTTGTTCGCCCGTGTTCGTGAGACAGATACTCAATCGAATTTTCACACGGCTGGGTGGCACGTCCTGAGGTACTCCGAAGGGCGTGGTAACCGCGTAGCACGCCCTTCGGAGTACCTCAGAGCGTGCCACCCAGACGAGGGCCACGGGCAGACGAGCTGCCCGTGGCACCCATTCCTCAGTATGGTACGCGATTTGAGTCTTCTTATGCGAATGACAGCGTTATTCATATGTGCGACGTATCTTGCAAATGGTTCAGCGGCTCAGGCCCAGCAAGACGTCCTGCAAAACCAGGCGAACCGCGTGGCCGTGATTGCCAAGGTCAAGCCCGCCGTGGTGGCCATTTTCGCCAAAGGGGGGCAGGGGGGCGGGACCGGCGTGCTGATTAGCGACGACGGCTATGCGCTAACCAACTTCCATGTCGTCCAGCCGACCGGGCCGACCATGCAGTGCGGTCTGCCCGACGGCGTTCTCTATGATGCGGTCCTGGTCGGACTTGATAAAGTCGGCGACGTGGCGCTCATCAAGCTGTTGCCCAAAAAGGCAGGGCGACAAGTTTCCGGCAGCTGTTCTGGGCGACTCCGACACGGTTCACGAAGGCGATTGGTCGATCGCCATGGGCAATCCGTTTCTCCTGGCGACCGATTTCAACCCGACCGTCACCTTTGGCCTGGTCTCGGGCGTTCACCGCTATCAATATCCCGCCGGCACGATTTTGGAGTACACCGATTGCATCCAGATCGACACCTCCATCAATCCCGGCAACTCGGGCGGGCCGCTCTTCGATATGAAGGGAGAACTGATCGGCATCAACGGCCGCGGCTCTTTCGACAAGCGCGGCCGAGTCAATTCGGGTGTGGGTTACGCCATTTCGATCAACCAGATCAAGAACTTTCTGGGTCACCTCCACGCCGGTCTGGATGCGGATCACGCCAGTCTGGGCGCCTTGGTGACGACGCAGACCGAGAAATCCGGCCTGGGACGCATGGTGGTCACGACGATTTTGGAGGATTCGGATGCCGCCCGGCGCGGCCTGGAGCTTGACGACGAATTGCTGGCCTTCGCGGGCCGGCCCGTCACCAGCGTCAATCATTATCGCAATGTCCTGGGACTTTATCCGCGCGGCTGGCGGCTGCCGCTGGAATCTGCGCCGCGGCCAGACGCGCAAGGAAATTCTCGTGCGGCTCATGGGCGTGCAGCGCAAGTCGCTGGACGATGCCGGTCAACCCAAGGCCGAGCCGTCTAAGGCCAAGGCGCCGAAAGCTCCCAAGGGCCCGCCGTCGCCGGCCGCCAAGTATTTCGAGGCCAAGGACGGTTTCGCCAATTACTACTTCAACAAGCTCGAGCAAAAGCGCCTCATGACGGCCTTCAAGCGGCACGGCGATTTCAGCGGCCTGGCGGGCAACTGGACGATGGAAGGGACGGTGCGCCTCAAAAAACTGCGCACCGAAAGCCGCGCGCAAGATCGACATCACCGAGGAAAAGGAGGGGTCGAGCAGCAAGCCGGTCATACGTCTGAAGATCGACGATTTTCCGTATGTGCTCGAGCCATTCAAGGAAAACCAGGAACCCGCGGCGCTGCGTGTTCCAGAGACGTCCGGCGGCCTGTTGGCGGCCCTCTATGTATACCAGCGGCTTTTGACATTGGGCGACAAGGGCTTCACTGAGTTCAGCCACGCGCGGCTGGGCGCCCTTTTACCCGCCGCTGCCTCCAAGCAACGCGCCTGCGCCGATCGATTTGGCCGGGCTGCGTGTGGATGCGGAGGTTTTAAGCACGCGGCACGGGCCCTTTCTCACGCAATGGTATTTTGCGCGTACCGATCAAAAGCTCCTCGGCTTCGAGCTGCGCCTCAATGAAAATGAAGATCCTTGCGAGGTTTATCTCTCGGATTATCGCGCGGTGGATGGCCGGCAACTGCCGCACCGGCTGCAAGTGCTGTATGGCGATGGGCATTATGGGACGTTTCAGTTTACCAAGTTCACGCTGAAATGAAGACGAGAGACGAGAGACGAGGGACGAGGGGCGAGGCTAGCGTGAATTTCTCCCCCTCTTACGAAGGGGGGGCTGGGGGGGTTGAAGCTGCAATGACAGAAAATCTAAGTCGATGTGTTGGGAAGCTTGGCCGGCAAGACCCCCCCGGCCCCCCCTTCGTAAGGGGGGGAGCGGACCTTGCGTCGTTAATCCGGGGAGCGGGCCCTGTGTCGTTAAGGGCGGGAGCGGACATCCCTTTTTTATTGGCGGCGGAATCGCCGTGATGGCGCTCGCTCTCGTCTTGACCAACGACTCGGCCCTGCACGCCCAGCAATCGTTCACGGGGACCGTCGCCGATGTCAACAAAAAGATGGTCAAGCTCTTCGGCGCCGGCGGGTTCAAGGGATTGCCGTCTTATGGCACCGGCATGCTGGTCTCGGCCAAGGGGCACATTCTCACGTGCAACAACCACATTCTGTCGTCGACGGATTTGCGCGTGCATCTTTATGATGGCCGCTTCTACCATTGCAAGGTGATCTTTCGCGAGCCGGAGCTCGACGTGGCCATGGTGAAAATCCAGGACGACGTGGATTTCCTGCCTCACTTCGAGATCGACAAGGCGGCCGCGGCGCCGCCGGCCGTGCCTGGAGATTGGGTGCTGGCCTTCAGCAATTGCTTTCAAATTGCCACGCGCGATGAGCCGATGTCGGTACAGCGCGGCGTGATCTCGGCGATGCCGAATTGCGCGGGCGGCGCGGCGTCTTCGACGCTCCCTTCGCCGGTGAGGTTTATTTCATCGACGCCATCGCCAATAATCCAGGCGCCGCGGGGGGCGTCATCACGAGCCGCACGGGCGACTTGCTAGGTATCATCGGCCGCGAACTCAAAAACACGCTGTCGGACACCTGGATCAATTACGCGATCCCGATTCAGGCGAAGGTGGACATTCAGCGTGACGACAAGACGGTCAAAGTGGACATGGCGACCTTCGTCAAGGAATCGTTGGCCGGCATCTACAGGCAAAGCGAAAAGCGCAAGAACAAGGAAGATCGCGGCGGCTATCACGGCATCATTCTTGTGCCCAATGTGGTTGGAGTGACCCCTCCTTACATCGAGGAAGTCGTCGCGGGCTCTCCTGCCGCCGCGGCCGGTCTGCGTGCGGACGATCTCATCGTGTACATCGACGGCGAGCTGGTCCCCAGCATCAAAGCATTTGGCGAAGTGATGAAACAGGTCGGCCCCGGCACCGAAGTGAACCTCGAAGTCCAGCGCGGCAACAGGCTCCGAGGCGTCAAGCTCAAGGTCACCGATTATCCCAAAAACAAAGCCGCGCGTTGATTTTCGTGAGGATTGACTGATGTCGATGGCAACAGTTTGCATGCGAGCAAGTAGATTATTGACTCACATAGGTGAACTTTGGGTGGCACGCTCTGAGGTACTCCGAAGGGCGTGGGCACGCGAAAAATCACGCCCTTCGGAATACCTCAGGGCGTGCCACCCATTAATGAAGTTCAAACATCATGTTATAAGCGCAGGTCCACGTCCCATATGCTGCGCCATTCTTGCCATTGCAGTCGCGCTCTTGGGCCCCGGATTGCTTGGGGCCCAGGACCTCAACGATGCGCTCGAAAAAATGGTGAAGCAAGCGGCGGCCAAAGTCGCACCCGCTGTCGTGCAGATCATCACGCAGGGGGGCAGCGATCAGGTCGTCACCAGCCCCAAGGGCCCGGTCTTTCGCAAAGCCATCGGGCCGACCACCGGCGTCATCGTCGCTCAGGACGGCTATGTAATTTCAAGCGCGTTTAATTTCATCAATCAACCGACGGTCATTCTGGTCGCGGTGCCAGGCCGGCCCGAGCCCTTTGTCGCCAAATTGGTGGCGACCGACAAATCGCGCCTGCTGGCCCTCCTTAAAATCGAGGCCACGGGATTGCCCGTGCCCGATTTTGTTCCCAAGAAGGAAATCACGCCGGGCCAATGGGCCATCGCTTTGGGCCGCACTCTGGACGCCAAGCGCGACCATCCTCCCTCCATCAGCTTGGGCATCATCAGCGCGACCGGCCGCATCTGGGGCAAGGCGCTGCAGACCGACGCCAAGATCTCGCCGGCCAACTATGGCGGCCCACTCATCGACATCCAGGGGCGCGTGCAAGGCATCTTGATTCCCGCGTCGCCGCAAGGGGAAGATATCACCGCGGGCTTCGAGTGGTACGATTCGGGCATCGGCTTCGCCATCCCCTTCGACGACGTGCGTGCCGTGTTGCCTCGGCTCAAGCAAGGCAAGGATTTGCATAAAGGACTTTTGGGCATCCGCATGAAATCGCCGGACATCTATGGAGAGGCGCCGGTGATCGGCGGCGTGGCTCGCGGAACTGCTGCCGCCCAGGCAGGTCTCAAGGCCGGCGATGTCATCGTGGAAATCCAAGGACAACCGGTTGCACGCATGGCACAAGTGCTGCACTTGCTCGGAACCAAATATGAAGGCGATAAGATCTCGCTCAAATATCGGCGCGGCAAGGACGTCGTGGCCGTCAACGACCTGCGCCTCGTCGGGCAACTGACGACTTTGGCCAACGCCTTCCTCGGCATACTGCCGCTGCGCGACGATCCCCGACTCGGTGTCGAAGTTCGCTATGTATTCCCCGACAGCCCGGCTGCCAAGGCAGGTCTCAAAGCAGGCGATCGCATTGTCAAATACGGCGACGCCACGGCGCAAGTAGACTTCTCGGGCAGCGTTTCCGGCCGCGACGAATTGCTGGGCTGGTTGAATGCCCAAACGCCAGGAGCGGAAATCAAGCTCGATGTGAAAAACTCCGATGGCAAAACGGCCGTTGTGACCGCCGTGCTTGCGAGTCTCCCCGGCACTAATGCCGGCCAAGAGGATCACGTGCCCGATGCACTGCCGGTGGTCGCTTCGCACAAGAAGGCCTTGGCGCCCCTGGAGACAAAGAAGCCGAACCCCAAATCGGCCAAGGCCGAGAACCCACCCGCTAAACCCGAGACCGGACTCGTCAAACGCAGCACGCCGGATGGCGAGCACACCTACTGGCTTTATGTTCCGGAAAACTATGATCCGAACATCGCCCATGCCATGCTCATCTGGCTGCATCCCCCCGGCAAAAACAAAGAAGCGGACTTTGAAAGTGTTACCGACGCCTGGAGCGATTTCTGCAAGGCCAACCGCATCGTCATGGTTTGCCCCGCGTCGGAGAACGAAGCCGGCTGGACGCCCAGCGAGGCGGAGTTTGTCGTCGCCGCCCTCAGCGACACGATCGATCATTGCACCATCGACCGCCAGCGCAGTGATCGCGCATGGCCTGGGCGTCGGCGGGCAAATGGCGATCCACCTGGGAATGAACAAACGCGATTTAGTGCGCGGCGTCGTGGCTACCGGAGCGGTCGTCACGCAATTGAAAGACAATATACCCACGCAACGGCTCGCTTTTTATCTATCGGGCGGCGCACTCGATCCACTCATCAAGAGCATCACGGAAAGCCGGGCGCGCCTTCAAGAGCGCAAGTTTCCAGTGATCATTCGCGAAGTGCCGGGCCGAGGGCGAGAATATCTCGACGAAGATCAGATTCGCGAGGTGGTTCGCTGGATCGACAGCTTGGATCGGATGTAAGCCAATTCGTGAGAGGCGCGTACGGACCGGGATTTTCCCTTCCCCGGAAAAACTATAAACCAAATAGTGCTATGCTTATAGCTCAGTCGGCGTGCGCGGCGGGCCTAACATTATCATGCGGGCTGGTTATGGATGCGGTTTTTCAGCGGTGCATCAATTCGCTTTGCGGCGCCACGGCTGCGCTGGATGATACGTCGTTCATGTGCTCGCAGTGCGGCGGCTTGCTTGATGTAGCCTACGATTGGGATCGGCTCCAGCCGCCGCGCTCCTTGCGCGATTTCGAAGCCAAGTGGGCCGATCGCGCGAACCCTCTCAGCTTCAGCGGCGTCTGGCGCTTCCGCGAATTGCTGCCGTTCGCGCCGCCCGAGGCGGTCATGACGATCGGCGAGGGGCAGACCATCCTGCAAAAAGCCGACGGTGTGGCCGGCTATGTCGGCATGGATCCAGGTTGCCTGTTTTTGCAATACGAGGGCATGAACCCGTCGGGGAGCTTCAAGGACAACGGCATGACCGCCGCCTTCACTCATGCCCGGATGGTTGGCGCGCAGCGGGCCGCGTGCGCCTCGACCGGCAACACCAGCGCGTCGTTAGCAGTGTTTTGCTCGGCGACCGGGCTCATGCGGGCGATTATTTTCATCGGCAGCGGCAAGATTTCTTATGGCAAGCTGGCGCAGGCGCTCGACCATGGGGCCCTCACCGTGCAAATTGCCGGCGATTTCGACGATGCCATGCATCGCGTCCAGCAAGTCGCCCGCAAGCTCGGAATTTACCTGGTCAACAGCGTCAACCCGTTTCGCCTCGAAGGCCAAAAGACGATCATGCTGCGGATCCTTGAGGCGCTGCGCTGGGAAGTGCCGGACTGGATCGTCGTGCCGGGGGGCAATCTCGGCAATGTCAGCGCCTTTGGCAAGGCGTTCATCGAACTTTCCGAGCTGGGCCTGGTCACCAAACTGCCGCGCCTCGCGGTCATCACCGCTGCGGGGGCGAATACATTTTATCAGCTCTACGAGCGTGCCGGTCTGCGCTGGAACGCGGGCCAGCCGGACAATGCCATCACCCACGGTTACTATCAAGGCCTGGCCGCGGACAACATTCGCGCCGCGACGATCGCCAGCGCCATTGAGATTAACCATCCGGTGAACCTGCCCAAGGCGCTGCGGGCCCTGGATCGCTGTGGCGGCGTGGTGCGCGACGTCACCGATCAGGAAATCCTCGACGCCAAGGCCAAAGTCGGTGCCGGCGGCCTCGGCTGTGAACCAGCTTCCGCCGCCAGCGTCGCCGGCGCACGCAAGCTGTGCAAGGAAGGCGTCATCAGCGCGGGCGAGCGCATCGTGTGCATCCTCACCGGCCATCAACTCAAAGATCCCACCGCCACGGTCGCCTACCATAGCACGGATCAGAAAACCTTCGACGAAGTCCTCGGCAAGCGCGGCGTCCGCCGGGCCACCTACGCCAATCGAGCGGTCCAGGTGCCCAACGATCTCGACGAGATCATCAAGGCGATCGAGGTCTATTCGTAGAGTCTGGGCAGTTTCACTGTAAGCCCGTCATTTGCTTTCCCATCAAATGTATCCCAGAGTTCCGTAGGCGGCATTTCGCACCAAGCCTCGGATCGGGGAGCATCATGCGCGTAGCAGTCATCGGCGCCGGGCCGGCGGGTATCACGGCGGCTTATCAACTCGCCAAAGGCGGGGCCCAGGTCGAGGTCTTCGAGGCCGGCAGTGCCGTCGGCGGCTTGAGCCGATCCTTCGAGTTGTGGGGCCAAACCGTCGATCTGGGTCCGCACCGCTTTTTTAGCCAGGACCGGCGCGTCAATGACCTTTGGCTGGAAGTCGCCGGCAACGATTATCGCATGGTGGATCGTCTCACGCGGATTTACTACGGCAAGCGCTTCTTCGATTATCCGCTCAAGCCCGGCAATGCGTTGAAGAACATGGGCCTGGCGAGCGCGGCCTCTTGCATGGCGAGCTATTTCAAGGAGATGGTGAAGCCGTCCTATGGCGCAGATCAGCAACGAGACGTTTGAGTCGTGGGTTGTCGGCCGCTTTGGCCGGCGGTTGTTCAACATGTTTTTCAAGTCTTACAGCGAAAAGCTGTGGGGCATTCCCTGCGATGAGCTCGACGCGGATTTCGCCGCCCAGCGCATCAAGAAATTCTCGCTGGGGCAGGCGGTCAAGGCGGCACTTGGATTCGGCAAGGGCAAACACAAAACGCTGGTCGATCAATTCGCCTACCCCATTGGCGGCACCGGCATGGTGTACGAGCGCATGGCCGAGCGCGTGCAAGAATGGGGCGGCACGCTGAACCTAGCGCAACCGGTGCGGCGCCTCGTTCACGAACAGCGCCAGGTCAAGGGCCTGGAGCTAAACGATGGCCGCTTCGAGGCCTTCGACCACGTGATTTCCACCATGCCGCTGACATTGCTTGTGAAGGGATTGGGAAACTTACCGGCCGATGTCGAAGCCGGTGTGGCGGCGTTGCGTTTTCGCAATACGATTCTCGTTTACTTGAACGTGGCCGGCACCGACCTCTTCAAGGATCAATGGCTCTACGTCCATTCACCGGACCTGGGCATGGGTCGCGTCACCAATTTTCGCAACTGGGTCCCCGAGCTTTATGGGGATTCGCCCAATAGCATCCTCGCGCTGGAGTATTGGTGTTACGATCATGACTCCCAGTGGACGCAAGACGATCGCGCGTTGGTCGAACGCGGGGAACAAGAGATGCGCGCGACCGGACTCATCGGCTCAGCCAAGGTGGAAGCGGGTCACGTCGTCCGCATTCGCCGCTGCTACCCGGTGTATGCGCGGCTACAAGCACCATCTCGAGCCGGTGGTCAATCACGTCCGCTCATTTAGCGGCCTCTCGGCCATCGGCCGCTATGGCGCCTTCAAGTACAACAACCAAGATCACAGCATCCTCATGGGACTACTGGCCGCCGAGAACATCTTGGAAGGCAAGGAGCACGATTTGTGGGCGGTGAACACGGATTCGACATATCAGGAAGGGGCGGCGATCACCAAAACAGGTTTGGGCCGTCGGCCGGCGCTCGTTCCAAGGCAACCCGTGGCGGTGTAAATTAGTGGGCGCGATTTTGCGAGACCAACCCGAAGCGTCAGCGAGGGATCCCTCGCTGACGCTTCGGGTTGGTGTCGTCGAGCCATGCACCGTTATTCAAGACTCATCTCGACTGCCATCGCCGCCGGCTTCGCCAACGTCTGAAACACCACGCAGTATCGCTCCGTGAGCTTCACCAACGTTTGCCGTTGCTCCGGCGAGGCATCCGTGTCCAGCTCGAACTTCAGGCGAATTCGCTGAAAGCCGGCCGGCACTTCCTTGCTCACACCCAAGGTGCCGCGAAAATCCATGTCGCCTTCCGCTCGGACCGAGCCCCCGCGAATGGTGATGCCCAGCGCCGTGGCGACTGCCTTGAGCGTCACGCCCGCGCAGCCGACCAGGGCTTCCAGAAGCATGTTTCCCGAACATGCCTCCGTGCCCGCGCCGCCGGTCGATGGATGCAATCCCGCCACAACCGGACCGGAAAACGTTTGCACCCGACAGGCAACTGAATCGCCGTCGAGCGTTCCGGAGGCGTGCAGCGTTTGCGCGGCGCGTGCCGGATCGGCTCGATAAAGCTCCTTGACGGGTGCCTGCAGGGCTTTCAATTGATTGGCGTTCATGAGTTTCGCTCGCTTAAAAAAGAGCTGCGCACGCAGTAAGCGGTCTGACTTGCCAGTTCTCGAAAAAGCGCTACCTGCGTGCGCGGCTCCTTTGCCTAGCTACAATATATTCATGGGCCCGTGGTTTTCCCGCTCGGAGGAATGAGGCGATGTCATCGTTGGCTGGATATTTTCTGGTGGCCCGGCCGGTGCTGGACGATCCAAACTTCAAACGGACCGTCGTCTTCCTTCTGCAGCATGGTCCCGATGGCGCGTTTGGACTGGTTGTCAACCGGCCCATCGAAAGTGAAAAACTTCCTTTTCCTATTTACCTGGGCGGGCCATGCAACTTGGAGGGCATGCTGCTTTTGCACGGTCAGGCGGATTGGGTGACGGACAAAGGGCAAGGCGAAATCTGCCCTGGGGTTTACCTGGGCGACTCCGAGTCGCCGAGCGCGTGGCCCAAGGCGAGTCTGACGACAAACCGCGCTTCAAGATGTTTTCCGGTTACTCCGGCTGGGGCCCGCAACAACTCGAAGGGGAACTCGCGGAAAAAGCCTGGGCCGTTGTCCGGGCGACGAGCGAGCACCTTTTTGACACACCGGTCGAAGACCTCTGGACGCGCGTGTTGCCGCCGAGCATTCCCGAGCCGAGCTTGAACTGACCTTTTCCAGCAATCGCGGATTTGGCTTCTAGTTCAACATTTGGCCAGGGCGAAGCGCCAGCGCGTCGGCTTTTCCAGGTTTTCGAAATCGCGGCATTTCATGCGAATGGCCATGGCGTGCTGTTGGGCCTCGAACAAAATCACGTGTTCCGGCTGGATGCTGTCTTCCAAGAGCGTCCGCACGCCATAAAGACTGCCGAATGGAGTCAGGGCCCCAGGCTCGCAATCGGAAAACTGCTCGGCAACATCTGTCTCCGTGGCCAGTCGAATCGGCGCATTCATGTATCTTTCGAGAGCGCCCATATCGACATGGTCGGTGGAGCGAAGGATCGCCAACAAATATCTCGGGCCGCTCGCCAGCAGCACGCATTTGATCACTTGGCGTCCTGGCACGCGCAAAAACCGCGCACGTTTCTGTGCCGTGAACGCCGGCGGGTGGACCATCGCTTCGAACGTGACGTGTTGTTCCGTCAGGTATTGTGACAAACGCATGGCGGGCGGTCTCGAAAGAGCGAAGGGCTCGCGTGGTACAGAAACTCTACTCCGCAAAGGCGCCACATCAGGCTCAAATTCGCCGATTTGCCGCGAGCCACTGATTCAGCCAACGTTTGGTAGCGAGCATGACGAGTTTGCGGGCAGCTTCGTTATAATAGGGTGGTGGATTTTTGAGATGCGCTATCTGGAACCAGGGGGCTGACGCCCCCCGCTCGCCCTGAATTTTGGATGGTGCGGTGGGGATTCGTGTTTCCAACTTGCGATTGGGTCTCGACGAGCCCGAAGCGGCGCTCGGTGAGCACTTGGCACGCGTTCTCGGCGTACCCTTTGCGGATCTCGGTCCCTGGCGCATCCTGCGTAAAAGCCTGGATGCGCATGTCAAGGAATCGTTTCACTTCGTTTATAGCGCGGAGGTGACACCGCTCGAAGATGAAGAGCGCGTCGTTCAAACAGCTAACCGGCGTCGCCGCGGCGATCTACGCATTGAACTCCACGATGAAACGCCGTTCACGATGCCGCCGCACGGCACCATCGCTCTGCAGCGATCGGCCGGTCGTCGTGGGTTCCGGACCGGCGGGTCTGGTGGCGGCTTACTTCCTGGCAGCGGAGGGTTATCAGCCGCTCCTATTGGAAAGGGGCCGCGCGGTCCGCGAGCGCATCCACGATGTCCACCGCTTCGATGCCGGCGGCGCTTTCGAGCCCGAAAGCAATTATCTTTTTGGCGAAGGGGGTGCGGGGACTTTCAGCGACGGCAAGTTGACGTGTCGAAGTTCCGGGCCCGAAGTGCGCCGCGTTTTAGAGCTCTTCGCGGCCTCCAAGGGCAAACCGTCGATCCTGTACGATTATCGGCCGCACCTGGGGAGCAATCGTCTCCCGGCCGTGGTGAAGGCGCTGCGCCGCCAGATTGAAGCGTTGGGGGGCGAAATTCGCTTTTCGTGCCGGGTCGAAGATTTGGACTTGGCTGCCGACAGCACTCTTCGCGGGTTGGCGACCTCTTCGGGGCCAATCGCCGCTCAAGCCGTTCTGCTGGCGATTGGTCATAGTGCCCGCGATACCCTGACCATGCTGGAGCGCCGCGGCGATGCCGATGGTGCCAAAGCCATTTCAAATGGGCGTGCGCATCGAGCAACCGCAGGAGACGGTCAATCGCGTCAAGTACGGTCGCGCGCATCTGGAAAACACCCTTGGGGCGGCGGATTACAATGTGGTGGCGCGCGGGCCGCATGACCTCTTCTCGTTTTGCATGTGCGCCGGCGGCCATGTCATTCCCAGCGTGTCCTCGGAAGGTTATTTTTGCACCAACGGCATGAGCCTGTCGGGGCGCGACTCGCCGTTTGCCAACAGCGGACTGGTGGTGACGGTGCCGGTCGAGCAGTTTCCCGGCACCGATGTCTTGGCGGGCATGCGTTTGCAAGCTACTTACGAGCAGCGCGCCTTCGAGCTTGGCCGGGGCGAATATCTTTGTCCGATCCAGCGTGCGGGAGACTTTCTGGGGCGGCGCCCGACGCGGGCATTGCCGCCGTCCAGTTATCCGCGCGGTTTGGTGCTCGGGGACATGGCGGAATTGGTGCCGCCGCTGATCGCCGATGCGCTGCATCATGGCTTGCCGTTGCTGGACCGGCGCTGGCACGGTCGCTTTTTGGCCGATGCCACTCTGGTTGGTCCCGAGGCGCGCGGGAGTTGCCCCATCCGCATGGTGCGCGATGCGCATAGTCGGGAAAGTCCTGGCATCGCCGGGCCTCTATCCGGTCGGCGAAGGCGCCGGCTACGCGGGCGGAATCGTCAGCGCCGCCGTGGATGGCCTGCGCTCGGCAGTGGCGCATGCATGGCCAAATACGCCCCCATTTCACGGCGCGTTTAATCGCGCCTGCGCAAGCGGAGCGCTTCGTTATGCCCACCGTTCTTGACCGTGAAGAATACATCGAGCAGGCCTATTTCTTTCGCATGTTGCGCGAGCGCGTCATGGAGAACATGGCCATTCAGGACGTGCTCACCCATATTCACGAAGAAATCCTCTCCACCACGCGGCTGCCGATGGCCATTCAATTCTTGGCGACGGAGATCAAGCACACCGGCCTTTTATCCTCGGGCTTTCAGCGGCTGGCGCACTATTTCACGCCTTTTCAAACGTTTACCATGCAGCAAACGGAGGATGAGAAGAAACGCTTCAGCATCGAAGTCGGCCTAGTGATTTTGGAGCGTGAAGCCCTGTACCGTGCCGATGGACCGACGGCTGCCGGCTTATTCGTTTATCAGTTCGAGGCCCTGAGCCGCAATCGCCTGGGCTATGACGGCTTGCTCCCCGTTCAGGCCGATCCCTTTTATGATGCCGACTGGAAAGCGTTTCTTGGCTTGGTGCATCGGCAAGTGGGCGTCGTCGATTTCGCGGACTTGATTTATTTGCGGTCTCATTTTTATGTGCGAGACCAGCGGCGCCACGAGCCGGGTTACGTGCCGCCCGTGGTGCCGCTCTTTGGCGAAAAGGAGGGCAAGATTGCCAAAGCCAATCGCGGCCGCGATCCGCTCTATCTCTTCGCCGCGCTGCAGCGGCAACTCAACTATCCCGAAGTCCCGCGCCCCAAGCCGCGCGACGACTTGACCGCCAAGGTGGAGACGCTTACCGTCAAAGTCAAGGAACTGGAGACACGCTTGAAATTGGTCGAGGGCGAGCAACGCGGTCATCTTGACTTGAGCGAATTCATGAACAAGCCGGAATTGCTGTCGCCGCCGGATGATGAAGCGTAGGATAGGTTTCCAACCTGTCCGAATTGCATTGAATTGAGAAACAAAACTCGGTCAGGTTGGAAACCTAACCTACATGACAACTCGCTTGCAACAAACGCTCGACGCCTTTGCCGGTGACTTGCCGCTGGCGCGGGCACGCACGATCCCCAGCGCCTGGTATCACGATCCGGAAATCCACGCGCTCGAATGCCGGCGCGTCTTTGGCGGTTCCTGGCAAATGGTGGCGCGGGCGGATCAACTGCTAGGGCCTGGATCGTTCGTCACCGCGGACGTGGCCGGTGAGCCGATCGTGGTGGTGCGCGACGACCAGGGGACGCTGCGTGCCTTTCACAACGTCTGCCGGCATCGGGCGGCGCAGGTCGTCAATCTGCCGGAGGGGACGCTTACCAAACTTCGCTGCCGCTATCACGGCTGGACCTACGATTTGCAGGGGCGCCTGCGCGGCGTCCCGGAGTTCGACGGCGTTGAAGAATTCTGCAAAGAACAAGAAGGCCTGGTGCCGCTCGCAGTGGCTACCTGGGGGCCGCTAGTCTTTGTCCACGAAGGAACGCCTCGTTCTTCCTTGGCCGAGTTTCTCGCCCCGTTGCCCGAGCGGACAACGGGCCTGGAAATCGACAAGCTCCGCTATGTTGACCGGCGCGAATACGAGGTGGCGTGCAACTGGAAAGTCTATGTCGACAACTATCAAGATGGTGGCTATCACGTCAACACCGTGCATCCCGGCTTGGCCGGCGTGCTGGACTATGCGCATTACAGAACGGAGAATTTCACGCATGGCAGCGTGCAGATAAGCCCACTCAAACAAGCGGACGACGCCACCCTCGGCAAAGTACGCGCCGGCAGCCATGCCTATTACTGGTGGCTATTCCCCAACTTGATGATCAACCTCTACCAGGGAGTCATGGACACCAACGTGGTGCTGCCCCTGGGGCCCGACCGGTGCCGCGTGCGCTTCGATTTTTATTTCGCGGAGAGTGAGAGTCCCGCCAGGCGCCGGTTCATCGCCGACAGCATCGATGTCGCTCATCAAGTGCAATTGGAGGACATGGCCGTATGCGCGGAAGTGCAGCGTGGCCTGGCCAGCCGATCCTATGACACCGGCCGCTTCAGCGTCAAACGCGAAGCCGGCGGCTATCACTTCCACCAACTGTTGGCCCAAGCTCTTAAGTAGGTCCCGCCTGCCGGGCGGGACTGTCGACACGCTTGCAAAATGAGGTTCGTATTCTCTCCCCCCGAAGTCCCGCCCGGCAGGCGGCACCTACTTTTTGGATTCGTCGGGATAGACATCCGGCAAGGGATTGGTTTGAACCTCCAGAATAGGCACGTCCGCCGAGCTATCCTCCATCGGCACGGCGGCCGGCGGATCCTTGTCGAGAATCTGGGCCACCTCTTTGGCATCCATCTGCATCGTATGCTCATCGGGACCAGCGGGAGGATCGAGGGCGGGGCCGAATAAAATGCGATAGTGAAAATTGGCGATGGTCAGTTTGTCGTTCGGCAGAATCGCGGCCCGGCGAATGCGCTGTCCGTTGATGCGCGTGCCGTTGGTGCTGCCCAGGTCGCGGACGAGCAGCAAGCCATCCGTTTTCACGATGACGCAGTGCAGCTTGGAGACGCTCTTGTGGTCCAGGCGCAGGTCGCAATCTTCCTTACGGCCCACCAAGGTCAAGTCTCGCGTGACTTCAATCGGCGCGCCGCCGTCAAGGGGAACGAGTTGGGCACGCATGTTCAAAAGGAGGGTCTCCACGGCACAGCGCCTTGAGGGTATTTTAACTCAGGCGGCGGGCCCTTCCAACTCATTGTCGTAAGGTCACCAAGGTTTTTATGCGGGTAGCCCATTTTATTCAGCGCTATCCGCCGGCCCTGGGAGGATCGGAGGCCTATTTCGCCCGCTTGAGCCGTTTCTTGGCGGCCCAGGGAGACGAGGTCACCGTGTTTACCAGCAACGCCATCGAGCTGGAAGCCTTCTGGTCGCGGCGTGGGCGATGCACCACGGCGGGAGTGACAACCGAGGACGGCGTGGAAGTTCGCCGTTATCCGTTGTGGCGCTGGCCCGGCCGACGTTACATGCTTAAGCTCCTCAGCTTCATGCCTAACCGCTTATGGCAATGCCTCACGCTCCCCTGCAATCCCATCAGCCCGGCATTATGGCATGCGGCGGGGCGGCATCCGAGACCGTTCGACGTGGTGCATGCCAGCGCGTTTCCCTATGCGTGGCCCATTGCCTGTGCGCGCCGCCTGGCGCGGCGCCTGCGAGTCCCTTTGTTGTTGACGCCGTTCCTGCACCTAGGCGATCCTGCCGATCCCCACGACCCGACGCGGCGCGGCTACACCGCGCCCGCCTTGCGCTGGCTCTTGCGTCAAGCGGACGCCGTGCTCGTGCAAACGCGCGGCGAACAACAAGCCGTCCTGAACATGGGTATCGCCCCTGAGCACACCATCCTGCAAGGTCTCGGCGTCGAGGCGAGCGAATGCACCGGCGGCGACCGCGCCGCGCCCGGCTAGCATGGACGATTGGCGCGGACGAAGTCGTCATTGGACACCTCGCCAACAACAGCCGGGAAAAAGGGACCATCGATTTGCTGGAGGCGGCGAAGATTCTTTGGCGGCAGGGCATCAAAGCACGGGTCGTGTTGGCAGGTCCAGAGATGGCCAATTTCCGGGCTTATTGGCAAACCTTCGAAGGGCAGGAAAACGTCGTTCGCCTCGGAGTCCTCGATGAGCCAGCCAAACGTGATTTCTTCGCGGCCATCGACATCTTCGCCTTACCCAGCCGCTCGGATTCGTTTGGCTTGACGTTGCTCGAAGCGTGGGCCAACGGACTGCCCAATATCGCCTATCGCGCCGGCGGCATAGCCGACATCATTCGTCATGAGGACGATGGGGTCTTGGTGCCGTGCGGCGACATCGGCCGGCTCGCGGCTGAGCTTGCGCCGGCTCATCGAGAGCGAGGCGGTGCGGCGCCGATTGGGAGATTGCGGCCGCGCCCGCATCCCCCATGAGTTCAACTGGCAAAGCAAGCTTGAGTTGGCTCGAGAGGCATATATTGATTGCATCGGACGTAGCCCGCGCTCGTCTTCGAGGCGCGGCTAACAAAGCTGTGTGGAGATCGCCATGTTTGATCCGAGGAAAGCGGCATTTTCGCTGGTGGATGAATTCAAGCAATTCGCGCTCAAGGGCAACGTGATCGACTTGGCGGTCGGTGTCATCATCGGTGCCGCCTTCGGCAAGATCATCGATTCACTTGTCAAAAACATCCTCATGCCGTTAATCGGTGCCATCATACCCGGCGATCAAGGTTACGTCGGTTGGAAGTTTGTCATCAATGGCAAGGATGTGCCGTTTGGCCTGTTTCTCGGCGACGTGGTCAATTTCTTGATCGTCGCGCTGGCGTTATTCATTTTCATCGTCAAATTCTTGGGTTTCATCATGCGCAACAAAAAAGAGGAAGCAGTCGCCCCGCCGCCGCCGACCAGGGAAGAAGCATTGCTCATGGAAATTCGCGATGCCATCAGAGCGAAACAGCCGTAGTCGTTTATACAAACGGAATCATGCCATGTTCGATCTCGCCGCGGTTCAGGCCGCCTTGCAAGCACAAAAGCTCGATGGTTGGTTGCTCTATGACTTCCGCGGGCTCAATATCTTGGCTCGGCGCGTGCTAGGTCTTTCCTCGGATGCGATCTTGTCGCGGCGCTGGTTTTATTACATACCCTCGAGTGGCCAGCCGCGCAAATTGGTGCACCGGATCGAATCCGGGGCCCTCGACGCCCTGCCCGGGCCAAGCGAAATCTACTTGCGCTGGCAAGATCTCGAAACCGGCGTCGGTCGCCTGGTGGCCGGCGCCAAGCGCGTGGCCATGGAGTATGTGCCGCGCAATGCCAACCCTTATGTGTCGCGCGTGGACGCGGGGACCGTGGAACTGGTGCGCTCCTTTGGACCTGAAGTCGTCTCCTCGGGCGATTTGGTGCAACTCTTCGAAGCCTGTTGGGATGACGAGCAATGGGCCATGCACCTGGAAGCCGCGCAGCACACGCGCACGGCCTATGACGCGGCCTTCGCGTTCATTCGCGACCAAACGCGCAGCGGCGGCACGGTCCGCGAAACGCAGGTGCAACAGGTGATCCTCGAGCATTTTCGCCGGCACGATCTCGAGACCGATCACCCGCCGATTTGCGCGGTCGGCCCGCACTCAGGCGACCCGCATTACGCGCCCACTCCGGCGAGCGATGCGCCGATCAAGGAAGGCGATTTCGTGCTCATCGATCTGTGGGCCAAGTGCGCCAAACCTCGCGCGGTCTACAGCGATCTGACGTGGACCTGCTTCGTCGGCAAAACCGTGCCGCCAAAAATCGTCGACATTTTCAACATCGTCGCCGCCGCGCGCGACGCCGCCATTGCCTGCGTGCGCGCTGCCTTTGCACAAAAACAACCGCTCCAGGGTTGGCAGGTCGATCAGGCGGCCCGGGGCGTCATCGATCGGGCCGGCTACGGGGAGTTCTTTTGCCATCGGACGGGGCACAGCATCGGCCAAGAGACGCACGGCAACGGTGCCAACATGGATGGGCTGGAAACCAAGGAAGAGCGCCGCGTCTTGCCGCGCACTTGCTTCTCCATCGAGCCGGGCATTTATTTGAAGGAGTTTGGCGTTCGCAGCGAAGTGAATGTCTTCGTGGATGGTCAGGGAAAAGTGCACGTCACCGGGGGCACGCCGCAGACCGAAGTGGTCTGCCTTTAGGCCGGCGAAGCTGCCTTCATCAGCCCGTATTTCTTCATCTTTTTGTAAAGCGTCACCCGGCTGATCCCCAACGATCCGGCGGCGCGAGTGCGGCTGTAGCCGTTGGTCATCAGGGCCCGCTGTATGACGTTGCGCTCGATGACGTCGCGCTGGTGGTGCAGCGATTCATTGGGGCTGCTCTCGCCCGCTTCGCCCGGAACGGAGGCTTCTTGAATGGCGATCGGCAGGTGCTCGACGCGGAGCTCGGGTCCACTGCTGACCAAAACGGCGTGCTGAAGCACGTTTTCGAGTTGGCGCAGGTTGCCCGGCCAGCTAAAGGCTTCGAGCGCCGCCATGGCCTCGGGATGAATGTCGAAGAGCCCTTTGTTGAACTTGTGATTGAAGCGCGTGGCCATGCCGCGCGCCAAGGGGGCGATGTCCTGAAATCCGCTCTCGCAACGGGGGCAGATGAAACGACATGACGTTGAGGCGAAAATAAAGATCGGGGCGGAAGCGGCCACGCTCGACAGCCTCCTCAAGATCGAGGTTGCTGGCCACGATGAGTCTTCCCGAGCATCGCTCGGTCTCGACGCTGCCGACCGGCTCGAACTCGCCGGTTTCGATGACGCGCAGCAGGGTCGCCTGCTGCTCCAGACCGAGAGTGTCGATTTCGTCTAAAAGCAGCGTCCCTTCGCCGACGGCGGCAAACTTGCCGACCTTGGGCCGATCGGCGCCGGTGAAGGCGCCCTTGACGTGGCCGAAGAACTCGCTTTCCACGAGATTGGTTGACAAGGCGCCGCACGGGACCGTGAGAAAGCGATGCTGTTTGCGCGGCGAGTATTCGTGAATGAGGCGCGCCAGAGTAGGTTTTGCCCGTGCCCGTCTCGCCGTTGAGCAACACGGTCACGTCATGATTGGCGGCCAGGGCGATGCGGTCAACCAGCGGCAACAGCGATGGCGTCAGCGCCAGCAGACGCCGGCTGAGCAGCACTTCCAGGGATTCCTGCGCGCGCGGTGGGAAACTCGCCGTCGCGTCCCAGTTCACGCACGACGTCGGTCAACAACGCGGCTTGCTCGGGCCAACGAAGCCGTCGCGAAACATAGGCCTCCAGGCGATCGAGCGGCGTGCCGGCGAGCGGCTTGCAGTCGAGCAACACGACCATCGGCGGCAGCTTTTGCAGGGAAATATCTTGGACAAGCCGCACCAGGGCCACCGCTTCGGCATCGGTGGCAGCGGCGAGCAACAGAAGTCCATCGGCGCGGTGGTCGAGATAGTCGCCAATGCGCGTAAAGGAGCAAGCATGGGCGGGCTGATGCAGATTTCGTTCAAGGTGGGCCAACACGGAGCGTGCCAGCTCCGGATCGTCTGCGACGAGGGCCACGCGACTACCAGCCATATTGCAGACTCCGCTTGCTTGGCAACCGCGCTACCGAGGCGCGCATCGCCGGGACAGGGCCCACGCAGGCAGCGCAGGCCTCATCGGGGCGGGCTTCACACTGTTAACTTTTCTAAACAACCATTGGTCAGAATCGAAAGGTTGTCAAATGGGTGCGCCGGCGGGGGCTTCAATAGAACCTCGTGTTCAGACGGAGTCTGGTCACGAGAATCAAAGCGGGTATTCCTCCATCAGCCCATAGTTCGTGCGGCGTCAGGCCGATCTTGCGATAGAACGCCTGCGCCGCCGTGTTCGCTTGCTCGAAGTAGAGCCTCAAGCCGATGACCTCGTCGTCGGCGCGCGCCAGTCGGCGGATATGCTCGAACAAGGCGGCGCAAACGCCGCGCCGCCGTGCCTGGTGAATAACATACACGCTCTGGAACCACCAAAACCAACCGTTGCGCCAGTCGCTCCATTCATAGGTGAGGCCGGTCTGCCCGAGAATCCGTGCCTGTTCATGAGCCAAATAATAAACGCCTTTGCTCGCGTCGGCGAGCACGGCCGCGACACCGGAGCGCAGCACGCGCCCGGTCGAGCGTCTTGCCCTCCGTCTCCAGGGCCAGCAGGCGGTTAAACTCGCAGACAGTCTCGACGTCGGCCGGCGTGGCAGGACGTATCTCGATGGTCATGGTTGCCCAGCCTGGTGAATTTCGTAAAGTTTCGATAGCCCCAATGCAGTCGGCGACTTTCGCTCGAACCCTAAAAGGTGCCGCCCAATAGCGGCCCACAGGACCGTTTTATGAACCTGGCGCCGTTTATTCGCGACATCCCCGATTTTCCCAAGCCAGGAATCCTCTTCAAGGACATCACGCCCCTCCTCAACGATCCGGCGGCTTTTCGCGAAGCCATCGATTGCTTTATCGCGCAATATAAAAACCAGCCCGTCGATGCCATCGCGGCCGCCGAGGCGCGTGGGTTTCTATTCGCGGCGCCGCTGGCGCTGCTCATGAAGAAGCCGCTCGTTCCGCTGCGCAAGCCGGGCAAGCTCCCTTATCAAACCCATCGCCTGCAATATGACCTGGAATACGGCAGCGCGGAGCTGCAAATCCATATCGACGGCTTCAGCCCCGGCGCCAATGTGTTGGTGATCGACGACCTGCTAGCAACCGGGGGCACGCTCGCCGCTGCCTGCAAATTGATACAAAAGGCCGGAGGCAAGGTTCTTGGCTGTGCGGTGCTCGTGGAACTCATGTTCCTTGAGGGGCGCGAGAAATTGCGACCGCATGAAGTCTTCAGTATTTTGAAATACTGAGTGCCTATAACTGTGGATGATCGTCATGGTGATTGATTTCCAAAAAGCAGGCGGCCTGGTGGCGGCGATTGCCCAAGATGCCGCGACCGGCGAAGTACTAATGATCGCCTGGATGAACCAGGAGGCCTTCGAGGAAACGCTGCGCACCGGCCGAGCCGTCTATTTTAGCCGCAGCCGCCAGCGATTGTGGCGCAAAGGCGAGGAGTCGGGCAACGTGCAGGAGGTGAAGGAGATTTACTTCGACTGCGATGCCGACGCGGTTCTTTTGAAGGTAAACCAAATCGGCGGCGCCGCTTGCCACGAAGGTTATAAAAGCTGCTTTTTCCGGCGGATCGACAAGGATCGGATCACCGTCGTCAGCGAGAGGGTATTCGATCCGAAGGAAGTCTATAAAAAATAGGCCTCCGTTAAACATTAGCTGGTTGCTTTGTGGGACGGCTCTCCTGAGCCGTCCTGGTCGACCGGACGGCTCAGGAGAGCCGTCCCACAGCTTTTCATACGGGCTAGGCAAGCATCCATGAGCCAACTTCTACGCCTGGGCATCCCCGCGGGCAGTCTCCAAGAGGCCACCGCGGACTTGTTTCGCAAAGCCGGCTATAAGATCACCTTTGTCGGCCGCAGCTATTACCCGGCCATCGACGATCCCGAGATCCACTGCACCCTGATCCGCGCCCAGGAGATGCCTCGCTATGTGCAAGATGGCTCTCTCGATTGCGGCCTGACGGGCTACGATTGGGTGCTGGAAAACGAGGCCCAGGTCGTCGAATTGGCGGAGTTGATCTTTAGTAAAGTGAGCCGGCGACCCGTGACGTGGGTGTTGGCCGTGCCCAACGATTCGCCCATCAAGACGGTCCAAGACCTTCAAGGCAAGCGGATCGCGACCGAAGTGGTCGGCCTCACGCGGCGCTGGTTGGCCCGCCACGGCGTGGAGGCCCATGTCGAGTTCAGCTGGGGCGCCACCGAGGTGAAGCCGCCCCGTTTGGCCGACGCCATCGTCGATGTCACCGAAACGGGTAGTTCGCTCCGGGCCAACAACCTGCGCGTCATCGCCGAGCTTTTGAAAAGCACCACGCGCTTCATCGCCAATGAAAAGTCTTATGCCGATCCGTGGAAGAAGCAGAAAATGGACGACTTGCTCCTCATGGTTCAAGGCGCCATGGCCGCCGAGGGGAAAGTCGGCCTGATGATGAACGTGCAGCGCGTCGATCTGCCCGCCGTCCTAAAGATCCTGCCGGCTTTGCAAAATCCGACCATCTCCTCGCTATCGGACGAGACCTGGCTGGCGCTCAACACCATCATCGACGAAAACACCGTGCGGCATATCATCCCGCAACTCAAGCAGGCTGGTGCGCGCGGGATCGTCGAGTATCCGCTGAGCAAGATCATCGCGTGAAAAAAACACAAGCGGGACGCTTGTGCTACGTGCGTAGCACAAGCGTCCCGCTTGTGTTGGTTTGTGATCTACGCGGTCAGACTCGGCGCCAGTCGATTTCTCACCAATTCACACGTCGCATCGTGCGGATGAAAAAGCTGCTGCCGTTGCTGCGCTCGCTGTTCGAGCAAGGCAACTTTTTCCGGCGAACCAGGTAATGCCCCCGTCGGAAATGGCGGCAGCGGCGCCGTGCCGAAGAAGTTGCCCACGCCGCGCCGGCCGAATTTGCTCGTGGATGGATAGCGGTCGCGCACACCGGCGCATAATAGCAACTCCAGCAAAGTTGTCGCGGACGTGAGATAACGGCTCGTTGGCAATGACGGCACAGCATGGGCATGGTCTCCTTCGGCGGTTTGGTTGCGGATATAGGACATCAAAGCGTTTGTTTGGCCATTAGGCGGCCACGCACAGGCGCGCGTTGAGCACGCGGTTGATTTCTTGCAACAGTTGGCGGCGCATTTCGAGCCGCGGGGTTTCGTCAAACCAATTAAGGAAAAAACGGCACGCGGCCGGCTCGCCGAGCGTTTCATCCGCCGCCTGGCAAGTGCGGACATAAAACGATTCGACTTCGCCCACGGTATCGAGCCCCTCACCCTGCCAACCGCAAAAGCCCAGAGCGCAGGCCCCTTCCACCGCATCGTCGCAGAAAACCTCCGACGGAGGCGGGCTGCAGGTCGCGTGCTGAATGAGCCGTGCATCGTCGCGCGCCATCGCCTGCCGCAACGCTTCCAAAGCGCCGGTGGAAAGTTGGGGAGCCAAGCCGTCGCGCCAAACATTTACCCAGTTCATGGTGAAAGCCTCTTGGATGAAGATGCTCTTAGGTCTCAAAGTCTTTTCTCTTCATGTAGTGTACAAATAATACAGTATTAAGTGTCAATATAAGATTCGCAAAAATATAATTTTTGCCACGCATCGGCTTTTTTGTGTCTAATACGACTTCATCATCCCCGAAGTGCTCCCGTCACGTGCCTCCAAGCACATCGCAGCCAAACCGCTCAGCGCCAAGCATTTAAAAAAAATGCTTGCATGTGCCCCGCGCCTCTGAGATTATTAAGAAAACGCTGCCGACTTCCCGCCTGCATGCACTTTGACGCCCATTTTCGGAGCCGATTGATGCGTTGTTTAATCTCTGCCGCTGGACTGGTATTGGTCTGGACGGCTATCCGTGCCGAGACGCCCGCAGCCAAGGGCGCTGAGGCGGACAAGGTGAGCTACTACAAAGAAATCCGCCCGATCTTTCAGCAGCATTGCCAGGGTTGCCATCAACCGGCCAAGGCAGGCGGCGGCTTCGTGATGACTAGCTTCGCCGATCTTTTCAAAAAAACCGACCACGACGAACCCGGCATCGTGGCAGGTAAGCCCGCCGTCAGCGCGCTCGTCAAACAGATCACGCCGGAAGGAGCCAAGCCGCCGCGCATGCCGCGAGGCAAGGAGCCGCTTTCTCAGCGCGAAGTCACCATTATCCAGCGCTGGATCGCCGCCGGCGCCGCCGACGACACGCCGGCGTCCGCCCGGGGCGTGCTCATCGACATGGAGCATCCCCCCAGCTATGAAGCGCCGCCCGTCATCACGTCGCTCGCCTACAGCCCCGACAGCAAAATCTTGGCTGTCGCGGGCTACCATGAGGTGTTGCTTCACAAAGCGGACGGCAGCGGTCTGATGGCGCGCCTGGTTGGCGTCAGCGAACGCGTGCAATCTCTCGCCTTTTCGCCTGACGGCAAGTGGCTCGCTGTCACGGGAGGCGACCCGGGTCGGTTCGGTGAAGTGCAGCTTTGGGACGTCGCCAAGAAGAAATTGAAGATGTCGTTGCCCGTGACCTACGACACCGTGTATGGCGCCAGCTGGTCGTTTGACGGCAAAAAGCTCGCTTTCGGTTGCGCCGACAATAGCCTCCGGGCCATCGACGTTGAGACCGGCAAGCAAATTCTCTACCAAGGTGCCCATGGCGACTGGGTTTTTGACACGGTCTGGTCCCAAGACGCCAAGCACCTGATCTCGGTGAGCCGAGATATGTCGATGAAGCTCACCGAGGTGGCGACCCAGCGGATGGAGGACAATATAACGAGCATCACGCCCGGCGCTTTGAAGGGGGGCCTCATCGCCGTCGACCGCAACCCCAAGAGCAACGACTTGTTGATCGGTGGCGCCGATGGCACGCCCAAAATCTACAAGATGTTTCGCACCAAGGATCGTCAGATCGGCGACGACTTCAACTTGATTCGTGCCTTTCCCGCGTTGCCCGGAAGACTGTTCGCGGTCAAATACAGTCCCGACGGCAAGCGTATCCTGGTCGGTTCGTCCAATGACGGCAAAGGGGAAGTGCGCATTTACGAGAGCGCCAACGCCAAGCTAGTCTGCAAGCTTGACGGCGAACAAGGCCCGGTCTATGCCGTCAGCTATCGCCCCGACGGCAAGGAAGTCGCCTCCGCAGGCTTCGACGGCATGGTTCGGATCAACAATCCGGATGACGGCAAACTCGTGAGGGCGTTCGCGCCGGTGCCGCTCACGCATCGGGTGACGGCGAAGTGACATTTTAACAGTGGTGGCTGAACAGTCGTGGCCGGGTCTGAGGTACTTCGAAGGTCCGGTCAGGTTGGAAACCTAACCTACGTTTGAGATCACATACCATGCGCTCTACTCTCCCTTGGCGGCTCGTTGGCGTTGCTGGCTTTGACAGTGCCTTTGGGCCACGCTGAAAGTCCAAACATCACGCGCGTGGAGATCTCGCCCAGCGCGATCGATCTCAAGAACCCATTCGAGTATCGTCAGCTATTGCTCACGGGCATCACGCCTACTGGCGAGCGCGTCGATCTGACTCGGCAAGCCCAGTTCAGGCGCCGCCATTTTTGAAGGTGAACGCACATGGCCAGGTGCGGCCCGGTGCGGACGGCGTTGGCGCTTTGCAATTCACGGTCGCAGGCCAAAACGGCTCCATACCCGTCCACGTGAGCGGGCCAAAAGGAGCCGTACCAGGTCAGTTTCACCCAAGACGTCATGCCGACATTGTCGCGGCTCGGCTGCAATGCCGGGACGTGCCACGGCTCGGCCAAGGGCAAGAACGGCTTTCAACTGTCGTTGCGCGGCTACGACCCGCTCTTCGATCATCGGGCCTTGGTGGACGACATCAGCGGCCGGCGCTTCAACCGCGCCGCACCGGAGCGCAGCTTGATGTTGCTCAAGCCGGCCGGCGCCGTGCCCCACGTCGGCGGCGTGCTGACCCAACCCGGCGAGCCTTATTATGAACTGCTCCGCGCCTGGATCACGCAAGGCGTCAAGCTCGATTTGGATAAGCCGCGCGTCAGCAAAATCGACATTCACCCCGAGCAGCCCGACCTTGCCGCTCATCGGTTCCGAGCAGCAAATGACCGTGGTCGCCACTTATACCGACGGTTCGCAGCGCGACGTGACCGCCGAGGCGTTTCTGGTCAGCAGCAACATCGAGGTGGCCACCGTGGACAAGGCCGGCGTGGTCAAAGCCGTCCGCCGCGGCTCGACCGCCATGCTGGCCCGCTACGAAGGCAACTATGCGGCCGCGCCGATGATCATCATGGGCGACCGCAGCGGCTTCGCCTGGAAGCCGGTGCCCGAATTCAACTACATCGACGGGCTCGTCTACGGCAAGCTCAAGGAATTGAAGATTCTGCCCAGCGACGTGTGCGACGACAGCGATTTCATTCGCCGGCTCTATATCGACATCACCGGCCTGCCCCCCGAGCCGGATGCCGTGCGCGCCTTCCTCAAGGACGCACGGCCCAGCAAGCTCAAGCGCGACGAGCTCATCAACAAGCTGGTCGGCAGCCCGGATTTCGTCGAGCATTGGGCCAACAAATGGGCCGATCTACTCCAGGTCAATCGCAAGTTCCTCGGCGTCAAAGGTGCGGAGGCCTTCCGCGACTGGATCAAAGACGCGATCGCCAAGAACATGCCCTACGACCAGTTTTGCTACCAGCTCTTGACGGGCTCCGGGTCCAACATGGCCAACCCGGCGGCGTCTTATTTCAAAATCTTGCGCGATCCGGACCAGGCCATGGAGAACACCACCCACTTATTCCTGGCCATCCGCTTCAACTGCAACAAGTGCCACGATCACCCCTTCGAGCGCTGGACGCAGAACCAGTATTACACGACGGCCGCGTATTTCGCGCGCATCAGTCGCACTGAAGATCCCAAGTATCAAAGGCCAAAAGACGGAAGGCACCGCGGTGCAGGGCGCGCTGCCTCTGGTGGAGATCATCAAGGACAAGGACGCCGGCGAGGTCAAGAACGCCCGGACGGGCCGATGTCGCGCCCGCGACGTTCCCGTTCACGCACCCCAACATGCCCGACCCCAAGGCGTCCCGCCGCGAGCAACTGGCCAAGTGGATCACGTCCAAGGACAATCCTTATTTCGCCAAGAGCTATGTCAATCGCGTCTGGAGCTATCTGCTGGGCGTGGGCATCATCGAGCCAATCGACGATATCCGCGCCGGCAATCCCCCGACCAACCCGGCCTTGCTCGATCGGCTCACCGAGGAGTTCATCAAGAGCAACTTCAACGTGCAAGAGCTGGTCAAGACGATCTGCCAATCGCGCACTTATCAGCATGCCATCACCACCAACAAATGGAACGCCGACGACGATGTCAATTACTCGCATGCCGTCGCCCGCCGGCTGCCGGCGGAAGTGCTCTTCGACGTGATTCACCACGCCGCCGGCGCGCAGATCGCATCTGCCCGGCCTGCCCGCCGGCGCCCGGGCGGTGCAATTGATCGATTCGAGCAACCCGGTGTCGGGATCGTTCCTGGAACTCTTCGGCCGCCCGCCGCGCGAAAGCGCCTGCGAATGCGAACGCAGCAACAGCATGCTCCTGGGCCCGGTGCTCAATCTCGTCAACGGGCCCGTGCTCGCCAACGCGCTGGGCGATCCGACCAATCGCATCGCCAAGCTGCTTGCCGGCGAAAAGGACGATGGCAAGCTCGTGGAGGAGATTTATCTCGCGATACTATGCCGTTTGCCGACGAAGGAAGAATCGAAGATCGGCGTCAGCGCTCTGCGCGGCACCGAGGATGACTTCGTCCAGCTCCAAAAAGAAAAAGAACGCCGCAAGGTGTTGCTCGCCGAGCATGAAAAGAAGCTGCCCGCCCTCCAGTCCGCTTGGGAAAAGACGGTGTCGCGCACGCCCACCTGGACCGTGCTCGAACCCAAGGACCTGACCGCCAAGAACGGTGCCAAGCTCGTGCGCCAGGCCGATCAATCCATCCTCGCCACCGGCCCGAACGGTTCACCCGAGACCTATACGGTGACGGCCCACACCAAGTTGACCGCCATCACCGGCATTCGCCTGGAAGCCCTCAGCGACCCCGCCCTGCCCGGCAAGGGTCCGGGCCGCGCTTCCAACGGCAACTTCGTCCTCAGCGAGTTCAAGGTTGAGTTCGGCAAGATTGACGACAAGGACAAACCGAAGCCGGCCAAGCTCACCAGGCCGCAGGCCACGTTCTCCCAAGACGGCTTCCCCATCGCCAACGCCATCGACAACAACCCCGCCACCGGCTGGGCGATCAATCCGCAACTAGGCCGCAACCAGATGGCCGTCTTCGAGCTTGCGAACGCCCTTGGCTTCAACGAAGGTACGGCGCTCACCTTCACGCTGGACCAAAAGTATTCAGGCAAGGATCACAACCTCGGCAAGTTTCGGATTTCCGTCACCACCGCCAAGGCGCCGGTCTTGCTACGAGGCACGACGCCCGAGATGATTACCAAGATCATCGACATCGCCCCTGAGCAGCGCACGCCGGAACAAAAACAAACCCTGGCCAACCACTATCGCGGCGTCGATCCCGACTTGGGCCGGCTCGAACGCTCCTATCGCGAGTATCTCGTTCCCTCCAGTCCGCGCGCCCTGGGGGCCCAAGATTTGGCATGGGCGCTGATTAACAGTCCGGCGTTTTTGTTCAATCATTGAAATGTCGAGCGGGCATTATACTGACTCGCTTGAATCGCAGGCCGAAGCCCAAAGAGTGGGTTCATTTTGGAAAGATCGGATTACCAACAAGTTTTCAGGAGGATCGCCATGCGCACGCTGCTGCTGGTCGCGGCCGGCTTGCTCGTCGCCGCGGATGAGAAAGCGGACGGCAAGAAGGATCTGGAGAAACTCAAGGGAAAATGGGAATACGTCTCGTTCGAGAGCAACGGCATTAAGCTGCCGGCAGACCAGATCAAGCAGATGTCGATCACCTACACCGGCGACAGATGGACGGTCCGGGAAGGCGACAAGGTCGTGGTGAGCGGGACGCAAAAGCTCAATCCCGCGCGGACTCCCCACGAGGTTGACTCCCTCACCACCGAGGGCGAGGGCAAGGGAACGACCATGCTGGGCATCTACGAGTTCAAAGGCGATACCATGCGGGTCTGTTTTGACCCCCGGGGCAAAGAGCGGCCCACGAGCTTCACGCCGAAAGAAGGACAGTTCGGGGGCATCATCAAGCGGGCCAAGCAGTAAGCGTTTCCGGCCTGGCGGCCGTCTGAACTCATCTCGCTCCGCGAGATGAAAGAGCATCTCGCGGAGCGAGGTGAGTACGATTCGCTGCAAAAAAATGGCAATTGCTTGTATCGGCCGCGGCATACGAGTCAGGCCGTTTGCAAACATTTCGGGAACTGGGTAACCGCGGACATTTGATTTGACCCTCTTTTGACTTTCCCATGGATCAAACGTAAGGTTGCGTTAAGGATTGTCTTTGCACGTTCCTCCCGCCCTAGTGCTCAGTCAGCCTTTCGATTGGATCGCAGGCAAAGACCGGAGAACATCTTGGTGGCCCCCATCTTGAGATTGCAAAAAGACGCCGAGCCTTATCCGGGCTATCGGCTCGTGCGATTCTTGGGACAAGGGGGCTGGGGCGAAGTCTGGAAGGCGGTCCGCCTGGCCGACGACGCCTCGTTCGCACTCAAGTTTTTGCCGAGCGACAGTCAGCTCGCGGCCGCCCAAGAGATTCGCGCCTTGCAATCGATCCGCCAGTTAGCGCACCCCAACCTATTGCGCGTCGAGCAAATATGGAGTTGTCCCGGTTTCCTCGTCATCGTCATGGAGATGGCCGAGGGAAACATGCTCGATCTGCTCGACACTTATTACACGGAATTCAAGGTTCCCATCCTGGCCGACCACTTGTGCTATTTTCTAAGCCAGGCTGCCCAGGCGATCGACTTCCTCAACGCCCGCCAACACATGACCGACGGCCAGCGGGTGGCCTATCGCCATTGCGATGTCAAGCCGAGCAACCTCCTCGTGCAAGGGCGCACGATCAAGTTGGCCGACTTCAGCTTGGCGGTGCAGACGACTTCGGCGACCGGCTATCACCGCCGGGTCGGCACGCCGCAATACGCGGCGCAGGAGATGTTTCACGGCCAGTTGAGCGATGCACAGACCAATATGCGCTAGCGGTCAGCTATTACCAGTTGCGCACCGGACGCTTGCCCTTCCCTGACACGCCGCCGACCTTCGAGCCCGGCTACGTGCGGCCTCTGCCTGAGCTTGACGATTTAACTCCCGCGGAACAGACCGTTCTCGCCCGCGCCCTCGACCCGGTGCCGCAGGGTCGCTGGCCTAGCTGCGTGCACATGATGCAGCGTCTCACCGAAGCGTTGGCTCCGCAGAGCCAGCATTTGCAACCGGTTCATTGATATGTTTTTCGTGCCCTTTTTTCGTCTGGCGGCGGTTTCGCCAACGCGCCGCCGGACGTTTCGTTGTTTGCTATGCGCCGATCTAGGCATGCTCACGCTTGCCGCCATGAGTTGCGGCGCTGTTCACGGCAGCCGCATGTTGCTGGGCAATGTTTTGCTGGTTGCCGGCATCGTGGAAGGGGCGCTGCTCCTTGGTTGGCGGCTGACGCAGATTCCCAAAAGCCAGGCGTTGGAGTTCCTGCTTGTCAGTCCTCTGCGGCCGCCCTGGGTATTCGTAGCCGAAGCTTGCGTGGGTATCGTTCGCCTGGCATTGCTTACGCTCGCGGGTTTGCCGGTGTTGGCGCTCTTGGTTGCGCGAGGTGCCGTCCTTCCCGGGGACTTGCCGACGCTCATGCTGTTGCCGTTCATTTGGGGCATGGCAACCGGCTTGGGCTTGGCCGCTTGGGCGTATGAACCGCCGGCTCTGCGCCGGATATGGGAACGCGCGGCGATTGCGGGGCTGGTTGTCTATCTTTTGGTCGGCGTCTTGGCGGGCGAGAACTTGCCGCAATGGCTCAGCGTGCTGCCTCCCGAGATGAGTCACGGTTTACTCGACGCGCTGCGTGCTCTGCACGAATTCAACCCGTTCGGGGTGCTACGGTTTGCCATGGAGGAAACGCCGACCGATGCTTGGCTGCGGGTCTTGGCCGTCAACGCGCTGGGCTTGCTTTTATGCAGCGGACTCATGGTGCGCGGCGCCCTGCGGCTTCACGGGCATTTCCAGGATGAGCACTATCGCCCGGCCCTGATCGAGGACAAGCGGCCTCGATCGAGCGTCGGCGATCAGCCGCTCGCATGGTGGGCGGTCAAACGGGTGACGCAATTTTCGGGACGCATTAACTTATGGCTGGCGGGCGGCTTCGCCGCGCTGTACGCGGCGTATATCGTTTTTCAGGACGTCTGGCCAAGCTGGCTGGGTCGGCAAGTGTTTGTCGTATTCGATAACATGGGCGGCATTTCGGCCCTGACCACGGGACTTATCGTGTTGGCCGCGGTGCCGGCGGCGTACCAATATGGACTTTGGGACAGCAACGTACCTGACCGTTGTCGCCGCCTTGAGCTGCTGCTGCTGACCGGATTGGACGGGCCCGCCTATTGGCAGGCGTCGGCCCGCGCGGCGTGGCATCGGGGAGCGGGCTACTCTCGCCGGCCATGGTGTTATGGGCCGCCGGGTTGTGGGCCGGACAGTTGAATTGGACGCAAGTTATTGCCAGCGCCGCGGCCGGCGTGATCTTGTGGGGACTTTACTTTGCGCTCGGCTTTTGGGCGTTTTCCAAGGGACTGCACGCCAATTTGCTGGGAATAAGTCTAACGCTCGCCGTGCCTCTAGCGACGGGATTTGCTGTCCGGGAGGGATGGACGTTGGCCGCGGGACTGCTGCCGCCGGGTAGCGTCTATGTCCCATTGGCGAGTGCCTGGGGCTGGACTTGGGCCATCGGTGCTATTGTGGCCGCTGGAGCGGCGCTGTTCCTGGCGCGGTGGTCGGTGTTTCGCTGCGATGATCACTTACGGCAGTGGTATGCCGTGAATCAGGGCGCGAAGTGCTAACCGTGGGATTTTCCATTCGCTCGAGCCGTTCCTGCAGTCCGTGCACCGCATGATCGAGAGTGGCACAACATTCGGCAAGTTGCTGAACGGCAACGAGTAATTGGCGATTGACTCGCGATTGCTGGTGAGAGAGGACATCGACATAGCCCCGTTTGAAGTTGCCGATCATTTTGGCCTTGAGCCAGCGCTTGCAGCGAGCGAACCGACCCTCGGTGACGTCAACATAGTCGTCAGGCAATTCACGCAGACTTTCCGTCTCGGCGAGGGCTTCGTGGGCCGCTTCCAGAAACGGCGCGGCGCAACCATCCGGACCGTCCTGGCTCACCGACAGGAGGGCGTTGGGCAATGCAGGTCTTGGTGCGGTCGCATCCTCCCGCTCAATCCATAAACGCATCGGATATTCTCCCGGTTCGGCTGGGGCGGTCACCGAGACTGCCAAACTTTGCGTCTGGCCCGGCATTAGCAACCCGGCCAAAGACGTCTTACTCGTCGCAGCGCTATCACCAATGGCACAGAAAACAACTTGGCGCGCCGGGCCGTCTGCGCAGACGGCGTGGGTGCCGCGATTATGCACGCGAACGGGAATGAGAGTACGGCGGGCCGGTTTGACGACCGTGCCTGTGCGCACGGGAGCAACGCTGGCATCGGCGTTATAGGGCCTGGCCTCGCCATGAAGCACGCGCTCGACGATCGCGCCAAGCGCGCCTGCCAGGATGGCCGTGCGCTCAGGGCCGCTCGCGCCAAGCCGCGCCGGCGCATTTGCTCGGCGAGCGGTTTGCCGATGGCCTCGACGGCGGTGAGGATTGCAGTCGAGAAATCTGCTTGCGACGAATAACGCTGGCGAACATACGCTTGCCCGCGGCGCCCGCGTTCTTGCCAGGCAGCGGGGTTGTCCCAGAGGTCGTCGAGCGCCTGGGCAAAACTTTCATAGTCCGCGCAAGCTGCACCGCCTTGGCAGCGGCGCAACTGCCCCGCCAAAACCGAGCAGCGCTCGTCCACAAGCACCGGCGTCCCCTGAGCCCATGCTTCGAGGACGACAAGCGATAACGACTCCTGGCGCGACAACTGCACCAGCGCCGCCGCGCCCGCGAGCACGGCACGCTTGGTATCTTCGTCCACCCGCCCCAGATCTCTGGCCCATGCTTGCGCCGGAAGACGTACTTCGCCCATTCCCATGAACACGATGCCAAACCGCTCGGGATGCTCTGACTGATACCGCGCCATGTATTCAACGAGACGCGGTAAGCATTTTTGTTCCGAATAGCGACCGCAGTAAACGAGATAACGTTTACCGGAAAAGGGATCCGCTTTTCGTGTAGGCGCGGCTGTATTCGTCAAAAAAGTGCCAATCTCGACGCTGTTCGGATGGTTGATGCCAAGCTCGCTTTGAGCCAACTCCCGTTCTTCGGGACTGTGGAAGAGAACTCCGGCGACGCGGCCATAAACCAGCGGCCACGTTTTGAGATGTGCCAACGGCTCGTCATGAAAGCAGGGCAGCACCAACGTCTGGCGGGGAAAGGTTTCGGCGACATCACAAGTCAACCCGAAAAGATAGGGTCCGGTGATGATCGCCTTAAATTCATCGGTCCGCTCCCGCAGCTTGGCCACCAGGGCCGCCGAATGAATGCTGTGGGTGAGGTAATCGCGCTCCGCCTCGGCTGATACGTTGCCTTCGCTTTCAATGACACTGCGCACCGATTGCAGATGGCGCTCGCGGACATGCGGGTCGATGGGAAAGCGATGCACGACGAGTCCCTCCTGCCGAATCGTCGTCGCCGGCAGTTCGTTCGCCCAGGCGCTTTCGGCGCGGTTGCAGGTCGTGAAGACTTCCACGCTTTCGCCGCAGCGTTGAAGTGCAAGCGCGATTTTGCGCAGCGACGTTTCCGCCCCGCCCACGATGTCGTCGCCGAAGCGAAAGCAGACGATGGCGATTTTGCGCGTTGGGGACGCGATGATTGCGTCGTGGGACGGCTCGCCTGAGCCGTCCGGCTGAACGGACGGCTCGGGAGAGCCGTCCCACAGGACGCGCCGCACCTGGTTGGCTAAATCCTGGATATCGCCCAACGCGAACGTTAAGCCGGCCCCGCCAACGGTCTCCGGCAGCGCCGTCGCACGGGCCGCGATGACGGGTAAGCCGCACGCCTGCGCCTCCGCGATCGGAATGCAAAAACCTTCATGCGCCGACGGGATTACCAGCAAATCGGCGTCGCGATAACAATCTGCCAAGCGTTCCTCGGTAACGGAGCCGAGGAAATGGACGCGGTTATCCACTCCCAGTTGACGTGCCAAGTCCCGGCAGCGGCGCAGTTCGCCGGCATATATATCCGAGGTGTCACCGACAACGATGGCATGAACTTCCGGGGCTGAGTCGCGCAAGCGAGCCAGGGCTTCGACCAACACCGGCACGTTCTTGTTCGGTGCCAGACGGCCGACAAAAAGCAACAGCCGGGCATCGCCAAGCCCGAGTTGCGCGCGCAGCGACCATCGAGCAGGGCCCGGATGGAAGGCCGCCGGAAGCGGAAAGTCCAACTGGTGGATGCGCTCATCGGGAAAGCGGGTCGCGCGCACCAGTTCGCGGCGCATGAAGCGGCTATGCACAACCACATGATCGGCACACCAAACGAGGCCTTGCTGGGCGGCGCCACTTTCCAGCGCCGCACGTTGAGGAGTGGGCCAATGGCGCGCGGGCGTGACGCCGTGATAATCAACGACCAGGCGCGGTTTGCGACCCGCCAACAGCGGCAAATAATGGAGCAACTCGTAGGCTTGCGAGAACTCGAAGCTGACCAGATCAGCGCCGGCGAGAAAGTCCCAGATAGATCCTGCTTGTTGAACTTGCTCGGCAACTTGACAGTAGGGCGCTAGCACCGGATGCAGACGAACGGCTGACTGCACGAACACGCGCACGTCAGCGCCGCGCTCGAGAAAAAAACGCAGGTTTTCCGCGAGCCCATTGCCGATCGCGTCGCGTGCCTGGCCGTTATAAGACAATAGCGCCACGCGCATAGGTAGCGTCCGTTTCCCAAGGGGCCGACTTGGCACATGAGCGGAAAGTGTAATGGAAAGGCAAAAACGCCGTCAATGCCGGCTTCACGGAACTACCGCCTGCGGCGCCGGCTCGTTGGCACAGGCTTGGTTTTTGAACCAGGTCATCGTCTCCTGAATAGCGTCTTGGAAGCGGACGCGCGGCTTGTAGCCCAACTCGCGCTCGGCCTTGGCGATGCTGAAATCGAGGTTCAAGGCCATGAATTTCCAGCGAGTGAAGTTAAACACCGGCGCCTCTTTGGCGCCACGCAAGCGCGCGAAATTCTCGAAACACCAGGTGATGATCCAGGCGAACCAATAGGGAGGCGTCCGTGTCGGACGCCGCAAGCCCAGCGCATCGGCGACCGCCTCGACAAACTGCCGCTTGGAGATAGCTTCTCCGTCGGTCAAGTTGTACGCTTGGCCCACGGCCCTGTCGTTCTCGATGGTTAAAAACACCGCATCCAGCAAGTTGCGGATAAAGATGGTGTTGAGCGCGCCGGCCACGCGCTCCGGGATAGCGGACGCGCCCCTTGCGCAGACTATTGATGATTTCCGGCAACACGGCATGGTCGCCCGGGCCGTAAACAAAGCCCGGGCGCAGTACCACCACGGGAACGCCGAAGTCGCGATAGTAGCGGAAGACCAGTCGATCCGCCTCGACCTTGGACTGCGAGTAGCCATCGCGGTGGCACTTGGCCAACGGCTCGCTCTCGTCGGTGCCGTAGTGGTGCCGGGCCGCGTAGACACCGAGACTGCTCATGTGCAAAAAACGGGTTAGCGCCTGTCCTTTGCAAGCATCGAGCAGCACGCGGAGCGATTCGACGTTGGCCTGGCGGTAATCGCCCACGGGGCCCCAGGAGCCGATTTTTCCAGCGCAATGGACGACCACGTCGACATCCTGGACTGCCTGGGCCACGAGGCGCGGATCATATAAGTCGCCGCGGTAAATCGTGGCGCCGAGCTTTTCCAGGCGGGATGTATCGCTCGTCGTCCGCGCCAAGACGTTGAGGTCTTGGCCTCGCCGCGCGCAGGTCTCGGCAATGTGACCGCCGACAAATCCCGTTGCCCCGGTGACCAAATAACGCATGCCTGATCCTTAATCCTGTTTGGCGAGCGTCAATTGGGCCTGGTATTGTCCCAGCACCTTTATGGTTAGCGTGCCGCGATTGTTGTTCCCTTTTTCACCGTCAAGCTCCAGGGGTAGCTCATGCGTGCTGGATGATTTTTGCAGCGGAGCGACTAGAAGCGGCTCCTTGCCCGGTCCATAGACCACCAGTTCGAGGTTCGCGCCTTTGCCGCGCACGCCAAGGAGGAAGAGCGGCAGCGAATGATCCTGGCCATTTGCCGTGATGGTGACGATGCGAAGCTTGTCGTTGGGCAGCGCTTCGTCTTTGACGACCAGGGTCAAATTGCGAAGCCAAAGCTGACCGAGGGGCACGATTGCATTGCCCGCCTTGGTCAAATCGCCCGCCGCCAACTTCTTTTGCGGAATCACCATCGCGCCCATGTCCTCGTCCTTCAGACCAAAAGGTTGATCGGGATCGGCGTCGATCTTGAGCTGCAAATGAGGCACTTTGGCGGACTGCTCGACGAACAAGCGGGCAAATTTACGTGCTTGCTCCGGCTCGATGCGCTCCTGCGCCGCAGTCCCTGTCCGGTCAGCAACAAACTGAGCAACACCAGCAAGCGTTTCATGATCTTCCCTTGTGTGAGAGAGCGCGAATGCGGTCGTCGCCTCCGCTATATTTGGAGGTATGAAGGAACGGGAACTAAGGAAAGACGCCAGGCGATTTTTTAGGACTTTGCCTGTTTTCACCGGATTTCCTTTGCCCTTGCCGCCGCCTCGGTTAAACTCATGAATCGCGAATAACCCGGTCGCATTTTCCCTTCGGCCATTGGCGCCCATTCAACCCCGCTCGCGCTGCTTGAGAAAGGCTTGCCTCATGTCACGCCATACATTTCTTCGCCGGTGGGTTGATAAGCTACTCAACCGCCGGTCCGCGCACGACGCCGTAGCCCGATGCGTCCGTGCGCGGAAGTCATCGTTCAAAACGCATTCGCGCCCACGTTTGGAGCAATTGGAAGACCGCCTCGCCCCGGCGGTCATCAGCGACGGCGGCACGACGGCGCTCAGCATCGCCCTGCAACCGCAAGAAAACCTGGCCATCGTCTCCAATGGCAACAGTTACACATTTACGAGCGACCACACCTTCGCGGCAGTCAGCGGCACCGACCCGTTAAGCCAGGCCGCGAATTTCACTGGCTTTGGCACCAAGAGCCTGACGATTACCGCCTCGGGATTGGGGCAATACACGGGCGGGATCAACATCACGGACAGCGGAGCCGGTGCTTCCGTGACCTTCAATGGTAGCGGTGCCGGTTCTTTTAGCAATAGTTTCAACCTGACGTTGACCAATGCCTTCCGCGGCGACGTCACCTTCAACAATAAATCGAACTTTGGTGCATTCAATCTCAGTGTGTCCGCGACCCGCAAAATCCTTCTAAATCCTGGTGCCATGCTTGCAAGCACTGAGGGAAATCTGACTTTGTCAGCTATTGAGCAGACGCCTACGCCCGACGGCGTTTCTACGGGCGTTACCATCAACGGAGGTAAAGTTACTTCTGCGGGCGGAAACATACAAATCACCGGAAGCGTTCTCGGCAACCGGGGTGACGGCATTCTTATTAGCGGTGCCGGAGTTATCTCGACAAGCGGCAAAGGCTCGGTGACGCTTTTGGGAACCGCCACCCAAAGCGGGGCAAGCTTTGGCGGCCTGATGCTCGGAATCGACGACAGCGGGGGAACAATTTCTTCGCAGCACGGGAATATTCAGGTGACCGGAATCGGCGGCGGCCGCGCTAATGGAAATGATGGTGTTATAACGGGCTCCATTAACACCAATGGATCTGGAACTGTTACCATTCAAGGCACTGGCGGACTAGGTACATCCTGCGTCGGCGTCATTGTTAGCGGAACGGTTTCAACCGGCGGTGGAGATGTCACGATTACTGGTCAAGGCGGACAAGGGGCACTGCTATCGAGCCAAAGTCTGTCCGGACAAAATTACGGCGTCGAAGTCAACGGCAAGATCATATCCGGCGGGACCGGCAGCGTGACTGTAAAGGGGACCGGAGGCGCATCCGGGTTTGGCGATGCCTTCGGAGTTTACGTGACGCCACCGAGTCGGGGTGACGACGGCAGCGTGCCCACGATAACTTCCAGCGGCGGCAACGTCGTGGTGATTGGCCAAGGCGGTGGCCGGGACGATGAGCCGGCCAACGGCGTTTCCGGTGGATTCAGCAGCGGCGTATACCTCATCGTGCGCGGGCTGATAAGCGCTGGTGGCGATGGTTCTGTCACCGTGCAAGGGACCGGCGGCGCCAGAGGCGGCGGCACCAACGACGGTGTTCATCTCGTGGCGAACACGGGCGTTACGGTCGGCATAACGTCCAACAACGGCGACGTACTCATTATTGGCAAGGGTGGCGGCAGTCCCATACAAGGAACGTTTGATAGCCCGAACTACGGCATCGAAGCCTATAGCCCGCTTATCAGTGCCGGCGGCAAGGGCAACCTCACCATTATTGCAACCGCGAATTATGGCGACGGTGCGGTGCTCCAAGGCTTGAGTACGGCACAAGGAAGTATTCGCGTCGTCACGGATAGTATTTACCTAACTCGAGTGACTACGGGATCGAACGGAAGCGTTACGCTTGCCCCATATACTCCAGGCACGCCAATCAATATCGGCTCCACGTTACTTCCACGAACCGGCGCCATGGTTTTTTACGCGCAGAACTTTAAATACCTCAGCGCCAATACCATCACCTTTGGTGACGCTAACACCGGCCCCATCACCATCAGCGCCCCCATCGCCTTCCCCACGACAACCAACCTCAACTTCACTTCAGCGAGCGACATCGTCCAAACCGCCCCCATCGACACCCATGGCGGCAACCTCACGCTTTCCCCCGGATCAACCGGAGCCTTTAAACCATTGGCCGCCGGCACCGACGTAAACGTCGGCTCCGGCGCCTTGCAGTTCGCCCCCGCGCAAACCTTGCGCTAGCGATTAACGGAACGACCGTTGACACGCAATACGACCAACTCAACGTAGGCGGCGACGTCAACCTCACCGGAGCCAATCTTGTTCTTGGCGGCTCTTACACGCCGGTGGTCGGCGATACGTTTAGCATCGTCAATAACCAGGGCGCCCACCCTATCGTCGGCACGTTCAACGGTCTGCCCGAAGGGGGCGTCATTCCCCGCTTTCTCGGCTCTCGTCTCAGCGCGATCATCAGCTATATAGGCGGCGACGGCAACGACGTCGTCTTGACGGTCAAGAATCTGCCCTTACCTCTACACGTCGGCATTGCCTACAAACCCGGCTACGCATCCGTCACCGAACCGGCGCCGGGCACCACGGTACCCTATTATTTCACCATCGCCCTCGACGATGTGCCGACCAAGCCGGTCACGGTCTACTACCAAACGCGCGATGGCTCCGCCACAGCGGGCGAGGATTACCGCGGCGTCCATAATTATCGCGTGACGTTTCCCGCCTTCGCGCATGGGGCGACGGCGACTGCGCCGCCGTCGCAGGATGTCGCAATCAGCGTCCTTGGCGACGCAGCCGATGAGTCGAACTCGGAGACATTTGCGGTGGTGTTGACATCGGTGTTCAACGCGACGATTAGCCCCGGCGCCAAGTCCGCGACCGGGACGGTCATGGGCGCTGCGCCGCAAGCTGGGACCAACGTGAGGATCGCGGATTTCAGCGCGGCGGGGCCGAGCGCGGGTTCGATGGTGGTCAATGTGCCCATCACGCTCGCCGGTCCGGTTTCACAGCCGATCACGGTTTACTACAGCACGACGGATGGCACCGCGAAAGCGGGAGTCGATTATGTGGGCCAAGCCAACGGCCATGTGACGATCGGGGCAGGGAATACAAGGCGCAGATATACCGATCACCATCTTGGCCGACGCGGCAGCGCATGGCAACCTGACGTTTACGATCACCATGTATCAGTGGATCAACTCGGCGATCGTTTCGTCGACGGCGACGGTGACCATTGATTATCCACCGGTAGTGGATGCGGCGGTGATTCAGGCGAGTTCGCTGGTAGCGTGGTCGAAGCCGACGACTGACGTTAGCACCGAGGCGCTTGATCAAGTGTTCGCGGAGATGAAGGAATGAGGTAGGTCCCGCTTGCCGAGCGGGACCTGGAGTTTGCAAAAATGCCCCCGCGCAGCTGGAGGAGGCAGATGTCCCGCTCGGCAAGCGGGACCTACTAATACCGCACGCCGAAATTGAACAGCACGGTCAAGTCCTCGATGTCGCCGCGGCCGGTCGCGAAGATGTTGCTCCAGGTGAAGCTATATTCGCCGCGGACGCCGGCGAGATACGTGAGGCGGCCCCAGGGGACTTCGATGTCCGCGTGGATGGCGGCATAGATGCCTTCGATAACTTGCGTGCGGTGGCGGATTTCGTTGAATTTGATGGTGGCGGCGCCATAGCGGCCGCCGAAGTCGCCGCCGACCCGCAGCTGGCAATCGTCGGGGCAGTTGGCCGGCGCCCACAGATACCATTCGCGGCCGATGCCGGCGCCGGCAAATGTGCGGTCCAGCGAGCGCACCGAAACTTGCTGGTTGATCGTGTGGTCCAAAAACGTGGTGTCGGCGGGATTAAGTGCGCCGTTGTGCGTATTGCTGATCGCCAGCTCGACCGCCCAGGCGCGCATCCAATCAGGATTGAAGAATAAGACGCGGGCGCCCCCTTGAATCATCCAGCCGACATCGAGATTGCGGCTCAAGTATTCGCCGCCGACGGGGACGGAAGGCCCGATGCGGAAGATCAGTTCGGTCATGATGGGCGGACCGCCGCCCTTGCCGACGCAGCAATTGTCGCGATTGTAGGTGATCCAACTGGAAAGGCCCGTGCCACGCTCGTTGGCCGCGTCGAGCGTCGGTGCGGTCGTCACTTCGGGCGCGGCGGCTTTTTCTTCCTGGGAGACAGGGGGAGGCGTCAGCGGCGGATTGCCGGTTTGAGCGCCGGCGCCGCTCCAACTGCACCACATGCCCAGGACGGCGGCGAAGAACACCCGTTTTGCACGCATCGACATCCCTCGCGTTGAGCAACCAACCGCTTCCTTGGTGCGCGGCTCTGCCGCTGTCCCGGTTATTTTCGGCCAAAAGATGGAGGGAGTTGAACAAAAAAAGGGATTGTGCCGGTCGTAGCGTCTTTTCCGACTCCGCGGAATGAAGGGACGCTCACCAGCTTGCCCCGCTTACCGAGTTTTGGTGGACGCCTTGGGCAAGCCTCGACGCGCCGGTGGCTCCGGCGCCCCCATCGGCTCGCGCAGGCGTCCCAAGAGGCGGCGCAAGCTCATCGTTTGCACATTGGGGAAAAGCTGCATTTGCACGGAAAGTGCGGCGAGAATATGCTCATCCCGAACCAGTCCCATGTCGCGGGCCACCTGTCCAAACTTGGTCTGATCGCCGCGCTGCCGCAGCGCATAGAGGACCGCATCGACTTCCGTTGCCGTCAACACTTGCAGCTCCACGAGAATGTCGCCAATTCTTTTGCGGTCGAGCATGAGTTGAGATTAAAAAAGTGAAGCCACGGATGGAACACGGTTACCCCGAGCGGGACTGCCACAACTATAGCTCAAAAATGCGGGGCTCGAGTTCATTAGAATTGTTCACGTTTGTACGGGTACTTTAGCCAATGCGAACGACACCATAGGCGTCAAATTGGGCATCGGCGCTGACTATGGGCATGCCTTCTGACAACGCTTGGGCTACGAGAAGGCGATCGAAAGGATCGCTGTGATGGAAGGGTAAGGCCGCGACAACGTCTAAGTGCTTCGTAGCGATGTGAAGCCATTCAAAATAGGCGCGGTTCATCTGCTGATCGAAAAAACCAGGGAAGGAACCACCGATTTCCAGTTTTTTGCGACTCACTTTGATTGCGACTTCCCAAGGCGTGGCAATGCTCACCAGCTTGCGATTGGCGGGATCGCAGATTAGGTTCCGTGCTGCGGCACTTAGGCGACTGTCATCCCACCAGAACCAAAGGACGGTGTGCGTGTCGAGAAGAAGATTGGTCATTCCATGTATTCCGCAAAATCCTCCAGCGGCGCATCGAAATCGGGGGCCATCCAAAAAGAGCGGTCCTTGGCGGTTCCAGGTCGGCTCGGCCAACTGGTGCGCGAAGATCGGGAAACGACCGCGACCGGCTCGCCTTGTGAAGTTAAGACAACTTCCTCACCCGGAACCATGCCTGCCACCAATTCGGAAAGTTTCGGCTGAACGGCGGCAAGGGGCAACGACCTGGGCATGCTAATAACTCCATATCGCGAAACCTGGGTAACTGGCGCGTGGGCCTTTTTTGCCTTCGCCACTCCCTTACGTGCGTAAGATTTGCTCGCCGACCATGCGCACGCGTTGGACGCTGGTTTGCAAGACTTCCTGGATGCTGCGCATGTTTTGGACGGCGATTTCGAATTTACGGACGCTTTCGCTCAACTCGCGCGACGGTGTGTCGGGATAGAGCAGGCAATTGGACAACTCTTTGACCGCCGACTCGATCTCGCTTTCAAGGGCTTTAAGGAAGACGCGCCCCTGGTTTTCGGAATCAACGGTGACACGGTGCAGCGTGCGCAGCAGTTCGCCGTGCACCAGCGGATCGATTTGCTTGTCGACGGCGATGGGCGCATACAACGGCGACGGTTTGGCCGGTGTCTTGGGAGTCGCCTCGGCGTGGTGGACCACTGGCGCGGCTGGGCTTTGGTGGTCCTTTTGCGAAGCCTCGGCTTGCTCCAGGCCGCGCACCGCCTTCTCCCAGTTGGGCCTGACTTCGAGGGCCTGGCGATAATGCGCGATGGCCAGGCCGTACTGCGTTTTTTCAAGGTAGATATTGGCGACATTGTAATGGGCATCGGCCATGCGCGGGTTGATGCGCGTGGCTTCGCGATAGGCCTGCACGGCTAAATCCGCCTGGCCCTTGCGGCGATAAACCAGGCCCAGATTGTAGTAGCCCTCGGCGCGATTGACATCGAGTTGGATGCCGCGCCGCAGCGCGGGAATGGCGGCATCGAACTGCTCCAGCCGATTGTAGACGGCCCCTAGATTGATGAAGGCGCCGGCGCGCTTGGGGTCGAGTCGGGTGACTTCTTTGAAGTGGTAGGCCGCGAGGGGGAGTTGGCCCAGCAGGAAGCAAACGGTGGCCATGCCGTAGTGGGCGTCGGGGTCTTCCGGCGCCAGGCCCAAGGCTTGCTTGTAAAGCAGCTGAGCCTCATCGTTCTTGCGCTGGGCGATCGCCTGTTGACCCTGTTGACAAAAACTTTGCGCGGTATCTTTCGCCATGGCAGGCCCCCGGGGCGAGTTCGGCTTGGAAAGGCAGACGGCGTGCCGCAATTATACTGCCACTGTTTGGGCCTACTCAATGGAAAAATACGGATTGTCAAGAGCCGCGCACGCAGTAAGCGGATTCATCGCATCCCGCCTGGAGAAACCGCTTACTTCGTGCGCGGCTCTTTTCACGCGGCGGCTGAACAACGCGCCGATTGCGCCAGCGCTTGCAAAATGAATTGCGCCGTGCGGGCGCACGCACCGGGTATGGCGGCCTGGGCACATAAGGCGTCCAGCTTAGCCACCAAAACCGTGCGCGTTTCCGTATCGTCAAGCCACGTGAGGATGCGCGTCGCTGCCCCTTGAGCTGGGCAATGGTCGGTCAGAAACTCGGGGTAGAGTTCTTGCTCGGCGAGCAAATTCACGAGACAGATGTATTTCGTCGTCAAAAGCCGGCGGGCAATCGCGCGCTCGATGCGGTTAACGCGATAGACGATCACGCTCGGCTTGCGGCGGTAAAGCAATTCGAGTGACACCGAGCCGGACACGCTCAGGCAGGCGCACGACAATTCGATGATCTCGGGCGTGCGGCCGACGTGGATTTCGATTGGCAGGTTCGGATGGCCACGCAGACATTTGGCGACCATTTGCTGGTGCGCTTCCCGGTAGCAGGCGACCAGAAAGCGCGTTTGGGGTCGTGCCTCATGAATGTGGCGGGCGGCGCGGATTTGGCTTGCCAAGTTGCGCTCCAGTTCTTGCGTGCGTGAGCCGGGCAAGATGCCGACGATGTCTGCCGCCCTTGTGTTGTTGGCTGTCCATGAAGGCCGGCTCTAGGCGTTGGCTGCGCAGCTCGTCGAAAAAGGGATGCCCCACATATTCCGCCTGAATGCCGCGCGCGGCATACCACGGTTTCTCGAAGGGCAAGGTGCACAGGACGTGATCGACCCAGCCGCATTTTTTTGACGCGCCAGCTGCCCCAGCCCCATAATTGAGGCGGTATGAAATAAAACACCGGGATGCCGCGAAAATGCGCCCGCCGGGCCAACCACCAGTTGAAACCTGGATAGTCGATGAGCACGACGGCGTCGGGGCGCTGATGGCAAAAAAACCGATCAGCCTGTGACAGCAGTGAGAGAAACGAGTGTGCGTTACTAAGTACACGAACGACGCCCATCACCGCCAGATCGCACAGGGGGTAAAGCAAATCGCAGCCGGCGGCCCGCATGTTGTCGCCGCCGAAGCCGACGCAGTCAGCGTCCGGATTGAGTTGCCGCAGATGGCGAATCAAATTGGCGCCATGAATGTCGCCGCTCGGCTCACCGGCGGAAAAGAAGATTCGCATAGGCCTCCTGCCGCGGAGAGTGGTGAGGGCGAGTGGCGAGTGGGGAGAACAAAACCTTTTGCTCGCCACTCGTTTATGACGATTTGAGCGAAAACGGGCAAGATCGAATGGGCGGATGAGCAAAAGGAAAAAGACGAGCCACGGATCGAACACGGATCGAACACGGATAAGACAAGAAAAAGACCGGAGCCTGTCTAGTTCCCTTTCTTATCCGTGTTTGATCCGTGTTCCATCCGTGGCTAACGTATTTTTTACACCTTGCCAACGACGGGAGGAAGCGTTCCGGACAGGCCGGGCATGAGTGAAGGATCGGCGACTTTGCGATAGCCCAAGGCGCAGAGGACTTCCAGGACTTCGCTCCACGTCGGGAATGGTCGGCGATTGTCGCGCTTGTATTGATCCATGGCGCGCATGAAGCCGATTTCGTCGTCGTTGTAGTCGCGTTCGCAAGTGGTGGGATCGATTTGACGACGGCGCTCGCCCTGATCGCGGCGGTCGCTGCCGGTGCGGCGCTCGATGGCCACGGGTATTTGGCGTTTACGGCGTTCGTTGCCGCGTCGGTCGGTAACCAGGATTTCGGGGAATTCTTTGTCCATCGAGATGATACCTCAGATACGCGCTGGCAAGGGAGATAAAGGCAACATGACGGTCCCGCATGCGAGTATAACTCATGGCCCGGCAATGACAAATGTGCGCGGAAGAACTTCCGCGAAAACCAGGCGCTGTGGCGAGAATATCCGGTTTAAGCGGATTTTGCGGAATGTAACGATGGGCGCTAACTCAAGGTTGCCGCGAGAACCTTGGCGGCCTGTTTCTCCCGGAAAGCATGCAGGCGCTCGCCCAGCGCCGGGTCGGCCAGTGCAAGAATGGCGGCGGCAAAGAGCGCGGCGTTGGTGGCTCCCGGTTGGCCGATCGCCAGCGTGCCGACGGGGATGCCCGCCGGCATCTGCACGATGGACAGAAGGGAATCCATGCCGTGCAGCGCTTTGGATTCGATGGGCACTCCCAAGACCGGCAGGATTGTCTTGGAGGCGATGACGCCCGCCAAATGCGCCGCGCCGCCGGCGCCCGCGATGAGCACCTTGATGCCGCGCCCCGCCGCCGCCGCGGCATAGGCGAGGAGCTGATCGGGCGTGCGATGAGCCGACAAAACTTTGGCTTCGTGCGGTATGCCCAGCTGCTCCAACATCTGGGCGGCGTTGCGCATCGTGTCCCAGTCGGATTGACTTCCCATCAGGATGCCGACAAGCGGCGACGCTGTTTCAGACATGAATGCTCCTCGAATCGAAACGGGGACTAAGGCCAAGTTACGGAAAGAATCGACTTTCGGCTATCGCGCAGTGTCGCCTTGCGCTCCGCGAAAGACTCACGATATCGGGAAGAATATGCAATTTTTGCCACTTTGGCTCTTGCCATGGGCGAAAGTCACGGTATATTTTAATGACTGTTTCGTTTGTTCCCCATGCCGTTTGGTATGTCATGAGCTCGGCGAAAATTAGCTTGGTGCGGCAGGTCGCGGTTCTTGGAACCGTCGCCAGCGCCCTCGCTATCGCCGCGGCTGTGGCCGCCGCTACGGGTTGAACCGGGGAACATTCACCAAGGACGTAGAGTGGCACAACCCTGGGATCGCCTCCCGGGGTTTTTTGTTTCTAGGCACGGCGCAAGCGAGGTAAACATGACCGTCCCATTTCGCGTGTCGGGTCGCGCCACACGCACCCATGACCAGCCGATCAGCTATTTCATGCAGCAGGCCGTCGAAAATCCCAACTTGATTAGCCTGGCTGCCGGTCTGGTCGATCCCGAGTCGCTGCCCGCCGCCGAGATCCGGGAAGTCGTGGCCGATCTTTTAGGCGATTCCGGCACGGCCCAAGCCGCGCTGCAGTACGGCACCACCCACGGTTATGCCCCCTTGCGCGAGAAGATTCTGGCGCGTGCCATGAGTCTGGATGCCACGAAGGCCTCTACCCTTGGGCTCGATCTCGACGACGTCGTCGTCACCACGGGCTCGCAGCAACTTCTTTACATGATCGGGGAATTGCTGCTTGATCCGGGCGACATCGTCATCACCGAGGCGCCTTCCTACTTTGTCAATCACGGCACGCTCACCAGCCTTGGTGCGCGTACCCTGCAAGTGCCCATGGACGATCAGGGCATGGACACGGCCCAACTCGAAGACTTGCTCGTGCGCCTTGAAAAGACCGGAGAGCTCGACCGGGTAAAGCTCATATACACCATCGACTATTTCCAAAATCCCACGGGCCTGACGCTATCCATCGCGCGGCGCCGCCATCTCATGGACCTTGTGCGGCGCTTTAGCAAGAAGCAGCGCATCTTTGTCCTTGAGGATGCGGCTTATCGCGAGTTGCGCTTCGACGGCATGGATGTGCCGAGCCTCAAGAGTCTCGACACCGACAATGCCCACGTCATTTTGGCGATGACGTTTTCCAAGCCGATGGCGCCCGGGCTCAAGACAGGCTACGGCATCATGCCGAGCGAGCTGGTGGCACCGCTGTTGCGCTTCAAGGGCAACCACGACTTTGGTTCCAGCAACCTGGCCCAACACATTCTCGACCGCCTCTTGGCCAACGGGGCCTATGAACGCCACGTGGACCACTTGCGCGAGGTCTACCGGGACAAGCGCGACACAATCTTGGACGCGCTCACCGACGAATTCGCCGGGGCGGACGGCGTGAAATGGACGGAACCGGAAGGCGGAATGTACGTCTGGCTAACTCAGCGCCCATCCCACCGGCCCTGATAGCCGGCTGATGAAAGCCGCCCTGCGCGAAGGCGTCCTCTACGTGCCCGGCGAGTTCTGTTATGTCAACGGCGAGAATGGCGCCCTGCCCCGCAACGAAGCGCGGCTTTGCTACGGTGTCGCCTCACACGGCCAATTGCGCGAAGCCGTCCGCCGGCTGGGGCGAGCGGCGGCGGCGTGTGGCGCGTGTTTAGCCAACACCGGTCGCTGTTAGCACATGGGGTTTAGCCGGCGGAACACCGGGAAGACCATCCACCAAAGCCATTACTGCGGCGCTCGGTGTCGCTTGATGAGAATGACACCAATAACCAAGGCCAAAAGCGCGCCGAGGCCGATGAAGGCGTACAGCAAGTAACGCGACCGCGACGCTGCTGCCGCCGCTTCTTCTCTCAGGACTTCGGGGATCACGAGCGGATTGCCGTTGCGCACCAGGCGGTAGCCTGTGCCATCTTTTTCCCAACGTCCTTCGATTTGGGGGAACTTGGCGAGATCCTCCATTGCCATCCAGGCCGGCACACCGAGCATAAACGTGCTGCCGGTGGCCGGGTAATCATTCTGAATATCCGGATCGCGCGACAACGCGACGCCTGTTTTTTCGGTGAGCATCGCAAGTACGTCTTCAACCATCGGCGCAGACATTTGCCAGGAAATCGGCTTGCGAAGGCGGAGATCCGTGTAATAGAGCGAGTCTTTCGGAGGTTCCAACTCGGTGATTTGAATTTGGATAGGCGTTTTGGGCGTTTTTGCTTCATGTGCGATACGAAGCTCAATCCGCTTTTTTGCTTCAACCATAATTGAACTTCGAGTAGTTCCTTCAACGCCGTAATCTACCAGAATCGTTCCCAACTCTTCCGTACTGTGGGGTGGTTCACTGTAGGCATCAATTAGCTGTCGCTGCGCCTGGCGACTGAAGCGAACTTCAAAATCCGCCAGATCACGTTTTTTTTGAAAAGCGTTGACGTTGCGACTGTTTTTCTCAATCGCGTCCTCATACTGCTTCCGTAGAATCGGATCCTTAACTGCGCTTGGGTCAGCGCCATCTGGTAATGACAGCACCGGTGGAGAAACTGCGCAGATAAATGGGATCTGATGGCATAGGGAGACTCGCGAGTCGTTCCCGAATGGATTTCCAAATTCTTAACCATCGTACTGTCCGAAGCTGTCTTTCTAGTGCCCATTGATTTCCTTTTAATTGCCCTCTTGAGTATTCTCGGTCTCCTTGAAGCAATAATAAAAGGCGACCGCTAATTATTAGTGATTCCTTCTTTTCGGAATCAATAAACGAGTGCGCAGGTCGCGCATAGCATCGTATAATTCCGGTTGATTCGCGGCCTTTGAATTAATTGCTAGGCAGAGCTCAAAAACGAGTGCAGAGTATTCAGAGTTCCTTTCTTTCAGCCACACTTCTTTTGCTTCGACGGCCAAATGGCGAAGACCTGAGAAATCGTTTGTGGCTTTTAAATGATTGATTCGTTCTCTTAAGGAGAGGATTTGCTCCTCTGGTTTTAAAATGCCATCATCGTCGCCCCGAGCTGAACGGTGAAATAAAACCGCAAATATAAGCATTAAAACCGATTTGACGATAATCTTCATATTAATTCATTCATGTCTCATATGGCCATTCAGATATCTAATTTACGATCTGTAACCGTTCACCCGTCCGCGGCTAGCAATGACGGGATGGGCAACTTGGCTCGGTGATTATGGACAGCTTGGATCAGGAAGTGAAGCGCGTTGCGGTTTTGCAAGCGCAGGGTTTGCACGGTGGTGAGCATGCGCTCGACAAACCGGCAGCCATTGGCGCAGTGACAACCAAAGGAAATCTTCCGCCACAACACGCCCCGGCGCAAGACGCGCTCGGCGTGGTTGTTGGTGGGGTCGACTCCTTCGCTGACTGCGAATTGCCAAAGTGCCGGCTCCAAGGCGATCAGATTGCGCAGAAGTTGGCCGCTTTGCTGTCGGCGCAATGGCGCCCAGCGTCGAGCAGCTTGCGCAAGTGTCGCGCCACGGGATCGAGTCGGTTTTGCAAACGCCTACGCGACCAACCGCCACCGCGAAACAAGTGCCAGGCAGGGAAGATTTCCTTGACGATTTGCAAGCCCTCGCGGCCAAGAGGCCTGGCCGCACCCCCGCGATCGACACACTTTTGGAAGTCCCGCTTGAGATGTGCCCAGCACACTTGCCGCAGAGCGACTGGCCAGCGATCATAAACGCTCCAGCGGTCGCTGCACAAAATGCCGTGGATGGTGTTGCCCAACAAGGCAACCAGGCCGTCCACGCTGCGCTTGCCGTGAATGACGAAGGCGGCCACGCTGGTCGTGGCGGCCACCCAGAGCCAGCGCTTGTCGCGACCCTCTTTCCAACTGGTCTCATCAACGTTTTTGACGTCGGCATGTTTGACAGCCGCCAACGCCTCGACGTGCGCCGGTTCCAAGGCCGCGCTCACTTCTTGCTCCAAGGCGAGATCGTGCCCAAGCTGATGGGAGCCTGAAAAACGTCGGCGCTGATCTCCTCGGCAGCCCGTTTGGGCAGATGGTGTTTGCCGGTCAGATAAGCGAGCGTGGCGGTAAGTTGCGGACCGCAACCGTGAGCCCGAATCTCTTCGGGAATGCAGGCCCGTGTCACTTCACCGCAGCAGGGACAGGTGCGGGCCTGCCCTTGGTACTCCGTAATTTCAGCTACCAGCGGCGGCAATTCGGCGACTTGAAATCGCGTCGGCGGCGGATCGTCCGGACAGGCATCCGCCGGCAGCGCCGCTCGGCATTGGTCGCAGTATTCAGGGACAATGGGAATAATGCGTGTCACCCGCTCGGGCGGCAGCAGTTCCTTGAGATGCGGTGGGTGGCCAGGTTGTCCGCCCGGTTTGCGTCCGGTGGGCTTCTTAACCACCGGCTTGGGCGCATCGAGCGGATTGACGGACGGAGGCACCGACGAATTGGTGGAATTGTTGCCAAGCCGAGCAAGCAAATCGCGCACCAGCGCCTCCAACTCGGCGACACGTCGCTCCAAAGCGGCAATGCGCGCGTCTCGCTCACGGCATCCTGGACACAGCGGCACTTCCATACCGAAAGTTTAGCAACTCAGCCCGTCGTCAGCTGGCCAGTTTGCAAGGGAAATGATGAACGGTTACTACGATCTTTCTAACCCCCCTTGATCAAGGGAATGTCTCTTCAAAATAAGGCGCAAGGAATAAACTCAATTTTCATTCCAATTCTTAGGCGTCGTGGTTGCATCTCCCGCACCGCTTGAGAAGTTTCCCGAGCCAGCTTTGTTTATTGTGCACATTCCGGCATCGTCGGACTCCCAATATTGGGTGTTAGTGGCATAAGGCATCGCAGCAATAGTTCCTGTCGTCTTGTTTCTATAATGACACGGAATAGGCCATGTGAAGGTTCCTTTGCTGTACGGCGGATCCTGGGTGCCGCTTGCGATTTTGTCGTATTGACGCGTGAAACCTGAAAAATCCGACTGATACCCTTTTCCGACCACAAGTGTTTTGAGATTGAACCAGAGATCGACCGCAGGATGCTTTAACCCGTCGAGTCCGCGGTCTTTGTAAAGTCCAGTCGCTTTACCTAGGCACTCGCCTTCTCGAACTTGAATTTCCTTAAACGACACAGCCTTCATGCAAGTCGCGTAGCAATCTCCACAGAATCCGACTGAGCATGAATTATAATTATGCCACAACATTGTGCCATTTTGCTGTAAAACCTTCGCTCCATCTGGGGGGACAATGGGTAGTACAACCTCCACCTGTTGCCCAAACATTACACCGCCAGTGATTTCCAACGCAAGCGTAACGGTATCGGCCACGTCGGAACACTGATACGTCCCGGTCCCGCCGACCCCTCCCGTGAGAACTCCGCCACCGCTAGCAATCACCCATTGTAGCCCGCCAATCTCGGATTCGGTCAGTCCGATAGGCAATGTTGTGAAAGATAAGTCAAGAAGCTCGCAAACCCCACAGGTGGTCAAGTCCCGGCCGGCGAAATTGTCCTCCGGGGTGACGACCGGCGTTAGCTGATATACGATCACGTTCGCCGTCATCGATGTATTTCCGCACGTGGCTATTACTGTCTTGAAATCGGAAGTCGATGCGGAAAGCGTCGGAAATGTTACCGTTATGGTTTGACCCGTCCCGCTCGCCCCGGAAGTGCCGCTCCAGACGGGGTTGCCAGCCGGAAAGGCCGTACCGGCGGGTGTCGGGATCGCCTTGAAGTCCACCGAATGGCCCACGAGGACGTATAAGGTGCTAGTGGCGTTGACGTAGCCGTTGAGTGGGTCCAAATATTGTATCGCGCTCACGCCGACCACCACGAGCGTGATTGGCGCGGCCGACTTGGAGGCACTGACCGCAATGCCATCGGAACCTTGCCAAGTAGCAGTGGCTGTCGCCGTTATGGTGTAGCTGCCTGGTGAATAGATCGTGGCCTGCAAGGTGGCGCCGGCGCTTTTCTTATCAGGCTGAACAATAGTGAGCACCGACGCGCCGGTGGCCGACCAACTCCAAGTAGGGCCCGTGTAGGTCACATAGAGTTTGGTGGGTCCGGTTGCCGTGGCGAAAAGCGGCGGAGGTGGCCGTCTGACCGGAGGCGACCGGGGAAGGAGAAAATGTGCTCGCCGTGGCGGTGTCTACTGATGCGCTGGAGGCTCGCGCTTCACTTGAGGTCGATAAAAAAGCAATCATAGCAATTGCCGGCGCGAAGAAACCGCATCGTGAGGATAGTCGCATGTCTGGGGGCTCCGCGGGTGTTGATCGATCCGACGTGCTTTTTTAATACAATGTTTGAAAAATAGGCCATTGGGGGCAGGGCGATTACACGCGACCAATGGTTGAATGTCAAGAACAATCAATGAAAAACTTACTGATCGGTCTCCTCTTTTATTATTGCACCAGCCTTTTAGTCATTTTGGGGGGCTTGCTTGGCCAGGATTTCATGAAGCCGGGCGTGCAATCAAGCGGACCAGAGGGTCTCCTAGCGGCCTTCGCCAATTGGGATGGTGTGTGGTATCGGCAAATCGCGGAAGAAGGGTACGCTTATGATCCGAAGGCAAGTTCCACCGTCGCCTTTTTCCCCGCCTTTCCGCTCTTGGCCCGAGGAATCACGGAGGTAACGGGTGCCTCGGCTAACTTCGCATTGCTCGTTGTGTCGCACGTCTGCCTGATCGCGGCTTTTGTTGTCCTGTCCGCCTACGCATATCTTCGATTTGGGCCGGGCGATCCGCATCTTTCATCGTGGATTGTCCTGGCATTAGGTCTTTGGCCAACCACGTTCTTTTTTCGCATGGCCTATAGCGAATCGTTGTTTTTGCTGGTCGCTGTGGCGGCCTTTTATGGCATCGAGCGAAATTGGTCGCCGGTTCTGTTGGCGCTCGTCGTGGGGCTGGCCACGGCCGTGCGACCAGTTGGGGTGGCGCTGATACCGCCTTTGGCACTGCATTTTTGGACCGCCGCGGCTGGACGGAAACCGTTCCTGCGCCTTTTGGCCTTATTGCCGCTAGCGGCATGGGGTTTGGCCGCTTACATGCTTTACCAATGGTTCACTTTTGGCGAACCGCTGGCATTTGCCATGACCCAGGAGAACTGGCGCAGCCGTCCGGCAGTCCCGCTATTCGAAAAAGCCGGGTCGTTGATCACTCTTCAACCGATTTGGTCCGTCTTCGATCCTTCCTCGCCGTGCTACTGGAAAAGTGGCGGCCAAGAAGCGAACCCGTTCTTTAGCCTTCAACTGGCGAATCCGCTTTACTTCTTGGCAACCATCGCTTTGGTCATTCTCGGGCGCGCAAACGTTGGCTCAATGCCAAGGAAGTGGTGTTGGCGGCGGGACTTTTGTTTATACCTTATGTCACGCGCAGCCATGAGATGTGCATGGGGGCGATGGGCCGCTTCGCCGCCGTGGTCTTTCCCCAATATCTGGTGCTGGGCCAGATTATGAGCCGGATGCCCGCGCCGATCGCCGCCATGATTCTCGCAATCAGCGGCTTTTTTCTTGGCTGTTATGCTGCCTTTTTTGCCGCTGGCTATCGGTTTTTTTGATGTTGGGGTGCGGGTGGCCCAACGCATGGCCACGGAGTACCGAGGCCATGGCACCCAAATCTTTGAACCCGAATTCTACTCGCCGTCAACTTCTCACTTCCACCGGTATCGGCAGTGTGAAGTTGATCATGCTATTGCGGCGATCTGGGTCATGGCGGTCGGGTTGGGTGCGGCCACGGGCGTCGGTGGCGCGGGCCTTGAGGACGTAAGGCCCATGGCGCGCTGGGACGGGCCAGACGTATTCCCACAAGCGCCAGGCGTGCGGAACGGCGCGGTCCAGGAGTCGGGCCGCCGCCCAAGTTGTGCCGCCATCCGTGCTGACCTCCACGCGCGTGATTTCCGAGGCGCCGGTCCACGCCGCACCGTGAACTCGGTAAGCCTCGCCCGCCTTGACGATCTCATTGAGCGCGGGCCGGGCGATCAGCGACTTTACTTGCAGCTCCGTGATCGGCATCAGCGATGGCAAATCGTGGCGGCGCGCGAAATACGCATAATCCAGCGTTTGAAAATAGCCCCGAAAGGGTCGATCGGTCACGATGATCTTCGTGAGCCATTTGATCGAGGCCATGCCATACCAATCAGGGACGACGGCGCGCAAGGGGAAGCCATGCGCGATCGGCAACTCCGCGCCGTTCATGTGGTGGGCCAAAACAACATCTTGGCGCGCCTTGGCAAGCGGCAGGCTGCGTGCGAAGGGAATACGGCCCGGCGATTGGTACGCCGTGGGGGGCGAACGGACTTCACCGGTGTCCGCGCCCTGAAGGATTACTTCCACTGCGCCGTCGCGAACGCCGGCCCGGTCCAAGATGGCGGCCAGCGGCACGCCGGTCCATGACGCCGTCCCGACCGCCCCCAGTTCCCAGGGAACACCGGACGCCGTGGGCACCAAGAACACTCGGCTGTTGCCCGCGCATTCGAGCAGCACCGGCGCCGAGCGCGGGCATTTGGCGAATATCGTCGTAGGTCAATTCCAGAGGCCGCTCGACGGCCCCTTCGACGCGCAAACGCCATGTCTGGCGATCGACCGTCGGCTGCGCGAAGTGCGAGCGCACATAGAATCGGTTGTTGGGCACGATGAAATTGTCCAATGTGGCAAAGGGAAACTCGAGGTTGTCCGGGCTATGTTGCCGCATGATCAAGCCGGGAAACGCCTGCGTCCGCGGCACGCCAACGGCAGCGTCGTCTGCGCTTGCCAGGCCCAGGCGCTCGTGAACGCCGTAGGCCAAGGGCAGTGCCGCGGCTGCCTGTAAAAAAGCGCGCCGGCCAATTCGCCGGCGACCAGATGGGGTCGGTGTCATGGGTGTTGTCCTCTAGCCGTGAGGCTTATTTGGCTGTGACGCATATGCCCCCCATCTTTGTCCGATTGCGAGTGGAATGCAAACGTTCTTCCGAGTTTTTGTCGGATCCGCGGGATTCGGAGTACCTCATCCCGCGGCTTGAGTAACATCCTGGCGAATTCCAAGCCGCGGGATGAGGGACTCCGAATCCCGCGGGCCCTGACACAACCTCGTAAAACAAGTTTTTCGCTTGCCGACGCGGACGATTCGCACCATGATGAATTCATGAAATGCTTAGTAATCCCTGTTATCGCTATGGTCGGCGCATCTTTGGTTCCGGCGCTTAGTCGGGCTGACACGTTCACCATCGATCTCAAAGTTCAAAGTGGCAGTGCCAGTCAAACGGCGCACGCAGAGCCGATTGCGTTGGGTGCCGCGCCAAAGCCCCGCAAGGTCCTCAAGGGAAAGGCCGGCGTCCCGCTCAAAATCACCTGGACGGTGACGAATGCCGACACCAAGCTCGAGATGAAGAACATCGTTGTTCACTTTTTCACCGTGAGGGAGGAAAAGCTCGGGCAAGCAGAGGTTCCTAAGTTAACCAAAGACGTTACCGCCGAGAGCGCATTGACGATGGATTTCGCGCCGCGCGACAAGGCCGCGGGCGCGTTGACACTGACCATTGACCGGCGGGGTTTTTATCTCATGCGCGTGGAAACACTCGGGGCGCCGGACGGGCATGGTTTTTTCGCGGCACTCGATTTATGGATTGACTGACGAATGAAGGCATTGATTTGAGCTAAATCATGAAAAAGCTTCTTGCTGTTGCCGTTTGCCTTGGGGCCTTGGCGACCGTACGGGCCGAGCATGCGGATATATCGTTGCGCATCATGCGTCTGGATCCGGCGACCGGCGCCACGATCGAGGAGGTGAGCTCCCAGGCGGATCAAGAACCACCGCAGGGCGGCCATGCCGCGCGGCCGCTTCTCAAGGCGCACGCGAAGGAGCCGCTCGTGCTTCAGTTCTTTTTCACCAACACCTATCCGCACGGCATCAACAAGGATGTGGTGGTCCGCTATTTCCTGGTCCGCGAGGAAAAGATCAAGCAAAAGCAGGTGCCGGACGTTGCCCAGGGCTGTGTCGTCGAAGGTGAGTTCAAGCTGACATTCAAGCCGAAGTGCCGCGTCGGCGCCCGCGTTGCTTTTACCGCACCGCCGCCTGGGGCTTACTTGCTGCGCGTGGATAGCCACAATACCAGCAGCGATCACGAGCATTTCTCGGCGATTGATCTGCAGGTGGAATGACGGCGCCGTATGAGGGTGTTGTTTAAGAATGCAGGGGGCTGACGCCCCCCGCTCGCCTGGGTAAGTTAACTTTTTGATTTTCAGGTGCCCAGGGTGAGATTGCTCGATGCCAAGTTACAATCCCAAAGTCGTCGAGCCGCGCTGGCAGCACTTTTGGGAAGAACATAAAACCTTCCGCACTCCCGATTCGTCCGCCAAGCCAAAATACTACATCCTCGACATGTTTCCCTATCCATCCGGCTCGGGCCTGCACGTCGGCCATCCCGAGGGGTATACCGCCACGGATATTCTCGCGCGTTATCGCCGCATGCGCGGCTTCAACGTCCTGCACCCGATGGGCTGGGATGCGTTTGGTTTGCCTGCGGAGCAATACGCCATCGAGACCGGCACCCACCCGCGCACCACCACGCAAAAAAACATCGCCACCTTTCGCCGGCAAATTCAGATGCTCGGCTTCAGCTATGACTGGGACCGCGAAGTCGACACCACCGACCCAGGCTACTTCAAATGGACCCAGTGGATTTTTCTCCAACTCTACGACACCTGGTATGACACGGTGGCCAACCGCGGCCGGCCGATTAGCGAATTACCCATCCCGCCGGCAATCAACGCGCAGGGCGAGCGCGCCGTCCGCGGCTACCAGGACGGCAAACGGCTCGCGTATCAAGCCGAAGTGCCCGTCAATTGGTGCGAGTTTCTGGGTACGGTGCTCGCCAACGAGGAGGTCGTCGACGGTAAATCCGAACGCGGCGGCCATCCCGTCGTGCGCATGCCGCTGCGGCAATGGCTGCTACGCATCACCGACTACGCGGACCGATTGCTGGATGACTTGGCGCTGGTCGATTGGCCCGAATCCATCAAGAAAATGCAGCGCGACTGGATCGGCAAAAGCACCGGCGCGGAAGTCGAATTCCCGTTGCGGACCGATGACACGACCAAGATCGGACAGGACAGGCCGCATTCGCTTCGCGTCTTCACGACTCGTCCGGATACGCTGTACGGCGCTACCTACATGGTGCTCGCCCCGGAACATCCATTGGTCGACCGCATTACCACGGCGGCCCACAAGGAAGCGGTGGCAAAATATAAGACGCAAACCGCCCGCAAGAGTGACCTGGAACGCACTGGCCTTGGCGAAGGCGGAGTCGCATCGACTCACAAAACCGGCGTCTTCACCGGCGCCTATGCCATCAATCCGCTCAACGCGGAAACCATCCCTGTATGGATTGCCGACTACGTCTTGGCCACTTATGGCACCGGGGCGATCATGGCCGTGCCTGCCCATGACGAGCGCGATTTTGCGTTCGCCAAGCAGTTTCAATTGCCCATTCGCCCCGTCGTAATGCCCCCCAATGATTGGTTGATGCACACCGAGGTCTTCCAGATTCTCAGCCATATGAAAGAGGGCAAGGACAAAGGCGCCGCAGCGCATCTCTCCAAGCTGGATCCCGCGGCCGCAACACCCTCGCAACACGACCTGGCCATCATTGGCCGGGCCGAGCGCGTTTGGCAAGAAGAAAACGGCGACCCGGTTCGCATCGCGGCGTTTCTTTATCGCGGTCACCCGGAGCTTTTCGAGGAATGTTTCACGGGCGAGGGAACGGCCCTGCATTCGGGCTCGTTCGATGGTTTGCCGACGGCGGTATTCAAACAAAAGGTGACCGCCCGGCTTGCGGAACTTAAAAAAGGTCACGAGAAGGTCAATTACAAGTTGCGCGATTGGCTCTTTAGCCGGCAGCGCTATTGGGGCGAGCCGTTTCCCATCCTTCACGAGGTCGATGCGGCGGGTAAACCAACCGGCATCGTCGAGCCGTTGTCGGTGAGTGAGCTGCCGCTGCGCTTGCCCGAGCTGGAAGATTACAAGCCGGCCGGAAAGGCGCAACCGCCCCTGGGCAAGGCCAAAGACTGGCTACACGTCGAGCGTAACGGCAAGCGTTATGTCCGCGAGACCAACACCATGCCGCAGTGGGCAGGATCTTGTTGGTATTACCTCCGTTATCTCGATCCCCGCAACGACCAAGAGTTTTGCGATCCCGCCAAACAGAAGTATTGGCTGCCTGTCGATCTCTACGTCGGCGGCGCCGAGCATGCCGTGTTGCATTTGCTCTATTCACGCTTTTGGCACAAAGTCCTTTACGACCGGGGCCACGTCGCCACCCCCGAACCGTTTCAGCGGCTGGTCAACCAGGGCATGATCCTGGGCCTGGTCTATTACGTTCACAAAGATCCCCAAGGCCGGCTTGTCTCGATGACCGATTTGCACAAAGGCGCAAAGTATGAGCAACGCGCGTCATGAATGAGGAGGTCGAGGAAATAGACGGAGAGCCGTACCTTAAGGGCACGAAGGTCAAACTATCTGCCGTCGCGGAGAAGATGTCCAAGGCGCGCAAGAATGTCATCAATCCCGATGACGTCGTCGCCCAGTATGGGGCGGATAGCATGCGCCTTTATGAAATGTTCATGGGCCCCTTGGAAGCGACCAAGCCCTGGAGCATGCGCGGCGTGGAGGGCGTGTTCCGCTTTCTCAATCGCGTCTGGCGACTGATCATCGACGATCGCTCCGATAAGGTGCAACTGAATGCCACGGTTCAGGATGTCGAACCCGATCAAGAGACCAAGCGCCTCTTGCATCAGACCATAAAGCGCGTCACGGAAGATTTGGACAAGCTGTCCTTTAATACGGCCATCGCGGCCATGATGGAACTGACCAATCACTTGACGCCGCAATCGGTTCGCGCGCGCTCGGTGCTCAAGACATTGGTGCTGCTGTTAAGCCCGTTCGCCCCGCACCTGGCCGAGGATTTGTGGCAAGCGCTCCATGGGCGGGCGGACGGCGCGCAAACGACGCTCGCCTACGAGCCCTGGCCGCCTTATGATGAGACGCTTCTCAAGGCGGACGCAATCGAAATCCCGGTGCAAATCAACGGCAAGCTGCGCTCCAAGCTCGTGGTGCGGGCGGGCACTGGCAAGGATGAATTGGAAAGACTGGCCCGCGCGGATGAGAAGGTAGCCGGCTTGATCGAAGGCAAGACCATCAAAAAGGTGATCGTCGTGCCGGGCAAATTAGTGAACTTGGTCGTCGGATAAAGAGCGGCGCACGCAGTAAGCGGTTTGGGATTGGCTAAAAGTCAAACCGCTTACTGCGTGCGCGGCTCCTTGGAGATTAGCGTGCGCATCACAACCCTCCCGCGGCTGGCGCCAAGACAAGCCGAGAGCAACAAGGGAACCTATGGTCGTGTGTTGGTCGTGGCTGGCAGCGCGGGCATGTCCGGGGCCGCGGTGCTGTGCGGCAGCGCCGCGTTGCGGGGCGGCGCTGGACTGGTGAAAGTGGCCACGCCACGCGAGGTTTGGCCGCTGGTCGCGGCGGGCAACCCTTGCTACATGACGGTGCCGCTGCATCAAGACGCGGCGGGGCTGTTCACGGCGCAAGCGCTGGCCGAGATTTTGGACGCGGCCAAGCTTAGCGATGTGGTGGCACTCGGTCCGGGCCTGGGGCGCGGACCCGAACTCACTAAATTCATCGGCGATGTCGTGAGCCAGGTCACGGCGCCGCTGGTGCTCGACGCCGACGGCCTCAACGCTTGTGCCGATCGGCCCGATATTCTGATGCATCGTAGCGGCCCCACGATCATCACGCCGCATCCGGGAGAGTTTGGCAGACTCACGGGCAAGTCGATTCCTGAAATTCAAGCAACCCGCGAGGAATCGGCCGTCGCCTTTGCCCGTCAACACAAGCTAATCGTTCTTTTGAAAGGTCATGCCACCGTCGTCACGGATGGTGAGCGCGTTTACGTCAATGGCACCGGCAATCCCGGCATGGCGACGGCCGGCAGCGGCGATGTGCTCACCGGCTTGATTGCGGCGCTGTTGGGCCAGGGGCTCGACCCATTTGCCTCGGCCCAGCTAGGCGCTCATGTGCACGGTTTGGCGGGCGATCTGGCGAGCGCTGACTTGGGTCAGCGCGGCTTGATCGCGTCGGATTTGATCGCGTATCTGACGAGGGCTTTGGAGAAATCAAAGCGAGGGTAAGAATTAAACCGTTGTAACCATAGCGTTCGCCGGAAGTGAGCGTTTCGTCCAAGATTTGTTACGTGTATTCCCCTCTCCCCTGTACTCGGGGGAGAGGGGCAGGGGTGAGGGGGTGCAGGTTGCGTGCAAAAACTTTGGAGTTTCGCGAGAAATTCTATCCCCCCTCACCCCTGCCCCTCTCCCCCCGAGTACAGGGGGAGAGGGGATCCCACTTCCGCCTTCCGTTAACTTGATACGTATCGGCTTCGGAGTACCTCAGCGCAGGCCACGACAGTTTTTTATTTGCACATCCTTAAAAGACGAAGCCGACGCCGAAGTGGACACCGTGCAACAGTCGGTAGACCGATTGCCACTGCGGATCGATTGCGCCAAAGTTGAAATCAATGGGTTGGGGCGAAGCATAGGTGTTGAATAGCGCGAACACATCATAGCCGACCTGAACTTCGACCGCTTCCCACGGATACCAGTGCAGGCTGATCCGCGCATCGACGGATGGCACGATCGCCGCCAGATTGCGGGCTCGCGTGGCTTCGGTAGACCGATCCCCGAGTTGATAGCCCGCCCGGCCCTTGACAAAGTCCATGAACAAGCTGCCTTCCACGTCGAGGCTCACCGAGAAGGCGCCCACCGGAGTGTCGCCCATGTACCATTCATTGCCCATGCCCAGGGCGACGCCATATAGACGATTGGAGGTGATGTTGTGGTAATCCGCGATGGTGCCATTGTTCGATAACCCGTTTTGGTCGGCATCCACCGTGCGCCACGCGAACTTGTCGTAGAGGGTCGCGCCGCGGGGACCGATCAAGCCATAATTGCGGTAGCAATCCGTTTGCACGATCGGCACGCGCACGATCAGGTCAACCATGTCGAAGCGCTGCACGTAACTGATGGTTTCCAAGGAAGCGGCGTTCCAGATGCCGAAGGTGGCACCGGGGTTGCCGAACGGGAGATTGAACGGGTTGCCGGAGTAATTGATCGGAAAGTTGAACACGGGGGAGAACAAGAAGGTGTTCGCCAGACCTGGGCCGCCTTGAAGCCCGGGCGGCGCCAGCGAAGCCGTGGCCGAATAGCGCGAGTCGGCGAGGTGATACCAGTTGAGGGTGACCACCGTGGCGTCCTCGAAGCGCCAGCCTAGACCCAAGCGCAAGCCGGGCTCCCACGAGCCGGGGCCTCGCAATTGATTGACGTCGAGCGCCGGGGTGAAGCTACCGACATGGGTGCCCTCGGTGCCCGTGAGCGAGCCGTCCACATCGACGAAGCCGCGCACGGCGACGGTTTGGTTGTTGAGGGGCCTATTTTGGCGCCAATAGAGCCCTTCGAGAACGGTGAAGAAGCCGCCTTGCTCATAGCGTGGATGGCTCAGAGGCCCGGTGAAGTCGACGGGCGGCACTTCATAGGTTTGGTTTTGAGCGTGGGCCTGGGCTGCCGTCAAGAGCCAAGCTCCGAAAAGGCATGCGCCGAATCGGAAGAGCCCGCTGAATCGCGTTCGCATAACCCGCTTCTCCTGCTTGACGAAGGCGCAATGAGCCCCCGAAACTCCGTCACGCACCAGGCGGTTGCAAACCCCCTTGCAGCCCCTGGCGGGCGCGTGGTACTTCAAACCGAGAATCAATGGAATGGGACGCGAAAGATAGCAATCGGCCCTGATGTGTCAAGAGCGATATTCGTGTTCCCGCATTTTTCTCTCGTAAAAATGCGAGCCACGGATTGAACACGGAAGAAACACGGATAAATAGCACAGCGACGGGTTGCACAAAGGGGAAGTTCGCCTGATGATATAGGGAGTAGCCGGAGGACTGCGAACCGGTTGGCTTAGTGAACGCGAACTGAATGCCGCTACCTGGAGAGCATATGATCCCGCTTGCTCAATGGTTCCCCAAGACCGCCGCCGCTTCCCTCGCGATCCTTATTCTGGCCGCCGGGGAACTGTCCGCTCAAACTCCCGCAAACCCCGGTAACGCGCGCGGCTTCGTGCCAGGCGCTCAAGGTGGCGCCTTCGGCAATCTGGGAGCGGCCAATCTGGGGGGCGCCAATCTCGGCAATGGCAACGTCGGCATTGGTCTCGGCGGTTTGTCTCCTCAGATTTACCCTCAAGGCTCGGGCATCAATCAACTTCCCTCGGTTCAGGGTGGCTATATCGGCACCTACGGCTATCCAGGTTACTATGCGGCACAACTTGGACTGGCGGGTCAAATCGGGCAGATCGGCCAAGTGGGCCAGATCGGCCAAATCGGCGTGGGCGTTCAGATCGGACAACTCGGCGCACTCGGCTACGCGGGCCAGCTTGGGCAACTTGGCCAACTCGGTGGCGCTCGGACAGCTTGGCCAGATCGGGCAACTCGGACTCGTTGGCGTCGTTCCCTTCGGCCAACTAGGCCAGTTTGGGCAAATCGGTCAATTCGCTCCGCTCGGCCCGATGGGCAATCAACTCGGTATCGGCCAACTCGGGCAAACCGGACAAACGCCCGGCCAATTTGGCGGGCAAGTCGGTCAATTCGGCGTGGGCGGCAAATTCGGTCAATTCGGCAACGCCGGCGTCGGCCAGTTTGGCTCACGCTATGGGCTGTAACCTATAGCAGGTGTGGCAGTCGCCTGATTGGCGTCTTCCCAAATGCGATCAGGAGATTGGCGTTGCCGCGCAAATTGCCAAGCTATAGTTGTTCATGCCGCACTTTACCTCGCCCGGGCTACTTACCGTACCCCTTAAGACCACGCAGCAAATGGACGCGACTGCTGCCCACCGATGCCTGGGTTCGCATCTTGCTTGTCCCCGTTTTGGCTTTCATCGCCCTGGCCGGCAACACCGCTTATCTCGCCGATTTCTGGCATCATCTCGCGCGCGGCCGGGTGATCGTAAGCGAAGGCCGGCTGCTGGATCACGACATCTTTACCTACACCGTGCCGGGCGTATCCTTCATCGATGTCAATTGGCTGTCACAAGTCGTTTACTATCTCCTCTATGCGCAGGGCGGCCTGGATCTCGTTCGGGTCGTCAATGCGCTGCTGATCGCGCTCACGATGGCGATGCTCGTCCTCCTGTGCCGGCGTTTATCCGGCTCGCTGGTCGCCGCCATGGTGGTCGGCATCGCCGCATTTCTGGGGCTTTGGCAAGTCCTCACCATTCGGCCCCAAACGTTTTCCTTGCTTTTGTTCGTCGCTCTTTTTGATCTGCTGCATCGCGCAGATGCCGCCCCTGGCTGCTGGTTTTCCCGCCGTTGATGCTGGCGCTGTGGGCAAATATGCACGGCGCCTTCCCGGCTGGACTCATGCTCATCGGCTGCTTCCTGGCGGCGCGGCTCGGCGTCGCTTGGCACGCAGGTAAGCTGCGCAGCGACTCCCAATGTCGATGCCTGGCCGCTTGTCTTGCCGTGTCCGCGGCAGCGACCCTGCTTAATCCCTATGGTTGGCAGATTTACGATTACGTCGGCGCTACCTCAAATCGTGCCGCCACGCGCGGCATCGACGAATGGCTGCCGCCCAGCTTGAACCAGGGCATCGGTGTCGCCTTTTTTGTATCGCTCATTGCCCTCGGGTTGCTGATCGCACTGAGTTGGCGAAAGTCGCGAGCAAGTATCCAGTTCCGTGGTGTTGTGCTGGCCCTTTGTTTTCTGCCGATGGCCGCCACTTCCGTGCGCATGGTTGCTTGGTGGCTGCTAGTGATGGCGCCCACGGCTGCGGTGCTTCTGTCCCGTCTGCTGCCTTCGCCGCGCGTGGCACACGATAAACCGACTCTCGGCGCCGCGTTGACCTGCGTCGTTCTCTTGCTGGTTGCCGTCAGCGCCTTGCCCGGACTGCGCGCTTACAATCCCCTGCTTGCAGCGCATGGAAATCCGCATGTCGAACGCGACCTGGAAGTGATACTTGAGCGCCTGGCGCAGGAGCAAAGTGGACGGCGCATCTTCACCCGCTTCGAGTGGGGCGAATTCATCGGTTGGGCAGCGCAGCGGCCCTGCTCCATTTTCATGGATGGCCGCATCGAGATTTACCCGGACAAGGTCTGGCATGAATACGAAGCCGTGACGCTCGGGCGCGATTGGTCGCGCATCCTCGATCTCTACCAGGTGGACGCCTTGATCCTGGACAGCGATTACCACGCGCGCACCGGGTTGCTGGCACAGGTCGAGAGTTCATCGGAGTGGGTTCGAACGATTGAGGCAGGCTCGGCGCTGCTCTATTTACGGTCCACTGCCTTCCAACATTTGCAAGGTCGCCTCTAGCACCGGCAATACTGCCAAATCCTTGGGACGGCCGGCAGCGCGCTTGGTGCGGATCAGGTCGGATAGCGCCAGCACTTTGACCGTATGGCCGGCCACATCCATCTCGACGGCACGGTCCACGATCGCGTCATAGCCGCCAATGGCCGACATTTCGCCTAGCAGGTCGAGCGATTCGCCCCCGGCTTCCAAAGTAAAATTCATGCCAAACTGCAATGAGCGCTGATCGAAGAGATTCGGAACACCCTCGGGCATTCCCCGTAAGCGCAACTGAAATATTGCCAAAGCCTCGGCCAAACGGGCAAGGTTGTCGCTGGTGCGGCTGTAGCACACGTCGAGATCGCGAGTCACGATGGGCGCTCCCTGGAGCACGGCGCTGACGCCGCCCACGACGACAAACTTAACTTTGCCGCTGCTCAGAGGCGCTGACGATCTGTTCGGTGAAGTTCTGCACGTCGCAAAGCCTCCTTTACGAAGAGCCGCCAGGATTCATGGTGACGCAACCGCTGGGTGGGAGTTAGCCGCAGTTGCTGCGCAATTTGCGTTCGATCCACATCTCCCTGATGGCCAAGGTCGAATTGGGACGGGTCCGGTTGGGCCGGCGCCGGTGTAGAAGTGGTCGTAGGGTTCATATCTGCATTATAACCCGAAATACATCATAATCATCCCTTGATAACGCCAATCGGCCGCATGCGCGCGACCTTGCGCGACAGCCCGGCCAAGTGCACCACCTCCACGACATCATCGACATTCTTGTAAGCGCTCGGCTGCTCCTCCGCGAGTCCCTTGTGGCTTTGAGCGCGGACGATGACGCCGCGCGCTTCGAGCTCGCGGTCGATGCGGCGGCCCGCGGCGTCCTTGACGGCGGCAGTGCGGCTCATGGCCCGGCCGGCGCCGTGGCACGTGGTGCCAAAGGTTTTTTCCATGCTCCCCGGCTGCCCGACGAGGACCCAGCTCGCTCGGCCCATGTCCCCGGGAATGATGACCGGCTGGCCGATTTTGGCGTAGAGCTTGGGTATCTCCGGGTGATTCGGCGGAAAGGCTCGCGTCGCCCCCTTGCGATGAACCCAAAGCTTCTTCGTCTTGCCCGCGACGGTGTGCTCCTCGAATTTGGCGATGTTGTGGCACACGTCGTAGACCAGGTTCATCTGCATGCTTTGCCAGGTTTGGCCGAAAACCTCGGCAAAAACATCCCGCGCCTGTTGCATCAATAACTGGCGATTGCACCAGGCGAAATGGGCCGCCGCCCGCATGCCGGCCAGGTATTTGCGACCCTCGGGACTATCGACCGGCGCAGGCCAGCTGCCGATCGGGGATGTCGATGCCGTATTTCTCGGGGGCCTGTCGCAACATGGCCAGGCCGTCGTCACAGACCTGGTAACCAAGGCCGCGCGAGCCGGAGTGAATCATCACGCACACGCGGTCCTTCTCCAGACCCATCACCTGAGCGGCCGGCTCGTCGAAAACCGCATCGACAATCTGCACTTCCAAGAAGTGATTGCCCGAGCCGAGCGTGCCGCATTGCTCGGCGCCCCTCGTCTTGGCACGCTCGGAAACCTGATCGGGATCGGCGCCGTCGAGCCGGCCGTGGGCTTCGGTGAAGTCAATATCGCTTTGCCCCGCCAACCCACGACTCAAAAGGTAGCGCGGACCCTGGTCCAGCACTTGTTCCAGCTCTTTGCCGCGAAACTCGAAGCGCCCCGACTTGCCCACGCCCGTCGGAATCTGGCGAAACAGCGCTTCCACCAATGTCCGCAAGTGCGGCTTGACCTCCCGATAAGTGAGGTTGGTGCGCATGAGGCGCACGCCGCAGTTGATGTCGTAGCCGATGCCGCCGGGCGAGATGACGCCCCCTTCGTCCGGGTCGGTGGCGCAGACGCCGCCGATCGGGAAACCATAGCCCCAATGAATGTCCGGCATGGCCAGGCTGGCATACTGGATGCCCGGCAAAAAGGCGACGTTGGCGACCTGCTCCGCCGCCTGGTCCCTGCGCACTTGCTCGATCAATTGCTCGCTGGCGAAGATATGGCCGTCCACGCGCATGCCGGGCTTATAGCTTTTCGGAATGCGGTAACAGCAGGTGCCGATTTGCTCGAGCGGGCCGCTAAACGCTTCCTTGGGCATGAAAGCCTCCTTCAAATATCGACGATGACTTCCGCCAGCCATTCCCCACCGGTGCACTCGACGCGCAAGCCATGGTAGGTGATGGCTTTCACTTCATGCTCGAGGTTGTGCCGCGTCCGGTCGAGCGGCTCGCCCCACGCACTGCCCGTCAAGCCGCTGTCCGTAATCTCAACTTCGAATTTGCCCAGGAGCAGATGCTCGCCGTCGAAGTAATACAGCAGTTCTTTGAGCCAATCGAAGAGAAGCAAATCCGGCGCCTCGCTTGGCAAACTCACGCCTACACGTCTGCTCGGGCGCACGGTCGCCAAATCCGTGACGATGGCCTCAAAGAGTGCTTGGCTCGCCTCAATGAAGAGCGTGTTCAAATCGCCCGCGCAAATGCGCAAACCCAAATCCGCCGTGTGTTCGAAGGTCTCATGCATAAGCGTTATATTACGGCGGCAACTGGTCTACCCCAACCTCACCGTCTCTAGTGTAAAAGGGAGAGGCAATGCGCGCTTCGCAGTTGAAGGCGAAAAATGAAGTGAAATCCACCGTTTCACCGTCACCAAACGGTGTTTTAACGGACGCGGGCAGAGGTCCCGCCCAGCAGACGGGACCTACTCGCCTTGAGCGCTTGTGCGGCCGATGGCGACGTCGAACTCGCTCAGGAGGGGCACGAGCATGGCGGCGATGGTGAACCCGAAGCGCCGCCGGTCACCAGGAAGGGGATGAGCGGGTCGGTCGATTCACGCAGGCCGGGCTTGCCGATCAGGACATTCGTGACCGCGTAAAAGACGGCGAAGGGACAGATGCAACTGGCGAGGGCCAGCGCCGCCGATGGCCTGAGGCCGCACAAAACCCAGTAGAGGCCGCCCCATGCCGCGCAGATGAACGCCAGAAAACTCAGCCACTGGTATTCGAACCGGCCGTTGATCCAGATCAGATACATGCAGATGAGCGTGCCGATCGATAGGAAGAAGGTCGTGCCCAATGTGTGAGCAACGGCGAGGCGGCTATTCTCTGTGCGCAGTGCGACGTGCAGGCCCAAGACCATGGTAAACGCCAGGAGGATGACCGTGCCCAGGCTGATGGCAACGAAGGCTTCCACATTTTTGCCGAAAGCCAGCTCGGGATGCCCTTCGGGGGCGGAAGCGAGCATGCCGCGCAAGGCATAGACGCCGGCCAGTATCAGCGGCGGCAGCAGGAATTCCTTGGTGTTGTAGGCGACGCCGAGCAGCTTGCCGAAGATGAACTCGCGCGGCGTCAAGTCGGTGACGAGCAAAAGATCGAGGGCACCGATGTCGCGCTCGGACGTGATGGCGGTGACCGCTTGAGCGCTCACCAGCAGCAAGCTGAGAATGGCGATTGGCACCAGGCCCCAGGCGGCTGCCCAGGCTCCCTTGTCGGCCACGGCGAGGGCATAATAACCGATCAGCGCCAGGACAAGGAAATAGGCCGCTTTCACGAGCAGAGGCCGCCGGCCATATCCGCGCGTGGCGATCTCGCGCCATAGAATCGGATTCGCCCACACCGCACGCAGAGCGCCTGGAGCGGCGTGAGCCCGCGCACGGTCCTTGGCGTCCAACTCCTGATCCGCCAGCTCGCGCTGCATGACCGGCTCGCCGCTGGGGTTCCAGACGCGCAAGCGCACGATGGCCCAGGCATTGAGCAGGACCGTCAGACCGAGCATGCACAGCGCGAAGCCATACGCCGGCGGAAAGACGGCGTCGATGTCATCCGGATCAAGAACGCGTTCCAAGGCGAGGAACGGCTGAAAATAGCCTTGCCACTGGCGACACGGTGTCTTGGCCGACGGAAGGTGCGGCGCCTTGCAACCAATTCCAAACGGCCGGTATCAGAGAAAGAGCTTGCACGACGCACAGATAGAGCACCAGGCAAAGCACCGTAAGCGCGAGCGCTTGAAAAGTCTTGTCGCGCCAGAGAGCGATGAGGCTTCCCAGCGAACCGGCGGCCAGCGCGGTCGTTCCCAGGACGAGCGTGGCCTGGATCACCTGGCGATAGTCAATGCCGCCGAGCAGCAGCAGCAGCGCAAAAATGGGGACAGCTCCTGCCAAGAAGAGGCCGATTTGCAGAAGGCTGCCCAATAGCTTGCCGAGAACAATCTCGTAATTGCGCAAGTCGGTGAGCAGCAACAAAACAAAGGTGCGCCGATCCTTTTCTTGCGCGACCGTGCCCGCCGCGGATAAGGCGGAAAAGAACAACAGGAGCAACAGTTGAACCAGGGCGAGGATTTGAAAGGCGAGGATGCCGAAGCGGGCGTTATCGCCGAGGGTGGCCGGTAGTTCCCAGCCGACGGCCGTCTGCCAGACGGTCAGGATCAAGACCCACAAGGCGCCCAGATAAAAAGAGCGAAGGACATAATGGCGAGACCGGCGGGGCAAAGTCAGCCATTCGCGGGCAAAGATCGGACCAAGCATGGGACCCGCCAGGGACGTTTAACGTGAAACAGACACTGCCATTTGACTACGCCCGCCGGACGCGGTTCGTTCGCGGATATGTTTGTTGTAGCGGGCGATGGTGCGCGGACAATGGGAGCGAAAACACAAGCGGGACGCTTGTGCTACGTATCATCTCGTCACCAGGCTCCGCCTGGTGACGCACTGCCAGGCAGGCTCTGCCTGCACGAAAATCGCCCAAGGGCGCGGATGCTCGCAGCGGTGGGGTCCGAAAACGAGGCGGAGCCTCGTGAGCAGTGCGTGACCAGGCGGAGCCTGGTCACGAGAAAGACACAAGCGGGACGCTTGTGCTACGTAGCACAAACGTCCCGCTTGTGTCTTGGAGCGCCAGCTATCGTTCAGTTCCCGATCGGGCTTAGCCGTGCCTGAGCGTCGATGAGCTCCAGCCGGATTTGATTGGCCTCGCGCAGGGCGCTCAGGCGGTAGGGATGGTTTTTGAATTGCACCGGTGCGCTGATGGGGAGCTTGGAATCCTTGAAAACGACTTTGGCGCCGTCGCGCAATTCCAATTCGAACGCAGTGCCCTTGATGTCCCAGTGACTTCCCAGCTTGGGCAGAGGAAAAAAGGTGGTGCCCGGCAAGCGCCAAATTAACCGCAATCGGGTCGGAGTTTTTCCGCACCGGCGCCGAGCGTTGCTCCAAGGTCAACATGACGGTGGGGGTCCAGCGCAGACGCGGCGCGTTCTTTTGCCAGGCCATGATGCCGCCGGGCTTCACGAGCTCACCCGTTAGCGTGACTTTGGATTTATCCGGCGCGATGGTCAATACGGGGCTTTTGACACCGGCCTCTTTGACCGGGTTGGCGAACTTGGCATCGACGATTTGATAGCCGGGCTCAGCATGGCTCACGCTGAACCAAAAGGACTGCTCCGTGCGCTCGGAGGGAAAAGCGGTGTGCAGGTTGACTTCTTTGATCAGGCGTTTGACTTGCTCGGCCTCGAATGAGACCCGGAGCGACGCAGTCGCCGAGCCGCCCGCGCCGACGTTGACCAGCACGATGTGCGATTTTTCCACGGTAGTCTTGCCGCTGACGGCGACGAGGCGCACGGTGTAGTAACCGGGCTCCTTGAGAGTCACATAGCGTTCCTGGTTGGGCGAAGTGTCCGTGCTGAGTTCCAGGGGACGGTCTTCACCGAGCGACCAGATGCACAGATCGGCGTTGCGGATTTGAGTGCTGACGCGGATGGTGGCGGGGGCGGTGATGTCGGGAGTGAGGGGTTCCACCTTGAAGGCGTCAATGACCGGGGCGGCTGCTGCCGTGTTGGGATCGAGGTTGACGGTGACGGCGCGATCCTGCTCATCGCCAAGGAAATTGCGCAGGCTGAGCTTGACGTTGTAAGCGCCGGCGTGGGCGTAGGTGTGCGTGAGCGTCTCTTGGTTGGCGGAAAAAGGCTCAAGGGGCGAGCCGTCGCCGAAATCCCACCAGCCGTCGCTGGCGCCGGTGGCGCGGTTTTGAAAGGTGACCGTCAGACCTTGAGCTGTTTGGCCGAAGTTGGCTAACGGCTTGCTGGGTTTGATGGCGGTGGTGACCAGGGGAGAGACATACATAAGAATGGCGCCGGAGCAGAGCCCCATGAGACTTGTAATGCCGGCCTTGATCCAGGCGCGAATTCTGCTGGGCCTTTCTTCCGCCATGATGATCCTCCTTGATCGAGACGGCTGCGCGATTTCATTGGCAGAATACGGGAAAGGGTCGATGGGTGTCGAGGGCAAATATTGTGCGTTAGCCCCCTTCAACAGACCGTCCCCATCGGACGGTCTATGAACGGGGCTGACCCAGCCGGCCCAAGAAAAGTCGGCCACACCCCGCTTGAAGACTTCGCACGTTTGCGGGATAATCTTAACTGCAAACGTTGGAAGACTTGGGCGGGTGAGTACATGGTAGATCCCGATAAACCCGCACAAGAAGTGTTGCCTGGGCGCCTTAGGCGGGTTTTTCCGACTCAGTACCTCAAGAGCTCGCTGAATGAAATTCGGTATTTGCTGAAAACGGCGACGGGACCGGCCAAACGGGCGCTTCAGAAGGCAAAGAAACTGCTGGAGCAAATGGATCGCTTGATGGGAGACTGACATGTGGTACGCGGCAAAGCTGCTGTTTGAATCGAATCGGCCGGATGATGAGGGTCGCATTCTCCAAGAGGAGTCTATCCGCTTGATTCAGGCCGGCGACGAAGCGGAAGCAAATTCAAAAGCAAGCAGCCTCGGAATAGCGGAGCAACATCACTATAGCAACTGCGACGGGGAAGATGTGGCCTGGCAGTTTGTTTCGGTCTTAGAAATCCAAGATTTATCCGAAGCGAGCGTTTCTGACGGAATGGAGGTGTTTGCCACGATGAAATGGAAGAGTCTCGCTTCCATTTCACTCGCGTCTAGAGCCACGGATGAAACACGGACGCAACATGGATAAGGCAAAGAAACTTACAGAGATCGGTTGCTACCTGTTTCTTTTCTTATCTGTGTTTTATCCGTGTTGCATCCGTGGCTAACGTATTAGCTCCACTCAAATATCCTGTTTCTTCTTTCCCTTGCCCTGGCCGCCGAAGCCCTTGAATTGCATCTTAAATTCCTCGCCGAGCAATTGCTTGTAAGCCCGTCGCTGGTCGCTGGTGAGGACGGCTTGCACTTTTTCATTGGTTTCCTTGCGGAGCTCGGCCAGCTTTTCTTGGACGGCCCCGAAATTGCCGCCGCCTTGCGCTTCCTTGAACGCTTCGGCCTGCTCCTTGCGGCTGTCATCCAGGATAGTCTTGATGTTGCCGGTTTGCTCGGGGGTGATCTTCAGGTCTTTTTGAACGCTGGCATCGAGGAAAGCCTGGGTGCCACGCTGTTGGAGCTCAATCTGGCGCAGGCGTTTCATCTGTTTGTCGTCGAGGACGGAGCCGAGGGCCTTCATGACTGCCGCGGGAATTTTTTCGACTTGCTCCTCGGAGATGCCAAGCTCTTTTTTCACTTGATCGTTGCGCAGCAGCGTGTAGGCGTCTTGGTTGGCGCCGCCGCCCTTGCCGCCGAGGCCGCCTCGACCGCCGAATTGCTGGCCGCCAACCAGGCCGACCACCACGAACGCAACCGCCAATGCCACCATCGACTTACCAACTGCACGCATGGGTTTACCCTCCATTTAAACGATCCGATGCCACCCTATGATAAACCCACACCGGCAAGCGTGGTCTCGCGAGGTGCGCGATTTTCGCGAAAATAAGAATGTCACAGCCGGCAACTAACAGAGTGAAAAACGCAAGCGTGCAGCGGTCACGGGAAACTCCATTGCAATCGACTACTTCCTTATTTTACCTGGGCCGCGTTGGCCCCTTTCTTCGGCAGGGGATGAACGATCTGGCTCCATTTTTGCTCGAAGGGGACGCTTCCCCAGTTGACGTCGTTATCGGGGTCATGGCATTGCTGGCAAAAATCGTCCATGCGCAACATGCGCCTGTGGGCGAGTGCCTTCTTTTCGACAGGCGGCGTTTGTGGATCCGCTTCCTTGGGCGAGGGGCGATAGGGATTAATTAGGGCGGCGAATTTTTTGTCGGCGGGATCGTTGGCGTGCTTGCTTCCGGGGCCGTGGCAGCTCTCGCAGCCGACGTTGCGCAAGTTGGAGTTGTGCTTTTCGATCTGCTTGGCGGTGGCTCCGCGTGGCGGGTTATAGTAGCCTCCGTGATATTTGAAGCCGACGGTGTGGCAGGCGATGCATTCGCCGTCGAATTGCCGCAGCTTGGGGTTTTCGACCTTGACGAGCGTGTCGAACGCATGGGCGTGCTTGGATTTTTTCCACACCTGATAAGCATCGTCATGGCAGCCGGCGCAGCGTTCGGTGCCGACATAGGTGGCGTCGCTCAGCGCTGCCTGCACTTCATGATTGCCGCGCGGGAAACGGGCGAGATAGTTGCCGTGGCGCACGTCCTCGGCGTATTTTTCGATGAGCGCCATCACCGGATTGTTTTTCTCCTGGCCGGTTTTGGTGGCGTATTCGGGGCCCATTGACACGAGTTGATATTTCAGCTCGACCCCCTTGGCTGTTTTCCACAGGCCGACGACACCCACATAACGTCCCTTGTGCCCCAGCGTGATGATGGAGGTGTTGGGCGCCTTGGCGTCGATCTTCGGAACGGACGGCGGCTCCTCTTCGCTGGTCAGGCATAGGAGGACTTGGACCGCGGCCAATGCGGGGTTTTGCAGACGCTGCTTGTGCAAGAACTCGGCACAAGCGATGGCTCCACCAAAAGAGCCGTCCGCTTGTGGCTTCCCTTCTTTTTCCTCGCCTTGGTAAAGCAAGATGCAAGCATCGACTTGGCGCTTGCCCAGGCCATCCAACGCTCGGGGCAATATCCCGACATTGTTGAGAAACTTGATATCGGTCTGATTGGGGGGCAGGGCGGCTTCGACCTTTTCGGCCGTGATCGCGCCGATAGCCCCCACGATGCCCACCTTCACGCGGCCAGCCTGAAAAATTTCCCCCTGCCGCACGTTGAGATCGTAAAACAGTTCCCCTTTTTCCGTCTTGGCCAGATTGACGGCAACGGGCCGCGGTTCGGGATTGTCAATCGAGTAATTGGCCAGTGCATCGATGAGCGGCATGAGAAGCTCGTTCTTGCCGATGCCGATGGCCTGGTAGCCCATGAGCCTCAGTGCGTTCATGGCCACAACATATTTGAGGCGCTGTTGCGGACCGGATGCCTGGGCAAGGTCACCCAGATCAACCGCTGTGACCGGCCAGCCTTTGCCTTTGAGGGTTTGAATGAAGTTATAGCGACGCGTCAGGCCGCCTTTTTGAGGATAGGAGCAGCCGCATGGTTGCAGGTAGCCATACATTTGGCCGCTGACGACAATCGCCAAATCGGGCTTGGTCCAGCCGACGAACATCGGTGGTGCGGGACGATCTTTCGGCTCACCCAGTTCCTGCGCTTGGCTGTCCGACGTGGTGCCGCGCAGCACGAAAAAACCCGCGAGGATCGCCAGGCTAAAGAGCCCAAGCCCCACCCATGGCCAAGTCCGCCGACGGAGCGGAACCGCATGGCCAAGCGGCGCGATGGGGGGATCTATGTCCATGGCTCGATCCTCAACAAAGGGCAATGAGCGCACCAGTCCTATTGGCGCGCCTTAAAGATTATTCATCCACTTTTTGTGGATTCCTGTCAACTTCGGTTAAGGCGAGAGGGGGGCGTTAGGTTCCAGTCTCGTTTCCACTCTTGTCATGCTAGCGATCCCACCCAAAAAATGCACGCACACCGAGCCAGCCGATGATCGCCAGCGAGCGGGCCGCTTCATGCAAGTTGACCTTGGAGGCGCCGCGCGGCGCTCCTCGAAAACGATCGGCGTCTCGCCCATGCGGCAACCGGCGCGGCGGCAGCGATAGAGGACCTCTTCCTGAAGCGAATAACCGCGTGATATGATGTGCTCCAGCCGGATCCGCTTCAGTAGCGAGACCGCGTAGCAGCGGTAGCCGCCGCTGGTGTCGCGGACCGGCAGTCGCATCAACACGCGGGCCAGGGTGCTGACGCCGCGGCTCATGAGTTGACGGGACCACGGCCAATTCCGCGTGCCCCCACCCGGAATGTAGCGCGAGCCGATCATGATGTCGTGGGCGCCCATGCCGGCCAGCATGGCGGACAGATAGCGCGGATGATGGCTGAAGTCGGCGTCCATGTTGACCATATGGTCATAGTGGTGGGCGATCGCGTAGCGCATGGCCGTGAGGATCGCGGTTCCCAGGCCCAGCTTGCCGGCGCGGTGCAGGACATGAATGCGGCTGTCCGCGGCGCTGAGATCGTCGGCGAGTCGGCCGGTGCCGTCGGGGGAGTTGTCGTCGATGACCAAAATGTCGGCGTAGGGCACGGTCGCTGAAATCTCTTTTAGAAGCGCCGCGAGATTGTCTTTTTCATTGTAGGTCGCCAGGCAGATGATAACGCGAGGAGGCTTGGGGCTTGGCACGGGCGTCCTTTGCCGGCAGCGGCTTGCCTTGGGGGTGAGTTGGGCGTTATTCTATAAGGGATTGCGATCGAACGCAGCGCTTCCAGGCCTCCTTCTTGTGGGACGGCTCTCCTGAGCCGTCCAGCGCTGGCGGACGGCTCAGGAGAGCCGTCCCACGGTTGGTCGATGCGGCCCGGTACATTAGCAAGTAATCAATCCAAGCGAGGCAACATGGCGGAGAGTCCCGTTATCACCTGTCCGGAGTGCAAGAAGAGGTTCAAGGGCAAGGGCGACTTGACGGGTAAAAGGATAAAGTGCCCGTTGTGCGCCAAGCCATTCGTCGTGGGCGTGGAAAAGCCCGCTGAGGTTGTGGAAGCCGCCTCCCCGGGTCTCGCACCGGAGGCCGCTCCGCCCCCGGCGCCTCTCGGCTTCGCCGATGAACCCGAAGACGATGGCACACCCTATGGCGTGACCGAACTGGACATCGCCCCGCGCTGCCCGCACTGCGCCAATCCGATGGCCGACGAAAAAGCGTTTATTTGCCTTTATTGCGGCTACAACGCGATGACACGCGAGATTGGTGTAACCGAGAAAACCATCAGTCACACCGGCGGCGAGCGTTTCACGCACCTTTTGCCCGGCATCGCCTCCGCGCTGACGGCATTCGGCTTCATCGTGGGCATGACGTATTACAGCGTGGTCCTGCCGGACGTAGTCTACAAGACCAGCTTCACGTTTCTCGACCATGAATCGCTGCGGATGTGGTTCACGATCATTGCCCTCAGCCTTGTTTGGGGCTGCGGCCTGTTCGCCTACAAACGGCTCATCGTACACCCGACGCCGCCGGTGAAGAAGAAGGATTGATCGCTGACCAGGAATTGCCCAGAGCACGGCTCCACGTGTCCACATCGACTTTGCGGTGAACAAAGGGCTGGCACGCCGAATGGAATGTATGTGGAGAAATGGCTATGACTTGGGGAAGTAAAATGGAGCCGACGGGGGTCGAACCCGTAACCTCTAGAATGCCATTCTAGCGCGCTCCCAGTTGCGCCACGGCCCCTGCTGTTGCCTTGCTAAATTATAGAGCGAGGGCACGACTGTCAATTGCGCCTGGGTCGAAAAGAGTGCCGAAGAGAGGACTCGAACCTCCACTCCCGTGAGGGAACCAGCTCCTGAAGCTGGCGCGTCTGCCAATTCCGCCACTTCGGCAACGACCGATGCAATCACGAGTATCATATGAGGGCCGGCTTCGCTCCGTCAAGGCGGCCGCCGGGCACGCGGCCGGCTCAGTTGGGCGGCGGCGGTGGGGGCGGCGGCGGGCCGTTGCCGCGCGGGGCATCCGGCGGTGGTGCGTTCTTTTGCGAGCCCAGCCCGTGGCGCTGGTTGAACACTTCCCTGTACCAGTTTTGCACTTCGGGCACTTCGAGATTGACGCGGCGCATGAACTCGCTCCAGCGGTCAGCGAAATCTTGCACGCGGCTGCCATCGAGCTTCAAGGGGGCGTGGGCGTCCGCCAGGCCGAAGGCCTTGGCAAAGCAAGCATCGAGCGCGCGGTCGTCCAGTTCCAAATCGCGCGGCATCTGAGCGATTTCGCCGGCGTAGCTGAGCAATTGATTTAATTTCTGCTCGCTGATCAAGTAATAAACCAGCGCCCACGAAGTTGCGCGGGCACGCTCCCAATCGGCATTTTCCTTGTAGGCCGTCTTGTCATTGCCCGGATCGCTTTCCGCGGCGGCGTCGCGAGCCATGTCGAAATAACGGTCGCTGATGACGTTGCTGAGGACTTCTCGGGCCTTGCCTGGCGTGTGGCCAAGGTAATGCTGGAAGGCGATCAGGTTGGACCAACTGGGCAGGCCACCTGAGCCATAGACGGCACCGAAGGGCCGTTCGAAATAGCCGGCCAATCCTTCTTGTATCCATTCCGGCGCCGCCACCTGCCGCGGCAACAACCCACTGGCCGCGAGCAGTTGCCGAACGCCTTCGTGAGACAACGTGGCGCGCTCAGCCTCGTCCTCCAAGGCTTTTTCGACGATGACGAGCGTCTGAATGATCGCGGTCGGCATGGCATTGGGGCCGCGGACATCCGCGCGCTTCCAAATCTCGCCGTGCAAGACTTCTTCGCGCGTCGCGGACAATTTCCGCAGCCAGCCGTGCGTTTTTTGATCGAGAAGCTGATAGCCCTCATCCAGGCGCTTGGCCGACAGGATCATGATGTTGTCGCGGCGCGGCGTGAAGCCGTCGCCCACCATCGGCACCAGGCCGGCGTTTTTGTGCTTGGCATAGAAATCGTCGGCATCGTTGACCACCAGGCCAAGCAAGCGATAGCGGGGCATGGCTGGCACGGGCACTTTGTCTTGCAAGGCAAACCAAAGATAAAAGGACTCGAGCGTCTCCTCCAGACGCGTCAAACGCCGCTTGATCTGGATGTCATTGGCCGTGATCGGAGGCAGGTTGGTGTATAGAGCATAATGTCCTTGGTCGCTGACGATGGCCCGGTAACCCTCGGAGCGCAGTTGGTCGAGATACGCTTTGAGAGCGGGATCTTCGTCGTGGAAAGGCTCCTTGAGCTGCTTTTGAATTTGACCATAGGCTGTCACCGCCGCATGCTTTGGATTGACCGTCCGCAGCTCATCCATGGTCGCATGCAGATCGCTCAAAAGACCATGGGACCAGGCCTTGAGCGCGAGCTTGACAAGCTCTTTGGAACTGGGGGCGTCCTTCGCTTTCTTAAAGGCCGCGGCAAAGTCTTGCTTAGGCGAAGCTTTGCTGATGCGCGTGATGCGCATGAAAGGAGGCGGGTCTCCGGGGCGAGGCCGCAAATCGGGAATCAAGGCATCGCGGCCAAACTGGTGGTCGAGCTTGGCGACGTTCTGAGCGTTTTTGACGGGTTCGAGCTTACCCTTGATTTGCAAATAAGCGGTTAGCCACAGAGGGTCCCCCACAGCATCCTCGGGCGGGTTGCCACGATTGGCGCCCGGTCGCGGGAGTTGGCCGCCGCCGGGACCGCCGAAACCGCCCGTCGCGTTGGCCATGGGGATATAAGGATTGACCCTTTTGACATCGACCCTGATTTCGAGATAATCGCCAAAGACTTGACCCAGGCCAAGCAGCGAGACGCATAAAGCGGTGCCGAACGCACATTTCATAACAACCTCCGCAAAGGAAACCTCTCACGAAATTCTCGCACGAGAGCCGGGCGAGGGCAACATGAAATTCGGGAGCGCCGCCGCAAGCAGTGCCCTAGGCGACCGATCCTCCACATTGACGGAAGCGCGCGGTCTCTTTAAGATTCAGGGGTTGAGACGGAGCCGGCTTTCGTCCGGACTGCGTTTCGTCGGGAGAGGTGACAGAGCGGCCGATTGTGCGGCACTGGAAATGCCGTGTGGGGGTCAAACCTCACCGGGGGTTCGAATCCCCCCCTCTCCGCTGGGCAATACTCATTTCGTTCCTCCTGCAACCCGCGAGAATCATCTCCACTATCAACACGAGCGACGGGACGAAGGTTGGCAACTTGATTTGCGAACGTCGTTGACTGTGGCTATGCGGTGCAGTACAGTGTCGCGTGCCTTCTTGGTCTGGGCGAAGGCGCACTTTTAACCACTTTTAGGTTGTCTTTGACCCCGGAAGCCCTCATGAAAGCAGTCGAGCTGTTCATCCGCGATGTCCGCGAGCGCATCGGGACCGTCGTCGTCGGCCAAGATACGGTCGTCGAACGTCTGCTGATCGCACTTTTTACCGGCGGGCACCTCCTGCTCCAAGGCGTGCCGGGCTTGGCGAAGACGCTTCTCGTCGCGACGCTCTCCAAGTCAATCGATCTCGCCTTCGCGCGCATTCAGTTCACGATCGACCTGTTGCCGTCGGACATTCTCGGCTCGGAAATCCTCGACCAGCGCACGCTGGAATTTCGCACCAACAAGGGACCAATTTTCACCAATCTTCTCTTGGCTGATGAAATCAACCGAGCCGCCCCCAAGGTCCAGAGCGCTCTATTGGAAGCGATGCAGGAGCGTAAGGTTACGATCGGCAAGGAGAACTATAAGTTGCCGGCGCCGTTCTTGGTGATCGCGACGCAAAACCCGGTCGAGCAAAGCGGCACCTTCGAGTTGCCGGAGGCCCAACTCGACCGCTTCATGCTCTGCCACCGCCTCGACTATCCCGCGGCAAGCGAGGAACGTGAGGTCTTGCGCCGCAACTTGAAGTTGGGCGTCCGCCGTGAGGATCGGGGCGCCGTGGCTCGCACGGAATTCGACATGTTCGACGATAAACCCGTGGGCGATATCGAACAACTGGTGGCCGCGATGGAGGCGGTGCAGGAAATCCACGTCAGCGACACGTTTCTGGAACACACGGTCGAGATCGTCACGCGCAGCGCGCAAACATCCAGACATCGAATTGGGCGCCAGTCCCGCGCCGGCATCGCGCTACTGAAATCGGCCCGGGCACGCGCCCTCATTCATGGCCGGGCCTACGTGATCCCCGAAGATTTGTTCGCGCTTGCCGAGGACGTAATTCTCCACCGCATTCGCCTCAACTACGAGGCCCTGGCTGACGGCAAAACGGGCGCCGGTGTTCTGCAAAACATCCTGGATGAATTCGGCGGCATCCCGCGCGGACGCCGTGTTGACAGCAATGGCGTGCCCGCGGTCGTCAGCGCGGCACGCGTGTGAGCATCGGTCGGGTGGCACGCCCTGAGGTACTCCGAAGGGCGTGATTTTGCTTGGGCCCCACGCCCTTCGGAGTACCTCAGGGCGTGCCACCCAAGCGTTGAAGCGACCCCAACCACGAGGGCGCGACGTGCACGAAGGCCTTCTCGATACCGTTGATACGCTGGGAACGCGGCAATTCGTGCTGGCGGTCAAACGCCTCGCGGACAGCTTCAGCTATGGCGCCGACCATTCACCATTCGTCGGCTCCGGCATCGAATACGTCCAATCACGCCCCTATCTGCCCGGTGATCCGATTCGCTCGATCGACTGGCGCGTCACCGGCCGCACGGGGAAAATCTTCGTCAAGGAATTTGAGGCTCCCAAACGACTCCCCTGCTACCTGCTGCTCGACACGTCGGCATCAATGACCATCAGTTCCCACAAGCGCAGCAAATACGCCATCGCGGTTCAATTGGCCGGAGGCCTGGCGTTTGCTTGCTTAGCTCGTGTCAGCCCGGTCGGAGTTATCGGCACCGGTGGTCGTGATTTTCGCATCGAGCCCAGCTTGTCATCGGCGCAAATCCTGCAATGGCTGCATCGCCTGCGGCGTTTCCGCTATGACGAAGAGACCAACCTCGGCACGCGCATCGCGAGATACGCGCCGGTTCTCAGTAATCGTGCCGTGGTCATTGTGCTGAGCGATCTACACGATCCACGTGCTCTTCCCGCCCTGAAGCTGCTGGCGCAACGGCACGACTGCGCCGTCTTGCAACTCCAGGATCCCGCGGAGCGCGGCTTGTCCGGCAGCGGCTTTCTGCGCCGGTGAAGCCGAGACCGGTCGGACGTTCATCACGCGCGGCGGCAGAAACTGGCTCGATCCGGACCGCGCATCGGTGGAGCTCAAACGCGCGGGCATCGACCATTTGTTGATAGAGACCGATCAGCCATTCGTGCAAAAAGTGCGGAACTTTTTGAGAGGGCGCGATCTGCTGGGCCGAGGCGCACGCTAAAAAAGACACGAACAGTTAGTGCATTGAATTCCCCTCTCCCCTGTACTCGGGGGAGAGGGGCAGGGGTGAGGGGGCATCGGTCATGTGCAAAAACTTAAAGATTTCGCGAGGGATGCTGACCCCCCTCACCCCGGCCCTTTCCCCCCGAGTACAGGGGGAGAGGGGGCAATATTGTAACCCGATCCAGTTAACACGATCGGAATGTGCGACTTGCATTCTGGCTTTTAAGCCATTGCTTTTTGGCTTAATCGCGTGCGCAGTGTTCGCTAAATGCCGTGCACGCCGAGGCTCACGCCGACACAACGGTCGGCATGGTGGCGCACATCAACCAACTGGTGCTGCCGGGGCCCGAGTTGGAGGTCAAGCCGCTCGATGACCGCGCCAAACCGGTGGTGCTGCGCATTGTCGCGACCTATCCGCATGGCACCGACTTCCGCTACGATCTCGCCTACTACGTGTTGGAGCCGGGGACGTTCGATCTGCGCGATTTCTTGCAACGGAAGAAGGGCTCCGCGCTCGGGAATTTGCCGCCCTTGCCAATCACCGCCAAGCCGTTGCTGCCGCCCGGCCAGGTGCAACCGCATCGTTTGACGACGGAAGCGACGCCGTCCTTGGGCGGCTATAAAACGCTGCTGATCTTGGTAGGCGTTGCGTGGCTCGCCGGTCTGGCGGCGATCTTGTTCGTGGGCCGGCGCCGCACTAACCGCGCGGGCCGAGATGGAGAGACCATTGACCATGGCCGATCGCCTGGCTCCCTGGATCGCACGCGGCCAAGCGGGCAAGCTGACGCCGGGAGAGTGCGCCGAGCTCGAACGCACGTTGCTCGCCTATTGGCGGCATCGCCTCGATTTGTCAAACCACAGGCCCGTGGAAGTTTTCGCGCGCTTGCGGACGCACGGCGAAGCGGGCCCCTTGTTGGACCAATTGGAAGTTTGGCTCCACAAGCCGGGGCCGAGCCAAAAACTCGATTTGGCCGCGCTCCTTGAGCCGTATCGCGCCTTGCCCGCACACGCCTGGGAACTGCCGGCTGAAAAAAGCAGCCCTGCCATATGAGTTTTGCCTACCCACTCCTGTTGTGCGCCCTGATCGTGCCGGCGTTGCTGGTCGTGGCGGCGGTGCGGCGCAGGGATGGCCGGCTGATGTTGCCCTATGACTACGCGCGCCGGCAACGGCACCTTTTGGCGCATTCTCTTGGCAGGCGCCGAAATGCTGACGCCGTTGTTGTTGGCGGTTGTGATCGTCATAATCGCCGGTCCGCAACGGCTCAGTGCGCCCAAGGAAAAGCGCATCATGACCAACATCGAGTTGTGCGTGGACGTCTCCGGCAGCATGACGACGGAATTCGGCGAAGGCTCACGCTACGACACGGCCATGAAGGCGGTGGACGAATTCTGCACCTACCGCAAAGGAGACGCCTTCGGCTTGACATTTTTCGGGAACAACACATTGCACTGGTGCCCGCTCACGAGCGATGTGTCGGCCGTGCGCTGCTCGCCGCCCTTCATGCAGCCGGACAAGTTGCCGCCGTGGTTCAACGGCACGGAAATCGGGCGAGCACTGCGTGCCTGCAAAACGGTTCTGGCGGAGCGGCAAGAAGGCGACCGCATGATTCTTTTAGTCACCGACGGCGAAAGTTATGACCTGTTTGGCGGCAACGACGCGACCATCGCCAAGGAGCTCAAAGACAACAATATAACCGTCTATGCGACCATCATCGGCATGGATCAAATCCAGGATGAGATTCATACGATCACGGGATTGACGGGAGGCGAGGCGTTCATGGCCGGCGACCCGGAAGCGCTCAAGGCGATCTTCAAGCGCATCGATCACATGAAGCAGACGCGCCTGGAAAAGGCCGCCGCCGACACCATGGATTGGCTGTTTCCGTTTTGCGCGGTCGGGCTGATCGGTTTGAGTCTGTATTTGCTGACAATATTTGGGATTCGTTATACGCCGTGGTGAGGGAGCCCGCATGATACCGGAGGCGGCCGCCGCCCTTGTTGTTCTTTTCGCCGTTGCCGCCGAGTTGCTGCACGCGCACCGCGGCCGGCGCATTGCCGCGCTCGCGTTCGGTCCAAGTGGGCTGCCGGCAGCGTGGGCGCGGACCGCGCCTTACCTTCGCATCCTCGGTCTGGCGGGCCTCTGCTGGGGGCTGACGACGTTGCTGCTGCTTCCCTCCAAAATCCGCAAAGCCGCCGAGATACCGCCGGGTGAGGAAAAGCACTTGCTCCTGGTCCTTGATGTGTCGCCCAGCATGCGTTTGCAGGATTCGGGACCCGACGGCAAGCAAAGTCGCATGAAACGGGCGGCGGCGCTCATGACGTCGTTTTTCGAGCGGACCGCCATCGAGGCTTATCGCATTTCGGTCGTGGCCGTCTACACCGAGGCCAAGCCGGTCGTCGTGGCCACCAAAGACATGGAGGTCGTCCATAATATCTTGGGTGACCTGCCGATGCACTTCGCGTTCACTGCCGGGGCGACCAACCTGTTCGCGGGGCTGGACGAAGCAGCGAAGCTGGCCCACCCGTGGCGGCCCGGCAGCACGACGCTGGTCATCGTCAGCGACGGCGATACGGTTCCGGCCGTCGGCATGAAAAAAATGCCGCCTTCCGTGGCCCACGTTCTGGTCGTCGGCGTCGGCGATGCCCAAACGGGTAGATTCATCGACGGCCATCAATCCCGGCAAGACACCACGACACTGCGGCAAGTCGCGCTCAGGCTGGGCGGCACCTACCACAACGGCAACGAGAAACATTTACCCAGCGACGTGCTCCGCCAAATCACTCTGTTCGCCGGCAAGAGCGCCTTTGAGAAATTGACCAGGCGCGAATATGCCTTGATGATCTGTGGCGTGTCTTCGGCGCTGTTGGCGTTTTTACCGCTGGCGCTGCAAACGGCTGGGACGCGCTGGCGGCCGGGCGTGCGACTTTAGCCCCGGTAGGGGCGAGACACAATAGCCCAGCGATTTATCGCTGGGCTGGACGATAGCAAGTTGTTGAGTCCCGGTAGGGACGGCAGATTCTGTCGCCCCTACCGGGGCTTACCCCGCGGCGACGGCCGCCATACCCAGCGATGAATCGCTGGGCTATTGTCGGCCGTCCCTACCGGGACTGACGGCGCACTTTCTCCATCGCAACGGAGGGCTCACGAATCATGCGTGTCTTGACACTGATTGCCTGGTTGATGATTCCGGTGCTCGTGTTCGCTTATCACTTTGGACCAGGGCAGGAGCGGTTGCGGCTCGATGAAGCCGCACGCATCCTCGCCGAGGCGGACCACTTCGCCGCCGAGCAACAATGGGCGCAGGCGGCGGCATCATACGAGGAAGCGCTCAAAGTGTTGCCTGTCGAGCGACGCGCGGAGTCGATGCGCATTCGACTTGAAAAAGACAAAGCCCTGATGCTGGCCAAGCAATTGCCGGCAGCACACGAAGACCTCAAATCCTTGGTCGAGGAGCTTGGCGACGACAAAAATGCTGATCCTCGGCTGCTCGAAAACGCGACCTCGGCGCTGGCAAACTCACGCTATTACTTGACTTGGCTGATGCGCTGGAAGGACTGGGCAAGGAGGCGTGGGAACCGGAGATCGAAGCCGCCCGGCAAGAATACCGCCACCTGGCCGAGCAAGCTGACAGCCTCGGCAATGCAACTGCCGCCCACAAGCACCGCGAAGATCTCGAATCGACGATTCGGCTGGCGCATGGACCTGGGCGAATTACAGGGCTTGCCTCTTCCCAGCCAGTGAAATTGCGACGGCAGTGGCCGCGGTCGCGGCCAGAGCAATGGGAAGAGCAAAGGTAAAGGTAAAAGCCCCGCGGCAGCGAAGGACGCGCACGGCGCCAGCTCCGGCCCGCCCCCGGACGGCAGCGGGCATTGAAAGGGCAGCGGGCATTGGTGGGCTGGAGTAAATAACGTGAGCTGTTGTATCGCTCCCTCTCCCCCGAGTACAGGGAGAGGGAATACAGGCACAGGGCTTTTCATTGCTTTCCTTCATAATCTGGTAGATCCCATGAAAGCATCAATCGACGTTCTGCTGCTGCTCATCATCGTCTCCCAGGCTCAGGGCCAACCCACCGGCACGGTCCTCGGATCGAAGAAAGGATCGCGCAAGTCCGTAACAACTGTTTTGACGAAAAAAGACGAGCCGGCGAAGGCGCAGTCCGAACCGTGGAAAGAGAGCGCTCGTTCGCAAAAGCTCAAAACGATCTCGTTCGATCGGCGTCCCTCCGCCATCTTGAAAGCCTGGTCCACTCCCGCCAAAGACATACCACGCATCGCGACGACAAAAGCGGAGGAGATACGCCAAGGCCTCCCCGTTATCGCCGCCACGAGTCTGGCGCTTGCGGGATCATCTCTCAACGCCGGCACGTTGACGATCACGGCATTGATGCCCGGCATCAAAGATCCCCACGACGCGGAAATGGCGGCACTGCAACGATTCGTCAGCATCGGCGAGTGGGATGCCGTCAAGAAATACTTTGGCAGGATACCCAAGAGCGATGCCGCCGTCGGCTACCGCCAGCTTTTGCAATCGCTTATCACCATGCGACCTGACCCCGGCATGCAGCCGCAAATGATGCAGTTCATGGAGCGCCAACCGCTTCTCCTCCGACGACGTATTGGGCCTCGCGCAGGCGGCACCGGATGCCTTGACAAAGGAAGATGTCAGCGCGTTGGGAGCGATCCTCAGTCAATCGCTGGCAAGCGGCAACGTCGTGGAGCATTTCATCGGCAGGCTTAAAGCCATATTGAAAGCACCGGCGAGCAAGGCCGCGCTCACCAAGCAGCACGGCGCCGAAATCCTTCTCGGCGCCGGTCAAGGACTCCATGCCGGCGAATTTCTCCCGACTCTCGAAGAAGCGATGCGCGCCAGGGACAACAAGGTGCTCAATCTGCTCGCCCGTCATTTCATGGCCCAATACCAACATGAGCAGAAAGTCGTGTTTCTTGAGCAAGCGTGGAAGGCGACGCAAGGCGTCTTGGCCACCCACGCCGGCAGCCCCGAGGAGCTGGCGAGCGCCATCGAGCACGCGGTCGAATTGGCCCCCAAGGTTCGCACCGAACTGGGTCAGGCGTGGCTTGAGCAAAGCTTCACCGATGAGCCCCAGCGCGGCATGGATATCCTGGCCACCATGGGTGCCGGCATTTCGCGCGGTTTGACCACGCATCCGCGCGACACGGCCCTTCGGCTCAAAACACTGGAGCTGCAAAAAACAGCGGTCGCGGCGCTACTCAAGGCGGCGCCGAAAAGAGCCGACGCCTGGCGCGACTCGCTCACCGTGCTGGCGAGCGCCTGGCTGCGCGAGGCGGAGTTTTCGCTGCAATACGATCGCTCGCTGTCGCTGAATGCCAGGATGCATCGCGACCGGTTCGGAAACTTTTTCTATTCCAACGATGAGGAGCCGATGCCTCAATACATGATGATGCAGCAACAACAGAACATGCCGCAGCCCATACGGATCGGCGAAATCCTCGACACCCGCCCTAACGAGCAATGGCTGGCTCTTATCGATGCCGGCGTCCAACCCAAGGTGTCCATGCTCTACGCCCAGCTCTACCTCAAGGTGAAGGAAGAAGCCCTGGCGTTTCCCTTCATCGAAAAGCTCGCGACGACTCATCCGGAAAAGACCCGCGAGCTGAGCAAGGAATTCTTGCGAGTCTGGAAGCGCAACCATGATCCCAACGAATCGCGCGACCGCTATAACCCTTACATGTACATGTATGGCTGGGAAACGCGCGCCGAGAGCATCCCGCTGACCCGCTCCAAGCAAGAGCGCAATCTGATCGAGCTCGCCGATTGGGTGCGCCGCATCCGTGCGCTCAACGTCGGCGAAGTGGACGAAACGTTGCTCAGCAAAGCGTTCACGGCTTGTCACAGCAGCGCCGAGGTCTACCGCCTCGACGCTCTGGCAAAAGTCTTCGGCTCCATCGGGGCGCTCAAACCCCGCACTTTATCCGGCATGGCGCAGCAGATGCGCGAGAACTTGGCGGGGCTATGGCGTGACCCCGCGGTGCAGAAGGACAAAAAGACCAATCGCAAGCCCAAGGACATCCAGGCCGAAGTGATGCGTGGCTATAACGTCGCCAATTCGGCCCTCGACAAGGGCCTGGAAAAGTACCCCAATCATTGGGCCTTGCATCAAGCCAAGGCCGCCTTGCTGCACGACGAAAATGGCTATCAGCAAGAGTTGGCGCTCGCCGCCGACTTTTCGGCCAATCGGAGCAAAGCAATGGCCGGCTTCCAAAAGGCCGCCGATTATTACGCCGTCCAGGCCAAGGATCTGAGCCAGGAAGAGGAGTCGACGGACGTATTCGAGCAATGGCTTTATGCCAGCTTGGGTGCTTGCGACCTCAAGCACCTGAGCGAGGACAAGCATGCGGATGTCAGGCAACCGCCGCTGATAAAAAAGGCGATCCTGGCCATGCCCAAAGCTGCGGCGGAGCGGCACATGTCGACGTTTGCCAACAACCTGTTCACGCGCCTAAGTGCCGTCAACCCGGCCCTCAAATACCGCTATCTCAAGGCCGGCCTCGAAATCGTTGGTGATCACAAGATGGCCATCGAGGCCCGCAAGGTCTTCGACTACTACAAGGACCTCATCACCGAAATCAAGCTGGAAACGATGATCGACGGCAGCGATCGCGTGGGCCATGAGCAGCCGTTCGGCGTGTTCGTCAACTTGCGGCATACGCGGGAGATCGAGCGCGAGTCGGGAGGGTTTGGCCGCTATTTGCAAAATCAAAACAACGGCTACTTCTCCTACAACTACGGCCGACCCACCAACGATTATCGCGACAAGTTTCAGGCGGCGGCTACCGATGCTCTCAAGGAGCACTTCGAGGTGCTTTCGGTCACCTTTCAAAGCGACAAGGTCAACTCGCGGGCATTGCCGGAGTATGGCTGGCGATTTCACGCCCTACGCATACCTCTTGCTCAAGCCGCGCGGACCCCAAATCGACAAGGTTCCGCCAGTCCGAATTGACCTCGATTTCCTCGAAACGTCGGGTTATGTCGTGCTGCCGATCGAGTCGGCGACCTTGCCGATCGACGCCTCGGGCAAGGCCCAGCCGCGTCCCGTGAGCAAGCTCCAGGTCACGCAACTTTTGGATGAGCGCCAAGCGGACAAAGGCAAGTTGATACTGGAAGTGAAGGCCACCGCCCTGGGCCTGATCCCGGAGTTTGACCAAATCTTGGCTCTCAAGCCGACGCAGTTCGATGTCGTCAAGACCGTCGATCAGGGCCTTTCCGTGGCCCGCTTCGACCCAGACAGCGAGAAAAATGCCGTCGTTTCCGAGCGCTCCTGGCTCATCACGCTTAAAGCCAAGGCGGATTTGACGCAGGCGGCCGGCAAATTTCAGTTCGCCGCCGCGAAACGTGACGGCACGGAATTGACCTATCAGCGGTATCAGGACGCCGACCTGGCGAATGCCCGCCCCGAAGTGGATTTGGAAGAGACTTATGGCGCTGCCAGCCACGATTGGCTCGTTTGGGCGTTATCCGGCTTAGCCTTCGTCGTCGTTGTGGCTATTGGGGCCTGGCATTTCCGAAGGCCGGCGCGGCAGGTGCAAGCCGCTTGGAAGCTGCCGGAGAACTTGACGCCGTTCACCGTCTTGGGCTTTCTTAAGCGTATCCAACAAAACACCGGCCTCGATAAAAACCAAGAAGAAGAGTTGGTGCGCTCGATCGCCTTGGTCGAAAATCGTTATTTCGCCGTCGACGCCGACGGCAAACCCGATCTCAAAAACATCGCAGAAGATTGGCTGCGGAAGACCGCCGGTTCGGTGCCGTAGCGACGGAGTCCGCGATATGGCAATTGATGACTGCCTCCGAAGACCACCCGATCTGCTTTATGCTCCTCCGGTTGGCCGGCCCCCCTGCTTGGTTTCAAAGTATGCCGTCGCCGAAATGTTCCTGCACCCATTCGTTGTTGTAGATCGTGTCCACATAGCGTTCGCCGAGGTCCGGAGCGATGGCCACCGCGGTGAGGCCATTGGCGTTGTGCTGCTTGAGCCAGTTGATGGCGGCGAAGACCACCGTGCCCGTGGAGCCTCCAAACAAGAAGCCATGCTCGGCCAGACGACGGCAGGTACGGATGGTGTCGGCCTCCTCGACGAGCACCACCTCGTCAACGAAGGATTCGTCCAATTGCGGCGGACGCACGGCGGTGCCCAGACCGGGTATCATTCGGCGGGCCGCCGCACCGCCAAAGGTTATCGAGCCGACGGTGTCAACGGCGACGACATGGACCGGTCGGGGCCACTCTCGCAGATAACGGCGCAGCCCATCAGAGTCCCGGTGGTGCCGGCGCCGATAAACAGCACATCGAGCTGTGGGAAATCGCGGGTGATCGCCGGCGCGGTCGTGCGGAAATGCGCGTTCCAGTTGCCCGGATTGGCGTATTGATTAAGCCACACGTACCGTTTGTCGGACGCGCACAGCGCACGCACGTAGCCAATCCGCGCACCCAAGAGGCCGCCATCGCCATCCGGCGCGGCATGCGTGATGATATGGACCCGTGCGCCCAATGCCTGCATATAGCGCATGATGGACCGATTGCAACGGGAGTCCGTCACGCACACAAAATCGTAGCCCTTGTTGGCCGAGATCATGCTAAGCGCCAGCCCCAGATTGCCGGACGAAGACTCGACCAGGGCTGATCCTGGCTTCAGAACACCCTCCTTTTCGGCGCCCTCCACCATCGAGTTCGCGGCTTTCAGCTTGATCGATCCTGGGAAGTTAAACGCCTCGCACTTAAGGAACAACGACTGCCCGAAGATATGCTGAAGGTCGACGTAAACGTTGTCAGTCGAGAAGGAATGGGGGGTGGAGATAATTGTCATTGCCCTATTCTCCTTATGCGTTGCCAGGCGTTTGCCGCTCACCCGTAACGCTTTAATTCGTGGAAAAAGTCATCGATGACGTGCAACTCGCCTGCGCGCGCAACCTCGTCGTAAACGTATTTGCCCACCGCGAGGTCGAGCACGCCGAGACCAAATGGCGAGAAAATCAACGGTCGATCCGCCGGCACTGCGCCCGCCCCGACATCAGATCGCCCAACGTGCCCTGCAGAAAATCCCGGTTGCCGGTGCGTTGCTCGGCCAGATGCGGTGAAGTGTTGGCCTTGAGGCAATGCTCAACGTCATCGACGAAGTTCGTTGAGGCGAGTATGATCTCCGGCGCGAGGTCACGCAACGACACGTGCAGCACCAGCGGATTGTGGGCGAACCACGACAGTTCCTTGACATGGGGCTCTCCGGCGATGGTGGCAAACACGATCATGTCGCTGGATCGGATCAATTGCTCAGCGGTTTTGTGCACGGTCATCCGCCTGGCGGCTCCCGACGCTTCGAGGGAACCGACGAAGCCGGCCGTGCTATCGGCGGAAAGGTCGTAGACGCCAATCTCATCGAACGACCAGCCGGTCCCAGCCAGGAACGTATGGATGTAGCGGGCGATCAGGCCCACCCCGAAGAAGCCGACGCGCTTCGGCGCTGCCGGCCGCGGGTCAGCCAGTCAGCCGCCATTGCGGCCATCGCAGCCGTCCTGGTGGCGCTGATGATCGAGCCTTCGATGCAGGCGAACGGGTAGCCGGTGTCGTGATCGTTGAGGATCAGCACGGCCGAGGCCCTCGGAATTCCAGCGGCTACATTTTCCGGAAAGCTGGATATCCATTTAATGCCATCCACCCTCACCTGGCCGCCAATCGAGGCCGGCAGGGCAATGATCCGGGAGGTGGGCCGGTCGGCGAAACGCAAAAAATAGGACGGCGGGTTCACCGAATCGCCGGCGCAGTGCAGGCGGTAAGTGGTCTCGACCAACTCCACGATCTGCTTCGCGCGTCCCTGCAGGGAGTGTTGGACCTGGGCGCCGGAAATGACCGCGAACGAAGGCACGGAGTTTCGCGTATTCATCGGACCTATCCTCCACTTCCTACGGTGACCGGGCTCTTTGCCGAAGCGGGCGTCACGGCCACGATTGCATCCTCGGCAACGTCGTCATTTCGAACCTGGCTGGCGGGATTACCTTCCCAGCGCGTGTAGGGCGGAATTTCTTCGCCCTTCATGAGAAAAGCATCGGCGGCTAGTTGGGCGCCGTCACCCATTTTCACGCCGTAGTGGACCCAGGAATTGACCCCGAGGGTGCAGCCGGCGCCGATCGTGATGTAGTCGGATTTGAAGCCGCCATCTTCCTGCGAGTGAGGCTGAATGATGCTCCCCGCATTGAGCGTGCAGCCGTCTCCAATCGAAACCATGGTCCTCTCCATGATGAAACAGCCGTCGTCGAACACGCGCCGGCCAATGCGCACTCCAAGGAGCCGCCAAATGAGGTTTTTGAAGGGGGTGCCGTCGAACATCGGGAAATGGCTGCGCAACACCCCCAGTTTCCAAAAGCGTTCATGATACCGGAAGTAAGGATCGTAAATCGAGCACTGCTGAGGCTGGAGCGCCTGGAATAACGTCGAAGCACGCTCCAGCAGCACATGATAGCCGGTACTGACCAATAGCGCAAGCAGGAGGCCCAGCCCAAGAATCCACACGCCAACGGATTCGTAAAGTATCCCGGCGCCGGCAAGCACCAAAACCAGCAAAAAGGACAAAAACCATTGCGCCAGCAGCAATAGACCCATGGTGACGAGGTTGTGCTTGTTCTTGGCCGCGAGCTTGCGGTCTCGCTCTTGCTCAGGTTCAGCTCGGCCTAACTCGATGTCACGCCGAACCGACCGCGGGATCTCGAAGCTGGGCGACCCGAGGAGTCCAACGCCTTCCCGGACGTGGCCATCAACTGGAATCATGACCTTGTTCGCGAGCAGGCAGTTGGCGCCCGTGCGCCCTGCGAAGGGTAAACAACGGCGTTTCCAAGAAAGTTATCGGCACCGATTGTCGTTCGGGACACCCGGAACGACGTGTTTGAGTACTCGGTGTTGACCACCGATAGCCAGTCCGCAACCATCGTCCCGCGACCCACGGACACCAAAAACGGATTGTCGTGCTTGACGGACAAACCGAAGTTCGACCCCGTCTGCACGACATCCTGGGAAAGGTCATAGCCGATAGCTCGTAAATAGTGCACGATGTAAGAGCTGTCGCCGAACAAATGGACGAAGAAGTCGACATTACTCATGCCCGCAATGGCTCGGTGGGCCCAGTAGTGGAAGCCGTAGAGCGGATAAACCTTTTCAGGCTTGATCGCGAGGTTGAGCAAACGAGGCACAGTGACCACGCCGAGGAGTCCGACCAGGATGGAGCCGACGAAAAGCAAGGAGGACAAAATTAGGGCGTCGCCGTAGAAGGTCCAATGCCAAAACGCCCCAGCGCCAGGCGCGGTGAAGTGGGGACGCTCGGAGAGCATGGGGATCAACAGTGTCACGGCGCTCACGAGAATCGCGGATAGCACGATCCCAATCAGCAGCACGAAGCCGGAGTAGGCAATCTTTCTCAAGGCGCCGCACTCGGCCGCATCGACTTGTCGGTAGTCCGCGTCGGTCCGCTGCCGGGCGGGAGATCCGCACCGGCGCTCGACCTGCCGGCACGGATTGTCCGGCGTGCAGCGAGGAGGAATGTCCAAGTTGAGCGCCGTCACCCAGCGACGATCCGATGTCAAGCACGGTCATCTCACCGACGAAAGCATTTTTCCCGATCGTGACTGGGCCTGTATGAATCACCCCGTCGTGAGCGTTGTAGCAGGAGAAGAACGCATCCTTGCAAATGACGGTGTTGTCGCCGATCGTGAGTAGGTCGGTGCACACGGGAACCTGCGGGGACAAGATCAGCACGTCGCGGCCGATCTTGGCACCCAACGCCCGTAGGTAGAAAACGTATATTGGCGAGCCGACGAACAGAGCCAACGGGTTCCATCGCACCAGCGTTTTCACGAGCCAAAAACGGAAGTAGTCGAGGCTCCAAACGCGGATCCGCTGGGGCTGCCAACGCCCGATGAGCATCCACTTTGCCAGGATTGGCAGCATGCACATGCCAAGGAAGCCCGCGCCGCTCGCCAGGATCGCTCGGCCATAGATATTGAAGAAACCCGACCCAGCGGATATCCACTTGTAGCCTTCAATAAACACCAGCGCGAGGAGGCAGGAGAATCCAAACGCACTCAGGAACTGCAGCGCCCCGCACAGCAGATACTGCGAGGCGCCGACAGGCGGCACTTTGGCGGCGCGCGGGCCGACTGCGCGACACGAGTGGGCGCCGGGCCGGCATCTCAGGACGCCGCCGCCAAGCTTTTAATCGTCGGGCGCTGGTAGACCTCTTTGATCGATAGCGGCGGCAAGTCCGCCCGCGCCCGAAGCCGGGCGCAGAATGTGGTGATCACCAGCGAGTCAGCGCCGAGATCATGGAATAAGTGACTATCCACCGACACCTGTTCAATGCGCATGATGCCGGCCAGCACATCACAGAGATGTCGTTCCGTAGGAGTCGTCGGGGCGGAGTAGCGCGCCGGCTCTTCGACCGCGCCGAGCTCTTTGGCCAGTGCCGTCAGGTTTTTGCGGTCAATCTTGCCATTGGCGGTCAGCGGCAAGCTTTCCCGCCAGTGGAAAGTTGAGGGAACCATGTACGGCGGCAGCGCTTGATGCAAATGATCTTGCAACGTGCTGACTTCGAGTGGCCGCTCGCTGGCGTAGAACGCCACCAGGCGCTTGCTTTTGTCAGCTCGCTCCGCGACCACCACGGCACCCTGGCGCACACCGGGCGCACGCAATAGAGCGTTCTCGATATCGCCAATCTCGATGCGGAAACCACTGATCTTGACTTGCGCATCCCGCCTGCCGAGAAACTCCAGCTTGCCGTCCGGCCGCCAAAGGCCAAAATCTCCACTCCGATAAAGCCGCTCGCCCTTCCGAAGCGGATCGGCCACGAATGCCAGTCGGGTCCGCTCGGGATCGTTCACATAGCCGCGGCCGACACAGACCCCGGAGAACACGATCTCCCCAGGGGCGCCGAGCGGCACCGGCGACAGATGGGCATCGACGACGTAGACATGCACATTGTTGACGGCAGGACCCAGCGGCACCCGGTCTCCAGCCGGCACCGCTCCATGACTTCATGGTTGGTGTCGTCCGAAGTCTCGGTCAGCCCGTAGGCGTTGACCAGTTTGACCGACGGCATGACCGCGAACCACCGCTGGGCGAGCTCCATCGTCAGCGCCTCGCCGGTGACTGACACGCATTTCAGGTCTGGAAGCTCGCGGTCGTGCTGCTTCAGATAAGACAGGACAACATCAAGGTATGACGGGACAACCTGCATCACCGAAACTTTGCCGTCGGCAATCGTGTCGACAAAACGCTCAAGATCCAGGATCACCTCTTGCTCGATTATCAAAGTTCGAGCACCGACTAAAAGCCCGGCAACCAGTTGCCACAGTGAAATGTCGAAGCATTGGGGTGCGATTTGGGTGACCACTTGCCCCTCACCGATCCCCAGGTCATCGACCTTCGCGTAGAGGTGGTTGAGCATGCCGGCGTGCTCGCACATCGCCCCCTTGGGCTCGCCGGTGGAGCCGGACGTGAAATAGATGTAAGCGAGTTGATTCGGTCCCACGTCGACGCCGAGGTTATCTTCGGTGTGTCCTTCCTGGTAGGCCGTATCGACGAGTAGCATCTGCACCCCGGGCAGCTTGCCGAGCGCTGCTTCGAGCGTGGCAGTGCTTGCGGACTCAGTCAGCACGAGCTTGCACTCGGCCCGCGCGAGCATGGTCGCAATGCGGTCAGCAGGAAAGTGCGGCTCGACGGGCAGGTATACACCACCGGCCTTGAATACGGCAAGGACAGCGGCCATCCAGTCCAGGTTGCGCTCGAGCACCACCGCAACCACGCCTTCGCGGCGCAGCCCGCGCGCCATCAGGGCTCGACCCAAACGGTTGGCGCGGGCGTTGAGTTCCTTGTAGGTCCACTGCCGCCCCCGATGCACGCCTGCAACCAGGTCGGGGTGGGCGTGCGCCCGCTGCTCGAACAACTCGTGGAACCGGCAATCCGGCAGCTCGCGCCGGGGCCCGGCGAGCCCTTCAATCTGAAAATGGAGCTCTTGCGCGGAGAGTAAGCTTTGCCGCGCATGCTCGGCATCTGGATCAGCGGCGATAAGCGCCAGCGCGGTGAGGTGGTAACCGGCAATTCTGGCGGCGCAATCTTTGTCAATTGCCTCCGTCCGGTAGCGCAGCCGCAGCACCAGGTGATTGTCACGTCGCGAGACGCCTACCGATAAAACGGCGCCCTTGGCAAGAGCGCCGCCGCTATCGGTTGGGTCAAATACGGCCTCGAACGCCGACTCAGTCTGACCCAGCTCCCGCCTAAGATCATCAACCGGATACTCTTTATGCGCTAACAATTCCTTTTCGACGCGCTGGGCATCAACCAGCAACGACCGCCATGAATCCGATTGCGTTGACAGCCGGCATGGCAAGGGTTGCCCGCCTTCGACCGCGACATAGCCGGTCACCACCCGCATATCGCCGGACAGAGCAGCCAGCACCTTGGCGTGCGCGGCCAGCAGCACCGACCCGAGCGATAATGACATTTGGTCCGCGAGCCGGCTTAACGTCGCCACAACGTCATCGGAAATAATCTCCTCAAGTTCGGCGAGGCCCACGGCGGGATTGACGGCCCACCGCGGGATCGCGGTGGACCCTTCGGCACCGAGCACCCCTCGCCAGTAATCACGGCCTATCTCGTCTAGCGCATTCATTGGACCTGCCTTGGCCTGCCATTCAGTCCTACTCACAGCTCAATTTAGCTCATGCTACATCCGGGTTGATTACCTTCTCGTGCTTTATGACGTTTTCAATTGTTTTCCAGTGAGCTTCACTGGTTCTCCGGAGTCGCTGCGTGACAGTGAGAAGCAGGTTATTGTACAATTTTGTTCCGATTGCCGGAAATTGCTGATTCAGGGCATCAAAACCTTTACGATCCAGACTCAGAAGGACAGTGTCAACCGTTACCAGGGCGGAAGCAGATCTGGTGCGACCATCTATGAAACTGAACTCGCCAAATATCGACCCCTCAGGGGCGATGAGCACCGTTTTGTCCAAGTCGGATCCAATGGATTTAATGAGAGAGACGGTTCCCTTTTCCACGACGTAAAGCTTTTCACCGGAGTCATTTCCCCTAAATACATACTCGCCCATCGAAAAGGTTTCTTTATTCATCCTTTCCATTACCAGCTTCTTTTCATCGTCATTCAAATTGGAAAAGAAGCTTCCTATATCAAATTGTTTCATGTCATTCACGTTGTCTCTCCTTTACTTTGAGTTGTCCCTAATAGCTCCCCGGAACGCAAGCTGTCGCCGGAGGCTCGCCGGGGCAACTACCGAACTGCGACTGAGGGCGTATCTGCTCGGGGTGCCGGCCGACGGAGGGGTCGCGGAGTGGGGAATAGTATAAATTGCAGGGTGGCGTTTCGGCAAGCGTCAAAATCGTTGCGGCCGGCGGAGGCAGGAGTGAACCATGCCGCAGGCGCGCCGTCATTGTGGATTTCCGTGGCGTGCGCCGAATCCCAACCACTTCGGGCAATCCGGTCTCACAGACTGACGACGAACGCCGCTCGGGCACGGCTCATGCCAAGTTCTTGAAGACGCCGCGCCAGGCTCACACGTGTTTCCGCGGACACGGCTTCAATCGTCCGCACTTCGTAATCGGTGCCGGGGGGCAGGCGGTAGGCCGGATCGCGTTCCGGAATGGCCTCCTCCGCGTAGTCGTGGCAGGCGTCAAGTTGCTTTTCGTGATATTTCATGGCTGCCTCCTCATCGGCGTCAAATTTCAGCGGACATGGAATAGTCGTTCGACACCTCTCCAAATCGACAGCGCCAACGATTGACAGTGCTGTTTTTTTGGCCTAGGGTTGCTGAGGACAAGCTGCGCCTGGAGATTGCCATGTTGAAGAGCGTCACTGTCACCCTCGTCCTGTTTGTGCTCGGTTTGGCCGGCTGTGCGGAAGTCGTGCCCGCCAAACCACCCGTGGAGCCCTTTCATACAACCTTCATGGGTGCCGAGGCGTCGGTCTTTAAATTGAACATGGTTTCGACCCCTCAGGGCATACGCTGCACGCTCCGCAACGAGGACAAGGATTTCACGGTGCAGAGCGTAAAAATTCGCCTCGCCACAGGCGCCGGCCACGTTAACGTCGCGGACGTCGATGTGAAAGTCGACCCGCTGTCCACGGTGGAGTTTTACATACGCAGCAATGGGTATGCGTTACAGCGCGGCTCGGGACTTTTTTCCGTGGACGCCTCACGGGGCGCCGCCGTCGGCGACGCTGACACGACGGTGCGCTGATAGCAACTTACGCACGGACGTGGATCGCCCCGAGGCGATCGCCAAGAAAGCGCCGGCGCCACAACCAGCCTATGCACCGACCGATATCGGCGGCGGCGAAGCGGCTGCGGCGCCGAGAAACATTCATGTCGGTCGATAGCCGCCCGAGGCCAGCTTGGGAAAACCAGCCGTTTTTTTGGATCGCGATGGCACGCTCATCGAGGAGCGCTGCTACCCGGCGCGCACCGAACAAGTGAAACTATTGCCGGGAGCCGCGGCTGCGCTCGAGAAGTTGCGCCACGCCGGTTTTGTCTGCGTGGTGGTCACGAACCAGGCGGGGGTCGGCCGAGGCCTCTTGACCGAAGATCAACTCGCGACGGTCAATGCCGAGATGCACCGCCAGCTCGCCGAGGCAGGCACGCGCGTCGACGGGCTCTATTGCTGCACCTTCGCCCCGCTGGGTAACGACAAGACGGTGGTCGAGCATCCCGACCGCAAGCCGGGGCCAGGAATGCTGCTGCGCACCGCGGCGGAACTGGACTTGGAACTGGCGCAATCGTGGATTGTCGGCGATTCGGTGAGCGACATCTTGGCTGGGCGCAACGCCGGGTGCCTGGGAGAGATTCTCGTGCGCAGCGGACACGATCTGAGCGAGGCGATGGCGCATTTGGGAAATGACGTCGTGGTGCTGGACGATCTTGCCGCGGCGGCCGAGCATATTATCGCGAGGTCACATCAAGAGCCGCGCACGCAGTAAGCGCCGCGTGAAACAAGTGCGGCACGGTGGCGCGGTGATCGCCTTGCACGTAAAAGCTTTCGCCGCCGTCGGCGACCGTGCGAACCAAAATCGTTTTCCAGGGGCGATAATAATAGCGAGGGTCGCTCTTCGGCGCCTGGCGATGGATGTCATCGTCGAGCGCGATGAGATCGAAGACGCCAGTCGTGAAACGACGTATGGAGCGCCCTCTTGATGAGCCACGTTGCGCGCCATCGCCAATGCCTTGAGGTAAACTTCCGGCCCCATGACCGCTGACCCCAAGCTCAAGACGATGCCGCCTTCGAGCTTGGTGACGCCTTCGGTGAAGGCCAGGAAATCTTGATAGCTGGTTTGACCGAGGGCGGCGCCGTCGCAGTTGGGGTGTTCGTGGATGATATCGTAGCCGACGCCGACGTGGACGGTGACCGGGATGCCCAGGGCGGACGCCTGAGCCAGAACGCTGATGTCTTTGTAAGGAAAGTCGCCTGTTAGGATCGCTTGGCCGAGAGCTTCGCCGAGGCCCAGGCCGGCGCGGGCGCCGTCGCGGATGACGTCGTTCATGCGGCCTGTTTCATGCCAAAGGCCGAATTCACCTGTTTGAATGTAGCGCGCGACGCTTTCGGTGGTGGCGCCGATGAGGGCCAACTCCCAGTCATGAATCGGCCCGGCGCCATTCATCGCGAGGTGACTGATGAAACCGCGGCGCATCATCTCGATCAAATAGCGCGATACGCCGGCCCGGAGCACATGTGCTCCCATCAAAACGATGCGCGGCACCCCGGCGCGTGCCTCGGCGAGGCGTTGGCCTAACACCGGCACAGCGGCATGGTTAAACGCCGGCAGCGTGGCATCGAGCGACAACACGCTTGAAAGATCGAGGTCGTGGACGCGCTCGGCCAACGGTCGTAGCCGGAGCCGCGACCGGTCGAAAAGCGGGAAGGGCATGTGGCATCTCTCCATCGCGAAACCGGTGCAATTTTACGGAGAAATTATCAAAAGCCCAAATATACCGATTGGTAAAAAAAATGGCGTTTGATAAAATAGGTAAGGAAGTTAACTTGGATAACAATCGCCCGTTTATGGGGCGTTGCCCTTTATGGATAGAGGCTTATGGATGCTTTGCCTATGTTCTTTGACTTTTTGAAGAAGAAAGGGATCACCAAAGGCCACTTCTTGGGTTTTGTACATGTCTTGATCGGGCGCCGCATTTTTCGCGAGGATGGAACGTTGGTTTCCGCCGGCCTGGGTTGGCGTGAAGTCGCCGGTTGGCTTAAAAAGACGCGCTGGGATCCTGAAGTCGTGCGCGAAGTCGGCCAGGATCCGAATGCCTTGCCTCCCCGCGATCGCCAGCGCTTCTGGTATTCCGCTATCGCCCAGGCCGGCGTCGATTCGCCAGCGGCCAGCGCCGCCGGGGATCGGTTTGCCAAGGTGCTCGAAAGCCACGGGTATCATGTCGGCTCGCCGCCTAAAATAGGGCCGAGCACGCCCCTTCTCGGGGAGAATGGCGAGCGGGGGGTGTCAGCCCCCTGATTCAAAATCGGACCCAAGGCTTATGCGCTCTGTCCAAGAAGCCGGGGAATAATAGTAGAAGGATCAGGGATTTAGAAGAATCAGGGACTTAGAAGAATCAGGGGGCTGACGCCCGCCCGCTCGCCGAGAGAGGCCGATGGCAGTTTTGCTCGATGGGAAAAAGCTGGCGCAGACGATGCAGGCGGAAATTGCCGCCGAGGTGGACGCCCTTTTTAAGCGCACCGGAGTCCGGCCGGGCTTGGCGGCGGTTTTGGTCGGCGATGACCCGGCCAGTCAGATCTATGTCCGCAACAAGCGTGCGGCCTGTCAAAAAGTGGGCATCGAGAGTTGGCTCCATGCGCTGCCCAAGGAAACCACACAGGCGCAGCTCTTGCACTTGATAGGCGAGCTCAACCGTGATCGCCAAGTTCACGGCATTCTGGTGCAGTTGCCGTTGCCTCGACAAATCGAACAAGCGGCGGTTATCGACGCCGTCGCGCCGGATAAGGATGTGGATGGCTTCGGCGCGCTCAGCCTTGGACTGCTCACCATGGGCCGGCCACGCTTTCTCGCCTGCACCCCGCTCGGTGTCCAGCAACTTTTGGTGCGCCACAATGTCCCCATCGAAGGCCGCCATGTGGTGATCGTGGGCCGTAGCAACATCGTGGGCAAACCGCTCGCCCTGATACTCATGCAAAAAGCCAAGAACGCCAATGCGACGGTGACCATTTGCCATAGCCGGAGTGAAAATCTTGCGGATTTGACGCGGCAAGGCGACATCGTGGTGGTCGCGATTGGTCAAACGCGGTTTTTGAAGGCCCACATGGTTCGGCAGGGGGCCGTGGTGGTGGACGTGGGCATGAATCGCTTGCCCGACGGCAAGCTGGCCGGCGACGTCGATTTCGATGCGGTGGCGCCAATCGCTTCCGCCATCACCCCGGTCCCCGGCGGCGTCGGCCCGATGACCATCACGATGCTCTTGCACAATACGCTGCGTGCGGCTGGAGAGGGACTAGGGGTGACTAAAGATAAGAGCGAAGCGTTATGAACCCGCTACCTCTCAGCCATCAAATTTATTCCATGCCGACGATCACTCTACAAAAGCTTCAAGAGACGATCATCGCCTGCGAACGCTGTCCGCGGCTCGTGGCTTGGCGCGAGCAGGTCGCGCGCGACAAACGTGCGGCCTATCGCGCTGAGGAATACTGGGGCAAGCCGATACCTGGCTTTGGCGATCCGGCGGCGCGGTTGCTGATCTGCGGTCTGGCGCCGGCGGCGCATGGCGGCAATCGCACGGGCGCGTCTTCACAGGTGATCGCTCAGGCGATTGGTTGTTCGCCGCCCTTTATCGCGCGGGCTTTGCCAACCAGGCGACCTCGACGCACCGTGACGATGGGCTGGCACTGCGCGACTGTTACATCACCGCTTGCGTGCGCTGCGCCCCGCCCGACAACAAGCCGACCATCGTGGAACGCGACAACTGCCTGGGTTATCTCGCCGCTGAGCTCGACTTGCTTCCGCGCGTCCGCGTTATTTTGTGTCTGGGAGGCTTTGCCTGGGACAACGTCTGGCGCACGCTGCGGCAAAAAAAGACTGGCTCTAAGGCGAGCAAGCCGCGCTTCGGCCACGGCGCGAGTGGGGAGTGCGGCGCCTATGCGATTGTCGGTTCTTATCACCCGAGCCAACAAAACACGTTCACCGGCCGACTGACCGAAGCGATGCTTGACGGAGTGTTTCAGCAGGTGAAGTCATATTTAGCACATTGACCAACGCACAAAATGTGGGACGGCTCTCCCGAGCCGTCCGACGGCGACTTTCCTTTGTGAAGAACGAACAGGGCAATTAACTGAGCTCGCCGACTTTATACCGAACGAAGCGGCTCATCTTGAGGCCGGCGGCTTTGAGGAGGTCGCCGATGGTCTTGGTTTCGTCACGGACAAACGGCTGCTCGACGAGCACATTCTCGGCAAACCACGTCTTCATTTTGCCTTCGGCGATCTTGTCAACGATGTTCGCCGGCTTGCCCGTGCTGGCCGCCTGCGCCTTGGCGATTTCGAGTTCTTTGGCGATCAGTTCCGCCGGCACATCTTCGCGCCGAGCCGAGACCGGATTCTTGGCCGTAACGTGCATGCAGATGTCGCGCAATAGTTGCGGGTCGGCCTTTTCGCCCTCCACTTGCAGAAGCACGCCCACCGAGCCGTCGTGATGGGTGTACTCGCCCAAGAGGCCCGTCAAGCGCGTGAACCGCTTGGGCTTCATGTTTTCGCGGATAAGGCCGATGACGTCGCTGATCGCGTCGTTGACCGTTTTCTTGGGCTCGTCGATGAGCGGTTGTTTGATGAGGTCCTCCACCGTCGCGGGGTTTTGCACGGCAACCTGCTTGGCGATCTCGTTGGCCAGCTTGATGAAATGGTCGGCTTTGACGACCGGGGGGCTTTCGCAGCGCATTTCGAGAATGGCGCCGACCTTTTTCACCGGGTCGATGTAGATGGCGATGCGTCCCTCGGCGGCCTCGCGGTCCCCTTTGCTGACTTGAATTTTGGCGTTTTTTTCGCGCAATAGCTGAATGGCTTTATCCATGTCGCCATTGGCTTCATGCAGCGCCTTTTTGCAATCCATCATGGGCGCGTTGGTGCGGTCCCGCAACGTTTTGACATCGGTGGCGGTAATGCTCATCAGTTATCCTTCGAAAAATGGTTATTGACATGGTTAGCCGCGACGCGCAGCGGAGCGCGGGGTTGATCCTCGCGCTCCGCTGCGCGTCGCGGCTAACCAGTTGATTTAGGAAACGACAGCGGCCACGGGTCTGGGGTTCGCCGGGCCTCGGCTGCCGCCGCGACCGCCGGCAGTCGGTGTGTCTGGAGGCAGCGAGGCCCTGCCCTCGAGCACGGAGTCGGCGATTTTAGCCAGGATGAGCTCAATGGAGCGAATGCTGTCGTCGTTGCCCGGAATCGGGAGATCGACGCTATCCGGGTCGCTGTCGGTGTCGATGAGCGCCACCGTCGTCACGCCCATGCGCTTGGCCTCCTTGACGGCGATGTCCTCGCGCTTAGGATCGACGACGACCATGGCGTCGGGCAAGCGGTTCATCTCGCGGATGCCCTGAAGATTGCGGGTAATCTTGGAAAGTTCCCGGTTGAGCGTGGCCACCATCTTTTTGCTGTAGCCGTGGATGGCCGAATTGGGCGGCGCCTTGGAAAGCTCCAGCTTGCCGGATTCATTGTGCATTGTTTTCATGTATGCCTTCATGTCCGCGGGGCTCGTCTTGTCCCCGGCGGCAACCACAGGCCTTCGAGCTCGTGAAGGCGCTTGAGCCGATCGCGAATCGTGCGGTAATTGGTCAGCGTGCCACCCAGCCAGCGCTCGCTGACATAAGGCATGCCGCAGCGGGCCGCCTCGCGTTCGATGGCTTCCTTGGCCTGCCGCTTGGTGCCCACGAACAACACCAGGCTGCCCCGGCTGGCGACCTTGGCGAGGAAGCGGTAGGCACGCAAGAGACCTCGGACGGTTTCCTTGAGGTCGATAATGTGAATTAGATTGCGCTTGCCGTAGATGAACGGCCTCATCTTGGGATTCCAGCGGCTGGCGCGATGCCCGAAATGGACCCCCGACTCGATCAAATCCTGAACTTGCACAATTGCCACGCATTCCCTCCCACCCACGAGGCGACCCTGCGCCCGGGATTGAAAAAACCCGTTGGAAAATAAGAACTGCTATTGTAGAAGGGATCGCCGCCAGGGTGAAGAGGGAATTTCGGCCCTTTACGCGCCGATAAACGCGTTGATCGCGCAGGGTGCGGCGCTCGGCCTTGCGGTTGTTGGTGGGCGCGCCAGCACTTTTTGGGCTTTCTCCAGGTTGGAAACCTTGAAAATCCCGAACACTTTGCCGTTGCGGCCGCCCGAGGAGCAGTAGGCATATTCGATGCTGATGTGTTCGGCGGCGAGGATCTCGCAGACATGGGCCAACGCCCCCGGCTGGTTTTTCAGCTCGGCGGCCAAGACATCGGACTCGGTGAAGGGCGTGTTGGCTCCTTCCATGACTTTGGCGGTGAGAGCCTCGTCATCGGTGACCAGGCGCAAGACGCCGTGCTCGTGGCGGTCCATGACGGTGAGAGCGACGATATTGATCTTTTGACGGGCGAGTTCGGAGAGAATATGTGCCAGCCGGCCCGGTTTGCTTTCCAAAAAGACCGTGATTTGCTTGCGAATTTGCACCGCTGCCCCCTTTGTTGAATTAAGTTCGCCGGCGCCGGTGGCCTAATCGAGCGATTCAAGGCGTTTAATTTGCCTCAGGCTCCTATTGTAAAAGGTTGCGCCATTGAAGAAAGTGCCGCAGGGCAACTAAAATTCCTGGACTCGACCGCCGCAGCCACCGGGAACTTTCCCTTCTCGGAACGAAGGAGTATCGTCCGTGCAGATCAAGATTTCGGCTCGCCATGGGCATCTCAGTGATGCGAATCAACAGTTCATCCGCGAGAAGGCGGAAAAACTGCTGCATATTTTCCAGCGCCTCACCATGATCGAGGTCTTGGTCGATTTCAAGGAAGACGATACGCTCGTCGAGTTCCTGGTCTCGGCCGAGCATAAGCACGACTTCGTGGCCAGCGAGCGCAACAAGGACATCCTGGCCGCGGTCGATCTGGTGCTGCACAAGCTGGAGCAGCAAGTGAGGAAGTACAAGGAAAAGATCCAAGATCACCGCCGCACCCCCGCGACCGGCAAGGTTGGCGGCGAGACTCCGGACCTTGGGGACGAAACCTGAGAGTCCGCGGCGAGCAAGGACCAGGCTCAACTTCAGGCTGGCACGACTCCGCATCTCATCAGGGGACACCGGTCCCGTCCCCTCTTCAACGGGCTGAGGGATACGTCATGCGCATGAGCGATTTCGTCGTGAAAGAATCCATTTCCGCGGATCTGGCCGCCACCACCAAGGAGGGGGTCATCCGGGAAATGGTCGAGAACCTGCGTCAGGCAGGCTATTTCAAAGGGACTGATTCCGAAGACGTCGTCAAGGAAATATTGCGGCGCGAATTGCTCGGCTCCACCGGCATCGGCCGCGGCGTCGCCATTCCGCACACCAAGCATGGCAGCGTCGACCGCTTGATCGGCACTGTCGCCGTCTCGCGTGCGGGCGTGCCATTCGAAAGCCTTGACGGCGAGCCGGTGCACGTGTTCGTCATGCTGATTTCGCCGAAAGACCGCCCCGGCGATCACCTCCGCGCCCTGGAAAACGTCTCGCGCAACCTGCGCGACGACACCTTCGTGCGCTCCCTGCGTCAGGCCGCGAACCGCGATATGATCTGGGGTTTGCTGGAAGACCAAGAACACTGAAGAGGAGCCCCGCGTTTTACCTTTTTTTCCGAACGCTCCAAGTGAAACGGCTAGAAAGTGCTCGTCCTTTTTTCGACTGGATATGTTGCCATGAATGGCGAACCTCTTAGGCGAACCTTCACGGTTGCCAACCCTCAGGGCTTGCACATGCGCCCGATTACCGCCTTTGTCGAGGCCGCCAACAAATTCCAAAGCGACGTTTACTTGGCGAAGCCGGGCGATGCCAAGATCAACGGCAAAAGTCCGCTGGGGCTTTTGGGCTTGGCGGCTGAGCAAGGGACAGAGTTGACCCTGGAAGTGGCTGGGCCCGACGCGGCTCAAGCCCTCGATGCTCTCTGGGACGTACTCGCGAAGACATCAGTGGAAGAATAATTGGCCGGGTGCCACGGATGCGAAGGGCGTCACGGGTGCCACGGGCAGCTTGTCTGCCCGTGCTAGACCGACAGATTGCCGCAGGTTCGCACGGGCAGACAAGCTGCCCGTGGCACCCTTCGCACGCAGGCTCGCACGGGCAGATAAGCTGCCCGTGGCACCCATCGAGCACGGAAAATTGTCCCTGTTCGCCAATGAACTGACTCTTAACGGATTGATCCTTTCGATGGAAATCAAACGCGGCATTCCGGTATCTCCCGGCGTCGCCATCGGGCCGGCCCTGGTGGTCGACACCGAAGGATTCCGCATCCCCCAGCGCTTCATCGACAAGAAGCAGCGCAAGGAAGAAGTCGCCCGCCTGCGCGAGGCGGTCAAAGCCGCCGCCCTCGAAGCCCGCGCCAATCAAGAGGCCATCAACGCCAAGCTCGGCAAGCAATATGGCGCCATCTTCGCCGCCCACGCCTTGCTCATCCAAGACCCGGCGCTCACCCAGGACATCGAAATCCTCATCCGCGAGCAGGATCATTCCGCCGAATATGCCGTCAGCCGCGTCATGCGCCGGCACGTCAAGGCCTTCGAAAGCATCCAACAATCCAAGTTCAGCACCCGCGCCGCCGACCTGATCGACATCGAAAAAGCCATCATGCGCAACTTGGTGGGCGGCCGCGGCGAACCGCTTCACCAACTCACGGAGCCAGTGATCGTGCTGGCCCATGACTTGACCCCGAGCGAGACTGCCTCGCTCGATCCCAAAATGGTGCACGCCTTCGCCACCGAGGCCGGCGGCCGCGCCAGCCACACCGCCATCATGGCCGGCGTCTTGGAAATCCCCGCCGTCGTCGGCCTCGGCCGCTTTCTTTCCGATGTCTCCGGGGGCGATGAGATCATCGTCGACGGCAATCGCGGCGTCGTCATCCTCAATCCCGACGACGAGACTCGCGAACGCCACGAGACCGCCCGCCGCAATTTCGGCACTTTCTCCACGCGGCTCAACGAATTGCGCGACTTGCCCGCCGAGACCAAGGACAAAAAACGCATCCTGCTGATGGGCAACATCGAGTTTCCTCAAGAAGCCAAGCACTGCCTCGACCGCGGCGCCGATGGCGTCGGTCTATATCGCACCGAATTTCTGTATCTCAACAAAACCGTGGACCCCACGGAGACCGAGCACCTCGACGCCTATTTGACGGTCGCACGTACCTTGGGAACAAAATCCGTCATCATTCGCACTCTCGACTTGGGAGCCGACAAGTTCGCCAATCAGGTGGAAAATTCTCATCCGGAGCGCAATCCGTTTCTTGGCTTGCGGAGCGTGCGCTTGTGTTTGCGGAATTTGACCTTGTTCAAAACGCAAATGCGTGCCATCCTTAGAGCCAGTGCCTACGGCGACGTGCGCATCATGTTTCCCATGGTCAGCACGCTGCTCGAACTCAGACAGTGCAAGATGATCCTCGCGGAAGTGAAGGAAGACCTCGAGGAAGACGGCATTCCGTTTAACCGCAAAATGCCGGTCGGCACCATGATCGAAGTCCCCGCTGCGGCGATCATGGCGGAGGAGATTGCCCGCGAAGTCAATTTCTTCTCGATCGGCACCAATGACTTGATCCAGTACACGCTGGCCGCCGACCGCACCAATGAAACCGTGGCGTCGCTCTATAGCCCAGGCGACCCGGCGGTCTTGCGGCTGATCGAGATGGTCATCAAGGCGGCCGGGCGGCACAAGGTCGACGTAAGCGTGTGCGGCGAGATGAGTGGCGACCCGATCTATACAATGCTATTGTTGGGAATGGGCCTTCGACAACTGAGCGTCACGCCACAAAACATTCCGGAGATCAAAAAGATCATCCGCTCGATTAACATTGATGAGACCAAGCAGATTGCCCAAGAAGCGATGCGGCTCGAGACCGCACGCGACGTGAACAATTACTTGCGGGAACAAACCCGCCGAATCCTCCCTGAGGTGGTAAGTTGAGGTAAAGGAAACTCAAAGCGCCAACAAGAGTCACGCGAACACAAGCGGCTGCAAATGCTCGACAAACAACCATGAGCTTCTAGCCCTGCCGGCGTGGTCTTCGAGAATGTTTAGCGAATGTTTCCCTCATGGTCGGCGCTCACTGGCGCCGACCGCCGCCTCCGTCAGGATTCATCTTCCAAGGCATAGGGATGCACTGCCCGCGGTGAATGCTGTTTGCCGCGCCGCTGATGCCTGCCCGTAAACTCCTCGCCCAGGGCGGGGAGATGGTGGCCATGGTGGCTGAATTTCCGCGAAGTCCACACCCTTCAATCCCGCAGTCCGGCGTTGCCGCTCCAGCCGTCCGCTACCGATACCGCCTTCGCTTTCGCAAAATCGATTCGCTGCGCTTGGTCAGCCATCACGATCTGATGCACGTTTTCGAGCGCATGGTCCGCCGCGCCGACCTGCCGCTGGCGCACACCCAGGGATTTCATCCTCAACCCCGTATCGTCTTCGCGCTGTCCCTGGCGCTGGGCATTGCCGGAAGCAACGAAGTTCTCGACCTCGAATTGACGCAATCGCTCGATCCGGCCGACCTGCATGATCGTCTGGCCGCGCAGGCCCCCCCGGGCCTTACTTTTTTGAGTGCCCGCCGTTTGGAAGGAAAATCCTCGTCTCTCGTGCGGCGTGCTTTCTATCGACTGCCGCTGCCTAGTGATTCGCTTGGCGAAGTAGCGGGCGAATCGGACCCCAATTCCCAGCCACAACTGCGGCAGCGCTGTGAAGCGCTTTTCGCGCAAGCCATCTATGGGTCGAGCGCAGCCGCCCGCAACCGCGCAGGCTCGACATCCGTCCTTATCTCAGCGAACTCGACGTTCGCGATGGCTGCTTGGCCATGGCTGTGTGGGTGACGCCCAACGGCACCGCCCGGCCCGAGGAATTCGCGCGCCTCTTGGGACTGGAAGCACTCTTGGAAGGCGGCGCCTATTTCAAGCGCAGCCGATCTGGAGATGATGGACGAAGTCTCGGCACCCCTGCCCGACATCGGCCCGCTAGCCGAGGAACTGACAACGACCAGCCCACCGGCACTTGCGCCGGCCGCGAGCCGCCCGTCCGACGGCGCTGACGTCGGGGCCCATGTCGTTTGACACTTGAACAGTACACGAAACACAAGGCGGATTTCTCCGCCGCGGGCGACCTTGCCCGATTCTAGAACCCAGGAAAGGATCTCATGAAAAAGGAAATGCTCATCAACGTCCTCCAGCCCGAGGAAATTCGCATCGCGATCGTGGAGGACGGCGTTCTCGAAGAGCTTTATGTCGAACGCACGAGCCACGAAAGTTATGTCGGCAACATCTACAAAGGCCGCATCGTCAATATCGAGCCCAGCATCCAGGCCGCGTTCGTCGATTTTGGCGTGGGCCGCAACGGTTTCTTGCACGTCAGCGATGTGGAGCCGGCGTATTACCGCCATTTGGAGCAGGGCGGCGACGGCCCAGGCCGGCGCGGCCGCGACCGTGGGCGCGGCGAGCGCAGCCGCGACGACCGAGGCCCGCGCCGCTCGCGGCGTAGCCCGCCTCCTGAATTCGAGGACGATCCGCGAAGGTATGCACGACGACGTTCCCATCCCGGGAGAAGAAGCGGGCCATTCGGAAATCAGCCCGCTCGAAACCATCACCGATGTCCCGTTGAGCGACGTTCTACCCGTAATCGACGAAGCGCCGGCTGCACGAACCGCGGAATCGCGAACACGATTTGCTCGGCGGCGGGGAGTCCTTAGGGACCGACAATCCCGAAGCCGCGCCGGCACCCGCGCATGCCGAGGGGGAGAATGAAGGGCCGAGCCGGGGGCGCCGCCGGGGTCGCGGCCGAGGGCGCGGTCGGCGTCCGCGCGACGACAAGCCGATGGAGGCGGGTTCCGAAGCGCCCGTGCCCCACGAAGAGCCCGCCGATAAGCCGGCTCCAGATGCCGGCCACACCGAACCGGAAAGCGGCGCCCCGCCCCGCGATTGGCCCAGGCTCATGGAGTCCGCCGAGCACCGCACCAGCGGCGAGACGCCGCCGCGATTTGCCCGATGAAGAGCTGAGTTTTTCGATGCGGCCAACGAAGGAGGCGCCCGAGACCCGCCACACGCAGCCGATTCCCGAACCGGAAGACCATTTCGAGGACGCTCCCCTTTCCGAGGCGCCTGACGGCCAACGATGATTTCATCGAGCAAGCCGACGAAATACAAACGGAGAGTCAGGATGAGCACCTATTCGCGGATGTCGAAGAGACCCATGAAGAATCACTGGAGCGTGCTTTCGACGAGCCCGACGAAGAGCCGGCACCGCGCTTCGACGACGAGGACGCCCCCCGCCGCCGGCCGGCCCAACGCGGCGGCAGACGCGATGACCGCCGTGGCGGCGGCAGGCGCGACGACCGCCGCGACGACCGCCGTCCCAGCGGTGGGCCGCGCCGCGGTCCCATGGGACGCGCCGGCATGGGTCGGCCCAAACCGCTGATCCAGGACGTCTTCAAGCGAGGCCAGGAAGTTCTTGTCCAGGTCATCAAGGAAGGCATCGGCACCAAGGGCCCGACCCTGAGCACGTATATCAGCATCGCCGGACGCTACTTGGTCCTCATGCCCGGCCTCAACCGCATCGGCGTCTCGCGCAAGATCATCGACGAGGAGGCACGCCGCCGCCTGCGCGAAATCCTCAACGACCTCAAGCCGCCGCGCAGGCCTCGGTTTCATCATTCGCACCGCGGGCATCGACCGCAACAAAAAGGAGCTCCAGCGCGACCTCGCCTATCTGTCGCGCCTCTGGCAGGTGATGGTGCGCCGCATCAAGAAAACCAAGTCGCCGTGCGAGATCTATCAAGAAAGCGACATGATCACGCGCACCATCCGCGACATCTTCACCAGCGAGATCGACTCCATCACCGTCGATGAAAAGAACGCCTTCGAGCATGCCAAGGAATTCCTGCAGATCGTGATGCCCCGCTTCGCCAGCCGGATCAACTTTTATGACTCGACCGAGCCGATGTTCCATCGCTACGGCATCGAGACCGAGATCGCCCGCATCCAGCAGCGGCACGTCCCCTTGCCGGCCGGCGGCTCAATCGTCATAGACCAAACGGAAGCCCTGGTGGCCATCGACGTCAACAGCGGCAACTTCCGCGCGGACGGCAACGCCGAGGAAACCTCTTACCAAATGAATCTGCAGGCAGCCAAGGAGATTGCCCGGCAATTGCGGCTGCGCGACCTGGGCGGCGTCATCGTCAACGATTTCATCGACATGCGCGAGGAGCGCCATCGCCGCGGCGTGGAGAAGGCGCTTCGCGATGCCATCAAGCGCGACCGCGCCCGCACCAAGATCCTTCGCATATCGCAATTCGGCATCATCGAGATGACGCGGCAACGCATCCGACCCTCACTCAAGCGCAGCGTCTATCAAGATTGCCCGCACTGCATCGGCACGGGTCAGATCAAGACCTGCGAAAGCATGAGCATCGACGTCATGCGCTTTTTGCAACTGGCCGCCCACCGCGAGCACGTGCGCCGCATCGAAATCCGCGTGCACGATGATGTCGCGCTCTATCTGCTCAACCGCAAACGCAAGGAGATCGCCCAGATCGAGGCCGCCGGCGACAAGCAGGTCAACATCAAGCATGCCGCGAATGTGTCTCCCGAATTCATGGAATTCCTGTGCTACGACGCGATCGACAACGAAGTCAAATTCCTGCCCTATGACGAACCGCCGCCGCGCCGGCATCGCAACCGGAGATAATGGAAAACCACCATGGACAAGGTGACCGAACTTTTGCTCGACGCCCTGCGCCAAGGCACGGCTTTGGGCGGCGAGCAACGCCTTTATCGCAGCGGCAAATTGCCCGGCCTGTTCCCCGGCCGCACCAGCCTCAACGCCGAAATCGCTTCACAGGCAATGCGCGACGGTCTTTTGGAACTCATTCGCACTGAAACGAAAGGCAAGACGACGACCGAGTGGGTAAAAGTCACCCAACAAGGCACCGCGTTTTTGCTCGATCACGATTCGCCGCAGCGCGCCATGGAGGAACTGCAAGACGTCCTGCGAACCAACCAGGCCGGGCTTCCAGCCTGGATCGCCGAGCTGCGTCAAAACCTCGATGCGCTGACCCAAAAAATAGCCGCCGAGGTGACGGCCATCGCCGCCCGGCTCGACCTCTTGACCGAGCGCGTGGCCGAGAGCCTCAAGCGCGCGGACAAAGTCGGCCCGCAACTTCCCGAAGGCGCCGCCAGCGCTCTCCCCTGGGCCCACGACGCGGTCGGTTATCTCGACAAACGCCAAGCCAACGGGCTGGGCGAAAGATGCGCGCTGTCGGAATTGTTCGCCGCCGTCAAGCAAAAAGAAGAAGGCCTGACCGTCAAGGACTTTCACGTCGGCCTCCGACGCCTCCATGATCGCGGCGTTTTGCGGCTACTAACCTTCGACGGCCCGGAAGGGCCGCCCGAACCGGAATACGCCCTCCTCGACGGGCCGGCGATGTATTACTTCGCGGCGCGGTGAACGGCGACCGATTTCGCCCTTAAGCGCGTTCTACGAATGTTGGCGCTACGCGGGTGGCGAATGGTCGGTGGCCGGGGTCGGTACTCCGACCCCGATTTTCCATACTTGCCATATTTCCACACGACGGCTAAACATTGCGGGCATCGCCAATCCCAAGCAAACCGGGGGCGGAGTACCGGCCGCGCACCCGTACGCGCACCACGCAACCTTTAAGTTTCCTCAGGAACGCCTTCCTAATCTTCATCACTACCTAACAAGGAATCCGACTCCGCAGACGCATCGACGTTACTTACTCTATAGTTCTGAGCTAAATACTCTTCCCATGTCTGTTTCGCCACCATCAGAATAAGGTTCAACTTCCTCGTCTGTGAATGTAAATTGCATATTGAACGAGCAAATGACATCAAAGGTATAAGTCTTTTTGGCCATATTTGCATACTACTTGTGAAAAGCGTAGGTCTCTTACAACTCAATGTTCACTTCCGCAAGGTATTTTTTAACGCCTTCCTCGTCGCCATTCATTTTTTTGAAGCGCTCCAAGGCCTTTTCTGCAAGACCTTGCTGTTTTGTCTTTTTGTAGGCCCAATAAAGGTAATAAATTGGCTCTGCATCCTCGGGAGACTGCTCGGCTAGTTCCTTTAAGTCTTTGATGCCTTGGGCTATCGCACCTGACTCAACTAAAAACATGCCGGCGAGCGCTTTCGCCTCTGCACTCTCCGGGTCAATTTCTTTTGCTTTTTTTAAATCCGAAATGGCTTCAGGCAGTCGGTTCAAGGCCCTAAAACAGAGGCCTCGGTCAAAAAAATGCTCTGGCACACGACCGTCCAGTTTAATTGCGGTGGAATAATCCTCAATGGCTTCCTCCCATTTCCCCGACTCGTGATAGAGAAGTGCTCGCTGAAAATAGTAAAACGATTTGGCTTTGTCCAATTTGATGGCCCGGGATAAGTCTTCGATGGCTTTCTTGGCATTACCTAAATTACCATGAGCAAGGCCTCGACAGCAGTAAGCATTGGCATTTGAATGATCCAGATCGATTGCCTTGTTAAGGCGCCGTAAAGCGCCTTCGTTTTGCCCATTTTCAAGATAATGAAATCCTTGGTTAAAGCAGAGATCACTTCCTGCCGGGCGGGTTGCCTTTAAGAGATCTGTCTCTAGCTTTATGGACCGCACCGGCTTTTGGAGTTGCTCTTCAACCTTGGCCGTCAAATTGTCTTGTAGGTTGAAAATGCCCAATTGTCCGATGCAGGGGATTGGCTCCTCAAACCACCTGGGATTCTTTAACAGATAACAAATGGGTCCGTTAGCGTGTGCGTTGCTTTCTAAGGACGAACTGAAACTGACACAATCGTTCAAATCGACTATCCCAATTATTGCACCGAAGGCGAAAAAATCTTTGTATTTCCCCCAGCCCGATAGTTTCTTGATCTTGCTTAATCCACTCTTTTTTTTCCCGGCGTGAATCAGGAGCGGTCCCCGGTAGCTGGTGTGCTTTGATTTGTTTTCGACCGTTTTCTCTCCAATGCAAATAGCCCATGCCATTGGTTGTTGGATAGATATACATTTCATATGGAACCCCCATTTATCGGTAATCAGACGGACCCCGGCCACGCCAACTTTCCGGTGTGAGTTGACGGCACCTGAGAAGGCTAAGGCAAGATCATTTTCGACGCGATTCTTGCGAGGGGCGCCGCGAAAGGCGATTTGTTGATAACACTCGGCGTGTCTATTTCTTGCGAACAGTCCCTTCTCGGCGACCGCCGCCGTTGGCCGAGCGATCAACTCGTTAATCTTTTCATCGCGGCGCATTCAAGCAACTCCGGGCCATCCTTTCAGGGAGCGTAACAGGGTCGGGTCTTCCGTGTAAGATTCGAAGGCCTTCAAGAGGTCGGCGTGCAATGGGCGCAACTCCTCCAAAGCACGAGCACGCTGTTCGTCGGTGATCAAATTCTTCGAATGCAGAAATCGCAGCCATGCGGGGATGACCTCGAACAACGCGGCTGCCTTGTGATATTGCGCTGACATAAAGCCGAACATTTGCGCCAGGTACACCTCAAACGTGACTCGCTCCGGGCAAAGGGGATGGGACGGCCTAGGCGTCGGCAGTTTTTTCTTTGGAGAGACGGCTTGATCAAGCATGCTAAGTCGTGGTTTGAGCTTGCCTTGGTGTCGCTCGATGAAGTAGGCGTGGAGCGCATCCCGAATGAGTTCCCCACGCGGGTAGGGGACCTGCATCACGCGACGCAAATAGCCGACGAACTGTGCAATCAAGCGGAACAGGTTATGCGACCCCGGGTCCTCCGGCGACTCGTCCTCCTCGTCGTCGTCTTCATCGTCCCAGCCGCCGTGGCGGTTTTGCTTTGTGGGCGGATTCAAAGTGAAGTCCGCGAGTGTCCAGGGATCATCCGCAGTGCCGGACAGGTCGAGAATATGCTCGGCGACATAGCTTAAACGGGGCTCTTCGATGAAATACCGAATGCGTTCGAGCAACGCGCCGTTCGCGGGATCGGGGCAAGCTGTCGCTTCCAGGTAGGCGTAGATTTCGTAGGAGACACCGGCCTCGGCGAACTCGTTGATGGCCCAGTCCATGATGTCGTCAGAGTGGCGCACAAGCGGCCAGCCGATGCGCGTGGCGTCGACGATAGGCACGAGTTGTCCGTGGTATGCCAGGGCGGCCAGGCATCGATTGAGGCTATCGATATGGCGGCCGGCCTTGCCCGCCAAGGCTTCCGTTAATCCCAGAACGTCGGACCGGCCCTCGGCGAGGGCGTCCATGAGTTGCCAGGAAATATATGAATCGGCGCTCTCCTGGTACACCTCGGGGCGGCGCTCGGCAAGGATTTGAACCATCCTGGCAAACCGTTCGCGCTCGCCTTGCGCGGCGGCATCGTCGTGCAAAACACTCAGCATTTCGAAGGCCGCATCGTCACTCATCAGCTCAGGGTCATCGAGCGTCCGCAGAAAAACGGCTTCGCGCGCCTCGCCATGCTGGGACATGAATTCATTCCAGATCGCATCCCATTTCAGTAGGAGCGGGTCGCGCTGTTGAGGACGCTGCTCGGCAGCCCAATTCTTGGATAGCACTGGTTTGCGCCAGGCGGACGGTTGCTCAAGCGACGCCGTTGCCGCTACCGCAACCGGATGCGCGTCCTGGGACACGGGGGCGGCCTCACGTGCTTTGCCTAGACAGCATTTCTTGAATTTCTTGCCGCTGCCGCATGGACAAGGATCATTTCGCCCAGTCTTCATGAACGGACCTTTCCTGCTTGAGGGTCTGGATTCCTCGGTTTGGCTATCATAGTAACAAAAGTCGAAGGAGAAAAAGCAAAGGGGCCTGATGTTGCTCACTGCTACCGCGTGCAACAAGGAAGCAGATGAAAGGCGCAAGCCCGAGCCGACGAAAGTTGCGATGCCTCAAGCGACGGGATCTCCTGATTGGCCGATGTTAACAATGCCCGTCACCCGGAATACCGGACCTCGGCCACGCGCCGCGCACCCGGTAGCGATTGCTGTTTCAAAACTGCGTCCTTCTTTTCCTTTTTGCGCAAGGGGGAAGGAGCCGTTTACAACCTGCGTACGCCGGATTAAAATCTACGCATTGCGAGGGAGGACAATGATGCCATGAAATCAAAAACACCGCGAGCCGCTCCGGCTTCTTTGAAGGATGCGCTTGAAGTGCGGCGACGACTCGAAGAATTGGTCGCTAAACAGGGAGTCGTCCGAACGGCGACGTTCGAGCATTTGCTCGGTGCTGGTGCCAATCTTTGGGACGACGAATCTGATTTCAATAGTTTTTTGAAGGCAGTGAAAGCCGGTCGCCGCGAGAAGGGATGACAGTGGCTGTTCGACTTGTCGACACGAACGTTATTTCGTTTGTCTCTATGTCCCCTTAGTTTTCCCGAGTTCAGCGCGGGCGACCACGAAAAAGGCCGACTAAAAAACATGAATAAGTCGGCCATCAATAACATGGTGAACCCGGGCGGCAACCCCATTGGCGTTGCAGGATCAAGTGCGACAATACGAGAGGTTGCGGGATCCACGTTGGCTAATGCTCAGGCGATGTTCAACCAACTTTCTCAAGGAGGGACGGTGGTTACAGGGTCAACCTATCCAGGAACCTTGGTCCGCCTGCCGAGTGGCGGAACGGTTGGGTTGCGTATTTTAATGACCAATAGCCCCGACACCATAGCAACCATCGACGTGAACGTGCCAGGCGTAACAGCGGTCACGAAGATAAAATTCAACCATTGATGCGGTTTTCACACCCCTTAAGTGGAGTGGCACTAAAGGAGCTTGCAATGGAAAAGCACGATTCTGTATTTTCTTGTCTATTTACGAGTGAAGAACTTGCGACGCATATCGTGGATACGTTAGTGGATCACGGCTTTATTGAAAAGGCCCGCCTCAAAGAAGCATTGGCTTCTATCAAGTGGGAGCTTGATGCGCAACACGGTATTGGTCGGATTGCGTTGAACGCCGAAGAAGGCCAGACGTGAGTGCCTGCCGAATGTTTTCGTGACCGCTTTTATTCGTGCGAAGATACTTAAATCAGGTGGACACGGGCGAGAATACCTGGTTGAGGATCGGCATGACGCCTTCATGTTGGATATGAATGTTTAGCCACGTTCGCTCTACCTTGTTCATTTCCTCCGTCTCCAACCAGTGGAACAAGTACAGCACGGCCCTGTTGTGTCGGGTTGGTTTTCTCCCGCGTCTAAATGGTCGTTCATTCTCCGCCTTAGATTGACCGCAAGCCCTACGTAAAGCACCTCACCTTCGAAGGTCGTCAGCACGTAGCATCCCGCTGCACTAGGGATGAACCGTTCCCGCCTTCTGTGAAATGGTTCAACCTTGTCCGGCAAGGGAGTGAGCGAAGTTAACTTCATAGCTCGATGGCTCCTGCGGCAGATGCCTTGTGTAATGCCTTGGCCATTTCCTGCGAGACGATGTTGATGGCCCCAGCATTCAGAAAGCTGGCCTTTCCGCCCTTCGTCCACCAGTCAGGATGGCCGACGCCGGCATAATCCCCTTCGACGTTGTCGAAGCAAGATCGTAGCAGTGATTCCATTGTCTCCACGGTGAAACTGCCACGGTCCTGCAGCTTGATAAAAAACGGGATTGAGAACTTACAGAACAACTCAACGCCGTTGTACTTGTAAAGCACGGTCTGAGTACCATCGTCGAGTACCGCCGCGATTGCCTTCCAATAGTTCAGAAAGATTTTCCGCTCTTTGTCAAAGTCCTTCACAATCGTCGCCAGCGGATTGTTCGCCGTCAGGACGTACTTGACAATTGCCTTAACGAAGGATCGCTGATTGATCGTCGCCTCATCTGGGTCGCTGTTCGCCATCTTTATCTTGCCGTACCAAGGCGAATCTTTCGCCTCATTCAGGTAGTCAGCATATTTCACCGCCTTCTCGACTTCGCCCTTTTCCACGAGGCTCAAGATCCACTTCGGGAGGCTTGGCATATCATCGTCGACATCCACCGCTTCGCTGAGCCGAGCAATAATGCGCTGTTCGACTGACTTGTCCACGCTCTTCTGAGTCGTGTTTACAATCAGGAAGTGGCACATCTGTGCGAGCGGTGGAAGGTCGCTTGCGATGTTGACCGCCACCTCGAACTCCAGAACGCGCTCGTCCCGCTCCGCCGCCATCTTTAATCCTTCCAACCTATGTTGGCCATCGACAACGCTGAACGGTCCCACATGGGCAATGTCGATATTGATGGTATTCTTGGACTCATCGAACGGGATTGACTTGTCCGAAGCGAGGAAAACCGAAGTCGGGAGGAAGGCATCCTGGCTATCCTGTCCCTTCACGATGTAGTCGGCAAGCTTCTTAGCCCGAGCCCTATTGAGAAGCCGCTGGTAACCCTTGTCGTTCGTGTTCTCCGGGTCGAGCGTCTCGACACTATAGAATCCCTCCTGGACGAGCTCGCGAACCTTGATCGAAGTAGTGTAAAGCAAAAGAGTTCCCTGACGCACCCGAGAAGCGGCGAGAATGAGCGTATTTGGCACCGTTTGGCTCCGCGGTTGGATTTCTTCAGCGCTTGATTAAGGTACGCTGGCGCAGACGATTTGTCAAACTTCATTAAGAATCAAAGCCCGAAAACGTGTCGGGACCGTCCTGATACCTTATTTCCCCCTTTCGCTCCGCCCTCGGATCCCCCGTCGGCGGCGGCGCGTGGTCCTCCTTGGCCGGTGGCTCAAGCAATTCCGTCAGCAGCGGTTTCAGGGCATCGGCCCAAACTTGGTATCCTTTCAGACTCAAGTGCAGGCGATCCTCGCTCATGCCCGCGAAGAGCTTGCCGTCGTTGTCCGCCAGCTTGGCGTTGATGTTGAGGTAGCGGATCGTCTTGCCGTCAGCGAGTTTTTCGATGTTGTCATTGATCTTGTTGATCGACCGCATGACCGCCGCTGGATTGGTGTCCGTCGTTGCGGGGCAAGATACCCATCACGATGATCGTGGCCTTGGGTGCTTTCGCGCATGGTGGCCAGCAGCGCCTGGATGCCCTTGGTAATGTCGGAGACCTTGGCATCGCCGGCGGGCGTGCGGCCGACGTTGTTGGTGCCGGCGAGCAAGACGATAACCTTGGGATGGACGCCGTCGAGTTCACCGTTGCTCAGGCGCCACAAGATGTTTTGGATGTTGTCGGCGCCCCAGCCATAATTGGCCGCGTTCCAGCCGAAGAAATTCTCGTTCCAATTCGCCAGGAATTGCGGATAGTCCGTGGCCCGCCAGCGGCGGGTAATGGAGTCGCCTGCGAAATAGACGTCGATGCGTCCCTTCTTGAGGTTCGCGAGCATCTGTGCGTGCGCTGTTTTGGAGTTGGCGTCGGTTCGCTGCACTGGTTGATCGGCTGCTTGGGCGAAGGCATGCTCGACAGAAAGGGTTGCCATCGCGATGGCTGCAACAAGGGATAGCCCAGCAATCCGTTTCATGTTGGGACCGGCTCCGTCGCGGTCGAAAAACGGTTTTTCGGATCGAGGCCGATCCGATTAATGCACTTGGTTATTGTATACCGCTGAAAGAAATCAGGGGACTGACGCCCCCCGCTCGCCCAAGAGTTGCTCAGCCCGTGAGAATGCGTTTGCGCCGCCGCACGGCTTGCAGAGGTGGAAAGAGTTGGGCGCCGAACCAGCCGCCGATGATGGTCAGGACGATGACGCCGATGATGGTGAGGAGAGAGCTTTCCAGGACGCTTTTGGGATTGCCGAAGAAGACGCCAATGAGGATGAGGCTGGAGCCGACGCCGACGCACATGCCTTGCTTGAGGCCGTTGAAGGTGTTGGAGCCGGCGAGGCCGGCGCCGATGAAGCTCGCGAGAGCGCAGACTTCCCAGCCGATAAGCTGAGCTTGCAGGTGTGTCCTGATCTCGATGCTGCCCTGGCTGGCATTGATGACCCAGTTGAGGATGGCATTGGACCAGACGACGCCGTTGACCACCACGAATACGCCGAGACAGACGCGCCCAAGATGGAGGGGGCCGGCCAGGAACGGCAACGTCGGCGCGGCGATGTTCACAGCTCGGTTGTCGCCCGTCGGTTCGACGATCTGCAAAAGCGGAATCGGCTTCCATATGAGCGTGCCGATGAAGCCGCCCAGGGCGCCGAAGGCTAGGTGAAGGATCGGCTGAACGTAGATGGCGATTTCCGTGGACACGGTGCTTCCAGGCTTTTGCCAGATCAGCAAGATGAGCCCGCTCGCCAGGCCGATGAGGCTGCCATAGAGGATGCCCCGCTGCCTGCCCGCCCCGCACAAGGCGCCGCCGATCAACAGGCAAACTCCTTGAAGGCACTGGAAGAGAATCATGCCGCCCAGCGTAGTCCAGACGGACGCTTCTTCGCCGGTCGCTAAAAAGCCGGCTGTCAGGAACTGCTGCAGGCCGTAGGCTAAGCCTTGCGCGAGAACGAGTCCCACCGCCATGCGACCCCAGGGCGTCTGCTGCCAGCGGGAACCGTCGGCGCCGGAGCTATCGTCCGTCGTCATGCCGGCCTGAAAAAGCAAACGCCCGCCACACTCCGGGCAACTGATATGCTGCCCAAAACTTCGATTGCATTGAGGACAAACCATTGGCATGGCCAGGTTTCCTGTGTGGAGCGTACACTTCAAGGAGCGTAGGCTGCGCGAAGCGAGCGAACGCGGACTTCGCGCAAGTATAGGTCAGATATTTGACGGTTGCCGTCCATTCGACTTTCAGAATCACCATAACCCGTCTGTATGGATACATCTGTATAGATAGGTTGAGGGGTTGTCATGCTGCCACGCGATTTGATTCGCCAAATCCGCCGCTTGCACATCCGGGCGCGGCGTGCCGTCGAGGACATATTGGGGGGTAATTACAAGAGCATTTTCAAGGGCAACGGCATCGCCTTCGAGGAAGTGCGCGAATACCAACCGGGCGATGATATTCGCACCATTGATTGGAACGTCACGGCCCGCATGGGACATGCTTTCGTCAAGAGGTTTATCGAGGAGCGGGAATTGACGGTGATGCTTCTCGTGGACACGAGCCGCAGTCTGCTCTTTGGCACGCGCGACAAACAAAAGCGCGACATTGCCGCCGAGCTGGCGGCGTTGCTCGCCTTCTGCGCCATCGGCAACAACGACAAGGTCGGCCTATTGTTGTTCAGCGATCAAGTGGAGAAATATGTGCCGCCGCGGAAAGGCACGCGTCATGCCTTGCGCCTCATTCGCGAGATATTGTTTTTCGAGCCGCGGGAGCGCGGCACCTGCCTGCGCAGCGGCTTGGATTATCTCAACAAGGTGCTACACCGGCGGTCGATCCTGTTTCTGATGAGCGATTTTCTCGACGTCGATTTTGACAAAGCTTTCCGGCAAACCGCCAAGCGGCATGACCTGGTGGCCATCGCGCTGTCAGACCCGCGTGAGTTGGCCTGGCCGCCGATTGGCCTGGTGGAATTGCAGGACGCGGAGACGGACGAGAGCCTACTCATCGACACGTCGTCGCCTGAATTTCAAGCGGCGCTGGAGCGAAAAAGCGCCGGCCGAATCGAGGCGCTTCAGCAATTGGCGCGGTCGGCGGCCGCCGACCTCATCGAAGTGCCCACGGACGGCAATCATCTGGAGGCACTGACGCGATTCTTTCGGATGCGCGAACGGCGGCGACGATAAAATGAGCGGCGAGAGACGAGGGGCGAGTTAGGGTATGTGGCGCGTATATGAATTTGGCGGCTGTCGTCTGGTTGCTCGCCCTTGAGGCGCATCGTTGCCGCCGGCCTCGGTTGTAGTTGAAAGGAATGGCGCCGCGAGCCTTTTTATCGATGCCCGCGCACGCCCGATGGTTTCGCCATTGAACTCGCTGACGTTCTCACAATCACTTTTCAGGTCGAAGGCAGCAAGACGCTGATTGCCAAAGCGCCGGAGAAAATCACCAAGTCACCAGGCTGGCGCTTGTTGCAAGTGACGCCTGCCTCTAGCGAAAAGCAGGGGAATGATCGTCTCAGATGGCGGCAATCATTCATTCTGGAGCCGTTAGCTCCTGGTTCTCTCACATTGGCGCTGGAGCCGCTGGTCATCAGAGAAAACGGCGCGGCAAGCCAAGAGATTGCCTGGCGTCCGTTGCTGGTGCAGGTGCGCACGAGTATTGGGTCGCCAGACCTCAAAACATTGCGCGATCCGGTCGTCATCGAAGCGTTGCCGCCCGAGGAAGGCGCAGACGTGTGGCCGTGGTTGCGTGTTGGCGCCGTCCTTGGCGCGGCAATTGCGCTGGCGTTGGGGTATCGCTATTGGCGGCGCCGCTCGCGGCGTAGCGCGGGCGCTAATGAAACGCGGGCACTTCGTCAGCTCGATCGCTTGATTGCATTACGGTTGCCCGAGCGCAATCATGTTCAGCGCTTCCATGTCTTATTGGCCAACGTGCTGCGCCGTTATCTGGAAAAAAGGCTTCGCTTGCCGGCGCGCGGCGCACGACGCGGGACTTTGTTGAGTTGTTGCAGACGTGCGCGGCGCTGCCTGATCCCGAAAAGGAATTCCTGCGCCAGTTGTTCACCGCATGTGATTTGGCCAAGTTCGCCCGCGTCGATGTCGCCGTTGATGAGTGCGCCACGCGGGCTGCCAAGGCGCGTGGATTCATCCAAGGAATGCTCGACGGCGGTCCGCCGCGTTGTGGTCAAAATGAGTCTGCCAAATAACATAAGCGTGGGATTGGGCACAACTTTCGGAGACGCGCATTGTCCGAGCTTTACGTGGCAATCCAGGTGGTGATGATGCCGCGCGACACCAATCCGATGGGATCCATATTCGGCGGCGTGATTCTCAGCTATATCGACCAGGCAGGGGCCATCGGCGCACGCCGTGAGGTGCAGAAGGCGGGCGGCCCGTTGCCCAACTTGGCGACGGTGGCGGTCAATCGCGTCGAGTTCAAGAAGCCGGTCCAGGTCGGCGATGTCGTGCGTTTCATGACACGGGCCCTGCGGCTGGGTCGAACGTCGATAACGATGCACATTGACGTGGAAGCGGAGCGTGGCACGGAAGTGTTGCACGTGACCGAGGCGGAAGTTGTCTATGTGAGCGTGGACACGGCCCAGCACAAGCCCATCCCGCTGCTTCCCGATTCGCCGGCCGGTGCCGCGATGCGGGCTGATCCGCAGGCCCAGAGGTAATCGACATGTCGTTTCCGAAGTTGTATTTGTTCTTCGATGATGTTGAGGTTGGGCAGGAATGGGACTCCCTGGGGCGGACGGTCACGGAGGCGGACATCGTCAACTATGCGGGTCTCAGCGGCGATTTCAACCCAATCCACATGGACCATGAGTTCGCCAAGACGACTGCTTATCGCAAACCGATCGCCCATGGTCTGCTCATCTGGGCCATCAGCAGCGGCCTGGGGATGATGGCGCCGCCTATGCGCACGCTGGCGTTCGTCAGCATCCGCGACTGGCAATTCAAGCTTCCCGTCTATATCGGCGACACTATTCGCATCAAGACTAAGGTGCTGGAAAAGGAAGAGCGCTCACGCGGCCGGCGCGGCATCATCACCTGGATGCGGACCATCAGCAATCAAGAAGGCAAGATCGTGCAAGAGGGAATCACTCTCACCCTCGTCGAAGGTCGTGCCCACGTCCGTGAGGACAAAGAAACGAAGGTGAGCGATTGACTATCCGCACCCGCTTCGCCCCCAGTCCCACCGGGTATCTCCACATCGGCGGCGTCCGCACCGCCCTCTTTAATTGGTTGCTCACTCGCAGGCTGGGCGGTCAATTTATCCTGCGCATCGACGACACCGACGCCGGACGCAATCGCCCCGAAGCGCTGCAACCAATCCTCGATGGCTTCCGTTGGCTCGGCATCGACTGGGACGAAGGCCCGGAAGTCGGCGGCCCCTACGGCCCCTATTTCCAGTCGCAGCGCGGCGAGCTCTATCGATCGGCAGCGCTGCGCTTGCTCGCGGAAGGCAAAGCTTATCCGTGTTATCGCACCCGAGATCAACTCGACGCCGAGCGCAAACAAGCGGAGGCGGCCAAGAAGACATACGTCCATCGCGGGCAACATCGCGAGACACCCGCCGCCGAGTGCGTGCGCCTCTATGAGGCCGACCCGGCGGCGCTACGTTTCAAGGTGCCTGCCGGTCGCACCGTGGTGGTCGAGGATTTGATATGCGGGCCTGTCAAAAACGAGACCGACAACATTGGCGACCCGGTGATCTTGCGCCCCGACGGCAGCCCGCTCTATAACTTCGCCACCGTCGTCGATGACTTTGGTTTCAAGATAACCCATGTCGTCCGCGCCAAGGAACACCTTTCGAATACCCCCGTGCAAGTGCTTTTTTATGAAGCGCTCGGCTATGAACTGCCCCAATTCGCGCACGTCCCCGTGGTCAACGCTCCCGCCTCGAGCAAAAAGCTCAGCAAGCGTGACGCCAAGAAATTCATGACGCCGGAGATCGTCGCCAAGCTGCGGGCCGTCCATGCGCTGCCCGCCGATTGGACCGACGAGCAGATCATGAACCAGGAAGCGCTCAATCCGGTGATGGTCGCGTTTTACGAGACGCTCGGTTATCTCCCCGCGAGCCTGGTCAATTACTTTGGCCGGCTGGGTTGGTCGCTCGACGACAAAACCGAATTCATTCCGCGCGACGAAATGGTCAAGCATTTCAGCCTGGAGCGCGTCAATAGTTCCCCCGCCAGCTTTGACCCGGAAAAGCTCCACTGGCTGGCCGGCGAATATATGCGCCTACTGCCGCTGGAGGCGAAAGTGGAAGGCGTCTTGCCCTTTCTCCGCCGCGCCGGCCTCGTGGGCGAAATGGTCGATGATGCCGCCCGCACCAAAGTGCGGAGGGTGGTCGAGGCTTGCGGGGATCGGCTCAAAGTCTACACCGACATTTTTGTCTACGGCTCCTTCTTTTTCCAAGACCCGATCTATGACCCCGCCGCCGTCCAGAAGCGGCTCAAGAGGCCCGGGGCCCTCGATCTCTTGCGCGAGGTGGCCGCACTAATGCATGACACCACGCCGTTCGATGTGGCGACTTTGGAAACGACGATCAAGGACTTCTGCACCCGTCGACAAATAAAACTCGGCGATGTCAACCACATCCTGCGTGTCGCCGTCACCGGTGTGACAATAGGGCCTGGGATATTTGAGATTCTGGCGATATTAGGACGAGGCGAAGTCGAGCGCCGCGTGGCCGAGGCGCTGGCTCGATTTGGCGATTAACTGGCGGGGCGACCGCGTCACTTCTTCCCTCCCTCATACTGCCACCGCTCCGAAAAGAACCCCGCATCCACTACTCCCGCGGGCAGGCGCGACGTTGTCGGCTGGTTCACATCGAGGATCGCCCAATCAGGGAGCTTGGGAACTTGGCGGGCGTTGTTGAGATAGTCGTATTCGCGGAAGGTGAAACCGCTGTTGACGACCACGTATTTCTTTGGGGAACGTGGGTTGGGGGCGATCATGACGGGCACATGATGATCGACGGTGTATTTCTTGTCTCCGGTGCTGACGCTTTCGTCTGTCCAGCGGATCGGCAGCTTGTCGGCGACTTTGGCCAGGTATTGGTTGCTGCTCGGATCGCCCCAGAGAATGAGATTGGCGGAAGTTTCATCCTCGGGTGTAACTTGTGTGTCGTCCTTGGCGATGACCTCCCCGCGGAATTGGCGGCGCCAGTGCTCCGCGGCATGAGCCATCTCGCCGCTCACCCAGGCTCCCACTTTCGAGTTCAGCGGCTTGCCCGTGGGCCTGACAAAAATGAAGCGGTCCATGAAGGCATCGTCGATCGGGCCTTGTAAGCCGTGCGTCTTCGCGATTCCGTCTGCGCCGCCCTTGGCTTCACTCCCCGTTTCCGCATCCGCCAGCGCCCATTTGCCCCCCTTTTTTCGCAAATGGCTCGTCCATGAGCGATCCGAAAGCACCGGCGCGGTCTTGACGGATTGCCCATCGATGGTCACCGTGGTGGGGGCGTTGATGTCGAGCGGGGAATAGCCGGGGGGAACGGCAAGTGTCAGTGCCGTGACATTTTGGGTTTTCACCGTGGCGCCGACGGGGGATTGATCCACTTCAACGCGGGCCCGCTCCCAGTGCTTGCCCAGCTCATCGACCGTCAGCCAGCGCACCTGGTTGTAGCGCAGCGTCCAGGTGGTGAAGATGATCTTGCGCGGCAACGGATCGCGGCCAAATTCGACAATGCTGTCGATGCGGCGATTGATCTCGGCCTTGCCCTGCGGCGTGTAAAAGTGCTTGGCTTTGGCGCCGATCACATGGACGAGCTTGATGCCTTCCGCAGCGAGCGCTTTTTCCATGACGTCGGCGGCTTGCTTTTGGGAATCGTTTTCGCCGCTGTAAGCGACGGTCGGGCAATTGAACAGGTTGACGGCATAGTCGGTGCAATCGTAGAGGTGCCAAAGTTTTTTCTCATACCAGGTCGGCTCGAGCTTCTCGTTTTGAAAGACCTTGAGAAACTCAGGCGTCTCCGCGAAGCCGGCGCCGGGAGCGGCCGCCACCCAGCTGCCGGGATAATGGACCGCGAAGTGCCAGCAGGCGGCGCCACCCATGCTGAAGCCGCGCACCGCGATCCGGCTCTCGTCGATGGGATAATGCTTGCGCACATGGCCCAGGGCCTCGAAGGTGTCGATCTCGCCGGCGAAATGGTTGGCGTTGCAATAGCGGCCATAAGGATGCAGCACGAACGCATTGGGGGGCGTGAACTCACCGGGAGATTTTTGCCGGCCGTTGATGAAGTTAAGCTCGCTCAGATTCTCGCCGCGGCCGTGATACCAGATGTCCAGCCGATTTTGAAACCCGGTCCCCTTGTAGGACGCCGGCACCACGAGTCCATAGGGTTGCACGGAATCATCAATCCTGGATTTGTAGCCGCGCACGATCAAACCCGTGGCCGTCGTCCAGGGAGATTCGCCCTTGGCGAGTTGGCCCGCTCGCTCCAAGCCTTGCGCGAGCAGCTTTTTGGCAACCGCTATTTCACCCGGACTGAAAAATTCATTGTTGGCGAGCGCATAGTGCACGGCATTGTGGTAAATCTGCACGTCAGGGAGAAGGTCCAGTAGCGCCGGCTTGCCTTTGAGCGACTTGCGCAATTCGTTGATCTCGATCCCCAAACGCTCGGTTCCTTCGGTCAGCACTTGTCGATCGGCATCGGGGACCTTGATTCCGGGCGGCGGCACGCGGCGAACCTTGTCGGCTAAGTTGTCCGTTGGGCCATCGCCGCGCAGCGGCGCCAGGGTGAGCGTAGTGAGAACGACGGCAACGAAGCATGCTTTCATGAACGAGCCTCTTGTGTTTGTCTACGAAAACAGACTGATGAAAATGTAAAAGAAGAGCACCACTCCGGCGATGGCGGCGGCGATGAGAAAACCCGGGGCCCAAAGTTGGGAGTAATACGAAGGCTCGCGATAGTTCTTTTGGTCTTCGAGATCGCGCTTGCGCTCGTTTTCCTCGATCTTTTTGTAAATCGTCCGAAAGCGGGCCGTCTGCGTGTCGGCGCCTTTCTTCGACTGCTTGACGAACGCGGTCCCCTGGAACTCTTTGAAGGTGGCGAGGGAGCGGAAGCCTTCGTCTTTTTGCCGGCTGGCCTGCGCGGTGGGATCGATGGTTCCCTCGTCCAGCATTTTTTTGAGTTGGGAGCTCGTGAGCCGGCGCACGCCCATGTCCCCCTCGCCGAGGTGAACGCGCACGTACCAGGCGTCGCCGGCTTGATCGATGATTGTTGAACCGGGCTTGTCGAGCTTGAGACCGGTGGTTGGCTTGACTTTGCCTGTTACGAAACCAAGCGTGGGAGAAGCCAGGCCCAGACCCTCCAGATCTTTGATGACTTCAGCGCAGGTTTGATAGCGGTACTTGGGCAGTTTCGCGGTCATCTTGACGATGATCAGATCGAGTCGATCGGGAACTTCGGGATTGATGCTGCGTGCTCGAGGAAAAGTGCCGATCTCCTTGGCTTGAATGACATCGACGATCGTGCGGCCCACGAACGGCGGTGCGCCGGTTAGCAACGCATAAAGCACGCAGCCCAGCGCGTAGATGTCGCATTGACCGCTCACGTCCTTGGCGTTGCGGGCTTGCTCCAGCGGCATGTACCACGGCGTGCCGACGGCGTGCCCCGTCTGCGTCAGATCCATGCCCTCATCGACCGTCTTGACCATGCCCAGATCGCCGACCTTCACGGTGCCGCGCCGGTCGATGAGCACGTTCTCCGGCTTGATGTCGCGATGAACCATCCCTTGGTGATGCGCATACTCCAATGCGCGGGCACAGTCGATGACGATGGCCAGCGCATCCGCCACTTCGAAACGGCCCAGGCGGTCAAGCCATTTTTGCAACGTGTGGCCATCGACGTATTCCATGGCCACGTAGTGAGCGCCTTCGGCTTCATCGACCGCAAAGGCTGATATGATGTTGGGATGCTCGAGCAAGTTCATCGCCAGCCCTTCGCGGCGCAAGCGCTGAACCAGCTTGTCGTTTTTGGCGACGTGGGGAAAGAGGATTTTGAGAGCAACCTCGCGATCAAAGCTGATCTGATAGGCCTTCCAGACTTCGCCCATCGCGCCTTCGCCTAGCTTTTCCAGGAGCTCGAAATCGCCCAGCACTCGCGCTTCTTCACCCATGTTTTTCCGCGGAGTTAGCATAATCTTCTGAAGGCGGGATAATTGCTGTTTAACCCGCAACTCCAAGGGAGGCGCGGCGCGGGCCGGTGCCAGTGACTCGAATGGTTTGCTGGCATTCTATTTTACGGACGCGAGCGCACCAGTGCCAGGGCTTTACGAAAAACCGCATGCCCGGGGCATTACACTATCTTTAGGTGGTGGCTTTAATGCGGCTAAAAAAGCGCCTGAAAGAGCAGGCGCTAACTCTTGGCTTTGAACTGGCCGGCATTGCCCCAGCCTTGCCTGCCGACGGCTTCGACCGCTTGCAAAAGTGGCTGGCCGCGGGGTTCGGCGGCAGCATGGCCTACATGGGCCGTCACGAGCTGGCGCGGCGTCATCCGGCGAGCATCTTGCCGGAAGTGAAAAGCGTGCTCATGGTGGCATTGAACTACGGGCCATTCGACGGTGCATCGCAACCGCTCTCGCTGCGCGGCAAGCCGGGCCCGCCGACCGGCAAAGTCGCGCGTATGCGCGTGGCGAGGATTACCACGATGTCCTGCGCGGCAAGCTCAACGAGTTGCTGGCCTGGGTGCAAGCACAAGTGCCGGGAGTGCAAGGGCGGGGCGTCGTCGATACCGCACCGCTGTTGGAGCGTGATTTCGCGCGCTGCGCCGGCCTGGGATGGTTCGGCAAAAATACCATGCTGATTCACAAAAAACTCGGGAGCTACTTCCTGCTCGGCGCTTTACTGCTCGACGTCGAACTCGAACCGGATGAACCCTTCGGCGCCAAGCACTGCGGCACTTGCACCGCATGTCTCGATGCGTGTCCAACGGAGGCCTTTCCTTCTCCCGGCGTGCTCGACGCGCGGCGCTGCATCAGCTATTTGACCATCGAACTGCGGAGCACAATACCCGAAGAATTACGGGGCTCCATGGGCGACTGGGTTTTTGGTTGCGATATATGCCAGGAAGTCTGTCCGTGGAATCGCAAGGCCCCACTCAGTCACGAGCCGGCCCTGCAGCCAAGACCGGATCTGGAAGCGCTCGATCTCTTGGAAATCATGGGCCTTTCCGAGGAAGCCTTTCGCCGGCGCTTCCGCGGCACCGCCCTTATGCGTAGCAAGCGGCGCGGGCTGTTGCGCAATGCGGCCATCGCTTTAGGCAATCAAGGCGATGCAGCCGCGTTGCCCGTTCTTGAAAAAGCATGCCACGATGAGGAGCCGTTGGTTCGCGAAGCAGCGGCGTGGGCCATGGCGAAGATTAGCGGTGACCGTGACGTGCCGCCCCCTGATCCGAGCCGCGACCGATAGAAAACGGTCACACCCGGAACTTGAAAGTCGGCCGCTTCCTAACGGGCGCGGCTCAGACGATCCGTATATTATGACACGAGCGATCACGCCAAATCCGTTAGGAGTTCCCATGCAAATCCGCGGCATCATTCCCCCGGTTGCGACACCGATGCAGAGCAATGAAGACCTCGATATGCCTCGGTTTCGCTGGTTTCTGGATCGCTTGCTTGGGGCCGGCGTGCACGGCGTTTTTGTGCTCGGCACGAACAGCGAATTTTACGCCCTGGACGAGGCGGAAAAACAGCAAGTCATCGCGACGGCAGTCGAGCACGTGCACGGAAGGGTGCCGGTTTGGGCGGGCACGGGGGCCGAAACGACGCGCGAGGCTATCCGCTTGACACGCGTGGCGGAGAAAGAGGGGGCCGACGGTGTCTCGGTCATCACGCCTTATTTCGTCTCCCCCTCGCAGCAGGAAATCTTCGACCATTATCGGCGCATCGCCGAGACGACGGCGTTGCCGGTGGTTCTCTACAACAACCCGGCAACGTGCGGCGGCGTCAAGATCGACATCGACACCGTCGCCCGCCTCGCGGAGATTCCCAACATCCTCGGCATCAAGGATTCCAGCGGCGATCTCCAGAACACCAACGAATATATCCGCGTCGTGCCGGACCGTTTCAGCGTCCTCCAAGGGCGTGACACGCTCATTTATCAGGCCCTCATTTTCGGTGCCCGCGGGGCAGTGCCGGCCACCGCCAATGTCGCTCCGCATATTCTTGTGGACATCTATGAATCGTTCATGCGCGGCGATCACTCGGCCGCCAAGGCGGCGCAGCTTCGCCTCAGCCCGGTGCGGCTCAGCCTGAACCTGGGCACACCCCCGGGAGGCGTCAAAAGCGCCCTGTCGCTCATGGGCCTGTCGATTGGCCCCAGCCGGTCACCGATTAACCCGTTGTCCGCGGAGAAGCAGCAAAAAATGAAGGCGGCTCTCGATGCCGCCGGGTTACTCACGGGCGTAAATAGGTAAGTCGGCACCCAGAAAAAACGAGCCGCACTGGTATTCTGATCGCTTTGATTGAAGTGTAGGACGGCTCTCCTGAGCCGTCAGACCGGACGGCTCACGAAAGCCGCCCCACGAATCCACCTACTCTTGCAAGCGAAATATCTTGCGTAGCGCTTCGAGCAAGGTGTGCGAGCCGGCTTCGGGCGTTTCCTCGGCCAACGCCGAGATTGGACCATGCAGGAATTGATTTTGCAAAAGCCGAAAAGCGCCTTCGATGTAGGCCCGATCATCGGCGCTAAGCTTGCCGTTGAGCTTGCTTAAAAGCTGCGCCAGGATCGCTTGCCGGCGTGCCTCGAATTCTTGCGTCAAGCGGGCAATAACCGGACCGTGCCGGCGCCGCTGCCACGAAGCCAGGAAACGGCTCACTTCCTGTGCCACGATGGCCTCGGCCGGCGCCAAGTGCTTTTGACGCTCGGCCAACGTTTGGCGCGAATGCGCTGCAGATCATCGATGTTGAATAGGCAGGCTCGATCGCCGTCATGGATGCGCGGGTCAAAATCGCGCGGGACGGCTATGTCCAGGATCACGATTGGTCCCTGCGTGCGGCGTGCCAAGACGTCGTTGAAGCGGCGCCGAGTCACGATCGGCTCTGGAGCGCCGGTGGTGCTTAGCACGACGTCGGCCTCGGCGAGCGCGTCGTCGAGCTTGTCCCACGGGATGGCCTGGCCGCCGCAACCCTGCGCCACGGCCAGGGCTTTTTCCGGACTCCGGTTGGTCACCATGATTCGTTGCGGCGCGAGCGCCCGCAAATGCTTAAGCGTCAACTCCCCCATCTTGCCGGCGCCGATGACCAGGATGGTCTTATCGTGAAAGTGATCGAACACCTGTTGCACATAATCGACGGCGACACTCGAGACGGATACGTGACCGCGCGCAATGCCCGTCTCAGTGCGAATGCGCTTGGCGACCGTATGGGCATGTTGGAAAAGCGCGTGCAGCACGGCGCCGGCGGTCCCCTGCTGGTGGGCCGCCTCATAGGCACGCTTGACTTGCCCGGCAATTTGACCTTCACCGACGATCAAACTGTTGAGGCTTGCCGCGACCCGAAAAAGATGCCGCACCGCGCCGGCGCCCGACTTCGTGATAGAAATGCGGTTGCAAGGACCCAAGCGGCACGTTGTGAAATTCGGCCACGAACTCGGCTAAAACCCCCGCATCGGGAGGCTTATTGCCGTCCGCCTGGGCCGCATAAACCTCAACGCGGTTGCAGGTGCTTACTATCACGACTTCAAAACCATAACGGCTGTTGATTTCCGTCAAGGCGTCGGTCAATTTGGGACCGTCAAAAGCGAGGCGTTCGCGCACGGCAATCGGTGTGCTGTGAAAGCTGCTGCCAAGCAGGAGGAGATTCATGGCGCACCCCCGCCGTGCGCGAACGGATGCACGGGGGCCAAGAGTGCGCAGATGAGCACGGCGAAAGCGAGTAAAGTCAGCAGCGCGACTTGGCGGCCGCGCACATGGACTCCATGGCGCAAATACAGCAAAATGGCGAACACCAACCAAAGCCCCAAAACACTCAAAATCTTGGGGCTTTCCCAGCCTGCGAGCAAGAATCCTTGGTGAAACTGCAACGCGACGCCGACGATGAGCCCTGCCGTCAATAGGGGAAAGGCCATGAGAATGGCCAGCCGATTCATGGCATCGAGGCGCTTCAGGCTCATGATTTTAAGCCCCTGACCGGGTGCGAGCTTGCGCGCAGCCGCGCCACTTGCACCAAATACATCACGCTGGCAATGGCAGCGATGCACACACCGACGGCTGCCAAGAGAACCAAGACCCCGTGAACCGAACCCCAAAAGCGTGTGCCGGCCAGCCCGGTCCAAACCGTCTGTTCCGATTCGCGCGGGCCGGGACCAGCACCGAGAGCGCTATCAAGGTCAGCACCAGCGGCAACACGAACAGGCCCCACGCTTGACGGGCATGGTGAATCGTTTCCGATAAACTGAAAAAGGCCAGTATCCACGCCAAGAATAACAGCGATCCTTGCGGCGTGGCCAAAGGCAATGGCTGCACGGCCAGATAGACAAAATGCGCCAGCAAACCGGCAGCGGCGAAACCGACCGCGATCAGGCGCAGAATGCGGCGCGGCGCCAGCAGATGCCATACTTCCAGCGCCAGGGCCACGCCATAGCTGGCGGCGAAGCAAAACACCGTGATCCGTTCAAGAAACTCCGACATATGTTCCAATTGTATATAAACTGGCAAGTCGCCTACCGAGTCGGACTCAGCGCGGGCTTCGCCCGCACCTGCGGAGTTCTCTTCTGTGACCAGGCTCCGCCTGGTCACGCACCGCTCACGAGGCTCCGCCTCGTTTCTTCCCGACCACACTACCGGGAACATTCGCGCCCTTGGGCCATTTTCGTGCAGGCGGAGCCTGCCGGACAGTGCGTCACCAGGCGGAGCCTGGTGACGAGATTTCCTTTACGGCGCGAGACCTTTTCGGAACATCAGTGCAGTAAGCGGATAATGACGCTTGCATAGTGTTAACATATATCTACAATAACCCTCGCGGAGAGTTGGCTAATGTACTCACTGTTTCTATTTTCCGTGGAGTAATCTCATGGCAAAGCGAAAGGGTAAGCGTGGTGTTCTCACAAAGTACTTTCGCGATGTATTCGACGCGCATCCGGAATGGCTACAGGGAAAGAGCAATGATCCAATCTTGTGCAATACCGGCAAGATCACGGCATGACCGCAGGCGCCTCCGTGGACAAGAAAATCAAGGCGAACTTGGCCAACCTGAAGAGCACGCTCCGCAAGGAATCACGGGACGTCGGCGAAGCGGCCGGCGGCATGGCCGCCGCATCCGTGCGCGGCGGCAGCCGGCTTGACGCTCTCGAAGAGGCGATCGACGACTGCATGACGCTCGCCAAAAACCACGATCGCGCCGGCCTACAGCAGGTCATTCACCTCCTGCGCGCGCCCGCAATATCGTTGTCTGGAAGGGTGGCCAATAGCATTATGCGTGGTTAGTTACATGGGTGTTTTGCTAATTCTTCGCTCCACCAATAATGCCGCCACGCGCGCCGCTTCCACCAGCGAGCCGTGCTCCGCCAGTCCGCGTCCCGCGATGTCGTAGGCCGTGCCATGGGCAACGCTCGTGCGCACCAGCGGCAATCCCAAGGTAATATTCACCGCTTTTAAGCCGCTGAGCAACTTGAGCGGAATATGCCCCTGATCGTGATACATGGCGACGATGCCGTCAAAAGCACCGTGCTCGGCCCTCACGAACAGCGTGTCGCTCGGAATCGGCCCGGCGACGTCGATACCTTCGGCGTGTGCCTGACTCACGGCCGGTGCGATCAGCGTCCGTTCCTCGCTTCCAAATAATCCGCCATCGCTGGCGTGCGGATTCAACGCCGCCACAGCCAATCGCGGCGCGCGGTCGCACAGTTGTTTCATGACGCCATTCAGCAGACGGATTTTGCTGAGCACCGCATCGGTCGACAAATTCTTGAATATATCCCGCAACGCCATGTGCAGGGTGACATGGACGACGCCCAAACCGTGCGGCACGCGTGGGCCACGCGCGTACAGCATCATGGCGAAGTCGCGCACGCCGGTTTTGTCCGCCAATATCTCCGTATGCCCGGGATACTCGAGGCCCGCCGAATGCAAGCCTTCTTTATGTAGCGGCAAAGTAACGATGCCCGATACCTCCTTCTTCATCGTCAAGTCGATGGCAGTGCAGAGAAAATCATAAGCCGCTCGACCTCCCGCGGCACACATGACGCCTGGCTGAACATCATTAAGGTTTTGGGCTGACCCCTGAATACAGGGAATAAAATCGCCGGTCAGCGGCACGGCGCCCGGATGAACGATCTCGATCACTTCACGGCTATGCGACACGGCCGCGTTCGCTCGCCGCATCCAGGCCACATCGCCCACCACGATAGGTTGACAATACGCGGCCAATTCGGGCCAGGCCTTGGCGATGATCTCCGGACCAATGCCGGCGACGTCACCCATTGTGAAAAGCAAACGAGGAAGCGAGTGCATGGAGCGCCCTTGGGATGATTGGTGCTAATCCACAGATTATTATAGGGTAAGCGCACCCAGCCTTGTTTGGCCGTGACGCCGCAGTGGGAGCAATGTTTTTCTCGGAACCAAAAATCAGGGGGTTGACACCCCCCGCTCGCCATGCGGGGGCTGTTGCCAAGGTGCGCCCGTGAATTTACAATCAAGGGGTTGTTCGATCGTGGAGACATACCGTGGGCCGTTTCGCTTTCGCACTTGCCGGTTTGTTGGCCCTCGCGTCGGCGTCCATTCGCGCCGAGGATGCCAGCTCACGCTATGTGCCCATTCCGGTCGAGGGCTCATTGGCGGGCTTGTTCAAGGAACGTTTGCAAGCAGCCAACGCGACTGCGCCGCTATTGAAATTGTGGAACGACATTCGGCGCGATCCGACGAAATTCAAACTTGATCCAGCTTTGTTGAAGCAATTCGATTTGAACAATCCCGCCTTGCGCGGGATGCTCAAAGAGCTCAACGAAAAACAGGGAACCGGGGCGCCCTATCTGCTCAAGATATGGCGAGTCTCGGCAAAGTGCTCGAGAACGCCAAGACCGCCCAAGACGCGAATCAAGTCCCAATCGACGCGTCAACGCCGGCGCGCGCGGCAACTACCCCGCCCGCGGACGTGGGAGTACCCGCGCCGCGTGAAGCACCGCCGGCCGACACGTTGGACCGCTGGATGCGCGACGTCATCGATCACGCCGAAAGCACCAAGTTGGGCGATTGGCTGCGTGAGTCGCCAGCGTTCCAAAAAGGCGTCGGCGATTTGAGGAATCTGATTGATTTCAAGAGCAATCCGTCCGCTTGGGGACTCGATTCTCTGCCAGCGCATTTGCGTTTGACCGATAAGCTTAATTTCCGCTTGCCCGATGGAGTATTCAGCGGACTCAAGAACATCACGCTCCCGGATTTGCCCCACGTCAATTTGCCGCATCTGAATCTACCCAACGTCCACGTCGGCAACTGGAGTTTGCCGGCGCCGTCCGTGCCGCATCTTGGCGGCTTCGGAAACGCGGCAGGCATTGGCTCAGCGCTTTTGTGGGTTTTAATTATCGGTGCCGGCGTCATGCTCCTTTGGCAACTCACCAAAAACCTGGGTCCGCTCCGCAATGCACAATCGCCAACCCCTATTCTCGGCCCTTGGCCAGTCGATCCTCGCAAAGTGGCTACGCGCGGTCAGCTTGTCCAGGCGTTTGACTATCTCGCCCTGCTCGTCTTGGGAACGGACGTGCGAAGCTGGAACCATCGTGCCATCGCTCGCAAAATGCTGGAGACCAAGTTGCCACCCCAGGCCGTTGAACAGTTGGCGCATCTCTACGAAGCCGCCCGCTACACGGCGGGCCCGGAGCCGCTTCCCTTGAACGACCAAACCGCTGCCCGCCGCTATTTGTGTCTGCTGGCCGAGGTGCCGGCCTCATGATGACGTTTGCCCGCTCTGCCTGCGCCGTCATTCTTACTGGCTTGCTTGGTCTGGGCGAGACGGCATCCGTCAGCGCGAAGATGCGTCGCGCGTTTCCGTGTTACTGGATGGCACCGAAGCGTTTGGCCACATCTTGCATAGTTGCAGGCTTACCCCGATCGCCACGGTGGACGCGGCCGCCCGTCTGCCTGCCGATAAAACTCTTGTGGTCGTCTTCGGCGATGTGCAATCATTCGAGGCGTCGAATCGAGGTTTCTTGGCGAGCTTTCGCGATCGCGGCGGGGCATTGCTTATGGCTAGCGATTATCGCGGGCAAATTGATCTTCATCCGGAGAAAATAACAATAGATGGCTCTCCTGTGCTGGCAACCGAATTGAGCATCTATCGAAATCGGTGGAAGGCTTGCCCGGTGATTGCCCCAGATAGTTGGATGGAGTTGGGACATCCCATTTGCCGAAATTTGACCAAAGGCCTCGCGACCAATCGGCCCAGTTTTTTACGCGAAAACGGTGCTCTTTTGCATGCAATCGGGCGCTTCGCCGAAGATTGCCGCTATATCGATGGCGCCGGTGCGCATGCGGTTGCCGAAGCGCGCAGCGTTTATTATTGGCAACAACATTGAACGCCCAAGTGGCCGGGTGGTAATCGTCGCCGGTCAGGGTGTCTTTCTCAACGGCATGCTGATGCAGAACGACAATGATAATTTTACATTCACATGGAACACCATTCGTTGGCTGGCCGAGGGTCCACAGGGCCCGCGCGAATATGCGCTGTTTATTAACGAGGGCCGGGTAGTCTCTCAGTTCGCGTTGCCATTGACCCAACTGGGACCCTTGCCCGTCCCGCCGATTCAAGTCGTCAATCGGATGCTGCGCAAGTTGGAAAAGGAAAACGTTTTCAATCGGTTTCTGATGTCTCAGATTGGGAAAGAGCCTTACCTGCCGCATCCTGCTGGTTGTCGCCTCGCTCCTGGTGCTCATCGCCGGGGCCTGGCGGACGATGAACGGCCGTTTTCGCCAGGATACACGCGTACCCTTGCTTGTTACCAAGCATCCTAGCTGCGCCCGTCGTCGTTCCGGTCGCCTGGCAACGGCAAGAAGAATTGCATCGGTCCGGAAATTATTGGGAGCCCGCGCAAGTGGTGGCCCGCCAATTCTTTCTCGATCACGCAGGATTCCTGATGCCGCTTTGGGACGAGCAGGCTCTGCCCCCGCGGCTCGAAACGCCCGCCGGATTTTGGCCGCGTCGCAAGCTCACGCGTCAAGTCCAGCAACTGTGGACCCTGGCCCGCTCTTCACCGACTCACGCTGTCTCCGCCCGGCAATTCGACAAGTTGCTGCGTCTGGTGGCCGACGCTTCAGCGAACTTACTGGCGCAAGGCGCACGGTTACTAGGAGCGACCGCTCGATGACGATCAATGAAGCGGGCCACGACGAGATGCAAGTCTGGACGCAGCGCGTCAAGGAATTGCGTGATCGCACGGTGACCGAAGTGGGCCGCGTCGTCGTGGGCATGGAACGCGTGACGCAGCGCTTTCTGATCGCTCTTTTGGCCGGGGGTCATGTGCTGTTGGAAGGCGTGCCCGGCGTCGCCAAGACCACGCTGTCCAAGATGTTCGCCCAGATCCTGGGCATTCATTTTCAGCGGCTGCAATTCACGCCCGATCTGTTGCCGTCCGACGTGACCGGCACTTATATCTTCGACCGCAAAACCAACGAGTTCGTGCTGCGCAAAGGACCGATCTTTTGCCAGGTTCTTTTGGCCGACGAAGTCAACCGCGCACCCGCAAAGACGCAATCGGCCCTGCTGGAAGCCATGCAAGAGAATCAGGTCACCATCGAGGGAACAACCTTACCGTTGCCGAGGCCGTTCATGGTGCTGGCGACGCAGAACCCGGTCGAGCATGAAGGGGTCTATCGTCTACCTGAGGCGCAGTTGGATCGCTTCTTGTTGCGCATCGAAATGGGTTATCCCGGCGCGCAGCACGAAGCCGCCATGCTCCGCCTTCATAGCCAGCCTGCCGTTCCGGTGCAGCAATTGTTCTCGGCCGAGTTGATCCTGGAAATCCAGGAGAAACTGAATTTGGTCTACGGCAAAGACGAACTGATGACTTACATCGTGGACTTAGCAGAGGCGAGCCGGCGGCATTCCGACGTCGCCCTTGGGGCCAGTCCGCGCGCTTCGCTATGTTTGCTGCGCTCGCGCGGGCACGCGCTTTGCTTGAAGGTCGGCCTTATTTCACGCATGAAGACGTGCAACACGTCGCCCTCGGGGTGCTCGGCCATCGCCTCATCATTCGCCCCGAAGCGGAGATCGAAGGGAAAAGCGTCAAACAAATCGTGCGCGAATTGATTGATGCGGTGCCGGTTCTTGGACAATGAATGAAGCTATTAGGATGGAGGGTGGCACGCCCTGAGGTACTCCGAAGGGCGTGGTCTAGCCAAAAATCACGCCCTTCGGAGTACCTCAGGGCGTGCCACCCAATTTGGAATTGGTTAACCTAATTGAACTCTCGCCGTAGATCATTTCCCCCACACCGCCACACCATTGCCCCGGAAGGCCTGATTGCCCAGGTGCGCCGCCGAGGCTGCGCTGACTCCGGCCGCGATCGGGCGCTTGGCTGCCGGCGTGCCCGTATCGAGTCCACCCAGTTTTGCAGATGCAATAGCTCGCCGTCGGGTTGGTCGTAAAAGTCTCGGCCGCGCGGACCTTTTCCGAGAAGCATCTGCTCGGGCTTTTGCCTGGAGCGAGCCTCAGGGATAAGCTCGAAGCGGCCGCGATCGATATACAGCGTCGCCTCCGTTCCCATGAACTCGATCATGGCACCATTGCGCGGCGTTGCAGAAAGTGCCTTCGAAGTAGATTTGTAAATCGTTGGGATAAACGAGTAACGTTTGGATCGTGTCGGGCGTTTGCCAGACGCCGCGGCTGGTGTAGTTACCGCCGATGGCGACGGCTCGCTCGGGATGGTCGAGGTTCAAAATCCAGTGGGCCACATCGATCCAATGCACCATGAGATCGGTGAGGATGCCGTTGCCGAAATCCCAGAACCAGCGCCAGTTGCGAAAGCGATAATCGTCAAACGCCTGCTTGGGAGCGTTGCCCAAGAAGGCAGGCCAATCGAGTTTCCTTTGATCGACGTTTTGCGGCCCGCGGCGGACGCGATCGGTGTTGCGATTCCAGGTCAAATGCACCTTGTGCACCGTGCCGAGCTTGCCGGCCTGCGCGAGTTCCCGCGCCGGCACGATATGCGGCATGCTCCGCTGCTGCGTGCCGACCTGGACGATGCGCGGATGCCGGACGAGCGCGTCGGTGATGATTTTGTTCTCGCTCAAGTTGTGCGTCAGCGGCTTTTCGACATAAACATCCTTGCCGGCCGCGAGCGCGAGCGACGGTCATGGGCACATGCCAATGATCCGGAGAGGCGATCAAGACGGCGTCGATCTCCTTGTTGTCGAGCAGTCGCCGAAAATCGCCATATGCGGTTGCCCTGGGATCGGCGAGCTTGCGTGCCTGGTCCATGTTCGGTTCGTAAACATCGCACAAAGCCGCCATCCGCGTATTGGGAACCCGCGCGAGTGCGCCCATCAAATGCCGGCAGCGCCCGCCCGTGCCGATCAGGCCGATTTGCAAACGCTCGTTGGCGCCCTGGACTTGGGCGACTGCGGGCAAAGAAAGCGCTGACGCAGCGGCGGTGGTTCGCAAGAAGGTCCGGCGGGAGAGCGTGCTTGGCATCGGAATGACTCCATTAATAGGTGTGCTATCGAGTGTAACCTGAACGGTAGGCCGCGACAATTATAATCGGCAAGCGGCGAGCCGGAAGCGTTAGCGCCCGGTGGTTAGCCGAACACCGGTCGCTGGCGCTCGCGGCTCGCCACGAAAAAAAATCGCAACCGGCAATAAACTTGACGGCGGGCCCGAACACGTAGACGATAATAGCGGATTGGCAAACACTGATTACTCTTGATGGGTGTAAAATGTTGCGATCATGTCTGGTGACCTTGGCCATATTGTTTGCGAGCGAAAACTCGAGTTCCGCTCAGTCTCCGAAACTCGAAGTGACCGTCATCGCCGGTAAGCACGATGAACAAAATGTTCCCGTCACCGTCCCCATGGAAGTGCCGATGGCGCTGGCCAAGAGCCACTATGCTCGCTTGAAATCGGCGAACAACGACCACCCGTTGATCGGCCAATGGACGGCGCCTGGCTTGCTTACCGAAAATGTCCACGCCAAAAATAAGGCACTCATCCGCCGCGACTTGCATTTTATCCTGCCCGAACTCAAAGCCGGGACCACGTTGACGCTAACCCTGGAACCGTTGACCGCGACCGATCCGTCCAAGGAATTTCGCTTCAAGGAAGTCGATGGCGCCTACACCGACCTTTGGCGTGGCACGCAACCAATTTTCCGCTATGTGCACCGCGCTTACGATAACTCCAGCGAAGCCAATCGCGAAAAAACGTACAAGGTCTTCCATCACCTGTTCGATCCGACCGGCACGCGGATCGTCACGAACGGCGGCCAAAGCGATCCGGGTTCCGAGGGCAAGAAGCTCCTTTATCCGCACCATCGCGGTTTGATGTTCGCGTTTAACAAGATCACCTATGGCAACGGCAAAAAAGCGGATGTCTGGCACGCCAAGCCGAAGGACACCCATCAATCCCATCACGAGACCTTGAGCGAAGAAGCGGGCCAAGTTCTGGGCCAGCACCGCGTGGCCATCGACTGGCACGGCCCCGATCAGGAGGTGTTTGCCAAGGAAGAGCGCGAGATGACCGTCTACGCCATCGACGGCGGCACGCTGATCGAGTTCGCCAGTTTACTGAAGACGACCGATGGCAAGGTGCGCCTCGATGGCGACCCCCAGCACGCCGGCTTCCAATTCCGGGCCTCGAATGACGTAGCTGATAAGACGGCCAAACAAACGTATTATCTGCGCCCCGATGGCAAGGACAAACCGGGCGCCACGCGCAATTGGGATCCCAAGAACAAGGGGCCGATAAACCTGCCTTGGGACGCCATGAGCTTCGTTCTCGGCGGCAAACGCTTCACCGTCGCCTACATCGACAATTCCAAAAATCCCGGCGAAAAGCGCTATAGCGAACGCGACTACGGCCGCTTCGGCTGCTATTTCGAGTATGACCTCACCGCGGATCATCCGCTTTTGGTGAATTACCGCGTGTGGCTGCAAAACGGCGCGATGACGGGGGAGCAAGTCGAGGCAATAAGGACGAGCTTTGTGGACCCGCCGCGGGTGGCGGTGAACGAGCCGCGCACGAAGTAAGTGGCTGGGTGGCACGCCCTGAGGTACTCCGAAGGGCGTGCCTTCGCTCCAGACACGCCCTTCGGAGTACCTCAGAGCGTGCCACCCGATTTCACCGCTTACTGCGTGCGCGGCTCCTTGGCCCAACCTATCACACCTTCCGCCCTTTGAATAACCGCTGCCCGAAGACCGGCTCGCGTGCGGTGAACGCGCCCGGCTCCTTGTCCTTGCTGAGCCAGCGGACATACATCTCCATCTTGGCGTCGAGGTCGTCGGCGTGATGGACGATCAGGCACTCGGGAATCAGCGGCAGGCGCGGCGAGCCCCATTCGGGGCGATTGGGGTGGGCCAGGATGATGTGTTCGAGCATCTGCAATAGTTCGGGATCCACATCGCCGAGTTCGCGGGCGGTGTCGCGCACCAAATCCCGGCCAAGCACTAAATGCCCCAGTAAATAGCCAGGCGTCGTGCGGTCCACGTTGGTTATTTCCGCATTGAACTCGACACATCGGCCAATGTCGTGCAGAATCGCGCCGGCTATCACCAAATCCCGATTTAGGGGTGGTTCGAGTTGGTCGTAGGCCGTCGCATACTTGTCCACCAGATGCAGACAGGTGCGTGTCACCGAGAGAATGTGCTCGAGCAGGCCCCCCGCGAACGGATAAAAGTGCTGGGTCGTCGCCGGCACTTGCTTGAGTTGCGCTGTTGTTGGTCAACACCGTCATCGTCAGACGGCGCAGCGGCACATCGGCGATGGCGGTTTCGGCGATCTCATAAAGCTCCTTATACATCTCGGCAACGTCATAGCGCGTCCGCTCGACATAATCCAGCGCGTCGAAGCCCGCGGCTTTGTCTTCGTCCGTCACCAGGCGAATGTTGTGGATTTCTATTTGGCCGCCGTAGGTCTTATGCTCATCGTATAGGCCGCGAATTTTATAAAAGCCGCCGGTTTGCCAATCCGTCTCGCAGGCCTCGAACCAAGGCCCGTCGCTCCAGACCATCGCGGTGACCACACGCGCGGCATCGCGGAAGCGACACGTGAAATAGGGCTTGCCGTCGCGCCGGGCAGAGCGCGTCTTTTCGCTGAGCAAAACGAAGAAGTCGCCCGCTTGACCGGGAGCCAGATCGGCCAGGCGAACGACGGTCATTTTGGGCATGATGGGAGCCGAACGTTAAACGAAAAGAACACGGAGGGGTGATGCCCTCCGTGTTCCATTTATCTCGCCGCAATTCGGACAGCCTAGAGAGCTATCCTACGCGCTCTTTTTATCGCTCGTTTGCTTGCTCTCGTGGAGAGCCTCTTCCCGGCGGATGACCTTGTCGGTGATCATGAACTTCTCTTTGGCTTCCATGTCGGGAAGATCGAACATGATATCGGTCATGACCTCCTCGACGATGCTGCGCAAGCCGCGGGCGCCGGTGTCGCGTTCCTTGGCCATCTTGGCGATGAGCTGCAGGGCGCTCGGCGTGAAGTCGAGCTCGGCGCCTTCCATCTCGAAGAGCTTGCGGTATTGGCGGACCAAGGCATTGCGCGGTTCGGTAAGGATGCGGACCAGCGCCTCCTCGTCGAGCGGATCGAGCGGCGCCAGCACCGGCAGGCGGCCAATGAATTCCGGGATCATGCCGAAGCCGAGCAAGTCGTCGCTGGTGACGCGGCTCAAAAGTTCGCCGAGTTGATGCTCCTTGTTTTCGGGATTGGCGCCGAAACCGATCGTTTTGCGGCCGACCCGGCGGGCGATGATGTTATCGAGGCCGACAAACGTGCCGCCGCAGATGAACAGGATATTCGTTGTATCGACCTGGATGTATTGCTGCTCGGGATGCTTGCGGCCCCCTTGAGGAGGCACGTTGCTGACGGTGCCTTCGAGCATCTTGAGGAGGGCTTGCTGGACGCCTTCGCCGGACACATCGCGGGTGATGGAGACGTTTTGGCTGGTCTTGGCGATTTTGTCGACTTCATCGATGTAGACGATGCCGCGCTGGGCGGCCTCGATGTCGAAGTCGGCGGCATGCAAAAGTTTAAGCAGCAGATTCTCGACATCTTCGCCGACGTAGCCGGCCTCGGTGAGAGTGGTGGCATCGCCGATGGCGAAAGGCACATCGAGGATTTTGGCGAGCGTGCGGGCCAGGAGCGTTTTGCCGCTGCCCGTGGGACCGATGAGCAAGATGTTGCTCTTATCGACATCGACGTCGGTATGCCCTTCCTCGCCGAGGCTCAGGCGCTTGTAATGATTGTGGACGGCGACCGACAAGACTTTCTTGGCGCGATTTTGGCCGATGACATATTGATCGAGTTTTTCTTTAAGCGAGCGCGGCGAAGGGATATTGGTCACGGTGCTTTTTGAGCCGCCGCGACGGCGTTTTTCTTGATCGATGATCGACTGGCACAATTCGATGCATTCGCCACAGATGTAGACGTCGCCGGGCCCTTCGACGAGGGGACCGACATCGCGATAGCTTTTGCGGCAAAAAGAGCAGAAGGCATTGCGGTTGCGTCCGGTGCTGCCGGTCGGTTTGCGTCCGCCGGTGCCCAACCCCGAGTCTTTCGTCGCCATTGAGTCTCCTTGATAGGCCCGAATCGTCTCGCGTTCGAGTCTGGTCCATGCTGCCGACGGAAAACACACCCCGAGGTAGGAGGCGTCTGGGGCACGTCCGCAAAGGCGGCCCTTCGACTGTATTTCCCGTTATGAATTTTACGTTTTTCCAATAAGGCACGCAAGTTATTTCACATTGGGTTAGCGGGCGGCGATGGGGGCTCGCATGAGCTTGGCGTGTCCGTCTTTTCCATGTGCTCACGAATTCGGTCAAATTCAATCGGATCGAGATATCCCTGCTCCACGAGAGCGCGATAATCCTCGAGCGTCGGGCTCGCGGGCGTCTGTCGCTGCGCCTCCTGCCAGCGCTTGAACCAGACTATCACCGATACGCCCAAAACGAGTACGCCGACCAGGAGTCCGGTCAGAATGACCAGTTCGAGGTCCAACCGCAGCAGCGCCGCCATTAAAGACGCCATCAACGGAGCCACAGCGCTGGGCGGACCGACTTCGTGCATCGCTACGCCAATCCAACCACGGCGAAGGAGGTTGTTGCCTGGGGTGCCTTGGTCCGTCTGCCGCTCACCCTGATGTGAGTCGAGACGCCTCCGCCTGGCGTTCTATTATAGCGCCGGGTCGGCGGCGAAATAAAAATCCTCGCCCGGCTTTTAGCCTCGTCTTGGGCGCCGGCCCGATATAGGGCGTACAACGTGACTGTTCTCTCTAGTCCGCGTGCGAGGATTTAAATTGCCAGCCCGGTTTACCGCCAAGCCGCGGGTTGAGGCACTCCGAAACCCGCGGGTTTTGGAGTGCCTCAACCCGCGGCTTGGCATTCCTTTAATAAAATAGCCGCTGCCTCATCCATGCCGCTTGGAGACGGGACAGCTTTTCAATGACGCGCACCTTCAGCACTTTGGCCATTTTGCTCCTGCTTGCCATGTTGGCAACGATCGGCGTGGGGCTTTGGTCCTTCTTCTTGCCTAAAGGCGACTCACTCAAACAGGACGTTTTCCTCGTTCATTTTCAATTAGGCCTGTGGACCACGATCGGCGCTTTGCTCGTCCATTGTATTATTTTTACCTATTTCTTAGGCACGGGACGTTGGATCAAGGAAGTCGGCATCGCCTATCGTCTCCCCGACGAGCCGTTGCCCAAGACAACGCGCGAGCTGAAGCGCAGCACGTTTCCACCGGCACTTTTTTCCATGCTGATCGCAATTTTTACATCGGCCGCCGGCGCGGGTGTGCTATTTCAATCGTGGCCCTGGTACGTCCACGCCGTCGGCGCGGCGCTTACGCTTTTTATCAACCTTTGGGCCTTTCGCATCGAGTATCGCAACCTGGCGGCGAATATCGCGGTTCTCGATGCGGTGCTTGTCGAAGTAGATCGCATTCGACAGGCCCAGGGGTTGGAAAGCAACGCCGAGGCGGCCCAAAGGGACGCCGGCGCCGGCTAGTCTTTTAGACTTCGGCATTCGATTTGCCTATTCCTGGAAAGGCTATAGATAACCGTTGCCGCAATTCCAGCGTCTGGCCCAAAATAGAGGAGTTTACCGTGCGTCGGATTATCGCCCTCGGCCTCTTAAGCGTCGTCGGCTGGCAAGCTCCGGTCGCCGCCCAGACCCCGGGCGCCGCACTGGTGCCCGGCAACACGAAGCTCCAAATCTCCATTCCGAATTTTGATCAATTTGAGAAGGCCTGGAAGAAGACCAAAGTTTCCAAGCTCTTCGACGATCCCAAGCTCAAGCCGTTTTTTGACGGTTTGATGAAAGAGTCCGTTTTGTCAAAGCTCGCCATCGACTGGGAGGACGTGAAAGGAATCGGCAAGGGAGAATTGAGCGTGGCGGCGTTTCCCGTCGGTCCACGCGAGGCGGCCCACGTCGTGACGCTCTACACCAACAACGAGAAAATCCCCCTCATGAAGGTGCTGGCGAAAGTCGTCGTGTCCATGGAGAAACAAGGTTACAAGGTCGGCATGAAGGATATCGCCGGCTACCCCGTCACAACCTACACACGCAACGATCCCGAGGGTAAAAAGCGAACGCAATACTTTTTTAGTTTCACCAAAGATCAAATGCTCGTGGCAGGCGACAATGACGCTGCCGCCGCCGCCGTCCTTGAGCGCTGGGAGGGAAATTCCGCCGACCGCTTGGCCCAACGGAAGCCTTATCAAGAAGCAATGGCGCGGGCGAAAGGCAAAACGAAAACCGCCTGGGAAATGTCTTTTTTCATGGAGCCGCTTGGCCTGGCGGAAATGGAGCGTTCAGCTTCAACTTTGCCACAGTATCGGCGCGGGCCGGACATCCTGAAAATCCTCCACGACGAGGGCTTCACAGCCCTCCAAGGGATCGGCGGTTTCATTTCGTTCGGCCAAAAGGATTACGATATTCTCCATCACACGGCGATCTTTGCTCCGGGGCCTTATCAAAAGTCGATGCGCATGCTGAAAACGTTGCCCGGCGACAATTTCGCCCCTCCCGATTGGGTGCCGGCGGATGCGACCCGGTTCACCACCGCCTATTTGGACCTGGCTAACGCTTTCAACTATTTTGGTTCCTTTTTTGACGCCTATTACGGCGAAGGGGAGGCGGGCACGTTCGACGACATCATCAAAGGTCTGCGCGACGATCCCAATGGTCCACAAGTGGATGTCGCCAAAGAAATCATCGGCCGCCTGGGGCAGCGGGCCACGCTGGTGGTCGACAACGCCAAGCCGATTGGTCTGTACAGCGTCCGCTCACTCATAGCGGTTGACACCACCGACGAAAAAGGCGTCGCCGACGCCATACGCCGGCTCATGGAAAACGACGAAACGGTCAAGCGCCGCGAAGTTTCCGGCGTCGTGCTCTGGGAAATGCTCCCCCAAACCAAGAAACGCAAAGGATCGAAACCGACCGTCCAGGCGAAACCGCCCAACACCGCGATAGGCGTCGCCCGCGGGCAATTCTTGATGGCTAGCGACGTCAAAATGCTGGAACAGATTTTAGCAGCGAAATCCACGAGCTTGGCAAGCGATGTGGAATACCAGCGAGTGGAAAAGGAGATGCAACCTCTCGGTGCCGGCAAAGACTGCTTGCGCTCCTTTTCACGCCCGGACGAGGATTTTCGCACCGTTTATGAAATGTTGCGCACGCACCAAGTGGACCAGGCGCGGTCGGTTTATGCGCAGCTGCTCATCCACTTATTCGGGGCCAATATCAACCAGATCGACACGAGCAAATTTCCGGATTACGACGACTTTAAGCAATATTTGGGACCAACAGGGCTTTACTGCACTCAAGCAAATGACGGCTGGACCATGTTAGGTTACGCGTTGCGGAAATAATTGGTGAGAAAATCCGCGGGTTTCGGAGTACCTCGACCGCGCGGCTTGCAAGACATCCATCAAGCCTGCGCAGTTGAGGTACTCCGAAACTCGCGGATCATCTTCGCCCAGAAAAATCCTTCCACGCCGCAAGTCTGTTCCTGCGCGCTTTCATATTTCACATCTATTGACCGCTCCGCTTCAATTCCGTCTGCCTTTGATCCCGATAGCAAGAAGAATTAGCATCCGCGCCGCCGTTCCCGGAGGGTTGCACGTGAAGAAGTTATTGCCGTGCCTTGGTTCGCTCGCTTTACTCGCTCACTTCGCGCCGGCGCTTCATGCGCAGGATCCAATGGCGGGGCCCACGACGCCGGCGATCATCGTAGACGCCGCTCCGACGCCGACTCCATCGCCGCGCCCGCTGCAGCGCCTGTTCAACAGTCATGGCATGGCCTGCGCGAGCAATTTCAACAACCTCGGTTGTGGTAATTTTTGCTCGGAGTTCAAATTTGTGTTCGGTTCGTGCCGGACATTCTTTGGGCAGTCATGCGTTCCGAATCCGCCTCATTTTGGCGGAGGTTATGGCGCAGGGAACGGCTATGGCTTCGATGGGCCGCAACGGTGCTGCGGCAATTGAACGCAAGCGGGACGCTTGTGCTACGCCGTAGCACAAGCGTCCCGCTTGTGGCTTACGCCGGAATTGTGTGCGGCTTGCCGTTATCGCGTGAGTTGAGCGCGAGAATAAACGGGGCCGCTTTTTCCACCCACTTGGCGGGTGACGGATAACGGCTCGCGGTGCCGCCGAAACAGCTGCGCAACATGTCCGTGTCGATGACACCCGGATCCAAAGGCACTGCTGCCATCGGTCGGGGAAGCTCTTCGGCCAGCGCCAACGTCAATCCTTCGATCGCCCATTTGCTGGCGCAATAGGGGGCCACGTCGGCGGCCACCGAGCGTCCCCAGCCGGAACTGAAGTTGACGATAACGCCGAGTTTCCGCGCCACCATCGCGGGCACGAAATGGCGTATCACGTTGGCAGTGCCCTTCACGTTCACATCCATCACGCGGTCGAACTCATCGCCCGGCACCTGCCACAAGGGCGCATTTTGATTGATGACCCCCGCGTTGTTGATGAGCAAATCCGGTGCGCCATGGCTCGACAAGAGGCGTGCCGCCCACGGCTCGACTTGGCTCTCGTAAGCAACATCGACGGCGGCGAATTCGTGGGGTGGTCGAAACTTGCGGCGGAGATTTTCCGCCCCTTCGCGCGAGCGCCCGCAGCCTAAGCACCGTATGCCCCAACTCGACAAACTTCTCCACCATCGCCAAACCGAGTCCCCGCGTCGCGCCCGTCAAGACGATTACCTTCGGTTGATTTCGCGCCACAAAAACCTGCTTTCTTGGATTTCAAAAATCCGGGGGCCAGGGAAACGCTGGTGTGCGATCCAAGCGTTCATCCTAACCAGCAATCGGACCGCGGTAAAGCACCCAAACCCTTTCCAGGCAAAGTTTTTTATCGTTTCGTGGTTGCAGCCGGCGGAAAACGCCGGTATTTTGACATCGCCCTCTTGATTTACGCTACCAATAAGTGTACATTAATACATATACAAGACCGATAATGAATGAACGGCACTTTTCCAACCCAAACGAATTTTATCCTCCGTCCCAGTCAAGGAGACTGCACATGGCCGAACCAATGGATCGAGAACTGAAGAACGCCTTGCAACAAATTGAAAAGCAATTCGGCAAAGGCGCGATCATGCAACTCGGGGAAAGCACCGCCATGGATGTGCAGGGCATATCCACAGGCGCCTTGAGTCTTGATATAGCTTTGGGAGGCAAAGGTTTGCCGCGTGGCCGCATTGTCGAGATTTTCGGGCCCGAATCGAGCGGCAAAACCACCGTGGCGCTGCACGCTGTCGCCCAGGCCCAACGTCTAGGGGGCGTGGCCGCTTTCATCGACGCCGAGCATGCCCTCGATCCCAGCTGGGCCAAGCGGGTCGGCGTCGATTTGGAAGGCCTGCTCATCAGCCAGCCCTCCAACGCGGAAGAAGCCCTGCAAATCGCCGAAATGTTGGTCAAGTCCAATGCCGTCGACATCATCGTCATCGATTCGGTGGCCGCCTTGGTGCCCCGCTCGGAGATCGAGGGCGAGATCGGCGATGCCCACGTCGGCTTGCAGGCACGGCTCATGAGCCAAGCCCTGCGGATGCTCAATCCGGCTATTTCGCGCACCAAAACAATTGTGATCTTCATCAATCAGCTGCGGCAAAAGATCGGCGTCATGTTCGGCAATCCGGAAACGACGTCCGGCGGTTTGGCGCTCAAGTTTTATTGCTCCGTTCGCCTGGATATTCGCAAAATCACCGCCGTCAAGGACGGCGAGGCGACCATCGGCTCCCGCACTCGAGTGAAGGTGGTCAAAAACAAGGTCGCGCCCCCCTTCAAGCAGGCGGAGTTTGATCTCATGCACGATCGCGGCATCAGCCGGGAAGGAGACTTGCTCGATCTGGCCATCGAAGACAAGCTGGTCGACAAGAGCGGCTCCTGGATCAACTACGGCGAGCTGCGCTTGGGCCAAGGGCGGGAAAACGCCAAGCAGTATTTACGAGAGAATCCCGCACTGATGGAAGAGCTCACGCAAAAAATCTTGGTGAAACGCGGCCTGGCGGGCTCTTCGCCATTCCTTGCCGCCCACCAATGGCGAGGTTCACGAAGGTTCGGTGAAAATGGAGCCCCCGGTCAAAACCGAGTCAGGCAAGAAACGTCCAGCCGCGGTCGCCGAATGAGCCTGGCGCGCCTTTACTTCGCCTCGCCAAGGCCCCTACAATGGTGTGACTGGCTGCCAGACGTTTAATGAGGCACCGCGCGTTTGAATAATTCCCGCGATGAGTTGACCGTGCGCGCTGGAGCGCGCGGTGTTGGTGAGCGTTTCCCTACCCCAGCGCCCCTGGCTGGGGCCCGATCCGCTGGACGAGCTTCGCGGTTTGGCGACCACCGCCGGTGCCACCGTCGTCGGCAGCCTTTTGCAAAAGCGCGAGCATATCATTCCTGGAACGTACATCGGCAAAGGCAAACTCGTCGAGCTCCAAGAGCTCGTCGAGGCGCAGGACGCCGACGTCGTCATTTTCGACAACGATCTGTCCCCTGCCCAAGTCCGCAACCTCGAAAAGGCGACCGAGGTCAAAGTCATTGATCGCAGCGAAGTCATCCTGGATATCTTCGCCAGCCGAGCCCGCAGCGTTGAAGCACGCCTTCAGGTCGAGCTGGCCCAACTCGAATATGCTTTGCCCCGTCTGCGCCGCATGTGGACGCACTTGTCACGTTATAAAGGCGGCATCGGCTTGCGCGGTCCCGGCGAGACCCAGCTCGAAGAGGATCGCCGCCTCGTCTCGTTGCGCATTCGCGACCTCAAGGGCCGGCTCCGCATCGTGCAGGCGCCAAGGAACGCGAGGTACGCGGACGCTTCGAGGAGCATACGGTCTCCCTGGTCGGCTACACCAACGCCGGCAAGAGCACGCTGATGAACGTCCTCACCGGCGCCGGTGTATACGTCGAGGACAAGCTGTTTTCCACGCTCGACACACGGACACGCCAGTGGCGGCTCAACCCGCCCAATGTGCCGGCCAACGGAGCTGCCAAGGGGACTTTCAAAGTCTTGCTGAGCGATACCGTGGGCTTCATCCGCGATTTACCACATCATTTGATCGCTTCGTTCAAAGCCACGCTTGAGGAAGCCCGCCAGGCGCGTTTGCTGTTGCACGTGGTCGATGCGAGCAATCCTTTTGCCGAGGAGCAGATCCGCGCGGTCACCGGCGTGCTCAAGGAACTGGGCTGCGAGCACAAAGACATGCTCCTCGTGCTCAACAAAATCGACCGGGTCACTGATCCGTCGCTCTTGCACGTCCTGGAAAAGCATCATCCCCGCGCGGTGGCCATCAGCGCCGGCCAGCGTTTGGGACTCGACAAGCTCGAAGATGCGGTGATTGAGATGCTGAGCGCGGATTTTGTCAACGCTCAGATCGTCGCTCCGGCGGGCAATGGCCGCGTGCTCGCTTATCTGTCGGCGCATGCCGAGGTATATCATCAGGAGTTTCACGACGATCGGGTCACGGTGCGCTGCTATTTGCCGCGCTTTCTCGTCCGCCATCTTCACGAGCCGGATGTCGAAGTGAAAATGCTCGGCTCCGAACCGAAGCACGACGCGTCCGCGGAAGGCCCCGCTTGATCTTCGGTCGCTCCATCGCCAAATCCGCGCCACGCCAGCGATACCATGAGCAACAGCGCGGCGAAGGGCTGCGCCGCGAGCTTGTGGAGCGGTCTATTGATATTTATCAGCAGTTGGAGTTGCGCCTGCTAAGATCGCGAAGGCGATCGTTACCAAGAGGCGCACCCCAAGCGGTTGCGATCGCGCAAAGACCAGCAGCATGGCCGCCGCGGCTGCCGGTGCGATCAAGATGTACGTCGTCGTCTCGGTTGCCGGTCCCAGCGCCATCATCCACGCACAACAAAGCCCGAATGCCGCATTGAGTAAAGCCTGCCGGGGCATCGCGCGGCGCTGGTGAAGCAAAAGAATCAGCGCGACCATCGCACCGGATCCCAATTCGATCCAGTGATAAGTTTGCCGACTGATGGGCGTCAGCCATACGTGGGCGAACAGCATCATGTCCTGAAAGAAGCCGTCCGGATGCGGTTGATGCACCATGCACGAAAGCCAATCGCCGTATTGCTCCAAGACGTAGCCAGGCTGTTGCAGCCCAAATGGCAGGCCCAGCAAGACTATCATCGCAACCAACCACCGCCACAGGAAGCGGCGCGGAAATAACACAACGAGCACCAGGGCCAACGCAACCGGATAAGCCTTGATGAGCACCGCCAGGCTTACGGCGAAGGCGGCAACGTTCCAGCGGCCGCAAGCGACGGCGGCCATCGTTACCATCATTAATCCGAGGGTCAGGTTATTGAGTTGTACGTCGACGATGGGGCTGATGCTTAACAGCGCGACCGACAAGTAAAAGATCGCGCGCTGCCTGACGGTTAACGTTCGCGGCAACGCGCCTGCGCCCACCACCAAAGCCCCGGCATGAGCACTGCCAAATTGATGAAGCGCAAAAGGAAATTGCCGGCAGGACCGTCAAGCCAAGCCAGCGGTGCCAGCAGCGCGGCCACCAACGGACTGTAGCGGAAGAGCACAAGGTAATCGGGATTGCCGACATCGTAGAGCGACTCGCCGGCCACCCAGTGGCGACCCGCATTGGCGAACACTTCGAAACAACCGATGTGTTGCGGCGAATGATGGAGAGCCGCCCGGCCGAGCGCCAGGCCGATCAAGAGGAGCCAGACGCCCCACGCCGCCCATGGCCACACCGAAGCTGCCCTAGACTTGGAAGGAACGACTGCGCGCTCCTCAGTAATTGCACTTAAACAAGGCATGCGCATTTACGAAGGGCCGGCGGTGCTTCCTGCGGAACGTCGCATGAAATGTTATCGACAAAGTAAGATAAAGTCATCATCGGATTTCCTTGTTTGCCGTTCATCCGCGCGGACTGGGCGCTTGATCCCACAGTTTGGATCACAGTGGCGGTCGCTCAGTCGAGATTTATATCCCAGGCGTCCAGAGGTTCGCTGGCAAGTTGCTCCAGAATGACCCGCACGGCCGGCAGTTCACGGGGTATTTGTGGCGCCGGGATTTGTTGGCGCACTTCTTGCAAATCAGGCAAATTCATGGCGGGATCATAATTTGCCAGGTTCTTTTCAACGTCCAACGGGCGGCAAGCGGCGGACTTTTGCTCGCCGCCTTGAAAACGTTGCGCAAGTGCTTGAGCACGCCGTCGGTTGTGTCAACATTCAAGCTGGTTGCATCAGCCCGCGCGGGCGTCAGGTTCGCTGACCATCTCGCGTGCCCAGTTGATATCCTCCAACGGGACTTTGATCAGGTTCTTGCGCGCCATATGAGCCGTTGCGCCCAGTTGGCTTCCAGCGCGTCGCGGTCCGCGCCTTTGTCAATGCCGAGAATCAAGAAGGGGCCGATTTGCGAACGAGGCAGCGGCGCCAAATCGACAAGCACCGGCAAGGGGGGCGGAAGACGGCTCATGGCGCCACTCCAATATGAGTCACCTTGAAAAGCTCGTGATCTTCATCCGTGTGGCAGCCGTGCGCAAGCAACAAATAACTCGATAGGGCCAGCAATACCGCCACTCGCGACCAGCGCGCACAAGCGGGCGCTTCCGGTGGGGGCGTGTGATTCGTTTTGATGTCGAAAGGGCATTTTTGTAAATCTATAAGGTAAACCCATAAAATACTAACTATGCCTGAGATTCTCATCGAACAAGCCCAATTCTTCCGGGTGGCTAACGGGTCACCGTCGCTCCAGTGCGCTCGCCCGGCTTCGTGGACGAATGGTTGCCGGCCCTGGAACGCATCCTTGTTGGCTTCGGCATTCGTCCTCCGGGAGTCGCCTGCCCGCAGGCTGTGTTCGCACAACCGTTGCCGCCCGGCCACGTGGCCATCGTCAAGGTCGCGGATGCCGGGCAGGGCGACTCTCTCACTTTCCAGGTGCTGATATGTCCGCGCCCGGAATATGAGCGCTTTATGGGTGATCCGTTCGCGGCGGCGGACTTGCTTACGGCGGATTCTCAGCATAAAGAATTAGCCACGCTCCGCCTAGGCTCGCAATCATTGCCGCCGCGCACGATCGCCGACGCCCAAGCGGTGTTGCGCCGTATCAAAGCCGGTGCGCTCAAGGAAAATGAAGATCCCGACCACCCGGCGTTTGAGCGCACCACCGACAATAGCGAAAGCCCGGCGCTGTTGGGGGGTGTCCAAGTTTTGGTTGATGGGGGAAAGTTGGTCTTTCAGCGCAGCGGCCCCGACCTGGACTTGGTCGCCGGCTTATGGCTGCTTTTGCCTCAATCGACCCGCGCGGCTTTGGCCGGCCAGCTTCGCCTTTGGCAATGCGCTGGGCTTCGACGTGGTCGTGGTGCCCCGGGCGCATGCCATCGACTTCGAAGGCTACACCACCGAGGAACAAGCAGCCGAATATCCTGCAGGCCACTACGAAACAGCCTTGCAGGTCGCGGTCGAGACCGGCAACCAGAGTGATCTCGATCGCTTGCTCAACCGCCGCTCCGGTCCGGAGACTTTTAAACTTGGCTGGTCCATCCTCGTCGTCGTGATTGTGCTGGCCCTGGCGCCGGCTCTTCTCAGGTTTTGGCAACCGACCCCGGCGGTGTTGGATCCGAAATACAAGGCGGCGGCGGCTGCGGGCATGGTGGCTAGCGGCGATCCATGGACTGCCCTGGGCATCAAGGTGTTCGGCGACAGAATCTGGGCGACGCCGCCCGCGGACGGGCATGAGTGAACGTCTAATCCGGAAGCGGCGAGCTCGCTTGCGCCGCTCGGCGTTCGACCTCCACATCGCCCCACTTAGTGCCCGCCGGGCCCTGAGGCGGCGGCGCGGTTCCCTCAAAAATCGGCAATCCCACGGTCGGCGCATGCTTCGGCAAACGTACGCCGTGGCGATCGACCCCGATCAGGCCCTCGGCGGTTGGCACGGCCAACGCTGGGCGGCGAAACACGAGGCAAACGCCAATCCGGTGCGGCGGTTCGACGGTCACGCTGTCGACTTTTTCAACCCACGGGTGCATCGCGAACGCCGCGGACAGCCTTTGTGAAAGGCTGTCGTCCAGGACGCTCATCCGGTCGGGCACACGGGAAAGGTATTGCACTTCGTCCAGAAATACGCCGCGCGGCAGGCCGGGCGGAGGCGTGCAGACGATGTCGCTGAATCGCGCCATATACTTTGCTTGATCGCGGATCTGTTCCCGGCCCCAGGTGCCCAAAAATATGAGTGCAGCCGGAACAGCGGCCGCAACAACCAAACCCGCGATCACTTGCATCAGCCGACGCCGCGTCTGCGTCGGCGCCCCCTCGGCGGACTTTGAGCCGGCCCATTCTGCGCTTCGGTTCTGGATGCGACGGTTTTCGAGGCGACAGACTTTGAGACGGCGGCTTTTTTGCGAGGCAAGGATGAGGCCCTATTAGCGAACCAAGCGCGCCTGCGGCATTACCAAATCGAGATTTCCAAGTCGAGATCGAGGTGAAAGCGTTCCTGGACGCGGCTCCGCATCAAATCGATGAGCCGCAATACGTCGTGAGCGGAAGTGCCGGGTTCGGCAATGATACAGTTGGCGTCTCGGTCGCTAACTTGCGCGCCGCCGACCTTGGTGCCGACGAGGGCGGCCTGCTCGACGAGCGCCGCGGCGCTGAGGCCGGCCGGGTTCTTGAAAATCCGCCCGGCGGCCTGAAAACTGAAAGGCTGGCTCGCCTTGCGCTGAATCCAACTCTTGCGCATGCGTTTGCTGATCGAGTCGGCTTGATCCGGCTCCAAGTCGAAGTCGGCGGCGACAAAGACCGGATCGTCGAGATTGCACGTTCCATACGCGAAGCGCAAATCTTCGCGCTCGCGTGACTGCGGTTGGCCGGCTGCATCAATGACCTCGATCTTTGAGACGAATTGGCAGATCTCGACGGAGCGGTCGTTGCTGTTGTGGCGAAGAGCGCCCGCCGACGGTGCCTGGAATTCCGACCAAGGTCTCCAAGCCCGCCAAACCGCTTCGGGCCGCTTGCGCGATCAAGCCGGCAAGCGTGGCGCCGCCGCCGCGCGCACCCGTTTGCCTTCCACCGCGATTTCCGTGAAGGCAGCGGCGTTCAAGCGCAAGACCACGCCGCGCACGCCTTCGTCGCGCACCAGGAGATTGCAGCCACTCCCTAAAACGCGCAACGGAATCTGCTTGGCCGCGCAGCTTTCCACCAAGGTCGCTAGCTCCGCGGCGTGCGCGGCTGCGCCAAAACCTCAGCCGGACCGCCGATTTTCAACAGAGTATAGGGAGCCAGCGGCACCTTGGGCTTCAGAATATCCTTCAACTTCGCCAACTGGTTTAGGGCATCCGCCATACGCATCTCCCGGCACGCGCGTTGCAAAACCGACCTGGCCGCATTTTTAAGCCGGTCACCCCAGCAGTTTTATATTGATGAGCAGCCGATAAATGTGCAGGGCATGCTTACTCATTGAAATCGCTTTCGGAAAAGAGGACGAAGCCTTGACGCTGCAGCGTGTTCGCGGCCATTTCGTGGTCCTCGACGTGGAGGGCCAAGGCCGCGCAACCCCGCGGGCCGACCAGGAGCGGGTAGGCATAATGAATGTCGATTTCGGCCGTCAACAGGGCCTTGGTGATCTGCAAGAGAGGCTGGGTGCTTTCGGGGAGTTGCACGACGAGCAAATCGCTTTCGGTGATCGGCAACTTGGCCAGATTGAAAATCTCCAGCGCCCGCTCCGGATCGTTGAGGACCATGCGGATGATGGCGAAATCCGCGGAATCCACCACGGTGAGCGACACGATCCGAATGTCGGTCGTTTCAAAGCGCCGCACCACCTCCAGCAAGGCGCCCAGGCGATTTTCGAGAAAGACGTTGAACTGCCGAACGCTCGGCCAATCCCGGCCCCGCGCCGTGGTAAAGCCGATTCCTCGCCGCCGCCGTAACTCATGCTTGTTTCACCCGATAAAAAGGGAGCCGAATGCGCCTATACCATAGCCGAAAGTGCCGCCGCGCTTCAAGTCCCGCTTGGCGAATAAGCTTACCAGCGCCGCCTCATCGTCGCCTTTCGCTCCGCGAAAGGACGTCCTTTCATGGAGCGAAAGGCGACGATGAGTCACGCCGCGCGCCGGCCTAATCCGGCGATCTCCAGACCGATGAGTTCTTGTACCAGACTCGCTGCTCGAGGCCGCTCGTCCGGCTGGCTGCGCAACAAGCGATCGACAAGTTCGCCCAATGCCCGCGGCCCGTCAGTTTGGTGAGCGTCAGGCATCGCGGCTCATCCGATTGGTGGCGGCGTAGCGTTTCCAAGACGCTTCCGCGCGGATAAGGAAGCTGGCCCGTTAACATCTCGAACAAGGTTGCTCCAAGGCTGAAAAGGTCGTTACGGGCATCATCACGCGGCTCACAGCCGCATAGTTCGGGGGCCAGGTAATCGACAGTGCCAAGAATATAGCCGGCCTCCAAGAGCGAGGCGTTTTCGCCGGCCCGGTGGGCGAAACCTAAATCGAGCAGGATCGCTTGGCCATCGGCGATAAGGCGAATATTGTCCGGCTTGACGTCGCCATGGACAAATCCCTTGCGATGCAAGGCCGCCAGCGCTTCGGCGATCTGTCGAGCAATCCACAAGGCGGTTGCCGTCGGCAGGCGATAGTCACGCCGCAGGCGGCGACGCAGCGATTCGCCGGGCAACAATTCCATCACGAGATAATAAGGCGGCTTGAAAACGTGCGTATCCAGCAAGCGAACCAAACGCGGATGGGACACTCCCAGACAAGCGCGGGCCTCGCGCTGGAGCAGCTTGACCGCGATCGGTTGATCCTCCCATTCCGCACGCAGCACCTTGACCGCACATGCCGTGTCCGTGGCACCGGCGCGGGCCTCGTAAACCGACGTCACCATGCCGCCGCCCAGGTGGGCGATGATTTCATATCCCGGAATTTTCGGCATGGCCGTCATGGCGTGTTCACGGAGAAAACGTGATGGCGCGATCCGCATCCAGCAATCGCGGCGTATCGAAAAGATCGGCACGTGACGATGAAATCTTGAGCGTTGTGGGCTTGCGATGTAGCGCCCAGCTAAATTAGCGTTCGCGATCTTTTGACACTAACCCGAAGCGTTAGCGAGGGATCCCTCGCTAACGCTTCGGGTTAGTGTCAATACGCCTTCGCAAACACTACGCGCCTTGGCGACGGCGCTCCGCTTAGGACGCACTTGCCCGGTGAAGCGGTGAACTGATCGGGAATGCAGCGGATCGTGGCCTTGGTCTCAGCGGCGATGCGGTCTTCGGTGGCACGGGTGCCGTCCCAGTGGGCGAGCAAGAAACCGCCGGGCTCTTCGATCTTCTTCTTGAAATCGTCGTAGGAATCGACTTCGTACGTGTTGGCATCGCGAAACGCCTTGGCTTTCTCGAAAGAGCGCCTTCTGCATCTCCTTGAGCAGGGCCACGATTTTCGCGGGAGCGGCCGCCAGCGGCACGCCCATCATCTTGGCTTCCTTGCCGGGCAAGTCGCGGCGGGCGAAAACACAGGCATTTTGGGCCAAGTCTTTGGGGCCTAGCTCCACGCGGATCGGCACGCCCTTGACTTCCCATTCATTGAATTTGAAGCCCGGTTGATGATGCTCGCGATCGTCCACCTTAACGCTGATTGGCTCATAGCTGAACCAGGGATCGGCGGGTAGATCGCGCAGCGCCTTGGCGAGCGTCTGAGCGGCGGCGCACACCGCCTGCTTTTCTTCGGGCTTGCGAAAGATCGGCACGATAACCACATGCAGCGGCGCCAGCCGCGGCGGCACCACCAGCCCTTGATCGTCGCTATGGCTCATGATGAGGCCGCCGATGAGGCGAGTGGAGACGCCCCAACTGGTGGCCCAGGCATATTCAAGCTGGCCCTGCTGATTTTGGAACTTGACGTCGAAGGCCTTGGCGAAATTCTGGCCCAGGAAATGGCTGGTTCCCGCCTGCAGCGCGCGCCGGTCTTGCATCAGTGCCTCGATGCACAGAGTATAAATGGCGCCGGGGAACTTTTGGCCCTCGCTCTTGGGACCCGTCAATACCGGCATCGCCATCCACTCCTCGGCGAACGTCCGATAGACTTGCAGCATGGTGCGGGCTTCCTCCTCGGCTTCCGCTTGGCTCGCGTGGGCGGTGTGGCCTTCCTGCCAAAGGAATTCCGCCGTGCGCAAGAAAAGCCGAGTGCGCATCTCCCAGCGAACGACGTTCGCCCACTGGTTGATAAGCAGCGGCAAATCGCGATAACTCTGGACCCAATTTTTGTAGGTATGCCAGATGATCGTCTCGGACGTGGGCCGCACGATCAACTCTTCCTCCAGCTTCGCCGCGGGATCGACCTGCAGGCCTTGGCCGGGGACCGCCTTGAGACGGTAATGCGTCACGACGGCGCATTCCTTGGCGAAACCCTCGGCCATCTGCTCTTCCTTGGCCAGGAACGATTTGGGAATGAACAGCGGAAAATAAGCGTTGACGTGCCCGGTGTCCTTGAACATGCGATCCAGGGCCCGCTGCATCTTTTCCCAGATCGCATAGCCATGCGGCTTGATGACCATGCAGCCCTTGACGTCGGAGTTCTCCGCCAGGCCCGCTTGCTTGACGATATCCAAGTACCATCTGCGAGTAATCATCGCCGCGCTTGGTGATCTTTTCGGCCATGAGGTTTGGTTCTCCAGAGCAAACGGCGAAAAAAAGAAATAATGGGGCGACTCGCGCGACATGACCCTATTTTACGAAAAATGACGCCGTAAACGGGCGCACACCGTTACGTGCGTCATCCGCGGGATTCAAGCCACCGTCGCGCCTTTCATCTCTGAAAAATCGGCAAATAATGCGCCGGCACCGACAACACAATGCACGCGATGCTGGTTTGATAAACAGGACCGACTTCCGAGTAGCGGCGTGCGCGACCAGCTGCCGTCGGGTTGTTGCTGCGGCAGAAAAAACTTCACGAGCCGGCCGTACCATTTTTCCCAGTCCTGACCGCCGACCTGGTGCATGGCGTGGGCAGCGTAGTAGTGGCCGTAGTAGAAATGGTCGCCCGTCTCGAAATGGCTTTGCAGGTATTTGACGGCCTCGGGGATCTCCTTCGACTCATAGTCGCCCGTGAGGAAGAGCACGCATGTGCCGGCCGCGGTGCGAGCGAAGCCAGGCCCGCCGGCGCCGGGTTGATAATGAAAGCCGCCGGCACGTTTGTCGTAGCACGAGTTGATGTAGCCGATCGCTTTTTTCAACGTGGCGTCCGGCACATGGTGGCCCGCGTTCTTGGCGGCACGCAATGCCATGACTTCCATGATGGTCACCGAGATGTCGGCCCCCGTCGGCGCCGGGTCATAACGCCAACCCCCCTGATTGTTTTGCGAACGAACGATGAGATCGATTGCTTTTTTGACGACCTTTAATGTCATCATCGCCCATTTGTCCCGAGAGCTTCCGCAAGCACCAGGGTGGCCATTGCGTGGCAGTACATGTTACCACCGTGAGCGCCGATGATGAAGCCGTCCGGCCGTTGGGCAGCCATCAAAAAGCGGGCGGCCTTGCCGACTTCGGGGCCATAGAGTCCTTGACCGGGCAGATGACCTTGAGACATGAATGCGAGCATGGCAAACGACGTGATGGCCGTGTTGTGTTGGTAGCCCCCCTCGCTGAACGAGCCATCCGAATTTTGCTTGGCCGCCAGCCAAGCTAGTGCCTTGCTGACGGCATTTTTCGTGTTGTCGTCCATCTTGGGATCGGCGTGCGCAAGGCGGGCATGGCCAAAAAACATACGAGCGTAATTCCGAGCCGCGACCGTAAACGAGCGATCAAGGGCGGACCGCGATGGCGAAGAACATTGTGCGCTTGTTGCGAATTGCGATTTTGCGCTCAGACGCCGTCTGGCCGCTCCCCAACGGTCGCGGCTTGGAATCGGGTGCGATCATGGACTGCCACTCCTTGCTGGCAAAGCGGGAGGCGCTTCCGCGCCCGTCCGCCCAGCCGCGATGTTCATGTAATACTGCCGGATCATGGCGGCATACTCCGGGGGGAGCTGTCCGCTGAGCGCTTGGCGGATGAGCTCACGCTGGCGGGGCGGAAGATGCAAAAAGGATCCATCGCCGCCCGCATTATTGAGGCGTACTTTGGCATTGCCCAGTTTGTGGTCGGCGCTGCGGTCGCCGTTGCCGGTGCTGTCGTTTTTCTCGTCTCCCGGGCCTGATTTTTTGCCCTTCGCCTGCGCCGCCTTGTTCTGACCGCTCCGGTCCCGGTCCATGGGTTCTTCCGTTGCACCGTCTTCGCCTGGCAGTTCGGCAAGCTCGGCATTCGCCTGTGCGGTCGCCGGTTGGCCGGGTCGCGACCGTGGGCTGGTTCATGGCCGCGAGGGCAGCGTTCATCGCTTGGAGTGCGGCGTTGAGATCTTTGCGTGCCCTCGGTCTGATTGGCCCCAGCCTGGGCCGGGCGGCCTTTGCCAAGGTTTTGACCGGCTTTCGCCAATTGGCGTCCCGCGTTCGCCAGTTGTTTCTGCACACCCGCCGGCGCCTGGGCCTGCGCTTGCCCGAGCGCGGCCATCGCTGCTTGCGTGGCCTCCTGCGATTGGGCGAGGGCCTTGGTCGCGTCCATCACGTCTTGCTGCGTCCGCGCGAGCTCGGCGGCGTTTTTCGCCTGGGGCAAGCGCGTCTCGTCATCCGCTTTTGCTTGCGCTTCCTCCGGTTGGCTCAACTCGCTCGGATCATTCAGGTTACCGGCCTTGGCGACCGCATGCGTGCCTTCGCCTGTTTTGCTATTACCGGCTTGAGCACGCGCCAGTTTTACTTCAGCTCGGATCCCTGCCCCCGCCTTCACGGCACCTGCCTGGGGCTGGCCTTCTTTGGCGAGTCCTGCACTGGCGTTGGGAACTTTGTTCGTCGGCGCCGCTTTCGCCGCGCCGATTTTGGGCTCGCCCGTCTTGCCTTTTTTTGCCTGGGCGGTCGGTGATTCACCGGATTTCGGGAGCGCTGGTCTTCATCTCACCCGGTGTATCAGGCCGAAGATTACGGCCATTTGGCGGGTCCCCTTTGACTTCGGAGACGGCTGCTTGAATCGACTTGGCTTCAGCGGAGCGTTGACCACCTTTGACGGCTGCCGTCTTTGCTTCGCTAGTTTTAACAGCGCCGGGCTTGGGTCCGGTCTTGTTGGCAGCCGGCTCCAGTGCATTGGCCTTGACTTCGGCGGCCGGCGCGGTGCCGGCCTTCGCTTCCGAGCTCTTGGCAAGGCCCCGGAGCACGTTGGCATCATGCGCCGTACTCGCGCGCGCCGGCGCCGCGGCTTCCATCGGTTTATTCTCAGGGTCATTGAGCTTGGCAAGGGCAGATGCTTGTGTATCGACGGCCTTCGCTATTTCGCCGCGCTTAAGCTCATCGGCAGCGCGGGCGGCGTCTTTGGCGGCGCCTGTTAGGCTCATGCGTTCAGCCTGGGTGGCGATATGTTTTTGCAAGGCAGCCAAATCGGGCGCCGCCTTTTGTGTACCGCGCTCCGGCAAATTGCCCACGTTTCCCTTGTCCTGACGAGCCAACTCGGCCGCCTCGCCGGCGCGGCGCTCGGCATGCTCGGTTTGCTCCAATGCCTTGGCGAGTAGCTGGGCGGTTGCCTCGGGATCGATTTTATTCGGCTGGAGCGCTGCCTGATCCGCGAGGTTTTTGCCGTTGATGTCCGCGAGTTGCTCGGCGTTTGCCCGTTCACCGGGCTTGGTAGCCGCTCTCTGGAGCTTGGCAAGTTCTTGTTGCCGCGTCGCCAATTCCGTGAGTTTGTGCGCCGATATCCTTCCTGGCTGACTCAAGAGCATGAAGCGCCTGATTCTGTTTGGACACGGCGCTCTCGGTTTGAGCTTTATCGAGCGCCTTGCCGGCGCCGGCCATTGCCTGGGCGGCTTCGGTCAGCAGCGCCTTGCCCTCAGCGGTGATTGGCAGCGGTGTATCCTTGATTTCTTTGGCGCGGGTGGCCAAGCGCTTTTGCTCTTTGGCCAACTTTCCCAGGTGTGCGGCTTCGTTGGCGTTTTTGGTTTGATCACGGGTGGCCGATTGATCTTTGATCAAATTGTCCAAGTCGGCAGCGACCCGCTTTAATGCCATCATGGGATCGCTGGCTTGCTTGTCCGCTGCGGCGATAAGCTTGGCCAAATCATCACGTGCTCGTTCGAGTGTCTTGGCCGCTTGATCTTGCGCCGGAGCGGCCTGCGCCGGCTGCCCCTTGCTTAACTCCGCGCGTGCCTTGTCCAGGGTGCGCTCGGCCTCTTCGAGGTGGCCTGCTATGGCTGGGACGTGCGGCTTAATCAAATTGGCCGTGTCCTTGACTTCGGTTGCGAGGCGCGCTTGCCGTGTGTTCAATTCTTGATTTTTCTCTATTACAGCCGCCTCTTGAGAAACTTTGGCAAGGACTGCTTTCGGATCGCCGGGCGCAGGGTTCGGTTCCAAGGACTTGGCATTGTCCTTCGTCTCCTTGTTGAGTTCATGTTGCTTAAGCAGTGCGGCGTCGATCCGCTCCCGCGCCTTGGCAGCGCGGTCAGCCGGTCGGCGGCGGCGCGAAGGCGCGGGCCATTTCGCTCAACTGTCCCGCCACTTGCCATTGAGTGCCGTTAACGGCTTGCCAGACGCCCATTTGTTGGTTCGGTGCGTCGTTCGTCTTTAACTGGTGGGCCGCCTCTGCGCCAGTCTTTCGACAAGCCGGTACTTGTCCGCCAGCTGCCGCATGCGCTCGACCCGGTCCCTTTGTTCGGCGGGAAGCATGCGTCGGAGTTCAGAGACCTGGCTAATCACTCGTGCCGCGTCTTGGTGAATTTCCGCCTGCGCATTGGCCTGTGCCTGGGTTCGAGCCCCGCGCCGCGGCGTTTGTCAATGAGCGCCCGCCTGACGCCAGGTAGATTGGAATTGCTCCGATCGACACTATCTTTGATGACTTGGCCGGTCGCCAAATGCACTTCGAGTTGGTCCTTGGCAAGCCTTTCCAGCACGTCGGCCGCCTGGTCCAAGCTGCGCACGGCGTCATGGCGGATAAGCAAGTTTTTGAGCGAGTCCAGAATCTCGCGATGGCGATCGTAGGCCAAGTCCACGTCGCCGGCAGCTTTGGTCGGATCGGAAGCCCGGGCGGCGGTTTCCAGATGGCGTATCACCTCATTCATCTGGCGGCGGCTCAAACCGGCCAAGATGCCGGCCATTTCGTCGATGAGCTTGCGCTCGCCGCCCTTATCGATCTGATAATAGTCGAGCACGCGCAGCATCGTGCCGAGGCGTCGAACCAGGGCATCGGTATCCGCCTGCACTTGCTGCTGCCGCTCGCGCTGCAGCGTCAATTGCTGATCATCGATCGGCGCCGCGTCACCTGCCTGCCAAGCCGTGGCGAGATAAACTGCCAGACACGTTATCGTCAGGCGGCACATTGGACGACACATTGATCACCCTTCTGAACGACTGGGTGCCACGCACCGCCGGTAAAGCTATCAATGCGTTCGTTGACGTAAGCCAACTCAGCCGCGGCGGCCAAATAAAGACGCACCTGCGCCGGCGGTCGCTGCAGGATGTCTTACATGAGTTTCTCACGCCAGCGCTGTGGAAGCAAGCCCAGCGGCTAGGGCGGCGCCGGGAATCATCGCGCTGAAAAGGCAGCGATTTAGCGCGTGCACGGCTCTTTGGTTATGCGGCTTTGGCTCTCGAAGATGTCTTTAGCGCTGTTGCGACGGCTTCAATCACGCGGTTGACGTCGGCGTCGCTCATGCGCGGGAACATGGGAAGTGAGAGGATTCGTTCATAGGCTTCTTCGGCGACGGGGCAGAGCCCGGCACCGGTGCCAAACCGACGGCGATAATAGGGATGAAGGTGTACCGGCAGATAATGAACGTTGACGCCGATGCCAATCCGGCGCAAGGCACTGTAAAGCTCGCCGCGGTCGGCGATTCGCCGCATCGACTTGTATCACGTACAAATGATAGGCGTGGCCTACATCGGTGCGCACGCAGAAGCGGCTTCACTCCCGGCAAATCGGCGAATGCGGCATCATAACGCCGCGCGATCTCTTGGCGGCGCACGACCCAAGTCGCCAGTTGGCGAAGCTGGCTCAAGCCCAGGGCGCACTGCAGATCGGACAGGCGGTAGTTGTAGCCCAGATCCGTCATCTCGTAATACCACGAGCCCGCTTGCTCGCGCTGGCGGTGATCGGTGGCGATGCCGTGATTGCGGAACAGTCGCAAGCGCTGGGCGAGCGCGGCATCGTTGGTCGTGATGGCGCCGCCTTCGGCGGTGGTGATCGGCTTGACGGGGTGAAAGCTGAAAACGTTCAGCAGCGCCAGCGAACCGGCAGCCTTGCCTTGATACGTCGCGCCGAGCGAGTGGCAGCAGTCGGCAACGAGCGGGATCCATGGCGTCGCGCGATGTCAGCAGAGCGTTCGTAGTCGCAGGGCTGGCCGGCGTAATCGACGGCGACGATGGCCCGCGTGCGCGGGGTGATCTTTTCGGCGACCTGTGCCGGATCGAGCAGCAGCGTGTCCGGCTCCACGTCGGCGAAGACCGGCGTGCCGCCTTGGTAGACGACGCTGTTGGCGCTGGCGACGAACGTCAGTGCCGGCACGATCACTTCGTCTCCGGGGCCGATGCCGAGCGCAAACATGGCCGCGTGCAGGGCCGCCGTGCCGCTGCTGACGGCGACGGCGTGCGCCGCACCGATGTCATCTCGGCCAAGCGCCGCTCGAAGTGCGGCAACCATCGGCCCGGTGGTCAGCCAGTCGCCGCGCAACACGGCGACCACGGCGGCGATGTCCTCCTCGCTGACCCATTGCCGGCCATACGGAATCAGTGTTCATGCCGCCAGTCCGTCCTCGGCGCGGTCGAGATCGTTATCGGCGAGGCCGACCATGGAACGGAGCTCCCCGCGCGAGCCAATGGGTGTTGGTGTCGCTGCTATAGGAGAAGCCGTCCGGACAAAGCGTGCCGCCGTGACGCATCTGATAGGCGCTCAAATCGACGCCGAGCTGCAGCGGCAACATGGCGTAGTAGTCCTCGAATTCGAGGCAGTTGCGGGCTTCGTCCGCGGGAACCATGATCTCGTGCAGCTTTTCGCCGGGGCGGATGCCGACCTCGGTGAGCTTGCACTCCGGCGCCAGCGCCTTCGCCAGATCGACGAGGCGCATGCTGGGAATTTTGGGCACGAAGATTTCGCCGCCGTCCATGCGCGTCAGGCTGCGCAACACGAAATCGACGCCTTGCTGCAGAGTGATCCAGAAGCGCGTCATGCGCAGGTCCGTGATCGGCAGCCGGCCCGTCTTGCGCATGCGCAGAAAGAACGGGACCACGCTGCCGCGACTGCCGACGACGTTGCCATAGCGCACCACGCTGAACCGCGTGGGGCGGGTCAGGCCGACATAGTTGTTGGCGGCGACGAACAGCTTGTCCGAGCAGAGCTTGGTGGCGCCGTAAAGGTTGATGGGGTTGGCCGCCTTGTCGGTGCTCAGGGCGATGACCGATTGCACATTGCGGTCGATGGCGGCGTCGATGACGTTGGCGGCGCCGAGCACGTTGGTGCGGATCGTTTCGAGCGGATTGTATTCGGCAGTCGGCACCTGTTTGAGCGCCGCCGCGTGAATGACCACGTCCACCCCGTCAAGCGCGCGATAGAGCCGCTCGCGGTCGCGCACGTCGCCGATGAAGTAGCGCATGCACGGGTATTTCTCTTCGCTGAATACCTGCCGCATCTCGTGTTGCTTGAGTTCATCGCGGCTGAAAATGATGAGCTTTTTGGGCGCGTGGCGGGCGAGCAACACCTCGGTCAGCTTGCGGCCAAAGGAACCCGTGCCGCCCGTGATCAGGACCACCATGTCCTTCCAATTCATCGCAAGCCCCCGCGTCATGTAGGTTCACCGATACGCTAGCCGCGGCGTCAAGTTCCCAAATGGGCGGCAAACGTGCAAGAGCAACCTCCCACAAAAGGGAAGTGCACAGGCGCATCGTCGGTTAGCCGCGACGCGCTAGCGGAGCGCGGGACTATTGCGCCCGCGCTGCCGCTAGTCGCGTCGCGGCTAACCGCACTTGCGAGAATCGCCTTTGCCAAGGTATAAGAACGCCCACTGTGCAGTTTGCGAACGCCAGAGTGTGGTTGGGAGCGTATTCAATGATCGTTGCCATCGTGCAAGCGCGGATGAACTCGACGCGTTTGCCGCGTAAAGTGCTGATGGATATCCATGGCAAGCCGATGCTTGGTCGCGTCGTGGAGCGTGTGAGCCGGGCACTGTTGGTCGAGCGCGTCGTGGTGGCGACCTCGCTCGGGCGGCGCCGACGACGCCATCGTCGCGTTCTGTGCCCAGGCGCAAATTGCATGTTTCCGCGGCAGCGAAGATGACGTGTTGGATCGTTACTACCAAGCGGCCCGTCATTTCAAAGCGCGAACCGTTATTCGCGTGACGGCCGACTGCCCTCTCATTGATCCTGCGATCATCGATCAGGTCATCGCGAAATTTCTCGAAGGCGGCTGGGACTACGCGACCAACACGCTCCGTTACACCTATCCGAATGGCGTGGACGTGGAGGCGTTCTCCGTCGCCGCCTTGACGAAAGCATGGCAGGAGGCGACTTTTCCCGCCCATCGCGAGCATGTGACCGATTACATTCGTTCCAGCGGCAAGTTTCGCTTAGCGGGCGTTGAGAACGTGCCCGACCTTTCTCAGGACAACCATCGCTGGACAGTTGATAAACCTCAAGACCTGGAATTTGTGCGAGCCGTGTATGCCGCGATGGACGGCTTGGAAGCTTTTCTCATGAACGACGTGCTGAACCTGCTGCAGCGTCGGCCGGACTTGAAAGTTATAAATCAAGGGAGTGTCCGCAACGAAGGTTATTATTTATCGCTTGTGCGCGGAGAATACTGCGCTGCCCATCACGCCGCGCCGCTTGACGAAAACCCAGGAACTCTTGGCACGCTCCAAAAAGGTGATCCCCTCACAAACGCAAACCTTCAGCAAGGGGCCCAAGCAGTTCGTGCAAGGTGTCTCACCCGCCTTCCTCGAACGCGGCCGGGGCGGCCATGTCTGGGATGTCGATGGCAATGAATACATCGACTACATCCTCGGCCTTTGCCCCGTGGTGCTTGGTTACGATTTTCCCGAAGTGATCGAAGCTGTCATTCGCCAGGTTCACGACGGTGCCTCGTTTTCGCTGCCGCACCGGCTGGAAGTGGAGCTGGCCGAGAAGTTGACGGAAATCATTCCCTGTGCCGAGATGGTCCGCTTCGGCAAGAACGGTTCCGACGTCACCGCCGGCGCCGTGCGGGCCGCTCGGGCATACACGGGACGCGAAAAGATCGCCTGCTGCGGCTACCACGGTTGGCAGGACTGGTTCATCGGCACCACGACGCGCCGCCTGGGCGTGCCGCGCTCGACGCAAGAGTTGACGTTGCCGTTCGACTACAACGACATCGCCAGCCTGGAAAAGCTGTTTGCCGAGCATCCCGGCCAAATAGCAGGCGTCATCATGGAGCCATTCAGTGTCACCGAGCCCACGGACAATTTCCTCGTCAAGGTCAAGGAGCTGACGCACGCCCACGGGGCACTGCTCATCTTCGATGAAATCGTCACCGGCTTTCGCATCGCGCTGGGCGGCGCCCAACAGCATTTCGGCGTCATTCCCGATTTGGCCTGCTTCGGCAAGGCCATGGCGAACGGCTTCCCGCTGTCGGCGGTCGTCGGCAAACGCGCCATCATGGAAATCTTCGACGACATCTTTTTCTCCTTCACCTTCGGCGGCGAGGCCGTCGCCCTGGCGGCTGCGCTCGCGACCATCGAGGTCATGCAAAAGCGGCCGGTGATCGGTCATTTATGGGAGCAAGGTCAGAAGCTCAAAGATGGCTGGAATGTCATGGCCCAGTCACTCGGCCTAACAGCCATCACGCAATGCATCGGCTTCGCCCCACGCACTGCGATGACGTTCACCGATACGGAGAATGCCGGCAGCTTGGTGCTCAGCAGCATCATCCAACAAGAAATGGTCAAACGCGGCGTCTTGTTTCACGGTGGCTGCATCCTGTCATTCAGCCACAGCGACGGCGACATCGACCACACCTTGCGGGCCTTCCGCGATAGTCTCCAATATCTCGCCCAGGCGCTAAAGAGCGGCCACCCGGCGACGTTTCTGGACAACGAGGCCGCCCAACCGGTCTTTCGCAAGGTGGCGTGATTCGCGATCGATTCGCTGGTCCGTGGGACGGCTCGGGAGAGCCCTCCCGAGGATCATGTGCTGCTTGGGATGCTGGCGGATGAATTCGTGCAATAAAGGACACCCCATGAAAGAAGTGCCGCTCCTTGATTTGCCGCGTTGGTCGCGCTGGCCGAGTCGCTTGCTCGGACTGACCGCGTGGGAGCAGCCCAACGCGCACACTGGCAAAGGTGGATCAGGAATACGACAAGGGCCAATACGCTCGTCTCCGAGCGCACTACGAGAAGTCCTCGGGCAAGCCGACGCCGGACGAGATGGAGGAGTTTAATTGCGGGCTTGATCCTGAGCACCTCATCTGCATATGCCGTGGCGATATGCTTTTCGAGGCTTCGCTGAAGGAGTCACGCCAGCAATATTATGATCTGCTCGTCGACAACCTACGTCCCCACGAACGGCCGGGCGGGACCGTGGTCGAACTCGGTGCAGGATATGGTTACAACCTGTGGATGTTAACAAAGCATCTATCGTTTTCAAGTTATTGGGGTGGCGAATACTCCGCCAACGCGGTGCGCCTGGGCAATGCACTTTACCGCCAACATCCGTCCATCAAAATGTTCCCGTTCAATTACTATGATCCAGCGAGTTATCGAATTCTGACCGAGGCTCAACAACCCGTGGTCGTCTTCACTTCCCATTCGCTGGAGCAGATACCCAGCGCTCAGCCCGTCATCGATGCGCTGCGCTCGCACCGCGGGATCATCGACAAGGTCGTTCATTTCGAGCCGGCCCATCAGCTCTACGATGATTCGCTCCTTGGCATGATGCGTTCGCGCTACACGCAAGTGAACGATTATAATGCCGACTTGCTGGATCAACTTAAAAGCCGCAACGATATTCGCATCGAGGATGTTAAGGCCAATGTCCTGGGCCAAAACGTCCTCAATCCAACGTCGGTGATTACCTGGTCGTTCGCCTAGGCTGCTTTTTTGGAGGCTCCGATGCCCGAAACGTTTTGGATCGAAGAGTATCGCAAAAAGGCGGCGCTCACCGAAGCCATCGCCCAATCGGGGCGCGGCAACAACTTTAACTCCGTGGACTTTCTTTATCTCGCCAAGCAAGTCGTGGATCTCTTGAAATTGCGCCCCGACCACACCCTTCTCGATGTCGGGTGTGCCAATGGACTGTTCGACATCATGCTGAGCGCTTGCTGCCGTTCCATCCTGGCAGTCGAGCCGGTTGCCGATTTGCGCGCTTGGCCCGGCAAAATCTGGCAGGCTGCCCGAACGTGCGCGTGGAGGTTGGCGACGGCGCCGGCGTGCCCGCGCCAGATGCGTCATTCGATCGGGTGTTGATGCTGGGTGTGTTGCAACTCGTCCCCCCGAGCGAAGCCAAGCTCATTTTTCAAGAACTCAAGAGGGTCATCAAGCCGTCTGGACGGATCCTCGTCGTCGCCATCCCGGACAGCAACAACAAGAAGCAGTTTCTGGATTCCTATCTTCAAGGCGTGCAGGGCGCGACGCATCTTTCCTCGGAACAAAAGGATCAGATCATGACGCGCCATGAAAAAGGGCACTGGTACGATTTCGATGAACTTGCGCGCTGGTGGGAACAATTGGGCGGCCGTTGCACGCGACATCTTCCTGCCGAGATCGAGACGGACAAAAGCCCGCGCTTCCATCTGGAGGTCGCCTTTTCCGCGTGAAACGTCATTTCTACATTCGCTGCGATGCCTCGGCGGACATCGGCATGGGCCACTTCATGCGGGCCTTTTGCCTGGCGCGCGTACTCATGGAAACGCATGCTGTCACCTTCTTGATGGCCTCGACCACGCCCTTGGCCGAGTCGATGGCGCAGCGCGGCGGGCCTTTGCATCAAACGACTTGATCCGGCGGCATGCTCCATGGACCAGGACTTACCGCTGGTGGCGCGCGAACTTCACGACCACCAAAATAATGCGCTTATCGTCGACCACTATGGAGCCACACCAAGTTATCTGCATCGATTGAGGGAATTGACTCCAACTCTCGGCATCATCGATGATCTTGCCGATCGCGATTTGACCGCGGCCGACTGGGTACTCAACCAAAACCTCGGCGCGGAGGAATTGGTCTATCTAACCAATCCCAACTGCCGGCGCGCCCTCGGCACGCCCTATTGCCTCTTGCGACCGCAATTTGCCGAAGCGCGACGACAATTGAAGCGACGGTTTTTAGAACCAGACAACCATGTACTCATCACGCTGGGCGGCGGCGCGACGATTCCAACGGTGGTTGAGATATTGGCGGCACTCGAAACGATTCCGCGCAAATTGGCGCTCCGCGTCATCATCGCGGGCCAGGCGAAAACCACCCGTGTTAGCCTGGGTTCGGCTAGACACAGTTTGGAGATACTGCATAATGTGACGAACATGGCCGAGCACATGGCCTGGGCGGATTTGTCGATCAACGCCGGTGGCTCCACCACCTGGGAATTATGCACCTTGGGCGTGCCCATGATCGTCGTGCCGTTGTCCCACGATCAGGTGGCCAACGCCACGAGGCTGGAGGAAATTGGCTGTGCCCGACGTGTCGTTCCAGAGAGAATCGCCGATGCGTTAGCCACCGTCGTCGCGGATTGTTTCGAGTCACCCGAGCGCCGGCGGAGCATGTCGCGCACGGGCCAACAGCTAGTTGACGGAGAGGGCGCTGCAACGAGCCGCGCTGTCCTTGGAAGAGGTCTGTCCGCGCTGAGGATGGAGTCATGAAACCGATTGCCATGGAAGGTCGCACGGTCGGTGCCGGCTGCCCCTGTTTTCTGGTGGCCGAGGTCGGCATCAATCACAATGGCGACATGGAGTTGGCGAAAAAGACCATCGAGGCAGCTGCCCAGGCCGGCGCTGACTCCGTCAAGTTTCAGAACTACCGAACCGAAGATTTCATATCGGATCGGACCCTTACTTATGAATACACCTCGCAGGGTCAACGTATTGTTGAGCCGCAATACGATATGTTCAAGCGGTGTGAGTTGACTCAAGACGCGCTGAAGGAACTGAAACATTTTTGCGATGCCCAAGGAGTCCTGTTTCATAGCACACCCACAAGCGAACAAGGGATTCAGGATTTGGTTGACATTGGGGCGCCCGTCCTCAAGAACGGCTCGGATTATCTGACCCACGTCGATCTGATTCGAGCGATGGGTAAGACGGGCTTGCCCACCGTGTTGTCCGCCGGCATGGCCACCGTTGCCGAGATCGACGATGCGGTGCGCGCGTTTCGCTCGACCGGCAACCAACACTTAATCCTGCTCCACTGCACGTCCGCGTATCCGACGCCGCCGGCCGATGTGCACCTACGCAAAATTCCAGCGCTGCAGGCCACTTTTGGCTGCCAGGTCGGCTTCAGCGACCACACGCGCGGCTCCGTCGCGGCGTTGGGCGCCGTCATGCTGGGTGCGTGCTGGATCGAAAAGCACTTCACGCTGGACAAGAGCTTGCCCGGTCCGGATCATCATTTTTCCACCGATCCCGCCGAGTTCGCGGAACTGGTGCGATCCGTACGAACGCTGGAGCAAAACATCGGCGACTCGCGCATTGGACCGGTGGACGCCGAACTGGAACCACGAGCACATTCGCGCTTGTCGTGCGTGGCCAAGCGCTTGCTTGCGGCCGGCGCGATTATCCGCTCCGATGACCTGGCGTTTCGGCGGCCCGGCAACGGGTTTCCGCCCAATCAAGCGCATTTTTTATTGGGTGCAAGTTCGCCGACCGGTCTCGCCGGGCGAAGTCATCAAACTTGAATCGTGTGATTGAGGGAACCCGCTGTGGGGCACGTTTTCACCGTGCCTGGAGGAGCCGGGCATGTTAACAACATGCCCCACAAGAGAGCCATGAACGCAACATTTGGGCGCAAGACACATCCGCTGGGATTCGTTCAGGTTGACCCCTTGCCGACACAAGAGGAGCTGGCGTGCTTCTACCGCGAGCAATATTTTCAGACAGCCAACAGTGTCAGCAATAGCTACGACCAGGAATATACCAGCGAGGAGTACACGTATTTCGAGAATCGCGGCCTGGTCTGTGAGCATATCTGGCGAAGTTGCCAAGGGGAAAGAACGGGACGTTTTTTCGACGTCGGTTGTGGCGAAGGCTTCCTCGTGGATTTCTTCCACAAGCGCGGCTGGCAAGTCCAGTGCTGCGACTTTTCGTCCTATGCCATCACCAAGCATCATCCGCATCTGCTTGACCACTTCGCGCAAGGCGACATTTTCGAGCATCTTGAACGCAAGCTCGAACAAGGTGAAACCTTTGACCTGATCAACCTGGCCAACGTGCTGGAGCATGTGCGTGAACCGCTGGACCTACTGAGCAAGTTGCAACGCCTGCTCTCCAAAGGGGGTCTGATTCGCCTGATTGTTCCCAATGATTTTTCACCGCTCCAAGAGATGTTGGTTGCCAAGGGAATCACGGCGGAAACCTGGTTCGGTCCCCCCGACCATCTCGCGTACTTTACTTTCGACTCGCTGAAGCGCTTGCTCGCCGAAATCGGCTTCACGATCAAAACCATGATGGCGGATTTTCCCATAGAGGTGTTCCTCTTTAACGAGCATTCCAACTACTGGAAGGACCGCGCCAAGGGCAAGCAGGCGCACTTGACGCGGGTCTGCTGTGGACAACTTCTTGGTGAGCCAGAGGAATCGACCGTTACATCAACTACATGGCCGCCGCGGCGGATTGCTGTTTCGGCCGATGCGTGCATGCTTATATGACGGTTTGAACAATGAACTGCAGTATCAGCGAAAAAATGAGCTTCGCGTGCTGGTGACGGCCTTGGGCGGCGAACTTGGGCAAGCCATCGTCAAGGCGCTTGCGGCTGGGCAGCCGCGGTTATTACATGTGTCGGCAGCGACGTTAGTCGCGGACGGCATCGCTTCGTTGTTCGCGCAGGAATTTCACAAAGTACCCTATGCCCGCGATCAAGTTTATGTCGCCGACTGATCACGCGTCTGTGCGCCGAAAGGAACGTCGATTGCGTGATACCCGCCAACGAGAGCGAACTGGAGGTATTGAACGAGGCGTTTCCAAGCCGGGTGTTCCCAGCGGTGCCCGCTCATCTGCCTTGCAAGGACTGGTCACAAAATGCTGAAAGACAAGTTGGCGTGCATGACGCGCGTGGCAGGACAGCGTTCCGTTGGTCGCATTCGCGGATGGCCGCAGACGCGGAGGCGGTTGCGAATCGATTGCGGCCAACGGCTTTCCGCTGATCGTGAAAGAGAGACAAGCGAGCGGCTCGAAGGGCTTGACTCTGGCGAAGGATTCGCGGCAACTGCAAGCGGCGCTGCGGCGAGCCGCAAAGCCGCTCGTGCAAGCGTATCATCGATGATTCCCACGGTGAATTTTCCGTCGGGCGTGTTTGCGCAGGGACTTTCTGCAAGCGGTTTGCTTTCCGCCGAAAACTGGGGGAAGGAATATTTTCCAGCTCTTGGTCAGCGTCCGTCGAAGCGGATGCGAGCGTCCTGGAATATTCCCTGACGCATCGCGCGGCTAACTGCAATGTGAGGGAAGCCTGAACATTCAGGTTCGCAAAAACGCGATCGGGAGTTTGGTTACTGGAAATCAACCCACGCTTCTCCAGTCTTGCCGCTGCGCGCGCCGCCTGTGGCTTTCGGGATGTCGAATGGTCGGTCGCGGCGGCCTTGGGCGAATTCGACGAAAGCATGTGTCCCACGATTAATCCGATGCGTTTCCATCGTTTCATCTCCGAACTGGTGGATTTCGGCGCGGGCTATCAAATACTCGACCCATGGTCCCCCAAAGCCGTCGGATGAGGGTACTCCATTCCTGCGGAGTCATGCCTTTGGTCGTACGGACCGCCAATTGCCGTTAGGTTCACAAGGCCATGCTGCGGTGCTATCATTTTACGCGACCAAGTTGATCGGCGCCGGCGAAGGCGGAGCGGTACTGACCAACGATGCAAACCTGGATGAGTCCGTGCGCGATGGAAGGGATTATGCCGACAAGGCCCCCTGCGCCGAAACCGGCTCAACGATAAGATGACCGATGTGGAGGCCGCCCTGGCGCTCTGCCAGTGCGCCGCCTCCCATCGTTAATCGCCTTGCGGCAGCCGCAAGGCGGAAATCTATGACGACCTGCTCGCTACTCCGCAAGCGAAATCCGTGCGCCTTTTGTCTGCCCAAGATTGCGAATGAGCGGATTTGGTATCGCTATGTGATCGATGTTCGCGGCGGCCGTTTGCCTGAAATCATGGCGGCGATGTCCAAACAGGGAGTTCATGCCGCTGTGCCGGTTGAACCCTGGTTCGATGTCAATGCTGCTGCGAAAGCCTGCCCAAACGCCGCCCATGCGTACGGCCATTTGTTGTCACTGCCGCTCTACCCGACGCTGACCTTGAAAGAGCAGCGGCGCGTCGCGAAGGCTTTTATGGAATCCATCCAAGGATTGGATGCCATGAAAGGCGTAGCCAAAATAACAGCCTATCGTCCAGTTCTACGAAGATTTGATCAAGCGCCACGGCCCTTGTCTAAGCGCAATGGATTATGGATCGGCTCGCTCGCAGGCGGCAAGGTTCAAGGTCTTGGCCGAGGTCTGTTCCTTGACCGATAAGAGCGTGTTGGATGTAGGGTGCGGCTTCGCAGACTACGCGGAATATTTGGCCACCAAATACGCCAAACTGAGTTATCACGGTGTCGATCTGACGCCGGGCATGATTGCCGAGGCTCGGCGTTTGCGTCCGCATCTGTCATTGCGGCAATCGAACATCATGGAAGAGGACCCGGGCCGTTTCGACGTAGTGACCGCCAACGGAATCTTTTATCTGTTTGGTCCGGGAAGCGAGAGTACGCGGCGCATGGAAGCCTTGATAGCGCGGCTTTTTGAGCTGAGCGATCACGCGGTCGTATTCACGTCTCTGAGCACGTGGGCAACAACCCAGGAACCGAATGAATACTACGCCGATCCTTTGGAAACGGTGCGCTATTGCCGCACGCTGACTCCGTGGGTGACGTTGCGCCACGATTATTTGCCCCACGATTTCGCCGTCTACATGTACAAGGAGAAGACCAGCGCATGATCGTCTCCATCAATCAGCCGGCATATCTCCCTTGGCCCGGTTATTTCCACCGCATCGCGGCCAGCGATCTGCACATCGTTTTGGATCACGTGCAATTCGAGAAAAACAGCCTCACCAACCGCAATCGCATCAAAGGCCCGAGAGGACCGCTGTGGCTCACCGTGCCGGTGAAAACCAGCGGGTTATTCGGCCGCCTGCCGATCCACGCGCTCGCTATCGACAACCAGCAAAACTGGCCAAAGAAGCACTGGGAAACGATCAAGCAAAGTTACGCCCGCGCAGCCTACTTCGCCGATGGCGCGGATTTCTTTCAGGGCGTCTACACGCGTCCCTGGGAACGCTTGCTTGATCTATGTGACGCGACGAATTCCTATTTTCGCCAGCAGTTTCACATCACCACGCCGCTCGTCGCCAGTTCAACGCTTGAACCAACCGGCGCTAAGAGCCAACTGATTTTGGAATTGTGCCGGCGCGTCGGTGCCACGGTTTATCTTTCCGGTCCGATGGGACGCAATTACCTTGACCTAAGCGAGTTCGCGGCGGCGGGGATCGAAGTTGTTTACCATGATTACCGCTATCCCGAATACCAGCAGTTGGGTGATCGCTTCGAATCAAATCTGTCAGCGCTGGATCTGCTGATGAACCGTGGCGGTGCCGCCGCCGACCATTTCGCAAGCGCCCGTAAGGCGAAAGCGGCGTAGTGGGTGCAAATTTTCCCTAGCACGCTTGCATCTCCCTAACCCGCGACGTAAGTTTCCACATCTTCCTTTAGGGATTGCGGACTATTTCCGCGCCGTCATGGTGCCTCAAAAATGCCGGAAACTTCGGACTTGCTCGGCCACGTCGATTGGGATCGGCCCGAGGCGATCAATGAGCGGGTGGTGCTGCGGGCGCCGGCGAGCACCGGGCCCGAGTCTTGCGGAATCAATTTTTGCGGATCGTCGACGCCAAGAATCCCGCGACACAGTTTCTGGGGCGCACGGTCGCCGGACCCTTTTTCGCGCCACACCTGGGCGCGGCCGAGAACGCTCAGGCCGGCGGGGACTGTGGCGTGCGCGAAGGCGACATCACCGCCGAGATCGAAATCCAGGGCGAACTGGTCGACGGCAGGCCGCGCGACACCAACAATCGCCCGGTTCCCGGTTCGGCGGTGCGCGAGCTGACCATGGCCGAGGTGACCCGCCTCATGGGTTTTGCCGGCGATATGTTATTGGGCAATATGTCCGGGCGTGCCGATCTATCGATTTGCCTGGAAAGCCACAACAAGGAAGTCATTCCGCGCAACGTGGGCATCTTCGGCACCGTCGGTTCGGGCAAATCCAACTCGACCCAGGTTTTGATCGAGGAGGCCGCCGAGAACGGCTGGTCGGTGATCGTGCTCGACGTTGAAAGCGAATACACCTCCATGGATGAACCCTCCTCGGAGGAGAAGCTCTTCGACAAGCTGGCGACCTTTGGGCGAACGCCGCGCGGCCTGGCGGATTTCGAGGTCTACTATCCCGTCAGTTGTGCCAGCGATCGGGCCAGCAGTCGGCCCTTCACGTTGCGGCTCGCCGATTTCGAGACAAGCGTCATCGCCGAGATTTTGCAAACAACGTTGCCCGAGCGCAATGCCCTCTTGGACTGCGTCGATTACCTGGAGCAGAAGAATCGCTCCAAGGTTTCCACCAGCGAGCTCGAAGCGCTTGCCGGACTGCTCGACCCTTTGCCCACCGCCAAGCTTCCTTACACCTTGCGCACCTTGCGGGAACGGGCGGCGGACCGCTCGTCGCGCTCGACCGAGTTCGTCGATTATCAGGGGCTTTCCACCAAGCTGATGTGGCTGCTTCAATCGGGCGCCTTTGATCAGCCGAGCATGAAGGGAATCGATATCGCGGAGATGCTTGTGCCCGGGCCGGGTGAGCGTCTTTGACGTCAGCATCGCCAACGATTTCGTCAAGAACCTGGTGACAGCCGATCTCCTTCGCAAGGCGTTTGCCTACAAAATTCTCAAGGCCGAAGCGCCGCCGACGCTGCTCATCATCGAGGAAGCCCATTCATTCATCAGTCGGGAGAAAGCGCAGACGATGCAAGCGACGCTGCAAATGCTGCGGCACGTCACGCGCCGCGGCCGCAAGCGCTGGTTGTCGGTGGCGTTCGTGAGCCAGCAGCCGGGCCATTTGCCGCCGGAGATTTTCGAGTTGTGCAATACGCGCATCGTGCACACTTTGCGAAGCATGCACAACCTCGACGCGCTCGATGTCAACGACGGGCGACGTGACCCGGGAGTTGTGGGCCCGCTGCCCGCTCTTAGGGACGGGCGAGGCCGTCGTCAGTTCGCCGCAATTCAAGCGCCCGGTCATCGTGCAGATGCGCCCCGCCATGAGCCGCCGCAAATTCGTCAATTGACGGGCGCTTGTTTAGCCGCGACGCGCAGCGGAGCGCGCGGGGCGGCGCGAGCACGCGCTCCGCTGCGCGTCGCGGCTAAACTCAATTCGCGCTGGGCGTCAATAATTTCGCTTGCGGCACTTGCGATTGCAAGTCGGTCGGCGTGCATCCGGTCAAGCGCAGCTGCCAGCCGCCGCCCAGCGCTCGGTAAACGGTAATCAGCCCGAGCGCGATTTCGCCTTGGGCTTGCGCCAGCGTATCTTGCTGCAAGACGAGGTTTTGCTGGATTTGGGTGACGCGCGTGAAATCGACGACGCCGGCGTCGTATTGGGCCATGACGGTCTTGACCGCTTTCTCGGCGAAATCCACACTTTCCTTTTGAAACTGCGTGCGCTCTTGACCGCGTAAAAAGGTCACCAGGCCGTCCTCCACCTCGCGGTTGGCGTTCAGCACACTATTCTGATAGGCGACGACGAGTTCATTGAAGGTGGCGTCCTGGAGGCGGACATTGTTAAGAATGCGGCCGTAGTTGAGCACGTTCCACTGAAACGACGGGCCGATCGATCCGGTCACCGCGTTGGCCGTGAAAAGGTTTTTGAACTCAGCCGCCGAATAGCCGATGTTGCCCAAGATCGAAATGTGCGGATAGAAGTCGGCCTCGGCGATGCCGATCTGGGCGGATTGGGCGGCCGCCTGGCGCTCGGCACGGCGCACATCCGGCCGGCGCCGCAATAAGTCGGCGGGTATGCCGACGGCCACGTCGACGGGAGCGGTTGGAATCAGCTCTTTCGGTGCCGGTCCCAGACGCGGCGCAAATCTTCCGGCGGGATGCCAAGAAGAATGCAAAGCTGGTTGATGGTTTGCCGCAAGTTAATGATGAACTCGGGGATCTGCGCCTCGGTTTGGGCCAAGATGCTGCGCGCTTGATCGACATCCAATCCCGTCACCAACCCCTGTTTGAGCTTCGCTTCCGCGATCTTCAAAGTCGCGCGCTGTATGTCGACGTTTTGCTTGGCATACTCGATGCGCTGCTCGAACGTGCGCATCTGCACGTAATCCGTGGCCACGTCGCCCAGCAGCGTGACCAGCGCATCGTCGTAGTTTTCGATGGAGGCATCCAGCGTGGCGTTGGCCGCTTCGATGGCCCTGCGGAACCGGCCCCAGAAATCGACCTCCCAAGCAAGGTTGAACCCGAGATCGAACTGGCTGAAATAGCGGTTCGCGAGAAACGAGCGGTTGGCGTCTTGCTTGCTGGAGATATTCCGGTTGTAATCGCCCTTGATGTCCTGGGTTTGCGGGAAGAAGTTGCCGCGAGCGATGCCGAGTTGCGCTCGCGCTTCCAGCACGCGGAAGCCCGCTTGCCGCAGTGTCAAGTTTTGGTTGTACGCGAAGCACACCAGGTCGCCGAGCACTTTATCCTGCTCGAAAACACCGTCGTGATAACGGCCAAAGACCGTCCACCATTTGCTGATGTCTTCGGTGGTGCTGCGCACACGCTTGTCGTCGGCGTCGATCCATTTATTGGCGACCGGCGCCGGCGGCTTGGCATAATTCGGACCCACTTTGAAACCGTTGGTAACGTACTCCCTGGGCGACGTGCAACCACAAAGCGGTCCAAGCGCCGACAAGAGGGCGACGTAGATTACGACGATTCTCCAGCCCTTCATGAGCGCCTCGGGCCAACGGGTCGTCCGAAAAGTCCGCACAATCAGAATTATCGGCAGAGTTTGACAATTAGTTCACAGATTCAACCCCCTCACCCCTGCCCCTCTCCCCCGAGTACAGGGGAGAGGGGAATACGCGCAACTTGTATCTGATGAAACCATCAAACCGCTTTCAAGAGCCAGGCGGGAACCTACCGCGCCCGTTCCATCCCTTGTATAATCCCATTCTCGCCTTGCCGGGCCTGCCCATCTTTCGGAGGCACATTTATGTTGCGCGTCTGCGTTTTTATTTTGGTTGGTTGCGCCCTCTTTTTCACAAGCAGCGGCTGCCAGCGCAAGACACCTCCCGTGGCTCCGGGCCAGCAACAAATCGTGCCGGTGAGCAAACCGGTCAGCCGTCAGGTCACGGAATACGTGGACTTCACCGGCCGGGCCAACGCGGTGGAGACGGTCAACATCATTGCCCGCGTCACCGGCTATTTGATGCGGATGCCGTTCGAGGAAGGCAAGGAGATCAAAAAAGACACGCTCCTCTTCGAGATCGACCCGCGGCCTTACAAGGCTCAACTGGATGCCGCCAAGGCGAAGGTGGCCCTGAGTAAAGCCAGCCTCGAGCTGGCGAAGGTGACCAACGTGCGCTTCAAGGAGCTTGCCAACAAAGAGGCCAGCGCGGTGAGCAAGCAAGACCTCGACAAGTATAAGGCCCTGGAGGAGGAAGCCGCCGCCAACCTGGGCCTGTCGCAAGCCAACTTGGAGTCGGCGCAACTCAACTTCGATTGGACCAAGGTCTACTCGCCCATCGACGGCAAGATCAGCCGCTACTACTTGACGCTTGGCAACCTGGTCAACCAGGATCAAACCCTGCTCACGACGATCTTGTCGCTCGACCCGATCTATGCCTTTTTCGACATGGATGAGCCGACTTATTTGCGGATCAAGCGGGCGATTAACGAAGGCAAGGTGAAGCTTCCCGAGGGGAAAGAAGACTTGCCGGTGCTCATGGGTCTGCAAGGCGAGCCCGATTATCCGCACAAGGGCTTCATCAATTTCATCGACAATCAAGTCTTTCCGTCCACCGGCAGCATCTCGTGGCGCGGCGTGTTCAAAAATCCCAAGCCACCGGGGGGCACGCGCTTGTCAGCGCCGGGCATGTTCCTCAGAATTCGATTGCCGATCGGCCAACCGCACCAGGCGCTCTTGGTCGTCGACCGCGCCATCTGGTCCGATCAGGGACTCAAGAACGTCTACGTGGTCGATGCCAACAACAAAATCCAAGCCAAGCGCATCACGACCGGAGCATTGCAAGCCGACGGCTTGCGCGTCGTGGAAGGCCTGATGCCCGACGACACGGTCGTGATCGGTGCGATCCAACAAGTGCAACCCGGCATGCCGATCAGCCCCGAGCCGACCCCGATGCTCCCCACGATGGGTAAAGCTGGGCCGGCTAAATCTGCGCCGGCCAAAGCCACGCCGGCCAAAGAGCCGCGCACGCAGTAAGCCGGGTTCGGAGAAAGAATACCAAAGCTCGGCGCCGGGTCTCGCCTGCGCTCGGCGCGGTTCTCCCGCCTGCGCTCGTCGCGGGTTTCGGACCCCGCCGATTTCATCCGACCGCAGGTCTCCTTGTCGAGCGTCGCGCGCGTCTCTGCCGACGCCGTCGCCCACCGTCAAAACACCGTGGTATGACGGCTCATTGAGAAAAAACTCTCTTCGCGCTACGCAGAACCGCACACTGGCGCTCTGTCGCGTCACCACGCCTGATGCGGCGGTTTGGGGTTCTCCTCTCATGTACCACGTTGGCGATCCAGGTGACCTTGACCACGACAGAGTTCCGATGCGGCGGCTGCACGCGTCCCGGTCCACGACTCTCAAAAAAACCGTTTGGTGACGGTCGCGTGCTCCATCCGTACATTGCTCCGTTCCGCAAACCTACATGGCGGTGTTTGTAAACGGTGAGTTTGCGTTTCCTAGTTGTTGTCTTCGCCGCATGCGTCGTTTCCCCGCAGCCAGCTGCGGTGCCTTTTTTCTTATGGAGGAGGCAAAATGACCGTGCGCGATCACACGGCGCGGGTGAGCGTAAGCGCAGAACCTCGCTTATCCGTCCGTTTAAGCGCCGCACCTTTGCGCACTCTGACATAAAGTTGGCAGATTGTCGCGGGTTGGAGATAGGGCAATCAGCAAAACAAAAAAGAAAAAACCTGACCCGACCCGTTTTTTTGGGTTAAACTGCACCTGGTGAGATTCGGTCTTCCGTCAGCTCGGAACCAACGTGCCGTCTGGAAATGAGTCTTTCATGGGTTTGACCCACATTACGGTAGCCATCACCGACTTGGCCAAGTCCGCCGCGCCGTATGAGGGCGAGTTCCTGGTTGACACAGGCGCCATCGACTGCCTGGCGCCGAGCGACCAGCTTATTGCGGCCGGCATCAAGCCCGAAGGTAAAGCGGTCCATGAACTGGCGGATGGTACGCCAATCGAAATGGAGTACGGGTTTGCGCGCATAAGTTTTTTCGGCGAAGAGACCGTGGCGCAAGTCATTTTTGCCGCCCCGGACAGTGAACCGATACTTGGCGTGGTCGCCTTGGAAAATGTCGGTGTCGTCGTCGATCCGGTGTCGAAGACTCTCAAGCGGCTACACGCGAAGCCGTTGAAGTAAGAGCGCGAGGGGGTCGAAATGCTGCAATGGCTTTTTCCCCCTTCGTGCCCGTGCTTGGTTTCGAGGCGAGGAAAGGCCGGCTTGGGCCAAACACCTCCATTGGAATGCGCAGGTAAATGCGAACAAGGGTTGCATTACGCCGCCGTCGTTTCGACCGGTTCCAGTCGAGTGATATGGAGCAATGCCACCGCTTCGTAACGATCAATCGCAGGGAGAGCGAGTCCTTCGGGCGGATAAAGCACCAAGGCCTTGGTGCGGCCGACCACCATCATTTCTGGATGCCGGATTTCGTAAACTGTACCATCCGAAACATGAATTCGAAAAGGCTGGAATGGTCGTTGCTTCAACATTTCCAGCATATCTTGTTGGCTCATGGGTAACCCTGATTTGACCAGTTTTATCATACATTGAATTGTACAGCGTCTAAGTCGCTACTGCGAATCATCGATTGGGCGGTCCGATGCGCGGAAGCGAACAGAAAAGGGGTCAGGTTGGGTTTTCGCAGCTCTCCGCGCACACCCCCGCACACGGCGCAGGTCTCCTGACCTCGCCGTTCCGCGGACTCGTTTTTTTTACGTCAGATTCCCGAGCGCCCCATCCCCACAGAAATTGCCATTGCCGAAGCGCTGCAAGTGGTGCCCGAAGCCGCCGGCCAACGACAAGAGAAGACGGTTGTGGGCCACGCGCGGGTACTTGATCGATCGGCCCATGCGGAAGTCGAGGCCATTGCCCACCAGCACGAACGGGATGTTATCGAGCGTGTGTGAGTTCCCCTTGCCGAGTTCGTTGGTCCACACGATCAGCGTGTTGTCGAGCAGACTGCCGGTGCCGCCGGGCTCGGGAGTCTCCGCCAACCGCTTCGCCAAATAAGCCAGCTGCTCGCAGTACCATTTATTGATGCGCGTCAACTGATCCTGCGACTCGCGATCCGAATCTTCCTTGTGCGACAACGAGTGATGGCCCTCGCTGATGTTGAGCCAGCGCATGCGGGCGTTGCCGACCGAATTGGTGATCTGGAGAGTGGCAACGCGCGTGAAATCGGCGGCGAAGCTATTGACCATCAGATCGATTTGCATGCACGTCGTGCGCGGCATGTTGTCGTTTTCATTGCGAACATCCGGCTCAAGGTGGGGCACGGGATGGCTGCCGGCCGGCTCCGCCGTGCGCAATTCCTGTTCCATCTCGCGGACGAAGGCGGTGTGCTCGTTGAGCAGGCGGCGATCCTCGGTGCTGACCGCGCGGGCGACGCGTCCCAGGTCGCCTTCAAGATCGTCCAAAATGCTGCGCAGGCTCTGCTGATCGCGCAGCCGGCCATAGAGCTTATTGAACATCTGATAGGGATTGTCGATCGGCGCGATCGGACGATTGGGCCCGGAATAGATCATCCGCGTCCAGATGTCGGCGCGATCGGGCACCATGACGCCGAATTCGAGCGAGCCGAAGCGCGTCCGCGTGGCGGGGTCGCGCTGCAAAAAGCCCTTGATTTCCTGATCGATCGATTGGCCGCTCGCCCAGCCTGCCGGCGTGTGGCTGCCTCCTTGGATGTTTCCCGGAAAAAGCTCGATGCCGGTGAGTAAGCACCCCATGCCGCGCATGTGCGAGTCGCCGTCGCCGCGCACTTTATCGCAGACGCCGTGCAAAATCAGCGTCTTTTCACGAAACGGTGCCAGCGGCTTCAGGCTTTCCTTGAGCATCGGCTCCGTGAGCGCACCTTCGGCGTCGGGCCAAAAGGCGTTGGGGACGATGCCATTGGGCGTGAACATGACGACCAGCCGCTGCTTGCGCCGCGCTTGGTTGGCGAAGCCGAGGCTGGGTAGATTGAGAACGAACGGCAGCGCCGCCGCGCTGATGCCCAGGTCGCGTAAAAATTCACGCCGCGTGCCCTTGCCAATCATGATCCGCTCCCGTCGCAATATAATTCGATGATCGGTCGTCGGCGAGCCATCGCCTGCTTGGCGATGGTCGTATCAGGCAGGTCTCCTGATACCATACACGATCCGGCAATGCAAATCGACGATAAAGTTTGATATTTCCTGGAAACCTGGGAACGCCAATCTCCCGATTAGAAGGGTAGTCTCTCTTGGAGGTTAACCATGACCCGTAGCCAACCCAGGGAAGTGCAAGGGCACCGCGGGGCCCGTGGGTTGAAACCAGAAAACACTCTACCTTCCTTCGAAGCGGCTCTGGATGCCGGAGTCTCCTCGATCGAAACCGACGTGCGCCTGACCGCCGATGGCGTGCCGATCCTCTTTCATGACGATCTTTTGACCGATCGCGTCTGCCGCGTCGCGCCGCACATGCGGGCCGCCGTCGATTTCCACGAGGAGCCGTTCATCTCCTCGTTTAGCTTGGCCGAGTTGGGCTGTTTTCTGGTTGACCGCAATCCCGAGCCCCATCGCTTTCCCACTCAAGCGCACGAAGTCACGCCGCTGGCCGACCTGCTGGCCGCCCAACAAGGCCTTCCTTGTTATCGGATTCCCACCCTCGCCGACTTGTTCGCATTTGCCCGCGCCTACGGCGGCGCCGCCGGCAAGAAGGCGGGCAAGACGCCCGCGCAACAAAAGCGGGCCGCCAAGGTCCGCTTCGATCTTGAAATCAAGCGCGTTCCGTTCCTGCCCGAAGCCATCGGCGACGACTACACCGGCCTGGATGCCGGTCACTTGGAACACAAAATCGTCGAAACCGTGCGCGCCTTCAACATGGTTCGCCGCGTCGGCGTGCGCAGCTTCGATCATCGCGCTGTCCGAGCCATCAAAAAGCTTGAGCCCGCGCTCCAGGCCGCCATCTTGATCGCCGGCACTGCACCGATTTCACCCCCCGCGCTCGCGCGCCTCGCCCGCGCCGAAATCTACGCCCCGGACTTCCACTTTCTCGATCCCGAGCTCATCCGCCTGGCCCATTTGCGACACATCCGCGTCATCGCCTGGACCGTCAACGAACCTAGAGATTGGGAGAAACTCCTCGCCTGGAACGTAGACGGCATCACCACCGACTACCCCGACCACCTGGTGGATTGGCTCAAAAAGCAGCATGTGCCGATCATCTAAAGAGCCGCGCACGAAGTAAGCGGATTGCATTTCCTCGTTACAAGGCTCCGCCTTGTAACGCACTGCCCGAGAGGCTCCGCCTCGCCGCCTGCACCCTCGCTAACTACCTTTCGCAGGCGCATCTGCAATACGTGCAGGCGGAGCCTGCCGGGCAGCGCGTTACAAGGCGGAGCCTTGTAACGAGGGAACGAGGGATGCGGCTGATCCCAATGGCCGCCCAACCCCGCACGAGCGTCCTACCTCCACCTGTTATAATCCCTTCATGGCGTCTCCCGAGAAATATCTTCGACCCGAGGTCATTCGCCAGGTGGCGCGGCTCGATCTGCGCGCCAAGTTCATCGTCGAGGGCTTTCTCGCGGGCCTTCACGCCAGCCCTTTTCAGGGCTTTTCCGTCGAGTTTAGCGAGCATCGAAAATACGTGCCCGGCGACGACCTCAAGGATCTCGATTGGAACGTCTTCGCCAAGACTGACAAGTATTATCTCAAAAAGTTCCAGGCGGAGACCAATGTCACCGGCTATCTGATGATGGACCTGTCTTCGTCGATGGCCTATACGTTTCGCCAGGAATTGACCAAGTTCGAGTATGGCATCTGCCTGGCCGCCGCGCTCGGCTACTTGATGATCTACCAGCAAGACCCCGTCGGGCTGGTCACGTTCGACACCAAAATTCGCACCTGCTTGCCGCCCCGGAGCAAACGCACGCAACTGGGGACCATGTTGGCCGTGCTCGCCAACCTCAAACCCGCCGGCCAAACCGACATCGCCAACTGCCTCCATCAGTTGGCGGCCATGATCCACGGCAAAAGCCTGGTCATGGTCTTCAGCGACCTCTTGACCGACCCGGAACCCGTGCTGAAAAGCTTGCACCATCTGCGTCATCGCGGCCACGACGTCATCCTTTTTCACATTCTCGATGAAGCCGAGGTTCATTTTCCCTTCGAAGGAATCGTCGAGTTCGAGGATGTGGAAGAGGAACGCAAACTGACTCTTGACGCCCTGGGCATGCGCCCGGATTATTTAAAGGCAATGACGGAATTTCAAGCGTATTATCGCACCGAATGCGCGCGGGCCAACATCGACTATGTGCCGATGGACACCAGCATCAGCTTCGACAAGGCTTTGATGGAGTATCTGGTGCAGCGGCAGCGGCGATTATGAGTTTTCAAGCCGCGGGTTGAGGTACTCCGAAACCCGCGGGTTTCGGAGTACCTCAACCCGCGGCTTGGCAAGTGTGCAAGCATGACCTTCGTCTTTCCAATCCTGCTCGGCGGCTTGGCGCTCGCCGGTCTGCCGGTTTTGCTGCACCTCATCATGCGGCAAAAGCCGAAGACGCTCCCTTTTCCCGCCTTTCGCTTTTTGATGCAAAGGCAGCGGACGAACCTGCGCAAGTTGCAATTGCGTCATCTCTTGCTTTTGGCCCTGCGGATATTGCTCATCGTGCTCATTTGCTTGGCCCTGGGCCGGCCCCGGATTTTTAATCAAGGCTTGAATCTCAGCAGCGAACGTCCGGTCGCCGCGGTGCTGGTTTTCGATACCAGCCCCAGCATGGGCTATCAGTCGAGCGACAAGCGCTCGCGGCTGGACGAAGCCAAGAAACGCGGCCAGGAATTCGTGCATGAACTGCCGGAAGGCAGCCGCGTCGTGATTCTGGATAGCGCCGCCGTAGTCGGTTCCAACCGAGGCGATTGGGTGTTTTCCAAGAACGAGGCGAGCAAGCGGATCATGGACTTGCGCTTGCGGCCGACATCCGCCTCGGCGCTGCAAACGCTCGCGTATGCATATCGCATCCTGGGGGAATTAGCCCGCGAGAAGGATGACGATACCAGCCGCTACTTGCCGCGCTTTGTGTGCGTCTTTTCCGACCGCACGCGCGCGAGTTGGGACCTGAGCAAACTGACGGCTGCCGAGAACGCCGCTGACCAGGTCGCCCCGACACTCGAAGGTTTGCAAGCGGCGCGAGCCGGTTTGACGCCACTGGTCGGGTTACTCAAGGATTTGCGCGGCAATCTTCCGCCTCCACCAGGCCGGGATTATCCTGAGCAAGCGCTCATCGATGCGCTTGAGCACTTGGCCCCGCTATTGCCCACGCTTTCCAAGGAGGACTTCCCACCCAACAGCGAGTTGGTGAGTTTAACCGAAACCATCCAGCGGCGCGGCCGCGAATTGCTCGCCGCCTTGCGCCGGCAGACAAGAAAGCCGATGACAGCAGCGCGCCGGACGAATTCGTCCGCAAGCTCACTGCCAACCTGCAAAACGTCTTACGCGACGTGCGCGGCGTGCAGGGTTTGTTCATCGACGTCGGTGTGGAGAAGCCGGCCGATCTGGCGATCACGCATCTTCAACTGCCGGCCAGCGAGGCGAACGGCCAGCCGCGCGTGGTGTTCGGCCCCACTGAAAAAATCGTCGTGCAGGCCGGTCTGGATGCGACGGGCCAGGATTTCAACGCGACGCTCACTTGCAAGCTGGACAATAAGCAAGTGCTACAACAGCCGGCGGAAGTGAAAGCGGGCACGCGGCAAATGATCCCAATCGAGATCGACTGCGCGGTGTTGAAGCTTGGGCCCGGTACGCATCAACTCGAAGTGACTCTGGATCCGCCCGATTTGTTGCCGTTCAATAACCGACGCTTTTTGACCTTCGCCGTGCGCCAACCACGCCGCGTGCTGGTATTGCGTGACGAAAACGACGCGGCGCGGGCCGGCTACTTCATCAATGCGCTCGCAAAACTTGAGTTCGCGGTGGACGCCAAGGCGCCCAACACATTGCCCGATCTGGCGGGTTACCAGGCGGTTTATCTTTTCGAAGTTCCGGCGCCCGCACCCGCCGTATGGAGCTATCTCTTGGAGGGCGTGCGCCGCGGCATTGGCCTAGGGATCGTCTTGGGCGGGCAGGAAACGGAGCGAGCCGCCTACAATAGCGCGCCGCCCAAAAACTGATGCCGGGCCAAGTTGCCAACGTTATCAATCATGGCAAGGACGACGGCCAAAACTCTGGTGCCTTGTGGGACCTCGGCGATCCAAACATCTATCAGCATCCGCTCATGCGTCCATTTCGTGGTTGGCAGGACTACGATCTGGTGACGAATCCGCGCGGCGCGTTCACCTTTTGGGACGTGCAGCCACGAGCCCCCGACACCCTCGTGTTGGTGCGCTACCTCGACGACCAGCACCATGCCGCATTATTGGAGCGAACGCTCGTGGACAAGACGGGCAAAGCCGGCAAAGTCCTGCTGTTCACGACTCCGCTTGATGCCCGCAAGCCGCGCTGGAACAACTACCTGGAAAACTCAATGTTCGTCGGCCTCACCTGGTTAGGCACGAACTATTTGGCCGTCGCCGCGGAAACGCCGGGACTCAACTTCATCTGTGGCCAGGAAACGCCAGCCATCACTCTGCCGCCAAACGTTCGTTACATCAATTACGCTTTGCTCAAAAACCGCAGCCTCGTCGAGAAAATCACCGCCGCCGAGGTGCCCGGCGCCTTGAAACTGCCGCAGGCCGACGCGCCCGGCAACTACACGCTCGAAGGTCTTGCCGGTGAGTCGGAGAGCGGCGCGCCTATCGCAGCGTTCAGCGTCAACACAGCCGCCGAGGAAAGCGATCTCAGCCGAGTCCCGACGCCCAGATTGAAAGCCTGTTCGGGCCCGACGGCATCGTGCCGGTCGATCGTCAGGCCAAAATTCGCGACGTGCTCAAGGGACACTGGAGCGAGCCGGTCGAGTTGTTCCCGCTGATGATGCTGCTGCTGCTTGTTGTGCTCGCCGTGGAGAACCTGTTGGCGAACAAGTTTTATCGCCGTGACAACGAAGCGGCGGGACAAACCTAGTGCTTTGTCATCATTTAATTGTAGGTTCGGGTGCCATGGCCTCGGTACTCCGTGGCCATGTTAGCGGGGTTGCACGCATGGCCACGGAGTACCGAGGCCATGGCACCCGAACCTAGGAACCTTAACTTTAAGCATTGACAAAGCACTAGGTTAGATCGTCGCCCTTCGCTCCACGATTGGACGTGCTTTCGCGGAGCGAAAGGCGACAATGAATCACCCAGTTGAAATTAAATGTTCGCGAACGCTACCATCACCGTCGATCCCGCCTGGCCGTGGTCGCTGCCGGCCTTCGGCATCTCCGCCCTGGGAGGCGTGGCGATCCTTTTGACGGCGCTTACCGTATGGGCATACCTGGGCATTCGCGGGGCGACCTGGCGGCGCGTCGGCCTGGTGTTGACCCTCCGGCTGTTGGCATTGGCGGTTGCTTTCGTCGTCGTGCTGCGGCCCGGTTTGGCGTTTGAGGATACCGCCGAGATGCCGCCGTCGCGGCTGTTATTCTTGCTCGATTATTCCGAAAGCATGAAGATCACCGACGGCTTCGACGGCCTGGGGCGCTGGGACGACGCCCGCCGCATTCTGGGCACGGCAACAGTCAAGGATGCCTTGAAAAAGTTGACGGACGCGCGCGTCGAGCTGATTTATTACCAGGGCGCCGAAGATTTTCGCAAGTTCGATCCCGCCAGCCAACCCACGGGCACGGCCACCGATATGGGCTCGTGGCTGCGCGAGATTTACCAGCGCCACGGCCAGGAGAAGAACTTGCGCGGCCTAGTCCTTTTGAGCGACGGCGCCGACAACGGCACCAAGTACCCCACGCTAGAGCAGGCGGCCCAGCTTCGCGGCATCTGTCCGATCTTTGCGGTCGGCCTCGGCCGGCCGACGACGACCAGCAAGCAAAACGACATCGAGTTCACCGACATTCGCGTGGCGCCCGATCCGATTCCCGTCAAAAGCCAAATGACCGTCAAGGGCTATGTCAATGCACCGGGATTCGAAAACTCCAGCGTCAATGTCCGCTTGTATCTGAGCGGCGTCGGCGCCAAGGACGCCAAGCTCATGGCCTCCGCCAAGCAGGTTCTCGGCAAGACGCAAGGCAATGAGATCGTCATGCGTTGCGACGCGCCCGAGGCCGCCGGCGAAATCAAGATCACGCTCAAGATTGACCCACTCGTCGGCGAGGTCAACACCCAGAACAACGAAATCAGCACCTTCGCGAGCGTGACCAAGGAGGGTGTCAGCATTCTCTGGGTTGAAGGGCGCCGGCGCTATGAATCCGTCTTCGCTATCCGCCAAGCGCTCGCCAACGATCCGCGTTTTCGAGTCTTCTATGTCGAGCGACTCAGTGACGACAAGGCCGGTCTTCCACCGAGCGATGTCTATGATTTTGACAAGCACCATTACGATGCCATTGTCCTCGGCGACATCTCCGCCCAGCGCTTTTCCGGCGGCGATCCGGCCGTCTTCAAGAAAATCCATTCCCTGGTCACTGAAAAGGGGACCGGGTTGCTTTTCCTCGGAGGCTACGACACTCCCTGGGGCGACCGCAACGACTGGACGCGGGCGTTCGCTCTGCCGCTGACCTCACTCTTGCCAGTGGCCCTGGACAAGGAAGGACAAATCGACCACAAGGTATCGATGCAACCGACCAGCGACGGCAAGAAATATGTCCTCCGCCTGGATGATGATCCGGTCAAAAACGACCAGCTTTGGTCTAAAGTCTTCGATCCGCTCGACGGCGTGACCAGGATCGGCTCGGTCAAGCCAACCAGCATTTTGCTCGCCCAGGGCGAAATCGACAAGGAGCCGTTGCTCGTGGAAGGCACGGCAGGCAGCGGGCGCGTCCTGGTGTTTGCCGGTGATACGACGTGGAAAGTCTGGCGGCGCACGCCGGCGGCGCTTCCCGCGTACGCTCGCTTTTGGAAGCAACTGATGCTCTACCTCGCCCACCAGGAGAATACCGACAGCGATGTGCAGATCGTCCTCGACAAGCGCCGCGTCGCGGCGGGCAGCAGCGAACGCTTGCCGTTCACCGTTCGGGCACGCGGCAAGAATGGGCTAGACGTCAAAAACCCGCGCTTCACGGTGAAAGTGACCGGGCCCGACAACGAACAAACGGACGTGCCTATCGCGCCCGAAGGGGCCGAATACCGCGGCTATTTTCTGAAGATCAACGCTCCGGGCGACTACCGCCTGGAAGCCAGTGTCCAGGGCAAGGACACGGATGGCAGTGAGCTCAGTGCCAAGCCCAGCGTTGCGCACTTTCTTGGTTTTGCCCAGGATCGCGAAATGCTGCGTTCCGCCGCCGACCATGAGCTTTTGGCAAAAATTGCCGCGGTCTCAGGAGGCCAGTTCATTCTTGCTGATGAGCGCAAGCTCGCGGCACTCTTGGGCGAAAGAGTGTCTCCCGGCGAGGGTGAGCCTGCGCGCGAAAGTGGAAGTGTGGCCCGACTGGCGCCGTCAACCCGCGTCGCCGACTGCCAGTGATCAAATTGCGACGTTATGGAATTCGACCGCTTTGCCCTGCTTTTTAGCCTTCGTCGCCCTGCTGGGAACCGAATGGTATCTGCGCCGCCGCTGGGGGTGGGTGTGAGCGATTTTGGGCGCGTAAACGGATATTTATTTTCGTCGCGTAGCGATGTTTGATGGTAGCCGTGGGTTTCAACCCACGGGTCAACGCCATGGGTTTTTTCCGTCGCGTAGCGACGGTTGACAAATGCAATTCATACCTATCTTTCGCGACGTCCTGATCGATGTCATTCAAGCGTCGCTACGCGACGCCGCTACTGTTTTCATGACCAATCCGTGGGTTGAAACCCACGGCTACCATCGGAAATCGCTACGCGATAAATCGGAAATTCCAACGTGACTAAATCGCCTGAACTTTTATTTACGCCTCTTGCTATCGGACCGACATGCCAACAAAATGGCTTTAGCGAATCAACTCTTGCAACCGAGCCACCATGAGTGATGACATCAAAGCGTTGACAAGTTCATTGGAAGCCGAAACAGCTCCCCAAGGCGCGTCTTCCATTTACCGCTTGTTTGAGGCTTTTATCGCCCTGCGCGAAAAGAACGAGCGGCAACACCGGCTCTTCGAGCAAACTCTGAACCGCACGCGCGATTCCTTGCAGGGGAGCTTTAACGCCTTTGCCGCGGATACCCAAAAAGCGTATCAGCAGCTCAAGCAAGACGTGCAGGGGGAGAAGCGTTTCAGCCTGGCGCTGCTCAATGAACTCCTCGACCTGGCGATTGAGCTGGATCATATCGTGGCGACCCGGCCCGCCTTGGAAGGCGCTCGAGCCGACGCTTGCGGACGCTGGATGGACGCGATCGAAGATTCAAAACCGCAAAGTGCAAGACGCGCTCAAGCGATTCGGCATCCATCCATATGACGCGGCAGTCGGGACACCGTACAACCCGGCTTTGCATGAGCGGGTCGGCAGCATGCGCCTGGAAGGGATGGACGGCCTGCGCGTTGCGCTACACCGCGAGCGCGGCTATGCCAGCCAGCAGCCGGAGTTTATCTTGCGACGGCCCAAGGTGCTGGTGACCGAGTAAATCTCTTGTTACGACTCACCTGGGTGCCACGGGCAGCTTGTCTGCCCGTGATCCAGCGCACGGGCCATACTCAACATTTTCTTATCGGTGCCATCCGTGTTATCCGTGGTGGTTAATTTTGACCACGGATAACACGGATGGCACGGATAAGAAGTGTTTAGGGCCAGCAAGCTGCCCGGTGGCATTCCGGCTTCCGCGCTCCGGTTTCAACGAAGGGATTCGCACGGGTCTAGCGGGGGCGTCTATTGGAAGGGATGGACGGCCTGCGCGTCGCGCTACACGCGCGAGCGCGGCTATGCCAGCCAGCAGCCGGAATTTATCTTGCGACGGCCCAAGGTGCTGGTGACCGAGTAAATCTCTTGTTACGACTCACCTGGGTGCCACGGCAGCTCGTCTGCCCGTGATCCCGCGCACGGGCCATACTCAACATTTTCTTATCGGTGCCATCCGTGTTATCCGTGGTGGTTAATTTTGACCACGGATAACACGGATGGCACGGATAAGAAGTGTTTAGATCGGAAATCGGCAGGCAAGCTGCCCGGTGGCATCCCGGCTTCCGCGCGGCGGTTTCAATGAAGGGATTCGCACGGGTCTAGCGGGGGCGTCTATTGCGCCGTTTGCCCTTCTTTTCATCAACATGCTGAAATCACCAGGCGTCGCGCGAATTGATGTGCGGCGGCGGACTCATTTCCAATGGCCGGCGACAGCGGCGTGGGCAATGCTTGGTTGTGCCCGGCAGACCTTCGAAAGACGCCGGACCGCCGTGAAAGAGCACGTTGGGTTTTTTCGGAAACACAATCATGGTCCTTGCTTGGAAAGCCGGTTGTTGCCTGGCCGTATTGTCGCTTTTTTGCCTGTCGGATCAATTCGCGCGAGCCCATGACGAATTGCTCTACGCACCCTTGAGACTGCCCGGCGACGTTGGCAACTGGCTCAGCCATTCGTGTCCTCGGGAAAAGTGCATGCAGAACCTCGCTCCTTGGTACACGTATTTTCCCTCCGATCCGACCATGATGTTTCCCGCCGCCGGCCCGGTGTATCCGACCTGGCCCAGTTCGTACCCGCCTCCCCCGATCTCGTCCGGCCCGCAGATTTATATGCCCACGTCAATGCCGGGCCAAAACGGCAACACTTCGGTCCCGAGCTACTGGTTCGCCCGCTGACGGATTGGGGATGAAAGGCCCACGAGCCCCGCTCGTGGGCTTTTTTCATGCGCAACCAAGATCTGCGTAATGCCGAACCATGGGTGCCACGGGCAGCTTGTCTGCCCGTGATCCCGCACACGGGCCATACTCTATATTTTCTTATCCGTGCCATCCGTGTTATCCGTGGTGGTCAATTTTGACCACGGATAACACGGATGGCACGGATAAGAAGTGTCTAGATCGGAAGCTGGCAGGCAGCCGCACGGGCAGACAAGCTGCCCGTGGCACCCTTGGGAATATTCGTTCAAGTGTTGGCCAGGGCTCCGCGAATGCGGCGGTAGACATCGGTGTCGGCTGCCGACGAGCCGCGCAACTGGAACATGCTGGTGGCCAAGTAGCGGTCGCGCCAGGCGGGGGTGGCGTGATAGAAGTCTTCGAGGACGGCCGAGCTGAACTTGTAATCATGCGAATCGTTGCCTTTGGCGAAGATAAGCCGGCGCGCCGTCGTCCACAGGTTGTGACGCTCTGGATGATTCGCTTGCAAGAATGCCAGCGTCTTGCGGGCGGCGGTCACGCGATCCTGGCCCACGGCTGCGAAGATTTCCGCTACCGCCTCGGGCGCCCGAGATTCGAGCGGGAGAGGTTCCAGCGTGTCGATGCGTAAATCGTCGCGCAAACGGCCGCGGCCGGCCATGTTGGCGCGAAACAGCGGCAGAAACGCCGCGCACTGCAGGAGCATGAGGCGGCGTGTCTCGTCGTTGGCACTGTTTTGATAGGCGAAATAAAGCGCGTTGGTGCTGGTGACCGTGTGAATGCCGACGATGCCCGGCTGCCGCATCAGCAATTCACCCGCACACAGGAAGAGCGCGTCCCAGAGAGAGGACGGGTCAATGCGATCATTGAGCTGGGTCACGACCAGCTCGCAAGTTTCGGCGGGAGTGCCGGTTCGCAGAGCGGCCAGCAGATGACTGGTGGCCTCTGGGGCCACCCGGCCGCGCTGCCAATCGGCGCGTATCCGCGTGGCGCGACGAACGTTCTCGCGATACGGGCGATCGGGATCGCCATCGCGCTGTGCGGGATTGGAGCCCTCATGTTCCAACAGGGCATAGGCGACCGAACGCAGGATCGGTTCGGCATGGCGCCAGCCGATCGTTTGCAAGGTGCGATAGGAGTTGGCGACATAAATCGCCTTGTGGCCGATGTCGCGGAAATCGCGCGCTCCATAGCGCCAGAGCATCTCATAGATGGCGTTGGCGCCGGCACTGCGCGTCAAGGCGGCGATGGCGCGATCGGCGCCGGTCTCGTCCCAGTTGTCCATGGCCGCTCGGAAACGCTCGCCGGCCTGGGCGGCGCTGGGCAATTGCGCCTCCTCCACCGGCGGCATCACCCAATTTCCCTCTTGTTGATTGCGAGCCTGGGAGACCTTGTAGTTGTCGATGGCCCAGAAGAGCGGCAGCCAGCGATCTTGATCTCGCGCGGCCTGCGCGGCCAAGTGCGCCGAGTTGACCACGAGCACGGCGTGAAACTTGAAGCCGACCGGACGGGGTTGAATGCCGCGCACGCCGGCCAGCATGACGGCCCCGAGAAGTTGCTGATAATTGGCGCCGCCGCGCACCCGCTCGGCGACGACACCTAGCAGGCGCTCGCGCGGTGTCTCTTCCATGAGGCGCACCAGCGGCTCGAGTTCAGTCCCACATTGCACCATGGCCCGGGCAGGGTTTTGGACGTCCGTCGCCGCCAGCGCTGGCAGCGTGCCCAGAAAGGCGAAGTCGCCCGCGCACGCCAGAGCCGTCCCCTTGAGAACATCACGCCGATTGATTGGAGAGTGCATGATTGGCCCCCGTTAAAAGAATGCGATCACGAAAGCACGAAAGCGCGAAAAAGGCATGGGAACGATGCCTATTATAGCCGACGGTGCGTTAAAGAGCCTCGCACTTAAAGAGCCGCGCACGCAGTAAGCGGGTTGACTGGACCCCCCCCAAACCGCTTACTGCGTGCGCGGCTCTTTGTTCTATGTGCGCGGGTCGGTTGATTGCTCGCGTTTCGACATTTCCTGAAGGGTTCGCAGATACGCCGCGTTCTTTTTGCAGCCGCGGTAGATCATGAAGGAGACGACGGAGAGCGATAGATAAGGGACGCCCACCATCAGGTAGATGCTCTGGTTGTAGGCTTCGGGTGCCTTGCCGATGTCAGCGTCCTCCGTACCGGAGGCAGGGACGGCCTCTTGTCAGGAAGGGCAGGCGTGCGCCGTCAACGGCATGGCCAAATAAATTGCCAAGACGACGATGCCGGCGACGCGTTTAAGCCAAGCCATACAAGCCTCCCGCTGCAATTATAGCCGCGCTCAGCCCGGCGGGTAGAGGTGATAAAGCATCACATAAACCACGACGCCGGTCACGGAAACATAAAGCCAAATCGGCAAGGTCCAGCGCGCGACCCTGACATGCCGCGGCCGATGATCGCGCAAGCCCTGGTAGGCCACGTACAGCGCCAGCGGCGCCACCAGCGCCGCCAGCATGGTGTGCGTCAGCAGAATGGCGAAATAAACCGCCCGGACCGAACCTTGCCCCTGAAAGCGCGTCGGCTGACCATCGAGCACGACGAAATGAAAATAGAGATAGCTCGTCAAGAAAATGGCCGAGACAACCAACGCTGACAGCATACAGACCTTGTGGAGCGTCTCGCGCCTTGCGCGAATTGCCACGTAACCAGCAACCAGCAGCACGGCACACAGCGCGTTCAGCACCGCATTGAGCGCCGGCAGGATAAACTTGCGCGGACCAATTCCCGGATTCGATCCTCGAGACGCGGCACATTGCTCGGGCTGCTGCCATCCACATAGCCGCGCATCATCGCCTTGACCATCGACGATGACCAGATTGAAGCTATGATCGATTTCTTTGCCCGGTTCGTGGCTTCCCGAGAGCTGCGCGGTCTGATAAAAAACTTTCTGGGCGATGTCGTGAACCTTTGCCGTCGGGCCGGTCAGGAATAACCATTGCTTGGGATCGGCACCCAAATCACGGGCATAGCGCTGGAGCGTTTCCGGACTATCATTGTTCAGGCTAATGCTCACAAGCGCCACGTCGCGCTCGCGGCCGGCAAAGGCTTCTTGCAAGGCCTTCATCACCGGCACCGTCTTGGTGCAACCGCCCGTGCAAGTCGTGTAGAAGAAATGGGCGACCCAGACCTTGCCGCGCATCTGCGAAGGTTCAAATGATTTGCCGTCGCTCGTTTGAAGCCTGAAAGGCTTGACTGGACCAAGCTCTTGGGTGAGAGGATCGTATTCGGCCGCGCCGCGCACGGCACGATCAACATAATGAGGCAAGCCAGACCCATGGAACCGAAGCGAGACATTGACTTTCTCGCCACTCGCCACTCGCCCTCGCCACTCATTCCGCACCTTATTTTCCCGGCAAATTATAGAAGTAATGGTGCCAGGCGAAGACGATATCGGGCAGGAGAACGATCATCATCATGACGCCCATGACGCAAACCGGGATGATGATGCAATAGACTTTGGGCCAATCGAACTTGAGGTGCATGAAGATCAGCCCGACCAGGGTCGCCTTCACGACCGACACCAGCATGATGACGACGAAGCTGGTTTGGCCCCGGCCCAACAAAAGATTGGCGAAAAACGAGGTCGCGGTTAACGCGCACAGGGCATAAAAGACATACATATACGCCTGGAAGTTGGGGCCGTGATCCCGCGGGGCGACAGTCGCGTTGCCATGGAGTGTTTCGGGAGCGTTATCGAAGGTTTCCGACATTTTTAGGTCTCGCTAAGCCGCAAGCGGCGTTGTTTACACCAGGTATAGCAGGGGAAACAGGAAAATCCAGACGATATCGACAAAGTGCCAGTAAAGCCCGGTCAATTCGATCATGCTTTCATGGCGGACACCAAAGGTTCCGCGTGCGGCCATCACCAGGATGATTACAAAGATCACCAGGCCGCCCAGGACGTGGATGGCATGGAAGCCGGTCATGGCGAAATAGCACGACGCCCACATGTTGCCATAGGGAATGGAATAGCTGATGTGCAACTCGGGTTGCACTTCGTGGATGCCCTTGCCTTCGAGCGGGTTGTTGCCCGCCGTCGGGTCCTTGTCCTTTTCATCGGGCTTGTCGCCCGGCTTGACGTGCTCGGCACCCGCGACTAACTCATTGACCCGCTTGGGGCTGGTTTGCAGGATGCCTGCCTTGAGGTAATAACAGACAGCCAAAAACTTAAGATCCGGGTGGGCGGCGATCACTTGGGTCAGGCCTTCTTCGGTGGCCTTTTTGGCTTCCGCTTCGGCCTCGGCGCTTTTGGCCGGCTCGGCCTTTTTGACATCGTCGCGCGTCTTGTCGATCTTTTCCACCGATTCGCGATATTCCTTCCAGGCTTGCGCCGAGGCGGATGATATTTCCGCACCGGCGTGGACCGGATTTTCGAGGATGTGATCGAGTTGCGTATCGACATGGCGGAGATACTTGACGCCCATGGGACCGTCGAGCTTCTCGAAGATGCGGCCGGGCAGAATCTCATGGTCGAACTTGGCCTTGTACTCGACGGCCTTGACGCCCAAAAAGACACAGCCCAGCACCAAGGTCACGCCGATATAACGCGCCGCCTTCTTGGGGTCTCCATGGTGCAAGCACCAGTGCGCCAATACGATCGTCAAGCTGGAGCAAATCAAGACGAAGGTGTTGAAGGCGCCGATCCATTCGACGAGATGCACGTCATGCGGAGCCGGCCAGGGATATTTGCTCGGCGACGGGGCGCCATTGCGGAGGATGACGTAGGTGCCGATCAGCCCCGTGAAGAACATGATTTCCGTAACCAGGAACAGCCAGATCGCCAACTTGCCGTTGGAGAGCGGCATGCCCATGTGGGCCTTGGATTCATATTCCGGGACCGGATGTTCGAGGACAGCATGTGCCATGTTGATATCGTCGATTAAGGAACTTTGTCAAAAACCCATCCGCTCTCAGCGAGGCCCAAACGCCCGGCCAAGCCAACTTTCCAAAAGCAAGAGCGCGAGCAATACCGGCAGGTAAATCAAGGACGCATGGAGCACCTTGCGGGCCTGGCCGACGGAGCGATCGCCGCAAAAGCCCAGCACCGCGCAGGAACAACAGGCCCAAACCGAGCGCACCGATAGCGTAAAAAAGCCCGGCCTGGTGCCAAAAGACCGGCAGTAAGCTCACCGGCAGCAGCGTCACGCAATACAGCAGCATTTGCCGGCTCGTGACCGCGCCGTGATTATCAATCACCGGCAACATCCATAAGCCCGCGCGGGCGTAATCGTCGCGATAAATCCAGGCAATCGCCAAGAAGTGCGGCACTTGCCAAACGAACAGAATCAGAAACAGTGTCAACCCATCGGCGCCGAGCGTGCCGGTCAGGGCGGTCCAGCCGATCACCGGCGGTAACGCGCCAGGAACGGCGCCGATCAAGGTGTTGAGCGTCGTCTTCTTTTTGAGCGGCGTGTAGAGAAACACATAACTGACGAACGTGAGCGCCGCCACCATGACCGTGAGCGGCTGGCGCACGGTTATCGCCAAGTACACAAGTCCGCCCAGCCCAAGCGCCATGCCGAAGCAAAAAACTTCGCCGGGAAGCAACCGGCCTGATGGCAGGGGTCGGTTCTCGGTGCGGCGCATCAGCGCGTCGCTATGGCGTTCCAGGAATTGATTGAGGGCGCTGGCCCCGGCAGCGACGAGACCCGTGCCGATGAGCGCATGGAACAAGACGCCCAGCTGGAGCGAGCCGGCCGGAGCCAACAGCGCTCCCGCCGCCACCGTGAACAGCACTAATCCAGCGATGCGCGGCTTGGTCAATTCGATGAAATCCGCGAGCCGGCCGACGCTGAAGGTCCACGGCTTGGTGTCGCGCAGTGCGGAGGCTTCGGCAAGCAAGGAGGTGCCCGTTTTCATGCGACGCCTCCCGCGGTTTTCCCCCCCCTTACGAAGGGGGGGCTAGGGGGGGTCTTGGCGGCCTCATGCTCAATCAACCCGATGGAGGAAGTTGGCTCGGCAGTCTGCGAACCCCCCCCGGCCCCCCCTTCATAAGGGGGGGAGAAATGCGCGGGCCCCGCCAGCGTGGCTGCCGAAACTATCAACCCGCGATGCGCTTTCAAGGCAATCACCACCACATTGGCGAAAAGCAAGGTGCCCACCAAATAATGCAAGGATCGCAGCGTGAGGACGCCCATCGTTTCACTGTTTGCCACGCTCGCATCAAACACACGCCGCATCCAGGGCATCCAGGCTTCCACCCCCAGCAGGATTTGCAAGGCCATCAATGCCATGAGAGACCAAGTTGCCGCGCGAGGTTTTGATTATCGTCGAATGACAATTTGGCGAGCCACAGGAGCGCCGCCAGCACGGCGAAGGCGTTCAGCAGGTGCAACCGGGCGGTCAGCAGATTATTCATGTGGCGAATCATGCCCCCGAGCACAAGCTGAGTGAAAATCAATCCGAGGCACAGCCATGTCCAGCGCCGCAGTGTTGTGGTCGCCACCGTTTCGTTGGCGCTCAGCCAACCTCGGGAAGTCAGCAAGGCAGCGCTTACCAACACCGCGAACACCACCTGGGCGAAACAGCCGTGAACCCACGCCAATTCCGGTCCCCACCAGGCATTGAGGCGGACACGGAAAATACCGAGCGCCCCTTGCACGCAAATAAGCACCAGTGCCAGCGTCGCCAACCCTTTGCCGTGTACACGCGGGTCAGCCCACCAGGAACCGGCGGCTAGCGTAATTCCCGCGAGGCCAATCAGCCAACCGGCAAAGCGGTGACTATGCTCAACCTTCCAGCCGACGCTTTGATCCTGCGTGGCCATCTCATGCGCCGCCTGGACAGGATTCACGAGGCCTCGCTGGTCGGCCATGCCCACGCCCATGGATGTCACGAACGCCCCCAGGAGCAGGAGCGGCAAGGCGGCACAGACCGTCGCGAGCGCGCACCAATGGAGCCAGCGCGGGGGCATGGTAAGTTTATCCGCCCCCCTCTCCCCCTGTACTCGGGGGGAGAGGGACGGGGTGAGGGGGGACTGCATCCCTTGCGAAAACTCCTCGTTTTTGCACACCACCTGCACCCCCTCACCCTAACCCTCTCCCCCGAGTACAGGGGAGAGGGGAATAAGCACGACTGGTGGTTTTGATGTCAGTGTCGAAAAACACCGGTCGCTTACGCTCACGGCTCGCCAATCAATATGTCAATGACCCCCTTCGGGGACCGGTCCATCCACTTTCAAGGTCTGCGGCAAATGGTCGCCGTATTGGGCCGTTTCCACATATTCATAAGGTCCGCGGTAGACCACGGGGATCGTCTCGAAGTTGCCGTGCGGCGCCGGTGAAGTCGTCGTCCATTCGAGCGAGTTGCTGTTCCACGGATTGCGGTCGCAAACTTTGCCCCGGAACAGGCTCACCAGGAAGTTGACGACGAAGATGATCTGCACCGTGCCGAGCAAGAGCGCCGAGATGCTGATGAACTGATTGAGCGGCAACAGCGGCTTCTCGAATGCGGTCGCGGTGATGTCCGGGATGCGCCTCCGCAAACCCGCGACGCCCAGAATGTGCATCGGAAAGAACACGCAATTGCCCAGGATGAACGTCAGGGCGAAATGCACCTTGCCCCAGGTCTCGCTCATCATGCGGCCAAACATCTTGGGATACCAGAAATAGATCGCCGCGAAGATGCCGAAGAGACTGCTGGTGAAGAGGACATAGTGCAAGTGGGCGACGATGAAATAGGTGTCGTGGATGAAGATGTCCACGGGCGTGGCGGCCATGAAGATGCCGCTCAGGCCGCCGATGATGAAGAGGGACACGAACGCCAGCGCGAACAGCATGGACGCGGTGTATTGGACGTTGCCGTTCCAGATGGTGCCGAGCCAATTGAAAACCTTGACGGCGGACGGCAGGGCGATCATGACGGTGGCGATCATGAAGCCGGTGCCCAGGCGCGGGTCCATGCCGCTTTGGAACATGTGATGGCCCCAGACGATGAAGCCCAGGCCGGCGATGCCGGCGATGGAATAAATCATGGCCCGGTAGCCGAACAGCGGCCGGCGCGCGAAGGTGGCGATGATGTCGGAGACCATGCCCATGGCCGGCAGGATCATGATGTAGACCGCCGGGTGCGAATAGAACCAGAACAGATGCTGCCAAAGGAGGGGTTGGCCGCCGCCGGGGCCTGCTTGCCAATTGCCGAAGATCAGGCCGTCGGGAAGGAAGAAGGTGGTGCCGACGGTCTTGTCCAACAGTTGCAAGAACAAGGCGACGGTAAGAACCGGCAGCGCGAACGCCTGCAGGATGGCGGTGATGAACATGGCCCATATCGTCATGGGCATGCGGTAGAGCGTCATGCCCGGGCGCCGCATGTTGATGATGGTGGTGATGTAATTGACGGAGCCCATCATCGAGGAGATGCCGACGCAAATCAGGGACATGAGCCAAAAGATTTGGCCGTGGCCGGAGTTGGGGGCCGCCGGCGACTGCAATCCCTTCGCCGGCGGGCATGGTGGAGCTGGCCAGGGTGGGATACGAGGTCCAGCCGGTCGCCGGGGCGCCCCCTTCGACGAAAAAGCTCGACAAGATAAAGATGAACGCCGGCCACATGAACCAGTACGACATCATGTTGAGCGCCGGAAAGGCCATGTCCTTGGCGCCGATCATGAGCGGGATGGTGAAATTGCCGAACGCCCCGGTCAAGAAGGGAATGATCACGAAGAAGATCATGACCGAGGCGTGCATCGAGAAAAGCATGTTGTAAAACGTCTCGGGCATGCGGCCGCCGTTGTCCGCGAACCAATCACGCAAGATCGGAATCTCGGCGTGCGGCCAGGCCAGTTGGATGCGAACCAACATGGCCAGGATGCCGCCGACGCCGAGAAAGATGATGCTCGTGAACAGAAACTGGATGCCGATGATCTTGTGATCGGTGGAAAAGACATATTTCCGGATGAAATCGAGTTCCGGATGATGATGTTCGCGTGGCTACCGGATGACTGACGCTCATGTAAAACCTCAACTAAAGTCGCTCGGTTCAGATCTGAATCTCACCTTCACACGTCCTGCATCGTGCGAATGGTTCTCGGCTTCGGCTTTTTTCAGCCAATCGAGATACTCTTCTTGATCCTTGTGGACATAAAGGCGGCCGACCATGCGATAATGGCCCCAGCCGCACAATTCCGCACAGGGCAGGTCCCAGATCTGGTGCATGATCGTCGGTTCTCTTGGTGTCGGGATTGTAGCCATCGACAAACGCCCCGGTGCGATTGTCCAGAGCGACGTTTTCCTTGGTGGGCGTGAACCAGACGGGGATGATCTTGCCGGGCAGGGCGTCTTGCTTGACGCGCAGATGCGGAAGATTGAAGCTATGAATCACATCGCGCGTCGACAGATGGACGACCGTGGGATTCTCCTTGAAGACGTGCAATTGGTTGACGACGTGAACATCGTCGCGCTGCTCGTTGGTCGGAAAGGAGGCGTAATCGGCGGCCACCTTGGGGTCGTCCTTGTGCTGCATCCACTCGGCAAAGCGTGCCGAGCTGGGATAGCGCATGCGCCACTCGAACTGGCGGGCGCTGATGGCCACTTGGACGGGCGTCGTCGCCCCTTTAAGAGTCGGCATGCGCGACTGGTATTTGACGTTGGCCCAGGTATCCACCTGCGCAAACGCGATATACAGGAGAATCAGCGCCGGCACGATGGTCCAGGCCATCTCCACTCGGTGCTGATCATGCAGTAGGTTGGTGATCGGCTTGAACAGCCTACGAAACCCAACCCGGCTGCCTTGGAGCATCATCGGCCGTTTTATCGCGATCGCCGCGTATTTGGCCATGAAAACGCAGAGAATGCCCTCGGTGAGCACGAAGAAGAAACCGGTGATCGCCAGGATAAAGTAAAACAGGTTATCGACGGAAGCGGCGTGCGTGGAGACGCCTTGGGGCAGCCACCAGCCCACGAAGGGGGCGACGACGAACAAGCCGCCGCACAACGTCATCACGGCCGCGAACAACAAACTCCACCACTTACCCACGGGTCAATCTCCCAGTAATTCAATCCAAATAAATGCCCATCGACTTGCGCATGTTCGGATAGGGCAAGGTCTTCACGAAATTCACCAAGTCCCAGATGCTGTCGGTCTTGGAGATGACTTTGCCGAACGAGGTCATGCCGGAGCCGGTGATGCCGGAGTGAATCCGGTAATAGACATCGACGGGCCGGCGGCCTCCGCGAAAGACGCCTTCGGTCAAATCGCGCGGCCTTGTCAAGGTGCCCCACTCGTCGAATTTGTAGAGCGCTTGCCGGCCATAGTTCGTGTGGCAGCTGATGCAATTGGCCGCCTTGGCGTCATCCTTGCTCACCACCACGCCGGGCGCGTCGGAGGCCTCGCCCTTGAACAGATGAAAACCTCGCAATATCGAGTTTTTCAGCTTGGGCAGGTCATTGTCGTCATAGGGATAGGCGCCGACCTGTATGGCCTTGTCCTTGCCCTGCGAATCAAGCCAGGCCTTGGCATTGCCTTCGAGCAACTTGGGCATGAGGTCGCCAATGCGGCTCGCTGTCGTCCGCGCTCTTGGGCGTCAGCTTGTTCTTGCACCGGATCATAATCGAAAGCCGCCACAATCGTATCGAACTCCACCTTGCCGCGCATGCTCAGATGAATGACGTAGCTCACCAAGTCATCGAGCTCGCCCGAGCCTAGCAGAACGAACGAGGGCATGGCCGTCCCTTCGACGCCATGTTGCAAGACGCGGAGCAGATCATCGCGGCGTGGCTGCTTCGGGCCGCTCGGTTTGATCCACCGACATGAATTTGAATATGCCTTGGCGGTAGTCGCGCGGATGGGGATTGACCCAGCGCCCCGTCGGGCCGCGGCCGTCGCCGGTGACGCCATGGCAATGGATGCAGTGAATGCGGTAAAGGCTGCTGCCGTGCTCGAGATTTTCTTCCTGCAATTTGAGGGCGGCCACTATTTCGGCGCTCGCCTGAACGTGAGGCCGCGCCGGCGAGCCGAACAGGTCGGTCAGCACCTCATTGATGTCGCGACGGTCAGCGGCAGCGAGCAGCATCGGGTCGCGCAGCTTGTTTTCCTTGAAAAGCGTGTCGCGCTTGCCATACAGCGGATTGAACGGCTCTTGCAAATCCTTGCTGGTTAGCAGCGGCAACATCCCCGGGCGATCCGGCTCGATGCGCTCGTCCCCCAGGTTTTTGTCGAGCACCAACGGGTCGATGCGAACGGTGTACTTGATCGCGGGGGAGTAATAGTTGTCGCAACCGACGACGCCTAGGCTAACAAGCAGCGTGGCCAACAAAGCGGAAGTGGTTCTTTTCATGCGTAAACCGGGAAGCACCGTTTTGGGGCGGATATCGGATGCAGCTTTTGTAGTTGGCGGCCTGATCCTGTCAAGCGCGGGAGTCCGCGAAAAAAGCAGATGCGATATTAAACTGCGAAATAGAATAAGCAGGACGGCTCGGGAGAGCCGTCACACAACAGGCCTTGCTTGGGCCGCGGAGAGACCGATGCTTTACAAGATCGCGCGCCTGCTGCAATTGGCGGGGTTAGTCATCGTACCTATCGGCATTGCCGGCAATCTGGCGGAGCGCAATCAAGAGCCGGTGCTCGACCTCAAGCAGTCGCTCGTCATTTCCACCATCGGCTGCCTGGTGTTCGTCTGCGGTTGGCTGCTGCAATCGTCTCGACCCAAGTGACATCCGCGGGATTCGGAGTACCTCGTCCCGCGGCTTTAATGTCAAGCACATAGGCCAAGCCTCGGGATGAGGTACTCCGAATCCCGAGGATCACATCAAGAACCATCCTCCAATCCTCCTGACCGGCAACATCGCCCCAGTTTAACCCTGTATTTTGAGGGTAAACCACGCGCCGGCCTGGGTTTTGCGCCGTCTGCTCCGGTAGAATCGAAAGGAAGCTTGAATCCCGCTTTTGGGGAGGTTGTCATGAAAAGATCATTGCGCCGCATGTTCTTGGCGGGTTTCGTGTTGACTCTATCGGCGTGCTGCGTGGTTGGATGCTGCAATCCCCGGCCGGTCTCGCAGCCGATCGCGCCGCCGGCGCCCAGGCCCGTGCTGCCGCCGACCTATCCGGTCGCGCCGCCTCCGGGACCGGTAGTCGGGCAACCCGCCCCGATGGCGTTTCCCACAGTGCCTCCCGCTGGGAGCATCCCGGCGCCGCCGCAAGCTAATCCATTTCCGACCGTGCCGCCGCCGGCGCCGCCCAGCACCAGCGGCGCTGCTGCCCCAGTGCCCGAACCGATCGCCCGCGTCGAGCACCGCTGGCAGCCTGCTGACAACGGCATCCACCTGGGGGCTCCGGAACCGCTCGCCGGCGCAGTGCCCAATGCGTCCACTCGCCTGTACCCGCCCGACAAGACTGCCGAGCCGCCGATCAACAAGAACACCACCGCGCTTCCCGTTGGCATTCCACAGTTCGCCAAGGCGCTCGACAACGTCAACACCGGCCTGCGACCCTCGCTCGACGACGGCCTGGATTGGCTCGCGGCGCACGGCTACCGCACGGTAGCGCAAATCCGGGCACCCGGCGACGAGGACAGCACCGACCGCAAGCAAGTCGAGAAACGCGGCATGCAATATGTGAGCATCGAGGTGTCTCCAAAGACGCTCACGAAAGCCGTGGTGCAGGAATTCACGCGCCTGGTGCGCGACAAGTCAAGTCAGCCGCTTTTCATCTATGACCGTGACGGCGCCTTGGCGGGCGCGCTCTGGTATCTTTATTTCCGCACCGTTGACCAATTTCCCGACGACGTCGCCCGCATCCGTGCCGGCTCTCTCGGTCTGCGCGAAGACCGCGATGGACCCTCTCGTGAGATGTGGTTGGCCGTTCAGAATTATCTGAGCGACAACGCCCGCTAGCTTCCAGAGCAAGCCGCGGGATGAGGCACTCCGCATCCCGCGGCTCGCGCGCCCGCAATTTTCTCCCGATTTCGGTTGCATTTCCGCGCCACCTCCCGCATGATAGGGCTTGATTCGCGAAAAGCTCGCTTCGCCCCAAGCTTTGTCGCCGCCGCCTGTAAGTTCCCGCCTCCGCCTTCGCTTCCATGCACCGAGGAGCTTCATGATGCTATTCGCACGTGCCCATCGTTGGCGATTTGCCTGCCTCGCACTGGTCCTGGGGATCTCGGACTTACCGGCCAACGCGGCGCTGCCGGCGACCCCGGCGGACAAAGCCAAGGTGATCGGCCAGCCCATCGCGCTGCACGTGCAGCCGTCGGCGATCACATTGACAGGCCCGCGCAGCCAGCAGCAACTCGTCGTCACGGGCGTCTATGCCGACGGCACGGTGCGCGATCTGACCTCATTTGTCGAAATAAAAGCCGAGGCAAGCACGATCCTCAGCGTCGGCGAAGAACAACTAATTTACCCCCGAAAAAACGGCGCTACGAATCTGATCGTCACCGCAGGCGGCCGGGAAGCACGCGTGCCGGTGACAGTGCGCGACTTCGACAAACCGGTGCCGATCAGCTTCCGCAACGAGGTCATCGCCGCCCTGAACGTCGGCGGCTGCAACAGCGGCGCCTGCCACGGCACGCCCAGCGGCAAGAACGGCTTCAAGCTCAGCCTGCGCGGCTACGACCCGGCCGCCGACTACCTGCAGCTGACCCGCGATGTCCTCGGCCGCCGCACCGACCGCCTGGACCCCGATAGCGCCTGATGCTGCAAAAGGCCCTGGGCCGAGTGCCGCACGAAGGCGGCGCTCGCTTCCCGGCGAGCAGCGTGCCCGGGCAAGTCGTGCGCGCCTGGCTGGCCGAGGGCTTGCAAGACGACGCGCCCAACTCTGCCCGCGTGAAGAAAGTCGAGGTCCTGCCCGGCAGTCGCGTCCTCAACGATCCGGCGCGCTGGCAGCAGCTCGCCGTCATGGCCACCTTCGCCGACGGCCAGACGCGCGACGTGACCCGCCTGACCGTCTTCACCAGCAGCGACCCCGCCGTCGCCGACGTGAGCAACAACGGCCTGGTCGAGTTCGGCCAGGCCGGCGAAGTCGCCATCCTGTGCCGCTACTTCGAAGAGCTGGTCCCCGTGCGGCTGACCTACCTGGAGCCGAAGCCCGGCTTCAACTGGTCCAACCCGCCGGAGAACAACTACGTCGACAAGCACGTCTTCGCCAAGCTGAAGATGCTCAGCATCCAGCCGTCGGACCTGTGCACCGACCAGGAGTTCATCCGCCGGGCCTACCTCGACGTGTGCGGCGTCCTGCCGACGCGCCGAGGAAGTCAAGGCGTTCCTCGACAGCAAGGATCGCCGACAAGCGGGCCAAGCTGATCGACGAGCTGCTGGAGCGGCCCGAATACGCCGACTTCTGGACGCTGAAATGGTCCGACGTGTTCCGCAGCAACCGCAAGACGATCCAGGTCAAGGGCGTCCACGTCTTCCAGAACTGGCTGCGCAACCACATCGACAAGAACGACGGCTTCGACGAGATGGTCCGCGAGCTGATGACGGCGAGCGGCAGCACCTTCGCCAACCCGCCGGCCAACTACTACCGCATCGCCCGCGACCCGCCGAACCTGGCCGAGACGACGGCCCAGCTGTTCTTCGGCATCCGCATGCAGTGCGCCAAGTGCCACAACCACCCGTTCGAGCGCTGGACGCAGGACGACTACTACAGCATGGCCGCCTTCTTCGCCCGCGTGAAGCAGCGAAGCGACCCGCTCGAGCACGGCGCCACGCCCAGAAGCCAAGGACGGGGCGGAGTATATCTACGTCGACCGCGGCGGCGAGGTCACCCAGCCGCGCACCGGCAAGAGCGATGGCGCCGAAGTTCATGGGCGGCGCCGTCCCCGCCATCGCCGCCGGCAAGGACCGCCGCGAGGTGCTGGCCGACTGGCTGACGTCGCCCGACAACCCGTTCTTCCCCAAGTCGATCGTCAACCGCATCTGGTTTCACCTCAACGGGCAAGGGCATCGTCGATCCGGTCGATGACTTCCGCGACTCGAACCCGTCGGCCAACGACGAACTGCTCGACGCCCTGGCCAAGGACTTCGTCGACCACAAGTTCGACGTCAAGCACCTGATCCGCACGATCATGAACTCGCGGACCTACCAGCTCAGCGCCCAGGCGAACGACTTCAACAAGGACGACAACAAGTATTTCTCGCACGCCGTCACCAAGCTGCTGACGGCCGAGCAGCTGCTCGACGCGCTCTGCAAGGTGACCGAGGTGCCGGAGAAGTTCGCCGGCTTGCCGCTCGGCACGCGCGCCAGTGCAGCTGCCCGACGGCGAGGTCAACCACCCGTTCCTCAAGACGTTCGGCCAGCCGGCCCGCGAGCTGGCCTGCGAGTGCGAGCGCGAAGGCGACAGCAACCTCGCCCAGGCCCTGCAGCTCATCAACGGCCCGGCCGTCAACGACCGGCTGCGCAATCCCAACAACCGCATCGGCAAGCTGCTCGCCAAGAAGCTGGACGACCGGGCCATCCTCGCCGAACTGTACCTGGCCACGCTCTCGCGCGGCCCCAACGGGACGGAAACCAAGGCCATGCTGGACCACCTCGGCCGGGCCGCCGACAAGCGCAAGGCGTGGGAAGACGTTCACTGGGCGCTGATCAACTCCAAGGAATTCCTGTTCCGGCATTAAAACCTCGGTAACCGTTCAGTGCGAGCCGCGGACGGGTAAGCGGATACTTTCAAGAAATGACAATGGCTTAGCGGATTACGAAATACTTGCGCCTTGTAAAACCGCCGCGCGCTCGCGTATAGTCGCTATCATGTCACATGCCGATGCGCCTGCGATTGCCCTATGCACGGATGCCCCGTCCGCGATCGGGGACGTGCGTGAAACCTTGGCAAACGCCGGTTTCAATGTCCAGCTTCATTCTTCAATGAACGCCGAGCCGGCGGCGCGGTCGTCGGCGAGCTTGATACTGATCGATGGCGGCGCAAATTCGGCGCAGGCCCTCCATCATTGTCATCGGCTGCGAGCGGCCGCGGGCGAAGTGTTCATCCCGATTCTTTACGTGACGGCCGACGGCTCCCCCGGCGCACGCCTGGCGTGTCTGGAAGCCGGCGCCGATGCTTATCTGCTGCGCCCTTTCGATCCGGCCGAACTGCGGGCCCAGGTGCAAGCGCTGTTGCGCATCAAGGATCGCCACGATGCGCTCACCAGCAAGACGGCCGAGGTTCAGCGCGTCAACAAACGTTTGCAGGTGGCCAATCAGCAAATCGACATCGAGCTGGAGCTGGCCCGGCGCATCCAGGAAAGCTTCTTGCCGCGCACCATGCCCGACCTGCCCGGCATTCGCTTTGCCGTCAAGTATAAGCCCTATGCTCGCGTCGGCGGCGATTTCTATGACGTCTTCCGGCTGGATGAAAAGCATCTCGGCTTTTACGTCGCCGATGCCATGGGGCACGGCGTGCCGGCGAGCCTGCTGACGATCTTCGTCAAAAAGGGGGTCGTCGCCAAGGAAATCACGGGCAAGGATTACCGCCTGGTTCCACCCAATGAAGTGCTCGAACGCCTTAACCGCGAATTGATCGATCAGGCGCTATCGGAGAAGCCCTTCATCACGATGGCCTACGTCCTTTACAACACGCAGGAGCGGCACCTTGCAGTTCGCCCGGGCCGGGCATCCGTATCCTTTGTATTTGCCAAAAGAGGGGCCGCCGCAGCTGTGGAAAATCGAGGGGAGCCTGCTGGGAGTCTTTGAAATCACCTATCGGCTGCAAAGCCATGTGCTCGAGCCGGGCGATAAGCTCATTCTTTACACGGACGGCATGGACGCGGCGGCCTTCGATAGCCAACCGCTGGGCGTCGCCAGCCTCCTCGCTGCCGCGGATCGGCATCGCGCTTTGCCGATCGGCGAGCTGGTGGACCGTTTGTCGCTCGATCTTTTCGGCAGCAGCCGGCAGGCGGACGATTTGACGATTCTGGGGATGGAATTGACGGAGTGAGCTTGCCGCCCGTAAGCCGTAGGATGGGTGCCACGGGGAAGCTTGTCTGCCCGTGCAGTAGCCCACGTAGGTTAGGTTTCCAACCTGACCGGGAACGGTTACCGGACAGGTTGAAAACCTGTCCTACGACATGAATTTACTATTTGACGCCACCCGCCGTCCCGATTACGCTGGAACTGTGTAGACACTTTGTTCGCTCGGAGCATCCGCCACTTGCCGCAGGCCCATTCCTACCTCAAACTCGGCTGTCGTGGCAAGGTCGCGCGGAATTATGAAAGGGAGCCATCCCATGTTCAAGATTTGGAGCGATCGCCGACGGCAAGCATGTGACGGCAGCACGCGCCGCGATTTTCTCAAAGTAGGCGCGTTGGGGCTGGGAAGTTTCGCGCTCGCGGATTTGTTGCGCGCTCGCGCGGCAGCGTCCGCCGCGGGGCAGCCGACGCGCAACACCTCCGTCGTCTGGCTCTGGCTGGGCGGCGGGCCGACGCACGTCGAGACCTTCGACCCGAAGATGACGGCCCCGGCCGAGTTCCGCAGCACCGTCGGCGCGGTGCAGACCAACGTGCCCGGCATCGAGCTCGGCGGCGTCTTTCCGCGCATGGCGCGGGTGGCCGACAAGATGGCGTTCGTCCGCTCGTTCGCCCACAGCAACTCCGGCCACGGCGGCGGCACGCACTGGGTCATGACCGGCTACAACTTCCCGCCGGCCGACAACGGCCAAGGCCAGAACAAGCCCGGCATCGGCGCCATCCTGGCCCGGCATCGCGGCGCCAACAATCCCAGCACCGGCCTGCCCACCTACGTCCGCATGGGCGGCATCCTCGGCGACGGCCCGTCCTGGCTCGGCTCTGCCTATGCCCCGTTCGACACCGCCGGCAATGCCCGCAACAACATGAACCTGCAGGTCACCATGGCCCAGCTTGGCCGAGCGCCGCGGGCTGCTGCATTCCTTCGACACTCTCAACCGCGAGATCGATCGCAGCGGCCTGATGCGCGGCCTGGACAGCTTCGAGACGCAGGCCTTCGACCTGCTGCAGAGCCGGGCGCGCGAGGTCTTCGACGTGACCCGCGAGGAGCCGCGCATGCGCGACCTCTACGGCAACGACAGCCTCGGCAAGCAGATGCTGCTGGCCCGGCGGCTGTGCGAGGCGGGCGTCGGCTTCGTCACGATGCACTTCGGCGGCTGGGACATGCACGGCCAAATGACGCAGGGCATGCGCAACCTCGGGCCGCAGGTCGATCATGCGGTGTCGGCCTTCGTCGAGGACGTGCACCAGCGCGGCTTGCAGGACGAGATTCTGCTGGTCATCACCGGCGAGTTCGGCCGCACGCCGCGCATCAACGGCAGCGCCGGCCGCGACCACTGGGCGCCGCTGTCGACGCTGGCGCTGTCCGGCGGCGGCCTGCGGATGGGCCAGGTCGTCGGCGAATCGACCGCCAAGGCGGAAGTGCCCAAGACCACGCCGATCACGCCGCAGGACCTGATGGCGACGGTGTTCCACGTCCTGGGCATGCCGCACAATCTGCACTACAACGATCCGACCGGCCGGCCGACGCCGATGGTGAACGGCGGGCGGGTGATTGGGGAGCTGGTATGACCGTGAAAATCGGGCGGACCTGTCAAGCTCTTAATCGTCATCGTCCCGAGGGCGCCTGCGCGCGGTGCGCGATCGTCATCGTCCTCGTAGTCGTCGCGAGCGCCGGCGATGCGGGCGGCCGCCATCGTTGGCGGCGAACGCGGCCTGCACTGCGGGTTGACCCATGATGATCAAACCGCGAATGCCGGCGATGAGAAGCATGGCGGAAGTGCCGGCACCGACCAAAACCGTGACAGGTTGTGAGAAAACCATTATACCGCGCAACATCACGACCAGATTCCAAACAGCCCCCAAAGCCATCAGGGTTCCAAGCACCAGCGCGATGATAACGCCCGTCATCACCAAGCCGCGGCTTGTTAACTGAGTGGCTTTATTGGCGCCGATAAACATGAATGCCAGGCAGATTCCGTAAACGAGGCCGGCACCAACGAGAAAAAACAGCGCCGCGGCAACGGGTGAAGGGGTCAATGCACCCAGGTTAACATTGATATTGTTCGGGCCGTTGCGAACGTTGAAATTACCCTGAACGATATTTCTAAGCGAGGCTGCGGTGAGATAGGTGTTAAGCAAACCAATTACGAAAGCTCCGATCAGCACGAACGAGGCGATTTTGAGCAATTTCGATAACGTGGCGACCTGCTGGACCACGCTTCCGGAACCGGCACGGCGGCGCATGGGCCGATCGTCGTCGGTGCCGTCCAGGTCGTCGTCGTCTTCATCGCGGCGCCGGCTTCGGCGCGTTCGATCTTCGTCCAAGTCATCGTCATTCGCTCGCGATCGTCGGCGCGGTTGACCGGCTTCCTCGTCCGCAACGGGCGCAGGCGGAGGCGGCGGTTTGGAAACGATGGGCGTCACAGCCACGGCGGTCGGCACCGCGACTTCGAAGACGTTGTTGCACCCCGGGCAGCGTGCTTTTTTGCCGACGGCGCTGTCGGGTACATTGAGATGCTTGTTGCAGGAGGGACAATGCACCAGCATTTGGAGCCCCAAGCGTGCCTACCGCACTGGATGACAGAGCGATTATTCTCGCCCCAAGAATAAGGGAACGCAAGGTCAAAGAGCCACGCACGCAGTCCGTGGAAAAAACCGCTTTCTCTCGTCACCAGGCTCCGCCTGGTGACGCACTGCCTGGCAGGCTCCGCCTGCACGAAATCGCCGCAGGATCCACATGTGCGCGGCACCGTGGTCGGAAAACGAGGCGGAGCCTCGTGAGCAGTGCGTGACCAGGCGGAGCCTGGTCACGAGATTTTTGTGGCGGGTGCCGTGCGCGGCTCTCGTTAGTGCGCGATCGCGCTGCCAGGGAAGCTGATCAAGATCGGCGTTGCCGCCGCTCAGAATCACGCCGACGCGATCGATTCCAGCCAAGCGACGAAAGGCGTCGGTCAACACCGCCGCCACCGCGACAGCCGCGCTGGGCTCGATCAGAAACTTGGCGCGCTCCCACGCCAGGCCGCATGGCCGCGACGATTTCCTCCTCGCTGACGGTGACGACTTGCTCCACCTGGTCGCGCAGCGAGCGGCCAGGTCAGCTCGCCGAGGCTGGTGAGCAAGCCGTCGGCGATGGTTTTGCGGCCCGGTCTGCGGGATCAACGCGCCGCCGGCCTTGGAGCGAGCGGCGTCGTCGGCACCGGCCGGTTCGGCCGCGAAAATGCGCACGCGCGGGATCGATCCCTTTCGCCGCGACGCAAATGCCGGCCATCAGGCCGCCGCCGCCGACCGGCGCGACGACGGCGTCCAGGCTCTTGACTTGCTCGAAAGCTCCAGGGCCACGGTCCCCTGGCCGGCGATGACATCGGGGTGATCGTACGGCGGAATGAGACGGCCCCGGTCTCGGCCTGCACCGCGTGCGGTCGTCGTTTCGCGGGCGGCGAGGGTCGGCTCGCAGAGAACGACCTGGCCGCCATAGTCCTTCGACGGCGCGGCGTTTCACCGGCGAGGCGTTCGCCGGCATGACGATGTGGGCGGGGATGCCGCGCTCCTTGGCGGCGAGCGCCAGGGCCTGGGCGTGGTTGCCGGAGCTGTGCGTGACGACGCCGCGCTCGGCCTCCGCGGCGTCAGCTTGCGGACGGCGTTGCAGGCGCCGCGGAATTTGAAGGCGCCGACTTTCTGGAATTGCTCGCACTTGAAAAACAGCGACCGACCGGCCAGGCGGTCGAGGGTGGCGCACGTCATGACCGGCGTGCGGTGCGCCCAACCCGCGATGCGTCGAGCGGCGGCGCGTACATCCTTGAGAGTTGCAGCGTACATCGGTTTACCTTGCAAGGAGCCTGCGCACGCAGTGAGCGGATAATCCGCGACCCACCCGCCCAACCGCTTACTTCGTGCGCGGCTCTTGTGACCGCGCCCCTCATTTTGCGTGCCGGTCCGCCGCAGGGCGTGGGCGCGGTTTGCCATTCCAGGATGTCTTCGCGACAGTGCAACGTGCCGGGGTCTTGGGTCTCACGCTGGCGGAAGGCCTCTTCAGCCGCGTCGCCCAATTGAGGCAAGTCATTGCCGGCAAGCTCCAGTTGCTCCCGATAGAATATGATTTCGTCGCGGCGCTCGCAGCCGATCACCGTGGCATCAGGAAGGACATCTTTAAGGGCGTCCTTGAGCACCGTGCCCGGTTCGTCGTCGGGAACCACGACCACGCAGATTTCTTTGCCGGCAGCTGCCTTCTCCACATCCGGCGCCGCTTCGTCATACGCTTCCATCAAGGCGTCGCGCGGATCGGCTTCGCTGCTCCCCTGTTTTTTGATGAACAAGTCCGCGACGCTGGCGCCTTCCAGAGTAGGGCTCCAGGAACTCCTCCGCATCGCGCAGCATCGCCGGCGCCAAATTGCGGACGACGTTGGAAGGGCCCATGCAGACATGGACCAGTGCCTTGTATTCCTTTTGCACCAAGGTCTGAATCCGCTGATCGAACACCGTCAACTCTTGGATGCCGATCAGCTTGTCAAAGGTCGCGATGGCTTCCTCCAGCTTGGTGCAGCCTTCAGGGAAGAAATATTGCTCGCTCGAGACCGATCGCTTGGCATTCTCGCGTGAGAAAGTCCTTGCCCGGTGCGGACAGCGAATCCTGACAGCTCGCCCAGGCGCTGCCGGCAAAAGCCGACTTCGCGAATCTGGTCGGACAAGATGGCCGCGCAAGCTGACATAGAGCCGATTGACGTGCAACAGAATCAGACTTTGATAGCGGCACTTGGCGAATGCCTTCAGGAGCTCGATCAAGCTCCGTCGGCGCTGTTGTTCTTGTCCTGGGCGTTGCGGCGGCCCAGTTTCCACAGCGACTTGGTCCGCGATTCCTCCTGCACGGGCGGGCTTTCAAGCAGACACCTGGAGGCGTTGATGCACGAGGATCGAGCGATCCAGGAGTTCCTTGGCCAACGGTTCTTGCGACTGCAGCGCCTGCTCGACGGTCGCGCAGAATTGCCGCAGCGCCTCCTCGGCGCCGGCGAGCCGATAGGCGGGTTGCTCGATGAGCCGCACGATCACTTCGACGAGCTTTTGCTCGCGATTCGGCGGCGACGGCTTGGGTGGCGTCGCTCAGGGCTTTTTCGACGGCGCCCGGCTCGCTCGGCTGGCTGCCGGCACGGCATTCCTCGGGAAGACCCAGAAGCCCTTCGAGTTGGTCCATCGCCTGGACTACCGGGCCCATGTTCAATTCGCTTGATGGAGGCACGCCGGCCTTGCCCTTGATCATGACTTCCGTGAGCGGAGTTGATGATGCTCTGGAACAGCCGGTCCGGCGGTTGGCCGAGGTTTGCTTCGCACATCTCTTGGTGGCTGGCGATCAGGCTTTCCGGCCTCATGCCGAGGGCTTCCCATTGCTCCAAGGACCAGGTGCGCACTTCGTCGCTGATGGCACGGGCATCCTTGGTCATCCAGCGTTCGACGAGGCGTTTGCAAAGATTGCGGGCGGATTGCTGCACGAGCCGGCGGCGCGGCCAAAGCAAGCGATGCATGGCGAACGTTTGATAGACGGCCTGGCCGACCATATGGTAGGCCTGCTGATGGGGCCGGCGCGCTTCGTCGAGGGCCGGGCCCATCACGGTCGCCAGATCACGGTAGAGATATTGGGCCGCCTGGGCGATCACTTCCGCCGGATCGTCATTCGCGGAGCTGCGCTCGGGGAGATTCAGGAGCAGACAGCGCTGGAAGGGCGGCCCGGCTTCGGTGAAGTGCTCGGTTGCCTCCCGATGGTTCGCCTGTGTCATAACGGGCCGTGAACATTTGGCCGGACGAATAGTAGTTGAGCTCGGTTAGGGCGGCATAAGCGTTGGCGACCGCGGCCGACCGCTGATTGTCGCGATCGGCGGGGGCAGCAGCAAACTGCCGACGATCTCGGCATTGGGAAAGTTTTGCTTGCGCAACAGCTGCCGCAGCACATAGGCGGCGTCGATGAACATGCCGCTGCCGGTGGCGCCTCCCAGGCCGGCTATCACATAGACGCGCGGCGTCTTGGAGCGCAGGCCCAGGTCGGTCTGGCCGGCCATTTCATGCAGCGTGTCTTCGGCGGCGCAGTTTTGCAATTCACCTTCCAGGCGCCGCGAGATGAGGCGATAGTTGTCGACAAAAGCCAGGCGGCCGAAGGGACGCAGACCGGCGCCGGTTTGCTGGCGGAATGCGAAAGAGCAGTTTTGGAATTGAGCCAGCTATCCGGAGCGGTCTTGCCGTCGCGCGGCTTGAGGTAATGGCTGGGGCGATGCAATTTTGCCAGCAGCATTTCATAGGTGCGGAGCATGGTTTCGACGTCGCCGTGACCGGCCGCCTGGATGGCCTCCGGATCGGTGTCGATGCCCAAGAGACGCACGTGCGGCAAGGCATCGACCTGGCCGAATTCTTGCGGCCACCAGCTTCCGCAACTGGCGCAACGTCTCCAAGCCGAGCCGGCCCAGTCCGAGCACAAGCGCCGGCTGCAAAATGCCATTGCCGGAAATCGTCTCGGCTTCGGGCCGAGGCGATGCGACGGCGCCATGTGGCTTTTCCCCATGCCGGCCTTGGGAATCGTGCCGCCGACCGCCTCGCTCAGCGCGGGCGTGTCTGATGTCCGGCGCTGGCTTGAAACCCGGCCGCGGAGGCAATACTTGCGGACGATTTTCCAGGCTCGGCCGCATTCGCATTCGGCGCCCCGGATAGGCGCGTGCGCGGCGACTTGGCGCCGCTTGCCTTGGGTAAGCTGCGATTCGTGACCCGTGTCCGGGGCCGCACTCAGTGGTTCTTTGGGATCGGTGCTTGCCTCCGCGTCGCCGGCGGGCTAGCGCCGCTCCGGGCAATGGCCGCGCGCTCGGAACCCGTCGCCACGCGCAAGGCTTTGACTAAATCGGTACACGAGGGATAGCGTTGCTCGTGATTTTTATTAAGTGCCCGGCCGATGATCGGCCGATCGGCTACGGGCAGCGAGGAAAGATCGGGCGCCATCTGCAAATGTTGCAGCACCAGTTGCCGCATTGTCGAGCCGGTGAAGGGCCGATGCCCGGTCAGAATCTCTTGATAAACGATGGCCAGGCTGTATTGATCGCTGGCGCGGCTGAGCCAACCGTCGAAGGTTTCCGGCGCGGCATAGACCGGAGTGACGCCGCCGGTGATCGTCACCGCCGCCTTGCCGTTCATGTCCTTGGCCAGGCCGAAATCCGCGACCTTGATGTGATTGTGAACCAGGAACAAGTTCTGCGGCTTGATGTCCAGATGCTGAATGCCGTACTTCTCATTCATCAGATCGAGCGCTTCGGCGACTTCATCCATGTAGCCCATAAGCTCATCGCGCGGCGTGCCCGGCAAGCCGTCGCGCTGGCACTCGCGGAAGCGGTCCCAAAGCGTGCGGTCGGCAAGCTCGGTGATGATGATCAGCTGGCCGTCGATGATGTCGAAACGCTCGATCGACAGGATGTAGGCGTGGCGCACGGTGATGACGCGGTGCAGCGCCTTCAGTTCCTGGCCCGGCCGCGCCGTCGGCGTCGTCGGCGGCGCAGAGGTCGCCGTAGACGAATTTGATCGCCTTCATCAAACCACCCGGCGCCTCGGCTTTCCAGACTTCGCCGAAGCCGCCGCCGCCCAGCCGCTCGATCAGGCGATAGCCGGGAATGGGTTCCGCATTGGGTTCGATCTTGACCGGCATAAGAAGACTGACCTGCTGTATAAGCGGACACTATCATAACAGTTCCACAATGATAACCTAGCTCTCAGAAAGTGCCGTCGCAAATTATTCCAACCTAGGCCGGATTCCGCCATGGAACCTACCCGCGAATATGCCATTTCGCTGAAGCAACCCTGGGCGACGCTGCTCGTCCATGGCCTCAAAACGATCGAAGTGCGGCGCTGGTCCACTCCGCGGCGCGGGCGAGTGCTCATCCATGCGGCAGGCGTTCCGGATGAGCGTGCCGAAGCCTGGCGGTTGGTGCCGGCGCACCTCCAAGAAGCGCTCAATCAAAGGGTGGCATCGTGGGCGCCGCCGAGATCGTGAATTGCCGAACTTATCGAAACCTGGACGCTTTCTGCGAGGATGCCGCCAGTCATCTCAATGAACCGGGCTGGTTCGAAGCGACGGGGCTTTTTGGCTTTGTCTTCACCAATCCGGAAGTATTGCCGTTTCGACAGTACCCCGGTTGGCTGCGGTTTTTTCCCGTCGATCCCGGTCCGTTCCAGCGGAAGAAAAAGACGCCCGCCCCATGAAGCCGCGCTGACAGACCTGGTTTGCTCGTAAGCGTCCGCTCGGCAGCGGAAGCGGCCGCCGCGCTGGCCGGGGGTGCCGACATCATTGACGTCAAAGAGCCCGCGCATGGCTCGCTTGGACGCGCCGATGACGAGATCGTCAGCGAGGTATTGAAGGTGGTTGCGGGCCGGCGACCCGTCAGCGCCGCCTTGGGTGAATTAAGCGAAGGGCTGCCGCCGCACCGCGACGAGCGTCTGGCGTTTGTGAAATGGGGACTTGCCGGGTGCGCGCGGCATGCGTCGAACGGCGAAAATTCAAGTTGGCAGAACACGCTCGAGACCGAGTTGACTGCGCGCGTAAAACCGCGAACGGTCATCGTTGCCTATGCCGACTGGCAATGCGCCCAGGCGCCGCCGTTGGACGACGTCGTTGAGTTCGCTTGCCAGAAAGCCCGGCAATGTCCTGCTCATCGATACCCATTGCAAGGAACCGGCTGCGCGTCATAAAAGCCGTCCGACGCTTTTGGATTGGTTGCCGGCTCACGAGATTATTGCGCTATGTAAGCAATGTCGCACTGAGGATGTGTGGATCGCCCTTGCCGGCTCGCTAAGCACGGTGGAGATCAATGAATTGCGCTCGCCCAGCCGGATTGGTTCGCGGTGCGCGGTGCGGTGTGCGAAGGCGGCGATCGCCATGCGCAGGTAACTGCCGGCAAAGTGCGCCACCTCGTGGACTATTTATAGAAACCCGCAAGCCGGCCTGTAAGCCGGGTTCTGTCCCATTGCTGGGGACGGTCATTTATCTAGCCGGCCGATTGCTCGGCCGATCGAGCAGCCTACCCGGGAGTCGTAGCGGACCGGACCGGTCCTGCTCCCCTATTTGGCCTTGCTCCCGGTGGGGTTTGCCGAGCCAGCCTGTCACCAGGCTGCTGGTGGGCTCTTACCCCGCCATTTCACCCTTACCGAAGGCCGCCGATGTATCGTCCCCCCTTACGAAGGGGGGGTTGGGGGGGGTTATAAGCTCCGCCACGTCACCCCCCCACCCCCCCTTCGTAAGGGGGGGAGCAAAACACAAAATCGGCGGCCTCCGGCGGTATCTTTCTGTTGCACTTTCCCTATCCTTGGCCGCCCTCGCGGACGGGCCTTGGACGGTGGACGTTATCCACCACCGTGTCCTGTGGAGCCCGGACTTTCCTCTCTCCGGCGCCGCCACGCCTGACGCGCACGTGCGCCGGACAGCGACCGTCCAGCCGACTCGCGGGTTGCCTCCATCTTATGACGTTTCTCCTTGACCTGCCCCAAGGTCGCCTTATACTGAAAGAGCTTTGCGAACCCTTGAAAGTTCGCGCGGAACGAATCGCTCGCCCCGCGAGCGGCGGGAACGGCTTACATGACACGTCTCTTTTCTTGTCTCCTTTTATTCTTGCTTTTTCTGCCGGCAATAAAAGTCACGGCCCAGGAATCGTTGGACACCCAGCTTGAGTTCATCCGCCGGCTGCGGGCCAAGGGTTACAACGATCTCGCCCTCGAGCAAATCGACAAGCTGAAAGGCGAACGCCGTGCGCTGCGGACTCGCTGCCGTTGGAGCGCGCACGAACATTGATCGCGCTGGCGCGCGCAAGGAACCCGAGCAACGGGCACCCTTGTTCGCCGCCGCTCACGCGGAGTTGGAGGCGTTTGTCAAGGCGCAATCCGTCCGGCCCGGCGGGGCGCAGGGACGACTGGAGCTCGCGCGCCTGGCCGCCTCTCAAGGACAAGCGCTGCTGACGCGGGCGCTCCGCGAGGAGGATGCCGCCGTCGCGAAAAAGGCGGAGCAACAATTCATCGCGGCCGGTGCAGGAGTTGGAAGCGGCCACCAAGGTGCTGGGCGAGTTGGCGGTCGGCTACAAGGACGCCAATGCGGACAAAGAAAAGCCACCCGAGAGCAACTCGCCAAGGAACTATTGCAAGCCCGTTTTGACCGGGCCAGCAATTACATCGACCAGGCGCTGACCTACATCGACATTTCCAGCGATGCCGCCAACCGCAAACGCGCCGAGGTCGTGGACAAGGCCAAGAACGCCTTTACGGCGCTCGCGTAGACGATAGCGGCTCCGTCGGCCTGCTGGCATCCGCCTGGCTGGTGAAAGTGAACCAAGAAGGCCAAGATCCCACCAAGGCGGAGATCTATCGCAAGCGGGTCATGGACCAGACCGGCAAGGCGGCCCAGCCGGCGCAACGCCTGGCGCGGCTGTTTTACATGCAAGGTATCTTGACGAACCCGACTCTGCAAGCTGGACAACCTCAAGAAATACAAGCTCATCGAAGAGGAAGCGAAAAAATGGCTGGCTGCCTATCCAGGCGATCACAAGACGCCCGGAAGGCTGGGCCGTGCGCTATCGAACTGGCGCAGGCCCTCTATTTGCAAGGCCAGGCCATGTCCAAGGACCCAAAGGCCGCCCCGACGGCGCCGGCGCTGTTTCTCTTACAATCAGGCGCAAAAGCAGTTGGCCGCCATCGCCGAGAGCGACAGCAACCTGGCGGAGAAAGCCAAGGCGCTCAACGTCAACATCAGCGTCATGAAGCTGGGCGAAAAGACAGCGGTCGCCGACCTCAAGGACTTCGAGAATTGCTATCTCAAGGCGCAGGTCGAGTTGTTCAAGATGAGGAAAGTCGCAGGCGAGCTTGCCGGCGCCGCACCCAAGGAGCAGGAGAAGTTGGAAGCGCCAGCGCAAGCAGCATCTCCGGGAAGTGCTCAAGGCACTGGCGCGCGGCATCATGCTCGCCGACGCCAAGACGTCCCCGCAAAGCCTGGACGACGCCCGCTATTCTGTTGGCCACCGGGTATTTGTTGGCCGGCGATCTGTATCGCGCCGCGGTGGCCGGTGAAGACTTGGCCCGCAGCCGAGCCGCCGACCAAGCACGCGGCCCAGGCGCGCCGGCTACGCACTTCAGGCCTATGCCGGCATTCTGCAGCGCGATCAACGCGGATGCCAACGCCGACGCCTCAAGGATTTGGCCGGCTATCATTCTCAGCCCGGCCATGCAGAAATACTGGGCGAGCGAACCCGTGACGAGCGTGGCCCGCTATCAATTGGCCATGCTTTGCAACAAGGACAACGACTACCAGGCAAGCCATCGCCCAGCTCGAGAAGCTGACGCCGGATTACACCGGGTTCATTTATGCCCAGGGCCAACTCGTCTTCATCGCCGAGGAGGCGCGCGACAAGGCCAAGACGGATGCGGACAAGAAAGCGTTCGCCGCCAAGGCGCGCAAGGCGATTCTGCGCATCCCCAACCTGCCCAGCGATGCCGACCCGCCACGGCGGCGATGTACTTTTTCGCTCGCCTGGAGCTGGCGCGGTTTTACTATGCGGACGCCGCCCAGGCCTTGGAGAAAAAGGAGCTTGCCCAAAGCCGAGGCCGCCTACGGCGCGATGGAAAAGTTCGTCGCCGACCTCAAGGCCAAGCTCGACAAGACACCGAGTCAAACTGTCGAGCGACGACGCGCGGCAAGCTCGAGTTCTCCATGAAAGTGATGGGCGAATACGCGCACCTGGGCCAGGCGGAACTGGACTACCGCAAGGGGAATTATGACAAGGTGCTGCAAAACGACCGAGTCGGTCGTCGCCGCCGTTGACAAACTCAAGGGCGACGGCAAGGCCCCGATCCGGCTCAAGGATTACCAGATCACCGGAGACGTTCTCACGCTGGCATTGCGAGCCAATGTCCAAAAAGGCAACACCGCGCGGGCCGAGCAAATCCTTGGTTATCTCAATCGGCTCGCCGGCGAGGAAGGCGCGGGCGTCGCGGAAACGAACAACGTTCTGCGTTCGCTGATCGGCGATCTGCAAGTCCAGGTCAAGGAGCTGAAAAAAGCCAACGATCCCGCCAAGCTCAAAGCTACCGTCAAGAACTTCTCGGCCTTCATCGACAAGCTGGCCGACAAAAAGGACCAAGGGCTGGAAGTCAAGGACGTCATGTTCCTGGCGACCTGTTATTCCAGCCTGGAAGAATACGCCAAGGCGGCCGAGCCTCTATGCCAAGATCCCGCCGCCCAAGCTGCTCGATAACGACAAGCTCAGCGAGGAGGAGGAAAAAGAGATCTCCACTTACTGGTACTTGCAAATCCAATACGCGAAAGCGTTGCGGCTCTCGGCCCACGGCAAGGAGGAGCTTGGCCAAGGCCAAAAAGGTATTGGACAACCTGGCCCGGCACAAGAACGCGCGCCTGCAGCTCTACGCCGAAGTCGAGCAGATTCACATCCTGCAAGACGCCGGACTCTTTGGCTACGCCATGAAGGGCTGGGCGAAGATCATGAACAATCCCAGCGTCAAAGGCCAAATTGGCGGACGATCCGAGCCTCAAGGAACTGTATTTCAACGCCTATTATGAAAACACCTGGTGCTTGTACAAATATAGCCAAACGCTCCAAAGTCGGTGCGGACGGGCAAGTGAAAAGCAAGTATTTGATGCCGGCCGCCAACAACATCGTGCAAGCTGGAAAGGTCCGCCAATCCCGAAGGCTGGCAGATCGTCGGCGAGCGCTTTCGCGAATTGCTCAACAGCGAGCCGAAGCTGAAAAACGCATACGAAGAGTTGAAGAACAAGGCCAAGGGCTCGAAGCAATCGAAATCGCTGCCATAGCGAACTGATATTGAGGAGCGGATATGCGCAATCGTGTGGTGTTGCTGTCGTTGATCGCGGTGACGCTGAGTGCGACGCTCGGCTGGGCCGACGACGAGGTTTATGTTCGTTCCAAGGATAAGCCTTATAAAGGCGCGATCAAGATCCGAGTCGCCGCGCGGCGTGGAAATATCGGGGGTCAAAGGGCTGATACCCGCCGAGGAGATCGTTGACATTATTTACGAGATCTCGTCGATCGATGTGCGCCTCAACATCTATCGCCCCGGAGTCATCAGCGAAAAAGATTACTATGATCCCGACTCCAAGAAGGAAGCCAAGCGCAAGGCCAACCTGGCCGATGCCATCAAGAAATACGGCGAGACTTATGCGAAGGTTAAGGAAAAAGCCGCCAAGCGGCACCTGGAATACAAGATAGCCGTCCTGACGGCGCGCCAGGCCTTGGATCAAAACGCTGATTTGGAACCGGCCATCAAGCGGCTGAGCGCTTTCAAAGTCCGGCATCCGAACAGCTGGCAATTCACCGCGTGCCTGGAACTACTGGGCCGGTTGCAAGTGGACGCCAAGCAATATCAGGAGGCGGAGGAAACTTATCTCGACCTGGCCCAGGCGGACGTTCCCGAGGACACCAAGCAAGAGGCAGAATTATGGGCCGCCCAGGTCGGCGATCAAGGCAGGCAAGCATCAAGCGGCGCTCGCGAAGCTGCAAAAACTGGAAGCCAAGCTGCCCAAGGACAGCAAATATCGCGGCCGCGCCAAGATCGCGGAAGCGGAATGCCTACTGGCCGGCAAGAAGGACGCCGAGGCGGTGGCATTATTGCGGCAGGTCATCAAGGACACCAGCGACAAAACCTTGAAGGCACAGGCTTATAACACGCTGGGCGTCAGTTACTTTAATGGGGAGTATCTCAAAGAAGCCCGCTGGGATTTCCTGTGGGTCGATGTCGTCTATAACCAGGACCGGGCCGAGCATGCCAAGGCGCTTTATTACCTTTGGAAGATATTCGACAAACTCGACGAAAAAGAGCGAGCCCAAGAATGCCGCGATGCCTTAAGTCAGCGATCGAGCGTTTGTCGGCTTGGAATGGCAGCGGCTCGCGCAAAAGGAAATGCCCAAGTCTCCGTAGGACAGGTTTTCAACCTGTCCGGGCTAGTCTGGCAGAACCATACTGCGATAATTGCACAAACTTTTCCGCCGGTGCCCGCAATGCCAGTTGTAAGCTACGCCCTCTGCACTCATGCGAACAACGCTGGCAAAAGCGCTTGAATCGGCCTCTTGCGCAAATCCGATAAGAGAGAATGTCTACATTCTCTCGGTATTGGAGGCGCATTATGCCATCTCCGCTTGCCCGCATCACCATCGTCGGCGCCCTTTTTTTACTAATCGCGGGCTGCCAATCCAATCCGACCATCGCATCGCTGTTCGCCCGCCATCGTCCGGCGCCGGCCAACGACAATGCACCGACGGAGCGGCTCCAAAATGAGTCGAGCTTTGTTCTCGAACAGGGCATGGTCGTTTATTGGGATGCGCAACCTGCGCGGATGGAGCCTGGACAGGCTGCGCAGCGGCACCGCCGCCATTGGACCGGATGGCAATTTAGTCTTGGGCCCCTATGGCACCTGCAAGATCGCGGGCATTTCCATCGACCGAGCCCAAAAGCGCTCGAGCAGCATTTGGCCGCATACATGCCCACGCCAACGGTCCGTTTGAGCATGACGGCCACGCCGGATGTGATGGAAGTTGCCTGGCGGCCGGTGCAGCCAGCGGTTGGCCGCACGGTGACCAGTTCGAGAGTAAGCGAAGGGCACGGTGGAGAAGACATGGCGAACGGACCGCAAGGTGTCGAAACGGTGATCTGGCGGCGTTGATCGTGTCGGTCACGCTATCATCAATGCTCGAGAAATGAACCGGGGTGCCACGGGCGGCTTGTCCGCCCGTGTCGGCGAGCGGAGGCTCCTTCGGGCTTGCACGGGCAGACAAGCTGCCCGCGGCACCCGTTAAACGAGGGTTCCACTCAACGCGGCGGCAACCGCGTTGCGCAACTCGGCGTCTTGATCGGGAAACACGGTTCGCATATCCAGCACGACCTTACCCTCGCGCAGCCGGCCGACGACGGCCAGGGTTCCCAAGCGCAGGCGCTGGGCGAATTCCGTGTCGCTGAGCGTTTGGGCTTGCACTTCGACGACCCATGTTGTCAGCGTCTGATCCGGCAATGAGCCGCCGCCGACATAGGCGACATCTTCGTTTGCCCGGCGCTGAAAGATGCCCGGCAGCATTCCGACGTCGTGGGCAAGCGCCTCGGCGCGCGACTTTAGCTCGGCGAGCGGTAGCGCCAACATGCGCAGCGTCGGAATCTCTTGGCGGGCCTTTGTTTCGCACAAATAAATGCGCAAGGTCGCTTCGAGCGCCGCCAACGTCATCTTGTCGAAGCGAAACGCTGCGCATCAGCGGGTCTTTTTCGATCGTTTCGATCCACTCCGCACGTCCCACGAGCATGCCGGCCTGAGGGCCGCCCAGCAGCTTGTCACCGCTAAAGAGGACAAGATCGGCCCCGCCGACGACGCTGTCACGCACACTCGGCTCGCCTTCGAAGCCGAAGCGATGCGAAATCAAGAGCGCACCGGAGCCGACGTCATCGATGATCTTCAGACCATGCTTTTGACCTAGCCCCACCAAATCTTCGAGCGCGACCTCGTGCGTGAAGCCGCTGATGCGATAATTGCTGGTGTGGACGCGCATGAGGGCAGCGGTGTTGGGCCCGATGGCGTTTTCGAAGTCGGACAAGCGCGTGATATTGGTCGTGCCAACTTCGCGCAAGATCGCCCCGGAGACGGCCATGATTTCCGGGATGCGAAAACTGCCGCCGATCTCGATCAGTTGGCCGCGTGAGACGATGACTTCCGGCCCTTGCACAGCGCACGCAAGGCGATCACCGTGGCGGCGGCATTGTTGTTGACGGCGGTGGCGGACTTCGGCGCCGGTGAGCCGGCACAACCAGTGCGAATCGGCGTTTTGCCGCGAGGAGCGTTTGCCGCTATCCAGGTCCAGTTCCAAATTGAGATAGCCTCGCCCGGCCTCGAAGGCGGCCCGGGCGGCCTCCTCCGCCAAGGGGGCCCGGCCAAGGTTGGTGTGCAGCACGATGCCGGTGGCGTTGATGACGCGGCGCAGCTTGGGACGCAATCTCCTGCAGCAGCCGCTGCTCGGCTTGGGCGGCGAAAGCTCGGCGTTCACGGCGCCGTTGAGTGATTCGCCCCGCGCTAGCGCGTTCGCGCACTCGGCAACTTCATGGCGAATGGCGTCCACGAGCAAATCATGATCGTGGCCGAATCAGCGAGCTGTTGGCCCAGCGGCGTTTCAAGAATGTCGTGAACCGACGGCAGAGTGCGGAGGAGGTTTTGGTCCATGTTGATTTGGTGGTTGAAATAAGCCCACGGGAATTGACGGCCTACCCCGGCCCCCCCTTCGTAAGGGGGAGAAATGCGGGCCGAGGCTTCTTGAGGCGTCGGCTCCGCCAACACGCGCAAATCGCCTTCGCGCCGGGTGAGGCCGACACGATCCAGATATTCGCAAAGCGGCACCGCGAACTTGCGCGTGGTTCCCAGAAGGTCGCGAATCTCGGCGACGGTGGCTCCCGGGCCGGTTTGCAAACGCTGGGTCACGCGCCGGCGCATGTCGGCTTCGGCGTCGGCGATGCAGGTAGATATCGTCGGCGATCCGCACGAGCAGGCCCTCCGCGACGCAAACATCGAAGAGATCCTGAGGCTTCCGGCATGGCCGCCGGCGGCGCCGGCGAAGCTGGCGGGATCGGGGGGCTGAAAGCCGGCATCCGTGAAGGCGGCCACCACTTTGTCTTTGAGCTTGCGGAGGTTGGCGCTGAGCTTGGGTTTGAAGTCGGCCCGGCGATTCGGCGGCCATCGCCAACCAGCTTTTTCGTTTTCAAAAGGCGATCCACGGCACCTTGAACGAGCTGATCGTCGCCGACGTAATCGAGTTGCGACTGCACTTTTTGCCGGTCATGCGTGGTCATCAGCGGCGTTTCCTCGTGCAAACGGCCGAGCACTGCAGAGAATGCGCTCGTCCAAGTTCGCGCACCATGTCGGCATGGAGAAGCACCTGGCGGGTGGGGCTGATGACGATGCGAATGAGCTTGATAACCCCCCCCGGCCCCCCCTTCGTAAGGGGGGAGAGGATGCGGATCTCCCGTCAGCTTCTGAAGTAAGAGTTCGCGCTTGCTCCGGCGTGATGTTGGCGCCGCGCACCAAGTCGGCCTCGGTTACTCCCGAAAAACCGGCGAACCAGGCGACGGTCAAGGCTGGCGCCGCCGGCATCGCCGGTCCAAAGTTGCTCAATGCGTTCGAGAACTTCGAAATGACGGCGGCGCACTTTTTTGGCGACCGGCTGCAAGAACCTGGCCGCCGCCAAGCGTCAACGTCGCGGACGAACCGCGCAAGATAAACGGTTGGCCCCAGGTGCAGGTGGCCGGCTCCTCCAAGAAGAGCTGTGCAAGCCCCCAGGCGCCGGGCGCGACGGTATCGCAATCGAGCAGCGACACCGTCCCCATGATCTCGCTGGTGCCGACGTGAAAGCGGACGGGGGCACGATGCTTGAGCGGCTTTTTCAGCCCGTCCAGGCAGTGAACCCGGACGGTGACGACGCGCGACGGATGCAGGTAGCCGGGCGTCGCCAATTCCTGGCCGCGCACCACGTCCTCGTGAGGACACCTGCGAGATTAAGGGCCGGCCCGCATGCCGCGATGGACTTCGGTCACTGGCTGGTCGTGGTTTTGCAGCGAACGCACGCGAACCACCTGCGCCGCGCGGCTGCCATTCGAGTTCATCGCCGACACGAACGCTGCCCGAGAGCACGGACCCCGTGACGACGGTGCCGTGCCCTTGCACGATGAAGGAACGGTCAATGGGCAGGCGAAACCAGGGCAAGGCGGCTTGAACCTCGACGTGACCGCAGGCTTCGGCGATCGCGGCCTTCAGTTCGACTATGCCGCGGCCGGTCTGCGCGGATGTAAAGACGAGCGGTGCATCTTCGAAAAAGCTGCCGTGAACGAGTTCGCGAACTTCCAGGGCCACGACTTCCAAGGTCGTCTCGTCCACCAAATCGGACTTGGTGATGGCAATGACGCCATGGCGCAAGACCGAGCAACTTGAGGATTTCGAGGTGCTCGCGCGTCTGCGGCATGACCGAATCGTCGGCGGCGACCACCAGCACGGCCAGGTCAATGCCGGTGGCGCCGGCGAGCATGTTTTTGATGAAGCGTTCATGGCCCGGCACATCGACGATGCCCAGGCGAAAATCGCCCAGATCGAGCGTGGCGAAGCCGATGTCGATGGTGATGCCGCGCGCCTTTTCCTCGGGCAGCCGATCACAGTCGATGCCGGTCAGACGCCTTGACAAGCGAAGTCTTGCCATGGTCGATGTGGCCGGCGGTGCCGAGGATCAGGTCGCGTGGCATGGAGTCACTCGATTGTCGCCTTTCGCTCCGCGAAAGGACGTGATTTCGCCGAACGAAAGACGACAAACTATCGGCGGGTGGCACCCCTGAGGTACTCGAAGGGCGTGGGCCTTCTGGAAAACCACGCCCTTCGGAGTACCTCAGGGCGTGCCACCCAATCGCTACTTCGCGGCGAATTTTTTCACCAGCTCGGCGATGCGTTTGCTGTCGCCGCCGGCATCCCTGACTTGATCTTTGGCCGCGACGACGCCGTTTTTGTCGATCACGACGGTGTAGCGGCTGATGGTCACGCCGCGGGGCATGTCGATTTTAACTCCCGAGGCGTCAATGGCCGGCGACTTGCCGCCGTTGCTGACCGGGACGCCGAAGGTCTTGGCGAGCTCGCCCTTTTTCGTCAGCCAGCAGCGTGAAGTTGAGCTTTTCATGTTCCTTGAACATGTGGTGGGTCTTGGGGGAATCGCCGCTCACGCCCACGACTTCCACGCCCTGGCTGTGTAGCTTTTCAATGTCATCGCGGAAGCCGCACGCCTGCTTGGTGCAGCCGCCCGTGAAGTCGGCGGGGTAAGAAATAAAGGACGAGGATTTTCTTGCCGACGACGTCGGCGGAGTTCCATGGCTTGCCGTTTTCGTCAATGGCGTGAAGGCCGGGTGCCTTATCGCCGATTTTCACTGTCTTTTCTCCCGCAAGGGCGCCGCCCAAAGTCCAGGCGGCGATACCTACAACAAGATACAACGACCACAGATTCTCGACAACAACTTCATGGGTGCTTCTCCAGAAAGATTCGATTTCATCAGCGACACAACTAAAATCAACAACCGTGCCATGTGTGGAACGGCTCTCCTGAGCCGTTCAAAGTCATAGGACGGCTCAGGAGAGCCGTCCCACATGCTGGTTTGCTCGCCACTCGCCACTCATCCGGCCGGATCGCGGCCATCGACCCAGGCGCCTTCGAGGCGCTGGTAGGCGGGTGGGTGGAGCACGCTGCCGTGCGTGCCGCCGGTCCAGCCGGCGACTTGGCTGGGCGTTCCGCGTTCGTGGCTGCGGCGTTCCCAGCGTTGCGCCCACGAGGCATCGGCCGGCGTGGCCCGGCGGTTTTCCTTGTCCCAGAAGAGGACTTGGCCGGTGCGATAGCTTTGCACACCCAGGGCCACCGTGGTGAAGGCGGCGGCGCCCAGTTCGGGCGTGCTGAGCGTGTTGCGATTGTGCGAGCGCACGCACGCCAGGAAGTTCTCCCACAAAGGTTGCGTCGCGTCGCCTTCGGAGATGCCGCCGCCGACGAAGCGTCCGGCGTTTTGGGCCAGCGGATCGGTGCGGGTCGGCCGGTTGACCGCCGTCTGCGGCAACACTTCAAAGCCATAGTCCTGACCGCGTTGGCCATTAGGTCGCGGCTGGCTGGTGAACTTCAAGCGTGGCGGAATGGCCGCGAATGACGTCTTCGATGGGGTGATCGTTGACCATGGTCGCCGTGATGAGGAGCTGGCAGCCTTCATCGTAGTCGGCAACGATGGTGGCGACATCAGGCACGTCGCGGCCGTCATATTCCAGGTAGATGCCGCCGGCGCCGACGACGCGGGCCGGGATAGCGCACGCCCATGGCGCCGATCATGCGGCGTGGTGCGATGGACGAAAAGATCGGTGAACATGCCGCCGCCGAAAGCCCAGTAGCAGCGCCACTGGGCATAGATGGCGCGATCGAAGGGAATCTGCGGGCCCGAGCGGCGTGTTCGGGAAGACCGAAAAGTTGTGCCCAAGGAACATGGTCCAGTCGATGGTCTTGGGGTTCATGGTGCGCGTCAGCGGATAATAGCGCCACTGGCCGACCTCGGAGTTGCGATAATAGCTCGTCTGGGCCTGGCAAATGTGGCCCAAGCTCGCCGCGGCGAATCAACTCATTGGCGGCGCGCACGCTGGGGTCGGACATGCTTTGCACGCCGACCGTCATGACGACGTTGGCGCGGCGGGCGGCGTCGACGACGGCGTGGGCCTCGGCGATCGTCTTGGTCATCGGCTTTTCGCAATAGATATGCTTGCCGGCCGCGGCGGCGTCGATCGCCATCTTGGCATGCCAATGATCGGGGGCGGCGATGCAGACCGCGTGCACCTCGCGCAAGCTCCAAGATTCGGCGATAATCCTTGGTGACGTGCTGGCGGTCGTCGGCATTGAGGCCGCACTTGCGCGCCGAGGGATAAAGGCCGCGGCCGGTGCCGTTGGAGAGCGTGCTGTCGCCGTCCCAGACATCGCACACCGCCACGGGGCGCACGCCGCGGTTTTGCGCGTGACGAGCTTGTTGATGATGTCGATATGCTGCTGGCAACGGCCGCCGACGCCCAGGAAGGCGATGTTGATGCGCTTCGTTGGCGCCGGCGCACATCGGCGTAGCTGGCGGCGTTCATGGTCATGGCGGCACTGGCGGCGCCGGCGAGCGGCGGACGTTTTCAAAAAATCACGACGATTTGGCATGATGAACTCCTCAAGGGATAATTGGCAATCACATTATTTTGACGCGGAGAGCGCATTGACAAAGGTTTTTTTGGGTGAGCCGAATACCCGCGGGATTCGGAGTACCTCATCCCGCGGCTTGGAGTGCGTCAGTTGAGCCGGTGGGAGGAACCAGTGTACAATTCCTCGGTGGCGTAGGCGGGGTCCCAGGAATTGTGGCCGACGTAGGGAAACTCGGAATAGCGGGGATCGCCGCCGGCGTCCTTGAGGGCCTTGATCATGTCGCGGCGACCTTTGCACTTTGACCGATGCCGTCTTTGTCGCCGTGGAAGCACCAGCAGGGGATGTGCTTGATCTTCTCGGCCATCTTGGGATTGCCGCCGCCGCAAATGGGGGCGATGGCGGCCCACTTGTCGGGCAGCGCCGTGGCCAGGCTCCAGGTGCCGAAGCCGCCCATCGACAGGCCGGTCAGATAAATGCGTTTGCCGTCAACCTTGTAGGTTTTTTGCACTTCGTCGAGGATCGCCAGCGCGCGTTTGGCGTCGTCCCCCTCGGCTTGCCAACCTTTGACGGCTTGCGGCAGGATCACGATGAACGGGAATGTCTTTTCCTTGCCCTTGAACTTGATGGCATTGCCGATGCCTTGCTTGACTTGCTTTTCGCCGTCCGTGCCCCGTTCGCCGGCGCCGTGCAGGAACAGGATCAATGGATATTCCTTGTCGCCCTGATAGCTGTGCGGAATGAACAGCACATACTTGGCGTTGCTCTTGTCCGCCGTGAAGACCTTGTTGAGGAAGCCCGTCGGACTGTCGGCGGCTTGCCCGCTTAGCGCTGCCGCGCTGCCAAGGATCAGCAGCGAACAGAGAAAGGTGCGTCGCGGACATCAAAACCTCCTTTAGGAGAGTGAAGGCATCAAGCCGCGGGATCGAGGTACTCCGAAACCCGCGGATCGTTGCGTCGGGTGTGGGGATCATTCTATTCTCAAGCACGGTCCAGGTCGAAAGCCAATTTCCCACAAGCGGGACGCTTGTGCTACGCCGTAGCACAAGCGTCCCGCTTGTGTGCATGCTCCGCGCTTGTCCGATCCTCCCCCGATCATTACAGTGAATGGATGCACACCCCGCGAGCGGCCCGGCTTGAGAGAGGTTGAGATTTGCCATGTCTGCAACGAGCGGCCCCTTGATTTGCGCGGTCATTGGCCGCACACGTCACAAGATGATGCAGATCGAGATCCAGGAGGCGGCCAAGCGCGGGGCCAGGCTGATCGAGCTTCGCCTGGATTTTCTTGGCCAAGGCGCCGGATTTCAAGCGCTTGCTCGCCAACAAGCCCTGCCCGATGATTTGCACGGTGCGGCGGCCCAGCGAAGGCGGCCGCTGTCCCGGCACCGAGGAAGAGCGGCTGATGCTGCTGCGCCAGGCCATCGTCTCGGGCTTCGACTGGGTGGATTTGGAGAGCGACATCGCCGACTCGATCCCGCGCTTCGGCAAGGTCAAGCGCATCGTCAGCTATCACGACATGCGCGAAGTGCCCGACGACCTGGAAGAGATTTACAAGGAGATGTGCGCCCAGGACGCGGACGTCGTCAAGATCGCCGTGACGGCCGGCCAACCGTCCGACAATCTGCGCGTCCTGGATCTGCTCAAAGATGCGCCGAAGCCGACGGTCGCCTTCTGCATGGGCGACTTGGGAACGGCGAGCCGGCTCTTGTGCGGCCGGCAGGGAGCGCCCTTCACCTATGGCGCCTTCAACAAGGAACGCAGCATCGCTCCGGGCATCCTGTCGTTCGACGATTTGAAGACGATTTACTATTTCGAGCAAGTCGATTCCCACACGGCGGTGTTCGGCGTGATCGGCGATCCGGTCGCGCACAGCCTCAGTCCGCTCATTCACAATCGGGCTTTTCAAAAGCTCGGCATCAATGCGGTTTACTTGCCGTTCCGCGTGCCGCGCGGCGAGTTGCCTGGGTTCGTCAAGCATTTCGATCGGCTGCCGGTCACCGGCTATAGCGTCACGATTCCGCACAAGGAAGCGGCGGCACAACTGGCACAAATCAAGGATGCCGACGGTCGAGAACATCGAGGCCGCCAACACGCTGATCCGCACGCCCACCGGTTGGCACGGCTACAACACCGACGCCCAGGCCGCCATGGAGGCACTCACGCAACAACCTGCCGGCCGCGGCCGACGGCCCGCCGGTGCCGCTGACGTAAGCGGATGGTGCTGATGCTGGGCGCCGGCGGCGTCGCCCGCGCCATCGCGTCATGCGCTGGTGCAAGAAGGCGCCGGCCTCATCATTGCCAACCGCACCGACCGAGCGGGCGCAGAAGCTGGCCGAGGATGTCGGCTGCAAATATCGTCGACTGGGCGGCACGGCATAACGTCGTGTGCGACACGCTCATCAACTGCACGTCGGTCGGCATGCATCCCAATCTCGACGAATGCCCCGATCCATGCCGGCTTCCTCAAATCCAGCATCTTCGTCTTCGACACCATCTACACGCCCGAAACCACGATGCTGATCCGCGAGGCGAAGGAGCGCGGCTGCCACGTCCTGACCGGCGTCGAAATGTTCGTGCGCCAGGCGAGCCTGCAGTTCAAGCTGTTCACCGGCAAGGAGGCGCCGGTGGAAATGATGGACAAACTGGTGCGCCGGGCGCTGTCGCCGGTGCACATCAAAGATGACGAAGAGCCGCGCACGCAGTAAGTCGCGGCGGGTTACCTTCGCGACCAGGCTCCGCCTGGTCACGCACTGCTCACGAGGCTCCGCCTCGTTTTGCGACCACGGTGCCGCGCCCATGTGGATCCTGCGGCGATTTCGTGCAGGCGGAGCCTGCCAGGCAGAGCGTCACCAGGCAGAGCCTGGTGTCGAGAGTACCTCATGGCGTGCGCAGCTCTTGACGGAAACAATCGTTGGCTGCAAACCTCGTTTTTCTCATCGGCTATCGGGGCACCGGCAAAACGGCGGTGGCCCGGCTGTTGGCGAAAAATTGGGCTGGAGCTGCACCGACGCCGACGAGTTGTTGGAACGCGAGGCGGGCAAAAGCATTCGCGCGGATATTCGCGGACGAGGGGGAGGCAGGCTTTCGCGACGCGAGGCCGCGTTATTAGAGACTTGGCTCGCCGTCAAAACGAGGTCATCGCCACGGGGGGCGGCGTCGTACTGCGCGCCGAGAATCGCGCAGCATCTGCGCCGGGCAAAGTCGTGTGGCTCACGGCGCCGGCCGACGTTATCTGGCAGCGCATGCAAGCGGACGCGACCACCATCCATCGCCGGCCCAATCTGGCCCAAGGAGGCCTTGCGGAAGTCAGCCAATTGTTGGCCGAGCGTGAGCCACTTTATGCGGCGTGCGCCGATTGGCGCGTGGACACGACCGCCGGATCGCCCGCGGAAGTCGCCGACGCGATTTTCGATTGGTTGGCACAATGAACGGCGCCGTGCTTGTTTATTATTGGCTGGCCGTGGTTTTCATCTTGGGCGCCATCGTCGGAAGTTTTCTCAATGTCGTCATAGCCCGTCTCCCGGTGGAAAAAAGCATTCTTTGGCCCGGCTCGCGCTGCGGCAAGTGCCTGGCACGGATTCGCTGGTACGACAACTTGCCCCTGGTGAGTTACGTTTGGCTTTGGGGGCGGTGCCGCTCGTGCGGCCAACGGTTTTCGCCGCGTTACTTGGTGGTCGAAACTGGTCTGCGCCTCGGTTTCGCCGGACTCTTCTATGCCGAAGTTATCCTCAACGTCCACGGCTGGCCCGCTCCCAATGGCTGGGCGGTTCAGCGTGGCTTCTTTCCCTGGTCCTGGTGGATCGGCTTCGGCTACCACGCCTTGCTATTTTCTTTGCTCCTGGCCGCGGCCGCGTGCGATCTCGATTGCCGGGAGATTCCGCTAGGCATCACGATTCCGGGGACGATTATTGGCTTAGTGGTGCGGTGCTGCTGCCGTGGCCCTGGCCCAGCACACCCGCGGCCGCGACGCCGATTGCGCCGGCGGGCATCAATCCCGACTTCACCTGGATGGTGGGAACGATCGGCCAGGGGATTTATGCCTGGCCGGTGTGGGGGCCCCTCCCACGATTCGTTGGCTCCGGGGGGCAATTGGCAAACGGGCCTGGCGACCGGCTTGGCCGGCATGTTGGTCGGGACGTTTTTGCTTCGCACCATCGGCTTCGTGTTCAGTGCCGGCCTGGGCAAGGAGGCGCTTGGCTTGGGCGATGCGGATTTGATGATGATGGCCGGTGCGTTTCTGGGCTGGCAAATTGTCGTCGTGGGGTTTTTCATCAGCGTTGCGCCGGCGCTGGTGATCGGCATGTGTCAATTCATCATTCGCGGTGACAACTCGCTGCCGTTTGGCCCGTCGTTGGCTGCCGGGGTGATGATCACGTGCCTGTGTTGGCAGCATCTGGGGCGTTATGTGCAGCCGTTGTTTTTTTGGGGCGTCTTGTTGCTCGGCCTGGCGGCGGCCCTATGCATGGTGATGTTTTTGGCAGCGTTGGGGATGCGGCTATTGCGCGGCTCATGATTGCCGCTTGCTGGCGTGGTGCGTAAGGCACGCCTTCAGAAGAAGAATCAGGGGGCTGACGCCCCCCGCTCGCCGGGCGGGCAGCGGGCGGAGGTCTTGGATCGGTCGGTAGTCGTTTGGACAAGTGGGGCAGGCGCGATTTTGGGCACACTTTAACGCTGCCCGTCCCCTGGGGCAAGGTCAACGTCACGTTCAGTTCCTGCCCTTGACGCAGCACTTTCAAGTTGACTTCGCCGCCCGCGTGCTTGTCCCACATGGCGCGTTCCAAGTCAAAAGCATTGCGGACACGGCGGTCGCCAACCGCGAGGATTTCGTCGCCGGTGATCAACTCCTTGGTCGCGCCTTTGAAGCTCGCGAGCACGACGCGTTGGCGGTCGCCGGTCTCACCGAGAATTTTCTCCTTGCAGAAAAGACCGTGATCGACGCCGGATATTTTCAGCGCGCTCAACTGTTGGCTGAGCACCTGTCGCGACCATGCCGGCGTTGATGGCAAAGGCGATCCCTTGGGCGCCGTTGCGCAGCGCGACGTTGATGCCGATCAGCTCGCCGTTGATGTTGAGGAGCGGACCGCCCGAATTGCCCGGATTGATGCTCGCGTTGGTTTGAATCAGGCCGGTCAGCGTATCGCCGGACGGCATGGTGATCTCGCGGCCCAGGGCGCTGATGATCCCCGTGGAGATGGTGTTGGTGTAGCCGAACGGATGGCCGACCGCGATGACGGTCTCGCCGACCATGAGGTCGGACACGGGCGCCAGCTCCAGCGCTTGCAGCTTTTGCGGAGTGGCCACGCGTACGACGGCCAGGTCATAGGCGGCGGTGCGCCAGATGACGGCTGCCTCGATTTCGATGCCGCTGTTGAGGCGGACGCTGCACGGTTGACATGGTTCCGACAACGTGGCGATTGGTCAGGATATAGCCGCGTTCGTCGATGATGACGCCGCTGCCCACGAGATCGCGGGCGGCGCCGGGTCGGGCGACCTTGATGGTGACGATGCTGTCCTTGGTTTTTTCGACAGCGCCCACAATGGGATTGCGGCGCGGAAAGGAGGCGTTGCCTGGCTCGGCGGCGCTCGCGGCAGTGGCAAGCAAAATCAGCAGACTCGGCGCCGTGTGGAATAAGATAAAGTTCCTCAAGGTGCAATCCTTTCGGCAACGGAGGATGATCGTTCGGTAGGGTTCCCTCGCTTCGATGACAACGGTAGGGCATTTGCGGAGATCATAGAGGTAAAGGATTAAAAGCCTGTGAGTGAAGGAAACCACGGATAACACGGAGAGCACGGATAATGCGCAGCGAGGAGCCATTTTCCGCGTATTCACCTGATTTTTTTGTGTTATCCGTGCATTCCGTGCTATCCGTGGTCACTTGTTTTGTTTAGGATCAAAAGAAACCACGGATAACACGGACAGCACGGATAAGCCCGAAGAAGAGACCCATCGCCATTCGGAAGGAGAAAATCACCATGCGGTCGAGATTGATCCGGAAAGCGGTCTATGGTTTGGCGCTGGCCGCAGCTGTGGCGGCGAGCGGACACACGAGGCTGGTCGCGGACACGAAGCCGGTATCGGCGCGGGAGGATATAGCGAGTCTTCCCGGCGAGGCGGCGCGCCTGTACGCCGAAGCAACTCTCATTCCGCGAGCCAAGAAATATGAAGAGATTCCCTGGTTGCTCGACTTGCGCGCGGCATTGCGCAGGCCAAAAAGGAAAAGCGTCCGCTGCTGATTTGGGTCTCGGGAGACGATCCGCTCGAGCGCTGCTGAGGCTACGCGCAAGGGCTCCGTGAGGGCCCGCTGTCTGATGATACGGTGATCCGCTTCATTTCCAGAAATCTCGTGCCCGTGGCGCTCAACCTCTACGAGATTCGCAAAGCGACCGGCGAAGACGGCATTTTTTTCCGCGGCGTGCAAAAACAAAAGCCGGCGCAATACCAGGGACTATACCTTGTCACTGCCGACGGCAAATTGCTGGCGAGCCACCAAGATTACAAGAGTGAGAAGACTTGGGCGCACGAGCTGTTGGCCGATCTGCGGCCGGGCCTGGACACCTTTGGTGCGGTAAGCTCGCGTGAAATCCAGCGTGTGGATCCCTTGCCGCAGCGTGGCGTAGGCATGCTTCCCAATGGCGGCGTCTGCCTGGGAATTTATTTGCGCTATTCCATCAAGGGAATCCCGTATCGCGAGTTGCCCAATCCCACGATTGATAGCCTCGTGCTTGAGCGCCGATGATTGGCGGGCGCTGGCGCCGCCTAAGATCGAAAAAGGAGCCGAGTGGGCCGTCAAGGAAGAAGTGGGCCGAAAGTTTTGCCGGGTGCTCGGCCCGGGCAATGAAGACACGATGCCGCGTGCCAACGAAGTGAAAGCCGTGCGTTTCACGGGCCGAGTGCAAGCGATCCGCGACGGGGTAGCATACATCGGCTACCAAGGGCGGATAGCCGGCTCGCACGAGACGCAGTCCAACCGCGGTTTCTGCCATGGCCAGGCGGACTTGGCCGGCACCGCGCGCTACGATGTCAAGACCGGACAAATGCTGGCGCTGGTGTGGGTTTTCGACGGCACCTTTCGCGATGTGGCTCCGCATGATGAGGCGAGGAAGTATAGCGGAGTGGCGGAATGGCGGGGGAAGGAATCGGGGCGATAATACACGGGTTCCACGATGAGTCATGAATGGAGGGAGGAGCCGGCGTGCGGCCAATGCAGCGGCACGGGCTGCGCGGCATGCGCTGGAACAGGCAAGGATGAGTGGATTTCGTGCCCCATGTGTTTAGGCACGGGTTCGCGGCTATCGCCGATCATGCTGATGTTGCCGTGCAAAGGTTGTCAGGGATACGGGCAGGTTGTGGTTTATTCTTTCCTAAACCAAGCGACGGTGGAAATTAAACCGTGGTCGCGGCGAACTCGGTGGATTCTCGCGGTGATTGGTGGGGGGTAGCTTGATACTGGCGCTATTGCGCGCGCTACCTTGTATAGACAGAAAGCAATGGAGAGTGGGGTGTTGTGGTGGACAACATAAGCACAGTGCATGCCCACCCAAATGCGGTGGGCATGGCACCCTGGCAATAATGCGGCTCGTACCGGGGAGCCGTTGCTTGTGAGACTAAGTTTCTCATCCGTGCCATCCGTGTTATCCGTGGTCAAAATAAATGTCCACGGATAACACGGATGGCACGGATGAGAAAGGAAGGCGATCCTTACTGAGCCATATCCGGCTCACACTTTTGCTCTTCCCTCATGCCGTGCGGACGCGCTAACATTGGCAAAAGAACGCAGCAGGAGTGTGCGCCGAGCAAGGGGCCTGCGCACAGATAAACGGCGCCCGCACGATCGACCATGAACCAATAACCGCACCGTTTGAAAGCGGACTTTTTAACGGTGGAGGATGGATTGCCAGGACTGAAAGCCGCGTAATCGGGAAAATAATCGCTTCAGCCACCGTCACCTGACGGTGTGAACGGTGACAACTGGGCTTGCAAAAGAGAGAGAGACCTGCGGTCAATTGGATTTGAGCGGCACTAAGCCAGATAGGACCAGCAATCCGATTCCGATGGCCAAGGAACCCATCATCACAACGAGGATCCTCATGACGCTTCGCGGAAAGACGGTTATTGAGAAGAGCGCGTTCAAGAAGCGATAATATCGCACTCCGTGTATAGCAAGTCGGCGAGAAAAGATGATGAAAAAGCACCCTATGAGAATGGCAGTGGGACCGACATAATATTGCTGCATCATTAGCTCAGGGTACAGCGACTGTCGAAACGGCGGGGTCGGAGACCCACGCCGAGCGCGTGTGGGGCACGTTTCCAACGTGCCGCCGGGCTCCGGCACGTTAGAAACGTGCCCCACAATTTGGCTGCGATTTGACGTCTAAACGGACGGAAGCCAGTCATCAACGCATCGCACACGCCGCGGCATACTTCCCGGCGACCTCCGCTTCCGCCGTGACGCACATATCGAGGTCGCGCAGCAGGCCGTCGCGCAGGCCGTAAATCCAGCCGTGTATCGCGAGTTTGCGTTCCTGGGCCCAGGCGTCGCTGACCATGGTGGTTTGGCAGACGTTGGCGACTTGCTCGATCACGTTGAGCTCGCAGAGGCGGTGGTGGCGCTCGGCTTCGCCGGGCAGGACCTCAAGGGCGGCGCGGTGTTTGCCGCGCACGTCTTGGATGTGGCGGAGCCAGTTGTCGACCAGGCCCATTTTGGCGTCGCGCAGGGCGGCCAAGACGCCGCCGCAGCCATAATGGCCGCAGACGATGATGTGCTCGACGCGCAGGACCTCAACGGCATACTGAATCGTGGACAGGCAGTTGAGGTCGGTGTGGACGACGACGTTGCCGACGTTGCGATGGACGAACATCTCGCCGGGGAGCAGGCCGACGATCTGGTTGGCGGGCACCCGGCTATCGGAGCAGCCGATCCAGAGATAGCGCGGAGCTTGCTGGCCCGAAAGCCTCTTGAAGAAGTCCGGGTCGTGGCGGATCATGGAATCCGCCCAGGCGCGATTGTTCGTGAAAAGGTCGCTGAGTTGAAGCATGGTGGTTTCCAAGGTTTTCAAGAATAGCGTGCGCCATCTCGTGACACCAGCCCGAAGCGTGAGCGAGGGATCCCTCGCTCACGCTTCGGGTTAGTATGCTCGAGCCATGCACCGTCATGTTGCTTGACCGTCGCCACCGCATGCATAACCTACTTATATTTGGAGGCCCGTCATGTCCACGCCGGAAGCCCGTTTGCGCGAGCTCAACATCACCCTGCCCGTGCCGCCCACGCCGGTGGCGAAGTACAAGCCGACGGTGCGCGTGGGCAACATGCTTTATGTCTCCGGGCATGGGCCGGCGAAAGTGGATGGCTCAAAAAATGGTGCTGGGCAAGCTCGGCGCCAACGTCACCATCGAGCAGGGCAAGGCGTCGGCCCGGTTGGTCGGCATCAACATCCTGGCCACTGTTCGCGCCGCGCTGGGATCGCTCGACTCGGTCAAGCGGCTCGTCAAGACCCTGGGCATGGTCAATTCGGCGCCGGACTTTCTCGATCAACCGGTGGTCATCAACGGTTTTTCCGAGCTGATGGCCGAGGTCTTTGGCGAAGACGCGGGCGTGGGCTCGCGCAGCGCTGTCGGCATGGCGGCGCTGCCGGGCGACATTCCGGTGGAGATAGAGTGCATGTTTGAGGTGTGACGAGAGCCGCGCACGCAGTAAGCGTTTTGCACATGTGACACGGCTCAACCGCTTACTGCGTGCGCGGCTCTTATTCCGAAGTTCTCGTGACCAGGCTCTGCCTGGTCACGCACTGCTCACGAGGCTCTGCCTCGTCTTGCGGCGGAACTACCGGGAGCATTCGCGCGTTGGGCGATTTTCGTGCAGGCGGAGCCTGCCGGGCAGTGCGTCACCAGGCGGAGCCCGGTGACGAGATTAGATTTAACCGGCGAGGCGCCGGTTTTACTATTCCTCCTCCTCGCGCAATTTCGCCATCACCGAGTAATCTTCCAGCGTCGTCGTGTCGCCGGTCGTTTGCCGGCCGCTGGCGATGTCGCGCAAGAGTCGGCGCATGATTTTGCCGGAGCGAGTCTTTGGAAGCGATTCGGTGAAGCGGATTTCGTCGGGGCGGGCCAAGGCACCGATTTCCTTGACGACGTGGGCTTGCAGCTCCTTCTTGAGTTCGTCAGTAGGCGGAATGCCGCCGACCAGCGTGACGAAGCACGAGATGCCTTCGCCTTTGATCTCGTCCGGTTTGCCCACGACGGCGGCCTCGGCGACTTTGTCGTGATGGACCAGGGCGCTTTCGACTTCCATGGTGCTGAGCCGATGGCCGGCGACATTGAGCACGTCATCGACTCGGCCCATGATCCAGAAATAGCCGTCCTGGTCTTGGCGGGCGCCATCGGCGGTGAAGTAACAGTTCGGCACCTGCGACCAGTATTGTTGGCGGTAGCGTTCATCGTCGCCGTAAATGGTGCGGAGCATTGCGGGCCAAGGCTTTTGAATGACGAGGAAGCCGCCCTGATTGGCGGCCAACTTGTTGCCCTGACGGTCAACGATGGCCGCGGCCACGCCGGGAATGGGTCGCGTCGCGGAGCCGGGCTTGGTGGGGATGGCGCCGGGCAGCGGTGAGATCATGATCATGCCGGTTTCGGTTTGCCACCAGGTATCGACGATGGGGCAGCGTTTGCCGCCGATGACGTCGTGATACCACATCCACGCTTCGGGATTGATCGGCTCGCCGACGGAGCCCAAGAGCCGGAGACTGGAGAGGTCGTGCTTCTTGGGCCAATCGTCGCCCCACTTGGTGAAGGCGCGAATCGCCGTGGGGGCCGTGTAAAAAGTGTTGACGCGATACTTCTCGATGATTTCCCAGAAGCGGTCCTCGCGCGGATGGTTGGGCGCGCCTTCGTACATGACCGTGGTGGCGCCATTGGCCAAGGGGCCGTAGATGGTGTAACTGTGGCCTGTCACCCAGCCGATGTCTGCGGTACACCAGTACGTATCTTCTTCTTTCAGATCGAAAACGAGTCGATGCGTGTAAGAAACGCCCAGGAGATAACCGCCGGTGGTGTGCAGCACGCCTTTGGGTTTGCCCGTCGATCCGGAGGTATAGAGGATGTAGAGTGGATGCTCGCTATCGAAGGCCTCGGCGGGGCAATCGGCGGAGGCGGTGGCCATCAGGTCATGCCACCAAAAATCGCGGCCCGGCTTCATGTTGACTTGCTGATTGCAGCGGTTGAAGACGATGCATTTTTCGACGGTCGGCGATTTCTCCAGGGCGCCGTCGACGTTTTGCTTCAGTGGCACCACCTTGCCGCGCCGCCAACCGCCGTCGGCGGTGACGACGAGCTTGGCCTTGGCGTCGTTGTTGCGGTCAGCGACGGCTTCGGCGGAGTAGCCGCCGAAGATGATCGAATGCGGGGCGCCGATGCGGCGCAGGCCAGCATGGCAATCGCCAACTCGGGGACCATGGGCATATAAATGGTGACGCGGTCACCGGCCTTGATCCCCTGGCTTTTCAAAACATTGGCGAACTTGCAGACCTCGCGGTGCAAATCCTGATAGCGCAAAACCCGGCTATCGCCCGGCTCCCCCTCCCAGAGGATCGCCGCCTTGTTCTTGCGCGGCCCGGGCAGATGGCGGTCAAGGCAGTTGACGCTGGCATTGAGCTTGCCGCCCACGAACCACTTGGCGTGCGGCTCGCGCCAGTCCAAGACTTTGTCCCACTTTTTCGCCCAGGTCAGCGATGCCGCCTGCTCGGCCCAGAAAGTTTCCGGGTCGGCAATCGCTCGCTGATAGAGCTTGTCGTAATCGGCGAGCGACTTGACTTCGGCCTGCGCGGCGAAGGCGGGCGTGGGCGGGAATTGCCGGGTTTCTTTCAGGATGCTGGTTATATTTTGGGACGTCGGCGAGGACATAAGCGGCTCCCGGGAAAGTAGGATCGGTCGTTGACAATTCTAAAACGGCGGGGAGCAAAGGCAAAGGGATAGTTAGCTAATTCGTGGGGCACGTTTCCAACGTGCCCCATGAAAGAGGAGCGTTACCTCCTCACCAGGGGTTCGCCGGGTGCCATAGTTTGCCGGTACTCCGGCTAACTAGTCTGTGGCCGCGCCCGCCTCCTAGTGATGAATCCTCGGCAAGAGCCTCCCAATGGATTGGCACGAGCCTTACCGTTCGCAAAGCAGCAGAGTCGCGCTAATCTGACCCATTCCCCATCTTGGCGGCTCTGCCACATGGTGCTTGAGTTCGGACGAAGCGGCACGGCTATGGAAATCTTGTGGGGAGCACATAGTTAGCCGGAGTACCGGCAAACTATGGCACCCAGTGCGCCGGCTTGGGGGTGCCGGGTGCCATAGTTTGCCGGTACTCCGGCTAACTATGTTTGAGGCCGTGCCCGCCTCCTAGTGATGAATCCTCGGCAAGAGCCTCCCAATGGATTGGCACGAGCCTTACCGTTCGTAAAGCAGCAGAGTCGCGCTAATCTGACCCATTCCCCATCTTGGGGGCTCTGCCACATGGTGCTTGAGTTCACGAAGCGGCACGGCTATGGAAATCTTGTGGGGAGACATAGTTAGCCGGAGTACCGGCAAACTATGGCACCCAGTGCGCCGGCTTGGGGGTGCCGGGTGCCATAGTTTGCCGGTACTCCGGCTAACTATGTCTGAGGCCGCGCCCGCCTCCTAGTGATGAATCCTCGGCAAGAGCCTCCCAATGGATTGGCACGAGCCTTACCGTTCGCAAAGCAGCGGAGTCGCGCTTATCTGAGCCATTCCCCATCTTGGGGGCTCTGCCACATGGTGCTTGAGTTCACGAAGCGGCACGGCTATGGAAATCTTGTGGGGAGAGCATAGTTAGCCGGAGTACCGGCAAACTATGGCACCCAGTTGTTCGTGATCTCATTGTAATGAAGCGCAGCGGCAGACGCTCCGAGTACTTTCTCCATTGCTTGACGCCAGGTTAGTTCGCTTGCCATTGCCAATGGCAAATAATATCCCTTGAGTCCTTGGACTGCAATCTTCTCCTCGCAGGGAATTGTATCGGACAGGTTCCGAAGCGATGAAGCGATGTCTAGTTATCCCTGTAACTGCTCTAGCCAACGCCCAAACTGCTCTCCCATAATAAAAGCAGGCGGTTTTTTGCCAAAACTCCCCCTTTGACCTGGGATTTGCGGCTTGTTAGAATCATCCGTTTCGCGTCCCATCGGTCCGGTCGGCAGGTGCACGATGATTTCCGGTGCCGTGCAGCATAGTGTTTCCTACTTCAAGCGCTTCCGGATGGAGGCCGATCTGCAACGAGTTTTGCCACCGGTGCCGGCTTTGCCATCGGGCTATGCTTGGGTGCCGTGGACGGGTTGGCTCCTGGAGCCGCATGCCGACGTCAAATACCAGTGTTTCGCCGAGGAAATCGATAGCGTGGTGTTTGTAAGCCTAAGCAGCCAAGAGGGTTGTCGGCGGCTGATGCAGGAAATCGCCGGCAAACCGGGCTTTCGGCCCGAAGCGACCTGGCTGATCGCGTGCGGCAACAGCTATTGCGCCACGATACAAGGGGTGCGCGAGCGGAGCGGCATGGGAGCCATTCAAAATGTCGGGGTCACCCCAGGCCACCGGGGCCGGGGGCTGGGCACGGCCTTGGTGCTCAAGTCGCTCCACGGCTTTCAGGAGTGCGGAGCGCATCACGCCAACCTGGAAGTCACCGCGCAGAATGATGCCGCCATCCGAATTTACCGCCGGCTCGGCTTTCGCTGCCGCAAAACCATATACAAGGCTGTTGACGCCATGGCGGCTGTGTGCGCGGGGCCGCGTGAGTGGCTGGACTAAGAAAATCGTGGAGACCTTCCCCAGTGCCGCAAAACGTCTTTCAGCATACTTTCGCCAACGGCCTGACACTGCTTGCCGAACGCATGGATCATGTGCGCTCGGCGGCGCTCGAATTTCCTCGTGCCGGCCGGCTGTGTCTACGATCCGCCGGAAAACCTGGGGATGGCGTCGGTTCTGGCCGAGATGATAACCCGGGGCGCCGGCGAGCGCTCAAGCCGCGAGTTGAGTTTGGCTCTCGATAACCTGGGCCTGGACCGCGATGAAAGCGTCGGCCAAATGCACATGCGGTTTTGGGCGCCACGCTGGCGCGGAACCTGGGGCCGGCGCTGGCAATTTATGCCGACATACTCCGCCGACCGCATTTGCCCGCTGAGGAAATCGACGCGGTAAGGGCCTTGGCAGTCCAGGACATCCTCTCGCTCGAAGATGAGCCCCGGCAAAAGGTCTTGGTCGAATTGCGCCGCCGCACTTGGCCGCACCCCCTGGGTCAGGATCGGCGCGGCACCATTGCGGGACTCAAAAAACTCACGCCGACGAAGATCCGCAAACATTACGAACGCCGCTTCGGCCCAAAGAATATGATTCTTTCGGTGGCCGGCAATATCGACTGGGACGATCTCAAAACGCAGGTCGAAGCTCTGTTTGGCGATTGGGAGGGTGGCGCTGACGAAGCGTTGAAATCCAAGAAAGCCGTCGGTGGCCGGGCGCACTTGGCCAAGGACACCACGCAGACGCAGATCGCGATTTCCTATCCGAGCGTTCCCTTTGGCCACGCGGAGTATTACGCGGCCCAGGGCGCGGTGCAGGTGCTTTCGGGCGGCATGGGGGCTCGGCTATTCACGGAGGTCCGCGAAAAGCGGGGCCTGTGTTACTCGGTATGGGCAAGCTACCAGACGTTCAAGGACCGGGCCTCGATCTTGTGTTATGCCGGGACCACCAACGAGCGCGCCCAGGAGACGCTGGAAGTGACCATGGGGGAACTGCGCCGCCTCGCAGATGGAATAACCGTTGAGGAAGTGGAGCGCGTGCGAGCCGGCCTCAAATCGTCGGTCATCATGCAAGAGGAGTCCACCTCCGCGCGGCGGGTGCGTTAGCCTCGGACTGGTATTACTTGGGCCGCGTTCGTCCCATGGAAGAAATCCAGGCGGCCATCGACTCGTTGTCGCCGCGCTCGATCCTCCATCATGTGCGTAATTATCCGCCCAGCGATTTCACGATCGTTACGTTGGGCCCGAAAGCGCTCAAGCTGGCGAGCGGGGGCCGTCAGCCCCCTGTTTCTTCGCGGGTATCAAAAAAGAAAGCAAAATCAGGGGGCTGACGCCCCCCGTTCGCCATTATTTGGGAGGATTGCGTGCCTTTTCATCATCATGAACTAGAGAATGGCCTACATATCATCGGCGAAGTGACGCCGTCGGCGCGGTCGATGTCTTTAGGCTTTTTCGTCCGGACCGGCTCGCGCGATGAGAAGGCGGAGGTCTCCGGCGTCTCGCATTTTCTCGAGCACATGGTCTTCAAGGGAACGCCGCGCCGCACCGCCCTGGAAGTCAACATGGACTTCGACCGCATCGGCGCCAACTACAATGCCTTCACCAGCGAGGAAAACACCGTCTTTTACGCCTCCATCCTGCCGGAATATCTGCCGCAGGGGGTGGACATCCTCGCCGACATCTTGCGGCCTAGCCTGCGCGGCGATGATTTCGAGATGGAGAAGAAAGTCATCATCGAGGAGATCGGCATGTACGAGGACCAGCCGATGTGGTCGGCGTACGATCGTGCCAAGAAGGCATTCTTCGCCGATCATCCGCTGGGCAACAGCGTGTTGGGAACGCCCGAAAGCATCACGGCCTTGACGCGCGACCAGATGCAGGGCTACTTCGACAAGCGCTACGTGGCGGCCAATGTGACGGTGTCGGCAGCGGGCAACTTTTCGTTTCCGCACCTGGTCAAGCTGATTGAGAAAGCCTGCGGCGGCTGGAGCACGGGCCGGGCACCGCGCCAGGGAATTCGGGAGGCGCCGCCGCGGAAAGCGTTCGAGATCGTCAAAAAGGAAAAGGTGATCCAGGAGCATGTCTTCATGATTTCGCCCGGCCCCGCCGCCGACGCCCCGCTGCGCCACGCCGCCGACACGCTGGCGATGGTCCTGGGCGACGACACCGGCAGCCGGCTTTATTGGGCGCTCGTCGATCCCGGCCTAGCCGAGTCGGCCGACGTCGGCTACCACGATTATGAAGGGACCGGCTCCTTTTTCACGTCCTTCAGCAGCGAGCCCGAGCAAACCCAGAAAAACCTGGCCATCATCCAAGGCATCTTTCGCCAGGTGCAGAAAGACGGCATCAGTGAAGCCGAGCTGGCCCAGGCTAAAAGCAAAATTCTCTCGCGCGTCGTGCGCTCCAGCGAACGCCCCATGGGCCGAATGCAAGCGATCGGCATGTCGTGGACCTATCTGGGGAAATATCGCAGCGTGGACGACGAACTCAAGGCGTTCGAGGCAGTCGACCTAAAGAAAGTCGCGCTGGTCTTGGAGCGCTATCCATTCGACGACTTGGCGATCCTGGCGCTGGGACCGCTGAAAAAACTGCGGCACCGAGTAAGAACGGAAAACAATAAAAATGTACGATGGGTGGCACGCCCTGAGGTACTCCGAAGGGCGTGGCGGTGGCAGAACAGGCGCTTGCACGCGGCAGATCCCGCTCGGCAAGCGGGACCTACTTGGCCACCTTCAAAATCACCGCTTTGGCCGCGTGCTCGGTGTTTTTGCCCTCGCGGCGGGCGAGGACCACGAAGGGATGAGCCATTGGCTCGACCCAGGGCTCGGCATAAATAACCATCTCGCGGCGCGTCTCGTTTTCATTGATAAGGATGCCGTTGAGGCCCACGTCCAAGACGCGGACGCCGTGCGGCAAGCCGCGCACTTCCAATGGCACGCGTCCTTTGAAGCCGTTACGCCGCTGAATGTTCACCGCCAACTTGACCTGGTGCCCCGGCTGGACGGTGACGTTGTCTTGCTCGGCGACAGTAATGAGATCGCCCGGATCGGTGATTTTCGGCGCGGCCCCCCACGCTTCGTGGCGGACACTGGCGCCGGCGATTGTGGCCGTGGCGATCAAGTGCAACCGCGCTGATTGCGGGGGAACTTTGGCATCGCGGGCCGCAGCGAGCGCGAAAGTCGTGGACGTTTGGTCGGCCTCGATGGTCGTCGGCGGAGCGCTGAACCCTGACGGCAAATCAATGAAACGAATGTCGATGGGGCCGTCATAGCCGTCAAGGCGATCGGCATCGACGCGAATGGAGCGGGCGCCTCCGCGAGCAACTTCCGGGTTGGCGGGGTCGAAACGAACTTTGAAGCCGGGGCGAGGTGGGCGCGCCGTGAGACGATAAGCGTAGCTGCGCCCCGCTTGGCCGATGGCATCGCTGACGCGAATTTGGTACATGCCGTCCGCGGGAGGATCGAAGAGGATGCGAGAGTCGCGGCCATAGCCTGGGCCGCCGTCATCATTGCGATAAAAGAGCATGAACACCGGATAACCGTTGGGCGGAAACACCGTGCCGGGCGGATGCATGGTGACCTTGTACATGGGCTCGCCCATGGCGTGGTGCGTGGGCGTGGTCTCCAGATAGCCGCGCCGCCTGCCGTTATCGCTGAAGAAGAAGCAGTCCGAATCGGGGTGCGTGGGCATCTCGCGAATCTTCATCAAATCGCCGCCCACATAGAGCAAGTCGTTGACGTTGAATTCGCCCCAGGATTCAATGCGGATATTTGGCGTTGCCGAATCATGGTCGCGAAAGGTGACATAGGTCTTCGCTTGGCAGCGGAGCAAAACTGCGCGGCACCGGCTTGCCCTGAGCGTCGAGCACTTCCAACACGGAGTCGAGCGCCGACCCCAGCCGACGCGCTTCGGTCTCCAAGACCAAACGCTGACCTTTGCGAGCGGTGAATCGCCAGACATCCGCTTGCCCAGGGATCAGCAAGCGGCCATTGGCTGTGCCGGGAATCGGTAATTCCTTGGCGGGCGCGGTGACTTCGGGGAACTCGCCGACGACCAACTCGGGCACGCCCAAAGGCTTGCCGAGGGACGAGGCGACGCTTACCGGAAGCCTGCTGCCCGGTTCCATTTTCGCGGGCGCCTCGACATACACCTTGTTGGCAGTCAGAAACACGCCCTCGATGGCAACGTCGGCGTGCGTGCCGCGCTCCAGGCCGAGAGGAAACATCGAGGTCACCACCGGGATTGGGCCCAAGTGCAGACGATAATTCATGTCGGCGCCGCCGCGGAATTCCTGATCGCGTACGCCCACCGCATAAACGCCGGCTTCAGGGAACGTGTACCCCAGAATGCCCTTGGGCGTGACCACTAAAACTCTGCCATGCTCATCCGTCAGTTGAAGGTAAGGCTCGATCTTGGACTTGATCTCTTTCGTGATAAGTTGGACGCCAAGCTGTTGGCCCTTGCTGACTCGAAATCGGTAGAAGGCAACGTCGCCCGCTTTGGCGAGTTTGCCGACTATCGACACCGGCAGGGTTACGACTTGTCCGGTCCCCGGCGATCCGTTGGGGGCCACGGAGGGAACGGTCGGGAAAGGATCGACGAGAACGGAGAGCGCCTTGGACGTGCCCTTGGTGGCGTCGAAAATTTGCGTGACGCCGTCGTAGCGCCCTACCGCCAATTCGCCAGGCCGCGCGGCCAGGCACAAGCCGGTCTCCGGCAGGCGATCGTAGGTTTTTGTTTCCACCATCTGCGCGGCGTCCCAGGCCTTGAGGACACGATCCTGGCCCAGCGAGTAGAGCGTTTTACCGTCCCGCGCGTAGACGAGCTTTTGCACCGCGGCCTCGTGCGCGAACACCGAATGCAAGACCTTGGCGCCCGTCGCGCCCATGGCATAGATGCGGATGCTCTTGTCGACGCCGCCCGCGGCGAGTTGCTTGCCATCGGGACTCCAGGCCAGCGTGTAAAGCCAATCGGTCGCGTCGCCGAGCGTGTACAGCAGCTTGCCGGTGGCGACGTCCCACACCTTTACGGCGCGGTCGGCGGAGCACGATGCGAGCCGAGTGCCGTCCGGGCTGAAAGCCACGGCATAGACGGCGTCGCTATGTTCCTTTAATGTTCGCGCCAACGGCTGCGCCGCTGGCGTCAGCGGCGTGAGCCTTATTTTCATGTCATAGCCGGCGGATGCCAATACGCGCCCATCGGGCGAAAACGCCAGATCCAAAATGGCATCCTTGTGCAATTCGGGAAACTGTTGCGTTTTCACAGGCGTCTGGTTCATGGCGCGGAGGATGACACCGTTGCTCGCGCCGGTGCGCCGAGCGCGATGGCGAGCCAGCGCCATCGGCGCTAAACGCCAGCGCCGTGATGTGAGCGGCTTGCGGCTCCTGAAGGGCCACACCGGTTTTGAGATCGACGATTTCCAAAAGTTTATGTTTGGCAATGGCGAGCACCTGGCCCGCCGGATCATAAGCTAGGCTGGTCACCGGCGCTACGGCACCCAAGCGCGGTTTGATATTGGGAATGACAACTTTGATGAGAGTGCTGTCATCCTTGGCCCCCGAGTTTACCCAGGTGCGAATCAGGGCGATCTCGTCAACCGTGGGCCGGGCTTTTGCCGCTTTCGGGGGCATCGCCGGTTTCGTCTTGCCTTCCAGCGACGTCACCAGCAGGCTTTGATCCGCCTTGCCCGGCTCGAACACCGGCCCCTTTTCGGCGCCTTCCACCATTGCCTTGTACGTTTCCAGACTGAGACCGCCCTTGAGAGCCTTGGCGTTGTGGCATTCAAAGCAGTATTTGGCCAACACCGGGCGTACTTGTCTGGCGTAGCTGGGCGGTGCTTGGGCGTTGATGTTTAAGCTTGGCAGGATGAGCAAAACAAGAGTGCAGCAACAGGTTTTCATGCGGGCACCAAAAGACAGCAAGAGCCGCGCACGTAGTAAGCGGTGTCGCGGTATCTAATACGCCGACCGCTTACTGCGTGCGCGGCTCTTTGTCAGCGATTGAACAAAAACTCGCGCCCCGTGAGCACGGCCCAAAACAAGTCTTCCAGAGTCTCCCGGCGCGTCGCGGTTTGATCGCGCGCAGCTTCGGCCAGCATCGCGGTGAAATGGCGCCGTTCGGCAGAGGTCGGCTCTCGGCTCAGCGCCAGCATATAGACGCGGTCGAGCGCGGCTTCAGGGCTGACCTTGTCATTGAGCCATTCCTCGACACGCGACTTTTTGTCGCGCAGTTTGGCATTGAGCGTCTGGCCGTTGTTAAGGTGAAGCGCCTGGGCCACGCTCGATTCCTGCTGGCGCTCGCAGGAACAACTTTGGCTGCGCTCGGGCCGGCCGAACTCGTCGAGAAACTGGGATACCAATTGCGTATCTGGAAGTTGCAAGGCACGTGTCCCCAGCGGATAATCGACGGTCCCCGACTCGCCGCCGGAGGAACCCACTTGAATCTTGGTGAAGGCCGTCGGAACTTTGGTGATCGCGCTATAGGCATCGAGTACGACTTCCGCAGGCAGCCGGCGAATCAAATAGCGCGAATAATAGCGGTCATCGGTCTTGTTCCCGGGCAAAGAAATCGAGGAACGCTGATAGGCCGCGGAATTCATGATGGCCCGCATCAGTTGTTTGACATCGTATCGGTGCGCGACGAAATCCTTGGCGAGCGCATCCAACAATTCTTCGTTGGTCGGCGGATTGGTTTGCCGCAAATCGTCTTCCGCCTCGACCAGGCCGCGCCCCAGATAATTGCGCCAGACGCGATTGACGAGGGCACGGGCGAAGAACGGATTGTCAGGCGACGTCAGCCAGTCGGCGAAGAAGCGGCGCCGGTCTTGGCTCGGCGGACATTCCTTGCCGTCCAGCGGCGTAGCCGGCATGGGGATGCCGCGACGCGGATGGAGTATCTCGCCCGTCGGCTCCGATTGCACGGTGACTTCGCCGGCATGGTCGCCGTTTTTGATGGCCACCCGCGCGAACAAATTGGCCATGCTCCAATATTGATCCTGTGTCCATTTCTCCATCGGATGGTTGTGGCAGCGGGCGCACGCGATGGACGTGCCCATGAATGTGACAGCGGTCGTCTCCGTCAGGTTGGCGACGTCCTTGTGCATGTCGAAATAACTCACCGCGCCGTTTTGCAAGCTACTGCCTTGCGCCGTTAAAATCGCACGGACGAATTCGTCCCAGGGCTTATTGTCCGCCACGCTCGCGCGCACGAAGTGGTAAAACGAGCCGCACGGCCGAGATCGGCAATTTGCGCGTGGAGACGAGCAAGAGATCGGACCATTTATAGGACCAGTAGTCCACGAACTCCGGCCGCGCCACCAGACCGTCGATAAGCAGCGCACGTTTATCGGGACGGCCGTCCGCGAGATAGGATTTCACTTCCTCGGGCGTCGGCAATATCCCCGCGGCATCTAGGTAAACGCGCCGTATGAACTCGGCGTCCGTGCATTGGGGCGACGGCGGGATGTGCAATTCCGCGAGTTTTTTCAGCACCAGCTTGTCGATGAAATTACGACTCGAGCGCTTCGGTAAACACCTTGGGATCAATGGTGTTGGTTAACGGCGAAGTGATGCGGGCGGCGGCGACGAGGTTGCCGAACGATACCGTGATGGCCGCTTCGCCGTAACCTGCGATCCGCACCATGCCGCTGTCATCGACGCCGGCCACCATGTCTTCCGTGCTGAAGAACTTGGCCATCTTGGTGACGTCCTCGGTGCGCCCATCCGAATAGCTCGCACGCACGATAATCTGTAAACGGTCCTTCGGTTTCAACACTCCATGGGATGGAAACACTTCCAGTTTTTGAATGCGCGGATCATGGTCGCTAAGGCCGGGCGCCCCCGCCGCGATCCAATCGGCGATAACGTCGTATTCAGGTGAAGGCACTTCGATTTTGAGACCACCGCCATGCGAAAGTGCCAGCGTTGGCTTGAGCAGCATCAGGCTCCGGGCCGGTTCGAGCTTATTGATACGCCGGCCTTGCGCTTGCCGCGTCAGCACGAAATGATCGTCGGCTGGGGCGTAACCGCGCAGCGAAAGCTTGAATCCTCCCTTGCCGGCGAGGGCGCCGTGGCAAGCACCGGAATTGCAGCCGATCTTGGTGAGCAGCGGCACGATGTGGTTGCGGAAACTCCAATCCGACGGCGTCTCAGCCTTTTCGACTTTGACCAGCGCGGTTGCCTGATCGACGCCAACTAAGGCGGTGATAGTCGCGGTGCCATTGCCGTGCGCGCGGACGATTCCTTTGTCATCCACGGTCGCGATAACTGGATTGGATGAAACGAAGACTGCGCTGGGCGTGAGATCGCCTGTAACAGCGCCGCCGGCGGTCGTCAATACCAGCAGGCGTTGGCTGCCGCGCGGACCAGTGAGCACGACGTTGGGTGGGTCAATCCTCAACTCCGCCGCGGAAACCATCGATGCCGCACCCAGCATTAATAACACACTCAATCTGCCGCACATCATCAGCCTCTCCAGCCTTCATTACTTCTCGATGTTCTCTGTGCCTCTGTGGTTAAACTTTACTTTTGCCAAACCCGCATCAAAACAATTCATGGATCGGCTGCACACCGAAATCGACCATGGGAATGGGGCGGTTCTGGGGACCGGGGAGCTCGCGATGCGGGTCGATGCCTAGACCCTTATAAAGGGTGGCCGCGATTTCGCCGGTGCTGATGGGGCGCGATTTGGGTCGATAGCCCAATTCGTCGGATTCGCCGACGACGCGCCCGCCCCGGATAGGCCCGCCTCCCATAAGGATCGACCAGACGCCCGGATGATGGTCGCGGCCGCCGGCAGGATTGATCTTGGGCGTCCGTCCAAACTCGCCCATCGCCGTCACCATGGTCGATTGGTAAAGGCCACGCTCGGTCAAATCCTCGATGAGCGCGGAATAAGCTTGATCGAAATTCGGCACCACTTCGCGCGCCATCTGGTTGATGTCGGTGAATGGCCGCGACCCATGAATATCCCAGGTCACCTCGTCGAACACCGTCTCGAACATATTCACAGTGACAAAGCGCACGCCCCGCTCGATCAGCCGCCGAGCCAAGAGGCAGCTTTGGCCGAAGCGCGTCCGGCCATAGCGGTCGCGCAGGCGCGATGGCTCTTGATCGAGGGCGAATGCCGTGCGTGCCTGCGGGCTCGACATGAGCCGATAGGCCAGACTGAAATTGCCGTCAAGTTGCCGCGCCTGGCTGCTGTTCTCGAACGATGCCACTGCCCCGTCGACGGCAGCGCGCAAACGCTGGCGGCGATCCGCGCGGACCGCGGAAATATAGGACGGCGGCAGCATGTCCGGCACCTGGAAGTTGGGCACCGCCGGATCGGCATTGAGGATAAACGGGTCATATTGCCGGCCCAGATAACCCGCCGTATGGCCATGCGGGCAGATTGCCCCCGGTCCGGCCGATGGGCCGCGGCATCAGCACGTGCGCCGGCACCTCGCCGCGCTGGCCTTTGAGATAGCCCAACGCGCAGCCGATGTGCGGATATTCGATGCCGCCGGTGAAGAGACGCCCGGTCTGCATCATCTGGTAGCCGGTATCGTGGACGGCGGTCGCGGTATGATAAACGGTTCGCAGGATCGAATATTTGTCGGCGAGCTTCGCCATGCGCGGAAAGATCTCGCTGATACGCATGCCGGGAACGTTGGTCGCGACCGACCGAAACGGTCCCCTCACCTCCGGCGGAGCGTCCGGCTTCGGATCCCAGGTGTCGATTTGGCTCGGGGCGCCGACCAAGAAGAGCATGATGCAGTTGACATCGCGATCCTGCACCGCCCCCGCCGCCTTTTGTGCGAGGAAGCCAGGCAACGTCAAACCCAGCGTGGAGATTGCCCCGGCATGCAAGAAATCGCGCCGGGTCAGCCCATCACACAACGAAGCTGGCTTTTCGGCGTCAAGGCGCAACATAATAGACTCTCCGCGGACGATTCGCCGCACCGGCGCCATGAGTTGCCGGACGCGATTGACCATGCTTGGTTTGATACCCTAAATTACTCGCTGGCGGATGAGAGGTCAAAACAAAAAACCAAATGCGTCAAATCGCTGGCTAGGTTGCGTGGGACGGCTCTCCCGAGCCGTCCGGATTCGCCGCGGATTGCGACAGCGGGTTTTGGAATTTGCTTTGATGATGATGAGGGGATGCGAAGAAGTTACTTTTCAGGCTTGTACCGATCAATTCTATTCCCCAAGCAATACCTGCAGTGACGCCGCCCAACAGTTCATCAAGCGTCACGGCTTTCGGCTTGACGCTTCGTATTACGAGCGCGCCTCTGACGAGTGACAAATCGACTGTTGCATCCTCGTCGAGACCCGCTTCCACGGCAATGGATTTGGGAATGCGCAGGGCCAGGCTGTTGCCCCATTTTTGAACGCGTGTTTTCATGGTTGAGTCCCGTGTCTACGATGCAGATACTCCGAGGGGTGAAGTAGCCAAGGGGGCGGTGCGTCGATCGCGTTTTCAAATGCACCTTATCGCGCCGTCGATATATTGGCGTTCCCCGCATTGCCACCTTCGCTATAAAATAGACCCTTTCCCTCCGTCTTTCCACGCAATGAGGCTCTCATGCTCGGTGTTCAATTGTCTCCCCGCGCGTTCTTGGACCGGGTCGCCGAGGAAATGGATCATATCGATCCCGCGCAGATCAAAGCGCTGGCGGATGCCATCTACGAATGCTACCAAAAGGGCCGCTTCGTCTTCGTGATCGGCAACGGCGGCAGCGGTTCCAACGCCTCGCATCTGTGCGAGGACTTGGGCAAGGGAACGCTGCGGCGCGAGGATTTCGAGAACGACAACAAGAAACGCCTCCGCATCCTCAGTCTCACGGACAACACGCCGTACATCCTCGCGTGGGGCAACGACGAGGGTTTCGACCGCGTATTCGTCGAGCAACTCAAGAACCTGGCCAGTCCCGGCGACCTTCTGATCGCCATCAGCGGCAGCGGCAACAGCCCCAATATCCTTCGCGCCGTGGACTGGGGGAATCGCCACGGCATTCGGACCTTCGGCTGCACCGGTTACACCGGCGGCAAGCTCAAAACCCTCGCGCAGCACAACCTCCACGTGCCCCTCGAAGACATGGGTATCGTCGAGTCGATCCATCTCGTGGCCTTTCATTGGGTCGTCGACAACCTCTACGGTCGCATCGGTCTCGGCGAGGTGTAAAGCTCGCGTATTCTTTCTCCCTTCGTAAGGGGGAATCATTGGCACCTCGCCGCTCCGAGCGGATACCGATACAAGTGCTCGCTGATTTGGTGCACCGAGCGCAATTCTCCGATGGGGCGTTCATAATGCCAGCGCCGACACTTTGGCCAGAGATCATCCTCCGCGGGCCAAGGCCGGAACGGCTGATGTCCGAGTGCTCGAACCAGCTTGTCGCTATTCATGGCGACGTTGCCTGGCGCGGCGGCATGGGTCCCGCTTCAATGCGCGGGCAGCCTTTGAGCAACTCCGGAGAGTAATCGCCGACGCGGTTGATGATTTGCGCGATTTCAAAGAGCGTGCTGGCGCGGGCCGCCGCAATGAAATAAACCGCGCTCATCGCCGGCCAAAAACGCCTCGAAGACTTTGTTCAAATCCCCGCAATAGGTGCACGAGCGCACTTCATCGAAGTAAAGCGTGGCTGGACGATCGGCGCGGAAGCGCGATTGGATCCAATCGATTGCGCCGGCGTGATGGTTGAAGCTCGGTCCCATTGGCAGAGAAATGCGCAAAAGAGCCGCGCTGGGAAGTTGGCCCAGCAACAAGTTTTCGGCTTGAACCATCGTCTGGCCGTAAACGGTCACAGGATCGACCCTGTCGGTCTCAACGTAATTGCCCGGTCCACACCCGGAGAAAACGAGGTCGGACGAAAGATGCACGAGCCGACAATGATGCCGTTTCACATTCGCGGCAATGGCGGCAGCGCTGGCGACATTGAGCGCCTGGGCCATGCTCGGATCCAGCTCGCATGATTTCAAATTGCAGTTGCCGACGGCATTGAGCACCGAGCGAAAACCATGTCGGTCAAAGAGAGCGTCCATCGCCGCCGACATCCTCGGCATCAACAACGGCGACGCCGTCCCCTTTAAGGCGCGATGTCCGCGCGGGCCGGGTGCCGACGACCTGGCCCGGATAGCGCTTTTGGAAATGATGGAAGGCATTGAAGCCGGCGACACCGGTGATACCGGTGATGAGCAGCGGGAGGCGGGAGCGGAGCATGAGGTCTTCTTATACCATTTCTCATACCCTTATGGAAGATGATGCGCTGGTGAGGCTCCCCATGGAAATCCACGCTCTCAAGCTCTCCTTCACGGAGGCCGACCTCAATGCCCTCCTGCAAAAGCATTTGCCGGCCGGGCAGCCGATCGAAGATTTGGCGGTGCGCCTCACCCCAAACGGACTGACCGTCGCAGGAGTCTATCCGCTGTTTATCAACGTGCATTTCGAAACGCTTTGGAAGATCGGCGTGGATGGCGGCCTCATCACGGCAAGGCTCGAGCACTTCAAGGCCATGGGCGTGCCCGGAAACATCTTCAAAAGCGCTATCGTGAAAATGATCGAGGACGCGACCCAAGGCGAGGACTGGTTGCGAATCCAGGCAGACACGATTTGGGTGGACCTGGACCGCTGCATTGCCAAATACGCGTTTCCGGTCCGGACGCATCTCACGTCGGTGGAATGCCAAGCCGGTCAAATCATTATCGAAGCGGCCCAATGATCTCTAATCCGTCTTCGCCATCGTGAAGTCCACCACCGTCGTTTTGCCCGGCTCGACGCTCACGCTGCGTTCCTCCGAGACATTTTGGCCGCGCTGGACCCACTCGGCCTTGATCACGTATTGATATTTGTGTCCCGGCTCCAGTTCGGGCGTCGTGTAAACGCGCGTGGCATTTAATCCCGATTCCAGCTTTTGTCCGTCAATCCAAACGACCGCCGCGGTCGTCGGCAGGTTGATGGCGACCACGGCCTTGTTCGCCTGGGGCGGCGGCAAAACCGAAGTCATTTGCCCATAGGCTTGCTGGCCCGCACTGGTCTCCGGTGTGTAATAGTTGTTGACCGTGGTGTAGCCGGCTCCCACCGGAACAGGGTAAGGCATTGGATAGGGCACCGGGTAGGGATAAGGTCGCGGCGGATAAGGATAGGGCATGCCGTGATGATGGATCGTCCAATAGACGTAGGGGTTGTTTTGCCAGCTGGTGTCGATATAGGGCAGTGGCCTGGTGGGCTCGATGGGGCGAATCGGCACGACAGGCCGGCGATAAAACTGCGCTTCCGCTGACTCTGCCGGGATGAGGGCGAGCATGAAGATCAACGCAACGCGGCGGCTGCACTGCATGGCGGTAACCTCGTGAGGATATGAAATGTCCGTGAATCGGGGCCAAGTCCTTGCAAGTTGAAAGCCGTCCCTGCTAAGATTACCATATCGAACCTGTGGGCGCTTGGGCGCGTCTATGCGCAAGGAGGGCAGACGGACGCGGCGAGTACCGGTCAGACTCCTGTCCCGCACAAGGGGGTTCTATGTCCAATGTGAATTCGGCACTGGATGCCAGCGTCTTGGTGCTCAACAAATTGTTCATGGCCGTCCACATCATCTCCGTGCGGCGGGCGTTCTGCCTGCTCTGCAAGGATCTCGCGGAGGTGGTGAATCAGGAAGATGGTCAGTTCACGACCTACGATTTCCACTCCTGGCGGGAAGTGAGCGAGTACCGTGCCAAGCATTTCCGCCACGAGGAAGACGATTGGGTGCGGACGTCGACAAGCCAAATTCAGGTGCCGCGCGTGATTCGGCTTTATGGCTACGAGAAGATGCCCAAGCACACGGTGAAATTCAATCGCCGCAACATCTTCGCGCGCGACAACAATCTCTGCCAGTATTGCGGACGGAAGTTCTCCACCACCGAGCTGAGTCTGGACCATGTGACGCCGCGCAGCCAAGGTGGTCAAAGCACGTGGGAAAACATCGTGTGCGCCTGCGTCAACTGCAACGTGCGCAAGGGCGGCCGGACGCCGAAGCAGGCGCACATGAGCCTGATTCGCAAGCCGGAAAAACCGAAGCGAAGCCCGCTGCTAAACCTCAAGCTGACGCACAAGAAGTACCAGTCCTGGCGGACCTTTTTGGATAACGCCTACTGGTCGGTGGAATTGAAGTAAAACGTCCAAAGAGCCGCGCACGCAGTAAGCGGGTTTGACGCCCCCCGCTTACTGCGTGCGCGGCTCTATTATGTAAAGCACTCCTATGAAGCTCGCCCCCCTTCCCGGCCCGCTGCGCGGCATCATTCCGCCGCTGATCACGCCACTCTTGGAGCAAGACCGTCTCGACCATGAAGGCTTGGAGCGCTTGATCGAGCGCACCTTGGCGGCGGGCGTGCATGGCTTGTTCATGCTAGGGTCCACCGGCGAAGGCCCCAGCCTGAGCGCGCGTTTGCGGCGCGAAGTCATCGAGCGCACCTGCGGCCAGGTCGCCGGGCGGGTGCCTGTCTTAGTCGGCATCACCGATGCGTCTTTCACCGACGCGGTGGCGATGGCCGAACATGCGGCTGGCGCCGGTGCGTCGGCGGTGGTCCACGCGGGTCCATACTATTTCCCGATCTCGCAGTTGGAATTGACGACTACCATCGAAACGCTCTCCGAGCGAGTCCCCGTGCCGTTGTTTCTTTACAATATGCCAAGCCACACCAAGGTGCACTTCGAGCTAGACACGGTCCGCCGGCTGCTCCATGCTCCCAATGTCGCGGGCATCAAGGATAGTTCGGGGCAACTCGTCTATTTCAAGAAACTGGTGCAACTGGCATCGGCTCGTCCCGGGTTCGCCGTCTTGATTGGACCGGAGGAACTCCTCGCCGAGGCCATCTTCATGGGCGCTCACGGCGGCGTTACGGGCGGCGCCAACGTTGATCCCGCCTTGTTCGTCGCGCTTTACGAGGCGGCGCGCTCGGCGCGCTCGTGAAGTGCCGGGAATTGTCGGCTCAAGCGATACGCATGTCGATGACGCTCTACAACACCGACACACCATGGTCGAGCTATCTTTACGGCATCAAGGTGGCGCTTCAGTTCATGGGAATCTGCGGGGCTTTGACCGCGCAGCCCTTCGAACCCTGCGAATCGGGTCAACGAGCGCTGATCGAAAGACTGGTGCGCGAGCTGGGCTTAGCAAAAGAGCCGCGCAGGAAGTAAGCGGCATGTTGGAAGTCTTAGGCCTGGATATTGGCGGCGCGAACCTCAAAGTGGCGCATACGCGCCAAGCGGGACGCAGCTTGCCGTTCCCCCTTTGGCGAACGCCTCGTAAGTTGAGCGAAGCTTTGACCCAACTTATTGCCGGTATGCCCCCTTACGACCTGCTCGCCGTCACCATGACGGGCGAGCTGTGTGACTGTTTCGCCAATAAACAGGAAGGCGTGCGGTCAATTCTGACCAGCGTGGCCGAGATCGCCGGACACACGCCGGTGCGAGTTTGGACGACTCGCGGCAGGTTCCTGCCGCTTGAGCAAGCTTTGCGCGAGACTCATTGCGTCGCGGCGGCGAATTGGCTGGCGTCGGCGCTCCTGGCTGGTTCGTATGCGCCGGAGGCCGCCGCGCTTTTCATGGATGTCGGTTCGACGACAACGGATATCGTGCAACTTGGGTACGGCAAGCCAGTGACGTGCGGGCTGGACGATGTAGCACGGCTCAAATCGGGCGAACTGGTATACACCGGCGTGCGCCGCACACCCGTATGTGCGCTGGTCCAGACGGGACTGGCAGCGGAGTTGTTCGCAACGACTCTGGATGCCTACTTGCTGTTAGGCATGATTCCCGAGGACTCCGACGATTGCAACACGGCAGACGGTCGGCCCGCGGCGAAGGAATACGCCCATGCGCGTCTAGCGCGCATGCTGGGCGGAGATGGTGACTTGGTTAGCAATGCCGAAACGCTGGCGCTCGCTCGAGAAGTCATGGATCGGCAAATGGCTCGAATCCGCGCGGGCATGGAGATGGTGTGCGGACGCATGTCTCGAGCGCCTGGCGTTGTCGTACTAGCCGGGAGTGGCGAGTTCTTGGCTCGCGCCGTCGTTGACAAGTGGGGCGTGCCCGCGATTTCGTTCGCCGACCAGCTGAAGCCGGCGCTTTCCGAAAGCATCGCTGCTTATGCGGTGGCGAGACTGGCCCAACAAAGATACCATGAGCAATAATGCTTGCACGCTGATCAAAGTCGGCGGCAGCTTGTTTGAGTGGCCGCCTTTCGCCGAACGCTTACGCGGACTGCTGGCGAGCATGCAGCACGAGCGCAGTCCTTTTGTTTCCCGGGGGCGGCGCCACCGCCAACGCCGTGCGTGCCTGGGACAAGGCTCACAATCTGGGTGAAGAGGCGGCACATTGGCTCGCCGTGCGCGCGCTCACCGTGAATGCTTATTATTTGCAGGCTTTATTGCCCGCGCTACCGGTGGTCGCGCGGCCCGGCGACGAGGACGCGGCAATCCTCGATCCTTATTCGCTCTTCTTGACCGATGAGGCCGATCCGCATCATTTGCCGCATAGCTGGCAAGTGACCAGCGATTCAATGGCGGCTCGCGCGGCGCATGTGCTTGGGGCCCAAAAGCTGCTACTTCTAAAGTCAACCTCGCTTCAAGCAGGCACTGATTGGATTGCCGCATCACGGACGGGATTCGTGGATACCTGCTTTCCGGCAGCGCTTGCGGCCGCGCCGGGGTTGCAAGTCCGAGCCGTCAATTTGCGGGAGGTCTCATGTCCAAGCCATTGATCCTGGCAACGCGGAACGCGAAGAAGCGTGAGGAAATCGAGGAAATCTTGGGTGATCTGAATCTCGTATTGCACGACTTGTCACAATATCCGCAAGCTCCCGAGGTGGTCGAGGACGGCGCTACCTTCGAAGCCAATGCGCGCAAAAAAGCGTCCGAAACCGCGCAAGCGGTCGGACAATGGACGCTGGGCGAAGACAGCGGCCTGGTGGTGCCGGCGCTCAATGGCCGGCCGGGCGTGTATTCCGCGCGCTACGCGGGCAAACATGGAGACGATGCTGCCAACAACGCCCGTCTCCTCGCCGAGCTGGCGCCGTTGCCGCCGGACCGCCGTGACGCCTACTATGTGTGCACCGCGGCCTTGGCCGACCCAGAGGGCCGAGTTCATGCCGTCGTCGAGGGCCGCTGTCATGGCGTGATCATTGCCGAACACCGCGGAACTGGCGGGTTTGGTTATGATCCCTTGTTTCTGATTCCCGAGTATCACAAAACGTTCGGCGAGTTAAGCGCGCGCGTCAAGCATGCGCTGAGCCATCGAGCGCGCGCGTTGGCGGTGCTGCGACTCGTTTTGCGCAACCTGCTAAGCTAAGGCGCAGCCAAAGAGCCGCGGACTTCCTGCGGGCTTTGACCGCAACTGAGTTCCGGTGACCAAGCGCAGCCTGGTGATGGGGTTTTTTGCCGGAGATTCTTTTCGCTAATCTCAGCGCCGGGACTATTCCGATGCAAGTTGATAGGCACCCTTGCGCGGAGATTCCCATCATGGCGACAGGCAACCAAGGACTTGGGAGCGACATCACTTCATTCAAGCATTATCTCCAGGCCGAGCGCGGGCTGGCGAAAAATTCGCTGTTGGCCTATGGGCGCGATCTGGAGCGCTTTCAGCTTTGGGTCGCCGATGGGGGACTGGCCAATTACTTGGAGCCCACCGTTCGCGAGCTAAGCGGCTTCCTGGCCTATTGCCGTCTGGAAAAGTTGGCGGCACCGACGGTGGCCCGGCATTTGGTGGCGCTGAAAATGTTCTACCGCTTTCTGCGCCTGGAAGAGCGCGTCCAGAAGAATACCGTGGAACTGCTCAGCTCGCCGACTTTGTGGGAACGCATCCCCCAGGTGCTCAGCCCGGAATCGGTAAACAAGCTGCTCATGGCCCCGCGCGGCGACGAACGCTTTTATTTGCGCGATCGCGCGCTGCTTGAAACGCTCTATGCCACCGGCAGCCGGGCTTCCGAGGTGACGGGCCTCAAGCTCGCCGATCTCTACCTCGATTCGGGCTTTTGCAAATGCCTCGGCAAAGGGAACAAGCAGCGCGTCGTGCCGCTCGGCGACCAGGCGATCGGCGCACTGCGTACTTACTTGGCCAACTTGCGGCCGGTATTGACCAAGCCCCATCCGGAGACGCCGTGGGTCTTCGTCAGCCGTGGCGGCAAGGCGCTGACGCGCGAGATGCTCTGGATCCTGGTGAAGAAATATGTCCGCCGCGCCGGGCTCAATGCCAAGGTCAGCCCGCACACGCTCCGGCATAGTTTTGCCACGCACCTCTTGGCCGGCGGCGCCGATTTACGGACCGTGCAAGAACTCTTAGGCCACGCCAACATTCGGACGACGCAGCATTACACGCACGTCGATTCGAGTCGGTTAAAGGCGATCCATCGGCAGTTCCATCCCCGGGGGGGATAATTGTGTGTTTCTCCCCCCCTTACGAAGGGGGGGCGGGGGGGGTTGTTTTCCGGCACCAGCTTCAACCCCCCGCCCCCCTTCGTAAGGGGGAGAAAAAGGGATCTCAGCGCAAAAACATTTCGTACGTGCTGTATTCCAGCAAATTCATACCCATTTTCTTGGCGGCGATTTGAGTCGATCCGAGTGCGCCAAATATACAGCGTCTTGCGGAAGTCGCGTTCTTCCCACTCGTTGCCCTTCGCTTCCGCCACGCTCTTGACATACGCGACGATCGCATCGTCGGTCCCCAGCGATTTTTGCAAGAGACCGGCGCCGCTCAGTTTGCCGCCGTCGATTGGGACACTGTCAGTAAAGCTGTATTTCTCATCCTTTTTCGTGCCTTTGATGGCCTTGACAGTAGCTTTGGCGAGCGTCGCCGTGGGAGAATCTTCCTTGCTATACATGAACGCCATGGGTGTCGCATATTGCCGGGCCGGGACATCGAGAACGGACGAAAGCCGCACGACCCGGCTGCCGAGCTTCGACTTGGCGCTTAGCCAGATCGCGCCGATGGTTTTCTTGCCTTCGGGCAGCGGCGCGATGGCGGCCTGAATGCCCATGAGCGGATTGGCCGGCGTGAAGGCATAGCGGTGCCACTCGGCGCATAGCCATATCGATCCCAAGGTGGCGCCAGTCTCGGCACCCAGGACGATGAGATTGGCGGAATTGCAGACGCCGGTGTCGTTGCGCCCGTCCAAGAAAGCCTTGGCTGCCGCGATGTCGTTGACCAGGACCGGGTAGTAATCCTGGCTCATCGCCTTGTATTCGATCGACTCTTTCTTGGCGCACCCTTTGACGGATGTGCTGTTGCGCGGGAACCTCCAAAACACCGTTGGCTCGATGGAAGTGCTTTGACCGTGGCCGCGGAAATCGAACGTCAGGACCGAGGCGCCTTCTTTATTGAGCGTCTCGGCCAGGGCAGCCCACGACTTCTTGCGGCTATCCTCTCCCAGAGCGTGCAACATCATGACGGTCGGCGAACTGCGCTTCGCCCCGGGGTAGAACAGTCCCTGGATTTCCACGCCATCCACCGTGGAAAAACGCACCTTCTCGCCCTTGGTTTCCGAAGTGTCCTGAGCGGGAGCGACAGCACCGACCAGGAATATCCCGGCCGTCATCATAAGACCGACCAAGATTGCACCACGACGCCGGCTGAGCATGAGTAACCTCCGCCAAAGAGAATTGCCCTAACTAACTCGATCATAAACAGCGCGTGCGCACTGGTCAAGGAATGAGTGGCGAGGCGAGTGGCGAGTGGCGAGAAAAGACAATGAGTTTTGTTTTTTCTCGCCACTCGCCACTCGCCCTCGCCACTCATCAAACGGCGCGGCGCCGAAGTCCGCGGGGGCTGCGGACTTCGTCGCCACGCCTGGAACACGGGGCTTCCAACCCCGCGGGCCGGTTCCATGGCCTGAATTCTCCGAGTGATCTCTCTTGTTCCAAGTCAGTGGAACAATCACCATCCATGGCCAAGGCACCGGGTGGAGGAAATTGCGGGAACTTCCAGGGAGTCTTCTTTGGGTAAAGAATGGCCAAGCCCTCCGGAAGTCATCCAATTGTGGACGACGCCCTGAGCGCCCCAGGCCGGGCCGCGACTCCCGCTGACACCGCTTCAATCCATGGTCACCACCTTTCATGGATCACCAGGAAAACCGCGCAGCTTACCGGGCTTCGCCAAACAAGGCGAGGGACGGCGCCGCCTACCCAGCGGAAATTATCGGGTGCCGTTCAGTGGACAGGAGTTGGCCACGTCGGCACAGGCAGTTGAGAGCTGGCTTGGGCTTGACCATTTGTAATCATTAGGCATATTTTAGCGGCCCATCTCTTGCCGAAAAAAATGGAAGAAAAGGAGGTGTGACGATGGGACGATTACAGCTGTTGGTCATCAGTGTGTTGCTTGGTTTGACTGCCGCCGCCGAGGCGGGCCCGCCGATCCGAATCGGCATCGGGTTCGGCTTTGGCGCTCCGTATTATTATCGGCCCTATGGTTACGGCTATTACCCATACTACGGATACTATGGCTATCCCTATGCCGTGCCGCCGCCCGTCGTTTACTCGGCGCCGCCGGTCATGGTCCAACCGGGAACGGTCGTCGGCACGACGCCGACACCGTCGTATTCGTCCCCGCAATTCACAGCTTCGGAGCCGACGCCGGCTGCCCCTAATGCCCAGGCCGCCCTCGATTTCCATCTTTCTCGGTTGGCAAACCCCGATGAAGGCATCCGCCGCGAGTCCGTCATGGAGTTGGGTCGCATGAAAACCGAGCGGGCCATCGACCCAATCGCGGCCACGCTGGCCGGTGACAAAAGCTCGTCGGTTCGCGACGCGGCCGCTCGTGCACTGGGTCTGATTGCCTCGCCGCGATCGTTGCCGCCACTCATCCAGGCCGCGCAAGCGGACAACGACCGCGATGTCCGGCACAGCGCTCAGTTCGCCGTCGAGATCATCCGCTCCAACTTGCAGCGGAATTGATAAAACGAACGTATCGTTTTCGTTTAGCCGCGACGCGCAGCGGAGCGCGGGGATGCACCCGCGCTCCGCTGCGCGTCGCGGCTAAACATGTTTTGTCGACAATATGTTTCGCTTCGACCTTTTGCACACCGACGGGCCCGCACGCCGCGGACGATTGTTCACCGCGCACGGCACCGTCGAAACGCCCGTCTTCATGGCCGTCGGCACCCAGGCCACGGTCAAGGGATTGACGCCCGAGCAACTCGAAGCCGCCGGCGTGCAAGTCGTGCTGGGCAACACCTACCATCTCGCGCTGCGTCCCGGCGATGAATTGATCGCCGAACTGGGCGGACTGCATCGCTTCATGAACTGGCACCGCCCCATCCTCACCGATAGCGGCGGCTACCAGGTCTACAGTCTCGCCGCCAATCTCAAGATCACCGACCAGGCAGCGGTGTTTCGTTCTCATCTGGATGGCAACCTGCTTGAGCTAAGTCCCGAAAAGGCGGTCCGCATCCAAGAAAACTTGGGCTCGGACATCGCCATGTGCCTGGATGAATGCCCGCCCTTTGAGACGGACTCTGCCTACCGCAAGGAAGCTGTGCGCCGAACGATCCATTGGGCGCAGCGGTGCCGGGATGCCCATCGTCGAGCCGATCAAGCACTCTTCGCCATCGTGCAAGGGGGCACCGATCTGGCGCTCAGGGCAGCTTGCGCGGAAGCGCTGGTCGCCTTGGACTTTCCGGGTTATGCGCTGGGAGGCTTCAGCGTCGGGGAAACGATGGCCCAAATGGTCGCGGCCCTGGCACCGACCGCCGCGCTGCTTCCCGCGCATAAACCGCGCTACCTCATGGGGGTCGGGCGTCCGGAAGACATCGTGCAGGCCGTGGCCCGCGGCATCGACATGTTCGACTGCGTCTTGCCGACGCGCAATGGCCGCAATGCCATGGCTTTCACGGCCACGGGGACGTTGCGACTGCGGAACGCCTGTCACAAGCGAGATTTAACGCCTATCGAGTCCGATTGCCCATGTCCGACGTGCCGCAACTATAGCCGGGCTTACCTGCACCACTTGTTCCTGGCGGACGAAATGCTCGGGCCGACACTGGTGTCGCTGCACAATGTGGCCTATTACAGCCGGCTCATGGCGGACATTCGCTCGGCCATCGAGCAAGGGCGCTTCGGCGAGTTTTGCTCAGTCAGCCTTGCCCGCTGGGGCGCCAGACTTTAAGATAACCCTTTTGATGCCTACTAAACGGGCAGGAAGCTCCTCGATGCTCAATGCGCTCATTTTATTCGCCCAGGACAAGGTCCCTGACAAAGGCGAGGGACCGGGTCTTTTCGGTGGCCTGATGCCGATCATTTTGATCGTCGTCGTCTTTTATTTTCTCATCATCCTGCCGGGCCGCAAGGAAAAGCAGCAACGCAAGTCGATGATGAGCACGCTCAAACGCAACGACAAGATCATCACGAGCGGCGGCATCATCGGCGTGGTGGTGAACCTCAAGGAAGGCACCGACGAGGTCACGATCAAAAGCGAAGATACCAAGCTGCTGATACTAAAAAGCAGCATTTCGCGAGTTTTGACGGAACCGGATAAAGACGCCGCGACGCCAGTAAAGGCGGCGACGTAAACGTGCAAGACGAAGGCCGCGTTTTTTACCCCGATAGGGGCTAAGTCCTTCAGCCCTGGGTCGCCCCGCCCAGCCTTGCGAGAGAATTACGCCACGCGAAACCTGGCGGGGCGCACCTTGGGTGGGCAGACAATGAACGATGGTCTACCCTGAAAGGGTTGCACGAACTGGCGGATGCCGCATGACTCGTGATTTGTGCAACCCCTTCGGGGTAGTTCATCGAGTTTATCCCTGATCCCAGGGTGCGCCTGGCCAAATCGTGCGAGGGATGAAGTCGCCGCGCGGCATGGCCGGGCGACCCTGGGCTGTGTTATATAACACCTTCGGTGTAAAGACTCATAGAAGTTGCGGTAGAGGATCGAGAACAAACCGTTTCCATTGTTTTGAGTGAATCACAATCCCATGAAATCCTATTTCTGGAAATTCGTCCTGTGCCTCGTCCCGTGTGCCCTGGCGGCCTGGGTGTCCATTGTCGCCATCATGAAGTACCAGGAAGGGGCGCCGGGCGGCTTCAAGTTCGGCGTCGATCTCGTGGGCGGGACCATTCTGGTCTACGAAATCGACTTGCGCAAGAACCAGGACGCCGACAACAAGTTCGACGCCAACCGCGACATCAACGTCTTGGCCGAGTCGCTCAAGCGCCGCATCGACCCCAATGACCTCAAGAACATCGTCATCCGTCCCGCCGGCGGCGAAGGCCGCGTCGAGATCATTTTGCCCACGGGCGGCACCTATCGCACGGAAAAAGCCGAGAAAGCCTGGAACACGCTGCTCAAGGAGATGGAAAAGAAATGGGGTGTCAAAAACCTCGAAGTCGGCCGTGGCCGGGTCTCGGAGTTGGCCGACCGCATCCAGCACGAGCTGTCGCAGTCGATCTGGGAACACTCGTTGTTCGCAACTCCGGCAGCCTGGAACAAGTTGATCAAGAATGCGACCGATTACTGGGCGGAACTGGACAACGACAAGACCCGCAAAGAACTGGAAAGCGTCCCCGTCGGCCAACTCAAGCCCTTCGAGGACGCGGTTTTCAAGGCGCTGATCGCGGCCGACGTGCAGCCGTCCGATAAAACGATCGAGCAGTGGGTCAAAAAGCAAGCGTGGGAGGAAATGCTCAGCCGGGCCCGCGACAAATGGAGCTTCCTCAAGACCTATCAAGCGGAAATGAGCCGCATCCCCGCCGACGGCATCGAGCAACTGATCGCCTTCATTCAAGTGCGCGGCAGCATCGTCGGCCAGGCCGGCGCTGACGATCATCGAGCCGCTGACCGGCGCGGATATCGTCAAAAACATCGCCAAGGGCGTCGATACCCAGGAGGTCGAGGATTTCATCAAGGCCAACTACGGCCCGTCGTTCTCCCGCATCCAAAGAGACATTCGCGAGGTGACCGAAAAGACCGGCCGCAGCCAGGACCTGACCGTCGAGGAAGTTCAGCGCATCAAGGACCTGGTCGCCAAGGTCGGCAGCCTGGAGTTTCGCATCTTGGCCAACAACAAGGACGACAAGAGCGGCGAAGACGCCGCCATCGCCGCCATCGACGATGCCAGCGATCTGGAGACGCCGGGCGAAATCGGGCATTCCGCCCATGGGCCCGACCAAGGTCGACGACCCGACACACACCGAGTTGGCTCACTTCACGTTGAAGTTGCCGCGCAATCAAAAGAGCGTGGTCACTTATAGCTGGGTCGAATTGGGCCCGCAGGAGCGGCACTCGCTCAACCTCGACAACGCCGCCCGCACCGACCCGGCGCGCAGCTATACGTCCACCCAAGTGAAATTGAACAAGGCCTTCCACCTCACCGACCAACGCAATCGCCCGGTCTGGAGCGGTGCCTTGTTCTTCGCCCGCAAATGCGAGGATCGCAACCTTCCCGACGAAGAACGCCGCGCCAAGGAATACGAATACTTCGTCCTGACGCGCGATCCGGAGTTCGATCCGGACGATCCGACAGAAACCGCACGCACGCCCAAGATCGACGGCAGCTACCTGGTAAGCGCCACCGCCGGGCAAGGCCAAGACCTCCGGCCCGCGGTGCACTTCACCTTCAACACGACGGGCGGCAACTTGTTCCGCGACATCACCCGCAAGAACATTCCCGAAGGCGGCGGCACGCCCGATTCGCAGACTTATCGCCACCTGGCCATCATCCTCGACGGCCTGATCATGTCGGCCCCGACCATCAACTCGGAAATCAGCACCCAAGGGCCAAATCTCCGGCAGCTTCACGCAGAAGGAAGTCACCAACCTCGTCAACATCCTGCGCGCCGGCCGCCTGCCGGCCACGCTCAAGCAGCAGCCGGTGAGCGAAAGCACCATGGGCGCCACGCTCGGTCAGGACACCATCGAGCGCCGGCGTCCGGGCCGTGTTGTTGGCGTTCGTCGCCGTGCTCGCGTTCATGATCGTCTACTATCGCTTCGCCGGCTTGGTCGCCAGCGTCGCCTTGCTCGCCAACCTCGTGCTCACCGTCGGCTTCATGGTCGCCGTGCAGGCGACCTTCACCCTGCCCGGTCTGGCCGGCCTCGTGCTCATGCTCGGCATGGCCGTCGACGCCAACGTGCTCATCTACGAACGACTGCGCGAGGAACGCGAACGCGGCGCCAGCCTGGCGATGGCCATCCGCAACGGCTACGAACGCGCCTTGCCGACGATTATCGATACCCACTTGAGTAGTATCTTCACGGCCATCGTCCTCTACGTGGTCGGCAACGATCAACTGAAAGGCTTCGGCGTCTCGCTCACGGTCGGCCTCATCATCAGCTTGTTCACATCGCTGTACGTGACCCGCTTGTTCTTCGATTTTTGGCTCAGCAAGGGCTGGCTGCACAAGCTCAGCATGCTCCGCCTCTTCGCCAAGCCGAACATCGACTTCATGGGCATCCGCAACATCATGTTCGTCGCCACCATCGTGCTGGCCGTCCTGGGCATCGCCCTGTTCATCGGCCGGCTGCCCAACGACCTCAACATCGACTTCGTCGGCGGCACCGCCTACGGCGGCAAGCTGACCAAGGGCGTGACGATCCAAGAATTGCGCGGCCTCGTCGATGAGCCCAACCAGAAGAAATGGCTCGGCGATGTGCAAGCCAAGGAGGAACCAGGCTCGCACGGCTACCGCTACACGCTGACCTATCACAACCCCGGACCGAAGGACGGCACGGACGTCCGCACGGTGAACCTGTCCAACCCGCCTTTGCAAGACCCGCCCGTCACCAAGGATATGCCGGAGGATTCGGCGCGTTACCAGGACCAGCTTAAAAAGGTCGTCAAGGAACGCGAAGAAATCGTTGCCAAGCGCGTGCCGAACTGCCCGATCCGTCCGTCGAGCAACTATTTCTCACCGAGGATTTCAAGACAGCCGAGGCCGACCGTGACCTGACGCGGACGCCCAACTTCACGGTGCGCACGTCGGAAAAGGAACCCGAACTGGTGCAGGCGAGCCTCGACCGCCTGTTGCGCGACCCCGCGAGTGGCCAACCGCTGATGAAAAAAGTGTATATGTCCTACGACAAGAACTTCGATCCGTCCAAAAACCGCGAGACGTATCTCAAGTTCTATGCCAACCCGGAGCACACGGAGCTGGCGACCGCCTCGCCGAGCTTCGTCAAATCGCTGTTTGCGCGCGAAATCCAAAAAGCTTTCGGCACCACCGAGAAAAGCAAATTGCCCGAATATGAAATGTACCCGGAAGGCAAAAGCGACATCGATGGCCGTTATCCGATTTTGCGGATCAAGTTCGACTACAGCAAGGAACTCAACAAAGATAGCGTGGCCAAGATCGAAGACGCCCTGCGGCGGACCGGAGCGACCTTCGTGGATCGCCCGGTGCCCGACCGGCTGGAAAACTTCGATAGCCAACTGGCCACCGAGACCCGCTTCCGCGCTGCTGGTCGCCATCGTCGCCAGCTGGGGCGCCATCCTGGTTTATCTGTGGTTCCGCTTCGGCAACTGGACGTTCGGCCTGGCCGCGGTCATTTGCCTGATCCACGATCTGTTCTTCACGCTCGGCGCCATCGCCGCGTGCCATTTCCTGCACGGCACCTTCATCGGCGATTTGCTCGGCCTGGAAGATTTCAAGATCGACTTGCCCGCGGTGGCCGCCTTGCTCACGCTCGTCGGTTATTCCGTCAACGACACCATCGTGGTCTTCGACCGCATCCGCGAGGTGCGCGGCAAGAACCCCGATCTGACGCCGCAGATGATCAACGACTCGGTCAACCAAACCTTGAGCCGCACCGTGCTGGCGTCGTTGACGACCTGGCTCGTGGTGTTCGTGCTCTATGTCTGGGGCGGCCCGGGCGTGCACCTGTTCGCGTTCGTCATGGTCGTCGGCGTGATCGTGGGCACCTACAGCTCGATCTACATCGCCAGCCCGCTGCTCCTCATGCTGGGCGAAGGCCACCGCTCGACCGCCCGCACGCTGGATCGCCGGCCCGGCGGCATCCCGGAAACGGCGCGGGCCTAAGACGCCCAAGCCGCGTGGTTGAGGTACTCCGAAACCTGCGGGTTTCGGAGTACCTCAATCACGCGGCTTGGTGCTAAAATGGCCACATGAACCCATTTTCTCTGCGAGCCGCGCTCCGCTGCGCGTCGCGGCTAAACGGCACGCTGATTATCGTGTGGCTTTGCTGCGCCGCGCCGGTGCGTGCAGGGGTGTATTATTCGGGCGAGACGTATGCCGCGCTTCCTTCCGAGTGGCGCGGCTTTTTGTTAGATCAGCGCCAATTGCGGTCGGTGGCGATTAAAAATTCAGAGAGCCCGCTGCGGGCGCATTATCTTTCGGAAGCCGCCAAGCTCGCAGCCAAACCATCTCTCTCGGCAGATGAAAACGCCGATCTGGGCGCCCTGTATCTACGGCTTGGCGAGACCGAAGAAGCAGTCACGCTGTTGCGCACGGCGCAGCGGTCCTATCCCAATCACTTTCATATCGCCGCCAATCTCGGGACCGCCTGGCAAATGAAGGGCGATCTAGGGCAAGCGGCCTCTTGCCTTGAAGACGCGGTTCGCCTGGCGCCAGGCAAGAACATGCAGGCGGAAACGTACCACCTCAAGCTGGTGCGCGGCCGGCTGCGAAAGAACTCTGGGTTGGATGATCTTTTCGGTGTGCGCTTGGTGGACGAGAGCGGCGCCTATGAACCGGGCCGCCTGGCGCCATCCGAAAAGAAAAAGCTGCCGGCGAAAGCAGTCGCCATCACGCAACAACTGGCGCTTTGGCTGCCGGCCGATGCCCCGCTCTTGTGGCAGCTCGCGGAGCTTGCCAACGCTCACGGCGACATCGCCAACGCCGCGGCCATGATGGATGGGTGCGTGACGCAGTTCGGTCTCAACGACTCCGAACTGCGCCGCCACCGTCAGCTCTTACGCGCCGCCGCCGATAAGCTGCCCAAAGCCGCGCTGGCGCCGCACGAGACCAAGCACACGGGCAGCCTCGCCTTCCGGTCCAAGCGGCCTTTGCTTTCGCAGCAAGTCGATTTGACGCTGCCTCCGATCAGCGCGGATAGCGTCAATCAGGTTCCCTGGGAATTGCTCGCCGAGACATCGCTCAGCAAGCGTTTTCAGCCGACCTTCCCCAAGTACCTGCAGGAACTCGTGGGGCATCAGGTAAGCCTCAATGGGTTCATGCAGCCTTTGCGCGGGGATGGCGACATGAGCGTTTTTTTGTTCATCGAATACCCCGTGGGTTGCTGGTATTGCGAAATGCCGGAAGCGAGCGGCATCGTCTATGTCCAGATGGCGCCGGGCACGCGGGCGAGTTATCGGCGCGGAGTGGTTCGGGTAATCGGGCGTTTGACGCTCAATTCGAGCGATCCGGAGGATTTCTTGTTCGCGATTAGAGACGCGCGTTTAGCGGGGGTGGATTGAAGTAGGCACGAGCCGTGACGCATCAATTAGGTTGTGGGACGGCTCTCCTGAGCCGTCTGATAAACATCGGACGGCTCAGGAGAGCCGTCCACGGCGCCAGTGAAGAATGGCACGGCACACTCGTTATAATGGATCAGGAGGATTTCCATGCCCCTTACCACCGCTCAATTTCAGGAACAAAAGAAGCAAGCCGAGGAGCTGCTTTTTTCCGGGCCGGAGACGTTGGGGTTCGCCAAGGGGCTATTCTTTGGGCACTTCAATGCCAGTCTCGTCTTTCCTTGTCCGGAGCTCAATCCCGAAGAGCGGCCCGCGCTCGACCAATCTCTCGCCGATTTAAGCCGCTTTGCCGTGCAGCATATCGATGCCGCCGCCATCGACCGTGACGCCGACATCCCCGCCGAAGTCATCGCCGGCCTGGGTAAGTTGGGCGTCCTCGGCATGGCGGCGCCGCGCGCGTACGGCGGCCGGGCTTTCTCGCAGTCGGCCTATTGCAAGATCATGGAGTTGATCGGCGGCCATTGCGCATCGACGGCGGTCTTCGTCAATGCCCATCATTCCATCGGCATTCGCGGCCTGGTTCTTGTTCGGCACCGAGGAGCAGAAGAAACGCTGGCTCCCCGATCTGGTCACCGGCAAAAAGCTCGCCGCCTTTGCCCTCACCGAGCCCGAAGCAGGTTCGGATGCCGCCAATGTCCAGACGACGGCCACGCCGAGTGCCGACGGCAAAACGTTTACCCTTAATGGGCAAAAGCGCTACATCACCAACGGCGCGATCGCCCAGGTGCTCACCGTGATGGCCCGCACGCCGGTCCCCAATTCCAGCGAAACGCGCATCACGGCATTTCTGGTGACGCCCGACATGCCCGGGTTCGAAGTCGTCGAGGCACGCATGCCCAAGTGCGGCATCCGCGGCACAGCGACCGCGAGGCTCGCCTTTCACGATATGCCGGTTCCCGCGGAGAAATGTTCGGGGCCGATCGGCAAAGGCCTGCGCGTCGCGCTCACCGTGCTCGATTTTGGCCGCACCACGTTCGGCGCCAGTTGCACCGGCGCCGCCAAGACTTGTCTCAAGGCGGCCGTGCATCACGCCAACACGCGCGTCCAGTTCAAGCAAACGCTTGGCGAATTCGAGCTGACCAAGAAGAAGATCGCCTTCATGGCCGCCCATGCCTTCGCCATGGAGGCGACCACCATGCAGTGTGCCGCCCTCATCGATCGCGGCGCCGAAGACTACATGCTGGAAACGGCGATGCTCAAGGTCTTCGCCACCGACGCGCTCTGGCAAATCGTCAACGACACCATGCAGATTTACGGCGGCCAGGGTTATTTCACGACGAGCCTTACGAGCGCATGATGCGCGACGCCCGCATCAACCAGATCGGCGAAGGGGCCAACGAGGTGCTGAAGGCGTTCATCGCGGTCGTCGGCCTGCGCGGCGTGGGCGAGGGGCTCAAAGGCGTGCTCGAGGCGCTGCGCCATCCCGTCAAGGAGATGGGGACGCTCTGGCGCTTCGGCAAAAAGCAATTGGCCAGCCGCCTGTCGAGCCCGGAAATTCCGGTGCAAAGCCCGGACCTGAGAAAAGAGGCCAAAGAGCTTGGTGCCCGCGTGCGCGATTTCGGCATCGCCGTCCAGCAGACGCTCGCGCACTTCCGTAAAACGGCGCTACAAAATGGTGCCGCCGACAAGGGCGAGGAATTAGCCATCATGGAAACGGTTTTCAAAAGCCAATACATGCAGGAACGCCTCGCCGACAGCGCCTGCGATCTTTATGCCTCCAGTTGCGCATTGGCGCGGCTGGACCACCTGCATGTGGCGCCCAACGGCGATGCGAGCCAGTGGGCACGCGATGCCCAGGCGGGGCGCTATTTTTTGGCGCTCGCCAATCGCCGCATCAAGCATAATTTGGCGGCGCTGTGGAACAACGATGACGAGGCGACCACGCGCACCGCGGACGCGTTTCTTCGCGGCTAAGACGATTTATTGCAAATTGCTATTGCATCGCAAATCCTTTTTCGTTATGCCCCCTCCCCTCTAAGAAATGACGTTTAGGTCACTACTCCTCCACTTCGGGATACCGAAGGGAGGTTAACCGCGCCGATCGGGGGATCGGGGCCGGCAGGGAGCGCGTGCCGGCTGCCGGCTGCTTCAGGGGATTTTTATTTCCAAGGAGTGGGTCATGATCGGACAAGGCCGACGGACGGGGGTCGCGGCGCTCGTGGGAAGCCTCTTCGTGGCGACTTTCCGGCTGCATCAGCACCGGCGACAGTAACGCGCCGAACTACACGCCGCAGGCGGCACAGGCTAACCCTGGATGCGCGCGCTGCCAACAGGATGGCGCATCGCTGGGTAATCTCGCCGGCGATCCGGCTAATAACGGCATTCAGCGCGTCTCTATGCACCCCCCGATGCTCCGCCCGATCCAGCGAAAAAAGGCATGCCGGTGCATCCGGGCCTTCCCGGCGCTCCGGGCGTGCCGATTCCGGGCCCTGGCCCATTCCCCACCGAGCTCGCGCCGGTCTCGCATCCGCCGTACACCATCGCGCCGCCCGACATCATCACCATCGACGCCGTGCGCCTGGTTCCCAAGCCGCCCTATCGCGTCGAGCCGCTCGAAGTCCTCTTCATCAACGTCACCGACACGCTGCCCAATCAGCCGATCACCGGCGCCTACGTCGTGTCGCCCGAAGGGACCATCAACCTCGGCTTCAATTACGGCACGGTCCACGTCGGCGGCTTGACCCTCGACCAAATTCAGGTCGGCCATCCGCACTCACCTGGGCAACATTCTCCGCAACGCCCAGGTCACCGTCGCCCTGGCGCAATTCCGCGGCCTGCAACAGCTGCGCGGCGAGCACCTGGTGCGGCCCGACGGCACCATCAGCCTGGGCAGCTACGGCTCGGTCTACGTCGCCGGCATGAGCCTGGGCCAGGCCAAGTGCATCATCGAAAAGCACTTGTCCGAATACCTGCTCAATCCGCAAATCGCCATCGACGTGTTCGCTTACAACAGCAAGGTCTACTACGTCATCTTCGACGGCGCCGGCTTCGGCCAGCAGGTCTATCGCCTGCCGGTCACCGGCAACGAAACCGTGCTCGACGCCATCGGCTTCGTCCAGGGCTTGGCGCCGGTTTCCTCCAAGCAGCGCATCTGGTTGGCTCGGCCTTCGCCCGCCAACAACGGTTGCAACCAGATCCTGCCGGTCGATTGGAACGCCATCACCCAGGCCGGCTCGACAGGCACCAATTACCAGCTCTTCCCCGGCGACCGCGTCTACGTCAGCGCCGATTGCCTGATCACGTTCGACAATTACCTGTCCAAGGTGCTGGCCCCCGTCGAGCGCCTTTTGGGCGTGACGTTCCTAGGTGCGAGCACGGCCCAGTCGTTCCAGAACTTGCGCAACGGCACCGGCACCGGAGCAGCCGTGATCGTTCCCTGACAATTCACCGGACCTTGCTCGGGCCTTCCAATATGGCTCGGGCGGGTCCATATGTCACCAACTGTCTGAACTCTTGTGGGACGGCTCTCCCGAGCCGTCAAAATGGACGGCTCAGGAGAGCCGTCCCACATAAAAGTCTTGGTTGGTTCATTAGGTGGCGCCGACGCCAAAACCGTTAAACTTTGCCCACTTTCCGGCCGAAAAATGAAATAGCGGGCAAGCCTCCGTATATTTTGACGCGGACTCTATTGCGTCTCCTGACTACGGGTTATCATGATCTACGTGGACCACTTACCATCGCACACGATGGCTTTCTTGACCGTGGAGACCGTCATGAAACACTGCTTTGCCGGCCTGTGCATCGCCCTGGCGCTGGGAACCAACGCCTATGCCCAGCCCCAAATCGGCAGCTACACACCACCCGTCGTCAACCCGCGGCCGCTCATCAGTCCCTATCTGAATCTCAACGCGCGCGGCATGACCAACTCGGCCGTGAACTATTACGGCATCGTGCGTCCCCAGATGGAAAACCATCAAGCGATCCAGCAATTGCAGCAACAATTCCAGACAACGCAAAACCTGCAACCCGGTCAAACCGGCCAATTGCAGGAGGGCGAAATGATGCCTACGGGTCATACCATGGGCGGGTATTTCAACTACTCGCATTTCTTCCCGATCTATTCAAGAGGCACCGGAGGGACCACCGGCACCGGCGTCACTGGTATCCGCCGCTGATCCACCAAGCCGCGGGCTGAGGTACTCCGAATCCCGCGGATATCCTTACCAGGAAACACCCAGTCAAGGAGGACATTATGTTTCGCCGTCTTGTGTACAAGTTCTTGCCCAGGCTAAGCCTGGCCTCGCTTGTACTGCTCAATCTGCGCGTGCCATTTATCCGGTTGTATTTCAAGATCAGCCTGGCCGCCGTGGCTGTGCTGATGCTGCAATCAATGGCCAAGGCACAGGAGCCATGTGCCACCTGCGCCGCGCCCTGCGCGACATGCGGGCCGGCCGGCTGCCAACATTTCCATTGTCCGCCGGCCCTGAAATGGTGCATGGAGGGCATGCCGCGCATTTGTTTCCAGCACGGTTGCCCCAAGCCCATATGTAGTCCTTGCGAAGCGCCCAACTGGGGTTACTACCAAAAGTGCTGGACCCCCTGGCCTTGGCCGCCGGATTGGTCGCATTGCCCAGTGCCGCCGCCTGCCTCCCAGGTGTTCCCGGGCATGTTGCCGCCCGCGCAGGCTAGCACCGAAATTGCGCCCACGCCACGCCGCCTGGACGCCCGGCCACCACTTTAACATGCTTGTTTAGCCGCGACGCGCAGCGGAGCGCGGCTTCACCCCGCGCTTCGCTGCGCGTCGCGGCTAAACGTTCGCGGTTTACATTTGAACAACTTTCCACGCCGCCCATTGGACGGCGTTTCTTTTTTGACCTACGCTTGTCTTGCCCAGTCCCCGCTGTGCAGGAACCTCCATGCCCGTCGAAAAAAAACCCAACTCGGAACCCATTCGGGGTTATCGACTCGTCGAACCGCTTGGCTCCGGAGGCTTCGGCGAGGTCTGGAAGTGCGAAGCCCCAGGCGGCATCTTCAAAGCCATCAAGTTCGTCTACGGCGATCTCAACGGCCTCGAAAACGACAGTGCCCGCGCCGAGGAGGAACTGCGGGCGGTGCAGCGGATCAAGTCCATCCGCCATCCCTTTCTACTCTCGATGGATCGCGTCGAGAATGTGGCGGGCGAGCTCATCATCGTCACCGAGCTCGCGGATCACAATCTCGACGAAGTGCTTCAGAACCATCGCTCGCAAGGCAAACCGGGAATTCCACGCGAGGAATTACTTGCATATCTGCGCGAAGCCGCGGAGGTCTTGGATCTGCTGAATCTCAAATTCGATCTCCAACATCTCGACATCAAGCCGCGCAATTTGTTCCTCGTGAGCAACCACGTCAAGGTCGCCGACTTCGGCCTCGTGAACACGCTGGCCGGCGCCGGCGCCGTGAAACTGGAACTCGGAGCGATCACCCCGCTCTACGCCGCTCCTGAAGTCTTTTTGGGAAGCCTGAGCCGGCATTGCGATCAATATAGCCTTGCCATTGTTTACCAGGAATTGCTCACCGGCAGTCTCCCTTACACCGGCAAGAACTCCCGGCAACTGCTGCTACAGCATACTCAAGGAACTCCAGAACTGACGCCGGTGCCGGCGCCGGACCGCCCGATCAGTCGCGCGGGCCTTGGCCAAAAATCCCGAAGAGCGATTTCCTTCATGTATGGACCTCGTGCGTGCGCTGGCGGGCGAAAGCACCGGCGTCTCGGTCTCAGTTCCCGGCGCCGCCATTGAAACACAGGCCGTGCTTGCCGCTCAGCCGATGGCTGAAACGGTGAGCTACCTTTCTTCCGACTGTGACACGTCCGCGCCCCGAACGCCGGTGTTGCCGCCCGATGTGCTTGAAAACCATGTGTTTCTCGAATCGCTGGGCAATTCGCCTCTATTTGATCTTTGGAAGGTTCAAACGCCGGCTGGTCAAAAAAGATTGGTCAAGCTCATATACGGGCTGGGCAGCCCCACTCCAAAGCTCAAGGAAAACGTCGTCATCCTGCGGACCTTGCAGCATCCGGCTCTCGTGCCCAGTGAAGTCGTTCACCTCGAGCCGGGCCGCTTGATTCTGCTTACGGACCTCGTCAAGGAAACGTTGCGCGATCGGTTCTTGCAATGCCAGGGGCAAAAGCTGCCCGGCATTCGGCGTGGCGAACTGGTCGATTACGTGCGCGCCGCCGCCGAAGTCCTCGATTACATGTATCAGCAGCATGGCATCGCGCATCTCGGGCTGAATCCACGCTGTTTGATTCTCGACCATGGTTGGCTGCAAATAACCGACTTCGGCCTGGCGCAGCTCTTGTGGGGCCCCGCCGGCCAAGACATCGCCCAGCGCAATGCCCGCTACTCCGCCCCGGAGCTGTTCGAGAAAAAGACGGCCCGCTCCAGCGACCAGGTCAGCCTCGCGCTCCTTTATGCCGAGATGCTCACGGGCGTGCATCCTTATCGCAAGAACGACCGCGCCGCGCCCGATCTCGACGCCCTGCCCGCCGCTCGACAAAGAAGTGATCGCCCGCGCTTTGAGCCTCGATCCGGCGACAGCGTTGGCCCAGTTGCACCGACATGCTCCTCGCCCTTGAAGGCACCGCACCGGAAACCGAACAAGAGCTGCGCGAAAAGCCTGATCGCTTTATCAGTCTGTTGCAAAAGCCTCGCAACGGCAAACCCATGCCGGTTTCCGCTTCGGCGTATGGCGATCTCCACCAAATCATCGCCGACATCATCGCGGCCTCCGGAGGCCAGGTGGCCCTGCAAGACATCGAGGAAATCCCGGAATTGTCCGCATCCGGCACTCTCTTGAGCCATCGCTTTCAAGTTGGGCTGCCGATTGGGTCAGCCAAGGTCAAATTGGAAAGTTTTCACAAGCAATGCGCCGGCGAGCGAGTGCGCGAGGATGACAACGGCTGCCTGATCTCGATTCCCTTGCCCACCAACTTTTGGGGCAAAATGGCTGGGTAAAAAACCGGGACTCGAGCTTGAAATCCGCTTGACCCGCATCAACCCCGTATCCGCCTCTCCCATCGAGGTCGCGGCCAGCCTGCGCACCGTTCGCTGCGCGGACAAGCAAAGCCGAATCATTCTCGAAGACGTCGGGCCCGGCCTGCTCGACAACCTCCGGCAGTTGCTGCTGGTCAACTCCAACAAGCGCACGCAAAGCCGCCTTTTATGGCCTCATACGGTCAAAATCATTCCTATCCTGCGCAATGGCGACAAAGACCTGCCGATCGAGTGCCGCGGTAAGGATATTTCCCAAAGCGGCTTAGGGTTCTATCTCCCTGAGGAACTGGAAACCTCGGATGTTCTCATCGAGCTCAACAATCCCGTGCATCCCGATGTCACCATTCCCGCGACTTTGGTCCGCGCCAAACGCTGCGCCGACGGCTGGTACGATGTCGGCGCACTCTTTCGCCTACCGGCAGTGCGCAAGTCGTCGCATGAGTTGTGCGTGAGATAAAACAAGATTTTCCACGGCCTTCCACCGTTAAAAAAACCCGTTTCCTAACGGTAAAACGGTGGATCTTGCTACTTTCGTTCGCGCCCCCAACTGCGCACATGCCTCCTCACTTGTACCCATGAAAGGCGGAGATTGGGTAGAGCAGTTGCCTCTCCTTCCCCCCAGCCCCGCCAGGGACGGTAGACAAAGGCCGAGCTGCTTTCGCAGCGTCGGGGCGTGCGGCATCTCCTCCCTGGTCAGTTAAAATGCGCCCGCCTATCATCTCGCTATCGAGTCACGCGCCGCAATGATGGCGCATCAAACGGAGTATCATCCATGTGCATTTTCACCGGCTCAGTCCGTTCCGTCGGCGGCACCAAGATTTTTGCCCGGCTGGCGGCCAATGAGGCAAACGAAATTGCCCAATACCTTGTCTACAGCATGAAGGTCAGCACCGACTCGGACGTAGCAATGATCCTTCCATTACCGGTCAGCAGCCAAACAGAGGACGCGGTAGAGTTCATCGCCCTCAATCGCTACCCTCAGTTCTTCGAGGACATGGAAAAGGGCTTTCCCACACCGACCGGCGGACTAGGCCAATCGCTTCCCTGCGACGCTGTCTCGACGCGGAACAAACTAGCGGTGCAAGCCGTCGGCGATTTCATCGCCAGTTTTGTACCGAGGTTGGCCGATTTCGATCGGCTGGACGAGCTCTTCCACTTGCCGGCTTCGATCTGGAACAAGCTGCCGCAGTATAGCGACTGGAGCTTTGCCGTTTTCCAGCTCAAGAAAAGCCCGGCCGACCAGGCGAACGCCAAAGCGACTGCACGGCGGATTCATCCCATGGCTTTTCAGTTCCCGACCGACATGGACGAGTCACTTTACTTTCCGACCTTGCACATCCACGACGGCCAGGTCAATGTTAGTGCTGACTTCGACCACACGCTCTATTTCCAGGGCGATGGATTCCAGGATTTCGCCGATGAGATCAGTCCAAGCAACGCGGAGGCCTTCATGATGGTGGACGAGGCCAGGGGAATCGTGCAGGCGGATACGGTGTGCGGCAAACGGTCGATCGTCGGCATGAATGCCAACGAAGACACGTATGCGGCAAAACCGGACTGAGATCCCTCTCCCAGCTTCCATAAAGCGAATGGCCCTCTTGGCATCAGAGTAAACTTGACACTCAAGTCACCGTCGCCTGTAGGTCTTGGCTCATAACTCTTGGACCTAGTGAAGGAGGCATAAGTGCTTTCCGATATTACGACTCTGGCAGCGGCCGTCAGTGCCGTTGCTGTCCTGGTTTCCTTGATATTGCTCCAGCGTCAGCTCCGTCAGGCCCATAACAACCAACGGGCCTTGATCCAACAAGGAAGAGCCAGCCGATCGGCCGAAATCGCGTTGCGTCTCATGAGTACCGACTTCGCGGAGGCATATTACAGTTGCATGAGCGGCAACCGGCAAATTACAGAACCGCAGCTGGTGCAATTCATTGGCTATTGCCGTGCGGTTTTTTTGGGGGCGGAAGACTCTTTTCTTCAGCACAGCGAAAGTCTGCTCGATGAACCGGCGTTCAACAGCTTCAACCGGTCGATGCGCAGCCTGTGCGAGTCGCCTGGGATGAGAGCTGCCTGGTCCATACTGCGCGAGTGGTACGATGTGGAGTTCGCGACATACATGGACGGCGTCGCTAAAGACGCGACCGATCGGCCGATTGGCGTTCAACACGCACAATGGAAAGCCGCGGTTGCGGATTTCAACGGCACGAATACTTTGGGCTCACCATCCAAGATTTCCGAAACACGGCATGCTGCCTGACGGCGTCAATCATCCAATCCCTTTCCATCGAGGATTTGCCGCATGCATTTCTCAACTCTTGCCTCCCGAGTTTTGGATTGTTTGGCTCCGGAAAAATAAAAAAAGTAGGCTCTTTGCCGTCCCGGCGTCAGTGCGGCAAAAGCAGATTTCAAGGCGGGGATAGCATCCAGTTTATTTTGAAACTCTTCAGGAATTGCGTATTCCGATGTCTTTTTGAGCTTCACTTTCAAGCCGGCTTTTTCCACTTCAATGGCTTCGTGAATATAGGCTTTCAAGACCGCTTCCTTTGCACCAATCTCTCGGACATTGGTGAACCGAATCTGGCGCCCCGACTGCACATTCTCCGTTTGTTGGATCAGAATGCCCTCGGCATCCTTTAACAAGGCCCCTTTGATAAACAATAACGCACAGTAATCTTTGAATGCATGGATTAAAACGATGTTACTTTTCTGATAAGTGTAACAAGGACAACCCCACTTCAATTCTTCGGTCAGCGGACAGTCAAGTACGATCGTCCTCAGTTTCGCCAATTCCTTCTGCCACTTTTTGGCTTTATTGAAGTAGAAATCGACCTTAGGGTTCATTCTGTTCATTGTCGATACTCTGAAAAACGTGAGCTTGGCAGCCGCCCTACCTTCTCGCAAGTCGGAGTCCGGCGCCGTCCGCTCTCGATCCGGGTTCTGAAGCTCACCTGTCCCGCCAGAGTCTACTCCATATTCTGTCACAATGCTATTTTTGGAGTGACGCGTGATAGTCAGCCCCCTGCCACAGCCGGTAAACGCACCGTTGACGCGCGCCGCGCTCTTTCTGGTGGCGAGCATCAACCCAGACGCCGATCCACGCGCGCGCGTGCGCTCCTTGTGCGGTGAGCTGGCCTCGTTCGTGCGCGCCGTGGGATTTCGAGCCAAGGCTCCCGGCCTCTCCTGCGTCTTGGGAATCGGGTGTAACCGCCCGGCAACTATGACCGCCTGCTGGATTTCAGCCGAGCTGTCACCGGCGGCCTGTTCTTTTGTGCCATCCGCCACGTTTCTCGAGGCCGTGAAAGATTGAAGCGGTTGACTGCGAGCGCTTGCTACTCTCACTGCCCCGTCATCTTCAGCATCGTCGGATCCGCTTGCCACATGTAGAGAAACAGCGGCAAGCGGCTGCGGTCCAAGCCCGGCACGCTATAGGGCATGAACGTGCCGTGGATGGGGCGGTTCGCTGTCGTGGCATAGAGCGAATACGCCGGGTCGCCCTTGCGGCGGTACATGACAGGGCGAGCCTGGCCCGTGCCGCTAAGATGCCGGGCTGTAGCTAAAGCGTCTTCCAGGTAGCCGATGCCGTCGATCAGGCCGGCTTGCTGAGCCTGGGCGGCGCTCATCACCCGGCCATCCAAAAACGCGGCGTCGGCGGGCACGTTTTTGCGTGCGGCCGTGACGACGTTCTTGAAGCGCGAGTGATACTCCTTGGCCATGGCGTCGAATAACTTGCGTTCCTCCGGCGTGAGCTTGCGCGTCGGCGAGCCCATGTCGATGCTGGCGCCGGCGCGAATGGAGACATCGAAGACGTTCTGCAATTCCATGGCGATCGTGGCATAGTAAAGGTTGAGAACGACGCCGATACCGCCGACGACGGAGGTCGGCGAGGCCACGATGGCATCGGTCCCGCAGGCCAGATAATACGCCCCGCCGGCACCGACATCCAAAAGGCAGGCAACGACCGGTTTGCCGGTCTGCTTTTTGAAAGCCTGCACCTCGTGGAGCATCAAGTCGCTGGCTGCGACGCCGCCGCCGGGGCTGTTGATGCGCAAGACGACCGCGCGCACCGCCGGATCGGACGCTGCGCTCGCCAGCTTCTCTTTGAATTCGGCCAGCGGATTCTCGCCCTGGGAATAAGGGCCGGCGTAATCGAGATTGGCGAGGATGCCGTCGACGTCGATCACCGCAACCTTGGCGGCGGCACCGGGGCAATTCGGCGACGGCATGGCGACTTCGAGTATCGGGCCCCTGTCGATGTGCCCGGGGAATTCCATTTGCACTTTGCCGTTGACGCCGTCGGGCACGCGCACGACGCTGGCGGTGCTGACGTTGAAGGGATGACGGCAGCCCGTCAGCAGTAGCGCCCACAGGCACGCAAGGCCCAACCTTTTCATCCACGCGCCCCTTTTCCAGCACGGACTATCCGAATCGATAAAATCGCTCCCGTCCTAAACATCGGAAAATTTCGCCGTTTTTCTCCACAGAGAAAGGTCGGCTATTATCAGCCTGGCGCCTCTTGGCTCAGAGCCGTTGATAAGCTAGGCGATGTTTGGTGGATGTGTAATCTATGTAGACTGGCGAGTCTGCATTGGAGCGGGTGACTGGGGTTTTTATTATGTTAATCTTCGTTAACCTGGAATAATAGCCCCGACGGGTTATGGCTCTTCGCTTACCAATCCTATGAGATTCCGTGCGTGCCATGCGGCTAACGTCACCACCAGATCCTGACTGCACCGATCTTATCGGGTTGCTCCGCCGACAAGCGCTCGAGCGGCCGGAGCAGGGCTATTCTTTTAGGCAACGCTCGGGGTTGACGCGGCTAACGTTCTCGCAGTTAGACCGCCAGGCGCGCGCCTTGGCGCTGCGGGTGCGTCTGGCGTATCCCGAGGCGCGATCGGCCATCCTGTGCTTTCCTCCCGGTGTGCAATTCCTGGTCGGATTATTCGGCAGTTTTTATGCGGGCATCACCGCGGTGCCCGCCTATCCGCCGCGCGCCCGGCGTCCAGATAGCCGCCTGGAAGCCATTGCCGGCGATTCACCGGCGGCGATTGTGCTTACCACTTCCGATATGCTGCGCGACAAGGACAGATTGGCTGCGGAAACGCCGCGCCTGCGCGCGCTTCCGTGGCTCGATGCCGGTTCGGACGATGCCGCAACTTCCAACGGCTACGAGCCATGCGAGCTTCCGCGCGATCGTCCGGCGGTCTTGCAGTATACGTCCGGGTCTACGGCGGTCCCCAAAGGGGTGATGTTGACGCAAGCCTGCATCTTGCACAACTTGCGCTGCATGCGGGATGTCCTCGGGCTGACGGCTGCCCATCGCGCTGTGAGTTGGCTGCCGGCTTTCCACGACATGGGGCTGATCGGCAATTTGTTGCAAGGCGTTTTTACCGGAATCGACATCACGCTGTTATCTCCGGCGGCGGTGGCGCAGGACCCGCTCTGTTGGCTCGAGGCCATCAGCGACCACAAAGCTTACGTCAGCGGCGGACCTGGATTCGCGTTCCAGCATTGCGTCGACCGCATCAAACCAGCGGATCGCGACCGGCTCGACTTACGCAGTTGGCGCGTCGCTTATATCGGTGCCGAACCTGTCTCGGCCGCGGTGCTGCAACGCTTCACCGATTACTTCGCGCCTTGCGGATTCCGCCCCGAGGCATTTTTCCCCACCTACGGCCTGGCGGAAGGGACGCTGATGGTGACGGGCGGCAATCGCGACCAGCCTCCGCTTGTGCGCCGGTTTGGCCCGGCGTCGCTGGAGACCGGGCAACCGATTCCGGACGAAGACGGCCGAGCGGTGGTGGCGTGCGGCCGACCCTTGCCTGATATGGATCTGTGCATCGTCGATCCGGCGACGACCCAGCCGGCGGCACCCGGGGACATCGGTGAAATCTGGGTGGCCGGTCCCAGCGTGGCAGCCGGATACTGGAATCGAACGCAGGAGACGGCGCAAACGTTTGGCACTTTCCGCGCGGATGGTCGCGGACCGTACCTGCGCACCGGCGATTTAGGGTTTCTGCAAGACGAGTTGTTCATCACAGGTCGGCTCAAGGAACTGATCATCGTCCGCGGCCGCAATTATCATCCGCATGATTTGGAGGAAGCCGTCACCGGCCTGCCGGAGTTGCGTAATCAGCGCGGCGCCGCCTTCACCGTCGATGAAGGTTGCCGCCCCCAATTGGTGATGCTGCACGAAGTCGTCCGCGGCTTCCAACCGGACGAAAGTGCCGACCTCTTCGCAGCGCGCGCGGCAAATCATCGCGGCCAACTTCGACCTGGAACTCCACACCCTCGTCCTCGTGCGCACTGGATCACTGCCGCGCGCCACCAGCGGCAAAATTCAGCGCGGTGAAGCCCGCCGGCGGTTCGAGTCTGGTGCGCTGCACGTCGTCGAAACGTTCAACGCACCGACCAACTCGGAGGCCGCCTCCCTTACAGCGGGGCCGAACCCATCGTGCCAGCCTGGCAGCGCAGACATCCGCGCCTGGTTGGTGGCCCGCCTCGCACGGCACTGTCAGCGCTCCCCGGAACCGATCGACGTCGCCGAGCCGTTCGCGAGCTTCGGCCTCGACTCGGTGACTATGGTCAGCATCGCCGGGGAATTGGAGAAATGGCTGGGCCGGCCGCTGCCCCAAACGCTCCTCTATGACTCGCCCACGATCGCTCGCTTGGCGCAAAACTTGGCGGGCGAAGAGGAACACAACCCGTCGGCGAACGCTGACCTTCGTGCGTCGGCTCTCCCGAGCCGTCCGGCGCAGACGGCTCAGGAGAGCCGTCCCACGAAGGACTCAGAGACGGCCACGGAGCCGATCGCGATCATCGGTCTCGGCTGCCGTTTTCCCGGGGCCGACAATCCCGAAGAGTTTTGGCAACTGCTGCGCCGGGTCGCTGCGTGATCGGCGATGTCCCTGTGGGACATTGGCCGAGCCCGCCGTTGGATAAAATCACGGCACAAGGCGGCTTTTTGGCCAATGTCCAGGATTTCGACGCCGCCTTCTTCGGCATCGCGCCGCGCGAGGCCGTCGCCCTCGATCCGCAACACCGCCTGTTGCTGGAGGTCGCCTGGGAAACACTGGAGCACGCCGGCCTGGCCGCCGATCGCCTTGCCGGAGCCGACGCCGGCGTTTTTGTCGGCATCGCCAACAGCGATTATGGACGGCTGCTGCTCGCGGGCGGCCTGCCCGCCGATGCCTATATCGCCTCCGGCAATGCACTCAGCATGGCCGCTCATCGGCTTTCTTATCATCTCGATTTGCGCGGGCCGAGCATTGCCGTCGATACCGCCTGTTCCTCGTCGCTGGTCGCCGTCCATCTTGCCTGTCAGGCGTTGCGCACCGGTGACTGCGAATCGGGCGCTCGCCGGGGGCGTCAATCTGATTTTGTCCGGTGAAGTCTCCGCCAACCTGGCCCAGGCCCAGATGCTCTCTCCCAGCGGACGCTGCCAAACCCTCGACGCCCAGGCCGACGGCTACGTGCGCGGGGAAGGCTGTGGCCTCATTTTGCTCAAGCCCTTGTCCGCGGCATTGCGGGATAAGGACACCATCCACGCCGTCATCGAAGGCTCGGCGGTCAACCAGGATGGGCGCAGCAACGGCATCACCGCGCCCAACAAGACCGCCCAAATGGCAGTGCTGCGCAAAGCCATGCGCCAGGCAAATTGCTCGGCGTCCGACATTGCCTATGTCGAGCTTCATGGCACGGGAACGCCGCTGGGAGACCCAATTGAGTTTGAGGCCCTGGCCGCCGTGCTTGGATCCGCGCCGACACCTTGTGCCCTGGGCGCGGTGAAAACCAATCTGGGACACCTCGAGTCGGCGGCTGGGATCGCTAGTCTTCTTAAAGCGGTCCTACAGATTCATCATGCGGAAGTCGTGCCCCACCTGCATTTGCGGCAGACCAATCCTCTGATCCCGCTCACCGACACTCGGTTCCATGTGCCGCAAGCGGTCCAGCCCTGGCCCGAAAGCGCAGGGCGCCGCGGGCCGGTGTCAGTTCGTTCGGCTTCGGCGGCACCAACGCACATGTGATCGTCGCGCAAGCGCCGTCGCCGACACACCGGCCGTGGATATGCCCAATGCCGTCCTCTTGCCGCTTTCAGCGCGCACGCCCAAGGCGCTGCGCGAGTTGGCCCAGCGGTACGTGGGTTGGCTACCCGATCATCAGAACCTGCCTCTCGCCTCCGTGTGCGCCACGGCGAGCCATGGACGGAGCCACTTTCCTTATCGAATCGCGGTGGCAGGACACAGCCACCACGAGTTGGCCGACTCTTTGCGCCGCTGGTTGGCTAGCGACAATGTCGTGACACCGGCGCGGGATTTGACCAAGCGCATCGCCTTCTTATTTACCGGACAGGGAGCACAATATGCCAGCATGGGCAAAAAACTCATGGCCTGGTCTGCGACCTTTCGTGCCGAGATGGAACATTGCGCTGAAGTTCTGCGCGATCTTTGGCCCTGGTCGCTGCTGCATGTCTTGGAAGATGAAGCGTTGCTCGAGCGTACCGACGTAGCCCAACCCGCCGTGTTCGCCCTGGAATATGCGCTGGCGCGAACCTGGCAAGCATGGGGCATCGAGCCGGCCGCGGTCTTGGGGCATAGTGCCGGTGAATATGTCGCCGCCTGTATCGCCGAGGTCTTTTCGCTTGCGGACGGCTTGCGGCTCATTGTCGAACGGGGCCGAGCCATGCAGGCATGCCCCACAGGCGCCATGCTCGCCTGTTTCGCTTCGCTGGAAGAGATCGAGACGATTATGCACCCCTGGGGTGATCGCTTGGCACTCGCGGCGAACAACGGACCGAAATGTATCGTGCTGGCGGGCGACGCGGGCGCCGTCACGGAATTGCAGACCGCTTTAAACGACCAGGGCATCGCATGCACGCGACTTGCAGCCGGCAGAGCGTTTCACTCGAAGTTAATCGAACCCGCCTTGGCTGACTTGCAACAAGCGGCCGGCAACAGTCGCGCACCATGCGCCGCGGATTCCCATGGTTAGCAATCTCACCGGCACCTGGCACGGCGGCACCGCCGGACGCTGCTTACTGGTCCAACCATGCTCGGCAACGGTCCGCTTCGCCGACGGCGTGCGTGCGCTCGCCGAGGCGGGCATGACGCATTTTCTGGAAATCGGTCCCCATAGTGTTCTCGCGCGTCTGGGTCCGGCGTGTCTGCGGCCTGACCAAGCAACTTGGCTCGATTCGCTGAGGCGCGGGCAATGACGACGATTCAGATGCTCGAAACCCTGGCGCAACTTTATCGCGACGGCGCGGATATTCGTTGGGATGCCGTGGCGGCACCGCAGCCGCGGGTAGTCTTGCCGAGCTATCCGTTTCAACGCAAGCCGCTGCTGGTATGACGAACCTGGAGCCCCCTTGCAGCGCTTTGCCGAAGCGCGGCGCCACGTCGATGCCATTGCCGCGGCTTGGGTAGGACGGGCTTTCCACGATCTGGGCTGGCGGACCGTGCCGGGTGAGACGACGAGCATCGAGGCCCTATCCGCCGAGTGCCGGATTTTGCCTCGCTACCAGCGACTCTTCCACCGCTTGCTTCGCGATCGCCGCCGAGGAGGGCTGGGTCGAACTTGAATCGGACCGAGTGCGCATTGTTTGCGTACCTACGCCTGTTGCCGATTCCGCGCCCGCCAGCTTCGACGAACGCTTTTCCGAATTCGAGGCGGATGTTCGCCTGCTCAATCACTGTGGCAGCCAGTTGGCGAAGGTCTTGCGCGGCGACATCGATCCGCTTCAAGTATTGTTCGGCGCCGAAGCCGACGGACTGACCGAGCGGATGTACCACGATTCCCCGGTCGCCTTGTTTTACAACGGGTTACTCAGGGATGGACTTGAAAAGCTGCTGACGAACCGGTCCTCGGATCGCCCCATTCGAGTATTGGAAATCGGCGCGGGCACGGGCGGTACGACGGCGCATGTGCTGCCGCTCTTTTCTCAACAGAATTGCGAATACGTCTTCACCGACGTCTCGCCGTTCTTTCTGGCGCAGGTGCGCATCAAGTTCAAAGATTTCCCGTTTATCCAGTATCACCTTCTGGATTTGGAGAAGCCGCCAGGCTCGCAAGGCTTCGCCGACCATCCGTTCGACATCGTGCTGGCCGCCAATGTGCTGCACGCCACCAGCGACCTGCGCCGCAGTCTTGGCCATATCCGCAAACTCCTCGTCCCGGCAGGCCTACTGCTCCTTTTGGAAGGAACTCGGCCCACGCGCGTTCTCGATCTTACTTTTGGCCTGACCGACGGCTGGTGGCGGCTTCACGGATTGCTCATTGCGGCCCGATTATCCGCTCCTTGACCCGGATCGGTGGGTGAACCTTTTGCGCGAAGAAGGGTTCACCGACCCCATGGTCACGCCGCAGGCGGCCGACAAGGATCAGGCCGTCTTCTTGACGCGCAGCGCCAGCCAGCGCGACCGCATTGCCTTCCAGGAACGGCTATTGCCACGGCGATCCGCCAAACATCCCGCGCCGCGGAAAACACGATTGGCGCGGGCGTGGCGGAATCCCAAAGCTCGGTCTGCATAAAAAGCGACTTGGTTCTTTTGCCGGCCGAACGCCGCAGAGAACGCGTCGAGGAATACTTGCTCGCCGAGTTTGCCGCGATCGCTCATTTAACGCTGACGCACAACGATAGAGAGCGGCCGTTGCAAGCGCTGGGGCTCGATTCGCTCATGGCCCTCCAATTCCGCAACCGACTCGAAAGGAGCTTCGAGAGCGCTCCGTCGGTCGTGGATTTTCTTAAGGGACTCAGCTTAAACCAACTCGTGGACTTTCTGCTCAGCAACGTCGAGACGGGCCCTGCGGTCACCGCCCCGAGCGAGTCCGCGCCAAGCGAGCCCGCGCTAAGTGTTGCTTTCGCTGTTGCCTCGGACGGTATTCCTCTCTCGTTTAACCAGCAGGCCCTCTGGTTCGTCTATCAGCTAGCGCCGAGGAGCCCCGCTTACAATTTCCTGTTCGCGGCTCGCATCGCCGGCATGTTGGACAAGCCCGCGCTGGTGCGTGCCTTCGCTGTCTTGGTGCGCCGACATCCCGCCCTGCGGACGCGCTTCGCCGTGCATGACAACCAGCCGGTGCAAATCTTTCAAGATGTGATGCCCTTGTCTATTCCGGTAGTCGACGTCGCCGGCAAGTCACGCCGGGAAATCGAGGAGATTTGCCAGCGGCGCGGCGATGAGCCCTTCGACCTCCAGCGCGGCCCTGCCCTGCGCCGAGTTGCTTGCCGTCTCGGCGACCGAGACGATTCTCCTGCTCGTGTGCCATCACCTCATCATCGATCTGTGGTCGATGGACATTTTGCTTGCGCAGCTAGCCGAGGCCTATGCCGACGAGGTCATGGGCAAACCGTCAAAGAATGAACTGCCCCCGGCGGACACCGCGATCATCGACTATGTGCGTCATCAATTGGGCGCCGTCCATGGCTCGCACGGGCAGAAAGCGTGGGACTATTGGCGCCGCCAACTCGCCGGCGAGTTACCTGTCTTGAATCTTCCCAGCGACCGTCCCCGGCCGCTGATGCAAACCTACAACGGCACGAGCCACACTTGGCCTCTCGCAGACGATGTGGTGCGCCGGTTGCGGGCATTGGCTCAGGCAGGGCGCGACGTCGTTCATGGCTCTCTTGGCCGTCTTCCAGACACTGCTCCACCGCTACACCGGACAAGAGGATTTTGTGATCGGCACCGCGACCGCTGACCGCACGCGGCCCGAGTGGCAAGAATCCGTTGGCTATTTTCTTAACCAGGTGGCTCTCCGCGCCAATGTTTCCGGAGAGCACACCCTGCAAATGTTGTTGGCCCGCACGCGCGATCAGGTACATCAGGCCTTGGAACATCAGGATTTTCCGTTCGGCCTTTTGGTGAAGCGCTTACAACCGCGGCGCGACCCGAGCCGCTCGCCGATCTTTCAAGTGATGTTCATATGGGACAAGACTCGTTTCATGGGTCATCCAGTCGGCGCACCGCCTAAGAACTCCGCTCCGGATTTGCACTTCGAGCCGCTTCTCATGGAGCAGCGCGGCGCGCCCTTCGATTTGACGTTCATCATCTTCGAGACCGGCGACCGCTTGACCGCCAGCCTGCGGTACAACACCGACCTGTTCAACGCCGAAACGATCGCCCGGATGGCCGGCCATTTCGATGTCCTTTTGGACGCCCTGCAGCGCGCACCCCACATGTGCCGCTCGGCGAGATCGACATGCTGACCGCCGCCGAAAAAACAAGCATTCTGGAGACTTGGAATGATACGGCCGAGCCGCTAGGAAGTGAGCCGCCCCTGCCGCATTTGTTCGAGCGGCACGTGCGTGCGGCGCCGGCCGCGCCGGCGCTGGTCTTTGAGAAGCAGACAATTTCCTACGGCGACTTAAATGCCCGCGCCAATCGCCTGGCGCACGCATCTCCAACGCCTGGGAATAGGCGCGGTCAGACCGTGGCCCTCAGCATGCCCCGTTGTCCGGAGGCGATCGTCGCCGTCTTGGCGGCGTGGAAGATCGGCGCTCCGTATTTGTATCTCGATCCGCTCTATCCAATCAACCGCATCTTGGGCATGATGCAAGACGCACATCCCGCGGTGTTAATGGCCTCGGCGGCCATGGCCGGCGTGACTATTCCCACGGTGTGCTTGCCCTTAAACCCGGCCGATCTCGCCTCCGAGACATCGGCAAATCTCGACCTGGCCATTGGTGCCGATGACCTCGCCTACATCATTTACACTTCCGGATCGACGGGTCGGCCGAAGGGAACGGTGCTGCGGCATCGAGGACTCACCAACCTTCGGTTGGCTCAAGCTGCCGTCTTTGGACCAAAGCCGGCCGACCGCGTGCTCCAATATGCGTCCCTGAGCTTCGATGCCTCGGTGTTCGAGATGGCGATGGCCTTCGGCTCGGGCGCGGCCCTCGTCTTGGGAACGCACAATTCGCTGATGCCCGGCTGCGACCTGCTCAACCTATTGCGCGATCAGCGGGTCACGATTGCCACGCTGCCCCCTTCCGTGCCGGCGCTTTTGCCGCCGACGCCGTTGCCGGACTTGCACACCTTGATCGTCGCCGGCGAGGCGTGCTCCGCGGAAGTAGTGTCGGTTTGGGGCCAAGGCCGTCGGCTATTCAACGCCTATGGGCCGACGGAAGCCACAGTCTGGTCTACGGTCGCGCTGTCGCATCGCCGACGGCCGGACGCCGCCCATTGGCCGACCGATTGCCAACACCCGTGCCTACATCCTGGATGCCAACCTCCAGCCGGTGCCGATCGGTGTGCCGGGCGAGCTCTACTTGGCCGGCGCCGGCGTAGCGGCGGGCTATCTCAATCGACCGGAGTTGACCGCCGAGCGCTTCCTCGCCAATCCATTCTCGATGGCCGACGAGGCCGTCATGTATCGCACGGGCGATCTGGCACGCTGGCGGGCGAACGGCGCGATCGAGTTCATCGGCCGGCGCGACTCGCAACTCAAACTGCGCGGCTATCGGGTTGAATTAGAGGAGATTCAGGAAGTGCTGCGCCGCCACGCCGATGTCGCTGACGCTCTGGTGCTGGCGAAACAAGGCGCTGATGGCCAGCCGGTGTTAATCGCTTATGTCGTGCCCAAAGCTGCCAACGGCTTTGTCCTCGGCGATGTGCGCGCGCCTATCTGCGCGCATCATATGCCGCATTATATGATACCAGGCAAGGTACTCGTCCTTGAGCGGTTCCCTGTCACGGTGAACGGCAAAGTCGATCGCGAAAATCTGCCGGAGCCGGGAACCGCGGCAGTCGCACCGGCAGCGAACGATCCCGCCGCGCCGGCCTGTCGAAAAAGTCCTTGCCAAGATCTGGCAACGCGTGCTGCGCGCCGAAAACATCGGTATACACGACAACTTCTTCGATCTGGGCGGCGCCTCCATTCAGACGCTCGAAGTCGTCAGCCACGCGAACCAAGCGGGGCTGCACTTAACGCCGGAAATGATCTTTCGCTATCAAAACATCGCGGAGCTGGCGGAGGCGTGTGCGGTTTCTGCTCCTGCGCCGAGCGTCAATGGTCACTGCAAGGGCAAGCTTGCTGAACTGTGGGACGGCTCTCCAGAGCCGTCCGTGCGGTCGAACGGCTCTGGAGAGCCGTCCCACAAAAGGCCGCGCCATTGCCAAAGCGCACCGGCGGCGGGGCACTGATCGAGAGTCTGGGCATCTATTTGCCACCGCGCGAAGTGACGACCGAGCAGGTTCTAAACGACTGCCGGATCAAGCTGGATTTCCCGCTTGAGCGCATGACCGGCATTCGAACGAGGCGCATGGCCGGTGAGTCCGAATTTGCCATCGATTTAGCGGCTCAGGCGATCACCGACTGCTTAAGGCGCTCGGCTTATGATCCCGCCGACATCGATCTGTTGCTGTGCAGCAATATCTCTCGCTACGACGCGCCGAACGCGCGGTTCACCTTGGAGCCGACCACCGCGGCGCGCCTGCGTGCCGCGCTTCGGCTTCATCAACGCGCTGGCCTTCGACGTGACCAACGCCTGCGCGGGCACATTTACCGCCCTCCATTTGGTCGACGTCCTGCTGCGCCAGGGAGTCATCCGCCGGGCGATGGTGGTCAGCGGCGAATACATCACCCACCTCACGGTGGCCGCCCAATTGGAAATCGATAGCTTCATGGACCCTCGCCTGGCGTGCCTGACACTGGGCGATTCCGGCATGGCGATGATTTTGGAACAGGCGCCCAACCCAGGCGTGGGCTTTCAGGAAATCGATTTGTACACCCTGGGTAAGTACCATGATTTATGTGTCGCCAAAGCGTCGGCGCATCCGCACGGCGGCGCCATCATGTTCACGGATCCCGTCAAGAGCGCCGCCGTCACCATCAAAGAAGCCGTCCGGCACTGCCTGGAGGCCCTCCAGCGCAATCGCTGGGCCCCCGAAGAGCTGAAATGGCTCATCATGCACCAGACCAGCGAGGTCACTTTGGACGGCGCCATTCGCGAGATCAACCGCGCCGCAGGGAAGCAGATCGCCCAGCGCGGCAATACTGTTTTTCACCTGGCGCAGCGCGGCAACACGGCCACCAACAGCCATTTCCTCGCCGTGCGCGAGCACATCGACACGGACAAAATCGCCGCCGGAGACAAGGTGTTCTTCGCCGTGAGCGGATCCGGCCAAGTCGTCGGCTCCGCGCTGTATGTCTTCGATGATCTTCCCAGTCGCGGCGTCGCGACAAGACGCAAAGGGATGTCAAGGCATCGGCGGTGGACGATGGCTTGAAAATGTTCCCTTGCAGCCACCACGTCGGTATTACCCGTGTGGGCCTGGTGCCCAAGGGTTATACGGGCCCCGTGGCGTCCGTGGACTTGCTCAAAGCCGCCGGCGAAGCCTGTTTGGGGGACGCCATACGGCGTGAGGATGTCGATCTAGTCATCCACACGGGAACCTATCGCAGCGACTTTTTGTGCGAGCCGGCGCTGGCCGCAATCGCTGCCGGCGACATTGGGCCTCAACCATGACGACGACAAGCCGACCGGCAAACGGACCTTCGCCTTCGATCTGACCAACGGAGCCGCGGGAACGTTGACCGGCTGCTTGCTCGCCAGCCAACTCTTGGCCGCGGGACGATATCACGCGTGCTCTCATTCTCGCGTCGGAAATTGAAAACAACGCGAGCCTATGGCCGGAGCATTTGCTTGGAGTTAAGGAAACCGCCTCCGCACTGCTGCTGGAACAAGGTTCGGCCGGGTTCGTCGCTTTCGGCATCCGCACCTTTCCCGAACACGTCGGCGCCGTCGAAGCCTTCACAGTCGCACGCAACCAGCGGCCGGCGCTCGAGCCATCGCCACGATGCCGCCTACGAGCAGATCCTCGTGGATTGCATTGGTGTTACCGTGGCGGAGTTTCTGAGGCGGATCGGCGTTGCCCTGGCGGACCTTCGCTGGTTGCTGTTGCCGCAGCGTTCCGCCGGCTTCGTCGGTCGAGTCGCCGACCACTTGGCATTTCCCCACGCCCGTGTGATCTTCGCCGCCGACGGCGAACAGGATTATTTTACCTCATCGCTGGCTCATACGTTTAGCCAGGTGCATGCGACCCTTTCGGGCGGCGACCGCCTACTTATAGTGGAAGCCGCCGCCGGCATCCAAGTAACCTGTGCCCTTTATGAGGCATAACCCCCAAGCCGCGGGATGAGGTACTCCGAATCCCGCGGATCTCGTTACCAACATTCCCATGGTCACCACCCCCCTTCATCCCCAATTCCGCGTCCTCATAAGCGACCACGGCCGTCGTTGCCTATGGCCGGCCACCAAGACGATCCCGCCGGGCTGGCGCGAGGCCCTGCCGGCATCCTCGAAAGAGGAATGCCTGGCATTCGTCGGTCGAGCCCTGGATCAACCTGCCCCTCCCTCTACACCGATAACTTTCAGTCTCATGTTCTTCGGCGGCGACGAGGGCAAAGCGGCGCACGACAAATATCGCACGGTGATCGAGGCCGCCCGCTTCGCCGATGCGCACGGTTTCGCCGCCTTGTGGCTGCCCGAACGCCACTTCACTGCCCTGGGGAGTCTTTACCCCAATCCCGCCGTCCTTCACGCCGCCCTGGCCCGTGAGACCAAACACTTGCGGTTGCGCGCCGGTAGCGTGGTGCTGCCGCTCCACGATCCCATTCGCGTTGCCGAGGAATGGGCCGTCGTGGACAATTTATCCGAGGGTCGCGTCGAAATATCGTTCGCCCCGGCTGGAATGTGGAAGACTTCGCCTTGCGGCCCGACCATTATGCGAAGCGCTATGACGCGATGTATGAAGGCATCGAAACGGTCGAACGGTTATGGAGCGGCCAAACGGTCGAGCGGACGGATGGTGAGGGGAAAGCTTGCCGGGTGCGAACCTATCCGACACCGGTGCAACCCAGGCTCGTCAAGTGGATCACGGTCGCGGGGAGCGAGCAAAGTTTCGCGCGGGCCGGCGCGACCGGTGCCCATCTGCTGACGCACTTGTTCGATCAAGATGTCGATGAACTGGCGCGCAAGCTCAAGCTATACCGAGATGCGCCGCGGCGCAGGGACTCGATCCACAGACGGGCCGAGTCGCCGTCGCGCTGCACACCTATCTCGCAAGCACCATGGATGCCGTCATCGAAAACGCCCATGGCCCCTATTGCGACTACCTCAAGGCCAATGCCCAACTGATCGACAAGCTCGCCCAGAGCCGAGGCATTCCCCTGGAAGTCTCCGGCCTCGAAGCCGGCCAACTCGATGAGGCGGTGCGTTGGCTCTTCGAGAAGTTCTTCCGCGCGCGCTCGCTGCTTGGGCACGCCGGAAAGCTGCGCCGACCTGGTCACGCGCCTGGCAGCCATCGGCGTTCAAGAGATCGCCTGCCTGCTCGATTTTGGCGCACTCGTCAACGGCGATTCTGGGTGGTCTGCCGGCGCTGGGTGAGCTGAAGGATCGGTTTGCGCGAGCAATGCGCTAAGGCATACAAAAATGGCTTCTCGGCAAAGGAGCTGATCCGCATCCGGAAATTCCTCATCGAGAATTTGGGCCATCTTCGAGACACCTGGGATGAGCATTGCGGACACTAACGAACCGCGCATTGTGACACTCGAACTGACGGCGGACGCCATCATGGCTCAAACCGCTACAGCCTTGGCGATTTTGTCGGCGGTCATGCTGCGATCAAGAAAAGCGGCTCTCTGTCTTTTGGCAGGCATATTCCAGGCGACTGCGATTTCGAGTGTGGTGCTTGTAGGCATTATTGCACGCGTCTGGTTTCGGGACGGTCAAATTGCCCACCTGCGTGACGTGTTCTTGCTTGTAGTGGCGATCGGCGTTCTCTTGAGCTACTCTATTGTGAATCCACGGCGCCATGCTTGAGGACGTCGATTCCCGATTTAAATGAAGTAGGTGCGGAGCCACGATCACACCGCCAATCAGGCGCTTCGCCCCCTAGCCGGTTCGGCTCGGGGTTTTCCTGGGTGCCAAGCGAATTTCGACTCGGCGGTTGAGGGCCTTCGCGATGCGTTCCAGCATCGTTAGCGAGTGCCCCTTGTATTCGGCACTCTCTAGCTGGGATATCACGCTCTGCGTGGTGCCGACTGCGTGGGCCAATTCTTTTTGGGTAAGCCCGGCTTCAGTGCGCGCATCGTAAATCATCTGAGCAACCCGAAGATCGTCAGCGATTTGCAGCATCTCCGGGTCGGTGTCTGGATCGATTCCCGTCTTCCGTTTCAGGATTTCCACGGCATCCGTGATTTTAGCCATCGGACAATTCCTCCTCATAAACAAATCGGTGTTGGGTCGGATGCTGCTTGTACTTGGCGATTCGGGCTGCCGCCGTGTCAATCTGGTCAGCGGCCACGGTCTTCTCTTTCGTGAGCCCGCCCGCCAAAAGGGCAATGTTCTTGCCAACGAATCCATACAGGATGCGGTAGTTGACTTTGCCGACTTCGGTACGAAGTTCATAGACACCGTCACGCAGCAGGTCGGCTCGGGGACGTCGTAACTCACTGCCAAGTTGCCGGAGCAGCTTGATGAGGCTGAAGCATTCTGCGCTGCCCGCTGATTTTTGTCGAAAAGTTCGAGTAACCAGTCCAGAACAGGAACGTTTTCGTCATCATCCTTGTAAAAATAGACTTCCGTAAGCGGCATCGGTCCACGGCCTCCAATATCGTAATATTACGATAATCCGGCGACTGCTTCAAGCGGCCAGTTATCGCGCCACCCGTAATTTGCGCCGACGCAACAGCTTGACCGCTTCCTACCTGCGCGGCTCTTTGACGTCGCGGCCGAGCCAACCCAGAATGCCCAAAGAACAAAGAATCCACCCCACCGGCCGCAACGGGCTTTTCCCAAAAACGACGGTCGCATTGAAAAACATGAATAGAAAGAGGAACTGGAGTGCCGCGTCCAGCGCAGGGGCCAACGCGCACGGCGGTTCGGCGCGAGCCACCTAAGTCCGGCATCGACCAGCCAAAGCGCGGTGAAGCCATAATTGATGTAAAGGCCAATGCCCGAGTCGATGCCGGTTTGCTCGAAAGTCTGCCTTGCCACCGCAGCCTGGGCGGCGGCGTGATCCCAGTGATGAACCAAAGAAAAAGCCAGCAGGACATGGGCAAGATTGGCGGCGCAGCCGGCCGTCCAAAAAAGGCGGGCGTGCACAGCACGAAGCCACTGGGCCCCGGCCCAGCAGGCCAGTGACAGCCAGGCGGTGGCATAAAGGGTGCCTAGAGCAAACGGGGAAATAAAACGTCTCCATTTGGTTTTGGGTGATCCGGCATTGGTAGATTGTCTAAGCTGTGTTGGAAGAAGGAAAGAGTGATGCCAAAGAACATTCGCCTCGCGACGCTCCAGGATGCCCATGGAATTTCGGCCATCTACGCCCCGTATTGTGAGACACCCACCTCGTTCGAGAATATAGCCCCAAGCGTGGAGGAGATGCGCCAGCGCATTGAACAGGTGTCAGTCCAGTATCCGTGGTTGGTCTCGGCGGACGACGATAAGATCACGGGCTATGCCTATGCCAGCCCGCATCGCGCAGCGTGCCGCCTATCGCTGGTCGGTTGATACAACCGTGTACATTCATCGGGACCGCCGTCGGCAAGGGTTAGGTCGCGCACCTCTATTCCGCACTTTTTTCGATGCTGACCGTCCAGGGCTACATCAACGCCTACGCGGGCATTACTCTTCCCAATCCTGGTAGTGTCGGCCTCCATGAATCGCTGGGCTTCGAACCGGTTGGGGTGTACCGGCACGTCGGTTATAAATGCGGCGCCTGGCATGATGTCGCTTGGTATCAAAAGCTGCTGCAGCCCCTGCCGTTTCAGCCCGGCGAACCGAGATCACTAGGGAAAGTGCCTAACTAAGCCAAAACTCCACAGGCTCTGCGTGCCAGCGCAGCGGCGGCACTTCTTCGCCAAGCGTGACCCGCAAAAACCTCTCCGCCAGATTATCGCGAGCGAGTTGCCGAAGGCCGATATAGGAAGTCGTGGGCCGAGGATTGATTTCGATGACCGCATCCTCACTGCCGTCTGTTTTTTCGCCTAGCACAAGATCGACGCCCACCAGGCCGGCCAAGCCGGGCACGCAGTCTACTGCGCTTTGGCCCAAGCTTACGGCGCGTGCGGCAAGGTTGCGCGGCAGCGGCAACCGACCCCCGCGATAGCGAAAACGTCCGTCCGCCGACAGAATTTGCCTGGCGGGCTCAAGGGCCAAGCGCTGCTTGGTTCCCATGATGAAACTGACGCTGACGGGTTCCCCCACGACCGACGGTTGCAGCACGAAATCCGCACTGGGCATTTCGGCACGCGCTTGCGGTAAAACCGTCGCTAGCTCCGAGCCAGCGCGGAGCAAGAAAGTGGCTTGCGAGCCGGCGCCGTGGCGTGGCTTCAATATGGCGGGGTAGAGAACTCTATCGCCGCCTCCAACGCGCGGCGATTGCTGGGCCTCGTGGGACAGCTCTCCTGAGCCGTCCGGCCCAACGGACGGCTCAGGAGAGCCGTCCCACGAGTTCGTGAAGTACGTTTGCGGCGTTGGAACATTGTGGCGGGCAAAATGTTGGGCGAGTGCATACTTGTCAGCCGTCAGCTCGATCGCCGCGGGGCTCGAGCCCAAGAGCTTTTTGCCCGCATCCAGCACCGAGCGGCTGCGCTCGGCCAAAATGCCATCAAACTCGGGCGCGATCACCAGCACCATATCGGCGCGGGCCGTCATCTCTTGGAAGGCCCATTTTTCGTTTTCATGGTCGATGTGCCGGCAGACGTGGCCAATCGCCTTGGACTCCGAATCGGCCAAAAGTGTGAACGTTTGGACATCCGGCACTCGACCAAAATCCTCGACCAGCGCCGCCAGCATGGCCCAGCCTTCCGCGCAGCGATGGCGCGGTGTGAAGACCGATGCCGCCGGCGGTGATGAATTCATGGATGAAGAGGTTCATTGTTTTGGATGGATCCGCGGGATTCGGAGTACCTCATCCCGCGGCTTGAGGTCTATCGCACCCCCTTTGCAAGCCGCGGGATGAGGTACTTCGAATCCCGCGGATAGGTCTCCCATTTTTTCGATTGCTACTTGCTTTAATCCAGGGATTTTGATGAAATAGGCCAGATAGGGGAATGGTTTTCCATAATTTCTTACACAGGGAGGGCAGCGATGTCCCGCGCCACAGCCACATCTTCGGCCGGCACGCAACAACAAGGCAACACCACCAATATCCCGCGCGAGAAGATCGCCATGCGGGCCTATGAGAAGTGGTGCAAGCGAGGCCGGCCGCACGGAACCGACAAACAAGACTGGACCGAGGCGGAAACCGAATTGCGCCGAGATGAGCCGCAACGGGGGCATGCACGGTCAAACCCAGAACCGTCGCTGAACCAAATGGATGGCACGCCCTGAGGTACTCCGAAGGGCGTGATTCCGGCCCTCCAGGCCAAAATGATGCGATTAACTATAGCCCCTGTCATTGGCAGGGGCTTTTCTTATCCGTGCCATCCGTGTCAGTGGTTAAAGCGGATCACCACGGATAGCACGGATGGCACGGATAAGAAAAGCGGCAGGGCCTTTTTTGGGCACCGGGAATGACTTTGGCGCTGGATTTTCCGCTCTGTGGTCATTCGCCCATTGGTCGGCTCGATCCGCGCTGGAAATTGGCTGCAATTGTTCTCGCTTCCCTTGTTGCAGCTCTGTTGCAGACCGTGCCCGCCGCGCTGGCAGCAGCAGCCGGCGCTTGCGTATTGGTTTTCCTCGCCCATGTTCCACTGCGCTGGTTGCTTTACCGTCTTGGCGGCGTTGTCCTGGTGCTGGGTTTCTTCGTTATCTGGCTGCCGTTTGTCCTCCCGCGGGGCGAACATCCCTGGCAGTTCGGGCCACTGACACTCGCTCCCTCCGGCGTCGCGCTCGCGGCCTTGCTTCTGCTAAAGTCGCTCACCATCGTCGCCCTGATGCTTGCACTGCTCACGACGGCGCCTATTCAAACCACATTCGCCGCCGCGCACCAGTTGTACGTGCCGGGAATTCTGGTTCACCTCGTGCTGCTGACCTATCGGTTTGTGTTTCTGGCGGCTGACGAATTCGCCCGGCTGCGTATTGCCTTGCGCGTGCGCGGTTTTCGCAATCGCGCCGACCTCCACAGCTATCGCACGGTCGGCCAGGTCGCGGGCACGCTCTTGGTGCGCAGCCACGATCGCGCCGAGCGGGTCGGCCAAGCCATGCGCTGCCGCGGATTTGACGGCATCTACCGCACGCTCGAGCATTGGCATAGCCGGCCCAGCGACATCGCGGCGTTTGCCATCATTGTCGGTTGCGCGGCTGCGATAGCGACGTGGGATATTCTCGGGCGGTGACCTTGATGCCGAACGATGCCGCGATCCATGTGGACAGCCTGACTTTCAGCTATCCCGGCGGCAATCGCGCTTTGGAGAGAGTCGGCTTTGAGGTCGCGCGGGGTGAAAGGATCGGCCTCATTGGTCCCAATGGTGCGGGCAAGACTACATTGTTTCTGTGCCTGGCGGGTGTCTTGCCGGTGGCACCGGCAGATACGGCTCGCCGGACTGGACCCGGGTGTCCGCGGCGACCGGTCCCAGTTGCCGGGCCACGTGGGCATCGTCTTTCAAAATAGCGACGATCAGCTTTTCAGCACCACCGTGGGCGACGACGTGGCCTTTGGGCCGCTTAACATGCGCCTGGACGCCGCTCAAGTTCGAGGCCGTGTCACGGAAGCCTTGCGCCGCGTTGGTCTCTCGGGTTTCGAAGCACGCGTGCCGCACCATCTCTCCGGCGGCGAAAAACGCCGCGCCGCGCTGGCGGGCGTCTTGGCGATGCAGCCGGACATTCTGCTGCTCGACGAGCCGTCGATGTTTCTCGATCCGCGCGGCCGACGTGAACTGATCGGCTTGCTCAAAGAACTGGGAGGCACGCAAATCATCGGCGCCCATGATCTCGATATGATCTTGGACCTCTGCGGCCGAGTGCTGCTGCTCGACCATGGCCAACTGATCGCCGATGGGCCGGCGGCAAAGATTCTCGCCGATGAGGCGCTTCTCGAAGCCCATGGTCTGGAAGTGCCATATCGCTTGCGTGAACAAAAGGAGCCGCGCAAGCAGTAAGCGGGTTTTTCCGTCAAACCGCTTACTGCGTGCGCGGCTCTTTCATTCATTTCCCCGTGTTCACTTCCACTACCTTGAAGGATAACTTGCCCAGCGTGGTCAGCAGATTTTTGGCGGCTTTTTGCTCGGTGCCGAAGCTGACGTGGGTGGCATCGACTTCGGTCTCGCGCAGGCTGGCGTCCACCGGCACCCAGAGGCCATTCAGGACGACTTCGTTCCAGGCGTGGCCGCCGAAGGCTTTCTGATCGTCGCCGATATAGAGCAAGCCGGAGACCTCGCGGGCCGGCACGCCGGCCGCACGCGCCAGATTCGTGACCATAAGGGCGTAGGACTTGCAATCGCCTTGCTTTCTGTCCATCAAATCGTGGATCGTCGGCATCGTCGCGCTGAGCGTTGGGCGAATGAAGCTGTTGACGAAGCCGATGATTCGGCGGACTTTTTCCTCGGGAGTTTTGGCATCGCCGACCGCCTTTTGCGCCAGGGCCTGGACCTTGGGATGGCTGATGCGATAGACGTTGGTCTCTTCGAGGCACTCGGCGATTTCTTGCTTGGTCGCAGGTGTGGCCTTGCCGTATTTCTTGCCGAGTTTCAGGAGCCGGCTGCCGCCCGGTTCCAGCGCCACGCTTTGGCGTGGGCCATCCTCAAAAATTTCGCCTTCTTTGCCGGGGACTTCAAGCACGAGTTCACGCACGCTTCGAGTGGGTCCGAGCGGCCGATCGCTCTTGACCATGCCCAAGACGAAGAGATCCTGACTATATTCCGTGTCTTTGGCCTGGGCCTCGGTTTCGGCGCCAAGTCGAAGATGGCGATGACGCTGGACAACAGGCGGCCCTGATCGTCGTGTCGCGTCAGAAACGTTAGCTGTTCCTTGCTGCTGACGTTTTCCACCTCGAAATAGCGAACCTTGACGCCGGCAACGAGGCTGGATTTGGTTCCCAACACCTTACTTGCGAGATTGTGAATCTTGGCATCCTTGATGTCGAATTGCTTGAACTGGGCCTTGTCCCCTTGCTTGGGTCCCCCCCTGATCCACAAGTCGGGGGCCAAAGCGTCAGGCAAGGTGTAATCGATATCCGCCAGGCGTTTTTTGGACACCTCCTGGCCGGTGCGATAGGTGTAGTCAAATCCTGTTCCCTGGCGCACCAGCAGCGTCTTTTCCGGAGGCGTCGGGTCGTTGCGCTGATCCATCTCCGCGCGCAGCATGCGGTAGGGCGCTTGGCTCTCGAACGTGGTCACCTGATTGACGAGCACCTCGGATTTCTGCCCGAAGGATGCCAGCTTCATGTTAAAGGTCTCCGATTCCACGATCGTCGCGCCGATCCGCGCCCGCGCGTCTCGAAAGTAGCCGATCTTTTTGTCTTTTAAATAAACTCCATACCAATCGGTGCGCAGCAGCGGGTCGATGTCCTTGGCCTCAAGCGCCGGTCGCTTGGTCTCCTCGCCGGGGGCCGGGCGGAGCGCGACGAGTGAAAATCCCAGGGCCACGGCCAACAGAAGAATACGGCGAGCCGGCATGGATGGAACTCCGTTGGGGTTAGTAGCGCGTGTGAGGGTAGCGGCGGCCAGTTCGTGGTCAGCAACGGCACGGTTTTGTTTGACACCGTGCCATTTAGTTGCAGTGTTAGGAGGAACCGCTACAATGTTGCTTCCCGGTGGGCTGGCGTTTGGGAGAGGATCGTCGATGGAAAAGTGGTTATGCTGGGGGGCGATGGGCACTGCTGGCATTTTGTTCATCTTGTTCGTGCTCGACTTGGTTACCAAATCGATTCCCTTTGGCGGCCTCAGCGTGGTGGTCGATATTTTGGCTGCCCTGGCTTGCGGCGTCGTCGGCTTTCTCGGCTGGGACGCGTCGAGAGACCTACGCTGACATCTTGTTGCTTCGTCACTTCGTTCAATTAATGAGCGATCAACAGCCACGCAATTACGGCCAATCCAGCGATAAGCAATAAACCAAGCCCCATCTTTTGCCACCCACTCCAGCCTTCGCGAGGCTTTTTCACGCCGTTTTGAAACAACTCTTCGTCGCCGGGTAGCCAAGGCGTCGATTGCTGTGCCAATGACCTGTCAATCCAGGCATGCACCGAAGCTTCGTCTGGTAAGTCCACTGGATCCAGCTCCCGTTGAGCAACGACTTTGCGCGCCATGGGCGGTGCCGTGAGCGTTGACGCATCTGCCATGCCCCGTGCGGACGCCGAGACGGGCTGAAGAACAGGCGTGGCCAACGGCGGTGCCGAGCGGCCATTCGTCAATTGGCTTGTCCGAGTCGGCTCCAAGCGCGGAATGCGCACCACCATATCACATTGGGGGCATTTGATTTTGCGACCCGCGAACGCCTCTTTGGCCCTCATGTGCTTGCCGCACGAACAGACGAATTCAATCGGCATCAACGCGCTCCGAAAAAGCTGGGACAAAAGAGATCATAACCCAGAACCTTCCGCGCCCGCAACCCCTCTCACTTGTCGGGAAGGTGCCCCGGCATATCCTGTCCTTGCGCAAGCGGATTTCGCGAACTCGTGGCTTCGAGTCGAGGTTCGCCATGCGTCACGTCCTGTCGGCCCTGGTGCAAAATCAGCCCGGCGTCCTGGCGCACGTCTCGGGCATGCTGGCCTCGCGCGGCTTCAACATCGACAGCCTGGCCGTCGGCGAGACCGAAGACCCGGGCTTGTCGCGCATGACGTTCGTCGTCCACGGCGACGACGGCGTTCTCGAGCAGGTCGCAAGCAACTGGACAAGATCGTGTCGGTCGTCCGCGTCGAGGACATCAGCAGCGAGAACTATGTCGAACGCGACTTGATGCTCATCAAAGTCAAGGTCTCACCCAGCCAGCGGACGGAGATTGCCTTGCTCGTGGAGATGTTTCGCGCCCGCGTCGTCGATATCAGCGCCGACACCATGATGATGGAAGTTTCCGGCCAGGAGAGCAAGATCGAGGCGTTCATCGATCTGATGCGGCCCAACGGCATTCTGGAACTGGCCCGCACCGGCCGCATCGCCCTGGTCCGCGGCCTGCCCAAGGTGAAGGACTTCGATTGATGGAGTGAAAGATGGCCGACAGGCAACCCGCATCGATATGCCGCCGCCTCCGTCCCGAGTTGCAAGCCACGCTTGATAAGCTGCAACCCGGCAATCGCATTCGCATCACGCAACTGTTGCGCGTCGGACTCCAAACCTGGCCGGCGGTCGTCACCGGCGTGTTTCGCCATTACGATGCACTGGCGACCGGCCTGGCCACCCAGCGCGTGCCCGAAGATGACATCATCGTTCCCCTCGTGCATTTCACCAAGGACCCGCACGGCGAGCTATCGAGCGTGACGCTGGACGAGCATACGCGGATTGACATCCTGCCGTAGGTTAGGTTTCCAACCTGACCGGGTTGGGTAACACCTTCGCGGTCGTCATGAACTATTCAATAACGGTCAGGTTGGAAACCTGACCTACGTCGGCCCCGCCGCCATGATCTGCTCGAGCAACTCCGGCGACGCCTCGCGCGTGCCCTTGCACTTGGGATATTTCGAGCAGCCCAGGAAATAGCCGCCGCGGCCCGGGCGCAGCTTCATCGGCGCGTCGCATTGCGGGCAGGTTTCGTGCACTTCGACGGCCGGGCCTTCCTTCTTCTTGGGCGGCGGCGGCAGAAGGTCCTTGAGCTTTTCCTTGAGGTCTTCGGGCACTTGCTTGGTGCTGCGGCATTTCGGATAGGCGCTGCAACCCAAGAACGGACCGCGCGGGCCGCGCTTGACGACCATCGGACTGCCGCACTTTTCGCACTGAATGCCCGTCTCGATCGGCTTGAGCAGGTTGCCCTGGGCATCGACATCCTTGGCATTGCGGCACTTGGGATAGCCGGTGCAAGCGAGAAACTGGCCTCGCGGCCCTTCGCGCAGGACCATCGGCTTGCCGCACTTTTCGCAGACATGCTCGGTCGGCTTGCTGGCGAGGACCGGCTTGCCCTCGACGTCGAAGTTCATGGTCGTCTTGCACTCGGGATAGCCGCTGCATCCCAGGAACGGGCCGCGCTTGCCCATGCGCTGGAGCATCGGCTTGCCGCATTCGGGGCACATGTGCTCCGTCATCTTGGGCGGCTCCTTGGCGGTGCCGTCTTTCTTCTTGATGTACTTGCACTCGGGGTGAGCCGAGCAGCCGAAGAATTTGCCGAAACGGCTATACCGCTCGACCAGCGGCGCGCCGCACAGCGGGCATTTCTCCGCGTCGGCGAGCATCTTGGTCTCGGCGACCTTGAGGTCCTGCGAGAACGGCTCGTAAAACTCGTTGAGCACTTCGTTGCGATGATATTTCTGCGTCTCGATCTGATCGAGCTCCTCTTCCATGTGCCGGGTGAAGTGCAGGTCCATCACCTTGGGGAAATGCTCGACCAGAATATCGGTCACCTTCATGCCGATCTCGGTGGCGAAAAAGCGGCGTTCCTTTTGCTCGACATAGCCGCGATCTTGGATCTTGGTAATGATCGTGGCATAGGTGCTGGGCCGGCCGATGCCCTCTTTTTCCAGCGTCTTGACCAGCGACGCCTCGTTATAGCGCGGCGGCGGCTCCGTGAAGTGTTGCGTCGGGTCGAGCTTGAGCAGATCGAGCGCTTCCTGGGCGGTCAGCGGCGGCAGCAGCGTGTCTTCTTGCTTGCCGGGCACGAGCACGCGGCGGAAGCCGTCGAACTTCAGCGTCCGGCCCTGGGCTCGGAACAGACCGATCACCGGCGCGCCATCCTTGAGCTTGCCGGTCGCCTGCACTTCCACGGAGGTGACGGCGAAGATGGCCGGCTTCATCTGGCAAGCGACGAAGCGATTGTAGATCAGCGTGTAAAGCCGCAATTGCTCCTGGGGCAAGAACTTGGCAACGCGCTCCGGGGTGTAGGCCACATCGGTGGGCCGGATCGCTTCGTGGGCGCCCTTGGGCGTCCTTCGAGGCGGCATAGTGCGTCGGCTTTTCCGGCAGATAGGCGTCGCCGTATTCCTTTTTAATATGGCGCGGCAGGCGGTCAGCGCCTCGTCGGCGATGCGCGTGCTGTCGGTACGCATGTAGGTGATGAGCGCGACCGAACCTTCGGTTCCCAGATCGACGCCTTCATAAAGCCGCTGGGCCGTCATCATGGTGCGCTTGGCCGAATAGCGCAGCCGCAAGCTGGCCTGCTGCTGCAGGGTGCTGGTGGTGAACGGGGCCGGCGGCTTCTCCTGGCGATCCTTTTGCTCGACCTTGGAGACGGCATAGCTCGCCGCTTGCAAGGCCTCGGCGATGGGATCGATTTTTTCCTGGCTGTCGGCCTTGAACTTTTCGCCGTTCCACTCCGCCAGCTCGGCCAGAAAAGCGTTTTCGGGCAGAGGCGGCTTCTCGCGGCTTCGCCGGCTGCTCGCCGTCCGCCTCGGTCGGCGTCTCGGCGCGGCCTTGGACTTGGCTTTGCCTTTTGTTTTTGTCCCGGTAGCTGCTGCCGGCAAGGCCGTGGGGCGTAACAGGGCGGCGATCTTCCAGTATTCCTCGGGCTTGAACGCCTGAATCTCGCGCTCGCGCTCCACGATCAGACGCACGGCGACCGACTGCACCCGGCCGGCGCTCAGGTGTTGGGCGAGCTTGCGGCTCAGAAGCGGGCTTAGCTGGTAGCCCACGACGCGGTCGAGGAAGCGGCGCGCTTCCTGGGCGGCCACGCGGTCCATGTTGATGGTGCCGGCAGACTCGAAGGCCTTGTGGACCGCCGTTTTGGTGATTTCGTTGAAGGCGACTCGGCGCGTCTTCTCGTCCTTGAGGCCCAGCGACTCCTTGAGGTGCCAGGCGATGGCTTCGCCTTCGCGGTCGGGGTCGGGTGCCAGGTAGACGATGTCGGCGCCCTTCGGCCTGCTTTTTGAGGATGGCCAGAACGTCCTTGCGATCCTTGAGCGGTAGATATTTCGGTATCCAGCCGTTTTCGATGTCGATGCCGAAGCGGCTTTTGGGCAAATCGCGCACATGCCCCTTGCTGGCGACGACTTCGTAATCGGGGCCAAGATATTTATTGATGGTCTTGGCCTTGGCCGGTGACTCCACGATCACCAGGTTCTTCTTCTTTCCTTTGGCCACGATGGATGTCCTCGTTTAAATAGGCGGGCACGTCATGGCCCCCCGTTGCCTCTTTGCTGCTGTCCGTTGTCAGTAGTTTACGATGGAACGTCAAGGGGTTAGAGGAGGCGCCACCAAAAAGAGATGCCGCCCGATAATGATAGCCCTCAATTCGCTAGCCACGGATGGAACACCGATGAAACACGGATAAGACAATAGAATTTGGCACCATTCTCCACATCCGACCGCACATTATCCGTGATTGATCGTGCTCCATCCGTGGCTCTGTTTTGTACCCCACCCCACCTCGTCTTGTGTCAACCCTCAAATTCACTACAATCGCTATTTTGGGGCAGGTCCATCAACCACCCATACTACATGCTTGCGCGGGGTGTCAACCCCAGCCCCCGTTCGCCAAGGCGCCGATCCCACTGGACAAGACGTCCTAACTTGAGGAATGACATGGCTTTCAATCCCTTTACCAGCTTTCGCAAATATCAGCGTTTTTGGATGGCCACCGTCCTCTTGCTGTCCATGATCACGTTCGTTTTGTGCACCGGCGTCGGCGGCGACCTCAGCCAGCGGTTGCTCGAAATCTTCCACAAGGGGGATCGCAACCCCATTGCTCGCGTCAATGGCCGCAATGTCTCCACCAAGGATCTGCACGACCTCAAAGACCAGCGGAACATGGCCAACGAGTTCGTGAAACGCGCCTGTGAGTTCGCGATCAAAGATATTGACGCGGTTTTGCAAAGCCAAAAGCTTACCCCCGAGCAGCGGCAAAAAGAGATTCCCAAGCTGACGCAACGCAAAGCCGATTTGGAACGCCGCTATCTCAAGCCGCGCTATTTCGACACCGGCGTCAAGCTCGACGAGCTCGTCGATTTCATGGTTTGGCGCCACGAGGCGGACCGGCTCGGCGTCAATCTTCTGCCCGACACCGTGCAGAATCTGCTTAACCTCGAAGTGCAGCTACCCATCTTCAACGCCAACAACAAGGAATTGCTCTACGCGATTATCCGCGACTCTGCGCCACCGCTCAGCGCAGTCCCACGGAGGCGGCGATCATCCAGGCGCTCAACGATGAATTCCGCGTGCGCATCGCCCGCATGGCGCTTGAATACGCCGACCGCGGCGCACATTTATCGCCGCAAGGCCGAAAAGCTCAACATGGAGTCGATGAAGGAAGTCCGCATTCCGCTGAGCCCAGCGATGCTATGGGACACTTTCCAGACCGACCGGTCGACGTTCGATGTTTCCCTCGTTCCTGTGGATGTCGAGGATTTTGTCAAGGATGTGCCCGAGCCGACGGAAGCCGATCTCAAAAGCCTGTTCCAGGCTCATTACAAGGATCGCTATGATCCCACGTCCCCGACGCCCGGCTTCGAGATTCCCACCAGCACGCGCATCGGCTTGGTGGTCGGCGATCCCAATTCGCCCAAGTTCAAATTGTGGTCCAAGACCGCACTGCTCCTGGAAGCCACGCCGGCGGTTTATGTCCCCTCCTCGCCCTGGGCGCTGCTGGGACGCTACATCGGCGGTCAATTGGCGCAGCGTGCGGTTTTGGAACAACTTTATCAGAACATCCAGGCATCGCGCAGCAATTTGCGGTCCAATTACTTGACGGCTGCATGGAACGAGGGCGACGCCTATCTGACCATGGCTGCCAAGCTGGCCGGCACTTACCCGGAAGCAGCCGCATCATGGGTGGCCGCCTATGCGCAGCCGAGCAACTTTCTGACGGCACCCCTTTCCTATGAAGCTTTCGGCATCGTTCGCCACCCCAAGGAACTGAAGCTCGGCCAGGAAGAGGAGGCCAAGGCACGCGCTCCGCTCTATGCGACGGTGGTGTTCTCCGGAGCGACCGGCTCGGGACTGCCGGCCATTGAAATGCTCAATTCCCTCAACAAGGAGAAGTTTTTCCCGCTCGATGTGGTGCATGACTCTCTGCTCAAGATGCTCGAGCATCGCCAGGCGCGCCAATGGGTCAACGCCGATATGAACCTCTTGCGCCGCAAGCTGAATGAGTTTGTCGGCAACGAGGCCAAGTACCAGCGCTATTTCCGCAACAACCTCGCTCAGCTGGGCCTTGACCTGCGCGAGACGAAGGACTTCTACAACCGCTTCACCATCGCCAAGGCCCCCGAATTGCAGCCGCTCTATAAAGCGTATGAGCGCGGCTATAATGCGGACGTCAACATTCCTGAAGGGCGCAGCCTCAATCCGGAAAGCCAGCTCAAGGAAGGCGATTTCTACAAGCTGTTCTTTGACGCCACGGAGAGCTTTTCGGTGGCCGGCTCTACTTTCAAGGCCAAACCGTGGCCTCCGGTAGTCACGCCCAAAAAAGGACTGGGTGAAAAAGAAACCAACAAAGCGCCGCAGACCATTGATCTGTTTGAGACGGCTGAGACGCCGATTCTGTTTTGGAAGATCAAGGACAACGTCGGCCGCATTCCCCAGTTCACCGATGCCGGGGTACGCGAGCGCGTGGAGCAGGCCTGGAAGTTCTTGAAAGCCGGCGAAACCAAGGCGTTGCCCAAAGCCAAGGAGGTCGCCGATGCCCTCGAAAAGTCGGAAGTCGGCCTCGGACCCGTCCTCCAAGTGCAAGCCTTGGAACTCAAGAAAAACATCATCAACCTCAAGGGTTTGGCGCCGCTTTATACCGACATGGAGCCGCAGCGCGTGCTGGGCAGCATCCCGCGGGCATTCGAGTCAGGCGCGCGCGACTACGCCCGTATCAAATTCCAAAGAACACTTTTCTTTATCCGCGCGACGACATGGCCAAGGAACTCCTGAGCCTGCACAAGCTCAAGAAACCCATCGAAACCGGCATTCCTAAGCTGGACACGATTAACGCCGAGCTTCTCAAAGAAAGCGAGAAAAGCGGGCACATCGTGCAAATCCTCACCAACAAGCCGCACAGCGTCTATTACGTCGCGTGCGTCACCTTCAACCCCGGCCCGTCCGTGACGGAGTTTCGCTCCGTCGTGCGCTATGCCTTTCCGACCGAGTCTTTTAAAGGCGGCATCTACGTCGATTCGTTCTTCGACCACGCCTATGAGGAGGCCGGCCAACGCTATTCGCAAGCCCTCATGGACCAATTGCGGGACCAAACCGACACCGCCGTGTTGGCCACGCCGGAGGAACGCAAGTCGTTCGATGCCAACGAAGCATCGTAACCGCGGGGTCAATGGGGTCGAGAAAAAAAGGCGAATTCTTACCCCGATAGGGGTTAAATCCCATGGCCCAGGGTCGCCCCGCCAAGCCTTGCGACATCATAACGCCACGCGGGACATCGCGGGGCGCACCCTGGGTAGGAACGCCATATATGACGGTCTACCCTGTAAGCGTTGCACAAAGAGGCGGATGCCGCGCGGCTCGTTATTTATGCAACCCCTTCGGGGTAGATCCCCGTCTTTGCATGCGAACCCAGGGTGCGCCCGGCCAGTTGTGCTAGCGATGATGTCGCTGCACGGTATGGCCGGGCGACCCTGGGCTTTGTTATGTAACTCCTTCGGAGTAAAGATTTGCCAGTTCGATTCGTATGGACGAGTTGGTGACCGCGGGCAACCGGCATTGCTCAACTTCTTACCTCCCGGTTATACTTGCCCGGCAGTTTTCACGTTGGGCAGGGAGGCCCAAGGCCATGCGGCAACCAGTATTTCTCGCAACGATTGTCGTGGCAAGTCTCGCCTTGGCGGCTCACTCGGGTTTGCAAGGACAGCCGTCCACGCGCCGGATGCGAACAAATCCCAGCCGATCTCCAAACGGCGCGACCTAGCAAAGTTCAGCGTGCAGCAGCGGCACTTTTACTTGAGCGGCCAGCGGGCGATGGAATGGCTGCAGCGCGCAACAAGCCCGACGGTCGCTTCATCGCCGGCTTTCTGCCTGATTTGCGCGTGCCCATGGAGGGCGATAGCTACGTCCGCCAAGCCGGCGCCGCCCTGGCTCTCGCGCAGGCGGCGCGCTTTTACAGTGACGACCGCTCGGCGGCCATCGCCAAGCAAGCCCTGCTGACGCTGCTCCTGGAAACCAGCGTCGATGCCAAGAACTCAGCCATCCGCAACGTGCCGATTCACCAGGGCAATCCGCTGCTTAGTGCCGGCCTGATCTTGGCGGCGATCCACGAATTGCCCAATCCCGCCGCCGATCTCCTGGATCAAGGCAGACCAGCTGGCGAACTTGCTGCAAGCGCAAGTGCAGGCCGACGGCTCCTTCAACGTCAGCGAAGTTGGGGACGCCGATGGCGGCACCATGTCCGAAAGCCGGCGCGCCGAGGCGGTCGAGCATTGGCCGGGGCCCGCGCTTTATGGCATCGTTCTCAGCCAACGCAGCCGGCCCGCGGCGTGGAAACTGCCGGCGATCCGTAAGGCCCAAGAGCATTACCTCGCCTATTGGCGGCAACACAAGAACATGGCAATGCCCGTCTGGCACAGCGGCGCTTATACCGAAGCCTATTTGCTGACGAAGGAGCCAAGCTACGCCGCGGCAGTCTTCGAAATGAACGATTGGCTTTGCGCCTTGCAATATCAGCAGGTCGATCCCGCCCGTGCCGCCTGGGTCGGAGGCTTTCCAACGTGGATTGACGGGAAAGCCACGGCGCATCGCGCCCGACATCGGCTCGGCCGGCGCGGTGCTCAGCTTGGCGTCCGGCTGTCGCTTGGCACGTTCAGCCGGCGACGTGCAGCATTATCAGCGTTATCAGCAGGCGCTGGAAAGCGGCTTGCAATTTTTGACGACGTTGCAATACGCGGAGGCCAACACCCAGCATTTTGCCGAGTGGTATCGTCCCGCGCTGGTCGGGGCCTTCCATGCTTCCGCCCAGGATGGCAATCTGCGCGCTGGATTACAACCAGCACCCCCTCGCGGCGCTGGTTCAATACCTCGAGCACGTGGCGGACTTGCCGTGAAAATCGTATACTGCCTCTTTACTTTGACTTCCTGCCGGCTCGTCGCCGGGCCGGTTTGAGCGTTAGAATCTCATGAGTGAAGAACGCATTCCCTCCGCCAGACCGCGCTGTCGCTCGCTTACGGGCGTGAAGGTGGTGGGCACCGGAAGCTATGTCCCCGATGCCGTGGTCAGCAACGATCATCTGCACGAGCGGTTCGGCTTCGATTCGGATTGGATCGTCAAACGCACCGGCATTCGCGAACGCCGGCACGCGCTGGCCCATCAAGCGACCAGCGATCTGTGCCGCGAAGCCGGCAAGCGCTGCATCGCCAATGCCGGGGTCGATCCCGCCGACATCGATCTGCTCGTCTTGGCCACCTTCACGCCCGACATGTCGTTTCCCTCCACGGCTTGCCTGGTGCAGGATCAGCTGGGGCTGCGCTGCCCCGCCTTCGACTTGCAAGCGGCCTGCGCCGGCTTCATGTATGCCTTTATTACCGGCGCGGCTTACGTCGCCTCCGGCGCCAGCGAGCTGGCGCTGATTATCGGCGGCGATTGCAATAGCCGCGTCGTCAATCCCAACGACATCAAAACCTATCCGCTGTTCGGCGACGGCGCCGGCGCGGTGCTGCTGACTCGCGGCCGACCCGACCAGGGCATTCTTAGCTACAGCCTCGGCGCCGACGGCTCGGGGGGCGACCTGCTCAGCCGGCCCGCTTGCGGCAGCCGCCTGCCGCCCACGCCGGAGCTCGTCGCCAAGGGCCTGCACTTCATGCACATGGATGGCCGGGCCGTCTTTCGCTGGGCCGTCGCTATCCTCTGCGACACCATCCAGGACGTGCTCAAGCACTCGGGCTTCGCGCCGGGAGACATCGATCTCTACATTCCGCACCAGGCCAACATCCGCATCATCAACGCCGCCATCGACGTGTTGCACATCTCGCGCAGCCGCGTTTTCAACAATCTCGAGAAATACGGCAACACCTCCGCCGGCTCGGTGCCGCTGGCACTGGACGAAGCCCTGGCCGGCAATCGCGCTCAAGCCCGACGGCCTCGTCGTCATGAGCGGCTTCGGCGCCGGCCTCGCCTGGGGCACGGCGGTCGTCCGCTGGTAAATCGTCTCGGGTGGCGCACCCTGACGTACTCCGAAGGGCGTGATACGAACACACGCCCTTCGGAGTACCTCAAGGCGTGCCACCCATTCGTGGTGCCGACCATGCAAACTCTACCTTATCTATGCTGTTTTCTTCTCGCGCAGCCGGCGAGTGAATTGCATTTTCGCACCGGACCCGGCGGCGCTGTCGAAGTCGTCGCCCCGCTGAGCGCTGCCCGGCGGAAAAGCCTTCCCCCTGGCATACTCACCGTCGAGCAAGGCGAATCGTGGCTACGTCTCTGCCTGGTGGACAGGCGCAGCGGCAAGGTCGGCCCGCCCATGTTGGGCAACTATCGCCATGACGACGCCGATCTGATTTTTTCGCCGCGCTATGGGCTCGAAGCCGGCAAGACGTATCGCGCCTTCTTCGGTAAGGCCGGCGGTCTGGTGGTTGTCAAAGATTATCAGCCGGCTCGTGACAACGATGGCAAGCCTGCCACGGTGCTGAAAATCTTGCCGTCGGCGGACGTGTTGCCCGCCAACCTTCTTAAGTTTTACATTTATTTCTCGCGCCCGATGCGCGGCGGCCAGGAAATCTTCAATCAAATCGAGATCCTCGACGCCGCCGGCAATGTCGTTCCCGATGCCTGGCTCACCGACGAGCTTTGGGACGAGACCGGCCAAGTCTTGATTATCTATATCCATCCGGGCCGCATCAAATGGGGCGTCGTCTTGCGCGACGTTCTCGGTCCGGTGTTAGTGGCCGACCGCGACTATACCTTCGTCGTCCGCGGCTCCGTCGCGGACGCCGATGGGCGCAAGCTGGGCATCGACTTCAGCAAGAAGTTTCACACGACGGCCGAAGATCGCACGCGCATCGATCTGAGTGTCTGGAAGATTGTCTCACCGCTTGCCGGGACAACCGAGCCGATCGGGGTGCAACTGCCCAAGCCCATCGATCACAAATCACTGGAACGTCTGCTCACCATTCAAACCGCGGACGGGCATGCCGTCACCGGCAAGTCTTCGCTTGGCAAGGACGAGAAGTCATGGACGTGGGTGCCTGACCAGCCCTGGCAAAGTGCCGACTATCGCCTCGTCGTAAGCGGCCGGTTGGAAGACGTGGCGGGCAACACGCCGCTTAGGCCCTTCGACATGGACTTGGAGGCGAAGGCGCCACGGGCCCAGCGCTTACAGATTCCCTTTCACCCTCAACCTCGCGCATCTAATGAGCCGCGCACGAAGTAAGCGGTGCGGGATGGACGCCACCGCCCAACCGCTTACTTCGTGCGCGGCTCTTGCGCTTGGAGCCCTGCCCTGGGCCCCTCGTGAAACACACCGTCCGCGCTCGGCGCCGGAGTCTTCGATAGGGCCACGAAACGCCCCGGCGTTCCCAAGCGGCTTTCCAGCAAAATCAAGAACGCGGGCACCAGGATCGGCCGTACCACCAGCGTGTCCAACAAAATTCCGAACGAAAGCGCGAAACCCAACTCTTTGATTGCCAACAGCGATCCCGAGAGCAGCGACGCGAACGTCCCGGCCATGATGAAGCCGCAGCTGGAGATGACCCGTCCAGTCCGTGCCAGGGCGACGACGATTCCCTGCACCGGGCCATGCGTCTGTTGTTCCTCCTTGATGCGCGTCATCAGGAAGATGTTGTAATCCTCGCCGACGGCCACCAGAATCGTGAACAGAAAGATCGGCACCTTCCAATCCAGGCCCGTGAAAGTGTTTGGATAGAGGGCCCAGAATATAAGAAACGTGGCCCCCAGCGTGGCCACATAGCTCAGCAGCACACTGAATACCAGATAGAGAGAAATCACCACGCGGCGCAGCACGATCCAGAGCAGCACGAATATGACGATCGGCACGAAGATTTCCACATGCTCCAAATCGCGTGACTTGACGACGGCGAGGTCGCGAATGGACACGGAGCCGCCGGCATAGTTAAGCTCGGAGCCTTGCAGCTCCTTCGGCAGATAGGTGGGGATCGCCGCTTCGATCCGCTTGACCGCTCCGATCGCTTCGGGGGTCAAAGGATCGTGAGCCAACACCAGGTCGAGTCGCGTTAAATGTTTCGCCCACCCTTTGACGCGGCTCACGTAATACTTGGAAGCCCGCGAGCGCACGACGGCCCGGCCCAGCGTCGACGACTCTTGGGCCGCATCGCCCGTCGACGTGATTCCGAGCGGCTGGGCAACGCTGCGAACGTCGGCGATGCCTAATGCACCGCGGTTTTTGCTGATCTTCTGCGTCAATTCATTAATCAGGTCGTTCCCTTTGATCCCGCTGAAATCAACCTGGTCGTTGCGCAAAAAGAGCGTGAGCGTCCCCTGAAAGCCGCGAGGGAAGTGCTGCTCGAGCGCCTTCGTGCCAGCCACGCTCGGCACATCCCGCGGCAAATCGCCGATCGGGTTGTAACTCTCGTCCTGGTAATGCACGAGGGCAACCACGGCAAACGGAACCATCACCGCAATGGTGGCCAGGTTGATGAGTCCCGGCCAACGGACCAGCACCGGCCCGATCTTCTCCCAAATATCCCAGGCCAACACGCGCCGCCAAAAGCTCGGCGCCAACGCCTCGCCGGCGCCGCGCGGCGCATCGTGGTGGGGCCAAAAGGCCCACGAGCCCGCCAGGCGCAACAGCGCCGCGCTGAATGTCAGGGTCCCGCACAAGACGATAAAGAGCGCGAACGGAATCACCAAGCCTGCTTCGCGCACTTTGCCAAACTGCATGAATGCCAACACTCCGATGCCGCAAATCACCGTCGCGGCATCGCGGTGATGGAATCGCCGACGCGGCTAACAGCATGAACCATCGCCTCGCGCGGCTCCAGTCCGTTGTGCATCTCCTCGCGATAACGCGCGATGAGGAACAGGCAATAGTCCACGCCGGCCCCATAGGACAGGACCGTCACGAAAATTCGCACGTCCCGCGATAGGTTGATGAGATGTGCCTCACCCATCAGCGCCAAGGAATTCAGCGCGATTTGCACCGCCACGTACACCGTTATCAGGGGAATGAGAGCAACCAGCGGCGCCCGATAGAGGAGCAAAAGCAGCACGATCACGGCCACGATGGTCCAAAGCTCGATGGCATGAACGCTGTCCATCTGGGCCACCGCATAGTCCCGCCCCGCCGTGGCGCTGCCCGTGATTTCGATTTGCAATCCCTTGGGCAGGGCGCCTTGTTGGCGCAGCGTCTTGACCACGCTTTCGACCGCATGCACGGCGGGGTTGCCGCCCGGATCGAGAAATGGAACGGCCAAGTCCACGATCACCAGCGTCGAGCGATTATCCGGGCTGACGAGCAACGCCCCCGCACCGCGTTCCGCTAGTGTGCGGATGCGCGAGATGCTGTTGGCGAGTTGCTTGTCTCCCGCGACAAGTTGGCGCAGCTTTGGCGTCAGGATTTGCTCGATAAATGATTCATCCTCGTCCTGCAACGGACCATCCGCCCGAGTGAGCACCAACACGATGCTCGAACCCGCGTATTGCTCGGGAAAGGCTTTCTGAAAGATCGCGTCGCCCCGCCGGCTAGGGGTGTTTTCGGAAAGAAAGGCCACATCGGAATCTTGGGCGACTACGTCCCACGAGGGAGCCAGCCAGGTGGTTCCGAGCAATAAGCCCAGCCAAATGGCGATCATCACCAGCCAATAGCGCGTGATCGCGACTCCGAGAAGTCGAAACATGAAAGGACCCTGGGGTTGTCCCGTGGCTGAACTGTGCGAGTTCAGAGCCTATGCAATAGCGATCGCCTAGTAGGGCGTTCTTGCTAAAGCCATGCCAAGACCCGGCACGTCAGTTGCAAGTCCAGCCGACTCTGATAATTTATGAATAGCCGCCGCAGCCAACATCTTTTTCGCCGGGAGTGCCATGTCGCAACGTTTCAAAGTGCGCGTCAGCAAGGACCATTTTGTCTTTTGCAGCGGGCACTTCATCAGCTATGAGGGCGACAAGTGCGAACGGCTGCATGGGCATAACTATCGCGCGCAGGTCGAAATTGAAGGGAACCTTGATGAGAACCACTACGTCTTCGATTTCATCGCACTGAAACGCCGCATCAAGCCCATCATCGACGAACTCGATCACTATATGATGCTGCCGACCCGAAACCCGCTTATTCGCGTCGAGGAAGTCGGCCCCAGCGTTCGCGTTCACTACCGTGAGCGCGAATGGGTCTTCCCGCGCGGCGACTGCGTTTTACTCCCCGTGGAAAACACCACGGCCGAGCTGTTGGCCCGCTACATCGCCGAGCGGCTGCGCGATGAACTAAAACGCCATCACGATTTCACCCCGCTCGTCCTCCGCGTCGAGGTGGAGGAAAACGTCGGCCAAGCTGCCGCGTGTGAGTTGCAGAGTTGAACCGTTGGAAAACGTTTCGAGCGCATTTTGTGGGACGGCTCTCCTGAGCCGTGCTTCCGCCGGACGGCTCAGGAGAGCCGTCCCACAACTCACCTGCCTAGTCAATCGCCACAACGCGCCCATCGTGCAGTGCCGATGCGACCAAAACCGTCTCGACACCCAGCGACTCTAGCCGGCGCACGTCCGCCAAGCAGTCAATTCCGCCTCCCGCCGCGATGCGGACGTCGGGATGGGCGGCCGCAAGGCGCCGACAGAGTTCTTCAGTGCCGGTGCCTGCTCCCGAACCGACCCGAGCCAAATCGAGAATCAGCAACCGGCGAATTCCCCTGGCCACGGCTTCCTGCGCCACCGCGAACGGCTCCGCGCTCGGCCAAGCGTCTTTATTGCCAAGCACTTGCCCGGCTTTGAGGTCGAGCGAAAAAACGACGCGCTCCCAGCCTAGTTCGGTGACGAGCGCCTGGAGTACGTCGGGGCCATCAATGGTTTCCATCCCTGCCACTAACGTCGCCACATTGGCCGCCGTCAGCGCCGCCGCGTCAGCAGTCGAGCGAATCCCCGCATCCACCCAGAGTTTGAATCCTGCACGGTGGAGCGCCTCGTAAACCGTCAGCGAGGGCGTGTGCCCGGCAATCGCATCCAGATCGGCCAGGTAGAATTCATCAAAGCCAAAATGTGAAGCCAGTGCCCGAGCGACGTCGATGGGTCGAGCGGAAGAAGTCCAGCGGCTGACGATCGGGCGATAATTCTCGCGGCGCCCGCCCATGCCGCGCACCACCGCGCCATCGAGGATGTCGAGTACGGGTAGAATTGCCATCAAAAAAGCGGAGGCTATTGCGGCCTGTGCCGGATTTATGATCTAAGCTTGCTTTAGAGGAGACAATCCGAGTCGTCAGCCAGAGGATTCGCCATGGATCAGCAGCCGCAACTGCCGCTAACCCACGAGCACGCCTTTCCCATGGGCTTCATCATCGTGCCCGCCTTCGTGGGCGCTCTGTTGTGGCTGCTAACGATGCTCGGGCAGCCGTAATTCAAATCAAAATGGACAGAGCCGGGATCGAACCGGCGACCTAAGGATTTTCAGTCCTTCGCTCTACCAGCTGAGCTATCTGTCCTAATCATTTTTTGCGCAATGAGTTGCGTCAAGAGGGCATTCACTCGGTCTACTCTATTGGCTGGAGGGGTCATCCGTACCTTAATCACCTTATGCCCATTTTAAGAAAAGTGCTGGGCATGACAATGGCAAAGAAAACCAGGCCTCAGCACAGGGAAACGGGGCAGCCAACCTCGGATACAGCAATCAATAGGAGCCCGCGTTCGAGCGGTTGGGGACCGCAATAAAATGAAGAAATGGGGAACCTTCCGACGATCCTGCCGATTTTGCTGAAGAATCCGAATGTGCATTGCCGAAGAAGCACAATAACATGGAATCTCCGACCAAGGGAATGGGCAAGTCGGCCAAGGCATTAATTCGAAAATGCTTGATGATCGCTTTGGGGCTTGAAGCCGGCTGCGCGGCCTTCCCCGGGGCCGAGCGCACGCCGCCATTCTGCTCCAATTGTTTACTCTCCCCAACCAGCCGCTATAAACCTCGACGTCCAGCACGGACTTTCTGCCGGTGGGGACTTGTTCAAAGGAATGAAAGAGCTGACGGCGGATGCCGTGGTCGAGCAGGTGCTTTCTCGCAATCCCACGTTGGCGCAAATGACGGCTGCCTGGCAAGCCGCCTCCGAGCGCGTCCCGCAGGCGACCTCCTGGGACGATCCCATGTTCATGGGCGCCCTGGCCCCGGCATCGCTGGGTTCCAATCAAGTCGATGCCGGCTATCGCGTGGAGGTGTCCCAAAAAATCTCGTTCCCCGGCAAGCTGCAACTTCGCGGCCAGGCGGCATCAGCGGAGGCGAGCGCCGCGGGGAATGATCTGAATGATACGCGTATCCAACTCAGGGAAGGCGCGCGCCTGGCTTTTTTTGATTATTATCTGGCGGAACAAGCGGGCGCCGTGAACGCAGAGGGTTTGAATCTTCTTAAAGAATTTCAGCAAAACGCTGAGACGCGTTACAAGACGGGCCTGGTGCCGCAACAAGATATTCTTCAGGCCGACGTGGAGATCGGCCGTCAAAACGAGCGCAAGCTCATTCTCGAGCGCATGCGGAAAGTGGCCCAGGCCCGGATCAACACGCTCATGCACCTGCCGACACAGTCGTATTTACCGCCGCCCGCCAAACCACCCTGGCAGGCAAGCTCGTTGCCGCCGGTAATGGATTTGCAGACATTGGCCGTCAATGGGCGACCCGATCTGAAGGCCCTGGCGGAGCGCATCACGTCTGAGGAAGCCGGATTGGCGCTCGCGATGCGGGAATATTATCCGGATGTCGAAGCGTCGGCGGCTTACGATACCATCATGGGCAATGGCCCCATGCGCAATTTGGCGCCGCAAATCGCCTTCAAGGTCAATCTTCCCATGCGGCTCAAAAAACGCGATGCCGCCGTCCATGAGTCTGAGGCGAAAATCGCCCAAAAGCGAGCCGACTTGGCAAACCGGACGGACCAGGTCCGTTTGCAGGTCGAGGAAGCCTACGAGCAGCTTCGCGAAAGCGAAAAAATCTTGAACCTATACGACAAAGACATCCTGCCCGCCGCGGCCGCCAATGTGAAAGCCGCGCAAGCAGCCTATCTCACGGGCAAGGTTCCCTTTCTGGGCCTCATCGAGGCACAGCGAAACGCGATCGGATTGCGCGACCGGTATTACGAGGCGACGGCGGAGTTATTCCGGCGGCGTGCCACCCTGGAGAGAGTTATCGGCGGTCCTTTATCTCTTCAAGAGCCACCGAACGCCCGCATCGGCGTTCCAACCCTCTGCGACTAAGACGCGGCCGGCTGCATCGCTCCCGGTTCCGTCCGGCCGCTGACCGCAAGCACGCGCGATGATCCGCTCTGTTGCTGAAGTTTCGAGCCAGCGCGCCCGGCGGACCCAGTAGAAGCGCACCGGCAAGAAGATGTCCACCACTTCGTCCGCGATGAGCAGGCCGCCCAGCACCGGCAGGGCCATCGCCGAGATGATCTCGCTGCCGACGCCCGTGGCGAACAGCATCGGCGCGATGGCCACGATGGCCACGCCTTCCGTCAACAGCTTGGGCCGCAGCCGGTGGACCGCCCCCTCGATGACGGCCTGCTCGCAGCTCCTCCAGCGACTTGATGTTCTCCAGGCCGCCGCGCTTGTCGATGGCCTCGCGCAGGTAGACGAGCATGATGATGCCCGTCTCGGTGGCCATGCCGAAGGCGGCGATGTAGCCGACCCAGATGGCCACGCTGAAATCCACCGGCGGGGCCGACCAGCCGTGCATGATCTTGGGGAACAGGAACTGGAAGAAGACGCCGCCCGCCAGCGCCTCCGGCACGGCCAGCATCATCAGCCCGGCGTCCGCCAGGTCCTTGTACGTCAGGTACAGGATCACGAAGATCAGCACGATCACCGCCGGGAAGATGATCCGCAGCGTCTTGGCGGCCCGCACCTGGTGCTCGAACTCGCCGCTCCACTCCAGGTGAACGCCCTCCGGCAGCTGCACCTTCTCGGCCACGACCCGCTGGGCTTCCTCCACGAAGCCGACGACGTCGCGGTCGCCGCGGACGTTCAGCGTGACGTAGTTGCGCAGCCGGCCGTTCTCGCTCTTGATCATCGCCGGCCCCTCGACGATGCGCACGTCGGCCACTTCGGCCAGCGGGATCTGAAGCGGCGCCGTTGCTCGGCGTGCCAGGGACGGCGACGTGCGACGTCGTCGGCGGACCATTGCCCGTCTCGGCCGGCGTGCCGGCCGCCGCCCGCCATGCCGCCGCGGCTCACCAGCAGCCGCTTGACGGTTTCCTCGTCCTCGCGGAAGTCGCGGGCGTAGCGGAGGCGCACCGGGAAGCGGTCGCGGCCCTCGACCGTCTGCGTGATGATCTTGCCGCCCAGGGCCACCTCGATGGTGTCCTGGATGTCGCCGACGCTGACGCCGTAGCGGGCCGCCTTCTCGCGGTCGATCTTGATCTCCAGGTAGCCCTTGCCCATGATCGGCTCGGCGATCACGTCCTGGGCGCCCTCGATCGGCTTGATCGCCTGCTCGATCTCCTTGCAGACGCGGTCGATGGTCTGCCAGGTCGGGGCCGAACACCTTGACGCCGATCTGGCGTGCGCACGCCCGTGGAGAGCATGTCGATGCGGTTGGCGATCGGCTGCGTCCAGATGTTGCTCCAGCCGGGCACCTGCACGACGGTGTCCATCTCCTGGAGCAGATCGCCCTTGGGCCCGCCCTGGCGCCGCCACAGAAAGACGCTTCGCCGCGAACGGCTTCTCCAGCTCCTGGCGCAGGGCGATGAAAGGCTGCAATGCCTGGGAATCGTAGGTCCTTGCCTTTGCCGGCCAGGCCGGCCTGTTCGACGAAAGAGGCATACTCGTCGCCGTGTGGCGCGCCATCGAGAAGGTGCAGCTTGCGGGCGCCCAGGCCGATTTCCTCCAGGGCGGCCCAGGTGAACGCCTCGACCCCGCGGTCGAACAGCTCCCAGTTGACCTTGCGGCGGACGTATTCACTCCACAGCTTGAGTCGTTGCGCGTTTACCGCCTGGAGCACTTCGCCGGCGAAGGTCTTGCGCCGGCCGCCGACCGCTTCATGGACATCGCCGACGACCTTGGGCGAGAAGTCCTTCGCGCAGCGCCAGGGCGTCGGCGGGATCCAGCTCCTTGAGTTCGCCCGTCGCGGAATCCCGCTGCGTTAAGGCGCCCGGGTTGACCAGATAACGGGCCAGCTCTTGGCAAAGCCGCGTCACGTCCTCCAGGGCCGGATTCTTGCCAGCCACGGACCGTAATCCGGGGCTAGAGTCTCTTGACCAGGCGATCCATCTCCGTCTTCTTCGTCTACGCCCTGCCGGCCAGTGCAGAATGCCGGCAGCTCGGAAACGGCGGACCGTCTCCTCCACGAGCGAAGCGCGTCAGCACCGGCCCCAGCTCGCTCTCGAACTCCCGGTAGCGCTGCAAGGCCAGGCCCGCATCGTCTCGTCGAAGCTGGCTGAGGGCGTTCATGGCCGCGTCGTTGACCAGGCCGTCGCGGTCGTCGGCGCCGCCGGCCTGCTGCAGGTAGCCGCGTTCTTCCAGGACGCCAACCATGTGCCGCACTTGCCGCGAGGCGTCCTCGAACTTCATGGCCCGCTTGGGCCACAGCTCCTTCGGCCGGAAGTTGACGAACGTCTCGACCATGTCCAGCGGGGCCGGGTCGGTCGGCGTGTCGGCCCGGCCGGCCTTGCCGATGACCGATTCCACCTCGGGAAGCTGCGCAGCAGGGCATCGCGCGCCTTGAGGTCGTCGGCCGCCTCGCGTGACGCTGACGCGCGGCACGGTGACGGCATGTCCATCACCGTGCCCTCGTTCAGGGCGGCATGAACTCCACGCCGATCTTGGGGAAGTGGTAGGCCCACAGCGCCAAGCAGCACCAGGCTGCACGAAGCCCAGGAGCTGCCAGTGCAGCCCGCGCATGAAGACCACGGTAAGCGTCGACCACCAGCGCCAGGACGACGAAGAAAGCGATCTCCCAGTCGTGGTGCGACGGCGCCCATGGCCGAGGACCGCCTGCAGCGGGAACATGCCGGCCGCCAGGATCAGCAGCACGGCGAACGCCCACATGACGAAGTTGCGCCGCGGCAAGGCCCAGGTCAGCAGCGGCTTGTAGATGTTGATGAAGCTGCGGACGATCCAGTTGTCCTCCTCGCTGCGCAGCCGGCCGCGGATGAAGGTCGGAATCAGCGCCGGCACCAGCGTCACCGAGATCAGGGCCACGCCGACCATCGCCAGGCTCTTGGTGAAGGCCATCGGGTGGAACAGCTTGCCCTCCCGGCCGCTCATGGCGAAGACCGGGATGAACGAGATCAGGATGATCAGCACCGAGAAGAAGATCGGCCGGCCCACCGTGCGGCAGGCGCGGATGACGATTTCGCGCGTGTCGCCGGTCACTTTCTTGTCGCCGAAATGCTCCTTGAGATGGTGCGTGGCGTTCTCGACCATGACGATGGCCTGGTCCACCAGGATGCCGATGGAGATGGTGATGCCGGCCAGCGACATGATGTTGGCCTGGACGTCGATGATGCCGAGCTTGCGCAGCAGCCACATCATCAGGAAGGAGAACAGCACCGCCAGCGGCAGCGTGACGCAGATGACGAAGACGCTGCGGAAGTGCATGAGGATGAGCAGGATGGCGAGGCTGGCGATGAGCATCTCGTGCCACATCACCTCGGTGAGCGTGTCGATGGCGCCGTGGATGAGGCGGGTGCGGTCGTAGGCCGGGACGATGTGCACGCCCGGGGGCAGGCCCGGCTGCAGCTCCTGGATCTTCTGCTTGATCCGCTCGGTGACGGCCAGCGGGTTCTCGCCGTAGCGCATGACGACGACGCCGCCGACGACCTCGTTGCCGTCCTTCTCGAAGACGCTGCGGCGGAACCGGTGCCGAGCTGGACCGTGGCCACGTTCTTGACGTAGATCGGCGTGCCGCCGCGCTCCTTGATGACCGTGTTTTCGATGTCCTTGGTGTCCTCGAATCCAGCCGACGCTGCGGACCAGGTACTCGGCGTTGTTCTTCTGGATGACGCGGCCGCCGACGGCGGAGTTGCTGCGGGCCACGGCGTCGTACAGCTCGCCCAGCGTGATGCCGTAGGCGCGCAGGGCGTTGGGATCGACGTCGATCTGGTATTCCTTGCGGCATGCCGCCGACCATGCCGACCTCGGCCACGCCGGGCACCGAGTTGAGCTCGGGGCCGACGTAGAACTTCTGCAAGGCCCAGCAGCGGCCCGGGTCGAGGTCGCCGCCTTCCAGCGTGTACCAGAAGATCTGGCCCAGGGCCGTGGCGTCGGGGGCCAGGTAGGGCACCACGCCCTGCGGGCAGGAAGGTGCTGGCCAGGGTCAGCTGTTCCAGGACGCGCTCGCGGGCGAAGTAGAAGCCGACGTTGTCCTCGAAGATGATCGTAATCATCGAGAAGTTGAACTCGGACGACGAGCGCACCGCCTTGACGCCGGCCAGCCCCTGGAGCTTGAGGGACAGCGGATAGGTGACCTGGTCCTCGATCTCCCGCGGGCTGCGGCCCATCCAGTCGGTGAAGACGATGACCTGGTTCTCGCTCAGGTCGGGGATGGCGTCCACCGGCGTGTTGAGCACGGCGTAGATCGCCGAACACGGTCAGGGCCGCCGCCAGCGACCATGACCAGGTAGCGATTGCGGATCGAGTATTCGATGAGTTTTTCGATCATGGTGAGGCTTCACTTCTTTGTCCGGGCTTTGAGATTCTCTATCCTGGCTAGAGTCTGGTCGGGATGGGCCTGGGCCTCTTCAATGCATCCCTTGCAGCAGAGAAACACCGGTTGGTCCTTGAGAATGAGTTTCACCGGCACACCCATGGTTCCGAGCCGATTGCTTTTCAGGATTGGACAATTCCCCTGGGCCTCGGCCAGACGCCGGTCCACGCGGCTTAGCTTCGCGAGCATGGCCTCCACCTTGGCGTCGTCATCAAGGGTCTTGGAAGGCTGGACCGCGCCCGGCGCGGATCCAGCGCTCGGCGCGGTTCTCCCGACCCCGCCTCCCGCGTCGGCGCGGGTCTCCTGACCCCGCCGCTTCCGGGCCCGTGCCATGGCGCTCCGACTGAGTGGCGCCGCTGGCGCCGAAGTAGGTCGATGCCGCCCCAGAGGTCAGCCGCGTCTCGGCATCCACCAGGAACGACCCGATGGTCACCACTTTGTCTCCCGCCTCCAACCCCCGAACCACCGGATAGAAAGCGCCGCTGCGCGGCCCGAGTTGCACTTCCACCGCGTCGTAGGCGCCGGGCCATGCCTCCCGGTAAACAACCTTGCGGCTGCCCGTGTCGATCACGGCGCTTTCCGGCACCGCGAGCACCCAGCCGTCGGCGAGCAGAGCGAATCGGCCGGCCACTTGCAGGAGGGGCGCGATTCCGGTCCTCGTTCTTCCGCCGAATGAACCGCTAATGGAATCGGCCAATCCATTCACGATCGCCCGGTCGCGCAAATCGTCCTGTAAGGCAATCCCAAACTGATCGAGCCGGGCGGTCGGAAATTCGAGCTTCACGGTGGCGTACATGCCCGGCCGCAGATCGTGGTGCGGGTTGTCCACGTCGAACCTGACTTTCAGCGTGCGCATGCTTGCATCAAGATGGGGATGGATAAACGCGACATTGCCGCTGAAAACGCGGTTTGGAAAAGCTTTGGCGATTGCGCTCACGGGCAGGTGCTCGTGTTCGGCGTCCTTGAGAAAGACCAGGTCGTCCTCGTAGACTTGGGCCTCGACCCAAACCGTCGACAGATCGGCCACATCAAAAAGAGCGGCGCCTTCTTCGACGGTCTGGCCCTCCACCTGGTACTTCTTGATGACATGACCGCTAATGGGCGAGCGGATGGTCACGCGTGTGATCGGCTTACCGGTCTTGAGGATCGAGTTGATCTCGTCGTCGCCAATGCCCCAGAGACGGAGCCGCTCGCGGGCCATGTTTTCGAGGCTTTTGTTGGTGCGGGCATCGAGAAGATTTTGGACAGTGGTCACCAGGTCGGGGCTGTACAACTCGGCCAGCGGATCGCCTTTGGCCACCATTTGTCCGGTGACATTGACGTGCAGCTTGGTGATCCGACTTTTTCCCGTGATCCACGAGGAAATCCGGGCGAGCTTGCGCTCGTCAAACTCGACGAAGCCGACCGTGCGGATTTCCTTGGTCAGTTGCTTGTAGGCGACTGCGGAAATCTGGATGCCCGCCAGGGCCATGCGGTAGGGCGACAGACTGCACACGCCTGATTCCGGCAGGCAACGCCTCGCCCGCGCGATCATGGCCCTTTTTGCGCTGGGACAACGACATGCCGCAGATGGGACATTTGTCGGGCTTGGCTCGGACAATCTGCGGGTGCATGGGACAGTAGAACTCCGTGCGCGAGGCGGCTTCCTGGGCCTCCACGGCTGGACGGGTCCATTTCTCCCAGTAGGCCGTCAGCAGATTCCAATTGCTGATCACCAGCCCGATAGCCGCCAGGATGGCGATGAAACGCAGACGAGCCTGGATCGTTTTGAAGATCAGCCAGACTCGCCAGCCGAAGCTGTGCGTCGTGGGACGGATGTTTGACGGCGATCCGCGGTGGCCGTCGGAATTCGGGCGAGGCGCCAAGGGACGATTCTCGGACATGATGCACCTCCTACTTCAAGCCGTTTTTGAACTGGGCGATCTGGTCGGGGATTTTCTTCGGGTCGGCGCGCGCATCGTCCGCGCAGCCGGAGCAGCACAGGAAGACCGCCTGGCCGTCAATCTCGATGCGGTCTGGTTTACCCATGAACCCGAGAGGTCAACGGTGGTGCGGACTTGCTTTAAAACAGGTTCTTGTTAAATGAGGAAATGCTGGAAGACGACGTGGCGATCGGTAGATGGTGCAGCAGAGCGGTAAGACCATTCTGGATGCGTGCAACAGTGACGGGCAGGCAAAATCGACAAAGCGCTAAGTGAAAAATTCAGGCCGGCATCCACAAGAAGGCCGACACCTTCCACAACGGCGGCCTCGGCTTGCACTAGATTTTTCTCGCAGGAATGCCCCGTAAAGGCAGGCACGCCGGTCTTCTGCTGGGGCGCGCGGCGATTTTTTCTTCATGACAGCAGACTTTATGAGCCGTGACGCCGCAACAAGATTTGTGATCAGCGCCATCTTGGGTTGCGGAAGTGACGCTCCCAAAACAGAAAAGCTTGATGCTGCCATCGGGGCAACGACATGACAAATGGGGACTGCCGGCCATCAATGTGGAAAGTGCCGTCAGCCAAACCAGCCCAGAAATTGCGGATTTCTTTAGCATCAACCTCTAATCCTTGGACGCTGCACGCATTTTGTCAACCCCAATCAATGTCCGGCCGTGCCGTCGAGGAGGAACACTTCGCTGTCCGCCATCGTTAACAGGCCCTCGGGCAAAAGCGAGCTGTCGTTTTCGACCTGGCCGTCGCGGACGCTGATTTGGCGCGGGGCGTGGTCGGCGATGGCGGGATCGTGTGTGACCAGCACGATGGTTTGGCCAAGCTCGCGATTGAGGCGGTCGAACTCGGCGAGAATTTCGGTGCCGGTCGCCGAATCAAGATTGCCGGTCGGCTCGTCGGCGAACAGGATCTCCGGTTGATTGATCGAGCGCTCGGGCGATGGCGACACGTTGCTGCTGACCGCCGGAGAGCTGCGTGGGCGTGTGCTGGGCGCGGTCCTCCAGCCCGACGAGTGCCAACATGGCCAGCGCCTTGGCGCGGCGCTGGCGCGGCCCAATCCCCGCATAGACGAGCGGCAACTCGACGTTTTCGACGGCGCTTTGACGCTTGAGCAAATTGAAGCCTTGAAAGACGAAGCCCAACTTGCGGTTGCGCAGTTGCGCGAGCTCGGTTTTGGAGAGCCGGCTGGTGTCGTGCCCGTCGAGTCGATAGCTGCCGCTGGTGGGCCGATCGAGACAGCCGAGAATGTTCATGAGTGTCGATTTGCCCGAACCGCTGGAGCCACGGATGGCCACGAACTCGCCGGCCAAAATCGCCAATGAAACGCCGCATAGCGCGCGCACCGGAGTGCCGCCGGTGTCGTAAGTTTTGGCGATGTTGTCGAGTTGGATGACGATGCCCATGTAGGATCCACAAGGTTTGGCGCGGGGCGATATTTTCTCAGGAGACTTTGATGTTCGCGGGTTGGTCGAAGAAGCCGGGCGCCCGGGCGGGCGGCGCAGCGATGATCACGCGCGGCGGCGCATCTTTGGCAGGCACCTGCTCCCACTCCAAGATCTCGTTGCCTTCGCTATCCTTGAGCCCGCGCTCACCGTTCTTGGTGCCGCCGATGCGCACAAATAACGGCATCGGCTTGCGGGTCGCGGCGTCCCACGTCCACAACGTCTGCCATTGGTCATGATCGGGACGCTGCTTCCACTGGGCGAGACGCGCGCGGGCGGCTTCCGATTGATACGCTTCATCGAGCTGAAAATTGAGGGCGTCGCTGGGAACCTTCCAAACGTCTTTATGCTCACGGCGAATGACATCGATGGAAGCGGTCATGCCGGGCCTCAGCCGCCATTCGCCGGTGTCGGCGTCTTTGCGGTTGGGCACGTCGATAACGGCATCATAATAAACCGCCCCCTTGACGTTGACCGCGAGCGGACGAATTTCCTTGACGGTGCCCTGAAAATTGAGATCGTCGTCGCCGAAGCCGCTCAGGGTGAAGACGGCGACGAGTCCTTTTTTGACTTTGTTGATGTCCCCCTCGGCGATCTGGGCATGGATTTCCATGCTGGCGAGATCGCCGGCAAGCGTGAAAAGCGGAGAGCCCTGGGGACCGACCATTTGACCGACTTGCACTTGGCGGTCGAGGATGAGAAATTCGCGCCGCGAGCCGGCCGAGGTGCTACTTTCGGGCACCTTGATTTGGGTTTGCTCAAGGGCCAGCTTGGCCTCTTTGAGGCCGGTTTGGGCCACCCGCAAGCGAGCTTCGGCGACCTTTACGCCCGCGCGGGCCGCCCTGGTTTGCGCCTCGGCCTGGTCGCGTTCCGAGCGGAAGCCGCCTTTGGCGGCCAGGTCGATTTGCGTCTTGAGGCCGATCTCGCTGGCGGCGAGGGCGGCTTCCGTTTGCATCAGGGCCGCTTGGGCCGTGCGCACGCCGTTGTCCGCTTCCTCGACCTTGAGTTGAAACTTGGCGTCGTCCACGTTGGCAAGGACTGCTCCCTCCAAGACCGTGTCGTTGACGTGGGCGAGCGGCTCTTTGACGATGCCCGGCACTTCGGTGCTGACCACGAAAATCTCACGCGGTTGAATGACTCCCGTGGCGCTGACGACGTCGGCCATATTGCCGAACTGGATGCCGGCGAAAGTAAGGCTTTTTTCGGTGAGCGAGGCGTTTTGTGAGAAGTGCGACCAGACGAGGATTCCCGCAAGCACCGCTCCGGCGAACAGTAAGAACAACAAAACCTTTTTCACAATGCCTGGCCTCATAACCTGGGGCAGGTTTCCAATCTGTCCGAAATAGCGCCGTGCGTGCGATCTAAGTCACCGCACACACGATCATTATACGGACGCGGTTGTTCCGCGGCGTAATTCGGGTCATATTGAACCCGCGGGATTCGGGTACCTCATCCCGCAGCTTGTATTTCAGGCTCTCAAGCCACGGGATCCGATCCGCCGAATCCCGTGGATCGTGGCTCCGAAGAAAGGTTACGTCTCGAAGGCGCAATCCGCGTAGGTTAGGCGATTTAGCAAGGATTAAATGGTGATTTTAAGCTTAACGCTGCGCCCGGTTGTGCGGGTTGTGCCGAACGGGATTGCATCGACTTGCGTGGCGGAACTATACTGCGGCGTCGGAGGTGCGCGAAGGACGGTCAGGTTGCAAACCTAACCTACATGGGAAGGAGCCCGTTGATGGCCTTGCACGCGCCCGCCGCGTTGCCGGCTCAGTCACCCGCGGAACATAAAGAAAAACCCCGCGCGCGGAACTGAAAGCGCCGCGGCTATCGGTCGTGGTGGTGAATTATCGTCAATGGCACGAAACGCACGATCTGGTGCGGCAACTGCAGACGTCGGATGCGATGCGCGACGGCGATGCGGAGGTTGTCGTCGTGGACAACCATTCGCCAACCGATCCATTGGCCGGAAAGCTGCGCCGCCTGCCGGGGGTGTCGTTGCGTCGCTGGGACCGCAACCATGGCTTCGCGCGCACGGTCAATGAAGGTTGCCGGCTCAGCCGGGGCGACTGGTTTTTGCTGCTGAACCCCGACACGACATTGTCGGAAGGCTTTCTCGACAGCGTCCTGGCGCTGGCGAACCAACTCGAAGCGAATGATCCGCGTGCCGGCATCGTGGGTTTCCACTTGCGCAACAGCGACGGCGCGCGGCAACTCTCGACGGGGCGGTTTCCTTCATTGGTCTCGACCTTGCTTCGGCTCGTCTTGCCGCGCAGCCGGCGTAAGTATCAGGTGCAAAGGACGCCGGAGCGTTGTGCCGTGTCTTGGGTGACGGGCTGCTGTTTGCTGCTGCGGCGGGCGTGCTTGCAAGATTTGAACGGTTTGGATGAGGAATACTTTCTCTATTATGAAGATGTTGACTTGTGCCTGCGACCGGCGGACGCGGCTGGTCGGTTTGGTATGATCCCAATTTGGTTGTGATTCATCATCACCCGCTGCATAGCCGGGCCGTTCCGGCGGCATTGCGGCTGGTGACGCGGCATTCGCTGCTGACTTATTGCGCCAAGCATTGGCCGGGTTGGCAATTCCGCTTGCTCGCCCGCCTTATTCGGGGCGAGTCCTGGCTGCGACGCTTGCGTGCCTGGGCGCGCGGCGATCGCCAACAAGTCGGCTACTTCCGCGAGCTCGGCGCCCTCAGCCGCGATATGATAAAGGGAGAGTTTCAACAAGCGCGGCAGCGCGTGGACCGGGCAGTCCGGCGCATCGACGTCCGGATAGGTGTGTGAAATACACGCTTGCGATCCACTTAACGTGCGTGGAGACGAAAAAATGGAGTCTATCGGTCTTAACGAGGCTAGAACTAGACTTGCCGAGTTGCTAGATCGGGTGGCGGAGGGCAAAACAATCCTCATCACACGTCGTGGCAAGCCCGCCGGTCAATTAATACCGCCTCCTAAGAAAACAGCGCCGCAGGTCCGCCAAGTAGTGCGCGAGATGTTGGAAGTCCGAGACCGGGAAGGCCCGACCCTTGAAGGTACGACAACCATTCGTGATTTAATTAATGAGGGTCGTCGCTTTTAGATCGCGGGTCTTGCATGCGCAAATTGACGATGGCAAAAAAAATAGTGTCGGAAACTTTCGTGTTGGACGGCTCGGTGAGCTTAGCGTGGTATTTCAAGGATGAGGCTAGTCCCTACGCCGATGCGATTGCGGCGCGTTTCCCGAGTGCACAGGCAGTGGTGCCAACAATATGGCCGCTAGAAGTTGCAAACGCAGTTCTTATTGGAGAAAGCGCAAACGAAGCACGCCGGCACAAGCCACCCGGTGGCTGGCACATCTTGGCTACCTGCCGATCACCATCGACGATGAGACTAACTCACGTGCCTGGTCAGACATATTGGCCTTGGCCCGGGCCCAAAACCTTACTTCATACGACGCTGCCTATTTGGAGCTCGCCTTGCGCCGAAATTTACCCTTAGCGACGCTTGACGATAAGCTGCAACGCGCCGCCACTGCCGTGGGAATCGCCGGATACCAACCATGAAGGGTCAGCCCTTTCCTTATTGATGATAATGCATCAGGAACCAACACCTCCATGGCCGGAACCATCATCCTTGTCTTGAAAATCGCCGTGATCGCGGTGACGCTGCTTTTTGGGGCATCCCTGGTGGCGCTTGGCCGAGGACGATACCGCTTGCACGGGCGCATCAATATCGTCTTTTTTGTGCTGACGTTTCTGGCGGTGGTGGGCCTGGAAGTCGTAGCCCGCGTGCTGAGCCCAACGCTGTTTGCCGAGCATTTCAACGCGCATCAGGCGCAGAGCAATCTGCGCGTGCATCTGAGTTTCTCCATGCCTGCCGCCCTACTGCTGCCCTTCATGCTGATCACGGGATTGAGACGCCGCCGCGCCTGGCATGTGAGCCTGGGGGCGGTTTTTTTGGTTCTGTGGACGGGGACGTTCATTACCGGCGTTTTTTTCCTGCCGCATGAGCAGGCACCCAAAGTGTCGAGCCACTGATGGACAAGGCGACTCCCCGCTTAGCCGATGAGAATTGCGCACCGGCCTTGGCGGGTGCCGCGGACGACGAGGCGCCGCTGTCGCCGATGCGCATCGTGGAAGCATTGTTGTTTGTCGGCGGCGAGCCGTTGACGGCCAAGCGCGCAGGCGAGATTATTCGCGGGCTCTCGGCCGAGCAATTCATCGAGGCGGTCGATACGTTGAATCGGGCATATCGCGTGCAAAAGCGGCCTTATAGCATCACGGCCGGCGCGGAGGGTTACATCCTTGCGCTCAGACCGTCGCATAAAAACGCCATCGACAAGCTTTACGGCGGCCAGCGCGAAGCGCGTCTGTCCACGGCGGCGGTCGATGTCCTCGCCCTCGTCGCCTATCGCCAACCCACAACCAAGACGGAGATCGACGCCCTGCGCGGGGCTGATTCCGGTGGTCTACTGCGCAAGTGATACGGCGCGGGCTGGTCCATGTTGTCCAGCCGCGCCGACGGGGATCGGCGCGAAGTGACTTATGGCACCACGCCGCGTTTTCTCGAATGGTTTGGTCTGCAAAGCCTGGATGATTTGCCGCGGACGCAGGATTTGCAGTTGTTGTAAGAACACCGGTGTTATCCGCGGGATTCGGAGTACCTCATCCCTCGGCTTGCATATGGTGGGATGAGGACCTCAAGCCGCCGGATGAGGTACTTCGAATCCGGCGGATGTCGGCCACGCATATTGAGTGCGTCCCCCAAATCGAGTACAACAGGCGTCCATGGGCACAAACGACGATAGGGGCTTGTTGCGCGCTCTGGGGCCATTCACGGCGACGGCGCTTGTGGCGGGCACGGTGATCGGTTCGGGCATTTTCGTGAAGCCCAAGTCGATCGCCGAGAATGTGCCGGGCTTCGATATGGTCGCTGTGGTCTGGGTCTTGGGTGGGTTGTTGGCTCTGCTTGGGGGCGCTGTCACTCGCCGAGGTAGCGGTGTTGTTTCCGCGTGCGGGCGGCAATTACGTCTTTTTGCGTGAAGGTTACGGCCGACTGGCGGGCTTCCTGTGGGGCTGGGTGGATTTTTGGATCATTCGCGCCGCCTCGATCGCCGCCTTGGCCACGATTTTCAGCGACTCCCTTCATGACGTCATCCGTGAAGCACGTCAGCTTGGGGCCACCGTGGACGTTCTTTCCTTTTGGCAACGGCAGTGTTTGACCATCGGCGTGATTTCGGTGCTGGCTCTCGTCAACATGCGCGGCGTTCGTTGGGGCGGCGGCCTGCAACTATTAATCACCGTGGTCAAGGTGGCATCGCTGTTGGCGATTCTGATCTTGCCCTTCGCCCTCTGGGGAGAAATATCCGCGGCATCCGCGCCGCCGGCCGAGCGCCCGCTTTTTTCCTGGGGCAACCTGGGCACCGCGTTTCTCGGAGTGCTGTGGTCTTATCACGGCTGGATGAACGTGGCGCCGGCGGCGGGCGAAATAAAGAACCCGCAACGCAACATTCCCGTGGCGTTCTTGGCCGGCGTCGGCATCGTCGTCTTTCTTTATCTCGGCGCCAACCTTGCCTATCACCTGGTCATACCGCGGCATGAGATGGCCGAGCTGCAGAATACGACCGTGGTGGCCGAGTTCGCCCGCCGGCTCGTGGGCCCGATCGGCACGGTCCTGGCGTCGGCCGCAGTGATGTGTTCCGTTTTCGGCGCACTCAACGGCAATCTGTTGGTTGGTCCGCGGGTGTTGTTTGCCATGGGTGACGACGGCTTGGCGCCGCGGGGGCTCAGCGTCATCCATCCCGCCTATCGTACGCCGCTCTTGGCAATTGCCGTAATGGCGCTGTGGTCGAACATCTTGGTTTTGGCCGCGGCAGCGTTGATTCAGTTTCCGCTGCCCGTCTTTGAGATCGGGGCTTACCTTATCGATCTCAATCCACCGAAAGACAAACCGCTCTTTGATATGCTCACCGATTTTGCCATGTTTGGCGCGGTCATCTTCGAAACGTTGGCGGTCACGACGATTTTCGTCTTCCGCAAGCGTTGGCCGGACATGCCCCGCGCCTATCGTTGCTGGGGCTATCCGCTGGTGCCGCTGGTCTATTTGATCTTGCCGATGTATATCTTGACGAACATGTTTTCCCGGCAGACGACCGAGGCGATTGCCGGGCTCGGCTTCATCGCCTTGGGGGCGGCGGTTTATTTTGGGTTGAGGCTGGGAAACGTATCGGGAAGGGTTGAGGGATCGGCGGGCTAAAGAATCAGGGGGCTGACGCCCCCCGCTCGCCGAGTGAGTCATTGATCCATAATTATTTCATTGGACATAACATGGGTTTTTCTCAGGAAAGCAGTTCGTTCATGGTGCACCAAGAGCGCTTGGAAATAGGGGAAAAGTGCTTCGTCAGCGGGATCATGGCCGTTTTGGCAACGGAGGCGGCGCTGACCGTCATCACCTGTGGCATGCACTTCTCTTGGCCCGGACTTCTGCTCGGAGTGATCGGTTTCTGGCTGATCCTCCTTTTGGCGAATAAATTGTATGCCGGCAATCGCCAGGCCCGCACGATCGCCTTGGCCTGGATCGGTTTGGAAGTCCTCTACGCGGCCTTCGCGATTTATTTGATGGTCTCTTCGAGCCAAGGCATGGAACTCGCCAGGCAAATCGGCGCCCCTGCGGCTTGGCCGGTCGTGCTGAAAGTCGTGGTTTATCTCTCGTTGGGCTGGGTCCTGATGCGCATGCCCACCGTCCGCGATTTCTTCGCGGTAAGGCGGGGCGACATCCACATGCACGACGTGTTGAGCCAAAAGGCAGCCGTCGCGCCGGAGCAAACCGCTCCGTTGGCGCTTACCGCGGATCAGAACGAAGGGATTCGGGGCTTGGCCCGGTATGTTCGCTGGGGCGTGGGCGCCCTTATCATCCTGGGCGCACTTCAAATGCTCACCAGCGTTGTCGTCTTTCGCCTGGGGTCCGGCAATCCAATGGGCATTCTGGTGATGGTGCAGGGGGTCTTGAGCATCATCCTCGGCATGGCATTGGGAGGTCCGTCCAACGAAATTCGCCCGTTGACGACGCCGGAAGAGCAAACCAAAGGCCAACTCGTCGATGCTCTCGCCAGCTTGGCCCAGTTCTACCGGGTGCAGATCATCGTCGGATTGGCGCTGGTCGCGGTCCTCGTGGCCCGCATCGCCCTGATGATCCCTCGTTAGGTCTCTGAATCATTCGTTTCAGAAAGGATTGTTGCGATGGCCAATGCGAATGCACCTCTCGAATTTACCGGCGAGCAGCGCCCAACGGTGGCGAAACTCGCGCTGGCGATGAAATTCGTGGCGATCGTTCTGTTGCTTTTGGCTGCCGTCGGCGTCGCCGCCGGAGCCCTTACCCTTGTGAATGGCTCACCCAGCGGCATTCTCGGCATTATCGAGGGTCTGATAACGGCGCTGCTGGGCCTAATCATGCTGTCGTCGTCGTCGGATGTACGATACATGATCGACACCAACTTCACATCCATTCATTTCGGCAACGCTCTGCGAAATCTCACGCTGTATTACAAGGCGCAATTTCTCTTGGCGCTACTGTTGATCGCCGTGGCCATCGTGCGCTTATTCGTTGGCTAAAACTCGAAATGCGTGTGTGGCGGCTCTCCTGAGCCGTCCGAGGTGCAAACGGCTCGAAACAGCCGTGCCACGATGATTTTTAAAACGGTCTCTTGCGGCGAATGCAAGAGACCGTTTTTTTTTGCAGTGCGCTTCTGCCACGCCAGACCTCGACGCGTCAAATCAGTCGATACAGATTATCCATGTTGCCAAGCATCCCAAAAAATGTAAGCTAGTGAAGGAATGCACGGTGCAAAAGCATCATCCCAACTGGTAAAGGAGAACCAAATGCCACATCTGCCGCAATTGACCCAATTTTTCTGCTAGGACTTTCTTAGCTATCTTCACTTTGGCTCGCCGTGTGCATGAGGCAACGTTCGGCGCCCGGGGTTTATTCGTTAACGGAAATGATTGGCATCCGAAGCTTGCGTGAGGCTGCCAACGTAGGGGCTCCAGGCCGTGAGGCCTTGTTAATAGAGCGTGGGTTGGCTTTCCCTTTTTTCCTGCAGGAGGATTTTCAATGTACAGTGTTGTGTTGATGATGGCTCTGAGCGGCGGCGCGGAAGCGACCGACTTCGGTCATCGCGGCGGTTGCTCCGGTTGCGAAGGCGGCTGCACTGGTGTCGTTGCTTGCACGGGCTGCGAAGGCGGCCGGCATCGACGGCACCGCCGCGAGCGCGGTTGCAGTGGTTGCTCGGGCGCTCCGGTGTGCGCTCCAGTCTGCTGTCGCCGCCCCCGCCGGCTTGCTGCGGCGGCGGACGCGGCGGACTCTTCCATCGCAATCGCGGTGGTTGCCATGGCGGTTGCTCCGGGGCGGTGGTTTGCACTGGCGGCTATGTCGGCTGCACGGGGGGATATCCCGGCTGTGCGGGCGGTTATGTGGTCCCGGGCGGTCCAGTTCAGGGCATGGAACCCAAAATGATGCCCAAGTCGGAAAAGATTCCGACGCCCCCCAAGACGAAAACCAAAACGACCGCCGCGGCCACCATCGTGGTCACGCTTCCCTCCGAAGCACGTTTGACGGTCGATGGCATCGCGACCCGATCCACGTCCGAGCGGCGCACCTTCTTCACGCCGGCCATCGAAACGGATGCTGATTATGTTTACACTCTCCGCGCGGAACTCAACCGCGATGGCAACGCCGTGGCGCAGTCGCGCGATGTCACCGTCCGCGGCGGCCAAACGACCAACGTGCCGTTCACTTTCTCCGCCCAGGCAATCGCCAGTCGCTAAATCGCAGCGACTGCCCGGCGCCGATGCCTGGAGCCTTCATCAGCGCTTGGCTTTCGCTCGCGATCAAGGGGATGTAAGGAACGAAGAGGGGGAGAACGCTGTTCTCCCCTTTTTCTATTAGGGGCGAGTTTGGAATTAGTGGGGAGTGGTGAGTGGCGAGTTAATACAATCGCTCCGCCCTTGCCCTTCACCACTCACCACTCACCACTCCCCCACTCGCCCCTCACCGCCAATTCGGATTGTGGACATCACAACGCCTGCTTATAATCGCGCCATGTGTTGTGCGGCAAATGTTCCTCTTGGGAACCAGGCGTGGCGGCATGAGCGTATATTCCTTAAGACCGCGGGTCGCTGACTTGGTCTTTCAGCTCTATGAAAGGCCCTTGCACCCGGAGTTCTTCGACATTCTCGCCGTGCGCCGCATCGAGCGCCCCGATTATGAAGTCACGATTCACATCACCCGCTCCGGTCACTTCATTACCTGGAAAAATGCCGATAGTTTGCTCACCGAGGTTGCCGACGTCGATCAGGCGTTTGCCGAGGATCGCCGCCCGCTCAGTTTCCGCCTACGCGGCGAGCATGCGGGCACGGTGGCGTGCGGCCACGGCATCACCTACCAGATGAACTTTCAAGTCGAAACGCTGCCGCCGGAAATTTTCATGCACGTGCATGGCGAGATCCTCGCGGACGGCACCAAGCGCGGCCTGCTCCACAACTTCCAACCCAATCATCGCCTCGCTGTGTCTCCGCTGGGCTATGTCGCCGCCGAGACGCGGGCGCGTTGTCTTTTCCTCTCGACCTTTCACACGTTTCCCGATGAGAACACCGTCGTTAAGTCGCAGACGTTGATCGAAAAAAAGTAGGCGCACGCGGCGAGTGGCGAGAAAAATGCAAGCTAATTGTGCGCGCCGCAAGGTGCCCGGCGATGTCTTGGGCATGGATCCGCAGGATGAGGAGTGCCTCATCTCGCGGCTTGGAGTTGAAAGAGCTCATCAAGCCGCGGGATGAGGTGCTCCGAATCCCGCGGATGAAATAAATTGCGGAAAAGAATCGAATTGCGTCGGGTAGGTATTGTTTTTTGGGAACTTGAGGTTAGTATCCTTCTCTAAGGGAGTGTGCAGCTGACCGAGGCGCTCGCAAGCGCGGACTTAACTCCGCGAACGACCAAGACGACGAGGCTAAGTCAACCGCACACGTGATATCCGAGTCTATTTGGAGGAACCTGATTTTATGAACGAAACGGAAGAGCGTACCGGGCTCGACTCTCAGCGCGTGAGCAAAGTAAAGGAATACGGCCATGAGGAAGAAGAGCCTCCCGGTAAGCCGAGGCGCCATCCGCTCTGGCGCAACGTCCCCGACCACCAGTGGGACGACTGGCGCTGGCAATCGCAAAACGCCATCCGCTCCGTCCGCCAACTCCGCGACCTGCTCCCCTTCACTCCGGAGCGAGCTCGAAGCCATCGGCTCCCTCGAGGCCGAGTACAAGCTGGCCATCCCGCCCTACTACTTCTCGCTGATCGACCCCGACGATCCCCACGACCCGATCCGCCTGCAGTCGGTGACCTCGCCCGCTGGAAGCGGAACCCGTCGGGCTACGAGCTGGAAGACCCGCTCGAAGAGGACAAGGACTCGCCGGTCCCGGGCCTCGACGCACCGCTATCCCGACCGCGCCCTGCTGGTCACCACGCACGTCTGCACCATGTACTGCCGCTTCTGCACGCGCAAGCGGGCCACCATGGTCCGCGGCGGCTGGGACGCCATCAGCCGCAACGACGAGCGCATGATCGAGTACGTCCGCGACCATCCGGAGATCCGCGACGTCATCGTCTCCGGCGGCGACCCGCTCACGCTGCCCGTACAGCAAGCTGCAGCTTCTTCCTCGACAACCTGGCGCGCCATCCCGCACGTCGACGTCATCCGCATCGGCACCCGCGTGCCGGTCGACGCTGCCGCAGAAGCTGTACGACCAGGAACTGATCGACCTGCTGGCCGTCGGCGGAGAAGGTGTGGATTCAGACGCACTTCAACCACCCGCGCGAGATCACGCCCGGAGGCGGCCCGCGTCTGCAAGGCCCTGCTGCGGGCCGGCATGCCGGTCAACAACCACACGGTCCTGCTCAAGGGCGTCAACGACGACCTGGAAACCATGCGCCAGCTGATGCGGGCCCTGCTGCGCATCAAGGTGCGGCCCTACTACCTCTTCCACTGCGACCCGGTCATCGGCGCCGGCCACTTCCGCACCTCGGTCTGGAAGGGGCTGGAGATCATGGAAGGCCTGCGCGGCCACATGTCCGGGCTGGGCATTCCGACCTACGTCGTGGACAGCCCGCACGGCGGCGGCAAGATCCCGCTCATGCCCAACTACCTCGTCTCCGCCTCCGACGACGCGGTCGTCCTGCGGAACTACGAAGGCATGCTGGTCCGCTACCAGGCGGAGGACAAGCCGAACACCGATCCAGCCGACACGCCGACGCGCGGCGTCAGCTGCGCTGCTTGCAGGGGACCAAGACGGCCCTCATGCCCGAGAACAACGAGCGCATGGCCCGGCGCCGCAACAACCTGTCGTCTCGCCAAGGAGAATCACGGAGCCCTAACGGCACGGGCTGCGGCGATCGCCGACATCCCCGCATGGAGGAGCTTTTATCGCTGCCGGTCATCGCGGCCGAGTCGCTCGAGCCGGGCGGCATGACTATCTTCAGTAGGACGGAGTTGGCAATCCGTCCTACTTATATGAAACAACCGCATGAAAATCGGCATCACCTACGACCTGAAGAGCGCCGCTCGATCGCATCGGCTGCCCGACGACTGTCAGGAAGAGTTCGACAGCCCGCACACGATCGAGGCCATCGCCGCCGTCTTGCGCGGCCTGGGCCATGACGTCACCCTGCTCGGCGACAGCCGTGAGTTGCTGCAAAAAGTCTTGGCCGATCCGCCCGACTTCGTTTTCAACTTCGCCGAGGGTAACGGCGTCGGCCGTTCGCGCGAGGCGCGGGTCCCCGCCGTCCTGGAAATGCTCGGCATCCCTTACACCGGCTCCGATCCGCTGACCATGGCCGCTGACCCTCGACAAGGACTGCGCCAAAACCGTGGTCGCCGCCGCCGGTGTCTCGGTGCCTCCTAGTGTCTTGCTCGCGCCGTCGCAAACGGTGGCGATGGTCAGCCTGCAAATCATGGAAGTTGGCCGTTTCCGGTCATGGTGAAGCCGGCATGGGAAGGCTCCAGCAAAGGCATTCGCGCCCGTGCCTGGTGCACAAGATCGCCGATCTAAGCGACGTCGTCACCGGCTTGCGACGCGATCATCACCAACCCATCTTGGTCGAAGAGTACATCGACGGCGACGAGCTGACCGTCGGCATGCACGGCAACGCCCGCCCGAAATTCTCGGCATCATGCGCGTCGTGCCGCGCACGCCGGTCGCGCAGTTCATCTACAGCCTGGAAATCAAGCGTGACTATAAACGGCTGGTGAAATACGAATGCCCTGCACCGCTATCACCCGAGGTGACGGCACGCGTCGAGGCCGCATCATTCGCGGCGTTCGCTGCACTGGGCTGCCGCGACATCGCGCGTGTCGATTTCCGTGTTCGCGGCGGCATTCCTTATTTCCTGGAAGTCAACCCGCTGCCCGGCCTCAATCCCGATGACAGCGATCTGGTCATCATGGCGAATCTTTTGAATATAAGTTACGCGAAATTGATCGAAACCATTGTCGATGCCGCCCTGAAACGCCACAAAGAACAACAGGAATCAAATCCACGTACAGGTAAACATCCATGACCGCACCGCTCGTCTTGGTTCTTTACAATCACCCTTCTTTGCCTGGAGATCATCCCGACGCTGATTCCGAACACTCCGTTGTGGATATCGCGCTGCGCATGGCCGAGATTCTCGAAGCCGACGGCAGCTTCCGCTCGGCGCTCTTGGGCCTCAAGCAAGACCCCACTGTCCTGTGGACCGAGTTGCGGCAGCCGCAAGCCGGCCGTCGTGTTCAACCTTTTCGAGGGCAACCTCGACAACGCGGATTCCGAGTCCTATGTCGCCGGCCTGCTCCAGTGGCGCGGCGTCCCCTTCACCGGCTCGCCGATGCATACGCTTGTCACTGGCGCGTGCCAAGCATTTGGCCAAGCCGCTCTTGCGCGGTGCCGGCTTGCCCACCGCCGACTTCATGGTCGTCAGCGAGCTTCCTTGTCCTCCGTGCAATCTGGAATGGCCCGTGATCGTCAAACCCGCCCAGCAGGATGCCAGCGTCGGCCTGGATCAGGAAAGCGTGTGCATCGATCAATGCCAGCTCGACCAGCGCGTGCAATATATTCTGGAAACCTACGGGGCTCCGGTCCTCGTCGAGGAGTTCATCCACGGCCGCGAGTTTAACGTCGCCTTGCTCGAGCTGCCCGAGCTCAAATACCTGCCCCCGTCAGAGATCGTGTTTCCTCAAGGAAAGCCCGGCTTTTGGCCCATCCTCACTTACGATGGCAAGTGGAACCCCGGCACCGACGACTACGAAAAGACGCCGCCCAAGTATCCCGCCAACATCTCGCCGCGCATGGCCGAGCGCCTGGGCATGATTGCCACGCACGCTTATCGCCTCCTCGGCTGCCGCGACTACGCCCGCGTCGATTTCCGCATGAAGCCCAACGGCAGGCCGTTCATTTTGGAAGTGAATCCCAATCCGGAGATCAGCGCACACGCGGGATTTGCCGGCTGCCTGGGCTCAGCCAGCATTCCGTATGAAGAGTTCATCGTCCAGCTGGTGCGCCATGCCATGAATCGGCCCAAGGGACCGGTCCCCAATTTCGCCATGAATCGCTGCCTTTCGCTGCAGCCGGTGAGTTAAAAACGAAGGCGAGCCGGAAGCGTCAGCGCCCGGTGTCTTCGTACACACCGGGCGCTGACGCTTCCGGCTCGCCTTGGCGTTTGCACCGATTTGGCACTTTTTAACAATTCTTCCTTGCACAGCGTCCTCCCGGCCAAAAAAAAGCTACGGTTTTGTCATAACCGCGCTTGTACCCACACAAGCGGCAGGGGGGAGGTTACGTGTTATGTGTCAGGTGCGCGCAATACGACAGCGTCCGTTCAGGGCACGCCGTCTTTCCAGGACGGTTTTGCAGCTTGAGTCCTTGGAACATCGGAATTTGCCGGCCATTGTTTGGCCGGCCTCGCTCCAGGCAATCGCGGATTCAGCCCCGCACGAGGTCTTGGACCAGGCATTTCAACTGCCGGTGCAGTGGACAACCGGCGCACCGGCCACGGCGCAAGAAGCCGTCGCGGGCAATATCGGCGGCGGTCCCGCCGGCGCCGCGGATGTCGTCTGGTATCACTTTGCCCTTGACCGGGCCGCCCAAGTGACGTTGGGCACATTTAGCCAACAGCAAGGCACGGTCCTCGGCCTCTATAACACCGATGCCACCGATGGCAGCGACCCTTACGATCCACTGGGCCACCGTCTGCTGGTGCAGGCCGACCAGGCCGCCGGCGGAGACCAGGATGCCGCGCCCATCGTCCGCGATCTCGCCGCCGGCGATTACTATGTGGCGGTCAGCGGCGCCGGCAACCACTATTTCAATCCATTCGTCGCGGGCAGCGGCTATGCCGGCGCCACCGGAGCCTATCGACTCCTTTTGAGCGCCTCCGCTCTTCAGATAGAACCCGCCGGCTCGCCCGAGGTGCTGGCCATCGACGCCGCGCCCGACCCGGTGGGCACCGGTAACGGCTCAAGTTTCGACCGATCACCCTTGCTCATCCGCGTGGATATGAGCGGGCCGGTCGATCCGTCGAGCCTCAACGTGCAAGTCGTCGATGTGTCAGGCTCTAACAACGTGGTAGCCGGCATGGCGTTTAGCACGGTGGCCAACGAAGTGCGCGTCAGTTTGACGCAACCGCTGGGACCCGGAACGTACCAGGTCCTCGTCAGCGGCACCGACCTCAACGGAACGCCCATCGTCGCCGGAAACGCTCCCGCAACTTTCCAGGTAACCGGCACTGAAGGCACCCCGAATGCCGCGACTGGCGATAACACTCCGGCGACTGCTCACGAGCTAAACGTGGCAGGCGGGAACTTGGCTCAAGTGGCCGGCGCCATCGGCGACGACCCGACGGACGGCGTCGCCTTCAATGCTAACGACGTGGATGTCTATCATTTCCAGGTCACGGGGGCGGGAAATTACGCCTTGACCGCGGAAGCCTTCGCGGGCCGCATCGGCTCGCCGCTGAGTCCCGCCTTGAGCTTATTCGAAGTGGTCGGCGACAATCTCCACTTGGTTACGCTTAACACCGGTACGGGCAATCCGCAGACGGCCAGCGCCGGCAGTCCGATCGCCAACCCGCTACAGAACGACCCGGCCCTTTATGCGGGACTGCAAGCTGGCGATTATTATTTGACGGTGTCAGCCAACGGCAACTCGCGCGATCCCTTCGGCGGCGATTTTCCCTTCGATCCCAATGCGCCGCTCGGCGCGGCATTCGGCGGTTTCGCTTTCCAAGGGGGAAACTATGTCCTGAATGTCCAGGTGCAACGCGACAATACGTCTCCGCAGGTCGTCGCGATCACCGGCCTGGGTCCGCAAGACTTGCCCGCGCCGCCCGCACAATTCGTCGTCCAATTCAGCGAGCCGGTTAACCTTTTGCAGCAGGCGTTCGCCACCCAGCAAAACACGCTGAGCTCTGTTGTCATCGTGGCCGCCGACGGCACGACGTATTATCCCACGTTGCTTGACTACAACGGCACCAGCAACCAGGCGACTTTCCAGCTTCAGGATCGCCTGAGTCCCGGCGCTTACACCCTGCATCTATCGGGATCCGATCCCACGACAGCGATCACGGATGTCGCGGGCAATCCGCTCCTCGGCAATGACACCACCGGCGCGACGACCGACTACGTCGTCAACTTCATGGTGGCCTCGGCCGGGCACGGCACCTCCTACCAAGAATCCGATAACGATGAATTGCACCCCCAAGACCTGGGCGTCCTGGCACCGTTTGATCTTGCGGACGGCGTCACGATCACGGGCCAATTCAACTCTGAGGGAGCCGACTTTTATCACTTCCAGGTGCTGCAAAACCGGCAATTCACAGTAAGCCTGGAGACCACCGACGCCGGAGCGCTGTTGCCTGACGGAAGTTGGCTCAGCATCGAGAACACCAACACCGGCCAGACGGTGCTGCTCTTGCCGCAAGGCCTCATTGTTGACTCGGTCTCGCAAGTAAACAGTGAAGGCAACATCGCAGCGCTGGCGTTCTTGCAAGCGGGCAGCGATTATGTGCTCCGCGTCGACTCTTGGGCGTCCGGGGCGGCCTACCAGGTGCACCTTGCCAATTCGTTCTTGAACGAGAGCCCGCCGCCTCTCACCGTCGGCGCGGCCCCGGCCATACGCTTGCGCTTGCTGGATAACGGTGGCAATGGCCCGCCGCCCCTCGTGCGGCCGCCTTTCACACCGCCAACCGCGCCGACCACCGGAGGCCCCAGCGGGGGAATCGACACTCCCGCGCACGGCCCAATCGGGAACCCCGTCCCGGCGAGCGTCCTCTTGGCGCTCACCGCAAGCCCCATCGGCAACGGCACCTCGGTCACCGGCAATCACGGCCCGGCGGGGCCGGACGTCTTTGACCAGGTTTTCGCCCATGCTCCTTCGCCGATTTTGAGCGACGGCATCGTCCGCCTGGCGATCTTGTCTCTTCAAATCGGTTCCACAACGGAAGCCGACAATGCGCCTGTTGAGACGGCCAAACCGCCGGCGGGTCAAACCGCTCCGAGCGAAAGCACCACGCAAAACATGCTGAAAAACATGTTGTTCCTTTGGAACAGCCTGCCGCTCGGACCTGCCTTGTCAACCGAAACGCCGATCGGTGACGACGCCGTAGGCGACTTCGACACATCGATATTGATCGAGCCGGAGAAACCATATGGCCGACTAGGAGTCGATGCGCCGGCGGCTGCGCTGGCAAGGAACTCAGTCGCCCTTTTCGGAAACCGAAATGCCGGCCAGCCAAAAACAAGCGAGCTGGAGCGCGTTTTGGCGATCGGCGTGTTCTTTTCCTTATGGGCGCGCGGCATGGATTCGACCGGCCAAGGGCGGCAGGCGCAAAGAATTCGGGTGGCACGCGCAGAGAGACTCCGAAGGGCGTGATCTTGCTTTCGATACCCACGCCCTTGGAGAACCTCAGGGCGTGCCACCCAGGCAACCCCCACTGATGCCATGACTCAACCCCTCGATTCGACCAACCCTGCGCCCTCGCACGATGGCCAAATCAGCCAATCGTGCGCGTGGCATTCCCAGGGACCACCTTCGGATTTCGCGCAACTGCGCAGCCTCAAACGCGACTTGCTGGCCGAGCTCGCGCCGGCTGGGAGCAGGATAGTCCGCCCAAGCCCGAAGACCTGTTGGCACGCTGGCCTGGCGCTTCGGGGGATGATCCGGATGCCGCCAGTTTGCTTTTCGAGGATTATTTGCAGCGCCAGGAAGCGCTGGCCGATCAGGGGAAACTCAGCGATCCCGATTTGACGCCGGATTTCCCAGGGCACGCGAGCCCGGATGCCCTGTTGACCGAATATGAGCAGCGCTTTCCCAAGCATAAAGATTCACTCGCCCGCCTTTTGCAACATCACGCGTTGTTGGAATCGTTCGCCGCGCCCGGCACGGCCAAATCCGATCGTTCGGGCAGCTTGCAATTGTCGCTGCCGGGCGTTGGGGACGAGGTCTTCGAATTTCGGCTGTGCCATGAGCTCGGCCGAGGCGCCTTTGCGCGCGTCTTTCTGGCGGAGCAACTCGGCCTCGCGGACCGGCCCGTAGTCCTCAAAGTATCGGCGATCGAAGGCGACGAGCCGCAAACGTTGGCTCAGTTGCAGCACACGCATATCGTGCCCATCTACTCGGTTCACGAAGACGCTAAAGCCGGCCTTCGCGCGGTGTGCATGCCTTATTTCGGCGGCGCCAGTCTTTCTTGCGTCTTGCGGAAACTGTGGACGGAAAGCCCGCGGCCCCTGTCTGGTATTCAATTGGTCGAAGCCCTGGTGAGTGTCCAAAGCCCGACGTGGGACGGCTCTCCTGAGCCGCCCATTAAGATGGACGGCTCAGGAGAGCCGTCCCACGGGACGCAGCCAAATGATGCGCTTCGAAGCGTTGCGCGGGCGCAGCTACGTTCAAACGGCGGTATGGCTGATCGCTCGCCTGGCCGAGGCTTTGCAGCACGCGCATGTCGCGCGGCGTGCTCCACCGGGACATCAAACCGTCCAACATCCTGCTGGCCGCCGACGGCCAACCGATGCTTCTCGACTTCAATCTCGCCCAACAGACCCGCAATGCCCAGGCGGCCGCGACCTTGGGTGGGACCGTGGCCTATATGTCGCCCGAGCACCTCCGCGCCCTGGCCAAGCGCGATCCCGCGCTGGCGCGGCAAGTCGATCAGCGCGCCGACATTTATTCGCTGGGCATGGTTCTATTCGAGATGTTGGCCGGCAAGAGTCCGTTCGATCAAAGCGCCAGCTATTCACCGCTGCCGGCGCTATCGAAGCGATGGCCGTCGAACGCAGTCGCAGCCTGCCGTCGCTTGCGCGGCCAACGCGGCGATGTCCCTTGGAGCCTGGAAAGCATCGCCCGTAAATGCTTGGCCCCCGATGCGGCACATCGCTACCAACGAGCCGAGCAACTGGCCGAGGACTTGCAGTGCTTCCTCGACGATCGGCCGCTCCAACACGCGCCGGAATTGAGTTGGCGCGAACGCGCCGGCAAATGGGCCCGCCGTCATCCGCGGCTCACCGCGTCTTCGGCCATCACCGGTGTGGCCGCCTTTTTATTGCTGACCGGGGCCAGCGTTTTGATGGGCACCCGCGCGGAGCTCGAAGCGTCGCAAGCACGCGCCTATGAAGCCGAAGGAGCCGAGGCGCTTGCAGCGCAAGCAGGCGTTCGAGTTCGATCACCAGCGTGCCTTGTGTCTGGTGAACACGACCACGGACCGGCACGATCACGTCGCCGAGGGCATCGCCGCCTGCGAGCAGGCGCTGGGCGTGACGGCGTTCTGGAAGATGCCGATTGGCAACAGCATCGCGACTGGAAGCGGTTGGCGCCTTCGGACCAACGCCTGCTGGCCGAGGATGTGCGCGAAGTGCTTCTCCTGTTGGCGCGTGGCCGGGCTTATCAAAACCGTCAACAGCCAAGCGGCCAGGAAACCTTCGCGACAGCGCCTCAAGCTGGTCGACCGCGCGGAAGCGATCCAGGGGCTGGCGCCTTCCCCCGCCTTGTGGGATGACCGGGCATATTATCTGAACGCAGCTTGGAGACGACGAGGGCAGCCAGGCAGCGAACGCCCAAGCTCGCGAGTTGCCGGCGGCAGGCGCGCGCGATCATTATTGGCACGCCACCACCTTGGCGTTCGCACGCCAGTATCGGGAAGCGATCGGGGAATTGGATAATGCGTTGCGCCTCAACCCACGCCATTATTGGTCGTGGTTGCAGCGCGGCATCTGCCACGTCGAAGTCAACGAGCACGCCCTAGCCGTGGGCGATTTTAACGCCTGCATCGCCCTGTGGCCGGAGTTCGCCTGGGGCTATTTCAATCGCGGCAACGTCCTGGATCAACTCGGCAAAAAAGCGGAGGCGTTGGCCGATTATACGTTCGCGCTTGAGCGCGATCCGGATTTGACGAGCGCCGTATTTGAATCGTGCGCTCGTTCACCTGGACACGGGGCGGCCCGCGCTGGCGCTGACCGATTTGGAGAAAGCGGCGCATACAGGCGCGGACGATGTCAACCTTTACGCCGGTCGCGGTTTGGCGCTGGAAGCGCTGGGCGCGCACGACGAGGCGGATACCGCGTTCCGGCAGGCATGGCAGCGCGATCCGGGCAATGTCCCGATGCAGTTAGCCTACGGTTTCGCCGTCAGCCGCCGCTCTGCCCAAGGAAGCGCGGGAGGCATTTGGCAAAGCGCTCGAACGGCAACCGCGCAATCCGCGTGCGTTGTATGGGCTGGCCATGTTGGCGGCGGCCCAGGCACGTTCCTCTCAAGAGGCACTGACGTTGTTCACGCTCGCGATCGAGGTCGATCCGAGCTTCGTTGAAGCCCGCCGCGGCCGCGCCGACGTGCTCGCGCAGCGCGCGGAATGGGAACTGGCGCGCCAGGAAATCGACTGGTGCGTCAAGACAGACCCGAGCGCGGCCACGCTTTACGCCGCTGCCTGCGTCTACGGCTTGACGGCAGCCAAGAACAGCAACCCCGTGGTGGCCGCTGGTCTGGGGAACGCGCCGTGGAACTCTTGAGCGCGGCCTTGGAACGCGGCTATGGCCGAGACATCTTCACCAGCGACGACGATCTGGCGGCACTGCGCAGTCATCCGAAGTGGCGTGAGTTATTGACGACGGAAAAGGCACGGCGTGCAAATTGAGTTGTGATTTATTTCGAGTGTGTCAGGTTGGAAACCTAACCTACGGCAGAGGGAGACAACCGATGTTAGCGACCGAAGAAAAACGCAAAACCCACGAACGGCGCTTCTCCCTGGAGGAGCAAGTCCGGGCGCTGGCCGTCGTCTTACGCGACGAGTTTGGTGTGCCGTTCCAGTTTTATAATGCGAAAACCGGCGCGGCGTTAAAGAGCGAAGAGAACGCCAGTGACACGGCGCCGGCACCACTCTCGATTTGGCGGCCGTTCACGAGTTGGCGTCGAGCGGACGGCTGCGGGTCGCGCCCGGCCCGGATGGCCGCTACCAGCTGGCGCTGCTTCTTTACGATGCGCGCGAGCCGATTTTGGTCGCGGCCGGCGCTTTGGAAGCGATCGCGAAATCGCCTGCCGAAAGCCGGCGTGAATTGCTCATGCTCGAAAAGTGGCTTCAGGCCGTGAGCGATCGCCTGCGGCTTGCGGATCAACTTTTCAAAGGCGGCTCTCCCAGCGAGACCCGCGCGCCGCAAGCGAACCAAAATTCGGCAGCCTGGGAGGCGCTGTTAGCGGTGGATCATGTCACGCGCCGCCTTCGGCTGGACAAAGATCCGGCCAAGAACATCCAGCGCATTTTGGAGGGCGCCTTCGCCTCGCTGGGCGCGACGACCTTGGTATGGGTGCCGCGCAACAGCGACAATGCCGTCACTATTCAAGGTGACGCTGCCTTGGCGCCTGTCGATTATCGCCAGGTGGCTGCGCTCCTTGCCAAAAACGAAAACCCGGTCTCCCAGGCGCCGATTCTGTATGAGCGCTTCCAGGAGAAGCCGGGTGCGGGCCGCTTTCCCGACATCGCCAACCTGTTGGCTTTGCCGGTAATCGACCAGGATCTCATCGGTTGGGTCATCGCCTTCAACAAAAAACCGGCCGCCGGCGGCGCTCCGGCCGCGACGTTTCGTAAAAGCGATGCGGCGCTGCTCATGCCGTTCGCATCATTGATCGGCTTGCACGAACGCGGCCTCGGGCATTGCCAGGCGCTCAAGGAATTGCTTGTGGGCCTGACCCGCTCCTTGACGACAGCCATCGACGCCAAGGACTCCTATACCTTCGGCCACAGCGAGCGCGTGGCCCGCGTCGCCGTTGAGCTGGGGCGCGAACTGGGCATGGATGCCAGCGAACTGGGCGACATCTATCTCGCCGGCCTCCTGCACGACGTCGGCAAAATCGGCATACGCGACGAAGTGCTCAGCAAGCCCGGCAAGCTGACGCCGGAGGAGCAGGCGCATATCCAGCAGCACGTGACCATCGGCTACGCCATCCTGGCGGACCTACGGCAGATTCGAAACCTGTTGCCCGGCGTCTTGTACCATCACGAAAGGTACGATGGCCGGGGTTACCCGGATGGCCTGGTGGGCGAAAAAATTCCGCTGCTCGCGCACATCCTGGCAGTGGCGGATTCGTACGACGCCATGACCACGGCACGGCCCTATCGCGACCCCATGGCTCTGGCCAAGGTCGAGCAAATCATTACAGAGGGAGCCGGCACACAGTGGGATGCTCGCGTGGTGGATGCGTTCAATCGTTGCCGCCAGAAAGTTCATAACATCCGGCAGCGCGGCGTGGGCGAATCGCTCCGCCATGCCATCGACGGCGCCATCCGATCGGATTCCGACTCGCGGAGCCTCACTGCCAAAGAGCCGGGCAAAAGCAAGACGCCGTCGGCCCATGGCCTGGCCGCCCTGCTGACGTGAACAGGCGGCGCCACCGCGCCAATGTCGGAACTTTGCGCCGCTGCTGGTGTTTACATGGTAGACAGTGCTGAGCGGTTTACCTGATTAAAACCACACCTTACGGCATGTTAATGATCCCGCACATTAAAGAGCCGCGCACGAAGTAAGCGGTTTGGCCCAACGACACAACTCCCGCTTATTGCGTGCGCGGCTCCTTGGAAGCAGCCAACTATGATCACTCCACATAAAAGTCCACCGCTTCGTGATTGTCCGCCACGCAGATCGAATTTGTTCATCGCGGCAGTTTGTTTGTTCATCTTGACCTCGCTCTATGCGAATTCCAACCCGCTGCAGGCGGGCGAAAAGTTGACGGCACCGCAACTCGCCAAGCACATCGACGATCTGGTCACCAAGCGCCTGACGGCGGAAAACTTGACCCCATCGCCGCGCTCCGACGACAGCGAGTTTCTTCGGCGCGTCTACCTCGACCTCGTGCGCGTCATTCCCACGGCTGCGGAAGTGGAGGCCTTCCTCGGCGACACCGATCCCAACAAACGGGCCAAGCTCATCGACGAGCTTCTGAATGACCCGCGTTTTGGCACATCGCAAGCGGAAGCCTGGTCCGGCCTCTTGCTCCCGCGCAAGACAACAACCGCCGCATCGATCACAAGCCACTGCAAAAATGGCTCGCCCAGGAGCTCAACGCCAACGTTCCCTTCAACAAGCTCGTCTATGAGCTGCTCACGGCGACGGGCAATATCGATGACAACGGCGCCACTGCTTACTTCATCAATAACTCGACGGTCGACAAAATCACCGACAACGTCACCCGCATGTTTCTGGGCGTGCAGCTTCAGTGCGCCCAGTGCCACAACCATCCGTTCACCGACTGGAAGCAGACGGAATACTGGGGCATGGCTGCCTTCTTCATGAAAACCAAGCTCACGATGAATCCGCAGATGGCCGCCAAAAAGGGAGTCCCGGTCGGGATCACCGAAGCCGTCGTCAAGAAGGGAGGCAAGAAGCAAGCCCTGCCCGACTCGGCCAAGATCGTGCCCGCCAAGTTCCTGCAAGGCGAAGCACCCAAGCTCAACCGCGTCGAGCCGTATCGGCCCGTCCTGGCCCGCTGGATTACCTCGCCCAACAATCCCTTTTTCGCCCGCGCCATGGTCAATCGCTTCTGGTACGACCTCTTCGGCCGCGGCATCGTCAATCCGGTCGATGACATGCACCAGGACAATCCGCCCACGCATCCCGAGCTTCTCGCAATGCTCGCCGAGCAGTTCAAAAGCAGCGGTTTCGACGTCAAATATCATCCTGCGGGCCATCTGCAACAGCGAAACCTACCAGCGTTCCAGCCAGGCCACGACCGCGAACCAGGCTGATGACAAGTTTTTGAGCCACCGGGTCGTCCGCGTGCTTAGCCCGGAACAGCTTTACGATTCGCTCACCAGCGTCGTGGGAGCGCCGCTCGCCAACAAGATCATCGCGGCCAAGAAAGGGCCGCTGGCGGGGAAAAAAGCCATCTTCAATCCGCGTGACAATTTCCTCGCCTTCTTCCGCATCGAGGAGGGGACCGATCCGCTGGAATATCAGGTTGGCATTCCGCAAGCCCTGCGCATGATGAATGCCGGTCAGTTCAACAACACGCGGGCGACCGTGGCTCAGGCGTTCAAGGACGGCAACAACCTGCCAAGCAAGATCATCGAGCACCTGTATCTCCATGCCCTGGCGCGCCGGCCAAGCGCGGAGGAAACGAGCCGCCTTTTGAGCTTCGTCAACCAATCAGACCCCGCCGAGCGCAGGGCCGCTTACAACGACATTCTCTGGGTGCTGATTAACTCCAGCGAATTCGCCTTCAACCACTAGAATGCTACACCGAGGAGCTAGACCATGTTCGACACCAGCGTATCTCGCCGCGATATGCTCAAGCTGAGTGCCGCCGGGGTTCTGGGCACCGGTCTTTCCGGCTGGCTCAATGTCCTTGCCAGCCGCGCCGCCGAAACCCGCCCGCGCACCAAAGCGTGCATCCTGTTATGGATGGACGGCGGCCCCAGCCACAAAGACACCTTCGACCTGAGGCCGGGCACGGATCAGGGAGGGCCGTTCAAGGCGATTCAGACCAACGTCCCCGGCATCCAGATCAGCGAGCATTTTCCGCGGTTCGCGCAGTTGATGAACCATGGCGCCTTCGTGCGCAGCATGAGCACCGGGGAAGGCGCCATGGCCGAGCGAAGTATTATCTGCACACCGGCTACAAGGAAGGCGTGGGCGGGCTGGCGTATCCGAGCTTCGGGGCCATCGCGTCCAAGGAGCTGGGCAATCCGGACAGCCCGCTGCCCAATTACGTCTCGATCGGCAATCGCAGCTATGGCGCCGGCTTTCTCGGCACTCGGCATCAGCCGCTAGTCGTCGCCGATCCGGCACGGGGCGTCGAAAACTTGCGGTCGCTGGTGCCCACCAATCAGTTCGACAATCGCGTCAGCCTGCTGGACGAACTCGAGGCCGGCTTCCATCGCACGCACGCCGGCCCGGCGAGCGCCGCGCACCGAACCACGTACCAGCGGGCCGTGCAACTGATGCGCGATCAGGGCATGCGCGCTTTCGACATCGCCAACGAGCCGGCCGCCAATCGCGCCGGTTACGGAACCAGCAAGTTCGGCGAGGGCTGCCTGTTGGCCCGGCGGCTCGTCGAGACCGGCGTGTCGTTCGTCGAGGTCACGCTCGGCGGCTGGGACACGCATCAAAACAACTTCCCGCGCGTGAGCCAACTCTCGGGCCAGGTCGATCCGGCCATGAGCCAGCTCATCACCGACTTACGGGATCGAGGACTGCTCGACACTACCCTGGTGATCTGGATGGGCGAATTCGGCCGCACGCCGCGCATCAACCAGCGCGGCGCCCAACCGGGCCGCGATCATTATCCGCGCGCCTGGTCCTTGGCGATGTTCGGCGGCGGCATCCACGGCGGCCAGGTGATCGGCCGCACCGACGCCGAGGCAGCCACGGTCGTCGAACGACCCGTGACCACGCTCGATTTCATGGCCACGGTATGCCGCATCCTGGGCATCGATCATGAGAAGCAAAACACCACGCCGATCGGCCGGCCCATCCGCATCGTCGACCGGGGAGCCAAGCCGCTCACGCAGTTGCTTTAGGGCGTGCCCTGGTTGTTTAGCCGCGACGCGCAGCGGAGCGCGGGCGTCATCCCACCGCGCTCCGCTGCGCGTCGCGGCTAAACCAAAAATGGTGTCAAGGCGCCAATCGTTCGATGAGCCACACCCCCTGGTCCGTCCGCCGGAAGCGCAGCCGGTCGTGCAAGCGATTCGGTCGGCCTTGCCAAAACTCCACGACGTCAGGAACGACGCGATAGCCGCCCCAGTGGGCCGGGCGTGGCACGTCTTTGCCTTCATATTCCCGCACCAGTTCGCGCATGCGTGCTTCGAGAAACGGCCGTCCCGATATCGCCTGGCTCTGCGGCGAGACGTGGGCGCCGAGGCGATGACCCAATGGTCTTTTGCCAAAATAATCGTCGGATTCTTGACTGCTCACTTTCTCGACACGCCCTTCGATGCGTATTTGCCGCTGGAACGGCGCCCAAAAAAGGACCAGGGCCGCCTGAGGGTTGGCGGTCAACTCTTCGCCTTTGCGACTCTGATAGTTGGTGAAAAACTCGAAACCGCGCTCGTCAAAGCCTCGCAAAAGGACGATCCGCGCCGACGGCGCTCCCGCCGCCGAGACGGTGGCCAAGGTCATGGCGCTGGGTTCCGGCAGCTGCGCTTGCACGGCCGCCTCCATCCAAGCCTTGAACAGGGGCAAGGGGGAAGGTGCCACACCGGCCTCATCGAGCGGAGGAAACTCATCCATGGTAAGAGAGGTAGGATTGGAGATGAAAAAAAATGTCCCGCCGTCGAATCTTTCGGCGTCGCCCAGTCACCGAAATCATCATCCAGCGGGACAAAGTAATGATACACCGCCGGTGGTGCCACGCAAGGCTTTTTGACGAAAAATAAGCCCCGGTTCTTGGGACAAACCATTCTATTAAGAACTTCCACTTAAAAAAGCGCCCTATCACAAGCCAAAATGGGCCAACGAGTTAGGATTTGTACCTAAGTCGAACTTTTGTCCGTGATAACAGCCTACTGCCAGCGAAACCACCGCAGAGCCAAGACAAAGGTTATGACCGCCCAGGCAGTCAGGACACCTAGGGGAACCACTAACGCGCTCAGTCCAACACCCTCCAGCATCACTTGCGCAAGGCATCGTTGAGCTGGGTCAGCGGCAGCGCGCGGATGAACGGTTGCACGGCTTCTGGAAAGCGCTCCGACGGAAAAAACACACCGGACAAGAGGTACATGGGCAACATCACCAAATTGATGAGCCCGGATATCGACTCCGTCTTTTCCGTCCGGCAACCCAATAATAAGCCGAGGCCCGCAAAGGCGAATGCCCCCAACAAGATCACAAGCAACAGCACCAGCAATGAGCCTTTGACCGGAACCCCGAAGAAAAACCAGCCGACCAAAAGCAACGTCAGCATCTCCGGGAGAAGGAACAGCATGCGTGCGCTTAAAATCGCCAGGAGAAAGTCGCCACGGTGCACCGGCGTGGCCATCAAGCGCTTAAATAGCTTACGGACGCGCATATCGACGAGGACGAAGCCGACGCCGAACAAGCCACCTCCCATGATGTTGATGCCGACGAGGCCGGGGAGCAGAAAGTCGATATAGCGGCTACCTGGAACGTTGATGGTGTCGTCGGTTACGGTGGTCTCGCCATCGGTTCCTCCCTTACCGCGCGCCGCATGCAGTTCGGCGCGTTCCAGGACGGAATCCACCCAATAGCGGGCCAGGACGCTTTTATCGCGGGCGGGGTCGTAAACATATTGACGGCCCGATGGCTGTGGCACGATGACAAGATCGGTCTTGCCCATCTTGAAACGCGCTCGGCTTTCTACCGCAGAATGAAAGGCGATGGTGATGCCCGCTTCCTTCAAGGGCGCCGCCAGCGCCTCGGCCCGCGCCTCGCCGGCCGTTCCCTCCACGTCCACCGCCGGCGGCGACGGCGCCGCGCTCGCGAACGCGATTCCCAATACCGTCGCCAGAATCAAAGGGAAGCCGTAAACCCAAAACAGCACCTCGGGTTCGCGATAAAACTCGCGCACCCGCGCCAGAATCAATTGCCCAAAGGCGTGCCAACGATTCATGGCGCGGTCCCGTCCGATCGTTGGAGAAGCCAAGCCTTGATGTCGGCAAGAAACCGGCATGGTTCAGCCTCGAATTCCAAGGTGTGGTGCGCCCCGGCATATTCGATGATCTGCTTGTCCTTGGCCCGGAAACGATCGACAAATAGCCGCGTCTTGGCGTTGTTGATGATGCGATCCTGCTCGGCGAGCAGCAGCAACACCGGAACATGAACGTATTTGGGAACGACACGCAAATAACGATCCAGGCGAACGCTTTCGATGAGCAGGCGGGCGGTCGCCTTGTGTAGTCGCAAAGGATCGTTGCGCAAGAATTCTTGCCACTCCGGGCTGGCGGTGAACAGGGCGGGATCATTAAGCGGGACCGGGAACAGCTTGCGCGGCCGGAACAAGCGTGCCCAGACGATGCGCAAGCGCTGCCAAATGCTCGGATAGATGCGCGGAAAAAACCCGGGGCACAGCAATATGAGACCGTCGGCTAAGCCGGGGTGGCGGCGCTCCAGCGCCACCGCGAGCTTGCCGCCCCACGAGATGCCGGCCAAAAACAGCGGCAGCTTGGCCGGCTTCGGCGCGACCCCGCGGCACATGGGCACGATTTACCGACCGAGAAACCCGTGTCAAAAATTCCGCCAAGTCGTCGAGCAAACGGCGGAAGCTGGGAGCATCGCCGCGCTGTTGCTCGTTGAGCCCCGAGCCACGCCGGTCCAAGAATGAAACCGCGAAACCGGCCTTGGCCAACTCCGCGCACGAATGCTCATACCAGCCGCCGTGGCTTTGAATGCCGTGCACGAAGACGACTTCCGCCGCACGGCTCGCCGGTCGGCACATAACGCCGATACCGCCAGCGATAGCCGTCGCCGGCGGTGCATTCCGCAATCGTGTAGGGACCGGCGCCGTCAACCAAGCAAGACCTCCTTGCGCATGGCCACGCGTTCGAGCGCCGCCGGGTCGATGGCCACGCCGAGGCCGGGGCCGGCCAGCGCCGGCGCCCAGCCGCCCCAGCCAAAGGTGATGTCCTCCGTCCCGAGCGCTTCCTTGACCAGGTGCCGATCGTAGGAGCCTTCGACATAACGAATGTCCCGCACGCTGGAGGCGAAGTGCCGCCCCGCCGCGGACAGTATCGCCGTCTCGCCCACCTGGCAGCCGAGCTGGTAGCCCAGGCCGTGTTGGCGGGCAAACTGCGCCAGCCGCAACGACGGAATGTAGCCGCCGCATTTCGACAGCCGCAAGTTGAAAAGATCGCAGGTCTGCTGCTCCCGCGCGCGCGCGCATCGACCATGCCGCACAGCGATTCGTCGAGCATGATCGGCACGCCGACTTCGCTCCTCACCTGGGCCAGCGCTTGCACCTGAGCGTGCGGCAACGGCTGCTCCACCGACGTAATCTGGAAAGGTTTCAGCTCCAAGATCCGCCGACAGACATCATCGGGACGCCAAGCTTCGTTGGCATCGACGCGCAAATCCATGCCGGCGCCGACGCGGCGGCGGATTGCGCCAATCCGCTTGACGTCATCTTGCCCTTGCATCCCCACCTTGATCTTGAGTTGACGAAAGCCAAAGAGCCGCATCTTCCACGCCGCCCAGCGGGCCTTCATCCCCTGCGCGGACGTTATCGCTCCGCTGTACCGCACGCGCGGGCGTGGCTCGTAAAGATCGGCGGCCAACTAGGCGTGTAACGTCGCCGAGGGATTGCTGAAAGTGTTTGCCGAAGGCGTCCAAAAGAGCCAGTTCGACCGCGCAGCGGGCGCTGTTGCCCTGGCAGGCACGCTCGTCGCCCGCGATCGGCGCCAGCTCGAACCGCTCTGCCATGGCGACCGCGCCGGCGAAATCATCCGGACCTCTTCGAATTGCGCACTTAAATCGCTTCGCCGCAACAGCTCGAAGGCCGACGCAATCGTCTCGCCGGTCACATATTCGCGCGGCACGCCTTCGCCATAGCCGACGGTGCCGTCGGCGAGTACGACAGCGGACGACGAGATTGTCGGTCTCGCGTGCGCTATGCGAAGCATGGCGGATGACCTTTTTCAGATGGTATCCGCACTTGCCAGGCTGTCACTTGAGCCACCCGCATCGCCGCCCCGTTTCATTGCACGTATGGTTTGAAAAGCTATCCTACGTCGCGGACGGCCTCCAGGCAGAGCCAAAAACCCATGGCCGTGACCAGCAGAGCGCTGACGATCGGCAAGGCACGCATCAAGCGTCCTTCGCCAAAACGGGAGCCGGCGAAGGTGCGGAACTTGACCACGAGGATACCGACCAAGACCAAGACGCCGGCCAAACCGACGCTAAACGCGACCAGCAAGGGCAAAGCCAGCCAAAAGAGATTCATGCCGACGGCCAACACCAGCATGGCAATGGCATCCGTGCAGGGAACCAAGCCGCCGCTCATGCCCATGACGATCAAGCCCCAGGTGCCGACCTTCTTCGTGGAGACATGCTCAGGCGAATGGTGGTGATGGTGCCCGCCGCCGATATGGACGTGATCGGGGCGTCCCGCCAAACGCAGCAGCAACAAGTAAAAGCCCAGGCAAACGATCACCAGGCCCATCCCCAGACCCAGTCCGGCTTGAATGGAACGGCGTGCGCTTTCCGACATGTCCGCCGGCAAGAAAAAGAGTCCCAGTGCGATGAACAATACGACGCTCGTGTGCGTGAGTGCGGTCACCAATCCTAGTATGACCGCGTGCCAGAGGGTGCCACGCTCGCCGACAAGATATGCGGCCATCAACGTTTTGCCGTGCCCGGGCGTCAAGGCGTGCATGGCGCCGATGTAAGCCGCGATCAGAAGCAACAGCCCAAAGCCCACGTCGGACTGTAGAAAAAGTTGCAACAACCCCGAATCGTGCTCGGCGTGCGCTTCCTTTGGAGGCGCTGCCACAGCGGTGGGTGCGGCGATGGCAAAGTCTGGCTCCGCGGCTGTCCTGAACTGAAGCCGAAGCGTGCGAGCTTGGCGTCATCCCCCGGCAAGCGCTCCGTAGTAGCCCGATTCTTCAGGGACGCCTCCGGCTCCGTTTTGTCCAGCACTTGCAAGGCGGCTTCATCGATCAGGAAAAGATTGATGACCCCTTCTTGCTCTTGATAGTTCGTCTCCCGAAACGTAAAAGTGTTCGTCCCTTTTTCGGAGCAATTCAGCAAGGCGCGGAAGACAAAATCGCAGCGCAGATGGCCCAGCGCATCGCCGTTTTCATCCCGCAGCGTGTGCGAGCGCTCGATCGGCGGCGAATTCCACCGACGTGCCGTTACACTTGGCCATCAAGCCGTCCGCGAGAATCGGTGCATAAATGCGCGTGAACTCGCCGAAATAATCGAGGCGATTTTGAAAGCGAGTGATGTCCACCTCGTCCGCAAATGGCTTCATATCTTCCAGGATCACCGTCGCCGGATCGACCTCCAGGCGATAATCGACCCGCACGATGAGCTGGTCCGCCGTGGGGCCGCGCTGCAAACGCACGTTGATGGTGCGATCATGGTTGCTTTTGAGAACCGGGTGGGCCCAGGCGCTATTCAATCCCACGAGAATGCACGAAAGTGTGAGAAGAAAGCCAAAGATGGGAATTGATTTCGTCGTCATCTTGAAGACCCGGCTGCTAGCAATGAATCCACGCGGCGCGCAGTTTCCATTAGCATATAATCCGCCGACGCTTGATGGAACCACAAGAGCCGCGGCACGTAGTAAGCGGTCCGCCCTCGTCACCAGGCTCCGCCTGGTGACGCACTGCCTGGCAGGCTCCGCCTGCACGAAAATCTCCCAAGGAGAGAATGCTCGCTGCCGCGTGGCCAAGAAACGAGGCGGAGCCTCGTGAGCAGTGCGTGACCAGGCAGAGCCTGGTCACGAGTATTCACGATTGGTAATGCTCACATCACGCGTGGCCCGCAGGCGCCGCCCCGGGATTGGGGACATTGCCCACGATCGGCGGCGCCGCGGATTTGGGCTGCGCGGTCAGCAACTTGAGTACCGACTGCACGACGGCGCCAAGCGGTCCGCTGCCGAGCGCCCGTCAACGCGGGCAGCGCCGCCGCGATGCCCGAGGAGATGATATCGGGCACCACGGTCCCGGTCGCCACGGCGGGCGCGGGCCAACTGGTGTTGTCGGCGAGGGCCTGCGTGATGGCGCTATAGTAGGCGCGGAAAATCTCCCAGACCTCCAGATTGACCGCGCGCTGATTGGGATCTTGCAGCGTCGCGTCGATTGGTCGGCCCCCGCTTAACCCAGAGCCGATGCCATTGCAGGCCGCCACGGTCAGTTGGGCGGCGACTTGCATGCAAAAAAGCTTTTCCATGAACAATGCTCCTTTACTTTACTTGATGGGTGATGCCAAGGCACGCTGCACGGAATAGGTTTGTGGCCCACTGGCTCCGGGCGCAGGCGGACCGGGCGGGGTCGGCGGCGCGATCGGCAAGGGTTGCGGATTGCCCTGAATCGGGAAAGATTGCTGCGGTTGTCCGGGAACGGGCATTTGCTGGCCCGGTTGACCCACGATGGGAAACGTCTGCTTCGGCTGGCCCTCGACTGGGAATGTTTGCTGCGGCTGGCCCTGAATCGGCATGTTTTGCAACGGCGGCTGCACGATGATCAGCGGTTGCGGCGCAGGGCTGGGTGCGGACGGCACTTGGCGGCCGTTGAGCAATTGATTGATCTGTTGATCGTGCTGCCGCAATTGCTGCGTGATGCCGTTGCGCCAGGGAAACAGACTTTGAGCGTGGGCCGGCTCGCCCAAAAGCCAAAAGGAAACGAGTGCCAGTCCGAGGCACATTGGCAGCTTGGTGCTTTTGGTCTCCGCCGGCGGCTTAACCTCGGATAGGGCCGCCAAATGGTAGTTGGCGAACGTCTTCAAAGCAAAACGGCTTTTGATGTATTGCACGACGATCCAGCCGTTGGCCGTCAAGGCGCAATATCGCCGTCACGCACTTGGCGAGCGAGTCTTGCAGCGTTTGGCTGTCGCCGCTGGCAACCACCCCCAGCAACGTGAGCAGCGCAAGCGCCTGGGCGGCTGCTGCCTGATAAAACTCGGTCGTCTTCCATCCGGGACGCATGGGAACCTCCAATTGTTGAACATGGAAACTTGCAATTAACAGTTTCTCGTGACCAGGCTCCGCCTGGTCACGCGTGTCACGAGGCTCCGCCTCGTTTTTCGATCACACAAAGGCAGGCATTCGCGCCCGTGGTTTTTCATGCAGGCGGAGCCTGCCAGGCAGTGCGTCACCAGGCGGAGCCTGGTGACGAGATTTCTCTCAGTGCATGCGAGCCAACCTGGCCCCGCCTACAAGCGTCGTCACGTCCCGCCCGGACACCACGGCGCCGGCGGACTGGGTCTCGGCTCGACGATCAGCCGAGGCGGCCCGCGAGGCGCGTTGGTCATCGGTCCCTGATTTTGGGCCAAAAAGCCGAGTATCGACGCATGGCTTACGTAGATGCCCCGCTCCTGGCCGCTCATTTCGTAGCCGTTGACCACGCCGATCAAGCAGTGCGCATCGACATCGATCAAGCCGCCGCCGCTGCGGCCATGCCAGGGCTTTTGCCGTGTATAAGTCCACGTGCCGACTGTCAGGAGCAGCGTTGCCGGCCGTGATGTGATCGGCCATTTCATCTCGTCGTAGCCGACGCTGACCAATCTTGGGCCCGGCCGAAATCCCGCCGGCGCCACCGGGACGTAATGGAATGGGCCATTGGCGATTTCGATGAGCGACAGATCGTGGTCCGAATCAGCGGCCAACAAGCGAGCGCTCGCCAAATGCGGTGAGGCCTGCGGCTGCGCCGGCCCGTCGATGACGATTCGCTTATTGGTTAATTGGGCGTCGAGCGTGTCGTGCGCGCCGAAGAACATGTGCCGCGCAGCTCAGAATCCAGCTTTTGCCCGGCGCCGTGGCGATGATGGTTCCCGAAGCGCCGTGGCTCTTGATGCGCACCGACCGCCAGGCTCGGATCGGCGCTGGGCTCCAGCGCGGCTGCGCGCTGCGAAACGCTTGCGCACACTACCAGAGATCAGCAGTAGCCGTGGTGTTTTCATGGGCGTCGCTCCAGAAGCTTTTCGAGCTTGTTTTCCAGGCGTTCGAGGCGGCGATCGACCGATTCGATGACCGCTTCCAGGCGCGTGACTTCCTTGACGTTGCCGATGAACATGCTCAAAAACGACAAGAAGAGCGGCGTCAACATGCCGCCCACGAGCCACCAAACGATCTTGCCGTTGGGCGGACCGTTGGCGTTGTTGATTGGGGTCGCGGTGTTCATGGCTCGATTAGATCAAAGGCCCATGGGTTGAGGAGAGAGCAGTCGCGTAGGTTAGGTTTCCAACCTGACCGGGTGAAATCTGCCGACTGCGCCGGACAGGTTGGAAACCTGTCCTACGTCACGGCGAAGTCGGCCAAATAATGTACGGTCTGATCTTGGCGTAGAACCAATGGATCCAGCGTCCCTTGCTCGCCGCGGTGACGAGCGCACCGTAATCCGCCAGCGTCGTGTTGGGATAAAGCACGGTGACCAGGCGTTTGCGATGGTGGAAGGTCACGCGCACGCCGCGATTTTGGATGAAGCAAACTTTGCGCAGCCAACTGGAGACCACGCGCGTGCAGGCGCTGATGAAGCCAAAGTTGATGACATCTCCCTGGGAGATGTTGCGCACCGAAGGATTGGCGGTCGCCGTGGCAATGTATTCATCGCCGATGCCGACCACGATTTGGTAATCGGTCAGGCCGAACGTGGCATCGGTAGGTATGGAATAGAAACCGCTTGCATCGGTCACTGCGGAACCGCTGAAACCGCTCAAGTACACGCTTTCGACAATGGTCACGCTCAAGCCGCCCAGCCCAAAATCACTGCCATCCTCTATGCCGTCGGCGTTCTTGTCGTAAAAGACGTGGCCGGTCACGGGAAGAGGCATGGGAAGCTCCAGGACAAAATTAAAGTGGCGAGTGGCGAGTGGCGAGTGGCGAGTGGCGAGAAAATGCGCGTGACGTTTGTGTTTTCTCGCCACTCGCCACTCGCCCTCACCACTCACACGGGGAAGCGCCGGTAGGGACGCAGCAAATTGGTCACGTTGGTGGGCGGGGAGTCGAGCGGGGCGTAGCTGGTGCTTTGGGCGGTGCCGCCGGTGGGGGCGGTGGCGCTGCTGAGAAGGTTGGGATTGCGCTGCGTCTCGTAGTACAGATATTCGACCCACTCGGCGCACGCTTCCTGGATGCTTTCGGGGATTGTCGTGTAGCCGGCGGTGTACTGGACGCGGAAATTGCGGATGCCGGGAGGCCAAACGAGGTCCTCGGGATGTTGCAATTCGGGATCGGTATAGGGGATCGCGCGCAGCAGCCAGCCGCGCGGGTCGAACTGATAGCCGGCCAGTTCGTAGGTGTGCATCTTGAGCTCGGCGTTTTGGCCGCGCGCCGTCAGGTTCCCCTGGCTGGTGAGCCCATCGCCGAAACTGGTCGGCACATAAAGGTCCGCGCTGGGCCAAAGTCCGTAATCGCCGCCGCTATCACCGACCGCCTGGGCCGACCAACCGTTTGCCAAGCGCGTTGATGGCCGTCGCCAATGCATTGATGGTGGGGTTGGCCGCGAAGGTCAAGACGTTCGTGCCCGGCACGCCGGACGCCACCCGCGTCAGCGTCAGCCCCGTGCTGGTCACCTGCACGCGTGCTTGCTGGTTAAGGCCGGAGTTGTTGTTGATGACCTTGAGAACGGTGACGGGCCGATAGCGCACGCTGGTCACTTGCTGGATCGGATACTCGCGCAGCATCAGCGAGCGGCCGCCGGTGCCGTCATAAAGCTCGTCGTAGTTGCGGACATAGAAATCGCGCTTGCAGTATTTGATGATGCCGTCCGAGGCGGCGGTGATGAGAGCGCCGATCAAGGCATCGACGCCCGTGACGCCCTGGAGGTTGAGATACGCGCGATCGATGGTGATGAAGTCTTTGACGGCCATGATTGTTTACCTGTCATCCACAAAGAGGTAGCCGACGCCGCAGAGGGTATAGCCGTTGGCGGTGGTCACGGTGAACTCGATCAAATAGGTGGCGCCATCGAGGCCGCCGGCAATTTTGCAAGTCGCGCCCTTGCTGCCGGAGGCGACGGTTTTGGCAGTGATTGTCAAGTCGCTCGGACTGGCTCCGGGCGTGCTGGTGCTGGCCACGACTGAACTAACGGCGGTGACGGAGTCGGTGGCAAACTCGGGCAACGCTGAGAGGTCCATGGTGTAAAGCCGCGTCTCGGCGGCGCGTTTGACAAGGATGGCCATGACGGGGGCGCTCCACTTGAGTGTTCGGTTAATCTCGGCCCAACGTCGCGAGCCGACCTGTCTCGCTCCAAAGAGTCGGTCGCCCAAGTTCCGTCCAAAGGTTGGTGACGGGCTGAGCGCCGTCAGACCCGGATAAAGCCCGGCAAGCTGCCGGCGCTGCGGTTTGCCGATGGTGCCGCTGGGCAGCGGCAAGACGGCACGATAGCTGCCACAAGGCCCAAGCAAGCAGCCCGTTTGTCGCGCGTGTCGATAGCCATGTGGCTTTACTCGTTGCTGGTGTAGGGTGGCACGCCCTGAGGTACTCCGAAGGGCGTGTTTTTGCACAGATCCACGCCCTTCGGAGTACCTCAGGGCGTGCCACCCAACCGCTTCCTCCTTCTTTTCTCGCCCCTCGCCCCTCACACTCGCCCCTAGTTACGCGTAGGGTCCGCGAATGAACGTCGTGCCGTCGTCGCTAAGGGTTGAAGTGCCGATGGTGGCGCTGTCGGCGTTGTTGCGGACCAGTTGCGTGCCGGCAGTTTCGGTGATCTTGTTGTGGGCGACGATGAAGAGCCATTCCATGGCGTGCAGGATCGTGTCGGTCACGCTGGGAACGCTGCTCAACTCGGTCATCGCCTGAGCCCACACGAGCGTGGCCGGGTCTTGACCGGACGCATAGCCGCTGACGGTGACGCCGCCCACCAGGGTGTTCGTTTGCGTCTTGATGGCGGCGATGTCGGCCTCGATGGTGGCGCCGGCCGGGGCGCCGAGGCGAGCGTAGCTGTCACCGCTCTGGATCACGTTGCTGGTGAGCGGGTATTTCTCCACAAATAGATAACAGTTGGCGACTTTCACCGTGATGACGACCCAGTCGGCGCCGGCGGCGAAGGCGGCATTGTCCACATCGAGGCGATAGACGCCGGGGGCGTTGACCGCGTCCGCCGCTTTCCAGCCACCCGCGGCAAAGGCCGACGTGATGGCGGCCAGGTCGCTGGCCCCGGCGAAGGCCGTGGGGGTGCCGCCTTGGCGCCAGTAGTAGGCCGTCACGCTCGCCGCCAGGATGCCGGTCTGCTCGGTGTTGTCCGCCGTCTTGCGCAAGATGACGGGGAGCGAAACGCTGGTCGAGCCGGCGGCGATGCCGCCCTGGAGTTTGTCGCTCATGTCAATACATCCCCGTCATTGGTGAATAAGCCAATTGCTCCGGTTTCAACTTGCCGCCCACGGGATAACCCAAAGGCGAACGGCCCAGCCAACGCAAGAGTCGCGGGCAGCCGCGCTTGGTTTCCAAGTAAAGGGCGATTATCTCCGCGTCCGATAGCGCGCGATTGTAAATCAGGGCGCAGTCGATTTGAACCGACGAGCTTGGTCGCGAACGTGTTGCTGCCGACACGAATCGTGTTGAGGCCGGTCGGCGTGAAGGCGCTGGTGCCGGCGGTCGATTTATTAGCGCCGTTCAAATACGCGTACTGCGTGCCGGAGACGAAGGTACTCGTGGCGAAGTACCACGTGTTGCTGCCCGCCATCGTGGTGGAGTCGTAAACCTCGCCGGCCCCGAAATCGAGGAAGGCGCCGATCTTGGAGGTGAATTGCTCCATGCCGATCTGGTTGCTGGCCGTGCCGTCGTCGATGGACATGAGGCCATAGTTGGAAGCGACGTTGGGCGTGGCGTACCAACACGCCAGCGTGCATGGCAAGCCGGCGATGGGCACCGAGGCGGTGCGCTTGCAGGTCGCGGTGCCGTCCAGCTTGACGGCCGCGCCAAAACCGCCGGGTCGAAAGGCAGGCTGGAATCCATAACCGGCGGACAGGGAAGCCAGACTCAAATGATTGACGCCGCACAGGTCGTACCACGTGGAGCCTTCCGCCTGATGCGGCAGCGCCAGGTAAAAAGCCACCAAACCCTTGGCGAGCGGGTGCTGGCGATTCAGTGCCGCCGGAGCGTACAGTTTTCCACGCGAAGTCATCGCTCACTCCCGATTCTAGTGGCGAGGGCGAGTGGCGAAACAATACGGGCATTTTGCATTTTCTCGCCACTCGCCCTCGCCACTCATCACGACGCTTGGCGTTCCTCGGGACACAGGTAGAGCACGTTGTCGGTATTGTTGGCGGTGAGCGCCTGGCTGGACTGGTTTTTGAGGATTGGCATCTGCCAACCGACTTTTAGAAAGACCGGCACCTCGATCTGATGGGCGTTGGTGTCGGTCGCCGCCGGGAAGATGGCATCGGGGGGCCGATCCGGCGTGTAGCTGGCGCTGGCGCCGTCTTCGTAATTGGCGTTGCTGCCGTGGTCCTTGGCTCCGAGAATCCACACCGAAAGACTGTTGCCGGCCGACGGCGCGGACTGGAATTTGTAGGTCAAGACGAGCCAACCGGCAGGCGCGCCGTCCATTGTTTGTCCGGAAATATTGTTGAACGCCGACCCGCTGACGATCGAGTTGTTGGTCAGGCCGTTGAGGGCCGAGCCGCTGATGAGCGTCGTTTGCGTCGTGGCCGGCTGCACGAGGCGTTCCGTAAAAGTTGCCATTTAAGCTCCAAATTAAGGTCGCTGGCGGGACGAGTGGCGACGATTCCCATTAACTCCATTGCCCCGGCAATTTGCCGGACTGCACGCCGGGCACGAACAATGCGGAGGCGTATTTGAGGCCGTCACTTCGTGGGTTGGCGAAGACCCATAGGTCCAAGACGCTATCGGCGGCGGCGCCATGGGCGTAAGCGACCAGGGCGACGCGCGGCTGGCCCCTGGCGTTGCCGTCGGGCAGGTAATAGGTCACCGTGCTGCCGTGTGGCGGGGCCGATGGTGTCGTAATGTTGGAAGGCATTGGGGATTCCTCCTTAAGGAGCCGCGCACGCAGTAAGCAGTCGAGGGGTCGCGTGATCTAACCGCTTACTTCGTGCGCGGCTCTTTTTCGTATTGGGTTCAGGCAACCACGTTTTGGGTGACAACATTGGCACCGTTGTTGAGATTGTTGGGCTTGTGCATCCCTTCATCGCCAAAGGCCGCCACGGCGACGACCACGTTGGCCGTATTCACTTCCTTGATTTCCAGGCGGACGTAGCGTTTGCCCGTGGTGAGCTGGCTGGCGTTGACCTCGAAGCTGTATTCCTTGTTGGCCGTCGTCAGGCCGGTTTGGCTGACGTTGGCGGCTCCCGAGTTGGTGAAGGCGCCGGCGGTGTCGTTGGCCGTCCAGGTGGCATTGTCGGCCGACTCTTGCAGCCAGCAGGAAATCGAGCCGGCGTTGGCACCGATCGAGAGCACGAAGAAAGCGCGCCGGCTCATCTCCATATCGATGCCGTCGGTGAAGAGCCGGTCATTGTTGAGGGTCTGCGGCGCGATGCCGTTCATCAGGGCAAGGCGCTGGGTGATCTGTTCGGTCTGCATGGGGAAACCTCGGAGTTATGGAAAAAAATCGAAGCGAGCGTGCAAAGGTGGGACGGCTCTCCTGAGCCGTCCATTGGATCGGACGGCTCAGGAGAGCCGTCCCACAACGATTAAGTCGCCGTCGTTAATTGAGCGCCACGAACGGGCTGACGGTGGTCGTCGCGTCTTGCAAGGTCACGGGTTTGTCCATCCACGGTTGGCCGTCGAGGCGTTCGACGACCCGCCAGGTCATCTGGTTCTTGAGGAAGTTGACGTGCTCGCTGGCGGCGATCTCGATCTGCTGGCGGTCGCCGATGACATAGAGGCTGGGGTCGATCAGCATCAAATCGCCCAGGGTGCCCAGCGGCGGCAGCTTTTCGGTGATGAACACCGGCAGGCCCAAGCAACGTCCAACGCGGCCGGCATGCACGCCGCCCGCTTCGGTGGTCATGAACAAGGCCCGGTTGCCGGCGTCCGCCAGCTGGATGAGTTGCTGCACGCACGAGGGGCTGGTCGCCCAGACGGCTTGCGTCTGCGAGCTGGGCAACAGCGCGCTGAACATCTTGGCGACATCCACGAACTTGATCGCCGAGCCGGTGTTGCGCGTGACCTTGATGAGCGCGCCGGCATTGAGGCAGCCGAGCGGCTTGCCGACGCCGTTGCCCTGGAGGAAGGCGTATTCCTCGAACCAGGCGATGGCCCGGCCGAACAGCGTGAACAGGAACTTTTCCAGCCCGAAGGCGGCATCTTGCAAAAGGATGTTGGAGCTCACCGAGTAACCGGAAAGCTCGTTGGCCTTGAGTTCCAGTTGCTTGAACTGCGGCTCGGTCTCGGTGCGCGTCTGGGCTTCGGCCGTCCAGTACATTTGCACGCCGCCGAAGAACGGGCGAGACGCCGGCGCTTTGGACCGTGGTGACATCGAGATAGGGAATCTGCAAGCGTCGCCGACGCCATCGGCTGCACGAACGCGCGTTTGCGGAAGAAGGTGGTTTCCTCCATGATGCTGATGAGCTTCATGTAGAAATCGGGCGGCACGGTGTAGCCGCCGGCCTGGCCGGAAGCGTCGCCCAGGGCCGCCTTGGTTTGCCAGGCGTTGAAGGTGGACTGGTAGTGCTGTTCGAGATAACTTGGCGTCGTTGCGGGCGACGGCCAAGCAGAAGTCGCCGAACGACTTGCCGCTGGTGATCGCCGCTGCTGCCGTCGCCGAAGAGCAGCGGCGCGCCGTTCTTGCGCGACTTGGTCTGGGCGTCGGCGAATTGCTTGAGCGTCGTGGTGATGATGGCGTCAAGATTCTTGGTGAGATTGCTGACGCTGGCATCCAGAGCCTTGGCGATGATGCCGCCATAGGGATCGCCGCTCAGCTCGGCGGCGATGCCTTCGCTGACGAGCGCCTTGGCGACGGTCGCTTCGGGGATGTCGATGGTCGTGCCGGGCTGTTGGCCCTGCCATTCTTTCTTCAGCGTGATGAACATGGTTTTTGGTCCTTTGGTTTGATCAGTTAGTGTTCTTGTGGTCCATCTCCAGAAGCGTTAAGACGGTTATTCCTACTCGTAACACTCCCTGATGGCTTGCAGTCCCGAGTGTCCGAGGTGCTCGCTGGCCTTGGGGTCAGATTCAACACGTTCGCACGGCAGCAAGCTTGCTGGCATCCCGAATAGTGCACATCTTGCAATCAACTGATGGCTTGCCCGAGTATCCGAAACGACTCGAGCTTGGGGTAGATCAAACGCGCCCGCTTTTGTCGAATAAATCCTGGACGATTGCGGCAAGTCGAGCGGCACGGGCCAGACGGCCTTTCGATCTAGCGGCGTAAAGGGAATCGTCTTTGCCAGTGCGTCTGAAAGATCGCTTCGTCCCAACCGAGGGCCTTGCACAGCGCCGCGGGCATCGGCTGCGCCTTGGCGACGATATCGACGACCGTTTCCGGATTGACGGGTATCGTGCCGACGGCATACTCGATGAGCAGCCATTCCTCGATCACCAGCGTGCCATCGGGCCAACCGTTTTTGCCCGCCTCCGCTGCGTCGGCGTAATGCACCTTGGTCGGCAGCCAGCCGATGGATTTGCCGTTGAGCAGTCCCGCCTGGATAAGCGTGAAGACCTTGTCGGGCGGCCAACTTTCCTCGCCCCAGCTTGCGGGCTTGGGTGGATAGAGGGTCTTGGCTTTGACGCCGCGCGTGGGGCCGTCGCTCGGTGACCTTGCGCCACAGCGAGCGGCCGATCGGCGGGATGTCGTATTGGTGGTTGAGCGTCACGATGGGATTGAGCGCGAATTGGCTGTCGTTCATTCCCTTGGCGAGGACGACGTGGTTGTAGCGGTCCACGGCTTCGGTCGAAATCCAACTGACGTCGGAGCGCTCGCCGGGGTTCAGCTCGGTGGCGGCCTTGCTGAAGACGGTCTTCTTGTAGGCGAACTCTTTTTCCTTGGGAAGTTGCTTGAGAAGAATATCGAGGTTCTTGGCCTGCTTGTCGGTCATGGGAAAACCAAGCGGGCCTTCGGTAGCGTTAGGGGTGCGGAGTCATTCATGTTGGTGGTCCTGATCGTTGGAGCGGGGTCTTTTAAGCGTGGTACGGCTATCCCGAGCTGTCCAATCTGTCGACGGCTTCCGAGCCGCCAAGCGAGCACGGCTCAGGAGAGCCGTGCCACATGTGCTGGCATTGACCGTGCATTACGCCCGTTTATCCGTCGGTTTCATGTGCTCCGGCAGCCACGGCACCCAGCCCCACGGGACCGGATCGAGGCCGCGTTCCATGCGATCCTCGTTGATGGTGACGACGCCATACTTGAGATCGAGCTCCTTCTCCTTGGCGGTGAACTCGCGGTTGATCGGCACCGGGTCCTCCGAGGCCAGGAACAAGCGCCGGCTCGGATCGTAGAGCGGGATCAATTGCTCGTTGAGCTTTTCATCGCGGCGGCGCAGGCGCGGCGCGATGGCCTTGCTCATGTGCTGATGCTCGGCGGCTTGCAGGTTCGCGAGGTTGGTGTCTGCCGGACAGCATGCTGATGGGCACGTGGAAGGCGTTGGCGATGTCCTCCTTGGTGGCCTTCATGTCGGCGAGCGCCGCCAGGTCGCCCATCGATTGCGTCAAGCAGCTGCACCTTGAGGCCGGACTCGCCGATGACGACGCGACCGGCGCCGCCGCGGCGAAACTTCTGGTTCCACTGCGGCTTCGAGGCGGTCGCGCTCCTCCTCGCCAATGACTTCATCGGGGCTGATGACGGCGTCGGGAATGGCGCGGTTCTGCAATTTCGCCTGGCGAAACGCCGTGTAATCGCTGGTGAGGCTCACTTGCTCAAAGCACGCTTGGAGCGGCGACAGGCCGCTCAAGTACGGATCGCGCGGATTGGGATAGCGAAAGTGAATGCATCGGCTCGGATCGAATTGTTGGCAGCGAGCGCCGGTGCGGTATTCATAGTAATCGACGATGTTGCGGCTGTCCGGCTCGCGCTTGGGTGTGACATTCTGAGCGGGCAGCAGCCAGATCTGCGCGGGCATGCCGAAAGGGTCGCTCTCGATCGTACCAAAAGGCGCTGCCGTGGACTTCTTGATAGAGCGTCGTCAATTCCCAAAGGTCGAAGGCGTTGTGGATCGGATTGACCTGCGCGAGCAACGTAAGCAGCGGATGGTGGACGACTTCCTGAATGCGCTCGGCGGCCTTGGTGTATGGAACCAGGTGGTTGGCGGCCGCAGTTGCCGCTCCAGGCCGCGGCCGATCGCCTTGGTGCCGCACTTCGGCGCCGCCTGGCCGGCGCCGGTGCTGACATAAAGCCGCGGCGCGAAGGAAGCGCACACCGAGGCATTGATGCTGGCGCACGTCCAGGCGGTCGCCTTGAGCTCGGCCAAAAGCTCGTTGGGCGTGGGATTGCGGTTGCGCTTGAAGCTATCGGTGAAGCTGGTGCCGGTCCACTGGTTGCCGGTCAGCGCCGCCGGCATGGTTTTGGCCGCCAGCCACGCCGCCACACGATGCAGACTGGATTTGAACATACCTGGCCCAAAAAGGGATAACGGTTGCCATGAAGCAGAGATGGATTGTGAACAACGGGGCTGGGGTTGGGGGAGAGCAGATGTGATGAAAACTAAGCCGCGTGGTTGAGGTACTCCGAAACCCGCGGGTTTCGGAGTACCTCAACCACGCGGCTTGGCGGTTATGTCCACAAATCCTCATCCCGCAACCGCGGCTGAGGAGTTAGCTCCGCCGGCCCTTTGCCTCTCACTCTCGGACTTGTCTTTCGCCGGCCCGCGCAACTTGCCCATGAATCGGCTATCCAGACGGCTGACCAAATAACGAAGCGCACCCAGGGCATGGTTGTTGTCATCGACGGGATTTTCGCCGGCCAAGGCGCGTTCGGCGGAGCTGGGATAGCGATAGAGCTTGGCCTCGGCGACGAGGTTGGCGCAGCGGCGGGGGTTGATCTTGAGGCGGCCGGTGCGCAGGCGGGCCGTGACGGCCGTGATGCCCAGGCGGATGTCGTTGGCGCCTTTGCGGATCGTGTGGCCGGCGGCGCGGAACTCCTCCATTTCGGTGCGGCCCGCGGGGTCGGCATACCACATGCAGCCCTTGGGCAAGCGCCAAGACATGTTCATGCAACGGGCGTCTGCGCGCAGGTAGCGCTCTTCCTGAATCCACAAGACATCGTCGCGGTCGAGCACGCCCCAGATCGCGGCGAAGGGATTGCGCCAGCCCCAGTCGATACCGCCGACCGACCCGTCCCGATGCCGGGTCTTGCCAAACATCGGTGTAGGCGTTCTCGAAATCGGGATAAACCAGGCCTTCCAGCGCCGGTGAACAGGCATTCGTATTCCTGATTGACCCAGCCGTCGCCGAGCGCACGGCGTTCCTCGGCGATGAAGTCTTCGGAGATGCGCGGGCACTGGCGCCACGGGATCTTCACTTTTTGCCAAGGGCCGGCGCCTTCCCATTCATCGAAGAACCAGCCGCGTTGGCCAAAGGGAGTCGAGAGCGCCGACCAGCCGGCCCTGCGAGACGGCCAACATGGGCCGCACCGATTTGTAGAGGTCGTCCGGCACGCGCGCCGCCTCGTCGATGACAAGCAAATCGGGCGCGTAGCCGCGGATGGTGGCATCATGGCCAGGCAAGCTCAAGATGCGGGCGCCGTTGGCGAGCTCGAGCCGATAACGTGTTTCGGATACCGCTTTGATGGGCCGGCCCAGAGCGCGGTAGTTGAGCAGCACCTTGTGAAAGAGTTCCGCCGATTGGCGCTGGCCGGGCGAGAGCAAGAGCACGGTGTGCCCGGCGTTAAAGACCGCCTGATGCAGCGCCAAGGCACTCAGGACGGTCGATTTGCCCGCCTGGCGAGCAGCAGTTGAGCAAGAGTTGCCGCTCGGGCGAGGATAAGACTTGGCGTTTGCCAGGGGTCGGGCGCGATGCCGCGGGCGCGCAGGATTTGGGCCGGATCGAGGGCCAGGGCGATGCATTGGGTGAGGTCCATCGGGAGATTATGCTTGAGCGGGCGGGGTTGAGGGGAGAGAGAACGCGGTGTTCCGAGCCGCGCCCGTCAGGAAGCAGCCATCAGGCGATGGGGGGTTGCGCTTCCTTACGGCAGTTGGCCGCTTCCTAACGGGCGCGGCTCGGATTATTGGCAATGCTCGGATGATTATGCATTTCTACATTGTGTGTGGCCATAAGGAGCGTGTCGTCTTATCAAAGGCTGAAGTCGTTGACTTTCACGTCCCAAGGAGCCCCGCATCGTGCCCCAAACCATCCTAGTCGTCGCCGCCCACCCCGATGATGAAGTGCTCGGCTGCGGCGGCACCGCCGCACGGCTAGCGGCCGAGGGTCACCGGGTGTTTTTGTCGATCTTCGGCGAAGGGATCACGTCCCGCTACCAAGATCGTGCCCAGGCGGAGCCGGGTTTGCTCAAGGCGTTGCACGGCAAAAGCGCCGAAGTGGCTCAACTATTGGGTGCCCAGGACGTGTTTCTCTACGGCTTGCCCGACAACCGCTTCGACACGGTGCCGCTTCTCGACGTCATTAAAAAGGTCGAGGAACTGATCGAGCGTTTACGGCCGAACGTCCTGTTCACACATCATCCGGCGGATTTGAATGTCGATCACGTGGTGCTTCATCGGGCCGTCATGACCGCGACACGCCCGATGAAGGATCATCCGGTGAAGGATGTTTACACGTTCGAGATTGCCTCGTCGAGCGAGTGGGGCTTTGGCCAATTCGCACCGGCACTGCAACCCAATGTGTTTTTCGACATTGCCGCGACCCTCGAAAAGAAAGTCGCCGCCATGCAGCTTTATGAAAGCGAAGCGCCGGCCCTTTCCTCATCCGCGGTCGCCGGACGCTCTGCGGGCCATCGCGCGGCGCTGGGGCTCGGTGGTCGGCGTCGAGGCGGCGGAGGCGTTCACGCTCGTTCGGAGCGTTCGCTAAACACTAACCCGAAGCGTTAGCGAGGGATCCCTCGCTAACGCTTCGGGTTAGTGTCGTACCAGCGTCAATTCCTTGCCGGCGCACCATTTCCCGCTTGGCGCACCACTTCGCGATACAGCGTGTCGCGCTCCACGGGAACGCGGCCCGTTTCTTCGATCGAGCCGGCGCAACTCGGCGACGGTCATTTCCTGCGGCGTATCGCTGCCGGCGTCGTGATAAATCTTTTCATGGACGACCGTGCCGTCGATGTCGTCGGCGCCGATAGCTCAGGGCGAGCTGGGCGGTTTGAATGCCGAGCATCACCCAATATGCCTTGATGTGCGGAAAGTTGTCGAGCATCAGCCGGCTGATGGCCATGGTGCGCAGGTCCATGAGCACGCTGGGCTTTTGCAGCTTTTCATCGGCGCCGAGCTTGGTGTTGTCCGGATGAAACGCGAGCGGGATGAACGTCTGGAAGCCGCCCGTTTCGTCTTGCAATTCCCGCAGGCGCACCAGGTGGTCGATGCGGTGCCTGGCTTTTTCGATGTGGCCATAGAGCATGGTGGCGTTGGAGCGCAGGCCGAGCTGGTGGGCCTCGCGGTGGATGGCGATCCAGGCGCCGGCATCAGCCTTGTGCTCGCAAATGCGGTCGCGCACCTCGGGATGAAAGATCTCGGCTCCACCGCCGGGCAAGCTGCCTAAGCCGGCGTCCTGGAACTCCGCGAGGATATCCCGCGTCGTTCGGCCGGTGAGCCGCGCGAACCAATCCCATTCGACTGCGGTGTAGGCCTTCAGATGCAGACTTGGCTGGCGTCATGCACGAGGCGGACCACGTTCAGGTACCAGTCATACGGCAACTGGTGGTGCAGGCCGCCGACGATGTGCAGTTCCGTCGCGCCGCGCCGCCGCTTCGGCAGCGCGCTCGACGGATTTGCTCGTCGGACATCACATAGCCTTTGGGGCTTTTGAGGTCCGCCCGAAAGCGCAGAAGTTGCAGCGGTAGATGCAGACGTTGGTGGCGTTGAGATGGGTGTTGACGTTGTAATAAGCGTGGTTGCCGTTCTTGCGCTCGCGCACGATGTTGGCCAACTCGCCGAGCGTGAACAGGTCGGTCTGCTCTTCGAGAAATAAGCCGTCCTCGAATGACAGACGCTCGTCGGCCAAAACTTTAGCTCGAATGTTGTCCAGCAACGCGGTCATAGCAAGCCTCGCACGATGCAACCCACTGTTCATTTTGAAAAAAGGCACGAGTCAAGACCAGAGGTAACCGTAGTAAGCGTCGCCGCCATAACCGCATGAATCCAGCTGCGCCCCAGGGCGAAAGACTCAAACCAACCTGAGTGTCGCCCACGCCAGCGCGATGAAGCCCGTGCCGAACCCCGCCAGCACCGCGCACGCGGTGGCCACCAGCGTGAGATCGGGCGCGGGGTTAATCAGCAATTGCCGATAGGCGTCCAGCGCCCAGGCTTGCGGCGTGAACAAGCTGAACTCTTGCATTCGTTCCGTCATGATGCTCCGGTCCATCAAGCAGCCGCTGATCCCCGCCAGCACCAGGACAAGCAGCGTGCCATAGATCGCGACTTGCGTCTCGGTTCGAGCCAAGTGCCGCCACCAAAAGTGCCAGGCCCATGGCCGCGAGCGACGTGGTCACAACCACAACGATAAGCCAAGCGGGATCGCTGCCCCAGCTCATGCCGAAGAGCACCTTGCCGGCCCCGAGCAGGAAAAAGCCTTGAAAGAGCGAGAGCGCCAGGCATGGCAGCAACTTGCCGATGAGAATCTGTGCGCGCGTCAAAGGCGCCGCGACCAAGCGTTTCATCGTCCCTTGGCGGCGCTCGGAGACAAAGAGCGAGCCGACCGTGAGCACCAGGAAGAAGGCGAACATCACCAAGTACGATGGCACCAAAAGTTGGTAGCGGATGGCGCCGCGCTTGAGCCAGCCGCTGCCCTCCTCGTGATAGACGTTGGCCCCGGCGCCGCCGCCGCGGTGCTCCGGTTCCTTGGTGAGCGCCGCCCAGGTCTTGGCTGTCAGGTTGTATTTGGGAAACAAGTTTTGCAGCGCGTTTTGCAGGCCGCTGCTGAGCGCTCGCTTTTGCTCCAGCGGCACGAAATTGCTCGCCAAGAACAACTTCACCGGGCCCGGCAACGACGGCTCGCGGCCCAGCAACGCCAAAAACGCCGGATCGCCGATTTTCTCGAAAGCGCGGCCAATCATCCAGGGCATCACGATCCGGAGCATGCTGCCCTGGGCGACCTGATCGATAATCGCCGTCGCCGTCGGCTGGGTTGGATCCTTTATCACGTTCACTTCGAGTGAAGCCAAATTGACGCCGTCGCGGAAAAACGGATTGATGCCGTCCTCGAGGTAGAGAGGCAAAACGTTTTGGTTCTCCTGATAAAACGCGGCGAGCGCGTGCAGGACCGGGTCGGCCGGCCGCGGGAAAACGCACGCCAGCGTGAAGCGCATCCTGCCAACCCGACGCTAGAAACGAGCAACGTTCGATGCGCTTGCTGAACGCTTTGCCCAAGACCAAGACGGCCGCCCGTTTGCTTTCGCGAACCAGACGCTCCGCTTCCGCGAGACTGGGAATCATCTCGATTTTGATGTCGGCCGTCTCGCTCAAGTCGCGCAGCACCAACTCCGACCACGGCACATGCGGGAACCAGGCGGAATAATTGGCCTGCGCCAGCGCGGCGGCGCCGAGCACGGGAGCCGGCGCCTGTCCCGTGACCATCAGGCAAAAGACTGAGCCAGGCCAGGCCGTCACGCAGCATGGCCGGCCTCTCGAAATAGCGCGGCAAACCTTCGTCGAGATTCAACACCGACACGCGCAGGCGATCTTCGGCCTTTTGCCCAAAGCCTTCGCCAAGGGACAAGCCGAGCACCAGGATGAAAAAGAGCGGCATGGCCAGCAAGATCAGGAGAGCGCGCGCATCGCGCAGCAGCACGCGCAAGTCTTTTCGGGCGAGCGTCCAGATAACCATGGCGTCAATCCCGCAGGGCCCGGCCGGTCAAGTGTAAGAAAACACGTTCCAAATTCGGCTCTTCCGTCTCCAGGCTAGTGAGCTCTACTTGCTCTTCATTGAGCGCTGTCGCCATCTCGAGCAACACCGTCTTGACGTCCGCACATTCCAGCTCGACGAGGGGCACCTGCCATTTTACAAGCCGAGCACCGGGCAGCTTGCCGAGCCTAGTTCGCAGTTGCGGAACGTCGTTGGCAATGCGCAAGCGAACGATGCCCGGCAATTGCCGCAGCAGGTTGGACACCATGTCGCAGGCGATCAAGACGCCGTGATCGAGAATGCCGACGCGCGTGACAAAGGGCCTGGACTTCCTCCATGTAGTGGCTGGTATAAACGACGGTCATGCCAGCGGCATTGAGGCGGCGGACTTCCTCGAAGATGTGGTTGCGCGATTGCGGATCGACGCCGGCGGTCGGCTCATCGAGCAACAAGCAAGCGGGGCTTGTGGACCAGGGCGGCGCCAAGGTTGAGACGCCGCTTCATGCCGCCTGAGAAAGTCTCGGCCCGGTCGTCGGCGCGGTCGCGCAGGCCGATCTTGTCGAGGATGGTGTCGATGTCCTGTTCCAAGGGCGGACCGCGCAAGGCCATAAAGCTCGCCAAAAAAGCGTAGGTTTTCGCGTGCCGTGAGTTCGCCATAAATGGCCAGGTCCTGGGGCACGATGCCGAAAAGACAACGGCGCTCGCGGCGCATCGGCTGGCCTAGGAACAAGATGGTGCCGCTGTCGGCCTTTAATAGGTTCGGAGACGATGGACAAAAAGGTGGTTTTGCCGGCTCCGTTGGGGCCAAGAAGGCCGAACATTTCCCCTTGCTCGACGCTTAGTGTTAGTCCGTTCAGGGCATGAATGCGTCCCAAAGGACTTGCGCAGGCCGACGACTTCGAGAAAAGGGTGTGGGCATGGGAGGATTTTAGGCGATTTTCCCGCTCCGCCCAGCGGCATCCATTGCGAACCTACCGTTCTACAAGCTAAGATAAAAAAGACGAGATTATTTGGTCCGGCAGGCGAAGGGGAGCGTAGTGAATCAAGACATCGACTTTGCCCTGGAAGGATGGGAATACAAGCCCGGCATGGTGCAGGCACGCTTGGTGCAGGCACGCGGCGGGTCGGCAGGTCATCCAGATGCGCGTCGATCTGGGGATTCTCCAGATCGAGACCGCCGCCAAGCCCGACGGCACCAGGCCGCATGGGCAGGCGACTTACCTGGCCTATTTGCAAGAGCAGGCACGCATGGCCGGCAAAACCGGCGGCTCCGTGGTGCTCAGTGAGGAGCAGTGCCAGGAAGCCGACCGCGAGTTTTTGCAGTATTACCATCGGCGCATTTGCTGGCTGGCGCTGCGCAATTATGCCCGAGCCATCACCGACGCCGACCACACGTTGGCCCTCATGGATTTCGTCAAGGCTCATTCGCCCAGCGATGAATACTTGCAGGCCCATGAGCAATATCGCGGCTTCGTGATCTTTCAGACGGACCCAGGCGGCCGCCGCGTTGCAGGTGGAAAAGAGCAGCCCGGAACAGCGCCTCGACGAGATACGCCTGGGTCTGGAAGAACTGCGTGTCTTTCTTCGCCGCGTTTGACATGGAAGACGAGATGGACGAGGATGGCATGGTCCAGCACCTGCGCAAAGTGGAACAATCGCTGCGCGAGGAATACAACATCCAGGCGACTTTGCAGGAGCAGCTGGCGCAAGCCATCGCCGAGGAAGACTACGAAAAAGCTGCCCGCTTGCGCGATGAGCTCAAGCAAAAGGAATAAGTAACCTTAACGAGCCGCGCACATTCGGTCAGCGTTTTGCATGCCCGCGAACTGGAAAACCGCTTACTCCATCGCGAGTCCATCAATCGGATCTTGCGCCATGAATGACACATCCGCTGAAATACGAGCCGACTCACCCAGCGATGCCCGGCGTCCGCCGAAAAAAAAGCACCTCGCTTCGTTACGTTCTGCCTGCGGCGATGTTCATCCTCGTGGTGGCCGGCATTGCCTGGGTCACGCAATTCATGCCCAATTCGCGCAGCGAAGACTGACACGCAACCCGTCAGCGCCGCCATCCACGACAAGGGCGCGCCGATCATCAAATTCACGTTGAACACGGGCCATCTGGGACCCGAGCGATCCCGATTATTCGTTGGAAACCGAGCGCGGCAAGGACAACCACTTCGATTTCCCCTTCGAGAACAATTCGGACGGTCCGGCCGAGTTGGGTTTCGAGGAACGCAGCTGCGATTGCACCAGCTTGCAGGTCTGCATCATCGAACCCGCGGCGTGGGCCCGCTACAACGAGGAAATCCAAAAGAATCCGTTGGCCGCCAAGGCCGGCGATTGGACATGGACGCTCACTGGCCGTCGCGCGATCCCAAGGGCTTCATCATCCCCGCGCGCGGCAAAGGGCTGGTCCGCGTCAGTTGGCATGGCCGCAAAGCGCCCGGCTCGCATTTGAACTTGACGCAAAAGGTTTGGCACGAGCCGCAGGGCACGCTCAGCGAACGGCACTTCGATAGCTTGGTCGGTGCCGAGCGTGGTGGCGGCGCCGTTCTCTACACGCCGCAGCGAGCGGATGTGGGCACAATCGTCGGGCCGCGCGCCAAGGTCGAGCCGGCCGAGTTCACGCTTTGGTCCACCACGCGCGATGCGCTGGACCTCACGTGGGGCGACGCGCCCGATCCGCTGTTCGAATACCACAGCAAGCGCCTGTCCGGCCGACGAATGCCGCGCCTGGGAAACGAAGCTGCGCCAGGACGGCGCCAACACGCGCGTGCGCTGCCTTTATCACTTCGTCGTCACCGTGCACGAGCAGGCCGGCGGCAAGAGGCTTTATCAGGGACCCTTCTATCACCAGGTCGAGTTTCTCCTCGATGATGACAAGCTGCACGGGCCCGATCATTGAGGGCGGCGTCAAGGCCGAAGTGATGGTCGGCAACTGCGCGGGATCGGGGCAAGGTGGACCTGCAGACCTTCCGGGCCAAAGAAGATGTCACCCGCGATTTTTCCTTGTGGGCCGACGAGCAATTGACTCTGGAAAAGGATAGCCAGACGCCGCCCACGCTGGAGGTGGCCCTCAAGAAAGCAGGAAACGGCCGGCACGCAAGCGAAGTGGAACCTGCAGGTGACCGTACCCGCCAACACGCAGTTTGGGCCCTTTCCCGAGGAAAGCGTCATCATCCTGCGCACCAAAACAACCCCGCCGCGCTTCATTCGCATCCCGGTCACGGCAACGGACAATCGTAACAATCTGGTGGTACTTCCCTGCCCGCGTGGCTGACACGCTCTGAGCGCTCCGAAGGGCGTGGCCAGTTCATCATGCTCTGCGGAGTACCGAGATGCAGTAACCAATGGAAAACACCAAAGGATAACTCTATATGCTTCGTTGTTTGACGAGCGCTTGGCCTTTGCGTCTTTTGCGGTCTTTGTTCGCCCGTGTCCGCTGAGGACGATCAGCACGGATCCCTACGCCAATCGAGTTCACAAGGCGTCCGACGAAGGGGCCAAAGCCCTCAAACGCATCGAGGTGCCCAAGGGATTGACAGTCAGCCTGTTCGCCGCCGAGCCGCTCGTGGCAAACATCGTCTCCTTCTGCATCGACAACCAGGGACGCTTCTACGTGGCCGAGACGTTTCGCCTGCACCACGGCGTTTCCGACAATCGCGGCAACCGCTGGCTGGACGACGATCTGGCATCTCGCACCGTCGCCGATCGGCTGGCCCTTTACAAGAAGTATCTGGGCAAGAACTTTGCTTCCTACGCCAAGGAGCAAGACCGCGTGCGCCTGGTGGAAGACACCAAGGGCACGGGCAAGGCGGACAAATCGACCATCTTCGCCGACGGCTTCAAGAACGCGGTGGACGGCATCGGTGCCGGCGTGGTCGCGCGCGAAGGCAAGGTTTGGTACACATGCATTCCCGATCTGTGGCTGCTCGCCGACACCAAGGGCACCGGGCACGCCGACGTTCAAGAAATCGCTGCACACCGGCTATGGCGTCCATGTCTCCTTTATCGGCCACGACCTGCACGGGCTCAAATTCGGGCCCGACGGCAAGCTCTATTTCAGCATCGGCGACCGCGGCTTGCATGTCGAGACGGGCGGCAAAGTGGTCGACGTTCCCGACTCCGGTGCCGTGCTGCGCTGCGATCCGGACGGCGCCAATCTCGAAGTCGTCGCCACCGGCCTGCGCAATCCGCAAGAGCTTGTCTTCGACAAATACGGCAACCTGTTCACCGGCGACAACAATGCCGATGGCGGCGACGCGGCCCGCTGGGTGCAGATCGTCGAAGGCGGCGATAGCGGCTGGCGCATCGGCTACCAGTACATGCGCGGCCTGGGCCCGTGGAACCGCGAGCAAATGTGGAGTCTGGGCGGCGAATCTGCAGCCGGCCTTCGTCGTGCCGCCGCTGGCGCACATCGCCAACGGACCGGCCGGCTTCACGTATTACCCCGGCACCGGTCAATTGCCCGACAGATATCAGGATCATTTCTTCCTGGTCGATTTTCGCGGCAGCAGCGGCGGCAGCGGCATTCACGCCTTCGCCCTCAAACCCAAGGGGGCCTCGTTCGAAATGATCGACCGCCATCATTTCGTCTGGTCGGTCCTGGCCACCGACTGCGATTTTGGCCCGGACGGCGCCTTTTATCTGAGCGACTGGGTCGAAGGCTGGGACCTCACCAACAAGGGCCGCATTTATAAAGTCGGCGATCCGGTCCGCGCCAACGATCCGGCGGTTCTGGAAGTGAAAAAGCTGCTCGCCGAAGGAATGGGAAACGGCCCGCTTGCTGAACTCGGCGCGGCTCCTGGAGCACCAAGACATGCGCATCCGGCAAGAAGCCCAGTTTGCGTTGGCGGATCGACAGGCCGATGCTGCGCTGACGGCAGGTTGCGCACAAGGGCGGCCCGCTGGCGCGCCTGCACGCCATCTGGGGGCTGGGGCAAATCGGCCGTAAAACGCCGGACGCCTACAAGAACGTGCATGCCGCTCTTGGACGATCCGGACGCCGAAGTGCGGGCGCAGGCGCTCAAAGTGCTGGCCGACGACAAGGACATCGGCACCGGCGCACGCCAAATTGGTGCAGGCGCTCCAGGATCAGGAACCGCGCGTGCGCTTCTTTGCCGCGCAAGCACTGGCCAAGCGCGGCAACGCCGCCGATATGCCGGCGATTCTGGACATGGTTCGCGCCAATGCCGACAAGGACGCTTTCCTCCGCCACGCCGCGGTGATGGCGCTGGTGGGCATTCACGACCGCGCCGGCCTTGTGCAAGCGAGCGGCGATGCTGCGCCGGCCGTGCGCATGGCCGTCGCTGTTGGCGATGCGCCGGCTCCAAATGCCGGAAATCGCCCGCTTTTTGCACGATGTCGACGCCAAGATCGTTCTTGGAAGCGGCTCGGGCGATTTATGAGATGCCCATCCCGGCGGCGCTGCCCGCGCTGGCGGCCCTGCTCAGCAACCGCCCGGCGCCTGGGCCAATGTCAGCCCCGGCGTTAAAGAAGCACTCTGGCCTACGTGCGCTCAACGCCAACTTCCGTCTCGGCCAAAAAGAGAACATCAAGGCCATCGCCCATGTGCGCCGCGTCGGCATCTACGCCGGAACGAACCAAGCTCGAAGCGCTGGATGAATTGACCCAATGGGCCAAGCCGTCCGGCCGCGATCGCGTGCTTGGCCTGTGGCGGCCGATCGAGCCGCGCTCGGCGATGACGTGGCACGGCTGCATTAAACCGGCGCTGGCGGGGATCATGACCGGATCGGCGACCGGTGCGTGCCGCCGGCGCCAAGCTGGCGGCCAAATACGGCATCAAGGAAATCGGCCCGATCCTTGAGGCAAGTCGTGGCCGACAAAACGCAACCCAGCGGCGTGCGCGTGGAAACGCTCAAGGCGCTGGACACGCTCAAGGACGCGGATTTGCTCAAGGTCGCCGAGCAGGCGCTGACGGACGCCGACCCCAAGTTCCGCCACCAAGGTCGGCGCATCGTCCTTCGCACCAAGGAACCTCGGGCAGCCGTGGACATCTTGGAAAAAGTGTTAGCCCAAGGAGCCAACGTCGAACGCCAGGGCGCCCTGGTGCTCCTCGCGGACTTGAAAACTCCCGAGGCGGACCGCGTGTTGGATCAATGGCTGGACAAACTGCTGGCCAAGGAGCGTTCCCGCGGAAATCCAGCTCGACGTGCTGGAGGCGGCCAAGCGCCGCGGCACCGCCGACTTTCTGGCCAAGTTGGCGAGGCACCAGGCGACGCTTGCCCAAAGGGACCCGCTCGCCAACTACCGGGCGGCACTCGACGGGCGGCGACGCGGAGGCCGGCCGGCGCGTCTTCTTCGACAAGGTGGATCTCTCCTGCGTCCGCTGCCACAAGGTCCAAGGCGTCGGCGGCGAGGTCGGTCCCGATTTAACGGGCATCGGCAAAAAAGAGAAACGCGCTTACCTCCTCGAATCCATCGTCGATCCCAACAAGCAAATCGCCAAAGGCTTCGAATCGGTCGTCTTGACGCTCACCAATGGCCAGGTCAAAGACGGGCATTCTCAAGAGCGAGGATGCCAAGAATGTGCGCCTCGTTACCGCCGAAGGTCAAGACGCTCAGCGTGCCCAAGGAAGACATCGAGGAACGCAGCCGCGGGCCGTCCGCGATGCCGGCGGATCTTGATGCAGAAAATGTCGCGCACGGAGTTGCGCGACTTGGTCGAGTTCTTGGCGAACTTGCGGTGACCGTTCACGCGGCCGCGCGCCTGGGCCGCGCCTTGACGTCGAAGAGCCCAAAAATTTCGTCCTCGCTCAATCCCAGCGACGGCGGTGGGCCGTTTTGCCCGATCATGTCGTGGAACAGTTGCCGCTTTTTCTCCAAGACCTCCGCGATGCGGCCCTCGATGGTTCCCTGGCTGACGAAAGCGCGTGACGAAGACGGTCTCTTTTTGGCCCAGACGATGCGCCCGATTGATCGCCTGGTCTTCGACTGCCGGGTTCCACCAGCGGTCGAAGAGAAACACGTAATTGGTGAATTGCAAGTTGAGGCCGACGCTGCCGGTTCCGTAGCTCATCAGCAGAACATGCCGGCTTTCGTCCTTTTTGAACAGATCGAGGATATGCTGGCGCTCGCGGTGCGGCACTTTGCCGTGAAAAAGAAGCGGACGATAGGGCGTCAGGGCGGCGGCGATTCGTTCGAGCGGCTGCACCCACTGGGAAAAAATGATGGCCTTGCGTCCCGACTCGGCCACCTCGGCCATGTCCGCCTGCAAGTTGCTCCAGCTTGGCACTTTCGCCGGTTGCCGGGTCGAAGTTGCAAATCTGCTTGAGCCGCATCACCAACTCGAAGACGTGCTGCACGGTGATGGTCTCGCCCATTTCGTTGAGATGGACGATGCCTTCCGTCTCGGCCATCACGTAGGAAGCGCGTTGCGCCGGCGTCAACTCGAGATATGCATCGTGAATCACTTTGGGAGGCATGTCGGTGGCGACTTCTTCCTTGACGCGGCGCAGGATTGCGTCGCCGGTCAATTCGGGCAGCAGCTTGGGCGGCGTGTCCGGCGGGCACGCGCTCGGGATCGACGAACGCGAAAATGTTGATCAGGTCGTCGATGCGATTTTCGATCGGCGTGCCGGTCATGGCCCAGCTGCGGTCGCGCGCTATCGCAGCGCACCACCTGGGCAGTCTTCGATTCCCGATTTTTAATGCGCTGGGCCTCGTCGAGCACCACCACGTCGAACCGTAGCCGTTCGTCAGCTGACGAACGCCGCATCGCGCGTCAACAATTCATAGTTCACCAATTTCAGCGGACATCTTGGAGCCGAACCACTGGGCACGGCGCGTTTGTGTGTCGCCGCCGATCACTTCATACGGAATGTCATCCGCCCAGAGCTTCAGTTGCGCGTCCAGTTGATGACGAGCGGTTTGGGACAGACCACCAGCGTCCGGCGAATCAGGCCGCTGTGAAAGAGGAGCCGGAGCGCGATGAGCACCTGGGCCGTCTTGCCCAGGCCCATCTCATCGGCCAACAGGGCAGCGTGGCGCGGCATCAAAAACGCGATGCCCTTGATTTGATAGGGGTACGGCGGAAAGGGAAGTTCCACTTGTTTGCCGGCAAAGATGGTTTCGAGCGCCGGCTGCAACAGGTACAACAAGCGATCCTTGAACAGCACCATGTCGCCCGGCGGCTTGAGGCGTGTCTGCTGCTTGCCGGCGGGCGAGCCGCAGTCACCGGCGTCTCCGTTGGCGGCGCCTCGGTTTCACAAGTGCTTGGCTCAAAGATCTTGAGGCCGGGGGCGAAATCAACCGGCGTCGGAAACCGCCAACCCTGGGTCGTAACCTCCATCGCCAGCTTGCCGAAAGTCCGCATCCACGGGGCTTTGCCCAGCAGCGGCACTTGGCGAACGTGGGCTGTCAAGGGCCGCTCGAAAGCCGGCAGGCCGCCGACGTCTACCGATGGCGCAAGATTCAGAGCGGCAACATCGGGCGCGGCTAGAGCGTCGTCGATCATAGTATCTCGGTCGGGTCGGGGACAGGTGTGACTTTAGATCCGCAGGATTCGGAGTACCTCATCCCGCGGCTTGACGCTTAGAACTCAAGCTGCGGGATGAGGCACTCCCAATCCCCGCGGATAATCGGCATAATCGCTAAAGGCTGCCGCTATCCCATCTTCTCCATCTGCGATTGTTCCGCCTGGAAGGGCGTGCTATACTTTAATTCCAGAATGGCCCGCATTAAGCTCTCCTCTCCGGAGCGACCAATTGGCAAGACGGATTTCCCCAGATCGATTGGTTGCCTCGCTCTGTGACGTTCATCCCTGAGGTATCGGCCTTTGCTCGTGGTTCCGGCGCCGGCGCAATGGAAGTGCCCGGCTAACATTTTCCCGCCCTTTACTTTCTGGAGGCGTGGCATGTCCCACCCGGTTCATTCACCGCTACGCGCAGTCGCTCCTTTCCCTGGCCGCTTGGCTCACGCTGTTGCCGTTTATTCAAGCCGAGCCCAAAACCGATTCGTTTTGGCAAGTCGATGACATCCGTGCCGGCATGAAAGGAACAGGCCGCACCGTCATCAAGGGAACCAAGGTCGAGTCTTTCGGCGCCGAAGTCCTCGGCGTGTTGCGCAACACCAGCCCGGGCCGCGACATGGTTTTGTGCCGGCTCTCCGGCCTTAATCTGGAAAACACCGGCGTCATCGCCGGCATGAGCGGCAGCCCTATCTATATTGGCGGCAAATTGCTGGGCGCGGTCGCCTACGCCTGGCCCTATGGCAAGGAGCCCATCGCCGGCATCACGCCGTTCGTGCAAATGCACGATTACGTCGCCTCGTATGAGAAGCGGGATATCGCCAACCAGCGCCATAACAGCGGCGCGGTCGGCAATCGCATCGGCCTGGCTCGGCCGCTCCAGATCGAAGGCCGGTCCTATGACACCGTCACGGTGACGCAGGATTTCAACGAGCCGATGCCCGCCACGGTCGATGGACTTTGCATGATGCCGCTGCGAACACCGCTCGTGGCCTCGGGCATGTCCCCAGGCAGCTTGGCGCAGCTTCGCGGCTCGCTGAGCAAATTCGGCATGGTCCCGATGCAAGGCGGCGCGGTCAGCGGCAACATTCCCGATGAAGAACGCAACACGCAGCTCGTGCCCGGCAGCGCTATGTGCGTTCCCATGATCGTCGGCGACTTCGACATGTCCAGTATCGGCACGGTGACGCACATTGAAGGCAAGCGCGTCTATGGCTTCGGCCATCCGTTCATGAGCCTGGGGGCTTGCGATTTCCCGCTCATGACCGGCTATGTCCACATCATTTTTCCCCGGCAAACGGTGAGCTTCAAGATGGGCTCGCCTCTCAAGATGGTCGGCGTCATCAACGCCGACGTCAGCACCTGCGTGGCTGGCTGGCTGGACCGGCAGGCGGATATGCTGCCGGTCAGCATGACCGTGCTGCGTGAAGGCAGCCCCAGCAAGACCTTCAACGTGCGCATGGTCAAGCAGCGCGCCATGATGGGCATGCTGTTGCAGGCGGTGTTGACCAACTCCGTCGATATGGAAGGCGACTTGCCCGATGAGATGACCGCGAACATGAAGGTGCGGATCGACATCGAGGGCCGCGACCCGGTGGTTCTCAGTGACGTCTTTTCAGGAAGCACCATTTCCGGGAATCGCGCGCCGCAGGCGCTCTTCGCCCAAGTGGGCATGCTGCTCAATCAGATGAATTTCAACTCCTTCGCCAACGTGCGGATCAACAAGATCGATTGCCTGACGGAAATCATTGCCGGCCGGCGCACCGCGGAAATCGATTCGGTCGAGATGGAGACCGAATCTTATGCCCCCGGCGACATAGTCAAGGCGAACGTCTTTTTGCGCACCTACAAGGGGGCGCACCAACGCGTGCCGATAACACTTCGGTTGCCCGACGACCTTCCCGACGGCAACTACACGGCCACCCTTGGCGACGACCTTGCGTGTGCCCGCCAGGAGCTGCGGGACAACCCACTGCTCAATTACCCGCAGACCCTGGACCAGCTTTTTCAAGGCTTGCAAATCATCACTGGCGTCAAGCGCACCAACCTCACCGTCAGGCTGGCGCTGGCAGGCACGGGCGTGGCTCTGGGAGGCAAGAGTCTGCCTCACTTGCCGGCTGGCATGGTGCAGATACTCAGCGATAGCCGCCGCAGCGGCGTGCAGCAACTCGGCAGCGCCGTGATTGCCCGCCAGGCCACCGACTGGGTCATCCAGGGATCGGAAAACCTCCGCTTCACCGTCGCCAAGAATAAGAAAGTCACGCAGTAGGTCCCGCTTGCCGAGCGGGGCTTTGAACTTGCAATGGCATAGTCTTTATCGGCCTCACGTTGTTGCCGTTTTCAGTTTTGGTCAGGGCCGCTCCCAGGTCCCGCTCGGCAAGCGTGACCTACTAAGGTGTTTAACCATGTTCTATTGCCGCCGTCTCAGCGTCTTGGTGATGCTCTTGGGTTTCTGCCAAAGCACTCCTCCTCTCCACGCCGCCAAAGTCAAAGTTTGGCAACAACATCAGCAAGCGCAGTTCGATAAGGCGCATTTCAAGCAAACGATCGTCACCAGCGAGGGTGTGCTCAAGCTGTCCCGCCAGGTGAAACCCTTGGCCAACCTGCAAGCGACAAACGTCTGGGACGTGGTGGAAGACCGGATCGGCAATCTCTACGTCGCCACGGGCGATGAAGGCAAGCTCTTCAAAGTGACGCCCGACGGCAAAGCCAGCGTGGTCTACACGAGCAGCGATAGTCAGATCCTGTGCCTGGCGCGTGGACCGGACGGGTCCATCTTCGCGGGCACCGGACCGGGGGGCAAAATCATTCGCCTCACTCCGGACGGCGCCAAGGTCGTGACCGACGATCTTGATTCGTATGTATGGAGCCTGGTCTTCGATCCGGAGTCAGGGACGCTGTTCGCCGGCACCGGTCCCAAGGGCCGCGTCTATCAAATCGGCGCCGACGGCAAGGCCAGCGTCTATTACCAAACCAAGCAAGAACACATTCTCTGTCTGGCGGCTGGCCCAAAAAAAACACTCTATGCCGGCACCGATAAAGGCGGCCTGGTTTATCGCATCGACGGCAAGAACAAGGGCTTCGTCCTTTATCACGCCCATCAAGCCGAGGTCCGCTGCCTGCTGGTGACCGAGGACGCCCTCTATGCCGGCACCAGCTCACCGACGCATCGCCCCAAAGCGAGCGGCAAATCGACGACGACGTGGAATATGCGATATGAAGGAATGCCAACCGCTGCGGCAACCGCGAATGAATACCCCTTCATCACTTTCGATGTTTCCTTAAACTCGGAAATCCAACCCCCTCTCCCCCTGTACTCGGGGGGAGAGGGCCGGGGTGAGGGGGGGCTGCATTCCGCGCGGAAACTCGACGGTTTTGCAGGCAACCTGTTCCCCCTCACCCCTACCCCTCTCCCCCGAGTACAGGGGAGAGGGGAATACACACTTCAAACGTCCGACAATAGCGATCCAACGGATTCGTCAACTTGGAGATTCGCTCAAGCGGCGCCCGCCCCGTCAGCACCGCCCGTCGGCGAGAACTCGGTCTACCGCATTGCTCACGACGGCACGGTGCGCGAAATCTTCCGCGATAAGGTGCTGGTTCTGCGGCTCCTCAAAAGCAACGGCAAGCTACTCGTGGCCACGGGCATGCAAGGCCAGCTTTTCGAAGTGGATGAGGCCACCAAGGAAAAAAGCGAAATGGTCCGCGTGGACAATGGGCAAATCCACTGTTTGATTCGGCGCCACGACGATGGCATCGTCCTGGGCACCGGAGATCCCGGCAAGCTGTATCTCTTGGAAGATCGCTATGCCGCCAAGGGGACGGTCGTCAGTGACGTACTCGACGCCAAAATTCTCAGCAAATGGGGCATCTCAGTTGGAAGGCGGATACGCCGCCCGGAACCAAGGTCAGCGTCGCCGTCCGCAGCGGCAATGTCTCTGATCCCGACGACACCTGGAGCGATTGGTCGGCCGAGCAAAGCGATCCGCGCGCGCGCGGGCCGACGCGCCGACAGCGCGCTACTTCCAATATCGCGTCACGCTGACGACTGCCGACCCGCAGGTGACGCCGCGTTTTCGCCAATTTGTCTTGCGCTATAAAACGACCAATCAAGCCCCGGAAATCACCAGCCTGGATGTCCCCGATCTGGAGGCCGGCAACGTCGATAACCCGCGCAAGCTGAAAATCCGTTGGTCGGCGACCGATCCCAATGAGGATGAACTGACGTATCAGGTCTATTTCCGCAAGGAGGGCTGGAAAAATTGGCTGTTGCTCGAAGACAATTTGGACAAGAAAGAATACGACTGGGACACGACCACCGTCCCTTCGGGAGTCTATCAGGTGAAAGTGGTGGCCAGCGATCGCCGGGATAATTCGCCCGAAGAAGCGCTCACCGCCGAGCGCCTCAGCGCCCGGTCACCGTGGCCCATGCCGCACCCATCGTGAGCTTGCGTTTCGTGGGTCTCGACGGCGACCAAGCCATCCTCGAAGCGAGCGCCTCCGATCCGCTCGTCCGCCTGACGGAAGCCTCATTCGCCGTCAACGGCAAGCGCTGGAGCAACATTTTTCCCGTCGACGGCCTCTTCGATAGCAAGACCGAAAACTTCCGCTTCAAGACGGACGCGCTGCGTCCGGGCAGCTATGTCGTGATGCTGCGCGTCAAGAACGCCGCGGGGAATGTCGGGGCGAGCGATGTGCTGTTCGCGGTGGGGGGAGGAAATGAACTCTTGATCCTTTTTTTAAGGAATCTCGGGATTATTGATGGTAAGCCCTTCCAAAGGCGCGACGGCCAAGAGTACATGGTCAGCGGTCACCAATTCGACCGGCACTCCTTGGCGCAATAAGTCTATCGCAATAGCAAGCTGAAGGGCATCCAACGTGTGAAGACCAAGGACGAGAGCATGTTGCTGGAGTAACCGGTCGGCTTCTTGATAATGACGAGCTAGCACCCGAATAATAGCCGGGTGCCGCCTCCGTAGGTCCGCAAAGAAGCGACGACGAAGCAGATGAAAATCGGCAACCGTAATTATGCCGCTACGCACCTTCTTACCGAAGGTCGAGACCGTTTCCACGATTCCCAACCGGGAAACGAACAAATTGCCCCCGGCATGCTCCAGAGCAAGTCTACTTTCGGCGTACCGATTTCCGCATGATAATGTTTGACAAGCGCGCTCGTGTCGAGGAAGTGGTCAGACATTAACCTTGATCTCGTTCGGCGCGCACGTCATTGACAAGCGAGCCGGGAATCTTAGCCAACGCTTGCCGCACGTCTTCCAGCGAAACCGAATCGTCGCCCTGAGCTTCGCAGTATTTGAGAAACTCCTGGTCGACAAGGTTTTCCTCGGCGTTTTCGACCGTGATGGTAACGCGTTCCAGCTCGCGACATGAAACCGGCTCTAAGGGCCGAAAAGCCCCGTTGGTATAGATGGCCTGCACAGTTCGATTCATGTCTGCTTTCTCGCAAAATCGATTCTGGCCTCGAAAGGAACGTCGGCCTTATGATACCCAAGATGTGCGTGGCGGTCGAGAACAAGGTGTCAATTAGAGGATTGGCGTTCCCAGGCCGACAATTCAGGCGGAATATTTAAACCAAAATTCGTGCAAGAAAACGCCTCCCATCGCGGAATAATAAGTAGGGTAACATTCATCAGCCGCGAAGGGAGCACTATGCCGGCCAACTCGATGAACCGGGTCATTCAGCATCTGCGCAGCGCCGTCGTGCGGCACTACGGCTGCGCGCTAACCGATGGCCAGCTGCTTGACTGGTTCATTGAAAGTCATGACGAGGCCGCCGCTGAATTCCTCGTGAGGCGTCATGGCCCGATGGTTTTCGGTGTATGTCGACGCATTCTTCGCAATGAAGCGGATGCTCAAGACGCCTTTCAAGCGACCTTTCTCGTGCTCGTTCGCAAGGCGTCAACGATCAGACCGAGAGATAGGGTCGGCAACTGGCTTTATGGCGTCGCCCGCCAAACCGCCTTGAGAGCCAAAAGCGCGGCGGCCAAGCAGCACCAGCGCGAAAGGCAGATGGCGCACATTCCCGAACCGGAAGTCGTCCAAGGAGGCATCGGGGCGGACGTGGTGCCGTTGCTCGACGACGAATTGAGCCGCCTCCCGGCCAAGTATCGCTGTGCCGTTGTCCTGTGCGATTTAGAGTGCAAGACACATAAAGAGGCCGCCCGGCAACTTGGTTGTCCCGAGGGAACTCTGTCGGCTCGGGTGGCGCACGGTCGCACGATGCTGGCCAAGCGGCTGTCGCGGCATGGGTTGGCCGTCACGGCGGGAATGTTGACTGGCTTGCTGTCTGATAAAGCGGCGGCAGCGTATATGCCGCCGACGCTGGTTTCGTCCACGCTGAAAGTCATTGGTTTGGCGTCGACTGGGAAGTTGGCCGCCATTGGAGTGGTCGCGGCCAACGTCGCCGCCATAGCCGACGGCGTTCTCAAGGCCATGTCGCTCGCCAAAATTAAAATCGCGATGGCCACGCTATTGATGCTTGGCGCAATAACGACCACGGGATTCGTGATCTTCAGAACGCCAGAAGCGGCGTCTTCTAGCCCGCTTACACAACCTGTTAATGCACCGACCAAACAAATCGTGCCAAAACGAACACATTTGGTCAAAGTCGCCAGCCCGCTGGACGGAATCGTGCAATTCGTGGGTTCCGAGGCCCCGCCTGGAGAAAAGCTGCCTGCCGATAGGTTCGTTGAATCGGAGGTGCGCGGGGAACGCCGACGCTACCGTCGTTTGCAAAAGGGTGATACGGTCAAGGAAGGGCAGTTGTTGGTTCGGCTTGATCCTGGCTTGGCACAGGCACACTTGGCCGCGAAAGAGGGTAAACTGCTTTCCGCTAAGGCCGATGCGGAGGGTGCACTGTCGATTGCTCAGGAAGCTGAATCGAAGCTCAAGACAGCGGAAGATCTTTACGCGAAGCGGGCGGTTTCCCTGGAAGAATATCGCTCCGCCAGATTGACCAGGGACAAAATGTTTTTTGACGCGATCGCCAAAAAAGAAGCCGTCAAACAAGCGGAAGTCGAACTGAAACAGACGCAAGAAGTGATCGACTCCCATGACATCCGCAGCGGAGTCGACGGCGTCATCGTCGCCATTCTAAAGCGCCGCGCGAGGCGGCGAAAAGGTTCGAGACAATCCTTGAAATTGAAGTCGCGGACGCGGGAGAAAAAAAACGCGAAAGCGAAGAGTCGAGCCATCGCCTTAGAGTTCCAAGCGTCGTGGACGGGATAGTGCAGTTTGTCGGGACAGAAATCAAAAAAGGGGAAAAGGTGCCTGCTGAACGGATAATCGAAGTAAAGCTGGGCGCCGCCAAGAGACAATTCCGCCGTCTACGCGAAGGCCAGGCAATTACCGAAGGACAACTCTTGATTCAGCTTGATGACCGGGTGGCGCGGTCCGACATGACGATCAAGGAAGCTAAGGCTAAGCGCCGCCAGGGGTGATGCGGACGGTGCCAAGGCCATCGCCGACGAGGCCGAATCAAAGCTCAAGACCGCTGACGCTTTATACAAAGCGCACGCAATTTCCCTTGAAGAATATCGCGCGGCCACGCTAACCAGAGACAAGATGTATTTTGACGCGATTAGCAAAAAGGAAGCGATGAAGTTAGCCGAGGTGGAATTAAAACTCTCCCGCGCGAATCTCCAAACGTACGCAATTCGCGCGACGGCGAGCGGCACGCTGGCCGTGATCGAGAAACGACCTGGCGAGGCGGTCAGGGCGTGGGAGACGGTTGTTGAGATCGATGTGCCGGAAAAGTAGGAATGACGGCTCCCCTCGTTGCAAGACTCCGCCTTGTAACGCATTGCCTGCCAGGCTGCGCCTCGGCACGAGCATGCTTGCAAACAAACGAATGGCTTTCGGGGTCGCCGCCGCTCTTGACGTGCAGGCGGAGCCTGCCGGGCGGTGCGTTACAAGGCAGAGCCTTGTAACGAGGGAAACGAGCAATGAGCCGCGGGAGTCAGGCATTCCGACTCCCACGGCTCACACTGTTGCGATCAAAACGGCAGCGCCAGCGAGGCGCGCGTCACCGTGCGGATCGTCTTGCCGTCGTCCGTGGTCACCGTGATATTGGGAAACAGATATTTGACGGCGTCTTGGGCGTGCGGGATGACGCCGACGTCGAAGACCGGAGCACCGGGCAAGACGGTGGGCAGCACGCTATTGGCCAGCGTCATGACCGTGGGGGCGAAGGACAAGAGCGCCTGCATGGTTGGCCGCGGGTCGGAGACGGCGATCGCGGTGAATTCCTGGGGAAAGGCCTCCAAAGCCTTGGTCAGGTTTTTGCTCGCCTTCCAGGTCTTGAGCTCGCCGTTGCTGCGGAGAATGAAGCCATAGATCGCTTGGGGGTAGTTGGCGAGCATGAACCAGCCCTTGTGGATGGTCATATTGACGACGGGAAATTCGCCCTGCTGAGTTTTGAGCTTGAGCTCGAGCACGTTGCCGCCGCGGTAGGCGCGCTTTTGGTAGAGGACTTCGAAGAACGGCACCGGCGGAATGGACTTGAACAACGCTTCCAAAGTGTCGGCCAACTTCTTTTCGTCCTTCACTTTGAAAAGATACACACCGCCCAGGCCCAACGGGCCTTCTGCCGGCGAGCTATAGGAAACGTACATGTCGCCGAAGGAGCCGAACAAATCCTCGCCGAACTTGACGCCCAGGAGTGCCTCGACCTGCTTGATGGATTCCTTGGGATCGATGTTGCCGTTGCCAAAGTTATTCACCGCGGACTCCGCGATGGCCAGGCCGCCATCGTAGAGGTTGCGGAGGTTAAAGTTGCTGGCCGAAAAGCTGGTGACGTCCGACGGCAAGGGCGGCAAGTCGGCGAGGGTGATCGTCTTGCGGTTCATCAGGCTCAAGAGGCCCTTGCGTGTCTGAGGCGTGTGAATCTCGACGACCGAGCGCTCCGCGGCCCCCGCGAATCCTGAATAAAAGCTGACACCATGGATTCCCTTTATTCCAAGTTCGTCGATGACCTTGTCAGCCTGGGGTGAAAGTTCGCCGACTTTTGCCAAGAGGCTGGCAATGTCGATGGAACCACGGACCCAGGTGGAGAATTCCTTGAATTCGCCCAGCTTGTTGAACGTTTTGCTTTGCGCGAACGTGCTGGTGCCGGCGTCCGCCAATTTGGCGCGCTCCACCGCGGAAGCCGTGCCTATCACCAGCACGACATCGGTGTTGGGTTCTTTCCACCAGCCGAAATGGGCGCGGCCATCGCTGATCTCGTGGACCGTGCGCTTGCCGACTTTGGTGTCCTGGACATTCGCGTGCGTCAATTGAGCGAGTTTTTGGATGAGCGGCACCAGCGCGCCTTCAGCGCCGCCGGCTTTGGGCAGCACGATGACAGCTTCGATTTCCGGTGGATTGATCGACTTGAGCTCGATGCCAAAGACGAGACCGTGGTGGTGGATGCCGGACAGGATATGCGGGATTTCCATCACGACTTCCGCCACATTGGCGTCCGCATGGCGCAGGGCGATGTCCATCATCTGATTACTGTAGGTCCACAGTGCGGCCAAGAACTTGCCGGTATCTTCCTTGAGCGTCTTGCCGAGGGCCGTCTTGTCAAAGGCAGTGCGGTGCTTGTCGAGGCCGTCCCAGCGCAGATAGATTTGACTGCCGCCGGGCAGGAGCCGCTCCGCGACGTTCTGAGCCGACGCAATACCGGGTGTGAGGACCAGCAAGCACAGTGCGACGTGACGCCACATGACGGCCTCCTTCTGAGCAAAGTTGGAATGTCGGGCAAAGGTGGGTCAAGGGCAATTGTGTTAGGGATAGCAGGCAACGGCAAGGGGACCGCTCAAAGAGCCGCGCACGCAGTAAGCGATGCAGCCGACGCGTGACCCTGTCAAAAACCGCTTACTGCGTGCGCGGCTCTTTAAAGGCACCACTTAATACGGGAACCGCTCATTCATCTCCGCCTTCGATAAATCGACGAGGAATGATCCGAGACGCTCGACCAAAAGGTCCATCAGTTGTCGACCCTTGGCGGCAGTGGCAGCGGCGGGGTCGCCCAGGCCGGTGTTTTTGCTGACCAGGTGCCACGGACGCGTGATGCTGACCCAGCCCCGGTTGATGGCCTCGAAGCGCGTTGGCGCGGCCGCCCCGTCGTCGGCCAACTCCGGCTTGACGAGTTCGGGAAAGAAGGCCAGGCCCAGGCTCGTTTCCACCTCGTCCGCATGCTCGCCCGGCTTGGCGAACATTTTCGGATATTGATCCACGGCCATCCGAAACCAGTCACAAACGCACAGAAACATCGGCGTCTTGTGGTGCAACTCGCGCGTCAGCGGCTTGAGCTCATTGCCGCCGTGACCGTTGAGCAGCACCATCTTTTTAATGCCCTGGCGCGTGAGTGAATCGACCAAATCGGTCAATAGGGCCAGCAACGTCGTCGGATTCACGCTCAGCGCCAATGCGCCGGGCACCTGCAAATGATTGGTGTTGACGCCAAACGGCATCACCGGCAGCAGCAAAACCTTGTGCCGGCCTCGTAGGCCTTCGCACACGCGCGGCGGCCAATTTCCTCGACCTGGAAGTTATCCGTGCCATAGGGCATGTGCAGGTTGTGCGGCTCGGTGGCGCCAAACGGGAGCACGGCAACCTCCCAGCGCTCACCGCGAATGAAAGCATGATTTTGCTCCGCAAGCACATAGGGCCGCATCGCCATTTCCTCACATCCGCGGGATTCGGCGTACCTCATCCCGCGGCTTGACTTAATCCCACCAAGTTCCAAGCCGCGGGATGAGGTACTCCGAATCCCGCGGGTTTCACGCAGTGACTTGGCTTAACCGCTAACATAGCCATATGAAATTCCTCCTGACAAACGACGACGGCATCGGGGCGGCGGGGCTGGATGCCTTGGCCCGGGCGGCGCTCGATCTTGGCGAAGTGGTGCAAGCCGCCCCGCATGTTCATCTGTCAGGATGCAGCCACCGCGTGACGACCGATCAGCCGGTCCGGGCGACGCTGCAGGCGCCGGGGCGCTGGATGATCGAGGGAACGCCCGCCGACTGCGTGCGCGTGGGGCTGGCCCATCTCGTGCCGGACGCCGACTGGGTCTTGTCGGGCATCAACCATGGCGGCAACCTCGGGGCCGACGTGCATATCTCCGGAACCGTCGCCGCCGTCCGTGAAGGTGTCTTGCACGGCAAGCCGGGCATCGCCGTTTCGCAATACCGCAAGCGCCAGGTTGAGATCGACTGGGACCGGGCTGTCCGGTGGACCGCACCGCTGCTCGCCGAGCTGGTGCGCCGTCCCTGGGAACCCGGCATGTTTTGGAACATCAATCTTCCCCATGTCGAGCCAGGCGATCCCGAGCCGCGCATCGTTTTTTGTCCCTTGGAAACCGGCCCATTGCCGCTCAGCTTTCCGCGGAGGCGGGGCTGTATCATTACAACGGCAACTATCACGAGCGCCGCGCCGCGCCGGCAGCGATGTCGATGTCTGCTTCGGCGGCAATATCGCGGTGACGCGGATTGTGCTATTTTGAGTTTGGGCGCCGGATTCTTAGTGGAATGGTGACCCGGCGCCATCCGCGAATTCTTTTTTCAGTTTTTCTGCGGTAATGCAAGCGGAACTCCAAGGCCCGCGAATAGCGGGATCGCACGCCGATATTGAGCCGGGCCATACTTCCGCTTGATGTAGTCAGGAAAGTGCTTGGCCCAGTAATCACCATGCAGCCAGACCTTAAAATGCTCAAGCTCTTGCATGGGGTAGGCCCACGGCAACACAGTGCCCCGCGGATCACCTTTTGGGAAGGTGTATTCAAAGTTGACTCTCACTCCCATCCAACGCTTATCTTGCCGAAACGATGACCAGTGTTTGCCGATCGAGCCGTCAAGTAGATCGTACTGCTTCATTTCTAGGTCCGCAGGCCCGAGAATATGCTCCGCCCCGATGAGCATGTCCGCAGCCTCGATAAAAACACACCAATACCCCGGAGGTAGCCGCTTTCGCACTTGCATGACCCACACAATGCGGGCCGTGTACGGCTTTAACGTTAGCTGGTATTCCGAAACTTGCGGCGGCGGATAGATACCGTATTTGCGAATGCTCGGAAGAACTTCCTTGCTTCCTTGAAGACCCATTTTTGGAATTTCTTAGCCTCAGGCTTGCGCGACTTCATTAAAAGCTTGTACAGGCCTGGTTCGTAAACTACTGCCAATTCACGTCTTCCGAGCGTGGTATATATAGTAGATATACCACGCTCGTCCTCATCGAAACCTGACAGCGCTTGGCTAACGTTCTCAATTCCAAGAACGTCGCAAACGTCGCGGGCCACCCATGCCGGATTATCTGGAGTTCCGACAAACCTGACGCGGCTTCCTTGAAAATCAAGAGACAAAGGCTGTTCCGGCGAAAACGTGTTCATTTGTACATTTCTCCGCGATTCCTATTGACCGCAACCTCGTTCCGTTGTAATATGAATACAACGCGTTGTCAAGACGTTACAACATTGATGGGAGATTTTTTCAAATGAACAATGCCTTTGGCAAGCTCCTCAAGAAGCTGCGCATGGGCAAGGGGATGACTCTTCGAGAGTTTTGCGCAGCGAATCAATTGGATCCCAGGCAATTACAGCCGTTTGGAACGCGGCGTGTTTCCACCCCCTCAGAAGGAAGAACTGATTGAAAAGTACGCCGTGCGCTAGGACTGGAGCGGGGATCTGCTTCGTGGCTGGAATTCTTTGATCTCGCGGTAGTTGCCCGTGGAGAGATTCCAAAGGACTTGATGGCCGATGAAACCGTCGTGGGCAAACTCCCCGCCCTCTTTCGCACGCTAAAAGGATCGCGAATTACAAGCGACAAATTGGATGCGCTTGTCGAAGAGATTAGGAGATCATAGACGATGGCGATTGCCGCACCATTTCTGCCATACAAGAGGCTTCGGCAAATCGCGGATGAATTCATTGGCGCTATCATCTCTCGGGAACGATCCCGGTGCCGATTGAGCGCATCATTGAATTTGATTTTGAACTCGATATCGTTCCGGTGCCGGGTCTCATGCAAAAATTCGACGTGGACGCTTTCATTACGAGCGATTTGACCGAGATTCGCGTGGATCGCTATATCCAAGAACGTCGCTCCAATCGTTACCGATTTAGCTTGGCGACCGAATTGGCCCACGTTTTTCTTCACAAGGAGGTGTTTCGGGAACTGCGGTTCGCCAGCATTACCGAATGGAAGCGAGTTATTGCCTCAATTCCTGAAGAAGCTTATGGATGGATCGAATACCAGGCATATTGCTGGGGTGGTCTGGTCTTGGTCCCGGCGAAGCCATTGAAGGATAAATTCGACGATTGTGTCGCAACCGCCGCCGCTGCCGGCATTAAGTGGGATGAACTTAGCCAAAAATCGCGCCGACCGATTTTGGATTCCATCGCACGAACGTTCGACGTATCAATGGAGGTTGTGAGCAAAAGAATGAAATACGATAAGTTGGGCCAGTCGGCACCACTTTAGCTCACGGGCCACGCGCCACTTTGTTTTGACATTCCGATTATTACGACCTAACCTTGTTTGCGTTCTTTGCCGACTTTCCTTATTCCTGGAGGCTTCCATGGAAGTCCAATTCCTTATCGGCGTCATGGGTACGTTCACGGTGGTGGCGACTTATTACTGGGTGGGCCGGGAAAAGCGGATCGCGTCCAACTTCGAAGTAGAATAACACCAGGCAACCGGCAGGCAACCAGCCAACGGAGCGCTGGCCCGAGTTGCCGTCAGCTTCGGTTTGCCATGGACGTCATCTATCTCGACAACAACGCGACCACTCCCATGCTCCCGGCGGTATGGGAGGCCATGCGGCCTTATTGTTTGGACCAAGCGGGCAACCCCGCCAGCAGCCATCGCGCCGGCCGCCAGGCCCGGCAAGCGCTGGAAGACGCCCGCGAACGGATCGCTCATCTCCTCGATGCCTCCCCCGACGAAGTCCTGTTTACCAGCGGCGCCACCGAAGCCAACAACCTCGCCATCTTCGGCCTCGCCGGTGCGGCGCCCGGCCATTTGCTCGCCAGCCCGGTGGAGCATCCCTGCGTGGCCGACCCCTTGGAGCGGCTCGGCGCCCAGGGCTTCGCATTGTCCCACCTGCCGGTGACGCGCCCGGCGTCGTCACGTGGCAAGCGGATCATCTGCGCCCCGATACACGTCTCGTTGCCGTCATGCTCGCCAATCATGAGACGGGAGCCGTTCAACCCATCGCGCCTATCGTCGCCGACGTCGCGGATACAGCGCCGCTTCACTGCGACGCCGCCGCCGCCGCCGGCAAAATGCCGATCTCCTTTCGCCGCCTGGGTGTTTCCTCGCTGACCATCAGTGCGCACAAATTCCACGGTCCCAAAGGCATTGGCGCCCTGATCGTGAAGAAGAACCTCCCATTGCGTCCGCTATTCTGGGGCGGCCACCAGCAACAGGGCAAACGCCCGGGCACCGAGCCGGTGCCGCTGGCCGTCGGTATGGCGACGGCGCTTGAATTGGCTATGCGCAATTTGGAAGCGAACCGGGTGAAAGTCACACGCCTGCGCGAGGCCTTTCTCGAAAGGCTGCGTCAATCAGCCGCTCCGGTCATAATCAATGGTCCAGATGGAGACGGCTTGCCGCACACCATCAACGTGTCCTTTCCCGGCTGCCAGGCCGATTTGCTGCTCATTAAACTTGATTTAGCCGGCATCGCCTGCTCCGCCGGATCTGCCTGTTCGAGCGGCTCGCTGCTGCCCTCGCCGGTGCTGCGCGCCATGGGGCTGCCCGCCGAGCTTTTGCAATCGGCGCTACGTTTCAGTTTGAGTTCTTTGGTGACTGCCGATATGGTGGATACTGCCGCGGAACGAATTGGTGAGGTTGTGAAGGGGTTGCGTGGGGGCGGGCGCGGGCGCCGGTGAAGATGGCCAACGAGCAGATAGAAAACTTAGGGCGTTATTTACTGATAAAGACATGAAGGTTCGCGATGTCATTAAGCGCCTGGAGGTCGACGGTTGGTATGGCATTCACTCGAAGGGGGGGCCATCGTCAATTCAAGCACATCGCCAAGAAAGTGGATGTGCCGATCAAAACTCTAAGAAGTATCTGGAAACAGGCACAACTGCTGGAGGATGATTGATGCGCTACGCTATTGTTATCGAAAAGGGCCCAACGAGCTACGGAGCCTATGTCCCTGACCTGCCAGGATGCGTTGCCGTGGCGAAGTCAGCGACCGAGGTTAAGAGACTGATCGCCGAGGCAGTCCCGTTGCATTTGGAGGGACTGCGCGAGGATGGCTTGCCGATCCCGGATCCTTCCACAGAATGCGAATATGTGGAAGTCTGATTCTTCGGGCCCATAAAAACTCTCGCTGAGAAGTTCGGCGGTCAGGATGAGCAAAGGGGACGATCCATGGAGATTTCTCGAATTACCCTCGATCCTGCCGTGATGGGCGGGAAGCCGTGCATTCGCGGCTTGCGAGTCACGGTCGGCACTATCTTGGGCTTACTGGCTTCGGGCAAATCACGCGATCGGATTCTGCAAGCATACCCTTACCTGGAGCCCGAAGATATTGATGCGGCATTGGCATATGCCGCCTGGCGGCTCGAAGAGCGCGAAGAACCGCTGGTTGTGGCATGAGCGTCAACGTTGTCATTGACATGAACTTGTCAGTGGAATGGGTTGCCGAACTCACGCAGCGCGGATGGGCCGCGATACATTGGTCCACAGTCGGCGACCCACGAGCCGACGATTCCGTTATTATGGCGTGGGCGCTAGCCAACGGTTATGTAGTCTTTACTCACGACTTGGATTTCGGCACTATGCTGGCGTTGACCCATGCGATGGGCCCAAGCGTCATGCAAGTTCGTGGCCGAAGCGCGTTGCCCGAAGACATTGGATCCATAGTAATCGCAACGTTACATCAATACGATGCTACCCTGGCGGCAGGAGCACTGGTAATCATTGACGAGAAGAAAACGCGCGTCCGGATATTGCCGCTATAAGCGCACCGGCTTTCACTCTCGGCGTGGAAGAACTTCGTTGGGGAACCGCACCGTGGATGTTGAAACAACCATCAAACAATGCGAAGACTATCTCTTCCCCGCGATGAACATGACGTTGCGTGAACGGAGCATATATTACCACCTATTTCGACACACGCGACTCGTGGGGAAGGAGAACGGGCTTTTCGCAATCGATCCGCTTTCGGTTGCACTTGATGTTAGCGCAAGCATCCGGGAAGATCTTCGACGTTTACATGCCCGGGGGTGTATTCGCATCGAAGAGCGTTCGCGGACCGGTCACTTGATACGTGTCCTACTTCCGGCGGATATAGATCGTCGCTTGTCACGAATGCAACGCGACGAAGCAGCAAAGAGAAGCCGTGGATTACATTCGCGTCGTGTATCGTCGCGGGTTGCTGTCGCAGGCCGAGATGGAAGGGCGGTTAACAGCTTTGGAGTCGCTTCAAACCGGAAAACTCGTACGGGATATCCGCATATCCAAGTCATCATCACCGGTTAACTCATCATCTCAACAGCGTGAGAACAGCAAACTGCAAGCAATGAAGAGGGAAGGTCATGAACGTCCTTGACGCAGAAAAGAACTTTGCCAAGCTGGTAGATAAGGTTTGCCTCGAAGGCGTCGCGGTCGATCTGGAGCGCGACAACAAAGTCGTCGGCGCATAATTCCGGTGGGTGCTTTGCCTCCTCTCAAGGTCGGAGAATTGAACGCATTTTTGCGCAATCTTCCGTCGTTGGGCGATGATGCCGACGCATTCGCACGAGATGTGAGTTCCATTCGCGCGGAGTTCCCAGCGACATAATTCCGTTTGTAAATTTACACTTCCATCAATAGGAGCCTACCCATGACCGCCGTCCGTGTCCTCGTCGGCACCCGCAAAGGCGCCTTCATCCTCAACTCCGACGCCAAACGTCAGCGCTGGGAAGTCAGCGGGCCGCATTTCGGGGGTTGGGAAATCTATCACATGAAGGGCTCGCCCGTTGATCCCAATCGGCTCTATGTCTCGCAGTCGAGCGGCTGGTTCGGGCAGCAAATCCAGCGCTCCAGCGATGGGGGTAAAAGTTGGGAAGCGGTCGGCAACAAGTTCGCCTACGAGGGGGCCACCGGAACCCACATGTGGTACGACGGCACGCCCCACCCCTGGGAGTTCAAGCGTGTCTGGCACATGGAGCCGTCGCTCTCTGACCCGGATGCCGTCTACGCGGGCGTCGAGGATGCGGCCCTGTTTCATTCGAGTGACGCCGGGCAAACGTGGCAAGAATTGCCCGGCCTGCGCAACCACGGGTCCGGCCCGCGCTGGCAGCCCGGCGCCGGCGGGATGTGCCTGCACACCATCCTGATCGATCCAAGCAATCCGAAGCGAATGTATATCGCCATCTCCGCCGCCGGCGCTTTTCGCACCGACGACGCCGGCCAATCCTGGCAGCCGATCAACCGCGGTTTGCGCTCGCAATACATTCCCGACCCAACGGCAGAGGTCGGGCATTGCGTCCATCGCATCGCTCTCAATCGCGAACGGCCCAATGTCCTGTTCATGCAAAAACATTGGGACGTCATGCGCAGCGACGACTCCGGCGATAATTGGCGCGAAGTCAGCGGCAATCTCCCGACCGATTTCGGCTTCGTGATCGATGTGCACACGCACGAGCCGGACACGATCTACGTCGTCCCCATCAAGAGCGATTCGGAACATTACCCTCCTGATGGCAAGCTGCGCGTCTTCCGCAGCCGCAGCGGCGGCAACGACTGGGAGCCGCTCAGCAAAGGGTTGCCGCAAGAAAATTGCTATGTGAATGTGCTGCGCGACGCGATGGCGGTCGATTCGATCGATAAGTGCGGCGTCTATTTCGGCACCACGGGCGGCCAGGTCTATGCCTCCCCGGACGCCGGTGACAGCTGGACTCCCATCGTTCGCGATCTGCCGGCGGTGGTGTCGGTCGAGGTGCAGACGTTGGCATGATCCGCGTCATATGAAAAACGAGATTTCGCGAGGAGACTTTCATGCAAGCGAATTCGCTCCCGGCTCAGAGTTTGAAAGCCACGCTCTGGATCGGACGCATCATGAGCGCACTACCCGCCCTGTTTCTGCTCGTGGACGGCGTCATGAAATTGGTGAAGCCCAAGTTTGTCGTGGATGCAACCGTTCAGCTCGGCTACCCCGAGAACGTTATTGTCGGCCTAGGGATCGTCGTGCTTGCTTGCACGATCATTTATCTCATTCCGCGCACCGCCGTTCTTGGCGCGATTTTGCTGACAGGCTACCTCGGCGGCGCGGTCGCGACGCACGTGCGCACCGAGGAGGGTCTGTTTCCAATCTGTTTCCCGGTCGTTTTCGGCGCGTTGCTCTGGGGCGGGCTTTACCTGCGCGATGCCCGACTGCGCACGCTCGTTCCTTTGCGCGAGACACGTTTATGATCCGCGTCATCTTGCCGCACCACTTGCGCACGCTCGCCGGCACCGGCAGCGAAGTGAATGTTTCCGTTGTCGGACCCGTCACGCAGCGCTCGATTCTGGATGCGCTCGAAATGCAATATCCGCAACTTCGCGGCGCGATCCGCGATCATACCACACGGCAGCGGCGCCCGTTCGTGCGCTTTCTTCGCCTGCGAACAGGATCTTTCCCACGAATCGCCGGACGCCCCGCTACCTGACGCGGTGGCTGCGGGGGAGGAGCCATTTTGGGTGATCGGAGCGATTGCGGGTGGCTAAGGCGGTTGTCATCTCTCGCTAATTCCAGCCCGCGACCTGTCGCTCAGCGTTTTTCAAAATGGTGCCGATCACTTCCGTATCATCCGCCTCCGTCGCTTGGGCGAGGTAAACGCGGAGGTGGTCGATCGCTTTGCCAAATTCGCCTACTTTGACGAGGGTGGCCCCCATGTCGCGGCGGAGGACGATGTCTTGCGGATTGAGTTGATGGAGCCGCTCCATGACGCGCAAGCCGCGCGGATAATCTTCCAGACTCAGATAGATTCCCTTGAGATTGGCCAGCATGCGCCGCACCATGGAGCCCACGGGCAGGCCTTGAAGGGCAACGGCGGACACTTCGAAGGCGACTCCCGTCGCCTGGCGCACGAGATTCTCGCAATCCCTTTCGCTTAAACGCCGTCCGCCGTGGAACGGATCGACCAAAACTTGCTGGCTATCGGCGACGGCCTTGATGATGAAATGGCCGGGCAACCCGATGCCCTCGATGCGCAAACCGGCGCGCCGGCCCACTGCCATCACCAGGGCCGACAGCGTGATCGGGATACCCGTGCGCCGTTCCATAACCTGGTTCAAATAGCTGTTGCGCGGATCGTAGTATTCCTTGACGTTCCCGTGAAAGCCCATGTCGTGAAAAAGATAACGGCACAGGCCGGCCACGCGCACCTCTAGATCGCCTCGAATATAGCGGCCCGCCTCGTGGGCCATCGCGGCCAACTCGCCCAGGTGGGCATCGACGTCGAGATCGGGATACTCGTCCTTGGCCAGCCAAAGGGCGATCTCTCCGACGTCCAGCGGCGCCTCTGGCGTGCGGGCAAGCAGGTCCAGAGTCTCATCCAAGTTCATCGGCTTTCTTCCATTCAAAGCGCCGCACAGAGCGCGGCCTCCGTCCGCAATTGCAACGTTCTCGTGACCAGGCTCGGCCTGGTCACGCACTGCTCACGAGGCTCCGCCTCGTTTTCCACCGTACTCTGCGAGGATCCGCGCCCTTGGGCGATTTTCGTGCAGGCGGAGCCTGCCAGGCAGTGCGTCACCAGGCGGAGCCTGGTGACGAGATTAAAACCTCCACGGGCAGACAAGCTGCCCGTGACACTCTTTTTAGAGTTTTGACTGGCCAACACCGCTTACTTCGTGCGCGGCTCTTGGTCCAGGGCTTCCAACTCCCGATCTGCTGGGCCCGCGTCAAAGGTCGGCGGCGGTAGCCTCTCAGCGAGGGTCAGCGCCTGAGCCGGATCAACATCGGCACGCTTCTTACCGAAGCCCCGATACACGGTCAAACCGCGCCGCAGCGCGATGATCTCGCGGCGGGTGCGACCCTTGGGGGCGTCAGGCCAGGGCTGGCTCCGCACCTCGAACTCGAAAAACGCCGGCAACACTTCGCATAAATAGTGCCAATAGGGGGCATTATCGGTCTGCACGAACAAGGCGCCGGCCGGTTCGAGGCATCGGTGCGCGAGTGCCAGGAACGCCGGCGTCAGCATGCGCAATGCGCTTGACGCACATCGTAATACGGTTGTGGATGGTAGCAGTGGAGTTCGCGCACGCTTCCCGGCGCCAGGTAGTCGCGGACCAGCGTCAGGCCGTCGCAGGCGGCGAAACGCAGGTTAGCCAGACCGCGTTGATTGCCGCGCCGAGTCGCGTAGCGCAGCACCAACGGCAACACATCGACACCGAGATGATCGTGGTCAGGTCGCCAAACGGCGCTGCCGATCAAGAAGCGGCCGTTGCCGCAACCAAGATCGACCACAATCGGCGCCTGTCTGCCAAAAAGCATTGCCAATCGAGCGGACCGGTGGGGGGCAACCGCTTGAGCGCCGTCTGCGTCCAGCGCGCTGGGTCCAAAATCTCACCCGCGATGGGCACCCCAAACTCGCGTTCAATCTGCCGGCGCTTGCTCATGGCGTTTGCTTTAATCGCTGATCCGTACAATAGGCGTCATCATCCCTTATGCCCCTGGCCGCATTAACCCATGAAGCTACCGCCCGGCAGTCGACAGCCTTCCACGTCGGCGCTTGCCATCGGCTTCGCGGCGGTTTATGTCTCCTGGGGCACCACCTACCTGCCCACGCGCATCGCCATCCACGACGAAGATATGCCGCCGCTGCTGTTCGGGGGCACGCGCATTTGCTTCGGCGGCCTGCTGTTGCTGTTATATCAAGTCATCCGTGGTGCCGGCGTGCGCTTGTCGGCGGCCGATCTTGGAAGAATCTTGGTTGTGAGCCTCCTGTTGTTCGTCATTGGCAGCGGCCTTTTGAACGTGGCCAATGAGACCGTGCCCAGCGGCGTCTGTGCCGTCCTCGCCGCCACCACGCCCTTATGGCTCGGCCTGTTTGCCATGCTTTGGCCCAGCGGCGAACGCCTGAGCGCCCGCGGTTGGTTCGGTTTGTTGATCGGCCTGGGCGGCGTGCTGTTGCTATTCGTGCCCGCACTGGAAACACCGGCGGATTTCATCAAAAACATCGGCGTGGTATACATGCTTGGCTCAGCCGCCGCCTGGGCCTGCGGGTCACTTGTCTTGCGGCACATGCGCTTGCAGCTTGCGCACCTTACGACCGCGGCATACCAGATGATCTTCGGCGGCGCCGGCATGGCGCTGGTCGGCTGCCTGCTTGGCGAAACCAAGCGTTGGCCCGAGCACCTCTCGCCGCGAACGATGCAGGCGTTTCTATATTTGCTTATCTTCGGCTCACTCGTCGGTTTTGTCGCCTACAACTGGCTCATTGCCCACGTCGCACCCGCCAAGGTCGGCACCTATGCCTATGTCAATCCCGTCATCGCCGTGCTGGTTGGTTGGGGTGCCGGCGAGGAAATGAGCGTCTGGCTCGCGGCCGGCATCTGCGTCATCTTGCTGGGGGTATTTCTCGTCCGTGGCGGCGAACGGCGTCTGCCCCTTATCGCCACTGAAGTCTAGCGTCGTTCTTATCCGTGTTTTATCCGTGTTCCATCCGTGGCTAACGTATTTGAATCACGGCCTCAATTGAACTTGACGCCTGACCTCAGACGGTCTATATCCGTCGCCCACTATGAAAACGATAAACCGCCTCACCTTGACCATCGCTCTGGCGACGATGGCTTCAACTCCGCGCCTCGGCACCCAGGAAGTTTCCGATCGGCATCCCTCCGGACATGTTTTGCTTTTGCCAAGCGAGCGCGCCCTGGAAGGAGACATCGAACGGCTCGGCGATCAGTATCGTGTGTGCCGAGGCAAAAGCGAGGTCTGGCTCCCCGTGGACCCGGCCGCTCGGCTTTGCGCCGATTGGGACGATGCCTATGCCTTTATGAAATCGCGCGCCAACCTTGGCGACCCCGATGAGCGCTGCGCCTGGCAGGCTGGTGTCAACGGCACAACTCTGCGCCGCAAGCTCTCGGCGAAGCCAAGGCCGCCCTGGAGATGCGGCCCAGTCACGAGCCCACCCGGCACTTGGTGGAGATGCTGACGCGCAGCATGAATCCGTCATCCTCTGCGGATGCCAAGGTTCAACAACCGAAAACTGCCGTGCGCCTGGCCGCCACCCGTTCTCACGACGTCGGTGCCGACTCACTGGCGCTGTTCGCCACGCGGGTGCAGCCGATTTTGATGAATGCCTGCGTCAATTGTCATAGCGGAGGCCGCGGCGGCAACTTTCAGTTAATGCGCGGCGACGCCGGTCAGCGCGGCATCACCGAAGCCAACATGAGCGCGGCGCTTGGTTATATACGAATGGAGAGCCCCGCCCTGAGCCCGCTGCTTATTAAAGCGATCAGCCGCCACGGCAACGCCGTCGCCGCTCCGATCAAGGACCGGCAGGCCGTTCCCTTCAAGACGATGCAAGCCTGGATTGACTACCTGCTCGCCAACAATCCTCAACTCCGATATGAAGCTGAAAACGTCGCCAAGGCGGGAGCCGAACCGGTCACATTTGCCCAGGCGCAGGTTGCTTCCACCGCCCCGCCGGCGCGACCCATGCCGCGCACTGATTTGGTGAGCGTGCAAGCCAAACAAGCTGCACATCCCCCTTCGCCGCAGGCAAACGAGCCGATCCCCAATAACTTGGATGCGTTTGATCCGGCGGCATTCAACCACCAGCGCTAAAGCCGCGCATTGAAGGAGCCGCGCACGCAGTAAGCGGTTGAGGGGAGTGCGACCCGCTCGACCGCTTACTGCGTGCGCGGCTCTTTATTTCACCAGGCCGTAATCTCGAAGCGTCTCTCTGAGCTTGGCTTCGCCGGCGGTATCCATGGCGACCATCGGCAAGCGGAGTTCGCCCGAATCGCGGCCCACCAGTTTGAGCGCGGTTTTGATGGGAATGGGGTTGGTGGCCGCTCCCAGCAGATCGCGGCAGAGCGGGAACAGTTTTTGATGCCAGCGCAGCGCCTCGGCTAGCTTACCGGCAGCGAACGCCTGCAGAAGTGCTTGCATGTCGCGGGGCACAATGTTGCCTACCACGGAAACCACGCCGCGGGCGCCAATGCTGAGGAGCGGCAAGGTCAAGCTGTCATCGCCCGACAGAATCGTGAGATCGCATAAGGCCGCGATCGCCGACGCCTGGTCCATCGATCCGGTCGCTTCCTTGATCGCCACGATGCTGGGCAGGCGCGGCCAGGCGCGATCGTTTCGGGCAACATATTGGAGCCGGTGCGGCCCGGGATGTTGTAAAGCGTGATGGGCAGATCGACCGCCTCGGCGACCGTCGCGAAATGGCGATAATAACCTTCCTGGGTCGGCTTGTTGTAATAGGGGCCAACCATCAGGGCGCCGTCCGCACCGGCCCGCTTGGCGAATTTGGTGAGCCGCAGCGCCTCGCGCGTGCTGTTCGACCCCGTTCCCGGCATGATTTTGATGCGTCCACGCGCACGCTCGACAACGGTGCCGATGACGCGTTCGTGCTCCTCGTGATCGAGCGTGGGCGACTCGCCCGTGGTCCCCACGGGAGCCAGGCAATTGGTCCCCTGCTCGACGTGCCAATCGACCAGCCGCGCCAGGCAATCGTAGTCCACTTCGCCACCCTTGAAGGGTGTGATGAGGGCCACGGTTAGTCCCGCGAATTGTTCGCCTTTGGTTGCCATAACCCCCATTGTACGGGACAAGGTGCGAGTGGCGAGATCGTAGGTCCCGCTTGCCGAGCGGAACCTCCTTCGTGGGACGGCTCTCCTGAGCCGTCCGCCGTATCGGACGGCTCAGGAGAGCCGTCCCACAGCAAAGCCGTCCCACAGTAAAGGCGTCCCACCATTCACTTTGACATTCACCAAGCCACTAGAATTACCGCATGTCAGCTATTCGCGCGATCTACTTCGATGCCGTCGGCACCTTGATTCATCCTGAACCAAACGTTGCCGTCATCTACGCCGAGGCCGCCCGACGGTTTGGGTCAGCCTACAATCAAGACGCCATCGTTCAGCGCTTCCGCAGCGCCTTTCAAACCCAAGAAGCGCTCGATCGCGCTAACGGCTGGACAACCAATGCAGAGCGGGAAAAGTCGCGCTGGCGGCAAATCGTCGCGGCTGTGCTTGACGACGCCACCGATCCGTCCGGCTGCTTTGAGTTTCTCTATCGCCATTTCGCGACGGCGGCGGCCTGGCGCTGCGATGCGCTGGCGGACACAGTGATCGACAATTTGGTCTCACGCGGCTTTTCCCTCGGGCTCGCCTCCAATTTTGACGGCCGGCTCCTTGACATCATTCCCGGTCTCGCGCCCTTGCAGCACTTGCCAAACATCGTCATCAGCTCGGTGATCGGCCATCGCAAGCCGGCCGGCGCAGTTTTATCAGTTCATGTGCCGGCAGGTGGGACTCGACCCCGGTCAGATTCTTTATGTCGGTGACGATCCCGGCAACGACTACGCCGGCGCCGAAGCAGCCGGCATGCAAGCGCTGCTCTACGACCCCTCCGGTAAACACGCCGGCCTATCCGTGCGCCGCATACGATCCTTGAGCGAACTGCGCGACGCTCTGGACTAGCGGGGCGCGATGCGCTGATTTTCCCATCCGGGTCATCCGGGTCATCCGGGTCATCCGTGTTATCCGTGGTCTAAAATGCAAGACCGGTCACCACGGATAACACGGATGACACAGATAAGAAAAATGAACGACTAGCAGCCCCCGCTGGCCAGTGCGCTTACCGCACCGCTTTCCTATAATTCTCCTAAACGCCCAAGGAGCACCTCCATGCAAGACCGCATCGCGTATCAGGGCATCACCTTCGACGATGTCCTTTTGGAGCCGGGCTATAGCGAGGTATTGCCGCGCGATTGCGACGTGCGTACCCAGCTTACCCGCAATATCCGCCTTAACATTCCCATCGTCTCCTCGCCCATGGATACAGTCACCGAAAGTGAGTTGGCCATCGCCGTCGCTCAGGAAGGGGGCATCGGCATCATCCACAAGAACATGCCCGGCCACCGTCAGGCACGCGAGGTGGACAAGGTCAAACGCAGCGAAAACGGCATCATCACCGACCCCATCACCTTGCCTCCCGATGAGACCGTCGGCACCGCCCGCCAAATCATGGAGGAGCAGCATATCGGCGGCGTGCCCATCACCGTCGGCGGCGCCCTGCGCGGCATCATCACCCGCCGCGATCTGCGCTTCTTGCCGGATAACCATCAGCGCCTATCGGAGGTGATGACCAAGGAGAACCTGGTGACGGCCCCGGAAAATACAACGCTTGAAGCGGCTGAAAGGATTTTAACGGAAAATAAAGTCGAGAAATTACTGCTGGTTGACGAAAACTATAAACTAAGAGGCCTCATCACGATTCGCGACATCGACAAGCTCACGAATTTCCCGTCCGCCTGCAAAGACAAACGGGGGCGGTTGCGGGTAGGTGCGGCGATTGGGGTAAACGACTACGAACGGGCCGAGGCGCTGATCAAGGCCGGCGCGGACGTGCTCGTGATCGACTCGGCCCATGGACATTCGACCAACATCCTGGAAACCGTGCGGGCCATCAAGAAACGCTTCGCGATCGAGGTGATCGCGGGCAACGTGGCCACGGCGGAAGGGGCCAAGGCGCTGGTGGGCGCGGGTGCGGACGCCGTCAAGGTAGGCATCGGCCCCGGATCGATCTGCACGACGCGCATCATCTCGGGCGTGGGCGTGCCGCAGATCACGGCGATTTACAACGCCGTCCAAGGAATCGCGGGTAGCGGCGTGCCGGTCATCGCCGACGGCGGCATTCGCTATTCGGGCGACATCAGCAAAGCGATCGCCGCGGGTGCTCATGCGGTGATGATCGGCGGCTTGTTCGCGGGGCTCGCCGAAAGCCCAGGTCAGACGATCATTTACAAGGGGCGCAGCTTCAAGGTTTATCGGGGCATGGGCTCGCTCGGTGCCATGGTGCAAGGCTCGAGCGACCGTTATCGCCAGGGCGAAGCGCAGCGGCGGCAAACTGGTGCCCGAAGGTGTGGAGGGCCGAGTGCCTTACAAGGGCCCCATGGCGCCGTTCGTTTATCAGTTGGTCGGCGGCCTGCGTGCCGGCATGGGTTATTGCGGCACACGGAACATCGAGGAATTGCGAACCAAGTCCCGATTCATCAAGGTGACCGGGGCCTCGGTTCAGGAGAGTCATCCCCATGACATCGCCATTACGCATGAAGCGCCCAACTACTCATCGCGCGCGGACTATATGGATACGGACGGCGGCTAGTCTGCTGGCCGGCTGGCTCGCGCTCGGCGTCGGCAGGGCCTCGGAAATGCCTCCGCCCATCCTGCCCTCCGTCAGCGCACGCAGCCGCCGCCGCTCGAGCCACCCGACGCGGGCGTCTCCCGTTGGTCGAAGCTCGAGCATGAACGCCGACGGGCAACGCCGTCGAGCACGCGATTTTCACCGGTGAAGCGGGCGGTCATATCCAACAAACACAGGCGGTTCCGACGCCGACGCACGCCCGGACGTCCGCACCGGAAGAGACCTACGACTTCAGCGTCGATAACCGAGCTTCCAGGGCCGGAGCGGATCTTCCGTCGTCAATCGGAAAACGATTTCTTTCAACGCATTCGCGAGGAGACGCGGTTACGGCCGGGCACGGCGCGGGTCGTGTTTCCGGAGTCGCCGCCGCTGACCACCGAGGCGTTCCAACGGCGCCGCTTCCCGCATATTGGTCAGGGGCGTCGAGCCTGGTTACGTTTGCCATGGCCGTCTTGCTCTTCGAGCAACCCAACTTCGAGCGCGGAGGTTGGGACCTGGGCATCCTGACGCCGGTCGCCAACCTCGGTGCTTATTACTACGATCTCGCCTTGCTTCCTTACCACGCCTTGGACGAGGCCCTTTCGACCAAGATCGATTGCAGTGCCGGCAAATGTTTGCCGGGCGATCCGACGCCGTTTTATTTGTATCCCGAAGAATTCAGCGTCACCGGCCTGGTCGGCGAGGCGAGCGTCGTCACGGGCTTGTTCTTCTTGTTTCCGTAAAAGGGATGAGTCGAATCATTCCCGCCGGCCCGCGTGTCCCAGCACGCGGGCTTTTCTGGTTAACGCCTTCAGCTAAAAAGGCACTTGATGAACATCTCCTTGTCATCATTGGGTGGCACGCCCTGAGGTACTCCGAAGGGCGTGGTTTTCGCTGGCCCACGCCCTCGGAGTACCTCAGGGCGTGCCACCCAAATCCTTTCGAGGAGTGATAGGCGAGGATATCGGAGAAGCACCCGTGCAACTTCACCCGTGGCCAATGCTGGTGGTCCTTGCTCTGGCCGCCGACTCCCGTTTCAGCCCAGAGTCAAGCTCGAATGGCAATTCAGGAAGGGCGAGATACTGCGTCGTTGAGCGCGTGGCCACGAGTAAGCAAACAGTGACGTCAAGGGCAGTCCGCGAGGAGAAACGCACGAAGACTTCGCTGATGGCTGATCCGCCTAAAGGCGAAGACAGAGTCCGCGTTTATTTGGACGTGAAGTATGAATCGATCAAGTTCGCCGATGGCGGCTGGACGCCGATCGCAGCCGGTTAAGGCGCCGATCCTTCCGAAGCGAAACTCGCCGGCAATTCGCCGTGACGGTCACTCCCCAGGGCAAATTGCTGAAGCTCGAAGGCTATGAGGCGTTCATCGCCAAGTTGGCCGGCAAGGACGCGGGCCAGGAAAAAGCGCTCAAGGCGATGCTCTCCGAGGAAGCGGTGCGCGCCGATATGGAGGAAGCATTCAGTTTTTTGCCGGAACGTCCGGTCGAGTTTGGGAGACAAATGGAAGCATGAGGCGACGGAACCAATACCGCCGTTCGGGTCGCTCAGGAGATCGCTCGATTACGTTTTGGCTGACCATGTCGAGGATCAATGGACGCTTGGCTGCGCCATAAGCTCGCCTACAACCTGCCCAGCGGCGAGGGGGATTTTTTGCACGTCGTGAAGGGAGCTTGACCCGGGGTGACGGCGAGGGAACAATCGTTTTCGACGCCAAGAAAGGTCGTCCCCTCCGCGGCGCGAGGGCGATCCACGTGCACGGCGAACTGGTTGTCGAATCGCTCGGCAAGCAAACGCCACTCGAATTCTCGGCGGATAATACCTGGAACATGCGGACGTATGTCCGGAATGCCAGAGAGGGTGGCGAATGCGTCTGGTTCCGGCTTGAACAATTGTGTGTAGCAAGTTAAGATTATTTTGGAAGATTAGTTAATTGACCGCGTGACCTTCCCGCGTCGGTGCCTGACGATGGCAAGGCCGCTAGCGGAAGCACTCCTTTGGCCGCTCTGGCCCCGATGGAACGGAGGCGAAGAGGAGGTAACGGAACGTGGATGTTTACAGCGTATACGCGGACTGCCGCAGGGAAGTGGACGTCTTCAAATGGATCGAAAGCGAAAAAGCCGGCTACGATTTGGGTGAGACGGCGATCCGCCGCTGGGTGCAGCATCACTGGAACGGCTACCTGCGGGCACGCTGGCTCGAGCACCTCCAGGGTAAGCGGTTCTGGGTCGAACTGGACCGCGGCGACTTCGGGCTTTTTCAAACACGCTTTCAAGATTGTCAACTCCTCCTCGACCGCATCCTCGACCGCCTCAAATCCGGCCAAGAAAATCTCGACGTGATTATTTGGGCACTCAACTGGCACATCGACATGCCGCAAGTCATCGACATCCTCCAAGCTCTCGACATCAACAGCCGCCGCCTGGTGCATAAATTCGCCCATTGAAGAGCCGCGCACGCAGTAAGCGGTTCGGCGGCGCGGGCAGGTCCGGCCGCTTACTTCGTGCGCGGCTCTTTAAGAAGATTGCGTGCGGTGTTAATCAGCCCGATGTGGGAAAACGCTTGCGGGAAGTTGCCGACCAAACGGTTGACGCGCGTATCATATTCTTCCGCCAATAGGCCGACATCATTACGCAGGGAAAGCAAATGCTCGAACAGTTTTTGAGCATCGGCGCGCCGGCCCAATTGGACATAACAATCGGCAAGCCAAAAACTGCACGCCAAGAAAGTTCCTTCGCCAGGCGGCAGGCCATCGATTTCCGAACGGTTGGGATAACGCGCCACCAGACCATCGTGAACCAATTCGCGCTCGATGGCCGCCACGGTGCCAAGGACGCGCGGATCGTCGGGAGGCAGAAAGCCCGTGAGCGGGATCATCAGCAAGCTGGCATCGACAACGTCGGCGCCGTAATACTGGACGAAGGTGTTGCGCGCCGGATCGAATCCCATGGCGCACACCTCCGCGTGAATCGCTTCCCGGAAACCGCGCCAGCGGTCGGCGGGGCCTTCCTGTTCCCGGCGCTCCACCGCTTTGATCATGCGGTCGAACGCCAGCCAGGCCATCACTTTGGAATGGGTGAAATGCCGCCTCGGCCCGCGCACTTCCCAGATACCTTCATCGGGCTCGTGCCAGGCGGTCTCCAGGTAATCGAGCAAAGCACGCTCGACGTGCCAGGCGTTCTCGTCCGGCTCGACGCCATGGCGCCGCGCAGGTTTAGGGCGGCGATCACTTCACCGAACACGTCGAGTTGAAATTGCCCATGCGCCGCGTTGCCGATCCGCACCGGGGCCGAGTTTTCATAGCCCGGCAGCCACGGCAGCGTGATTTCCGTGAGCCGCCGCTCCCCGGCCAGGCCATACATGATGTTGAGCTGCGACGGCATGCCGGCAACGGCGCGCAGCAGCCAATCGCGCCAACATTTGGCCTCGTCGGTGTAGCCGCTGCTCAAGAGGGCATAGAGCGTGAAGGAGGCGTCCCGCACCCAGCAATAGCGATAGTCCCAGTTGCGCACGCCGCCCAACTGCTCGGGTAGCGACGTGGTCGGTGCGGCGACGATGCCGCCCGTGGGCGCAACGTAAGCGCCTTGAGGGTAATGAGCGAGCGCAGCACTTCCTCGCGCCATGGTCCTTGGTAGGTGCAGCGCTCCGACCAATCGCGCCACCATTGCTCCGTTTGCCGCATGGATTCCAATGGATCGAGTCTGTCCGGCATGGGCAGATGCGAAGGGTGCCACATCAGGACAAAGGGGAGTTGTTGGCCCGGAGCCACGGTAAACTCCGCGACGCTTGTCATGTCTTGACCATGGATCTCGACTTCGGTTTCCAACAGCATCGAGTCAGGCCCCGCGATCATGCGCAAGCCCCGTTCGCCGCGGCGTACCCACGGAACGATCGAGCCGTAGTCGAAACGCACGATCAGCTCCATGCGCATGGCTACTTGCCCGCGACGGCCAATGACTAGCCGCACCAGGTCAGGCTCTGTCGTGCGTGGCGGCATGAAGTCCACCAATGTGACGGCGCCGTCGGCGGTTTCATAATCCGTTTCGAGGATGAGCGTATTGTCTCGATAGCGGCGGCGCACCTGCGTTATCGGAGCGGCAGGTTTGATTTGCCACCGGCCGTTCTCCGGCGTGCCCAGCAAGGCCGCGAAGCAAGCGCCCGAGTCGAAGCGCGGCAAGCAAAGCCAGTCGATGGAGCCGTCGGCCCGACCAGCGCGGCCGTCTGGCAATCGCCGATCATGGCATAGTCTTCGATGCGGGCACTCATGACCACCCGCACGAGCAAATCGAATGCCGCCACACGACGGTATGCTTCCGAACAATCGGAAGATGCTTGGGCGCCGCCCGCCGGATTGGTATGTGTTTTGCAAATTCTCACTAGCTGACAAAGAGGCGGTGTTCGCTTCTGGCAAAAACGAAATCAATAGAGAGAGGGCACTTCAATGTTCAAGAGCATGTGGACGGCGGCCATCGTGGCACTGGTGGGTGCAAGCCTGTTGCTGACCCCGGCGACCAGCGAGGCACAACGACGAGGCGGCGGCGGACGAGGCGGACGGGGCGGTGGTTGGAGCAGTGGCAATGAAGGACGCGGCGGCGATTGGAATCGCGGCGGCGATTGGAATCGCGGCGGCGATTGGAATCGCGGCGGTTGGGGTGGCTGGGGATGGGGCGGTTATGGCCTAGGCTACGGCCTCGGCTACGGGCTAGGAAGCGGTTATTACGGCGGCTGGGGCTACCCGAGCTACGGTTACGGTTACAGTTCTCCGAGCTACGGGTACAGTTACAGCGATCCAAGCTATAGTTATGCCGCCCCCGCTTATGGCGATTCCCAATTCTCTTCCTCGCCCCAATATAGTTTTTACCCCGAAGGCCAGTACGGCAACACCGGCAATCAAATGACCCAATCGCACATGAACAACCCGAATGACGCTAGCTTCATCGTGCGCGTCCCCGATCCCAATGCGGAAATCTGGTTCCAAGATTACCACACGCAACAGCGCGGCAACGTGCGCCGATTTGAGTCAGAACCGCTCGACCGAAACTCCACCTATACCTTCACCGTCCGCGCCAAATGGATGGAAAACGGCAAGCAAATGGATCAAACTCGCGACGTGCAGGCCCATGCCGGCCAAAATCAGGTCGTCACCTTTGGTGCCCAGCAGCGTGAGCAGATTCCCACCAGCCCGCAGCGCCAGGGCCTGGACAACAACCTGAACAACCAACAGTTCAACAATCCCAATCGGTCGAGTAACCCGAACCAGTTCAACAATCCGAACCAACAGTTCAACAATCCGAATCAGTTCAACAACCAGGGGACGCCCAATTCGGTGAACCCCAACAACCAAACTCCGAACCGGACAACTCCGAATGGCACGAACCAAACGGATCAACAAAATCAACAAGGTTCGGCCACTAACCCGCAACAGCGCTAAGCACGCCCAAGGGTGAGACTGTACGCGCTCAGTAACGCCTGGACTTAGCGGAGACGCGTGAAGCGGGCTGGATGAACATCCAGCCCGCTTTTTTGGCTTTACGCCGCCCGTGTCGCACGCCCGGCCAGCAGCTCTTGATATAGCTCGATATGCCTTCGCGCCACGACGCTCCAATCATAGCTCTGCGCAAACTGACGCCCTTGCTCGCCCAGCCGCCGGCTCGTCTCGGCGCTTTGCCATGCCTCGTGCATGGCGTGCGCCAGCTCCCCAGGGTTTTCGGGCGGCACGAGCCAGCCCGTTTGCCCCGGCTGGATCAAGTCTTCCAGGCCCGGCAGTCGCGTGCCGATGACGGGCGTGCCCGCGGCGAAGCTCTCCAGAGCGACTAGACCAAATGCCTCAGAGATGCGCGAGGGCACGATGGTGGCCAGCGCGGCGCCGAAGAGATAGGCCTTGTCCCTGCCATGCATCGGGCCGACGAAGTGGACACGCGCCGACAATCCCAAGTCCGCGCTCAGTTGCTCCAGTGTCTGGCGTTCTTCGCCGCCACCGGCGATCACCACGGGAACGCTGCACGATGCCGGCAACAAGGCCAGGGCGTGCAAGAGAACGTCAACGCCTTTGCGGTGCTTGAGCCGTCCCAGAAACAAAAAGTAACTTTGGGGTTGGATCGCGTCCGGCAAGCCCGCCGGCCTCGGGGCCGGCTGCGCGTAGGGGCTCAAGTCCACGCCGTTGGGAATGGCGCTGATGCGCGCTTGCGGACAAAGTGCCCGCATGCGGTCCTCGGTGAAACGGCTGATGGCCACCAGGCGATCGGCCGCGGCCAGTCCCTGGATGATGCGCCGGCGCACCAGCGGCTTGAGAAGCCGAACGTTGTTCGCCTGCACGTCGCCGCCGTGACTGGTGATGACGGTGGGTATGCCGCGCCTATGCGGCCTATCCCGGCCAGGTAGCCGGGCGGATAGACGCCATGGCAATGAAGGGTTTCGGTCCGATGATGGCGGTGAAGCCTGTTTAAAAACCAGCGGTACCAGGCGACAAAAAAGCGCGTGGAAATGAAGCGCGGATGCCGGGCGACTTTGTAGGGTAGCGTGTGGTCTTGGGCACGCAGCGGCAACTTCGGCTGGGGTGCCAGCACAACGACGTCATGCCCCAGGCGTAGATACTCTGCGCCAAGGCATCCACGACGACCTCCTGCCCGCCCATCTTGGGCAGCGCCGTCTCGGTGTATAAGCAGATGCGCACACGTCCCTCCGTGAACGTCGCCAGATGTGCAGTTAACCCATTTTCGCCAAAAAACGTCAAGGGCAAAAGAGTAAGCCACGGATGGAACACGGATCAACACGGATAAAGAGAGCATTGGTCATTGTCTTATCCGTGCCATCCGTGTTATCCGTGGTCAATTTTTAACGCTTAACTCGTGCCGCCTCCACCTGCTTGAGCAGATCCTTCGCCCAGGGATCGTTGCGATAAAGATTCTCCAGCCCGGTCCAGATTTTCTCCGCCTGGTCGCGATGCCCCTCGTCGCGCAACTGGGCGGCCCGGTCGAGCACGGGTTTGAGCGCGGTCCAGCGGTCGGGGGCGGCAGCGGTTTTCTCCAATTCCGTCAGAGCACGCTGCGCCCGGCGCACGCCGTCTTGTTCCGACTCGCGACCGTCAAAGGCGGCGATGAGGTTTTGCCAAACACGGCGAGCGCCTTCGAGGTCGCCCTCTTGGCGCAAACGCTCGCCTTGCTGGAAAAATCGTTGCGCCTCCGAGGGCCGTGCACTCTCAGCCGCTTCGAGCTCGCGGCGAAATTTGTCCACTTGCTCATGATAAGGATGATTCGGAAACCGTTCGTTTAGCGGCACCAGGTAGTCGCGCCACGCTTCTTGTTTGTCGGCTAGCCGCGGCGACGCCATGAGCTTGGCACCGCGCGTATAGCAGCGCGTCCCTATCAAGAGGCCAAAACGACCAGACGATGAGTCCGACACACAAAACGAGCAGTGGCACCAACACCCAAACGCGGTTCAGCAGCCGCGCCAGCGGGTTAGCCGCGTTGAGCCGATCGACTTCCGCCCGCACCAGTTGGCTCATCAAGGTGGCCGGGCCGGTTTGAGCGGACAGCTCGAAATTGTCTTTATTCTCCACGACGGTGACATCCGGCGCCATGCCGACCGCCGTCGGCTGGCTTTTGCGCTCCAACTTGCGCCGCATGCTTTGCAGTTGTCGGCCCAACACCTGGCAGTCGGGCGGGCGTTTGTCCGGGTCTTTCTCAAGAAGCTGACAAACAAGCTCGTCGATTTCATAAGGGATGGCCGGCACGATGCGCCGCGGCGGATCGAATTGGCCATAGCGATGCTTGTGGAGCAGATCGAGAAAGGTCGTCCCTTCGAACGGCGTGCGGCCCGTCAGCAACGTGTAGAAAACGACACCCAGGCTATATAGGTCGCTCCGTTTGGTGACCGGCTTGCCGGCCGCCTGTTCAGGCGACAGAAATTCCGCGGTGCCGATGACGCCGCCGGTGGCCGTCAAATGTTGGCTGGCGAAGATTTTGGCGATGCCGAAGTCGGTCAATTTGATGACGCCTTCGGGGGTGCGCATGATGTTGGGAGGCTTGATGTCGCGGTGGATGATGCCATGATCGTGGACATGGCGCAACGCGGGGCATATTTGCACGGCGATGTCGAGCACCTCCGCCCATGGCAGGGGGCCTTGGGCCAAGAGGATTTCATCCAGGCTTTGACCCTCAATATACTCCATGGCATAAAAATAGTGCCCATCTTCGAAACCCGACTCGAAGAAACGCACGATCCCGGGATGATCGAGTTGGCTCAGCGCCGTGATCTCCCGCTGAAAGCGGTGCAAAAAGCCGACTTCTTGGGCGAGTTCGGCGGCCAAGACCTTGAGCGCGGCTTGCCGGCCGGTAAGCTCCTCCTGGGCCAGATAGACGTGCCCCATGCCGCCCCGGCCGAGTTCCTTGAAGATCGCCCATTTGCCCAGCCGAGCGCCGATCATAGAGGTGGTCCGAATTGGTGCTGTAATAACGGTGCCTAATTCGGCGACACCAACCCGAAGCGTAAGCGAGGGATCCCTCGCTTACGCTTCGGGTTGGTGTCGCCCGCCAACGCCGTTGATGTAGTATTCTAACATAACCCGGCAAGCCGCGGCATAAGGCACGCCGAATCCCACGGATCACGTGAACCGAGAGATCGACCCATGACCACCGCGCTGCTCCTTGTCGCCCACGGCAGCCGCAATCAGGAAGCCAACGACGATTTATACCACGTGGTCGCCGTGCTGCGGCAGCGCGGCCTTTATCCCATCGTGGAGGCCTCGTTTTTAGAAATGGCGGAGCCTGGCATTCGCGCGGGCGCCGCGCGCTGCGTCGCGCTGGGCGCCGACCAGGTGATCCTGGTTCCCTACTTTCTGTCGCCCGGCGTGCATGTGCGTCAAGATTTGCAAACTTTGCGAACGGGACTCGAACAAGAGCATCCGCGCCAGCGTTTCATCCTCGCCGAACCGCTCGGGCGCCATGAAACGCTGATCGATTTGGTGGCGCTGCGCGCGCAAGAAGCAGTCGGTATCGGCATAGAAGGACATTAAGCGCGGCCGCGCTGAAGCACTCTCCGATCTGCTTCTCATCCGTGCTATCCGTGTTATCCGTGGTCGATTGTTTAACCACGGATAACACGGATCGCACGGATGAGAGGCAGTATTGGGTCCGGACAAGGGAGCTTTTGCGAGATTGATTTGCTTGCCCTCGGTAGCTACATTGTAATTACTAGAGGATTTTTCATGAAAACCCGAATCGTCCGGATCGGAAACTCGCAAGGTATCCGCATCCCCAAGCCGCTCCTCGAAGGCGCCAGCCTAGAAGGTGAGGTTGATCTGACGAGCCGGCGCGGCGCACTGCTTATTCGGCCCGCTCGCAAACCGCGAACGGGTTGGGGCGAGGCGTTCCAGGAGATGGCCAAGCGCGGGGATGACGCCTTGCTCGCCGACCTGCCCGCGACGCTGTCCGATTGGGACGAGAAGGAGTGGGAATGGCGGTGAATCGCTTCGACATTTACCTGGTCAACCTCGACCCCACCCTGGCTGTGGAGATTCGTAAGACCCGACCGTGCTTGGTCATATCCCCGGACGAGATGAACCATCATATTCGAACGGCGATTATCGCCCCGATGACGACGAAAGGTCGCTCGTATCCCACGCGCGTCGCCTGCCGGTTCAAGGGTAAGAACGGACAGATGGCGCTCGACCAGATTCGCGCCGTCGATCAAAGCCGGTTGATCAAAAAACTTGGACGACTGGACAGTAAGGCGGCGTCCGCGGTCTTGGGTGTATTAAGCGAGATGTTTGCGCCTTAAAGGATCGTGGCCGCATGGTATAATCGTGATACCTCCTTTCCGGAGGCCAAACATGGACCGTGTGATTGTGAAATCCAAGGTAGGCGGCGACGGCGCTCTGCGCCCGGATTTGCCCCTTGGCAACGAAGACGCGAATCGGGAGGTTCAAGTCACCGTCGAGCCGGCGCAAACCGCCGCAGCATCAAAGCCCTACTCACGCGCGTGCGATATTTTGACATCCGGCCTCGTGGGAATGTGGGCCGACCGGACCGACATCGGGGACAGCAGGGAGTTTGCACGCCGATTACGGCAAGAGGCCCAGACGCGCAGGCGCGATCCATGATTCTACTCGGCACGGATGTTGCGCTTGCCAGCGAGCGTTACTCGACTTCGCGGCTTGTATTTGAGCAACAATCTGGGCCTGCTTGACTGTTTGATTGCGCACACCGCCGCAGGCTTGGACGAGCCGCTTGTGACATTCAACGTTAAGCATTATGGAGTGGTCACTGGGCTGAAGACGCTACAGCCGTATTGATGCACTCCATCATATCCGCCAGTTTGTCCCGTTCGCGAATTTGCGGATGATCGTCTTTATACATTCCCGCCTATTTAGCAAAAGGATGCGGTTGGGGCGAGCATGACGATTTCCGCAGGTCCTCGCTGTTTCCCGTTCCTAACAACGCCCCACCCCGATATACTTGCCTGAAACACCGATACGCTTGAAAGGAACGCCCATGAAACTCGCGCCTTCGGGCACCAGCGAAGTTGCCATCTTTAGCCGCGTCTTGCAACCCGACGACGCTACTCTACCGGTCGCCGCCGCGCGTGCTATTCTCACCCTGGCCTTCACGCAGGCCGACAAGGAGCGCATGCGCGAACTCGCGGCCAAGGCGCGAGCTGGCACGCTCACGCCCGATGAGGACGACGAGACCACCAACTACGAACGCGTGGGACACATCCTGTCCTTGTGGAAGTTAAAGGCCCGCCGATCTCTGAAAGGCCGCCGCGGCACGAACGGGAATGCGAAAACTTACAAATAACGCATGGAACGCGCACTGGAACAATTCGTGTGGCGGCGGGCCAACGACCGCTGCGAATATTGTCAACTATCTCAGGAGAACCACGAGCTTTCCTTCGAGATCGACCACATCCGCGCCGCCTGTCATGGCGGCGCGACCAACGCCGCTAACCTTTGCCTCGCCTGTTACGCGTGTAATCATTACAAAGGACCCAATTTATCCGGCATCGACCCTAAAACGCACAGGATCGTGCCCCTCTTTAATCCGTGCCGTCAAAAGTGGGACCGGCATTTCCGCTGGGAGGGCCCATGCCTCGTGGGCCGAACTGCCATCGGCCGAGCCACCGTGATCACGCTTCGCGTCAATCTCGACTATCGCATGGACCTTCGACAAGGACTCATTTACGAGGGTATGTTTCCACCCCGTTCGTGATGCGTTGCTAACGAGCGTTTTTGCTTCGCTGCAATTTGGCGCTTTGGACGCATCTACCTTTACTTCGCCGTCACCGCTTCCGTCTGCGGGTTCATCTTCATCTGCTCCCGCGCCAGCGCCCGATTGATGACCTGCAAAAACGCCAGGGCGCTGGCTTCGATGATGTCGGTGCTGACGGCTCGGCCGCGGATCGATGCGGCCCTGGTGCTCGGCTTCGACCTGGGCTTCGCCCTGGGCGTCTTCGCCGACGGTGACGCTGCGCACCTGGAATTCCTTGAGCTTGATCTCCACGCCGGTGATGCGCTCGATGGTTTTGAAGACCGCGTCGACCGGGCCGTCGCCCATGCTGGCTTCGCGGTGCAGCGTGCCGTCCTTGTGCCAGAGGACGACGGCGGCGTGGGGGACGGAGCCGGAGCCGCCGCTGCAGGTGATGGCTTCGAGCGTCCAGATCGCCGGGCCGGTGTTGAGGGCCGACTCGGCCAGGGCCTCGATGTCGGCGTCGTAAATGCTCTTCTTGCGGTCGGCCAGCGCTTTGAAGCCGTCGAACACGTTTTGCAATTGCTGGTCGTCGAGGTGATAGCCCAGGTCGCGAATGCGCTGCTTGAGGGCGTGCCGGCCGCTGTGCTTGCCCAGGACCAACTCCGTTCGGCTGCAGGCCGACGTCCTCGGGCTTCATGATTTCATAGGTGCGGCGCTCCTTGAGCATGCCGTCCTGATGGATGCCGGCCTCGTGGGCGAAGGCGTTTTGGCCGACGATGGCCTTGTTGCGCTGCACGTTGATGCCGGTGATGCGCGAGACCAGCCGGCTGGTGGGGCAGAGCCGTTTGGTGTTGATCGTCGTGTTGACCAGGAAATAATCAGGCCGCGTGTGCACGGCCATGACGATTTCTTCGAGGGCGCAGTTGCCGGCGCGTTCGCCCAGGCCGTTGATGGTGCATTCGACCTGGCGGGCGCCTTCCTTGAGGGCGGCCAGGCTGTTGGCGACGGCCAGGCCCAGGTCGTTGTGGCAATGGACGCTCAGGACGATCTTGTCGATGCCGCTGACATTTTGCTTGAGGTGGCGAATGGCCGCGGCGTATTGCTCGGGGACGGCGTAGCCGACGGTGTCGGGAATGTTGATCGTGGTGGCGCCGGCGGCGATGGCCTTTTCGACGACCTCGGCGAGGAAATCGAGCTCGGTGCGGGCGGCATCCTCGGGTGAGAATTCGACGTCGTCGCAGGTAGCTCTTGGCCCGCTCGACCCCCGCCACCGCCCGGCGGATGATCTCGTCCTTGGCCATGTGCAGCTTGAATTCGCGGTGAATGGCGCTGGTGGCCAGGAAGACATGGATGCGCGGCCGCGGGGCTTCCTTGCAGCGCCTCCCAGGCGCGGTCGATGTCGTCGTTGTTGCAGCGGGCCAGGCCGCAGATCGTCGGGCCGTGGCACTTGCCGGGCGATCGCCTGCACCGCCTCGAAATCGCCGGGCGAGGCGATGGGGAAGCCGGCTTCGATGATGTCGACGCCGAGTTCCTGGAGCGCATGCGCGATTTCCAGCTTTTCGGCGAGGTTCATGCTGGCGCCGGGCGATTGCTCGCCGTCGCGCAGCGTGGTGTCGAAAATGATCAGGCGCTCGTCGCTCATCGTCGTCTCTCCAGTCAAACGAAAAAACCCTGGGACTTTTTAAGTCCCAGGGTCGGTTATCAGCATGGTTGTCGCGGCTCGGCTGATGGCGTACCTAGGACGTTTCCCCCACTAGCAGGGAAAGAAGCAAGCTCAAAAGGATCTTGTCAACAGGATATGCCATAATGCGTACAAAGCCTCCGCTGTGCTAATAATGTAGATTAGGCGTTCGCGAAATGCAATGGGGATTCGAGAAGAAAACACGAGCCACGGATGGAGCACGGATAAAACACGGATAAGGCAAAGAAAGTCGGGGGATGGATCATTGCCGTCTTGCCTCTCCTTATCTGTGTTTTATCCGTTTTCGATCCGTGGCTAATGTATTTGATTTAACGCTGCTAAGACCGGTTTAACATGACCAAGCCAACGGCTCCGCTGCGTTTTGATTCGTTTCTCCGACCCATGGTCTGGGGAGGCCGCATGCTCGAACGATTGGGCAAGCGCCTGCCCGACGGCGCCAACTATGGCGAATCGTGGGAGCTCAGCGATCACGCGCTGGCGGCGAACGTCGTCGCGGAAGGTCCGTGGCAGGGAACGACGTTGCGGTCGCTGATGACGGATCATGCCGAAGCGCTGCTCGGACAGGCGGCATCGGGCAACGGCGTCTTTCCCTGGCTTGTCAAATTTCTCGACGCCCGTGATTGGCTGTCGGTGCAGGTGCATCCCGATGCCGAGGCAGTGCGAACCCTGTGGTCCGGCGAAGGGCCCAAGAATGAAGCTTGGTTTGTACTCGCGGCCCAGCCGGGGAGCGTGATCTACGCGGGCCTTCTCCCCGGCGTGGGGCCGGCTGAACTCCGGCAAGCGCTCGCCCAGGGGACGGTCGCGGAATGCTTGCACCGATTTTCGCCCAAGCGTGGCGACTTCCTTTATTTGCCGGCGGGCACGGTTCACGCCGTCGGCGGCGGTGTCCTGATGGCGGAGATTCAGCAGACCAGCGATGTCACCTTTAGGCTCTTCGACTGGAATCGCCGCGATAGCGAGGGGAACGCGCGGACGCTGCACGTCGAGCAGGCGCTGGCGTGCATTGATTGGGATCGGGGGCCGGTTGACCCGCTGCATGTCGCGGAACTGGCGAGCCCCGGGTCGGCATCAGTGCCGTTGCTGAACACGGCTTTTTTTGATCTGACCTTCGTCAGAAAAACCGAGCCGTTTGTTTGCGATACGAAGGGCCAACTGCATGTGCTTTGCGTTTTGGAAGGCAGGGGACGCTTTGAAACCGGTGAACCGCTCCTGACCGGCCAAGTCTGGTTGTTCCCCGCCGCGTTGCAGCCGATTCGCTGTGAACCGGAGCCGTCGCTGGCGGGTATATTGTGTACGCTGCCAACACCCCCCCCGGCCCCCCCTTCGTAAGGGGGAGAGAAAAATCTATGAGTGATCACTCCACGATTGAATGGACCGATGCGACGTGGAACCCAGTGCGCGGGTGCACGAAGATCAGCCCGGGGTGCGCGCACTGCTACGCGGAGGTGTTCGCGGAACGCTTTCGGGGAGTTCCCGGCCATCCGTATGAGCAAGGGTTCGACCTGCGTTTCGTCCCGAAAAAACTCGCCGAGCCGCTGCACTGGAATCGACCCAAGATGGTTTTCGTCAACAGCATGAGCGATCTCTTTCACGAGGACGTGCCGGTCGCGTATATCGAGCGTGTGCTGCGTGTCATTGCAACCGCGAACTGGCACACGTACCAAGTCTTGACCAAGCGCTCGGAGCGGTTGCGCCAGTTGCTGAACAATGACCTAAGCTGGGCCGCGCGCTTACCGCACGTCTGGTGGGGCGTCAGTGTCGAGAATCGCGCAGCACGGCTTGCCGCGCCTCGTCGACCTTCAAAACACGCCGGCGGCAGTCCGCTTTCTTTCGGTCGAGCCGTTGCTCGAAGATTTGGGAACGCTCGATTTGACCGGCATTCAGTGGATGATCGTGGGCGGCGAAAGCGGGCACGGCGCCCGGCCCATGGAGATCGCCTGGGTCCGAAGTCTCCGCGACCAATGCGCCGCTGCCGGCGTGCCCTTTTTCTTTAAGCAATGGGGTGGCGTCCGCAAAGGCAAGACAGGCCGTGAACTCGACGGCCGGACCCATGACGGCATGCCCCCCCGCAATGACACCCCAATTCCACCCAAGGCAACCCGTCTCGCCCTTATCGGCACTTGACGCGACAAATGCCATCGTTATACTATGTATAACCGTGGTATTATTTCGTCATACAGGGGAAACGCCCATGCGCCGGTCCGCTTTTACCCTTATCGAACTACTCGTCGTGATCGCCATCATCGCCATCTTGATCGCGCTGTTGGTGCCCGCGGTGCAAAAGGTGCGCGAGGCTGCCAACATGACGCAGTGCGTCAACAACCTCAAGCAAATCGGGCTTGCTCTCCATGATTATCAGGATGTCCATGGCGCGTTTCCTCCAGGTTACATAGACGGCAACACCGACCCGAATAGCACGCCCGATAATGATGTCGGGCCGGGCTGGGGCTGGGCTTCCTTTCTGCTGCCACATTTGGAGCAAGACAACGTCTTTAAACAGATCAACTTCAATTTGCCGGTCGGCAGCGGCGTCAACACCGATGTGTCGCAACTATCGCTAGCGATCTTTCAGTGCCCGTCGGATCAATACCAGCAGGCTGTGCCGCTATACGACAGCAACTTCAGCGATCCGATCGCCACCGTGGCCCATGGCAACTACGTCGCCTGCAACGGCTGGGAGGAATGCTTCAATGGCGCCGGCGGCAGTCCCCAGACGGGGGCCGGCACCGATGGCGGGGTCGGCGGTCTCGGCGTAGGAGGCGTCGGCGCTTTTTATCGCAACAGCAAAACGCGCATCGCCGATGTCACCGATGGCATGAGTAACACCATCTTTGCCGGCGAGCGCTCAGGAAATCACTCACCCAGCACCTGGACCGGAGCCGTGGCCGGTGCGCGCTGCCCCGCCTGGATGGCGACCCAGCCGCCTTCCCCTTACGCGCCACCCCCCGGGCCTGCCTATGACAATGCCGACTTCGGCGAGGCCTTGGTCCTCGCGCATTGCAACACCACCCACCTGCCCAACGCCGATTTCCCGATCTTTGACCCCGACACCTTTTACAGCATGCACTCCGGCGGTGCCCATTTCCTCTTCGGCGATGGCTCCGTCCATTTTCTGAGCAGCAACATCGACCCCGCTACCTATCAAGCATTGGCCACCATCGCCGGCGGCGAACCGAACAACGATTGGTAATTCGTTTCAGGAGGTATCGCGATGGACGCCCGGCCGTGTTGTCTTCTGCTGTGTTTGATTGCATGCGGCTGCGGCAACAGCAAATCGACCGATCAGCTGATGGACGATCTAAAGTCCTCGGACGACCGCGCCCGCCTGATCGCGGTGCGCCTCTTGCCCCAGCGGAAAGACGACGCCGCGCACGTCGTGCCCGCCCTGATTGAATGTCTCAAAGACAAGGAAACCGACGTTCGTCTAAGTGCCGCCATCGGCCTGGGGTCGTTTGGCGAGCAGGCCGCCGATGCGATCCCCGCTCTTCAAGCCGCCGCGCGCGATGGCGATGTCCGCGTCCGCGAAGCCGCCGGCGTTGCGTTATCACGCATCGATCCGGCACGGTTTGCCGCTCCATCCAAAGCGCGGCAACCGGGGGCGAAACCGTAGCGCATGGTGTTTAGCCGCGACGCGCAGCGGAGCGCGGAGGGGTGACGTCGCGCCGCGCGCTCCGCTGCGCGTCGCGGCTAAACGACATGCGCTTTCACGCGACCCCTCCATGTGTTAAATAGAATAAGTATCGAAAAACCCATGACCTGACGGCTACACCACCATGCTGAACGATCGCCTTGCCGAGCACTTGTACGCGGAAATCTGCCACATCCCGATCATCGATCCGCATTCGCACATCGACCCGCACAAACCCGCCGCACGTAACCTCGAAGAAATCCTCGGCTACCACTATTACACCGAGCTGGCGCATTCGGTAGGCATGGACAAGGCCGCGGTGGCCGCCGAAGTCGGCCCCCGTGACCGCGTGCGGGCGATTCTCTATCACATGAGCCAGTTCGACAACACGGTCCAATACACCTGGTTTTTGGAAATTGCCCGGGCGTTCTTCAATTTCCAGGGGGACCGCATCACGCTGGGTGATGCCAATTGGCTATGGGACGCCGCCGCGCGCGTGATGGCACGCCCCGACTATGAAGACTGGGTGCTGCACCGCTCCAATATCGAGAAAGTCTTCTTGACCAACGATTTTGACGATCCGCTAGAGAACTTCAACAGCCAGCGCTATGTTCCGTGTTTGCGCACGGATGACTTGGTGTTCCATCTCGACAAACCAGAGGTGCGTGCCCGCTTGGCCAAGGCGACCGGCATCGAAGTCGGCGACCTGGCCACCCTCCGCGCCGCTCTCGCCAAGCTGTTCGAGCATTTCACCAGCCGCGGCGCCAAGGCCTGCGCCATCTCGCTGCCCCCCGATTTCAGGCCGCAACCCACGTCCGAGCAGCAGCTCTCCAATGCCCTGGCGCCGCGCCGCGAGCGTTCCGACACCGAACACGCCCAACGGGCCGCCGGTGTATTTTGGCTCTTGGCGCAGAATTGCAGCACCTTCAAATTGCCGTTCGATCTCATGATCGGCGTCAATCGCCGGGTGTATGAAAACGGAGTGCACCAAGGCCAAGATTTGTTCGACCAGCGCACGTCATTGATCCAATATGCCGATTTGTTCAACGCCTTTCCCGATGTGACCTTTTGTGTCTCGGTGCTGTCGAGCGGGCAAAACCAAGAGTTGGCGAGCTATAGCTGGATCTTTCCCAACATCGTCACCAGCGGCCACTGGTGGTATTCGAACATCCCCGCTTATATCCAGCAAGATTGCCGAGCCCGTTTGCAAGCCGTCCCCAAGACCAAGCAACTCGGCTACTACAGCGACATGTACAAGCTCGAATTCGGCCTGCCCAAATACAACATGTATCGCCGCATCTTGGCGCAAATTCTGGCGGATGATTTCGTCAGGCCGCGCGTTTACACCGAGACCCAGGCGCTCGGCCTGGCGCGCCTCTTGCTGCACGACAACGTGCGGCGGATATTTAATGTTTAAGAGCCGCGCACGCAGCGTACTCGCGCAGTAAGCGGTTTGACTCGATGGCACACGCTTAGCCCGCTTACTGCGTGCGCGGCTCTTTAGTGCAGCGGCGCAGGCCTATTTCATCTTCTGCACCACCCCCGAGATCAGCACCGGCTCCGTTCCCCCTGTGTAGATGACCGCGATCGCATGATTGACTTCCAGATCCTTGGCGTCCAGCTCGCGCTGAACCGGAACCAGTTTGCCGGCCCGTTTTTCCTTGCTTAACATCGTGAGCTTGGAAGTGCCGGTGATCTTGAGCGCTACTTTCTTGCCGAACTTGCCGCCTGCTCCGCGGAGCTGCACGGTCACCTCGCTTTTGTCCGCCTTTTCCACCATCCCCTTGCCAACGCTCAATTCAACCGGCGCCTCGCCGGCATACACACAGGCCACGACCAGGAAGAATGCACCACCGATCACCGACGCACGTAAATAGCGCATGGTTCAGTCCTTTCCAAGTTGCAGGGGCATCGCCTGGCGCCGCGCAGCTGGCCACATGCGGCGGTGATGTCGGCCCCCAGGGAATAGCGAATCGTCACGGTAAAACCGGCCGCCGTTAGAGCGGCGGCGAAGGCCCGGCGCCGCGCCGGCGGACTGCCGCCGATGCCGGGCGCCTGCGTCAATGGGATTGTAGGGAATGAGGTTGATGTGGACGGAGAGCCCGGCCAAGAAATCCATTAGCGCCGGCAGGTCGCTATCGGTGTCAGTCAAGCCATCCAGCAGCAGATATTCGATCAACACGCGTCGGCCCGTGCCCACGGTCACTTCTTGCAATACTGTTCGCAGCATCGGCAACGGGTAACGCCGCGCCAGCGGTATCAGCCGCTCGCGCACATCTTGCCGCGCGCTGTGCAGACTCAGCGCCAAACCCAGACGCGGAAAGCGCCGGCGCAACGCAGCAGCGCATCCGGGATCCCCACCGTGGAGACGATGACGCGACTGGCAGCCAGATCGAAACAGTGCGGCGACAAGAGAATCGCCACGGCCTCCGTCACCGCCGTTTCGTTATGGAATGGTTCCCCCATGCCCATGAAAACGACGTTGCGAATCGACCGTCCTTCCGGGCGCAGCAACTGATTGGCCTGAATCACCTGGTCGAGGATTTCAGCCGCCGAAAGATTGTGGGCGATGCCCATCTGGCCCGTGGCACAAAAGGCGCACCGCGCCGCGCAGCCGACTTGGGACGATATGCAAAGGGAAGTCCGCCCCGAAGCGATCCGCAAAATCACCGACTCAACGAGATTGCCGGCGGCGGTGCGAAACAACAGCTTGGTGGCACCGTCGACGCCGGAATCGTGCCGGCTGTGAAGTTCCAACGCATGAAAACGCACTACGTCGGCAAACGCCTGCCGCTGAGTGGGCGATAGCTCCGCGAGCGCCATCGTTGCGGATCCTTGCTTCTTGTAAAACACATTCCGCAGCTGCCGCAGCTGATGCGGATCGAGCCGCAGGCCCTTGCCAAGTTCAGCCAGCCCCGCTTGATCGTGGATGCTATACATAATGATCCACCCGAGCCGCGTTCGATGCCAACCAACCTCTCACCGCCACGCTCACTTTTGCTACCTTCTTTTTAGCCACCTACCCACCTCGAGACGACCTTCCATGAAAGCGCTCACCGTGCTCCAACCCTGGGCGCAACTTCTCATCCTCGGCGCCAAAGAATATGAGACGCGCTCCTGGAAGACGAAGCATCGTGGCCCGCTCCTTATCCATGCGGGGCGATCCTTTCCTGACGCCGCCCGGGCGCTGTGCGGCGCCGAGCCTTTCCGCTCCATCCTCACGGGCGCCGGCTTTCGCGACGCGAGCGCCTTGCCGCGCGGCGTCCTTTTAGGAACCGTCGTCGTGCAGGATTGTTTGCCGGCCGAGCAATTGGCATATCGCGCGCCCTTTCATCAAGAAGCAGCCTTCGGCGATTTTGGGCCCGGCCGCTGGGCCTGGCAGGTCAGATCTCCCGCGGCCTTGCTCGATCCCGATTCCCTACCAAGGAAACCGCTGCATCTTCGAGGTTCCCGATGGCGTTTGCTCTACCCCGAACCCGGCGCTCTCCGCGTAGAGTAGAGCTTACTTAACCGCAGCCGGCATTACGCGAGATCAAACCATGAACACCACCAAATCGCGCATCGTGGAACACGTCGTCGTTCGCGCCGGCGACCTGGTGGCTCACGAACTCAATCCACGCCGACATTCCCAGGAGCAGCGCGAGGCCTTGCAGGCCTTGTATGAGGAGATCGGCTTCGCGGCTCGGTGTTGGCATACCGCCAGCCCGACGGGCGCCTCAAGCTGATCGACGGGCATTTGCGGCAGTCAATGGACCCGGAGATGCGGATCGACGTGGAAGTGCTCGACGTCAACGATGAGGAGGCCCGCAAGTTGCTCCTGTCGCTCGATCCACTGGCGCAGCTGGCTGACTACGACGCCCACGCCGTGGACGAGTTGCGCAAGCTGACGGAAACCTCCTCGAACACGCTGAATGCCCTGTGGGCCACGCTGCAAAGCGCGACACCGAAGTGCTGGATGAAATGCAAAACGAGACGGCCAAGAGCAAGGAAACGATTGTCGAAAGCTACCAGATATTGATCGAGTGCGCCGGCGAGCCGCAACAACTGGCGCTGTTGCGCCGCTTCGCCAAGGAAGGCCTCAAGTGCAAAGCGCTGACCACGTAAAAGAACCCTCGTTACCAGGCTCCGCCTGGTAACGCACTGCCCGGCAGGCTCCGCCTGCACGTCCGTAGCCCGCATTCGTGCATGAGTTGAGGCCACCGTCTGGCGAGGCGGAGCCTCGCGAGCAGTGCGTGCCCAGGCCGAGCCTGGGCACGAGAATCCTACCCAGGGAAACCCCCATGAAAATCACCGTATCCTCGCCGATCATCGAGACGCCGCGTGTGCTGCAGGTGCGCGGGATGTTCGATTTGACCGAAGCGAAAACGTCGTCGGTCGAGTGGGACGTCTCCTTGCCGCTTCACGAGAAGAGCGTGGCACATCGGCCTGATCGTTGGGCCGTCCGGCTGCGGCAAATCGACGATCGCCAACACGCTTTGGCCCGAAGAGTCCGCGCCATGGCCTGGAACGCCGATGAATCGATCTTGGACGCATTCCCAGACGCGCTCTCGATCAAGCAAGTCACCGAAATTCTTTCCTCCGTCGGGTTCGCGTCGCCGCCGGCCTGGCTCAGGCCGTTTCACGTCTTGAGCACCGGGCAGCAGTTCCGCGTGCAGCTCGCGCGCCTGATCGCTGAAAATCTGACGGCTGAATCTCCCAAGGCGCCGATCGTTGTCGATGAGTACACCTCGGTCGTCGACCGCACCGTGGCGCAGATCGGCTCGGCCGCTGTGGCGCGCACCGTCCGCAAGAAGAAGCTCCAATTCGTCGCCGTCTCCTGCCATGAAGATGTCGAGGCGTGGCTGCAACCGGATTGGGTTTATCGACCGGCCGAGCAGCGCTTTACATGGAGGTTTCTTCGGCGACGCCCCGCCATCGACCTCGAAGTCGTTCGCTGCCAGGCATCGGCGTGGCCGTTATTCGCACCGCATCACTATCTGAGCGGCGCAGCTGGCGCGCTCGGCAGCCTGCTTCCTGGCGTCGTGGCAAGCTGACGCTAGCGGGCCTCGCAGCCGGTCGCCTTCTCCGCGTGGCTGCCGTTCTTCGGCGCCGGCCCGCCGGCACGGCGCGAGCATCGCACGGTGACATTGCCCGACTATCAGGGCGTCGGCATCGGCAACGCGCTGTCGGCGCTGATCGCGCGCCATGTGGAAGGCGCTCGGCTACCGCGCCGCTCAGACCACCACGCATCCGGCCATGATGCAGGCGCGCTGTGCCTCGCCGCTTTGGCGCATGCGGCGCGCGCCGGCGCTCGCCGGCAAGGGGGACAAGATCAAGCACGCGGCCACCCGCATGACGGCCGGTTTTAGCTACATCGGCCCACCGCTCGGACGTTTGCAAGCCAAGGCGCTCCTCGGATGACGGCTACACCACGACTGACCCCGGAATTGGAAAAGCAGCATCCTCGCGGCGATCCGCGCCGGCGGCTTCGCGGACGTGGCCGCCGCCGCATTTGGCGTATCGCGGTCGTTGTTTCGCAAATGGCTTCGCTGGGGCGATGCGGGCAAGAACGGAACCTATCGAGCGTTCGCTCTCAATGTCGCGCAAGCGCAGGCAACGGCCCGGCTCACCGCGGAAATGCAGGCCCACCAAAAAGACCCGCGCATGTGGCTCCGCGCGGACCCGGCCGCGAAACCGCCGACTCCCAAGGCTGGACGACGTTTCGTCCGCCCGCAGGCCAAGCAGCGAAACAACGTCGATCCGTTCGCCGTCCCGGCCTTCGTCGCCTTTCTCGCCACGTTGCGAGCGACGCTGACGCCTTACCCGGACGCGCTGAAGGCTGTCGTTGCCGCCATGGAAGCAGCCGGCCATGGCGGACAAGATCAAATGTGGGACGGCTCTCCTGAGCCGTCCGGCGCATAAGAACGGCTCAGGAGAGCCGTTCCACGAGGATCGACCAGCCACCGGTGAGGCCGCGGCAACGACTTTGAATTAACGCGACCACCGGCGTCAGAATGGGAAACACAACCCCCGGACCGACAACACAGGAGCGACCATGGTGCTGGCCAATTTTCTCGTGCGCATCGAAATCCCCGATTGGATGAACGAGACTGAACAAGACGCCATGCTGGCGGCGCTCGACAAATGTAATTTCAAGAAATCACTGGCAGGCAGCGCTTTGAAGGCACTGCACAAAACCAAGCACCTGAGCCTGAGCGAAATCAAGGTGGAGGATTGAACATGACAGGCCTTTGCCTTCACTGCGAACAAGCGCCTCAGGAAACCTATTTGCGTCTATGCCGGCGCTGCGCGAGCGTGGACGGCCTCCCGGCTTTACAAAAAGACCGCCAGCTGGAGTGCCGAACGCGATGCCCGCATTCAGGCGCTGGTAGAGAAAGCCAAGCGTCAGACTGCCGTTGTTTGAGGACACGGCGCCCGCAAGCAAAACGGCCTAACGGCTCGGGCAAAAAAGTTAATTTGGAACTGCCATGCCCGCCGCATTTTGGGCGGGCATGGCTTGCAGCACCCGAAGGCACACCTTGTTCGACATGACTCACCGAGGAAGCAAGCCATGAAACGAACGCGGCATCATCAGCATCTGCCCGGCACCGATGAAATCGCAGCGAGAGGAACCCTGTGAGAAGGAAGCGGCGACCATCCTCAATTCGAGCGCAACACGCAGCTGGATGTGTGCCGGTGTCCCAAGTGTGAAGCGCCGATGGTGGCGCGGCAAGGGCGATCGGGGCCTTACTTTCACTGCCAATGTCCGTTACCCTGCAAGGCGCGGGATGACCAAGGCGAACACCGCGGCATTCCGCTTCCCGTAAACACAAGGACCCCGCTTCCAGTGGAGGAAACGGGGTCGGGATTGATGTCGATTGGATGCGTCCCATGTAGATGAGTGGGAAGCTGCTCGATTATTGCTTAGTAGCGTCGGCCACCGCCGCCCCCGCCACCGCCGCCATAACCGCCGCGGCCACCGCCGCCGCCGCCTCCACCGTAACCGCCGCGGCCACCGCCGCCGCCACCGCCGCCACGGCCACCCCCCTCGGTTTTGGGCCGAGCTTCGTTGACGGTCAACGCTCGTCCTTCAACCTCTTTGCCGTTGAGAGCCGATATGGCGGCCTGGGCCTCCTGATCGCTTCCCATTTCCACGAAGCCGAATCCTTTGGATCGGCCCGTGTCGCGGTCCATGATAACCTGTGCGGATTGCACGGCGCCGTGGGCCTCGAAAATCTGTTGCAATTCACTGTCGCCCACGCTGTAGGCCAGGTTGCCTACATATAACTTCTTGCCCATGAAGGGCCTCCCTAAGAAAAACGGACAGGGCACGACTGGGGCCACACAAGGCCGAACTCGCTCCCTTAAACTCACTTTGTCAGTAATTGGGACAGGGGAATAGCCTAAAAATGAGCTTGACACCCACGCTGCAGCGAGTCCACGAGACCCAACGCCACATAACATACTTCAATTCGTGCGCCAGGTATAGTGCAATCTGCCGGAATTATGTTTTTTATTGCAAGCGGCGTCCTTTTTTTGCCCGCGAGTCTCGCATATTCCATTGCAATATCGCAAATAGCCTCGATTCACGGAGCAAAAATATCTCCAGGCGCATTGGCAACAGCGTCTTCTCACTCGTTCAGCTGTGAAACCCTACGAGCCTTGGAGTGTTATCTCAAGGGCGCAGAACCGCGCACGGTTCTGTGGTCTTTATGAATCCTCATCTCTCGACCAGCGAAAGAAAACTTGCTTTCGCGGAGCAAGCGGACGTTGCTCCGGCAATTAGTGGCACAAGCCGTGATTCTTTGGTACCTTGATCGAATGCTATCAGTATTTACTCCAAAGGAGTTACATAACAAAGCCCAGGGTCGCCCCGCCATGCCGCGCGGCATCTTAACGCCGAGCGAAATTTGGCGGGGCGTACCCTGGGTCGCCGGCCCAAATGCAAGGCACTATTGCAACCGCGCGATTTGGCTGGGCGACCCTGGGCATTGTTATGTAACTCCTTCGGAGTAAGGATTCAAAGTCCTTCCTTCCATCCGGAGCATCCCCATGCGTTCGTGCGTGCTTCTTTCCTTCGTCGCGCTGTCCTTTTCGCCCTGCCTCAATCACCTCGACGCTCAAACCAACGACCCCAACATCGCCTCCACGCCTCCTTTGAGTCCTCAAGAGCAGCTCAAGACATTCCACTTGCCCCCCGGCTTCGTCATGGAGCTGGTCGCCGCCGAGCCGAAGATCATCAAGCCCATCAATATCGCCTTCGACGCCATGGGCCGCTTGTGGGTGACGGAATCCGTCGAGTATCCCTTTCCCGCGCCCGCCGGCCGCGCTCCGAAGGACAAAGCCCAAATCCTTAGCGACTTCGCCGACAACGGCTTGGCGCGCTCAATCACCACGTTCGCCGACGGCCTCAACATCCCCATCGGCATTTTGCCCTCACCCGACGCTCACTCTGCAGTCGTTTACAGCATTCCCAACATCTATCACCTGACCGACACCGACGGCGACGGCAAAGCGGACAAACGCGACATCCTCTACACCGCCTATGGCCACCGCGACACCCACGGCATGACCGGCGAATTCACGCGCGGCTTCGACGGCTGGATTTATTGCTGCCACGGGTTCTCCAACACGTCCACCGTCAAAAGTCAAGGCGACACCGCCATCACCATGACCTCCGGGCAACATCTACCGCATCAAGCCCGACGGCAGCCGCATCGAATACGTCACGCATGGCCAGGTGAATCCCTTCGGCTTGACCTTCGATCCGCTCGGCAACCTCTATTCGTGCGATTGCCATAGCCGGCCGGTCTACCAGCTTTTGAAAGGCGCTTATTACCCGAGCTTCGGCAGACCCGACGACGGCCTGGGCTTTGGGCCCGAACTGTTGACTCATGACCACGGCAGCACCGCCATCGCCGGCATCACCTATTATGCCGCCGACCAGTTTCCGCCCGAGTATCGCGGCAACACCTTCATCGGCAACGTCGTCACCAACCGCATCAACCGCGATCGCCTGGAAAGCCATGGCTCGACCTATAAGGGAATCGAAATGCCGGACTTTCTCAAGTGCGACGACCCCTGGTTTCGCCCCGTCGATATCAAGCTCGGCCCCGACGGCGCTCTGTACGTGGCCGATTTTTACAACCGCATCATCGGCCACTATGAAGTGCCGCTCACCCACCCCGGCCGCGACCATACCAGGGGCCGCATCTGGCGCATCGTTTATCGAGGCACCGATGGGCAAGACGAAGCCGAAGTCGTTTCGCGACTTGACGACCGCCCATCTCCCCCAACTTATTGGCGAGTTGAACAGCGCCAACCTGGCGGTGCGCATGCAAACGACGGAGCAACTGATCGCGCGGGCGGCTGACCCGGCGACGATCACAGCCGTCGAGCGCGTGCTCGATCACGGCACGTCATGGCAAAAAGCGCACGGCTTGTGGGTTTTGGAACGCTCCGGCAAACTGACGCCGGCAACGCTCGACAAGCTCGCGGCGGACAGCGACCGGTTGGTGCGCGTCCATGCCATGCGCATCGTCACGGAAAAGAGCGAATGGAATGAACACCTTCGAAGCCTCGCATTGGCGGCGCTCAACGACGCCGACGCTTTTGTGCAGCGCACTGCCGCGGCGGCGCTGGGAGCGCATCCCGAGGCGGCCAATCTGCCGCCGTTGCTGGAACTGCGCCGCCATATTCCGGCCGAGGACACCCATCTGCTCCATCAAGTGCGGATGAGCTTGCGCGATCAACTGCGGGCACCCAATGTCTGGCAAACAGCGCAATGGTCGGAGCAAGATTCGCGGGCGCTGGCCGACGTCTGCCTGGGCGTGCATGACGTGCCCTCGGCGCACTTCCTGCAAAATCATTTACAGCATTACGCCGAGCCGCTGTCCAACGTCTTGCGGTATGGCCATTACATCGCCCGCTTCGGCAGCGAGGGCTCCGGCAGTTGGGTCCTCAACTGGGCCAAGCAAAAGTATCCCACGGAAATAAATCTGCAGGGACAAACATTGCGGACCGTATTGCAAGCGACGCAAGAACGCGGCGCAGCTTTGGCGAAAGCCGACCGCGACATGGCCCAAGAAGTCACCGTTAAGCTGCTTTCTTCTAAGGCTAACCAGGCAAACCTGGGCATCGAGCTGGCCGGCCTGTTTCGCTTGCCGGTGACCGAGCCGACACTCCTGACCATTGTCAATGACGCCAAGGCCAACACCGCCACCCGCAAGATTGCCGTCGATGCACTCCTTGCCATCGACGCCAAGGCCAACGTCCCGCCACTCGGCATTCTGCTCGGCGCGCCAACCAGGCGCTCGAGGTGCGCGAACGCATCGCCAACGGCTTGGCCGGCACCAATCTACCCGAGGCCCGCGCCGCATTGCTGCAAGCGCTGCAAACGCGCCCGCTCGGTTGCAAGAAGCCATCGCCGGGGGACTCGCCGGTTCCGCGGAAGGGGGCGAGCAACTTTTAAAGGCAGTGGCCGACGGCAAGGCATCCGGGCGGCTGCTTCAAGTGCCCGCCATCAGCTTCCGCCTCCATCAAGCCAAGATCGACAAGGTGGGTGATCGGATCGCGGCGCTGACCAAGGGATTGCCCACTGCCGATCAGCGCGTGCAAACGCTGCTAAACCAACGCCGCGCCGGCTATCAAAAAGCCCACGGCGATTCGAGCATCGGCAGCAAAATCTTCGAGAAGCATTGCGCCATCTGCCATCTGATCGCCAATAAAGGTGCCAAGATCGGCCCGCAACTCGACGGCGTCGGCATCCGCGGCCTCGAACGCCTTCTCGAAGATACGCTCGATCCAAGCCGCAACGTGGACCAGGCTTTTCGAACGACGACATTGGTGCTCAACAACGGTCAACTCGTCAACGGCCTAATGCTGCGCCAAGACGGCAACATCCTCGTGCTGGCGGACACCGCCGGCAAGGAAGTCCGTGTCCCCGCCGGCGACGTGCAAGAGCGGCTCATCTCCCCGCTGTCGCCGATGCCGGGCAACATCGCCGAACTGATTCCCGAGAGCGATTTTTACCATTTGCTGGCGTATCTGTTGGCGCAGCGGACGAAGCAGTAACCCAAAGAGCCGCGCACGCAGTAAGCGGTCGGGTGGCACGCCCTGAGGGTACCCCCGAAGGGCGTGGGCCTGTGCAAAAACACGCCCTTCGGGAGTACCCTCTGTGGGGCGCCGCTCTTTTGCGCTTATAATTAAATAAGGGGCCACGTTCATTGGGAAATCCGGCCATGGCCGATGCCTACCTTTTATCCGCGGTGCGCACGCCGATCGGCAAGTTGCTGGGCGGCCTGGCGGAGCTATCGGCGCCGCGCCTTGGCGGTATCGTGCTGGCCGAGGCCCTGCGCCGCGCCAAAATCGATCCAGAGCGTGTCGATGAAGTCATCATGGGCAACGTCCTGCAAGCGGGCGTGGGCCAAAACCCCGCTCGGCAGGCGGCCCTGAACGCCGGGTTGCCTAACACGATCGCGGCGGTCACGATCAACAAGGTCTGCGGCTCGGGGCTCAAGGCGGTGATGCTGGCAGCCCAGGCTATCCGCGCGGGCGACGCCGACATCGTGTTGGCGGGCGGCATGGAAAGCATGACCCAGGCGCCGCATCTGCTCATGGGCACGCGCGCCGGCTGGAAATATGGCGATCAAAAAGCCGTCGATGCCATGATCCACGACGGCCTCTGGTGTGCCTGCGAGAACTGGCACATGGGAGAGGCTGCCGAGTACATCGCCACGAAATGCTCGGTGTCGCGCGCCGATCAAGACCGCTTCGCCGCCCAAAGCCAACGCCGCGCCGCGGCGGCGTGGGAGCAAGGATTATTCCAGGACGAAGTCGTGCCGGTCACCGTCGGCAGCGGCGCCAAGGCCAAACAAATCATGCGCGACGAAGGCATCAGGCCCGACACGACGGTCGAATCGCTGGCGAAGCTGAAGCCTTCGTTCCTGGACGATGGCACCGTCACGGCCGGCAATGCGTCCACACTCAGCGACGGCGCGGCGGCGGTGGTGGTTGCCTCCGGCAAAGCGACCGAGGCTTTGAGCGCAAAGCCGCTGGGCCGTATCGTGGCCTACGCCACCAGCGGGGTGGCGCCGCGCGACATCTTCATCGCTCCGGTTCACGCGATCAAGCAGGTGTTGGCGAAAGCGCAGTTGACGCTCACAGACATCGACCTTCTGGAGCTGAACGAGGCGTTCGCCGCCCAGATGCTAGCCTGCGGCAAGGAGCTAAAGCTCGACGAAGCCCGCGTAAACGTCCACGGTGGCGCCATCGCTCTGGGCCATCCGATTGGTGCTTCCGGCGCCCGCGTATTAGTCACACTGCTCTATGCCATGAAACAGCGGCAAGCGAAACGGGGTCTCGGCCTGCCTGTGCCTGGGCGGCGGCAACGCCGTCGCCATGATCGTGGAAGCCCCATGATCCAACCAAGCCGCGGGCTGAGGTACGCCGAATCCCACGGATAACACTATGCCACCGACCCCCCACGACCGCTGGCAACAGGAAAACGCCGCCGCCCCCCCGCGCCCGCAGCCGCCCACCACGGTCAGCAGCGTCCCCATCGCCCCCCTCTACACACCAGCCGACCTGGGCGACTTCAAACCCGAAACCGATCTCGGTTATCCTGGCCAATATCCGTTCACGCGCGGCGTGCATGCCTCGATGTATCGCAGCCGCCTCTGGACCATGCGCCAATTCGCCGGCTTTGGCACCGCCCGGCAAACCAACGAACGCTTTCGCTTTCTGCTCGCCAAGGGGCAGACCGGCCTTAGCACGGCGTTCGACCTGCCCACGCTCATGGGGCTCGACTCGGACGACCCGCGCTCGCTGGGCGAAGTCGGGCGGCTGGGCGTCGCCGTCGATACCCTCGACGACGTCGCCCAACTTTTTGACGGCATCGACCTGGCCAAAGTCTCCGTGTCGATGACCATCAACGCCCCCGCAATCGTGGTCATGGCTTATTATCTCGCCAACGCTCACAATCAAGGTGTCGATTGGGGCCATTTACGCGGCACCTTGCAAAACGACATCCTCAAGGAATTTCACGCCCAGAACGAGATCGTCTTCCCCCCCGAGCCGTCCGTTCGGTTGGTGGCCGACGTCATCGAGTTTTGCACGGCCCACGTGCCCCAGTGGAACACGGTCTCCATCAGCGGCTATCACATCCGCGAGGCCGGCTCGACCGCCGTTCAAGAGCTTGCCTTCACGCTCGCCGACGGGTTTCACTATATCGACACCTGTCTGGCGCGCGGCCTGGACATCGACGCCTTCGCTCCCCGGCTCAGCTTTTTCTTCAACGCCCACAACGACATCTTCGAGGAAGTCGCCAAATACCGCGCCGCCCGCGTCCTGTGGGCCGACGCCCTGCGGCACAAGTATGGCGCCCGCAACGAGGCCTCCTGGAAACTGCGCTTCCACGCCCAGACCGCAGGCTGCTCGCTGCAAGACAAACAACCGGAAGTCAACCTGATGCGCGTGGCGTATCAGGCCCTCGCGGCCGTGCTGGGGGGCTGCCAATCGCTGCACACCAACAGCATGGACGAGACGCTGGCGCTGCCGTCCGAGCATGCCGCCACGTTAGCGTTGCGGACACAGCAAGTGCTCGCCTACGAGACCGGCGTCACCAACACGGTCGATCCGCTGGGCGGCAGTTATTTCGTCGAATCGTTCACGCGGCAGCTGATGGACCAGGCACGCGCCTATTTTGACCGGATCGACCATGCCGGCGGCATGATCCTGCGCCCTCGAGGCCGGCTTCTTTCGCCGCCACATCGCCGAGGCGGCGTTATGTCTACCAGAGGGAAATCGACGCCAGACGCAAGCTGATCGTGGGCGTCAACGCCTTTACCGACAGCGACGAGCGACTCATCGAGGTGCAGACGACCGACGCCGGCGTGGAAGGTGAACAACGGGCGGCGCTACGAAAACTCAAACAATCAAGGGATAGCGGGGCTCTTGCCAAGGCCCTGGCCGAGGTGCGTCGCGTCGCCCAAACGAAAGAAAATTTGATGCCCACTCTAATCAAAGCCGCGGAGGTTCGCGCCAGCGTTGGAGAGATCATGGCGGCGCTGGCGGAAGTTTATGGGGGCTACGACGCCGCGGCGACGTGGTAAACTCACGCCCCGTGGTAGTCGATCTCCTTCACTTCCAGCGCATGTTTCTGGATAAAGTCGCGGCGCGGCTCCACCTTCTCGCCCATCAAGATGCGAAACATCTCATCGGCCTGCAGCGCATCCTCGGCGTTCACTTTGAGCAGGGTGCGCGTTTCCGGGATTGAGCGTGGTGTCCCATAGTTCCTGGCCATCCATCTCACCCAGGCCCTTGAAGTGCACGATCTTGATTCCTTTTTCGCCGTGCTTGCGGACTTCGGAGACTAACACTGCGCAAGTGCGGCAACACCTGCTTACGATCTTCGTTTTCGAGGAAGAATCGCTCGACTGGATCGCGGCCCGCGATGCGCGGCGCCGGCACCAGGTCGCTGGGAAGCAGACCCAGGCCGCGCAACTTTTCCAGGCCCCGGTTGATCGCCTTGAGCTCGTGCAACTCCACCACGGAGATCACCTCGTGGTGCCCATTGACGCTGCCGTTGACGCCGTTTACCGGCGCAGTGGTGCTCGGGATTTCATCGTCGGCCACCAATAGTTCTTGGCCGTCTTTAATCTGCTCGGCGCGGAAGGCATCGACTTCCTGGCTGGTGAAGAACCAATGTTCTTGCTTGCCCAGAAGGAACCGGAACGTGGGCACCTTGCCGTCTTTGATTCGTCCCAGGATGGCGGCTACATTGAGCCCGCGGCGTTCCAGGATCGCCATCCCGGCTTCCAGTTCATCAAGCACCAGCATGAGCGCCTTGAGGCGCTCGCCTTCGAACACCTGCGGCGTCCCCTTGGCGGTATCGGCAGCGGTCACGCTGAGCTTGGATCCGGCGATGCCGCGGTCGAGCAGCTCGCGGGCCATTTCCTCGAGGGATTGCACATAGCGAATGCTCTTTTTGTGCTCGACTTTGAAGAGCGGCGGGCGGGCGACATAAATGTGGCCCTGCTCGATCAGGCAGCGCATCTGGCGATAAAAGAAGGTCAAGATGAGCGTGCGGATGTGTTGGCCGTCGACGTCGGCATCGGTCAGGATGATGATCTTGCCATAGCGTAGCCGCTCGAGCTCCTCGGTGTTGCCAATGTCGATGCCGACGGCGGAGATGAGGCTGCAAAGCTCGGCGTTGTCGAGCACTTTTTCGACGCGGGCTTTTTCGACGTTGAGGACTTTGCCGCGCAGAGGCAAGACGGCCTGGTAAAAGCGGTCGCGGCCGTTGTCGGCGGAGCCGCCTGCCGATTGGCCTTCGACTAGGAACAACTCGGATTCATCGCGGTTGCGGCTGGTGCAGTCCATGAGCTTGCCGGGCAAGCCGCCGCCATTGAGGATGCTCTTGCGATCCTTGAGGGCCTTCTTCGCCTTGGCTGCCGCCTCGCGGGCTTCGGCAGCCAGGATCACTTTCTTCATGATCTTGCCGGCATCCTTGGGATTCTCCTCCAGAAACTTGGCCAGATACTCGTGCAAGACGCTGCTGACGATTCCCTCCACCTCGGGATTATTGAGGCGGATCTTGGTCTGCGACTCGAACTGCGGCTCAGGCACCTGGATGCTGACGATGGCGGTGATGCCTTCGCGGAAATCATCGCCGATCGGCTTGAGGTCGTTTTTGAACAGGTTGTTCTTTTCGCCGTAGGCGTTGAGAGCGCGCGTCAGCGCGGCCTTGAAGCCGGACAGGTGGGTGCCGCCCCCGGGGTTTTGCGCGTTGTTGGCATAGCAGCGCACGCGCGCTCCTCGTCGCCCGTGGTGTATTGGAAAGCGACCTCGACGCGGACATCATCGACGTCCTTATCGACATACAGCACCCTGTGAAACGTCTCTTCGGTGCGGTTGATCCATTCGACGAACTCGGACACGCCGCCCTTGTAGGCGAACGTTTCCTCGCGGCCCGACTTGATGTCGGTCAACTTGATCGATGTGCCTTTGTTAAGAAACGCGAGCTCGCGTAGCCGGTTTTCGAGTGTGTCGTAGTCAAACTTGGCATCGTGGAAGATTTCCGGGTCCGGGTGAAACGTGATCTTGGTGCCGGTGCGGTTGCCCGGGCTGGCGCCGAGTTCCTTGACCTCGGTAGTCGGGTGGCCGCGCTCATATTCCTGGACGAATACCTTGCCGCCGCGGCGCACCTCGGCTTCAGTCCAATCGGACAGCGCCGTGACCGCCTTGGCGCCCATGCCGTGCAAGCCCGCGGAAGTTTTGTAGGTGCGCTTGTCGAACTTGGCCCCGGCGCCGACGGTAGTCAATACCACTTCCAACGTCGGCCGGCCTACCTTGGGATGAATATCGACGGGTATGCCCCGGCCATCGTCGGTGACGCTGAGGCTGCCATCGTCGTTGATCTTGACATGAATGTTGTGACAGAAACCGGCGAGCGACTCATCGACGCTGTTGTAAACCAGCTCATAGACGAGATGGTGCAGCCCCTTGCTGCCGGTATCGCCGATGTACATGCCGGGCCGAGCGCGGATATGGGCCGCGTCGCGCAGGATGTCGACATTTTCCGGATTATAATCATCGGCGGCGTCGGCGGTCGCTTGGGCTTGGGCTTCTATTTCGACAGGAGTTTGCAACGTTTCTTCATTCATTGGTCTAATCCTTTATGATTGTCGGCGAACACAGGTATCGGCGAGCCGGAAGCGTCAGCGCCCGGTGTTTATTGCGGCGACACCGGGCGCTGACGCTTCCGGCTCGCCATTGCCTCACCATGTGCCGGCCTTGAACCGGAGATCGGTGATCGTCGTCCCGGCAAGGCGGGCTCGCAGGGCTTCCAGCAGGCGGCGTTTCTGATATTGGGCGAGTTCCTGGAGGAGAATGCCGTTGTTGACTTCCACTTCCAGGATACCCCGGCGCAATCCGGCGACGCGTGTTTGTCCGGCTGCCTCGGCGCCGACCGCGGCTTCCCAAGCCCTTTCCAGGTGCAAGCGGCCTTGCCGGCGTCCCCAGCCTCGGGCCGTGAACAGGCGCGACAAAATTTCTTTGAGCGTTTCCGGACCGGTTTCCTTGTAAATGCGCGGGCCGGGTGTTTCCATGGGTGCTACCCCGCTTTGCACAACTCACCTACGCTGTGGGACGGCTCTCCTGAGCCGTCAATCCGCATTGGACGGCTCAGGAGAGCCGTCCCACAAGGTTTTGCCAATCGAGGAGGTAGGCTTACTCCTTGCCTGGACTGGCGGTCGATACCAGCGGCACCACCACATAGAGGTAATTGGGTTCCTCCCGAAAGACAGCAGGAGTGGTGCTATCGGTCACATCCAATATGAGTCCCGTGTCCGGTTCCAACACACGGAGCATATCCACGAGAAACTTGGGATCGAAGCTGATTTCGATGGGCTTGGCAGCTTCAAAGTCGATCGGCATTTCCACCTTGGAACGCCCCGACTCGACGCCGCGCGCTTGCAGCGTCAACTTTTTCTTGGCGAAGGAAAAGATGACGCGCTTGCTCTCCTCATCGGTCATGATGGCCGCCTGGCGCACGGCGCTCAGAAACGGGCCCACCGTTAGCGGTATCCGGGCCGTATGCTTGGTCGGCAATACTTGGCGATAATTCGGAAAACGACCTTCCACCAAGCGGCTGTAAATCATGGCCCGCTCGGTTTTCATCAAGACCTCATTGGGCCTCAGACTGATGCGGACTTTCTCATCCGGCTCGGTCAAATTGCGTTCGAGCAACATCATGGCCTTGGCGGGTATTACCGGCATTTGTCCCTTGGTCGAATGCTCGCCATGCGCGTGCGCCTCGCCATGCGCCAATGCCAGGCGGCGGCCGTCGGTGGCGACCATGGTCGCCTTGCTCTCTTCGAGTTCCATGAGAATGCCCGTGGTGGCGCCGAAACGGGAATGCTCGGCGGCAGCGGCCGCGAACACCGTGCGCCGCGTCATTTCCCGCAATATCCCCCCTGTCATCTCGTGATACTTCTCCTCCGTGAACGTGGGAATGTCCGGAAACGCGGCCGGATCCTCGCTGCTCATCTCGAACTCGGCGGAAGTGCCGCGGATCGTGCACGAATCCGGACCGGCTTCAATGGTCAATTCCTCGTCGTTGGACTCGCGCAAGATCGACACCAAGCGGGACATCGGCAAGAGCGCTTCGCCGGGCTCTTCCACCTTGATGCCACGTACATCGAGGCGAATGCCCAACTCCAGGTCGGTGGCCATCAAGGTGCAGCGATCCTCGACCACCAGTGCCTTGAGGTTTTTAAGGATGGGCTTGACGTCGCGTGCAGCCACGGCGACGCTCGCCAACTGACACGCCGACAACAAGCCTTCCCGATGGCACACGATTTTCATGATGCGACTTCCCAAGGGTTGGTTACATGAAAGATCATTAAGTGAGATAAACTCTTAATGGCAGTAGTAAGGTAGTGCCGATTTCAGTTCATTGTTCCCGACCGGCGTGATAAGTCATTGCTGGTTCTCTAGTAACTATCGAGAGTCGTTGGTGCATAAGCCGTTGGCTGCTTGTTGAGTGCATGCCCAAAAAGAATGATGGTTTGCCGCGACCAAGTCATCTTCAATTCGCTCCAGGCAACGCTGATATTCGGGAGTCATCGAGGCAACATCTTGTCAACCGGTTATCCCCAGCTTTATTCACCCAAGCTCAGCATGAATTTGGCGGACGGCGCCGGACAAGGCGGCGTCGCATTTCATGGCGTCTTCCACTTTCCGGCAGGCGTGGAGAACGGTGGTATGGTCGCGGCCGCCGAAGTAAGCGCCGATCTGGACAAGCGACAAGCAGGTGAGTTGTCGCGTCAAATACATGCTGATCTGGCGCGGCAAGAGGACGTTATGATGCTGCCGGCGCGATTGCAACTGTCGAGGTTCAATGCTGAAATAGCGGCCCACTCGGGTCGTGATGCGTTCCAGCGAGGGGCGCGTGGCATCAACCTGGGCGCGAAAGTGGGCGATCACGCTTTTGATGTCGAGCGGGCGGCGACTGACTTTGTTGAGAGTCGCTAGCTGCGTCAGTGCTCCCTCGAGCTGGCGGCCGCCTCCGGTCAGATGGTGCGCCAGCCAATGCAGGATGTCGCGCGGCACGGCTTGCTGAGAACGTTGGACCGTTTCTTCCAGGAAGCGCTCTCGGCTGGCAACTTTAAGGGCCTCCAAGGCGATCGCTAATCCTGCCGCCAACCGGCTTGTCAGGTGCGCCGGAAAACGAACGCCGCGATAAACGAGGTGCCTTGGACCGGCATTGGCAGTGAAGACCATCGGCAGCTGATGAGCCTGGCGATGGTCGATAATCCGGACCACGCTTTCGGCGGCCGGCAATGGCAAGTGCTGCAGGTCTTCGAGAATCAACAAATCGCAGTCTTGCGCTTCTTCCACTAAGCTTGGTGGGACAGGTGCTGCTTCGTCGGCGGCCAGCTTTTGGCGGCCAGCGTGGGCCAGCGCGGCTCCTTGAAATCACCGGCCACGCAATAGAGCACGCTAAGCCCGCCCTGGGCGGCGCATTCGGCGGCCAGTGCGCCGACCAAGTGGCTTTTGCCGCTACCGGGCGGACCGTGCAAGAACAGCGGATTGGGAGAACGCGGCGACTTCCCTGAACGCACGTTGGCCAGCAGGTCTTGGATCGCGGCGAGGGCAGCTTGATTTTCCGGGAAAGGGAGAAAGCGCGCCAAGGACGTGTGCCTGAGCATAGACCTGGCCCCTACCCAGAAAAGACGAGTCGCTGAAAGCGTTGAGCATTCATGATTTATGGCCATGATGGCAGCCTCGACGGCAGACCCCGGCCACGAGAGTTATCTTATGCGAAAATGGCATGGATCGTAAAGGCTATTCCAGATGACGTAACGTTTTAGAATAAAATAATTTACGCGGAATCGTCGGCACAACCGCGGAGGGCCTTTTGAGGGCTGAGATTTTTAGCAATTTCACAACTAGCTTCACGGTGTGGGACGGCTCGGCGGATCCGTCATTTCGGGCGGACGGCTCGGGAGAGCCGTCCCACATAAAATCAAGAAACGGCTTCGAAAACTGTCGCGATCCCCTGCCCGGCTCCGATGCACATGGTCGCCAGACCAAGTCGCGCCTGCCGGTCGCCCATGGCATGAATCAGCGTCGTGGCGATGCGCGCTCCGCTGGCACCAAGCGGGTGGCCGATCGCCAAGGCGCCGCCGCGAACGTTGACCTTGCTGGGATCGATCTCCAAGCACCTTGATGACCGCCAGCGTCTGAGCGGCGAAGGCTTCGTTGATCTCGATGAGATCAATGTCGCCTAACTTGAGTCCGGCACGTTCCAACGCCTTGCACGTAGCGGGGACCGGGCCGATGCCCATCACCGACGGATCGACACCCGCGACGGCCATGGCGCGGACCTTCACCTTTGGCTGCAAACCCAACTCGCGGGCGCGCTCGGCCGACATGATCAAAAGAGCTGAGGCCCCGACGTTGAGCGGACTGGCGTTGCCCGGCGTCACCGATCCCCCCTCAGGCATGAACACCGGCTTGAGTGCCGCCAGCGTCTCCAGGCTCGAATCACGCCGTATACACTCATCCTCGTGCATGATTTTTTTGCGGCCCTCGACCATCGCGCCCCCATGTCGGGATGATCTCGTTCTTGAATGCGCCGCTGTCGGTTGCTGCGGCGGCTAATTGATGGCTGCGCAGAGCAAAGGCGTCCTGTTCCTGCCGGCTAATGCCATAGCGCCGGGCGAGATTCTCCGCGGTCAGGCCCATGTTGAGCGTCGCCGGGCTATGCCGATAAAGGTAGCGCGGGCTCGGGTCGAAGCCCGCTTCCATGGGAATGTGGTGCATGTGCTCCACGCCGCCGGCGATCTGGACATCTTCGCACTGGGCGGCAATGCTTTGGGCCGCCTGGTTGATCGCTTGTAGGCTGGACCCGCAGTTGCGGTTAACCGTGACGCCGGGCACTTCGATCGGAAAGCCCGCGATCAGAGCAGCCATGCGGGCCACGTCATAACCCTGCTCCTTCTCTTGTTTGACGCAACCCCAGTGGATGTCCTCGATCAGGCCTGGCGGCACCTTGGCCTTCTCTAAAAGAGCGGCCATGACGTGCGCGGACAGATCGTCCGCACGCACATCGCGATACATGCCCTTCTCCGGATGCGCACGGCCTATAGGCGAGCGCACCGCTTCAACAATGACGGCCTGACGCATATAGTTGGTCCCAGTAGGTCCCGCCTGCCGGGCGGGACTTTTGGTTAGCGCCCCAAATCGTCTATTGTTTGCAAACCCTAACGATCCCGCCCGGCAGGCGGGACCTACTTCAACCATAGCCGATTTGGTGCAATATGTCCGTCGTCAGGACGAACGGCTCTGGCGGTATCGACGCCAGGCTAAAGCGCGGCAAAAGTTCCGCGGCGGTGATGGGGCGTATCTTCCCGATCCAGCCGCAAGACCAGGCGAGCAAGCCGAGCAGCACTTCGGGCGCGACGCCGGCCTGACGCAGCGCCGCCAAGCGTGTGTCACCATGCCGCTTGGCTAGGCGGCGACCGTCAGTGCCCACGACCAAAGGGACATGAACAAATCGCGGCGGCATCAGGCCGAGCGCTTGGTAGATTAGTAGCTGGCGCGGCGTGGACGGAATCAAATCCTTGCCCGCGCACGACTTCGGTCACGCCCTGGGCCGCATCGTCGACAACGACCGCGAGTTGGTAGGCCGGCGTGCCCGCGCTTTTCCAAACCACGAAATCGCCGCCAATCGGCTGCAGATCAATCGTCGTGACACCGACGAAACCATCGTCAAAGGTGATTGGCTCATGGCCGACGCGCATGCGCCAGGCGTAGGGCATCGACAAACGATCCGCGTCCGCCGCCGACCGCCAGCGCAGGTGCCCGGATACACGGGCCCCTCGTGATCAGCATGGGGTGCGCTGGCGGCACGTTCGATGTCCGTGCGGCTGCACGTGCAAGGATACACGAGATCGAGAGTTTTGAGGCGTTCCAGCGCGTGCTGATAGAGCGGCAACCGCTGTGTTTGCACGACCGGAGCCGCCGTCCCAATCCAGGCCAAGCCAACGCAGATCGTCGCAGGCGTCCTGCGGCAGCACCCGGCTTGATCCGCGGCGAGTCGATGTCCTCAATGCGCAAGACGATTTGGCCGCCTTGCGCTCGCGCCGAGAGCCAAGCGATGAGATAAGTGCGTGCATTGCCGACGTGCTGCGCCCCGTGGGCGACGGGGCCAGCCGGCCAATGGTGGAAGGATTTTGGGTCACACTTGCTTTATAAAAGCCGGCACGGTTCGCCGCAAAGGTGACATGGTCGAAGCGGCGGGTTGAGGTACTCCGAAACCCGCGGCTATTCATCTTATCCAAACATCAGCAAAATCGACCAATTGGGCGTTTTGACGAATTGGCAGCCCAATTCGAAGTTTTCGCCGACTTTGCGGCAAGTGCGCACTTCGATATCGACCCAGGGCGTGATCGATGGGGCATTCAGAGGGATAACCGCCAGCGCCGTTCCGGGTGCGATTTCATCGTCAACATGCAAGCACAAGCCGCCCACGGACCGGTCCACCACGACGCCCGACCGAGGCGCGTCTTTGCGGTGCGGCAGGGCCACGTTGACTTGGACAGGGTTACCCTGCCGGCGAAACGATTTACGCTGCTCGCTGGTGCTTCCCTGAGTAAACGGATCATGGTCTGGATCGGACTTGGGCGCTTCGTCTGCGACCGGCGTCGGCGCCGGCTTTTTACGTCCCCCGACCAATTTGCAGGCCGTCAAGGCAACGACACCCACGCCCATCCCAATCAGCAGAGGGTAGCCAAAACTCGCGAATAGGGGATTTCCAACTTCAAGACATACGCGCTTGCAAAAGTGGCCATCACAGCCTCACTCGAATCAAAGGGGAATACCGGGCCGAGGGTACTTTCATGGAAAACCTAGCTCACGCAGACAACGTTGAGCAAATCGGCATGCTCGTTTTTCCTTAACGCGCACTTCGGTCGCGCACGCCGCAAGCGAGAGTTTTCAATTGCGCAAAAAATACGCCGCTTACTTCGTGCGTGGCTCTTTATGCGAGAACTTGAGAAAAATAAGTAGAATAATTCCATTATTAGCTTGCCATTGCTAGATAAAATGCGCAATATGGTTATTATGTCTCATAATTGATGGTGGATTAACCCCAGATAATGGCAGGATGTACCGTGCTGGTGGAAGAACGTCGTCAACGCCTTCTCGATCTGCTGAGTGAACGTGGCTTCGCCGCCCTGGGCGACTTGGCCCAAGTGCTGGCTACTTCGGAATCGACCGTCCGCCGCGACTTGGATTATTGGGATGAACGCGGCGTCATCCGGCGGACCCATGGCGGAGCGATGTTTCTGACGGACAGCGGCCTGCCGGCGCTGGAAGAGCGATCATCCCGAGCCTTGGAAGAAAAGCAGCTCATCGCCAAGGCGGCGGCTGCACGGATCCAGGACGGCGATGCGATTTTGCTCGACGGCGGCACCTCGACGCTCGAAGTCGCCCGCTTGTTGGTCGGTCGGCCTTTGCAGATCGTGACCAACAGCCTGCCGATCGCGAACCTGTTCGCCAACAGCCGTGAGACGGATCTGGTGATTTTGGGCGGCTTCGTTTACCCCAAGACGGGCGTCGCTCTGGGGCCCCTTACCGTCAAGATGATGGAAGCTATCAATGTGCGGCAGACGCTCATGAGCGTCGGCGGCATCACGGCCAAGGGCTTGTTCAACAGCAATTTGCTCCTGGTGGAAACGGAGTTGGCGATGATGCGCTGCGCCGACGAGGTGGTCGTGGTCGCCGATCACACCAAGATCGGCCGGCAAGCGCTGGCCTTTTTGTGTCCGCTTCCCGCGATCGACACGCTGATCGTGGACCATGGCCTGACCGATCCGCAGCGCGCCTTGCTCGATCAAAACGACGTGCGCGTGCTCATTGCCGAGACCGACGGCAGCACGAGGGAATTGCAGCCATGATGACACTCGATCGCGCCCAGGTGGAACGCCTCGTGCGCCAGGCCGTGACCGCACGACTTGGCACGAACTCGGCAGCCGTCAACGGCAAGCCGAACCTGGTCGTCAATATCTCCGCGCGACATGCCCATGTGACGCAGCAAGATCTCGAACGTCTCTACGGCAAGGGGCATCAATTGACGGTGCACAAGAAACTTTATCAAGACGGTTTTTTCGCCGCCGAGGAGACGGTGACGATCATTGGGCCGCGCCAGCGGATGATTCCCAACCTCCGCATCTTGGGCCCATGCCGCGATCATAGCCAGGTCGAGCTGGCCTTCACCGATGCGATTTCCTTGGGGCTCGAGCCACCGGTTCGCAAAAGCGGCGACCACCGTGACTCGCCCGGCTGCTATCTCATGGGCCCCGCCGGCATGATCGAGCTCGAACGCGGCGTGATTCGGCACGAACGCCACGTCCACATGGGGCCGGCCGACTGTGCGTATTACGGCGTCAAGGACGGCGACCGACTGCACCTGCGCGTCCAAAGCACGTGCTCGGCGGTGCTGGAGGATTTGTTGGTGCGCTTCGCGCCGAGGAGCAAGCTGGAGGTGCATGTCGACACGGACGAAGGGAATGCCGTCGATTTGCCCCATGCGCGCCGATGCGAGTTATTCAAGACCCCCCCCGGCCCCCCCTTCGCAAGGGGGGGAGAGTAATTTCTTAAAGAGGTAATTGAACATGGCAAGTCAACTGGAAGCGCTGGGAATGATCGAAACCAAAGGGCTGGTGGCTCTGATCGAAGCCAGCGATGCGATGCTCAAGGCGGCGAACGTGACGCTCTTGGGCTGGCAAAAGATCGGCAGCGGCCTGGTGACGGCCTTCGTGGTCGGCGACGTGGCCGCCGTCAAGGCTGCCGTCGATGCCGGTGCGGCCGCGGCGGGCCGGGTCGGCGAGGTCGTCGGCATCCAGGTCATCCCGCGCCCGCACGAAGACACCGGCTCAGTCCTGCCCTCCGCCGGCAAGAAACAAACCGCCAACGTCGGCTAAGGCATTTGCCAACGAATCATTAACATGTGGGACGACTCTCCCGAGTCGTCCTCTCTGCCGGACGGCTCAGGAGAGCCGTCTCACAACAAGGCGCCGCCGGCTTTTGGTGATGCCATATTGTGTGAATTTTCTAACCGCCATGAGGAACTCCGACTGGCGTGGACAACCTTTAACCGAGGACATTTGCATGACTCGCAATAACTCCGCCGAGGCCCTGGGCCTCGTCGAAACCAAGGGCTTGATCGCCACCATCGCGGCGACCGATGCCATGTGCAAGGCCGCCAACGTCGCCCTTGCCGGGCAAATCCAAATTGGCGGCGCCTATGTGACGACCCTTGTCCGGGGCGATGTCGGCTCCGTCCGCGCGGCCGTCGACGCGGGTGCCGCCGCTGCCAGCCAGCACGGCGAGCTCATCACCGGGCATGTGATCCCGCGCCCGGAAGAAACCGTGATGGCCGTCTTTCTCGGCAAATAAGTCATGAAGATTCTCGTCGCCAACTTGGGCAGCACCAGCTTCAAGTATCGCCTGTTCGACATGAACGACGAGACGCTGCTGGCGCGCGGCGGCGTCGACCGCATCGGCGCTCCGCGGAGCCAATGCACTTTCGAGAGCGCCGGCCGGCGCGAGACCGGCGCCATGACGGCCCCTGATCACGCGGTCGCCGTGCGCTTTTGCCTGGAGCAACTCGCCCACGAACAATGCTTGACCAGCACGCGCGAGTTGGCCGCCATCGGCTTCAAAGCCGTCCATGCTCAGGGCTTGACCGGCGTTCACGCGGTCGATGATCGGCTTTTGGCGGCCATGGAGGCTTACAACGACGTGGCTCCGGCGCATAATCCGCCCTACGTGAGCGCGATGCGGCTGTTGGCCAAGGAGCTGCCCGATATTCCGCATGGTCGCCGCTTTCGAGTCGGGCTTTCACGAAACCATTCCACCGGCGCGAAGCTTTATGCCGTGCCGCTGGCATGGGCCGAGAAATACGGCGTCAAACGCCATGGCTTTCACGGAGCGAGCCATCGCTATATCGCCGAGCGGACGGCTCAGCTGCTGGGCAAGCCGGAGGCCAAGATCATCTCTTGCCATCTTGGCGGCAGCAGTTCGATGTGCGCGATCAAGGACGGCCGGTCGCGGGCGAGCAGCATGGGCATGAGCCCGCAAAGCGGGCTGCCGCAAAACAACCGCGTGGGGGACTTCGATGCCTTCGCTTTGCCGGCACTCTTGCGTGCGACCGGCTTGTCGCTCCCGCAAATTCTGGACGAGCTCGCCAATCGCTCGGGACTTCTGGGAATTAGCGGGTTTAACGATTTGCGCGACATGGAGGCGGCCGCGGCGAAAAATGACTGCCACGCTCGCCTGGCACTGGACATGTTCGTGGAATCGGTGCGGGACTACCTGGGCGCTTATTTGTTACTCCTGGGCGGCGCCGACGCCATCGTCTTCACCGGCGGCATCGGTGAAAACTCCGCGTCCATGCGCGCCGCCATCTGCGCCGATCTGGATTGGCTCGGCATCCAGCTTGACTCGAACGCCAACGCCGCCGCGCGTGGCGAAATGCCGGTCCACGCCGCCACGAGCCGCGTGCAACTGTGGATCATGCCAACCAATGAAGAATTGATCGTCGCCCGCCAGGCGAAAGAGTTTTTGCAACCCGTAGGTTAGGTTTCCAACCTGACCGGACTCGTGGCCGGGGTTGAGGTACTCCGAGACCCCGGTAAGCAGCCGCAACGTCCAATGATGTACCGGGGTTTCGGAGTACCTCAACCCCGGCCACGACTACGCATCTTGTAGGAAGTGAGAGCCACCCATGTTCGTCGCCAAAGTCACCGGCAGCGTGGTCGCGACCCAAAAAGTCGACAGCATGACCGGGCACAAGCTCCTTACCGTCGAGCCGATGCGCGTCGATCCCTCCGATCGCGAAAAGCTGATCGGCACCGGGCGGACCTTCGTTTGCGTGGACACCGTCGGCGCCGGCCTCGATGAAATGGTGCTGATCGTGCAGGGGTCCAGTGCCCGCCTCACTCCCGAGACAGAAAAACTGCCCGTCGACGCCACCATCATCGGCATCGTGGACACCGTCAACATCGCCAACAAGATGATTTTTTCGAGTAGGGCCCACTAGTGCACTCTAACGTGGGACGGCTCTCCTGATCCGTCCACCTGTAGGACGACTCTCCCGAGTCGTCGGTTTATGTAGGACGACTCTCCCGAGTCGTCGGCCGGTTCTGACGGCTCAGGAGAGCCGTCCCACGCGAACAAGTATTCGGAATCCAAATATGCAAGTCACCGACACGCTGATTCGCAATGTGGTCCAGGAAGTCTTGGCCCACATGAAAAATGGTCACGCCTTGAGCAAGGACCATGCGGCCGCCACGGGCAACGGCGCGAAGCCACACCAATCGAATGCCTGGGGCGTCTTCGACAATGTCGACGACGCGGTCGGGGCGGCGACGGCGGCGCAGCTCGAATTCGAGAAACGCGGCCTCGAAGCGCGCCGCAAGGCGGTAGCCTGTATCCGCAGAATCTGCCTCGCCAAGGCGGACCTGCTGGGCCTGGAAGAGCTTGAAGAGACCAAGATCGGCCGGCTCAAGCACAAGGTGGAAAAGCTCATCACCTGCGCCGAGAAAACGCTCGGCGTGGAGTTCTTGCGGACGGACGCCTTCAGTGGCGATTACGGTGTCACCGTCCAAGAGTTCGCGCCCTTCGGCGTCGTCGGCATCATCACGCCCGTGACGCATTCCTTGCCGACCTTGGCGAGCAATGCCATCAACATCCTCGCCGCGGGCAATGCCCTGGTGTGCAACCCCCATCCCGGCGGCGCCAAGATCGCCTGCCATGGGACGCAGCTTTTCAACCAGGCCATCCACGAAGCCATCGGCATCAATAATTTGCTGACCATCATCGCCAAGCCGACGTTGGAGTCGGCCCAGGCGATTTTCGATCACCGCGACGTGCGCCTGTTGTGCGTCACCGGCGGCCCCGCGGTAGGCCGGGCGGCGCTGCGTTCGCCCAAGCGCGCCATCGTGGCCGGGCCGGGCAATCCGCCGGTCGTTGTCGATGAGACCGCCGATTTGGACAACGCCGCCAAGTGCATCGTGGCGGGCGGCGCCTACGACAACAACCTCTTGTGCATCGGCGAAAAGGAAGTCTTCGCCGTCGCCGCCATTTTTGACGAGCTGATGGAGGCCATGACGCGCCACAAGGCAGTCCGGCTGAATGCCCAGCAAATCGCGGCGCTCACTAAAGTCGCGTTCGTCCCTGCCGATGGCGACAAGAACAAGCTGGTCGTCAACAAGGACCTCATCGGCCAAGATGCCGCCGTCTTGGCGAAGCACGCCGGCGTCAGCGTCCCTTCCGATACCGAGCTGCTGTTCGGCGAAACCGACGCCGAGCATCCGTTTGTCGATCATGAGCAGATGATGCCGTTCATCCCATTCGTGCGCGTCGCCGACGTCGACACCGCCATCGCCATGGCCAAGAAATACGAGCACGGCTTCGGGCACACGGCCATCATCCACTCGCGCAACCTCGAGACGATCACGCGCATGGGGCGCGCAATGGACGTGACCCTCTATGTGCAAAACGGCCCGAGCACGGCCAGCCTCGGCGGTGGGGGCGAAGGCTACTTGAGCTTCAGCATCGCGACGCCGACCGGCGAAGGCGTCACGACGCCCTTGACATTCACCCGTCAGCGCCGCTCGACCACCGCCGCCGGCGGCATGCGCATTATGTAACCATTGGGATGGCGTGAAATAGAACCACGCCCTTCGGAGTACCTCAGGGCGTGCCACCCAATTTTCGGGAATCATCATGCAAATCGGGCAAGTGATGGGTCATGCGATCTCATCGGTGAAACACCCGAGCATGCTTGGTTGGCGGCTATTGCTCGTGCAGCTTTTGGGCAGTGACGGTAAAGCTGACGGCGAGCCGATTTTGGCCATCGATAAGCTCGGCTCTGCGGTTGGCGAGCGCGTGATTGTGTCGAATGACGGCAAAAGCGCACGCGAGTTGGTGGGACACAAGAATTCGCCGGTTCGTTGGCTGGTTCTAGGAATTTGCGATCGATGAGCGAAACAAACGGTGACGCCCTGGTGCTGCATTGGCCCGGCAAGCTGTTTAGCGCCGACGACCTGCGCCGGCACTGGACGAACCAGCGCGAGCTGGTGTTGTCCGCCCGGGCGCTGCTCACGCCACTCGCTCTGGACGAACTGCGGGCCAAAGGCGTGCGCATCACGCGGCAGGACGCCGCCACCACCTGCGCGAACAAAGGACGTACCGGCACGGCCTGCGTTTATGTCGAAGAGCAACCGCATCCCGCCGTCGCCGCCGCCGTGGCCTCCTTGGAGCGTCAAGGATTGACGTTCCGTCTGCTCTCGTCGCCGGGAAATGAACCGAGAAGATGGCTTGCGATGTTTCGCGATTGGCGCCTGCAAGAACAAAACGGTGTCGCCTTCTGCGCGGACGCGGCGTTGATCAGCTGTCTGGCGAACAAAAGCGGCATGCGGGCGGCGTCGGTGCTGACGGCGCGGCAAGCGGGTAGGGCGCTGGAAAGCGTCGGTGCCGACGCCCTCATCGTCGAGATGCCCGGGCCGACGTTCTTCGAGGTGCGCCAGATTTTGAGCGCCGCGGCGGGATCGGCGCGGGCCTGTCCAGCAGAGATCGACAAAGTCCTCACGGAGCTTGACGTTCATGCGCATCGCTGAAGTCATCGGCACGGTGACACTGTCACGGGCACATGCGGCCGTCACAGGACTGCGCTGGGTCATCGGCGTGCCGTTCAGCCTCAATGCTTTGCAAGAACAGACAGCGCCGGATGGCGAGGACGTCATCATCGTGGACCAGCTCGGCGCCGGTTATGGTCAAAAGATCGGCTTCAGCGAAGGTGGCGAAGCGGCCGCCCCGTTCGTCCCCGAGAAGAAGCCGGTGGATGCGTATTGTGCGTGCATTTTGGATACGGTGGAAGTTTTGTCTTTCTCCCCCTTACGAAGGGGGGGCCGGGGGGGGGTATTTGAGGGCTTCGACGAAAGAACCCCCCCCGCCCCCCCTTCGTAAGGGGGGAGGAAAACGGAAATAGGTGAAACCAATGTTTCTCAATGAACACAAGCTCAAAGAGCAAATCTGCGAGATCGGCCGGCGGGTTTACAACAAGGGCTTCGCGGCTGCCAACGACGGCAACATCTCCGTGCGCCTCAACGACAAGGAAATCATGTGTACGCCGACCATGGTCTCCAAAGGGTTCATGAAGCCCGAAGATTTGTGCAAGGTCGATTACGCGGGCAAGCAGCTCGCCGGCACGCGCAAGCGCTCCAGCGAGATCCTGTTGCATTTGTCGGTGTACAAGCATCGGCCCGACGTGCAGGCGGTCGTCCATTGCCATCCGCCGCACGCCACCGCCTTCGCCGTCGCCCATGAGCCAATCCCCAAGTGCGTCTTGCCCGAAGTGGAAGTCTTTCTGGGCGAGGTGCCGATTGCGGTTTACGAAACGCCCGGTGGCCAGAAGTTCGCCGACACCATCGTGCCCTATCTCAAGGATTGCAACACGATCATTCTCGCCAATCACGGCACGATCACGTTTGGACCAACGCTGGAAAAAGCTTACTGGAACTCCGAAATCATCGACGCCTATTGCAAAATCCTGATCCTGTCGAAGCAGCTGGGGCGCGTCAATTATTTCTCCGAAGGACAAACCCGCGAGCTTCTCGATTTCAAAAAGAAGCTCGGTTACGACGACCCGCGTCTGCGCGCTGAAGACTGTGACATGTGCGGCAATAGCGTCTTCGACCGCGGCTATAGCGACTTTGTCCCTCAGGCCGTCGCCTTTGCCAAGGAAGCCGGCGCTGCGTGCGGCGGCACCTGCACGACCAGCTCCCCCGACGTCAAAAACATGGACGATTTGGTTCGCATCGTCACCGACCAAGTGATGGCCGCCTTGCGCGATAAAAGAGCCGCGCACGCAGTAAGCGGATATTCCCGTACCCCACCTGATTAACCGCTTACTGCGTGCGCGGCTCCTTGGTAAACGAGGATTCACCCTATGAAAGTCAGCATCATCGGCGGCGGCGGTTTGGTGGGCAGCATGACGGCGTTCGCCCTGCAGTGCGGCAAGGTCGTCAGCGGCATCTCGTTGATCGACGCCAACAAGACCTCGGCGCAGGGGCAGGCGCTCGATCTCTTGCACGGCGCCAGCCTGGTCGCCGATCAGCGCATCAGCGCCGGCGACATGAGCGAGGTCGCCACCAGCGACGTGGTGGTAGTCACCGCCGGCTTGCGGCGCAAGCCCGATGAGAGCCGGCTCGATCTCATCAACCGCAATGTCGATTTGTTTCTGAACTTACTCGAGCAGATCAAGCAAGTCGGCTTCAAGAACAACGCCTATCTGCTCGTCGTCAGCAATCCGGTGGACGTGCTCACGCACCTGGCGGTCGAACGTGCCGGGCTGCCCTGGCAGCGCGTGCTCGGTCTAGGGACCGTGCTCGACACCACTCGCTTCCGCAGCCATCTGGCTCAGCGCCTTGAAGTCGCCGCCACGCAGGTCAACGCCTTGATCCTGGGCGAGCACGGCGACAGCATGGTGCCCATCTGGTCCAGCGCCACCATCAATGGACTGCCGATCGAGCAATGGCCCGGCTTCGACGGGAACGTCCAGAAAGAGATTTTCGAGCAAACGAAAGGCTCCGGAGCGCAAGTCATCAAGCTCAAAGGCGGGGCTGGCTTCGCGGTCGGCTTGGCGATCCGCGAGGTCGTCGAAGCGATCGCGCTGGACAAGCGGCGCGTCTTGCCGGTCAGTACGCTCCTCAACGGTCCGTATGGGCTACACGATGTCTGCTTGTCCGTCCCAACCGAGATCGGCTGCGGCGGCGCCCGCCGGCAGATCGAGTTGGCGCTGACGCCCAAGGAACGCACCGGCTTGCAAAACTCCGGACGTGTCCTGCGTGAGACGATTGACGCGGTGGCTCGACGCTTGCACGAAGGCACGACGACGGCTACTACCAAGGGCCGCACGATTCCACGAGCCGCCTGGAGTGCAAAATAACGTGAACTCAAATTGAATCTGACCCCCTCTCCCCCTGTACTCGGGGGGAGAGGGCCGGGTGAGGGGGGACAGCGTTCCTCGCGATAACTTGGCACTGTTGCAAATAACCTGACCCCCTCACCCCTACCCCTCTCCCCCGAGTACAGGGGAGAGGGAATTTTCTGGTACTGCTCTTCACTGATTCCCCATGAAACCAAAAACTCTCGACCAAAAGCTCGCCCGCATTCACAGCGACCCGCGGGGGGCCAAGGATTTCATCCTCGCCGATGCCAAGGACGCGGACATGGCCCTGTCCATCGGGGCTCCGGGGCGGTCGCCGGAAGCGCATGGCGGCGAGATTCGATACCGGAATTTGCAAGAGTTTCGCGACATCATCGAGCAAATCGTCGAGCAGGGGCTGGTCGATATCATGCTGATGTCGGCGCACACCAACGAAATCCTCACCATCGACAAGCGCATCTTTGACCAGAGCGCCGTCACGCCCGCCGCGCGTGCCAACGACACGACCGATATCCATATCGTGCGCGGCAGCCGCTATCCGGCTCAGCCGTCGCTGCCATTTCGCACCGCGACGCTGGATCACATCCAGTGTGGGCATCTCGATTGTGCACCGACGGAGCGGCAGCGCGGCGCCGATTTGGGCCTTTACAGCATCACGTTCACCAACGATGCCGCCCAAGATCGCGAAGCCTTGCGCGAATACAAAGACTTTCGCCTCGAAGCCGAGCGCAAGGGATTTCGCCATTTTCTCGAAGTGTTTGACCCCAATCGCCCGGAGATGGTGGAAGCGAGCAAGGTGCCCGAGTTCATCAATGATGCCATCGTGCGGACGCTGGGCGGCGTGACGGCGCGGGGCCGCCCGTTGTTTCTCAAGATGGTCTATCACGGCCCCAAGGCGATGGAGGAACTGGTTCGCTATGATCCCAACCTCATCGTCGGCATCCTGGGCGGCGGCGCGGGAACGACTTACGACGCTTTCAAGCTCCTTAGCGAGGCCAAGAAATATGGCGCCCGCGTGGCCCTCTTTGGCCGCAAGATCAACAATGCCGAAAACCAGCTCGCCTTCATCCAATTCTTGCGTTACATCGCCGACGCCGACATTTCCGCGGAGGAAGCGGTCAAGGCGTATCATGGCGTGCTCGCGCAGCTCGGCGTCAAGCCGCACCGCACGTTAAATGACGATATGGTCCTGCAAACCAACGTCATGAGCTACGACGGCAATGGCATTGCGAAGCCGACGCCCGCGCGCCGATAAAGACGGAGTGCGGCTGCGGTTGTAAAACAAAACAAAGCGCAGGGCGCGACGGAGAGCCTGACTTTCGCTCGATGAGTCCCGCCGAGAAAGTCGCGTATCAAAGGAGGCGCTGGAACCGCATTTTGGGGTGATCCCGGTCGGCGAGCGGGGGGCGTCAGCCCCCTGATTCTCGTACTTCTTGCGCAAAAAAAATCAGGGGGCTGACGCCCCCCGCTCGCCGGCACACCGTAATATTGGACGATTCCATGCCCGCCGTTCGCCTTGACAACGTCACCAAAACATTCGGCACGCACATCGCCGTCAATGACCTCACCCTCGAAGTTCCCGCCGGCACGATCTACGGCTTCATCGGTCCCAACGGCTCCGGCAAGACGACGACGCTGCGGATGATCATGCACATCCTGCATCCCGACCGGGGCGACATCAGCGTGCTCGGTGAAAAAGGGACCTCGGCGGCGAACGATCGCGTCGGCTATCTCCCGGAGGAACGCGGTCTTTACAAGCAAATGAAGGTCCGCGAGCTGCTTCGCTTTTACGCCGAGCTCAAGGGCATGCGCCGCCCTGGTCCGGCAGTCGACGCCTGGCTGGCGCGGCTCGATCTCGGCTGCCTGGGGCGACAAAAGAGTGCAGGCGCTTTCCAAGGGCATGTCGCAGAAAGTCCAGTTCATCGCCACGGTCGTCGCCCAACCGGCGCTGGTGATTCTCGATGAGCCTTTCAGCGGGCTCGATCCGGTCAACGCCGAGGTGCTCCGCGCCGCGGTGCTCGATCTCAAGCGCGAGGGACAACGGTCATCTTTTCCACGCACGACATGGCGATGGCCGAGACGATGTGCGATTTCATCTTCATGATCTATCGCGGCAAGAAAGTCCTCGATGGCACGCTGGAATCCATCCAGGCCGCGTATGGCTCGGACACCGTGCGCGTGCATCTTGCGGCGACCTCCGTGTCGTGGGACGGTCTGCCCGGCGTGGAGGCGGTCCGCGATTTGGGCCGTTGGCAAGAGCTGCGCCTGGCGCGCAACGCCGATAGCCAGCGCCTGCTCGCGGCGCTGATGCAGCGGGCGCCGTGGAGCATTTCGAGGTGAGCCGGCCTTCGCTGCACGACATTTTCGTGCCGCATCGCCCGGCCGGAAGGCGAGGAGGCCGCCCATGCGTAAAGCGCTGTTGATTGCCGCCCGCGAATACAAGGCTGCCGTGAAGACGAAATCCTTCGTGATCGGGATCGTGCTGATGCCGATCATGATGGGCGGCGGTTTCGTGGCGCAGGCGCTCTTCAAGGACCAGGTCGATATGCGGCCCAAGCACTTCGCGATCATCGACCGCTCTCCGGGACAACAGTTGTTCGCCCTGCTCGAAAAGAACGCCGCCCTGCCGAGCGACAAGCAAGCACAGGCCGAGCCGCGCGGCGCCGTTTCTTCTCGAAGCCGTGCCGGTGCCCAAGGACCAGGACGTTGACGAGGCTCGGCTGGCTTTGTCCGAGCGGGTGCGCAAGGGCGATTTGACCGGTTTTCTGGAGATCGGCGCGGATGTGATGGGAAACGAGCCCCCCTCGCCTAAAAATGGCGGTCGGGGAGCATGGTGAGCCGACCAAGCCAAAGGCGCAAGGTCCGCACACGCTGCGCTATCAGACGAATCGGCCGTCTTATCAAGACTTCTCCAAGTGGGTGGAAGCGATCATCAACAGCGCCGTTCAGGCGCAGCGGGCGCGCAGCACGGCATCGATCGCGCTGAATTGCACGCCATCGTCGCCCCGGTTCCACTCCTCACCAAAGGGCTGACGACGCGCGATCCGGTCACCGGTGCCATCATCGAGCCGGGTGATCAAAACCCGATTGTGGCTTTTTTGCTGCCCGGCGGCTTGATCGTCCTGATGTTCATGATGGTCCTTCTCGGGGCCGCCCCGCTGCTTAACGGCGTCATGGAGGAAAAGCTGCAGCGCATCGCCGAAGTCCTTCTCGGCTCGGTCCCGCCCTTCACGCTCATGATGGGCAAGATCATCGGCATGGCCTGCGTTTCGCTCACCATGGCGGCCATCTATCTCGCGGGCATCTTCGCGGCGGTCCAGCACTATGGTTATGGCGAGTTCCTGTCGCCGCAGATCATCGCCTGGTTTTTGGTGTACCAGGTGCTGGCGCTGTTTATGTTCGGCTCGCTCTATGCCGCCGTCGGCGCCGCCTGCAGCGATCTGAAAGAAGCGCAGTCGATGCTGTTGCCGGTCACTTTTGCGTCGATGATTCCGCTCTTCATCTGGATCAACATCGTCAAGGAGCCGATGAGCACGTTCTCCACGGCAGCCTCATTTTTCCCCCTGTTCACGCCGATGCTGATGGTCGCCCGGCAAGCCGTGCCGCCGGGGCTACCTTGGTGGCAACCGGTGCTCGGCGTCGTTCTGGTATTGCTCATGACGACTCTATGCGTCTACGCCGCGGGCCGCATCTTCCGCAGTCGGCATCTTGATGCAAGGCAAAGGCGCCAAGGCCGGCGACCTGCTCCGCTGGGTGCTGCGCGGCTAAAACATACCTCGTTACCAGGCTCCGCCTGGTAACGCACTGCCCGGCAGGCTCCGCCTGCACATCCGAGAAGGCACACCAACCTCGGACGGCGAGGCAGAGCCTCGCGAGCAGTGCCTGCCCAGGCAGAACCTGGGCACGAGATTTTTTCGTCGATTCTTGCTCCTGCCGCGTTTCATAATGGCAGGACATGGAAAAACCCGCTCAGGATGATGCCGATCTGATGCGCCGCTGGCAACAAGGCGATGCCGGGGCGTTCGTGGACCTGACGCGGCGCTGGCAGCAGCCGATGGCCCGCTTTTTGTCGCGGCTGGTCGGTCAGCCGGACCAAGTGGCTGACCTGTGCCAAGAGGTGTTTTTGCGCTTTTACCTCAAAGGCCCGCGCTACCGCGAGAACGGCACCTTTTCGACCTGGCTGTATCAGATCGCCCTCAACGCGGCGCGCGACGCCGGACGCCGTGCCCGCCGCACGCCGCGCGCCTGGGCGACCACGATCCGCCGTCGCACGCGCCCGATGGATCGGCGCAATGTCAACAGCAAGAACTGACGGCCGGCGTCCAGCACGCGTTGGCGGACTTGCCCGATCCACTGCGTCAGGTGTTGGTGCTGCGCCATTACGAGGACATGAGCTTCGAGCAAATGGCGCGTGTTCTACGGATGCCGGCCAGCACGCTCAAGTCGCGCTTCGCGGTGGCGCTGAAGGTGATGCGCGAGCGGTTGAACGCATTGGGATGGAGTCCAGAGAAAATGGAGGAATGAAAAGCAAGTGTAGCTAAATGATTGATTGGCTCCAGTGAGAAAAGCAACTTCAGCAACCCCTCGCCCCCTGTACTCGGGGGGAGAGGGGAAGGGGTGAGGGGGGGATAGTATCCCTCGCGAAAACTCAATCTTTTGCAAGTGAGCTAAGCCCCCTCACCCCTGCCCTTCTCCCCCGAGTACAGGGGAGAGGGGAATACGTGCCAGACGAGGAGGTGTTGGATGAACTGTACAGAAACACGCGAGCTTTTGCCAGCCTATGCGTACGGCGATGTTGCATCCAACCTAAAACGCGTGGCGGACGAGCACCTGGCGAGCTGCCCGCAGTGCTGCGGAGAACTGGGTGCGCTCGTGCAACTCCGGCGACTGTTGGACGTGGCTCCGGTTGCCAACGTTGACGTAGACATGCGGCAGATATTCGCGGAAGCCAATCGCCGCCAGCAGGCGCAATTGCGGCGTTGGCGCCGGGTTGCTTATGTAACATTCAGCGCGGCGGCGGCGCTGTTAATCGCCTTCTTGCTAAGGTTCGAAGCAAGCTGGGAGGGCCGACAATTGGTTGTGCGTTTCGGAGTGCCGTCGGCCGACCTCGCGGAAAAGCAGTCGCATGTTGTCGTGGAAAAACAGCCAGTGCCTTTGCCTCGGCCCGAAGTCACCGCGGCCGATCTGCGCTTGGTGAAGGACTTGGTGCACAATCTCGCCGCCACCGTCGACCAGCGCAATAGCAAATTCCAAGAGACGCTCGCCCAACTCGAGTTCGAGCTCAATCAGGTTCAGGAGGTCGCCCGCACGCGCTGGGCGGCCACCGAACGTTACGTCTCCGCGCTTTCCGCGTCCCAAATGGATACTCACACGAAAGGAGAACGATGATGCGTTACGCTATGTGGCTAGGTTTCGCTGTGTTCGCGGCGCTGCCCAGCACGGTCGCCGCCCAACCTAAGCAACTGAGCAGCTCGCCGACCGCGCCCGTGTCCCGGCAGACGGCGATGTATGAAGACATCGAGATCATGGGACGCATCCTGGGCCGGGATCTACGGCGCACCAGCAAGCTACGTGCGCTGCTTGCCATGGCTCGGGGCAACACTTTGCTTCTTGGATTGCCGATGGCAATCCGATGCCTTTGGGCGTGCTAATGAAGAACCCACCAAACCCCTATCCCGCCTTAATTTCGCATTCCAGAGGCTCCGTGCCTTCAGAGACGCCGCCGAAAATTGACGGCACTTATCTGAAAAACTATGGCGTAGTGTTTCAAGCAAGTCTACCGCCGATGCTGCCGGTAAAGTCCGAACCCGCTAAACCCGCCTCACAACCGTTGTCCGAGTGGGAGCGCACCCGCAAGGAGTTGCACGGCGAGAAGCTGGACAAGGGCGCCAATTTCACGGAAGCAAAAAGCGTCCCCGATCTGACCGACTTCCTGGTCAAGCTCGTTGCCGAAAATGGCCGCAACTTTGTTCACCTAAATCCCAAGGAGAACGTCACGATCGTCGTCACGTTTCGCCACGGAAGCGATCCCCATGCGTCGATCGGTCAAAGCGGTTTTAGCGGGTTGGGAATGCAGCGACTGGCATCGGCAGCATGTCGGCGACTTATGGACTCCTGGGGGCCATGCAAGGAAACGTTGCCGGAAATCATGGGCTGGCAGAATTGATGGATCCCGCCCAAACCACGCTCAAGTCTCTCGACTCATATCCAGGCAGCGCCGGCTTGCAGAGCGCAGCCGGCGGCAGCTCCGGGGGGAGCGACTTCGAGCTTCTGGGCGATTTGCAACTCCGGCAAGGTCGAATCCAGGAGGCCATCCAGGCCTATCAAAAAGCGGTCGATGGCCAAACCGATCATAAGCGCAAGGCCTTTCTTTACCAAAAAATGACGCAGGCACTTTTCATGGGTCACAAAACCGCCGTGGACAACACCGTTATTGCCAAGGCCCTTGAGTATTTGACCAATGCTCAAAAGAACGCCAGTGCTTCTTCCGGCCAGCCGCCGGCCGCCAAGGCCCCGGCGCTGCTGACATCCAAGCTGATCATCTCCGTCACCAAGGAATGGCTGGACGCCTCCGCGGGGCGTCCGTTCGAGGAATTCCGCCAGGGAGTTCACATCGAACGCATCGCGATACCGCTGCCCAAGTAGGTCCCGCTTGCCGAGCGGGACTTCGGCGCGTGCAAGCGAGTGTCGTAATTTGCCGTCGCCGTATGAACAGGTCCCGTCCGGTAGACGGGACCTACAAAAAGAAGTGAACGGAGCGGCGCGGGCATGATAGAATCCCGGTTTGCCCGACGCGCTAGCGGAGAGCGGGGTGGCGTCTATCCCGCGCCTCCGCTAGCGCGTCGCGGCTAAACGAGGACTAGCATGCGTCGCACCTTATTGTCATTGACAGTCGCTCTATTGGCCTTCACCGCGCCCGCCTCCGGCGCCACAGAAAACGTCATCATCGTCACCCTCGACGGCTTTCGCTGGCAGGAACTCTTCCATGGCGCCGATGAATCCTTGATCGATAAGGGCCCCGGCGGCGTCCGCGATGTCGATGGGCTCAAAAGCCGCTATTGGCGTCCATCCCTCGAAGAGCGGCGCATCGCGCTGATGCCGTTCTTTTGGAAGACCATCGCTAAACAAGGCCAGGTCTTCGGGGATCAATCCCGCAAGGCGGCGGCCCGCGTGACCAATGGACTCAAGTTCTCCTATCCCGGCTATAGCGAGATGTTCTGCGGCTTCGCCGATCCGGCGATCGACTCCAACGCGCAGAAGAACAACCCCAACATGACGGTGCTCGAATTCTTGAACGCCAAGTCCGCTTATCGCGGCAAAGTCGCGGCTTTCGCCACCTGGGATGTGTTCCCATTCATCTTTCGCGCGAGCGCAACGGCCTCAAGGTTCACGCCGGCTGGAAGCCGGTCGCCGACGCGCCGCTGACAAACCCCCAGCGCTCGATGAACGATCTGATCCCCAAGATGCCGCACATTTGGCCCGACAACACTTTCGACGTGATCACAATGGAGTATGCCCGCGAACACGTGCGCCGCCACAAGCCGCGCGTGCTTTTCATCGGCCTGGGCGAGACGGATGAATGGGGCCACGGCCGGCGCTACGATTTATACCTGGATGCCGCGCATAACTCGGATCGTTACATCGGCGACCTTTGGCGAACTTTACAGGAGATGCCCGAATACAGGAATAAAACCGCGCTCGTCATCACCACCGATCATCGGCCGCGGCGCACCGCGCCGACTGGACCGATCATGGCGAAAAAGTCCCGCTGGCCGAGTTCGTCTGGATTGCCGTTGTCGGACCGGACACGCCGGCTCTGGGCGTGCGCACGAATGTCGAGACGACACAAAGTCAAATCGCGGCCACCATCGCGCAGCTGCTGGGGGAAGACTTGCGAGCGGCGAGCCCCAAGGCGGCGGGGCCGTTGCCGGGCGTGCGGTGATTGGCTGCAGATGTGGAACGTGGGTGGCACGCCCTGAGGTACTCCGAAGGGCGTGGCCCCCAGGCGAGAGCCACGCCCTTCGGAGTACCTCAGGGCGTGCCACCCAGACGCCCTCAATGGAAGTCGCGCGAGCGTGCTTGCAGCCCGCGCAGAGATTGCGTGAGGTCTTCGAGGACGTTGGGGATGACATGGATGACGCTGCCGCTGCGGTCCACGCGCCCGTGGGCCAAGAGGGCGACGGCGCCGCGGGCGGCCGGGCGGAAGCGCTGCCAAACGCGTGGCCAGATCACCAGGTTCATGCTGCCCGTTTCATCTTCGAGCGTGATGAAGATGGTCCCCTTGGAAGTCGAGGGCTGCTGGCGGACGAGGACCAGGCCGGCCACGCGAACGATGGTCTTGTCCGGCGTTTCTTTCAGAGCGGAAGCGGGCAGCACCTGGAGCCGATTCAAATCGGCGCGGACCAGGCTCATGGGGTGCGCCTTCAGCGATAGGCCCGTCGTTTCATAGTCGGCGTTGACCTGCCCGGCGAGCGGCATCTCGGCCAAATGGGGTAGGGTCTCGTCATCCTCCAAATCCGCGAACAGCGGCAATTCTTCCCCCAGCGACAGCACTTGCCACAAGGCGGCGCGGCGTGTCAATCCCAGCGAGCCGAAGGCATCCGCCGCCGCCAGCCGCGCGAGCAGCGGCCGGCCCAGCCCCACCCGCCGCGCCAGATCGCTGATGGATCGAAACGGTCCGGCCCGTCGCGCCTCGGTGAGTGCCTCTGCCAGCGCCTGCGGCATTCCTTTAATGAGGCGCAAGCCAAGCCGCAAGGAGAGGGGCGAGGGGCGAGGGGCGAGGGGCGAGGACGACGAGGCGAGAGATGGGGAAGAAGAGGCGAGGTCTGCTGGAGGGCATTCCCCTCTCCCCTGTACTCGGGGGAGAGGGGCAGGGGTGAGGGGGCCATAAAGCGAGGGGTGAGAGGCGAGGGGCGAGGGGTGAGAAATATGCCCTTCTCTTCCGTTTTGCTCGCCACTCGCCACTCGCCTCTCGCCACTTTCTTCATTCTCGCCACTCGCCCCTCGTCCCTCGTCCCTAATGCCGCAGTCCCAGTCACTCTCGTTGACATCGACCGGATAGACGGCGACGCCATGCTCTTTGGCGTCGCGGACCAGTTGGGCGGGGGCGTAAAAGCCCATGGGTTGGCTGTTCAAAAGGGCCGCCACGAAGGCTGCGGGATAATGGTGCTTGAGCCACGCCGACACATAAGCCAAGCAGGGCGAAGCTGGCGGCGTGCGATTCGGGAAAGCCGTATTCGCCGAAGCCGCGGATTTGCTCGTAAAGCTGCTCGGCGAAGGCGACGGGCAGGCCGCGCGCCAACATGCCGTCGCGGAATTTGACGCGAAATTGCTCGATGAGGCCGGGCCGGCGCCAGGCGCCCATGGCGCGGCGCAATTGATCGGCTTCGCCGGCGCTGAAGCCGGCGGCGACCATGGCCAGCCGCATCGCCTGTTCTTGAAACAAGGGCACGCCCAGGGTCTTGGCCAGCACTTCCTCGATAATCGGATTGGGATAAGTCACCGCCTCCTCGCCGTTGCGGCGGCGCAGATACGGATGCACCATGCCCCCCTGGATCGGGCCCGGGCGAACGATGGCCACCTCGATCACCAGATCGTAAAAGCAGCGGGGCAAGAGCCGCGGCAACATGCTCATCTGAGCTCGGCTTTCGATCTGGAAAACGCCGATGGTGTCGGCCCGGCAGATCATGTCGTAGACCGCGGGCTCCTCGGCCGGCACAGTCGCCAGCGTCCACTCCACGCCGTGATGCTCGTTCACCAGCGCGAAACATTTGCGGATGGCCGTCAGCATGCCCAGGCTCAGGCAATCGACTTTGAGAATGCCCAGGGCATCGAGATCGTCCTTGTCCCACTGAATGACGGTGCGCTCGGGCATGGCGGCGTTTTCGATGGGCACCAGCTCGGCCAAGGGCCCGCGCGTGATGACGAAGCCGCCGACGTGCTGCGACAAATGCCGGGGAAAGCCGATGAGCTCCTTGGCCAGCCGGACCAGGCGGCCGACGGCGGGAGCCTTGGGATCGAGGCCGGCTTCACGGATGCGCGCGGGGATGGTAGCGGCGTCGGCATAGGGATCGAGCGTTTTCGCCAACCGGTCGACGGCATCGAGCGACAGGCCCAGGGCCTTGCCAACGTCGCGCACCGCCGAGCGCGGGCGATAGGTGATCACCTCGGCGACGATGCCCGCCCGATCGCGGCCATACTTTTGGTAGATATACTGCAAGACCTCCTCGCGGCGTTCGTGCTCGAAATCGACGTCGATGTCGGGCGCCTCCTCGCGCTCGCGGCTGATGAAGCGCTCGAAGAGCACGTCGGAGCGCTCGGGATCGACCGAGGTGATGCCCAGGCAATAACAGACCGCGGAGTTGGCCGCCGAGCCGCGCCCCTGGCAAAGAATGACGCGTTCACGGGCAAAGCGGACCAGATCGTAGACGGTCAGAAAATAAGCGGGGTAGCCCAGTTCATCGATGAGGGCCAACTCGCGCTCCAGCAGTGCCGTCACTTTGGCGGAGGGTCCGTCTGGATAACGCATGCGCGCGCCGGCCCACGTCAATTCCGCCAGATATTGCTGCGGCGATTGGCCCGGTGGACAAATTTCCTCGGGATATTCATAGCGCAACTCGGCCATGGAGAACGAGCAGCGCTCGACGAGTTCGCCGACATGAACGAGCGCCTCGGGATAATCATGGAAAAGCTGGGCCATTTGCGCCGGCGTTTTAAGATGGCGCTCGGCATTGGCGAAGCGGCGGGCGCCGAGGTCGGCCACGGTGGTGCCATGCTTGATCGCGGTGAGCACGTCGTGCAAAGGGCGCCGGCCGCGGTCGTGATAATAAACGGCATTGGTGGCCAAGAGCGGCAACGACGCTCGCCGGGCGAGCTCTGCTTGCCGCGCCAGCCGCGTCGCATCGGCGGGGCCGTGATGAACCGAGGCCGCCAGATAACAGCGATCGGCGAAAGGCTCGCGATAGCGCCAGGGCATCAGAAGTAGAACGGCCCTCCTGACCCATTGTTTTTGTGGAACGGCTCTCCTGAGCCGTTGGTTTTGTGGGACGGCTCTCCTGAGCCGTTAAATCACCCGGACGGCTCAGGAGAGCCGTCCCACATAATGGGCCATCGCATGATAAGCCATCCCCTGGGCCATCTGGCACCAGCACCGCGGCCAGCAAGCCGCCGGCATGATCGGCGATGTCCTCGAAAGTGAGGCGGCATTCACCCTTGGGGGCGGCGCGGCGGCCTCGGGTGATGAGCGTGGCCAATCGGCGATAGGCGGCGGCGTCGGCGGCATAAAGAAGGACCGGCGGCGCATCGATCGGCGTCATTTCGGCGCCGATGATGAGCTTGAGCTGGGCGGCCCTGGCCGCCGCGTGGGCGCGCGCGGCTCCGGCCAGGGTATTGGTGTCGGTGATAGCCAAGGCGCTATGCCCCAACTCCAGCGCGCGCAGCACCAACTCGTCCGGATGCGACGCGCCGGTCAGAAACGTGAAGTTCGTCTTGCAATGCAGTTCGGCGTAAGTAGGGGACAAAGCACATCGCGACTCCAAGCCGCGCGGTTGAGGTACTCCGGAACCCGCGGATTTTCCTGCATCAAAAAGAAATCCGCGGGTTTCGGAGTACCTCAACCGCGCGGCTTGGTTTCTAATCAAAGCACCCATGTAAAAACCAGTGATTGTCTTGATGCCGGCGAAAAAGCCAGAGGCGGGTGCCGGCGTCGGTGGCCACCGTGTAATAATCGCGCTGCACATCGTTGCCGCGCCACCAGCCGGTCTCGATGCGCTCGGGCCCCCACGCTTGGCGGACCGTATATTCCTTCCCCGACCATACGAACCGTCCGGGCGCGCCATCGGACAAGATGTCCCCAACCTGGATCGGCAGCGGCGCCGGCCAGACCAGCAAGGGACGGTGCGCAGTTGGCACCACGTCTGCCGGCCAAGAGCGCAACGCGGGCCTGGCCTTGCCGGGGTGTTGCGGGTTCGACCACTTGGCGATGGCCGGCTCGAAGCGGTAGGCATATTCGGGCTGGCAATCTTCCACCAGCCGGGCAAACGTCACCGCCTCGGCGCCGAACTGGCTGGCCAAACGGTCGATCAAGCCCCCCAACTCCTCCAACTGAGTGACGTCAACCTCAAAAAGCTCGAACTGCCGCTGAACCATGAACTCCAATTCCACGACGCGCAGGCACAACCGAACGATCGGCTCGGCCAGGCGGACGCGTTCGAGCCGAGCGCGGAGCAGCTTGCTCAAATGCCGGGCGGACGCGCTCGGGCGAAACAGGCCGACTTCGAGCCGAACCGGCACCGGCGGCGTCCGCGTCAGCGCCTCGGGATAAAGCCAACATTCGAGCTTGCGGGCCCCGCGATTGCGGCGCCGCAGCTGCGCTTCGATACGCTCCAGGAGGTGATCGAGGGCATGCTGCAAGACGCCGATCCGGTCGGTGGCATACGTGAACGAGCAACTCGCCTGGACCGGCCGCGGCGGCTGGTGCGGTACGATGACTTCGGGGAGGATGCCCAAAGCTTGATCGAGGCGGCGCAGCACCTCGGCGCCGAAACGTCCCGACACCCCCGAGCGCGGCAACGCGATCAATTGCTCGATCCGCTCGATCCCCAAAGCCGCCAGCGTTGCCACCGCCTCGTCCGGCAACCGCAGCGCCGCCACGGAGAGAGTGGCGAGCGAATGAGGGGCGAGGGGCGAGGGGCGAGGGGCGAGAGGGAAGGGGGCGTCGGCCGGCGTTCGGTTCCCCTCTCCCCTGTACTCGGGGGAGAGGGGTAGGGGTGAGGGGGTTGAGGTGGTTTGCAAAATCGTCGAGTTTTTGCGCGGGATGCTGTCCCCCCTCACCCCAGCCCTCTCCCCCCGAGTACAGGGGGAGAGGGGGCCAGACGGCTGACCCCCTTCATCGCTGATTTCGGCGCTCTCGTCTTCCTCGCCCCTCGCCCCTCGTCCCTCACTCCTCTCATTTTTCTCGCCACTCGCCACTCGCCACTCACCACTCGTCTGCCCCTCGCTACTCGCGAAGGCCCAGGCGGCGCCGACCGTGTCGGCAATCGCCAGGCGTGCTTGCCAACCGCGGCGCGCAACTCGCGAAGCGCGCTGCGGCCAGCTGGTCCTCGCCGTGAAAGCAAGCCGCGCAGCCGGTGATGTCCAGCAGCAAGCTTTGCGGCACGTCGCCTTCTTCCAGGCTCACGATGGGGCTATAGCGCTCGGCCCACTCCGCCAGGCGTTCCAAAGCCTGGCGGTCCTGGGCGGGGTCTTGCTCGTAAAGCCGCAAGTCCTTGTGCATGGCCAGCGCTTCGGCGCGGCATGCCGGTCCGAATGCCGGCGGCTAGCGCACGCGGGCAACAAAAAGTCACCACGGCGATGCCGCGCCGCGGCGCCGTCAGCGCCACCGGTTTATCCCGAAGCTCGGGCCGAAGGTGCCAAAGGTTCTGCACCGGCCACTGCGGCAGATAGATGCACATCGCCCTTTTCATCGTCGAACTCCAATAGTAAAGGCTTGCAGGGCCGACTCCCTGGATGCGCTCCCCGAAAACGCACCACGTGCAAAACGAGTGGCGAGTGGCGAGTGGCGAGTGGCGAGGAGTTGGGAATCCCCTCTCCCCTGTACTCGGGGGAGAGGGGCAGGGGTGAGGGGGCACAGGTGGTTTGCAAAACCGTCGAGTTTTCGCGCGGGATGCTATCCCCCCTCACCCCGTCCCTCTCCCCCCGAGTACAGGGGGAGAGGGGGCCATAAAGCGAGGGGTGAGAGGCGAGTGGCGAGGGGCGAGAAATACGTCCTTCGCTTCCGTTTTCCTCGCCACTCTCTATATTCTCGCCCCTCGCCACTCGCCCCTCGCCACTCCTCCGAGGTGTGAGCAACAGGCGCAGCATGGCGAACGACGGCATGTTGAGAGCGGCTGCCGGGCGCATCACCAAGCCGACGCCGCCGCCGGTTTCGGCGGCTACTTGGAGCCGCCGGCAATCGGTGGTGGAAAGCCGATCGAGCTTGCCCAAGACCGCTCCGACGGCGGCGCAGCGTAGAGACTGGGTCAGAGCCGTCAGGGCCGAGTGCTCCTGGCGTGGGCGTACCACGATGGTCCGCCGCAAGTCGATGTTCCAGCTGCGCTGCGGCCGGCGGATAGAAACGTCCTTCGCCATCGACGACCACCAAGACTTTGTGGTCGCCGCACGCGCGCCGGGCCAGGCACAGAGCCAGCGTCCAGGCCCCGATCCCTTCCTCGGCTTCGAGCAACTCGACGAGCGCTCCGTTCAATTTGCCTCCCAATAAAATCTCGTCCCAGGCGTTCGAGGGGCGAGAGGTGAGGGGCGAGGGGCGAGGGCCGGATTGCGCCTCGATCTCGGCAATGCGTTGCGCCAGTGGTTGCAAGTCGTCACGCATGGTTGGTCCTTCTTTCGCTCTGCTTTGAGGGAACGAAGCCATGGATTGAACACGGATCAAACACGGATAAGGCAAAGAAATCTTTGTTTTGATGCATGGCCGGTTTTTTTATCCGTGGGATCGGTGTTATCCGTAATTCTCCGCGTTTGCAGCTGACGGTCGTGCGCCGCAAAGTATATGTACATACGTATATTAGACTGCTTTTGTCAAACGGAATTGCCTCTTATTTTGGCCGAAAACCATAACCCGCCTATTAATAAGAAGGTTGCGCTACCAGGTTTTCTCCAGCAGCCGCGCACTGAAAGGCCGTCTCATGTCCTCCGAAAGCAACACCCGTCCGGAACCCGATCCGGAACTGGGCACCATCGCCGATTATGTGCTGCGCACCGACGTCGACAGTGACGAGGCTTTGGACACCGCCCGCTATTGCCTCATGGATAGCCTGGGTTGCGCCTCTTGGCGTTGCGTTATCCCGCTTGCCGACGGCACCTCGGTCCAATCGCGCCGGGCACCGTGGTTCCGCATGGGGCGAGAGTGCCGGGGACCGCCTTTCAACTCGATCCGGTCAAGGCCGCCTTCGACATCGGCTGCGCCATTCGCTGGCTCGATTACAACGACACCTGGCTCGCCGCCGAATGGGGCCATCCCTCCGACAACCTGGCGGCGATCCTCGCGGTCACCGATTACCGTGGCCGCGTCGCTCAAGCCGCGGGACAGCCGGCTCCCACGGTGCGCGAGGTGTTGGTCGCCGCGATTCAGGCGCATGAAATCCAGGGAGTGCTGGCCCTGGGCAATGGCTTCAATCGCGTCGGTCTGGATCATGTGGTGCTCGTCAAAGTCGCCTCGACGGCCGTGGCGACGCGCCTGCTCGGCGGCACGCGTGCGCAGATCATCGACGCCCTTTCACAAGCCTGGGTCGACGGCCAAAGCCTGCGCACCTATCGCCATGCGCCCAACGCCGGGCCGCGTAAATCTTGGGCCGCCGGCGATGCCGCCAGTCGGGGCGTGCGCCTGGCGCTGATGACCCTGGCCGGCGAACCCGGATTGGCCACCCCGTTATCCGCGCCGACCTGGGGCTTTTGCGATGTGTCCTTCGAGGGCCAAAAAATCGCACTCCCGCGCCCGTTGGGTCATTACGTGATGGAAAACGTTCTCTTCAAGATCGCCTTTCCCGCCGAGTTTCACGCCCAGACGGCGGCGGAATGCGCCGTGCTTTTGCACGAGCAAGTGAAAGACCGCCTGGGCGAGATCGATCGCATCGTGCTGACAACGCAGGAATCGGCAATCCGCATCATCAGCAAGACGGGCCCGCTCCATAACCCCGCCGACCGCGACCATTGCCTCCAATACATCGTGGCCGTCGCCTTGATTGACGGCACGCTGACAGCGGATCACTACGAAGATGCTCGCGCCGCCGACCTGCGCATCGACCGGCTGCGCTCGAAGATGACGGTGGTCGAAGATGCCCGCTACACGCAGGAATATCTCGAAGCCGACAAGCGCTCGATCGGCAATGCCGTCCAGGTTTTCTTCAAGGATGGAAGCAGCACGGCGAAAGTGGCAATCGAGTATCCGCTGGGTCATCGCCGGCGCCGCGCGGAGGGAATTCCCTTGCTGGTTCAGAAATTCCGCGCCAACCTGGCGACGAAGTTCAGCGGCGCCAAGGCAGACGCCATCACGGAGTTGTTGCTCGACCGCGCTCGACTGGAGGCGACGCCGGTGCCGATGTTGATGGATATGCTGGCTGAGACGGAAACGTGAGATCCGCGGGATTCGGAGTACCTCATCCCGCGGCTTGGATTGGTTGGGATTATTCAAGCCGCGGGATGAGGTACTCCGAATCCCGCGGATCACTGCAATGGACTTTGCCACGTTCATGAACAACGGCTGGGCAAACGATCTGAAAACGTGGGGCCCGGAGCAGAGCCGCGCCCCGCTGTCGTTGCAAGAGGCACGCGCCTATTGCCGACGGCTCACGCTCGGCCATTACGAGAATTTTTCGGTGGCTTCGCTGCTGTTGCCGCGGCGTCTCGTGCCTCATTTTCACGCGATTTATGCGTATTGCCGCTGGGCCGACGATTTGGGAGACGAGACGGGCGGCGGCGCGCGGGCACTCGCGCTGTTTGGATTGGTGGCGCTCGGAACTGGAACGCTGTTACCAAGGCACGCCGCGCCATCCGGTCATGATTGCCCTGCGCCGACCATCCGGCGCTTCCGCATTCCGCCTGAGCCGTTTTTAGCGCTGATTCGAGCGTTCGAGCAGGACCAGCACGTCAAGCGCTATCGAGACATACGCGCAACTCTTGGACTATTGCCGCCTGTCGGCCAATCCGGTGGGGCATCTGGTCTTGTATTTGTGCGAACGCTTCGACGCACGCACGGCGGAGTTAGGGGATGCCATATGCACGGGGTTGCAACTGGCGAACTTCTGGCAAGACGTGAGCCGTGATCTGGACGTCGGCAGGGTGTATATTCCCGCGGAAGACATGCGTCGCTTCGGCTACGCGGATGCCGATCGGGACGCGCGACGCTTCACGCCGGCCTTCCGTGAGCTGATGTCCTTTGAAGTGGATCGGGCGCGGCGCTGTTTCATCAGGGCGAACCGCTCGTGCGCCTCGTGCCGGCGGAGGTGCAAGCCGATATTGATCTCTTCATTCGTGGCGGGCTGGGTATCTTGGACAAGATCGTCGCCATTGAGTACGACGTGTGGCGGCAGCGGCCGGTGCTGAGCAAGTGGGACAAAGCGGCCCTGGTTGGGGGCGTGCTGTGGCGGCGTGTGAAGAGTCGTTTGCGCAGCGGATCGTAGGTTAGGTTTCCAACCTGACCGGATTTGGACTGCGCTTGGACAAAAAACGGTCAGGTTGGAAACCTGACCTACGGAAGCCGCGCGAAGTCGATAAAGCCGCGCTCGACGTTGACACGCAGCAAGCGGACTTTGATCTGATCGCCCACGTCCAAGCCTTTTTCCCCTTGCACGACTCTGCCTTCGGCGGGCGGCGTCAGCAGGCGCACCCAGGTTCCCTTGTCGGAGGCGCCGGTCACCAGGGCGTCGAAGCTTTCGCCGACGCGGTTGGCCAAGAATTGAGCGGCCACGGATTTGCGCACCTGGCGCTCCACCTTCTTGGCGGCGTCTTCTTGCTCGGTGCAGTGGCTGGCGAGTGCCGTCAATTCCGTGGCGCTATACGGGGCCGGCGTGCCCGCGAGGGTGGCCTTGAGCAGGCGCTGCGTAATCAAGTCGGGAAAGCGGCGATTGGGTGCGGTCGAATGGCTATAATCCCGGACCGACAAGCCGAAATGGCCGGTCGCTGTTTCGCCTGGAAGTTGCAACACATATTCGCCGGGGCCCATGAGTTTGACGATGGTCAGCGATAAGTCGGGAAACCGCAAGGGATCGGCCTGACGCCGCCGCGCTAAGAAAGCCGCCAAGGCCTGGGAATCCGCTTCCGCGGGCAGACGCTCGCCGAATGTCTGCGCGACTGCGACGATGCGCTGCCAGCGCTCGGGCGAGCGCACCACGCGTTGAAGCACCGGCATGCCGCGCTTTTCCAAAAAGCGCGCCGTCACGCCATTGGCGGCGATCATGAAATCGGCGATCAAATCTTGGGCACGATTGTGGCGTTCCAGGCGCAAATCCGATGATCGCGCCATTGCGGATCACCGCTTCCGGCTCCAGACTTTCGAAATCCAGCGCACCGTGTTGATAGCGAACGGACTTCATTACCTGGGCGATGCGGTCTTGCAGACGCAGGTTTTCATCGAGCCCTTGGACGCGGGCGATTTTGTCAGGGACCTGCACTTTGCCGTCGAGCCAGGCGGCCACGCCGTTGTAGGCTAGCTTGGCTTTGTTGGTGACCAGCGCGCGGTAGACGTCGCCGGATTGCACGGTGCCATCGCGGGCAACCATCATCTCGACCACAATGCTCAGGCGCTCCTGCCCTTCAGCCAGGGATGTAAGGTTCGTGGATAGACGCTCGGGAAGCATGGGAAAAATTTGCGCCGCCGTGTAGACCGACGTGGTGTTGTGGGCCGCGTGGCGTCGATGGGGGATCCTGGCCTAACCAGGGCATCGACGTCGGCGATGGCGACCAACACCTTGACCACATCGCCGGGCAGACTCTCAGCGACGGTGAGTTGGTCCAAGTCTTCGGAGTTGTCGTTATCGATGGAGCACCAAGAAGGCCGCGCAGGTCGCGTGGCGTGCCATCGGTCGGGACTGCGCCGCACTCGTGATGGTGCTTGAGTTGCTCGTCCACTGCCGGTGGAAAATCAGGCTCAAGGCCGCGGTCGATCATGGCTTGGTGAGCGATGCGGCGCAAGTCGATGGTGTCGTTTGATTCGGTCATAAAGGCCACGTTTTTGGATGAGAACCCGCGGGATCGGAGTACCTCATCCCGCGGCTTGAGATTGGAGGCCAGGCCGCGGGATGAGGTACTCCGGATCCCGCGGATATTGCGTAGGATACGGTAAAGTATCCGAGCCATCTTATGAACCTAACCGCCAAAAAGAGCGTTCGCACGCTCGCCGAACGCCTTGCGGAGGGCAAAGCGCTGCGTAGCCGGGTGCCTCGGTCGGCCCACGCGCACTTATCAGCCGACGCCGGACCGCCCCGATCCCGTGGCCCTCCTGGAAGCGTCCAACCAGGGGAGGCTTGCGAAGTTAATCCCGTTGCGCTATAGCCGCATGGCGCCCTCGCCATTGACGTTCCTGCGCGGCTCGGCCGGCGCCATGGCCTTTGATCTGGCGGGCACGCCGACTTCCGGGATACACGTGCAGCTTTGCGGCGATTGCCACCTGATGAATTTTGGCTGCTTCGGCACGCCGGAACGCAATTTCGTCTTCGATCTGACCGATTTCGACGAGACCATTTCCGGCCCGTGGGAATGGGACGTCAAACGTCTGGCGGCGAGCGTGGTGGCGGCGGGACGCACCCTTGGCATCTCGGAGACGGCATGCACCGAAGCGGCCCAGGCGAGTGTGGGCAGTTATCGCAAACAGATGCGTGCGTTCGCCCGAATGGACCCGCTCGACGTTTGGTACACCAAGATCGACGGGCAGCGGATCCTCGATCTCATGAGTAAATCCGGTTCGGGTCGGCAGCCAAGCCAACCCATGCCGGCCGCTCACAAGATCGAGCAGCAGTTTCCCAAATTGATCGAAGTCGGCGACGGTCCACCGCGCTTTCGGGACCACCCGCCGCTGGTGTTTCATTCACCGCGGGGTGAATCCTTCGAGCAAGAGATGAAGCAATTCTTGGCCCATTATCGAGCCACCTTGCCCGATGACCGGCGGCCGCTGCTCGACCGCTATCACATGGTCGATTCGGCGGTCAAAGTTGTCGGCGTCGGCAGCGTGGGCATGCGCCTGCGCGATCGTGCTGTTTCTGTCCGGTGACGGCGAGGCGCTCGTCCTGCAATACAAGGAAGCGAGCCGCTCGGTGCTGGAGCCGTTCCTGGCCAAGAGCAAATACGCCAACAGCGGCCAGCGCGTGGTCTTTGGCCAGCGTTTGCTGCAATCGGCAAGCGATTTGTTCTTGGGTTGGGCGAGTGATGACCAGGGGCACGATTTTTACTTTCGGCAATTGCGCGACATGAAAACTTCGGTCCGGGTGGATGGCATGACCGCCGCTATTTTGAGCGAATATGCCGAGTTGTGCGGCTATGCTCTGGCGCGCGCCCACGCCAAGGCCGGCGACCCGGCGCTGATCAGCGGCTATCTCGGCAAACGCGATTCCTTTGATCGGGCCGTGGCAACGTTCGCCGGCGCCTACGCCGATCAGACGGAGCGTGACTACGCGGCCATGCTCCAGGCGATCAAGTCGGGCCGCTTGGTCGCGGACCCAAGCTCGGCCTGAATGGGGGGCACGCCCTGAGGAACTCCGAAGGGCGTGGGTCCGAGCAAAAGCACGCCCTCGGAGTTCCTCAGGGCGTGCCACCCGGCCGATCGGAGGGATGCGGCTCTTTTCAATTTGGCGGCGCCTTGCACGGGGCTCGCGCCGTTCCCTGCAAGAGATCCTCGACGATTTTCAACACTTCGTTGTTGGTGAACGTGCGCGGAAATTTGTACACGGGATCATCGACCTTCGGCGCCGGCAGCTCGTCGGCCTTGTCGCTCTCGGCATCCTCTTTTTTTGTCTGGTCTTTCAATTCTTGCTCGTTGAGCGGCACGCTTTTGCGTTTCAAGACTGTCTTGAGCCGCTCGACGCTCTTGGCCAAGTTTGGCGAAATCTTTCGAAGCCGCCACGCGCTCCGCGGAGCGCGCCTTGAGCATCGGCTTTGAGCTCGCGCGGACACCATGCCGACATTTTCGTGGTCGATGGCCGTCACATGGTCGAAAGGGAGCGCGTAATCGAGGTCTTTTTCCGGGGTGGCCAGGTATTCGCTCAGCGAGGGGAGGACCACGTCGGAAGCTGACGCCGCGGTTTTGCGTGCTGTCGCCGTTGACGCGGTAGAACATCTGCATCGTCAGGCGCAGGGCGCCGAGCTTAGCGGAGCGAGGCCGGGCCAACTGCTCGCCGAGGTCGATGACCGCTTGCACGGTGCCCTTGCCGTGCGTCGCCGAATCGCCGACGACGACGGCCCGGCCATAATCTTGCAAGGTGGCGGCCACGATCTCCGCGGCGCTGGCGCTCGAGCGGCTGACCAGCACCACTAAGGGACCGCCGTAGACGATGCCTTTTTCCGGATCGTCCAGACGCTTGACGCCGGCGCCGGAGCCCTTGACCTGGACGACCGGACCTTGGTCGATGAACAGGCCCGCCAGAGCGACGGCTTCGGACAGGAAGCCGCCGGGATTGCCGCGCATGTCGAGCACGACGGCATCGACCTTTTGCGCGTTGAGCTCGTTCAAGATGCGGTGCACGTCCTTGCTGGCGCTTTTGATCTCGCCGGATTGTTGATTGGGCGGAGCGGCGTAGAACGACGGCAAGTCGATGACGCCGATGCGATAGGGCTTGCCGTTGGCCTGTCTGCCGTCCTCGACGATTTCATAGCGGGCCGCCTGGGCCTTGATCTCGATCTGCTGCCGGGTCAGCGTGTAGACGACCGGCTCGATCTTGCCGGCCGGCACGACTTTGAGCTCGACCTTGGTTCCCTTGGGTCCGCGAATGAGCTTGACGGCTTCGCGCAGCTTCATGTCCACGACATCGACGAACTTGTCGTCCCCCGGCGCCACGGCGATGATCTTGTCGTTGGCCTTGAGCCGGCCGTCCTTGGCGGCCGCGCCGCCGGGCACGATTTCCACGACGATGGTGTTGCCGTTTTCCTCACGCAACAAGGCGCCGATCCCTTCCAGCCGCAGCCGCATGGAGATCTCGAAATCATCCAGCGTGTTGGGCGACATGTAGGCCCCGTGCGGATCGAGGCTGGCGGCCAGGCTCGAAAGATACAGCTCCAGGAGATCGTAATTGTCGAGTTGTTTCATGCGCTTGGCGAAGCTGCGATAGCGGTCGCGCACTTTCTGCTTGGCCTCGGCGTCGCCGAGCGGCTTGGCGCCGATCTTCTCGCGCAAGAGGTCGAACTTGATCCGCTTGCGCCAGCGCTCGCGCAGGTCGGCGTCGTTGCTCGCGTAGTCCAGGTGGGCCACGTCGGTGTCCAGATATTCCTTCACGGTGTAGTCTTGCTTGGCATCGACGAGCTCGGCGATGAGCGGCAAGCGCTCGCCGATGCGCTGGATGAAGCGCCCATAGACCTTGTAGGCGAAACTGACGTCGCCGCGCTGCAGCATGTCGCCCAGCTCGGTTTCGTGCGTTTTGAACTCGTCGATGTCGCTCTTGAGGAAATAAGATTTGCTGGCGTCGAGGTCCTTGAGAAAGCGCTGAAAGAGCCGCTTGGAGATGTCGGCGTTGATGGTCGGCCGAGTCACATGCCCGTTTTGCAGGATTTCACACACCATCTGCGCCACAAGCCGATCCTCCGGGCCGGGCACCGGCTCGGCCCGCGACCAGACGGGAACCAGCAAGAGCGCGATGAGAACTAAGGCGCCGCGGCGAGACGAGTGAAGCGTTCGCGTCATAATCGATTAGCCTCAAGGGTTTATAAACAGATGGAAAAATGCGAGGACAACGATCGTACGACAATAACGTGATAATATCGACCTTGCTAAACGGGTGCAATCGCAAGGGACGAACCCATTCATTAGCCACGGATGGAACACGGATCAAACACGGATGGGAATGCGATTAAGTGAGAAGTTAAAAACTAAGGATGGCGAGCGTTTGATTTCCTGATTCATCCGTGTTTGATCCGTGTTTCATCCGTGGCTAATGGTTCCGCCAGGTGCGTCATTTCCATGCTCCAGTCCCATAGGCGCCGGGCGGCGGCTTCGTCACGCGCTGTCGCCGAAGTCTTGGCGACGTGTTGGCGCACGAAGTATTGGCCGCTGATGCCGGCGACTTCCGGCGCGGTCGCCAACCAAATCACCGTGCGGGCCCCCTTGGCCGCGCTGATGCCGAAGAGCAGGGCACTCCAATCGAAGAAGCGGCTTTGCCAGCCGAAGTCGCGCGCGATCGCCGTGCGCACAAAACCGGGATGGACGGCGTTGGCGGTGATGTTGGTTGCTGAAAGGCGCCGCGCCAGCTCGATGGTGAACATCAAGGTCATCAACTTCGAGCGGCAATATTGGCGGTAGCCGGTGTAGCTTTTTTCCGCCATGAGATCGTCCCAATCGAGGGAAGCGAAACGGTGGGCGATGGAGGAGAGGTTGATGATGCGTGCACCCCCCCACACCCCATCCCTCTCCCCCCGATTACGGGGGGAGAGGGGGCCGGCCATGCTCGGCTCTAGTTGATTCAGCAGCAAATGCGTGAGTAGAAACGGCGCCAGATGATTGACGGCGATGGTCATTTCCACGCCATCGACCGACAATTGGCGCCGCCGCCAGGCGCCGCCGGCGTTGTTGATCAACACGTCGAGGCGCGGATGCCGCTCTTTGAATTCCTTGGCGAGCTCATGAATTTGGAGCTGGCAAGACAGATCGGCGATGAGAAACTCGATCGCGCGGTTGCCGGTTTCCGCCTGAAGCTGTGTCACGACGGCCGCCGTCTTGGCGGGGTTGCGTCCCACTATGACCAACGTGGCCCCCCGCTGGGCCAGTTCGCGGGCAGTGACGAGCCCGATCCCGGCAGTCGCCCCGGTGATCAAGCAGATTTTGCCGTGCATTGTTTGGTCGGCGGGTTTCATAAAGACTTCCGAGAGCCTGTGGAAATCGAGCCGGAAATGGGTGGCACGCCCTGAGGTACTCCGAAGGGCGTGGGGTTGTCAACACGCCCTTCGGAGTACCTCAGGGCGTGCCACCCACGGGAGTGGCCAACCGCATCCAAGGAGCCGCGCACGAAGTAAGCGGTTAACCGCGTGCGTCCTGCTGGCCACTCCCTAACGGTCGTGGCTCGGATATAGGGTGGCGATAGCGATCATTCACTCGCTCCAGGTCACAATGAGTCCAATGGCCGCGGCGAACATGACCAGCGTGGTGAGTCCGCCCAGGATGTTGATCGCCGCACCGTTCACTTTATTGCCCATGATACTTTTGGTGTTGGCCACGACCATGATAAGCAGCAGGAGTGGCGGTGCCAGGAAACCATTGATGACCGCGGTCCAGAACAGCGCGTGAATGGGATTGATGCCCACGAAGTTCATCAGCAAGCCGACGAGCGTCGAGGCACCGATGACGAGGTAAAACTCTTTGGCTCGGCCCGGTGTCGCATCCAGGCTGCATTTCCAGCCAAACGTCTCGCACAGGGCATATGCTCCGGAAGCCGTCAGGACGGGGATGGCCAGCAGGCCTGAGCCAATCAGCCCCAGGCCCATGAGAATCGTGGCGCCGTTGCCCGCGAGCGGCCGCAATGCCTCGGCGGCCTCGATGGCCGTGTCGATGTCGGTCTTGCCCGCCTGGTGGAGAGTGGCGGCGGTCGCCAAGATGATGAAGTACATGACGACATTCGAGAAAAACATGCCGATGGCCGACATCCCAGGCGGCGTACGTGAGTTCTCCCTCGGTCGCCCCCCGGCGTTGCCAAAGGCGTTTGCGGCCTCGGGACACTTCTTCCTCGACTTCCTGGTTGGCTTGCCAAAAAAACAAATACGGAGAAATCGTCGTGCCCAAGATGGCGACGAGCATGGCCAGGAACGGGCCATCAAGGCGCACCGTGGGGACGAATGTGCCAAGAAGGACATCGTTAAAATGAGGGTTGGCAAAGAAGCTGGCGCCGATATAGGCCAACAGCGCCAGGGCGAGCCACTTGAAGACGTTGACGATCAGCCGAAACGAACCCCAGACCTGAAGCACGAAGATCAACCACACCGATGGGCACGATCAACAGGGGTGTCTGGATCGGCAGCAGCAGGTTCAGTCCCGCGGCGACCGCGCCGATGTCGGCGCCGGCGTTGATGGTGTTGGCGATGACGAGCAGGCAAACAATGGGGTAGAGCAAGTTGCGTGAGTAATGTTGGCGAATCACGCCCGCCAAGCCACGCCCCGTCACCATGCCGACCTTGGCGCAGATAAACTGGATGGCGCTCATCATGGGAAAAGTGACCAGCGCCAGCCACAAAGTCGCATAGCCAAAGGCCGCCCCGGCCATTGAATAGGTGCCGATGCCGGACGGGTCGTCGTCGGAAGCGCCGGCGATGAAGCCGGGGCCGAGCATTCGGATGAAGCGCCGCAGGCGGTTGGGTTCGGTTTGCAATGAATTGACGCGGGAAGTGCTTTCTTGACGGTAAGTTGACGAGGACGGGGTCATGGTGGAATGAAAATGCAAATGCCGTGCCGCCTCCATGGTTTAGGCGTGACGCGCAGCGGAGCGCGTGAATGGGGGCAACCGGCGCTCCGCTGCGCGTCGCGGCTAAACGCAAGAAACAAAAATGTTTCGCACTGGACAGGATGCCGCTCGCCAAATAAAACCGAATAATGGTATAATTGCCGGCTGGCTTGATTTGCGGTAGTCGAAGAGTAGAAGACGAGGAGACAGCATGACGTTACGAATGCGCGTTCATGATCGTGAACCAATTGGTTTGGCGCTGCGGCGTTTCAAGAAACTGATGGAGCGGAGCGGCCTCACCAAGGAGCTGCGCCTGCACCAACACTACGAAAAGCCCTGTGAAGCACGCCGCCGGGCCAAGTTGCGCAAAGAAAGCGCCATTCGTAAGAGCAAGCTGCCGCCGAAAAAGACCAAAACGTGGTAAAGCCGTTTTTGTGCGATGCCGTTTGTGCGATGCCGTTTGTGGGACGGCTCTCCTGAGCCGTCTGTAGCGAGGACGGCTCAGGAGAGCCGTCCCACAGGTAGCCCGCATTCGCTTGGGCTCAGATACCTTTGCACCAATTCCGCCATCACTTCCGGATGACTATATTGAGGCAGATGGCCGCAGTTTTCCAACTCGGCGCGGGCGACATTGGGCAGGCCTGCGCTGCAATTCCTCTTCGCATTTCTTGCCGACCAGGGGATCGTCGTCGCCGCAAATGAGCAACACCGGTTGACGAATGCTTGGCAACAACGGCCTTAGGTCGAGGCGGTGCAGCGTCACCGCGCGATGCGCGACCGCCGCCATCGCCGGCGCGCCGCTGCGCTGCATGAAATAATTCCACAGATCCGGCTCGCGCCGCTGAAACGGTGCCTGGTGAGCCACTCGAAGGATGCGCGAGCGCAAAGGGAGGGCCGCCATCGTGCCGCGCCAATAGCGCGCCCACGAGGCCAGCATCACTTCCGCCTTGGCCAACGGCCTGCGTGCGAAGCCCCCCTGGAGCACCGCGCGCGGCAAGCGCTCGGCGCCGCGCGCAAGGCGCCCAGCGTGATGGTCGAGCCGAACGATGAGCCGAATAAATACGCTTGCGATTCACCCAAATGGTCGAGCAGCGCCAACAAATCGGCGACGTAATCCGCATGGCGATAACGTCCGAGGCTTGCGCCATCCCCCTGGCCGCTCGGCAGGTTGTAGGCGATGCAGCGAAAATGCTCCTTGAGCCTGGCAATCGGCAAGACAAACGACAGCTGGTCGTCGCACAGGCCGGGTATGAACACCAGCGCCGGCCCCTTGCCCCAGGCGTAGTAGGAGCAGCGGTAGCGCCCGGTGTCACAGACGGCGCGCTCCGCTTCCCGGAAAAACGTGTCCAAAACTTCGCCGATATTCAGCGGCATCGCACACGTGTCGGCTGACATGGTCACTTTGCTGTCCCGTAAAAAGCCATGCTGGCGAAACTGACGCTTTCGTGCCCGCGCGGATGGGCATATTGATCGTAGTGAAGTAATTTCCCGCTGCCCGGCCGGATGGCCTCGAGTACGGTAAAAGTCGGCGGCAAGCCGCAGATGTTGCGTGCGTCTTGTTCGTCGGCGATGAGGTTGAAATAACCCGCGGGATCAGCGGTTTCCGCCTGAGCCAAAATGGCCAGGTCTTGTTGCCGGCTTTCACGGAGCCGTCTGGGCGTGAGCGGCGTGGGATCGTCGAATTTGGGGCCGATGTGGGCCAAATCGCCGCTGACGATGTAGCAGATCGGTTCGGGCGTCTCCGCTTCGGCGCGGCGGAGCGCGTGCACCAGCGCGGCAATGTCGGGGCGCTTGCTGGGCGAGCCGCCTTTGGACCACACAATCGTAAAACGATCCGACCACCAAAGGGACAATACGGATGGGACGCTTGGCCTCGTAAAGATACTGCAAAAACACCACTTCCAGCTCGATGGAGTGCTCGGGCAGATGGGCCAGCCATTCGTCATCGAATAAACCCGGCCCATGATGTTTGACCAGGCGGTCGACGTAACCCTGGTCGGTGGGCGCGATCCCGAGCGGCGTCTCGAAGTCCTTGCGCGTGAGCGTGAAACGGTGGCTGCTATAATGCGAGGTGCCGATGATGACAAACAGCGAGGCATCGGTCTGCTCCACGACCTCTTTGAAACCCCAGGCATTTGTAACGCCGCCGCGCGGATAGTCGATATGGGGAATCAGTGCAGCCCGCAAACCGCGCCTGCGTTGCCGAGGATCCGGTAACCCGGTCCGCGCGGGTCGGTGAACAAGTTCGCAAGCTGCCGCCGTAAGCGCCCCGGATCGCCGTCATAGCAACCGATGCAGCGCGGCGGCCGCACCGGCGCATCGACGATGTGGCGAAAGCGCGGGCCATCGAGAAATAGATTGTCATCGAGGCGCGCGGCGAAGCGTGCCAGGCGCTCGACAGTGACGGTGCGCCCGGCCTCGTCTCGGAGTTTTTCGGCGTGCATGTCGCTCAGTGAACGCGAGCCGTCAAAGAGCGAGAGCCAGGCGGTTTCATCGGCGCTCAAGAGCAAGTCAGGCGCCAGGCAAAGCCGGTCGGTGAGGGTATAACAACCCGGTGCTGCGCGGGAGCAGATCACGGACGACGTGGGCGCGCAGTTTAGGATAGTTAAAGGATGCCATTAGGCTTATCCTAACCGAGGCCGAAGTTTTTGGTACCCTTTCGCCGGAGGAATGATCCGTGGCAACGGAAGCGAAAATACATGTGATCGGCGTCGGCAACGACGGCCTGGGCGGGCTCACGGGCCGCGCCCGCGAGTTGTTGCAACAAGCCCAACTGGTGCTCGGGTCCGCCTCGACGCTCCGCCGGGTGCGCGAGCTTAAGGCCGAGCAAGTGGCCATCGGGCCGGACCTTCAGGAAGTCGTGCGGATTCTGGAGACGAACCTTGGCACCAAGCGCATGGTCGTCGTGGCCAGCGGCGATCCGCTGTTTTACGGCGTGGCCCGCTACCTGTGCGACCGGCTCGGCAAGGACCGCTTCGAGGTGCTGCCGCACGTCAGCAGCATGCAACTCGCCTTCGCCCGCGTCAAGGAAAGCTGGGAGGAGGCGTACCTCACCAACCTGGCGACGCATCCGCTGGAAAGCGTCCTCGACCGCATTCGCATCGCCGAGACGGTCGGCCTGTTCACCAGCGAGACCGACGATCCGCCGCGCATCGCCCGGCAACTGCTGGCGCGCGGCCTGGATTACTTTCGCGCCTACGTCTGCGAAAACCTGGGCGGCCCGGACGAGCGCGTCACGCAGGGCGAGCTGGCCGAGATCGCCGAGATGGAGTTCGCGCCGCTCAACGTGATGATCCTCAAGCGCAAGCCGGGCCGGCCCGACCAGCAGCGGGCGCCGGCGGCTTGCGGCGCTTCGGCAACCCCGACGACGTGTTCGCCCAGAGCCGGCCCAAGAGCGGGCTGATCACCCAGGCGGAGGTGCGCGCCATCGCCCTGGCGCAGCTCGACGTCCAGCCGGCCAGCGTCGTCTGGGACATCGGCGCCGGCTCCGGCTCGGTCGCCATCGAGGCGGCCCAGCTCGCGTATCCCGGCATGGTCTACGCCATCGAGCAGGACGCGGCCGACTATCACTTGATCCTCGCCAACGCCGAGACGTTCGGCGTGCGCAACCTCACGGCCATCCACGGCACCGCCCCCGCCGTCTTCGCTGGCCTGCCGGCTCCCGACGCCATCTTCGTCGGCGGCACCGGCAACGAGGTGTCCCGTCTGCTGGAAGGCGCCTTCGGCGCCTTGCGGCCTGGCGGCAACCTGGTCGTCAACGTCGCCACCCTGGAAAGCCTGGGAGCGGCTTATGCCACTTTGCAAGCGCCTGGCGCGCCCCGTGCAAGTATTGCTGGTCAACCTGGCCCGGGGCACCGAGCAACTGGAAACGCTGCGCTTCGAGGCGGTCAATCCGACTTTCCTCTTGTGGGTCACGAAGCCGGACAAGAAAGCGGCGGTCCCATTGCTATCGTGAGGAATGGTGGCCCATAATAGAGAGATGAACTAAAAGAGCCGCGCACGCAGTAAGCGGTTCGCTGGCGGTTGCTACTTACCCGCTTACTGCGTGCGCGGCTCTTTCAATCTGGAGTAGTCCCGCGTGCGCAAGGCTTCGACGCCTCCCGACAAGCAGACGCGGCCTGGGCTCAATGGCCAGGGCGAGGCGTTGGCGTTGCCGCCGAGCGCTGCCTGGAGATCTACCGCATCATGGTCCGCACCCGCGCCATGGAAGAGCGGATGATCAAGATGAGCAAGTCGGGCGAGGGCTATTTCTGGATCGGCGGCCCCGGCGAGGAGGCGTTCAACACCGCCTCGGCCTGCAGGTCAAAAAGGGCAGGGCCCCGCTTACGATTTCCTCCACCTGCACTACCGCAACAGCGCCACCCTGGTCGCCATGGGCATGCCGCTGATCGACGGCATCCGCCAGATGGCCATGACCGCCACCGACCCGCACTCGCTGGGCCGCAATTTCTCATCGCATTTCGCCGCACAAGCCTGGAACGTCGTTCCGGTCACCTCGGTCATCGAGGTCCAGTACGCGATGGCGCCCGGCACCGCCCTGGTGCAGAAGCGGCACGGCGGCGACGGCATCACCATCGTCGCCGGCGGCGACGCCGGCACCGCCGAGGGCGATTTCGCCTCCTGCCTGGTCTGGAGCACACGGCCGGGCAACGAACTGCCGGTGCTGATGATCGTCACGAACAACGGCTGGGGCATCTCGACGGCTCCGGTTCGCAGCAAGCGGCGCACAGCGTCATCGACCGCGGCCAGGCGTTCGGCATCCCCGGCGAGGCGGTGGACGGCAACGACCCGATCGCCAGCTGGCACGCCATCGACAGGCGATGGACCATTGCCGCACCAGCGCCGGCCCTACATGCTCGAGGCGCTGGTGTCGCGGCTGTACGGCCATTCGTCGTCCAGCGGCGCGCCGCGCAGCCACGAGGCGGACTGCATCACGCTGTTCGAGCACAAGCTCGTGGCGGCTCGTTGGCTCGATCGGGCGACGATGGAGCAAGTTCACGAGGAAGCGAAGGCGGAGGCGGAGGCGGCGGTCGACCAGGCGATGCGCGAGCCGCAGCCGCAAGCGGAGGACGTCGAGAAGCACACCTACGCGCCCAGCCCGGTGGATGCGGTCTATCCGGGCGATTACACGGGCTTGCCGCCGGCGTGACAACGCGGGTGAGACTCCGGGTGCACCTGAGGTAATCCGAACTACTCCGCGTCACGCTTCGATACCTCACATCCCCAATTAACCCTAGCCCCCCTTCTAAGAGGAGGAACCTACATGGCCACGCTGGTCCAAGCCGTTCGCCTGGCCCTGCACTACGGCGAGACGCACCTCGGCGTCACCGACGTCTTCGGCGAGGACGTCGGCCCGCCGCTGGGCGGCGTCTTCACCGCCACGCAGGGGCTGAAGACCGCCTGGAACTCGCCGCTGGACGAGCGCGGCATCATCGGCACGGCCATGGGCATCGCCTACGCCGGCGGCCGGCCCGTCGGCGAGATCCAGTTCTGCGACTACGGCTTCAACACCATCGACCTGCTCAAGGTGGCCGGCAACCAGCGCTGGGCCGGCGCCGGGCATTACGAGATGCCGATGGTGGTGATGACGCCGAGCGGCTCGGGCATCCGCGGCAGCCTGTACCACTCGCACTGCTTCGAGAGCTGGGCCAGCCGGCTGGCCGGCTGGAAGATCGTCATGCCCAGCAACGCCCTCGACGCCTACGGCCTGATGCTGTCGGCCATCGTCGATCCCAACCCGGTGCTGGTGCTGCTGCCCAAGGCGCTGTTGCGCGTGCGCGGCGAGCAGCAGATCCCCGGCGAGCCGGCCGACGAGCAGAATGCTCAAGGAGATGATCGACGCCCCGGTCGGCGACCGCAGCCACTGGCAGCCGCGCTGGCCGGACGTTGAAGCGTACTTCGTGCCGATCGGCGAGGCGGCGCTGGTCCGCGAGGGGACGACGCCACGGTGGTCAGCTACGGCCGGACGCTGCCGCTGTGCGTGCAGGCGGCCGACGAGCTCGGCGCCGAGGACGGGCTGGCGTTCGACGTGCTCGACCTGCGCAGCATCTTCCCCTACGACTGGAAGGCGATCAGCCGCAGCGTCATGAAGACGGGCCGGGTGCTGATCGTCAACGAGGACACCGAGGTGACCAACTTCGGCGAGCACCTGCTGCGCCGCGTGATCGACGAGCATTTCTACGACCTGCTGGTCCGGCCGCGCGTGCTGATGGGCAAGCACGTCCCGGGCATCGGCCTGAACCAGGTCTACGAGCAGAACACGGTGCCGCAGTTGCCGGGAATCAAAGAGGCCTGCGGACTTGGCCACGGAAGCGGCATGAATCCCGTAGCCGAATTCGTGAGAATTCGGGAGTTCATTGTAACGCTGGTATGCCGAAGGTCTCACGACTTCGGCTACAAAGCGGATTAGGCGATCATGCGACGTACCCATCGTAGCACCGTCGCCCGGCCAACATCGCCCGGTGCTTTTGGACGAGGTGTTGCAAGTCCTCGATCCGAAGCCGGGGGAGGTCGGTGGTCGATTGCACGCTCGGCTTCGGGGGGCATGCCGTTGAATTGCTTCGTCGTGTCGGTCCGACGGGGCTATTGGTCGGCCTGGATATCGATAGCGACAATCTGCCGCAAGCGCGCCAGCGGCTGGAGGCGGTCGGCTATCCCCACCATTTGCACCATGCCAACTTTGCCGGTTTGGACGGCATTCTCGCGCAAGCATGGTTTGGCCGGCGCCGACATGGTGCTCGCCGATCTGGGTATGTCGAGCATGCAAGTGGACGATCCGGAGCGACGGTTTCTCCTATGCGCGCGATGGCGCTCTCGACATGCGCATGGACCGCACGCACGGCCGCAGCGCCGCCGACTTGCTCGCCAAGATTGGCGCCGATGAGTTGACGCCGCGCTTGCACGAATTGGGCGACGAGCCGGCGGCGCCTGCCATCGCCAAGGCCATCGTCCAGGCGAGGGCAGCGGCGCCGATTACGCGCACGGCAACCAGTTGGCGAACATCATTCGCGAGGCGGTTGGCCAGCCGGAATGGCGCTTGCAACCTCAGCAAGGCCGCTGGACCACGCATCCGGCAGCGCGCACCTTTCAAACGCTCCGCTTGCTTGTCAACCGAGAATTGGGTAGCTTGGGTAGTTTGCTGCGACTGTTGCCCCAATGGCTCAAGCCAGGTGGGCGAGCGGCGCTGATTAGCTTTCATAGCGGGGAAGATCGGCTGGTCAAACAAGCGTTCCGCGAAGGCGAGCGCGCGGGCGTCTATGAGAAAACGGCCCAAGATTTCGTGAGGCCGACGTTTTAGGGAGCGCCAAGACAATCCGCGCTCGCGCTCGGCGAAGATGCGTTGGGCCAGGGTTTCGTTGGCCAACGGTGCGAATATAAGCTATTAATTGTAGGAGTCATGGAAGGATCACTCCCGGTCCTCTACGCCTCCTTACCCGTCGGAGAGGCCTCGAAGTGGGCAAACACAAGTGCTCTCTTTTGGTGGTCGATGACGAGCCTTACATCCTAGCTACCCTGGCTGCCCTGCTCGGCAACGACTTCGACGTCCTGACCGCCGACTCCGCCGAAGCCGCCCAGCGTCAATTCGCGCAGGCCAATATCGATCTTATTCTCAGCGATCAAAAAATGCCCCGGATGTCGGGGGTTCAACTGTTGGAGTGGGTGCGCGCAGTCATCATCCGAAAACGGTCCGCTTGCTCATGACGGGTTTTGCCGAGCTTGAAGAAGCGGTCGAGGCCATCAATCGCGGTCAGGTCTTCCGCTATCTATTCAAGCCGTGGCGTGCCGAGGAGCTGCTCGCGACCATTCATCATGCCGCGCACACGTTCGAGCTGGAACGCAGCCATGAGCACCTCCTCGAGGAGTTGCGCACGCTCAACCTGGAACTGGAGCAACGCGTCATCCAGCGAACGAAGGAGCTGGAGGAAAGCAATCGCGATCTCGAGCAAAAAAACAAGATGCTCGAAAAGCTGGCGCTGACCGACGCCCTCACCGGCCTATCCAATCGCCGGGCCATCGATCGCCTGGGCGAGCGCGAGTTGCGCCGCCGCGACCGTTACCCCGGCCCGTTGTCCGTCGGCCTTATCGACGTGGATCACTTCAAGGACATCAACACGCGCCACACCCACTCGGGCGGCGATAAAGTGTTGATCGACTTGAGCAACGTTCTCAAGAACTCGCTGCGCACCGTCGATTCCTTGGGACGCATCGGCGGCGAGGAGTTCTTGGTGGTCGCCCCCGAGACCGGCATCGAAGGCGCCAATATCCTGGGCGAGCGCATCCGCTCCAACGTCGAAAAAAACGTGTTCACGTATAAGGATGCCATTAATCCCGTGCACACGACCATCCCCGTGCGCGTCAGCATCGGCTTCGCGGTCGCCGATGACGGCATGGAAGTGGACTATGAGCAAATTCGGCACCTCGCCGCGACCGCCTTGTCGCAGGCGAAAAGCACGGGCCGCAACCGCTGCATCGTCTTACGCATGCCGGCTATCCCGCTCGAACCGGGCACTGATCGCTATCCGATCCAATCGGCGTGACGCCTACAACCCGCCCAGCCAAAAAAATCCGCTTCTTCGCTACCGCGAGCATATTTGTAAGCTACATATCCTTGTAAGCTAGAGCGCCCTCGACTCGGCCGGGCTGACCCCACCCGAATCTTTTGTCAATTGCCACTCCCCAGCAGGATTCGTCGCATGCGCATCCGTTCGCTTGCCGCTTGGGCATCGCTTTGCCTCGTTGTCACCGGTCCGGTTCGCGGCCAGGACATCCAATCCACGCCGTACCCGCGCCGCAATCCGATCGTCGACGCCGTGCAAAAAACCAAGGAAGCCATCGTCACCATCAAATCCGCTCGCCCCAATGCCGCCAGAGGACACGGTCGGCACCGGCGTCATCATCGACGAGCGCGGGTACATTGTCACGAATCGGCACGTCATCGGCGCCAGCCACGATATCCGCATCCGCCTGCATAACGGCACCGAACTCGCCGCCGAACTCGTCTGGGGTGAAGCCGCTCAAGACCTGGCTGTGCTGCGCATTCGCCCACCGGGCCGGCTGCAAGCGCTCGCCTTGGCGCCCGTCGGGGATCTCATGGTGGGCGAGACGGTGATCGCGGTCGGCCATCCGTTCGGCTACACGGACACGGTTTCGACCGGCATCGTCAGCGCCCTGGAGCGCGAGATCACCATGCCCTCGGGGGCCACGCTCACCGGACTGATTCAGACCAGCGCCGGCATCAATCCCGGCAATTCCGGCGGGCCCTTGCTCAACATCAACGGCGAGTTGATCGGCATCAACGTCGCGCTCCGCGACGGCGCTCAAGGAATCGCGTTTGCCATCAACGCGGACACGGTCAAGCACGTCTTGATGACCCACTTGAGCAGCGTCAGAATTGCCGGCGTCGCGCATGGTCTGCGCTTCGAGGAGAAGATCGTGGCGGCAACCGGGCGCGTCAGCACGTCGTCATCGCCGCGAGCGACGCGCGGCAAGGGTTGGCGCAAGGGTGATGAAATCGTCGCGATCGGCGACCGCCGCATCGCCAACGCCTTCGATGTGGAGCGGGCACTATGGGATAGCCATGCCGGGGATAAAGTGGTTGTGCAAGTCGCGCGTCAGGGCAAGGAGCTGAGCGTGCATCTTGTTCTTTCGGGCACTTCGGAGCAACGCCGGCTTGCCGCCACGCCTCGATCGACCGGCCGCCACGAGCCGCCCGTCGCCAATCATAGCGTGCTCATCGCCGATCCGCAGCGCTGACACTCCAAGCCGCGGGTTGAGGTACTCCGAAACCCGCGGAAGTGGGTAAACAAATATCCGCGGGTTTCGGAGTACCTCAACCCGCGGCTTGTCGTTTCTATTACATCTCACGGCTGCTGACGCATCCAGCGGCGCATATCTTCGGCTTCATCGGTCAAGGTGCCCGCCCGGTTGGTTCTGGGATCCGCTTCGACGGTAAGCAGTCGTTGGTTGGCTGTGCCATCCACGTCGAGCACCACGATGTAAGTGCCGGGTTTGACGGGTTGACCCAAGGGCGTGTAGCGGCGTCTTGGACTCTTTTGTTTTGCCGCCTTTGGGGGCCGGTCCGCTCACGAGGTCCCATTCGATGCGGTGCATGCCCGGCTCTTTTTCCTTGGCCAAGTCGAGCTCGCGCACCAGATTGCCGGTAGGATCGATGATCTTGAGTGACAGCCTTGGCCGCTTTGGTGGGCAAGTAAAAATCGAAGACGGCCTGGCGTGGCGGGTTTTGGCCGACGAAGTGGCGCGTCCCGGTGCGGAACATCCCTTCGTGGGTGAAATCGAGTTGCCAGCGCGTGACCGGTGTCGGGTGCGAACAGCGTCGCGGCCTGTCCCTTGCGTGCTCGGCTTGAGTTGGCGCAACGTCGTCACGTCGAGCACCCACAAGCTGCGGCCATGGGTGGCGGCGACGATCTCGTTGGCCGTCGTCGGCTGGGCAATTTCGTGAACGGCCACGGTCGGCAGGGCTGCGCCGTTGATCTTGAACCAGTCGGCGCCGCGGTTGATCGACGCGAACAGGGCGAACTCGGTGCCCAGGTAAAGCAAGTCGGGATTGGTGCATGTCCTCACGCAAGACGCGCGTCGGGACCCGTCGGCAGGTTGGCCCGCAGCGACTTCCACGTCTGGCCGTAATCTTCGGTGACGAAGACATACGGCTCGTCATCGTTGGAGCGGTGCGCGTCGAAGACGACATAGCAGCGGCCCGTGACGGCGCGCGAGGCCTCGATGCTCGCGACCCAGCGCGGGCCGGGCAGGCCGGCGGCGTTGAGCTTGGCGGACAGGTCGGTCCACGTCTTGCCGCCGTCGCGCGTGAGCCAGACGGCGCCGTCGTCGGTGCCGGCCCAGAGCACATCGGGCGTTTTTCGGCGATTCGGCCAGGGCCGTGCGCGCTGCCGTGCTTGGTGCGGGTGATTTCCGGCGAGATGATCTGCAGGTCCTCGCCTCTGCTTGACGGAGCGGAAGACGTAATTGCCGGCGGCGTAGAAGATGCGCGAGTTGTGGCTCGAGAGCATGAACGGCGTGTTCCAGTTGAAGCGATATTTGCCGCTGCCGGCCCTGCGCCTTGGGGCGCAGGACTTTGCCCTCGCCGGTGCGCAGGTTGCGGCGAAACATGTTGCCATTTTGACTTTCGGAATAGACGACGTCCGGGATCCTTGGGATCGACGCGGCAGACAAAGCCGTCGCCGCCCTGGACGAACTGGTAGTCCGCGTTGGTCGGGCCGCTGGGCCGCAACGTTTGCGACGGCCCGCCCCAACTGCCGTTGTCCTGCAGGCCGCCGTAGACGCGGTAAGGCCGGCGGGTGTCGACGGCGACGTGGTAGAACTGCCCGAGGGCCAGATAATCGAGCGACTCCCAGTGGGCGCCGCGGTCGTAGCTGACATAGATGCCGCCGTCGGTGCCGAGCAGCAGGTGGCGGCTGTCCTTGGGATTGATCCAGAGGTCGTGCAGGTCGGAATGGACGCCGTTGTTGATGCCGTCGGCGGAAAAGGTCTTGCCGCCGTCGGTGCTGCGGTAAAGGCTCATGCCGAGCGCATAGATCGTCTTCTCGTCTTTCGGATCGGCGCGGACGACGGAGAAATAGAACGGGCGTTCGTTGAGGCTGTTGATGCGCGTCCAGGAGTCGCCGCCATCGGTGGATTGATAGATGCCGCCGGTGTTGTTGCTATCGGGGCCTTGCAGATCCTGGACGTTGGCCTGTTGGCCGCCGAGCGGGCCGGCGAAGGGACGGCCGGGCGGCGTAACGGGGCCTTCCAGTTTGAGCGTCGACTTCTTTTTTGGCGCCGCCGCGCTGGTAGGCCAGCTTCACGGTTGTCGCCGATTTTTTTGGCCTGCAGCGTCTTGAACAGTATCGGCATGGTGCCGATCTCGTGGCCATCCAGGCTGAGCAATACATCGCCAACCTTCAGGCCGGCTTTGTGGGCGCTGCCTTCTTCGACTAATCTCGGTGAGGATGACGCCGTCCTCGGTCTCCTCCACCTGGACGCCGAGGGTGCCGCGGTTTTTTTTGCCCTTGCCGCCGGTGCCTGGTCGGTCGGCAAGAGTGATCTCCGCGGTTTCTTTTTTGTCGCCCTGCTGGTAGGCGAGCTTGATTTTGTCGCCGGGGCTGCGGGGCTGGAGGGCCAGCAGAAAGTCGTCGGTTTTCTTGACGTCCTTGCCGTCGAGCGTTAGGAGACGATCGCCCTTGGCCAGCTTTGCCTTGGCGGCGGGGCTATCTTTTTGCACGTCGGCGACGCGAACGCCCTCGGAGGTGTTTTCGGGGCGTAGGCCGAGAAAGCCCTTGGACGGGGCCAGTCCCGTGCCGGCCTCGTCGGAATCGACGATGGCGAGGACGACCTTGGGATTCTTGCGCTGCCAGTCGAGGCCGATCCGGCCCAGGTTGGCGTTGGGGAGCCCATGCGTGACCCGCGTCCAGGTGGCGCCGCCGTCGCTTGACTTATAGATGCCGCTGCCTGGGGCGTGGGCCTTGACCGGGGCATACATGTCGGCGGCGGGCGGAACCTTGGCATCGCCGAGAAAGCTGTCGAACTCATCGCGGCGGCGTTCCCAGGCGGTGAGCAAGAGCATGTCCGGGTTGGTCGGGTTCATGGCGATATCAAGGACGCCGGTCTTGTCGTCGAGGAACCAGACGCGCTGCCAGGTTTTGCCGCCGTCGGTGGTTTTGTAAAGGCCGCGTTCGTCGCTGGGGCCATAAAGTCGGCCCAGGGCGGCGACATAGACGATGTTGTGATCCTTGGGATGAATGACGATCTTGCCGATCTGATACGACTTCTTGAGCCCCTTGTTCTGCCAGGTTTTGCCGCCGTCGGTCGAGAGATAGACGCCGTCGCCGAAGGAGACGCTGTTGCGCGGGTTGGCCTCGCCGGTGCCGACCCAGACGAGGTCGCGGTTGCGTCGGCGGCGACGGCCACCGCGCCGATCGAGACGGTGCTTCGTGGTCGAATTGGTGCGTGAAGGTGGAGGCGTTGTTGACGGTCTTGAGCAATCCGCCGGAAGCGGTGGCGACGTAGTAGCAGGTCGGGTCGGCGTCATAAACGGCCAGCGCCGTGATGCGTCCGCCCATGTTGGCCGGGCCGATGGAGCGCCAGGTGAGCAGTTTGTCGAGGTGGGAAGGAAGAAGGTCTGTGGTGCCCGCCGGCTTGGTGGGCGAGGTCTGCGTGTCTTTGATGCTTTTCAGCTTGGCTTGCAGTTTTTGGAGGCGATCCGTGAGATCGTCGATTTCTTTGGCGATGGCTGGATCAATAGCGGGCGGGTTTTGCGCATGGCCAAAAGGCGTCAGCAAGAGAAGGAGCGCGCAGGCGCTCAACGAGCGAAGCAGGGTCGTGGATCGCATGGAAAGGTGTCGCTTCCTAAAAAGAGCCGTTCCTCCATGTTTGTTATCGTGGCGTCGTGCCTCGCGCTGGTGGTATCGAAAGACGAAGCGACCGTGGGGCACGTTTCCAACGTGCCGCGGTCCAGCGGGCACGTTGGAAACGTGCCCCACAGTCCAAGCTACTATTTGCCGCTCGCGATTTTGGGCAGTGTCTTCATGATCTCGAAGATGGCGGCGTCATTGAGATCGCCTTGGCGAAAGGCGAAGTTGGCCACCACTTTTTGGTTGACGGCGAGGAGGACGGTGACGTCGGCATCGCGGGCCAAGAGGTAAGTCGGGGGTCCGGCTGGATCCTCAAAGATGCCCAGGGGCACCGTGCCCGTGGAGTGCTTTTTGCTCCAGGCGACGACCTTGGGATCCAGGCTCACCTGATCGTCGGCAAGGAAAGTGACCCAGGCGCGCAACTCAGCCCCTTTGTATGCGATGAGCGCTTTGTCGAGCTTGGCAACCAGCTTGCCGAGTGGGCGCTCAAGTCGCGGGCAAAAACGATCACCATGGGCCGGGCGGCGGATTCGCAGATGAAGCAATGCTGCTGCCCGCGTTGCGGGCCGACCGATATCAGCGATGTATAAGGGCCGGGCCGCTGGTTTTCGTGCAAGCCGGACCTGCAGGGTTCGTCGGCGAGGGCCAGCGTGCTGCACAGGAATAAGGAGAGTATTGATAATGTTCGCATGGATTGTCTGCCTCCAATTATTGGGTGGCACGCCCTGAGGTACGCCGAAGGGCGTGGCTTTCGCAGCGACCACGCCCTTCGGCGTACCTCAGGGCGTGCCACCAACCCACGTGCGCGGCTCTTTTAATGGCGCAGCAAGCGCGTTTGCATTGACGGATGCCGCTTCGTCGCGTTTGTCAGCCAGCTCGATTTGCAGGCAGCCCGCGTCGGCGCGGCGCCAGTAGCGTGCCGCCAGTTCGGCGAAGCGCAGGGCCTCCTCGCTGCGGCCCTCGCGTTCGCAGACGACTTGCATGCCCAAGGCGCCGTGCACCGAACCCCAATCGTGCGCCAGGGCCTCCAAAAAAGCTTCCTCAGCCACGTCGAGCCGGCCCGCCTTGAGCGCCGCGTCGCCCCATGCTTCCATGTAATAGGCGCCATGGCCCCAGGCGTGATGGCGGAAATCGTCCTTGGTTTTCTCCACGACCTTGGCGAGCAGCTTGAGGCCGCCATCAGCGCCCCCTTGCATGCAGGCTAACGTTCCCTGCGTTTCCCAGAGTCGAAACGCCAACTCCTGGTCATTGCGTTTGGCTTGGTAGCCTTCTTGGAGCACGGCAACTTCGGGAGCGGCGCGCTCGGCGTCGCCTTTTTTCAAATAGACCAAGGCCCGTAAGTAAGCGGCCGTGAGCTTGTCGTTTTTGGCGAAGCCGTCGGCGAGTTTGAGGGCGGTGTCGTAGTCGCGCTCGGCGAGATGGAGGCGAAACCAAAGCATGGTGTGCTTGTATTTATACCCCTCGCACAGCTTTTGCAATTGGTTGGCCTGGGCGAAGCGGCCATCATGAGTGAGGGCGAGCATCAACGTTTCGAGGTGATGCGAGAACTGGAAATCGTCGGCCGGCTTGACGTTTTGGTCTTTGTGATAAGCGCGCTCCAACTCGATGGCGTGGGCCGACCATTCGGTCGTCTTGTCCCATTTGCCGAGGCGCATGCCTAAATGGGCCTGCATATGAAAAGCGTGCGGAATGCCCGGCGACGACTGAAGGTAGCGCACCGCGTTGGTCCAGCCTAGCGCGGGGCGGCGGATATTCTCATAATGATGCACCAACTCGTGATTGGCGCCGGGATGCAGCGGATTGAGCCGCAACAGGGCTTTGTAAAAGGGCACGCCGCCGTTGGTGCCGTCCGCTAACTGAGCCCGGTAGAACCAACCTTCCTCGTCCTCGTCAAACAGCGTCAGCAACTCGTCAAGGGCTTTGATGGCTTCCTTTTTGCGGTTGGCGGGTGTCACGCCGGCGCTCATGCCTTTTTCCTTGAGGCGCGCGTTAATGAGCAACTGCTCGCGGTGGCTGGCATGGGCTAAGAGCTCCTGGGCTTTCTTGAGAGCCACGGTATGCTGGCCTTTGCCCCATTTTTCAATGGCGCGCGACAGGCCCCACCAGGCCATGGCGCAGTTGGGGTCATATTTGGTCGCCATCTCGAACGAACGTGCGGCTTCCATCCAAACATAGGAATAGAAGTAGCCGAGCCCTTGATCGAAAAACTCCTGGCACTCGGGCGATTCGGTCGTGACCTGGTATTTGAGCAGGCAGAGGTTGGGGATCAGCTTGGCGGGGGCCAGCTTGGTGACGGGCAGTGCGTTGGGATCGGTCGCCTGGGAGTTTTCCGCGGTTCGGCGTTTGCTTCGCCTGGCCTCTTGGGCGGTCGCCGTGCCGACGAGCAAGGCGGCAATTAGAGGAGCCACGATTATCAACGAATACCTTGCCATGAGCCAAATTCCGTGAATGTCTGGGGAATCGAGGGCGGGCCCCTTTATTTTGGGGTGTTTGCCAGCGCTTCGCCAGTGAAAAATTCTCGATTTTATCGAAGAGTTGGCATGCGGAACAAGTTGTAATCGCGTGAAAAGCCTGTACAATGAGGTTTGCGGGGTTCCGTGTGAACAGGATTGCGTATGATTGAGCAAGCACAAGTCCAAAGCCATATCCAAGCACTTATCAAGGGCGATGAGCCCGCGCGGCGCAACGCCATTCGGGCCCTCAAACAGCAGGATGAACGCGATTGGGTCAATGCGCCGGCGAAAATAGTCAACACGCTCATCGAAACGCTTCGCCATCAGTTGCCCAAAGGGCAAAACGGCGAGGCCAAGCCGCCGTTGGTGCGGCAAGAAGCCGTGGTTATATTGGGTCATCTGGGAGCGCGTGCCGAATCGGTGGTGCCGCAATTGACCGAGTTATTGGAAGCGGGAACGTCCGACGGCATTCGAGAGGCCGCCGCGACGGCGCTGGGCAAGATCGGCAAAGAGGCCAAAGTTGCCATCGATGCGCTGATCGGAGTGCTCACGCCCGAATGCCGCGTGCCGCTGGCCGCGCGCGTGGCCCGCGCCCTGGGCGAGATCGGCTGCGCCGATCACCGCGTGCGCACGGCGCTGACCAACCTTTGGCTGTTGCCGATGGACGATCAGAATAGCCGCATGCAGATTGCGATTGCGTTGTGCAAGCTGAAAATCGATGCCCGCGGCTTGTTGCCCCACGTCACCAAGACGCTGGTGGCTAATCAAAACATGGCCCTGCGCAAGGCCGCTGCCGAAGCGCTGGCGTGGTGTTCCAAGACGGACCTGGATGTGGTGCCGGCCTTGACGGCCGCCCTCAAAGAGGAAGATGAAGACTTGCTGCGCCTGGCGAAGGCGGGGCTGGAGCAACTGCGCTTGACGCAGGAAAAAGCGATCCAGTTATGTGCCAAGCAATTGGAAGAATCGCTTTACGCCGAGACCGCCTTGCGCAAGAGCGGTCCCATCGCGGTGCCGGCCTTGATCGAGGCGCTGGGTGCCAGTGAGCCGATCGCGCGCGAAAAGGCGGCCCGAACGCTGGGCGGGATGGGCGAAGCGGCGGCGGCTGCGGTGCCGGCCCTGACCAAGGTGCTGAGCGACAAAAACACCGCGGTTCGTCTGGCAGGCGCCAAAGCCCTCTGGGGCATCGCCAAAAACGCCGACCTGGTGGTTCCCGTTCTTGCTGATCTGCTAAAAGGGAAATGGTCCAGCGCCGCCGATGTCAGCGAGGAACGGCGCCGCTTCCTTCAGTCCGTCATTGAATCGCTTTGCCGGATCGGTCCGCCCGCCAAAGGCGCCGTGGCCGCGCTCAACGAAAAGGCCAAAGACGACAATCGCCTCATTCGCGAATCGGCCCAGCGCGCTTTGCGTGAGATTGCCCCGGAACCCGTGAAAAAAGCCGGCGTTCGTTAACGTTTAGCCGCGACGCGCAGCGGAGCGAGGCTAGCATTTCTGCCAACACGCTCCGCTGCGCATCGCGGCTAAACGATAAACACCATTTGCACCTGAGCGCATAATAAGCTACGCTAACGACGCAGTGCCGCGCTTGGCGCACCATTCCGCAAATGCGCATCTCTCTACACAAAAATACGCAGCAATTTATTTCTTTGCGAAAACGTGAGCTATGCTTGCTCATTGGCGACGATTGATGTCGGCTTTCGCTATCGGAAAGCACGGCCTTTCGCGGAGCGGAAGGCGACTATCTTCTCGATGGAAAAAGAGTGATGAGCACGGATTCACCCGCGGTTCCAAAGCACTTGACCGGCCAAACCTTCACCTTGCCCACGTTGGGCGACGGCGAGGAATGGTTGGTTTTCATGAAGGGATTGCGCGGGACGCTTCTGGTCCTCGGCAGCCTGGTTCTCGTTGCGCTCATCGCCATCTTGGATTACGGCACCGGCCCTTACCTGTCTTTCGGCATCTTCTATTTGATCCCCGTCGCCATCTGCGCCTGGTGGAGCGGCTTCGCACCCGGCATCATCCTTGCGCTGGCCGGCGCTGTTGCCTGGCATTGGGTCGATTGCATCGAAAACCCGATGATTCCCGCCGTCGCCGGCATCTGGAACGGCGTCGTTCGCTTCGGCACGCTCGTCCTAACCTCGAGTCTCGTCTCGCGCCTGCACACTGCCGTGCTACGCGAGCACCTGTTCGCGCCGCACTGACCCGCTCACCGGCGCCGCCAATGGCCGGACTTTCTACGAAGCTGTCGAAATCGAGTGTGAACGCGCTAATCGCGCCTCGCGGCACCTGACGCTTGCCTATTTCGACGTCGACAATTTCAAATATCTCAACGACAAGTTCGGCCATGCGGTCGGCGATGCCGCTCTGTCACAGGTTGTCAAGACGATTCACCTCCATCTGCGCAATTCGGACTTGCTCGCCCGGCTCGGCGGCGATGAGTTCGCGCTGCTCATGCCCGAGATCGACGCCGAGGGGGCACTCGCACTCTTGAATCGCCTGCAAACAGTGCTCGGCGCAAGAAATGACCCGCCAGGGCTGGCCGGTGACTTTCAGCATCGGCGCCATCACTTTTGGCTGCAAGATGGGCGACATCGACCTCATGATTCGCCGAGTCGATGCCCTCATGTATCAAGCGAAGAAGAAGGGCAAAGGCCGCGTCGAGCATGAGATACTGGAATTCGCGCCGCCAGGCGAAGCTCAAGGACAAGCCCAGCTCCGAGCGGCGTGCCACCGCCCGCGCCCTTTGCAAGTGCCAGGCCCGCGTTCGCATGGAAGGCCAAGAGCGAGCCGTCACGCAATTCGCCATCATCCGCAACATTTCCGCGGGCGGCATCAGCGTCTATCTTGAAAGAGACTTCCACATCGACACCCTGCTCATCGTCGAGCCCCTGTCCTCCGGCCGCGCCCCGCTGCTGGCCCGCGTGGTCAACACGACCCCCGACGGCAAAGGCTGGCGCCATGGGTGCGAACTGGCGACGCGGCTGAACAAGGATGATTTGGCGTTTTGGCTGGAGGAGGAGGAAGCGATGACGGACGGGGCGAGGTAACCGACGCTTTTCGCTTGCTACTCGCCTCCTACGCCCTTATTCTCATTAGCCATGAGCGCTGTTACCCAAGTCCTTATCGCGATCGACCGGGGCGATCCGCGCGCCTCCGAGCAGCTTCTACCGCTGGTCTACGACGAACTTCGGAAGTTGGCGGCGCAAAAGCTGGATAAGGAGAGTCCCGGCCAAACGCTTCAGGCCACCGCCCTGGTCCATGAGGCATATCTTCGACTCTGTGCCGGCGCGGATAAAGAGGGAACGCAGTGGAACAGCCGGGGCCACTTCTTCGCCGCTGCCGCCGAAGCCATGCGCCGCATCCTGGTCGACAACGCCCGCCGCAAGGGGCGGCTCAAGCACGGCCAGGGGCAAACCAAGATTGATATCGACAACTGCGAAGTCGCCGCGCCCGAGGCGGCCGACGATCTGCTGGACCTCGACGAAGCCCTGACGCAACTCGCGGCGGTTGATCCGCAGGCTGCCGAACTGGTCAAGCTCCGCTATTTCGGGGGGCTGACCGTCAAGCAGGCGGCCGAGGCCCTGGCCGTCTCGCCGCGCACCGCCGACTCCCTGTGGGCCTACGCCCGGGCCTGGCTGCTGCACCATATCCAGGGCGACGCTTCAAAATCCTGAAAATGGTTTGCGCGATCGGCAACCAAAAAGCGCACTGTTTAGTAGTGGCTTCTACCAGGGGACCGGCGATGAGCGAGCGCGATATTTTTATTGCGGCGTTTCAAATCGAGGACGGCGCCGAACGCGGCGTCTACCTCGCCGAGGCCTGCGCCACCGATCCGGCCCTGCGCCTGCGAGTGGAGGAGCTATTGCGCGTTTACGAGACGGCGGAAAGCTTCCTCGAAGCCCCCCGCCGGTTGGGCCGGCACCGTTGACGCCGCGCCCATTGAAGCCCCCGGCACCGTGATCGGCCCCTACAAGCTCATGGAACAGATCGGCGAAGGCGGCTTCGGCGTCGTCTTCATGGCCGAGCAAACGAAACCCATCCGCCGCAAGGTGGCCCTGAAAATCTTGAAGCCGGGCATGGACACCCCACAAGTCATCGCGCGTTTCGAAGCCGAGCGCCAAGCCCTGGCGCTCATGGACCATCCGAATATCGCGAAAGTGCTGGATGCGGGCACCGTAGGTCCCGTCTGCCGGACGGGACCTGACGTGTCGCCCGTTGACGCCCCAGATCCCGCCCGGCAGGCGGGACCTACTGGTCGTCCCTATTTCGTCATGGAGTTGGTGAAGGGCATTGCGATCACCGAGTTCTGCGACCGGAACCAGATGCCGATTAAAGAGCGGCTGGAGCTATTTGGCCATGTATGTCGGGCGGTCCGGCACGCGCATCAGAAAGGCATCCTCCACCGCGACATCAAGCCGTCGAATGTGCTGGTGACCATCCAGGACGGCGTGCCGCTCGTGAAGATCATCGACTTCGGCATCGCCAAGGCGTTGGGCCAGCAGCTTACCGACAAGACGCTGTTCACCGGCTTCGCGCAGATGATCGGCACGCCGCTCTATATGTCTCCTGAGCAAGCCGCCCTCAGCAACGTCGATGTCGACACCCGCAGCGATATTTACTCGATGGGCGTCCTGCTATACGAGCTGCTGACCGGCACGACGCCGTTCGACAAGGAACGGCTGCACACGGCGGGTTACGACGAGATGCGCCGAATCATCCGCGAGGAGGAGCCGCCGACGCCCAGCACGCGGCTAAGTAGGTCCCGCTTGCCGAGCGGGACCTCCGCCCGCGCACCGCTGACTCCCCTATCGGCGATCAACCGAAAGCCGCTGCCGCCCCAGGTCCCGCCCGGCAGGCGGGACCTACTCTGGAAACCATCGCCGGCCAACGAAAAACCGAACCGGCGAAACTCTCGCCTGGTGCGCGGCGACCTTGACTGGATCGTGATGAAGGCGCTGGACAAGGATCGCAACCGGCGTTACGAGACGGCGAGTGCTTTTGGGGCGGATGTTGAGCGCTATCTGAAGGATGAAGCGGTGGAGGCGTGCCCGCCTTCGGCGGGGTATCGGTTGCGGAAGTATGTTAGGCGGCATCGTGCGGGTTTTGTGGTGGGAGCGGTAGTAACGGGGGCACTGTTTGCCCTCATCGGTAGCATCGGTTGGGTATTATATGACCGCGCGGGGCGGCACGCAGAGACGACACGCCAAGTGCAGGGTTCTCTGACAGCGGCCCGCATCTTGTTGGATCAGAACCAACCAAACCAGGCTCGCCAACAGTTGGATGTGGCCAAAAGCTTGATCGGCAACGATCACGAGGCATTCCTTGGCCTGGCCTCCGAAGTTGAGGCCTTCATGGCGGAGTTGGATCGGTGGCAAAACTTTCTGCGCTCAGTTGACTTCGCGCATGATGAGGAAATCCGGAATGTGGAAGGGCACGCCGCTGCGGTGATGGTGGTCGGCCAGCAGGGCAGTCGGCCAACGGCGGCATACCGGTACAATGAGCGCCAGCCGGCCCGCGCGATTCCTCTTCTAGTCGAAGCCCTTGCCAGATACGAAATTCTCGAGCGAGAGGACTGGTGTACGCAGCTAGAGCATGGCGTTCTGGGCAAGAACCAGGTGGAGCAAGTTCGCCGGATTGCCTATGAGACGCTGCTTTGGTTGGCAAACGATCTTCTGCTGCGGCATGAAGACCATCGCTTGGGGGAACACCTTTCTGGGGAGTTGGCCGCCCAGCGTGCGTTTACCTATTTACGGGGCGCCGCAAGTGCTGGACCGCTAACGCAAGGGTTCTACAAACTGCGTGCCGACTGCCACGAAGCCATGGGACAGGTAGAGCTGACAGCAGCCGACCGGGAGCTGGCACGCACGACCCCCCCGACAATCGCCTACGATTATTTTCTGCTAGGACAGTCGGCTTTTTACGCGCGGAACCTCGCCGAGGGGATCAAAGCGTTCGACGCGGGGCTGCGCCTGGAGCCAGCGCACTTCTGGTCCATGATGTGGCTGGGCACTTGCCTGTGCGATTTAGGTCGGAAGCCGGAGGATTTTAGAGAAGCTGCCAGGGTTTTTGGCGGCTGCATCGCGATGCGGCCAGAGCACGGCCCCGCGCATCGCTGGCGCGGGCTCGCGTACCGGAACTTGCAACGAATGGATGAAGCGCTCGCCGACTTTTCCAAAGCCATCGAGCTTAATCCCAAGGGAGCGGCCGGTTGGTACTACCGCGGTATCGCGTTCGCCGATTTACGGCAATGGGACAAGGCAATTGCGGATTACTCGAAATCCATCGACCTTGATCCCGTGTTCGCGCAAGCGTGGGTCAATCGAGGCAACGCCTACGAAAGCTCGGGTCGGTTGGACAAGGCGCTGCTGGATTTCACGAAGGCCACAAGCGTCGATCCCAAGTTCGCGCTGGCGTGGAGCAATCGAGGCAATCTCCACCAGCAACTGCGCCAATGGGGCAATGCGGTTAGCGCTTGCACTAAAGCGATCACTCTGGATTCCAAGTTGGCGCCGGCGTGGAGCAATCGCGGGAACGCCTATAGAGAGCTTAAGGAATTCGATAAGGCGATTGCCGATTACTCCCAGGCTATCGCCGTGGATCCCGATTTCGCACCGGCGTGGAGCAACCGCGGCCTTGCGCATGAAGACCTGGGCAAATGGGACAAGGCCCTTGCCGATCACGCCAAAGCCATTGCCCTGGCTCCCACGAGGGCACGCGTCTGGCTTGTCCGGGCCAACGCCTATGGGAAGCTGGGCCGGCTGGAAAAAGTCTTGCCCGACTTGTCCGAGGCCATCAAACTGGACCCCGGTAAAGCAGGCCCTGTTTATATGAATCGAGCCAACGTCTATCGATTGTTGGGCCGGTGGCGTGAAGCGGTGGCCGACTGGACTAAAGTCATCGACTTGGACCCCAGCAGCGCCGAGGCGTTGAGCAACCGCGGCGCGGCTTATGGAAACATGGGCCAATTCGACAAGGCGCTGGCCGATATTTCCAACGCCATCAAGCTGATACCCAATGCCGCAATGGCGCGGGCAGCGCGCGGCTTCGTCTATCATCAGACGGGACAACTGGAAAAAGCAATTACTGATTACTCGGCAGCCATCGAGCTCGACGCCAATTTTGCGCCAGCGCTGAATCACCGAGGTCGCGTCTATCTGGAGCTTGGGCAAACAGAAAAGGCGCTCGCCGATTTTTCCAAGTATCTCAAAACGAACCCCATGGATTCAGAAGCATGGCTCAGTCGAAGCCAGGCTTATGCCATACTGGGGCAAAAGGACAAGGCGCTTGACGCTCACACCAAGTCCAAGGAGCTGATTGGCAGGAATCCCGAACTCCTTAACGACCGCGCCTGCGCCTGGCGACTCATGCCGACCAGCGTTTTCGCGATCCTCAAGCGGCGGTTGAATTGGCAAAGAAAGCGGTCAAGCTCGCGCCGAAAGTTGGGACGTATTGGAACACTCTTGGGACGGCCCATTACCGGGGCGGTGACTGGCAAGCGTCGCTCGATGCCATGGATAAAGCGATGGAGCTTAGCATGGGTGGCAGCGGCTGGGATTGGTTCTTCGTGGCGATGGCCAAATGGCGTCTTGATCGCAAGGACGACGCGCGCCAGATATACGACCGGGCCGTCCAGTGGATGAACGCCAACGAACCGAACAGTGCCGAGCTCCGCCGCTTTCGCGCCGAAGCGGCCAAGCTGCTGGGCGTCAAGGAGTAACGCACGGATCCAGATTTAGCCCCAACGGAGCGCAATGTTAAAACGTAGGTCTTTACACCGAAGGTGTTACATCCCACAGCCCAGGGTTGGTACTCCAACCCTGGGAAACCTAAAAGGAATAGTTTCTACCCCGAAGGGGTTGCACAAATGAAGAGGCGAGGTCAGAAGATCTTTTTGTGCAACCCCTTCGGGGTAGGTTTCTCGCGGACATGAATCCCATGGTTGGAGTACCAACCCTTTTCTATGTGTGGCAAGAAGGTTTTCATCGGGGATGCTGGCGACTCTATAGATACGAGGATTTTTGGCCGTGCGCCACGTAGCACGCAGTCCGAGCACACCCAGCGTCGCGGTCTGCCCTTCCTTGTCCTCGCTTCATGCGATCATTGCTCTGCAAGCTGTCCCTTCGACTCGCGGCGAACGCCTCTGCTGGACTTTGGCCATCGGCTAACCCTAACCTTTTTCCTGGAATGTATCGCCCTTGTTGCCAAGAGCGACCATCGAATTGGCTTCATGGAGGATCGCGCCGATGCCTCGGTCACGCCCCTCGATACTGGGCTCGGCGCTCCCCTGGGGGCGCTAAGGGTCTCTTGTGGAAGGTGGCGCAACAAAGGCGGTCTCGCTGCTTCGTCGAAGTCCGCTCCTTTCTTTCCTGGAGGATTGCTTTCGAGCTTGGCTCCAACAGAATCATGCTCTCGCCAAACCTTGATACAACTGGCTCTGATCGAATTTCTCCCCGCGACCGCCGACCCGGTACAAGGCCAACGCCAATTTCCGCATCACGCCGATCACGGCCGGCTTGCCTTCGCCACGCCGCAGCGCCTTTTGCTGCATGTACCAACTATGCACCGGCTCTTGCTTGACCCAACGCAACGCCGCCAAATACAACCAACGGCGAACCTTCGACGAGCCGCGCTTGCTGATTTTCAACTTGCCCTGCCATTGGCCGCTCGAGCGTTCGGCCAGGTTCAAACCCATCGCCTTGCGATAGGCAGCTCCGCAGTGATAGCTACTGGGATCGCCTAGCTCCACCCACAAAACGCACGCCGTCGGCACGCCGACCACCTCACCCATGCCGCCAATCGCCGCATGCTCGCGCGTTAACGCACGCAAACGTTTTCGCGCCGCCGCTATCTCGCCTCGGCAATGCTGTATCTGCCGCGCGTAACGCCGCAGCCGCTCTTCGTCCCAGCGACCCATCGACACCCCGGCCGTTTGCCGGTGCTGTCCACGAGCGCTTGCGCTTTTTCCGCCGACAAATACTGACGTGACCATCGGCGCACGCACGCTCAGCGCATCGACTGCGCCCGCCAGGCCTCGCGGGCCGCCATGCTCCGCCAAGCAACGGAGTAGCGTGCCCGATGTTAATTGGACAAGCCGCGTCGCTTCCGGCCAATGCCGACTTAGCAACGCTTCCACTCGGCCACACCATAGCATCATCTGTGCGCCGTTGACCGTCCATCCATTCCACTTGATAAGCCAACTCTTGCTCCATCTCGCTTGGCGTTTTCATGGGCCAAGGCCAACTGCGTCCCTGGGCAGCCAGTTCGGCGATTATCGCGGCGTCTTTGCCGTCGTGCTGCGAAGGCACGCCATCAAACACTTCCGCATAATCCGACGCTTGCTTGGGACTGACCCGATGGACTTCCAAATCGGCCTTAACGAGCGCTTGCCGCAACGCGTCGCCATAAGTACCCGTTGGTTCCAGCGCCACGACCAACCGCCGACCGCAGCTGACCTGACGCAGACATTCCACAAGCCGGGCCACATCAAACGGATTGCGGACATGCCAAGGCCGATCAAAATCATCCGCACCCCATCGAAGGGTGCAGCGGATCGTTTCTTTGCCAATATCCAAGCCCGCATGCACCACCGCTTGCTCCCGCTCACGCCACCACGACTCCGGCTCAACCCGATTGACATCCACTGCCCGATATGCTCTGCTCTTCATGGGGATGACCTCCTGTACGTGGACCGGTATTCGTTCACCGAACACCACTATTCCACTTTCGAGGCATCCCCTTTGTCCACCCTTTCTATAGCCAACTGGGCTATGGGGTGTAACCCCTATCGGGGTTCTGAAACGCCTTGTGAGCTTCGGTCAAATAATCTCACGCAACCTAACCCAAAAACCATCGGGCGGGTTTTGCCTTGTCGGCAAAATCGCGCTCTCGGTATCGCTCTGCGCCCGGTCTCGCGCTGGGATTGATGCCTTTTTATGACTGCGGACCAATTCTTCTTTGGAGGCACAAATCCATGGCGTTCTCATCATTGTTCGGGCGCTTGGCTCGGAGCCCGCTAACTAATCGAAAACCTCGGCAAAAGCGCAGGCGCGGCTTGGCCATAAGGCCTCGTTCCAACCCACATTGGAAACTCTGGAGGACCGCAATCTGCTCTCCGCCGGAGTTCTGAATCCCCATTTGGCCAGCGTCGCTAAAACTCAAAACAACTCCGGTGTGATTCCCGCCCAAGGCCTCGTTAACGCCGTTCTCGGACCTGATGGAAACACCGTGCTGCTCGGCACTATCCAGCACGGTAACAATGTGGACCTTGTCGTGACGGAGTTGACAAAAGACGGAAGCATCAACTCAAATTTTGGCACTGGCGGAGTAGCGACCCTCCGCGACTTAGGTGATCTTTTTGGTGCCGATATTGCCGTGCAGCGTGACGGCACAATTGTCGTGGAAGGCATCGGCACAGCTAGAAATGTGTATGTGGCGGAACTGAACAAGAATGGTAGCTTAAAAAGCAGCTTCGGCAACGGTGGGGAGACCATAATCTCAGCACCTGCGGGTTATTCGGCATACGGAGCGACTGACTTCGTCGTGAAGCCGGATGGCGAAATCGTACTCTACACGGGCCTATTTGAGCTCGATAACCTGGGCACAGGAATACCGACTTTGGTGGTGGGGCTGACTAAGGACGGCCATCTAAATCCGGACTTCGGCAGCGGCGGCGAGAGAATTTTGGATCCTTACCCTTTTGGCACCAATATTCAATGGGCTCCGACTTCAGCCGGCTATGGCCAAGTCCCAGTTAACCCTCTGGCCGTGCTGCCTAATGGTGCGATCGTATTGACGGCCAATGCTTTCGCAAATGATTTTAGTTTTGTTGATGTAGGGGTTGTTGAACTGACGAAAGACGGCAACTTGAACAATAGCTTCGGCAACGGCGGCAAAGCCCTTATCGACTTTGGTCCTAACCTCCCCTATGCGTTTCTCACCCATGCCATCGTTAACGAGGACGGGACCATTCTGCTTGGGGCAAACACCTCTAGCGCCGATGGTTCCCTTTCCTATATGGCGGTCGCTGAGTTGAACAAGCACGGAAGGCTAAATGCCGGCTTCGGCGTAGGCGGCGAAGCCCTCGTCGACTTCGGGCCAAACTATTTTCCATTTATGACCAACATTGCAGTCCAGCCAGGCGACACCATCGTCCTAGGGGGAACGGTTATTAACACAGCCGGTCACACCGACTTTGCAGTGGCGGAGTTGAACGATGACGGCCAATTGAAAGCCAACTTTGGCACTGGCGGCAAAACCATCGCCGACTTCGGTGCGAACTACGCGCTTGCAGCACCCGGGCCGTTTACCGTGGCCACCGTCACTTTCGCCCCTGACGGCACGGTCGTGCTAGCCGCGACGGTCACCAACATTAGCACCGGCCAGACTGATTTTGCCGTCGCGGACCTGACGGATGAGGGCAACCTGAACTCAAAGTTTGGCACGGGCGGCGAAAGCATCATCGACTTCGGCGTGGGCAATCCGGTCCAACTGACCAACCTCCTTGTCCAACCGGACGGCTCTATCGTGCTGGCAGGATTTGACAATTCCAGTGCCGGCGGGATCGCCTGGGCTGTGATTGACGTGGGCGGACAGCGCCACGATCACCATTGGTGGCAAAACGACGATTAGCCGGCGTGGTCAATCCAAGAGCTTCCACTCCGGCGGCGGCAACTGGCTCTTGTGCGACGGCTCGGTCCGCTTCATGGATTATTCCGCCGGCACCACGGTGATTCCCGCAATGGCGACTATTGCCGGTGGGGAAGCCATACCGGAGTTTGATTAATTCCCAATTAGATCATCCACAGGCCACCAAAGCCAGCGGCGACGGTGACCGCGCCCGGAGTTCTCTTGCGAGTCCAGGCGCTTGCAGCGCACCAATTCTGGGGATGCTAATCTGCTCTCCCCCCATCCCAAACGCACCCGTTAGCATTGGCGAAACGACCTCGCGCCGGTGCGCGCAGCGCACGCTAACCGGCGCGTCTGATTGTGCGCACGGAGGGGTTTGCCATGTGCCGGACTTCGGTAACGGATAGTGTTGGCGTCGACCGTTCACCGTCACTAAACGGGTCTAACGGTGAAAAAATGCTTGAAGCGTCGGGCGTGCATGTGGTCAGGCAGGAAGACGAGGCGGCGCCGCCTGCACGGGACGGGCGCGGCCGTTTCGCCAAGGGAAATAAGGGTGGTCCCGGCAATCCGTTTGGCCCGCGCATCGCGGTCTTGCGGCAGGCGGCCTACGATGCATTCTCGCCTGAAATCGTGCGCGAGATTTTCGCCTCCATGATTGTGCGGGCGCTTGGCGGGGACTTGGCGGCGGCCAAGCTGGTGCTGGCCTACGCCATCGGCATACCGGCGGCGGCCGGTCCGGATCAGATCGATGCGTGCGATTGAAATGATTGCGAATGAACGGCGGGAATCCGCGTGCCGGGCTATCATAGCGGAGCATAACGCTTGATTCCCGGCACGCGATCGAAATCGCTATCGGCACTCGCGAGGTTGGCAAGGCCATGGGCGCGCATAACAGCCACAAGGAGCGCGTCGTTGTGTAAGAGACCGGTCTGCTGGCTGATGCCGGCGGCATTATCCAGCCAGCTAGATTCGATTGTCAGAATTCGAACTCCGAAGGAAGGGATTTCCTGGATGGCCTGGCGAAAGCGTTTCAACGTTTGCACCTGGCCCGGATGGTTTCGAAGACGCACGGCGATACCGGCCGGCTTCCAGCGGAACGTTTGCATCGCCTCGATCGTCATCAGGCGATGTGCGACCTCGCTGACAATGTGAGTGGCGGTAACGCCGCTAATTTCTTGGTTTTCGATGCGTTCGAGGAACTCGGTGCTAATTGGTCCATAGGCGGCGTTTGGCTCGAAATGGTGGATTAAGACGTTGGCATCCAAGAAGACCGCGGCGCCGGCGGGCACGTCGGCATAGATCATAGTTATTCCTGTGGATCGAGCTCTGGGCTGAGAGCGACGAAATCGGCGTCTTCCTGGCGCCCGGTCCAGCCGATCAAGCCCGCTGTTTGTCGCACTCGGCTCATAGATGACTTCACCGTTACTTCGACCTTTTCATTCTCCTTCAGAGGAAGCCCGGGCCGGCTTGAGGACACCGTTTTCATAAGTAGCTTCCACGATGATGGTCATAACGACCTCCCTTGAAATCGTTCCGCATAATTCCCTACGCAAAGATTATATCATAAACGGCTCTGAGGCGCTGACACAGGCGGCTCATAAATTATCGACGCGGTCCCCCGAATCACCGTTTCCACAACTTCCGATCGAGGCTCCGATACGCAATCGCTTCGGAGACGTGGCGTTCCTCGAGATGCTCGGCGCCGTCCAGGTCGGCGATGGTGCGGGCCATGCGGAGGATGCGGTCGTGGGCGCGGGCGGAGAGGCCGAGGCTTTCCATGGCGGTGTGGAGAAGTTTCTTGCCGGCTTCGTCGAGGACGCAGAACTTGCGGAGTTGCCGGCTGGTCATGCGGCCATTGAGGCGGGAGCTGTCGGCGCCGAAGCGGTCGCGCTGGCGGGCGCGGGCGGTTTGCACCTGCTGCGCGCATCGTGGCGCTGGTGGTGCCGTCGGTGACGGCGGCCAACTCCTGGAAAGGGACGGCGGGCACTTCGATGTGCAGGTCGATGCGGTCGAGGAGCGGGCCGCTGATGCGGCCCATGTAGCGTTCGATCTGCAGCGGGTTGCATTTGCAGGCGTGGCGGGCGTCGCCGAGGTAGCCGCAGGGGCACGGGTTCATGGCGGCGACCAGCATGAAGCTGGCGGGAAAGGTGGTGGAGTTGAGGGCACGCGAGATGGTGACCGAGCCCTGCTCGAGCGGTTGCCGGAGGACTTCCAGGCTGCGGCGATTGAACTCGGGCAGCTCGTCGAGGAAGAGGACGCCGTGGTGGGCGAGCGAGATTTCGCCGGGCGCGGGCGTGCTGCCGCCGCCGACCATGCCGGCATCGCTGATGGTGTGATGCGGTGAGCGAAAAGGGCGGGTGGCCAGCAGCGGCTGGTCCGGTTGCAGCCGGCCCAGGGCGCTGTAGATGCGCGTGGTTTCCAGGCTTTCGGCCGAGCGTCAGCGGCGGCAAGATCGTCGGCAGGCGCTGGGCGAGCATGGTCTTGCCGGTGCCCGGGCGAGCCGATCATCAGGACGTTGTGCGCGCCGGCGGCGGCCACGACCAGGGCCCGCTTGGCGAACTCCTGGCCGCGGACGTCGCCGAAGTCAACGTCGTAGACGTTGAGCTTGGCAAACAGCTCTTCGAGATCGGTCGCGACGGGTTCGGCGGGCAACTGGCCGGACAGGACGCCGACTGCCTCGCCGAGCGAGCCGACGCCGTAGACGGCGACGACTTCGACGACGGCGGCCTCGCGGGCGTTGGCCGTGGGCACGAGCAGCTTGGGGATGCGCAATGCCGGCGGCGGCCATGGCAATCGACAGAGCGCCCTTGACGGGCCGCACGCTGCCGTCGAGGGCCAATTCGCCGACGGTGGCGAAATCCTTGAGCTGCTCGGGCAGGAGCTGCCCGGTGGCGACGAGCAGGCCGAGCGCGATGGGCAGATCGAAAGCGCCGGCGTCTTTGGGCAGATCAGCCGGGAGCCAGATTGATGACGGTGCGGCCGGAGTGCCGCTCGTAGCCGAGGTTTGCCAGGGCACGTTCGATGCGGTGGACGCTTTCGCGCACGGCCGCTTCGGGCAGGCCGACGAGGATCGTCTTGGGCAGGCCGGCGGAGGTATCGACTTCGACCTCGACCGGCACCGCCTCGATGCCGACCAGGGCGAACGTATTGAGCTTGGCGAGCATGCGGCGAACTCCGGGAAAGCGACTTGTTTGTTGTAAGCGACGTAACGCGCTTTCGCAATGCCCGACTTGCTCCACGAAAAAGATCAGCCACGGATGGAACACGGATTAACACGGATAACACGGGAAGACAGGCGGCTGGCATTCCCCACTCTTTTTGCCTTATCCGTGTTTGATCCGTGTTCCATCCGTGGCCACGATTTTTTGTCAGGCACCGTCGGGCAACTTCGTCTCGGCGCCGACGGGCGCGTTGGTTACAATCCGCGTCGCGCTGACGAACAGGTTCCTCGCGAGCCTGCCCAGATACCCGTATTTATCCGGCCAAGGAGGGTGGATTCATGTTCGCTAGATTGTGCGTTTTGACTCGATCGTGGGCTGGGCGGCTCCTTCGCTGGGCGCTCAGACGCCCGTTGTGCCCGCGTCCAATAAAGAAGCCGAGTTGCCGCCGCCGCCGGCCGCCACCGTCGTGGCGGCCACGGTCAACGGCCAGCCGATCGCGGAATTGGCCGTCTTTCGCGGGCTTTTGCGCGAGGATCCGAAAAACTGGCCGATGGTTCGAAAGGACGTTCTCAACTACCTAATCGATAACTTGCTCGTCGATCAGTATCTGACCCAACTGAAAATTCCGGTCGATGGCAAGGAAGTGGACGACCGCGTGGACCAGATTAAAGGCGAGGCCAAGAAAGGCGGCATGGAGTTTCCCATGCTCCTGAAACGACTATTTCTCACGGAAACCGATTTGCGGCGTGAATTGTCGGGAGCGCTCCGCTGGGATAAATTCGTGCTGCAGCAGGGCACGGACAAGGTGCTTCGCGAGATGTTCGAGAAAAACAAAAGCATGTTCGACGGCAGCCAAATGCGGGCCAGCCACATTCTGATTGCGGCCGACGCCGCGAATCCCAGTCAGGCTCCGATGCAACTGGCTGCACTGCGCAAGCAGATCGACGCGGAAGTCGCGGGCGGTCTGGCCGCACTGCCGCCCACTGCCGATAACCTGGCCCGTGAGCAGGAGCGGATGCGGCTGACCAATAAAGCGTTTGCCGCGGCGGCGGCGAAGGTTTCAATTTGCCCGTCCAAGGAAAAAGGGGGCGACCTGGGCTGGTTCCCCCGCGCCGGCGCCATGGTGGAACCGTTCGCGCGGGCCGCGTTCGCGCTCAAGCCGTATCAAATGAGCGAACCGGTCGCCACGCAGTTCGGCTACCATCTGATCCTGGCGGTCGATAATAAGCAAGGTAAAGATGTGAAGTTCGAGGACGTTAAACCGTTTGTCCAAGAAGTGTATGGCGAACGCCTGCGCGAGGCGATTATTGCGAGCTATAAGTCGCGGTCGCGGATCGAGGTTACTTCGGCGAAGTAGCCAAGGAGCCGCGCACGCAGTAAGCGGGTTTTTGGCCGTGCATAAAAAACCCGCTTACTGCGTGCGCGGCTCATTATGTCTCGTGACCAGGCTCCGCCTGGTCACGCACTGCTCATGAGGCTCCGCCTCGTTTTCTGACCACACTGCCGGAAAGGTTCGCGCTCGTGGGCGATTTTCGTGCAGGCGGAGCCTGCCAAGCAGTGCGTCACCAGGCGGAGCCTGGTGACGAGATTCTTTTACTGCTCGCGGGGCTGTTTAATCCCTTCAACTTCTCCACGCCGCCTAACCGATAATAACGGTAGGTCTTTACACGCCTACGCGCGTGATCCGTCACGACAATGAGTTGGATGATGGCCCAGCGGTTGCAACCCTGGTTGGTAGCGCTGGCGCTCGCGGCAATGGCTTTGCCTGATACGCGCCTCAGGACGGTTTGCGCAGGGCCACGGTGCATACGCGCCAATGCGGCAGGGCGCAAGCTGGGGCCGCCGAGCGCGATCGTGGAACCGGAAGCGTTTCCCCAGTTTTTTCAGATTACAATTGATCCGCCGCCGACTCCCTTCACGCCGCCACTTTCTGAATCAGCCGACAAGCCGCTTCCCATCAATTTGCCGAGCGCCCTGAAGCTGGCGAACGCGCGGCCGCTCGATGTGGCGTTGGCATCGGAGCGCATCCAGGTGGCGATCGCTCAACTCGAGCGCGCCCGGGTTTTATGGCTGCCAACCGTGGTGATGGGACTCGACTATTATCGGCATGACGGGCAACTGCAAGACGTCACGGGCAACGTTTTTGGGACTAGCAAAAGCAGCTTGATGATCGGCGCCGGTCCGACGGCGGTCTTCGCCATCACGGACGCCATCTTCGAGCCATTAGCGGTCCGCCAAGTTCTGCGGGCGCGGCGCGCCGATCTGGAGGCATCGCAAAATGACACGGTGCGGGCGGTGGCCGAGGCCTACTTCGACGTGCAGCAAGCGCGTGGCGAACTGGCAGGCGCCGAAGATGCGGCCGAGCGCACGGCAGACCTGGTGCGGCGGACCGGTCAGTTGGCGCAAGCGTTGGTGGCACCGGTCGACGAGGTTCGGGCCCGCGCGGAATTGGCGGAGCGCCGGCAAGCGGTGCTGGTGGCGCGCGAACGCTGGCGGCACGGCGAGCGCCGAGCTCACGCGCATTCTACGGCTCGATCCGGCCTCGTTGATCGAGCCGATGGAGCCGCCGCATTTGCAAGTGACGCTTGTGCCGTTGGAACAACCACTGGATGCCTTGATCCCGATTGCGCTGACGCGCAGGCCGGAACTGGCGTCTCAGCAAGCGCTGGTGCAGGCCACCTTGCAGCGCCTCAAGGCCGAACGTCTAAGGCCGCTGATCCCGAGCCTGTTGTTGCGCGGGGCGGCGACCAATCCCGGCGGGACGCTGGCGGGGGGCTTGTTCGGCGGCGGCATCAACGATCGACTCGGCGACTTTTCGGCACGCGGCGACTTCGATGTCCAGGTGCTCTGGGAATTGCAAAACCTGGGTCTGGGCAACTGGGCCAAGGTCAAGGAGAAACGGGCGGAAAACCAGGCGGCCGTCGTCGAATTGTTTCGCGTGCAGGATCGTATCGCCGCGGAGGTGGCGCAGGCCTACGCGCAAGCCACGCTCGGCTGCCGAACGCATCCGCGCCGCGGAAAGCGGCCTCAAGGATGCCGTCGATTCGGTCAACAAGCATTTCGCCGGTTTCGAGCAGCCGCAAAAAGTGGGTAACATCTTGACGCTGGTGATCCGTCCGCAAGAGGTAGTGGCCTCCATACAGACGTTGGCGCGTGGGTACAATAATTATTATGCTGCCGTGGCGGACTATGATCGCGGGCAGTTTCGGCTGTACCGAGCCCTCGGTCAGCCGGGTAGGATGGATGGTACGCCCTGAGGTATAGCCGGGTGCCACGGGCAGCTTGTCTGCCCGTGTGCGGGACGGAGGCTGCCTCGGATTCGCACAGGCAGACAAGCTGCCCGTGGCACCTTTGGATTTAAGCCGCAGTCATCTCCATGAATCCGATCATCTTCGCCCTGCGGCACCCGATCACCGTCATGGTGGCGATCATTGCCATCGTGGGGGGGAGCTATCTGGCGTTTGAGCGGATGCGGGTCGATATCTTTCCCGAGCTCGATTTGCCGGTTATTTATGTCGCGCAACCCTATGGCGGCATGGACGCGGCGCAGATGGAAGGTCTGCTTACCAATTACTACGAATACCACTTCCTCTACATCAGCGGCATTCACCACGTCGAGTCCAAGAACATTCAGGGTGCCGCGCTGATGCGGCTTTACTTCCATCCGGGAACCAACATGTCCCAGGCGATGGCGGAAACGATCAATTACGTCAATCGTTCGCGCGCTTTCATGCCGCCCAACACGGTGGCGCCCTTCGTCATGCGCTTCGATACCGGGAGCGTGCCGGTCGGATATCTGGTGCTGTCCACGCAAAACAAAAAGCGGACTATCGGCGAGATGCAGCGCATGGCACTTTTCGATGTGAGGCCGATTTTCGCGAGTCTGCCCGGCGTGTCCGCGCCGCCGCCGTTCGGCGGCAGTCAGCGCACCATCGTTCTCAAGGTGAATCCGACGCTCCTTGACGCCAAAGGCGTGTCGTTGCAGGAAGTGATCGCCGCGCTGAGCGGCGGCAACACGATCAGCCCGTCGGGCAATATGTACATCGAAGATCAACTGCCGGTGGTGCGCGTCAATGCGGTGCCCGCCGATCCGCAGGAGTTGCGCAATATTCCTATCAAGCCTGGATCGAGCGTCTGTCTACGAGACATCGGTGACATACAAGACACGACCGACATCCCGACCGGCTGCGCACTCGTCAACGGCCAGCGCACCGTTTATATGCTGGTCACCAAGCGGGCCGATGCTTCGACGCTCAATGTCGTCAATGAAGTCAAGAAAAACTTGCCGCGCATGCAAGCGGCGTTGCCGGAGGACATCGACATACGGCTCGAGTTCGATCAGTCCCCGTATGTGACGCGCGCCATGTGGAGCGTAGCCCTGGAGGGGATGTTGGGGGCGATTCTCACCGGTTGCATGGTCCTCTTGTTTTTGCGCGATTGGCGCAGCGTGGTCGTCGTCGTCTTGAACATCCCCTTCGCGCTCCTCGGAGCCGTGTTGGCACTGGGCTTGTCGGGACAGACCATCAACATCATGACGCTGGGCGGCCTCGCCCTGGCTGTCGGCATCCTGGTGGACGAGGCCACGGTGGAGGTGGAGAACATCCATACGCAGATGGTCCGGACCGACTCGATCGCCTGGGCCGTGCGGCTCGGCAACGCGGAGACCGCCGTGCCGCGCCTGTTGGCGATGTTGTGCATCCTAGCGGTGTTCATGCCGTCGTTTTTCATGGAGGGGGCGGCCCGCGCCTTGTTCGTGCCATTGTCGCTGGCCGTGGGTTTCGCGATGGTCACGTCGTATATGCTGTCGAGCACCTTCGTGCCGGTCATGTCGGTGTGGCTGCTACGCCACGCGAGGGATGGGGGGCGAGGGGCGCGGAGCGAGGACGGAAGGAGAGAGGGGGGAAGGTTTGACAAGCTTCGCCAAGGCTATGCAAGTATTCTTCACCGGCTCATGCCGTGGCGCTGGGCGGTGGCGGGGGGATATCTCGCAAGTTTGATGGCACTCGCGGGCTGGTGGCTGATTGGGCATCCAGGTGTGGGGACCGAAATTTTTCCGGCGGTGGATGCGGGGCAATTTCAAATGCGGCTGCGGGCGCCGACGGGAACCAAGTTCGAGCGCACCGAGGAGCTGACGCGCGAGGCTTTGGCTGCCATCAATGATGAAGTGGGGGTGAATAATGTCGGCGTTTCCATTTGCTATGTCGGCACGATCCCCCAGGCATATCCCATTAACAACGTGTACCTCTGGACGAGCGGCCCCGAGGAATCGGTTTTGCGCGTGGCGCTCAAGCCCGGCACCGGCGTTCGCATCGAGGATCTCAAGGCACGGCTGCGGTCCCGATTGCAACCTCGGCTGGAAAGCTGGCTGGAAAAGAAATGGCTTGCCGAAGGCGTCTCGCCGGGCCAGGTCGCCGGCCGTGTAAAAGGTTTGCGTTTGTCGTTCGAGCCTGCCGATATCGTCAATGAAGTGATGAGCTTCGGCGCTCCAACGCCGATCGAAGTCGCCGTCAGCGGGCCCAATTTGGCGGAGAGCCGCGCTTTCGCCGAGAAGATTCGGGAGCGGCTCGCGGAGATTCCCTCGCTGCGCAATCTGCAATTCGCTCAGCCTTTGGACTATCCCACGGTCGACGTGCGCGTCGATCGAGAAAAACTGGGTCGACGCGGCGGTTCGATCAAAGACGTCACCGATTCGGTGGTCTCTGCTACTTCATCGAGCCGCTATTTGGTGCCGCTCTTTTGGCCCGATCCGAAAACGGGCATCGGCTTTCAGGTGCAGGTGGAGATTCCGCCGGATACCTTGAAAGGGGAGAAGGATTTGGCGCTGTTGCGGCTGTTGACAACTGGCTCGGGACCGCCGCTGCGCTTGCGCGACATCGCGGAAATCGAGCGCGGCACCATGCCGGGGGAATACGATCGCTATAACATGCGTCGCCTGGTGAGCTTGACGGCCAACATCGAGGGTGAAGACCTGGGGCGCGTGGCGGACCGCATTAGGGAAGCACTCCACGCGGTGGGCGCGCCGCCGCGCGGCATGCAGGTGGACGTGCGCGGCCAGATCGTGCCGATGCGTGACATGTTTCGCGGCTTGGCGCTGGGCATGGTGCTCGCGGTCGCGGTCATTTTTCTCTTGCTCACCGCTTATTTTCAGTCAATCCGCCTGGCGCTCAGCGTGGTATTGACGGCCCCGGCGGTGCTGGTGGGAGTGGCGCTGGCCTTGGCGGGCACGGGCACGACCTTGAATTTGCAATCGTTCATGGGCGCCATCATGGCACTGGGCGTGGCGGTCGCCAACTCGATTTTTTGGTGACTTTCGCGGATCGAAACCGGCGCGCGGGCCACGACGCCGGCGCGGCGGCCGTGGACGGGGCCGAGCATCGGCTGCGGCCCATTCTGATGACGAGCCTGGCCATGGTTGCCGGGATGCTGCCCATGGCTCTGGCGCTCGGCAGCGGCAGTGAGCAGACGGCGCCGCTGGCGCGGGCGGTGATCGGCGGGCTGGTTGCATCCACGCTCAGCACGCTCTTGCTGTTGCCCGCGCTATACGCCATCATGCAGACAGGTGCGGGCGTCGCCTCCGTCTCACTCGATCCCGAGGATCCCGCGAGCGCGTCTTTCAGTCCGATGCCGGCATCGGATGGAATGCGTTGACCACGGATAACACGGATGGCACGGATAAGAAAAAGAGGAATCCAAACAAGAGTTGGAAGTCGCTCTATTAGATTCAAGCGAACTCAAAGTTGGACCGCAGACGGATGGCGCGCCGATTTTCCTATCCGTGCGATCCGTGTTATCCGTGGTCGAAATCAAACACGGGTGACCACGGATAACACGGATGGCACGGATAAGAAAAAAAGAATCGAAAAGAATAGTTGAAAGTCGCTCCTTTAAGTTTAAGCGAATTCAGAGTTGGACCGCAGACGGATGGCGCACCGATTTTTCCTATCCGTGCGATCCGTGTTATCCGTGGTCGGAATTATGCATGGATGAGCAAGGATAGAACACATGGAAAAAGATCTGGTGCACAAGGAATTGAGCGAAGCTATCATCGGGGCGGCGATGGTGGTCCTGAATGCGCTGCGCCCTGGCTTGGATGAGAAGCTTTACGAAAACGCTTTGGCGATCGAATTGTGTAAGCGGGGTCACAAGGTGGACCAGCAGCGGGAATATCCAGTCCACTATGAGGGGCAACTGATCGGCACTCTGATCCCGGACTTGATCGTGGATGACCTGGCGATTGCCGACCCGAAAGTGGTCACGGCTTTTAACGATACGCATTTAGCCCAAATGATCGGCTACTTGAACATCACGAGCTTAAAACTCGCGATTCTCCTGAACTTCAAGAACTTAAAGCTGGACTGGAAACGGGTGGTGCGCTGATTTTTCTTATCCGTGTCATCCGTGGTCTAAATTATTTTACCACGGATAACACGGATGGCACGGATAAGACATGAAAGAATGAAAGAATGCTTGGTAGACAGCTAATCCATAAAGGAACCGGGTGGTGCGCTGAATTCTCTTATCCGTGTCATCCGTGTTATCCGTGGTTGAATTGTTTACCACCGATGGCACGGATAAGACAAGAAAGAATGAAAGAATGCTTGGTAGACAGCTAGTCCACAAAGGAACCGGGTGGTGCGCTGAATTCTCTTATCCGTGCCATCCGTGTTATCCGTGGTCTGAATCATGAAAGATGTCAAAGTGAAGCGCGGCGTATTATGCTTGGTTGGGTCGCTGCCCATGCTCGCGCTTGGTTTGGCGTGCAATGGGAACGTTCCGTCGCCCGCGCAAGCGGAGGGGGTGAAGGAGGCCGTGCGGGCCGCCGGGGTTGTCCGGACCGTAAGGCCCGTGCGGCACACTTTCACCTATAAAATCGAGGGTCCGGGCGAAATACAGGCCGATGAAGTGACGCCTATGTTCGCCAAGATTTCAGGGTATGTGCAAAAGATCAATAAGGACATCGGCGACGTGGTGAAGGAGGGGGAGATCATCGCGGAATTGTCGGTTCCCGACATGGATGCGGAACTGTTGCAAAAGGAAGACGCTGGTCGGGCAAGCCAAAGCCGAATTGGAGCGGGCGGCCAAACTTTATGACGCGGCCTCCGCCGACCTGGTGTACGCCGAGGCCAAGGTCAAGGAAGCCGGTGCGGGCCGGCCGCGGGTGGCGGCGGAATTGCAGCGGGCGCAATCTACTTACGAGCGTCTCAAGAAAGCGCGTCCGTGCTCGCCGATGAAGTGCTCGCCGAGACCAGGCTGGGCTTCGAGTCGGCGCAGGCGGCCGTTGTCGAAGTCGAAGCGAAAGTGAACGCCGCTCAGGCCTGGCAGGCCGGCAGCGCCGCCAAACGCCTGACGGCCCAGGCCGATATCGGCGTCGCCGCGGCCCGGGTGCGCGTCGCGGCGGCGGCGGCTCGGAGCATGGCGGAACTGCTCAAATATGCCAAGCTGACGGCTCCCTATGCCGGCGTCATTACCCGACGCAACGCCGACCTCGGAAACTTCGTGCAGCCCAATGCGGGAGGCAAGAGCGAGCCGCTCTTTGTCATGATGCGCAAGGATCCGGCTGCGCATTTTTGTCGATGTGCCCGAGAACGACGCGGTGCTCATCACGAACGGCACGCGCGCAAGCGTGCGCGTGCAGGCCCTCAAGGGCGAGGAGTTTGCCGGCAAGGTGCAACGCTCCGCCTGGGCCCTGGATCCCAAGGGGCGCATTCTGCGCACCGAGATCGACTTGCCCAACGGGCATGGCAAACTGCGGCCAGGCATGTACGCCTATGCGACCATCGCCGTGGTGCATGAACAGGCATGGGCCATTCCGGCGGCGGCGCTGACGACCGAAGGCGACCAGGAATACTGCTCGATCCAGGATGCCGGCCAGGTTCGCCGTCTCGCCGTTCGATCGGGCTTTTGCGCGGGCCCGCTTGTGGAAGTCCGCAAGAAAAGGGCCGCGGCCGAGGATAGTTGGAGCGACTTTTCGGGGATGGAGGAGGTTGTCGTCCGGCCCTAATTAATCACCATGTGACCGAGATATGTCAATGTCGTTGCGCACCGCCTTGCCGCCCAAGTTCGTTCGTTATGGAGGCGCCATTGCCCTGGTCGTCTTGGCAGCCGCGGTGCGCGTCGTCTCGACCCGGTCTTTGGCAACAGAAAGCCGTTGGTTTGCTTTCTGGCGGCGATCATGTTCTGCGCCTTGGCGTGCGGGTCGGGCCCGACGGTGGTTGCGGTGCTTTTGTCGGTAACGGTCGCCAAATTTCTTTTTATCGAGCCGCGCTATACGCTGTTCACCATTTTGCCGGCTGACCAAATCGGAATTTCCATTTTCCTGGTGTTTGGCTTGATGGCGGCATTTTTCGGGGAGTTATTGCATCGCGCCCGGGAGCGGGACAAATGGCGGCAAATAGAATGGCACAGCGAGCAGGCATTGCTCGACAGCGAGCGCCGTTTTCGGCAATTGGCTGATGCCATGCCGCAAATGGTGTGGATTATCGGTGCGGACGGCAACGCCAACTACTTCAACAAACGGTGGTACGAGTACACCGGCTTGCCGGACGGTGCGCGCGGCGATTTGAGTTGGAGCCCCGCGTTCCATCCCGACGATGTCGAGCGAACTAAGGCCGCCTGGCAGGCGGCCGCTGCCAGCGGCGACCCCTATGAGATCGACTACCGGATCCAGGACTGCCGCACGGGGCAATATCGCTGGCACCTGGGCCGCGCCATGCCGGCCCGCGATGAACGTGGCGTCATCACGCAATGGTTCGGCACGTCCACCGACATCGACGATCTGAAGCAGGTGGAGCACGCCCTGGACGAGGCACGCGCCGAGCAAGAGCAACGGGTGCGTGCGCGGACGTTGGAATTGACGCAGGCCAATTTAAGCCTGTCGCGCGAAGTCGAGGAGCGCCGCGGGGCCGAAGCCAAGCTGCGCGAGCATGCCGAGGAAGTCGAGACCCTGATGGCGGTCCTCCCGGTGCCGATTTGGATCGCCCGCGACCCGGAATGCCGCCATCTGACGGGCAACCTGGCAACCTACGAATTGACGCGGCTTCCGATGGCTGCCCATTTGGCCAAAACACCGTTCACCGAAGAGATCCCCACGACTTTTCGCGCCTGCCGCAATGGCCGGGAGGTCGCGGCGGAAGAGTTGCCGATGCGGCAAGCGGCGGCAAGCGGGCAAGACGTGCGCAACGCCGAATTCGACTTGGTGTTTCCCGATGGCTCGGTCCGCTCGGTCTATGGTTTCGCGGCTCCGCTGTTTGGGCCTGGGGGGCGGGTACGCGGCTGCGTCGGCGCCTTCATCGACATCAGCGAGCGCAAGCTGCTGGAAAACCGGCTGCGCGAAAGCGAGGAGCGGTTTCAGGCGTTCATGGACCATTTGCCGGCCGGCGCTTGGATTCTCGACGAGCAGGGTCGTTCGCTTTTCGTCAACAACTTTTTCAGCATCATGACCGGCGTGCCGCACGCATCCGTGCTCGGCAAGACGGCCTATGAACTGTTTCCGCCCGCGATTGCCGCGCAGCGCAAGGCGTATGATCGGCTTGTCATCGAGACGGGCAAGGCCATTGAGTTTGCCGAATCTTATGCCGCGCCCGGACGGCTCGCCCGGCGAATTGTTCGTGGTTAAGTTTCCCATCACCCAGCGCGATCAATGTGCGCATCGGCGGCGTGGCCGTCGATGTGACCGAGCGCAAGCTCGCGGAAGATCGCATGCGTTATCTGGCGGCGCAGTTGGCCAACGCCGAGGATCGAGAGCGCCTGAGGCTCGCGACCGATCTGCACGATTCCATCGGCCAGAGCCTGTCGGTGCTCAAGCTCAACCTGCAACCGCTCGCACTGCAGTGCGCCCGGATTCAGCGCAGCGCAGACATTGCAAGGCTCGGTGGCCATGCTCGACGCCATAATCAAGCAAACCCGCACGCTGATGTTCGATCTCTATCCCGCGATGCTCCACGATCTGGGGCTGGTGCCGACGTTGCGCTGGTATAGCGAGCAGGTAAGCGCCCAGGCCCAGGTCAGCGTCTCGGAAATCGGCGTCAAGCAGACATTAGCCGCACCGCTCGTCAGCTATTTGTTCCGGGCAGCCAAGGAGTTGCTGGGCAATGCGATCCGTCATGGCAAAGCGCGATCCGTCATCGTGGCGGTGCACTGGCGGCCCAAGTCGCTGCGCATCGTGATCGACGACGACGGCGCCGGCTTCGACCCGGAGTCGGTGCTGGCGCCGAAGACGCAGCGGGGGCTGGGCCTGGCGGGCATCAAGGAACGCCTGATGTCGTTTAGCGGAACAATGTTCGTCGAGTCGATCGCCGGTCAGGGAGCACGCATCGCGCTCGAGGTTCCGACCGATTCACCGCCGGAACCCCGCGAACCGCCAGTCCTCGTAGCCGTGCAGCCTGGTTCCGAGTCACCCCTGAGTCCTGACCCGCGACCGTTAGAGAGCGGTCAGGCTTCCGGCGCGGTATGACTGTTAGGGAGCGGTCAACGTCCGGGTGCAGATTGGCCGCTTCCTAACGGGCGCGGCTCGGAGGTTCCTCCATGCCGCCGCGCATCTTGATCCTGTCCGCTTCCGTTGGTGCCGGGCACATGCGCGCTGCCGAGGCGGTGGAAAAAGCCTGCCGGCAAATGGTTCCCGACGCGCAGGTCACGAACGTCGATGTGCTGACCATGACCAATGGGCTGTTTCGGCGCGTCTATGGCAAGCTCTACATCGACCTGGTCAACAAAGCGCCGCACGTGCTGGGCTATTTTTACGACATGCTGGATAAGCCGAGCAATTCGGCCAGTCAGCGCGGCGACCGTTTTCGGCTGGCGCTGCAAAAGCTCAACCTCGCCAAGTTCACGGCTTTTTTGAAGTCGCAGCCGTGGGACATCATTATCAACACGCATTTCTTGCCGGCCGAGATTATCGCGTCGCTGCGCAAGCAAAACGTTCTCAGCGTTCCGCAAGTCACGGCCACCACCGATTTCGACACACATCGCCTTTGGGTCAACCAGCCCTGCGAGCGCTATTTCACGGCGACTTATGAAGGTGCGCTATATCTTCAGCATTGGGGAGTGCCCTCCCAAGACGTGGAAACGACCGGCATTCCCATCGATCCCGTTTTTAGCGAGCCCAAAGATCGCGCGGGCTGCGTCGCCAAGCATGGACTCGATGGGGATCGACCCATCGTCGTTCAACTCGCGGGGGGCTTCGGCGTCGGTCCCATCGCCAAGCTTTACACGAGTCTTCTTCAGACCGAAGTTCCCATGCAACTGGTCGCGATAGCGGGTCGCAATGAGAAGCTCAAAGCCGAGCTTGAGCAGGTTCCGGTTCCCGGGCGGCACAAGGTGAAAGTGCTGGGCTTCACCAAGGAAATCGACGAGTTCATGAATGTGGCCGACCTGGTCGTCTCCAAGCCGGGCGGGCTGACCACGTCGGAAACCTTGGCCCGCGGCGCCGTGATGGTCATCGTCAATCCGATTCCCGGGCAGGAGAGCCGCAACAGCGATTATTTGCTCGAAAACGGCGCCGCGATCAAGGTCAACAACACGGCAACCATCGGCTACAAGATCACCCAGCTGCTATCAGATCCGCAGCGGTTGGCGATGCTGCGCGCGAACGTGCGCCGGATCGCGCGGCCGCGGGCGGCGTTTGCCGTCGTCGAAAAAGCGCTGGAACTCGTATGAATGGGCATCATGAGAATCCTCATTGTCACGCCGGCGCCTCGTTTTTCGCTCAAGGGGAACCGCGTGACCGCCGAGCGCTGGGCAGGCTTGCTGCGCGAACTCGGGCACGACATTGACATAGCCATGGCATATCACGAGCAACGATGCGATCTCTTGATCGCCCTGCACGCGCTCAAGAGCTATCCGTCGCTGCGCGGCTTCCATGAGGAACACCCGGAAGCGCCGATCGTTCTGGGACTGACGGGAACCGATTTATACGGCGATATTCATACGCATCCCGACGCACGCGCCGCATTGGACATGGTAACGCGACTGATTGTGCTGCAAGCATGCGCCATCGACGAACTACCTGAGCCGGTGCGCGGCAAGGCGCGTGTCATTCATCAATCCGTGGACACGCCGCTCCGCGCCGAATCGGCGTGCGCCGGTGAGTTTCGGGTATGCGTCATGGGCCATCTGCGGGCGGTCAAGGATCCCTTGCGCACGGCGCTGGCGGCTCGATTGCTGCCCGCTTCGTCGCGGATCAAGGTTCTGCATGTGGGAGGGGCGCTGGATGCCGAGTTGGCGGAGCAAGCCCGCGCCTGACGCTTTCTGATGCGCGCTATCAATGGCTGGGCGAGTTGCCACGCGCGGAAGCGTTTCGTGTTTTGGCCGGCTGCCGGCTGCTGTCGCTGACCTCACGCCTGGAAGGGGGAGCCAACGTGATTTCGGAGGCCGTCACGATCGGGGTGCCAATCGTCTCGTCCGCGATTTCCGGTTCCATTGGCTTGCTGGGCGAAGATTATGGCGGCTATTTTCCCGTGGGAGACACGCAAGCGTTGGCATTCCTTTTGGAACGCGCCGAGAATGACGCCGCCTTTTATGAGGTGCTGCGTGCGCAGGCGCCCGGCGCCGGCCGCTCTTTGAGCCGTCGCGCGAGCGTGACGCCTGGCGTGAGTTGCTTGGCGAATTGTGGTGAGCTGCCAGAGGCGTCTGTACTCATCTCGCTCCGCGAGATGAGTACGATTCGCCGCGAGCTACCGTAGCGCCTTGAGTCGGACGTTGCGGTATTCCATCTGGCCGCGGTCCGCTTCGAGTCCGATGCCGCCGGTTGCCGGCAGCTTGAGCGAGGCTTCCAGGATTTCCCCATTGCAGGTGCAGTGCGCGAGCCGTCCCTTGACAATCACGACGATCTCGTTCCAGTCCTGCGGCTTTATACTTTTTGAGTTGCTTGTACGGCCCGGCGACGAGGTAGTCGCGCACCTGCAATTGCGGCTCGCGCAGGAACAGGCCGCTGTCGGCGTTGACCGCCGCGCGGAACTCGAGGCGAAGCTCGAAATCATAGGGGAAGACACGCGTGGTCCACAATTGCTTGATGCCCTTGCCGGGATGAACGACGATCATGCCGTCCTTGGCCGTGAAGCGCTTGTCGTCCGATTCGGTCTTGCCGTCGAATTTTTCGCCGGACTTGTAGCCCCAGCCGGTGAGGTCCTTGCCGTTGAAGAGAGGTTCGAAGGCAGGGTTCGTTTTTTCGCCGGCCTGAGGCGCGGCTGGCAGAAAGAGCAAAGCGGAGACGGCCAGAGCATGGATAGATGTGCGACACATTGAGGTATTCCTTGGTGGTCGATGCAAGCAAGTTCACCGCGCAACGGATTGTCCGGCACGCCATCGTGAACGTCAAGGAGATTCCGACAAATTGGAAACCCGCAGCTTTTTAATCATTTTTGCATCGCATTCTCATAGGTTGGTCCTTACGCTAGTGATAATTCCAGGTGGCACTACCGTCACATTACCAAGGGAGAATGCAATGGCTCGAACCCAAGTGATGCGCTGGACCGCTCTTGCCTGCGCCTGCTCGCAAGCGGCGTTATCGCCAACGGCCTGTCGGCGGCGGAGGTAAGTTCCGGCAATCCGAATCTCCAGTCGATCGAGTCGATCAGCTTTGGGCCGGATGGCTTGTTGCTGATCGGCGATGGCCGCGGCGCTCAGGTCGTGGCGGTGCAAACCGGCGACGTGGCGCCGATCGCGTGGGGCAAATTGGCGGCCACCGACATCAAGGAGCAAGTGGGCGGCCGACTGGGCACCGATGCCAAGGGCGTCGAGATTCTGAAACTGGCGGTCAATCCCGCCTCGCATCGTGCTTACCTTGCTGTCCGTAAATTGAGCGGCAAACAAGACCTGATTTTGACCGTGGATGGGCAGGGCAAGATCGAGCAATTCGCGCTCGACAACGTCAAATACACGCGCTACAAACTGCCCGCCGACGAGAAGGCTCCCATCGTCAAGATCACCGACATCACCTTCGCCGATGGCCGCATTCTTTTGGCGGTGCAAGCCAAGGAGCAATTCGCCTCCAAGATATACTCCATCGACACCCGCCAAAACGATGCCGAGCCCTACTGGATCAGCACGGAAACCTTCCACGTGGCCCACGGCCGCTGGGAAACAAACGCGCCGATTCGGACCGTGATCCCCTATGTCGAAAACGGCAAAAAGTATCTGGTCGGGGCGTTCACGTGCACGCCGATCGTCAAGTATTCGCTGGACGACCTCAAAGCCGGCGCCCGCGTCAAGGGGGAGAGCGTCATCGAGTTGGGCAACGGCAACACGCCGCAAGACATGTTCGTCTACGAGAAAGACGGCAAGTCCTATATTCTCATGAACAATGTCCGCATGGCCATGATGCAAAAGAATAATCCGGTGGGCCCGAGTCCCTACTGGACGGCGAAAGTCGATCACACGATTTTGGGTGAGAGCGAAAAGATCAACCAAAAGGCGTTGCGGCGCGTCGGCAACAAGGCCAGCGAATCCAAGACGGATCGGGCCGTGGTGGTTCCCACCTTCAGCGGCGTCGTCATGATGGATCGGCTCGATGGCGATCGCGCGCTGGCGATCCGCACTGACGACAAGGGAGGCTACACGCTGGCGGTGCTGCCGCTGCCTTGAACCCGCGCCCGCATATCTCCCTTCTCCCCCGTGTAAGGGGAGAAGGGAACATTAAGCCGCGCCTTATCAGTCCAACCCCTTGCGGAGATAGCCTTGCCACGATTTCTCCTCGGTATCGCTGCCTTTTTGATGTTTCTGACAAGACTTCCCGCGAGCGATGCGCTCGACAATTGGCCGCACTGGCGCGGCCCGCTGGCCAACGGCACGGCGCCGCACGGCGAGCCGCCGGTGACATGGGATGCGCAGACTCACATCAAGTGGAAGGCGGCTTTGCCGGGGCGTGGGAGTGCCACGCCGATCGTTTGGGGCGACCAGGTGTTCGTCGTGACGGCGATCAAGACGGAGCGCGTGGCGACGGAAGCCGACTTGCCCAAGGTCAATCCGAAGCTACCCAAAAAGACGGAAGCGCCCGCGTTCTTTTACCAGTTCGTCGTCCTGAGCTTTGACCGGATGACGGGCAAGCTCCGTTGGCGCCAGGTCGCCGCGGAAAAGGTGCCGCACGAAGGCCATCACCCGAGCCATTCCTACGCCGCCGGCTCGCCGACGACTGACGGGCAATATCTCTATGTGTCGTTTGGTTCGTTCGGCATCTACTGCTACGACCTCCAAGGCAAGCTCGTGTGGCAGCGCGACCTGGGCCGGCTCAGCACGCGTTTGGGTTGGGGCGAAGCGGTCACGCCCGTGATCCACGGCAACGATTTATTGCTCAACTGGGACCAGGAAGAAAACTCGGCGCTGCTCTGCCTCGACGCACGCACGGGTCAAACGAAGTGGCGCGCCGAGCGCGACGAAAAGACTTCTTGGAACACGCCGCTGGTCGTCGAGTACAAGGGTCAAACACAGGCCATCGTCAATGGCACGGGGCGCGCCCGGGGTTACGACCTGGCGACGGGCAAGGTGCTCTGGGAATGCGGCGGCATGACGATCAACGCCATTCCCTCGCCGGTCGCCGCGGACGGCATCGCCTATTGCATGAGCGGCTATCAGGGCTCGCTGGCGGTGGCCGTTCCGCTGGAAAGTCGCGGCGATGTGAGCGCGGCGGATAAGCTTGGCTGGCGCGTGAAACAAGGGACTCCGTATGTACCGTCGCCTCTGCTCGCGGGCAACCGGCTTTACTTCACGCAAGGCAACGATGCGCTGCTCACGGTGCTCGACATCAAAACGGGCCGGCCGGTCATTGACCGGGAGCATCTGCCCGAGCTTGCCAGCTTTTACGCGTCCCCCGTTGCCGCCGCCGGCCGGGTGTATTTTGTCGATCGCGATGGCACCACGCTGGTTGTGCGTCAGTCAGATCGCTTGGAAGTGTTGGCAACCAATCGGCTCGATGATCCCATCGACGCCTCTCCCGCCATCGTGGGCCGGCAACTGTTTCTGCGCGGAGCGAAGTATCTTTATTGCATCGAGTGATCGCGCTATTAGCCCGAAGCGAGGGATCCTCGCTTACGCTTCGGGTTAGTGTCGCGGAATCACGCACCGTTGTTAGTATCGGCAAATGCTACCAATGCATGCGAACCTGTGGCTCCGGCAATTGCCGCAGGTGGCGGCGTTCCAGCCAGACGTCCAGCCAGGCGGCAATGACGACCAGCGTGTGAATGCGGAATGCCAGTTTCATCCACAGCGTGGCTGGATCGAGCGGATCGATCAAGATGCAGTGAAGATAATGCGCGAGGAAAAAGAGCCAAGCCGCCAGCGTGAAGAAGGCAACGAAGGTCGGCGCCCACGGTAAAAACGGGCGCAAGTTGGCCGGGGTGAGCATTTGGTTTTTCGCGAGGATCGTCGTCGCCAGCAGCAAGAGCGCGGCCACGATCATAAGCAAGACGTAAAAGGTGAACGCGACCGAGCCTTCGCGGGTGAATGCGAGGATCCAGAGGTTGTTGGCAACCAGCGGATTAAGCGTGGTAATGGTGTCGACCGCGGTCGCCGGAGTGAGCGCAATCGCCGGATTGGTGATGGTTAACTCGGTAAAGCGCCACGGGAAAAACGACAGGATGAAAAGCAGGATCATACCTAGCGGCGCAATTAACGTTACAACAGGCCGCCGAAGATTGATGGTGAAATCGCGCGTATAATCACCCTGCCTGACACTCGGCGGCGGCACGGTGTCCGGCAGCGGAGGGGGCGCATGCGCGGGCTGCGGCGTGAGTCTCACATCTTCCTGAGCGAAGCTGAAAGGAGCATTTCCCGGCGGTGTTTGCGGGGTCAGCGGCGCGAGGGGTTCCGGGGGCGGCAGGGGGGTCGCGCTGGGCAGCGCAGGCGCTGCAAACGTGGCGGCGCAGTAAGGGCACTTCACGGCCTGACCGGCAGCCGAGTCGGCGATTTGCAGCTTTTTCTGACAGGCGGGGCAAAAAATGTCCATGCGCTTGCCACTCCTTCATCGGTTGACAATAATCGCGGCTACCCAAGAGAGTAAGGAATCATGACCAATGAGACAATCTCCATGAAAACCGCCTTGCTTACCATGTCACTTTCGCTATTACAGCCGATTATCGCCGCGGCGCAAACGCCGTTCAATCCCGCACCGTTGCAAAAAACCTTGGCCGACCTTAATGAGCGGCTCCGCGCCGATCCGCGCTTGCCGGAAGCTTACCAGGCGCGCGGCAGCGTGCAACTTCAACTTGGCAATTTCATGGAAGCGATTCGCGACTTCGATAAATACCTCGAAATGCGCCCGGAGCGCAAAGCCGGCCACTGGCAGCGAGGCATCGCTTATTATTTCGCCGGCGCCTATGACAAGGGCAGCAGGCAATTCGAGGGCTATCAACAGGTCGATGGCAACGACGTGGAAAACGCCGTCTGGCGCTGCATGTGCATGGTCAAGAGCGCCGGCATGGCCAAAGCGCGTCAGAACATGCTCAAAGTCGGCGTCGATCGCCGGGTGCCGATGCGTGAGGTATATGAGATGTTTATGGGCAAGGTGAAGCCCGCGGACGTGCTCGCTGCCGCCGTGAAAGATGCACCCAACGATGACGCCCGCACCAAGCGACTTTTCTACGCCGACCTTTACGTGGGCATCTTCTACGACCTCGAGGGCGATCGTACCAAGGCGCTGAATCACCTCAACCGGGCCGCCCAGAGTAATCTCACGGACGATTACATGTGGCACATCGCTCGGGTCTACCGGGATGTCCTCAAAGGCGCCGAAAGAAACTGACCTTCCCCAAGTTTACTCGACTGTGGTGGAATGAATCCCTAAAAAGAGATAGCACTGCTTGCCGGCAGGTGGTTTTTTCAAGCATTCCGCATTCGATGAACATGCCTGAAATCATGGATTGGCAGGGTGGTTCCCACGCCGGAATCACTCGCGCGGTTGATTATTTGCGCAGTGGCCGGTTGGTCGCGTTGCCGACCGAATCGACCTATGTCGTTGTCGGTTCCGCACTGGCGCCCGAAGCGATGGCCGCATTCGATCGCGCCATGGCTCCGGCGGCTTCTTTGATGTTGCTCCTGGGCCAAGCGCCCGAGGTTTTCGATTGGTTGCCCAACGTTCGCGGTGCGGGGCTTCGCTTAGTGAAGCGGTTTTGGCCGGGTCCGCTGATCCTCTCTAGCGGCGCCGGAGTGCGCCAAGGCCTCCTTGGCCGCTTGCCACACCCGGTGCAGCGGCGCCTGTCCGCTTCCCCACTTACGAAGGGTTGGGCACGCGATTCGTCTCTTCCCCCCCTTGCGAAGGGGGGGCCAGGGGGGGGTCTTCCGGACCAAAACGTCTCCGTGCGGCTGCCCGCCCACCAAGCGTCCATCCAAGTCGCCCAGCGGCTGGGAAGTCCGCTTGTGGCGTGGTCCACTGGATTCGTCACACCCGAACCATTGATCGAAGCGGTTGGCGCACGTATCGCCCTCATTGTCAATGACGGCGCCACGGCGCTCGGCAAACCAGATACGTTCGTTCAAACACATGGGAGACATTGGCAGATCGTAGGCGCCGCTGCGATTACCGCCGCCGAAATCGACGCCACAGCCCCATGCCGCATTATTTTCGTTTGCACCGGCAACACGTGCCGCAGTCCGCTGGCGGAAGCGCTGTGTAAAAAGCTCTTGGCCGATAAACTCCATTGTCCGCCCGATGAACTGATGAACCATGGATTTTTGGTGCAATCGGCGGGTCTAGCTGCGACGATGGGGTGTGCGGCGGCGCCCGAAGCGGTGGCGGTGGCCCGAGAATGGGGCGCCGATCTGACGGGGCACCAAAGTCAACCGCTAAGCGCGGAGATGGTGTTGGCAGCGGATCGTGTTTACACCATGACGGCGAGCCACTTGCGCGTGCTGGACGGTCTGCAAAGCGGGGCGCCGCGCCTGCTTAGCCCGGCGGGAGACGACGTGGCGGATCCGATTGGCGCTTCGGCGGAAGTGTATGAAGCGTGCGCTCGCCAGATGTATAGCTATCTTGAGGTTTTGGTGCCGGAATGGTTGGAGTGCTAACATAGCCGTGTCGCCGCGAACATACGCGGTGCAAAATGGGTCACATTCATCATGAAGATAGCAATCGGCAGCGATCACCGCGGGTTCGAGGCCAAACGGCGCGTGCTGGCATTTCTCAGGCAACTGGGGCACGATGTCATCGACGTCGGCGCCTCCGGTCCCGAGAGCGTTGACTACCCGGATTTTGCCTTTCAAGTCGCCAGCCGCGTCAGCAAAGGCGAGGTGGAGCGCGGCATTTTGATATGCGGCACCAGCATCGGCATGTGCATCGCGGCCAACAAAGTGAATGGCGTGCGGGCGGCGCCGTGCCACGACAGCATCACCGCGGAAATGAGCCGGCGCCACAACGATGCCAATGTTCTGTGCCTATCCGCGGACCTTTTGGGCGAAGAGCTTATCGACCGCATGGTCCGCATCTGGCTGGCGACCGACTTCGAAGGCGGCCGCCACGCCCGTCGCGTCGAGAAGATCGTCAAGATCGAGAAAGATCAGTGTTTGTAAAGCATGTTTAGGTGTCATCCTCTTATCCGTGTTCGATCCGTGTTCCATCCGTGGCTGGTTTTTCTGCTCTCGGCATGCGGAACGGCGGTGCGCAAGCTCCGGGCACGGACTGGCCCAAATTCTTGGGGCCCGACGGCAACAGCGTTTCGCCTGAGAAGGGAATCATCGCGCCTTGGCCGGAGCAAGGTCTGCGCGTGGTTTGGCACAAGCCATTGGGGACCGGCTATGGATGCCCCGTAATCAGCAAGGGTAGGCTGTTCCAGTTCGATCGCGTCGGCGACTTGGCGCGCCTGCAATGCCTCGACGCCCGCACTGGCGCCTTTGCTTGGAAGTTCACCTACGAAACGCATTTCAAGGATTTCTTCGGCTACAACAACGGCCCGCGCTGCTGCCCGGTCGTCGCCGGCGAGCGCGTATTCATCTACGGGCCCGAGGGGATGTTGCATTGTCTCGGCGCGGCCGACGGCAAGCTTCTTTGGCAAGTGGACACTCGCGCGGATTTCCATGTCGTGCCCAACTTTTTCGGCGTCGGCAGCACACCCGTCGTCGAAGGCGATTTACTCCTAGTGCAGGTGGGCGGCAGTCCGAAAGGCTCCGTGCTGCGCAACCTCGGAGACATCGTCAACGTCAAGAGCGACAACAGCGCGCTGGTCGCCTTTCGCGTCAGCGACGGTGCCGTGAAATATCGCATCGGCGCGGAGCTGGCAAGCTACTCAAGCCCGGTCCTCGCGACCATTGACGGCAGGCGCTGGTGTTTTTTGTTCGCCCGCGGCGGGCTCTTGGCCTTTGAGCCGGCCAGCGGCAAAATCGATTTTCATTTTCCCTGGCGTTGCGAGGACGTCGAGAGCGTCAACGCGGCCAATCCGGTGGTGATTGGCAACCAGGTACTGATTTCGGAAACCTATGGGCCCGGCAGCGCGCTGCTCAAGGTTAAGCCGGGTGGCTATGACGTTATTTGGGACGATGCCCGCAAGGCACGCAAGAGCCTACAATGTCACTGGAACACGCCCATTCATCACGGCGGCTATGTCTATGGGTGCAGCGGCCGACACACCAACAACGCGGAGCTGCGCTGCATCGAGTTAGCCACCGGCAAAGTGCAATGGCGCGAGCCGCGCTTGACACGGACTTCGCTGCTCATGGTGGATGGCCACTTTATATGTCTGGGCGAGAACGGCACGCTCCGACTTTTGAAGGTCAATCCCAAGAAATATGAGGAAATTTCGGTGCTGGAGGTGAAGGATGCCAAAACCGGGGTGCCGATGCTGGAGTATCCCTGCTGGGCAGCACCGGTACTGGCCCACGGATTGTTGTATATCCGGGGCGATGGTCGCCTGGTGTGCTTGGAATTGATCGCCGGCGGCAAGAAATAGCGGAGGTTTTGTTCATGGCTGCGAGTCCTATTGCCAAGCTGGCCCTGGTCGTCGGCGGTGGGCCGGCGCCGGGCATCAATGGCGTCATCAGTGCCGTCACCCTGCAAGCGCTAAATCATGGCATCCAGGTCTTCGGCGTCATGGACGGCTACAAGCACCTGATCGACGGCAAAACGGACATGATTCGCCGGCTGGTCAGAGACGATGTCCGCTACATGGACTTGCGCGGCGGCTCCATGCTGCGCACTGCCCGCGCCAACCCGACCAAATCCAAGGCGGACATGGACAACGTCCTCAAGGTCTTCCGCGAGCTGGAAATCGATGCCCTGGTCAGCATCGGCGGCGACGACACCGCCTATTCGGCCAGCCAGGTTTATCGTGGCAGTGGCGGCAAGATCCGCGTCGCCCACGTGCCCAAGACCATCGACAACGACTTGCCCCTGCCCGGCTCGACGCCCACGTTCGGCTTTGAAACCGCCCGGCAGCTTGGCACGCTCATCGTCCGCAATTTGGCCGAGGACGCCCGCACCACGTCGCGCTGGTACCTGGTCGTCAGCATGGGCCGCGCCGCCGGACATCTCGCCCTGGGCATCGGCAAATCCTCCGCCGCCACGCTGACGATTATCCCCGAAGAGTTCCGCGGCCGGGAACTGAAAATCGACGAACTCTGTGACATCGTGCTCGGCTCGATGATCAAGCGCGAGGCGGAAGGCATCCGCTATGGCGTCGTGGTGCTCGCGGAGGGGCTGATCGCGCGATTGGCGAGAAAGGCGCTCGCCGCCGCCATGGAAAGCGGGCAGCTGGGGCGCTATGGCCGCGTCGTGCGTCGATCCGCATGGGCATTTGCGCTTGGGCGAAATCGAGTTTGGCCGGATGATTCGCGATGCCCTGGCTGATCGACTGGAGCCTTTGGGGCTCAAGACCGCTTTCATCGACAAGGACTTGGGCTACGAATTGCGCTGCGCCGACCCGATCCCGTTTGACGCCGAGTATACCCGCGACTTGGGCTATGGCGCGGTCAAGTTTTTGTGCTCGGAAGCGGCCGGTCAGATTCGGGGCAATCATCAGCTATGTCGAAGGCCGCATGGAGCCGCTTGCCGTTTGACACCATGCTCGACCCGGTCACCAAGCGCATGAAGACGCGGATCGTGGACATCAGCGGCGAAGGCTATGAATGCGCCCGCCGCTACATGATTCGCCTGGAAGAAGCGCGATTTCGACAACGCCGATTTCGTCGCCAAGATGGCGGCCACCGTCAACATGACGCCGGGGCAGTTCCGCGAGCGCTTCGAGTATTTGGTGCGTTAACGTGCGGTCATCGACCACGATGGCAACGTTTAGCCGCGATGCGCAGCGGAGCGGCCAGGTAGAGCCCGCGCTCCGCTGCGCGTCGCGGCTAAACGTTACTAGAGGATTCGACCATGGAGACTGGCGACATGGGCCGCGTTCTGACGGAAGCGACCATCGAAAACCTCAGCGATCTCTGGGCCGCGGAACAAGGTTTAATTCCGAAAGCGGATGTTCGTAGCGTTCACGTCAAGGACGCTGATCCGCAAAGTCGCCGGTTGATCGGCAATCCGGCGCATGGCGGGGTGCAAACGTTGGAGCTTTATTGAAGGTTCCAGGGCCCGCCTGCAGGCGGGAACAAATCAGCTTTCGCGATCGGGCAACACTAACCCGAAGCGTAAGCGAGGGATCCCTCGCTTACGCTTCGGGTTAGTGTCATAGAATTACGCACCGTTACTTAGGTGCATTTTGCGGCTAGCGCCTCCGCGAACTTTTTACCGTCGCCGCCGGCCCGTCGCCATAATTGAGATGCTTGTTGTCCGCCGTCCATTCGCACAGCACCGTGCGGGGTTTGCCGTCGCTCTGATAGCCCTTTTCGAGCGTGAAATAGCGCACCGCGGCGCTGGTTAAATCGGCGGCAGTGTCACCGACAGGGGGCGTCAGCACGATGCCGGCGAAGTAGACTTCGGTCGCGGCGAGAGGCTCGGGTAATTCGACGATCAAACATGGCTTCCTGTTCACTTTCAGAGAATGCATGCGGATTTGATCGGCGGCCAGCGTCATCGTTTCACCGTCCTGGGCACAGATATCAGCGACTGCCGCCAGCATATCCGTAAGCAATCCCTGGCCTGCGGTCTGCGCCCAAGGCGCCCATGCACATATACGGACTGCTGAAGGCGAATTGGCGCAGCACGACGTGCGGAAAAATGTAGTGGCCACAGCGAGCCGCGTCACGTTTTTTTTCCATGGGAAGGTCTTTGTCTGTAGTTTTGACGGTCTATTTCGCGTGCCATGGCCACGCGTTTGCGTGGCCATGCCTGCCGCAAAACATGCCCACCCAAATGCGGTGGGCATGGCACCCCAGCTTATGTGAAGCGTTCACCGGTCGCTAACGCTCACGGCTCGCCTTACTCGTTCGATATTGTAGCACGCACGTGAAGGGGTCCACCCGGTTGCCAGTCGAAAAGCATCAGCTCCGCCGGTTGGCCGGGTTGCAAGTCGCACGGGAGCAAGCCCAGAAGTTGGCGTGGCCGCGCGGAAGCCAGGTCGATCGCCTCGGCGAGCGAGACATCCGCGAAGCGCGCGAAGTTGCCGACGCATGTGTCGGTGAACACTCCCGAGCCGGCCAGATAGGGTGTGCCGGGAACGACGATTTTTCCGACGGCAAGATCTCGAAATGTTGGTCCCAATCCTGATATTGGCCGGGGGGCAAACCAGCCAAGGGACTGGCATCGCACGTCAATATCAGCCGCGCGGGCGTTTTCACGCGTGCGATGCAGCGCACCAGGCTCGCAGGCAAATGATGGCCGTCGCAGATGATGCTGGCCCAAAGCTCATCCGCGGCAAGTTGCTCGAAGAAATAATTCTCGTGGCGAGGCCAAAGCGCGTGCGAGCCATTGCCCAGGTGCGTGCTGAGCCGAGCCCCGGCGCTGATGGCATCGCGAATCAGGGCGGGCTCGGCTGCTGTATGCCCGATCGCGACCACAACGCCGGACGCGACGACCTTTTCGATAAAGGGCAGGGCGCCGGCCATTTCGGGAGCCAGCGTCAAAAGGCGCACTCGGCCTCCGGCGGCATCCTGGAAAGAACGAAACTCATCCCAGTCCGGCGGGCGCACGTGCCGCAGCGGATGCGCTCCGCGCGGGCCATCCTCGGGAGAAATATACGGCCCTTCGATGTGGATGCAGGGCAGCGCTCGGTCAAGGGCGGCATCTTCCGCGCAGGCGTGCCGTATCGTCGCCAAGCCATGCAACAAGTCGGCACGGCTGGCCGTCACGAGCGTTGGGCAGAAGGCGCCGATGCCATGCTGGCGGCAGGTGGCGACCACCTGGCGAATGTCGTCGGCGGTCAAACGGCCGGAATTAAAGCCGTGGCCGCCACCGCCATTGATTTGCAAATCGAAGAGCGCGGGAGCCAGCCAGGGCGCTTCGTGATCCGGGGAAACGCCTTGGACCGCTTGGATGGATTCGATGATGCCGTCGGCATAAACGAGATCGACGATCCGGCCTGTGGCATAGTGACGGCCTCGAATGCGTTTGGCTTGGTTCGGCATCACCTTAACCACACGAAAAGCACGCCGATCGCGATAATTCCGATGAGTGCTGCCGCGACCCCAGCCACGAGCTTCCATTCCCGGTCGGAGAGTCCAAAGGTTTTTCGCTCGGCGCTGATCGGAGCCGGCGGCTCGAGCGCGGACCGGCACCAGTTCGACATCAAAGTCGTCGCTGATTTGCACCGGAGCGGGCCTGGCGACGGGGACGCTTCGCCGCCGATGGCTCCTTGAGTGCTGCGACGCCGGACGGGGCAACGCCGGCAACGTCGCTGCTGGGCGCGGAATCGGCGTGGACCGCTTCGCCATTGGTCTTTTGGCAATTGGCTCGGCGATCGGGATTTCGATCCCGTTCGTCGCGGGCGCACTTTCCAGCCAGGTCAGATAGTTCGCATTTGCGGCGCATCCTCGACCTTGCTTGGCAGCCGGCCGTCAACCATCAGAAACACCTCCAGCGCTGCGCGGCCCGCTCGGGATTAGGATAGCGCTGGGTGGGTTGCTTGGCGATCATGTAGCCGACGATTTGTTGCAGCCCGTCCGGCACTTCGGGATTGCACTGCGGCAAAGGATGGGGCGTCTCGGTAGCGTGGCGCACCATTTGGTTGATGAGGTTGGCGTCGGGAAAGGGCGGCCGGCCGCTCAACAGTTGATATAAGACGCACCCGAGACTGTAAATGTCGGCGCGGATGTCGATGGCTCGCGGGTCGCGCGCTTGCTCGGGAGCCAGGTAGTCGGGCGTTCCCAGAATCATCCCTTCGCCCGTCAACTCCACTTTACTCTTCTTCCGGCGGCGGTTCCTCCTCGAACAGGTCTCGGCCCAGGCCAATGTCGAGAATCTTCAGCGTTGCCCGCAACGTCGGATCTTGGCCATCGTCGTTTGTCCGGCGTCTGAACCAACATGAGGTTGGCAGGCTTCAATCGCGGTGCACCATGCCCTGCTCGTGGATGTATTGCAGGCCTATGAGCGCTTGGTGGACGAGCCGAACGGCCTCTGCGGGAGGAAACGGTGCGGCGCTGCAAAACGTCTTCGAGGGTTTCGCCTTCCAGGTATTCCATGACCAGATAATGCAGTCCGTTAGCTTGCCCAATCTGAAACGCGCGAACCACGTTGGGATGCCGCAGCCGCAGCGACAAACGCGCCTTGCGCTGAAAACGGCCCAGAATATGGGGGTCTTTCGCTTTCGAAGGGGGCAAGACCTTGATGGCGACGGTCTGTCCCAGGGCATGGACTGCCTTGTAGACTCCGGCCATTCGCCCTCGGCCCAGACGTTCCATAATCTTGTACTGGTCGAGAAAATAGCTGTCCGGATCGCCGTGCCCCTTGGTGAGCAGCGTCGCTTGATACTCAGTGACATACTGCCGGGCCACCAGCCATTTGGTAAACTGGCTCAAATCGGCGGCGCCGTCCTGGGCCTCCGCTTGCCAGCGTTCCATCATGGCATGCACGTCGCGTCGGAGTCATGAGGCGGCTGCGGATCAAGAACCCGGACACGTTCTGAGGGGTGAAGCTCATGCAAGCGATCCGCGAGGAAGACGCTCTCGTCTGTAAGCGAAATTAAGGCATGGCCGCGCCGCCGTCAATGGTTTCGCCTTGCATCGCGGGGCGGAATCGAAAAGAATCGGTTTTATGTTGCATACTTGAGTGGTCCGCCATCGAGGCGGCTTTCCGCCGTCCCGCTGGAGTCGGGGCGACTTCAATTGAGGCGGAATCAACGGTCCGGGTGTTCCTATGAAGTCCACGGAGGTCGGCATGAACGTGTGCGCGGCAAAAAGAGTCATATCGAATCAGCCTGGCAATGCTGATTCTCGGCGCCTTGGGCGTTCCGTCGGTTTCGGCACAGGACAAAAAAGACAAAAAGGATACCGCGCCTCCGCTGACGGCGCGTTGTGAACGCAGCGATGCGATCTACAGCGTCGGTGACAAAGCGAAATTCATCGTCGCCGGCACCACCGCCGGCGAAGCCGAATATCGCCTGAGCGAGGATGGCGTGGGCACCATCAGCGAAGGCAAGTTTCAGATCAAGCCCGGCGAGGGCTATAGCATCACGGGAACTTTGTTCAAACCTGGCTTCTTGCAGTTGCGTGTGAAGCAAGGGGACAAGAAAGACGCTCGCCGCCGCCGCCTTCGACCCGACCAAGATCGAGCCCACCGCCATCATGCCCACCGACTTCGACGCCTTTTGGGCGGCGGCTAAAAAGGAACTGGCAGCGGTGCCCATGGACGCTCAGGTCGTCAAATCCGAAAAGGACAGCAACGACCGCGTGAGTTGTTACATGGTCACGTTGGCCAACGTCGACGGCAAACGCGTGCATGGCTGGCTGTCCGTGCCCAAGGGGAACGGGCCTTTTCCGGCAATCTTGACCGTGCCCGGCGCCGGCGTTCGGGAGATCAAGCCCGACATCCATCACGCCCTGCTTGGCGCATTGTCCATGAGCATCATCATCCACGATCTTCCCGTGGATGAATCGCCCGGCGTTTTACCGCAAGCAGGCGATGGGTCCGCTCAAAAACTACTGGGACATCGGCATGGATGACAAGGACAAAAGCTATTATCGCTCCGTCATTCTCGGCTGTGTTCGCTGCCTCGATTTCCTCACTAGCCGGAGCGATTACAACGGCGAAGATCTCGCCGTCACGGGCGGCAGCCAGGGAGGAGGCGCTGACGCTGATAACCAGCGGGCTTGATCCGCGCGTGAAGTTGGCCGCCCCGAACGTCGCCGCCATGTGCGATCATTCCGGCAAGGCGTTTGGCCGAGTGAGCGGTTGGCCCCATTGGCTGCGATCACACGCCCAACGGACAAGGCCGACAAAGTGCTGGAACGTCGGCAATATTACGATGCCGTCAATTTCGCCCGCAAGTTCAAAGGGAAATCACTGCACGGCGTCGGCTTTATCGACACGACCTGCGCATCCGACCACGGTCTATGCCGCGTTCAATGTCCACCCCGAACCCAAAACGATGATTGCCAGTCCTCTCATGGGGCATGCCACCGACCCGCGTTGGCTGAAAGCGCGCGACGAGTTTTGGAAGAAGAACATGAAGCTCGTGCCGCCGGCGAAGTAGGGGCGCGCGTGACGGGCGAGGAAATGCAGCTCCCAGGGTCAATAAGAATCAGTCATTTCAATACGTGGCCGGGTTGAGGTGCGTCCGCAAGGTTAGATTTGCTGCACATACACTTGCAAAAAAGTGACGACTTCGGAAGTCGGGCCTTCGGAGGTCCCTCAGACCCGGCAGGCGGGACCTACATTAGCGGGAAAGCCATTTGGCGGGACCAGGTGGGGTTATTATTATGTCCAAAGCCAAGGAAGCGAACCTACACCGATGCTGAGATCGGCGAAAGATTAAGGAGATTGGGCCTGACGGACTGGTATCTTGAAGACGGCTGGTTACGCCGCAAGTATACCACGGATGGGTGGCCCACCACGCTGATGCTCACGAACGCGATCGGCTACCTATGCGAGGCGGCCTATCACCACGCCGACTTATCCATCACCTGGGGCAAGCTGTGGGTGAAGTTGCAAACCCATTCGGCGGGGGGCATCACCGACAAGGATTTCGCATTGGCGAAAAAAATCGAGGAGGTCGTCTTGTGGCGCCGCCGCAAGGCGGGCCGCTGGAGGGCACGCCCAACAAGTGGGTGCAAGGCAAGAAATGACAGGGACGCCGACATGCAGCCGCTGAACATCCGTCGCATACACCACGAGGCGCCCACGGCGCTCGCGGACTTGACCGCCTTGCGCGGCCAGTTGAGCCTGCAGGCGGATACCGTAGTCTCGCCGCGTGGCAAAAGCCTGACGACCAAAGTCTTCGGCGAGCCGCTACCGCCCGGCCGCGTTGTCGATCGCATCTGCGCCGATGTGCGTGCCAGAGGCCTGGAAGCGGTCCTCCATTACACGGAACAGATTGATCAGGTACGCTTGACGCCCGGCTGAAGTTCGCGTGAGCGAGAGCCGAGTTGGCCGCGGCGCACCGTGCCGCCGATCCCGCTTTCCTCGCCGCGTTGCGCCGCGTGCGGCATAACGTCATGAGCTTTCAACTGGGCTTGGTGCACACCGACGCGATTCTCAACGTCGGCCAACTCGCACGAGCTGCGTCTGCGTTATCGGCCCATGCAGCGCGTCGGCGTCTGCGTGCCGGGCGGAGCGGCCGCTTATCCATCGACTTTGCTGATGACGGTCTGCCCGGCGCAGGCCGCCGGCGTGCCCGAGATCGCCGTCGTCATGCCGCCTACCAAGATGGGGGCCTATAACCTCGATTTGCTGGCGACCTGCCATGAGCTTGGCGTCTCCGAAGTTTACCGCATCGGCGGCGCGCAGGCAGTGGCAGCGTTGGCCTTCGGCGTCGAGGAAATTGCCGCCGTGGACATGATCGTCGGTCCCGGCAATATCTTCGTCACCTTGGCGAAGAAGTATGTCTTCGGGCAAGTGGCCATCGACTGTCTGGCGGGGCCGAGCGAGGTAGTGGTCTTGGCGGACGAGTCGGCCGATCCCGACTACGTCGCGGCCGACCTCATCGCCCAAGCCGAGCACGATCCCGGCAGCAGCATTTTGATTACCTGGCATGAGCCGCTCATTGACGCGGTCGCCGAGGCGCTGGCGCGGCAATTGCCCGCGCTGTCGCGCGGCGAGCTGGCGCGGGCCAGCCTGGAATCATTCGGGGCATTCGTCTTGACGCGCGATGCGCGCCAGGCGCTGGAGTGGACCAATCAGATCGGCCCGGAACACCTCCATATCCAAACGCAAAAATGCCGCGAACCTGGTTCCCAAAATCGTCAATGCCGGCGCCATCTTCGTGGGCGAGCACACGCCCGTCGCCCTGGGCGACTATGCGGCTGGTCCTTCGCACGTGCTGCCGACCGGCGGCACGGCTCGCTTCGCCAGCGGCCTCTCGGCCAACGATTTCCTGCGCCGCTCCAGCGTGCTGACCTTCACTCGACGAGGGCTTGAGGCGATGGCCAACGACGTGCGGCTGCTCGCGGGCAAGGAGGGCCTCACCGGTCATGCCGCCAGCATCGATGTGCGCCTGGGCAAAGGACCGAACCCATGAGCCGCTTTCTTCGCCCAAACATCCAGCGCAATGTCCGGCTATGCGCCGGGTGAACAGCCGCGCGGCGATGGTATCATCAAGCTCAACACGAACGAGAATCCCTATCCGCCATCGCCGCGCGTGCGCGAGGCCATCGACGAATACCTGATCGCGGGCGGCTGCGAAAATACCCCGATCCGCTTGGGCACCGCGTTTCGCGTTGCCGCAGGTCAGGTGCTGAACGTCGATCCCGATGCCATCCTGATCGGCAACGGCTCCGACGACATCCTGACGATTGTGACGCGAGCCTTCGTTCCCGAGGGCGGGCTGATCGTCTCGCCGACGCCCGAGTTACTTGCTCTACAAGACGCTGGCGGACATTCAGGGGGCGCGCTTCCAAACTGTCCCATATCTTCCGGATGGAAGCTTGCCGGCGCGTTGGCCGATCGCGCGAGGCCAATCTCACGCTGGTTGCCAACCCCAACTCGCCGACGGGCACGCAAGTGTCCATCGAAGCGCTGGAGGCATTGGCCAAGCAACTGCAGGGGCCATTGGTGATCGACGAGGCATACGTCGATTTCGCCCCAGCCAACGCCTTGAGTTGGTTCGCTTGCCCGAAGTGATCGTCACGCGCACGTTGAGCAAATCCTACGCCCTCGCTGGGCTGCGTTTCGGCTTCGCGGTCGCACAACCTGAGTTGATCCGCGAACTCGTCAAGGTCAAGGATTCCTACAACTGCGACGCCTTGAGTTTGGCCGGCGCGACGGCGGCACTCGTTGGACCAGGATTACCTTGCGGAAATCACCCACAAGATTCTGCGAAACCCGTGGCCGCCTGAGCGGCGATCTGCAAGCGCTGGGCTTCGACGTGGCGCCGAGCCAGGCGAACTTCGTCTGGGCACGCCGAGGCGGATCGGCCCGTCAAGCCGATCTTCGAGGGACTCAAAAGCCGCGGCATCCTCGTTCGCTACATGAACTATGCGGATTACGGCGATGGGCTGCGGATCAGCGTCGGCACGGATGCCGAGATCGACCGCTTGCTGGAGGAGTTGCGAGCACGTAGGTTAGGTTTCCAACCTGACCGAGGCTTTCCGACAGCAAGAAATGCAAGACGGTCAGGTTGGAAACCTAACCTACGGTTTCGAAGCTGCGCCAGATGAACCAGGTGCCGATGCTGCGGTAGGGACGCCAGACTGCGCCGATGCGCTCAAGCGAGGATTTATCTGGCAGATCCTCCAGGCCGTAGACGTTGCGAATGCCGGCACGCAAGCCATAATCGGCGACGGGAAAGACATCGAGCCGGCCCAGGGCGAAGATCAGAAACATTTCCGCGGTCCAGCGGCCGATGCCGCGCACCGGAAGCAGCGTTTCAATCACTTCCTCATCCGTCATCTCAGGCAAGCTGCTTGAGCGGCACCGTCGCCGGCGACGCATTTCTCGGCCAAGTCGCGCAAGCTGCGGATTTTGTTGGCGGACAGGCCGGCGGCGCGCAGGGCCTCGTCGGATTGCTTGAGAATGGAGCCTGGCCGCAAGCCTGAGCGGCCGAGCGTCTTCAGCAACCGTCCCCGAATGGCTGCCGCGGCCTTGGTCGAGATTTGCTGCGAAATGATCGACCGCGCCAAGATGGCGAAACCGTCCGGGTTATGTACCAACGTGCACGGGCCCACACGCCGGATGAGTCCTTTGAGCACATCGTCGCGCCGGCACAGGTGTTTTTGGGCTTTGTGGTATTCGGCGCTGAGAAGCGTGGCGGCCGTAATAGGCATGTCAGGTCTCGAAAACGAGCGTCACCAATTGCCGGAAGGAATCGATATTTTTGTCTGCTGCGCCAGGCGTGCATGCGGGCGTTTGAGGAATACCGTGGAGAGGCCCAACTCGTGGGCGGGTGCCAAATCATAGTCGGCATACGCCGACACGTGCCACCAGTTCTCGTCCAGAGCCACGCCCCGCTGCTTGGCTGCTTGCTGCCAGAATTCCGGCGCCGGCTTATAGACGCGTAATTCCTCGGCACACAACCAGCCGCTTAGTTCGAAGCCGAGTTGCCGCTGGACTTGCGCGCCATGGATGCGATCACTGTTAGTCAGCGCCACGCAGGGCACGCGTTCCATGAGAGCACGCAAGGACTCGCGCACATCGGCGAAGAGCGGCCAGTTGCCGGCGCTGCGACCGATCGCCAGGGCCTCGGGAGGCGGCACGCCCAGGCGCCGGGATAGGCTCCAGGCAAGGACTTCCGAGTAGGTTTGAAAAACCGATGCCTTCTCGGCGCGTTCCTGATCGGCTAACAGTTCGTCGAATAGACGGGAATCCAAGGATATGCCTAGCCTGGCCAAGTCCGCGCGCAGGCCAGCCTGCCAATCGACAAGAGTGCCGAAAACATCGAACGTTACCAGCACGGGCGGCATGGTTTGCATTCCTCGTCACGGAGAATCCTTTCCGTTTTCGTAGTTTTTCTTATCTCCCTTGGCAACCGCATGAACCAAGATTCGCCTTGCCGCATTCGCCTTGCCGCTTTCGCCGCGGCGCCGTTTCCCTAAAATGACCGTTAGTGCTTTGTCATAGTTTAATTGTAGAAGGGGGTGCCATGGCCTCGGTACTCCGTGGCCATGTTAGCGAGGCCGCACGCATGGCCACGGAGTACCGAGGCCATGGCACCCGAATCCACAAACCCCCTTGAGCGGATACATGGCTGAACAATATATATTTACCATAGAAAACCTCAGCAAGGCGTACGGCAAGCGCGAAGTCCTCAAGAACATCTGGCTCGCCTTTTATCCCGGGGCCAAGATCGGCGTCATCGGCAGCAACGGCGCCGGCAAAAGCACGCTCTTGCGCGTCATGGCCCTTGCCGAGAAAGACTTCATCGGCACCGCGCGGCTGACCGAAGGCTTTACGATCGGCCACGTGCCGCAAGAGCCGCGTCTGAACGAGGCCAAAGACGTGCGCGGCAATGTCGAGGAGGCAGTCGCGCCGTTGCGAGCGTTATTACAGCGCTCCGAAGATTTGGGCATGAAGTTCGGCGAAAGCTTGAGCGACTGTCGAGATGGACAAGGTCCAAAAGGAATTCGATCGCGTGCAGGACGCCATCGCCGCCGCCGATGCCTGGGATCTCGACCGGCATATTGAGATCGCCATGGACGCCATGCGCTTACCGCCGGGCGAGCAGGACGTGCAGTCGTTGTCCGGCGGCGAGCGGCGCCGCGTGGCTTTGTGCAAGGCGCTGCTGCAAAAGCCGGATCTGCTGTTGCTCGACGAGCCGACCAATCACCTGGACGCCGAATCGGTCGCCTGGCTGGAAAGACACTTGCAGGAATATGCAGGAACCGTTGTATCAGTCACGCACGACCGCTATTTTCTTGACAACGTCGCCGGCTGGATTCTCGAGCTTGACCGCGGCCAAGGGATTCCTTGGAAGGGGAATTACTCGTCCTGGCTGGAGCAAAAGGAGCAAAAGCTCGCCAAGGAAGAAAAGCAAGAAAACGCTCGACGCAAGGCGCTGCAGCGCGAATTGGAGTGGGCCAAGCTGGCGCCGCGCGCCCGTGTCGCCAAGAGCAAGGCCCGTCTGAGCGCCTATGAAAAACTGGCTTCCCAGGAAGTCGAAGACAAGCAGGAAGCGTTGGCCATGCAGATTCCGCCCGGCCCGCACCTGGGCGACCTGGTTGTCCGGGCCGAGAACGTCCGCAAAGGCTTCGGCGACAACTTGCTCATGGAGGACATGAACTTCGATCTGCCGCGCGGCGGCATCGTCGGCGTCATCGGTCCCAACGGCGCCGGCAAGACGACGCTTTTTCGCATGATCGTCGGCGAGGAGAAAGCCCGACTCGGGCAACCTGCGCGTGGGTGCCACGGTCGTGCCTGCCCACGTCGATCAAAACCGCGATGCGCTCGACGGCAATAAAACGGTCTTCGAGGAGATCACCGGCAGCGCGGAATACTTGATGCTCGGCAAGACGAAGGTCGCCTCGCGCGCGTATGTGTCCTGGTTCAACTTCAAGGGCCCCGATCAGCAGCGCAAAGTGTCCGAGCTTTCCGGCGGCGAACGCAACCGCGTTCACCTGGCCAAGCTGTTGCGCAAGGGAGGCAACCTACTGCTGCTGGATGAGCCAACCAACGATCTCGATGTCGATACGCTGCGCGCGCTCGAAGATGCCTTGCTGAACTTCGGCGGCTGCGCGGTCGTCATCAGCCACGATCGCTGGTTTCTCGACCGCATCGCCACCCATATCCTGGCGTTCGAAGGGGACAGCAAGACGGTCTGGTGCGAGGGGAACTATCAGACGTATGAAGCGCAGCGCAAGCAGCGGCTGGGCGCGGACGCCGATCAGCCGCATCGGATCAAGTATCGGAAACTTACGCACTGAATAATGGGTATAACTTCACGGATTTCATTGAGGAGTTATGATTCAGCGACCACTTGCGGTAGGATTGAAGGTATGCCAACATGCTCTGCTAGACACTTATACGAGGCGAGTGTCGTTGGTGAATTGCCTCCGCCAATTGCGATGCCGCGACTTTCCAACGGCTCCGCAATCGCTTGTGGTTTGCGCGGTTTTGAATGATGGTTTGGGGGAAGTGGAATTATCATTGATCGTTTCGCTCGGTGCTTTTGACGAACTGGACGAATTGTGGGTACGTTCTTGGAAACAGACTTTCGTCGATCCCTTAAAAGAGACTTGGTTCTTAGTTCGCTTCGACAACCGTGTGTTCTTCCAGCCTGGAAGATATTTGTTCGCGCTCTACGCCGGTGACGAGCAAATTGCTCAGACAACGCTGGACGTTATTGAGGAGCAGACGTGATGAATTCAAAAAAAGATTCCTCGAAATTCGGCCCGAATTGCGGGGTTGAAATCGTCGTCGTTGATGATTCCAACAGCGTTTTTAATGAAACAAGGCAACCCGCAAGGGACTTCGTTCGCAAGGCTGTTCGAGAAAGGTTGGAAAGGGAAAAAAAGCTGCTCGAACTCAAAGAGGAAATGTACGGGAAACCGGCTAATGGGCAAAGCGGTAAACAGTCGGCTAACGATGTCACGCGGATTGAGTGACTTCTTCCGGAGACGTTCAGCGCTTATAGTCTACTGGTCATATTAGGGCCGTAACACTCCGTCGGACCAACCCCCCATGATGGAACTTCGCCAGGTCACCAAGCATTACCCGCAGGGACGGCGTATCGTCAAAGCGCTCAATGGGGTCAGCCTCAAAATCGAAGCGGGCGAATTCGTGTCCATCATGGGGCCCAGCGGCTCGGGCAAATCGACGCTCATGCACCTCCTGGGCGCTCTCGACAGTCCCAGCACTGGCGAAGTCTATTTTCACAACAAGCCCTTGCATTTGATGTCCGATAAAGAGCTTTCCGCTCTGCGGCGCACGCGCATCGGCTTCGTCTTCCAGTTTTTCAATCTGTTACAAACGCTCACCGCCGTCGAGAATGTCGCCTTGCCTCTGTTGTTAGCAGGTCAGAGTCGAGGGCGGGCCATCAAGCCCGCCTATGCCGGTTTAGAGCGCGTCGGCCTGCTGGAGCGTGCCGAGCATTTTCCTGATGAGATGTCCGGGGGCGAAATGCAGCGCGTGGCCGTGGCCCGCGCTGGTCATCGAGCCGGAAGCGGTGCTGTGCGACGAGCCGACCGGCAACCTCGACTCGCACAACAGCGCGGAGATACTCAAGCTGTTGCGCAGCTTGCCGGAACCGGGCAAACGTTCGGTGGTGATGGTCACGCACGATGCCCAGGCCGCCGCGTTTGGCGAGCGCGTGGTCCAAATTCGCGATGGACTGGTCGATAACGAGCAGTCGGCCCAAGCCGGCGAGCGGGTGGACCCGAGAAATCATCATGTGGCCCCTGTATCGAACCCTTAGCGTCCGCTATTTAAGCCGGCGCTGGTTTCGCGCCTTGCTCATCGTGGCCAGCATCGCGCTCGGAGTGGCCGCGCTGGTGGCGACACGCGCGCTTAACGAAACCATGTCCAAGGCGGCGCTCGATGCCGGCAATCCGATGGCCGGCGTGGCCGACCTCGTCGTCAGCAATGGCGAGATGCCCATCGCCAAGACGCTGGCAGGCGAGATCAGCCAAGTGCCGGGCGTCAAATCGGTGCGGGCGCGTTTGTTCGAGAACGCGCGGCTGCCCGACTACGACAATAAATCCGTGCTGGTCATGGGGATTGACATCCTCGCGGAGCTAAAAGACAGGGGGCCCGAGCGGCGCGACATCACACTTAGCCCCGGCACCGAGCAAGCCTACGGCTTCGCGCTACTGAAATATCCGTTTACCGGCGAAAAGCCGGTCATCGTCGGCAAGGAACTCGACAGCGAGCTTCCGCAAAATAAGCGCGTGCTCCGCGTGCAGAAGAATCAACTCGCCAAGGTCCACACCTTGACGCGCGTCGGCTATGTCGAGGCCACCGGAGATGCCGCGGCCCTGGGCGGCTATGTGCTGATTTTGGACCTTGACTCGGCCGGCGAAATTCTCGACATGGAGCGCGGCAAGGTCAATCGCCTGGACGTGCTTCTGCAACCCCAAAGCGATCGCCGTCAGGTGCGTCAGGCCATTGCGAAAGTGTTGGCGCATCGGGCGGAAGTGCGCACGCCGGAGGAGCAGAATCAATCGCTGTCGAGCGTCATGGCCGGCATGCAGACGGGCTTTTCGCTCATCGGCATCGCGGCGCTGGTGGTAGCGCTGTTTCTCGTTTACAACTCGCTGTCGGTGAGCGTCGCGGAGCGGCGGCATGAGATCGGCATCTTGTTGTCTTTGGGAGCGACGCGCGATCAGGTGCGCCGCTTGTTCGCCGGCGAGGCGCTGGTGCTCGGCCTGGCCGGTTCACTGCTCGGCATTCCGTTGGGCGTCAGCCTGGCCTGGTTCGGCCTGGCACCCATGCAGGACGTGCTCAAGGACATTTTTCTGTCGTTGGACGCTCGGCATGTTGAGGTTTCATGGTCGCTGATAATCGCGGCCACCGTTGTCGGCGTGCTCACGGCGGTCATCGCCGCTCTGATACCGGCCATTGAGGCATCTCAGGAGAATCCGGCGGAAGCGGTTCGGCGGGTGGCCAAGGCGCCGACCATCCGCAAGTTGATGTTGCAAGCCGCGATCTGCGCCACTTTAGTTCTCGCGGGCATGCTGTTGGTCGTGTTTCGCGCTCACATTCCGGGTCGGTTGGGCACATATGGCGGCATGGTGGTGGTCATGCTGGGATCGTTGTGGGCTTCTCCTTTCTTCGCGGCCTTCGCCGCTCGGTTAATCCAACCGTTGGCACGGCGGTTTCTGGGCATCGAGTGGCGTTTGGCGGCGGACAACCTCGTTCGCTCGCCGGGTCGGACGGGTCTGGTGATCGGGGCTTTGGCGGCAGGCGTCTCGCTCGTGGTGCAGACTGCCGGGACCATCCGCAGCAATCGGCTGGCACTGCGCGACTGGGTGCAACAGTCGATTGCCGCCGATCTGATTGTCACTTCGGGCAGTCCGGTTGGCGCCGGTGGGCAAAGCCTACCGATGGATGCCCGGCTCGCGGAAAATATCAAGGCCCAGTTGCCCGGCATCGTGGAAGCCGCCTTGCCGACACGCTATCGCAAGGTGCCGTTTCGGGACACACAGATTTTCATCTCGGCCACCGAAGCCGCTCAGGTCTACACGATCGATAAAAGCCGGCTTCTTAAAGGCGAGGACATCAACCTCTTCAAAACCATCAGCGACCGACGCGATGCCGTCATCGCATCCGAAAACTTCGCGGCGCTTTACGGCGTGCGCGTCGGCGACACCATCACACTGACCAGCCCCGCCGGCGAGCTCAATCTTTTGGTTGCCGGCACCATGGTCGACTATAGTTGGAACCACGGCTCCATCGTGATGAATCGCCGCGATTACTTGAAGCATTTCAACGATGACAAGGTGGACGTTTTCGACATTTATCTAAAGCGTGGCAGCGATTCATTAGCCGCCAAGGATGCGATGCTGAAAAAGTTCGGTGCCCAATATGGGCTGCATGCCCTGACGCGCCAGGAGTTGCAAGAGCGCATCGACAGCATGATCGAGGGCCTTTACGGCATCGCCTATAGTCAACAGATCGTCGTCATGCTGGTCGCCGCCCTAGGGGTGGTGTTCGCGTTAATGATCTCGGTATTGCAAAGACGCCGCGAGATGGGCTTGCTGCGGGCCATCGGCGCGGCGCGTTTGCAGGTGATTCGCTCGGTCTTGGCCGAGGCATGCCTCATGGGCATCATCGGCACCGGCATTGGTCTGGTCGTGGGCATCCTGCTCGAATGGTATGTGCTCAATGTCGTCATCTTGGAAGAATCCGGCTACTTGTTTCCCGTTTATATCCCGTGGGTTGGCGGGCTCGTCATCGCTGCGGCCGCGATGGTGACGGCGACGCTAGCGGGCCTGGGCCCGGCGATTTACGCGGTGCGGCAACGGATACCGGAGGCGATTGCGTATGAGTGAAGTTTTGACCGAATGAAAATAGGGTGCTACGGGCAGCTTGTCTGCCCGTGTGAAACCGTGAAGGTTACGTTCCCCCGCACGGGCAGGCAAGCTGCCGTGGCACCAAATGCACCATATGGCATTCACGCCACCAAGCCGCACGGTCCCATGCCAAATTATCATGGTAGTCTCCCCCGCCATCATTTACCATGATTGTGGTGTGTTTCCCGCCCGACCAAAGGACTATCGGCCATGAATCCATTGCAGGCTCGTCTGGCATCCTTGCGGCGGCGGATGCGGTTGCAGATTGGCATGTGCGGCGTGTGTGCGCTCACCGGCTTGGTCGTCGGGGCGGCGCTGGCGGTCGGGCTGGCCGATTGGTTTCTCAACCTCCCCGGCCTTATCCGCGCTCTGGCGCTTGGTGAGCATCCTTGGCTCGGCGGCGGTAGTGGTCTATTTCACGCTCCTCAGGCCACTGGCGTCGCGTTGCGATGATCTCTCGCTGGCGCTGCAAATCGAGGAGCATTGTCCCGAGGTCAACGACGCACTGGCAAGCACCGTGCAGTTTTTGCAAGACCCGGGCGGCACGGTCCATGGGTCGCCGAGCCTGCGCCGGGCGGCCATTCAGCGGACGTTGGCGCTCTCGGAGCGCTGTGATTTCACCAAGATCATTCGCCGGCGCGGCTTGCGCTGGCTGGCGCTTGCGCCGGCAGCTGCCGTCCTGGTCGCGGGGCATTTTCTTTATCACCACACGCAATTTGCCCACACGGCCCTGTGGCGGCTGGCCGATCCCTTCGGTAAGCACACGTGGACACGGATTGATTTGGAAGACGCTCCGCATCGCGTGGCTCAAGGGCAGCCTTTCCTGATCAAAGCACAAATTGCGGGCATCGTGCCCGGCGAGGCGCGCCTGGAAGTCGAAGGCATCTTGAAATCGGACGCCATCGTACCGATCAAGGTTGACGCCAAGAATCCTCACGCGGGCAGCCTGGTGAGGGCTATCGACATGACGCAGCAGAAGGGGAAGTTTCGCTTCCGCCTGTGCGCCAACGACGCTCTTTATCCTTCCGAGCCGGGCGCGTGGCACGAAGTTGAAGTAGCGCCGCCCCCGAAGTTCGCCATGCTGAACGGCTCCTTGTCGCCGCAAATCGAGTTGCGCTATCCCGCCTATACCGATCTCGATTCACCGGCGCATTTATCTCCCGGAACCAAACACATCGAAGCCGTCGCCGGCACGCACGTGACGTATCGAGCCGCCTTCGATCGGCGCTTGGACCGGGCGTGGATCGAGTTTCACCCCGAGAACCCGCTGGTCCGCATGGCGGCTTTCCTGTCATATTTGGGCCACGCCGGCACGCATGATCTGGCGGCGACGCTGGCACTGAGTCAATCTGTTTGGGGGCGCGTGCCGGCGCGGCTTGACGACGGCAAAACGAGTTTCGCGCTGGCGTTCGTTCCCTGGACCTGGGGCACCTACGCGCTGCATGTGCAAGACGAGTTGGGACTCGTCAAGGATTTCGAGGCCGACTTGCGCATACGTCAAGACCCGCTGCCGGCGGTGCAGTTGCAAAGGCCCGCGAGCAGCACCAGCGTGGTGCCCGATGCCGAAATCGCGTTCAAGATGTTCGTCAGTGACGAGGAGTTCGCGATTCGCAATGTCTATGTCGAATACCGCAAGAAAGACGCGGACAACCGGTGGCTGGATGCCGGGCCCGGTCGCCTGCCGCTTTACGACAACGAGGTCATGGGCCGAGTGGTGCCGCGTTTGTTGGCGGGCTTGTGCAGGTGCCGCCGCTCGCACCGCCGCTGCGGTTGCGGGCGAAGAACCTCGAGATCATCACCAAATGGCGGCTCGCCAATCGGTTCAAGGAAGGGGAGATCGTCGTCCTGCAAGTGGCTGCCGACGATTTCTGCGACATTTTTCCCGATCGGCCGGCGGGCGCAGTCACGAGATTGAATTGCGCATCGTCGGCAAAACGGAAATCGCACGGCTCTTGGACGAAGGGCTCGGCAAGGCACAGCAGGAACTGGTGCGCGTTCAGCAAATGCAAAATGAAGCGCTCAACCTTGTGAAGGAGATTCAGAAAAACAAGGGCAAGGTCACGCAAAAGGATCTCGATCAATTGATCGAGGCGGAGCAACTGCAAAAGCAGGTTGCTGAACGCCTGGGCAATCGTCCGGACGAGGGAGTGCGTGATGAATTGGCCAAGCTCCAGCAGCTCATCAAGGACAACAAGGTTCCGTCGTCGGCGGTGCAAGATCAGATCAAGACGCTGAAAAACGAGTTGGAGCGCCTGCGCAGGAGGAATTGCAGCAGATCGAGCCGAACCTCGCCGAGGCACGCAAGGAGCTGGCCGGCTCCGCCAAGCCGGGCCCCAAGGAAAAGAGCCCGCTCGCCAAAGCGCGAAAAACTCCAGGAGCAAAGCAAGCAAGCGCTCGACGAATTGGCGAAATTCCTCGACCCGTGGGCCGGCATGCACCAAATGAAGGGCGAGACGCGCGATGTCTTGGCAAAGCAGAAGGAACTGCAAAAGGGAGTGGAAAAAATCCTCGATTCGAAGGCCGAGCTGGTCAAAGGCGACAAAAGTCCCGAAGCCGTCCGCACCGCCAATGAGGAACTCAAGGCTGATCTCGACCAACACGCCGAGCGCAAAAGGACCTGGCCGAGCGCGTCCAAAAGCTGCTCGACATGATGGACAAAGCGCAAACCAAGCGTGGCAAGGACGGTGACACCGACGCGGCGGACAAGCTTCGCAAGGCCGCGAAAATTGGCAAGGAAGCGATGGTTCCCGAAAAGATGAAGGGGGTCGCCAAGGACATCAAGAGCAATCATCCCAATGACGCGGTGCAAAAGCAGCAAGACAGCGTCAAGAGTTTGGAGAAGATGTTGGCGGCGCTCGACGAGCGTAAAGAGGACGACCTCGAACGACTTCAGAAGAAGCATAAAAACGCCGGTGAAGTGAAGGAGAACGTCGACAAACTCGCTAAAGACCAGGACCGGCTGCAAAAGAAGGTGAAGGAAGCCAACAAGATCGGCGAGGCGGCCGACCGGGCCAAGGAGCTCAAGAAACTCGCCGAGGCGAGGAGCGCTCAAAGAGGATGCGCAAAAAAATGCCCGCGAGTTGGCGCGTTTACAAGAGGAGCAAGCCGCCAAGGCGCTGGATCGGGCGGCCCAGGAGATGGCCAAGGCGGCACAAAAGCTCGACGACGGCCAGGATCCCGAGGAGAACCAGCAAGAGGCGCTTGACCGCATGGAGGATGCCCAGGCAAAGCTCGAGCAATTCGAGGACGAGTTGGCGCGCGAGCAGCTTGCCAAGATCGCCGACCGCATCAAGGGGCTCAAGGAGCGCCAGGACGCGGCCCTCGTTCGTTCACGGGAGTTGCATAAAAAAGTGTTGGCGAAGAAAAAGTGGACGGCGGGCCTGGTGGAGACCTTGGGCGCGGACGTCGTTTCGCAACAAGGTCTGGCCGGTGAGACGCGGGCGCTCAAGGAAAAACTCAAGGAGGCGAAGGTATTCGAGCACGTCTTCGAGAAAGCCGCCAAGGCGATGGAGGGGGCGGCGCAAGCGATGGAAAATCGCAAGGAAACAGCCAAGGAACGGTTCGCCGAATTCGAGCAAGAAGAAGTCGGTGACGAAAAAGCCAAGGCGCAGGCGGTCGAGAAACAGCAAGCGCTGGCGAGCCGGCGTCTCTCCAGGCTCTTGGATGCGCTCAAGAATGAAGCTCCGCAACTTGCCCAAAAGGACGATCAGCAAAAGGAACCGGACGCCGACGGGGGCGAGCAGGCGCCGCCCAAGATGCGTGCCGGCGACGGCGTCCCACCCGTGGCTCAACTCAAGGCTTTGCGAGAGGAGCAAGTGGAAGTCAACGAACGGACAAAGGAATTCGCCAACCTGCATCCCGATCAGGCGAAGTTGAACGAAGATCAGCGCCGCGAGTTGACGGAACTGGAAGCGGAGCAGGGCCGCCTGCATCGGCTGTTCGAGGAGATGACCGCCCCCGCGGATAAACAAGGAGACATGCCGTGAACCGCCGCCTCGGTCTGACTTTGTTGACTTTCGCGCTGATGGTGGCGATGCTTGCCGCCCAGGATGAACCGGCGCGCCACCGAGCAGCCCGAAGCAAAGAAAGCCGAGCAGAAGAAAGCCAAGCCGGCGGTTCGCGAGCTCGAGAAGAAGCCGCCCCGCCCCACGCCGCCGACCGGGGAAGACGTAAAGAAAATCATTGACCGGCTCAACAAGAACATGGACACCTCGGAGGAACGCCTCCAAAAGAAGGATCCGGGCGACGAGACCCGCAAAGTGCAGACGGACATCGTCAAAGATCTCGACGAACTTATCAAGCAGCAGAGCCAAAGTCCCAGCGGCGGCGGGGGAGGCGGCGGCGCGTCGGCCAGTAGCCAGCAGAGCAAGGGTAGCAAAAGTAGCTCAGGCGGCGGTTCCAGCGGCGCCGAGCAATCGGGGCAGTCCGCCAAGGGCGGGGGCAATTCACAGGGGAGCGGCCAGGCCAAAAGCACAAGGAATCAGGGAGGTGCCGGCGCCAAGGGAGGCCATACCAAGGAAGACCAGGCGAAGGCAAACAGCAATCAAAAGAAAAATGGCCCCGAGACGCTAGGCAAGAAAAACGGCGACTCCAAGGATGGCGGCAAGCAGAGCGCCAAGTCCGAACCGGGCAAGGAAGGTCAAGGCGGCGGCGGCATGGGAGGCAAGCAAAACGCCTCGACCAAGAAGGACAACACCACCATCGGCGATTTGTTCAAGGATGTCTGGGGGCATCTGCCGCTCAACAAACGCCAAGAGATGGATGCCTATGCGCGGGAACGATTTTTGCCCAAGTACGACGAGATCCTCAGGCAGTATTACCGGACAATTTCCGAGCAAGGACGCCATAAAGACGGGGAATAAAGAGCCGCGCACGAGTAAGTGGTTATTGATAGGAATCGCCACCGTTTAACCGCTTACTGCGTGCGCGGCTCTTTGAACGACACACCATAGGTGAATCATGGAAAATCGGCGAGGCTTCCTCGGGCGCGGCGTTGGCGCTTTGACCGCGATTAGCGGAGGCAGCTTGATCTTGAGTGCCTGGGCGCAGGACAGCACCGATAACCTCGCCCGCGGCATGATCACGCCGGCCACCCAAGAGGCCATCGACGCGGGCCTCGCGAGTCTTGAACGCGCTCAACATGCGGATGGCTCGTTCGGCACCGGCCAACAGGTCGGCAACGTCGCGATCACGTCGATCTGCGGCCTGGCGTTCATGGCCGGCGGCCATCAGCCTGGCCGGGGCCGCTATGGACGTGTCGTCACCCGCGCGCTTGAATATGTCCTTAGTCAAGAAGACCGGTCCACGCCGGGGTTTTTGACCAATCCGCGGGCCTCGTTTCACGGCCCCATGTATGGCCACGGTTTCGCCACGCTGTTTTTGGCCGAGGCGCACGGCATGGTCAATCAGCCGGTGCTGCGCCGCCAACTGCGGCAGACACTCGATCGCGCCGTCAAGCTGATCGAGCACACGCAAAACAGCGAAGGGGGCTGGCGCTATCGCCCGATGCGCGCCGACGCCGACATCTCCGTGACGATCTGCCAGATCATGGCGCTGCGGGCGGCGCACAACGCGGGATTCGCGGTGCCGAAAAAAATCGCGGATGATTGCATCAAGTATGTCAAGGACTGCCAGGATTTGCGCGGCTCCGGGGGCTTCCGCTATCAGCGCAATGGCGGCGGCATCGCCGGCTTCGCGCACGGCCGCGGGGGTAGTTGCCCTTTATAGCGCGGGGCTTTACGACGGCGACGAGGTTAAAAAAGGGCTCGATTACATGATGCGCTTCAAGCCCGGCGCCAACGCAGGCGGAGGCGGTTTCTTCGGCGGCGAACACGAGATTCATTATTACTATGGCCATTATTATGCCGCCCAGGCCATGTGGATCGCCGGGGGGCGCTATCGGCGCGAGTGGTATCCCGCCATCCGCAACGATCTTTTAAGCCGGCGCCAAAGCGACGGGTTCTGGTTCGACAACCGCTTTTGCCGCCACTATTGCACCGGCATGGCGCTGATTATCTTGCAGATTCCCAACAACTACCTGCCGATCCTTCAGCGCTGACGCCGGCGGCGCCGCCCACATATTAAAACCGCGTGCCTCCTAATTGCCATTGGGCTGCCAAAGGCTAACAAAGACCTTGACGTTGCCCAAAGGAAAAGGAGACACCATGACGCGGTCACAATTCGTGCTTGGCCTGGTGCTGAGCTTTTGCTGTGGCATGTTACCCGCGAGTCGTCCTTCGGCTGCCGGCCAAAGCGCGGCGCGATTGACACCGCTGAGACTGATTAAAACGCTGCCCCTTGGGGGTAATGGCCGCTGGGATTATCTTGGCATCGACGCGGACACGCGCCGGCTCTACGTGCCGCGCAGCTTTCACATGCAAGTGGTCGATTTGGACAAAGGCATCGTCGTTGGCGATGTCATGAAAGTCAGCAAGAAGAACGCTCACGGCGTGGCTATAGCCCCGGAGCAAAAGCTCGGATTTATTTCGACAGGCAGCGATAATTCTGTGCTGGCGTTTAATCTAAACACCCTGAAGGTCGTCGCCACCATCAAAACCGGCGCCAACCCCGACGCCATTGTTTATGATCCGTTCAGCAAACACATTTTGTCGATGAACCATTCCGGCGGCGACATCACCGTGATCGATCCGGCCGCCCTGGACAAGGACACCATCACCATCTCGGTGGGGGGGACGCTCGAATACGCTGCCGCTGACGGCGCTGGACACGTCTTTGTCTGCGTCGAGGATAAAAACGAAGTCGTGCAGATCGATAGCAAGGCTAATCGCGTGCTGGCGCGCTGGTCGATAACGCCCGGCGACAGCCCTACTGGGTTGGCCATCGACGTCGAGCATCACCGCCTCTTTGTGGGCTGCGGCAACAAGAAAATGGTCATTTTGGACTCGCGGTCAGGCAAGGTTTTGGCAAGCCCCACTATCGGTGAGGGCGTGGACGGCGTGGCCTATGAGCCCACTTTCCAAGTGGCCATCAGCGCGAACGGCAAGGATGGAACGGCGAGCGTGGTGAAAGAGACATCACCCGGCAGCTTCCAGGTCATTCAAACCGTCAAGACGGTGCCCGGCGCCCGCACGGTGGCAGTGGACACCAAAACGCACCAGGCACTTTTTCCCTGCAATGTATCCGATGGCAACGGCGGTCAAACGTTTGGGATCGCCATTGTCGGACGATAACGTCAACCTGATGCCTATGGCATTTCCCGTGAACCATTCCCGTGCGTTGGCTGGCCGTTGCATTAACGCCGGACTCCTTTTGCTCGTCACAGCGCAGGCGTCGCGCAGGCGCCGGCATTCATTGCGGCCACCATCGACGGGAATCTGCCGCCCGCTCCATTGGAAAAACTCAGCGCCAACTGGTCGATCCATCTGGGTGGATCCGCGCCGCGTGAACTGGCGGGCGGACGCTGGGAATCGTTGCGGCAGGAGGGGACCGCCCTGCCGCCGTATCCCGACGCAAATTGCCTAGTGCTGACGAGCGGCGATCGGGTCTTGATCGACTCGAAAGTACCGCCGCAAATCGACGAGGACCAGTTTTCATTGCGCGCGGAAGTGGGACCGATTAGCGTGCCGCGCGCCTATCTTTCGTATTACTGCCGGCGCGTTCCCGATGGCATCGATGAGCCCGCACGTTTTCTGGCCGGCTTGGCCAAGGCCAAACGCGAGCACGACGTCCTCTATCTCACCAACGGCGATCGCATCGAAGGTGTCTTGGTGACACCGGCGCGCGGGCCGATTTACGCCATGAAAGTCGGCGAGCGCATGGTGGCTACGCCGCTGGAGCAAATCGCGGTCCTGGTGGCCAACACGCAATTGCAAGCGCGGCCCCGGCCCAAGAAGGCGTTCGCTCATGTGGTCACCAAACGAGGCGATCGCTTGCAGTTTAGTGCACTGCAACTGAGCTCTCAAAAGGATCGGTTGTCAGGCAAAACGCTATTTGGCGCGCGTGTGCAATTGCCGCTCGAGCAGGTGGCCCTAATGACAATGCAGAACGGTCCGGTGGTCTATTTATCGGATTTGACAGCCAAGAGCTTCGTGTCCACGCCGTTTTTGGGAGTGACCTGGCCGCTCGCGCTGGACACGGATGTGATGGGCCGACAACTAGCTTTGGCTGGTAATTATTATGACAAGGGTCTGGGCATGCATGCCGCCGGCGCGGTTACTTATGCGCTCAAAGCCAACGACCGTTTCTTCGAAGCCATCGTTGGCGTGGGACAAGGGCCGGGGCCGCCCGCGCGGGCCAAAATAAGCGTTTCATTGGATGGTGTAGCCGCGCTGGCAGTGACCGAGCTAAGCGCGGCCCAACCGCCGCTGACGGTGCGGATCGACTTGCACGCGGCCCACGAACTCACTTTGAAGGTGGATTTCGGCGAACGCGGCGATGTGCGGGCACGAGTCAATTGGGCGAACGCGAGGTTGCTTAAGGTCGATGATTAGAGGGTTGTAGGACGGCTCTCCTGAGCCGTCGTTCTAGTTGGACGGCTCGGGGGAGAGCCGTCCCACGAAAAAGTGCGAAGGTCAATAGACTTCGATATCGTTGGCCAAAATCGGCAAGTCGGCCAACTCCATGGCCGCGTGTTTGCGCCAGTTGCTTGGCGTGATAAGTCGCGGCGCGCCCCTGGATAACCAGTCCGTCCGGAAGGCATTGAATGCGCAAGTCGCGGACACGACTACCGAGGCGGCATTGCAACAGCGATTCGAGCCGCTCTTCGTTGCCAACGGGGGCGGATAAAGAATTGACACGCATGTTCGCATCCAGCTTGGGGAGAGATTTGGGGACGAAACTTCCGTGAGAAACCATGGGTTGTTTTTTCGGCCATAAACGCCGGCAAATCGTTGGATACCTCAACGTAAAGCTCGCTTGCGGGGTTGTCAACCGCTAAAACACAACAAAACGAAATTAATTTACGACGTAGGTTAGGTTTCCAACCTGACCGTGGAGGAAATTTCTATAACCCAGAAACACGGTCAGGTTGGAAACCTAACCTACTCATGCAGATGCCTGCCTGTGAGCGTGACAAAAACGTCTTCAAGACTCGCGTGGCGCGTGGACAGACGCCCGAGCGTGGTGCCGGCGTTTTGGAGGCGCCCGAGCAGCGCGGGAATGGTGAGGTGGGCCGCAGTCACGGCGAGGCAATAGCCGTCCGGATCATGGCGGACGGTGACGACTCCGGGCAGCGCTTGCAATTCCGCATCCGGCACGGCGGCTCCCCCTTCGAGGGCGAACTCGATCATCTGGTCGCCCCCCAAGCGCGCGATGAGTTGCGCCGGGGTGCCCAGGGCGATGACCTTGCCGTGATCGACGATGCCGACGCGGTCGCAGAGTCGCTCGGCTTCATCCATGTAATGGGTGGTCAGCAGGATGGTGCGGCCTTGGTCGCGCAAGCGGCGCAGGATGTCCCAAAGCTGGCGGCGTGATTGCGGATCGAGGCCGGTGGTCGGCTCGTCGAGGAAGAGAAGCTCGGGATCGCCCACCAGGGCAGCCGCGACGGCCAAGCGCTGCTTTTGGCCTCCGGACAGTTTGCCGACATAGGCGCGTGCTTTTTCCGTCAGCCCCACGTCGGCGATGACCGCGTCGGGATCCAAGCCGTGGGAATAAAAGCTGCGGAACAGGATCAACGTCTCGCGCACGGTCAGCTTTTCGGCAAGCCGGGTCTCCTGGAGCGAGATGCCGAGGCGCTTGCGCAAGCTGCGGTCGCCCGGCCCCCAGCGCCGGCCGAGGACTTCCACGTCGCCCGAGGTGGCGTTGGCCAGCCCTTCGAGAATCTCGATGGTCGTGGTTTTGCCGGCGCCGTTGGGGCCCAAGAGGCCAAAGCACTCGCCGCGCTCGACTTCGAGATCGAGACCATTGACGGCTTCGACAGGAGGCCGTCCCGGGTAGCGCTTGCACAGGTTGCGACAAGAGATCGCGCTAGGCACGGATAATTCTCCGAGAGCTCTACGGTAGGGGCAAATCGTTGAACACATAGGGCACGTCGACAACAGCGATCCTTGCGGGGGTCCGATAATGAAGCGTCCAGTCCGCGGGAGAGCCCGGATCATCTCTGAGCGAGACGCGAAAGCTGTAAAGGATGCGTGCCTGATTGACCGACTCTTTTTCAATCAGTTCGTCGCCGGGCACCGGGCGCCAAACCTTGCGCTCTTTGGCACCGCCTGTTTCCAAGTAGATGCGGTTGTTGCCGAGCCAGGATTGGTAGCTTTCGAGGGGCGGGTTGCCGGTGGGATTGTCGATGGTCACTTCCACGCTCCAGCGCCGGCTCGCCGTCTTGAGAGGGGAGACGCTTACGCTCACGCCGTCGCGAGTTTGACGCCTTACCATACCTGAGGTCATTAATTGGGGAAACGAAAAGTCCAGCATGTCGCGGGGCACCGTGACTTGCATGTGGCCTTCGAGTTTTTTGATCGCGGGGGAGGAACGCGGCGGAGCCGTCAACGAAACATCCAAATCGTAGGCGCCCCGCCCCGCGACGCTGATTTTTTCCTCGCCCGGCGTTTGCGCCTTGAAATCCGTGCCGTGATTATCGGCCGCGAAGATCGCCCGCACCGGGCCCACGGCCAAAAACAACGGCTCGAAGCGCGGCTCCCAGGCGATGCTCAGCGTGACCGTGCAGAGGTGAGTGCCCGCATCGTCCGTCCGCGCCACGCTGATGCGTTTGGCCACGACCCGGAAGATGCCGTGATAAAAGGTTGGAACGAGTCGTGGCGGCGCCTCAACGAGAGCGACGCGCCAGTCCGGCTGGTAGGTAGAGACGCCGCACGAGGCAGCCTTGGCGATGGCGTCGAGCGCGGCCAAAAGGTGGTGCTCACCAAATCGAGCGTGATTTTAGGGTCGGTCTGCACATGCCGCCGATCGGCGACGGCGTTACCTGATTTCGCACGCAGCTCATCCAGCACTTTGCTCAAGGGCAGCGCGGCTGTTTTCAAAGTGAATGTGCGTGGTTGCGGCTGCGTCTCGGCGGCGGTGCCGGGCGCGGGCCAGCACACTAAGGTGCCCAGAACAAGAGCGAGCGACCAATAGCCCATATGGAGTTCCTCGTGGCTATCACCGCTTTTGCAGGGTTACGGTGATTTTGCCGCTCGGCACCGGCTTCGATGGCGCCGATGACCGTGGCAATGCCCACGCCAGCCTCGTGCAGCGCGGCGACCACGGCCGGCGCGGATGCGGCGGGTATGCTCGCCAGCAGGCCCCCCGATGTTTGCGCGTCGCAAAGGAGTAGCTGCATTTCTTTGGATACGTCAGCCGCATAGGAGACCCAATCGGCCAAGAACTTCCAGTTGGCGTGGGTGCCGCCCGGGGCGATGCCGGCTTGGACATATTCGCGCGCGGCCGCCAAGACGGGAACCGCGTCGGCCCAAATGCGAGCCTGCACGCCGCTGGCTGCCGTGATGTTGCGGAGATGGCCGAGCAGACCGAAACCGGTGATGTCGGTGAGGGCGTGGACCTCGAAGCGGGTCAGGACTTCCGCGGCGGCGCGGTTGAGGGTGGTCATGACCTGGATGGCTTCGCTGATGGCCCCGAGGCGGTCTTCGCCGTTCTTCGCTGCGGTGCTGATGATGCCCAAACCGAGCGGCTTGGTCAGCACCAGAACGTCGCCGACTTTCGCGCCGGCATTCGCCAACACTTTGGCCGGATGCACCGTGCCCGACCACGCACAGGCCGAAGATCGGCTCCTCCGATTTGATGCTGTGCCCGCCGACGATGGCGATGCCCGCCTCAGCCGCCTTGTCGGCCGCCCCGCGCAGGATGTCGGCAAGCGCTTCCACGGGCAGCTTTTGATCGGGAAAGCCGACGAGGTTGAGCGCGGTCAGCGGTTTGCCGCCCATGGCATAGACATCGCTCAGGGCATTGGCGGCCGCGACGGCGCCGAAATCGTAGGGCCGATCGACGATGGGCGTGAAAAAATCGGTCGTCAGCACAAGGGCCAAATCGTCGTTGAGCTTATAGATGGCGGCATCGTCGGCGGTAGCGCTGCCGACCAACACGTTGGGATCGGTGATGACCGGCAGCTGGCTGAGCAAGGGCAGCAAGTAGCCCGGCGGCTGCTTGGCGGCGCAGCCGGCACGTTTGGCAAGCTGCGTCAGGCGAATCGGCTCGGGGGCTGTCATGGAGCGTTCCTTGGCAATGGAGAGTGCACGACTCGTGGGACGGCTCTCCTGAGCCATCCCACGAAATACGATAGTTATTTTAGTCAAGCCGCGTGGATGAGGTACTCCGAATCCCGCGGATAATTGCCGGGCCGCCCCATTGGGCGGGCTGCGCAGTTTGCCGATAAATCGCAAAAAAACGGTTCACGGAATTATTTGCTTTTCGCCGATTCTGAGGCTATACTTGCGTGGCGTTGCCCTACGCGCATCTCTAATCGAACGTCGTGTCAACTTCGTGCTGAAAACGCCAGAATTGCACTCGTCAAAAAGGGATTCACACATGGCCAGGTCATGGACGGCGGAGTTGCCGCCGGCGCTTCCGGACACCGATCTTGGCGCACGCGGCGGTCTCAAGGTCTTGGTCGTAGAAGACAATGCGGATAGCGCTTACAGCGAAGCCATGCTGCTTCGATTGTTAGGCCACGAGGTCGAAGTTGCGCAAGATGGCGCGACGGCATTGGCGAAAGCTCAAAGGCACGCTCCCGATGTCGTTCTCCTGGACATTGGTCTGCCCGGTCTGGATGGGTGGGCGCTGGCCAAGTTGCTTCAAGAGCAAGCGGTCGGGAAGAAGCCCTTTTTCATCGCGGTCACGGGATTTTGCCAAAAGGAGGACGTCCGCCACTCCGCCGAAGCGGGCATCGACCTGCACCTCGCCAAGCCGGTGGACCCGCAATATCTGGAACTGGTTTTACGCAGGTTTCAGCGCGTGATTGGGTAACCAGTTTGTCAACGGGCGAAACCCTAGGTTCGCGCCTTGCTTGCCTTTTTTCGTTCTTGCTTATGGAAGCGGTGTTCCCCTTCCTTGATGAGCTTCAAGGCGCGATTGGGACCTTTAATGCCCAGCGGCTTGAATTCCTTGCCGTGCATTTCGTTGTATGAAATGAAAAAGCGCTCGATCTCCTTTTGGACTTCCTTGGGCATATCGTCCAGCGACTTGATTTCCTGCTGACAATGCGCCTCGTTTGAGACGGCAATGAGACGGTCGTTTCGCTCGGTCGTGCCGTCCTCCGTTTGCTCCGCCTCCAAGACCCCGATGACCCGCGCCGGCACCAAACACCCGGCAGGCACCGCCGCCTCCGCGATCACGAGGATGTCGAGTGGGTCGCCATCTTCCCCGAGCGTCGATGGGATGAAGCCAAAATCAAACGGGAAGACGGCGCCGGCCGGCAGGATCGACGTGAGCTTCAAAATGCGATCCTCGGGCTGGTAATTGAATTTATTGCGGCTTCCCTTGGGCGTTTCGATAATCACGTTGACATTGTCGCCGCTCTCATCAAAGGTCGCCAACTTCGTCCAGCAAGGCATGTCAGAAACCTCCTTTCAACGTTAAGGTTGAAGCACTTCGTAGATACTGCACGAATCGTGCCGGTGGGCGGAAGAAGGGCAACTCTACTCTCGAGAATCGGACTGCCTCATCCCCTGGGTTGATTGGCGCGCGCCGCGTTCGCAAGCACGCCATCAACTTCCGAGGCCCGTCCTATCATTGCAAATTGCCAGCGCCCGAAACTTCCTTCGGCGTTCACCGCGCTGACCCAGCGTTGCGCCGCCGCTTCTTTCACTTCCTTGAGAGGATCGAAGCCCTTTGTTTCCAGGATGAGATGATGCGGCGTATCCGCCTTTAGCCGAACGATGAAATCGGGCACGTACTCGTGCATTTGCCCGTTGTGCAAATACGGGATGGCGAAGCCGAGGCCGGCGTTTTTGACGAACGCCGCCACGACCGGGTGGGTGTCGATGCGATAGGCGGCGGATTGCTCCCAGCGCAGGGTATCGGCGACGACGTAATTCACGTGCGAGTTCCGCACTTCGCGGACGTCGCGGCTGGTCCAGAAGTCGACATCAGCGGTCGAGCCGGCGCCGCGATTGCTTTCATAGCGCGGAATCTCGGGCGTCTCGCCTTGAAGTGCGTCCGGGCGGATTTCCTCCAGGAGCCGTTCCACCACCCAACCATAGTAAGGAGCCAAAAACACGTCTTTGATGTCCGCCCGCGGCTCCACCCTCACCTTTTCCTTGAGATACCGCTCGACAATGACGACCAGTTGTGGAAAGAGCACGTGCGCCGGCACCGCGTCCTTTCGGTTGGCCAAGAAATCCTTGGTCAGCGTACGGGCCAGGTCGAACACCAACTCTTGCACGCGGCGCTTGGAGCGATATTCGTTCAAGGTAACATCCTCAAGCCGGCCCGGTCCATTCAGCGATTGGCGGCCCTGGTTGTTGACGCTCAGACCCTTGACCTCGACCTCTGGCGGAATGCGCTCCGGGTCGACGACCAACGTCGGCACGCTGGGCCAATCGATTGTGACGCGGTTGCGGATCGCCTGCGTGTAGCCCTCAACGCGTGGAAATTCGATCTTGAACGCCGCTTTCGCCGGCAAGGAATGGACGTGCCAACGCTTCACCGGCGCGGCGCGCCTTGCGGGTTCGCCTTGAAGGGAATGACCTCGAAGGGCACTCCAAAAACTTTGGCGACTTCCTCTGTGTAAAGATTGGTCCCTTCGCGAAACTCTTGATGGCGCGGCGCAAGCCGCGTCCGACGACTTGCTCGCACAAAAGTTGCGACATGAATGGCCGTAGGCCGACGATGTGCGTTACCGTGGTGCAGTCCCATCCTTCGGTCAGCATGCCCACACTGACGATGCAGCGCACGTCCCGGCCTGGCGGATGGAGCGGCCTGTCCAACTTGCTCGCCAGCTCTTCGAAGCCGTCGGGATAGACGGGCCGCCCCTGGCGATCGCGCGGCCATGCTTGCCGGCCCACGGTGTCCAGCGTGAAGCGCATCCACTGAAACTCATCGCTTTTGGCGTTGCCTGTGTCCGTTTCATGCACGACCTTGGTATCGACCCGGATCGTATTGATGTGCCCGTCACGATTGCGGAAGCCCTCGATTTTCGCTGATGAGATCCCCGAAGGCGCCTTATCCTCCGCGAGCCACTCGTAGATCACCTTGGCAAGCTGCGTCGTCTTGCAGACCAGGATAAACACCGGACGGCGCTTTTCGTCCGGGTTGGCGGCCCATTGTTCGCACTCCTTTTCCCATAGCCCGGCAAGCATGCGAATCGGCGTGTCGGCCCATTTCAAAATCGCCTCCGGCTTCGGGTTGGCGCTGCTTGCCGCCGCGCTCGGCTGCCGTCAGCTTGGGAAGTATCCACTCCCAGATGTTGAAATAGCCGGGAATGCTCGCACCCGTCGTGTCGCGCACCGCGAGCTGCGGAATCTTCACCAGCCCCGCCTCGATCGCTTCAATCAGGCCGAAATCACTGACGACCCAGGGGAATGGCCGGTTGGTGTCCTGGCCGACACGCCCAAGGAAATAAGGCGTCGCCGACAAGTCCACGCAGAAATTGATGCCGCGCTGCTTGTTGATGCGATCCAGGCCGTCGATCCAGACCGTCGCCTCCTTGAAGAAATCTTCGGCTTCATCGTCGTCGTCAAAAAGATCGTCCTGGTCATCGTCCGGTTCGTCGCGCCGGATGCGGTAGGCGTGGTGGGCTTCGTCGTTTAGTATCAAGATGTTTTGCTTGCCACCGACCTCACGACCCAAAATGCGATTGAGTAGGGCTGTGTCGCTTTCGAGATAGCGAGTGGACTTGACCGCTGCCTTAGTCAAATGGCCTTGCTCGTCGCGGGTTTCTTCCAGGACGGTGAGCCCTCCCGACGCCGCTTGCGCTTGATACGCTTCCAACGTCATGTAGCGCTTACCGCGTGCGGTGGTGCTTTTGCCGCCAATGACGATGGTTTCCTTGTGTTCGACCGCCACGCCGGCCTTGACCACGCGGGCGCCGGTGCCTCCCACTTGCATGCTTTGCGGCTCGAAAACGTGCCAGTTCATCACCAGCACCTTGCCTTGCGTCAAGAGCGGCATAAGGTGGGCCGGCACCAACTCGCGCGTGCGGTAGATGCTGGCCTCCCCCTCGTCCGGGCTTAGCTCGCGCAGCCTCCCGCGAATCGTGACGTTCGGGCAGATCACCAGCACGGTGTCGGAGAAACGGCCATCGCTTTTGTCATTCACCTTGTTGAGGATGCTCCAGGCCGCCAGCATGCCCATGACCGTGGTCTTGCCGGTGCCCGTCGCCATCTTGCAGGCATGGCGGAGGAAGCCGGCATGGCCCGCCGCTTTTTGCTCATCGCTCGGCTCGTCCGGCGGGATGTCGATCCCTTGGCGATAGTCCGCCCGCGCTTCCTTGAGAAAGATTATCGTCTCGGCGGCTTCGATCTGGGCGAAGAATTGTCGCTTCAGCGGCTCGCGGCCTTCGCGGCGCCACCATTGGAGCAATTCGAGCGTCGTGCGGGTCACGCCGGGATAGCCGTCCTGGCGCCATTGGCCGACCCGCCCGCGAATCAGGTTCACCAAGACCATTTCCACCGGCGTGCCGCCCGTGCCGCCTTGGACCGCCCGCACTTTCGGATCGCGATAGAAATAGATGGCCGAGTCGCCGCCCCGCGCGCTTTTCGGGCGTCTCGCCCTCGACGATGTGCCAATGCCACGCCGGTTCGTCGAAGGGGGAATTGAGGATGGGTTCGGGAACTTCGTAGGCGGTCATAACATAAAGTACCCCGAAGGGGTACAACTCCAAAGTCGAGGGTCGCGCAGCGCACCCGGGGAAAGCCGAGGAACAAAAACGAACCCCAACGGGGTTCTACCCCAAAGCCTAGGGTCGCGCAGCGCACCCTGGGAACATACGCGAAATACCGTGGGAACCCCGAAGGGGTTCTACAACACGCCACGGCGGTCCAATTGTGGAACCCCTTCGGGGTTCGTCACCGTAGGGCGTGGCTTTCCCAGGGTGCGGCCTCCCCAGGGTGCGCTCGCGACCCTGGGCTTTGGAGTTGTACCCCTTCGGGGTACGCACATGCGGCACGCGCTGGGCGCGGGTCTCTGACCCCGCCCCTCGCGCTAGGCGCGGGTCTCTGACCCCGCCCCCGCTCACAATCCCTTCACCACCACTAATTCATTCCCTCTTTCATCTATAACCTTGACCGCCACTTGCTTGTGCTCGCCCGCCTCGAACGGGGCGCTGGTGGTGCCGGACAGGTGGTCCCAGACGCCTTCCTCGTGGGTGCCTTTGAGGGCTTTCTTTAAGCTGTCCCAGGCGCTGGTCTTGGGGAAAAACGCCTGCGAGACGTGGAAGCAATTGCCGTTATAGTCGCTGTCCAAAAGCCACGCGGGCACGTCATTCCCGGAGCGGTGGATCACGTCCATCGTCGTCGGATCGAAGACGTCCAAGCCGAGCAACTTCACCTGGTAGCGTTTGGACCCTTTGCCGTTCTTTAGCGCGACGACCTCGACTTCCGGCAAGCCGCACACGCTGAATATCTGGCTTGAGCGCATGTTCTTGAGCAGATCGCCCATCAGCAGGTCGGGGGTCGCTTGCACATAGGTCGCCGGCATAGGCCCATGTCGGCGGCCTTGTCGATGAGCAGCCGGGCGTCGGGCTGGATGGCGAAGCCGACGACGTAGACGTGGGCATAGCCCTTGAGGCTGGCTTCCTTGACGCCTCGAAGGCGAGCTTTTGGCCGACGGCGCCGTTTTCCGGGCCGAACACGAAGGCCACGGGCCGATCTTGCCCGTTCTTGATGATGGCCTCGGCCGACAGCGACAGCGACTTGGCGGGCGGGCGGATGTTGTGCAGCGTCACCGTGCGGTTGCCTTCCAGGCGCAGGATCGGACTCTTGCGCAAGACTTCCAGCATCCGGTCCGCGAGACCCGCTTCCGCCGCTTGCGGCTTGCGCGGCCCCCTCCTCTTGCAAATCCATCGGCGCCGGGATCGTCCCCTCCACATTGAATGGCCCGCTCACGCGCGTGATCCCCTTGGTCACTTCCGGCCGATCCACCAGCACCTTCCTTGGGCGGCTCATTGTTGGCGATGCTCTTGAGCGTGACGTGCGGCACGATGCCGCCGACTTCCTCGCCCTTCTTGTTTTGCTTGCGCTTGTAGACGAACCCGCTGGCCGGCCCGCGCTCTTCGTCTTGCAGGTCGTACCAGGCAAACGTCGCCGTCAATAGCCGCTGCCGCGCCAGCGCGAGCGGCACGCGGCTGACGTCCGTCGTGATCCAACGCCGCCCCCATTGCTCGGCGACATACGCCGTCGTGCCGCTGCCGCAGGTCGGGTCGAGGACGAGATCGCCGGGGTCGGTGGTCATAAGGAGGCAACGCTGAATGACCTTTACATTAGTTTGTACGACATAGACTTTTGGATCGGTGAACCCGCTGGTACAAGTGTCGTCCCATACGTTATTCGCTGGCTTAAATGGGAAATCGTCTAAATACCGGAGGAAGCAAAGGGTTTTTCCTTGTGGAAATAACCTCTTGCTTTTATCAAGCACCTTCATGCCGTCGTGATTGGTTTTCCACTCACTCCTTACCTGGCCGATAAGCTTGTCCTTCGTAACTCGTAATCGAAGATCGTCGTATCGCTTCCCGATTGCGATGTCAGCGGGTTCGGCCGAAAAACTCGCGCCTTCCGATGGAAGATTCTTTCGAATCGCTTACGTTCCTCATTAGTCATTCGTCGTCGTTGGCCTCCTTCCAATTCAACCCACCTGAGATTCTCATCCTCTTCCTGGCTGCGCCTGCACGTAAACTTGGGTGATAACGTAAGAGGTTTTTATCCTTTGCGTACCAAAGGACAAAATCGAATGTGGAGTCAAGGTTTGCGCTTCCCTTTCCCGTCGTGGTGCGATAGGCAATGACAACGCAGAAATTCTCTGCCCCAAACACTTCATCCATCAACTCTCTAACGTGATGCAGATTCTCATCGCTTATCTGCACAAACACGCTTCCACTGGGATGCAATAACTCCCGCGCCACAAGCAGCCGATCGCGCATATACGTCAAATACGAATGCAACCCCACCTCCCAGGTGTCGCGATACGCCTGGACCATTTCCGGCTCGCGGGTCAGGTCTTCGTCGTCGTTGTGGCTGACGTCGCGCTTGCGGACGAAGGGCTGGAAGTTGCTGCCGTATTTGATGCCGTAGGGCGGGTCCATGTAGATCATCTGGACCTGGCCGCCGAGGTTTTCGTAGTGCAGGAGCGAGTTCATGACGACCAGGCTATCGCCCAGGATCATGCGGTTGGCCCATTTGTCCATGTGCTCATAGGCGCGCAGCACCTGGTCGGCGATCGAGTGTTGCGGGTCGGCGAAGAGGTCGAAGAGACTTACGCTCTGGTCGCGCTTGTGTCCCTTGAGCGTCTCGATGATGGCCGCGGTCGATAGGCGCTCATGGACAAAGAGCGGCAAGGTCGGCACGTCGAACGAGAGCCGTTCCGCCTTGCCGGCCCAGTCGAGAAAAGGCCGCGACATCGCCTTGAGCTGGGTAGCCGCCTCCTTGGCCGCCTCCAAGGTTTGGGCGTCGAGGATTTGGCGAATCAGCGCCTCCCCCTGCTCGCGGGCCGCATTTTGCCCGTCCCAGGCGAGGGCCGGGGCTAGCGAGGAATCATAGCGATAAGTCTTGGGCGCTTTCTGCTTCTTGAACTGTCCGGCGGTGCCGACCTCCGGCCGCATCGGGGTCTCGGCCTCGGGATGCTGGTAGCTTTTGGCCTGGGCGGGTTCGCTGGCGCGTTTGCGTTTTGCCATTTGAAGAACTCAAGAGGACGCCGGTTCGGCGGTGTGCCGGGGGCAGCGGATGAGTTTAAGGGAGGCGGAGCCGTCACGCAAGCAAGAAGAGAAGGGAGGGGTAGCCCGAATTTAGTGAATTCGGCGCTACCGCGAGTAAGCCATTACTTATTAGAGAGTTGTGACGTTATTGACGCAAGCGACTTACCAGGCTGCCATACCCCGTGCATTTTGAACAAATGCACGGTTTGAAAAATCACAAGGCCATGGAGGGAAGCGGAGTTGCGCGGTGGACGGCATTTGTTCAAACCGGGTTTTCATTGAACAAATACTGTAGTGAACACGCCGAACACCGCGTAATCCGCTGGGTTCGTGGTTAGGAGTGACAGGATACCGGCTTGAGCGTAGGTGGCCGCCAAAAGCGTGTCCAGCAGCCGCTTTCTTCCAAGCGAGAATTGCTGGAGCCACGCGAAAAACTGCCGACTCGCCGCACTGTCGGGGAAAACGTGCACGACTTCCCGCGCGGTCCACCACTTTTCAGCGAGCCGAATCGCTGTTCTCACGTCCAACGGTTTTGTAAATCGCCGGGAATCGGTTACGACGTGAATAAACTCCGCCAGCACTTGGGGCGCGATGCCAATCGAGTCGCCGGCGCCGAGTAAGCGGGCTAGCGTGTTCCGCGCCGCCAGATGAGCGGCATGCTCGAGCACTTCTGCAGCGACTAGCACCCCAGTATCAAGTCCTTGAATCATGCGCGGCCTGCAAGCATCTCCTCTAGCAAGTCATCCTCCGTCGTAAACGGTCGCAACACAGGACCAAGGCTAACCGGTGAAATGTCCAAAATGCTATGGCCTTTCGAGTCCGGGATGGCCGGCGTAATAACAGTTACCTCCTGCCCTTCGGGAAGGCTGACGCCTCCGGCCAGGACCACAAGCCCATTTTGAACCCTTCCTTGCAAAACCATGGCTAATATTCCCGCTCAGCCCAACGGGTGCTTTGAGTTTTGGTTCTCAGTATTGCCTACGCCATGAATTCAGCCCAATTCATTATCCCCGACTGGAGTCGAACCAGTAACCTTTGGCTTCGGAGGCCAACGCTCTATCCAATTGAGCTACGGGGACGGGATGCGGGCTGACGCATATCTGCCATGTTATGATGTGATACGGCATTTTCCAAGAGCATATCGGGGCGAGGAGGAGCGTCGGGCACGTGATTTGTTCGCGGTAAGGATTGGCGCTCGCCGCGCGTCGCGGCTAACCGGAAATGAGAGCGGCCCACCGGGCCAGATGTGTCATCGTTGGCGCGGTGGGCCGCGAGGCTGGAGACTAGGCGCCGGGACCGGTGCGCTAGGGATCGGGTATACCTGTAAGCATTTGGGGGAACAGACCCGGAAGGGCTGGAGCCGCCCAAGACCGTATGTGCCGAAATCCCACGTGGCTACAAGTGCCGGCCTGCTATGTTCGGTGGCGTTTCGACAGTGCACCTCCTTTGGAATTGACCTGCGAGGTTCACATAGACCACTGCTAACTTATACCCGGTACAATCAAAGTGTCAAGCAAAAAATCAAGGCTTTCGAGGTTTTGGAATTGGTCCAGATCATCCCCATCCGACTCGGCATCACCAAGGCCTTTCTCGTCAAGGACGACGGAGCCATCCTGATCGATACGGGCTCTCCAGGCGATGAAATGCGCATCATCGCCGCTTTGGAAAAAGCCGGGGTTGCGCCGCGCGACCTCAAGCTGATTCTGCACACGCACTGCCACTACGATCATTGCGGCAGCACGCGCCAGTTGATGGAGATCACGGGTGCGCCGACGGCACTTCATGCGGCCGACTTACATTTGGCCGAGCGCGGCATGAACGATCCGCTCAAGCCGATCAACTTGGGCGGCTATTTCGTCCAGTTCATTTCCTATAGGCCGTTCGCCCCGTTCACGCCCGATGTGGTGATCGAGCGTGAGATGGATTTGCAGGAGTACGGCGTGCGTGCCCAAGTGGTCTTCACGCCGGGGCACACGGCCGGGTCGATCTCGGTTCTGTTCGAGGATGGCCGGGCGATCGTGGGCGATCTGATGGTGGGCGGCTATCTCGGCAGTTGGCTGTGGCGGAGTCGGCCGGGGTATCATTGGTTTGCCGATGACGTGCCGGCGCTGCGGGCGAGCATCAAAAAGGTGATGGATCGGGGAGTGACGACCGTTTATACAGCCCACGGCGGCCCGCTGGAGCGCGGCGCGATCTTGCGTCGATTCGGGTTGAGATGAGCCGCCTTAGACGTGGGCCGCCAATGCTTCCGCCTCGGCGACCATGTCGCCCAGGAGGCGCAAGCCCAACTCCCAAAAGGCGGGATCGGTGACATCGACCCCCATCTTCGCCAGCAAGGCGTTCGGCGCGTCGGAGCCACCGGCGGCCAAAAGGTCCAAGTAGCGCGGCACGAAGGCGTCGCCTTCTTGCTTGTGCTTTTGCACCAGCGCCAAGACCAGCAACTCGCCGAATGCGTAGGCATAACAATAAAACGGCGAGCGGATGAAATGGCCGATGTAGGACCACCACCAGGCATAGCCGTCGCTCATGGTGACGGCATCGCCGAACATTGTTTGATTAGCCTTGAGCCACAAGGCGTTGATCGCGTCGGCTGACAATTCACCTTGGTCTTTGCGGGCCCGGTGCAAATCGAGCTCGAAACGTGTCAGGACCACTTGGCGGAAGACGGTGGCGAAGCTGTCCTCGATTTTGCCGCACAGCATCGCCAGGCGTTGGCGCGGCTCGGCGTAGACTTGCTGCAAGCGCTTGAACGTGAGCATTTCGCCGAAAATGCTGGCGGTCTCCGCGGTGGTTAGCGGGGTGTCGCATTGGAGATAACCTTGCCCGCGGGCCAGGTACTGATGCAGCCCGTGCCCCAATTCATGGGCCAGCGTCATGACGTCGCGGAGGCGATCGGTGTAATTGAGCAAGATGTAGGGATGCGCGCTGGGTACGGTGCTGCTGGCGAAAGCGCCGCCGCGTTTGCCGGTCCGCAATTCGGCGTCGATCCATTTTTTGTCGAAGAACTGGCGAACAACGTCGCCGGCGCGCGGGCTAAAGGCATCGTAGCTTTCCTGCACGATGCGGCGGGCGGTGGGCCAATCGCATGCCGGGGCGTCGGGATAAAGGGGAGCGTAGCGGTCATAATCGTAGAGTTTGTCCACGCCCAGGAGATTGCGCTTGAGGCGGTAGTAACGCTGGACAAGGTCGTAGTGCCGCTCGGTCGCCTGCATGAGGGCCTCGACGACTTCGCCGGTGATCTCGTTGGCCAAGTTGCGCGAGGCGATCGGGCTGGCGTAGTTGCGCAGACGGCAGTCGGAATCGTGATCGAGAACGATGGTGTTGAAGATGAACGTCAGCAGCCGGCTCTGCTCGCGCAGGCCCGTGGAGATGCCGGACGCGGCGGCCTGACGCACCGACCGGTCGGCGTCATAAAGCTTGGCCAATATCTCTTGCAGGCTTAGCGCCTTGGTTTGGCCGCCGTGGGCGAAAGGAAACTGCATGGTGGCATTGGTTTCCTCGAAAAGCCGGCCAAACGCCGCTTTGCCCGTCGTCGCTTTTTCATCGAGTATCTTTTCCTCTCCCTCGCTGAGATAATGGGGCTTCCAGAGCCTTTTTTGCTCAAGATAGTGGCGATACCGCGCCATCTGCGGCTGTTGGAGTAGGTGTTGCGCGACGCTGTCAGCCAGGGCGACCCATTCGAGATCGAAAAAAATGAGGTGCTTGTTGATGGCGGTGCGTTGTTCGCGCGTTTTGGACAAAAGGGCACCGTGAGACGGGACATCGGTACGCGCCGCGTGGACCAATGAGGCATAGACGGCCGGCTTGTCCATCAGCTCAAAGACCGCTTCCAGCTCGCGCACGGCAGTCTCGAGAAAGGGAGCCGAGGAAGCGTCCAGAGCGGCGATCTTGGTACGGTACTTGTGCTCGAATGCCTGGGCGCGCGTCAGCGCCGCGGCGAGATCGCGGTCGATGGCCGGGTCGGCGATGTCGCGGTACAAATCGTGCAAATCCCAGGCGATTTCGGCGGCACTGCTGGTCGGTGCGGTCGGCGTCATGGCTGGCCCTTTGGTATGTTCGCGGTGAAACGGCTAATAGCGGCACTGAATTAGGTTAGGCTTTGGCGCAGGTTGGACAAGATTTGCGGGTGAATGCCGCGTTGTCGCACACCACCTGCTTCTCCTCACCCTGTTCCAGTTCCGTCAAGTACAGAGATTACGGGGGAGGGCCGTTAAATTCGCTTCCAACGGCACGACCCCAACGCTGCGGCGAAAAAATCGCGGGAACCCGGCCGATTTGCATGGAGTTTGCGTCGCCGATCCTTTAAAAACGAAGGGGAGGGTAAAACGATGAAACCATTGACCGGCTTCGTGAAGAAATGCTGCATCATCGCCGAGAACGCCAAGTATCCGGCGCTTGAGCTTTACTTGACATACGTCAACTGGTGCCTCAATGCCGGCGCTCCCGTGCATGATCAATTCAGCTTTCTCGAGATGATCGAGAAGCACGGCTTCAAATACTCCAAGCGCAAGGGAGGGCCCTGGCTTCGAGGCATTTCCGTGTTGCCCAATTATCGCGTGGAATAGCGACGCTAATCCATAGGCGTCTCATCTCCCGGCTAGCATTCGCAGCCGGACAAAAATCCACTTGGCCATATAACGACCTCGTTGCCGTTTTCGATTTCTTGGTTGGCGAGAGGGAATTCCATGCGCAATTTGATCACAGTCTTCGCGATTGGCTCGTTGTTGGCCGGTTGTCTATTAATGGACGGCGCCCAGAGTGCGGCCGGTGAAAAGGATGAAGCGAAGATCGCTCATATGGTGTTTTTCGCGCTCAAGGATAATTCGCCGGCGGCCAAGGCGAAGCTCGTGGCTGCGTGCAAAAAATATCTAACCAAGCACCCGGGAACCTTGGGGTTCCACGTCGGCACCCGCGCCACCGGCTTTACGCCGCTCGGTCAATGACTTGAATTTCGACGTGTCGCTCACCATCGTTTTCGAGAACCGCGGCGCCCATGACGCCTATGATGCGTCGGCACGGCACAAGCAATTCATCGACGAGAACCGGGCCAACTGGAAGAGCGTGCGCGTCTTCGACTCGGTGCCTGTGCCATGACTCGTTTAGCCGCGACGCGCAGCGGAGCGCGTGCACGCGCTCCGCTGCGCGTCGCGGCTAAACGATTTCACGTGTGAATCACATCGACCCTGTTGACGAGTTGCATGCCTTCGCGCACGGGCATGATGGTTTCTTGGGCGAGTTGCTTGAGGTAATAGCTGGTGACTCGGCCGGAAATGACGAGGTTGCCGTCAGTTCCCTCGACGCTCAATCCGCGCAGCGCGGGGTGAGAGCTTTTTTTGAGAGCGTTGCTTGCCTGGGTGGCGACCGGAAGTGTTGCGATCATGGCCTTGGTGCTCCTCCATTAGCGCAGCCAACGTCCAGCCTCCACGGCTCTCCACCGCGAAATCCCCGACCGGACGCCAACATCCTCGCTGCACCAAGCAGCCTATATTAAAGAGCAGTTTCAAGCAAGCGCCCTTTTAATTCACGGCCATCGGAACAGCCGGCGCCGCTTGCGGTCGCTCCTCGAAATACCATTTCAGCGAGCGGCGGACGCCTTCGCCGATTTTTACGCGCGGCGCCCAGCCCAACTCCGAGCGGGCCTTGGCGATGCTGTAATGCGTGGGCCGACCAATCAGAAAGATGGCACGGCGCGTGACACGGGGCGGGTTCTTGAAGCGGCACAAGCGCGCGATCGCCTCGATGATCAGCGCACTGCGCATGGCCAGAAAGAACGGGATGTGCTTGACGATCCGGGGCAGGCCCAGCGCGTCGGTCATCGTGTCGATCATCGCCTTTTGCGTGACCTCCCCTTCACTACATAGGTTGTACGCCTGCCCTTGCGCTGCCGGATGATTGGCCGCCAATATCGCGCCGGCTGCCACGTCGCTGACATAGATGATGTTCAGCAAATTGTCGCCCGAGCCAATGATGCGCACGCGCCTTTGCCGCAACGCCGGGATGATGCGCGGCAAGGTGATGCGATCGCGCGGGCCATAGATCCAACTTGGCCGGACCACGGTGACATTGGGATATTCCCAAGCGCATTGCTCGGCCAGCAGCTTCGAGCGCGGATAGGCATCCCAGACCCAAAAGTGTTGACCTAGCGGCGTCACTTCGGTGATTTGTTGGCCCGGCGCGATCCGGGGATGGCCGTAAACGGATATGGTGCTGACGTGCAACAGTCGGCCCACGCGCTCGGCATGGCAGGCTTCGACGAGATTACGCGTGCCGGCGACGGCTTGCTCGAACGCCGACCACGGCCCCCAATCGCTGACGTGGGCCGCGCAGTGATAAACGATGTCAGCGCCCGCCAGCGCCCGTCGCACGGCCGCCGGATCGCGCAAATCCCCGACCACGATCTCGACGCCTTTTCCGCGGAGAAACTCGGCCTTGTCCGGTGACCGGACCAGGGCGCGGACGGTTTCGCCGGCCGCCCGCAGCTGCTCGGCGATGTGGCTGCCAAGTTGTCCCGTGGCGCCGGTCACGACGTTAAGCTTACTTGTATTCATCGCGTCATCACGTCCAGGACCGTGGGGTGGCGTGCGGGTCTTTCCGGAGGAAGGAAGTATCCTCGGACTAACACCGCCTCGCGCTGGTAGACGGCTTTGTCCATGAGCAAGCGATGCAATTCGCGCAAATTGTAATGCGGGACCATGGGGAAAAGGTGATGGGGAAGATGATAATCATTGCCGATGGGGAAGACCGCCATGCCAAGCAGCGGATTGACCGTGAACACGCGCGTATTGGTAAAGCGAGCTTGGTCCGCGTTGCCGTGCTGCACCAGTTGACGCAGCACCATGAAGAGCGCGAACGATGAGCCCAGCGGCACGATCCACAACACGAGATAGAAAAGCCACCAGGGCATGCCGGTAAGCAGCGTGGCCCAGGCGAGCGTAGCGGCGGCCAGTGCGATGAAGGTCCAGCGCAGGCAGGCGGTCGTGCGCAGTCGAGATGTCGCTTTTGATCGCATAATCCTCGAACCAGATCTCGGGCACGGATACCAGCAAGCCCAGCCCGCAGGCCCAAAGGATGGCGGGTGTTAGCGCCAACAGCAACCGCTCCTCGCGCCAAGTGACCAGCGCGGTTGTGCTGATGAGCACTAGTTGCAAGCACAGGCGTGCCCAGGTTAAAATCGGCGCTTGCCGGCGCTTCATGCGATAGGGCGTGTGGTCGCCTTGGTCCACTTTGAAGGTGGCGCGCACGAGCACATACTGAATGAGGCTTGGCGGCCATAGCAGCTGCTTGAAGACGCAGTGCCAAAGGAATTGCCCGCGCGTCATGGGAAAGCGAAAGCGATGACCGCTCAAGCGCAATTGGGCCCAATCGGGATCGCGCTTGGGATCGTTGGGGAACTGATGGTGCCCCAGGTGTTGGACGCGATAGCTGTGCGTCGTTCCCAAGATGGGAAACATGCAGAACCAATCGGACACGAGCTCGTTGAGGACACGGTTGCGAAAGAGCATGTAGTGCGCGGCCTCGTGCGTCAGTGTCGCCAGGCGATGTTGGCCGGCCCCCACCGCAACAATGCACACGATCGTCACGGGAACCGACCATAAAAGTGACAGTTCTCTGTCAATGAGAAAATAATAAAAGCCGATGGTGCCGCCGATGGCGATGGTCAAGAAGAAATACTCGCGCCAGATAAAACCAGTTGGTGAAGTTGTCCGTCCTGCGCAAGCGATTGACCTGGCGGAGCAAGTCCGGATCGTTGAGCGCACGGTCGCTTTCGAAAACATTGGTGTCAGGCATTGCTGGCGGGCCCCAGGCAAGGTGTAGCGTTACCTTAGAAGGAGCGTCGGCTCTTTTCAAGCGGCCAAAACAAGGGTTCACTCCAGCCGTTTTCATCAAGCCAGCTTGACCCAGCGCTCCTCGCGGTGGCTCTTCAAAATCGCTTCGCAGAGTAAAATCTCCCGGTGGCCGTCGGCGAACGTGGGATAGATCGGCGGAGCGCTGAAATCGCCGGCGGCGATGTATTCGTAGAAGCTGCGGAAGCAGCCCTTGAAGGCGTCGGGGAAACCTTCGTTGTGGCCGCCGGGGAAGGTGGAAAAGTGGCGGCCCGTCTCGCCGAGCAACGAGGGATCGCGGATGAGCATCTCGTTGGCCTTGTCGCGGCGGCCGATCCAGATTTCGTTGGGAGACTCGCTGTTCCAGGCCAGTGCGCACTTGGAGCCTGCGATCTCGTAGCGGAGGCAATTCTTGCGGCCGGCGGTGACTTGCGAGATGTTAAGGCTGCCGCGGGCGCCCCCCTTGAACCGAAACAGCACAGCAGCATAGTCCTCGGTCGTGATGCTTACGGGCTCGGTCTGCATCGGCTCACCCATCTTGCCCGTATACGTCTGCACTTCGCCCTTGGGCCGTTTGCGGATCGGGTGGACGGTCTTGAGATCGGCGAAGACGGCTTCGACTTCGAGGCCGGTGATCGAGTGGATCAAATCCATCCAGTGGGTGCCGACGTCGCCGACGGCGCGGAGTTCGCCCCCCTGGTCGGCGAGCACCCGCCAGTTGTAGTCGGTGTCGTAGAAAAGCCAGTCTTGGGTATAGCTGCCGTTGACGGCGAAGATTTGGCCGACGTCGCCTTTCTTGACGCGATCGCGTGCCTCGAGGTTGAGCGGGTAAAAGCGAACGTTATAGCTGACCGCCGCGACCACCTTTTTGGAGCGCGCCAGCTCGACAAGCTCGGCGGATTCCTTGGAGTTCATCGCCAACGGCTTTTCGCACAAGACGTGCTTGCCGGCAAGCACCGCCTTTTTCGCGAGGTCATAATGGAGCACATTGGGCACCGCGAGGTGGACGGCATGCACGTTGTCATCGGCCAGCACTTCGGCAATGTTCTTATACGCCTTGGGCAGGCCGAGCCGCTGCTGGGCGGAGGTGGATTCCTTGTCATCGACGCCCAAGATGCCGGTGATGGTGACGCCCAGACGGCGCAGCGCCTCGACATGGACGGGGCCGATGAAGCCGGCGCCGACGACGGCGGTGTGAATTTTGTGCAGCATCGCATGCTCCAATCAGAGAGGTTGGTCGTGAAATAGTTTTGTAGGCACGGGGTTGGCAAGTTCAAGGAAGCCAGGCTTACCCTAAACGCCGCCTAACGGTATTCTGGCGTTACAAGGGGAAGGCAATGATTGACGCTAAACAAAGCAATGCGGTTTTACTTGGCGACCGAGGGGAAGTCTTGGTGCGCAAAACGCCAGGCGTCTGCGGTGGCGATGCCTGCGTTGGCAATTCGCGCATTATAGTATGGCTCTTCGTCGCCATGAAAAAGGACGGCGTCGCGGACTTGGATTTGCTCAAGAACTACCCGACATTAGCTCCCACGGACCTATCCGCAGCCTCGGAGTATTATCGGTGGAAATTGACGAAGCCATTCACGCGAATCCGTAGCCGTCTTGTCTCATTAAGGGGATGCTTTACGTCGCCCCGAGCGCCCACTTTGCATGTCCAAGAGTTCGTCCCAGCTGGCTACCCTGAGCACACGCAACTCTAACTGCTCAAGGCGCTCTAGGTCATGGAGAGCTTCGACAGCCGTCTTGACGCGTGCAGTGACACGCCCAAATCGCTCGCGGCCCAGCAGCAAAAGCGTCTTTTTTGCTTCGGCGAGCGCGCCGGCTTGAGCACCCTTGGCCAGAATTGCCTGATAGGTTACCGACTCTTCCATGGGTAGGACTCCTTCTAATATCTGATCGATCAAGTTCTGGTCAAACCGCAATCCCATCAGCAAGTAAGACGCAGTCCACGTATCGCTTATTTGCGGCCGGGTCCAGCGATGCATTTGTCGTTGCATGCGACCAATTACGCCGGGAATATCCGCTTCCCTAACGTCACTAATCGGAGCCAACGGCATTGTTCCCAATCCACCCGACAGAAGTCGCTCCACCGGCAACCGCCATACACGAATCACCTCATAACGGAACGTCAGGTAGGGATCGGTGCCTTCAAAGCGTCGTTCGTAAATGCCGTTTAGCGAATTCGAATCCGCTTTGGGAGTTAGCAGTACAACTACGCTTCGCACCGGCAGATCATGGCGATCCTCCAAAAGTGCATTATAACCGTGGATACGTCTTGGCAAAGTCCTGTCGGAACCCGACTGAAATTCGAAATGCAACAGCCAATTCGTTTTGTCGCGCACAAGCAAAACTTTATCTGCCGCACCGCTGACCGTGGAAATGTCAGCATCCACGACGCTTACAGCCCGTTGCTGAAACCCAGCCAGCGCCGCCCAGTCGCCAGGGGATCGCTCCAGCATTCCTTTGAGTGTGGCGTCAAACGGCTTAGGCATCCGTACTCTTCTATCGTGTCGTGGTTAATTGGTTAAATGACGAGAAGCAACGCTCATGGCACCCCCGCCCCTTCCGCCACCATCTTGCGTATATCCTGTGTGATCCGCATCGAGCAAAACTTCGGCCCGCACATCGAGCAGAACTTCGCGGATTTGAATACCTCTTGTGGCAACGTTTCGTCGTGCATGCCGCGCGCCGTCTCCGGATCGAGCGATAGCGCGAATTGTTGCTCCCAGTCGAACTCGAAGCGGGCTTTGGAAAGCGCGTCGTCGCGCATGCGGGCGTTCTTGCGGCCGCGGGCGATGTCACCGGCGTGAGCGGCGATCTTGTACGCGATGACCCCTTGGCGGACGTCGTCCTTGTTCGGCAACCCGAGATGTTCCTTGGGCGTCACGTAGCAGAGCATGGCCGCGCCGGCTTCGGCGGCGAGGGCGGCGCCGATAGCTGAAGTGATGTGGTCATAGCCCGGGGCGATGTCCGTCACCAGCGGCCCCAGCACATAAAACGGCGCCTCATGGCACAACTCGCGTTCCTTGTCCACGTTCATCTTCACCAGGTGCATGGGAATGTGTCCCGGTCCTTCGATCATCACCTGGCAGCCGTGCTCCCACGCCTTGAGCGTCAATTCGCCGAGCGTTTTCAGCTCCGCGAATTGGGCGGAGTCGTTGGCGTCGGCAAGGCAACCGGGGCGCAGGCCATCGCCCAGGCTGAACGTCACATCATGGGCGCGCATGATTTCGCACAGTTCGTCGAAGTGGGTGTACCACGGATTCTGCTGCTTGTGCGCCAGCATCCAGGCCCCCATCAGCGAGCCGCCGCGACTGACGATGCCGGTGATCCGTTTGGACGTGAGCGGCAGATATTCTTGCAAGACCCCCGCGTGAATGGTCATGTAATCGACGCCTTGCTGGGCCTGGTGCTCGACCATGTCGAGCATCATGCGCGGCGTGATGTCGGCGGGGTCCTTCACGTTCTGGATGATCTGGTAAACGGGCACGGTGCCGATGGGGACGGGCGAGGCGTCGATGATCGCCTGGCGAATTCCGTCGATGTTGCCGCCGGTGGATAGGTCCATGACCGTGTCGCTGCCGAGGTGGACGGCCGTGTGCAGCTTTTCGAGCTCCTCGTCGATGCCGCCGGTGACCGCCGAGTTGCCGATGTTGGCGTTGATCTTGCACAAGGAGGCGACGCCGATCGCCATCGGCTCGAGGCGTTTTTCAAGATGATGGATGTTGGCGGGAATGACCATGCGGCCGCGGGCCACTTCGTCGCGAATCAACTCGGCATCAAGATCCTCGCGCGCGGGCCACGAAGGCCATCTCAGCGGTGATCGTTCCTTGGCGGGCGGCTTCCAATTGGGTCATGACAGTCTCCTTGGTATGACTCCACGGCTTTGCGTAGCGTGACACAAGTGCGCAACGGACGGGCAGCTGGCAGCGTCGATAGGGGGGCAGGAGAAATGATCGTTCGCTTTCCCACGCCGGCATGATCCGGATCAGGTCCCAGGGTCTGATCTCAGCCCGTCCACGGACGGACACCCCTAGCGATTCACTTCGATTGTATGGCAACGAGAGGCAGGTCAAGCCGCGGGTTGAGGTACTCCGAACCCGCGGGTCATCACGTGCCTCTGACCCGCGGGTTTCGGAGTACTTCAACCCGCGGCTTGAGGAGTAGAATATGGGCGTCTTCCTCATTCTGAATTTGGAGCGTGCCATGCGCCTTCTGCGCCTCATTTGCCTGCCTCGTCGCCCTCACCGCCGCCGCTCCCGCCCAAAGCAAAAAGGAGCCACTCGTTGTCCAGGTGAAGGCGGCCATCGACCGGGGCGTGCGCCATTTAAAGGGTCTGCAAATGGCTGACGGCAGCTTCGAGCGCGACAAGCCGTGCATTACCTATCCCGGCGGTTGGACCTCGATGGCCGTGCTGGCATTGCTCAACGCGGGCGTGCCGGTGGAAGATGCGCACGTGAAAAAGGGGCTGGCCTACTTGCGCAAGCTCGAGCCGGGCAAAACGTATGTGCGGGCCATGCAAACCATGGTGTTCGTCGAGGCCGGGCAGCCGGAGGATCGCCAGCGCATTCGCGACAATGTCAACTGGCTCATCGACGCTCGTGTCATGCGCAACAATCAACTCACCGGTTGGAGCTATGGCAAGGGACCCACCGCGAGCACCGATAATTCCAATACCCAATACGCGCTGCTTGGTCTGTGGGCAGGCCGGCAGGCAGGCGTCGACATCAATCGGCAAGTCTGGGAATCGATACGCAACTATTACGTCGCCAACCAGGATGCGGACGGCGCCTGGATCTATTCGCGTGCCGGCGCGTCGTCGGACTTCAGTCGGCCTTCGCTGACGATGACGACCGCCGGACTTTCCGGGCTTTTAATCGCCGGCATGGAGCTCAACGTCGGTCGGGAAGTCATCCAGGCCAACGGCGTGGCCCTGAACTGCGGCATCTACGAGGAGAACCAAGCCGACCGCCAAGGCGCTGAACTGGATCGGCAACCATTTCACCATCGAAAACATGCCCGGACGCGTTTTCTACAACCTCTACGGCCTGGAGCGCACCGGGCGCCTCACCGGCCAGCGCTTCCTCGGCGGCCACGATTGGTATCGCGAAGGCTGCCAATTCCTGGTCAAGGACCAGCGGGCGGACGGCGCGTGGGTAGGCGGCGGCAACTGGGACGCCTATCCCACCATCAGCACCAGCTTCGCTCTCTTGTTTTTGTCCAAGGGGCGCACGCCCATCTTAGTCAGCAAGCTGGCACATGGCATCCCGGTGCAGCGGCGCGACGATCGACACCGATTGGAACAACGACCGCAACGATCTTCGCAATCTGGTGACTTTCGCGGGCGACCAACTCTTCAAAAAACTGCCGCTCGCCTGGCAGACCTTCGACATCATGCGGGCCGCCAGCCCGCAGGGAAACACGCTCACCGAGGAGGACGAATTGGAGGCGACCGCCGAACTCCTGCAGTCGCCCATCATCTATTTCAATGGCCACCAGTCGCCGTTATCAGCGGTTTCACGGCGGTCGAGAAAAAGATCTTGCAGCGGGCCATCGACAACGGCGGCTTCATCTTTGCCGAGGCGTGTTGCGGCAGCCCTCAGTTTGACCAGGGTTTCAAAGCGCTCGTCGCCGAGCTTTGGCCTGACAACGAATTGACGGAACTCGACGGCAATCACCAGGTCTGGAAAAGCTTTTTCCCGATCGCGCCCGGCAATCCCGTATAAGCTTTTCGGCCTCAACGCCGGTTGTAAAACCGTGCTGATTTACAGCCCGCAAGATTTATCGTGCCAGTGGGAGTCCAACAACTTCAAGACCGGCAAAGGCTTGCAAGCATTTCGTTTGGGCACCAACATCATTGCCTATGCCACGGGCCTGGAACCCCCCAAGCCAAGGCTGACGCACGTGGAGGTTGCCGGCGGCGGCGAGCCGACGCACATTGCCGCGCGGATTCATGAAAGTCGCCCAAATCCGCCATCGCGGCGATTGGCAGCCGGCGCCGAAGGCGATGCGCAATCTCATGGATCAGCTGCACAAAGTCGCCGGCCTGGATGTTGTCCTCAAGACGGAGGACATGCCGGTCGACAATCCAGGCATCGTCGATTTCAAGTTCATCTACATGCAGGGACGCGGCGAATTCCGCTTCGACGAGGAAGAATTGGGCAAGCTGCGCTTCAATCTCCAAAACGGCGGCCTGCTCTTCGCCGACGCCTGCTGCGGCAAGGAAGCGTTCGACAAGTCGTTTCGCGCCTTTGCCAAACAACTCTTTCCAAAGGAGAATTTGACGCAAGTGCCGGCAAGCGATGTGCTCTTCAGCAAAGACCTGAACGGCACGGCGCTGACCGAAGCCAACATCCAATATCGACGTGAGACGGGCGGCCCCATGGTTCATGCCGCGCCGGTGCTGGAAGGCATCAAGATCAACGACCGCTGGGCGATTCTTTACAGCAAATACGACATCGGCTGCGCCCTGGAACGCCACCAATCCATGGATTGCCGCGGCTACCTCCCCGACAGCGCCTTCAAAATCGCCGGCGCCGCCGTCCTCTATTCACTGCGCCCCTGATGCGAGGTTTCCCGCGGCGTCAAACGCCATATCATACGGGCCCTTTTCCACCATGAATTGTGTCGCTTTGGGCAACTCTTCCATGCACGGTTCGGAGACTTCCACTTCTTCCAAGTGAAGCGTGTCGCGGATGCGCATGATGCGCGCCTTTTCCGGGAGGCGGGTGCCGAGAATGGCTAATGCGGCGTCGAGCACCTTGCGGTCGGAATCGAGATGGACCGGCAGGTTCGGCGCCCTCCGGATAGCCGCTCGTCAGGCAATTGATGGCGGTGGCTTCATAGTTCATCGACTTGACGAGCCGCGTAGACGTGAAGTCGGCGAAGCCCACGCCGGCCGCATTGCCGTGCGTCTTGCTCGATAGCCCCCGAATATAAATGAAACGCATGGTCGGCTGATTTTCAGGCGGCGCATTGGCGAAGGCGCGTTTGCGGCCCACGATGTTGGTGTCCATGCCCGAGCCGCTGATCTCCTTGCCGATCTGGTCGATGATGAGAAGGTCGGCCTGGGCAAACGGCAGCCGTGGCAGCCATTGGCGGGCATCGACCAGCAGTTTCTCTTCGACGGGCTCGAAGTCCGCCGGCAGAGCGGCTTCCACCCGGGCGGTTTCATCGTAGCCGTTTTCCACGACCGCCAACCCGAAGGCGATCGGCGCCTTGGCTCGCATCGTGCGCCCCACGGAGCGGACTACCTTGTCATAAGGTTGCTCGAGCAAAACCTTGTGATACCACGAGGCACCCACGTGCTTGCCCAGGCCGATCATCATCATCTTCATGAGCCCGCTCTCGATCGGCCCATGATAGCTGGTGTGCGGCTTGACCCGGGCGACGACACCGATGTGGTCGGCCTCGCTCGCTTGTTTGTCGAGATAGACCGGAAAACCCTCGGTCGTCGTGCCGAGTTGGATGACTTCCATCGACGCCTTGATGGGCACGCCCGTGAACGCCTCGGTGATGCCGTAGCTCTCCAAAACTTCCCGCTGCCCCGCCGCCGTGCCGCCGCCGTGACTGCCCATCGCCGGCACGATGAACGGCTTGGCCCCCAGATCCTTCAAAAACGTGGCCACACTTTTAAGCACCAACGGAATGTTGGCGATGCCGCGGCTTCCACCGGTCAGAGCGACGCTTTGGCCCGATTTGATCGCGCTCAAATTCAGCTTGGCGAGGGCGGTGCGCACGGCGAGCGCGACATTGTCCACGCGGGGACGAGCGAATTGTTGACGCACACGCAGCATGCGGGGGAAAACCATGGGGCACCTTGTTTGGGTAGGTCGTTGACAAACGCGCAATTTGCTTCCATAGTACGCAAAAGTGGCGGACGCTGCCAAGGAGTTTTTTGCGTTGACGCGATATCCGCGGGATTCGGCGTACCTCATCCCGCGGCTTGATTTCTATACTACCGATTCCCAAGCCGCGGGATGAGGTAGCCCGAATCCCGCGGATCTATCCAAACAAAGGACTTGCGCATGAAGCCTCTATTGGCCATCGTGATTTTAACGTGTGCCTGCCGTTCCCTCGCCGCATCGGCGCCGGAGCCGCAGTCCGAGGATGGACGGCTGGCGGCGTATTTCAAGGAACACTTGGATGACGAAATGAAGCATCGCCCGCTCGATGCGACTCGTTTGGGCGACCATCGCTACGACAACCTTCTCGACGATGTGAGCGCCGACGCCCGCGCCGCCGGAGTTCAGCGCGTCCGCCAAACGCTCAAGGAATTGCCCAAGCGAATCGCCTATGCCAGGCTTACCAGGCCCGGCCAGATCGACTTCGAGATTTGGAAACAGTCCATGGAGCGGGATTTATGGCTCGCGGAGAACACCCACCCCTTCGAGGAAGACCCGCGCGTTTACAACGACTACATCACCGAAAGCGTCTATCTGTTGCTCACGCAATCGACGTTGCCCATGGCGGACAACGTGTCGCCATGCCGCAGCACGGATGGCATTCTTGCCGCGCATCGTGGCGGCTGCCCGAGCCAACTTGCGCAAGCCGCCGCGCGTCATGTTGGAAACGGCAATCAAGCAAAATCGGGGGGCCATCAACTTTTATGAGCAGGGCATCTTCGAGCTGGCGGGGGAGACGCCGGCCCTGAGTTCGCTGAGAGATGCCGCCAAACCCGTGGTCGCCAGTCTGCGCGATTATCAGCGCTTCCTGGAAGAGGAGCTTTTGCCCAAGGCGACCGGCAATTGGCGCCTCGGGAGAAGCAAATTCTCGGAGAAATTGATTCTGGAACTCAACGCGGGCATCACAGCCAAGGAAGTGTTGCATGAAGCCGAGACGGAAGCCCAGCGCGTGGAGGCGGAAATGTACGTCATCGCCCGCCAACTGTGGAGCGGGATCTTTCCCAAGCGGGCGTTGCCGCCCGATGACGGGGAGGGCCGGCGGCAAACGATCGTCCTCGTTTTCGAGCAGATCAACAAGGATCATGGAAGGCCGGAAGACTTGATTCGCGATGCCCGCGCCGATGCCGAAAAAATCAAGGCCTTCATCAGAGCCAAGGACATCTTGCGCCTCCCCGAGCCGGATCGCCTGCGCATTATCGAAATGCCCGAATTTCAGCGCGGCAACTCCATCGCCTTTCTCAATCCGGCGCCCCCGTTGGACGGCAAAGCGTCAAGCTATTACGACATCAGCCCGCCCCGCGCGATTGGGACCCGCGCCGCGCCGAGACCTTCATGGAAGAATACAACCGCAATATGCTGCAAATCCTGACGATCCACGAAGCGTATCCCGGCCATTACGTGCAACTGGAGTATTCCAATCGCAACCCGTCGCTGATTCGCAAAGTGCTCTTTTCCGGCGTCTTCGCCGAAGGCTGGGCGGTCTACACCGAGCAGATGATGCTCGACCAGGGCTATGGCGACGGCTCCCTGACGATGCGGCTCAACCAACTCAAGTGGTACCTCCGCGCCGTCTGCAACGCCATCCTCGACTACAAAATGCACTGCACCAACATGACCGACCAGGAAGCGCTCGATTTCCTCATGAATCGCGCATTCCAGTCCGAGGCGGAGGCCATATTGAAAATCATCCGCGCCAAGCAAAGCTCTTGCCAGCTATCGACGTATTTCGTGGGCCGCATGGCGTTTCAACGGTTGCGGGGCGCTTGCAAACGGAGTTGGGGGACCGGTTCGATTTGGGGCGCTATCACGAGGCGTGTTTGGATCATGGGACGCTGCCGGTGAAGTATTTGGGGGAGGTGGTGGGAGAGCGGTTGCGGCGGGGGAGATGAGAATTGGTTAGCCGCGACGTCAAGAGCAGCCAGTTTTTTCCGTTGAACCTTTCCACGTAGTCGTCAGGGCCCGCTCGCGCCGGTAGGAATCGAACCCGCTAGAATCCGGGTTGCAGCTGGTCGCCGTGCGCGACGTAGCGCATACTTCGAATGATCAGCGAGGTTCATCCGCTGACAGATCTCCGTCCGGTGGGACTGGCGAGGCTTTCTGTTTCTCGGGCTCCGGATCGCCATCGTCGCTGAAATGGGAAAAGAGATCACGCTCTTCGCCAAGCGATTTCCGCCACGCCGCGGGCACGTCGAGCGCGCCGGCGGCCCGCAGCTCATCGACGGTAATCAAGTGTTGGTCCTCCACAGATCGCCTCCAGGAGTTTTGCTTGGGCCGGTTCCATCTCCACGAGCAGAGCCAGCACATGCAGGACGTTGAGCAGTTCGGTCGTGTATTCGGCCAGCCAGTGGTCGGGCTGAATGTCGCCGAGCTTGGACGGCGGCCGGCGGTCGCCGATGATCGGCCGCTCGCGGTTCTTTTTCCGATAGCTGAACCACTGCGTCAGCACGCGCTTGCCGGAGACTTCGTACTGCCACACCGCGGCCGGCACGTTGTCGATGAATCCCTTGCCGATCAGCAATCGGTGCTTGGTTTCATCATAGTCGATTTCATCGGGCATGGAATCGGCGTCGTCCGGGATGGCGCCGTCCTTGGGGATGCGCGGCGCTCTGTTCCTTCGGCAGACGGGGCGGACCCGGTGGCCGACCCGCCTTCGCGGTCGGCAAAGCGCTCGCCGAAAGTGTGCAGCCAGATCACCCGCCGACCCAGCTCGACCGCCTGCGCGAACAGCTTCGGTCGCGCCGTCAGGGGGATGCGCAAGCCGGGTTGGGCCAGGTCGGCTTGAAAGCGCGCCGTGTAGGCCGGGTTGGCCGCCACGCCGGCCAGGTAGGCCAGGAAATCCTCGGGTGTCACCGGCGCCTTGTATTTCGTCGTCAGGAACTCCAAGCAGCTTCGGCGGCAGGTTCGGCTGCGTCGCGGCGGCGTCACGCCAAAGCGGAAAGACTCGACCGCCAACGAGCCGTTGTAATGGTCGCAAATCGGGAATCAGCGGCTGAAAAAGTAATCGCTGGACCTGACGTGGGCGAAGTTCGACGCAGGGCGGTCAGATACACCTGCTCGTTGGAATAGGAGCCGCCAGAGGTCCGGGTTGGGCTGATTGATTACGCGACGGATCAGGAATGATCCATTGACGGTCGAATGACCGAAAGCCATAACGCATCGGCGGTGGGCATGGTCCCTTTTCGTCGGCGATGGAACTAGGGTGCAGTTCGGTAGCCGGGCAACGCCGTATGCGAATAATCGATCTAATGTGCCGATCAGCAGGCTCTCCTCCGCGCAAGGTGCGGATGAAACAGCTCTTCTTTCTTGTCGATTGGAGCTTGCGTGAGCTTTCTGCCAGCGGCCTATCAGCGATTCGGCATCCGGAGCGATGACCCAGACGCGCTCGGGATGCACGCCCGACCCGTTGTAGGCGAACAATTCATCGAGGGCGGGATAACTCGGCCCAATCGCCCGTCGCGGCGGGCAGAAACGGCGCTCGCCAGTCGGTCGGGCAGTCTTGCCAGACCTTCGCTTCGAGCTTGAGCTTGGCCAGGGCCGCGAATTTCACTTCGCGCTTGCCGGCCGGCAACACCGTGTATTTCACCGCTGCCGGCGCGTCGGCCGCCTTCTTCTTCGACCGCGCCGCCAGCACGATGCAGACCGGTTGCTGCACGGCCTGGAAGATGCGCGTCGGCACGTCGGGCTGATGGCCTTCGGGCGAGCAGTCGATCACCCAGATGCGGTCGGCGGTGCGCCGCAGGTAATCGCGCATCTTCTGGAAGCCGGGGCCGTTGAGGAAGCCGGCGACGGTGATGAAGCAGACGATGCCGGCGTCGTTCTCCGGGTCGTGGTCGAAGACTTTCCAGGTGGCCCAGCGCCAGAAATAGACGTAGAGATTGCGCAGGTGCTTGGCGTGGGCGCCGACGCCCCAATCGGCCGGCGGCATCCATTTGTTGAGGAGCGGATCCTTTCCTCCGGCGTAGGTCCCCTCTTCGATCCAGCCGCCGCGGCCCTTGGCCTTTTCCTTGTAGGGCGGATTGCCGATCACGACGGTGATCGGTTCCGTTCGCTTGATCTCGTTGGCCTGCCGGCGCGATTCGGCGATCTTGCCGTACCAGCGAGCCGAGCGACTTCGACTTCGGCGTAAGGGTTGCCCAGCGTGTCGGTGACGAACATGCGCGGGGCCGCCCGCGGCGGCTTGCCGATCAACTGCGAGCAACTCGGCGTATACGCGGAGCTGGGCGACCGCGAACGGGCCGAGCTGCATCTCGAACGCGATCAGACGACCGATGGCCGACTCGATGGCCTGCGGCACGGCGCCCGCGCCCTGGTCGGCCTCCACGTCGGCGGCGATGCGGCGCAGCACGCCCAGGATGAAGGTGCCGGTGCCCACGGCGGGGTCGGCCAGCGTCACGTCCGACGAGGCCAGGCCGGCGCTGCGGCCGAAATGTCTGCGCAGCACGTCGTCCACGAGGCGGACCATCGGCCCGACGACTTCGGGCGGCGTGTAATACGAGCCGGTGAGCTTGCGCAGCGCGTTGTCGTAAACGGCAAGAAAGTCTTCGTAGAAGTAGAGCCAGGCGTCGGGGTTGCCCTTGCTGATGGTTTGCCAATTGACGGCGTCGAGCACGCGGACCAGCGCGCCGAGCGAGGTCTTCAGAGTTGCCTCGTTGCCGACCTCGTCCGTGAGCAGGCGCAGGGCGGCGCCGATGAGCGAGTTGGTCTTGCCGAGCTGCTTGCCGACCTGGTCCAGGCCGTCGGCGAGACGGATGTTGCTCGACCGGGCCATCAGCAGGCCGAAGGTGACGGCCTGGGCATAGCCGTCGGCGAATTGCTGATCGTTCGCTTCGGGGAAGAGGAGCTTCCGCCAGTCGGCGGCGAGGGCGGTGAGGGCTGGGCTTTTCTCCGCCAGTTGTTCGGTGACTTCGTCGCGCAGCAGGCGGCAGAGCCGCGCCGAGACCTTCGCAAGTTCCGCGGCTGACTTCGGCGGGATCGGTTCCCAGCGAAGAAAGTTGTCGAACCGCGCGACAAGTTCGGGCGGGGCGGCGAGCTTCGCTCCCGACGTTTCCACGTCGCCGCTGCAATTCGACGATCGAGCCGACGAGTTCGCCGTTTTGCCAAAGGCTGAACGAGTTGCCGTCGGTGTACAGCAAGTTGGGAAGAGATTGCAGCTTTTCCCATTGTTCCTTGTCGTGTCCCTTGTAGCGGCGCGGGTCGGCGCCTTTGCCGGGCGCTTTGACTTCGACGAAGCCGACGAGCACGTTTCGCAGCGTGATGGCGTAATCTGGTCGCGTCTTGAGCGTGGATAGCGACGATTCGCCGACCGCCGCAAGCGCACTCTCGACGAAATCCGCAAAGTTCCGCGAGGTCGGCGAAGAGGCTTTCTAGCGGGGCGCGAAGCTGGTCCTCCGGCTCGCCAGTTGCGCCGGGATTTGCCAGCTTCGCTTTCGCGTGGGTGCCAAAGCGGGAAACAACTGCTTTCAAGTTAGGCATTTCTCGACACCAAGAGCTCCTCATCGATTGATGCGAACGAAGGGGTTTTTTATAAACTCCTGGCGGCTTGGTGTACCACGCGCCAAATTGCGCCGTGGCCCGCTTACTCTACTTTGAGAAAGACGAAGATTGTCGGGCTTTCGAGGCGCGTTAGCCCAGGCCATCCAAACAATCCCGATCAGACATTTGGGCTTATTTTGATGCCTAATCAATGGTAATCTCGCGTTTAATTCCTCCGCGCGGTAGGATGGGGATGAGAAAATCGAAACAACGCAATGCCGCTCAAACGCGACCTAAAAGCCTCTTGAGCGGCCGCCGCCACACCAGAAACCCTTACTGCTTGACCCGCTCACGGCCATTTTTCTTCACCTTGGACGCACCCCATGCCTCCCTCTCTCTTCGACCAATTGCAGCAAACGCTCACCACCCAAGGCCCCGCCGCCGCCATCGAGCAGCTTTGCAGCGAGCTTCGGGAACGCAAGGAATACGGCAACCTCTTTTACGCGTTGCTCATGAAAAAACGCCATGAGTTGGGTGCCTCGCCGGTGGCAACCGGTTCCAACCAGGATTTGCCCCCGGAAGCTCACCAGGCGTTCGAGGACGGCATTCGCCAGGCGGCGCTGAGGGTGGGCGGCTTGTATTTGGAAGACGGCAACATCCCGCAAGCCTGGGGATACTTCCGCATGCTTGGCGAGACTGAACCGGTGCGACAAGCGCTGGAAAAGCTGAAGCCCGGCGCGGACGAGGATTTGCAGCCGATCATCGATATTGCCTTTCATCAGGCGGTGCATCCGCGCCAGGGATTTGACTGGATTCTCGAGCGCTACGGCATTTGCAGTGCCATCACCACGCTCGGCGGCAACGGCGGTTTGGCGCCCGACGCCCGAAACTACTGCATTCAGCGGCTGGTGCGTTCTCTCCACGCCGATCTCGTGGAACGGCTCAAGGTCGACATCGCGCAGCGGCAAAGTTTCGCGCCCACGGCGCAGGCAATCCCCGAACTCTTGGCAGGCCGGGCCTGGCTCTTCGAGGACGATTGCTACCACATCGACATTTCACACTTGAGCTCGGTCGTGCAAATGAGCATGCAGCTTGAGCCTTGCGCGGAATTGGCGCTGCGCGCGAGTTATGCGCCTATGGCAAACAATTGTCGCCACGCTTTCAATTCAATGCCGATCCGCCATTCGAGAATCAATATGCGGATTACGATGCGTATTTGAGCACGCTGACGGGGGAAGACGTCGAGGGTGGGCTGGCGCATTTTCACAAGAAGGCTGACGAGGCCGACCCGGAGACCGTGGGCACGTTTCCGGCCGAGGTGCTGGTGAATCTACTCGTTCGTTTGGAGCGGCCCAAGGAAGCGCTGGCCGTTGCCCGCAAACATTTGGCGAAGCTGGGCGACCAACGGCTTTCCTGCCCAAGCATCGTCGATCTCTGCAACCTGACGAAAGATTACCAAACACTGGCGGAAGTGGCCCGCGAGCAGGGCAATGCGGTAAACTTTGTCGCGGGAATCATTGCCGGCGCCGATTAAGGAATTACGGCGCATTCAGAAATTGGTAAGTCAACATCATGCGGCACCCTTGGGGGCCTGGCATGGGCATCTTGGCGCTGACGGCTGAGCCGCCTTTAGGTAGAGGCGCCTTGATTTACGGTTCGTGCGTGGCCTTTATGCTTTTCGGCGCGGTAACGGTTGTGCTGCTGCTTGCCGATTAAAGAGCTTGACAGATCCGCCCGATTTTCACGATCATAAGAAGGCCAAGCCCGTCCGCGGTGAGTTCAAAGAGCCGGCTCTTTTGGGAACTTTAGCCCAGTGAACGGTTACAAACATTAAACCAAGCCTGGCGGTTAAGGTGCTTCGAGACGCGCGGCTTGCATTCTTAGGTAAGGAAAACATGGACTTATCCGCGGATAACGCTCGCTCGCGCCAGTCTCGTTTGGTGCTCGCCTGTTTGATGTTGGGACTGGTCGTCAGTTGGGTGCTCGTCGTTCCCGGCACGCCGGCACACGCTCAAGAAGACCAGGTGCCCGCCAAAAACGACGGCGATGCCGCGCCCGCCACTGACGCCAGGCCCAACCCCATAGCCCATTTCTTCTCCTCCATGGGCATTGTCTTTGGCGTCATCTTCGCCGTTCTATCGGTGGCGATGGTTGCGCTGATTATCGTCTTGATGATGGACTTGCGCATGGGGGAAGCGGTGCCGCCCTTGTTCGTGGAAGACTTCACGAGCATGGTCAACAAACGCCAGTTCAAGCAGGCCTTCGAATTGTGCAAGAACGACAACTCGTTCCTGGCGCGCGTGATGTCCGCCGGCATGGCCCGCTTGCAATACGGCATCGAGGATGCCCGCGAGGCGATGCTGGCCATGCTCGATACAGTCCGAGCGAGCAAGGAATCGTGGAACACCTACTTGGCGACGATCGGCACCTTGGGCCCGCTCTTGGGACTGGTCGGCACGGTTTCGGGCATGATCGGCGCTTTTCAAGAATTGGGTGCCAGCAGCAAGGCGCCGGATGCCAGCAAGCTGGCCGCGAATATTTCCCACGCCCTGGTCGTGACGCTCGCCGGCGTGGCCACCGCTGTGCCCGCCATCTTCTTTTACGCCTTTTTCAAAAATCGCCTCACCAACATCACTCAGGCGACCAGCAACCTCGCCGACGACCTGCTGACGCAGATGTATCACAACTCGAAAAAGGCCGGCAGCACGACCTCCGGCGGCGAAGCCCGCGCCGGCAGCGCCGTTTCAGACTCAGGGTGCCATCATGACAGCCAGCCCCGGCGGCGGCGACGACATCGAAGTCAATTTGACGCCATTGCTTGACCTGGTCTTGCAGCTCATCATGTTCTTCATGATCACCGTCAACTTCGTGGCTGCCGACCAGTTCGACGAAAGCATCTCGTTGCCTGTCGCGCAATCGGCGGTGCCGCTGGAGGCGACCGCGGAAAAGTGGGTGTTTCTCAACATTGACAGCAAAGGCAAGTTGGTGGGCACGCTCGGCAACATGGCTTTGGATACGCCCGAAAAGGTCAAGGCCTATTTGGTGCGCGAAAAAGAGGGCCTGGAGCGCGAGGCACGGGTGGCCGGCCAAAAAAGCGATTTAAAAATCGTCATCGTGCTCCGCGCCGACAAGAACTGCCGTTATCGCGACGTTTGGCAGGTGGTCGATTCCTGCCAGCGCGCCGGCTTCCGCCGCTGGCAGTTGCGGGTCATGACCAAGCCCGCGTGATTCGGTCCGCTTGCGGCGTAGCGACGGGAATGAAAGAGCCGCGCACGCAGTAAGCGGTTCTGCCGATCGTGACTCGTCCCACCGCTTACTGCGTGCGCGGCTCTTTGGAGACACAATCATGAGACGTCGACGCGGACATGGCGGCAGCTGCAGGCGGCGGCGTGGCGCTGGGGCTTATCATCACGCCCATGCTGGACATGTCCTTTCAGCTCATGGCGTTTTTCATCATGAACTACCACCCGTCGGCCCTCGAAGGACACATCGACGGGAACCTGTTGCCGCCCACGCTGATCGCTCAAACGGGACCCAAGAGCGCCGACCCGGTGCCTATGGATCTCCCGGCCACCGACGATGAGCCGCAACTGCAAGACGTGCTGCTGGTCGTGGTCAAATCGGTGGCCAAGGGCCAAACGGAGGGTCAACGCTTTGACGGCGAGCCGAGCCGAATCATGCTCAAGCGCCCCGAAAATCCCGAAGCCATGACCGTCTCGGACACGGATAGCACACTCCCCGAAGGCCTCAAGAAATTGACGAACGAACTGAAAAAGGAAACGGGCATCAAGGCCAACATCAAGATCGAGGCCGACGGCGACCTCAAGCACCGCTATCTGATGGAAGTCTATGACGCCTGCAAACGCGCCGGCTACCAGAATATATCCTTCGTCGCCCCCGCGCGACCGCGCGACCGAGAAATAACACGTGTTGTTTAGCCGCGACGCGAATGCGGAGCGCGGGGCCCGCGCTCCGCATTCGCGTCGCGGCTAAACGGGGAAATTCATGGTGACGTCCAAAACAGTGGGGTTGAGTGCGTTGGCGCTGATGGTGCTGGCGCTGCCCGCTCGCGCTCAACAAGGAATTGACGAAGTCTTTTGGGAGACCCGCCCTCGCCAAGAGGCCGCTGCCGCGGCGCAGTTGGTGCTCGCACACAACCCGTTCACCGCGCGCGCACTGCGCAGTGAAGGGCTACGGTGGAAAGTTTGGTCGGAACCCGAGTTTGTCGGTGACGCGGTCCCCGCTCTCGATGCCGAGTCGCTTGACTTGGTTCGCGACGGCACCGCCATGCCGGACTTTCGCGCGGTGGCACCGGACGAAAAGCGTGCGGATCAAATCGCGATCTACAAAATTTGGACGCAAGCGGTCGTCAACGCCTTCACGACGCCGGCCGATGCCTTCAGCCAAAAGCGCCGCGGAGAATTCTCACGTGACCTTCGCCCATCTGTGGAACACTCCCGAGCGCTATCGCGGCAAGGTGATTCCGATCCAGGGCCGGCTCGCGCGGCTGCGCAAGAACGATGCCACGCTGGCAGCGCAAAAACAGGGCGTGCGCTATGTCTACGAAGGCTGGATTTTCGGCCCGACCGAGCACAGCCGACCCTTTTGGGTCGTGTATTCCCAATCTTGCCCGATGGCCTCAAAGAGGCCGAGACGATGGACCGCAAGGTGAGCTTTAACGGCTATTTCATCAAAAAGATGCCGTACCCGTCCGCGGACGGCACTCATATGTTGGAAGCGCCGATGCTGATCGGCCCCACGCTCGTCTTGGCCAAGGAACCGCCGGCCGCGGTACCCGCGACGCCGGTCGCCATGACAATGGTTGCCAGCGTCATGATCGTGATCGCCGCCGCGGGCGTCGGCTTGGTGCTGCTCAGCTGGTATTTTCATCGCGGCGACCAGGCGATGAGGCAGCGAATGGCACGCTTACAAAACGAACGGTCGGCAAATCTATTCGATGCCGACGAAACATAGCCGCAAATGCGTTGCCCGATGCGTGGCCGGGGTCTCGGTACTCCGAGACCCCGGAGCGAGACGCCTCCCATCGCACCGGGGTCTCGGAGTACCGAGACCCCGGCCACGACTTCGCGATCGTTCAGGGAGCGGGCCAACAGCGAATTATCGGGATGACCGCTCCCTAACGGTCGCGGCTCGGATAAATGTAGCCGATGCGTTTTTTAATTGCGGAATCGGTGGTAATCGGCCAAAATAGAAGGGCGACGGTCGGGTAAGCAACCGAAGAGGACACACCATGGCGAGCCAAAACAATTCCCAGCCCCGACCCGCCCCGGTCGTGGTTGTCAAGGACCGCCAAAGTGTCGGCATCAGCGTGGTTGTGCTCCTGCCGGCCATTCTCGCCAGCATGCTCTTCAACGGCGCGCTCCTGGCCATCCTCTATTTCATCTTCCAGGGCATGACGACCAACGCCACCGCGATGGAAACGGTGCGCGACGAATCGGTCGTCAATGCCGATCCCGCCGACGACAAGCCGAGCAAGGATCCGTTCCTGACAACCGACATCGATCCAGCCGCTCAGGAAGTGGACACCGACATTCAGTTCAACGTCGAACGCAAGGCCGAAGTAAGCGTTCCCGGCATGGTCAATCCGAATGAAGCCGTCGGCATTCTCGGCGGCAAAGAGGCTCCGCCCGTCAACCTGCCAGCGCCGGGTGGTTTTGGTTCCAAGGGACAGGGAGGCACGATTGCCGGGCGCCATTGGCAACACCGAGGCGGTCGGCATGTTGGGCGGCTATGGTCCGCGCGGCCTGCCCCTCGCCGGCACGTTCTTTGGCCGCAGCGGCGCCACCCGCGAATTCGCCTTGCGCGATGGCGGCGGCACGCGCGAGTCCGAGGCGGCGGTGGCTGCGGGCTTGCAATGGATCGCCAAGCACCAACTCAGCGATGGCCGCTGGATGCTCGACGATCCGCGCTTCAAAGACAAAGGCAACTCCAACGACATCGCTGCCACTGCTTTCGGCCTTCTGCCGCTTTTGGGCGCGGGCAAGACGCACAAGGCCGCCAAGGACAATCCGTACGACAAGCCCATCGAGCGTGCCCTGCTTTATCTGATTCGGAAACAAGACAAGCGGACCGGCAACTTCGGCGGTCAGATGTATGCCCATGGCCTGGCGACCATCGCGATGTGCGAGGCCTATGGCATGACGCAGGATCCCAACTCGCCGCCCCGCGCAGATGGCCATCAACTACATCGTGCAAGCGCAAAACGACGCGGGTGGCTGGCGTACATGCCGCGCGAAATTGGCGACACGTCCGTGACGGGCTGGCAGGTGATGGCGCTCAAAAGCGCCCAGATGGCCGGCCTGGACGTTCCGGAACTCACCATGCGGAAGGCCCAGCGCTTCCTTGACAGCGTCTGCGCCGAAGGCAAAGACGAAGGCTACACCTATATGACGGGCGGCGGCTCCACTCCCGCCATGAGCGCCGTCGGCCTTTTGTGCCGGCAATACCTGCAATCCTGGGGCCCGCAAAACATCCGCATGATCAAGGGCGTCGACAAGCACATCAAGGCCCAGGGCTTCAAGTCCAAGGACATGTATTACTCGTACTATGCCACCCAGGTCATGCACCATTTTGGCGGCCAAGCCTGGAAAGACTGGAACGACACCATGCGCACCACCTTGATTCGCGAGCAGGACAAAGGCAACTCTCCCATGAAGGGAAGCTGGAGCTCCGCCGGCAGCGCCGCGCACAATCCCGCCGGCGGCCGCATGATGGCCACGTCTCTCAGCTTGCTCACCCTGGAAGTCTATTATCGCTATTTGCCGCTATATTATCGCGAATCGACCGAGCGTAAGATGGCGTCGCAAAAGTAGGTTAGGTTTCCAACCTGACCGCATTTGGGCGCAGTAAATAAATACGGTCAGGTTGGAAACCTAACCTACGGGGAGCGCATGACCGGCCGCTGGCACCAAATCGACATCGCCGGCAAACCCGCCGACATCTATGAGCTTGCCCCCGGCACCAAGCCGCGTTTCGGCGTCCTCTTTCTGCATCCTTTCGGACTGGAAACGCTTGTCGATCGCCCCGCCTTTACGCGCCTCTTCGACGAATTGCGGCTCCCTTGCGTTTGCCCGCACACGCAGCATTCATGGTGGACCGACCGGATTTGTCCCGAGTTCGATGCCCATGTGTCCGCCGAGAAATATGTTCTCGACCGGGTTGTGCCCGTCTTCGCCGAGCGCTGGGACCTCCATCCTCCGTCGATCGGGCTTTTGGGCATCAGCATGGGGGGCCAGGGGGCGTTGCGGTTGGCGTTCCGCCATCCCAAGGTGTTCCCCGTGGCCGCCGGCATCGCGTCGGCGCTTGATTTCCACGAGCTTTATGGCCACGGCCACGCGCTTGATGAAATGTACGTCAGCAAGGAAGCGTGCCGGCAAGACACGGCACTCATGCACCTGCCCCCTTATGACGCACCGCCGTATATTTATTTTTGCGTCGATCCCGACGACGCCGCCTGGTTTCGCGGCAATGATCGTTTGCACGAAAAGATGACGGCGCTGGGAGTCGAGCACACCGCCGACCTCGCGACCGAGGCCGGCGGACACTCGTGGACGTACTTTGACCGCATGGCCGAACCCGCGCTGCGTTTTATCTATTCCGGGCTCGACAAACAAAGCCGGCGCTTGCTGTGACGGAGGCTGGGCGTTTGAAAGTCTCGCTGATGATCACCTGCCTGGGGGATGCCTTCTTTCCCCAGGTGGGGGTCGCGACCGTCCAACTGCTGCGCCGGCTTGGCGTCGATGTCGACTTTCCCCAGGCCCAAACCTGCTGCGGCCAACCGCACTTCAACAGCGGCTACCACGACGACGCCCGTGCCCTGGCTCGCCACGCCATCAAGGCGTTCGCAAGTTGCAACCTGGTGGTGACGCCGTCCGGGTCGTGCGCGGCCATGGTGAAGCTCGAATATCCCAAGCTGTTCGAGGACGATATGGTCTGGCATGGCCGGGCCGAAGACTTGGCCCGCCGCACCCACGAGCTGTCCGATTTTCTCGTCAATGTCCTGGGCGTCGAGGATGTGGGTGCCCGCTTTGAAGGAAAAGCAACCTATCACATGGCGTGCCACCTGCGCGGGCTGGGTCTGGTAAGCGAGCCGGAACGCTTGCTCCGGCGCGTGCGCGGCCTGGAGCTGGTGCCGCTCGAGCGCTTCGACGAATGCTGCGGTTTCGGCGGCTCGTTCTCGATCCGCTTCCCCGGCATCAGCGGCGCCATGGTCACCGACAAGGCCGACTTCGTCGCCAAGAGCGGCGCCGATGTCATGGTCACGACCGACGCCGGCTGTTTGATGAACATCGCCGGCTGCCTGCGCCGCCGCACCAGCGGTATCCAGTGCTTGCACCTGGCGGAAATGCTGAACAGCGAATGATCCCAACGTGGATCGTTACAGGGTGGCACGCCCTGAGGTACGCCGAAGGGCGTGGATGCAGGCGAAATCACGCCCTTCGGAGTACCTCAGAGCGTGCCACCCGATCGCGATACATTTGCAGAAGAATCTACTGCCCCCGCGATTTCGTGCCGCTCCGCGACGCCGCAATCGGCCCGTTCATGGGTAGCGGCCGACCGGCGACTTCCACGTCCCGTTCGTAAAGATAGTCGCGTAAAGCCCGAAACAGCGCGAAGCTGTCGGGATAGACCCAAAAGGTCGCCACCGCCTGGTTGGGATCGATGGCATCCGCCACGCGGTGAAACTCGGACTGGGGCCGGAGCGCTTCTGATAGCGATTCGCCGCGCTTGAAAAGCACCGGCTCGACCACCCAGCCGGACATGCCGTAGCGAAAATCGCCGGGTGAGTCGAGCAGGCTCTGCTCGCGCTCGAAGGTATATTGCAGCCGAAAAGCGCCGACGGGGCTGGTAACGCGGCGCACCCGGCCTTCTTTGCGAAGCAGGTTGGGAATGTCGTCCGTGTTGTCGCGAATCTCGTGCATGAACGCGGGCATGTCGATGAACGCCACGCGTCCGCCGCGGCACTCGAAAAAACAGTTCATCTCCGCTGACGGCCCGGCTGACCGGCGCGTGATACTTAAACTCCTTGGTCACCACCGGCAGCGCTTGCCAGTTCTTGACCTCCTCGGCGAGCTCAAGGCCGCGCCGCCGCAGGCCTGCCAGAGAAAGCGAAGCGAGCTCGACTTTCTGACCCTTGGCTTGGAGTTCGCTTTCAAGGCGGCGCTGCTCGTCTTCAAGTTCCTGGTTTTTTCGGGCCAACTCCTCGACCTGTGCGCGCGTGAGGCGGGTCTTCTCCTTGGCCCCTTGGAGATTCTGTAACTTGTCCAGCAGGCGATTGCGGGTCTCGGCCAGTTCCAGTTTCGCCAGGTCAAGCTTGCTTGCCAGCGGATCATCGCTGACTTTCGGAGTGGGCAACGACAAGCCGGGAGGTTGGTTTACGGCCTCGGGCTCAGACGTCGGTAAACTGCATGGCGGCCGTGTAGGAGCGCGCGCCGACCCAGGCCACCAGAATGAGGCGAATAATGATGCCGATCACGTTGGCGACGACATCGAGGAACGAGTCGAAGCTGAAAAAAATCTTCTCGCGTTGTGAGCGGCGTCGGCGATACATGACTTTCTTCCGTTTGCGAATCTCGTACGTGTCAATTTAGTTCTCAGGGTGGCCGGGTCATCGCGTAGGATGTTTCGAAAGAGCCGTGGGTTTCAACCACGGGTCCGGTACGCTTACAGTGACCAGGCCTCTCGCGGGTACCTCGAGGGACCCGGCCACGCATTGCGTGATTAGTTTATTTTGCAAAAACCAGTCTCCCACGCTATTTGCTTTAGCCAGGCAGATTCTCCCGCGCCATCGGAATATGAAGCCCTTCGAACAGGGGATACACGTGAAAATACGTCCGCAGCGCATCGGGATGCACCTGGAAGCGAAGCAACGGCCGATACGGCGACTTCACCGCCGCGGACGGTCGCCTGGCGGCGGGCGATTAATTGTTGCACCGCTTGCACCATGGCCGCGTCAATGCTGTCTTGCTGCGGACCATCGGCCACCGAGAAGACCTGGCTGCTCGGATAAAGCGCGATGACGTTGTTGAAGCACTCGACGGTGAGCACGTAATCGCGATTGGCAAGCAACCGACCCAGAGACGGCGGGGGGCCTGTTTTTTTGTTTGCGGTTCGAGGTACGTCAAAAAGGGGCGGCGGAGCCAATCGCGCGACGGATCCGCTGGACCGGCGTCGGCCCCTGGGCCGTCCTTGGAATGCGCCTGAGTTTGGTTGCCACTATCGGGAGCATTCGTGCCCGGCGCCGCAGCCGATCCGCTGACCGAACCAATCGAGTTCTGTGTTGCTGCCAGGCGTACCGCGCCGAAGAAACGTCCTGGTGACGCGGTTTTATCCGTTCCGCCGTTGCCAGCGATCGACTCACTTGGCCGAATTTTCAATAACAGGCCCTAGGCGTGGCAAACGGCCCGTGCCCGCTTGTCCCGGGCTCGCGCCGGACGTTGCATCGCCGCTGCCTAGTGATCCGCGTGGCTGGCCCCCCGGCCCCGAACCGTTGCCATTGCTGGATGTGGTTGGGTCCGATGCGCAAGTTGCCGCCCGATGCCGTGCCACCGGCCGTTCCCTCGGCGTTGCCGAATCCCGCTGTCTCCCCGTGCGCAGGATAGCCGATGCTCGCAACACGGCCCTCGGGCAAGGGTGGCGGCGCGGAAGGCCTTGGCGTCTTCCTCGGCAGCGGCGTCGGCTGCCCCGCAAGCCGCGGCGCCTGTGCGAAAGCAAATACCCAATCGGCATCGACGAATTCATAACCAAAATCGAGATCGAAGCCGCGCAAGGCGCCGGTGGCGCTGTAATAGCTTTCCAAGCCGTCGGGACGCACGAGGAAGAGCACATACGGGCTCGTCGGAGGCGGCGCCGGCGGCCGATTGGGCCGTTCCGGGTCGTGTTGCGCGCGCACCAACGCCACGCCGCGGCGCTCCACGTCGGCGCGGAACCTTGCCGTGCTAAAATCGCGGCCTTCCAGGCGTTGCCCCTCCGGATGGAACACGAGCGCGTTGGCGGTGCATTCGACGTAGACCGGCCGGCGCCCCTCGCCCCGCTTGCCCCGATACGGCACGAGCGAATAGGTTTCTTGTTTCTGAAGCTTCAGCGCTTTGGCTTCCTGCAAGGTGCGCTCCTGCGTCGCCAGCTCGTGCGCCAGCTTTTCGACTTCCTGATTCGTCCCATCGTTCAGCTTTTTTGAGCGCGCGATGCCCTGCCGCATTTGGCTCAGCAACTGGTTTTTCAGATCCAGCCGAGCCCGCTGCTCCACCACGCCTCGTTCGAGTTCACTCAGCATCTTGTCTTCATTACCCAATTCATGGTTTAACGTGACCCATTTCCGTTGAACTTCGTCATGCTCCTTGGCAAGCTCTCGTTCTTGCTCAACGAGAAGGTCGTGAATTTCTTGACACTTGCGCTGCCAATCGGCGCGCGCGGGCTTCGTCCTCTTGGCGGCGCAGATCGTCGCTTTTGGTCCGCCGGGCCAGCAGCTGGGAATGGATCTCAAGGGCTTTGTTGCGGGCCACGATTTTGCTGCGGCGATCCATGACGAGCAACAGAAGTATGAGCGCCCCCATCGCTCCCAGCAGCACGGCGAGGAACGGGAACGTCGAGACTTGCAGTTTGTGCCGGGGACGCCTCATGGGGTTCCTTTACGCAGCGGGCTTCTGCATCGAGCGGGTCGCCGGCGTCGTCGGAACCACGCGCGTGGTCAAAAGGTGAATCGCCGCGGTCAGGCTTTGCACGGCTTCTTCGAATGTGCCCGCGCCGGCCAGCGCCGCGAGATTTTGCTGCAGCGTTTCCTGAAGGCGAACCAGTTGCGCCTCGCCTTCTTGGAGGCTGCATGAGCGCTTCCGATTGTTTGCTCAGCGCCTGCGCGACTTGAGCCATCCCCTGCACCAGAGCCTGGCCGCGGCCCAGCAGCTTTTCTTCAAGCTCGGTGAGCCGCTGCGTGTGCCGTGTTAAGGTGCTTTCCAGCGCCTGCGTCAGGCTGGTCGTGAGTTGCTGCTGATGCACGTGCCCGGTTTCATTCCAGGCCCGATCCGCTTTTTCCAGGCTGCGCGACCAAAGAGTCGCTTGCCGGTCGACTAGTTGTTCGGTTGATTTGAGCAAAACCTGGGTGTTTTGCCGCAGCGCATCGACGAATTGACTGCTCTCGGGGCCGGTGCGCTCAAAGCGGTGGCTTAGCTCGGCATCCACATACGCATCCACTTTCTCCAGAATGCCCTGTTCCAGGCGCTCCAGGAGCGAACTGCACAGCATCAGGATCATGGTCAGAAAGAGGGCGAGCGCGGTGCTGTCAAATGCCGTCGCCAAGCCATCGGTCACGCCGCTCAGCGATTTTTCGAGCACTTCCGGCGTGACACCCTTGATGGCGTTGGTGATGCCAAGGACGGTGCCCAGAAAGCCCAAAATAGGAATCGCCCAGGTGATGAACCGCAATAGGGCATAGCTCCCCTCCTGGGTCATCACGTCGTTGTCGGCAAGCGTGCGCAACTGATCATCCAGCTCACCGACGGAACCGCGGCTTTCGACGAAATCCAAGACATTGGCGATACGCCGGCCGAGAAAGCTTCGCTGCACCCCGCGGCCCAAGGCGGCCAAATGACTCCGCAAACTGCCGGCTTCGCTGACGGGCACCGGGTCGCCCGACCACGCCGGCAAGAGCTCGCGTCGGCGCACCGACCATTCACCTAGCGCCGCGATGATCTTGGCGAGCATGGCGCCCACGGCGCAGCAAAACATGACGACTTCCGTCATTTCGACGGGATGCTTGACATACTCGACGAAGTCCGAATCTTGGTAAGGGCCATGGTGCAAAAACCACAGCAGCCCCACGCCCACCGGCAGACCGAACAAAAAGGCGGCCACCATGGCAAACGACCCGCGACTTTTCGGGGCCTCGGCAGACGACCGACTCATGGGCTTCACTCCTAAATAGGGACATCGCATAATATCGACCGCGCGGCGCGGCGATGATAGCGATTTTGCCGATTGAGTCGAGCGCGAAACCGGACTTTGGCGCACGGTTAGATAAGATTGGCTAAACAGTGAATCGTTTAGCCGCGACGCGCAGCGGAGCGCGAGTTTTCTCCCCCTTACGAAGGGGGGCCGGGGGGGTCGAGAACTCCCTCGAAATAAAATTCACCTCCCCCAACCCTCCTCTTCGCAAAGGGGGCGGAGCATCACGTTAACCTGGGGCAACTATGACCGACACACGCGACCGCCTCTTGACGGTCTTCAAGGAACGCGCATTTTCCTTCGGCAAGTTCGTTCTGGCCTCCGGCAAGGAGAGCGCTTACTACATCAACAGCAAGCAAGCCATCTTTCATTCGGAAGCCGTTTGGCTTCTCGGCGAGGTCGCTTTGGGAAATGACCAAAGACCTGGATATCGCCGCTGCCGGGGGCCTGGAGGTCGGCGCCATTCCCATGGCGACCACGCTGGCGCAGCGCTATCACCAGGCGGGGCGTTCGCTGGAAGGTTTTTTCGTTCGCAAAGAGGCCAAGGCTCACGGCAGCAAGCAGCGCGTCGAGGGCGTGCTCCGCGCCGGCATGCGCGTGGCCGTGTTGGATGATGTGCTGACGACCGGCGGTTCCGTGCTGCAAGCGATCACGGAAATCGAGAGGGTTGGCGCCCACGTCGCCGCCGTGGTTTGCATCGTCGATCGCCTGGAAGGGGCGCGGGAAGCAATCGCGCCGCGCTACGATTATCGGCCGATCTTCACGATTCGCGATTTTGGCATCGCCCCCAATCCAAACCCGGTTGCTCCTCGTCTCTAAATTGGCGTGCACGATCTTACCAACCCGAAGCGTAAGCGAGGGTCTTTCTTCGCACAATACACGAGGATCCTCGCTTACGCGTCGGGTTAGTATGGCCTAATCAGGGAAACGCGCCGTCTTTACCGAAAGGGGTTTGCCATGCGTCGGCTCTTGCTTGCAACCACTCTATGCCTGGCCTGGAGCGCTTCGGCGCCGGCCGGCGGCTTGCTTATCCCGACGGAGAAATCCGTGCCGCCGTTGGCCATGCTCAACCACAAGGTTGACATCGCCATCGAGGACCAGGTGGCCGTCACCCGGATCGAGCAAACCTTCCGCAACCACACCGACCGCCCGCTCGAGGCGACCTATATCTTCCCGGTTCCGAAAGGGCGCTTCGGTCCGCAAGTTCTCCATGTGGGTCGGCGGCAAGGAAGTGCCCGGCGAGCTGGTCGAGGCCGACAAGGCCCGCAAGATCTACACCTCCATCGTGCAGCGCACCCTCGATCCCGGCCTGCTCGAATACATGGGCTCCAACCTGCTCAAGCTGCGCGTCTTCCCCGTGCCCGCCAAGGGCGATCAGAAGATCGCCATCAGCTACACCTCGATCGCCACCAACGACAACGGCGTGATCGAGTACGTCTATCCTCTGAAGGCCGACGCCAAGGCTGCCGCACGCTCAAGGAGTTCACCCTCAAGGTGAAGCTAAAGTCGCAGCATCCCCTGCAAAACATCTATTCGCCGACGCACGCCATCACCATGGCCCGCCCCAACGACCGCGAGGCCGTCATCAGCTTTGAGAAAGACCAGGCCCTGCTCGACCATGATTTCCAGATGTTTTACACGCTCGGCACCGGCGACGTCGGCGTGACGGCCCTGACGCATCGGCCCAATCCGGGTCAAAACGGCTATGTCATGATGCTGGTCTCGCCGCGCGCCGAGCTTTCCAAGAGCCAGCAGGTGCCGCGCGACATGGTCTTCGTGCTCGACACCTCCGGCAGCATGCGCGGCAAGCGCATGACGCAGGCGCGCAATGCCCTCAAATACTGCCTCAACCAACTGACGCCCAGCGACCGCTTCGCGGTCATGAACTTCGCGACCACGGTCAACCTTTATACCGACCACCTGCAAGCCGCCGAGCGCGGACAATGTCGCCGCGGCGCGCAAATGGGTCGATGGCCTGGAAGCGACCGGCGGCACGGCCATCAACGACGCCCTGGCCGCCGCCCTGGGTCTGCGGACCAGCGACGGAGGCCGCACCTTCACCATCGTCTTCTTCACGGACGGCACGCCGACCATCGGCGAGACCAACGTCGGAAAAAATCCTGGCACAACGTCGCCAAGAAGAACAGCGGCAGCACGCGCATCTTCACCTTCGGCGTTGGCGACGATGTCAACGCCGCCTTGCTCGATCAACTGGCCGACAATAGCCGAGCGATCAGCACCTACGTGCGTGAATCGGAGGACATCGAGGCCAAGGTCAGCAGCCTTTATGGCAAAATCAGCAACCCCGTGCTCGCCAATTTGAAGCTGTCGCTCGGCGACGGCGTTTCGCTGAACGAGGTTTATCCGCCGCAGCTTCCCGACCTGTTCCATGGCAGCCAACTCGTCGTGCTGGCCCGCTATACGGGCAAAGGGCCGGTGGCCGTCAAGCTGACCGGCACCGTCGGCATGGAAACGAAGGAATTCGTCTATGAATTGACGTTCCCCGAAAAATCGTCGGGAGACAAGACGTTCGTCGAGGACCTGTGGGCCCGCCGCAAGGTCGGCTATCTGCTCGATCAGATTCGCATCAACGGCGCACAAGAAGGAACTGGTCGATGAAGTGGTAGTTCTCGCCAAGCGTTATGGCATCACCACGCCTTACACCAGCTATCTGGTGGTGCCCGATGGTCCGATGCCGGCGCTGAGCGGTCCGGCGATTCATGGCAAGCCGAACGTCCGCTTTGATTTGGGGGCGGCACCGGCGGCGCTGCGCGGTGCAGGCGTCAGCGGCGGCTTCGGCGTTGGGGGCGCGGCCGCGCCTGTTCCGCTCAAGCTGGAAGCGTTCGCCCGACAAGTCACCGTGCAAGCAACGGGCAGCAAGCCAGGCGAAAGCAAGGACGGCGTGGCCGGCTTGCGCGATCGCTTCGAGATCGAACGGACCCGGGACGCACTGTCCAAGGCAGGCGGCGGCCCAGCGTCTCTGCCCGAATCCGAGAAGGCGCGCCCTTTACGCTTTTCAAGATCAAAAGAAATCGCTCAACGAGGCGCGGCGGTTCTTCAACGCCAACAACCTGGAGGCCGTGCAGAACGGGCAACTAGGCGTGGATTTCGCCGTGCAAAACAACTATCTGCGTTCGCAATCGCGCCTGTGCCGCACCGCCTCGCGCAATGTGCAAAACCGCAACGTCGTCGAGATCGGCGGCGTCTGGATCGACGATGCCTTCTCGCCCAAGATGGCCTCCGTCACCGTCAAGGCCATGTCCAAAGCGTATTTCCGCATCCTGGAACGCCAACCCAGCATCCGCGAAGTCTACCAACTCGGCAACCACGTCGTCTGGGTCAGCCCCAGCGGCACCGCCCTCATCATCGACCAAGGCGATGGCCGCGAAGAACTCCCCGACGCGGACATCGATCGTCTGTTCGTGGCCAAAAGCAACTGATTGACGAGCCGAAAGCGTCAGCGCCCGCTGCTGTCTGGCGAGCCGTAAGCGTCAGCGCCCGGTGGATTCATTGGAACCACCGGGCGTTGTCTATTTATGAGGAATGATTAAATCCGCCCGCGGGTGTTGCATGTCGGTAAACGTGTGGATATACTCGACTTCAAATCACGAAGATCATTTTCGGGGGATGAGTCGGACCGATCGCGAACCTTGAACCCCCCGGTTTTGCCCCGCCTGCGCCGTTGAGGTGATCGAAAAATGACGAGAAGCGGCTTCTTTGCGGTAGCGACACCCGCAGTATTGGTGTTCACCATGGCCGGTGCCGGCCAGTCGGTAAGCGCCGCTGATTCCGCCGCTGTTGCCCAGTTTCGCCAGGTCGCACAACCGCTGCTCAATAAATACTGTGTCAGCTGCCACAACGCCGAGTTCAAAAAGGGAAGCGTCGACTTTGACCAAGAAGATCCGACGCGGCTTGCGCAGGATCAAGAGCTCTGGCTCAAGGCGCTGAAGATGCTCCAGGCGGGCATGATGCCTCCCAAGGGCAAGCGGCGCCCGTCCGCGCAGCAGCTGGCGGAGCTCGAAAAATGGATCAAGTTCTCGGTCTTCGCCATCGATCCGCAAAACCCCGATCCGGGCCGCATCACCATTCGCCGACTCAACCGCACCGAATACCACAACACCATTCGCGATCTCTTGGGCGTCGACTTCAACGCCTCGGCCGAGTTTCCCGCCGACGACACCGGGCATGGTTTCGACAACATCAGCGATGTCTTGACCATCTCCCCACTCCTCATGGAAAAATACATCGCGGCCGCCAAGTCGATCGTGGCTCAGGTCGTCCCGACCCAGCCGCGGGTGCCTGCCGAGCAACGCCTTCCGGGACGCCGTTTTGTGACGGCGGCAGGCAAAGGTTCCGGCAAGGATACGGGACCGTTGGCGCTGTCTTATTATCAGGCTGCCACGGCGACCTGCGACGTTATGGCCGAGCACAACGGTAAATATCAACTGGTGCTCGATCTGACCGCAAGCGAAAAGTATGTGGATAATCAATTCGATTACAACAAATGCCGGGTCGTTTTCAAAGCGGGCGACAAGGTGCTGCTCACGCAAGAGTTTTCGCGGCAAGGCGGCAAGCAATTTCACTTTGAGTTCGACCAAGATTGGCAAGCCGGCAAGCACCCGTTGAGCCTGACGATCGAGCCCCTGACGAAGGAAAAGCAGATTCGTTCGCTCACGCTGCGAGTCAATACGCTCACCGTGCGTGGGCCGATGGCGCGCGAACACTGGGTGCGCCCGGAAAATTATCAACGTTTCTTTACAAGTGAAGTCCCCGAAGATGCCAAGGCGCGTGCCGCCTACACCCGACGGCTGCTCACACCCTTCGTGACCCGCGCGTTCAGGCGTCCGGTCGATGAGCCGACGCTGATGCGGTTGCTTCGCCTCGTCGAAGCGACTGCCGCCAAACCGGAGCAAACCTACGAAGCCGGTATCGCCCAGGCCATGACCGTCGTGCTTGCCTCGCCCCGGTTCCTGTTCCGCGAGGAATGGGCCGTTCCAAACTCGGCGGACAAGTATCCATTGATCGACGAATACTCGCTCGCCAGCCGGTTGTCCTACTTCCTCTGGTCGTCGATGCCTGACGAAGAGTTGCTCAAGCTGGCGGCGGCCAACCAGCTGCGAGCCCACTTGGCGGCGCAAGTCATGCGGATGCTGGCTGACAAGCGATCCGGTGAGTTCATGCGGTAATTTCGCCGGTCAATGGCTCCAGTCGCGCGGCATCGAGACCGCCAACGTCAGCGCGGCGGCGGTGTTGGCGAAAGAGCAGCCGGTCGATCCTAAAGTCGCCGCCCAGCGCGCTCGTTTTCGCGAGCTTAACCGCAAGGCACCGGACAAGTTGACCGACGCCGAGAAGAAAGAGTTGGCGAACGTGCGGGCCGGTTTCTTCAAGGGTTTCCGGCGCTTCGCGCAGTTCGAGCTGACGGGCGACTTGCGCCGCGCCATGCGCCAGGAAACCGAAATGGCATTCGAGCACGTGGTGCGCGAGGACCGCAGTCTTTTGGAGCTCATCGACGCCAATTACACCTTCCTCAACGCCAAGCTCGCCAAGTTTTATGGCATCGACGGTGTCACCGGCGATCAGATGCGCAAAGTGACGCTGCCGCCCGACAGTCCGCGCGGCGGCGTGCTGACGCAAGGAACCTCCCTCATTATCACGTCCAACCCCGATCGCACCTCGCCGGTCAAACGCGGCCTTTACATTCTCGACAACATCCTCGGCATGCCCCCGCCCCCGCCGCCTCCCGACATCCCCGCGCTCGAAGAGGCGGCCACCGGGCTCAACGGCAAGGCGCCGCCCACTCTGCGCGAGACCTTGGCGCGCCATCGCGCCGATGCCTTGTGTAGTTCTTGTCACAATCGGATGGACCCGCTCGGCCTGGCGCTGGAAAACTTCAATGCCCTGGGCCGCTGGCGCGACAAAGAGCTGGGCCAGCCCATCGAGCCGGCCGGTGAACTGCTGACCGGAGAGGCTTTCAAGGATATCCGCGAGCTCAAGAAAATACTGGTGACGGAGCGGCGGCTGGATTTTTATCGCTGCGCCACGGAGAAGATGTTAATTTATGCCCTGGGGCGCGGCCTAACGCCGCAAGACACGTGGGTCGTCGATGACATCGTTGCCAAGCTGGATACCGCCGGCGGCCGGCCTGCCGTTTTGCTTCGCTCGATCATCAACGCGCCGGAATTTCAGAGGCGCCGGGCCATGCCCACGGCCGATACAAATCCTAACGCTCTTGGCTCGGATTCGCAGACGCCGAGCCGCGCCCGCAAGGAAGCGGCCAATCGGCGGTGAACGGTGAATAGGATTTCTTGCAGTGCGGCGCAAGTTGGCCACTCCCTAACGGTCGTGGCTCGGAACGTAAGAAGCGACTTGGAAGCTAAAAAACTGGAGGACGCGATGACACAAGAACTCTCCCGGGCGGCTGCCCGACACGCGGAATTGAGTCGGCGTAATTTCCTTCGGGGCGTCGGGGCGTGCGTCGCGCTGCCGCTCTTTCAGTCGCTCGGAACGAACCGGCTCCTGGCCGAGCTGCCGGCAGCCGCGCGGCTGGCAATGACGGCGAGCGGCACGCCTCTGCGGACAGCATTTGTCTATTTCCCCAACGGCGCCATTCCGGCGAGTTGGTGGCCCGCACAGGCCGGCGCGGATTTCGCGTGGAGCCGAACGCTCAAGCCTTTGGAAAATCATAAGAACGCCTTGCAGGTAATGGGCGAGTTGGACCACAAGACGGCCGAGCCCGGGCCGGACGGCGCCGGCGATCACGCCGCACGGCAACGGCACCTTCCTTACCGGCGTGCGCCTGCTCAAAAGCGCTAGCCACGTCCGCGCGGGCGTGTCCATCGACCAGGTATTGGCCCATGAAATCGGGCATCTGACTCGCTTTCCGTCGTTGGAACTTACCTGCGATCCGTCACTGCGGACGGGCGGCTGCGATTCGGGCTATTCGTGTGCTTACCAGTTCAACATCTCGTGGAGCTCGCCGACCACGCCCATGGCCGCCGAGGCCAATCCACGCCGTGTGTTCGAGCGGTTGTTCGGGCAGGGCCGGCCAGGCGAACGGCAGGCGAACCTCCGCCGAATCCAGCAGGAAGAGCAATCCGTCCTCGATTTCGTCCTGGACGATGCCCGCGCCATGCAGCGGCGGCTCGATCCGTCCGATCGGCGCAAGCTCGATCAATACATGACCGGCCTACGCTCCATCGAAGGGCGCATCCAGCGCGCTGAACGCTTGGGACAAGTCCCCGACCCCGGAATCGATACGCCCGCCGGCGTTCCTACCGTATACGCCGACCATATGCAGCTATTGTTCGATATCCTGGTGCTCGCCTTCCAGACCGATTCGACCCGCGTCGCGTCGATCCTGCTCGCCCACGACGGCAGCAACCGTTCCTTCGACCAGATCGGCATTTCCGAAGGGCACCACGACCTGACGCATCACCGCAACAGCAAAGACCGCATCGACAAGGTCGCCGACATCGACCTTTGGTATGCGCAACAATTCGCCCGCTTCCTCGACAAGCTGAATAGCGTCCGTGACGCCGACGGCACCACGCTCCTACACAATTCGATGATCGTTTACGGCAGCGGCAACGCCGACGCCAACCGTCACACGCACACCAACCTACCGATCCTCCTCGCCGGTGCCGGCGGCGGCGCCCTCAAGACCGGCCGCTACGTCAAGCACGGCGGCAAGCCGGTGACCAACCTCTACCTCGGCATGGCCAACACCCTGGGCATCACCAACCTAAGTCGCTTCGGCGACTCCACGGGCAAGCTGACCAATATGTAGGTTAGGTTTCCAACCTGACCCGCCATGCGTGGCCGGGGTCTCGGTACCCCGAGACCCCGGAACATTCGGCGACCCTAGGTGGCCGGGGTCTCGGAGTACCGAGACCCCGGCCACGACTTCACCACGACTCCAATTTGCAGATTACGACAAGCATGCCGGATCGGGTGCTTCGCTGAGGCGGGTCTCGGCGATGCGTTCGCCGTTGCAGTTGTAAAAAAGAATGCGATTCTCATCGCCGGCCCAGACTGCGTAATTTTTTACCAGTCGTGGCCCCTGTGCCTGAAAGAACAGGCCGCAGGCAACGCCGCGGCGAGTAATGACCGACTGCGTCAGCGGTGTTTGGTCCGGATCGAGCCGGTCCGGTTCGCAAAGCTTGTGGAGCACATGTTTCGTCAAATCGACTAAAGTCGGCAAACGAGCGACGCCGTCCATCGCGGTTGCTACCTCCCCGGTGATGTTTTGTAGGCCACGCGGGTCTTTTATCGGCTCAAATGGCGGCGGGATGGAGCGTCGGCAAAGGATTCAAGGCAAGATTTACCACTTGCGAAGTTGGCGCAAGGCTTCGTAAAGGACAATGCCGGTGGCAGTGGCCAGGTTGAGACTGCGGACTTTGCCGCCCGGCATGGGGATCGTCAGTGCCCGCTCCCCAAACTCGGCAATCATTTTGGCCGGCAGGCCGTGCGTCTCGCTCCCAAAGAGCAAACAATCACCCGGTTCATAGCTGACTTGCGTATAGTTTTTGCTGGCCCTGGCGCTGAAGGCGAAGATGCGCCCCGAAGTGCCGGCCCGCGCGAGCCACGCCTTTTCAAAATCTTCAAAGGACGCATGGAGCTCGATCGTCACCGCGTGCCAATAATCGAGCCCCGCGCGGCGTAGCGATTTGTCATCGAGTAGAAAACCGAGGCGTCCGATCAGATGAAGCACGGTGTCCGTGGCCGCGCATAGGCGGGCGATGTTCCCGGTGTTGGGCGGTATCTGCGGCTCGTGGAGGGCGACATGCAACATGGCTGCTGGTTGGCTCGATAGGCGAAGGTAGCTATCCGGTCTATAATACTTGAAATTCCTTCCTCGGTGTCAGACGGAACCCACCTCATGCCTATCGACTGGTCTCCCTTCGTCCAATTGGTTCGACAACATAAGCGGTTCTTACTCGCCACGCACGTTCGTCCCGATCCGGATGGACTCGGCTCGCAACTGGCGCTGGCCGATGCACTCAGCAACTAGGCAAGGAAGCCCGGGTAATTATTGCCAGTATGTGGAACCCCAATTACGACTTCCTCGATCCCACGCACCGGATCAAACGTTTCGAGCTGCCGGGCACTGAATACCAAGATGCCGAAGTCATCGTGGTGCTCGATACCGGCACCTGGGGCCAACTCGGCGATTTTGCGACCTTCGTCAAGTCGAGTTCGGCCCAGAAAGTCGTCATCGACCATCACCTGTCGCGCGACGATCTGGCGCCCTGGAATTGCGCGACGCCACCGCCGAGGCAACCGGCCGCTTGGTCTATGAGTTGATTGAAGCGCTCGATGTCAAGCTGTCGCCGACGGCCGCCGATGCGCTGTTCGCGGCCCTGGCCACCGACACGGGATGGTTTCGGCACCTCAACACGACACCCGCGACGTTTGCGCTTGCCGAGAAATTGGCGCAAGCCGGGCGCGGGTGACGCGGCTCTACGATCTCATTTATGAAAACAGCAGCTTGCCGCGCATGAAATTGCGCGGCGTGGTCCTGAGCCGGTTGCGGACCGTGGAGGATGGCAAGGTGGCCCTCACGGAAGTCGTGCGCGCCGATTATGCCGCCACGGGCGCCACGCCGCAAGACACCGAGGACATGGTCAATTACACCCGCAGCGTCGCGGGTGTTGAAGTGGGCCTCTTCTTCATGGAGCAGCCGGCCGGCGGCATCAAGGTCAGTTTCCGCTCGCGCGAGCGCATCGACGTCGCTAAGATCGCCGAAACCTTTGGCGGCGGCGGGCACCGCCTCGCCGCCGGGGCCACGCTCCTGACCACGCTGGCCGACGCGCAGACTCGGGTGCTCGAAGCGGTGCGGCGGGCCTTGGGCTGAAAGTCGGGCCGGTTCACCGATGCGAAGCAAGCTCATGATCGGCTAGAACAAGACCGCCCAAGCACGAGCATTTCTCTTCTCGAATGGCCGTGCTCGCGGTATCATCAAGTCAATCTTTTTTGGGCGAGGCCTTTCACTATGATTATGCCCGATTTTCTAACCCAGCATGCCGATGGCGAGGTGACCCTGACCGGCCACCGAATCGGCCTTTACCATATCGTCCACCATTACCGGGAAGGCTTTTCTCCTGAAATGCTGGCGGGCCAATATCCCACCGTGCCGTTGGCGGTGATTTACAAGGTTGTTGCGTACTACCTCGATAACATGGCTGAGGTCGATAGCTACATGTCGGCTTGCCATGATGAACTGGAACGGCAGCACGCTGAACCGCAAGTCAATGATTCAAAATGAACTCATTCGAGTTCAGCAGCGCCCAGAAGACGTCTTGGTAATACCCGGTCCAGAAGGCGACGGCGTCGCGATTGGGGAGACGCAGGGCATACATGCGAGGGTCGAGGATTTTGCTGATCTCCCGGCGTGTCGGCGGCCGATTGAGGGCGGCTTTGAAGAGAATATCCATCGCCTTGGCCGCCATGGCCGCGTTGGAGGGCGGATACGTTTTCATCACCAGTGCCGCTGTCCCGGTTTCCTTATCCATGATCGCGTTGTTGATGTCGCTGCCGTTCATGAGTAACAGCGCTTGCACGACGGTGCCATTGAATGAGCCTTCGTTGCCTTCATCGTCGCCGAAGTTCACGATCAGCTTATCGAGCCACGCTTGACGGAGTTGCGCCTTGCTGGCTTTGGCTTGGCTCACCTTAGCTTCCGTCGCGGTCATGAGCGAATCGAAAAGTTGCTCGGGCGTCATCGCCTTAAGCACCATGCGCGAGAAGAAGGTCTCGTCCTCCGGCTTGTCGTTGGTCGCGTTGGCGGCGCTGGCTAGGCCATAGGCCTTGCTGTTGCATATCCAGCGAATGAGCGCCTTGGGATTGTGATTGTATTTCTTGGCCCAATCCTCCGCGAGCCTGTCGAGCAACTCGGGATGAGTGACCGGGTTTTGTTCGCTGAAATCGTCGACGGCGTCCTTGGTGAAGCTGCGGCCGAAGAAATGGCCCCATATGCGATTGACATACGCTTTGGCGAAATAGCGACTGCTCGTGATCCACTTGGCGAGTTCCAATCGCCGGTTGTCTTTACCGGTGCCCTTGGCGGAGGGCATTTTGCGGCCGTCGAGGAAGGTGGCATCGGTATAAAGGAGCACACCGCTGCGCCGCTCATAAGGGACAATCCCTTTGACGTTGTAGTTGGGGTTGTCCTTGAGGACAAACTTCTGCGTGCCAATGCCCTTGGCCATCTTTTTGGCCATCATCGGAGGACGGCCGTTGGGATCGACCTGCCGAAAGAACGCGTTGATGCCCCAGAAATGATGTTGTTTCCACTCGTCGTTGAAGGGATGGTCATGGCACTGCACGCACTGGGTGCGCAAGCCCAGAAACAGGCGTGTCGTCCGCGAGGTCACCGGGACCATGTCATACTTGCCGCTCGTGGCCTGATCTTGCTTGATTTCATCGCCCAGGTGTGCCAGCACGTAATTGACGGCGCCGTTCTCGGATGTCTCGCCTTGCGCGGAAATAAGCTCGGTGACGATCTTGGACCAGTCCGGCGCGGTTGCGAGCGACTTGCCGTCGCTTTGGTATTTTTCAGTCAGCGCCGTCGCGAGCCAATCACGCATCTCATCTTGGTAGACCTTGGCTTCGCCGGTGCGCGTGATAAGCAGGACGGTCCAGATGTTGGCCCAGTTGCGGGCATATTCCTCGCCTTTGCCATATTCATTGCCCTTAAGAAACTCGGGACTGCCGAGCAAGCGCTCGATCAAAAGCGACCGCCGCCGCGATTCGGGGTCCTTCATGAAGCGCGCGATCTCGTCGAGCTTGGCGATCCGGCCAATGATGTCGAGCGAGGCGCGGCGAATGAACTCGTAATCCGTGCAGCGCTGGGCCGGCGTGATCTTGTTTTCCTTCCAGCTTTTGGCAAGCATTTCGTTGATATAGCCCACTTGCTCCGCGACACCGCCCGAGTTGACCAAAGAGTCCACGGTTTTGACTTCCGGAGCGGCCGGTGTCGGCTTTTCGGACTTCTTTGGCTGTGCCAAGGCCATCGGAGCGATGAGCAGCGCGAGCGCAAACCAAGCTGTCAACGAGACGGCGGCAAGATAGCATCGGCGTCGCCCAATGTTTGGGACCGGCATCGTTCGTACTCCGCTGAATAAAAAGCGCGCAGGCAGGAAGGTATCGTCGTCTTTGGCGGTGCGAAAGACGACCATGGATACCGAATTTTAGACGGTTGGCATGAAAACTGTCAAATAGAATCCAGGAAAGCCCTCAAGCCGCGATTCGAGGGCTTTGCCTGGATCCCCCCGCACAATAAGACGCGGCCGAGATGAATCGAGTTCCATGAAATTCGATAGCGAAAAAGTGTGGGCTAACGCTCGCAAGGCGAGCACCGACGACTTGCTCGATCGGGTGACGGTCTACCGCCAAGGCATGGAAGCCGAGGCGCTGGCTATCTTCGAAGCCGAATTGGGCCGGCGCGGCGTCACGCACGCTACGATCGAAGCCCATGCTTCCGGGAACGAGGCCAACTGCTTACGCGACCGGGATGGTGTCGCACTCCAGTGCCGTTATTGCCGAAAACCGGCGGTTGTCGAGAAGTGGGGTTGGCAGCGGCTTTGGGGCGTGGTGCCGATTTTTCCACGGCGCTTTCGCTATTGCCGGGAGCATGGCGGGAATGAGCCAATGGTTGGATGACACTGTGGGGCACGTTTTCAACGTGCCCACGTTCAGCGGGCACGTTGAAAACGTGCCCCACGGTCTCATGCCTTGACCAACGTCTCCACGTCGGCGGGCGTGATAAGCCGGCTAGGTTTGTCGAGTTGGCCGCTTAGCCAACTCATGACCGACGGCAAATAGGGTAGCTTGCCCTTCTTGATGATTGTCAACATGCGGTTGTCGCGATTCTTCCGTTCCTTCACCTTCAAAACGCCGTTAAGCAGACGCGACTTTTTCATGTCCGCGCGGCGTTGGTCGCGGCGAATACGGCGGGCTCCCATGGCAAGCTCCTGACATTATCAAGCTGATTACAGCATTTCTTTTGAACATTTTGTCGAACTGACAATTTAGCGGACCGGCACCCAAACGAAAAGGCCCATATCGACAGAATTGAATGGTGTAAGGGAGTGATCGAAGTTTTTTTGGGCTGGTGCAGTGCAATCCGCTGGATTCTTTTCGGCGCTAATCCGCCCTATTGGCGATTACCACAACGTCGCGGCCGCGGTACAAATCCGGATGACAAGCAAGCACATGACATCCGCTCGGCGCTTTTGGTTTCAAATCCTCCCACAGCGGGGCCGGCATGAAGAGATATACGGGTATGGGGTATTGCAAAAAAGCAATTGCGTCCTCGCCCGTGGCCTGATGCATCACCTCGCGTTGGGAATAGAAATTAATGCTCGGCAGATGCTCCATTTGGTAGCCGCCGATGCGGATGTCTTGGTCGCGCTTGAGCACCTGGCTCTGAGCGACAAGGGGGCCAGGCGCTTTGACGCCATCGAAGGCGGGGAGCATCCATGCGGCCATGGGACTCAAGAAGAAAATCGATCCACATAACAGGCTCAGAATAACGCTGTTTCGATGTCCACGGCGCAGTGCCCACCAGCCTAGCGCCGCGGCGGCGGCGGGTATGAGGCTCATCAAGCACCAATAGCGTAGTTCACCGATGTATGGACCAGGGAATGGATCGAAGGGAATTTTGCTAGCCACCATCATGAGGCCTGCTCCGGCGAGACCGCACAATAGTGCCATGCTGACCAGGCAAAGGGGCATGACCCCGGAAGGAAGGTGTAATTCATTTAGCCGCCAACGGTCGAGGAAGCGACCGCCCAAGAGCGCCAAGGGCAGCGCGATCGGCAACAAGTAATTAGGCAGTTTGGTGGCCGCCGCGGAAAAAAAAAGGAGGTAACACGCCACCCAAATGCCCAAAAGGCGATAGGCGGGGACGAGATCGCGGGCGGTGATGGCCAAAGGAAAGTTGACCGAAGCCGGATCAAGCTTCTCGTCGCCGCGCCCCACCATGCGGAAGCGCGCGGCCACGGCCGTCGGATCATGGACCAAAAGCCGAACCAACTCGCGCAGGCAAGCAGGACGGACCAAGGAGCCAAGCCGACGACGAGCACGATCAGGTAGTAAAATGGCGAGCCGGCGTGGCGATCCATGGGATGCAAGAAGCGGCTCAAGTTGTGCTCGCCGAGAAAGCCGCGCAAGAAAATGCCACGCGTGTCGACGGCCACCCAAATATACCACGGCGCGGCAACCAGCGCCAGCGCCAGGAAGCCCCATAAACACGCGCCGATCCGTATAGCAAGCGGAGGCGTTTCTCCCACGCCAAATAGCTTGCGATGACCAAGGTGGGCAGCACCACGCCGACGGGTCCCTTAGCTACGCAGCGCAACCGAGCAAGGCTCCCAAGCCCGCGAACCACCACGAATTCGGGCTTCGGTGGCCGCACCAAAAAAGCTGCAGCGTCAGCGCGACAAATACGTTTAGAAGAGCGTCCGGATTGGCGAAACGGCCCGCTCCGATCATGATCGCCGTGCTGCTCAATATCAGCGCGCCCAAGAGGCCGCTGGTCGCGCAAAATAGCGAGCGACCAAGTTCGTAGCAAACAAACAAAACGCCGAGGGCAGCCAGGGCCGATGGCAAGCGCGCGGCGAATTCATCGACGCCAAGCAATTTGTAAAAACTCACTTGCAGCCAGTACTGCAGAATCGGCTTATCGACGCGGACCTGGGCGTTGAATGTGGGCACGATGAAATTGCCCGACGTCAACATTTCCAGAGAGGCGGTCGCATTGCGTCCCTCATCCAGGTCCCACAGGCTGGGACCACCCAGGTTGTTCACAAACAAAATCAGGCCGACGGCCAGCAGCAGTAGATAATGCCCCAGACGACCGTGCAATCTTGTGAACATTTCCGAGGTCCTTTTTGGCCAAATGCAGTCGGCATTATAAAACAAAGGCAATTCCTAGCGAGGCCAGTTCCCTCGCCGTCAAATGGACCGGGAAAGCTCGCGCCTTGGCGCGTTTGGCGTTTTGTGCGAATTTCGATTGGAAGGCTCCCATGGCCCAAGCGTTATATGTCGGACTGGATGTCGGCGGCTCGGCGATGAAGGCCGGAGTGGTGGATGAGACCGGCCAACCGCGGGCATCGGTGAGCTTGCCTACCGAAGCCTTTCGTGGTCAAGAGTTTGGCCTGGAACGCATGTGCGAATCGATTCGCCAAGCGGTCGCAGCCGCCAATGTGACAATGGCCGACATCCGCGCCATCGGCGTGGCCACGCCGGGCACGATGGATATTCCCGGCGGTCTCATCCTCGATCCGCCAAACCTCAAGCCTTGGCGCAATGTTCCCGTGCGTGCGCATATACACAAGGCTTTTGGTCTGCCCACCGCTTTCCAAAACGATGGCAATGCTGCCGCCTTCGGCGAGTTCTGGTCCGGCGTCGGCAAAGATGTGCATAGCATGGTTCTGTTCACGCTCGGCACGGGTGTCGGCGGCGGCATCATCATCGGCGACCTCGTCGTCGAGGGAGAGCACAGCCACGGCGGCGAACTCGGACACATGAAGATCGAAATGACCAATCCCCGCCAATGCGGCTGCGGCCGTCATGGTTGTCTGGAGGCCTACGCCAGCGCCACGGCCGTCGTCAAACGAACACAGGAAGCGCTGGGCCAGGCCGGCGTGCGCTCCTCGTTATCGAAAGGCTCAAACAAAAAGGGGGGCATGACGGCCCGAGACGTCTTCGACGCCGCGGCCGCCGGCGACGCGCTCGCGGAGAAGGTCGTCGACGACACGGCTTTTTACCTGGCGATCGGCACCACCAATGTCCTGCACACCATCGATCCCGACATGGTGGTTTTCGCCGGCGGCATGACGGCAGCCGGCGACGGCTTTCTCGAGCGCATCCGCAAGCACGTGCAACAGTTGGCGTTTCCAGTGCCGGCGGAAAAGGCCGTCATCTGTTACGCGAAACTGGGAAGCGACGCGGGGTTCATCGGCGCCGCGGCCTGTGCGAAGCAGTTGGCGGAGAAGGGGACTGGCGCTTGATTGCCTAACCGGAGCGCACGGCGAAGCCCTGTGGAGACCAGCCGTGTCCCCGGACACTTTAGTAGGAGGCAACAATCGCTCTCATAAAAACGGAATTTATTGAAGCCAGCGAAGATGGGCGCTGCCAGCTGACATAGCAAAGTTGAAAGGCAAGGGCGAATGGACGCCTTTTTCTTTCTTTAAGGGTCCGGCAAATGAAATCGGGCGCCGGTCATGTCAAGAATCATGCCAAAACGGCCAAATATCCGCTGAAATAAACGCCCATCGCCTTGACGCCTTGCCGGAACGCGGTTACGATTAATGGTAATGTGAGTCTCTGCAGTGCCAGAGCCCATGGTGAACTCCCAGCCGCGGTCCATGGTCGGGTTGCCGGGATTTACGTCTGATTCCATCAGGGGAAGTGGATCTTCACCGGCGCGCATCGCCGCTTTGGCGCGGCAAGCGCGTGGGAATCATGTCACACCAGGATTGGCTTCTCCAAGAAGGATAGGCGGCGATGTTAGTACTGTCCAGAAAAAAAAATGAAAGCATCGTAATCAACAACGACATCACGGTCACGGTCGTCGAGATCCGTGGCGACAAGGTGCGGCTGGGGATCGTTGCCCCAAAGGAAGTTCCCGTGCACCGTCAGGAGGTCTTCGAGGCCATCCACGGCAAGCCGGGCGCCGAGCCTGCTCCGGCCACCATCGTGATCAAGCCCGCTGATTGACGCGGCCTTTCGTTATCGGCCTTCACAGCCTCTTTGACCGGCATGCCCCTCTAATGCCGGTTGAAGGGGCTTTTTTCATTGACCAAATACCGACATCCTATTCCCCGCGTTTACAACAAGCCGATCCGCACGCACGCGCAATTGGATCGGGCCGGGCGAGCCCGTGAGCGGCAGTTGTTGGACCCACTGGCCGTCGCGAGCATCGAGCACGAGAATTGCGGGCTCGCCGTCGTTTTGCGAATGTCCAAACAGCGGCCAAGAAAATGGCCGAGGCCAAAGCGTCGGCACTCGCGCCGCTTGGCGTGGAAAAATCAGCAAAAAACCACCCACCGGCTTGACTTGCCAGCTGCAATGCGCCGAGCGCGCCGGCTGCGCGAGGCGGGTCGGCAACTGCTTTTGCCAAAGCCGTTTTCCGTCGCTGAGCGAACGCGCCTCCAGCCTATTTTCGCACGCGAAGAATACGCTGCCCGCACCCACGGCAACCGCATTCTCAGTGAGGTTTCCGGGCAGTATTGGCGTGCTCCACAGGCACGCCCCCGTGCCGATATCAAGGTGCATCAACTCGCAACCTATATTGCGCGACACTATGGCCAACAAGCACCGTTTGTCGCCGACAGCCAACGACGGCGCTCCACTGAGCGACGTAGGACCCGGAGGCTGGTAGGTCCAGACGATTGAACCCGCGGCAGCGTCCAGTAGAAAAAGTTGCCCCGCATTCGAAGATAAAACAAAATGGCGGTCATCCAGCGGGAGCGGCGGCGCCACCCATCTCTGCAAGGCCGGGCCTGAATGAAGCAGAGCCCCTGTTTGACTGTCGAGGACACGCCATGTGCCCGCTGCTTGCACCAAGACATAGCGCTCGCCGACCTGATAATGCGAATTGAGGAGGCCGTCATCCGCCAATGGCCTGATTGGGCCCCCGGGAGCCCAATAGGTCCAGGCAAACGCGCCGTCCGTGGGATCAAGCGCCACAAGCAAACGTTGATCCACCATGAAAACAAGAAGGTGACTGTTGCACTGGAAATGCGCTGGGGGAAAGGGATTGTCGAGTCGCCAAGGCATCCCAGCGCGAACGGCATAACGTGAAGTCGAACAGAGCGGAATCGTCGCAGTCCAACGTGTAGTGCCGTCCGCGAGCTGAATCCCTTCCAAACGATCCGGACCGGCACGCACCCCAATGTCGCCATGCACTCCCAGCCAAAGCGTTCTTTCGTCACGCAGCACCGATTGCGCCCAGCGGATTTGTAGGGTTGCGTCATCCAGACAAAAAAGCTCGTCTCCACGCAAACCAAGGTTCAATGGTGCATTCTCGGTTGCCGCGCACGCCACGTCTTGGGTAATGCGTACCGGCATTTCCAGCATTTTGCGCAGCGGCAATTGGAGCGTTGGCCGGTCGGAACTTGTTTTGACCAATCCCGCGTGCCTTCCAGGAACGCAGCGCAAATGCCACGGATTCTTTAGCATGCCGCGCATGGCGGCGCTGCGCTCATCGCTTACTTGGCGCCACTTTTCATCACCGGCCTCGCGCAAGCGTGCCCAAGTCTTCGCCGCTTCGGCGCCAAGGCCGGCGTCCGTTTGCGCCATTGCGAGCTCATAGAGGGCGGGCGGCGCCGCGTGCGCATCGGGCACTTTCTGTTGCCGTCTTAACGCATCTTTGTGCGGCACATAAACCACCAGTTCATTCGCGCCGGCGACCACGAGGCAGCCTTGACCGAACGCCATGTTGCCCGGACGGAGGGCGCGGAGCATGGTGGGCTCGAAAAACTCGGGCTCGGGAGGAGCAACCGTTGCCGATGACGCCGGGGTCGAAAAACGCTCCTGCAAACCTTCGGCCAGCGTCACGCCGCGCAAGGGAAACTGCGGGTCTTGCGTCGGCCAAAGCAGCCAACTGCCGGCGAGCAGCCCGCGTCCGAAAGGAGGGAGCCTTCCCTCGGCCGGCTGCTGCCAGCGCCCACGCGCGGACGAGCCGACGACTTCCACGGATTGCAAGCCGCGCGTGGTGGTGAAAAACACCCGCTCGCGGCTGACACCTAGCAGGTGAACGACGTCGCTCACGTCTTGCTTCCACGCTACCTGTCCGTTGCTCGCGTCGAAGCAATAAAGGGCGTCGGCGTCGAGTGGGGCCACGAAGAGCCGCCCATCATGATAGATGCACGGAGCCAACTCACGCGGCGAGGGCGCCCCTTCGTCGGTCTTCGGGCCGAGCGAAAGGTAGCGCGTGCCCCACAAGCGTTGGCCGGTCCAAGGATCGAGTGCCGCCACGGTGCCCGCGTGCGAGCAATAATAGATTCGGCCGCCTCCTAACGTCAGCAGATGCTGGCGGGTGCGTGCCTCGGCATGGTCCTCGAATTCCGGCGTGTCGCAAACTTCCTGAATCCAGCGGCGTTTGCCGGTCGCCGCTTCATGGCAAGCGATGGCCGTGTGCGTGCGCTTGTCCAGGACCCAGCTCACGGCGCAATAAACGTTGCCGTGCGCCGCCAACGGCGTGCCTTCGAAGAAAGCGCTTTGGTTCTCCGGGCCAACGGCCTTGATTTGCCAGCGCAGCTCGCCACGCCGCGCATGATCCGCGGACGGAAGGTCGGCTAATGCTAGACAAACAAGCTGACTGGAGCCGGCGGCGCTGTCCGGACCAATTGTTTGACTCCCCAGACGCGCGAACACGAGGTTATTCCATGCCGTGAGGGTGTAACGTGCACCGGCGAGCCCCTGGGTCTTGCCGTCCTTGACCACCTCGGGGGGCAGTTGAAAATGAAAGAGCTGCTTGCCCGTGAACAAGTCAAAGCTCGTGACGGTTTGGGCGTCCGCAATGAGCACTTGATCATTTACGACCAGCGGATAAAAGGAAAGCGCCGTCGTTGGATTGCCAAAAAGGGGCGCATCGTCACCTTGCGGGGCTTTGGGCAGTCCGAGGGAGACACGCCAGGTTGGACCATCCACCCACAGATGAAATGATGGACAAACCGGCAATGCGCAGGTTGCGCACAGGGTTGCCGGCGAACGTGGTCCACGGGGCGTCATTGTCTTCAGCAATATCTTTGGCAAGGCGCTTGAGCCAGCCTTCCAGAATCTCAGCATAGCTGCCTGCGGCGCCCGCAAGTTTACCTTTCGACCGAGAGAGTTGCACGTTGGAATGAGCCAGAGAACATCGCGCCTCTTCGAAACGCCCGGCGAAGGCGAGCGCAAGATTTCCTTGGCGAGACGCTTAGTGTCATTGACATTAACATGCTGCGGTTGCTCCGCATGGCGAAGCTTTGTAGAAAGCGCATCGATCGAGCGCCACCACCGTCAGCGCCTCGTCAAAGTCACCTTCCTCGAAGGCAAGATCGCCGAGCAAATCCAACGCTTGTTCGGCAAAGGTGCTGCACAAGAACTCGTCCGCCACTCGGCGCAATGGAGCCGCCGAACGTTGATCGCGCCCGTCTTCCCAAAGCTTTTGTGCTTGCCGATCCACCCGCTGACGATAAAGCGCCAGCACTTCCGGTGGCAGCGCCGCGAGGCGAAGCTGAGCCAGTCGCCGTGCTTGGATACTGGTTGCTGAACCTCGGGACAGCGGCACCAGCGCATCGCCGGCTTCCTCGATGATCTTTTGATACTCGTCAAGGATGGTTTCCCATTTTTCGGTCGTCCCGCGTTCCATTAGGAGCGCCGTCACGCCGCGGAAAGGCCACGCCGGCGCCGACCAGCCGATGAGCTTGCCGACATCCGGTGCCGAGCTGAGGGGAGCGCTTGACGGGCCAGCGCCTCGAAGCGATTGCCAAGATGTATATTCTCACCGGTAAGAATTGGTTTTTTCGCCAACGGCTGAGCTTGCGCCGCGGCAAGTGCAGGCGCGAGGAATATGAAAAAAAGGGCTAGTGGCGCTTGGCACGTCGCGGCCTTGATGTGCGGCCCTATCACTTCTGTCCAGCCTGGTGTTCCGCGAGGACGGCAAGCTCGTGCAGCTTGGTTGCGGTGACGCCGATGCGTTCGAAGCAGTCGGCAACGATGCTATTGGAAGCTGTGAGCAGACTAATCAGCAGGTCCATGGGCGTGATGAGCGTGCGCCCGTGGTCAATGGCGCGCGTGTGGGCGTCGCGCAGAAGGCGGATCACATTATCCGAAAAAAACTCGCGATTTAGAATTAGCAACGCTTCACGCTCGCCTTGCTCTTGGTGAAAAAGCTCCTGGAACTCGCTCAACAGCTTGGCCAGATCGGCTCCCAACCGTTCGCCCCACGCGCGCACACCTGGGTCGGGCACGGCCAAGAGGCCCATGAAAATATGCGGGCTACGCAGGCTGTCCCAGCGGGTCTCGCGCACCAATCGCAACGACTCGCGCAACGCCTGGGCGGCAGGTTCACTCAAATACTCCTGATGAAGCAAGCCGCCGGGCTGAAATATATCGTCCCTGGACGGGTCCGGGGTCGCCATAATGCAAATTCCTTTTAATTCAATCAACGCGCCCTATTATGGCTCACCCTGTTTATTCCCGCAAGGAGACAATGGCCGGCTCCGCGGGTGCCAAAGCGAGCATGATGGCGCCAAACAATTGCGGCTGCTCCGCCTGAATCTTGTTGACTTTGATAAGCTCCAGGATCGCCAAGAACAACCCCAGGAGCCGGCCCCGCGTGTGGGGCGCCGCGAAAATGTCGGCGAAGGGTGTGCGACCCCTTTGCCCTAGAATGACAAGTATGCGCTCCATGTGCACATGGATCGGCGTTTCGTCCATGACGATTTGCCGCGGCCTCAAGGCGCTCGTTTCGCGCATCAGCCGGCCAAACGCGCTGACGAGGTCCCATAATTCCACCCGCCGCAACGGCTGCCGGCTGGGATCGAGCGCCGGCGGCATCTCGATGGGCATACGGGCGAGCCGCGTTTGTTGCCGTTCCGCGTGCTCATCCAACAGCGCCGCCGCTTCTTTATACTTCTTGTATTCGATCAGTTGCTTGACCAGCTCAAGCCGCGGGTCCTCCTCCTCGACGACTTCCTCCTCGCTGCGCGGCAGCACCAGCCGGCTTTTGATTTCCATGAGCGTGGCGGCCATCACGAGAAACTCGCCGGCCCATTCGACATCGATGAGCTTCATAACCTGCAAGTATTCCAGAAACTGCTCGGCCAACCGGGCGATGGGTATGTCGCAAACATCGACTTCGTGCCGCTTGACCAGAAACAGCAGCAGATCAAGCGGTCCCTGAAAGGTCTCTAATTGGACGGTGTAATCCATGCTGTCATCTTAGAAAAGAGCCGCGCACGCAGTAAGCGGGGCGAACCCGCTTACTGCGTGCGCGGCTCTTGGTGCATTTTTTCGCGGCGACGCGGCAAGTTTTTCGTGGGGCAACGTTGCCCTCCAGCAATCCATCGGCGTGCACGAATCTCCCAAGCACAGGCAGCTAATCCACTTCGGAAGTGCCGGCAGGTTCCAGGCATCTTGGTACGCTCTTTGCTCAGTCAGCGATACCTACTTTGATTGACCCCTGAGAATTCCCGCATGACGTTTGTTGGCGCTTCCGCGTCTCCCAAATCCATCGCTTCCAAGCCTGTAACTTTGACAAGCGCACCCGTAGCCGGCGTGCCTGGCCCGCCAGGCGTCCCGGATGTCAGGGCTAGCGCAAGCATGTTCTCAGCCCTGCTTTCCCTGTCATTCGGCGGTCGCTTGGGCCCGAAATCCGTGGCCGGCGATGAGGTACTCGGAAACCCCGGTCTCGCCGGTTCCGGGGCTTCGGAACACCTCGGGCCTGGCCATGACTTGGGCGACCCAAGAAAGCAAAAACGACCCGAAGCAAGTGAGATCGCGCCGATTGCGTTAGCCGGGCCGCTTTATGCGAGCAAACCCACTCTCCCGGAGTCCTCGACGAATGGCGCCGCGCCGCTCATGCTTCCCAGGCATGCGGCGCCCGCATCGCCCGCCAATAGCGCCACCGAGAATCCAATCACCCCGGCAGAAAAGCTAACGGCGGCCAGTTCACCTGATTCACCCCCTGGGACGGCTCTTCCGAGCCGTCCGTTTTCGGTGACGGTTTACGAAAAACCTCCCGCCACGCCCTTGGAGTACGACGATTATCGAATGCCAATGAGGCCAACGCCCAATGACAACGGTCCCGGCGACTCAGCCGTCACATCGATCCAAGACGATGCTCCGAATGGAGCCTCTTTTCGAAAACCGACACTCGTCGCGTTAGTCGCCGCGCCGCGTTCGATCGTCGATCCCGCTGCGGAAGCCCCACCGCACCAAACGGCGCAATCGCCTTTGCTCGTTGCCGACCAAATCAGCCAGCAAATCAGCGCTCATCTCGATCAACTGCGCCACCTAGGCCGCATCGAAATCCAATTCGACCTTCACCCGCCGGAACTGGGGCGCGTGCAACTTCATTTAACGTTGGAGGATGGGCGAGTGAATGTCCACATGCTAGTACCTAACGACACCGTCAAACGGCTCATGGACGTGCAACTGACGCCGTGGCGTGCAAAGTTTGCCGACATGGGCGTCAGCGTCGGCCAATTCGACGTGCGCCGCGATGGCGGCTCAACGAATCCGCAGCGAACACCCGAACGTTCCCTACAGCCAATACAGCCGGTGAGAAGAAGCCCCGCTCCGGTTCAAAGGATTTATGCTTCCTTTGGAAATGCCGATAGTTCGGTCGATGTAATGGCCTAGTAGTTCCAGCGCATACTCTGAGATCCACCATGAGCGGCACGGCATCAGCCTTGGGGTCCACCAGCCCGTTTGCCTCGGCGGTGACGAGCAATTCGTCAACGCCGGCAGCCGCCACGTCATCTGCCGGCAACCTTCAACAGCCCGATTTTTTGAAGCTGCTGATGGCCCAAATGACGCATCAAAACCCCACCAACCCGACCAGCGCCACCGATTTTGTCACGCAAATGGCGCAATTCTCATCGGTGCAAGGCATCACGCAACTAAATCAAAGCATCACGAGTCTTTTGTCGCTTCAAGGTCTCACGCAGGGCGTCGGCCTCATCGGCAAAAATGTTTCTTACACCAATGCCAACGGCAAAACGCAAAGTGGAACGGTCAGCGCCGTCTCCATGGTGGGCGGCCAACCACAACTCGTGATCAACAATAATAACGTAAACTTGAGCCAGGTGCAGACGATTCAAGCGAGCAAGTGAGTAATGAGGGGCGAGGGGTGAGAGGCGAGAAAATGCAGAGTTGGCCACTCGCCCGCGCCACTCATGCGGAGAATGCCCATGACAATGGCTGCTTTATATTCCGGCATCACGGGTCTCCAGGTCAACCAGGAGATGTTGGATGTCGTCGGCAACAACCTGGCCAACTCGAACACGACCGGGTTCAAGGAGCAGCGGACCAATTTCAGCGACCTCATTTATCAAAGTCTAACCCAGGGCTCCGCACCCAACGGCAACCAGTCGGGCGGCAAAGATCCCATCGAAGTCGGCTCAGGCGTGCAAGTCGCCTCGCTCACTCCCAATATGCAGCAGGGGAGCTTGCAAACAACCGGCAATGATCTGGATGTGGCCCTCAAGGGCAATGGCTTCTTCGTCGTGAAAACCCCGAGCCAGATGCTGTTCACCCGCGCCGGCGCCTTAGGCATCGATGCCAACAACCACCTCGTCGATCCGGCCACCGGCGATCTCGTGCAGCGGTTCGGTTCCGTGGGCGAGGCGACGGCGACCACTCCGGCTTTTCAGACCGCGGGCAACAACAACATCACGATCCCCGTCGGCCTGACGATTCCCGGCGCACCGACATCCAACGTCGTTTTACAGGGAAATCTAAGCACTCGGCGGTCGGCCCGCTGGCGCAAGTGTTGACCTCCGCGCAGGGATTCAAAACCGGCGGCGCGGCCGCGGTCGCCGGCACGACGCTCAATAGTCTCGACGACAAAATCACCAACTATGCCGCCGGCGATTCCCTTACTCTCCAAGGCTTCGATGCCGCCGGCAATGCGGTCAATGCGTCGCTGGCCGTGGGGCCGGCCTCGACCCTCGGCGACGTTGTCAACGCCATCAACGCCAACTTCGCCGGGTCCAACGCATCCATTGACGCCAACGGCAACATCGTCGTGCAGTCCGCGAGCACCGGCGTGAGCAAGCTGAGCGTCAATGTGACCGACAAGGCAGGCAACACCGGCGCGAGTAATTGGGGTAACCATCTGGAATTGGTCACGACCGCAGGCAAGGCCGGCGATACCGTCAACACGAGCATCCAGGTTTATGACACCCAGGGAACTGCCCATACTCTCAACCTGACCTTTCAAAAGCAAGCCGCCAACAACTGGAACCTGACGGGCCAGGTCAATGCCAGCGATGGCACCATGACGGATAACCTGGTTAACGGCATCCAGTTCAACCAGGACGGCTCCTTCGGCCAGGTCACCGGCACCGGGCTCGGCAATGCCACCATGGCCGTCCAGTTTACTGGCATTCCCGCAGCACAAACGCTCAGCTTCAACTTCGGCGCTCCCGGCGGCTTTCAAGGGCTGACGCAGACCGGCGGCGGCTCGTCGGCCGTCGCCAACGGCCAAGACGGCTACGGCTCCGGCGGCTTGTCGTCGCTGTCCATTGGACAAGACGGAGTGATCTCCGGGGTCTTCTCGAACGGGATCACCTTGGGCATCGCCCAACTCGCCGTCGCCAACTTCGCCGACCCCGGCGCCTTGAACCGAGTGGGCAGCAATTATTACGAGAACACCCAAGCCTCCGGCCCGCCTCTTATCGGCGCCGGCAACACCGGCGGCAACGGCGCCGTCGAGCAAAAACAGCTCGAATCATCCAACGTCGACGTCTCGCTCGAATTCACCCGGCTTATCATCGCCCAACAGGGCTACCAAGTTAATGCCCACGTCATCACGATGGCGGATCAGATTCTGCAGGCATTGACCAATATCATCCACTAAATGAGGGGTGAGAGGTAAGGGACGAGGGGCGAGCATGAGGGAGGGCCAGTGGAAGCAAATGGGCATTCTTCAAGCCGCGGGTTGAGGTACTCCGAACCCGCGGATCTCCGGTCACCTCATCTTGCGGCTTTCCTTAATACAGGCAATCGAGCCGAATCACCGCGCCGCAGCCGCACGTCACTTCGATCGCGGTCACGGTATCGCCGGCCTTGATCAGCGTGATTTTCGATTCCGTTTGTCCCGAAGGCGCCGCCGCCGAGTCATGAGCATGCTTGGGGTTTCGATGCGCGAAACGCACATGTTGAGCGGAGATGATTTTGCCGGATGGCGCATGACATTCGCTTAATGCGGACATCGTAGTCCTTCAGATTATTGTATTCTCTCGCCACTCACCCTTCCCCACTCACCCCTCGCCACTCACCCCTCGCCCCTCATTCACGCCGCGTCGTCTTCTTTGGCGCGGATGTGCTCCTCGATTCGGTGCTGGGCGGATTTGAGCAAGCGGGAGACACGCGATTCGGAAAGGTTGAGCACTCGGCCAATTTCCTTGAGCCGTAGCTCCTCCATGTAATAGAGCGTGATCGACAGGCGCTCCGATTCGGGCAATTGCAGGATTGCCTCGACGAGGAGCTTTTTGCGCTCCACATCTTGGAGAAGCTCATCGGGGCGCTCGCCGTTGCTGGCCAGTTGACCCTTGTTGAAGGGGGCGATATCGTCCCAGGAGACGTTGCGGGTCAGGCGCATGGCGGCCAGGCATTCGGTGACATCCTCTTCGGTCAGGCCGCTTTCCGAGGCGAGTCTTTCGATGCTGGCCGGCGGCGGCAAAGATTGCAGGATTTTGCGGACTTTCGCGGTCCGTTCGAGCAAATCTTGGGGCAAGGGGCAATTGCGGCGCAGCTCGTCGTAGATGGCGCCGCGAATGCGGGTGTACGCGAACGTTTTGAAGGCGATGCCTCGTTCCGCTTCGAAGCGATTGGCGGCCTCGACCAACCCCAAGACGCCGGCCGCTTCCAGATTGTCCAGATCGATGCCGCGCGGGAAGCGGGCCGCCAAGCGTCCCAAGATGTGGCGCACGAGCGAAAGATTGCGCCAGAATCAATTCCTCGCGCTGCGTTTGAGCACTGACTTGCTGATAAACTTGCGCGGACACTCGTGCATCCTTGATAGCTCCCGCCTGCCGGGCGGGATCTTTTCCCTCGCGGTGCCTGTCAATTTTTCGCTGGTTCAGCCCAAGTCCCGCCCGGCAGGCGGGACGTACTGTCGGCAGGCCGTCATCTTCCATACTCGGCACTTTCCCGCTTGATCTTCAATGCATCAGGGATTCAGGTCTTCCGGACGAACCAAGGCCACCGGGTGCAAGCCGATGTCGGTAGGTATTTCCTGATAGGCGATGACGCTCAGGTCGGTCAGCGAACGGGCCATCGTGTGCCTGCAGCGGGCGCCGCAATACCGTGTCCGTGAGCAGGGCGACTTCTTTGCCCGCGACATGCGACTTACGCCAGGCGTTGGCGACGCAGACGATGAATTTCTCGAGCCGCAAGGGTTCCAAGACGAGGTTCTTTTCATGGAGCGCAGCGCCGCAACTCCGCCTCGACGCGTGGATCGAGCACGATGGCCGCCAGCTTGGCCTGGTTGTCGCGAAAGCGATCGCAGATGATGCGGCCCAGCTCGCCGCGCACGCGTTCGGTAAGCTCGACAGGATCTTTGAGGGTCGGCGCATGGTTGGCGAGACATTCCAGGATGCGCGTCAAATTCGATATGGGTACGTGCTCTTCGAGCAGTAAGATTAGCACGCGGTGCAGTAAGCCCATGTTCAAGCACTGTGGGAATCAACTCGTCCACCAGGCTCGGAGATGTCTCGCGCACCTTGTCCACCAGTTGCTTGAGGTCTTCGCGCCCAAGCAGCTCGGCGGCGTGCTTGCGCAGCATTTCGCTGAGATGCGTTATCAGCACGCTGGGTGCATCCACGACGGTGTAGCCGGCGAGTTCCGCGCGGGCCTTGTCATTTTCAACGATCCACTTCGCCGGCAGGCCAAACGCGGGCTCTTGGGTCGCTTCTCCATCCAAAGCGAGCAGGGGCTCGCCCGACGCCAATGCCAAATACGACCCGACGCGAATGATGCCGCGCGCCACCTCCCGGCCATTGATGAAGAAGCGATAGGCGAAGGGGTCCAGTTGCAAGTTGTCGCGAATGCGAATGGAAGGCACCCAGACGCCGTTTTTCTTGGCAAGGTCCCGGCGCAAGCTCATGACGCGATCGACCAAGACGTTCCCTTGATCGGATTTCGCCAGCGGTATAAGTCGGGCACCGATCTCGATGCCGACGCGATCGGTATGGAGAAAATCATCGACGATCGCTTCCGATGCAGGACGCTCGCCGGCCCCCGCCGTTTGAGCGGGCTGACTCGCAGTCGCTTCGGCAGCGGCTGCGCGGCGCGTTCATCGACCAACGGGTCGCGCGCCAGAGCCCGAATGCCAAGATCAAAAAGGGAATCTTCGGCAGGCCCGGAACCGCCGCCAGGCAAAGGACGATGCTCGCCCCCATCGCCAGCGGCCGCGGATTGTTCATGAACTGCGAGCCCAGCTCTTGGCCGAGGCTCGCCTTGGACGTCGCCTTGGTCACCAAAAAACCGGACGCGATGGCGATCAAAAACGCCGGCATCTGCGAAACCAGGCTGTCGCCGATCGTGAGCACCGAATAAGTATGCACGGCACCGGGCACGTCCATGCCGCGCATCAGTCCCATGACGATGCCGCCGATCAAATTGATGCCGGTGATGATGAGCCCGGCGATGGCATCGCCGCGCACGAACTTGCTGGCCCCGTCCATGGCCCCGTGGAACTCGGCTTCGCGCATCAAATGCTCGCGCCGCCGCCGCGCCTCCGGCTCCGCGATGGCGCCGGAATTGAGCTCGGCATCGATGGCCATCTGCTTGCCGGGCATGGCGTCCAAGATGAAGCGCGCCGCCACTTCCGAGATGCGACCGGCACCCTTGGTGACGACGACGAACTGAATCACCACCAAAATGCCGAACACGACCAGGCCGACGAGCAAATTGCCCTGCACCACGTAATCGCCGAACGCCCGGACGATGGCTCCAGCCTCGCCTTTGAGAAGAATGGCCCGCGTCGTCGAGACGTTGAGCGTCAGGCGAAACAACGTCAACAACAGCAACACCGACGGAAACACCGAAAAATCGAGCGGTTGCTTGGCGCCGATGGTGATGAGCAAGAGCAACACGGTGAGCGCCAGATTCAGCGCCAGGAGCATGTCGAGAATCGTGCCGGGCAGGGGCACAAGCAGGATGCCGACGAGGCCGAAAAGGCCGGCGGCGAGGATCATTTCGCTGCGCTGCCCAAACAGGCTCGCCGGCGCCGGCAACAGCGACGATGCCGCCACGCCCGGCCCCGCGACTGCGCAATGCCTGCCTTCATTCACGAACCCTCCCGGATCAGTAGGTCCCGCCTGCCGGGCGGGACCTCGAAGCACGCGTCAAATCAATTCATGTTGTTGAAAGCGAAAAGGTCCCGCCCGGCAGGCGGGACCTACTTTCCTTTCAACTGATACACATACGCCATGATCTCCGCGGTCACGACATAAAGCGCAAACGGGATCGTCTGATCCAGCTTCACGGTTTTGTAAAGCGCCTGCGCCAGCGGCTTGCGCTCCACCACCGGCACCCCGTGGGCACGCGCCAGCATGACGATGCGCTTGGCGATATGATCCGCGCCCTTGGCCACCACTTTGGGAGCGGCCATGGCGCCGGCTTCATATTGCAAGGCGACCGCCAAGTGCGTCGGGTTGGTGACGACCACGGTGGCGTGTTGCACCTGATGGAACATCTTGCGCTGCGCGTTCTCGCGCTGAAGCTTGCGGATTCGTGCCCTGACCTGCGGATTGCCCTCTTCCCGCTTGAGCTCTTCCTTCACTTCCTGCCGGCTCATGTAAAGAGTCTGCTCAAAACGCCAGCGCTGAAAAACATAATCGGCCACGCCAATGACCAGCAGCGTGCCCGCCAGACCCAGGGCGATGCGAATCACCAAGTGCCAAGCACTGCTCAAGGCTCCCGCCAGGCTGGCATCTCCCAGTTGCGACACCTCGGCGCCGCGCTGGCGCATGATCCACCAGGCGACGGCTGCGATGGCGGCGATCTTGCACAACAAAAACACGCCGCGCATGACGTTGCTCGTGCTGAAAATGCGGCCGCCGTGAAGCGGCATCACTCGCTCCCAGTTGATGGCCAAGCGAGCGAAGTTGAAGTTGAAGCCGACTTGGGCGACGCCAACCACGATGGTGGCCACGAACACCAGGCCAATCAAGATGCCGGCGCCGGCAAGCGCCTGGTTGAACTTGGCCATGAACATCTGCTGCACCGCACCGGCGGTGAGTTCCGCGGGCGGCGACAGCGAAAGATCAAAACGTGTCTGGGCCAGCAGAGTGCCGCCCAGCGTGTGCGCCAGACCAAGCAGCCCCAAGATGCCGGCAAAAAGTATCACGCCCGTATTGAGCTCCGGACTGAACGCGAACTGGCCTTCCTCGACGGCCCGTTCGCGGCGTCGCGGTGAAGGCGGCTCCGTCTTCGTTTGCAGCTCGAAGTCGTCGGCCATCGCCTAGCCCCCGCGCAATTGCAAGAGGTCCAGAAAAAGCGAAAACATGCTGATCATGCCGCTGAGAATTTGCGGCATCATGATCAGCGTCGCGCCCAGACACACCAAAACGCGCAGCGGAAATCCCACCGAATACAGGTTGAGCTGCGGCGCCGCCCGCGTCATAAGGGCCAGCACCACCGTGGTCAAGAACAGACACAACGCCACGGGGGCCACCAGTAATATGCCCCCCTCCTCCCCGGCACCCACGGCCGCCGTCAAGTCCCAATTGGGCAGCCGAAAGCCTTGGCCGATCGGCAAGTGGTGGAACGTCTGCTGGAGCAGCAGCAGAAAGCCGTGGTGCAAATCAAGCGTTAAAAAAGCCACCGATGCCAGCATTTCGAAGATCACCGTAAGCGAGCTGGCCGAATTGCCGCCGGAGGCCGTCAAGACATTGGCGAACGACAAGCCCGGCCTCCTGCGTGATGAACTCCGCCGCCACATGCGCCGGCAGCAAAAACAAACCCAGTGCAAAGCCTAGCACTCCGCCCAAAACCATTTCGCGCCCAGCGCCAGCGCCAGCCCGAGCCAAGTCGTCAATCCGAAGCTGCCGTCAGCGTCGTTTAATATCGGAGCGCTCGCTTCGCCGAAGAACAGCACGGTCAGCGCCACGGACAGACCGATTTTCACCGTCCGCGGCATGTTCGCACCGCCCAAAAGCGGCAAGACGTAAATAAACGTTGCCACCCGTGCCAACGTCAGCGCAAAGGCGGCCACCAGCGCATCCATCAGCGGGCCACCTCCGACGCGTTCACGATCATGCTCATCGTGAACTGCACCGCCAGTTGCAGAATCCAGCCCAGGCAGACCAGCATGACGCTGCCGACGGCCAACAGACGCGGCACGAAGCTCAGCGTCTGCTCCTGGATGCTGGTGATCGTTTGCAAAATGCTGACGATCAGGCCGACCACCAGGCTGACAGCCAAGCGCCGGCAGCGAGATCAAGAGCGCGGTGCTGAGGAACTCACGGGCGATTTCAAGGACTTCCGGGATCGTCATGGTTTCCTTATGGCAACATCGTTTAGACGCGACGCGCAGCGGAGCGCGGGGCAGGTGGTAACGCGCCTCCGCTCGCGCGTCGCGGCTAAACGAAACCTCAGCCGAAGCTCGCGCCGAGTGCTTGCACGACAAGGTGCCAGCCGTCGGCCAAGACGAACAACAGTATTTTGAACGGCGCGGACACGACGACCGGCGGCATCATCACCATGCCCATCGCCGTCAAGACGCTGGAGACCACCAGGTCCACCAAGCAGAAACGGCAAATAAATGCAAAAGCCCATGATGAACGCGGTTTTGAGCTCGCTGATGACGAATGAGGGCACGAGCACGCGCAGCGGCGTGTCCTCCGGTTCGTTGGGAGCGTCGATCTGGGCCATGCGAATAAACAACTCCAAGTCTTTTCGTCGGGTTTGCCGGAGCATGAACTTGGTCATGATTGCCGTGGCCTTGCTCACCGCCTCCGGCCCGGCTGATTTTTTCGCTGAAATAAGGCCCCAGCGCCTGGGCATCGAGTTCATCCCAGGTCGGGCCCATGACGAACAGCGTCAAAAAAAGCGACAATCCCAGTAGCACCTGATTACCCGGAATGTCTTGCGAGGTGACGGCGCGGCGAGCGAAACCCAGGACAATGGTGATGCGCGTGAAACCCGTCAGGCAGACGAGCAAGCTGGGAATCAGCACCATGCCGCCGAGGAAGAGCGCCGTCTGCAAGGGGGGCGAGATGTTTTGCAAGCTGCTCAGACGTTGAATGTTGTCCACGATGTCCGCCGACATGTGAGCCTCAAGGTAGGTCCCGCTTGCCGAGCGGGACCTGGGGGCGGCGTGCAATAAGTTCGAGATTTCAGTCTGAATGAGCTCCCGCCCGGCAGGCGGGACCTACTCCGTTTCCGCCATGACTTCCGCGAACGCCTTATTCAGCGGCACGATCGTCTTGACGCCGGCGCCGTCCACGCCAATGAGAATCTCGCGCTTGCCTAGGTGGACAAGGTGAATGGCACATCGATTGCCCAGCGGCAACGTCTCCGCCAGGCGCAACTCGCGCGTCAGCGGAGCCGGTCGGGGCGTGGCCTTGCAGCCAGCGACGCATGCCCCAGATCGATGCGACCGCCAGACCCAGCACCAGAACGGTGCCGGCGACAAGCCTCAGCAGCATCCCTTGCGGGTTCGGCATGTCGGGTAATGTGGGCGTTTCATGGGTCGACTTTGGAATCCGCCTTGGCCTCGGCCTTGTGATGGGTTTTGTCGATGGCCATCTCGCCGGGCAGCAATTGAGGAACGAGCAATCCCGCCAAGACGGCCACGATGGCGATGACGCCCATGGTTTGCCAGGGCGCCCAGCGCAACGCTTTCGGGTTTACCCCGCCAACCAAAGCTGTGGACATGGCCGAATCCTCGAATGTTTCCCAGCGCCACACTGGCGGCGGATGGAGAAACATCCTTTGTCATCGGCACGATGAGATGAGTGACTTTAACGAGTTTAGTGATTGCGCCGTTTGTGCGTTCGTTTAGCCGCGACGCGCAGCGGAGCGCGGGGGATGCCCCGCGCTCCGCTGCGCGTCGCGGCTAAACTCAAACGCGAATTTGATGCTCATGCGCCAGCACATCAAGATCGGCCATCAACTCGGTGGCCGTCTGATAGCGGTCCTCCTGCCGTTTGGCCAAGAGCTTGAGCACGATGCTCTCGAAGGCGAAGGGAATCTTCGGTTGAAAACGGCTCGGTTTGACAACGGGCGCCTCCCGAATCTTGGCGATCAGCTTTTCAGGCGACGATGCCGCGAAGGGAGCTTCTCCTGTGATGAAGGAATAGACGACAGCCCCCAGGGCATATAGATCGGCGAGTTGATCGATGAATGCCTCGGGCTCGACCTGCTCGGGTGCCATATAGGGAAGCTCGGACAACAGCTTTTTTTCCAAGATCGCATTGTGCAACTGGCTGCCGCTGAGCGCCTTCGCAAGCATCAGGTCGGCGAGCTTGGTGGCCTTGTCCTCGCCCGCGATGAGCACGTTGCGCGGCGTGATGTTCCCGTGGACGGCTTTATGCTCGTGAAGAAAAACCAGGGCATTGCCCAAGTGTAGGGCGACGCGCAGGCCGCGCATCCAATTGAGCTTCGATTCCTCCTTGAGGCGCCCACCAGGCGGTCAGCGCTTTCTCCGTCGACGAATTCACGGGCGATCCAGCAGCGCGCCCCGGTTTTGCCGGCGCCGAACAGCGTGATCAAGTTGGGGTGCCGCAGTGGCGTCGCGATCTTGAGCGCCTGCGCGAACTGCTGCAGCTCGCCGGGGCTGGCGGGAAATTCCGCCGCGAGCACTTTAAGCGCGACAATCTGATTGTTGCGATTGTCCTGAGCGCGAAACACCTGTCCTGTATGTCCGCTGCCAAGCATGGAGCCAAGCAAATAATGCCCGAGCGCTTGCCCTTCGAGGCCCTGGAGCGGGTTCGCGGGCACGGGGGCGTCATCAGCCCGCGCGGGTTGGCTAGGCGTTGTCGGTGCCAAGGAGACGACGCTTGAGGTTGTTCGGCTGAGGCTTTGGCTTCCGTCGCGTTTGGGGCGAGCGCTGGTCGCGGCGTCATCGGCGGTGTCGGCGACCTCCAGACGTAGGTGCGAATTGCCCACGCGGAGCACGTCGCCCAGGCAAAGCTCTTGCGGTTGCGTGATGCGCTGGCCATTGATCAACGTGCCGTTTTTGCCCTCGTTGTGCGTGACGACGATGGTATCGCCCTTGATCTCCAGGCGGCTGTGGATGCCGGAGACATAGAAATCGTGCAGGCCAATGTCGGCATTGCGGCCCGTATTGCCGATGGTGAGGGCACCCGCTTCCGGCAGGGGATAGACCTCCTTTTGATCGGCGCCGTCGATGACCACGAGGTGCTTGCGCTGGGGGGCAACGCTCACAGCGGCGAGCGGCACTGGCACGGGCGTTGGTGTCGCCGGGAAAGGCGATTCTTGTTTCGGCGGCATTATCCGAGTTTCGCTGATGTCCGAAGCAGATTCCAGGCGCAGACAGGTCACGCCGATGCGCCGTTCTTCGCCGAGACTGAGCCGTTGCAGTGCTGCTCGCTCAACGACCTGGCTGCCGTGAGCGCTGAGATCGAGGGCGTCGTCGGACACTTCGATTTCGCAGTGTATGCGCACAACATGCAAATCGTGAAGGGCAATCTCGGTGTCGTCCGGCCCCGCGGCGACGATCATCTCGCCATGCTCGATCACCAGCGAAAAGCGGGCCTGGTCGTTGCTATCGATCCGCAAAACCTTCTTCATCAGAGGTGACCTCCGCAAAGGACACGGCTACTCGCGCAGGCGTTCCTGGAGTTGGCAATAGGCATCGCAAAGGACATGACATACGTCCGTGAGTTTCCGTGAGGCGGCGGGTGATGTCAAGCGTTTTCGGAGCTTGAATGCGGACTCGCCCTCGACGGAGAGAAAACGAAGCCACGGATGGAACACGGATCAAACGCGGATAAGAGAGGAAAAGAGACAAGTGAATGATTGCCAACCGTCTTTTCCGTGTTTGATCGGTGTTCCATCCGTGGCTAAGTGATTTAATTGCTTGGAAGCCGATTGCCGCAGGATGCCCGAATGCCTGCTTCGTAATCTTCGTACTGGGGATTAACCTGCAATTCATCGCGCATGCGTTGATTGCCAAGCCGCCGGTTAGCTTTTTCGTGCGGCGGAGCCGTGTCGGGAGGAGGAGATTCAAAGCGCGGCGCGGGGCGCCGAGATGCCGGGCCAGCGTTGTGTAAAAGTCGCGGCGCTGGACCGGGTGGCCGTCGCAGATGTTGTAGATTCTGCCAGGTTGGGCGAATTGCTTCGGCGGCCAGAACCGCGCGGCGCCGTCGTCCACATGGATTAAGTTGAGCCACTTGTCGGCGTCGGCGAGGATTGCGTTCGCCCGCTTGAACTGCTTTTTGGCGGAGAAGTCGGCCCGGACCATAAATGCCGGCAAAGCGCAAGATCGACGGCATCCGGGAGCGCCGCATGGAGCAGCTCCTCCGCGGCGCGCACGACTTGCCCGGCCTCCTCCATTGGCTCCGTTGATGAAGTTTCATCCACCCAAGAGCCGTCGGTCTGTCCGTAAACGCTGCTACTGCTGACATAGATAAACCTTTTTGGAGGCGGCAGACGCCGCAGTACATTGGCGAGGCCATCGACATAAACGGAACGCATCGTGGCGCCGGTGGATCGATCCAGGCCGATGGCATGGACCACCGTGTCCGCCTTGGGAAGATGGTCGAGCGTCCGCGGCTGCAGCACGTCGCAGACAACCGGCGTGACATCCACACCGGCCAGTGCATCCGCGCGGCGCGTGGTGGCCCACACGTCTTGGCCATCTCTCCGCCACAACGACGCCACACGCGCACCCAGATAGCCGCAGCCGATGATTAATTTGCTCATAATTATTTGGCGAGCCGTGAGCGTTAGCGACCGGTGTTTTCAAAGGCGATTCTTGGCAAATTCACCGGTTGCTAACGCTCACGGCTCGCCAATCCATTATTTTACCCACTCTTCCCCGAGCAACTGGAGAGCATGGACTCCGCCCGCGACTGCGGCTATAGCTAGTGTAGTGCGTCGCCGAACAGGGGAGGCCGGTAATGGACAATGGCCAGCATATCGTGAAGAATCACACGCTTTTCGAGGACTCGCCGGTATACCAGATGGCGTGCCGCCAACTGGAGAATGTCGCGGATGTCATTGATCTTGACCAGAACATCTTGCAGCGGATGTTTCAGCCCAAGCGCTCGCTGGTCGTCAGCGTGCCGATCCGCATGGACAACGGCGAGACGCACAATTTCTTGGGCTTTCGCGTTCAGCATAGCTTGACCAGCGGACCTGCCAAGGGGGGCTTGCGCTATCACCCCAACGTCGATCTGGGTGAAGTTGCCGCGCTGGCGATGTGGATGACGTGGAAGTGCGGCATCATGAACCTCCCCTTCGGCGGCGCCAAGGGGGGTATCGCCGTCGATCCCGAGCGCATCTCGATGGGCGAAAAAGAACGGCTGACCCGGCGATTCACCGAGGAAGTGCTCAGCGTCATCGGCCCGCGCATGGATGTCATGGCCCCCGATCTTGGGACTGACGAGCAGACAATGGCCTGGATCATGGACACGTACAGCATGAGCGTCGGCTTCGCCTGCCCGGAGATTGTCACCGGCAAGCCGGTCGAGCTGGGGGGTTGCGTCGGCCGGCGCGAGGCGACCGGGCGCGGCGTCGTTTATTGCATCATGCAGGCTCTTCAGGAATTAAAGCTCAGCGCCGCGGAGTCGACGGCCGTCGTGCAGGGTTTCGGCAATGTCGGCTCGGTGGTTTGCCAGGAGTTGGCGCTGCGGGGCGTCAAGATCGTCGCTGTCGGCGACCGCTACGGCGCCATTGCCAATCCGCGCGGGTTGGATATTCCGGCACTCACGCAACACCTGGCGATGGGCAAGCTCCTCAAGGACTTTTCCGCTGCCGGGCAGATCGCGCCGAGGAACTTCTCACCACTCCCTGTACGATCCTGGTGCCGGCGGCGCTGGAACGGGTAATCACGGGAGCCAACGCCGCCAAGCTGCGCTGCCGTGTGTTAGCCGAGGGGGCCAACGGTCCCACCACGCCGGACGCGGATGCAGTGCTGGCGGGCAGCGACATTTTCGTCATCCCCGACGTGCTGTGCAATGCCGGCGGCGTCACCGTATCCTATTTCGAGTGGGTCCAGGACATGCAGCAATTCTTCTGGAGCGAGCAGGAAGTCAACCAAAAGCTCGAAGAGCTGATGCTCAAGGCCTTCGCTCAAGTGCGCCAGCTTGCCCGGCAAAAAAAACTCGGCATGCGCACGGCGGCGCTGAGTCTCGGGGTGCAGAAGACCGCCAAAGAGAAGATTCGCCGGGGGCTTTATCCGTAAAAGAGCCGCGCACGCAGTAAGCGGTCGGGCGTATACGGCGCCGGGAGCGTGTCCGCTTACTACGTGCGCGGCTCTTTTGTTGCGTTTTTTAGCCCGTACCTAATACGATAACCAACCGCCGAGTTTTGTTGAATGGCTTCCCGCGCAGTGAGGATACATATGCCGAAGAAGCTTGTCGTGCTTGCGGGGCCGGATGAGGGGCGCGATTTCACGCTGGGCAGCGATCCCTTGCTTTTGGGACGTAGCCGGGCGACGGATGGCCACCTGCTCGATCCGCATGTTTCGCGCGTCCATTGCCAGGTGCAGCCCGAAGGCGAGATGCTCACGCTCATCGACTTCGATAGCCCCGGCGGCACTTTCGTCAATGGCAAGCGCATCAGCCGACACACTTTGCAACCCGGCGACATAATCCGCATTGGCAACACGCGGCTTCAGTTCGTCGCCGACGGCAACTTCGCCGCAGGCCGGTACCGGTCTCGATGGCTCGAGCAGCGCGCCGGCGGCGGCGCCGCCGCGCACGAACTGGGCCAAGGAGTTGGCCGGGCAAAAGTTCTCCCATTACAAAATCGGCACGCCCCTGGCGCGGGCGCTCGGGCTACGTCTTCCATGCCCGCGAGACGCGCCGCAACTTTCCCGTCGCCCTCAAGGTGCTCGAGCCGGGTTTCTCGCAGAACGAGGAAGCGGTCCAGCGCTTCGTCGAAGCCATGAAGCTCGTCTTGCCGCTGCGGCATCATCACCTGGTCAAGGTGTATGGCGCCGGCAAGACAGGGCCGCATTGCTGGGTGGCCATGGAGTACGTCAACGGGGAAAGTTTGGCTGCCGTCATCGGGCGCATCGAAGCCGGCAGCATGCTCGATTGGCGGCAAGTGCTGCGCGTGGGCGTTTATCTGGGGCGGCGCCTTAGAGTATGCCCATCAAAAAAACCTCATTCATCAAAACGTCACGCCGGCCAATATCTTGATGGGCAAGGCACCCCAAGACGTGAAGCTCGCCGATTTAATGTTGGCCGTGGCGGTGCATGGTGACCCGACCAAACCGATCAGCGCGGCCGGCGTCCCGTCGGAAGCGCTCGCGTATATGCCGCCGGAGCGAACCGATGGGCCGGCCAAGCCGGTCGATGGCCGCACCGACATCTATAGCCTCGGCGCCACGATGTACGCGATGTTCACCGGCCATCCGCCCCACCAGGGCGACTCGGTCCACGACCTGGTCAACAAGATTCGCCTCGAAGCGCCGACTCCGCTCAAAGCGCAGCAACTTGGCTTGCCCGAACCGCTCGAACACATCAACCAAAAGATGCTCGCCAAGCGCCCGGAGGATCGCTATCAGTCGGCAAAAGAAGTGGTCAAACATTTGGAGATTGTCGCGAAGAGCCATAACCTCCAGCTTTAAAAAGCGATGTGATAAGTCAAACTGTGGGACGGCTCTCCTGAGCCGTCCGCCGCTTCGGACGGCTCAGGAGAGCCGTCCCACAAGACCAGAAGGGCCATCCCACAATGACATCAATCAATCGACGCGCAGACGGAGCGCCGGCCGGATGAATGAAGCGCTGGCGAACCACTTGAAGCCGCTGCTGGCCAACTATTTCCCGCCTAAGGGAGATATCCAAGTGGTCGTGGCCGCGGCGGTCGGCGCTGAGCAATACTTCTTCACGCTTCGCAATCATCCGGAAAACGACACCCCAGCGGCCGACGAGCACACGATTTTCGAGATCGGCTCAGTCACCATGGCGTTCACTGCCTGTCTCTTGGCGGACATGGTAAGCAAGCAGGAAGTGCGCTTGAGCGATCCGATCCAAAAGTATCTGCGAGCCGATGTCCGTGTTCCTACCTATCGCGGTCAGGAAATTACGCTCCTGGATTTGGGCAACCACACGTCCGCCTTGCCACGGCTGCCGACCAATTTTCCCGAGACCATCAAAGATCCCGCCGATCCCTGCCGCAACTACACGGTGGGGCATCTTTATGATTTTTTGAACACGTTTCAGCTTAGGCGTCCGATTGGCTGGCGGCGCTACTTCTCCAATCTCGGCATGGGCCTCTTGGGGCACGTGTTGAGCTTGGCAGCAAAGAAAGAGCTCCCGGAACTCATCCAGGAGCGCATTTGGCGTCCCACTGGAAATGCCGGATACAGCGGTGAACCTGACGCCTGAACAACAGACCCGCTTCATCCAGGGGCATTCGGTTTCAGGCCAACCGGTGAAACCGTGGGACATGGGAGCCCTTGTTGGCGCGGGCGGACTGCGGTCCACGGCACATGATTTGCTTGCGTTTGTGCGAGCGCACCTGAAAAAAAAAGGCGGGCTTGTCGAAGCGATGGAGCTAACCACGACGCCGGGGCCCAAATCGGGGCACCTGGCGGCCTGGCCCTTGGGTTTTGTCGCAGCTTTGGCAATGTGCGCCCTGGCCCTTGCAGCCCTATGGTACTTCCCTATTATGCCGGCGACCGGCTGGTTCGTGCCTTGCTTCTTTACGCCGGTGTTGTCGGCGGGGCTTTATGGCGGACTTTGGCCTGGGTTATTGGCGACATTCGTGCAGACGGCCGGAGGCACACTATTATTCGGCGACGACTTTAACGCCCCTGTGCACGCCGCCGCTTGTTTGCTGATCGCGTGGTTTGCGTCGGCCAACGACCGCAAGCGGCAACGGCCTGAGACGTTGGGTTGGGAATTTCAGCGAAAGGCATCCGGCGCATGCACGCTATGGCATACCGGCGAAACAGGCGGACACGCCGCCTTTGTTGGTTTTCAAAAAGACGGTGAGATAGCCTTGGTCGTGCTTGCGAATTGTGCCAAGCCGCTGACCGATGTCGGCTTTGGAGCGTTCAGGTTCATGGAGATGAGAACGCACGGCAAAACAAAACAATAAAAGTGATTGGTGAACGGCGTCCCAGAACAGGACTAAGGGTGCCATGCCCACCGCATTTGGGTGGGCATGGGGATCTCTCGCGGTGGCGCAACTGACATCGAAATTGTTTCCAAATGGGCTCGATGTCCACATGCCCACCCAAAATGCGGTGGGCATGGCACCCGGGAACTTCCGGTTTCTTGAGAAGTATGACGCAATGAAGCCAAAGTTTTTACGCCTGATTGTTTTCCTAAGCGTAGGCGCCACCTTGGCGCTGCCTGGCTGCGGCAGCGACTTTGAGCCCGCACAACGCGGCGGCGAGGGGCCGGGGCATCGCCAGCAGCGGCTAGCTCTCTCCCCCGAGCAAGAACTGGAATTGGGTCGCCAGGCCTATCTGAAAGTGTTGTCAGAAGATCGCGGCCGCATCCTGCCACCCGACGATCCGCAAACACGCAGGGTCCGCTATATCGCCGGCAAGCTGATCCGGGCTGTGGGGATCGAGCCATTGCAGCGCGAGATCAATTTGCATATACGCGGCTACCAGTTCGACTGGGAAGTCAACGTCGTGCGCGATCCGCAGATCAACGCCTTCTGCCTTCCCGGCGGCAAGATGATCGTCTACACCGGTATCCTGGCTATTGCTCAGAACGACGATCAAGTCGCCGCGGTCCTGGGCCATGAAATGGCCCATGCGCTGGCGCACCACGCCAGCGAACGGGTGGCGTGGGACGAGTTTGGCCACGTTAGCTTTCTACGCGGCAAAGCGTATGATCGCGCCCAGGAATCCGAGGCCGACCACATCGGTCTCTTTCTGATGACGTTCGCCGGCTACAACCCGGAGGAAGCAATTCGCTTTTGGCAGATCATGGAGCAACACAGCGCGTCGGGCCGCATTCCGGAGTTTCTTTCCGATCATCCCAGCGGCGCCCAGCGCGTCCGCGATTTTCAGAAATGGGTGCCGCAGGCGATGGCCGGCAAAAAGGCGTTTGATGAAGGCCGCATCGCGCCGGCGAGCACGCGTTAACAATCATTGGCGTTCAACGGTTTGGTGGGACATTCCAACGCGAAAGGAAATATCATGAGCATGGGTGGCGGACCACTTTTCGGCAGCGGTGGCTTCTTCGGCGGCGGTGGCAGCGGCTATGGCGGCATGAGTCCCATGGGCCAATACGGCGCCTGGCCTCACTGCGGCTGTAGCGGCTGCATCATCATACTTGCCGGCATCCTGCTGGTGTTCGGCGGCTGCATGCGGCAATTCGGCATGTGACAAATATCCCGGCGTCGGCGCAGCCGGCGCTTAGCGAAACATATGTGAAACAGGAGACTCTAACATGCGCGCACTTTGCGGGGCCATCATCACTGCCGGAGCGGTCATCGGCCTGGGCCTGACCGCTCTGGGCTTCGGCACACGCTATCACAGCAGCCTGGAAAACGTCACCAAGGAAGGCGATCCGGTCCTGATGCACCTTTACCAAATGGACAGACCGCTGGTCTTTATCCTGGTGTTCTTGACCTGCGTCGCCATCATCGGCCTGGGCATCGCCTTTTTGGGGCTGGCGTATCACCATCACCGGCGCGTCCATGAATTGATGCGCAGCACGCCGCACGATGCGACTGGCACTCCACGGACGACGGTTTAGGATTTCCGAGGCAAAAAAAGGCGGGTTGCGTTGGGTGGCACGCCCTGAGGTACTCCGAAGGGCGTGACCTCGCATCCATACACGCCCTTCGGAGTACCTCAGGGCGTGCCACCCAAGAACGAAGAATCGAAGTTACTTCGCGTTTTTGTCTTTTGGCCTTTTCTTCGATCTGCGGGTCCAAGTTGATGCCGATGCCAGTCATCCAGTCAGGCCGCGATTTGATACAGAATTCTGACACCATCACTTCGTCAATTCCAGCACGCTCCACAAACTTGGGTCTTCCCAGAATGGGAACTCGGGGCCGATGCTCAAGACTTGCTCGCCCAGTTCGTCATCCCGGATGGAGTAAAAGAAGCCGAGGCGGGGATGCTCTTGGGGATCGTAGCCGTGGAGAATTGATTCGGGCAGAAAGGCTTCGAGGCGATAGCCGTTCTTGCGGGTTTGGACTTTGAGGGGCACGCTACCGGCCGGCGCAAGGGGGCATCCTCGAGGGCGCGGTTGATCTTGGTTTGCACGAACGTGGGCTCATCGCGATCCGGGCCGCCGCCGGATGCCAGCAAGTGAAACTGATGACAAGTGCGGCTAGCGCGATGGCCGGCGCGGGCGTCGCGAGTGTCGAGCCATAACGTGACGCCGTCGGAAGCGCGCGGCCGGGCGGCATCACCTTGCGGGATGTTTTCCTTGCCGCGAACGTCCACCTGCAAGCCCAGGCCCAATTCATTCCATGCCAAGTACACGTCGGCGAAGTTGTGCTTCTCATCCATGGCTGCGAAATTGTCGATGAGGCAATCGGGGGCCAACGCGAGCAAATCGTCGGCGTGAGCACGCGGCATCTTTTTTATGTAGTGACAGGGATGCGTCACGCGGAACAAGAAGCAATGGGGGACGAGCGGCATTTAGTCACCAAGCAAGGCGAGCGGGGGGCGTCAGCCCCCTGTTTTGAGTTCCAAAAATCAGGGGGCTGACGCCCCCCGCTCGCCAGATTAATTGAGGAGGCTACGCGTCAACACTTCGCTTGCCTTCGCGAACGCCGGTTGCCAGGTGATTTCGGGCTGGCCGGTTATCAGGCAATCGCGGAGTTTCTCCAGCGTGTTGCGGGCCATGTGGGGGCATTTGTTGCAGGCGCAGGTGATGCCGGGCACCGGATGGTAGCGGTGCCTGGGGAACTTGCTTTGCAGTTGCCACATCATGTTGGCCTCGGTGGCGACCAGGAAATCGCGCGGCTCGGGGAAGCCGGCGACGTATTTGATCATCCCCTCGGTGCCGCCGACGAAATCGCTGTGCTCGCGAATGTTGGTCGGGCACTCGGGATGCGCCAGCGTGATGCTCTCGGGTAGTTGCTTCTTGAGGGCCAACAAATCGCCGACACTGAAAATCTCATGCACCATGCAGGCGCCGTCCCACAAGATCATCGGGCGGCCCGTGATCTCCTGGAGATATTGGCCCAAGTGCCGATCTGGAACGAACAGTATCTCTTGCTCGGCGGGCACGCGGCGAATGATGTCCTCGGCGTTGCCGGACGTGACGACCCAATCGGACAGGGCCTTGACCGCGGCGGTGCTATTGATGTAGGTCACCGTTTGAAATTTCCGTCCGTTGGCGCGGAGCATTTCTTGATAGCGATAGAGCTTGTCCGCGGGGCAACTCTCGGCCAGACTGCAACCGGCCTGAAGGTCGGGCAATAGAACGCGCTTGGTCGGGGTTGAGCATCTTGGCGGTCTCGGCCATGAAATGCACGCCGCAAAAGACGATGGTGTCGGTCTGGACCGTGGTGGCCGCGCGGGCCAGCTTGAGGCTGTCGCCGGTGAAATCCGCAAGCTCCTGGATGTCGCCTTCCTGGTAATAATGGGCCAGGATGGTGGCGTTCTTGCTTTTCTTGAGCGCCTGGATTTCATCAATGAGATCGGGCATGGCACACATCCTTTCCTGGTTCCCATTGTTATTGTACGTGGATCCGCCAAGCCGCGGGGTGAGGCACACCGAATCCCGCGGATCGCCGGCGCCATCTTCGTGCAGGCGGAGCCTGCCGGGCAGCGCGTTACGAGGCGGAGCCTCGTAACGAGGGTGGGAGGAGGAGGGATGCGAGCAGCGAGGCGGGATGGACGGCTTGGCGCCTCAGGAAATGGGCGATTTGCAAGCGGCAGGAAAAGCCGGGCGATACGATCACCGCGTTGGGATCGGCCTGGCGCAGGGCGGGAAACAGACGCTGTTCGCCGACGAGCCGCGAAATTTCGTAGTGTTCCTTTTCATAGCCGAAGGAGCCAGCCATGCCGCAGCAGCCGGCATCCAGATCAATCACTTCGGCCCCCGGGATGCGGCTCAAGAGCCGCAGCGTCGGTCCGGTGCCCACGAGCGAGCATTGATGGCAATGGCCCTGGAAGAGAAGCCGCGCCGGGCCCGGTTGGAACGTCAACGAAGTGCCGGCTCGCTCCAGATATTCCTCGAACGTGAAGCATTGCGCTGCGACCACTCGGGCCTTTTTTTGGAGTTCGGCGCGCAGCAGGGCTGGGTAATCATCCTTGATCGTCAGAAGGCAACTTGGCTCGCAGGCGACGATCGGCTTGCCTTCACTGGCCCATGGATAAAGACGTTCGACGTTGTGCCCGGCGTGCGACACTGCCGCGGTGAGCATGCCATTGGAGATCAGCGGGCGTCCGCAACATTGGAGGTCGTTGGGGACCGTGACATGATTGAAACAACGCAACAATTCCAAAGCTGCGACCCCAATGTGAGGCTCATAAAAGTTTGTGAACGTGTCGGCGAACAGCAAAACGCTGTGCTCGCCGGCACGTGGCTTGCTTTGATTGGCCGCATGGCGCACGAACGCCTGGTTGGCGAATGCCGGCGGCAGGCGGCGGCGATCAATGTTCAGCAGCTTTTCGTTGAGCCAGCGACTCAGTCGGCTGCTGGTCCACCAATTGGAAACGGGGGCCATCCGGCAGCCCCATTTGCTGATGGCCGCGACGTTGCCAAAGAACCAATTGCGGCGCGGCAAGCCGTGCTCGCGGTGATGGTGATGCAGAACTTCGGCTTTGAGCCGAGCCATATCGACGTTGGTGGGACATTCCGTTTTGCAGGCTTTGCATTCGAGGCACAGATCAAGCGCCGCTTGCACTGCGGGATCGGTCAAACCATTGAGGCCCAGTTGGCCGGTAAGGGCGAGGCGCAGCGTATTCGCTCGGCCGCGCGTGCTATGGACTTCCGCGCGCGTCGCTTGATACGAGGGGCACATCGTGCCGCCGCGCTTTTTGCGGCATTCCCCCACGCCGGCGCACAATTCCACGGCGCGCGTGAGACCACCGTCAGCGCCGAAGTCGAAGGTCGTGGCCACTTCCGGTGTTTGATAAGCTGGCACCATAGCGCAGGTTCGCCGTCACCGGCCGCGGCATCGACGATCTTGCCCGGATTAAGAAGGTTGCGCGGATCGAACGTTTGCTTTATGGTGCGGAAGGCTTGATAAAGCGTCGGGCCGAACATCTTTTCTTGAAAGGGGCTGCGCACCAGTCCGTCGCCGTGCTCGCCGGACAACGCCCCGCCGTATTTGAGCACAAGACTGGACACCTCCTCGGCAATGGCCTCGAAACGCTCGCACGCCCTGAGTCGGTCTTGAGATCGATGACCGGCCGCACATGAAGGCAGCCGACCGAAGCATGTGCGTAGACGCCGCTGGTGGTGCCGTGCTTGGCAATGACGCCTTGAAACTCGGCGATATAGTCGCGCAGGCGCTCGGGGGCGACGGCGCTGTCCTCGACGAACGAGATGGCCTTGGCGTCGCCTTTCTCGGCCATCGACAGGCCCAGGGCGAGCGTGCGCAACTTCCAGATGCGCGCTTGCGCCGGCCTCAGTGGCATGCAAGAAATGATCGCCAAAGCAACGGCTGCGCAGATCGCTTTCAAGATCGGCAAGCCGCCCCGGCAAAGCGGCCGAAGTATCGCTGTAAAACTCGATGATAAGGATAGCACCTGGGTCGCCCTCCAAAAAATCGCGCAAGCGGGCCGCGTCGGCATTGAGCTTGGTGGCATTCAGGATAAAGCGATCCATGACTTCGACCGCCGCCGGTTGGTGCGCCAAAATGCTTGGCACCGCCGCGAGGGATTCGAGCAAGTCGGCAAACTGCACGACCAAAAGGGCCTTGTGAGCGGCAACGCCCACCAGCCGCAGCTTGGCCTCCAAAACGATTCCGAGCGTTCCTTCGGAACCGACAAAGAGATCGGCCAAGTTGAAATGGGACGAGTTGCTCACGAAACGATCGAGGTTATAGCCGCCGACGCGCCGCAGGACCTTGGGGAAGCGGCGTTCGATCTCGCCGGCGTGCGTGTCCGCCAGTTGTTGAATGGCGCGATAACACGCCCCCTCGTGATCCTCTCGCCGCAGTTTTTGCGTCAACTCCGCAGGCGCTATCGGTCGAGCGTCGATGACGCTGCCGTCCGCCAAAAGAACGCTGAGTTCCAGCACATGATCGATGGTTTTGCCATGGATGATGGAATGGGTGCCGGACGAATTATTGGCGATCATGCCGCCGATGGTGGCGCGGTTGGCCGTGGAGATGTCCGGCGCGAACTGTAGACCGGCGGGACGCACATGCTGGTTCAGATCGTCCAGCACGCAGCCGGGTCGAACGCGAACCCAGCGCTCGCTCGCATTGAATTCCAAGATTTCGTGGAAATACTTGGAACAATCCAAGATCACACCTGCGCCGATGCATTGGCCGGCCTGCGAAGTGCCGCCGCCGCGCGCGATCAGCGGCACGCCGAAGCGGTCGCAGATTGCCAGCGTGGCGCGGATGTCGTCCACGCTCTTGGGCAGCACAACCCCAAGCGGCACGATCTGGTAGACGCTGGCATCGGTCGAATAGAGGGCACGATCCAGACGATCGAAGCGCACTTCGCCGTTGATCGCGCCGGCCAAGGCGGCACGCAGGTCGGTCAGATTACCTTTGGAGACTTCGCCCATAACGGTTACGTTGCACATCCGCGGGATTCGGAGTACCTCATCCCGCGGCTTGGGAATGCAGTTGGAAACCTCAAGCCGCGGGATGAGGTACTCCGAATCCCGCGGATCACTGCGATAGGCGACATTGCCCAGTCATCCTCTAAAACAACAGCATCGAAAAATCACGACCACCAAGAGAGACTCGCCATGGAAAGCGCATTGTCACCGGACCTGGCCCGCAAGATGGATGCCTACTGGCGGGCGGCGAACTATCTGTCGGTTGGGCAAATCTATCTCTTCGACAATCCCCTTTTGCATGAGCCATTGGAACTCAAGCACATCAAGCCGAGGCTTCTCGGCCATTGGGGCACGACGCCGGGCCAAAACTTCATCTATGTCCATCTCAACCGCGTCATCAAAGATCAAGACCTGAACATGTTCTATATCTCCGGTCCCGGTCACGGCGGACCGGGGCTGGTGGCCAATGCTTATTTGGAAGGGACGTATAGCGAAGTCTATCCCAACATCAGCCAAAATGAAGACGGCCTCAAGCGCCTGTTCACGCAATTCAGCTTTCCCGGCGGCATCCCCAGCCACGTCGCCCCCGAAACGCCCGGCTCCATCCACGAAGGGGGCGAACTGGGTTATTCGCTGTCGCACGCTTATGGCGCGGTCTTCGACAATCCCGATCTCATCGTCGCCTGCGTCATCGGCGACGGCGAAGCTGAGACCGGGCCGCTTGCCACCAGCTGGCACAGCAACAAGTTCCTCGATCCCGTCCGCGACGGCGCCGTGCTGCCCGATTTTGCACCTCAACGGCTACAAGATCGCCAGCCCGACCGTGCTCGCGCGGATCAGCCGCGAGGAATTGACCGACCTCATGAAGGGTTATGGCTACGTCCCCTATTTCGTCGAGGGACATGAGCCTGCCACGATGCACGAGCTCATGGCCGCAGACGCTCGATCAAGTCATCGCCGAAATCAAGCGCATTCAAGCGGACGCCCGCGCCCATGGCTTCCGCAAGCGTCGCCATGTGGCCGATGATCGTCCTCATCAGCCCCAAGGGTTGGACCGGGCCCAAGGAGGTCGATGGCAAGATCACCGAAGGTTATTGGCGTTCGCACCAGGTGCCGATGGGCGACATGTCCAAGCCGGGCCATGTCAAGATTCTCGAAACGTGGCTGAAAAGCTACAAACCCGAGGAACTTTTCGACAAACCGGCAAGCTCATGCCGGAACTCGCCGACCTGCCTCCCAACGGTGAAAGACGCATGAGCGCCAATCCCCACACCAACGGCGGCGCTCTTGCTCAGGGATTTGAAGCTGCCCGACTTTCGTAGCTACGCGTGTCGATGTGCCCGCTCCAGGCTCCGTCAATGCCGAAGCGACCAAGGTCATGGGGACGTTCCTGCGCGATGTCATGAAACTGAATATGGACGCCAAGAACTTTCGCCTGTTCAGTCCCGATGAGTTCAACTCCAATCGCTGGCAAGACGTGTTCCAGATCACCAACCGCGCCTTTACCGGCACCATCCTGCCGATCGATGACCATCTGGCGCCGGATGGCCGGGTCATGGAAATGCTCAGCGAGCATCAATGTGAAGGTTGGCTCGAAGGCTATCTCTTGACCGGCCGACACGGCTTCTTCTCATGCTATGAAGCGTTTATTCACATCATAGACTCGATGTTCAATCAGCACGCGAAATGGCTCAAAGTGACCCGCCATATCCCCTGGCGCCGGCCGATTGCTTCCCTCAATTACCTGCTGTCGTCGCACGTCTGGCGGCAGGACCACAACGGCTTCAGCCATCAGGATCCCGGCTTCATCGACCATGTCGTCAACAAAAAGGCGGAGGTCATCCGCGTTTACTTGCCGCCGGACGCCAACACGCTGCTATCGGTCACCGATCATTGCCTGCGCAGCCGCAACTACATCAATGTCGTCATCGCGGGCAAGCAGCCGGCGCCGGTTTGGCTCACCATGGACGAGGCGACCAAACATTGCACGGCCGGCATCGGGATCTGGGAGTGGGCCAGCAACGATAAAGGCGGCGAGCCGGACGTCGTCATGGCTCGCGCCGGCGATGTGCCGACGCTGGAAACTTTGGCCGCCATCAGCCATTCTGCGCAAGGCACTGCCCGACCTGAAAATTCGCATGATCAACGTCGTCGATCTCATGAAGCTGCAGCCGGCCAGCGAGCATCCGCACGGCCTGGCCGACCGCGATTTCGATGATCTCTTCACCAAAGATCGGCCCATCATCTTCGCCTTCCACGGCTACCCCTGGCTCATCCACCGCTTGACCTATCGCCGCACCAATCACCACAATCTGCACGTCCGTGGCTACAAGGAAGAAGGCACGACCACGACGCCGTTCGACATGGTCGTCCTCAACGAGCTGGATCGCTATCACTTGGTGGAGGACGTGGTCGATCGCGTGCCCACTCTGGGCTCCGGTGTCGCCTACATCAAGCAGGCCTGTCGCGACAAGCTGATCGAGCATAAAGCGTACGTCCGCAAATACGGCGACGACATGCCGGAGGTGCGGGAATGGAAATGGGAATAAGAGCCGAAGGACGAGGAAGTTTGAATTTGCTCCCCCCTTACGAAGGGGGGGGCGGGGGGGGTTCTTGTGGCGTGCCATCAACCCCCCCCCCGGCCCCCCTTCGTAAGGGGGGGAGGAGGTGTTTCTCCCTCCACCACATCCGCCGCATGCGCCTTCTCGATCATCTCCTCCGTGCTGGCTGGATCGACCTCGCGGCAACTGGCGGTGAGGCGTTCGCTGATGTCGCGCATCTCGGCTTGCCAGGCTTCGGGCGTGGTGTCCTTGGGGCAAACTTGCGCGAACTCGCCGCACAGCAGAATCAGGCGCAGGATATGGCGAAAGACGATGCCCTCCTGCTTGACGAGATCGCGCGACTGCACATACTTGTTGAAGTTCCCCTCGAAGCGCAATAGCTCCGACGCCGCCCATACCGATTGCGTGTTCACATCCGTCACGTCGGGATGGAGCGCGTCGAACAAGAGGCGCAGTTTTTCCGCCAGTGTCGGTGGCCGAACGACCTCGTCCCGCCAGGGGACATAATCGTCTTCTTCCTCGTCGCCCGTTTTCGGCTCCGGTTTGGCGAGCATCAGGCCGCGCCGGATCAGTTCTTCATCCAGGCGCTCGTGCGCCAAGCGGGCCGGGCGGCAAATCTTCCGGGAACGGCACGCGCGTAAAGCGCAACAGCGGCCTCGGCAGCTCCAACACGCTCTCCAGGGCCTGCAGGCGCTCGTCGCGGTCGGCGATGCCCAGGTGCTCGAGCAGAAATGCGCGCGTAAAGCGGATGCACGCTGCGAAATACCAGCAGCTTGTCAAGCGCGGGCGTCGGCGTGGCCTGCAGCGGCGACATACGGCGGCGGATTCTCCTCCTCCGGTTTGGGCGGCTCGGGCGTCAAGCGTCACGAAGCCCCCGGCGGCGAGTATCCGCAGCATCCGGTCGAGGTTCTTCTCCTGCGCCGCGATGCGCGGCTCATCCATCAGGCGCTTTCGCAACACGCCGCGCACCAGCGAGACTTCCGGCGAAATCTTGAGCAGATACGCCAGCAGCCGCCAGGGCAGATTGCCCTTGCTGTAGAGCTTGCCGGCCGGCGCGCCTTGCAGTTGCTTGAATTGGCCTTCGCTCCAATAGGCCTGCGTCTCGTTGCGGTTCGGCTTCTTGCGCTTGAGGGCCTTCTTCGCCTTGAGAAGCCCGGGATCGCGCGTCGTCTCGGGGATCTGATCGTACTTCTCTTTCCAGCGCAGGATCTTGACGTCATCCTCATGCGCCAGCGCGAACACATAGCCCTTGTCGTCGAATTGCGGCCGACCGGCCCGGCCGAAAATTTGCTGGGCCGTGCTGGCATCGACCAGCTTTTGCTTGCCCGCCGGCCCTTTGACGAGCGTGGACAGCACCACCGACCGCGCCGGCAGATTGATGCCCGAGGCCAAGCGTTTCCGTGCAAATCACCACGGCCAGCAGCTTGCGCTCGAACAACTCCTCCATGACCCGGCGATACTTGGGCAACAGCCCCGCATGATGCACGCCGACGCCGCGGTGCAGAAGCTGCTTCATCTTGGGCCCGACGCCCTGCGTCCAGTCGAGCTTGTTGATCTCGGCGTGCAGCGGCGGCTTTCTGATGCTCGGCCAGGAGCGGCAAGCCCTTGAGCTGCTCGGCCACGCTCCAGCACTCGTCGCGATTGAAGCAAAACACCAGCGCCGGCATCTTGCGGGTGTGGCCGTCCCCCTTGGCCATCAGCACCAGTTGCTCGTTGAGAAACTGATCGGGCACCCATTCATAGGTCAGCGGGATTTTGCGGTCCTTGCTCTCGACCAAATGCACCTTGCGGCCATGGCAGCGCTCGAGCCAATTGAGGAATTCGACCGCATTGCCGACGGTGGCCGACAGAAGCAACAGGCGGATGTGCTTGCGGCAAGCAGCGCCAGCGACAATTCCCAGACGATGCCGCGTTCCTGATCGGCGAAGCTGTGGAATTCGTCCATGACGACGGCCGAGACATTGGCGAAATCGAACGCGGCCGGGTGCAAGAGGCGATTGAGCAAAATCTCCGCGACGACGACAAGGATGCGCGCGTCCGGATTGACGCGGCGATTGCCGGTGACGAGGCCGACATCGCTCGCCTGGAAACCCCAGCGGACGGCGCTCGCCTGCATCTCCTGGAATTTTTGCTCGGTCAGGGCGATCAGCGGCGTCGTGTAATAGGCGGTGCTGCCGGTGTGCAGCGCCTCGAACAGGGCCGCCTGGGCGATCAGCGTCTTGCCCGTGCCGGTCGGTGCGCAGACCAAGACCCCCTGCTCCGCCGTGAACCAGGCGAGCAGCGCGTCTTCCTGAACCGGATAGGGGGCATAGGGCAACTGAGCGAGATATTTCTCGGCCAACTCGTCGCGCGTCATGGTCATACTGCGATTGTATCAACCCACCAAGGCGAGCGGGGGGCGTCAGCCCCCTGATTCTGTTATGCACAAGGAGAATCAGGGGGACTGAAAAAAAATCAGGGGGCTTACGCCCCCCGCTCGCCGCGCGATTTTTGTTGTCGCGCTTCACATCCCTGTTACGTTACGACATAAGCGTTGTGACGTCCGACAACCCAATTGCGAGGTGCACCATGGCGTCGATTGGTGGAATGCAGGTTCTGTTATTTTTGATGATGAGCGCCGCCGGGCAGCCGACCGATCTGGTGTCGATGCTATCGCCCCAAGACTACTTCAAAGCGCACGGCATCGAAGTGACGACCGACAAGATGGTGGCACTAGCCGCCACTGACCCAGTCACTGGTCAAGCGCAGATCGCGCAACTTTTGGCTTTGCGCACGCTTGGGGCTGACGCCAACTTCAAGAAAAGCGCCAATTACGCAACTCAGCGAAAGGTAATCGAAGACATCGCCACGGGGAGCAAGGCACATGATAAACAGGGGTTCGCGAGGGAGTATGCCCAGCGGACGCTGGCCCACCTTGATGGCGGCAAGCCGCCGGCATTGCCGGCGCTCGGCAGCCGGGAGGAAGGGCTTGCCTGGTTTCCCGAAGCGGTTACGTTCGTTGGAGGTATGGAACAGCGCGCGGCTCGGGCGGTGGCTCGCAAGGACGGTTCGCACAGGAGATGTTGAAACAAATGCCGCCGGAAGCCAAGAAGGAGTTTTACCAAGTCGTGGACAGGCTGGGAAACGTGCAGATTCGCCGGGTGACATTTGCCATAAGTGATGATGGCAATGGGAAGCGCCGCAGTTTCGGGCGGCTTTCCGGTCGCTTTAATCCCGTGTGGATTCCGGAACTATTAAGAAAAGTCAGCTTGGACGCCAAGGCGCACAAAGATCAGGATGGCGTAAGCATTCTTGTCGTGAAAAACGACCCTACACGGTCAGGACCGGCCTTTGCGTTCATCGGCGACCGGGATCTATTAATTGCGGCTAACGACGCGCAAGGAGAAAATGACCACGACGCGGTAGTTGAACAGGTCTTGGCGGTGCGTGAAAAGAAGGAAAAGGCAGCCCCGTCTGCGGCTCTAAAGGCGCCGCTGGCGAAAATCCCAGCAGGTGCCGTCGGATATTTTGCTGGCGATCTACCCGAAGACATCCGCCGCGGCGCTGCGCAGCCCTTCGGCTCGATGCCCAAGAGCGTCATCGCCTATGTGCAACCTGCCGCGACGGGGCTCGATTTCGTCCTCAAGGGCGCCATGGAGGATGAGGCCCAGGCGAAGATGTTCATCCAAGTCGCCAGCAAGTTGCGGATGGATGCGATCAATTCGCTTGACAAAGCGCCGGCGTTGCCTATTCCGGGGATCAATCCCGAAGATTTGAAAAGCATGTTCAACAGCATGCAACTCGAAGCCAAAGGGGCGGAGATCAACGTGCGCATGCTGATATCCGAAGAGGGGATGAAAACGCTGCCGTTTTTCTTCGTGTTGCGCAGCGCGCCGCAACAAGCGCCATTGCCGCCGCGGAAAAAGGGGAATTGAATCTGGGCTGCGGAGGACGGTGGGGCACGTTTCCAACATGCCGGACGCTAGCGGGCACGTTGAAAACGTGCCCCACGGACTTATCGCTCCTGCCAATTCCTTGGTACAAATGTCATAACCCGGCGTTTGGGTGCCATAGTTTGCCGGTACTCCGGCTAACTATGTTTGATTCCGTACCCCGCTGCTGGTTTCTGGATCCTTATTAAGGAGGATGAGGCACCGCCATGGATATCTCTTGGGTAAAGCATAGTTAGCCGGAGTACCGGCAAACTATGGCACCCAGCGCGTTAACCCCCTGATTCGTGGGGCGCCGCGTAAGTGAGAGGCGCAAAAGAATCAGGGGCTGAGGCCCCCGCTCGCCAGTGCGTCGCCTATAGTTGTCAAAATCGGAACATAAATCCGCCAAATCCGACCACGCGGTTTCCATTCCACGCAAGTCCCCCGCCATAATCTCGACAACCCCATTACCCTTGCATTGCATTTGGCTCTTCACATCGGGGTGATGGATGGCGGTGATCTTCGGCAGCATCTTCGTTCTCGCCTCGATCCTCATCGGCTTCTCCATGGCCGGGGGCCATGTGGCGGCGCTCATCCACATTTCCGAGTTCATCACGATTGGCGGCGCCTCGCTCGGTGCCATGTTCATCATGGCGCCCCGGAAGGTCTTGGGCGACCTCTTTCGCGGCTTGCTTCAGTTCCTCAAAGGCTCGCCGTACAACAAGGCCGCCTATGTCGAGCTGCTCGGCCTATTCAACACGCTAGCCAAGATGATTCGCCGCGACGGCCTGTTGTCGCTGGACTCGCACCTCGGCAATCCCCACGAAAGCGCGATCTTTCAGAAGTTTCCGCGCATCAGCAAGAACCATCACATCATGAACTTTTTGAGCAAGGCGCTTTACTTCATATTGGAAGGCAACACCGATGCTGCCGCGCTTACGTCCGCGCTGGGCGAGGAAATCAAGGTGATCGAACGCGAGCATCATGCCGCCGTCGCGGTTCTGAGCAAAACGTCCGACGCCATGCCGGGTTTCGGCATCGTCGCCGCTGTGTTGGGCATCGTCATCACGATGGGCGCCATCGACGGCCCGGCCAGCGAGATTGGCCACAAGGTCGGTGCCGCTCTCGTCGGCACGTTTTTGGGCATCTTGATCTCGTATGGCTACTTGGGCCCGCTGGCAGCACGTCTGGAATATTTCGGCGAGATCGAAGCGACATTCTTCCACTCCATCGTCTCGGGCGTCGTGGCCATGAGCGCGGGCGAAAATCCGCGTGAGGTGCTCAACCGCGTCCTCCGCGTCGTCGGCACCGATTGCCGGCCGGCGGAGACGGAAATGACCAAGATCATGGAAGAAGCAGCCTAGTAGGTCCCGCCTGCCGGGCGGGACCTCTGAACGCGCGACGCAGCAACTAAGTCATGGTTTTGCACGTGACAGGTCCCGTCCGGCAGGCGGGACCTACGGGGGTATACTTTGGCGGGCAAAGGGGGCGGAGGAGCTTGGAAGGTCGCCTATGCCGACTTCGTGACGGCGATGATGGCGTTCTTTCTGGTGATGTGGATTTGCGGCCAGGACCAAAAGATTCGGCGGTCGGTGTCGGATTATTTCTCCGATCCGATGGGCTCGCCTGATTCGGGCCCAGCAAGAAGCCGTCGCGCTCCGGCTCGACGTATGAGAGCATCAACAGCGGAAGTGTGCCTCTGGAAGAGCAAGTGGCGCTTGGACGCGGCCGGCGCGCGTTCGGTCAAAAACGCAAAAGCAGCCCGGCCACCAAGGTCGTCAACGATTGGCTCTATCACGATGCCAAGGTCAATCAATACTGGAAAAAGCAAGCCGAGGACCAGCGCGAGGCCGCCCGCTGGTCGAAAAACGTCAAGGAGAACGGCTCAACCATCGAGCGCGAGGCCGCCCGGCAATTGACGCTCCAACTCCAAGAGGAAATCCGCAAGGACATCCCGCCCCAAGCCACCGGCATCTATCGCGAGCTGATGAACGAAGTCTTCTTCGACGTTAATTGGGATGAGATCGCCGACGACTTGTTGGGAAATTAAAACCGCAAGCGTAGCCGCGGATGGAACACGGATCAACCACGGATAACATAAGGAATCTCAGACCAAACAATTCTACCATTCATCTCTTTTTTATCCGTGTTCGATCCGTGGCTAGTATTCTAAGTCGTCAATTCAAAAGTTTTTCTTGCGTCGTCCGCCGATAAGCCTTATTGTAAAGTCTGCCTGCCTGCCTGCCTTTCCGGGACACTTTACAATCGAGGCTTTCCGCCAATGTTCACGCGCTTGGCTTTGCTGGTGAGTTTGCTGTGCGTCGCTTCTGTCCGCGCGGACGAGGCTGCCAAGCTGCTGCCGGCGGATAAGCCTATCGAGCAGGTCATCGATCATTACATCGCAGCCGCCCTTAAGGAGGCGAAGATCGAACCGGCCTATCCCGCCGATGATGCCACGTTCATTCGCCGCGTCACGCTCGATCTCAATGGCCGCATTCCTACCATCGCCGAGACAGCAGCATATTTGGCGGCGCCGGCGGCTAGCAAACGAGCCGAGTTGGTGGATCGGTTGCTTGATTCGCCCGCCTTCGCCCGAGACCAGGCACAGGAGTTTTTCACCTTTCTGCAAAGCCAGGACGACCCGCGTCAGGCGGGCAAGCGAACGCCGCTCTACACCTATCTGCTGACCTGTTTCCGCGAAAACCGGGCCTGGGATCGCATGTTTCGCGAGATGATGTTGCCCGACGAAAACGAGGCCTCGCTGCGCGGTGCGGGCGAGTTCCTCAAGGCGCGAGCCAAAGACGCCAATCGCATGACGATCGACGCCAGCACCACGTTCTTTCGGCGTCAACGTAAGCTGTGCGCAATGCCACAATCATCCCCACGTGCCGGCGTGGACCCAGGACCACTTTTACGGCATGAAGAGCTTTTTCGCCCGGACCGTCGAGATCGGCGGCTTTCTGGGCGAGCATGATTATGGCTTGGTCAAATACGTTCCCAACAAGGGCAAGGAAAAGACGGCGCCCGTGATGTTCTTGACCGGAGGCGCTTTCGATGTGCCTGGCATGAAGGAACCGAGCAGCGACGAGCGCAAGAAAGATCAGGACAGGCTGGACGCAGGGCGCAAGGCACGCAAGCAACCGGCGCCGCCGGCGTTTAGCATGCGGGCCAAGCTGGTCGAAACGGTCCTCAAGCCGGATCAGTATGATTTCTTCGCCCGCGCCATCGTCAATCGCTTGTGGTATCGGTTTTACGGCCGCGGCCTGGTGATGCCGCTCGACCAGATGCACGTCGAGAATCCGCCCAGTCATCCCGAGCTTTTGCAGTGGCTGGCCCGCGACCTGGAAGCGCATAATTATGATCTGCGGCGGCTCATGCGCGGGCTGGTGCTGAGCCAGGCTTATGCCCGAAGCAGCCGCTGGGAGGGTAGCCAACCGCCGGCGGAAGAACTCTTCGCGGTTGCTCAGGCAAGGCCGCTGACGCCCATGCAGATGGCGGTGTCTTTGAAGCTGGCGACTGCTGACCCGACAACGCTGCCTGGTGACAAAGTGGCTCTGGAAAAGCGGCTGGAGGAACTGGAGAAATCGGCGCAAAGCTCTGGCAGCTTTTTCCCTCAGCCGGGTGACAATTTCCAGGTCGGCGTCGGCGAGGCCATGTTGTTTGCCAACAACCAGACTTTGCAAAAAGAGCTCTTCGAGGGACCGCACACGTTGGCCGGCCGGTTGGCGAGCGAAGCGGATCTGGCAAGACGCGCGGACCTGGCGGTGCGCTCGGTCCTGGGCCGCGCTGCAACGCCGGAGGAGATGCAGGCTTTGACCTCGTACATGCAGCGGCGCGGCGACCGCGATCCGGCGGCTTGCCAGCAGATTGTCTGGGCGCTGTTGACCAGCGCGGAGTTTCGCTTCAATCATTGAGAGTGAAGTGGCGCTGGTCTGCCCGCGAATATGTGGGACGGCTCTCCTGAGCCGTCCGCCGAACCACGACGGCTCAGGAGAGCCGTCCTACATGGAGAGTCGAAACTTATGCCACAGAAACCCTTTTGCGGATCGGCCGAACACGTCATTAGCCGGCGGGGCTTTTTGGCGACATTGGCTGCGACCGGCGTAGCGGCGAGCGGCCGGGGATGTTCGCCGACATGACGGCCATGCAGGCGTTGGCCGCTCCCGAAGTGGCGGACGAACTGCGCCGCAACCAGAAGCGCTGCATCCTTCTTTGGCTCGCGGGCGGGGCCAGCCAGCTGGAAACGTGGGACCCCAAGCCCGGCGCCGTCACCGGCGGGCCGTTTCAGTCGATTCAGACCTCCGTGCCCGGCATTCGCATCTCGGAATTGATGCCCAAGATGGCCCGGCGGCTCAAGGACACCGCGATCATTCGCTCGCTCAACACGCGCAACGCCGATCACAGCGCCGCTGCCAAGATGATGATGCGCGGCCGGGCGGGCGAGGCGAGCGTCAATTATCCCGATCTCGGGGCGGTCCTGGCGCGTGAATTGGGCCTGGAGACCAGCCAAGTGCCCGATTACGTCTCGTTCTACTTCGCCACCGAAGGGCGCAACATGTCGCCGGGCCATCCCGGCTTTCTCGGCGCCCGCTTCGGTTCGATGGACCTCTATACGTCCATGATCCCGCAGAACATCCGCCGTGCCGGCATCAGCGAGCAGGATCATCTGGAACGATCGGACTTGCGCAGCTTCCTAAGCTCCGGCTTCGAGCGGGGCCGGACTTCGCTCGCCGTCGATAGCCATAACCAGGCCTATCGCCGCATGCGTGGCATCATGGCCAGCGAAAGCTTGTTTGACATCGGCCGCGAGACCCAGCGGACGCGCGATGCCTACGGTCCGACGCTGTTTGGCCAGCAAGCGCTGGCGGCGCGGCGGCTGGTGGAAGCGGGCGTGCCCTTCGTCCGCGTGGGCCGGGCCTGGTGGGACAGCCATGGCCAAAACTTCGAGACGCATCAGGAGATGGTTCCCGAGCTCGATCACGTGATGTCCACATTGCTCGACGATCTGGAGCAGCGCGGCCTGTTCAAAAACACGCTTGGTCGTGACGCTGTCCGAATTTGGCCGCACGCCCAGCATCAACGCCTGAATTGGGCCGCGATCATTTCGCCTCCGCCTGGAGTTGCAGCCTGTCCGGCTGCGGCATCAAGGGAGGCTCGGTGTATGGCCGCTCCGACGCGACCGGCCAACAGGTCGTCGACGGCGAAATCAACGCCGCCCGGCTGTTTGCCACCATCTATCGCGCTCTGGGCATCAATCCCCGCAAGAATTACTACGTCGGCGCTCGGCCGATTCCGCTGACCGAACCGGGCACGGAGCCGGTGCGGGAAGTGCTTGGCTTAAAGGTTTCGGGTGGCCGACTGATACTCCGAAGGCCCGTGCGGACGCACGGCCTTCGGAGTACCTCGGGCTGCAATTTGCATGCCACGTCCGCCATCCCGGCCTCTTGATCGCCCGCCGCGCGCAACATCCATCCGACGCGGACCATCGCCCGCCCCGACATCCTGTTCGCCGTGGCCCGCGTGCCCAATCAGCCAAACGTTGTTGGTCGCGAGTTCGGACGGCAATGTCCACGAGCTTGAATGCCGGCCAGAGCAATCCCAGCGACCGCCCGCTCGCGCATCACGGCCGATATGTCACTAGCGTGCGCTTGGCCGGCGACGTGGTCATCTCCGGCGGCTACGATGGCCGGCTCATCTGGTGGGACCGGCACCATGGTCAAGTGATTCGCACCGTCGAGGCCCATCAGCGCTGGATTCGCAATATTGCGGTTTCCCAGGACAACACCAAAATCGCCAGCGTCGGCGACGACATGGTGGCCCGCATTTGGGATGTCGAAACCGGCGCGCGGCTGCACGAGCTGCGCGGCCATGCCGAGCACACGCCCAGCGGCTTCGCCATGATGCTCTACAACTGCGTCTTCTCCGGCGACGGCAACTACTTGGCCACCGCGGACCGCATCGGCCACGTCATTATTTGGGAAGTCGCGACCGGCCGGCAGATCAGCGCGGTGGATGCGCCTCTGCTATACACCTGGGACGCGACCCAACGCATCCGCTCGATCGGCGGCGCGCGGGCCTGGCGTTTTCACCGGACGGCAAGCACCTCGCCGTCGGCGGCGTCGGTCAAATCGGCAATGTGGATAGTCTGTCCGGCCGATCGCGCGTTGAAATCTTCGATTGGGCCTAGCCGCAAGCGCGTCGCCGAATTCACCGGCCCCAATGGCATCGTCAATCGCCTCACTATATCATCCATCCGGGGATTGGCTATGTGCCGTCGGCGGCGGCAACACCGGCCTGGTCATGTTTTATGACACTTCGCGCCAGCACCATGCATCCACCAGGGCAGCGTCGCCCATGCACGTCCACGATCTGGCTTTCAACGAGGACCAGACGACGCTCTACGCCGTGGGCCACAACAAGATCGTCGTTCTCGAAATGCACGTCTAAACACATCTTTGGTTACCGTCGAAATCTGGAACTCTCCGAGCACGCGCGTCCATTTCTAATGAGTTTCTAAGAATTGCTTCATATACTAGTAAGACCTATGGCGTCTTTACCCATCTTACGCCTGGTTGACCGAAGTCTCGAACTGCTTGCCACGCCCCCCAGCGATCCCGAGGGTGGATGACCAGCGCTTACCCTGCGTTACGCGGCCCGCGCGACGTAATAAGCGGAACAAAATCCCGAAGCTGGTGTTGAATCATATGATTAGAGTTCTGTTGGTGGAGGACTTGACGCTTCTCGCGCCGGCGTCCGCGCGCTCCTGCAAACTCCGACAAAATCGAGGTCGTCGGCGAGGCGGCCAACGGCCGCGAAGCGATACGGCTCGCCAAGAAGCTCGATCCCGACGTGATCCTCATGGACGTGGCCATGCCGGAGATGAACGGCATCGAGGCGACGCGCAACCATTCACGCCGAGCAGCCGCATATTCGCATCCTCATGCTGTCGATGCACAGCAATCGGCAATATCTCTTCGAGTCGTTGCAGGCCGGTGCCGCCGGCTTCGTCCCCAAGGACGTGGCTTTTTCCGAGTTGCTCTCGGCCATTCACGCCGTCGTGGCCAACGGCACCTATCTCAGCCCGCCGCTGGCGCATTTGGTCATGGACGATTATTTTCGCCGCGCCCAGGGCAAAAATGAAGTCAGCGAATTGGCCGTTCTCTCGGGTCGGGAGCGCGAAGTGCTGCAACTGATCGCCGAGGGCAACTCCAGCGCGGAAATCGCGCAGACCATGCACATCAGCGCCCGCACGGTGGATACCCACCGTCACAATATCATGAAAAAGCTCGACATCCATTCGATCGCCGGTCTCACCAAATTCGCCATCCGCAACGGGCTGTGCACTCTTTAATCGTTCCTTAACAACCGAGCAATTTAGCGGAGCGCGGCTCATCTCTTTTCCCCGCCGTGATGCGGAACTCATTGCCCTTTCGGCGACATTTCAGAACTTTTACTCGTGTTTTTGTGTACCTCCATTTCAGCTTCGCCAATTTTCAAGCGGTCCCGTCTTGTGAATAATCATGGTTAACGCCCTGCCTTGTCATTCTTGCAGGTACGACCATGATCTCATCGACTCTTTCGGCACTTTCACCGCCAACGGATGCAACGGCATGGAAGAACTTGGGAGACGCGCACCTGACGAGGGGCGAGCTCCGCCGGTGTCGCCGCCTATGAAAATGCTTTGCGGCTGGAGCCCAACTTTCCGGTCGTTTATCACAATCTAGGACTGGCCTTGCAGCACTTGGGAGAGTGGCGGCGGGCGTCTGAATGTTTCGCCGAAGTGCTTCGACTGTTGCCTCCGTCCGCCGAAGCCTACACCAATCTGGGCACGTCCCTCAAAGGACAAGGTAAACTGCCGGAAGCCGCCGCTGCCTATCGGGAAGCTTTTACGCTTGAGCCTGATCGTCCGGAAGTGGCTTACAATCTGGCCACGACTCTGCACGAGCTTGACAACCTGGACGAGGCCGTTGACTATTATCGGCTGGCGCTGCGGCTCAAGCCTAGCTATCCCGAAGCCTCCAACAACCTGGCGACGGCGCTCAAGGAGCAAGGTCGGTTGGATGAAGCGGTCACCCAATTTCGCGCCACCTTGGTGATGCATTCCGACCACGTGCTGCCCTACTACAACTTGAGTGAATTGGCGGCCGCCGGACATTACCGATTCAGCCCCGAAGAGTTGGCCCGCGTGAAAAATCTCCTGCGGTCGGCACAAGTGCCAGCCCTTGATCGCAGCTTTTGCGCATTCACGCTGGCTTCCGTCCACGCCAAACAAGGTGCCCACGACGAAGCCTTCAGCTATTATCGCGAGGCCAATCAATTGAGGAAAAATCTCTTGGAGGCCCAGGGCCTGGCTTTCGATGCCGAGCGCCACGATGCCTTGGTTGATCGAATCATCGCCGGCCAAGACCGCGGCTACTTCCGTCAAGTCGCGGGTTGGGGCACGGCTACGGATTTGCCGGTGTTCATCATCGGCATGCCGCGCTCGGGGAGCACTTTGGTGGAGCAAATTCTCGCCAGCCACCCGCGCGTCTTCGGCGCCGGTGAACTGGGCGAAGTTCCCGAACTTCATTTCCGCTTTGGCTCGGGAAGCGCCCGTCGGGCCTCTACACCGGCCCTTTGCTCACCAGTCCGCGCGTCACCCAAGCGGTGGCGGCCAACTACCTCGAGCGCATGGCCAAGCTGGGCCAAGGCGCCGACCGGGTGACCATCAAGACACTCGACAATTTCTTGCACCTGGGCTTGATCGCCACCCTGTTTCCCCGCGCCGCATCATCCATTGCCGGCGTGATCCGCTCGATGTCTGTCTCATCGTGCTTACTTCCAAAACTTCAAGGATGTGCGCTTCGCCTGGTCGCTCGACGACATCGGCGCCTACTTTCCGCTCTATGAAAAGCTCATGGCTCATTGGTCGAACGTGTTGCCCATCTCTATCCACGAGGTGTGCTACGAGGACTTGGTTCACAATCAGGAAAAGGTCACACGCGATTTGCTTTCTTTTGCGCACTCGAACTGGGATCCCCGCTGCATGAGTTTCTTTTCCACGCGGCGCGTCGTGCGCACGGCCAGCACCGTTCAGGTGCGCAACCCGATCTCGACCGGAGCGATCGGCCGCTGGAAAAAATATCGCGCCTATTTACAGCCGTTGTTCTCGGCCTTGCGCCTACCGCAACGCCGCGACATGGATGCACCGCCGCCTCAGCGTGTCAATTCCAGTCTCGGCGAAGCCGTGCCGCACAGCTATTTGGGTTAAAAACCAAAGCGGGACACTTGCTACGTAGCACAAGCGTCCCACTTGGGTCTTTTCTCACTTTTCGGTGATGTTTAGCATAAATCCCCCCGTGCTGTTTATCAGCGTCGTGGCAACGACGCGATAGACGCCCGTCTGGTTCGGCGTGAAAACCAACAGCGCGTTCAAAAAGCCGCCGCTGTCGTCGTCTTGCGCAACTGGGCGAAGTTGCTGTCCTCAAGCCGCAAGAACGGATCGAGGGGCGTGTTGTTGTCGAGCCGATTGTGACGGATCGTGTACGTTTTGCCCGCGGTCATGTTAACGGCGAAGACCTTGCACGGCGTTCCGCGCATGACGTCGCGCGGATCGGCATTGGTTAGCTGCTCGGTGAATGTGATTCCCTCCGCTCCCACCGTGAGCGGGCCGCGAAAGACGGGGGGTTGATTGTTGATTGCGAACGGCGGAGGCTTGATGACAATCGGCGGCGCAGGTCGTGAAATTGACCGGCGCGAAGGCAACAGGCGCTCGCGCCGGGACTTGGATACGAAAATGGCGGCCCCGAGCAACAGAATACCGAAGAAAGATGCCGCCCATGATGAGGCCGGCTTTCAGGCCCGGACTCATGCCGGCCTTTTCCGCGGCGCGGCGGCGCCGGCGTCGGCTGGATCGATATTCATGATCGTCGAATTCGACCGTATCGCGCTGCCGTATTCGTCGTGGTCGATCGTCGTCCGCTCTACGTCTAATATCCGGCATCCCCGCCGCATCGGCCGGCTCGGCGGTGATAAGCCCGTCATCAAATGATAGCTCGGGCGCCGCACTTGCCCGAATCCAATCGGGCATTCCGTCTTTCCAGACCAGATCGGTTGGCGTGAGCTTTCCCGAAGCAGACAGCCGCTGGAGTTCCGCAGTCCCAACCGGCCCCATTTGCTTGCCTCCGCTGGTGTAGTACCACAGGTCCGCCATGAGCATCCCCCCGAATAACCGCTGCGCTTCGCCGGCTGTGAAAGAGATTTTACCGCAAAAATCGGCTAAAAAGGTTCCTTTTTTGTATCGCGATTAAGGCCTGATTGCAAGTAAAGACTACATGCGCTGGAACTGATGTTAGTCCAAGTCCGGCTGCACCAGTGCCGCAGGGGTGCCCGCGCGTGCCAGGATCGCTTGGGCGGCCAGGTAGCCGCTGCGGACGGCGCCCTCCATGGTGGCGGGCCAACCGGTCGCCGTCCAATCGCCGGCGACCAAAGGTTCGCCAGGGGCGAGCTCTGCGCCGGCCGCCAGCGGTCCACGCCCGGCACGGCGCTAAAGGTGGCGGCGTGCTCGGTCACGACCCGGGCCCGCAGCAAAGGGCGCGCCCGCATTTCGGGAAAGAGCGCGCGCAGTTCGCTCGACGACCCGCCGCTTGCACTTCGTCGTGCCCCAGGCCGCGAAACTGCCGCGCGGCGCTGACGACCACCTGCACGTAGTGTTCGCCCGGTCGTGACTCGCCGCGATTGAAGACCCATTGGCCGATGCTGTCCATCAGGACCACATGCGGCACGTCGATCACCGGCCGGTCGAACCAGCAGTGCACGCTGGTGATCGGCGACGTTTCCAGGTTGCGCAGGTTGCCGAAATAAGCGTGCTCGGTCCACGACTTCGGCCGGCAGCAAATCGAGCAACCGGTCGAACGGAACGGCGCTCGACATACCAATCGGCCACCAGCGGCTCGCCCTTGCGCAGCTCCAACGCGGTGACCGCGGCCATCGGCTACGGCGAGCTGCTTGACGCCGTGCGATGCAGGCGCACCTCGACCGCATGTTTCGCCAGCCAGTCGATACAGCTCCTGCCATAGAGCCGGCCGAGCGGGACGGTCGGGCAGCTCGATCTCGAAGCCGCGCCGGTGGCGCAGGAAGCCGTCGAGGAACACCTTGCGGGCGTAGCGCAGGCCGATGCGGTCGGGCGTCTCGTTGAGGGCGCTGACCAGGACCAGGCCCCAGAAGCGGTCGATGGTGCGCGGCGTTTGGCGGTGGCGGCGCGAGCCAGTCGAGAAAGGGCGGATCGTCGTCGTCGGCAGCTCGCGCCGAGGCGAGCCAGGCCCCAGGCGACGCGCAGTTTTTCGCCGAGGCGTGAGATAATGTGCGCCGCAGAAAGCTGCGGCCAGGTGAAACGGGGCGGGCCAGGGGTCGGCGCGGAAGCGGCTGATGCGGCGGTCGGGCGTCATGAAAACAGGCTCGGCTGCGGCTGCGAGCAGATGGTCGATGCCGACCGTGCGGCAGAAATGGGCGAGGTTGGTGCAGCAGCCCATGCTGACGTGCTGGCAGGTGTCGACGAGTTGGCCGGTGGCGGGATCCTGAAACGAGCTCGGCCCGTCCGCCCAGCCGGCCGCGCGACTCCAGCACGGTGACCGCGAAGCCGCGCGGCGCCAGCGCCGCGGCCGCCGCCAGGCCCGCCAGGCCGCCGCCGATAATGAGCACGCGCTGGCTCACTCCCTTTTCCCCCCCTTAGGAAGGGGGGGCCGGGGGGGGTCGGTATGCGATAGTCGCAGCATTACCCCCCCCGGGCTCCCCCTTCGTAAGGGGGGGAGAATCGCCCGACGCTCCCTCGCAGGCCTTCATATATCGCATGCTTTCTCGAGCAATCGTGATGGGGTCGGGCGTGTAGTCGAATACTTCGACCGAGACCCAACCGGGATAGCCGGACTCGTGAAGTGCCTGGAAGATGGGCACAAAGTCGCGTGGCGCCAAAGCCGGGCCCACGGCGGTTGGCGTCGTTGGCGTGGAAATGGCCGGCGTGCCGACCATGGCGCATTATCAACTCGGTTGTCGGCGCTTCGTCGGTGCTCATGGCCTTGACATCCAGATGCAGGCGGAAAATCGGATGCTGCAGCTGATCAGAATGGTCTGGGCCTCGGCCAGGTGTTGATGAAATCCGCTTCCGGCGGCGACAGCGGTTCAAGGCAAAGCGTGACATCCAACTCTGCAAACCGAGGCGCCGCTGGGCGAAAGTGTCAACGGCGTAATCGGTGACCTGGGCAAGGCTGGCGCCCGCCGGAATGCGCCGCTGGGCAGGCGAACCGAAGACCATCAAGTCACCGCCGAGGTCGCGCGCTGCATGCGCCAGCTCCACCAAATAATCGGCGGTGCGCCGTCGCACTGCCGGATCGGCAGCGGTGAGTTGCAAACCCTCCGTCTTGGCCAGCAACCAGTGCAGCCCGATGATGTGCAAGCCGCACGCCTCGGCGGCGTTGCGCAAGTCACGCCGCTGGTTAGCGGTGACATCCCCAATGCGCGGCGCCAGCGTGAAAGGCGCGATCTCCAAGCCCTGGTAGCCCAACTCCGCCACTTGGGCACACACGCGGGCGTGGTCCCAACCTTCGAAGGTTTCGTTGCAAATGGCGTAACGCACAGACGTCTCCCTGTTGAGGCCGCGTTCCCCTGCACGCCGCGGCTAAACGTGAATTCTACTTGCCCACGCCACTTCAGGACACGTTTGTGCGTTCTCCCTTGCAACTTCAAGATGCGCCTGTTAGTCTCGATGAGAGTGTACCGATCAGCGTGAACTTGAATATTCCCGCGGAGAGAACATGTTCGCACGGACTTTCTGCCGACTAATCGGCTTGTTGGCTATTGGCAGCTTAGCCTCACTCAGTGTTGCACCGTTGGCGCATTCTCAAGGAAATGCGAGCGCAAGAAAGATGAGCCGGTGCGCAATCAACAAGTGGGCAACAAGAAAGAAGATCAGGCGGAATACGACAAAAGCTTTAGCCGGCGGGCCAAGCTCATGTCCGGTGAGGTTCGCCTACTGGACCGGGCGATCAAAAAATCATGGAGGCCATGGCCATCTATTTCGTCGGCCGTTTGACGTGGGCCACCGATGCCGACAACGAAAACCCGTCCCAGTTGGGGGCGCAGATCGGCAAAATGCACGACAACCTGGAAATTGAACTGATTCAGCGCTTGCTGGCGCCGTCCGCGGTGAAGGCGAATCGGGCGTTTGTCGATCAACTGGGTGTCCATCTGGCCAAAACGTTCAAGAGAGTGCTGGCACGCGACCTGACGGACAATAAAAGCCGCGTCACGCTTATCAACGCCGCCTTGATGCTGCCGCCGGTTGCCAAGCTCAGGCAGGAAGCCATCGGCGATTTGCTCGTCTATGTGCTGCGCGACCCCAAGCAGCATGACGCGGTCAAGCTCTATGCCGCCAAGGCGCTGGGCGAATTTTTTCCGGCGAAGATCTTGAGCGTCAGCGACGATCCGAAGGACCCAGCCACGAAGCGCAGGTTCGAACGAGATACGGAACGCTTGGCAGCTCTGACGGAATTCATCGACCGCAAAGGACGCCCCTTGCCGGCTGACCCGCAAGAACGCGAAGCGATTGGCTACATGCGCCGCGAAGCAGTCATAAGCCTGGCGCGCATTGGCGTGCCGGCGCTGGCGGCGCTGCAAGAAAAAGAATGTGGGCGTCGAAGGTCCCGCGGCGTACGAACTGTTGCGCGTGCTTGTGAAAGGCAAGGGCGCCTTCGAGCCGCCGCCGTCTCTTTCCGAGCGCGTGGAGGCAGCCCTCGGCCTCTGCCATCTGAGCGACCCCGGCGGCGACATTGACTACGATCCTAGCGTGGCCGTCTACGCCGTCGGCCTCTGCTTTCTGGATTTCGCGACGGCCTATAGCGAGGATTATGGCAACCTCTCCCGCCGCAAAGACCTCAAGACCATCCCCAGAGACTCCAAAATACCGAGCCTCCCCTGCGCATCGACGCCGAGCGTTTTAGGGTGGTGCGCAGGGAATTAGTCGCGGCTGCGCCGAAAGGCTCCCCGGCAAATGTGGGCGCGCGCAAGTTGGAATTGGAATTGAATAAAATCGCGGATCAAATCAAGAATTATAACGCCGTGACACCCGAGGCATTGCGGCCTCTTCGCGAGGTGGTGACGTCGCTGAAGCCAAAAACCGGTCAACTTTACAAGCTCAACGGCACCCAAGATTGATCCGGCGAGCATTGCTAGGCAACTCCCCGGACAGCACCGAGTGATGATGCCTCGAACACGAGCGAGGTTTGGTGACACTGCGGCGAGTGTACTCATCTCGCTCCGCGAGATGCACTCACCATCTCGCGGAGCGAGATGAATACACTCGCATCCGCCGCTCTAACGCGGTTCAGCGGGAGTTGCGGTGACCAGGAGGCAATCGGCTTGCCCGGTCCAATAGCCATACCAGCCGGCGAGGTTTGACAGGGTTTTGCCTTTGAGCAGACGGAACCAGCGGGATGGGTCATGCGTAAATTGTCGCGTGGCCAATCGAGCCGAGCCCCGCAGCCAACTACCGCGGCGTATCATGTGAACCCGGCCGGGCGCAAGCCGGACGTTGCAACATCAGCCGCAACGTGTGCGGCGTGAAATGGACCAGGTGGCGCGGCAAATCCAGGCCGTTCCAAGCGGTGCCGAATAGCCGAAAAGCCAGGCTGTCGATGTTGGGCACGGCGATGATGAGTTGGCCCCCCGGCGCCAATAATTCTTTGGCCGCCGTCAACGTTTCGAGAGGCTGATGGACGTGTTCCAAAGACTGCCACATCGTAATCACGTCGAACGTCCCGGATTCCAGCGCCGGGTGCGGCAATGAACCCGTAAACGCATGTAAGCTGAAAGTCGAGCGCAGGCGCTCGACGACCGTCTCCGATACATCCAATCCAGTCACCTGCCAACCTTGGTTCCGCATGCGCAGCAGGAATGAACCGGAACCGCAACCAAAGTCGAGTAGGCGTGCCTTCCCAGATGGACGCAGTTGTTTGCGTAGCCTATCGTGCCGATTCCGAACGAAAGGAACACGGTGCCACCAGCGCGGCTGCTTAAGGCGTCTGTTGCCGGGAAGTTCATGGGGCACATAATCAGCGGGATAGAATGCGTTCATGCCGGCCATGCTCGGCCTGGGGTTGGTGTAGCACAGGCCGCATGCATGGCACTGCGCGACCATGAACCACCGGCCGCTGCTCCCGTGCCGCCCGGTCGGGTGCCTCGACCAACGGTGTGTAGCTGGCGTTGCCGCATAAAAGGCAGACGCATTCCTCCCAATCGACCCCGCTCCGCGCGGCTGCCGCGGGATTGATCGCCTCTCGAAGATTAAAGCTCATGCAGACCACCTCAGGGCCACTCGTCCGAGCGGCGAAATATAGCCTGGGAGACAAAAAGGGTCAATCGCGATGGACCCGCGGGATTCGGAGTACCTCATCCCACGGCTTGCATATTATGCCCCAAGCCTCCAAGCCGCGGGATGAGGTACTCCGAATCCCGCGGATCCTGTTAACCCGCTATCACACTTGCGGTTTCCTTCCAGGCGGTGGGCATTTGCGATAGCCCAACTAAACTGTAAGCAAGCGACCACTCCTGGAGGCAGCATGACCAAGCGACTGATTACCGTCGGCCACAGTCCCGACCCGGACGACGCGTTCATGTTTTACGCGCTGGCGCACGACAAGCTCGACACCGGTGATCTGACGTTTCGCCACGAGCTTCAAGACATCGAGACGCTCAATCGCCGTGCGCTGAAAGGCGAGTTGGAAGTGACGGCCGTCAGCATCCATGCTTATGCCCTCTTGCACGAGAAGTACGCTCTCTTGCCGAGCGGTTGCAGCATGGGGGACCGCTACGGCCCGATGGTGGTGGCGCGCCGCCGTCGGAGCCTGGCGGAGCTTCCCAAAGCTCGGATCGCGGTGCCGGGCACGTTGACGACGGCGTTTTTGACATTGAAGCTCCTGCTCCCCGGCGGCTTCAGCTATGAAGTCGTCCCCTTTGACCAGATTCTCGATGCCGTCGCCGCCGGTACGTTCGATGCGGGCCTGATCATTCACGAAGGGCAGCTCACCTTCCAGAACCAGGGGCTCCACCTGGTCGTTGACCTGGGGGTATGGTGGCAGGAGCGAACCGGGCTGCCGCTGCCCCTGGGCGGCAACGTGGTTCGGCGCGACCTGGGCCAGGAAACGATGACGCGAATCAGCCGGCTTCTCAAGGAGAGCATCCTCTATGGCCTGGCCCACCGGCAGGACGCGCTCGACTATGCCCTGCAGATACGCGCGCGACATGGACATTGCCTTGGCAGACCAATTCGTGGGCATGTACGTCAACGACTGGACGCTCGACTACGGCACGCGCGGGCGGGCGGCTGTCGCCAGGCTTTTGCAAGAAGCGCACCAGGCGGGCGTTATTGCCAAGGCGGTGGAGGTCGATTTCGTGGAGGGGTAAAGACAGGCCGGATGTGGCTGGGGTCCGGTACTCCGGCTCGGTGGCCGAGGTCGGCGACCCCGGCCACGGTTTTTGAAGGACGACTGGGTGCCATAGTTTGCCGGTACTCCGGCTAACTATGCGGTGCAATCCAAACGAAGCTCTCATGGCCGTGCCCAATCGTCGTCAACTCAGGTTAGGGTTGTTGGGTCTTCGTCATTAGGCCGAAGCACGTGCACCTTGTGGTGAGTCCCATTTAAACCGCTTCAACTCGAACCGTGGGAACGGTGCCAATCGATTCGGATGCTCGTCCCAATGGTTCTCGCAGGGTTTTGCAAACCGGAGATGGGCATGGACTTAACATAGTTAGCCGGAGTACCGGCAAACTATGGCACCCAAGCGACTTGCGAGCGGTAGTTCTCGCGGAGCACAATGCTGAATATCCCCGTTTCCCACACTTACGATTGTCCGGAACGTGTTTCCTTCCAAACGATAATCGCCACGATTAAAATCCCGATGACCAACCCCCAGATGAGGCCGTTCGTAAGGCCCAAGCCGATGCCCAACTCGACTGCGTCAAAATTCGTAGCATCCCTAACCGGGAAGAGCTGACGATAGAAGCCGGGGGCAACCTTTCCCAAAAAAGCGCCGATAGCTAGACCGGCGATACCGAAGCCGATGGATGTACCTACTACCGTTGCCAGGGCTTTAACGACGTTCATGAGCGACTCTCCTGTAGTCCTTCCGTGAAGAAGGAAAAAGGCGACAGTAGGCTAAGATAGCAGCCAGCATGCTTTTCCATGCTGCCGCAAGCCATTGTGAAGGGGCTTTGCACGATGACCCCCTCCGATACCCTCCGCAATTTGAACAAATGCTACTTTTCGGCAGGCATAAAGCCATGGGAATACATGGGCATATGTCGCCAAACGCATTTGTTCAAGGCCGCTGTGGCGTGAACAAATGCGGGACGTCGATCACCCGGCGATGCCCCTTTACCCGCGCAGGGCTGCAAACAAACATGCGGTCACCAGATCCGCGCTGGTGCCGGGATTGCGGGCGTTGCCGATAGCGGTTAGCCAACGATCCAGGTCGGCAAAGGCGGCTCGGCCCGTGGTTGAATCCGGCCAACCGGCCGTCAAGCACTAGTTGGCGCGGCGGCTGGCTTCCATGGCCTCTTCCAGCCCGCGTTTGCGCGCGATCAAACTGTCGGGAAACTCGCGCCAGCAGCACAAGGTGGGCGTAAACGATGGCGTCATCACGGCTTGCAAAACGCCACATCCGTGGAGGAGGGCGGGCATGCCGACTTCGAACACATCTTCATAATGGGTCGGCATATTGGCGCGCGACCAGGTCTCGGTCGGCGGCCAGAGCCATGATCTGCCGTAGCGGCAGCGACGGCTCGTCGGCTACGTCCTGTTCGGCGGCCTGGCCCAGGCCGCCGGGGCTGGCGAGACGAATGGCAGCGAAAACGTCGCGCGCATCCTCCACCGTCAGTGCGTCGAGAACCGCAGGTATGCCCTGCGCACAGCGATTGTCGCGCGGCACCGCGGCCAACGGGGCCAGCAGCAGAACGATACCGAGATTGGTGTTGGTTGCGACCACGCGACGCGTCGCCCGGATCGCATCTAGCACCGTTTGACCGACGGTTTGTCCGCCGCATTGTCGAAGACGGGCGCGATGGCATCGGCGCTGGCCACGAAGTCGGCGTAGGTGAGATCGGCGAAATCCCGGCCGCGGTGAACGTTGCCCGCCTTCGGCGCGGCCACTTCCCACAGGCAGGCAAGTCTGCGTACATTCGCCGAGCGATAGTTTCATCGAGCTGCTGCTTTAGCTTTTCTTGTAAATCTTGATCGCGTTGAGCCCTTTAAGCACATCGTGAAAGGTCTGCGGGCGTTGCTCGGGTTTTTTCTCGAGCATCTTGAGCACCCAGATTGCCGAACTCGTCCGTCACATCTTTGTTGAAAGCCTGTGGCGGCGGCGGCTTTTCGATGATCTGCTTTTGCAAAAGCTCTTGCAGCGAGGCCGCCCGGAAAGGGGGCCGATAGGTGACGATCTCATAGGCGGTGGCGCCGAAGCTGTAAATGTCGGCCCGGCCGTCGAGCGGCTCGCCGCGAATCTGCTCGGGCGACATGTAGCTGCGCGTGCCGGCGACGGCGGGCTTGCGGCGGAAGATCTTCCGAGAAAAGACGGCTTTTCGATGCGCTGGGCCAAGGCGAAGTCGATGATGCGGACTTCGCCGGCGCTGTTGACCAGGATGTTGTCCGGCTTGACGTCGCGGTGGACCCAGCCGCTGGCGTTCATATACGCGAAGCCGGTCGCCGCCTGCTTGAGGATGCTGTGGGCGTGCTCGCGGATGAAGTCGTATTGCTTGCGCTGAATCCGCAGCGCCAGGGCGCCGGACGGGAAAAACTCCATGACGAAGTGCGGATGTTCCTTGGTGGTGCCGACGTGCACGATGCGGATGACGTTGGCGTGCGCGAGCTGCTTGCCGACGTTGGCCTCGTGAAAGAGCAGCCTGCGCAGCTTCGCGAGTTCTTCGCTTTTCTCCGGCAGCAACAGCTTCATGGCGAAATGCCGGTGGCTGGTGACTTCCACGACTTCCCAGACCTGGCTGTTCTGCCCGGTCATCATGCAGTTTTGCAGCCGATAGCCTTCGATGATTTCTTCCGCCACTGTGCCACCCTCTCGCCTCCGCCTACGCGGACGTTACCAGTATTCCTCGAAATGAATCGTCCCCTTTAATTTTACGCTGTGCTGGTCGATCCGAAAGCGGCGCTTTTCAAGGATTTCGATGACGCCGGTCGGCTCGGGATAATGGCTTTGGCCCGTGGCGCGATCGACGGTCGGCACGCCGATCATCTTGGGATTGCCGCACAGATAGACATGGGCGTGCTCGGGGTCGAGCGCTGGCCGAGGCGTTCTTCAAGTTGGCCGCTGGTGATGAGGTCTTGGATGTAACCTTGTGGCCGACCGTGTCGGCTTCGCGCGTCGTGAGCGTCAGGTAGGTGTAATTGGGATGGCGGCGCATCAGCGTTTCTTGAAGTTCGCGATAGGCGAGGTCGCGGCGGTAGCGGACGCAGCAAGCGGCCAGGATGGGGCCGGTGTGGCCGCGGCGCAGCAACTCCCAGACCATGTAATTGTGCGGCGCTTCGCCGGTGCCGGTGGAAAGAAACACGACTGCGTCGTCGGGCTTGACGGGATCGAGGGTGTAATGGCCCGGTGATCTTTTCGCCCAGAGAACAGCCGGTCGCCCTCGTTGAGCATGAAAAGCCGCGGCGTCAGACGCAGGCGGATTCTTGGCGGCCTGGCGCACCAGGACGATGTAGAACTCGAGCCAATCCATGTTCGGCAAGTCGAGGAGAGTGCCATTTGTCATCGAGGACGGAGGAACTGAGCGAATAGGCCCGCCGGATCAGCTGCTGTTCCTCGTCGGGCTTGGGGTTCTCCTCCTGGCAGCCGGGATGGCGCGGCTCCCAATGCCCCAGGCCCAGCGTGGAGTATTGGCCCGGGCTTGTGAGGCGGCACCGGGAAATCGGGCCGAATGCGCGTGATCACCAGATCTTCATGCGCTCGCTTGATGCGACACCACGGTGGCGTTGTAATGCTTCTTCCGCAGGTCGCGTCTTGGGAGTCAGGATTTCGGATTCGGAGTGCCTCATCTCGACGTCATTTAGCCCAGTTGGCGGACCGATTGCTTGAAGACGTCGATGCAGGCCGCCATGTCGGGCGAGGGATTGTTCTCGTTCGCCTCGTATTCGATATTGATATAAGCCCTGGAAGTTGATTTGCCGCAGGGTGCGCAGGACGTCCGGCACATTGAGAACGCCCCGGCCATACACCACGTCGGTGTGGTGCCGCGTTGTCGTGGTCCTTAAGGTGCAAGCCAAAGTTGCGCGCACCCATCAGGCGAATCTGCTGCGACGAGTCGAGGTGGCGATTGAAGGGATTTTGCGCGCTCCGAATCAGGTGGCCGGTGTCGATGCAGGTGCCGATCAGACGATGATGCGGGCTGACGGCCTGGTTGATGACTTCCGCCGAATACCAGCGGTGCAGTTGCCGGCCTTGCGGGCCATGCGGATGAATGGCGATGGCGATGCCGAACTCGCTGACCAGCTTGTCGAGGCTGTCGAAGCTGTCGGGACTGGGGTCGGCGCTCGAGATAGCGCACGCCAAGCTTGCGGGCAAATTCGAAGATGCGGCGATTGGCGGCGTTGTCTTTCGTAAAGCTTTCCACGCCAAAGGCGACCGGCGTAATGTCGTATTGGAAGCACAAGGCGCGGACCGAGCGAATTTGGTCATCGGTGCTGTTGACGGGGACGTGGCCACGGAAGAATTCCACGAAGTGCAAGCCCAGCTCGCGCGTTTTCATCAGCGCTTGCTCGAGGTTGAAATGGCGGAAACTATAGCTTTGCACGCCGACGAGGAAGCCGCCGAAAGGGTCTTTGGCTTCATCCGCGGCAGCAGCGCACGCCGCTGTCGAAGAGGACATGCCTGCCAAGGCCAGCGCCCCGGCTGCTCCGGTTCCAAGAAAGCCTCTGCGTGTGACGAAAGAATCCATGGTGTCTCCTCGTAACTTGATCGTTGCCGCCATTGGAGTGTATTGTGCGGATAGCATGCATCAAGGTCAACCAAAACCAATCGATGAAAAAGGTTGAACCGAGCGACGCTTGGTGTTAGTTTTTCGGATGGTTCACTCGCGGATATCTTACCGGGATTTTAATGCGCACTGCTTCGTTAATCTGGCTCATCGCACTTTCGCTCCCCTCGCTTGCAGCCGACAGCGACGACGCTCGGCCCGCCGACGCGCCGACGCTGTCCGTCGAAAAGCTCGCCGCCGATGCCAAGCAGTCGATTGTCGTCATCCTTTACACAGGCCGGGACGGTCGCCAAGTGGGTCTGGGGGCCGGCTTCATTGTCAGTGACGACGGCCTCATCGCGACCAATTACCACGTCATCGGCGAAGCGCGCCCGATCACCGTGCAATTGGCCAATGGTTCCAAGCACGAAGTGCAAACGATCCACGCCATCGATCGCAATCGTGATCTGGCCGTCGTCCGCATCAAGGCCAAGAACTTGGTTCCTCTGCGTCTGGCAATGGACAGCCCCACGAAAACAGGCCAGCCGATCGTCGCCCTTGGCCATCCGCGCGGCCTCAAATTCAGCGTGGTCGCCGGCGTGCTCTCGGGCAAGCGCGACGTGGAAGGCATCGACATGCTGCAGATCGCCATGCCCATCGAGCAAGGCAACAGCGGCGGGCCGGTGCTGGACATGAAGGGCCGAGTCGTCGGGGTCGTCACCATGAAATCGCTGGTCACTCCCAACCTCGGCTTTGCCATTCCCGTGACCGACCTCAAGCGACTTGCTGGATCATCCTAGTCCGATCGCGATGGATAAATGGCTCACGATCGGCGCCCTGGATGTAACTGAATGGCGCAGTTCGCTGGGAGGCCGCTGGCGCCGACGCGCGGGCCGAATCATCGCCGACGGGACCGGCACCGGCTTCGGCGGCCGCACCCTTTGTTACTGGCAACGCGAGGTGCCGAACAAACCATTTGACCTCACCGTCACCGTCAAACTCGACGACGAGGCGGGTGCCGCCGGCCTGATCTTCGGCGGCGACGGCAAGGACAAGCACTACGGCTTCTACCCGACCGGCAGCAAGCTGCGGCTGACGCGCTTCGATGGCCCCGACGTTTTCTCATGGAAGATCATCAAAGACATCCCGAGCGATCATTATCAGCCCGGCGAGTGGAATACGCTTCGCGTGCATGTGGAGGCGGATCGATTCACCTGCTATGTCAACGGCAATAAAGTCGTCGAACAAACCGAGCCGGATTATGCCGGTTCGCGCGTGGGCTTGGCGAAATTTCGCGACACCATTGCCGAATTCAAGAAGTTTCAGTGCGCCGACCGCATTGCCGCCAACACGCTCGACGCCAAGATGCGGGCCCAAATCGACAAGGCGATGGTTGATCTTGTCAAGGCGAAGGAGCCAACTGGCGATTGGCTAAACCAGCTCTTAGCTAATCCCGAAGCCAGCATGAATCTGCTCCGCGACGCGCGCGGCAATTGGATCAAGAAGCGTCACGCTTACGCGATCTGGCGCAGGCAAGTGCATGAGCGGCGTTGTCTCGATGAACTGGCCGCCGAACTGAGCAAGACCGATGGGCAGGCGGATTTGATCCGAGCCGCGCTTCTCGTGGCCCGGCTGGACAACGAGGATTTGGATGTTACGCGCGTATCGCGAAGAGGTTGACAGGCTCGGGCGGGCGATCAAGGCAGAACTTCCCAAAGCCGCCGATGCCGACAAGCGTTTGGCGGCACTCAACCACTTTCTTTTCCAGGAGCGCGGCTTTCACGGCAGCCGGCTTGATTATTATGCGCGCGGCAACAGCTATCTCAACGAGGTCCTCGACGATCGCGAAGGCTTACCCATCACCCTCGCCGTCATCTATATCGACCTGGCACGGCAACTCGATTTGCCCGTCGTCGGCGTGGCGCTGCCGGGACATTTCGTGGTGCGCTATCGAGCCCGAAAAAGGGCCCGAGCCGACTCATCGATGTCTATGAATGGTGGCAAAGAAATGTCCGCCCACGATGCCGCGGACAAGGTGCTCAAAACCACCGGGCAAGAGCTTGACAAGAAGGACCTGGCCCCGGTCGCGAAAAAGGCCATCGTGCTGCGCATGCTGCACAACCTGCTGAACGTCGCCCAGCATGAGCAAGACAGACCGGGACTGCTGCGCTATCTCGACGCCATCGTGACCTTGTCCCCCGATGCCCACGCTGAGCGTTGGGCACGCGCAGTGTTTCGCTACCAGGCCGGTCAGCCGCGGCGGCGCGCGCACGATTGCGATTACCTGCTGGCTCACGCCCCTGCCGATGTCGATCTTGACCGCGTGCGCGAACTGCGCAGTCTGCTCATGCGCAACCCGTAAGTGTAAACCTTGAGCAGGCTCGCGCCTGACGAACTGCCTAAGGCCCGTTCGATATCTGAAGTGCTAAGCTGCGCGTGTGTCGGCAGCCGGGCCTTTACAGTGCGTGACAGGCGGCAGCCTAGTCCGGCAATCAATTTTTCATTTGGGAGACTCCGTTGATGCACAGCTTGCTATGGGCCTTGCTGGTTTTGAATGGACAAGCCGATCCCGCCGCGACCGAGATCTGGCCCCAGTGGCGCGGACCGACCGGCGACAGCATCGCTCCGGGGCCGGGCTTGCCGACGCATTGGAGCAAGACGGAGAACATTGCATGGAAGGCGCCCCTGCCCGGTTGGGGCAACTCCACGCCGGCTATTTGGCAGCGATGTGCTGTTCGTCACGACGCAGGACGGGTCCAAACTTCTCTTGCTGGCGCTCGATAGCCGCACGGGCAAAGTGCTGTGGCAGCGCGAAGTGGGCACCGGCACGCCGCGCCGCAGCGGACCGATCGGCAACGGCCGCTTCCATGACGAGCAAAACATGGCCACGCCGTCGCCGGTGACCGATGGCCGGCACGTCTGGGTGCATTTCGGCAACGGCGACTTGGCCTGCTACGATTTCGCCGGTGCCAAAAAATGGAGCACCAACCTGGCCGAGCGCTTTGGGCCTTACACCATTTGGTGGGGCCACGCCAACTCGCCGGTGCTCGTGGGCGACCTCTTGATCTCCGTCTGCATCCAAGATCCCAAGGGAGGCGGCCCCAGCTATGTCGTCGCGCTTGACAAGGAAACCGGCACCGAGAAGTGGCTCACCAAACGCTCGACCGGCGCCAAGGAGGAACCCGCCGATGCCTATACCACGCCGCTCGTTTATCATCACTCCGGCCAGACCGAGGTCATCGTCTTTGGCGGCAATGTTTTGGATGCTTATGATCCCGCCGACGGCAAACGGCTTTGGCAGTGCGCCGCTTTCAAGGGCAACCGTGTCATCAGCGGCCCTACGCTCGCCGGTGATACGGTGTATGCGGTTCAAGGCATGAAGGGCCCCGTCTTCGCCATCAACGCGGCGCAGGGAGTGGACAATGACCGCGTGCGCTGGACGCATAAAGCCGTGACGCCCGATGCAGCGTCGCCATTGGCGGTGGCTGGCCTGGTGTTTTTGGTGAACAATTCAGGGACCGCGTATTGCCTAGACGCCGCCGATGGCAAGGAACTGTGGAAGGAACGCCTTCAAGGCGAGTTTCGCGCTTCCCCGTTGTATGCCGGCGGCAAGGTATATTTCTTCAGCAAGGAAGGCAAGGCGACCATCGTCAACGCCGCACGCACTTACAGCGTCGTCGGCGAGGCAGACCTCGGTGAGCAAATCATCGCCTCGCCCGCCGCTGCCGGCGGCAGCCTGTTCCTGCGCACCAAGCAAAACGTTTATCGAATCGGGTCGCCAAAGAAATAAAGGCATCGTCCCAACTGGAGCCACCACTCGTATTCCCGTTTACGGCTCGCCAGCCGGCGGCATCGGTTTAGGTGCGGTAATGCCTTGTGTTGGGATGTTCTTCAGCCCCCCTTTGGGCATTTCCGGGGGCAACTTGACTTCTTTATTGCGGCCGCAGCCGCCCGCGCACGCCAGGTAGAGAAATGTAAATAGCAGAACATTCCGGCGCGCGTGCTCATGGGGGTTCGGTGGTTGGATTTACTCGACTAGACTTGTGTCAACGACTTGTCCGTCGCGCCATCCTGACAGGGCGACGAAGGCATTGAAATCGGTGCCGCGCCGCAGTGATCGCACCGACCCGTCAGCAAAGCAAAAGTTCACGACTCCCACATGCAGGCTGCTGAACTGGCCCCAATCAACCGTATCGTTTTCGGGCAAGCCAAATGCGGTCGGCAAGGCGCCGACGCCAATCCATGCCGAGACAAAGTCGCGCGTGCCTGTTGCGGTGCCGTTCAACGTTTCCCCGAACATCATAGTATTGCTGGTTCCATCGGCTGCGGACACATTGGCCAAGCTGACGTTGGACCGATTGCACAACAAGCCCTCATACTGCGTGTAGTTAGGGATGTATTGGGTTGCGCGCCCAGGTAGCCGGACACCCCCACATAATTGGTGCGCCCGAAATCGCTGACCGTCAGCGGCGGCGGCAAGCCCGCGTCGGGGCCCGTGTCCGGCGTCGTGTAGAACATATAGACGCTCGCTTGGCCCACGCCGAAATCGACGAACGCATGCGTGAATAAAGCAACTCCGGTGCTCGGCACAATGGTCGGATCATCCTGGGGACAAAGGAACGTCGGAATATGCGCGAACGCCGCCTGCACGCAATTGCCGTATCCAAACCACGGCGTCGTTTGGGTCGTGGCAATCGAAAAGAAATCCGGCGGCACTGGATCGGACCCGCTGAAAAACAACTGATAAACGTTGTCTTGCTCGAGATACGGCAATAAGTAGGCAAGCACTCCCACAGCGGGACAGGAAATATAATTCGGATCGGACGGCGGCGCCGCTGACTCAACCAGACCGTTGGCCTCGGTTTTTGCTCCGTTGTATCCCGGCGGCAAGCGCCGATTAACGCTCTCGTAGGAGTGCGCCGCCAGCCCGATCTCCTTGAGATTGCTTTGACACTGGGCCCGGGCAGCTGCCTCGCGCACCTTTTGCACCGCCGGCACCAAGAGCGCAATCAAGATCGCGATGATCGCAATCACGACCAGAAGCTCGATCAAGGTAAACGCAGGCGCCTTTGAGGATGCACGGGCCATACTCCTCAAGAAGAGATAATTCACCTATTCAGAATAAATAGCCGGTGGGCAAAGTGCAACGGGAGATTTGAAGTAGGTCCCGCCTGCCGGGCGGAACCTGACGCGCAGCGCGACTGGAATTTTATGCGGAGCGAGTGGCCCAACTGAGGCAAAGTCCCGCTCGCCAAGCGGAACCTACCTTCAATCTCGCATCTTCTCAATCCACTCGCCCACCAGCTTCACCGCGGCTTCATCCACCATGCGCGAGCCGATGTGCGGCATGCGGCCCAGGCCGGTCATGGCCATGCGGTGATGGAGGATCGACTTGCTCGGGATGGCCGGGGACGATCAGCTTGGCTCCTTGATGCCGAAGTCGCCATGGGCCGCGGGCACGTTGACGATGCCCATGTCGCTCGACCGGGATCGTGGACAGCAGCTTGAACTCCGCGTTGCCGCCGCCCCATTTCATGTGGCAATGGGCGCAATTGGAGTGCAGATAGGAGCGGGCGCGCACGTCCAGCGGTAGCTTCGCGTCGTTGTAATCGGCGAGCTTCGGCAGTTCGCGCGGCGGCGGCCGGCAGCTTCTTCGTGAACAGGCCGATGTGCTCGAGCGTCGCCAGCTGGTTGGCGATCACGCCGTCGTAGTCGTGGTCGCGGTTCATCTGCATCGTGCTGACGCCGAGGGCGAACTTGGCGGCGTTGGTGTGGCACAGCGTGCACTCGGCCCGGCTCGGGAAGCGGTAGTTCTGCTCCACGACCTTGTCGCCGACCTTGATCTTCAGCACCTTGTCGGCGCCTTCTGCGTCGAGCAACTCGGCGTCGGTCTGCTCGTCGTTCCAGACGTAGGTGTAGCCGCGCCAGTACTGGTCGCCGTATTCCTGGGTGCCGGGGAATTGCTGGAAGTGCAGGATGCGCGTCTCCAGCCGCTTGCGGCTTAGCGGATTGCCGCGCTCCATCTCCATGCCGAAGGTCTTGACGAGCACCGTGCCGTCGGGGAAATGCCAGCCGGGCGGCGCGCCGGGCGAGGGCTGCGGGTAGGTGATTTCATCGAAGCCGATCTGGCCGTCGCCGGGGATGGCGAGGAAGCGTTCCTTCGCAGGCGTGATCGCCCCAGAGCTGGGCGTTGACGGAATAGGGGATGACGCCGGGCGCGACCTTGTGGTCCTTGGTCGAGGCGAAGATGCCGGTCTCGCTGAGCTTGCGCGGGAACTTGGCCGCATTGTCGACTTTGTGTCGGCCTTGACGAGTTGATGGATGCCGCCGCCGGTGAAGTCGAGGAAGTAGAGTTCGCCGGCGGCGTCCTCGCCGCAGCTGACGATGCGGTAGGTGGTGCGGGCGAGTTCGCGATGGCTCGAACGCTCCCCTGGCCCCGCCCTTCGTAAGGGCGGGCGAGTTAATGCCCCAGATGCGGCCGGTGTCGAAATCGCCGTAGATGATATGTGCCTGCAGTTCCGGCAGGCGCTTGCCACGATAGACGAAGCCGCCGGTGATCGAGCGGAAGTCGGTGTGCGAATGCTCGACGACGGACTTGAGGATCGGCGTCGGTCCCTTCTTGCGTTCGGGGCGGAAGGGATGGCGTGCCTTCCTGGACCGACCAGCCGTAGTTGCCGCCTTTTTCGATCTTGTAGACCATTTCCCACAAATCCTGGCCGACTTCGCCGCCCCACAGAGTCGCCGGTCTTGCGGTCGAAGCTGAACCGCCAGAGTTGCCGCAGGCCGTAGGCGTAGATTTCCGGGCGGGCGCCTGGCGTGCTCACGAACGGATTGTCCTTCGGGATCCATAGGCCTTGCCGGCCTGCGGGATGGTCCACGTCGATGCGCAGCAGCTTGGCGTGGATGCTGGAGAGGTCCTGGCCGATGTTGTTGGCGTCGGCGATGCCGGAGCCGTCGCCGGTGACGATGTAGAGATAGCCGTCGGGGCCGAACTTGAGGCAGCCGCCGTTGTGGCCGCCGTTGGGCCACTCGAAGATGATCTTCTCCGAAGCGCGGTCGATGACCGGCGGCTCGCCCTTGACGGTGAAGCGCGACACGCGCGAGCCTTTGGGCAAGCCCTCTTTCTCCGGGTTGGGGATCCAGGTCACATAGATGTAGCCGTTGTCCTTGAACTTGGGATGAAAGGTGAATGGCGTAGATGACCTGCTTCATCGGCTGGCCCTTGGAGTCCTTGGCGCCTTTGAATTCCAGGGCGAGGTCGGCCTTGGTCACGTCCTTCTTGTTGACGAACGACCAGATCTTGCCCCAGCGCTCGGCGACGAACAGGCGATTGGTGCCCGGCGCGAAGGTCAGATCGAGCGGTTCCTCGAACTTGGCAGCTTCGGAAACGCCGGCTCGGTCTGGTAAGGCGGCGGCGGCTCGGGCGAGCCGACGACTTTGGAAGTCGTCCAAAGGACACGCTTCTCGAGGCCAAATGGCTTGGTTACAGGTGTTTTGGCGAGGGGAGACATCCGACGCGCACGATTGCCAAGCCGCCGCGAACGCGGCGCCAACAAAAAGGGCAACGAGGATATATGCCTTGCGCATGTACGTGTTCCTTCCGAATCGAGATGAGAACTCTGGCCGTGAATTGTAACGAGTCTATTAGGAAATGCAGCAAGAAAAAATCAAAAGCAAAATCACAAGCGGGACGCTTGTGCTACGACCGTAGCACAAGCGTCCCGCTTGTGGCTATTGACGAAGTTTGGCGATCGGCAGCACCATCGCCGTGCCGTCCATGAGTGGCAGAAACGCTTGACCTTTTCCGAACGGCAGGGGCGTGGCCGTGGGCGCTTCGTTGGCTTTCAGATGGTATCCCGGTCCCACGGGACTGCCGGTCGGGGGATCAAGCGCCACGATGCCGCCTTGCAGATCGGCAACGACAAGCACGCCATCGATCAACTCAGGTTGGCCCACAATCGGCGCCGCGAAGGTGTATTCCCACAGCGGCTGCTCCTTGGCGGGATCGAGCCAAACGAGGCGGTTGTGGTTAATGACCAACCCGGCGTTGTCGCCGCGCGAACGGGCCAGCCGTGATCTTGCCTCCAAAAGACCAGCGTGCGGGAACCACCTGTTCGCCGTCCACCATGCTCACGGTGTCCGAGGCGTCGGCCACCAGCAAGTGTTTGCCCACGACGGCCGGCGCTGCCGTGATGCGCAGACATATCGACGCTTGCGGTCTTTATCCAATTCTTCGCGTTGTCCCAACGAAGGCGAAAAAGCGATCGGCCCCCGTCGGTGACGGCAAAATCGTTATTGCCCAAGCTGACTACATAACCGCGCTCGGCTTCGTCAGCACCGACGCCGCGCCAATCCGGCCCGCTCATGGGAGCTTCACCATTCGGCGAAATCGGCATGCGGAAAAGCATACCGTTGGACAGCGGCAAAACCACGAAACTGTTTCCCAGCGCGGGCGTTCCCCGCGGCGCTGCCGGCAACGAAAAGTCCTTGGTGACGGTTGCGCCCTGGCTGCCGAAAACGCTTACACTCAGTTCAGTGTTATTATCCCATGCCAACTGCACGAAGCCGCCATTGAGAGCACCCGTCCACTGATTGGGCCGCTTTGGGTCCGTGGCGATCCAGTGCCGCGCCGGTTGCCAGCGTTTGTCCGAAACCAATTCGCGGGCCTCGAAAACAAACGCACCCGACGCATCGCTGACGACCACCGCGTCTCCCGCGGCAATGGGCGGATTCTCGCAGACGACGCCCAATTGCCTTTGCCAGACGACATGGCCGTCGTCGGCGTCTATGGAGCGCACCCAGCACGTCGGCTGATCCGAATCTTGCGTCACAACGATGAGCCTGACTGCGCCGTCCGCTCCGAGGTGAACTTGTCCAGCGTGCAGCGGCGAACCAAGGTTGGCGGGCTGGGCCCATCGTGCCACGAGGCCCGGCCCTTTTGCGCGGTGAACGTGGCTTGCAAGCGTTGCAGCTTTCCGCGTGTCAGCACCCAATAATTCTGCGCATCCGCATGAACGACTAATCCGCGCTCACCGCCTGACATGGCGTTGACGGCCGCGCCGCTTTCGTCCAATGGGAAATCGCTGTCCAAAAGGGGGAAGAGCAGCGGGTCACGATCGCCATCAAGGCGCATGCCATAAAGTGCGAGCAAGCCGGCGCTGGTTGCCAGTGCCAGTTTTTCCGTATCGTGCCAGGGAGCGGTCCATGTGTCGCCGCGAATTTGAATTTGCGGTTTCGCCGGCGTCTGATTGGGCTGACGGAATGGCAAGCGATAAGGCTTCATCAAAAGGCCGTCGCTCGGCGCCGCCTGGGTTAACAGCAGGCAACCGGCGCCCGCCTGCGCGGGCCCGCGCGCGTCATTCCAAATCAGCGGCAAACCGCGCAGGGAGCCGGCGGCCTGCTCCGTGTAAAGAATCGCCGCGCAGGTGCACTTGGCAACGTCCAAAACATAAATGCTGTATTCATCCGCGGGAAAATACACCAGGTTCGTGCCCGGTTGCCGAACTCCGCCCAACAACAACGACTGCCCCACATCCCAAAAACCTTGCGGACGACCGGTGGCACTTCGATCTCCTCAACCCGGCCGGACAAAGTCGGCACCAGAACCTGGCCACCGACCAATACCGGTTGACCTAGGCAAACATCGTGCAGGGAATGACGCCATAGTTCGGCGCCGGTGGCTGGGGCAACGCCCGCAATCGTTTTATAATCCGACGAAAGCACCAAAACCATTTCCGGCGCGGAGCCCGAGGAGGGCACTCGCAACGGCACCTGATGCGTGTCCGCGCCGAGGCGCCGCACCCATAGTACGTCGCCTGATGAAGCACGGAGCGCGTATAAAACGCCACGAGCCAAGGCAAAGACCACCGGGGCGGCGGCCTGATCCGCGGGTAACCGAGCGTAACTTTTGCCCACCGGTGCCGCTGCGTAAAAGCTAGGTAGAGCATCTTCCTGCATGGCGGGCACGCTAAAAGGGGGATGCTCCGGATGCCCAGCCGCAATGAATTGCACCTGGCCCCGATGGGCGTTCACCAGCTCGCCCAGCAGGCCCACGACCTCGGCGTCCCTTGCCAAACCCGCGGCATCGGCCCGAGCGCCCCCTGGCGCACCGCGTCTGCTGAAGGATGCGCGACCCGTTCACGCAGATCCGACAGCAACTCCAGCCGGGCAGCGCGCGCCGCGAGCAGATTGGCCACGCGCGCAAAATCAGCTTGTAACGCCTGCGCCATCTCGTTGACTTGCGCCTGCCGGCGGGGTGAACTTGCCCGCCTCGATCCATCCGCGTTTTGCCTGTTCGAGGTAGCGTGCGTCGTGCTGCGTTTCCGCGAGGCTCGTGAGATCGTGCCGCCAGCCGTTCCAGCGTCAGCCACACGTCGCCGTGGTATTCCTTGAGCAGGGGGACGTTTTTATATATTTCGACAAACTGCAAGATATTGGCAAGCGCGGCGGCGCGCTGGGCGGGATCATCCGGGGGAGAATAGACGGCCTCGCGCACGGCAGCTGAGCTCGACCATGAAGTCGAGTTGGCGGCGGTTTTCGCTGTTCGGGTAGTCGCGCAACAGTTTTTGAAAGGCCTCACGTGCTTCGCTGAAGGCGTGCTTGTCATAAAGGTCCTTGGCGTTCTCCAGACGTTCGACCTCCGCTCGCGCGGCCTTGTCGCCGATTAGCAAAAGGCTGCCAACGGCGGTCGCCGCGAGTAGAGCGGCCATGACCCCGATCAGAATGAATGGGTGGCGCCAATGCCGGGCCTTAGGAGGTGCCGGCTTTGGCTGCGAAAGAGGCAGGGCGGAAAACGAACTCTGATTTGACGTTCCTACTGACTGCACGCCGATCGAAGTGCCGCGCACTGGGGGCGGTTGCCAAACGTCCGGTGGCGCTTGCGGGAAACCTGCGCCTGATTCCGCTTTCGGGCCTGGCGCATCGTCGACGTTTTCATCCGGGATGCCTAACTCATTGGCGAACGTCAATTCACTCGCTTGCGTCGGCAACACCGGCACGAGCTCCCGACCGAACCTTGAAGTGGCTGCGGGCCTTGATCGTTTTTGGCAGTCGCTTTAGGAGCGGACTCGCGGCTTTCGCGCACTTCGAAAATCGCGCGGCAAATTACATTCGGGCAGCGCATCCGTTTGCCAAGCAGCGACGGATCGAGCTGGTAACGGCTCTGGCAGTGCGGACAGAAAACCGTAAGGTGCATAGACTCGCATTTTACCCGACGGGAGCGTTCGCTGAAAGGCGGCGATCCGAGGCCGACTCTCATCCGAGCCGCACCGTTAGGAAGCGGCCAGTATGCGCCTCGAGCGCACATAACAATCAAGCACGGGATGCGCGACGCGGTTGTCCTAGGTTGGCTGCTGGCCGCTTCCTAACAGGCGCGGCTCGGAAGCTTACGCGTCCGCCTATTGTTTGCTCAACGGCGTCACCCGGGCCGCGAAATCGCGTTCGTGGCCTGTCACGAGCGCCTTGCCGTCGGGAGTGAATTGCACGCAATAGGTCACCATCTTCGGCAATTGCTGTTTGAAGATTTCTTTGCCCGAGGCGATTTCATAGACCCGCAAGCTGCCGCCATAGCCGGCGGTGGCGACATATTTGCCGTCGCGCGAGAGCGCCAAGCCGAACAGGTCGTCGGGCGTCGGCGGCAGCTTCTTGAGTTCCTTGCCGTCGGCGACGCTCCAATAATGAAGCTTTTTGTCGAAGCCGACCGATAAGACTTCTTTGTTATCGGGCGTGAAGACGACGCCGGTGACGCCTTCGGGCAATTCTTTGAATTCCAAGATCTGCTTTTTGGGCTCTTCCTTTTTAGGCTCGTCTTCTTTTCGTCCTTTTTCTTTTCTTCCTTCTTTTTGGGAGCAGGCTTTTCCGGCGCCTTGGGCGGCGTGCCGAACATCTTGATTTCCTTTTGGTCCTTCACGTCCCAGATCTTGATGGTGGTGTCGTTGCTGCCCGAGGCCAGCAGTTGGCCATTGGGACTGAAGGCCACGCGTGTAGACCGATTCTTTGTGTCCGGGGAGCGACTTGATTTCCTTGCCGTCTTGCGGGTTCCAGAGCCTCACGGTCTTGTCGGCGCTGCCGCTGGCGAGCAGCTTGCCGTCGGGACTGAAGGCGAGCGCATCGACGATGCCGGTGTGTCCCTTGCACTCGCGCAAGAACTTGCCGTCGTTCGCGTCCCAAATGCGAATGGAGTTGTCCTGGCCCGCCGGTGGCGAGCAACTTGCCGTCGGGACTGTAGACGACGGCGTAGACGGGCGCCGTGTGTCCCTTGAGCGTCATTTTTTCCTTGCCGGTGGCGAAGTCCCACAGCTTGACGGTGTTGTCAAAGCTGGCCGTGGCGAGCGTCTTGCCGTCCGGGCTGAAGGCGACGCCGAAGACCAGACCCTGGTGGCCTTTGAATTCGCTCGGGCCTTCGGCACGCACAGTGTTCGGCACCGCGAAGGTGCAGATGATTAAGAGCAAGGCGGATCTTTTCATGATGACCTCATCGTTGGCAAGCGGTTTCCGGCAAACGGGTGCCATGGGCGGCTTGTCCGCCCGTGTGAGCCCGGACGTCATCTGTGCCCCCGCACGGGCAGGCAAGCTGCCCGTGGCACCCATAGACCCGTGGGTACATACAAACCCGTGGCACGCATCAGCGGGCCGGTGGCAGCCCACTAATCGAGCGCCGGTGCGAAGCCGCGCCGCATGGTGTTCTCTGTAATAGTCCGCGGCAGCAGAAACTGCAACAAATAATCGGCGCCGCCTGCTTGGGAGCCGATGCCGGAGAGCTTGAAACCGCCGAACGGTTGCCGGCCCACCAAGGCTCCGGTGATCTTGCGATTGATATAAAGGTTGCCGACCTGGAATTCTTGCTTGACGCGGGCGATGTGCTCAGGGCTGCGCGAATAAGGCCGCCCGTGAGCGCATAGCGTGTGCCGTTGGCGATCCGCAAAGCTTCATCCAAATCCTTCGCCTTGATGACGGCCAGCACGGGGCCAAAGATTTCTTCCTGGGCGATCGCGGCGTCGGCCGGAACATCGGCGAAGACATGCGGCGCCACGTAGTAGCCTTCGTTGACGAGAAAGCCAAGATCGCCGGCATAGGCCAGGCGTGCTTCCTGCTTGCCCTTGGCGATGTAAGCTGAGAATGCGCGTGCGGGCTTCGTCGTCGATCACCGGGCCGACCTTGCAGCCGGGGTCTTCGGCCGGGCGCGATTTTGAGGCTGCGCGTCGCGGCGCAGAGCCGGTCCAGAAACACATCATGAAGGGATTCCAAAACGATGGCGCGCGAGCAAGCCGAGCATTTTTGGCCCTGATAGCCAAACGCGCTGGCGACCACGCCGCTGACGGCTTCATCGAGATCGGCATCATCATCGACGATGATGGCGTTTTTGCCGCCCAATTCGGTGATCAGCTTTTTGATGTGATCTTGGCCGGGTGCACAGCTCGGCGGTTTGCTTGGCCAGCACCATGCCGACACCGCGCGAGCCCGTGAAGGCCACCAGCGCGACGCGCGGATCTTCCGCCAACGACGGGCCCGATCTCTTCGCCGACGCCCGGCAGGTAATTGACGACGCCGGGCGGCAAGCCGATGTCGCTGAAGATCTCCATCAGCTTGGCGCCGATCACGGAGGATTGCTCGGCCGGCTTCATCACGACGGTATTGCCCGTGACAAGGGCTGCCGTCGTCATGCCGCAGAGAATCGCCAGCGGAAAATTCCACGGAGCGATCACGACCGCCACTCCGCGCGGCTCATAGACATAGGCGTTGCTCTCGCCGGGCAGCGTCAGTCCGCGCGGCTGGGCCAGCCGGCGCATTTCGCGGGCATAATATTCACAAAAGTCGATGGCCTCGGCAACGTCGGCGTCCGCCTCGCGCCATGGCTTGGCGCATTCGTGGACTTCCCAGGCAGCCAACTCAAAGCGCCGCCGGCGCATCATGGCGGCGGCCCGGACGAGAAAATCGGCCCGCGTTGTCCGACCGGCGTTGCCCGCCAGCCCGGCAATGCCGCCGCCGCTGCCGTCGAGTGCGGCCCGCGGCTTGCTCCGGGATTGCGCGACCGCATTCGCCGACGGTTTCGCGGATGTGCGAGGGATTGAGCGAAGCGATCGTGGTCGCCGTCGTTTACCGCTTGCCCGCCGATGACGAGCGGATAGCGTTGGCCAAATTGCTTTTTCACATCGGCCAGCGCCGCCTGCATCGCCGCGCGATTGTCCTCCCGGCTGAAGTCGGTGAGCGGCTCATTGCGGAAATCCGCGGGGAGCCGGCGGCGGCTTCGGTTGAAGCACCGTCCCGCATGACATGGTTGGTTGTCGGATTCATGAGCAACTTCTCCTCCGCCACGTGCTCGGTGAAGCTGGCACGCAGGAACGAATCGTTGGCGGTGTTTTCCAGCAGCCGGCGCACCAGATAGGCCATGCCGGGCAGAAGCTTGCCATACGGCGTGTAGACGCGGACGCGCTGCTTCAAGTTGACGAGCGCCGCCTTGATCGGATCGGCCATGCCGTAGAGCATTTGAATTTCGTAGCTCGACGGCGGCATGTCCAACACCTGCGCCGCCGCCATCGCATGGGCGAGGCTGCGGATATTGTGGCTACCGAACGCCGGCCGCAGGACAGCGTGATTCTCCAGAAGAAACACCGTCAAGCGTTCGTAGGCGGCATCGGTCTGCCATTTTTGTCGAAACACCGGCGTCGGCCAGTTCTCTTGGGCGGCCATCACCGTCTCATAGTCCCAATAGGCTCCCTTGATCAGGCGGACCCACACCGGCGTGCCGCGCCGCCGGGACCAATCGGCCAACTCGTGGACATCGTTTTCGCAGGACTGCAAATAGGCCTGCAGGGCGATGCCGACGTCCGGCCAATCGCGAAACTCGGCTTCGTCGAGGATTTCCTTGAAGATGCGCAGCGTCAAGTCCTTGACGGCATGCTGCTCCATGTCGATGTTGACGAAAGCGCCGTGCCGGCACCGCCCGCAGGATCGGCCTCAGTCGGCCGCGCACCACCTCGCTCGTGCTCCCGGGATCGATGGCGTCAAATTGACTGTAGAGCGCGGACAGCTTGATCGACACATTGACGCGCGGCAAGGGGCCGCGCTCGTCGCGGTCGATGCGCGGAATCGCCGGCCAGCGGTTGACCGCTTGGCTCAATCCTTCCACCAGCTGCAGATAGGCATCCTGGCAGCGAACCGCTTCATCTTCGGTGATGGTGGCCTCACCCAAGAGGTCCAGCGGTGAACGCCAGTTGCTTGCGTCGCAGCTTGGCGACTGTCCGCAACGCTTCTTGCAGATTGGAACCGGCGATGAAGCGCCGGGCCAGCCGTTCGGTGTTGCACGCGCAGTCCGCGCCAGCAGCCGGGCACCGACTCCCTTGGCTGGGCAGCCAGCGTAACCCGGCTTGCGCCCAGCCGTGGCAGATCGGCATGCGCCTCCTCGAAATATTCACGCAAATGGCGGGTCACCTCGCTGGGACCGTCGAGCAGCGGCAGCGCGTCGATGAAGCGAAAAAGCTGCACCTTCACCGCTTCATGGCCCATGCTAAAGCCCATGAGCCGCTCGTCCCACCACGCCGGCGACAACAGCGGCGGGCCGTGCCGATCCACCCGCGCGAAGAGCTCCCGGCCATAAACCCAGGTGAGCCGTTCCAACTCCGATTCCGCAACGCGATTCACGCACGACTCTCATCAAAGAAGAGAGCCACGGATTAAACACGGATTAAACGCGGATAACAGCTAATTCATGTTCCCAAGTCTCTCGAATTATCCGTGTGCATTCCGGTTTCATCCGGGCTTTTATGCAGCACCTTTAGAGACACTATACTTATTCTACCAACTACCCCGCTGGTCCATGACGTGCTATCATTGGCTCAAAGGCTTAATGCCATTGCTGGTTTTCGATTCGGCACAACTCATGCCCACACAGGCCATTGGCCCGTTTCAAATCCTTGGCACTCTTGGCGCCGGGCGCACAGCAAGATTCTGCATATTCGCTGCTCCAGCGACGGTAAGCAATACGCGCTCAAAGTCGTGCCCATCGATTCCAAGGAAGACCGCAAGTTTCTCGAGCAAGCGCAGCTTGAGTATCGCGTCGGCCAGATGCTCAACCATCCGAACCTGGTCAAGATTCACGTCTTCGAGCAATCCCGCGACTGGCTCTGGCGCGTCAAGAAGGTCCAGTTGCTCATCGAATACGTCAACGGCAAGACGCTCGACAAGACGCCTCGTTTGTCGGTTGCCCGGTTGGTGCAGATCTTCGCGAAGATCGCCGCGGGACTCAACCACATGCATCGGCGCGGCGTGTGCCATGCGGATTTGAAGCCCAACAACATTCTGTTGTCCCGTGTGGGAGACGTGAAAATCATCGACTATGGCCTGGCCTGGATCAAAGGCGAAGCCAAGGGACGCGTGCAGGGCACGCCTGAATATATGGCCCCCGAACAGGCTCGGCAGGGAACCGTCAACGAGCAGAGCGATGTCTACAATTTCGGCGCCACCATGTATCGGCTGGTCACCTGGCGCCATCCGCCCAGCACGGTTCCGAGCTGCCGACACGACGTTAAACAGCAAAACCTTCAAGGCGCTGCTTCGGCCGGTCGAGGAACTGGCGCCGCAAACGCCGAAGGAACTCGCCGAGCTTATTCACCATTGCCTGGAGTTCAGCGCCCAAGAATCGGCCCGCGAGATCAGTGAGGCGCAGGACCGTGCTCGATCAAATCGCCGCCAAGATGATCGTGACTGACGAAGATTCGTTGGAAAACATGGAATGGTAATAACCCTCGTCATCAGGCTCCGCCTGGTGATGCGCTGCCTGGCAGGCTCCGCCTGCACAAGTGTCGCCGACCGCGAATTGGGTAGGACGATAATGCGAAAAACCAGGCGGAGCCTCTTGAGCAGTGCGTGACCAGGCGGAGCCGGTCACGATCACGCTCACGGCTCGCCAAACCTCAAGAGATCTTTTCGTATTGCTGGCTGAAATGATTGGCCGCTTCATCCGGATTCATGTTGAAAATCGCCCGACCGACCGTGCCCCACTGGCCGGCCTGGAAGAAAAAGACTCCCGAGGCGTTGCGGAGATTGCCAACGGCGGGCAGTCCCTCCATGTCGCTCCCTTCGATGGCCTCGAAGCGGATGGTGAGCGCAACCAAAGCCGCCAGTTGGCGCGTCTGACGGTCACGCACGAACTCCACCGCCGGGCCCCACTGGCATTCTTGCCAGCGCAAGCCGCGCAGCTTGCCCGAGCCAGCCGCCGCCCGATGGAACTGCGCTTCCAGGCGTTCGCGCTGCAGCTTGAACATCTCCCGTGCCCGCTCGACTTGGACTTGTGAGCCAAACCCGTGTAACCGTCGCCAAAATAATATGCCGGCGCCTGCCAAGACCAGCGCAGCCACCAACGCCCACCAATAGCCCATCGCGACCACCTTTTTATCACATAACCCGCGATCCCGTCGCGGAAAAAACCGCCGCGGAGTCGAGGCCTACGCACCGTTGAGAATTATAAGCCCAGCCTACACTGCCGCAAACGTCGTCTGGGCAAGCGACTCGTTTTCGATTACACTTCGCATGTTCCGAGTTCCGGGGAGGATGAGCGATGTGGCGACGGAATACGCTGCTTGGTGCGGGCGCTGGTTTGCTGGTGGGCGTGACCATAGCTTGGGCGGGATTTCTAGAGCAACGCGCATCTTTGGAAAATGAATTGCGACTCCATCACCTAGCCTTCGATGCATTGACGCGGGAAATCGAAGAACTGCGCCACGACTTGAAGTTGCAAACCCAACCCTTGGCGCAACCTTCGTCGCCCATGCTCGCTGACACCCAAGTCAAGAGTATGCCTGTCGCAGCCGCGCGCCCTCGTTCCTTCGGAACCCCCGGCCGCGCGGCCAAATCACCAAAATCGACGCCGCCGATGACACGGTGGTCGAAGTCAATCTGGGCGAAGCCGCCGGGCTGGCGAAATACAACAATCTCGACGTTGTCCGCGGCAATGCCGCCCAGGAACACATCGGCACGTTGCGTGTCCTCGAAGTTCATGCCCAGCGCACCATGTGCCGGCTGGTCAGCACCAATCCCTTAAAAAAGCAGGTCCCCCGAGTTGGCGATGAGGTGAGCGTCGCGCACGCACGTTAAGCGTGTGCTACGTTTTTCGCGGCGCCATGATTCTTTTCTTGAAGAAACGCAGTCGCTCCAGGCGCGTTTCCTTGGGCATGGGCCGGTCGTGCTCGTCCTCGATATCGCCGATGATTTCCTCCAGGATGTCTTCGAGCGTGATGAGCCCCAAGATTTTGCCCCCCTCATCCCGCACCAGCGCCATGGGCCGCTTCGCCTTTTTGAACAGCCGCAAGCCGTTGGCGATTTCCTCATCGGGCTTCAGGAAAAGCGGCGGGTAGATGGCATCCTCCAAAACAACGACGCCACGCAAGCTGAGCAGGAAGAAAAGATTTTTCGTGTTGACGATGCCGACGATGTTGTCCACCTCACCGCTATAAACCGGCATGCGCGTGTGCGCCCGGAACGGACGGCTTCGAGCACTTTCTCCGATGGTGCGGTCAGCTCCAACGCGGCCATTTTTTCGCGGGGCACCATGCAATCGGCCACGGATTTCTTGGTCAAACGAAACACGTTTTGCACCAACTCCGCCTGAGCGGGATCGAGAATGCCGGCTTCTTCCGTGTCCTCGATGAGGAGGGCCAACTCCTCCACCGAGTGAACCAGGCCGTTAGCGGCGACTTTGAAGCCGAACAAGCGGACGAGCAAATTGGCGACCGCCGTCATCGAAATGGTGAACGGGCGCGTCAGGGTGATGAAAATGTTTAGGGGCCGAGCCACCCACAGCGCGATGCGGTCCGGTGCTTGCAAGGCGAGGGTCTTGGGAAACAATTCCCCCAAAACGACGTGAAAGAAGGTCACCAGCGCGAAGGCCAGCACGCCCGCGATTGAATGCCGCGTCACGAATGCCCAGGGCTCGGGAAGGTCGGCAACCCATTGAGCCACGATTTGAACAAGAATGCTTTCCGCCACCCAGCCCAATCCCAGGCTGCTGAGCGTCACACCCAGTTGCGTGGCGGCGATCGTGCGATTGAGGTTCTCTCAGAGCCGCGCTCACCGCGTGCGCGCCCTTGACCTTGTGTGCGGCCAACTCCTCGACGCGCGTTTTGCGCACGGCGACCAGTGCGAACTCCGCGGCGACAAAAAACGCATTGAAGGCCACCAGCAAAGGGATGCTCAGCAGTCCCAACAGCGTTCCGAGCCAACCCCATTCCGCATCCGCCAGCAGCGCGCGCACGCTCTACCCTCCGGTGACTGTTCTTGTCCCTGCTATTAGCTTAGTGGGAATTGGCACCATGCGGGGGAATGCCAAAGAAGAGAGCGGGACCGCGTTGACTTTTTGTGATAAAATACTTCTGGTTAGCGGCTGGGGGCCCAATTCTCTCACAGGCGGGGCGTAAAGCGAATGCCAGGACCTGACAAGGAAAAAGCCAAGCGGCTGATTGTGGAAATAATCAGGCAATCGAAAGGCGGGCTTGGAAAGCCCCGGCTTTTCAAGGTTTTTTGGCTGTCGCACTTGTACTACGCGAAAAGCGCACGCGGGTTTCTGACAGATTGGCCAATCGTTCGGATGCCCCATGGACCCGGAATCGACGATGGCGATGTTTTGCTGCAAGAACTTGTCCTGGAAGGTCGAATCATTCGCGAGCACGAAGCCAGAGGTCCCTACACGGAGATCCATTGCTCGATAACGGATGCGGCAATCGGCGACGAGATGTCTGCCGTGGCGGTGCAAGCGATTCAAACTGCCATCAGCGATGTGCGAGAGCAAACCGCCGGGTCAATTAGCGAATGGAGTCATGATTTCTCCCGGTCGTGGAACAATACGCCAAACGGCGTTGAACTTGATATTTACACCGATCTCATACCGGACGACGTTTACCATGAACGGCGGAAAAAGCTCCAATTGCTGAAGAAGACCTATGAGGATCTCTTCGAATGAATCCCCTGATCGAGGCATTTAAGGAGTGCTGCCTCCAAGCCGGCGAAGTATGCGGCTTTACTCAGGGGAAGCTAATCCGGAAATTCGGCCTCAATGACTTTCTGGAAAACAGTTTGACCGATGACGACGATGCTTCCACCGTCGGGGTAAAGACTTTCAACTTCTTTTGCGCAGGATGCAACCCCGCACGAGGATCAATTCAAGTTTGCCGTCCTGGCTGTCGGAATCTTTCTGAGCGAAAGGGCAAAGCAAAAAAACTTGCCAAAGCAAGCCCTTCGCGATCTGGTCGCCATCCTTGGACAGGGCATCGACGAAGACAAAATCCGCCGGTGGATAGCGTCTAATTTCTGAGTGGTAAGCAGAGTCGAAGCACTTGCCGACGGAGCCATAATAGCTCCATGAGTCTATACCCCAACATCGCCGACGGCATGAAACAACTCAATGAATTTTAAACTCGGCTAGCGTTCTTCCAATCGAGCCAGACAAAGGGACGCGGACCCAATGCAAAGCTCACGACTATGAGGCCGCTGCCCAGACGTAAATAGCAATGGAAAGCCCACCCCGCCGCGGAGACAACCGATGCCTACCGATAGCGCAGTTCATCGACACAATTGCCGCGATCCGCTCCGGCGACCTCGCCACGTTGCGGCGACTCCTCGCCGACAACCCGGGCCTCGCTGCGTCGAGGCTCGGCGGTATCGCCAAAGGGCGCACGCCTCTGCACGTGGTTGCCGACTGGCCCGGCTACTTTCCAAATGGTCCCCAAGTCGTGCGGATGCTCATCGAAGCAGGGGCGGACCCGAACGCCCGAGACCCTGACCAGCCGGGCTCCGAGACGCCGCTGCACTGGGCAGCGAGCAGCGACGATGTCGACGTGGCCAGCGCGCTGATCGACGGCGGTGCCGACGTGGAGGCACCGAACGGCTCGATCGGCACCCCGCTCGACAATGCCATCGGCTATGCGTGCTGGCATGTCGCACGCCTGCTCGTGCAGCGCGGTGCCAAGGTGGACAAGCTCTGGCATGCGGCCGCCCTCGGCATGCTCGATCGCCTTGAAGAGCTGCTCGGCTGGTCAAGCCGGCACCGAACCCGAAGCATTGTCGCAGGCCTTCTGGCACGCTTGCGCCGCCGGCCAGCGCCGGGCAGCGGAGTTGCTGCTCAACAGGGGAGCCGACCTGAATTGGGTCCCCGACTACGCCAAGGGAACTCCGCTCGACGCGGCCGGCGGGCTGGGGACGCGCCAAGAAAATGTCATCGGCTGGCTCCGCGAGCAGGGCGCTCGGTCCGCGGAGAAGTCGAAGTGAATATCGCCTCTTCAGATATCAGTGAGTTAAGCGGCTGCAGCAGACGTTCTTGTCTGTTCCAGCACCGACAAGAATGTCGGTGACCATCCCAACAATTCACGTATGACAATGCACTAGGTCACGTCCAGATACTCCCGACGCGCAAAAATGAACATGCCGAGGAGCAGGAGGCCCACCGTTACACCTGCCAACACTCCCAGGGCGACGGTGCCGTTGACGGGCAGATAAGTGCCCGGCCGCTGGGGATCCAATCCGAAGGAGTGGGCGCGATCGAACATGAGGCAGCGCAGCGTAAAAGCTAAGGCTCATACGCTTGAGGTGGCCGGGCAAATTGCCGGCGATCGGTCTCGAAGAAAAAAGCATACAGGATCGCCAGCACCGGGGCCCGGCCAAGCGCGCACCCATGAGGTGAAACAGCGCCGCGAACGCCAGCGTGGCCCATACCACGGCGGGCCAATAGACGGCCAGCGCCAGGCGTCCCGGCGCCGCGGCAAAAAGGCACAGCACGGCAAAGCCGCCCAGGTTCAAAAGCAAGCACCATGGCAGCAGTGCCAAATACTTGGCAAGATAAATCGCCGGCCGGGACAACGGGACGCGTCAGCACCCACAAAAGATTGCGGGCTTCGCGTTCGCGGCCCAGGCCTTCGGTGGCGAAGCTAAGGCTCCACAGCGGCAGCAGGAACGTCGCGAACAGCGTAAAGACGATGCCATTGGAAAAAACGAAGAAGCCCGTGCCGTCGTACAGCGCGGCGTGCAAAGCCGCCCAACCCATTTGCTGGCCGGCTGCGTCAGCCGGTCCCCAAGGCAACGCGCTGACGATCTCCACTTGCGCGAGATACTGGCCGTAGGACGGCCCTTGCCGAGTGGGATAGCGCCATTCGACCATGCTCCAGCGCCCTTGGCGGGCGACGACGTAGACTACGAATGCCGCGAACGCCAACAGGGCCAGGGCGATCCAGACCATCAGATGCGCCCGTGCCTGGCGCTGCCAACTTAACCAAATGAGATAGCCAAAGGCTCGTCGCCGCGATAAAGCCGCGCCCGGAATGGTCGGCCGGTGCCCGCAGGCGTCTGGTCAGCGGCATCGGCGGTCAACGGCGCCCTCCCAGCAAATAACCGAGGACGTCGTGCGCCGATTCATCCAGCGCTTCGAGGTGGCGAATGTCGATGTTTTCCGTGATGGCCAGGTCAGCGATCGCCCGAAAGAAGCGGCGCGGATTGGCGGCCCGGACAATCAAGGTCTCTTCGCCAGTGATCCGATCCAAACCCACGACATCGTCGCAGTCAAGCAAAAGCTCGGCCAACCGACGATATTGGGGCGTGCGGACGCGGATCGTCAACGGATGCTGATCGAGCAGATCGCGGATGGTCGTCAGGGTGCCCACCGCCGCGATGCGTCCAGCCGCCATGATGGCTACCTGATCGGTAAGCTTTTCCAGCTCTTCGAGCTCATGGCTCGAAATGAGCAGGCACATGCCGCGCTGGGCGAGTTCCTTGAACAACGTCGACCGCCTCGCGCCGCCCGATCGGGATCGATGCCCGAGAGCGGCTCGTCGAGGAGCAACAAATCCGGCTCATGCAGCAAGCGCCTGCGCAGCTTGATTCGCTGGCGAATGCCCTTGGAATAGCCTGCCAAAGGCCGGTCGGCGCGGGCGCTCATGCCCACGAGTTCAAGCACCGCATCGGCTCTCGCTCGGGCCGCCGAGCGCGTGAAACCAACAAGCCGCGCCATCGTCTCGACGAAGCGGCGCCCGGACATCTCTTCATAAAAGATGTCCAACTCCGGGCAATAGCCGACGTGTAGCTTGGCGTGGGCGGTCCAGGCGTCGTGCCCGCTCACCAGGACGCGTCCCAGGTCGGGCTTCGTTTGCCCCGAAGCCAAGCGCATGAGCGAGCTTTTGCCCGAGCCGTTGTGCCCGACAAGTCCCGTGATGCCGGGTCGTAACTCCAGAGTGACCTGGTTGACGCCGATCACGGGCCCATACCACTTGGAGACGTGATCGAAGAAAAGGACGGGCCCATTGTCTGGGCTGACAAGGCGCGCCGCATCCGCGGGATTCGCGTTGCTCATCCCGCGGCTTGGGGGAGGCGCGGTTACGCGCCACGATCTCCACCGCGCGAGTCCGCAGGGTCAAGTAGGTCAGGCATAGACCGCAAACTCCAACGAGAACGAGGCTCGCTTCGAGCAACGTGGGCTGTCCGACCGGGCCCATGTTATACGTCTCGAAACCCAGGCATCGACTGCCCACCACGCACAGGTCATTCCACAAGTCGATCAGTCGCCAACGATCGCCGTATCTGCAGGTCCACCAACATGGTGGCCAACAGGCGAATGAACAGGAACACGGTCGTCCAGACCATGACCAGCGGCATGGTGCGCCGCAACCAACTCGCGGCCGTCACCAAGGCAATGCTCAGGAAGACGGTCAAAATGCAGCCGTAGGCGAGGATGCCCAATAGCAGCGGCCAACCGGCGGGACCTTTGCCGGTGCCGTTCTGGACGAAGTACGCCGGATTGGTGAAGTATTCCCAGTCGTCGAAACCATGTTGGGCGAAAAGCACCAGAGCGGGGAGAGTCGTGAGCAGGTTGACGACCACGCCGACGGCGAGGCATTTGCCCGCGAGATAGTGCCAGCGTTTGATCGGCTTGGACAGAAAGAAGCCCAGGCTGCGATTGCTGAAATCATTGCCGACGAGCACCGAGCCGGCCAGCGTGAGCGCCACCATGAGCATCGAGCCCTGGTAGATGTAGAAATACATGAACGTGTCCTGGCTGCCGTTGAGAACGCCGCAACCCTTGCCGCAAAACGGGCACGATTCGCGCCGGCTCGGCCGAGAGCTTGCCGATCTTGATCGGCGTCGTCGGCAGCATGGTCTCCGTCCAATCGAGGAGATAGGCGCCGAAAAAGAACATGAAGAAGAGCAACATGCCGGCGGCGTATAGCACCCAAAAAAACCGCCGCCGCAAGAGGGTTCCCAAGGCAACGCGAGCGATGGGCCAAATGCTCCACATCGGCCGTCCGAAGGAGCCGTGCCAGGCGCGGTAGTGAAGTAATTGCACGCTCATGAAGCTTCGGCCTGACTTTCCTCAATCACACGATGAAACAACTCTTCCAAGTCCTCGTCGTCGATCTGCAGGCCGCGCACCAGAACCCCGCGGAGATCGGCGAGGACGAAAAACGTCCGCGTCGTCCAACCGGGGGGCACCGCCAGGCGCACCTCGCCCCTGCCATTGTCGCCCAGCAGCTGGACCCCTTCAAGGCGCAACTCGTCCAAGAAGGCACGCGGTTCACCCTGAATTTGCAGGCGGTAGCGATCCTGACGGCGCCGGCACAAGTCCTGCACGGCCCCCTGACACAAAACATGACCCCGGTTGAGTATCACCACGCGATCGCAGACGCGGTCGATGTCGCCCAAAAGATGGGTGGATAGCAGCATCGACTTGCCATGATCCTGCCCCAACGAGACGAGCAAATCGAGCATGGCTTCACGTCCGGCGGGGTCCATGCCGCTGGTGGGCTCATCGAGAAGCAACACGGGGGGATCATGCACGAGTGCCTGCGCGAGCTTGAGGCGCTGTTTCATGCCGGTGGAGTATTCCTCGAGCTTGCGGTAACGCGCGTCGCCCAATTCCAGCGACGTGAGCACTTCATGGGCCCGCCGCCGCGCTTGCCGGCGCGGCATGCCGTAAAGCTCGCCCGCCAAGGCCACGTAGTCAGCGCCGCATAAGCCCGGCAAAAGGGCATCGGCCTCGGGCATATAGCCGATCGCGCGCGCAGCGCCGTGCCGTCGCCACGCAGATCGTGATCCAAGACCCTGCCCGATCCGGAGGATGGGGGCAAAAGTCCAAGCAATATCTTGAGAAGCGTCGATTTCCCGGCGCCGTTCGGGACCCAAAAGCCCGATCCGACCCGGCGCCAGGCTCAAGGTCACGTCGCACAACGCTTGTTGGTTGCCATACCAGCGGCTGATCGACTGCAGCTCGAGAAACATTATTCTCCAGTCGCTCGGCGAGCCGCGAGCGTCAGCGACCGGTGTTTGTCAGACGAACACCGGTCGCTGACGCTCGCGGCTCGCCATGCGTTACGTCGTGTAATCCGCGTTGAGCCGCACATATTCGTAGGTCAAATCGCAGGTGTAAAAGGTGCAGCGGGCGGTGCCCAAAGTGAATGATAGGCGCAGAGTCAAGTCGCGGTTGTTTTTGATGAAAGCCGAGACGGTAGGCGCATCGAAGGGGAGGGGTGTTCCCCGGTCGTAGAGGAGAAAGTCACCCAGCCAAAGCGACAAATCAATTTCCTCGAATGAAACGCCGGCATAACCGGCGGCGGACACGATCCGGCCCCAGTTGGGATCGCCGCCGAATATGGCCGTCTTCACCAGAGCGCTGTCCGCGACGGCTTTGGCGATCTTGTGGGCGTCGGCGTCGGTGGCTGTCCCCTCGACATGGATGGTCACCAGGTGGTTGGCGCCTTCCGCATCGGCGGCGATCGCCCGCGCCAAGTCGGCGCATACCAAAGTGGCGGCTTCATTGAAGCGGTCCAAATCGGCGCCGCCGAGGGGCAGTCCTGAGCCGTTGGCGAGGAAGATCAAAGAATCGTTGGTGCTGGTATGACCTTCGACGCTCACGCAGTTGAACGATTTGGCCGCTGCGTTTGGGGCCAGCGCGGCGAGATCGTCTTTAGAGATGCACGCATCAGTCAGCACAAAAGCGAGCATGGTGCCCATGTTGGGCCCGATCATCGCCGCCCCTTTGGCAAACCCCGTGAGGTGAATGTCCTCGGAGCCAACGCGCAGCGTGCGCGTGCTCACCTTGATGCGGGTATCCGTCGTCAAGATCGCGTGCGCCGCCCGGTCCAGCGCGCCGGCATTGTCGTCCAAGGATTGCGCCGCCTTATCGATGCCGGCTTCGATCACCGGCATGGGCAAAAGACGCCCGATGACGCCCGTCGAACAAACCAAGAATTGCCCCGCTTCAACGCCCATCGCGTGCTCCGCACATTCGGCCATGCGGCGCGCATCTTCGAGGCCGCGCGGACCCGTGCAAGCATTTGCGTTGCCTGAGCAGATCACAATTCCACGTGCGGCGGCGCTCGGTAGCCGTTCACGCGAAACCTGCACCGGCGCCGCGCAGACGCGATTGCGCGTGAACACGCCCGCCGCACTGCACGGCTTAACGCTGACGATCAGCGCCAGATCGAGTCGATCAGGGTCCGGTCGCAAGCCACTATGAACGCCCGCATAGCGAAAGCCTCGGGCCAAGCTCCAGTTTTCCATGCCGGATAGTATACCCAAGCCGCAGGATGAGTAGCGCGGATTTCCACAGGCATTAAGTTAAGAGAACGAGTCAACAACCGGCTCCCTCTCCCCCCGTACTTGGGGGGAGAGGGAAGGGGTGAGGGGAGATAGAATCCCTCGCGAACGCTCCAATTTTTGCACACAACCTGTCCCCCTCACTCCTGCTCCTCTCCCCCGAGTACAGGGGAGAGGGGAAAAAGCATAACCCTTTGCAGAGGTGATTCAAACGCGGTTATCATCAGCCCTCATGGTCTCCTATTTCCGATTCTCAATGGCCTCCAGATACAAATCGAGCGCGAACGCCGTTTCCGTCAGAGTCGCGGGATACGCCTTGAGCGAGCCGGCCAAAGCGCGGAAAGTGCGTTCCGCTTCGGCGCGGTACTTTTCGGCGCCGGTCTTTACCGAAAGCCGAACGAGGTTGCGCGCCGCCATGCTGTTGGCGGCGGGCTGGGCGCCGTCAAATTGGTCTTTGCCGCGCGCGAAGAGCTTTTCGCCGTCATTGGCGGTGAAGAAATAGCCGCCCGCCTTGGAGTCGCCATGATAGGCGATCATCACGTCGGTCAGAGCGCGGGCATCCGCGAGTAATTGGGCCTCTTTGGTGACATCATGGAGATTGAGCAGTCCATGCACCAGAAAAGCATAATCCTCCAGGTAGCCGGGCACCGCGGCCTTGGGAGCATCTCCGGGCCGAGCGCCAAAGGCGTGGAGCAACCTCCCTTTGTCGGTGCGCTGATGCCCCAGAACAAAGGATGCGGCTTTCTTGGCGATGCCGATGTACCTGGGTTCGTCGAGGGCCTTGCCGGCGGCGGCAAAGCCCGCGATCATTTGGCCGCTCCACGCCGTCAGCGCGATGGTGTTGAGCAAAGGCTTGTCGCGCCGCGGCGGGCGTCGAATAGCTTTTGCCGCAAGGGACCTAGGCGGCGGTAGGCTTCGATCGAGAGCTTCATATCCCGCGCTTGCTCGAAAGGCGTTTTCGCCAGATGGAGGATGTGGTATTGGCCCTCGAAATTGGGCGCGCCGTCGGCGCCATACACCTTTTTGATGAACGCGAGATCGCTTGTATCCGGACGGCGGCGGCGAGCTCTTCATCAGTCCAAACATAAAACCGACCCTCTTCGTGGTTGGTCTCGGCGTCTTGCGAAGAGTAAAACGCCCCGGACGGCGCCATCATCTCGCGCTCGACATAACGGAGTGTCTCCTCGAGGATACGGCGATAGTGCGGCTTCTTCGTTAGGCGAAAAGCGCAGGCGTAAACCTCGACAAGCTGGGCATTGTCATAGAGCATCTTCTCGAAGTGCGGCACGTTCCAGGTTCGCTCGGTGCTATAGCGGTGGAAACCGCCGCCGATTTGATCATAAATGCCGCCCAGGGCCATGCGGTCGAGCGTCAAGCAAGCCATTTCAATGAGCGCCTTGTTGCCGGTCCGCTCGCCTTGCTGAAGGAGAAAATCCAGGCGACAGGGCATCGGAAACTTCGGGCCCTTGAATCTTTTGTTGGGATTGCCAAAGCCGCCGAATTCGGGATCGAACTCCTCCTTGAGACTGTCAACCGTCTCGGCGAGCAATTTGCGATCCAGCTCGATGAGCGGCGCGTTGGGAACGTCTTCGAGTGCCCTTGTGGTGGCCGCCGCCAGCTTGGCGGCTTGGTTCTCGACACCGGCGCGTTGGCCCTTGTAGGCGTCGCGAACCACGGCCAGCACCGACTTGAAGCCGCGGACGAGTTCGCCGTCGACTTGGCGATCGTCGGGCGGCCAATAGGTGCCGCCGACGATCGGCCGGCCGTCGGGCAAGAGGAACATCGACAAGGGCCAACCGCCGCTTTGCCGTGAGACGGTCAGCGCCGTCATGTAAATCTGATCGATGTCCGGCCGTTCTTCGCGGTCCACCTTGATGCACACGTAGGAATCTTTGAGCAGCTTGGCGACGGCCTCATTGCTGAAGGATTCCCGTTCCATGACATGGCACCAGTAACACGAACTGTAGCCTATCGAGAGAAATATCAGCTTGCTCTCGCGTTTCGCCTTGGCAAACGCCTCCGGGCCCCATGGATACCAATCCGTGGGATTATGGGCATGCAGGAGTAAATAGGGACTGGCTTCCTTTGCCAGACGATTGGTGTATTTGGCCTGGCCAACTGTCTTCGGAGCATCCGCGGCGACGGTGCCAACCAGCGGTGCGGCGGCTAGGAGGAAAGCCCACGACGAGCGGCGCAAATGGGGTAAACGCATGATGAAATTATTTTATAAGCAGAGTTAACATGCAGCAGGCACAAAAAAAAACGTTAGCCACGGATGGAACACGGATCAAACACGGATAAAAAGAAAACGTCAAGATTACAGACTCCCCCCACTTTCTTTGTCTTATCCGTGTTCGATCTGTGTTTCATCCGTGGCTGCTCTTTTTTGTCCAAACCCCGCGATCTGCACCATCCCAGCTATTCCGGCTGTAACGATTTTATCGCAAGATTTCTAGGCTGTAGGCCGATTTTTAAGTGAAGGGTTGGCCGCCGCGCACGCCGAACCTGCTTCCTTTTCTCAAAGGGTATGCCCATGCGCAGAGAAATTGCCTTTTGCCTGGTGTTGCTGGCGGCCGGCTGTTCACCCAGCGCGGTTGAGGAGGCCGTGTCGGCTACCGGCGAAGCTGAGGAGACGCCGGCAAACTCGGTTGATGCCATGTCCGAGATTCTGGCCAATAATCCAACCGATGAGGCGGCCCTGGTCCAGCGCGGCAATGAGTATTTCCAGGCCGGCGCTGTTGATCAAGCCATCCAAGACTACACCGCCGCGCTGGCCGTCAAGGATAGCGCCGCAACGCAGTACAATCGGGCTGTTGCCTACACTGCCAAAGATGATTTCGCGGCGGCGGTTGCGGATTATACCTCGGCGATCAAGCTTAACCCGAACGATTCCTCACCGTGGTTCAATCGCGGCGTGGTTTTGCACAAGCTGGGCAAAACGGCGGAGGGTATCCAGGACCTGACTGAGGCCATAAAACTCGAGCCGCGCGACGCCAATTCGCCGCTTAATCGCGGACTTTTATACCTGGCGATCGGGTTGAACGATCGGGCGCTCGACGATTTCAACAGCGCCCTCAAGATAAATCCAAACTTGCTTGAGGGCTATATCAACCGCGGCTACGCCTATCACCTGCGCGCCGATTATGACCGGGCCATCGAGGATTTCACGCGCACCATTGCGATATCCCCCAAAGGGGCGCTCGCCTATAGCAATCGCGGCAACTCCCATGGCAAAAAGGGCGAGCTTGATTCAGCTCTCAACGATCTCGATGAGGCGTTGCGCCTGGAGTTCAACGATCCGCAGATTTACAACAATCGCGGCACCATTCATGGGCGCGCGGCGCTCACGGCAAGGCGGTCGCGGATTTCACGCGCGCCATCGAGTTGGCTCCCGATTTCGCCCCGGCGTTTCGCAATCGTGGCGCCGCTTATCATCAGCTCGGCAACACCGCGCAAGCCGAGGAAGATTATGCCGCCGCACTGCGACTCGATCCGGACGCGGTTGCGCTCATACCGGAGCAATATCGCCCAAAATGATGCACCTTCGAATTGACACACTTTGCCCAAGCTAACTTGACACCGCGGGCCGTCTCTGGCATTCGTGGACTAGGTCGCGACTTCGTTTTCGCGGCACCCATGGATGGGAGATTTGGCCATGCTGCGCCGAGAAGGCCAATCCGAAGGTCCTGAGCGTTGGCGTTACACGCCGTTTTTGCTTTTGTGCGTCGTTTCCGGCGCCATGCTCTATCCCTGCTTGTCGTTCTTTTTATTCGAGCCGGATGAAGGGCGCTATGCCCAGATCCCACGTGAAATGCTCACGCGCGGCGAGTGGATCGTCCCAACGCTGCAGGGTGAGCGCTATCTCGACAAGCCGCCGCTGTTTTATTGGCTTGTGATGGCCTGCTATCGGCTATTCGGCTTTCACGACTGGGCTGCGCGGCTAGTGCCCGCCGCTGCGGTGCAAGGCTGTGTCCTCCTCAGCTACCTTTTTGGACGACGTCTGGTGGGGGAGCGGGCGGCTTTTTGGGGAGCCCTCGCATTGTGCCTGATGCCGGGTTTCGTCGGCATGGGACGCTTGCTGGTGCTCGATGGGCTCTTGACCTTCTGGGTAACGCTGTCCGTTTTTTGTGCCTGGCAGGCGATTGATGGACCAATGCTCCGTCGCGGCTGGTGGCTCTTGACGGCGCTAAGCTGCGGATTGGGAATCTTGACAAAAGGTCCCGTCGCGCTGGTGCTATTGCTCCCGCCCTTGTTGCTCTATCGCTGGTTGGCCGAACGCAAAGCGCCGATCCGGCGGCGCGATTGGCTACTCTTTGCGGCGGTTTTGCTGCTGGTCGCGATGCCGTGGTACATTGCGGTGTGCGTGCGCTTGCCCGAATTTGCCCGGCACTTCCTTTGGGTCCACAACGTTCAGCGTTTCGTGGAACCCTTCGACCACGAGCGACCGATCTGGTTTTATGTGCCGATCCTGCTGGCCGGCATGTTGCCCCTGTCGTTGCTGGCGCTGCCGTTTAGCCGCTTCTTGTTTTCCCAAGCGCGAGCGAACAAGTGCCAATCCGCGCTTGGATATTTGGTGCTGACGGCCGGCTGGTGCGCGCTGTTTTTTTCGCTTTCGGGATGCAAATTGCCGACGTATGTACTGCCGGCCTTTCCACCGCTAGCGCTGGCAATCGGCGCTTTCTTGGCACAATCGCCTTGGCGCACGTCAACTTGGTTCCGCGCCGGTTTGGGCTGCTGGATGGTTTTGTCGGTTGTGGGACATGGCATTGCCATACCGGCAGTTGCCCGAGCGCGGTCGCCGATGGCCGATTGGCGACGCATGAGCGCGCTTTGCGGGGATCCGAGCGTGCCCGTGATCTGTTTTCCACGTCATGTGGATTCGGTGGCGTTCTACGTCGGTCGCGCGGACTTTCCGGCTATTCACACCAAAAATCTGGATCAGTTGCTGACAGAGCTTGAGAGGCACCAACGTACGGTCGTGCTCTTTGGCCACCGCAACTCAATGGAATCGTTAAAGCAACTTCTGCCAGCCCACCTGCATATAGTCGATGCGGCACCGATGGGACTTTGCGACGTCGCTGCCATCGAAACGAGGGGCCAGAGGCGAGCGGTAAGGAGTGATTGAAAGCGCACCCGCGGATTCAATCAAAGAGCCTGTGCCTGCCATTGGGTGGGGTTCAAAAAAAAAGTGTTTGGCTTGAATCGGAAGAGGAAGTGGCGGCACGGGGTTTCGCGGAGACTCGCATTCCGCGACGCCCCGTGCCAGGTTTGAAGAGCGTGTTTGGCAGGTTGAGGCTCTATCGCAAGAAGTTGGGACTCGCTTCCAACTTCTTACGCTGATAGGTATTGCAAGCGTTATGCCAAGGAGTCGCAGCGACGACATTTCTCGGATGACTCGTTGTAAGTGGCGTACACCAAAATGTTTAAAACGCGAAAATAATCGGGTGGCTGAATTGCATTTAGCAGGCCGCGGGGTGACTGTTTTCTTCCGCAACACTCCGCTGAGCTATTTTGCGGTAGGGCGATTTGCGTGGGACGGCGACCATGGCGAGCCGTAAGCGTCAGCGCCCGGTGTTCTCCATCCAAACACCGGGCGCTGACGCTTACGGCTCGCCAGTCCTCGGCTCGTGTTGCTCAGGCTCTGGAGCCTTTGGTCCAGTTGCGCTCGATGAAGGTGGTGTCGACGCGGCCTTCGATGAAGGCGGAGTGGTTGAAGATCTCTTTAAGGATGGGAATGGTTGTCTTGATGCCCTCGACGACGAACTCGGCGAGGGCGCGCCGCATCGTAGCCAGCGCTTCGAGCGCGTGTCGGCTGGTGAACGAGGAGCTTGGCAATCATCGAATCATAGTTCGGGGGAACGCGATAGCCCGTGACGACGTGACTGTCCACGCGCACACCGGGTCCGCCGGGAACTTGCCAGCGCGTGATCGTGCCAGGGCGAAGGACGGAAATCGGCAGCGGGGTCTTCCGCATTGATGCGGCATTCCATGGCCACGCCGCGCTGCTGGATATCGGCTTGCGCGAAGTCGAGCTTTTCACCGGCGGCGATGCGAATCTGCTGTTGCACCAGGTCAATGCCGGTGACCAACTCAGTCACGGGATGCTCCACCTGAATGCGAGCGTTGACTTCGATGAAATAAAACTTGTTGTCCTTGTCGACGAGAAACTCGCAGGTGCCGGCGTTGAAATAGTTGGCCTCCTTGACGAGGCGAACGGCGGCGTCGCAAATCGCGGCGCGGACGTCGGGGGCCAAGTTCGGTGCGGGCGATTCCTCGACCAGTTTTTGATGGCGGCGCTGCAAGGAGCAATCGCGTTCCCAAAGGTGGACGAGATTGCCGTGGCGGTCGGCCAAAACTTGCACCTCGATGTGACGCGGCTGCTCAATGTATTTTTCGAGATAAACGCTGCCGTCCTTGAAGGCGGCCTCGGCTTCTTGCTGGGCCGATTTCAGCCCCACGCGCAAGTTGATGTCGTTGCGGGCGACGCGCATGCCGCGACCGCCCCCTCCCGCCGCGGCCTTGATCAACACCGGATAACCCATGGACTCGGCAAGATGCAGCGCTTCGTTCTCATCCTGGATGAGTCCTTCGCTTCCGGGCACCACGGGGACGCCGACCCGTTTCGCCAACTTGCGTGCTTCGTTTTTATTACCGACCAGTTGCATCGCTTGCTGAGGGGGGCCGATGAACTCAATGCGGCACTCCCGACAAACCTCCGCGAAATGCGGGTTTTCGGAGAGGAAGCCGTAGCCCGGATGGATGGCCTGCACGTTGGCGATTTCGGCCGCGCTGATGATGCGGGCGATGTTGAGATAACTTTGGGCGGCCGGTGCCGGGCCGATGCAGATGGCCTCATCGGCCAGCGCCAAGTACGGCGCGCCGCGATCCGCCTCGCTATAGACCGCGACCACTTCGATGCCCAAATCGCGGCAAGCGCGAATGACACGAAGTGCGATCTCGCCTCGATTGGCGACCAAAATGCGTTGGAACATCAATGATTATCCGGCGGGATCGACTTTGAACAATACTTGGCCATACTCGACGGCTTGTTGGTTCTCGACCAGCACCTCGACGACGATGCCCGCGCACTCCGCTTGCACTTCGTTGTAGAGCTTCATGGCCTCGATAAGACAGACCACCGTTTCCGGCGCGACCTTGCTGCCGACCTTGACGAACGGCGGTTCCCCCGGTTTGGCGGCCGCGTAAAAGGTGCCCGGCGTGGGACTTTTGATTTCGAGGAGCTGGCGCGGGCGGCGGCTGGGCGGCGGGAGCATCTTTTTTGGAAGCGGAGGATTCGACGCTGACCGGGATGGGAGGCGGGCCCGGAACATGGCTGGGTAATTCCAATTGGTTGGAGCCGCGACGCAGCCGCAAGCGCTGGTTCCCGTCGCGCAATTCAATCTCGCTCAAGTCATGCTGGGTCATCAGCGCAACAAGCGCCTTGACGGTGCGAACATCGAAGGGTCCGGTCGTCTTCGCCGGCTCGTCGATTTTGTCACGGGCGGCGGCGTCATTTTTTCTTGGGGGCCTGGCCCCTTCCGTGGATGAGCTCAAGGGGACCTCAATATACTTGAATGGCGTCTTCGATCGTCTTGGGAACGCTGGTCAACACTTCATTGCCGTCCGGCGTCACCAGCACGTCGTCCTCGATGCGGACTCCGGCGAAGTCGGGGATGTAAATGCCCGGCTCGACGGTCACGACCATGCCGGCTGCCAGCACCTGCTCCGTGTCTGCCCGCATGAAGGGGGCCTCGTGAATCATCAGGCCGATGCCGTGGCCGATGCTGTGGGTGAAATAGGTGCCGTAGCCGGCATCCGCGATGACCGACCGAGCAGCGGCGTCGACTTCCTTCGTCTTGGCCCCGGGCGCACGGCGGCGATGGCCGCATCGTTGTGCCCGGAGGACAACCTCATAAATCTCCCGGATGCGCGGATCCACATCGGCGGCACGGTTAAAGGGAGAATTGTTATGAGTCAAGAGAACACGTGTCAAGTCGCTTTTGTAAAACGCACCCGCTCGCGCCCCAATCGATCAGCAGCAACGGCGCTTCACAGCATGCGCTTGCCCGTCGGCGGCGCGTGCGGCAGAGCAGCGCGAGGCCCCACGGCCACGATGCTCGGAAATGCCGGTCCCTGGGCACCGGCGCGGCGCATGAAATACTCGAGGCGGTCGGCCAGATCTTTTTCCGTATCGTCGGGCGCGGCCTGAGCCCGAAAAGCGGCGAAGCCTTTCTCGGCATAACGGATGGCTTCGCGAATTGCCGCCACTTCGCCGGGTTCCTTGATGATCCGCAAGCGTTCGACGCGCCCGGCGTCTCCTTTCCAGGCAACCCCGGCGTCGGCGCCTTTGAGCGTCTCGAACTCGGCCACCGATAAATGGGCGCTTTCGAAGCCCGACGCTGCCCAATCCCAGCTTGGTGATCGTGCCCGCGGCCGCACTAATCAGGGGCTCGACGGGCGCCCGAATCACGGTCTCCAAATCGGGGCATTCGTCGGCAAGCTGAGCGGTGAAGCGGCCGTCGCTCACCAACAGGACACGGCGCGGCATCACGATAAGGCAGCTCGAATCGCCGCTGAAGCCAGTGAGATAACTGACGTTGATGGGTTGCGTGACAAGAATCGCGTCAAGCGCCTTGCGCTGAAGCTGTTCGGTGAGGCGAGCGCGGCGCGCGGCGAACATGACGCAGCCCTTGCGGTCTTGGCGAGACAGGTCTCTGGAAAGTGGCGGTATTTTATTTATTCGCCGAAGAAGGACCAGTTCTGCCAAGAGCCGCGCACGCAGTAAGCGGATTCAGCGATCACACGGCAAACCGCTTACTGCGTGCGGCGCTTTCACCATTGTTCGAGTAGGGCGGAACGTTTGTCGGCGAATACGGGAATGTCCTCGAGGTCCATGACTGCCAAGATCGAGCGGACATCGGCCCGAACGCGGCACAGGGCCATGGTGCTGCCGAAAGGCTTGAGCCAACGATACACGTCGTGGATCATGAGCACGGCCACGGTGGACATGCGGCGGACATTCTTGCAATCGAGCAAGACTCGCAGATTGGGCGCATTAAGATAGTCGCATAGCTCTTTTTTGATGAACACGATTTCCGACTTCTCGACGAGCATGGTGTCGTTGAAGCGCACGGTGGTGACGCCGTTTTCGCGGCCAATGCGAAAGCGGCCCAGAACCAGGCCGCGCTGAGCAGTGAGCCGGCCAATGATGTTCTGCGCCGCGTCGACGGCGGAGTCGGCGTGGTGAAATTCGTCAGCGCCTTCATCGAAAAGCTCGCGTGCGTTGGCGACATCCAGGCATTTGGCGGCCCATTCCTCAAGATCGCGTTGTGACAACGGCCGCTCGCTGTATTGCACCATGAAGGCGAGGTTGCCGAAGGCGACGATGTCGCCGGCGTGCAAGGGCCATTCTTCACCCGGAGGCAATAGCGAGTCATTGACGAGGGTGGGCCAATCGCTGTCCAGATCGCGGATGAAGACCTTGCGTTCGCGGACGACGATGGCGCAATGTTTCGGGCCCAGATTCCTGGCCCGGAGTTGACACATTCTTTCCGAGCCGATCAAAAACAGATCGACATCGATGGGGACTGGCATCCCTTTCTTGCGTCCCTTGGCCACGATCAAGTAGAACTTCATCGACGAGACCTCAAGCGCTATCTCCTTCCCGCTCGTCCGGGATCGCATGATTCCAGGTCAGAGCCGGCGCGATCTCGGCTTCACCGTGCCGTGCGCTTGTTACGGATTTTAACACTATTCGTTATGGGTTGGCTATTACTTTATCGCAAAGTGCCAATAAACCGGACGTGATCTTTCACCTGAAATCTTGGAAGTGACGGGCTACGAACCCCTCTCTTTTCTCGGCGCCGTTTGATTCGATGGTTTGCAGGGGGTCGTGGGAGCAGTCGTTTCTGGAAGCGACCTTTGGGGCGGCCTTCGGCGCGCCCGAGGCGCAAGAGCTTTATTCCGCCTGCATGCTTTCGCTCAGCTTGCTGAGGGCCTCGCTCTCGATTTGGCGCACACGTTCGCGCGTCAGGCCCAGGCATTCGCCGATTTCTTTGAGGGTCTTGGGTTCCTCATCGTCGAGGCCGAAGCGCATGCGCAAGACGGTGGCTTCGCGCTTGTCCATCTTGTCGAGCAATTCCAGAACATGGGTGAGATCGTCGGCCTCGACCATTTCGATGTCGGGGGACTTGGAGTTGCCGTCCATGACCATTTCGTCGAGCGACCAGCCGGTGTCGGCTTGATCGGTTTGCGGGAGCGGCATTGTAAACGCGAATGGCTTTTTTGATGATCGCCAGCTTTTTCTTGGGCAGGTTGAGGCTTTTGGCGACTTCTTCGTGAGTGGGCGGCCGGCCCAGTTCATCCTGCAAGCTGGGACGTCGCCCGGCGCCATTTCGCCAAGAGCTCGACCATGTAGGCGGGGATGCGGATGGTCTTGGCGGTGTTGACGAGGGCCCGCTTGATCGATTGCTTGATCCAGTAGCTGGCATAGGTGCTGAAGCGCGTGTTCATGGTCGGGTCGAAGCCCTCGACCGCGCGGAGCAGGCCGAGGTTGCCTTCTTCGATGAGGTCTTGCAGGCCCAGCCCTTTGCCGGTGTAGCTGCGGGCGATGTTGACGACGAGCCGCAGGTTGGCTCGGACCATGCGGTCGCGCGCCTCGCTGTCGCCGTCCTCGATGCGATGCGCCAGTTCCTTCTCCTCATCGGCGCTGAGGAGGGCGGTCTCGTTGATCTCCCGGAGATAGGTTTCCAGGGGCGATTGCACGGAGGGACCGCGGGGCCGACGTGGTCGAGTCATGGGGAATTTCCAAGCCTATAGGTGGTCCCAGCAAAGGGCGGTCACGCATTTGACATGCAAGTTTATCGACTGCCGCCGCCAGGTGCCTCGAACGAAGCGGCTGAATCTTTGCCGACCGGCCTATCCCAAGCTCAGTCGCGCCTCCGAGCAACTTCTACGATCCGCCCCAGGCAGCCTATCGCATTCGTTCGTTACAATCGCACCGCTTGGTTGCGGCTAGTGTGACGCCTTGTCATTTTCCTTTGGACCGGCAAGGAGATGAGTTCGCCAGCCGCGCCGCCAGTCCCGCCGCGCAATTCACGCGTTTTGGCGGGAGCGGGTTCGTGGGCCCTACTCGGTGCCCGCGTCCGTGTCGGTCTCGTCCCCGTGGAGTTTGCGGCTCAGGCCGATTTTGCGGTCGGCAGCATCCACCCGCAGGATCTTGACATCGATGGTCGTCGCCCACCTTGACGACGTCCTCCGGATTCTCGACTTTGTCGTCGGCCAGTTCGGAAAGATGGAGCAGCCCTTCGAGGCCCGGTTCCAGCTCAACGAAAACGCCGAAATTGGTGAGTTTGGTGACCTTGCCCGTTTTAACGTCGCCGGTGCGATAACGGCTGGGAATGTCGCCTTCCCACGGGATCGTTGGCCATTTGCTTGAGTCCCAGCGCCACGCGTTTGCGCTCCTGGTCAACATTCAAGATGACGCACTTGACCTTGTCGCCCTTGTTAACATGTCCGAAGGATGGCCGACCTTCCGCACCCAACTCATGTCGCTGACGTGCAAAAGACCATCGATGCCTTCCTCGATTTCGATGAAGGCACCGTAATTGGTGAGATTGCGAACCACGCCTTCCACAGGAGTGCCGGGCGGGTAGCGCTGGGCCACCTTGTCCCAGGGATTGGACTGCACTTGCTTCAGGCCCAGCGAGATTTCCTGCTTGTCTTTGTTGATGTTCAGGACTTGGACTTCGATCATGTCGCCGATCGACACCAATTCGCTGGGGTGGTTGATGCGTTTGGTCCAGCTCATTTCGCTGATATGCACCAGTCCCTCGATACCGGGTTCGAGCTTGACGAAGGCGCCGTAACTCATGACGTTGACGACTTCGCCAGTGTGCCGGCTGCCGATCGGGATACTTTGCTGTCCACGTTGGCCCACGGGACTCGGGCTTTTCTGCTTGAGACCGAGGGCGATTTTTTCCTTCTCCTTGTCGACGGAGATGATGTAAACCTCGAGCGGCTGGTCGATGTGGACCACTTCACGTGAATTGTTGACACGACCCCAGCTCATATCGGTGATATGCAAGAGGCCGTCGATTCCGCCCAGATCGACGAAAGCGCCGAAATCGGCGATGTTTTTGACCACGCCTTCGCGGATTTGACCCGGCTCGATCTCGCTGAGCAGCTTGTTGCTTTAGCGACACGCGCTGGTCCTCGATCAGCTTGCGCCGGCTAATGACGATGTTGCGTCGAATTTCGTCGATCTTGAGGATCTTGCACTCGATCGTCTTGCCGATGTAATCGCCAATATCCGGCGGCCGGCGAATATCGACCTGGCTGGCCGGCAAAAACACATTGACGCCGATGTTGACGAGCAATCCCCCCTTGATCTTGCGCGTCACCGTGCCCGTGACCACGTCGCCTTCCTTGAACTTGGCGATGACATCTTCCCATTCCTTTTGACGCTTCGCCTTGCGATAGCTGAGAACGATGGCCCCGCTCTCATCTTCGACCGCCTCCAGTAGCACTTGGATGGTATCGCCCGGCTTGGGCGGCACCACCCTTTCGAATCCCTCCTCCTTCCATTCCTCCAGCGGAATGACGCCCTCGCTTTTGTAACCGACGTCGATCCAGACTTCGTCGCCCGTCACGTGCAACACCTTGCCCGTGAGCAAGCGGTTGACGTCATACTCTTGCTCTTGTTCGGGTAGCCAGTCGGGTGCCTCAAAGGCCTCATTCACTTCATCATCGGAAAGCTCAAATTGGCGGAGCAGATTGCGATTCACCATGATCCAATATGCGCCTATAAAAGACCGCCCGAACCTTCGTTTCGCAGCGCGCGTAACGTCCATAAGTCGGGTAGCTGTTTATTGTAACAGATTATTCGAGCGCTCAATAGGCGTGCTTCGATGGTCTCGCTTCTCCTTGACAATAGGCAAACGTTGACCTAGGTTTTCGTGGTTTCCCTCCGCGCTTTGACCCCGCCCGTGAGACTTATCATGCCGCACCCGATCGAGATACTCGAACGCGATGAGCCTACCTGGACGGCCGGCGATGACCGACGGGCTTCGCGGCGCCATGCTGCCCATGCGCGCGTCTGCTGCATGCCGGCCACCAAGGGCTCGTTGCCTCCCATTTGGTCGGCCGCGATCCGGGATTTGTCGTCATTTGGCGTGGGGCTCAACATGCCCATCGCGCCGGGGCACGGGCAAATACTGGCAATCGAGCTCAAATCCCACAGTGGTGCCTTCTTGCGCACCATTTTGGCCCGGGTAGTCCATGAAGCGCGTGAAACCAGCCAGTCCTTTTTGATTGGTTGCGCCTTCGTCAGCGAATTGAACGAGGAGCATATGCGGGCTTTTCAGGCCGGTGCGGTTCATCCGGCGGCCCCGGATTGCCGCCGCTGGACGCGGTTTGCCTGCAACGTCGAGACGGCCTGTTATACGTCAGAGACAGCCCCGGGCGAGCGCCGCTCAGGCCGGATTCTCAACATTTCCGCCGGCGGCGTCGGCCTCCTGCTGCGCTGCCAGTTTTCCGCGGGCACATTGCTGCACTTCGAATTGCCGCCGGAAATGAATCTCGCTCAGTCGCAGGTCCTCGTGCGCGTCGTGCGCGTCGTCGAGCAGTCCGACGGCAATTGGCTCTTGGGCTGCGAATTCGCCGATCAACTGACCGACGACGAAATCCGCTCGGTGCTGCGGTGAGGCGCGGAAGGCGTCAGCCCCCTGATTCCCCCAATCGTCCGTTATGGAATTACGGTGCTTGCTCGCTTACCAACGCCAAACCATTCAGAATCGCTCCCTGGTGAACGTGAATGCCAACGATGCGGTGGCCTTCGTTACCGAGCGTCCGCGGTTGTGCCGTGCCGGTGAAACCAATCCACTCGCTGGCGTAGGAGTCGGCGACATCGCAGCGAGGAATCTTCTTTGATCCGCTGAAACAGCAGCTTAATGCCATCGACGTATTTGCCGGCATGCACTTCGACGCCGGCGACCGCGTAGCCATCCTTCGCGATCACGCGCTTGGCAAGCATGGTCGGCTGGTCGCGCTTGAAGATCGGCGTCACGCGTCCGATGCACTTTTCCTTGTCCCATTCGCCAAGCTGAAACTCGAGCCCCAAAAGCAAGCCGTTCGGCTCGACATAGCGTAGGCACGCGCTCCCGGTCGCATCGCCTGCCCAGCTTGTATCTCTGCCCACGCCGGGATGGACGTTGGCGGCGGTGTAGTTGGGCGGTTCCTTGGTGTATCGCTCGATCTCTTCTTTAAGTCCAATTGCGCACCTTGGTTGTCACCGGCATGACTCCCATGGTGACCGAGTTGGAGACTTTGAAGGTCGGCGCCTGCGGTCCATAACGGGCGTCGCCGCGGACCATGTAAAGCTCGGCGTTTTTGGGAAAGGATCCAAACGGGCCAAAGGTCTTCACTTCGATCGTGCCCCGTTCTTGTTGGCCGAAAAATAATCAGGGAGACCTGTGTGCGCCGACCGTCGCCGCCATGAATAATGAATGAGCCGCCGCCATGTTTGCCGCGCCGGGTTATCTCGTAATCGACCATCAACGCCTGACCCGGCCCAAATCTGGGTTGGCCGATGCGCGGATTGGATAATTTGTAAAACGTGTCCTCGGAACGTGCCCGTAAGATGGTGTCGGGCAGAGTGCGGATCAGGCGGGAGCGATGGCATCGCCGCCTTGATCGCCGTATAGACCGGGCGGGTCCGGCTCGGCAGCGATATTCACCGCGGCGTTTGGGCAGACGCGAACGGGGGGGTTGACGGGTTGCTTCACTTCCGCGATAGGCGGATTGCGGCACCACCACTTCCGGTTTGTGCGGCGCTGGTCGAAAATCCAAATAAACACGCCAACGACGACGGCCACCGCCAGGCCACAGCATAGTCCCGACAATCGAAAAAAACGGGCGCTTGTTTGATTTGTTTGCGTTTGCTTTTGAGAGCGTCGGCGTGGCCTGTCGTCGTCCTCGTCAGCGTCTCCCGACTTGCGAGCGGCGAACCGGAGGCGGACTGGACTGCACCGCGTCGGCGCACATTTGGCGGTTTTGCAGTCGGCTCCGCTGCTTTGACTTCAATTATCTCGCCGCAGTCCTTGCAACGGATTCTTTTGCCGCTGAGGTTGTCCGCGAGCGTATACCGGCGCCTGCAACGGGGACACTGGACTTGCACCGACATGGCAAGCGCTCCTTTATTTATATAGGTTTTTGAAGCTAGGTGCGCGTCGATCATTCCCGTGAGCACCGCGAACCAGCGCGTGACCGCCAGCAGCAGAATCGCGCCCACCGAGACCATCACGAACAACGTCAGCCCCAGATTCAGACTGCCGCGCACCGCATTGCCGTGAACGATATCCGCCATGAATTGTTCCGCCATCTGCACGCCGGCCGTCATGGTCGTCGTGGTCACGAACAGCATCGGCAAGAGAGTCATCGGCGGCGTATTTGCCGCGTCCCGGAGTTGACGAGCATCGTCGTAACCAGGCACAGCGCCAACACGGCCAAGAGCTGATTGGCGATGCCGAACATCGGCCAGATCGTGCCGATCGAACCCGTGGCGACCAAGCGAGCCCCAGCCGACCGTGACGAACGAGTGTTGACAAGACGGCTCCCGGTATCCAGTCGGCCCTTTCAAAACGGGGAAACGCCTTGCCCAAGGTTTCCTGCGTCAGGAAGCGCGCAATGCGCGTGCCGGTGTCGATGGTCGTCAGGATAAACAGGGCCTCGAACATGATCGCGAAGTGGTACCAGTACTTCATGATGCCGTCGAAATAGAGGTTCAGCGAGTGCATCGCCTTCGTAAAGATGCGGGCCATGCCGACCGCCAGGGTGACGGCGCCGCCGGTTCGGCCACGGAGCGACTCGCCGCCGACCAACTCCTCGATTTGACCCAGATCCGCCTCGTCGATGTTAAGGTGCACCAGGCTGTCGGCACCCGCCAGGTGCATGCGTTCCTTGCCGGCTTTTTGATCCAGGCCATACTCTTTGTAGAGCGCTGCTAGCTTGGGTTGAAAGGTCGCCGCCTTATCGAGATCGACGTTGATGTCGTAGTACAAATCCATCGGCAGCGAGGCGGCCGCGATGAGCGCGACCACGCCGACCAGCCCCTCCATCAGCATGGAGCCATAGCCGATCAGGCGAATTTGGCTCTCCTTATCGACCATCTTGGGCGTCGTGCCCGACGAGACCAGGGCATGGAATCCCGAGATCGCCCCGCACATGACGCAAATAAAGACGAATGGAAAAATGCTGCCGGCGAACGTCGGTCCGCCCGAGGCAAACGCGTGGTTGATCGGCGGGCACGGCAGGGCGGGATTGGCAGCCAACACGCCGATGACCAGCAGGCTGATCGTGCCGATCTTGAGAAAGCTCGAAATATAATCGCGCGGACAGAGCAACATCCACACCGGCAGCACCGAGGCGATGAAGCCGTAGCCGCAAAGGGCCAGGATGGTCGCTTCCTTGCTGAGAGAGAAATAGGGTTCCAGAAAAGAGCCGGGGATCAAGCTGCCGGCGATAGTCACGGCAAAGACGGCGATGCCGCCGATCAAAGAGGCCTCGACGACCCGGCCTTTGCGGATGCGATACATCCACAAGCCGACGAACAGCGCGATTGGGATGGTGCAGGCGATGGTGAACGTCCCCCAGGAGCTACCGGGGACAATCTGCGTGGTTTTGGCGGGAACCGTGAATGCCACACCGGCAGGGTTGACGACCGCCGTGAGCGCAATCGGCTGATCGCCGACGACCTTGATGCGAAACTTCTCCGGCCGCGTCGTGATGGCGCCCTCGGCTTCATAACGAATCGTGCAGCCCGGTGGAAAATCGAGCAGCAGCCCATCGGCCACCGCTGTTTGCGCCGGCGCAGTCGCTGACGTGATGCGCATGCCCGTTGGCAAGCGCACTTCCTCGCCCCCCAACGCTTTGACGACAACGAAGCCAAGGCCCGCCAGTGCAATGACGACGATCACCAAGATCGCCAGCGAAACGATGATCGAGGCTGGCCGGCCCAGCTCCGTGAGCGCGATTTGCGCGAGCGATTTGCCTCCGCGCCGGACCGAGGCCGCCAGCACCAGCATGTCTTGCACCGCCCCCGCCAGGCAGACGCCGATCACCAGCCACAATAGACCAGGCAGATAACCATACTGAATGGCCAACACCGGGACCGATGAGCGGCCCGGCGCCCGAAATGGCCGCGAAATGATGGCCAAAGAGCACCCATTTATTCGTCGGGTGATAGTTCTGCCCGTCCTCCAACGTGTGCGCCGGCGTCGGCCGGCTGTCATCGAGCATGGCGACCCGCGCGGCCAGAAATGCACTGTAATAACGATACGCGATGGCGAGAATGCCCAAAACCAGCAAGAGCAGCGGCATGGCCCGCACGACCGTTTGTCCGGCGATCTCCGAAGTGAACACACTGGCGCACAAAGTCACGTCCGTGGCCTTTCCGTTAGAAATACTGCTCTATCGACGAATTTTATCGTTGCACTGCGCACTGTAAACAGGGGAATATGCTGTAGGTCCCGCCTGCCGGGCGGGGCCTGAACCACGGTTAGCCGCGACGCGCAGCGAGAGCGCGAATTGGCATCACTCACGCCCTCCGCTGCACGTCGCGGCTAACCATGAAAATCGTTAGTAGGAATCTCCATGAAATCCGTGCCTCTCCGCGCCTGGGTCGTCACCTTCGCTGGGACCGCCGTCAATCTTTGCCTTGGCATTCTCTATGCCTGGAGTGTCTGGAAAGCCCGGCTCATCGCGGCGAGCCCGGAGTTAGTCGGCACGCCCATGACCGGCATCAACGAGGGTTGGACGTATCTCAACGATGCCCAGGGAACTTGGGCCTATGCGGTGTGCGGCTTCGTGTTCGCGCTGTTCATGATTCCCGGAGGCCGACTTCAAGACAAGTATGGTCCCAAAATCGGCGCTACCACCGGCGGCCTGTTTCTGGCGGTCGGTTGCATCGTTGCCGGCTTGATGAAAAGCTATACGGGGTTGGTCGTGGGCTTCGGAATTTTGGGAGGGATCGGCATGGGCTTGGCCTACGCGGCGACCACGCCGGCGGCGGTCAAGTGGTTCGGGCCGCACCAGCGGGGTCTCATTGTCGGCTTGGTAGTGGGCGGCTACGGAGGAGCGGCGATCTACATCTCGCCTCTGGGCGGCGCCTTGATCGAGAACTACGGCATCTCCGGAAGTTTCATTGGGCTGGGTCTCTTTTTCGCGGTGATCGTCATCATCGCCGGCCAACTCCTCGCTTGGCCAGAGCCGGGTTATGTGCCTCCCGCTCCGCCGATCGCGCTTGCCGAGTCCGCAGTGCGCCGCGACATGACGCGCGTGGATTGGTCCGCATCGGCCATGTTGCGCACCGGACAGTTTTATGCCTTGGTGTTCCTGTTCATCGGTTCCGCCCAGTCGGGCCTACTGGTCATCGCCAACGCCACTCCCATCCTTAATCAGACAGCCAAGGCGGTGGCCTTTTTTGCCGCCCATGCCTGGCTCCTCTCGTCGTTCGGCGGCCTGGTCAACGCCACGGGACGCATCGGCACCGGCGTCTATTCGGATAAGATTGGCCGCATCAACGCCTATCGCATCAACAGCCTGGTCTCGTCCCTTTTCTTGTTCGCCATGCCCGCCATCATGCAGTCAGGCTCGGTGGCGTTGCTCTTTCTCGCTGTCGGTGTGGCGTATTGGCAATACGGCGGCGGCCTGGCGTTGCTGCCCGCGCTGACCGCTGATTATTTCGGCTCCAAAAACCTTGGGCTCAATTATGGTTTAGTTTTCATCGGCTGGGGAGCCGCCTTTTTCATTCCGCAATTCGCGGGGTATATCAAGGACTTGACCGGCAGCCTCGACAATGCCTTTTACCTGTCCGGCGGGTTGCTTGTGTTGGCGGTCGGCGTGAGCTTGTGCCTGAGCCGGCCCTTGGCGACCGGTGAAAAAGCGTCGTGAACGGCGCGGATTTGGTAGCCTCGCATGACACCTGGTCCTTTTGATGGCGCCCTCGTTTTAACAGGCCCTACGGGTTCGGGCAAAACCGAGCTGGGCATCGAGCTCGCGCAGCATTTAAACGCCGAAATCGTGTCGATGGACTCGATGGCCGTCTATCGCGGCATGGATATCGGCACCGCCAAGCCGACGCGCGGGCAACGCGAAACCGTGCCTCATCACCTGATCGATGTCCTGGATCCGTGGCAATCGGCGAGTGTGGCGTGGTGGTTGCGCGCGGCGGAGGTTTGCTGCCGGGAGATAGTCGCGCGCGGTAAGCGCGTGCTGTTTGTGGGTGGCACGCCTCTTTATTTGAAGGCGCTGATGTTCGGCCTATTCAATGGACCGCCGGCGGATACGGCTTTGCGCACGCGGCTGGCCGAAGAAGGAGAACGCCTGGGCACGGCCGCTCTGCACGCCCGGCTGGCTCGCATCGACCCTATCACCGCGGCGCGCCTGCACCCTAACGACGGCCGACGGATCATCCGTGCTCTCGAGGTCTTCGAGCTCACCGGCCGTCCCATCAGCGCCTGGCAAACGCAATGGGTAGGTCCCGCCTGCCGGGCGGGACCTGGGACGTCCCTGACGAACATCCATTTACCGCATGCTGGAGGCTCCGAGGTCCCGCCCGGCAGGCGGGACCTACACGTCTGGCTCGATCTGGCGCGGCCGCTGCTTTATGAACGCATCAATCGGCGCGTGGAGGCGATGGTAGGCGCTGGTCTGGTCGATGAAGTACGGGCGACTCCGGGGACTTGAGCAGCCTTTGAGCCGAGAGGCCCGGCAAGCGCTTGGCTACAAGGAATTTTTTGCCTTTCTGGATGGAGCGGCAACGCTGGCTGAGACGATTACGCGGATTCAAACGCGCAGCCGCAATTTCGCGAAACGGCAAATTACTTGGTTTCGGCACCTTCCGGGCTGCATTCCGGCCACGGCCCAATTGACACGGACGCTTTGGCAATCCAAAATGGAGGTGTGAAAGCGTGGCTGCAAGCAATCTCGCTATCGACAAAGGTGGGTGAGCGCACATGGGGGTTACCTTTCAGGTCCTGGAAGGGATCGACAAGGGCCGAGTCTTTCGCGAGTTGCCGACGCCGCTAACCATCGGGCGCGAAGAAGGCAACATCTTGCGCCTCAACGACGAGCGCGTCAGCCGCTTCCATGCCAAAGTGCAAATCGACAGCGATGACTTTATTTTGACCGACCTCGAGAGCACCAACGGCACCCGGGTCAATGGCCACGTCGTGCAGATTCGCCGCTTGCGTTTCGGCGACCGGGTTTCGGTGGGGCGCTCGCTGTTGCTCTTTGGCACCAATGAGCAGATCGCCGTGCGCATGTCCAGCCAGGAAGGAGCCGGCTTGCAGCCTTATTCGGCCGGTGCCGCGAGCGCCCAATCCGATGGGCCCGCCACTGTGCAAGCCTCCACGCTCGCCGGCCAGGCGGACGCCAACCTCGATTTCGTCCTCAACCAGGAAGAAGACGTCACGGCGACGCGCGACGCTTTTTTCATCGGCAATCGTCCTTTGCCGCCCTTGCCGCAGAAGCTGACTCCCTCCCAGGCGGCGCGGCTCGCCGAGATTTTGGACTTTTTGCACAACGGCATCACGGCGGCCACGGAGAACATCCAGGCGCCAGAGGATGGCAGTCAGGTCACGTTGAGCTTCCCCGATTGGCAAAAAGTGCTGGCGATCCAGATGCTGCTCGCACGCTATCTTCGCGCGGTCGCGGAACCCGAGACGTTGGAATAGCCATGTGGGACGGCTCTCCTGAGCCGTCCTAATTGGGCTGGACGGCTCACGAGAGCCGTCCCACGGCAACACCCAATCCACGGGCGGACAAGATCCGCAATTTTTCCTCTTGCACTCTCGCCGCTCCTTGGTACATTCACTAGGATAAATTCAGTTAATGGCTAAAAATGTGTCTTAGGCAGAAAGTCGAAGGGGCGGAGGGGCGAGGAGCCAGATGTCGATCACGAAGGACCGCAAAACCGAAATCATCGATCAGTATCGGCGCGAGCCCAACGACACCGGTTCGCCCGAAGTGCAGATTGCCCTATTCACGGCCCGCATCACGGAGCTGACCGAGCATCTGCGCACCCACAAGAAAGACCACGCCAGTCGCCGCGGCTTGCTGATGATGGTCAGCAAGCGCTCCGGTTTGCTCAATTACTTGCGCAACACCGAGCGCGGTCGCTATCTGGCGGTCATCAGTCGTTTGGGCCTGCGTAAGTAGCCCCAAATCCGTTTCGCCGGCCCGTGCGGCCCGGTCCCCAAGTGGCTCTCCTCTGGTAAATGCCTCGCTTCTCTCCACCCACATCCACAAGTGGGGATCTGGTCCGCCATTACCATGGGCCTTTCCCCAATTGGAAATCGACTTGCTGCCGGTTGTAAGAGAGGTATATCTCGTGCAGGCATGTCGTGTTGAACTTCCGCTCGGCGGCGACAAACTCATTCTGGAAACCGGCAAAATCGCCAAACAGGCGCATGGCGCCGCGGTCGTCAGCTTATGGCGACACCGTGACTTTGACCACCGCCGTCGAAGGCAGTGCCGATTCCGACCGCGATTTCTTTCCCCTCACCGTCGATTATCGGGAAAAGACCTACGCCGCCGGCAAATTCCCCGGCGGCTTCATCAAGCGTGAAGGCCGGCCCACCACCAAGGAAATTCTCACCAGCCGGCTCATCGACCGCCCCGTGCGCCCGCTGTTCCCCGCCGGCTATGCTCGCGAAGTGCAAATCATGGGAACCACGCTGTCCGTCGATCGTGAAAACGACCCCGACATCCTGTGCATGATCGGCGCCAGTGCCGCCTTGCACCTCTCGCAAATTCCCTTCCTCAAGGTCACCGGCTCCATCCGCGTCGGCCGCATCGGCAACGACCTTGTCGTCATGCCGACGCATTCGCAGATGGAGGAAAGCGACCTCGATCTGATCGTGGCCGGCACGCGCGACGCCATCACCATGATCGAAGGCTTCGCTCGCGAGATGTCGGAAGACAGCATGTTGCAGGCGATCATGTTCGGCCACGAGCAGATCGTCAAGATTATCGGCGCCATCGAGGAATTTCGCACCAAGGCCGGTCTGCCCGCCAAGCAGCTGCCGAGCCGAGGGAGCCGTCAATCCCCTCAAGGATCTCATCAAACAAAAATTTTACGACGAGTTCCGCACGCTCAAGCAGACTTCGGGCAAGGCGGCCCGCGCCGACCAGATCAAGGCCCTGCGCGACCGCGTGTCAGCGACGTATGTCCCCGAGGGGGGCACCAGCGAATACACGCCCGAACAAGTCGGCCATGCCTTCGAGGCCCTCGAAGAACGCATCGTTCGCGACTTGATCCTCGAAGGCAAACGCATCGACGGCCGGGCGCCGAAGGATTTGCGGGCCATCTCCTGCGAAGTCGGCATCCTGCCGCGCACGCACGGCTCCGCCTTGTTCACCCGCGGCGAAACGCAGGCCCTGGTCACCACCACGCTGGGCACCTCCAGCGACGAGCAGCGCGTCGACGGCTTGGCCGACGAGATCAGCAAGAAATTCATGCTCGATTACAATTTCCCGCCGTTCAGCGTCGGCGAATGCCGGCCCAATCGCGGCCCCGGCCGCCGCGAGATCGGCCACGGCGCCCTGGCCGAACGCAGCCTCAAGGCCGTCATCCCGCCCATCGATAAATTCCCCTACACCGTGCCGCGTCGTCTCCGACATCCTCGAATCCAACGGCTCCAGCAGCATGGCATCGGTATGCGGCGGCACCTTGTCGTTCATGGACGCGGGCGTGCCGATCAGCGACCCGGTGGCCGGCATTTCGATCGGTCTCGTCAAGGACGGCAAGAAGTTCGTTCTCCTCACCGACATCATGGGCGACGAGGACCATTTCGGCGACATGGATTTCAAAGTCGCCGGCACGGTCCGGGGCATCACCGGCATTCAGCTGGACCTCAAGATCGACGGCATCGACGAGGAAATCATCAAGGCCACGCTGGATCAGGCGCGCGACGCCCGCCGCGAGATTCTCAAGCACATCGTCATGACCCTGCGTTATCCGCGCAGCGAAATCAGCTCGCAAGCGCCGCGGCTCTTGACGATCAAGATCAACCCGGAAAAGATCGGTCTGTTGATCGGGCCGGGCGGCAAGACGATCAAGGGCATCCAGGAATCGACCGGCGCCAAGATCGACATCGACGACGACGGCACGGTTTATGTCTCGCACTCTGTCGCCGCCGGCGCCGAGGCCGCCCTCGCCAAGGTCGAGGCGCTCACCGAGGAAGTTCGCGTCGGCAAGGTTTACGAGGGTCGCGTCACGTCGGTCAAGGATTTCGGCGCCTTCATCGAAATTCTTCCCGGCCGCGACGGCTTGTGCCACATCAGCGAACTGGATGACAAGTATGTCGACAAGGTCGATAGCGTCTGCAAGGTAGGCGACCACATGCAAGTCAAGGTGATCGCCATCGACGACCAAGACCGCATCAAGCTATCGCGCAAGGCGCTGCTTCGGCGAAGGCAAAGGTCCAGTCGGCGGTCCGGACAGCGGTCCGCCCCGCGCGAGCAACCGCGCGACGGCGGCCGCCGCGACGACCGCGGGGGTGGTGATCGCGGCCGACGGGATTGAGTTTTCTATCACAAGCGACCTGGTGAATGGGTGACAAGGTGACTTACACGCTAAGCACCTTGTCACCTTCTGTTTTACGGCAGACCGCTCGCGCAAAGAGCCGCGCACGCAGTAAGCGGTTTTGACCACCGGGCCGCACCGCTTACTGCGTGCGCGGCTCTTTACACTCTGCCTGGAATACGGATGAACCCCCTCACGCTGATCCAGCGAAAACTGCGCGACGCCTTAGCGGGCTTGGTGGACGATCCGGCACCGTATGCCGCCATGGTTCGCCCGACGCAAGACGCCAAGCATGGCGACTACCAGGCCAACTGCGCCATGAGCCTGGCTAAGGCGCTCGGCAAAAAGCCACGCGATCTCGCCCAACAAATCGCCGAGCGCCTTGATTTGGCCGATGTGTTACAGAAACCCGAAATCGCCGGGCCGGGCTTCATCAATTTACGGCTGCAATCAGCTTGGATGGCTCAGCGGCTACAAGATATGGCCCGGAGTGAACGGTTGGGCGTCGAATCGGCCAATCCAGCCCAAACCTTCGTCATCGACTTCAGCGGCCCCAATGTCGCCAAGCCGATGCACGTCGGGCATCTGCGCAGCACAATCATCGGCGATGCGCTCGCCCGGCTTTTGCGCTTCCTGGGCCATCATGTCATCACCGACAATCACTTGGGCGATTGGGGCACGCAATTCGGCATTTTGCTCTACGGGTATCGCCACTTCGTGGATGAGAAAGCATTCGCCGACGATCCTGTCCGCGAACTGGCGCGGCTCTACGTCAAAGTCCGGCAACTCATGCAAGGCGGCGAGGACGAGCAGGCCCAACGCGATCCTGTCGGCGATGCGGCGCGCCTGGAGACGGCAAAGCTCCACGCCGGCGACCCGGAAAATCGGCGGTTGTGGCAGCTCTTCATGCCGGCCTGCCTGGAAGACATCAATCGCGTCTATCGCCGTCTCGATGTAAGTTTCGATCATATTTTCGGCGAAAGCTATTACAACGACATGCTGCCGAGTGTCGTGGCGGATTTGGAAAGCAAAGGAATTGCCCAGCGCAGCGAGGGCGCCTTGGTCATCTTCCTCGGCGAGGGCGAGCCGCCGGCCTTGATTCAAAAACGCGATGGCGCCTTCACATACACAACCACCGACCTGGCCACGGTTCGCTACCGCATGGAGCATTGGCAACCGAGCGCCATCCTCTATGTCGTGGACGCCCGGCAAGCGTTGCACTTCAAGATGCTCTTCGAGGCGGCCCGGCGCTGGGGTTGTACGAATGTCGCACTGGAGCATATCGCCTTTGGCTCGGTGCTTGGCAAAGACGGCAAGCCGATCAAAACGCGCGAAGGGGGAGCGGTTGAACTGGAAGACTTGCTCGACGAAGCCGTTCAGCGCGCGGCCGACGTTTTGGAGGCGAGCGCCGCGGAACAGGAAGAAGGCGTGGCCCAATTGGCGGAGGATGAGCGCCGGCAAATCAGCGAGGTCGTCGGCATCGGCGCGGTGAAATATGCCGATCTGTCGCAAAATCGCGCCACCGACTACAAGTTTGATTTCGACAAAATGCTGGCCATGAACGGCAACACCGCGACCTATATGCAATATGCCTATGTGCGCAACCGGGGCATCTTTCGCAAGGGCGGCATCGATCCGGGGCGGTTCAGGCACCAGCCGCCGTTGCCCAGCCTGGAGTCGCCCTTCGAGCGCGCGCTGGCTGTTGAGCTCCTGCGTCTCGAAGAAGCGCTGCTTTTGGCGGCGAGTGAATATCAGCCCAGCGCGATCACGACCTATCTTTGGGAATTAGCCAAGGCTTATAGCGGCTTCTTCCAAAACTGCCCGGTGCTCAAGGCAGAGACGCCCGAACTCAGGGAAAGCCGGCTGTTTTTGTGCGACTTGACGGCGCGCGTGATCGCCCAGTGTTTGGAAATCTTGGGCATTCGCACGGTGGAACGGATGTGAGAAATCCGCGGGTTTCGGAGTACCTCAACCAGCGGCTTGAATGATCATGAAAGCGGAAATCATCTCGATCGGCAGCGAACTGACAAGCGGGCAAAACCTCGACACCAACAGTCAATGGCTCAGCCTGCGCCTGGAGGAAATCGGCATTCCCGTCGGCTGGCACACGACCATCGCGGACAACCTGGAGGACAATGTCGCGGCATTTCGCATGGCGATCCAGCGCGCCCAAGTTATCGTGGTGACCGGCGGCTTGGGCCCGACCCAGGACGATTTGACGCGGGAAGTGTTGGGGCGGGTTGCCGGCGTGGAGTTGGTCTTCGATCAAGCATCGTATGACCATATCGCCGAGATGTTTGCCCGCCGCCGCCGGGTGATGCCCGAGCGCAATCGCGTGCAGGCATTGTTTCCCGCGGGGTCGGAAGTCATCTTCAATGCGCGCGGCACGGCGCCGGGGATTTGGATGCGGATCGGTTCGGCGGCCATCGCTTGCTTGCCGGGCGTGCCGTCCGAAATGTTTGGCATGTTCGAGAATGAAGTCAAGCCGCGCCTGCTGAAGCTGGGCGGCGGCGGGGTGCGCGTGCAGCGCAAGCTCAACACCTTCGGCACCGGCGAGGCGCAGATCGAGGAGAAGTTGCTGGACCTGACGCGCCGGGATCATGTCCCGGAAGTCGGCATCACGGCCAGCGACGCGACGATTTCCTTGCGCATCTTCGCCAGCGCTGCCACGCCCGCAAGAGCGCAGGCGCAAATCGCTCCCGTGGAAGCGACCATCCGCGAGCGCCTGGGCGATTTCGTTTTCGGCGCCGACCAGGAAGAATTGCAAGATGCGGTGATTCGCCTGCTCGGTGAGCGCCATTTGACGCTCGCGACCGCCGAAAGCGTCACCGGGGGCCTGGTCGCCCAGCGTTTAACCCAATTGCCAGGCGCCAGCCGAGTGTACTCGGGCGGTATCGTCGCTTACGATGCTCGGCTTAAGGTGGCCCTGCTGGGTGTGCCCCAGGAATTGATCGACACGCACGGCGTCATCAGCGCGGAAGTCGCTCAAGCGATGGCCATCGGTTGCCGCACGCGCTTGCACACAGATCTGGCGGTCAGCACTGTCGGTCTGCGCCGGTCCGGGAGGCGGCACCGCAGATAAGCCGGTCGGACTGGTGTATGTCGGCCTGGCTTGGAACGGCATGGCCAGCACCGCGTCATTTAGTTGGTCGGGCACCCGGCAGGAGATTCAGAGCCGCACCGCGAAGTTGGCGCTCAATGTGGTGCGGTTGCACTTGTTGGATGAGCGACGGTATCCTCCCCTCTCCCCTGTACTCGGGGAGAGGGGCAGGGGTGAGGGGGTTCAGCTACTTTGCAAAAACGTCAAGTTTTCGCGAGGTATTCTATCCCCCCTCACCCCTTCCCCTCTCCCCCCGAGTACAGGGGGAGAGGGGCCTTACAACCGCCCAAATCTTGAGGCTTGGGTGCCATGGCCTCGGTACTCCGTGGCCATGTTGGCGGGGGCGCACGCATGGCCACGGAGTACCGAGGCCATGGCACCCGAACCTTTGAACCTCAACTTTAACCGATGACAAAACACTAGCCCAAAGCGTAGGCGAAGATCGCGCTTATGCTTGGAGCGCCGCCTTGCATTCATCCAAGATCGCCTTGGTCGCCGTGGCGCCGACGCGGGTGACGCCGAGGGCGCGAACGGCCAACAGGCGGTCGAAGCTACGCACGCCGCCGGCCGCTTTGACTTGCACTTCGGGCGGCGAGTGGCGGCGCATCAATTTCAAATCGGCATCGGTGGCGCCGGTGGCGCCATAGCCGGTCGAAGTCTTGACAAAGTCGGCCCGCGCTTCGGCGCACAACTCGCACAGTTTCACCTTGTGCGCGTCAGCCAAAAAACAGTTTTCGAAAATGACTTTCACCAGCGCCTTGCGCGCGTGCCCGGCTTCGACAACGGCCCGGATGTCGCCCAAAACGTAGCGCCAATCCTTGCTCAAAACCTTGCCGATGTTGACGACCATATCCAACTCGGAGGCACCATCGTTCATGGCCGCCGTCGCCTCGGCAACCTTGATGGCTGTGAGGTGGCCGCCGTGCGGGAAACCGATGGTGGTGCCGACCGCGACGGTTGAGCCTGCCAAAAGTTCACGCGCCTGCGCGACGTAATAAGGCTTGATGCACACCGAAGCCACATCCAAGGAGCGCGCGAGAGCACAGCCCTCGTCGAGCTCCGCATCGGTGAGCGTTTGTTGCAACAGGGAATGGTCGATCATCTTGGCGATCGCGTGATAAGTGTAGTCGGGCATGAGTTCCTCGATGGTGATATTCCGCCATACTAACCCGAAGCGTAAGCGAGGGATCCCTCGCTTACGCTTCGGGTTGGTATGAGGAGGCAAAAGCGGTACGATAACTCAGCCTATTCCCTGCCAATTGCCACGGCCAGTCTGGTCGGCGAAGTCGTATTCAGCCTTCGCCTCCGGCACGATTTGTCGTTTGGGTGGATGAGTCGGGATGATTTGGCCGACGCCGGTACACTTCGCGGCGTGTCATGGCCGAAGTTAGAAATGGATTCGTCTCTTCGCGCACCCCCGTCCTGGGGAGGAGGACATTCGTGCGATTCTCATCGGTGATGGTGCTGAGCATGTTGCGAGTTCGCCCGCGCCGTTCACGGCCAAGGGTATCCCGCCGAGATGGTGATCACTTTGCCGGAAGTGGAAGTGCGCAGCGGCCCGACCACGCAATATTATGCGACCAGTAAGCTCAAATACGGCGACAAGGTTTTGGTATTGCGCGAAAGCGAGCAGCAGAAAGGCTGGCTGGCGATCAAGCCCCCGCGCGGGTCTTTTAGCTGGATCGACGCCAAACTCATCAAGCAAATCGACGCCAACAACGGCGTGGTCATCCAACCGGCGGGCGCCCGTGTGCTCATCGGCAGCTCGGTCGTGGGCAACGCACCGAATGTCTACCCGCCGTTCACGATCCCACTCGGCTCGATCGTGGCCATCCTCGACAAGGGCAAGACCGCCGACGGCGTCACCTGGCTGCCGATTCAGCCATGGCATCAAGAAGTCCGGTTTATTCCCGGCGACGCTGTGCAGACGCGTCAGTATGCGAACAACAACAGCGCCAACATGAATGGCGCGCGCGGCGGGTATTGCTTCCGTCAACCCGCTGATCGCCCAGGCGGACCAAGCCTTTCAGGCGGGGAACATCCCGCAGGCAAAGCAGCTTTACCAGGAAGCCGCCGACAAAACCACCGATTACTCCCAAAAGGCTTATTGCTTCAATCGTCTGACGAACCTGTCGCAAACCCAGGCAGTCCTGCCCAGGCGCCGGGCCATCCGACGCAAATGGCACAGGCGAGCACCTGGTCGGTGGGGCAAACGGCTTCGTTTTCGCAGACAGCCGCCGCGGCGCAGAAACTAGTGTATCCGGCTCATTGGAGCCAAGTCGGCGTTCTCCGCCGAGCGCAGTTTGATATCGAGGGCCAACCGACCTATTACCTCGAGGCCAAAGGCGGTTTGCTCATTTACGCCACATGCCAGCCGGGCACCACCTTGCGCGATTACATAGGCCGGACGGTGTCACTTTATGGCACCACGACCTACCGCAGCAACGAATACATGCGCACCCACGTCATGAACGCGTCATTGGTAGCGACGTATTGAGAGTATCAAAGAGCCGCGCACGCAGTAAGCGGTCAGCGGGATGCTACCCCAAAACCGCTTACTGCGTGCGCGGCTCTTTCATACCTCATTTGAGGTCGGCGGGGCGCACGCCTTTTTTGTAGCCGTTGAAGGCGAAGCGGGTCGGTTCATAGGTGCCGACGATGGCGACCGAGGAAGTGGCTGATATCTGCTTTTCCATTCCCAAACACCAATAGGCCGCGTTTACCAGGAGACGACGAACGCCCTCGCTCAACAGGTCTTGCGAGGCGCCCATCGTGGTCGTGAAGACGCGGGTCGCTTTGCCGTCGGTTCCCTGCAAGGTGCGCACCCAGGCGACGGGCATCATCGGGTTGTTCTTGGGGCCGGGTAGGGCCTTGTCGGATGGATTCATGCCGACAAGGACTTGACCCAGAACAAGCGGCTCGCAACCGGTGGGCAGCGGCAGATGCACAGTGTATACGTCCGTCGGCCCCCAGATGTCGCCGCTCTTGATACCCGTGAGGATCGGATGATTTTCCATCCCCGGGGCAATGAGGCCGCGCGTGCTTTGCTGGCCGTGGCTGCCATGATGGTTGACCCAGGTTTCGCCGAGGATGTGTCGGCCGAAACCGCCGGGCCACTCGCGGCTGTTGACGCCGTATTTGGCGTATTTCTTGCCGGCTTTGATGTTGAAGGAGTGGGTGGCGGTGCGCAGGCCGATGATGGGTTTGCCCGAATCGACATAGTCGGCGATGCACTTCATTTGCTCGTCGGGCAGGTCGCGGAAACGCAATGCCAAGATCATCAGGTCGGCGGTCTTGAGGGCCTCCAATCCAGGGATGTTGCTGACATTGGGATTGATGGTGCCGTCTTTCGGGTCGATGGCGAACAGAACCGTGCACTTGAAGCCATGATGCTCGGCGAGAATCTTGCCGAGCTGCGGCAACGTTTCTTCCGAGCGGTATTCCTCATCGCCGGAAACGAGAACGATGTGCTTGCCCTTGCCGGGGCCGTCCTTGCCCTGATAGACGCACCACGACTCTTGGGCATGGACGGCACGCGTCGCCAATAGAACGGCACCGATAATTAGCCAGCAGCGGAGAGCTTTCATGATAGGGTCCTTATTCTGTGAGTTGCATTCTATGAATTGCATAACGACCATCGTTGAATGATGTGCGCGAGGTTTGGCGAGACTAACCCGAAGCGTAAGCGAGGGATCCCTCGCTTACGCTTCGGGTTAGTATGGCCAAAACGCGATTGCTGGTTCATGGCTTTTTCGCCTCCAAGACTCCGCAATGAACTAACGTCGGTGTCACCGCCCCCGGCGTCAAGCCCGCTTCATCGAGCCAGTCGCGATACTCGGCGCCGCTATAGGCGCGTCCCTTCGGTGAGGCAAAAAAGGGCGGCGGAATAGAGGGCGATGGGCACTGGCCCATCGAGCTCGTCGTTAAGGAACACCTCGTGAATGAGCAATCGCCCGCCCGAGGGCAACGCGTCGGCGCAGCGCCGGATCAATGTTCGGCATTCGGGAACGTCCCAGTCGTGCAGGACGTTCGACAGGAGTACGATGTCGCCCTTGGGCAAGTCACCGTGAAACATGTCGCCGGCTTCCAATTCCACGCGGTCGGTGACACCGTGAACGGAGGCCATTTCCTGAGCGACTTTGAGCACTTGCGGCCGATCGACGATGACCGCGCGCAAGTTCAGGGTTTCGTTGCAGCAAGGCGATACTGTAGATCCCGCTGCCGCCGCCGACGTCGACGAGCGTGCGGGCTTCCTTGAGCGATACTTTCTCGGCGAGCACGGGAGCGACGTTCTTGGCCCGGCCCGCCAGCGCCAGCGTGAAGTGGCGGGCGGATTGCTCCTGCTCCATGGCGGAGGCGACACCCTCGCGATAGATAAATGCCGTGCCGGCACCGTCAGACGCAGCCGGTTTATTGCTTCGCAAGCGTTCCACCATCGCGCGACACGCCGGGAGTATCGGCAGCCAGACCGATGTAGTCGCCCACGTCCAACGGCAGTCCGGGCAACAAGTGCAGCCGGGCCAATTCCGTGAGAATCAAGCGGCCGCTGCTTCTCCAATGAGAGCAGGCCGAACGCGCGCAACGCCGTGACGAGAACATTGGCCGGTCGCTCGGCCAAACGCAGGTCGCGCGCAAGCTCCACGCAGCGTGCGCGGCGTCTGCACCAGGCGGCCGAACAAATTGAAATGCGCGACCGCGGCGGTCAAAAGCTCGGTGGCGTAATTGCCGCGAAAGATCTCGAAGATGGGTGCCGGATCGATCGCTGGATAAAGTAAGGTCATCGCGCATCCCGTAGTTCCCGCCTGCCGGGGCGGAACCGATGCCTCGCGCTCGGCGAGGGTTGGCTGCCATGGCCCCGGTTTGCAGGTGAGTCGCCGTATTGTACTCATCTCGCTCCGCGAGATGAAAGACCATCTCGCGGAGCGAGATGCCCGGGGAGAAATGCGCGGATTCCGCGATTGCTCCTACACATACTGGCACATGCGCACATTATCGGTTACAAGAGTACGTTCAGACTCACCACAAAAGGACGAAGCCATGAAACACATATTAGCCACTCTGTGCGGGATGGCCTTGCTCCCCCTATTGATCGAAATCGCGCACGCCGATCGCCTTGTCCTCGTCGCGGGTGGCGGCAACGACATCGACAAGGTAACTGCGACAATGGCCAAACTCGACGGACCATTCGCCGTCGATTTCGACAGCCACGGCAACATGTACATAGCCGAAATGACGGGCCAGCGCCTGCTCCGCGTCGATGCCAAAGGGCAACTGGCCATCGTCGCCGGCACTGGCAAGAAAGGGAACGGCGGCGACGACGGTCCCGCGCCGCAGGCGACGTTCAACGCCATGCACAACCTGGCCTGCTCGGCGGACGACTCGATTTATTTAGCCGACACCTGGAACAACCGCATCCGCAAGTTTGATCCCGCGACCGGCATCATCACCGCCTTCGCGGGCACCGGCGCAAAAGGCTATAGCGGCGACGGCGGCCCGGCGCTCAAGGCAACCTTCACCGGCATCTATAGTCTCGCCTTCAACTTCCCCCCGACCAAGCTTTATTTGGCCGATCTGGAAAATCGCCGCATCCGCGTCATCGACATCAAGACTGGGACCGTCGATCTCTTTGCGGGCAATGGCAAGCGCGGCGTGCCGCCGGACGGCGCCAATGCCAAGGGCACGCCGCTGGTCGATCCGCGTGCCGTTACCGTGGACCGCCAAGGCAACGTCTACATTCTCGAACGCTCCGGGAATGCATTGCGTGTCGTCGATTCACACGGCAAGATTCGCACGGTCGCCGGCACGGGCAAGGCGGGCGCGGAACTGGGTGGCGGCGATCCAGCCAAAGTGCAGTTCAACGGTCCCAAGCACCTCTGCGTGGACCTGGCGGACAACGTCATCATCGCCGACACCGCCAACCATCGCATTCTGCGCTATGCGCCCAAGGAACAAACGATAACGCTGCTGGCCGGCACTGGCAAAAAGGGCTTTACTCCCGCTGGCGATGATCCCCTGAAAACGAATCTCGATGAACCGCACGGCGTTTATGTTCACCGCAGCGGCGCCTTGTACATCGTGGACAGCCTGAATAACCGCGTGGTTCGCCTGGAAAAATAAGAGTGGAGCATTTGATGCCTGTTTGGAAACGCACTCGGTTACTCACTTACATGGCGATTGCCGTCGTCGCTGGCGCCTTAGGCTTTCTGGTCCAGGACGCGGCACCTGAAGTATTCGCCGACGAAGCCATCGCCAAAGAAGCACCGGCCATCGCCTTTAAGGGTGCTCGCATCCACACGGCAACCGGGCCAGTTATTGACAGGGGGACGCTGGTAATTCACAAAGGCAAGATCATCGCCGTTGGTGACCAAGGTGACATTGCCATTCCGCCCGGCGCCGAGGTCCACGACGTGGCGGGCAAAACGATCATTCCCGGCCTGGTGGACACGCATTCGCACATCGGGATTTTTCCAAGACCTCAAGTGGCGGCAAACCAAGACGGCAACGAAATGACCGGCCCGGTGCAGCCCGGCTTGCGGGCCATCGACGCCATCAACCCGCATGATCCCGGCATCCGCATGGCCCTTGCCGGAGGCGTGACCACGGCTAACATCATGCCCGGCAGCGGCAACGCCATCGGCGGCCAAACGCTCTACGTCCAGCTCAAAGGGACGCTCATCGACATGATGCGCACCTATCGCGCCTTGTCCTTGGCGGCATCAAGTTCGCCAACGGCGAGAACCCCAAGGGCGTCTACGGCGCCAAGGGCCAAGCACCCGGAACCCGCATGAAGATCGCCGCCCTCCAGCGCGAAATGCTTGTCAAGGCCCAGGCTTATAAACGGCAATGGGACAGCTACCGCCAAGACGTGGCCGCCGGTAAACAAGCGACGCCGCCCGAACGCGATTTGGCGATGGAGCCGCTGGTCGAGGTGCTTGAGCGCCGCCGCACCGTTCATTTTCACTGTCACCGGGCCGACGATATCTTGACCGCGGTGCGTCTGGCCAAGGAGTTCGATTTCGAGCTAGTCCTCCAACACTGCACCGAAGGCTATCGCATCGCCGCCGAGCTGGCCAAGGAGGGCATCTGGGTATCGTTGACCTTGATCGATAGTCCCGGCGGCAAACCGGAGGTGATGGGACTTCTAGACGAGAATGCGGCAATTCTGCACAAGGCGGGCGTCAAGATCGCCATCAACACTGATGATTTCATCACCGAGTCGCCGTTTCTTCCTTCGCTCCGGCGCCATCGCCGTGCGCGGCGGCTTGTCCGAGGACGTGGCCCTCAAGGCGCTGACGCTTCACGGGCGCAAATGCTGCACCTCGACGACCATATCGGCTCGCTCGAAAAAGGCAAGGACGCCGACTTCGTGATCCTTTCCGGCGCGCCCTTCAGCGTTTATACGCAGGTGCTGGAAACTTACATCGAAGGCGACAAAGTTTTCGACCGCAGCCGTGCATGCAGGACTGGGCCTACCAGGCGGGCGGCTTCGCGTTGGCAACCCAAGGACGCCTGCCGCAACCCGCCGACCACGTCGCCTTAAGCCACCGCCGTGAAAGTCAAGACGCCCGCGCTGCCCGACGGGCGCGCCGGGCCCCGAAGGCGTCGCCGAAGCTCATCGTGCTTGCCGGGCGCATTCACACGGTCGGCAATGGAACCATCGACGACGGCGTCGATCCTGGTCGACAACGGCAAGATCAAGCAGTGTCGGCCCGCGCAGGGCTTCAGCTTTCCCCAAAGGCGTGCCGGTCGTCACGGCGGCGGTGGTGACGCCGGGCCTGATCGACGCGCATTCCGTCGTCGGGCTGTCCGGGGCCCTCAACTTCAAGAAAGCGGACCAGGACCAGGATGAGCTGAGCGATCCCAACCAGGCGGACTTGCGCGTGCTCGACAGCTTCAATCCGAACGAGCCGTTGCTGCAATTCATCCGCGAGCAGGGCGTCACCGTCGTCCAAGCGCTGCCGGGCCGCGCCAATGTCATCGCAGGGCAAGCGGGCATCTTTCGCACCCATGGCCGAACCGCCGAGGGGATGGCGTTGCGCTTCCCGTCCGCGCATACTGGTCAACATGGGCGAGATTCCCAAGTCGACCTATCCGGGCAAGCTGCCCTCGACACGCATGGGCACGGCCAACCTGGTCCGCACCGCGTTCGTCCAGGCGCCAGAACTATGCCCGCAAAAAGGCGATCGCCAAGGAACCGCCGGCTCCCAACCTCAAGCACGAAGCCTTGCAAGCCGCGCTGCGAAAGAAAGGTCCCGGTCATCTTCGCAGCCCATCGCGCGGACGATCTCGACCACCGCTCTGCGGCTGGCGAAGGAATTTGAGCTGAAACCGATTCTGACGCCTGGCCACCGAAGGCTATCTGCATCGCCGACGAGATTGCGCAGGCCAAGGTCCCGGTCATCGTCCATCCGACCATGCAACGGCCCGCCGGCATGGAAACCTTCAACAGCTCGCTCGCCAACGCCGCCTACTTGGCGGATCAGCAAGATCCCCGTCGCCATCTGCACCGCCTTCGAGGGCTATGTCCCCAAGACGCGCGTGCTGCGCTACGAGGCGGCCATGGCCATGGTCAACGGCTTGGGCTTCGACCGCGCCTGCGCAGCATCACTCTGGATGCCGCTCGAATGCTGGGCATCGACGACCAATACGGCAGCCTGGAGCCGGGCAAAGTCGCCGACCTGGTGCTCTACGACGGCGATCCGTTCGAGCACACGACGCACGTGACGCACACGATCATGGATGGCCGAGTGATTTACGATCGCGCCGAGTACCTCAAGATGCCGTTCGAGCGCCGGGTGTTGCCGCTGATTGGCGGCGGGGATTATGGGTGTTGCTTGGGGGAGTGGTGAGGGGCGCCCTCCCAAGAACAGGAAAGCGACCAAGATTAAATAGGAACCCAGGCCGAGAGGAACCTAACATGATCAAAATCAAAACTCGGTACAGGCTAAAAGGCGTGACTCGCGATTCCTATTTGGGGCTCGTACTGAAATTCCCTCTCGCTTCCATCAAGTCTGAGGAGCAGCTAGCCGTGGCCCAAAAAGTCATGGATCAACTCTTGGCAAAATCGAAGCTTGACGACGGGCAGGAATTGTATCTCGACGCCCTTGGCGATCTGGTGGCGGCATACGAGGACATTCATTACGCCATCGCGCCGGCATCCGATGCCGACATGCTTAGGCACTTGCTGGAGGCGAAGGGCATTTCTCAAGAGCAACTGAGCCAGGGTGCCGCAATAGCCAAGTCCACGATTTCGGAAATCTTGGCGGGTAAGAAACGGTTTACGCGCCAAGTCATAGGAAAGCTATCTCTTTTTTTTAACATCCCGCCTGGCGTTCTGGCGGGGAATTACTTGATTCAAGCAGGTGCATAATGATGGCGAGATCGTGTCTTTTGATGTTGTTCGGAAGTTGGTGCATTGCACACCCAGTCTATGGACTCGATAAGTCAAATCAGACCTTTATCGCTTCTGACCTTGCCGGCTGGCAGGGTCTCATCGCCGATCACTGGTCCTACAAAGACGGCGCCCTCATCGGCGTGGCTCCGCACGGGCTTAAGTTCAACACATTCCTGTGCAGCAAGCAGAAGCACGGCGACTTCGAACTTAAGTTCCAGGTTTGGCTGATCGGCGCGAATGCCAACAGCGGCGTTCAAATTCGCAGTGAAATTTTCGATGCCAAGCATTTCGCCGTCCGGGGCCCGCAGTGCGACATGGGACAGGTCTATTGGGCCAGCCTTTATGGCGAGCACTTTGGCGGCGCCCAAGATAAAAACGGTCTGGCAGCGGGAGGCATGATGAAGCAGCGCCGCCCGAAGGCGTCCAACGCGTGCTTCGGCCAAACGGCTTTAATGACTACCACATCAAGTGCGTCGGCAACCACGTCACCATCAAGCTGAACGGCTTAACCACGGTTGACGACGATTTCCCGACGATGCCCAGCGAGGGGATCATTGCCTGGCAAATCCACGCGGGGCCTCCGATGGTGGTGATTTTCCGAAACATCGCGTTTATGGATTTGCGGAAGACGCCGTGAGTTGGTTAGCCGCAACGCGCTAGCGAGCGCGGGCAGGAAACATTAGATAGCTAAGGCTCCCCATTAACCCTTGGATTCAAGGATCTCACGAGCACCCCTGGCAAGGAGATCATCCCCAAGCAGTTGGCCCAGCGCTTCGGGTGAGGCGGCCGGACCGCTCGCCCGGCCTTCGATGCGCCGGCGTCCGTCCGGCGACAGCACCACACCGCGCAAACTCAACACGCCCGCGTTTCTTCCGGTCAGCGCGGCGATGGGCACCTGACAACCGCCGCCGAGAGGCGCAAGAGCGAGCGTTCGGCGCGGACCGCCTCGTGGGTCGGCGGATCATCGACCCGTGCCAGTAAGGCCAGAGTCTGATTATCGTCGCCACGGCATTCCAGGCCAATGGCGCCTTGGCCCACGGCCGGTATCATCCACGATGCATCGAGCACTTCAGTGATTTCTTTCGACCAACCCAGTCGCTGGAGACCGGCCTCCGCGAGAACGATGGCGTCGAAGTTCCCAGCCATTAATTTCTTCAAGCGCGTCTCGACGTTGCCGCGGATGTCAATTACCGCAATTTCGGGTCGGCGGTGCAGCAGTTGGGCACGGCGGCGGAGACTGCTTGTCGCGATCACCGCGCCGGCCGGCAAGGCGCAGAAAGGCGTTGCTTTTTGTCGACCAGGGCGTCGCCCGTGGGACCACGCTGGGGCACGGCAGCCAACACGAGATTCGCCACGGCAAAGGTCGGCAGATCTTTCAGGCTGTGAACGGCGAAATCAACTCGGCCTTCGAGAACGGCTTGCTGGATCGCCTTGGTGAAAGCCCCGTCGCCGCCCAGTTGCGAAAGCGGCACATCGCGAATTTGGTCGCCCGCCGTTTGGATTTCGATGATCTGGATTTGGGTTTCGGGACACGCCGCACTCAGCAACTCGGCGACATGCCGGGCCTGCCACAGAGCTAAGGGACTTCCGCGAGTGCCCAGGCGCAGTTGGCTCATCGACGCTTGACCAGTTCATGAAGATTCGCGCGCAGGCGCGCGGTGAGTGCTGGACGCGGCAACGATCCGGCTTGCAAGCGAAGTTTTTCCGCGTCGTCGTGATCGGCACGTTCGAGGGCCAGCCAAACCGCCTTCAGCGCCTCGGGATCGTCTTGCCGGCGCGGAAACAAATGCCAATGCAGGTGCGCGACCTGGTTGCCGAGCGCCTCGTAGTTCAATTTCCGCGGCGTGAATGCGTTTGCAATCGCCTCGGCAAGCAGACACATCTCGTCGAGAAAAGCGCGACGCCCATCCAACGGCAAATCGTGCAACTCGACCGCATGCGCCCGTGCGACCAGCACGCAATAGCCGGTATAAAACTGCCACGGCCCCAAAAAGGCCACCGAATGGGGAAACTGCCAGACGATATCTTCGTCCGGCAGTTTCTCAAGGTGATCCAACTTATCACACAGCAAGCAAGCCATTTTTATTGAAAGATCCCTCAAGCCGCGGGATGAGCGCAGTGAATCTCGCGAATCATCGGCCTCACCAATCGCCTCCGCCCCCGCCACCTCCGCCGAAATCACCTCCACCGCCGCCCCCGAAGTCCCCACCGCCACCGCCGCCCCAATCACCGCCGCCGCCGGCGTCACCGCCGCCGCCGCCGCCCCAATCGCCGCCGCCGCCGCCCGCGTCGGCGCCGGTATCACCACCGCCACCGCCGCCCCAGTCGCCGCCGTCGTTACCGGTGCCGGCATCTTGACCGCCGGTTCCGGCGCCAGCGCCGGTGTCGCCATAGTCGCCGCCGTCACCGGAATAGCTGGTGTCCGCGTCAGTGCCGGTAGCTCCGCCGGCGCCGCGCGCCGGCCCCGCGCCCAGGCGCTGCCGCCGCCCATGGAGGAATGGCCGCCAAAAAAATTGTTATACATCCAGTTGCCGGCTACCGCCCCGAACAGGCCGCCCAGCATGCCCGACATGAAGCCGCCGCCGCCCCCACCGCCGCCATAGCCGCCACCGCCATAGCCGCCGCCGGGAGCCGCCGCCATAACCGCCACCCGCCATGCGCGGACCGCCGCCGCCCATGCCGCCGCTAAGGCCGCGCACTAGCGCGCGGATGATCCAAAACACGATCAAGATGCCGATGCCGATGAGGATGTACATAAGCCACGGGGTCTCCTGGGCCTGTTTGTGCTCACCCGGATTTTGCCCCACGGGAACTTGGGCCGGAGCGTTTGCTTGCCGATGATGCTCGCTCATGCGCTCGTAGACAAATGACGTCGCCGCCAACAGCACGTGGTCCTTTTTCGCTTGATTGTTCGGATCTTTTTGCATGTCCTTCATATTGGCGATGACTTGATTGCGCAATTCTTGGCGATCGGCTTCGGTGAACAATCCGGACGCCTTGGTGCGATTGCCGATCTCCACGCGAATGGTCCTTGGTTCGCCGATGATCGTCAACGCGATGCCGTTGACCTTTTCGCGACCAGCCCGCTTTTGCGCCCAGTCATCGAGATAGCGCTTAAGGGCCGCCTCGTTTTTGGCATCGACTTCCGGAGGCAGCTTGATCGAATAAACCGTATCGACGACCAGCTCGCGCTTGAACTGCGCGTAGATCCGGGCGATCTCGGCGTTGGCTTTCGCTTTGGCCTCCTTGCTGAAAAGGGCGGCTTCGTCCTGAACATACTCGGTTCGGTTCTGGGCCAGCACCGGCGCAGCCAAGAGCAGGCCGAGCAAGGCGGGGACCAGCATCCAGCGCGCGCGAGGCACCATGGCGAAACCTCCAAAGAGTGAGATATGGCTACACCTATTATTCATGGTCCGGCCCATTAAGGAAAGGGGGCGAGTCTCAAGCCGGACATTGTCCTATACAATGGTGTTGACGCCTACATCTTATTCGCACGCTTGCGCCGCCAATTGCATGGGGAGTGCACCTTTGTCCGAATTTCGTTCGACAACCATTCTCGCCGTGCGGCATAACGGCGTGACGGCAATCGGCGGCGACGGCCAGGTTACCCTGGGCGCCATGGTCATGAAAAGCGATGCGCACAAGATTCGCCGCTTGCAAGGAGGCAAGGTAGTGGTGGGCTTCGCCGGCGCCTCCGCCGACGCCTTTGCCCTGCTGGAACGGTTCGAGGCGAAACTGAAAGATTTCCAGGGGAACGTGCCCCGCGCCGCCACCGAGCTTGCCAAGGACTGGCGCATGGATCGCAGTTTGCGCCGCCTCGAAGCGATGATGATCGCCGTCGACAAAGAGCATCTTTTGCTCGTCAGCGGCACCGGGGACGTTATCCAGCCGACCGACGGCTTGGCTGCCATCGGCTCGGGCGGGTCCTACGCGCTGGCCGCCGCTCGCGCCCTGGCCGCTCATTCGACGCTGGGAGCCAAGGATATCGTCCAGAAAGCTATGGAGATCGCGGGCGATTTGTGCATCTACACCAATCGGCACATCGAGGTGGAGGTGGTAGAATAGGATTGACCGTCAGCGCCAAGGAGCAAGCCATGCCGTCGCCGTTTCCCGGAATGGACCCTTACCTAGAAGGGGAATTCTGGACGGGCTTTCATGCGGAGCTAGTCATCGAGATCAAGCGGCAACTCATTCCCAGCTTGCAACCGCGCTATTATCCCTTCGTGGAGAAGTACCAAGTTAAAACCCTGGTAAGCGATCTCGGTGTGGCCATGGAGCCTGACATCGCGGTCAGTCGCGTCTCCAAAGCGTCGATGGTTAAAGCGAAAAGATCTCCCGCAAGCGGGGCAGTGTCGATGACACTTCCTTTGACCGTTTCCGTGCCGCAAAATCGCATCGTCATCAAAGATATTGCGAGGAGAACGCTTGTAACCGTCATCGAAATTCTGTCGCCGGGCAACAAGGCGAATCCGGGTCGGCAGCGATACTTGCGCAAGCGCGACCGCATTCTTGCCAGCTCCGTGCATTTGATCGAAATTGATCTGTTGCGCGGGGGCAAACGGCCGCCGATGGTTGAACCCTATCCCGAGAGCGCCTACACCGTGATCGTCAGTCGAGCCAATTTGAGGCCGCAAAGCGAAGTTTGGCCAATTCCTCTCGACAGTCCATTGCCGACTATTCCGATCCCGTTGCTGCCCGGGGACGCGGACGCTTCACTGCGGTTGCAAGACGCCTTTTCGCATGCGTACGATCTGGGCAGTTTCAAGCAAATCATTCATTATCAACAACCCCCGGACCGGCCGTTGAACGAAAAACAGACGGAGTGGACCGATAATTTATTGCGCCGGCATCGTTCGCAGAAACCATAACGATTCGTGGAGATCTACGTGCCTGATATGACCCCTCGTGAGACGGTCGCGGAATTGGATCGCTATATTGTCGGCCAGGATGCCGCCAAGCGCGCGGTGGCGATCGCCATCCGCAATCGGTGGCGACGCCAGCAGTTGCCGCCCGAATTGCGCAAGGATGTGACACCCAAAAACATCATCATGATCGGCCCGACCGGCGTCGGTAAAACAGAGATCGCCCGCCGACTCGCGCAGCTCGTGGGGGCGCCGTTCCTCAAGATCGAGGCGACCAAGTACACCGAAGTTGGCTACCATGGCCGCGATGTGGAAAGCATGATTCGCGACCTCACCGAGATCGCCATCGGCATGGTCCGTCACGAGCAACGCGCCCATGTGGAAACCAAGGCCAAGGAACGGGTCACCGAACGTTTGCTGGAGCTCTTGCTGCCGAGCAGCGGAACGTCCGATGCGGACAACCAAGAGGAGGCGGACCGGGCCCAGCGGACGCGCGACAAGCTGAAAGCCCGCCTCGAAGCCGGCAAGCTCGAAGACCGCATGGTCGAGCTCAACGTGGAGCAGCGGGCGGTGCCCGTGCAAATCTTCTCCAACATGGGCATGGAGCAGATGGATGTCGATTTCCAAAGCATGTTCGAGCGCATCATGCCCAAGCAAAATCAGCAAAAGCAGATTCCGATCAAGGAAGCACGCCGCATCCTTCTCGAACAGGAGACCGAGGCTCTGATCGATCGTCAAGTCGTGCAAGAGAAAGCCGTCGAGCTTGTCGAAAACCAGGGCATGATATTTATCGACGAACTCGATAAAATTTGCGGGCCTTCCTCCAGCCATGGCCCCGATGTCTCGCGCCAGGGAGTGCAGCGCGATCTGTTGCCCGTGGTGGAAGGAACGACGGTCAACACGCGCTATGGCCCGGTCCGCTCGGACCACATTTTGTTCATCGCCGCCGGCGCTTTTCATTTGTCCAAGCCGTCGGACCTGATGCCGGAACTTCAAGGCCGCTTCCCCATCCGCGTGGAGCTCACCGACCTGAAGCGCGAGGACTTTTTGCGCATCCTCACCGAGCCCAAGCATGCTCTGACGAAGCAATACGCTGAATTGTTGCAGACCGAAGGTGTCAGCCTGGAATTCACCAGCGACGGCATCGAAGCTCTGGCGGACATCGCCTTCGAGGTCAACCGGAGCACCCAGAACATCGGCGCTCGCCGCCTGCATACCATCCTGGAGCGCGTCGTCGAGCAGATCAGCTTTGAAGGCCCCGACTTGCCGAATAAGAAAGTGAAGGTCGACGGTCCTTATGTTCGGGGACAGTTGCAGGAGATACTGGAAAAGGAAGATTTGAGCAAGTTTATTTTGTAGGTGAGAATCTCGATGATTGTCCAAAATCCGATCACCCGCTATTCGCCGGACGACCTGCTAGCCATGCCGGATGCAAATGGCTATGAACTGGTGGATGGTCAATTGGTGGAGCGCAACGTGGGTGCATTATCAACCATGGTGGAATTGTTTGTTTGTGAGCGGCTATTGAGCTACGCGCGCGCTTCTAAAGCGGGCATGGTTTGGTCCGGCGCGATGGGTTTTCAGATATTCCCGTTTGACCCCGGAAGAATTCGCAAGCCAGACGCCTCTTTCATCAGCAAAGAGAAGCTTTCCAGTGAGGTGATGGAAAGTGGTTTCATCAAGGTCGTGCCGGACCTTGTTGTGGAAGTGCTATCGCCGAACGACCTCGTATACGAAGTGGACCGCAAAATCGTGGAATATAAGAGAGCTGGCGTCCGCTTGATTTGGATCATCAATCCGGAGACGCGCTCGGTAACCGTGTACCGGCCCGATGGCACGGCGAGTTATCTAAACGATACGGACAAGATAACAGGTGAGGATGTGTTACCAGGGTTTGAAAGTCCAGTGAGTGATTTCTTTCCGGACGCGGTGGCGATGAAGGAGATTAACTTGGCCTAACAATCTTGTTGCTCATTCCTCATTGCATCTTTTGATGATCCAACGATTGATGTCGCGGAGCATGTCGGGGTGGAGCTTGTTGGTGGTCGGGTAAGTGTTCATTTCCACGTTCAAGCCGGCGCTGTATAAGACGCGGGCATCCGCCGGGCCATCGACATCGGAGCGATGGCGTTGGCGATGCCGTGGCCGATGAAGACGCGCAGTGACCGCACCGCGGGCAATCGCAAGAGCGGCCTGTCTTGCCGCGGCATGATGCCATTGAGAGAGATGACGCCGCCGAGCTTGTCAGGAAATGTCAGCCCGAGCCGATAAGCGATGCCGGCCCCTTCGCCGAAGCCGGCCAGATAAATTCGCTCGCTATGGACGTGGTAGGTGAGTCGGGTCTGCTCGACCGCCCGAATGAGATAATCCTCGATCAATTCCGCCGAAGAGGCATCGCCCCACGAGAAGCGTCGCTTGCCATTCCGGCTGGGCATGCCAACCGGACCGCGTAGGCCAATCGTGATGTAGTTGCGCCGGCTCAGGCGCGGCGCCAGTCGCATGATCTGCTTTTCGTTGCCCCCGTGGCCGTGAAAGAACACCAGCAGCGGATACGGATAGCGAGGCTCGTAGTTGACCGGCAAGAAGGTGCGCACCGGCAAAGGGCGGGGCGCGGCCACTTTGGTCGTGTAAAACCCTTCGGCGGGCCGAAACGTTCGCCAAGTCATGTCGAGAAAAGCCATGAATAACCCTACTGTGCCAAGGACAACGATTGTAAGGGCGTACGGTTGTGCGCTGTTTCGGGGCGGCGAACTCTCGCGGCCGTCCGCGTCGGCACCTTTTGGCCTAGCGAACGCTTCCAATCGCTGGAAGCTTGGCAAAGTCTACGTTTGTCGTTTCAAGGTGTCAACGCGGCTCGCCGCGCAACATGAGGCAAAACGCTGGTTTTTTCCGCACAAGCGTCGGAATGCAACGATTGGGGGAGGTAGTCAAAACGACCGCGAGTCGCGCGAAATAAAGTGTAACGCGGCGCAGGCAATCTGTAAGGCGAGCCGCGGGTTAAGGCAGTGCAAAACCCGCGCACTCAGTGACAACAAAGCTTTACACAATCCCCTGTTTCTCAAGGTAGGCGATCAAAAGCAACGTCGCCTGTTGCGGCGTCGTGCCCGTGGCATCGATGGTCAGTTCAGGCTTGGTTGGCGCTTCGTAGGGGTCGTCGATGCCGGTGAAGTTCTTGAGTTCGCCGGCGCGGGCCTTCTTGTAAAGTCCCTTGGGATCGCGCTGTTCGCAGGTCGCGATCGGCGTGTTGACGTAGACTTCGATGAACGGAACCTTGCCCTCGTCGTGCAAGGCGCGGACCGTGTCGCGGTCCTTGCGATAGGGGCTGATGAAGCTGGTCATGGTGATGACGCCGCAATCGGCGAACAACTTGGCGACCTCGCCGATGCGGCGGATGTTCTCCTCGCGGTCGGCCGCGGAGAAGCCGAGGTTTTTGTTGAGCCCGTGGCGGATGTTGTCGCCATCGAGCACATAGGCGAGCCGGCCGCGCTGCACCAGAGCATGCTCCAGGGTGAACGCGAAGGTGCTCTTGCCGGAGGCCGACAGCCCGGTGAACCAAAGCGTGGCCCCCTTTTGCTTCAGCAGTGCCTGGCGATCGGCGCGCCTGACGTGTCCTTCATGCCAGGTGATGTTGGTCGCCTTCACGTCACTCATGTTCGCTCCCATGAATCGAAACAGCGGATTCTAACGATATTTCCAAGCAATTGTTGTATGCCCCCACCCACGCCGCGGGTAGTTGTTTAGCCGCGACGCGCAGCGGAGCGCCGGCGTTGGCCCCGCGCTTCGCTGCGCGTCGCGGCTAAACGATGTCACGGCATCCGCGGCATCGACGTCACCCGAAACTCAAGTGCCTGGCTTGCTTCGCGCGGTTGGTTGGCCAGCGTTTTATCCTTGACACGAATGATCAAGGTATAGGTTCCTGGTGCCAATTCGCTGGGCACAGGAAAGGCATAGTTGTCGCAATGGTCGTTCGACGGATCGCGGCTACGGATCGTCTGGTCCTCGTAAGAGTAACCCCAAACGTGCTTACGGCGTTGGTCGAGGATTTCAATCGAAACGGCAAGGCGAGTCACATAGAAACCATTGGTTGGGACGCTGGCGAAATTGCGCAACGCGACGTAGGTCTGCACATACTCTCCGGGCCGGTTCGGGGTCGCTGCCGAGAAAGCGTAGTCTTTGGGCAGTGGTTTGTAGTCGCCAAACGATTTGATCCACTCGCAAAAACAGGCGTTTTCGATGGCGAGCTTGCTGCGCGGGCGCAGTGCTTCATTGAGGCCGCGAAGCTGCTCGTTAAGGACAGCTATCTCCGGAGCGGACAATTGATCGAGACTCTTCTGCGTCATGAGCGCCAGCACGGGCAACAGACGCAAAAACACCTCCTGGGTGGGCGCCTCATATTTGCGCAAGAGCTGCAAGGCTTCGCTCTGACGGTTGTCGATGAACGCTTGCATGGCATCCACCAGCGGCTCGTGCTGAATTACCTGGGGTGCGGCCATCGTGGCCGGGCCAGCCGTCGGGGGCAATGGAATCGGCAGCGTTGCAGTCTCCGCCGGAACGGGATCCGTTGCTTCCTTTGTGGGTGCGGGAAAGACAATCGGCGGGTCTAGCGGGAGCGGCTCAATTCTATCCGACGCTTGGCTAGCTTTTGGGGAAGTGTCCGGCGGCTCGGGTGGTGACGGGACCTTAGTTTCGTGGACCAGCGGGGCGGCATCCGTTTCCACTGGTTGGGCGGGATTCACATGCTGCCTTCGAGGGCCACACCATGAATCGAGCAGCGACGGCGTTTCACTGTTGGTGCCAGTGACCGCCGCCGATCGGCCCCAGCCGGCGCAGCCGGCGACGGGCACGAGGCTCAAGATTGCGCCGATATACCCTATGCCGAATCGCCGTGTCATCCTGACCTCGACCGACTGCCAGCGCACGGCAAGCCACCATGCCTGCCGAGCGGCGGTGATAGCAGAGCCGTTCCACGCGGTCAATCCCGCTGCCGGAAGAGGTTGCTCTCAACCGTCCCAGCAGTCAGAGCCACGGACGGAACACGGATCAAACACGGATAAGACTTGAAATCCATGTGAGTAATTCCACTGCATTGCGTTTTATCCGTGTTCGATCCGCGTTTCATCCGTGGCCTCGCATTTATGCTGTCCCCTTTCCGCGCGGCAATCCATAGAATGCAGGTAGAGGATCAATTTCCTGGAGCCCCAAAGTCGCCATGACAGCCGCTGTTCCCACGAAGCGCCAACACACGCCCAATTCGCTGCCTTCCGGCCAAGGCGTCGTCGGTTGGTTTTCCCCGATCATGCAAACGTCCGTGGGTGCCAAGTTTGTCGTGGCCCTCACCGGCCTTGGTCTCACCGGCTTTGTGATAATGCACTTGCTGGGCAATCTGCAAATCTTCATGGGGCAGGAGAAGATCAACAACTACGCGAAGTTTCTCAAAGATCTGGGCGCCGCTCCTCTGGGTCGGGCGCATTGGTCTATTGGTGCTGCTCGTCTTGCACATGGTTTTGTCGATCCGCTTGAGCCTACGAGCACGCCAGGCACGCCCTATCCCCTATGTCCATGAGGACACTATCCAAGCCAGCATGGCCTCGCGCACCATGATTTGGACCGGGCTGGTGATTTTCGCGTTTCTTTTGTTTCACCTGGCCCATTACACCTTCGGCTGGATCGGCACCGCTCAGTTCATGGAGGGGGGTCAAGTGAGGCACGTCAGCTACCTCGATTTGCACGACCCGCTTAACGATCCGAATGGCCGCCATGACGTCTATTCCATGACCATCCTGGGGTTCATGAACCCCGTCGTTTCCATCCTGTACATCGTGGCCCAGTTGTTGTTGCTCATGCACCTAAGTCACGGCGTGGCCAGCATCTTTCAAACTCTTGGCGTCAATAGTCCGCGCTGGCAGGCGGCGATACGCGGCTTAAGTTGGGCCGTGGCATTGGTGGTCGGACTCGGCAATATCGGCATCGTCGCCGCGATCTGGGCCGGGGCGCTTAAACTGCCGCCGGGAATTACTGCGGGATGAGTGTGACGATGGTTTGAAAGCCAGAACGCGTGGATACGTGAACGTGGCCGGGGTTGAGGTACTCCGAAACCCCGGTGAATAATGAGAATAGTGCAATTCCACCGGGGTTTCGGAGTACCTCAACCCCGGCCACGGCAGATGAGGATTTTGAGTCCAAGCATTCGTTGAAGGTTGATATTCATGCAGCTTGATGCAAATGTTCCTCCGGGCCCGCTCGCGGAAAAATGGTCCCGCTTCAAATCGGAGTGCAAGCTGGTCAACCCGGCCAACAAGCGCAAGTACCACGTCATCATCGTCGGCACCGGCCTGGCCGGCGGTGCCGCGGCCGCGACGCTGGCCGAACTCGGCTACAACGTCTCATCGTTCTGCTACCAGGATAGCCCGCGCCGCGCCCACAGCATCGCCGCCCAGGGCGGCATCAACGCCGCCAAGAACTATCAGAACGACGGCGACAGCGTCTACCGCCTCTTTTACGACACCATCAAGGGCGGCGACTTCCGCTCGCGCGAGGCCAACGTCTATCGCCTGGCCGAGGTCAGTCAAACATCATCGACCAGTGCGTCGCCCAGGGCGTGCCGTTCGCGCGTGAATACGGCGGCTTGCTCGACAACCGCTCCTTCGGCGGCGCTCAGGTGTCGCGCACTTTCTATTGCCGCGGCCAAACCGGCCAGCAGCTTATGCTCGGCGCCTATCAGGCGTTGTCCCGGCAAGTCGGCGCCGGCAAAGTGACCATGCACCCGCGCACCGAGATGCTCGACGCTCGTCGTCGAGGGAGGCCGGGCCCGCGGCATCATCACCCGCAACCTCGAAAACGGCAAGATCGAAGCCCACTCCGGCGATGCGGTCATCCTCGCCACCGGCGGCTACTCCAACGTCTATTTCCTGTCCACCAACGCCGTCGGCTGCAACGTCACCGCCACCTATCGGGCCTACAAAAAGGGCGCCGCCTTCGCCAACCCGTGCTACACGCAGATTCATCCGACCTGCATCCCCGTCTCCGGCGATCATCAATCCAAGCTAACGCTCATGTCGGAATCGCTCCGCAACGATGGCCGCATCTGGGTGCCGCTCAAGTCCGGCGACAAGCGCCACCCGCGCGAGATCCCGGAGAGCGAGCGCGACTATTACCTGGAGCGCAAGTACCCGAGCTACGGCAACCTGGCGCCGCGCGACATCGCCTCGCGCGCGGCCAAGGAAGCGTGCGACGACGGCCGCGGCGTCGGCCCGGGCGGCCGCGGCGTCTACCTCGATTTCGCCGACGCCATCCGCCGCCTCGGCCAGGCCAAGGTCGAGGAGAAATACGGCAACCTCTTCGAGATGTACGAGCGCATCACCGGCGAAAACGGCTACCAGCAGCCGATGCGCATCTACCCCGCCCTGCACTACACCATGGGCGGCCTGTGGGTCGATTACAACCTGATGTCGAACATCCCCGGCCTGTTCGTCCTCGGCGAGGCCAACTTCTCCGACCATGGCGCCAACCGCCTCGGCGCCAGCGCCCTCATGCAAGGCCTGGCCGACGGCTATTTCGTCATCCCCTACACGCTCGCCAATTATTTCGCCTCGACCAAGCAAGACCGCCTCGCAGTCGATCATGCCGAGTTCAAGCGCGCGGTCAGCGATGTCGCCGAGCGCACCCGCAAGCTCTTGGCCATCAAGGGAAGAAGACCGCCGCCGAGCTTCATCGCGAGCTCGGCAGGCTCATGTGGGAAAACTGCGGCATGGCCCGCACCAAGCAAAGCCTCGAAGTGGCCATCGGCAAAATCCGCGCGCTTCGCGCCGAGTTCTGGCAAAACGTCAACGTCCCCGGCGGCGACCAGGACCTCAACCAGGCCCTCGAATATGCCGGCCGCGTCGCCGACTTCATGGAGTTCGCCGAACTGCTGGCCCTCGATGCCTTGCGCCGCGAGGAATCGTGCGGCGGCCATTTCCGCGAGGAATATCAGTACCCCGACGGCGAGGCCAAGCGCGACGACGAGAACTTCTGCCACGTCGCCGCCTGGGAATACGCCGGCGAAGGCAAGGAGCCGATCCGCCATGTCGAGCCGTTGACGTGGGAAGTCGTGCACCCGAGCGTGCGCAGTTACAAATGAAATTGCCCAAGCCGCGTGGTTGAGGTATTCCGAAACCCGCGGGTTTCGGAATACCTCAACCACGCGGCTTGGGATGTTGGATAACGATGATGAACCTGACCCTTCACGTTTGGCGGCAAAAAGGCCGCAACGATCCAGGCCGGATGGTGACATACCAGGCCAAGGACATCAGTCCCGATATGTCGTTTCTCGAGATGCTCGACGTCGTCAACCAAGACCTGATCAAAGAAGGCAAGGAGCCGATCGCCTTCGACAGCGATTGCCGCGAAGGGATCTGCGGCACCTGCTCGCTGATGATCAACGGGATGCCGCACGGGCCTGAGCGCGACACCACCGTTTGCCAGCTCCACATGCGCAAGTTCGCCGACGGGGATGCGATTTACGTCGAGCCGTGGCGTGCGCGGGCGTTTCCGGTGATCCGCGACTTGATCGTTGACCGCTCGGCCTTCGATCGCATCATCCAGGCGGGCGGCTACGTCTCGGTCAACACCGGCGGCACTCCAGACGGCAACTGCCTGCCGGTCGCCAAGCCCAAGGCCGAGGCCGCCATGGACGCCGCCGCGTGCATCGGCTGCGGCGCCTGTGTGGCCGCCTGCAAGAACGCCTCGGCCATGCTGTTCGTCGCCGCCAAGGTCGCCCATCTCGCCTATTTGCCCCAGGGACAGCCCGAACGCCGTGAGCGCGTCCGCAAGATGGTGGACCAGCAAGACCGCGAAGGCTTCGGCCATTGCACCAACTACTATGAATGCGAAGCGGCCTGCCCCAAAGAGATCAGCGTCCAATTCATCGCCCAACTCAATCGGGACTTTATGAGATCAGTGGCGAGTGGCTAGTGCTTCGTCAACGCTTAAAGTTGGGGTTCAAATACTCGGGTGCTCGCTCGGGTGCCATGGCCTCGGTACTCCGTGGCCATGTTGGCGGGGCCGCAGGCATGGCCACGGAGTACCGAGGCCATGGCACCCAAACCTATCATTAAACTGTGACAAAGCACTAGTGGTGAATGACGAGTAAATTGCGTTGCAATTTCCTGACCACTCGCCACTCATTCATGTGCGCTCCCGCGCTCGTTTCAGCAAGGCCGCTTTGACCTCCGGCGGGACAAACTTATCCAGTTCCCCGCCAAACGTGGCGATTTGGCGCAGCAGCGAGCCGCTCAGATGCGCATAGGTCTCGGTGGCCATCAGAAAGATGGTCTCGATCTCCGGATCAAGCGCCTGATTGGTGAGCGACATGGTGAATTCGTATTCCATGTCGCTGGTGGTGCGGATGCCGCGCAGCATGATGCGGGCATTGATGGTGCGGACGAAGCGCACGGCCAGGCCCGTGAATGGAAGAATCTCCACGTTCTTCATGTCCGCCGTCACTTGCTTGAGGAGTTGGACGCGCTCGGCCGAGGTGAAAAACGGCGTCTTCTCCGGATTCTCGCCGACGCCGACGATCAGCTTGTCCACCAGTCGCCGGCCCCGCCGAATCACGTCGAGATGGCCCAGATGGACCGGATCGAAGACGCCGGTGTAGACCGCGATGCCATGATCGTTGTCAGGATCCATCGGCTCTCCCGGGTTTGTCGCCTATTCTGGTGTTCATACCGAATCCGCGCCGCGCATGTCAGTAAGCGGCCAAGATCAGCTCTCGAACGCACCTGCATCTTTATCGAATATCCATGAGTATCGTAACAGCCCGGATGCCATTTGGCCGCTCCCTGACGGTCGCGCCTCGGATTTGTTGGTCAGGTCCATAAAAAGAGACTGTGCAACGGCGAACCGTGTTCTTGACAGGGATCCCAACGCATGTTCCTCGAACCCACGCCCACTCCTTATGATCTGCGTTGGCGCATGTTCGGCATTCCGGTCCGCGTGCATCCAACGTTTTGGCTGTTTAGCGCCATATTTGGTTATGACTATGTCCAACTAGGCTTTGGTTATTTGCTCCTGTGGATCGGTTGCACGTTTGTCTCGATCTTGTTTCACGAGCTAGGCCATGTCTTCGCCGGTCTCTTGTTCGGCCAACCGGGCCATATCGTGCTTTACTCGTTCGGCGGCGTCGCCGTTGGCCACTACCATCACGTCCGCCCCTGGCAACGCATCGCGATCTATTGCGCCGGGCCTGGTGCCGGGTTTCTTCTCTACGGCCTGGTTTATGCTATTCGCGCACTACGCCATGGTGCATGTGGATCCGACGTTTAACATGCCCTATCTGCACATCGGCGTTGGCATGCTTCTTTTCATGAACCTTTTTTGGAACCTGCTCAACCTGATCCCCGTCTTCCCACTCGATGGCGGCCAAGTGAGCCGCGAGCTTTGCACGATGGTCTCGCCGCGCAACGGCTTTCGGCTCGCGTTGGGGTTATCGTTCCTGCTGGCGGGACTGATCGCTGTCTATTCGCTGTTTGTAAAAAGCCAACCCACCCTTCCCTACCCGCCGTTCGATCCAACTTTCACCATCATCATGTTCGCTCTGTTGGCGATCCAGAGCTTTCAGATGATGAAAGCCGTCGAGCGCGAGCAGCGCCGCTGGGAGCGGGACGATGAGCCGTGGTAGCACGCCGCGTGGTTGAGGTATTCCGAAACCCGCGGCACTCTCCCCCCTTACGAAGGGGGGGCGGGGGGGGGTGTATGGGGACGACGATTGGAATCACCCCCCCCGGCCCCCCCCTTCGTAAGGGGGAGAAAATACATCACTTCACTCCATGCATCGTCCTGGTGATCACCCGCACCAACACCAACAACACCAGCGCCGCTCCGCCCACCACCGCTGTGGACAACAGAAAGAACTCGGTCGGCGGAATCGTCCCCCAGATTTCGCCCAAAGCGCCGGCGGCGTAATTACCGAAGGCGCTGGTGAGCAGCCAAACGCCCATGAGCATCGTGGCGAACTTGGCCGGGGCCAGCTTGGAAACCATCGACAGGCCAACAGGAGACAGGCACAATTCGCCCAACGTCGCGAGAATATAGCTCCAGAAAAGCCACATCGGGCTGACGCGAAACTCGGTCGAATGCACGAATAAACTTTGCATCGTTTTGCGGAAGACAGGCTCGCCGCCAGCCACGAGCAGGCCGATCACTTCCTTGTCCGCGAGCGGCTGATAGGCGATCAACATGCCGTCCTTATATTCGACCACTGATTTTTTGATCCCCGCATACTTCATGTCAAAGCCGGGGGGCGGGTCAATGGCGACTTCAGCGGATTTAATGTTGTCGTCGTCGATTTTCTGCGACGCTTTTTCCAATTGCTCCACCTTTTCCCGAAACGCCTTGGGCGCCGTTTTGACAATGATGCGGTCGCGTTCGTTCTCATCGAGGACGCCGCCCAAGAGCAACTCATGCTTGGCCGAGTCAAACGTCAGCCGACCGGCATCCACCGGTTCCAGCTTGCCGTCCTTGGCTTCTTGGGCAAGCTTGTGATCCTGCGTGACGGCGATGCCCGGAGGAAAGCCCGCGCCCGCCCAGGCGATGGCGCTGCGGCCATTCTCCTGATTGGCCGCCCCCATCATGACGGCCATGGATGCGCTCATCAGCACCAATCCGAAGAACATCTTCACGGGGACTGAGGGTTGCCACCCGCGGCGATCCAGGGCGATCCAGAGCCAGGCGAAGATGGGGGCGATGAGAAAGATCGCCAACGCATTGATGGATTGAAACCAAGCGGTGGGGACCGGGTTGAACGCCCCTTCGACTTTTTCGCTAAAAGATTTGTTTTCGTCTCCCCCGCGATGGGGCTTTAGCGTCAACATGTTTTGAAACAGCCGCGCAAAGCGGCTCAAATAATTGCCGCCTTGATGGATCGGTTCATCCCCCTCCTTGCGTGGCTCGTCCTCAGTGACAGTGGGAATCGCGGGCGCCGGGGGAGCGTCACTTGTCAAGTATCGATTGGTCGATTGGTCGGCCCAAACGTTGAGTACGTTGCCGGCTTGCTCGTAAGCCGCCCAGAAGAACATGACGAAGATGCCGAGAACGAGGATCGCCAAAACACGATCGCGGACGCCTCCTTTTACCTTGGCGCACACCAGTGCAATGAGCCAGAGGCACCCGCCGCCGATAGCCAGCAAAATGGCATCCCAGTCAATTTGGCCGGCGACCGAAGTTTGGTAAAAAGACCAGCCCGCGATGGCAATCAACGCGCCACCTAGTATGAGTAAAATCGCCGGCACCATCGGCGCGAGCGGTCCCAAGACCGACGGCGCCTTGGCAGCTTCCGCCTCGGTCAGCGCAGTGGAATTCTCCGCCTGCCCATGATGACCAACGCTCAATGATTCATGAGCTATTTCGCGAACGAATGGTTGACCCAACAGGTAAATCACGAGTCCAAGCACCATGCCGATCCCCGCGAGCGTAAAGCCCGAGTGGAAACCGCCGACCGTGTTGTCAGCCAGCCAACCGCACGCCAGCGGCGAAAGAAACGCACCAAGGTTGATCCCCATGTAAAAGATCGTATACGCCCCGTCTAATCGGCCATCGTTCTGCGGATAGAGGCGGCCCACTTGCGTCGACATGTTCGGTTTGAAAAATCCGTTGCCGATAATCAGAAAGATGAGCGCGGCCATGAAGATCGGGTATTCCTCAAACGCCATCAGAAAATGGCCCACCGCCATCAAAAGCGCGCCGATGATGACCGCGATCTTGTTGCCGAGGAAACGATCCGCCAGATAGCCGCCGATGATCGGCGTGATGTAGACGAAGCTCGTGTAAATCTTGTAGTGGGTCGAGGCGTCCTTTTGCGACCATCTAAAATAATTGACCATGTATAGCATCAAGAGCGCCCGCATCCCGTAATAGCTGAAGCGTTCCCACATCTCGGTGAAAAAGAGAACATAAAGTCCAACCGGATGCCCGAGAAAAGTGCGTTGCTGACCGGCGGCGGCAGGCATGTATCAGCCCTCGTGGAAAATAGTTCTCGCCAATGTAATCCTCCCGCCCCACCGCCGCAACCTCTATAAAAGAAGACGGATAACACGGAAAGGCGGGACAACCACGGATAACACCGATAACACGGATAAGACCAATACAAGAAATGCGTCAATTTCTCTCGCCCTCTCTTATCCGTGTCATCCGTGTTATCCGTGGTTAAAATTCTTATGCACCAAGCCTACCGGAGAAATAAATGCCCAAGCTCGTAAGCAAAGTCGCCCTGATCACGGGCGGCAATCGCGGCATCGGCAAGGGCATCGCCCTGGGCCTGGGCCTCGAAGGGGCCGCCCTGGTGCTCGTCGCGCGGGGTGCCGACGAGTTGGAAAGGACCCGCGCCGAGCTGACGGCTCGCTGCTTCCAGGTTCTCCCCATCGTCGCCGACGTCACCGACGAAACCCAGGTGCGCAGCTGTTTTCGCCAAGACCATCGAGCGGTTCAGCCGGCTCGACATCCTCATCAACAACGCCGGTGTCTTTGACGGCGGCCCCATCGACGAGCTATCGCTGGAGACATGGGACAAGGTGATGGCCGTCAATCTGAGAGGACCCTTTCTCTGCACGCGTGAAGCGTTCCGCATCATGAAAATGCAAGGCAGCGGCCGCATCATCAACATCGGCTCCATCTCCTCCCAGCGCGTCCGCCCCGGCTCGGCTCCCTACAGCACGAGCAAGCACGGCATCTGGGGCCTCACGCAAGTCACCGCGCTGGAAGGACGCAACTTCGGTATCACCTGCGGCTGCCTGCACCCAGGCAACGTTGCCATCGAACGCCGGCAAGGTTCCGGCAAGCCGGAGGACGCCGAGCCGATGATGTCGGTTGCGGAAATCGCGGAAACCGCGGTGTTAATGGCCACGCTGCCGCCCCATGTCAACCTGCTGGAGGCGATCGTCCTGCCAATGGGACAAGCGTATCTGGGAAGGGGCTAGAGTACATCGCGGTTTGTCTACCGGCATTCGCTCCCACGACCATCCATCGCGATAGTTAGCCGCGACCAGGCGAGCGGCACGGGTGGCACGCCCTGAGGTACTCCGAAGGGCGTGGTGCTGTGCCTGAAACACGCCCTTCGGAGTACCTCAGGGCGTGCCACCCAAATTGCATCCTTTTATTGAGCTGTTTCCCGCTCGCCTTCATCCGTGATTCTGCATAATCGCTGAAAACTTCTATAGAATCTGCTTGCATCCACCTTCGCGCTCGACTAAGATGCAATTCGCCTACCCGAAACGTCCGGTGCCTTCCCGCTTACACCACCCAGGGACAATCTCGTGGCCATCGACACCCTCAAATGCGACCGTGGCCTGCGGCGGCAGGCGATTGTGCAATCGGTGCTGGCCGACGTTTTCGAAGGGCGCTTCTGCGCCGGGCAGCACCTGGTCACTCAAGAGTTGGCCCGGCGCTTCGGCGTCAGCCACACGCCGATCCGTGAAGCGCTCATCGCCTTGGCGGGCATCGGCATCATCGACTTGTTGCCCAATCGCGGCGCCATCGTCCGCCGCGTGACGGCCAAGGACGTGCGTGAGATCTGTCAGGTTCGCCGTGCGTTGGAATGCGAGGCGGTCCGGCATGCCTGCGGGCGCATCGACCTGGCGCAGCTCGACGCTTTGGCTACCGACATCAAAAAGCTCATGGCGGTCAAACTGGCAACCGCGGCGCAGCTTTATCGGCCAGGCGCGCGTCGTGGATAGTCGGTTGCACGATTTGGTCGCGTCCTCATGCGGCAACGCCTTTTTGACGGCGGAGCTAGGCCGGCTCAAAATTCTCTTTCGCGGCCTGCGCGATGTCTCCTATACCCGCCACGAAGAGCGCAACGACTTGCGCCGGTTGGCGGAGGAGGCTCGCGAGCACCTGGCCATCGTGGAAGCGATCGCTGGCCGGCGACCGCCGCGAAGCGGCGCGGGCCATGTCGCGGCATATTCGCTCGGGCGTCAAATACTGGAGCCGGGCCTTGCCCCAAGCCGCGGTGGCGGCCACGAAGGTTATGCGCCAGGCAAGTAGTACGTAGGACGGATTGGCAATCCGTCCTACAGCACCCCAATGTCTCACGTGTGTAACGATGGGAGCGTTTTAATGCTGATGAAACATACACAGATGGGTGCCACGGGCAGCTTGCAGATGGGTGCCACGGGCAGCTTGCCTGCCCGTGTTGACGCACGAAGGCCGCATCCGCTGCACACGGGCCGACAAGCTGCCCGTGGTGCCCGATTTACACTGCGAATAGGCACTCACGGTATGCTGCTTATCGTTGTTGCTGCTGCGTTGGTTGCGACGCCCACGGAGGCCGCGGACAAACTCGAATACAATCGCGACATTCGGCCTATTTTGGTCGAGAACTGTTTTAGTTGTCATGGACCGGACAGCGCCAGCCGCAAGGCCAAGCTCAGGCTCGACCAACACGACGCGGCGGTCAAGGCGGGGGCCATCGCGCCCGGCAAGCCGCAAGACAGCGAACTGGTGCAGCGCATCTTTGCTGAAGATGTCAAGGAGCGCATGCCGCCGGCGGCCACCAAAAAGGTCTTGACTCAGGCGCAGAAGGAAACGCTCAAGCGCTGGATCGCCGCCGGTGCCGAGTATCAAACGCACTGGTCGTTCCTGCCCCCGTGCGCTCGCCGCTGCCAGAGGTGCATAACCAGGCCTGGTTGCGCAACCCGATCGATCGTTTCATCTTGGCGAAACTGGAGGCGCATGGTTTGAAGCCGGCGCCGGAAGCTGACCGGCGCACGCTACGCGCGGCGCTTGAGCCTCGATTTGACCGGCTTGCCGCCTGAGCCCGCCGACGTGGAAGCGTTCGTCCATGATCCGGCGCCCGATGCCTACGAAAAGCTCGTGGACAAGTTCATGCACGCGCCCGCCTGGGGCGAGCATCGCGCCCGCTACTGGCTCGACGCCGCCCGCTATGCCGACACCCACGGCCTGCATTTCGACAACTATCGCGAGATGTGGGCCTATCGCGACTGGGTCATCGATGCCTTCAACCGCAACCTGCGCTTCGATCAGTTCGGCATCGAGCAACTCGCCGGCGATTTGCTGCCCAATCCCACCCTCGACCAACTGGTGGCCACCGGCTTCAATCGTTGCAATATGACGACCAACGAGGGGGGCACGATTCTCGAAGAGAACCTGGTCATGTATACCCGCGACCGTACGGAAACCGTCGCCCAGGTGTTTCTCGGCCTGACGGCGAACTGCGCCACGTGCCACGACCACAAGTTCGACCCGATCACCACACGCGACTTCTACTCCCTCTCCGCATTTTTCAACAACTCGACACAAGGCGCTCTCGACGGCAATATCCGCGACACCCCGCCGATCATCTTCGTCCCCCGGCGCGAAGATCGAGCACGCTGGGACAAACTCGCCCACGACATCAAAGAGATGAAAACGACGATCGACGCTCGCAAACAAGCGGCTCGGCCCTCCTTCGACAAATGGCTAGCCACCGCCACGCCTGCACTGGCGGCGGAGCTGGTGCCGACTCAGGGTCTTACTTTGACGGCTCCACTCAATGAAGGGACTGGGGAAACCCTGCACTTGACGGTCGCCGGCAAGCCGAAGGAAGTTAAGCTTAGCGCCGCGCCTGCTTGGGTCGCCGGCAAGGTCACTCCCAAGGCGTATGCGCTCAAAGCCGGAGTCTCGGCGGCGCTTCCCGAGGTCGGCGACTTTGAACGCAACCAGGGTTTCTCCGTCGGCACCTGGCTGAGACTCGGCAAGCGCGGCATGAACGGCGCGCTCGCCGCCCGCATGGACAACACCAGCGGACACCGCGGCTGGGACGTGTGGCTGGAAAACGAGCGCGTGGCCATGCACATCATCAATCGTTGGCCCGAGAACGCCCTCAAGGTGACCGCTAAAACTCCCTTGAAGCCGGCTCAATGGCACCACGTCCTCGTCACCTACGACGGCTCCAGCAAGGCCTCGGGTGTAAAGATTTTCATCGACGGCGTGGCCCAGGCCGTGGATGTTTTCACCGACAAGTTGACCGAAACCATCCGCACGCCGGTCCCCTTTAAAATCGGTCAGCGCCACGGCGGCGAAGGGCTTCCCGCGGGTGCGGTTCAAGACTTACGCGTCTATGAACGGACGCTCGACGGCGCCGAGGCCGAGCAGCTGGCCAAGGGATCGCTGGTGCAAGCGAGCCTCGCCAAAGCCGCCAAGGATCGAACCGCGGGCGAAACCGCGGATATCTTCGCCTGGTGGCTGGCGACGCTGGATGCTCCGACACGTGCGCTGAATGCGGGTTTCACCGGCTTGCAAAAAGAAGAATCGGTGATGCGGGCACGCGGGACAAACACGTTCATCGTTCAGGAACGTCCGCAAGCCCCGGTCGCCTATGTCCTTTATCGCGGCCAATACGATCAGCGCCGCGACAAGGTGGGCGCGACGACGCCCAAGTCGCTGCCGCCGCTGCCCGCAAAGGCGCCGCACAACCGCCTGGGTTTCGCTGGCTGGCTGTTCGCACCGGAGCAACCGCTGACGGCACGCGTCACGGTTAATCGCTTTTGGCAAGAGATTTTTGGCACCGGCCTGGTGCGGACCGCCGGGGATTTTGGCATCATGGGCGAAGTGCCGTCCCATCCGGAGTTGCTCGATTGGCTCGCGGTGGACTTCCGCGAATCCGGCTGGAATGTGCGCCGGTTCTTTAAGCAACTGGTGACATCGGCGACTTATCGCCAGGCCGCGACCGTCAGCCCGGAAGGCCTGGAAAAGGACCCGCACAATCGACTGCTCGCGCACGGCCCGCGCGGCGCATGGACGCCGAGATGATGCGCGACTATGCTCTGGCGGCCAGCGGCCTACTGGTGCGCAAGATCGGCGGGCCCAGCGTCAAGCCCTATCAGCCGGACAACATCTGGGAAGCCGTCGCCTTGATCGGCAGCGACACCCGCGATTACCGGCGCGACAGCGGCGCCAAACTCTACCGGCGCAGCATGTACACCTTCTGGAAACGGGGCGCCCCGCCTGCGTCCATGGATATTCTCAACGCGCCGAGCCGTGAGATCTGCACCGTGCGCCGCGATCACACCGATACGCCGCTGCAAGCGCTGGTCACGCTCAACGATCCACAGTTCGTCGAGGCGGCCCGCAATCTGGCCCAGTTGACGCTTAGCAAAGGCGGCGACCAGGCGTCCACCCGTCTCGACTTCATCGCCCGCCGGCTGCTCGCCCGACCCTTCCGCAGCGAGGAAGCGAACGTCGTGTTCGACAACCTGCAAAAGCTGCTGGATTTTTACAAAGAGCATCCCGACGACGCCCGCAAGTTAATCAGCCTCGGCGAATCGCGTGCCGACCCCGCCCTTAATGTCGCCGATTTGGCCGCCTACACCATGCTGGCCAATCAATTGCTGAATTTGGATGAAGTGCTGAATAAATAGAGACGTAGATCGCGTATGGGTGGCATGCCCTGAGGTACTCCGAAGGGCGTGATTTTGTGAAGTGTCCACGCCCTTCGGAGGATCTCAGGGCGTGCCACCACGTGCCACCCGACGTTGCATTTCAACGCCAACGGCGTTGGATGTTAAAGCCCAGGGCAACGCCCTGGGGAGGATCCGTAATAACAGCGGAAGCCCCAACGGGGCGCAAGGGATAATGCACCATCCGGTATCGCCCCGTTGGGGCTTGAAACAATACGAGGCGGCAAACCCAGGGCTCTAACATGCAACGCCGTTGGCGTCGAGACATGACGCCGATGGCGTCAACACATGACGCCGTAGGCGTCGAGGAGGCGTTCTATGGACCCCTTTCAGGACTACGTCCGTTACGAAACCCGGCGGCAGTTTTTCCGCCGCGGCGGCAATGTCCTCGGCATGGCGGCCCTGGCGTCGCTCCTGGGCGAAGACGCGCCCGCCTCGGCCAACCAGCCCGGCGCCGCGCCCTTGCAGCCACACTTTACGCCCAAGGCCAAGCAGGTGATCTACCTCCACATGGTGGGCGGTCCGCCGCAAATGGACCTTTACGACTATAAGCCGAAGATGCGCGACTGGTATGACAAGGATCTTCCCGAATCGATTCGCAACGGTCAACGGCTCACGACGATGACGTCGGGCCAATCGCGCTTTCCGATCGCGCCTTCCAAATTCCGCTTCGATCGCCATGGCAAGTGCGGCATGTGGGTCAGCGAATTGCTCCCCCACACCGCGCGCATGGTCGACGACATGACGTTCATGCGCACGATGCAGACCGAGGCGATCAACCATGAGCCGGCCATTTGCTATATGCAAACAGGCAATCAAAACACCGGCCGCCCGTGCATGGGCGCCTGGGTCTCCTACGGCCTCGGCTCGCTCAACACCAATCTGCCGACGTTCGTGGTACTAGTCGCGAAGCCTTCCAACCAAGAGCAAACGCAAGCGATCTCGGCTCGGCTGTGGTCATCGGGCTTCATGTCCGGCGAGCATGCCGGCGTCGCCTTCCGCAGCGGCGGCGACCCGATCCTCTTTATCAACAATCCCCCCGGCGTGCCGCCGGAAATTCGCCGCCGCACTCTCGACGGCTTGCGGCAACTCAACGAGATGAACTATCGGATCGTGGGCGATCCGGAGACGCACACGCGCATCCAGCAATATGAATTGGCGTTTCGCATGCAGGCGAGCGTCCCGGAGCTCACCAACATCGCCAGCGAGCCGGCCTCAACCTTCAATCTCTATGGCGCCGAGGCGCAACCCCGGCACCTTCGCCAATTCCGTGCTGATGGCCCGGCGCATGGTCGAGCGCGGCGTCCGCTTCGTGCAGATTTACCACAACAATTGGGACACCCATTCCAACGTCGGCGGCCGTTTGCCCAGCCAATGCCGTGATGTCGATCAACCGTGTTGGGGATTGATCCAAGATCTCAAACGTCGCGGCATGCTCGAGGAAACGCTCGTCATTTGGGGCGGCGAGTTTGGCCGTACCATCTATTCGCAAGGCGGGCTGACTCCCACCAACTATGGCCGCGATCACCATCCGCGCTGCTTCACCATGTGGATGGCCGGCGGCGGCACCAGGCCTGGTGCCATTTATGGCACGACCGACGATTTTTCCTACAACATCGTGGAAAATCCCGTTTCGGTCCACGATTTCCACGCCACCGTGCTGCATCTTCTGGGTTTCGACCACCAACGCTTCAGCATCCGCTATCAGGGACTGGACCAACGGCTCACTGGCGTCGAGCCGGCTGCGTCATTCCCGAACTGTTGGCGTGAGAAGGCCTGCCTTGCCCTAAGCCGCGGGATGAGCAACGCGAATCCCGCGGATGCCGAGCGCTTGACAGAGCCATTCGAGTCGCGTAATTGATAGATATCTCGTGCGAAAGCCGACCATGATCCATGTTATCGCCACGATTTCGCTCAACGATGGAAGCGCGAGGCCTTCCTCGCGGAGTTTCGTAAATTGGTGCCGCTCGTGCGCACCGAGCAAGGCTGCCTCGATTATGGGCCCGCTGTCGACGTTGCCACCGGCCTGTCGGCGCAGGGGCCGTTGCGCGGCGATGTCGTGACCGTAGTTGAGCAATGGGAAAGCGTCGAGGCGCTCAAGAAGCACTTGCAAGCGCCGCACATGATCGCCTATCGCCCCAGGGTCAAGGATTTCGTGAAGGCAACGACACTGCAAGTGTTGGCGCCTGCTGAATGAAGGGCCTTGTGGGGCGGCTCTCCTGAGCCGTCGGGCCTAAAAAGACGGCTCAGGAGAGCCGTCCTACAAAGAAAAAGACGGCTCAGGAAAGCCGTCCAACCCCATCGCCGTCATTTCAACCAGGAGTTAAACGTGTTTTGCTGTCGCGGAATGCTCGTTGCCGTCGTGCTGATTTCGGGAATGCTGTTGGTGGACAGGGCCTGGCCTCAAGCCGGCGGCAAAAACAAAAAAGCCGCTCCGCCGACCGCCACGCCGATCAGCCAGATCAAGGTCAAGAAAGACTTCAAGGTTGAGCTTCTCTACTCCGTGCCGCCCAAAACCGAGGGCTCGTGGGTCAGCATGTGCGTCGATCCCAAGGGGCGGTTGATTGTCTCCGATCAGGACGGCAAACTTTACCGCGTCACGCCGCCGCCGCTCGGCCAATCGGCGGGCACCAAGGTCAATGCGATCAACGTCCCCATCGGCGAAGCGCAGGGCCTGTTGTGGGCGTTCGACAGCCTTTATGTGGTCGTCAATCAGGCGCGCAAATATCCCAACGGCCTTTACCGCGTCCGCGCCAGCCACGGCGACGACAACCTCGATACCCTCGAAAAACTTGCCGACTTCGCTCCGGGCGGCGGCGAGCACGGTCCTCATGCCGTTCTGCTCGGCCCGGATGGCAAATCGCTCTACGTCTGTGCCGGCAACCATACCAAGCTCATCAAGACGGAGCGTTCCTGGGTTCCCCAGCTATGGGCTGAGGACTTCATTCTCCCGCGGCAATGGGACGCCAGCCATCACGCCGAAGGCATCCTGGCCCCCGGCGGCTGGATTTGCAAATGCGATCCCGACGGCAAGCATTGGGAACTCATCTCGATGGGTTACCGCAATCAATATGACGCCGCCTTCAACCGCGACGGCGAGCTGTTCACCTGGGATTCCGACATGGAATGGGACTTCAACACGCCGTGGTATCGGCCCACGCGCGTCTGCCATGCCGTCGACGGCAGCGAGTTCGGCTGGCGCTCCGGCACAGGCGTCTACCCCGTTTACTATCCAGACAACCTGCCCCCAGTCGTCAACATCGGCCCCGGCTCGCCGACTGGCATGACCTTCGGCTACGGCGCCAAATTTCCCGCCAAGTATCAAGACGCCCTCTTCATGTGCGACTGGAGTTATGGCAAACTGTACGCCGTGCATCTGAAACCCGCAGGGCTCGACCTATCGCGGCGATGTCGAGGAGTTTTTGAGCGGCACGCCGTTGCCCCTTACCGACATCGTGGTCAGTCCCAAGGATCACGCCCTCTATTTCACCATCGGCGGCCGGCGGACCATGTCGGGCCTTTACCGCGTGACATACACCGGCACCGAATCAACCGCTCCCTCACCACGCCGATAACACCGGCGCCCAGGCCCGTGCTGAGCGGAAAAAGCTCGAATCCTATTACCTGAAAAAGGATCCGCATGCCGTCGACGTGGCCTGGCCGTATCTGGCGAGCGATGATCGCTTCCTCCGCTACGCCGCCCGCGCGGTTTTGGAGCATCAAGGTCCGTCGGCATGGCAAGAGCGGGCTTTGACGGAGAGCTCCACGCGGCCGGCGCTGGCCGCGCCTGCTGGCACTGGTGCGCACCGGCGACAAAGGTTTGCAGCCGCGCATCTTGGATGCGCTGGCGAAGATCGATTGGACCAAGCTTGATGAGCCGCTGAAGCAAGAATTGATCCGCGTCTATCAGCTGACCTTCATTCGCATGGGCAAGCCAACCGAGGCCGAGCGTCAAAGCACGATTGCGCGCTTCGATGCCGTTTATCCCGTCGCCGAGCCGCGAGCTCAACGCCGAACTCTGCAAGCTGCTGGTTTATCTCGAAGCGCCGGATGTCGCCGCCAAAACGATGGCACTGATGGCCAAGGCGCCGACGCAAGAAGAGCAGATGGAATACGCCCTCTCGCTGCGCAACCTCAAGACCGGTTGGACGCCCGAGCAGCGCAAAACGTACTTCGCATGGTTTGTGAAGGCGGCCAATTATAAAGGCGGCCACAGCTTCGCCGGCTTCGTCAGCAACATCAAAAAAGAAGCCGTGGCCCAGTTGAGTGACCAGGAAAAGGCCGCGCTTGAAGCCGATTCTCACGGCCTCACCCAAGGCCGAAAACCCCTGGCTGAACGCCAAGCCCAGGCCGCTCGTCAAACACTGGGCCACCGAGGAGCTGTTGCCGCTCGCCGACGAAGGGCCTGCATCGGCGCAACTTCGAGCATGGCCGGCAACTTTTCGGCGAGAGCAAGTGCTACGCCTGCCACCGCTTCAATAACGAAGGGGGCAACTTCGGCCCGGATTTGACGATACTTTCCGGCCGCTTTGGAGCCCGCGACGTGATCGACAAAGTCGTCAATCCCAGCAAGTATATCAGCGACCAATATGCCGGCGTCACCATCACGACACTTGATGGCCGGATCGTCACCGGCCGCATCATCAACCTGGCGGGCGACACCATCATGGTGAACACCAACATGCTCGCCCCCGACGGCCTGGCCGGCGTCAACCGCAAGAACATCGAATCGATGGCCCCGTCCAAAATCTCCATGATGCCCACCGGGCTTTTGGATACGCTGCATGAGGACGAGATCCTCGACCTGTTGGCGTATTTGTTGTCGCGCGGGGATCGGCAGAACAAGATGTTCGGCAAAGAATAGCAAGGCCCGAAAAAGATGAGGACAGAACCGTGGCAATCGTGACGCTTCAAGAGGCCCAGGCCAAGCTGCCGGACCTAATCCACAAGCTTATGCCGGGCGACGAAGTGGTAATCACCGAGAACAATCGAGACCGGTAGCCAAGTTGGTGGGCGAACCGGCGAAGCCGCAATGGCGGCCTGCGGCCACCACCCGGTCTCGGTAAAGGCTGCATCACCATCCTTTCAGAGGATGATGACCATCTGAAGGATTTTGCCGAGTATTTGCCGTGAAGGTCCTGCTCGACACTCACGCAATGTACTGGTACATTGAGGGTGATTCACACCTCAGCGCGCTTCGGCCCGCTCACACATTCAAGATGCGTCGAATGAAGTGTTCATCAGCCCGGCATCTTTTTGGGAAATCGCGATCAAAATCAGCCTGGGAAAGTGGCAATTAAACCGTAGTTACGAGGAGTTTATCGACATCGGCTTAAGTCGCTATGCCTTTCAAATCATACCAATCCTTCCATCCCACGCTGGCCTCTTAATCGGGTTGCCGTTTCACCATAAGGATCCCTTCGACCGGCTAATTGTGGCGCAGGCAAAAATTGAAGGCATGACCATAATTAGTAATGATACCGTGTTAGATGCGTACGGAGGCGCACGGATCTGGTAACGGTTGAATGTTCGCTCCCTTGGAACACCTCCCATGCCCGCCCCCTTCCAAGTCGTCAGTAAGTTCCAACCCGCCGGCGATCAGCCGGCGGCGATCGACAAGCTGGTCAGCGGCTACCGCCAAGGGCAGAATCGCCAGGTGCTCATGGGCGTCACCGGCAGCGGCAAGACTTTCACCGCCGCCAACGTCATCGCCCAATTGCAGCGGCCCACGCTGGTTCTCTCCCACAACAAGACGCTGGCAGCGCAGCTCTACAAGGAGTTTCGCGCCTTCTTTCCCAAAAACGCCGTCCATTATTTCATCAGCTATTACGACTATTATCAGCCCGAAGCCTATATCCCCCAGCGCGACATCTACATCGAAAAAGACGCGCTGATCAATGAGAACATCGACCGCCTGCGCCTGGCGGCGACCAGCGCCCTGGTCAGCCGCGAGGATGTCATCATCGTCGCCAGCGTCTCGTGCATCTACGGCTTGGGCTCGCCGAGCGATTACAAGCGGATGATGGTTTATCTCAAAAAGGGCGACGTCATCGAGCGCGATGCCTTGCTGCTCAAGCTGGTCGATATCCAATACGAGCGCAACGACACCGCCTTTCAGCGCGGCCGCTTCCGCGTGCGCGGCGACGTCGTCGAGATTTGGCCCGCCTCGGAGGAATATGCGCTCCGCCTCGAGCTCTTCGGCGACGAGGTCGAGGCCCTGGCCATCATCCATCCGACCAGCGGCGAGACGCTTGCGGCAACTCGACGAGCTTTACGTCTATCCCGGCCAAGCACTTCGTCACGCCGGAGGACCGCATCAAGTCCGCGGTCGAGGGGATCGGCCAGGAATTGGAGGAGCGGCTGGCGAAGTTCCGCCAGGAGGGCAAGCTGCTCGAAGCGCAGCGGCTCAGCGCCCGCACGCGCTTCGACATGGAAATGCTGCTGGAGGTCGGCCATTGCCCGGGCATCGAGAACTACTGCGCGCTGGTTCAGCAACAAGGCGCCCGGCGAGCCGCCGTACACGCTCATCGACTTCTTCCCCAAGGATTTCGTGATGATCGTGGACGAATCGCACGTGACCTTGCCGCAGGTCCGCGCCATGTTCGCGGGCGATCATAGCCGCAAGATCACGCTGGTCGAGCACGGCTTTCGCTTGCCCAGCGCCCTGGACAATCGCCCGCTGCGCTTCGACGAATGGGAGAAACGGCTGCAAGGGCCGGTCCTGTTCATGTCGGCGACGCCGGGGCCCTATGAGCTGGAAATCACCGGCGGCGAAGTGGTGGAGCAAGTGATTCGGCCGACCGGCCTGGTCGATCCGGTCCTCCATGTGCGGCCGGCGCGGGGCCAGGTTCCGGACTTGATCGCCGAGATCAAACTGCGGGCCGGCCAAGCAAGAACGCGTGCTGGTGACGACGCTGACCAAGCGGCTGGCCGAGGATCTGACCGCGTTTCTTGCGCGAAGCCGGCGTGCGCTGCAAATGGCTGCATTCGGAACTGGATGCCTTCGAGCGCATGCAGGTGTTGCGCGAGTTGCGCGAAGGCGCCTTCGACGCGCTCGTGGGCGTCAACCTCTTGCGCGAGGGGCTCGATTTGCCGGAAGTCTCGCTGGTGGCGATTCTCGACGCCGACAAGGAAGGCTTTCTGCGGAGCGAAACGTCGCTGGTGCAAACGATCGGCCGGGCGGCCCGCAACGTGAATGCCCAGGTGATCCTCTATGCCGACAAGGTGACCGATTCGATGCAGCGGGCCATGGACGAGACCGAACGCCGCCGCGTCTTGCAGATGGCTTACAACACCGAGCACGGCATCACGCCCGGAAACCGTCCGCTCGGTCATCAGCGCGGGCATCGAGGAGGAAATCGCTGCCCGGCAGATGGTGGCCCAAGTGGCGGGCAAGGACAATTATGTCGCCGAGGAATATCTTGAAGAGCTGCACGGCGAAATGCTCGCCGCCGCCGCCAATTTGGAATTCGAGCGTGCCGCCCAGTTGCGCGACAAGATCGCCCAGCTCAAGGGCCAACCGACGATGGCGCCGCAAACCAAGAAGGGCCGGCGCCGCAAACGCTAATCGAGAAGTTCATCATGATCCGTCTGGGCGTCAACATCGACCATGTAGCCACGCTGCGGCAGGCACGGCAAGGCGCGAGCCCGATCCCATCGCGGCGGCGGTGCTGGCGCGTTCTGGGCGGCGCCGATGGCATCACGGTTCACTTGCGCGAGGATCGCCGGCACATCCAGGATCGCGATGTGCATCTTTTGCGGCAAGTCGTTACAAGCCGGCTCAATCTCGAAATGTCCGTCGCTGATGGTATCGTGGACATCGCCTGCGCGGTGAGGCCCGATGAAGCGACGCTGGTCCCGGAGCGGCGCCAAGAGTTGACGACCGAAGGCGGCCTCGACGTGGTCGCCCATCAAGCAGCCGTCGCGCGTGCCATGGCTAAACTGCACGAGCAACAGATCCAAGTTTCGCTTGTTTATCGACCCGGATACCAGGCAAATCGAAGTAGCCAAGCTCCTCGGCGCCAGCGCCGTCGAAATCCAAACTGCCCGGTTCTCCGAGGCCCGTACGCCTCCCGAGCAGCAACGCGAGTTGGCGCTGTTGCGCGAAGCGACCGATTTCGCCCGCCAGCACGGCTTGCACGTCCATCTGGGGCACGGCCTGACCTATGACAATGTCCGCCATGTCGTCAACTTGCCGGGCGTCGAAGAATTGAACATTGGCCATAGCGTCGTCGCCCGCGCCGTGCTGGTCGGCATGGAGCGGGCCGTGCGGGAAATGAAACAAGCGATCCAGGCGGCACAGTGAGACAATAGTCCGCCACGGTTTGGCGGACTACGTCTTGGCACCATTTCCCTGTTCGGTGTACAATCGTCGCGCCGGTCGGCACCGCTACGGATGGTGGTTCGCTCGGGTTTTTGGCACTTGAGGTGCATGTCATGCTCGGATGCGCTTACCGAAATGTATTGAGTCGCACTCCAATATGGGTCGGCTGCCTGGTGATTGGGCTTTCTTTGGCGACACCGCCGGTGCAGTTCGCGGACAAGCGGCGCCGGGCAGAGGATCGTCCCGCGGTTTACGTGCCGCTCAAACCGCCGACGCGCCAACAGATCGACCGCCGGGATTCGCTCAAGCAATACGCCCTCGGTTTGTTGCTTGAACGCGCCGATCGGATGCTCGAACGCGCTGAAGGCATATGAGCAGGCGGCCCGGCTCGATCCGGCGGCGGCGCCCGTTTGGAAGGCACAGCTACACATCTTGATTGCTTTGGGTCGAGAACAAGACGCCCTGGCCGTGCTAACTAAAACCTTGAAGCTCGATCCGGGCGATCATGAAGTCTGGTTCATCGCGGCCCGGCTTCACAAAAGCATGGGCCATCCGGAAGAGGCGCGGCGCGCCCTGACGCGCGGCCTCGACACGCCGGGCATCGACCAGCATCCCGACATCGCCCAGCAGATGTATCTCGACCTGGCGAGCCTGTGTGAGTCGGCCAACGAATCCGCCGGCGCGCTCCAGGCGCTGACAGGCGCCGCCAAGATTCTCGATCATCCTGATTTGCTCATGGAGCATGGCTCCTTCGATCGCGATATGATTTTGGCCCGCGCCGGTGAAACGCACGAGCGCATGGGCAATCTCTGGAGCAAGCAAAAGAAATATGGCGAGGCCATAGCCGCCTTCAAGAAAGCGCAGGCCGTCTATCCCGAGCGTGCGGGCCGGCTCAATTTCAACATCGCGCAAAGCTTTCAGGAGCAGGGTCGGCCGGATCAGGCACTCGGCTATGTGGACGCCTATCTGCGCTTCCAGCCGTTGGGCCTCGAAGCTTACGAAATGAAAAGCCGGCTTCTCAAAGAACTCAAACGGGAAGATGCGATCGTGCCCTGGCTCGAACAAGCCTCACGCGCCGATTCGAACAATACCGGGCTCAGAGTATTCTTGGCCAAACAGTACGCTCGAAGCCGTCAGTACGACAAGGCGGGTGATCTTTTCAAAACGCTGGCTGATAAGGAGCCGACTCCGGATATCTATCGGGGCTGGTTTCACATGTTCCACGACGCACCCCAGCCACGGATGAGTCGGGCCCTGGAAATGCTCGACAAAACGGTCGCTGAGGCGGCCAAGACCAAGGGCCCGCCCGGCCTCGCCGCCCATCAAGTCAAAGCGATGATCGGCGCGCTCCGCGACGACGATGTCTTGGCCAAGGGACTGGTGGCGGTTGCGTTTCGTCCGTCTATCAGAGCCGTGGCGTTGCAAGCGGAGACACTGCACCTGTTGGCGGCGCTGGCGGACAAGCATCAAAAGCTCGAGGAAGCCGAGGCCTTTTATCGACGAAGCTTGCACAGCGCCGGCAGCCAAGGCGAAGCGCAGATATATAGCGGGCTGTTGCGCGTCTTGTGGAAGGAGCATAAATACGAGGAGATTTTGAACGTTTGCCGCGACGGTCTCAAGACTTCCCAAGGTACTAATCCGGTTTTCTTTCACATGGAGAAAGCGAAGGCACTGGCGCGGTTCGATCGAATGGACGAAGCGCTCAAGGCGGCTGAGCGCGCCCTCGATTTGGCAGGTGACAACGACAAGTTGGTCATCCGTCATCTCCGCATCCGCATTCTGGTTCAAGCCGAGAAATATGACGAGGCCGAAGCCGCCTGCCAGGCCCTTCTCAAGGAGTACACCGCTCCGGGGGATGTCGTCGAAATTCGCTATTTGCTCTCCTCGGTCTACTCCGCGCCGGCACTGGGCCAAGGCCGAGCAGCAGCTCGAAATCATTCTCAAAGCGGATCCCAATAACGCCACCGTGAACAATGACCTGGGCTATACCTGGGCGGACCAAAACAAGAATCTCGACAAAGCCGAAGAGCTGATTCGCCGCGCACTCGAACTGGATCACCGCCAACGCCGGCTGAGTCCGAGCCTGACGGTGGCGAGCGAGCAGGACAACGCGGCCTACATCGACAGCTTGGGCTGGGTGCTGTTTCGACGCGGCAAGCTGGACGAGGCACGCGTGCAACTGGAGTTGGCCTCATCGTTGCCGGAAGGAGTCGGGGACCCAACCGTATGGGATCATCTAGGCGACGTTTATTTCCGCTTGCAGCGCACGCTGGATGCCCGCACGGCGTGGGAAAAATCAGCCCACCTTTTTGAAACCGAAAAAACGCGTAAAATGGATGAACGGTATCAGGAAGTGCGCCGCAAATTGAAGGCGCTGGATACGGTGCGAAGATAGAGATTACTCGGCAAGCTTGCCGGCAAGAGGGAGTCCGTCATGTCAGGCCATTCTCATTGGGCGACGATCAAGCACAAGAAGGGGGCCGTCGACGCCAAACGCGGCAAACTGTGGAGCAAACTGAGCCGGGCCATCATCATCGCCGCCCGCAACGGCGGCGGCGACCCGACCATGAACCTCAAGCTCCGCTACGCCATGGACAAGGCCCGCTCCGTCAGCATGCCCAAGGACAACATCGAGCGCGCCATCAAGCGCGGCACCGGCGACATGGAAGGGGTCGTTTTCGAGGAGATCACCTATGAGGGCTATGGCCCCGGCGGCGTCGCCATCCTCGTCGAGGTGTTGACCGACAACCGCAACCGCACGGCCGGCGAGGTCCGCAAAATCTTCGAGCGCGGCGGCGGCAAAATGGGCAGCGCGGGCAACGTCGCCTTTCTCTTCGAGCGCAAGGGCGTCTTTTCCGTCAACGCCGCGGATATGGACGAAGACACGCTCATGGGCATCGTCCTGGACGCCGGGGCCGACGATCTCAAAACTGCCGACTCGGCCTATGAAATCACCTGCGATCCGGCGCAGTTTTCCCATGTGCAGGCGGCCCTCGAAAAGAACAACCTGAAACCACTCGTCGCGGAAATCCCACAAGTGCCCAAGGCCGCACGCGAGGTTGACGTCGAAACCGGGCAAAAGGTCATGCGTCTCATGGAAGCGCTCGACGACCACGACGACGTGCAAAACGTCTATTCCGATCTGCACATTTCCGACGCCCTGCTGGCGGAGATGAACAAGGAATAGTAAGCGCATGGCCGCTCCCTTGTTTGTGACCATCTTGGTCAGTGCTTATCTGCTAGGCTCGATTCCATTCGGCTATTTGGCGGCGCGCGGCGCGGCATCGACATTTTCAAAACGGGCAGCGGCAACATTGGCGCGACCAACATCGGCCGTGTGCTCGGCAAAAAATTTGGCGTTTTGATCTTCTTGCTTGATTTCAGCAAAGGCGCCGCGGCCGTTGGTGCGGCGACGGCGCTCGGGCGGACTTTTTTTTCCGAAAGCTCCGAAAGCGGTTGGCTTGAAGTCGGCGCCGGCATGGCTGCCTTCCTGGGACACCTGTTTCCCGTCTTCCTCGCCTTTCGAGGCGGCAAGGGCGTGGCCACGGGGGCCGGTGTGGTCGCGGTGCTCGTACCCAGTGCTGCGCTTGGAGCGGCCTTGGCATGGATAACGGTCGCGGCCGTCACCCGATATGTTTCGCTCGCTTCGCTGGCGGCCGCAGTGACGCTGTGTTGTCTACGCCTGATCGTCTCCGAGCCAGCATCGGTGACGGACCCGCGCACCCTCTTTTGCATGCTGGCCGTCGCCTTGGTCTTCGTCAAACATCGCGCCAATATCGCGCGCCTCGTGCACGGCACCGAGACGCCGATCCGGTGGAGTGAACCCATGCGAAAAGTCCTTCATGTCCTGTCCCTGGGATTGTGGTTCGGCAGCGTGATTTTCTTTACGTTCGTGGTGACGTTGTCGCTATTCGCCACCATGGAGAGACTTGGGAACCTCGAAAGATCGGCCAGGCTGGTTTCCGTTGCCGAGCCCATTCGAGGTAAAAGATAGTCGCATTGACGGCCCCAAGGAGCAAGGCTCGCGCGTGGCGGGCTATGCCGTGGGCCCGATATTCCACTGGTATTTTCTGCTTCAAGGAATCTGCGGGATCATCGCGGCCTGGACGGCGCTGGCCTGGGCGCGCGAAAACCCCAGCGGGCGACTGCATCAATGGCGAGCAAGGTTGTTGATTCTAGCCCTCGTCAGCGTGCTCGTCGGTTGGCCAATCGAGCGACACGTCAGCGATTTGCGCGGGCCGCGCGAACTGGCTACGGATGTTTACTTGCGCGATCCACAATCCGCGGATGCGTTGGAAAAAATGCACCAAGCGCGCAGCGCATTCACGGCGTGGCATCTGGGAAGTTTGTTTCTGAATTTCGCGACGGTGGCGTTGGTCACCGGCGGCATGGCGCTGGCGGGGTTTTTACCATTGGGCGTTAAAGAAAGATCCGGAGCCGCGCATTTAAAGAGCCGCGCACGCAGTAAGCGGTCTAGCGTTGAGATGTCGATAGACCGCTTACTGCGTGCGCGGCTCTTGGCCGCTTCCTAACGGGCGCAGCTCGGATTATTGTCACGAATTAATTCGTGCCGCTCGAACTTTTCAGCAGGACGTAATTGATCCCCCCTTGCGGTGACTGCACTTGCAAGAGAACGCCGCGCTGGAGCGACGCGGTTTGAATCGCGCCTTGCAGTTGGGCCGCGCTCGTTACCTTGTGACTATCGACTTTGGCCAGCAGCATGCCCTTACGCAAGCCGGCCTCCGCGGCGATGCCATTGGGCTCAACGCTCGTGATCACCACGCCATGCGTGCCGGCGCGGAAACCGAGACTTTCAGCCATCGAGTCGGTCAAATCAGCGACTTGGATACCGACGTTGTCCAGGCTGACGCTGCCGGTCGATTCTTGCGGCCGGCGCGGGGCCGGTGCCGAGGCACTGCCGAAATCGTTCGGTTGTTCTTCGACATTTACCTGCACCGTTACGGGTTGGCCGTCGCGAACCAGTTCGACCGCAGTCGCGTGCTTCAGAGGCAGTTCAGCGACGATGCTCTGCAAAACCTTGCCGCTCTTGACTTTCTTGCCGGCAATCGTCGTGAGGATGTCGCCCGCCTTGATGCCCGCTTTGGCAGCCGGGGTGTTGTCAAAGACTTCGGCGACCGCCACGCCGGCTCCCTTGGGCAGGTTCAAACGCGCGGCCACTTCCGGATCAAGATCGCGAATCTGCACCCCCAGATAGCCTCGATGGACGATCCCGTCGGTGCGCAGTGCCTGCACCACGTGCTTGGCGAGATTGCTGGCAATGGCCAAACCGACGCCTTGAAAGCCTCCCGAACGCGACTTGATGGCCGAGTTGATACCGACGACTTTGCCTTCGAGATTGACGAGCGGGCCGCCGCTGTTGCCGGGGTTGATGGCCGCGTCGGTCTGCAAGAAGTCTTCATACATGTTCATGTTCATGCCGTTGCGGCCTTTGGCGCTGATGATGCCGGCCGTGACGGAGCCGGTCAAGCCGAACGGCGCGCCGACGGCCAAAACGCGATCGCCGATTTCCATGTCATCGGAGTCGGCGAAAGCCAACGTCGGGAACGGTCCCTTGCCGTCCAAGACGACGATCGCCAGGTCGGTGCGGCGATCGCTCTTGATGCTCTTGGATGTGAACTTGCGGCCATCGGCGAGCGTGACGACCACATGGTCCGCGCCATCGACGACGTGAAAATTCGTCAAGACGACGCCGGATGGGTCAATCAAGAACCCCGAGCCCATGCCCAGCCGAGGCGAATCATATTGCTCAGGAGCTTGGCCGAAATCCTCGAAGAAGTGACGGAACTCCTCGGGGACTTGCTTGGAATCGAACGGCAATTGCTGGCGTGGCTTGCCTTTCATTTTGACGAGCTTGGTGCGTGACTCGATGCTGACCACCGCGGGCATGACTTTCTTGACGACATCGCGGAAAGATGTCACCTCTTTGGGAACGACTAGGGAATGCGTGGCTTGCCCTCGTAGGAATGGCTCACCAAAAAAGACACCAAATCCGAGACCGGCCACCAGGGCTAGCGCGACGAAAGTCCAACGTTTCATGCGTTCTCTCCTTGCGTAGGCGTATGCGGGCGCCGGCAACGGCGGCCGCGAGGCCCTATGTAAAGGTAAAATGGATAGTGGCACCGTTTAGCCGCGATGCGGAGCGCGGCGGTGGGCAGGCAAAGTGTGGAACTTCCCTGATTCCCGTTATTAATTATACGCTGCCGCTTATGAAAAAGATCAGAGTCAAATTCGTTAAGTTGCCGTGTCTGTGCAAAGTACTCATCTCGCTCCGCGAGATGCTCGTTCATCTCGCGGAGCGAGATGAGTACGGACATGAATACAACTTCAAGGATCGATCAGGAGATTGGCGTTGCCAAAACTTCTTCCGCTTCGGACGCTTTGATGATGTGGCGTGTGGATGGGGCTCGATCGAGCGTGAGAATGCCTTCAAGATGATCGTATTCGTGCTGCACGACGCGAGCGGCGAACCCTTCCAGCTCAAGGGCCGACGGCTCGCCGCGCACATTTAGGTATTCGATGCGCACGCGGCGCGGGCGCGGCACGGACACCAGCAACTCGGGAAAGCTGAGGCAACCTTCCCAGGCGCTTGCCTCTTCCGTGGTGAGCGGGCTGATGCGCGGATTGATGAAACATTCGATTTCAGCCCCTCCCTCATCGTCCAGCGCCGGCAGCACGGCGGCGAGAAAGACGCGGCGGCTGACGTAGACTTGCGGTGCCGCCAGTCCCACTCCGTGCGCCTCTTCCAAGGTCAGGGCCATCTCCTCAAGAAACTGCTGGAACTCGTCGCTTGTTATGTCCGCGGCGGCCACCTCGGCGGCCACCGCCCGCAAAACCGGTTGACCCAGTTGCGCGATCTTGAGCGGCATAGGCTAGCTCACATTCAGCACGAACGTCTGCGTCGTCGAGGCCCCCACCGAGTTGGTCACCGTGACACTTACCAGTATCGGGTAATTGCCGGACGACGGGAACGATGGATTCGTCCAGGCCAAGGTGAGGTTCATGGCGTCGGGATTCGATGGATCGAAGGCCGCCGACACCTGCTTGGTCAACGCCAGCGATCCCGGATTAGTGGCATTGAGCAGCAACGTGTAATTGTTGTAATAGGCCGTGCCGAGATTGGCGACCACCGGGCCGAGCAAGTGAGCGGTGTCCAGCAAGTGAACGGCGCCGTCGGGGGTGATGCCGTACCAAGCGCCGGTGGCGTGGCTCCGCAACCAGATCTCTTGTTGACCGTAGTAGTTGACGAACAAGCTGCCGTCGACAAACAGGTTTTGAGCCTGTTGCAAGGCGAACGCTTGCGCCGCGGCGCTGACATCGGTGACGGTGACGACGTAATTGAGCGGCTTGGAGTTGCCCGAATCCGGGTCGTTGCCGACCAATTCCACGGTCAGCGGCGTGCCGGCCTTGCTCAGCGCGAGTGGTCCGGGAGGCACGATTGACAAGGTTGGCGTCAGGCTGGTCGTCGTCAGTTTGAAGAACTGCGAAGTCGCCAACCCGGCTGGATCCTTGGCAGTGACCTTGACGAGCAGCGTCCCCACAAAGTTGGGATCGGTGTTCACCGTCACCTTGTGCCCGACGTTGTCGATGCCATATGAAAGAACCGCGGGCGTGGTGAGCGGCGACGAGGCGCCGGCCGCCGGGTTTTGCGGCGGGGCCGTCGTGTCCGCCGACGCCGGTTCCGCGGCGTTAAAGAGCTTGGTGGGATCGGCGTAGTAGCTCGAATCAAGCTGGGCAATGAACGTGACGCTGCTGCCGCCGTTCCAGACGCTGAACTTGCCGCTCGGCTCAATGATATACCACTGATTGTTGACGTGGCTGCGGACCCATCTTTCGCCCAGGCCCAAGGCGTTCTGGAAGTAATTGCCGGTGGTGAACAGGTTGAACTGGGAATTGAGCTGATAGGCGATGCCGGCGGAGGTCGCGTAATACGTTTTGACGCCCACGGTCACCGTGGACAAACTGCCGGGCGGGATGCCTTCGGCATAAGTCAGCACCGGCGACGGGATCGCCGACGGGTGCGCGAAGCTGGCGGGATTGGTCAAATCCAGCGTATAGGTCGCCACGCCGTGCGCGATCGACTGGTCGGCAGGCTGCCCGAATGTCGGGGCGAAGTCGGAGAAGTTCTGTGCGAAATACTGTGTGTTGACCGCGCCCGCGTCGTTGCCGTTGACGCCGATCAAGTAATCGCCCGCATTTTGTCCGTTCGGATTGACCGTCAAGATCAAGCCGGTGCTGTTGGTGCCGGTGAAGGACGTAGTGAACGTGCCTACCTTCGCCAAATCGGCGGGGGGCGTGTTGGCGTTATAAAGCTTGCTGGGATCGGTCCAGTAATCGGGCCCGAGCACGACGGGCACGCTGTCCAAGACGACTTGCGTGAAGCTGGTGCCGCCGTTCCATTTGCTCAACTTGCCGGTGGGCTCGATGATGTACCAAGCGCTCTCGACATTGCTGAATATCCACTTCTCGCCTAGACCGGCATAATTCAGCGAATAGCTGCCGTTAAACGAGAAGCCCTTCGCCTGGTTGAGTTGATAGGCCAGGCCGGAAATGAGCGGGTAAACGCTGGCCGTGAACGTCACCGAGCTGATCGGATCGGGCGCGGCACTGATGTTGTTGACCGCGGCGGTGGCCACGTTGGTGAAGGCCACCGACGGTGTCTGCGGCGTGACGGTGAACGTCGGCGTCGGGCTGGTCACCGTCAGCGCGAAGTACTTGCTCGTCGTCGCGGCGCGTATCGACGGCGTTGACCTGCACCAGCAAATTGCCCGCGGCGTTGATCGGTTGCAGGTGGAGATCATAACCGGCCGCGTTGCTGCCGCTGAAGACCGCGGTGATGGCCGCCGGAGTCAGCGACGCCGGGGCGGTCACCGAATTGAACAGCTTGTTCGGATCGGCGTAGTAGCTCGCGTCGAGCGTGCCGATCGGCGTGAAGCTGGTGCCGCCGTTCCATTGGCTGATGAGACCGGTCTTGTCGATGGTGTACCAAAGGTTGTTGGCGGCGCTGCGGATCCACTTGGGGGCCGTGCCGGACGAATAGTAATTGCCGGTGGAGTAGAAACCGTAGGTCTGTTGGAGTTCATAGGCGAAGCCGGGGACGAATGCAAAGACATTCGCCGACATCGTGGGCGTCTCGGCCACCCCGCCGATGGCGGCGTCGCCGTCGCTAACGGGGCTGATCGTGGCATCGTAGCTCGCGGTGTGCGAGATGTTCGTCGAGCCCGGCGTGCTCACCGAGAAGCTGGGGGCCACGTCGGTGAGGCTGATCTCGAAGGTCTTGGTGGCCGACGATAGCGAATCAGCCGCGGTCACCGACGCCAGGTAATTGCCGGCCACGGTGCCGTCGGTGTTGAACGTAAGCACGTTGGCGTTGTCGGCAAAGCTAAAGGCGGGCGTGGAAACGAGCGGCGTCGGCGCGACGACGTGGTTGCCGTCGTTGATGTTGATGAGCGAGTTGATGTTATTCCAATAGCTGTGATCGAGCTTGGCCACCAGGGTGAAGCTGGTGCCGCCGTTCCATTGGCTGAAATTGCCGTTGGGCTCGATGATGTACCACGTCTTGGTCGCCTGACCAAAGAGCCAGCGTTCGCCGCGTCCTTCGGTGTCCTGATAAGTGCTGGTGTGGAGCTGGAGATCGAGCGAAGTGCTGAGCTTGTACGCTTCTCCGGGCACGAAGTTGTAGACGGCGAGCGTGGTCGTCACGGGCAAGCCATTGGCGTCGGGATTGAGAAGGTCTCCCGCCGAATTGGACGGCTGATTCGTCAGATCGATTCGCAGTTGCGGATTGCCCGTCACGTTATGGGCAAGCTGCTGATCCGGCACGCTGAACGCCGGAGGCACGGCGGCCACGTTCAAATCGAAGAATTGCGTCGTCGTGGCCACGCCATCGGTGGCGGCGATTTTGACGATCTCCGTCTGGGCCGTGGGAACGACGGTCACGATATGGTTGGCGTCGTCGATGGTCGTGGCGCCTGCCAGCGGGGTAGGCTCGGCGGCGGTCACCAGTTTGGTCGGGTCTTGCCAATAGGAATTGTCGAGCGTTTCCAGTTGCGTGAACGAGCTGCCGCCGTTCCAGTGGCTAAAGGCGCCTGAGGATTGGATGATGTACCAGTCGCCGGTGGTGCGGCTCTGGACCCATTTCTCGCCCAGGCCAGAGCTGTTGAAGTAGTAGTTGCCGGTGTAATAGAGGGCGTAGGTTTGCGACACCTCGTAGGCGATGCCGGCGGCATTGTCCGCATAGGCCTTCGACCCGCTGAGCGAGACGCCGCTGACGCCGTCGTCGGCGTCAGCGAGGCCGAACCCGGCAGGAGCGGGGCCGGCCATGTGCAAGACAAGGCTCGGCAGCGATGGGGACACCGAAAGGGCGGGAATGCCGCCGGGAATGGTCGGCGTGCCGATAGGGTTGAAAGTCGGCGCCGAGTTGGTGACGGTGAGCGGGAAGCTGAGCGACGAGGTCGCCAAGCCGTCGTTAGCGGAGACCGTGACCGTGGCCGAGCCGACAAAATTGATCGGCGGCGTGAGCTGCAAGGTCATGTTGGGATTGGCCCCTTGGATGCTGCCGGTGAACGTGATTGGTGCCGGCGGCGCGGTCAGCTTGGTCGGATCCACCCAGTAGGAATTATCGAGCAGCAGCGGATTGCCGAACTGGTCGGTGGGCACCGGGCTGAAGCTCTTGCCGCCGTTCCAGATGCTCAAGAGGCCCGTGGGCTGGATGATGTACCAGGAGTTGTTGACATTGCTGAACACCCATTTCTCGTTGCGGCCGGAGCTGTTTTGATAATAGGTGCCGTTCACCTGCGCGAACTGGAGCTTGGTCCACAGGTTGTAAATCGGCGAGGTGGCGACGGCGCTGACGGTCAAGGCCAGCGCGCTGCTTCCGGTGACGTTGAACGGCAACGTCAGCGTATGCCCATGCGGAATCGTCTGGGGGCCCGGGTTGGCCGGCAGTACGACGGGAATGCCGAATATCAGCTCGAAGCTTTCCGAAGTGCTTAGTCCGCGCGGATCGGTGACGCTGACGGTGATGAGCGTCGCTCCGGGTTGGTTGCTGGTCGGCGTGATAGTCAGCGTATGGCCGGCGCCGTTGGTTCCCGCCACGGTGCCGATGACGATATTGCCGTTGGGCACGAGGTCGGTGTTGCTGGAAGTCGGCGGCGGCGTGAGGGTCAACGTCGCGGTCGCGTCAGTGGCATCGGCGATCGTAAAGTTGATCGTGATGGGCACGCCAGGGCTCGACTGCTGCGTCGGAATGTTGCTTATGGTCGGCGGGGTGTTGGCGACGAAACTGATGCTGCCCTGGAATTGATCGCTCGCTTCGCCGTTGACACTGTTGCCGTTCTGATTCATCAAGTTGCCGCTGAAGTCGGTGATATTCGGCCCAAGGACGACGGTGTAGGTGCCGTTCTTCGTTTGCGGCGTTAGGAACTGGATGGTGTAGACGTTGTGCAGATTGCCGGTGCCCGGACCGCCGGTGGGCGTGGTGTCGAAGACATACTGCACGGGAACCGCGCCGTTGGGGCCGATGACCGAGGTTACGTCCGCCGGGCTGAACGAGGTTGGATCGACCGCGCCCTTGAAGGTGACGGTGATGCCGGTCAGGAACTCGCCAAACGTGCCGGTGGACGGCGCGACGCTGGCAACCTGCGGGCCGGAATTGGGGATGACCACGTCGCCCGCATAAGCACTGGTGTTGAGGCGAATGGCGAAGTCGCCCCGGCCATAGGTCGAGGCCACCAGCATGTTGAGGCCGGTGGACGTGTCGGGCACGCCGGTCACGGGGTTGGTGTTGCCCAGGATCAACTTGAGGTCGGTGACGCGCACCGAAGGCAAATACCCGCCGGTCTGGGTGGCCGAATTGGAAGTGTTGAGGTTGGAGAAAATCGACCAGGTGGAACCTAGATCGGTGGAGGTCACCACGCCGCCGTCGCCGCCGACATAGAGCACCGGATGGGTGCCGGTGCCGGTGGCATCCGGCAGAGCGAAGCGCCAATCCACCGCCAGTGAGGTCAGGCCGGTGGCCGCATTGAACGCGGGCACCAGGTCGAGCGGGTTGTTCCAGACGGGGCGCTGGATGCCGGTCTGATTGGGAGTTGTGGTTGCATTGGGGAAGATGTAGGTCTTGTTGGCGGTGTCGTTGAGACGGACCCACACCGGATTGGCGGCGGACGAGTCGGCACAGTAGTAGAGCGCTTGTTGCGTCAAGGCGAACACCTTGTGGCTGCCGCGCGTCGGGTCGGCGCTGATCGAAAGCACGGGGCTGCCATCCAGGCCGTTGGCACCGGAAATATTGAGCCAATTGGTGCCGCCGCCGGTGGTGGTCACAAAGACGTTGCCTTTGAGCGTGCCGACATAGATGAAGTCATCGACATTGCGGCCGGCGACTTGCGTGGGGGAGCCGAAGGCGACGGCGGGAGCATAGGTGCCGTCGAGGACGTTCGGGTCGCCGATGTCTTGCCAGACGATGCCGCCGACGCCGGCGGCGAGGCTGATGTTGGAGGCGCGGAAGATGCGCCCGGCCCGCGAGCTCATCACCAGGCCAGGATAGTTGATGGGCGTGCCGGAGGAATCGGTGTTCTCCAAGGAATTGACGGCGAAATTGGAGCCCTGGTTGACGAAGCCGGGCCATTGGCCGGCGCCGGTGGTGGACGGGAAATCGCCCGCTTGAATGAGGCCCGTGCCGGCGCTGGCGGTTCCGTCCGCGTTTTGATCGGTCGGTCCGGGCACGGTGCCAGGCGGATTGACCTCGAAGAAGTCGTTGCCGTTCAGCGGCGAAAATGCCGTGGTCGGATAAAGCGGATAATCGGCCGTGTAAGGATATTGGTAACGGAACACGGTGCCCGAGCCCGATGGGTCGGGAACGATCGCCTCGCCATAGCCGCTGGACAGGTTGCGCCATGTGAGGTTGCCGTCCTGGAAGATGTTGGGGTCCGACATCGGCGTGCCGACGCCCGGGTTCTCGGCATAGAGCAGGCGCCGGAAATGGCGCCGGCGAGCGTGCTGGGTTGGACGCCGGTGTCAGTGATTTGGCCGATCTGCAAGTTGCCGATGCGCGAGCCGCTCACCGAGGCGGCCGAGCCGATGCCCGGATCGATGTTGCCTTCGCCGATGTCCACACCGGTGTAGACGCCGGTGGATGTCGCCGAGAACAGGCGGATATTGCCCGTGAGCGGATCGACGATATCGACCATTTGATTGACGTTGCCCTGGCCGAAATCGAAAAACTGCCAGTGAACGTCGGAGCCGTCGTTGCGGAAGTTGAGCGTGTTCGTGAACTGCAGCGAGCTTGGTGCCAAGAACGGATTGGCGGGGTCGCGCAGCATGGTTAGGACATCGCTGGACGGCGAGCCGCCGAAATCATGGAAGACGGCGCCGGGCCCGGTGCCCGTGGCGTCACCGACGCCGGGGTCTTTGGTGATCGTTCCCGTCGGATCGCTGTAATCGTTGTTGACGAAGGAATAGACGTCGCTGATGTTGGTGAGGTCTACCCGGACCACGGATGACGCGGTGCCGTTGTTCAGGTTCTGCCCCAGGCCGTGGAAGCCGATCGGATTGGTGCCGCCGACATAGATGATGTTCGGATTGCTCGGGTCAATGACGATAGACTTGACGACGCCGAGCGTGAAGTTGGGCTTGGTCGTGTCATTAGTCGGCTTGTTGCCGTTGACGGCGAGCGGATTGAGGCTGGTGATCGGCAAGTTGACCTGCGTCCAGTTTTGGCCGAAGTCCTTGGTCTCATAAAGGGTGTTGTTGGTGTAGGCATAGACCCAACCCTGATAAAGCGCGTCCTTGAGGGGCTGATTGGTCTTGGCGGGCGTGGCCAACACGATCGGCGAGTTGGTGCCGGACGGATTGTTCGTCGGGTTGCCGACCGTGATGGTCGTGGTCGGGAACGGCGGCGCTTCGGGATCAATGTTGACGCGCGAATTGACGCCTTGGTTCGGCCCCGGCGCGCCGGTGCCGTCGTTGGGCACGGGCAAGAGCGTATTGAGCGGCGTGCCAACGGCGGAGGAGGTGAAGTAGACGCCGCCGGTTCGGCCAAAGCCGGTCATGAAGCCGGCATAGAGCACCTGCATCTGTCCGGAGCCGCCGCTGCCGCTGCCGCCGGCGAGGACCACATCGGTGCAAATGCCCGATTCCACCTGCGTCCACGTCACGCCGGAGTCGAGGCTGCGGAACAAGCCCGAATTGGCGGCGCTAGTGCCGGCGATAGCCGCGTAGACGACAAATTTGCCGTTGAGCGGCGTCGGATCGACGACGATCTTGTTGATCGCGGTGCCGTCGAACAAGTGATTGCGCAGAGTCGAGCTGATCGGCAAAGCCGTCTGAACTTGCGTCACCGGGTTGGTGCTGACGTTGTTGTTGGAGCTATCGATGACCTGCCAGGTGCGGCCGCCGTCGGTCGAACGGAGGAAGCCAACGCCGGCGTTGGTGATCGGGAGCCCGTTGGACGTGGATGAAGTCGTCGCGGCCGTGCCGGTGCCGGCCAAGATCGTCGTCTTGTTAGGATCGCCGTCGGGCGAGGCGACGGCGGTCAGGGTGCCGATGTTGAGGCTGTTGAGCGGCCCGAGGTCCGTGAGGGGTATCCAGTTGGGCCCCTTGGGATCGGTGGTCATGAAATTGTATGTCTTCCAAACGCCGCCCGAGGCGCCGGCGGCATAGACCGTGTTCCCGGTCGAGTCGGCGGGATCGACGGTGATGGCCCCAACGGGACCGGTCTGCCCGCCAGTTTCCGGTGCCGGCCCGATGGCAGTCCAGACGCTGCTCGACAGCGAATTGGACGGACTGGTCGTGAAGATGCGGAAGCCGGTGTTGATTTGATCGGCACCCGTTTGACCCAGTCCGGTGCCGGGGACGGTGGAGGGGAACGTCAGCGACCACTGCACCAAGGTGCCCGTGAAGGTGCCGATACTGTAAAGATTGACCGGATTTTTCGCTTCGTTGAAGATCGTGAGCTCCCAGGTTCCCTTGGCGTTTTTGCCGACCAGGAGCGAAAGCGGGGTCTGTGGCTTATACGTCCCCGCCAGGCCGACCGAGGCGTTTTGGATGACGTTGACGGCGAAATCGTCGAAGGTCGTGTTGTTGCCCAGATCCGGGTGCGGGTTGCCGGCAACGGCGCCGTTGACGCCGACATGCGTGAACAGCCTGACCACGGTGCCATCCGGGGCCGTGAGCGTGCCGATCAAATCGGGCGTGTTTTGATGCATGACCGACAATTGCAACTGAATGTGATTGAGGTCGTCTTGCGTGATGATGTAATCGTCGGGCACGGTGATCGTCGAAAAGGCGGCCCCGCCTGGGCTGAACGCCTGATTGAGGATCGGCGACGAATACGTCTTGGTGGTCGTGCCCGCATCCACGGGATTGACGCCGCGGGCGACGTCGAGGCCGGCGTTGAGGTTATTGTCGATGGCGTTGCCGGCCAAATCCTTGATGGTCTTGTTGAGCAGCGGGTTGACGGTGTTGTTGACCGGGCCGACGACGAGGCTGTAGCTACCGCTATATTGCTGTGCCGGGAAACTGATGCGGAAGACGCGATTGGTGAACTCCGCCGGATAGACCGGCACCGACGTGCCGGGCACGGTCGGATTGGCGGTGATTGTGAACGGACCAGCGACCTGACCGATCGGCCCGAGCATGTTGCTGACGTTGGTGGCGTCGATCGTGTTCACGTTGATCGCACGGTCGAAAACCACGTCGGCGTAGGTGTTGGTCTGGTTGAGGATGAGCCCGCTGGTCGGGATCAATTGCCAGTAAAGCACTTGGCCATGCTGGCCGTCGGCCTTCATGTCCTCAACCTTGAGCGTCCAGGTGCCGTTGATGTTCTTGCCATTGAAAGTGCTCAACGGTTGGACGGGGGCGTAGGTGCCCTGGAAAGGCGTGGTGCCGGCGGTGATGGCCGTGGCGGCGTTGTCGTCGAAGGTCGTGCCGTCGAAATTGGGGCCGCCGGCGCCGACCTGGTTGGCGAGCAACACGGTGGTGCCGTCCGGCGCGACCAGCGACAGGCGCAAGTCGGCGGCGAACGGATGCTGCATGTCGATGCGCACCGTGAGGCCGGTGAGCACCCGTTCAACCGGAGCGTTGGCCACCACGATGGGCACGTTGAGCACGCCGGGCGTGACGACATTGGTGTGCGGATCGTTGATGGCCTGGGGTATGGCCAAGTTGAGCGGATTGGCCGGTGTGCCGACGGCGATGCGGGTGATGCCGGTGATGGTGCCGCCGCTGAGGCCGCCGCCATCGAATGTCAAGGTTCCCGCATTGGAGCCGCTCAGGGCATTGACGAACGTGATCACCGGGTTGGCGGCGTTGGAGACCGTGGTGTTGCTCTGTCCGATCGTGGTCAGAGCGTCGAGCGCGGCTTTGGATGTTGCTGCTGCAAAACCGACGTGCTGGCGCTCCAGGTGATCGGCGTCGTCTTTTGCCCGTTGTAGGTGAGCGTGAAGGTGCCGCCCGCGATGCCCGGGCCGAACGTCAACGTTTGCGCGATGTCGCTGGTCGTGTATTTGATCACGTCCTGGTGCGGCCCCGGAATGATGAGCGGCAACGTGGCCGGATCATAGGGGGGCGAGAGGAACGGCGCGGTGACGGCCAGCGGCACGCCGCCCGCCGGATAGGGGACCGCGAAGATGCTGGTCGGATCGCGGGTCAAGCTGGCGGTGAAGCCTTGCTGGAGTTGGTCCATGGCGTTGCCGAGCGAGCCGGAATAGCCGGGGTCGTTGGGCGTCAGCGCGGAGGCGAACACGCCGGTTTGCAGGCGCAGCGACCAATTGCTGAGCGTGCCGAAATTGCTCGTGCTGCTGTTGGTGATTTTCAGCGTCCAGGTGCCGTTGAGCTGGTTGGCGGCGAGCGGCATGGCGCTGAGCGGCGTCTCCGGCCGGAAGCTGGACAAGGCGCCTTGCGGCAGTAGCGACGCCACGGTCGCCGAGTGCGAATTGCCGGTCAGCGGATTGCCGTTGGCGATCAGGAGCGGCGGATCGTTGAGTCCGGTGAATGTCACCGTGTAGACCCGAGCGGCATTCGGGTTTTTGCTGGCTTCCAAGGTGACGACGACGCTGCCCGGCTGCACGCGAAAGCAGGGTTTCGATGTCGAGTTGAACAGCGGCCGCCGAGGCGTTCCACGGCAGCGCCGGCGTCACCAGCGAGCCTTCGAACGCCAGCGTAAAGGTGCCGCCGGTCGCATCCACCGTCACCGTCTGCACGCTGCTGGCGGTGCGCTTGGAAATCGGATCGAGCGCCTGATCGTCGAAGACGGTGTTCGGGAAGTTGCTGCCCGGCTCGTTTTGCGAAAGCGTATACGTCGGGCCGTTGTTGGGCGCGATAAGCTGCACCAGCAAGCCCGTGGTGTCGGGGAACTCGGCGTTGACGGTGACCGTCAGGTCGCGCAAGACCTGCTCGCGCTGATGCCGCTGATGTTGATCGTCGAGGTGGCAACATAAGGCACCGACGGCTTGCCTTGCGCCGGTATCGGCAGCGTCGCCGCATTGATGGGGATGTTTTGTTGCGCTGTCGTTGCGTTGCCCTGCGTGATCGTCTGCGGAACGACGGACTGCCAGTTGATCGGGGTAGCCGACAGCCTGGTCGTGTCGAACGTCGTGGGGGCCACGAAGATGGCGGTGCCCGTGGTTTTTTGGCCCAAAACGCCGCTCGAAGGAGAGGCGATGGAGACGGTGAACGTCAGATTCGAAGTTGGCGTAACGCCCGGTTTGAGGGGAATGCTAACCGATTACGGAGCTCGAATTGGCAGGCAAGGTCACGGGGAAATTCGTGAGCGGGACGGTCTGGCCGGACGGATCGTTGGTGGTGACGAGGATCGTCTGGGCCGTCGAGCTTTGCAGCGGCGCCGTCGAGAGCAGCGTGGCGGAGGCATTGTTGATCGTCCAGGCGCCTCGGCCGAATGTGCCCGCGACGATCACGTCCTGAGCGGGGTTGTAAACGATCGAGTGCACGACGACATTGGGCAAGCCCTGGCCATAGAGCGACCAACTTCCCGGCGACAGCATCCGGTAGACGCCGCCCTGGGCGCCGACCAGGGGCACTGACGTGTTCCCGATGCGGACGACATTGACGCTGGTCAATTCGGTCGTGATCTGCCCGAGGTTGTCGCCGGTGCCGTCGCCGATGACTCGGAAAGGATTGGCCGCCAGGTTGGTGATGTTGGGCGTATACCAAAGCTGAGTTGCTCCGGACGACATAGACGGCCCGCCAATCGCTGGGATCGACCGCTATGCTCTGAAGGGCTCCCGTGCCGCCAAGTTGGCCGGCGCCGGTGCCATCGACTTCGGTGAAGGTCGAGCCGGTTTCGCCGCGAGAAGAGAGCACGTTGGCCGCTGAGCGTGCCGACCATGGCGACGTTGGTGTAGCCGGTGCCGGCGCGGAAGCCGCCGTAGGCCAGCGAAGAGACCGAAGTCGTATGTGCCCGACTTTGGCGGTGATGTCCGTGATGACATCGCCCGCATCGCCGTTGGCCGGCGACGGGTCGGCATCCTCGTAGACGCCGAAAAAGCCCAGCAGCATCAGGCGCGGATCGACGGCATTGAGCACATAGGGCTGGAAGTCGAAATTGCCCGAGAAGTAAAAGTTCAAATCGGCGTTGTTGAGCCCGCTGCCGTTAAAAGCGCCGGGAAAGGCGCGCAGGCCGACGGTGGTGCTGCTCACCAGATTGTTGGCATTGTCGTATTCCAGGCGAAGCAGGTTGCTCCAGTTGTTGGACAAAACATATCGCAGCACGTCGCCATTGGGGCGCGAGGTGGTATCGACGGCGGTGTATTGGCCGTCGCCGCTGGACAAGTCCTTCCAGAGCAGGTTGCCGGGCGAGGACTGCACCGGGGAGCCGTTGTCCTGGGAGCCGCCGAAGAGGATGTTGTTGGTCGAATCGTAGCTGACGGAGAAGAGCTCCACGTCGTTGATGTTGCCGTTCAGGGAACTCCAGTCGTTGCCCGTGGAGTTCGCCGGGCTGGGCAGCACATAGATGCCGCCGTCGTCGGATTCGAGCAGCGTGTTGTTGCCGAGGAACTGCATATCGCGGGAATCGGGGTGCGGCGCGGTGCCGGTGGCAGTGCCGGAGCCGTCGATCTCGACCCAGCTGCCGCTGCCTGCCGGATTGTAGCGGAGAATGCCAGGGCTCCCCTGGATGCTGCCGCTTTCGCCGTCGAGATAGACGACGCCCGCGGTGGTCGGGTCGGCGACCATGTTGAATTTTTCGGCGAAGCCGCTGATGCCGTCGTCGAACGACGTGGGCAGCGCGGCCAGCGGCGTCCACTGATTGCCGCCGTCCGTCGAAGTGTAAATGGCCAGCGAGCCGTCATTGGCGGCGACGCCGGCATAAAGCGTGGTGGCACCGGCGATTGATTGGCTGACCATCTCGACATCGACCGAAGTAGCCAGGCTGGTCAGGCCGGTGTTGACCGCAGTCCAGATGACCGAGCCGTCGGGACTGTTGCCCAGCGCATTGTCGCTGCGGAAAATACCTTGGCCGCCTACCGCGACATACACGCGGCCCGCGACATTGGGGTCATTCACCACCGAGACAACGGGGCCGGAGGGAAGCGTGCTGCCAGTGGCGCCGACGACCGGCACAAAAGTCGCACCGCCATCGGTGCTGCGGAACAGGCCGCCGCCGAGAGCGCGTATAGTCACGGGAAGGATCGGCATTGGTGCCGGTGCCGTTGACCGTGCCGACCAGGATGGTTTGGCCGCTGACGTCGATCGCGCGGATGCGATGCCCCGTGAGCGTATTCTGCCCGAGCAGGGCCCAGGTCTGGCCGCCGTCGGTCGTCTTGTAGAGCCCGACCGAGCTACCGCCGGTGTTGAAGTTATTGGTCCATAGCCCGGTGCCGGCGTAAAATGTTTTGCCGGTCTTGTCAGTCGCATCGAAGACGACATCGCCGATGGACAGCGACTTGAGGTTGTCGCCAATCGGCGCCCACGTGACCGCGCTGGGGTTGTTGGGATCGGCGTTGAAGGTCTGCCAGATGCCGCCGTTTACGGCGCCGAGGACGATGTGGGCCGGATTGTTGGGATCGACCGCGATGCTCTCGACGGCTCCGGCGCGATTGAGCCGGCCCACGATATCCGGAACGGGCCCCTGGGGCGTCCAGGTCGCGAAGCTGCCGTTGGTGAAGATATTCACGTTGACTGACGAGCCGGCGCCGCGCGGCTGATGCCGTCGCCGATGTTCCAAAATGTCTGGCTTTGATCGTTGCGATCCACAATGCTGGCCGTGCCGACATCGAGGATGGACGACGCCGGCAACACGGAGCCGCTCAGCGCCAAGTTGCGGGCGCTGAGGGTGAAGGTGCGCAATGGCTCGATGGTGCTGCCGATGTTCACCAGCGGGACGCGGACGATCGCCGTCGTCGAGCCCGGCGAAAACGTCACGAGTTGGCTGGCGAGCGGTAGGTAATCCTTGCCGGCCACCGCGGTGCCGTCGGCGGTGCTGACCTGGACGGTGACGGTTTGCGGGTTGGACTGGCTCAAAAGCAGCGTGAAATCCGCCTCGGTGGCGTTGTCCTGCACCGTCACGTCGCTGATCGTGAGGTTGGCGCCACCCTGGCCGAAGGGCAGCCGGATGCGGTCGGAGACCAGCGGTTGCACGGCATAGCTATAGGTGCCGACGGCGCTTTGCGGCTTCAGGCTCACCAAAAACTGCGTGGCCCCCATGACGCTGTTGGGATCGACGATCGTGACGGTCCCCTTGCTCTTAAGGACCGTGGCGTTTTGCGGATTGGAGAGCGTGATGAAAAAGCCGAGGTCGCCGGTGGGGTTCGAGTTGCCCAGGATGGTCACGGGGATGGTAAATGTCGTCGTGTTCGCCGGTATGGTGATGATTTGCCCCACGATCGGCACGTAATCGTGGTGCGCCACGGTGGCGGTGCCGTCGGTGGTGTCGACCTGCACGGTAATGGGGACCGGCGAAGGCGTGGACAGCACGACGGGGACGTTGACGATCTGTTGACCCGAGAAGCCCTTGGTGATGATTACGTCGCCGACGTTGAGGGCGGTGACGGAGTTGTAGTCGACGATGGTGGCGATGCCTTCGCCGACGACGCCCAGATCAGGCGTCGCCACGCGCGGCGCGATCAGGTCACCGTTGCTCGGGTTGCTAAGGGTGGCCTTGAACGTCTCGTTGCCTTCGGCGTGCGTGTCGCCGTTGATCGGCACGTTGAAGGTGGCGCCGGTGGCGCCAGCCGGCAAGGTGACCGTAATCGGCGTGTTGACATAATCTCCCTCGGCGGATGTCGCGGTCCCATCGGAGAGAAGCACGGTCACCGTGGTCGGCACGCCGGTGGGCGTGGCGGCCGTCGCGGCTGGGTAATTGGCGAAGACAGTGAAAGTCGCTTGCTGCTGGCCGCTCGGTCCCTTCTTGACGATGGCGTCGCTGATGGTGAGGGTGGGCGTCAACTCGTTGTCCATGATCGTGCCGGTGCCGGTGCCTTTTTGGATGCCGGCATTAGTCGGCTTGGACAGGTTCATCGTGAAGAAGCGGTTCCCCTTGTAGGCCGTCTCGGCGTTGATGGGAATCGAAATCCGCTTGAACAGCGAGCCGGCGGGGATTTTGTCGGTGGCGCTGATCGGCGCGCCGTAATCGATGCCGGCCTTGGCCGTGCCATCGGTCAGCGTCCAGGTGAAGGACACATCTTGCCCGGAAATGCCGTTGAGATAGACGACGAAGTCCATGGAGGCCCCGGTGGGCGTCTCCTGGACCGACGTGTCACTGACGCTCAGGTTGAGCAGGTTCGGATCGATGATGTAGGCGGTGCCGGTGGCGTTGGCGTTGGGTGGGTAGACACCATAAGGGACGCTCACATTGACCGTGTTGGACAAAGTCGCGGTGAACGTTTCGTAGTCCGGCGCACCCTCCGGCGTGGTAGTGCCCGGCACCAAAACGGGCAGCGGGAATTTGTCGCTCGTCTTGAAGAATTGCAAGTTATTGGGGTTGGAAAACACCGGGATGTAATCACTCTCCGCCGCCGTCGCGGTCCCGTCAGCCGTGGAGTAGTTGCCGGCGATGGTCGCCGACGGGACAAAGCTGGCAGCCATGTTGGAGACTACGACGGGGAAGTCGAACTCGGTGTTCTTGTTAGGATCGCGGCCCGGGAAGCTGGCAACATTGCCGATGTTGATCGTCGTGGCATTGTCGTCGATGATCTTGCCGGTGCCGCTGGCCTTGGTCGACAAAGACCCGACGGTGGGAGCGGTAAGCGTGACGGTGAATTGGCGATTGCCGATAAACGGTTGCGTGAAGCCAAAGAGGTTGTTGGGATTGACGGTGACGTCGACGACAAACTGCCCCGTCGCGTTGGGCAGGGTGGTGACGACGGCAGCGATCGGGACAATGCCTGGCCCGGCAGCGGTGACGGTCACCGTGAGGGCCCCGATCGGCGGATCGGAAAACACCGGGAAGCTGAAGGTCACGGGGCCAAAGGCCGACCCCACGTCGCCCGTCACGTCGCCGATGGTGATGAAGGGCCCGGCGGTGCCGTCGACATCGACGATGGTGCCGGTGCCGGTGCCATAGCCGGGGGCAATGAGATTCGGGTCGGTGGCGGTCAAGGTGCCGATCTTGATGCCGGTCACATTAAGGGAAAAGGCCACCGGACTGCCGTTGGCGGTGAGATTGTGCAGGACGGTCACGTTGACAGGGGCCACGATCTGGCCGGGTGCGAAGGTGACGGTCTGAGTGGACGCCTGATAGTCGGTGCCGGCGACCGCGGTGTCGTTGGCGCCGCCGGTGGCGACGGTGACGGAGATCGGCAGTTCGCTGGGGCCGCTCAGGAAAACCTGGAACCGGGCGTTGGCGTTGCCGTTGGGATTCTCCTGCACGGTGACGTCGCCCACCGAAACTTGCACCGTGTCGCTGACGATGGTCACGATGCCTTCCGGGCGGGCGAGCGTGGCATTTCCGCTGCCGACGCTGTTGACGATCACTCCAAAGGTCGGGTTGATGGGTAGCTGCGCCCGGATATCGGTCGGCAACGTCACAATCACATCGCCCTTGGATTGGCCCGCCGGGATGATGATGTCGGTCGGCGGAATGGCGATATAGTCCTTACCGGCAATGGCCTGATTGGTTCCGGCGGCGATTGTTTGGATGTTGAGCTTAATGTCTGTCGGGCTGACGAACGTCAGATAGATCGGCACATCGACCGTGGTGCTCGCGGTCGTCAGGTTTTGCCGCACGATGGCGTCGGCGACGAACACCGCCGGCACCTCGTTGTCATCGACGATCGTGACATTGGCCGAGGCGTTGCTGGCCGCGATCGAGGCGCTGGTCACGCTGGTGATCTGGACCTGGAAGTTTTTATTGTTGGCCGCGGTCGTGCTGCCCAGAATCGAGATGGGCACGGTGACGCTTTGGCTTCCCTTGGGGATCACGATCGTGCCGGTCTGGGTGCCGGTGTAGTCGGTGCCGTCAATAGCGGTGCCGGCGACCGTGCGATAGTGGATCGTCACATCCTGGCTGGAGATGCCGTTCAAATAGAACGTCACGTTGGCGGTTTGCGGCGTGGCGGAACGCTGCACGGTCACATCGCCGACGGAGACGGCCAACGCATTGTCATCGACGATGACGCCGGTGGCCTGCGTTTGCGTGATGGAGCCATTGACCGGGTTGGTCAGGTTGAGGAAGAAGTTGAGGTTGCCGGAGGAAAGCTGGTTGCTGATGACCGTCGCAGTAATGACGCCGGTGGTGTTGCCCTTGAGGATCGTCAAGGTGCCGGGCACGCCGAGGTAGTCCACGCCGCTCTTGGCCGTGCCGTCGCTGAAGCTGAAATCGACGGAGATGTCCGTGGTCGCCGGTGCATTGAGGAAGACCGGGAAGCTGATGACGGGATTGACGCTCAAGCGTGGCCGTCGTCGCCGACGTGACCGTAATCTCGCCGGCATTGACGAAGCCAAGCTGCGAGGCGGTGGTCCCGTTGGTGAACGTGAGCGTGAATGGACCGCCGGTATTGCCGCTGACCACCACGTTGCCATTGAGGGCCGCGATGCTGTTGAGCGTGGCCAAAATCTGGGCGGCGGTGGTGGCCGGCGTCAAGGTGATCGACGTGCTGCTCTGGCCATTGTAGGTGAACGAGCCGCTCGAGTTTTTCTGAACATAGGCGTTGCCGACGGTCATGCGCCGGCACATTCTGATCGGAGATGATCGTGGCTTTGCCCTGGGTGCGGTTGATGACGATCGCCGCCGGGGCGTTGGATAGGTTGACCAGGAAATGGCGGTTGCTGGTGAACAACGAATCTTTGAGGACGGGGACCTGGAACGAGGCGGTCACCTGTCCCGGATTGAAGACTAGCGTGCCGTGCGAGGGCACATAATCGGCGTTGACGCCCGTTGACGTGGCCGCCGTCGAGCCGGTGTCGTCCTGCGTGGACCAATCGACGGAGACCGGCGTGCCCACGGCTTGCGACAGGATGACCGTGAAGCTGGCCGACGTGCGGCTGGCGAACGGCTCCTGGACGATCGTGTCGCTGACCGAAAACGACGGCGGCGTGCCCGAGGCGTTCGGACCATGGGCGGCGGACAAATCGAGCGGCGTGATGCCGGTGATCTGGTTGCTGATGTCCGTTCCAGGCGAGCCGGCGGGCGTGTTTGGATCGCGATAGGTCACCGTGATCATGCCCGGTGTCAGCGTGGCCGGATCGACGGGGCGATCGAAGGTGAGCACGAAGCCGTTGAGCTGGCGGGTGTTGTCGGTGGTGAAGGTGTTGTTGTAGTCGGTGTTGCCGGAGTTGAAATCGTTGACGATCGGCCCCATGCTGCCGGTGAGCAGACGGGGGCCGCCGGCGACCGTCACCGTGTTGGTGAAGATCATCGAGCCGGGCGTGCCGTTGACGCCGTTAACGGTGATATTGCCTCGGGGTATATCGAGATTGCCCGACCAGGCGGGGTAGACGCGGCCGCCGTACATGACCAGGCCGGAGCGGTCGCTGAAGCCGAAGCGCGCTGGCCAGGGCCATGTTGTCCGGGATGGGCTCTTGCAAGATGGTGGCGCCGGTGTAAAAGTCGGTGGCCGTTTGCTTGGTGTTGAGGAAGGTGTCGGGCGCGAAGGTCACGCCGCCGTCGATGCTGGTGGTGAAGGCGTTGGCGACGCGGGCATGCGCGGCGTCATAGCGGCCGTCATACCACATGAGGCCGAGCGTGCCGGTGACCGGATCGACGGCGATCGTCGGATTGAACTGGGTGCGGTTGCCTTCGGTGAAGTTGTCGCCGGGGGCGTCGTCGTTGACCTGCCCCAGGGCGGGGTCGATGGTCCAGTGATCGGTCGAGGATGCAGCGCCCTCTAACGTGGAAGGGGTGATGCTGGTGTCGGTCGCGCCTTGCGGAAAATCGGAGGAGATCAAGTTGATGTTGGTGTCCGCGCCGTTGGCGGCGGTGTAGGCGACATAAACACGCCCCTGGAAGGGACTGAACGAGCCGAGCGTGTTGTCGACGGCCACGGATATTGTCGGACCAATGCCCGGGGTGCCGACAGGCGCCACGGTGGGGTTATTCGGATAAATGTCTTGCGGCGCCGCCGGGAATCGTGGTGATCGCGTCATTGGGAGCGCCGGGCGTATCGGGCGGAATCGGCAAGGGGAATGGCGTCGAGATGGGAACATCTACACCGAAGCCGCCCGTGCCGCCTGGGAATGCCTGTTCCGGAAAGGTAATTCCTTGAATCGTGCCGCCGGGGAAACCGGCATAGTCGGGGAAAGGGGTCCCCGGCGCGAATGCCCCCTTCGTCGTTGCAATGCGCCCGGTGAAGTTTAGTGACCAGCTATCAATGATTTGGATAAAGGGCGGTGGCACAGGTGTGGCCCTAAAATCGAGCATCCTTAGGGTCCACGTGCCCTTGGCCAACGTCATGAAGTTCGGGGAGGCAATAAGCGCCTGGAGTGCCCCCAACCCAACATAGGGTGCTCCCAAAGAGCCTAAAAAGCCTGGCAAGCCAAACTTATTGGGGTTGTCCTCTTCGGGCTGGAAGTGCCCGATATACGGATTGAACGCTGTCTCCGGGAAATAACCGTCGACTCCGTCGGTGAGATAACGCGGCGCATTGTCGTCGAACACGGTTCCGACCGGCTCATAGGTAATCGGACTCGTGGGAACCGGGATTTCGCCGATAGTGCCATTGGCGACGGCCGGCAAACCCTGCGGATGGTTGCCGCCAATGACGTTGCCGGCCAGGTCAATCCGGTTCAGCAACAAATTGACACTGGGCAATCCGGGAGGCGGAATCAAGATAATGGCCAGTTCGTCCATATGAGTATCGTCGATCAAGTTCACGGTGACTGTCAGATCGGTGACTTGGTCGAGATTGATGCCGTTGATACCGGTCGTGGAAAAATCGACATTGACCGGGACATCGGTGATGCCCGCGCGATTGGGAGCACCGTTGGCAGCGGCAATGCCATCGGCAATGGTGAGGCCGACTTCACCGCTCGTGAAAATTGAAGCAGCGGCGACGGGGGTCGCGGGATCGCCCGCGTCCGGCCGCGACGAATCATAGTAAATGCGATCAAAGCCGTTGAAAATGTCGTTGTAAAAGACCATGACCTGGCCGCCCACCGTCCCCGATATGCCGGTGAAGGCGGCCACGGTGGAACTGGTGGTGCTGAGGGTGCCCGGCCCGTCGTAGGTGAGGAAGTACGGCGTGGCGCCGTTGAGGAAGGTGATGTTGAAGGTTGAGCCGGCCACATTTTTGGTGGTGCTGCCGCCGCCGATATAGGTGACGGAGGTGTCGCCCGTCAAACCGGGAATGGTGTCCAAAATGCTTTGAATCTGACTGGCCGTGGCGGTGGCGATATCGAAAAAGAAAGTCTGGCTCTTTTGGCCGTTATAAACGAAGAAGCTAGGCCGCTGCGCCGCCCCCTGGGTGAAGACGATCTGCGGATTGGCGGCTTCGGTTCCCGTCTGCAAGATGGGCACCTGCGCAGGCTCGTCTTTGGCAATGAAATCCGCGCGAAAGTGCAGCAGATCGGAGACCAACTCCTGGTTGGTGAACTGCCGGCCGCCATCGGCGGAGGCGGCCATGAAAACGCGGCTTTCCAAAGGGAGAGGAGGATCGCCAATTGGGGGTTGAGGAAACGTCTGCACGACGTTGTAGGCGACGTAAACCGCCTTGGGAACGAGGTCGGCCGGGATAGCTGACGTTGGCATTGCTGACCGCCGGGATGGAAACCATCGTCGCCATCGAATCGGTCTGGAGCGCGCCGGTGACCGGATCGGTGAACGTCGGCAGGTTGTTGTCGATGGCGACAACCGGATTGGAAGCCGGGTCCTGATCGTACCAACGATAGATGACGCTATTGCCGGGGCTGAACGAGTCGGTCTGGGCTGGAGTGAAGGTGCCGCTACCAAAACCGATCAAGCCGCCGCCGCCGCCAATAATGCCGCCTCCCAAGCCTAAGCCACCGGTGCCGGCCTGCCCGAGCGACAGATCCTGGACGGGAGCGTTGCCGCTGTAGTCGAACCGCTGCATCACAATCGCGCCGCTGATGTGGGTCTCGCGCGTGTCCGGCGCGGCTCCAGGATTGTTGTGCTGCAACGAGACGACGTAAAAATGATGGTTGCGGTCAAACGAGGCCGACACGTCTTCGATCGAGTCAAACGGCACATTATTCAAGCCAATGTCCGCCGGGTCGGAGATGGCTTGGCCGACGCTGAAAAACGTCCAGGTGCGCCCTTGATCGCCTGAATAGCTCACCCTCGATGACCCATTGCGGAGCGTTCACACCCTCGGGCACGTCGTTATAGATCGTGATGTGCGTGGCGGGAATGACGTCGGAGCTTAGAAAGACCGCGTGCACTTCGACGATCTTGTTGGGATCAAGCGGATCGACGATCACCTGGGGGCTGGTGGCTTGCGTGCGGATGCTCGGGCCGCCCCAGGGAAACGCCGGAACCAGGCTCTCGAAGTTGAGGGCCGCGTTGCCGACCACCGCCGCCGGCAAGGCGGACAGAAGCGTGCGGTCTTCAAGCAACTCGACGGCCAAGCGCGTCGCTTGCAGCCTGTAAGCGGCGGGCTGCTTGGCCTTGCCGTAGAGCCAATTCTTGAAGTAACCCCGAAACTGAGACGAAAAGCTCATCGTGACCTCGGTGAGAGACCCTGGTGACCGCGCGAAGACCTGCCGGCGACTAACACAACGGATAAAAGACGGTGGTTGGAGGCATGAGACGGGAAGGGGTGCGAACGTTAGCCATTTTGAGAAAATCCCCACCAGCGACCGAAAGAACTTCAGCCCATCCGTGGTTCAGGCCAATGCACCCAGCAGTGTACGAAAAAGCATGAGGCAGTGAGGCTTTCGCGGTTGCTCTAACTTACCAATTCGGTAATCCCGACCGATGTTCTGTTAGCAATTCTCTGCCTCGGAAAGGGACAGACGCAGAGTCTGCCCTTAAAAAACAACCTATCCAAAGAACCCAGATTCCCGGACCGGTATTCTTTCGATGAGTTGCAGCCCGATATGACGACTCGCAAGACTGCCTAGCTATGAGCTCGTGACTTTTTGTGGGACGGCTCTCCCGAGCCGTCATTTGGCCCGACGGCTCAGGCGAGCCGTCCCACGAAACTCGTCGCCACCGCACTAATAGTTTAGCTCTACCGTCAAGTTAATACCCTGTGCCCAAAAGCCGGTTTCATTAAAATTGGCAAACTGGGGCGTGGGACGGGCGCCGCCCAGGAATGATATGGGGGGACGGGTCGCCCCACCTGCCGTCGCGTCTATTTGGTCGCCAGGCCTGACGACGTTGCTTAAATAGACGAACGTGTATCCTACACTTAACCGGCACCGTTCGCAAACTTTAAATCCTAAATTTACGCCAACTTCTGGAAGCACCGCAAACGCATCATGGCGAAAGCTGCCGATGTTGCCCGGCTGCGCGAAAAATCCGCCCACCGTCGAGAAAGTGCCCAGCGCCGGCGGGCCGGACACTTGGGTATTGCCATTGATGGCCACCTCTTCGACGTTCTCGCCGAAGGCAACCTTGGCATGCGCATTGACATCAAAGCGACCGAAATCGAAGCCCGCCTCGGCGCCGAGTTGGCCGCCGTAGAAGTGATTGTGCGTCCCGAACAGGTCGCTCGTTGACAGCGTCGCGTTGGACAAGAGAACAGGTGCCGTGCCAAACTGAGTCGTGTTGTTGATCAGCAACTGCTCGCTCAGGTCGGTGTAGCGAAAGCCGACGAGCAAGTCGAGGTGCCCGGCCATCCGGCGATTGGCGGGGCAATCGGCGCCCGTGAAATCCCGCCGTAATGCTTGATAACGCAGGTTGGCCTCGGCTCCCATGAAGGTGGTGCTGGCAGCCAAAAACGTCGTCTCGGCATTGATGCCGTCGAAAATCGGGCGATTGGATAGCGCCGAGCCGGGCAAGTTCTGCGCGAAGGTGCTGGTCCGCGTGCCCAGGAAGAAATAGCCGCCTTCGAAGGCCCAATCTTGGCGATCGCTGAGCCAACTGCCGACGAAGAAGCGGCCGCCGTTGTCGCGCTGGTAGGGAAGCATCGGCACCGTGTTCGGGTCGGACAAGCTCAGCGAGATATTGGGGGGCAGCGTCTGATGCTTGACAAACCAAAACAGATAATCCGCCGAGCCATAAAAGGAGTAGCCCTTGCGCGGCGTCCAGGTGCCGGGGGGCGTGACCAGGTAGGGTTCGGTCGGCTCGGCGGGCGGCGCGCCGTCTGAAAGCCGCTGTCTCAGCGGGCATGGGGACCGGCGTTTTATCCGATTTCTTGTCGTTGCCCGAGCCGGTCGGGAACGGCATCGGCGCTTTGAACGGCTGCGCCTTGGGATCACTGTCGTTGCCTGGAATGGGAAGCATCGGCAATGGATCCTGGGCAGCACCTTGCATCGGTCCAAAGCCCGGCCCGCGCAGCGCCTGGGGATTGAACGCGGCCGGCACGGGCAGATTGCCGGGCGTCGCCCACATGGGTTGCCCCATCGCCTGGGCCGGCGCATAGGCGGGATACGGCGACGGGGAATAGCTCACCGGACGGGCGGAGCCATAGGCGGAATACGGCGCGCCATAGCGCGACGCCGGCGCCTGGATCGGCAGCGGCTCTTGAAAGCCCGAATCGCTCTGCGCGGCTGCGCCGCTTCGAGTCCCGCCAAGCCATAAGCCAGCAAGCCGAGGATGCCCTTCCTCATCGGATGCCCACCTCCAAGAGTGGAAACCTGCGCCGAAAGTGGGATAGGCCCCACATCCGGCCGGGTCGTTATGATCGGTGCAATGCTATTTTTCGGAATAATCGGCGTTACAGGATGAGCCCGCTAGGGTGTAGGGGCTGTGATTGGCACACCGACTAGGCAAACTTTGCGGGTGCTGCGGGTGACGGGATTTCGCGCTGACATTGACGAAGAAGAGCGTACCCACGGATAGCACGGATGACACGGATAAGAGGGGAGTGAGTTGGCGGTCTTGTTTGCATCCGTGTTCGATCCGTGTTCCATCCGTGGCTACTCTTTTTGGCCAAACTTGGTGGCTATTTCTTCTTTTTGGCTATATGATCTGTCTTGCCCGCCTGAGCATGCTTGCCCGCCTGCCCGCCCTTTTGCTTTTCTCCGGAGTTCAATCCATGCGTTCGTGGATCTCTTTTGTCTTGTTAGCGGCTTGGCCTTCTATCGCAAACGCTCAAGATCTCTCGCAACCCGACCACGCCATCGTGATTGGCTATGACCGTTTGTTTGCGAAGTCCACGGGGAATGAGGCTCTCGGCGGCCGGCTTTTGTTGGGTGAGCTTAATTGCACTTCCTGCCACAAAGCCCAGGCCGGTGCCGATTCGTCACTGCTCAAAAAGCAAGCCCCCATCCTCGACGGCATCGGCGGCCGCGTGCGCCCATCGTATCTGCGCGCTTTCCTTGACAACCCACAACTTGCCAAGCCCGGTACCGCGATGCCCGACGTCTTGGTCGGCCTGCCCGCCGACAAGCGCCAAGAAAGCGTGGAAAATCTCGTCCACTTCTTGGCGTCGACGGGCACCTTCCTGGATGTGTCGGCCTCGCCCAAATTCGTTGCCAGGGGCAAAGCGCTTTATCACCAGGTCGGCTGCATCGTTTGCCATGGCGAACCGGTGACTGAAGGCGCAATGGCCGGACCGTCCCTCGCCGCGACCGTGTTGCCGCTGGGCGATCTCTCAAAAAAATATTCGATCATAAGCCTGACGAACTTCCTCCACGATCCGCACAAGACGCGCCCGTCGGGGCGTATGCCCAGCCTCAATTTAAGTTCCTCGGAAGCGACCGACATCAGCCATTACTTGCTCGCCAGCCTCGCCGTGGCGGGAGGGAATTTAAACTACGCCTATTATGAGCTCGCCGACGAGCCGTCCGCCCTGCCGGATTTCGCCACGCTCAAGGCCACCGCGAGCGGCCTGGCGAACGGCTTCGACCTTGGCTTCGCCCAGCGCCTCAACAACGTGGCCATGAAATTTGACGGCATGATGCGCATGCCCAAAGCGGGCAAATACACCCTGTATCTAACATCCGACGATGGCTCGAAGTTGTGGATCGGCAAGCGCCTGGTCGTCGACAACGACGGCATCCATGCGCCGACGACCAAGACCGCGACCGTGACTTTGGCGCAAGGGCAACAGCCGATCACGGTCGGCGCCTTCAATGGCGGCGGCGGCTATGAACTCGCGGTGGACATCGAAGGGCCCGGCATAACCCGACAGCCGTTGACGAACTTCGTGGTGGCCGTCAACGAAGCCGCCGCGCCGGTATCAACGAAACAGCCGGAAGAGACTTTCACACTCGATCCTGCCAAAGCAAGCAAGGGACGCCAGCTTTTCGCCAGCCTGGGGTGTGCGTCGTGCCACAATCTGAAGGATGGCAACGCCAACATTGTCTCCACGTTTGCGGCACCCGATCTCGCCAAGCTGACGGGGAGCGGCGGTTGCTTGGCGCCGGTTGGCAAGACGAATGCAAGTGCGCCGCGCTTTAGCCTCAATGAGGGGCAGCGGGAGGCGTTGGCGATGGTGATCAAGAATAACCCCCCCCAGCCCCCCCTTCGTAAGGGGGGGAGCCAGACCATCGTGCGTAAGGGGGGGAGCCAGACCATCGTCCAAACGATGGCCACCTTCAATTGCTATGCTTGCCATCAACGCGACGGCTTGGGCGGGGTGGAAGTGGGCCTCAACGACTTTTTCACCAGCACGCAAAAGGAAATGGGCGATGAAGGCCGGTTGCCGCCGCACCTCAACGGCGTCGGCGGCAAGCTGACGGCGGCCTACCTCAAGCACGTGCTCGCCGATGGTGCCAAGGACCGGCCCTACATGCTGACGCGCATGCCCAAGTTCGGCGCCGGCAACGTCGGCAATTTGCAAGCCGCCCTGGAAGCCGCCGATCCCGTGCCGCCGGCGCCGATGCCCACATTCAAAGTCAACGACAAGAAAATCAAAAGCGCGGGCCGCTACATGGTCGGCAACAACGCCTTCGGCTGCATCAAGTGCCACAACTTCCGCGAGTTCGTTTCCGGCGGCGTGCGCGGCATCAACATGACCATCATGGCCGAGCGGGTGCGGCGCGAATGGTTCACGCAGTATCTGCTCGACCCCAACAAATATCGCCCCGGCACCCGCATGCCCGCCGTCTGGCCGCTCGGCCAATCGCAGCTTCCCAAGGTCCTGGACGGCGACACCGCCGAGCAAATCGAGGCCGTCTGGCGCTATCTCGCCGACGGCACCAAGGCGGCACTCCCCTACGGCGTGGGCCACGAGATGATCCCGCTCATCCCGCAAGAGACCGCCATCATTTATCGCAACTTCATCCAGGGCGCCGGCCCGCGGGCCATCGGCGTCGGCTATCCGGAGAAAATCAACCTCGCCTTCGATGCCAACGACCTCCGCTACGCCCTCCTATGGCACAAGGAATTTATCGACGCCTCCCGCCACTGGATCGACCGCGGCGCCGGCTTCCAGGCACCGCTCGGGGAGGCAGTGCAGCACCTGCCGGCCGGCCCCACCATCGCTCTCTTGGAAAGCCAAAGCAGCGCGTGGCCTGCCAAAGCATCCCATGACAAGGGCTACCAATTCCGCGGCTACCGCCTCGACGACAAACTCCGGCCGACGTTTCTTTACAGTCTGAATGGCGTCCACGTGGAAGATTTCATGCTGCCCGTCTCGACCAAGGATGGCGAGCATTTCCAGCGTACCGTCACCATCACCGCCGACACCGTGCCGGCCAACCTCTGGTTCCGCGCCGCCTCGGGGTCGCAAGTGAAGGACCTCGGCGACGGCTGGTATCGCGTCGGCGATGAATTCAAGGTTCGCTTGGATAGCAAGGCGGGCGCCGTCGTGCGTACCGTGGGCACCCAAACGGAGTTGGTGGTGCCCATTCGCGGCAAACAGCTCAAGATCGTGCAGGAATTGGTGTGGTGACTTAAAGCCCCGGTAGGGGCGAAAGAAAATAGCCCAGCGATTCATCGCTGGGCTGGACGAGAAAAATGTTTAGTCCCGTAAGGGACGGCAGAAGCGTTGTTACACGAATGCGCCTCCGCCGATGGCTCACCATGAGATCCTGCTCGGCCTCTGCCGCCCCAACCGGGGCTGTCGCTAGATTGGGGCGTTACCCAGCGGTGAATCGCTGGGCTATTTTACATCGTCCCTAACGGGACTGACGGAATAAGGAACGATAAAATGGCACTACCCTCCTGCCTCTTATTAATGCTTACCTCCACAACAATCGCGTCCGCCGCCGCCCCTACACCCATTCCCAAGGAAGCCGACTATTACCAGATCCAGACCTACAACCTACCCAAGGGCGAAGTCATCGAGGTCGGCGCCCTGGAGATGATGCCCGACGGACGCTTGGCCGTTGGCACCCGCCGCGGCGAAATCTGGATGGTGCACAATCCGCTCGGCAAAGATCCCGCCAAGGACGCCGTCTTCACCCGCTATGCCCAGGGCATGCACGAGATTCTCGGCCTGGCGTATCGCGATGGCTGGCTCTACGTCACCCAGCGTCCCGAAGTCACCCGCATCAAGGACACCAAGGGAACCGGCGCCGCCGATGTCTTCGAGACGGTCGCCGCCCCTTGGGAAATCTCCGGCGATTATCACGAATACGCCTTCGGCTCCAAGTTTGACAAGGACGGCAACATGTATGTCGCCCTGTGCCTGACCGGCTCGTTCACCAGCGACGTCAAGTTCCGCGGCTGGTGTCTGCGCATCGGCCACGACGGCAAAGTCACCCCCTGGTGCAGCGGCGTCCGCTCGCCCGGCGGCATCCACTTCAACGCCGCCGGCGATCTGTTTTACACCGATAACCAGGGCCCCTGGAACGGCGGCTGCTGCCTCAAATGGCTCGAACACGGCAAGTTCATGGGCCACCCCGGCGGCAACAAATGGTACGAGTTCGCCAAGAACATGGGCCCGCGCCCCAAAGATCCGATGACCAAGAGCCGCTGGGCGACCGAGATGAAAAAGATACCCGAGCTCAGCCCACCCGCGGTCTGGTTTCCCTATCCACAGATGGGTCAATCCGCGAGCGGGATTGCTTTCGACTCGACCGGCAAATTCGGGCCTTTCAAGGATCAACTATTCGTCGGCGACCAGGCCCACAGCACCGTCATGCGCGTTTACCTGGAGAAAATCAATGGCCGCTACCAGGGCGCCTGTTTTCCGTTCCGCAAAGGCTTCTCCTCGGGCAATCTTCCCTTGCTCATGGCTCCCGACGCCAGCCTCATCGTCGGCGGCACCAATCGCGGCTGGGGCTCGCGCGGCAACCAACCCTTCGCCCTCGAGCGGCTCGTCTGGACCGGCAAGGTCCCCTTCGAAGTCCACGAAATGCACCTGAAGCCCGATGGCTTCGAAGCTGACCTTCACGCACCCGCTCGATCCCAAGACCGCCGCCGACACCAAGTCCTATAAATTCCGCACCTTCACCTACATCTACCAAGCCGACTACGGCAGCCCCGAAGTGGACATCACGCACCCCACCATCACCAAGGCCGTCGTCGCCCCCGACGGCAAAAGCGTGCGGCTCCATGCCAGCAAGCTCGAAGAAGGCCACATCCACGAACTCATCATGGACGGCATCCGCTCCACCGCCGGTTCGCCGCTCTTGCACAAAGAGGCATATTACACCCTAAATTACTTCGCGAAGTAGGTCCCGTCTGCCGAACGGGACCTGGGACGCAGTCGTTCAACCACCGCACTTCGCTCTTTTTCAGCCCGGTCCTGCCATTGTTGCCAAATGGCTTCTTGACGCCCCAAATAGGCATCTACTTCCGCGCAGTGCGCCAGGTAGTGAGCAACACTCCCGTAGACTTCTTCGAGCGTGAGAGCGGGATACTCTTGCCGAATGGTCTCTGGCGCGTGCCCCTGGTGAAAGGCAGCCACCACGGAATCCAGCATCACGCGCGTATTGGCCACGCGGTAGACGCCGTTCTCATCCATGCGGACATAGATTTTTTCTTGACCCATGACTATCCTCGGCCTTAGCAAGCTCAGTTGCCACCGTTTTCACCGTTTGCTAACGGTGGCTCAAGCGGTTTTTTCTCGCGCCTCGGCGCGGGTCTCCGACCCGCTGCTTCGCCCGACCGAAGGTCTCCCGCTCCTTTGCAAGCTCAGTTATCACCGTAAACACCGTTTGCTAACGGTGGCTCAAGCGGTTTTTTCCTCGCCCTCGCTATCTTCCGGTTGGTCTAATCCCACGCTGAAGCGCCCGTCGCGCGCACCGCCCGCGCCACTTTTTGCCAATTATAGTATCTCGGCCCGGCATCAGGGCAGAGCAATCGCGTCGCAAGCTCATCCAGGCGAAAACTTGGCGTGTGGCGTCCGATGCACCATCGCCTTGCCCTGGGCTTGCAGACTGACCACTTCCTTCAAGACATCGGCCACCCCCGCCGCATCTTCATGCACCTCGATGCTCCAGGTCGCTTGCCAATGTCCCCCCGGCGGTAATACCGGCACACGCGCCCTTGCTGCCTTTCGAACGTCTTGAAATTCGGATAGTTCGTCGCCGGTTCCAAACCGGTAACGTAACCGTCTTCCAAAGCCCCGGTGTTTTTCCACACGGTGAAGCAAGGCAACTCCTGGCGACTGAAGCGAAGCGCCACGCCTTTATTGGCCGCATGGTTATAAAGGAGCGCCAGCGTGCGACCCGAGGCGTCGGCCAACAGGTCATAGCAGTAGACTTGCTCGGCGAAGCCGGTGGTCGGGCCGGCGTAGGTTTCCAAGGTGTCGATCCCCTCGGCGGCCCGCTTGCTGATGGGAGCCACGGCGCCGATGGGGGCGACGACGCGGCTGCCCGCCTCCAGAAATGGCGGACCAACATTGCAGTGATAGAGCAGTTGCATCTCGGCCGCCTCGGCGCCGCGGTTTTCAATCAGGTCGTGAATCACCAGGCGATTGGAGCCAGGTATGGTCGTGATCGTCGTCGTCAGATGCAGATGCGGCAAAAACAGCCCGCCTTCCTCGACTTGGCCGACCACGCTGAGCTCAAACGGCGGATCGAGGTTGATCCGAATCTCGACGTAATGCGCCGGCTGATTGGCGATGCGGCCATGCAAGCTCAAAACGTCTTTACGTGGCCGACCATGGCGATCCGTGTATACGTCTTCACCGGGCGGGCCATTGCTGAATAGACCGCAGCGCACGAGCCATTCGTCAAAGCCCGTAAGCCAACCAAGGTTGCCGGCAGCGCTCGTGTTCACGAACTTGGGATGCACGGGGCCGAGCAGCGGCGCTTTCCAGCCAAGCGGCAAGCCGCGATAATTGCCGTTCCAAAGACCCATGCCGCGCGTCGGCAAGACGGTATAGCTCAGCGCGCCGTTGTTCACTTCGACGATATCCACCCCATCCCGCAAGCCGCCGTGAAGCGTGCGCTTGCGAATCGACCAGGCGCCGCAGTTTCCCAGCGCCAGGCGCTCGCTCCCGGTGGCGAAGCTGTCGAGCCAAATGTCGTGCTGGATGTCGGTCAAAGTCCAGGATTTGCACCGCTGCATGGCGATTCCTCAGGAACGATGCATTCAAAGGAGCCGCGCACGCAGTAAGCGGATCGGGGGAGGATGCCGTTCCCACCGCTTACGGCATGCGCGGCTCCTTGGGCCAAAAAAAGAACAGCACCATCAGGCCGATCATCGGCGTGCAGCCGGCAACTGCGAGGCCGACGTTATAGTTTTCCAAGTAATCCCCCATGGCTCCTTCGAAGATACGCAAAGGCGCCATCGCAAGCCATGTGAGGCAACTGAGGAGCCCGGTAAGCTTGCCCTGGTGCGTCACTGTCAGTTCTTGCGTGAGCGAATAATAAGGTGGAAACACGCTGAGCGCACCGAAACCGATCACGAGCAGCGCCGCCATCAGCAAAGGCCCGCGCGGCAAAAAAATCACCAGGATGCTCAGCGTGGTCAGCAGGGCGCCGGCGGCGAAGACGCCCAACCGGCTGCGATGCACCGACAGGCCGCGACGGACAAACCACAATGTCGCGAATCCCGCCGCCAACGAGCCAATGCTGGCGGAAACGTAATAGGCGGAGGTGAAGTAATTCATGTCTTCATCGCTGAAGCCATGCGTTTTTTGGAGCAAGCGTGGAAGCCAGACGCGGAAGAAATGCCACGTGTTGTTGATCGTGGTCACCACCACGACCAAGATCCAAAAGCGTCGGTCCCACAAAACCTTGCCGAGGAACGATTCATTTGTTTCCTTGATTTGAGGCAGTGGGGGCACCGCCAGATCGCGAGGCCGGATCACCGCATACCAGAGGACGACCCAGCCCAGGCCAAGGCTGCCGATGATGACGAAGGGAACGCGCCACGAATGGGTGTAGGTCATGACGGCCAAGATCACCAGAGGCGTGAGCACCGAGCCCAAGGCGGCGCCGCTTTGGAGCAGGCTGTTGCCCATGGTCCGCTGCGCCGGCGGCAGGATGCGCTGCGTGGTTTTCAAGGCGCATGACCAATGCCCGGCCTCCATGAAACCAAGCAAAAAGCGGCAGAGCAACAACGCACCAAAGGCCTGGGCGGGGACCAAGCCCGTCAGAGCACCCGCGATCGACCAGCCGGCCACCGCGCCGGGATAGATCCACCAGACCGACCACTTGTCCGCCATCCAACCGACGAGCAGCGCCCCGCAGGCGAACGCGATCGAAAACACCGCGTCGATCGAGCCATAGTCCGTTTCCGTCAACCGGAACTCGGCTACGATCTCTTTAGAGAGCTGCGCTACCGTCAGCCGATCCATGTAATTGAGCATGGTGGCCAATAGCAGCAACAGGCAAACAGCCCACTTCCAGACGGGATGACGCATGGTTATTGCCAACGCATCACCACGCAGAGGTACTCCTCTTTCTTCTTGAGCAAGCCCTCATACGCGGCTCCCAGTTCGGAAGGCTCGATGCGCTGCGTGATAAGCCCATTTAAATTGAGGCGCCCGGAGGCAAGCGCGGCCAACAAAAACCGCTGGGCTTTGTCGATGTCCCAGGCGCCGGCCAGGCGCGTGTGGGCCGGCTCAAAAAGCATGTTGCCGTGCGCGCCGGTCACTTCGATGTAACGCCGATGCAAGTCATCGTAAAAGTTGACTTCCTTGGCCTTGCCGCGCGGGCTGCCCACGACCACCACCTGCCCCGCGTTGCAAGCCAGCGACATGGCCGTGGGGATCGCGTCCGGCACACCCGTGGCATCCGCGACGATTTCGGCCCCGCCCGTTCCCAGGAAGTCGGCGAGTTGTTGTTTCACCGCGCCGCCGGCCGGATCGAGGACCAGGTCCGCGCCGGCATCCAGGGCAGCCCGGCGGCGCATCGCCACTGAATCGATGCCGATCACCGGATTGGCGCCCGCTGCCAACAAACACCGCAGCGACGCCTGGCCGATCATGCCCAGGCCCAGCACCGCTGCCGACCGGCCCAAGGTGATACCGGCCCGAATCGAGGCGCCCATGCCATAGCGCAGAATGCACGCCAGCGCCGCCTTCTCGAAATCCAAGTCGGCCGGCAGCTTCCACAGCCGTCCCCGTTCATGGCCCATGGTGAGCATTTCCGCCGACGCGTGATTGCCGGGATAACTGACGCGGTCGCCCGTTTGCCAGCCGCGTATGTCGGCCCCGACGGCGACCACCGTTCCGGCGGCGCTATAGCCCGAGCGAAAGGGGAACTTCCAATCCGGCAAACTGGGATCCAAAAGCCATTGGTGGGTGCCGGTGTAAACCGCCAGTTCCGTGCCCGGACTGATCGCGCTCACCGCGGCGGCGACGAGAATTTGGTTTGGCGCCGGCGCGGGCAAGTCCACTTCGCGAACCTGCGTTTTGAACGGCTCGACAATGACGGCCTGGCGTGCTTTCATGGCGGTTTCGTTACCTCAGTTTAAAAACCGGAGCCACGGATGGAACACGGATAATACAAGGAATCCTGAGAAACAGGTGGATTACCTTTCTTCCTTTCTATCCGTGTTCAAGAGAAACTAAAGGGGCATCAGGAGACAAGAGATGATAGGTTCGGCAATTATCGGCGATTTCGGGCCTTGGCGCACTCGCGGCGCGGTTCGGGTCGTCAGCTATATCGGCAATCGCGGTTTCAAGCAATTTTGCATATCGTTTATATGCTAATGGACCGAAGTGGTTTTGCGTCCAGGCGAGGATACTCACAATGTCGCTCCGCGCCTGCGGAGCGATAATGACTTGCATTGCTCAGCCACCATTGCGTGCGTTTTGCGCTAACAGCTCGGAATCAATTTCATTGAAAAACTGAGCCAGCCCCGCCTTTCCTTGCAAACGGATGCCCTCGCCTTGGTCAATCTGGTCAAAGCCCTGTTTGGCAGCCTGCCGCAATGCTTTTAGCCGCGCCTCGCGTACGATCTCGCTGGCATTGCCGTATCTCCCCAACAAGATTTGACGATCCAGAAATGCGCTGAAATGCTCGGTCAAATTGATGTTTCGTGTGGGCATCGGCTTCTCCGTATGTCCGTAGTCTACCACGGCTGGTAATTTTTGCCAGCCTTCCCTCCTGCCGTTTTCTTCCACGCGGCCATGGAGACCTTCGGTCAGGCCTGCGGCGAGGTCAGGAGACCTGCGCCAGCGCGGCCTTGTACTCATCTCGCTCCGCGAGATGCTCTTTCATCTCGCGGAGCGAGATGAGTACAAGGCCAATATCAACCCCAACACACCAAACCCGGCTCGAACGGATTGGGCAAATCCGTGTTCTTCGGCAAGACGCGCACGGCGTAGCCGTATTGCCCGCTCGCCCGGCAAGGGATCGTTCCTTTGAATGATCCAGGTCGCGCCTTGGCTGCTGCCGTTGGTGCCCATCGCGGCGGTGGCCGGATGCGGGATTTCGCCGAGGTTGTCGACGACGCCGTGGAAGAGTTGGACTTCGACATCGTCGGGTGCCAGGGTGCCCAGGTTGATGCGGGCGTTGACTTCCAGTTGGGCGCCGACGTGCATCGGGTCGGCGCCGTTGGCCTCGACCTGCTCGACGCGAACTTGCGGCCAGGCCCGCTTGAGGCGGGAACGCCACTGCGCCAGCCCGGCGGCGCGTTTGAGGTTTTCGAGACTGAGCCGACCGAAACGCTCCGCCGAGGGCGCGTAGCACTTTTCCATGTATTCCTGCACCATGCGGCTGGTGTTGAACATGGGGCAAACGGTGGACATGGCCCGCTTCATCATTTTGAGCCAACCGCGCGGCAAGCCGTCGGCGCCGCGGTTGTAAAAGAGCGGCACGATTTCCTGTTCGAGCAGGTCATAGACGGCCCGGCTTTCGATGTCGTCCTGATAGGTGAGGTCGGTGTATTCCTCGCCGGCGCCGATGGCCCAGCCATTGTCGCCGGTGTAGCCCTCGACCCACCAGCCGTCGAGGATCGACAGGTTGATGCCGCCGTTGATGCAGACTTTCATGCCGCTGGTGCCGGAAGCTTCGAGCGGGCGGCGCGGGTTGTTGAGCCAAACGTCCACGCCCTTGCACGAGGTAGCGGGCGACATTGACATCGTAATCCTCGATGAACACCATGCGGCGGCGCAGCTCGGGCCGGCGGCAGACATGCACGATCTCGGCGATCAGCTCCTTGCCGCCGTGGTCGCGCGGATGCGCCTTGCCGGCGAAAACGATCTGCACCGGGCGTTCCTTGTCGTTGATGATGGCCGTCAGGCGTTCCAGATTGCGGAAGATGAGCGTGCCGCGTTTGTAAGTGGCGAAACGCCGGGCAAAGCCGATGGTCAAGGTCTCCGGATCGAGCACTTCCTCGGCGCGGGCGATCTCGGAAGGGGGCGCGCCGCGGCGGATCATTTGCTGGCGCACGCGATCGCGCGCGAAGACGACAAGCCGGCCGCGGCGGCGTTCATGGGTGCGCCATAGTTCGGCGTTGGGGATGTTGTCCACGCGCCGCCAGATGCTGTGATCGGTGGGCCGCTCCTCCCACTGGACGCCGAGGTAGCGGTCGTAAAGTTGCGAGAACTCCGGCGCCATCCACGAGCGCGTGTGGACGCCGTTGGTGATCGACGTGATCGGCACTTCCGCTTTCGGGAAGCTCGGGCCAAATCGCTTTCCACATCTTGCGCGAGACTTCGCCGTGCAGCTTGCTGACGCCGTTGCTGGTGTTGGAGAGTCGAATGGCCAGGACGGTCATGCAGAACGCTTCGTTGGCGTCTTGCGGGTTTTGCCGGCCCAGGCCCAGAAACTCTTGCCAATCGATCTTGAGCAGCGGCAAATAGCTGGCGAAATAATGCTGGATCAAGGCCGGCGCAAAGATGTCGTTGCCGGCCGGCACGGGCGTATGCGTCGTGAAGCAGGTGCCGGAAATGACCGCTTCCTTGGCCGATGCATAATCGAGCGAATAATCCTCCATGAATTGGCGGATGCGTTCCAGGCCGCAAAACGCCGAGTGCCCTTCGTTCATGTGGCAGACGACCGGCTGCTTGCCCATGGCCCGCAAGGCCCGAAAGCCGCCGATGCCCAGGACCATCTCTTGGCGGACGCGCATGTCGTGATCGCCGCCATAGAGCCGGGCGGTGATCTGGCGATCGTCCGGCATTGTTCGCCGGGATGTTGGTGTCGAGCAGGTAGAGCGGGATGCGGCCCACTTGCACGCGCCAGATGCGGGCCCACACTTCTCGGCCCGGCATGGGCGTGCTGATCAACAGCGGCGTGCCGTCGGGCTTGGTCTCGGGAATGAGCGGCAGGTTGTAGAAATCGTTTTCGGGATAGCGTTCTTGCTGCCAGCCGTCGACGTTGAGATATTGGCGGAAATAGCCTTCGCGATACATCAGGCCGACGCCCGAACAGCGGAATGCCCAGATCGGACGCGGCTTTCAAGATGATCGCCGGCAAGCAAGCCCGAGGCCGCCCGAGTAAATCGGGCACGCTTTCGTGAATGCCGAATTCGGCCGAGAAATAGGCCATGCGATAGCGGCTACGCGACGGCATCCTTGTCGGACCCTCGGCTGCCGTAGGTTTCCTGGAACCAGGTGTGGCCATCGAGATAATTTTGGAGGTCTGCGACGACGCGATCCATGTGGGCGAGGAAGCCGTCGTCGCGCAAGAGTTGCTCGATAGCGTTCCTGGCCGACAGTGGCCAGCAGCTTGACGGGGCTATTCTCGACTTGCTGGAAGAGGTCTTCGTCGATGCGGCGAAAGAGCGAGACCGCCTCATGGTTCCAGCACCACCACAGGTTGTAAGCGAGTTGTTGCAGGCCCTGCAAACGAGCCGGCAAATGGGGCAGAACGGTGAACGTACGTATCGGACGGGATGGCATGAATTTCACCTCGTGCGAGAGTTGCGGGGCGCAGAACCGCTAACTTGACGTAGTCAGAGTAAATCGCGGCGGCGAATGCCGACATCGTCCTTGGGGCAAGGAGAGTCGCTGAAGCCCCGGACATTCCATTCCTGGTAGCATATTTTGCCTGACCGGAATGGCAATCGAGGTTTGCCCAAGTTGCCGCGAGTTTCTCCGCTCGGCGCCGCCAAGGATGATTTTTTGGTCACAATTGTTAAAATGGCGACGACCCGCCTTCATCGCTATCTTCTAGGAGCAGCATGAGAACGCTCATCACCGGCGGCGCGGGCTTTGTCGGCTCGCATCTGTGCGAGCGCTTCTTGGCCGAAGGCCATGAAGTCTTGTGCGTCGATAACTTGATCACCGGCAGCCTCGCCAACATCGAGCACTTGCGAGGCGGCGATCGGTTCACCTTCATCCGCCACGACATCTCGCATCCCATCGAGATCGACGGCCCCGTCGACAACATCCTCCACTTCGCCTCGCCGGCCAGCCCGGTCGATTATTTGCGCCATCCGATCCCGACGCTCAAGGTGGGCTCGCTCGGCACGCATAACACCCTGGGTCTGGCCAAGGCCAAAAAAGCACGCTATCTGCTGGCCAGCACCAGCGAGGTTTATGGCGACCCCGATCAGCATCCGCAGCGCGAGGACTACTGGGGCCACGTCAACCCCATCGGCATGCGCGGCGTCTATGACGAGGCCAAGCGCTTTGCCGAGGCGATGACGATGGCCTACCACCGCTACCACGGCGTCGATACCCACATCGTGCGCATCTTCAACACCTATGGCGAGCGCATGCGGCTCGACGATGGCCGCGTCGTCCCGAACCTGATGGGCCAGGCCCTGCGCGGCGAGCCGCTGACGGTGTATGGCGACGGCAGCCAAACGCGCAGCTTTTGCTACGTCGCCGATCTGGTCGAGGGGATCACGCGCTTGCTCACGGCCGATTTCCATGAGCCGGTCAATCTCGGCAATCCGAACGAAGTCACCATCTTGGATTTCGCCAAGGAAATCCTGGAATTGTCAGGCAGCCAAAGCCGGATCGAATTCAAGCCCTTGCCGCAAGACGACCCGCGCGTGCCGCCGGCCGGACATTTCCCGCGCCATCAAGATGCTCGGCTGGCAGCCGAAGATCGAGCGGCGTGAGGGAATGCGGCGGACGCTGGAGTTCTTTCGGGGGAAAACTTCTTGCCATCAAAGCCAATAAGAATGTACAATTCAAAGATTACTATTTATATAGTCGACGTACAGAATAGTTTACATTTTGGTGAGCCATGAAGAATGCCACGACTCTTGACATTACGGACGCTCGAAACCAACTCTCGTCTTTAGCCAACCGTCTCAAGGATGAGCAGGTCATCTGGGTCACCAAGCACAATAAGAAGGCTTTTGCGGTGGTGAGCCCTGAGCTGATGGAAGCGACTTTGGAAACTTTGGAAATCTTGGCTGATCCGAACGCGTTGAAAATGCTGCAAGAAAGCCTCGATGATATTCGAGCCGGACGTTTGGTTGATCATAAAGAAATTCGAAAAGCATTGCGATAATGGATTTCCGCGTCACGATCCACTGGACCGAAACAGCCGAGAAACTGCTGCTCAAACTGCCCAAAAAGGATGCGCGCGGACTCTATCAAAAAATGGACAGCCTTCGACAAGCGGATCCTCGCAAAGCCGGCAAAGCCCTGGTGGGGCCATTTCAAGGTTTTCGAAGGCTTACCTACGGCCGTTTTCGGGCAATTTTCGTGGTGACAGAAGAGAGACTTGTAAGCGGCGTCCACGTGTTTCATGTGAAAGTGACGGTAGTGGCAGTCGGTATTCGAAAAGATCGCGACAAGCATGATGTATACAAAGTCGCGAAAAAGCTCGTCGAATTGGGGTTGCTCAAATTGAAGGATTTCGACGAAGATTCCAATTGAGGATCATGCCCAATCAGTGACACACGCGGCGCTACGCCGCAAGCGGACGACCGAACGATCACTTCTTACCCGCCAACATCTTCGATTCCGCATGCAATCTCCGCAAATCTTCGACCGCCTTGGCAATCGCTTTGCGCTGCGCCAGGCTATCGACATTGTCGCTCCTATTAAGTGCGTCGATCCGTGCTTTTAAGTGAGCCGCGTGCAGGGGGGTCGTTTGCATGACCTTCAGAGGCGTGAGCCGGTCTTGGGCATTGCGGCAGACTTCGAGCGCGGCCCGCGCTTTGGCGAAATTGTCGGGCAACTCGAGCGCACTGAGACTCGGCCAGGTTTGCACAAGATAAGCGCGGGCGGCGGCGTGGGCAGCGTTCTTGGTGTCCCAGGCTGCTTCGAGCTCGTTGAGATGCGCGCGGACTTTGGCTTGCTCGGGACTGGCCGCGACGATCTTTTTGTAAAGGGCGATCGCTTGGTCGAAGTCCGCCTCGCCTTCGAGCAAGCGGGCCCGCTCCAGCGACTTGGCCAAACTGAGCGTGGCGGGGCTCTTGGCATCTTTGAGTGCGGTTTCGATGCGGCCGATGAATTGCGCCAGTTCATCCTTTTTCTTGTCAAGTGCTTGCAGGCCCGCGTCGCCATCGCGCATATCCAACGGGGCCCTTTGCCGCGCTGCTTCGCGCCGGATTTCTTCGCGCTCGGCGGCTAATTGATCGAGCTCGCTGGTCAAGGATTGCAGGCCGGCCTGGCCGGCGCTCAGGGCCAAGTCCAGCGACTTGCTCAAGGCGCGGTTCAAGTCGGCAACCCGTTCGCCGGCCAGCCGCAGATCATCGAGGATGCGGCGAACCCATTGATCCTTGCGAAATTCGATGGTCGTATGGACATCGGCATCGGGTACGGCAGGCAGCCGACAGACGACGGTGCCGCTACCGGTGAGCGCTACCGGAAACTGGGCGCGCACCGTATCCCCCGACAAGACGCGCACCCAGACCATGTGCTGATAGCTAACCGGCGTCACCAGCAGGCCGTCGCGGTTGGTGGTGAGCTCGGCGACCTTGCCGCTGCCGGGCTGCTCGACATGCACTTGCAGACCCTCGAGCGGCGTGAATTGCTCCTTGTCGACCAAGCGCAGCTTGAGAGGCGCTTCGACCGTGGATAGTCTCAGGCAGCGATAGCCCAGGACGCCCGGCACGTTCCGCAGGTCGTCTTCCCGATAGCGATGCCAGAGGCGGCAGTGGCAGGTGCCGTCGCGCGGCGTGCCTTTTACTTGCAACAAGGCCCACGGCACGCGTGTGCCCCGCATCTTTTCGCCCGCCTTGGTTATGCGGCTGATTGCGAAGACATCGCCAGTTTGCAGCCAGCGCGCGATGCCGTCGCCGAGATTGCCGCCTTTGAGTGCGAGCGTCACGTCGGCGCCGTTCGCCGCCGTGACTGTACCCACGATGCCAAAGTCATGCTCGACCAGCCGCGCTGCCGTACCGGCGACTTCGTCGCGAATGTTCGTCCGGCGCGCCGCACCGTAGGGCTTGTTAGCCCGGTCATGCCGTCGTATTGCCGGGCCTCCAAGGTGTAGGTTCCAAAGGCATAATCGACGAAGACGAAATGAGTTTTCGAACTGGATAGTTGTTCCCAACTATCCAGTCCGGTTTGCAGTCCTTTCGCCAGGACATCGGCGAGCAACGGATGGGAAGACGTAACCTCCACGTCCGCCACGGTGGCCAAGTTCAGCCGTAGCCGATCGCGGATGCCGCTGAGCAATTGATCTTGAAACAGCGGCGTCAGAAACCGGTTGTCGGCGACGTGGACCACCACCTGCAAGCGATACGGCTTGGTCGATTCGGGATCAAGTTGGCCATTAGCGGGCTGAGCGAACGCAGCGTTCGCCGTCATCAACCAGCAAGCGAAGACTTGGCAGCCGAGTCGAACGAGCCCCCTCTCCCCTGTACTCGGGGGGAGAGGGTTGGGGTGAGGGGGGATAGAATCCCTCGCGAAACCGCGACGTCTTTGCAAAGTAGCGGAGCCCCCTCACCCCTGCCCCTCTCCCCCGAGTACAGGGGAGAGGGGTGGTTCTGTCGCGCACTCAGCCCAATTTCGCTGGCTCTTCCGACGGTTGTACAAGACTTTTCGCAGGCCCGCCAATCTCATCGCAATTTCTCCAAATCCTCGAAGAAACGCGGATACGTTTTGGCGACGCAGCCGGGATTGCTGATCACGATGCCGGGAATCTTGAGGCCCACGAGGGCCAGGCTCATGGCCATGCGGTGGTCGTTATAAGTTTCGATGGCGGCGCCATGGAGCGGGCCGGGCGTTATCGTAAGACCGTCGGCCAACTCGGTCACGCCGGCGCCGACGCGGCGCAACTCGGTGGCCAGCGCGGTCAAACGGTCTGTCTCCTTGTGGCGGATATGGCGCGACGTTGCGAATCGTCGTCGGTCCGGAGGCGAAGCAGGCGACGGCGCCGAGAGTCATGACCGTGTCGCTGATGTCGTTCAAATCCACGTCCACGCCGCGTAGCAGCGCCGCCATGGACCGTGATGTTGCTTGGCCCGCGCTCGACGCGGCAGCCCATTTGTTCCAGAACGTCCACAAAGCGAATGTCTCCTTGCAGGCTGGCGGTGGTCAAATCGCTTACCGTGACCTGGCCGCCGGTCACGGCGGCCGCGGCGAAAAAGTAGCTGGCGGCTGAAGCGTCCGGCTCCACGGCAATGTCCACGGGAAGCGCCGCTTGACCGGCAGCGATCTCGAAGCGCGGGCCTGGCCTGAGATCCACATCAAGGCCGACAGTGCGCATCATTGCGAGCGTCATGGTGACATAGGGCCACGAAACAAGGGGCCCCTCGACTTCAATGGAAACGGCTTTTTCGGCCAGGGGGGCCACCATGAGCAACGCACTGAGGAACTGGCTGCTGATGGCCCCTTTGACCTGCGCCGAGCCGCCCGTTAGGCCGGCGGCATTCGCGATGACGGGGGGACAGCCATTCGCCGCTTCGCTATGAACGTCGGCGCCCAACTGGCGCAACGCGACTAGCAAATCGTCGATGGGCCGTTCACGCATGCGTGGCACGCCGTCCAGGCGGTAGTTGCCATGTCCTAGACAAGCGAGGGCGGTGAAAAAGCGCATGGACGTGCCTGAATTGGCGACGTCAAGGTGAGCTTCTTTCTTAGGAAAGAATCGTTGATCCTCGGGCAAATGAACCTTGACCCATGGGCGTGGCTGGTCCCAGGCGGTTTCGATCTCGAAGCCGAGACGTTGCAAACTTTCCGCCATGACGCGCGTGTCTTCACAATCCAGGGCGTTGATGACGCGCACCCCACTGGGAGTGCGGCAACCATGGCAGGCGAGAACCAAGGCGCGATTGGTCATGCTTTTGGAGCCGGGGACGTGCGACGACCGCTTGCGGAGGTTGATGCAGGGGCGTGATGGGGCGTGGGGGGAGCATAAGTGTGCTTGTAAACGATCCGCGGGATTCGGAGTACCTCATCGCGCGGCTTGGCGGCGATAGGAGTTGTGGGACGGCTCTCCCGAGCCGTCCGTCTGACGGCTCGGGAGAGCCGTCCCACAAGGTTCATTGGTGCTCGTTCACCGATCCCGCTTAGTCATACGCGACGCGCATCAGAAAAAGACCCTGCGCCGGCGCCGTTGGACCGGCCACGGTTCGATCCTTGGCCTGCAATATCTCGGCGACTTTGCTTTCGGGCCAATAACCGCGGCCCACGTTCATGAGTGTGCCGGCGATCGCCCGCACCATATTGTACAGGAAGCCGTCGGCTTCCACGTCGATCCAGATGTAATCGCCGCAGCGATTGACAGCCAAGTGCAATATGGTGCGCACGCTGCTGTTACGGTTGGGCCAGGCGGTCTCAAAGCTGTGAAAATCGTGCCGGCCGCGCAGGCATTCGGCGGCCCGCGCCATGGCGGCAGCGTCCAAGACACGCCGACTGCGACAAACATAGCGGCGCAGACAGGGATTGGGCACGGCGCTATCTTCGATCACATAGCGATAAAGCTTGCGCACTGCCTGACGAGTGGCGTCGAAGTTCTCAGGCACCTCCACGGCGGTCGTGACGACGACGTCGTCGGGTAGATGAGCGTTGATGGCCTGGACCAGGACAAGGCCGTCGAGACGGCTATCCGTAAAAAAGTTGGCGACTTGGCCGACGGCATGAACGCCGGTATCGGTGCGGCCGCTGGCATTGAGCCGGACCTTGTCGGCCCCGGTAAGCTGGGCGATGGCTTTTTCGACCGTCTCTTGAATCGTGCGCACGCCCGGCTGGGTTTGCCAACCCAAGAAGTCGCTGCCATCATAGCTCAGCGTCAATTTGATGTTACGCATGGCGCGGTAGCCAGCCGCGCTCGACGAGCACTTCGGCGATCTGCACCGCGTTCGTGGCAGCGCCTTTGCGGAGATTGTCGGCAACCACCCACAGATTCAGCCCGTGCGGAATCGTGGGGTCTTTGCGAATCCGGCCCACAAACGTCTCGTCGCGGCCTTCGCAGTGAAGCGCCAGCGGCACTTCTCCCTTGGCATAGTCATCGAGCAGAACGACTCCCGGAGCCTTGCGCAGGGCCGCACGCGCTTGCTCCACCGTGATCGGTCGCTCGAATTCCAGGTTGATCGACTCCGAATGGCCGATGCGCACCGGCACTCGGGCCGTGGTCGGCGAAACGGCGATCGACTCGTCCCCCATGATCTTTTTCGTTTCCTTGATCATCTTGATCTCTTCTTCGCTGTAGCCGTCCTCGCCCAGCTTCCAATCATGCGGCAACACATTGCCCGCGATCTGCGCGGCATGAGCCGTCGCCGCCGGCACCTTCTCGCCTCGACCCACGGCTGCGATCTGGGCGTCCAGCTCGAACATGCCCTTGGCGCCTTTGCCGGAGGATGCCTGATAGGTGGACACCACCACGCGCTTGATGCGGGCCAAATCGTGCAGCGGCTTGAGGGCGACGACCATCTGAATCGTCGAGCAGTTGGGGTTGGCCACGATCCCCTTGGGAATCGACTTGAGGGCGTCGGCGTTGACCTCCGGAACGACCAAGCGGCACTTGCGGGTCCATGCGCCAGGCGCTGGAATTATCGATGACGATGGCGCCCGCCTTGGCCGCCATCGGGCTGGTCTCACGGCTGACCGAGGCCGGCGTGCTGGATAGCACGATGGCGACGCCCGCGAACGCTTGCGGGTTGATGGGCTCGATGGTGTATTGTTTGCCCTTGAACTCAAGCGTTTTGCCGGCGCTGCGCTCCGATGCCAGGAATTTGATCGAGGCAAGCGGAAAGTTGTGCTCGCCGAGCACTTGCCGCATGATTTCGCCGACCGCACCGGTCGCGCCGACCACCGCAACGCTGACAGCCACGACAGTAGTCCTTTCTCGAACAAGATGAGCCGCTGCTGGGACCGGAAATCCACGAATTAACCATTATCATGGCGCTAACGCGAATTGGCAAGGGAAGGTGGCGGGTCTGCCAAGGCAAATTAAATCCCCGCCACGGATGAAACACGGACTGACACGGATAAGAAAAGGCGATTTAATACTCTGTGTTCAATCCGTGACTTTGAGTTCCGCTCATGACTCGCAAGGATCGGCCTTCCATGACATCCGATGTAACGTGGATGCGGCATGCGCTGGCGTTGGCCGAACGCGGGCGCGGCTGGGTCGAGCCCAATCCGCTCGTCGGGGCGGTGCTTGTCAAAGGTGACAAGATCATCGGTGACGGCTGGCACGAGCGCTTCGGTTCCGCTCATGCCGAAGTCAACGCCTTGACAAAAGCCGGGGAAGCGGCGCGGGGAAGCACCTGCTATGTGACTTTGGAACCGTGCTGTCATTTTGGCAAGACGCCGCCATGCACCGATGCCTTGATCCGCGCCGGCGTGGCCCGGGTGGTGGCGGCACTCGCCGATCCTTTTCCTCAAGTCGCGGGGCGGGGCGCCGGCCTTTTAGAACAGGCGGGCATCGCCGTGACGGTCGGTGTGGAAGAGCATGCGGCACGCCGTCAGAACGCCCCCTATTTGCACCTGCTGCGGACGGGTCGGCCTTATGTTCACGCTAAATGGGCCATGACGCTCGACGGCAAAATTGCGACTCGCACGGGCGACTCCAAGTGGATCTCGGGCGAGGCATCGCGCTGCCGCGCGCATGAGCTGCGCGGCCGCATGGACGCCATCGCCGTCGGCATCCGCACCGCGCTGGCGGACGACCCCCTGTTGACGGCGCGTCCGGAGGGACCGCGCCGGGCTCGGCGTGTGGTCTTCGATAGCCGGGCGCGGCTCCCCTTTGATTCCCAAATACTGCAAACAGCGGGCGACTGGCCGACTTTGCTGGTCGTTTCGTCTGCCACTTCCGAGGAGCGGCTTTCAAGCATCCGCGCTACCGGCTGCCAAGTTTTGCTGTGCAAAAGTGATGGCCGTGGGCTTCCCGATCTCGCCGACCTTCTGGATCACCTGGGCCGAGAGCGCTGCACGAATCTCCTCGTCGAAGGAGGCGCCGAACTCTTGGGGAGCTTTCTCGAAGCGGGAGCTATTGATGAGGTGCATGTCTTCATCGCGCCCAAGATCGTAGGCGGACTGGGCGCCAAGACGGCGGTCGCGGGATTGGGCGTCGAGCGTCTCGCCGACAGTTTGCGCTTGGCCGAAATCACCACGGAGATGATCGGGGAGGATGTTTATGTACACGGGTGGCGTTAGGTGAGCGTAAGAGCCGCGGGATTCGGAGTGCGTCATCCCGCGGCCTGCGATAATCCACCAAATTTCAAGCCGCGGGATGAGGTACTCCGAATCCCGCGGGTGATTCAGTCAGGTTGGAAACCTAACCTACGGGATTTGCCGCGACAGGGATTTCTTGCCAGGATTGACATGCGACGCTCGAAACCCGTCTTCTTTTTTTGCGCGACTTCCTTTAGGAATTAGCTAGACTGTGGCCGCAGGAAGGCCCGGTTGCCTTATCAGCATGGAGATCGGCCGATGATTCACGGAAGATGGCGCACACGGCTTGGCACTGTAGCGTTGACGATCTTGGCTTGCTTTCTCGTGGATACGGTGCCGTCTCTCATGGGTCAGACGGCACCAGCTCCCAGCGCTCCCCAGCGCCCTCGCCGTTTGATGAACCGCTCAACTGGCTGGTGGAAGCGCAGCGCAACTTCACGGCTGTCAAGGATTACACCTGCACGCTGAGCAAACGCGAGAATGTCAACGGCACGCTCTCGGAAGAGCATGTCATCGAGGCCAAATTCCGCACGCAGCCCTTCAGCGTTTACATGCGCTGGCTTGCACCCAGCAAGTTTTATAACCAAGAAGCCGCGTTTATCCTGGGCCGCAACAACAACAAAATGCGCGTGCACTCGAAAGGGCTTATCAAAGGGGCGGTCGGGTTCGTGTCGGTCGACCTCAACGATCGCCGGGTGATGGAGCAAAGCCGCCACACGATTTATGACGCCGGCATCGGCAATTTGATCGAGCAGGCCCTGAAATACATCCAGGCGGAAAAAGACGCCGGCGCCGGCCAGGTGCGCACCACCGAAGTCATGCTGGACAATCGGCGTTGCCTGCGCGTGGAGATTGTTCAAACCCAGCGCCAGCCGCAATTCGAGTTTTATCGCACCGTGCTTTATCTCGACAAGGACTCAAAGCTGCCCATCCGCGCGAGAATTACGATTGGCCGCGCGCGGGGGGACCGACGACCGGGGCGCTCATGGAGCAGGTTGCATTCACCAACCTGCGCTGGAATCTTGGGCTGACCGACCGCGAGTTCAGTCGGTAGGTCACACGCCATCCATAATCGTTAAAACCACTCGTCACGGGGTTCAGCACTTGCTGAACCCCGTTTTTTTCTGTCTACTATCTTCTGGTCACGGTCAAGCGTCCTCAGCTTTCGTTTTGCGTGGTAGTCGTAATGGCGTTTATCTCCTTTCGATGCACTTCTTGCAATCAGGGACTCAAGATCGGCGCGGACAAGGCGGGTCGGAAGATCAAGTGCTCCAAGTGCGGCACCGTCTTGGTCGTGCCCCGCGCCGAAACTCCCATGGAGCCGGCTGTCGCCCCGGATGTCGAGCGTCCGTCCGCGCCGATGGACGACGAGCAGGAGGACATCAAGAGCTATGGCCTGATCGTCGAGCCGCAAGCGCCCGAGCAAGCCGGCGAAGACGCCAAGCCCAAAAAGGCGCAGGAAAAGCTGCCCGCGCTCAAACGCAAGCTCAAGACTCTCTCGGACCTGGACTTGTGGGAAAAAGTCAGGACCGGTCTGCAAGTCATCATGGTCGGCGTCAACATTTGGGCCGGCGCACTCTTCTTTTCCGTGTTGATCGTGGTGTTCGGCATCATCAATGGGCCGGAGTATTCCGAAGTCCTCGAAAGCGCCATGACGGTGAAAGTCAACACTCCCGCGGGCGAAGTGCCGACGCCGGACATGCCCGCGTTCATGTTGGGCCTGGTGACCGGCACCAGTTTCCAGGGCATCGGCAAAGTCTTTTACATCCTCGCCGCCGTGCTGACGTTGTTCCAGATCATCATCATGATGGCCGGATATGGCATTGCCTCGAAGGTGCCCGATCGCGTCGGCATGCCGGGGCAAATCAAGGCCCTGCTCGCGCTGGGGGGTGTTAATTTCTTCGTGGTGTTGATTTTCAAGTTGCTGCCGGCCCTGGGCATCATGAGCTATGTGATGGTCCCCTATGCCATTCCGGAAGTCTCGATGGTCGACGCCAACATTGGCCGCGATCCGCCGATATGGGTCGCGTGGAGCGGCGCGCCGTTTTGGGAAATGATCGTCACCGTGCTGTTTTTGTGCTTATATTATGCTCAGCCGGTGTTCGTGGGCATTTTCATCTGGTCGATCGGGATAACGCTGCGCGAAGATCCGGTCATCGCGCACGGCCAGGCGGTCGTCAATCTGTCGTTCGGCATCGCCTTCGGACTGGTGGCCTATCAATTGCTCTCGATGGCGGGCACATCCGGCGTCGCCCTGGGCGTCTTGCGCATCCTCTATGTGCTCTGCGTCGGTTTTACCGTCATCCTGCTGATTCGCCTGCCGATGGCCCTGCAATCAGCGCGCGTCATTTTGCAGAAATATCTTGAAGGCGCCGAATTCAAGGATGAAGATGACGACATCGAAGAACCCGTCAAACCCAAGCGCAAACGCAAACCGAAACGAGCCGGCGAAGACGACGACGACGATTAAAGAGCATCAACAGGAGAAGGTGATGATTCGCGCGGACTTGCTGGCCATCTTGCGCTGCCCGCTCAATCCCAGCCAAACAAAGCTGGCCCTCGACGGCGATCACCTACGCTGCGAGCGCTGCGCTTTGCGCTTCAAGATCAAGGACGGTTTTCCAGTGCTGGTCATTGAAGAGGCCGAACTCCCGGCTGGGTGCGCGACCATGGATGAGCTGCCATGCAAGAAAGAAGCGCGTGCGGGCCTCGCCGCGAAGTGAAAGTAAAGAGCCGCGCACGTAGTAAGCGGTTTCACGAAAACCCGCTTACTGCGTGCGCGGCTCCTTTTATTCCGGTTTACGGCAAAGCAGGAGGCGCGTTCGGGTTGGTGGGCGGCGCGATGGGCGGCGGGCTAAACGCGGGGCCGTTCGAGGTCGCGCCGAAAGCCGGTGAGCCGAAATTCGATCCCGTGCTGCCGGTCGCCGGGCTGACCACTCCTCCAGCCGGCATACCACTTCCCGACATCGGTGTGAAGCTACCGGCAGGCGTAAAGGGTTGTGCCGTCGATCGGAACTGGGTGCCCGACGCGGGGGACGAAGTTGTTGGCACACTGCCAAGTCCGTTGACCGGCGTGCCGGTTGGAACGCCGGTCGCCGGCATGTTAAGAGCGTTTGGCGACGCCGCCTGTGGATTCGTCGCCAGCTGCGGCGAAGTGACGGGCCCCTGCCGCTGAGTGTAACTCTGCGGATAAGTTGTGCGGGGCGGCGGCGTCGTTTGGCAACCGCCGAGCGCTACACATGCGGCCATCAACAAATGGGTTCCGACCATGGATTTGCACGCCATCGCCTGTCTCCTCGTTTACCGTCCTTGGCTTGCCCACTCAGGTCGCTGCTTTCCGCGCTTCCTGCGTCCATGCGGGCGAGCGTTAACTTTTCCCCTTTGAAACCAAAGCGGGCGGACGATAACCAGGAGAATGGGCGAAATCAAGGCCAATAAAGCGATTAGAGCATGCGAATTACGCATGGTATTATGGGCGCCTAGCGATTTAAATGTGAGCAACGGACGCCTATTTTTTGGGCGATCGATTGCTATTCATAGCGAGCTCCGCGGGTGCGCTGTTTTTAAAGAACTTCTGTTAAAGGAGTTAGGTTACGACCATGGCGTTGTCCCTCCTGGCACGGTGTTTGCTTTTGTGTTTACCCTAAATCCCTCTCAATTCGTTTCAAGGGTGTTTTTACTGGGTATTCACATGGTCACACGGGAACTCGCGCACGTAATGGAGCCGCCTGGTCGCACCGAAGACGTCGACGAATTGTCGCTGCTTCTGCCTAGCTGGCAAATCATGGCTTTGGCTAAAGCAGCCGAAGACCAAGGCGTGACCGTGGCCCAATTCATGCGTCGGCTGGTGAATCAAGCGCTGGCGCATTGCTGATTGGCTGACCACTAAACCGCGCGGAAGACAGGATCATTCGATGATCCTGTCTTTTTTTTGTCCCCCCAAATCTCTCAAGCCGCGAAATCGTTATGGCCGATAAAGTCAAGCGGCCCATCCGTGCGCACATCGCTACGGCCCGTGGTCCAGCCAAGGGGGGACAATATGCTCGGTCTTTTCACGAAAAAGTCTTGCGCAACGACGCGGCTCAAAGACGCGCTGCCGGCTTTCCGTCGAACTGTTGGAAACACGCGCAGTGCCGGCGACCATCACCCTTGTCGGTGCCGCGCGCTTTCAGGACGGCGTAGTGGCCAGCCTGGCGTACACGGGAAACAATCACTACACGGCCATCAACCTGCGGTCGGCGATTGTCGGCGCCGACAATCTCGGCGGCCCCGATACGATTGTCCTGGAGACTGGTACCTACACGATGAACAGCGGTGCCGGCGCCTTTCTGGTCAGCGACCCCTCAGGCACGCTTACCATCATGAACGGTCAAGGGGGCATGAGCACCATCGACGCCCTGGGGCGCAGCCGGGTGTTTCTCAATCAAAGCGGCCTGTCATTGTCCGGCCTCATCATTGAGCACGGCGTGGCGAGCGATCGGGGCGGCGCCATCTTCAACAACGGCACCTTGAACGTCACCAATTGCCAATTCGTCGCCAACGAAGCCTTTGGCGGCAGCGACGGCTATCCCGTGCAAGGCGGTGCGATCTTTAGCAACGGCAACCGCATCCTCAACGTGCAAAACACCAGCTTCACCGGCAACACCGCGCGGGGGCATCACGAATTTTTTGCTCGGAGGCACGGCCAGCGCGGCGGGAGGAGCCATTTTCATCGGCGCCGGCGCGGGCTTGTATTCCGACAACCTCAGCGCCGACACCTTCACCGGCAACCAAGCAATCGGCGGCAGCGGCACGCTTTACAACGGTTTCGGCGCCATCGGCGGTGACGCCGCCGGCGGGGGCATCTTCGCCGAGGCGGGCAATTACGATCTGAACATCATCAATGCGACCTTTGCGGCCAACGTCGCCCAGGGTGGAACGGGCCTGCTCGCGGACGGCGGCAACGCTGCCGGCGGCGGACTTTATCTCCAAAACGGCGGCCTCGGCAACACGCGCCTGATCAACGACACCATCGCCCAAAACACCGCCGTCGGCGGCCTGGGCCAAGGCGCGCTCACAAGCCGAGGCACCGGCAGCGGCGGCGGCTTGGCCGACAATTTCTTGAGCCTGCCCGTCGCCAAGCTCATCAACACCATCGTCGCCAAGAATGCCGCCAACGTCGACAATGACGTGGACGGCGTTTTCGCGAGCCTCGGCACCAACTTGATCGGCGACGTTGGGACCTCAACCGGCTTCAGCTCGGCCACGGGGGATTATGTCGGCACCACGAAAAAGCCGCTCGACCCGGGCCTCGATCCGCTCGGCAATTATGGCGGACCGACGCAAACGTTTCGCCCGAGCGTCGGCAGCTTCGTCGTCGATCGCGGTAACAATAGCGTTACCGGGTCATTGGGACTGACCACCGATCAGCGTGGCCAACCGCGGCGCTCGGGCGCCGCGGTTGACATCGGCTCCTACGAAGCCATTTTGCCGGGGCAAAACAAGACGTATGCGCTGAGCCAGGGTACGAGTCTGACGACAACCGGCACCAATGGGTTGCTCGCGGGCTACCACAATCCGCTGCACAAAACAGTGACCGTGCAATTAATGCGCGGGCACCGGCCCCACCACCGGCACGCTCAAGCTGAACGCAAACGGCACATTCACATACACACCGCCGAAAAGTTTCCATGGCAGCGTCTCGTTTCAATTCCGCGTCCTGGTGGATGGCCAGGCGCTCGATGTGTTCACGGCCGTTTTGAAGGTGACGAAGTGAGTTCCCGAGCCAAGGCCGTTTTGATTTGACTTCTTAAAGGCTTTAACCTAGAGTTGCGAAGTCGCGCGGTAAGCGACCTAAATGCTTACCGCAGCCCCCTTGGTGCCGATGATGCATCGGTCACATCCCCTCAAAGGCTCAAAATCTCCCCTCCCGTTATTGGAAATGCCGAGAGAGCTTCCTTGGCGCGGTTCCACGACAAAGGCAAACCATCCGTAAGGGTGGGACGCAAAGCCATGGGTTCCCGCTAGTGCGCGGGGATTGCCAGGTTACCGAATGGAGTGGTCCACGTGACGAGGCGGCGGCGGCTCGGTTGGGCGGCCGGACGTTCCAAGCGTCCGCACCGTTATTCACCGAGCATCTTGGCAACCGCGTTCCCGGCACCGTGGCTTGGGAACAGCCGTGAAGCTCTTCCAGAATGCTTCCTGGTTACATTTTTTCTCTGGACCGGAAAAGGGCATCGCCATGTTGTCGAAATTTGTGCAGGCGTCGATCCAGTTCCTGAGCCGCGAGGATGGCCCCACGGCGGTCGAGTATGCCGTCATGTTGGCGCTCATCATCGTGGTTTGCATCGCCGCCATCACCGCGCTGGGCACCAACGCCAACGCCACCTTCACCTCGGTTTCCAATACGATCGGCTCGACCTCATCGTAATTAGTGGCAAGGGGCGAGTGGCGAGAAAAGACCTGAATGCGCGGAGAAGTGGAAGCTGCTCCAAACAAGCCTTGAGTGGTTAAAAGCAAGCGGCGAGTGCGGATTGGCGAGTGTTGCATTACTCTCGCCATTCAACACTCGCCACTCACCACTAAAAAGAGCGGCGAGAAAGTTGCATCTTTCTCGCCACTCGCCGGACATTGAGTTGGCAAGCGGGAAGGGTGACTGGCGGGTGTTGTGTTTCCCTCGCCCCTCACCCCTCACCCTCGCCCCTAATTTTCAGCGGCAGCAGCCACAATCGTTGTTCTTGTGGAAGCGGGCCAAGAGGCCTCCTAAGGCGAGCGCCGCGTTCGTTGCAGCAAGTGGTCGCGCAGCTATCGCTGCAGCTGTTGTTGCAGCAGTTGCTGGCGGGCACTTCGCGGCAGACGGTGCGGGCCACCATGCGGGTGCAGGTGACTTCTTCTTCGTGCGGCACGCACACGCGGACGGTGCGGGTGCTCTTGCACGGGACCTTGCGTTCGACGCACACGGTGTACTTCTCGACGCGATTCTCGGTCACGCACTGGTACGAGCAGACGTTGACCTTTTCCTCGCACCAGACCTTGCGGCAAACGGCGACCCTGCAGGTCACGGGCGTCTGCACGCAGACCTTCTTGCACACCGTCACGGGGCATTCCTGATACTCGGGGCAGCTAACCCAGTGCTTGCGGCTCACGGTCCGGGTTTCCGGCTCGCGGCAGCAAGGATCGCACGGGTCGCAGCATTTGTTGAAGTGGTTCTTGAGAACGCCCATGAAGTTCGTCTTGCAGACGGTTTCGCATTCCCAATGACCGCGTTTGACGCACTTCTTCTTCATGCAGGTTTCCTGCACGGTCTTGTAGCAGGTCTTCATGACGGTGCGGGTCTTCGTATTCCGTCACGTTCTTGCAGACCTTGCGGGTCTCGACCTTCATGACCGGGACGCGCTTGACGCAGCAAACGGTCCGTTCACGAACTTCGGGGACGCGTTCGCAGCGGAAGCCTTCGACGACCTCGGTCTTGCATTCCGTCTGGTAGACGGTCCGCTTGACCTTGTAGGTTTCGGGCACGCATTCGCGAACTTGAATGGTGCGGGTACAGGGGGTGGTACAAGCTGGCGCACAATTATCGGCCCGCGCGGGTGAAACCGTCACGGCGGTAAAGGCGCCTAGCAGCAAAGCGATTCGGACGGGTTGGCAGACCATGCCTTCTCCTTTGTTGCAATACACGCCGATCCGGTTATCCCACGGACACGGCCCGCTGGGGTTTGGATCGACACATGAGAACCTCACCACTACTATGCCCAATCCCGGCGCTTTGGAGAAATGACAAGGACAAAAGAAGCCAGAAAACCGGCCTCAAGTTTGCCGGCTGCTGCCGCTTATGCGCAAAGCTGCCCATGGCACCGGACTGGGACCGAAGCTTGGCAGCGGCGGCTATGCCGATTAGACAATACGGCGAACGAACGGGTTATGTCCTATTTGGGGAAAATCGCCAAAGAAATGTTCAGGGCAAGCTGAGGAAGTCGCGGAAACACAGAGCCACGGATTGAACACGGATCGAGCATGGATAAAGACAAGTGCGAATTCCCGTCTTATCCGTGTTTGACCGTGTTCAATCCGTGGCCGTGTTTCCGTTACGATCCCTTCTTTTTGCCGTCGTCCTTCTTGGAATCCGACGGGTGCGCCGGCAGCGGGCCGGTCTTGCGGCCATTCAACTCGGGGTGCGTGTTCAATAAAGGACCGGGCGCCTTGTGGGTGGGATCCGTGTACTTCAAATTAGACGAGTTTGTCGTGGCGGCCCCAGGCGGCTTGACGGTGCTGCCCAACGTAGCGGGGCTAGTTCCCGTGATGGGCCGGAGGTAGCGCTGCCGGCGTCGAGGCGTGGATCGAGGACGCGGGCACGCTGAAACTCGCCGAACGGGGTTGTGTCGGACGTTGTCCGTTGGGAACGGCGACTTCCGTCTTTTGGCGCTGCTGCATGGCCACTTGCTGCACGGCCTGCGAGGATGCCTTGATCTGGGCCCGCGCCGCCGCATCCACCGGCACGCTCTTGATTCCCTGGGCGGCCATGACGCTTTTCGCGGGGGCCAAGCGTCATCGTCTTGTTGACGTTGGTGACGTTCGTCACATTGGTAACGTTGGTGACGTTGTTGACGATGGTGGTGTTCTGCACGAACGTGCGCGGCGGCAGCGGGTGCTCGGCCGCTGTTGCGGGCGTAGGCCAAGTTGATCTGCACGTCGAGCCAGTGGGGATTCTCGCGGTATTCCCAGCGCCGGTAGGCGATGATCGGATCGTAGTGGCGCCGGCCATAGACGACGGAGGACTCGAAGCCCAAGCTGATATAACGCGGGCCATAATAGTCGCCAAAATAATAATGGCAGGTCGCTGGCCGGATAAACAGAGCATCCACCATGAAGGCATCGGGCACGGCATAATAGGGCGTGTACACAAACCGCCGGCCCACGACGATGACCGGATCGACGACGACGGGGCATAGAGCACGCCCCGCTGAGCGACGGCAATAATCCCAATAGCCCGGCACAAACACATAGCCCGACGGCGTCCACCGATAATGGGACGCGATATAGACATAACCGGCCCGGCCGCGCGTCCAGTAGCCGGCGCGCCAGGTATAATGGTTGCCGTACCAGAACCAGTTGCCGGGCACGTAGATCATGTCCATATTGGGCGGATCGCCGGGCGGGGCAAGCTGCGGCGGAGCGGGGGGCTCGGGATAATAGGTCACTTCTTGGGCAGGCGCTTCCTGAGTGGCCGCGTTGGCCCAAAAGCCGGGCACCCATTGCCAAAGATCGCCCTGTTCACGCCAGTAACCGGGCACCCAATCCTTGCCTTGCGGCTTGGCGCGCCAGCAACCGCTGACCCACAAGATAATCCGCGCGATCGTCGTCCCAGGCCCAATAGCCGGCGATCCAGGTCATGTCGCCTTCCGGTTTGTCCTCGGGGGCCATTTCGTCGATCGGCAGCGGGTGGTTTTTTGTTCACGGCTCCTGTCGGCTTGGGCTCCCCGTCGGCGTGGCAAATGCCTCATGAACCGGGCCGCGCGCCTGGACTTCGACTCCCTGGGGCACGGGATTGCCCTGGTTGGGCATTGGAGGCTGGCCGCTTAGCGGGGGTGCATTGTAAACCTGGCCCTGCTCTTGCGAGTGCGTTTCTTGCCGATCAATTAGGCAAACAGCCAATAAGGTGGCAACGAGCAAAAACCTGGCAAAATAGACGCACATGATAGACGCCTCCATCTGAACCACTTTGATCGTTCCCACGCACTTCCGGTGAGCGCTGCCGGTCAGCGGGCTTTTCGTTTTAGCTGGTACCCTTTGGCATGTCCAGCGGAAGTGGCTTCCGGGCCGGCGCTTTCGCACGCGGAACTACCACCCAAGCGCGCGTCTCTTAAGAACTTGCGCCGCGACCGAGTGAGAAGGGCAGGTCCCAATCTTACGCGACCTCGGCCGCGCCGGCCCTCATAACCGTCACAACCCGCCTATCCGGGCTCTAATCGCTATCTCTTCCGCAACCATTGCGTCTTTGCAATTGACCGCCCCCTGTCAATGATTATCATTGAAGTAGCAGTGTTTCGCGGCATCGTGTTCGCCATGCTCGGCCTCCGCTTTCCCAGCGCCTGGAGGTTTCCCGGAGACGGCGACGGGAAGAGCTTTCATGGCCATCGGCACCGGTCACCGCAGCCTCGACATCGCCCACGAGTTGTTCGACGTCGTCACCCAGATTTGCCTGTCCACCTTGCGTGGCCGGCGCCGCCTGGGCGATCTCAAGGAAATCGAGTTTCTGACGCTGGCCATCCTCCAGGCCAACGGCACCATGATCGTCGGCAACATCCAGCGTATTCTGGGCGTGCTGCCCGCGCAGATGTCGCGCGTCATCCGCTCCCTGGAAAATCGCGAGCGCCCGCTCATCCAGTGCCGCATCAATGCCCGCGACAAGCGCAAGATCGACGTCTGCCTCACAGCCTGGGGCGAGAAGTCCCTTCTCGAATACCAAGGCGTCCGCGTGGGCCGCATCGTCGATCGCCTGCAAAACCTCTCCGACGAAGACCAGGAAGACCTGATCCGCGCCCTCAACAAGCTGCACGGCCTGCTCGAAACGCGGAGCGAGAAGAGTGGCGAGTGGCGAGTGGCCGAGCCAAAATACACTTTCCGCTCACGTCACGTCACTCTCCTCACGTCGCATTTCTCGCCGCTCCGCCACTCGCCCTCGCCACTCGCATTCACGGCCGTTCCTGCTAAACTGAGGGCTAAGGAATCCGCGTTTAGCCTCGAGTGCGTGCCATGCGTGATCCGTTTTCATGGTCGTTTCCGATCGGTCGCTTGTTCGGCATCTCCGTGCGGATGCACTTTCTTTTTCCGCTCGTGGCCCTGGGTCTCATTCTCCGCGTCACCACCAAGGATTTTCTGCCGGGCACCTGGATCGACATGGCCATGATCTTGGGCCTGTTGTTCCTGACGGTGCTGCTGCACGAATTGGGCCATTGCTTCGCCGCCCGGCAGGTGGGCGGCGAGGCCAGCGAGGTTCTGCTGTGGCCGCTGGGCGGCCTGGCGGCCTGCGACGTGCCGCACCAGCCGCGGGCCCATTTTTTGACCGCGGCCGCCGGCCCGGCTGTCAACTTGCTCATCTGTTTGCGCTGCGGCCTGGCCATGGCTCTCGTTCTGGAACCGGCGTATCGGCCGACCTGGAATCCATTCTGGAACCCGACGCGCGTGGACGAAGGGGGGGCCATCGCCCTTTATCGCTGGGACGGCATGCGCAGTCTTGACCGACAACCTGGCGGCGATGGTGCTGGCCCGGCTCTTTTTCGTGAGTTGGGTGACGTTCCTGCTCAACGTCGCTCCTCATCGGCTTCCCTTGGGACGCGGGCCGGATGTTCCAGTCGGCGCTGTGGCCCTATCTCGGCTATCGCCAGGCGACCCTGTATGCCGTGTTCGCCGGTTTCATCTGCATGTTCGTGCTGCTTGGTCGTTTCGATCATGTTCAACGAGGTGCTGGTGCTGTTCTTGGCATTTTTCACTTACACCTCCTGCAAGCAGGAATGGTTGACGCTGGAAGCGGGGGGCGAGGAGTCGCTGTTCGGCTACGACTTTCTCGCAGGGCTACACCAGCCTGGAGCGCGACGAGCCGGCGGCGCCGCGGCCGCGCCGCAGAAGGGCCAACTTCCTGCAGCGCTGGCTGCAGCGCCGCGCCGCCCGCAAGCTGCAAAAGCGCCAGGAAGACGCCGAGGCCGACGCCCGCCGCGTCGATGAGCTCCTGGAAAAAATCCAGCAACCACGGCAAGGAATCGCTCACCGACGAGGAGCAGCGCTTCCTCAAGCGCTATGCCGATCGCATGAAGAACAAATAGGAGGCAGCGTCTCCGACCATGGCCGACCTTGATCCAGCCGCGCACGCTCAAGGGTTTTCGCGACTATCCTCCCGAGCTGATGATGCCGCGCGAGCAGTTGCTCGAGACGGCCCGCCGCGTCTACCGCTCCTACGGCTTCGCCCCCATCGACACGCCGGCCCTCGAATACACGGAGATCCTGCTGGGCAAGGGGGGCGAGGAATCAGACAAGCAGCTCTACCGCTTCACCGACTCCGGCGGCCGCGACGTGGCCTTGCGCTTCGATCTCACGGTGCCTTTCGCCCGCTTCGCCGCCGAGCATATCGGCAGGCTGGGCACGCCGTTCAAGCGCTATCACATGGGGCCGGTCTGGCGCGGCGAAAACACCCAGCGCGGCCGCTACCGCGAGTTTTGGCAATGCGACTTCGACACCATCGGCACCACCGCCAATGCCGCCGACATCGAGGTCGCCCTGGTCATCCACGATCTTTTCCAGGCGCTCGAGCGTGGGCCGCTTCACGATCCACGTCAACAATCGCCTCGTCCTCAATGGTCTCCTGGAAGAGTTGGGCCTGGCGCAGCAAACGGCTGCCGTGCTGCGCGGCCTCGACAAGCTGCCAAGATCGGCACGGACGGCGTCTGCAGGGAAATGGCCGACAAGGCCGGCGTCAGCGCCGCCGCGGCCGAGCGTCTGTTGAGCCTCGCCGCGATGACCGGCGCCAACGAGCGAGATCCTCGAACGCCTGCGGTCGCGAGTTCGGCACCAACGCCAAGGCCGCCGAGGGCATCCGCCGGCTCGACCAACTGCTGGCCACCACGCGCGCCGCCGGGTCTGCCGGCGGCGGCCATCAAGCTCGACCTGGCCATCGCCCGCGGCCTGGATTACTACACCGGCACGGTCTACGAAACCTTTCTCGGCGACCTGCCCGGCGATCGGCAGCGTCTGCTCCGGCGGCCGCTACGACAATCTCGCCGGCCTTTACACCAAGCAGCCGTTGCCGGGCGTCGGCGCTTCGCTCGGCCTGGATCGGCTGTTGGCCGCCCTGGAAGAGCTCAAGCTGCTGGACTCCGTGGCCACCCCGGCGCCCGTGCTCATGGTGCAGTTCAGCGCCGACCGCCTGGGGCGATTATGAGCGCATGGCCCGCGCCGTCCGTGCCGCCGGCATCGGCGTCGAGGTGTATCCCGAAGCGAAAAAGGTCGGCGCCCAGCTTCAGTTCGCCGAAAAGCGCGGCTTCAAAGTCGCCCTGATCGCCGGGCCCGACGAATTCGCCCAGGGCGTCTGGAAGATCAAGGACTTGGCCGGCGCGAGGAAAAGACGGTGGCGGAGGCGGAGGTGATCGCGGCACTTGAAGCTCTCGCTGACTCAACTCGATCGGTCAAATAATCCAATCTAACCACAGAGTCACAGAGAACACAGAGAATGGGAAGAAATAAGACAATAAACGCGATAAGATTGGTTCAGCGTCCTATTTTCGCATTTGCCCGCGTTTTTCTCTGTGCCCTCGGTGACTCTGTGGTTAGTGTTCTTATGCAACGGAGACGGCCATGGATCGCAGCAATCCCTACGAAGCCGCTTTCGAGGCGTATCTGCAGCACCACGGCCTGTGCACCGTGGCCGTCGATGAGACGCGGCGGGCGTTGTGGGGCGCCACGCCCATCAAGAGCCTCGATTTCATCGTCCTGGGTCAGCGGGGACCCGCTTGCTTGGTCGATGTCAAGGGGCGCCAATTTCCCGGCGGGCCGGCGGGCCGCGAGCGCTATGTCTGGGAAAATTGGTCCACGCAAGAGGACTTGGCCGGCATGGCCCAGTGGATACGTCTCTTTGGTCCGGGCTCGGTGGGCTTGTTCGTCTTTCTCTACCACATCGGGCCAACCGTGGCGTTGCCGGCAGGACACGCTCGACTTGTGGACCTGGCGCGAGCAGCGCTATCTTCTCCGGGCCGTGACCGTCGAGAGCTATCGCCGGCACATGAAGATCCGCAGCCCCAAGTGGGGGACCGTGTGCCTAGCCGGGTCGGTCTTCCGTGAGCTGGCCCGGCCGTTTCGCTTTTTCACGCACGAATATGGCACGCATGAATTCGGCACCGTATCCCTAACACTCAGCCGCGCGGAATTGGCATTTCGTGCGCGAACCGTGAATCCATGCCGCGACTCAAGATCGGCGTTTGTTTGAAAGCCCTGGGCGTGCCGCTGCGGCGGGCGCTGGCGGATGCCCAGAAGATCGGCGCGGCGGGCGTCGAGATCGACGCCGTCGGCCCCTTGGCGCCGCAGACGCTGTCGCAGACCGGCCGGCGCGAGTTGCGGCACTTGCTGCGCTCCACGATCTCGAGTTGACCGCTGTCGGCTGCCCATTGCGCGCGCGGCCTGGATGTCGCCGAGAACCAACAACAGCGCCTCGACCTGATTCGCGATGTCTTGGCGCTCAGCTTCGATCTGGGGCCCCGCTTGGCGGTCGTTCACCCGGGCAAGATCACCGACGACGCTGACGATCCTCGGGCAGCCACTTTTAAAAGAATCCCTGACGGCGCTGGGCGGCCACGGCGACCGCATCGGCGCCCGCCTGGCACTCGAAACCGGCCTTGAACGACGGTGCCGTCGTCGCCAGGTTATCTGGAGCGATTTCGACAGCGGCAGCTTGGCCGCGTGCCTCAATCCGGGGAATCTGCTCAGCAATGGCCACGACCCGGCGGCTTCGGCCCGCGCCTTGGGCAGACATCTCGCCATGGTTCATGCGACCGATGCTCGCCAGGATAGCGCCGATCAAGGGGCACGCGAAGTTCCGCTCGGGCACGGCGACATCGACTGGATGCATTTGCTCGCGACCTTCGAGGAGATCGGTTACCATGGTTGGCTCGTCATCGACCAAAAACCAAATCCCAATGCGGTGGCCGAATTGGCGGCGGCGATCAAGTTTCTGCGGCGGCTGACCGGCTGAGCGCGGCTATTCGAGACCATCATGTCCGACACGTTACAAGTTCACGCAATCGTTTCGCTCCCCTTCGAGGAAAACACCTACGTCGTCTGGCAACCGGGACGGGCGACGCGCTGGTCATCGATCCGGGGCTCGAGCCCGATTTGATCTTGCGCTTTCTGCGTGAACGCAACCTTGACGTGGCGGCCATTCTCAACACCCACGGCCATGCCGATCACATCGGTGGCAACGAAGCCCTCAAGCAAGCGTATCCTAAAGCGCCGATCATCACCGGCGTCAACGAAGCCGCGTCTGTTGACCGACGCCAACCTTAATTTGAGCGCCCCGTTCGGCTTGCCGATCACCAGCCCGCCGGCGGATCGCCTGGTGCGCGAAGGCGATGTTCTCGACTTGGCCGGCATTCGGCTGGAGGTTTTGGACATTCCCGGCCATTCGCCGGGCCACATCGCCTTCGTTTATCGCGGCGCCCCGTGCCGGGCTTTCAGCGGCGACGTTCTGTTTCGCGGCAGCGTCGGCCGCACCGACTTTCCGGGCGGCAGCATGGCGACTCTTGTCCAGGGCATCCGCACCAAACTATTCACGCTGCCGCCGGATACGCAAATATACTCTGGCCACGGTCCGGTCACGACTATCGAACATGAGAGACGGACCAATCCGTTCGTGGGAGAATAAATGTCATTTTCCCCGAGGAGACCGACGCCTGCCGCCGCTTGATTGCGCTGGCACTTGAGGAGGACCTGGGCACACAGGGGGACATCACCAGCCAAACGGTGATCCCGGCGAATCTGCAAGCGGCCACGGTCTTCGTCGCCCGCGCACCCGGTATTTTGGCCGGACTGCCGGCGGCGGCGCTGGTTGCCGAGGCCATCGATCCGGAGTTGCGGCTGGAATCCCTTGTCGAAGACGGCAGTCGCTTGGCCGCGGGCGACGCCATCGCCACGCTCTCCGGTCCGATGCGCGGCATCTTGGCCGCCGAGCGGACGGCCCTCAATTTTCTCCAACATCTGAGCGGCATCGCCACTCTCACCCGGCAGTATGTCGATGCGGTAGCCGGGTTGCCTTGTCAAATACTGGATACGCGCAAGACGATCCCCGGCTGGCGATTGCTGGCGAAGTACGCGGTCCGCTGCGGCGGCGGCCACAATCACCGCCTGGGCCTTTACGACGCCGTACTGATCAAAGACAACCATATGGCCGCGCTGAACCAAGGACTGGCCGCGGTCGCCGCGGCGGTGAAGGCTGCCCTTGGATATAAACAGCGCCACGTGTGCGTCGAAGTGGAAGTCGATAACCTCGACCAGCTTGAACGAGCCCTGGCAGTTAACCCATCAATTGTGTTGCTCGACAACATGCCGATCGAAATGCTGCGCCAAGCCGTCGCGCTACGCAACGCGCGCCTTGCCTTCTCCCCTTTGAGCCACACTCCCTCCCCCCCTCACGAAGGGGGGGCCGGGGGGGGTCGCATCCTGCTCGAAGCCTCCGGCGGTGTCAACCTGCAAACCGTGCGCACCATTGCCGAGACCGGCGTGGAGCGTATCAGCGTCGGCGCGTTGACGCATTCGGCACCGGCGCTGGACATCGCTCTGGATTACCAACTCGGAGATTCGCATTAAATATAGCATCACGAATCGAATCACACGGGTGCCACCGTCAGTTTGTCTGCCCGTGTGAACCCGATGGAGCGGAGTCCCCGCACGGGCAGACAAGCTGCCCGTGGCACCCTTGATGTGCAGTTGCATCCGCCAGGCCGTCTATGGATATGATCCCGCCTCATGAAATTTCGCATCTAAACACCCGTCGCCTGGGCCGGCGCATCTGGACATTTCCGCGTGTCGATAGCACCAATTCGCTGGCGCTGACGCTGGCCAACGACTTCGGCAACGATGGTCTCGTGCTGTTGGCCGACGAGCAGAGCGCAGGGCGCGGGCAGTATGGCCGGGTTTGGACGGCGCCGCCGGCGAGCAGCGTGCTGTTATCGGTGATTGTGATGCCGCCGCCCGCGCTGCGCCGGCCCGTGGTCTTGACCGCGTGGGCAGCGGTCGCGGTTTGCGAGACCGTCCTGGAAGTGGCCGATCTCCACGCGACGATCAAGTGGCCCAACGACATCCTTGTTTCCGGCAAAAAAGTGTGCGGCATCCTGATCGAGCAGCGCAACACCGGGCACGCCGATTGGCCGCTGGCGGCCGCGGTCGGCATCGGCCTCAACGTGAGCCAAACCGCCGAGTTTTTTGCAGAGGCGGAATTGCCGCTGGGGGGCTCATTAGGCACGCTATCGGGGAAAACGCTCGAGGCACGCGCGGTTGCCGAGCGGTTGATCGTGCCGCTTGGATGAGGGCTATGATCGGCTCGTAAAGGGCGACACTTGCCCGCTGAAGAATTCCTGGAAAAGCCTATTGGGATTAGTGGGCAAAGAGGTCGTCGTTAGGACGGCCCAAGAGCGACATTTAGGGCGCCTAATCGACCTGAGTTGGGATGCAGTTGTGTTGGAATTCGCCGGCGGCACGCTGCGCATGCTACCGGAGAGCGTTAAGAATATGGACGCGACGGTCGGTGCCCCCTAGTCCCATTGGCACCCTTTGCTGCTCCGCATATAACTTATTTGCAACCTACCTGTTCGTGGCGGCTTGTCCGTGCAGGCCTCCTCGTCGCTGCTATTTCCCGAGGCCGACATGTCAATTCGACCCGTGGCGCTCACGATTCTCCTGGTTGTCGCGACACAGTCCAAAGGTGCCGATTGGCCACAGTGGCGCGGTCCGGATCGCACGGACATCTCCTCCGAAACTGATCTTTTGCAAGCGTGGCCCAAGGACGGCCCCAAGCTTTTGTGGACCTTCCGCGCTGCCGGCAGCGGGCATTCCTCCTGTGCCGTCGTCGGCGATACGCTCTACACTTTAGGCACGCGCGGCAGCGATGAAATCGTTTTGGCGCTCGACGTGAATAAGGGGACCGAATTGTGGTCCGCCAAGATCGGGCCCATCTTCACATTCAATAAAAACATCTGGGGCGACGGCCCGCGCTCGACACCGACGATCGACGGCAACCGCCTCTACGCTTTGGGTGCCCAAGGCGATCTTCTCTGTCTCGACATCGCCGCCAAAGGCAAAGAGATTTGGCGCAAGAACATGCAAAAGGATTTCGCCGGCGCCATGATGACCGAATGGGGATACAGTGAATCGCCGCTCGTCGATGGTCCGCGCCTGGTCTGCACCCCCGGCGGGCCGAAGGGCACTTTGGTTGCCCTCAGCAAAGTGGACGGTACACTCGTTTGGCAAAGCGCCGCTCTGACGAACAAGGCGCCCTATTCGTCGATCATTGCCGCGACCATCCACGGTATGCCGCAATATATCCAAAACAGCTACGATGAAGCGGTCGGCGGCTTTGTCTCCGGCATCGTCGGCAGCGGACGGCAAGCTTCTTTGGTCGCTGCCGACCTTCAAGGGCGACAGCTACGACATCGGCACGACCCCGATCAATGCGGACAATCTGGTCTATGTCTCGACCGACAACCGCGTGAGCGGCTGCCATTGCTTCGCGCTGGATGCGAAGTTCAAGGCCAAGGATCTATACTCCAAGAAAAATCAGAAGGTGATGAAGAACAACCACGGCGGCGTTGTGCTCGTGGACGGCTATGTCTATGGGCATTCCTCTGGTTCCGGTTGGGTGTGCCAGGAGTTGAAGACGGGTGCCGAAGCGTGGGCGGAGAAGGAAGCGTTGAACTGCACGAGCGGCTCACTGGTGGCGGCGCCGGGCAGGATTTATCTGCTCACCGACAACGGCACGGTCGGGCTCGTGGCAGCCAACCCCAAGGAATTCAAGCTCATAAGCTCGTTCAAGCTGCCTGAATCGTCGAAGCTGCGCGGCACCGCGCCGACGGCGTTCCGAACCTCCACTCAAGCGCTTATCTGGTCGCACCCGGTCATCGCCAACGGCCGGCTCTACCTTCGCGATCAGGAGTTGGTGTTTTGCTACGACGTGAAGGAGCCGCGCACGAAGTAAGCGGATGGATGAATATCCCGAAGGGATTGCATCTTTCAGCCCAGGGTTGCGCAGCGTACCCTGGGAAAACAAGCTAGGCGACGGATACCCTGAAGGGGTTGCATCAACGCTTGCCAACACGTTTCAAAAAGATGCAACCCCTTCGGGGTAAAATCGATCGCGCCGTGTAACCCAGGGTACGCTGCCGAACCCTGGGCTGAACGTTAAACCCCTTCGGGGTAACACTTGAAAGGGCCGGGTCATGGCGGTTCCTGAGCTCGCCTTTGCGACTCGCGCCGAGCTTGCTCGGCGGCAAGGCGAGCAGTTAAGCGCCTTGCTGGACGCCATAATTTCTGCCAATGCCTTTTACGCCCGCAAATTCGCCGCCGCCGGTTTGACCCGCGAGGCGGTCAAGACCAAGGAAGACCTTCAGCGCCTGCCTTTCACCACCAAGGCCGAGTTGGTCGCCGATCAGCAAACCGCGCCGCCTTACGGAACCAACTTGACATACCCGGTCGCGCGCTACACGCGGTTTCATCAAACCTCGGGGACGCACGGCGTCCCGCTGCGCTGGCTGGACACGCCTGAGAGCTGGGAGCGGCTCAAAGCATGCTGGGCTCGGATATTCAGCATTGTGCAATTGGAGCCAGGCGACGATCGGCTCTGTTTCCCGTTTTCGTTCGGCCCTTTTTTGGGATTTTGGACGGCTTTCGAAGCGGCGGATCAGCTTGGCTGCCAAAAGATCGCCACCGGCGGCATGAGCAGCCTGGCGCGCTTGCGGCTCATCTTGGACAATCGGATCACCGTGCTTTTTTGCACGCCCACCTATGCCCTTCATCTTGCCCAGGTGGCGCGCGACCAATGCCGCTGCCACTGCATGCGCCGGGTCTGCGCCGTGCGGGCAATCATCGTCGCCGGCGAGCCGGGCGGCTGCATTCCGGCGACGCGGGCACGCATCGAAGAGGCATGGCAAGCACGCGTCTTCGATCACCACGGCCTGACCGAAGTCGGCCCGATGTCCATCGAATGCCCGGACGCTCCGGGCGGTCTGCATATATTAGAGGATGATTATCTCACTGAAGTGATCGACCCCGCGACGGGTGAAAGCGTCAAACCGGGAGTGGTCGGCGAGTTGGTGGTCACCAACTTGAACCGCGTGGGTAGTCCGGTGGTGCGCTATCGCACCGGGGACCTGGTCCGCGTCGATTCGAAGCCGTGCCCGTGCGGTCGAACCTATATCCGGCTGGATGGCGGCGTGTTGGGCCGCACGGACGACATGATCGCGATTCGCGGCAACAATTTTTACCCCGGCGCGCTCGAGGGGGTCATTCGCCGCTTCGCGGAGGTGGCGGAGTATCGCGTCGCGGTGGATACGACGGCGCCGCTGGCGGAATTGCGCGTGGAGATCGAGCCGAGCGCCGATGCCGGTGGTGGTTTGGCGGACCGCATCGCGCAAGCGATACGAGACGATTTGCTGTTTCGCGCCGAAGTCATCCTCGTGCCGCCGGGCACGTTGCCTCGCTTCGAGATGAAGGCGCAACGGATCAGAAAGATTTGACAATAGCCGTGTACGTAGGACGGATTGCCAATCCGTCCTACAGCGAAGAAGGCGTATCGGATACGAAAGGATTGACAACAATGTTGCGACGCCACTTACTCGTTCTCGCTTTGACATTCCTGGCCACGCCGGTCTTCGGCGCCGACTGGTACAACTGGCGCGGCCCTTGGCAAACCGGCGTCTCGCCGGAAACGGACTTGCCGGCCACCTGGTCCCCGGATCCCAAGGCACCGGACAACAACCTGATTTGGAAAGCCCCCTATGGATGCCGGTCCACGCCGCTGGTGATGAATGGCCGGGTGTTCATGATCAATCACCTCGGCAACGGCGAGACGACGCAGGAACGGGTGATGTGCCTGGACGCCAACACCGGCAAATTCATATGGGAGTACAAGTTCAACGTCTGGCACACCGACATCGTCACGGTGCGCCTGGGCTGGACCAATCTCGCCGGCGATCCCAAGACCGGCAACATCTATGCCCAGGGAACGCAGGGCACGTTTCTCTGCTTCGATAGGGACGGCAAAGTCCTGTGGCAGCACTCGCTCACCGAAGAATATGGGCGCATCAGCGGCTACGGCGGGCGCGTCACCAGCCCCGTGGTCGCCGACGACCTGGTCATCGTCGGCATGCTCAATTCGAGCTGGGGCGATCAGGGCAAAGGCGGCTGCCGCTTCCTGGCGATGGATAAGCTGACGGGCGCGGTCGTCTGGTGGGCGGAGCCGAGCGGCGCTCCCAAGGACACGTTTTACTCCGTCCCCGTGGTCGCCACCGATCAACGGTGAGAAGCTGCTCATCAGCGGCGGCGCCGATGGCGGCGTCTATGCGATGAAGCTCAACACCGGCGAAACCGTCTGGACCTACATTTTCGGCACCGGGGCCATCAACTGCTCGCCGGTGGTCGACGGCTCGCTACGTTTACATCGGCCAAGGCGAAGAGAACCCGGACAACAACGAGTTGGGCAGCGTCATCTGCCTCGATGCCGCCAAGGTGACGGACGGCAAGCCCAAGCTGGTTTGGAAGCGCGACGGCATCAAGGCCCGTTATGCCTCGCCCATTCATCGACACGCAAAGCAATCGGCTTTATATGCCCGACGAATTGGGCAAGCTCTATTGCCTCGACGCCAAGACGGGCAAGCAGATCTGGAAGTTCAGCTTTGGCCGCAGTGCGAAAGGCAGCCCGGTGCTGGCGGACGGCAAAATCTACATCGGCGAAGTGAATTCCAAGTTCCACATCCTCAAGCCGGGTCCAAAGAAATGCACCGAGTTGCATGAGCAGTATTTCGCTCCGGCTGTCGGCATCGCCGATGTGGAAGTCAACGGCAGTCCCGCCGTCGCCAATGGCCGAGTTTATCTTCAGCACCAGCGAAGAGATCTATTGCATCGGCACAACGGGCGCCAAGCCGGCGCCCGAGCCCAAGATCGATCGAGCCCACCGCTGGTCGCGGGCAACGGTCCGGCCCACTTGCAAATCTATCCCGGCCGATGTCGTGCTTTATGCCGGCGAGAGTGCCAATCTTCAAGGTGCGCGTCCTTTGACGAGCACGGCAACTTTCTTGAAGGAAGTTCCCGCCCAATGGGGCCTGCCGGTGCCGCCGTTGCCCAAGGGTGCCAAGCAAGCGCCGCCGGCCCTCAAAGGCACGATCGCGGGCGGCAAATTGACGGTCGCCGCCAAGGTGCCGGCCCAGCAAGGCTACGTAATGGCCAAGGCCGAAGGTCTGTCCGCCAAAGCCCGCGTGCGCGTATCGCCCCGACCTTCCGTATAGCCAAGATTTCGCCAAAATCCCCGATGGCGCCGTCCCCGGCGGCTGGGTCAACACGCAGGGCAAGTTCCTGGTCGGCACGGTCGACGGCGAAAAGGTCCTCAAAAAGGTCACCGACAAGGGGAGCCCGCTCGTCGCCCGCGGCAACGCCTACATCGGCATGCCCAACCTCAAGGATTACACCATCGAAGCCGACGTCAGGGGAGGCAAGGTCGGCGACGACCTGCCCGACATGGGCGTCGTCGCCAACCGCTATACCCTCGACACTGGCCGGCAACGTCCAAAAGCTGCGCATCGTCTCCTGGGATGCCTTGCCCCGCATCGATCGGACCATCAACTATCCCTGGCAACCCGAACGTGTGGTATCGCCTCAAGCTGACGACGGCAATCAAAGGCGACACGGCGATCATCAAGGGCAAATGCTGGAAACGCGGCGAAACCGAGCCGACCGACTGGACACTCCAAGTATCCGATTCCAGGCCCAACCGGGAGGGCAGCCCGGCACTCTATGGCTATGTGCAGGGCATTCCCAACGTGGGCCACGGGACCGAATTTTCTTCGCTAACGTGCGCATCACGCCGAACAAGCAATAAAATAATGAGCGCTACTCGACTTAAACCAGCCATTTGGGTGCCACGGGCAGCTTGCCTGCCCGTGCTGGGGGACGCAGTGTCGCGCGGGATCTAGCACGGGCAGACAAGCTGCCCCTGGCACCCAATTCCCGATAAATCAGGTAATGGCGGTCTATTGGAAATAGAAGGAGTTCACCATATGTCCTCTCTCCCCAATCTCAAGCGCTGGCTGGCGGTTGCGCTGACGGCGGCTGTTTTCGTCGCCATTCTGTTGATCGCCGGCAACGGCGGGTCGGCCAAGCCCACGGTCGGCGGCGATGCCGACCAAGGCGGCACGTTCGCGGAAAGCTCTCCCGAGCATCCCATGTTCGGCGGCACGCCGCAGCGCAACATGGTCAACACGGGGCCAAGAATTTGCCCATCGAGTGGAGCGTCGAGGAGGGCAGCAAGGACGTGAAATGGGCCGCCGATCTGGGCTCCAAGGCCTACGGCGGCCCGGTGATCGCCGGCGGCAAAGTATTCGTCGGCACCAACAACATGAAGCCGCGCGACAAGAAATACACCAAGGACGGCCAACCGATCGACATGGGCGTCATCATGGCCTTCGACGAGCCGGACGGCAAGTTTCTCTGGCAAAACGCCTATTTCAAGCTGGCCGCGGGCCGCGTCCAGGATTGGCCCCGCGAAGGAATCTGCTCGACGCCCATCGTGGAAGGCGACCGGATGTATTACGTCGACAACCGCTGCGAGGTCGTGTGCGCCGACTGCGCCAGCGGCAAGGAAATCTGGAAGCTGGACATGATCAAGGACCTGGGGGTCTTTCCGCACAACCTCGCCGTCTGCTCGCCGCTCGTGGTGGGCAATCACTTGTTCGTCGTCACTTCCAACGGCGTCGACGAGGGGCACATCAACGTGCCCGCGCCCAAGGCACCGAGCTTCATCAAGCTCGACAAAACGAACGGCAAAGTGCTTTGGCAAGGACAACTCGCCCACCGTCCGCCTGACCGAAGTGCCCAAGCAAGGCGATCAGGAATCCTTTTTCAAGCGCCTCGTCAACCGCGGCGAGCTCATTCAGCACGGCCAATGGTCCAACCCCGCCTACGCCAAAGTCAATGGCCAGGCGCAGGTCATTTTCCCCGGCGGCGAAGGCAAGATTCATTCGTTCGACCCCGACACCGGCAAGCTGCTGTGGACCTTCGATTGCAATCCCAAGGACGCACGTTATGAGTTGTCCGGCACGGGGCACGCGCAGCGATTTCATCGCCACGCCGGTCATTTACGACAACAAGGTTTACATCGGCGTCGGCCAAGACCCCGAGCACGAGTTCGGCGTCGGCCACCTCTGGTGCATCGACATGACCAAGAAGGGCGACGTCTCGCCCGACCTCGTCACCGATTACGAGGTCTACCCGCCCAAGACCAAGCCGAATCCCAACTCGGCCATGGTCTGGCACTTCGGCGGCCCGGCCCCCAAAGGGCACTGGCCGCAATTACCTCTTTGGCCGGACGATGTCCTCCTGCGCCGTTCACGACGGGCTCTGCTATGCCTCCGAGCTCGCCGGTTACATCCATTGCCTCGACGCCCAGACCGGCAAGCTGTACTGGACGCACGACACCAAGGCGAACATCTGGAGCTCGCCGTCGTGGGCCGACAACAAGGTCTATCTGGGCACCGACGACGGCACCGTCTGGGTCTTCGCCCACGGCAAGGAAAAGAAAATCCTCGCCCAGAACGACATGGGCAGCCTCCGTCCGGGCCACCCCGGTCGCCGCCCACGGCGTCTTGTATGTGATGACGGAGAACAAGCTGTACGCGATCAAGAAATGAGTGGCGAGGGTGAGTGGCGAGTGGCGAGGAACACGAGCGGTTCCGTAGGATAGGTTTCCAGAGCCTGTCCGAACTCCGCCTGACCAATGACGCTTCGGACAAAAACTGAGAACGGCACCATGACTGTATCCGCGCCCCCGCTTGATCGTCGCTCACTCATCAAAATCACTGACCGGCTGCGATCATTACCTTGGCGCCTTGCTCGCTGATCGCCGTCTTCGGCACTCGCCGCCCCCTGGCCCATGTACGGCGGCACGCCGCAGCGCAACATGGCCAACGTCACCGATAAAAACATCCCGACCGACTGGAGCATCGAAGAGGGCAAGCAAAAGAACATCAAGTGGTCGGCGGAACTGGGCACCTACGCCTATGGCGGCCCGGTGATCGCGCGCGGCAAAGTCTATCGTCGGCACCAACAACGCCAAGCCGCGCGATCCCAACATGAAGGGCAAGGACAAGGCCGTCCTGATGGCCTTCAACGAGGCCGACGGCAAGTTCCTCTGGCAGATCGTGCACGACATTCCCGACGCACCAACCTTTCAGATGGTGCTCGGCTACGGCCTGTTATCCACGCCGGCGATCGACGGCGACCGCATCTATTACGTCACCCCATCTTGCGAAGTCATCTGCGCCGGTGCCGACGACGGCAAAGTCAAATGGCGCTACGACATGATGAAGGAACTCAAGGTCGTCCCCTTCCACTGCGGCAATTGCTCGCCCTTGGTCGTCGGCGACCGTGTGTTTCTTGTCACCAGCAACGGCAACGAGGACGGCAAGATCGCCTCGCCCAAGGCGCCGAGCTTCATCGCCCTGGACAAGCACAACGGCACGCTTGCTTTGGCAAAACGACCTGCCCGGCGACGAATATCCTCGAAGGCCAATGGTCCAATCCCACGCTGGCGACCATCGCCGGCAAGCAGCAGATCATCTTTCCCGGCGGCGATGCGGTCCTCTACGGTCTTGAGCCGGAGACCGGCAAGATGATCTGGAAGTTCCAGTGCAATCCCGGGCCGCGCGTGCCGGGTGTCACGCTCGAATTACCCCATCGCCACGCCGGTCGTCCATGAGAGCAAGGTCTACCTTGGCCTGGGTGTTTATCCCGATCACCCGATGCCGACGCGGACAAGCTATTTCTACTGCGTGGACGCCACCAAGACCGGCGATGTCTCTCCCAAGACGCTCGATGCCAAGGCGGCCGACGGACGGCTCCGCCCTGGTGTGGGCCTACGGCGGCAAGATCGAGCCGAAGCCGGCGAAGGGCCGCAGCGCGGTGTTCGGTCCGACGCTCAGCACCGCCGCCATCCACGACGGCCTGGTTTACATCAGCGAAGAAGCCGGCTATCTGCATTGCCTGGACGCCAAGACCGGCCAGAGATACTGGGAGCACGATTTCAAGGCCGGCCTCTGGGGCTCGCCGTATTATGTGGATGGCAAGGTGTACCAAGGCATCGAGGACGGCTCGGTCGTCGTCTTCGAGGCGGGCAAAAAGCTCAAGGTGATCCGCCAGATGGACATGGAGGAAACGGTGCAGGGCACCCCCGTCGTCGCCAACGGCGTGCTTTATGTTGCCACGAAGTCCAAGCTCTATGCGATCGCGGACAAGAAATGACCATGCCGCTGCAAACCCTTGATCTCTGGAATCTGGTGCGGCAAGCGGCCCCAGATCGATCCGCGCGATCTCGCGGAAGCTGTTTGCGGCGAGGTTCGCCACGCGACGCTGGATTATCGCACACGGCTTTTGGTCCGCGACAGCGTCGAGGCGCTGCGCCTCCATTGGGGCGCAGCGACGACTTGGCCGAGTGGCTCAGCGATTGTCCGGAGCGCGAGCAAATCGAGACCATATGCCAGGAGAGCTTCGATAAAATCGGCTTTCCGTCCTTGCGGAACCGGCTCATGGAAAAAACCGATCCCGATAAAATCCGAGAATTTTTCGGCTATCTTGGACAACAAGCTAGCTCGCGATATCCGCATTGACGTTGCCGGCTCGGTGGCCCTGATCCTTCCCGGTTACTTGAGCCGGCATACCGAAGATATCGATGTTGTCGGCGAAGTGCCCCGCGAGATTCGAGAAAACCACCGCTTACTAGCTGCGCTCGAAAGCACGTTTGGCCTGAAGCTTGGCCATGTGCAATCCCATTACTTCCCAAGCGGTTGGCGCAGCCGCGTGCATTCGTTCGACGTTTTCGATCATCTTCACGTTTTCCTTGTCGATGTTTACGATGTCGCCTTGAGCAAGTTTTTCAGCGCCCGCCTCAAGGACTTCCAAGACCTTACCGTGCTTAAGCCGCAACTCGACAAGGACCTTTTGATCGAAAGGTTGCGATCCAGCGCCAGGACTTTCTAGCGGACCCGCGTCTCAAGAAACTGGCCCAAGACAATTGGAAAATCCTTTACGGAGAAGCGTTACCCCAATGACCATGACACCCGCACAAGCCAAGGAACAACTCGACAGCCCATGTCCGCGCGACCATCGACTGGCACTTCAACCCCGCGACCGGCTCGCCCTTTTGGGTGGAGGCCGCCGCACGGCAAGAACCCGCTGCTCAAGCTGGGTTTCGATCCGCGCAAGGAAGTGAAGTGCTTCGACGACCTCAAGAAGTTCGGCCTGTTCGAGGATGACTGGCTCCGCGGCGGGCCGGTGCGGCGCTGGCTGCCCAAGGCGCTGTGGGACAAGCCGACCTACGTCTTCGAGACCGGCGGCACCACCGGCATTCCCAAGAGCCGCGTCGTCGTCGATGATTTTCGCATCGACTATGAGATGTTCAGCGCCACCCTGCCGGATCAATACTTTCCCAAGGGCTCCAACTGGCTCATGCTCGGCCCGTCCGGCCCGCGCCGGCTGCGCCTGGCCGTCGAGCACCTGGCCAGTTCCGCGGCGGCATCTGCTTCTGCGTCGATCTCGATCCGCGCTGGGTCGTCAAGGTCATCAAGAAAGGCTGGATGGAGCACCTCAAGGCCTATCAGGAACACGTCATCGACCAGGCGCTCACCATCCTTTCGGCCAAGCACGACATCAAGTGCATGTTCACGACCCCCAAGCTGCTCGACGCCCTGTGCGGCCGGCTCGAAAAAGACGGCACCACGTCTCAAGGAGCAGGGCATCACCGGCGTCTTCTGCGGCGGCACGGAAATGACCAGCCAGTGGATCCGCTTCGCCATCGAGGAACTGCTCGGGCCCGGAGATTTACATCGCTCCGACCTATGGCAACACGCTCATGGGCCTGGCCGCCTCCGACATGCCGACGGCCGCCGACAATTACAAGATCACCTACTACGCCCCGCAGCCGCGCGCCGCCGTGCAGGTCGTGGATTTCGACGATCCAAACAAAGTGGTCGGCTATGGCCAAACGGGCCGCGTGATGCTGACGACGCTGACCAAGGAGCTGTTCATCCCGCGCTTCCAGGAACGCGACGAAGGCGAGCGCGAAAAGCCGTCGGCGAAATATCCCTGGGACGGCGTCAGCGGCGTGCGGCCCTTCCATGGCTTCGCGTCAACGACGGTGGTTGGCGTGTATTAAAAGAGCCGCGCACGCAGTAAGCGGTTAGCCAACACGCTGGTCGGGTGGCACGCCCTGAGGTACTCCGAAGGGCGTGTTTTCCAACAGTCCACGCCCTTCGGAGTACCTCAGGGCGTGCCACACCCAGTTTGCTAAATAGTTATTTCAAAACCTTTTGCGAGACCCGATCCATGCTGCACATCCCCGTGTCCCGTTGGGGCGAGCCTTATAAGAGCCTGGACCTCGACAAAGTCGTCCACTTCGACACCGGCGAAGTCTTGGCCGAAGTCAGCCGCGCTAACGGCGGCCTGGTCGAGCGCGACATGCGCTTCGCCAAAAGGGCCCGCGCAGTGTTGCGCGAGATTCCCATCAAGGAACTTTTGGGCATGGTCGAAAAAGGCGGCCGACCTTTACACCAAAGCGGAGTTGCCCCTCGGCAATGGCACGCAGACGCCGGAGCAATTCGTCCGCATGCAGTCGGCGACCACCGGGCTTCCCGAGCATATGTGCCGCTTCAACATGGAGAAAAACCACTTCGTCCTCTCCGGCATGGACAAGATTCTCGATGCGCTGACGCGCGGCCTCGATCTCGACATTCTCTCGCGCGGCTATGGCGTCGAAGCGCGCGGCATCCCGGTCAGCTATCAGGCGCAATCGCCGGTGCTGGGCATGGTGCTGCCGAGCAACTCGCCGGGCGTGCACACCTTATGGCTGCCGATCATTCCGCTTGCAAATCGGCCTGGTTCTCAAGCCCGGGCCGCAAGAGCCGTGGACTCCCTATCGCATGGCCCAGGCGTTCATCGAAGCCGGCGTGCCCAAGCAGGCAATCGCCATCTACCCCGGGATGGGCGACGTCGGCGCCGCGGTCCTGGCCCATTGCCCGCGCAGCCTCATCTTCGGCGGCAGCGCCACGGTCGAGCAATACAAAGGCAATCCGCGCGTGCAGGCGCACGGCCCAGGCTTCAGCAAAATCCTTCTCGGCGATGACCAAGTCGATAACTGGGAAAAGTATATCGACATCATGGTCGATAGCGTGCTCGTCAACTCGGGCCGGGGCTGCATCAACTGCTCGGGCGTCTGGGCTTCGCGGCATACCAAGGAAATCGCCAAGGCGCTCGCCGACCGCATGGGCCCGGTCGCGCCGCTGCCGCCCGAGGACCCCAAGGCGGCCTTGGCGGCGTTCACGGTGCCCGGCCAAGCGGATGCCGTCAATGCCTCGATCGACCAGGAGCTTAAGGAAGCGGGCGTGCAAGACATGACGGCGTCCTTCGGCCCGCGCCTGGTGAAGAAACCGCACTGCGATTACCTTCGGCCCACGGTCATCCATTGCGACTCGCATGAAAGGGCCATCGCCAAGAAGGAATACATGTTCCCGTTCGTCACGGTTGTCGAATGCCCGCAGGACAAGATGCTGGATGCCATCGGCCCGACGCTGGTATGCTCGGCAATCACCGAGGACGCCAAGTTCCAGCGCGCGCTGGCCGACGCCATCCACATCGACCGCCTCAACATCGGGCCGCTGAAGACAATTGCCCTCAACTGGCTCCAGCCGCACGAAGGGAGCATCGTCGACTTCTTGTTCCGGGCGCGAGCGTTTCAATTCGACAAGGGGATGATCAAGATCTGATTTAGCGGTCGCTTTGCGTCCAATTCCGGTGCAAATGAAGTGCCGTGCCCGAGACGCGGATGAATTCATCCGCCGCGGAGTGGCAGCCTAAGATCAGTCCGCGGCCGGGTCGGCAAGATCGGCGAGGTTCTTTTCGTCCGTGAACGCCAGCGATTCCGAGTTGACGCAATAGCGCTGGCCGGTCGGCGCGGGGCCGTCCTCGAAAACGTGACCCAGGTGACAATCGCAGCGAGCACACAGGATCTCGGTGCGGCTCATGCCGTGGCTTTGATCGACGTGGGTAATGACGTTCTCATCGGCCACGGGCTGAAAGAAGCTGGGCCAACCCGTGCCCGAGTGAAACTTGGCGCTGGACGCAAACAGCGGCAGCCGGCAGCAGACGCAGGCATAAACGCCCTGACGTTTGTTGTCGAGCAGCGTGCCACAGAAAGCGCGTTCGGTCCCTTTGCCGCGCGCGATTTGAAATTGCGCCGGTGAGAGTTGAGCGCGCCACTCGGCGTCGCTTTTCACGACGCGGGGCGACTCCACCGGGCCGACGAGCACGCCCTGGCGATTGAATACCTTGACTTGCATGTTCATTCCCCATGTTTAGCCGCGACACGCTAGCGGAGCGCGGGGTGTATTCCGCGCTCCGCTAGCGCGTCGCGGCTAACCCCGTATGTTATTATAAGCAAGCACCCATCCTCAGTTTATATTGCGGAGAAACGCCATGTGCGCGCGTCTATCCATCGCGTTGGCCGTGCTGAGCGCCGTTGGCGGCACCGCCCGCGCACAGATCGATACTCTCGATTTGATCCCCAGCAAGGCCGCAGCGGCCATCGCGATACGCGATGCCGACGACCTGCGAACGAAAGCGGACGCCCTTCTCAAAGACACCGGCCTCAACGTGCCGCTGCGGCCCACCGATGCTTTGGCTTTCGTCAAAACGTTTCTTGGCATCAAGGATGGTCTGGATTTGAAAAAGCCCGCAGCCGCCGCGCTTTTGCGGCCTGACAACGCGACCATGCCCGTCGGCATGGATGATCTCAACAACAGCCTTTACATTGCCTTGGCGTTCACCGACCTGGATAAAATGGCCGGCAATTTCGGCTTCACCAAAGGCGAGCTCAAGCGCGAGACGATTGCCAAAATTAAGATCGCCAACTCCAATTTCGCGCAGTTCGTTTTTGCCAAAGGCACTCACTTATTCCTGGCCGCGACTGCCGCGCCGTTGGAGCGACTGCGCGGTGTGCCGTCGCTAAAGACCGAGCTAAGCGCCGAACAGCGGGGCACGTTCGCGGACAAGGATGTGCTGGTTCACATCAATCCCAAGGCGTTGGGAGTGGAGACGACCGAATTAGCCAAGGCGCTCGCGGAGGAACTAGGCAAGACCGCCGATCCTCAGGAAAAGGAAAGCGGCGCCCAGTTGGTGAAGACTTTGCAAAGCTTGCGTTTCGCCTTGGGCGGCATGCGCGTTGACCAGGGACTGGGCCTGACGTTGTTGACGGCATTTCCTACCGACAAGGACGCGCCTGCGCGGGCCTTTCTCGCCGGCTTGCGGGGCTCGGGAAACGCCGACCTCAACGGTTTGCCCCAGGGGAATGTGCTCGCCGCCCAGGCCTATGCCGGGAATAGCGCCAAAAACGCGATCCTTGCCCGCACCGTGGTCAATTTTCTGTTGCGCGATGTCTTGGAGGCCAAGCAGATCACGTCGCCGACGGATCGACCGGCGTTCGCGGGCGTCTTCAACGAAGTCTGGCAACGGTTGCGTGGCAGCCGCACTGCCGTATACATGGCGCCGCCGGAAAAAAAATTAGGCATGTTTAGCGCTCTCGCCATTTTGGACACGGACGACCCCACCAAATTTCTGACCGACCTGCGGACGCTGGCCAAGATCGCCGATGGCACGCTGGATTTAACGCAAAAGACGCCGACACCGGCGCTGGACTTTGGGCAAGCGATCAAAGACCTGTCCGCGCCTAAATATCAAGCGCAGTGCCTCGGCCACGCTGCGCCTGCGGCTCGTCGGTGAGCCGGCGCTTCCTTATCTGGAAAGGGCGGCCGCGAACCCGCCCGATTTGGAAACGGCCAAGCGGGCGCAAGCGCTCATCAAGGAGATCCGCGCCGTCGTGGCCGAGCGCCGCCAAGAGCTGCTCACCAAGGATTTGCCGCGCTTTGTACGCCCGACCTTCGCCTTTGTTGCCGACGCCGAGCGGCGTGCCGGCCTGCCCGTGGACATCGTGCACATCCAGTTGGCCGAAAAAGATAAACTTGCCGCTGGTCCCATGCGGCAACTCTTCGGCCCCGATTGGGACAAGTTGCGCCTCGTCGTCCACGGCAAGCAGATAGCCGTGCTGCTTGGCTCGGAGACGGACCTTCTCGATGCGGCACTCGTCAACCTCAAGGAAGGCAAGGCGGGCCTGGCTGGCTCCAAGATGACGGAGGGTTTCGCCAAGCTACAGACCACGAGGGCGACGGCGGCGTTTCACTTGTCGGTTGCCGGTCTGCTCGGCCTGGTGCATGCGCAAGCTGGGCCGCATGTGACTTCGAGCCTGACGTCGTTCGCGCTCACCGCTTCCGATTCCGCGTTGCGCCTGGATTTGTTTCTGCCCGTGGTGGATCTCAAGGCGGTTGCGGCGGGATTAAACAGAGGGCCGAGTTGATTCGAAGGATGAAAAGCAGAACGACCACCGCCGTGAATAGACATTGAGCCGCACGCTACATGGTTCCACCTGCTAGTGCAGGTTTCGATCATTTAGCTTGCACTCGCAGTCCATGGCGGAAGGAGCCTCGTATAATGACGGAGATCGAGTCGTTTGTGATCGTGGCCGACACAGGCGGGAAGAACGCCTAGACCGCGCCTTTGGCTAAAGCGGATAATTTGTAGAAGTCCATCTTCCTCTCGATTGAGTGGCGGTGACCACAGAAGCGTGTGGTATATTTACGCATGAAAACGACACTAGGAGCAAATGGCGCGGGCCGGCGCATTACGGCCGAGCCGACAATCAACCGCCGGCAGATGTCAATCATCAACCTGACGGCGCCTTCGGACGTTGTGCATTATTGTGCGCTCAAAATCCCCGGCCGCGCGGCTGGCGCACATGGAATACTTGCGGCTTATTAACTATGGCCCGACCGCGATTTCCGGCCGACTTAAGAGAGTTCTTGAAGTTGCTCAATTCCGTCCGCGTTGAGTATCTCCTGATCGGCGGCTATGCCGTCGGCTACTACGGGTATCCGCGGGCGACCGCTGACTTGGACATCTGGGTCGCCATCTCCGACAAGAATGCTGCCAAATTGATTCAAACTTTGAGGCGGTTTGGATTTGCCATGCCAAATCTAATTCCAGAGTTATTCCTGCGGAGCGATCGCATCATTCGCTTTGGTGAGCCCCCTTTGCGGATTGAGATCCTGACCACCGTTTCCGGAGTCACTTTCGATGATTGCTTCGCGCGGCGCACTCGCGTTACTTTCGATGGTCTCCGCGTCAACTTAATCGGTCTTGAAGATCTGAAAAAGAACAAAGCTGCGAGCGGGCGGCCGAAGGACCTCGACGACCTCCAAGCCCTTGAACAAGTTTGATGGCACGTTGAGTACGACCGCCACGTCCTGGTTCAGCAGCCAATTCGATTTTGTGATGTCGCTTTCGAAATCCTCGTCGGCGATCCAGCCGGAGTCGATCCTCCTCTTCTTTTCTCGTGGCCGTATAACAACCCCATTGGAGTCGATCTTTTACCTGGAGGAATCAGAATGGCAGGCAGGCAGAGCAAACTCCGCATTGAATCGCTCGGCGAGCTCAAAAAGACGCTTACCGCACAACCCGAATGTGAATTTGCCTTGTTGGTTCGCAGCGAGCGTAAGGTCGAGATGGAAATCGATGCCAAGGTGATAGGCGAGCTGCAGAAATTACTGCATAAAGCCGTCGGCAATCGCGGGGACGAGGATTATTGAAAGAAGAAGAACCCGATCGGAAATAGCGTGCTTAAGAATCGTCGCGGCCAAATGTACTCATCGCGCTCCGCGAGATGAAAGAGCATCTCGCGAGGCGCAGGAAAACGTTCGCAAGTTTGCAAAAGGCCGGGGAATGGCTATAGTGAAGTGCCAAAGCGTTATCCTGCCGTTGGGAGAGCGCCAACAATGGTGAACGAAACAGCCGATTAGGGGTGAGCAATGAACGACTCGCCGACGCGGACTGAAGAAGTCCTGTGCGAGCAGCCAGTCGCCCACGTTGCTCGTAACCGGGTTGCGATGGGTTTCCGTCGCTTGCTGGAGGCGATGCCTGCCGCGGCGTACATTTGCGATGCTGACGGGCTCATCACCTACTTCAATCAGCGTGCGGTGAAGGCGTGGGGCCGGGAACCGAAGCGGCACGACCCGCTCGACCGCTACTGAGGGTCCTTCCGGCTCTTTATGCCGGACGGATCGTTGATCCGTCACGACCAGTGCTGGATGGCCCGTTGCCTCCGCGAGAAAAAGGACTACGACGGCGAAGAAATCATTATCGAACGACCGGACGGCAGCCGTCTCCTTGTGTTGGCGCACGCCACGCCGTTCTATGACGAGCGCGGCAGGCTGGTCGGGGCGGTGAACGTCCTCGTGAACATCACCGACCAGAAGAACGCCGAAGAGGCGCTGCAACGGAGCCAAGCGAATCTCGAAGCGGAACTGGCCGATAGCAAGCTCTTGCAGAGCATCAGCGCCGAGCTAATTCATCAAAGCAATGTCGAGGGCATCTACGACAAGATCCTCGACGCCGCCGTCGCCGTCATGAGCGCCGATTATGCGAGCATGCAAATGCTCGATCCCGAGCGCGGCCGGGGCGGCGAGCTGCGTTTGCTGGCAGCACGAGGCTTCGATCCGCAAGCCACGAAATTCTGGGAGTGGGTGCGCGCCGATTCACAATGTTCCTGCGGCGAGGCTTTGCGCACTGGCGCGCGCGTCGTCGTGCCGGATGTGCTCAAATGTGACTTCATGGCAGGCACTGCCGACCAAGCGGCGTACCTGCATGCGGCCATTCAGGCCGTGCAGAGCACGCCGCTGCGCTCACGAACCGGCAAGGTTCTTGGCATGATCTCCACGCACTGGCGAAAGCCCCACCATCCGTCCGAGCGCGATCTGCGCCTACTGGATATTTTAGCTCGGCAGGCAGCCGACCTCATTGAGCGCAAGCAAATCGAGCAAGCGCTGAAAGACGCCGACCGCCGCAAGGACGAGTTCTTGGCGACGTTGGCCCACGAACTGCGGAACCCGCTATCCCCGATCCGCAATGGTGTCGAGTTGCTCCGCATGAAAGGCGCGACTGACCCGGAACTCCAAGCTGCCAGAGATATCATCGAGCGGCAAGTGCGGCAGATGACCCGGTTGGTGGATGACTTGCTCGACGTATCGCGCATCACCCTCGGCAAAATTCACCTCCAGCGAGAGCGGGTCAGCTTGGCGATGGTGGTGACACACGCCGTGGAGGCGAGTCGGCCGCTCATCGAGGCGTCAGCCCACGAACTTACCGTCACCTTGCCGCCCGAGCCAATCTATGTGGATGCGGACCTCATCCGTCTGACTCAAGTGTTCTCGAACTTGCTCACCAACGCCGCCAAGTACACGGAGAAGGGCGGTCATATTTGGTTAAGCGTGCAGGCGCTGGGCGGCGAGGCGGTCGTCTCGGTGCGGGACACGGGCATCGGCATCGCCCCCGAGTATCTACCCCGCCTCTTCGAGATGTTCGCGCAGGCGGCCCCGGCGCTCGAGCGCTCGCAGGGCGGCCTAGGTATCGGTCTATCGTTGGTGCGGGGATTGGTCGATTTGCACGGCGGCCGCATCGAGGCCCGAAGCGATGGACCGGACAAAGGCAGCGAGTTTACAGTCCACCTGCCGGTTGTGGATGTGCCCGTACGCGCATCGAAAGAGCCGAGCGGCAACGGGCAACCGTCTTGCTCCGGTCGGCGCGTTGCCGCATCCTCGTCGTGGACGACAACCGCGATGCCGCCGACAGCTTGGGAATGTTGCTAAGACTAATGGGCCACGATATCCATACCGCCCACGATGGCCTTGAGGCAGTGCAGGCGGCGGCGACGTTTCGGCCGGACGTGGTGCTGCTCGATATCGGCCTGCCGAAGATGGACGGCTACGAGGCGGCACGCCACATCAGGCAACAGCGGTGGGGCAAGGGCATGCTCCTCATCGCCCTGACCGGCTGGGGACAGGAAGAGGACAAGCGGCAGGCACTGGAAGCGGGTTTCGATCAGCACATGACCAAGCCGGTGGACCCAGCCACTCTGGGGAAACTGCTGGCAACGCTCACATTACAGGAAGCACGGTAACGACAAGCAAAAGGCAGGGCCGATTGTAGTCATCTCGCTCCGCGAGATGAAAGGAACATCTCGCGGAGCGAGATGACTACACACGGGCCAGGCCAGGCTTAATGTGAAGCCAATCCATAGCGCCGGTTATTTTTTCTCAGGCGCAGCGGCAACGCTCGGAATACTTTTTCGACCAGCCGGTGCCGGCACCAGCGGCGTCTTGCTATCCACGGAATCCGGGTCAAAGCCCTCGGGCAGCGGTTGCTGGGCAGTCGCCAGCGCTTTGAACACCTGATCGGAAACGCTTTCGTCGATGTAGCGCACGGAGCCGTCGGCCATCAGGGCATAAGTGCCGCGCCGGGCCTTGCCGTCGCCGGCAGTGCCGCTAAATACGAACGGGGCAACGGAGTTCTTTTCAGGGACCCCGCGGAGCGTGCTGCCGCCGCCGGCGATCCAGGGGGTGACGCCGACGATGCTGTCGGGGGGCACTTGCACCATGACGATGGTGTTGCCCAGGCCGTGGCCCTTGCTGACTTCTTCGAGCGACATGCCCTTGTCATAACCCATGACGCCGCGCTTAGGGAGCATGGCCGGATCGGCCGGATCGTAGTCGGCGGCATCCAGCCCGACGCCGGCGATGCCGACGAAATGCGTGGCGGCCAATTCAAAGGGGAGATCGGAACGCGTCAGGTAATGAGTGCTTGGCGGATAGGCGGGGTCGATGAACTGGGGCACCAAGGTGCTCGCGGGACCCCAGTTGCTCGAGTCGCGCCAGGAGTCGTTGAAATGGATCTTGCCGTAAAGCGATTCTTCGCCGAGAAACGGCAGCAGCCCAGCCATCCAACCAATGCGTTGCATCGGCGAGCGGTTGGAACGCTGGGAACTGGTGGCCGAGCGCGGAAACGCGCCCGGCGGATAGTTTCCGGGAAGGACGCTCCGATCCGTGAGTCCTTTTTCAGGCAGCAATTTGCCCGCACGCGCCAGATCGTGGCGCGACCAGACGCGTCCGGCCACTTCCATTGCCGCGCTTAAATCGTTACCCAGCATGCCGGCAAGCGTGTGTAGCTTGCCGAGCTCCGGGGCGTCCAGGTGGAGATCGAGCGTGAGCTCGACGGTCTTGTCGTTTTGTACGACGGTGATTTTGGAAGGATTGGCCTGCTCCACTTTCTTTTCTTTAGTGGGAACAAGTCGGGTGCCGCGCGGAGGACGGTGCGCCATATTGCCGCGGGAATTTTGCGGGCCCTTGGCGGGATCGGCGAGCAAGGGTTGATCTTTTTTCGCCAGCTCGATCTTGTGGCCCAAAAGGCGTTCAATGAAATGCGCCATTTCCGGCGCCGCTTCTTCACCCAATTCCGTCTCAAGCCCCCTGGCGTCGTAGTCCGCCGGGCACTCTAGCTGATTGCGCATTTGAAATCCGCGCGCGTCCGTTTGCGCGATGGCCACGCCGAGCGTGCGAATGCGCGGGTTGCTGTCGGATAACAGCAAGGTCGCGTCCCAAACCTGACGCGGATACCACAACATCCTGTTGGATGCAGGGGCGGGTTTCCCCGGCAGGCGCGCGGCGTCCAAGTCGGTCGCGGAGCAATACAACAACTTGCTTTTAGTGCCGGCTTTCGGCTCTTCCATGTGCGCGAGCATCGCCTTGAGCGCGGGCTTGAGCGTGCCGTATGTCTGCGCCGCGGTGCCCTCGGCCCCAGACGACGCGGTGGTCGGCGCTGGTGTCGGAACCGTTGGTAGCCTTTAGGTGCTTGTCCTGATTGAGCAATGCCACCATCGGTGCTTCATCCGCGAAGATCAAGGTCCGCGGATCGTGAAAATGCACGAAGAGCGGGCGGGCCTGCGAATGGGGCAGCAGCCGCACCGCATGGGGAACGCCAACGGCAAAGCGCGCCAATTGCGCGAGCCAGGGGTTAAGCGTGCCGGCGCGATAGTGCGTGTATTTCTTCACCAGCGGCGCCGGCTTGAGGTCGAGCGCTTTGGTGACGGCGTCCTGATTGACGGCGTCATGAAAGTGCAGGACGGTAAACGACCAACCGTCGTTCCCATAGCGCTCGGCGTGGAGGAGATCATCGATGGCCAACAGCGAAAAGCCCAGCTTGGCCCGCAGGAATTCGTCCTTCAGGGCGCCGGGCGTTTGGAACACGGCATCGGCAATCGAAACGGTCGGGTCGAAAAGGGCGCTGAACGGGACATGCACGACGTGCTGGCTATCGTTGGGTAAAAGATTCGTCAATTCGGCGAGATTGGCGGCACTGACGGGAACGTCGACTTGTCGCGGCGTGACCGGCGTTAACACCGGCGCCGGATCCTTAACCTCGCCCGTGTTTTTGGCAGCCTTGGCTTCACTTTTGGCGAGGGCGGCCGGTGCCGTGCGCGCAACGCTTTTGCTGCCCTTGGCGGCGGGTGGGTTTTTCCTTTGCTGAACAAGATGAAATAGCCGGCGGCGGCAAGGACAACGACGCCGACCACCGCCAAGGCGATGCCCATGGTGAAGCGGTTGGCGCCCGCTTTTTTCTTGCCGGCAACGGCAGTCGGTTTGGCGGCTCCCTCATTCCCTTCGGTGGGGGTCCGCACGGCGGGCTTTTTGCCGGCGGGCGCTTTGGCGTTGGTTTTGGCGGGGATGCCCGCGTCGCCATTGGCTTTCGTTTCCGGGGCCTTGACGATGAATTTGTCCTTGCACTTGGGGCACTCGATTTTTTTGCCGACCATGCTCGCGTCTTTGACGGGCACCAGCGCCTCGCAACTCGGGCATTCCTGCTTGAAACTCGTTCCCGTCGCCATGTTCCGATTCTCCGAGAAAAATGCCCAGGGCAAGTGCTAAGACGCGGATGCGCTATCAATCATTTTAATAACATGACGGCAATTCATGCAAACGGATTGTCGCCGGTCAATCGCTCCAAAACTCTTCGATTCCTCGAAATTTCAAGAGTATTTCTCGCAACATGAAAACGTTAGCTAGGCAAGATACCCCGAAGGGGTTGCATCTCTCAGCCCAGGGTTCGCGCAGCGTACCCTGGGTTTCGCGACGCCAATGGTATCTACCCTGAAAGGGTTGCATCCTTTTGGAAGATGTCGAAGCCTCTGATGCAACCCCTTCGGGGTAGCTTCCTGCCCGCTTTAGCTTTCCCAGGGTACGCTGCGCGAACCCTGGGCTGGGAGATGAAACCCCTTCGGGGTGGTTGCTCACTCTATCCGCCAAGAGTTTTTTGGTATCGTAGCTCGACGTTATTTCGTCAAGATTGTAGATGCTTCGCGCGCACTTCGCGTTCCAGCCGAGCGCTGAACTCGCTTACCGGCATGGCGCCCAGGTCGCCTTCAGCACGAGCGCGGACCGCGACAGCCCCGGTGGTCTGCTCCTTGTCGCCGATCACGAGCATATACGGCACTTTTTCAAGCTGCGCTTCGCGGACCTTGAAGCCGATTTTCTCCGGGCGATAATCGCCATGAACGCGGAAGCCTCGGCCGCGCAATTCCGCTTCAACTTTACGCGCATAATCGACGAACTTGTCGCTGACCGTCATCACCCGCGCCTGCTCGGGCGCCAGCCACGCCGGAAAGGCACCGGCGAAGTGCTCGATCAGAATGCCCATGAAGCGCTCCATGGAGCCGAAGGGCGCGCGATGGATCATCACCGGGCGATGGGACTTGTTGTCGGCACCGATGTATTCCAGCTCGAAGCGCTTGGGCAAGTTGTAGTCCAGTTGGACCGTGCCCAATTGCCACTCGCGGCCGATGCAATCGCGCACCACGAAGTCGATCTTAGGGCCATAAAAAGCCGCCTCGCCCGGCTCGACTGTGTAGGACATGCCCAAGCCCTTGACGACATCAACCAGGCCGCGCTCGGCGTTGGTCCAATCCTCATCGTCGCCCACATACTTGGTGCTGCGCCGGATCGCGCAAGCCGATGCGGACCCGATAATCGTTGAGTCCCAAGCTCGATAGCACCAGCAAGACCAGCTCGATGTTGGTGCGCAACTCACTTTCGACTTGCTCGGGCGTGATAAACAGGTGGGCGTCATCTTGCGTGAAGCCGCGCACTCGGGTCATGCCGTTGAGCTCGCCGGTTTGCTCGAAGCGATAGACCGTGCCGAATTCGGCGAGCCGCACCGGCAGATCGCGGTAGCTGCGCGGCTCTGCCTTGTAGATGTTGATGTGATGCGGGCAGTTCATAGGCTTCAGGAGGTAACCTTCCTGGTTCGACAGCCAGCCCCAGAGTACGCGGGCACGCTCGGGATACGTGGCGGCCTGGCGATATGCGCCCAGCTGCCGCTGCAAATCGCTGAAGGCATCGATGACCGACAAAACGGCTTTGTGAATGGTCAACAACTTGTCATCGGTCGTTTTGGCCTCTTCGTAGCCGATCGGATGCATCTGCGCCAGCTTGAGGAAATCCGCGAACTCTCGTTCCTTTTTGTCATCGAGTTCGCCGGCGCTCATGCGGTAGTAGGCGAGATCGATAAGCAGCGCCGCGGGGTGGAAGTAAATGGGCGGATACTGGGCATCGCGGTAATACGGAAAATGGCCGCTCGTGCGGTAGAGTTCGAGGCGGCCGATGTGCGGCGTGTAGACCGGCTCGTAGCCGCGTTTGAGCAACTCATCCTTGATGAAGGTTTCCAAGAGGCCGCGGACCGTGGCCCCCTTGGGCATCCACAGGATGAGGCCGCTGCCCACCATTTGGCTGATGGTGAATAGCTTGAGCTGCTTGCCTAAAGTCCGATGGTCGCGTTTCTTGGCTTCCTCGATCTTGTGCAGATAAGCATCCAAATCCTTTTGGCTAAAGAAGGCGGTGCCATAAAGTCGCTGAAGCTGCTTGCGCGTGGCGTCGTTTTTCCAGTAAGCGCCGGCAATGCTCATGATCTTGATGGCGCCGATTTTGCCGGCATGTGGGATGTGCGGCCCGCGGCACAGGTCGATGAACTCGCCTTGGCGGTAAAAGCTGAGGCTCGGATATTGCTTGAGGTCATCGTCGATGTGCTCGACTTTGAAGTGTTGCGCCAAATCCTCGACCAATCCGCGTGCCTCGGCAGTGGGCCGCTCGAAACGCTCGAAGGGCTCCGCCTTGGCGATGATCTTGGCCATCTCCGCCTCGATGCGCGGGAAGTCCTCTTCCTTGATCGGCGTCGGCGCGTCGATGTCGTAATAAAAGCCGTTCTCGACCGTCGGACCAAAGGCGAGCTGCACCCCGGGGAAGAGCCGCATCACGGCGCGAGCCATGACGTGGGCGCTGCTGTGGCGTAAGACATCCAACGCCTCGGGGTCTCTGTCGGTGAGTATTTGGAAGGTATGCTCGGCATCGTCGCCGGGAAGCTCGCGATCCAGATCGACAATGACCCCATCCAGCTTGGCGGCGACGGCGGCCTGGGCGAGGCGCTTGCCGATCCCCTCGGCGACCTGGCGCGGCGTGGCATTGCCGGCCACTTGCTTGATTGAACCATCGGGCAAACGGAGACTTGGCATAGGGTTTCGATCCCACTTGCTAAAAAAGGTATCCTACTACACACGGGAGCCGGGTTAAAGAGCATCGTCACACGTTGATCGAGTCGTGGGACGGCTCTCCTGAGCCGTCCATGGAATTTGGACGGCTCAGGAGAGCCGTCTCACGAAAATGCCGTGGCACGCGGCTTCGTTTGGCCAGGCGGCGGTGGCGCAGGGCCAGTGGCGTGCCGACGATCATGGCGGTGGCAGCGTAAAAGAGCAGCACGAACAAGACTTCTTGGCCGATGGCTGGATTGTCCGCGAACAGCGAAGCATAAAGCAGCAGCGCAAGGTTCATGTTGCGCATGGTGACTTCCATGCCCGCGGCCATGCGATCCTCGCGTGGCCAGCGCAGCAGATAAAACGGCAGTTGGTTGATTTGCTGGCCAAGCACGCAAAACGAGATGATCGCCAGCGGCGCTGACCAGCCATACGTTCCCGGTTTGATGCGCCCGCTGGCGAGCGAGCCAATGATCATGACGCCGATCACGACCAGGCCAAGGCGCACACCCCAACGGGACAATGGCTTCTTCAAAAATGGATAACGCCGGCACAAAGCCATGCTCAAAACGAGCGGGAGAAGTAGATAGAGGACAACTTCCGTGATGATTCTGGGAACGGGCAAGGCGATCTCCTCCGGCATCCCGCGCGTGAGCAGTCGGAGCATGAGCGGCACGGTGAACACCGTGAGCAACGTGGAGACGCCGCTGAGCGTGATTGACAGCGGCACATTGCCGTGGCCGAAATAGGTGAAGATTTTGGCCAGCGTGCCGCCGGGCATCGCCGCGACCAAGATTAAGCCAACCGCCAAGCCGGCATCGAGGTTGGCGCAGATGATTGACGGCGACGGCCAGCCAGGGGAGCACGAAAAGCTGTCCCGCAAGAGCGACGAGAAAGGAGCGCGGTCTGTGCAATACTTGCAGAAACTGCCCGGGCACCAGCTTCGCTCCCATGGCAACCATGAAAGCGCTTAACTGAAAGGCGGCGCAGCCATATTCCCAATCCGCGTAATGCGCGAACATGCGACTCCCTTGAATGCCGGCAAACGCCGGTTTGCATTCCCTTTTTACAAGAACATCCGAATAATAGATATCTATGGCGCTCGACAGCAGCACAACGGTCAGCCCGCTTGAGCTTACGCCCATTCAGGAACGCGAATGGCGTGAGCGTCAGTTCTTCAACATGACCCTCGACATGCTTGGCATCGCCGACTTCGACGGCTATTTTCGCACGCTCAATCCCTCGTGGCAGCGAACTCTGGGGTGGGACACCGATGCGCTGATGTCCAAACCATACCTTGAATTCGTGCACCCCGATGACCGCGCCGCCACGCTCGCCGAAGCGGGCAAGCTTCAAGAGGGGGCCGACACCATATCCTTCGAGAATCGCTATCTCTGCGCCGACGGCACCTACAAGTGGCTGTTGTGGAACGCAACGCCGGTGCCGAACCAGCGGCTCATCTACGCCGCCGCCCGCGACATCACCGATCGCAAGACCGCTGAAAAGCAGCGCGCCGAAGCCGCCGCGGAACTGCAACGGGCGATGGCCGCCGAACGCCAAGCCAGCATGCAATTCAAGACAGCACAGAGCCAATTGATACAGGCCGACAAGATGGTCGCCCTGGGGCAGATGGTTGCCGGCGTTGCCCATGAAATCAACAATCCTTTGGCCTACATCGCCAACAATCTGGCCGTGCTCGAGCGTGATTTCGCCGCGCTGCGGGAGTTATTGGCGCTTTATCAGGAGACGGAGGCGCACTCTTGGTTTGCCCGACGCATTCAGCCGGGTGCAAGAATATGCCCGCGAAACGGATGCCGCGTATACCTTGGCTAATTGGCAAGGCGTCGTGGATCGCACCAAGGAAGGGCTCAAGCGGATCAGCCAGATCGTGCGCGACTTGCGTGAATTCGCCCGCGACTCGGACAAGGATTGGCACGAGGTCGATCTCAATGCCGGGATCACCTCGACGCTCAATATCGTGAAGCTGCGGGCTTCGCGGAAGCATGTGTCGATCGAGTCAGACCTTGACCCCTTGGCCAGCGTGCAATGCGACCCGGGCACATCAATCAAGTCGTGTTGAATTTGGTCGCCAACGCCATCGATGCCTGCCGCGACGCAGGCAAGGTGACCGTGCGTTCGCGCCAAGCGGGTCCAAACGTGGAGATCCACGTAATCGACAATGGCTCCGGCATCGACCCGGCCATTCGCGACAAGATCTTCGAGCCTTTCTTCACGACCAAGCCGCCGGGCCTGGGCACCGGCTTGGGCCTGAGCATCAGCCACTGCATCGTGGCGGACCACGGCGGTCAAATTCTCTGCCAGGCCAACGCCGACGGCGGCACTCATTTCACCGTGATTCTGCCGATAAAGGCCGCGGCTCCGCTCGCAACCGCAGAAATCTCGTGACCAGGCTCTGCCTGGTCACGCACTGCTCACGAGGCTCCGCCTCGTTTTCCGACCACACCATCGTGAGCATGCGTTAGCCCGTGGGCGACGTGCAGGCGGAGCCTGCCAGGCAGCGCGTCACCAGGCGGAGCCTGGTGACGAGGGTGTTTTTTTAATCCGCTCGGTGTCACAGCGTCTTTAGATACTCAATAACCGCGCGCCGTTCCTCTTCAGTCAAGCGGTCGCCGAACGTGTGCCCTTGGTTGCCTCGGCCGGGTTGCGCGGTGTCGTAGACGCGCCGGCGTTCATACGGCGTGGCATTGGCTGGTGCTGGTTTACCGAGTTCGCGCACCTTCCAGCCGACTTTAATTTGGTCATAGTCCTCGACGCCGGTCTTGAACGAGCGGGTGAAAATCTTGGGGCGGCTCTTGGAATTGAGCATATCGTAGAGCGTGGGGACCGAGCCATTGTGCAAATAGGGCGCGGTCGCCCACACGCCATCCAGCGGCGGCGCCTGATAGCCTTCGGTCACGCGCAGAAGCATAGCCTTCATCCCCTTTTTCATGGGCGAACCAGGTCGTGTTGAGATACGCGTTCCAACTGGGGCTCAGCCCGTCATGCAGGGTGCGATCGGTGCCGATGACATCGATAGGCACGACCTTGTTGGGATATGTCCAATCCGCTCCGTAGGTGCCATGGCAACGGGCGCAGGTCTTGGTGAAGACCTTGAGTCCCAGCGCGGCACGGTCATGGTCGATGGGAAATGGATATTTGGGTGCTTCCAGCGTCAGCAAATAAGCCTGGATGTCTTTGAACGTACTTTCCTCCCGGGCGAAGACGCCGGCCGAGTTCGCGGGGGAAAGCATGAATTGCATCAGGGCCCGCACCGACCGGGCGTTGGTGCTGCCCGTGTGATACATCGTTTTCTTCTTCTTGAGATGCCACCACGCGGGCGTGTCTTCACAGAGGTCGAAATGCAGTCCCAAATCCAGGCGCTTGAGCGCAGCGACAAATCGGGGTTGCGCAGCGACAGGAGAAACACCGCGGCGGAACCGGCCTCGGAGGTGCCTCGGACATTGGAAACCGGAATCGGCGTCATCCCCAGCGTGCCCGATGCCTTGCCGATCTCTTCAAACACCGCCTGCAAATCCAGCGCGGAATTGCCCAGGCCAAGGTAGCTCTTGCCCGCGATGGAGCCGGCATGGCACAGCATGCAATCGTAGGCCATCGCGTTCTTGATAAGCAGCGAGTGCCCCGCGCAGGCCCATGGGTAAATCGCCGTTCTCGTAAGGCCGGGGTGCAGACCGTAATGCTCGCGGAACGCCTGGTCATAGTCGCGCGGCGCTTCTTTAAGCGGTGGCTGCCAGTATTGCCAGGCGTTTTTGTAGCCGGCGGTCGTCCAGATCGCGGGGGTGAAAAGCCGAGTTGTCAGGGCGATACGGCCACGCTCCGCTGCGCTCGTGGCATCGTTGCCGCCCACCGGTGCCAAGGCGCTCAAGGTGATAATCAGGGCCAGGTTGTTCATTGCGATACTCCATGCGAGACAATAGCTATCGCCGGCTATTTTAGTGGTTTTTGCTGGGGAGGTGCAGCCGAGTAGCGCCGTAAAGAGCCGCGAATTAGCCGCGACCGTTTGCCTGTAACTCGAAGGATCTCGTGACCAGGCTCCGCCTGGTCACGCACTGCCCACGAGGCTCCGCCTCGTTTTCCGACCACACTACCCGCGCGTATTTCGCAGCTTGGGCGATTTTCGTGCAGGCGGAGCCTGCCAGACAGTGCCGTCACCAGGCGGAGCCTGGTGACGAGATTTTTCGGCGCGCGGCTCTTTCATGCAGCGCGCGTATCGGTTATGCTGGCGGTCTGCCTGACTCTCTCCATTCTCTTTTCGTTGAGGAATCGATCCATGCCACACGCCGCTCTATACCTCTGCCCGCGCGTCCTTGCAGTTGTTTTGCTGTTTGCCGGAGCAGATTTCGCTCGCGCCGAGGCACCGCAGCCGCCGCGCGGCTTCACGGCGTTGTTCAATGGCAAGGATCTCACCAACTGGCACGGCATGCCGCATTATGATCCCTACAAGCTCGCGGCCATGAGCGAGGCGGAGCGGTCCGCGCCTCCTTGCGAAATGGACTCAAGACGCCAAGAAGCATTGGACCGTGGACAACGGCGAACTCGTCAACGACGGCAACGGTGCTTATTTGACGACCGACAAGGATTATGGCGACATCGAGTTGCTCATCGACTACAAGACGGTGCCCAAGGCCGACAGCGGCATTTACCTGCGGGCCACGCCCCAGGTGCAGATTTGGGATTACACCAAGGAAGGCGGCAAGTGGGACATCGGCGCCGACAAGGGGAGCGGCGGCCTGTGGAACAACAGCCCCGGCGCTGCAGGCAAGGACCCACTCGTCTTGGCGGACAAGCCGTTTGGCCAGTGGAACAGCTTTCGCATCGTGATGGTCGGCGAGCGCGTCACCGTTTATCTCAACGACAAGCTCGTCGTGGACAACGCTCGCCTGGAAAACTTCTGGAACCACAAAAAGCCGTTGCCCAAGGCCTGGCCCATCCAACTCCAGACGCATGGCGGCGAAATCCGCTGGCGGAACGTCTACATTCGTGAGATTCCGTCAGCGGAAGCGAACGCCATCCTCAGCAAGCACGGCACCAAGGGTTTCGAGAGCGTCTTCAACGGCACCGACTTCACGGGCTGGGCCGGGCCGATCGACCAATATCAAATCATCGACGGCGCCATCGTCTGCAAGCCCAAAAAGGGTGGCACCATCTACACCAAGGGAGAGTACGGCGACTTCGTGGCTCGCGTCGAATACAAGCTGCCGCCCGCGGGCAACAACGGCCTGGCCATCCGCTATCCAGGTCAGGGCGACACGGCGTACGTCGGCATGTGCGAGATTCAAGTCCTGGATGATTCCGCCAAGCAATACGCCAAGCTTGATCCGCGGCAATACAACGGCTCGATCTACGGCATCGTGCCCGCCCAACGCGGCTATCTCCGGCCTGTCGGCGAATGGAACTTCGAGGAAGTGACCGTCAAAGGCCCCAAGATTCGTGTGGAACTTAATGGCACCGTCATCGTCGATGCGGACGTGAGCCAAGTGAACAATTACATGGCCAACAGTCCGCATCCAGGTAAGACGCGCACCAGCGGCCATTTTGGCTTTGCCGGCCACAATGATCCGGTGGCGTTTCGGAATGTGCAGATCAAGAGGCTGGATGCCAAGTAGACCGTCGATTCGTGGGACGGCGCTCCTGAGCGGTCCGGCTGACGGACGGCTCAGGAGAGCCGTCCCACACTTCAATTGAAGTGTAAACCGGCCTAAAGCAGATTCGTCCGCTGCGCCGTGTCCATCTGCTCCCGCAAATGACTGAAATAAGGCCTCAAATCCGTCGCCCCAGAGCCGCACGACGAACAGCCGCCGCCGGTGCTGCACGTCGAGCAACCGCCGCCGCCGTCCGTCTTGCCGCAATCGGGCTTGCCGCAGCCGTGCGCTTCGGCGGGCTCTTGCGGCAGGGCCAGGTTTTCCAGGCGAATGCCGAGTTGGAAGCGGTTGCCGAGCGCCTGCGCGAACGTATCTAGCATTGGCACGTCAGCACCAATAAACTGCACGACGGCCTGGCCTTCGAGAAACACATCGACGTCGAGGATTTCCAGCGGCAATTCGCGTTCGCAAGCCAGCTGGCGGCTGGCGTCAAATAGCTGTTGGCTGAGCGTCTGAGATGATTCCAAAGTGACTTGATCGGCGACACTGAGGGGGCGGACAATGGTCCCCGAGGCGACCGCCCCGAGAAGACGCGCCTGGCGGACGCTCGCCGGGCAAAGCACCGTGCCGACTTCTCGGCCGCGCGGGCTGTCGATGACAACTCGGTCGCCCCTATCGAGGGTGAGCGGCTCAGGCGTGCTGAAGCTGCCCAGGCCGCCGCTTTTGCCGTAGCTGATGATGTAATGCTCGGCGGCCGTGGACTCGGATGCGCGTGTCATGACAACCCCAGCGTCTCGCGCATGATTTGATCGTAGACTTCCACGCCCTGCTCGGTGCTGAGGTCGAGGCGCATTTCGTTGATGACCTTGATGCTGAGGTTGCGCAGCCAATAGTCCCAGCATTCGGCGCAGACCTGGTCGTAAATCTGCTTGCCCAGCTCGTCGTTCATGGGAGGCTTGGGCAGCTGGTGGGCGTGCGTGCCGGCCAGGCAGCCGGGGCGCTGGCAGCGGAAGCCGTCGCCGGTCGCGGCGCCGCCTTTGGCTTTTTGCGATCGCGGCGCCGGCTCGCCGAGCTCGACCAGCAGCTTGGCCATCTCGTCGCGCGGAATGTTGTCGCCGCGTTCGTCGGCGACCGCGATAGCCGTCCCGCAAGCACTTCGATGGCCTCGGCGCGCTTGTCGAGCTTGATGAGGCACGTCCCCAGCAGCTGAAAGACCTTGGAAAACTGCGGACTGAGCTCCAGCGTGCGGCGAAACGACGCGGCGGCCTCGGCGTAGTCTTCCGCCTCCATCAAGCAGCTGGCCGAGGCGAAAATGCCCCAGCTCATTCTCGGGGTCATCGTTGGCCATCTTGCGAAACTGGGCGATGCGTTCTTGCAATTGACTCATGGGTGACATTCTCGCGTCTGAATTTAGGTCAGGCATATTCGCCGATTGGGGTATTATACCATTTGCCGGAGTGCGTCAGAGAATTCAACCACGGATATCACGGATGGCACGGATAAAAAGAGTGAGAACACTACCGCGCCTTCGCAAAGATTCTGTATTATCCCTGATTCTATCCGTGCCATCCGTGTTATCCGTGGTTAATCGCTTTCAGACTCCGCTGTGGCCGGCGATTTATTGTGCTCTGCCCAGCGTGCTGACGTCGAGCACGGTGAGCGGATAGCGCAACTGGATGTTTTTCTTGCCCAGCTTGTCTTGGGCGACGATCTCGATGATGAAATTGCCGGCGCGATTGAGATAGATCGGGAATTGCATCGAGACGAAGTTCGTCTTTTTAAGGTCGACTTCCTCCGGCATGTCCCGCGGCAGGTTGCTGAGAATTTGGGGCGTGACGAGGTTTTTGCCGGTCGCGTCGTAAATCCGCATGGCGATATCGACGTCCGGCTGTTTGCCGGCGTTGAGGGTCATATCGACAATAGCGAATGTGGCGAGGTAGCTCTCGCCGGGAAGCCGACCGTCTTGGCCGAGACGCCGACGAAACTGAAATCCGGGGCTACAACATCAAAGGCGTATTCGAACGACTTGGCTTGCTTGGCCAGGTTGTCGGTGACAGTGAGCCGGACCTTGTGCTTGCCGGGCTTTTGATTGCTCCCCAAAACGATGATGAGATCGCCGGGCATGCGGGAGCCACCGAGGGGCAGGTTGACATTGTTGGGCGTGTCTTTTTTGAACGCGACCTTGTTGGTGCTGTCGATGAGCTCGAGCGTCGTAACATAGCTGGCCCGGCCGGTTTTGTCCTGGGTTTTCAGCCCCTCGATGTCATACGTGATGAACAAGGAGTCGCCCGGCACGCAGTTGGTATTCGCGCGGTGGCGCCCAGGGGCCCATACGATGGCCGCACATTCTTGAGTTCCAGGGCGGACGCTCGGAGCGGCCCTAGAGCGATGATAACCAAGGCCAACGATGAAAGGCGCAGCATGTTAGGCGGTCCTCCAGCCGGAAGTGAGGGGTATCGTTAGCGGCTATTGTGTCCGCCGAGGCAAACGTTGACCAGAGGAAAAACAGGCAGCAGGGGTAGCCGCGGGTTTCGGAGTACCTCAACCCGCCGCTTGGAAGAAGTTATAATGGGACAGCTAGTCGTTTCGAGGGATTACTCATGCAGCGGGCTTTGCTTGTGCTTTTGGCGATTGGCACGGTGCCGGCCTACGCCGATCAGCCGGCGAACAATGACCAGCAATCGTTTCGCAACATTCCGTATTACACCGGGCCCAACGCCAACCCGGTGCGGCATGTGCTCGATATTCACGTGCCCAAGGGACGCAAGGATTTCCCGGTGATTTTCTTCGTGCATGGCGGCGGCTGGGTTCAAGGCAACAAAGACCATCTCGGCGTCTATAGCGTGCTGGCACGCACTTTCAACCGCCACGGCATCGGCGTTGTCTGTCCCAATTATCGCCTATCTCCGGAAGTGCACGCATCCGGAGCATATCCGCGATGTGGCCCGGGCTTTCGCCTGGACTTACAAGAACATTCATAAATACGGCGGCCGCAACGATGAGCTATTCGTCAGCGGCCATTCCGCCGGGGGGCATTTATGTGCCCTGCTGGCAACGGATGTGAGCTACCTCAAAGCGGAGGGTCTTTCGACCAACGCGATCAAAGGAGTGATGCCGATCAGCGGGCTTTTCACCATACCGGCGGGCTCGATGTTTGACGTGCCCTTCGGCAAGGACCCGCTCGTGCATGCTCAGGCATCGCCCATCAACCACGTGCATACGGCCATGCCGCCTTTCCTCATTCTCTTCGGCGATCACGATTTGCCGGGTTGCGATCGGCCCGGGGCGGAAGCGTTTTGCAAGGCGGTGCGCGGGAAAGGCTGCCAGGCGGAAATCCATGAAGTTCCGCGCCGCAATCATGTGTCGATCTTGTGGAGCGCGATCAGCGACACGGATCCGGTGATGCAAGACATGCTAAGTTTCGTGATGGCCCAAGTAACGCTGGACCGGCTCGACCAAGGAGATTCCGCCGCAATACGGGACTTCGGCGACTATTTGGCGCGCTATGTGGAGCACGTGGGCCGCGCTACTTCGCTGCCTGGGCCTGGCCATTGAGCAGGCGTGTGAGCTGCGATTTCTTGCGGGCGGCGGTGTTGGGGTGGATGACGCGCTTGGCGGCGGCTTTGTCCAGCTTTTTGATCGCCAATTTCAGTTCCGCTCGAAGCGCGTCCAAAGAAGCATTTTTTACCGGTTCGGTGACCTTCTTGACCTGAATCTTGATCGCTTTCTTGGCCGCCCGATTGCGCAGCCGCCGCTTGGCGTCTTGTCGCAGGGCCTTCTTCGCGCTTGGAGTGTGAGGCATCGCCGTCCCTTTTTCCCGACCTGAAGACACTGATAAACAGACGCTTAGTTTATGGCTGCTGAGTCAAATGACAACCCCAAGGAGAGCATCCGCGGATTCGGCGTGCTTCCTCCCGCAGCCTGATTCAAGCCGCTGGATGAGGCACGCCGAATCCCGCGGATTTTGGTGTCCCATTTGGACGCTCGTCCAAGGACGCCTCATCGGGAATGTCCGCTCCCGCCAGCTCGAACAGCATCTTGAGTGCCGGGCGAAGGGCGCGCCGCTCGGACTCGAGCAATTCGCCGAGCCAATTCGGCGGCGCGAGGCTCGCCAGGATTTTTCCGGACATTTCTTGGAACTGCAGCCGGGCGGGCCGATCGGCAAAGCGCTCGTGCACCAACTCCACTTGCACTTGGTTGGTCGCCAGGCGAATGGCCCCCACCTTGAGCGGCCGTGCTTTCCAGGCGTCGTCCTGCTCGAGCAATCCCAAAAACTCGCGCCTGACGAAAAGACGCACCGCCTCGGCAACCTCGTCGAGTGCCGCCTGCCATGGCGCACCGGAGTATAGTTGCCCGTGGCAAGGGCCTTTTGCTCGGCGCGGCGGAAGCGCGCGAAGTATTTGGGGATCGTGCCTGAGTGAAAGCCGGGCTGTAGCAAGCGCCGCATCGTCTCTCCATGGGCGCCGACGACGCTCGGCCTCAGCGCCGTGCCCTGGTTAGCCCGATAGAGGCTCCAATTCTCCTTCATTTCGAAGAACAAAAAGCCGAACACGTCCGGCAGCCAAAACAGGAACCAAGTAATCATCGCATAAGTGACGATGGCACCGAAGAAGGGAGTGAACGTTTCCAAGAGCCAGGGCTGAGCCGCGATCGACAGCGGATAAATGACTTTGGCGGCAATGCTGCACACGGGAAACTTCACGGGGTTTACGCCCGGCTCGACGAGCACCACCATGTTGAAGCGGGCCAAATAGGAGATGGGAAACCAGATGACGCCGAGAATGACGCGGACCAGCATCACCAGCCGGCTGTCGCCGCGGCGGAAGCGTAGGTATTCGTCCACCGCGAACAGCACCGCTTCCATCGTGTGCAAAATATGCTTGAACAGTTGCACCACCAGGCGAATCAGGCCCGGAACCAGGCCGCTCCGTAGCGTTCCCCACAGGCGCGCGCAAAACATGGTTGAGCGCTTCCGTCGCCGCCTTGCCGGGCCGCGAGTTGATGAGGAAGTTGGCAGCCATGAACACCAGTGCCGCCTGCACCCAAACCTGGGCATCTCCCAAGGAGCCCGCCGGCGCGCTGAAAAGCTCGGGCCAGACTAGCCCTAGCAGCAAGCACAACACCAGCGGCTTGAGCACATACCAATAGAGAAGTTGAAACGTCCACGAAGAAAGCACTTCGGTGAGCAGCGTGTTGCGGACAAGCCACAAGGGCAACTCGACGAAGAGGCCCTTGACGGGTCGCCACAACGCCTGGCCGCGCTCGACGCACCAGCGGCGGACCGCAGCCGAGTGCACGAGCGCCAGCAGGAAAAATGCCAGCGCAACCCAAAGAGACACCGACAGGAAGGCGGGCACTTCTTCAACTCCAAGGGGGTGGAGCAAAAAATGGCTCACGCCCTGCAAGATCAAAAAAGCGCCGCCAAACGGAATCGTCACGTAGCGCGTGATGAGTCGGCCTAGCCCGGTGCCGAAATTGAGCGCCGTGAAGCGTTCGAGGACACGCAGATAAACTTCGCCGCGCCGATAAACGCCGTCGAGCAAGGTGGCCAAGCGGCGATCGAGCCGCAGCAGAGGGTCGCCGCGGATAAAGTCTTGCGGATCGGAGAGGTCGGGCAGCTTGAGGCGATTGCGCGCCAGCGCGTCGCGCAAATCACTGAACGTCAAGAAGCCGTAGACCAACACCCGGTCGAGCAGTTCCTCGGTGAGCTTGAAAAATGCCGTCCGCTCGAAAGCGTCGCGCGGCACAGGCCCACGTCTTCCAGGGCGGCGGTGATGATAGGACGAAAGCGCTCGCGGACTCGGCTCTCGCAGCGCACCAGCGCCGCACCGAGCAAACCGGCGAAATGCTTGCGATCGGGATCGGACAGGCGCGCCAACGTCAAACGCTGCGCCGCACTGCGGACGTGGCGGGTCACGCGGCACAAAGCGCTGGCTGGAAAGCGGTCGCTGCACCGGTTTCTTGCCCGCGGATAGTGCCCATTCCACCAAATCGAGCGTGTAGATCTCCTGCTCAAAATCGAGACAAACCTTCTGAAGGTCGTATAGCAAGTACGCCTCCGAAGGCCGGCTCCCCTGGTCGGCTTTGTCGAGCAACTCCGGCAGATGCTGGCTCCATTGAGGAAACTCGGCCGCCGAGATCTCCAGCGCCGGCTGCAGCCGCTTGACCAAAAGCTCGAGCAAACCGACCGCCTGCCTGCGCGTCGCCTTGGCCTGGGCGGCGGGGGCTACGCGGGCGGCCTGACTGCGCAGGATGGCGGCGCGCACCAAGTTGCCTTCGGAATTGGCAGCGTCACTGGCCGCGATCAACTCATAAAAGAACTCGTGGGCCTGATCGGGCCCGCTTTCCACCTTGAGATTGGGGTCGGCGGCTCCAGGCAGCCGCGTGCGCTGAAAAAGTCCGTCGCCGTCGATGTCCGCGCACACCATCTCCTTGACGCGCTCGATGTCGACGATGCCGGGGAAATAGCTTTCGAGAAGAGACCGGGCGAAATAATACATCTCCAAGAAAACAGCGACGAATTCGAGATAAACCGTGCGCCGCTCCGCGCCGGCGATCCATTGATGCTCCTCTTCGAGCACCTCGCGAATTTCCTCGAAGACGGCGGCGCCCAAGCCGTTGATGCGCTCGCCGATAATGGGAGCCGGCCAGCGGCCGGCCACCGCTTGGTTGGTCAGCTCCAGGTCGACACTCGCGTGGAAGAGTAGCCGCCAATAAACGCGCAACAAGGCGGCATCGCTTTCTTGCTCGAAGCCCGCGGGCTTTTCCAGAAGCAAAAGGGTCGCGGGCAGGAGTTGGTCATGCCGGACCAAGAGGTCTTCTTGCTCGACGTAGCGAAACAAAAACTGCCGCTCGACGTTCCAGCAGCGCCGGTGCGGCACGGTCCACATCCACGCGGGCAGTTTTAGCGTTTGCCGTATGATTTTGTCGATCACCGCCGGCGCCACCAGCACAGCCGCCGGCTCGACCGCTTGCAACCGTTTCTGCAGCTCGGCGGGAGACATGGGTAACTCGAAAAGAGCCTTCTCGTGACTAGGCTCCGCCTGGTCACGCACTGCTCACGAGGCTCCGCCTCGATTTGCCGCGAACATTGGCGCCCCTGAGCGGCTTTTGTGCAGGCGGAGGCCTGCCAAGCCTTGCGTCACCGGGCGGAGCCCGGTGACGAGATTCTTCATCACCGGATGCTCTACTTTAGGCCGAATTGGATAAAAAAACAAACACGGAGGCAGCCCCCAATCCGTCGGAGGCCGTCCCCGTGAAATTGCACCCATCGTTTTTTTCTTATAAATCGGCGAGTGCGTCCTCGGCCAACGAAAACGTGTCGTCAGTCGGCACCGCCGCATGCGTTGTCGCGTCCGTGTGATCGGCAGGGATGTGCCACAAGTCGCTGGCCGTATCCGATTGCGCCTCCGCCTGGGCAAAGACGCGGGTAATCGCCGATTTCAGCGAATCGGAGTTGCCGGTTGGCGCGGTGCTCCAGTTCGGTTGACTCAAGACCGATACCGGCAGAACGGCGCTGACCCAAACGCTTGGCGTGGGCGTCACCGCCATGGATGGCGCGCTAGGAATTACCAGCGTTGGCTTGGAAGCCGGCGTGGCTGTGTTGCCGAGAGCCAACATGCGATCGAGCGCGGCATCGGCTTGTGGTGACACCGAGTCGGCGTCGGCGGAGCCGTTGAGCAGTCCGGTGGTGGTTTCGCGCGTCGTCCCCAGCCAGGATGACACCAGCTGGACGACCCAACTGAGCTCAGGTATGCCACCGCCGCTGTGAAGCGGGTTGCCGTTAAGCGTTTGCGTGTTGGGGAGCGGAACCGTCGGCAGGGAGCCTGTTCCTAAATTGAGACTCAGGGCATACTCGCCGACGCTGAAGACGGTGCTGTCGGCCCCCGCGACTTTGACATAAAACTGCTGGTTGGCGGACACGCCGCTGACGGTGACCGTCAACGTGTTGCCGCCCAAGTGACCGGCGTCGGACGCGGAGCCCAAAACGGTGACACCGTCGGAGGCGTAAACTGTCAGCGAGGGCGTCAATAAGCTGAGGCCCGTGCTTTGGACGGCGACGGTGAGCGTGGAACTGCTTCCCGTGGGGGCGGTGAAGGTGTAGTAATCGGCATCCGATGTCGTGGATAAATCGGTGGTCGGCAACAGAGCAGTGAACTTGACGGGATCGATCAAGGAACTGATGTCGGTCGCCGTCGCAATGGTGCCGTTCGATGTCGAGTCGGCGGTGCGGGGATTGCCGCTGCTATAGTTGGCGCGGATGCCGGCAATGTCGTCACTTGTCAAGCTGCTTTTCACGCCGTTATACGACGAATACATCTCCGCCGTGGAGGTGGTGCTGTGCAAAAGGCCCAGGCGTGGCCCATCTCGTGGGCGGCCACCGTGAAGAGGTCATAGGTCGAGCCGATGTGCCAGCTGATGTTGGTGTTGAACTGAATGTCGCCGGCGATGGAATAATTGTTGACCGGCGGCGGCAACGCGGCAGAGGCCAAATACGTCGTCGTGAATCCATAGCCGCCGATGCGGATGTCGCCCATGCCTGGATCGCCCTGCTGATAGGCGCCTTGGCCGATGGCGGTGCCATTGTCGGAAACGATGTCGAAATTGAGATTGGTCTGAACTGCCCAACTTTGGGCGGCGCACGATTTCGGCCTCCCAGACTGACGGGCTGCCAAACTTGGCGTTCATCTTGGCAAAAAGATTGCTGTAGACATAGCCGTAGCTATTGGTTCCCACGATGGTGCCATCGGGCACGAAGCTTAAGGTCACCATCTCAGGATGGGGCCAAGCAGCTCCGCCCAGGGCATAGGGCACAATACGCGATTCGAGGTTTTCGACTTCCAGGCGCACTCGCGTCGCACCAAACCGACGCACGCAGAGCGCCGGGTCGCCGGTTTTCCAAAGAATCTCATCGGACACTCTCCTTCGGTGGGTGGGGGAGGATCGACTACTTGCTTGCGGTGCCGCCACCTGGGCGAGGCGATGGCCTTCCATTCGCGGCCCTCCATGAGAAAAGCCGCGTTCAACGTTCTTCGTTCATTTCCGCCTATTCCGGAATGGAGCGCGCTGCGTTCCATCTGCGAGTGTCGGGCAGGCGTGAAGGACACAATAAGCGGCGGAGATTGGAAATGCAAACCAGGAATAAATAAAAAGCCGGCACGAAATGCAAATGAGAACGGCATGACCCGAAAAGGTGCTCTAGCTTGCCAAGGGCTTTTATCTTACGGGGAGCATGATCATCTTTGAACCGCCCGTCATGGTAAAGACGGAAAACTTTGCCGGTTGGTGAGACGCGTCGATTGATCCGCGGGATTCGGAGTACCTCATCCCGCGGCTTGAAGTTCATTCCACCAAATCAAGCCACGGGATGAGGTACTCCGAATCCCGCGGATCCTATGCGTGTTGAGCTTGGCCCACGCCAATGCTCACTTTCGGTAGACCGAATGGCAGGCGTTGCACGTCGCGTTGATCTTGCTCGCGGCAGCTTTGAGGTCGGCGGGGGCGTGATCCTTGGCGGCGGCGCTGAGCTTCATGCCGGAGGCGGCCAGGTCGTCGCACCAGCCGTTCCATTCCTTGGCCTTCACTTTCGCCGGCGGCTTGGACTTGGTCACATAGGCCATGGCAGCGACCACGGCACCCATGTGTTGCAGCGCTTCGGCTTCTTTGGTGGCTTCGGAGGTGGACGGCGCATCGCGGCCCATCTTGACCAGCTTGATCTCGATGCCGTCAGGGACGACGACGCCCTTTTTCAGGCCGACGCCGATGCCGCCCTTGTCGCGCTTCTTGAAGAGCTCCATGAGGTCGGCGAGATCCTCGACTTTCTTGGCCAGCACTGCCGCCTGAGATTGCGCCGCCGCCGTGTCTCCCTTTTGGACGCTAGCCGCAATTTTGAGCACACCATCTTTGAGACCGGCGGCTTCGCCGGCGCTGCCCGAGCTAGCGAGGAAAACCCAGCCCGCCATCACAAGCAAGGCGAGCCCGGCCGAGCACATACAAAGCTGCTTTTTCATGCGATTCTCCTTGATGTAGGTCCCGCCTGCCGGGCGGGATATTTGATGCTTGGAGTCGGGTCAACTTCTTGCGCCTGCCGAGCGGAACCTTTGATGCTGGCAAACCCATCAAGGTTTTGCAAGTGCCAGGTCCCGCCCGGCAGGCGGGACCTGCAGGTCTACGGTGCGATCATCTTGCCGCCGAAGACGACGCGATCATCGCCTGTCAGCCAACGGATGATGAGTTCTCGATCCAGGGCGCTGAGATCGGCGACATTGACTTTCGTATCGTTTTTCTTGTGCAAGTCCAAAAACTCCTTGAGGAGCAAGTCGCCGGCCGGTCCTGAAGTTTCGCGGAAGGCGGTCATTTCATTGTTTTTGCCATGCAGCGATAGGCTGGCGGGATCCATGATCATGCCGCGTAGCCAAGTTGCGGAAGCATAATTCGCCAGGTCGGGTGCCGTCTTGTCCGCATCGCCGCCGAAGGCGTGGCAGTTGGCGCAGTTGTCATCGAACAAATCTCGGCCTTTTTTGTCGAGCGCGATGTCCCGCTGCGCTTTGGGCGTTGCTTGTTGCGCGAGCCATTTGGCGATCGTCGCGAAATCGGCATCCTGTTCGGTGATCTTCTTGTTCGCTTCCTCGGCGCTGTCTTGCTTACGCCACTTCGCGCACGTCTTGTCAACTTTCGCCCGCCAATTCTTCATGCCCTCCAGCTTGGTGTGGCCGAAGTATTTCGAGTCACCTGGATTGGCCAGCAAACCGCGCAGCCAGGCCTCGGTGCCAAAGCCCGATAGATCAGACGCCTTGTTGCCTCCGGGTTCCGCCGGCGCCATAGGCATGGCAAACGGCGCAATGTTGCTTGAAAAGTTTCGGGCCTTGGGTGGCAGGGATCATTACGAAGCAGGTAGCGCACCCCTTCCTCGGGAATGCCATGGGCGGCCAACCTTACCGCTCTTTGTGCCTGGTCTTGCGCCTCGGCGAATTTGTGCTGCAAATCCTTCGCCTTGTCGGTGCCGCCGCCCAAGCCCAGCGGAAAAGCGGTCGGCGAATCGTCGGCGATAGCGAGCACCGTAAGCAGCCCAACACCGGCCAAGAGCGCGACCACGACAAAAATGCCGACAAAATGGCCAAACTTCCGCATCCTTCCGAACCCAAAAAGCGGCAACAGAAACAGCAACACGGCCACGGCGTTGGGAATGACCACGGCGCCGACGAGAAACTGATCCCCCTCGAAGTATTTGAGAAGTTGAAAGAGGAAGAGAAAGTACCACTCGGGCCGGGCGGGATAGCCTTCGGTCAAGGGATCGGCTGGTGCGTCCAGGTTGGCGCCCGCAGCCCGCTTGGCCGGCCTTGGCCCAGCGCTCGTAAAGTCCGCGTCCGGCGATTCGGCCATTGTCCAACTTGGTGCCGTGGCCTCCGAAAACCACCAGGCCCAGCATGACGCCAAAAACCACCAGGCAGACCACGATGTCGCGGAACGCCTGATCGGGCCAGAACAGGCCGATTCCTCTCGCCCTGAGCGCCTGGCGGCGTGGTGATGCCGTGGCGGCGAAAGATGGCGACGTGGGCGATCAACAGCACGATGAGCAGCGGCGGCAGGATGCCCACGTGCAGGGAGTAGAAGTGCGTCAGCGTGTGGTTGCCATACACCGGGCCGCCGACGACGACTTTTTGCAAAAACGAGCCGACGCCCGGCAGGCTGCCGAGAATGTTGGTGGCGACCTGCGTGGCGAAAAAGCCCTTCTGGTCCCAGGGCAGCAAGTAGCCGGTCAAGCTCAGGCCGAGCACGATGCCCATGAGGCCCAGGCCGAGCCACCAGTTGAATTCGCGCGGCGGCAAGTGCGCCCGGCGATGACGACTTGCAGCATGTGAACAGCCGAGCAGCACCACCATCGTCTGCGAGCCGAAATGGTGCAGGCCGCGGATGAGCCAGCCGAAGTCCATCTCATACTGGATGAAGTAGACGCTGCCCCAGGCCGTCGAGTCGCCGGGGCTGTAGGCGGTCATGAGCAGAACGCCGGTGACGAGCTGGATCAGGAAGACGAACGCCAGAGGTGCTGCCCCAGACGTAGCGCCACTTCGCCCCGCCGGGAATGTGCTCCAGCAGCATCGCATCCTTGATCTTGCGATAGCTGATGCGATGGTCCAACCATTCGTAGAGCTTTTCGATCACGGTATCTTTCTCCCCCCTTACGAAGGGGGGGCGGGGGGGGTGATCCCCCTCCGCGATATAACCCCCCCGACCCCCCTTCGTAAGGGGGGAGAAATTCATCACGCCCGCACGTCCTTCGTGGCCCGCGTTTGGTAAAACTTTTGAAAACGCACCATGAACAAATCGCGGTTGTTCGGCGTCGGCGTTGTCCGGGTCGCGCGCCAGTTGCAGTTCCAGGGTATCCATGTCGCGCGGTGCCGGATTCGTGTAGCCGCGCCGTTCGACGCGGGTGCCGCTGCATGAGAATTCCGCGCCATGGCAGGGACATTTGAAGCAGGAGTTCTTTGCGGCGTCTCCGCCTGGTGTTGATCGCGCATCCCAGATGCGGGCATTCGGTCGTAAACACTTGAAAGCAATCTGCGCATCGCGCCGGGTTTGGCGCGCACGATCCACACGCGGCCGATGACATCGTTGGGGTGGAGCGTCCAGGCGTCTTGGCGTACATCGCGGATGACGCCTTGCATGGGGCGATTGATTTCCTTGACATCACTGACGCGGATGCCGTGAACGGGCCGAAAATCGCTCGCCGGTGCCGCGCGATTGCGAGCATCGATCAGGTACGCGATGGCGGGAACGCCGAGAATCGCCGCCACGACGGTCCCGAGCGCGTGCGTACACCATTTCAAGAAAGAACGCCGCTTGGGATCAAGCATGCCGGCATCTCCACTGCGCGAGCGATTGGAGGGACGGGCGAAAGCAGGTGGGAACTTCGCTGGTTATCCTACCGCCTACCGCTTCTCGTGACCAGACTCCGCCGGGTCACGCACTCCCCCCGAGTCTCCACCTCGTTTTCCGAATGGCATTTCGTGAACCGCTAACGGAGTGCCCGGCTCCTTAATATGCCAGGCGCGGCGGCTGGCACTATAATCGACTGCAATGAAATCTTGACACCAACAAGGGAACAACATGGCGCAGTTGGCAGCGAACACATACTTGCGGAGAACTGCGTGAAGCCCACATCGGTCAGACGGTTGTCCTCAACGGTTGGGTCAATTCCTATCGGGCGTATAACGATCAAATCTTCGTCGATCTCCGCGATCGCTATGGCCTGACGCAAGTTGTCTTCGAGGCCGATGCCCCAGTGTTCGCGGCGGCGCAGAGCATACGCAGTGAATATGTGCTGTCCGTCGAGGGTCTGGTGCGTGAACGCTTGCCCGGCAAGCACAACCCCAAGCTGGCGACCGGCGACATCGAGATCAAGGCGCTCGAGCTCGTGACGCTGAACGCCTGCCCCACACCCCCTTTCGAAGTCACCGAGTTCCCCGGCGAGGAACTGGCCAACGAGGACCTGCGCCTCCAATATCGCTATCTCGACCTGCGGCGCACGTCCATCCAGCGTGTCTTGATGCTAAGGCATCGACTTAACCACATCATTCGCCGGAATCTCGACCAGCAAGGCTTTTTGGAGGTGGAGACGCCGCTCCTGGGACGGAGCTCGCCGGAGGGTGCGCGCGATTACCTGGTGCCGAGCCGCATCACGCCGGGAACATGGTATGCGCTGCCCCAGTCGCCTCAACTCTACAAGCAGATTTTGATGGTGGCCGGCTACGACAAATACTTCCAAATCGCCCGTTGCCTGCGTGACGAAGATCTGCGCGGACCGGCAGCCGGAGTTCACGCAACTCGACATCGAGATGTCGTTCGTGGAGATGGACGACGTGTTTCGGGTCGTCGAAAGTCTCATCGCCGACGTCTTCAAGGAGTGCATCGATATCACCGTGCCCTTGCCGTTGCCGCGACTGCGCTATGCGGACGCCATGCTTAAGTATGGCAGCGACAAGCCCGATCTGCGCTTTGGCCTGGAAATCGTCGATATCGGAGCGATCGCGCAGACGACGGAGTTTCAGGTTTTTCGCGGCGCCCTGGAGGCGGGGGGCAAGGTGCGGGGCATCAATGTCACCGGCGCGGCCAACAAGATGACCCGCAAGCAGATCGACGACCTGACGGAGTTCGTCAAACGCTACGGCGGCAAGGGCTGCGCCTGGGTCAAAGTGGAGGAGCAGCGCTTTAGCGGCGGCATCGAGAAATTCCTTGAGCCGGCGATCCAGCAACGGCTGCGCGACCAAATGCAAGCCAAGGCGGGCGACTTGCTGCTTTTTGTCGCCGACAAGGAGGATGTCGTTTGCCAGGCGCTGGGCAACCTGCGCAGCCACCTGGCCACGTTGCTCAAGCTGTATGATCCGAGCAGCCCCGATTACAAGATGACCTGGGTCTACGATTTCCCGTCGTTCATCTGGGACGCCGAGGAAAAGCGCTGGGCCGCTAACCACCATCCGTTCACCGCGCCCATGGACGAAGACTTGGCCAAGCTGGAAAGCGATCCGGGCAGCGTGCGTGCCAAGGCTTATGACCTCGTCATCAACGGCTACGAGTGCGGCGGCGGCTCGATTCGTATCCACAATCCCGAGGTGCAGTCGCGGTTATTTGCCGTCCTGGGGATGACGCCTGAGCAAGCGAAACAGCGATTCGGCTTCTTGCTCGACGCCTTGCGCATGGGCGCTCCGCCCCACGGCGGCGTCGCCTTGGGTCTGGATCGCCTCACCATGATGCTGGCGCGGACGACCAACATCCGCGACGTCATTGCGTTTCCCAAGAACCAGAAGGCACGCGACCTCATGACCGGGGCGCCGACGCCGGTGGACGCCAAGCAATTGAAGGAGCTGGGGCTTTGAGCATGGGTGTGACGGTTTTAGTGCCCACGGCGTTTTGGGGTAGGTATTGCGTTGCTCGCCACTTGATTGCTTGGAGGGCCCAACGGGCCGAAATGTTAAAGCCTAGGGCATCGCCCTGGGAACCATCGCGCAAACCCGGGGCAAGCCCCAACGGGGCGTAATGTGCCGGCGCTGTGCATTGCATGACGCCCCGTTGGGGCTTATTTTGGCACGGACGCCGGAGTCCCAGGGCTTTGCCCTGGGCTTTAACATGCGCCCCTTTGGGGCTACCACGATTTCCGAGGCCATCCGTGAGCAAAACCTGGGGAGGGCGCTTCAGCGGCGCGACCGACAACCGCGTCGAGGCGTTTACCGAGTCGATCAGCTTCGACCAGCGGCTTTATCGGCACGACATCCTCGCCAGCCAGGCACACGCCGCGCATGCTCGCTGAAATCGGCTTGCTTAGCGCGGAGGAAGCTGAGCAAATCGTCGAGGCCCTTGATGCCATTAAGACGCAGATTGAACAAGGCGCCTTCGAATACTCGATCAAGTTCGAAGACATCCACACGCACATCGAGCGGGCCCTCATCGAACGCCTGGGAGACGTGGGCCGCAAGCTGCATACCGGCCGCAGCCGCAATGACCAAGTCATCACCGACGTCAAACTTTGGGTGCGCGACGGTATCGCCACGCTCGACGAGCGTTTGCGCGAAGTGCAGCGCGCACTCTTGGAGTCGGCGGAGCGAGAGCGCGACGTCATCCTGCCCGGTTACACCCATTGGCAGCGGGCTCAGCCGGTGTTGGCGGCGCATTATTTTCTCGCTTATGTCGAAAAGCTCCAGCGCGACCGCGACCGCTTGGCGGATGCCCGCAAGCGCGTCAACGTTTTAACCTTGGGAACGGCCGCCCTGGCTGGCACTTCGATCCCGATTGATCGCGACAGCGTGGCCCGCAAGCTCGGCTTTGACAGCGTGGCCGGCAACAGCCTCGACGTGTCCAGCGATCGGGATTTCGTGCTGGAGTTCGTGTTCGATCTGACCGTCATCGCTTTGCACCTGGGGGGTTGGGCGGAAGAGTGGGTCGTGTGGTCGACCACGGAGTTCAACTTCCTCGAGCTGCCCGACGCCTTTTGCACCGGGTCGAGCATCATGCCGCACAAGAAGAACCCGGATGTTTTGGAATTGATCCGTGGCAAGACGGCGCGGGTCAGCGGCGATTTGCAGCGCTTGCTGATGTTAATCAAGGGTCTGCCGCTGGCGTACAATCGTGACTTGCAGGAAGACAAGGAAGCGCTCTTCGACGCTTTCGACACGGTGAGCGCCTCGCTGGAACTCGCTGCGGCCCTCATCCGCGCAACGCGCTTGCGCCGGGAGGTGATCGCCGCCCGCCTCGAAGACGGCTATCTCGACGCGACGACTTTGATGGAATTCATGGTCATGCAGGGAGTGCCGCTGCGGTCGGCGCACGAGGCGGTCGGTAAACTGGTCCGCCTATGTGAGGAAAAGCGCTGCCGCCTCGCCCAGCTCTCCGCCCGAAGTCTATGATTCGGTTGCCCAGGGCCTGGGTAGCAAGGTATACAATGTATTGGGCGTGAAGAACGCGCTGGCGGCCTTTCGCAGCTATGGCTCCACGGCTCCGAGCGAGGTGGCGAGGCAAGTCGAGCGTTGGCGAGGGCGGCTTTTCTCCCCCCTTTGCGAAGTTCTTTTCTCCCCCCTTACGAAGGGGGGGCGGGGGGGGTGGATGGCGGAAGTCAACCCCCCCCGGCCCCCCCTTCGTAAGGGGGGAGACATACATTCGGCCCCCCTTTCCTGAAAGGGGGAGAAATATCTTCTACGCGAAGGACCTTCTGCAGACATGGATCTCTTCTCCTACAAAAACCGCACCCTCCACTGCGAAGATGTGCCAGTCTCCACGCTGGCATCGGAATATGGCACGCCGCTCTATGTGTATAGCCAGGGGACGCTGGTCCATCACTTAAAATCCATCCAAACCGCGTTCGCCGCCGCGGCGCCGCTCACTTGTTACAGCATCAAGACGAACGCCAACATTCACATTGCCCGGCTCATGGTGGACAACGGCTCCGGTTGCGATGTCACAAGCGCCGGCGAGCTTTATCGCGCTCTCAAGGCGGGCTGCCCGCCGAGCAAAATCGTCTTCGCAGGCGTGGGCAAGACTGAACGCGAATTGAAATATGGTCTCGAATCGGACATTTTGTTCTTCAACGTCGAAAGCGAAGGCGAATTGTTGACCCTGGGTGACGTGGCCAAATCGCTCGGCAAAATCGCCAAGGTCGCTTTGCGCGTCAACCCCGACCTGCCGCCCAAGACCCACGCCAAGACCGACACCAGCGTCAAGGGTGTCAAGTTCGGCCTCGATATCGACACGGTCTTGGAGTTCGCCCAAAAGGTAGTCGATCATCGCCACGTCAAGATCGTGGGCCTGCATATGCATCTGGGCTCGCCGATTTTAAAGGCAGAGCCCTATGCCCAAGGGATCGACAAGGCGCTCGTGTTGATCGGCAAGCTGCGCAGCAAGGGCACACGATCGAATATCTCAACATGGGGGGCGGCTTTGGCATCCATTACCGCAAGCAAGAGGCGTTGCCCGCGAGCGCCTTCGCGGAAGTCATTTTGCCTGGAATAAACAAATCAGGGTGCAAGCTCGTATTGGAACCAGGCCGCTTCATTGTCGGCAATGCCGGCATTCTCGTGAGCCGGGTGATCTACACCAAGGAATCGGGGGGCAAGTCGTTCGTCATCCAGGACGCGGCGATGAACGACCTGATTCGGCCCACGCTCTATGATTCGTTTCACCGTATTTGGCCCGTGGCGCCGCCCGCCGGCTTGCCGGCGCCGCCGGAAGATTATGAGGCCGACATCCCCAGCACGCGGCTCTATGATGTCGTCGGTCCGGTGTGCGAGTCGGGCGATTTTCTCGCCAAGCAGCGTGCTCTGCCCCCCATGGAGCGCGGCGACTTGCTCGCGACCTTCAGCGCCGGCGCCTATGGCATGGCGATGAGCTCGAATTACAACAGCCGGCTCCGCGCCGCCGAAGTGTTGGTCGACGGCAACAGCCATCGGCTCATTCGCCGCCGCGAGACACTCGAGGACCTGGTGCGGCAGGAAGTCGAAGTTTAACGCTGGGGTGGCACGCCCTGAGGTACTCCGAAGGGCGTGATTTTGCTCCACTGGCCACGCCCATCGGAGTACCTCAGGGCGTGCCACCCAACACGCCGTTGTTACTGGAAGAAAGTCAGAGGCATTGAATGGTTTCCACCCTATCGCGCTCGGCATTCGGCGTGGGCGTCTTGGCCTTTGCTCTCATAGGCGGACCGCGACCCGGCTTTGGCCAAGACGACAAAAACGAAAAGCCTGAAGAGGTCAATAAAAAAGAGGCGGAGAAGAAGGCGACGCAGAAACTGCTGGACCGCGCCGAGGAAGAGTACCGCATCTTTTTTCGCCGCCCGACCACGGTGCCCCAGTTTTGGGCGGCCATCAAGTTCGAGGTCAACGTCGGCAAGTTCGATCTCGCCGGCTTTCATTTGAAAATGCTCCTGCAAAAGGAGCCGGCCGAGGAGGTTGATAAGGAATTGCTCAAGATCGAGGAAGTTGAAGGGCTGGCCTCGTTCGTGCGGCTGCAAACCATCCGCAAGTGGTCGAGCAACCCGGCGCTTCAGCAAGAAGCCGAGAAGAATGTCAAGGTGCTGATCGACCGCGTGACGGCCGCGCTGGATAAGCACCTGAGCAACGCGGATCGGCTGAACAAATTCATCAAGAACCTCGAAGCCCCCACGATCGAAGAGCGCTGTTCGCGCTGGCCCAGCTCAAGCGGGCGCGTGAGCGCGCCGTGCCGTATTTGGTGGCGGCCCTACGCACCAGCGTGGGCACGCCGCTCCATGACCGCGTCGTCGATGCGCTGCTCAAGCTTGACGCGGAAAGCATCCAGCCCCTTTTCGAGGTGCTCAAGGCCGCCGACGCCAACGATGCTCGCGATCTGGATTTGCGCATGACCGTCTTGGATATCGTCAAGCGTCGCGGCGACAAACGTGTGGTGCCCTACCTCTGGCACCTGACTAGCGCGGCCATGTATCCGACGCAAATCCACGCCAAGGCCACGGCACTGCTGGCCTATTTCTTGGCAATCCCGCCCGAGCAGTTGCCCGACCCCAAAGTAGCGTTGACGGAATTGGCTGAACGTTATTTCAAACATCAGGCGCAGCTTTGTCCGGGGTCGTTCGATCAATGTCTGGCCATGGAACGGTCGGCAACTTGCTCCGCAACCGGTGCAACTGACGGCGGCGCAGGCGGAAGAGTATTACGGCCTGCGCTATGCCCGCGAAGCTCTCGATCTGGATCCCAAGTACCGCCCCGCTCAGATCGTGTTGCTCAGCTTGACGCTCGAGCGCACGCTTGGCCCCCGAGCTGGACCAGGTGCTTCTCAAGCCCGCGCCGCCCAAGCTGCAACAGTTGCTCGCCACGGTGGATGCCGAATTGCTGACATTGGTTTTGGAGCGCGGCCTCGACGACGGCAAGGTGCCCGTGATCTTGGCCACGGTGCAAGCGCTAGGCGAACGGGGCGAGACACGAGCGGCGAAACTGGGCGCCGGCGGCAAGCCACGGGGGTTGCTGCGGGCACTCTTCTATCCGGATCGGCGGGTGCAATTCGCCGCTGCCAAGGCGGTGCTGCGAATACCGGCGCGGCAGACGGCTGTGGTCTCGGCACGAATCGTCGATGTGCTGCGGCGTTTCGTGAGCGCCGAGGCAACTCCCAAAGCGCTCGTCGCCTATGTGCCCACCGACAAGGCCGCGTCGGTGCGTCAATCCATCAAGGCGCTCGGCTACGAGCCGGTCCTGGTAAAGACGAGCAAGGAGATGTTTGATCGGCTCGGCGCCTCGGCGGATTATGATGCGGTCTTCCTGGGGAGTGGTCTGCCGCTGCGTGAGTTTCCCTATGTGCTCAGCAACCTGCGCGCGGACGCTGACCAAGGCACGCTGCCTGTGTTGGTGTTTGCAGCACCTGGGCAAAAGATGAACCTCACCGACGCGGCCGCGCCCTATGGCAATGTGCGCGTTTATCCGGCCAACCTCATCGAAAATGTGGACGAGCTTAAAGGCGCCTTGGAAAGTCAAACCAAGGATGCGGCGCTCGTGAAATTAAGCGTAGCCGAGCGCAAAGCGTTGTCGCGCTGAGCCTCGATCTGCTTTGGCGCATGGGCCGCGGCGAACTGCCGGGCTACGATCTGCGGCCCGCGCAGGAGGCTATCGCCGATGCTGTTCGCAATCCCGATTTGTCCCTGACTGCGCTTGAGACGCTCGGACGGGTGCCGGGCCAGACGGCACAAGCGCGCCTGGCAGCCCTCGTGCTGGATAGCGCACAAGCCAAACTGCGTGCCCCGGCCGCGATGGAACTCAATCGCCACATCCAGAAATTCGGCCTGATGCTGGAGACCGCGCAAAGAAGCGACTTGAGAAAAGCATATCAGACAACCACCGACGATCCCGCGTTGCGTGGGCAACTCGCCCTGGTCGTTGGCAGCATGGAACCGAGCACCCGCGCCACCGGCGTGCGTTTGTTCGAGTTCCGCCCCGACCCCGCCGGCGAGCGGGGGCGTCAGCCCCCTGAGTCTGAATTGTGGCCATGCCCCGCGCCTCCGCTTTGGCGTCGCGGCTAACCAAAACGATTATTGCCCCACTTCCGCCGGCGCCTGCAAGCGCACCAAAAACCACGTCTGCGTCGTCAGCGTGCCGAAGTGAATCAGCACGGGCGTCGAGTCTTGCGTCAAGTTATAAAGCCCGGTCTCCAAGACGATGTTATCGTCGTCGCCAAAATGGATCGCTAACCGCTGCGTGGTTGGATCGACGCGGCCTGACACCGTGTTTTCCGTTTGATTGGCGCTGTTGTACGACGTGCCGCTGACCAGACCTTCTTTGCTGATCGCCAATTGAAGCACCACGTCCGGCTGGGTGTTGTCCTGCGTGCTGGCCAGGCCGAACGTGCCGAGCGGCATCCAGTCGATGGACGTGCCCTCGGGCGGCGGTGGTGCGTTGGCGAGGTTGATGGCCTGGTCGGCATAGACGTCGGCGGGGGCGATGGGCACGTCGTTGACGTAGACATAGTTGTCGCGGTAAACGACGTTGTTGCCATAGTCGTAGTAGATCGGTTGTCCCCAGTTGCCTGCCAACCAACCGGTCGCGAGGCCCCAGGTCGCGGGGCCGCCACCAATAGGTGTAGGGGCGGTTGCCCCAGTAGTTGAGGTAATTCCACCACGGCCTGTGCTCCAGGCGGTGGTCGTTCCACCAATTTCGCGAGAACCAAGGGTCTCTGCGATAATCGCGCTCGAGATGGTCGCGGACCTCGCGGCGCGATCTTGATAGGCGGCCACTCGTTCGCGGCCTGGATTTTCTTCGCGAGGTCTTTTGGACCAGGCCTCGTTGAGCTTGCGATTGAATTCCGGCGTAGTCGGGCCACCGGGTCTCACCGCGGGTGACCGGCTGCTCGCGTGGCAAATCGCGCACCCTCCCAATGTCTGGGCGCGCGGCCTTGTGTTCGGGAATGGTCACCACGGCGCCCGGCACCGTGCCGGGGCGACGTTCCACTACCACGGGTGTTTTGGCCGCGCCGACTTCTCTTTTGGGCAAAGTCACCAGGGGTTGAGGAGTCACGGGTCGGGCAATCGGTCTTTGTATGTTGGTCGGTAATTGAATGTGTTGGTTGACCGTGACCGGGGCATTGATGCGCGGCGCGCACTGGCCGCGGTGGAGCCACGGGGCGAACTTCGCGCGGAGGGCTCAGCGATGGGGTCCGCGCTGCGGGTGCCGGGCGGCGCACTTCCGCCGGCTTTTCGCCGCCGCGCCGCGCTTGGGCCCGCGCACGCGCCGGCCAGTAGCCCGTGGCCCAGACCCGCGATCAGCATTAACGTCAGAGCTTTGTTCATCGCGGCTTACTCCTTGTCCTTGACCACGGGTCGCTTGGCGGGAGCAGGCGACGGGGCGGCTTCAGCCTTGACGCGCACCATCGTGACTGGCTCGCCGTTGGGCTGCGGGACGCCGCCGATGCTGCGATTGGTCGCCTGCCAAATGAATTTGTTGTCATCGACCTGCGTTATGATTTGAGTTGCCGACGCTTTTTTGCCGCTGGGCAAGACGCCGTTGGCCTGAATGCGCCAACCTTTCTTGTTTTGCTTCCAGAGGCCTTCGTTGAAAGCGCCATCCGAGTCGAACGACCACGAGCGGATGGTTTGCCGGCTGGCGTCCCAGCCCACGATTTGCGTGCCTTCGAGTTCGACGCTGTCTTTGCGGGTCACGCTGAAGCGGCGGGCGAGGAAATTCTTGTTGGCCACCCAGTCGCAGACCAGGCGCACCTCGGAATCGTCCTCCTGGTTGACCCAGGTTCCCTCCATCCAATCGAGCCGCCTTGAGCTGGTCGTAGTTGCCTTCCGGGGTGGGCAAATCCACTTCGCGGACGCTATCGATGAGCCACTGGCCCTTCTTTTTGACGAGCACCATGTTGAAATTGCTGTCGGTGGGGGCGTGCGCCGGGTGACTGACGTGGGCGGAGCCATCGACCGTGGCCACATCCGGTGTAATCAGCCGGACCGCGTCAATCGTCATGGCCAGGCGTGAGCCCTTAATGTTGCGCAGATGGGCGGCGTAGTCCTTCTCGATGACCGAGCGCCCCTGGAGGCGTTCGCCGGTCTCGTGGCTAAGGTAGACGCCGTTCGGGGACCAGTGATTGGCGATGGCCTTGGCGTCGCCGTCGTTAAATGCCTGGGCAACCTCTTGAGTGAGTTGGAGGATGGCCTTTGTCTCGGGCGAGTTTTCATCGATCGCGGGCGTGTCCGCGAACGCCAAGTAGCCGGCCGCCAGGCAGAGACTGCCGGCGGCGAACAAGACCAAGCGCGCTTTCATCGGACAACTCCTTTTTGCGGAAATTCGACGACCAAGGGAAAAGGCATTCTTTTCCCGCCAACCATCCCGTGCAGGCCGCGCTGGCAAGGCCGGACAAGCATGTTTACATCCTTATATGTGTTTTGCACTTGGCAACGAACAAACGGCGAGCCTCACTCAAAAGCGCGACGCCGCGATCACATTCCACTCGCCCGTCCGGCGCGCTTGAGCCGAAAACAACAGCGTACCCCGGAGGAGACACCCATGCGACACATCCGCGTCTGTTTGATTGGTCTGTGCCTGGTGGCACTCAGCGGTTGCCTTTATCACCGTCCGTTCTTCGCGCACCGCTATGGCGGTTATGGCTGCTGCCCGGCACCTTGTTGCCCGCTGCCGGCGCCGCATTGCTCTTGCTACTTGGGAGCCCCGCAAATCACCGAGGCCGAGCCGCCCACCTTCATCGCCCCGCTGCCGCAGCGCGGCTCAATAGGCCTATCAGCGCTAACGCCACCGGGCATGGAAACATGCATTTTCCTTGCCAGCCGGCGCTTGTTTATGGTTGGCGTTGCTCTTTGAGACGCGCTACTCTCAACTCCTCGAGTTGAGCGAGGGCGTCGGACGTCGCCAAGTAAATGCGCGCGTCGCCGTCGATTAGCCGCACCACGGCCCCCGCGGCTTCGGCTTTGCTCTTGAACTCCGTCGCCTCTTGGCGCGGCACGTCGCGGCGCAAGATGCCCGGCGCCACATCAGAGGCAACGCCGGTCATACCGCGCACCAACGCCGTGACTTTCTCCTTGTCGGGACCGACGCGCACCAAGTCAACCGTCACGAAATCGGGGCGATAGCCCGGCGAGAGGGGCAAAGAAGTGACTGTAAAAGTGTAGCCGGCGTTCGTTTTGCGTTTGGTGAGGGGGAGAATGTAGGTGCCCGGCCCCCGCCAGCCCTCCGCCTTGCCAACGTCGGCGAGACCTTCGATCGTGAGTTGGCTGCCGGCAAGGGCGTTATCTTCATCGGACAGCGCCCAGGCGATCTTGGTCACGGCCACGGTCGGCGCCGGGCGACCGCTCAGCTCCTTGACGTCCGCGAGCAAGACTACCGAGGAGACCACCAACTGGGGTCGGGAAAGGATCACCGGATCGCGCGTCCGCGCGACCAAATAAGCCAAAAAGCCGATCCACGCCAGAAACAACAAGGCGGAGACCGCGAGCCGCGCTTTGGGAAAAACCATGGCTACCTTGCCTCATCCATCTCGATCGTATAGCCCTGCATCAAATCGGCATCGAAGTCGAAGACGTCGCGGAAATCGGCCAACGTTTCCTCGTCGGTCTTGGTCACGAGGCCGGCTTCCACCAAATTAAAGACGATGCGGCCAAAGTCTTCCGTGGTTTGCACGCCCCACATGCGAAAGACCGTGCGGGCCATCAGGCCAAACTCCTGCAGCGCCAGCGAGCGAATGCCCTCGAGCAACTCCCGACTGCGGACATGCCGGCACTCCGGCTGGGCGTCCTCGACCGTCGCCTTGACCGGCTGCCGACGACCCAATTGCGTCTGCGCATGCTCCATCGCCTTGAAGATGAAGTCATACGCTTCATAGCTATAAGCGTGGGTCTTTAACCGCCACTTCGAGCAATTTGGCGTCAATGATTGGCATGGTTCGGAAACTCACGTCAGGCTGGTCAAAATCTCGTCCGCCGCGACCACGATGCGGCGGCCATCCTCGAACTCCACCAGGACCTTGCGGGCCAGGATTTCCTGCGCCAGCACGCGGCCTTGACCCTTGGCCGTCACGATGCGCGTGCCGGGCTGCGGCAACTCGGCTTGGAACTCTTCGTAGACATCCTGCTCGAAGCGCAGGCAGCATTTAAGCCGGCCGCAGCGGCCGGAAATCTTCGACGGATCGAGCGTCGATTTTTGCAGCTTGGCCATCCGCATCGACACCGGCGGCATGACGGCCATGTGCGTGTTGCAGCAGACCGGCTTGCCGCAGTCGCCGAAATCGGCGAGCAGCTTGGCTTCGTCGCGGACGCCGATTTGCCTCATTTCGATGCGCGTGCGGTATTCGCGCGCCAGGTCCTTGACGAGCTCGCGAAAATCGACGCGCTTCTCGGCCAGGAAATAAAAGACGAGCCGCTCGCCGCCAAAGATATGCTCGACGTCCACCAATTCCATTTGCAGGCGTGCGCTCGGCAATAAATTCATGGCAGCGTGCCAGGGCGGCTTTTTCCTTGGCACGCCCGGCCTGATTCTGGGCGTGGTCTTCTTCGGTGAGGACACGCAGAATCTGCCCTTTGGTCGGTTCAGACAAAAGGGCCACCGCCCGGGGCGTCGATTCGCAGAGGACCTCCGCTGCTTCAAGCCCGCGCTCCGAGCGAACGACCACGGTTTGTCCGCGCACGTAGGGGGCCTCCGGGACGGGTTCATACTCGCCCATGAATCGCATCACGCCATGACGGACAATATAATTCATGAACTCTTCCAAGCCGCGGGTTGAGGTAATCCGAAACCCGCGGATAAACGCCGTCCCATTGTAAACTTGCCGCCGCGCAAGGAAAAGAGACCTTTCGTCTTGCAATGTTTATAATTCCCGTCAGAATAAGCATACGATGTACTATTGATTCGCCCAACCCGCCCGCCGCATTGGCCGCGTGGGACGGCTTTCGTGGGACGGCTCTCCTGAGCCGTCGTATGAAAGCAGACGGCTCAGGAGAGCCGTCCCACGAGGCCAGTCCATGTGTCTTTTCATCCTCAAAGGTAGTCTGTGATCGCCCGACGCCTTGCGTTAATCGTTGTTATGGTATCGGCGTTCTGCGTTCTGCCCGGCTGTCAGCCGGAGGACAAGATCATCGCCGCCAAGCATCCGCGCCTCAACGACATGAAGCGGATGCTGGCCGCCATCGTGCTGCCGGAACAGGACGGCGCTCAAGTAAAGACGTGGTTTTTCAAGATGGTCGGCAAGGAGACGGAAATCGATCCGGTCGTCGAGCCGTTCCACGAGGTTTCTCGGCTCGGTGAAGTTCTCGACAGCCGACACCCCGACCTGGACGCTGCCGCCGGGCTGGAGCCAGGAAAAGCCCAAGGACAAGAAGTTTCGATATGCCACCATTATGACGGGCCCGAAGGACAAGGGACTCGAATTGACGGTCTCGTCGCTGCCGGGCAAAGCATCGGTGCCGAAAAACGTCATCCGCTGGCGCGTGCAACTCGGGTCTCAAGGGGAATGTATTGGGCTCCGCCGATTTGGAAGATTTCTATCGCTACGGGGAAGTCGATCATCGCCTGGCGATCATCGTGGACATGACTGGACCGGGGGGCGACGGCAAGATGGCGCCGATGCCTGAACCGGAGAGGGAATCCAGACCGGCACGCGTTCCGTTCAAATATCAAACGCCCGAGGGATGGAAAGAGATTCCGCCCGTGAACGAGTTATACGTTCTCTCGTTTCGAGCGGAAGACAAAGGCGAAGCTGCGGACATCAACGTATCGGTTTTCCCTGGTGCCGCCGGTGGCCTGGTTGCCAACGTGGATCGCTGGCGCGAGCAACTGCGTTTGTCCGCCATGACACCAGCGGAGGCGGCAGCGCTTCCGCAAGTGTCCATCGGGGACGCCAAAGGCAGCCTGGTAGATATCACCGGCAGCGACGCTCCGCCGCAAAGAAACCGCATCGCTAGGCGCTATCCTCATTCGTCCGGAGACATCGCTGTTTTTCAAAATGACCGGCCCGAAAGACTTGGTGGGCCGGCAAAAGCCCGCTTTCGAGAGTTTTCTGAAATCGCTGATTCTCGACGAGTGACGCGATGGTAAAATGAGATTGAATTTGTGGGACGGCTCTCCTGAGCCGTCCGTCAGTATCACGGCTCAGGAGAGCCGTGCCACATAAGGAACCGACGAAATGCAAGACACGGCAATCAAGGCCGGCAATCCTTTGGTCAGCGTTCCCGGCAGCCAGCAGCCGTTGCCCGTGGCGCCGACACCCGCGATCACAGCGTCGCACGCGCGGCCCGCTTTACAAGGTCCTCGAGTTTTGCGCCTCGCTGCGGATCACCGTCATCCTCTTCGTGCTCGCCTTCATCCTTGTTTTTTACGGCACCTGGGCCCAGGTCGATGCGGGCATCTGGACCGTCGTCAAGCAATATTTCCGCTGGTGGTATGCCTTCATTCCTTTCAAGATCCTTCTTTTCCGTCAGGTCGATATTCCCGAGAACTACGGCATACCCTTTCCCGGCGGCTGGACGCTCGGCGCTTTGTTGTTGATAAACTTGCTGGCTGCTCATGCCATCCGCTTCAAGCTGACCTGGAAACGGTCCGGGATCATGATTCTCCATGCGGGCCTCATCGTCATGATGCTGGGCGAATTCTTCACGGGCGTTTTCGCGGTGGAAGGCCGCATGACGATCGTCGAGGGCTACAAAGGCAACTTCGTCGAGAGCGACCGGCATTACGAGTTGGCCTTGGTTGATCGCTCCGATCCCAAGAACGATTTTGAGATTCAAGTGCCCCTGTCGCTTCTCAAGGAAGGCAAAACCGTCAGCGACGCGGACCTTCCGTTCGATATCGAGCTGGTGCGTTACATGGTCAACGCGACCGTTCGCCCGCCCGAGGAGGCCGACAAGAATGTCGCCACTGAGGGGGTCGGCCGGCATCGCATCGCGGTGGCGAAGAAAGCGGTTGCGGGGGTCGAGCAAGGGATGGAGTTTCCGGCGGCTTATGTCACCTTGAAAAACAAAACAACCGGTGCGTCGTTGGGCACCTTTCTGACGTCCACCTGGTTTTCCTTTTTGGGTTGCCAACCGGACACAATCACGGCGAACGGCAAGACATACCAGATCAGCCTGAGGCCGCAGCGAACCTATCGCGACTACACCATCCAACTCAACAAGTTTCAGCACAAAGTGTTCGCCGGCACCGACACGCCCAAGGATTTCCGTAGTTTCGTGACCTTGATCGAGCCAAACACCGGTGAAAATCGGAAGGTCGAAATTTCATGAATCACCCCCTGCATTACCGGGGCGAGACCTTTTACCAATCCGGCTTGCCAAGCCTGGCGAAGGGCACGATTCTCCAGGTGGTCCGCAACTGGGCGTGGGAATTGCCGTATATTTCCTGTGCCATGGTCGCGATTGGGATGCTGATTCATTTTGGCATCACGCTAATTAATTTCTTGGCGAAACAGGGCATCGGCGTGGTGCCGGGTGGCGACAAGAGCAAACGTCGGGTGGCACGCCCTGAGGTACGCCGAAGGGCGTGGTTGCCCTCATCACGCCCTTCGGAGTAGCTCAGGGCGTGCCACCCGACCGACCTAGGGCTTCGCCCTAGGCTTTAACAGGCGCCCCGTTGGGGCTTAGGAGACGTTGGGGCTTGAGAGGCGTTGGATCAGGAGCCAATCAATGAAAGCATTCACAAAGCTATTCCCGTTTCTCGTGCTGGCCCTCGGTCTCGCCTACCTGGCGCCGAAATTCTTCGACTCGTACAACGCCGGCAACGGCGCCTTCGATCTTGATGCGTATGCCGCTCTGCCCGCGCAAGACGGTGGCCGCTTCAAGCCGCTGGACACCGTCGCTCGCACGACACTCATGCTCGTCAGCGGCAAGCAGACGTTTGTCGATGACAAGGATCAGCGGCAACCGGCCATCAAATGGCTGCTCGATGTGATGAGCGTCACATTGAGGGACAGGCAAAACGGATCCCTCGCCGATGCTTAAATACAAGGTATTTCGCATCGAGAATGACCAGGTCTTGAGTCTCTTGGGACTTGAGCCTCGATCAGCGACGCATTTTCGCTACGCCTATGAAGAATTCAGCGCACAAAATCGAGGATCTTTACAAGCAGGCGAAGCGAATTAGTGATAATGACAAGGAAAATGAGGCTAAAGGACTGCCAAAAAAACACGATCTTTTCGACACCAAGATCATGGAACTCGATGGCCATCTCGGGCTTTTCTTGGCGCTGGCCAAGAACGATACACCGCGTGTGGTGATTCCACCGGTCAGCGACAAGGAGACGTGGTATCCGCTTGGCGAGTTCATGCCCGCGGATGGCGATTTTCAATAAGTTGCAGTCGATCCCGACGGCCGCGGTCCATTACGTTTTGTTGAAAGCCTATGCGGAGAACGATCCCAAGCTCTTCAATCAGATTCTCGTCAAAGCGAAAGAGTTCATCGACAAAGACCTGCCGCGCGATGCCACCACATCGGGGTTCGAGGTTTTCTATAATCGCCTGGCACCGTTTCATTACGCGTCCGAGTTTTACGTGTATGCGTTGGTGCTTGGACTCTTGTCATGGATGTTTTGGACCACGCCGCTGAGCCGTGCGGCGATCATGCTGATGGTGGTCGCGGTTGGGCTTAATGCCTTCGGTCTGCTGGCGCGAATGCACATTCAAAATCGGCCGCTCGTCATGGTGACCAATCTCTATTCGTCGGCCGTCTTTATTGGCTGGCCTGCGCAGTTCTTTTGCTTGATCGTGGAGTTCATCTTCCCCAGGGGCATCGCGCTGGTCGCCGGCAGCGCGGTGGCGGCCATCACGGGCATCATCGCCCATAATCTGTCGCTGAGCGGCGACACCATGGAAATGATGCAAGCCGTTCTGGACACCAACTTCTGGTTGGCTACCCATGTCACGTGCGTCACGCTCGGCTACACCGCGACGTTCTTGGCCGGCTTTCTGGGAGTTCTTTATGTCATTCTCGGCGTTTTCACTCCCAAGCTCAGGGGGAGGCAATGCCACGATGCTGGCCAAGATGATCTACGGCGTCGTCTGCTTCGCGACGCTGCTTAGCTTCACCGGCACCGTCCTGGGCGGCATCTGGGCCGATCAATCCTGGGGCCGGTTCTGGGGTTGGGACCCAAGGAAAACGGCGCTCTGTTGATCGTCATCTGGAACGCCCTGATTCTGCACGCCCGCTGGGGCGGGATGGTCAAGCAGCGCGGCATGGCACAACTCGCAATTGGCGGCAACATCGTCACATCTTGGTCATGGTTCGGCACCAACATGCTCGGCGTGGGCCTGCACTCGTACGGCTTCATGGCCTCGCGCCCTGTTCTGGTTGCTTGTCTTCGCGGGGCAGTCAATTCGCACTAATATGTCATCGGCTGGATTCCGCAGCGGCATTGGCTGAGCTTCGCGAAACCGCAAACCGATCGCCGCCGAGCGATAGACTGCCCGCTGCCTTACGACCGGAGCTATCGTAGAACCGGCGTCCCGCCGGTTTTGAACAAGCGGGACGCTTGTTCTACGATTCCTTTCCCGGAGACATCATGCTCACCGCCGATGGATGCCGGCAGCGCCGGGTGGCGCTTTGGCAAAAGCTCGATCCGCCGCCCGAGAGCGATTATTTGCTTCTGACCGATCCGATCCACCTCATGTATCTGGCCAATTTCTGGGTCGATCCGATCAGCGGCGGCGGCTCAATTCGGCGGCTATCTCATGGTGCGCAAGGATGGCCATGCCAAGCTGCTTTACGACAATCGCTTGACCCCATTCCGTGGAGGAAGCCCACGTCGAGGAACGCCGCGTCGGTCGATTGGTACGACGGCCAAACCCCGCCCACGCGCCGCGCCAGCTCGCCGTCCTGGAAAGCGTCAATCCGTCGCCGCTCCGGGTTGCGCGTGCATGACCGGCCCGGCGATCCGTATGCGGCGGTCGTCATTCACGCGCTGACGCAGATGCGGCGGCAAAAGGCGCCGGACGAAATCGCGCTTCTCAATCGCTGCATGCGCGCCACCGAAGCGGGCCATGCCTGGGGACGGGCCAACATCAAGCCGGGCATGACCGAGCTGGCCGCCTATGCCGGCGTCAACGCTGCTTGCTTGCAGGCAGCGGGCATGCCGGTCATCGTCTATGGCGACTTCGCGGTCTGCCCCGGCCCCGAGCGCCGCGGCGGCGGGCCGACCGCACCGCGTCATCGAGCCTGGCGACATGATGATTCTCGATTTTTCCGTGGTCATCGGCTGCTATCGCAGCGATTTCACCAACACGATCGTCGTCGGCAAGAAACCGACGCCCGAGCAGCAGCGCCTGGGCGATGCGTGCCTGGCGGCGATGGCGGCGGGCGAACAGGAATTGCGGGCCGGACGCTTCGTGTCTTGAAAGTCTACGATGCCGTGTCGCGGCGCGTTCGAAAAGGCCGGCATGGCCGAGCATTTCCCGCATCACGCCGGCCACGGCCTGGGCCTGTGCCATCCCGAGGCACCGTATTTCGTGCGGCACGCCAATGAAACGTTATTGGCCGGCGACGTCGTCACGCTGGAGCCAGGACTTTATGTGGAAGGCGTCGGCGGCGTCCGCATCGAGAACAATTACCTCATCACCGACAAGGGTTACGAGCGACTGAGCAATCATGTGATCTCGTTGAGCCAGGGGTAATCCCGCGCTGCTGATGAGAATTTGTGGGACGGCTCTCCTGAGCCGTCCTTTTGGTGGGATTGCGCTAAATCAGCATGCGGGATGTTGGCCTAACCCGAAGCGTTAGCGAGGGATCCCTCGCTAACGCTTCGGGTTAGTGTGGCAGAATTACGCACCGTGATTTAGTTGAGTCGGACGGCTCAGGAGAGCCGTCCCACAAAGTCAAGCACTAACCTTCTTGCCCCTTCGTTGTCTCCGGCAAGCTAAACAGTTGCCCCGTGCCCGAGCCGGTGCCGCCGCGGAGTTCAGTGGTGCGTTGCGGCCGGTGGCGGCTTCGGCGGGTGTCGTCTCGGCTGCGGCTTCGCCTTCGCCTTCGGGAGCGCCCACTTGTTTGCGGCTCAGGCCGATCTTGCGGTCGGCGGGATCGACGCGGAGGATTTTGACCTCGATGGCGTCGCCGACTTTGACGGCTTCTTCGGGGCTATCGACCTTGTGCTCGGCCAACTCGGAGATGTGCAAGAGCCCTTCCAGGCCGGGTTCCAGCTCGACGAAGACGCCGAAGTTGGTGAGCTTGGTGACCTTGCCGGTCTTGACGTCGCCGGGGTGGTAACGGCCCGGAATGTCGCCTTCCCAGGGATCGCTGGCCATTTGCTTCATGCCCAGGGCGACGCGCTTGCGTTCCTGATCGACGTTGAGGATCACGCACTGCACCTTGTCCCCCTTGCTGACGACTTCGCTGGGGTGGCTGACCTTGCGGACCCAGCTCATGTCGCTGACGTGCGAGCAGGCCGTCGATGCCCTCCTCGATTTCGATGAAGGCGCCGTAGTTGGTGAGGTTGCGGACGGCGCCGGTGATGACGACGCCGGGCAGGTACTTCTCGGCCACCTTGTCCCAGGGATTGGCCTGAACTTGCTTGATGCCCAGGGAGATTTCTTGCTTGTCCTTGTTGATGTTGAGGACTTGCACCTCGATCTGGTCGCCGATCGAGAGCATCTCGCTGGGGTGATTGATGCGCCGCGTCCAACTCATCTCGCTGATATGGACGAGCCCTTCGATGCCCGGCTCGAGCTTGACGAAGGCGCCATAGCTCATGACGTTGACGACTTCGCCGGTGATGCGCTGGCCGATCGGATACTTGGCCTCGACGTCGGCCCACGGGCTGGCGGTCTTTTGCTTGAGGCCCAGGGCGATGCGTTCTTTTTCCTTGTCGACTTTGACGATATAGACTTCGAGCTCCTGGTCGATCTTGACGACCTCGTTGGGGTTGCTGATGCGGCCCCAACTCATGTCGGTGATGTGCAACAGGCCGTCGATGCCGCCCAGATCGACGAAGGCGCCGAACTCGGCGATGTTCTTGACGACGCCCTTGCGGATCTGGCCTTGCTCGATCTCGCCCAGCAGGCGTTTCTTCATCTCGTCGCGCTGATCCTCGATCAGCTTGCGGCGGCTGACGACGATGTTGTGGCGGACTTCGTCAATGATGACGATCTTGCATTCGATGGTTTTGCCGAGGTAGTCGGCGATGTCCGGCGGCCGGCGGATATCGACCTGGCTGGCGGGCAAGAAGACGTTGACGCCGATATTGACGAGCAGGCCGCCCTTGATCTTGCGGGTGACCACGCCGCTGACGACGTCGCCTTCCTTGTACTTGGCGATGACCTCGTTCCATTCTTTTTGGCGTTTGGCCTTGCGGTAGCTGAGGACGACGCCGCCGCTTTCGTCCTCGACGGCTTCGACGAGTACGTCGATGGTGTCGCCCGGCTGCGGCGGCACGACCTTGCCCGAGGCCTCGTCAAACCACTCGCGCAATTCGACGGCGCCCTTCGCTTTTGTAGCCGACGTCGACCCAGACATCGTCGGACGGTGACCTTGCGCACCTTGCCGGTGACGACGCGATTGTCGCGAAATTCCTGTTCCTCGGCGGGCAGCCAATCGGCGACTTCCGGTCGAAAAAGCGGCGTCCAGTTCTTTTTTCAGTTCTTCCGCGGACAGGTCAAACTGGCGGAGCAGATTGCGATTCACCATGACGATCCGGTCTCCTGAGTCGGGCGACGAGGCCGCTCGGTGGTAGCAGGCATGGGCGAGCGGCGACGCGTCGAACCATGACTTAAATAGAGAAAGCCCTGGACGGGCGAAATAAAAAGTCCCCGCCCGCGCAATGCGGGCGGGGATAACGATTTTTGAGCTTAGAGCATGCGTTTGCCAATTGTGGGACAGCTTTCCTGAGCCGTCTTGTCACGACGGCTCAGGAGAGCCATGCCGCGAACTCGACACGGCTTCAGGAGCGCCGTGCCAGCCAAAATCCGATAAGCGGCACCACACGCCGCCGCCACCGACCGCCGCCACCGCCGCCGTAACCACCGCGCCGCCGCCCCCGCCGCCTTCGGTCTTGGGCCGAGCTTCGTTGACGGTCAAGGCGCGACCTTCGAGGTCTTTGCCGTTGAGGGCCGCGATGGCGGCCTGGGCTTCTTGGTCGGTTTTCATTTCCACGAAGCCGAAGCCTTTGGAGCGTCCGGTGTCGCGATCCATGATGACCTGGGCGGACTCGACGTTGCCATGCGGCGCGAACATTTGTTGCAGCGTGCTGTCGGTCACGCCATAGGATAGATTGCCGACGTATAACTTCCTGCCCATAGCGGGCCTCCTAAAAAGATCGCCAGTCGCGCCGCAACCCCCTGTGGGGCGGCGCTCCAGGCGAATACACTGCCGAATTTTCACGTGGGATAAGGGAAGAGGGATGGAAAGATGAGGCAAGCAACATCAACGCCATGGCCCGGTTCACGAAACCCAGGTATCTTGAAACTATAGTGGAATCGAGCCACCAAGGACAGGGGACTTTAAGGGGGTCACGTTGGGCCGACAAGCCCCGTCAGCGCCGGCACGCAAAAGCGAACTTGCCTGACGTGGTTCCGGCGGGTATGACCAAAGAGATGGCTTTCGAAACTTTAAGTCCACGCGGCCACGCTTGGGCAGATGTGCTTTGCAAGGAGTTTGGTATGTCTCAAGGACAAGCGGAACAGTCCGCGACGGAATCGCGCCGCAAGGAAATCTTCTTGGCGCTCGTGGAAGCCCAGGACCAGGAGATGACGGTTGCCCAATCGCGCAAGCTGATCGCCGAGCGCTTCGGCGTCGAGGAAAGTCAAATTCGCGATATCGAGCGCGAAGGCCTGGACAACCAATGGCCGCCCTCTCGTAACAACAATAAGTAAACGGTGGCATTCCAGACGTCATTGTTTGGGTGGCACGCCCTGAGGTACTCCGAAGGGCGTGTTTCGCGCCGGGCCACGCCCTTCGGAGTACCTCAGGGCGTGCCACCCCAGATTGGGGGCGAAAAGATCTTCGTGCAGCCGCTCAAGATCCTTATTCCTCAGCGCCGAAGTGGCACCCTTCGCCAAGGCCGGCGGCCTGGCGGACGTGTGCGGCTCGTTGCCCAAGGCGCTGGCCGCCCTGGGCCACGATGTCCGCGTCGTCATGCCGGCATTTGCCGCCGTCGAGACCGCCCTGCGGACCGGCAAGCACGGCGTTCGCTCGCATCCGCTCACTTTGCAGGTGCCGATGGCCACCGGCACCAGTTGCCGGCGGGCGTGCTCGAGGCCACGCTTCCCGGCAGCGACGTGCCGGTCTATTTCGTCGCCGAACGGCACCGCTTCGGCGATCGGCCATTTTTCTACGGCTACCGGGACGATGCCTACCGCTTCGCCTTTTTCAGCCGGGCGGCCCTCGATCTGATGATCGCGGCCCTCGGCTGGCGGCCCGACGTGGTCCACGCTCACGATTGGCACACGGCGCCGGCCGTCACCTGGCTGGCCACCGCGGGCCAGGCCGATCCCCGCTACGCCGGCCTGCCAACGCTTTACACCATCCACAATCTGAGCCACCAGGGGACCGCCCCTGGCAGGTGTTCGATTACCTCGGCCTGCTCACGCATCGCCTGGCCGAGGAACGCTTCGGCGAAGTGAACTTCATGGCCCGCGGCATCTACCACGCGACCATGATCAGCACCGTCAGCCCGACCTATGCCCGCGAGATCATGACTTACGAAGGGGGCAGCGGCCTGGACGGGCTGCTGCGCCACCGCCATTTCGACGTTCACGGCATCCTCAACGGGCATCGATAGCGAGGTCTGGAACCCCGCGACCGACCGGCACCTGGCGGCCCCTTTCGACGCCGAGACGCTCGAAGCCGTCGCATGCCAACAAGCGCGCCTTGCAGGCGCGCGCCGGCCTGGCGCAGCGCGACGACGTGCCGCTGGTGGCCATGGTCACGCCGCCTGGATGGCCAAAAGGGCCTCGACATCACCGGGCACGTGCTGCACTTGCTCATGAACGGCTACGCCGGCGAGGCTCAGTGCGTCGTCCTTGGCGCCGGGGCAGCGCACTACGAGGAGATGCTGCGGCACCTGGCCGGCTACCACCAAGGCAAGATGACGGCCTTCATCGGCTACGACGCCGAGCTTGGCGCCGCTTATTTACGGCGGCAGCGACGTCTTCCTGATGCCGTCGCTGTTCGAGCCGTGCGGCCTGGGCCAAATGATGGCCATGCGCTATGGCTCCGTGCCCGTGGTGCGGGCGACGGGCGGCCTCGCCGACACGGTGCGGCCCGGCCAGACCGGATTCACATTCAGCAACTACTCCGCGGACGATTTCTGGAACGCATTGCAAGAAGCGCTGCACGTTTGGCGCAGCGACACCGAGCAGTGGCGTGTCCTGCAGCGCAACGGAATGACGAGCGATTTTTCCTGGGCCAATTCGGCGAGGAAATACGCGCAGGTTTATGAATGGGCGTGTGCGCGGGTGCGGGGTTAAAGGGGGATTTTAAATGACCACGATCTTGAATTTCAACGCCGGCCGGCGATGCTGCCGCCGCCGGTCCTGGAGCAGGTCCAGGCCGAGTTGCGCGATTACCAGGGGCGGGGCATGTCGATCATGGAGATGAGCCATCGCTCCAAGGAGTTCGAGGCGATCAACGCCCAGGCGGAGACGGCCTTCAAGCGCTTGCTCGGCGTGGGCACGACTATCGCGTCCTCTTCGTCCAAGGGGGCGCCTCGACGCAGTTTGCGATGGTGCCGATGAATTTCCTGCCAGCCCGGGCAAGTCGGCGGACTTCCTTATGACCGGCGCCTGGGCGGAGAAAGCGTACGAGGAGGCGGCGGCGCTCGGTCAAGCACGCATGGCCGCCTCCACAAAGGCGGACGCTTATCGGCGCGTGCCGCGCGCCGACGAAATCAAGCTCAGCCCAGATGCCGCCTACGTTCACATCACCTCGAACGAAACCATCCAGGGGGTCCAGTGGCCCAGCTTCCCCGATAGTCGGCGACAGGCCGCTCGTCGCCGACATGAGCAGCGACATCCTGTCCCGGCCCATCGAGGCGAGCGATTCCATCTCATTTACGCCGGGCGCAGAAGAACCTGGGGCCCTCCGGCGTGACGGCCGTGCTGCTGCGCGAATCGTGGCTCAGCGAGGCCAACAAGAACGTGCCGACCATGCTGCGCTATGCGACGCACGTCAAGAACAACTCGCTCTACAACACGCCGCCGTCGTTCGGCGTCTATGTGCTGAACTTGGTGCTCGGCTGGATCGAGAAAATCGGCGGCCTGACGGCCATGGCCGAGCGCAACGCCCGCAAGGCCGCGCGCGATCTATGACGCCATCGACGCACAGCGGCGGCTTTTATCGCGGCCACGCAGTTCCCGAGTGCCGTTCGCGGATGAACGTGACCTTCCGCTTGCCGAGCGAGGCGCTGGAAAAGAAGTTCCTCGCCGAGTCGCAGGCGGCGGGGATGGTCGGCCTGGCGGGCCACCGCTCCGTCGGCGGCATCCGCGCGTCGATTTACAACGCGATCAGCCCGGAGAGCTGCCAGACGTTGGCGTCGTTTATGGATGCATTTGCCAAGCGGAATGGGTAGAATAACGCGTGTAGTGGAATGAGTAGTGGCCGGGCCTTCGGAGTACGTCAGACCAGCCACGATTGTGGGAACCTGCACATGAGATTACCGAAGACAAGCGCGCTTATCACCGTTGATGAATATTTCGCCATCGAGCGATTTTCCGAGGAGCGTCACGAATATCTTGATGGCGACATTTATTCCATGGCCGGCGAAAGCGGCGAACACGGTCATATTCAGTAAATTGTGTGTTATCGCTTGGCAATCAATTGCGAGGTAAGCCATTGCCAGGTTCTTACAAAAGATACGAAGGTTCGCGAGCGGCCCATCAAAAAGTACCGTTCTAGCCAAGGGCGGCCTTTATTCATACCCCGATGTCGTCGTCATCTGCGGTGAGCCGAATTTTGAAGATGACAACAGGGACATCGATCTTCAATCCAACAGTCATCGTTGAAGTGCTTTCACCGACGACCGAGGAGTTTGATCGCGGCGAGAAACTGAGACGGTATCAAACATGGAATGTGATGCTAAAAGATTGCTTGCTCGTCTCGCAGGATGAGCCGCGCGTCGAGCATTATAGTCGACGGACGGAAGGGGGTTGGTCGTATCAAAGCCACACGGGACTGGAAGCCAGCGTGACGCTCGCGTCTATCAGAATGCGTGCTCAAGCTGGTCGATGTATATGATCGGATTGATTTCGCGGAATAGCGAATGCGTCGGACGCGATCAATCGTGTTCGGAATATATGGGTTGTGGAACATAAATAAGACGGGTCAAATTTACTCATTCAAGCCGCGTGGTTGAGGCACTCCGAAACCCGCGGGCTTCGGAGTGCCTCAACCACGCGGCTTGAAACATCGCAATTTACCGGAATTAGATTCGTTCCATGGGCTTTTCACTGGCGTCACTGCCACCAGCGGGTTAAATTACAGCGTGGGAAACTTTGCCGGGAGCCTTGCCATGCTGCGACTGCTGCCACTTGTAATCCTTCTTGCGGTGCCCGTGACGGGATGGGCCGACGATCTTTCGGACATCGTCGAGCGCGACAAAATCGCGGTGCAAAAGCTGATGGCCGAGGTGAATGACGCGCTCGCTCAGGCCAGGGCGTTCGAGAACGCGGATCCGGCGCGGGCCCAGCGTGTCTTGCGAGGCGTGCTGACGAAGATTGCCGATTCCAACGAGTTGCCGGAGGACGAGCGCCGTCAGCTTGCGTCAGCGCGTGCAATCCCGGTTGACGGAAATCGCCCGTTTGACGCGTGGCCGGGAACAAGCGGCCGAAGAGGCGGCCCGCCGCGCCGCTGAGAAAGTGAAACGCGAGCGGCCTAGCGATGCGGTGAACCCCTCGCCAACCAACGACGCCGCCAAGAAATACGTCGCCACCGCTCAGGAGCAGGTAGCCGCCGCCCAACGTTTGCGCGACCGGCAGGCCAAGGGGCATATCAATGTGTTTTCGTCCCTGGAAGCGTCAGCGACGCCCATCGACGGTGTGGTGGAATATCCCAAATACTGGGCGCAGTTGACCGAAAGCCGCAAAAGCTTCACGGGGGCCCGGCTCTCGGCGAAGGAAATCGAACTTCTCAAGGGGCTCAATTCGACCTTGGCTGTCGATTTCAAAAGTGCGGCCTTCAAAGACGTGTTGGGTTATCTTCAGGAAAAGACAGGCCTGGCGATTATTGTCGATGAAGGTTCGCTCAAAGATGCCATGATCGATTACAGCGATCCGGTGACGTTCAAGGTCAGCAAGGTGACGGTCCGCACCATTTTGAAGAAGATCTTAGCCGATCGCGGCCTTGGCTATATTCTCAAGGAAGGGACCGTGCTGGTGGTGACGTCGCAACGTGCCCGCGAAACGATGGTGGTCCGTAGTTATCCAATCGACGATCTGATCGGGGGCTTGAATAACAATCTTTACGGCCCCTATGTAAATCGCGCCGCGATGCTCAGCAATGTTCAAGGGCTTATCCAGACGATCCAGCACGGCATCGATCCGTCGCTCTGGAACGTCAACGGCGGCCCCGGCTCGATCACTTTTAATGAGGCGGCTCGCGCCTTGATCATTCGCGCACCCGCGGAGATGCATTACATGTTCGGCGGCAGCGGGCTCCTGGGCCGGTAGCACGCCGGCGTAGGGTAGGTTTCCAACCTGCCCTAAGTTTGGCGAAGTTTTTCACTCTGAGCATGCCTAGCGTTCATGTTACCATTTATGAATAATGAGTTGGTGGCGGTGCGCGCATCGTCCGGTTAAAAACGCGCGTCGGATCGCACCGGCACCGTCACCCTACGGGCTTTTTAACGGTCGGGGGAACGAAATGCGATGTTGGCTCATTGCCGGCTTGTGGTTGGCTGCTTTCTGCAAGACCGGGGCTTTGGCCGAAGAGCCCGTTCAGTTTCAGGCGCGATATTCGTCCGATCCTGTCACAAAACTGCTTCAAGTGCCACGGGCCAGCGTTGCAGGAAGCCGGCTTGCGCCTGGACGAGCGTGACCGCGCCACGCGGCGAAAGGTGATTGTTCCGGGAAAGCCCGCGGATAGCAAATTGCTTACGCGGGTCAGTCGCGCTGACGAAGAGCGCATGCCGCCTCCGGATGTCGGTGAGCATCTCAAGCCGGCACAGATTGCGCTTTTGCAAAAGTGGATTGTCCAGGGCGCCGAGTACACGCCGCATTATGCGTTCATTCGGCCCAAGCAAGCGCCGCTGCCCAAGGTTCATCAGGAGTCATGGCCGCGCAATCCGATCGACTATTTCATCCTGGCGCGCCTGGAAAAGGCGGGCTTGAGACCGTCGGTGGAAGCGGACCGGCCCACGCTCATCCGCCGGCTGTCGCTCGATCTGCTCGGGCTGTTGCCGTCGCCCAAGGAAGTCGCGGATTTTGTCAGCGATCCCCGAGCGGATGCCTACGAACGCCTCGTCGATCGACTGCTGGCGTCGCCGCACTATGGCGAGCGCCAGGCCCGGCATTGGCTCGATTTGGCCCGCTACGCCGACTCTAATGGCTACACCATCGACGGCAAGCCTCGATTTGGCCGTGGCGTGATTGGGTCATCGCGGCTTATAACCAAGACATGCCGTTCGATGAATTCACCATCGAGCAATTAGCGGGCGATCTGCTACCTAAGCCCACCCGCGACCAAGTGATTGCCACGGGCTTTCAGCGCAACACGCCGTTCAACGAAGAGGGGGGCATCAATCCGGAGCAATTTCGGGCCGAGCGCACTGTCGATCGCACGAATACGACCGGTACCGTCTGGTTGGGCCTGACCGTCGGCTGCGCCCAGTGCCACACGCACAAGTTCGATCCCATCACGCACAAGGAGTATTACCAGCTTTACGCGTTTTTCAATTCCGTGGATGAACCGAAGCTGCCGGTGCCGACGAGTGAGCAAGAAAGCAGGCTCCGCGCCTTAGAGGCCAAGGAGCGGGCTTTGCGGCATGAAGATCTTGCAACCAAACACAATTCTGGAATTGCGGTAGATCGGTCACTCAGGCCCTTGACGAGCAATGAGGAAGTGAAGCTGCTTGGCGAATTGGAACAGGAAGCGGGCGGCGGCTGGCGTGCGTGCTATCCGAAGGTCATGACAGCCTCAAGCGGCGCGGTCCTCACTGGCCTGGAAGATCGCTCGGTTTTGGTCAGTGGCAAGCCAGCGCCGGCGGATGACTATTCGATCCAATCCGTCGCTCCTGAGACCGGTATCGTCACAGCGGTTCGCGTGGAGGCTTTGGCGCATCCCAGCTTGCCAAAGGGCGGGCCAGGCCGGGCCGCGGACGGCCGTTTTGCCGTCAGCGAAGTTATCTTCGAAACCGACGGCGTGCCGCATTCCTTTGCTAAAGCCATGGCCGATTTCGCCCCCTTGCAAAGGGGGGCCCCGGGTTCCGAAGCGATCTTGCTGCTTAAAAAGCCGTTCGAGGTGCGCGAGGGACAAGCGTTTGTCTTTACGCTTCGGTCGACTACGCAACCTCTTGGCCGATTCCGCATTGCGATTACATTTGCTTCGGAGCGCGTGCTGGCAATGCCGGGCGACGCCCAAAAGGTTCTGTTCCTCGCTCGCAAACAGCGCAGCATCAAAGATGCGGCGCTGTTGCGACAGGCGTTGGCCCACGTCCCCACGATCCCGCCTGAAATAGCCGCCGTCCGTAAAGAAATCGGCGCCTGCGCGCCAAAATCGCGACGACGCTGGTCATGCATGAAACTTCCAAGCCCAGGCTGACTAACATTCACAAGCGCGGCGACTTTCTCGCGCTGGGCGATGCTGTCGAGCCCGGCGTTTTCGCGGTGCTGCCGCCGCTTCATGTCGCGGGGCGATTGGCCAGCCGTCTCGATCTGGCGCGTTGGCTCGTGGCCGCCGAAAATCCGCTGACGCCGCGAGTCGTCATCAATCGCCTTTGGCAGAACTATTTTGGCGTTGGGCTCGTGGAGACTGAAAACGACTTCGGCATGCAGGGGACGCCGCCGAGCCATCCCGAGTTGCTCGATTGGCTGGCGGTCGAGTTTGTCAAAGGGGGTTGGGGCCAAAAGCGCATGCACCGGCTCATCGTCACCAGCGCGACCTATCGGCAAGCATCCAAGGTCGATGCGGCTTCCGCCGATCCGCAAATCCGTCTGCTGAGCCGGCAACGGCGCGTTCGCCTGGATGCGGAGATCATTCGCGATGCCGCCCTCTCGGCGAGCGGCTTGCTAAGTCCCAAGATCGGCGGACCGAGTGTCTACCCGCCTCAGCCGCCGGAGATCTTCGCCTTCACGCAAACGAAGCAAGCGTGGCCCGAAAGCAAAGGTCCGGACCGCTATCGGCGCGGGATGTACACATTTATTTGGCGGCAAAGCCAGCACCCGCTGTTGACGACCTTTGACGCCCCGGACGCTCAGTCCGCCTGCACGCGCCGCAACCGCTCCAACACGCCGCTGCAAGCGCTGCATTTGGCCAACGATCCCACGTTCATCGAGTTCGCCAAGGGCCTAGGCGAGCGCATCGTTAAGGAAGCGCCGCCGGATGATGCGGGGCGCATCGGCTACGGCTTCCAGCTTTGCTTTGCGCGTGTGCCAACTAGCGCGGAAACGGCGCGGTTGGAGGAGTATGTGAAGCAGCAGCGGAGCGTCCAGCCGGGGCAGGCGTGGACGATGTTGGCGCGGGTCTTGCTGAATTTGGATGAGTTTGTGACGCGGGAGTGACGGCCTAATATTAAATGTTCGCTTATGCCTTATTTCGAATTCTTTTGGACGGCGGACATCATCGCCCATATCGCTGAGCATGATATTTCGCCACAGGACTTCGAGAAAGTTGTGATGCAACCGGCTAACGTTATTCAAAGCAAATCGTCCCGCAATCCTGCAGCCTTTGGATATACTCAGGATGGGCGCTACATCATTGCAGTGTACGAGCATCTTGACCAAATTACGATTATTCCTAAGACCGCGTACGAAGTGCCGGAACCACGTTAGAGGTGGGAAATGGAGAGAATCAGAATGAGGAAGCGGACATATGGAACGTTAAGTGAGGCTGAAAGCCGCCGTCTGAAAAAAGAGCAGGCAGCCATCGCGAAGGAACTGCCGGACTTAGTCCGGCGCAATCAAATGTGTTTTGATGCCAGAAAAGAAAAGACGTTCAGTGGTGCCCTAAGACGCGCAATCCATCAATTTCCGCTGTCGCCGATGAAAATCGCCGAAAGAGCGGAAATAACTTGGGATGAGATCGACGCCTTCTTGACCGGCGAACAGACTCTTCCGTCGGACGTCATCGACCGTCTGGTCCAGGTCGTGAAATTGAAGTTGCCGACGGTTAAACCAAAACCGCGGCGGCGAAAGGCCAAGGCGAGGTGATCCGCGGGATTCGGAGTACCTCATCCGCGGCTTGGGAGGCGTTGCACCATGATGGATGAAGTTGGCCGATTGCTCTGGGCGAACACGCGCCGGCAGTTTTTGCGCACCAGCACTCTGGGTCTGGGCGGCCTGGCGCTCGGTTCGCTTTTGAGCGAAGGACGCGCGGCGACCGGCAATCCGTTGGCGGCGCGGCCGGGGCACTTCGCGGCGAAAGCCAAAAGCGTGATCTTTCTGTTCATGGCGGGCGGGCCTAGCCAACTCGATTTGTTCGACTCCAAGCCGGTTTTGCGGCGTCTCGATGGTCAGGTGGTCCCCGAATCGTTCACGCGCGGGCGGCGCTTCGCTTTTATTCGGCCCGACGCGAAACTGCTGGCGTCCAAGCGGCGTTTCAACCGCGCAGGCAGGAATGGGGCGGAGTTCAGCGAACTTTTGCCACATCAGAGCGGCATCGCCGACGAAATCTGCCTGCTCAAGGGGATGAAGACCGACGTCTTCAATCACGGCCCGGCGAAGGTGCTGCTCAACACCGGCTCACCGCAATTCGGCAGGCCGAGCATGGGGGCGTGGATCGTCTACGGCATCGGCAGCGAGTCGGCCAACCTGCCTGCGTTCATCGTCATGCAGTCCGGCCCGCGCGGGCCGCGCGGCGGTGCCGCCAATTGGTCCAGCGGCTTTCTGCCGACGCTTTACCAGGGCGTTCCCTTTCTGCGCGGCCCGCAACCTATCCTCGATTTGCAAACGCCGCCGGGCATCGCGCCACCGCAGCAAGCCCAGTTCATTGACGCCGTGCGCGATTTGAATCACCTGCGGCTGGAGAGCGTCGGCGATCCGGAAATCGAAACACGCACCACCGCCTATGAAACCGCCTTCCGCATGCAGACGGCCGCTCCGCAAGTGATGGATCTCGCCGGCGAAACGACCGCTACCTTGCGCGATTACGGCGTCGAGCCCGGCAAGCCGTCGTTCGCGGCCAACTGCCTATTGGCGCGCCGATTAGTGGAACGGGGCGTCCGCTATGTGCAACTCATTCACACCGACTGGGACCACCACGGCGGCCCGCTCAATCTGGATCGTTCGCTCGAGCAAATCACGCGCGAAGTCGATCAGCCCAGCGCCGCGCTGGTTCGCGATCTAAAACGCCGCGGCATGCTGGACGAGACGCTCGTCATCTGGGGCGGCGAATTTGGCCGCACCCCGATGGGCGAGCCGCGCGAAACCATCGGCCGCGATCACCATATCGACGCCTACACCATGTGGCTCGCCGGCGGCGGCGTCAAACCCGGCTATATCCACGGCTCGACTGACGAGATTGGCTACAACGTCGTGGAGAACGCGGTCCACGTCCACGATTTGCAGGCCACGGTGCTCCATCAATTGGGACTGGAGCACACGCGCCTGACGTTCCGCTTTCAGGGCCGTGATTTTCGGCTTACCGATGTTGCCGGCAATGTGGTGAAGGAAATTTTGCAATGATTAGCCGCGGGATTCGGAGTACCTCATCCCGCGGCTTGGATTCGACACGGTAAGCTCAAGCCGCGGGATGAGGTACTCCGAATCCCGCGGGTGCTGCCTCAGCAAACGTGGGTTGACTCAATGGGGCGGGCCGTCAAAATGAAGAGAACGTGCATATGGCGCGGGTCGGTGTGAAATATCAAGCGTTTTAGAGTTGAAAGGACCGATTTCATGTTGAAACGCAAATGGGCTGCCTTGCTTTTTGTGCTGGTAGGCGGGCTGGTTGTGCCAACGGCGCGCGCCGCCGAAGAGATTAGTCAGCCGCACGTTATCTTGGTGGGCATTGACCACTACGCCGACCCGCAGATCAAGGCTCGCTTGCACGCCGAGGCGGACGCCAAGGCGATGTATGACCTATTCGCGTCGAAAAAATACTTGGGAGTCAACCCTAGCAATATCAAGCTGCTGCTCGGCGCCGTCGACCCCAAGCGTCCGAGTGAGCTCGCCACGCGGGCCAACATCCTCAAGGAGTTGGCACTCCTCGAAAAGGAATCGAAGCGCGACGACCTGGTGATTATCGCCTTTTTCGGCAACGGCGCGCCCCTGGGTGAACGTGCCTGTTACTTCGCCACCGATTCCACCTTCAAGAACCGCGCCAAGGACGCCGTCGCCAGCGGCGACATCGAGCACCTTCTGGACCCTGTAAAGAGTCAGCGTTTCGTCGCGTTTCTGGATTGCAATTTCCTCGGCTTCGATGCCGGTAAGGAGACTGCTCCTGACCCGAACCTGGACAACTTCTATCGCGAATTCCTGGGCAACGAGGACGCCAAGGCCTCCAACATGCCCAGCCGCGTCGTCTTCCTCGCCAACAACGGCCTCAAGCCGTCGCTGAACTTGGGCGAGCATGGCATCTTCGCCCAGGCGATCATCGACGGGCTCAAGGGCAAGGCCGACACCGAGGGCTACGAGCCGGACGGCAATATCACGGTCGAGCGAACTGGTGAAGTACGTTCGCGCGGAGCAGCACCGCCTGGCGATGGCCAACGGCAAATCGGACGAAGAAAAGGCCCAACTGCCGTTCATCCTGGAGAGCCAGGCCAGCGATTTCATCATCGGCCACAACCCGGCGGCCTATCCGGCGGCACAACAGCGCCTCGCCAAGTTCGAGCAGCCGCGCCAAGAGCAAAACCTCGACAAGGCCCTCGGCGAGGAAGGGCAGCACCTCCTGGAGCGCATGCCCAAGCTCGAAGCCCAGCAAAACCTGCGCAAGGCCTACCAGAAACTGGACCGACGGCAACGACGATTTGGCCGCGCTTCAAAAGGACCGCAAAGCCATCCTCGACCAGACCATGATCAGCGAGAAGGACGCGGACAGCTATGCCATCATGGTGCTGAAGGCCGCCAAGGTCGTGCGCCAGGGCTATGTCAAGGACGTCGCCCAGGCGACGCTGATCGACTATGCCATCAACGGCATTTTCAAGGGACTCGAACGAAAAGATGCCCTCCGCGCTCAAGGAGCAAGCTCGACGGCATCAAGAGCATGAAGGACGCCGACCTGATCAAGTTGCTCACCGAAGCCCGCCAGCACCTGGGCAAGCGCGAGGACTTGGCCAACGGCAAGGACATCACCTACTCGCTCCATGCCGATGCTGGGCAAGCTCGACAAGCACACCGACTACATCGATCCGGAAACGATTCGCCAACTGGACAACGACATCCGGGGCCAATTCTCCGGCATCGGCGTGCAGATTCGCAAGAACAACACCAAGGACGTGCTCCAGGTCGTCACGCCGATCAAGGGCAGCCCGGCTTACAAGGCCAAGATCTACGCCAACGACCTCATCACCACGATCATTCGCGAGGTGGACGGCGACGGCAACCGCTTGCCGAGCCCGAAATCATCCCGACCAAGGGCATGACCACCGAGGACGCCGTCAAGAAAATCCTCGGCAAGGAAGGCACCAAGGTCAAGCTGCTCGTCGAGCGCGAGGGCGCGGAAAAGCCGCTCGAGTTCAACCTGATCCGCGGCAAGGTCGAGGTCGAAAGCGTCCTGGGCAACAAGCGCAACGCCGACGACTCGCTGGAACTACGTCATCGACCCGGAAAACAAGATCTGCTACGTGCGCCTGACGCAGTTCTCGCACAACACCTACCGCGATCTGGAAAAGGTCATGAAGCAAGCTGGCCAAGGCCGGCATCAAGGGCTTCATCCTCGATCTGCGCTTCAACCCCGGCGGCTTGCTCGACAGCGCCGTCAAGATCTCCGACCTGTTCATCGACGACGGCCTGATCGTCACCATCCGGCCACGCAACGGCCCGGAGACGTCCTACGTCGGGCAAGAGCGACGGCAGCTACACGACCTTCCCGATGGTGTGCCTGGTCAACGGCGGCAGCGCCAGCGCCAGCGAGATCGTGTCGGCGTGCCTGCAAGACCATGGCCGGGCCATCATCATCGGCTCGCGCAGCTACGGCAAGGGCAGCGTGCAGACGATTCATCCGTTCGAGACGGGCGGCCGGCTCAAGCTGACGACGGCGACCTTCTGGCGTCCCTCGGACCGCAACCTCAACAAGGCGAGCACGCCGGCAAGGACGAGGACGAGTGGGGCGTCACGCCCAACGATGGCTTCGTGCTCAAGCTAAAGTCCAAGGAGCGAAACGACCTGCAAGAGCACCAGCGCGAGCAAGAAATAATCCACAATCCCGGTTACAAGCCCAGCGAGACAGAGCGCAACTTCCGCGATCGCCAGCTTGACCTGGCGTTATCGTACCTGCGCAACCAAATCAATACCGCGAAGGCGGCGAATACGGCCAAACGCAACGGCGGTTGATTCGGAAACTTATCCGCGGGATTCGGCGTACCTCATCCCGCGGCTTGGAAGTTGCATGCATATTCTCAAGCCGCGGGATAAGGCACTCCGAATCCCGCGGATACTTGCCGCCAGTTGCGGCTCGCAAATCGCCGTGGTATAACAAACACATCCCTCCGCCCCAAAGGCATGCGCCCGGGGCCGGCTTTCGATTTCCGGACCTAGTTTTGGCTTGCTTAAAAACTCGGAGCCTCTAATGCGGCTGATCGTTGGCGCTGTCCTGACCATGGCGATGCTCGTGACGGCGGTGCCTGGTCAAGAAAAGCAGCCAGCCGACTCGCCGCAGGCGGCGCAATTCTTCGAGACCAAAGTGCGTCCGGTGCTGGCCGAGCACTGCTTCAAATGTCACGGCAACATCAAAAAGCCCAAGGCCGATCTGCGTCTTGATTCGCGCGCGGCGCTGCTGACGGGCGGCGACCAGGGACCGGCCATCGTGCCGCGCGAGCCCGACAAGAGCCTGCTCATCAAGGCCATACGTTACGATGACAAAGAACTCAAGATGCCTCCGTCGAAGAAGTTGTCGCGGGAGCAAATTGCCGATCTGACCGCATGGATCAAGCTGGGAGCCCCCTGGCCCGGCGCGGCAACATCTGCCAACGCCACGCGCAAGACGGATACCCTCGTCAGCGACAAAGATCGTTTGCACTGGTCGTTTCAGCCAGTTCGCCGGCCTAAGCTGCCAACGGTCAAGCAAGCCGATTGGGTGACCAATCCGATCGATGCGTTCATCCTGGCGGGCCTGGAAGCGAAAGGGTTGCGGCCCAATCAGCCCGCGTCAAAACTCGAGCTGGTTCGTCGCATCTATTACGATTTGACCGGCTTGCCGCCGACGATTGCGGAAGTCGAGGCCTTTATCAATGACCCGGCGCCGGACGCCTATGAAAGGTTGATCGACAAGCTCCTGGCATCGCCTCGCTATGGGGAAAAGTGGGCGAGGCATTGGCTGGACCTGGTGCGCTATGCCGAGACGAACAGCTATGAGCGCGACAATCCCAAGCCCAATGTATGGCGTTACCGCGATTACGTGATCCGCTCGCTCAATGACGACAAGCCGTTTGACCGCTTCGTGCGCGAGCAGTTGGCCGGCGACGAAATCGCTCCCGGCGACAATGCGGCGCTGATCGCCACCGGCTTTTATCGGCTTGGCGTCTGGGACGACGAGCCGTCCGATCGCGCTTCAGGCGCGCTACGACGGCCTGGACGATTTGGTGGCCACGACCGGACAAGTGTTTCTGGGCCTCACGCTCGATTGCGCCCGCTGCCACAATCACAAGATTGATCCCGATTCCCCAAAAAGACTATTACCGCATGGTGGCATTCTTCCAAAACATCACGCCCTACACCAACGGCGGGCCCAACGATCAACGACCCGTCGTCGCGCCGGAAGACCGGCTCAAGGTCGTGCAGCGCGAAAAGAATTTGCAGGATCATGCGCGATAAGACTCAGCAAGCGATCGCGGCAATCGAAAAGGAGTTTCGGCAGGCATATGAGGCTGGCACCAAAGCGTCGTTGGGCGCCGGCGATCTCGATGATCTGCGCTATAAGTTTTATCGCGACTCCTGGAAAAAGCTGCCCAATTTCGGCCTGATCAAGCATGAGGAAGAAGGGCGGTTGCCTGGGAATCTTTTCGATCTCAGCCCCCGCAGCCGCAATGAGGCGTTTGGCTTTGTGTTCAATGGCACGCTCAACGTTCCCCAAGACGGCACCTACACGTTTTACCTCGACTCCGACGACGGCGCCCGGCTGACCGTCGGGGGCAAGCAGGTGCTGGACTACGACGGCATCCACGGCGTGGGCAACGAAAAGACAGCCACCGTGCGGCTGGCGCGCGGCCGCTTGCCGATCCAGCTCGAGTATTTTCAAAACCTCGATGACCTCGGACTCGTCGTCGCCTGGTCGGGGCCGGGCTTTGGCCGGCGCTTGCTCTCGGCCGGTGCCAAGACGACACCGACGGATTTGCGCTCTTCTCGCCAAGGAGGGGCCGCGCCTTCTCGGGGCCGAGCGCATGGCCGAGTATAAGAAGCTCAAAAACACGCTCGCGGCGCTTGAAAGACACCAAGAGCGTAACGCGACATGGCGTTGTGCGTGACGGAGAACGGGCCGACGTCGCCCGAGACTCACATTCTCATTCGCGGCAATCCGCACGTGCCGGGCGACAAGGTGGAGCCGGGTTTTCCTCAGGTGCTCACCAGCGCTGAGCCTACGTTGCCCGTCGCGTCCGCCGCCAGCAAGTCGTCGGGCCGGCGGACCGCGCTGGCCAATTGGCTCGCGTCCAAGGACAACCCGCTCACGGCCCGCGTCATCGTCAACCGCGTGTGGCAACATCATTTCGGACGCGGCATCGTCCGCTCGGCGAATGATTTCGGCTTTCAGGGTTCACGGCCCACGCATCCCGAATTGCTCGATTGGCTGGCCTCGGAGTTCGTCAACCAAGGCTGGCACTTCAAACCGCTGCACCGCCTGATTTTGACCTCCAACGCCTACCGCATGTCGTCCAAGGCGCAACCGGATGGACTGGCGAAAGATGCGGGCAACGATCTCTTCTGGCGCTTCGATATGCGGCGTCTGTCAGCGGAAGAGGTGCGTGACTCCATTCTGGCGCTCAGCGGCAACTTGAATCTCAAGATGTTCGGCCCGGGCGTTTACCCCGAAATACCCGCCGAGGTGTTGGCAGGCCAATCAGTGCCTGGCCGTGGTTGGCCCACGTCCAGTCCCGCCGAGCAGGCGCGGCGCAGCATTTACGTTCACGTGAAGCGCTCGCTTATCTACCCGATTCTGGAAAGCTACGATTTCCCCGAGACCGACCGCTCGACGCCGGTCCGCTTTGCCACGACGCAGCCGACCCAGGCGCTGGGCATGATCAACGGCGAGTTCATCAACAAGCAAGCCAAGCTGTTGGCCGAGCGCCTGCGCCGCGAAGCGGGCAACGATGCCACCGCCCAGGTGCGGCTGGCACTGCGTCTGGCGACAGCACGGCCACCTAGCGATGCCGATATCCAGCGCGGCGTGGAGTTAATTCGAAGATCTGCGCAGCGGCGACGGCGCCAGTGCGGACGTGGCCCTGGACGCGTTTTGTTTGGTGGTTTTGAATTTGAATGAGTTTGTGTATCTGGATTGAGGAAAAAGATGACACCCCTCCCCAAACCTACCGACACCTTTTGCCGCCGCACACGCCGCGAGTTCCTTTGGGAGGCCGGTGCGGGATTCACGGGCGTCGCCCTGACGGCCTTGCTCTCGCAAGACGGCTTCTTCGCCCAGGCCGCCAGTCCACAGACGAGTGTCAACCCACTGGCGCCGCGCCAGCCGCATTTCGCGGCCAAGGCGAAGAGTGTCATCTTCCTATTCATGTATGGCGGCCCCAGCCAGGTCGACACGTTTGACTACAAGCCGGCGCTGTATGGGCTGGACGGCAAAACGGTCACCGTGCGCACGCATGGTCGCGGCGGGCATCGCAATCAAGGTCGGGTCGTGGGACCCAAGTGGCGCTTCAAGCAATACGGCCAATCGGGTAAATGGGTCAGCGATCTGTTTCCCGCATATCTCGACGTGCGTCGATGACATCGCCTTCCTGCATTCGATGACCGCCGACTCGCCCATCCACGGCTCGGCCATGCTGCACATGAACACAGGCAAAATCCAATCCGGCAGCCCGTGCATGGGATCATGGCTTAACTATGGACTAGGCAGTGTCAATCAGGATTTGCCCGGATTTGCCGTCATGCTCGACCCGACCGGTGGGCCGATTTCCGGCGCCAAGAACTGGTCGAGCGGCTACATGCCGGCGAGCTACCAGGGAGTGATTTTACGGTCGGCGGGTGAGCCGATCCTCGATTTGCGCCGGCCGGCAGGCATGAACGAGCCGATGCAGCGGCGCCTGCTCGATACGCTCAACCAATACAACACGGCCCACGAGCACGCACGCGGCGATAACAGCGATCTGGCCGCCCGCATCGCCAGTTATGAGCTTGCCTACCGCATGCAAACGCATGCCACCGAAGCGGTTGATCTGAGCCAAGAGACGGCGGCGACCAAGGCGCTTTACGGCATGGGCAATCGCCAAACCGAGGATTTCGGCCGGCGCTGTTTGTTGGCCCGGCGCCTGGTCGAGCGCGGCGTGCGTTTTGTCCAGCTTTATTCCGGGGGCGCCCATCTTGACGACAACTGGGATGCGCACGGCGACCTGGTCCGCAATCACACCTACCATGCCGGCCGCACCGACCAGCCGGTGGCCGCGTTGCTCAAGGATTTAAAGCGCCGCGGTCTGCTCGACGAGACGCTGGTTGTCTGGGGCGGCGAATTTGGCCGGCAACCCACCGCGGAATACGCCACCGGCACCGGCCGCGACCACAACGCCTATGGCTTCACCATGTGGATGGCAGGCGGCGGCGTCAAAGGCGGCACGTCCGTCGGCGAGACCGACGAGCTCGGCGCCATCGCCGTCACCGACCGCTTCCAGGTCAAGCACCTGCACGCCACCATCCTGGCCCTCATGGGCATCGACCCGCTGCGGCTGACGTATTTCTACGGCGGGCTGGATCAACGCCTGGTGGGCGTCGAAGGAGCGGAGCCGATTCGGAAGGTTATGGGATAGGCGAGATATTCGATGGAATATAAGGGAAAGGCGCTGACGCAAGAGGAAGTCGACGCGGTTACTAAAGATTTCAGGTTAAGCGTGGTCTGACAATCAGTGCTGATCACGGAGGTGTGTTGAATGGACGGTTAGCGAGCCATAGGATCATTACACCAACTCGCTCCGGGTTCAGAGCGTGGAGCCCGTGGGCTTGGTTGGTCGCGGCGCCGCCCCCTCAATCACCTCATGCACAAACCGCAACTTCTCGATCGCCGGTGTTGAGAGCACGAACGGATAGCCGTCGGGCAAACCCAGGCCGCGGTTCAAGTTGTTGAGCAAATAGGTGAGCGGGAACCAGGCCTCGATCATGCGCTCGAACGAGGCGGGCCGGCTCCCTTCCATGGGGAGCTTGGGCGTCAGGGCGGGCTCATCCGCGCGGCGGGGCCGCAGCGACAGGCCGCTGCCGACGGCCGTCTCCAGTGTGTCGGCGATGTGGAGGTAATGGGCCCACGTCTCGGCCCAGTCCTCCCACGGATGCGACGCGGCATAGCTGGTCACGAAACGCTGCTGCCAATCGGCGGGAGGGCCCTTCTCATAATGCCGCTTGAGCGCGGCCGCATAATCGGCGCGATCGTCGCCGAAGAGCGCTCGAAACTTTTCCAAGGGCGGCTGGCCTTTGATGAGCAAATCCCAGTAATAATGGGCGATCTCGTGGCGAAAGTGACCCAATAGCGTGCGGTAGCGTTCGCCCATGGCCATGCGCCGCTTCTCACGCTCGGCATCGTTGGCCTCGGCGATGTTGAGCGTGATGACGCCGTCGGCGTGTCCGGTCAACACCGGGGTAGCTCCAGGCGGGTCGGCCAGAAACTCGAACGCCAGCCCACGCTCTGGGTCTTCGACCTTGCTGGGCAGCGGCAGCCTTAAGCCGATGAGACTATAAATCAGCCGGCGCTTGGCGACCTCCAGGCGATACCACGCTTCCTTGTGTCCCGCGACCGTCAAGTCGGGAATGACGCGCGTGAGCCGGCAGGACCGGCACAAGGGATTGGGGTCGTCCGCGGGGACAGCCCAATTACAAACGTTCTCCGCGCTGTAGTTTTTGCACAGCCGATACTTCCCTTGAGCCCGCGTCTGGGGTGTTCGCCAAAGGTTGTCGCCGACCGGCTCGAGCGAAACCAGGTCACCCAAAAGCGGCAAATAGGCCAGCGGATGGGCGCACTGCACGCACTGGACGTTCTCGAAAAAGACCAGGTGGCCGCAATGATCGCAGTGGAAGATTTTCATGGATGGGCATCCGTTCTCGCCGCGAAGACTTTGTCAACCTGCACCGAAAAGCCCGCCAACCCATCGCAAAGCTCCACTAGGTGATTGGTTTCCAACGCCAAGTATTTCGCTTCCGACCATTCGCCTTGGGCGGGAAAGAGCAACGCAATCCCCCAGGTCGGCTCGCCGTCCTTCGACGGCGGCGCCACCGGCATTGTGTCGGGCATGGAGGCGGTGTTCACCGTCTAGGTTCCGTAGACTGTGGCTTCAAGGATTAACGGCCTTCGTAGCGCCATTGTAGCAGGACCGGGTTTAATCTGCAGCCGTCAACCGACCTCTATCATGCCATTCGTGAGCAATCCTCCTCATTAGCAAGGCGGAATCAAACTTCACCGAACCGGGCGGGAACTTGGCCCCATCCTCAAAAAAGCTGGATGCGAAGTTATCCACCGCGAACGGTTGCACTTGCCAATTGGAACTATGAAGCTCCAACCCGTCGAATTGGCCGGGTTGGGTAGTGACCGAGTATCCCAGCGATCCATTCTCAAAGAAGCACGAAGCTGTTTGGAGCGAGCCGAACACGGAGGAGCGGGGAAGATCGTGGGCCAGATGCCCGTCTATCAGCAAATGCGTCTGGCCATCGTCGCTGTTCAATGTAATACGGTAGCGGTCGCCATGCTCGCAAACGTTGAACGCGGCATGGTGATGCAGGCCGGGAAAAACCGTGCCCCCCAAGAGCGTGTTGAGTCGAGAGGAAGTGTCGCGGCGCGGAATGAAGACGCCTTCCTTGGTCTGGCCGCCCTCGTCCCATTCCACGGCGATCCGATGAGCCGCGTTTTCGGACGAAATGCCTAGCAATGCGGGTAGGAACCTGGGGCGAATGGCTTTGAGGCGGATCAAGCACACGCCGGCCATCCCTTTGCCGCTGACCACTTTTGGGCGAAAGGGTTTGGGCAAGTTCGTCGCCAATACTTCGGGAGCCACTTGGAAGTTGACGAGGATTCGGCGGTCGATGATGCCACGGATGATGGGGATTTGCATGGGGGGGCTCCTCTGCGGGTAACCGCAAAGGGGGGGGTGGGGATAACTTCGGCGATGTCGAGGAACAGCTAAGAAAATCGCGACAAAAGTCGATGACATGCAAGCTGCGTTGACTATCCTATGGGATAGGATAGAATTGCGAGAATGCGATTGGCCTCTCCACAATCGCGCCATTGCAAAGGAAGGTAAATAAAGGTTGGTTGCACGTCCCAATGAATATTTGGAGTAATCGACCCGGAAATGCGGGTTAATTTCATCGAACTGCACGGCTTCCGAGATGATTGGAGACGTCTCGGGCTTACTGATGAAGACCTTTGGGCCGCGCAATCCATGCTCGGAGCAAACCCGACGGGTTTCCCCGTCATCCAAGGCACTGGGGGCCTACGCAAATTGAGATTTGCCCCGCCAAAGAAGGGTGGGCGGCGACGGTGGCTTCGCATTTGCTATGTCTACTTCAAGGAAGCAGCCGTGATTTTGCTAGTTGTGGCTTATGCAAAAAACGAGGCTGACGACATTCCAGCTTCAGACAAGAAATACTTCCGTGAGTTGATAAAGCGCGAAAACGCCATTTTTTCTAAAAGGACGGTGAGCTAGTGGCCGAACGAATGTTGCAAGGGAGACGAACCATGAACCCCACAGTTGCCGACCGGATCAAAAAACGGCTGGAGGAGTTCACCGTTGATTTGGAACGCGGGGAAACGATCCAGGAAAAGTATACTTGCCGGAAGGTAGAATTCCGACTCCAACCTGGGCCTTACAAGCCAGAGGCTGTCAAGCGCACGCGAAAGATGTTGTGCGCCAGCCAAAAAGTGTTTGCGATGTTTCTCGGAGCATCCGTGAAAACCATTCAAGCGTGGGAGCAAGGTATAACCCCACCGCCAAAAATGGCGTGTCGACTCATGGATGAAATCCGGCGCAATCCCGCCTATTGGCTTGACCGGCTTAAAGAGTTGATCGTGGAAAAATAGGCTTATGACTATTTTCTATCGGTTGGCGTGCTATGCTCCCAAAGCTCCACAAACTGGTGAACAGGGCCAAACGAAAGTTGCCTTGCATCGATTGGAATCGCCTCACGTGCTTCTTCGAGGGTTGCGAAAAATCTTGATCCATCAGTGCCGTTCACATACCCACAGCACGAGCTAAACTTCAGAGTCGTGCACTTTGCGACCATGTAATTCTGGTCGTAAGGGTAACCAGGCGGTGCCAACAAAATGCGGTACAACATAACTTGAAAATCTCCAACGTCGCGATGGGCAACGGGCTACTTGGCTATTTTCGCAGAGGTGCCATGCCTGTGGCATTTGCACAGGCATGGAAGGGCACTGCTTGGACGCGAGCATGGGTTGCACGGCGTGAAGACCCTCGCATGCCTGTGCAAATGCCACAGGCATAGCACCGGAGAGGTAGCATGGTACCGGGCGTCCGGTGTATTGACAAACTCCATAGGCTGCCTTCTAATGAGCGAGGTACTCTACTGGTGCCGCGCATCTCGTGCGGTGTCGGTTGCGGGTACATCAACAGTCATGGTCTATCATCACAGTTGGCCAATCAATGTCGCACTTTATTCACGTGATCGTTGCCCCGATTGCGACGGCTGACTCGATTTCCAAGTTCTGGCCCGAACTGCCGCGACTGAATGCTAACAACGGTTTTGCCGTATTCCCGATCAATGCGCAACTAATTGACGCTCGCATCGCGCCCGATAAGACACCGACAGAAACTGGTGAAGAATTCATGTTGTTGACTAACGGATTCCGTACGCTACTCCAAACTCTCTCGCGTGGCGGTCAACTCGCGTATGTCGAAACAGAGTATTTTGGTGGTACAGGTGGTCAAGGGGCCCTCGTATGCCGCGATGGCGATGAAATCATGCCACCAACGTGGAGTGAATCGGAAACAATCAATGATGCGTTGAAGTTGATCGGCATGAATCGCGGAATGCTTGCCGATAGGTTTACCACGGCAGGATTTACAGACTTTCGAAATAACGACAACATACTTGATCTCATCGCAGACCGACAATACACGAAGATGATCCCTGACCAGCGGCCAAAGCTACCGGAACAGTAAACCATAACGGGGCGCCGAGGCTGCCATGCCGGTGGCATTTGCACAGGCATGGAAGGGCATCGCTTGGACGCGAGGTTACGTCGCGCGGCGTAACCTCCCCCATGCCTGTGCAAATGCTACACGCATCGCACCCGCGCGCGAATTGCGGTACCCATCAGTTTAATCCCACCAGACGCCTAATGGTTTCATACCGTTCGGGACCGGGCAATATGGTTTCATACCGTTCGGGACCGGGCAATGCTCTCGCCGAATATGGTCTGTCCAGTCGCCGTAGATTTCGTCCGGGGAAAATCTCTCTCCGAGCCAAGTCCGAACCTCATCGAGGGATGCCGTCGTTATGATCCAAACCGTGTCCGTCGATGGCAATTCACTGGGAACCTCATGCTGGCTAACCTCCACCAGAACGTCAGCAACATCTGGCCGCTCTCGAATACTCCGAAAAAGGGCATAGAACTCCGAAGGCGATGGTTGGTCGGGCGAGAAGTTATACCCAATCGATCCGTAGTCGTTGTTTCCCTCAAAAAACTCTTCGAGGCCTACCAGAGGTCGAGGCGTACGGTGGTCGTTGATGTCTCCATTTCGGTTGATGCGGTGAGTAAGGATTAAAAGGGGGGTCATTAGCTGATTCTCCCGGACTGGTTTACATTACACAGCAGGGTGGCACACTTTCGCGGTTCGTTTGCTGCAACTCGTTAGTGCAAAACCTCCGCGAAAGCATGTGAAGCGACCAAGAACTGTAACGGGCAACGACTATTGCTGACCTTCGCATGCTTTCGCGGTGACGTTGGACCGACACCTCCGCTGCACATGAACCGCGAAAGCATTGCAGCCAAGTGAGCAAACTTGGCACGTCCAAAGCCCCAACGGGGCGCTCTGTTACAGCCCAGGGCAACGCCCTGGGAATTCGGTCGTTTCTTTCGATTAAGCCCCACCGGGGCGCGATGAACATCGCGGCGCGTTTGGTTTCTCCATTGCGCCCCGTTGGGGCTTGAACCATTTTGGGCGATTGTGCCCAGGACGTTACCCTGGGCTATAACATTTCGGCCCTTTGGGCCTCCATGAAAGGCGACAGCAGGAAGGCCGAGAGCTTGAGAGATCGGCAGAATCTCACGGCGGGCGCCATGCTTTCACGGATCGTTTGCTGCAACTAGTTATAGGCAAAACCACTGCGAAAGCATGTGAAGGGACCGAAAACTGTAACGGGCAACGACTATTGCTGACCCTCTCATGCTTTCGCGGTGACATTGCACTGACATCGGCACTGCGCATGAGCCGCGAAAGCATGGCGCCCAGGCGTCTCCTTGTGCAACCCTTACAGGGTAGACGGCTGCCGGTAACCTGTTACCCAGGGTGCGCCCCGCCAGGTTCCGCGCGGCGTGATGTTATTGCAGGGCATGGCGGGGCGACCCTGGGCTGTGGGGTATAACCCCTATCGGGGTACGAATTCGCTGCTGTCCACCCGGGCGTTCTGAGCCTTTCCGATGAGATAGATGCTATCCTTGGATTGCGTTCCCTCGCATTAATCTATAGCGAGACGATTCCATGTCGTTGTGGCTGTGGCTGGCATTGGGTATCTGCGGAGGCGCCTTCCCCTCTTTGGCGGCGCGAGCGCCCTTTCGGGCCTGGTTAGCGCGGCAGTGCTGGTGGGTATCGTTTTGGATCGCTTTCTGCGTCTTCATTCTTCCGTTCGGTATTGTACTGGTCATGCTCGTCAGCGCCTGGGACTTTGAAGCGATTCGGGAAATGGGGCTGTTGTTTGTCAGCGCCGAATTCGGCTGGATATCCGCGCTGACGCTGGGGTGGCTCGGGGGAAGCGCCGCGATGGCCTTGATCCACCGGCGGGCGCCGCGGCTGCAAGGCCCGCCGTTGTCGCCCGAAGTGATGGAGCTGGTCCACGGTCCCGCCAGGCAACCATGGGGACCGCTGGAATGGATGTATTGCGGCTTCACGGTTGCCTGGTACGTCGCGCTCAGCATTGGCTTTGGCCTGTCGATACGTTCTGAGGTCGATCGGGCCCACGCCAATTACTTCGTTGTTGGCCTGGCGTTTTTTCTGTTCATTCCCGGTCTATTCGCCGGTTTTTGCGGAGTGTGTGCGGGCCTCGTCAAGAGCCAGGCCAAAGCCGATCTGCGGCGGGCATTGCGCGACGGGAGATTGACGGGCCGCTTCGCGTTCCTGGCCGGCTTGATCGCGGGCGTCGTGTCGATCGTGGGAGTTTTGGCGGTGGGGGCCGCGGCCATCTCTATCAGCAACTCCGAAGCCGGTATCTGGCTCGCGCTGGCCGGGGTTGCCGGAGTCCTCATGGCGTCACCTTATCTAGGCTTGTGGTTGATGGACGAGAAGTCCGGGACAATGACGGTTATGAGCAGTGACGCGCCGGGCGGGCCGCCCAGCCGACTTCGTTGGCAATTCAGGGTCTTACGCGGTGGTCTAACCGGTCCGCCAAACCCCCGTGGATTTTGCACAAATGCCCACTTTTAGGCGCCGTAAGGCCATGGAAGCTGGCGGGGTTGCGTCGAAGCGTGCATTTATTCAAACCGGTATTTCCGTGAACAACTGGTTTCCCTCCGCGATTGCATTGATCTTCCCGCCCCATGGGGAAGTGGTACGGGGCGTTTATATATTGATAAGGGCCTGCTCGTACACTTTATGCTGGGATTCGCGTGATGCGCCTAAAGCAGTTGTTCGCTTTGCTTTTGTGTCTGGCGTTGGCGTCAATCGCTCATGCCGAAGATTGGCCCGGTTGGCGCGGGCCGCGCCTCGATGGCACATCGGCGGAGAAAGGGTTGCCGATCAAGTGGTCGGCGAGCGAGAATATCGCGTGGAAGGCGGCGATTCGGGGAATTGGACATTCGTCGCCGATCGTGGTCGGCGATCAGGTGTTCGTGACGAGTTGCCTGGTGAAAAGCGGGCAGCGGCTGCTTATCGCGCTGGATCGACGCAGCGGCAAGGAATTGTGGACCAAGGTCGTGCTGACCTCGCCCTTGGAGCCGAAGCATCAGCTCAATAGCTATGCCAGCTCGACGCCGGGGAGCGATGGCAAGCACGTCTATGTCAACTTCGCGCGCATTCGGCCCAAGAGGCCGGGCGAAGCGCTTCCCATCAATCCGCATGAAAAAAGTCCGCTGGCGCCGGATTTGGCGGCGGAGATGGTGCTGTCGTGCTATTCGATGACGGGCACGCGGGAGTGGCAAAAAGTCGTGGGGCAATTTTACTCGCGCCATGGCTTTTGCAGCCCGCCGATCCTTTACAAGAATCTGGTGATCGTCAACGGCGATCAGGATGCCGAGGCATATTTGGCGGCTCTTGACAAGAATACCGGACACCCCGTGTGGCGAACGGATCGCCCGCACCGCACGCGCTCCTATTGCGCGCCGCTCATTGTCCAGGCTGCCGGCAAGACGCAGATGGTGCTGACGGGGAGTGAGACGGTGGCTAGCTATGATCCGGACACGGGCAAGCTGATCTGGCTGGTGGACGGCCCGACCGAGCAGTTTGTCGCTTCGCCGGTTTATGGCAACGGCGTGCTTTTCCTGACGGCCGGCTTTCCCACCTGGCACAACATGGGCATCCGCCTGGATGGCACCGGCAACGTCACCAAGACGCATGTGCTTTGGCACGAAAAAGCGTCGCCGCGCAAGGCGGCCTATGTGCCGTCGCCGCTCGCGTTTGAGAATTGGTTTTATGTCATTTCGGACAATGGCTTTCTCAGTTGCTTCGAGTCCCGCACGGGCAAGCGCATCTGGAAGGACGAGGAAAAGCTGGGTCAGCACCATAGCGCATCCCCGGTTCGTGCCGATGGCCACATTTATCTGACGGACGACGATGGCATCACCTATGTGTTGAAAGCGGGGCCGAAATTTGAGGAGGTGAGCCGCAATTCCTTGGGTGAGTCGTGTTATTCGTCGCCGGCGATTTCGGGCGGGCAGATATTCATAAGGACGAGTGGGCATTTGTGGTGCATCGGGGAGGCCCATCGGGAAGTCAGCCGTGACAACAAGGGAAGCTCGCGATAAAATCGTGGATATGGACCCATCAACCCCCCAAACCATCGACGTGACGGGATTGCCGGAAGCCGCGATACGGACAATCCAAATCCTGGTGGATCGCTTGCGCGAAGAGCAAACACAGGTAAAAATGCCTGCCGCGTTTTCGTCGCGCGAGGAATGGGCCGACGCCGTGCGGGCATGGGCGGACAGCCACCCGAAGCGGGAAAAATTGGCGGACGATAGTCGAGAGTCGATTTACGATCGAAGCTGCGAATGAGGGTTTTGTTGGACACGAACATACTGGCGCGGATGGTGCAACCGGGCACTCCCATTCAGCGCATCGCCAAGGAAGCCTGCGCAAATCTACAGCTTCAGGGCGATATCCCGTGTCTCGTCCCGCAAGTCATTTATGAGCTATGGGTCGTGCTTACCAGACCCGCATCAATGAACGGTCTCGGACTTTCCGCGGCACAAGCTGAGGCGGAATTAGCTCGCATTAAAAGCAACTTTCCATTTCTCAGTGACACACCGGGTGTATATACGGAGTGGGAAGGATTGGTGACGGCTTACAAAGTAAGTGGCAAAAAAGCACATGACGCACGACTGGTTGCCGCGATGACCGTTCACGGCCTCACTCACCTTCTCACGTTCAACTTCAGTGATTTCACGCGGTACCGAGGCGTAACAGCGCTGGATCCCGTTGCGCTCGTGCCATGACTGGCGCCGCAGCTTTGATTGGTCTTGCTTCCACCTTTTAAAACCAGGTAATTTACGCAGCACGACGGCTACTCGCGTAAATCAAGGCTGTTTGCCGGAGGTGACAGGGATGTCGGAAGTGCCCGCCCGCTTGGGCTGGAAGGATTGTGCGCTTTTAAGCCTGTTTTGCCTGCTGCTTTTTAGTTTCCCGCTTGTCAACAATCGCGTGCTGACGACGCACGAGACGGTCCATTGTCAGAACGTGCGCGAGATGATGCACGATGGCGACTGGATCATTCCGCATTATGGCGGCCGAGTGTGGATGGAGAGGCCGCCGTTGCCGTTTTGGATCACCGCGGCCTTCGTCGGAATCTGCGGCGACAACGCGGTGGCCTATCGCCTGGCGCCATTGGTGATGGGTTGGTGGTGCGTCGTGCTCGTGGGTTGGATGGCGTCGGTCTGGTATGGGCGAGCCATTGGTTTGGCGAGCGGTCTGATACTGGCGACGATGCACGAGTTCACGCACTACAGCACCGGCCCGGAAGCCGATATGTTTTTGTGCGCCATCGTCACGAGCGCGCTCGCGCTGTTCGTCTATCTCGAGTTTGGGCGGCGCCGGACGGATGGCGAGAGCATCGGCGTTTTCGGAAGGCGCCCTTGGCCGATGTTGGCGTTTTTCATGGTTTGGGGCCTGACCAACCTGGCCAAGGGGTTGTTCTTTGGCAGCATATTCGTTGGGCTGCCGATCGCGACGTTTTTGCTTTGGAACGCCGACTGGCGCCAGATTCGCCGCTATGTCTGGCTGCCGGGTTGGTTGGCATATGCCGTGGTCGGTTCGCTGTGGGCGGTGGCCGCGTACATTCAGTTTCCCGGCGCGCTGGACTTTTGGAAGAACGACTATGGCAGCCGGGTGAACCAAGGGTATATGCAGGAGCCGTTTTGGTATTACTTCGCGCAGTGGCCGCTGGTGGTATTTCCTTGGCCGATACTGGTTGTTTTGGGCTTTGTGGTCACCAGAAGTAAGGCGCTAACGACAAAAAGCTCGCCCGAGCGGTTATTGTGGTGCTGGGGCCTGGCGCCGATTTTGTTTTTCTCGGTGCCGCAGGGCAAGCATCACCATTATCTTTTGCAAACAATGGCGCCCTGGGCGGTGCTGGGGGCACTCGGAGGAGAGCGTTTTTGGAGCGTGATGGCAGGCAGGCGGAACTGGGTGCGACGGCCGTGGGCGGGCGCCATTCTCCTCGGGCTACCGATCGCCATCGCGACTGTCTGTCTACGATCCAAGATTCCGGGCCCGGATTGGATAGTTCCCGCGCTGGCGTTGTCGGCGCCGGTAATAGCCGCGGCGCTGTGGTTGGCGTTCGTACAGAAGGTCTATTTGCGCGGGCTCGCATGGGTTTGCCTGATCGTGGTCGGCGTGCATTGGGGCAGCTACGCTTATCGCACCGCTTATTGGGATCGCTATCGCGACGATAGTCAGTTCATTGAAGCGACGCGCGCGGCAGTGGCGCTGCCGGAGCGCATTTTGGTGATGGACGACGACGCGCCGCTCAACGCATCCTGGCTGCTTTATTATCTCGACGGACGCGGCACCCTGTTGCACAACCTGACCTTCCTTAAAGCCGATAACATTTGCGAGAAAGAAGTCTACCTGATCGCCCGGCAAAAACAGGAGCCGAAGTTGCGGCAATACGGCACTTTCCAAACAGTTGCTGCAAAGCAAGCACTCGCGCTATGAAGAAGGGCCGGCGGATCGCTACACTCTTTATCGTCTGCGCTTTTATCCTGATCTCGAGCGCACGCCCGGGCCCGTGCCGATCAGTCCGCTGCAAGCGACCGGACAAGCGCCGGGGCCGGAGTTGCATTGATCGCCACTTGTAGGTCCCGCCTGCCGGGCGGGACTTGACAGGTACCTTGCAAAAATGATGAGTGCGGATCAGGTAGGTCGCCGGATCTTATGAGCGTCTCCCGCCTCGGCGGAAGGCGCGGCACGGCTATCAGCACTTCACGCGGAACTACATTTTGGTTGCATCCGGCTGGCAACCCACTTACACTAATCCCCACATACTCCACGAAGAACACCCGTGGGCCTGTGCCTTTTTTTCTCTCCAGCATGATTAGGAGAACACCATGAGTGGGCAAATCAATCGCCGGCGCTTTCATGCAAGCGAGCGCCGCGGCGGGCGTCGGCTATTTTGCCGTCGCCGACGTCACCGAGTCGCGCGCGGCCCGGCAAAACAATCCGATGAATCGGCTCAATATCGCCATCATCGGCGCCGGGGGCCAAGGGGGCGGCAACCTCAACAATGTCTCCCGCGAGAACATCGTCGCGCTGTGCGATGTGGACAAGGTGCCGCGCCCGCGACGCCTTCAACAAATATCCGAGCGTCGCCAAGTATGACGACTACCGCGTCATGCTCGACAAGCAAAAGGACATCGAAGCCGTCGTCGTCAGCACGCCCGATCATCACCATGCGTTCGCCGCCATCCCCGCGATGAAGCTGGGCAAGCATGTCTACTGCGAAAAGCCGCTGACGTATAGCGTCTGGGAAGCGCGGCAGATGCGCGAAGTGGCTGCCAAGCATAAAGTGGCCACGCAGATGGGCAACATGGGGACGGCGGGCGACGGTTTCCGCCGGGGCGTCGAAGTCATCCGCTCGGCGCGGTCGGCGATATCCGCGAGGTTCACGTCTGGACGAATCGTCCGATTTGGCCTCAAGGCATGACCAAGCCGCTGGCGCGAGGACGTGCCCAAGACGATGGCCTGGGACATCTGGATCGGACCGGCGCCGATGCGTCCGTACAATCATGGCTACGCACCATTCAACTGGCGCGGCTGGTGGGACTTTGGCACCGGCGCTCTTGGAGACATGGCTTGTCACACGATGAATTTGGCGTATATGTCGCTTGAACTCGGCGCCCCAACGACCGTGACGGCGCATACCGACCAACCCATCAACAATGAAAGCCCGCCCAACGGTGCCACGGTTACTTATGAGTTCCCGGCCCGCGGCAAGCGACCGCCCGTGCGTCTTAAATGGTATGAACGGCACCTGCCGCCGATGGAACTCTTCCAGGGCCAAAAGCCCAGCGGCAGCGGTTGCTTGCTCATCGGCAGCCGAGGCACCGTTTATTCCCCTTCGGATTACGGTGGCGATTATCGGCTATTGCCCTTGAAGAACTTCGCGGACTATCGCCCGCCGACACCGACGTTGCCGCGTGTCGACGGCAAACACCACGCCGAGTGGATCGCCGCTTGTAAAGGGGGCCCGCCGGCGATGTCCAACTTCGTCGATTATGCAGGTAAATTTACCGAGATGGTCTTGCTCGGCAATGTGGCCATGCGCGCCGGCAAACCGATCCATTGGGATGCCGCCAACCTGCGCGCCCGCGACCTGCCGGCGGCGGATCAATATATCCATCGTCAAGCGCGGAAGGGATGGACGTTTTAATGTAGGTCCCGCCTGCCGGGCGGGACCTTTATAGCGAGAACAGGATTTACATTTTGCACACCACGAGGTCCCGCCCGGCAGGCGGGACCTACTCATATTGCGTCGGATCAGCCATTCCCGCGGAAACAAACGCCTCACGTCGCTCAGCGCATTTATTACATTTTCCGCAATGCCGGCCCCCGATTGGCTGGATACAGGAAAACGAAAGCTCGCAGCGGCAGTCCCGATGCCAACTTCATGACGTCGCGCTTGTTCATGTGCGCGAACGGCAGCAACACGCGCACGCTGCCGCGGACACTTTGATTGACCACATTTGCGAGATCTCGAAAGAACTCGGCGCTGGCGTCCGGGAAGGGGTTGGAACCCAAGGACCCCAGTGCCAACGCCGCGATTCCATGGAGATGGCACCAGAGCAGCGACTTGGAAAGGAGCAACAAATTGCGCCCGGCAGATAGACCGCATCATCCGCGGATGAAGCAGTCCGGCACGTTTTGGCCGGTGATGCTCCAGTGTGGGCCATAAAGATCGGCGACCGGCTGGGAGAGAACGGTGAGCGGTTTGAGCGTCGGCGCGGCAACGGCGCCTAAAAAACGGCCTAGATAGTCGAACTCGACATCTTCCCAATGCAGCCCGCAGCGAACATAGATGGGATAGACGGTGGATCCTTGGCGAAGGGCATCGCCAAGCAAGATGGCGGAATCCAGTCCGCCGGATACGAGAATGGCCAGGGCGTCCATTTCGGCTCGTTGGGGATTAATCAGCGCTCAGTGCGTCGATCGCTTCCTTGCGCGTGTCGTAAAGCGCCCAGAGAGTTTCCAGATCAAGAAGGTGAAGCAGCTCGCGCGCCGGCTCCGATGCGCCGGCCAAGACGATTTCGCTGCCGTTCTTTTTGGCCAGGGCATGGCAGCGCAAGAGAAACGAGACAAAAACCGAGCCGAAGTAATTGACCTGGCTCAGATCGACGACGATTCCCGAAGGCGGATCTTCACGCAGTGCTTGCACGACCAGACGGGCCGCCTGCTCGATCAAAGTCTCGTGCATCTCCTCGACTTTCGCCGACGGAGTGACCACGGCAATCTCGCCGTGCCGTTCAATGCGAAACGATTGGTCGAGCGGCAAATCCGTGGCCATGACGGGTGTTCCTGAGTTTTGTGGCGCGCGTCAGAACGCCATTTGCTTCGAGTATAGCCTACAAAAGGGTCTGGAGGCGGGCAACGGGCGAGGGACGATGGTCGGCAAGTCGTCCAGCCATTTTCAAGGCACCGCCCCCATGATAAAATAGAAGGGTGGTTTACGGAGCTCAATCATGCCGGTACACGACTGGACCCGCTTGCAACCAGGCGACTTTCATCACTTCCACCAGATTTGGATTAGCGCCATTGCTAATGCGCTTAATGGCGGATTACTTCCGCCGGAATATATGGCGTTGGCCGAGCAAGTGACCGGTCGGCCAATTCCCGATGTGGTGACGCTTCAGACGCGCACTCCGCGAAAGGACTCCGGCGGCGTGGCCGTGGCCACGGCCCCGCCGACGGCCCGCGTCATCGCTAAGTTCAACAGGATCAACTATGCCAAGCGGGCCAACCGTATCGCGATTCGCCACGGTCGTGGCACCGTCGTGGCCATCATCGAAATCGTGTCACCCGGAAACAAGGATAGCCCCAACGCCATCCGGTCTTTTGTCGAAAAGGCTGCCGATATTTTGAATCAGGGTGTGAACTTGCTCGTTGTGGACCTGTTTCCACCAACACCGCGCGATCCCCAAGGAATCCATAAGGCAATTTGGGATGAATTCGGGGATGAGCCATTTGAGGCGCTGCCCGGTAAACCATTAACCGTCGCATCGTACATCGGTGGCGATCTTCCCGTCGCGTATGTTGAGTCCATCGGGGTCGGCGATCCGCTGCCGTCGCTGCCGATCTTCCTATCAGATGCGACCTATATTCCCTCTCCGCTCGAGGAGACGTATCAACAGGCGTGGGCGGTATATCCGGCGATGCTGAAGGAAATCATCGAATCGGTTTAGCGAGACGTTATTTCATGACGCAACATCGCATTGAAGTAATCGACCGCATTTACGCCGCTATTTTGGCGTCGAAAACTCCGGCGGAACGAGTCACAATGGCAGCTTCCGCGCATCGGACCGCTTCACGTTTCGGACTGTTCGCAATTATCTCAGCGAATCAAGCGCTTCGGCTTCCAAAGAAATCCCACCTCCAGCGGCGCAACGACAGTCTAATTCCGCCCGGTCGGGAATAGCCCTGGTTCGGCCAGCACAAACCGGCCGAGGTATTATTACAAAGCTTGGATGACGCAACCCGTGTTATTTAATCAGCCCAGTCCCAATACGCGTGGGGGCCGATCTGTGATCCAGCCCCGATTCGACCGTATATGTTCCATTGCCAAGATTGAGCACCGTGCGCTGACCCTCGACCCGGACGCTTAATCCATTCTTGGTGCACATCAAATGAACATCGCCTTCGAGAACAAGCCGATCCGGACTTCCGGCGCACGTTAGACTATTGCAGTCCGCTTCGAAATAGGCGGTCTTCAAGCGGACTGCGTTCATGCGGGCCGGTGATTGTCGCGGTGTTTGTAACCTTGCTGGTTCCTCATGACCGACGGTGCGAACTGAGGCGACGTTTTCAATAAAGATGGGATCGTCATCGCGCATGATTGTGCCACGCGCAAATTGCAGGCGCCAGGGAACTGTTGTATTCGGCGATCGCTTGATATTCCTTGGTAAACGCCAAGCCCACGCGGCGCTGCACGTCGAGCAAGTCGAGGTCCACTGCCTTCTTGCCGACTTCCACCTGGTCGAATTTTTTCGCGATGGCCTCGGCATAAGCGCGACGCTCACCACGGCGTGCCTCGATCAACCCATACCACTTGTTGAGCCCCTTGTATTGTTGGGTCAACGTGCGTTTGACGCGCTCTTCTTGATCTTTGAGCACCGCAATGGCTTGGGCCAGCTCTAGCCGGCAACTGCGCAGCGAAGCCGGATTAACCCCCGGCGAGGTTTCCGCTTGGGTCAGCGCTGTTTGTCGTAGGCGTACGTTCTCCCCCGCCAGCGCCATCTCGGGACGTTTTTGCAAAGCATCGCTAAGGACGTCATCCCATTGAAACTCGACACGAGCGACGGACGGGGCTGTCACGGGCACCAAGCGTTCGCCGTCGCTGGCAAGCAGCCCCATCATCCCGCGAAGGTTACGTTCCGCTTCGAGTACGCCGCCCATTAAGTTCGTCCGCTCGCTGCGGAATTCTTCGTACTGTCCGCGAATTTGCTGGAAAATGGAGGGATCCAGCTTGCCTTCGCTGGCCCGACTTGTAAGCCGCGCAATACATCCTCACAAGCGTTCAGCACGCTACATGCTTCAAAAAGATTCCAATAAGCGACTTCAACATTGAGCCGCAAGTTGTGCATTTGCCGCTTGAACTCAAGTCGCTGTTGCTGCGGATTGCCCGGGCCCGCATCGAATGTATCGCCTTCCCTCTTTCGCGAGCCAGTCGCCCCGTTTTTGAAAGCGATAGCTATGGCCTCTTCGAGAGTTAAGTTTCGCGTCGCACGATTCGGTGGCTCAATGGCCAGGAGCAAATGATTGACGACGTACGGACCGGCCAGCGCATCAAGCTGCGGATTGACGTCCTCCGTGAAATCCGCATTGCCTGTCATACCGTCGGCAAGCTCGGCCTTGTTCTATTTTGGGAGCGTTCAAACGCGCGATCCGCAGAATCTGCCTGGCGTCCATTACATCTTTGGCGTGGCCACTGACCACGAGTTTGTCGCCCCGCAGATTCAATTCAACATGGCTGTCAGGAAAGAGTCGGTTGATGTCATCGCTTAGTTTCTTGTACCGCGCATCGGTTCCGGTTTTCCCTGAATTAGCAATGGGCTGTGCCGGTGCGATTTGAGACGCAGCCCCCTCGGCGTTCGCCGATTGCTTGCCTTGGTTATTTGGCTGCACAGCCCATCCGGTCCGCTGCACAACCAAGCTGCCGCCGAGCCCGACCGCACCCAGGCCTAGGATCATCACCGCGGCCTTCAGTTTGCTAATAAGCATCCCTTTAAGCACTCCTTCCTTGAGAGCGATTACCGAAACCGAGACCAAACCGGTCGCCAGCGCGTGCCCCGCTGTTAACATGCCGGCCGCCTTGACCGTGGCGGCGACCAGCGCCGGCGGCACGTATGCCGACGATGCATTTTGGGCCAGCAGCGTTGCCATGGTGGCGCTCGTGACCGCCAAGCCACGCCTCGATAAGCGTTTGGCCAACGTCCGCCGCGCGGTGGTCAGTCGGCTCGAAAGTGTACCTTCGGGAATCTTGAGTTGCCGGGCCACCTCACGCCGGGGTCGTCCTTCCAGATCGCAGAGAACGATCGGTACCCGATACTTGTCCGGCAGCTTCATCAATTCCTCGTCGAGCACGACCTGCATGTCGTCCCACTGCCCCACGCCGGCATCTTGGATGTCGCGCATGCTCACGACCTGCCTCTCGCGCACCAGGCGCTTGGCGGCCTTCGCCTTGGCGCGCACCGCCGTGGTGTGGGCCACGCCATAGAGCCAATTACCCACCATTTCGCGGGGCATCACGCGTGCTGCTTTGTGTGCCAAGACGAGAAATGTCGCCTGGAAGGCATCCTCGGCATCGTGCCGATTGCGCAACACGCGCAGGCAAATGCCGTGAACCATGCGGCCATGCCGCCGCACCAGGGCTTCGAAAGCGGTCGCATCATGGTTGACGACAAAGCTTTCGAGCAGTTGGCCATCGGTGATGCTGATGCCCGCTTGCAGTAGCGCCGCCCGCCGCAAATGCTGGAAAACCGCGTCCATTCCGCGCGTTGCCATGGCGCCCCCATAATGAGTTGGCCTCGTGCCTGTATATACATTCCTCGATGAAGGGGCTTTCCATCGTTTTTTTTGAAAGGTTTTTTGGTGCGAGGAAATAAAAGCCACACGATGACGTTTCACGTCCAAAACGTTTTCAATGCGTAGCTTTCTCCCTCAGCGCATCCGTAAGCCGGCCAATCTGGGGCATTGTTAGCCGTTGGGTGGTTGCGCCAGCATGGCGGCGAAGTGGTTGATGGCGGCGGGTTCGCTTGGAAAACCAATGTTGGCACCGTCTTTGTCGTTAGAGGTTACTAGCACTTTGCCGTCGGCGTCGAGGATGGCGGTCCACGGAATGCCGCCCTGCGACTTGTCGCGCAGACGTTTGGCGATATCCTGGGCACCGGTCCACCGATGATCCAGCTTGATCCATAAGTAATCCTTTTCCCAGATGCCGCGCTGCTGATCGAAAAATCGCGATAGCTTCCAACAAGGAGGACACCATGTCGCGGTTTCCTGGACGATGACGCGTTTGTTTTCTCGCTTGGCTTGTGCGAGGGCATCCGCAAGCAGCTTGGTTGCGGCAAGATGTGCCGGAGCGGCATCTTTGAGAAACTCGCTCACGCGAGCCGCGTCCAGCATGCCGTCCTTTTCCAACGCGCGTGCCTCTTTGGTTGCGCAAGTCGCCGTGTTCGTCGGCAACCATGATGGCGGGACCGGCGTCGGCACGAAGGTCGCGGCCCAGCTTCTTTGCCAATACCTGTGCGGCGGGCAAGCGGTCGGTGTCGGTGGCAACCCAGATCGCCTTAAAATCGTCCATGGTCCGACCAAGCTTGTCGTGGTCGTTCATCAGCGCAAATAGTTTTTCGGTCAAGCTCGTCTTACTTGGCCTTGATCGTTTTGATGGTCAGCATGGCGGGCATCGGTGCGGCCAATGCTACCTCTGCCAGTGTGTTCGCGAGCGCCCCCGCCCCCAGCCCGATACCGCGCCGAACCAACTTCTTGCGCAGCACCTCGCTCCCCCGTGCAAGCCGGTTGCTAACCGTGTTCTTCGGCCAACCAAGCTCGTTGGCGGCCCGGTCGTGGCTTTGGCCCTCAAGATAACAAAGGATAATGGGTGCGCGATACTTTTCCGGCAACGCGCCGATTTCCTCGTCGAGCACCGTGCGAAGTTCGGATAACGTCAGATCATCGACGAGCCGACTCTCTGCCATGTGTTCGGCCTTTCTTTCGCGGCGGCGACGCGCGGCGCTTTGTGCCCGCGCCCTGACGGCGATGCGCTGGGCGACACCATAGAGCCAACTTGCCAACGAATCTTTGCCACGAATGGAGCGCACATCGCGCACCAGGACCAAAAACGTTGCTTGAAAGACATCTTCGGCTTCGTGGGCATCACCGAGCAAGCGCCGGCACAAGTTGAAAATCATGGGACCATGCCGCCGCACGAGGAACGTGAAGGCGCTTCGTCGCGGCGCGCCAAAAACCGGTCCAATAGTTCGCGATCCGTCAGCGCGCAAGTTCCGTGTAGGGCGCACGCACCGTGAAGAAATCGCACAACCTCCGCCAGTGCCGTCTCAGCCATGTGCTCTGCCTCGATGGGACCTTTTACCTCTATAGTGCAGGCAAGGGGCAATTCGCACCAACAATTCTTGCGAATTGGGAAAATAGTGTTTTGGTGAACTGCCTAATGATCACCGCCGTGAGTGCGTCGGGCCCGCAATCTTCCTGTCTTTAGCTAAATTCTTGGCACTATCACGTTAACCGTACGCTGACGAGGCCATGGGCGCCGAGGTGTCGAAACAACAGGGCGCAGGCGTCAATTCAATCGCGAATTAACGTAACCCGCTCAAACTGACCGCCTAAAATATCTCTGGAACCGACACCAAGCCAGTCTTCCAGCACAGTGGTATACACGCTGCGGAAGTCGGTGGTCATTCTGGGCTCTCCCTGGTCAAGCTCCGTCAAGCTCGGCATGGAGCCGCAGACGCCGCCTCGAACGCGTTGACCTACCACGAATACGCATCCCGCCGTGCCATGGTCCGTGCCTGCCGAAGCATTCTCCCGGATGGTGCGGCCAAACTCGCTGAAGGCCATAATTACGACTTGCTCAGCGAGGTTTGCTGCGCAAGTCCGCATAAAAGGCGGCCACGGCCCGAGCGAACTCGCCCAGTAAATTGGCGTGGGCAAACCGCTGGCTAGCGTGCGTGTCATAGCCCCTTTGCACGGTGTAAAAGACACGCGCTCCTAGATTGGCTCGCAAGAGTCGGGCTACGAGTTGTAATCGCCCCGCTAGTTCCGTCGATGGATAAGTCCCCGCGTCCGCCCCCTGAGTCAACGCGGCGAGGCGGGCGGACGTGGAGTAGCCGTCGAGCGCCTGGCGACGGACGAACGCCAGCGCGCTGTCCGCTGGGACCGGCTCAAGCCTGGCCGCATTCTCCGGTACCGCGGCGCTTGCCAGGCGCATCTCATCGGTGCTCAACATCGTGATGGCTCGGCTGCGCCGACCGCGCAATGAACCCGGCACGCTGCCGTGGATGGCGTACGACGACGCTCCGGCCGGATCGAGTGCCCGGCCCAGCCACCCATAACCCGTATGATCCGCCGGGTCGAGCCGAGCCGTGTGCCAGACGGCCATGCCGGTGAAGTGAGATCGGCTTGGGTTGGGATAACCGACGCCTGGCACGACCGCGAGCTGGCCGGCCTCAAGAAGTCCGCCCAACGGCCGCAGCGCCGGGTGCATACCCAAGGTATCGCTGAGACGGATCAAGTCATTTTGCCGCACCGCCAGAGTAGGCCGGAGCCTGGCATAATTGGGGTCGTTGTAGGGGACAATCGTGTTAAGGGCATCGTTGCCGCCATCAAGTTGCACGACGACCAGTACGCGGCTGTCCTTGGCATGAGAAGCCGCCCTAGCGGTCTTGGCCAAAAACACCGGCACCGTTGGCCCAGCGCCAACAGCGACGAAGCTCGCAAAAAGTCACGGCGGTTGAGCATGGCAAATATCCTTCGAGAAAAAACTCATCCCAGTTGCGCTTGCGGCGAGGCGAGCAGAGTAACCACAATTTGATCGGCCGCTAGTCCGCGCAAGCGCCTGCCCCACTCTGGCGCGGGTCGATTCCAAACAATAGCCGATGGTGAAAATCAAGGATGTCATCGGGGCCTATGCCATGCCGGCGGACTGTCTCGGCCGGATCGTAAGCATGTTGACGACCGACACCGGTGCCGCCGACCAGCGCGACCGCGAAATTAGTCCGCAGAATCATGGATCGGGGGTTGATCCAATCGCGCCCGCCCGGCCAACCGCCCACGTTGGGCGGATCGAACAGGGTTTGCCCCAAGCGGGACGACCAATCGGCCAGCGCCAAGGTGCTTGGGGCCGGGTCGAAAAGTTCCAGTGCCCGGACCGCGCCAGCGACAAACTCCACCGGCCCGAGACAGCGGTTGCCAGGGTTTTCAGCCGCAAAGAAGCGCTGTGAGCGCAGGATCGTCTCGACCGCCCAGCCTACATCAAGCCGACGCTTGCGCAGTCCAGCGGCTAGCGACGCCACTGCATCGGCCGGAACCGCTGTCTCACCAAAGAACAGGCCGCATAACTTGGCCGCCAGCCGGGCGGATGTGACCGGCTGCTCGAGCAAGATTCGAAGCAAGTCGCTGCCTGTCCAGCGGCCGCGCTGACTGAGAATTGTTTTCTCGCCGGCGTCGTGACGATCGCTGACCTCGACGAAACGCCCCTCGTCCACGGTCCAACCCGTCAGCGTCCGAGCCGCCTCCTTGACATCGTCTTCGCTAAAATGGCCAGCACCCAGCGTAAATAGCTCCATCAATTCACGAGCCAAGTTTTCATTCGGGTGTCCTCGGCGGTTGGTAGGCGCGTCCAAATAGACCAGTAGTGCCGGTTCGCGGACCGCGGCGTTCAAGAGCTCGCTAAACACTCCACGACCCAGTCGCCTAAACACGTCATTTTGCCGCCGCATGGCGCCGACATCACCCACCTTGGCATACCCGGTGGCGAAATGATTATGCCAGAACAGCGTCAAGCGTTCCCGCAACGGATCGGGGCCGAACACGATGCGATAAAACCACGCCGCGCGCAGGCGATTGATGTCGCCGGCGGCTACTGCCGTCTCGGCCAGGAGTTGGGCCGTGTCTACGAATTCGGCTGGAGTATGCAGCGACGCTTTCCCGGCGAGCAAGCGATCAATAGATGCAGTTGGCCCATCGCTTAAGTCGCGCTGGTGCTCCGTCCAGGTGCCGGCAAAGCCGGCGCGGCGGTGCAGGTGAACGACGCGGCGGAGGTTCCATGGGGCGGCGGCGTCGGGAGTGTACGGGGCCCAGTGATCGGGTGTGTTCATATTCCCTTTCTCCGTTGCAGCACCACATCTCCCAGCTCCCTTGTTTCTCCGGGCCGCAAGTTAGGAACAATGGAGACCTCGCTTTGGTCGTCCGAAATGCTGCTTTCATAGTTAGGGATCAGGGCTTTTATCTGGAATCTTCCAGCCGCGTCAGTTTCAATCGTTTGCCTTTGCCAATCCTGTTTGCTCAGGTCGTGTTTTGCGCCGACCATAAGCTTCACGCGCACTCTTGCTTTGCCTGCCGCGTCCACGAGGCGGCCGCTGATGGCCGCGCCGGGCCCGAGCCGCATGTTGACGTAGCCGCCCTTTGTCTTTGGAGATCGGGCCATTGCGACAAGCCCCAGCTCCTCGTGGCGAAAAACAACCTCCGAGCCGCGCACGGGATTGTAGGGTGTAGCCGTGAACGGGCTTATCTTTTTCTCGGGGCCCTGGATCCAGCCCCAGCCACTCAGACCGAGTCTTTGCTTATCTGTTAGTGGCCGTCCGTCTGGGCCAACTAGCGTGCCCGTAAAGCTCCATCCCGCATCCAGCGTGATTTTCGGGATCGCCGCCTCGGCGTCGGTGGCTGGATTGATGCGGGCCAGCGCACAGTAATTAACGGGAAGTATGTAAGTTTCTGTTTTTATCCCTTTTTCACTCACGCCGAATTCGTCGTCTCGGTCGTTCGCGCAAATAACGACCGACCCCTAACACGCCCAGCACGCCGGGTCCGGGCATTCCAACGACTCGGTAGCGGCCTTCCGCATCGGCCTCCACCACGCCGCCACGCCAGAAACTAAAAATCGTTCCGGGGTAATCCTTCAGGTTCGGATTGCCGGCCATTGCGATGTAATTAAGTGACGCCGTCAAGGGTTTGCCGGTCTCCTTGTCCACAACCGTTCCGGTAATCCAGATGCCGCGCTTTAAATTGATGTCCAGCGTGACCGGCTCAAATCCAGGCGCATTTGGCACCGGAACGTCACTGATAAAATATGGCTGCTCCTTTTGTGGCACGACACTAACGATGTTCCCCTTGCCGATCGGCATGCCGATCAGGCGATAGCGACCGCGATCATCCGCCTTGGTTTTTACAATGTGCGTCCCGTAAAAAGTGCTGGTAGCGAGCTTCTCGCTCTGGACCGTCACGCCAGGAAGCGGATTACCACTATCCTTGTCACGAACGACGCCGATTATCGGCCTGGTAGGCATGGCCGCGTGGCGAAACTCGGTGCCGTAGTAGACGTGCAGGCGATCCAGTGCCTCTTCAAATGCAACATCCTGGCGCACCAAAAACGGAACTTCAATCGCCTTGCCCCGGCGCAGTGAGCACGCGCACATATTCGCTGGCGATGGATGGACCGTCGAGTTGGAGGACTACCAAACGGTTTGGCCCAATCCCAGTCATCGTAAATCGGCCATCGGCGCCGGTCATCGCCACGGGGGAAAGCGCGGTATTATGTTGGAGGTACTTCTGTTCTAGGCGCCAGCTCCGGTTGTTCTCGGGCCCTTCCTTGTCTTCAATCGCCTTGAGCCAGGCGTCAATGTTTTCGCCCGGCGCCGCGTGGATTTGTAAAACGCGCAAAGTCGCCTGCGCAACCGGTTTTCCTTCCAGGTCAATGACCTGCCCCCTAATGGGTACTTCATCTTTCACCAATTGCAGCGCCAATTCTTCCCGTTTGGTGTCCTTATTCACTATTAACAACGCGGCTCCATACTTTGGGGCCATCGCCGCCACGAATAGCCAATGGGGATCACTTCCCTTCTTGGGCAACGTAAATCGAAAGGCGCCACCGGGGCCCGATACCGCTGCATGCGGCTTCAAGTTCGGCTCCCAGTGATAGCCCCCGCTGTCGTTTACATAGATCATCGCTCCCGCGATGCCTTGACCGTCCGGCGCAAGAACCTTACCTGCATATAAAACCCCTTTGCCATCGGGAACCGGATCATTGTTTGTCTCAGCCTGCGCGGATGGGGCGAGCGTCGAAGTTTGCACTTTGCGTGCGCGAGTTGCCTCGGCGCTACGCTCATTACGGTTGTCCGATTGCTGAAAAATCTGCGCTGCAGCGTGCTTTGACGAAACGTCTTTTGCGGATTGGGAGTAAAACGCCCATCCTCCCAGCGTCGGCACCAAGACAATCGCCAACAAAACTGTCATGGCAATTTTTAGCTTCGTCGCGGTTGCGCTAAGCGCACTCGCTACGAGAATTGTGACTTGGCCCGAGACTAACCCGGCAGTCGTTTGTCCGCTCACGAATGCCGTGGCGGCCTTGACCGTGGCGGTCGCCAGCACTCTTGGTAAGCACGCCGATACCGTTGCTCCCGGCCACGAACTTGCTGCCAGGATTGCCGCCGGACCAAGCCCCCGGCGCAGCAAGCGCAGGCGCAGCAGCGCCCGGCCGCGCTCCAAGCGATTCTTGAGCGTGGTCTTCGATATGTTGAGTTGTTTCGCGGCTTCGTCTTGCGTCCTGCCTTCCAGGAAACAGAGCACCAGCGGCGCGCGGCAATTGTCCGCGATAGCCGACAGTTCCGCGTGAATCAAATGCTGGGCCTCGCGCCAGGATAGATCTTCGACTGCCTCTTGACCGCGTGCGCGGCCCGCCCGGCCCTCGTGTTTTTGGCGACTGGTCAACGTCTTTCGGATATTGAGAGCGGTACGGTAGGCCACGCCATGAAGCCAACTCGCCGCTGACGCCATTTTGCGGATCGAATTGGCCTTTCGCGCCAGCACGATGAAAGTTGCCTGGAAAGCGTCCTCGGCATCTTCCTCCGAGGCTGCCACGTTTCGGCACACGTTCAACACCATCGACCCATGACGCCGCAACAGACTGCCGAACGCGACTTCATCTTGGCCGGCGCTGAACCGGCGGAGCAATTCCTGGTCCGATAACGTCTTGGTCTGGTAATCTTCGGCCAGCCGCCGAATCATGGAAGCAATGGGGCTATCGGATGTCTTGGCCATGGCAATGCGGCTCCGAGACTATTGGATTGCTCTATTGATAGTTGCCCGAGAGCCAAAAAAGAGCCGCGTTATTTTGGAAACGGTTGCAGCCGCATTACATTGCTGAGCGCTTTCGCCATAACGAGGCTCTCCGCTTTCGGGCTCCTCAGTGTAGTTCCCTCTGGGCCACAAACCCATCCAGAAAAGGCGGTTGCTTCCTCTTCGGAGACGATGCGGCTTTGGACGAGGTAATCAAACCGCTGCATCGCCGGCCAAGGATTCGCGTTGGCAACCGGTTGCAGCAGCGAAAAATCCTGGCGGAGATACGTCACGTCCAGGCGCACGAGCACATCAGGAATCGAGTTGTTGTAGCCGTCAGACGGCGACGGCAAGGGTTGATCGGGGCGGGGCACCTCGGCGGTGGTCACCTGGGTGGGGACTTCATTTTTGAACCGCTGGTGCGTGACACATTAGACAACTGCGATGATGGTTCATGCGCACCAGTTCCCGCACGACCGAAACCTTTTTTCCGCCCATTTCTTTCACGGCGGGGCTGCGCGGGTCGGGTTCCTCCAAGAATTTCACCAACTCGAAAGCCAGGTCGGATCTTTCCAGTTTGACCATGGCATCGGTGGCCCGCTTAGCGACCGCGGGCAATGGATAGCGCAGGCCAAACAGCGATATGTCGGTGTAATCCTTGTCGCGGCGCACCTTGAGCGCATCGATCGCTGGGTTACGGACCTCATCCTCGGTTGAAAAAATGGCTAGCTTGGCCAAGGCCCGAGTCGCCTCAGGATGCGATGTGCCGGCAAGGTATCTGATGAGACCCCGGCGCATGGCCACGGATTCCGGGGCCATGACTTGCATCAAGGCGGCGATCCGCGCCGTGGTGACGTGGTTAAGTTGAGACGGGTCCAGCTTGGCGTTGGATTTGTCTTCCTGAAGGCAGACTTTGGTGTAACTCTCCCAAAAGACGTCGGTGCTGCGTGGAAAGTGAGGGACCACCCTCCATAATGGTAAGCCGAGATTGGATTCTTACGCCGCGGCGTTAGCGATAGCAAATTAAAAGTTACGCAACCGCGGGAGGCCCATTAAGCCGACCGTTCTCATGGTAAAAATACCACCGTCCCAAGTTAAGGCTTGTCCTGCGCTTTGCTCAAAGGGGCGGTGCCTTTAACGGGCTTTTAGAGGGATCAAAGACGGGGTTCGTTTCCCTGCGTCCTTCTATCCGCAATTCGACCAAACGTCCTTCAACATCCAGTGCCTGGCCACCGGTAAATACATTCACCCAAATGGAACGTAGGTCATTGGTTCCTAATTCAGATTGTAACCGTTCATCATTTCCCTTGCAAACTGGCGCAGTTGACGACGGGCTGAGTTGCTAAACTTTCGGTATGGAAGTGCCGCTGTGTCCAGGATGCCGTGAGCGAGACGCGCGCATTGCCGCTTTGGAGCGACGTGTCGCCGAGTTGGAGGCGCTCGTGCGCGATTTGCTTGCTCGGCTTGGCAACAATTCCACCAATTCGTCGGTGCCTCCGTCCGTCAATCCGCTCGATGCGCCCAAGCCGGTGGTTAAGAAGCCCACCGGACGCAAACCGGGCGGACAACCTGGCCACCCACCGCATCTGAAGGAACTGCTGCCGCCCGAGCGGGTGACACGCATTATTCCCATTGTCCCTGAGTACTGCGACCAATGCCGAGCGGCGCTGCCGGCGGATGCCTGTCCTGACGATCCGCCGCCGACGCGATTTCAAGTCGCCGAATTGCCGCCGCTGGTAGCTGAAATTACGGAGTACCAAGGGCAGGCCCGCACCTGTCCCTGCTGCGGTGAAGTGACACGGGCCTGCATTCCCGAAGAGATTCGGGCTCACGGTTGCGGTCCGCAACTTACCGCCACGCTCGCTTATCTGACCGGCAAACACCATCTGCCCAAACGGGCTGCCGAGGAGATCAGCGCCGACGTTTTTCAGGCTCCCATCAGCTTGGGCACGATCTCCGCCTTGGAGCAAGAAGTCGAGCGCGGCCTTGGAACCGGCGCACGTCGAGGCGTTGGCGGCTGTCAAACATGCCGACGTCAAAAACGTTGATGAGACCAGTTGGAAAGAGGGTCGCGACAAGCGCTGGCTCTGGGTGGCCGCCACGACCAGCGTGGCCGCCTTCGTCATTCACGGCAAGCGCAGCGTGGACGGCCTGGTTGCCTTGTTGGGCAACACCATCCACGGCATTTTGTGCAGCGACCGCTGGAGCGTTTATGATCGCTGGCCAGTCGCTCTGCGGCAAGTGTGCTGGGCACATCTCAAGCGGGACTTCCAAAAGTGTGTCGATCGCGGGGGTGCGGCCAGGCCTCTTGGCCGCGAGGGCTTGCAAATCGTCAAGGAAATCTTCACTGCCTGGCACTTGTTTCGCGGTGGCGGTTGGTCGCGTAGGCGCTTGCAAAACCGACTCGATCCCGTGGCGCAACGCTTGCGCAAGCTGCTCGACGCTGGGCGCCATTGCGCCGACAGCAAAGCGGCCAACTTCTGCGCGAATCTGATCGCCTTGGAGCCGGCGCTTTGGCAATTCGCAGTCAGCGAAGGAGTCGACCCCACCAACAACCACGCCGAGCGCGTCTTGCGCCGGGGCGTGTTGTGGCGGAAGATTTCCTTTGGTTGTCACTGCGCCAATGGCTGCCGGTTTGTCGAGCGCATGCTCACCACCGTGCAAACCCTGCGCTTGCAAAACCGCAACGCGCTTCACTTCCTGATCCAAGCTGTCCATAATCACCGAGCCAAGTTGCCCATCCCGTCATTGCTAGCCGCGGACGGGTGAACGGTTACTTCAGATTGAGATGTTATTGGCGTGTCATTGCCTCCGGTTCCCGGGAACCACATGGAATAAAGCGTCGAGCCTACCCGGTTAATACGAAACGTGCCTGCACTTGCCTTGCCGGGGAACAGTTGCCCTTTTGGAGTGCCTTCCCTACCGCTCCACAGAATTCCTTGATCATTGGGCCGAACAACACGCGCGATCTGCACCCCCTCTCCCGTCTCCATGGATGAAATACATAACCCCAACCCCACGCCTGGACCGAAAGCGGGCTTTTCCGCCTTGAAATTCTCGAATGTCGCCGCGATTTCAAAATCTCCCCTGAGACTGAACGTCGTCTCGATTCCGAGTCCTCGTCCTCCTGGAATCACATGGGGCTTTTGCACTCTGATCTGCAATCCGCCCGGAGTGAATTGCAAGTGCGCGGGAATCTCGAGGTTTCGATACTTTAATTCGGGTGCGAGCGCCGTGCTCTTTCTAAAATCTTGATAAAACGCTGTTGGCAATTCATGCGAAGTGGCCTGCGCGGCATGGTGGAGGGCCTCTGCTTTGTCTCGAGTTGATCGACTACGACGATGAACTCTGGATCATTGAGATGACCGTGGTCAGCCGCCCGTTCGTGCTTGATTTCGCCGGCGCCTATTTGGACCGGCCTCTCGACTTTTCCGATGAAGTCATGGCGGATTGGCAGGACTCGAAAGCGCGAGCAATTTGGCGTACATTGGCCGGAGGCACAGGCAATCCTCCGGATTTTGGAAAGCTATGGGATATTCATGGAGGATGTTCATCCGAACAACATTGCGTTCGTCGATTGATGCCAAGGCAAAAATATTTCTCATTCTTCCTTCCCCCCCTTCTTCACACCACCATCACCACATCCTTCGCGTCAAACTCTCTCGATAGGCCGGCCCAGGGACTCCATCTGTTCCGCGTCGCGGTTGCAGATGGGCACGAAGATCACCTGGTCTTCTTGAAGGTTGATCAGGTCGTAGAGGCGGCTTTCGAGGCGGACCAGGTCGTGGGCGCTGAGGCGGCACATAAAGACGGAGTATTGGCGGCGAAGGCCGAAGTCTTCGCAGGTGCGGGCGACTTTGCGGAGTCGCTTGGGATGGCAGATGTCGTAAGCGACCAGGTAGGTGTCCATGGTTTTCTAAAGAGAGAGAAACTCGCGGTTGGGTTCGGGCTATTGACACAGGCCTGTCATGGTCCAGCTCGGCAAGCTGGACCTACTGGCAGACCTACTAACGGACGGTGAAGCCGGTGTATTGGGGGATGTCGCCGCGGACGTGGGCGGCGAGCATGCGGGCCTGGACTTCGAGCATGCGGCCATAGCTCATCTTGTAGCCGAAGACGGGGTGCGTCACGACGGTTGCCTTTCTTTGTTCATAGGCCTGGAAGAAGCGTTTGCGTCCCTCCTCGGTGAGATGGCAGGCTTCGCCCCAGACGAGAAAATCCTGTGGCGTCAGGCTGCCGGTGTTGATGAGCGTCAGGACGACCGAATCGGCAATGATGGCGCGGAACTCTTCCATCAAATCGAGAGCGAGCGACGGTTTGCCGTGCCTGCCCACGTGGAAAAAGCCGCAATAAGGGTCGAAGCCGACGACACACAGCGCGGAAAAGCAATCTTTCAAGAGCAGGGCGTAGCCGAAGGAGAGAAGCGCATTGACCGGGTCGCGCGGGGGTCGGCGATTGCGGGACTTGAAATCGAAACCGCTGCGTCCGCCCTTGGTCTGCACGGGGACCTTGAGCATGCGCGGGAATTGGCTGAAATACAGGGCGGCGGCCTGACCCTCCGTGCCGAGGAGGACGGCCGGGTCGGCGATGCGGTCAAGGCGCGTCAAAAGGTCGGCTATGTCGCGGGCGGCCGGCTCGTCACTGCCGCGCGTGCCGTTTTCGGCTGGGTCCTCATCGCTGATGCAGCGGGCGCACGCCGCGTTACTTCGCAGCGAACGCATGAGCAATGTCCGCTGATTGGCGATCTTGGCTTTGACGACAGCCTTGGCCAACTTCAGGGCGTACTCGGGATCGGCGAAGTGGCGAAATTGGTTGACGCGCAGCAGGATGTTTTTAGTCGGCGCCGGTTGAAGGGCGGCAATGAAGCGGCCATAACCGGTCATGTAGATCACCGGAACTTCGAGGGTGGCCAGGCACTCCAGGGCCTGGGTGGAAACCTGAACGTTGCCGAACACGACAACCTGGCGAATGGCGGCGATCGGCACGCGCTGGGTCGCCTGCCCGTCCTTACGCACGACCAGGTGCTCGCTGCGTTTGCCGACATGGGAGCCGGGTTCCTGGAGATAGAGGACGGCACCGTCATCGGTCTGCGGGAGGACGCGAGTGATGCCGGCGGCGGCTTCTTCCGTGGGAGGCAATGGCTGGCGGCCGAGCAAATAAAGGGTCTCCTCCGGTTGGCAGATCGGGGCCAGGGAGCAGCCGAAGCAGCGATGGCGTAGTTCGCAAGGCAGCGGTTCGGGAGGGGCGTCGCGCACGTCCAGTTCGCGGATGGTTTGAATGGCGTGCAGCGTTTTATCACGGAGATCGGCATCGAGCGGCACATCGACGCGGGCCTTGCTGCCGATGTAATAGATAATGCCATTCGGAATTTTGCTGCCAAGCTCTTCTTCCAGCAACATCGCTTGCGCAAACCTGAACGGCGTCGTTATCCCAAAAGCGCGGACCATCGCTCGAAGGCGGGCCGGTGCCGCGTTTGTACTCGACGGGATAAACGCGGCCGTCTTTTTCCTCTACAAGATCCAGCTTGCCGGTGAGACCGAGGCGCGTTGAGCCGACCTGGATACTGCGTGTGTGAACGACTTCACCTTCTTTACGGGAGCGGTGTTGGAGGCTCGGATCGTCCACGCGGCGATGCTGGAACAGGCCGTCCTCGACGTGTTCATTGATCGGCATGACGGCCTCGACGTATTCGAGATAGTAGAGCCGCGGGCAATAGGTCACTTGATTGAGGGCACGGACAGGAATCAAATCGTCATCGGTGGTCATGGGGGGCGCCTTTCAACAAGCGGTGTAGCTTAAACGATGCGGTAACCGTTCAAAACTCATCGACTGTGCCGAGTAGTTTCCCGTTGCGAAGGGAAAGTTCGACAGGAATTTGCTCTTTGACGAAAGACGTGCTCTACGGCTTGATTCTTATTCAGAGTGTTGCGGCCAGGGTTTTCGAGGTAAGCTATTCAGCTGCCTTATACTGGGTGGTGTTGTCGATTTGCAGTCTGACGGCAAACTCACGAAAGTCCTACGTCATGCACGCATCGATCGAAAGCCTACTTTGTCCGGAAGAAGAATTGACTTTGCATCGGCGTCTAAACGACGGCGATGCCACGGCGTCGGCTGATCTAGCGCTTAACTTTTTGGCACCGTTGATTCATTGGCTCGTCGCGAAAAACAGCTCCAAGATTCCCCCGGACATGTGCATCGAAGCGGCGGAGGACGCGCTGGGACGACGAGGCCATCTCCGCAAGCGTTGGATCCCGCGTTTCATCGAACGTGTGGCGTCCAAGGTTGTGGTGGGACTATACCGAACGACGCTCATGGCGCCGGCGCAGACCTTTTACGCGCATGTGGATCATTCCGAAATCGCAGCTCACATCGTGCTGGCCGACAGCCTGCTGAGGGCCCAGGGCACTCCGCTCCTGGTCGAAATGGCCAGACACGTTTGCTCGTCGGTGTTTGGCGATAGTTTGGAGGCGCTTGCCGAATCTGCCTATGCGGCGGCAGGCGCCCAACATCGGTTTTTTAGTGAACGATCTCAGCGCGTTCATTAACGAGGTAAGGCATCATGGCAGGGTCCGATCCCGATGGCCCCGGTGGACCGTTGTTTGATAGTTCAGCACTCCGCGGTCCGCTACCGACGGGGCAGGATGGTAGCGCCTCCCTTGCTCGACCGAGCGTGCGCGAACGGTTGGCGGCGGAAATCGAATCAGCCGGCGGCGAGATCGCTCCGGATCCTGAACTCGAAGGGTCGATTGGAACAACGATGTTCGATTTGCCCGGAAGTGAAGACAACACTGTCACTGTTGTGCTGCCCCAACAGCAAGCCCAGGCAGCCGCTTCGCAGGCCCTTGTTCGCATTAAAAGCCGACGCACGGGCGACGGGCGGAATTATCTTGGCATCGTCAAAGCGGGACCGTTCGCCGAGCCTGACAGCCTGCGCGGCGATTCGCACATGCTGGTTACCGTGGCGACGCGCGGCGGCATTTACCAGCCGCCCTTTCATGGGCGCCTGCAAATCTCGATCCTGGGAGAGGAACTCCCCAACGGCACACTTTCCCCGCCGCGCCTGCGTCCGATGCCGAACAGCCCTGTGTTCTTGTTAAACGACGAAGAATCCGCCGCAGTTTTGAAGGTTGCCGGGGACATACGTCTTGGAATGGTGGTGGGCTACAAAAATGTAGTCGTTGGCGTTCCCTCCGACAAAAAGTTCGTGCTGCCACGCCATACAGCCGTGCTCGGCACCACGGGGGGCGGCAAATCCACTACCATTGCCCGGTTCATTCAGCAGGCTCAGGCCGCAGATATGGCGGTTATCTTGCTCGACGTGGAGGGCGAATATACCAAGCTCCATGAACCGACTAAGAATACGGACATGTTGGCTGGCTTACACGAACGCGGCTTGCAGGCTCTGGGGATACCGGCGGACCGGATGACGCTGTACCATCTGGTTGGGCGGGAAACAGCCAACCCTGACCATCCCCATGTCGAACCATTTTCACTTCAATTCGCGCACCTATCGCCCTACGCCGCTGCCGAAATCTTGGGATTGAGTGAGGCGCAAGAGCAGCGATTTCTGCAAGCGTATGATATTGCCAAGGAGCTAATGCGGGACCTGGAGGTTTTTCCGGCCAAGGGGAACGCCGACCAAGAGCGGCTAGCCATGGAGATCGATGAATTCGAGAGGGGCTACCCCAGGCTGACGCTTTCGTGGATGATTGATGTCGTATCCGCGTGCCTCCAGGTCGCCGAGATGCCTAAACGGGAAGAGACCAAAGAGTCGGGAAACAAGGTCGAATTCAAATCCTACAATCGCAAGCTGGCAAGTCCTGAAGGCAAAGCCGCCATGCGGACAAGGATTTATGCGGGGCGCCGGCCGGATAGCGCCGTATCCTCGCGCGCTCTCCTCGGCAAACTTCATCGCATGAATCGGCTCAAAGTATTCGACACGGATTCCACGCAAAGCTTGCCTCTAAATTACAAGACTTTGTTGCAACCAGGAGCAGTTGCTGTCGTCGACCTTTTCAGATTCCGGCATGTCGGAATTGACCAACATCGTCATCGCGGACTTGCTGCACGGTGTTCAAGACGCTCAGGACCAAGCTTATCAAGAATACGAGCAAGCCAAAAAGGCCGATCCGCAAGCGGCACCGCCAACTCGAACGCTCATCATCATCGAAGAAGCTCACGAGTTTTTGAGTGCGGAGCGCATCGAGAAGACCAAGAGCTTATTCGAACAAGTGCGCGCATTGCCAAACGCGGGCGGAAACGATGGCTGGGTCTGGTTTTCGTCACCCAGCTGCCGCAACATTTGCCACGGCAGGTGTTCGGGCTCGTGAACTCGTATATCCTTCACAAGATCACCGACTCGGATGTTATAAGCACGTTGCGCCGCACCGTGAGCGGTATCGACGACGGGTTATGGAATCGCTTGTCGGGGCTTGCACCGGGCAGGCCATCGTATCATTTCCCCACATGGCTCGACCGTTATTGGTTTCAATTGATCCGACCCCGTCCGAATTGCGGATGGTCGATTAATTGTTTAGGTCGACAATTGTCGACGTTCAGCCCACTTCGACGACGTCCCGGCTGGCGAGGCTGCGCGCCAACATGGGTGCTGGTGGTATTGCCCGCTAAATGGGGCTATCGGCCGCCACGCCTTTGGCGTTAGGAAATGTCAGTCGGGGCGACAGGATTCGAACCTGCGACTTCTTGGTCCCAAACCAAGCGCTCTAGCCAAGCTGAGCTACGCCCCGCTTTTCTCAACCTACACGAGATGGGACTTGCCGACAATCATTTCCGCAAGACTTCCATGACGCGCATGAAATCGTCGTTGGTCTCGAACCGGATCACGATCTGTCCTTTGTCCTTGCCGCGAAGCTTGATCTCGACGTGCGTCGCCAGCCGTTGGCGAATGTCGTTTTCGAGGCTCTTGATGTGATGGGTGCGCTCATCGGCGGGTGGGTTTCCCGCATTCGGCTTTTGAGCGGGGGCTTCGCCGGCGGCCCCGTCTTTATGCTCGCGGACCAGGCTTTCGGTCGCCTTGACGCTCAGCCCCATCGCGACGATCTGCTTGAAAAGGTTGACCTGCCGCTCCTTGTTCTTGATCCCCTTGAGCAGCTTGGCGTGCGCCTCGCTGATCTGGTTCAGGCGAATGCCTTCTTGCACTTCGGGAGCCATTTCCAGGAGGTTGACGAGGTTGCTGATGCTTGAACGAGCCAGGCCGAGGCGCTGGGCCAACTGCTCATGACTTACGCCAAAGCGATCAATGTAGTCCTTGAATCCTTGGGCCTTTTCGATGGGATTGAGGTCGGAACGTTGGATGTTTTCCGCGAGGGCAGCTTCCAGCGTTTGTTGATCGTTGAAATCGACCACATGCACGGGCACGGTAGCGAGGCCCGCATCGTGGGCGGCCCGGAGACGCCGTTCGCCGGCTATCAGTTGATAGTGATCGCCCAGCGAGCGAACCACCAGCGGTTGCAGGACGCCGTGCTCCTTGAGGCTGGCGCTGAGGGAGGCCAATTCGTCCTGGTCGAAGCTCTTGCGCGGCTGAAATGGGTTGTGCTCGATCTTGTCCAAGGCGACTTCATGGCTATTTTCGGCCGGCAAATCCGCGAGGGCCACGTCCGAGCCACCGATAAGGGCGTCGAGTCCGCGCCCAAGACGCTTCTTTTCCATTGTCCCACTCCGAGGAAGCTTGGGGTCCATCCAAAGACACATAGTAACGTGAAACTTGCCATTAGCATAGCCGGAATGGAATGAGTGGCGAGCCGCGAGTGGCGCGTAGTGGTGAGTCGTTAGTTGCGTGAGGCGATGAAGCTTAACCGGCACAGCCAGCGTCATTCATTCGAGCGTTCCGCGCGGAACAAGCGGACTGACGAGTCGTGAGGAGTATTGGTATTTTTCCGTGCCTCACCACTCACCACTCGCCACTCGCCCCTCGTTCTTTTTTGGCCTTTTTTTGTTTTATGAACTTCGTGTAACATTCCGCTCGTCGTGACGACGGAACCGTCCGACAAGGCCAGGAACAGGGCCCTCATGGAAGAGGACAGGATGAACGGATTCATCCGAAACCGTCAGACCCAAAGCAGCCGGGCATCGCTCACACCCCTTCGCCCCGGCGGCTTCCATCTTCCTCCCCACGTGCTCGACCTCATTGCGTAATCGGTCTGGGATTGCTCACCCGCGAAGCCGTTCACTCGGCGGTCCCGCTACCGATCTGCGCCATGGGCCTGGCTGTTGGTTTCCATCAACCATTCTTGTCAGGAACAGAGGCATGAACCGCGATCCCATTTTAATTCGTGTGGACGCCACTTCCCGCACCGGCTTTGAGCGCTTCGCACGCTGTATGACGTTGGCGGCTGCACTGCAGAGAAGACGACGGCCCACATACTTTTTCTCCCAATTGGAGCCGGCAGCACTCGCTTTCACCATCAAGCGCGGCGGCAATGACTGGATCGACGCCTGCAATCCCGCCGGCTCGAACGATGATCTTGAGGAGTTGATCCAGGAAATTCGCCGCCGGCGTCCAGCCGCGGTGATTGTCGATGAAGCCGATGTCACGACTGAGTATCTGTCTGAATTGGTCGCCACCGGCGTCATGGTCATGTCGTTGGATCACCAAGCCAACATCCGTTTCCCTTCGCAAATCTTGGTCAACCCGCTGTTGGGACCGAACCGGGAGAGCTACGAGTTCTTCGAGGGCACGCAACTGTTGCTCAATCGTCGTTATAGCTTGGTTCGTCCCGAAGTGCGCCGCCTGCGGCAAGGGCATCGACCGAACCCGCGGGCTTGATCCCGCCTGCCGGCAAGCCAGGCACCGTTCTTTATCGCGCTCTGTTGGCGTTGGGTGAGGACGATCCGAATCACAAGGTGATGGACTACGCCAAGCTGCTCCTCAATGCGCCACGAATCGGCAAGGTTGACATCGTCGTCCGCAAGGAGCATCCTGAGCTGGAAAAAATCCAGGCGCTGGTCGAAGGCAGTGGCGAACGCCTGGAACTGGCCCTTGAGCCCGCGGAGATTGCCGCCCGCATCGTCCGCGCTCATTTCGCTCTCACCAGCGGCAGCGGTTGGGCTAACGAACTGGCCTGCGTGGGCGTGCCGCAGTTGTTGATCCTCCAAAATGAAAGCCATTGGCCCAACGCCCAAAAGCTCGAAGAAGAAGGCTGTGCCAATTGCCTTGGCTGGCATGAAAGCGTGTCGGCGCAAACGATTCGCCAAGCGGTCCAGACCATCCTCAGCGATCCTCTCGAACGCCAGGCGATGTCGCGCTGCGGCCGGCAACTCATCGATGGCCGCGGCCCCGACCGCCTGGTCACCGCCATGGAAGTCATGCTGCATCCCAGCCGAACGCTGGATTTCTCGGCGGAAGCAGCGTAACGCGAGTTATTAACCACGCGCTCGGCAGGGTCTCCTGACCCCGCCGTTTCTGCGTTTTGTGGGGCGGCTCTCCTGAGCCGTCCTGCGATGGACGGCTCGGGAGAGCCGTCCCACAAGACTGCTGCTGAATGAACGGAACATATAATAAGCCCGCGGGATCCTCCCGCGGGCTTTTCGTTAGAAGGTGCCCCCATGAACAAAAACGAAGTCGCCGCCATTCTGGACGAGATCGCCACCTTGCTCGAATTGCAGGGAACGAATCCTTTTCGCTGCATCGCCTACACCAAGGCGGCCCGGGCCATCAGTCAACTGGAAGCTAACCTCGTCGACGTGGTAGCGCCGGCAAGAACTCGATAAGATCCCCGGCATCGGCGCCACGTTGTGCGAGAAGATCACCGAGCTTGTGAGCACCGGGCAACTGGTTTTTTATGAGGAGCTCAAGGCGAAGACGCCGCCCGGATTGCTGACGCTGTTGCGTCTGCCGGGCGTCGGCCCCAAGAAGGTCAAGGCACTCTTCGACCAGCTCGGCATCGACGACCTCGACAAGCTCAAGGCGTGTTGCGAAGAAAACAAGGTCGCCGCGCTCAAAGGCTTCGGCGCCAAGACGCAGGACAAGATCCTCGAAGGCATCGCCTTCCTCGGCCAAATGGGCGAGCGCGTCCGGCTCGATCAGGCGCTGGTCCTGGCGGACGCCTTGGAAGCTGAAGTTCGCAAGTTTCCGGGGATTCAGCGCCTGCAGGTATGCGGGAGCTTGCGCCGCCGCAGCGAGACGGTCAAGGACATCGACCTGTTGGTCAGCTCCGAGCGGCCCGCCGACATCATGGCTGCCTTCGTTCAATTGCCGCAGGTGCAAAAGATCATCGGCCAGGGCGACACCAAGTCGAGCGTCGTGATCGCCGGCTTTGCCCACAATGAACGCGTGGTCACTCGAACGCCGACCTGCGCGTGGTGACCGATGCCCAGTTTCCCTTCGCCCTCAATTATTTCACGGGCAGCAAGGAGCATAACGTCGCCATGCGGCAGCGGGCTATCCAGTATGGCCTCAAGCTCAACGAGTATGAGCTGAGCGGACCGAAGAAGAACGTGGCGTGCCGGGACGAAGCCGACATCTACAAGGCTCTCGACCTCGATTATGTCCCGCCGGAACTGCGCGAGGACACCGGCGAAATCGCCGCCGCTGCTGAGCAGCGGCTGCCCGCGCTTATCGAGGCCGGCGATTTGCAGGGTTGCTTTCACAATCATTCGACCTGGAGCGACGGCAAAGCGACGCTGGAAGAGATGGCCCTGGCCGCGCGCAAGCTCGGCTACAAGTACCTGGGCATCGGCGATCATTCGCGCTCGCTGACGATCGCCAACGGCTTGACTCCGGAGCGCGTCGTCGAACAGCAACACGAAATCGACGCCCTCAACGCCAAGCTCAAAGGCATCCGCCTTTTCAAGGGAACCGAGTGCGACATTCTCGCGGACGGCTCGCTCGATTTCCCGGACGACGTGCTGGACACGTTCGATTACGTCGTGGCCAGCGTCCACAGTTATTTCAATCAAACCCAGGAAGAGATGACCCGCCGCATCATCAAGGCAATCAGCAATCCGCGCGTTACCATGCTGGGCCATGCCACCGGCCGGCTTCTTCTGCGGCGCGAGGCTTACAAGGTGGATCTTGATGCGGTCCTGCAAGCGGCCGCCAAGTACGGAACAATGGTCGAGATCAACGCCAGCCCGCATCGGCTGGACATCGATTGGTTTCATTGCAAGCGCGCCAAGGCGCTGGGCGTCCCGCTGGTCATCAATCCGGACGCCCATTCCACGGAGCGAAATTGCGCTTACAAAATACGGCGTCGATGTGGCCCGGCGCGGCTGGCTGGAAAAGAAGGACGTGTTCAACACACGCTCGCTGGACGAGGTCAGCAAGGCGCTCAAAGAGCGAAAGGCGAGCCGATCTTGACTTGAGGGACCCGCGGGATTCGGCGTACCTCATCCCGCGGCTTGTTCGCGAGCCACGCACTTCAAGCCGCGGGATGAGGTACGCCGAATCCCGCGGATTCGTAGAAACCTGCACGTTCTTTTTAGTCTCAAACGCGATACTTTGGATTCGCGGTCAAATACCGCTCCACCCTATCGTGCTTGGTGATCGCCTCCTGGAAAAACGCCACCGCTTGGTGCAAACGCTCATCGGGCTCGGCGCAGCTAAACCGCAAGAACCCCTGTCCGGCCGGCCCGAAGCATTCGCCGCCCAAACAAGCCACGCCCTTGAGATCATCAGCGCCCTTCGAGCGAGATACATCGCCAAGCCGTGCGAGGCGATGCGCAAACGCTTACATATCGCGGACACATCGGGGAAGACGTAAAACGTCCCCGCCGGCATCAGCACTTTCACGCCCTCGACCTTTTGCAAATCCGCCGACCAATAACTGCACCTTCTTGTGGAAGCGCTGCATCACCTCATCGCGCTCCGAGGCATCGCGGCGTAAGGCGGCTTCGCCGGCAAGTTGGACGATGGGCGGCACGCACGACAGGGCCGTGTTGATCATCTTGCCGATGGCGTCCACGATCGGCTTGCTGCTGATCGCATATCCGAGCCGCCAGCCGCTCATGCTATAGGACTTGCTGAACGTGAAGCAGGCCACGCTCTGCTCGAGCATGCCTGGCTGCGCCTGAAACGGATGGTGCTTGCCGGTCCAGACCATGTGGTTGTAGGGTTCGTCGCTGAAGACCGCGATGTTCCGACCGCGGACCAGATCGGCGATGCCTTTGAGGTCGCCTTCGGTGGCCACGCCGCCGGTCGGGATTGTGCGGGCTGTTGAGAAAGATGGCCCGGGCCTTGGGATTGTGTTTGACAAAGTCTTCGACATCATTGAGATTGGGCCGAAATTGGTTGGCCTGTTTGAGCGCCGAGAAAACCATCTGACCGCCGCGGCGCTCGATGTTTGGGCCGTAGGTCGGAAAGTGCGGACTGAAAACGAGCACCGCATCGCCCGGATCGAGGAAGGCCTCGCAAAAGAACTGCTCGAACACCTTGGCTCCGGGCCCGACGACGACGTTTTCGGGCGTGATGTCGATGCCATATTCTTTGTGATAGTTGGCCGCGACCGCATCGCGAAAGCTCGGCAGACCCAGCGAAGCGCAATAGTGCGTCTGGTGGGCGTTGATGGCGTCGATGCCGGCCTTCAGCGCGCTGGCCGTGCTTGGGAAAGGGCTATCGCCGATCTGTAGCTCGATGACATCCTTGCCCTGCGCCTTGAGCCGGCGGCCACGGCGAGCACATCAAAGGCCGTTTCCGTCGACAATCCCTGCGCGAAGTGGCTCAGACGTGAGCGGTGGTATTCATGCCCTATTTAATATGAAAAACGCGGCGTCCGGGCAGCGCCGTTTAGCCGCGACGCGAAGCGAAGCGCGTTCACGCCCCGCGCTCCGCTACGCGTCGCGGCTAAACGTCATTGTTTGTTCGTAATCGCCTGCGCCAGCGGCCGAATCACCGACGGCAAAATATGGCCGTCCACAAGTTCCTGGCACAGCTTGCGCTGGTTGCGATACGATTCGATGAACGTCTTGCCGCCGTGCCTGCCCCAGTATTGGCGCACGGTGAAGTAAACGCTGATCGGCGCCTCGGGAAAATGGCCGGTGCGAATTTGATAGGCGTTCGTCCGGGTTTCGACGTTGAGCCGGCATTGCAGCCGGCACGCCTCGTCGAGTGACATCATTACGGAGGGCTCGAAGTTGAGCACTTTGCTCCCAGGCATTTGCATGAGCGATTCCAGGGTCGTGCTCAGACCGAGTGCCTCGGCCACTACTTCGTCATGATTGCCGGTGTAGACGAAGTCGAAGGCGTAGAGCACGTCCAGCGCTTCACAATCGAGAGGGCTGAAATCGAGGTGAAAGGGAGCCACCTCCAAGACGCGCTCTTGGTAGCCATCGGCGGCTTCAACGCTCGGAGGATTGACGAAGCCCGAGCAAAACCGCTTGTTCTCCAGAGTCACCCAGCGGTAGCTGCCTTGTTCCCGATCCTCTTCGAGAACATATTCGCCGTTGTCGCGGCAATCGAAGTCGGTCATGGCTGGGAAAGGTTTTTTGCAAGCTGTCGAAAAAGTGAAGTACCGTCTCGCGGCGGGTAGGCAATTCCATCTTCGTATTCAGATAGACATAAACTCCAAAATCATCGCACAAGGAGCTGTACGGGTTCATGGGATTGATACCTCGACGCCTCAGCGAAATGCGCTACCCCTCCATTGTTCGATTTTTGGACACTAATTGCAATACTTTGGCGAGGCTTTTCCGATTGCGAAGAAAAAAGTAAATGCAAGGCAGGTAACTATGAGGAAGAACGCAAAGGCCGCGAGATAAAATGAGGTACACTGGACAGATGTTTATATATACATGGGTGATGTGGGACGGCTCTCCTGAGCCGTCATCTGAGGCAGACGGCTCAGGAGAGCCGTCCCACATCACTGTCCGACATTACTACTTGTTTATGACTTGACGATCACGCGCTTTCGCGCGACTTTTTCGAGTACCGGCAACGCCAAATTGCTCTGATGGATCCACCGTCCCGAATCCGGCATCCCTGCCAGCGCTGCAACGCGATCGTCTGAACGTGCTCGCGCTCTTCGTCGTCCAGCAATTCGAAAAAGGGATCGCGAAATCCCGCGCGGACCTGAGTGGACGATCGATTCAAGTAGAGAAGCTGTTCGGGCCGATCGTCGAACACCGCCACCGCTCGCCAACCTTGTGCCTTTGCTTCGGTTTGGTAAAACATGGGTCAAATCCTCCTTGCGTTATGCTTGTTGGCTCATCGGCTGCCGTTTTTTCAACGGCATTGGGTCGCCAGAGCCATCTCCTCCTGAGACATTGTCTATTAAGTGACGATCTTGCCAAATTGGGTCAAGATCAACTTTTCGCTTTCCCTTGTCCAGCTACCGCCATTACTATGTGACAATATCTCTCATCCAGAATACCGTGCGGAGCCTCATTATGAATCGACGAGAATGGTTCAAGCACTCGACGGCAAGTGTTGGCGCGGCCAGTCTGCCGCTGACCGCGGCCGCGAGCCAAGGTTTGTTTCCCGCCGGCGCCGCTCCGGCCGGGCCGCAAGGCGCGGCACAGGGCGCAACTTACCACCGCTGCGCATCACCGACGTGCGGACGATCATGACGCAGCCGGCGAACATTCGCCTCGTCGTCGTCAAGGTGATGACTAGCGAGCCCGGCCTTTATGGCCTGGGCTGCGCCACGTTCACGCAGCGGGCGCGCGTGGTTGAGACCGCCATCGATAAGTATTTGAAGCCGTTCTTGATTGGCAAGGATCCGCTGCAAATCGAAGATATTTATCAATCGTCGTTCGTCAGTTCGTACTGGCGCAATGGTCCGGTGTTGGGCAACGCGCTGAGTGGCGTGGACATGGCTCTATGGGACATTCTCGGCAAACGCGCCGGGCCTGCCCGTCTATCAGCTCTTCGGCGGCAAGTGCCGGGAGTTCGTCGAAACCTATTGCCACACGAGCGGGCGCAATTTTCAGGAAGCGGAGAAGGCGGTGCGCAGCGCGCGCGAGCGCGGCTATCGTTACATTCGCACCCAGGTTTCCGTGCCCGGCATGTTCACTTATGGTGCCGGCGGCGTGGGCGTGCCGAACGACAACACGACGCCGCCCAATCGCCGCGCCGTCACCTGGGAGCCGGGGCCTTATGTCCGCATCGTGCCGAAGCTGTTTGAATTCTTGCGCAAGCAAGTCGGCGATGATGTGGAATTGCTGCACGATTGCCACGAGCGCATCCCGCCCATTCTGGCAATGCAATTGTGCCGCGACCTGGAGCAGTATAAACCGTTTTTCGTGGAAGATCCGCTCAGCCCCGAGGATGTGGGTTATTTCGAGAAGATTCGCGCTTTGACGAGCACGCCGATTGCCATGGGTGAATTGTTCAACAATCCCAATGAGTATGTGCCGCTCATTGCCAACCGGCTGATCGACTTCATCCGCATCCATTTATCGCAGATCGGCGGGTTGACGATGGCGCGCAAGGTGGCGCAACTTTGCGAGTTCTTCGCCGTGCGCACGGCCTGGCATGGTCCGGGCGATGTTTCACCCGTGGGCCATGCCGCTAACGTCCATCTCGATTTGGCCAGTCCGAATTTCGGCATTCAGGAGGGGCGCGAGTTCAACCAGGCGGAGCGCGACGTGTTTCCCGGCTGCCCGATCCTTAGACAAGGCGCGTTCACCGTCACCGCGCAACCCGGTCTCGGCATCGACATCGATGAAAACTTGGCCCGCAAGTTTCCCATCACGGATGAGCCATCCTTCGACATGCGCTGGGGCACTCTGCGGCGACGCGATGGGGCGAGCGTCAAACCGTGAGGAAAGTGGCGAGGGCGAGTGGTGAGTGGCGAGAAAAATGCCGGATTGCTTGCCTTTTCTCACCACTCGCCACTCGCCCTCGCCACTCATTTCGTCGGCGTTTGCACGAACGGGTTCTTGCCCAGGATGGGGTTGGGCTGAAAGGGATTGTTTTTTTGGCTCAGAATTGACGGGGTGCCAATTCGGGGCGGCCAAGTCGGCATGCTGATTTTAGGGAAGACATTCCCCAGGCTAAACGCCTTCTGCTGAGTTGGCGTGCGAAAAGCGGTGCTGACGTTCATGGACTTGAGAGCCTTATTCGTATCCAAGGGCACGAGATTAATGTTGCGCGGATTCACGCCGTTGAAAGTTGAACTAAACGACTGCTGGGCACCCGCCGGGATCGCGGCTGCAAGCGCCAACGCCGTTCCAACGAAGCATATCGCCGTGCGCATGATCCGCCTCCCATGGCAGCTTTGCCAGGCTTACCGCAAAAAGAACGAGCGGGAAGTGCGGGAGGATAGCGTCCGCTGATTTGTTGTCAATGGCTCATTTCTTTGTTTTATCCGTGTTCGATCCGTGTTCCATCCGTGGCCGAGGATTCTTGTCACCATAGCGCTGTCTTTTCATCCGCCCCAATCATCCGATTGAAATTCTGCACGGCCACGCCGCTGGCGCCGCGGATAAGGTTGTCCTCACATACCAACACGATGATTCGGCCTCGCACCACGCGGACGGTGATGTCGACGAAATTGGTATTGGCAGTGTCCTTGGTCGCCGGAAGATGTGGAACGACTCGAATGAACGGCGCCTGCGCATAATATGCGCGGAACACATCGAGAAGCTGCGTGTCGGTAAACGCCCGGTGAGGCGTCGCATAAATGGTGCTGAAGATGCCGCGGTTCATCGGGACCAAGTGAGGCGTGAAGATGACCTCCACGGCTTGCCCGGCGACATCGCTCAACGTCTGCTCAATCTCCGGCGTGTGGCGATGTTGGCCGATATTGTAGGCGGCCACGCTTTCGTTGCATTCGGGAAAGTGGAACGGCAACTTTGGCGTCCGCCCCGCGCCGGAGACGCCGCTCTTGCTATCGACGATGATGTTGCTGCGATCGATGTAATTGCCGGCCACCAGGGGAGCCAAGCCCAGGATCGCCGTCTGGGGATAGCAGCCGGGATTGGCGACGAGCCGGGCGGAAGTTATCTCCTCGCCGTAGACCTCCGGCAACCCATAAACCGCCTGGGCCAAATGCACGAGGTCACGGTGGCTTTCGCCATACCACTGAGCGAAAACGTTGGGGTCGCGCAAGCGGTAATCGGCACTCAAGTCGATTACCCGCAAGCCACGGTGCAAGAGCGCGGGCACGGCGTCCATGCTGACTCCGTGCGGCAAACAGCCGAAGACAAACTGGACGCCACGACCCACAAGCCGATCGGCGTCGAACGGCTCCATGCGCAGGTCGAGCCGTCCCGTCAAACTGGGGTGCGATTCGGCCACCAGGGGGGTTCCCTCTTGGCGCGACGTGACAGCGACGATTTCCACACCGGGGTGGCGTAGAAGGATTTTGATTAGCTCCAGCGCCGTATAGCCCGTGCCGCCCAGGATGGCAACTTTGATCATGGTGGAAGTAAGCTCATGCTTTTAAATCAGCATGCGACTGTTGTCATACCAACCCGAAGCGTAAGCGAGGGATCCCTCGCTTACGCTTCGGGTTGGTATCATAAGATCGCACGCACCGAGGGAACAGCCTGACAATTTCTTCATTTCACTGTACATTGATTGGGCTTTACTGACTACATGGGCCGAATAAATGATACGGACAGCGCATGCCAAATCCCGATACCGACGCCATTGCAACGATTCACGAAGCGGCCGCTGCCATGCGCGCGGGCCGCACCACGGCCGCCGACCTCGTGGAATTGTGCCTGGCCAACATCGATCGCTGGGAAGACAAAGTTCACGCCTGGGTTTTTGTGGATCGCGACTTCGCGCGCGGAGGCGCAGGCGTTTGGACGAGGAACTGGCTCATGGCCATGATCGCGGACCGCTTCACGGAATCCCGTTGGGCATTAAGGACATTTACGATGTCTTCGATTGGCCCACCGCGGCAGGTTCCAAGCGCTGGGAACACAGTATCGCGCGCCAAGATAGCGACGTTGTCGGCCGTTTGCGCACGTCAGGAGCCGTCTTCTTGGGCAAAACCGTCACCACGCAATACGCGAGCTTCGATCCACCGGTGACATGCAATCCCTGGAACTTCCAGCGCACACCGGGCGGCTCCTCCAGCGGGTCGGCCGCGGCGCTGGCAACCGGCATGTGCCTGGGCGCTCTCGGCTCGCAAACGGGAGGCTCCATCACCAGGCCTGCATCCTATTGCGGCGTCGCTGGCTGCAAACCGACCTATGGCCGAGTGCCGCTCGATGGCATTGTGCCGTTGGCTTTTTCCATGGATCATCCCGGACCGATGGCCCATTGCGCAGCGCGATCTTGGGCTCCTCCTGCGCGGCATGGCCGATTCTTGGCAGGAAGCCGAGCCGATTGCAGCGCCTCCATCGCTAGTTCGAGTAGGCGGCTTATTCCACGACTTGGCCGACCCAACCGTTCGCGCCGCGATGGATGATATCGCTTCTAAACTTCGCGCCGCCGGGTGCGGGATCACTGGTGGGATCTTACCGGACGCGTTTGGGGATGTGGTAGCCCAACATCGACGTGTGATGGCGGTAGAAGCCGCCGCCTTTCACAAAATCCGGTTAGGGCGCCATCCCAACGAGTACAAACCCAACATCCGCAAGCTGTTGGAGGAAGGGATCGCATGTTCCGAAGCAACGTACCGGGCAACCAAAAGCCATCAGCGCCATTTACAAGAAGAAATGCAGGCACTCCTCGCGGACGGAACGATTCTGCTGACGCCGGCCACGACCAGCCCCGCTCCCGACGCAGCCATCACAGGCGATCCCGCGTTCAACTCGCCTTGGAGCTACACCGGGCTACCCACCGTGTCGATCCCGACCGGTCAATTCGTCGATGGGCTGCCGCTGGCCATTCAATTAATCGGTGCTCGCGACTCGGAAATGCGGCTCATTTCCGTTGCGGAATGGTGCGAGCAAGCGCTGGCAATTACCCCATTGATACCACCACTCCATTGAACCTCAGGCGAGCGGGGGGCGTCAGCCCCCTGATTCCCTACACCTTATCGGCCCCATCGCTAATTTAGAAACATGAATCCCGTGACACTTCTCGAAACCAAAACTGCCGGCGACGCCAAGATTTTGGTGGGCCATGGTTCCTCACGGCGGTTGCTTGAGGGCCTTTATCGCTATGTGCCGGCCATCGATTCCTTGCGCACTTATAGCTGGCGGTCGCTGCGACTGGACCTCATCGCGGGCCTGACGGTCGCGGCCGTGGCGGTCCCCCAGGCGATGGCTTATGCGACTGTCGCCGGACTGGCGCCGCAATACGGACTTTATACCGCCATCGTCATGACGGCGGTGGGCGCGTTGTTCGATTCTTCGCGGCAACTCATCAATGGGCCAACCAACGCAATTTCGATTGCCGTGCTCAGCGCCCTGGCCTTTGTGCAGCCGGAAGCGGAAAAGCTCCCCATGGCGATGCTATTGGCTTTGCTGATCGGCTGCATTCAAACGGGCATTACGTTATTTCGACTCGGCGATTTGACGCGCTATATCTCGCAGGCAGTGATTGTCGGCTTCACGCTCGGCGCCGCGATCTTGATTGTTCTGGATCAAGTCAAACACTTGGTGGGCCTGCCATCCCAGGGCCAAGCCACCGAGCATTTTCTCACGCGCTTTTATCTCACCATGACTCAGGGAGCGCCAACGGAGCTCCCTGGCGATTGGCGCCGTGGCACGTGCCAACGGTAATAATCGGCTTGGGCACGATTGCCGGTATTTTGTCGCTGCGCTGGCTCAGCAAGCGGCTCCGAGTGCCGCTCCCGGATTTCCTGATCATGCTTGGCTTGATGGCCCTGTCTGTCTGGTATTTCGACTTGGAAAACAGCGGCGTCCGTGTAATCGGCACCATCCCATCGCATTTGCCGGCCTTCGAGGTTCCGCACGCTTCCTGGGTCAACATTAGTAGGCTTTCGGCGAGCGCTTTGGCGGTGGCCGTGCTCGGCTTGCTCGAAGCGATTGCCATGGCCAAGGCGATTGCCGCGCGCACGGGGCAAAAGCTCGACATCAATCAGCAATGCTTGAGCGAGGGTATGGCCAACCTCGCGGGCAGTTTTTTCCAATGCCTGCCTGGTTCCGGCTCGCTGACGCGCTCGGCCATCAACGTTCAGGCCGGCGCTGTCAGCCAATGGTCCGGTGTTTTTTCCGCTGTAGCCGTGGCGCTTACCGTGGTTCTGTTGGCCCCCTACGCTTACTACATTCCCCGAACCTCCCTGGCCGCCATATTGCTGATATCCGCCTGGCGCCTGGTCGACCGCAAACAGCTAAGCTTCCACTTACGCACCACACGCTTTGACGCGCTGATTGTGCTGGCCACGGCCTCGGCAGCCGTGTTCGTGTCGGTTGAATTCTGCATTCTAATTGGAGTGTTTCTGTCGTTTGTGTTATTCGTGCCGCGCGCTGCCCATATCCATTTGACCGAATTGATGCTGGCGCGCGAACGGGTGCTCATCGAAAAGAGCGACACCGACGTCCCACTGCACGCGCATCCTGATCTTTGACCTGGAAGGCGAATTGTTCTTCGGTTCCGGGCCTGACCTGGAACGCCATTTCGACGACCATCACTCGTCGCGCGCAAGACGGCATCCGCGTGATCGTTCTTCGCCTCAAACGCGCGCGCAACCCCGATGCCGTTTGCCTGGAGTTATTCGAGCGCTTTTTCGCCGATATGCAACATCGCGGCATCGCGGTCTTGTTGTGCGGCGTACGTCGTGATTTCGCCAAGATTTTGCGTAGCAGCGGGCTCGACAAGCGCCTGGGTAATGACCGCATCTTTTTGGAAGTCAGCGGGCCCGCTTCCAGCACCCTCGAAGCTGTTCGCAAAGCCTACGATCTTCTCGGCGGCAACATCTGCGCAACCTGCCCACGCCAGCAGGAAATGGGCAAGGAAGTGTTGTATTACATGATTTGATCATCTCCCCTTGTCATTTTTGCCGAGAGTTGCCATATTCGGCCCCATTGACGACCAGTTGGATCGGGGCCGTTACGGAGAGGATGCCGTGTCTATTCCCGCTTTTTGGCGATGGTCGATGGGTGTGCTCATCGTCTCGATGATGATCCTCATTCCGAGCATCCATTACCGGCAAACGTACCGCTATGCCAAGCGCTTGCGGACGGTCGCCGAGGGCAAGCTCTATCGCAGCGGCTGCTTCATGGCCGACGGCCTGCGTGCTGCCATCACGGAAAAGAAGATCAAGACGGTCATCAATCTGCAAGACGAATCACCCGATCCGGCGGTGCCCGATCACTATTTCACGCTGGGGACGACTCTCGAAAGCGAAGTCTGCCGGGACATGGGCGTGAAGTTCATCTTCCTTCCGGTCGAACTGGTCAATAGCCGCGAATTTCCGCGGAAGCACGCGCCGACGGTCGAATCGTTCCTCAAGATCATGGACGATCCCGCCAATTACCCCGTGCTGATTCACTGCCGTGCCGGCTTGCACCGCACCGGCGTCTTGGCGGCGCTCTATCGCGAAGAATATGACCACTGGACCCCGGCTGAGGCGCTGCGCGAGCTTAAAAACCACGGGTTCGGCGAGTTCGTTAGCTCGTCGGCCAATCCGTACATCGTCCAATATGTTCTGCAATACCAACCGCGTTGGCTCAGCGCCGGCGACGTGGTGCACGTTTCCAACATGCACGTTGAAAAGGTGCACCACGATTCACCCCTCAACGCTCTTCGGCTACTACCTTCCAGCGCGGACGTGAAGAGTCCCCAAAATCTCGTTCATTAACGCCTGCCCCTCGTGAAACTGCCTGCTTTTGGCGCAGTGCTCTTCCGCAGGGCCTTCTCATGCTCACGCTCATGGATCGGCAGCTGATAGCCAGCTACCTCAAGTCGTATCTCATTTGCCTGATTAGCATGATAGGCCTGTTCATCGTCGTCGATCTCTTCACCAATCTCGACAACTTCACCGACGGCAAAGAGGGCTTCGAGCAGGTCATGCGCAACATCGGCACGTATTACGGCATGAAAACGATGCAAATCTTCGATCGCCTGTGCGAAGCGATCGTCCTCTTGGCGGCCATGTTCACCGTCGCCCTTCTTCAGCGCAACAACGAGCTATTGCCGCTTTTGTCGGCTGGCGTCTCCATCCGGCGCGTGGTGCGGCCGGTGCTGCTGTCGGCTTTTTTGATGTTGGGGCTTTCGATTTTGAACCAGGAATTCGTCTTGCCGCACGTCGATAGCTACATGGCCGAGACCAAGGACTTCAAGGGAGACAAGGAACAAACGGTCCAGGGAGGCTACGAGCCCAACGGCATTCATATCTCGGGAAGATCGGCCATCAAGAAAGACCTGATGGTGCATGGCTTCACATGCGTTTTCCCACCGCAATTGGGCCGTGACAGCCTGACGACACTTCAAGCCAAGGACGCGCGCTATTTACCTGATAAGAAAGCTTGGCTGTTGACTGAAACCATGCCGCCCGTGATTGAGAACTGGTCAAGAACTGACTTGCTGGAGATGAAGACGCCGGGCACTTACTTCCTGCATACGAGCGATATCGACTTTGAATCGATGATCCGGCCCCGAGCCTGGTTCATGTACTGCTCGACGCTCAACCTGCTCAGGGAACTGGCCAAGGCGCATAGCTCGCAAGTCGCCGGGGTCGCGGTCGTCTTCCACATGCGGCTGACACGCCCGCTGCTGGGTATGCTGCTGGTCTTCATGGGACTGTCGATTATTCTTCGCGATCAAAACCGCAACATCTTTTTCAGCACCGGACTATGCGTGGCGCTGTGTGCGCTCTTTTTCATCACGGTGTTTCTCTGCAAGCACCTGGGCGACAATGAATACCTGTCGCCGGCCCTGGCCGCTTGGTTCCCGGTCGTTTTCTTTGGGCCCCTTTCCTTTGTAATGTTCGACGCGGTTCACACGTGAGGCGCGGCAGATTGGTGCGCAGTAATGTGACATACTTGTGTCAGTGTGATCATTTTTGCTGAAAAACGCAGCGGAGCGCTGAGAACCGCTGTTCCCCGCGCATCCGTTTTGTGTCGCACGATTACTGATGGCCGATTAATAACCTCGACGTCCGCCCAACAGACGATGACGGCCGCCGCCATCGCAGTCGTTTTGGCAGGTGTCGCAGGAGCGCACGGAGCGGCGCAAGGAACGGCCTGCGGAACCATGACGGTTTCGGTGTACGGCACCATTTCGCAGTATTTCACCATGCGCTTGACGGCTTCCGTTTTGTATTCGCATACAGTCCGGGCGCCCGTACGTTGTTGCGCTTCATAGGTGCAAACGTTGACCATCACCTGTTTGGTAACTGGCACACATTCGACAACCGTGCGCGTCCCCTGGCGCGTTTGAGCCTCACAGCGCACGTAGTTGCAAACGACTTCCCTGGTCTTGGTCACCGGCGTGCGAATGCAACGTGTGACCGGGCAGGTTTCCATGACGCGCTGGCAGGTATACGTGCAGCGGCCACATTCGTCGACCGATGGCACGCGCACAGTCCGGCAAACCTGGACATTTTCGGTGACGGTGCTCGTGACATATTCGCAATAGCTCACCGTGCGTTTTTCTTGGTAAGGTTTCGGCACCATCACGGTGTAGCTATACGGAACCTGCTTGCTCACCTGGTTGTAACTCGTAACCTGGCGGGCGACCTGCTTGGTGACCGGGACCGACACCGTGTAGGTGTAGTTTTCCTGACGCGGCACGATCTTGCAGATGTTTTCCGTGACTTCACGTTCCTTCCAGACTTGCTTGTACCTGGTGACCTTGGTCGGCACCATCACGGGCGCGGGCGGCGCCACAGGGGCAGGCGCCGCGACGGAGCGCACGCCGGCGCGGCACACTGGGAGGCGCACGCGGAGGCGCAGCAATCATTGCCGCGATGGCGGCGACCGAACGCTTCGCTGGTGCCGGGCAACAAGCCCACGCACGTCAAGGCGGCCGCAAACAGGGTTACCGAGACTGATCTTTTCATGACATCTCCATTGGCAAAAAGTAAAGGAATCTGTGAACTGGGCTCACCAACCTTCGTTTAATGAGGTCAAAGTCGATCCACGCTTTCTACGGATAGACAATATAGTAAAAAAGAGACCATTGGGAAGTCTGGGATATATGTGCGGAGATAACTCCGCAAAACGAAGCCTTGAAACCTAGCGAATGGCATGCCGAATTCGGTGAAGATGGGAAGTATGCGGCGAATCGTTGATTTGTGAGGCTTGGAACCGCCGGCGAATTAAATTGCGACTCGCAACTCCTCGATAACGGGCAGGTTCGAGCGAAATGTGGGGTCAGCGATTAGGCAAGGGTGCTTGTATTGCTCGAGGGTGCCGCCCGTTTTCAGTAACCGTTGGCGATCCCATTGTAACCAGGTGTGTTCAGGCAGTAGCAAAAGGCGCGGCGGACCCAGACGGCAGCTGTCACGCTTGGCGGCGTACTCGATGTTTATCCGACGCAGCCGATTTTCAAGTCCGTGCAGCAGCTGTAAACCTTGGCCGGGCTCGGCCATGTCGGGCTTTTCGATGAACAAGCCGTAATACGGCTGCTCATCGTCCCAACATGGTGCCATGGTGTAGGCCGTCAAATTCATGTTCAGATCGCGCAAAGTCGCGGTCACCGCCTCGGTGACCTGATACTCCGACAGCTTTTCACCCGTGATATTGGCGAAGTGCGAGCCTTTGCTGAGGAATTCGATGAGCGGCGTTTTGTTATAAAACCCGGTGCAGCGAACGACATCATAGATGTTGTAACGATAAAGCCCGTACGATGTCGTTGGCAGGATGTAATAGGTGCGTCCGACTTCGAGTTCATGCGCCCCAAGCACCGTCGGTTGCGGCGAAGCGATCTCGTCTTCCGGTATGAATTCGAAATAATGCGTCGTTATGTCCAAGACGCCGCTCGGCCGTCGCATCGGCCACCGGGATGGTCATGCGTCCTTCCGAGGCGATCAGGCCCACGTCGCGGACGGGCGTGGCGCCATAATACTTGGGGAAATGCCGCAAGTAGGCGCCGACGGAGCCGCCGGTCCAGTTGCCGATGATGCAGTCCTTGGGCCAATAGTCTTTGGGATAGAGCGTGCCGGTCCGGCCGACGATTTGTTCCAGTTCATGGGAGCGCTCGGGGTAGCGTTTTTTGATGCGCCGCTCGAGCGCGGCGCGCACGTCGCCCGGAATATCGAAGTTCGTCGATAGGGTGCCGTCGTGCAAGTCGCGGATGAGCGCTTCCTTGTCCTGATCGCCGGCACGTGCCATGTTGACGAGCGTGCTGGGATTCGCGGCGATGATCATGCCCACCCGCCTTGCCAGGCTCAGGCGCAAGGCGAGGTAATACTTGGCCGCTGGATCCTTTACCTTGCCCACCGCCGCGGGCACACAGTAAAGCCATCGGACGATGCGGAGTTGCATGCTGGCCGTGAGACCGGTGACGCTGCCGCAGGGAATGCCCGTGGGCGTGGTGAATTCTTGCCAGTCGCCGGACATCTGCACGATGGGCCGCAGGCGCACCTCGGGATGATCCCGAAACACCTTCAGGCCCCAAAGATTCCACCCACGTCTGTAATCCGCCAGATAAGTGGACGTGACCGGGATGAACTTGCGCGTCGCGGTGGTGCCGCTCGTCAGCGCGAACATATGCACAACGGGATCACTGAGAAGAGCCTGAAGGTCGCCGTTCATCACGCGCTTGACATATGGCTCAAAATACTCATAGGAGGCCACAGGAAGGTTGTGGCGAAAGTCGGCGATCGTGCGGATGTCGCTGAAATGGTGGTGCGTGCCGAAATCGGTCTGCGCTTGGCGCGCGAGCAGTCGTCGCAATAAGTCGAGCTGCACTTGTTCCGGCGCGTGCGTTGCCAATTCAAACGCAGCCAGCCGGCGGCGGATGGGGATGACGGCGATGCGACCCAGAACTTTGCGGATGAGCCAATGGAGCATGCGGATCCCGTGGGAGAATTAAGTCAACTGCCGCTGGCTGGGAGCGGGGTTTTCGTGCTCCTTGAGATGCGGAGGCGCTGGCGCTGGGGGAACTACAGGCACGTCCGTCGCGGTCGGGTTTGCCAAGTGCTCATCGAAAAAGGCGCGCACTCGTCTTTTGTATTCGTCGCCGGCGTCGTTGATCGCTTGGTTGTGCTTGGCTCCGTCAACGAGCCAGAATTCCTTGGGATTACCGGCCATCGCAAACAGCTCCTGGCCCATTTCGGGCTTAATGTAGTTATCGGCGCTGCCGTGAATCATCAGCAAAGGCCGGGGGAGAGCTTGCCAATGACCTTTTCGAGCGAGGCGAAGACGCAGTGCCGGGTGCGCTCCAGGTTTTGCAATCCTCGATAGGCGGCATAGCGAAAGTACCACTTGGGCAAATAATCCACGATGATCCGGCGATTGGTGAAGATGGCCACCCACTTGATCATGTAGGGGACCATCGTCGTGTACGTGGAAAAAATCCCGTCCACGGCGCAGCAGCGAATATAGCGATCTTCGGCTGCGAGGATCAGCCCCGCGCTGCCCCCCTTGCTAAGACCGTAAAAGCCCACGCCGCCGGGCTCCGCGTCCGGCCGCTGCTTGAGGTAAACGAGCGCCGCCCGGAAGTCTTGCACTTCGAAGGTGGTGACCCATTGCAGTGGCTCGTAACCTTCCTGGGGGGCACTCGTTCCCTGGCCGCGCGTCTCGAAGGCGAAGATGTCATAACCAGCGTCGCGCAAGAACTCGCAATAAGGTTGGCACGACCAGCAGTTGGAGCCATATTCAAGCCCGAACAGGATCACGCCCTTGCGCGGGCCGCGCGACCGGAGATAACAGCCGCGCAACGTGAGGTCATGAGTCGTCGGTAACTGGACTTCCTCGGCATCGGCGATGGGTGCGCCATGCGGCACGATAAAGAGCGGCTTTTCCTGAAAGATGCGGTAAAGATAAGGCAAATACTTGCGAAGGATATGGCGGTGAAACAAATAGGCCGGCACCAGTGTCCCAAGCAACAAAACGGCCAAGACAATCCAGAGCCAAATCACCGCCGTCACTCCAAACCTGGCGCGCAAGCCATTTCACTCGTTAAACCGACTGACGATCAACGAAACGTTTTGGCCGCCAAAGCCAAAGCTGTTGCTCAGCGCGTGATTGACCTTCGTGGGGCGGGCCTGATTCGGCACATAATCCAAGTCGCATTCAGGGTCGGGCGTTTCGTAATTGATCGTCGGCGGCACCACGCCGTTGCGGATGGTCATCACGCAGGTGATGAGTTCGACGGCGCCGGCGGCTGCGATCAAATGGCCCAGCATGCTTTTGCTGCTGCTAACTGGGATATTGTGTGCCTGGTTGCCAAACACCTTCTTGATGGATATCGACTCGACTCGGTCGTTGACTTGCGTGCTCGTGCCGTGGGCGTTGATATAACCGATGTCAGCGGGCTTAAGACCGGAATTGGCGAGCGCACCGGCGATGCAGGCAATAGCGCCCCGTCCATCCGGATGACTATCCGTGATGCGAAAGGCGTCGGCGGTCGAGCCATAGCCGGTCAACTCCGCATAAATGGTGGCGCCGCGCTTTTTGGCATGGCCCAATTCCTCGAGAACGAGCATGCCGGCGCCTTCCCCCAGGACGAAGCCATCGCGATTGAGATCGAAAGGTCGCGATGCTTTGGCCGGCGTTTCGTTATTCGTGGACAGCGCCGTCAATAAATTGAAGCCCGTCACGCCGAATGGATGGATCATGCTGTGAGCGCCGCCCGAGAGCATGCAGTCGGCCTCGCCTAGGCGGATCAGCTCGCATGCTTCGCCCAGGGCTTGACTGCTGGCGGCGCAGGCTGTCAAGCAATTGTAGTTAGGCCCTTCGAGCCCAAAATAATCCGCGAGGTGGCCCGGCGTCGTGTGCAGTTCCTGCTCGAATTCCCGGCCCGGGTGAAAGCGCTCGAACCCTCCGGCAGTGAACGCGGCCGTGTCCACCGCGTTTGCCTCGGAGCGATAACTTTGTGCAATTAGATACACCATGTTGTGAAAGTCTTGAATCCCCTCGCCGGAGCCCAGATAGACGCCACAGCGCGCCCGGTCCACCTTGGGATCGTCAAGGATGCCGGCATCGGCAAGCGCTTGCTGGGCGGCGGCGGCCGCGAAACGACTGTTGGATCCCGTATCCGCCCAGCGCTCAGGATTCTTGATCCAGTTGGACAAGGTGAAGTTTTTGACTTCGGCGGCGAACTTTGTCGGAAACCGACTGGCGTCGAAAAGCGTGATCGGCGCCACCCCGCTCTTTCCCTCGAGTTGGTTGCGATAAAGATCGCCCACGCTATGGCCCAGCGGCGTGACTGCCCCCATTCCGGTGATGACAACGCGGCGTCTCATGGTTGCGCTCCGGAGTAGAATGTAATCGTTGGGTGGCACGCCCTGAGGTACTCCGAAGGGCGTGCTCTTTAGCTGGTGCACACGCCCTTCGGAGTACCTCAGGGCGTGCCACCCAATTTCGAGAATGATCGGGCGAGTTACTTCCTCGTTTTACGACTACTCCCATTTGCGACAAACGGCGGCGGCACATTGCCCCATCTCGGTAAAGGCAATTTTAAGAAAAATGGGGTTGGTTAGGGGCTGCTTGGTCCGATTGACCGTGATAGGGCATGCGGGGTCTGCTTCCTGATAGTTCAAAGTGCCCGGCAGAATTCCGTGTTTAGTAGCCAAAAGACTGGCGGCGGTTTCAACCAAAGGGCCGCCGGAACCGATATTGCCAAAGTAACTTTTGCCGGCCCACACCGGGACGGGACGCTCGCCGAACACCTCACGGATGCCGCGGCGCTTCCCAGGCATCGGCGTGCACGGAGCTCAGCCCGCTAGCATTGACGTGGCCGATTGCTTCCGGTTTGACATTGGCCTGGCCCAGCGCGGCGCGGATGGCGCGCGCCAGGCCCTTGCCGGTGGCGCCGCGGTCAAACGCTGCGCCGAAGCCGATCAGTTCGCCATAAATCGGGGCGCCGCGTTTTTGGGCATGGACCAAGTCCTCCACCGCCAAGACGCCGGAACCTTCACCGAGAACTGTGCCGTCGCGGTCGCGGTCGAAAGGCCGGCATGCCTGCTCGGCCGGGTCGTTGCGGCGCGATAGATGGCTAAACAGGCATTGCGCGCACCATGCTGAGCGGATTGATCTTGCTGTCGGCGCCGCCGACCAGAAAGAAGTCCGCCTGGTCGCGGCGCAGTATGCGGGCGGCCTCTCCCAGCGCGAGCAAGCCGGCGACATCGCTTTCCGTGATCGAATTATTGGGACCCTGCGCATTGTGCAAGATCGACACATGGCAAGCGTGCATGTTGGGCAGATACTTCAGCATCCACAACGGGGGAATCGCGGCCAGGCCCTGCTCGCCCCAGAGTTTCAAATCGACCTTGCCGACTTGCCCATTGGTGGTGGCCCTCGAGGCCGCAATGAGTTCACCCAGTTCCGTCGGCATCAGGCCGGCGCCGAATTCGACGCCGAACCGGGTGGGATCGAGCTTGTCCTTGTCGATCTTGGCATCGTCGAGGGCTAATTGAGCGGCGGCGACGGATAATTGAATCGGCCGGGCCATCACGCGCAGGCTCTTGCGGTCTTTCTTGTCGATGTAGTCCTTGGCATCGAAATCGGAGATTTGGCCGCCAATGCGCGTGGTCAGTGCGCTGGCATCAAACGCCGTGATGGGCTTGATGCCGCAGCGCCCCTGGCTGAGGCTGTCCCAAAACGCCTCGGCGCCGATGCCGATCGACGATGTCACGCCGATGCCGGTGATGACCACGCGCCGGGAGCTAACAGCCATGCAACACCTGCCTCAAACTTCGCACTATACGGCGCGCTCGGCAACGAGCTTCGCCAATCCAAGCATATGCTTGAGTTCGCCGCTGAACACGAAGTTATGGTCACCAAACAGCTGTTGGGAACGCGACTTGTCCAGGTGAGCGAAAAAGATCTCCGCGCGGGCTATCGGTTCGGCGCCGGGGGACACCAAGTCGGCCGAGGCAGCGCCTGCCGGGGCCGCATAAACCTTGCCCTCTATCGAAGCGCCTTCCGGTCTCAGGTTAATAATTGCCACATCGTAAATAAGCGTCTCACCGGCAAGCGCTTCGCGCTGAAACCGGGCGGAAAGAATCTTGGCGAGCACGACCTTTTCCTTGAAGTCGTTGGCTTCGCCGACCAGGATCCCCCCGGTTTGCGCGAATCCTTCAAGGATCAGAGACGCGGGCATGACCGGATAATCCGGAAAATGCTCGGCGAAAATATCCTCGGCGAGGCTCAAGTTCTTGAGAGCCCGCGCCGAGTGGCCACGCTTGAATTCCAGGAATCGGTCGATCCAGAGCCAACGCATGGTGGTCCTGAGTTTACTTCGCCAACTTGCCTTTGATGTAGTTGGTGATCATTTCGACCGTGAACAAATCGCTGATGGCCGTGAGCTCGGGGTTCTTCTCGAATTTGCTCAGATCGGCAAACGGCATGCGTGCCCGCAGCTCGGCCAGGCCCTTGTCCGTGACTTTGCCGTTTTGGACGAAATCCGGGTCCCCTTGGAAAATCGACTCCGGGAAAAGCTCGCCACGCGGAATTTTAATGCCAAACTCGCGCTCCAGGCGGAAAACGATGTCGAGGAAATCGATCGATTCCGCACCCAGATCGCCTTGAAGCGTCGAGGTCGGCTGGATCTCCTCTTCATCGACATTGAGCGCTTCCACCAGCGTCGCGGAAACCTTGGCAAAAATCTCGTCCTGGTTAGGCATGGTCGAACCTCCTCACGGGAAAAAAGTAGGTTTAATATATGGCAAGCCACGGCGTGCCGTGGGTTTTTCTTCTGCTTCGGATCTCTTCTTAAACCGCCGCGGCGCCCAGGCTAAGCCCGCCGTCGACGGTGAGCACCTGGCCGGTCATATACGCCGACTCGTCACCGGCCAAAAACACCGCCGCCCTGGCGATGTCCGCCGGTTGGCCCAGGCGCCGCATGGGAATCATCTTTTTGATGAGATCGCCCGCCTTGTTGCGGACGGCCTCACTCATGTCGGTTTCGATGAACCCTGGGGCAATCGCGTTCACCGTCACTCCCCGGCTTGCGAGTTCCACCGCCAGCGCGCGAGTGAAGGCATTGATTGCCCCCTTGCTGGCGGCGTAATTGGTTTGGCCAGGGTTCGTGTGCTCGGCGGCAATGCTGCTAATGTTGATGATCCGCCCCTTGCGTTGCTTCATCATGCTATAGGCCACGGCGCGGGTGAAGTTATAGGTTCCACCCAGGTTGGTCGCCAGCACTGCATTCCATGCCTCGGGCTCCAAGCGAACGAAAAGGTCGTCGCGGATGATGCCGGCGTTGTTGACTAGGATATTGACCGGGCCGCCCCAGGTCTTTTCGATTGTCTCCACGCAGGTCTGCGCGTCCTCCAACCGAGTCACGTCGGCTTGCAGTGCTAACACGCGCTTTTCCGGACCGGCCAATTCGGCAACCAAGCTGTCGGCCGCTTCTTGGCTGCCCCGAAAAACGAAGGCCACCTTGGCCCCTTCCGCCGCAAAGGCCTGGACGATGGCCCGCCCAATGCCGCGGCTGCCACCGGTCACCAGCGCGATTTGGTCCTTCAAACGCATGCTGCTCCCTCAAGTTGCCCAGCCTTACCGAACATGCCCGTCAACGCCAGCTGACGTAACCGCAAATGAGCGATGATCCGCTGATCCACGGCTTCCAGAGCCGGGTCGCGATCCCGCAGGTTATATCGCGCCAACGTGAATTTCGCCGACACCGTGGACACGCCATCCATCTCGCCTTTGCCCTTGAACACGACTTCGGCAGCGTCAACGGCGGTCTCTTGCATTTCTGCCGTGACGATCAAGCTAAAGCCCGGCTGCATAAAGCTGCCGTATTTTACATTTCGAGCGTCGCGCAGCACGATAACACTATGGCGGTAATCGTCCGTCAACCGCAAAAGCCATGCCGCGGACTCGACCAGCGTTTCCAGCATCAACACACCCGGCATCACCGGGAATGTTGGAAAGTGATCCGCCAAGTACTCTTCCGCAAGCGTCAAGTTTTTGACCATCCGAATGCGCTTGCCGGGCTCGAAATCCAAAAGTCGATCTACCAAATTGAACCGCATGCACTGGGACCCAATCGCCGACTATTTGCCCGAACCTGCTGTCAGGGCAATCTCTTATAAAAAAGGGCAGTATATCGCCCACGCGATGCACCGGCAACCCCGATTGCCGAATGGGCCGTTCTCATTATTTGCAAAATGAATAGCTTTCGCAATCCTGAACAAATGGGAAAGATGGATAAATCTCTTTAGCGTCATTGGTTTAATCGTTCTGCATCGAGTGTGCGACTTGTGCAATATCCGCTAGATTCGACGTATCTCGTCCACGCGGCTTGAAAAGGCCACTCCAAACCGTCTGGACGAAGTACTCCGAATCCAGCAGTTAAATTTTTGTCAAAAATTCGAAAAACCGGTTGCAACTGGAGCCGCGCTTCCCTAGAATCAGCCCTGACAACTTGGTTTGGTATCTTATCTAGAGTGGCTGAGGGATTGGGCCCTTTGAAGCCACAGCAACCGGTCGCCTTCCCGGCGACGCAGGTGCTAACTCCCACCCGGTACGGCCGGGAGAGATAAGGGTAGCTCACGCTTCTACTTCTCTTTAATCCGGAAGGGGCTTAGCCTCTTTCGCGATTCTCTGTCTGGATAATCTACCGGTCGCGTTGTCCCGTTTGCATGGCTACTGATTCGTCGCCGTGGGACGGATTGCCAATCCGTCCTACACTGGCGTAGCGCTTTGGACAAGGGACCCAAACCATGACCTCATTCGCACGGACTCAAGTGTCGGCTCTGCGGGAAGACCTATCCCGCAAGGCTCTCAACTTCTGCACCGACGATTTCGGCCCGCTGGAGGTCGATTACGATTATCCCGCGATCGCCGCGGCCTTGAGCAAGGCCAAAATCGAGTTTCGTCCCTTCAACATGTGGCGCTACCGCGAACTGCTACCCATCGACGGCGAGCCAACAGTCGGCACGTTGGTCGGCGGCACTCCGCTCATCCCGGCCCGCAACCTCGCCCAGGCTTTGGGTGTCAAAAACCTCTGGATCAAAAACGACGCCGTCAATTTCCCGACCTTGTCCTTCAAAGATCGCGTGGTCGCCGTGGCCCTGAGCAAGGCGCGCGAGCTCGGCTTCACCACGGTGGGCTGCGCTTCCACCGGCAACCTCGCCAACAGCGTGGCCGCCAACGCCGCCGCCGCCGGCTTGCAAAGCTATATCTTCGTTCCCAGCGATCTCGAACCCGCCAAGATCATGGGCACCACCGTTTATGGTGCCAAGGTCGTTGGCGTTCAGGGCACCTATGACCAGGTCAACCGGCTTTGCACTCAGGTCGCGTTCAAATATGGCTGGGGTTTCGTCAACATCAATCTGCGACCCTTTTATGCCGAAGGCTCCAAGTCGATGGGCTACGAGATCGCCGAGCAACTCGGCTGGCGCGTGCCACACCACGTCGTGGCGCCGATGGCCGGCGGCAGCCTGATCGGCAAAATCCACAAGGCGTTCCATGAACTGCACAAGATCGGCCTCATCGACAATCCCAAGTGCAAGATTTACGGAGCCCAGGCTAGCGGTTGCAATCCGATCACCGATGCCGTGAAGAATGGCCGCGATGCGCACAAGCCGATTCGCAAACCGAACACCATCGCCAAGTCGCTCGCCATTGGTGATCCCGCCGACGGGTACTTCGCCGCCCAGGTCATGCGCGAGACGGGCGGCTGGGGCGAGGACGCCAGCGACGACGAAATCCGCGCCGCGATGCTGCTGCTGGCGCGCACCGAGGGCGTCTTCGCGGAGACCGCCGGCGGCGTCACCCTGGCGGTGACCCAAAAACTGATCGCGCAAGGACGCATTCCGCGCGACGAGGACATCGTCATCTGCGTCACCGGCAACGGCCTCAAAACCCAAGACGCCATCGCCGACGTGCTTGAAAGCCCTACCGTCATCAAGCCGCTTCTCGAAGAATTCGAGTCGCTCCACGCCGGCAAGTGGCAAGCCGCGGAAGCCCATCGCGAACCGCGCAGGCCAAAAACATCATTTAAGGGCCGCGCATGCAGTCAGCGGTTGAGCGGACGCTGCATTTCACGGACATAACAAGGGAGGGTCTCATAATATGCCAATCCGCGTTCATATCCCAACGCCCATGCGGCAATACACCGAGAACCAGGCGGTCGTCGAGGCCGCCGGGGCGACGGTCAAGGACTTGCTCGACAGCCTGGGTAAAAACTATCCCGGCATCGTGAGCCGTCTTTTCGACAACGGCCAGGTGCGCCGGTTCGTCAACCTTTATCTCAACGACGAGGATGTCCGCTATCTCGAAAATCTCGACACGGCGGTCAAGGACGGCGACGAGCTGAGCATCATCCCCGCGGTGGCCGGAGGCTGAGCATGACCGAGCCACAGAGCCAAGTTCCCGAAGGCGCCGCCGTGCTGCCGCTGATACCGCCCGAGTTGGGCGTTCACCCGATGCTGCTGGCGGTCTTGCACGCGGTGGTGTTTTTCGACGGATCGGCAGAAGACGTTGTCCACGACGCCGCCGCCGACGAAGCCCTTAACTACATGGCGACGTATTTGCAAAGACTCGCCGGCGCCGACCTACGCCGCATCAAGGAAGACCTGGCCTGCCTGACAGCTTTTGCCCGCCAGGAACAATGGCCCAAGGAGGAGGTGCAGTTTCTGGAAGGGTTTCTCGAGCAATTTGGCATCGGCGAAACAGAGCCGCGCACGCAGTCAGGAGCCGCGCACGCAGTAAGCGGTTCTTTCGGCTCGCCCAGTCATAACCGCTTACTGCGTGCGCGGCTCTTAAATTTCATCTTTGAGCTTCAGTCATGCCCACTAATCCATCCCTCGAACGCTATAGCCGGCAGATGCGTTTTTACGGCGTCGCCGAAGCCGGCCAACTCAAGTTGGCCGATGCCCGCGTCACTTTGTGCGGCTGCGGCGCCTGGGCACCGTCCTCGCCAACTCGCTCGTGCGCCCGGCGTGGGCCATTTACGGCTTATCGACCGTGACTTCATCGAGACGCACAATCTCCAGCGCCAGGTCTTGTTTGATGAGCATGACGTCGCCGAGAATTTGCCCAAAGCCGAAGCCGCCGCGCGTAAGCTGGGGGCGATCAACTCCCAAGTTTACGTCGAGCCGATCGTCACCGACATCGACCGCACCAACATCGTCGAGCTTTGCCAAGACGCCGATTTGATCCTCGACGGCACCGACAATTTCGAGGTCCGCTACCTTATTAATGACGTGGCGGTCAAGCTGAATAAGCCCTGGATTTATGGCGGCTCCATCGGCAGTCACGGCCAGACGATGACGATCCTGCCTGGCCTGACTCCCTGCTTGCGCTGCGTCTTCGAAGCGGCACCCTCGGCAGGCGAGGCGGGCACCTGTGAGACGGCCGGCGTGCTCTCGCCGATCGTCAACATCGTGGCCAGCTTCCAGGTGGCCGAAGCGATCAAGATACTGACCGGGCACCTCGACAAGATCAGCCGTGAATTGATCTATGTCGATGTCTGGGAAAATACGATGCGGCGCATCAAGATTGCCCCGCTTCTAGGCAAAGTTGATTGCCCTTGCTGCCGGCGCAAGCACTTCGATTGGCTGCAGGGTGAGCAAGGCTCGCAAACGACGAGCCTCTGTGGCCGCAACGCGGTGCAGGTTTCGCAGCGCATGCCGGCCAAGCTTGACTTCGAGGAGATGGCCAAGCATTTGACGACGCTCGGCGAGGTGAGCTACAACCGCTTCCTTCTCAAATTCGTCGCCGAGGGCCACGACTTCACGGTGTTCCCCGATGGCCGGGCCATCATTAAAGGGACCAGCGACGTGGATCGGGCCCGGACGCTCTACGCGAAATACATAGGGCATTGACCATGATTTATCTCGACAACGCGGCCACCAGCTTTCCCAAGCCGGAGGCTGTCTACCGCGCCCTCGACCATTTCGCCCGCAACGATCTTGCCAACCCCGGTCGCGCTGGACACAAGATGGCGCTGGCCGCTGAACGCGCCCTCGACGATGGCCGGCATGCGCTCAACCAATTTTTTCACGGCGAAGGGACCGAGCGCTTCGTCTTCACGCTCAATTGCACCGACGCCCTCAACATGGCCTTCAAGGGCGTCCTCAAAGATGGCGATCACGTCATCACGACGGACCTGGAACATAACAGCGTCAGCCGACCTCTGCGTGCCATGGAACTCGCGGGCAAAATCACTTTGACACGCGTCAAAGCCGATGCCGGCGGCACCATTGATCCCGACTCCATTCGCAAGGCAATCACTTCCAAGACTCGGCTCATCGCCCAGACCCATGCGAGCAACGTGATCGGCACGGTCCAGCCGATAGCGGAAATTGGCCGCATAGCCCGCGACCGTGACCTACTTTTCCTGGTCGATGCCGCGCAAACTGCCGGAGTGATACCCATCGACATTCAGGCGTTGCACATCGACCTGTTAGCCCTACCGGGCCATAAATCGTTGTTCGGACCTACCGGCACCGGCGCCTTGTATGCCGGCCCCCGCGCCAAAGTCGGCGTCTGGCGCGAAGGAGGCACCGGCGGCGATTCCGCGAGTGAAACCCAACCACGCGAGTTGCCTTATTTTCTCGAAGGCGGCACGCCCAACGTTCTCGGCGTCGCCGGCCTCACCGCGGGCATCCAGTATGTCGCCGACGAGGGGCTTGACAAGATTCACCGCCACGAGGTCGAATTGGTCGAGCGCTTGTGGCGCCGCCTCGACGAGATCGGCGGCTTCCTAGTATTTGGGCACCGCAACATGGCCCAGCACGTCGGCACGCTAAGCTTCAAGAATGACGCCCTGCCCGCCGCCGAGCTTGGCGGCATTTTGGACCAAGCCTTCGAGATCGCTATTCGCCCCGGCCTCCACTGCGCCCCTATATCCATCGCGCGTTGGGCACCTTCCCGGAGGGAACGGTTCGCGTCAGCCCCGGTGCGTTTAACACGTCGGCGGAAATGGATCGCTTGGGGGATGCGCTGGCGGAGATTTTGAGTTAGAGGCGCATTTTCCCCCCCTTACGAAGGGGGGGCCGGGGGGGGTTGCTTCGCCACTGGTACACCTGCTCTGAAGAGTTCTCTCATTGGGTTGGCTCTTAACCCCCCCCCGGCCCCCCTTCGTAAGGGGCGGAGGAACACCAGGCCTGACCGCGGGCGGTGACCAATCATAATTACAAATCAATCACTCTCCAAACCGCAGCCCAATCGACACATTCACTTGACCAACTAGAGTCCCGTCGCGCCAAAACTCCACAGGCCCCTCATAACGAAATGGTTGCTGCTCCGACCACATGTTGGGTTCAGGGATCAACACCTGATATGTCCCCGGAGCCTCACCTGAAAGCGGCCGAAGCCAATAAGCGACTTCCACGGTACTTACGCCGGGACAGCGCGGCCCCATGATTCGGCCGCGCACTTCGACATCAGCCGGCAAATTATCGAAGACGATCCGCACATCGGCGCGGGCTTGATCCAGGGAATGAATGCGAATTTGATAGCTCGGCAGCATGGTGTCATTCTATCCAAGGAGCCGCGCACGCAGTAAGCGGGGTTGCGTGTGCCACGTGCAGTACCGCTTACTTCGTGCGCAGGCTCTTTCACATAACCAACATCACATCGCCGTAGCTGAAGAAGCGGTAATTCTCGGCCAGCACCGTGCGATACGCTTGTTCCAGCAAGTCCTCGCCCGCGAACGCGGCCACGAGCAAGAGCAACGTCGTTTTGGGAAAGTGAAAATTGGTAATTATCGCATCGACGGCACGAAACGCATAGGGCGGATAAATGAACAAGTCCGTTGCCCCCGACCACGGCTTGATCGATCCATCCCGAGCCGCCGTTTCCAGCACGCGCACGCTGGTCGTGCCCACCGCGACGACACGGCCACCGGCGGCGCGCCGCTCGGCGATTAATTGTGCAGCGCGCTGCGGAGAGTTCGCCCCATTCCTCGTGCATCGTATGCTCGGCGGGATTGTCTGTGGACATCGGTTGGAAGGTTGCCAGGCCGACGTGCAGCGTCACAAAGGTCCAGGCGATCCCGCGCGCCGCAAGGCCGTCGAAGACAGCCGGCGTAAAATGCAGCCCGGCAGTCGGAGCAGCAACCGCGCCTTCATGGCGAGCGTAGACGGTCTGATAGCGTGCCCGGTCCTCGGGGCGAGCCGTGCCTTTGCGAATATAGGGGGGCAGCGGCACGTGTCCGGCTTGCTCCAACAGTTGGACCGCCGGTCCGTGCAGATTGGGCCGAACCCGCCAGCGGCCTCCCGTGAAAGATTCGAGCAACTCCAGTTGCAACGGCGCCGGCTCGATGGCGATCATCTCGCCAACCCTGGGCCGGCCACGTGTCTGCGTCAGCACTTCCCAAGATTCCGTCAGGGTTGGCACGGAGAAAGAGCCCTTCCCATTTGCCCCCGGTCGACGCCCGACGGCCCAGCAGTCGCGCCGGCATGACGCGCGTGTCGTTCAAAACGAGCAGGTCGCCCGGATTGAGAAGGTGGGGCAGGTCGTAAAAATGCCGATGCGCCACGCTCTTGTCCGCGCGAGACAACCAGCAGCCGCGCCTGATCGCGCGGCTCCAGCGGTTCCTGGGCGATCAGGCGCGGCGGCACGGTGAAATCGAACGGCACGGAAGCCATTATTTGAAGTTCTTCAGCCAACCATCAAACGCTTGCTTGTTTGCCTGTATGGTCGCTGCCGGCCCCGTCAACGTGATGAAATACGGCCCGCCTTGACACGCGAAATAGACGCCCAAGCGGCGGTAGTTGTCCTTGCGCACCGTCTTGGCGTTCGGATCGAAGGGTGGGTTTTTCGAGAGAAAGGTGCCGCGAATGTCGAGATACGTCAACTCCGCCGGCCCGACTTTAAACTTCTCGACCTGGGAAGCTTCGTCAGCGCTCTTCCCTTCGGGCGGCAGGAACTGGCCTTGCCAACGTTTGATGTTGTCCTTGGCGCTGCCGCCACCGCCTTCGCCAAAGTAAAAGATGACCAGCTCCGCATCGCCGACGGCAAACTGATAGGCGCGAAACTTGTTGGCGGGCTCCTGCGGTTTCCAGCTTGCGGGCGCGGCCGACTTGAGGTTGCCCAACGTCACCACGGCGCCTTTGTCATCGGCGCGCGGGTTGGGCCAATGCCAAGAAGGCGGCCAGTCCCAGCGTCATAACAACAACTTTCATGACGGTTCCTTTCGCTAACGTTTCAGAGCGTCCACGGAGATTCTATCGCGTTTACAAAATCGGCGACAGCAAGCGGCACGCGTTTTCGAGTAGACGGACGGCAAACGCCCGCTTGGCGTAAACGCCACGATCCAATTTGATAGCGTTGCCAAAATCACACAAGAACGATGCCTCCAGCTTCTTGACCGCCTCCGTGGAATAAAGCAGACAGTTGACCTCGAAATTGAGAAACATGCTGCGATTATCCAGATTGGCCGTGCCCACCGAGGCGAATTCGTCATCGATCAGCAGAACCTTGGCGTGCATCATTCCCTTGGTGTATTGATAGATTTGCACCCCCGCGTTGAGAACATCCGCCCAGTAATACCTGGCCGCGAACTGCGGTATCCACTTGTCCGGGTGGTGCTGACCCAAAAACCGAACGTCAATTCCTTGATACGCGGCCAGGCGCAAGGCATCGAGCAGCCCCGCATCCGGCACGAAGTAGGGCGATGCGATCCACACCCGCTTCTGCGCCTTCAAGATGGCGGCAAACGTTATCTCGCGAATGGTTTTCAAATCGCGGTCCGGTCCGGAGTCGATGACCTGCACCGAATAGGGGCCGTCGGCATTCTGGGCCGTGAAGTATTTATCCTTGCCTGGTAGCCCATAAAGATTTTCACCGGAGGCAAAGCTCCAATCTTCCGCGAAGACGCGCTGGAGATCGACGACGGCGGGACCGCGCAGCCGCAAATGCGTGTCGCGCCAAAAGCCAAAGTACTTGTTCTTGCCGACATATTCATCGCCGATGTTGAGGCCGCCGATGAAACCGATGGTGCCGTCGACAACCACGATCTTGCGGTGATTGCGCATGTTGATTTGCAGACGGCGGCGCAGCAAGTTGATCGGCAAGAAGACGCTGATCTTGCCGCCGGCCGCCCGCAGGGCGCGAGCAGGCGTTGACGCAGACGATGCGAGCCCATGGCATCGTAGATCAGCCGCACTTCCACGCCTTGCTTGGCCTTGGCGGTGAGCAACTGCAGAAACAGCTTGCCCAATTCGTCGGGCTGAAAAATGAAAAACAGCAGGTGAACATGGTGCTTGGCCTCCTTGATCGCGTCGATCATGGCCTCGAACGTCGGTTGCCCCTCGAAATAAAAATCGACCTGGTTGCCTTCGGTGACGTGAAAGCCCCCAAGGCGAAAGGCCAGCCGCGCCAGGCTGTCGGCGGTCCCTTCGAGATGCCCCTCGTGCCTTTCGAGAGGGCGCGGCAGCCGCGCGGTGCTATCGTAATTGGCGGGATTGGCGGGCCTTTCATATCTGAGCCGGTGCCGGCGCTTGCGCCGCAACGGACGATTGACGTGCTGATAGCCAAAAAAGAAAAAAAGCACCATGCCCACGAACGGCAGGAAGAAGATGAGCAAGATCCAGGCAATCGCCGAGCTGGACTCCGGCTTGGTCATCAGCACCCAGGCCACGCACAGAACGCTAGCAAAAAAATCGAACACTCCCAAAAGGAATGGGAGCCAGGCCATGAAGTCGTCCCAGGTCTCGAAGAACCAGTGCATGCGGCGTGTCTCCGAGACTACCTTAAAGCCCAGCGGACCTTACCGTCTCGTTCTACTGGCATCGGCATCTTTCGCCACCGTCCCTAGGGGCTAGCATCTATTTGCGGGCGAATGTTTCGTGAGCTATCTTTGCCGTGCGTCGCCATGCGCGACGATGACAAACTAACACGGGTGGCCGAGTCTGAGGTACTCCGAAGGCCCGGTGCACGCGAACCGGGCCTTCGGAGTACCTCAGACCCGGCCACCCAACCGTCAGCCAGGAACCCTCACCATGCCCCAAGCCCTGTTGGACCGCCAGTTGAACGACTGCTTGACCGTTGAGTTGGGCTGGGCCGAGGTGGCCAAAGGGTTGACCAAGATATTGGTCGGCTACGCCATCTGGATCGTCGGCAGTTTCTTCGGACTGTTGCTGGTCTTGATGCCGCTCATCGAGTCAGGCTTCAAAATTGAATCCACGCGCCTGCGCCTGGGCCAGCTCTGGATGTTCTACGCCGGCCTCGGCTTGCTCTCGATCATCGGCATGCTTTCCTTCGGCATCATCATGGGCGGCAAGTGGCGCTGCATCCTGAGCGCGTCCGAGCGCAATGGCTGCCGCTGGCTCATGTTTCTGTGCCTCGCGAGCCTCGCCATGTCGATAGCGCTCTCGATCCTGTCCTCCGTTTCGGGCATGAAGGTGCAGCCGGAGTTCAGCAAGGGCGTCGTCGGCCTCGGTCGGCGCGCTTCACGTCAGCCGGCATCATCTTCAACCTCGGGAGCGTGGGCCTGAGCATGGCCTACACCTGCACTTTCGCCCTGTTTTTGCGCTCCGTCGCGCAGTGCATGGATTCCCGCTGGCACGTGCGCATGGTCGATTTGTTCTTGAGCTTTTTCGTCCCGTTGGCCATGGCTTCCGTCTATCTTGCCTACAAACTCCTAACCAGCGAAAACAACGTCCTGAGCATGGCACTTTTGGTCGGTGTCGGCTGGATCGCCTGTTTCGTTTACTGGCTGGTGATGATCGTCCTGGTGCGTCATGCATCCTCAAGACCCTTGAACGCGTCCGCGAGCCAATGGCCTATAGCGCCCTCGCCCAGGCCAAAGCCCCCAGACGCGAGCTGTCATTCAAGTAGGTCCCGCCTGCCGGGCGGGACCTTGATTCTGCAAAATCAGTAATCTCTTGCAACGATCCACTCAGATCCCGCCCGGGCAGGCGGGAGGTACCCGGAACCTCCGCCCTTGCAAAAAAACCATCCGCTTGCAAGGTGCCACCCAGGTCCCGCCCGGCAGGCGGGACCTACATCGGCCTCACCAACTTCTTGGCCAGGGCGGCCACTGCGTCGGGCGTGAAGCCAAATTTCTTTTGCAACGCTTTGAGCGGCGCTGACGCACCGAACGTGTGCATGCCGATCTTCTGACCCTTCTCGCCCACGTATCGATCCCAGCCAAACGTTGCCGCTTGCTCGACCGAAACGCGCGCGGTCACGGCGGCCGGCATGACGCTCTCCCGATATTCCGGATGCGCTTGGCAGTAATTCTCGAAAATCTCCCACGATGGCATGCTCACCACGCGCGGCAATACCGTCCGCTTTGAGCTTTTCATATGCATCGATGCACAGACTCACCTCGCTGCCCGTGCCCAGCAACAACACCTCGGGCTTGCCGTTCGGCGCATCCGCGAGGACATACGCTCCACGCTGCAGGCCCGCAGCGCTCGCATAGCGCGTTCGGTCCAATGTGGGCACCGCTTGCCGTGTAAGAATCAACGCCACCGGCTCGTGCCGAAGGGGCATGATGTATTTCCAGGCCTCGACGACCTCGGCGGCATCGGCGGGACGCAAAGTGATGAGGCCCGGTATCGCGCGCAGCGAGGCGAGTTGCTCCACGGGCTGATGGGTCGGGCCGTCCTCGCCCAAGCCGATCGAATCATGGGTGAACACATAGACGACCGGAAGCTCCATCAAGGCCGCCAGCCGGATAGGGTTGCGGAAATAATCGCTGAAAATCAAAAAAGTGGAACCATAGGCCCGGAGCTTGGAGACCGCCAGGCCGTTGAGAATGCCGCCCATGGCATGCTCGCGGATGCCGAAGTGCAAGTTGCGGCCCGCATAGTTGTCGGCTTCGAAATCGCCGGCGCCCTTCATGTTCGTCTTGGTCGAGGGCGCCAGGTCGGCCGCCCCGCCCATCAAGTCCGGCACGTTTTTGGCAATGGCGTTCAGCACCAGCGCCGAGCTTTCGCGCGTCGCCAGCCCCTTGGCGTCGGGCGGAAAAGTCGGCAAGTCCTTGTCCCACCCCTTGGCAAGCTCCCGCCGCTGCATGCGCTCCAACTCGTCCGCCAAATCGGCATGCTTGTTTTGCGATAGCTCTCCAAAAGCGCGAACCAGGTCTTGCGTAAATCTCGGCCACGCTTGCCCATGCCCCCGGCGAAATGCTCGCGCACCCCATCGGGGACCAAAAACTGCGCGTCTTCCGGCCAACCGTAGGCGCGCTTGGTGAGGCGCACTTCCTCGGCGCCCAACGCTTCGCCGTGCGCTTCCTTGGTGTCCTGCTTGTTGGGCGAACCCCAGGCGATGTGGCTATGCACGAGAATGAACGTCGGCCGGTCATGCGTGTCGGCGAAAATGGTGCAGCGCCCGCCGCAGTTGCTCCAGGTCATTGGCGTCGCCGACGGTCGCCACGTTCCAACCATAGGCCAAGAAACGGGCGGCCACGTCTTCGGAGAATGCCAGCGAAGTTTTGCCCTCGATGGTGATGTGATTGCTGTCATAGATCCAGCACAGGTTGCTCAATTTCAAATGACCGGCGAGCGAGGCGGCTTCGCTGGAAATCCCTTCCATCATGTCGCCATCGCTGCACAGGGCGTAGACGTTGTAGTCAAACAGCGTGAAATTCGGCTTGTTGAAGCGGGCCGCCAACCAGCGCTCGGCCATCGCCATACCCACGCTGTTGGCCACCCCTTGTCCGAGCGGGCCGGTAGTCGTCTCCACGCCGGACGTCAAGCGGTACTCCGGGTGTCCCGGGCATTTGCTGTCGAGCTGGCGAAAGCGTTTGATGTCATCCAACTTGACGGAGAGCTCGCCCAGGCGTTCATATTTTGCATTGACCGCCTTGACACCCGTCAGGTGCAAGAGCGCATAAAGCAGCATCGAGGCATGTCCCGCCGACAGGACAAAGCGATCGCGATTGGGCCAAATGGGATCATCCGGATCAAAACGCAGAAAGTCTTGCCACAAGACATAGGCCGTCGGCGCCAAGGCCATGGGCGTGCCCGGATGCCCCGAATTGGCCGCCTGCACGGCATCCATCGCCAGCGTGCGAATGGTGTCGATCGTCAGCCTTTCAATGCCTGACTTTTCATTGGACACGGATGTATCGGGAACTTTGGCCATGGTTTCCTCTTGGGCAAACGGACAAAAATACCTGGTACGTGGCCGGGGTTGAGGTACTCCGAAACCCCGGTCTGGGGCGTACCGGGTTTCGGAGTACCTCAACCCCGGCCAGTTTATGTTGGCTTTTCGATTAACCTCGAGGCTTTGTCCCTTGTGACAACGCCTTGGTCACTAGCTGCCGCGCTTCAAACACAATGGCATCCAAATGAGCCTGATCCTTGAAGCTTTCAGCGTAAATCTTGTAAATATTCTCCGTCCCGGAAGGTCGGGCGGCGAACCAACCGCTCTGGGTGGTGACTTTGAGGCCCCCAATCGGCGGCGTTATTGCCCGGCGCCCGCGTGAGCTTGGCGAGGATCGGCTCGCCGGCAAGCGCGTCATCGGTGACGGCGTCGGGTGTCAGCTTTTGCAGCCGCGCTTTCTGATCGGGCGTGGCTGGGGCGTCGATGCGGGTGTAATAGGGCGTGCCCAAAGCCGCCGTCAACTCTTGATAATGCTCCCCCGGATCCTTGCCCGTCCGTGCCGTGATCTCGGCCGCCAACAGGTCCATGATGGGACCATCCTTGTCGGTCGTCCACACCGTGCCGTCACGGCGAAGGAAGCTGGCGCCGGCACTTTCTTCCCCTCCGAAACAAAGGCTGCCATCCGCCAGTCCCGGCGCAAACCACTTGAAACCAACAGGCGTTTCGCACAGACGCCGCCCCAGTTGGCCGACGGCGCGGTCGATGAGGCCGCTGCTGACCAGCGTTTTACCCACCGCCGCGTTCGCGGGCCATTGCGGCCGGTGCATGAGCAAATAACGGATGGCGACAGCCAAGTAGTGATTGGGGTTCATCAGACCGGCGCCGGGAGTGACGATGCCATGCCGATCCGCGTCGGGATCGTTGCCAAACGCCACGCGATAATCGTTCTTCAGCTTGATAAGCCCCGCCATCGCATATGGGCTCGAGCAATCCATGCGGATTTTGCCGTCGTGATCGAGCGGCATGAAGCTGAACGTGGGATCGAGCTGCGGATTGACGACGGTAAGATCGAGGCGATAGCGTTCCTTGATCGGCTCCCAGTAGGCCAACGACGCGCCGCCCAGCGGGTCGACGCCCAGCTTCACGCCGGCCGCGCGGATGGCCTCCATGTCGATGACGTTGGCTAAATCATCGACATACGGCTGCACGAAATCCTCTTGCCGCGTCGTCGCCGCCTTGAGCGCCTGGCTGTATGGGATGCGCTGGACCTCGGCGTTGCCGCCGCGCAGAAGGGCGTTGGCGCGGTCTTGCATCCAGGTGGTGACGTCGGTGTCGGCCGGCCCGCCGTTGGGCGGGTTATACTTGAAGCCGCCGTCGGCCGGCGGATTGTGCGACGGCGTGATGATGATGCCGTCGGCGAGCTGCTCGCGCCGGCCGTGATTGTAAACCAAGATCGCCCGCGAAATCACCGGCGTCGGCGTCAGGCCATCATTGCGCTGAATGATCGTGGTCACCCCATTGGCGGCCAAGACGTCCAGCGCCGTCCGCTGCGCCGGGCCGGACAGCGCGTGCGAATCCTTGCCCATGTAAAGCGGGCCGGTGATGCCCTTTGCCTTTGCGATATTCGCAAATGGCCTGGGTGATCGCCAGGATGTGCGCTTCGGTGAACGTCCCGTCAAGCGACGTGCCGCGATGGCCGCTGGTGCCGAAGGCGACGCGCTGCGTGGGATCGGCCAAGTCGGGCTCACGCTCGTAATAGGCGGCTTCGAGCTTGGCGGCGTCGATCAAAACGTCGCGCGGGGCCGGCTTGCCAGCCAACGGATGGAGCGGCATGCCTTACTCCTTGGCTTTGGCCTTCAAGAAATCGCACACCGCCAACACTTGCGCGGATCGACGCGATACGGCGTCCCCTTGCCTTCATAAAAGCCATAGCGTTCGACCATCATCGGCACCAGCAGCGAAAACGTCAGCGTCTTGCCGTTATCGAGGTTGGTAGCCGTGGCGTTGGTGTTGGAGCGGGTGCCGTCGTCGAAGGGCGAATCCTGAAAACCGCGAAAAGCAACCAGCGCCACCTTAAAACGCCGGCCCTGATACTTGAACTCGCCCTTCTCGTTCTTGCCGATCGCTGCCAACACGTTCAAATGCCGCGCCAGCTCTTGATGCGTCAGCCTCATTTGCTCAACCACGAATTGATTATCCGCCGCCAGCACATCGAGCAAACGCTCGTCCTTCCCCAAAAACCCCGCCCGCGAAAGCTGCCCGGGACGCATGGTTTTCTCAAGGTCGGCGATCTTTTGGCCATTGATCTCGGTGAGCTTTTTTATCAGCGCCGTGTCATTCTTGCCGCCGACCACGAAGCCCGTCTTGGCGTCCTTCGCGGGAGTTATTTCCTTGATGCCCAACGCCGCGACCTTGACGCTGGTGTAGTCCGTGGGCGCCTGTGCGGTGGCCACGACCGCGAAAATGCCGGTGATCAACGCATAATGGAGTAACATAGCTGCCTCGTCAGGGTCTGCGGTAAGATTATGGACAGAGGGCAGCGTGGTCTAGCAAGCAAGCGCAGCGACTCGGCGAACGCGGCTACTGAGCTTCGTCACCGTTAAACACCGTTTGGTAACGGTGAAACAGTGGCACTCTCGCCCCATAAAATCTCACGCTGCGCACCGGGTACACCGTTGATCCGCCAATCTTACCACGGGCGTAAGGCGAGGTGAGAGGGCAAACGTCGAGTCCTCCAACTGACCTGTGCGAATCGTTAAGTTCAAATTATTCGGATAGCTTGGGCACCAATCATAAAATTATCGTCATGGAAAATTTAAACGATACCAGCGGCAAGGAAACGCGACCTACCGGCGACATCGCCCATCTGTCAGCGGAAGAAGCAACCGCATGGCATGAGGTACTCGCCGCCGGCATCAGTTCCCAACGGCTGGTTCCCGGCTCGATTGCCGTCGGCGGCACGGCAACTGCCTTGTACGCTGGTCATCGCATTTCCAACGACGTGGATAATGTGCTGCCGGCGCTAAAAGAGAATTTTGACAATGTTCTCGAGACCTTGGAGCAATCGTCAACGTGGAAGACGGCCCGGACCAAGCGACCCGTGCTAATTTTGGGTAGTATCGAAGGGGTGGAGATTGGTTTTCGGCAGGCCCGGCGCATCGGGCCAATCGAGACGGCGGCGATCAATACGACCTTTGGCGAAATTGTCGTTCCCACCTTGGCTGAGATGATCAGGATCAAGGCTTTTCTAGCGTATTCACGCAATGTGGTGCGTGACTATCTGGATTTCGCGGCACTGACAACTTGCGTTGACCAGGAGCAGGTGCTCTCGGCATTAGCCGATTTGGATCGGCTCTACGGGCATTTGCAGACCGCTTCGGTTGCCCTTGAAGTCGCCAAGGCCCTCTCCAAACCGGAGCCAAGCGATCTCAAGCAAACCGATTTGTCCCACTACCGCGCCCTGGAAGCCAAATGGCACGACTGGCGACATACGGAGCAAATCTGTCAGCGCTTTGGGCTGCTTTTGGGACGCCACCTGGTTGGAGCATGACATCCATGAAGCACCGCCACATTACGACTGCGGTCTGGACGCTCGATGCGATCGACTCGGCATCGAACGGGGTAATCTGAACGATTGGCGCAAGCTCTTCGCGGCGGCGCGGGCCGACAAAACTCTCGCCGAAAGCATCATCTGGATCGCCGGCAAGCGTGATCATGGCGGGGCGTCCGTGCTTGCACGAGAACTTGCCATGGGCCTATGGCCCGCGCTTTCTGAGCACTCGCGGTCGAATTGAGTGTCACTTCAAATAATTGAGCAAGCTGATCGAATGAATCTGCGCGAACGCCGCCAGCGAGAGTTGCAGCAGTTGTTCGTACGATTGCAGCTTCACCACCACGTCCGTGATGTCCGCGTTGCCCACGTTGCCGATCGTTTCCTTCGCGGATAGTTGCAACGCTGTCAAATGCGACTGTAACGAGCCCAGGCTTTGCAGCGATGCCGACTGTTGCCCGAGCGTGGACAGCATATGGGTTGAGACGTTGTCCAGGTCGCTGATATGGCCCGTGAGCGCTTTGAGTTGATCGGCGGACGACAGGTGATTGACGTTGTTGAGGTCGTCGCGCAGGGAGATGAGGGCCTGGAACGCATCCGACGTTCCCGGATATTGCACGACCTCGGTTCCGGGACGAACGACCTTGGTCGTATCGACGAACGTGACCGCGCCGTCGCGCCATCCGTGACGGCCTGGTTGGCACTGAAGGTGAGCGGCGTCGATGTGGCGCCGCCATCGATGGACATGGTGCCTGATGCCGTGACCGCGACGTTGCCATTGAAATTCGGGGTGATGGCGCTGGTGTCGAGAAAGATGACGTCGCCGGTGTTGTTGGTCACGCGCAGGTTGGTGTCGGCATTGGTGAAGGCGATGGCAGGCCCGCCATCCAGGGACACCGTGCCGGCTGTGCCGTTCCCGCTGGTGTCGGTGATCTGCAATGTGTGGGCCCCAGCGGGTCCAAGAACGGTGTCGCCGGCCGCCGAGCTGGTGCCGGCCTGCACGCCCGAGCCGGGGGCGAACGTCGTCGCGGTATGCTGAATCGTTAAGATTCCCTGGCTGGTGGCGCTGTCAGTGCCCGTTCCCGGCGCGGCGCCGGTGGTGCCGCTGAAGACAGCCGCCTGGCGATTTTGCATTTGAAACACGCTGCTGCCCGGGTAATAAAGCTCCACTTGCTGGGCATCGGCGACGGTCGCCGAGGCGCCAACGGCAGCCGCCTGGTAGCCCACGCGCTGAACGTTGCCCGAGGCATCCTGGCTGGCCACCGTGAACGGCTTGGTGGCCGACGCGGTGCCGCTGAAGACATAGGTGCCATTGCTCTGCGTGTTGGCGGCCGTGAGCAAATTGTTGATGAGCCCGTTGATCTGGGCGGCGAGGGCGGCGTAGGAAGTTGGATCGTTGTTCGAGCTGCTGGCTTGGATAGCGAGCGACTTGGCCTGGGTGAAGATGTCGTTGACCTGTTGCAGTGCGGCCACGCTGGTGTTGAGCGCGGTCGTCGCCGATTGGATGTTGGCCAGGTGCGCCGTGAGCCGCTGCTCCTGGTCGGTCGTGCTCATGAGTGACAAGGCCGCGCCGGGATCGTCGGAAACCTGGGCGAACTTTTGGCCCGTCGTCGCCTGCGCTTGCAACGCTTGCAGTTGAGCCGTGATTTGCTGGTTGCCGAGTATGGCGTTTTGATAAATCGACTGCATGCCGACCCGCGTATCCATGGGAAGTTACCTCTCTTCCGAGCCGCACCCGCTAGGAAGTGGCCAATCGTGACTCGCGGGCGGGCCACTTTGATTCTCGTGACCAGGCTCCGCCTGGTCACGCACTGCTCCCGAGGCTCCGCCTCGTTTTTCCACCCACGCTGCCGGGGAGCGTTCGCACCCTTGGGCGATTCTCGTGCAGGCAGAGCCTGCCAAGCACTGCGTCACCGGCGGAGCCTGGTGACGAGATTTTTTTAATCTCAAAACATCTTCATCAAGTCGGCGAACGTCTGCGTCACGGTCGAGATAAACTGAGCGGACATCTGGTACGACTGCTGGTATTGCACCAGCTTGGTCAGTTCCTCGTTGGGATCGACTCCCGAGACCGTTTGTAACTGATTGTTCAGTTGTTGCCCCAGCCCGTCGTAGGCGGTCTTGCTCGTCTGCGCGGTGTTCGCCTGGGCGCCGACGCTGCCGATAATGCTTTCCAAATACTGCTGCAAGCGATTGCGATTGATTGGCCGAAATCGGCTGGGTTTGCAGCGCGAGCAATTTCGTGAGGTTGGTGCCGTCGCCGGGTTGTCCGGAGGCGGACAGGCCCAGTTGCCCGGGATCGTTGAGCAAGTTTGGATTGACTTGCAAACCGCCCGCGCCGGAGCCGACAAAAAAGGTGTTCAAACCCAGCGCCGGCAGCAGGTTGGCGGTGTCGGGATTGGCAACCGCATTGACCGTGAACGAATCGCCCGCATTGACGGTCCCTGTCGCGAGCTTGACGCGAACACCCAGCGCTGTCGTCAGATCGGATCCGGCGGCATAGCCTTGGCCGACGTTGACTGAGCCGAGCAGCGTGCCCGCGCCATTGTGAATCTGGAGCATCAAATTGGGCGTGACGCCGATGGTCCCAGCGCCGCTAAAAGTGTAGCTCAGCGTGTCGTTGGCCGTGCCGGTATATTGGCCGTCAACGGTCGCCACGGTCGTGCCGGTGATCGCCTGGGTATCAGGACTGGAGGAAAGGTTGCCGGAGAAGTCGAAGCCATAACCGGGTTGGGCGACGATATGCAGCGTGCCCGTTTGCGAATCGACGACCGCCTGGACGTTGGGGACGGCACTGAGCGCGGTCGCCACATCGGCCAGGCTTTGCGTCGCCGGATCGATCGCTACCTTGTGCAGAGTGCGTGCGCCGGTCGCCAGGTTGGTGACGGTCAGATACAGATCGCCCGCCTGCGGCGGAAACGCCAATTGCGCGTTGGCCAGGATTTGACCGGTATGAGCGACGGCCCGCTGGCTGGCGAGGTTAGTCATCGGTCCGTTAAGCCCGATGCCGCCCGCCTGAATTTTATCGAAGGACGAGGCGAGTGACTGGGCAAACGTATCCAGTTGATTTTGCACCGCCGGCAACGTGGTATTAAAGAGCGTCAAGACGCCGCCCAGTTGCCCGCCGCTGACGTCGATTGGTTGCGTCGAGCCGGTCGAGTTAATGAGCAATTGGCCTTGGCCCGTGACCGTGCTGCTGAGCTTCGCCGCTTGCTCGTTGAGAACGAGAAACGAGCCGTTCACAAAGACGCTGACTTCGTTATAAGGCTGCTTGATGGTGCGCACATTGACCAACTGCGACAGGCTGGCGAGCGCCTGATCGCGTTGATCGAGCAGGCCGTTGGTCGCCGAGCCCGCCAAGGTGGCCGCGTGAATCTGCTGATTCAGTTGGGCGATCTGGCTGGTCAGGCCGTTGATGGAGGCCGTTTGGGTCTGCGCCTGGGCGGCGAGGCTGCCGCTCATTTGCGTGAGATTGCCGGCCGTCTCGTTGAGCCGGGTGGCCACGTCGTTGGCGGCCGACAACATGACCTGCCGCTGGATCGGGTCGCCGGGGTTGGCGCTGAGCGCTTCAAGCTGCGTGAATAGATTGCCCAGCGCGTCATGCAATGTGCCGGTGCCGGTGGCCAGAAACGATTGCAGTTGATCGAGCCCCGTCGAGTTGGGTGGAGGCGTTGCTCGACGCGGATGTGTTGCCCAAGACTGCTTGCTCGAGGGCTTGATCCACGGTGCGCGTCAGGCTTTCAAGCACGACCCCCGTGCCCACCGCGGTGCCATCCGTGGTGCTGGGCACCCCCTCGGCGAGTGTGGCTACCTGGCGATGGTAGCCCGGCGTATTGGCATTGGTGATGTTTTGCCCGGTCAAATCGAGCAGGCGTTGATCGACGAGCAGGCCGGTCAAACCAATGGATAACGACGACATGGCTCACCCGTGGATCTGAATCATCGAGCAATATTCCAGCGATTCCGTCGTGCCGGCCCGTCCATAGCGCCCCGAATTGCTCGCCGTATTGGTCACATCGCGCAATAAACGGCGATAAGCATCGAGGTAGATGCGCAATTGAACCGACAGCGCATACGCCATGCTCGCCAACTCCTCGGCGCCGCGGCGCACCCGAACCACTTGAACCGAGAGGTCGGCCCGAAGTGCGATCGGCACGCGGGCCAAGGTGTCCGCCCAGGTGATTTGCGTTGGCTCCATGTCGAGCCGGCTCGCCAGCATTGCGCGGAATCGTTGCCGCCGTCGGTTGATCTCCTCCATCAGATTCAGGGATTGTTGATGCGTGGTGAGCGCTTTGGCGAAGGCGTCTAAATTCCCTTGTCCAAACGCTTCGTGCGCAGCGCGGAGCAACGGGAGCGCGGCGGCAAGCGCGGTTTCTTCGTCGCGCAATTGGCGCCGCACAAGGAGGCCAAGTCGCGCGTGCCTTGATTTTCATGCCCGGCCGTTGCGCTCATTTATGCCCGCTCGCTTTCTCCAGGTGGCTCTCGATCATATGGGCGATCCCCAGGCTGCCTTTTTGGGCCATGTGTTGGCTCATGAAATGATCGAAGAGTCCGCCAAAAATGTCGCCGGGATCTTTGCCGAACAACCCTTGTCCGCTCCCAAGCGTTTGCCGCATCTGCTTTAATAGCATCGACGCGAACACGCCCTCGAACGCCTTGCCCGCCTCATGCGGCGACGGCCTACTTGTCACCGGAGCCGGCATTGTCGGCATCACCGGTAAACCGATCGGATTGGCGGCTGTCGTTTGCATAGTGGATTCCTTTCATTTCGTAGGTCAGGTTTCCAACCTGACCGGATATTGAGGCATGCGTCGTCCATGAACGGTCAGGTTGGAAACCTAACCTACGTCCGCCGGCTTCCAACCAGACCCCCAATTCGCGATAAATGAATACGGTCAGGTTGGAAACCTGACCTACATGAACACCAATTCCGCATGCAGAGCCCCGAGCTTCTTGAGCGCCTGGAAGATGACGATCATGTCGCGCGGCGAAGCGCCCAGCGCATTGAGCGCCCGCGCCAGATCGCTGACCGTCATGGTCTCCTCCAGCACGCGCACCGTGTTCCCTTGCTCGGTCACGCCCAGTTGCGCCACGCGGCAACACCTTCGTCTTCCCCTTGCTGAAGGGCAACGGCTGCGAGACGATCGGCGTGTTGTTGGTCACGATGGCCAGATTGCCGTGCGTCACCGCCACCGTCGATATCTTCACCTGATGCCCGGCGACGATGGTGCCGGTCCGCTCGTTGATGACCACCCGCGCCGGCGTATCGGGCGTGATTTCCAGAAGCAAAATATCGCTGATAAACGACACCACGTTGCTGGCACGCTCCGGCGGCACGAAGATATGCACCGTGCCCGCATCGACGGTGAAGGCGGCCCCCGCGAACTTGTCGTTGATCACCTTGGCGATGGCCCGCGCCGTGTCATAGTCCGGCTCGCGCAACAAGGATTTTGAGTTGGCCGTCGCAAAAGACCTTGCCCCGCGCCTCACGCACGACGATGGGTCCATTGCTGATGCGACCCACGGTCGGATGGTTCTTCTGCGCCGCTGCCGCCGTGCCCCCGCCGCCGCCCGAGGCCGTAAACAGAAAGCCGCCCACCGAGACCGGGCCCTGGGCCACCACGTATTCCACGCCATCGACCCCCTTGAGCGGCGTCAAAATAAGAACGCCGTTGTCGAGGCTGGACGAATCGTCGAGCACGGAAACCGTCACATCGATGCGGCTGCCCACACGCGCGACCGGGCCAAGCTCCGTGGTCACCATGACCGCCGCGATGTTGCCTGACTTGAAAACGCTATCGCCCTTCAGGTCCGAGATGATTTTCGTCGTGACCATGAACCGCTGAAGCATGTCGACGGCAACTTGCTGCGTGAACGTGCTTTTGCTGCCCGTGCCATTGAGCCCAACGACCAGCCCAAAACCGACCAAATGATTGGTTTGCGAGCCTTCCAGATCGGTGATGTCCTTGAGACGCACGCCGGCCGCTCGCCGACCCGCACGCGCCGACCAGCAGGGCTACCATCAAGGTCCCGGTTATCACGATTCGCGAATGCTTTGCCACGTCCATTGATCCCTGCGTAGGTTAGGTTTCCAACCTGACATTTTTTTTCGCGCTACCCCGGACAGATTAAAAATCTGTCCTACTAATACGGCCACAAGCGATTGAAGATGCGTCCGCCCCAGCCGTTGTTGGTGTAAGCGGATTCGGGTCCCTTGCCTTCATAGGTGATGCGCAGGTCGGCCAAGAACTGCGATTGCACGGTGTTGAATGGGCCGATGTCGGCGGGCCGGACGATCCCTTGCAGGCGCAGGATGCGCATTTCGCGGGTAATCATGCGCTGGCGGTAGCCTTCGACGATCAGGTTGCCGTTGGGCATGACGTCGATGACGATGAACGACATCCGGTCGGTGAACTTGCGGTCGATGCTGCTATTGTTGTTGCCATTGAAGGTTCGCGACGAACTGGTGTTAAGGTCGAGGGCATAGCCGAAGCTGCGCAGGATGCCAGCCAGGTTCGACGTGCTGCCGGTGCCGCCGACGTTGGCGTCGGCATTCGTCTTCTTGTCCAGGTCCCGTTTTTCCTGGGCGTCGAAGCCGGTGGTTTCCTCGATGAACACCGTCAAGCACATCGCCGACGTTGCGTGCCCGATAATCATGGAACAGCGTGGCCATGTTGCGATCGCGGCGATCCCAAAGCGTCTGCGCCGCAAGCTTGTCGACGCTCACAAGTGGTAAAGCAACAACGATAAGAGCCAAAAGACTGGCCACCCCGGTAACGTCCCCACCGGTAATGTCCTCACCGGTAATGTCCCCACCGGAAGTTTCCCCACCGGAAGTGTCCCCACCGGATTCCCCTCTCCCCTGTACTCGGGGGGAGAGGGGCAGGGGTGAGGAGGGACAGCATGCCTCGCGAAATCCCGCTATCTTTGTACATGACCAAATCCCCCCTCCTAATACTCCACCAACACCGCACCGCTCGCCTCGACTCGCCCATGGACGATGCGGTTGGATTCCACGTTGCGGACGCGGATGACATCGCCGAGGCGGCCGTTTTGCTGCGCCTCGCCGAGCGCTTCGAGCCGGGCCGAACCGATGTTGGCGATCAGCTTGACGTTGTCTCCCGTTTTAACGAGAAAGTCGCGTCCGCTTGAAATGGGGGCGTGTATACGACACTGGTCGGATCGGCGGACCGCTCCTTCGTCACGGCTGCGCATTGGCTGTTGCAAGGACGCCATCTCGAAAAACACCGGCACCACTTCGCGGCTTTTGCCATTGACCGAAAGCGTCACGTCGATGCAGGCCCTGCCCGAGCGCGCCAGCGGTGTCTTCGCCTTGGCCTGATAACGCACCTGCTCGCCCGCGCGCAACTCGATAACCGGCATTTCCGATTCCCCGATGCGGCGTGAGCGTCAGCCCCGTGGAATCGCCGGGATAATCCGACCGCAGCGCTCGTTCGGCGGCGGCGAGAATCTTGCGCAACGTCACCGGCTCCCGGCTCTCGACCACAAGCGTTCGTGAGGCACCGCCTACGTCGATTTGCGCTTCCTCCATGCCGGCAAGCAGAAGGCGAAAGTGCAACTGATCCGCGGTCACGGTCGTAAACGCGGCGCCGATCTTGAAATCGGCGACATCGAGGTGCGCCAAACGTTTGCGCAGATACTCCGGTCCGCCGCTGAACCTGGCGATCTGCTCCAGGGTCACGAGCGAATCGTCGACCGTCACTTCAGGCAACAGCGTGATCGTCACCGGCGCGGACGCTTGCGCCTGCGCCATCCCCACAAGCGCGGAGCTTCCAGGGGCGAGGACAAGCAATAATAAAAGCAAGCGTTTCACGGCATATCACCGAATAAGGCTGGTTGTGGACGACAACATTTGATCGGCAGTTTGGATGGCCTTGGTGTTGAATTCGTACGCCCGTTGCGCCTGGATCAAGTTGACCATTTCCGCGACCACATCGACGTTGGATTGCTCAAGAAAGCCCCCCTGAATTTGGCCGGTGCCGGACAGACCGGGCGTGACCGTCAGAGCCGTTCCCGAGGCGGGCGTCTCCGAGAACAGATTGCGGCCCTGGCCGCTGAGCCCCGCGGGGTTGGGGAAGTGCGTCAGTTGCAGCTTGCCGACTTGCGTCGAAGTCGTAGGCGAGCTGGCCGTGGTCGCACTGACCGTGCCGTCGGTGCCGATCGAGACCGAGAGCGTGTCAGAAGGAAACGTCATTTGCGGACTGACGAAATACCCGTCCGCGGTGACGAGTTGGTTCAGCGCATTGAGGCGGAACGTGCCGTCACGGGTGTAGAGGAAGCCGCCGGCCGGGTTGACGACGGGAAAGAAACCGTCGCCCTGGATCGCCATGTCAAACTGGTTGCCAGTGTTGATGAGCGTTCCGGTGGTGAACAGGCGCGTCGTGCCGGCTACCTTGACGCCATTGCCGACTTGAATGCCGGTCGGCACTTGCTGTCCCTGGATGGAAGTGGCGCCAGGCTGGCGCAAGGTCGTATACAGCAAATCCTGAAACTCGACGGAGCTCCGCTTGAAGCCCGTGGTGTTGAGGTTCGCCAGGTTGTTCGCCGTGTTGTCCAGCACCATCTGCTGGGCCGCCATCCCCGTGGCACTGCTGCTAAATGCACGAAGCATACCCGTTCCTTTCAGGGTCGAGCTCAGGATTTTGAGTGTCGAGCAATGGCGAGGGTGAGTGGCGAGTGGCGAGAAAACACGCGATTCTTTGCCTTTCTCGCCACTCGCCACTCGCCACTCGCCACTAACTCGCCGCCGGCCGTGTATTCTGCGCGACCGCGTCGGAGATCGCTTGCATGGTTTTGCCGGCTGCCTCATAAAAGCGCATGCCGATCATCATCGAGACCATTTCCTGGACGGCCTGGACGTTGGAGCCTTCGCGATAACCCTGATCGACGCGCACGCTGTTGGGGGCCGGCGTTTCCGGCGCGTCCCCTTCGAAGAGCGTCGGGCCGACGCGGCGCAACGATTGCGGGTTGGCGAAAGTCGCCAGGCGAATATGGCCGACTTGGTTGCCGTTGGCGGTCACGGTGCCGTCGGTCGCCACGGTGATGGCCGCGGTATCGAGCGGCACCGTGAGGGCGCCGCCGTCGCCGTTGACGGCATAGCCGCCGCCGCGCGTGCGCAAGTCGCCGCCGGGCCCCAACTCGAAGGCGCCGTTGCGGGTGTAAAGCGGCCCGTTTGGCCCTTGCACGACGAAAAAAGCCGGGCCGTCGATGGCGAAGTCGAGCGGATTGGACGTCTGTTGCAGCGGGCCTGATTCCAAGTGCAGATAAGTGCTGAGCCCGCCGGGAGTGCTCGGGACAGGAGCGGGACTGCCCGCAGTCGCCGGCAGCAAGGCGGCGGCCGACGCTTCATAGACCAAGCCCTGGCGGCGATAGCCGGGCGTGGTGGCGTTGACCAGGTTCTCGGAAACGATCTCGTGGTTGCGGGTCGCCACTTCCATGGCATACGCCGCATTGTAGATTCCCCGAAGCATCGCGCCTTCCTTCCTTGGATAACGCGCCTGTCGCACAGCGATTCATAGGTTCCGTGCGATGGCTCTCTTGAGCCGTCCTCCACACATGGGCCTTGTGGGACGGCTCTCCAGAGCCGTCCGACGCAGCCGACGGCTCGGGAGAGCCGTCCCACACTTGACGGCTCAGGAGAGCCATCCTACGTTTCCACCCCGAGGCAATTGCACGTGCAATGCCAAGCATCGTGGAAATGGCGTGATCGGCGTTAAACGTGGGCTATATCAATGCTTCGGTTGTCTAGGCGTGATGGGAATAACCAGGTACGCCGGCGGAAACACGGAAAAGGATTCGCAGCGAACCGGAAAAAAGTGCCGGGGGGGCACGCTCTGAGGTACTCCGAAGGGCGTGCTGCGCGGCATCGATCACGCCCTTCGGAGTACCTCAGGGCGTGCCGCCCAACCGCGGGGCTTCAGGCCTTGAGCGATACCAAATGATCCCGGCCGAGCGCCGGAATCATCCCTTGCGCTTCCAGCGCCGCTGCCTGATCTCTTACTTTCTCGAACCCTGCCAACAACGTGCGCAAGACTCCCGCCGCGGCATCGACACTCGCCAACGTTCCCAGAGTCATCTGATGCGCGACGAATTCATAAAGCCGCATAAAGTTTAGGGCGGTCTCATCCTTGTACGCCGGCAGGCCCGAGGCCATCCCCACGACGATCAGTTGCGTCCGCGTCAGAAACGGCAGCGCATCCTCGCGCCGCTCTTTGGCCAACGCCGCCCGCGCCTCCGCTAGTTGCTCCAGGGCCTTGCGATAAGAGGCGATGATCAAGTCTGATCGCGCGTCATCGGCAGGTTTTGCGCTTGCTTGTAAGCGGCGTATCCTTGCATGGCATGAACCTCACTTAAAAAAACTTAGCCACGGATGGAACACGGATTAAACACGGATAAGAAGGTGAACCTTTTAAGGGCACCCTTCCTAAATCTCTTCGAATTATCCGTGTTTTATCCGTGTTCCATCCGTGATTGCTCTTTCTTACGACCCGGTCGAAACGTTAAAGCCCGAGCTGTTGCTCGAGCCCGAGCTGGAAGTCGTGCTCGTGCCGTTGTTCAGGCTGGAGCTGAGCGTTTGCGTGAACGAGTTGATGGCGCTGCTCGCGGCTTGGAGTTTGGCGAGCGTTTGCTCCATGGCCGCGAACTCGTCCTGCAACTGAGTCGTCTTTAGCTGGATATAGGCGTTTTGCTGCGTGATTTGCTTGGCAATGTCGGTGAGCGACGCTTGGTAGCCGTTGTCCACTTGTTGGAATCGCCCACTCACCGGATCGGAAAGATTGGTCAACAAATTGTTCATTTGCGCGGCCAGCCCATTGCTGACCGTGACGGGAGCCTGCACTCCGGTTCCCACCTGGGTCGCCGACAAGGTCACGCGCACTTCAAGATCGGCGGTGTTGGCGTTGGTGGCTGTGCCGGTGAGAAATTGCCCAGTCGCCGATTGCCGCTTCCGTGACGCCGTTGACGAGGAAACTGCCGGCGACGTCGGTCCCCTTGGCTGACTCGCCGCCGGTGAAGCCAAGCGCCGCCAGCGCCGTGCCGCTGTTCATCGTCACTTGGGCGGCGGCGCCATAACGGCTGGACGTGATGGTCAAGTTGTTGTTGACCACCGCGGCGCTGACGCTGTCGCCGTTCAACGTCGTTATCGTTGTTGATGGCGGCACGCCACCGCTTGAGCCAGCGCCGTTTGCGTATACGTGCCGGCCGCCAGCGTCAGCGTGGCCGAAGATCTGCCATCGAGATTGACGCTAAAGGTGTTGTTGGTGTTGTCGATCACGGTGCTGGCCGCCAAGGCGGTCGATGCCGTCAGGGCGGCTTGCTGAGCCGCCTGGGTTATTTGCAGCGTGTACGGCGTGGCCGAAGAGCGCGTTCTGGCGCTGCCGGTGATGAACTGCACGCCGGCATTCGTCGAGCTGCCCGTCAGGGCGAATAGTTTGCGCACGTCGTCGGCGGTCACACCCGGTGACATTCCCCGAGAGCACATTGGCACACTTTGGAATCATCGACGACCAGCATTCCTTTACTGTCGGTCGTGATGCCCAGCGCGCCCAGGCTGTTCATCAGCGGCGAGGCGCCGGGGACTGAGTTGTTCACCACGGATTGGAGCTGTTGCTGAATGACTTGGGTTTGCCAGTCGCCGAGCAACGGGCCGCCGATGCCGGTGTTGCTGTCGTAGGCCGGTCTGCTGGGCGATGGTGCTGATCGCGTCGTTGTAGGCACTGGCAAAGGCGTCGATGGCCTTCTGCATGTTGGTCGTGTCGCCCGCGACCGTCACCGCGACTTCGGTGTTGGGGCGCTGCTTTGCAGCGACAGGGTCACGCCGGGAATGAGCGAGTTGACCTGATTGGTGGCACTGGTGACGGTCAAGCGCTCCCGGACCTGATCCGACCGTGATCGAGGCGTCGGTCGCGGCCTGCACGGTGGGCACGAAGGCTTTGACGCTGAAAGAATCGCCGGCGACCAGCGTGCCGGCGCCGAACTGGACCTGAATGCCCTGGGCGACGCTTTTGAGCGTGCCCGCATCGCCGGCGTTAAGAGTGAGCGTGCCGGTATTGGTGCCCGACGAGTCGCTGTAGGAAAGTTGGATATTGTTGTCGGTGCCGACCGTGCCTCCCTGAACGACCTTGAACGTGTAAATGTCGTTCGAGGTGCCGGTGTAGCCCGTGCCCGCGTTGGACGCGATGACGGAGGTGCCGCTGAAACCGGCGGCCGGACTGGCGTTGCTGATGGTGGCTGCGTCAAAAACGGGCTTGACGGCGCCGCTGCCGGAGGCGGCCAGGTTATTGGTGATCGTGATCTGGTTGGCGACGCCCGTCGACTTGGAGGCGAGCACCAGGCGATAACCTTGCTGGCCGTCGCCGGAGCCGTCGTTGACGATGCTGGCGATGACGGCCGCCCCGGAGGCGTTGATCGCGTCGGCGAGACCCTGGAGCGTGTCGTTGGCTGAATCGATCGGTGATGCGAGGTGGAAGCCTTGCCGACGTTCAGTTGCAGCGTGCCCTGCGAAATCGTGCTGCTCAGACTATCGAATCCCTGCGAGGCAATTTGGCTGGCCGCCGCGATGCTGTTGATGCGCACGTTGTAAATGCCGGGCACTGCGCTGCTGGAGGCGGCGGCAGTGAGGATGTTGGTGTCGCTGGACGTCGCGGTCCGCGCGGCGAAGACGCTGTTTTGTGAACTGGTGAGCGGCGTCAGCGTTCCTTGCAGCGCGAGAACCTTGGCTTCGATGCCATCAAAGGCGGCTTGCTGGGCCGTCACCGTTTGTTTTTGCGTGTTGAGGTTGGTGATGCGTTGCTGCTCGACGGCGAGCAAGCCTTGGATGATGGCGCTGGTATTGAGCCCGCTGACAAGGCCGTTGACGGAAATGGGGCTCGACGACGGAGGATGAGGACGCGGAGTTTGCCGGCGGAACTGCCAGCCAAACTGGAAAGTGCGCTCATGCTGGTATCATCCCTGATGCGAAGGACCAAAGCCTGGCACGGGAGTTTAGCACACGAAAGACGCGGACGGCGGAGCGATGGCATGGGCACGCCTCTGATTCGAATGGCGGCTCGAGACGAAAAATCGTCACAAAGCGCGTAAGGACGTTTAGCCGCGACGCGCTGAGCGGAAGCGCGGCGGGCCCCGCGCTCCGCTTGCGCGTCAGCGGCTAAACCATGAATCGGTCGATTACAGGTTCTTCATCAGGGCGAGAACCAACTGCGAGCTTTGGTTGGCGTTTTGCAGCACGGTCGTGCCGACCTGCATCAGGACCTGGTTCTGCGTGTAGTTGGCCGTTTCGGCGGCGAAATCCGTGTTGCGGATGACGCCTTCGGCGGCGGTCGTGTTCACCAGGGTGCTCTGCAAGTTATTCTGATTCTCGGTAAGCGTATCCTGTTGGATCGCACCGAGCGTGCCGCGCACGTTGCTGATCGAGGCGCTGGCGGCATCGACGATGGCGATGGAGTCCTGGGCGCCGGATTGGCTGCGGACGTCGATCGCACGCAGGTTGGCGAATTGGTTGCCGGCAATGTTGAGACCTAAGGCGTTGGAAGCCACGTTGTTGACGGAAACGCTCACCGTTTGGTGGGCGTTGGCGCCGATCTGGAACACCAGCGGGTTGTCGTTGGTGCTGACGTTGCCCTGAGCGCCGGTGACGGTGGTGGTGTTGCTGCCGCCCAGAAGCGCGGCCGACACGCTGATGCCCGAGGCGCCGGTGCCGTTGTTGCCGGTGAGGATGTTGCCGTTGCCGGTCGAGGCGAAGCCGCCGATGGTGCCCGCGATGTCAATGCCCGTGGCCGTCACCAGCGACGAGCCGAAACCCGACGAGGAGGCGCCGGCGGCGATGTTGGATTGGACGGTGATCTTGGACGCCGAGCCGAACGCGGTGCTGTAAAGCTGGGTGGCGCCACCGGCGCCTACTTGGGCGGTGACGCCCGTTTGGCCCGTGTATTGGTTGATGGTCGAAATGACCGAAGCCTGCGTTTGGCCCGCGGTGAGCTGAATGGCCACGCCATTGATGGTGAGCGATTCGTTGGTGGCCAAGGGATTGGCTTGAGCGGTGCCGGCGAGGGTGTTGGCCCGTTGCGCCGCCGTGGTGAGGACGATGGCGAAGGTGCCGGTCGGTGAATTGGTGTTGGCCGCCAGGAAGCTCATGTTGGCGTTGTCGGTTGAGCCGCTCGACGCCGGCGGAGCCGTCGAGCACGTGCTTCGTCTCGAACTGCGTGTTGGCGGCGATGCGGTCGATGGTGTCAAGGGCGTTGGTGATTTGCGCCTGGTTAGCGGCCAAGGCGTTGGCGTCGTTGGCGCCGCTGTTGGCCGAGGACAGCGCCAGCGAGCGAATTTGCGTCAGGAGATCGTTGATGGTGCCCAAGGCGCCTTCGGTGGTCTGCACCATGGACACCGCCTTGGAGGTGTTGTCGATGGCGGTTTGCAGGCCGGCGATTTGATTTAATTGCTCTTCGGAGATAACCAGGGCGGCGGGACCATCCGCACCATTGTTGATCTTGTAACCCGTGGACAACCGCTCGAGCGACATGCTCATCATGCTCGAGGTGTTGCCCAAGTTGGTTTCCGCGATGAGCGACGACGCGTTGTTCATGATCGACAAACCCATGGTGCACAAACCCCTTTCATCGAATCGAATCGTGTATTTGAAAGCAAATGTTGCCTGGCACGCGCTGTGACAGTGGTGGTTGTCGAAGAGCCGGGCGTTGACTTGCGTCCCGAATCGGCGAATTACCTAGAAGCGTCCTTGCCGCGCCAGCCCAACCGTTGCAACGGTGCCAACCGGTGCAAACGGCATTTCAAGCATAGCTCATGAATTTGGTGAACCACGACGCGCAGCGGAGCGCGGGGAATGGTGTGAAATCAGGGGCTGACGCCCCCCGCTCGCCTGGAGAATGCGTCTACAAGCGTTAATCGAGGGCGCTAAGCAAGGCGGCGGCGGTCTGCTCGGCGCTGGCGCGGGTATGGTAATGGCCCTGCTTCAATCGATGCGCCGCGGCCTGCACCCGGTCTTCGCGAATGGCGGGTTGCTGCTGGACGAGGTCGGTCAATTGCTGCAAATGAGAGGAAGGCGTGTAGGTATTGGAGCCGTTCAGGTTCGCGGCCGATTGATTGTCCGCTGTCGCGGCCGTTTCATCGACGGAAGGCTGCACCGCCAGCAGCGGGGTTGGAGAATCGCAAGGTTGGTGATTTTCATCGCAGCGCCTCCGGAGATGGTTGCCGTCTAGCTTATCGAAGGAACCTCCACAATCATGCGGCGATTCTCAAGCCGGTGGACTTTTTTGGTCGATGTTTGAGTAGACTTTTCCTTTTCTGTGATCGGCTGCGGACGGCGTAAGATATGGCGCTTGGCACAGAACCGGTCGCGGATAGCGGCTGCGATCCCTCCCGCGGAAGTGCCCCTTCCGCCCAGTCGGGGCCGCTTGCGCCGCTTCGCGCGCGGGCTGTTCGGCGGCCTGTTCGCGGCCGCGCTGCTCATTAGCTGGCACTTCCAGGGATGCCCAGCACGGAGGAGGACGCGGAGCTCGAGACGGCAGCGGAAGCTCCCAAAGCCCGCCCTCAAAAAAATCGAAATCGACGGCAACGCCGTCGAAAGCCTGGCGCGCGGCGACGATGCGCTCGCAGCGCCATCTGTACGCGGCGCGCTTTCGCATTACGAGCAACTCCTCGCCGACGACGCCGGCGCGGCGGCCATCGTCGAATATCGCTTCGGCCTATGCCACGAAGCACTTGGCAAGACGGACCGTGCCATCGCCGCTTATCGCAAGGCGATCAGCACGTCGACATGCGCCGTCGTTGACACTGGCCTGCGAGTTGGGCGCTGGCGCGCTGCTTGCTCCAGCGCAACGAGCCTGCCCAGGCACGCCTGCTGCTCGATCCCTTTCTTTTCGACGAAACCCGCCAGACGCCCGTGCCCAAGGCTGTTGATCGCCGACGCACGCTTCCTGGCGGCGCTGGCGTGGGCCCGCCAGGCATTGACGCCGGCCACCGATCGGCTCATGGATGACAACGCCATTTCCTTTGCGGCGGTTCCCCTCGAGATTCCTTTTTATCTCGATGTCGTCGGAGCCAACGCCAAATCCAAGGACGCAGCGGTTGCCGCCAAAAAGACTGCGCCGCTGCGTCGTGCGCCGGCCTAGCCGATAAACAGCCGGCCCTGATTGTAGCCATGGACGATGACGGCATCTCGGCCTCGACCTGTTCGAGTCCTTGGCGAAGGAGGCCGGTCTTAGCCTCAATGCGTCTGCGAGGCGCAAACAAACCTTCGGCGGATCGGTCGTTGCGGTTGTCGTTGCGCAATTGCCCGGTAATCGAGTTATTGGAGCAGGCAGCGGCTCACTTTGACTTGTGTGCGTCCGTGGCTGGCGCCGTCGTTCATTTGGAAGCACGTCAAGAAGTCTCCGCGAAACAATTGGCGATCGCGGACCGTAGACTTCACCGCCCGGCTGCTACGGGCGGCGCTGGCCGCCGACCAAAATCATCATCTGGGCGCCGGCGGTGGCCCTTGAACTGGGCAATTTGGAAGCCGCGCAAGGACAAGCCGCCGAGGCGAGCAAGCATTACGACTGGATCATACGCGAAGCGCAAACGTCGCCGTACGTGGCGCCGGCCTACTACAACTTGGCCCGGTTGCAAGTCGGCCCGCCACGAACGCCAAGCGCCGCGCCGGGCCTTGTTTCGCGTGGTCGATCAAAACGCCGGCCACGAATTGGCACTGCGCGCTCAGCTACGAATCGGCCAACTCTATCTGGAAGAGGAAGACGTGCCGCCGGCCATCGTGCAATTGCGCCGCGCCGAACTCTGGCGCCCGCACTCCCCATATCAAGCCCTCGCCACGTTGACCCTGGCCGCCGCCTATCTCGGAAGACGCACACTGCGAGCAGACGCGCCTTCTGCTTGGCCGGCCGCGCGCGCTGCTGCAACAGGGAGCCCTACAAGTCCACGGCCGCCTTCCTGGACGCCTATGCTCAGTACCGCCTGGTCAAGATCCACCAGCGCCGCCCGCCGCGAGGCCAGCGACCTCTTGAGCACCCTTTGGCGCGACCAGGAAAACGACGTGCTGGGCATCGTCGGCCAATACCTCAAGGCTCAGGCCTATCGCGACATCGGCTTTTGGGACCAAGCCGAAAAGCTCTTGCGCCGTGCCGCTCAAGACGGACGCACGGCCCCATGACCGTCGCGCTCGATTATCTTCTCGCCGAGACGCTCCAGCAACAAAACCACACCGCCGAGGCCGCCACGATATTCAAAAGCTGGCGGCCGCAGCCTTCGGCGTATCGGTCGCGCGCTCGCTTGCAACTGGCCCAGATTGATCTGGCGGCCAAGAAATTCGACGAATGCGCCCGCAAATGCCAGGCGCTTTGGCTCGAGCATGCCCTGCCGGACAATGCCGCCCTTATTGCAACTCTGGGGCGCCGCCCTCGAAGGGGTCGGCGACTTCACCAAAGCCGCCCAATGCTTCGCCGGTAAAGCGCCGCTCTAAAAAATGGGCCGCGCACGCGGTAGAGCGGACTTCTAAAGCGGGTTGCTTACTGCGTGGCGCGATGCCACGCTCCCCAACCGCCACAGTTCCCTTTGTCGGCAAAGTCTTCATCCGCCCACCTTCATTGCCCACTTTCTCCCGCTTTTCCATCAAGAACATTTTGCCTCCGCTTCCCCATCGGGCACATTTCCCTTGGAAGTTCGCCATTGTTAAGCAATTCCGGAGGAGACCTGCGATGAGGCGGAACGTTTACTTGCCTTTGCTCGCGGCCTTGCTTGCCTGGACGGCACCTGGAACTCGGCGGTGCAGGCGGCACATTGCGGGGCTTGCCGTTTCCCCGTCTGCTGCCCGGAAACGACCTGCCTGCCCACGGTCCGCTACCAGGTTTGCTATCAAACCGTCGTCGAGGACCGCACCTGCATTCGCTATCGCCCCGTCTATCAAACGGTGCTGCGCGAATGCCGCAGCACCAGCTATTGCCCCGTGTACGAGCAAAAGGTCGCGCGAGCAGCGCTATGTCGTCTGCAAGCCGGTGTGGGAAACTTTTGACGTCGTCAAATCCTGCACGGTGATGAGGCCGATCTACGAGCAGCACTTGAAGGAACACCGCACCACGGTGTGCCGCACCGTCACCCAATGCTACCAAGAACCGGTCCGCTGGACGACCTACCGTCCGGAATACACCCAACACGTCAAGGAATGCCCGCTATGTGGTCCAAAAGCCGTGCTACCAGGACTACCAGGTCCCCGTGCGCTGGACGACTTATCGGCAAGTGACTCAGCAGCACGTGAAGGAGGTGCGCTACTGCGTGCAGAAGCAGGTGTGGCAGGAATACCAGGTGCCGGTCAATTGGACGACCCAACGGCCCGAATACACCCAGCACGTGCGCGAATGCCGCTATGTCACCTACAAACCGTGCTACCAGCAATACCAGGTGCCGGTGAACTGGACGACCTACCGCAATGAATACACCCAACACGTCCGCGAATGCCGCTACACCGTCTACAACCAAAAAGTCGAAAGCTACCAGGTGCCGGTGAACTGGACGACCTATCGCCCCGAATATCAACGCCACGAAGTGGACGTGCCGGTGGTGACGCTATCGCACGGAGTTGGAGCCGCGGCAACGGATCGTCAAGACATACACCTGCGAGCCGGTCTGGACGGAGCAGCAAGTTTGCGTCGAGTCTGGTGCCTGGAACGTGGAAAGCAATTACGTTCCCGGTCCGGTCGATCACCAAGTGCTACCGCATGCCGGGCACCTGGAACTGCGATCCCGTGCTCGTGCCGCTCGACTTATTGCCCCGGCCCGCTGGTCCGCTGCCCGGTGCAACTGCCCGGACAATGGGTATGCAAAAAGACCTGGGTGCCCACGTCAAGAAATGCGCACGGTGCGCACCTGCCACATGGTCCGCAAGGAGCATTGCCAGGTCGTGAACTACAACGTGTGCAAGATGGTGCCGGTCTGCTCGACGCGCAAGGTGTGCCACACCACGTGCCGCATGGTGCCCGAGCAGCACTGCAAGCTGGTGACGTGCCAGCGCTGCGTGACGGTGCCCGTCGAGTGCGTCAAGCAGATTCCGTACACGACGTGCCGCACCGTGCCGGAGCAGCACTGCAAGATGGTCACTTGCCAAAAGTGCATCATGGTGCCCGAGGAGCACGTCAAGCAGATTCCGTACACGACGTGCCGCATGGTGCCGGAGTATCACTGCAAGATGGTCACTTGCAAGCGGTGCGTCATCGTGCCCGAGGAGCGGGTGCAAAAAGTCTGCTACACGACGTGCCACACCGTCCCGGAGCAACATTGCAAGATGGTGACATGCCGGAAGTGCTACCTGGTGCCGGAAACGCACGTCAAACGGATTCCGTATACCACGTGCCGCATGGTGGCTCGAGCAACATTGCAAGCTCGTCACCAAGACGCGCTGCGAAATCGTGCCGGAGGTGAAGGTGTGCGATGGTGCCCGTACACGACGTGCCGGCTGCAGGCGGAGCTTTACCAACAAGTGGTGAAGTGCCGCCGCTGCAAGATGGTTGCCGAGGAGAAAGTTTGCCAGATTCCGTACACGACCTGCCGGCATGGTGCGCCCAGGAAGACAGTGCGGCAAGTGCCGGAGACGACCTGCCGCATGGAGCCCTACTGCGTGACGGTCAAGGTATGCCGCCGCGTGCCGGTATCGGTGCCGGTCTGCGAGCCGAGTTGCCCGGCAGTGCTGGAATCGACGAGTTCCATGGAGGAAGTGGTCACCCCCACCTTCCGCGCCAGTGTGCAACCAAGTAACCCCAAGCCGCGGGATGAGGTACGCCGAATCCCGCGGCTCTTTGTCTAGAAGCCCCACAGACAGCTAAGCAGATTCTACGCGATGCCGCGATATAATGTGGGACGGCTCTCCTGAGCCGTCTGGGGAACAATGGACGGCTCAGGAGAGCCGTCCCACGAATTGCCGTGAAGCGGCGGTGCCCCTCATTTACTTTTCGGTCGAAACGCCTTGCTCACCGCTTCATCCGTCGTCAGATACGGCCCCTCTAACAAATCGATGCAATACGGTATCGCCGGAAAGACCGCCAACAGGCAGTCGCGGATGGCGCTGGGTTTGCCAGGCAGATTGACGATCAGCGACTCGCCGCGAATGCCGGCGACTTGTCGGGAGAGGATTGCCGTCGGCACGACTTTGAGAGAGACGGCGCCGCATTTGCTCGGCGAAGCCGTCGAGGATCTTGTCGCACACGGCCGCGGTCGCCTCGGGCGTGACGTCACGCCGCGCAGGCCCGGTGCCGCCGGTCGTGACCACCAGGCAGCACTTCTCCTGATCGCACAACTCGCGCAAGGCAGCCTCGATGACCGGCTGCTCGTCCGGTATCAACCGGGCCACCGGCTCCCACGGACACGTCAAGATTTCGTCGAGACACGCGCGAATCGCCGGGCCGCCCAAATCTTGGTAGACACCCTGGCTGGCGCGATCTGAAACGGTCACAATGCCAATGTGCGCGGTCATATGTTTGCCTCCTTCCCGTTGGGTAGCACGGCTTGATTGGGTGGCACGCCCTGAGGTACTCCGAAGGGCGTGGCTATTGCACGCGACCACGCCCTTCGGAGTACCTCAGAGCGTGCCACCCATCGACGACTTATTTGTCACAACTTCCATGGCGCTCGTGTTTCTCTCACTCCGGCTGTCCCAGATGCTTGCGAAAAAAGCCCGCGATGCGCGCGTGCAAGTTTTCCATCACCACGGGGTCCGGAACCATGTGCGTCAAGCCCGAAAGAGGCACCATCTCGAACGATTTGCCGTGGCGAAACAACGTATCGACCAGTCGCAGCGAATGTCGAAAATAGACGTTGTCGTCAGCCGTGCCGTGCAGTAACAGCAACGGGCGCTTCAAATTGGCGGCATATGTCAACATCGAGCTGGTCTGGTAGGCGCCCCGTCGTTGGGAGGCACGCCCAGGTAGCGCTCGGTGTAATGGGTATCGTAGTCGAGCCAATCCGTCACCGGTGCCCCGGCGACGCCGGCCTTGAATATATCGGGCCGCCGCATGATCGCCAGCCCCGCCATGTATCCTCCAAACGACCAGCCGTCGATGCCGACGCGCCGCAAATCCATGCGCCGGATAACGCTTGGCGAGCGCCTCGAGTCCCGCGACTTGATCTTCCAAAGGCACCGAGCCGAATTTCTTGTAGATAGCGCGTTCCCAATCATGTCCCCGCCCCGGCGTTCCCCGACCATCGAGCGCTACCACGATGAAGCCCTGGTCGGCGTACCATTGATCGAGCAGCCACCGGCTGCGCGTGGCCTGCACTTGCAAGTGATGTGGGCCGCCATAGACATCCACGATGACCGGATACTTTTTCCCCGAATCAAAGTTGCGAGGCCAAACCACCGCTGCGTGAAACGTTCGGTCCTTGCCGACTTCGAGGAGTTCCACGCGCGGCTCCACCGGCTCGTGAACTGCCACAGAGGGAAGCTCGCCGATCGGTGTGCCATCCGCCTGCAGCACGGTCGTCGTCGGCATCGATGCCAATGTTCGGGCTGTGTGCACCCAGATGTTTGCACTCTTGGCGAAGACACCGCTGTGGAGGCCTCCGGCAGTGGTGAGCTTTTGCGGCTCGGACCAGACGCTTAGCCTGAGCCGAAATAGCTGCGCCTGCGTTGGGTCCGTGCTGGCGGAGTAGATCAACTCGGCATCCTTGCCCTCGCCCAAGATGGCGACCAGGTTTTGGAAACCGGCGCTGGCGGGGACCAGCACATGGCGGCGCCGGCCGTCGGGATTATGCAGCTGCAGTTGCGGGCCGCCGTCACGCTCGCTGATCCACAAAAAGCCGCTGCCATCGGCCAGCCAGCGCGGCACATCCTGATGGATGTTCACCCACGTCGGATCGGTTTCCGTCAGCAGCGTCGCCGTCTTGCCCGTGCTCGGATCGACCCTGAGCAGTGCGATTTCCGTCTGATCGCGCCGCTGGACGCAAATCAGCGGCGGTCCCCCGTTCGACCAGCGCAAGGTCGTTAGATACGGGAAGTTTGTCGCGTCCCAAGCGACCCACGTCGTCGGCCCGCCAGCAACGGACACGATGCCGAGCCGAACCTGGGCGTTGCTCTTGCCGGGCCGGGGATAGTGGAACGGCGTCGGCTTTTGACCGGGTTGATCGGATCGGCGACATACCAGGTTTCCACATCCTTGACATCGCTTTCTTCATAAATCGAGCTGCTCGCGAATCCGGGGACCACCAGTAGCCGGTGAAGCGAGCCATTTCTTCCTGAGCGACGAACTCCGCCGTGCCATGGGAAAGCAACGCGGAGCCACCGATGGTGAGCCGCCGCTCCTTGTTGGCGGCGACCTCGATGGCATAGAGATCGTGGTCTTTGACGTACGAGACGAAGGTTCCGTCCGGCGAGAATTTGGGATCGAGGATCACGCCGGGACCGGTCCGCAGTTCTTCGATAGCGCCGCCCTGCCGGTTGTAAAGGAAGAGTTTGCCTGAGAGATTTAGCAAAACCCGGCTGCCGTCGCCCGACACTTCAAAGCCGGTGAAACCGCCGACACTCACGCGCATCCGCTCGCGCGCCGCTTTCTCCTCGGCACTGAGCTTTTCCACGGCTCCCTTCAAAACCTGTTCGGGCGTCAGCAACTCGCGTGTCTTTTTGCTCGCCACGTCAAACTCAAACAGACCCAGCTTCGCCGAGCGGGGCCCGGAGCGGAGAAACAGCACCGCCGTGCCATCCGGCGTCGGGTAGGGCCGCATGGGCCGGCCCAACATGAAGCCCCGAGTTTGAGCATGCTCGCGAAGGTAATGAGTATCCACGGCAGCATCCTTCGCGTCAGCAGCGGCGCTTCCTGGAGCGATCGCTAGTGGGGAAACGGTAAAGAGCATCGCAAAGAGGAAACGCATCGAGGCACTCAAGGGTGGGGGACAATGGTATCGGGCACCAATTAACGGAAGCGGCTGGGTGCCACGCAACGCCGGGAACGAATCGTTGAAGTCGATGGATGTATCTTATGACTACGCTTAGGGATCTGTTGGAGATTTGCCTCAGCTGGCAGATGCATTGGCGCAGGCTGAAAAAGCCGCTTGATGCGGCGTGAGAAATAATTACTGGCGTTGCATGGCACCCGCCGGCGAAGGCTGGTGCAAACCGGCGTGTTTTCGATATATTCAAGACTCCCGACCGCGTTTTTTTGGGCAAAGACGATTACTGGAGACATCGATGCGTAGCAACGTAACACGAATGGCCCTGCTGTTGGCGCTCCTTGCCGGCTGCACCAAATTGGACACCGAGTCGATGTTTGACGTGCCGCCCGAGGGCAAGATTTTTACCGTGGACGCGATCAAGAGCCAGCAGAATGTCAAAGCCACCGGCACCGCGACGGGCGGGCCAGTGAATGTTTACCTCTATTTGGATAAGAACAAAGCGGCCGCTCAAAGAGACATTGCCGCCAAGAAACTCGTCTCGCCGGTCATCATGTCGAAAGTCGAAGGGACCGACACGTTTTCCGTCGAAGCGACGATCCCCGCCAACGAGACGGCGGTCGTGGAAATCACCCGCGCGGGCAAGGCGGCGAAGGTGAAACTGCACATCACGAATAAGTAGGTCCCGCCTGCCGGGCGGGCCCTTCGGCACTTGCAAAATGATATAAATGTTGCGCGGGGCGAAAGTCCCGCTCGGCAAGCGGGACCTACCTTATACCATCTCTAAAACCCGGTTTGAGCGGGTCCGGATCGATCACGTCGGGGAAGCCGTCGCCGTCGGTGTCTTTGAGGAATTCGAGGTCGAGGCCATAGGCTTGCCGGCAATTGGTCAGGGCAAAGCTGGTGATGCGGTCGCCGTGGAGGTTGCGCATGGGGCCTTCGATTTTGCCGGGCACCTTGAAAAGCCACTCGGGATTGAAGCGCTCGATGCCGGTGTCCATCCCCTGGACCATGAAGTGCTCGTCGATCCGGCCATCGCCGTTCATGTCGGTGGGTAGCTGGTCGGTCTGGTAAAGGACCAGGCTTTCCAAAAAGCAAATGACCTGCTTGCGCTCGGCGTCCGTTGAGTTCCTGATAGGCACGGCGGCTTGCCAGAGCTTCGCCGCCGTGGCGTTTGATGCAGCTGTCGAGGTTGAGGTTGGCGCCGTCGTGGCCATAGGGCGCGGTGGAGCCGACGCCCCAGAGCGGGGTCGTGCGCCATTTCTTGACGAGGCTGCCGTCGTATTGCATCTGATAAAACGCCGCGCCGACATCGTGATACTTGAAGTCGGTGTAGATGCCGCGCACGGTGAAGGCGCCGCGCTTGGGAATCAGCAGGTTGCCACGCTTGTCGGCGAGCGAGACGACCTTGCCTTCCAGCCGTTCGGTCTTGTCGTTGCACGGCGACTTCCAGATCGAAGAAGCGGCGATCGCCGTCGTAGCGCGCCGTGTAGTCGGATGCATTTGGATTGGCGGCAAAGAGTTGCCAATCGGGGACATGGCAAACCGCGCAGCCGAGTTTGTGGAAGAGCAGCTCGCCGGCGACGGCGTCGCTGGTCCGCTTGGCTCGGGCGGGGGCGGGGTGATTGAGCAGATACCACTCGGCCATGTCGAGATCGCCTTCGGAGATCTCCTCGCAGTAGCCGTCGCGGTCGGGGTCGTCGAGGCTGATGCCGGGCCAGCCGGTCTTGGTCGGGGCGCGAACGCCGCCGCGATCCTTGCCGGCGGCGGTGACGAACTGCTGGGCGCCGGCGTTGGACACCAGGGCCAGCGCATCGCGATTGGGGCTGGTGTAGGTGGTCGGGTCGTGGGCCTGCAGGCCGCTGTGGATGTCGCAGGGCGCGCAGTGTAAAGGCGCGCAGCGTGGTGGACACCGGCGGGCGGAACGGCAAATAGAGGTGGCCCGCAGCCGAAAACCTGGACCTCGAAGGTGTAGCCGGCGACCTCGGGGAAGTTGAGGTTGTTGGCGAAGGCGATTCGCTGGCCGTTCTTGTCGACGAAGATCGGGTAGATGACCGGGTTGAGATCGGGATAGCCGTTGCCGTCTTGGGTCGTCGAAGCTGCCCAGGTCGATGGCGACGCGGCCCGCAACGCCCTCGGGCAGGTTGTAGACGATGGCGCGCTTGGCCTTCTTCATCTCCTCGAAGGATGATCCAGCCGTCGCGGTTGGTCGTCGGCGATGGCGAGGAGTTGCAGGCGGATTTGCAGGCCGATCATCTCGACCAGGCCGTCGCCGAACATGTGCGGCGTGTTGCGGCCGGTGCCGCCGTTCTTGGCCATGGTCAGGCCGGCGCCGCCGTCGCGGTAGGGGACATTGTGGCAGGTGCCGCACGAGTTGGTGTGGCTGCGGTCCATCATCTTGGTGACGCCGTCGGCGCAGGAGCGGGCCTTCGATCTTGCCGGCGTCGCCGTAGACGCCGTCTTGCTCGCGGAAGTTGCGCTGGGTCAGGTTGCGGCCCCACTGGTAGCCGAGCCAGGGATCGGCCTGTTGCAAGTACATCGAGCCGCCGGGATATTTGGCGTCGGTGGTGTGGACGACGCGGACGCGCGGCGTCTTGATCGACAGGCCGCGAAAGATCGTGCGGCATGTCGATGGGTTGATCGAGGGAGTTGCCGGGCCGCTCCGAGAGTTGCCCGTGCAGCCGTCCACTGCCGACCGACAAATACACTGGCGCCGATGCCGAACGCCATGCCGCACAGGATCCAAACCGTTTGTTTTCGCATGGGGCGACCTCGCTCGCAAAGACCCGTGGCAAGCCTTCCGTCTCCACTATACAATAGCCGCTCTTTATAGACGAATCGAAACGCCATTTAGCCGTCGAGGATCACGAATCATGGTGGAACGAAAGATCGAACTGCGGCGCCGCAATTCACGCCGGAAGAAGCTGCTCAAGCTCAAGGACAAGCTAGCCGTCGCCAAGGAAGGCAAGGAGAAAGAGGCCGTGCTGACGAAGATTCACGTCATCAGCCCCTGGTGGGCCGGAAAAAAGTGGCGACAAGCGAGTGGCGAGGGGCGCGAAGAAATAAGGACGGATACGAGCCCGCGCACGCGAGTAAGCGGTGAGACCTTTGCGGATCCAGGTTTCACCGCTTACTGCGTCGCAGCGGCTCTTCTTTCTCATCACTCGCCACTCGCTTTCATCACGGCGGCGATGTCGGCAAAGTCTCCTGATATTCCGAGTTGTCGCGCTGCTGATTGACGTCCGCGGGAACCAGCACCAGGTCATCGTTCATTTCGTCGCGCGCGAAAACCTTGCGGAACTTGGTGATGAAGAGCCCCTCTTGCAAATGGCCTTGAAGTTGTTGGAGCCCACGGACGTCTTCGGCGGGCAAGTGGCGCACCAGAGTAGCCGAAAGGCCGTTCCCGTTGGGCCTCGGCCAGGCGATCGCGGATCACCTTGTAGATCGCTTCGGCGCGTTTGGCGTCTTTCAGATCGGCCTTGGTGAAGCCTTCATCAGGATCGGGCACTTTTTCGCTGTAGGGCGCATCGCCCTTGAGCATCTTGATGTCTTCCGCGGTCAGCTTGTGGGCCCATTCCATGGTGGTGGGGACGTGCCCTTGCTTGTTCGGTTGGGGGCGCTGGCCGCTGACGAAGTTGAAGCCCAATTCCTGACCATGGCGGACCAGCATGGGGATGTCGCCCTCGATGGACTTGAGCCAGGCGGCGCCGTTGCCGGGCAGGCCGCCGGGCGTGCATCCGCTGGCCGCTTGCAGCATCGGCACCCAGGTGTACTGGTAGCTGAAATCGCCTTGCAGATCGACCTTGTGCGGAGCCTGCACATAGAACAGGGCCTCGGTTTTATCCTTGACCGAGATTTGCGTGATCTTGAGCGGATAGACGAGTTTGTCGGAGCGGAATGGAAGCGCGTGGGCGTGACTTCGCCGGCGAAGGAGCCGTCCTTGTTGCGCTTTCATCTGCATGGTGTCGATCTTCATGACCGTGAACAGCCATTTCTTCTGCACGTAGAAGTTGAGCGTGGCGTCGTCGCCGGAGTAGCTGTACTTGTTGTCCTTGAGCCATTGAAAGAGATCGTCGGCCCGGCCCGCTTCGATGATCTTGTAATCCAGCGAGCCGACCACGCCGGCTTCGAGGATTTTGATCTCCGGCTGACGGTACGGACTTGCCGTGAGGCGCTATCCATGGCCGCACCCGAGGCACGCGGCGCATTCAGATTCCTAAAGTACTCTTTCGGTCGCGGCAGCAGCTTGGATTGCGGGAAACTCGCGTTTTTTGAGGATGGTGAAATAGGCGAGGTGCTTGAAGAAATCGCGCGGCATCTCGTGCAGCTTGGGTTGGCTGGGCGTCGGGATCACCATGCCGAAATCGAGGGCATTGCCCTCGAACTTGGGCTGCACCGTGAACGACTCCATCTTTTGGTCGGCGTCCCAGGTGATGAACACCTTCTGCGCCGGCTGCAAGATGTCGGCGTTCTTGGCCGAGAAATAACAGCACGCGGCCCGGCCCGAACCCGCCGCCACGAAAACTACCGCCAAACCCGCGAGAATTGCACGCATGGCACGATCCTCCGATCAAATCGGTTCCGTCTCAGTAGGTCCCGTCTGCCGGACGGGACCTGAAACCTAGCACAACTTGACTCCAAGTCATGGATGAGATTTCTTTCGCTTGCAAAGAACAGGTTCCGCCCGGCAGGCGGGACCTACCAAGCCACCTCACTTACGACGAGCGAGGTTCATTTATGGATTGCCCAAAAGGTTTTAGGCGTCGTTCAATTCCACAACGTACCACACGGTCGATACGTTCACCAGTTCGACGCGGACTTTTTCGCCTACCTCGGTCAAGGCCGCGTTAAACGCTTCTCCCGCGTTGATGGTCTGGTAGGCTGCCTGATGTCCATCCACAAGAACGTAGAGTTCCAGCGGCCCATCACAAATTCCAGCCACGGTTCCCTTCACGCGAATGCCCCCGTCCGCACTGTCAAGGCGCACGTCCTTGAGATACGCGCTGGCGCGAATCTCCAGAGCGACTTCGCCAAGGTAGTTTCCCGAAATTCGCATTTCCAGGCGATTATGGGGATTTAATAGCGTCGTGACATCAGCCTCCCACGGTCCTGTTTCAAATCGACCCACGGGATGTCCATTAAGGTCAAGTAAGACCGGAGTGTCAGCTTTCTCGACCATAAGCCAAACGCGCTCGTGCGTGTCGATCCTGCCCGGATAACCAAATGGCCGTGTCAAAACAATTGTTTCGCCGGCGGGTGCCCACTCGGGCCGCTGGAACGGGACCGTCACGCGGCGTGGCGTCTGTCCGGGCAATTCACAACCCCAGGGGCCACGTAAACGGATACGGTGAGGGTACATGCAGTCAGAATAAACGAAATGGCTTGAAAGGGAATGCCGCGCAACTTGAGTCGATTTCTTCATTTTCGGCTTTTTATGAAGCTAATAGGCCGTAAAGGTCGAAAACATCATAGAAGCGTTAAAGAGGACTGCGCCACAAAGAGCCGCGCACGAAGTAAGCGGCTACGCGGGTCGCATGTGGGCAGCCTGTTTACTGCGGGCGCAGGCTCCTTCCTGCTGGGACACTTATGGCGCTTAAGCTCGTGCTGTTCGCCTGGCCAGTTCTGCCGTTGCTGCTGACGCTGGGCTGCAAGCACGTTGTCTCCGACTCGGTACAAGTCACGGCGCCGGCCGAAGCAGGGCGGGTCGTCGCGCATGCGCCCATCGCCCCAGGCGTTCAAGTTGCCTCCGCTTCCGTGGAAGCCCATTCGCCCGAACGCACCTATTGGGCGATGACTCCGCGCGAGACGCAATGCCGGGCCGCCGAGAAGTCAGGGACGGCGGACATGATGAAAAAAGAATATGAAGCGCTCGATAGCCAAAATTGCTTGACCCGCATCTCGAAAGCGACCGCGACTAAAAAGACCATGTTGCGGCATGCCAGCGTCGAGGCACGCAACGTCGCCGCAGGCACCGCTCTGGAACTTTTTTATCGCCTAGCCGAATTGGAAGCGAAAACCGATCTCTTGCGCGACGGCTTGACCATTGTCGGCGAGACGCTGGCGGAACTGGAAAAACTCAAGGCTCAAGGGCTGAAAGTGCCGCCGGAGTTGTTGCAGGTGCAAAAGCAACAACTCCAATTGGCGGGCGATTTGACGCGCGCCCAGCTCGGCATCCAGCAGATCAACGGCGAGTTGGCTCGACTGCTCAATTGGCATGAACTCGGGCTCACCGGATATCTCTGGCCGCTGGATTCGTTCGAAGTTGTCCAAACCACGATTGACACGGAAGCGGCCGTGGCGGTCGGTATGGCGCGGCGCGCCAGCTTACCTTGATTCGCGCCGTCCGCGGCGACGTGGATGTCAAAACATTGCCTACGATGATGTTGCTGCTCCGATCCTACAACGGCTTTTTGGGGATGACTCGATCGGAAAGCTTTCTGAGCTTCATGGGTGCGGGATTGTCGCCGGCCAAGAATAACGAAACCGATAAGCGTCGCCGGCAAATGGATGATCTGCTCCGCGAGCAAGAATTTGTCGTCGCCCAGGAAATCCGCCAGGCCATTCACACCATCGATGCCAAGAGCGTGCTCATCGCCTTGGGGCAGCAAAAAACAAAACTGGCGCACGACAAGCTCGTCGATTTGCAGGACAAAAGGAAACGCGGCTTGGCTTCCGTCCTCGATGTTTCCGCGCAGCGTTTGGTTGTCGACGAGGCCAAAGGCGAGTTGATCCAGGAAGTCATGGCCTGGCACACCGCCCGGGCCAAACTCAAGCAGGCGCAGGGCGTGCTGGCCGTCGAGTGCGGTTATACGCCCGAAAACCCGTGGGTCCAACCGGATGGATCCTGCGTCTCTCGGGAGGGCCAACGAGTCGGGTCGCCTTATTTCGAGCCCACTTGGGCACATCCGCGGGAGTCGGAGTACCTCGTCCCGTGGCTTGGGAATTAGTGGGCATGAATTCAAGCCGCGGGATGAGGTACTCCGAATCCCGCGGATCACGCCGGAGGCTGGATGCTGCGTTGCCTGCTTTGCCTGGGACTGATTGTCATCGCCGACGGCTGCCAAAGGCCTTGGTATCGCCGCAGCGCGGATCGGCAAACGTACGCAGTCGAGCGTGAGCACGAAGACAAAGCGCGCTGGCCGGTGGCTAACACTTGCATCACGCCTCCCCGTGGCTCGCGGCTTTTCGATCCGTTCAATCCCGATTATCCGCCGATGCCGCCGGACGATCCGGCGGCCAATTACTACATGCGCCACCCCGACGGCCAGCCGCCCGCGCGCACCTATCACCGCGACGGCGATGCGCCGTGGATCGAAGATCCCTCGTGGCGGCAATCACTTGTCCTGGACAAGGATGGTGCCCTGGTGCTCACGCCGGAAAAAGCGGTGGAGACCGGCCTGCTCCATAGCCGCGAATATCAGACCGCGCTTGAGAATCTTTATATCACCGCGCTCACGCTGACGCTGAACCGCTTCGACTTCGCCATGCACTGGTATGCGATCAACAACACGATGATGACCTGGTTCGGCGCCGGCGAAACGGCGGAACGGACCGTCAATGTTTCCAACGACGTCGGCTTCACGCGCAATTTAGCCGCGGGGGGCCAGCTCATCGTGGACTTCGCCAACAGTTTTGTGTTCACCTTCGGGGGCGTCAACCAGGCGACGGCGACCTCCAACTTGACGGCGACGCTCTTCCAGCCGCTGTTGCGCGGTGCCGGCCGGCGCATCCGGCTGGAAACCTTGACGCAAGGCGAACGCAACACGCTGTATGCCGTGCGCACCTTCGCGCGCTTTCGCGAGCATTTTTACGTCAATATCACGTCCGGCAACGGCGGCTTTCTTAGCTTGTTGTTTCAAGTCCAAGACATTCGCAATCAGGAGTCCAACCTCAAGAGCCAAGAGCAAAACCTGCGGCTTCACGAAGCCTTATACGCCACCGGCACGGTGTCCACGGTCGAAGTCGATCAAGCGTTTCAGTCGTACCAACAAGCGCGGCTCAACGTGATCCAAGCGAAAAGCTTTTTGGAGACGACCCTGGACAATTACAAGCAAACTTTGGGCTTGCCTCCCGATTTACCAATCAAGCTTGATGATTCCCTTCTTGAGCCGTTCCAATTGGCCTCGCCACAACTGGAGGCCCTTCAGGGCGAACTTGGATAGGTTTTTTGCCGGCTATCGCGAACTGGACAAGGCACCTGCCGTAGCCAACCTCAAAGCCGGCTTCAAGCAACTGCAAGCGTTTCACGACCGGCTCGTCTTGCTGACAACGGAAGTGGAAGCCGAACTGGAGCAGTGGCGCCGGCTCCCTCCGGAAACGGGGGATGAAGCCCAACGGAAGCGCTCAGAGGCGACCCGCACTACATTGGAGCGCCAGATGCCCGAATTTCGTTCGGACCTGGCCAAAATCGCCAAGAAGCTCGCCAAGGGAGAAGCCTCGGTCGGCGAAGCGACGCGCGTCCAAGACTGGGATTGACCTACAGAACCGATCGCGTGAACTTATCGCGAGCGCGGCCCAGCTTTTCGTGATTCAAACTCAGGTGCGCGTCTCCTTGATTCAATTGCCGCCCATTCCCTACACTCTCGACGAAGGCGCAGTTACGCGCGTGACAATCGAGTCGACCTCATGAACCAGCGGGCCGCGGTAGTTGATGGCTGGCGTCAAATCGAGGTGACCGCCAATGCGCTCAAAGCCGGTCTGGACGTCAAGCTGTCGGCCAGTCTCGCAACCTTGCCCGATAGCACGAATCCGGTTGACTTTCGCGCCGCGGCAAGTCAGTATACAGTCGGTTTAGCTTTCAATAGTCCGCTCAATCGGCTGGCCGAACGGAATGTGTATCGCGCCAGCTTGATTGCCTACCAGCAGGCGCGGCGCAGCTTCATGGCCCTGGACGATCAGATTCAGGCGGCGGTGCGAAACGATATTCGCGCTCTCGAGACGCAACGGGCGAATTTCAGCATTGCCCGCCAAAAGCTGATCGCCGCGGCACGACAGGTGGAAGGGGCGCGCGATCGCTTGCTCGTGCTTGCCAATGCCGCCGATACGACCGGCACCCAGAATGTGCTGAACGCCCTGGACGCGCTGCTCGAGCGCCAAAAGCACATTGATCAGTAGTTGGATTGCTTACCAATCCGGGCGCACCCAGCTGCTGCTTGACATGGACGCCTTAAAGCTCGATGCGCGAGGTCTTCCCGATGATCAACCAGGCGACCGAACCTCTCCCGCCCGCCTCGGCACCCCCAGCGCCGCCCCCGACGGAGTCGCTCCTGAAGGGCTCGCCCCTCCCCTTTCCGCAAAGCAAGCCGGCTAAGCTCCTGGCCACGTCCGTGTCGCCCAAGGCGGCTCCACAACGGACCGGCTTCGGGCGCCGCCGCGTCGCTCAAGTGGCCAGCATTCTTCTGATCGTCGTGCTGGCAGGCTGGGGCATTCAGCGCTGGCTCTTTCCGCCGATTCAAGGAGGCGGCGAGATCACGGCCCTCGTCGCACGCATCGACTTGCCGATCATTGTCACCGAGCGCGGCCAACTGGAGAGCGCGCGAACCGTGAAGGCCAAGTGTGAAGTCGAGGGCGAAGCGAGCAAGATCGCCTTCTTGGTCCCGGAAGGAACGCGCGTCAAGAAGGGCGAAGTCGTGGTTCGCTTCGACACCGACAAAATTCGTCGCGGCGTCGCCGAGCAGGAAATCAAGTATCAAACAGCCGACGGCAAGGCCAAGCAGGCGAAAGAGGAGTTGGACGTTCAAAAGAACAAAGCGGAAAGCGAAATCGCCAAGGCGAAATTAACGTTGGATCTGGCCAAGCTCGACCGCGTCAAATACCTGGAAGGCGATTACAAGGTCGAGGTGGACGACAAGAAAAGCGCCATCAATTTGGCCGAGCGTGAGCTCAAGGAAGTGGAGGAGAAGCTCGAGGGCATTCGCACCTTTGTCAAGAAAGGCTTCGGCACTCCGGAGATGGTGAGCCTGAAGGAGCTGGAAGTGGCGCAAAAAAAGAACAACCTGGAGCGCGACAAAGCCAAGCTCATGGTCCTGGAAAGATTCATGCTCCGCCGCCAGGAAGTGGAGCTGACGGCCAAGGAAGAGGACGCCGTCCGGGAGTTGGCCCGAACACACAGCACCGCGCGGGCCAACACGGCCAAGGCCGAGACGGACTACAAAACCGCGCTGGCCGTGGCCAACCTCGAAAAAGAGCAGTTGGCGCGCGCCCGCAAACAACTGGAGCACGTCGAGATCAAGGCGCCGCAGGAAGGGATTGTCGTCTATGAACAGACCCGTTACTGGGATCCCACCACGCGCGTCCAATTGGGCGGCATGGTTTATTATCAACAACCCGTGTTCCTGTTGCCGGACCTGGATTTCATGCAAGTCAAAGTGAAGATCCATGAGTCGAAGGTCAAAAAGATCAAGGCCGGCCAAAAAGCCACCATCCGCGTGGAGGCGTTCGCGGGCCTCGTTCTCAAGGGCACCGTGAGCAAGGTGGCCACCCTTGCTGACGCCGATGGCGGCTGGCGCGGCACCACGTCCAAGGAATTCGAGACCGTCCTCACCATCGACGATTTGCCCTCCGGCGCCGGCCTTAAACCCGGCTTCACCGCCGAGGTAAGCATCGAGGTCAACAACTTGCCCGGCGTCCTGGCCGTTCCCGTGCAGGCGGTCGCCGAGTCCAAGGGCAAGCATTTCGCGTATGTCCACGCCAACGGCGTCATCGAGCGGCGCGAAGTGACCGTGGGCGAGAACAACGAAAAGTTCGTGGAGGTTCACGGCGGACTGGAAGAGGGTGAAGCCGTCTGCCTCGATGCGCGAGCACGCAACACCGCCGAGGAGAAGGCGAGCGCACCGACAAACCCGCCGCTCCAGCCAAGAAGGAAAGCGCACGCCGCGCTCTCCTCCCTCCATAACACCAAGCCGCGGGTTGAGGTACTCCGAAACCCGCGGATACTGCCTCCATACGAAATACCCGCGGGTTTCGGAGTACCTCAACCCGCGGCTTGGACTTGAAACATCACCATGTCCTGGCACCGCATCACACACCTTGTCCGGCTCAGCGTGCATTGCCTGATCGTCAACCGTCTGCGGTCCTTTCTGACCATGCTGGGCATCGTGCTGGGCGTCGCCTCGGTCATCGTGATGTTGGCCATCGGCGAGGCGGCACGCTTCGAGGCGGTCCAGCAAATCCAGCAACTCGGAGCGACGAACATCATCGTCCGCAGTGTCAAGCCCCCCAGCGACGGCAAAGAAGCTGCCCGACGACCTGGTGCTCGCCTATGGCCTGACGCGCGCCGACGTGGGTCGTATCGCGACCACGCTTGCCCACCGTGCAGTCGGTCACGCCTCAGCGCGAATTCCGCAAGGACGTTCGCCACGGCGCGCAAAAGGTCGAAGGCCCGGGTTGTCGGCGTCTTGCCCAACTACCAGGCCATGAACGGCCTCAAAATCGCCCGCGGCCGCTTCCTCAGCGAGACGGACAACACACGCTTCGAGAACGTCGTCGTGCTCGGCGCGGAAACGGCGGAGATCTTTTTCCCGCTCGAAGACGCCGTCGGCCGATCCATCTGCATCGAGGACGGCTACTACTACCGCATCATCGGCGTGACCGAGAAGCGGGCGGCGTCAGGCAACATCGGCTCGAGCCTGGCCAGCCAATCCTACAATCTGGATGTCTACATCCCCTTCGAGACCGACCGCTTCCGCAACGGCGACACGCTCATCACTTACAAAGCCGGCAACGTCACGCTTGAAAAGATCGAGCTCAGCCAGATTACCGTCGAAGTGACGGCCATGGACAAAGTCCAGCGCACCGCCGAGCTGATCCGCGGAACACTCGAGCAATTTCATCCGCGCCCGGATTTCGAAATCACCGTGCCGCTCGATCTGCTTGGAGCGGGCGGAAAGAGCCCAGCAGGTCTTCACGCTCGTGCTCGGCGCCATCGGCTCGATCTCGCTGGTCGTCGGCGGCATCGGCATCATGAACATCATGCTGGCCACCGTCACCGAGCGCACCCGCGAGATCGGCATCCGCCGGGCACTCGGCGCCAAGCGCCGCGACATCGCCTGGCAATTCCTCGTCGAGACGATGACCCTGTCCAGCATCGGCGGCCTGCTTGGGCGTCGGTCTTGGGCCTGGGCTTATCGTACATGGTGGCTCATCTCTTCGCGCTTTCCGACGATCTTGCAGCCTGGTCAACGCTGCTGGCGTTCGCGGTTTCCGTCATCGTGGGGCTGGTGTTCGGGACATATCCGGCGATGCGGGCGGCCCGGATGGACCCGATCGAGGCGTTGCGGCACGTGTAATGAATTGATTGCCTTGAAGTAAGACGGTATCTTGCAATTATGAAAACAAGCGTCTCGTGACCTCGTTACAAGGCTCCGCCTTGTAACGCGCTGCCCGAGAGGCCCCGCCTCGCCGCCGACATGCTCGCTTACTACCCTTCACGGTCACCTTCGCAACTCGTGCAGGCGGAGCCTGCCAAGGCAGTGCGTTACAAGGCGGAGCCTTGTAACGAGGAGAAAGGTGTGGGGGGATATGTACAAGGTTGATGCCCCATGAGTTGCCCGCCTGCGCGAACAGTTGCAAAAGCTGATTGGGCGCGGCCCTGACGACGACCGTGACGAGGCGTTGAACCTTCATGTCGAACGATGTCGCGAATGCCAGCAAGCAATCCAAAAGATGATGAGCACGGTCATTGTCCGCGCGGACGGCGAGCCAAAACCCGCCGCCAACGACAGTCAAGCGCCGACGCGCAAAGCCGCCGCCGACGCGGCCCAATCGGCCGCCGCCCGCGTCAAGGTGCCTGGTTACGAGATCATCAAGGAGTTAGGCCGCGGCGGCATGGGGGTCGTTTATCTGGCGACGCAACGAGGCCTCAATCGGCTGGTGGCCATCAAGATGATGATGCGAGGCGTCCAGGCCGATGAGGACGACGCCATCCGCTTTAGCACCGAGGCTGAAGCTGTCGCGCGTTTGCATCATGCGAACATCGTGCAGATTTACGAGGTCGGCGCGGCGGATGGTCGGCCTTTCTTCTCGCTCGAATATGTGGCCGGCGGCAGCCTCGACGATATTCTCCAGGGCCGCCCCCAGCCGCCAGTGGAGGCGGCTCGCCTGGTGCAGGTGCTTGCCGAAGCAATGCAGTATTGCCACGAGCGCGGCATTCTGCACCGGGATTTGAAGCCGAGCAATATATTGCTCGCAGCCTCGCAACCGGCGAGTGAAGAACCCTCCGTCGCCCCAGCGGCAAAAAAACCACCGCTCCACGAGTCGCTATCTCATTATGTTCCCAAGATCACCGACTTCGGTCTGGCGAAACGGCTGGGCGCCGACGGTCCGACGCTGACGGCGCCATCCTCGGAACGCCCAGCTACATGCCCCCCGAGCAAGCAGTTGGCGAAACATCCGTCGGGCCGGCCGCGGACGTTTTCTCCTTGGGCGCCATCCTTTACCAGTTGCTCACCGGCCAACCGCCCTTTCGGGGCTTTTCCAGCAGCTTGACGCTTTGGCAAGTCGTTCACGAAGACCCGATGCCCCCGCGTCGGTTGCAGTCGCATGTTCCGTTAGATCTTGAAACGATTTGCCTGACATGCCTGCAAAAAGAGCCGCACCGTCGCTATGCGAGCGCCGCCAAGCTCGCCGAAGATTTGGCAGCCTATCTGAGCGGCAACCCGATTCACGCGCGCCCCGCCCGAATCAACGAACGTCTCCTGGCGTGGTGCCGGCGGCATCCATTCGGGAGCGTTGTCGGCGGCGTCGGCAGTGTCGCTCTGGTCGGCACGCTGGTCGGCCTGTGGTCTCAAAGTCCGCTGGCCGTCGGCGCCATCGCGGTGGTCAGCCTATGCCTCGGCGCCTGGTGGTATAGCGTTCGCCTTGAACGAGCCCTCGAGCAGGTTCGTCAGCAAAACCTGTTTTACCAGCCCAACGTGGCCCGCATGTATTTGCTCCTTGAAACCGTTCACCGCCTCCTGGCCGCCCCCAACCTCGACCAGCGCCTGCGCATTCTCGGCGAGGCCACCGCGCGCCTGGTGAATGCCGAGCGGGCGACGATCTTCCTCATTGACGAGGCGCGCGGCGAGCTTTGGTCCAAGATGGCGCTGGGCGAAGACGAGTTGGAGATCCGCGTGGCCCTAGGCTCGGGCATCGCCGGCAGCGTCGCCCAGACCGGCCAACTCATCAACCTCGCCGACCCCTACAACGACCCGCGCTTCAATCCGGAAGTGGACCGCCGCACCGGCTTCACGACGCGCAATCTGCTGACTGTCCCCATGCTCGACACCGCCGGCCGCCGCCTGGGAGTCGTGCAAGTCCTCAACAAGCGTGAGCGCGATTTCGATGCGGAAGACGTGGAGATCCTGTCGTATTTGGCGATCTCGGCGTCGGTGCTGGTGTTGCCGGCAGGGGGGTAGCCACGCAGATACCGTGCTTGCAAGCGGGCGTCCGGGGCCGGATAATGCAAACGGACGATGGGGGGCCCGCGCAGGTGCAGAATAAATTCCAGTCAGGGAAGCAGAACGTTGACATCGACAAGCTGATCCGTCCTTCGTCTCGACCGTTCGCTGATCCTGGCAAGCTCGCAAGGCATGGTCCGTTCGATTGGAAGAAGTATTCACCCATCATTGTTGAAACGGACGGAACAAGCTTATGGTTGATGGACGGCATGACACGCGTTGAAAACGCGCGGCGTGCGGGGATCACAAGCCTTCCCGCCAATGTTTACGTGAGGTGACAATCATGGTTGACCTCGATTTGCTTTACACCCATCTTTTAACAGTCGGCTTTGTCGTAATGCGGCAGGCGGCCGAGTCGTCAAATCAGGAATGGCTCGATGCTGAGTTCGAGTTGCTGCATAATGTTCCGAGCTTGATTGGGGAGACCAATCCCGAGCGTCATAAGTATTTCTGGTCCGAAGAGCGCACCTATTACATTCGGTGGGTCTCGGCCGCTGGACGAGAAATCGCCAGGTCGCGCATGTTGACCTACTACCAGCCGATTTGGGATGAAATGGAGCCGATTGTCATGCGGTTCATTGGCCAATTAAAACGGCACGATCCGGGTGCGGCGTGATGATGCTCAATCCCGAATACCGGACGATCAAGGGCAAGCGCATGGTGCTTTTGCCCGAAGCCGACTTTACGGAACCGATACGCAAGGCCGATCTTGGCGAACCGGCGCTTCCGGCGGCGGATGCGGATGGCAACCGGCCCGCAGACGCCTTTGCCGCCGTTTCGCAAGCTCGCGCCATCCTGCGTGCCCGTCGCCGCCTTGGTCTATCGCAAGTCGAATTGGCTCGCCGCGCCGGCATTCGTCCTGAGACTCTCAACCGCATTGAACAGGGCCGGAACAAGCCGAGCGTGCCGACCATTGCCAAGATCGAGAGGGCGCTAACGGCAGCCGAGAGGAAAGGCAGTTAGACAAGGCACCAATTCACGGTCAATCCACATCTTCAAGTCGTATCCCCTGCCCTTGCCGCAAGCTCTCGCGGGCGGCGACGATTCGCTGGAGAAAGCGCGGGTCGTTCTCAAGGCAGTAATCAAACCAATCGTCCTCGTCGGCAAAGCCAACCAACACGCCGGCCGGCTTGCCATGGCGCGTTATGACGACTCCTTCCTTCTCCGCCATGCGCAAGTATTTGGAAAGGTCGTCTTTGATTTCAGAAAGGGGGACTCGCTTCATCTGCTTTGCCATTTTTTGCCTCCGGTTTTCCCGATTGGGCAAGCCACTTTTCCGCCTCAGACTTGGCCACAATCGCAAGGATTTCCACCCTCGATTCCCGTATGTCGTAAAAGACGCGCCACGTCTTCAATCCTTAAGCGGTATTGCGGATGAGATAAACCGCGCAATCGCTTGATTCGGCATTTGCTCACTTTGGCAGGCTCCTGCCGTAAATGCCGCTCGATGCCGTCCTGGACCGCGGCGCGAGCGTTTCCTTTCAAGCCTCGCAGGTCCTTAACGGCTGACGCTGCCAAAAATTGTCTCAAAACGCATTCTAGCAGCCCGTTGAAGTAAAGCCTCTTGACGCGCATGGTAGGATCAAGGGGTCGGATTCATTCGCGCAAATCAGCGCCAGGCAATCCCGTTAGGAGAGGCTACTTTCCACAAGATGATGCGAACAAGGAAAAAAGCAGGTCATCGTTCGTGGGCTTCTAGAAGTGGACCCGTGCCAGGTACGCACACCGGCGACATAATGAGCCCGGAGACCCGAAGTGAAGTGATGTCCCGGATCAAGGGGAAAGATACGTCGCCGGAGCGGATCCTTCTCCGTGCTCTAAGAACTATAGGGCTTTACTTTTCAAGGCACCCCAAAGACCTTCCTGGACGGCCCGATATTGTGTTTCGGCGGCTTCGATTCGCCGTCTTCATTGATGGCGACTTCTGGCATGGCTGGCGGTTTCCGCTTTGGAAACACAAGCTTAATCCGAAGTGGGAGGAGAAGATCGGTTGCAACCGGGCCAGAGATATGCGGAACTTCCGTCTTCTCCGTCGGAAAGGATGGACGGTGATCAGGATCTGGGAGCACCAGGTTGAACAGTCCGCCGAGAATTGCGTTGCTCGAATTGTCGCTGTGGTTACTCGCCTTCGGTCACTTCAAGAGCAATCGGCGCCAAACCGAGATAGTGGCGAGGTGCTGAACCGCGAACAGTAGCGGATGAGCCCTTGTACACAGTTCAGGAACCGGTCAGGTGTCGTATAATTGCTGCCATGACCGGGGGACATACCGCATTACCGGTCAGCCGGATCTTATCCCGGCGACTTGAGACAGGCCACAGGTGGGTGGCTGGAAACCCCATCGCAGTAGCTAGCTCCACTGGCTGCAGCATTCTGATCTCATGGCCGTGACTATTGGGACGAACATAAGCGAAACGGTCAAGGGTCGTGACAGTCCGTAGAGGACGCTCCATCTTCTGGAACCCGCCAGCTCCGTCGCTCCCGTAATAGACCATGATGAACTCGGCACTGTCGCCGAGTGCTTCGATTGCTCTCTTCGCTCGTTCTAACGTCGCATCAGCGTGGACTCCCTTTCTGAGATGTCGAAACGGCCATCGCTTTCCTCTCGAAGGGCCACCGGTGAGAATGCTCTTGGCGGTTGCCTTGGGACCAGGACTTTTCGGGGGGAACGTCGGAACCGCTTCACGATCGCAGATGACAAACAACCTCTTTCGGGACTGAGGAGTCCGATAATCCTGGGCATCGAGGACCCCTTTGTCGGTGTTGTAGCCCAGTACCTGGATTTCTTCGATCCATTCATCGAACCGAGGCCAGAGCTGCATCCGGGGGACGTTCTCGATGACTATCCAGCGTGGCTTGAAGATTTTGGCGAAGCGGACTACCTGAAAGGCAGTCTCACGGCTTACTTCGCAACGGGGGGCGTTTCCCTTTGCCACGCTGTGGCTCGTGCATTCTGGAGATGCGAGCAGGATGTCAATTGGGCCCGTGGTTGCGTGAATCGCGACAGGGTCGACGCCGGCTGCCTCTTCAGGGGAGACTTTTGCATCGGGGAAATTAAGCTGAAAGGTCTTTGCCGCAAACGCGTCACGGTCTAGCCCACCCATGACACGAACCCCGGCCATGGCTGCTCCCCTAGAGCTGCCACCTCCGCCGCAGAACAGGTCGTAGCACCGAAATTGCAGCATGAACGGCCAAGTACCTGTCTCCCGATAGGGTCCCACGGGTAACTTACCCGACGTGTGGAGAGCACACCAGGTCAAACCGACAATCCAGTTATTCTTTTGTTCTTTTCCGTTGGAATCTGCGGGAAATACCGCGTATTCCGGAGCTGCGGGACCCCTTTTTCTTTTTCTCGCGCGACGGCAACCAGCTATTCAGAAGTTAATAATCTGGTGGCTCAGCAAACGCTTACATAGCCAGGCCGGGCAGCCTGACCGGCGAACCAGGCTTGAATTGAAATAATCGCCTGAGCGCGGAACCTGAAGTCTGGCGGCCGGTTAACACTGTCAAGAGCGAATCCGAAGAGGAAATGCGCGTCCAGCACGACTCGGAGAGAGGAATTTGGTCCATCAAGTGCCATACCCTCTGATGCCCAAGCATACTGTGCGCGTTTGAGCAGTTTCTCGTGGGAAGATGGCACCAAGAGCCCCGCAACGAAGCGTCCCTGCCTCTGTTTCCGTTGGGCGAAATCGCAGGCCGGTGTAATCTCCATCACCAGCAGCTTGCTAACATTGACCAACTCCTCAATCCTACTCTCCTTGTCACAGAGGTCCTCCGCGACTTGCCTATGTTCCAGCCTGAAGAGCGCTTCCCGGGAATTTGCGTTTGTCTCCGACAACATATACGTTTCCAGGTCGTGGAGTGCGGTCGCCAGAGGCAGGGACCTCGCTCAATAGCATCCTATTTAGCGCTGCCTTTTGTTCGGCCGAAAGCGCGCTTCCTTTTGCCGCGTCAGTGAGGGGCTTCGCGTGCGGTTCGAGATGCGATGACATGCGCTGCTGAAGCTGGGTCAGCTGGTCTAGGTGAACCAGCGCCAATGACTCAAAGAAGCACGCAAGCAGAAGGCTCGGTGGTTCCAGTACATTTCCCGCAGATGCTTGAAGAAGCGCCCAAAAGCGCGTTCATCCGCGTGTGCCAATTCTGCGGGTCCGGTCCAACCAACTCAGCTAAACTTCCGATTGTATATGACGCGGCGTCATGAACGCATTGTTCCCAAAGGTATACCAGGTCCAGGGGGGCATTGTCAGCCAACAGCTTCACGATGCGCGTCGCGATTGCCTTAATGTCGCTACCGAATTCGGCCTTCGCCATCATCAAAACAACGCCTGGGCGCAGATGCGGTAGCTCCTGACCCGCAAGTTGGCTGAATTCATCGTACAATTCCTTGTGCTTTGTCCAGACGACGATCATCAAAGGGTTTATATAGTCCGGTAACACCTTCTTTAGCACGGTGATTACTTGCCCGATCAATTGCTTTGCCTCTCCACCAAACCCAAGGTCCATGTCCAGAAAGATAAGGCGCACACCGTAGAGGCGTCCGCCGGAAGCCCGTCCGGCTGTCCATTGCAAAAGACCGCTCCCACTCCAGGGCAATCGCACCTCCGCCCATGTAAAAACCGCTAGGCCGCCGTGCCCACCAACACCCCAGCTAGGAATTCGTTGTTCCAGCCGGCCTTCTTCCTTTTGCAGGCGATGCCGACTTTCTTCTTTGTTGGCGCTCGCTTGAGCAGCGATAACGCGATGCGCCTCACCAAGCCGAGGTTCTCAGGTCCATGGTCCTTGCGCAAGCGGCTGGCATCTTCCTGAAAGGCCACGTCCAGCACCCAGTGCAGATTGTTTTCGATCGACCAATGCCCGCGCACGGCATCCGCGAACGCTTTCACTTTCAGTTTCATACTACTGATATAGTAGCGCGTCTCCATAGTCTCCGGTCCGTCGCCAATTTGGCGGAGCGAGAAAACCATTCCCAGCGTCCGCAAGCCGGCAAATTGCGAATGCTTGCGGGCCAACTTGGCGGGCACTTCAATCAGATGATAGTGGCGCGTTTCGCTGCGGCCATGTCCCTTCTCACTGGTCTGATGCTGGCGATGCGTTACATCCGCGAACTCGTTGGCCAAGCCATCCATAAAAACCTGCTGCACATCTTCGTGCAGCGTCGGCTGGTTGTCCTTGACCGCCAGCACATAGTCCGCGCCGCCGGCAATGATCTCTTCGGTGATCCGTTTTTGGCAACCCATGGCGTCGATGGTCACCAGCGCACCTTGCAGATCGAGCAGTTGCAAAAGCGCTGGAATCGCCGTGATTTCATTGGATTTGTCGGCCACCGCCTGTTGGCCCAGGAGCAGATGGTTGTCGCTGGCCCAGGCGCTGACCAGATGAATGGCGCTCTTGCCCCTGGCGGTGTCAAAGGACCGGCGAAGTGTTTTGCCGTCGATGGCGATCAGCTTGCCGTTGGAGGCACCGACCACGGCGTGCATCCAGTTCAGAAAACACTCGCGAAAAGCGGCCGCATCCATCAGCGCGAAAACCCGGCCCAGCGTGTCGTGCGACGGAATGCCGTTGGGCAATTCCAGAAAGGTAGCGAGCCAACCATACTTTTCCAGCCCATAGCTCTCAACGTCGGTCCAGCATTCAGCCCCGGAGACGACAGCACATAGGGTGAGAGCAATGATGTCGAGCAGGCCATGGAGGCGGGTGTGCGCGGAGCGGGGGTCGTCAAGCTCGGCAAAATGGTGTAACAGGGAGACGGGCGCGTGGGTAGAAGCGGTCATGTTATCCTCCGTGAAAAAACGTTGCCGCGTTTTCCGGAGAGAATCATTCGCTGTTCACTTGTCCAAAAGCAAGGGGGCCGCCAATAATTCTTGCGGATTCATGGCCGGGAGGTGCGATTGCCCTGGCTCCCACTCCCAGCTGACCGAGGGCAGCCATGACTGGGGCAATCTCCTCCGGCTTATCGTCAATGATAAGAACGCGTGCCGTTTTCAGACCGTTCATTCTTTCCTCGTAAGGAGAATTCGTGGTCGCCTCGGAGGTCAATCCGGCCGCTTTTTCTGGGACGTCTGTCTTCTGGCCCGTGAGCAACGAAACCAGATATCGGAGCACCGAACCACAGAACCTCAGAAATCGATGAAGTCCCGCGCACACCGTCATTTTTTTCCTTCAAACACAAGTGCAACGACGGCCCCTGTTATACCGGCTGGAAGCTTACACGCTCCCTCTTCGGGGAACTCCAACCGTCCTCCATGTGCTTTCATCACCTCGCTGGCGACATGCAGCCCAAGGCCCATCCCATCTGGCTTTCGCGAAAAGAAAGGCTGTGTCAGATACTCGGAAGGATCAATGAAGCCCGGACCATTGTCGGCGACTATTATCGCAGGGCCGCCAGGCAAATCCCGCGTCGTCCCCAGGTAGATAAGCTTGCGTTTTCCGCCCTTTGTGCCCAGCCAATAAATTGAGTTATCCACCAAGTTCATGAGGGATGCGATTATCAGCCGTCGCGTGCAGCGAACAGAAAAGTCTTCGTCCCGCTGCTCTTCGATGCCGTTGATGGCCTCAATCTTGTGGTGGTGAATGCGATATTCCGTGTTAAACAGTGCATGGCGAATCAGATTACTGGCGGTTTCTTTCGTCATTCCCGACTTCCGCGTCAGGTATGTGAGCCCTTCCACCAATTCCGAAAGATGACGGCCGAGCTCACGAAGTTGGTCAATCGGCGCCTCGCGATCCAGAGCAACGACGAGGGATTGAATGCCCTTTTCAACTTCATGGATTACTGTCGCGAGGGTTAGACCCGCGCCGGCGGCCGTCAGAAGGCGGTCCCGCACATCCCGAAACTGGATTTCAACACTGTCAACGTACTTACCCAATTCGTCTGCAAGCCCACGTTGCTCGATTTCCTCCCGCAATCTGCTGAGGTCTTCAACCACCGGTTCTTTCTGCTGCGCCTTCGCGTAGGCTTTGCGAATTCGCTCTTTGTCTTCGTTGCGTTCCGCTTCAATTTGCCGGACGGCAAACAACGTGGCCTTGCAGAGTTGCCTATAAGCTGTATTTTCGACAAAGCCCTCTCGATTTGTCTTCTCAACCAGGTCCTCGCTCGTAGCGTGTGTAAGTGAGACCGCCCCAATCACGATGTTGTTACTGACGCGTTTGGTTGGAACGTTTACTCGTGTCCCACTGAGGTTAAGCCAATCGGTTCCCGGTTCGCCATAGTCGTACACGCGTACGCCATCGCGGTAAACACGGATTCCACCATTCTGCATGAGGAATTCTCGGAGCCCTTTCTTATCAGACACCCCCAAGGCAAGAACCTGCGGGTCCAGGTCGAATACGTGGAGGTCGAGAGCTATCTCACCGATTTTAAGACTTTTCCCGTTTGGATTCTGGAGCGCATCCGAAACGGGCAAAGTCATGCTTTGCTTCCGCCTGCGCCCTTTAACTCGCTCCATCTGGGCAAGCGGGCGAAACTCGTAGGTGTACACCAAATTGGTACCGTCGAGGGAACATTTAGCCCGGAACAGCGCTAAGTCCAGCACCTGATCAATTCGCAGAAGTCCTTTCAGCCAGCCAGGGTCCGGCACAAGAACCAGTTCCGATTTGAAATCCGCGGTATCTGAGAACGGCGAGCAGATAGAAGTAACTTCACGATGGAGGTCTGCGCACCATTGCGCGGGTCCAGGTTTCTCGCAGGCGTCGAATTTCAATGCGGGTGCCAGTATCCTTTCCCTTAAACGCTTCAGGTGTGCGCTCGTGAACGTCAACGTCTACATCGCCGATATATCGGGCCTCTTGAAACCTCTGCCAATCCACGCGAACGATCACCTCGGGCTTATGGTATTGCCGCGTTATCAGGGTCACGTCGTCGCCCAGTTTGTGCGCGGCGAAACGCCCCACTCCTTTTTCTCCCAGCGGCAATCGATTGTATTTCTTTGTCCGCCTGCGGGCTGCAAATTGCTGACTTCGAAAATCCGTGCCTGGTTCCATCCACACCTCAGTGACCGTTTCCCAGTCCATGCCGGTGCCATCGTCCTCCACAACAATCCTGGCTCGTTCAGAATCTTCGATGTCCTCCAAAGTCACCCTCACGCTGCTCGCGTCGGCGTCGTATCCGTTTTTGACAAGCTCGAAAAGCGCAACCCCAGCGTCCCGAATGAGTTGGTCACCAAGTAGGAGCAACAATCGTGCACGCGGCTTGAATGGTCGCTTACCAGATCTATGTCCAGACATGTACTCCTCCGTAGGCGATCCCTCCCAATGGCGTTCGCCCGAGCGGGTGTCTGGGATCCCCAGCGTGGTCTCGACCATTCTACTGATCGGTCGAGCAGTTGCGTGGCTTGACCTCGGGCAAATGTCGTCCTTGACGACTGAGGGCACTTTCCGATAAAAACTTAGGCTGGCGCACTCGGCTGCTCCCCCACCGTGCCCATACTTGGGTTTCTACAGGCCACGCCGGACTGGATTGTTACGGCCCGCCATGCCCGCCCAAAATGCGGCGGGCATGGCACCCTGGCGCAATCGAAGATGGCGTCGGTGACGGGAAGAATAAGGGAGTGCTGTCCGTATCAAGAAGGCAGGGCGGCATGGCTTACTCGGCGAGTCTGGTCAGGTCGGACTGCTGGTGGATCACACTCTCGACGTCGGCGATTTGCTCGTCGTTGAGGCCGTCGAAAACGTCGCACCAGTCGGGAAGTCCGGCGCTGGTTGGACTGCGTTCGTCGGCAATTTCCGTCTCAGGTGTGACTACTTGAAATAAGACTTGTTGATTCTCCTTGAGCTTTTGGCCAAGAACGTGCTCGAGCACTTGGCGTTCGCCGGCGTCGATATCGCGAACATTTCGAATAATGGCTTCCATGCTTACAGATTACCATTAATGCCACGCAAAGAGAACGTCAGCAGCGCGGATGCCATACTCGTCCAAAATGGGTCGGGCATGGCACCCTGACCGCTGGGAACGCCAATCTCCTGATTGGCAGGCTCAATACCGGCCAATCAGAGATTGGCGTTCCCGGAGAGATATTCCACCATCCCGTCGTGCCTTGCGGGTAGGTCAATTTTAGGCGATTCGAAAAACGGTCCTAAGTTTTTTCCAAACGAAGATTTGCATCAAAAACCAATCACTGTGCATCCCGTGAATTCGCTGCGCAGTGGTAATTGGCGCAGCGCAAAGGCGACACCAGCAACAGTTTATCGCCGGGAACCGCTGCGAAACGAGCATGGCGCAGTGGCCCCTGCCATCCCCTTGAATATTGAACAAATGCCCCCTCGGTGCAGATGCAAAGCCACCGAGAGGGAGCGACTTACGTCGCGAGAAGCATTTGTTCAAACCCACTTTTCGGTGAACAAATGCCGCATGCCAATTCCCTGTCACAGCTCCTCATACGGCAAATCGAAAAGCTGCCGGGCGGCGCTGACGTCGCCGGTTTGGAAGCCTTGCATGAACCAGCGTTGGCGCTGTTTGGAGGTGCCGTGGGTGAAGGTGTCGGGGACGACGTAGCCGCGGACGCGTTTTTGCAGGCGGTCGTCGCCGATTTGGAAGGCGGCATTGAGGGCGGAGTCGATGTCGCCATCGTCGAGAAAGTTGAAACGCTGTTGGCCGTGGTAGGCCCAGACGCCGGCGAAATAGTCGGCCTGGAGCTCGAGGCGGACCGAAGCGCGGTTGGCCTCGGCCTTGCTCGCGGCGCGGCTGTCGTCGGCGGCGGGCGGAGTAGCCGAGCAGGCGCTGGACGTGATGGCCGACTTCGTGGGCGAGGACATAGGCGCGGGCGAATTCGCCGGGGGCATTGAGTTTTTGCTGCATTTCGCGGTAGAAGCCGAGATCGATATAGACCTTGGAATCGCCGCCGCAGTAGAACGGGCCGACGGCGGCGTCGGCCTGGCCGCAGGCGGAATCGACTTGGCCGGTGAACAAGACGAGCGTGGGTTGCTGGTAGGTTTTGCCCATCTTGCTGAATAGGTCGCCCCAAACGACCTCGGTGTCGTGGAAGACGACCTTGGCGAAGTGGGCGAGCTTTTCTTGCTCGGGATCGACGGGCCGCCTGCCGCGCGCATCGCCCTCGACTTGGCCGGCCTGGGCGCTTGTTGGTTCACGACCTGCATGACGTCTTGCGGATCGAAGCCGAAGATCAGTCCGAGAATGACGATGACGATGCCCACGCCGCCCATGGCAACAGTGCGCGGGCCGACGGCACGGCGGTCCTCGACGTTGCTGCTTTCCTCGCGACCTTCGATTTCCATGGCGGTATCTCCCAGACGGGGGCGGGTTATTGACGGGGGCGGATTAAGACATGGTTATGGGTTGTGGGGTGCGGATCAAGGGATATGGATGATGGCAAGGGGAGGAGAGCCACGGATGGAACACGGATCGAACACGGATGGCACACGCTGAGGGTGCCATGTCATGGTACTCCATGAGCATGCATTCGAAAGTGCCTCATCGCGACCGAGACGACGGTCCATCCATGCTCATGGAGTACCATGAGCATGGCATCTATGAAGAACGCGATGTCAAGCCGGTTTGGTGCAGATTTGTTGAGCAGAAGTTCTTCTGCAACATCCTCGTCACCTTCGGCGTCGGTCGATCTGCCCTTAGTGCCGACCGCGGCCAATGGTTTGGAAACAGTGCCTTCTGCGCAACATCCTCTGAGCCCGAGGCGGAGGGAGATTACCCGCATCCGCCCTTTACCGATTCTTCGAGCTGGGCCGACGTGGCGTTACGCTCAAGCATCTATCCGGGCTCAGTCCCAAAGGGAAGTCCCAATTAACGAAATACGAAAGACGCCGCCATTCACCCGGTCGACGGTTCCCTGATAAATCAGGGCCGTCATGCCATGCTTCGGGGTCGTCTTTCGGAGTCGTCACGTCCACCTCGACCGGCTCAACGATCACGCTTCATTCATTTGCTGGTGTCCTCTTTGCCAAGCAAATCCAAGATTTCGGTATCCTCAAGCTTTGGCCACCGCCGCCTTTTTAGCCTTCGCCAGCTTGGCTTTCGCCGGCTTCACTCCTGGTGGTTTCGTTGGCTCGGGTTCATAGGCGTGCCGATACGGCTGGCCACTTTTGAGTAAAGCCATCATCACCATCAAAAGTCTGCTCGCCATGGCGACGATCGCCTTCTTGCGGCCAATGCGGGCACTGAGCCGCTCGAAGGTCACCCGCCAACGGCCCGTGCGCCGCACCGATTGCCAGGCCGACTCCACCAAAATCCAGCGCAGCATCTTGGAGCCGGTTCGCTCAATATGCAGCTCTTTCCGTTTGCCCGCCGATTCACGCTGACCGGCCGCCATGCCCGCGTAGGCCACCGCACACTTCCCCGAGCGAAACCGCTTGGGATCAGCCAGTTCGCTCAGCACCACTTCGGTCGTGACCGGACCCACTCCCGGAATCGAACCCAGCAACTCACGGGCCTCCGCCTCCGCGACCGGAGCTTGGGCAATGAACTTCTTCAACTCGCCAGCCAGCTTCTTGAGCTGGGCATGTTGAAACTTGAATTCAACCACTAACTGCTGGACCGCAAAGGCTCGGACTCCGACAAGTTCACCTGGGCCAAATACTCCAGCCCCGCCGCCGTAAACAAATCGGGCCGGTCGGCGTTGTAATCACTCAAAATCCGCCGAATCTTATTGCGGATCGAAGTGATCCGCCGCTGCAAATAGCAGCGATGCCGCACCAGCACGCGATGCTCGCGCTGCCGGGGCGTGGGGCGATAGGCCCGTGGAATCATGTCCAAGGCCAAAAACTCCGCCAACAAGCGGGCATCGATCTTGTCACTCTTGCGTGCTCTCGGCGATGACACGCAGTTTTTTGGGGTGGGCCAGAACGATGCGCTGTGCCAACGGCTCCAGCAAACGCACCAGCCACTCGTAACTGGCCGTGGCCTCGATCACCGCTTGGAATTCTCCCATCTTCTTGAAGTAAGCGACGATCAACTCAGGCGTTGCACAGACCAAACGTTTGTGATTCACCTTTTGCCGCTCTTGGTTGACAACCCAAACCATGATAGACTTTTTGTGGAGGTCGATGCCGACGTACAACATGGTGGTTCTCCTTTTGTGGAAACACGGGCTACGAACATCTAGTTCTGTTTACCACGTGCTCAAAGGACTCCACCAGTCGGCTTCGGCCTCTTTCATAGTTTCACCCGAGCGCGTCACCCGAGCGCGTCAACGTCGCGTGAATTGTGTCTGCGTTCATTACCATCCGTCCGGGGAAGTCAATTTCTCTCTCATTTCCGCCTCACCAAATAAATCCCCTTCAAATCAATCAGCGCCCCGCGTATCGCCCCGCGCGGACGTAGCGACACCTCGACCCGGCCTTGCGGCAACTCGACGCTGTTGAGCCAGTGGACTTGGTAGTCGTCCCAGGTGCCGGTGCCGGCTACTTTGAGCGTCAGTTTCCTGTGCCCACTTGAAGGCTGGCGGTGTTGCCGGCGCTGTCGTCGGCGCAGGCCCATTCGATTTCGACGACGTAGTTGCCCGCGGCGGGCACATCGAGCGTCCAAACGGCGTGGTCGTCCTCGCTCGACCAATAGCCGAGGTTGGCGTGCTTTTCTTCCAGGACAAGCGTTTTGCCAAAGATGGCGGCATTTTTGGGGAGCAAGTCGCAAGACGCCCTTGGCGTCGGCTTTGACGACCTCGGGGCGGTTGCCGTCAAAGTGCTTGGGCTTGGCGTCGGGAATGCCGGGCGCAAAAAGGCGACGAGGTCGGCCATGTCGCGGGCGGAGATCTCCTTCTCGAAGCCTTCGGGCATGGGCGATTTGCCGGTGCTGGCCAGTTCATCGAGGTCGCGGCGCAGGAGCTCGTGCTTTTTGCCGTCGGCGGCGACCAGCGTGATGCTGGTCGTGGTTTCGCCATAAAGCACGCCGCTGAGGCTGAGGCCGGATTTGGTGGTGGCCACGTAGTTGACATAGCGGGCCTCGACGTTCTTGTTGGGGTCGAGGATGGCGGTGAGAAGGCCGGGCAGCGATTTGTCGGGCACCGACGCGAGATCGGGCCCCACTTGCTGGCCGACGCCGCCGAGTTGATGGCACGGCGGCGCATTGCTTGGTGAAGATCTTTTTGCCGATATCCGCTGCACCATTTGGCGGGCACGCTGGTCAGATATTGGCGGACGACCTTGTCGCGGTCGGCGTTCGATGCGATCGCCAAAAGACGCTCGGCACGCTGGCGGATCGCCTGGTCCTTGTGCTGCAAGAGTTGTTGGCGGCGAATGACGTCGATCTCCGACGGCAGGATTTGCTTGCTTTCCAGGGCATCGACAAGCGTCCGCGTCCACTCGGGCGGCTGAGGATGATGCCGACGACTTGCACGCGCAAGGCGGGGCTGTAGCTCTTCCATGGCTTGAGCACAATGTCCGGTGTGTGTGGGTCGTTGATGCTTCCCTAAGCTTTGCACTGCGGCCGATTGCAAGCTTTCCTCGACTTGGGGGACTAGCAAGTCGCTCAACAATTTCCGATCTTCGTCCCGATGACTGGCTTCGCGGTTTAGAAGCCGATTGCCAATACCTTGTCACTGGCCGGCGCCTTTGGATCGGCGACGACCGCGCGGGCCGTCGGCGATGATCGTTTCGATGCCTTTGAGTTTTTGCGCGTCGCCTTGGCCGTTGTTTTCAAGCCGTCGAGCAGAGTTGGCCAGTGTCGCGAATTGCTCGCCGTAGGATTTTCCTTGGAGCCGATTGATCCGGTTGGCGAGATAATTGACCTTGTCTTCGGGGCTTCCGAATGCCGTGAGAGTCTCATCAGATTCGCTTGCGCATAGGTCGGGCATATCCTTGTCGAGAATAGTGCCAAGAACGCCGGCCAATTTTTCGCGTTGACGGAACTGAACACCGCCGCGCCAGGTATTTGTCCGGGTGCATGCGCCAGCAGCTTTCCCAGAAATTCGCCCGCTCGGGGACTATCCGAGGCTCCCAGCGAATAGGCCAATTGCATCACGACCTGGCCATGCGCATCGCCAAGCAAATCCTGATACACGCTATCGAATTGGTTGCCTGCCTTGAAGGGTTCGCTGAACAAGAGCGCGTTGGCGCGAACGCCAGGGTCGGCGTCGTGCAAGGCCCATTCCAATCTTTGAGCGTAAGCTCCGAGCGTCCGCTCAACGTGGCCAGGGCGTGGAAGCGTGCGAGGTTTAGATGACTCTCGTGAAGCAGTTTTTCGCAAAAGCGCTTGAGCTTTGTCGTCTTTCCGAGCGACCAATAGCTGCTGGGCCATGTCCCGCTGCCAGCCGCCGGTGCGACGACGTGCCCTTGGAGAGTCACGCCTTGACCAACTCAGCGGTAGTCATCGTGTCCATCCGTGGAATTGCGCGCGGCTTTTTCCCGTCGGGATAGACGCGATAGATCCGCCCCTTGTCAGCCCCCGCGCAGGTCGAGCTTGTTCTGCCAATCCTTGGGAATCCACTCGGGATGCTCGATGACATAGCGGTACATGTCGGCCACCCAAAGGGCGCCGTCGGGGCCAACCCGGATCGTCGTGGGGCGGAACCAATTGTCGCTGGATGCGAGAAACTCGGACGTCTGCTCGTCGGCGGCGCGCTTGCTGGTGAACGTCACGCCCTTGGCCGACATAACCTCGCGATGGACGAGGTTGTGGACCGGCTCGCTGACGAAGGAGTTGCCGAGAATTCGGGGCCGAAAAGGTCGTCGCGGTAGATGATCGCGCTGCACGCCGACGTGAAATGGTTGACCGATTGCGGGCTGTTGAAACGCGGCAGCGGCTTGCTGACGGGATAGACACGCGGCGGCTCCGGGCGTCTCCGAAACCTGGAACGCGGACATCGGGATAGAGGACATGGGGATTGCGGCTGCAGATAGCGATCCTCCAAAACGATAGTGATACAGCGGATTGGAGTTGTTGTTGCCGAACCAGTTGCCCCAATCGTCGCGCGCCCGGCCGAACTGCGTGACGCCGCTGACGGCCTCGATCAGTCCCTCATCCGGTTTGATGCGAAAATCGCGGCCGCTGATGTTCACCAGCGTGCCGGTCTTGATCGACTTGATCGCCCCGCCCGATTCGCCGTTGGCGCCGTAAAGCCAATTGTCGAGACCCCAGACCAAGCCATTGACGCGGTGCTGCTGGTTGCCCTCGCGGAAGCCGGTAAAGAGGACCGTCTTCTTGACCGATTTGTCGGGACCATATTCGGCGTAAAAGATATCGGGGGCGCAGGTGACGATCACGCCGTTTTTCCACGGCGTCACGCCGGTGGGAAAACCGAGGTTGTCGAGGAAAACCGTGGCCTTGTCATAAGGCCCATCCGCCTTCGTCTTCTCCAGGAACTTGACCTTGCCGCCGAACTTGTTGTGGCCATCGACGCCGAGCGGATAATCGCCCATCTCGACGACCCAGAATTTGCCGTCCGGCCCCCAGGCGAACGCGACGGGCGACATCACGGTGGCTCGGCGGCCATCAATTCCACGATGAAGCCGGGTCTTGGCTTGATGCAGGCAAGCGATTCGGCCGGCGATTTGGGGCCGGGCTGCATGACGATATTTGTCGGCGGCGCGCAGCCGCGCGCGGAGAAAGCAAACAACAGCATCAACGAGCAAACCAGGTATCGACGCACGAAGCACCTCCCGTGGAAATGAGGGATGGCTTGATGGTAGCGAGTGGCGGCGAAAATGCAAACAAAAGAGCGGTCCATGCGTGAAGCGGATCGCGGAACCAAACTCTCGTGACCAGGCTCCGCCTGGTCACGCACTGTTCACGAGGCTCCGCCTCGTTATCCGGCCCACCCTGCGGCCAGGATTTGCGGCCTTGAGCGATTTGTGCAGGCGGAGCCTGCCGGGCAGTGCGTCACCAGGCGGAGCCTGGTGACGAGTATAACAATAAAATCTCGCAAGACTCCCGGCACTACTTCACGGAATCCATCCGCATGACGGTCCTTGAATTCACCCTGCTTGTCTGGCTGGGCGCCTTGGCCGCGGGGCTGCTGGGTTCGCTCACCGGACTGGGGGGTGGCGTGGTGATTGTGCCGCTGTTGGCGCTCGGGCTCGGAGTGGATTTGCGCTATGCGATTGGCGCATCGTTGGTATCGGTGATCGCGACATCTTCCGGCGCGGCTGCCGCTTTTGTCAAGGAGGGCTACACCAACATCCGCCTGGGTATGTTCTTGGAAATTGCCACGACCCTTGGGCGCTGGCGGGCGCTATCTGGCGGTGATGGTGTCCGCCTCAGCCATCGCCGTGGTATTCGGCGTCGCCTTGTGCGTGTCGGCTTATTTATCCGGCAGGCCGCAAGCGGAGCCGGCGGGGGATGATCGGGCCGACGTGCTGGCGTCGCGCCTGCGTTTGGAAGGCACCTATCCGGTGAGCGGCGGTTTCGCTTCTTATCACGTCCATCGCGTGCCGCTTGGTTTCGGTTTGATGTTCGTCGCCGGCGCGTTGTCGGGATTGCTCGGCATCGGTTCCGGCGCTTTCAAAGTCTTGGCGATGGACCAGGCCATGCGCATCCCATTCAAGGTATCCACCACGACGAGCAACTTCATGATCGGCGTGACGGCCGCCGCCAGCGCCGGCGTGTATCTGGGCCGTGGTTACATCGATCCCGGCTTTGCCATGCCGGTCATGTTGGGCGTGTTGCCGGGTTCCCTGATCGGAGCGCGGCTGCTGGCGGAGCGCGTGTCAAGATCTTACGCTTAGTGTTCGGCCTGGTCATTCTCGCCCTTGGCGTGGAGATGATTTACCAGGGCGTCACTGGGAGATTTTGAGATGTCCCAGACAGCACGTGATCAAAGGGATGAGCGCGTCGAGAACCTCCTGGGCAACCTCTTGCGCCTGGGCGTCGGCCTGGCGGCGCTCGTCGTCCTCATTGGCGCCGTCCTTTATCTGATGCAACATGGCGCCGACATTGCCGAAGGTCAAACGTTTCAAGGTGAACCCGAACATCTGCGTTCACCGCAAGGAATCGTGGCCAACGCCTTCTCCGGGCGTGGCCGCGGCGTCATCCAACTGGGCCTCCTGCTGCTGATCGCCACTCCCGTGGCACGCGTCGCCTTTTCCGTGGTAGCGTTTGCCTGGCAACGCGATTATCTTTACATCTCACTGACGTTGTTTGTGCTCGCGGTGTTGTTGGTGAGTATCTTTTTCGTGGGCCAATAGTTTTTTTGTGGCACGGCTCTCCCGAGCCGTGCTGCGTGAGTCGCATGCGGCGGCTCAATGGCTCGAAACGCGGAAAGCCTTGACCCATGCTTGAAACCACCCGCCTTGTTCGTGATCTGGTGTCACTCCCAAGCGTCAACCCCATGGGTCGGCCGCTGCCGGCGGAGATCACGCTCGAGCATCGCGTCACCGATTATCTCGGGCAGTTTTTCCGCGAGGCGGGGCTGCCCTGTGAACGTCAAGCCGTCGCCCCCGGCAGAGCAAACATTGTCGCCCGCCACAGTTCGCCTGGAGCCTGTCGAACCATCCTCTTCGAGGCGCACCAAGACACGGTGCCCATCGACAACATGACAGTCCCGCCGTTCGGCGCGACCATCGACGGCAACCGCCTCTACGGTCGAGGCTCCTGCGACATCAAGGGAGGCATGGCCGCCATGTTGGCCGCTTCGCTCGCCTGGCACGCGACAAGCCGCCGGGAGCCGCTAACGTCATCATGGCCTGCACCGTTGACGAGGAGCACACCTTTCTCGGCGTGCAAAAGCTGGTCGCGTGTGGGATCAAGGCCGACATGGCGGTGATCGCGGAACCGACCGGCTTGGACATCGTGAACGCGCACAAGGGCGTCGCCCGCTGGGTCCTGACGGTGCCCGGCCGGGCGTGTCATTCGTCCAGCCCCGAGCAGGGGATCAACGCCATCTACCGCATGGCACGCATCCTCGCCGCCATCGAAAAATATAACGAGCACCTAAGGCAAACAAGCGTCGATCCGCTCTTGGGCCCGGCAACGGTAAGCGTGGGCCGCATCGACGGCGGCACCAGCGTCAACACCGTCCCCGAATTGTGCCGCATCGAAATCGACCGCCGACTCATCGGCGGCGAGGACGCCCACCAGGCGACCACCGACCTGCGCATGTTTCTTGAAAATGCCGGCGTTGATTTTCCCTACGACTGCCCCGCCCCCTGGATGAGCATGCCGGCGTTAAGCCCCCTCGGCGCCGACGAATTGATTGCCTTGCTGGGCCGCGCCATCGACAAAAGTCGCGGCCAACACCACGTTCACCCCGTCCCCTATGGCACCGACGCCTCCACCATCGCCAAAGCCGGCATCCCCGCAGTGGTCTTCGGCCCCGGCGACATCGCCAAAGCCCACACCGCCGATGAATGGGTGCCGCTCGATGAAGTGGAGGCGGCGAGCGAGATTCTCTACCGGCTGGCGTGTTCGAGCGGGTGATAGAATCCGCGGGATTCGGAGTACCCTCATCCTGCGGCTTGAACTCGATTCCAAATAATTTCAAGCCGCGGGATGAGGTACGCCGAATCCCGCGGATAGGATATCCCAAGAATTCCCTTGCCTCGCCCCATTCGTCGCCTGATAATCCGATCTGAAAAAGTGCGGCGCATGGGCCATCACGTCCCGGTTCGCACGTCTTTGAGTCGACTGACCTCCGCCTCTGCAGGGCCTGCCCCATGCGCCGCTTGCGCTCGATTCGTCGCTACCTCGACGAGCTTTTCAACTCCTGCCACCACGCTCTGGTCAAGCCGCGGTGCGCCGGCGGACGGATTGTTTCCGCGAAAAGACATGCGCGACCAGGACTACAGCAGCTAGAGGACCGGCTGGCGCCGGCGGTGATTAGCGATGGCGGTTCGGCCATTCTTGCTATTTCCTTACAACAGCAAGAGAGCCTCGCGATTGTTTCCAACGGCACCAGTTACAGTCTTACCTCTAATCAAACATTCAATGCCGTTAACGCCGCCAATCCGGCCAATGCAGGCGCTTCTTTTAGCGGCCTTGGAAGCCATGCCTTGACAATGACAGGTGCCGGATTAGCACGATATTCCCGCATCGACATTACGGATGCGGGCGCAAACGATTCGGTCACATTTAGCGACAGCGGCACTAATGCATATGTCAACAGCTTCAACGTTCACTTGAGCAATGCAGCCGCGGGGCCCATTTTATTTCTGGGAACCACTGATTTCGGCGCCGCCAGTCTCGACGCCACCACCACCGGCTTTGCCACGATCCAAACCGGTATTTCGGTTCGGACCGGCTCGGGCCATATTTCGATTTACGGAAATGCCGGACTTGGTGTGGATGGAACGCTAACCACGGTCTCAGGCAACCTGACGCTCGCCTCTATCGGTTCCGTCGTGGTGCGCGGCACCATCAATGGCGGCACCGGGATACTCAGTGTCTCGGGCCAGTTTAATGGCCAGCCCGGTGGTTTCAATGACGGCGTGTTGGTGGCAGGCACGATTACATCGAACGGCGGGAATGTGCAGGTGGCCGGCACTCATGGAACCAACGCCGGTGTCGAGGTTGATTCTGGCGGGCTCATTACCGCTGGAGGCCTTGGCAGTGTGACCGTTTCCGGCTCAGCGGCCGGCGGCGCACCTTCCAGCCCATATGGTGTTGCCATGATTGGCGGCACCATCAATTCCAGCGGCGGCGATGTCGACGTGACCGGACAAGCGCTCGAGCTCGGCGGGAGGGACCGGCGTCTATGTCACTAGTGGGGCGATAACGGCTGGCGGCATCGGCGATGTTTCGGTCGAGGGAAGCAGCACGACCTCGGCAAGTGGAAGTGGGATCGGCGTTCTCGTGCGGACGCAGATTTCCTCCAGCGGGGGAGATGTGATGGTCGTTGGTACGGGAGGATCTACGGGCGACTCCGACAGCAATAGCGGGGTGTCACTTGTTGGCGGGGAAATAGTCGCAGGCGGCGCGGGCAATTTAAGCGTTCAAGCGAATGGCGGCCTGGATATGAATAATGCGACGGTTTCCGCGTACGGCGGGAACGTCAACCTGCGAACGCCCCAAGGGACCGTGACGATGGACAACTTAGGCCGCATTGCCACCGGGGCGGCCAATGGAATGATCACAATTGCGGCGGACGGAATCGTTGCGCTCTCACCCACTGGCGGTAAAACCATCGACGCGGGAGCGGGGACTGTAAACCTCATTCCCATTACAGCGGGCATGCCGATCTACATGGGCGCTGAAATTTTCGGTACCCTGAGTTTTAATGGGTTCGATCTTTACTCCATCACGGCGAAAACCGTGAATATCGGCACCAGCGCGAGCGGCGCCATCACGGTGGACGGATACGTGATTTTTCCCTCGCCCACCAATGTCAATTTGACCTCGGGGAGCGATATCATCTTCGACTCCGTTGCAATCAACACGGACGGAGGCACGCTTACTCTGCACAATGGCAGCAGCGGAGCCGTCACGGCCTTGAGCCCCGGGGCAACCGTCGATACTGTCCCAGCAGCAGTTCAATTCGCCCCCGGTTCGAATCTCGCCATTAACTTGGCCGGCAGCGGCCAGAGCACGCAATATGGCCAGCTGAATGTCACCGGCGACGTCAATTTAACGGGCGTAAATCTGGCGTTATCGGGCACGCTCGTGCCGGCCGACGGGCAAACGTTCACCATTGTTCGAAACAACGGCAGTCATCCCATCATCGGCACATTCAACGGCTTGCCCGAAGGCTCGGTCATCGCGAATTTTTTTGGGATCTCCGCTCAGCGCCGTCATCTCCTATGCGGGGGGAGATGGCAACGACGTGGTGATCAAGGTAGGCACGGCAACTTCCACGACCACCGCCATGACCGCCTCTGCGAGCAGTTTGAGATACGGCCAGGCCGACATGTTTACGTCGACGGTGACAGCTAGCGCCGGCACTCCCGTGGGCAGAGTCGAGTTTATCGACTTCACGACCGGCGCCGCCTTGGGTGCGGGCGTGCCAGCGGTCAGCGGGGCAAACAGTGCCACATGGACGTTTGCGGTGCCGCCCAGGTTGCTACAACGCACGGGCAATGGTCCCGATGACATACGTGCCGTCTTTACACCGGCATCATTAAGCTTTTTTGGCAGTTTCGGCAGCTTGCCTGGCGGACTCACCGTTTCGCCAATCCCGTTAACGTTCACGGGCTTGACCGCCAAGGACAAGGTGTATGATCAAACCACGGTAGCGACCCTTGATACCAGTGGCGTGATACTCGCCGGATTGTTGGGTGGCGATGGCGTGACTTTGAGCACCGGCAGCGCCAGTGCCAACTTCGCGACCAAAGATGCCGGCACGGGCATTGCCGTTACGGTGAGCGGACTAACGCTCGGCGGACCGCAGGCGGTCGATTATCAATTCAGCCAAACGGCCACGACGCTCGCTGCCAACATTGCACCGGCCCCTCTCACGGTCACCGGAATCACCGCCGCCGACAAGCCTTACGATGGCACGGCAACGGCAAACGTCGATGTGACGCACGCGGCGCTCGGGGGCGCTATCGGCGGCGACGATGTTGCCTTGGTGACCACGGGAGCGTCGGGAGCCTTCGCCGATCCGGGCCCCGCCAATAACAGCCCGATTGTTGTCTCGCGCCTGTCGCTGATCGGCGCCAAGACAGGCGATTACGCGCTCCTGGCTCCGAAAGTCGCGGCCAACATCACCTTGACGCCGGGATCGATAAGCGATTTTGGCACACGCACTTTATTTATCGCCCTCGGTGCCAATCAAAGCCTTTCCATCGTTTCGAAGGGCAGTAGCTATGCGTTCAGCACCAACCAAGGTCTCGTCGCCAGAAGTCTCACGGACCCGGCCAACCAAGGCGCGGCTTTTAAGGGGCTGGCCACTTCGGGCTTCGGCACTACGTCACCCGTGTTAACCGCTGTCGGGATCGCGCAGTATTCGAGCATCGACATCGTCGATGAAGGGGCCAATGACTCAGTCACTTTCAACGACAGCGGATCGAACCCATATGCAGATAATTTCAGCGTTAGCTTAAGTCACGTCGGCTCAGGAGCCATCACGTTTAACGGCGGCAGTCAGTTCGGCACGTTCAATTTGCAAGCGGCGACCGCGCGGAATGTGCTTGTGCCTTTTGGTGCATCCATCACCAGCACTTCCGGTAATCTGACCCTGCGGGGCAACCTGCAAACCGCGCCGACCAGCGGCCCATTCAGCGGCGTGCAAATCGCCGGCAAGGTGCAAAGCACCGGCGGCGGAGCAATCACGCTTCAGGGCGTAGGGGGCAATGGCAACAGCGTTGATGCCGGCGTGTTTATACTCCAAGGAACGGTTGCAAGCGAAACGGGGAATATCGTAATTACCGGCACCGGTGGAAACGCCGGAAACACCAATGTCGCCGGTGTCTGGTCTTCCGGCACGATTTCTTCGAACGGCGGGAATATCGAACTCGACGGCATCGATGGCAACTCCACGACGGGCAACGGCGCCGGCGTCACGGTGGATCTTGGCCAAATCCATGTTGGCGGGGCCGGCACTCTCTCGATCGCCGGCGCCGCATCTCCGAGCAACACCGCAAACGCGGGCGTCGATTTAAGGGGTCAACTCACCACTGCCGGCGGCAATGTTCGAATCATTGCCGGCGTTGGCGGCGTCACTCTTGGGGTGCCGGGCAGGCTGAGCCAGGGGATCACTGCCGGAGGTAGCGGAAGCATCTTTATCCAGGGGGCGACCGGCATTACAACAACTGACACGATCACCACCAACAACGGTGACATACAACTCGTCGGCCAAGCCGGTCCCATTAACCTCCCCAACGGGAAAATACTTGCCGGCGGCAGCGGCAATGTGACCGTTACCGGCATTGGCGGACCGCCGCAACTCGGGCGGAGTGTTGGTGTCTACTTGACCGGCGGCTCCATCGACGCGACGACGGGCAATATACAAGTTACCGGGCAAGGCGGCGGCGGCCTCCAGGCTGATTATGGCATCGACGTGGCCGGCGGCCAAATTGGCTCGGGCGGGAACGTGCAATTAATCAGTTCCGTCGGAGGCGTCGACATCGAGCAAAATGTGTTTGTGAGCGGCGGCAACGTCACCATTCAAGGGACCGGCACGGCGCGAACCGGGTCGGGCGTCACGGTAAGCGGCACTGTCGCGGTGACCACGGGAAATGTCACCATCAGGGGGCAGGCTAACCAAGCCGCGGTCGCCGTGGCTCTCGGCAGTGGGACCATCTTTTCCAGCGGCAAGGGAGCGCGTTTCACAATATTCGGCGACACCATCACAACCGGCGCACTCTCCGCCCAAGGCGGAATAATTTCCTTGTTACCGCTCACCAATGGTTTGCCGATCAATCTTGGTTCCACCGACCCCCCGTTCGCACCGGGCAACTTCTTGCTTAGCCACCAGATTGGCGGCAATCTTCAAATTGGTGATGCCAATTCCGGCGACTTAACGCTCGGCAGCCGCCTCAATCTTGGTTTGCCATCCGTTAGCCATCTCAGCTTGGCCTCGGGGAGGGACATCAATCTCCAAGAGCAATCCTTGAGCACCACATTCGGTGGGATTACGCTCACGCCTGGAGCGACGGGCGCAATTCGCACCCCGCTAAATAGCCCAATTGGATTCATAGTAAACTACATTAACGGCACTGGTCTGGATTTCGGTCCCGCCTCCAACTTCGCCCTGGTTTTTAACGCCGACAACAGCTTTAATCAGCTAACGGTACAACAGGCTAAAATCAACTTGACCGGCGTGAACCTGCAACTGAGCGGCACCCTCGCTCCCCTCGTGGGCCAGACGTTTACGATTGTCAAAACTTTTAGCACTCCCCCGATAGTCGGCACGTTCAACGGTCTACCCGAAGGCGCGGTGATTCCCAACTTCCTCGGCTCACCGCTTAGCGCCTCGATCACCTATTCGGGCAATAAAGCCCATGACGTGGTGCTCACCGTCCTGCCGCCGACGACCACCGCTATCTCCGCGTCCGCCAGCACTTCGCTTTATGACCAGTCCGTCACATTTAACGCGCAGGTCACCGCGCCGAACGGAGGCACAAGCGCAGCGTTAGCAAAAGGGCACGTCGATTTCATCGACGACACCACCGGCACCGATCTTGGTCAAGGCATCTTTCAGACGAGCGGCGCCAACGCCGCCACCTGGACATTGACGACTGCGGCCAAGCAATTGCAGGCCTCCCCCGGTGCACAGTCCATTCGGGCAGTTTTCACTTCCGCGGACAGCACGTTAAGCACCAGCCAAGGCACCTTGCCCGGCGGCCTCACGGTCTCACCGCTTCCTCTTACCATTGTCGCGAACATCACCGCCGCCGACAAAACCTACGACGCCACCACCGCCGCCACTGTGAACATCACGAGCGCCTCATTGTCCGGCATCCTCCCTGGCGATACCGTCAGCTTGGACCCTAGCGTCGCCGTCGGCACGTTCGCCTCGCCCACCGTGGGCACCGCCACCCCCGTTACAATATCCGGTTTGGCGCTTACCGGTCCACAGGCCAACGACTACGTGGTTGCTCCGCCAAGCGCGACCGCCAGCATCACCCCCGCGCCGCTGACCGTCACCGCCTCCGCCAACACCAAAGTTTACGATGGCACCATCGCCGCCGCGGCACTGCCAACCGTAATGGGTTTACAAGGCGGCGACACTCCCATCTTCAAGGAAGTTTACGCCAATCCGAATCCAGGCACCGGCATAAAACTGACTCCCTTCGGCACCGTGAACGATGGCAACGGCGGCGGCAATTACTCCTACACCTTCGTGTCCACGAACACCGGCACCATCGCGCCGCCCAGGGCCAGCATCACCTACAAGTCCGGCTACGCCTCCCTCACCGAACCCGCTCCCGGTACGACCGCCCCTTATTATTTCACCATCGCCCTCAACGGCGTCTCGCCCAAGCCAGTCACGATCTACTACCAAACCCGCAACGGCTCCGCTCAAGCCGGCGAGGATTATCGCGGCGTGAGCAACTATCGCGTCATTTTCCCCGCCTTCGCGCATGGGGCCACCGCCAACACGCCGCCGTCGATGGATATTGCGATCACCGTCAATGGCGATACGACCGATGGCACCGACCCGGAGACGTTCTCGGTGGTGCTGAGGTCGGCGTTCAATGCCACGCTCGACGCGGGTGGAAAAACGGCGACGGGTACGATCGTGCAGGCTACGGCGGCGGCGGCGACCAAGGTCAGCATCGCCGATTTCAGTGTGGCCGGTCCGAGCGCGGGCACGATGGTCGCTTACGTGCCCGTGACCCTGAATGGCCCGGCGGCGCAAGCGATCACGCTTTATTACAGCACCAGCGATAAGACTGCGAAGGCGGGCACAGATTACGTCGCTCAAACCAACGGGCACATCACGATTGCGCCGGGCGAAACGAGTGTCGATATTCCGGTCACCATCCTCGCCGACGCGGCCGCCCATGGAAATGTGACCTTCACGATCACGCTGTCGAGTTCCGTCAATGTGGTATTGGCTTCAACGACGGCAACGGTGACGATCGCTTTTCCGCCGGTTGCGTCCGCGGCAGCGACGTACGCCGACGCGCCGGATTCCTTGCCCACGTCGACAACGATGGCGACCGATGAACTGGATCAAGTGTTTGCGGAGATGGGGACGGAGAAGGTGAAGATTTAAACGGCGAACAATCCGCGTTTTTCAATCGCAAGCCAGTGGCGGAATTGATAGAAGTAATTTGTCGCGCGATTGATTCGGCAATCAGGCGCCTATTTATCTCAAGGAGTTGCTCTCCCATGAAACGTCTTTTGATCGTTGGCTTGTTGTTTACCATGTTCATAATGGACGCGCCGCTGCCGGCGACGCGGGCAGGCGGCAAAAACGCGGACGGCTGGGTCGCGGTTTTCAATGGCAAAGATTTGGATGGCTGGAAGATTTCCTACGGCAATCGCAATGCCAAGAACAAGGGCACCTGGAAGGTCGTCGATGGCATGATCGTCGGCGAAGGAGACGTCAGCCACCTTTTCACGCCGCGCGACGATTACAAAAACTTCGAGGCCAAGGCCGAGATCATGATCAGCGACAAGGGCAACAGCGGCTTTTATTTCCGCACCGCGTTCGGCCCCGGCTTTCCCAACGGCTACGAGGCCCAGGTCAACGCCACGCATAGCGACCCCGTCCGCACGGGGAGCGTCTACAATCACGTCAAGATTTTCAAGCAATTGCACAAGCCCGACGAGTGGTTCAACTATCAACTCAAAGCGGTCGGCAACCGCATCTGGGTGTGGGTCAACGGCGATCTGCTCTATGAATACGACGACCATGCCAACACCTACAAGACCGGCCACTTCGCCTTTCAGCAGCACAACTACGGCAGCGTCGTGAAGATCCGCAAGTTCGAGGTGAAGGAATTGAAGTAAACCAAAGAGCCGCGCACGCAGTAAGCGGTTTGGATTCGTGCGCCGGGATCACCCGCTTACTGCGTGCGCGGCTCTTTAATAATCGTGCATCATGACCGCCGACTGGCAACTGCCGCCGGGCGTTTCGCGCGCGCTTTGGGATCATTTACATGATCCCGCGAGCGCGCCAAGCCTATGACGAGCGACTGGCGAATACGCCGCTTCTAGCGCTCGATATCGAGTACGTGCTCGAGCAGTGCCAGCCGCCGGGTTCGCTCGTGGACCTTGGCTGCGGCACCGGGCGCTTGGCCATCGCCTTGGCGCAAAACGGCTACCGCCCGACCGGCGTCGATTTATCGCCCGAGATGTTGCGCGTCCTGCGGGCCAAGGCCGCCGATATCGGCATCGATATTCCCCTCATCCAGGCGAATCTCGTGGAGTTGGAGGCTCTCGACGATGAGGCATTCGATCATGCTGCGTGCCTTTTTAGCACGCTGGGGCTTATCGAGGGAGAGGATAATCGGCGACGCTTTTTGAGGCACGTCCATCGCATCCTGCGGCCCGGCGGGACGTTCGTCGTGCATGCGCACAATCGCTGGTTCCATCTCTGGACGCGCGCCGGCCGCCGTCTGCTTTGGCACAATCAGGGACGCGGCGATTTTTTGATGCCCGCCCATGAGGGTATTGGTCCGATGACGATGCACCTTTTTACGCGGCGGGAAATGGTGCGCGCCTTGCAAGCGGCGGGCTTCAAGGTTCGCGCCGTTCGGCCGGTGAGCCTACGTTCCGACGGCGAGATGGGGGTGTCTTGGCTACTAGGTGGATGGCGAGCATTCGGATTTTTGGTGGCAGCGGAGAAACAATAACTTTAACAATTCTTGCCACCCCAAATGCCGGCGCGACTGATAAAATGATCTTTTGTACAGGCATAAGGCCCATGCGAGAAGCGTCATGCCGAAGCGGAATACTCACGTCAATGGATTGCTTTTTCCTGAAATCGCCACAGGTGATAAGCAAGGCACAAGGGCACCTACACCCCGCTTCCCTCGATTTGGGAGGGAACCGACGCTGAACTGTTGGAGCGGATGCTGGATTTTTACCCGCATAAGCCACCAGTCAAGATCCTTGACGCCACGGTCAATACCGGACGCTTTTGGGTGAATAGTCGGCGGAACATCCTCGGCCTGGATATCGATCCGAAAAACAACCCCGATGTCGTTGGCGATAATACGAACATGCCGTTCGAAGCCAATTCGTTCGACGTAGTGGTGTACGACCCGCCTCACATTCCCAATCAAGGCAAAGACAAAAAGAAGGATTTCAATAAACGCTTCGGCCTTGTCCTTAAGGCATCGCCGGAACAGGGGTACAATTTCACTCACATGTATCCCCCTTTTTGCAACGAGGCTTATCGTGTTCTCAAAAAGGACGGAGTTTTATTTTGCAAGATCGCGGATTATGTGCATGGCCATCGGTTTCAATGGGCGCATGTAGAGTTCCTGAGTGCCGCGGTGGCAGTAGGATTTACGGCTTGCGATTGCATCGTCAAAATCCGGAAAGGCCCGATTACCGACCCCCGCTGGAAGAAGGCACATCACGCGCGGCGCCATCATTGCTATTGGCTGGTATTTCGAAAGTCAAAGAAATGCGAATGATTACTCCAAGATCGGCTGCTTCCATTCCGCCAGCATCAGGCAGCGATCGACTCGCAAACCGCGCACCTGGCATTTTCCGTCCGCCCCGTCGAAATGTATATGGTAGAGGACGATTCCTTTCTCCTGGACATCGAAGCCAAGGCTCCGCCTACCGGTTCGGCGTCCGACTTCCACAGCGGCACGGCTTTTCATCTTCAGAAGGAGCCTGATCGGAATGTCCACTAGCTGATAAGCGATTTCGCCGTCCCCCCAAACCGCCCGCAGCATTAGAATTCCCTCGTATCGACTCAAATGAGCCAAAGCATGTGCAATAAGCGCCGTCGATGTCCAATCTCCCGTTTCCGTGGTGCAGAGCTTGGTAATCGCGATACTATTTTTGCGGGTAACTCGGCCGGTTTCCGTCTTCAGCGACAATCGCGTATCGCCGATTTTGATATCCGCCCGCGGACTATTCGGATTTTCCAGAACTACAACCTCGCGTGGCCATCCTGAATGCAGAAACGCTCGCTCAACGAGGGATTCGAAATAGATGCCCTGAGGCGGCAACCTTGGATAGACGGTGTGATGGGTGTGAATCCAGGTCTGGAGGCGCTCCGATGAACTTGTCCGTAAAAAGTTCTCCGGGTGAATAGGCCATTTTTCGCTCCCTCATACGGCCCCACGGTATCCCTCCGAGTAATCGGCTATGTCGGATGTGAAATGGCAACGAATCCGATTGAAGTTGGAAAAAGACGAAAAAAAGTGATCAGATTGATTTTTGCGGTCGCGGGCCCCTGCGCGTGGTATATGTGGCCGCCATCGGATTGCTTTATAAGTCCCAGGGAGTGACTCACCATGAAGCGGTTACATTGGACCGGTGTGGCGACTATTGCCATGGCGGTTGCCAGCAGTGCATTGGCTCTTAATCACGCGACCGCCCAAGATGCAGCGAAGGCGGGGAAAAAAATCATCGGCACGGTTCAGCGGCTCGATAAGCGTTTCGATGCTCTGGTGCCGCCGGATGCCGCGCTTGAGCAGATCGCCGACGGTTTCATTTGGACGGAGGGGGCGGTTTGGTACAAGCCAGGCAATTTCCTGCTGTTCTCGGACATACCCAACAACGTCGTCGTCAAATGGCAGCGGGGATCGGGCACCTCGGTGTTTCTCAAGCCGTCCGGCTACACGGGTTCCATGCCGCGCGGCGGCAAGCCCGGCGACGAACCCGGCTCCAACGGCCTCATGCTGGACAACGAGCAACGGCTGGTTTTGTGCGAGCACGGGGATCGCCGCGTGACGCGCCTTGAAAAGGACGGCACCAAAACGATACTGTGCGATAACTATATGGGCAAGCGGCTCAATAGCCCCAATGACCTCACGATTCATCCCAACGGCGACATCTACTTTACCGACCCGCCCTATGGGCTCGCCAAAGGCGCCAAGCGGGAATTGGATTTTCAGGGAGTATTTCGCATCAGCGGCAAGGACCACAAGGTTTCGCTGGTGGCGAAGGACTTGCGGCCCAATGGCATTGCGCTTTCGCCGGATGCGAAAAAACTATACGTGACGAATGGCAATTCCTGGGTGGTCTTTCCTGTCAATGAAGACGGTACGACCGGGTCGCACAAGATATTCGTGGACATCAAAACATGGGCCAAGCCCGTGCCGCCGGGCGGACCAGACGGGCTCAAATGCGATGCACAGGGCAACATTTTCGCCACGGGACCAGGCGGCGTCTGCGTCATGGCTCCCGACGGCACACTGCTAGGCCGCTTTTTGACTGGCGACCGCACGGCCAATCTTTGCTTTGGCGATGCCGACGGGCAAACGATGTATGTCTGCATCAACCACCGCATTGGCCGGGTGCGACTGACCACGAAGGGGCTGGGTTGGTAGTCAATGGTCGCTTAAAAGCCCAATGGCCGCGGATTAAAATCTTGGCTTAGCCGGGCGAACGCAAGCGCCGCCAGCGACAGACCAAAATCGCGAAGGGCGATATCGTAGAAGCCCGGAATGAGCAGGAGGTTGATCACGATTGCCCAGAGCCACAACATGACAATGTAGGCGCCAATTCTTGGCCTCAGCGCCACGATAACGGCGGCTACCATTTCAATGACGCCGACCACCAACATAAAGTCATGACCGCTAATTGGCAAAACCTGCGCTGCCTGGGCGCGAGATACATATCCCAATTAACTAACACATGAAAGAATTTGTCGAGCCCCGCGATAAAGGGCAACACGACGAAGGCGACATTGAGGATTGCGTTCGCTTGGTGCGCCGGCCCGGCGAAGGAAGAAATAGGTGAGGTTTCGCGACGCTCATAAGGATTAATTGCATGTGCCATGGTGATTCCCCTGAAAACGGAGAAATCTTCCATGAATCAACCCTTCCTCACATTTCTTGTTGCAAATGAAGTGCCAGTGAGAGCGGCAACAAGAAGCTGCCATAGGGAGCGGATAGGGACAGCGCACCGGCCACGCCAAGAGTAAAGTTCAATTCGTCGTCCGCGTAGGGCATGTGCAAGCTGCGCCCGGACTGCCAAACGCCTTGGGCGGCGCTTCGCTTTCTTCCTCACCGCGCAAGCGTTCGATGGCGGCGGCGATTTCCGGCGATAAACGAGGCAGGGCCAGTGGCGGTTCTTGGTCGGTCGGCTCGACGACAATTGGCTCGATCGGCTCAGCGACCGCTGAAATCTGCACGCGAACCGGGGCCTCGGCTTGGGCCACTTGGCCGACCGGTTTATCCTCGTCAGAAGGAGCCAACAGCGGGTCCCACATGTGGTAAACCGTCATGGCGCACCGGCCTACGAACGAGTGGGGATACCGCGCGGCATGTTGTGCGGCCACGTAAAGGCTGGTGCCGGCCACAACGATCCCCAGCGTGCCGCTCCACAAGTATTTGTGCATGTGCGTCGCCTCCTTGCAACAAGGGCCGCCTACGTTTCCTTGACTGGACGCTTATAACCAAGGGCACGGCGGACGCCTAGGCCATTTGAGAGCTGACCAAAAAAACCTGGGAATCTGGCGAACCTAGACAGGCGAGCGTGCGTCTAAAAAGATATGAGTTCTTCACCGCGAATTTACTTGACGCCGTGCTGGCCCGGCGAGAAGATGGATATAGGGCTGCTTGGACTCTCCGTCCGGGCAGCCGTTTTGAGCATGCCCAGCAGCGTGACAAGGGTTTGAGTTATTCGGCTTGGAGGTGACCCACGACAACCACTTGGGGCAATCTGGGAAAGCCGGCTATGGGCCGGCGGACCTCCCACGCCGGAACGCATTATCCGAAGGAGGTCCATTGAACAGCACCGCTTTGGAACAACCCATTTCCCGTGCTCAGGTTGCCATGGAGCACGCCTTTCTTTGTGCCCGCATTGCCGAGGACAACAAGGGCAAAGACATTCTTGTCCTCGATATGCGTGCCATCACACCTCTCTATGATTTCTTCGTGCTGGCCACCGGCGCCAGCCGCCGCCAAATACACACGCTGGCTGAGGAAATCGATGCCGCGCTTGCGGCCGAAGGCGAAAAACGCCTGTCGATCGCCGGCTATGAGGCCAATCGCTGGGTGATCCAAGATTACGGCGACATCGTCGTGCATGTCTTCGATAAAGATTCGCGCGGCTATTACGCGCTGGAAGAATTGTGGGCCGACGCGCCGCGCTTGGATTGGCAACGCGGCTGAGCATGTCCAATGACCAATATGCCCTCCTCGCCGAACTGGCGGGAGGGTTTGTTCACGAAATCAAGAACCATCTCGGCACCCTGAGTCTCAACCTCGAGCTCTTGGGCGAAGAGTTTCAGGAGCCCGAGACCCAGCGCGAACGCCGCGCGCTGCAGCGCGTCCAGCGGTTGCAATCCGAATGCCAGCGGCTGCTCGAGGTGTCCAACGATTTTCTTCGCTTCGCCCGCATCAAAGAATTAAGACTCGAACCGGCCGACTTGAGCAAAGTCCTCGAAGACATGGTGGACTTTTTCGCCCCGACCGCCCATGCCGCCAATATCGACATCAAGGTCTTTGCCCCGGCTGATCTTCCTCAAGTTCTTCTGGACAAAGAGTTATTCAAACAAGTGCTCTTGAATCTCCTGCTCAATTGCGAGCAGGCCATGCCGCGCGGCGGATCGATTACGATCCAAGCGGCCCTTGAAAGCGCCGACGCGCGACGCCGGCACTAACCCGCCGAACAAGGTTTGTCTCAGCATCATCGACACCGGCGAAGGGATCGCTCCCGAAGTGCTCGCCAATATCTTCAAGCCCTTCTTTCTCCACGAAGCCCCAAGGCTCCGGTCTCGGCTTGCCGATCACTCGTAAAATCCTGGAAAGCCACAACGGCACCATCGACATCGAGAGCGAACCGGGCAAAGGCACGAAGATCACGATCACGTTGCCCGTGGCCAATTCCCTAGGATAGGTTTCCAACCTGTCCGTTATTTTTAGCGCGATTATCCTTATTAACGGTCCGGTTGGAAACCTAACCTACGAAACCACGAGGTGTTCTGATGCCGTTGCCGCTGGCGAATATAAACGGTGAATTGCTGCCGCTGGACGAGGTCAAAGTGTCCGCCCAGGATCGCGGCTTTCTGTTTGGCGACGCCATCTACGAAGTCCTTCGGCTCTACCAAGGGCGGCCCTGGTTGGAAGTCGAGCATTTCGAGCGTTTGCGCAACAGTCTGGCAGCGATCCGCATCGGTGGTGTGGACATCGAGCGCTTGCGAGAGCGCATGCGCAGACGATTGCTGCCGGCGGGTTCACGGAAGCCATGGTTTACATGCAGGTCACGCGCGGCACCGCGCCGCGCCGGCATGCGTTTCCCACCGATGCCGCGCCACTGGAATTTCTGTTTGTGCAAGATTATGACGACGGCCCCACCGCCCAGATGCGCTGCCAAGGGACGCGCGTCATCACTCACCCGGATATTCGCTGGGGTCGCTGCGACATCAAGTCCACCAACCTGCTCGCCAATGTGCTCGCCAACCAGGCGGCGACCGAGGCGAATGCCTCCGAAGCGCTGCTTTATCTGCCCGACGGCACCCTGTCGGAAGCGTCGCACAGCAGTTTTTTCACGGTCCGCGACGGCACGTTGTACACGACGCCGCTCAAGGCCAACATCCTGCCCGGCATCACGCGCAACTTCCTCACCCGCCTGGCCCGCAAGGCCGGCGATCGCCGTGTTCGAGCAAACACTAAACCGCGATGATCTGTTCAAGATGGACGAGCTGTTTCTCTCGGGGACTACGTCGGAAGTCGTGCCCGTGGTAGCTGTTGACGGCAAACCGATTGGCAAGGGTCAACCCGGGCCAATGGCCAAACGGCTGCTGCAACTGCATCAAAGTGCCGTGCGCGAGTTTCTGGCAAGCCCCGCTCACTGATTGAAGACAAAATGCAAAACGTAGCCACGGATTGAACACGAATCGAACACGGATAATACGTTAAAAACGAAAAGCGTTGCTTGCCCGCGCTCTTTTCTTGTCTTATCCGGGTTTTATCCGTGTTACATCCGTGGCTACGTTCGCCTCCGGCCCTAATAAATAATCCACTAACTCATGGTGTCCGCGGTAGTCGCCGATGACAATGTCCGCACCGGCGCGCAACAGGCGGTCGCGCTTCCAAGCGTGCACGCCGCGGCGGTTGGCCTCATCGCTGGCGACCGCCACGGCGACACCGCCGACGCGGCGCACTTCCTCGATCTCGACAAAGCCGTCGCCGAAGCCGAGCAATTCCTCGCCGCGCAGATTGTTTTCTTCGAGAAGACGTTCGATGACCATCTTCTTGGAGAAGTTGCGGTAGTCATCCTGGGCGCCGTAAATGTGCTCGCCGAAATAATCAGCCAGCCCAAGGAGCTTCGCCTCGCGCTGGACGAACGGCAGATCAGTGCCGCTGGCGAGGTAAAGGGTAAGGCCGCGCCGCTTCAAGCGTTCCAAAAGCGCATGACTGCCGGGGACCGTCCACTCCTCCGGCGTCGCGCGACCCTGCTGCCAAGGCCTCGATGCGGCCGCGCACCCGTGCCATGAGCAAGTCGTGATAGCGGTGCTTGTAGGCGAGCGGGTCCAGCGGTTGCCCGCCGCGTTGTCGGACCTCCTCGGCGAGTTGAATCATCTGATAGATCGTTTGCTTGCCGTTGAGCCGCATCACGAAATCTTCGACGTGCGGCGTGCAGCGCCGCGTCGTCTTCCCCGGTGCCCGTTTGTCGCAGCACATCCACCATCATGGGGATCATGACCTGCGGCCAACCCTCGCGGATTAGAGACAAGGTGCCGTCAAAATCGAAAAGGGCAAAGCGAAAATGACCGCGTGGCAGGTCGTGACGAACCAGCTCGAACTCGGGCATGGGGTATTACCGTGGACCAATCGTAGACCACGACTCCGTCGCGGATGGAACCACAACGCGCAGTGCCGGGCTACGTTTACCTTACCGAAAGCGCACGCTCCAGGGTCGGCCTTCGCAAGATTTCTCCCAGCGCCGGTTGCCGTTGCGATCAAATTCGGCGATTTGACTCGTCGTCATGCTGGCAACCAGGGTGTTGCCGTTGGGCAGGCGGGTGGCGCGGAAAGCGCCTTGCATGGTGATCATCCAGTGCGTGTTGCCGACGGCGTCAACCTCGCGCACCTGGCCGTTGTTCATGGTGGCAACGAGATAATGGCCATTGGGTAAGGCCTCGGCGGAGCACCAACCGCCGTTGGGGCCCAAATTGATGTTGACCGACTCCTTGCGCGTGATGGGATCGAAACGCCGCACGATTCCCTGGGCGGTCATGACCACCACTTGCCCGTCGCGCATTTTTCGAGCGGAAAAGATGTGCGTGCGGTTGTCTTGGTTGGCCAAATAGACTTGGCGCAAGTCAGGTGTGACTTCCATGACCTGGGTGTAGGTGGCGATAAACGTGTTGCCGTTGGGCAAGCGCTGGCAGGCGATCGGATTGTTGCCGGGCGTGCGATACTCCCATTTGACGGCGCCGCTGAGCTCGCGTTCGGTGACTCGGCCCGCGGAGTTCTCGGCGATCAGCACTCGGCCATTGGGCAAAACCTGGGCATCCATGGCGCCCATGATGCCGGTGATTTTCCAGCGCTGCTTGCCGTCGCGGCCCATTTCCCAAACCTGGCCCCGGGTTTGCTGATCGCCGAGTCATACTCGCACACCGTGAGCAAACCCTGATAGACTTCCCCTTCGGCCCGCCGCGCCAGATCCATGGTGGAAGCGTGCGCTGCCCACCACTTCGTCCAGGCCAGCGCCGCGAGCCGGCGCTTTTCGGCTGTGCCATCGCCGAGCGTTTCAGCCGGCGCAGCGGCGCCGGCCAAGCGCTGGAGAGTATCCTCGACTTGCCAAACCCAAGTCGGCGGCGCTTCGTTCAAGAGGGCGATCAACTTGGGCACGGCCATTTTGTCCCTTGCATAAAGCAATCCCTGGGCGGCGCATGGCGCACCGCCGGCACCGGGTCGTTGAGCAGTTTTCGTAACCCGACCTGATGCTCGGCCGTGCCGACCCGGCTCAAAACCCGCGCAGCCATCGCGCGGCGCGCCGCCAGCGGATCGCGCAGCGCTTCCGGGAGGAGCGGATCGATTTTTTCCTCGCGGCTGCTCAGCAGCGTCAAAGCGACGGCGACTTCGTCTTCCACCGTCTCGTCGTCGGCAAAAGGAACATAACCGAGCAGCACCCGAATCGCGGCAGCCGGAGAATGCGTCTTGTCGGCGTGCGGTCTGGCCAACAAACGGATCGCCGCGGCAGGCAGCGCCGGCCCCGGGCCGCGCCTTATTTCCTCGATGCACAAGCCGGCCCGGCGCACCACTTCCGCGTCCGCCGAGGTCAGCGCCGGCTTGAGAAACGCCAGTGCGGGAATTCCTTGCTTGATAAGCGCCTTGGACGCCCGGCTGCGAACTTTGAACGATGGCGCTCCCAAGTCGGTGATCCACTGCCGGAGGCGCTGTTGATCTTCCTCCTGTAACGTGCGGCGTCGCAGGAAGTCGAGCAGTGCCGTCTCCTGAGCTTCTTGGCCGTTTTTCTTCAAAAGGGCCTCGTCGCTCGCTTCCAAGTCGTGATAGGTGCGCCCGTTTGCTTTCCCACCAGCGACTGCCGGGCATATCGGCGAACCAGTTCATCGGGATCCGCCAATGAAACGCGCACGAAGTCTCGGTGTTCGAGATCGCCGAAGCGGCCCAGAACATACGTCGCTGCCGCCCGGCGCTCGGCACGTCCGTCATGCAGCGCGTTCGTCAAATTCGGGTCCAGTTGGTTTGGCTGGATCGTGAGCGTCGCCAGGCTTGCCAAGATTTCCTCTAACGCCCACTCATCCTCGACGTGCGGAACGAAATCGAGCAACACGGCGGCTGCCTGCCGGTCGCGTCCGTTCGGCCAAAAGCCGCGCCGCAGCCACCGCCCGATCCGGGCCTTCGGCGGCCTCGATCCGCTTCATGATTTGCTCGCAGCGCCGCGATGACTCCAGCGATGTTTTTTTCGTAATCTCCGCTCGTAGAAATGGGAGCAGCATCCGGCCCGCGCGCCGTCAGTTCGCGCATGGCATCTTCGCGTTCCTTATACTTGTTGCTGTTGAGCTTCTGCACCAGGGCTTGCAAGTCATTCCAATCCCCGCCCTTGGTTGCGCGGTTGCGGAAGTATTGCAGCAAGCTGGGGGTATCTGTTGCGATGCCAACGGATTTAAGGAGTTGAACGTCGGCGCTCGCGGGCGTGGCGTCCTCTCCGGGCGTGGCGCTGGCGAACTTTAACAAGCAGAGAATTGCACAAAATCCGACTCGGCGCAGCATCCGGCGACTCTAAATAAATAATGTTTACCAAAGAAACACTAACTAAAGATTAAACGCTTGCCGGCGCGAATGCCAATGGATTTCGTAGAACCGGCGTTCCGCCGGTTTGGACAAGCGGGACGCTTGTCCTACGTCGTGCGCCGCCATTTGCCTAAAGATTATCCTTTCACGCAACGCGCATCCGGGGTAAGATGTCCGTTATCTCACCTGACCTTATCCCGCCTGGAGGTTTCGGCAATGCTTGTGATTCCTGGCCAACAAGGTAAAGCGACCTGTGACGGCATGACCCGCCGCGAGCTGTTGCGTGTCGGCGGCTCGGCACTCTTGGGCTTTAGCCTGGCCGACATCTTTCGCTCGCAATCCCAAGCGGCCGCCAACACGCCTACAAAGCCAAGGCCCCGGTTTTGGCCGGGCCCGCAGCGTCATCCTGATCTATCTGCAAGGCGGCCCGAGCCATCTGGATCTGTGGGACCCCAAGGACAACGTCCCCGAGCGCGTTCGCTCGACGTTCAGCACGATCAACACCGTCTTGCCGGGCGTGCGCTTCACCGAGCTGTTGCCGCGCCTGGCGCAGGTCATCGACAAGACGACGCTGATTCGCACGATGAGCTACACGCCGGTCGGCCTGTTCAATCACACCGCCGCGATCTATCAGATGCTCACCGGCTACCAGGCGGACGCGGTCAGCCCGTCCGGCCAGCTGGAGCCGCCGACGCCGCGCGATTTCCCGAACTTCGGCTGCAACATCGCGCGTCTGAAGCCGCCGACGCAGCCGACGCTGCCATTCGTGATGATGCCGCGGCCGTTGCAGGAGAGCAACGTCGTCGGCAAAGGCGGCACCGCCGGCTTCTTGGGCCGGGCCTACGATCCGTATTACCTGTATCCGTCCGGCGACGACATGGATATGAGCAAGATGGACCGCGTGTCCGTCGACGATTTGCAGCTGCGGCCCGAAGTCTCCGCTCATCGGCTGGAACGCCGCGGCCAGCTTGCGCGAGCAGATCGCCGCATGGCATGCCCGACATCGAACGCGCCGTCGCCCGCTACGATTTGCCGAGCTACTACAGCGCCGCGCTCAACCTGGTTCTTTCGGGCCGGGCGCGGATGGCCTTCGACCTCAATCAAGAAACCGGCACCATGCGCGAGCGCTATGGCCGCAACACGTTCGGCCAATGCTGCTTGCTGGCCCGGCGCCTGATCGAGGCGGGCACGCGCGTGGTCGAAGTCAACTGGCCCAAAGTCGCCAATTCCGACAATCACTCGTGGGACGTGCCATGCCGGCCTGCCCGACCGCATGCGCCGCCAGGCGGCGCCGATGCTCGACACCGGCCTGTCCGCTCTGATCAACGATCTGGACGAACGCGGCCTCTTGAGCGAGACGCTGGTCGTCGCCGTCGGCGAGTTCGGCCGCAGCCCCCTCCGCGGCGTCTCCACCTCCGGCAACAGCAACACCGCCGACGGCCGCGACCACTGGCCCTACTGCTACACCGGCCTGATCGCCGGCGCCGGCGTCCGCCGCGGCCACGTCCACGGCCGCTCCGACAGCACCGCCTCCGCTCCGCTGGACAACCCGGTCCATCCCAAGGACCTGCTGGCGACCATCTACCACTCCGTGGGCATCGATCCGCACACGATCATGTACAACCACCTCAACCAGCCACGCGAATTGGTGCAGGGCGAGGTCGTGAGGGGGATTTTGGCGTAAATTCGAGTGGCAGGGACAATCATGAACACGGCGGTACTTCCGCAACCGGCTCCCGCTCCGACGAACCTCAGCGTGGGCGATGACGAACTCTATGAGGTCATCGATGGCCAACGCGTGTGGACGCCTCCCATGAGCGTATTCGCGGCTTGGACGGCGTTTCGCCTCGCAAAAATCCTCGCTATCTTCGCGGAAGAGAACTTGGGGCGGGCGATCACGGAAGCGCTCTTCCATTTGCCCGCGCCGATCAATCGCGATCGCGCGGCCGGATGTCGCCTTCGTTTCGTATGAACGCTGGGCCAAAGATCGCCCGATGCCGGCCACCGATAATGCCTGGGATGTCGTCCCCAATCTCGCGGTCGAAGTTGTCAGTCCGACGGACAACGTGGAGGGACTGGAGCAGAAAATCGCGGAGTATTTCCGCGCCGGCGTGCAACTCATTTGGGTCGTGCATCCGACGCGAAGCAAGGTTCACGTCTATCAATCACCGACGCAAATCACCGTGCTTTCCAAAAACGACGTCCTCGACGGCGGGACGGTTGTGCCCGGCTTCAAGCTGGCTATTGGCCGAACTCTTCCCGGCAGCGACGGACGCACCAGCCGGAACGAATGGACTGGGGATGGTGCGCTAACCCAAATAGCCGTGCGCAATTTTGCGACAACATTTTCCGCCCGGCTTGGCTCGGCGAGAACACAGCGGGCCGGGCAATCTGAATATTTGAACAGCAGATAGTTAAGAACTTGGCAATGGGTCGATCCGGGCCCTTTTCACAAAAAATTCCGAAAAAGCCGACAAAACGGGGGTTTCAAGCAAGGCAGAAAATCAAAAACCTCCTTGCTGTTCTCGGGCGGTCCGATATATTTAATCTGCGCCGTCCCGTTGCAGGGGGGGCCTCGTTTTTAGAGCTGTTGTGCTGAAAAGGGGAGTGTCATGAGTAGTGGTGTGATGGAAATGGAAGCGGAGCTCGATTTTATCGAGGAATTGCGTCTGCGGCGCTGGGCTCGCGAGAATTACGTCGGGCCGGAAGAACGGTCGCGGAAATGGCATCCGATCATCCACAACGAGATGGAGAAGAAGGACGGCGAAGCGGTTACCCCCCTTACCGGCAGTTATCGCTGGAACCGCAGCTGAAACATCCACGGATTCGCACGAAAAAAGGATGAACGACGCGGAAGGACGATCCCTTCCAAGTCCTTCATCCTTTCGCTTTTTCAATTAACGGAGGTTGTCTCTCCCTGGGAGTTGCGCATGGGGTTTTTCTCCGGTCGGCTCAATTGCATGCGCTTCAAGGTCGCCGGCCGGGGACCGCGCACGTTCGGGCCGGAGCATCTCGACAAGCTCGCCGCTCATGCCATCGGCAAACAACGCCTCGCCGAGGCGGACGGCAGCTCCGCCGGCTGGATCGCCGGCGATCACATACTCGATACGCGTTTCGATCTCGCTAAGAACGTCGTCAACGACGCGCTGCACTTCGCTCTGCGTATCGATTCCCAGGCGATCCCCGCGGACCTGTTGCGGGCGTATACCCAAGTCGAACTCGAAGGGCTGGCGGCCGCGCAACCCCAGCGGCCTGCCCAGCGCCGGCAAAAAGAGGAGGCGCCGAGCCCTCGCCAAGGAACGCCTGGAAACCGAGGCCGGTGATGGGCGCTTCCTGCGCCGCAAAGCCGTTCCGGTCCTCTGGGACGCGCCTTCGCATGAGCTTTTGGTCGGCACCACGTCGGTAACCGTCTTGGATCGGCTCTACACGCTGTTTAAGCAGACGTTTGAACACGGCATCGAACTGTTAGGCTCCGGTCGGCAAGCATTTCAGCACGCGGAACTCAGCCAACAAACTCGTACGTTGGATGACGCCGCCCCGTCGGTTTTCGTTCCTAGCCACACCCACGAACTGGCCTGGGTGCCCGACGAGGCCAGCCGCGACTTTCTCGGCAATGAGTTTCTGCTCTGGCTCTGGTATTATTTGGAACATGAATCGGACACGATTCTTTTGGGGGACAATTCGGAAGCCGCCATGATGTTGACGCGAACCTTGACACTCGAATGTCCGCGCGGACAGACCGGCAAGGAAAGCATCAGCAGCGATGGGCCCACGAGGCTGCCCGAAGCGCTGCGTGCAATTCAGGCAGGCAAACTGCCGCGTAAAGTGGGCATGACGATCGTGCGCGCAAGACCAGACCTACGATTTCACGATGCAAGGCGAGACGCTGGCCGTGACCGGCGCCAAGCTCCCCTTGCCCGAGGGGGAAGAGGACCACGCCCGCCATGACGAGCGCGTGACGCAAATTCGGCATCTGCTGGAGACGCTCGATTTGATTTATGGCGCGTTTTGCCAGCGGCGTTTAGGCGAGCAATGGAACAAGGAACTGGCCAAGATGAAGAAGTGGCTTCACCGACCCAGCGTCGAGGCCACGGCGGGGAGCACGCATGTTTCGGCTAGCTGATCTGCGTGAGATGCTGCGTTACGTGCCTCAATATCGCGACCGGATATTCGTCATCGCGATCGACGGCGCCATCGTCGAGTGCGACAACTTTCGCAACTTGCTGCTCGACATCGCCCTGTTGCGCAGCCTGCGGATCGGCGTCGCCCTGGTTCATGGAGCGGGGCATCAAATTCGGCGCCTGGCGGACGCGGCGGCGGCAGTCCCCTCGAATATCGACGGCACCGGCATCACCGATGCACCCACGTTGCGCTTCGCCATGACCGCCGCCACCGGCGTCACGCACGAAATCCTCGAAGGACTGTCGGCCAACGATTTGCGCGGGGCGTGTAGCAACGCGCTGGTGGCGCATCCGGCCGGCATTCTCCAGGGAGTCGATCAACAGTGGACCGGCCGCGTCGAACGGGTCGATATTGCGTTTTTGCGGTCGCTTTTGGACAACGACATCATCCCGGTGATACCGCCGCTGGGGTGCGATGGCGAAGGCAACACCTATCGCCTCAATTCCGACGCGGTGGCCGTGGAGGTGGCCAAGGCGCTGCAGGCCGTCAAGCTCATTTATCTGACCAACACCGCGGGGATCTTGTTGCGACGGGCGGAGGTTCTGGCCGAGGGACCCCCCCCGGCCCCCCCTTCGCAAGGGGGGAGAGAGTTGCGTCTGCTTCGCAAGGGGGGGAGAGGGTTGCACCTGCTTTACAAGGGGAGAGGGTTGCACCTGTTTCGCAACTCGGGGATAACAACGCGGTGGAGCAACTGTTGCGTCAATTGACCGTGGATGAGGCGGAAGGGATCTTAAAACGGCAACGGTTTGAGTTGTCGCCGGTAAGCGTTTCCAAGCTGATGAACGCGGTCAAGGCGGGTCAAGGGGGGGTGCCGCGCATCCACATCATCGACGGCCGAGTCGAGGAAGGCTTGCTCGGCGAGGTGTTTTCCAACGAGGGCATCGGCACCTTAGTCCACACGAACCTTTATCAGGCCATTCGTCCCGCGCATAAGCGCGATGCGCGCGCGATCAGTGCCCTGATTCGCGCCGGTGTCGCCAACGAGGAATTGGTGGCCCGCTCGATCGGCGAAATTGAACGGCAAATCGGCGACTTCTACGTTTTCGAGGTCGATGGCAGCGTCGCCGGTTGCGTGGCGCTGCACCAGCAGGGCGAGGGGAAGGCCGAGATGGCCTGCGTGTGCGTGTCGGAGAAGTATGAAAACCAAGGCATCGGTCTGCGGCTGGTGAGCTTCGCGGAAGAACGCGCCCGCGAACTGGGAGTCAAGTCCCTCTATTGCCTTTCTACCCAAGCGGTCAATTATTTCGTGCAAAAAGGCGGCTTCCGCCTGGGCAGCCCCGATGATTTGCCTGCAGCCAGGCGGCAGCGCTATGATCTGAGCGGGCGACGCTCGCAGGTCATGATCAAGAAACTGGATTGATGACAGGCAAAGTTCCATAAGAGCCGCGCACTGAAAGCGGGCTTCGCGCAACCGCAGAGATCCTCGTGACCAGGCTCTGCCTGGTCACGCACTGCTCACGAGGCTCCGCCTCGTTTTCCGACTAACCTCCCGAGAGCATTCAAAAGCTTCGGCGATTTTGTGCAGGCGGAGCCTGGCAGGCAGTGCGTCACCAGGCGGAGCCTGGTGACGAAGCTTTTTGCGCGTGGGCGGCGCTTCGTGGATTTTTCTTCATTTTTCTGCATCCAGCGGCGTCGTAAAAAGCTATATTTGGCAAGTGACAAGCATGCGGCACTAAAATCCGCGACGCGCCGCTGCGCGAATTGGACTTGTTCCGCTGAAAGCGCTCGACCGCGCCAATGGGTTACGCCTTGCCATTACCTTCTCCCCCTCGATCCGTGTTGCCCCTTTGGCAGGAAGCCGTTCGAGAACACGGGAAGCGTCCGGCGCTCATTTTTGGGAACCAAAATCTCAGCTACGCGGAGTTGGATGCTCGAGCCAACCATCTCGCCGGCCAATTGGCCCGCCTCGGCGTCCAAAAGAATGATCGTGTCGCCATCTGCCTCGAACGCTCGGTTGCCGCGATGGTGGCCGTGCTGGGGGTGCTAAAGTCGGGCGCCGGCTATTTGCCGCTCGATCCGCGTTACCCCGCGGAACGCTTGGCTTTCATGCTTGCCGACGGGGCTCCCCGAGTGCTGATCACGCAAGAGAATTTGAAGACTCTCGTCCCCTACCCTGCCCATCAAACGATCTGCCTAAGTGGGTCAGCGACGGCTGCGGAAATGGCGACGACGCCTCCGGCATCCGCGGACGAGCGCCGATTCGCTCGCTTATCTCATCTACACCTCCGGTTCAACGGGGACGCCGAAAGGCGTGGCGATGGGGCACGCCGCCTTGGCGAATCTAATCGCCTGGCAGACGGTCGCCTCGACGGCGCGTGCCGGCACGCGCACCTTGCAATTCACGCCGCTCAGCTTTGACGTGCATTTTCAGGAGCTTTTCGGCACCTGGGCGACCGGAGGAACGCTCGTATTAATCACTGACGAAACGCGCCTCGATCCGGTGCGACTGTTGGCCTATTTGGCTGAACAACACATCGAGCGCCTGTTTTTGCCCTTCGTCGCGCTCCAGGCCTTGGCCGAGGCGGCGCGAGCGCGCGGCGTTTATCCGAAGGAGTTGCGCGAAGTCATTACGGCCGGCGAGCAATTGCGGATCACGCCGGACATCCAGGCGTTTTTCTCCGGCATGCCGGCATGCACGCTCCACAATCATTACGGTCCATCCGAAACGCATGTCGTCACCGCTTACACGCTGGCCGGTCCACCGTCCGCTTGGCCTCCGCTCCCGCCGATTGGAAAGGCACTGCCGGGGGTGTCCGTTCATTTGCTCGATGAACACGATCAGCCAGTTGCGGACGGTGCCACGGGCGAAATCTTCATCGGCGGCGTCGCCCTGGCTCAAGGGTATCACCAGCGTGCGGATCTCACGGGCGAACGTTTTGTCGAACGTCTCGGTCAACGCCTTTACCGCACCGGCGATCTGGCGCCGGACGGCGGACGGCGATTATGAATATCTGGGCCGGCGCGATTCCCAGGTGAAAATTCGCGGCCATCGCGTGGAACTCGGCGAAATCGAGGTCGCCCTGAATGCCCATCCCGCGATAAGCCAGGCCGCGGTGGCTGTCCATGAACTTGCCGGCGGCATCAAGCAATTGGCGGCTTATGTGAGTGCGCGGCCGGATGCGGGCTTGGAGATGAGCGAATTGCGAGGCTTTTTGGCGCAGCGGCTCCCCGAGCATATGATCCCGGCGAGTTTTCAAAAGCTGGACGCGATTCCCGTGACGCCCAGCGGCAAGGTCGATCGCCGCCAGTTGCCGACACCGACGCGAAGCCGGCCTGAGTTAGCCCACGAGTTCAGCGCTCCACGTCCGGGCATCGAAGAAAAAATCGCCGGCATTTGGCAAGCGCTGTTGGGGCTGGACAAGATCGGCGTCAACGATCCCTTTTTCGAGCTGGGCGGCAATTCACTTGTGTGTGCTCGGATGCTGACGCAAATTCGCGAACAACTCGGCCTGGACGTTCCGATGGCGAAGTTTTTTCGCCGGCCCACGATCTTCGGACTCGCGCATCTAGCGACTGCAGACTCGGCTCCGTCCGCTAATACTTCAGCGGCCCAAGCAACTGGCACTCCGGCATCGCCATCATCGGATTGGCCGGCCGCTTCCCGGCGCGCCGACGGTCGAGCACCTGTGGCGCAACCTCTGTGACGGGATCGAGTCGATTGCGCGTTTCACGGACGACGAGCTGGACGCCTCCGTTCCGTCCGATACGCGCAGCAACGGGGCGTATGTCAAAGCTCGCGGCATCCTCGACGGCGTCGCCGATTTCGATGCCGCCTTTTTCGGCATCAGTCCCCGCGAAGCCCAGCTCATGGACCCTCAGCAGCGCTTGTTCATGGAGACGGCTTGGCAAGCACTCGAGCATGCCGGCAACGTTCCCGGCCAGTTTTCGGGTTCGATCGGCGTCTTCGCCGGCGCGCACAACAACACTTACGCCACGCTCCTCGCCCGCCGCCCGGACTTGGTGGCCCAGCTGGGTGAGTTTCAAACGATGCTCGCCAATGAAAAGGATTACCTGGCAACGCGGACGGCGTATGCATTGAACCTCAAAGGCCCGGCGCTCAGCATCAATACGGCCTGTTCCACCTCGCTCGTCGCCGTGGTGCAGGCTGCTCATGCCCTCTGGGCCGGCCAATGCGATCTGGCTCTCGCCGGAGGCGCCACGGTCGTCTGCCCGCAAGAGACCGGCTACATTGCGCAGGACGGCGGGATGCTTTCTCCCGATGGACATTGCCGGCCTTTCGACGCCGATGCCCAAGGGACATTATTCAGCAACGGCGTCGGTGTGGTGGCCATGAAGCGGCTGGAAGATGCCATCGCCGACGGGGACACCATCTATGCGGTGCTGCGCGGCGCCGCCATCAACAACGACGGCGCCGGCAAGATGAGCTTCACGGCACCGGCGGTCGATGGCCAGGCCGAGGTCATCGCGATGGCGCAGGCCATGGCCGGCTTTGCGCCCGACTCGATTTCCTACGTCGAAGCCCATGGCACGGCCACGCCTCTGGGCGACCCGGTCGAAGTGGAAGCGTTGACCCAGGCTTTTCGCACAGGAACGAATAAAACGCAGTTTTGTGCGATCGGGTCGGTCAAAGGCAATCTTGGCCATCTCGTGAGCGCCGCCGGTGTGGCTGGGTTAATCAAAACGTGCCTGGCGCTTCACTACGAGAAGTTGCCAGCCACGCTGCACTTGCGGGTGCCCAATCCGCGGATCAATTGGGAAAAAAGTCCGTTTTTTGTCGTCGATCGGCTTACAAGCTGGCCACGCTCGACGGTGCCCCGCCGCGCGGCGGTGAGCTCCTTCGGCGTGGGCGGCACCAACGCCCATGTGGTTCTTGAAGAAGCACCCGTAGCGCAAGCCGCAAGCCAAAGAAAATGAGGCGCACCTATTGGTTCTCTCGGCGCGGGATGAAGCGGCCCTGGAGCAGGCGACAGTGAATCTGGCGGATTATTTAGACCGCACGAAGGCCGATCTGGGTGACGTTGCATTCACGCTGCAATGTGGCCGCCGGCCGTTCGCGCACCGCCGCTGCGTCGTGGCGAGCACACTAGCCGACGCCGCGTCGCACCTGCGGCGGCCGGCCGCTTCTCCGGTGCACACGCGCCACTGCCAATCTGATCGGCCCGACGTGGTGTTTTTGTTTCCCGGACAGGGGAGTCAACACGCCGGGATGGGGCGCGAGTTATACGAACACGACAAGACATATCGCACATGGTTTGACCGCTGTGCCGACATCGTCGCGCCGCAATTGGGTTGCGACTTGCGGCAAGTGGTTTTCGAGGATCGCGATCAAAACCTCGACCAAACACGCTTCGCCCAACCCGCGCTGTTCGCGCTGAGCTATGCCCTCGCCAAGGTTTGGCTTAGCTGGGGCGTCGCTCCGCGCGCCCTCGTGGGCCATAGCGTGGGTGAGTTTGTGGCCGCGTGCCTCGCCGACGTCTTCACGCTGGAGGATGGCCTTCGCCTGGTCACGTCCCGTGCGGCCATGATGCAAGCACAACCGGCGGGCGGCATGCTCTCGCTGCGCCTTCCGGTGGATCGGGCCCGTTCATGGATCGATCCAACCTGTTCGGTGGCAGCGGTCAATGCGCCGGCGCTCTGCGTGGTCTCCGGCCCGCATGAGGCGCTTGCCGCCCTGGAGGAACGCTGCGCCAAAGAAGAGATTCCTTGCAAGCGTTTACGCACCTCCCATGCGTTCCATTCGCCGATGATGGACCCGGTCCTTGCTCCTTTTAAAGCGCTGGTGCGCGCGGTGAAGTTAGCGCCGCCTCGCTTGCCCATCTTCTCGACGGTCTCCGCCGCCTGGTTGATGCCCGAACAGGCGACCGATCCGGATTATTGGTCTGGGCATCTGCGCGCGACCGTTCGCTTTGCCGACGCGCTTGCCGGGTTGGTGCGCGAGACACATCCTGTGCTACTGGAAGTCGGTCCCCGGAACACGCTGGCCACGCTCGCCCGCCAGCAATGCGCGAGCGTGCCGGTGATCGGCTCGCTCGAAGAAACAAAAGGAAACGAGGGAGAGCTCGCGGCGTTCTTGAGTGCCGCGGGCCGGCTTTGGCTGGGCGGCGTGACGCTTGATTGGCAGCGCCTGCATCCCGCCGGGCGCCGACGCGTCCCGCTTCCCAGCTATCCGTTTCAGCGCCAGCGCTATTGGGTCGATCCGCTTGTTGACGCGGACCTCCTAGGGTAGGTTTCCAACCTGCCCCTTTGAAGGACACGGCAATCGTAAACCTTTGGCCCACGCAGATATCGCGTGAGGAAAACACAATGAGTCCCTCGAGAAAGCAACGTCTCATCAGCGAGGTCTGCGCCTGCTTGAAGAATCGTCGGGCCGGGAAATCTCGACGAGCGCCAGTGAGCGCACCTTCTTCGAGCTGGGGCTGGATTCGCTTCTCTTGACACAGGCATGTCTCTTGATCGCCCGGAAATACAATGTTCCGGTAACTTTTCGTCAATTGATGGAAGACTTATCGAGTCCCGAACTTTTGGCGGCATATCTCGATCAGCGCCTGCCGGAGGAGATTGCGCCTGTGCCGTTGCCCAAAATGCCCGAATCGGCGCCGGTGCCCGGCGCGGTCCAAGATTTAATCAATCATCAGCTGCAACTGATGGCTCGCCAGCTTGAATTGCTTGCCGGCACCACGAGCCGTGCTTTGGCTCAGCCGGTCGCGGGTCGTAATGGGACGCATGACAAATCAGCCAAGACGCCGGCCGTGCCGGCATCCACTGGCGTCGCGGCCAAACCCTTCGGCGCCGCCGCGCGGATCACGCTCAACCAACATGGCTTGACTTCAGGCCAACAAGAGGCCCTCGCGGACATCACCAAGCGCTATAACGCGCGTACCCAATTATCCAAGGAATATACGCAGCGCCAGCGCCCGACGCTTGCAGATCCGCGCGTCGTCTCCGGCTTTCGACCCGAGACCAAGGAGCTCGTCTATCCCATCGTTGTCAAAGGATCCAAAGGCTGCAAGTTGATCGATTTGGACGGCAACGAATACATCGACATCACGTGCGGCTTCGGCTCGAACATGTTCGGCTATTCACCCTCTTTCATCACCCAGCGACTCGCCGCGCAGATCGAGGCCGGTTATGAGATCGGTCCGCAACATCCCTTGGCCGGCGCTGTCGCGGACAAGATCAGCCGCTTCACGGGCATGCCGCGGGTGATCTTTTGCAACACCGGGTCGGAAGCGGTTTTGGGCGCGATGCGCCTGGCGCGCACGGTGACGGGACGCGACACGGTCGCGGTTTTCAATGGCTCGTATCACGGCATCGTCGATGAAGTGATCTTCCGTCCGGGCAAGCAGGGCAAGGCCATGGCTGCGGCAGCGGGCATCCCGGCGAGCGCGGTGCAAAATCTGCTACTGCTGGACTACGGCACGCCGGAGGCATTGCAAGTTTTGCGGGAACGAGCGAGCGATTTGGCCGCCGTCCTTGTCGAGCCTGTGCAAAGCCGTCATCCGGATTTGCAACCGCGCGCGTTCCTCCACGACGTGCGCCGAATCACGGAGGCGGCGGGGACGGCGCTGATCTTCGACGAAGTCATCACGGGCTTTCGCCTGTTACCGGGCGGGGCGCAGGCTTGGTTCGACGTGAAAGCGGACCTGGCCACTTATGGCAAAGTTGTCGGCGGCGGGCTGCCCATCGGCGTCATCGCGGGACAAGAGCGCTTCATGGACGCGCTCGACGGCGGTTCCTGGAGTTACGGCGATGCGTCGTTTCCTCCGGCGGGCGTCACTTATTTCGCGGGGACATTCGTGCGCCACCCGCTGGCTCTTGCCGCCGCCGACGCGGTGCTGACGCACCTTGAGCAGGCCGGTGCGGCCCTTTATGAAGAGTTAAATAAGCGAACCACAGTTTTGGTGCGCCGCCTGAACGATTGGTTCGAACAAGTCGAGGCGCCGCTCAAAGTTGAGTCGTGCGGCTCCCTTTTCAAAGTTGCCTACACGGGTGACGTGCCTCTGGGCGAGCTGCTCTACACGCTGTTGCGCTTGCGCGGCATTCATATTTGGGATGCCCGGCCTTGCTTTTTGACGACGGCGCACAGCGACCAAGACATCGACGGAATTATGCTATGTTTCCAGGAAGCCGTGCGTGAGTTGCAGCAAGCCGGCTTTTATCCGGCGCCGATTCCATCCGCTCCGTCTACTGGTCCCCGGCAACAGCCGAGGCCGGAGGCGCGTCTGGGCAAGGACCCAAGCGGGCGGCCGGCCTGGTTTGTTCCCGATCCGGCCCGTCCGGGGAAATACATCAAGGTAGGAGATGCATCTTGATGATCGAGGCCGATGCCACCGTGGACTATGATCCGTTCGCGACTGCCGAACTGACGCGGGTGATTCCCGCGACTGCCGCCCAAACGGAACTGTGGATGGCCGCGCGCATGGGAGATGCCGTCTCTTGCTCATTCAACGAATCGATTTCGCTACGACTTGAAGGCGAGCTTAACGAGGGCGATTTGCGGGTCGCCTGGAAAAACTTGCTGGCAAGGCATGAATCGCTCCGCGCCACCTTCAGTCCCGACGACGGCCGGCTCTGCATCGCGGAAACGGGCCACGCTGATTTTGAACGCGAAGATCTGGAGCGTCTCACGCCGGCTCAACAACAAGAGCGGATCAAGATCGTTTTGGCTGAGGAAGTCGAGACTCCCTTTGACCTGGAGAATGGTCCTCTCGTGCGGGCACGGCTATTGCGCCTGGGCGCCGGCAGTCTTGGCTTATTATCACTGCTCACCACATCGTTTGCGACGGCTGGTCGATGGCCGTGGCGCTGCGTGACTTCGCGTCCCTCTATTCCGCGGCCGGCAGCGCCGTTTGGCGCTGCCGCCGGTTCAGCCCTTCACCGCCTATGCCGATTGGCTGGCCGAACCGGCGCAGACTGAAAGCAATGAACGAGCTATCCAGTATTGGCTCGCTCAATTGCACGGTGCCCTGCCGGTCTTGCAACTACCGACGGATCGACCGCGCCCGCCGATCAAAAGCTATCGCGCTGACCGGTATGACCATTCCTTGCGCGCCGAATTGGTGCGCGGACTCAAGCAACTTTCCGGTTCCATGGGAGTGAGCTTTTTCACCGTCCTCTTTGCCGGCTACGCGGCCTTGTTGCACCGCTTGACGGGCCAGCACGACCTCATTATCGGCGTCCCCGCCGCGGGCCAATCCGCGTCGGGTCTCGACGGCGTCGTGGGCCATTGCGTCAATCTCTTGCCCATTCGTTGTGTCATCGACCCATCACGAGGATTCAGTGCGACCGCTCGCCAGCTGCGCTCCCTCGTTTTGGATGCTTATGAGCATCAACAACTTTCCTTCGGCGAGTTGTTGCCTCACCTAAAGGCGCCGCGTGACTTGAGTCGCACGCCGCTGGTCTCGACCGTATTCAATCTGGACCAGGCAATTCAGCCGAAGGACGTTCCTTTCGCCGGCCTGGACGTGAGCTACCAGTCGAATCCACGGCACTATGAGAATTTCGAGCTTTTCATCAATGCTTCGGAAGCCGGCGGCCAAGTAACGCTGGAATGCCAGTACAACAAAGACCTTTTTGACGGCGAAACGGTGCGCGACTGGCTCGAATCCTTCGAGGCGTTATTGGCAGCAGCCGTGGCTCAGCCCGACGAAGCCGTTGGCACACTGTCGCTCTTGAGCACCGCCCAGCAGCAGCGCCTCTTGGTCGATTGGAACGCGACTCAGCTTAGTTACGCGCACGAGCAAACAATCGTCGATCGGATCCAGGAGCAAGCGCTTCAAGCCCCCGACGCCGCGCCATCACCTGCGGAGGCACCTCGCTGACCTACGGCGAATTGGAGCGTCGTGCGAATCAACTGGCGCACCATCTGATCGCACGCGGCATCGGTAAGCAGCAATTGGTGGCCTTGTGTCTGGATCGTTCTTTGGAAATGATCGTCGGCGTGCTGGCAATTCTGAAAACAGGCGCCGGTTATGTTCCGCTCGATCCGAAATATCCCCGCGAACGCCTGGCGTTCATGGTATCCGACGCGCGTGTGGCGTTAATTCTGACCCAACAAAAATGACTCGAGTTGTTCGCCTCACCGCAGGTCGCGACGCTTTGCTTGGACATGGAATCGACGGCGATAGCCTCCTTACCCATATCGCCGCCCGCGCGTGTTCTCAGTCCTAAAGATACCGCCTATGTGATCTACACGTCAGGTTCGACCGGGACCCCCAAGGGTGTGGCGGTCATGCACGCCAATATCGCCAACCTGGTCGCCGCCATGCGCCAGGCGCCCGGCATCACTGCTGACGATGTGATGTTGGCAGTCACGACGCTATCGTTCGACATCGCCGTTGCCGAGATATTGCTGCCGCTCGGCGTTGGGGCGCAGGTAGTGCTGGCCGACCAGCAAACAACCGGTGATGGTCGGCGACTCTTGGACCTTTTGGAAACGTGCGCCGCGACCGTCATGCAGGGGACGCCCGCGACGTTTCGACTATTGCTGAGTGCCGGCTGGCGTGACAGCCCTGATCTGGTCGTCTGGTGCGGCGGCGAAGCGCTTCCCGGCGACCTGGCAGCCGCCTTGCTCGAGCGCACCAAACAAGTCTGGAACATGTATGGCCCCACCGAAACCACGGTCTGGTCCACGACCCATTTGGTCACCGACGCTGCCGTCATACGACTCGGTAAACCGCTGGCGAATACGCAGGCATACGTCTTCGACGCGCGCGGCCAACCCGTGCCCGTGGGTGTGCCGGGAGAGCTTTACCTGGGCGGCGCCGGCGTCGCCGCCGGGTATCTGCACCGGCCTGAATTGACCGGGGAACGCTTCGTGCCCAACCCTTATCACGACCCGTTCGCCGACTACGCCAACGCCAGCCTTTATCGCACCGGCGACACCGTCGCGCTGGCGCCGCGACGGGACCCTCGAATACCTGGGCCGTAACGATCAACAAATCAAGCTGCGCGGTTATCGCATTGAGCTTGGCGAAATCGAGACTAATCTGACGGCCCATCCAGGCGTGCGCGCAGGCCGTGGCGATCGTGCGTGGCGACCGCGCGAATGATCCACGTCTGGTCGCTTATGTGGTGCCTTCGGACCAGCCAGCGACGGTGACGGAGTTGCGTAAGCACTTGCGGCAGCGCTTGCCGGAATACATGATTCCGCAGCATTTCGTCGACCTTGAGGAGTTGCCGCGGACCAACAACGGCAAGGTCGATCGCCAAGGCTTGCCGGCGCCGTTCAGCGTGCAAGTGCCCAGCATCGAGCCGCGCAATTTGACGCCGGCGCAGCAATATATCGTGAATCTCTGCAAAGACGTGCTACGCGTGCCGGCAATCGGCATCGGCGACAACTTTTTCCATGTCGGCGGTCACTCGCTGCTGGCATTCGAAGTGTTGGCCCGGATCGAGAAAGAGACGGCGACGCGGTTGCCGCCGAGTGCTCTGATGTTGGATACGCTCGAGCAAATAGCGGATCGAATAGCGCCGGATCGGCTTCCAACTCCATAGGGGCCGAGGATGAGAATGCCAGTGAGCACGCATCGCACCTGGAGCTTGCCCGCCGCCACGACGATCACAGCCGGCGCGCTGATTGTCTTGGCGCTGGCCTTGGCGGTCCGGACGACATGGGGATTGCAATGGCCGTGCGAGACGGATTTCTTCCGGGACATGGGAGGCGCACAAGCGATACTCGACGGCGATGCCGGCTCCGATCCCGCCTATTTGGGTGAGAATAACTGGTTCAATCCGCTCCAGCCGGCAGTGTTCGCGGGGCTGGCATTCATTACCGGTTTGCCGCTGCCGACCTTGTACGCGGTGGCGGGCCCGTTCCTCAATTTGCTCGGCCCAGTGGGCTTTTTCTTGTTGGCTCGCCAGCTTATGGGCGGCACGGCCGCGCTGGCGGCGCTGGCCGCCTATCTATTCATGGGCAATCCGGGTGTGCCGTCGTGGTTTCAGGCGACGTACTCGCCTTGGGCTTGGCCCATGAACTTCGCCCAGGGATTCTTCTTTCTTACGGTTGCAGCTTATTTACGTGCCCGCGCCACGAGCCGACCGCTTTGGGACATCATCACCGGCGTCCTTCTGGGAATCACTTTCTTGGCACACGCGGCCCCGACGTTGGTGTTTGTCGGCATGCTCTTCGTTTTGACACTCTTCAGCGGGCGCGGCAGCCGATTGCTGCGCCGTGCAGAGACTGGTGATTGTCGGCACCGTGTCACTCATGGTGGCCGCTCCGTTTCTGGTGCCGCTGGTTGTCAAATATCGGCTTCACGTCCTGAATCACGGCCCCTCCGAGCATGAGCCGATCGGCCTGGGATTTGTGCTGAGGAACATGCTGTCGTTTCGCGCGGCGCTGGCAATGGTCGGCGCTGGCGTGCTTTTGGTGTATCGCGAAGCCGCTCGGTCGCGCGTCGATCAATCGGCGCACGGCGCTTGACAAGGGACGCCTGGGCCAAATTCTCTTGGCATTGCTGGTGTCGGTGGCGTTCCTCTTGGGTTACGGACTTTTTGCCCAATGGCTGCACCATCGCGATTCGCTCAAATTACCACGAGTTTTGCCGACGTATCACTTTCACCTTTACCTGAAGGCGGCGGAGTCGCTGCTTTTTGGCGTCGGGTTTGCCGCCCTGGTGGGCACGCTTGCGGTTATCTTGCCCGGAATGCCCGCACCGGGGCGTCGGCGGATCTCTGCTCCGACCGCGACTCTCGGTTTGCTTTTGGTGTTAGTGGCGATCTTGCTGCCTTCCTATGTGAACGGTGTCGAATTCACCAAGTTCCGAGAAGATTCGGAGCGGATCGGTAGCGAGCGCGACCGGATTGCTCTTTACGACTGGCTCCGCGCATCGGCCAAGTCGTCCGATGTTTTTCTGACGGACATGAACACCGCTCTTTTCGCGGTTTCGGCGGCGAACCGCAAAGTGGTCTGCATGGGAGATCAGTATTCCAATATCTATGTCAATTATCAAGAGCGTGAAAAGAACTTGGGCCGGCTTTATGCTGCCTTGCGTGCGGGCGACCGAACGGAGTTCGCCAACCTGGCCGACAAATATCATATAACGCACGTGATCTTGGCGAAAAGCGCGTCGCCGGCTTATCGCGCGGCCCCGGAAAACATGAACGACGACCGATTCACGCTGATCTACTCGCGGGATGAATATCGAGTTTATGGCCTTAAGTAATGGTTGCCCATCGACACCTTCGCGAACGAGGATTTACACATGGGGTCCAACGTGGCAGAGCATGATCTCAAGGACGGCGACGAAGCCGCTCAGGACAAGGGCTCGATGGCGCGACCCAAGACGAATGCCTTCTTTTTCGGCAGCGCCGCGCGGCCGCTCTTCGGCCTTTATGGGCCTCCCACGGGGCACTTCGATCTCGATCATGGCGTCCTTTTGTGCGGTCCGGTCGGCCATGAATACGATCGGGCGCACTGGGGCTTGCGCTTGCTAGGCGACCAATTGATCAATGCCGGCTTCCATGTCATGCGTTTCGATTACTCGTGCCAGGGCGATTCGTGGGGCGCGTTCGAGGAGGCATCGGTCGCGCAGTGGGCGGAGGACATTAAAACGGCGCTCGGCGAGCTTCAAGACAACGCCAACGCCCGCCAGATCTCGATCATCGGTTTACGCGTTGGGGCCGCCTTGGCGTGTGCGGCTGCCACGGAGATTCCGATCCAGCATCTCGTGTTGTGCGACCCCGTGCTCGACGGTCTCGCATACGTTGAGCAATTGCGCTGTCTGCAAAAACATTTGCGCGATACCTGGCAATATGCGCCGGTGCCCAATCCCGGAGCGGCACATGAAGAATTGCTCGGCTATCGCTACCCGGCGTCGCTGATCGAGCAAATTGGCGCGCTCGACCTGGCCAAGGACAAGTTGCCCCGCGCCGAGCGCGTGAGCATGGTCCTCTCGGTCGATGACCCGCGGTGCCGGCAATATCACGAGCGGCTGGCCCAGAGCCGGCTTCAAGGCGATTTATGCGTTGTTTCGGAACTTGGCTCCTGGGAGGCCGTGGACGTGGAGCAATTCGTCGAGCCACGCCTGTTGCCCGGCATGCGCCGAGCTTTGGCGGACCTCATGAGGGAATCAGCATGATGGCGGAAAAGATCTTTCGCTTCGGCGCCACGGAAAGCCTGTTGGGCGTGCTCACTGAACCGGAGCGCCAAGCGGAGGCGGTGCCCCCCGCGGTGCTTTGGCTCAACGCCGGCATGATCCATCACGTCGGCCCATTCGGCTGGTACGTGACGCTGGCGCGCCGTTTTGCCGATCTTGGTTTTCTCTCATTTCGCATCGATCTGTCCGGTGTCGGTGAAAGTCCGCACCGCAACGATAAGCGACCTACCGAGGAACGCGCCGCGGCCGACGTCGTCGCCGCCATGGATTTCCTCGCCCGCAAGCGGCACGTCGAGCGTTTCATTTTGCTCGGAGTCTGCTCGGGGGCCATCATCGCCCATCGCGTGGCCGTGCAAGACAGCCGCGTGGCCGGCGTCGTTTTGCTCGATGGTTATGCCTATCGCACGCTGGGCTACTATGCTCGGCATTATGGGCGCCGGCTCTTTCGCGGCCTATCGTGGTTGAGCGCGGCGCGGCGGCTCGGTGCGCAGGCTGATATCGGCGCCGGCAAAGCCGGCTCCGCAGTACGCCAACGCCGAGTTTTTTCTCGAGGCGGCGCCGCGCGAGCAGGTTCGCATGGAACTGGCCAATCTGATCAAGCGAGGCGTGCAGTGCTTGTTCGTTTACACCGGCGGGATCACGGACATGTATTTCAACCATCGCCGGCAATTCGGCGAGATGTTCGGCCAGCTTGACGCGGCCGGCACCCGCGTGGAGGTCGATTATTTGCATAAAGCCGATCATCTTTTCTCGGCGCACGCGGACCGCCAATTGCTTTTTGGCCGCGTGGAAAATTGGCTGCAACGCTTTCAATGACACCCGAAACCAACGGCGAGCCGTGAGCGTCAGCGATCGGTGCAACGATCAACCTACGACAACACCGGGCGCTAACGCTTCCCGCTCACCTGGAGTATCCAACCATGCAAGCGACCACGATAAACCAACCGCAAGTTACAGCGGGCGCAAGCGCCGTTTCCCCCGCACTCACCATCGACCGCGCCGCCGGTTTATCGCGCGGTGAATTCATTCGGCGCCATCGCGATCCCAAAAGGCCCGTGATCCTGACGGACGCGATCAAGGATTGGCCGGCGCTGGCGCAATTCACGTTTGACTTCTTCAAGCGCACGCACGGTGGCCGCACCGTCGTCATTGGCAACAAGAAGTATCTACTCGGTGACTTCATCGATTTGCTTTTGCAATCGACGCCGCAAAAGCCGGCGCCTTATCCGTGCAAGCTCAACCTGCGCGGACTTCGCGGATCTAGCGAGCGCCGCCCCGCGCTTTGATTTGGCCAACCCGGATCGCGTGCGTAGCCGGTTGTTGCCCAAGCGCTATCTCGACGGACTCCACGACTTGGAAGTGTTTATCGGCGGCCCCGGCGGCGCGTTTCCCTACCTGCACTACGATTATTTGGGACTGTTCGCCTACATCAACATGGTCGTCGGCTCCAAGGAATTCACCATTTACTCACCCGACCAAGAGCCGTTTCTTTACGTCGATCCCGAGGTTCCGTGGACGAGCACGGTCGAGAACCACCACGAGCCCGACCTCGCGAAATACCCGTTGCTGGCCCAAACTCGGCCCCTCAAAGTCGTGCTCACCGCGGGCGAAACATTGTTCATTCCGTCGGGCTGGTGGCACACCGCGCGCTCGCTGACGCCGTCGATTTCGGTGGCCTTCGATCAGCTTTGCTCGTCCAACTGGGGCTTTTTCACGCGCGACTGTTGCCGCACCCGCCGGGGCGTCAAACGCACCGTGACGCGCGCCATCCTGGGAGCAGCGGGGGCGTTGTTGAACGTCAAAGAATGGCTGTCGGGCAAGCAATAAGGGACGACGGATAGGGTGCCATGCCCGCCGCATTTTGGGCGGGCATGGGCTATGTCAACGTCGTAAATGAATGGGATCATTTTCGTTGGATCCAGATTCTGCATGTGCCCACCCAAATGCGATGGGCATCGCACCAAGGAAGCCGTTTTTGTGGAGGCTGCTATCGTGACTACCGCCCAAACTGAAGTTCCACCGACCACACGCACACTCGAGCGGCGCGACCGCATTTCCTATGAGGAATTCGAGCGCGACTATCTCAGGCGCAATCGACCCGTAATCTTGACCGGGTGCATGAATAACTGGCCCGCGCTTGGCAAATGGTCCCCGGAGTTTTTCAAGAGTGCGCATGGATCGGCGCCGGTATCGGTCGCCGGACAGGATCGTTCCCTGGGCGAGTTCATTGACATGGTGCTGGCGTCGAGTCCGGAAAAGCCTTGCCTTTATCTCAAGGACGCGGTCGTGCGGCGCATCGGCACCGATCTGCTAAGAGACATCGAGCCGTTCTTGCCCTATTGTTTCCCGAACTGGTTGCTGGGTTTTTGCATGCCCCGCGCGGTTCGCCACCATGTAAATTCCGCCCAGATCGAGCTTTTTATCGGCGGCTTTGGGACGCGCTTGGGCGAAATGCACTACGACTACATTCACACGCATACCTTTCTCTGTCAGATCTTTGGCCGCAAACAATTTACCTTGTTCGCGCCGGAAGATACGCCCTATCTATATGCCACCGCTAATCAGTCGGCGGTGAAAAACCCGGAGCAAGTCGATTTGGAGCGATATCCACTCTTTGCGCGCGCCACACCGTATCGCTTCGTGCAAGAGCCCGGGGAAGCCGTCTTTTTGCCGAGCGGCTGGTGGCATTCGACCAAACTACTCACCAGCTCGATTGCCGTGGGGGTCAATTTCGCCAACAGCACCAACTGGTCCGCGGTCGTCAAAGATCTGGGCGCCAAGTTCGCTGAGGGGAGGCCCATCCGCCGGGCGCTTTTGCAAACGTACCTCAGCACGCTGGGCCACTGGAAACGCCTGCAAGGCCGCTGGGCGGGGGCGAAGAAGCTGGGCATCGCTCCCGAGCGAAATGGTGTAGTGAGTTAGTAAGGCAGCGCCCGCTACTCACTCAACGCTTCCACGAGGCCCATCAGTTTCTTCAGTCCGCCGACCTCGCTAGCCAGATTCTTGACCTTGCGGATCGTGGAGACGATATCGTGAGCGCTGGCGGTGGGCGCGGCGGCACCATTGACTGGTGCGGCAACTGCCCTTTTGCCCGGCGGTCGTCCCCGGCGCTTTCCCGTGCCCATTTTCGCTTTGATGGAATAAACAAGGCTGGACGCCACCTTGACGCCTCGTTGTGCGAGGGCGCCAACCACGCTTGACGCGGGGATGTCACGATTTGCTTCCAAGTAATCCCGGACCAATTGGGACTTATTGGTCTTGCCGGTTTGCTCCGCTACGGCCGTATTGTCACCCGCCGCGGTGTGCGTCTGACCGTTGCTTGCCGCGCCAACGGCAGCGCGGCGCGTCTGCTTGCGGCGACCTTTGCCTTTGCCCATTTTTCGTTTGACCGCATACACGAGATCCTCACTGACCGAAATGCCTTTGCCCGAGAGCCCCTGGATTACCTCACGCGCTTTACTATCGGGGTTTTCCACCAAAAAATCGCGGATAGCCTGCGATCGATTGAGAGTGCCGTCGCCTTGTTTACCAGCCATGTAAGTGTCTCCAAAAAAGAATTGGTTCTGGTACTCTGGGTATTACAGACAATATATGTGGAGAGTGTCTACAGTCCAATCAACCTGGCTGCTCATCTTGAATGCCGGCTCATTAAGGTTTAAGCTGCATCCATAGGCACATTCCGAGTGCATGCACCGTTTTCGCATCGGGAGCATCTTCATGCCGTCACCGTTTCCAGGAATGAATCCTTACCTCGAACATGAGGAGGTCTGGCACGATTTTCACGAACGGTTGTGTCCCGCAGTGGCTGAGTTGTTGACTGTCCAGGTGCGTCCGTCGTATATCGTCAAGATCGACGAGCACATCTACATTCACGAATTGCCGAGCGACGTTCGAACCCTTGCGGGGCATAGCGATGTCGAGGTAGCACGCCTGACAGGAAACAGCCATGCCGGCGCGGCCACTAGTGTCCTCGAAGCTCCGGCCCAGGTGCGTCTGCCGACCATTGACATTGAGCGCATCGCCTTCGTGGAAGTACGCGATCGCGCCGAACAGGCAGTTGATTACGGTCATCGAGTTTCTCAGTCCGTCCAACAAGAAACCCGGGCCTGATCGGGAGCAGTACATCGCGAAACGTGGCCAAATCCTGGCCAGTCCGGTGCATTTCGTGGAAATCGATCTGCTGCGGGGCGGGCCTCGACTGCCGCTAGAGAATCTGGCTGCTTGTGATTACTATGCCATGGTCAGTCGAGCCGAGCGGCGCCCGGCGGCGGGCGTTTGGCCGATCGGTGTGCGCGAGCCGTTACCGACGATACCGATTCCGCTCCAGTCTAGCGATGCGGACGCCAAGCTTGATCTTCAGGAAGTCCTCAACCGGATTTATGACGCCGCGGGTTACGAGGATTATATTTATGACCAAGAGCCGCAACCGCCTTTAGGCGCAATGGACGCCGTTTGGGCGAAAATGTTGAAGCCGAAGGGGTGCAGTTGACGCGGACCACTCGGGTTAGTGCCACCGAAGCGCCGGAGACGGGTGCCACGGGCAGCTTGTCTGCCCGTGCAAGCCCGAAACTGCCTTCCGCGTCCACCACGGGCAGACAAGGTGCCCGTGGCGCCCGGCATGATCCCTCGCGGAAGACCGAATCTCCCGACTGAGAATCGAACCCCATAAAGCCAATCAGGAGATTGGCGTTTCCAGGATTGCCGAGCCGGAAGCGTTAAGTGTCCGGTGCTATTTGGAAGAACACCGGTCGCTAACGCTTCCGGCTCGCCCGAACACCGCGAGAATGGCATTCCTAATAGGGCTTGAAAGTGCAGCATGCTAACCCGAAATGCGGTGGGCATGGTAGGGATTTTTGCCATCAATCTGTGCGCCGGCCTTTCATGTAAATTTCACCCAACCAAGTTAGTGTGTCCTTGACTCCTTGTGTTGTTGGATCTGTGCAGCTGCTTGTAGACAAAGCCCTCAAGCTCATGTGTGCGTTCCTTGACCGTTAAGTGCCCACGTCAGATTATACAGGCGTTCTCCATTGTTTAATGCATTGTCCATTTGACCTTGCGTACGCAATATGGAAACATTCGCGCTTTCCAATATGTCTTGCTGACTTTCCGACGTACCAAATGCTTGCAACATCTCTGCTACCTAGACTCAACATTTCGGATTCCGTTAAATCTTTTATAGCCTTTCCGAACACATCGGACCAAGAACTGTACAACTTCGGAATCGCCTTTTCCACAATGTGGTGTGCATGAACAAACGCCCACGCCTTTTCGGCAGTTTTCCCGAGCTGAATGCCAATTCCGAAAGTTCGCCTCCGGCCTCTTCTTTCCAAAGTTGCTTTTTGAGCACTTCCCCAAAATTAACTTCGCATGCCGCGTTGTGTGCCCAAGCAGAGAATCTCCACGCCGTGGCCCCCACAAAATACGTATGCCAATCCGCGATCCGCAGATTGTAAACCGTCTCCAACTCCCTCGTATTCAGCAAATCCTCCACCGCGACCCACTGCCCATCATGGCTCAGCAGCAAATCGCCGATGCTCAGGCCCTGGCAATCCACCCAGCCCTGTTCCTTCACATAAAACGGATGCTCCCCCGTGGTCCGGATCACCTGGCCGCCAACGTGGAGGTGCCAGATTTCGCCGAGGCGGAAGAAGACTTCCTCGACGACCTTGGGCTGGACGGCGCCTGCGGGATCGTCTTCGTCTCGCGATAGAAGCAGATCGCCGACTTGGAATTGCTCGATTGGCTTGTGGCCGGTCGGGGTCAATAGCGGCGTGCCGGCGGCGAAGCAGGCTTTGGAGAGCGCGGACACATTGCCCGCGGCGGCGACCGCGTTCAGGATGAAGTTGGCGGCATCGCCGACATCGCCGAAGGCGTTGCCCGCCATTAAATCCTGGCCAAAGTTTTGTGCGGCGTCGTAAGCGTTGGCGACGTTGCCGATGTATTGCAGCGTCTGCACGGCCCTCGTGGTCCAGGCGGGAATGGCTGCCATGGCGCACGGGTCGTCGAGCGCGAAGCCCGCGGCAATGCCGGCGCCCATGCCGACATTGAACCAGAAGCTGTTGCGGTGGTCGTTGACCCCCTTGCCGTAAAATGCCTCGCGAATGCGATCGGTGAGTCCGCCCGTCAGGCGCATCGCCGAAGCCGGAAAAGAAGCTGTCGATGTTGGAGAGTGGATCGTCGGGCTCAAAGGAAGCCGGGTCGGCAGTCATGTTGCCGGCGCCGGCGGCGCTGGTGGCCCAACTGATGAATCCGGAGGCGCCGCCGTCGGTGCCGCCGCCAACGCTGCCGCCTCCGGAGGGGCCGCCTGCCTGGGACGACGAGCCCACGTTGGCCATGATGTCGGCGTGGGTGCCGATGAGCGAGCCCAGCCCCGTCATGGCAGGGGCGCTGTTGCCCACCGAGCCGGGGAGCGACGCGGCCACGCCGCTGACGATCGCGGCGCCCAGCGGCACGGGCTTGCCGCCCGTCGGTGCGCGGCGAGGCGCCGATGAACAGCGGCAGACCGATGGGTGAGAAGTCGAGGGCACCGGCGGTTCCCAGGCCCGGATTGCTGGTGTCAGTATAGCTTTCCAAGGCGGCGTAGCGATCGGTGCCCGTCCGCGTCAGCGATGGGTTGCCGTCCTGGTAGTTGCCTCTTTGCGTGTCGGTGTAGGAGATGTCTTTGGGCGCCGTGGTCGTTTCGCCGTCGCGCGTCTCGGCCCGTGTAGCGGAACCGGTGCCCGTGGTGGTGCGATTATAGTGGCCCGTGGCCGAGTCCAGCGTTTGCGACTGGTTGTACTGCTCGCCGTTGGTCAGCACGATCTTGAACTGGCCCTGGGAGTCGCTGCCGGTTTGGGTCAACGTGTAGGTGTCAGTGCCGGTCGTGCTTTGGTTATCAGACCCGGTGATGGTATTGGCGGTGTCGCTTTGGGAATACTGATTCACGCCCTTGCCGGTCAGGTGATAGGCCTGGCTGCCGCCGATGTCCTGAGTGAACGAGTACGTCACCGTGCCGTCGGCACTGTTGGTCGTGGTGCCGTCGACGGAGTTGCCGCCGCCGGTGCCCTGGCCGGTGTCGGCCGAGTGGCCGCTGAAGCTAAAGCTGCCGGCGGAATTGTGCCCCGATTGGGTGATCGTCTCGTCGGTGTTGTAATTGTTGGAGCTATTGAAGTCGCCGGTGATGGAATCGCCCGTCTGCGTGGACGTGGCGGTGCTGGTAGTAGCGTCGAATACGTTAAAGGCAGCCGGGCCGCCTGACGAGGTCTGCGTAGTTGTGACGGTAGCCGTATTGGTGACGGCATTGGCGTAATCGCCGGTGGTGGAGTTGCCGGTCTGGACATTGGTCGAGTCGTCAACGGTTGTTTGCGTCAGCGAGAAGGAACCGGTGGCGGCGCCTGCGACGGAGCGCGTCTCGGTGGCGGTCGTGTTGGCGACGTTGGTTTGGGTAAAATCGCCGTTGATGGAATCGCCGCTTTGCGTGGAACTGAGTGTCGCCGTGCTGTAGGAGGTCATCGAATAGGCGTTGCCGCGGTTGCCGGTCTCGGTGATCGTCGCGGTTGTGGTCGACCCGGAATACTCGGTAAAGGTGCCGACGATGTCGTTGCCGATCTGGGTGTCGTTGGAAGTGCCCGTCTGGGTGGTTTCGTCGTGAGCGTAGCCGTCGCTATACTTGGTGTCTTGAGTGGCCTGATAGTTGTCGTTGCCGGCGCTGGTCATGGTGGAATCGCCGGCGATTTGGTTGCCGGTCGTGAGGCTGGTGAGCGTGCTAGTGTCGGTTTCGGTGCTGGTCAGGCCATAATCGCCGATGGTGCCGGTTTCGCTAACTGTGGAAAAGGCAGTCTGGGATTGCGTGAGCGTGAAATCGCCGGTGATGTTGTTGCCGGTCTGGGTGGAACTGACAGTGCTCGACGCGGTCGTCGTGCCGGTGATGTCTTGGCCCGAGTTCTTGTCGGTTTCGCTGACCGTCTCGAAGGTTGTCGAGAACGCGGTGCTGGTGAACGCCCCCGTGAGGTTGTTGCCCGTCTGCACGTCCGATTCGCTGACGGTCGCCGTCTGGGTCGTATCGACGTCCTTGGTCAGATCGGACCCGGTGCCGACGACCGTGGACGTGGTGCTGCTGGTGGCGGTCGTCGTGAAGGTTCCCAGGATGCTGTTGCCGGTGTCGGTCGAGGTCTGACTGCCGATCATCGTCGTCGTGCTGTCGGCTGCCTGCGATTGGTCGATCGAACTGGCGTTGGCGACGGCCCGGAAGGTGGTGGTGGAGTAGGCCGTCGAGTCGCCGGAAATTTGATTGCCGGAGCCTTGATTGGTGCCCGTCATGACCTGGAAGGTATCGCCGGTTGTGGCTGCGGTTTTTCCCTGGTCCAAGTTGATGGAATCGGCCGTCGTGGTCTGCGTGACGGTGGTCGAACCGCTGCTCTGGTAGTCGCCGAGGATATTGTTGCCCGTTTCGGTGGAGGTGCCGGTGCTGGTGGAAGTCGTGGTGACCGTGGAAGACTGCGTCCGATTCGTGGTTGTCTCGGCGGTGGTGGCGGTCGTGGTGGCGCCAGCCGTGGTGGTGTAGTCGCCCTGGATTTCGTGGCCGACTTCGTAATTGGTCTGCTCGGAAGTCGACGATGCGTCGTCCTCGACGACTTGCTTCTGATCGTCGCCGGTTTGCGTGCTGGTGGTGCTCGACGCGGAAGTGGCGGTCAGGGTGTAATCACCCAGGATCGAGTTGCCGGTCTGCGTGTCCGTCTCGGAACTAGTGGTGGTCGCCGTGGACGATGAAGCCTGCGTGACCCCCTTGGCAGTGTTCGACGATTGCTGCGTGTCGGTCTGGGTGGCACTGGCGGTGGCGCTGGTTCCGTAGGAACCGCTGATCTGGTTGCCCATTTCAGTCGAGAACTGCATGTTCGTCGCGTAGGCAACGATCGTCGTCGAGCTGGATTGATTGAGGTCCGTTTCGGTGGATGTTGATGTCGAGGTCGCGCTGGTCGTGGTGGTGTAACTGCCGTTTATCGTGTCGGCGAAGCTTGTGCTGTTATCGGAGCCAACAACGGTGGCCGTGGCCGTGGTCGTCAAGGAGAGATCGGTGGTGCGGGTGCGCGTCGTGGTGGTCGCTTTATCGGTGGCCGACGTGCTTTCGGTGTTTTTCACCGAGTTGCCGATATCGGTGCTTGAGGTCATGCTGGTAGCCGTCGAGGCGACCGTGGACTGCTGGCTTTGGTTCTTGGTCGTGTCGGTGTTGGTGCTCGTGCTGCTGTCGGTCGCATAGACCGAATAACCGCCATTGACGTTATTGCCATAGCTGGTCGTTGAGCCCGTGTCGTAGCTGGTACCGGTGGACGTCGTTGACGCGGTCACGGTGCCGGCCATGTTGATGTTGCCGCCGCTGGTCATGGCCGTCGTGGTGGCGAAGGCGGTGGTCGAATAGGTGCCGCTGAGCGAGTTGCCGGTGCTGCTGGACGTCTCGGTGGCCGTGGAGCTGGTGGTGACGCTGCTGGACATCGACTGGTTCGTCGTGTTCTGGGTGTTGGTGGTGGTGCTCGTCGTCGTGCCGGTGACAGTGTAGTCGCCCTTGTTGGAGTTGCCGGAGTTGGTCATCGTGCCGGTGCTGCTGATGGAGACCGTGACCGTCGTGGTTTGGGCCTGGTCGGTGGCGGTCTGAATGTTGGTGGCGCTCGAATCCGAAGTCACCGTGGCCTTGTAGTTGCCCGTTATGCTGTTGGCAACGCGCGTAGAGGTCTCCATGCTCGTGGCCCATGAGGTGGCGCTGGTTGTCAGCGACAGATGGGTGGCGACGTCGTAATTGGTGGACCAGTTCGTCGCGGTGGCGGTGTTGGTGGCCGTGCCGGCGATGTTGTTGCCGGTCTCCGTGCTGGTTTGAGTCGAGGTGGCATAGGTGGTAACGGTGTCGTGCTTGCTCGAGTTATCGGTGTACTGCGTGGCCATGCTGGAGTCGGACGCGGTAACGGTGGTGCTGTAGTTGCCGCTCAGTGCATGCGCCGTCTGCGTGCTGAAATCGCGGCTGCGATCCGTGGTGGTAGCCTGGATGACCAGGCCGCGATCCTTTGTCGTCGAGTAGGACGTTACCGACGCGGTGGCTGTTGAGGTGGTGGAGACGTAATCCTTAAGCGAGTTGCCGCGCGAAAACAATGTACTGAAGCCGCCGGAATAAGTTGTTTCCATTAAGGTTCGGGTGAGGTCGGCAGCCGTGTTGATCGCGGTGGAAGTGCTGGTTGACGTTCCGGTGACCGTGTAAGTGCCCAGAGCGGAGACGCCGTTTTGCGTGTACGTCGAGTCTCCCTTCATGGTGGTCGTGGCAGTGGCGGTCAAACTTTGGTTCTTCGTGATTTCAACCTTGTCGGAATGGGATGAAGCGGTGTCGGTAAGCGTGTAATGCGTGTCGATACCCGTAAATCCGCTTCCCTGTTCATGGCTTTCGGAGTGGGCCGAGCCGGTCTGGATCATCAATTGCGTGTCAGCCGTACTGGAGCCGGAACTGGTGGAGTCGTTGATCTGGAAAGCGTCGCCGTTTTTGATGGTCCAGGTGCCGGCGCAAGTCGCCGGTCTTGGTCATTTGTGCCGTATTGGTCGCGGTCGACGTGACCGTGGAGCTTTGCGTGACATCCGTGTAGTTATTCGTGGTCGTCTGCGTGCTAGTGCTTTCCTGGTGGATCGTGAAGGGACCGCTCTTGCGGTCGCTGGTGTCCGTCGTCGAGGCGGTTGCCGTGCCATGCGAATACTGGACAGATTTTTTCAACTGCAGATCGGTTGTCGTGGCTTGGTTCGTAAAACTTTCGTTTGACGTATTCGTGACTGTGTATTGACCCGTGAATAGCGTGCCCCCCTGGACGACGGTTTGCGTTTTATCATCGACACTATCGCCGTCGACGGTTTGGGTGTCATCGGTTTGATGGCTGACAACGGTGGCATGGGATTTTGTGAGTGCGCCCTGAACTTGCAGAATACCGGCGGGAGAAGCATTGGCGACCTGAATCAGCGTGGAGGTGCTGAGGTCATGTTCGGTGGTTTTGGAATCCTCGTTGGTGATCGTCGGCACGCTAGTGGCGTGCGTGGTGATGGTGGTCGTGGTCTGGAAGCCGCCGAAGTCGGTGTTGTTGAGCAGGTTGACGCCGGTCTTGATGAACGTGGCATCGACGGTGTTCGAGCCGGTCATGGTCGTTTGCTGAGGACCGCGAGTCTGATTCTCGCCGAGGATCGTGTTGGTCGCGTGAGACTCGATGGTGACGCTATAGCCGGTGCCGACCGATGACAGGTAATTGAACACGCCGTTTTGGATGGACTCGGTGCTCTGACTGTGATCGGTCTGAGTTTGGAAGAACCCTTCCAGACCGGCCGTCTGGGTGACCGTCGCGTCCTGGACCACACGGTAATCACGCTTGATCTTGCCCTGCTCGGAGCCGGTTTCGGTCGTGGTGGCCGTCGAAGTCGCGGTGCCGGTCATGGAGTAGGCGCCGACCAGGGAAAGGTTGGTGAGCATATCCGCCAGGGCGCTGGGGTCTTGATCGGTCAGACCGTTCGCCTGATTGCCGATATCGGTGGCGCTCGGGCGCTCGCCCTTCCGTAGGAAGGTCGACGTCGCGGTGGCGGTGTGGGTCCAGGATAGTTCGGTGTTGGCGCTTTTATAGGTCTTGGCGTCGGTGATCGTCGTGGTGGATGACGTCGTCACCGAATAGGTGTCGCCATTGAGCGCCGTGATCATCGGCTTGTAATCGGCGCCGGGATTGTTCGTCTCCGTGGCCGTCGTGGAGACGGTATATTCGGTGACCTTGAAATCCCTCGTGTTGAAATCGTCAAGGTTGAGGTTGCCTGAGGTGTTAAGCGACGCGAGCGTAAGCGTGGCCGAATGCCCCTCGATGATGACGTTGGGTTTGGCCTGGTTGTTGCCGTTGTCCTGGCTCAGTTGAAACGAGTAGTCGTATTTGCCGCTGGCGCCCAGGGCAGTGTCGGTGAATGACTTCTCGGTGGGCTTGGTCGTGATGGAGCTGGGGATGCCGGCGATGCCGCGGGTCGCATGACTGCTCAGGTGCGTCAAGGTCGTGCCGTCGGCGCCGACCTCGACGTACTTCTCGGGGCTTTCGATGCTGACGACATTGATGACGTTGGCAATGGCGGTGCCGACGCCGCCGAGGTTGTCTTTCTTGTCGGTGACATAGATGGTGATGACGTAGGTGCCTTCGCGGGCATATTTGTGGTGCGCCGCGATGGCGTAAACGTTGTCGCCCGCCGACGCGGTGCTCGTGACCTTGCCGTTGTCATCATAGGTGACCTTGTCCGCCTGGGTGATCGTGACCTTTCCACCTAGGCCCACCTGGTCCAAGAGGCCGCCGTCACCCCAATCGATTTTGGCTTCGTAGTCGGTCACTTTGGTCTGGGGGTTGCTGGCGATAAAGGTGCCGACGACGGCCCCCATGCCGTCGGCGCCGCTCTTATTCCCGTCGGCCATGGCGACCAGGCCGGTGTTGCGGTCGACGTCCACCGTCTCCAGCGCGGCGACCACCTGACCGCGCGGCTGGAGCGGCGGATTGGCGCGGATGATGACCTGGCCCTGATCGGTGTTCGCCCAAAAGACTACTTGACCGTAATTGTTGATCGGATCGTACGTATTGATCGAATGCTTCTGATCGGTGCCTGTCAAGATCGTGCCGGCGCCGGGAATGATGTCTCCTTCGCTGGCAACCGTGGTGAAGCCCAAAAGGTCCGTGCGCGGCAAGATATTGGGATTGCCCTTGGCGGGATCATCCTGCGGCGGCAGGGGTGGACCATTAGGTTGCTGACTTTGTTGCTGCTGATTTTGATCTTTAACCACAAGCGGCGCGACCGGCGGCAGCTTATCTCGTGGTTCAGCCGTGTCGTCCGGGATCGATACTTGCACCGTTTGCAGGCCGTAGTGGTTATTGCCCTTCTGGTCCTTGGTTGTGCCGAAGAAGGATACGGTCAACTCGCCAAAGGCGTTCTTGCTGATGCCCATCTCGCCATTGAGATCGATCGTCTGGAGGGCGCCTTGATCCTCGTTCCCATCGAACTTCATGTTGTTATCTTGATCCACCCAAGCTTCGTTGGGATCCAAATGCCCGTCGCCCGATACGCCGGCAACCTTGAACCATTGGTCCGGATGGTCAACGGTGTCGGCGTTGGCGACAAAAATACCGTTACCCAATTTGGGGCTGTTGGCGGCGAAGGCAATCCAGGGGTCGGTGCCGTCGGAGATGGCGGGCTTGAGGCCGAAGTTTTGCAAGTCGCCACCCTTGAACGGGTTGTCCTGCAAATCGAAGTTATAAACATCCAGCGATTTTCCGGTGGAAGCGACACTAATGCCCGTGTCGCCGACCTTGACTTGAACAGGAGTGTTGCCGTCGGTCGGTTGGATAATCCAGCGGTAGCCGGCCACGGTGGGGTCGGTGGGATGCGCCTGGAAATGATTGGCGGTCACCAGATAGTCGCCCGGGGCAACTCCGCTGAAACCTGAGCGCGCCGAGGCGCTGAAAGCGATGTAGCCGGGATTGAAGCTGCTGAAATCCGGTAGTCCGCCGCCGCCTGAAGAGCCGCCCGCGGCGCTGCGTGGAGGGCGGCGTCGGCGCGACGTTGCTGAGCGACATGCCGGGGAAGACGGCGGCAAAATCGTTGGCCGCGAGTTTATGCGCAAGATCTGATCCGGCGCGAGCTCAAAGAGCAAGGCGAGCGTCGACGTCAGCTGAATCGCGGTCGCCCCACCCGCCTGGCGGTTGATGTTCCACAGGATCGGTTCCCAGGCCGAATCGACCGGCGAGGGGAACACGCTGCCCCAATCGGGCGCGGTGACCCAGGCCTTGGGCGTGAGCATCAAATTGGTGAACGCTTCGGCGAGGGCGCCGAAGCCGGTGATTCCGAGCGCCGGCGCGATCGCCCCAATCACGCCTGCCAGGATCATGTCCATCAAATTGGGGCTGCCCCACTGCACTCCCGATGCCGAGATACCCGAATCGCCGGCGGCGACCTGATAAGCGGCCGCTGTCGGAGTCCCTTGCAACGCGGCGCCGCCAAAATAAATCTCCCCATAGGTAAGGGCGAATTGCGTCGGCACCACGTCCGGAATACCATATGGCAGCGCTCCAATCAGGCCGCCCGCCAACAGCGTGCGCTGCGCGATCACGTAATTCGAGTCGTTGATCTGCACGCGCGGATCATAAATCTGCGCCGGGAACTTATTGAAGTCGCTGGTTAGGCTGTGCGTGGCCGCCCAATCCCCCAGGATGGAAATTGCCTGCGGCGTCCCGGTGATCTTGTTCAGCGGATTGGGGTCCGGCTGAGGCGGCCAAATATAAAGATTGCCTTGATTGCCTGGAGTGGTCCCTTCGAAGGCGACGTTGCCCAAATTGTTGATGCTCGGGCCGATGCCGAGATCATGGTAGTTGCCGCTTTTCACCGCGGCGACCACATCATAACGGTAGGGCGAAGGGCCTCCCTTGACGACGATCGGGAAGGTCGGGTCCGTCACGGGTCCAAGCGGATCAGTCACGCCATAGTCGAAACTATCGACGATGTCCTGGCCCTGAGCCGTCAATTGCTGGATGATCGTCGACGTGGTCGGGTCATAGGTGAAGCTGCCGTCGGGATTGACGGTGACCGTGGCGCCGTATTTGGACGGGCCCTTGCCAAATGCCGTCAGCTTGCCGGTCATGCCGGCATCTGGGCTGTACGCCTTGGACAATAAGCCTTGCGATGCCGGCACCGTCACCGCTTGACCGGGCACGGTCCAGACGCCGTCCGTGATATCGTAGTTGGGCGCCACCGGCGCATCCTCAACGCCGGTGACGGTGATGTGCACGGTCGCGGTGGCCGTGCTGCCGAATGAATCATCCACGACATAGGTGAACGTGTCATCGAACGTTTGCCCCTGTCCCAGGGTCGGAAAGGCCGTGGTTGGATCATAGATGAAACTGCCGTCAGGCTGGACGATTATCTTGGCCCCGCCGGCGCTCAACGCACTCGTCATGCTCGGATCGACGACAAGGACATCGCCCGCTGCGGGATTGGAGGCGCCGCTCAGCAAACCATGGGCGACGTCTTCGGTGAGCACGTTTTTCTTGCCGATCGAAAACGCATGGTCGATGGTTGTAATCGGCTGCTTCACACCGGTGACGGTGAGCGTGACGCTGCCGGGCGTCGTGAGACCCTGGAAATCGCTGGCGACCCAAGTGAACGAATCTTGCGCTGTCTGGCCGGGCGCGAGCTGCGCAGCGTCTTGGCCGCCGATGCGTCGTATTTGAAGGTGCCGTCGGCGGCGACGGTGACGGTGGCGCCCTGCGTGCTGGTGATGGTGCCGACGACCCCCTGGAGCGGCGGGTCGCCCGGCAAGGCGCCGGGGTCGGAGGCGTACTTGAGCAAGCTGGAGCCGTCATATTTGCCGTCTTCGCCGATCGGAATCGAGGCCGGCACCGTGGTGGGGGGCAAGTCGGTGGGGCTTTGCACGGTGACCACAACCGACGCCGACGCCGTCTCGCCCATCGCGTCGGCCACGGTGTAGGTGAAGCGGTCATTGACACGGATACCGGGAGCCAGCGTTTGCAGCGAGGCGACGCCGGTGGGGTCGTAAATGATTTTGCCGTTCACGATATGCACGCTTGCGCCGGAGGCGCTGGCGGCCGCCACGCTGACAAGCGACAACACGTCGTTGACACCGGTGTCAGAGGCGGCCCCGACAACCAGCGATGTGGGAATTTGCGTTGTCGTGTTGGACCGCACATAAAGCGATGGCCGGGTCGGATCGGGCAGCAAATCACTGGCTGTTGGCGGCTGTTCCAGGCCGTGGACGGTTATTTCGACAACCGCCGGACCCGTATGCCCCTGGCCGTCGGCGGCGGTATAGCTAAACCGATCGACCACGCTTTCGCCGGCGCTGAGGCCTCTTAACCGTGGCGCCGGGGTGTACGTGAAGCTGCCATCGGTGTTCACCTTGACGGCCGAGCCCCACGCGGTAGCCGTGTCCGAAGCGCTGACCACCAAGCGCGAACCGATATCGTTGGCCAGCAAGCCCGCGGCGGCGGAGATATTAAGGGCAGTGGCCGCGTCGGTCGTGAAGAAATCGGGGACGGCCGGCCCAGACGGCAAGAGCGGCACCAGCACGTGCGTGAGGATCAAAGCCGACAGATTGGCCTGGGCATCGACGGCATCGAGCGCCGCGTTAGCGCCGCCGGGCGGCTCGTTGCTGGTAAAGCCGAAGACGATTTGCCCGTCAGGGCCGACATCCGCCGCGGGAGCGGACGCTTGCCAAACGACACCCCCGGCGCCTCCACTGGAAACGGCGCTCCAACCGGCGGGCGTGTTGAGGCTGGAAATGGTAGCGCTTGCCGCGACGGGCAACGCCAGCCTATCGATCGCCCAGCCCTGGCCGGTGGGGCCGGTGAGAGTGAACGTGTATTCATAGAACCCCGCATTTTGCGTGACGGCAGTGCTTAAATTGGCCTGGGCGCTCAAATCGAGCGTGAACGGCACGTCGCTCACGGCGGAGACCAGCCCCCGAGTGTCGGTGGCAATTAGATGCAAGACATGGGAACCAGCGGCAAGCGGCGCTCCGTTAATCTCGGCAAGTCGGTCGCCGCTCAACTGAAAGCTACCGTTCATCAAATCGAATAGCACATTCAGATACCGGCTTGGCGGGGCCTGGTCGAAGCCGGCGCTGAATGAGGTTATCGGCGCCTCGGCGCTAACGGTGCCGGTAATCGTCACGGCACGCACAGTCGGGCCTCCGACAGCCTGGGCCGCAACGGCGGGCGGCAACAACTGGCCACGCGTGAGCGTCAGCGTGAACATGCTGACATTGCCGGCAACGTCGCTCGCCTGCGCGGTCAGCGTGTTGGCACCGACGGCGAGCGGCACATTCGCAAAGGTAAAGTGTCCGGTCGCATCGGCGGTCGCCGTCAGACCGAGACCAACCAGTTGCACCGCCGCACCCGCTTCGGTTTGACCATGGAGAGTCACTTTTGCCGACGTCGTGTAATTTGCTTGGACCGGGTCTTGCTGACTGGGATCGAGCGTCAACGTGGGCGCGGTGGGCGGTACGGTGTCGATGGTCAATGTCAGCGCGGGCGTGCGTGCGCTGACGTTTCCAGCTTGATCCTCGATGGTCGCGGTGATCGAATGGGTGCCGTCGGTAAACGCGGGCGGCGTGAATTGAGCGACACCCGTCGAATAGGCCTGTCCGATCTGATTGGTTCCCTCGTAAAAGGTAACCAGCGCCCCTCGTTGAGCGAACAGGCGGATCACGGGACTGGCGACCTTGGTGATGTTGTCAAAGGCGCTGGCGCCGGTATCGCTCGAAGAGACCAGGCTGGGCGCGAAGGTGGCGCTGGGCGGCGTCCGCGTTAGCAGCACACCCAAGGTGATGGGCCGGGAAACATTGCCGTCCGCATCGCCGGCCTGGACCGCAATGATCATTTCTTGATCCGGCAGCGTGCCGCCGTTGATCTTTTGCAAGAGCGGGACGTCCAGGGTAAGGACGTCGCCCGTCAAGCGGCTCATGACGTCCTGCCACGGTCCACCGTTGATAGCCGCCTGGAGCAGCGTCACCGGGCTGGCGTCATCGACGACGACGCGCGTGGTCGGGTCGCTCGTCCACAAGTCGTGCGCGTCGAAGCCGGTGTCGTTGACCAGCGACAGCGTAATCGTTGGCGGCGTGACATTGTGCATCGTGACGGTAAGCATGACGTCGGCGGTGTTGCCCGCGGTGTCCGTCGCACGCACGTCGAACGAATTGGCGCCCGGCTTGACCGGCACACCCGTAAACGTGAAGTTGCCGGAGGTGTCAGCATGCGTGAAGAAAGGCGTGCCGGCGAGAATGACGTTGGCGCCCGGTTTGGCGGTGCCGTCGAGCGTCACCTGCGGCTGCGTCGTCTGCACGCCCGGACCAAAGTCCGCACTTACGGAAGCGGGATCGAGCGCCACGGTGGGCGGCAGTCACCACACGGTCGAAGGTGATGTCCACCGGGGCGGTGAAGAAGCTCACGTTGCCGGCCGCATCGACCGCCTGGGCGACGTATTCCACGCGACCGTCGGGCGGAGCTACGTCAAACGTGAGCGGCTCGGCGCCGGTCAATTGACTGAGCTGCGACACCATTGGCATACAGGACGACCTTGGCAGTCGAGCCGGACAGGCCGGTGTGCAGCGCCAGCGTGGCCGCATTGGTGGTGAAGGCATTAGGCGAAGTGCCGGTGGCCGAGCCCGGCGTGAGCATGAGTGGGTCGGGAGTCGCTGGGCGCGCGCGCTGACGAGCGTGAAGTCGAGCGCGGCTGGTGAAGAGGTGTTGCCGGAGGCGTTGGTTGCGGTGACTTCGGACCGTGACCGGGCCATCGAGCGAGCGCGTGGCCAAGAATCGACTCGAGCACGGAGCGATTGAGCGTAAACAAACCGCTGGAAAGGGTGCCGAGGGCGCTGACGAACGACGAGCCATCGACGCTCACCTTGAAATCGCTGACACGGCTGGCCGCCGTCACTTTGCCGGTGACGGTCGGATCATTAGTCAGGCCGTCGGCGTGCTGGCACCGGTGTCGTGGGCCAATTTGACGGTGACTTCTGGCGGCGACGTGTCGGGGGCCAAGCTGAAATAGCTTCCGGCCACGGTCGATGTGTTGCCGGCTGCATCGGCGGCGGTGACGATGAAGGCGTTGGCGCCCGGACTGGTGCCGACGCCCGTGAGCGTGAATTTACCGGCGGCATCAGCACGGGTTAGCGACGACGACCACATCAGGCGCGGCGGCGCGGGCGATGGACACATCGGCGAGCGCCTCGGTGGTGCCAGTGATCGTCACCGTGCTCGCGCCCGCCGACGAAGCCGTGGCCTGCCAGGACGGGGGCGCCGGCGGCGTCACATCGACGGTGAAGCTCAGCGGCGCGGACGGCACACTGCGATTGCCCGCTGGGTCGATGGCGACCGCTTGCACGGTGTGCGTGCCTTCGGTCAGTCCTTGCAATGCCAGGGGTGTGTTGACCGAAAAATTGCCGACAACCGTGCCGTCCAAGCTGATTTCGACCACATCCGACGGTGGATAGCGTGCTCACTAAGTCCACATCGGTCAGTCGCGTGAGATTGGCGCTCGGATCCCGCCCCGTGTTACTTTGCGAGTTGAGTTGCGGCTGCGTCGGCGCCGGCGGGAGCGCGGTGAGCAGTGTCATCGTCACGTCAACCGGCGCCGATAGGTTGCCATATTCGTCCTGGCGCTGATCGCCACGCTATGCGGCGCCGTCCCCGAGCCGCCCGGCATAGGCGGTTTCCAGGGCGGCCCTGGTGAGCGTGAACGTGCTTCCGGACAAGGCGGACACCAGGTCGGCTTGCGGTTGGCCATCGACCTTCACGAAAAGATGGGTGATGTGTCCCACATCGCTAAGTGCGCCGATGATCGTCGGATCGGAGGTGATGCCATCGGAGGCCGAGGCGCCGGTGTCGTTACGCAGCGCGGCGGAGACTTGCGGCGGGTCGCTCACGGGAGCGGGACGCACGACGGTCGTTTGGGCCGTGGTGATGTTGCCAAGCGGGTCCATCACCTGGATCGTGAACGTGTTGACGCCGTAATTCACGGGAACCTGGGTGAACCGGAAAGAGCCATCGGCGACGGCGGCAATCGATTGACCCGTGGCGAGCAAGGTCACGCGCAGTCATGGGGACGGTGTGGCCGACCAGATTGATGGTCGCTAACGTGGTGTCGTTGCTGCCGAGGGTCGGGCTGGCCGAGTCGTTGGCGAGGCGGAACGAATCGACCGCCGGCGCGCTGGTCACAACCGTGATCGTCGTCGGCTTCGAGGGCGCGCTGACGTTGCCGGCCACATCCTCGGCCGTCGTGAAGAACGTGTAGGCTCCGTCGGGCAACGCGCTCAAATCGACGATGAACTGGGCGGGAACGTTCGGTTCGCCAATGGCATTGCCGATTTCGATTGGGCCGCTGGTGTCGTCGCGATAGAGCCGAACCGCGCTTTCCACGCCGACGCTGGTATCGATCATGAGTGCTTTGGTCCGCACCACGCCGCCGGTGAGGTGGGAGCCGTTCGCTAGCACCAGCACGGGCTGACTCGGTGCCGGCGGGGGCGTGGTCTTGATGCCAAAAGAGAGCGTGAACGGCTGGGCGGCATTGCCGAAGCGATCGGTCGCGTTGATCACCACCCTATGCGGGCCGTCGCTCAGCGGCACGTTCGCCAGGCTCGCGACCTGTGAGACCGGCATTTGGAATAGGCCGTTGGCATCGAGGCGCGTGCTCAAGTCGATGGGCACCGCGCCGTCGAACGTCAGCGTGGCGACTTTGCAGTCCGCTGCTGTCGAGGGCAAAGGCCGCCAAATTGGCGTCTGCCCTGAAGATGTTGGCCGGCGTGGCGCTGGCCCCGGAGACCGGATTGATTTGGGCGCCGATGGTGGGCGGCGTCGTGTCCACGGTTTTGCCGAGTTGGTGCCGCCAGATCGCATAATCGAAGCGGTCGATAACGCCATTGCCGTCCAGGTCATAGATGGGATCGTAAGCCGGGTCGCCGATCTTCGTGCTGTTGTGGGTTACCCAGAGGTTGTAGTCCGTGTAATCGACGGTGTTGTCGCCATTGAAATCCGCTTGCAGGCGGAAGAATTGCAGCGGCAAGAAGCCGTTGTCGAGCGGCACCGGCGAGCCACCGGACGACAGCGTCACCGCCTGGTTCGCCTTGCTGGCCACGCCATCGGCGCGGATCTGGAGAAGGTATTGGCTGTCTTGCGTGATGAGGCCCGCAACGTTCAGCGTCAGCGTAAACGTGGCGGCGTCATAGGAGTACCGATCCGGCGTCACATAAATCCGCGTGCCCGCCATCGTGGTGACGATCACGTCGTTGGGCGCATCGCTGATGACCACGTCTTGATTGAATCGCAACTGCAACGTCGATAGCGTCGAACGCTGCGCTTGGCCCGCGTTGACGACAAAGCCCGTCAGCGTCACCGCTTGGGGCGTGACGGTGTTCACCGTCACCGGCAGGCTGGCGCTGGCCGTCGCACTGGCGCCATTGGCGGGCTGCGTGGATACGGCGGCGACCGACAGCGTGTAAGTTCCGGACAAGCCCGGCGGCGACGTAAATTTCAGCCCAGCGAGTTGTGCGGGCGTCAAGCGATAATGGCCCACCGAGACGATCGTCCCGTTGGACAGGCGGCGCCGGGGGGCAGGTTGCTGACATCGACAAAGAGCGTCTCGCCGGCGGCCTGCGGCGCCGGTGTGGCGGTGATCGCGAGCGGAATCGCGCGTATCTTGATGCGCCCGAGGCGGGGCTGACCGCCAAGGTCGGTTGATGCGCGACTGGCGTGATCGTGAGGATCACCGCGGCATCGTTGGACAGCAAGCCGTCCGTGTTGCGCACATGATAGGTGAACGTGTCGCTGCCAAAATAACCCGCCGCCGGTGTGTAGCTGACTTGGCCGGTCGCTGTATTCAGTGTGGCCGTGCCATGGGCCGGCGCCTGGACAATGACCACGCTGGCAGGGTCCAAAGCTGCGCCGGCGGTGGTGTCGTTGCTCAGGATCGGAATAGTTACGGCGGCGTCTTCGTTGGTGGTCGCCAAATCGGGCACGGCCACGGGCGCGTGCGGCGCATTGGAAGCGACCTGAGCGTTGCCGATCGCGACGCTGCTTCCCTGGGCGCCGAATCCGATAAGGTCGAACGACACGACCGCCAACGTGTTGGCCGGGACTTTGCTGATGTCGAGCTCGATCACGCGCGGCACATGGTCGCCGAGCAGGCCGCCGTTTTGATCGGCGCCCACGATGGTGACTTGCGGGCTGGCGAAGAAGGTGCCGTCGCTCTGGATATTGAGAAAGGCGTCGGTGTCCGCCAGGCCGGCAGCCGTCTGCGTGAGTGGTTGCAGCGTGCGCGCATCGAGCAGGGCGGCTTCGAAGGCGTCCGGCGGACGATTGGGCGCTTGCCCAAGAGTGGCGGAATCGAGGGTGAAGCGCAGGGTCGTGACGCCGGCCGGAATAAAGAACGGTTGCGTGAGCGCGGTGTTGACGAGCCCGCCTTCTTGGAGGGTCGCCAGACCGGCGTAATCGTCACCTGGCCGCGTTCGGTCCAACCAAAGCCCGCTTGATCCGGTGATGTGACCGTGAAGGTTCCGTTGGTGATGCCGAAGCCGGGATTGGTCAGCGGGGCCAGCGGCATGGGCGCGGGCGTCGGCACGGTGGGCGGACTGGGCGGCTGGGTGGGGTGAAGTGCCGCGCCCGACGAGCCCCCACCCGTGGTGCCGCCCGTCGTGCCGCCGGAAGTTCCTCCGGTGCCGCCGCTTGTCGATGATGTCCACACCGCGCCCGTTGGAGCCGCGAAATAGCTCGGGAACGCGGGGTTGGAGCTGTCGCCGGTAAAGCCATAATTGGAGGCAAGCAAGTGCCGGTCGGCGACATTCACCGCGCCGTTGGCGTCGAGGTCGGCGGCGAAGTTGTAATTGCCATCTTCGGCGAGGCTGCCAAAAGCTGCGGCGAGGAGTTGGCTATCGACGCCGTTGACGAGTCCGTCGCCATTGACATCGCCGGCCACGCTGACGCCGAGGGTGTAGGCACCTTGGTCTGCCGGCGTCGCTCCTTGAACGCGGATGAGATAGGTGCCGCCGTGCGTGGCCTCGAATAGCGCGACCGTGCGGTCATTATCGACGTAGCGTGTCAGCGGAATAAGCCCGGGGATATTGGGCGTCGCGGCGATGAACTGGCTCGCCTGGCGGGCAATATCGACGCTCAGGATGACGGTCCCCGAATTGGTGCTGCGAACTTCTGCATCGGAGAGCGAGAGTGCATAATCCTGCTCGCCGCCTGCCGCGATTGTTCCGCTTGTGGGCTGGGCATCGAACTGCTTGGCGTCGCCCAGGTCGGCCGCGAGCGGAATGACTTGCGGGGGTTGGCCTGGCAAGAACGCTTGACTCGTGCCGGCGGTGCGAAGGGCAACGCTCAGGGTGCCCGAGCCCGCGTCGTAGCCATAACGATAAAGCACGCCGCGCGTGCTGCTCGAGACCAGGGCGAGATGACCGGCGGCGTCATAAGTGTAGTCGATCGTCTCGCCGCTCGGGGCCTGGGCGGCGCTCATCCTGCCCAGGGCGTCGTAGCTCAGGCGAAGCGTCGAGCCGTCGGCGGCCATGATGCCGCTGTCGGTGATGTAGAGTGCATGACCGTCCGCGCTGATCGACTCGAAGACACCGCGGGCGCCGATGAGAAGTTTGGACGAGTCGGGGGCGGTGAGCGTGTAATTGGCCGGGCCATAGAATGCATCGGCTGGGTTGTACGGTCGGCCCGTTGCCTGATCGTAAAAGCTGTTGCCGCCGCGAATCAGCAGCGTCTTTGCGGAATCGAGTGTGTAGACAACTCCTGAGTCCGCCTGCCAGGCGGGATAGTAATACGTCAATTCGCTCGGCTGATTGGGCAGGTTGACGGGCACCGGTGCGAAGGTGTAGCCGGCGCGGCTGCCGTCGGGCAGCGTCAAATAGAGCCGCGTTCCCAGGCGGAGCGCCGGATAGACGCCGAACGATTCCAGTCCGGTCGGCGCCAGGTCGGTTTGCAAACTCACATCGCGATTGGCCAGGCGCCAACCGGGACCGAACGTCGCCGGTGACGCCGCCCAGATGGAATCATAAGCACGCGTCAGGTTAACGGTGGTGCCGTCAAGCGTGACGGTCAAATCGGTATCGGTAAACTGCACCGCGGCGGGCTTCGCGCTCGTCTGCACTTCCAACTGCACCTGGGTCAGCGACGTCAGCCCGGCGATGTTGGCGGCCGTCAACCGCAAGGTGTAAAACCCGTTCGGCAGTGTGCCCGGATCGAGCGTCGCCAGGGTGCCGTGGACAAGCGGTGCCTCACCGCGCGCGATTTCCACGAAATGATCGCTACCGAGAGCCGCCAATTGGAGCGACCACGAATCCAAATTGGTGTCGGCCACGGTGCCAAGGATAGGGGTCGCTGCCGTGAGCGGCGCTGAGTCCAAGGTTCGGATCGAGCGCGACGGCGGGAGCATTGGTGTCGTGCGGATCGCGCACCTTAAGGGTGGCGGTCGTGGTCGCGGTGAGACCATCGGCATCGGTGGCACTCGCCTGGAGAGTCATTTTGCCGGGAGCGCCCGCGATGACTTGCGCGGTTCCGGTTGAGTCGAGCGTGAGCGGCACGCCATCGAGCGCGAGGCTGATGCTCGCGATCGGCGCGACGCTCGAAGCGAGGGCATGCACCGTCACGGCCGTGCCTTGCGTAACCGGGAAGCTGGGCGTCATCACGATGGTGACGCTGGGGAGCGTGGGAGTGACGGCGGCGTGGATATAGGTGTTTTGGCTGGTGGTCAAGACGCCGTCGCTGGCCGAGAAGCGAACGACGTAATCGCCTGCCTGCGCCGGCCCCGGCGTCCACGCAACCAGCCCCGTTTTCGGATCGATGGTGGCGCCATCGGGCAGACCTTGAGCCGAATAGGTCAGCACGTCCCCCGTGTCCGGGTCGGTGCCGGCCGCGGAAAAAGTGAGCGTCTGGCCCAGGATCGCCTGATGGTCGGCAATGCTCAAAACCGGCGGGCGATCGACATTGTCGATGTGAATGCGGACTTGCGTCGTGGCGGTCAAGCCCGCCGGATCGGTCAGGTGGAACGTCACCACATAGTCGCCCGCTTGCGTGTAATCCGGCGTCCAAGAGAAGACGCCGCTGGCCGCATTGAACGTCGCACCGAGCGGCAAGTTGTCCGCGGTGTACTGCACGGCATCGCCGTCGGCGTCGGAGCCAACCACCGAGAAAACGAGCAGTGTATTCTCCCGGCCATACTGCGGCGGCACCGGCACCAGGCGCGGCGTCAGGTCGGTGTGCGTCGCCGTGATCGTGAACGACGCGCTGCCCGACATGCTGCCATCGCTCGCGGTCACCGTCATGGGATAGGCGCCGGCCTGGCCATAGGCGGGCGTCCAGCGCAGTTGCCCCGAGATCGGATCCATCACCGCGCCGAGCGGCAGGCCGGTGGCGGACCAGGTCACGGGATCGCCGTCCGCGTCGGTCGCCTGAAGTTGCAGATTGAGCGGCGCTCCTTCGGCAACCGTGGGGCCGGTCACGGCGCTGACCACGGGCGCCTGGTCCGTGGACCGCACAATGAGCGTGAACGTCTTGGAGTCAGAAAGGGGCGGCGAGCTGCCGCCGTCGCCGTCGTCGGTGACGCCGATGGTGACGTTGTAACTGCCCACTTCATTCGCCGACGGCGTCCAGTTCAGGTTCGCGGTGCCGTAGCTGACGCCCGGCGTCAACGCGGCTTCGGCAGGCAAGCCGCTGAGCGAATACGTGAGCTTATCTTGGTCGATATCGGAAGCCTTCGCGGTGAGTGTGAAGGCCGAACCCGCCAAGGCCACTTGCCCGTTGACGGCTGCCAGCACGGGCGGATCGTTGAGCGAGACGACCGTGACGACAAAAGTGTCATTGGCGCTGAGGACAGCCCCGGAACCATCGCCATCGCCGTTGTCGGTGGCTGTGAGCGTGATCGAGTAATTGCCGCGGTCGCCGGTGCCTGGAGCGAAGTGAAAGACGCCCGTGCCGTCGCCGTTGTCGGTAAACGTGCCGAAGCGCGGGAAGGGCTGGTTCGTCAGTGCGTTTGTCGCGGTCAACGTCACCGGATCGCCGTCCGGATCGACGACCTTGACCGGCACATCCAACACCTGGCCGCGGCTTAAGGTGAGGTTGCCGACGGGCGTGATTTGCGGCGGCCGATTGACGTTGCGCACCGTGATGGGAATGCTCACCTGCGCCGTCAGCGGCGTCGTATCGTCGGCATCATCGTCGGTGGCCGTGACGGTGATCGTGTAATTCCCGGCCTGGGTGTAATCGGGCACCCAGGAGAAGTCAGCGGTGGCGGGATCGTAGGCAGCTCCGCGCGGCAGACCGCTGACCGAGTAGGTGATCGGCGAGACCGCTCCGGGCGGATTGAGCGTGCCATCGGGATTGCGCGTGGGCAGCACGAAATTGGGTTTGTCCGGATCGACCGCGTGCGTCGTGAACGTCAGGGATTGCCCTTCGTCCACGGTCCAGCCGGTTTGCGGATCGAACACCGGGGCCACGGGTGTCGCCAAGACGGTGAACGTGATCGTCTTGGTGATCGTCAGGCCCGTGCTGCTGGTGACGGTCACGGGCACCGCGAATGCGCCTGCCTGGTCATAGCCCGGAGTCCACTGGAAGCGGCCCGTGTTTTGGTCGAGAACCGCGCCGGGCGGAAGGTTACTGCTCGTGTAAGTCACCTTGCCGCCGTCGGGGTCGCTGCCTGCGAAAAAGAGGACGAAACCATCGCCTTGGCGCACGATGCGGTCGGGCGGCAGCGTCAGCGACGGGGGATGATTGGCCGGCGCCACCAGCACGTCGAAACTTTGGCTGACGGTGGCCGTGCCGTCGCTCACATACATCGTCACGTTCGGCATAAGTCCCGGCCGCGCCGATGGCCGGCGTCCACGCGAAGGTATGCGTGACTGGATCGAAGACGGCGCCCGGCGGCAAGTTGTCGGCCCAGTAGACGAGCGGATCGCCGTCGGCATCGGTGGCGGTGACAGGCACTTGCCAGGCCTGCCCTTCGGTGATTTGCAAAGTGGTGGGCAAGGAGCCGAAGACGGGCGGATCGTTGCCGCCGGCCACGGCGATCGTCCACTGCTGCTTGGTCCAGGCGCCGCGCGCATCGAAGGCGTAGAGCGTCACCGGCGCCTCGGCGGGGCTTTGCGCCGTCGGGGTCCAACGAATGGCGCCTGTCGCCGCATCGACCGTCATGCCCGCCGGTGCGTTTTGGAGCAGGTAGGCGACAACGTTGCTGCCCGGATCGGTTGCCGTGGCGGCATAGGTGTAGGGCGTGCCGGCGGTGGCGTCGGTCGGCGGCGTGCTGGTGAACGCGGGCACCGTGCCGATGGCGGGGACGCCGAGAACTCCGGGTTGGTAGTCGGCGGTCTCGAAGCCCGGCGTGACCACGTGGACGGTGAGGCCCGTCGTCGATTGGCCCGGTGCCAGCTTGACGCCGCCCGGCACGTTGCTCGCCAGGCTGATGATCCAGCGGCCATCGCTGGTCGCGGCCGATGGCGCCTTGCGGGTCCGCCCTGAACAAACTTGGCCGGATCAAGCGTCAGCAGCAGCGGCAACAGCAAATCGAAATTCGTCGTGTTGGTGACCGTCACCTGATAGCTCAGCGTTTGCGTGAGCCGATCGAGCCGCGTGTCGGTGATCTGAATCGAGGAGAAATCGGAAACATCGTTGACCGCGTTGAAGGTGCTGGTGTACGGCCCGGCCAGCGGGAAGCCATCGGTGCCGGTGATCGCGGCGCTGATGGTGAGCGTGTATTGCTCGGCGGTGAGGCCGTCCACGCGGAGGAGGGCCGTGTGGGTGGCGGCGTCGTAACCGACGCCAAGGACGCTCGCGGCTTTGCCGTCGGCACCGACCAAAGTGTAGTTGGCGGGATTGGTGGCCGAGGCGCCGTTCGTCGCTAGGTCCGCGACCATGTTTTGGTCGAAGGTGACCGTCACCAACGAGAGCGGCAAGGCGACGATGCTCTGATCGGGCGGATTGGTGGCCAAGACAACCGGATTGGACAGCGGGCTGATGACATCGACTTGACTGCGATTGGCTGACGAGCAGCCGGCCGTCGCTGGTCGCCAGCACCACGTCGCCGCGTGTGCCGCCCGGTGGCGAGCGGCGACCTGCTGGAGCGTCACCGTGTCGATCATGGTGAGATCGCTGCCGTTGGGCCCGCTGTTGTGCGAGACGAACAGCAGACCCTGCCAGCGCCGTGCCCGCTTGGCCGAAGGTCACCGAATCGATGGGCGTGTCGAAGGTGGCCATCACCTCGGCGCGGGCACGCGCGTTGAATGTCACCACCTGCGTGCGGTCGGGCCAGGTGGTCGCCCAGAGCGAGCCATCCGGCGCAAAGGCGAGGCTGGCGACGCGCAGGTTAAGGTCGCGGCTGTAGCTGGCGAAGGTGTCCGTCGTCGGATCGAACGTGGCAACGCCGGTGCCGGTGCCGACGTAGAGCAGACCGGTCTTGGGGTCGATGGCCAGGCCGAGCTCGACGGCGTCGCCGAATGCGTTGAGGACTGCGCCGGTCGCGGGATCGAGCTGAAGCAGCGGGCCGCCGCCGGTCGTCGCCCAGAGGCTGCCCGTGGGCGTCGAAGGCCAGGTTGAAGATGGGGAATGGCTCCGAGGCCAGCGGATTGGCCACCGGTGGCGCCGTTCTTGGACACATGGAAAAGTTGGTTGCGGGAGGGCCCGCCGCTGACGAGGAAGCTGCCGTCAGGCTCCTCGGCCAGCGCCATCGGGCCGATGTTGCCTTCGCTTTGGCCGATGCCCGTGACGAACGCCTGTCCCTGGAACGGCGCCAGCACGGCCTTGAACTCGGAGGGATGCGTGGCCTGGATGGCCGAGGGAATGCCCTGCTGCGCCTGGGTGAACAGGGGGTTGGTCGAGGGAGTCGCTCACCGGCGGCGGCGGCTGGCCGAAGTTGGGCGGCGTCGTGGAGACGACCGGGGTGGTGCCCAGATTCGATCCGGAGCCGTCGTCGGGCACGAGCAGGGTCGGCGGCGGCTGCTCGTGGTTGCCGGCGCTATCGGTCGCCAGCGCCAGGAACTGATAGTGATGCCCCAACAGGCCGATGTAAATCATGTCGCCGGAGGCATCGGTCAGATCGCGCTGCCAGATCTGATAGTCGCCGCCGTCCTTGGCGACATAGAGCGTCACCGACTTGAAGCCCGAGCCGCCGTGATCGTCGGTAGAGTTCCATTTCAGATCGTAGTTGCCCGTGCCGGCCACTTGCGTCACGGTCAGCGTGGTGGTCGGCGCCGTGTTGTCGATGGTCCAGGTCAACGGTTGCGTGTTTTCGGGCGGCGCGTTGTCGAGAAGGACGCTGGCCGTCGCGGTCAAAGACGTTCCGCTCGCCGCGGTCGGCGTCGGCCTGGACGGTGTAGCTGACGTAGCCGGCCCCGTTGCCGGCGGCGTCGTTGGGCGCCAGCAGCCCTTGATTGGGGTCGCGCAGCACCTGGCCGGTGAGCGGGTCGATCGCCTGCAAGAGCCAGGTCGCCGCATGGCTCTTGAGATCGACGCCGGCGCTGACGCGCAGGATGAAGCCGTTCGACTGCGTGAAGTCGAAATCGCCCTGGAAGAGGCTGTGCCCCGCCGGGATGTGGACGGTGATGTTGCCGACCTTGATGTCGCCCAGCTGGAACGACTCGGCGTCGACGGTCGGGTCGAGCGGCACGGTGATGCGGACTTCGTGCGTGTCGGTGCTGGCCGACGGGTCGTTCTGGAAGTTGACCGTGAACGGCAGCGGCTGGTTGACGGGCACGAAGCCGCTGGTCTCGACCGTGAACGGCCCGGTCATCGACGCGGCGCCGGCGCAGGCGCCGGAGTTGGCGTAATACTGGTCGAGGTTGAGCGGGAAGAAGTGCTCGGTGTTGTCGGGCGTCAGGCCGCTGATGCCGTAGTCGAGCGGGATGCCGGCGGCGCGTTTCTCGAAACCGACCCACGGCACGTAGACGTTGAAGTCCTCGAAGGTCGTCGGCAGCGACAGGCCGAGGTTGTATTGGTCGAATGTCGGCGGCAAGGGAATCGGATTGGAGTTGGCAAGCAATGCCGAAGAAGCCGAGATCCTTGGCCACGAAGCCGCCGGTGCCGCCGTCGGGAGCGAGGGCAGTCGGGATTGTTGCCGTACCAGGTGCGGATTTTGTCGAAGAAGTCGGCCAGATTGCCGCCGGTGACAATCTGCTGCCCCGCGGGACCGGCCAGGATGCCGATCGCCAGCGTCGCCTCGATGCTGATGATCTGCGGGTCGGTGCGGATGGGCGGCGCGGTGCCGTCGGGGAGCAAGAGGCCCGATTCCTCCAGCGAGGCCAGGTACATCTTCTCCCAGGTGGTTTTGTCCGCCGCGAGAGTGTAGACGGCCGGCGCGGCGGTCTTATCCGCCAGAATGGCCAGTGCGCAGCTGGTCGGCTTCTTGCAACTGCTGGTTGACGAACTCCTGCCGGGTCATCGACGTGGCCGAGGCCACGATGTTGAACTGGAACGGCAAGCCCGGAATGTGCATGAGGTCCGGGATGTCGCCGGCGGCGTCCCAGAAGAGCGACAAGCCTTGTTGGATTTGCTCCAGGCCGTCGGGGCCGTCCTTGAGAATGTCCGCCTTGGCGAGCGCCGGGAAATCGGTGTAGAGGATTTGCTTGAGCACGTCGAACTGCGTGGTCGTGCAGCGCTTCAAGGCCGGGTAGGTATCGACGTTGAAGGTGAAGCCGGTGAAGCCGCCGGCCGCTTCATCGACCAGGTAGCCGGACGTGGTGTCGGTCCCGCCGAGATCGACGTTCGAGTTGAGCGTGGCCCACGGCAGGTTTTGCAAGCTGCCCGCGGTCGGTCCGCCGCTGACGTTCGATTCGGCATGCACATAATGCAGGCCGTAATCGAAGATGTTGATCCCCATTTCGGGGATGCCGACGGTGAAGTAGGTGTACGGGCGCGTCGACGTTGCCGAGGTTTTGCAAGGCGACGCTGTAGGTGCCGGTGTCGCCCGCGAAGATGTAGCGCGGCCCGCCGACGCCGATGGTGACCTCCGGCTCCACGGTCTGCGTGACCAGGAAGCGGTAGGGAACGAGCGCCTGGTTGCCGTCGGGGTTGATGACCAACAGGTCATACAGGCCGTGCGGTGGCGCAGGCAGCGTGGTCCCAGGTCGAACTCGGCGATGATCTTGGTGGCGTCGACGACTTGATAGGTGACCGGCTCGATCTCGGCGAAGCCGGGCCGGATCAGCTTGACGATGGCCTTGGGATTGAAGCCGGCGCCGGTGATGGTGGTGGTGACGTAGCCGGTGTCGCCGCCCGCGTCGGTCTGGACGTCGGTGATCGTCAGCGGCACAAGCTGCGCCTCGATGGTCACCGGCGTCGCCCGGATTGGGCATCGTGAAGCCGTCGAGCAGGATGTAGTACGTCCCGGCTGCGTGGTCGGCACGACGGCCGTCTGCGTCGGCGCCGAGCGCGCCGCCGCTGGAGGCGTCGAAGAGCGTGGTCGTCGGCGCCACGCCGGAGGAGGCGAACAGTTGCATGGTGGCGCTGGCGTCGCCCGGCAGTTGCCGTCACCTTGAGCGTGCCTGCGACCGGCCGGCACATCGACCTGGAAGAGCCGCTCCTCGCTGGTGTCGAGCGTCGTCGGGAAAGGCACGCCCAGCACCAGCGGCTCCGCCGCGACAGGTTGACGACGCCCGGCGAGGCGCTCGTGTTGCCGGACCGGTTGGCGCCCTCGAAGACTTCGTTGAAGATGTCGGTGCGGACGATGACGTGATAGGCCCCGGCGTCAGCGGCGGCACGATGGCCGTGCAGCGTCTGCGTGTACGACTGGCCGGGCAAGAGTTTGGCCGCGAAGGTGCCTCGGGCTGAGCGTGCCCGTGAACTGGACGCGGCCGACGAACGGATTGGTGATGGCCCAGGAGGTCGTCGGCGAGAAATAGACGGCGTCGGACCAGGTGCCGATCGCCGGGTTTTGGCCGGTGTTGGTCACGGTCCAGGTGATGTCGACCGGAGTCGCCGATTGTCGCCGATGGCGGCACCGTGATCGCCGTCACTTGAAGTTGCGTCGGCGGCGGCACGTCGATGACCAGCGGCACGTCGCTGGGGCGGTCGTTGTTGCGCTGGTTCGCCTCGAAGACCTTGCCGCGTGGATTGTCGATGGGCGGGTCGGTGACGACGAAGACGTAATAACGGCCCGACCAGGTCGGGCGGCAGGTCGATAGGCACGAAATTGTCGGTGTTGACCGTGTAGCTTTGCCCGGCGGCCAGATGGCCCGCGATGCTCGACGAAGCCGAGGTAGCGGTCGGCCTTGAGGTCGAGGTTGGTGTCGCGCGAGAGGTAGACCATGTCGAACCAGTCTTCCTGGCCGGGCACCGTGTCGCCGCCGGTGTTGGTGACGGTCCAGAACGCGATGCAGCTGGCCCATTGACGAACGCGTGGGTCGGCGCGGTCAGCGCGGTGACTTGCAGGTCGGGCGGCGGCGTCAGCGTCACCGGCAGATCGGCGACGGCGATGTTGTTGCCCTCGCCCTGGTACTCGGCGACGTCGCCGCGGGCCAGATTGCGCGTCGCGAACGACACCAGGTCCCACGGCGCCAGCGGGCTGGCGATCCTGGAAGACGATGCCGATCAGGCCGAAGCCGACGTCGCTGGGATGGCCCTGCGGATCCTTGAAGGCGGCCGAGTCGGTGTAGACGATCAGGTGGAAGTCGCCGTGGATGCTGTCGGGCAGCGTCACGTTGACTGGTCACGGTGTACGAGTCGCCGGCCTTCAGGATGCCGCCGTGGCGGATGGCCGAGCCCAGCTGCGGTGTCCTGGTGTCGAGCGAGGCGTCGTGCGACAGGAAGATGCGGTCGGTCCAGGACGACAACGCGCGTGTCGCGGTTGCCGAGGTTGGTGACCGTGTAGGTGACGGGATCGTCTGGCCCGAGGAGGCGCCGGCCGGCACCTGATGTTCGTGACCTTGAGGTCGGCCTCGCGGTAGGTGATCGGCACCGGCGTCGCGATGCGGTTGTTGGTCGGGTCCTCGTAGGCCCAGTGGCGTGAAGAAGCTGAGCAGTTCGCAGTTGTCGCCTGGATCGACCGGGCCGTGGCTGAAGAATTCGAGCGGCCGGGTCGTCGTTGGGGCCGCCGATCACGGCGCCGGGCCACCAGCCGGTCATCTCCTGGCGCGATTGATACGGGAAGAAGAGCGGCGACAGGTCGTTGTGGGCGTCGAGGTCGATCCACAGGTAATACTGGCTGCCGGTTTCGCCGGTGCCCTGGGGCAGCGTCACGGTGGTGGTGACGACGTAGCTGTCGCCCGGGTTGAGCGCGCCTGCCGCGGCGTGACCACCTGGCCCAGGAACGAGGCGCGGGTGCGGATGAAGGTCGGGTCGGCGGTCAGCCAGAGGAAGTCGGTCCAGCCTGCGTGCCCGCCCAGACCGGGTTCGTGCCGACGTTGGTCACCGTGTAGCTGAACGTCATCTTCTCGCCGGAGTAGTTGACGGCGGGATCGAGACATTCGTGACCTTCAGGTCGGCCGGCACCGGCGTGACCACCGTCGCCAGTGAGCCCAGGTTGTTGGTGTCCTGGCCGTGTCCACTTCCTTGAGCGGCGTGAACTGTCGGCGTTCGGGTCGGGCGGCGGCGGCGAGAGCCGGCGGGCAAGTTGCGGGCCGGCGTCGGGCGGTGACTCGTTGTTGGCGATGACGACCCTGTACTGCCCCTGCGCCGACGGCGACAGCGTGACGTTAGGCTGGCCGTGTAGCTGGCGTCCTTGGCCAGCGGGTCCTGTGCTTGACCTGGCCCAGGTAGAACGTCTTGGCGCCCTTGGGCGTTGGGGTCGGGATTGTCGGACAGGTAGACGTCGGTCGACCCAGCCGCCCTGGACGGCGTCGGCGATGCCCTTGTTCTTCACCGTCCAGGTGATCGTGACCGCGGTCGCCGCCGTCGATCTGCGCCGGGGCCTGACGGCGGTGACGACCAGGTCCGGCAGCGCGCCCAGGATGACGATCGACTGGTTCTTGTAGTTGTCGTTGTTGATCTTGTTCGGGTCGTCGGGGTTGACGTTGACCGCCAGCTCGTCCTGCAGGACCACGCCGTACGGGTCGGCCCAGGGCGTGACATAGTAGGTGCCCGAGTCGAGTGTTGCGGGAACGTGACGTTGACGGTCTGGTCGTAGCCCGCCTTGACGGCCAGGCTGCCGGTGTGCGTGAACGCGTCAGCAGGATGTCGCCCTGGTTGGGGTTGGGCCGGCCCTTGGTCCTGCGTCAGCCAGATCGTGTCGGTCCAGTTATTGACCAGCGTGGCGCCGGCGCCGAGGTTGGTGACGGTGTAGGTCACCGGAATGGTGGCCCCGGCGATCGCCTGCGTCGGCACGATCACGTCGCTGGTCACCAGGTCGGGCAGCGGCAGCGGATCGACGTGGATCGCCTTGTAGACCAGGTCGAAATTGCCGTTGGGCCACTGATCGACCTGGTGGTTGGCGTCCGCCGCGACGATGACGTAGACGTGGCCGCGGAAGCGATCCGGCACGACGACGGGGCCGGCGGTCGATTGGTATTCCTCGCCCGGCCCCAGCGCCGACTGGTTGCGCGACCTCGCCGATGAGCAGCGAGCCGGGATCGATGGTCGTGTCCAGCGACAGGTAGACGCGATCGACCCAGTGGGGCACGTTGGTGGCGACGGTGCCCTGGTTGATGACGTCGAAGGTGACCGACAGCGCCGAGCCGGCCGGCACGTGGCTCGGAATCTGGATGTTGGCGACCTGCAGGTCGGGCCGCGGCTTGACGCTGACGGCCAGCGGGTCGGCGGCGGCAGTGGTGTCGTTGGTCGCGGCCGGCGAGGTCGCCGGCCCCTCGTAGACCGTGGGATTGGAGCCACCGGCATCCTGGTAGTCGGTCGTGACGAAGACCGTGTACACGTCATTGATGTGGCTCGGCAGGGTGACCTGGTTCGGTGCGCGTGTAGGACTTGCCCGGCGCGAGCGGGCCGTTGGTGGTGAACTGGCCCAGCTCGACGATGGGCGCGATCCGGTGTGCCCGGCTTTTTGCAGAGTAAACGCGATCGACCCAGGCGCCGTCGGCCTCGCCCTGTCCCTGGTTGACGACGGTCCAGGTGACGTCGATGGGCGAGCCCTTCTTGGGCGCTGGTCGGCGCTTGCACGGAGGTGACGAACAGATCCGGCGTGGTCGGCTGCGAGACGGGCAATGCCGGCGAGACGGTCGTATCGTTGGTGGTGTAGATGAACTCGAACGGCCCAGTGACCGCATTCACGTCATGGGGATTGCTGAGACCGCCGGCCGTGGTGACCACGACGTAGATGCTGCCGGAGAGGCCGTTGGGCACGGCAATTTGCTGCGTGTGCTGGTAGCTGCCGCCCACCGCCAGGAAGCCGAAGTGATCGAAGCGTGTCAAGCGTGCCGGCGATCTGGCCTGTTGCCGTCCGCGGTTGGTCGCCAGGTAGATGATGTCGTTCCAGTCGCCGATGTTGGTGGTGCCGATGCCCTGGTTGGTCACGGTCCACGTGACCGTCAGCGGCTGGCCGCCGAACGCCTGCGCCGGCAACGTGACGTTGGAGACGACCAGGTCGGCGTAGGGGATCGGCATCACGTCGAAGAAGCCGGGCTTGGCGGCGATGTTGTTGGCCTTGCGGCCGTACTCGAGCACCTGGTCGTCGCGTCGGTCTCGACGAACAGGTGATAGCGGCCGGTGAAGCCGGGCGGCAGCGTGATCGATCTCGGCTCTGGTTGTAGCCGCCGCCGGGGGCTAGCGAGCCGCTGTGCGCGAAGGGGCCGAGGACGACGTCGTCGGCGGCGCCGGGCGTCGCGTTCTTGGAGACAGGATGACCTCATCGTCCCACTGGCTGACCTTGCCGGCGCCTTCGCCGATGTTGGTCACTGTCCACGAGACGGTCACCGTGGCCGGGTCGGCGATGGTCTGGTCGGGGGCCTGCACATTGCTGACGGCCAGATCGGGCAACAGCGGCAGCGTGAGGTGGATCGGCCCGGTGGCGGCGACTGACCACGGCGCCGGCCCCTTCGGTGAGGACTGATTTGCTGTCGGTCTGCACGATCAGGTAATAATTGCCGGCCGTCTGCGTCTTGTCGAAAGGCAGATTGAACGTTGACCGGCACCGTCTGCGACGCGCCCGGCGCCGAGCAGCGGACGGTTGCCGCCGCCGTCGTAGGTCGTCACCGGCACGGCGCTGCCGTCGAGCGTCGGGCTTTTCGAGAGGTAAACGGTGTCGGTCCAGTTGACCGGAACCGCGCCGGTGCCGACGTTGTGGACGATCCAGCTCAGGTTGAAGGATCGCCGAAGACCGCCGAAGTCGCCGACGGCACCAGCGTATCGACCACCAGGGCCGGCAGCGCCACGGTGAACGAGGCGTGGAAAACGTCGTTGACCGGGTCGCCGTTGACGCCGTCCTGGTTCTGATCCATCGCGTTGCCGGCCAGGTCCAGGATGTTGGGCCCGATGGCCAGGTTGTAAGTGCCGTTGGCGTTTTGCGCGGCGAAAGTGAACCGGTAGGTGTTGCCGCTGACCAGCGTCGGCGAATTGACGGTGATCGGGTGACCTTGAGTGTCGGTCAGCGGAATGTCAGCCGGGCGTGAAGGTCGCGAGGTTGATCGGCTTGTTGAAGGTGACGTCGATGGAGCTGACGGCGCCGTTGACGGTGCCGCTGGGCGTGTCGGCGACGATCCGCGGACCGGTCTTGTCGATGAGGAACGACGCTTGATAGGGCGCGGTCAGCGCGTTGCCGGACGGATCGGTGATGCCCGTGCTTAGCGTGACGGCATAGCTGCCTTCCGAGGTTTGACTTGGGAACGGCAACAGTGAATGTTCGCGCGTCGATTGGACTGATCGTGAACGTGGCGGGATCGAGCGGCGCCGTCGGGTCCCGTTATCGTGACCTGGCTAGCCGTCAATGTGGTCGCCAGGATCGGCTTGCTGAAATTGAACCTCGAAGGAGGACGCCGCGGTGTTGACGGCGCCGACCCGGCTCAAATTGGTCACGGTCGGCGGCGTCGTGTCCACCAAATGAATCTAGGCGCTGGCCACGGTGACGGCGCTGTCCGCCTCGGGAATGACCCCGGCCGTATCGGTTTGCACGATCAAGTAGTAATCGCCTGTCGGTTGGGTGCCGACATAGGGGATGGTGATAGGCAACGGCACGGTTTGCGCCGCGCCGGGCGGCAACAGCGGCCGGCTGCCGGTGCCGTCGTAAGCGCCGTAAAAGCTCGGCGGTGTTGTCGAGCGTTGGTTTGGTGGACAGATAGACGGCATCCGTCCAATTGACGGCCAGCGGAGAAACGCCGGTGTTGTGGACGGTGTAGGTCAAAAGGAACGCATCGCCGAATCTCCCCGATGCCGGCTGGGGGGTCAGCGTGTCGACGACCAGGGCCGGCAGCGCGACGGTAAAGTTGGCGGTTCTGCGCTTGGCCGAGCGATCGGCCAACAGGATCCTTGATCCCGGTGCCGATTGCAAGCGTGTAATTACCGTTGGCGTGCAGCGCGCTGACGGGAATGCCGTAGGTCGTACCGCCGAAGAACGATGGATTGCCCAGCGTCACGGGACCATTGGGGCCGGTCAGCGTGACGGCGGCGCTGATGGTCGAGACATCGACGGGCTTGGAGAACGTCAGGTCGATGGTCGTGATCAGAGTGTTCACGGTGCCGCTCGGCGTGACGGCGGTGAGCTGCGGCGGCGTTGTGTCAATCGTGAACAAGGCCTGATAGGGCGCTGCCAAGGCGTTGCCCGAGATGTCGGTGATGCCTGTTCCGAGGGCGACATTGTAATTGCCGTCCTGCGTCGGCGCTGGGAAAGTCGCCTTGAAAGTCTGGGAGTCGATCGGCGTGACGGTTATCGAAGCCGCGGGTATGGTGCCGCCTGGGCCGGTGATGGTGACTTGACTGCCGGTGATGGTGCCGGCTGCCATCGCCTTATTGAACGCTATCGTGATGCTCGTGATGTCGGTAGCGACAATGCCCGTCGGCGTGACCAAGGCTACTGTAGGCGGCGTGGTGTCTGCGGTGAGTTGGAAGGAATCGGCAGCGCCTGGGCCGAGCGTATTGCCGGCCAGGTCGGCAACCGTCGGAGCGATTTGCAGGGTGTAGGCGCCGCCCTTAACCAGTGGAGCGGCGAAGGTCACGGTATAACTGCTTCCCGAGCCGATGACGATGTGGGATGGGCCGATCCCGTGATGCCGGGCCCGCTGACTAACGATGCCGCGGCGCCGAACGTCGTAGGGTCGATGTCTTTGCTGAAGGTCAGCGTGCGCGTGTAAAGGGGTCCCTGGGCGTTGCCGGTGCCCGGCGCAGTGTCGGCGCCGCGGTGTCAATGACGTAACTGACTTTGGCGGAGATGGCGCGTGCCGCCGGAGGGCGTGAAGGTGGCCGTGGCGTTGTAGCTGCCGTCGCCCAGCGTCGGTGCCGTAAATTGGTAGGTGCCGCCGGAGCTCACGGACTGCGAAGCGGTGGCGGTGCCGTCGCCTTTATAATCAACGGCGATGGTGCCCGCCTGGTTAACGGTGACATCGAAAGTCGGTGTCGGAAGGTTGGTGCGGTTGTCCCCTTTGACGCCGGTGTCGCTGGCGGCATCGAGGGCCACGCTGACCTGGCCCGCGGATGATCCGGACGTATAAGTCGCCGATTGGCTGTGAGCGGTGTCGGGCGCATTGCCGCTGCCCAAGAGGATGATTTGCGGCGTTCCGCTACCCACGTAGCGCCGTCGCCGCCGCCAGGAAAGGATCGCCGTTTGGAATGCCGCCCGTATCGCTGAAAATAATGTCCGTCAGGCGGCCATTGGCGAAGGCGCTCGGCAGGACGAACGTCTGCATGTCCAGGCGGACCTGGCCGTTGCCATAGCTTAGCGACGGCGTGCCGGAGGCGATCGTGTTGTTGTAGCCATCGTTGTTGTAATCGCGGATGTTTGTGCCTTCGACGAGATTGAATGTCACGTCGGCGCCGCCCGTGCCGCGGAATTCGATGGTGCCCGCGTTAGCGCCATTCTCGCCGGCCGCTGAGTTGATGAGCGTATCCACCGCGGTGGCGCCGGCGATGTTCACCGGGATATCGACGGAATGGCCGGCGCCCGGCAACTGCACGATGCCAAGACTGGCCGCCGATGCGCTGCTCGGTAGCAGAGCGAAATCGACGCCGGCTACCGTGGTAGTCGCCGGCGCGGCGGGAGATCGCCGCCGTTAATGTAGGTGCGCAGGTCCGCGTTGATCAAGCTGCCGGCTTGCTCGAACGCGGTGTGATAGGAATTAGCCGTGACCGTGACTTGGATGTTGCCGGTCGCATCCGCGCCGATGGGCAACACGAGCGGGGCCTGGCGCGCCACCGAGGCACCAGGTGCCAAGAAGCCGTAGACGTTTGGATCATAGGGAACGTCGAAATTCGCCAACGTATGGCCCGTCGTCGTATTCGTGACGACCACGTGATCGGACCAAGGCGTGGTCGTGGGGATATTGCCGTCGTTCGTGTCGGTCCACGTCACGGTCGAGGGCTGCGCGATTTCAACCGAAAGGCCCGTCGCCAAATTCCGATAATCACCCGCATTGGAGGCGATGAAATCGACGGTCGCGCCTTGGTTTAGGTTCAACGATGGAAAGTTGAACGGCACCTGTTGGCCAAAGGCGTTCAGGTTGGTAGGACCGAGGAGCACCAGACTGCCATTCATCACGATCTCGACATTGTGTGCGTGCTCGCTGGTGTCGATGCCCTGAAAAAGCCCGCTGATCGACCATACCCCAGCGCTCGGAGCCGTCCAGCGTGAGGTCACGCTCAAGGATTCCGGGTCCATCCCCAAAAAGTTGGGCGGTGTGACGATGGTCAAGTAATTGACGTTGGCGCTGTCGGTGTTATGCCAAACGCTGGTGGCGTTGGGCACGACGGCGCCTTGATTCTGCCAACCCTCGATCCCCGAAGTGGGCGTTACGACGTTCGTCAGCGGGGCGGTGACGCCGGCGTTCGTGTTCAGGTAGCTCCATTGCCCATTGGGATTGGCTGCCACCGAAAAGTCATGCACCGCGTCATAGGTTGGTTGCGCGACGAGAGTGCTGCCTTTGTTGGGATTGATCGCGACGTTGCTCACTTGCAGGTCGCCCGATTTGCTTGGCAAATTCATGACCGCGACCGGCGCGGCTTGCAGCCCGTTGTAGTTGACATCGGTGCTCACCGCGGGGCCGACAGTGACGCTGTAGGGCGTGCTGCCCGCTTGACCGTCGTCGACGCCGGTGACGGTGATCGTTTGCGGAATGTTCCAATTAGTTGGCGTAAACGTCAGGGCGCCTGGACGTGACGGTTCCCTCGCCTGGATTGCTTGACGTAACGTTGACGGTAACATTGGCGCCTGGCTGAGTGGCGAGCGCGATGGTAAAACTCGCTCGATCGCCTTGTTTGCTTGTCACGAGGCCGGTCGTGGGCGACACCCGGATGGCGGCGACCGCGACGGCGAGCGAGAGATCGGTGGGGTCGAACGCCGGCTGCGAAGACGTGACCATTGCCCGCGGACAGGCCGTTATAAGTCTGAAAATCGCCGGTGCGGGCCGCGAAGGTCAAGACTTTGAAAGAATCGGCAATGTTGGGCGTGTAGCCGCTTGCCAAGGATACGTTCACCGTTCCGGCGAGCATGGCGCTACCGCCGACTGCCAGCTGGTCAAATTGGCTGCCGGCGGTGAGGCCGCCGATGTTGAGATTCAAGGCGCCGGCGGCGAATTGGCCGTAATTGCCGGTCACGGTCAAGGTGCCGGCGCCGGTGCTCGTGCCTGGCTGGACGGTGCCGCCGTTTTGGATATTGCCGACGATGGTGCCGTTGCCCTGCAACGTGCTTTGGGCCAATTGCAAGTTGCCCGTGAGCGTGCCGCCGGTCTGGACCGTCGCCAAGACGCCGGTGAGGGTCGTCTGAGTGGCCGAGAGCGTCAGAGTCCCGCTGTTCTGAGCGGTCAGGGTGGAGAAGCGATCGGGGCCGCCGGTGCTGCTGCCGTAGCTGTCCACGAAGCTCGCCAGGGATGACAAGTTGAGCGTGCTGCCCAGGCCGTCAGCGGTGACGTTCACGGCGCGATAACTCTGATCGCCAAGAGGTGGATCGTTGATTTGCGCAAGACCGGCCAAGTCAACCGTTGCCCCGGCCAAGGTCTCGATCGTAAAGTTGCTGTCGCGCACGCTGCTGTTAATCACCGAGGCAACGTTGCGCACGTCTAAAACGCTGCCGGGACCGCTGGCCTGCCAGGTGCGGTATTGATCGTTGTAGTTGGCCAGGTTCGTAAAAGTCGTCAGTGCGGGCAGAGCCAAGCTACCGCCGCCGCTGACATAGAGGTTGGAGCCGTCGAAATCGCTGAGCAAGGGCACCGCCTCGGTGGTGCCCGCGACCGTGACTTGACTGATGGTAGCCGACGTCAGCGCCGGCAGGGCAAGGCTGCTTTTTTGATTGACGCTGGCCGCCACGCCGACAAGGGTCGTGAGTTGCGGGACGGTGACGGTGCCGCCGTTGCTGGCGGTCAGCGTGGACAAGCGCTGATCGCTGTTGCTGCCGGCGTAGTTGTCCTGGAAGGTTGTCAGGGACGATAAATTCATCACGCTGCCGACACCGTCCGCCGTGATGTTGATGCGCGCGGTAGGACTGGTCGCCAGTCGCTGGGTCAGTGATCCGCGTCACGCCGGCGAGGTTCACCTGACCGCCGGCCAGAGCCTGGATCGTGACGTTCGTGTCGCGAGCCGAGCCGTTGGTGATCGTGATGACGTTGCGCAAGTCCAGCACGCTGCCGGGATCGCTGGCTTGCAGCGTTCGATATTGGTCATTGACGTTGGCCAGGTTGGTGTAGCTCGTGAGCGCCGGCAATGCCAAGTCCCCGCCGGCGCTGACAAACGCATTCGAGCCGTCGAAGTCGGTGACCTTGGGCAACGTTGCCGCGCCTCCCGTCACCGTGAACTGGCTGATGGTCGCCGAGGCCAACAGCGGCAGGAGCAGGCTTCCCGTGTTGTCGATGCTGGCGGCCACACCGAGCAATGTCGTCAATTGGGGAACTTGGATCGTGCCGCCTTTGGTCGCCGTCAGGGTGGAGAAGCGCTGATCGCTGTTGGAGCCGGCGTAGTTATCTTGGAAGCTGGTCAGCGCCCCGAGGATGACCATGCTGCCTTTGCCGTCGGCGGTGACGTTGATAGCGCGGTAAGCCTGGTCGCCGGACGTCGGATCAATGATTTGGGTTGCGCCGGCGAAGTTGACCGAGCCGCCGGCAAGTGCCTGAATCGTCAGATTCGTGTCGTGCGCTGAACCATTCGTCACCACGGTGACGTTGCGCAAATCGAGAAGGCTGCCCGGGCCGCTGGCTTGCAACGTGCGGTATTGGTCGTTGACGTTGGCCAGGTTCGTATAGCCGGTGAGCGCCGGCAGCGCTAAAGTTCCGCCGCCGCTAACGTAGGCGTTGGAGCCGTCGAAGTCGGTCACCTTGGGCAAGGTCTCCACGCTGCCGGTGACGGTGAACTGACTGATGGTGGCCGATGTTAGCGCCCCCAAGGCCACGCTGCTGGTGCCGTCGACACTGGCCGCCACTCCGACAAGCGTGGTTAAGGAGCCGGCCTGGATGGTGCCGCCGTTGCTCGCCGTCAAAGTCGAGAAACGCTGGTCACTGTTGGAGCCGGCGTAGTTATCCTGGAAGGTCGTCAGGGTTGAGACGTTGACCATGCTGCCCACGCCGTCGGCAATGACGTTGATGGCGCGGTAGGACTGATCGCCGCTATTTGGGTCGCTGATTTGCGTCAAGCCGGACAGGTTGACGGCGCCGCCGGCCAACGCCTGGATCGTCAGGTTCGAATCGCGAATCGTGCCGTTGGCGAGCGTGGCGACGTTGCGCAGGTCGAGAACGCTGCCGGCGCCGCCGGCTTGCAAGGTGCGATATTGGTCATTGACGTTGGCCAAGTTCGTATAGCTGGTGAGCGCCGGCAGCGCCAAGGTTCCGCCGCCGCTGACGTAGGCATTTGAGCCGTCGAAGTCGGTCACCTTGGGCAAGGTCTCCACGCCGCCGCTGACGGTGAATTGGCTGATGGTGGCCGATGTCAGCGCCGGCAAGGCCAGGCTGCTGGCGCCATCGACGCTCGCCGCCACGCCGATGAGCGTCGCCAGGGCGCCGGCCTGGATCGTGCCGCCGTTGCTGGCAGTTAGCGTCGAGAAGCGCTGATCACTGTTGGAGCCGGCGTAGTTGTCCTGGAAGCTGGTTAGGTTTGAGATGTTGATCACGCTTGCCGCGCCATCGGCAGTGACGTTAATGGCGCGGTAGGACTGATCGCCGCTGTTCGGGTCGGTGAGTTGGGTCAAGCCGCTTAAGTTGACGGCTCCCCCGCCTAGCGCTTGGATCGTCAGGTTGGTGTCGCGCACGGTGCCGTTGGTGATCGCCGTCACATTGCGCAAATCCAGCAAACTGCCAAGACCGCTGGCTTGGAGGGTCCGATATTGATCGTTGAGTGCGGCCAAGTTGGTGTAAGTCGTCAGCACCGGTAGCGCCAAAGTTCCACCACCGCTGACGAACGCATTGGAGCCGTCCAAGTCCGTCAGCTTCGGCAGACTTTCCACGCCGCCGCTGACGGTGAACTGGCTGATCGTGGCCGAGGCGAGAACCGGCAGCGCCAGGCTACTGGTGCCGTCGACGCTGGCGGCGACGCCGGCCAGGGTCGCAAGAGCGCCGGCCTGAATGGTGCCGCCGTTGCTCACGGAAAGCGTCGAGAAGCGCTGGTCGCCTCCCGTGCCCGCGTAGTTATCTTGGAAGCTCGTCAAGGCCGATAGGTTCACCCTGCTGCCCGCGCCGTCGGCGGCGACGTTGATAGCGCGATAGGATTGGTCGCCCGTGGTCGGGTCGGTGATCTGCGTCACGCTTGACAAATTCACTGACCCACCGTCTGACGCCTGTATCGTCAGATTCGTGTCGCGCGCGGTGCCGTTGGTAATCGATGTAACGTTCGGCAGATCGAGAACGCTGCCCGAACCACTGGCTTGGAGAGTGCGATATTGGTCATTGCCCGTGGCCGCGTTGGTGAAATTGGTAACACCGGGCAACGATATATGCGCGCCCCCCGTGGCCAAAAGACTGGAGCCATCGACCGTTGCCGAACCGGTCGCCGTGAAGGTCGTGCCGGGGCCTTGGACAGTCAAGGATGAGCCTGGAGTTAGCGTGAAGGCCCCATCGACTTGCGAAGCTCCTATCGTCAAGGTCACGGCCACGCCCGAGAAGGACAGCGCGGCAGCGCTGATGATGCTCTCCACGCTGACGCTGCCGCCGGTTTTGGTGACCGTGATACCCGTTTGCGGAATGGAAACCAGATCACCCACCGCCGGGACGTGGCCATTGGACCAATTGGCGGCGGTATCCCAGTCTCCGCCGCCCGCGGCGATCCAGGTGTTGGTGCCCAGCGGACTGGCGGCGTGGTGGATGACACTGCCGTTTTGGTTGGTAATTTGCGACGTGTTGACGGACCCGGTCGCGTCTTCGTCGATGTAAATGCCGGTAGCCGTTGTCAGATTCGGCGTGGCAATGGTGCCGCCGTAAGCATCCAGGCGCGAATAAGCGGCATCGCCGGTCAAGCTGGTATCGCCCGAATCGGCATCGGTGAAGCTGGCAAGCGCATTAAGCTTGACCGCGCTGCTTGACCCGTTGGCCGTGATGACGACGGTGCGCACGCGGGTGTCGCCGCCACTGCCGTCGGCGATTTGCATGACGCCGCTCAGGTCAACAAGGCCGCCGGCCAAAGCATCGACATAAATTTGGCTGCCGTAGTTGGTGCCATTGGTGATCGACTTTACCGAACTCAAGTCGAGTACGCTGCCGGCACCGTCGGCCTGGAGATGGCGGACTTGGCTGCTGGCGGTGGAAAAATGGCTGTAGCTGGTTGCGGCCGGCAGGGATAAATGCGCTCCGCCTGAGACGAAAAAGCTGGCGCCATCGATGGCGGTCGCCTTGGGAAAAATGACTGTGCGATTGGCGCCGGCGACGTTGACTGTCGTATGCGACAGGTTGGTGACGTTGCTCAGATCATAAACAACCGGACCGGTGAAATCGACCTGGCCGTCCTTGAGCGTGGTGATCTGCGACGGTGTTGATGCTGTTGGCCGTGTCCTCAAAAACATACACGCCGTCAAGCGTGCTCAAGGACGGCGTTTGCAACGTGCCGCCGTCCATAAGCGGTCAAGCGCGAGAAGGCCGCGTCCCCCGATAAATCAAGGTCGCCGGCAGAACCATCGGTAAAAGTCGTCAGTGCGTTCAGCTTGACGCTGCTGCCGGCACCGTCCGCGGCAACGGTGACGGCCCGCAAGCCGATAATCGCCGCCGGCGCCGTCGGCGATTTGCGTCACGCCGCTGAGATCCACCACCGCCCCGCCCGCGGCGTCGATCTGAAGTTGGCTCCCGTAATTGGTGCCGTTGGTGATTGAAGCAACGGCACTCAAGTCCAAAAGACTGCCGGCACCCACGGCCTGGAAATGGCGCACTTGGTTATTTGTCGTCGATGCGTGGTTGTAACTTGTGGCCAAGGGCAGCGCCAGGTGCGCTCCGCCGGAGACGAAAAAACCGGCACCGTCGATGGTGGCCGCTTTGGGAAAAGCGATGACACGGCCGGCGCCGGCAACATTGACCGTGGTATTCGTCAAATCAGTGACATTGCCCAGATCATAAGTTATCGCACCAACGAAGTCGATTTGGCCATCTTTGAGGGAGCTAATCTGCGAGGTGTTGATGGCATTCGCGGTGTCCTCGTTTATGTAGACGCCATCGAGCGTGGTCAGCGCGGGGGTCTGCAAGGTGCCGCCGCCATACGCGCCCAATCGCGAGAAGGCCGCGTCGTCGGATAAGTTGAGGTCGCCCGCATAGCCGTCGGTGAACGTCGCAAGCGCGCCAGTTTTACAGTGCTGTTGGCGCCGCTCGCGGTGATGGTCACGGCCCGCAAGCGATAATCCCCGCCGGCGCCATCGGCGATTTGCTTGACGCTGCCCAGATCAATGGTCGCCCCGGCGATGGCGTCGATCTGAATTTGACTGCCGTAACTGGTACCGTTGGTTATTGATGTCAAGGCGCTCAAATCGAGGAGGCTGCCAACACCGGTGGCTTGAAAATGCCGTACCTGGTTGTTGTTCGTCGCGGCATGGGCATAAGCCGTGGCTGCCGGCAGCGCAAGGTGAGCGCCGCCCGACACGAAAAAGCTGGCGCCGTCAATCGTCTTGGCGTTGGGGAATGCAATGACGCGGTTGCTGCCCGCGACAGTGATCGTTGTATGTGTCAAGTCGGTGACGTTGGTCAAATCGTAGGTCACCGTGCCGTTGAAATCGACTTGCCCATCCTTGAGTGACGTTATCTGAGAGGTGTTAATGGCATTGGCGGTGTCCTCGTCGATGTAAACGTTATCGAGTGTTGTCAATGCCGGAGTTTGCAAGGTGCCGCCGGCGTAGGCATTCAACCGGGAAAATGCAGCGTCGCCCGAAAGGCTGGTGTCGCCGCCGTAGCTGTCCGTAAACGTTGTCAGCGCGTTGAGGTTTATGGTGCTGCCGGAGCCGGTCGCTGTCAGCGTGACGGCCCGCACGCGGGTGTCGCCGCCGTTGCCGTCGGCAATTTGCGTGACGCTTTTCAGGTCAACGACCGCGCCTCCCAGGGCATCGACCTGAACTTGGCTGCCGTAGCTGGTGCCGTTGGTTATGGAGGTTAGTGCGCTGAGGTCGAGCAAGCTGCCGGCGCCGGCAGCCTCGAAGTGGCGCACTTCGCTGTTGTTCGTCGGCGCCTGGTTGTAGTTGGTCGCCAGCGGTAGCGATAAGTGGGCCCCGGCGGTGACGTAAAAGCTTGCGCCGTCGATCGTGGTCGCTTTGGGAATAACGACCACTCGACCCGCACCCGAAACGTTCACGGTGGTATGGGTCAAATCCGTGACATTGCTCAAATCGTAGCCGGCCCCCCCGGTGAAATCGACCTGGCCGTCCTTGAGTGAGGTGATTTGCGATGTGGTTATCGCATTCGCGGTGTCTTCGTCGAGGTAGACGCCGTCCAGCGTCGTGAGCGCCGGGGTTAGCAAGATGCCGCCGGCATAGGCGTCGAGCCGGGAGAAGGCGGCGTCGCCTGAGAGGCTGGTGTCGCCGCTATTGCTGTCGGTGAAAGTCGTGAGCGCATTGAGCTTGACGTTACTGCCAGCGCCGGTCGCAGTCATCGTGATGGCGCGCACGCGCGTGTCGCCGCCGGTGCCGTCGGCGATTTGCGTCACGCCGCTGAGGTCGATGGTTGCGCCGGCTTGGGCATTGACAAGGATTTGGCTGCCGTAATTGGTGCCGTTGGTGATGGCGGTCAGCGCCGTTAAATCGAGCAAGCTGCCCGCGCCGGCGGCGGAGAAATGGCGTGTCTCGCTATTATTGGTGGCTGCGTGATTGTAGGTTTTGGCGACCGGCAGCGCCAAGTGCGCGCCCCCTGACACATTGAAACTCGCCCCGTCAATGGTGGCTGCCCTGGGAAAGCCAATCGTGCGATTGGCGCCGCCGACATTAACTGTCGTGTGCGTCAAATCGGTGACGTTGCTCAAATCGTAAATCACCGCGCCGGTGAAATCGACCTGGCCATCTTTGAGAGACGTTATTTGCGCGGTATTGATGGAGTTGGCCGTGTCCTCGTCGATGTAGACGCCGTCAAGCGTCGTGAGCGCCGGGGTTTGCAAGGTGCCGCCGCCGTAAGCGTTGAGCCGCGAAAAGGCGGCATCGCCGGAAAGGCTGGTGTCGCCGGCCTGGCCGTCGGTAAATGTGGTGAGCGCGTTGAGCTTCACAGTGCTGCCGGCGCTGGTCGCTGTCACCGTGACGGCGCGCACCCGGTAGTCGCCGCCGTTGCCATCGGCGATTTGCGTCACGCCGCTCAGGTCAATAATCGCACCCGCCATGGCGGCAATCTGGATTTGGCTGCCGTAGTCGGTGCCATTGGTGATCGAAGTGAGGCCGCCGAGATCCAGAAGACTGCCGTTACCGACCGCCTGAAGTTGACGGACCTGGCTGTTGTTCGTGGCTGCGTGGCTGTAGCTGGCGGCGCCGGTCAAGGATAAGTCGGGCGCCGGCGTCGGCATTGAGATTGGCACCGTCGATGACGGTTTTGCCCAAGGCGCTAAAGAGCGTGTTCGCGCCCGTGGCGGTCAATGTGGCGCCGGGCTCGACACTCAGGCCGCCGCTGAGAGTTGAGTTTCCCGCCGTCACGGTCAAGGTGCCGCCGGCGATGTCAAAGGCCGCCGTGCTGGTGATGCTTTCGATGGAGGTATTGGAACCGTTGTAATGGACGGTGATCCCGGACTGATTGATGACGGCGACATCGGTGACGCCGGGCGTGTGGCCACCCCAGTTGGCGGCATCCGCCCAGGAAAGGCCATCACCCTTGCCGGTCCAGTTGACGACGGATAGGAGGACGCGATCCTCCAGCGGCTCGAGTTGGAGCCGTTTATAACGAAGCGGGCGCTGTCGGCGGGGTCGGAGAGATCTCGTGAGCAGGCGCGCCGCCCAATCCTTAAGCCAAGTGAGGGGTATCATCGTAGTGGCATCTCTGCGCCAGGCTACCGCCGAGCAGACGCGTAGGCGTTAAACAAATGCATGAACGCATGTTCCAGACACGGTGACCTGGATAGTCGCGAAGGCACATGGCTCATCTAAGGAAAAATCAGATTTTAATGGCTGAATTATCCCTACGCAAGAAATATGTGTCAAATTGGGCAAAAAAGGCTTGCTTTGCACAATCGACAAGTTAGCATGAGATTCTGGAAAAATGCCTGCGGGTAGCCATTTCTGCACACTTTACCGCGTTCGTCTGCTTTTCTCCCCTGGATGCGACCGCGGCTCTCGCCGGCGCGACGTCGGTTTTTGCGAGCAACAACGGTCACCAAGCAACAGGGTGTCGGCAAATGTTGAATTGGCTTTGGCAACGTCTGGGTCCTAACCAACACACCTCTCCCCGGCTGCGGCGTCCGCGAACCCACCCAAAAAAATCGCGACCCCTTCTTGAGATTCTCGAAGACCGCCTTGCGCCTGCCGCCTTCCTCGTCAATAGTTTTCTGGATACGGATGCCGTGAACCTGTCCAGCGGCTTCGATCAGGCGGGCAACATCACGTTACGCTCAGCGATCGAGGCGGCCAATCACTTGGGCGGCAGCAATAGCATCCAGTTGCTTCCCGGCACTTATAGCCTCGTCAGCCATTTCGCGACCTCCGGTCCGTTGAACGATCTCACGATCGCGAACAATTTGACCATCACCGGCGGCGGCTCGAATGTCACTTCGATCGATGCCGGCGGTCTGGGGCGCGTGCTGCAAGTTGGTGCATCCGCGAATGTGCAAATATCCGGCGTCTGGATCGCCAACGGTTATGCCGTTGATGAAGGGGCGGCCATTCTCAATGCGGGCAATCTGACGTTGAGCGACGATCTCTTGAATTTCAACCGGGTGGCGGCGGGTCCGAGCCAGGATGCGCGCGGCGGCAGCGTCTTCAACGCCTCCGGCGCTACCTTGACCATCACGAACAATACGCAAGTGATGAACAGCAGCGCCGTGGGCGGGGCGGGCACCGCGGGCGTGGACGGCACGGCAGGCGCGGTCGCCGGCGCGGCGGGCCAAGCGGGTACGGCGGGAGGCAATGGCGGCCAAGGCCTGGGCGGGGCGATTTACAACGATGGCGGCAGCGTCAGCATCTCCGCCAGCACCTTTGCGAATAATGTGGCGACGGGGGGCGCGGCGGGAAAGGGGGCTCGGGTGGAGCAGGGTTCAGCAATGCCGGCGCCACCGTCCAGGCACCTGGAGCGGGCGGCGCCGGCGGCAACGGTGGCAGCGGCGGGGCCGGACTCGGAGGCAGCATTTACAGCAACGGCGGGACAATACTCATTGTCGATAGTTCGCTTGCGGGCGACGCTCAAGGGGGCTCCGGCGGCGCCGGGGGCGATGGTGGCAGCGGTGGCACCGCGGGCAATGCGGCAGGCAATGGGGCAGGTGGTGGCGGCGCCGGCAGCGGGGGCGCCGGCGGCAACGCGGCGGGCGGCGGTATTTACAGTGTGGGCACCACGTCCATTACGATTCAAAACGCGACCTACAGCATTATTTCCGGAACAGCGTCGGGGGGCGGCGGCGGCCGCGGCGGCAACGGCGGCGCCGGGGGCTTTGGCGGCAGCCTCGGCGGCAACGGCGGCGCGGGGGCCAACGCCGGCTCTGCCGGTGCCGGTGGTGCAGGCCAGGGGGCAGGTATCTACAACGACGACGGGCTCGGTAAACGTCCTTGGCGGCGCTTTGCAAGGCACGGCAGTTGGCGGCACCGGAGGCGCCGGCGGGAACGGCGGCGCCGGCGGTTCAGCCACGAGCAACGTCGGCACCACGGGCAATGGCGGCAGCGGGGGCAATGGCACCGAGCGCCGGACCCTCAGGCAACGCCGCCGGTGGCGCACTTTACAACAACACTGGCACGGTCACGATCACCGCGAGCGCCATCTCCGGCCAGGCCGGCCAAGGATTTTTGGTGAGCGGCAAGGGTGGCAGCGGCGGTAGCGGCGGCGCGGGCGACTCTGCCGATAGCAATAGTGTTGGCGCCAGCGCCGGCTTGGCCGGCAATGGCGCCGCGGGTGCGCAAGCTGCAGCCGGCGGAATTTACAGCAGCGGCTCGTTGACCGTGAGCGCTTCGATCTTCGAGCAGACGTTCGCGGAAGGCGGACTCGGCAGCGGCGGAGGCCAGGGAGGCTCCGGCGGCTCGGGCAGCGCCCAGGCCGGCAATGCGAGCGCGTCCACGGTTGGCGGCCGTGGCGGCGATGCCCTGGGCGGCGCACTCGCAGTCAGCGGCGGAACGGCGACGATCACGGGTAGCACTTTCGCCGATGCGGTCGCCTTGGGCGGCGCGGGGGGCCTCGGCGGCAATGGCGGCGCCGGCGGCGGTGTGGGGACGACTTTCGGCCTGGGGCAAATAGGCGGCACCGGCGGGAGTGGTGGCAACGGCCTGGGCGGTGCCCTCAATGTCCAGGCGGGCACCATCACCCTCAGCAACTGCACGCTCGCCGACGACCCGGGCCTGGGCACTAACTTGGCTACCGGCGGCGCCGGCGGCGAAGGCGGCACAGGCGGCGGCTTCGGCGCCAGTCAAACGCCGGCGAGTGGCGGCATCGGTGGGGCAGGCGGCAGTGGACGCGGCGGCGCCGTTCATATGTCAAGTGGATCGCTGACCCTGACCGACGCGACTATTGCCGGTAACCAGGCGACCAGCGGCGCTGCCGGCACCGGCGGCCTGGGGGCGACGTCGGTGGCCAGCAACGGCGTGGCCGGCACCCCGGGCGCGGCTTTCGGTGGCGGAGCCGTAGTGGACGGGGGAGCCATTACACTTCTCAACACGATCCTGGCCGGCAATGCAGCGGACACGGCTGATCCTGATGTTGCCGGTACCTTTACGAGCTTGGGTGACAATCTGGTCGGCGACAGCACCGGGAGCACCGGCTTCAGCGCGTCCGCGGACCTCATGGGCACGACCGGCGCGGCCCTCGATCCCAAGCTGGGGCCACTCCAAAACAACGGCGGCCCCACGCCAACCGTGGCGTTGCTTGCGGGCAGCCCCGCCATCGGCAAAGGCAGCAGCGCCACAATGCGCCGACCAACGATCAGCGTGGCGCTCTGCGCCATGGCCCGCCGGATATCGGCGCCTTCGAATTGCAAACGTTGAACCTGAGCCTGGTCGTCCTGCCCGCCGGCACGGTTGGCGCCGCCTACCACCAGACGCTCACTGCCGCCGGCGGCAGCGGCACGATCAATTTCGCGGTTACGACCATCCCCGGTTCGATCCCAGGCCTGAACATTCCCACCACCGGGACCGGCTCACTGGTCATCAGTGGCACGCCCACCGCGCCGGGCACCGTGAGTTTCACCGTGGTTGCCACCGATGGAACCGGGGCGAGTGCGGGCTTCACCTATTTTTTGACTGTCAATCCCGCCGTCGCATTTAGCCCGGACGAACTAACGGTGGGTACCGTCGGCACCATCTATAACCAGCCAATCAGCGTGACCGGGGGCAGCGGCGACAAAACGCTCACCATAAGCAATGTTTCGGGTGTCATTCCCGGTCTCACGGTGCCCACCACGGGCACCAACGCAATAACCATCACCGGCAATCCCACCGCCGCGGGCACGCTTACCTTCACGGTCACGGCAACCGACGCGGCCGGCTCAAGCCCGGCACGCAATTACACGCTCACGGTCAATCCGGCGCTCGGCCTTACGCCTTCGTCCCTTCCGGCCGGCATCGTGGGAGCGGCCTATAGCCAGGCCATCAGCGCCGTTGCGGGCGCGGGCATCAAGACGCTGACGGTGAGTCAGCTTTCCGGCACCATTGCCGGATTGACGATTCCAACTTCGGGCACGAATAGCTTGCTCATCAGCGGCAAGCCGACCACGACCGGCAATATTACGTTCATGGTGACAGCGACCGATACGGCCGGCGCTTCCGTCGCGCGGAGTTATACGCTCACGGTCAACACGATCGGGCTTGCGCAGTCCGCCCTGACACTGGCCCCGGCCACGCGTTGCGCTCGGCGCGGCCACCAAGGTCACCTTGGCGACCGCGGATTCGTCCGGAAATCCCGAGACCAGCGGCGGCCTGACCGTGACCTTTGGGCTGGCGACCGGCAGTGCCGGCGGCACATTCGGGACCGTCGCGGATAACGGCGACGGCACTTATTCCGCGATGTTCACCACGAGCGCGGTTGGCGGTGACACGTTCACCGCCACCGTCGGCGGCCAAGCGGTCACGTCCACCTCTCCCACACTCACGGTCACGCCTTCGTTCACGCTCAACCAGACGAATATCCTCTCCGACGGCGGTGCGACCGCCAACCAAATCAACTTCAACTTGGTCAACCCTTGGGGCATCGCCTACGCGCCGGGAGGCCTATTCTGGATCGCCGACAACGGCACGGGCGATTCAATCGAAGGCACCGGCGCGGACGAGGCAGCACAGGTGAGGATTCCGCTGCCCAGCGTCGCCACAAGCGGAACTTCGAAGCCGACCGGCATCGTCTACAACGGCAGCGCCGGCGATTTTCTTTTGAACGGCTCGGCCGGCTCCAGCGCGTTGTTTATTTTCGCGACCGAGGATGGCACGATATCGGGTTGGAATGCGACGGTGAATGCGTCCAGCGCCGTGCGCATGGTGGACAACACCAGCTATCCAACCGGCGGCGCCGATTACACCGGCCTGGCCCTCGCCAACAATGGCACCGCCAATTACCTTTACGCCGCCGATTTCGCGACTGGAAAAATCGATGTTTTCGACAGCCATTTCGCGCCTGCCGCGCTGACGGGAACTTTCACGGACCCAGGCGGCGATTTGGCCGGCTACGCGCCCTTCAACATTCAAAATCTCGGCGGCAGGCTGTATGTCACATACGCCAAGCAAGACTCGAGCCACCGCAATCAAGTCACCGGCGCCGGCAACGGTTTTGTCGATGTCTTCGATTACAACGGCCTATTTATCAAACGCTTGGCTTCCCAAGGCACGCTCAATGCCCCTTGGGGCTTGACGCTCACTCCCGCAAGTTTCGGCAGCTATCCCAACGACCTCCTGGTCGGCAATTTCGGCGACGGCATCATCAACGTCTTCGATCCGGCCAACGGCAATTTCCTTGGCCAATTGGTGAACAACTTCAGTCAGCCCGTCACACTGCCGGGTCTGTGGAGTCTTGTGTTCGGCAACGGCGGCGGTGCCGGGGCCGCGAGCACGCTCTTTTTCACCGACGGCTTGGCAGGCGGAACGCACGGGCTTTTCGGCAGCCTGGCCGGTGTCGATTTTAATCAATCGACCGTGCAAGCAAATCCGACAAGCATTCCCCAGGGAACCACGACCGCCGTTACGCTCACCGTCAAGGACACGGCCGGCAACGTCGAAAGCACCGGCGGTCTGTCGGTCGCTTTCACGCTTGGCAACGGCAGCGCCGGCGGCACTTTCGGAACCGTCACCGACAACCATAATGGCACTTACACCGCCGTCTTCACGGCTACCGCCATGGGCACCAACACCATCGCGGCGACTGTCGCCGGCCAGCCCGTGTTATCTACCCCGACGCTGACCGTGACCGCGCCGGCTGTCAGCCTGGCATTGTCCAGCGTGTCCATCGCGCCGACGAGCGTGATCGCCGGCGGCACCGCGACATTGACGTTGACAGTCAAAGACACAACCGGAACACAAGAAACAAGCGGCGGCTTGAGTGTCGCCTTCACCCTTGCGCCGGCACGGCTGCCGGAACCATCGGTCCCGTGACCGACAATCATAACGGCACGTATACGGCCATCTTCACAGCCACCACCGCGGGCACCAACAACGTCAGTGGGGCCATTGCCGGTCAGGGCCTGACATCGCAAGCTCCCGCGATCACGGTAACGCCGGGGTCCGTCAGCCTGGCGCGCTCGGTCATCTCGGTAGCGCCGGGCACGGTGGCTGCGGGTGGCTCGACCACGGTCACATTGATGGCCAAAGATGCTCAAGGTAATCAAGAGATAACTGGCGGCTTAAGCGTTGCTTTTGGTTTGGGCAACGGCGTGGGGAGCGGCAGCTTTGGCACAGTCACCGATAATCACGACGGCACTTACAGCGCGACTTTCACCGGCATCAACGCGGGGCAAAACACCGTCACCGCCACAATCGCCGGGCAAGCCATTACGTCGGCTGCGCCTGCGATTACGGTGACGCAAGGGCCGGTGAGCCTGTCCCATTCCACGCTGGCAGTTTCCCCCTCCACCATCCCGGTGGACGGCACGGCAACCGTGACCTTGACGGCGAAAGACGCCCAGGGCAATCCGGAGAGCGCGGGCGGCCTAGTCGTGGCTTTCAGCGTTGGCAATGGCAGTGCGACCGGCGGTCTCGGCGCCGTGACCGACAATCACAACGGCACCTATTCCGTAGTCTTCACCGCAACATCAGCGGGCACTAACACGTTCAGCGCCACGATCGGCGGCCAGCCGGTTTCGTCGACGGCTCCATCCATTACCGTGACGCAAACCACACTCAGCTTGAGCCTGTCGACCATTGGGGTCGCCGCAGGCAGCATTCCGGTGGGCGGCTCGACGACGGTTACGTTGACCGCCCGCGACACGGGCGGCAGTCAAGAAACCAGCGGTGGTTTGGCCGTGGCGTTCAGCGTCGCCAATGGAAGCGCCGCGGGCACTTTCGGCACGGTCACCGACAATCATAACGGCACCTACACGTCCACGTTTACCGGCATCGGCGTGGGCACTGCGACGATAGCCGGCACCATCGGCGGACAGACGGTTACATCGGCGCTGCCCACGATCACGGTGCTGGCCGGACCGAGCGGCACGATTGCCACCGAATTGCCGACCTTCACCTGGCAAGCAGTAAGCGGCGCTGCCCATTACGAGATTTATGTCGGCGACTTGGTTACGAATGCCGTCATCGATCAGACGGTGACTTTGCCGACTTGGACGCCAACGGCGCCGCTGCTGTCCGGCCATGGCTATCGCTGGTGGTATCGCGCCTTTAGTAGCGGCGGCACCGCCCAGGCGTGGAGCACGCCAACGGATTTCACGGTGGCCTTGCCGACGCTGATCGCGCCGGCCGCGTCGATTAGCACGGTGCTGCCTCCATTCACCTGGAATGGTATAACCGGAGCTTCCAAATACGAGATTTATCTCGACGATCTGGTAACTAGCGCGGTTATCGATCAGGTGGTGTCCACAACCACTTGGACTCCCGCTGCCGCGTTGTTGTCGGGTCATGGCTATCGCTGGTGGATTCGGGCCTTTAACGTCGGCGGCGCCGCCGGCAATTGGAGCACGTCGCTGGATTTCTCGATCGCGCTGCCGACGTTGAGCGGACCGACCGGCACCGTGACCACCGTTGCGCCACAGTTCACGTGGACCGGTGTCACCGGGGTGACACAGTACGAAATCTATATCGAAGACCTTGCCGGCAGCGTGCTCGATCAAACCGTGACCGGCACCACCTTCACGCCGTCAACGGCGCTTTTATCCGGGCATAACTACCGCTGGTGGGTCCGCCAAGTTGGCGCCGGTTAGAGCACTTCGCTGGATTACTCGATTGCGCTGCCGACGTTGAGCGGACCGACCGGCACCGTGACCACCGTTGCGCCACAGTTCACGTGGACCGGTGTCACCGGGGTGACACAGTACGAAATCTATATCGAAGACCTTGCCGGCAGCGTGCTCGATCAAACCGTGACCGGCACCACCTTCACGCCGTCAACAGCGCTTTTATCCGGGCATAACTACCGCTGGTGGGTCCGCCAAGTTGCGCCGGTTGGAGCGCTTCGCTGGATTACTCGATTGCGCTGCCGACGTTGAGCGGACCGACCGGCGCCGTGACCACCGTGCTTCCGCAGTTCACCTGGAACGGCGTCACGGGCGTAACGCAGTACGAAGTCTATGTCGAAGACCTAGCCGGGAGCGTGCTGGATCAAACCGTGACCGGCACCACCTTCACGCCCTCAACGGCGCTTTTGTCGGGGCATAACTACCGCTGGTGGGTCCGCCAAGTTGGCGCCGGTTGGAGCAACTCGCTCGATTTCTCCCTGCCGCTGCCAACTCTCAACGCGCCCAGCGGCAACATCGGGACCGCAGTGCCGCAGTTCACTTGGACCGGCGTCACCGGCGCAACTCAATATGAAATCTACATCGCCGACCTGGCGGGCGGCGTCGTGGATCAAACGGTCACCGGCACTTCCTTCACGCCGTCCGCGGCACTTTTGTCCGGGCATAATTATCGCTGGTGGGTCCGCGCGGCGGGCGCCGGTTGGAGCACACCGCTCAATTTCTCGGTGGCGCTGACCGACGTTGACCACGCCCACCGGTTCCCTTAGCACCGTATTGCCGCAGTTCTCATGGACCGGCGTCACCGGCGTGACACAGTACGAAATCTATATCGGCGATCTGGCGGGCGGCGTGCAAGATCTGACGATCACCGGCACATCCTGGACTCCGACCACCCCTCTGTTGTCGGGCCACAGTTATCGGTGGTGGGTCCGCGCGGTCGGCGCCGCCTGGAGCAACCCGGTCGATTTCTCGGTGGCACTGCCGACACTCATCTCTCCCACTGCCACAGCCGCCGTGTCAGCCGTCTTCTCGTGGACCGGGATCGACGGAGTCGCCAAATACGAAATCTACGTCCGCGATTTGACTACCGGGATCAACCAAGACCTGACCGTGACCGGCACGACGTGGACGCCCGAGCCCGCTGATCTCGGGTCACAAATATCGCTGGTGGTTGCGGGCGCTGAATGCGGACGGCGGCGAGGGACTGTGGAGCGGGTCGGTGGATTTTTCGGTAGTATGAGAATACGATCGGCCGCGTGGTGTAGGGTAGTTGAGGGGAGGGCCTTAGGGCCGGTCCCTTGGTGTGGCGTTCGAGCCACAGGCGGGTTTGACTTCGCCGCGGCCACTTCCTTGGTGCGAACGTGGTGTATGAGCAAACCGCAACCGTTAATCCACGCCGGCTTCCCGCATCTTTTGCAGGAAATTAAGGCTCGCATTCAGCAAGCTCAGACGCAGGCGATTTTAGCCGCCAATGCGGAGTTGGTCAGGCTTTATTGGGATATTGGCCGGATAATCGACGGACGCCAACGGCAACAAGGCTGGGGCGCGGCTGTCATTCCCCAGTTGGCGCGTGAACTGGGCAATGAACTCCCGGAAGTAAAGGGATTCTCCGAGCGCAATATCGGCCGGATGATCGCGTACTATCGCGAATACCCCCATCCAGCGAAATTTTTGCCGCAACCTGCGGCGAAAATGTCGAATGCCAAGATTTTGCCGCAAGCTGCGGCAAAATTGAAGCCCACCCAAAAACTGCAAAAGCCTAAAGCCCAGCTAGCGAGGTCGCTTCTCTGGTTGATCCCTTGGTTTCACCACGTCGTCCTGATGACGAAAGTCAAGGACCTGCCCGCTCGCCTTTGGTACATGCACCAAACCGTGGTCAATGGTTGGAGCCGAAATGTCCTGCTCACCATGATTCACTCGGATGCACACCGCCGTCAGGGGAAGGCCATCACCAATTTTCAGCAACGCCTGCCGGGCCCGCAATCCGACCTAGCCCTGCAAACACTAAAAGATCCATACATTTTCGACTTTCTCACTTTGGAAAAATCGTTCCACGAGCGCGAACTGGAAATAAACCTTCTCCGAGAGGTTGAACGTTTCCTATTGGAGTTGGGGCAAGGCTTTGCCTTTGTCGGCCGGCAGCATCACTTGCAAGTGAGTGATAGCGACTTCTTCATCGACTTATTGTTTTTTCACCTAAAACTGCGCTGCTTTGTCATAATCGACTTGAAGACCGGCGAATTCAAACCGGAATACGCCGGCAAAATGAACTTCTATTTGAGCGTCGTGGATGACCAACTCCGTCATCAATCCGACGCGCCATCGATCGGTCTCATCTTGTGTCAGAAGTGAAACGTGGGCCGACGACACGTGGGGCGGAAAAAGTCAACGCGGCGTGAATTTGAGTGGATATGCGGGCGGCCTCCCGTCCACCAGGCAGGCATTTGGACGATGTTGATTGTGTGAAATCTTGTGGTGTGAATCCGGTTGCTTGACCGCGAGGGCCGCCAGCCGGTATACTGATGCGACCCCCTCAATTCGCTTCCATCAAACATCGCCATGGATAAAGATTCAGCCAAGGATAGTAACGCGATCCTGGCCACTCCCGAGGCGGGCCCGGATTTCAAAACGGTTGCCGGCGAACTCCCAGCGGCGAACGAATCGCAACCGACGCCCCTCAACGGCACGCCGGAAACGTTGCATGGCGACGGCCTGCGCCTGATCAACGAGGGGAAGCCGGACGAGGCGGTGCCGCTGCTGCGCCGGGCGGCCGAGCTGAAACCCACCTCCGCCGAGATTCAGCACAATTTAGGCGTCGCTTATGCTCACAGCAATCAACTAGAAGAAGCGGTGGCTTCGTTTCGCGCCGCGCTGGCGATCAAGCCCGACGGCGCGTCGGCGCTATCGAACATGGGTTTGGCTCTGGCGCAACAGGGGAAGATCGAGGAGGCGGAGGCGGCGTTCGAGGAATGTTTGCGGTTGGAGCCGGGGGTGGTGGAAGTTTTGCACCGGCTGGGCAACGTGCTTCGCAACGCTGGCAAAGCCGAGCAGGCCGTGCCGCGCTTGCAGGAGGCGGTCCAGCTTCGTCCCGGTTCGGCGGATTTGCACCACAGTCTCGGGCTGGCGCTCGCGGACATGGGCAAGAACGAAGAAGCGATCGCGGCTTATCGGGAAGCGCTGCGGCTGGAACCCAAGTATGCCGACGCTCTCAACAATCTCGGCATCGTCTTGCAAAACATCGGTCGCTCGGAGGAAGCGGTCGCCTGCTATCGGCAAGCGCTGCGGATTCGGCCCCACTCATCAGAGACTTACAACAACCTGGGCGTGGCCCTGGCTGCGCGCGAGTTGCACGATGACGCCATCATGGCTTACCGCTCGGCATTGCAGATTTTGCCCGATTCGGCGGCGGCTTTCAGCAATCTGGGGAACGCGTTTCGACAGGTCGGCCTGGTGGAAGATGCGATCGCCTGTCTGGACCGGGCGCTCAAGCTGAATCCGGTATACGCGGAGGGGCACAACAATAAGGCGGTGGCGCTGGTTCAGGCGGGCGAAGCCACGGCCGCGGTGGACGCCTACAATCGTGCGCTGGAGCTGCGGCCGGACTATCCGGACGCTTATTTGAATCGGGCCCTGGCCCGCTTGCTCTTGGGCGATTATCAAGGGGGGCTGGAGGACTACGAATGGCGTTGGCGGCGGACCGGGCGCACCATGCCGAACTGGGGCCGGCCTCTTTGGGACGGCGACGACCCGGTTGGCAAAACAATACTTCTCTGGGGCGAGCAAGGGCTGGGCGACACCCTGCAGTTTTGCCGCTATGCCGCCCTGCTTGCATCCCGCGGCGCCACGCCTTTATTGTGCGTGCCGGAACCGCTGGTGCGATTGTTACGATCCGTTCCGGGCGTCTCGAAGGTGGAATCGTCGTCCGAGCGGTTACCGCCCTTTGCCTGCCACGCGCCGCTGATGAGCTTTCCGCGGCTGCTGAAGATGCGTTCGCTCGATGAAGCGCCGGCCCCGGTGCCGTATTTGTCGGTGGACCCACGCCGCGGCCGCCGCATGTCGTGACCGGGTGCGGGCTGATGCGGGCTTCGTTGTGGGCGTCGTCTGGCGGGGCAATCCGCAATACGCCGGCGATAAGCTGCGTTCGGCGGCGCCGAGCCTGTTCGCGCCCTTGGCGAAGATCCCCGGCGTGCGCGTGGTCAGCTTGATGAAGGAAGCGTCCAGCGACGAATGCACGACCGCAGCCGCTGAGGACATCGGCGCCGCCGCCTGGTCGGACTTCGCGGAAGCGGCGGCCAGCTTTGTCAACCTCGATTTGATCGTCTCAGTGGACACTGCGGCGGCTCATCTCGCGGGCGCACTGGGACTGCCTTTGTGGCTCGCCCTGTACAGTTCGCCGGACATGCGTTGGGGCCTGGGCCGCGACGATTCGCCGTGGTACCCGACGGCTCGGCTCTTTCGCCAGCAACGCCGCGCCGAATGGGGACCGGTGTTCGCGCGGATCGTGGAGGAGTTCGGCGCCCTGGTGCGCCATCAGTTGCGGCCCAGCCAGGCTGTCGGCAAATCGTCGCCGGCTGAGGCGCTGCACAACAAGGGACTGGCACTATTGCAGGAAGGCAAGATTCAGGAAGCGGTCATTTGTCTCGAAGACGCGGTGCACTTCAAGCCCGACTCGGCGCCGTTGCGACTCAACCTGGGAGTGGCGCATGCGCAAGTCAAGCGGCTCGATCAAGCGATCGTCCATTTTCGCAAGGCAGTCGAGTTGCACCCCGCATCGGCGCTGGGTCACGCCAACCTCGGCTTGGCCTATGTGCAATCGTCACGCTTCGCCGAAGCCGCCGAAGTGCTCGAGATCGCCGCCCGCCTCGATTCGGAGTCGGCTGACGTGCATAACCACCTGGGCATCGCGCAGGCACAGCTAGGCCGCGAGGAAGAAGCTGCACGTTCCTATGCGCGGGCCATCGAATTGCGACCCAAGTTTCATGCCACGCACACCAATCTCGGCAACCTGCGGCGCTCGCAGGGGCGGCTGGAAGAAGCACTAACGTGCTACGACGAGGCACTGCGGCTCTGTCCCTCGGAGCCGGACATCTACAACAACCGCGCCATCGCTTATGACGCGCTCAAGCAAACGGAGCGGGCGCTGGCTGACTATGACCGAGCCTTGGCCCTCGATCCGGCCCACGCCGAAACACGCTTCAACCGGGCTTTGGCTCTACTCCTCCAAGATAACTACCCACGCGGCCTGGAAGAATATGAGTGGCGCTGGCGCCGGCCGGGACGGGGCATGCCCGACTGGGATGTGCCGCTTTGGGATGGCGTCATGGCTCCCGGTAAGAAGCTGTGGATATGGAGCGAGCAGGGTCTGGGTGATGTGCTCCACTGCTGCCGTTTCGCTCCCGTGCTGGCACGCCAGGGCATGCAGGTGTTTTTTCAGGCTCCCGCGGCACTGGTGCGCGTCTTGCAAACCATGGACGGCGTGGCCGATGTCTTTGGCCCCCGAGACCCGATCGAGGCACTCGACGCCCACGTGCCGGTCATGAGCTTGCCGAGACTCTGTGGCATGAAACGGCTGGACGACGCTCCCAAAAACGTCCCCTATTTAAGAGTCGATGAATCAATTCGCCAGGCCTGCCGCGAGCGCGTTCGCGGCGCCGCGGACTTTGTCGTCGGCCTGGCTTGGCGCGGCAATCCGCAGTATGCGGGGGATCGTGCGCGGTCCGCGCTACCGAGTGCTTTCGCGGGGTTGGCGCGCATCGCGGGCATTCGCCTGGTGAGTTTAATAAAGGAGGCGACCGCGGCCGAGTGCGCCGAAGCCGGCGCCCTCGATGTCGGGGCGGCCGACTGGAACGATTTCGCGGATGCGGCCGCGGCGTTCGCGAACTTGGATTTGATCATCTCCGTGGACACCGCCGCCGCCCATCTGGCCGGTGCGCTAGGATTACCCGTCTGGATCGCGCTTCCATCCGCACCGGACTGGCGCTGGGGACTGGCGCGCGACGACTCGCCCTGGTATCCGACGGCACGGCTGTTCCGTCAGGAGACGCGCGGAGATTGGGAAGGAATTAGTCGGCGCATCGTTGAAGAGGCGAAACGCCTTCCGATGGGCTGAGGCGACGGTTTATAGTCGCTTGGGTGCCATAGTTTGCCGGTACTCCGGCTAACTATGTTGAGCCCATCTCCGGTTTGGAAAACCCTGTGAGAACCATTGGGACGAGCCTCCGAATCGATTGGCACCGTTCCCACGGGTCGAGGTGTAGGCGTTTAAATGGGACTCCCACAAGGTGTACGTGCTTCGGCCTAACGACGAAGACCCAACAACCTAACCTGAGTTGACGACGATTGGGCACGGCCATGGGAGCCTCGTTTGGACTGCACAGCATAGTTAGCCGGAGTACCGGCAAACTATGGCACCCAGTCGTTCCCCGGCCGGCAGGGTGAAACTATGAAAGAGGCCGAAGCCGACTGGTGGAGTCCTTTGAGCACGTGGTAAACAGAACTAGATGTTCGTAGCCCGTGTTTCCACAAAAGGAGAACCACCATGTTGTACGTCGGCATCGACCTCCACAAAAAGTCTATCATGGTTTGGGTTGTCAACCAAGAGCGGCAAAAGGTGGATCACAAACGTTTGGTCTGTGCAACGCCTGAGTTGATCGTCGCTTACTTCAAGAAGATGGGAGAATTCCAAGCGGTGATCGAGGCCACGGCCAGTTACGAGTGGCTGGTGCGTTTGCTGGAGCCGTTGGCACAGCGCATCGTTCTGGCCCACCCCAAAAAACTGCGTGTCATCGCCGAGAGCACGCGCAAGAGTGACAAGATCGATGCCCGCTTGTTGGCGGAGTTTTTGGCCTTGGACATGATTCCACGGGCCTATCGCCCCACGCCCCGGCAGCGCGAGCATCGCGTGCTGGTGCGGCATCGCTGCTATTTGCAGCGGCGGATCACTTCGATCCGCAATAAGATTCGGCGGATTTTGAGTGATTACAACGCCGACCGGCCCGATTTGTTTACGGCGGCGGGGCTGGAGTATTTGGCCCAGGTGAACTTGTCGGAGTCCGAGCGCTTTGCGGTCCAGCAGTTAGTGGTTGAATTCAAGTTTCAACATGCCCAGCTCAAGAAGCTGGCCGGCGAGTTGAAGAAGTTCATTGCCCAAGCTCCGGTCGCGGAGGCGGAGGCCCGTGAGTTGCTGGGTTCGATTCCGGGAGTGGGTCCGGTCACGACCGAAGTGGTGCTGAGCGAACTGGCTGATCCCAAGCGGTTTCGCTCGGGGAAGTGTGCGGTGGCCTACGCGGGCATGCGCACCGGTCAGCGTGAATCGGCGGGCAAACGGAAAGAGCTGCATATTGAGCGAACCGGCTCCAAGATGCTGCGCTGGATTTTGGTGGAGTCGGCCTGGCAATTGGTGCGGCGCACGGGCCGTTGGCGGGTGACCTTCGAGCGGCTCAGTGCCCGCATTGGCCGCAAGAAGGCGATCGTCGCCATCGCGCGAGACTTTTGATGGTGATGATGGCTTTACTCAAAAGTGGCCAGCCGTATCGGCACGCCTATGAACCCGAGCCAACGAAACCACCAGGAGTGAAGCCGGCGAAAGCCAAGCTGGCGAAGGCTAAAAAGGCGGCGGTGGCCAAAGCTTGAGGATACCGAAATCTTGGATTTGCTTGGCAAAGAGGACACCAGCAAATGAATGAAGCGTGATCGTTGAGCCGGTCGAGGTGGACGTGACGACTCCGAAAGACGACCCCGAAGCATGGCATGACGGCCCTGATTTATCAGGGAACCGTCGACCGGGTGAATGGCGGCGTCTTTCGTATTTCGTTAATTGGGACTTCCCTTTGGGACTGAGCCCGGATAGATGCTTGAGCGTAACGCCACGTCGGCCCAGCTCGAAGAATCGGTAAAGGGCGGATGCGGGTAATCTCCCTCCGCCTCGGGCTCAGAGGATGTTGCGCAGAAGGCACTGTTTCCAAACCATTGGCCGCGGTCGGCACTAAGGGCAGATCGACCGACGCCGAAGGTGACGAGGATGTTGCAGAAGAACTTCTGCTCAACAAATCTGCACCAAACCGGCTTGACATCGCGTTCTTCATAGATGCCATGCTCATGGTACTCCATGAGCATGTATTGGACGCCTTTTAGTCCCTGCCTGCCCATAAGCGACGATGAGCCCGGATCGCCCCTTTTTGCTATCTCACTGACCCCGGGTTAAGTGCTAATATTAGGTAATTAACGATGCGCCGATGCGCGCGGCGGGATAGTAGAATCGCCGTACTCCCTCAGCTGGCACCGTTAACAAACGGTGTTTTACGGGACGGTGGGCGCGATCCGGTACCCCGGACCTCGGTCCTTATGTTCATCTGTATGATGCCGCTACCATGACAAGTGTGCGCTGAGTTGCTTAGAGCTACTGCGATTCTGTTTGCGAGGACACGGCTTTGAAGAAATCATCCGTGAGACGCCTCCCGCGCCCAATTGCGTCCTTGCCGAGCTCATCGAGCCCGACCCAACTTGAACCGTATGAATACAGGCTAGGGGCGCGACCGGGAGTGGGCCATGAGCGAAGGAAGTAAGTTTTTTCAAGGCACCAGCGACACACACCTAACATTAAAAAAGATAACGCAGAAGCTGCGCGAGCTAGGCATCAACTATGTCGTCGTTGGCGGCATGGCACTCTTTCAGCACGGATATCGTCGATTTACCGAGGATGTGGACCTGCTAGTCACAAAAGGCGACCTCAAGGAAATCCATCGGAACCTCGAGGGGCTGGGTTATCTTCCCCTTTTTGTCGGTAGCAAAAACCTTCGAGACACTGAATATGGCGTCAAAATCGAGTTTTTGGTGACGGGAGAATATCCCGGTGACGGGAAGCCGAAACCCGTTGCATTTCCCAGCCCCGCATCCGTGACGCATGAGATCGACGGGATCCGATACATTAACCTTCCAGCCCTGGTTGAGCTGAAGCTAGCGTCCGGAATAACTAGCTCGGAGCGAATGAAGGACCTTGCTGACGTTCTGGAGCTCATCAAGGCTCTCGATCTGCCGCTTGAATTTGCGGATGGACTCAATCCCTTTGTGCGGGAGAAATACAGGGAACTGTGGCGAGACGCCCATCCGCCGGCGAAGCGCTACGTTGTTCTTTGGCGGAACAAGTGGCTCACCGCCGATGCAAAATCGGTGAAGGACATGATTGAAGCTCTAGAATCCGCTGTAGGCACTCTTCAATCGATGCTTGCCGATGGCGTGACGCTGGACCTGGAACGCGGGACATCGGACGATTATGCACATCTGGTCACCACGGACCCAGTTGTCGCCAAAAAGTATGACATGCATGATGAGAAGGAGTTTTGGGGAGACGCTGATGACGATGATGAAGAAGGCGATGTACATGACAAGCCGCCCAATGAGACGTGACTCGGAATGTGCGCGTATGCCAAGGACGCAAGGTCGTCTGCTTCTTCAAAAGCGCCCAAAGTTCAAGGCGAGGTATGTGACGCTCGGCTTCATGCACGAGGCGAACCCCGACGAAGCCGCCGTATGGCCGAGCGCCTTCGGGCTGAAGGAATTGACCGCCGCCGAAGAAGAAAACGGTGAGGTGGGGTTTATACGATGAGCGATAACCCTTGGGTTTGTCTACCTGTTGGTCCGCCATACGTCCTTGCACAAGACGAGGATGCGGTTCGAAAATTCAACGAACATGCAGGGGAACTCCACCAGCTACGAATCGACGAACTTCTTCCCGAGCCGTTCGTGGGAGATCCAGCGGCACCTGTCCTGCTGCTTAGCAACAACCCTGGGTTTGGGAAACATGCGATCCATCGACAGAATGCCCAGTTCATGGCGAGAATGTGCGCTGCCCTAGGTCTTGATTTTTCGACTTACCTCTTCATTTATCTCGATCCGGAAAACCATAAAGCCAGCGGCTGGTGGAGGCAGAAGCTAAAGTGCTTGCTCACGAAGTTTGGAGATGAAGTCGTCGCCAAATCCGTCTGCAACGTCGCCTATATTCCGTACCCGTCATCTGGGTTCCGGCATGGACGCTGCGAAGTGCCGTCTCAGCAGTTCAGTTTCCGTCTCGTGCGTGAGGCGGTGGAGCGCGGCGCCGTAGTCGTTCTGATGCGGAAAGGTCGGTTGAGGCGGTGGCAGGAAAGAGTGCCGGAGTTACGTGACTACGACAATTTGGTGCTATTACGGAACCCGCAAATGCCTTCCGTTAGTGCCAAGAACTGTGACGCAGGCGATTACGAAAGAATTGTCGATGCAATCAAGCAAGCGGAGGCTAAATAACGGTGCGTAATTCTGCGACACTAACCCGAAGCGTTAGCGAGGGATCCCTCGCTAACGCTTCGGGTTAGTGTGGCAAGACCGCGCACGTTGATTTAGGTAGCTGGCAAAATATTCAGGCGGGGTGCCGATCCGGTTCACCCATGTCCGAGAGATTGTTGGCATGGAAACGACCTTGAAGCCTATATTCAGGAGCCATCGGACATGGAAAAAGCGGGCTTGAAAGTGCCTTTAAAAAAAGCCACGGAATTCATTATTACCGGCGAATTTCAACTCAAATTGGATGAATCCCTGGCTTGAAATCTGCGTTTGCTGCATTGACGCCGGGACGGCAAAGCCTACATTCTTTATTTTCCGCGGCCAAGCAATCCAAAACTCGGGAGTCAAGAGTTGCAAAATGCATGCGGCAAATTCTCGACGGAAAGGGACTCGATGATTAGTAATGCAACCAAACATTCGGTCGCATTGGAAAAAAGGGCCGCGAGCTTGGGGTAGGTCAATTTCGCACCCCAGCGGCACCGCTTCGCTATAATCTCAATTTGTCCCGAGGATCTCCGCTGCGATGGCTAGTCTCTTACAAATCACCAAAGCCCATAAAAGTTATGGCGATCAAATTTTGCTCGATGGTGCCGAAGCTACCTTGAGCGACAATGTCAAAGTCGGGTTTATAGGCCGCAATGGGGCCGGCAAAAGCACGCTGCTGCGGGTTTTGCTTGGGGAGGAGGAGCTTGATAGCGGCGACATCATTCGCCATCCCAACCTGCGCCTGGGTTACTTGCGCCAGCATGATCCCTTCCAGCAAGGGGAGACTGCTCTTGGATTTTTGATGCGCGACAGTGGCCAGCCCGATTGGAAATGCGGCGAAGTCGCGGGCCAATTCGAGCTCAAGGGCGCCTACCTGGAAGGGCCCATCAGCAAGCTCTCCGGCGGCTGGCAGACGCGCGTCAAATTGGCGGCCCTGCTGCTGCACGAGCCTAACCTTTTGCTGCTTGACGAACCGACCAACTTTTTGGACCTGCGCACCCAGATTCTTTTGGAGCATTTTCTGCAAAGTCACCGCTCGGCGTGCCTGATCGTCTCGCATGATCGGGCGTTTCTGGCAGCCACTTGCGACCACACTCTGGATTTATCCAGGGGTAAATTGACGAGCTTTCCGGGCAAGGTCGATGCCTATCTCGAATATCAGCGGGACAAGCGCCTGCACGAGGAGCGCTCGAACGAAACCATTCTCGCCAAGCGCCGCCACCTGGAGGATTTCATCGCCAGGAACAAGGCGCGCGCCAGCACCGCGACCTTGGCGAAATCCAAGAGCAAGCAACTGGGGCGCCTGGAATTGAGCGACATCGCGCGCGACGAACCGACCGCTCGTATCCGCGCACCTCGGGTGGAGCCGCGCAAGGGTCCCGCCCTGCGCTGCCGCGACTTGGCGATCGGTTATCCGGAACGGGAGATCGCCGCCGGTGTCGATTTGGAGATCGACCATGGCACGCGCGCCGCCGTGGTCGGCGACAATGGCCAGGGCAAGACGACGTTCCTACGAACCGTGGTCGATTCTCTCATGCCACTCGCCGGAGAAGTCCGCTGGGGCCACGGTTGCCAGATCGGCGTCTATGCCCAGCATGTCTATACCAGCTTGCCGGAGGGCCAAACGGTCCTCGATTATCTGCATAGCCAGGCCGCGTTTGGCAAGAAGGACCAGGAGATCATGGAAGTGGCCGGCTCGTTCCTGTTTCGCGGGCCGCATGTCGAGAAGCCAATTTCCGTTCTGTCCGGGGGCGAACGCGCCCGGCTGTGTCTCGCGGGTCTGCTTTTGAGCCAATACAACGTGCTGATTCTCGATGAGCCGGGCAACCATCTCGATGTCGATACCGTGGAGGCGCTCGCGGAAGCCCTGGTGGAGTACCAGGGAACCGTCATCTTCACCAGCCACGACCGCCATTTCACGAAGAAAGTCGCCACCTGCATCGTGGAAGTGCGCGACGGCCGCGTGACCAATTACAGCGGCCAATACGACGCCTATGTCTACAAGGTCAACAAGGAAGTGGAGGCTGGCGAGCGCGAGCTAGCGACTCAGCGCCCGAATCGCGCCCCAGTGCGGCGAAGCCGAAAGCCGCCTTACGTGTCGCGCACCGGAATGAACGCGACGCGCGCAAGGAAATCAAAACCCTGGAAAGGACCATAGCCCAGCTCGATGAGCAGAAACGCGCGCTCACCGCCCAGTCGCTGCAATCGACCGACGCGGCGGAGGCGCTGCGCCTGCATAATGAGCTTGAAATGCTGACTGCACAACTGGCGCAGGCGGAGGAACGATGGTGTGACTTGCAGGGAGAGTTGGAATAAGGCGGGTCCACTTGCCTCTTCAAGGGCAAGGCCCCGCCGAGTTTTGCGTTTCACTCCGTCCGCAGCAGATGAACTTTCCAGTGTGCAATAGGCGCAGGCGGTTTGCGCACCGGTCCAAAAACACGCCGCCTTAATTTGCTAAAATATGACTAGTCAGCGCCACCAGCTCAAGCGATCGAGGCATACATGGATTCGCCGTGGGTTTATTCAGTCAGCGAAGCGGATTTTGACGCCAAGGTGATCCAGAAATCCCAGGACGTGCCCGTAATCGTCGATTTTTGGGCACCCTGGTGCGGGCCATGCCGATCGCTGGCGCCGATCCTGGAAAAGCTGGTTCAGCAGCGCCGGGGTCGTCGTCTTGGCCAAGGTCAACATCGACGAAGAGCAGAATCTCGCCGCCCAATTCGCGGTGGAGTCGATTCCGATGGTGATGGCCTTTCGCGCCGGAAGGCCGGTGCTGGACTTTGTCGGGCTATTGTCGGAGGCGCAAATCAACGAGTTTCTCACGCGCATCATGCCTACGGAGGCCGATCGGGCGGCCAAGGATGCCGTGGCGCTGGAGAAGACGGACCCGGCGCAAGCGGAGAAGCTCTACCGGCTGGCGCTGCAAAAGGACTCAAACCAGGAGTCGGCGGTTTTGGGTTTGGCGCATTCTAATCGCTCAACACAAAGACGGCGAGGCGGGCGAATGGCTCGACCGCGTTGGGCCCGGTAGCGAGCAGGGGGCCGAGGCGGAGAGGCTCAGCGCGGTGGTATGGTTGCGCCGCCATGCCGCCGACTGCGGTGATGAAAAGACGTTGCGGGCCCAACTCGAAATTGATCCCAAGAACGCCCAACTGCTTTACGATCTGGGCTGCGTCGAGGCGGCGGCGGGACGGTACGACGAGGCGCTAGCCATGCTTTTGGAGGCTGCCCAGCGAGATCTCAAAATTGCCAAGGCGAAAGTGCGCGAGACCATGGTGAAGATCTTTCACGCCGTCGGCGTGCGCAGCCCGCTGGCCGACGATTATCGCGATAAGCTGGCGGCAATTCTTTATTGATGCCTAGGTGACGGAGCTCCCTTGCAAGGGGCCAGGTCCCGCCCGGCAACCGGGACCTACGAGGCGACCGTGTCGAGTTGTTGGGTGCTGTTGATGGCTTTCACCGAGTGGCTGCTATCCGCACGCATGCGAACGACCACCACATGCAGCCAAACAAGGCTGCCGAGCGTGAGCGCCAAGAGCGCGACAAACGCTGTCTGCGGCACACCGGTCCAGCGGCCCAAGGCTCCAAAAACGGGCGGCAGGAAAAACCCGCCAAGAGCGCCGAGCAGGCCCACCATGCCGCCGACGGCGCCGACGTCGTTGGGGAAGTAATTCGGCACGTATTTATACGTCGATGCTTTGCCGATGCCCATGCTGCAACCGACGGCGAACATCAGGAGCGCGAACGCCCACGGGGTCAGTTGGAACCAGACGCCGAAGTATTCGCCGTTAGGAATGCACAGGACAGCCAAGCTGAGAGCCATGGTCACGAAGACGGCATACGTCACCACGCGCGGACCATACTTATCCGAGAGATAACCTCCCACGGGCCTGAGCAAGCTCGCGGGAAAGATGAACGACGCCGTGAGCAAGGCAGCCGTGCGCAGGGACATGCCATAGGTGTCGATATAGTACTTGGGCAACCAACCCGAGAGCGCCACATAGGCGCCGAAGACGACGATGTAATACAGGCTGAGCCGCCAGACGCGCGTGTATTTTAGCGGGGCCAGCATTTCCCCCATGGGCCTCCCCTTGCCGGGCATGCCGATCCGGCGTCGGCGATAGCCACCACGTCACCGCCGCCATGCCGAGCAACAAGACGGCATAAGCGACGGGTATGATTCGCCAGCCGCCGGGGATCCAGCCACCCCAATAGCCCGCGGCGGGCACCAACGTCAAGATGGTTGGCACGAGAACGACGAGTAGCTTGGTTCCCGAGGCGCCGACGTTGCCCGCGCCGAACACGCCGAGCGCCGTTCCCTTTTGCTCGGGCGGAAACCAGGCGGAGTTCCACGATATGCCGATCGCGAACGAGTTCCCGGCCAGACCAAACAGCAAGGCGAAAACGAGCATCGCCTCATAACTTTGTGCCATGCTAAACAGATAGGCCGAGGCCGCCGTTACCAGCAACAAGATAGTCATCGTGATGCGACCGCCATAACGATCGGCCCAGATGCCGAAGTTGAGCCGGAGCAGTGAACCGGAGAGGATGGAAGTCGCGATAAGCCATTCGAATTGTGAATCCGACAGGTGCAATTCATTGCGGATCGGAATGCCCAAAACGCCGAGCATCAGCCAGACCATGAACATGAGGGTGAAGCCGACGGTGGAAATCCACATGACGCGAAGACGAGGGCCGGCGGGTTCGGGGGTTAGGGGCATAAATTGGATCCTTGGGTTTAATTCAATAAGAGCCGCGCAACGCAGTAAGCGGGTTGGCACGTCGCAAAGGATTGGACCGCTTACTGCGTGCGCGGCTCTGGCGCCATTTCGGCGATCTGGCTCAAACGGTCCGCGTCGCTGTTGACGTTCTCCTTAGCTTGCGGCACTTTCTCCAAGCTCACCGCGCAGAACTTCAACTCCGGTTGTTTGGCGATGCGGCCGATGGCGCTGATGGTCAGGTAATTGGCCGCATTGCCGGCGCTGTATTCGTCCCCCCAGTGGAACGGCACAAAGATCATCCCAGGTAAAACGCCGTCGCGCAGGCGGGCGGGCAATTGGACGGTGCCGCGCCGGCTCGATATCTGCAATAAATCGCCCTCCTCGACGTTCAGCGCCAGCGGCGTCCTTGGAGTTGATCTCGACGAACGGGTCCGGCTCGCGCTTCATGAGCTTTTCCGACTTGGCGGTGCGCGTCAACGTGTGCCAATGGGCGTAGAGGCGGCCCGTCGTGAGCACAAAGGGAAATTCATGATCGGGAACTTCACGCGGTTCCTTGTGGTCGCGCGGCAGAAAGATCGCCCGTCCGTCGGCGGTCGCGAATTGACGATCCAGATAACGACGCTTGGTTCCCGGATGATCCACAGTCGGACACGGCCATTGCAGACTGTCGACTTGGCGAAGCCGTGCAGCCGTCGCGCCTGCCATCTCGCAAGGCCGACCGCGTGTCATTTGGATGAACTCGTCCCAGACTTGACCGGCGTTTTGGTAGTCGAATCCCTTGAAGCCCATCGTTCGAGCGAAGCGAGCTGATAATGTCCCAATCGGGCAGGGCATCGCCGGGCGCGTCCCAGAGCTTGGGGCTGTAGCTGACCATGCGTTCGCTGTTGGTCGCTGTCCATTCTTTTTCACCCCACTGTGCTGCCGGGAAAATGACATCGGCGAAGCGCGTTGTTTCGGTCGGATGGTAGGCATCTTGCACCACCACGAGCTGCGCTTTTTGCAACGCCCGGCGGATGTGGTGCAAGTCAGGCAGACTAACCGCGGGATTGGTCCCCGCGATCCAGATGGCTTTGAGTTGGCCCTTTTCCATGGCCCGGAACATTTCGACAGCCGTCAGGCCGACCTTGGGATTGATGGTGCCCGCGCTGCGTCCCCAAAACGCTTCCGCGTCGGCCCGGTGCTCGGCGTCCTCGACCGTGCGATAGCCGGGAAGCTGATGGGAGAGCAAGCCGGCTTCTCTGCCCCCCATCGCATTGGGTTGCCCGGTGAGCGAAAATGGACCCGCACCCGGCTTGCCGATTTGCCCTGTGAGCAGGTGAAGATTGATGAGGCTGTTGTTCTTCCACATCCCCACCGTGCTTTGGTTGAGGCCCATGCAATAAAACGACAAAAAGGTATGCGCTTCGGCGATGCGTGAGGCGAGCGCGAACAATTCGCTGGCGGGCACCCCGGCGACCTTGCACAGTTCCGCCAAATCCTGAGATAACAGAAACTGCCGATATTCCTCGAAGCCGCGGGTATGCTGATCGATGAACGCTTGATCGAATGATCCCATGCTCAGCAGCATGCGTCCGACGGCATTCAAGAGTGCGATGTCCCCGCCCGGCTGGACGGCAATATACATGTCCGCGATGGCGGCGGTGGCCGTGCGCCGCGGATCGATGACGACAATCTGCTGCTCGGGCCGGGCCTTTTTGCTGGCGCGGATGCGATCAAACGTCACCGGATGGGCCTCGGCGGTGTTGCTGCCCATGATGACGATGACGTCCGCGAGTTCGATGTCATCGTAACAAGTGGGCGGCCCATCGCTTCCCAGGCTGGTCTTGTACCCGGCGACCGCGGCGGCCATGCAGAGGCGGCTATTGGAATCGGTGTTGTTGGAGCCGAGATGCCCCTTGAAAAGCTTGCTGATTACGTAGACAGTTTCCGTGTCGAGTTGGCCGCTGCCGTAGAAAGCGACCGCTTCCGGACCATGCACATTGAGAATGTTGCGGAAGATTTCGGACACGTAGCGCAGGCCGGTCGTCCAGTCGACTTCTTGGAAGGCGTCATGCCGGCTCAGTCGCAGTTGCGGCTTGCTCAGGCGATCGTGGCTGCGGATGGTTGGGCCGAGTTGAGCGCCCTTGGCGCACAGGCCGCCTAAGTTTGCCGGCGCCTTCTCCACGCCGCGCATGCGCTGGACCTCGCCGTTGATCCCCTCGAACTTGAGCCGACAACCCACGCCGCAATACGGACAGACAGATTCGCCCAGCACATCCAAGCGGACCTCCTTGCAACAATGCGGTGCGGCACACTGATCGCTGGGTGTTTCGCGGAGAAAAACACCCTGCACATGATTTTGATCACCACTTGGAGAGGACTGTCCCGGTAGGAGAGAACCGAGCGCACCTTGGCCATTGGGAGAGAATGGACCGCTCGATAACTAAGCAAGTCCCATGCCGTGGAAAGACGCGGAAGGTTGATAATGTATAACCAGTTGTTGCTACAGCCTTTCAGAAGAAATACACGATATCTGCCTACTAAATCACAGCGTCCCAAACGCCTAAAAAAGTGGCATCAAGCGACGGCTCTCACTGAGGCCGATGGTTTCAACGAACGTTATCAACGGGGTGAAGTGAAAATTGCCTGGATGGTGGGCAGGTTAAAAGCCGGAATGATAAAACATGCGCGGAATGGACGATTGTTCGCTCAATTGGAATAGAACATTGTTTACCGCCTCACCGTTTGGTGACGGTGCTCATTTCATTTTTTCGTGATAGTCGCACGCAGGCAGCTTCAAGCGCTGACATAAATCCACGCAAATCAACTCGCCTTGCAATGCTAGATTCCACCATGTTGCCGCCAGGGCTTTCAACTTCGAAAATCCCCGGACCTTGCTCTTGATTAACAAGTGCTACGAATTTCCCGTCGCAATAAATCTCCGCAACCAATTCTTGGTAGTCGGGCGGGCTTGCAAGCAGAATCTCGAATCCCTCGTTGTTTAACACGAAACTCTCCTACGATTCTAGAAAACCCATCATGTTACCGTTTCCATCAAAGCGAACGCCCCGACCAGTGTGGGTATCGAAAACATCCTGTCCGCCAAAACGATTCGGTGTGATTCTTTGGTTGTTGCTAAGAAGAATGTCCTCAAGCACTTCTTGACCTTGGATGTTTTTAGAAGCCACATTACCGACTGCTCGTGGAAACGCACTACCCGGCCTGCTGCCGTGCTTTTCCAAGGCGCGACCGGCAACTGTCATCCCATTTACATCTTCTCGTGCTCCCGCCGCAAGTCGTTCGTTGACATCTCCCATCATCGATGTCCTCGATTATATCACGGCGTTGTTGCTGTCGGAACGCCATCTCAATCAAGGAGACAATCCCTGTGCTTGCCTCACCTTGGCATCGACCCCCGAAAATGCTCTGCGGCGGCGGCGTATTGTCCACTTGCATGCGCGCCAGATTGAACGATTGAATGCTCGGCATCATTTGCCGCACAAATACCTGCGGCGGCAATTGAGGGTTGAGAGTGGCTGCATCCATCCGCAGACCCAGCTTTAGCTTCTCGGCGGGCCAGCGCAATTCCATGCGCTTGGGAGTGACCGCGCCGGTGTTGTGGTCGAGTTGCACATCACTGATATGGGCGCCGCAGATTTCCTTGTTTGACCCCGCGTCCACGAGCAAATAATCCGTGACCTGCGGAGCGGGGGCTTTCACCCGCTCGCGTTTGAAGACGATCACTTTCAGCACCGGCGCTCCCTGCGGGGACGTGGTTTTTTCAATCAGCTTAAGCGTAGTGTTGGTATGTTCCATTGTGTACTTGTCGGCCGGCCCATACGGCCCAAGACCCATGGATTCCATCACCCAGGCTGGCTGGAATGGAAACGGCATGCGCCGCACTTTGCCTTCATCCAGATCCTTGTAGGAGCAATAAACCTGATACGGCGGGTCAGCCTTGCTGATCCAATACCAGAACTCCTGATCGTTGGAGCCGAAATCGACGGCCGGATTGCCCAGCAGCTTGGCTCCCATGCGGAAATTGCGCGGCTTTTCGACGATCATGGTGCCGCGCAAATCGAATGTGCGGATGCCTTGCGAGCAAGTGAGATTCAGGTCATCGACGCGCATGCTTTGGATGCGGCCGGCGTTGTCGTTGAGATAATCGACGAGTTGGGCGACAGACGGCACTGCGTTGGAACGCGCCCGTCGGCGTCGGCGTGTCGTTATTCTTGATAAAACCCCAGCGCGTGCTCGAGCAACCCGCCAACACGACGAGGCTTCCCATTCCGAGAACGGTCGCGAATAGTCGCAAGGGAATCCTCCTCGCTCAGTTCCAACCCAAGACCTTAAAAACTTCTTCCTGCACCTGGCTCATTTCCTCTTCCGAGAGCGGCGGATTCGTCACCAGGTACTTTTCGCCGGAACGTGCGCAACTCACCAGCATTTTTTCTTCTTGCCCTTCGGTGAGCGTCTGTTCGAGCTTCAAACGCTTGCGCCGAATAAGCAACAAGGCGACGACATAGCGAAAATTCACGCGGGCAGCATCGAGTTGTCCTTCCAGGCGATGGAAGCATTCCTCGAGCAAATCATCATCGAAGCGAGGCTTTTGCCGCTCTCCCGGCGGCGGGACATGACCGGTCCAAAAGCTGAACGCGCCCGTCGGCGGCCCTTGCCAGGCTTCTTGGCTAAAGTCCTTTCGGACAAAGTGGTCCCCTTCTTCAAGCAAAGCCGTGTAAAACCGGTCGCCGACCTCAAGCGGCTTGCCGGTCACGGCGCACAAACGCGTGTTCGGTTGAATCTGGTATTCCGTCATCACCATTACTCGCATCCCTCGGCCAACCTTGGCCCGGATAGCCCATCGTATCCACAAAAATCCGAAAAGAAAATGTTGGCCAACGCTTTCGCGGATGTTTTTCGATCCTGCGGCGCGGAAATAATCGCTTGGCGTTCTGATTGCTCCGATATTCCGGAAGAGCCGAACATGCGGTGTTTAAGGAGCCGCGCACGCAGTGAGCGGGGTTTTTGAGCGTCACGTCTAACCGCTTACTTCGTGCGCGGCTCCGTTATACCTCGTCAGCGCCCGCGTCAGCTTCCTCGCTAATCTCCCCTGGCGTTTGGGTGCCCCACCCCGTGGTGGCATAGCCGCATGATGCCTTCACGATCCAAAACGACGAGTCGCGGCGTGGCATCCACCGCGAACGTCTGGTGCAGGCCGTTGCCATCCAGGACCGGGAAGGGCAACCGCCAGTCGGTATGCTGCTTGCGGGCGGCATCGGCGTTCGTTCCGACGGCCAGGGCCATGATGCTCAGCTTGTCGCCGTGCCTTTGATGCAATCCTTGGGCGAACCGCAAGACTTCCTTGCCGTTCTCGGTGACCGGATTGTAGAAGAACAGAAACACCGGTCGGCCCAAAAGACGCGTCAAACGCACGCTCTCTTTGCCTGTCAGGTCGCTGACCAGAAAGTCCGGCACGCGCTGGCCGACAGCCACGGTGGCTGTGCCGCTGGTTTCCTCCGAGGCAACGCTTAGCGGAATCTCGCCGCGGCGGGCACCTTCGAGGTCGTGCCGCACCGCCAAAATCGCTTCGCGATAAGGTGTCGGCGCCTGGCTTTCCAGGTGCAAGGCGATCTTGTGCAGCAGTGCTTCGATTTGAGGTCGATACAGTGCCGGCTGGGCAAGGAGGGGTTTAGCGTCCTCCTGGGTTTTTTTGGCCTTGAGAATTTCGTGGCGGCGGTCATCGAGCAGTCGGCCCGGGATACCTCAAGCTGCTGTCCAACTCATATTGCACGGTGGAGCGCTGCGTCGGATCGCGGTGCGCCGGGTCTCGGCGTTCGACGACACGCTGCACCTTTTGGGCCACCCAGACTTGAGGTTTGAGCCACACGGTGTCACGGCGCCGCCAAGCTGCATGGTCGCCGCGGGGCCGATCCCAATCCTCGGATTGTTGATTGCCGACAACTTTGATGCAAGTAACGTTCCCGCAAGTTTCGGCGCCAATCACTTGCCAGGTGCGCGGCGGCCGGCCCGGCTCGTTGACTTCCCAGAACTGATCGCGGCTCAATTTCGTGACCGGTGTCTCCACGATCATGCCACACTCGAGCGTGGGAGGCCCATAAACCGGCGTGTTCAAGAGTGCCGGCCCGCGCAATCGTCCCTGGCCATCGAGAATCGCCGTCTCCAACCGGACAGATGTGGGGCTGGCTGGTGACGCTGGTGCGCCCGTCCTTGGGTTGCTCCCGCAAGCTCAACGAGGTGAGAAAGGCCACGTCAAAGCGGCGCGGCGCCGCATCGAGAACAAACAGCGTTGCATCGAGGCGATAGCGACGTTGATACTGCACGTTGGGACTGAGCGCTTCCTCAACGTAGTTGCCTACGTATTTTAGCTCCATGCCCGCGAACAACTGCGGGGCGACTTTCCAGTCGCTGCGCCCGGGTGTTTGGGCAACGGTCAAAGCACAGCTAAGCAAACAGATGGTCGTGACCATGAACGCCCGCGACAAAGCCATGAAATACCGCCAGGCCATCCGAGTGCCCGCGGCGCGGCGAATTATAACAAGCTGGCCAGTTGCCGCAAGCGAGCTTTATCCCTCACCAGATCGCTCCTTGCCCACCCTCCCAAAATCCCACTGTTGCCACCCGCTCGGTAATTTGGGAAAACAACCCGTAGGTTAGGTTTCCAACCTGACCGCATTATGTGGGACGGCTCTCCTGAGCCGTCTGTTGGTGCGGACGGCTCAGGAGAGCCGTCCCACATAGCCACCCGTCGAGCGTTAGCTGACATACCAATCCACGGAGTCGTCGTGCTCACTCTTCTCCTGATCGTGTTCATAACCGGCCTCGGCCTGGCCGTGCTGCTCTACGCCGGGGCCCTCTTCCTTCAGGGATACATCTACACGGAACCATCGCGCGAGCTTTACTGGCAAGCTCCCGCGGCCGCCGGCGTCTTGACTCTGTTCTTGATGTTCTGGTGCGCCCTGGACGCCACGAGCCGGGGCGCCTCGCCGCGCGACATTCCGTATGACACGCTGTTTCGCTTCAGCCCGGCGCCGATCTGCTTAACGAGCCGGCCCCCGAAATCTGGGCCGTCAACAAGGACGGCGACAAAAAGCTTTACAAGCGCGAACGCCTCGGCCAGAACACTTATCGCTATGCGGACCCCAGCTACACGCCCAGCCGCCCGTGGCGCAGCGAGGGCGTCGAGAGCGTCGTGCTGGACATCAACGGCGAAAGCCGCGAGTTCAAGCGCGTCAAAAACACCGGCAGTTCCTATCCCGAGTTTGTCGATGACAAGGGCTGGTCCATGAAGGATTTTGGCGATGGGCCCGACGGCACCCCCAGCGCATTCCGGTGGGGACGCTTTTTGATGAACCTCTTCCTCAACTTCGGCTTTTTCCTGGCCTGGTGGCTCTGCCTTTGGCTGCTGATGCGCTTCCAGTGGAGTCATGCCTTCGGCTTAGCCTTCGTGCTGTGGATTTTTTTCCTCTTCAGCGTCATGCCGATGTTGCTGGGTTACGCCGCCGGAGTCGCGGAGGCGCGACCCGCAGGCTAAGTGCGCAGAATTCGCCACATCCTGAAATCAAATCGAATTCCTGCGAGTCGTGGCCGGGGTTGAGGTACTCCGAAACCCCGGTGAGGTAGCAGGATCCGGAAGATCACCGGGGTTTCGGAGTACCTCAACCCCGGCCACGACCGCGCTAGTTACTTTCACTTTTAAATCACCCGGCAGATCAGGCACTTCAAATAATCCGTTTCCGGACAGGTGACAGCCACCGGGTGATCGCCGGCGGCGCCGCGGCGTTCCAGGATTTGGATCGAGCGCTTTGTTTCGGCGGCCAATTGGGCGAGGAGTTCGACCAGCATCGCCGTTGTGATGAGTCCCGAGCAGCAACAGACAACGAAGATGCCGTCGGGTGCCAAAACGCGCAAGCCGCGCCCGTATAGCCGGCGGTAGCCGCGCATGGCTTCATCAACGGCTTGACCCGAGCGGGCGAACTTGGGTGGGTCGAGCACGACGAGATCGAACTTTTCGCCTGCGTCGATTAAACCATCCAGCTTGTCAAAAACATCGGCGCGCTCGAAAGTTATTTGCGCCAAGCCGTTTGCCTGGGCATTGGCGCGGGCCAAGTTCAACGCAGGTTCCGAGGAGTCGATACCCAAGACGTTCGTTGCGCCGGCTTGGGCCGCATATAAGCCAAAGCCGCCACTGTAGCAAAACGCATCGAGGACACGCCGACCGGGAGCGAAACGCGCGACGGCCGCTCGATTGTCTCGTTGATCGAGATAGAAGCCAGTCTTTTGCCCGTCGGTGATATGAATCGAATAGCGAACGCCCCCGTCGTCGATGGACACCGCATCACCCGGCACACTGCCGCGCAGGAGGCCATCCTGGAGCGTCAGGCCCTCGAGTTGGCCGATGCCGCGCTCCGTCCGCAGATACATTCCCACCGGCTTGACCAATTCTTGAAGAATGTCGGCAATCTGCTCCCGGCGCTCGGCCAGCGCCAGGCTGGTGAATTGCAGGACCAGCCAGCGGTCGTATTGATCGACGACCAGGCCCGAAAGGCCGTCAGCTTCACTGAAGACCAACCGGCAGGCATGCCCTTCGCCCCCCAGGCCCAGAACGTCACGTCGCAGGCGGATGGCATCTTCCAGACGCGCGCGGAAGAAAAGCTCATCAAGTGCGGCGTCGGCCGACCAAGAATAAAGGCGAACTCGAATGTTGCCGCGGCCGTTGTAAAGCCCGCGGGCGATAAAATCGCCGGTGTCGGCGATGAGATCGACGACCGCGCCGTCCTCGGGGTTGCCGCGCACGTTCGCGATAGCGCCCGCAAAGACCCAAGGATGCCGGCCATAAAACGGCCGCGCCCGGCGCGGTTTCAAAACGACGCTTGGCAGCGGCATGGGTGAGTTTATCCGGCTTGCACGCCTTCGATATAGGCGAGCGCCTGATCGAGTTGCCCCTGGTGCTGGCGGCTCTTGAACGCCGCCTTGATGCGCAAAAGCAGTTCCGTCTTGTTAATCGGCTTGGTGAGAAAATCGTTGGTGCCGGCTTCGACGGCCTTGTCGATGTCGTGCGGTTGATCGAGTGCGGTGACCATCAGGACGACGATGTTGCGGGTGGCCGGGGCCGCTTTGAGGCGCTTGCACACCTCGAAGCCGCTGATCTTGGGCATCATGATGTCGAGCAGCAGCAGGTCCGGATGGAACGTTTGCACCTTGCGCAAGGTTTCGTCGCCGTCCGTGGCCGTCTCGACGGCATAATCGCTGCCGCTCAAATAGGCTTCGAGGAGCTCGAGTCCTTGCGGATTGTCATCGGCAATCAGGATGCGCGGCACCTTCGACTCGGACATGGTTTCATCCTTCACGAAAGCGTCGTGACACCGGGACGGGCCACCGCGGGAACAGGCAGGGAAATCCAGTCATAGCGCGGCGGCGACAAGTCTTCCCGCGAATTGAGGGCCTGCTCCCAGGTGACGACCTGGCCGGTGTAGCACGCCATCCGGCCCATGATGGCCAGGAGCGTGCTTTTGCACATGTAGTCGCCGTTGTTGATGGGCGTGTTCGCGCGAATGCTGGCAAAAAACGCATCGTGCTCGTTTTGATACATGTCGTCCGCGCGCGCGAGCGCGTCGGATACTGCCAAGGGTCGGCGCCGGTGATCTGGTGGCGCATAATGTTGGCCTTGCCGCGTGTGCCCAACACATGATCGCTGACTTCATTGGCACAGTGGTCCTGTTGCCGGCAAAAGCTGAAGCCACGGACGCCGTTAGGGTATTCGTACACGCAAGACATGTGATCGAAGATGTTGCCGAACTCGGGGCCGGTGCGCACCTGCCTGCCCCCCAGGCCGAAGCATTTGATCGGCTGTTGATCGCGCAACGTCCAGGCCATTTTGTCGAGGCTATGGACGTGTTGCTCGGTGTTGAAGTCGCCCGAAAGCCAGGTGAAATAGAGCCAGTTGCGCAATTGCCATTCCATGTCGCTCCAGGCCGGCTCGCGAACTTTATGCCACAATCCGTTGGTGTTGTAAGTGGACTGAATGGCAACAACGTCGCCAATGGAACCGTTGTGAATGCGCTGAAACGTCTCCCGTTTACCTTTGTCATAACGGTAGCAGAGACCGGAGACGACGCTGAGCCGCTGCCGTTGGGCCTCGGCGCAGGCCGCCATCACGCGGCGCACCCCGGGAGCGTCGACGGCGACCGGCTTTTCAGCGAATATATGCTTGCGTGCCCGCACCGCGGCCTCGATGTGCATGGGCCGAAAATGCGGCGGCGTACACAGCAATACGGCGTCCACCCCACTATTAATCACTTGTTGATAGGCGTCGAAGCCGACGAACTGCTTGTCGCCTGGCACCGCGATCTTTTCGGCGAGCCCTCCCTCGCGCTGCAATTGCCGCAAGCTCGACTCGAGCCGATCGCGGAACGCGTCACCCATGGCCACCAGGCGGACGTTGGGATCCGCCTTGAGGGCATTGGCGGCTGCCCCGGTGCCGCGCCCCCCGCAGCCAACCAGGCCGATGCGCAGCGTGTCCGAGCCGGCCGCGTGGACAAACGGCACCTGTGCCAGTGTCGCCGCTGCCGCGACTGCGGAGACATTTAAAAATCGGCGCCGATCAACGCCTGTAGCTTCACGCGGTGTAGTCATGGGAGGTGTCTCGTTGCGTGGATTGTTCTTTAACCCGATGAGATTTTACAGGATTGCGAGCGCGGCAACAAACAAATAAAAGAGCCGCGCACGCGAAAAGAGCCGCGCACGCAGTAAGCGGTCCGCCCGGTCGTGTCCGGTCACACCGCTTACTGCGTGCGCGGCTCTTTGTCAGTCGCCTGGCACGACCCCGATGGGAGTCAATCCGGAACGCCGGTAGGAACGGGCGGAGGTGTCGCGCGATGAAAAGATGTTGGCCCAGGCATCCAGCATGCCGCGCAGGCCCGTGTGGGTAACCGGCGTCGCGGCAGGAGCGCACAAGCGGGACGCTTGTGCTACGTCCGTAGCACAAGCGTCTCGCTTGTGCGTGTCGTCGGCGGTCACGTAACCCGCGAGTTGGATGTGCGCGGGTTCCATCCCACTTCCAGGCAAAGGCGTCAAGGGAGGCAACGTCTCCGCGGTCATCTTGGCTGTGTATTCGGCTCCGTGCGTCATGTAATGCTGCAGCGCCGCGCTGGCCGCTTGCCTTACGCGCTCGGACGTTTCCGCGGGATTTCCGTCTTGCTCGCCGCCGCTCACGACCAGGTTGAGCGCATCCATCGTTCTCTTCGTGCGGCAGCAGCCGTTGCCCAGGGCCGAGACGGCCTCCAGGCGGCACGCCTTCGTTGCGATCGGCGCGGACGGCGGCGATCAAGGCGGCTTCGGCTTCGGGGTAATAGTGGCAATCGACGGTGCCGAGATAATGGACGGCGGCACGGCGGGCTTTGGCGCCCGCCTCGTCGGCCCTGATTTTCGCCGCGGCGGCCTCGGCGAGGGAGACGCTGCCATCCGGGTGTGTAGCAATCAGGTCAACGTTTGTCGTGTCGGTGTGCCCACCGCATAGCCAGCGCACCGGCGCCGTCAAAATATGCGCGACGTGTCCTAATAGCATGGGTCTTTTCTTGGATGATTGCGAGTCCGCGCATGATTTGCATTGAGGAAAGGACAACGTCAACTCCTGGCCTGCGTCGCTCCCCTGGGCCGGCGGACTGGCGCATGCGAGCGGCGTCGCTCCCAAAGTCAGCAGCAAGACCAGCAAGCTGTGTTTCACGCGGTTCGCCCCTTTCAATGGACGTACACAGGGCGACGGAGCCTATGGGGGACCCCGCCCAGGCAGCGTCCAGTGCCGCGCAGGCGGCTACCAATAAACTCGGACGGTCGCGATTGAAGCCTTTAGAGATTATGGCGTTCGTGACGGTTGTAGCAGTGATGCCGATAGGGTAAGGGGCTTGGGTAAGCCAGAAAGAGCCGCGCACGCACTAAGCGGGTCCGCTGGACTAAGCGCATCATCCACCTCGCTTACTGCGTGCGCGGCTCTTTTGAGTTCCGCCATCACTTGTCAATCTGGATTCGCTTATAGTTCGATTGCAGCAGGGATGAATTCGCCAACGGCGCCTGGGCCCGCCCCACGTTCGCCGTCGCTTGCAGAAGTGCCTGTTCCTCCTCAGCCGGCCATGGGGGCGGCTGAGCCACGGTCTTTTCGAAGAGGGCGAAAAACTTGGACCATTCCTCCAAGTAAGCCCGGCCTTGCCTCACCACGGCGGCAATACCTTTGTCTTGATACGGACCGGCCTTGTCGAAGACCTGGAGCGCTGCATCCAGTTGTCGCTGGGCGCTTTCGAATGCTGGTTTGGCGGCCTTGATTTTTTCTGGATCGGGATTGTTCCAACTCTGCAACAGGGGAACCGCGTGCGCATTGAATGTCGTTGCCGCGCTCTCCTCGGCGGTCTGAAACACCGGATTGAGATCCTGTTCAACGCTGAAGCGCTCGCGTTCCCGCTCCAGCCGTCCGTCCGTGACGCTGAAATGTTGCGCCACGTAACCGACACCAATTATTGGTACCGCTAGAGAGCCGGCCAGTCCCAGAAACCTTTTGCGCCGCGGCCGAAGCGCTGGAAATTGAGCGGGAGCGAAACGATAGCGCCCCCGAGCGCTCCTCCAAGATGCCCTTCCCAGCTAACAGACGGGAGCGTGCTGATGACCGCGATCAAGATGATGTTGGTGAAAACCGTCCGCATCCAGTTGGAGACAAGATTCGGCGGCAAATGCCGGCGATTGAGATAGACCCACACTCCCATCGAAGTTAATAACCCACACAGCGCTCCCGACGCGCCCACCGCGGCGCGCTGCGTGATCATCACGGCGCAGCCGCCCCACAAAGCGGCAACCAGGTAAAGCCAGAGAAAGCGCGCCGAGCCCCACAGCGTCTCCAAAAGCGGCCCAAGCGAAAACAGAAAATACATATTCATGCCGATGTGGAGCAAGCCGGCATGGACGAACGCATAAGAAAGCAGCCGCCACCATTGGTCCTTGACAAGGACGTCGAATAGATTCAGCGATCCCAATTCCTCCTGGATGACCCCGATTCGCCGATCGCCCGTTCCCCCCACATAAGCAGCGGCCGGGATGCCTTGCTGCAACGCCAACACCAGGCCGATGATGAACACCACGATGTTGAGGCCGAGCAGCGTCATGCAAACGACAGGCCGCACCGGATTGAGCAGCGTATCGCGAACCGCCTCGCCGCGAAGCCACGGGCCCTCGGTGCGTTCCGCGGACCTGGCCGGCGGTGCGCCGAGGTGATTTGGGCACGCTTGAGGAGTCGGGGATTGTTAAGAACGGTCGTGCCTTCGGAAGTGAGCGCGTAGCCTTGGCCCTTGTCGCGCTGCCAATCAGTGAACCGCACCAGGCCGCGCAGCGCAAGTGGTCCAGCGCTTCGTCGAGCACGCCGCGGTCGAGCCCGGAGTAAACGGCGAACGAGGCCGGATAAAGGGGGTCGGGCGCCGCATCGGCGCAGGCCTTAAGCACTTCCAAAAGCAATTCGTCCGCGAGCGTCGCCATCGTGCTATTCAACTCGAAAAAGTGCTAGGCAGGGCAAATCATCATTGTACGAAACTGAAGGGGCCGAGGCCGGTGTGCCCCGAGAATCCTTGACTCTCACCGACCAAACCTGATAATCTACAAAACCAGTCGTTGCAAAGGCTTGTAGCCCAATGCCGGCATGCCCTCCTGTTTGTCCTCTTGCCGAGTCCCACCTGAAGGAGTTGTCGAATGTCCCGCCTGTTTAATTGGGGCAGCGTCTCGTTCGCTGCCGTGTGTGCGCTTGCGCTAACCGCCGTCGACGTAAGTGCCGGCGGCGCCGATTGGCCGCGTTTCCGCGGCCCCAACGGCGACGGGATTTCTGCCGACACGGGCCTCCTTAAAGATTGGCCCAAGGACGGCCCGCCGCTGGTGTGGAAATCCGATCCGATCGGCATCGGTTTCTCGAGTGTGTCGCTGGCGGGCAAACGGCTCTTCACGATGGGCGACGACAAGGGGTCGTCCTACGTCTTTGCGCTGGATCGCGACACGGGCAAACGGCTGTGGGCCACCAAGGTCGGCAAGGCGGGCGGCAACTACACGGGCACGCGCTGCACGCCGACCGTCGACGGCAATCGGGTTTATGGCATCGGGCAATTTGGCGATTTGGTGTGCCTCGATGCGGCGACCGGCAAGGAGATTTGGCGCAAGAACTTCGGCAAGGATTTCCACGGCAGCTCCGGGGGTTGGAACTACACCGAGTCGCCGCTCGTCGATGGCGACAAGCTTGTCTGCACGCCGGGAGGTCAGAAGACGGGGGCCATCGTCGCGCTCAATAAACTTACCGGCGCTACCATCTGGGAGTCGGATCTAGGCGAGACCGCGGGCTATGCGTCGATGGTCATCACTCAGGCCGGCGGGTGCGCGCAATACGTGCAACTGTTGGCCAATGGTCTGGCGAGCGTCTCGGCGAATGACGGCAAATTGCTGTGGCGTTATGGTAACAAGGACCGCAAGATGTTCGCCGGCAATACCGCCAACATTCCCAACCCGGTGATCCTGGGCGATTACGTGTTCGCGGGGGCGGGTTATGGGCGCGGCGCCGGGCTGGTGACGTTGCACTCGGCCGGTCCGAGCGTCAAGGAGGACGATGTCTACTTCAAGCGCGATTTGCAAAGCCGGCATGGTGGTTATGTAGTCGTCGGCGATTACATCTATGCGGACACCGACAACCGCGGCGAGCCTTTTTGTGCCAAGTGGCTGACCGGCGAAATCGAGTGGAAGTGCAACGGCGACTATCAGGGACATGGCTCAGCGGCGATCGTCTACGCCGATGGGCGGCTGTATATGCGCTATGACAATGGCTACGTCGCCTTGGTAGATGCAAGTCCCAAGGCGTATACCGAGCATGGCACATTCAAGATTCCCAACGCCACCAACAATAGTTGGTCGCATCCGGTGGTGGTCGGCGGCAAGCTTTATCTGCGCGAAAAGGACGTCGTCTGGTGTTATGATGTCAGGGCGAAGTGAGGCGATCCAAGCCGCGTGGTTGAGGTACTCCGAAATCCGCGGATATGAGGTTTTCCGAAACCCGCGGGATTCGGAGTACCTCATCCCGCGGCTTGGGGGAACAACCAATCCGGGACGGGGTCCGATTCGTCTAGTAGTGTGACGGTATGAGCGAAATGGCTGTGAGCACCACGCCAGTGCGGCCGCAAGACGCTAAAACCGACGCCACCGGTGCAGCCTTCGTCTGCGCATTCAATGAGGTACGTGCCGAACTCGTCAGCACGCTGTTTTTCGTGCTGGGCAATCAGGAAGATGCGCAGGATGCGGCTCAGGACGCGTTCCTGAAGTGTTGGCGGTCGCGGCAAACGCTGGGCGAGGTGCGCAGCTTCCGCGCCTGGATCTTTCGCGTCGGCCTCAATGCAGCCAAGGACTTGCAGCGCAGCGCCTGGAGGCGCCGCGCCAAGCCTCTCGTGAGCGCACCGGAGGCAGCGGTGGAGCATTCCCCGGCGGATCAATTGGCGGACCAGGAAGCGCTGGAGCAGCTTCGGCAGGCCTTGCTGGATTTGCGGCCCGAGGAAAAGGCGGTGTTTCTGCTGCGCCAAAACGGCGATCTGACTTATGAGGAGATCGCCGAGGTGCGGCGCAGCCCGATCGGCACGGTGAAAACCCAGATGCGCTCGGCCCTGGAAAAGCTGCGGCGCGTGCTCAAAGAACAATAAAGCAATCATGGCAAGCGAACACTATCAAGAACAACTTTGGGATTACGTCTATGGCTTGCTTGACGAAGCTGACGCCCAGAGCGTGCGCGCCCATGTCGAGACGTGCACCGCTTGCCACGCGGCGCTGGCCAAGGTCGAAGCGGGACAACAAAAACTGGCCCAGGCGGCGCGAGTCATCCGGGATGTTCCGCTATTCCATGTCCCCGGCCACACCGAGCCTGCCACGCCCGCAACTATTCCGCTTGCACCCGTCTCCCTGCCGATGCCCGCATTGCGCCGAGCGCGCCCGCGGCGGTATTGGCTCGCCGTGGCAGCCGCGGCTGTGCTGCTGGCGGCGGCTGTCGGCGTCAATCATTTTTATCAGGGCAAATTGCAACTCCACGAAGCCCAAGTCGCCAAGATCCGCGGGGACATCGCGGCTTTCGACGGACGCTTTGCCGCGCTGCAAGTGAATCTGGAACAAGAGACACGCCAGAAGGCGAGGCAACTCGAGGAGCAGGCTCCGCCGCTTCTGCAGGTATTGGGTTCAGTGCAGGTCCAGTCCGAAACGACGACTAACTTCAACGTGGCCACGCGCGACGTCAATGGGGCATTGAAGCCGACGACGATCACGACTCAATTGGTTGATCCCAAGACGAACACAGAGCTCCACAAACAGGTGGATAGGTTGGAAGGAGCAGGGAATGTGGTGATTCCCGCCTTGAAGGGCGGACAGCGGGAAGCGCGCGTGGTCATGGAGGCCAAAGCCGCCAAGGGTGAAGCGCGGGTCGAAGAAACGCTGCGGGTGGCCGAGCAGCGGCAATCGTCGCACCTCGCTTTGAACAAGTCGCTCTATGCCGTCGGCGATGTGGTGCTTTTTCGCTCGCTGACATTGAATCAATACAACTTGACGCCGCCGCCGCAGCCGGTTCCGCTACGATACACGCTGCTGGACAACAATGGCCGCGCTGTCAGGGAACTCGCCGGCACTACGAATGAAGGCGGCATCGGCGCCGGGGCATTGGCACTGACGCCGGACTTGGCGAGCGGCGCTACTCGCTGCAAGTCAGCGCGGCCGCCGGCTCCAATTACCGGATGATCCCGGAGATGCGCCGGCTGGAACTGATGCGCGGCGAGGCGCCCCAGATTGCGTTCGATCGCAACTTATATAAGCCCGGCGAGCAGTTCGGCATCAATTTCCGCGCCGGCCAAGCGGCCAACAGTTATGCCAATCAAAAAGTGAATATCAGCGTCATCGCCGACAATATGGGTGTCCCGCAAGGCGCCGCGCGCTCGACCGCGAACCTCGACCGAGCCGGCAATCTCAACAACTTCCAGCTGCAACTTCCGGCCCAGATCAAAAACGGCGCGGAAGTCGTGATTGACGTCAAGGATGCGCCAAGCCCACCAAGCTGGTGCAGGCCATTCCGGTCGTTCCGTCAGGAAGGACCATCGACTTCTTCCCCGAAGGAGGCGATTTGGTGGCCGGTCTGCCCAATCGTGTTTACTATCGGGTTCGTTCTCCGCAGGGTGATTTCGTCCAGCCGGATGGCCACGTCATCGTGCTCGCCCGCAAGTCAGTGCTTTATGATTCCAAGGTCGGCCACGGCCTGGGGGTCTTCACCTTTACACCGCAGCTAAGCGAAACATACTCCGTGCGCATCACCGGGCCACAAGGTCTGACGGAGATTGCCGCCCCTTTTCAAAGCCTCGGCATTCAAAGCCAAGGTCTCGTGCTGCACGCGCCGCAACCCGTGAGCGGCATCAAGGAGCCCATGACGCTGACGCTGCGCAATCAGGGAGCGCCAAAACGGCTGCTGCTACAAGCCACTTGTCGCGGCCAGGTCGTCGATCAGCAATATGTCGATATGCCGGCGGGCACCAAGGAAGTTAAACTCCAGCCATCCGCGGGTAGCGCGGGGATTGTGCGCGTGACCGCGTTCGAAGTCGGTGCCAATCGTTTGCTACCCCTCGCCGAGCGCTTGCTTTTCCGCATTCCCGACAAGCGTCTGGATGTGGCTTGCCGTATTGTCAACGGCCCCGGTCCTTATGCCGCCGGCAGCAAGATGGCGCTCAAGCTCAAGGTCACGGACGAACATCAAGGCGGCGGGCCCACCTGGATGCTGGCGGCTGTAATCGATGATAAATACTTGGCGGACAAACGCGAAACCAGCCTGGCGATGTATTTTTACCTTGCCAATGATTTGGGAGAAGATCTCGACGGTGAAAACCTGGCGCTCACGGACACGCCTGGTTCACGGCAGGCGCTGGATTTGTTCCTGGGCACGCACGGCTGGCGCCGCTTTGCCCCAGGCACGGGGTCGACAGCGTTGGCCTTCAATGAGGAACAAAAAAAGGGCGCCGCGGCGGGCAATGCGGTCGTCTCCAACACACTGGCACTCGATGCCGGCTTTTTTAGCGTGCAAAACACGACCCAGCGAAATCTCCAGGATACCTACCGCACGGAACTGCAAAAAGCTGTAAGCGAACTGGTTGCTCAGGCAAACCGGGAGCGGGCGGAGTTGGCGGACCAAAAGGAAATGCGCAGTCAAGCTCTTGCAGACGCGGTTCGCGAATTGGTGCGCTTCCAACAGTCGCCCCGTGAATATGGCCGCCTCGCCCTGGGCATTATAACGCTGGCGCTGCTGGCGTGCGCCGTTGTCCTGTTGACGTTTGGCCTGATTCGCCTGGCCCGCCGCCAAGCAAAAAATCCGACCGCCTATTTCGCTGGAGCTTTTGGTTGCCTGGGCGTCTGCTTGGTTCTTTATGCGATCGGGGGCCAGATCGGAGGTTCCGAGGAAAGCCGCTTCGCCTCAGTCACCGACAAACCGCGCAACAATTGGCCGATGTTTATGCGCCGAAGGGCTCAATCAGGTGACCGCGGCGGGCGAAATCAATGCGGCGCCGGCACCCCTGGCGTCGGCGCCGATCGGGACTTTCATGGCCCGAGCGCCGCAATCACCAACGGCTGAGGATAAGCAAACGCCGGCTCCGCCCAGTGCGGTGGCCCAATCAGGGCCTGAATTGCTGGCCAAGCGCTCCGACGGAGCGTCGACGCGCGGCATGAGGCAAAACGGCATGCAACCGCAGAATGCCGGTGTCGATGCGGTGCGCCGGCAAACGCAAAATGCCTATCAAGGAAACTCCGTGGCTAGCCAGGACCAAATGTCTCGGCGTTTCGCCGATGCCGCGGCCCACTATAACGCGAAAGAGCGCGCCGGGATGAATGGACCCTCTCCTGCCGCCATGCCCCAGTTAAGAGGCGGCGCTGGCGGATTCGGCGGCGGTTCCGCGACCACGAAAGCGACCGAGCCTGCGCGAAGGACACATACTTACGCGAATTCGCTTATCACAGCATGCGCTCGGCCGGCCAACTCGGCTTGCAAGACACGCTTTACTGGCATCCAGCCCTGTTTAGCGCCAACGGCGAGGCCGATGTCAACTTCGACCTGCCGCACGACCCCGGGACTTACCGCATTCTGATTTACGCCAACAGCCCCAGCGGCCGGTTGGGCTTCTATGAAGGACATCTCGAGGTGCGAGCGGAACGGAAGTAAGATTCACTTCCCCACCGACCACAGCAAGCCGCGCGTTACCATGTCAAGATAACGCGGGTCGGCGACGGTTTCGTTGTTGTGCCCCAGCGTCGTCGCGAAAACCTTGGTTTTACCCCGGTAAAGATTTGTCCAGGCGACGATGGTTTCCGTGACCGTTTCCTTGGCGTTGCGCTTAGTGCGGAACGTTTGCTTGCCGCGGACCAGGGCGTGAGCGGTCCCCTCGATTTTGCCGGCGGCGTTGTTGTAAAGTTCCTCGTTGATCGTGGTCCAGGCGACCTGGCCCTTGGTGATGGGACTGTCTTTATCCAGGAACGTCAGCGCAATCGGCGCCTGCGGCCCATGGCCCGTGGAGACCAGGCCGGTGAACTCGAACCAAGGGGTGCTCTTGGGGTAGCCTTCGCTGCGATAGCAGTGCATGCCGCAGTGGAGGACCACCGCGGGCAATCCCTGGCGATGCGGTTCAAGCACGCGATTGACGAGCTCCAACTCTTTGACATCCGAGCAGCATTCGTCATGGACGATGACATCGAAATTCTTGGCCCAATCCGCGGAGTTGTAGACAGGGTTAAGATGCTTGGTGCCGGTGTCCGGATCATAGGCGATCGTCCACTGCACATTGGCCCGCGCGGAGATGCCCTTGGTCAGGATGTCTTTTTGCTTGGCATAATCATGGCAACAACCGCCGATGACCAACAACGCGCGGATGGGCTTGGCCGCATCGTCGGCGAGGCCGGGCGCCGCACTCATTAAACCGGCGACGACAAGGGCGGCAATGATCGTCAAACGGGAGCGATACCTGCAACAAACCATGGCGGGCCTCCGAAACCGGCTAGCGCCGGCGATAGCGGGAAAGGGGAAAGGTGAGTCAAATTGTTATACCCGAAGGCGATGGAGTGGAAAAGAGCCGCACCATCCGCGGGAGTGCGCCGGCTTCTCGTGACCAGGCTCCGCCTGGTCACGAGAAGCTCACGAGGCTCCGCCTCGTTTTCCGACTGCACTGCCACGAGCATTGGCGCCCGTGGGCCGTTTTCGTGCAGGCGGAGCCTGCCGGGCAGTGTGTCACCAGGCGGAGTGTGTTGACGAGATTTGGGCCTTAGGCGCAGCGCGTCCTCACTCGGTCAATGCAGTTCCCCAGCGAGTCAGCAGTTGGTGCGGCACGCCTAACTGATCGCAGATGCGGCCAACGATGAAGTCCACCGCATCGCTCAGCGTATTTGGTTTCGTGTAAAACGCGGGCATTGCCGGCAGCACCACGGCGCCGGCTTCGGCGCAAATTGTGAGGTTCGCAGTTGCACCAGGTGCAGCGGCGTCTCGCGCGGCACAAGGACGAGAGTGCGGCGTTCTTTCAGATGCACATCAGCGGCACGATGGATGAGATTCTGCGATAATCCGTGCGCGATCGCCGCCACCGTCCCCATGCTGCATGGACAGACAACCATGCCCGCGGTCAAAAAGGATCCACTGGCGATGCCGGCGGTGAAGTCGCGATATTCGTGGTAAACGAACTTTCCCGGAAACGCATCGGCGGCGCCTAGCAGATCGTGCAAGTTGAAATGATCGAGATGAACGTGGCGATCCATCTCCATCGCCAGCACTTGCGCGGCCGCGGGGCTGAGCGTGAAGTGAACCGTGCGGCCGGCGCTTAGCAGCACTTCCAGCAAACGGACGCCATAAGGTGCCCCACTGGCGCCCGTCATCGCGACCACAAAATCATCGGCGGCCATAATCGATCCTGTCAAGTGACGGTAACCATGCTGGGGTGGCACGCCCTGAGGTACTCCGAAGGGCGTGCTTCTTCGCCGGTCGCCATGCCCTTCGGAGTACCTCAGGGCGTGCCACGCTTTCCTAAGAATTGGAGCGGCCTGGCGTTAATCCTTCACAGGCGGATTAACGCTCTGGCGCTCCCCCGCCGCGCGCTTTTTCGACAAATCGAGTGAATCGGTCATGTGCTCGACGATTTTGGGCATCTCGTTGGGATCACCCGTGACCACGGGTTTCCGCAAGAAACGATAGGCGAAATAGCCGGCGACGCCCACAAGCACGATCAGGAAAATGATCGACTTGACCTTGCCCGCCTCGTTTTTGATGAGGTCCACGATCTGGTTGGTAAATGCGTAGCCAAGGCCAAAGAGAATGCTGACACCGGGGATGGCGTAGATGCCATCCGCGAAAATGAAGCGCGCGAGCGGCAAGCGCGTGATCCCGGCAGTTAGAAATATCGGTGCGCGAATGCCCGGCGTCAGCCGAGCGAACAGCAAGATGCGGATGCCGTATTCATGGAAGTTGTTGGTGATCTTCACCAGGCGTTCGGGCGTCAAAACGTGCTTGCGCATGAACGGGCTTTCGAGCAACCGGGCGCCCCAAAAGCGGCCTATGAAATAAAGGAAGCTATCGCCGATGATGACGCCGACAATGCAGGTGGGCAACATCACCCACCAGATCGCGTGCTCCGTGCCGACCAGAGCGCCGCCTACAACCACCGGCAATTCTTCGGGCATGGGAAAGCCGACGCCGGTGAGCAGGATGCCGACGAAGATGCCCGGACGCCCCAACTCCTCAGAAAGTCCTCCACTACACCCCTCCCTTCGGCGCGGATACTCAGGCATTATCAGGAAACCTACGCCGAGTTCAACAATGCGGCCTATGGAGAGTTAGAGCCACGGATGGAACACGGATCGAACACAGATAACAAAGAGGGGGGCGGAGATGTGCTTTGCTTCCCTTGCACTTTTATCCGTGTTCGATCCGTGTTGCATCCGTGGCTAAGGATTCATCCCTTCCCTCGCCGCCGTGCGCGGGATTTGGTAATGTGCAAGCATGTCTCCCGCAAGTCATGCCGATCTGATCGAGCGTCTGCGCACCATCGTCGGATCAGCGGGACTGCTGCACGCGCCCAGCGATCTCGTGGTTTATGAGTGCGACGGCTTCACGATCGAAAAGAACCGGCCCGATGTGGTCGTCTTTCCCACCTCGACGGAGCAGGTGGCCGCCATCGTCAAGGTTTGCAACGCCTGCGACGTGCCTTTTTTGACGCGCGGTGCCGGCACCAGCTTGGCCGGCGGCTGCTTGCCGGTGGGCGGCGGCGTCATGATCGCCCTGACACGCATGAAGCGCATTCTTGAAGTCAATTACCGGGACCGCTACGCAGTCGTCGAGCCCGGTGTCGTCAACCTTTGGCTTAGCAATCACATCCGCCCCCAAGGTTTCCACTTTGCTCCCGACCCATCCAGTCAGGGCGCTTGCACGATCGGCGGCAACGTGGCCACCAATTCCGGCGGCCCGCATACCCTCAAATACGGCGTGACGGTCAACCATGTGCTGGGGCTGGAATTGGTGTTGCCGGATGGCCACGTCGTCCAGACGGGCGGACCGGCCGAGGACAATCCCGGCTACGATCTGACGGGAGTCATCGTCGGTTCCGAGGGGACGTTTGGCATCGCGACCAAGGTGTGGGTGCGCATCACGCGCAATCCGGAGGCTTATCGAACGCTGCTCGGCGTCTTCGAGACGGTGGAAGATGCGACCAACACGATCAGTGACATCATCGGCGCCGGCATCATTCCCGGCGCTTTGGAAATGTTGGATCAATTGATTTTGCAAGCGGTGGAAGCCGCCTTCAAATTCGGCTTCCCGCTGGATGCCGGCGCCGTGCTCATCATGGAAGTCGATGGACTGGAAGCCGGGCTCGACGCCGACGCTGAGCGCATCAGCGCCATCGCCAAGCGGAACAAGGCCCGCGCGGTCCGGCAAGCCAATACGGATGCCGAACGGCTTTTACTCTGGAAGAGTCGAAAGCAGGCCTTCGGCGCCGTCGGCAGGTTGGCGCCGAGCTTTTGCACCCAAGACGGCGTGGTGCCCCGGACGAAACTGCCGGAAATCTTGCGCTCGATTCAGCAAATCGGGGCCCGCCATGACATCCGCATCGCCAACGTCTTTCACGCCGGCGACGGCAACATCCATCCGATCCTGCTATTTGACGAGCGCGACCCCGCCCAGGTCAAGCGCGTCCTCGCCGCCAGCAATGAAATCCTCGATGAGTGCATTCGGCTGGGTGGCAGTGTCACCGGCGAGCACGGCATCGGCGTGGAAAAAATCGACTTCATGCCCAAGCTCTTCGCGCCCGAAGATCTCGCGATGATGGTACGGCTAAGAACCGCGTTCAATCCCGACAACCGCTGCAGTCCCGCGAAAATGCTGCCCACGGGGGGCGCCTGCTTCGAGCAGAGCAGAGTGGGCCGGCATGCCGCCCTATAATATCAAAGAGCCGCACTTCTCGTCACCAGGCTCCGCCTGGTGATGGGCTGCCCGGCAGGCTCCGCCTGCACGGAACATCGCGGGGACCGCGAATCGCTTGCGGCGATGCGCTTGCCAAACGAGGCTGAGCCTCGTGAGCAGTGCGTGACTTGAGGATGCGCCGACTTCGATGGAAAACGCTTGCACAATCGATGGGTTTGGGCCGATGCCTATCGTTCGCCCCGATTCCGTCGCCGCTGTCGGCGAGACCATTCGTCAAGCGCGTGCGGATAGAAGCGCCCTGTATCCGATCGGCGGCCGAACCATGCTCGACTTAGGTGTGCCGCCGACCGCACGGGGAAATGCCGTCGATTTGCGTAGTATTGCGCGGATCATCGATTTTCCGGCACGCGACATGACGATAACCGTGGAAGCGGGCATTTGCCTGGCGCCGCTCCAAGACCTGTTGGCCAAGGAAAACCTGCGTCTGCCCGTCGATGTGCCGCGGCCGGAAACGGCAACCTTGGGAGGGTCGGTGGCAGCGAATGTCAGCGGGTCGCGCCGCTACGGCTTTGGCACGTTGCGGGACTATGTGATCGGCATCAGCGCCGTCAACGACCTCGGCGAGGAATTCAAAGCGGGAGGCCGGGTCGTCAAAAATGTCGCCGGTTATGACCTTTGCAAATTGCTCGTCGGCTCGTTCGGCACGCTCGGCATCATCACGCAGCTAACCTTGAAGCTGCGCCTGCGCCCCGAGGAACAGGCGCTGGTGGTTCTCGGATGCGACGACCCGGGCCTGGTGGCTGGCGCTGAATCAAATTCACAACAGCCGCACGCGCCCGGTCTGTTTTGATATTTGCAATCGCGCAGCCGCCCTCGCCATTCTTGGTGACGCGAAAGTCTCGGTTCCTGATGGCGACTGGCTGGCCATAGTTGGCTTTGAAGGCAATGTCGATGCTGTCAATTGGCAGGTGCAACAGTTGATCCGTGAAAGCGGCCCGGGCGGCTCGCTTGAAGTCTTGATGGGCTTCACGGCCGACCCGCTTTGGCAGCGCTTTGGCGGATTGGCCGCTCTCGCCACACGCGCGGGTGATCTTCAAGGCCGCCCTGTTGCCGAGTGCTCTGGCGAGCTTTTGCCAAGATATAAGTTCCCCGGACGTTTTGCTGCGGGCGCATGCCGGCAATGGCATTGTGCAAGGGCAGTTCTCCGAGCAGATGACCGAGGACCAGGCCGCCGAAAGGCTGGCGATATGGCGAAGCAAAGCAAGCGTAGGCAAGGGGACCGTCGTCGTCACGCGCTGCCCGTCCGCGTGGAAAATGACACTGTCCGTGTGGGGCCCCCCACCGGGCGACGCTTGGCTGATGCGCGAAGTGAAGAGGCGATTCGATCCGAGAGGACTTTTCAATCCTGGACGATTTGTGGATGGTATTTGACCAAGTTATTATGCAAACCACGCTTCCCGTTATTTCGGACCCCAAAAAAGTCGATGCCGGCATCGACTATGAACTTTTTCTCGACTGCGTCCATTGCGGCCTCTGCACGTCGGCGTGTCCGACCTATGTCGAGCTAGGCGATGAAAACGACAGCCCGCGCGGCCGCATTTACTTGATGCGCGGCGTGACCGATGGCCGGATTGCGCTCGACGACAAAGTCAGAGGACATCTCGATCTGTGCCTGGATTGCCGAGCCTGCGAGTCCGCTTGTCCCTCCGGAGTGCAGTATGGCAAGCTGATCGAGCCGTTTCGCATTCACCTGGCGAAAACCGGCGCGAGCAAGGAGAGCCTCGGCTGGCTCAAACGTCTGCTGCTCTTTGGTCTCACACCATACGCCGGGCGCATGCGCTGGGCCCTCAAACCTGCCAAGCTCATGCAGTGGTCGGGTGCCGATTGGCTGCTGAACAAGATCGGCCTGTTCAAGATCTTGCCGCGGACCTTGCGCGATCTCCATGCCATGGTGCCGCCGCTCCATAAACATCACGGCAAGCCTTCCGGAATTATTGCCGGCACACGGCACGCGCCGCGCCCGCGTGGCGCTGTTTACCGGATGCGCGGCTGACGCATTCTTCCCGCAAACCAATTTCGCGACCGCCAAAGTCTTGCAAGCGAACGGCTGCGAGGTCGTTGATTCCACGGGCTCAAGTCTGTTGCGGCGCGCTGCACTTTCACGCTGCCCGGGAAGAGCCGGCGCAAGCGTTCGCCCAGCGGAATTGCCACGTATTTCGCCGTGGATGAAGTGGACGCCATCATCGTCAACGCCGCCGGTTGCGGCGCGATGCTCAAGGATTACAACCACCTGTTGCAGCACACCTCCGCATCCGCCGCCGGCGCCAAGTTGGCTGCCAAGGTGCGCGACATCAGCGAATTCCTGATCGATCTGGGTCCGATTAAGCCGCTACATCCGCTGAATCTCAAAGCGACCTATCATGATGCTTGCCATCTTTGTCATGGCCAGCAAATCCGCAAGCAGCCGCGCCAACTTTTGGAAATGATCCCCGGCCTGGAGCTGGTGCCGCTCAATGAGAGCGAAATCTGCTGCGGCGCCGCCGGCAGCTACAATCTGACCCAGCCGGAGATGGCCGAGCGCCTGGGATTACGCAAGGCACAGAACCTGCTGGCCACCGGGGCCGAAGCGATCTTTTCCAGCAACGTCGGCTGTCTGATTCAGATCGGGCGGTATCTGCGGGCGGAGAATCCGAAGCTGTGGATTGCCCATCCGGTGGATGCGTTGTGGGCGAGTTATGAAGCGAATAAAACGTCCGTTGTTTCTACTAACCATTAGCCATCGTTCGTGACGTGCGGTATTCTGGAAGTGCAAGCGTCACGAATCTTGCATTGGAGGTAGCCATGCTTAAAACCTTTCAAGCAGTTTACGAGAACGGTGCACTTCACCCGATTGAACCGCTAATCCTCCCGGAAAAGAAACTGGTTACGGTAACAATTGAGGAAGACGCGACGGCAAGCGGCGTTGGATCCGACTCTTTATCCGACGAAGACTTTGACCGTTTGTTGGAGGAGCTGGCCTCGGGACCAGACGTTCCGCGCCTCCCTATCGATTTTTCCCGAAAAGATATCTACACGGACCATGACTGATGCGCATCCTGGCAGACACGGGAATCATCATCCGACTCCTGGAGCACCCAGATCCTCAGCACAAGGATGTTCGTGACGCAGTTAAGTGTTTAAGGCAACATGGCCACCAGTGCGTGATTGCCCCACAAAACGCGGCCGAATTCTGGAATGTCTGCACTCGACCCACGAGCGGCGCGGAGGGCTAGGCTTAACAATTGCAGAGGCCGACCGCCGCCTTGGCATCATTGAACGTCTCTTTAGAGTATTGCCGGATAGTGTTGCAGCTTACTCGCTCTGGAGGAATCTTCTCGTTTCCAATGCAGTTACCGGGGTAGCGGTCCATGATGCGCGGATCGTTGCCCTCATGCGATCACACGGCATTAACCACATATTAACGCTAAATCCGTCTGATTTCGGTCGATATGGCGGGATTATAGTGCTTCGCCCCGCGAATGTTCTTGCGTCACCTCCGTAGAGATAAGCGACAAGGTACTCCTTTTTTGCCTGTAACGTGCGCCCGCTTCCCGACCAATAAGTAGATGTAGCGCGATCGAAGCCCGCTGAGTGGGACCAAACGGCATGCTGCGTGACCTGGATAACGCCGAGACGGATGCAAGGGCGCGATCGAACGCCGCGCAGATCCGCGCTGCCGTCGCCGAGAGCCACGCGGCCCTCTTGCGCACGCTTACCGTTCTTGTCGCCAAGTCCGATCGCCGCGTACGCTGGGCCGAGGCCATGGATATTGCCTGCGAGGTGCTCCACGAGGCCGTGCAGGAGGCGCTCAAGCATGCGGCTAGCTTCGACCCGACCCGGTCAGCGGCAGCCTGGATTCGCGGCATCGCCGTCAAGCTGCTGCTGGCTCGGCGGCGATCGGAAGGGCGCGGTCGGCGGTGCGTGTCGGCGGCCGTGCTCGGCGCGGAAGCGTGGACCGCCGCACTGGAACAGCTTCATATCAACTCCGACGACACGGTCGTGGCCGATCGGCTCGATCTGGAACGGGCGCTGAGCCGCATCAGCTCCGGCGAGCGGCAGGTCCTGGAGTTGCGCTATTACCAGGGCCTGGACGGCGAGCAATTGGCCGGCGCCTTGGGCGGCCTCACTCCCGGGGCGGCACGAGTGCGCGTTTGCCGTGCCCTACAAGCGCTGCGGACGGTGTTTCTTTCCACGCGCGAGGTGGGCCTGACATGAACGAACCGAACAACCATTTGCCGGGCGACCTCATGGCGCTGCGTTATCTCGAAGCCTTGAACCATGGCGACCTCGAGGCGGCGGCGGAGCTTTGGGAAGAGGCGAGCCAGGATCCGGCTTTGGAACAACGATTGGCCGAGGTGGACGAGACGCTGTTCACGGAAGGCGCCGCGGGTTCCAGGCCAATGCGGCAACCCCTGCTGCGCCGCACACGGCGCAGGCTTATCGCCGCCGCTGTCTGCGCCGGCCTGGCGGCCTGTGTGTTGTTTCTGGTCTGGCTAAAGCCGGATTCTAGGCAGCCGATCGTCAAGATCGCTCCCAAGGAAACGCCGACCGTGGCCCGTGCGGACGACGCTCCGTGGCGTCAATACCGCCAAGTTCTCGAGGGCGGCGGAAGTGCCCGCGTTCAACTGGCCGCTCGAAGAGACGGCACGCGTCATGGTGTCGACGCCGATCTCGCCCGACTTGCTCGATTGAATCAACTTCCGGCTTCCATCAAACGTGTTCCTTTTTTACTTCTTTATGTGAGGTACCGCTCATGCTACGCGCGCTCTTTCTCGGAACCGCCCTTCTCCTACCCTTGAGTTCGGCATGGGCGGATACCGCCGCCGATCAGCGGGCCAATGCCGCCCTCAAGTATTGGCAGGCGTTCGCGCAACTGCCCAAGCTCTCGGACGCGGCCATGACCAAGGTCAACGAGGAGTTCGTGACCATGCCGCTGGACGCCAAGGCCCGCGAGCTCGTCGGCAAGGCGGACGCCGCCTTGAAGCTGCTGCGGCGCGGCGCCGCGTTGAAGAATTGTGACTGGGGCATCAGCTATGACCAGGACGGCATCTATGCCTTGCTGCCTCATCTGCCGGCCGCTCGCAATTTGGCTTCCTTGGCATGCTTGCACGCTCGCCTCAGCCTGCAAGACGGCCACGACGCGGAGGCCGCCGAAGATTACGCCGCCGCCCTGACCTTGGCCCGGCACGCCTCGCTCGACGGCAGTCTCGTCGGCATCCTGGTCGGTTACAACATCGAGCACCGCGTGGGTGAGTCGATCGCGCGGAGTCTGCCCAACCTCAAGGCGGACGCGGTCAAGAGCCTGCAAAAGCGGCTCGACTCATTGCCCCAGTTCGCCACACCGGCAGCCGGCCTGCTCGTTTGCGAAAAAGTCACCATGGATTGGTTCATTCGTAACGTGAAAGACGCTAAGGATCAGGAAAGCTTGGCCACTTTCGTAAGCATTACTTCCAATCCCGAAGCGGGCAAAAAGAGCACCCTGCTTGCGGACTGCGGCGGAACCGCGGCAGGCGTCGTCAAATATGCGGAAGAAACCGGCCCGATTTACAAGCAGGTCGCCGACGAGCTCAAGCTGCCGTTGGATCAATTCGCCAAGGAATTCGACCGGACGACGAAAGCTCATGCCGGCAATCCGGTCTTCAAGACGTTTTTCCCCGCCATCGCCAAAGTTCGTCTGGCCCAGGCACGGGGCGAGGGTCGCTATGCTCTGTTGTCGGCTGCCGTCGCGGTGCAGGCCGAAGGCCGCGCCGCGCTCAAGAATCATCCCGACCCGTTGGCCGGCGTTCCTTTCGACTATGTACCGCTCGAAAAGGGCTTCGAATTGCGTTCCAAATGGAACGTGGACGATGCCACGCGGATGCTCTGGAAGCTGGATGATCGATCCACGCGACCGCTGGTGCTGACCGTGGGGGGATAGTAAACATGAAATCCGCGGGATTCGGAGTACTTCATCCGGCGGCTTGGAATGGTCCACATAATCCAAGCCGCGGGATGAGGTAGGCCGAATCCCGCGGATATTAAACATCAACCAATACACGATTACGCCGGCGACCACGCCGGCTTTTCGCGTTAAGACTCGACCGCGGGCTGGATGGCGCGGCCCTTGGCGTCGTAAAATGCTTCGTGGAGGAGAAAGATGTCGGCGACTTCCAAATCCAGATTGGTGAGTTGGCAGCGCAGTTGCTCGAAAGCATGAGGCCCGAGGTGCCGGCCGATAAGGGCCGAGATGTTCGGCGCACAAATCCATTTCGACCGGACGGCGGCTGCCGAGCGGAAACGTCAAAAAGCGCACGGTTCCCTGATGATGGCACACGGTGCAGCGGCGTTTGTCGGTCTTTTCCACCAGCGGGTCCGCCTCGCCCACGGCCAGGCTCTCCATGCAGTTTGGACAATAGGTCTTGCCCGCCAAGCGGTCCCAGGCACGTGTATTGTCCTCGCAGCGACAACATGGAATTTGCGGAAAGACGCTGCCCTTGGGGGCCAAACGCATACTATCCATCGCTTCATTCCTCGCCCGATGGTCCATGCCCAAGCCGCACGGTGATTAGCCATGTGAACTCTCTAATCATCGGTTTTGGAGTTAGCGGAGTGTGTCCGAACGAACGTGGTGGGAAACGATACAGTCTCAGCGTTCCGCGCCAAGGGGCAAAACCCATCCATTTTCACATTGTGAGTGCAACCCCGTGGGACGGCTCTCCTGAGCCGTCCGATGTCAAGAAACACGGCTCGGGAGAGCCGTTCCACAATCAAATCGCGCTTTGTCAACGCACGATTACATTCACGAAGAAGAGACATCTACAGCGATGAACGTGTCGCTGGAATCGCGGCGTTCACCGTTATAAATGGAACAGGGAAAAATATTTCGTCCCGTGGGAATGGATGTGGACAACTTCATATTTACGCGCGGCGGACGGTCGCGCCGCTCGGCACGTCGACCATCCAAGTTTGATTGGCCGTGAGACCATGCCCTTCCAATGTGACGGTCATCCGCATGGGTCGCGGTAAGACGTTTTCAACCACCAGCGTGGCGCTCACCACTTCACCGGCTTTCGCTTTGCACACCACCGGTTCGATGTGCACATGATGAGGATTCCAGTCGTGGCGGTGATTGCCACTCGGTGACAAGACATCGGCGGCGCGGCCGCTTTCTTGGCCCCAACGGACGCGGCGGCGAAAATCCTCCGCGTTGAACTCGAACGGGCCGCCATGCTCGGCCAATACCCAATCCGGAGCGGCATCGAGCACCGTTTGGGCGCTGGCCGCGTACATGCCGGGAAAGCTCCGGTTAAGCCCCATCCAACCGCCGCTGCCCGAGAACATATCTTGGTGAAAGAAGTTGTCAGCCGTGAAAAAGCATTTCTTGCCATCGATAGTCGTCTCGATGCCGGTGGTGAACTCGGTTTGACCGGGAAAATGATGGAACAGAAACCGGTATTCACGCCAGGCCACTGTTTGGCCGGAGCGCGGCGTGCGGTCAAACGAAATGGGCCGGGCGTCGAGGAACGGCGCCCGTAGCGTGAAAGGCTGGGCAAGGGGTGCGGCTACCTGATCGAGCGTCCAGACCTGGAACTTGTTGCGCTCCGGCAGATGATAGATCCCGTCATAATGGTCGAAATGAGCGTGACTAAAGGTCACGACCTCAAGCGGGCCGAGTTGCTCGTCTTTTTGCAGCTTGGCGAATTGATCGGCGCTGCGCTTCTCCCAGGGATCCAGCATCAGGCAGGCGTTGTCCTTGGAGACGATTACATACGTGTTGCCGGTCAAATAGAGATGTTCCGCGATGCGCGACCACGGTTTGGATCCGTTCGATTCCGCTTGTTCCTTGGCGAGGAAACGATAACTAGGGGGATTGCCTAGCCTTTGCTTGGTGAAACGTTCGAAGCTTTTGAGAAAGGCAACTTCCTCGACCGCCTCGGCGGAGCGTGAGAGCGGCCACGGCAGCGCGCGCGAGGACTGGACCGTGGGCGGGGCAAAGTACTTCCGGAGTCTTAGCCGCTAATTGGCGAAGAGAGTCGGCGGCGGGTTTTAGGCCGGCGTCGGTCCAGTGGTCCCAATCGGTGGTGTACGGCGCCCACATTTTGCCTGGCGATGTGAACGCACTCCCTGTAAACGCCAGGCGTGGCCCATCGGTTTTTTGCGCGATCAAGGAGATGCCCGCGCGCGCATGACCGGGCGTATCGATGATTTCGATTTGCCAATCACGCCAGGGGATTTTTTGGCCATTGGCCAGTGTGAACTGGATGCCGTCAAAGCCTACGGGAAGGACCAAGTAGGCCGTGTGTGAATCGCGCAGCGGCAACGATTCTTGCCAGTATTTCTTGACCCCGGTGATGGTCAGCCAATCTTTGGCGCCTTTGGGTGCGAAGATGGGGATGTGGCGCTCGAGAAACTGCCCAACATGTGCGCAGATGTCACGATGGTAGCTGGTGAGATAAACCGCGCTGACTGTGGTGACGCCAGGCAGTCCAGCGATGCCCTGCGGCGCGTCGATGAGCACGGCTTCGGAACCATCGACCATAGCGTAGCCGGTGGGCGAACTGGGGGAACGATAGACGCCAGGGACGATGGGCGTCCAGGCGGTGGGAGTTGAGGTTTGGTTGGCGGTGCTGATGAAGGCGGCACCGGCCAGTAGGAACATGGTCAAAAGAGCGGCGGATTTTTGCATGGGTTTCCGCTTGACGACTCACTTAAACGCCACCGATGAATCGAGGATGTATTTCATTCGTCGCGCAATTCGCGGATGGTGCGCACGCCAATGTCGAGAATCCCGTGTTTTCGCTTGGTTTCCTCACGCATCCTATCCATCCGCTCGCAAGCCTGCCGCATCTCCTCCCGATCGCGGAGATTAGATAAAGCGATGCGCGCGGCTTGCTCCATTTCAGCCAGGAGTTCGTGGGGCAGGGTAATTTGTTCCATGGCATGATTGTTACGCACAATTGGCTAACATGCAATCCGGTTTAACGGTAACGCGCTAGCTTCAAGACAATGCGCCACAGGTGGTCCCCTCTTGTCGCGGCCAACAAAAAAAAGGGACACAGACGGGTTGCAACGGACGCGATATTCTGTCCGCCTCGCCTCTTTTCCAGACCTGTAACCTTCGCCAAAAAAAACGGTATCGAACATCATAGCCAAATTTGCATTGCCGTTGCGTTTGGCTGGTTAAGCTCGTCTTGTTGCGTGTTTGCCTTAAGGAGAAGCCCATGGATTGCCGTCGACTGAATTGCCGCGCTGGTTTCTGTGTCTATCTGCTTGCAGGGGCAGCTATGCAAAGTCACGCTTTGGCAGCGGACCGGCCGAAGCAACCGCTTGCGCAGACTAAGCCGGCTGCGGCGCCTAATGCCGTGGACCGATCGCTCACGGCCGACCAAGTGCTCGCCGACTTTCGCATCGCCCGCCGGGCGTTGGAGGAGGGTCATAGCGGCATTTATCGCTATACGCCCAAGGCGGAGCTCGATCAACGGTTCAATAAGGCCGAGAAATTGCTCAGCAAGCCCATGAGCGTGCTCGAATTCTATCGCATCCTCGCCCCCGTCGTGGCGGCCATCAAATGCGGCCATACCGATGTCTCGCTGCCAAGGGGATTCAGGAACGATTACACTGCCAGCCACGGTGTCTTGCCGCTTGCGGTACGCGTGCTCGACGGCAACGTCTACGTTTGGCGCGATCTCTCTAGTGGACCCGTCTCATTGGCCGGGATGAAAGTGCAGTCAATCAACGGCGTAGCTACATCGAAAATCGTTGAGAAGATGCTGGCGGCAGCATCGGGCGATGGCGACATCCAGACCACACGCTTATTGCGCATTAGCGGTTGGGCATTTTCTTACAGGCTTTTGACCCTCGTTGGCTTGTCAGCCCCCTATGACGTTGTTCTTTGGGACGCCAAGACGAAGGGTGCCATCACGCTTAACCTGGCGGGGGCCGACTTACAGCGGCTGCAAAAATCGGCTCGCGCGAAGTTTCCCGAGGATCAGCAACCCGAGACCATGGGCGACTTTAAACTGCTCGACGGTGGAACCATCGCCGTGATGAAGATACGCGGCTTCGTCGATGCCCAGGGGCAAAAGACGCTGGCGGATTTTTATCAGGAATCGTTCGAAGCGATGAATCGACAAGGAACGAAAACGCTCATCCTTGATCTGCGCAGCAACGGCGGCGGCGAAGATGAATTGGGCAAGCGCTTGTTTTCGTATCTCGTCGCCAAGCCGTTCAAGTACTATGACGAGCTTTTGATCAACGCCCGCGAATTCAGCTTTCACAAGTACACTGAACTCCCAAAGGTTCGCGAGGACGCGGTGGAGCGTCTGCCTGATGGCAAGTATCGCCTGCGCAATCATCCCAATTTGGGGATGCAGCAGCCGAGCACGCCGGCCTTCGTGGGCAAGGTCTTGATCCTCATGAACGGCGACAGTTTCTCGACGACCGCGGAGTTCCTATCGCTTGCTCACTTTCACAAACGGGCAACTTTTATCGGCGAGGAATCCGGCGGAGGCTATTACGGCAACACATCCGGAGCCGTGCCTGCCCTCACGCTGCCGAATACCAAGGTCATCGTCTATGTGCCGCTCGTCTCTTATCACCTGGCGGTCAGCGGCAACCCGGACGCGGCGCACGGCGTGCGTCCCGATTATCCGGTGCGGTATACGATTGAGGAATTGCTGGCAGGGAGGGATAAGGAACTGGAGCTGGCGCTGGGATTGGCTCGGAAGTAGCGTGGTATTTCCGACACAGCATGCGCCGGCACGCCCATTGTCCCACCGGCGGCGCCGGGCGCATCTATCAACATCGCCTGACTTGGCACTCGAGCAGAAATTGGACGCCGTTCGCCGAGCTCTGGCGCGTGGTTTCTCCCTACGGATGGACATTCGGCATATCTTTTGCGTCTATCCATGTTGTTGGATCCATTCTTCCGCATGTTCAAAACGCAGAGGTTTTTGTCGTGCAAGAAAGCTGAGTTCGCGCAGATTTGATGGACAGGTATTTGGCTCACGAGGGTCCGGCGATGAGCCGAACAATGCACGCAATTGAAGGGGAGTACGCGGTTCGTATACCGGCGAGCGGAGTTGCCTTACAAGGCAACCTCGACATCGCCGACGGGGCTCGCGGGGTGGTTGCCTTCGCGCATGGGAGCGGCAGTAGCCGTTTCAGTCCCCGGAATCGTTTTGTTGCCGCTCAACTGCGCGCCGCAGGGCTTGGCACGCTGCTCATGGATCTGCTCACCGAGGATGAAGCGGCGGTTGACGAATACACCGCTCATTTGCGGTTCGACATCGATCTTCTTGCCGACCGCCTAAGCAATGCCACGGACTGGCTTGCGCATGATGGCCGGACTGCGGGCCTGCCGGTGGGTTATTTTGGCGCCAGCACCGGGGGCGGCGCCGCTCTGGTGGCGGCCGCACGGCGTCCAGACGAAGTCCGTGCCGTAGTCTCCCGCGGCGGGCGTCCTGACCTATTTTAGTCCGCCGTAGCCTCCTTGGCCGCTGAAAGGCGGTTGCCCGCCTGATCCGCCGTAACCGCCCGAACCTCCGAATCCTTGCCCGGTTCCTCCCTGCCCACCTAAGCCACCATAGCCACCTTGACCAAAAGGCGGTTGTAATCCGCTCGGATCCGTCGCCACCTCCGGCGCATTCTTCACATACCTATAAAGATTACTGTCCCCCGCATTAAACCCATCCGGATCCTGCGCTATCCACCTCGCCGTATTCGGGTCGTAATACCGCCCATCGTTGTATTGCAGCCCTGTGGCGTCGCTCGGGCGACCCGTATAACCATCGCGGCCGCGAGGGGTGGCGTTGGTCTCGGATATGATGTTCCCGAAGGCGCCGTAGGTAACGGAATCCTTCACCACCCCGTTGCTGTCAAGCATGTCGCGCACGGAACCCTGATTGTCAGTGACATACCAGTTCGGCGTCAGCGTCGTGCCGTTTTGGTCGATGCGCGCGAACAGTTGGTCCACTTTGTCGCCGGGAAGATATTGAGATGTCAAAGTGCCGTTGACCAGATCGGCCCACACGTCCGTGCCGGAATTGCCGACTGATCCTTGCTTGGCTGGATTCCATCCATCAGGGCGAATTTGGTCGCCGTCACGACACCCGATTGCAAAACGTCCGACTCGATCCGGTTTCTTAACGCATCGTATTTGTACGTGGCCGATAGATCGACCGTTCCCGTCGAAGTCGGATAATGCGCCGCCGTCAACAATTCATTCGCGTTGTCGTATGTGTAAGTCCAGGTCTGCGTGCCGGAGGTCTTCTTGACAACGTTTCCTTCGCCATCGTAGGTGTGGCTCCAGGTGCTACCGTTCGTCCAGGAAGCCGGGACTTCGGAGTATCTCAGACCACGCCCACCCAGCCCTCTGTGAACCGCCCTAGGCTTTAACCAAGCGAACTCGCCAAGTGTCGGCGAGGCAAATATCTGAAAAAACTCGAAATCCTTTTGCTTTCTGCGGTGTTTGATGTAGTAGCCAAACCAACATCACCACCACGGGAAAGGATTTCGAGTGAACGCCAACATACGACGACAACTCGACAAACGCAAGCGCCGGATTGAGCGCCGCCTCGACAAAACCCAACTGGGCAATTGCGACCGGCCCATGTTCACGGCCTGTAACATCCACTACGAGATCGCGGACCGCACGCGCGGCCTGGCCCACGGAGGCATCGGCGCTTTGCATCTGTTAGCGCGGCGCATCGGTCTTATCGATGCCATCAATGACCAATTGCACCTGCTCAAGATTCATCTGCCCTATCACGAGTCGGATCACGTGCTCAACTTGGCCTACAACGCCCTGTGCGATGGCACCTGTCTGCAGGATTTGGAATGCCGTCGCCAGGATGAAGTCTATCTCGATGCCCTCGGTGCCCGCCGCATTCCCGATCCGACCACGGCCGGCGATTTCTGCCGCCGTTTTCGCGCCGCCGACGTGCACACGCTGATCGACATCGCCAACCAGGTCCGGCAGCGCGTTTCGGCGCGGCAGCCGGCCGCGTTCTTCGAAGAAGCCACCATCGACATGGATGGCACGCTGGTCGAGACCACCGGCGACATGCAAGGCCGGCATGGATATCGCCTACGATGGCACCTGGGGCTACCATCCGCTGGTGGTCTCGCTGGCCAACACCGGCGAAGTCCTGAGCGTGCTCAACCGGCCCGGCAATCGACCCTCGCACGAAGGCGCCGCCGCCGAAGTGGATCGTGCCCTGCGGGTCTGTCTGGAGGGGGGCTTTCGTCGGGTGCTGTTGCGTGGCGACACCGACTTCAGCCAGACCAAGCATCTGGATCGCTGGGCGGCCGATTCACGCGTGCGTTTCCTTTTCGGTCTGGATGCCACGTCGGCCAAACACATTTTGGCGGATGATTTGCCGCCCCAGGCCTGGCATCCGCTCGAACGCCCGCCGCGCTACCAGGTGAAGACGGCACCACGGACACGCCCCGAGCGCGTCAAGGAACAGATCGTGCGCGCACGGCAGTTCGAGAACATTCGTCTGGAAAGCGAAGAGGTGGCCGAGATGCCCTATCGGCCGACGGCCTGCGCTCGCCTATACCGGCTGGTGATCGTGCGCAAGAACCTGGCGATCGAGAAGGGCGAGCAACGCCTCTTCGACGACTACCGTTACTTCTACTACCTGACCAATGACTGGGAGAAGCCGGCCATCGAAATCGTCTTCCGCGCCAATGGACGTTGCAACCAGGAGAACTTGAATGCCCAGCTCAAGGGTGCGGTGCGGGCGTTGACGGCGCCTGTGGACAACCTGGAGAGCAACTGGGCCTACATGGTGATGGTGTCCTTGGCGTGGAATCTGAAGGCCTGGTGGGCGCTATGGCCGACGCCGCCCTGGGGACGGTGGCTGGAACGTTTTCAGCACGAGCAAGCGACCGTGCTGCGGATGGAGTTCAAAACGTTCGTCAATGCGTTCGTGCGGCTCCCCTGTCAGGTTCTTCAAGCGGGTCGACAGCTAATCTATCGCGTGCTCAGATGGAATCCGTGGCAAAACGTGTTCTTCCGTACGTTCGCGCAGTTACGGCACTGACAAAAACGTACCGAAGCCGGAGTCTGGACGCTCCGGTCCGCCGCGGCATCGCTGGGACCAGCTGGTCAGGAAGGAAGGTGAAGATAAGCAATTCAAGGATGGATTACCGCACCCCGCCACGGGCTTGGAGATTCCCTGCGCCGACCGAGTTGCTCGAAATCCATCCGGCGACTTGAGATGTTCGCTTGTTTAAGGTCTAGTCTTGCGCACCTTCATTTTCCACATCGCCATCCCGCCCGGAAAAACACACAATTCCTGGCAAAATCAACTAAACATATGTGCGCATGGAGCTAGTCCCCACTCTTGTGGGGCGGCTCTCCTGAGCCGTCCATTGGTGCGGACGGCTCAGGAGAGCCGTCCCACAAAATCAGGAGTTCGGCCAACGTCGTCTTTCGTCCCACAAAGGACGCACTTTCGCGGAGCGAAAGGCGACTATGGGGCGACGCTCTTGTCCAAGAACGCACCGATGGCCGCCGTGGTGGCGCCGGGTTGTTCGAGCATCGGCATGTGCCCGGCGTTGTCGATCATGGCCAAGGTCGCCCGAGGTATGATAGCGGCCATGGCTTCGGCTTTGGCCGGCGCGATGATTTGATCCTGCCGCCCGGCGACGATCAACGTAGGGACGGCAATGGTCGGCAAACTTGGCCCGGCATCGGGGCGAACGGCCATGCCTTTGAGCGCTCCGATAATACCCGTGCTCGGCGTGGCAAGAATCAGCCGGCGTACCCAGGCCCTATCTTCCGCGTCGGCCGGCAGCGTCGGGGCAAACAATTTGGGGAGCATCGCGATGGCGAGTGTTTGGTTTCCCTCGGCGGCGACCTTGTCGGCCAGCTTGTAGCGGTTTTGACGTGCTTCATCGGTGTCCGCCCCGGCCTGAGAAGCGATCAGCCCCAAAGCCAGAAATCGCGCCGGCGCCAGCCGCCAGGCGGCCAAGGCGACATAGCCGCCCATGCTGTGTCCCATGATGACGGCTTTTTCGATCCCAAGACCGTCGAGCATCGCCAACACATCGCGCGCGAGCAGGTCCATGTCATAGACACCCGGCGGCGCGGGGCTTTGGCCGTGGCCGCGCAAGTCGGGTGCGATGATCCGATACCGCTCGCTGAGGCTTTCCCGCTGTTGTTGCCAAATCGAGCTGCTGAGGGGAAAGCCATGGAGCAAGACCACGGGCACCCCTTGGCCCGAGGCGACGTAATGCAAACTCACGCTGTCATTCATGGTGGGTTCCTAAATAACGGTGCGTAATTCTGCGACACTAACCCGAAGCGTTAGCGAGGGATTCCTCGCTAACGCTTCGGGTTAGTGCAAGATCCCGCACGCTGAATTAGATGTTGAAGCCATTCAGCTACAGCAGCTGAACGATTGGTTCACCTTTGGAAACGATTGCCTTGTCCCCTTTTTTTATTTTTTTGTGTCGTTCGTGTGTTTCGCGGATTCACCAATGACAGTCGTTCGGACGTTCGAAAATCTCAAAACCACCAAAAACCGTCGAAATCTGAGATCATTTGCATCTGCCGCAGACCGTGAGCACCGCTCTCCCCAAAAATGAGATTAAATTTGACTTTTTCATTTCCGTAAAACTTGACAGGTGCCCAAACCCATGTTAAAAGAGGCGGCCTTGATAAATAACGGCAGATTATGCCGAAGGTTGTTTTTGTATCGAATGGATCAGTATTGACGAACCCCTGTCGTTTCCCCTCGTTTTGCAAAAGGATGACTCCGATGAGCCTGACAACGGTTGCGCGTGGCGTGGTCAAGGGTTTGCGCATTTCCTGCGGTCTGTTCTTGCTGGTCCTCGCGAGCAGCGCCGCAGTGCAAGCCGGCGGCCCGGGTCACCCCACTTCGGTCCCCGAAGTGGATCCGGGTGCCATGAGCGGCGCGTTGGCGATGTTGGCCAGCGGTGCGTTCCTAGTCAAGGGTTGGTGCCGCCGGAAATAGTCCTGGCAGTGGCTTGCTCCCGCTAGAAGTTGAAAGTTAGCGCATTGCGTGGTGCCTGTGGCGTACGTGGTGCGCTTGTGCAATGGTTGCTTGGCTACTCCCCAGTTTCGTCTGCCCTGGTACTCGAACGGCCGGCCATGGCGCCGGCCTTTTTCGACTCCGCCGCTCACCCACGGCGCGTGAGGGCGCGATCGAGGGATTACCAGCGGTTGCCATCGTCCAATGGCGTGCTTGATCCCCTCGCATTTTTAATCCTGACCGGAATCTGTCAATGACGACGGTTCCCTTTTTTTCGCCGGCCGCGAGGCGGCTTGCGAATGATCCACCGCATGACGCGACATCACTTATGTACAACTTAAAGGGAACACCATGGCTTGGCTCACGAAGAAGATCGACTCGTCAAAGAAACCTGGCAACACCGGACTAGCGCAGCGTTGCCGGGAAACGACTAAACGCAAGTTTCGTCCTATCGTTGAGCTTTTGGAAGAGCGGACGCTGCTGTCGGCGGCGCCTGTTCAAGTGACCTTCGACGGCAATACGTTCTGGAAGCAGGGCATTTATGACGTTACTTTTGATCTTTTGGATCAACATAACGTACCGGTGTCCCCGACGCCGAGTTTCGGAGTCGGCCTAATGCCGATTAGCATCAACGGCGGTCCGCAATTCGAGAGCTTATGCGTCGATGCGCTTGATTCGTTGACGGCGGGGGTAACCTCCTTCCCCGCCGTACCCACTCAGGCAGCCACGAACCTGCCTAATGGCGGCGAGATCGCTTATCTTTATAACCATTACGGTTACTTCCCGGCGCCAAAACATATTCCAATCCAGCTGGAACGACGCCGACCGATATCATTAATAACTCATATCCCAATTCCAGCGCATATCCCTTATCCGAGGCGGTGGGCCTTCAGATTGCTGTCTGGGAGTTGGAATACGGCGCACGGATGTCGAACCTCACCATCGTTGACGAATTTGATACCACCACAGGTGGTCCAAATGGCATTGTCAATAACCCTGCCCCCCCTGGCCCGTTTGACCCGACGACGGCTACGGCATTTGCAGCGAAATTCCTCAGTGAAGCGCAGGGGAAAAACGAGGCAGCCATTTATCTGGACGTCTCGGCAGACAATCCAGCACCGGCGTCACTTCAAGGTCTGCTCGCGCCGATGCCGACGCCCACGATTGTCACGACGGCCAGCTTGGTCGGCGTCAACGCGCCCGGAGACAACGCGGCAGGCGACGCCATCCCCCAGGACTCCGCCGTGCTCTCGGGAGGCTACAGCCCCGGCGGTTCGCTGACCTTCAATCTGACGGCGCCGGACAATACCGTCGTGGACACCGAGACGATTGCCGTCACCGGCGACGGGACGTACCCCACGGCCAACACGCATGTGGCCACGCAAGTCGGCACGTACACATGGTCGGTCAGCTACTCGGGCGATGGGGTGAATAACGGCGCTCAGGACCAAGGCCCAACGGGCGAGCAGGTTACGACAATTGCGACTAGCCTATCCATAAACAAGGATGACCATACGCCAACATACATTCCAGGAACGAGCACGACCTACACTATCATCGTGACCAACAACGGTCTTAGCACCGTGACGGGGGCGACGGTCACCGACCCGCTGCCGGCCGGCACAACGTTCATCTCGGCCTCGGGCGGGGCAACCGACAACGCCGGCACGGTGAGTTACACGACGGGCACGTTGGCGCCAGGCGGTACCGCGACCTTCACCGTCACTATCGGGAATCTCCCCTTAGTCGGTCCGACCACGAACAATGCCGATTTCACGACGTTCGGCGCGAACAACACGCCGCAGGCGCAAAACGTCACCGTGAACGGCGTCCGGGCCGACGCCTTCTATGTGGACGGCTCCGGCTACGAAACGGCGAACACCACGCTCTTCCTGCGGAATGAGCCCAACGATCACGGCCTCGGCATCGTCTCCAACGGCGAAGTTGCCTCGCAGGGCGGCGACGTCAATGAAATCAGCAACCAGCTCAACCTGGACGTGCTGCGTCTCAAGAAAAACGCCGGCGACACCTGGACATCGCTGTGGGTTTCCTCCCTCGACAGCGGCGGTTCAGGCGGCCGCGAAATGGGCACGCTCTACTGGTCCAATTCGCCCACTCCCGACCTCAGCAAGCTGACCGGTTTCACCTTCAAGTTCGGCGATTTCGGCAGCAGCGTCGAAGGCGATCTCCTCACGCTGCATCCGGCGGGCTTCGATGCGACCGCCCAGTATCTATTCTTCCGCGCCGGCCCCAATCCCTGTGGCACCAACAACGATTATTTATTCTGGAAAGCCACCACGACGACGCCCGGCCAACTCTGCAACACGGCTACCGTGACGCCTCCGGCCGGAGTCATCAACATCAATCCGAACAACAGCTCCACGGATTGCGACACGCCTACGAAGGCCGCGCCGACGATTGTCACGGTTGCCAGTCCGGGAGGCGTCCAAGGGGCCGTATCCTTGACGGACACGGCCACGCTCTCCGGCAGTGTGAGTGTAGGCAGCGGGGCCACCATCACGTTTACGCTAACCGCCCCTGACCACACGACGACGACCGAGACCGTCCCGGTCACCGTCGACGGCAACTACGTAACGCCGACTCCGGTGCTGGCGACCCAGGCGGGGACCTACACCTGGTCCGCCACGTATAGCGGCAACATCTCGAACAACTCCGCCACCGACAACGGCCAAAACGAGACGGCCATGGTGACAGCACCGCCAATCACCATCAAAGGCACCAAGTTCAGTGACATCACTGGCAACGGCTTCAGCGCCGATGACAAGGGCTTGGGCGGCGTGAGCATCGCCCTTTACAAGGAATCGAACGGGCACTCCGGCTTGCAGACAGGCTCCGGCGGCGATTATCTTGTCGCCACCACGACGACCGCGAGCGATGGCAGCTATAGCTTCGGCACGGGACTTGTGGCCGGGGCTACGTATTACGTCGTGGAGGTCGTGCCGACCGGCTCGGTCCAAACGGGCGGCGGCCCCAACGGCTCCGCCGGCTGCACCTATTACACGATTTGTGCTCAGACCGGAAAAACCTACGCCGGCAACGACTTCGACGATTACCAGAAGGGGACTTGTGCGCCCACGAACGTCTGCTTCCTCGTCGGCGGCTGCACCACGGTCCACGACCTGCGGGGCAACACGCAGCAAGGCCAAACCGTCACGGTCACTTTCACCACGACCATGACCGAACAGTTGACCCTAGTGAGTTACACCGCACCCGGCTCGAGCTATAGTCAAAGCACCGCCTACTTGCAGCAGATCTTCGATCAAGCCACCGGCACGTTCGCTCCGGGGGTTCACACGCTGACCGTGCAAATCCCCAACGGCTTCTACCAGGTTGACTTCGTATGCGGGGCGGCGATCAACCCGCTCGCGCCCAGAATTACGGTCCAGACTTCAGCAACATCCTTTACTCCGCGCAGGGCCGGCTCATCAGCGCCGATAACGGCGGTTGCGCACCCAACGCCACGCCTAACATCAAGGCCAACGATTTCGCCACGGTTGGCTTCTGGAACGGCACCAAGGGCCAAAGCCTCATCAACGCGCTCAATGGCGGCGGCAACAAGACCTACAATCTCGGCAATTGGTTGGCCAGCAATTTCCCGCACTTATTCGGTAGCTTGGCAAACCAGAATGATTCCGTGGTGGCCTCGTTCTACACAAACCTCCTCGGAGTCAACAGCACACTCGCCAGTCAAGCTCTTGCCCAGGTCATGGCGGCCGCCCTCGGCGCGTATGCCACGGATCAAACCTTGGCCGGCAACAATAACGCACATACTTGGTATAACTTCAACACCTCCAATCCAAACGGAGTGGGGCTCGACTCCTTCGATACCTCCACATACGGCGCCGTGCTCGGCTTGACGGGCGCCAACACCAAGCAAACGATCCTGGAGTTGCTGTATCTCACGGACCAGTTGGCGATCAACATCAACCCCAACAACATCCCATCCGCGACTGTGAATGCCATCACCGCGATCTTCAGCGGCATCAACAATGCCGGCGGCATCCACTAGTAACGGTGCCCCAATTCGCGATAATGCCCACGGGCCCTGCTTCGAAGCCGAGGCGGGGCCCTTTTCATTTCCACCGAGGGAGAGCGATGAAGGCCATTCTTCTGGCGGGAGGCAGCGGCAGCCGGCTTTATCCCCTGACGCGCTCGGTCAGCAAGCAACTTTTGCCGGTCTATGACAAGCCGGTGATCTATTATCCCCTCTCCGTCCTGATGCTCGCGGGCATCCGCGAGGTCCTCATCATCAGCACGCCCCGCGACACGCCCCGCATCGAGGAACTGCTGGGGAATGGGCGGCAACTGGGCATGGCGATCTCTTATGCAGTTCAACCAAATCCCGGCGGCATCGCCCAGGCTTTCGTGATCGGCGGCGCCTTCGTCGACGACAGCCCGGTTTGCCTTATTCTGGGCGACAACATTTTCTTCGGTCACGACCTGATGCCGCTATTGATGCAATCGGCGGCCCTGCAAAAAGGCGCCCAGGTGTTTGCCTACCATGTGCAAGATCCCGAGCGCTTTGGCGTCGTCGAGTTCGACAAGAACAACGTAGCGCTCAGCTTGGAAGAAAAACCGAAGACGCCGCGCTCGAATTGGGCCGTCGCGGGACTTTACTTTTACGATTCGTCTGTCGTGGGAATCGCCCGGAGCTTGCGCCCTTCCGCGCGGGGCGAGCTGGAAATCACCGACGTGAATCTGCACTATTTGCGCCAGGGCCAACTGCGCGTGACGCCGCTGGGCCGGGGCGTCGCCTGGCTCGACGTGGGCACGTTTGATTCGCTGATATCCTCATCGCAATTCGTGCAAACCTTGGAAAAGCGGCAAGGACTGAAGATCGCCTGTCTTGAAGAGATCGCGCTGCTCAAGGGTTTCATCGACGCCGCGCAATTCGAGAACCTCTGCGCCAATTCGGCAACAGTGAATACGGAGCGTATCTGCGCGGCGTGCTGGCGGAGAGGTGAATTCGTTTTTCATCTTGGCGTCATCGGATCGCCAAATTTGGACGCTGCGGCGGCGGCAGCACTGGAGTGATCCTGAACGATATTTCATTCTTTGGGGTGATATGCAGAGAATAGATTTTGTGCGTCGAACCATCTGAAAGCTTGGCTTGCAATTCAAATCTCTGGACGGCAGCCGTCGCTTCGTCCAGGTAGCTGAGTATCTGGTCCTGAACCACTTCATCGTACCAGACCAGGGCCTTCTTAACGTCGATCGGGAGATTCTGGCAGATAACCGTCCCATTGAACCAGCCATCCTCTTCGCACGCGACCAGCAGTTCAGCAAGCCTGTTGCCATTAGGATCGATGAGCGACACTTTTTTGGACTCGAACATTGTTAAAGCCCCGTCGCATTCGTGAAAACCTGAGACAAGTTTTGTAAGTTCCTTGTCGAAACTCCTGCCGCCCCTTCCGTAGATTGTGAACGGCATCTCGACCCTGTGTGTCAAGGTACAGGTCCCGCCGGGCGCGACCTACCGTGCAAACCATTCCTGCAAACACTTAACCTGCAATTCCCCCTGCCGCAGTGCCCGACACGCCTGGGCGGCGGCTTGGGCGGCGGCGAGCGTGGTGATGCAGGTGACGCGGTGCATGACGGCGGCGGCGCGGATCTTGCCCTCATCGGTGCGGGCGCCTTTGCCGCTGGGCGTGTTGATGACCAGGGCGACCTGGCCGTTCTTCATGTGGTCGATGAGGTTGGGCCTGCCCTCTTGCAGCTTGGGGATTTCCTCGACTTCGATGCCGGCGTCGCGCAACGCTTTCGCCGTGCCGCGCGTGGACATGAGTCGATAGCCCATTGCGGCGAATTCGCGGGCGATCGGCATGAGCTCGGGTTTGTCGCGATCGGCGACGCTGATGAAAATGGTGCCTTCGAGGGGCAACGCACTGTTGGCGGCCATTTGGCTCTTGGCGAAGGCGACGGGGAAATTGTCGGCGATGCCCATGACTTCGCCCGTCGAGCGCATTTCCGGGCCGAGGATGATATCGACGCCGGGAAATTTGTTGAACGGAAAGACGCTTTCCTTGACCGAGAAATGCTTGGGCACAACCTCGTCGAAGATGCCCAACTCGTCGAGCGTTTTGCCGACCATGATGAGCGCTGCCAGGCGGGCCAGCGGGACATTGGTGGCCTTGGCGACAAAGGGCACGGTGCGGCTGGCGCGCGGATTGACTTCGAGCACATAAACACAGTAGGTGGGCGTGCCATCGCTTTCTTCGCCATGCTGGATGGCGAATTGCACGTTCATGAGTCCCTTGACGTTGAGCTCCAGTGGCCATCGCCCGCGTTTGACGCTTGATTTCGTCGATGACCGCCGCGCGGCAGGCTGTGCGGCGGGATGACGCAGGCCGAGTCGCCCGAATGGACGCCGGCCTCCTCGATGTGCTGCATGACGCCGCCGATGATCGTGCGGTTGCCGTCGGAGAGGCAATCGACATCCACCTCGAACGCCGCTTCGAGAAACTTGTCGATCAAGATCGGCTTGCCCTGAGAAGCTGTCGAGGGCCTGGCCGACGAATGTCTTCAGATGTTCGTCGTCATAGACGATCTCCATGCCGCGGCCGCCCAGGACATAGCTGGGCCGCACCAGCACGGGGAAGCCGATCTGGCGGGCGGCGACGACGGCTTCGTGCACGGTCGCGGGCGATGCCGTTGGCCGGCTGTTTCAGGCCAAGCCGGGCGATCATCTCCTGGAAGCGTTCGCGGTCCTCGGCGATGTCGATCGAATCGACGCTGGTGCCGATGATCGGCGCGCCGGCGGCCTCCAGGGCGCGGGCCAGGTTGAGCGGCGTCTGGCCGCCGAACTGCACGATGAGCCCCTTGGGCTTGACCCGGTCGCAGATGTTGAGCACGTCTTCGGTGGTAAGCGGCTCGAAGAAGAGCATGTCGCTGGTGTCGTAGTCGGTGGACACCGTCTCCGGGATTCGAGTTGACCATGATCGTCTCGAAGCCGGCCTCGCGCAGCGCGAAGGCGGCCTGGCAGCAGCAATAGTCGAACTCGATTCCCTGGCCGATGCGATTGGGACCGCCGCCCAGGATCATGATGCGGTCCTTGCCGCTGGGCGGGCGGGTTTCGTCTTCGGCGCTCGGCGAAGATCGATTCGAGATGCGCCACGCCGGCGAGCGGCACGGTGGCGCTGGGGCGTTCGTAAGTCGAGTAATAATAGGGCGTGTAGGCCTCGAACTCGGCGGCGCAGGTATCGACGAGCTTGAAGACGGCGGCGATGCCCCGTGCCATGCGCACTCGGCGAACTTCGATGTCGCTGGTGTTCCAAAGGTGGGCGAGCTGGCGGTCGGAGAAGCCGTGCTGCTTGGCTTCCCAGAGAAGCTCGTCGTCGGCTGCTTCAAGGCCCGGACAGGCGCGCAGCCGGTCTTCCATCGCGACGATTTCCTGGATGTTGTGCAGGAACCAGGGATCGATGCTGCGTGCGGCGATAGATGTCGTCGATCGACATGCCGGCCTTGAGGGCGAAGCGGATGTGCCAGATGCGGTCGGCGTTGGGCGTGGCCAGCCGGTTGATGATCGCGTCGATGCTGGGCTGGTCGGGCGTGCCCCAGACGTCCTTCTGGTCGCAGCCCAGGCCGAAGCGGCCGATCTCCAGGCCGCGCAGCGCTTTTTGCAGCGATTCCTTGAACGTGCGGCCGATGGCCATCGTTTCGCCGACCGATTTCATTTGCGTGGTCAGCGTCGGATCGGCATCAGGGAATTTCTCGAAGGTCCAGCGCGGAATCTTGGTGACGACGTAATCGATGGTCGGCTCGAAGCAGGCGGGCGTCTCGCGCGTGATGTCGTTCCTCAGTTCATCCAGGCGATAACCGATGGCGAGCTTGGCGGCGATCTTGGCGATGGGAAAGCCGGTGGCCTTGGACGCCAGCGCGCTCGAGCGGCTCACGCGCGGGTTCATCTCGATGACGATCATGCGGCCCGTGTCGGGATGGGTGGCGAACTGGATGTTGCTGCCGCCGGTCTCGACGCCGATCTCGCGGATGATCGCGCAGCGCGGCGTCGCGCATGCGCTGGTATTCCTTGTCGGTCAGCGTCTGCGCGGCGCGACGGTGATCGAATCGCCGGTGTGAACGCCCATCGGATCGAGGTTTTCGATGGAGCAGACGATGACGACGTTGTCGGCGTTGTCGCGCATCACTTCCAGCTCGAATTCCTTCCAGCCGATGGCCGATTCCTCGACGAGCACTTCGCCGGTGGGGCTGAGCTCGAGGCCGCGGGCGATCAAGCTCGTTGAATTCCTCGCGGTTGTAGGCGATGCCGCCGCCGGTGCCGCCGAGGGTGAAGCTGGGCCGCAAGACGCAGGGCAAGCCGATCTCCTCGCGGACCGACCTGGGCATCGGCGAGCGAGCGGACGACGCCGCGAGCGCGGCACGTCGAGGCCGATCTTGAGCATGGCATCTTTGAACTTTTGCCGATCCTCCGCCTTGTCGATGACATCGGCGCGGGCGCCGATCATCTCGACGCCGAACTTGGCCAGGATGCCGTGGTGATGCAGGTCCATGGCCGTGTTGAGGCCGGTCTGGCCGCCGAGCGTGGGCGAGCAGGGCGTCGGGGCGTTCCTTCTCGATGATTTTGGCGACCATTTGCCAGGTGATCGGCTCGACGTAGGTGCGGTCGGCCGTGTCCGGATCGGTCATGATGGTGGCGGGATTGGAATTGACCAGGACGACGGTGTAGCCCTCTTCGCGCAGGGCCTTGCAAGCCTGCGTGCCGGAATAATCGAATTCGCAGGCCTGCCCGATGATGATGGGGCCCGAGCCGATCAGGAGGATTTTCTTGAGGTCGGTGCGTTTGGGCATGCCGGGATGAATCCAAAGATGTCAAGAGCCGCGCACGAAGTAAGCGGATGACCGTGTGCCTGGTGGCTAGCCGCTTACTTCGTGCGCGGCTCTTTTCAGGCGCAGCACCGTGGCGAAAAGCGAGCAAGCGCCTGAGATTATCTATCGGAGAATAAATCCCCGCGTCAAGGGGCAGGCGTTTTTTGCTGGGAGACGGGCTGGAAAACGGCAGGCGTTTGAGACGCGGATGCAGCTTGCGGATGATAACGGCGCAGAAAGGGAAGAACGTCCATGTGCTCGACGGTATAGCCCAGCGCTTTCATTTCCTTGATGGCGTCTTGATTGCGTCCAGCCGTCGTGGTCCATGCGGCGGACCGCGCAAAAGGCGCCGGTGCGATGGATGCCGGCGAAACAGTGTACGAGCACGGGATAATTGACTTCGTCGGCCATGACTTTGCGAAAGTCGGCGAGGCCGATCTCCGCGGGGATGGAACCGTCAGATGCCCACCAGGCGCGGGGGAGATGCGCACGAACTTGACGTCGGTTCCCAGGGCGAGATACTTCTCTTCCTCCATGTCATTGACTTTGTCGCCGTCGCGCAAGCTAATCACGGTCTTGATGCCGTAGTCATGGATGATGCGCTTGAGGCCGGCCACGTTGAGCTGGCCGCTGCGATAGAGGACGCCATCCTCGACCACGCGGAAGTTGCGAAAGCAATGGCTGTGGTAGGAGAAGTACCAAAGCGGTCCGCCGATCAGCAAAGCGGCAATGGACAAGCCAAAGACAACGCGGAGAGATTGCGGCATGGTGCGGCATCCTGCCCAGAGAAAGAGGGTTCATTCAGGTCGCTGAGTGTAATGAATCGGCAGGATTTTGGAAAGGCAAAGTTTCTTTGGTTAGCCGCGACGCGCTAGCGGAGCGCGGCGTGTCCCCGCGCTCCGCTAGCGCGTCGCGGCTAACCAATTATCTGGCATTGACTGGTTCGGGGGTGCGCAGCATCCAGCCGACGAACCGTGCGAGAATGCGGCCCAAGCGGGCCAGCCAATCGGTTTCGGAGGCGATGGGCACCGGGCGGCGGTCGGCTAGATTGGGGCGGAATACCAGCAGCAGCAAGAGCGGCAGGTACCAGAGGACATAGACGCCCCCTTGATCGGCGTACCAGAATTGAATGCCAATCAGAAGAGCAGCGGATAACGCGATCAGCTGAGCCAGGTTTTTGGGCCAGGGCCAAAACGCGGTGAGCAAGACGAAGGCCGCATAGGCGACGAAGATGGGGATGCGGTAGGCCCAGTGGGTTCCCGTCCAAAAGCCTTCGGTCGTGGGGATTTTCCACGGCTGCCAGGCCGTTTGCTGGAACGCTTCGTGGATGCTCGAATCCAGATCATCCGTGAGCCAAAGTTGCAGCCCGATAATGGCGAGGCAGAATCCGACGGTCAGGATAAAAGAGCATAAAAATCGGCCCGCGCCGCGCTTCCAGTAGAAGCTGAACCAGGCCGGCAGCAGCACTGCGGGGAAATACATCGTTCCCGCCGCCAGGCCGAGGAATATGCCCGCGACTAGCGGCACTTTGTAACTCGCCAGCGCCCAGATGACTAGGGCCATCGGCCAAACATGGTGGGCTTGCCCGACGAACAGGCCGGTGTAAGGGGCCATCAAATAGAAAGTGGCCGCCGCCATGCCTGCCGCCGCGTCGTGGAAATGCCAGCGGCCGATGCAGATCAGACCCGAGGACAACGGCCATGTGACCCAAGACCGCGAACGAGCGCACCAACCAAAACTTGGCACCAAACTGCTCCCGCAGCTGGGCCAGCGAAGCGCTTTCCGGTCCGACCGTCGTGGTCACGCTCGGATTGGCTTGCAACGTCGAAGGCCGAGGGGGCGGATCCTTGTCAGGCGGCCGGAACGCCACCGCGATCAGACAGGCGAGCAGCGCACCGGCCAGCCAAAAAAGGCCCCCAAAGCCGAGATTCGGCGCGAGTGCCGGCCGTTGCACGAGTGCCAGATCCAACAGGCAGCGCAGAAAGAAATACGCTGAGCCGCACAAAAGCCAGAGATAGCCCCACCACAGCCAATTGCCCGATGTCAGAGCCGGATGGCGATCCGGTGAGCCAAACCAAGCGATGGCCGTCGGGGCTCCCGGATATACGCCGGCCGCTTGGCCCACGAGTTCCGCAACTTGCACCGCGGGATGCAGCTCGGACGGCGATTGGGTTAACGCGCAGCCGCTGAATCACCAAAAGACCCGGCACGAGCAAAAAGACGGTAATGACGTCCCAGTTGCGCAAACTCAAAAGCCGGCCGAATTTGAAAAACAGCGCAATCGCCAAGAGCCACGAGAAATAAAACCAGGTCGTGGCATTGGGCAGGCTGAAATCCAGGAACACCGACACTGATGAATTCATACGGTTGATATATTACGAGCGCCGTAAACGGCGTAGCCAGCACGGCGCTCGCACGCCGCACGCCCTGGTTGAAAAATCCGCGCGATTGGAGAGAAGATTCGATTATAAACAAGCAACCCGAGTGCCGTCATCCCTAAAATGATTTGGCGCACGATCCGCGGGATTCGGAGTACCTCCTCCCGCGGCTTGCAATGTGCCTCACTGATTTCCAAGCCGCGGGATGAGGTACTCCGAATCCCGCGGACCTTACTCTGTCGTTAACTTATGATTTGGCCGCTTTCACAAGTGCATGTTTTGCGCACGTTGAACTCCGACGGGCGGCTCCTTTTCCTGACGCGCTGTGCGCGTCTGTTCGGTTATGGTCTGTTCTCCGTGGTCTTGGTGCTCTTCCTCAATTCGGTTGGCTTAAGCGACGGCGAAATCGGCCTGTTACTCACGCTTACACTGCTCGGCGATACTGTCATATCACTTGCCTTGACCACGACCGCCGACCGCGTCGGCCGCCGGCAAACGCTTTTCGTCGGCGCACTGTTGATGATCTTCGCCGGGGTGGTCTTCGCCTTCACGAGCAATTTTTGGCTGCTGCTGATCGCCGCGACCGTGGGGGTCATCAGTCCGAGCGGCAACGAGGTCGGACCATTTTTATCGGTCGAGCAGGCGGCCTTATCGCAAACGCTGCCCGGCGAGCGGCGCACTGACGTGTTCGCCTGGTATAACCTGGTCGGTTCGGTGGCGACCGCCGCCGGTGCACTGTGCGGAGGTGCTCTGACGCAACTCGTCGAAACGTTGGGCTATGCTGGCGCCGCTAGTTACCGTCCGCTCGCAGTCCTTTATGCCCTGATCGGCGCTTCGTTGGCGCTGGCATTCACGCGACTATCGGCAAACGCGGAGGTAACGCCGGTTGAGGCATCCAGTGAAACCAAGAAAACGCGGCTAGGCCTTTCAAGTTCGTTGCCCATCGTGCTAAAGCTGTCGGGATTATTCGCCCTCGACGCGTTCGGCGGCGGCTTCATCATCCAGAGTGTCGTCGCCTATTGGTTTTACCTGCGCTTCGCGCTCGAGCCGGTGTATATCGGAGCCATCTTTTTCGGGGCGAATCTCCTGGCGGCGGCCTCCGCGTTGGCGGCGTCGGCGGTCGCGCACCGGATTGGCCTGGTCAACACCATGGTCTTCACGCATTTGCCGTCCAACGTTTTGCTGATTCTTATTCCGCTGATGCCGACTTTGGAGTTGGCCATCCTGGTGCTTTTATTGCGTTTTAGCATCTCGCAAATGGATGTGCCGACGCGGCAATCCTACACCATGGCCGTCGTCCGTCCCGAGGAACGCTCGGCCGCTGCCGGCGTCACGGGGGTGGCGCGCTCGCTCGGGGCGGCCATCTCACCGCTATGGGCCGTTGTTTTAGTCGCGACGCCGGCGTGGATGAGCATGCCGTTCTTTCTCGCGGGCGGCATCAAGATTCTCTATGACGTTCTTCTTTATCGCAGCTTTCAATCAGCAACACACGCACGTCCATGACGTTTGTCATGGTCAGACCGGTCTTGAGCAAGCCGCCCGCTTGATCGAAAAACGAGTAGGCGTCATGGCGCCGGAGAAACGCTTCCCAGTCGAGACCAAGCCCCGCCGCCCGAGGCAACGTGTGCTCTTCGGCAAGCGCGCCGGCGGCGTCGGTGGGGCCGTCCTCGCCGTCGGTGCCGCCGCTGAGAATCACCACGCCGCGCATTTCTTCCGGCCCCAGCGCGGCAGCGGCCGCCAGCACGAACTCTTGATTGCGCCCTCCCAAGCCGTGGTCGGGGCCCAGCGTCACCGTGGTTTCGCCGCCGCTCAGAATGCACGCCGGCGGAGCGACGGGACCGTGAGCATGGCGCACCGCGCGGATCATGTCCGCCTGGCTTTGCGCGACATTTCCTGTCTCGCCGTCGATGCCGGAACCCAGGTTCAGCACGTTGTAACCCAGCGCCTTGGCTTCGCTCTCGGCGGCGGCCAAGGCGCGGGCGTTGTTGGCGAGGATGATGTTATGGATGTGATCGGGTAACATTTTGAGAGTTTCGGAGATGTCACCGCGCGCACCGCGCCGCAAATGCTCCAACACAGCCGGTGGAACGTGATCGGCTAACTTGAACTTGTCCAAGACGCCAAGGGCTTGCCCGAATGTGGACGGATCGGCGGCGGTGGGTCCGGAAGCGATAACGTCGAGAGGGTCGCCAATGACGTCGGAAATGATGAGGCTGTAAAGCGCGTGGCCCTTGAATGCCTGAGCAAGCCGGCCGCCCTTGAGTGCGCTAAGTGCTTGCGCACCGCGTTCATCTCGTTGATGGTGGCGCCGCACGCATGGAGCAATCGCGTGACGGTCTGCTTGTCCGCGAGGGAGACGCCGGGCGCCGGGGCCGGTAGCAGCGCCGAGCCACCGCCGGACAGGAGACAGAGACCGACATCGTCCGCCCCGGCGTCAAGCGCCAAGCGCAGCATCTCCTCCGAGCCTATGACTCCTTCGGGAGTCGGCTGGTTGCTGCCGGAGGCCCGCGCCGCATGAAGCCGGATTTTCTGCAATTGTCGGGCCGTCTCGGCGGGCACATTGACCACGCCTTGGACCTTGCCCAACTGGGCAGCCAAAGCAACTTCCACCGCGGCGCTCATGGCAGCGCCGGCTTTGCCGCCGCCAAAAACAAGAACTCGCCGTGCTCCGGTCACCGTCGCGGCGATACCCAACGCGGGATCACTTAACGCCCGGCGCACCAAAGGCTCGGGGCGAACGGCCGCCAACGCCGCGTTCCAAATGGCGCGGGCATGGCTGGATGACAAGTTGGTCTCGATGCCGCGGCATGCGCTTGCCGCCCGTAGCAATTCGGCGCCCGCTGCTGTAAATTGGTGGTACGCTTGAGCCAATCGCAGCGAGAGACGCATATGTATCCCAAGAGCCGGCCACGTCGGTTGCGTCAACATCCGGTGTTGCGCGACCTGACGCGGGAGACGACCGTGACGGTTGCCGATTTCATCCTGCCGCTTTTTGTGCGTCCCGGCAAGGGCATCAAAAAAGAAATCGTCTCCATGCCGGGCCAATATCAATTCAGCGTCGATCGGCTGGTCGAGGAAGTTGGGGCGGCGGCGGACCTGGGCGTGCGCGCCATCATGCTCTTCGGCATCCCGGCACGCAAGGATGCCGAAGGCTCGAGCGCCTGGGACGATGACGGCATCGTGCAGACGGCGACACGGGCCGTGAAGAAGCACTTTCCCGACACGCTGGTCATCACCGACGAATGCTTTTGCGAATACACCGAGCACGGGCACTGCGGCGTCCTTGAAAACGTAAATGGCCGGCTCGATGTCGCCAACGACGCGACGTTGCCATTGCTCGCGCGTCAATGCGTCAGCCACGCCCGCGCCGGTGCCGACATGGTCGCCCCCAGCGGCATGCTCGATGGCATGGTCGCGGCTATCCGCTCGGGGTTGGACGAGGCAGGCTTCAGCTGGTTGCCGATCATGAGCTATGCCGCCAAGTATGCTTCCGGCTTTTACGGGCCCTTCCGCGATGCCGCCGAGTCGCCGCCGCAATTCGGCGACCGCGCCGGCTACCAGATGGATCCCGCCAACAGCGACGAAGCCCTGCGCGAGGTCGCCCTCGATATCGGCGAAGGCGCCGACATTCTCATGGTCAAGCCCGCCCTGCCGTATCTCGACATTATTCGCCGCGTCCGGGACCGTTTTGATGTGCCGATCGCGGCCTACAACGTTTCCGGCGAATATGCCATGGTCAAGGCCGCCGCCCAGAAAGGTTGGATCGATGAAAAACGTGTGGTGCTTGAAATTCTCACGAGCATCAAACGGGCAGGCGCGGACATGATTTTGACGTATCATGCGCTGGAGGCGGCGAAATGGCTGAAAGAGTAAGTTGATGTTAGAATAGGTGAATAGGTTTGATGCGCGGCGATTGGCACCGAATGATTGCCATTTTTGTTAAAAAGGGCAAGTGATGCCGGATAAATATGGTTTGATGGTGCGTCAACTGGGGCAAATAAACGTCCAGGTGAAGCATCTCTTGAAAAAGGGCGAAGCGCAAGTCGCGCAAATCAACTCGCTCGTCCGTGAGCTCGCCAAGACCGGATTATTGAAAAAAGTGACTATCCTAGGCAAACAAAGTCGCTGCATTAGTTACGCCGATGGTGAATACCCCGAGTCATCCCTAGTGGTTTTGCCGGCGCTGCTCGCTCCCGAAGGCCTCGGTATTTGCATCTGGGATGCCGACCAAGTTATTGAGATCAAAGAGGCCGGCCTGCCCAAATCACAGGCCCGTCGAGTGTTCACGCCGTTTGTCAAATGCAAGACGACGGACAAAGCGTTCCTTATGCGCTTTATTGAGCCGCTGCTTGAGGACTTGATGGACTTAGCATCCGTCGCGGCCGGCGATCTTGTTAAAGGTCCCGACATACCGGCACACGAGTATTTTGAGATGCGAAAGCGGAAAGGGCACTAACGGGGCCTTTTCTTCATGGATATCTATCAGGTGATTTTAAAGCCCTCCGCTGAGAGGGATTTAAAGCGAATTCACGGAAGTAAACTTGAGTCATTGCAAAAAGCAATTGAAACGTTAGCATCGAACCCTCGCGGGCGCAATACGAAAAAACTCGAACCTTCGGATTTGGCCCTCTATCGAAGCGACGCTGTCAAATCCCATCGCATCATTTTTGAGATTGACGATCAAAAGAAAGAGATTCTCATTCGTAGAGTACAAGACCGCAAAGACGTTTACCGCAAATAACCCCCACACCCAAGACGCACCATGCAGGTCGGCAACGAATTCGGTCCCTATGTCGTCGATAAGGAGCTCGGCTCGGGCGCCATGGGCACGGTCTATCGCGGCGCGCATCAGGAGACCGGCGCCAAGGTCGCCATCAAGCTCATCGCCGCCGGCTTGGCGGCCAACGTCGCCGCCATCGCGCGCTTCAAGCGCGAGATCGCCATCCTCAAGCAACTCGAGCATCCCAACATCGTCAAGCTCCTCGCCAGCGGCAAGTACAAGGGAACGCCGTTTTACATCATGGAATATGTCGAGCGGCGAATCGCTCGACCGCGTCATCGAGCGCCGCAATCGCATCACCTGGGAGGAAGTCGTCACCCTGGGCCGGCAGCTCTGCGCCGCCCTGCAATACGCCCATGACAAGGGCATCATTCATCGCGACCTGAAACCGTCCAACCTAATGGTCCTCAAGGACGGCACCGTCAAGCTCACCGACTTCGGCATCGCCAAGGACACCGACGTGACCGCCCTCACCGCCGCCAATTCCACGGTCGGCACGGCTTCGTACATGTCGCCCGAGCAGTGCAAGGGGACGCAGAACTTGACGTATAAGTCGCGATCTCTACTCGATGGGCGTGATGTTTTACGAGTTGATCACGGGCCGCAAGCCATTTCAGGCCGAGTCGATCATGGATATGTTCAACCAGCACATGAAGGGGACGTTCGAACGTCCTTCGCGGCTGGCGCTGGAAATACCGGTCTGGCTCGACACGCTCCTCTGCCAGCTCTTGGAAAAGACCCGGACAAGCGGCCCTTCAGCGCCGGCTCTCGTCAGCGAGTCGCTGGGCATGGTGCAGGAAAAAGTGGAGGCCCAGCATCAGCGCCGGCGTCGACGTAGCCAAGAAGCGGCGTGTCGATCGATCGACGGTCACCGCTGCCCTGGACGAAACCGACAAGGAAGCGGCCCGCGTCCGCTGCTTGGGGAAGAAGAAAAAAAAGAAGGTCGTGCCGTTTTATCGCAAGGGCTGGTTCACGCTTGCGGGCGTGGGCGGTGTCCTGGCGTGCTTGGCCGTCATCTTTTATTTCCTTGTCCTCAAGGTGCCCAGCCCGGAGACCTATGTCGAGCGTGCCAAGACGCAACTCAAGTCGGCCGACTTCTCCGAGCGCAAGAAGGGCGCGTGGCCATTGACGAATTTCTTGAGCACTATCCCGAGCATGCGCAGGCCGGTCAGATGCGGCCAGTGGGCCGACCAATACGATCGCACGGAATTAGAGAAGCAGATGCTCAATCGCCGCGCCCGGTTCACGGCTGACGGCCCCGGTGAGACGCTGGCGCGCGGAGGCGCTCGACAACGAAGACCTGGGCAAGCTCGACGACGCCGCTCAGCTTTGGCGGCAACTTGCGAAATTCGAAGGCCAAAAGAGGAGGAGGACCACGCCTGGGGCCTGGTGGCCAAGAAATACCTGACCGAGTTGACCGCCGTTCGCCAAGAGTTGCGGAAACTGCAGAACAAAGTAGCGGAAGAGAAAAAGACCGGTAAAAAATACGTTCCCGATAACAAAGCGGAGCGGCTTGCCCTGGAGGCCGTACGCAAGGAGCAAGCCAATCAAGCCGTCAACGCCTGGAACGACTTGAAAACTCAGGTGAAGGACGATCCCGACAATCGACGGTGGTATCTGTTGGCCGCTCAGCAGCAGCGGGAGTTGAGTGAGTTGGAATAAGCGATGCATCCTTCTCTGGGTGCCACGGGCAGCTCGCCTGCCCGTGCTCGTGGGATAAAAGTGGTCGCGGGGTCGCACGGGCAGACAAGCTGCCCGTGGCACCCGATTGCATCGTCCATGGTGATCTGGCAATAAAAACATGAAGCATTCCAAAAGTCATGACGCCTTCGCCCGCGCCCGCAAGCTCATCCCCGGCGGCGTCAACAGTCCGGCGCGTGCCTTCGGCGCCGTCGGCGGCGAGCCAATCTTCATCGCGCGCGGCGAAGGACCCTATCTCTTCGACCTGGACGGCAATCGTTACCTCGATTACGTCGGCTCCTGGGGTCCTTTGATCCTTGGGCATTGCCATCCGCGCGTCATCGAGGCTGTCGAACCGAGCGCATGCGCCAACGGCGCCACCTTCGGCGCGCCGACGGAGCTGGAATCGCGAACTCGCCGAGTTGATCTGGACAGCTAATGCCGTCCATGGAGATGGTGCGCATGGTCAGCTCGGGGACCGAAGCGTCGATGAGCGCCATCCGCCTGGCCCGCGGCTTCACGGGCCGCGACGTCATCGTCAAGTTTGCCGGCTGTTATCACGGCCACGTCGATAGCTTGCTGGTAGCCGGCCGGCTCCAGCGCCACCACGCTGGGCGTGCCGAATAGTCCGGGCGTGCCGCGCCGGCTGCACCGCGGACACGCTGGTGCTGCGTTACAACGACGTGGCAGCGCTGCGCGAGGCGTTCACCGCGCGTGGCGACGAAATCGCCGGCGTCATTCTCGAGCCGGTCGTCGGCAACATGGGTCTGGTGGTGCCGTCGCGCGGAGTTCTTGAGCGAATTGCGCCGGCTGACGCATCACCACGGCGCCTTGCTCATTTATGATGAGGTGATGACGGGCTTTCGGCTGGCACTGGGAGGCGCGCAGGAACTGTTTAGCCAGCAGCCCGATCTGACGGTGCTGGGCAAGATCGTCGGCGGCGGCCTGCCGGTGGGAGCTTACGGCGGGCGGGCCGACATCATGAGCCAGGTGATGCCGGCCGGTCCAGTGTTTCAGGCGGGCACGCTCTCCGGCAACCCCCTGGCGATGGCGGCGGGCCTGGCAACCTTGCAGGCAACTGCGCGACGAGCCGCCGTACGCTCGCTTGGAGGAGCTTGGCAAACGGCTGGCGGATGGGCTTGCGGACGCGGCTCGCACCGCCGGCGTGCCCGCACCAGATTGCGCGCGTCGGCAGCATGTGGACGTTGTTTTTCGCCGCCGATCCGGTCGTCGATTATGACATCGGCGAAAAAGAGCGACACCGCCCGCTTCGCCCGCTTCTTCTGGGCCATGATGGAGCGCGGCATTTACTTGCCGTGCAGCCAGTTCGAGGCGGCGTTTATCTCCGCGGTTCACACCGAAGAGCACATCGAGGAAACGATCACCGCGGCGCATCAGGCATTGGTGGAGATTGCCAATTGACATCTCCAAAAGATCGTTTTGGACTGAGCGGCATTAATTCCTCAGCACCGTGTGGATTGTCTCGGCGGCGCGCTGGGCCTGGGCGGATGAGACGTCGAGATGGGTGCAGGCGCGAACGCTTGCGGGCCCGCGATGTGGACGAGAATCCCCGCCCGCCTGAGCGTCATCGCCACATCCTTGGCGGTAGCCCGATTTGGATCAACGCGGAACCAAACGAGGTTGCTGTCGATCTCCGTGGGATACGGGTGCAGGCCGGGAGTGTCGGCTATTGCCTGGGCAATCAGCCGGGCATTTTTATGGTCCTCGTCGAGGCGCTCGATGTTGTGGTCGAGCGCATAGAGGGCGGCGGCCGCGACGATCCCCGCCTGGCGCATGCCGCCACCGAAGAGCTTGCGGATGCGCCGGCCCTTGGCGACGAACGAACGCGGCCCGGCCAAGGCGCTGCCAAGCGGAGCGCCCAAGCCTTTGCTGAAACAGACCGAAACGCTGTCGAAGTGACTCGCCCACGTGCACGCCGGAATGCCGGTGGCCACGATGGCGTTCCACAGGCGGGCGCCGTCAAGGTGCATCGCCAAGCCGCCGGCGCGGGCCCAGCGGCTGATGGCCTCGATTTTTTCGATCGGATAAATTTTGCCGCCGCCCCGGTTGTGGGTGTTTTCCAAACAAACCAGCCGCGTCTGCACAAGGTGGTTGTCCTCGCGCGGACGAATTTTATCCTCAAGTTGGCTTAAGTCCAAGATGCCGCAATCACCGTCGAGCGTTCGGCAGGTGACGCCCGACAGGACGGCTGGGCCACCGGCTTCATAGTTGTAGATGTGGCAATTGAGATCACAGAGCAACTCGTCGCCCGGTTGCGTGTGTGCCTTGACGCCAATTTGGTTCGACATCGTGCCGGATGGAACATAGAGAGCCGCCTCCTTGCCGAGCAGGTCGGCGACCCGCTCCTCCAGGCGATTGACGGTGGGGTCGTCGCCAAAGACATCGTCGCCGACCTCCGCGGCCGCCATGGCCGCCCGCATGCCGGGGCTGGGCTTGGTCACGGTGTCGCTACGTAAGTCGATGATGGAGTCAGGCATGGTGGCCTCAAAAAAGTGGCGCGTGGCGAGTGGTGAGTGGCGAGAAAAACCGAGTGTTACTGCTTGTTTTCCAGGAACCAGCGGTCGGCCAGCTTGCGGAGATAAACTTTACGGCCTTGAATCGTCTTGAGCGTGCCGGTTGCTTGTTTGTCGGTCGTCTCCCAGTCGGCATCGGCGGCAAATTGGCGCAAGTCATTGAGCAAGGTCGGATCGGCGAGCAAGTATTGGGTCGTCTCGGCCACGAGCCGGTCGAACGCCAAAAAAACCTTGGCTTTGTCTTCCCCCTGGCGCATGCTGTTTTTGTAGCTGACGACGGCCTCGTCCACAAAGCGCGGATCGGCGAGCTGGGCCAACAAATAATCGACGCGTTTGTTGTCGAAGGCTTTGGCGACGGAAAGGAGCGTGTCGCGCGGCGTCTTTTGCGGATAATAAGTGAGGTTGACGTCGAAGCCATACCGCTTGGCGAGAGATGGCGAATCCTGTGCCGCACATAGCGAAACGACCGCCAATGTGATTCCCAAAGCCAGCGAGCGCATGGATTACCTCGAAGTATGGCCGCACGCAACTAACATCGCACGCCGAAGGCGCATTTAGCATAATAAATTAAGGGGAAAAAAGCGACATGGCAGGCAATTCCTTCGGCGAGATGTTTCGGGTGACGACGGCCGGCGTCAGTCATGGGCCGGGCTACGTGGTGATCATCGACGGCTGTCCACCTGGATTGCCGCTCAGCGTGGAGGATTTGCTGCCCGATCTGCGCCGGCGCCGGCCAGGCCAATCCAAGATCGTCACGCCAGCGTGCCGAAGAGGACGTGCCCGAGATTTGGTCTGGGGTCTTCGAAGGCAAGACCGATGGCACCTCCATTGGCATGTTGTTCCGCAATGCCGACCAGCGCAGCGCCGATTACGGCGACATCAAGGACAAATATCGTCCGGGGCACGCCGACTTCACCTTCGACGCGAAGTTCGGCTTGCGCGATTACCGCGGGCGGCGGCCGCTCCAGCGCCCGTGAAACGATGTGCCGGGTCGCCGCCGGTGCGATTGCCAAGAAAATCCTGGCGCAGCACGGCATCCGCATCCTGGGTTATGTCAAGCAAGTCGGCGCCGTGTCGGCAACCATCGCCGATCCGAGCGGCGGTTACGCTGGAACAGGTCGAGGCCACGCCGGTGCGCTGCCCCGATCCGGCAGTTGCCGCGCGCGATGATTGCCTTGATCGAGGAGGTGCGCAAGGACCAGGATTCGATCGGCGGCATCTGCGAGTTGGTGGCGGTCGGTGTGCCGCCGGGCTTGGGCGAGCCGGTTTTCGATAAACTAAAGGCCGACCTGGCCAAAGCGCTGTTGTCGCTGCCGGCCGTCATGGGGTTTCGAATACGGGGCCGGCTTCGGCGTCGCCACGGCGCGCGGCAGCGACAACAACGATCCGTTCGTCCGCAAAGACGATGGCCGCATCGGCACTGTAACCAATCGCCACGGCGGCATGCTCGGCGGCATCTCCAGCGGCGAGCCGATCGTCTGCCGCGTGGCGATCAAGCCCACCAGCAGCTTGCCGCGGCCGCAAGCCACCGTGACGCGCAGCGGCGAGCCGACCGAGATCAGCACGCGCGGCCGGCACGACCCGTGTTTGTTGCCGCGCTTCGTGCCCATGGGCGAAGCGATGATGGCCCTGGTGCTCGTCGATCACTGGCTCCGTTTTCGCGCAGTGCGCCAAAGAGCCGCGCACGCAGTAAGCGGTTTATGTTGCGGGCACAAGATCAACCGCTTACTGCGTGCGCGGCTCTTTAACTATTTTCCACGAAAGGAACCGATGGCCAGTCCTAGTTACACCGCGAAAGATATTTCCGTTCTCGAAGGGCTCGAACCGGTCCGCAAGCGGCCGTCGATGTATATCGGCGACCCGGACAAGAAGGGCTTGCATCACCTCGTCTGGGAAATCGTCGATAATGCGGTCGATGAGTATCTCAATGGCTTCGCCGACAGCATCACCGTCACGCTGCACAAGGCCGGCGACGCGGTCACCGTGGTCGATAATGGCCGGGGCATTCCCGTCGATCTGCATCCCAAGTACAAGAAGCCGGCACTGGAGTTGATCCTGACGACGCTGCACTCGGGCGCCAAGTTCGGCGAAGGGGGCAATTACATGCACTCGGGCGGCTTGCATGGCGTCGGCTCGTCGGTGGTCAATGCGCTCTCGAAAAAGCTGATGCGCCAACATCAAGCGCGACGGCTTCGAATGGGAGCAAACCTTCAAGCGCGGCAAGGCGGCGGGGCCGATCGAGAAGATCGGCCCTTTTCGCGGCCACGGCACCACCATCACCTTCGAGCCCGATCCGGATATCTTCAAGACCACGCATTTCGACCCGGACTGGATCAAGGCCCACCTCGAAGACATGGCCTACATCCACAGCGGCCTGTCCATCACGTTCAAGAACGACGTCACCAAGGAGACGCACGACCTCACCCATCCCGGCGGCATTCCGGAGTTTCTCAGAAAGCTCGTGACCGACAACCAGAACCCGCCCATCACCGAGATGCCGTTTCATCTCGTCAAGGACAGCGGCGAGAAGATCGAGCTGGCCCTCCAATGGACCGAAGCGACCGAGGAAAGCTTTCGCTCCTATGTCAACGGCATTCGCACCAGCGCCGGCGGCACGCACGAGACCGGCTTCAAGAGCGGCATCGTCAAGGCCATCCGCAACTTCATGGAGACCCACGAGGTCAAAACCAAGGGCGTGACCATCACCGCCGAGGATATCCGCGAGGGCATCGTCGGCATCCTGTCGATCTTCGTGCGCGAGCCGATGTTTCAGGGCCAGACCAAGGAAAAGCTCAACAATCCCGAACTGGCCGCCGTGGTGGACAACTTCGTGCGCCCCGCCCTGGAAGCGTGGCTCAACGCCAACATGAGCGCCGCCGATCAGATCGTGGGCCGCATCGTGCTCGCCGCCAAGGCGCCGCATGGCCTCGCGCGAGGCGGCCATGGAGATCAAGCGGAAGTCGCCCACGCAGCGGCGGCTCAATCTGCCGGGCAAGCTCGCCGATTGCAAATCGACCGACCTGGACGAATCCGAGCTATTCATCGTCGAGGGCGACTCCGCCGGCGGCTCGGCCAAGCAAGGCCGCAACAACATCACGCAGGCCGTGCTGCCCTTGCGCGGCAAAATCCTCAACTCCGAAGGCCTGGTCGTCAGCAAGGTGCTCGCCAACCAGGAGCTCGCCGATCTGGTCACCGCCATCGGCACTGGCGCCGGCGACACGTTCAACATCAACAACCTCCGCTATGGCAAGGTCATCCTGCTCATGGACGCCGACGCGGACGGCCATCACATCACGACGCTGCTGCTGACGTTTTTCTTCCGCTACATGATCGAGCTGATTCGCAAGGGGCATTTATACATCGCCCAGCCGCCGCTCTATCGCATCGACGTGGGCAAGGAAACCCACTGGGCGCGCGACGACGCCCACAAGGAAGCGATCCTGGCCTCGCTGCGCGCCAATGCCAAGCCGGAGATCACGCGCTTCAAAGGCCTCGGCGAGATGCTGCCCAAGACCTTGGCCGAGACGACGCTTGATCCGCGCAAGCGCACGCTGCTCCAGGTCAGCATCGATTCGAATCTGGAGGCGGACAAGACCTTCGTGGAGCTGTTCGGCAAGGACCCGGCCTCGCGCTACAAGTTCATCATGGAGTCGGCGGCACAGGTGGTGGCGGAGGAGTTGGATGTGTGAGGGCCAGGAGCGGAATAGCGTACGCGCGAATCGCGTCGTCAACCGTGGCCAATGTCAAGCTATGCTGAAGCCTTGGGCGATCAAAATCGGTCGAAGGGGTCACGGTGCATTGGTGGTAGACCGGCAAGAAAGGCGAAGGCCGCTCCTCGATCGGCAGGCTCGTGATGTGGTGTGTCTCGGCATGTCGCGGGAAATAGGCGGCAGGAGGCTCCGGGAGTGGAAGTTTATTTGTGGCGTGCTTAATGACCGCTTCCCACACCGAGGCAACACTCAAATACACTTCGTTGGCGGAATCGCTGATCGGGTTTAAGAATGCAACCGGCAAACGAGGATCGGCACTGACATACCGAGAAATACATGGGTGTCGAGGAGGAGCCTCATTTCCCCTCAAACTGTTTGAGGATCTGCTCGGGCAGCGGGTCGTCGAATCCCGAGGGCACTTTAAAGTGTCCGGCACAAAGTCCATAAGGCCGTGGCTGATTCGTGGGCGTAGCTACCGGCCGAACTTCCGCAAGCGGATGTTCGCCTTTCAACAGACGGCATGAAGGTCATTCTCCAGCCTCAACACGGCAGCAGAAAAGCGATGGGGATCCTGCTGGATGTCGTTGTACGGTGATGGAACTCACGCCCTTCGGAGTACCCCAGGGCGTTGCTGCACCACAGATACTCGGATATTAACAAACAGGGAATATTATCATGCCGGCATGCCACCGCCGCCCTGCATTTGAATTCTTCCCGACAGCATCGCTCAACTCACATTCGACCAGCCGGGGTCCAAGGCCAACACCTTGGGTCAGGCCGTCCTGTCCGAGTTCGAGACCATACTGGATCAACTTGAAACGAGGACCGATTTGCGCGGCCTGATTCTAGTCAGTGGCAAGCCCGGCATGTTCATCGCCGGCGCCGACTTGAAGGAACTGGGCAGCCGCCAGGCCCGAGCCGAGTCAGACGCGCCGACTCGTCGAGCGTGGCCTGGGCATCATCGCGCCGCTTCGAGAATTTGCCATATCCCACCGTCGCCGTCATCGACGGCGCTTGCATGGGGGGCGGCCTGGAACTCGCGCTCGGCTTCGATTATCGGCTCGCCGGCACGCATCCGAAAGTCGATATCGGCTGCCCCGAAGTGAAAATCGGCCTCATCCCCGGCTGGGGCGGCACGCAGCGGTTTCCACGCATCATCGGACCGAGCCTGGCGTGCGAGCTGATTTGCTCCGGTGACAGCGTCTCGGGCACGCGCGCGCGCGAACTGGGCTTGGTTTTCGATGTCGTCCCCAGCGAACGCCTTGTTGGAGGAGGCGCGGCGACTCCTGGCTTGGTCGTATGAGTCACGGGATTGGGAAAGAGCGCGCCGCCGCAAGCGGCAACCCATTGGCCTGTCCGAGGACCAACATTCCTTCACCTTCGGCGTGGCCCGCGCCGTGGTGCAAGCCAAGACAAAGGGCCACCTCCCCGCGCCCCCCGCCGCGCTCGAAGCGATCGCCAGGGGTTGCAATCTTCCGCTCGATGAGGCGCCTGAAAGTCGAGACCGAGGCGTTCGTTCCCCTGGTTGGCAGCACGATCTCCCGCAATCTGATCGCCGCTCTTTTTCATGACCCAGCGCTTGCAGAAAGACACCGGCGTCAGCGCCGCGACATGAAGCCGCGGCCGATCAAATCGCGTCGGCGTGATCGGCGCCGGCATCATGGGCAGCGGCATCGCCGGCGCCAACATTCGCCGCGGCGTCCCCGCGCTGCTCGCTGGATGTGCGGCCGCGAGGCGCTGACAAAAGGCGTCGCGGCAATCACCAAATCCATGGAAGGCCGCGTCGACATTGGCCGGATGACCCAGCCGGACATGCTCAAAGCGCTCGGCATATTGACCACCACGCAGAACCTCGCGCTCATGGCGGATTGCGACCTCGTCATCGAAGCGGTGGTCGAAAACGAGGAGGTCAAAAAGGCGACCTACCGCGAACTGATGAAGGTCTTGCCGGCCGATGCGCTGGTGGCCTCGAACACCTCCACCATTTCCATCACGCGCACTGGCCGAGGTCGGTCACGAAGCCCGAGAATTTCGCGGGCATGCACTTCTTCAATCCGGTCGACCGCATGCAACTGGTCGAGGTGATCCGCGGCGAGCAAAACCAGCGACGCGACCGTGGCCAGCCTGGTGGCGCATGCCAAGCGCATCGGCAAAAGCGCCGATCGTGGTGCGCGATTGTCCGGGCTTTCTCGTCAATCGCATTCTGTTCCCTTACATCAACGAAGCGCTGGTGCTTCTGGAAGAAGGCGCCGAGCCGCGGCGCTGGACAAGGCGGCGACCGGATTTCGGCATGCCCATGGGGCCGATCGCCCTCAACGATCTGGTGGGCCTGGACACGGCCCTTTATGCCGGCAACGTCGTCAATGCGGCCTTCGCCGACCGCGCCAAGGATAGCCGCATTTTGGCCGAGCTTGGTGAAGGCCGGGCGCCTGGGACAAAAGTCGGGCGCCGGGTTTTACAGTTATGCCAAGAGCACGCGCGGCGCCGACGACCCTGCTTTCGCCGCCATCCTGGAGCGCTGCCGGACCGACCACCGTGCCATTCGGCCAAGAAGAAATCACCGACCGCCTGTTCCTGTCGATGCTCGTCGAGGCAAGCCTGGTTTTGACGCGAAGGCATCGTCCGCGAGCCGAGCGACGTGGACATGGGACTCATCCTCGGCATCGGCTTTCCGACCTTCCGCGGCGGCCTGTTGCGCTGGGCCGACACGATTGGGCTAGACAAGATCAGGCACAAATCTGGCGAAATACGAGCATCTGGGGCCGCGCTTTCAGCCGACGGAGCAAATGCGGCGCTTGGCGAATGAAGAAAAGGGATTTTTTGGTTAACCAGACGGGACGGCTCGCCTGAGCGGTCCGCAGAACCGTGGCGCACATCGCCCCGCTTACAGCGTGCCGCAGGCTACTTAAGGGATGGAACCCATGGCCAGCTTTTATGGACATTTCTGGCACCGGCGTCGTCTTGGGAGCCGCCTATGGCGCGGCCGGCGTTTGGTATGGGCATTACGATTGGGGCATCATTTTCCTCGCCGGCACCATCACCGCCGTCGGCGCGCTGACGCCTGACCTCGATAGCGATAGCGGTTTGCCCATCCGCGAGTTGTTCGGCCTGGCGGGGGCCGTCTTTCCGCTGTTTCTCTTCCCGCGCTTGCGGCATTCCGGGCTTGAGCATGGAACAATCGCTGTGCGTCATGATCGGCGCCTATCTGTTCATTCGCTATGGCGTTTCGCGTGTCTTGAAAAAGCTCTCGGTCCATCGCGGCATGTTTCACAGCATCCCGCGCTCTTCATCGCCGGCCTGGCGGTCTTCGACGTCTACCACAACGACAACGCCGCGATCCGCCTCTATATGGCCGGCGGCATGATGCTCGGCTTTCTCTCCCACCTCTTCCTCGACGAGCTTTTCGCCGTGGATCTGCGCGGCATTCCGCGCCTCAAGAACTCCTTCGGCACGGCCATCAAGCTGACGTCGCAATCATGGAAGGCTACCGTATTTTGCTATTTGCTGCTGTTCCTGCTGGTGGGCTTCGCGATTCGGGAGAACAAGACCAATCCCTATCACGCGGCGGTAACGCCGATCACACGCACGGAAGTGAGTAAATTGTGGTAGTCGTGAGCCGCGCAGCGCGAAGGAAGTCCACGCTGAGAGTACTCATGACAATTCGCCGGTGAGCACGCTCACGAGGCTCCGAACATCGTATCCTACACGCGGCGTCTTCGGAGTACCTGAGACCGTGCCGGCCACATTCCGTGGGTACTACGAATGGTGCAATCCGGTCCTGCGAGGAACTATTACCCGTCGCGTAAGCCGTGCCAAGAATCCCCGCAACTGCAATCGTGCCCGATAGAGCAGGCTCTTGATCGCCTTGGTGGAAAGGGCGAGGTCGGCGGCGATCTCGGCGTAGGAGCGGTTTTGAAATTGGTGCATTTCCAGGGCGGTGCGCTGGTGTCCCGCCAAGCCCGAGACCGCGGCGCGCACGGCGCAGGCTTGCTCCAGGCGTTCGAGCGCATGGGCCGGCGAAACAAGCTCCGACTCGGGCCGATGGAAATAGCCTTGGTCCAAGCCATTGAGTGCCGTCGCGGGATTCACTTGGCGGCGACGGTCGCGGAAGGCATTGCGGGCCACGTTTTGCGTGATGTGGAACAGCCAGGTGCCGAACCTGGCCCGAGGCTCATAACGCTTGCGCGAGCGATAGACGCGTAGCAGCACTTCCTGGGTCAAGTCTTCCGCTTCTTGGCGATCGCGGAACGAACGATAAAAGCGACTGAAAATGCGCGGGCCGTGGCAGCGCCACTAACTCGGCGAATAGGCCGCCGGGCTCGTCGCGCTTGGACGCGCAGCATCAAGGCGACCTGCGGATCGCTCCGGAGCGGCGGGGCAGGGACTCCGCTCTGCGCGGAGCGGCTGCCCGCGCAGCGCGATTGCTTGAACGGAGGCTGGCATGCGCGGTGACGGGCATGTTGCTTCCACGGGTTCATTGGGCCGGCAAGTCGATGGTGAAGGTGCTGCCGCTCGTGGTGCTGTCCACGTCGATGCGGCCGCCCATCAGATCCACGTAGCTCTTGACGATGGACAACCCCAAGCCGGCGTGGGGCGAATCGGCGTGGCGCGAGGGTCGGCGCGGAAAAGCGCTCGAAGATCTGCTGGCGCTGCTCCGGCGCGATGCCGATGCCGGTGTCGCTCACCTTCGAGCTGGACATGGCCGTTGACGCGGCCGACGTTGAGGTCGATGGCCCCTTGCGGGCGATTGTACTCGACGGCGTTGTGCAGCAGGTTATTGAGCACCTCGCGGAGCTTGTCGGGGTCGACGTGCAGCGGCACGGGATCGGGAGCATGCGAGCGTCGAGCGCCAGGCCGCGCGCTCGGCGAGCGGGCGAATCAGGTTGGTGCACTGGCGGGCGATCTCGCGGGCATCGACCTCCTGCGGCGCAGGCGGTCGGCGCCGGCGTCGAGTCGGGCCAGGGCCAAGAGGCGTTCGACCAGATGGGTCATCTGCTGCGCCGCTCGCAACGGATGTCCTCGAGCATCTCGCGGTATTCCGCCGCCGTGCGCGCTTTCCGCAGCGACAAGTCGAGCGTGGTCATCATGGCCGCCAGGGGCGTGCGCAGTTCGTGCGAGATGTCGGCGGCGGCTTGCTTTCTCACGGGCGAAGGCCCGTTTGAGTTGTCAAGCGTGTCAGTCAAGCGGACTGGCGATCGGTTGCAGTTCCGCGGGCAAGGTCGCGCGGGTTGACCTTGAGGCGGAAGTTCTTCTCGGACACCTGGCTGACGGCGTCGGACAAGCGCGCCAACGGCGCCAGGCCAACCCGCACCAACACCAGGCCGCCCACCACGATGCCGGCGAAGGTCGCCAGGCGAAATCCACAAAATGTGCCAGCGCAAGGCGACCGAGAGCTCCGTGGGTTTCATTTTCGAGCTCGGCGAACTTGTCGTCGCGCGACTTCAGAAAGATCGGCCAATTCCTTTTCCATGGGCGCCGTTTCGCTGGCGTATTGCACGATGACGATGGGGCGCTCAAAACCGCCGGGCCTCGGGCGGGCGGCGGCCCTGGCGGCGCGGTCCGATGGTGTTCGCCGGCAAGCCTTTGGTGGAAGTTCTCGTTTACCTTGGTTCTTCGGCCTAAAGGCGGCAGCGGAAAAGCAACATGCGAGGGCTCATAGCGGCCGGTCCACGGGGGCTTTAAGCGTCACCAGCCGCAGTTTCCAACCGGGATCCGGCTCGATGGTATCGAAATGCTCGGACCGAAATGGGGCCATGCCGCGCTGTTGCTCGTCGAGCGGCAGCGAGCGCTCGCCGAGGGTCTCCGATTGCTGCTGCGATTTTGCCGCGCCCGATATAGGTTTGAAAGTATTCCTGCGCTTGCTGGGGTGTGCCGTCGGCGTGCGGCGAGCACGTCCTCGGCGTCTTTGATGACGATGTCGCTGGGTCGCTTCGAGAACAAGTCAAAGGATAGATCGGCCGCCGCTCGGACGCGATCCACAACGGGGCATTGAGATAGCCCTGCGGTTGCAAGCGGCGTGCCCAAGACGCCGATGGCGAATAGCGGCTCGAGATAGTCCTTGCTTACGCGAGCGGCTCCGGCGAGAAACTGGGCCTTGCGGGCAATGTGATTATCGAGATTGGTGACGATTTGCTGTTCTTGATCCGTGTATTGGGACTGAAGCAATTCCATCGTGCTGTCGCGCTTGCCGCGCAAGGCTTGCGCCGTCGTCTGATAGGAAAACCAGGAGACGCCGCTCATGGCCAGGGCAAGCAGCACCAGGAAGTAGACGATCAACGACAGGCGAATGGAACGCATCGGTTCATCCCAATCTGTGCCGCGTGAATGCGGCCGGAGCGAAAGACATGGATCAATCCGACTCGCCGCGCAACAAATAACCCTCGCCCCAGCGCGTCAAGATCAGCGGCGGTTTCAAAGCCCTTGTCGATCTTGGTGCGCAAGTAGCGGATGTAGACATCCACGACGTTGGACGTGTTCTCGTCGTATTCGTCGTAAAGATGCTCCCAGATCATGGAGCGCGTGACGACCTTGCCGCGGTGATACGCCAAGAACTGCAACAGCGCGAACTCGCGCGGCGTCAGATGGATCGCCTGGCCGCCGCGCTTGACGGTGCGCGCGGACGTGTCGATCTCCAGGTCGTGGACGCGCAGGAGCGGATCCTTGATCTGATGGCCGCGGCGGATGAGAGCGCGCAGGCGGGCCAGCAACTCTTCCAGCTGAAACGGCTTGGTCAGATAATCGTCGGCACCCAGATCCAGGCCGGTGACTTTGTCTTCGGTGCGTGTCCTTGGCGGTCAGCACCAGCACATGCGTTTTGATGCCCGACTTGCGCCATTCCTTGAGAACGGTCAGGCCGTCCTTCTTGGGCAGCATCAGGTCGAGGACCACGGCGTCGTAGTTGGCCGTGCGCGCCTTGATATTCGCCGACTTCGCCATCTTCGGCGGTATCGACGGCAAAGCCCTCCTCTTCCAGGCCTCGCTGCAAGGCCTTGAGGAGCGGCTTATGATCTTCGACCAGAAGGACCCGCACGCTATTGACTCCCCCGGACGCGACCGCAGCACTTGAAGTGGTGGAACACATGAAGTTTACACGAACAGGATTAAAGAAAAATGAGAGTTTTAATCTTTAGCATCCGTGAGATTCGGCGCACCTCATTCCCGCGGCTTGTCAAGCTGCGGGATGAGGCACTCCGAATCCCGCGGATACGAAACTTGGGCTTTCACTTCAAATGCGCTACAACCGATGCAATCGTCATTCCGCGCAAGCGGCATCGTATGGGTACGCGGCTTGCTTATTTTTTCTTGACGAACTTGAATTGGGGGTTAAACTTGGCGCTGCGGTTTCAGCGACGCATTCCCCGATGGCCCTCCCGCCATCTCGTGTTGCGCGGCTTCAAAAATCACCCTCCCCACGTGTGTTGCGTTACCGATCACTCAGGGAAAGGTGCCACCATGCCCATGGAATTACTGCACGGCCCGGATGTCGCCCAGGTTTGCGCGCAATATGGCCAGCGCGTGTTCAATTTGGCCCGCTGGCTGGTGGTGAATCCTTGTGATGCGGAGGACGTTAGCCAGGAGGTGTTCCTCCAAGTCGTGCGCAAGCTCGCCACTTTTCGAGGCGATAGCGAGATCACGACCTGGCTCCACCGCGTCACCGTGAACGCCGCTCTTGGACACCGCCGCAAAAAGCACGGCACAAAAACGTTCTCCGCAACGGCATCGCTGGAGCCGTTGTTGAATCGAAGCCGTGATTCGCTTACGCATCCCCGCCCGCCGATGCCGCCGGACCAGCAAGCGCAGACTCGGGAATTGCGGCGCGAAATCGAGCGCACGATCGCCCGGCTGCCCAAGAAATACCGCCAGGTGTTCGTGCTGGCCGACATGAATAAGATGTCGACAGCCGCGATTGCCGGCGCACTGGACATAAAAATGGGCGCGGTCAAGACCCGGCTCCACCGAGCGCGGCGCTTGCTGCGCACTTATTTGACGCCCTATCTCGCCTGCTAAAACACAGGCGGCCAGCGCCTCGGCGGCATTTTTTAAATCAGCGTGGCGCGATCTCGCGATACTAACCCGAAGCGTAAGCGAGGGATCCCTCGCTTACGCTTCGGGTTAGTAGCGCCGAATTATGCACCGCTATATAGCGCGACTCAATCTCGGACACGAATTTTGGAGCCTTCTAGCTTGAGCAAGACCATCCTCGTCACCGGCGCCGCCGGCTTCATCGGCAGCCACGTCAGTCAAATTCTGTTGGCTCGCGGCGACCGGGTTATTGGCCTGGACAATCTGAACAGTTATTATGACCCAAGCCGCAAACGGGCCAACTTGGCGGAGATCGGCACGGCAGGCAGTTTCACGTTCGTGGAAGGCGACATCCGCGACCGAGCGCTTGTCAAACGCCTGTTTCAGGAAAATGCCTTTGCCGGCGTCGCTCATCTCGCGGCCATGGCGGGCGTGCGCGTCTCCATCGAAGACCCACACCTTTATTACGACGTCAATCTCACGGGCACGCTCAACCTTCTCGAAGAGGCCCGCACTAAGTCCGGTTGCAATTTCGCCTTCGCCTCGACCTCGTCGGTCTATGGCGCCACCAAGCGAATTCCTTTCGTCGAGGACGATCGCTGTGATTTGCCGATGGCGCCCTATGCCGCCAGCAAGTGCGCCGCGGAGATGTTGGGCTTCACGTTTCATCATCTCTATGGCTTGAACTTCACGGCTCTGCGCTTTTTCACCGTGTACGGTCCACGCGGCCGGCCGGACATGATGGCTTATAAAGTCGCCGACAACATCTTTTTCGGTAAGGAAGTGCCGGTCTTCAACGGCGGTCAGATGCACCGCGATTGGACCTTTGTGGAGGACATCGCCCAGGGAGTGGTGGCCGCCGTGGATCAGCCGCTGGGCTTCGAGGTCATCAATCTCGGACGGGGCGAGCCGATCCTGTTGGCCGATTTCATCCACATGATCGAGGAATTGGCGGGCCGCAAAGCGAACCTCATTCCCGCGCCGATGCCGGACACCGACATAGCCTACACCCACGCCGACATCAGCAAAGCCCGCAAGCTACTGGGTTATGAACCCAAAATATCCGTCCGCGAAGGCATGACACGCTTTTGGAACTGGTATCGGGTCGCGGTGCTCAAGAAATAGGTGACAAGAGTGTACTCATCTCGCTCCGCGAGATGAAATGCATCTCGCGGAGCGAGATGAGCACTAACTTACCACAGCCACCAGGCGGAGGTCGTGAGCACATAAACCGCCAGCAGCAAATTCGTGAGCGCGTGGGCGAAGACCGCGTCGCCAAGGCGTCTTCTGCGATAATGGGCGAGCGCGAACGCCATCCCCGCCAACGTGCCGGCGAGCCAGCGACCGTGCAAGAGGCCAAACAACACCGACGAAACCACAAACGATTGCCAGGTGAACCGGCCCATCGGCACGGAGGCGAAGTCGCTGGAAATCAATTGCCGCGTCAAGAAGCCGCGAAACGCCAGTTCCTCCGCCAACGGCACCGTCACCACCGCGCCTACCACGCGAAAGGAGAGCCAAACGGCGGCCCACCCTCGCGGCATCTCCCGCAGCGCGGCATCGACGGCCGCTCCATTGGTCGCCGCGGCAGCCGGTTCCAGGGCCAACCACAGCACAAAAACTCCTGCCCCGATGGCGCACGCCGTCCAGGACCAACTCCAGCGCAAGATCTCGGCATACGCATGCCGGAAGCACCAAAGCGTGGCCCCCGTTGTCACGACGCGGAGTGGATATGCCCAATCGAAGCCGCTGACAAAGGCGCCCGTAATCATCATCGTTGCCAGCAGCACGAAGAGCGGCATCAGATAAGGCGCCACGGAATTGGCTCGGCGACTTGGCTCCGCCGGTTGACCGCGCCGATGCAGCCACGGAAGCCGATCGGCGGCAAAGACAATTCCCAGCGCGACCGCGTTGAAACCGAGCCAACCCATCTGCGAATGAAAGCCTTGCACGGCTGCGCCTTTGGAAAACCAGGTTCCCACTGCCACCAGACCTGCGATGCGGCAGGCGTTCAGCACCCAAATGAGAAGGGTCGCGCTGGGCAGCAACAACAAAGCCGCGGGAAAACGAAGCTCGTTGCGCGCGCACCACAAATAGACGCACGCGAATACCAGGACCAGGCCGATACCCTCATATCCCGAGCACTCCGGCGCGATCGTCACGGTGAACGTTGACGTGCCGATGATAAAACTTTCGGGGTAGCTGACCACATCGGCCGTCACCATGTGAAGCAGATGTTCGACCAGCCAAAACGTCGATCGGCTCAGCGACAGCCAGAGCGCGTCGGTCAGTTGGCCCATGCCCCAGGCTGCCAGACCAATGACGAGACACGCAGAGAGCGGCCCGGCGGCGCGCCGAGCCAGCGGCAACCAGCGCGTGGCGGGTAGCGCGGCGGCAAGCAAGAGCAGCAGCGTCAGCGCGGCTGCCGCGAGCCACGCGAGCGCCCAGGCGCCGCCTAATTCCGATTGTCTGACGCTGCCGTCCAAGACATAGGCACTCAACCACGTAAAGACGGCCAGAGCGGAGAAATGGGCGACCAGAAATGGCCACCACGGCCATTCAATTCTGGCGCTTACCGCGTGCGCGACCTCGTTCTTAAGTCGGCCGCCGCCGACGAGAAAAGTGGCCCCGGCGATGGCGATGGCGACTTGTGGTAAAACATGTGCATGGAGCAAAAGTTCCGCCCACCAAGCATCGAAGCCGCGCAAGGACTCAGTATCGAACCGAAGCGACAGCGCGAAGATTTCGAGCAAAAGGAGAACGCCCAGACAGAGCCAACGACGGATGGGCAAGGGCGACGGCGTAGGCGCCGTTGGTGCGGGCACCAGCAACACGGTGGCAAATGGCACATCTTGGTCTTGTGTTACCATGACTCATACATGTCAATGCAGGGGTGGCACGCCCTGAGGTACTCCGAAGGGCGTGGTCACACGCCAGCCCCCACGCCCTTCGGAGTACCTCAGGGCGTGCCACCCAATTTGGAGCTTAATCGCGCAAGGTGTTCGCGCAGCCACCTACCAGCTTAGCTTGCCCGGAAAATACTTGTCGATAAGTCCAACATAGTAAGGCCGCAATTCATCCCAGTTCGGCCGCACCGGCGATTTGGAATAAAGATCATAAGGGTTGAACTTTTGCACCCACGCAAGCATGGCACGATCATGAGCGTCGAGCAAATGCTCATACTCTCCCTCGCGGTGCCAGGCGTAAAAGGAGTGATAGCGAATCATGTACAGTGCCGGCTCGGGCAAACGTTCTTTGACCACCTGATACAGGTATTCATCATGTCCCCACGACAGTTGGACATTGCGCAAGCCGCAGCCTTCGCCGTAGACGCCGTGCTTGGTGTTGAGCCGCGCGTCCTGGCTATCGGCATTCTCGGGGAAAAACTCGGGATAGACGACCCGCTCGCTAAAGGCGCAGCCCACCGGAAAGGTATCACCAACGACGGCCCACTGGGGCTCGCCGAACAGGCACAGCACTTTGCCCAGATCGTGAATGAGGCCCGTCAGGACAAACCAATCCTCGTGACCATCCGCCCGAATCGCCTCGGCCGATTGCAAGAGGTGCTCGCGCTGGGATAAATCGATGTCTGGATCGGAATCGTCCACCAGCGTATTGAGGAACTCGAGCGCCTCCAAAATGGTCATCTTGGCTCGGTCAAAGCGCAGAAACTCCCGTCTTTTTTGGTTGCCAAAGGCATACGTCTGATGCTGGTGGTTGAGGCGATAGAATTCGCGCACGCCGGCGCGGGCGTTGTCGTAATTTCGATAATCTTCCTTGGCTTTTTGGCCTGGAGCGGGATAGCGACTCTCGACGGACTCGTCCCAATCTTCGAGGCGGCGGAGCGGGCTGGTGTCGGTTGTTGGATCATTCATTGTGCTAACCTTTCCAGTAAATCGCACCGAGCGTGGGCGATGTTACCATACCAACCCGAAGCGAAAGCGAGGGGCCCTCGCTTACGTTTCGGGTTGGTGTTACCGAATCACGCACCGTCATTTCGTTTTCTCAAACAACGGCGCCATTTTCTTGGGCGTAAATGCTTTGCCATTAATTTGAACTTCCTCCAAGATCAAGCGAAGGTAGTACGGGGGCGATTCTTCCTCGCCTCGTTTTTGAGGGGCAAGCGTTGCCTCTTTGACCTTGCCATGGATGGTGGCGGGGTTCGTATCGGTCAATTTTTCCGCGTCTGCCGCACTAACGCCTTTAAACGCAAAACATGTAGCATTCGTTCCAAAAGGGAGCTGGAGGTTCCAGCGTGCTACTTCACTTTCCCCAATTGCCTGAACATACCAGGTCTCGCCAAACACTTTGACTCCAGCAGCGGCATTTTTTAACCGGATTACATAGCTCCCATCCTTGTCCCGCGTTGGGATGACGAATATCGGCATGTGAAGTTGGACCACCTTGCCCCTGAAGTTGACATTTTCTTGCAGCCAATCGTTGACGCCATCCCGCCGAATGCGATTCGTCAGCGCCTTGGTGCACAAGCCCGCGGGACTGCCGTCGAAAAGAGATTGCACCGAGTGCTGGTCTTTTTCTTGCTGCAATATAAAAGCCTTGGCGCCGGCTGCCAACTTGGCGGCTGGCGCACCGGCTTTCATCTGCTCAATGGCAATTAAAGCCGAATCCAGATCGCGGCGCAGCTTGACGATCTGCTGGCGGAGATCCGGTTCATTATCATTCAGCTTGGCGCGCTCCGCTGCCTGCGCGTCCAGGCGATTTTGCACGATCTGCTCAAATTGCCGACCCGCCTGGAGAAACAAGTCCAACGCTGCTACAGCATCGGCCGCTTGGGCGCTGGATGGCAATTTGGATTGTAAAGTTCGCCTCAATTCCTTGGCGCGTTCATAGGCTTCCAAGAACGCCGGCCCACTGTTGTCGAGGGCTTGCTGGTCGGCCAAGCGCACGGCAGTCGGCGCTGGTCCGCCGCCTTTCCCTTTTTTGAACTGACCCAATGCTGCTGAAGGGATCAGGCCAGACAACAAGATGGCGATACAGGCAAACGCAATTCCATGGCGCATGGCACGGCCTCGGTGCAACATCGAGCAAGCGAATACGTTCACTGACCATAAACCCTAACCGGCGGCGAGTCACGAGAAATCATTTTCGGTCCCTCCGGTTGTAGTCTTTTCTTCGGAGCGCCTCCGCCTCCCTCTGTACTCGGGGGAGAGGGAAAGGGTGAGGGGGGATTGAATCCCTCGCGACATCGTCAGGTTTTTGCAAGCAACCTGTAGCCCCCTCACCCCTGCCCCTCTCCCCCGAGTACAGGGGAGAGGGGAATGCGCTAACAAATTTTGGATTGGTTCGGATGGCGATGCCATCAGCCCACCTCCAGGTCCCTTTTTTCGATCAGCTTATCAAACTCCTCTTCGCTATACACCCGCACCCCGAGCGCCTCGGCGGCGTCGCGTTTGCTGCCCGCTTTGTCGCCGGCGACGACGAAGGCGGTGCTCTTGGAGACGCTGCCCGCGGGCTTGCCGCCAAGCTTGCGTATCAAGTCCTCGATTTCTTTGCGCTGGTAGTTTTTGAGAGTGCCGGTCACGACCACGGACTTGCCGGTCAAATCGGCGCCGGCCTTGGGCGCGGTCGGGCGCCGGTCTTCGGTCAGTTTTAGACCTGCCGCGCGCAATTCCTCGATGATCTTATGGCCGGCCGGACTCTGGAAATACGCATGGATGCTTTCGGCGAGGATGGGGCCGATGCCGTTGATTTCCGCCAACCGCGCTTCGGTGGCGCTCATTAAAGCGTCGATGGAGCCAAACTCCTGGGCGAGCAAGTCAGCCACGCTATCGCCGACGTGCTGGATCGCCAGGCCAGCCAGTAAACGCGCCAGGCCACGTTGCTTGCTGGCGGCGAGTCCATCCAACAAGTTCTGGGCGGACTTCTCGCCCATGCGTTCCAGCTCGAGCAGTTGGGGCAGCGTCAAGCGATATAAGTCGGGAATGCTGCTGACCAGGCCGCTGTCGACCAGTTGATCGATGATCTTGATGCCGAGCCCTTCGATGTCCATGGCATTGCGGCGGGCATAGGCGCGGAGAATGTTTTTTATTTGGGCCACGCAGTTCTTGCCGCCGGTGCAACGGTAAAAGGTGCCGTGCTTGTCCAGTTCCACCGCGCTGCCGCAGTGCGGGCACATCTTGGGGAAGGTGAACACTTTCTCCTGGCCGGTCCGCGCTCCGGGCTCGGAGCGAACCACATACGGGATGATCTCGCCGGCTTTTTCCACGAGTACCATGTCGCCGACTCGGATGTCTTTGGTCTTGATGAATTCGGCGTTGTGGAGCGATGCCCGGCTCACCTTGGTTCCCGCCAAACGCACGGGTTCCAGATTGGCGACGGGGGTCAAGGTTCCCAGCTTGCCGACTTGCAAATCAATGCTCAAAAGCTTGGTCAACGCCTGCTCAGCGGCGAACTTGAACGCCACCACCCAGCGCGGCGATTTGGACGTTGATCCCAGCCGGCGCCGCTGGCCAAAATCGTCCACCTTGATGACCATGCCGTCGGTGTCGTAGGGAAGCTCATTGCGCTTCTCGTGCCAGCTTTCGCAATAGGCGATGACGCCATCGATGTTTTCGAACGACGCAATATGCGGATTGACTGGAAAGCCGAAACGCTTAAGCAAATCGAGGGCCTGCAGTGTGCGTTCGCACATCGAGGCCCTCATCCGCGCCCAGCGAATACGTGAATAGCCGCAGCCGGCGCTTGGCGGACTCGCGCGGATCGAGCAGTTTGAGCGCGCCGGCGGCCGAGTTGCGCGGGTTGGCCCACGGCTCCAGGCCCTTGGCGACGCGGTCGCGGTTGAGCTTGGCGAGGTCCTCTCGATTCATGTAGACTTCGCCGCGCGCCTCGAAGAGCGGTATCTTTTCGGGCAGCTTGAGCGGCAACCCATGGATGGTCTTGAGATTGTGCGTGACGTCGTCGCCCTGCTCGCCGTCGCCGCGCGTGGCGCCGACCGTGAACAGGCCATCCTCATAAGTCAGCGAGATGGCCACGCCGTCGATTTTCAGCTCGACGACATAAACGACAGCCTCGCCCCCCAGCAATTTCTTGACCCGGCGATCGAACTCGCGCAGTTCCAGCGGGTTATAGGTGTTGTCGATGGAAAGCATCGGCTCGCGATGGCGCACGGTGCGAAAGCCTTCGATGGGCTGGCCGCCGACGCGCTGCGTCGGACTGTCGGGCGTCGCGAGTTCAGGATGGTCCGTTTCGATCTGCTTGAGTTCCGCGAGGAGCGCATCATACTCGCGGTCGGAGATTTCGGGCTGAGCGTCGACGTAATAGCGGCGATTGTGGTATTCGAGAAGTTGACGCAGTTCCAAAGCACGTTTTTGCAGCGGTGGACATGGCATTCTCCCCCCCTTACGAAGGGGGGGCCGGGGGGGGTTGCGAGCGTTCCTTCTTATACCGCCGCCAGCGATCCAGACCCATGCTGGCCAGGCCGAAGATCATCATAACGACAACTTCGTAGAGAAGCCACTTGATCCCGTCGGTGCGCAGTGCATCGCGGAACGACGATGGCGGGGGAATCTCGCCGGCTTCCTTGGCCTTTTCCTCAAGGACGGGCACGACGGCGCACGCCAGGGCGGTCAAGACGAAGACCAAGCTGGATAAAAGCAGGAGCAGATAAAATGGATTTCGCGGCTCGGAGGAAGGGGCGGGCATCGATTTCATTTCCCTGGCGAGCCGGGAGCCTTAGCGACCGGTGATAGAACCCGCGATTCGTGTCAAGAACCACCGGCCGCTAACGCTCCCGGCTCGCCAGCACTGAAGCGCGCTTAAACCCCCATCGAACTGTACCCGCAATCGACATAGACGACCTGGGCGGTGATGGCCGACGCGAGCGGACTGCACAGGAAGACGGCGGCGTTGGCGACTTCCTCAGGTGCGATGCCGCGCGGCAACGGCGAACGTTGGGCGGCATAGCTGATCATTTGATCCATGTCGCCGATGGCGCTGGCGGCGCGCGACGCATACGGGCCGGCCGAGATGATGTTGACGCGGATATTCTTGCTTCCCAGGTTGTGGGCCAACTGCTTGGCGTCGATTTGCAGGGCTGCCTTGGCCGTCGACATGCCGCCGCCATAATGGGGCACCACGCGGTCGCCTCCCAAATAACTCAGTCCTAGAATCGCGGCGCCGCCCGGACGATTTTCCATGAGCGGAGCACAGGCGCGCGCCAACGCGGTGAGCGAATAGGCGCTGACGCTTAAAGCGTTCAGATACCCCTTGCGGCTGGTGTCGACAGCTTTGTTTTTGATTTCGGCGCTGAACGCGATGCTGTGAATCAGAATGTCGATGCCGCCGAATTTGGGGGCGACCTGGTCGATCATGCCCTTGATGGTGAAATCGCCGTGCTTGTTCCAGCGGCGGTCGTTGCGGGTCTTTTCATCGACATCGTCCATGCTGTCGTAGGCGACATCGCAGGCAAGCACCATCTCGGGCCGCAGGCTGCCGCCGCCAAACGGCAATTCGCGTGCTTTGACATCGTCGGGCTTGTCGTTGTCCAGCAAGTTGTTGACGATGTTCACCATGCGCGGATGAGAAGCGAACACGAGCCGGGCGCCGGCAGCCTGTAAAGCCTTGGCGATGTACCAAGCAAAGCTCATGTTGTCGCCGACGCCGGTAACCAGCGCGATCTTGCCTTCCAAATTAAGCGGAATCATGGCGGCCTCGTCCGTGGATAATACGGTTAAATTAGAGGGGCGAGGGGCGAGAGACGAGAGGCGAGTAAAAGAATAGACCGGTGAGAGGTGAGGGGCAAGCAAAGTGGGGTGCCACGGGCAGCTTGTCTGCCCGTGCGGGGGGACGGTGGTTGCACGGGGTTCACACGGGCAGACAAGCTGCCCATGGCACCCAGCGAAAAAAACCATCTCGTTCTCACCACTCGCCACTCGCCCTCGCCACTCGTTCCCGCCCCGCGCCACTAATTCTTGAGGCGCACCAGGGCTTGCTCAACTTCCTGGCGGACGCGAGGATCGCCGTCATTGCGGAGCATGTAAAGGGTGCTGAGGACGGGTTCGCTGGCGGCGTTCATGTGGGCGAGACTGTAGACGCAACTGGCGCGGACGGTGGCTGCCGGGTCTTGCTGGGCGGCCTGCAAGAGGAGTTGCACGATTTCGGGGTGAGCGCGCCAATCGTAGGTGCCCAGCGTATTGGAGGCCCACTCGCGCTGCGCGGGATAGGGCGATTCTCGGAGCACCTTGAGGACCTGGATCAGTTCGGCGTTGGAGCCGGCGTTCGGCGAAGCCGGTCGCCGATCCATGGTTGTGTTCGTTGTGGTCTGCGCGGCCGGCGCCGGATTATATTGCGCCGGCTGCACGGATTGCCGTGCCTGCGGCGAATTGGAGAACTGCGGTCCGCCATACGGCTGCGGGAAGTTGGCCTGGGCCACGGGAGGAGTCGGCAGTGGCGGCGCCTGCATTGGGACTTGAGACGCGTAGTAGTAAGGGTTAGGCACACCCTGGGCCATCATGACATTGGGATTGGGGGGATAGCCGGGCGCCATCGGATAGCCCTGGGCCATCGGATTCGGTTGGTAAGTGCCGGCGCCAAAGTTGGAATTGCTGGAAGGCGATTGCGGGATGTTTTGAGCCACCTGCATCGCGACTCGGCTGCACGTTCATGTTGCTGAATGCATTGGTCGCCGTGGCGTTCTGCGGACGGACGGGCGCCGGTGTAAAGGCGTTGGCGTAGGCGTTGGGTTGCGCCGGCTCGGGGAGCCGAGGTGCCGGCGGTGCGGGCAAGCGGTAATCGGGACCATTGCCCGTCGGGGCGGGAACGTAGGCCACGCTGGCGGGCCCATTGGGATTCGCTGCCAAAACGGATTGCGCGCCGACGGGGGGCCGGGCCTCTTTGCCAGGCAGCGGCGGGGCCTGCATCGCTGTGGTTTGAAACAGCGGGGCTTGATTCGCCGAAGCCTGTGCGGCAGCCTGGGTCGCGGACGGCGTCGCGGCTTTAGTCATCAGCGACGCCGGGTCGCCGCGATAGGAATTCATATGGATGCCTTTGGGGATCAAGCGCGACCCTGAAGGATCAAACTTCTCCGGACTGAGAAGGATATCCGCCGTTTGTTGATCCACCGTGGATGCGGGGGGCAACTTAACTCCGGCGGGCGGGTTTTGCAACGACGGAATGCCGGTGAGATTCGGCTTCGCGGAGGCCTGATCCACAAGTGACTGGCCCGGCGCCTGGGTTTTGGTGTCGTCGCGACTGACCCCACATCGTGCGCCAATCTTTACTGCGTGCTTGCGGAGCGGCCTCGGGAGCCGGTCCGCTGGGAGCAGCCTGGGTGAGGGACGCCGCGGCCGCGGTTGGAGGGCCGACCGGGGGAGCGCTTGGGTTGGCGTTTGCAATAGCTTGCGTGTTTGTCGGCGCGACAGGTGGCAGGGTGCTTGGTTTGGCGCTTTGGTCGGCTGCGGTGGAAAACGGCGCGGTTCCGGTAGCGGGGCTCGGCGCCGCCGCAACAGGCGTCGTGTTTATGTGTGCGTCATTGGCCGCGACTTGCTTCGATTCCGGCGTCGTCACAACGGTGGTTTCGCGCTTGGGATGGAGTAGATTATGCAAGCGCTCGGCGAGCGAAAGCCGAGGCGACACCGCGGGAATCGGGGGCGTGGTGCTTTGCGAAGCTGCCACGCTATTTGAAACCGATCCTGCCGTGTTGCCTGCTTGGACCGCCAGCGTTGGGCCGTTGGCCACTGGTTGGGGGAGGTCAGGCTGGAGCGTTGGGCCGGACTGTATGTATTGAAGTTGACTTTTGGCGACGGCATTGGGCGCCGCAGGCGGCGTCCCCGCGTCCTTGGGCGGTGCAGCGGTCAATTCCATCGTGGTGACGGCTGGTTGCGCTGGCTCGGCACGAGCCTTGGGTGCGGCACTTTCACCCGGGCACGCGCACCCTGGGCGATAACCGCGGTCCTGACCGGGCTGAGAGGAGCGGCTTTGACTATGGGTCGAGTGGCAGGCGCTGTCGTTCCCATGGCAGCGGCCTCGCCCTCCGGGGATGGCGGCGCACTCGGAATGGCGGTGTTCGTGGTATTGGTGGCTGGCGCCGTCGTTACTATTTTCGCGCTGCCCTGAGTTGGCGTCGTGCTCGTGTCAACCACGATCGGCACGCGGGCCGCAGTCGCCGACTTCTGTCCGTTGTCGGCGATCATTGGCACCGAAGCGGTGCTGGGCAAGGTGTGGATGGTCGGTCCGTGCTCGAAAGGATTTTTGCCGTCGGTAACGATCATGGGAGACACGCGTTTGCCATTCTTTTCCTCCCACCAAACAATCTGATCTTTGCCGATGGCCTTTGTCGTTACCGGACTGGTGCTAACCGGACTAGCACATGCGGGGCTGGCACATACGGGACTGGCGCACACCGGACGGGCGCTTTCTGGAGCGGCATGTACCGATTCCACGACGACCGGCGCCACCTCGGCTGCGACCATCGCGGGTTCTTCCGTTGCAGGCGCATCCAGGGCGATCGCCTCGGGCGCGGCGGGCACGCCGGGGGGTGTCACTCGGTTGCGGCCCCAGTGAAAAATGCGCATCGGCAGGGCCTTCGACTTTTCCTACCAACGTGGGTTCCTCGACGGACGCAGCCGGACCGTCTTCGACGATGGTTATGGCTTCACCTGATTCCAGGGCTTGGAGCTGATAAGCTTGCGCGCCTTCGGTGGTGCGCCACGTCGATACGATGCGGCAGCGGATGCTTTTACCGTTCTCATGCACCGTCATGATGCGCTCGCCGGACGCCGGGGCTGTCGTCGACGTCGGCGCCTGGCTCCAGGCCAAGCCGACCCAGGCCAACGTCACCGCCACGGTCCCTCGCCAGTTCGACCACACCATGGGACGGGTCTCCTTCCACGGCACGAAAAACAGTCCGCGCGGCCAAGTGCCCGCTCGGAATGTATTTTGGGCTTGACTCTACCGATTCATCCATTCTTATCGGCTGGAACGAAGGACCGCATAAATCAGAGTTTAGCGAAAACAACGAAAAAACGGACAATGCGGGCAAGGCCTCAAGATGGGTAACCTGGCATTGGGGATTCCTCGACATCTCTTTCCTTGATTGCCTCTTTTGTGTTCAATAAGGACCATGAATGTCCTTTCGAGCGCCGAGCAAATCCAGAACGCGCATCGCCGACCTCGCCCGGCAGATCGCCGGGGATTTTCGCGAGCGGCCGGTCACGATCGTCGGCGTTCTGACGGGGAGCTTGATGTTCCTGGCCGATCTCGTGCGCCATTTGGATTTGCCGCTGCGCATCGGGCTCATTCAGGCGTCGAGCTATCGCGGCGCCACGACGACAGCGGGCGCACTGCATGTCGCTCCTGAGTTGCTGCCCGACGTGCATGGCCGGCATGTGCTGTTGCTGGACGATATTCTCGATACCGGGCCAAACGCTCAGCTACTTGGTGCAGCATTTGCGCGGCCTGGGAATCGCCTCGCTGCGGGTAGGAGTGTTGTTGCGCAAGATCGGCCGCCAACAAAAGACACTTCTACCCGATTACGTCGGTTTCGATATTCCTAATGCCTTCGTCGTTGGCTATGGACTGGACTTCAACGACGAGTTTCGGCATTTGCCGTACATCGCAGTGCTCAACGGGGAAGCCCGCTGACCGTGTCGCCAATGCTCTAGCGCCGCAGCCAAGGACGGTTTTCATGAAAATCCTCTATCTGTTGCCATCCCTTGGATACGGCGGGCCGGCGACCCAGGCGGCTCTGCTAAGTCGCGCGTTCACCGGCTTGGGGCAGATTCACGTTTGCACGTTTCCAGGGCACGGGCGCCGGCTTGGATGCGTGGCGCCGGTCAGGGGTCGTGGTCCATTCGCTGGGCTCGAATCGGCCCTTCGATCCGCGCCCATTCTGGCGTTTGCGCCGCCTCGTTACGACCCTCGATCCCGACTGCATCCACGCGTGGCGGCTTCCGGCGGTGCGCGCCTTGGCGTGGGCCAGTCGCCGATTTCTTGGCCGCTGCATCGTCAGCCAGGCGCTGCCGATGGATCAACGGCAGCCGCAACCTGGGAAGGTGGGATTGCCGGTTGCTTCGGTGCGTGGCCCAAATCATCGCCAGCGATGCGGCGGAAGGCGCCGGGCTGGAACGATTGGGCTTTGGCCCCAAGCATGTCACAGTGATTCCACCGGGAGTGCCGATCCCACCCACTTTCGACCGGCCGATTGCGAGCGCATCCGCAAAGCGCGAGCCGCCGCATCGTCTGCGTGGGGAATTTGCACGACCACAAAGGTTTTCGCGAAGCGCTGCGGGCCGCGGACTATTTGACGTATCCTTTTGCCGATTTGCACTTGGAAATCATCGGCGGCGGACCTGCGCTAGCCACTCTGCGGCGTTTCCGCCAGGCTGCTTATTATCACGACCATTTGCATCTCCCAGGCGCTCGCGCCGATGCGCCGGAGCGCTTGGCAGGGGCGGATATGTGCTGGGTGCCAAGCCTGACGGCGACCGGCCGTCACGTCGCGCTCGAAGCGATGGCCGCGGGCCGGCCGGTCATTGCCACGAATTTGCCGCATTTTCGGGAAATCATCGTCGATGGCGTCAACGGCTTGCTCGTGCCGCCCGGCGACAAAACGGCGCTGGCGTGCCGCGCGGCGAGGCGTTTTTAGATGACGATCTGCGGCAACGCCTCGGCGAGGCGGCGCGGGTCAGCGTGCGCGATCGTTTTGCGCGGCGCTATACATCGAAAGATGCAAGACGTTATACGTAGCTGCGACTTCATGCGTTTTTCCACAAATGCCAACGATGACTCGGTTTTCTATTGCGAGCAGGAAACAGCCGCGCAACAATGCGTTGGGTGTCAGGAAAAGTGCGTTGGATATGAGCGTGTCGAAAAAAGGTGGCACGCCCTGAGGTACTCCGAAGGGCGTGGCTGAGCGTGAAACCACGCCCTTCGGAGTACCTCAGGGCGTGCCACCCAATCAAAGACCCGGCCACCACGACATGGATTTGCCGCGAGTTTTTGGATTAACAGGGAGGCCCGTATCGTGAAAGATGTGCTGACATTGATCTTGGCAGGGGGCAAGGGGACACGCCTGGAACCGCTCACGCGCGATCGCGCCAAGCCGGCGGTCCCGTTCGGCGGCCTTTATCGCATCATCGACTTTACGCTATCCAATTGCATCAACAGCGATTTGCGCAAGATCTTGGTTTTGACTCAATACAAGGCCCGCAGCCTGGATCGCCACATCGCGGCGGGCTGGGAGTTCTTGTCGCGCGAGTTGCAGGAATACGTCGAAGTGTTGCCCCCCCAGCAGCGTATCGACGAGCATTGGTACAAGGGGACCGCCGATGCCATCTACCAGAACATTTACACCATCGAAAAAGCCGACCCGCGCTATGTGCTGATCCTGGCCGGCGATCACATCTACAAGATGGACTACAGCGACATGATTCGCGCCCATCTGGAAAAAGGGGCCGATCTGACGGTCGGCTGCATCAACGTGCCCGTGCGTGACAGCGTCCATTTCGGCGTCATGCAAGTCGATAACGATAGCCGGATCATCGGCTTCCAGGAAAAACCCAAAGAAGCCAACCCCATGCCGGGCGATCCCAACCATATCCTGGCCTCGATGGGCATCTACGTCTTCACCGCCCGGCTCATGTATGAGCTTCTCTGCCAAGACGCGACCCGGCCCGACAGCGATCATGATTTCGGCAAAAACATCATTCCCAACATCATCCGCAACCACAAAGTTTACGGCTACCGCTTCCGCGACAAAAACCGCAAGGCGACGCCGTATTGGCGCGACGTCGGCACGCTGGACGCCTATTACCAGGCTAATATGGACCTGATCGAAGTCGACCCCGTGCTCAATCTTTATGACCGCGAATGGCCGATCCGCACCCATCAGCCGCAGTTGCCGCCGCCGAAGTTCGTCTTTCGCGATGAAGGCTCCGCCGATCTGGGCCGCCGCGGCGAGGCCCACGACAGCATGGTCTGCCAGGGCTGCATCATCTCCGGCGGCCACGTCCGCCGCAGCATTCTCTCGCCGAACGTGCGCGTCAACAGCTATGCCCTGGTCGAGAACTCGATCCTGTTCAGCGGCGTCGACGTGGGCCGGCACGCGCGCATTCGCCGAGCCATCATCGACAAGGACGTGAAGATACCCGCCGGCGCCACCATCGGCTATGATTTGGAAAACGACCGCCGCCGCGGTTTTACGATCACGGAGCAGGGAGTGGTCGTGATCGCCAAAGCGGAACTACCGGAGACGTTCGCGATACCACGGTAATTGATTGCTCCTCCCCTGCAAAGGGGGGTCGGTGGCCGGGGTCGGTACTCCGACCCCGGATTTACCCCAACCTGCTAAATTTCCAAACCATGGCTAAACATTCAGTACAGCGTTCATCGCAAGAAAACCGGGGTCGGAGTACCGACCCCGGCCACGGCTCTTGAAAGACGCTTAATTTGATGCGAATGGGGGCTTTGATAATCATCCCATGGCCGAAAACTCCAACCAGCCCTCGCCGCAAGAACCCCCCCCCGGCCCCCCCTTCGCAAGGGAGGGAGAAAGTCTTGCGCACCCCGTCAAAAAGAATCGCCGCTGGATTTGGTTCTTCGTGGTCGTTGGCGCCCTGGCGATCTTGGCGACCGTTGTTCTCATAACTTTCAATCTCCGCCAACAACTCAAGCCCGAGCAACTTGAGGCCGCCCGGAAGATGTGGACGGAGCATGGGCCGCGCGACTACACGCTTGCCTACACGATTCAAGTCAATGAAGAGCCCGAGCCGGATCATTATTGGGTGGAGGTCCGTCACGGCCGCGTGGTCGAATCCAAATACAACGGCCAACCGGAGCCGGCGGAGCGGTATCCGTATCGCGGCATGGACGGGCTCTTCAACTTCATCGAGAAGTTCATGCAAATCGACAGTGAGCCGGGCAGTCCCAAGACCTACGTCCGCGGCATCTTCGATGACCAGAAAACCGGCGGCCTGCGCTGGTATGTCCGCCGCGTGATGGGAGGGCGGCAGCGCGTGGAGATCAAGGTGGATTCGTTTACGATTGATACAAATTAGTGTTTCCTCTGCAAGCCGCGTGGTTGAGGTACTCCGAAACCCGCGGGTTTCGGAGTACCTCAACCGCGCGGCTTGGCTCGCCAAAACTCACTCCTTCCTATAATTTGAACAAATTCCCACCGAACCGCACGCCCAGACCACGAGGAGAGACATCCATGCCAGCCGACCGCCGCCGCAGCCTCTTGACCACCGAAGGCATGGGCCGGGCACCCAATCGAGCCATGCTGCGGGCGGTCGGCTTTCACGACGACGATTTCGATCGACCCATGATCGCCGTCGCCAACTTGCACAGCGACATCACCCCCTGCAACGCCCATCTCGATCGCCTGGCGCGCAAAGGGCTCGAAGGCATCCGCGCCGGCGGCGGCGTCGGCCAAGTCTTCGGCGCTCCGACGGCCTCCGACGGCATCATGATGGGCCATCAAGGTATGCGCTATAGCCTCGTCTCTCGCGAAGTCATCGCCGATTGCATCGAGGTCGTCGCCGGCGGCATGAACCACGACGGCATCCTCGCCCTGGGAGGCTGCGACAAAAACATGCCCGGCTGCCTCATGGGCATGGCCCGGCTGAACGTTCCCAGCATCTTCGTCTATGGCGGCAGCATCTTGCCCGGCACGGGCGTCGATGGCGCCGACATCGACATCGTCTCCATCTTCGAGGCCGTGGGCCAATTTCAAGCCGGCAAACTCGACGAAGCCGGCGTCCATCACGTCGAATGCGAGGCTTGCCCCGGCGCGGGCTCGTGCGGCGGCATGTACACCGCCAACACCATGAGCTCGGCCATCGAGGCCATGGGCATGTCGCTGCCCTATGACGCCAGCAATCCGGCGGTGTCGGCCGCCAAGGAGCGTGAAACCTTTCTCGCCGGGCAAATGCTGGTGCGCCTCATCGAGCAAGATATCAAGCCGCGCGACATCATCACGCGGCAATCTCTGGAAAACGCCTACACATTCGTGTTGGCGCTGGGCGGCTCGACCAACGCCGTCCTGCATCTGATGGCCATCGCCCGTGAAGCGAATGTGCCCTGGACCTTGGCCGATTTCGACCGCCTGGGCGACAAGGTGCCCGACCTGGCCGACCTCAAGCCGAGCGGCAAATACGTCATGCACGACCTGCATAAGGCGGGCGGAACGCCGGCCGTGCTACGCGCCTTGCTCGACGCCGGTTTGCTGCATGGCGACTGCATCACCGTGACCGGCAAAACGCTCGCCGCCAATCTGAAGAACATCGACTCGATCTACAAGCGCAAGCAAACCGTCATCAAGCCGGTCGATGCGCCGATGCACGCCAAGGGCCACATCGTCATTCTCAAAGGCAATCTCGCCCCGGAGGGAGCGGTCGCCAAGGTGTCCGGCCTCAAGAAGCGAAGCATCACCGGCCCCGCCAAGGTTTTCGACGGCGAGGAAGCCTGTTTCGCCGCCATCCAGGCTCGCCAAATCGTGCCCGGCGATATCATCGTTATCCGCGGCGAAGGGCCGGTCGGCGGACCCGGCATGCGCGAGATGCTGTCCGTCACCGCCGCCCTTTCCGGCCAGGGCCTGGGTGAGCAGATCGGCCTCATCACCGATGGCCGCTTCTCCGGCGGCACCCGACGGCCTGGTCGTGGGCCATGTCGCGCCCGAAAGCTGGGTGGGCGGGCCGCTCGCTTTCCTCAAAAACGGCGATTCCGTTACGATTGACGCGGATAAAAAACAGTTGTCAGCCGCGGTGAGCGAGGGGGACTGGGCCAAACGCAAAGCCGGCTGGGCGAAACCGGCGCCACGCGAGACGCGCGGCGTCTTGGCGAAATATGCCAAGACAGTGCATTCGGCGTCGGAGGGGGCAATCACGTCGTGAGCATTTGGCGAGCCGTAAGCGTAAGCGCTGGGGTGCCATGCTCATGGTACTCCATGAGCATGCGATGACGTCGTTGTGGTCGCGATGGGGCACTTTCGAATGCATGCTCATGGAGTACCATGAGCATGGCACCCTCGGGGATCACGTCCTAAACGAGGGGTGACCAAAAGGCGCTGGTGATGTGGCGATTGCGCAACTCTGCTTGCAATTGACACGTTGGGCCGGTTGGCTAAAATCCATAACTCGACAGCGACTTGCCGCGTGGTCGGTTTCTTCAAAGCGAAAGCCAATCTCCGTGTCCGATGCCCCTGATACTTTTGAGGCTAGCCGCGCCGATAAATTGCGCGCGCATCGAAGCTGCGAAGGTCGATCCTTGGGGACAACGTTTTGACGGCCACCAGCCGATTGCGGCAGTGCGCGCCTTGCCTGCCGGTCTTCCTGAAGGTCAGCGACCACGTGTGAAGGCGGCGGGGCGAATCATCCAGCGGCGGGGCCAGGGCAAAAGCTACTTTCTCGATATTCATGATTGGACGGGCCGGGTGCAGGTGATGCTTGGCCAAAAACAAGTCGGGGAGCAGGGCTGGATCGTCGCGAAAAACCTCGATCTGGGCGACCTAATCGGCGTCGAGGGAGAGTTCCACAAGACGCGCATGGGAGAGCCGACGATCTTTGTCGACAAACTCACCATGCTGGGCAAATCGCTGCAACCGCATCCCGATAAGTGGGGCGGTATGCAGGACGTGGAATTCCGGCTGCGCCACCGCTACCTCGACCTCATCTACAATCCCGATGTGCTGGACCGGGCGGCCAAGCGCGTCAAGATCATTCGCCGCATCCGCTCCTATTTGGAGGAGCAGGGTTACTGGGAAGTGGACACGCCCACGTTGCATTCCATCGCTGGCGGGGCGGCGGCCAAGCCGTTCATCACGCACCACAATGCCCTCGACATCGACCTATTCCTCCGCATCGCTCTGGAATTGCACCTCAAGCGCCTGCTGGTTGGCGGGATCGAAAAAGTGTTTGAGATCGGCCGAGTCTTCCGCAACGAAGGCATCGATGCCAAGCACAACCCCGAATTCACCATGCTGGAGCTATATCAGGCATATGGCAACTATGAAACCATGATGGACCTCACCGAAGGGCTCATCGTCGCCTGTGTGCAAATGCTCGGCGCGGGAACCGTACTTCCGTTCGGCGAAACCACGATTGACTTCACGCCACCCTGGCAGCGGGTCCCTTACGCCGGCTTGTTTCGAGAACACGTCGGCGTTGACATGGACAACATTGACGGCGTGCGCAGCCAGGCTGTCGAGGCGCACATCCCGCTTGAACTCAAAGACGCGAAAGCCGGCACGTCAGCGCCGAAGGATCATGATGTTTTGGTTCACGAGCTTTTCGAGCACAAGGTCGAGCACAAGCTGGTCGGGCCGGTGTTCGTCTATGATTATCCCGCGAAGCTGTGCCCACTCACCAAACGGAAAGCAGGGTCAAGCCAACATTGCCGAGCGCTTCGAGCTTTATGTCCAAGGGATGGAGCTCGCCAACGCCTACACCGAGCTCAACGATCCGGTCATGCAAGAAGCGACGTTTCGCCAGCAGCTGGCCGGTTTGCCCGAGGAAGAGTCGATGGCCAAGATGGATGAGGATTTCATCCGCGCCCTGCGGCACGGCATGCCGCCCGCCGGCGGACTGGGCCTCGGCATCGATCGGCTGCTCATGCTGTTGACGAACACGCAGACGATTCGCGATGTGATTTTATTTCCGCTTTTGCGCCAGAGAAATGATCCAGCGGATACTAACCCGAAGCGTAAGCGAGGGATCCCTCGCTTACGCTTGAAGATCCCTCGCTGACGCTTCGGGTTGGTATCCGGAGAGACCACAAAACACGGATGTTCTCATGTACAAACTCCTCCTTTGCTGGCGTTATCTCAAAACGCGCTATCTCGCGTTGGCGTGCATCATCAGCGTGACGCTTGGCGTGGCCACTTTGATCGTGGTCAACAGCGTCATGAGCGGCTTCAGCACCAAGCTGCGCGATCGGCTGCACGGCTTGTTGTCCGACATCGTCGTCGAAGCGCATGGCATGGAAGGCTTCGCCGATCCGCAAGGCAAAATGGCTCGCATTCGACCGCCACCCTTTCCTCGGCCCGCGCATCCAGGCGATGGATGCCACCCTCGAAACCTTCGCCATGCTCCAGTATCAGCACTTCGGCGGCGAGCCGGTCATGCGGCTCGTGCGCCTCATCGGCGTCGATCCCAAGGCGCGGTCGCTCGTCGGCGGCTTCAACGAATACCTGGTGAACCCGGCCAATAAGGTGACGCCGACCTTTGACTTGCCCGAGAACGCCCGGCAATACTATCAAACAGCGCGAGGAAGAGGGCCTAGAGCGGCAAAGTCGGATCATTCTGCCGGCCGATCCAGAGGCGATCCCGCCGCCGCAGCCGCCGCCGAGCGAGATCAAGATTCCGCAAGGGGTCATCGTCGGCAATCTGATCGCCAACCTGCGCGTGCTGTCGAAAGACCCACTCAAAAAATTCGACGAATATGCCGTCATCAAACCCGGCGACACCGTCATCCTCACGACGGTCGGCGGCCAAAAACTGACCCCGGTTTACGATCGCTTTGTCGTCGTCGATTATTTCCAGTCGGAAATGAGCGATTACGATTCGAACTATGTCTTCGTGCCGCTCGATTACTTGCAACACTTGCGCACGATGGAGGACCGGGCCACCACGATTCAAATCAAGCTCAAGGACTACGACGACGATGCCGAGCGCGTCGTGAACGAATTGAAGGTGTTGTTCGAGGGCGACATGGTTTCGGTCAACACCTGGGAGGGCAAGCAAGGCGCCCTCTTGGCCGCGATCAACATCGAAAAAGGCATTCTCAACGTGCTCCTATTTCTCATCATCGCGGTGGCCGGCTTCGGCATCCTGGCCATCTTCAGCATGATCGTGACCGAGAAGACGCGCGACATCGGCATTCTCAAGGCGCTCGGCGCTTCCAACGGCGGCGTCATGAAAATCTTCTTGAGCTATGGCCTATTGCTGGGCGATGGTCGGCTCCGGCCTGGGCACGGTGTTGGGCGTGGCGCTGACGCAAAACATCAACCGGGTCGAAGGTTGGCTAGGCCAGTTGACCGGCAAGAAGCTGTTCGACCCGGGCGTCTACTATTTCACGCAAATACCAACCGACATTCAGGCCTGGACCGTGTTCATGGTCAACGTCGGTGCGGTCCTCATCGCCGTCCTGTTCAGCGTTTTGCCGGCGCTGTGCGCGGCCATGCTGCACCCGGTGCGGGCGCTGCGCTATGAGTAAACTTATCCAAGCCGCGTGGTTGAGGTACTTCGAAACCCGCGGGTTTCGGACTACCTCAACCACGCGGCTCGGACGGAGGACGATTCCCCATGCACGATTCCCCCCCCTGTCCTGCGCCGACAATCTGCACAAGACTTATCGCCGCAGCGCGGACAAGGTCCAAGTTTTGCGCGGCGTCAATCTGGAAGTGCATGAGGGTGAATTCCTCTCCGTCCTCGGCGCCTCCGGCTCGGGCAAGAGCACCATGCTCCACCTTCTGGGCACGCTCGACAAACCCGACGACGGGGCCATTTATTTGGCGGGGCGGCGCATCGACAACCTGTCGGCCGAGGAGCGCGATAAGCTCCGCAACCAAACGTTCGGCTTCATCTTTCAGTTTTATCACTTGCTGCCTGAGCTCAACACGCTCGACAACGTGCTCATGCCGCAGATGATCGCGCACTCGGTCGCCGGTTGGTTCTGGAACCGGCGGACACTGCGCCGGCGAGCCACCGAATTGCTCGAGCGTATCGGTCTGGGTCATCGCCTCAAGCACCGCCCGCGCGAGCTTTCCGGCGGTGAGATGCAGCGTGCCGCCATCGCCCGCGCCCTGGTCAATCATCCGCGCGTCCTCCTCGCCGATGAGCCGACCGGCAACCTCGACGCCGGCAACGGCGCCCAGATCATCGACCTGCTGCGCGATCTCAATCGCCAAGAGGGCCTCACCATCGTCATGGTCACGCACAATCTCGACATCGTCCGCGACACCGATCGCATCGTTCGCCTGGTCGAGGGACGCGTCGAAAACGAAAAGATTGCCCCCATCCCGTTCGACATCGCCGCCGCCGTCAATTAAAATGAGGTAATATCTATTCAAGCCGCGGGTTGAGGTACGCCGAAACCCGCGGGTTTCGGCGTACCTCAACCCGCGGCTTGATATTCCAAGGACATACGCATGACTCCCAAGGTCTACATCAACGGCAAATTTTTCGACAAGGCGGACGCCAAGATCAGCGTTTATGACCATGGCTTGCTGTATGGCGACGGGGTCTTCGAGGGCATTCGCATCTACGAAGGCAAAGTCTTTCGGCTCAAGGAGCACGTCAATCGCCTCTTTGAGAGCGCCCGGGCCATCAAGCTCGAAATTCCCCTCAGTCACTCTCAGATGACCGAGGCGATCCTGGCGACGGTCAGCGCCAACGACAAGCGCAACGGCTACATCCGCCCGCTGGTCACGCGCGGCGCGGGTTATCTCGGCCTCGATCCACGCAAGACGTCCGATCCGCAGGTCATCATCATCGTGGACGACATCAGCCTTTATCCCGCCGAGCTTTACGAAAAAGGCCTCGACATCGCGACCGTCTCGACGATCCGCAATCACCCCGCCGCCGTCAATCCGCGCATCAAGTCGCTCAATTATCTCAATAACATCATGGCCAAAATCGAAGGAGCCATGTCCGGCTGCCTTGAATCACTCATGCTGAACCACAAAGGCGAAGTCGCCGAGTGCTCGGGCGACAATATTTTTCTCGTCAAAGGCGGCACGCTCAAGACGCCGCCGATTGACGCCGGCATTTTGGAAGGAATCACGCGCGGAGCGGTTTTGGAGCTCGCGCACGCCGCGAAGATTCCGGTGCAAGAGGCGGCACTGACGCGGCACGACGTCTTCATCGCCGATGAATGTTTTCTCACTGGCACGGCGGCCGAGATCATTCCGGTCGTTAGTTGTGACGCCCGCGTCATCGGCACCGGTAAGCCCGGCCCGATCACCCGCCAACTGCGCGAAGCCTTCGGGCGGTTGACGCGCGGTTAGCTCTTCCCAAGCCGCGGGTTGAGGTACTCCGAAACCCGCGGGTATTTGGATTGAGTATAAACTAACATCCGCGGGTTTCGGAGTACCTCAACCCACGGCTTGCGACTTAACATGATTAACCTGCGCCACATCCTGGTGCCCACGGATTTCAGCGAGCATTCACGGCATGCGCTGCAATACGGCATCGCATTGGCGGAGAAGTTTAACGCCGAATTGCATCTCTTGAACGTCTTCCAAGACTTGTCCGTCTACCAGGCCGATGCAGTCATGGTGCCCGTGTTGCCGTCGGCGGCCACGCTGACCGCCAACGCGCGCGCGGCGCTTGATAAGCTAATTGAAGAAAATAATCTGGCTCATTTGGTCGTCCATACCGAAGTGCGCGAAGGTTCGCCGATCGAAGAGATTGTCGCCTATGCGCATGACCAGAACATCGACTTGATCGTCATTGCCACGCACGGCCGCGGCTGGTTGGCTCATTTGCTGCTCGGTAGTGTCGCCGAGAAGGTCGTCCGCAAGGCACCATGCCCGGTGATGGCGATCCATCTCGCGGAGCATGAGTTTATCGAGCTGGCCGGAACGAGTTTATTTAGCGGCCTAGTATGTGGGACGGCTCTCCTGAGCCGTCCTATAAAAAAACGGCTCAGGAGAGCCGTTTCCACATTATTCGTCCTTCGTCATTTGCCGTTGACGGGCCAGACGCGCATGCCGAAACCGTTGAGGTCGATGTCTTCGGCCTTGTCCGGCTCTTCCAGATTGCCACGGTCCACGCTGACGCGCAAGAAAGCCCACAACCCGGCGGGTTCGCCGGTGTGGTCGTAGCCGGTGTCGTCGGTATCTCCTTCGAGCAGCCAGCGCCAGCCCCTGCGTTCGCGTCCCTGGTCCGCTTCCTCTTGCCAGCCCTTGAGCACGCGCACGACCGCGTTCGAGCGCCGGCTTCCATGATTTCGCCTGGGAGATATGTGCGCGCACCTCGTCTCCTTCTTCCTCGACCGTGACCCCTTCCAATTGACGCACCGCATCGAAGAGCCGATGCTCGAGCGCCGATGCGCGCCAGGGCGACCAGAGATAACAAGTGACGCGCGGCGTCTCGAAAGTGATGCCGTAAAGATCGACGTGCATGAAGGACGCTCCGGATGAAGGGGACGCGCTTATTCTAGGGTTTATGCATGGCGACTCCAACGTTTAGCCGCGACGCGCAGCGGAGCGCGTGGGATGGCGCCGAGCCGCGCTCCGCTGCGCGTCGCGGCTAACCATGAAACGAATAATTTTTTCGCTTTTGGCGTTGCGGCACGGCGGGCGGTCTTTTACATTTCACTGCTAATGCACGGAACTTCCTTGGGGCCTTCGCGATGACTCACTCGGTGCGTAACAAATTGTCGGTCATGATGTTCCTGGAGTTCTTCATCTGGGGCGCCTGGCTTCCCAAGATCTTCGCTTACTTGAGCAGCTTGCAGTTCACGACCTTCGAGCAATCGTTGATTCTCAATGCGTTTGCCGTGGCGTCCATCACGGCCATGTTTTTCAGCACGCAGTTCGCCGATCGCAATTTCGCGGCGGAAAAGTTCTTGGCCTTTAGCCACTTGATAGGTGGTGTAGCGATCTTGGGAGTGGCTTTTGTCAGCGATTTTTGGCCGTTTTTCATTCTCATGCTGATCCATTCGCTGTTTTATGTGCCGACCATCTCGATCACGAACTCCATCGCCTTCGCCAACCTGAAGGATGCTCAGCGTGATTATGGGCTGGTACGCTTGTGGGGCACGATCGGCTGGATCGCGGCGGCGTGGCCTTTCATATTCCTTCTGGTCGATTGGGACCGCGTGCCTGCCTTTGGCTCGGTGTCGCTTGTTAGCTGGCTGGGCGATGTTTTCGGGACGGCCAAGGAAGGAGCGGCACTTCAACAGGCGACTTCCTATACGTTCATCGCAGCCGGCATCGCCTCGCTGCTCTTGGCGGCATTCAGTCTGCTGTTGCCGCATACTCCGCCCCGCCGCGCCGAACCCGGCGGCGAGCAATTCGCCTGGTTGGAAGCGCTGAAGCTGCTGCGGGTGCCGTTTCTTTTGGTCCTATTCATCGTCACCTTTTTTGACGCCGCCGTGCTGCAAGGGTATTTCGTCCTGACCGAGAAATTCCTGACGACCATCGGCGTGCCGCCGAACTGGACCATGCCCGTCATGAGCATCGGCCAAATCGCGGAAATTGGCACGATGATCGTTCTGGGAACGTGCCTCAAAAAGCTCGGCTGGCGGACGACGATGGTCATCGGCATCCTCGGTCATACCTTGCGCTTCGGCATCTTCGCGTTGGCGCCGCTCCCTATCCTGGCTATCACGGTCAACGTCGTTCATGGCATTTGCTATGCCTTCTACTTTGCCACCGTTTATATTTTTGTCGATGAGTTCTTTCCTAAAGATGCGCGCAGCAGCGCTCAAGGCTTGTTTAATTTCCTTATCCTGGGCCTTGGACCATTTGTCGGTAACTTCGTTTGGCCTGAACTGGAACGACACTTCACGGTGGACAATGTGGTGGACTACCGCTCGGTGTTCTTGGTTCCCGCCGGCGTCGCGCTGTTCGCGGCCATTCTGCTGATTCTCTTCTTCCATCCGCCGGCGAAAGCGAAGGGATTCGCGGAGCATCCTGAGGGGGGCGAGGAGGAATGGGATGGGGATAGCAGGCAAGCGGTTCCGCTCAGCAAAGAGGGGAAGTTATAATTGCTCGACCGCAAGCGATGCCCCGGAGCGCACTCGATAAAGGCGCCCTTGCCCGCCGCTGCAACTTCAACGATCTTTGGCCAAACCTTTCGATATCTAAAGTGCCGGGATGAAACCGGCCGTCGTCATCATGGTGGGAAATGACCTGGCGCTGACCTTCGACTGCCTGGGCCATCTTCGCGACTGCGATAGGCATGCACCGATCGAAAAAAAGCCTCATGCCGCCAGCCTACGCTCGAATTGGCTTGCAGCCAGGATGTCCGCTTTTTTAACCCCGTACCAATTGGCAATGAGTTCAGTGTCCCCTTTGTTGGCGCCAAGGGAAGCCGCCAAGATCGCGGTCGGAATACTCACGGACTCCACGACCGGGGCACCAAAGCAGATTTGAGGATCGATGACGATGCCGCTGCCAATGCGCCAGAGCTGCGCCAGGAGTGTCAGTGCATCGTAATCCATTTTTTTGAGAAACGGTCGGATAATCTGCTCAAACACACCTTGATGCCGCAGCACGTCAACGAGCCGATCATCACCGTATTTGACAAAGATGCGCTTGCCGTCCGCAAGGAACTCCTGATGGCAAAACGGGTGAAGTACACCTAAGTCTGATTGCATCCGTTCATGAACCCTGCGCACCGCTTGCATCGAGATGCCAGAATCGCGCAAGCTACCCGCGACAAAAACATCGATAAGATCGTGAAAGCTCATGGCGAAATCGTGCCCGACCGGTGCAATGTCGCTATGAACGAGTGGACGGCACCGAAACCACTCTCGGACCCGAGTATGCTTAAGTCCAGTGAGGCGCGCGGCTTCGCGAAACGTGTAGAGTCCGCGGCCAAGCAGGTTAGGAGGCGCAGAAGCCAGGGCACGCATTCTAATAGTCCCCCAGGGTTGTAGGTCTTTTCATGGTTAACCCCGCTTACTGCGTGCGCGGCTCTTTGTGCGTTGTGTCTACGTCACCTGCTCCGCCTTCATATCCCCATCCGGCACGCTGGTCGAATCGTCCTTGAACCAGTTGTCTTCGAAGGCGATGCGCTCCTGGTGTCTCATCGCTTGATTGGACGTGAGCGCGATGATGGCGTCGGCCATGGCGGCCCGGCCGTCGCAGCGAGGTTTCAGGTCGGCGCGGTCGCGGGACATGCCCTGCTCGCGCATTTTGATGCAGTAGGCGAAGTGCTCCATCTCCTCGCGGTAGCCGCGGCTCGGAGGGGCGCTGCCGAGCGACTCGGCGCCCGTCGCGGTGGCGCGGCGTTCGCCGGGGTCGGCGGATGAGGAGGCGTCGAGCTTGGGACCGCCGCCCGCAGTCGTCGCCGTCACGGCAGTCGAGCGGCCGGCGCCGCCCCAGAGATAGACGTTTTGCTCCGACTCGATGACCATCGTTCCCTTGGTTCCCATGACGCACTCGCCATAAGGCTCGAACGCATTGGTGCTGATCGACGAATACGTGACGACCACGCGGTCATTGAGCTGGCAGATGCCGTTGGCGTCGCGCGACGGCTGGCCACGCACATAATTTCGACCCGGAAATTCGTAGGTGCAATAGACGTGGTCCTCGATCTCGCGGTCGTCCTGGTAAAAGTCCTTGCCGCCGACGGCCGTGACGGCCACCGGCTTCGACTTTACCCAGGAAGATGGAGCAGGCGTCGAGTTGATGGCTGCCGAGCTCGGCCATCAGGCCGCCGCCGGTGCGCTTGAAGAGCCGCCAGCGCACCAGTTCCTTCATGCTCTTGTAGCCGTGCTGGCGAATCGTGCTTTCGAGGGCCCGGCGGTCCTCATCCTTGATCAGCGGGCCGCCAGCTATCCTTGAGGCGCGTCTTGCCGGTCTCCGGGTCGATCTGCTCGCGGCCCTGCGCATCGAGAATGGGCGTGGCGTTGTTGCGGTGCCACAAGGCGCGGATGTGGCGGATGTCGCCCAACACGCCGGAATTGATGACTTCGACCGCATGGGCATACAGCATGCTGTAGTGGCGCTGATGGCCGATCGCCAGCAGCCGGTCGGCCCGATCGGCGGCGTGGATCATGTCCTTGCACTGAGCAGATATTCCAGGCCATCAACTTTTCGCACAGTACGTGCTTGCCGGCATTGAGCGCGTCGATGGCCACCTGGGCGTGCAAATGGAGCGGCAGGGCGATGACGACCATCTCGATTTCGTTGTTTTCGAGCAGCTTTTTATAGTCCTCATAGAGGCGAATGCGGTCGTGGGCGCGGCTGCCATAGTGGAAGTTGAAGCCCTTGCGCGGGCCGACCGGCTCACCCGTGAAGATGCGGGCCTGGTTGCTGGGCCTGATGTCGCTGTAGGCGATGAACTGGACGTAAGCGGGGTTGTGCTCGCCGATGAGGACGCCCCCTTCGTCGCCGGCGCCGATGAGGCCCGCCTTGACGGGCTTGGTCGCGAAGCCGCTGTTGCTGTAGCCGTAGTAGGCGGCAGCCGTGAGCGGCACCGCGGCGCCGGCAGCGACCAGGCCCTGCATGAAGCGTCGGCGCGTGACCCCGCCGGCCTGGGAGCCGTCAGCAAGCTTGCCGACGACGCGCTGGAAATTCTCCTTGCCGACCGCCTTTTGTTCCGGGGTCATATCGAGAGCCACTTTCGGACCTCCTTAGATTTAATGTAACAACCGAGCCGCGACCGTAAGGGAGCGGCCAAGGGGTTAGATGCAATGGCCGCTCCCTTACGGTCGCGGCTCGGATGATATCGCGCTCGCCGCCGGGTGGCATGCCCTGACGTACTCCGGCGCGACGAAGCCAAGATCACGCCCTTCGGAGTACCTCAGGGCGTGCCACCCAACCGGTCTCGCCCTCGCCACTCATTTGATTGATATGGTGGGCGCTTCGCCGAAGCTGACCGGTTTCTCCAGGTTATCCGACGGTGAGGCATTTTGCCAGCGCTGGGGGCGAAGAAACTGAAGCAAGCTATCGAGGCCGACCCAGCGGCCTGAGCGGGTGGTGGCTAACGCGAGCAAGGCGAGCATTTCAATGATGTTTTTATTGATGAAAAGGTAATGGCCCTCAGCCCGTGGACTTTCGGGCCAGCCGGGCAAGGGGGGCATGGCCAGGAAGAACGTCAGCAGCAAAAGCATCCGACGACGCAGGCGGTCCGCGTCAGAAATCCCAGCAGCAGAAAGATGCCGGTCAGCAGGATGCCCCATTTGACGAGCGCATCGGACCAGTCGAGCATCTTCCACGAACTCATTGGTCGCGCGAAAGGGCGCACGGCCGAGGCGGGCAAGGGATCGGTAAAATCGCGCGTTCCTTTTTGCGTGTCGATGGCGTATTCGAAAACCTTGGCGGCTTGGGGCGAGAGCTTGACGGCGTCATTGCCTTGCTTGAGCGTTAACTCGTGATAAATGTTGCGCAACACCGGAATCGGGTCAGCGGCACTTACTTTGGCATCCTTGGTCGTGGTGGTTCTCGGTGAGTTTTTCAAATTTACTTTGGCCTGATATTCGGGGGGGAGAGCTTGTTTGGCAATGGGAAGCAATATCTCGTCGCGCAAAGTCTCTTTGAAAATCAGGGTCTGCTTATCCAAATCACTCTTGAGATCGGCTCGCCATTTACTCAAATTGGCCTTGGCTTTCTTGAGCTCGGCGAATGCCTCGGAGCCGTACTTAGGAATTCGAACGTCTTCGATTTCGTAAACCTTGGCCTCTAAGACGCGGTATTCTTTGAGCCTTTCCGGCATGGTCATCGGGACCATAAGGGGAGGAGGGTATTCGGAAGGTTTTTGCACGGTGTATGGGATTTTCTCAAACCAGTTCGTCGTGATTGTTTTCGCCATGTCTGAATAAAGTTTCGCTTTTTCTTTCTGTTGCGAGTCCAATTCATAAAAGCTCTCGAAAGAATCGAGGTACGCCTGCCAATCGTCATTGAGCGCGGCTGGAAAAGAGCCGTCCTCCCCAAGAGTCAGCTTGTCGATCAGGCGGTCGCCGGCCAGTTCACGGTAGAACGGAGCGAGCGGTCCGGTCGCCTCGCGCAGATAAGGCTCGCTCGACCAGGTCGCGCTATTGAGTTTGTCCATACCCTCGACGAAGAAATGCCAGCCGATGGATAACCGCAAGGCGACCAAAAAAAACCGCGTCCACGGCTGCGGCCCCGTGGCACTCGTCAGGGGTGTTTTGAGAACGAAGATGGAAAAGCAGGAAAGGACCAGCGTCAGGGCCAGGCCCAGGAGCATCATCGAGACGGCAAAAGTGTTCATGGATAGTTCGCGTGTGAATCCGTGGAGCCGAAAAATGACGGTGTGTTGCTATTGATATTAGAAATAAATTTGCCGCGGGGCCAATGGAAATGCGGAATACAGAGCCACGGATGAAACACGGATCGAACACCGATAGGAAAGGGCAGCGGCACGGCTGCGACCGATCTCTCTTAGTCTTATCCGTGTGATCCGTGTAATCCGTGGTTCGTTTTCCTTCCTGGCTCAACTTACTTCACTTTACCATCCGGCAAGTTGGCGAGGTTGTCGAAAAGGTGGGTGATCGACGCGGTGAGCTTGCGGAAGTCGTCGGCGTGGAGGCTTTCGTTGGGGGCGTGGGCGTTGGTCTTGGGGTCTTCGATGCCCAGCAGCAGGGCCGGGGCGCCGCCGAACAGCTCGGCGAGCGGGCCGACAAAGCCGATGGAGCCGCCGCAGCCGATGGCCACAGGCTTGGTGCCGAAGCCTTTCTTTAGCGCCTTCAGCGCGGCCTCGAAAGCCGGGCCCTCGGGGTTCGTCATCCACCAATTCACCGATCCGGCGGGACTCACGCGCACACGCACGCCCCAGGGCGGGTTCTCAGTCAGCGTGGTTTTAATCTGCTCGAAGACTTCCGCCGGTTCCTGATCGGGCACGATGCGGCAGCTGACGATCGCCGACGCCTTCGGCAGCACCTGGTTCGACGCGCCTTTGATCGAGCTGGCCTCCTGGGCGATCACGGTGATGGCCGGCCGGCGCCAAGTCTGCTCATAGGGATGCGTCTTGCTCTCGGTCGCGAATTGGACGCCCTCCAAAACTCCCAGATCGCGCCGCCAACTCGCGTCGTCGCCGGGCAATTTGCGAAAGGCACGCCGTTCGGGGCCGGTCAGCTTGCGCACCTTGTCGTAGAAGCCGGGAATCGGCAGCTTGCCGTTCTTCCAGTAAAGCCGCGCCAGGATCACGTTCAGCGCGATGGCCGCGTCGGCGAGCATCCCGCCGGCCATGCCGCTGTGGACCGGCTTGGTGGCGCTTTCGACCTCGACCAGACAGGCGACGATGCCGCGCAGCGAATAGGTGATGCTGGGGATGCCGGTGTCGATGTTCTCGGTGTCGCAAACGACGATGACATCCGATTGCAGGCGCTCTTTGTGTTCCTTGAAAAAAGCGTCCAAATTCTTGGAGCCGACTTCTTCTTCGCCTTCGACCAGCATCTTCACGTTGACCGGCAGGGAACCCGCCGTCTTGAGATAGGCCGCGATGGCACCGAGTTGGACGACGATGGCCCCCTTGTCGTCGGCGGCGCCCCGGCCATAGAGCCGGCCCTCGCGCTCGGTCAGCGTCCAGGGATCCGATAGCCAATCGGCGGCAAAGTTGACCGGCTGGACATCGTGATGGGCGTAGAGGAACACCGTCGGCTTGCCCGGATCGCCGAGCCATTCGCCATAGGCATAAGGGTTGGAATCGCCGGAGCGCAGCAGGGTGACATTATCGAGTCCCGTGGCACGCATCAATTCGCAGGTCACCTCGGCCGATTGATCGAGCTCGCGCTGATGCTCGCCATCGGTGCTGATGCTCCGCACGCCCACTAGTCTGGCGAGATCGGCGATCAATTGCGTTTCGTTGGCGGCGAGCCAATCCGTTGCCTTCTTCATACGAACATCTCCATAAGTGAGACCAATCGATGGCATTCTATGAAAGAGCCGCGCATGCAGTAAGCGGATGGCCCGGCAAGATGCTGGTCAAACCGCTTACTTCGTGCGCGGCTCTGATAGCGCGCGGCTCTTGGGGTTAATACTCGGGGACGACTTCGCCGCCGGCTTTGGTGACCAGAGCGGCCAGGGTGGTCGCGGGGATCGATTCGTTCAGAAAGCGAACGGAACCGTCAACGAAGAGGAAGTTGGAACCGCCCGCATGGAAGCTGAAAATCTGCCCCGAGCCGTCGGTGCCGAGCGGCGGACTGCCTATGGTCAATGGGTACGCGCCGCCGGCGCTGAAACCATTGACGGCGTTAATGACATTCGGGCCGCCAACGGCACTGCCATCGGACGAAGTGCCGATCAGCCAAATATCGCTGGCCGGACGTGCCCAACCGCCGCCGTTGATGCCCGCCACCGTCAAATCGCCGCTCACTTTGACGCCGCCCCGTTGATAGACGAAGGGACGTCCGGCGGACTCGGTCACGAAGACCGTGTTCGAAGTCCCATCGATGACGTTGGCGATGGAAACAGTCAGGTTGTCGGTCCGCGTCATCATGCCGGTGAGGTCCCCCGGGGGAACGTAGCCGGCGTTGCCGGTCACGAAACTATGGTGTACGCCATAGATGGCGGCATAATCCGTCGGCGCCACGATGGGAGGATTGGCAAACGGCGCACCGGTCCCGGCCGAGGGATCGAGGTCGAGGCGGTTGGGGTCCGGCGCTGAAGCGCAAATGGCAATGGATAAGTTTTTGGAAGTGAACGGCAAATTGGTGGGGCTGTCCCAGTTGCTCGCGGCGTCATAGTCGTTCAAGATGTTGCCCTGGTCGAGATAAGGCAGAATCTTGGTGAACCAGCGTTCGCGAATCGACTTGTTCGCGGGGGGGCGATGATTGCCGGGGAATGAATTACGGGTGTCGTGATAGGCATGCAGCGCGAGCCCGATTTGTTTGAGGTTGTTGGTGCAGCTCGTGCGATTGGCCGCCTCGCGGACCTTCTGCACGGCCGGCACCAAGAGGCCGACCAAGATGCCGATAATGGCGATGACCACGAGTAGTTCGATCAGCGTGAAACCTCGGAGACGATGCGATTCCTGACGAGTCATGGCTTTCTCCCTCGCAATGGAGCGCGTCTCCGGTACCTCCAGTCAACGACGCGAGATGGTAAAGGCGAAGCCTCCCGTGATGCGGGTGGGCTATGATTCCCATTCAGGGGGTTAAGTTTCAGCGTGCTGCCAGGCGACGGGCTACCTGCCTGTTTTCCGTGCGTTCGACACGGATCAAGAGTCCGTCTTGCACGATCAGTTTGACCGTGCCGAAACGCAAGCCGCGCAGGGCGTCGGCGACGATCTGAGCGGCGTCTGGGGCGATTTCGGTGTCAACCTTGGCGGGATTTTCGCTCATGACATCCTCCTCTTCTACCTTGTTATCGACCGCCGGCTTGTCGATACATCACTAAACTTATCGACTTAATGTATATAAATAGGAATTGGATGTCCAGTGCAAGATTTGTTTTTTTTACGGCGACGCGATCAGCCTTGTGGGACGGCTCTCCTGAGCCGTCCGCGACGACGGACGGATCAGGAGAGCCGTCCCACAAACTATTTCATCGGAATAGTTTAGAGCAGTGGTGTCGTGACGCCGAGTTGCTCAAGAATGCCGCGTGGGGCGCAGCCGGGAACGGGTTCGGGGCGAATTTCGATAATGTGATTGTCGCGCAGTTTATAAAAGAAGAAGTGTTCGGGGATTTTAATCACCTTGCCCGTGGGCGGAATCGGCGTTAGACCGGGCAAGGCGAAGATGCCGGTGTGGCTGCCGCCTTGGCGAAACTTCACGGCGATGACGTCGTCGCGAAATTCGGGGCCGTCGTAATCATAATGCCAGTTCGGAAAGCCGGCATAGATGGAACGCAGCATGGCGAGAAATTGATCTTTGGTGAGCGTGCGCCGGGACTGACGAAGGCGAGATCGTCGGCGACGGCGCGGCCGATCTTTTCGACATCGTGCGTTTTGAGGCCCTCGAAGTATGAACCTAGAACCTGCGGCAATTGGGGCATGAAGTGACTACCTGGCAAAGAGCGTTTCTAAAGAACATTTCTGAAATAAGCGTGGCCGGGGTTGAGGTACTCCGAAACCCCGGTATGCCCCAGACCGGGGTTTCGGAGTACCTCAATCCCGGCCACGTTACCCCCTTCGTAAGGGCGGAGTGATCGTTTGCGTCAAAATGCAAGATATGGCTTGACGGCTTCCTTGTCCAATTCATTGGCCCGGCCTTTAAGGACGATGGCCCCTTTTTCCATGACGTAGTAGCTGTCGGCGAGGGTGAGGGCGAACTCGAGGTATTGCTCGACCAACAAGACCGCGAATTGACCGGAGGATTTCAGGGTCTTGAGAACTTGGCCGATTAGGGTGATGACATTGGGCTGAATGCCCTCGGTGGGTTCATCGAGAATGACCACCTTGGGATCGGCGGCCAGTACGCGGGCAATGGCGAGTTGCTGTTGCTGGCCGCCGCTGAGAAAGCCGCCCTTGCGGTGGAGCAAATCGGTCAGGGCGGGGAAATAATCGAAGATGGCCTTGGGCACCTGCCGCGGCCGGCGCGGGTTGGCCATCAGGCCGACCTGCAAATTCTCAAGGACGGTCAGATGCGGGAAAATCTCGCGCCCTGGGGCACATAGCCGATGCCGCGCCGGGCACGCTTGTCCGGGGTGGCGTTGGTCATGTCGGTCCCTTCGAACAGGATACGCCCCTGGCGCGGCGCAACAGGCCCATCAGACTTTTCAGGAGCGTCGTCTTGCCGACGCCGTTACGCCCCATGAGGCAGGTGACTTCGCCGGGTTTGACTTCAAGACTGACGTCGCGCAGGATCAGCGTCTCACCATAGGCGACGGATAGGTTGTTGATGGTTAGCATTAAAGTCATTCCCGGTTAGCCGCGACGCGAATGCGGAGCGCGGGCTGCAGCCCGCGCTCCGCATTCGCGTCGCGGCTAACCATGTTAGTGCACCGCGGCGACGGCGTGGGCGAGATGGCCCGCGGGGACGCCGTTGGTGTGGTGGTGGTCGGCGTCTTCCTTGTGCTGGCCCAGATAGACTTCGATCACCTTGGGGTTGTTTTGCACTTCCTTCATGGAGCCCTGGCAAAGTAGCCGGCCTTCGTGGAGCACGGTGACCTTGCTGGCGATTTGGCGGACGAACGTCATATCGTGGTCGATCACCAGCAGGGTGTTCTTGCGGGCCATGGCCAGCAACAAGTTGCCGGTGCGTTCGGACTCGCGTGGGCTCATGCCGGCGACGGGTTCATCGACGAGCAAGAGCTCGGGCCCTTGGGCCATGAGCATGCCCAGCTCGAGCCATTGTTTTTCGCCGTGAGCGAGGATGCCGGCCGGGACGTTTGCCTTGGCGGCCAGGCCGATGGTCTCAAGGGTCTCCTGGATGTGGGCTCGGCCGTTTTGGGAAAAAGGGGCTGTCAGAGTGGCACCGACGCCGCGCCGGCTTTTGATGGAGAGCTTGAGGTTTTCCAAAACAGTCAGGCTTTTGAAGACGTTGGGCGTTTGGAATTTGCGGCCGATGCCCAGGCGGGCGATGTCTTCGACGCCCATGCCCGAGATTTCGCGAGAGGGGCAATCGGCCGGTTGGAAGACGACGCTGCCGGAAGTGGGCCGCAGCTTGCCGGTGATGACATCGAGCAAGGTGGTCTTGCCGGCGCCGTTGGGGCCTATGACGACACGGAGCTCGCCGCGCTCGATGGAGAAGTTGAGCTCGTTGAGCGCCTTGAAGCCGCTGAAATTGACGGTGACGTTGCGCACGTCAACGATGGTCTCGGGCACGTTCTTGGATTGGAAGCCCATGGTAAACCTCTCCTCTCAGTGATCGTTCACACCTCGGCCACACCAACCCGAAGCGTAAGCGAGGGATCCCTCGCTTACGCTTCGGGTTGGTGACACAACTTCACGCACGCTAGCTTACGAGGCTTGCATCGGCCGATTGATGCACTCGTGCGTTTGGTATAAAAGCCGCAAAAACCACACGGGCAAGACCAGAATCATGCCCACATATGCCATGCCGATGAGAAAGAGCAGCGGGCCCCAGGCGGGATGGGCGCGGGCGACGGCCGTCACGCTATTGAGCAGCGCGATCGTCGCCAGGAAAACGACAAACAGGATGCTAAACCGCTGAACGCTCTTGGCGAGAGCCTCGTGTTGATAGAACAAGGCCACGCGGCGCAGGAACAGGCTAAAAAGCTGCTCGGCCAAGAGTGCGACGACGCCGACGCCCGCCAAGGTTGCCACAGGGACATTGCCGAAACCGTTTACGCCTAGAATCCTACGGGCTTCCGAGAAGGGCGTGCCGATCACCCCAAAGCCCAGGCCGAGCAGCGCTGCCAAGGCGACGATGGAGCCAATGGCGAAGCGCTTGCCGCGCGTCTCGGCCGGCACCATCCAACAGACGCACTGGCCCACCAGCGTCATCACCGCTCCGACGACGATCATCCAATAGCAGACAGAGCCGAGCTTGCCCGAGAATATCTGTTCCGTCGTCGCCGGTCCGGCGTGCTGTGCGGCGTGGGTGGTGACGCCGACCACGACCAACGTGGAAAGTGCCAAGATGACGCTGACGATGCCCCAGTACATGAGTCCGACGCCGACGCGCACCGCGTTCCAGGGCCGGGATAAGCCGGGGCGGCGATAGAACCACAGACGCGCGAAGTTGAAGAAACGCGGCACGCCGCCCGACGATGCCCTCGGGCAGAAAGAGCACGACGGAGACGAACAGGCCGCCCAAGACGACCGGCCACCAGATGCTGAAGGCGGTGTTGATGTAGTCCTTGCCCCAGTTGACCAGCAGGGCGCCGAGGATGGCGCCCACCAGCGTCCCGCGGCCGCCGACGGCCACGAAGATGACCACTTCGATGGAGTCATTGATGCTGAAAAACTGCGGCCCGCACGACTGATTGGCGGCCACGAACAGCGCCCCGGCCAGGCCGGCCATCAGTCCCGCGAGCGCGAACACGAAGGTCTTGAACATGGCCGTGTTGTAGCCCAGGGCCATCACGCGGAATTCATTGTCGCGGATAGCCGTCAGGATTTTGCCGAACTTGGAATGCACCAGCGCAGTAGCAAATGAGGGCGAAGAAGACGAGGACGCTGGTGACCAGGTAGAACATGCGCTTGGTGTCTTCGAAGTCGATGCCGAACAGGTTCAGCGCGTGCCAGATTGGTCTGGCCATCGACGCCGCCGGTGTAAGGGCGTTGGTTGGAGACGAGATGGAAGATCGCCAGGACCAGGGCCTGGGTGATGATCGAGAAATAAACGCCCTTGATGCGCCGCTTGAAGACGACCCAGCCGAACAGGAACGAGAGGATGGTCGGCAACAGAATCGCAAGCGGCACCGCGATCCAAATGTTGATCAGGGGCGCGATCCAGTCGGGCACGCGCGGGGAGCCGGCATTGCGCCATATATCCGGGCATGACGCCGGGCGGGAGCACATAGCGGTCCAGGCTGGGTGGAACCGCGTCCGAGGCGTCCATGGCCGCTCTTTGCAATATGAGCGACCAGCCCATGATGTAAGCGCCCAGGCCAAAATACACGCCCTGGCCGAGGCTCAATAAGCCCGTATAGCCCCAGATCATATCGACGCTAAGTGCGAAAAGCGCCAGGGCCATGAAGCGATTGAATTGCGGCAACCGATAAGCGACATCGAAATAGTCGGGATAGCGAAGCGGCAGGAACAGCGCCGCCAGAAAGAGCGCGAACCAAGCGAAAGCGCCAGAGCTTGCGCAGCGTGGAAACGCTCGACACCTTGCTCACGCCAATTACCGGCACAGAGTTCGGCCGAAACTGGGGTAGGCGCAGGCGCGGATTGGCTACTCATAGCTCCGCTCCTTGAGCGCGAACAAGCCCGCGGGCCGAATCAACAAAAAGCAGATGACGATGCCGAGGATCACCACCTTGGCCATGGGCAAGCTGCCGGCCCATTTTTCGACGAAGCCGGTGCCGGTGCCGATCACGGCGGCGCCGGCGACGCTGCCGGAGAGTTGGCCCATGCCGCCCAGGATCACGACCATGAAGGCATCGACGACGTAGTCATTGCCCATCGTGTATTTGACGTTGTAAAGGTGGGCCAAGATGCAGCCCGCCAGACGCCGGCCAATCCTGACGCGAAGGCAAAGGTCAGCGAATCCACGCGCCGCGTCGAGATGCCCAGCGCCGATGCCATCGGGCGATTTTGCACCACCGCGCGAATCTTGAGGCCCGAGGAGGTTTTGAAAAACCACAAATACACCACCAACAAGCACAACACTGCCACCAACGCGATGAACAAGCGATAATAGCGGGATGGCCAGCTCGCCGATTTGCCAATTGCCTTGCAGCATCTCCGGCAAGTGCATCGGCTGTAGATTGGCGCCGAATTTTAGGTTCACGAGTTGTTGAAAAATCAGGCCGACGCCCCAGGTGGCCAGCAGCGTGTCCAGCGGCCGGCCATACAAGTACCGGATAAGGAAGATTTCCATCAAGTAGCCGACAAAGCCGACCACGAGGAAGGAGGCGGGGATGGCCCAAAAGATGTTGAACTCGATGTGGGCGTCGTAACCGAATGAGGCGAGCGTGTCGTTGAGCCACTTTGGCAGCCAGTGGGGATCGGTGACGACAAAGGCCGTATACGCCCCGAGCATCAGCATGTCGCCATGGGCCATGTTGATGACGCGCATGACGCCGAACGTGATGGCCAGTCCGATGGCCGTCAGGACCAGAGATGGAGCTAAAGCTAAGGCTGTTGGAGAGAGCCTCGCCCAAGGCGGTGAAAGTCATTGCCGGCTACTCGTTGAGTTCGCCCCCGTTACGAAGGGGGTAGTTTAGCCGCGACGCGCAGCGGAGCGCGGGGTTTTGGCCCCGCAGCTCCGCTGCGCGTCGCGGCTAAACGATGCAGCGGTTATTTACCGCACGACGACGCGTTTGCCTTTCTTGAGGCCATACGATGGTCCAATCGACGCTCCAACCGGGGAACGCGACCTGGGGATACGGATCGGGCTCGATGAGCTTGGTTTTGATAGATGATGTCAAACTGCTTGTCGTCCCGAATTTTGCCCATGTAGAAGGCCTTGTAAACGTGGAGGTTCTTGGGATCGACTTTGATGTTGCCTTCGGGAGCCGCGTAGCCGATGGGCCCTTCCTTGACGAACGCCATCCGAACCTTGTCGACGTCGGTGCTGCCGGCCTTTTCCACGGCATTCTTCCACAGATAGACCTGAGCGTAAGCGGCGGCGATCGGGTCGTCCGTCACGCGGTCCTTGCCATACTTGTCTTGGAACCGCTTCACGAACGCCTTGTTAACCGGCGTGTCGATGCTCTGGAAATAGTTCCAGGCCGCGAGGTGACCCTTCACCTTGGAGGGGTCCAGACCGCGCAATTCGTCTTCGCCGACGCTGACCGCGACGACGGGAACCTTGTCAGCCGTGATGCCCTGGGCGGCGAGTTCATTGTAGAAATTGACGTTGCTGTCGCCGTTGATCGTGCTGAAGATGACGTCCGGATCGGCCGCCTTGATCTTTTGGACGACCGTGGTGTAATCGAGGTGGCCCAGCGGGGTGTATTCCTCGGCGACCGGCTCAAGACCCTTGGACTTGAGGTACTTGACGATGATCAAATTCGCGGTGCGCGGAAACACGTAATCCGAGCCAAGCAAGTAGAACTTCTTCTTCGCGCCCCCTTCCTTGCTCAAGAGCCATTTGACGGCGGGGAGAATTTGTTGATTCGGTGCGGCGCCGGAGTAAACGACGTTCTTGGAGCTTTCGTTACCCTCATATTGCACGGGATAGAACAAGAGGCCGTTGTATTTCTCGAAGACCGGCAACACGTTCTTGCGGCTCACCGAGGTCCAGCAACCGAACACGGCGGCGACTTTGTCTTGCAGGAGTAGTTTTTTGGCCTTGTCGGGGAAGACCGTGGTGAACTTCGATTCGGGATCTTCGACGATGGCTTCGACTTGGCGGCCCAGGACGCCGCCGGCTTTGTTGATCTCCTCGATGGCCATCAATTCGACATCTTTGAGCGACGATTCGCTGATGGCCATGGTGCCGGTCAATGAATGCAGAATGCCGACCTTGATGGGCTCCTTTTCACCTTGAGCCGTCGCCCAGGGCAACGCGCAAAACACTGGGAACGCGGAGAGCAGTGCGCAGAAGAAAAATCTCCTGGCAAAGCGCGAGAGCCTTGTCGGCTCGCCTTGACCACTTGCCCTTGTCATGAATGAGTTCTCCTGAAGTTGTGGGCGTACCGATGACGCCGGGGGAGAGAGGGAAAGAACATTTAAGGCGTGGCCTTTTTGCAAAATATATGCCGTTACATTCGGTCATGGAGTCCACTCACCCGCATCCGACGCCGCCGGATGGTTCGCAAAGCCTTAATTATGAAAACGTTAAAGATCTGGACGATATTGCCGGCAAATGCGGAGAGAGCATCGCAGCTGCGAAGCCGGCCCGAACGATCGTCGGCCTATGTTCTAGGCATCGAATGCTTAAGCGTAAGGCAAAATGCACGAATAGTTTCAACGGACAAACGGCTCGGCAATGTCGCTTCTATAACTTGGCAAGACCCGCGGGCTTCGTAGTACCGCATCCCGCGGCTTGGCGAAGTCGGAATGAAGGTCAAGCCGCGGGATGAGGTACTCCGACTACCGAGGTCTCTTGGCTATCTTCTTGTCGCTGTCATCAGGACCGCCGCTAATATATTTCCGCCTCTCCCTTGACAACTTTCGGATCGGACCATGCACCTGACACCGCAAGAACGGGACAAGCTCTTGATCTTCGTCGCGGCAGAGCTGCGCTGACGCGCGCGAGCGCCGGGGCTCAAGCTTAACTATCCCGAAGCGGTGGCCCTTATCACCAGTCATCTTGCTGGAAGGCGCACGCGACGGCAAAAGCGTGGCCGAGCTCATGAGCGACGGCCGCAACGTCCTCAAGCGCGCCGACGTGATGGAAGGCGTCCCCGAGATGATCGCCGAGGTTCAGGTGGAAGCGACATTTCCCGACGGCACCAAGCTCATCACCGTGCACCAGCCGATTACGTGATATTCCACGCGCCACGCGCAGGCGGATACCCATGATACCCGGCGAATATCTTTGCGACGGTCCTCCTCACGAACTCAACGCCGATCGGCCCGACCGCGGTCGTCGAGGTCAACAATACCGGCGACCGGCCCATCCAGGTCGGCTCGCATTATCACTTCTTCGAAGTCAATCGGGCGCTTCATTTCGATCGCCAACTCGCCTATGGCATGCGGTCTGGATTTGCCTGCCGGCACTGCCGTCCGCTTTGAGCCGGGCGACATCAAAACCGTTCGCCTGGTCGCGCTCGCCGGCCGGCGCGAGGTTTATGGCGGCAGCGGACTGGTCATGGGCAAGCTCGATGACCCGAAAGTTCGTGCCTGCGCCATGGTACGTTTGGAGGCATTCAATCGCGGCGAGTCCAGTGGGTCCCGCCTGCCGGGCGGGACCTCGAAGCGCAAGAATAAGCGTAAAAGTTAAAGCGTTTCGCAAGGGCCAAAGGTCCCACCCGGCAGGTGGGACCTACAGGAGTGTGTGCTCGATGAGCGTACCGCTGTCCCGTTCCGCTTATGCCGGGCATTATGGGCCGACCACCGGCGACCGCATGCGCCTGGCCGACACCGAGCTCTTCATTGAAATCGAAAAGGATTTCGCCGTTTATGGCGAGGAAGTGCAGTTCGGCGGCGGCAAGGTCATTCGCGACGGCCAGGGGCAAGCGCCGCTCGCCGCCAAAAGCAAAGAGGCGCCGCTCGACCTGGTCATCACCAACGCCGTCGTCTTGGATTATTGGGGCATCGTCAAGGGAGATATCGGCGTCAAAAATGGCCGCATCGTCGGCGTCGGCAAGGCGGGCAATCCGCACATCCAACCGGGCGTCGATCCCAAGCTTGTGATCGGTCCGGGCACCGAAGTCATCGCCGGCGAAAATCTGATCGTGACGGCGGGCGGCATCGATAGCCATGTGCATTTCATCTGCCCCCAACTCGTTGAAACCGCTCTCGCCGCCGGCCTGACCACGTTCTCGGGCGGCGGCACCGGACCCGCGACGGGCACCAACGCCACCACTTGCACGCCCGGTGCCTGGTACATGGAGCGCATGCTGCAAGCCGCGGAAGGTTTGCCGATCAATCTCGGCTTTCTGGGCAAGGGAAACAGCAGCTTGCCGGAGGCTTTGGAGGAGCAAATCAAGGCCGGCGCCTGCGGACTCAAGCTCCACGAGGATTGGGGCACGACACCGGCAGCAATCGACTGCTGCCTGTCGGTCGCCGACGAATATGACGTGCAGGTCGCCATTCACACCGATACTCTCAATGAATCCGGCTTCGTCGAGGACACGATCGCCGCCATCGCCGGCCGCACCATCCACACTTATCACACCGAAGGCGCCGGCGGCGGCCACGCGCCGGACATCATCCGCATGGCGGCGTTGCCGAACGTGTTGCCGTCGAGCACCAATCCGACTCGGCCGTTCACCGTCAACACCATCGATGAGCATCTCGACATGCTCATGGTTTGCCATCATTTGTCGCGCTCCGTGCCGGAGGACGTAGCGTTCGCGGAGAGTCGCATTCGTGCGGAAACCATCGCGGCCGAGGATATTTTGCACGACCGCGGCGTCTTGAGCATGCTCAGCTCGGACTCGCAAGCGATGGGCCGCATCGGCGAAGTGATCGTGCGAACCTGGCAAACCGCGCACAAGATGAAGGTGCAGTTCGGCCATTTGCCGCAAGACAGCACGCGCCATGACAACTTCCGGGCCAAGCGCTACGTCGCCAAATACACCATCGGTCCGGCCCTGACGCACGGCATCGCTCGACACGTGGGCAGCATCGAGGCGGGCAAGTGGGCGGACCTGGTGTTGTGGAAGCCTGCCTTTTTCGGCGTCAAACCCGAGATGGTGCTCAAGGGCGGCATGATCGCGTATGCCCAGATGGGCGATGCCAACGCCAGCATTCCGACGCCGCAACCGGTGTATCCCCGACCGATGTTCGGGGCCTTCGGCAAGGCCGCCTTGCAATCGAGTTTGACGTTCGTCTCCGCGGCGGCGCTCGATAAAAAGATCGGTCAAAAATATGGCCTGGAGCGGCCGCTCGTCGCCGTGCAAGGCTGCCGCGCACTTGGCAAGAAAGACCTTCCTCTCAACGACGCCACGCCCGAGATCCGCGTCGATCCGGACACGTATCGCGTGTGGGCGGATGGCGAGTTGCTCACGTGTGAGCCGGCCAGGGTGTTGCCGATGGCGCAGCGGTATTTTTTGTTTTAAGCGAAACCATCGCGTTTCGGGTGCCATGCAATGCCAGTAATTATTTCTCACGCCGCATCGCTGTTAACCTTTTGCAATTCATTCTTTTGAGTGACTGACATCTTGCGGAGTTTCGGCGGCTTTGGCGGCTTGTGTGGCTTGCGGCGCGGCCAAATGCGGCTGGCTTTGGCGCTGGTCCGTTCGCGACGCTCGGCTTGGGCTTCGCGCGAGCGCTGCTCGTACGCCGGTCGGCGTCCCTGCGGCTGGCTGTGCATCTCCGCACGGATGGCCTTCTTGGCCCATCAGCAACTGCATGGCCAGCCACGACCCTTCCGCTTCACGATGCACCAAACGAACGCTCCGACTCACGAGTTTCACCTTGTTCAGCGTATGCTTGTACGTTCGAAAGCAGCCCTCATTTTGCCAACGCCAGCGATACATCTGTCCGGCCAAACGATGCGAAAGACGTTTTTTGTCCATCACATTGGTCAAGAGCCAAAGGTCATGACGATGGTGCTTGGCCCGTATGCGAATCAAACGCAAACGGAGCGGATGGGAATTCCCGCCCTGGCGATCCCGCCGTGACGGCCAATAGTACACCTCACCTTCCCGATAGCGATCCATCCGCACGCGCTCAAGCGTGTGCAACCTCACATTCGACGACATCCGCACCAAGAACATCACGTCTCGGCGCACCATCTGCTCCGCCAGACGATAACCAAAGTAACCCGCATCGGTCACGAACAAGGCCAGTCGCGGCAGCAGGCTCAGCATCGACCACACCTTTTCCTCGGAGTTCGTTGCCTGCTCATAGCCGCTTCTCCCATAACCGAATGGCTTGCTTTGAACACAACCCATTCATTGTGACGGGAAGCGGCTTTTTCAGCCTGCGCCAATGCATCTGCCAGCTGAGGCAAATCTCCAACAGATCCCTAAGCCTAGTCATAAGATACATCCATTGACTTCAACGATTCGTTCCCGGCGTTGTGTGCCATGGGCACGGAGTACCGAGGCCATGGCACCCTGAATCTTTGAACCCCAACCTTAAGTTGCGACAAGCCTTAGTCTACCTTGACGGTGACGAGTTGCAACACCTTGCGCTCCCGGCTTTGCAGCCAATCGCCTTCCCACCTTAAACCGAGGCGATAAAGTGCCACGACAATCGGCGCACTGGGCGATCGTCAGCAGCAAGGTGATCGGCGCAATCGGCACATAACCGAGATGATCCACCAGCACTTCGAAACCCAGCGGCAATAGCATCGGCGCCATGGCCAGCGGAAAGACGAGGACGAACGCCAAGTTCAGCACGATGGCGAGGCCCTTGGATTGCGAGGTTTTTTGCAGGCCCGTGGCCACCGCCATCGGAGCAATGATCGACAAACCGTTGGCGAGGAGACAAAATACGAGGAACATCGACACCAATTGAAACGGCACCGCCAAAAGGTGCGCCGGCCGCAGCGGATATGCGAACTCGAACACAAGCGCCAGAACGGAGCTTAGCCCGAGGGCCAGCGGCGCCACGGCCATGTTTTTACCGAGCAATATGTCGCGGCGCGCGACCGGGCTGAGTACATAGGAGCGAAAGCCGTTGCGGTCGAACCCGAATTGGTTGGCTGCCAGCGCCACCATGCTGAGCAAGACGATGGCCATTGAACCAAAAGGAAGCAGTGGCCGGGCCGACACCGGCATGTCCGCGGCGCGCGTCAAAAGCATCGACCCGAAAACGACGACCATGATAATCGGGCTGAGGAGCATCATCTTGGCCTCCGGAGCGCGCAAGAGCGAGCGAAACGTGGCCAGGGCAATGACGGTCGCTTGTTCCGGCAACCCGGGAATCTTTTTTTCGAGAAATAGCGCCGAACCCGCGACCTGTGGAGTCTTGGCAACGGCTGTGACGGGCTGCGATATCCTCGCGCTCATTTGACCCGTGTAAAAGCGCACCGTCGTGCGATAAGCACGCCAAAAACTGGCACCGCCGATCAATGCCAACCCGAGCATGCCCAGCAGCGCCGGCACCAAGTCCCCATGTGCCAATTCGCTGGCCCCGAGCGGCAACCAACCGGGAGGGAAAGCGAGGTTGCCAATGTAGGCGTAGCGTGTCCAGGCTTCGCCGAGACGGCGCTCGTTTTCTTTCATTTCCGCGCCAAATTCATCTTGCAGCCGGGTGGCTTGTTGTTGACGCTGGGCGGGGGTGATTTCTCCCTTCGCAAGCGCTTGGTCGAGCGCGGCAATTTCTTGGTTGTGCTTCGCGAGATGCTCCTTGATGTCGGAGCTTTCCCAGGGATGGATGAAGTTAAGCAAATTGGGCAACTGGCACACCAAGATCATGGCCATGGTGACGACGACGATCACCGTTTGCCGCCGCCTCTTGTTGGCCATCAGCGATGCCAGCCAACCCTGAAACTGGTATGTCAGCGCCGTGACCATGAAAAGAAATGCCGCCAACAGCGGCAGCACCAGCAAAAACGCCGGCCCCCTGGACAACACCAGTCCCAAGCTCAGCCCCACCATGGCCGGGAAAAACAGCATCATGGTCAGGCTGGGCAGGGAACTGACGTAGTTGATCAGGAAAGCGCTGGTGAGCGTCACGGGAAGGTGCAGGAATTTGTCCATCGACAGGACTTCCGAGCGCTGCAAGTCCGTCATCATGCCGACCAGCCAAACAAACAAAAACGCGATGACGACGCCATCCCAAACAAAAAGGACGACCAGCGGCGCCGCGTCGGCCAAAAGATTAAAGCCAATCACAAACGAAGCTGCCAACAGAAAGAGAACGATCAGAATCCCGGCGCCGGCCAGGACGGCCAAGATGACGGCATTGGCGATGCCGCCCCGCTTCATGCGATTGACGAGAATGCGCCAGCGCAGCCAAATGAAGCTTTGCAGATGTCGCGGGTTCACGGCGCCGCCTCCTCGAGCCAACTGATCTTGCGTGTCGTGTCGGCATCCGCGCCGGCCTTTTCCAAAAAGCGTTCCTCCAGCGATATGCCGTCGCGCAACGCCGTCATCGACGTTTGCTCGACCAGTTCGCCTTTGACGATGATGCCGACGTGGGAACACAGCTTTTCCACGATCTCCAAGACATGCGATGTCAAAAACACCGTGGAGCCTCGGGCCACATAGCCAGCCAGCAAATCGCGGATGACTCGCGATGTCACCGCGTCAACCCCCTCGAAAGGCTCATCCAGGAACAACAAATCGGGATTGGGCAGCAGCGCCGCCGCCAGGGCGAGCTTCTTTTTCATGCCATGTGAATACTCCATCGTGAATTTCTTTTCGTCCGCCTCCAGGTCCAAGAGAGGCAGCAGCTCATCGATGCGGCTGCGAATCGTGTCGCGTTCCAGCAGATACATGCGGCCGATGAACGTCAAGTATTCGCGGCCAGTCAGGTTGTCGAACAACGCCAGATCTTCGGGAATCACACCCAGATGGCGCTTCACCTCCAGGGCCGTGCGTGCGTTCAGAATGTCTTGGCCCAACACCAGCACCGTGCCCGAGGATGGGGCCAACAGGCCGGTGAGCATCTTGATGGTGGTTGACTTGCCCGCGCCGTTGGGTCCCAGAAAGCCATAAAACGTTCCGCGCTCCACGCGCAGGTCGATGCCCGCCACGGCGCGGAAGCCGTTGAAATAACGTGACAACCCATGCGTTTCGATGGCCAGGTTCATGGTTGGTGGTTCCCGGGGTGATCCATAGTCGTCTTTCGCTCCGCGAAAGAACCTCCTTTCGCGGAGCGAAAGACGACTATGGTGAACGAGAGATAACATACAATAATTGCAGCAAAGCTATTTCTCAAGAGCCGCGCACGCAGCGTACTCGCGAAGTAAGCGGTTGAATTTCATCCAACGTCAGGAACCGCTTACTGCGTGCGCGGCTCTTTCAGGAGCCGCTTGTATGTTCGTTGACCGGGTCACGATATTTGTCAAAGGGGGCGACGGCGGCCGTGGCGCAGTCGCCTTTCGCCGCGAAAAGTACGAGCCGCGCGGCGGTCCCGATGGGGGCGACGGCGGCCACGGCGGCAACGTCATCATCCGCGCGGTCGCCGGCACCGACAGCCTCGCCGAAATGATGGGCCGCAAGCACTGGCGCGCCCCCAGCGGCGCTCCCGGCGGCGGCGCCAACTGCACCGGCCGCAGCGCCGAAGACATCTACATCAACGTCCCGCCGGGCACCATCATCATCGATCGCGACCGCCACAACGTCTTGCGCGACTTCAAAGACGCCGGCCAAGAAGTGATCGTCGCGGCGGGCGGTCGCGGCGGCCGCGGGAACAAGTCCTACGCCAGCTCCACCAACCGCACGCCGCGCGAATTCCAGCCCGGCGTGCCCGGCGAGGAACGCTGGCTTGTCCTGGAACTCAAAGTGATCGCCGACGTTGGCCTCGTCGGGTTGCCCAACGCCGGCAAATCGACGCTCCTTAGCCGGCTCTCGCAAGCGCATCCCGAGATCGCCGATTACCCGTTCACCACCAAATACCCCAATTTGGGCATGGTCCGCATCGGCGAGGAAAACGCCTTCGTGATGGCCGATTTGCCGGGACTGATCGAAGGCGCCAGCAGCGGCGTCGGCCTGGGGCATGAGTTCTTGCGCCATGTCGAGCGCACGCGCGTGCTCGTCCACCTCGTCGAGCCGCTCCCCAGCGATGACAGCGATCCGCTGCAAAACTATCGCGCCATTCGCCGCGAATTGGAACTCTATAGCCCCGCACTCGTCACCAAGCCCGAAATCGTCGTGCTCAGCAAGGCCGATCTGACCGGCAGCGCCGATGTCCGCACGCGCCTGGAACGCGAGTTGGGCCGGGAAGTGCTGGCGATTTCCGCCGTCACCGGCGAGGGGCTGGCCAAGTTCGTGGGCGCCGTGGCGGAGCGGCTGCGCACGGTCAGCGAAGAGGTGCCGGCGTGAACGTCGATGTGGTGGTCGATGTCGGCAACTCCTTCATCAAGTGGGGGCGCTGCTCGGGCGGTAAGGTCACGGACATGGCCACGCTCGCGCCAGTGTTCCCTGATGCATGGGAGCGACAACTTGCCAGTTGGACCGTTAAGAAAAACTGTCAATGGGTGGTCACTGGGTCTGATCGAGAACATCAAGACCGCATCGTCCGCTGGTTAGCCAAGCAAAACCAGCGCGTTTATATACTTGATTCATATAGCCAGTTACCGGTTAAGTTGAATGTGAAGCAACCGGAGAAGGTTGGCTTGGATCGGTTATGTAATGCGGTCGGCGTCAATAGTCGAAGATCGCCCGCGGCGCCAGCCATCGTGATTGATGCGGGCACAGCCGTCACCGTTGATTTGGTGGACGAGGCGGGTGTTTTCCAAGGCGGGGCCATTTTGCCGGGTCTTGGACTTATGGCCGAAATTCTCCATCGGCGCACGGCGGCTCTTCCGCTTCTTGATATGGGCAACCTAAAGCAACAACTTGAAACAAAAGCGTTCCCCGGCAAATCGACTATCCAAGCGATGACTATTGGAGTCGAAGCGGCTTTTCACGGAGGCGTCGAGCGCATCGCTCGGGATTACCTCAGCAAGGCGGCCCACGGGGCCGTTGTTTACATCGGCGGCGGCGGGGGCGCAATGCTCGCCAAGGATTTTTCTTTGGCCGAGTGCCACCATTGGCCGGAGATGACGTTGGAAGGCATCCGCATCGCCGCGGAGAGATTGGGTTGAAATGCAAGATCCGCGGGATTCGGAGTACCTCATCCCGCGGCTTGGAAATTGGTGGATTAGAATCCAAGCCGCGGGATGAGGTACTCCGAATCCCGCGGATCCCTGTCAGGTTGGAAACCTAACCTACTCCATGCACGACACCACCTGGATCGCTCGCCTGACCCCCGCCGGCACAGGCGCCATCGCCACAATGGCCGTTCGGGGGCCGGCGGCCTGGACGATTACCCGATCGCTCTTTCGAACGCGGTCTGCCGGAAGAACCAATCGTTGGAAAGTTTTATCTGGGACGCCTCGGCGAAGATCCAAGCGCCTGCGATGAAATCGTTGTCGCGGTCAAGCCCGAAGGCATCGAATTGCACTGCCACGGCGGCATCGAAAACGTTCGTTTTCTGCAAGATTTGTTTATCGCCCGCGGCGCCGTCGTTTGTGATTGGCCAAGTCTGCCGCATAATCTGACGCCGCTTCAGGCCTTGGCCAGGAACCAATTGGCCCACGCTCCCACGCTAAAGACCGCCGCCATTCTTCTCGATCAAGTCAACGGCGCCTTCGAGAACGCGCTCACGCGCGATTCAATCGTCGGCAACGTCCAGCAACCCCGACGGCGCCGCTTGCGGCTTGGCGCGTCTCCACGACACGCGGAACCTGGGTCGCCATCTGATACATGCAGCCCGCATTCTTATCGCCGGCCCCCCCAACGTCGGCAAAAGCAGCCTCATCAACGCCCTAGCCGGCTTCACCCGCAGTGTCGTCTCGCCTATTCCCGGCACCACGCGCGATGTCGTCACCACGCGCATCGCACTCGATGGTTGGCCCGTGGAACTCATCGACACCGCCGGCTTGCACGCCGGCGGCGATGCCCTCGAACGAGAAGGCATGGCCCGCGCCAGGCGGTCTTCGCGGAGGTGGACTTACGCCTGTGGCTCCTCGACGCCTCAGTGCCGCCGGTGTGGCCTCCGCCTGGAGTAGCATGGCACGGCATCATAATCAACAAGGTGGATTTGCCGGCAGCGTGGGACACAACCTTGCCCGCAACTTGGGAAGTTAATTCGCGGAGTTCGATGAATGCCCCCCTCTCCCCCTGTACTCGGGGGGAGAGGGACGGGGTGAGGGGGGACAGCATCCCACGCGAGAACTCCATCGCATTGCAAACGCCGCGAACCCCCTCACCCCTGCCCCTCTCCCCCGAGTACAGGGGAGAGGGGAAATGCGTTCAAGCAGCGAGCATTTCTTGCAAGACGGGCGAAGGTTTGCTTAATCTAATCCCATGGATCGTAGCGCTGCTGCAATTGGACAAAGCCCTGTCACCTGGAGAAAGTCTGGCCTTCACGCCCGAGTTAGCCGACCGCGTGGCGGTGGCTCACGATGCCGCCCAAAACAACGATTGGCAGCAGGTCCACACCATCGTGACCGAAACGTTGGTCATGCCGCCAATTGGCCTTGAGCAAAAATAGGGTGGCACGCCCTGAGGTACTCCGAAGGGCGTGATACTGGCCCTCCACGCCCTTCGGAGTACCTCAGGGCGTGCCACCCGGCAAAGGCTTTTGCTATAATTCTTTATGCTGAACCGCCGAACCGACGCATTCCGAGGCACCTTGTGAAAATCTTCGTCCTGGGTGATGCGGACCGGCCTGGGGTGCTCGAGGAAGTCACTCGCCGGCTGCCTTGGCTGCGCGAGCAAGCCGACGTCATCATTGTCGATTTGCGGCAAGAAAAGCAGCTTGCCGACTTGCCTCTCGCCGACGTGGCTCTGGTCTTTGGCGGCGACGGCGCGATCTTGCGGGCGGCGCGGCAAATGGGCTATCGGCAAATCCCGGTGCTGGGCATCAACCTGGGGCGCCTAGGGTTCCTGGCCGACATTCATCCCCAGGAGTTTCAAGCGTGTTTCGCGCAAGTCATCCAGGGGAACTACCGGGTTACGCGGCACTTGATGTACGAATGCGTCATTGAAAACGGCGCTGAGCCGAAAACTTTTTTGGGCCTCAACGAGGTCGTGGTGCATACCGCCCCTCCCTTGCATCTTCTGGATTTGGGGCTGGAAATCGACGGCACGCCCGTGGTGCGCTTCCGCGGCGACGGACTCATTATCAGCACGCCGATCGGCTCGACCGCTCATAGCCTCTCGGCGGGCGGACCCGTCCTCGGCCAGGAATTGGCTGCCTTCGTGATTACTCCGATTTGTCCGCACACGCTCACCAATCGGCCGGTGGTCGATTCGGCGGACAAGGTTTACGCCATCCAACTGGGGCCCGAATGCGAAAATGCCGTGGTCAACCTCGACGGGCACCACTGTCTGGCGCTCCAGGCGGGCCATCGAGTGACCATACGGCGTGCGCCGGTCGTCTTTGGCCTGGTCAAAATGGCCGGCCGCGACTTTTTTCAGACATTGCGCGACAAACTTCGCTGGGGCACGCAACCAAGCTATCGCGATGAACCATAGGCAAGCGGAAAGCGTATAACACGCAATGGCGGTCTGCAAAAAAGTCACCTATTGGGGCAAGGTGCAAGGCGTCGGCTTTCGCTATACCGCCTCCGAGGTGGCGCGGCATTTTCCCGTGGCCGGCTATGTCAAAAACCTGCTCGACGGCCAGGTCGAGCTGGTGGCGGAGGGTGAAGCCTCAGACGTCGAACGCTTTCTGGCGGCCATCGACGCCAAGCTGGCCGGCTACATCAAAGGGCACAAACAAGACGACGAAGCGCCGATGGACTTCGCGGGCTTCACGATTCGTTCGTAGGGGACGTTCATGGCAAACCTGGTGATTAGCTGCGTCGGCCTGATGGTGTTGCAAGCCGTCGCCGCGGTGCCTTGGCTCTTGGCCATCGACTGGCGCAACCGCGCGTGGTTGCGGCGCCTCAACGTTTGGGGCACCGGACTTTTAGGCGCGGCGGTCATCGGGCTAGTTTGGGCGTTTTTTCTCGACGGTATCGGCGACGCCAAGGTGCTCTCCCGTTGGGGCCGCTTTTACATGGCCGTCTTGCACCTGCAATTAGGTGCCGACTTTTTCGTCGGGGTTTTTTGGCTCTTGCTGACGTTTTGGCCCAAAGGGCGCGGCGGTGGCGCTGGCGGCGTTTCAAGAAGGCATTCGCCAGCCGATGTTTTGGCTCCTCTTCGCGGCGGCGCTCATTCTCATGCTGATGTCCCCCTTCTGGCCCTATTTCACGTTTGGCGAAGACTACAAGGTGGTCAAGGAGGTTTGCTTCGCGCTCACCATGCTGGCCCCCGCGGTGTTCGCCGTGGTCGCCGCCAGCATTTCCGTCAGCGAGGAGATCGAGGGCCGCACGGCCGTCACGCTCATGAGCAAGCCGATCTCGCGCCGGCAGTTTCTCCTGGGCAAGTTCGGTGGTCTGCTGCTGGCCTCCCTGTTCATGACGATCATGCTGGGCTGGTTTCTTGTCTGGGTCAACGTCTTCAAGGCGTCCTATGATCCGTCGCTCCCCAATACGCGCGAAGCTTTGGCTCAGGCGGATCCGCGCTGGGTCATCGACTGGGCCAACAACTCTTTCGGCGGCACGGTGCTCGGCGACCTGGCCAAGGGTATCGGCTTCTGGGTCAACGACGCCGGGATCGCCTTGCCGGGCCTGCTCATCGGTTTTTGCCAGGTGATGGTGCTGCTTGCCGTCGCCGTCGCGCTGGGAACGCGCTTGCCGATGATCGTGAACATTCCCGTCTGCGTCGTCGTGTTTTTCCTCGGGCACCTCACGCCGATCATGATCGAAGTTACCCGCTCTGGTTTTCGGCTCGTCTACTTCATGGCCCAGCTATTTGACACGACGCTGCCCGGCCTGGATATGTTCGACGCCAGCCAGGCGGTGGTCCGCGACATCCCGTTGCCGGCCGGCGCATATGCGCTCTACACCTTCAACGTCATCCTTTACGCGATCACGTATACAACCATCGCACTTCTTTTCGGCCTCATCCTCTTCGAGGATCGCGATCTGGCGTAGGTTAGGTTTCCAACCTGACCGTTTTTTGCGGGCGGCATGATCCAATTCAAATCAACGCACAACCGGACAGGTTGGAAACCTGTCCCACGGATTCCCCCCGACCATTCGTCGCAAGCGCCAAAATCCAACCAAACCAACAACAACCGCACCGGTTGGAGGTCCGCCCTACAGTTCCCGGCCTCTGCGCTTTGGTAGAATGGAGGCAACCGTGTCCGGCACCGTTACTCCGCGGACTCTGCCATGGATAATGCCGCTTTCCGTCGCGCCACGCGCTTTCTCAATTATTCCCCCGTGGCCAAATGGGCCGCCATCGTCTGCGGCATCGCAACGGCCGTTCTCTTCGTTTGCCTGCTCTTGGTGCTGTCGCTGTTTGCCGACTTGATGGTCAATCGCGGCGAAATCCCGGCGGTCCACAATCTGCCGAGCCGCGAATATAGCGACTTCCTGGAAAGCAATCGCAGTCCCCAACGATGGAGCGGCACGCAAGCTTCAAGTCGAGACCTTTGAGCGGCAACTCAAGGCCATCGGCGCTGGATGAAACAACCTCCGAACGACTGCTCGCTCTCGATGCAACCAAGGCCCGGCCTCACGACATCGAGTTGCGCCGTCATTTGCTGTGGCACGCCCAATTGCCCGACTTGATCCGCGACACCGTTGGCGACGAGGCCGCCGATGAAGTCCGCGACACCATCAAGCACGATATCCAGGCGCTCGGCGTCGACGCCGCCGTGCAGCTTAACTTGCCGGATTTTGGCATCCTCAGCCTGGTCGTGCGGTCGCAGGGCAGCTTCCAAAGTTGGCCCGTCGCCCTGCTTGCCCGCTGGAACGATTGGATGTGGGCGGAAGGAAACGCCCATTATCTCCAAGGGTTGTTCTTGCTCGCGCTGGCCATCGCCGTGGTGCGCATGGTGTTGTTGTTTTTGTCCAATTATCTGGCGGCTCAGGCGACGATCGAGGCGCTCACGCGCTGCGCAAGGCCGTCTATCAGCAAACCTATCGCCTGGGCACGCTCGCCTTCCGCGCCTCGGGCCCAGCGAGGCCGTGAGCATTTCCACCAGGCATCTCGAAGCCGTGCATACGGGACTTTATGCGCTGCTGACGGTCCAATACCGCGAACCTGTCAAATTCGTGCTGCTCCTCGTCTTCGCCATGCTGGTCAACTTTTGGCTGGCCCTGGCGTTTCTCTTGTTTGCCGTGCTGGTCTGGGTCGTGGGCGGTCAAATAGCCGCCTTTTTCCGCCGCCGCGGCCGCGCCGCCGAGAACCAGGCTGCCGACCAGCTCGGCCTTATCCAGGAGAGCCTGATGCTCATGCGGCTCGTCAAGGTTTACTTGATGGAGCAGTTCAATCAGGCCCGCTTCGAGACGCAGATCACGCGCTACGCCGAGGCCCAGAAGGAACGGTATCGCGGCGAGGCGATCTATCGCCCGGTCTTCGGGCTGCTTGGACTCTTGGCTGGACTTGTGCTGCTCTTGCTCAGCGGCCTAGTGATTCTTAAGGGTTATTTGGGGGTCACCAGTGCCATGGTCATGGTGACTGCCCTGGTCAGCCTCTATTGGCCCATGACGACCTGGCTCGACAATCGCCGGCTCATCCGGCGTTCGCGGGACTCGGCCAAAGTGACTTTCGATTTTCTGACCCGCACCGGCAGCGTCGGCCAGGGCGTCGAAGCCGAGTTCCTGCCGGCCCTCACCAACCGCCTCGAGTTCGACAACATCACCCTGAAAGAGCCCGGCACCGAACGCAAGCTGCTGCGCGGCGTGACCCTCAGCGTAGAGGCCGGACAGCGCATCGCCTTGGTCGGTCCCGACGACATGGAGAAGCACGCCCTCGTCTATCTGCTGCCGCGCTTTCTCGATCCCACCTCGGGCGAGATTCGCATCGACCGCAAAAATCTGCGCGGCGTGACCCTGGATTCCTTGCGCATCCAGATCGCCATGGTCCTCCAGCACAACCTGGTTTTCAACGACACGGTCGCCAACAATATCGGCTGCGGTGACAAGAGCTACACCCTGGCAAAGATCATCGAGGCCGCCAAGGTCGCGCACGCGCATCAGTTCATCCAAAAGTTGCCCCAGGGTTATGAAACCGTCATCGGCGAGATGGGCCTGTCGCTCAACAGCGGCGAGATGTTCCGCATCGCGCTGGCGCGGGCCATCGTGCGCGATCCGGCCATCGTCGTCATCGAGGAGCCCGCCGTCGCCATGGATGACGACACCAAGGCCGTCGTTGACGACACTTTCGCGCGTTTCTTGCCCGGCCGAACCGTCATCTTCTTGCCGCATCGGCTGTCGACGATTCGAAATTGCGATACCGTTTACTTGATTTACCAAGGCAAAGTCGAGGCCTCCGGCGAGCATCGCGAACTCTTGGCCAACAACGATCTCTATCGCCACCTGCAATACCTCGAATTCAACGAGTTTACCTCGGTCAACACCGGACTGGCCGTGTAAGAGTGACGCGAAGTAACAACCATCAAGCCGCGTGGTTGAGGTACTCCGAAACCCGCGGATAGGTGCCTTTTAATGATCCGCGGGTTTCGGCGTACCTCAACCACGCGGCTTGCCTTAACGCCAAGGACTCCTCATGTACGAACGCGAACTGGACGTGGCCCTCGAAGCAGCGGAGCTGGCGGGGCGGTATCTCATCGAGGAATATGAGCGGTTCGTGGCGATTCCCAATGCCGCGGCCAACATCACCACGCACGCCGACCGCCAGGCGCAAGAGATCATTTTGCGACATATCACCCGCCACTTTCCCGGTGATGCCTTGTGCGCCGAGGAGGCCACGCCGGCCCTGCAGGGGGCGGCTACCACCGGCGCACGGCTGTGGATCGTCGATCCCATCGACGGCACCCGCGGCTTTGCCATGAAGAACGGCGAATTCTCGGTGATGATCGGCTTTGTCGACGGCAACACGATCGGCCTGGGAGTGGTTGGCCAACCGGCCACACGGCGCGTCACATTCGCGCGCACGCCGGCGGCTGCTGGCGCCGCGATGGGCACGACGCTTCGCCGGTGCGCTGCCATGTCACCGCCGTTTCGGACCTGGCCAAGGCCACGTTGACCGAGAGCCGGTCCCGCACTCCCGAAACGCGCTCGCCCCTGGTGCAGGCGCTCAATCCGGCGCGGGTCGTCGAATCGTATTCCGCGGGGATAAAGCTCGCGCTGGTCGCACGCGGCGAGGCCGACATTTATCTCAACACCTACGACGCCTTTCACGACTGGGACATCTGCGCGGGCCATATCTTGGTCACGGAAGCGGGCGGCCAAGTCACCGGCATCAAAGGACAAGAATTGAAATACGGCCTACCCGGCGCCTGGCAAAAAGACGGCCTGCTCGCGACCAACGGCAAGCTCCACGCCGCCGCCATCGCCAAGATGTGAACGTGCCGCGCACAAAAGAGCCGCGCACGCAGTAAGCGGTTTCGCGCCCATCCCACCGCCGCACCGCTTACTGCGTGCGCGGCTCTTTTAAATAAGTGGCCACGGCGTCTTGCCAGTCCGCGATGGGTTTGAAGCCCAAGCGTACAAAGGCGTCGTTGGCCAACACGCTATACGCGGGCCGCGCCGCACCGGCAGCCGAAAGCCGCGCTGCTGATCCCCGTCAAATCGACCTTCACGTCGGCCAGCTCAAAGATCGCTCTCGCGAATTCATACCAACTACATTCACCGCCGCTCGTGAGGTGGTAAAGCCCATAGGCATTGGTGCCCAAAAGCGCCAGCGTCGCCGCCGCCAGGTCATCGGTGCGCGTCGGCGCACAAATCTGATCGTTGACGACGCGGATCGGCTTGCTCTCGCGTGCCAGCCGCAGCATCAGTTCAACGAAGCTGCGCTTGCCGCTTCCCGGCGTGGTCATGCCGAAGAGCCCGCAGGTGCGCACCACGAAATGCTTGGCACATGCCGCGTGCACCAAGTATTCGCCAGCCAACTTGCTAGCCCCGTAGACGCTGACCGGGCCGGGGAGCGCGTCCTCGGGCAGCGGCGTGCGGGCCGCGCCATTCAGGCCGAAAACATAATTGGTGCTGTAATGGACGAGGACGCAGCCCAAATTTTGGCAAACCTGCGCGAGCCGGTGAACCCCCCAGGTGTTCACCGCGAACGCCGCTTGGGGGTCGCTCTCCGCTTTATCCACAAGGTTGTACGCGGCGCAGTTGAGCACAACCTGCGGTCGTAGCGATAGAAGTGTGTCGCGCAGCGCCTCGGGCTCGGTCAAATCGGCCTCGGCGCGCCCCAGAGGGACGGCCTGGGATCCTAAAAGGCGCGAAAATGCCTGTCCCAACTGGCCATTGGCCCCCAGGATGGCGTATTTCAAGAGCAACCCTTTCCAACACGCTTTTCATGAGGAAGCTTATGATCGTCACCACGGGCAACGAAGTCGCCGGACGAGTCATCCGCAAGTATCTGGGGGTCGTGCGCGGCATCGTCGTTCGGTCGCCCAGCATCACCCAAGGTTTCATGGGCGGGCTCAAACGCATCGTCGGCGGCAACATCGAGGCGTTTGCCGACGTCTGCGAAGCGGCCCGCCAAGAGGCCTTTGACCGCATGGTCGTCCATGCCGAGGACATCGAAGCCGACGCCATCATCGCCATGCGCTACGACGCCACGGAATTTGCCGTCGGCGTGACGGAGGTGTTGGCCTATGGCACCGCGGTGCAGATTGGGCAGCCATAATGGTTTGGGTGGGCACGCCCTGAGGTACTCCGAAGAGCGTGCCACCCAGGCGCGTCCCATAAACGATTACGCACCTAAATGATTACGCTTTATTGCGTCTATTTCGCGGCGATCTTCAAGTCCACCTTGTTCTCGCCCGCGTTGAAGGTCTGCTTGGTGCCGTCCTTGCCGCCGTGGAAGAAGCCGGGGACTTCGTGCCAGGCAACCAGGCCGACATCGACGCCGGTGGGCACGTCCTTGATCTGGAAGGTGCCGTCTTCCTTGGTGACCGCGAAATACGGATTGTCGAAGGCCCAGACGCGGGCATACATCCAGGGATGGATGTCGCAGGAAAACTGGATGGGATTGGATTCCGGAACAAGGTTGATGACCCACTCCTCCTTGGATTTGAGCGTGCGGTTGGCGCCGCCGTTCTTGATGGGGTCGCCCTTCCAGTTGGTGTTGTGATTGAACGGAGCGTCGTTCTTGACCACCAATTCCTCGCCCGTCGGCTGATAGGTCTTGCCGTCAAAATAGCTGGGGAACACTCCGGCCACGTGCGGGATGAACGCGCAGTGCGGCTGATCGAGCATGACCTTCTTGCCGGTCAGCTTCTTGTCGGCATCCTTGATCGGAAAGTATTTGCCGGCTGGTGCTTTAAGGAACACCACCACGTTGGCGACGCCGTTGTCCTTGCCGATGATCCACTTCTGGTCCAGCTTTTCCATGTCCGTGCCCGCGAGGCAGCCGGCGTGGTCGTTATGAGTCAGCATCTTTTCGATCGGCATGATCGTGGGTTTGTCGCCGACGAGCACAACCCGCCCCGTGATGATGCCGTCCATCGAAGCCGCCTTGAGCGGCTCCTTGGTCGCCGCCGCCGCAGTCGTGCCCTTGGATCGGCTTGAAACCGGCTTGCGCGGGCCGATCTTCGTCCGTATCGGTGTCTTTCTTGCCACAGCCGGCGGCAAGGGCGAAAACGGCGAGCAAGGGAACGAAGATCGCGAGCAATCGTTTATGGTTCATATAGTCCTCAGTTGTTTGGCAGCCTGTATGAAAAAGATTTAACCACAGAGTCACAGAGGGCACAGAGAAGAAACAAATATAGCAAAGCACGACAATTCACAATTATCGAACCGCAATCCACTCAACTCATTGCATTTTCTCTGTGTCCTCTGTGACTCTGTGGTTCCAATGAAATTATTCCGGTGGCGGCGGGTAGGCGAGATCGCCCAAATCTAAGCGTGCCGCCGGGCTTGATGGTGACGAGGCGACCCGTCCGGCCGGCGGCGCCGCCGAGCCAACCGCCGGAGCCGTGCCAGACCATCAGGCGATAGGTGCCGGCGGGGGCGTTCTTGAACTCGAACTTGCCGTCGGCATCCGTGACCGCAAAATACGGATGATTGAAGATGCGCACCCAGCCGTTCATCCACGGATGGATATTGCATTCAATCTTGACCGGCAGCCGATCCGAAACCAAGCCCTTGATGTCGATGGCGTTGCCCGGCGCGATCAGCACATTGTTGCCGGCGTTGGCCGTCGTCGGGTTGCCGGTCCATTTGAAGTTATGGGCAATCGTCGCGCTGTTTTTGGCGACGAGAACTTGCCCTTCACGCAACGCCACCGCATGCGGCAAAAACGCACACAGCGGTTGGTCCATGACTACTTTATCTTGCTTGATCGCCTTCAAATCTGGATGGGTCGGCAACGGATTCTTGTTTTTGACATCTTCGTTGGCGAGCCAAACGAACGTCCACTTGAGGCCTTTGTTCTTGGGATTGACGACCCACTTCTCGTCCACGACGACGTTGCCCCCCCTTCATGCAGGCCATCTTGTCCGGGCTGTTGGCAACGGCGGCGATGGGCTCTTGCTTGGGGATGTTCTTGCCGCCCCAGGTGATCTTACCTTTGACGTTGCCCCATTGATTTCCTTGGGCATGGGCGAAGTTGGCGCCAATCGAAAAAGTGCCGCAAAAGGCGATGACTAAACCAAGCGTCTTCCCATACGTCGATCGATTTGTGGGACGGCTCTCCTGAGCCGTCCACCTCAAATGACGGCTCAGGAGAGCCGTCCCACAGCACAAGCCGTTTGCAAACATAACGACAGAGTCGCGTATCATTTCTTGTTGTCTCCTGATTTGCCGGCGGTCTTGGCCTCGCTGGGCAATGGCAGCGCCCAGTAGTGGTTGATCGGCAGGGCAGTGACCCGCGGGTAAGCATCAGCACGTCCCGGACGCCGATGATTTGTTCGAGCGGGGTGCCGACGAAAAGCTCTTGATATTGGCCTGGCTTGTCCACAGGGAAATTATTCGGCATGGACGAGGCATAAGTCAAGAAGCGCTGCGGCGTGGCGATCCAGCGCTCAAGCCAACCAGGACGCAGCCGTTGATAGGACAGGTAGAGCGGCGGCCCCTGGATCTGGTTGGTGTTGGGCGTCTTGCCGATCTGGTGGCACTGCATGCACAGTTGCTTGTTGGCCAGGATGCGGAAGGCGTCGGTCACATAAGCCTCTTCCGTTTCCCAGGTCTTTATCTGCTCGTCCACCGAGCTCTTTTTGAGCTGCTCGACCAGCGTGTTGTATTCCGCTTCCCAGGCCTGGAAGATGCCCTCCTCGTTCTTGCGCACCGCCTCGAGATTGGTCTTTTTGGTTTGATCCTTTTCCGCGTCCTCGGCTTTCTTGGCCGCGTCGAGCTTCGGTTTGGCCGCGTCCATCTTGGCCTTCGCCTCGGTTTGCTTGGCCTCCAGGTCTTTGCGGATTTGCTCCAAGACGGGCCGCAATTCTTGCAGTCGGCTGTCGTAAAGGCTGATGTCCTTGCCGCCGGCGTCCTTCGTTTTGGCCGCCTTTAGCTTGGCGATATATTCGGCGTTTTTCTGGAACCAAAAAGCGTCGCTGAGCGCCTCTTGCTGCGGGATGGTCTCATACGGGTACTTGAGGCCGATGCCCGGATTCTCGAACCGCTCCACCGCGGCGAAGTAATCGACCAGCGCGCGCGCCTCATCCTGGCTCATGTTGAACTTGGGCATGCGCAAGCACGGTCATCTTGCGGACCGGTTGCGGATTGAGCAAAAACTGGTAGAGCCACTCGGGCTGAGTGCGCTCGCCCTGACCCAAGAGAATCGGCGGCACCGCGGCGCGGGCCTTGCTGCTGTCGCCGTCGGCGTCGCGCACGAACAGCGCATTGGGTACGCCTTGATCCTTGGCGACCAGGTAATTGACCAAGAGGTCGGCAAACGTGCCGCCAAACGGCCCTTTATCCGTCAGAAACGCCGCCAACGTTTGTGGGCTATCCCAGGCAGACGGTGGCGGATAAAGCATGTCCCGCGGCGCCAGCCGCAGCACGTTCTGCGCATCGATATCCTTCATCTTCTTGTCGCTGTCGAGGAAACGCAGCGCCCGCGTCAGCCGAATTTCCGCCGACTTGATGGTCGGATCGTCCTCATCGACTTGCATGCGCGGCCGCGCCACTGCCGCGGTCAAGCGATCCGGCATGGCCGGCGTCTTGCCCACCCAGTTGGCGTGGTTGCCGAAATAATGATCGCCGGCTTGCTTGGCGCGTCCCTCGGCGACCTTGTGAGCCTGCTCCAACTTTTTGAGGCTCTCCTCCGTCAGCTTGACGTCGAACGCTCCCGGACGAATCAGATGGCAGCCGCCGCAGTTGAACTTGTCGAGGATCTGGCGGCCCTTGACTTCGGCCAGGCGATCGCCCCTCGGCTGATTGACGCTCGCCGGCAGGCACCGGTTCGGCGACCAGGCCGAGAATAAACGTGGCGACGGCTTCGCGGGCATCGGCCTCATCCTTGTTCTTGCGTGCCTCGAACGCCTCATCGCTTTCCTGCGCCTGCTTGCGAGTCTTGGCGAAGCGGAACTGCGGCATGCGCGAGCGATCGTCCCAGGCGCGGATGCGGTTGTAGTCGTAGCTGCGCGGCGCCAGGATCTTCTGGTTCAGATAGCCCTCGCGCTGGTTATGATCCAAAGCATCCGCGTAGAATTTCTCATACGGCATCTTGGTAATGGCGTGGCCATGCTCGTCCACGACCGCCGGCGGCACCGGGTTGCCGTCCTTGTCGACCAAGCTCGGCACGATGTCGTAGTGGTGCTCGACGTAGTTCTTGATGTCCTCGAACGCCAGGCGGCCCGGGTCTTTCTTGCCCCAATCGTTGAGGCCCACGCCGATCGACTTGGCGTGCTCGAAGCCGGGGATGTCGTGGCAGGCGAAGCAACCGAGGCGGCTGACGGCTTTCCTGCCAAGGTAATATTTGAGGCTCTCGTAGCGCTGCGGATTGTCGGCGCGATAGCTCACGGCCAAGTCTTTTTCTTCGACTGGAAGGTCGGAGGCCACCTCCGGGCGTATGTCGCCCTTGTCAAGAAAGTTCTCCATGTCGGTGCGCGACAAAAGACGCACGAGATAGACGCGCGCCAGGTTTTTCAAGTCGTCCGGCGTCGGCTCGGCAACCGCCAACTCGGGCCAGTCGGCGCCCTCTTCCGATGGAGGCTGCGCCAACAGCCAGGCGGCCACATCGGCGGCCTCGGTCGGCGTCAGGTGCGTGACCGGCATGCGGCTGCGCGGGCTGTGGACGTGCGGCTCGATGATCCACTGCGTGAGCCAAATGCGCGCCGATTCCTTGTCGCCCTTCTTGGTGCCAAGCTTGTCGGCGATTTGGCTCAAGTTCGGGCCGAAGACCGCTTCGCCAACCAGCGCCGGCCCATAATTCTTGTCGCCGGCCTTGCCCGCGGCCGTTTCGGTTGCCTTGTGGCTATGGCATGCCAGGCAGCCGCGCTCGGAGAAGAGCTGCCGGCCCTTGGCGGCGTCGCCTTTGTGACCCGGAGCGCGATCGACCAGGAGCGGTGCCTCGCGCATCGCCGATCCGCCGGCTGACATCATCCAATTCCTTCTTTTGAGGCTCCGGTCAGCTTGGTTAGGCCTTGCAGTTCGGCAAGCAGGAGCATGTCCTTGGCCTTGGTGGCGGCGTCGTCCTTGTGCCGCAGCGCCACTTGCTTGAGATAATCGTCGCTGGTGCCGAAGAGGAAGTTGGTCAGGGCCCAGATCTCGGTGTCGGGGAACTTCTTTTGGTTCTCAGGCAGGACATCCGGGTGATTGTTGCTCAGCCCATAAAAATGAGGCATCTTGGTGTCCGGTCGGAAGTCGCGCGGCGCCCGCAGCCACTTCGCCGCCCAGTCGCGGTTGGTCTTTTCGCTGAGACGGTAAAGGCTCGGCCCGACCTTGCGCAGCGTGCCCGGCGGGTTGTCGGGGTCGCTTTCCGCCTTGGCCCGTTCGGTCGGCGTCAGGCTGTCGAGCGGCGGCGTCGGTTCGAGACGCAAGTCGGGGCCGATCTGCCGTCCGCCTTTGCGGCCGGCGATCTCGTGGCAGCCGAAGCAGCCGTTTTCCTTGATGAGGTTGAAGCCGCGCACCAGCTTGGGCGCTTCGTTGCGGTTGTCGCTGCCGATCAGATCGGTGACCTGGTGATGGCACTTGAGGCAAGTTGCCTCGACGAAGCGCATCGGCTGCATGGGGAAGTCCCACATGTGGATGGCTTCCCAGTCGTGCTCGCGCTCCCAGACGTTTCTTTTGTCTGGAGTCGTTGGGCGTGTGCGAGGCGAGCGTGAAGCTGGTGGCGCTGCCCTGCCCGGAGTGGCACGAGGTGCAGCCGAACTTCTCGGCTGGATGCTTGCTGTTGGCGCCGACGAACAACTCCAGCCGCGGATGGGCGCAATATTCGTTGACGCGCGCCTCCGTCAGCTCGCTCTTTGGAACCTTGGTGAGCTGCAAGGCGTTCCAGCGCGGCAACGATTTGGCGTCGGGCAAGCCCTTGAGCGCGGCCCGGCGCATCTTCATGATTTCATGCGCCTCGTCCAGCTTTTGGTCATATTCCGACGAAACGCGCGTCAGTTCCTTGAGCTTGGATTTGGTAAACGCCGGCCGATCGATTCCCTGGTGGCACGTCATGCAGCGGTCGAAGCGGGTGACGTATTTGAAGTTGTAGTCGATCGGGATGTCGTTGATCGTGAACTGGTGAATCTTGATCGGCGACTGGAAAGCCGTCGATGACCGGGAAGGTTCGCAGCGCATCGCCGAAGGTCCACTGCTTGCTGAGCGCCAGCTTCACCTGGGCATCGAATTTGTCGGTGACCTTTTTCCAGTTGGAGATGGCCGCCGTGAGCGGAGCTTCGTAAAGGTCGGTCTTGACCTGCTCATCCTTGAGTTGGGCCATGATGTCGTCCTTGGCCGCCTGGGCGTCGGCGACTTTCTTTTTCAGCGCCTGGATGCGATCGTAATACTCCTTGGCCTTCTCCGATTTGCCGTGTTCATCGACCTCGATGTCATAAAAGCTGGAGATCGAATCGAGGTCGGCCTTGACCGATTGATAGGCTTGCTCGCTGCGTGCCTTCTTGGGCATTAGCTCGGCGATCTTGTCCTTGGCTTTGGGATATTCCCTGTTGATTGCCTGCCGCGCCTCGGCGGCCTTGAGGCGCTCTTGGATGTCCGGTGGAGCGTTCTCCTGGCCGGCTTCGGCGCGCAATTCTTCGATCACTTTCTCCAGGGCATTGGGCTTCCGATAGGTGTCGCGCCAGTTCCACGGCGTTTTGGGCGTCCTCGAATTGCTTGAGGTTCGGCATCTGATCGAGCGCTTGCCGCTGTGCCAGGGCCGCCTCCACGTCGCGAAAGCCGCGCTGCTCGTCCTTGAATTCGCGGTTGTAATCCTGGACGAACATCCATACCAGGCTGACGAGCATCAGGATCGAGGTCACCGCGAAGACAATATCGAGCAGATATTGATCGCGATAATTTTTATCGGTTGCGGCCATGACAACCCCAAACTATATGTTGAAGAACGCTTCCGGGATGAACACGATGTATTTCAGGTTGATCGTCCAGCGCAGCACCATCTTGATGGGCAGGGCGGCCATGAACTGAATCAGCGTCACCAGCACGAAAAAGCGGATGAAGCCCATCTTGATGAAATAACTGCGCAAAATGGTCTTGGCCAGCAGCGGCGGCAGCAGCAACAGGTAGCGCCAAGACCAGCAAAATGCCCGGCAACTCGCGGATCAGCCAACCCTTTCCCTCGACCGCCTGGCCCAGGCCGGAGAGCCAAAAATAATCCGACAGATTGACGTTGTTCAGCGGCACGTTCTTGTGCGGATCCCACGCCTCGAACGGGCCGAAGAAGTTCCAGTTCGGGCCGCGCAGGAACGTCCCCAGCACGATCAGCGTGACCCACAGGACCACAAAACCAAGCAGGAACGTCGTGATGGCGAACTTGCGCTGGGCGAAGGTGAAGTAGCCGTTGCCCTTTTGGTTGAAGTCGATGTAAGGCAAGGCGATCAGGCCGACGATAATCATGGTCGGCAACACCACGCCGGCCATCCAGGGATCGAAGTAAACGAGCATTTCTTGAAGTCCCAGGAAGTACCACGGCGCCTTCGACGGATTGGGGATGCGGGCCGACGATGCGGGCTGCTCGAGCGGGGCTTTGAGAAAGACGGCCCAGACGACCAGCAGAAACGTGCAGATCACCATCGCGATCAGCTCGGTGTAGACGAGGTCCGGCCAAACCAGCACCTTCTCATCTTCCAGCTTTTCGAGCGGCGGCTCGCCGCGCGCCAGGCGGTCGTCGTTGATGACGGCTTTGCGCAGCGCCAGCCAGGTCGTGAAGCCGACCGAGAAGATCAAAATGACGATCGGCACATTGTCGGGCTTGGTGACGATGTTCTTGAAGTTGGTGTCCGTCATCGCCCAGCCGGAAAAGAGCAGCGTGATCTGCAGGATCGCCCCAGGCGACGACCGGCTCGGTGAAGAATTTGCGGAAATAAAGGACCGCCGCCAAGCCGATGAGGGCCAGCACGAAATAGGTCACCGGGTTCATGGCGGCATTCGACCGCGTTTTTGAATGCTGTCCGGCAAGAGCCAGCCGGCTTGGAAGAAATAGGCCAGCGAATGAAACAGGAAGACGCAGGCGACGAAGGTCCAGAGCCGGCCCTGGCTGCGATTGCGATGGCGGTTCTGGTACGAGGCGAAACCCAAGTTCATGATCACGCCGATAAGGTAGTAAACCCCCAGGCCGATCTGAATGGACGAGGAAAGCGAATGATGGTTTGGCATGGCACCGTGTTACCGAGCAAGTATTTTCGTGAGACGGCTCTCCTGAGCCGTCCATCCCACCGGACGGCTCGGGAGAGCCGTCCCACACTTCAATCGGGCGATGGACGCATCTAAAGCGCCCCGCTGATGCCGCCGTCCTTGCGCACGCGCCAGAAATGGACCGCGATCAGCAGCGCCACGGCCAGCGGGATGGCGACGCAGTGCAGCACATAAAACCGCAACAGCGCCGTTTCGCCGACGAACCTGCCGCCCAGCAACAAAAAGCGCGCATCGCTCCCCGAGTGGATAAGCTCGACGCCCCCCACCGTCAAAAACTTGGCGCCTGGCCCTTCATATCCCATGAGCGGCGTGGCGCGGGCCATGTTGCTGCCGACCGTGATGGCCCAGATCGCCAGCTGATCCCACGGCAGCAGATAGCCCGTGAAGCTGAGCAGCAACGTCAGCACCAGCAAAATGACGCCGACTCCCCAGTTAAATTCGCGCGGCGGCTTGTAACTGCCCGTGAGAAACACGCGATACATGTGGAGCCAGATCGTGATGACCATGGCATGCGCGCCCCAGCGATGCAGCTCGCGCAAGAATGCCGAGCGTGGCGACGTCGCGCAGCGACAGGATGTCGTTGTAAGCGTGCTCCAGCGTGGGCCGATAGTAGAACATCAGCAAGACGCCGGTGACCGTCTCCACCAGGAAGAGGAAGAACGTGATGCCGCCCATGCACCAGGTGTAGCTGAGGTCGATGCCGCTCTTGCGGACCGACACCGGGTGCAGGTGCAGGAAGACATTGGTGAGCATGACCACGACGCGATTGCGGCGATCGCGCGGGGCCGGATGGCGGAAGATGCTCTTCCAGACTTGCGAATTGCGAATCCAATCACCGATAGCAGCCATTATTGTTCCTCAGCGCATGGCGGATTTTACAGCAGAATATACGAGTCCCCGTCGTCCCATTGACCGAGTTCCTTTTGGAACTTGCGCGACTTGTCGACGACCAGCTGGCCATCGTCGGACTTTTTGATCGCATAGCGTTCGAGCGGGCGCGGGGCGGGGCCTTCGAAGTTGACGCCGGAGATTTTGAAGCCGCTGCCGTGGCAGGGGCATTTGAACTTCTTTTCGCCTTCGAGCCAGTTGGGCGTGCAGCCCAGGTGGGTGCAGGTGGTGCTAAGGGCGTAGATGGTGTCGCGGTTGCGTTCGTCGCGGGCGCGGATCACCCAGGCGCCGACTTCCTTGAACTTGTCGTCGACCTTGTTTTCCTCGTAGTTGTTGACATCGCCGGCCTTGAACGAACTGGGCGGCTCGGAAAGGACGTTCGGGAACAGAAAGCGCACCGTGCCGAGCAGCATGCCGAGCATCGACGCGGTGAACGTCAACCAGGCCACCGCCATCCAGGTAAAAAAGCGTCGCGTTACGCCTTTTGCTGGAGCTTTGGCCGGCGCCGGCTTGGGAGGCAACACCGGTTTGGGAGGGGTGGCCACTACTGCTGTCGAACTGGCGTTTTGGTTGGGTTCCATGACAATATCGCCCTGATTTCACAGGTAATTAACGAGTTTCCTCTGTGCCCTGGCTAAACGGGGTACGAGATCTGATATGGAAACATCGCGCTATTAATGCAGGCGTTTGACACACATTAACGTTCTAGTAGCCCGCAAAAGGATGTCAACGGCTGTGCGCCTTCCCGATCACCGCTCGTAGACCTACTAACCCGAAGCGTAAGCGAGGATCCCTCGCTTACGCTTCGGGTTAGTAGGTCTACGAGCGAGGCATCCCTCGCTTACGCGTCGGACTCGTGCGGCAAACCATGCACGGGGAGTTAGCGCCCCTTCATAAAGAAAACCGCCGCCGCGAGCGTGAGTTCCGCTGTTGTCCAGACGAGGCGAAGCAGCAACACCGCGGCCGCTATTGCTTTGTCAGGGCCGGCAAACGCGAGCAACTGACGCAGGAAATACTCGCGCACGCCCACGCCGCTGGGCAGGACGAACGCCAGGAAACCGGCCACATACGCCAGGCCGATGCTGCCACAGAAGCGGGCCCAAATGCTCACCGTCAACGCGGGCGGATCGGGCAAGACGCCCTGAAACAAAGTCCACACGCTGAGTCCCAACAAGATCCAGCCGCATCCGGTCAATAAGAATTCCCTCGACCAACGTCATTACTCGAATCTTCGGTAGTGCCAAGGCATCGATGTGGGCAAAGCGCCGGCTCAGCCGCCGTGTCAAGTAGTTGAACACGCCGGGCAACAGGGGCACGCCGCACAAGCCCAGCAGCAGCAGTCCGCGTGAAGAGCGGGTGCCAGCGCAGGTCAGGTATTTCCGGCGGCGCGATTATGAACACGACGGCTGCGAGGATGCGCCCGCCGCCATCGTGGTTAAAACCTCGTAAAAAGCGGTGATGATCGCCGTCGCCAACGGAACGTCCGGGGCCGCGACCAGGCCGCCGCGCAAGAGCAACGCCCAGGCCTTGCCCGGCACGTATTTGCCCAGTTGGCCGATGAAATAAGCGCGATACGCTTTGACGAAGGTTGGGCGGTGCGCCGAAGACTTTCAGAAGGCGATACCAGTAACACGCGGACAGCGACAGCGCCGAGAGATAGAGTCCGCCCGACGCCGCGAGCCATGCCGGGCGCCAGGGGAGCGCGCCGAGATCGGGCTCGTCCGGGGCGGCGGGCTTGCTCAAATCATGGTAGAATTGCCGGCCGACGCCAAGCAGTATCGCGGCGGCGAGCAGGCCTTTTGCTAGCCGCCAGGCCCAGATTTTGGCGCGTGCATTCATAAATGAAAGAACATTGTACGGAGAAATGGTGACGGATGGATCAGTGGGCAGAGGCCGGTCCGGCGAATTCGCGAGCACGCAGTGGAGTCTGGTGTTGGCCGCGGGCCGGCGTTCCTTGCCCGCCTCCGACCAGGCGCTGGCGTCGTTGTGTCGGGCGTATTGGTATCCTCTCTATGCCTATGCGCGCCGCTGCCTGGGCGACATTCACCAGGCACAAGACGCGACGCAGGATTTCTTCGGCCGTCTTTTGGAGAAGAATCTTCTCGCGCGCCGAGCAAGAGCGCGGCCGATTTCGTAGCTTTCTCCTGACGGCCTTCAAGAACTTCTTGGCCAACGAACGCGACAAGGCACGGACGCAAAAACGCGGCGGCGGTCAAGTGCCGTTGTCCTTGGATTTTGACGCCGGCGATTCACGTTACAATCTTGAACCGAGCCATGCCTGGACCGCGGATCGTCTCTTCGACCGGCAATGGGCCCTGACACTGCTCGAGCAGGTGCTCGCTAACTTGCGGGCGGAATATGCCGACGACGGCAAGGAGTTGCTTTTCGATAGCGTCAAAGGCTGTTTGACGGGCGAAGCAACCGTTTCCTATGCCGACTTGGCGCCGGCGCTGGGCATGTCCGAAGGGGCGGTCAAAATGGCGGCCCATCGCCTGCGGCAGCGCTATCGCGAGCTCTTGCGCCGCGCCGTTGCGCAAACCGTCGCCGATCCCGCGGAAGTGGACGACGAGATACGCCGACTTTTCGAGGCGCTGAGCGGGTGATTTTGCGGCGCGTTTAATGAGCCGCGCACGGAGCGTACTCGCGAAGTAGCGGGCCGAACCGCTTACTGCGCGAGTACGCTCCGTGCGCGGCTCTGAATTCCTTTGTAACCTCCGGCGAATTTTCCTGTAGAAAGGAGTAACCAAGATGCCCAGCGTCGGGCACCGACATGCATTACACCCTTTTGCGAGGTCTACCATGAAGCCGCGGTTGTTGATGGTGTTGGCGGTGAGCGCCTTGACCGGCGCCGGCGCCGTGTGGGCGGATGAGCAAGTGGATGCCAAAGTCTTGCTGGCCAAGGCTATCAAGGCGATGGGCGGTGCCGACCAAGCTCGTCAAGTTGAACACGGCCACGGGCAAAGCCAAGGTAACGGCATCCCGTAACGGCCAAGAAATCGCGGTCGATATCGACGGCGTGTGGCAAGGTTTGAACTCAATACCGCGGCGATCTTGAAATCCAGGATGGAGGCCAAGAATCTCAAGGGCGTGCTGGTGCTCAATGGCAGCAAAGGCTGGTTCAAAAAAATGGACAAGACCGAGGACATGCCGGAAGGTTTGGCTCCCTTTATCCAAAACTTCTTTTACGCGACACGGATGCCGCAGTTATTGCCGGCCCTGTCGGACTCGGCTTACACGCTGGCGCTCTTTGGGCGAGGTCAAAATTGGGGATAAAACCGCCGTCGGCGTGACGGTCAGCCATAAGGACTTCAAGGAAGTCAGCCTATTGTTCGATAAAGATAGCGGCTTGCCCGTCAAAAGTGAGATTCGGCTCATGGAGCCGCGGCGCGACAACGAGACCACCATCGAATGCCGTTACAGCGACTACAAGGACTTCAACGGCGTGAAGCTATGCGGCACGATCACCGTCCAGATGAGCGGTGAAAATCACGAATTCAAGGTCGATTTTAGTGAACTCAAGGCAACCAATAAGCTGCCGGACGACCGCTTTGACATGCCGTGATCCATTGTCGACAAGCCGCGTGGTTGAGGTACTCCGAAACCCGCGGATAATTCTTTTACAAGTACCGTGTCGGGTGGCACGCCCTGAGGTGCTCCGAAGGGCGTGGCTCGCCATGAATCCACGCCCTTCGGAGTACCTCAGGGCGTGCCACCCACCAGAGGATTTTAAGGCATGGACACTCCCAGGCGTTGCCCCAAGTGCGGGACGGAGTTGACGGCGGGCTCGCCGGAGCAACTCTGCCCGCGCTGTCTGTTGGAGGCGGGCTTGGAGAGCCATGGTGACAAACCCTTGTCGCCGCCGACGACTGCCTATTCTCCCGGCTTCGCGGCGCCGACGCCGCAAGAATTGAGCCATTTCTTTCCCCAACTCGAAATCTTGGAACTCCTGGGCAAAGGGGGCATGGGTGCGGTTTACAAGGCCAGGCAACCAGGGCTAGACCGCCTGGTCGCCCTTAAAATCCTGCCTCCCGACGTCGGCGGCGATCCGGCTTTCGCGGAACGCTTCACGCGCGAGGCGCGGCGCCTCGCCAAGCTGAGTCATCCCAACATCGTCGCCGTTTTCGATTTTGGCCACGCCTTGCCGACCGGGGCGCGCACCCATGAGCCGCATGGCGAGGGCGGCGGCCTTTATTACTTTCTGATGGAATACGTCGACGGCGTCAATTTGCGGCAAGCATTGCGAGCGGGCAATCTCAAGCCGGCCGAGGCGCTCAAAATCGTCCCGCAAATCTGCGACGCCCTGCAGTTCGCCCACGATGAAGGCGTGGTCCATCGCGACATCAAGCCGGAAAACATCTTGCTCGACAAACGCGGCCGCGTGAAGATCGCCGACTTCGGCCTGGCGAAGCTGCTCGGCGCCAAGATCGACTACGCCCTGACCGGCACGCACCAGATCATGGGCACGCCGCACTACATGGCTCCCGAGCAAATTCAAGGCAACGCGCGATGTCGATCACCGCGCCGACATTTATTCGCTGGGCGTGACGTTTTACGAGATGTTGACCGGCGAATTGCCGCTGGGGCGTTTCGCGCTGCCGTCCAAGAAAGTGCACATCGACGTCCGCCTCGACGAGGTGGTGTTGCGTGCGTTGGAAGTCGAGCCGGAAAAGCGCTACCAACATGCCAGCGACGTGCGGACCGAGGTCGAGGCGATCGTCGGCAGCTCCCATCGACATCAAAATCCCGCAAGCATCGCGTCCGGCGCCGGCGAAAGACAAGCCGGTAGCGCCGATCACGTCGGAGTTGGTCATTCGCTGCCTTCTGGGAGCGGCCGGGTTCATCGCCGGAGGTTTTTGGCTGGCGCAAACGCAGACGTGGGGGCCCAATCAGTTCCTGTTTCGCGTTGGCGGGCTGATCATGGCCATTTTTTGGATATCGCAGAATTACACGGCGCACTTGCGGAAGTCGCGCTGGCAACTGGCGGACTTGCAAGACAGCGAGCCAGGAAAAAAACCGGCGCCCCCGGCGCCGGCAATCGCGGTACGCTGGCAACGCATGCCCTTCCTTGGTTTTATCGGGCGGGGCGAACGCTGCGTTGGCTATGGGGCCGGTTCGTCTTCCTCGTTCGGCGCGAGTGGCAATGGCTGCGCGGTCAACAACCGACCCCGGCGTCCGCCTATCACGATGGCGAAACGAAAATAAGTTCCAATGTGCCGCGCTTTACGGCTGGGTGCCGTCGTCGCCGGGATCGCCAAGCTGATTCGTTGGCTGTTGGGTAAGATTTATTGAAGTGGCGACGCTCCCCTGGAAGGTGCTTCGCCGCGCGTGGTGGCTATTTCCCTTGGCCTGGACCGGATTATGCGTGGTAGTTTTTGTCGGCTTTTGGTGGCCGCGAGGCGTGATCGACAGCGAGTATTGGCCCTATGAAGGTTGGAGCGAGAGCAACGTCAGCTTACAGCCGGCTGCCAAGAGCATCGACCGCATCGTGATTTCGGAGAGACGCGACAGGCAAGTCGAGGGTTTGAACAACGAATGGAAACTACAGCCGGATAGCGATAAAGCCTCCTTGGTTCACGATAACTTCGCGATCACGCTGACGCCGGCGAAAAAGACGAATTCTTTTCGCTTGGAAGCGGACGGACTCAATCGCTTGGCCTGGCACTTCAATGGTTTACGTGGCTCCAAGCACGGTGACTCGCCGCTGGATTTGCAGACCATGGTTTTATTCCTCAACTCATGTGGCGTCGATTGGTCGGACGCGGATATAAACAGCGTGGCCAAACCTCTTCTGGACATCATCTTGCTTTCCTTCAGCAAGGAACATGTCGGCACTGCCACGTGGGGAAACCAGCGCCCGCCCGTCGGCCGCTTGGAGACCATCGTCGCCGGCCAAGAACGGGATTACCAGCAACGCATGATCGAGTATCCGTTCTCGGAACATATCGGCACGAGCATCGTCAAAACCGGCCCTGCGGTTTCCATCCTCTGGGTGGGCCTGCCGGTCATGCTGACGCTCTGGGCGATCGGCATGTTATGGTTGCGGCGCCGGCGGCGCGCGGACCGGTTAGCCGCGACTTGCGCAGCGGAGCGCGGAAGGCAGGCCTGCGCTCTGCTAGCCGCAAGCGGCTAACCATTATCGAAGTGCTCGACTACCTGGTCAAGCCCCGAGACGAGAAACACAATCGCCGAATAATGTCCTGCGTTGAGCCAGATAATGCGTTGCCGGCCGGAGGCTTTCCACAGATTCTCGGCCATCCGCGGCGGCACGATTTCATCGTTCTTGGCGGCGACGATGAGCAGCTTGCGATCCTTTAGATTGCCGGCACACGTGAGCGGGTCGATCGGCGCGAACAAGCGCGTCGCCAATTCCTTGGAGCCGCCCCACCTCTCGAACACACTGACAAATGGGCGGGCTTTCGGGTGGTTGTAATACGCATCCACGAAGCCGCCGCCGCCGAGCAAAACGGCGACCTTGCGGTAACGCGGCTCCATCTCGGCAGCGAGGGCGGCCATGAAGCTGCCCAGGCTTGTGCCCATGATGCCCAGACTTGTTTTTGTCAATTTCGGGCCGGCTCGCCATCCACGCCGCCGCATAGCGCAAATCGAGCACCGTTTGCCTGATCGCGGCGAAGGTATGGCCGACATCATAAGACAAGCAGGCGTTTGTTGCTGCCGGATGGTCTCCGTGGCCCATAATACGCCATTTGCACGAACAAGCCGCCGATGCCGTTTTGGGCGAGATGGCGGGCGATGACGCGCGACAGCGTTTGATCGCCGCCGGTGATGTCGAGCACGACGACACAGGGGAAGGGGCCGGGTCTATTGGGGCGATAATACTCCGCGTGGACGATATTGTTCTCGGGGTCGGGCGATTTGACCGGCGAAGGAAAACGCAGCGCGTAGACCTTGACATTGCTGACGGGCAATTCTTTCACGAGAGACATTTCGAAGCGAAATTGGTGCCGTTCGAGGCGATAGCGCTCGGGAATGTCCTTTTGGTCGCCAAGCGGCTCGAAATAAACAGTTCCATGTTCGTCGGCGCCTACCGCTGGACAGAGCAGCGGGAGCAGCAAAGTCGCAATAATGGCATGCATGGGGAAGTGCCGCCAGGTCTGGAAAGTCGAAATCTTCATCTTGTCCATAGTACCAGAACTACCTGCGTGGCCGGGTCTGAGGTACTCCGAAGGCCCGGAACACCCAACCGGGCCTTCGGAGTACCTCAGACCCGGCCACGGCTGACCCGGCCACGCCTGACTCAGCTTCCTCAACTTGAATGTTTCCGCACGATTATCGCAAATCCCTCAAAGATTTGGCTTAGGTTTGCCGATAAGGAAACGGGTGACGTTATTTCCCAGGGAAGGGCGAAGCTCATGAAGGCGAACTGCCGCGGACAATGGCTTTGGTGTGCCGGACTGCTGTTGGGCTTGGCGAGCGGCTGCCAGACCTGGGTGCCGGAAATCGGCATGACGTTGCCGTCGCCCAGTTATCTCAAGCACCAGCCGCAATATATTCCGCCGTCGCCGCCCTATCCGTTGCCGCGCGAATTGGAGTCGCTGGAGGAAGCCGCGGCGGCGCAGCAGAACGCCGCCCCCGCCTTTGGCGGCTATTGATCTCTAGGCCCATGTTAAGATGTGGGACGGCTCTCCTGAGCCGTCCGCGGGCTAGAACGGCTCGGGAGAGCCGTTCCACGTAGGCAAAGTCATTTTCAAAAAAGCTGCTCTTTTTCATTGCGTCGGATGCGCGCTTGAGCGTAGAATGAGCGCTCAAAGGATCGTACCGACATTCTCGGCAACTGCTCGTTTTCGGGCCGCTGAAGCTGTCACGTGCAAGACACTTCGCGGCCGGCGGAATGAGAGTGCGGCCTTTTGGTTGAGAGGTTGTGCGAGACGGGGCCACGCCCCATTTTGGATAGCCTCGAAGTCCTCTCCCCGACCGAGGTCGTTCCATGAAGTTGAGCTTGGTGGTCATGACCGCCGGCAAGTCTAAAGGGCAAGCCATCCCGATCAACCTGCCGCAGTTCATCATCGGAAGAGATCCCCAGTGCAATTTAAGGCCCGCTAGCGCCGTGATCAGCAAACGGCACTGTGCGCTGCTCATCAAGGATGGCAAGGCGTCCGTTCGCGATTTCGATAGCACCAATGGCACGTTTATCAACGACGTGCCCGTCAAGGGGGAAGCATCCCTGAAGAACGACGACATCCTCAAGCTAGGGCCGTTGGAGTTCAAGGTGGTCATCGCCGTCAAACCCGCCGGCTCGGCCCCGACGCCCCCCTTGCCCAAGCCGGCTGCCACGCCCGCCGGCAATTCCGACGACGAATCCGTGGCGGCCATGCTGTTGTCGTTGCAAGAAGACGCTCCCAAGGGCCCCGGCGAGCCCACGACTCCGCCCGAGGAATCGGACATCCCCGGCGGCAGCACAGTCATGGATTTGGGCATGAAGTCGGCGGCTGCCGAGACGCCCGCGCCCGACAATGCGGCAGCGCCGGCGACGTCCGCGGCAGTCCACACCCGCGATTCCCGCACCCAAAAAGCCCGACCCCAAGAATGACCCCGCTCACCTGGCCGCCAAAGCCATCCTTGAAAAATACAATCGGCGTTCACGCTAGTCGATTTAATACGGCAATCACAGCCTGCGCACGCAGTAAGCGGGGTAACCCAGTGATACCGGTTAAACCGCTTACTCCGTGCGTGGCTCTTTTGGAGCCGCCCGCGCGCATTTGGCTCCGGCGCCGCCTCTTGGCTTGGTTCGCACGCCACGCACGGGTCTTGCCGTGGCGTCCTCGCGCGATCCTTATGCCATCTGGGTCAGCGAGGTCATGCTGCAACAAACGCAGGTCGCCACGGTCATCCCCTTTTTCGAGCGCTTCCTGCAATCGTTTCCGAACGTGGCCGCTCTTGCCGAGGCGGATGAGCAACAGGTGCTTCGGCAGTGGGAGGGGCTCGGCTATTACCGGCGAGCACGAGACCTGCAGGCGGACAGCGATAATCCTCCACGAGCACCACGGCGGGCATCATCCCCAAAGACCCGGAGTTGTTGCGTAGCCTGCCCGGCCTGGGCCGCTACACCGCCAATGCCCTCCTCTCACAAGCATTTGACATGCGCTTGCCGATTTTGGAGGCAAACAGCGTCCGCGTTCTCTGTCGCCTGTTGGCAATCAAAGATGATCCGCGCAATGGCCAGGTGCGCAGACGCCTGTGGGAGGCGGCAGCCACCTTGTTACCCACAAAGCATGTCGCCCAATTCAATCAGGCATTGATGGAACTCGGCGCGCTCGTGTGTACGCCGAGTAGACCGGCTTGCGATGCCTGTCCGCTCGCCCGGCGCTGCGCCGCACGCTTGCGCGGCATCGAGCAAGAGATTCCAGCGCTAGCTCGGCAAGCGACGCCGACGCGCGAGCGCCACGTCGCCGTCGTGGTGCGGCGCGGCCCGCGCGTCCTGCTGGTGCAGCGGCCGGCTCAGGGTCGCTGGGCGAATTTTTGGGAGTTTCCGCACACACTTGTTGCCAACGGGGAAACCGATATCCACGCCGCCGGTCGTGTGGCTGCAGAGTTGGGTTTGAAGACAACGCTGGATGGGCCGCTCACGACCATAAGCCATTCCGTAACGCGGTATCGCATTACACTGGTCTGCTTGCTCGCGAGGTATCGCGCTGGCCGACTCAAGCCGACATCACACATTAACGCACGCTGGCTCCACGGACCAAATCGCTCGTTTTCCGGTGAGTTCGCCGCAGCGCCGCCTCGTCGAGGCGGTGTGCGTACTCAAAGAGCCGCGCACGCAGTAAGCGGGATGATATCTGCCGCAAGATAAGCCCGCTTACTGCGTGGCGCAGGCTCTTTCAATTTCGTAAATTACCTTGGCGGAACTTCATCGACAAAGGAATGCCGTATGCTTCGCCGAACGCGCATCGTCGCCACGTTGGGCCCTGCCACCGACAGGCCGGGCGTTTTGGAGCGTCTACTCGCCGCGGGCTTGGATGTGGCCCGCATCAACTTTTCGCATGGCGCCGCGGAAGATCATTTACGGCGCGTCGCCGCAGCTTACGCGCGATCGCCAAGGCGGCCGGGCGCACGGTCGCGGTGCTGGCCGATTTGCCCGGACCGAAGATGCGCGGTGTGCTCGACGCTGCCGTGCCGCTCACGTCGGGACAAGAGATCACCATCATCTCTGCAGGCAACCGGCGGCGGCTCGTTCCAGGTCACCGAGCCTGAGATGATGGCGAAGGCCAAGATGGGTCAGCGCGTCTTGCTCGATGACGGACGCTTGCAAGCCCGCGTTAGCGCCTGCGGTGCCGATTTCATCACGCTCAAAATCGACGTCGGCGGCGATTTACTCCCCAACAAAGGGATTAATCTGCCCGACACCGAGCTCAACACGCCGGCCGTCACTCGCCGCGACCGCGAAGCGATCGCCGTTGCCGCGGCGGCCGGCGCCGACTGGCTGGCGCTGTCGTTCGTGCGCGACGCTTCGGCGGCCCATGAATTGCGTGCCGTCGCCCGCGTTCATAATCTCGAAGTGCCCATCCTTGCCAAGATCGAGCGCCCCGAAGCGGTGCGCCGATCAGCAGAGATCATCGACGCTTTCGACGGCATCATGGTGGCCCGAGGTGACTTGGGCGTCGAAATTGCCCTTGAAAAAGTGCCGCACGTGCAAAAGAAACTGATCGCCCAGGCGCGCAGTGCTTCCAAACCAGTCGTGACAGCAACCGACATGCTCGATTCGATGCGGCATAATCCCAGGCCCACCCGCGCCGAGGCCAGCGATGTCGCCAACGCCGTCTTCGATGGGACCGATGCGGTCATGCTCTCGGGTGAGACCGCGGTCGGCGACTATCCTTGCGAGGCGCTGCTGTGCATGGACCAGATTCTGCGCGAAGCCGAGGCGCATTTGGCCGAGGACGGCTCACGCTTGGTTTTGGTTGCCAAGGAAGAACTCACCGATCATGTGACCCACTTGACCTGCACGCTCGCGCAAGACACGGGAGCGGCGGCGATCATCGCGCCGACGCACACCGGACGCACCGCCCGGCTGGTGGCGCGGCATCGCCCCAACCCCGCGATCATTGCCGTCTCCTCGCACGACGAAGTCTTGCGGCAACTGGGCCTGGTCTGGGGTGTCAGCGCCGTGCCGCCGGCGGGCCCGATCAAAGCGCGGCGACGACCGATTGGCGGCGGCCGTGCGTGCCGCCTTCGTCGCCGGCGCCGTGCAAACCGGCGATCGTGTGGTCGTGTTGGCGGGTCATCCCGTCGAAGGCGATGAGGGTTTGCCCACGATCCGCGTTGCCCGCGTCGGCGACGACGGCAAATCGTGCGAGCCGTAATGGTCAGCGACGGGTGGCACGCTCTGAGGTACTCCGAAGGGCGTGCTTTTGCGGCGAACCACGCCCTTCGGAGTACCTCAGGGCGTGCCACCCAAATTTGGTATCTCAGGGTGTGCCAGCCAACGGGTCTAGGGTGCCACGGGCAGCTTGTCTGCCCGTGCCTTCCCCCGGGAACCTGTTCCCCCAGCACGGGCAGACAAGCTGCCCGTGGCACCCAGCGCAAAGCCGTAATAATCAGCGACTAATGCGCAGCCCGCCGCCTTTGAGTAGGGCCTCGACTTCCGCACGGGTGATCCAGGCGAAGTCGCCGGGGATGGAGTGCTTGAGCGCGCTCGCCGCCACGCCGAAATCGAGAGCCTTTTGCGGGTCGTCGTCCAGAAGGCCGTGCAGCATACCGGCGGCGAAGGAATCGCCGGCGCCCAGGCGGTCAACGATCTCCACCTCGTAGGTTTTCGTGCGTAGAATGGAGCCCTTTTGGTAAAGAATTGCGGTCCACGAGTTCTTCCACACCAGCGGGTTCTCGCGCAGCGTTATCGCCACCATGGGCAAGGAGAACTGCGCTGCGGTTTTGGCGGCGACCTCTTCGTAGTCTTTGCCGGTGATGCCGAAAACCCGTTCGGTGTCTTCCTCGGTGGTAATGAGCAGGTCGCAATACTGCATGAAATCGCTCATCCATTTGCCGGCTTCGGCGGTGGCCCACAATTTGGCGCGGTAATTAAGGTCGATGCTGACGCGCACGCCTGCGGCCCGAGCGGCGATCAGCGCGGCGCGGGTCGTCTCGGCGGCGCCGGCGCTCAGCGCCGGTGTAATGCCGGTGACGTGGAACCACTTGGCCCCGGCGAACACTTCCTTCCACGCCACCATCGCCGGCGCGATGTTGGCGATGGCCGCGCCCTTGCGGTCATAAAGCACGCTGCTCGCGCGGGGCGGCGCCGAATTCCAAGAAGTAGACGCCGACGCGATCGTCGTCGGTCCAGACGATATGCTCGGTCGAGACGCCCGCTTCGCGCGCCCGATTGGCGATAAGTCGGCCCAAGGGGTTTTGCGTCAGACGTGAGACCCAGGCGGAGGATCGTCCCAGGCGTGCCAGGCCGACCGCAGTATTCAATTCCGCGCCGCCGACGAGAAGGTCGAGGCTGGTGCTCTGCTCAAGGCGCCGAAACGCAGGTGGGCTGAGCCGCACCATCGCCTCGCCAAAGGTAATTACGTCATACGGCATGCTTGTTTCTCGCGCGTTTGTTGGACGATCACCGCATACTGCCTGGCAAGTTCTTTGATGCGGGCAAAGTCTCCTTGGGCGACTGCCTTCGGCTCGACGAGCTGGCTGCCCACTCCCAGGCAACACGCGCCGGCCTCAAGAAACGCGGCCGCCGTAGTCAAATCCACGCCGCCGGTCGGCATCAGGCGGATTTGTGGCAGTGGTCCCTTAAGCGCCGAAAGAACGCGGGGCCGACGATCTCCGCTGGAAATACCTTGACAATGTCGGCGCCCGCCTCCCAGGCTGTTAGAATTTCCGTCGGTGTGAAGGCGCCGGGCATCACGAGTTTGTCGTAACGCCGGCAAAGGCGAATCACGTCGAGATTAACCGTTGGCGAGACGATATACTCCGCGCCCGCGAGCAAGACTGCCCGCGCTGTCTCGGCATCGAGCACCGTGCCGGCCCCTAGGAGCACGCGATCGCCAAGCGCTTGCCGCACACGCCTTAGGACATCCAGCGCGTCGGGCACCGACATCGTGATTTCGACTACCGTGACGCCGCCGTCAGCCAGGGCGCGGACCACTTCCACCAGTCGCTGACTATCCGGGCAGCGCACGACGGCGACGATGCCGCATTCCAATACCCGGTGCAGTTGCGTTTCTTTGTTCATGGCAGCAAGTTTCTTGAGAGTTTTCCTGTTTAGCCGCGACGCGCAGCGGAGCGCGACGGCCGCGCTCCGCTGCGCGTCGCGGCTAAACGTGGAGACACATAATGTCTTATAAAAGTGGCCTAGGAATTCTTCAATTTTCGCGGTATACGCCCCGTCGTCTTAAGCACATGCAACTGCTTTAAAACGCCGCGAGCAAGCGGCGGCAATGCCAATCGGGAGATTGGCGTTCCCGGAAGGGAACATAGCGTATCGCCAAACTCCGTTGCGTGCCGGTATTTGCGGGAAGCCGGCACTATCCAGCCTCCTGGATAAGGGGCACGTACTCTCGCTGGATCCAGTGGCAGATTGGGTCGGCCACTCCAGTGAGCGCTTCGCGACGGAGTTTTTTGTGACCGGGAGCCGGGTTTCGCCCGGCTCCCGGGGGATCAAGAAGAGGACCGGCACCTGGGGTGCCGGTCCTCTTTCCATTAGCCGTTTGCCGCTTAGTCGCGGGCGCGGCTCGGTTCAGCGGCGCGTGAGGTGGTGAGCGTGAGCTTGTCGGCGGCGCCTGCGAGGCGATAAATCTCGGCGGTGCGGTCAAACGCCTTATTCTTACCTCCGATTATGGTGAGCCGTCTCGGTGCCAACAGGCCAAGCGCCTCGGGGATGTCGAGCACGCGCAAAACGTTGAGAAAATATGGGCCGTCCTTATGGGTCGTCGGTGGGTCGATGAGGATCACCTCCTTGATGGACGGCTCGAGTAGAGCAGCGTAAGCAGCGATGATGCCGGCCTGACCTTTGCCGACGATCCGTCCATCCCACTTGTCTTGCCCTTGTTTCCTGGACAGCCGACTAACCGTCTCCAACAAATAGTGCAGCTTACGCTCATCGGTCGTTTGCCCGACTAAAACATGGGCGCACTCGACGTAATTGGGAGGCGACTTTTTCGTCCACTGATAGGACGCACCCATGTCCCACGGCTGCCCAATGGGGCCCGCCGGAAAGGCTCGCGGAAAATAAAGCGAGCAGGCGGTGTCGGCGGCGGTGCAGTGCTTGGCGAATTCCCGATAGTCTTCGATTTTGGCATAATCTTCGGGTTCCATGTAGAGCAAGAACAGTGATCGGCCCCGGCCCACCAGGTAGCCATCCTCGACGAATTTCTCGGTCGTCCTCGGTTCTTCGACATTGCGCAGCAAATGCGCGTGCAACTTAGAAAGCAATTGGGCCTTCCACGCGGCAAACTGGCCCATCTCTGGTAACGCAACTTTAGCCGGAGTGATGAACGACTCATCGATGGTGCCGTTGAGGGCGTCTTGGGGCACGTCCTGGTCGGTGGGAAAGACCCGCAAATCGGGGCCGGGGATCTCCGCGAACTGAGTGTCCGCCACTGCCGCTTGGGCATCACCTTTCAGATACTTGTTTAGAAACCGGTAAATGGCGCAGCGCAGGTCGGGCCGGTAAGCGTGGCCGCCGACACTGACATATTCTTGGGCCAACTCTGGTTTGCCGTATTTGGAATAAATGAGGTGCAGCTTCTCGATGATGCGGCGATTGCCGTCCATGGGAAAGATGGGGTCGTTGTCCGAATTGGCGAACAAGATCGGCCGCGGCGCGACCAGGGCGGCGATCGTCGTCCAGTCCCACTGATAGGTGTTGTAAAGGAACATGCAGTCGCAATGGCCGTTGATGACCTTGTTTTTCACGTAGCTATCCAGGTCGCTCATGCCGCTGACGGGGGCGGCGACTTTGACGCGGTCGTCGGCGGCGGCGATCCAAAAGGTGGCCGCGCCGCCGCCGGAGATGCCGGTGACGCCGATGCGCTCCGGATCGACATCGGCGCGCGTCAGCAGATAATCGATGGCGCGCACGCCGTTCCAGCATTCGACGCCGGCCGGCGTGTAGCCGAGCGCAGTGCCACCACCAGCGCGGCGGGATGCGGCCATAGGTGCCATGGTGCAGCCCTTTGATCTCGCCAAGCTGCAGCGTATCGAGGATGAGGCAAACGTAGCCGTTGTTGGCGAACCAGAAGCCCCTGATCTTGATGAGCGCTTTTGTTGCCGTCGCGGCCCCGGTCGCTATGGCCGCAAACGTAAAGGATCGTGGGCAGTCGGCGATCTTTCGGCGCATCTTTGGGTCGATAGAGGTTGGCCGTAACGTAAAGCCCCGGCTTCGACTGAAAATGAAGTTTTTCGATGACGGCGCCATGGCGTTCGAGCGTGCCCGTCACGGTGGCCTGCAGGGGCGTCTTGGCGGGGAGCGGCCAAAGCCCGAGCATGTCCATGTATTCCTGGTAAAGGCGCGGCCGCTTATGCTGCCATTCGTCCAGCGAGCGGGCATTGTCGAGGAATTTGAGAGAGAGCCGATCGGCCTCGGCGTTCAGACTTTTCTGGATGGCCGCATCGGCGGTAGCCGGCGGAGATTGAGCGGAGGATAACGTTGCCAGAAACCAAACGAGGGCCACGAGAGAAGATCGCGCGAGCATGGCAGCACCATGAGGGAGAGGACGAAGCGGAAACGTTTATTTTGGCATGGGTAAAGAAACGTTGCCAATGAAAAGCAAGAAGGCGGCCAATTTATGAGGTCAGATGCAGAGCGGTGGATCAACGGATTGCGAGAGCATCTTCAAGGACGTATCATAAATCAAGGACAATCTGGAGATCTTTTTATGACGGTAACCGCACGAAAAGTCGTAGCTGCCTTCAATTCACTCTCACTTGCCGACAAGCTTGAGGTGGTCGCCGAGATTATGCGCAGATTTGAAGGGAAAGGCGATCTAGATGAGTCAGGGTTGCACGAGTTGGCGGATGAATTGTTCCGCAGCTACGATGCTGAGGAGGCCGCTCGTGCCGACTCCTAACCGGGGCGAAGTTTGGATTGTCGACCTTGGAATTGCAGCCAAAATTCGGCCTTGCCTGATTTTAAGCATTCCGCCCGATTCCCAGGATCGCGTGTTGGTTACACTTGTGCCTCACACCACGAATGTTCACGGCATCGGGAGAGAGTAGATGAAGGAATCGAAAGTTATTTTGGAGTTTCAAGAAGAACGCGCGTGGAAACGCAACGCAAGGACACCCTTCAAGTCCTAGAGATTAAATTTGGGGTGCGTGCGGTCGCAGAGTTCGCACCGTTGCTCGATGCTATCAACGACAGCGAGCGCTTGAGTCATTTGCATCGCTTGGCCGTGCAAGCCTCCTCGCTCAAGCAATTTCGTGATCGGTTCGAGAAGATGTGAGCGGATTTTGGCAGTGCACGGCCCAGCGCACGAAAAGACCCACGGCTCGTCGCCGTAGGTCGTTCACGTTAGGCACTAAATGACCGGCCGTTTAGTTGCCCGACGGCGGCAAGGGGGCCGGGCCGCCTGCCCAGAACCGAGCGCGGCGTCGTGGTGATGCCGACGACGCGACTGCGGGGACGGGAAAGATCGTCGAGGGCGACCGGCTGGACGCTTTCGGACGACGCCGAGTTGCCGGCGAGGTCATGGACGGTGAGGCGGATGTAGGCATGAGAGCCGATATCCGCTCCGGGCATCCAGCGATAGATGCCTTCGTTTTTCAGCCCCTTGGCAATGGGCAGCCACGGGCCTTGACGGTTGACCGCGTAGGAGAGGTCAATGGGTTCAGGCTGAAGATTTTTATCCTTGGCGCTCCAGGTAATGTGGAGGGAGCCATCGTCGCCGCTGGGATTGGAGCGGACGTTGAGCAGCTCGGCGCGGGGCTTGGTGGTGTCAACTTCGATCCAGCAGTCGGGGGTGTCGCCGGATTGGGGCGGATTGGCGCCGAAGCCGCGGCCGTTGGCGACGACGATGGTGACGCCGTAGACGCCTTCGCCGGGAAGGTCGGCTTCCGCCTGGCCTTTGCGGTTGGGGTCAACCCCCAGCTTTTGCCAGTTCTGACCCATGTCGCGCGTGTACCAGATCTCGACCCGGCCCACGCCGCTCGGTCCCGTCTGGTCGATTTGATAATCCAGAAACACATGCGGATTGTTGACGATGTGCCGCTTGGCGGGCACCTCGACCGGGAACGTCGCGTTGAAGCCGGTCGATTCGCGGACGCCATGGCCGTCCGAGCCGCTCGAAGTGGCAAACGGCGTCTTGGGCGACAACTCTGGACCCGTGGCCGGCAGTGACGAAGGCGTTGGAATTTTGTTGGCGATGAACTTCCGTTCCGAGTAAGGAATGGCTTGCTCGGTGACCAGCACTGTCGAATTGCCGGCAACGGGGGCGCCCGGGCCCTCGGGCAACGGAGGCGGCGTCAAAGCCTTGTCGTGGCTCGTTTCGAGAAGGAGCGTATTCGCCGTATTTTTGGTGACGGCAGGCATGGCGGCATTGCTCACGGGGAGCGTCGCCAGGTTGAATTCGCGCGTCGTCGTGTTGCCCGCCAAATCGCACGCGCTGACGCGGATCATGCCGCTGATGGCGGCCTGGGCCGGAATGCAAAAGGTGTCGGGCTGGCCGCTGACCGAGTCGAGCGAGCCCAGATTTGATCGCGTGTCTGGTAATAGAGGCGCGTTTTCGAAGGATCGGGATTGAGGTCAGTGATCTCGCATCGAATCTGTTGACCTTCGGGGGTGACGGCCAAGACTTTAGGTTCGGCACGAGGCGGCGTGCTGTCGATGACGACGATGAGGCCCGGCGGCTCTTTGGAAACGTCCGCGGGAATCGCCCGGCCGGCGCGGTCCACGGTGACGACGTTAAACCAGTATTCGCCGTCCCGAGCTGCCCGGTAGGTGAAGAATGTTTGCGTGCCGGGGACTTTTTCCTTGATGGTCCACGGAGCTTGGGGCGTTTCCTTGACCCAAAGCTGCACCTCTTGAAGGGTCGGCCTGACGCGGTCGTCAATTTGGATCGGCAGGTGCACCGTCCCCTTGTTGAGATAGGACTTAGGTGTCTGGGCATTGCCTTGGGCGAAGGCGCTGTAACCACAAACACCGAGACCCCATAACGTAAGGAATAGGCGGTTGGCCCAGCGCACGACACGTGGCTTTCGTTCGCGATTCTTCATGAGGTTCCCCTTCCTCCAAAAGCAGCTCCGGTTTCCCCTCGGTGCCGCAGGCGATGGTGACATGGCAGGCGCATACGAGCCGGCTCATTTATGTAACCCAACGTGAGGGTCGGGACCATAGCGAGAGAATATCGCTGCGTCAAGAGAGCTTTTTAAGGAGCCGCGCATGCAGTAAGCGGTCTATCGAGCGCGACCCAGCAAATCCGCTTACTGCGTGCGCGGCTCTTTTGCTTGTCGGTTATAACGTTTATGCGGGCTGGCTAAGACTGACGTGCCGCGGCGTGCTGCGGGATTGGCGCGCAAAGTACCGAATTTGGCTGCTTGCGCTCCGATTTTGACTTATACTCGAATGTTAATGTTGAAGTGTCAACAGGCACTGGCGTCTAGTTTCCGGTTACCTCACTGATTTCCTAAAATGAACAGCCGGCAGCGATAGCGCAATTGGAACAACCTTTGCTTGTTGGCACACGCTGGCGAATTTGATGAATCTTTTGCCGCTGAATATGAATTTCCCCCGGCCAAAGGGGCACTCGTCGGCACCTTCGGCTGGCACGTCTCAACAGGCGTTGCTGGCTGCCTGCGCATTGCTGGCAGCCTTGCTCTGGTCTTATTGGACGACACTGGCCGAGATGGCCGACCGCTGGGCGCACGATCCGCAGTATTCTCACGGCTTCCTGGTGCCGGTCTTTGCGCTGGTGGTGTTGTGGTTTCGCCGCGATTTGTTGGCCAAAGCCGTCTGGCAGCCCTGCCTATGGGGACTGCCCGTATTGCTAGGCGGTGTAGCGCTGCGGCTCTTCGCGATCCGTCGGGACATCGAGCCGCTCGACGCCTTCGCCTTGGTGCCGACTCTGGTTGGCCTGGTGCTGTTCGTCGGTGGCCCTTCCGTGCTGCGGTGGTCCTGGCCGGCGCTGGCGTTTTTGACGTTCATGGTGCCGCTGCCGTACTTCTTGGAAATGGCGCTGGCGCAGCCGCTACGGCACTTGGCCACCACGATGAGCACCTATGTATTGCAAACACTGCGGCTATCCGGCCATTGCGGAAGGAAACGTCATACTGATCGATCAAATGAAATTGGGCGTTGCCGACGCCTGTAGCGGCCTCGGCATGCTCACGACGTTTATCGCGTTGGCGACCGCGCTGGCCCTGGTTGGCGGGCCCGCTGACGGATCGCATCGTGCTTGTCATCAGCGCCGTGCCCATTGCGTTGGTTGCCAACGTGGCGCGCATCGTCGCCATGGGCGTGACGTATCGATGCCTCGGCAGTGAGGCTGCCCAGATTGCCCTGCACGACGTAACGGGTTGGCTGATGATGCCGTTTGCCTTGCTGCTTTTGTGGTTGGAGCTATGCGTTTTTGAGCAGGCTGTTCGTGCCGCGGCTCGACAAACGACGACCGTCCGCTGGCGGTGCCTGCATTAAAAATGAACAGACCAGGATGAGCAGGGACCGACGAGGCCTTCCCCAGCCGCTGTCGGTTCGCTCTACTTTGGAGATTTCCCATGCCTTCCGAGTCAACCAACACACCCCTGGCGTTGCCGTCCACGCCGTCCCCGGCGGCGAGTGACACGCACGCCAACTTGGTGTTGCCCGCCGCTGGTCAATCCGACCGGGAGAATCCGACTCCTCGCTGCCCTTGGCGCTGACTAGCACTCCGACGATGTCGGGGTTGCTTGCAGGCGTTGCGGCGGCGCTGGCTGCTGGCGGTGGGCTTGGCGGTGCTGGCCACGGCGGCGGCGGTCGTCGGCGTGTTCATGATCATGCCCGCCAAATATCCGGCCCAGGTTCGGATTCATATCGCCGCGCGCGGCGACGTCCGCGTTTTCGGCGAGGGCAACGACGAACCGGAGTTTTTACTTTACAAGGCCAACATCGCGGCCCTGGTGAAGAGCCAATCGGTGCTGGCGGCCGCCCTCAATCAAAAAACCAGCACGGGCAAGGACGTCAAAGACTTGGGCGATCATTCGCGACAACGGCATCGACTGGCTGGAGCCCGCCCTCAAGACCGATTTCGTGGTCGGCCCGGAAATCCTCAGGGTGACCCTGAACACCGATCGCCCCGATGAAGGCGCCGAATTGCTCAACGCCATCGCCAAGGCGTGCGTGGAGGAGAACTATCTAAGAGACAATGAGCGTCGAGACAAGCGCGTCAGGGATTTCAAGGACAACCTCGGCAAGTTGGAAGCCGAGCTCAACACCTTGCGGAACCGCCTGCGAAGCCGCGAGCAAGCCTCAAAGATTCCGGACGAAAAAATCCGCACGGCGCAGTACAACGCGCTGGCCCAACAACAGATCAAGGCAAGCGAAGCCGTCACGCTCAATCGCACCGAGCAAATCAAAACGCGCGAAGAATTGAAGAGCGCTCAGGCACGCCTCAAAAAAATTGACCAGATGGAGATCATCCCCGAAAAGATCGACGAGGCGTTTCGCAAGGACGACCGCAGCCTCGAAATCGTCTTGGAAGGCAAAAAGCTCGACAAGGAGATTGCCGAAACCAAGGGCCAACGGCCAAGAGCCCTTCATCGGCCCGCAACTCCGCAACTTGGAGCAAAAAAAACAAGCGATAATCACCGGCCGCCTCAACGCTCTCAAGAATCAACTGCGGCCCGAGTATGAAAAAGTCTGGCGACTCAAATACGCCGATGACATGCGCGACAAAATCCTCGTTTTGCAAGACCATTTGACGACGCTCGAAAAGCAGGAACCGATTCTCAAGTCGGAGCTCAAGGCGACGGAGGAAGCGGCCAATGCTCTGGCTCCCAGCAATCAAGCTGCCCCTCGAAATCGTCAACTTGCAAAGCAAGGTGACGACGATGGAGGCCTCGGTAGGCGAGGTAGGCCGCATCATCCAAAAGATGGTGCGCCGAAGTCGTCAATCCGCGCGTGACGATTCTGCAATTGGCCGCCGAGCCCAAGAGCAAGGACTACAGCCGGCAGACCAAGATTGGCCGGCGCCGGCGGTTTGGGCATGTTCATGCTGGTGCTCTTCGGCGTGGCCTTCCTTGAATTCCGCTCGCGCAAAATCAGCGGCGTCGACGAGGTGGCCCACGGGCTTGGGGCTTAACATCGTCGGCTCGTTGCCGCCGATGCCGCACGGCGTGCGCCGGCCAAATCTTGCCGGTGCCGCGCCCGAAAACAGACTTTGGCAAAATCAGCTCAATGAGGCGGTCGACGCCATTCGCACGATGCTGCTGCATTCCTCGCGCTCGGAAAACCTGCGCGTCATCATGATAACCAGCGCCTCCGGCGGGCGAAGGCAAAACGTCGCTGGCCACCCAGTTGGCGGCCAGCCTGGCTCGAGCCTGGCGCAAAACCTTGCTGATCGACGGCGACTTGCGCAAGCCGGCGGCTCACAAAGTCTTCGATGTGCCCCAGGACCCCGGTTTCAGCGAATTGCTTGCGTAATGAAGTCTCCGTTGGCGGACGCCATCAAGCCGACGTCGCTGGGCCGGCTGTGGCTCATGCCGGCCGGGCAGTTCGACAGCCACGCCTGCAGGCGCTGGCCCAAGACAACATGCGGACCGTCTTCGATCAACTCAAGCAGCAGTATGATTTCATCATCGTCGATGCCTGCCCGGTTCTGCCGGTGGCGGATGCCCTGGTGCTGGGCCAGCACGTCGACGGCGTGATCTTCTCGATCTCTGCGCGACGTCAGCCGCGTCCCCGCGGTTTATGCCGCCCAGCAAAAAATGAACAACCTCGGCATCCGGACGCTTGGGTGCCGTGATGATCGGCGCCAAAGGCGAACAGGGCAGTCCGGGCTATGCGTATGCACGGAGCAAATAACCCATGAAACGCATGGTGGCGGTGGCAGTTGCCCTATTGGTGCTGGTGGTCTCAGGGCTGCTCCATGGTTTTTCCTCGGAGCGCTGGACGTCCGGCACCGGCCTTGACGGACGCTGCCGGGCGTTGGCCAACGTGCCCATGCAAGTCGGCGACTGGAAAGCCGAAGCCAATCGATTCGGACGCCGCCGCTTTTTTCCAGGCCGGTGCCCAAGCGTATTGGACGCGTTCCTACGTCAATACTCGCACCAAAGACACCATGCTGGTGATCTTGATGTGCGGCCGATCCGGGCGCATGGCCGTGCATACGCCGGAAGTTTGCTATCGCGGGGCCGGATATGAAATGGACCGCGCTCCTGAAACGTTCGCCGTTAGCACGTCTTCGAATGTGAGTTTGGGAGCGTTTTGGTCGGCAGGTTTTTCCAAAGGAAGCCGGCGCAGGGTCCGACTTGCGGCTGCTGTGGAGCTTGGGGAGCGAAGGATGGCTGGCAAGCGTCCACGCGGCCACGCTGGGACTTCGGCGGCGAGCCTTTTCTATACAAGCTCTATGTTTCCCATGAAGAAACCGGCACGGGCAGCGCCACAACCAACGCGATCACGGCATTCATGCGCCAGTTTCTGCCCGAAGTAAACAAGACTCTCTTTGACAATGCTCCGTGACAGCGCACCGCGACACCGCGACCCGCGCCAGGCTGAACGAAGGCAGAAGGAGCGCGGCAGCCCAGTCGAGCGGTGCGATAGGACATGGGTTTTTTTCTTTTCATCCTGGTCAACGCGACGCTGTTCATTCGGCCGGCCGAAGTGTTCGGCATCGAGGAGCTGGAAAATGTTTATCAATTGCTGATCCTCGCCTGCCTGGCCGTCTCGCTGCCCGATGTGCTTGGCATGCGTGTTGGGCAAGCCGCTTGACGAGCAGCCGATCACATTGTGCGTTTTTGCCATCATGTTGCTGGTGCCGCTTCCTCTGCTCGCAACCACCGGCATCACCGATGCTTACGGTGCCGGTATTTTGTTTCTCAAGGTCGTCGTCTACTATGTTTTGCTGGTCAGCCTGATCAACACCGCTCGGCGGCTCAAGGTATTCCTGGCTGGGTGCTGGCGTTTTGCACGGTGCTGGCGGTGGTGTGCGTACTCAACATGCAGGGCGTCATTCAACTGGAAAACGTGAAAATCGCTCGCGAGGGCCAAGACCGATCCCTTGACGGGCGAAATCAAAACCATCGAACGGCTCATGGGCACCGGGCTTTTTCAAGACCCCAATGAAATGTGCGTGATGCTCGCGGCCATGTTGCCTTTGGCCGCGTTCTTTTTGACCTCCCGCCAAGGCGTCGCCTTGAAACCACTTTGGTTGGCCGCTTTCGCCGTCTTCGTCTATGGCATCGTTCTGACGCGCTCGCGCGGCGGGTTCTTGGCGCTCTTGGCGGGCATGGGCATGCTCGCCTTGGCGCGGTTTGGCTGGTTGAAAACCGTTTTGCTTGGCTCGGTATGCCTGCCAGTCCTGCTCTTGATTGGCGGCGGCCGGCAGACGGATATCTCCGTCACCGCTGAGACCGCCCAAACGCGCATCGAGCTCTGGAGCGATTGGATGATGATCTTCCGCGCCAATCCGTTTCTGGGTCAGGGCATGCCGCCTTACAATGAGGACGAAATCGAGCGACCGTTTTGGGAAGACCGCGAGCACTTGGCACACAACTCCTATTTGCAAGCCTTCGCCGATCTGGGCCTGGTCGGCGGCGTGCTGTTCATGGGCGCCTTTTATTTGGCGTTGTGGTCGATCGCACGCCTCGGCTCACGCAAGGTATTCATCCTGGACCCGGAGATGCGCCGCTTGCAGCCGTATTTGTTGGGATCGGTGGTCGCCTATGCAACGGGGCTTTTCTCGTTGTCGCTTTGTTACACGATTCCTACTTATTTCATGCTTGGCTTGGGAACGGTCTTTCCGAGGATCGCTCGCACGCTATCCCCCGCAAGCGCCGCTCCACCTGGATGTCAAAACGCTGGCCCGCTGTTGCTTTTTGGGATGCGTGTTCTTGCTTGGCATGTATGGATTTTTATATGTAATGAAGATTTTGGGGGTCGGCGTGAGGCGGAGTGTTTCAGCGGTCATTGATTGACGGGTGAGGGGGAGGCGTGTGCAACGTAAGCCGCAGGCTGAGATGCTCCGAATCCCGCGGTCGCGACGGCTCGGGAGAGCCGTTCGCACGCGAATGAGACAGCGGATTCATTTTTGGAAAAACATATGGCGGATATCTGCGTTTTGGGTCTGGGCTATGTCGGCTTGCCGACGGCGAGCTTGCTGGCCAACGCCGGCTTTCATGTCCTGGGCGTGGACATCGATCGCGAGATCGTGGCCATGCTGCGCGGCGGCAAAACGCGGCTTGAAGAAGCCGGCTTGGCGACGCTGGTGTCGGCGGCCGTCAACAGCGGCAATCTGGTGACCGCCACTGAGCCCGAGCCGGCCGACACGTTCATGATCTGCGTGCCCACGCCCGTGACTGCGTGCCAAGACGGCCGATCTGCGTGCCGTGGAGCAGGCCGCTCGGTCCATCCTCCCGCTTCTGAAACCGGGCAACCTGGTCATCCTGGAATCGACATCGCCCATTGGGACCACGCGCAACGTCGTCGGGCCGCATCCTCAGTGAATCCGGTCTGAAACCAGGCCGTGATTTTGATCTCTGCTATTGTCCCGAACGAGTCTTGCCCGGAAACACCACGCACGAACTGATCAACAACCATCGTCTGATCGGCGGCATCACGCCGCAGTCGGCCACGCACGCCCAGCAGATCTACGAACGCTTCGCCCAGGGCAAGATCATTCTGACTGATGACCGCACGGCCGAAATGTGCAAGCTGATGGAGAACACCTACCGCGATGTCAACATCGCGCTGGCCAATGTCTTCGCCCGCATCGCGGAGGACGTGGGGGTCAACGTTTGGGAAGCCATCGAGTTCGCGAACCTGCACCCGCGCGTGCACGTTCTTCGGCCTGGTCCCGGCGTCGGCGGGCACTGCATTCCCGTCGATCCCTGGTATCTGGTGGAGGCGTTTCCCGAGCACACCAGCTTGTTGCGCCAGGCCCGATTGATCAACGACACCCAGGCGCAGCGCATGCTGGACCAGCTTTGGGCCACGGGCGCGTTGGCGCCGGGAAAAAAACTGGCTATCCTCGGCGCAGCCTACAAGCCCGACATCGACGATCCGCGCGAAAGCCCGGCGGCACTTCTGGCAAGCGCGGCACGGGCACGCGGCCTGGAGGTCGGCGTGCACGATCCGCTCGTCAAGGCCGGCAACCATCACGGCCTCACGGTCACCAACGACTTGCCCGGTTGCCTTCGCGGCGCCGCCGCCGCCGCCTTGCTGTGCGAGCACCGCGCCTACCGCGTGTTGTCGGCCAAATTCTTCGAGGAGCATTTGGCCGGCAAAGTCATCGCCGATGCCCGCAATTGGCTCAACCACGCCTCGTTGCGCCGGGCCGGCTTCCAAGTTGTCCTGCTGGGCGTTGCCAAAGACGATGGCCAGCATATCGACACGCCGGTGAAATCATTATGACCAAAGCGACCGCGCCGCGTAACCTGGCCGTCATCTTCGGCACCCGCCCCGAGGCGATCAAGCTCGCACCTGTCATCCTGGCTCTCGCAGAGAGCCCGGAGTTTCGCTGCCACGTCTGCGTCACGGCTCAACATCGTCAGATGCTAGATCAAGTGCTCGATGTCTTTCAGATCGTGCCGGACACCGATCTTGATCTCATGGAGCCCAATCAAACACTCGGTCGCTTTTCCGCCCGCTCGCTCGAAGCCGTCGATCGTTTTCTGACGAGTGAAAGACCGGATTTGGTCCTCGTGCAAGGCGATACGACGACCGTGTTCATGGCCACGTTGGCGGCCTTTTATCACCGCATTCCCGTGGGCCACGTCGAAGCGGGTCTGCGCACCGGCGACTTGCAAGCTCCCTGGCCGGAGGAGGCCAACCGCGTTTTGACCACGCGCCTGGCAGCGCTTCACTTCGCGCCCACCGAGACCAGCCGGGCGAACCTATTGCGTGAAAACGTGCCGGCTGAGCGCATCGTCGTCACGGGCAACACCGTCATCGATGCGCTTTTTCTCGCGCTCCGTAAGGTGAAAACCGAGCGGCCGCCGATACCAGGCCTGGCGGCGGCAACGTTGGCCGCGTGGGAAGATAGTCCCCTCGTATTGATCACGGGCCACCGCCGCGAAAACCACGGCGCGGGCTTCGAGTCCATTTGTCAGGCCATCGCGGAGCTGGCGCGCCGGTTTCCGAAGGCTCAGTTTGTTTATCCCGTGCATTTGAATCCCCACGTGCGCGCGCCCGTGCAGCGAATCTTGAGCGGGCCGGATTTGCCCAATGTGCATTTGATCGAGCCGTTGGCGTATCTCCCTTTCATTGCGCTGCTCGACCGGGCGACCGTGGTGCTCACCGACTCGGGCGGCATCCAGGAGGAAGCGCCAGCCTGGGCAAGCCGGTGCTGGTGATGCGCACCACGACCGAGCGCCCCGAGGCGGTCGAAGCCGGCACGGTGAAGCTCGTTGGCACGGATTTCGCTACGATTGTCGGCGAAACGAGCCGGCTGCTGAGCGAACCCGCCGCCTACGACGCCATGGCCCGGGCCCATAATCCTTATGGCGACGGCCATGCGACGGCACGAATTATCAAGGCGTGTTCCGAGTTTCTCGCTAAGTTGGGGCCATGAAACTGCGCACGCTTTTATTGGTCAGTTACCATTTTCCGCCTTCGTCGGCGAGCGGCAGCTTTCGCTTGCTCGGCTTTGCGCGTCACCTGGTGCGCCACGGCTGGCGGACCGTGGTAGTGGCGCCGCCGCGCATGCCGTTCGAGCCGGTAGACGAAAAACTAAGCCTACAAGTGCCACCCGAAACGGTGATCTATTCGGTGCCCTTTCCGCGCGGCAATCGTCTGACGCGCCGGCTGGTGCCGTTTGCCGCCTGGGTGCCGGCGGCCCTCAAGGCCTGTGCGCGGGCCATCGCTGCGCAACGTCCCGAGGCATTGCTCACCTCGAGCCCGCCGCCGATGATCCATTTGTTGGGACGCCTGCTCAAAGCACGCTACGGCCTTCCTTGGCTCGCCGACTATCGCGACCCTTGGGCTTATGGTCATGGCAATGGCTTCGTGCCCGGCTGGCCGGTCTGGTGGGAAGCCATGAAGGAACGATCGGTGCTGCGGGCGGCGGACAACATCATCGTGAACACGCCCTTGGCACGGGAAGCACTGCTCGATCAAGTCCCCGCCCATGCCGCGAAAGTCGCGGCCATCACGAACGGCTTCGACCCCGAGAATTTCATCAATCATCAGGCGCCCGACAAATGGCCTGCCGCTGTTTCCGTATTGCATACCGGCGAGCTTTATTCGGGCCGCGATCCGCGCCCGCTTTTTGACGCTTTGGTTGGACTCAAGCTGCCGCCCCACTTGCCGCGTTTGCAGATAACATTTTTGGGCCAATCCTCCGATCCACTGCACGATTGGCCCGCGGAAGTGCGCCGGCGCGGTTTGGAAAACGTCGTCTCGTTCACCGGCCAGGTGCGTTATCAGGAGGCGCTCGCACGCATGCAAAAAGCGCACATTTTGCTGCTGGTGGATTCGCCGGGCCGGCGCGTCGGGATTCCGGCCAAATTGTTCGAGTATCTTGGCGCACGCCGTCCCATCCTTGCCCTGGCCGACAGCCACGGTGACGTCGGCTGGGCGCTCCGCGCCAGCGGCGTGCGGCACCGCATCGCAGCGCCCACCGATGCCGCGCAAATCCGCCAGGCTCTAAGCGACCTCCTCGAAGAAACTGTCCGCCATCGAAGCAATGGCGTGCAATCCACTGCCGAGCAGTTCACGCGCGTTCACACCGCCGGTCAACTTGCCGCCTTGCTGGGCCAACTGACCGGCTCTCCACCCGCCCGCTCGTTACCCTCCTACAGCCATTAATTGGCCCAACATTTGCGACGTGTTGCCGTGGACTCGGAAGCCCGGTGCGCCGTACTCATCTCGCTCCGCGAGATGCTCTTTCATCTCGCGGAGAGAAATGAGTACGATCCCGGTCCCACTCAGGGATTTCCATTCAGTAAAAACAATTTTCGCGGAGACCTACGATGTCCAAAAAGCACAAGGGCGGCCCGGCTCCAATTCCCAAGGCCAATCAAAGCCCCATGGGTAAGCCGGGAGTTGCCGACGAGGATAAAAGCGCCACCGGCGGCGGCGCACCTCTCTCGGAGCATGATCCCAAGCGTCGGCTCGGCGACTACGCCACTGAGGGCGAGCATGCTATCGAGCAGCCCGACGGCAAAAAGGGCTCGGATCATTGACGTTTGGGTCGAAGACTGCCGAGGCGGAAAAGCCATGAAAGCGATGGTCCTGTCCGCGTCCGGGAAACCGCTGCAATCCGCGGACGTGCCGCGGCCTGAACCGGGCCCGACACAGGTGGTCGTTCGCGTTCGCGCGTGCGGCGTATGTCGGACGGATCTCCACATCCTTGACGGGGACTTGCCCAAACCCAAGTTGCCGCTCATTCCGGGCCATCAAATCGTCGGCGATATTGTTGACAAGGGAACGCAAGTCGATGGTTTGCACGTCGGTGCGTGCGTCGGCATACCGTGGTTGGGCTACACCTGCGGCATATGCGCGTTTTGCCGAAGCGGCCGCGAAAACCTGTGCGATCAGGCGCAGTTCACCGGCTACGACATCGACGGCGGGTATGCGGAATACGCGCGGGCGGATCACCGTTTTTGTTTTCCCTTGCCCGATCTTGCCGGCGACGTTCACATGGCGCCGCTGATGTGTGGAGGATTCGTCGGGTTTCGAGCCTTGCGCATGACCGGCGAGGCACGCAGTTTAGGAATCTACGGCTTCGGAGCGGCGGCGCATATTGTGGTTCAGGTGGCGCTTTACCAAGGCCGGCGCGTGTTTGCCTTCACGCGCGACGGCGACCTTGGAGGACAACAATTCGCCCTGAAGATGGGCGCCGTCTGGGCCGGCGGCTCGAGCACGTTGCCGCCTGAGCCTTTGGACGCCGCCATCCTGTTCGCGCCGGTCGGCGCTCTGGTTCCCATCGCACTGCGGGCGCTCGCCAAGGGGGGCACCCTGGTGTGCGGCGGCATCCATATGAGTGAAATTCCGGCATTCTCATACGATTTGCTCTGGAATGAGCGCGTCATTTGCTCGGTGGCCAATTTGACACGCCGCGATGGTGCGGAATTTCTAGCGGTGGCGCCCAAAATCCCCGTGCGCACCCAAGTCGAGGTCTTCCCCTTGCGCAAGCCAACGAAGCCCTGGCCCGGCTGCGCAGCGGCGCGATTCGCGGGGCCGCGGTTTTGCAGCCGTAGCCCGCTTGCCCGGCACGTTAGTTGCATTTTTAACTCCCATTGCCCTCAACAAGCCGAGAAAAAGCGAGGTGTCCCATGCGAGAAACTCGAATCATGCTGCCCGATCTATTCCTGGTGGCCGGAACGCGCGTGCTGCTAGGGACCGGTATTGGCCTGCTGCTTGCAGATCGACTTGCACACCGGCGCCGCCGCGCCATCGGCTGGGCGTTGTTCTTGGGCGGCGCCGCGAGCACGATTCCCATTGCGTACAAGGTTCTCGGACAGGCCGGATCGCGGAGCGGCGTCTCGCAACGCGACACCGGCCTGCCGGGCGGAGGGAGTGGACGCCGTGACGCGACGGGGATCATGCCTGAAGGAATCAAGATAGATCCCGACATCATGGAAGGTCACCCCGGCTATCAAGAAAGCGGCGACTCCGAGATCATTAGTCTCGCCCAAACGGCGGCGCTAACTGATGTAAACGCAGGCCGTGGCTCGCGGTGATTCATGGCGTTTCGACACGACTCTCTTTGGTCGCGGCTGCTGCGTATCGGATTACCTTTCTTCCAATCGGAGGCTCGCCGCCGCGCCTTGCTGGGGTTGATGCTATTGATCGCGCTTTTGCTCACGATCAACGGCATGAACGTGGTAAACAGCTTTGTCGGCCGCGATTTCATCAGCGCCCTCGCCGAGCGGCGCGCCGGGCGTTTTTATCTCTTGGCGGGGCTTCTCGCCGTCATCTTCGCCGCTTCGACCATTGCGGAAGTCTTTGCGCGTTATGTCGAGCAATGGCTGGGACTGGTTTGCGCGCCTGGCTGACAAGACGTTTTCTCGACCGTTATTTGGCCCAGCGCACCTATTTGCGCCTGGCTGACCGTCACGATATCGACAACCCGGACGAGCGCATCAGCGAGGACGTGCGCACCTACACGGCGACGACGTTGTCCTTCGCGATCATGCTGGTCAACGGCGTGGTGACGCTAGTGGCGTTTTCCGGCGTGCTCTGGTCGATCATTCCCTGGCTCTTCGTGATTGCACTCGCATACGCGGCAATAGGATCGTTGGGAACCATTGTTCTGGGGCGCCGGCTCGTCGCTCTCAATCATCAACAACTGCAAAAAGAAGCGGACTTTCGCTATGGCTTGGGGCGCGTCCGCGAACACGCCGAGGAAGTGGCCCAAATAGCGGGCGAGGAAGAGCAAAAGCAACTATTGGGCGGACGCCTGGATCGCGTGGTGGAGAATTTTCGAGCGATTATTCGAGTGAGCCGCAACCTGGGTTTCTTCACCACGGCGTATAACTACCTCCCTCAGATCATTCCCGCCGCAGTGGTGGCGCTTTTGTACATCCGGGGCGAAGTGGAGTTTGGGACGGTGACTCAGGCGGCCATGGCTTTTGCCCAAGTTCAAGGTGCGTTTTCGTTGATCGTGACACAATTTCAGGAGATGACGATTTACGCCGCCGTCATTGGCCGGCTTGGGTCTCTATGGGAGGCTTCCGAGCCCATGGCTCCGGCACCAGCCCTGAGGCCGTTGCCAAGCAATGCAAAGCTCGACAAGACGCCAACGAAGCTCGCGGGCTCCGCTATGGCGCGCCCCGTTGTAGTTGCGTCGCCGGATGCAAACCGGCTGGCCTACGAGCACCTTAGCTTGTGGGCGCCTGACGACGATCGGCCCCTTGTCCGCGATCTCTCCCTGGAACTGCCGGCTGGAGAGCGCCTGGCCATCACGGGGCCCAGCGACGTCGGCAGGCGGCTTCTGCTGGCGACTGCCGGCTTATGGACCGACGGCCAAGGCCAAATTTGCCACCCAGGCCCCGGCAAAGTAATGTTCGTGCCCAACAAGCCCCAAGCCATCAAGGGCCGGCTGAGGGAGGCCCTTTGTGACGGTCTAGGCGCCGAGAGTGATGAATCACTTCTGCGAAAAATTCTAGCCGATTTAGGGCTGGCTCAAGTAATCAAGCGCCACGGCGGCATCGACGCGGACCGTGATTGGCAAAGCCTTCTATCTCCACACGAATTGCATGCCCTGGCCTTTGCCCGTCTGCTGCTTGTCAGTCCTCGCTTCGCTTTTTTGGAAGGTTCCGTTGACAATCAACCGTCACCCCTTGAGCGAAATCTTTACGAGACCTTGGCTAAAAGCGCCATCAGCTACGTAAGCGTTTGCTGCCGGCCTTTCCTCGTTGTCTACCATGACTGGCGCCTGGACCTGCACGGCGACGGCACCTGGCGACTGGACCGGATGGCGCACGACAAGCACCCTCTTTCCGCGTAAGACCGATCGGCCGGGAAAGCGATCGGAAACAAAAAGCTATAATTGTCCCATAGCGGGATGCTATCTCCCTCACCGCCTCCCCTCGGCTCCCGAGTACAGACGGCGAGGGGAGGCCAACAGTTGGGTTCCTTGTCGTTAATCAACCATTGCGGGCTTTTCAATGACCCAATCGCGGACGGAGCGCCGGCGCCGCGTGGCCCACGTATCGTTGGGATTGGACATCGGCGGCCTCGAACGTTTGCTGGTGGAGTTCGCTCGTCGAGCGGATCGGGGGCGGTTCGACTTGATTTTCGTCTCCATCACCGATCGCGGCAAGCTCGCGGACAACCTTGAAGCCGCCGGCTGGCCCGTGGTCGCTCTCGACATGCCGCCCGGCTTGCGGCCGCAGATCGCGCTCCGTCTCGCCAAGCTTTTTCGTGAACGCGAATGCGCTGTCGTTCACACCCACGACGACAAGCCGCTCGTCTACGGCTCGCTCGCGGTTCGGCTGGCGCGAGTGCGCCGACACGTCCACACTCAACACCACGGCGTGTTGCCCCAAATGACCGCCAGGCAGGGCAAGCTGGTCGCGTGGGCGGGCCGGTTGCCGCACGCGTTCGTTTGTGTCTCGCGGAGCAGTGCGGCCGCCATGACTGACCTGGGATTGTCGCCTGATCGAATCTCGGTGATCTGGAATGGCATCGACCTTGACAAGTATCCATATGCGGTTCCGAAGCCGGAAGGCCCGGCCGTCACGGTGGCGCGGCTCAACCCTGAAAAGGACCTCGCCTCCTTGCTGCGGGCCACTGCGGTCGTGGTCCAGTCGTTGTCTAGGTTTCGCCTCGAAATCGCCGGTGACGGTCCCGAGCGCACCGCGCTCGAGCAACTTGCCGGTTCTCTCGGCTTACGCGATCATGTACGCTTTTTGGGCGAGATCCACGATGTTCCAAGCTTGCTCGCAAGAGCCAGCATGTTCTTGCTTTCCTCGCGAACCGAGGGCGTCTCGCTGACGATACTCGAAGCCATGGCCCGGGGTCTGCCCGTCGTCGCAACGAGCGTCGGTGGCAATCCGGAGGTCGTGGCACATGAGACCACCGGCATCCTGGTGCCTGTGGGCGATCCCGATGCGCTGGCTACCCAGGTGCTTTGGTTAGCGCGGCATCCGCATATAGGTGAAGCCATGGGCCGTGCCGGGCGCAGCGCGTGGAAGCGTTTTTCGATTGTCGCCGCATGGTTGCCGACTACGAGCGCCTTTATATGGGGGAGACGATTGCCAAGCACGATGCCAACTAAGAACCTACGCGCGGTCATCGTGGACGGCGATGTATCCTATCCGCCGACTTCCGGCAAACGCTTGCGCACCTTGCACCTCATGCAACGCTTGGCGGCGCGGCACCAGGTCACGTATATCGCCCGCTGCCAAACGCCCGATGCCGCCAATCCCGAAACCATCGCCTACTTCCGCGATCATCACGTCGAGCCGATCCTCGTGGCTGCGCCGCTGCCCAAAAAAAAGGGATTTCCCTTTTATGCGCGCCTGGCGGCCAATGTTGTCTCGCCGTGGCCGTATTCGGTAACCAGCCACCAAAGCCGGGCCATGCGCCAAGCGGTCAGCGCCCATGCGGCCAATCATAAAGTCGATCTTTGGCAATTCGAATGGTCCGGCTACCTGCCGATCATGACTCAGCGCCACCCGCGCTCCCAAGCTGCTGATCGCTCACAACGTCGATACGCTCATCTGGCAGCGCTATCATGAAACCGCCCGCGGTTTCGCGAAGCGGCTTTTTCTCAGGCAGCAGGCGCGCAAATTCGAGCGCTTCGAGCGCTGGGCATTTGGCCACGCCGACCACGTCGTCGCCGTGAGTTGTGAAGATGCCGTCCTGATTCGTGATCAATTCCATCAACCCAACGTCGATGTCGTGGAAAACGGCATCGATCGTGAGTATTTTGCATCAGTGACGGGAAAGCGTGATCCGCGTCGCATCCTTTTTTTGGGTGCGCTGGATTGGCGGCCCAACCAAGATGCCGTCGCGCTGTTGCTCGATAAAATTTTTCCGGAGGTGCTGGCTCAAGAGCCGCAAGCCGTGCTACTCATCGTGGGTCGTGATCCGGCGCCTGCGCTTGTCCGGCGCATCGCGGGCATGGCCGGTGTGGAATTGCACGCCAACGTCCCCGACGTGCGTCCTTTTTTGGCGAACTGCGGCATGATGACGGTGCCATTGCGCATCGGCGGCGGCTCACGGCTTAAGATCCTGGAGGCACTGGCGTCCGGCCTCCCTGTCGTGTCTACTCGCGTCGGGGCCGAAGGCTTGCAGCTATCACCTGGCCGGCATTACACGCTGGCCGAAGAGGACAGCATGGCGCCCGCGTTGGTGCGAGCAATACGGCAGCCGGAAACGCTGCAAGCGTCCGCGGGACGCACGCTCGTTCTGGACGCATATGATTGGGGCACTCTGGCCAATAAGCTGGACGCGGTCTGGCAGGAAATGATCGCCAAGGGGCCGCGCACGCAGTAAGCGGTTTCGGTGCGTCGGGCCGGATAAGCCGCTTACTGCGTGCGCGGCTCTTTAATTTCAAGATGATGACTATGATTGTCGCGCACCTCATGGCATCGCCGTTTTTTGGCGGGCCCGAACGGCAAATGCTGGGCCTGGCCCGGCATCTGCCGCCGACAACTTCGAGTGTTTTCCTGACATTCGCCGAGCGCGGCCTGGCCCAGGCATTTCTAAGCGAAGTCCGGCAGCACGGCTTCGCCGGCTATACGCTCAACCACAACGCTCCGCGCTATCGCGCGGCTGCGACGGAAATCGCGGGGCATCTGCGCCGTGTGGGGGCGGACCTTCTGACGTGCAGCGGCTATAAGCCGGACATCATCGGTTGGTTGGCGGCGCGTCAAGCGCGCATTCCCGTGGTTTCCGTTTCTCACGGTTGGACGTCGGCGACGCTCCGCGTCCGCGTCAATGAACTCGTCAATCGTCTCGTGTTGCGCTGGATGGATGCCGTGGTGTGCGTCTCGGAGGCGCAGGCGGAGCGCATGCGCCGTGCCAAAGTTCCCGCGCAAGATCGTGGTCATTCGCAATGCCGATCGCCGCCGAGGCCTTCGCGGCACCGGACCCGTCCTACCAATTGACACTTCGGCAGTTTTTTCCAAAGCCGCCCAAGCGCATCGTTGGCGCAGGCCGGACGGCTCAGTCCAGAAAAGGGCTTCGAGCAACTGATCGAAGCCGCTCGGATCGTAACCGCGCAAGACGCTGACGCCGGCTTCGTCCTGTTCGGCGACGGACCATTGCACTCGGCATTAAGCCGGCAAATCGCGGCGGCCAACTTGGCGGAGCGGTTCGTGCTCGCGGGTTTTCGCGGCGACCTGGGTAAATTCTTGCCCCACCTGGATTTGATGGTCTTGTCGTCTTACACCGAAGGCCTGCCCGTCGTCCTTCTGGAAGCGCTTGCGGCTGGCGTGCCTGTCGTCAGCACGGCCGTAGGCGGCGCCCCGGAGGTCGTCGAGGAGGGGCGGAGCGGCTACCTCGTGCCCCCCGGCGATCCGCAGGCGCTGGCGCGGCGCATCCTCGACATGCTTGGGGCCGACTCAGTGCGCCGCGCGATGGGCGCTCATGGACGGCGCCGCGTCCAGGAGCACTTCACATTGGCTGCCCAAAGTATTGCTTATCAACGTCTCTTTGATGAAGTGACGGCCAAGGGCCGCGCACGCAAGAAGCGGGTCTTTAGCGGCGCAGGGCGCGGGTGATACGGGTGTTGACGTGGTAGGACCAGACCTCGCGACCCTCATGGTCATATTCGACCACACCCCGTTGAGGAACCATTGTCGTAATCAGCGTGTTGCCGTTGGCGAGCCGAACCGCGGCTACCGGTTGGTCCACCGCGACTTCCCAAACCGCCTTGCCGCGCACGTCGTACTCGATGACCTTGTTCTCGGCGTTGTGCGGAATCAGGACGTGGCCATTGGCCAGCATATAAATGCGGCCGCCGGATAGGCGCATGCCCAAGGTGATGAAATAGCTGTGCAATTCTTTGCCCGTGATATCGAAGCGGACGATGCGGGCGCTGCCGATGGCGCCGCCATCGACGAGGCAGGCAACCTCCCCATTGGGTAATTTGGTGGCTTTCATGATGTGCTCGCCATCGGTCATGCTGAACGTGAAAATTTGATTGCCGGCGCGGTCGAACTCCACCACACCATTGAGGGTGGCGATGAAGGTGTTGCCGTTGGCCAGGCGCTGCGCGACGAGCGGTCCGGCAATGTCCTTGCGCCACAGCACATCGCCGCGTAGGTTGCGTTCGGTGACGCGGCCGCCTTTATACTCGGCCACCAAAAACCGATTGCCGGAAACCATCTGCGCGTCGAGCGGGAATGCCAGATCATCCACATGCCAACGGATGGCGTTGTCGGCGTCCACTTCCATGATGCGGTCGAGGTCGAGCAAGACAAGCAGCGTGTAACCGAGATTCGCCCGCTTGTCCTGGGGTTTGGCGAGATCGACGCGCGCGGCGTGCTCGGTCCACCAGGCTCGCCAGGCGTCGCGGCACTTCGGGCGCGACTTATCGTCGGTGCTCACTGTGATGGCCGGCGGGTCATCGGCGCCGGCGATGTCAAAGAGAACGTTTTCGGCTTGCCACGCCTGAGTGAGCGGCAACTGCGGCAACAGGCCAATCAGCGTGGGCACGGCGGCTTTATCCCGTGCCCGGACCAGGGCAATGGCGACGCGCAGACGTACGAACGACTCGGGATCGGCAAGAAGGCGGCGCACCGCCGGTTGTTGATCCGCCACGCCCGCGCGGCACAAGGCCTCCGCGGCCGCCGCGCGCCGTGCGGGTTGTTTGTCGACAAGCGCCTGCTCAAGCGCCGGATTGACTTGGCCGTCGTTCTTGGCCAGTGACGCCAAGAGCGCGCACGCTTCATCGCCCGCTTCCCCGGAATCCGCAAAGGGAAGATAGGCAAGCACGGCTTCGAGCGCGCCGGCAGCTCGGCGCGATGCGAGGAGGCGCATCGCGGCGGGCGGCACTTCCGCATCCACGTCTTTTTCCTGAATGCGCGCCAAACATTTCTCGATGCGCCGCACGATCTCGAGGTCGTTGTCCTGCAAGGCGCCACGCAATAGCCCGGCAACCATGGGACCGCGCAATTAGATCAGCCAATGCCTGCTCGCGCGCGCGATACGTCGCCGAGCCGAGTTGGCGTATAAGCTTGGCGACCGCTTCACGGTCGCTGTCATGAAGAGTTCTTTTGTTGAAGTAGGCAATTAGCGAAGCATTGTCCGTTTTCAGGCCGGCGCTGGTGAGAATCGCTTCATCGGCGGCGGTTTTGGCCTGCGCGGCCGTAAACGAAACCGCCGAGAGGAACCAAGTCGTGGCCACGAAATAAAGGCCTTCGAGCATGAGGACATCCTTGGAGTGCCGGTAGAGGCCAACCAAATCATTATGTGCATGGTAGCGTTTGGGGGAAAAGCGGTAAACAGCGGTGCAAGAAATCGCCCAGAGTGCCCCGTCTCCACTTGCGGAAAGGTAATCTCCATCTCGCCTTGATCGTTCGCCGCTGCTTGACTACTATCCGGCCCTTCAATTAGGGGATGTTCAGTCAGGCACGTTGAAAACGTGCCCTACGGGGAGCCGGAGGCACGGGGAACGCATGGACGCGGAACGAGAAGAAACGGGGATCATTCCTCGTCTGGTGGCGGCCGTGGCGCATCTGGGCTTTCGTTTCCCCTGGCTGGTGTTGCTGGGGACGGCGCTGTCCTGCGGCCTCGCGCTCTGGTACACCTGCACCTATCTGAGCTACGAAAATCAGCGCAACGATTTGCACAGCAAAGACAAAGCCTACTATCAGCGCTGGCAGCAATACGTCAAGGAATTCGGCGACGACGATGACATGGTGGTGGTGGTCCGGGGCCAGGAACGCGGCCAAATGGTCGCCGCCCTGGAAGACATCGCCGGCCAGTTAAGTCAACAACCCGACCTATATGATCGCCTGTTTTATAAAGTCGATCTGCGGTCGCTGCACAATCGAGCCTTGTTGTTCTTGCCTGCCGATCAGATAGGCCTGATCCAAGACAACCTTCAAGATCTAAAACTACTTTTGGAACCATATGTCCTGGCCGGGTTGGACCCGTTATTTGGGTGGAAGTCCCTCAACCTGACCCAACTTCTGCATGAGGGGGAACGCCGGGCCCAGGCCCTGACAAACGACGCCCATGCATCCGCGGACGATGATCCGTTCCTGAAGCAGCTCAACGCCATTTGCCAGACGGCCGGCGACGTGCTCGATAGTCCAGGCGCGTACAAAAGCCCCTGGCTCAGCATTTTGCCCAGCCAGTCGCGGCAGCAAGACTTGATGGCCGAGCCGCAGTATTTTTTCAGCGATGACGGCACTTTGGCGTTTCTCCTCGTGCGCCCTTCAAAGAGGCCGGCAGCTTTACTTTCGCCCAGAAGAGCATTGACGGTTTACACGCCTTGATTGCCAAGACCACGCCACGCTATCCAGGCATGGCGATCGGCCTGACCGGCTTGCCCGTGCTCGACAATGATGAAATGATCGCCTCGCAAAACGACAGCAATTTCGCGGGCTGGTTGGCGCTCGCCGGTGTGGCGCTGCTGTATCTAGTTGTTTATCGCGGTATCCGTTATCCGTTCATGACCGTGATGGCGTTGTTGGTGGGAACGGCTTGGGCGCTGGGCTGGACGACGCTTACGGTGGGCCATCTCAACATTCTCTCCTCCGCCTTTGCCGTGATGCTGATCGGCATGGGCGACTATGGGGTCCTTTGGGTTACGCGCTTCGGCGAGGAGCGCCGCGCCGGCACGACTTGGCCGAGGCCATGCGCAAGACCGCGATCAACGTCGGCCCCAGCATCCTCACTGCAGCCATGGCTACGGCGCTGGCGTTTTACGCGGCCATGCTCGCCGACCTCAAGGCGGTCGCCGAGCTGGGTTGGATCGCGGGAAGCGGGGTGCTGATGTGCGCCTTCTCCTGTTTTGTCGTAATGCCGCCCCTGCTGACATTGCTCGACAAACGCTTCAAAGCCAAGGCCGACGGCGCCGCTCCCGTGATTTTATCCCTCAAGGAGCACCAGGCCGACCATAGCCGCTGGTTGCCGGGCCTGAGTAAACGGCCGCGCTGGGTGATCGCCGGCAGTCTTTTAGGCACCATCGTCCTCGCCTATTTCGCTTGTAACATTCGTTATGACCATAACCTTCTCAAGCTCCAGGCTCAGGATTTGCCGTCAGTACAGTGGGAGCAGACACTGATCGAGCACACCGCGGGGGCAAGCTGGCATGCCTTGAGTTACACGACCACGCCGGAAGAGGTCATTGCCCTGAAGGCGCGTTACGAAAAGTTGCCGGCCGTCAGTCGCGTCGTCGAAGTCGCCTCGCTCGTGCCGCGCGACCAGGATCGCAAGCTCGATCAGCTTCGAGATATCCAGCGGAGGCTGAAGAAATTGCCCGAACGGGGAGCATTGCTTGCCCATGCCATCCCCCAACCGGACGAGATTCGGCATATCGCCCGCGATTTGCAAGGCCTCCTGGCGCCGCTCAATAAAAGCCCGCTCGTCCAGGAATTGACCGCTAATCTCAAGAAGCTCATGGATCGCCTCGCCCAAGCTGAGGCGGAGTTGGCCGGCAAACGCCTCCAACAGTTCGAGCAATTCCTGGCGCGGGACTTGGCCGAGAACCTCTACTGTCTCAAAGATGTCACCAGCCCCACGGCCATCAAAGTCGCTGACCTGCCGGAATGCCTGCGCGAACGCTACATCAGCAAGAACGGCAAATGGCTGCTGCGTGTGTTCGCCAAGGATTGCCTGTGGGACTTTGATCCGCTCAAGGAATTCGTCAGCGAAGTTCGCACCGTCGATCCCGATGCCACGGGCAAGCCGTTCACCACCCTCGAAGGTCTTCGGGCCATGAAAAACGGCTTCCTCTGGGCGGGCCTCTATGCACTGATCGCCATGATCTTGGTGCTGCTCTTGGATTTCGGCAACGTCAAGCATACCCTGCTCGCGCTGTTGCCTCTGGGCATGGGTCTTGTGTCCACGCTCGGCTTGATGGTGTTGGCCGGCTATTCGCTCAACCCCGCGAACATGATCGCGTTCCCGCTAATTCTCGGCGTCGGTGCCGACAACGGCGTGCATGTGATCCACGATTACCGCGGCCGGCGCAAAGGAAGCTCGTATTTCCTGGCGGCGTCCACTGGGTGGGGCATCACGGTCGCCGCGCTGACAACGATCCTTGGCTTTGGCACGCTCATGATCGCTTCGCATCGAGGTCTGGCGAGCTTGGGCCTCATTTTGACCCTGGGCGTGACTTGCTGTATGCTAACGGCGCTGGTGTTTTTACCGGCACTTCTCAGCGTGCGCCGGCAAGCCGCGGAAAAATCCGCCAGGACCGCGCCCGGAAAACTAACCGCGCTGCCTGACCTGCTCTTGTCAGCGCCTCCCGAGAACAACCCGTGAAAGTGACGTTAGTGCCGTCCTCGGTTTCTCCCGAAGATGCCGGTCATGTCCAGTTCTTGACGTCTTATCTCATAGGCGAGAGCGTTGCCATCGACGCCGGTTGCATCGGCCTCTATGGCATGCCCCAAGACCAGGCGCACATCAAGCATGTCTTGCTGACGCATACGCACATGGATCACATCGCGTCGTTGCCGACATTCATCGAAAATGTCTATGACACCGGCGGCGATTGCGTCACGATTCATGGCAGCGACGCGGTGCTCGAGAGTCTGCGCCGCGATCTGTTCAATGGCCGCGTTTGGCCCGATTTCATCGCACTGTCGGCGCAGGGTGTTCCTTTGCTCAAGTTGTCCACGTTGCGGGCGGGCAAACCGGTGCAAATCGGCGGCTTGAAAATCACACCCGTTCCGGTCCGCCACATCGTTCCGACGATGGGGTTCATCATCGAAGACGAGGCGTCAGCCGTCGTTATCCCATCCGACACTGGACCCACGGATGAGATTTGGCAGCGGGCCAACGACTTGCCGCATCTGAAGGCGGTTTTCTTGGAGACTTGCTTTCCCAACGCCATGGCCGACGTGGCTGCCAGAGCGGAACACTTGACGCCGGCCACGTTCGCGCTCGAAGTGCGCAAAATAACACGTCCGGCGGCACTCATCGCCATGCACATCAAGCCGCTTTATTATGCTCAAGTGGTGCACGAGCTGCGGGCTCTCGGTTTACCCAACCTGACCATGGCGCGATTCGGCGATCCGTATCTATTTTAACGTTTAGCCGCGACGTGCAGCGGAGCGCGTGGCCACGCGCTCCGCTGCGCGTCGCGGCTAAACCAAATTGGAGATGAGCGCAAAAAGAACCCCAGGCCCTCTGTTCCGGGGACCCGGGGTTAGCCAACTTCAGGGCGTTAAACGCCGGACGCGCATCGCGGCGCACGGCGGCTAAACGTTGGCAGAGCTTCAGCTCGATGTCGAGCCGATCGTGTTGGAGACGCTGGTGAACGTCTTGTTGGCGTTGGTGCCCAAGGCCGTGATGGCCGTGATGCACACGACGATAATCAGCGCGAGCATGACGGCATATTCCACCGCGGTGGGGCCGTCTTCGCGCTTCATGAAGTTGACGACGCTCGTGGCAAACTTTCGCATGATTCGTTCCTTTCGGCAACCTGGCAATCCAACCTGCCAAACAAGGTGGGACCCAAGGTTTTGTGCCCCCGCCTCGCGACGGGTTTACCTTTTTCGAAACCGCTCTCCGCTCGAAGAGCTTCACTCAAGAACTATAGGTCACGATTTAAACTGTGCATTCCCAGTTTGCCATTTTTTTTGATTTTTCGTCCTGAATGGCGCAAGCCGGAATGAGCGATAAAACGTGCTCACAGCACGAGGATTGCGCTGCTCGACAACTTCGTTGCATCTGGTTAAGATGCGACCATGGAGATAAAAAAGGTGAAAATCATGCGCATCCCCGGCGAGCGAATCAAAAAAACTCGGCTCATTCAGACCGAGAAATATGTGGTAGCCGTCGAAGTCGAGATGGTCGTTCCAGCTGATGATCCAAGTGAACCGTGCTACGAATCGGAGACGATTCGCCTTCTACGCGAGGTCAAGGAACACGCCGACCAAGGAGACCTTGCCTGGCTGACGACCAAGGGCAAGGTTTACGCCGCGATCAATGTTGCCTAAGGCACGCACACATCCTTAGATTTAGTCCTCTCCAACACACTCGCACTCGGTACGGTTTTTGCATCCAATTCTCAGTTCCTCAGCGAGTGTTGGCAATCGGCTTCAATGGACCACGCGAACGAACTTAAAGGCATTCTAACCGGAACAGGGAATGCCGCCGACGAGGTTGCCGACGCCCTGCGTGCAGCCGGCGTGCGCGGGGTCCGCAACACCGTGCGCTTTCTCAATCCAATCGTGCGTTATTGCAAAACGCGCCTCTCTAACCCAGGTCTCACTCTCGACGTTATTCAACCCGGAGTGCTGCGCATCCATTTTCCCGATAACCAGGCAGAAGAGTTTCCGCTTCCCCTTCCAATCCAACAGTTCCTGGAGAAGTTTGATCGCGGACTCTATCCCGACTTGGAGGTGTCGCCTAAAAATGTGGGCAGCGACCTCGGCTGATTTGAGCATCATTCTCCCTTTGCATCCCGGCACGCTTGTTGCATTTCTCGCTTGCATGAAACGATCAGGAGTCTTGGAGCAAATGCTGCTCCTCTTGGGAACCAGCCCAACGGCTGTGGCAACAACCCTGAAGGCAAACGGCATCAAGGGCGTCCGCAACACCGTTCGCGATCTCAATCCCATCGTTCGCTTCGCCCAAGCGCGGCTGCCCATCGACCACTATCGCCTTGATGTCCTGCATGGCGACGGCATGGCGAAATACCTCCTGCGTGTCACTCTCCCCGATGGTCGCCAAGAGCAAGCCGAGTTTCCCCAACCGGTCCGAGAATTTCTCGATGCCTTCAACAACGGCGCACACGCGGACCTGGAACTCTGACGTGGCCAGCCGCAAGCGTCCGCCCGCTTTTCTTTACACGAATACACCGGCGCTGACGCTTACGGCTCGCCAAAGACCGAGGCGCTCACCTCAACGCTTTAACACCCCCATATAATCGTCCTAATACGCTTTTCCCTTTCACTCTCCAGGAGCATGCCCATGCGCTGGCAACTTCGCCTATGGTTGACGCTCGCCGCGGTTGTTCACTCGGCCGGCACGCAAACCGCGTCCGCGCAAACGTTATTTCAGCAGCCGGCGGTCAATCGCACGCACATCGTCTTTGGCTATGCGGATGATCTCTGGAGCGTCCCGCGCGCGGCGGCACCGCGACGCGGCTGACAAGCGGACCGGGCCTGGAGACCGGACCGTTCTTTTCGCCCGACGGCACGCCAGTTGGCGTTCACCGCGGATTACGAGGGCAGCCTCGACGTTTACGTCATGCCAGCCGAGGGCGGCGTTCCCAAGCGCTTGACCTATCATCCCGGCATCGACCGTGTCGTCGGCTGGACGCCGGACGGCAAGAAGATTCTCTTCAACTCGACGCGCTACGACACCGCCCGCAGCTTCAGCGGCCGCTTGTTCACCGTGCCGGTCGAGGGTGGTTTCCCCGAGCCGTTGCCGCTGCCCCTGGCGCATCATGGCTCCTATGCTCCGGACGGCACCCACCTCGCTTACGTGCCCTTCAAATTGCCGCCGCGCATGGCGTGGAAGAATTACCGCGGCGGCACGGCCTCCCAAATCTGGCTGGCGAACTTGGCGGACTCGAGCGTCGAGCGTTGCCGCGCAAGGATGCCAACGACTTCAACCCGCTCTGGCTCGGCGACCGCATTTATTTTCTCTCCGATCGTGACGGCCCAACGTCACTTTTCGTTTACGACCTCCAATCCAAGCAAGTGCGCAAGCTCATCGACCGTCCCGCCGCCGATCTCAAGTCGATCGCGGCCGGGCCGGGCGTCATTGTGTATGAGCAATTCGGATCGATCGGTTTGTTCGATCTGGAAACCGAGAAAGCACACAAGGTTGACATCCGCATCCAGGCCGATTTGCCCACCTTGCAGCCGCGCCTCGAAAAGGTGAGCAAGCAAATCGTCGATGCCGCCATTTCGCCGAGCGGCGCCCGTGCCGTTTTCGAGGCCCGCGGCGACATCTTCACGGTCCCGGTTAAAAAAGGCGATGTCCGCAACCTGACGCAAACCGCCAATGCCGCCGAGCGCGATCCCGCCTGGTCGCCCGACGGCAAATGGATCGCTTATTTTTCCGACGAGTCCGGCGAATATCAACTCTATGTCCGCGACCAAGGCGGCTTCGGCGAAGTCAAAAAGCATCCGCTCGGCAAGGCGCCATCGTTCTATTACAGCCCCGTCTGGTCGCCCGACAGCAAGAAGATCGCCTACAGCGACGTCCGCCTGAATCTGTGGATTCTCGACGTCGCCACCGGCACCAACACTCTCGTTGACACGCAGACTTACTACTCGCGCAGCTTCGATCACTCGTGGTCGCCGGACAGCAAGTGGCTCGCCTACGCCAAGATCCTCAAGAGCCACCTCCACGCGATTCATGCTTATTCGCTCGTCAACCAAGCAAAATCACCAACTCACTGACGGCATGAGCGACGCGCGCTTCCCGGTGTTCGATCGCGGCGGCAAGTATCTTTTCTTCGCGGCCAGCACTGACATCGGCCCGTCACTGGGCGGCATCGAAATGTCCAACTTCAATTATCCGGTCTCGCGCACGGTGTATATGGCGGTCCTGGACAAAACGCTCCCCTCGCCGCTGGCACCTGAAAGCGATGAGGAAAAAATCGTCGAAGCCGCCAAGAAGGCCAAAAAAGGCGGCAAGGACACGAAACTGGCCGACAAGGACAAGCCAAAGCGCCGAAGTCAAAATCGATCTGACCGGCCTCGATCAACGCATCCTGGCGTTGCCGTTGCCGCAGCGAAATTACGGCGGCCTGCAAGCGGGCCGCGAGGGGATCTTATACCTGCTCGAAGGACCGGCGGCCGTCATCACGGTCCGCGGTTTCACTCCCAAGGCCACCCTCAACCGCTTCGATCTCGAAACGCGCAAGAGCGAACCCCTGGTCAACAATGTCAGCGGTGCCATCATTTCGGCCGACGGCGACAAGCTGCTTTATCGGCAGGCGGCCAAGTGGTACTTGGTCGCCAGCGACAAGGCCGTCAAGCCCGGCGAGGGGTCGCTCAACCTTGACGACATGGAGGTCCGGGTGCGAGCCGCGCACCGAATGGAAGGCGATGTACCACGAAGTTTGGCGCATCGAGCGCGATTTCCTTTACGACCCTGGCTTCCATGGTGTCGACCTGATCGCGTCCGAAAAAGCGTATCGGCCCTATCTGGACCAAGTGGCCAGCCGGCGCGACCTCAACTATCTCTTTCAGGAAATGCTCAGCGATCTATCGCTCGGCCATGTTTACGTGACCGGCGGCGACATGCGTGAACCCAAGGGAGCCAAGGGCGGCCTGCTCGGGGCCGACTATGCCATCGACAAGGGCCGCTATCGCTTCAGCAGAGTCTACCACGGCGAGAACTGGAGCCCCGACCTGCGGGCGCCGTTGAGCGGTCCGGGCATCAGCGTCGCCGACGGCGAATACCTGTATGGCGGTCAACGGCAAGGACGTCACGGCTCCGGAGAACGTGCATCGCTTCCTCGAAGGGACGGCCGGCAAGAGCGTCGTGCTCAGAGTCGGGCCCAACGCCGACGGCACAGGATCGCGCGAGATCACCGTGGTGCCGATCGACAACGAGGCGCCGCTGCGCAATCGCGCCTGGATTCAGGACAACATGCGCAAGGTCGACGAATTGACCAAGGGCCGGGTCGCCTATGTCTATCTGCCCGACACTTCGGTGGGCGGTTACACCAATTTCAACCGCTATTTCTTCGCCCAGGTCGGCAAGGAGGCCGTCATCATCGACGAGCGCTTCAACGGCGGCGGCAAGGCGGCGGACTGGGTCATCGATCATCTGGCCCGGCCGCTCGTCAATTTCTGGTCCACGCGCTACGGCGCCACCTACACGACTCCCGAGGGCCAAATCTTCGGGCCCAAGGTGATGATCGTCAACGAGCAAGCCGGCTCCGGCGGCGACTATCTGCCCTGGGCCTTTCGCCGCGCCAAGCTCGGCCCCATCGTCGGCACGCGCACCTGGGGCGGCCTGGTCGGCATCGGCGGCTACCCGCCACTCCTCGACGGCGGCCAGGTGACCGCGCCGCACTTCGCCTTCTGGTCGCCCGAAGGCGCCTGGGAAGTCGAAAACCACGGCGTCGCCCCCGATTACCAAGTCGAATTTCGACCCCAAAGCCTGGCGCGAAGGCCACGACCCGCAACTCGAAAAAGCCGTCGCGCTCGTCCTCGACGCGCTCAAGAACCATCCGCCGTCGCAATATCAGCGTCCGCCCTATCCGAATTACCAGCGGGGTTTTCCGAGGGCAAAAAAATCTGGGGCAGAAAAATAAGAGAATTGAGTAATTGCATTATTTTTTTGCCCAAGATTTTTTTGTCAATGGATATCGAACCAACGCCGGTGAATCCGGATTATCCTTGCTCTTAATCAAGGACAAAAAAATCTGAGGGCAAAAAAATAAGAGAATAGAGGAATTGACATGATTTTTTTTACCATTGTTAATGGATACCTCATCCATGCCCAATCAGCATTGCCCGCCGGCATCCGCCAACTCTCGCAAGACTGAGTTCGGCTAGCTTGCCTTTGAAGTCATGCGTCATGTATTCGCCATTCATAATGATTTGGGCCGATTTTTCGACGACAGGATTTACAAGGAGGAATTGGCTCCGCCGCTTGCCGGGCGACTTGTTTAGAGATTCCCGTTGAGGTTGCGTTTAATTCGTTTCGTAAACGCTATTTTGTCGATGTCATCACTGGTGGCGGGGGCAGCGTTTGAATTCAAAGCCGTGGAAACTCTCAACCGGAGCGCCACCGGCACCCAACTGCTGCATTATCTCTTTCTTTAACGATCTTGCCCACGGCAAGGTCATCAATGTTCGTTCACAAGGACGTGCAACACGAATTCGTGAACACACATGGCGGCACAAGGATCGAATCAAATTCGAGGCGTCGAAGCCAACGCTGGAATGACGCCATTGCCGGGCGTGAGCAAAATGCGGGATTTGTTTAATGGCCCTTTTGCGCAACAGCTCGGCACTGGACTCGCGACGGCACTGTATGAAGAGGCGATCACGCAACTTCTTCGGGAGTCCGGAGCAAGTGCAACAGGAGGTTGCGGTTTCGGTGGATGACCGCGAGAGTCGGCCCGACAACAAATGCGCTTAATTGCTCCAGGCGTGGCTTTCAAAATCACAGTCTCTCAAAAGGCCCGCTCGAACCCTTCGCGGAACATGCCCGGCGACTGTTAACACATATCGATCTACGGGCCATCGCATGGGTCAATATCACAATGAAAGAAGTCACGTTCACGACATTGGGGCAATAAGCAATGACAAAAAAATAAGAGCGTTACGTAATTGCAATATTTTTTGCCACCTGAACGACGCGACCGGGCGAATCAGCATCCAGCTTCACAGTCAAACACCGATCACGACCGACCAAGCTGGCAGTGTAGACTGGTGAACATCGCGTTTTACGCAAAGACGATTCGCTGAACTCTTGGGGACGACGATACACTTGATAGAAAGCAAGACAGTTATTGCAGACGCTCAAGCGGCAATGATTCTCAGTCCTGGCTTGGATTGGACATCTGTTTTGACAAGCGATTGGGTGCAATCGTTGATTTGAAATATTCACGGTACGTGCACGGTCTCAATCAACCGATTTGAACGTCATTTGAGTGCTGCCAAAGCTCTTCGACGGCATGGTGGTGCCGAGGCCACGCCGACAGCCATTGAAGAAGAACCCGAAGTAAGAGCTTTCAGAACGGCAAGTCACCAGGGGGCGAACCAGCAAACGCGGCCGCAAGCCGCCGGCCGAATTGCCGTGGGAACGCGAATAATCGACCTCGGATAAGGGGAAAAGGCCTTGTCGGTGATGCGACCAAAAACGCGTCAAGATCAGGGCCAACGTTAACGCGCCTGAATTATCGTCCGGCTTGTCTGTTTCGCCGTGAAGTGGAGCGGCCGACATTGATCTACCGGCATTGCGAGCCGTCGCCGAAATGAGGACTGCTTGGCTATAACTTACACCGTAGCCTGGAGCGTCTGACCCGGCACTTCAGCGGCGAGTTTCTGTGCGGCTGAGCTTTACGTAACTCTTCGTAAACGATTGGTAAAAGGTGATTGGCAGCTTGCGGATCGCCTTTCGCGATGGCATGCAGGATTTGGGTAACATCACTCATCTAGCACGAGAGTAACCGCTGCCATCCACAGAAAAGCATTTACCGTGAAAACACAGTCGAATACGGCCGCGACGCGAGGTGTGGTTTTGGCCAAAACGGGCGGGCCGGTCGTCACGTGAGCACGTGATCGGTATCGAGGTATTTGCATTGCCGGTGTTTTTTCTTGGCTACCACATCGTCGAGTCGAGCCCACCTCAAAAACTTGCCCACGGATGGGGCCTGGGTTTCTTGTATCCCTTCTCTACCTCCGGCCAAAAAGTCCGAACCTAACGTAACCAGTTGAAAGATAATGATTTAACTTAACACCTACTGTGAATACTGCACAAGGTAGTGTGACGTGGTGTAAACGAGAGGTAGTTGACCACCTGACACTACCTCGCACTCGGCCTAGTGACAAGTTAACGCCTTACGCCTATGTAGTTTACGTTCACCTGACACAAAACTGTTGAGCCAGTAAGGGCAATAAAAAAAGTGCGTCATGCATCCTTGTGTTCTTGGATACACGGCTCGCGGTCTCGGCACCTGTGGACCGTTCAAATCGGTGCCTCGCCGAAGCCTTATTTTTTTTTTTTTTTTTTTTTTTTTTTTTTTTTTTTTTTTTTTTTTTTTTTTTTTTTTTTTTTTTTTTTTTTTTTTTTTTTTTTTTTTTTTTTTTTTTTTTTTTTTTTTTTTTTTTTTTTTTTTTTTTTTTTTTTTTTTTTTTTTTTTTTTTTTTTTTTTTTTTTTTTTTTTTTTTTTTTTTTTTTTTTTTTTTTTTTTTTTTTTTTTTTTTTTTTTTTTTTTTTTTTTTTTTTTTTTTTTTTTTTTTTTTTTAAAAAAAAATAAAAATTGGCAGTCGACACGCCGGAGCCCATATGGCAGACGTGTCTGTGCGCGATTCGAAGTTCCCGACTATCTATTCCGACACTTTTTCTTCGATGTCGCCGACGAATCGCCGCCAATCGTCGCGGAATTGCAACCGCATTTGCGAAATACGCCCCGCTGACACGTTGAAACGCCGACTCAAATCTTTGGTGCGTTCGTTCTGCGCCATGGCGTGGATTATGCGACGCTCGCGTGGCGTCATGGTCTTGCACCAGGCCCGAAAATCAAGCCGAAATGCCGCCTGTTCCGCAGGAGCTGTCGTCGTGTTATCGGTCAAACGCTCTTCCAGGAGGTCATGGATGCGCTGAGTATAACCATCGCCTTGCAACTCTTCATGGGTGCGCTGTGTCTGGGGGCAAGGATTGCACGACAAAGCCGTGGCGGCACTGAGCCAGCGGCGACATCACATCGTTTGCGCGTTCACCGGCCCCAACCCGGCGCCCGGCATCTTACCACGGCGCAGCGAGGTGGGCCAAGGCAGCGGCAAACTGCGTGGCATCTTTACCCCGCTGCGCTAACCGACAAAACCATTTCCACGCCACGGCGACCGTCTTGGCGATGCAATCGGCGCGACGCACCACGCATTTAACACTTCAGAAATTGAATCGAGCCTGGTCCTCAATCCGCGGGAGCACGCTAATGAATCGACTTTGCAAATCGGCGCCTGGGTACGAGACAAAAGAGGATATAGGTGCTCATGGAGAAGTCCTCCAATGGGACCGCCCCATGCGGGGCGGTCGTGTTCAAGAAACACAAACCGCCCCGCACCGTGCGAGGCTAAACATGTCCGCATCGGCACAGGCCGACAGTTTTTTTGGGGGGGGGGGGGGGGGGGGGGGGGGGGGGGGGGGGGGGGGGGGGGGGGGGGGGGGGGGGGGGGGGGGGGGGGGGAAAAAAAGGCGCGATCATTGGTTGTGCCCCCGATGTGTCGTTTATTTAGCGAGTGGACGGACACTGCCGAGAAGCGATTGGCATTCCACGACGCGGGCCCACGATACCGAACTGTGTCTGCTCGAAACGTTTCGGTGACTTGGCGCCGCTAGGTAATTTCTTTTCAAGCGAGTCGGTTATCCGCGGCCCGGAACTCTCTTACGCTGAGGTCAAGGCGATTGCGTCGGGTAAGTCGGCCGTGCTCACGCCGCTCACCAAGGCCGATGCCGAGCTGCAACGGCTGAATCTTCTCAAGAAAGACCACATGGACGAGCAGTATGTGGCTCCGCAGCGTACGGGATTTGCCGGGCACCATTGCCAGCCTGTCTGACCGGCTGGCACAGCTCACGGCGGACGAATCTACGGCAACGGCACGTGCCGGGACCCGATCACCATCGGCAAGCGAGCCTGAAGATTTTTTTGCCACTGGAATTCGGGGCCAATCGCGTTCACGAAGTTTGAACGCCAAGCCATGGCAAAAAAATATGGGGCAAAAAAAATAAGGGCGTTTACGCAATTGCATTATTTTTTTGCCATTGACACGTCGCGTCCTGGTGTTACAGTGTACCATTACATTGTGACACATGAGGCACACGCCATGCTCTTCACCATCCATCCCGACGGCGCGGCGCCGATCTACGAGCAGATCGTCGCCCAGGTCATCTACGGCGTCGGCCGGCGGCTCGCTGGAGGCGGCGGGCTCATTCCCAGCGTGCGCGAGCTCGCCCAGGCCTTGCTCGTCCATCCCAACACCGTCGCCCGCGCCTTCCAGGAGCTGGAGCGCGCCGGCGTCGTCACCGCCCGGCGCGGCCTCGGCATGGAAGTCACCGCCGGGCGCCGCGCCTGCCGTGCCCGGCCAAGCGCCGCGACATCGTCCGACGCGCATCCGCCAGGCGCCTCCGCGAGGCCGCCGCCAGCGGCCTGACGGCCGACGAAATCCGCCGACTCGTCGAGGAAGAACTGACCGCCGCCAACGGCAAACGCAGGAGAAAATCATGGAAACCGTCATCGAGACCCGCGAGCTGACCAAGTGCTTCGGCGGCCGCGGCCGTCGATCACCTCAGCCTCAGCGTGCCCACGGGCGCCATCTGGCCCTGCTGGGCGACAACGGCGCCGGCAAGACCACCACCATGCGGATGCTCACCGGCCTGCTGCCGCCGACGCCGGCTCGGCCACGATCCTCGGCCAGGATTGCTGGCGGACGCCGTCGCCCTGCGGCAGCACGTCGGCTACGTGCCCGAGCGGCCGCGCTATTACGACTGGATGACGGTCGCCGAGATCGGCTGGTTCGCCGCCGGCTTCCACGCCGCGGCTATCTGGCGCGCTTCGAGCGAATGGACGCGAACGTTCCGAGCTCGACCGCAAGCGCAGCTCAAAAAGCTGTCGAAGGGCCAGTACGCCAAGGTCGGCCTGGCCCTGGCGCTGGCCGCCGACCCGAAGTGCTGATCCTCGACGAGCCGACCTCGGGCCTCGATCTGCTGGTGCGCGCGCGAGTTCCTGGCAGCATGGTCGAGCCTGGCCGCCGAGGGACGGACCATCCTCATCTCCAGCCACCAGATCGCCGAGGTCGAGCGCATCGCCAGCCACGTCGCGTTTCTCTCGCATGGCCGGCTGCTGCTGACGGCGCCGCTGGACGAAGTGCGCCGCCGGATCATTCGCCTGCAGCTGCAATTACGAGAAGCACCGCTCCCGACGCCGCCAGCTCTGGCGCCGTCCTGGAACGCAACGGCAGCGGCAAACAATGGCAAGCCGTCTTGCAAGATCCGCGCCCGACGCGGTGGAAGCCCTGCGGGCGGCCGAGGGGATTCACGACATGGAACTGTCGGCGCTGTCGCTGGAAGAGATCTATTGTGCACTGTGAATCGGAAGGCGGAACGATGAAAGGCCTGGGTGCCACGGGCAGCTTGCCTGCCCGTGCGGGGGGCGGAGGTTGCTGGGGTTCGCACGGGCAGACAAGCTGCCCGTGGCACCCGAAGATTGGGCCCTGCGCCGACCTGGTTGCCCCCTCCCCCTGTCCTCGGGGGGAGAAGGCCGGGGTGAGGGGGGACAGCATGCCTCGCGAAAACTTGACCATTGTGCACACGGCTGAACCCTCATTTCTCCTCTCCCCCGAGTACAGGGGTGAGGGCAATACCGGTTATAGACATTGTTCAACGAATTTGAAACTCGGCGGGTACTCAAAGGGACCGTCAGCCATGACCACCGCCATTTCCTCGCCTCCCCGCCTCTCGCTCCACGCCCCTCCTCAAGACGTTGGCGTGGAAAGATTACCGCGAGCAGCGGGCGATCTGGTTGGCGATTGCGGTGTTGGCGGTGGTGCTGTCCCTTGGCATTGGAGCGTTTGGCGTGCGGCGGCTTCGCGTTCGCTCAATATGATCTGTTCGTTATTAGGACGATTGTCGGCGTGGGCCTGCTGGTCATGGTGGCTCAGGGAGTCGTGTGCGGCGCCAAGCTTTTCGCGGGTGAGAAAGACGCGGGCAGCCTGGCTTTTTTGGACATGCTGTCCAGCCGGCGGTGCCGGTCTGGCGAACCAAGTTGCTTGTGGGCACGGTGCTAACCTTGCTGCAAGCCCTGGTCCTTGGTTGCATCATGTTGGTGTTGATTGGGTAATTGGACGGATTTGCCGTGGTTCCTCATCGTCGGCTGGGTGGCCATGCTATGGGGCACGGTGGCCGGGGCCTTGTGTGATCGTGTGTTCCCGGCCATTCTGTTGGGCATCGTGTTTGTCGTCGGCGATTTCGCGGTTCCGGTCCTGGTGCCAATCCGGCCGGAGTTATTGCAAATTGTCTTGGCCGCCGTCCCCTTGGTGCTCTCTTATCGCATCTTTTGCCGCTGACGATATGGATCGCATCCTCAAAGTGAGAAAAGACAAGGAATCGGGCCGCCACGCGCCATATAGTTGGCAGACGCTGCTGTCGCTTGCGGAACGGCAGGGCCGCTGGATCGTGTGGCCCGGCTCGGGCCGTTTCTTCGTCGCCGGTTTGGCGTTGGGATTATCGCGATTACGTTTGGCCGGTGGTGACGCTGCTCATCGGCCTCATCTGCGGCCTGGCGGTCTTTACGCCGGAACAAAGCAGCGAGCAAGACCGTTTCTTGGGAGGCGCAGCGGTTTCCGCCAGGGCGTATTTGGCTCATCAAAAGTGCATTCTGGGCGCTGGCGGCGATGCCATGGCGGGCCTATATTAATCGTGCTCTACTACCGGTTGGTTTTGCGGAGAAGAACGGATCCTCAATCTACCTGGGACTACTTTATCCCGATAGAAATGTCAGCTTATTCATCGTCGAGTGGCTCATCTACGGCTATGCGTGCGGCCAATTCGCGGGCGCTGTTGGCGCGGCGCATTGTGGTCGCCGGCTTCTTGGCGATCGCGCTCATCATATTCCTATTGATGTGGTGGCTGCGTTCCTTCATTTTCGGCGGCATCCAGGCCTGGCAGATCTTGGCCGTTCCTTCGCGTTATTGGTTGCCTCTCGAATAGCGATGTGGCTCTGGTTTTCGAATCGCAATTACACGCGCCGGCACTTGCTGCTGCTAATCGCTTGTGGCATCGCGATTACCCTTTGGATCGGCGCACAACCGTGGTATCGCGCGGTGGAAATCCCGGACGTGGGCGAGCCCTTTGATTTAAAGGCGTTTGACGCTGAATTACTCAAGCGGCGGTAGTGAGGCGAATGTCTTGATGCGAGAGGGCTAATCGCCATGGATTCTCGCCTCGGTGTCGACGGCCAAAAGTTAGGCTCACCGAAGCAAAGCCCTATTTCCCGAAGCCAACCGCAATCCAAGGCCTGATAATGAGCATGACAATTTATTGGCATGCGATGAAATCCTGAATAACGGTGGCCGCGGGAAGACAACGAAATAGGCCGTGGTTGGACGCGGTGTTTGCGGGCGAATGGGCGAGGATTTCCGAGATGCGGCGGAAAGCCGCTAGGATTGATGGTGAACCCACGCATGTTCAATGGCGACCCGGAACACAAGAGTCCGAATGGCAACAAATTTAGGGTAATAGCCAAAATTATGCAAGGGCCGGGCATTTATTCGCGGAAGGCGACATGCAATTGCTGTCAGGGAAAATATAGGGGAAGCTGATCCAGCTCAAAGTCTGCTGGGCTTTGGCTCGGCAGTTTCGGCATTGTTTACCCGTTGGCTTCGGGCTTAGCTGGTCCTCCGGAACGGTGGATGATCCACGTTGCGAGCTCTCGATTTTCATGTCCTAAAAGCCGGGGCAAGCTGCACGCTACTCGCGCAGGACGCGAGATCTGCTACAAGAACAAGAAAAAGAACACCCCAACCCCCTGGATTCCCTCAAGGCCAATTTCTTAGTGTTCAGATTTCCAGCAGAGTCGTGGGGCTATTGGAAGGAAACCGAATTGCCTTCCAGCTAGCGATGGAGACTCCATGGGAAGGAGAAAGGCAGTCTCGATTCATCAGGGCCCTTTTCAAGGCGTTACGATTGCGGCGTTGCCTCCCAAGCAACGAAATGCGGCATGAACTCGATAAAGGTTTGGGCTGACGGATACCAGTTGGACAATGGAACGATGGCCGCGCCTGATTAAGCGACTTCCGTATACTTTCGGATCGCCGGGCGGGAATATGATTCCGCGGTTATCACCGCAATCGCCGCGACCTTCGCATTCGCAACTACAAATCGCGATCATCCTGTACCAAATCGACACCGGCCATGCGGCGGCGCAATTGAGCGATCTGGTGCCAAGCTATTTATCCAAAGTTCCCCTCGATCCGGCAAACGACGAGCCATATAAGTACGAAGTATCCGACGGTGGAAAAGTCGAGGGTGACTTCCCCAGCCTTTGGGGAGACCCGAAGGCGGAGCGATTGCTTCCCGGTCAAGGCGTCCTTTCGTTTGGTACCGGGGATGAACGAACCTGGTATCCAATCCCGCCCGCCAAAAGCAATAGTTAAAGGCGAAAGTTAGCCCGAAGGGATTCAATCTTCAGGCCCGGGTCGCAGCGTACCCTGGGTAGGTGTCGCGTCCCCATTTTATCCCGAAGGGATTGCATCAAGGTTTTTGGGCACGTTTCCGCGAGGATGGAACCGTTTCGCGGTAAGGTCGATTGCGTGGCGTAGCCCACGAGTAAGCTGGGCGAACCCTGGGCTGAGAGATGAAGCCACTTCGCGGTAAAGATCGATTGCAAGCTACGTGCGCGGCACCTTGATTTACGCGTTGCCATCCGTCCACGGATCGCGTTTCTTGTTCCCCAAGGTAGCACGTCTTGATAATTCTCGGTCCATAGATCGTTTGCCGCTGCACCGCCCGGCCGATTGCCGGTGGCCGGGTTATTGGTGTAGTCGAAGATCGGCTCGGCGGACACAAACACCAAATCCAGCGAGTGGGTGCCGCTGCTCTCCGTTCGGCGGCAAGAGCGCGGGGAACGGAATCCGCGAACACCCGCTCGAGCCCCGCCGGCGCGCGCCGTGCGCGGCACCGTCAAGATCGATACATATCCGGATAACGCCGCACGCCGGGAGCGAGCGTCGCCGTCATCCAGTCGTGCGGCATGAGCGCCGGCGAAACGCTGTCGAGTCCCAAAAGATGGCCGAACTCGTGCGTGACAACCGTCAAAAGATCGACATGGCCCAACGCCGGACTGGTCACGGTGCCAGCCATTCGTTGCCTTCGTCAGGACAAAGGCCGTGACCGAGGCAGCCGATACATCGGTGTACCAGCCATAACCCTGGGCGTTTTGGTCGATGGTGATGGTGTTCTGGAACGTCTCGCCGAGCAGGCCGCCGGGCAAGCTGCCGATGTGAATGTCGGCCGCGTTCAAACCGCCTACATCGTAGCCGGCGGCCGCCAAGGATCGCCTTCGCCTGGCTCACGGCGGGCACCAGCTGGGTATCGGTGAGATCGGCGGCGGCGCTGTTGACTTTTGGCGTGCCGGCCAAAAGCTCGGTGCGACGACCTTGAAGGTTGCCGTAAATGGCAAATCGTCCTGGTCGGTCTGGGGCGTTTAACGGCGCCGATCGCCGCTATCGCTGAGCGTGATCGTCACCGTGAAGGTGCCGTGCGTGGTGTAGGTATGCGTCGGGAAAACGATCGTGCCGTTGTTTGGCGACGGCGTGTTGGCCGGGCCGCTATGCTCGGTGACGACGCCGGGAAGTCGGTCGCGGAATCGCCCCAGTTGATGGTCGCCGAATGCGTGTCGCCGGTGCCGATGTCGTGGAAAGTGACCGTCCCGGCATCGACCAACGTGCCGACGGACGTCGTCTTGTCGGCGATCGGATCGATGGCTGGCGTCGCTTCGGAGACCGTGACCAGGAACGAGGCGGTGACGCCTTGATCCGCCGAGTTGCGTCGGCGTCGCTGATGCTGACGACCGCCATGTAGGTGCCCGCGTCGGCATAAATATGATCGGGCAGGAGCACTTGGCCGTCGTTGGGGACCGTGGTGCCCGAGGGGCCAGGTATTCTCGCGGACTTGCACGAGCGGTGGGCCGTCGAACTTGCCGTCACCCCAATCGATGCCCGCGACGTGCCTGTCGAACGTCCCTGGGCGTGGAAGTTAACGATGTCATCGGGACCGTTGAGTTGCAAGGGATCGCCTTCGCTGATCGACTGGTTGTCCAAGGGATCGATCGTGATGGGCACGGGATCGACGGAGACGGTGAAGGTTTGGGTGACCCTCGCATCCTTGCCCCCTGAGTCCTTGAGGGAAACGGTGACCGTATAAGTGCCTTCATCGGCGTAAACGTGATCGGGAACGTGATGCTGCCGTCGTTGGGCACGGTGGTGCCGGAGGGGCCAGTGTGTTCGGTGACGGTGCCATCGTCGGGGGTGGGTTATCGCCCCAGTCGATGGTGGCGGCATGTATATCTTCGGTGCCCTGATCATGGAAAGCAACGGTGGGGACGGTGACTTGTCCCTCCTTAACCGAGGTCTGGTCGGCGATCGTGTCGATGGTCGGGGGCACGTCATCGAGCGTGAGGTTGAATATCTGCATGCCGGTGCCGCCGTCTTGGTCTTTGACGGTGACGGTGACCGTGTAAGCGCCTTCATCGGCGTAAACGTGGTCCTTGGCGAAAGTGACCGTGCCGCCAGCGGTGCTGCCAGACGGTTGCTCCGCCACCACGCCGGTTCGGCGGTGGTGCCGTCGCCCCAGTCGATGGTGGCGGTGTGCGTGTTCGCCGCGGTCGTTATCGTGAAAGGTGATCGCCGGGGCGGTGACGGTCCTTCCCTCCTGGCCGGTATGGTGATGGTGAACGGGTCGATGGTGAGATCGGCCGTGGTGACGTCGATGGTCGTGGTCTGCGTGACGCCGTGGCCGTTCTGATCCTGGACGGTCGCCGAGATGGTGAAAGTCCCCGGCTTGTTGTAAGCATGCTGGGGAACATCACCGACCCGCCCGGCCGCCTTCGCGGTCCTGGGCTTGGCTCACGCTGCCTACGTCGGTGGTGCCGTCGCCCCACGAAACGCTCGCCGAATGGATGTCGCGTGTCCAAATCGTCAAAGCCGATTTCACCGAGATCGACAGGACTACCTTCGTTCACTGGCGAGTCGACTACGAGCGGATCATGCTGGGGTTTAGCTCGGTGACGGTGACCGTGAATGTCTGGGTGGCAAAGAGTCCCTCATTATTTTCAGCCTTTACCGTCACCGTGTAGGAGCCGTCGGTGGAAAACACATGGTTGCCGGCGAAGTGGCCTGCGGCGACACCGCCGGAGCCACCGGCAGCATCGATGGCGGCCTGCCGAAATCATGGTTGCCGCCGTCACCCCAATCGATGTCGAAGGTCCAGCCTTCATTGGGATCGCTGGTAGCCTGGGTGATCGCGCCGGATTTTGCGAAGCGAACTCATCGCCTTCACTGGCGCTTGGCTGGGTGGTGCGAGCACCGGAGACTGGGGAGTGGGCGGCGGCGGGCCGACGGGACCGCCGATGAACGTGCCGTCGTCGGCATATAACGTCGCCAATGGGCCGTTTTGCTCGATCGCGTAGGCCCGTGGACCGCGGCGTCGGCATCGACCATGCCAAAGCCAAACGTGTTATCGGGCCGGGCGCGCCAAGGTCCATGGCCGTGCCGGTGAGGATGACACGGACGTCGCCGGCGGTGAGGTTGATATCGACGGTCCAGACGAGCGAGGCGAACCAGCCAGGAACGGCTTGGCAGCCGAGGTGCCGTTGAAGAAGTGCAAAGTGCCGGCACTTTCGATCGCCGGCTAATCGGTCGGGGCTACTAGGGTCAGGTTGGGCCCACGATTGGAATACGGAGCGATATTGAGGCCGAAGCGTTTTCAAGATTGGACACGGTGGTGTAGGTCTGCTCTACTGCTCCGACCGAGATGACGTTCTTGTCGGTGCTTGCCAGGGGGTGGCCACTCCGCTGACGCTGGTTAGATAGCTCGGATCGTGAAGATTGCCACCCGGACCGCCGTTGCCGGCGGCAATCGCGAACAATGTCGTGTCCGGCCTGGGCGGCGATCGCGGAGCTCCCACCGCATCCGTGAGCCGGCTGGCACCTTGTCAATACCGCCCTGGAAGACGATCCGCTGATTGCCTTTTTGGCTTGGGGAAGTCTGTCTCGAGGCGCGTCCGGTGGCTGATCTGCTTGGTCCACGGTGTAGCGGGTTGTCATAGACGTTTCGGCCACCCGGACGCTGCTGGTCCAATTGATGCCCACGATGCCCCAGTGATTGTTAGCCATCGCCGCCATGATGCTGATGGCTTGGTTGCCGTGCTCGTCCGTGGACCCGAACGAGTGGTTATCGGTGAGGATTTGCGACGGGTTGAGATCGTTTGCCCCCCGTGCCAGAGGGGATTTTCGTGAGGCCGTCGTCAATGGATACCAAGAGCACATCCGGTGGAGCCGGTCGTGGGTCGCCAGGCGTCGGGAACGCCGGTGACAAACAGACCCCACTGAAAGCTCCTCGAAGGAACCGCCGTGGTACTTGGCCCGCCTGCGAGACCTGGATCGCGGCGGTGTACATGTCGAGGAAGGAGGTGCCGCCGCGGGGATTAAAAAAAAAAAAAAAAAAAAAAAAAAATCGGAGCCGTCCACGTTGGAATTGTCCGGCCACAACGGATGGATGATGCCGCCGTAAAAATCAAGACCCGAGTAGTCGCCAAAGAAATTCCGCCGATCGGGTTGGCAATGGCGATTGGATGCCCGGTGGAAACCTGAGTGTTGGGCCGAATCGCCTCCGCTGTCGGGGCTGACGGCTGCATAAGGTTGCACGGCGATGTCGTTCGCGTCATTGCGGGCATCGTACCAGGAGACCGCGACGTTGCCCGTGGTCGGTCGACCGCCAGCCGTGGGAAAAACGCGCCGTTGGGGACGGTATAGTCGCTGACCGGGACGGGGAGCGCCACGTTGTGCCGTTGTCATCCGAATAACGACGAAGGACCCGGTGTCGGCATGGGCGAAAAGCCGAGGATCCCCGGGAGGGACGCCCGACGGATCGTCGGTATAGACCAAGTAGACGCGCTGGCTCCGGGCGAGCGGTCGTAGACGACGCGGGCGCTGGCATCGATGCCGAAAACGCGCGCTGAACCGGGTGTGGGTTGGGGCGGAATTACGGAAAACGTGCCGACGTTGGTCGGGTGACCATCGTCGGCATCGCGAAGCGATTCCCCTCCGTAACGCCGGCCGGCAAAGTGCCGACGCCGGAGGAGTTGATCGAAATCCAAATCGTGCCGGGCCGACGCCGGTGCCGGTGTCCTGGAACGACAGCGTGACCTCGCCGGTGGGGCTGATGGAGATGCCGCCGAAGTTTTCTCCCTGCACGCCCGCGGGCAAAGGCAACGGTTTGTACCGGCAAAAAAGCGCCGATATTCGCCGTGCCGGTTCCCGTCGACGACTGCCGCCGGTCGCTCTAAGGTGTTTGCCATATTCCAAACGACCCATACCGAGTTGTCGCCGACCGCGACTTTGGGCTGGTCACGCGGCCGGCCAAATGTCTGGCCGCCGGTCTCGTATGCGTGAGGGCCAACGCTCCACCGGTAAGACTTGGAGTCGCCGTGAGCAATTGCGGAGCGTGGCGAGCGGTTCTGGAACGTGATCGTATAAGGGCCGCCGTTCAGGCCCCGTGACCGCGACGTTGTTTGCGCCGATGGCGGCAAGCCCGTCAGGGCCGCCTGAACCGCGGCGGCGGGAGCGTTGAAAGGAATGGCGGCACGTGTTTGCGTCTTGTAAGTGAGAGTGAACGTGCCGGCAGTGGCTGCACCGAGCGCTGCCGTCCAAACGTCATTTTGGCCCGGAATCGTGAAAGTGGCCCCGCTGTCGTTGCTTTCGAGCAACGCACGGTTGCGTGACTGCGGGCGCCGTTATCCAGATAGCTAACGAACAAATTGCCGTAAGGGTCCCAGGCCACGCTCGGATCGCCACGGAGACCGGCAGCGTTTTTCCGGTGACGGAATCGTGGTCGGCCCCGTTGGCAATGTCGCCCTTCGTGGGCCAAGTGACGCCGCCGTCGGAGCTGAAGGCGGCGAACAAGCCGTTGCCGTTGTCATTTGCAGCCATGAACACCTGCTGCGGGTTGGCGGGATCGACAGCGATGTCGCCTTCGCTCTCGTCGCCCTTTTGTTTGCTGATATCGACGACCTTGGGCTGGTTGGGAGCCGCTAGATCCTCCGTCGGCAGAACTTGCAATCTGCAAAAGATCGTTGGGGCCGTTGAATTGCAGAATGTCGATACCCTGGAAATAGATCTCGCGATTATCGTTCAGGCGCACATAGTCGTAGGCGCTGCCGTGGTAGATGGCCTGGCTCTTGATGGAATTGGGATCATTCTTGAAATTGGCCAGTGGTTGGCCGTCGAAGCTGACGATGTCTGCCGGTCCATGCCCAGGTTGAGCGTGTCGGTGCCGCCGACGCCGAAGTAGACGGCGCCTTTGCCGTTGGCCGCCGTGTAGTTGAACGTATGCACCATGAAGGTGCCGGTGGTGGTGGTGCCGGCCAGGACCGTCATGTTTTGCACGGGGGAGTATAACGTAGTGCCGTCGGTCAAGCTCAGCGCGCGCGCGAATCTGGTAATCGCCTTCGGCAGCGGCGTGGTCAGCATGTCGAGATTGACCAGCAGATTGTTGGCGCGTGGCTTGCGTGTAGGCGCCGAGCGTGGCCACCACGGCCCCATTCTGCAAGGCTTCCACCACGACCGAATTCAGCGTGCCGGCCACCTCGGAGAAATCGTAATTGACGTGCAGTGCCCCCTTTCTGGAAAACGGTTTGCGGCGTGTCGTCGCCGGAAGCGTCGGTGACGGTCAGCGGAAAATCCATCGTGGCCAGGCCGCGCGGCAAGCCGCCGATGCCCAGCGGGGCGTGGTTGGGATCATAAACGCCGAATTCGGCATTGTCTTCATTGTAAGTGAGCTCGGCGTAGGCCGCCTGGGTGTCGATGGCGACGTTGTGAAGGAACGTAACGTGGACGTGCCGTTGCCGCCATCGGTGTGCTGTCCCGTCGTCGGATCGATGTCGTCGATGCCGAAGCGATTGAGTAGCGGCGTCACCAGCGGGTTGTTGAGTGCGGCGGCGATGTCGGGAATGCTATAGACAAAGACGGCGCCCGCCCGTTGTCGGTGTTGGCCAACGGATATTGCGCGTACAGATACTTGCCATCGGGCGTGATCGTCAGGTCTTGCGTCAAGCCAATCGGGAATCGAGCGCGTGGCCGCGACCAGTGTGCGGATTTTGCCACGGGCTGGAGAACTTGAAGATGCCGATGTTGCTGCCGGCGGGGTTTTCCGGCGGAACATCGTTATTCTTGCTGGGAATGTCCGGGTCGGAAGTGTTAAAGCCGGCCACGAAGGCGTACATGCCGTCGGGAGTCACGGCCACGTCAATGGGATTGTGGACGCCAAAGGGATTATCGGGATTGGCATTCGCAAAAGCCACCGAGAACTCCTGCACCGTCGGGTGGCCGGATTCGGCTCCGTAGATGAGTCCCAGCCCCGTGTCGTCGGGGCTGGAAATTGGTGAAGGCGACGACATCCGGATTGGCCGTGGCGCGGACGGCGTAGGGATCTTGATCCGCCGTGAAGCGCATTGACTTCCTGCCAGTGAGTTTTGCTGCTCGGATCGATGTCGATCTGCAGGATGTTGCCCTGCGGCGTATCGGGGGCGGCAAGGCTGATGTCCGGGCGATTCGGGGCGGCGACATAAAGCCATTTGTCGTCGTTGGTCACATCGAGGCCGCGCAGACCATGCTGCACCGCCATGACGTTTTGCACCGTGCCGACGCACTTATCGAAATCGTCGGAATTGGGATCGACATCGATGATATAAACCGTGGCGGAAACCCAATCCGTCACGTAAGCGAAGCCGCCGGCATGATCGATGACGATCTCGAACGGCACCGGGTTCGATCCCGGCAAGGTGATGGTGTCCACTTGCTGCATGCTGATGGTATCGACGACCGAGATGCCGTTAAGCGTCGTGACATAGGCACGCGTATTGTCGGGCGTGACGGCCAAATACTGCGGAAAGCCGCCGGTGACCGGGAATCTCCGCGATAGTCTGATTGAATTCGGGATTGGCCATGGTCTTGCCCGGATTGGCCGGGTCCGGAATGACGTCCCGATTATCGAAGACGGCGATTTGACCTGGTGATGCGCTGGGTGACGAACGTGTAACCGCTAGTGAGCGGGAACTGGACCGTGTTGCCTTTGCGAATGTCCTTGCCGGCGTTGCCGACATCGCGGATGACGAAAATCTGGGCACTGCCCAGCGCCACGGTATTGGGCATGGCTAATTGGATTTGCGTATCGCTGATGACGGTGGCCTGGGCCTGGATGTCCTTGCCGCCGACTTGATGCGTGTTGCCCATGGCATCCGTCGGTGTCGGCGCCGCCGACCTGGAAATAGACGACATCATTGTCGGAAGCCGAGCCGAAGTTTTTGCCCGTTAGCGTCAGCATGGGCTGGCCCGGCTTGGATAAATCGATCGACAGCGAGTCGATCTCCGGCTTGACATGAGAGACAGCCGGAAATTGGCTGTCGGATGAATGGTGTTGGCCCCGGGGCCGACATTGACCGTGAATGGCGTCAATGTCGGCAGGCCGACTGGCGGAATGGCCTCGATGGTCAGGCTTGCCGTGTGCTCCGGCAAGTCGATGCTGAAAGGCAACAGCGGTGGGAAGAATACGCCCAGGCCGGCGCCCACGCAGGGCGAAGCTATCGGCACCAAAATCGCCGCCAAAGGCCACGCTGCCGTCTACTTCGCCGAAGTCGTCGCCTTCGCCCCAGGTGTAGGTGCCGGGGATGACGATGTCATTCTTGGAGGTCGTATGCACGAAACCGTCGGCCATGACCGTGCCGACTTCCGACTCGGCCCAGAACGGCTGGAGCTTGCCGGTGGCATCGGGAATGGTGGTCGGCACGATAGAAGTAAACCTTGGCGCCCACCTTGGTGCCCGCCGGCGCGGGCACGACTAATTGCACGGGATGCGCCAGCGTCTGGCCGCCAAAATCGAGGTTGATGGCGCCCAGGAAGCTGACGATGGACGGCGCGGGCATCGGCAGGCTGGCCTGGCTGACCGGAGCGACGCTCATCGTCGCGTTCCCGGTCAGCGAACCGGGAGCGATCATGACCATCGAGCCATCGGTGCCTTCGACGACGCCCCCTTGGGCGCCGAGAGAGGTCGGGCCGACCGACGGGTCCTCGACCATAACCGGCACGACTTTTTCCGCCGGCCCGTTAATGACGGTAATCGTCGCGGTGCCGTCGTTGCCGGCCGTGACCACGCCATTGGCGCTGCACCTGCACAACCAGCGGATTGCTCGTGAAATACAGCGTGCCCGTGCTCGCGGGCGTCAGGTCGGTTTGGTTCAAGCTCACATCGAGTTGATGGGAGCCGACGTGAGCGGCCAGCGTCTCGGCGCTCAGCGAAGTCGTCAGCCCTTGGCCGAAGAGAAGGGCTGCGTGCGGGTCGGAAGGAACGCCCACGGCGACCGCGGTGGCCGCCTGCAAGGCCATGGCTGGTGGCCGATCAAGACGCCGGTGCCGTTGGCGACGGCGGTGATTTGGCCGGTCGCGGACACGGTGAAGACTGCCGGATTGCTGGATTGCAAGGTCACGTAGGAAGCGGGCAGCGGCACGCCCGTGGCATCGGCGAAGTCGCCGACCAAGCCGATCGTCTGCACGCTGCCCGCTTGCAGGCGCGGATTGCGGTTGGCGAAATCCAGGCCGACCAGCGGGGCGGTGCTGACCGTGACGGCCACGGTGCCGGCGGGCGACGTGCCGATAGCCGTCATCGGCCAAGAACTGGAAGGAGGCGGGACCGGAGTAGCCGGCGCTGGGTACGAAGATGACGGTATGCCCGTCCGGCGCCAGGTGACCGTGCCGTTTTGGCGCTCAGCAGACGGTAGTAAAGCGGCTCATCCTGCGGGTCGGTGGCCAACTTGCTCAGGTCAATGCTCACGGACAAGTCTTGATGGGTCAGCAGCTTGGCCCGCGGTCACCACCGGCGGCTTGTTGGCCGCGAAACCCAGATCGGCGGCCAAGCAAGCGCGGCGTCGGTCGAGTTGATGACGCCGTCGCGGTTGGCGTCGGCGCCGACGCAGATAAGTCGGCTGCCCGGCGGTGCTGCCGAGAATCGGCGTCAGAAGCTGGGCGTCGTTGCCGTCGACCGTGCCGTCGCCGTTGACATCGCCGGCGATGAACAGTTGCAGCGAATAGCGCCGGCTGGTGGCGGCATTGATGCCGGCGATATCGAGTTGCTCCAAGCCCGCCTGGTTGATGTTGAACAGCGCGAAGGCGGTGTGCGCGCCGGTGCTGCTGAGCCGCGGCGTCAGGCCGGGAATCTGCGGAACGGCCGGCTGCAGGTTGCTGCCGGTCGCCGCCTGCACTTGAATGCCGACGAAGACGCTGCCGGAGGTTGGTGCCACGCAGTTCGGCGGGCGTCGAGCATGAACGCAGTAGCGATCGGTGCCGCCGGCGGCCAACGTGCCGGCTTGCGGGCGCGGCGACGAATTGGCTGGTGACGCCCAGATCGGCCGTGAGCGGCAACACGGTCGGGCCGGGAGAATACTGGATCGCGCTGTCCGGACCGCCGGGCTGCACCACCATGTCGAGCAAGTGCGGGCTGGCGTAACCATAGCGGTTCGATTGGCCGAGCGTGACGTTGCGCGCCGTGGCAAGGTTGCCGCTGGCGTCGTAGGTGTATTGCAGATGCGTGCCATCGGGGGCGATGACGGTCGTGAGCCGGCCCTGGGCATCGTGGACGAAGCTGATCGATTGCCCCGTGGAGCTGACGATGCCGCTGTTGCTGAACGTGAGCGTTTGGCCGCCGGGCAGGATTTGTTGCTGCACGCCCATCTGGCGCTCATGTTGTAGATGGTGCCGTCCGGAGCGGTCAGGGTATATTGCGGCGCGCCCCAGTTGCCGCTGGCGGGGTTGTAGGGGAGGGCGGTGCGCAGGTCGTAGAAGCGATCGACCGCCAGGCCCAAGACCGCGTAGGCGGAGTTGAGCGTGTAGGTGATGCCCGGATCGGCGTGCCAGGCCGGCGTGTAAAAGATCACGCCCGATTGTTGGTGCAGCACGGGCGCGAAGGTGAAGCCGGCGCGAGTGCCGTTGGGCAGCGTCAAGTAAACCCGCGTCGTGGTGCGGAAGGGATTGTAAACTCCCGTGCTCTCCAAGCCCGGTCGGCGGCACGTTGGTTTGAATGTTGACATCGGTGTTGGCCAGCCGCCAGCCATAGCCGAAGGTGCCCGATTGAGCCATCGTCAGCGAATCGTACTGGCGCACCAGCGACACGCTGGCGCCGCCCAATTGCACGGTCAGATCGGTGGCCGAGTAGAGATATTGCGTCGATTTGGTCGCGGTGTCCACTTCGATCGTGTCGGTCACGGTGCTCACGCGGCCGCCGATGTCGGCGGCGGTCAGTTGCAATTGATACGAGCCATTGGCGAGCGTGGCGGGATCGAGTTGGGCCAAAGTGCCGGTGGCGACTGGAGCGTTGCCGCCGGCCAATTGCGTGAACGCGCGTCGAGCCGAGCGGAGCAATCTGCAAGCTCCAGGAATCGAGATTGGCATCGCTGACGCTGCCGATGATGGCTCGTGCGGCTGGTCAGCATGGCGTTGCGCAAGGCCGGTGCCAAGGACGACGACCGGCGGCGAGACGATCCGTTCGGATCGAGGACCTTGAGGACCGTGCTGAATTGACCCACATAGCCGTCGCCATCGGTGGCGGTCGCGGTGATCGGATAGCGGCCCGGCGACGGAGGGAATATAAGTCGCCCGTCCCTGGCTGTCGACGGACAGCGATTGGCCGGCGATTTGCAGCGTGAAGCCCGTGATCGGCGCCACGCTGGAGGCGGCGACGTGCACCAGAACCGGCGAGCCGGGCGTGTCGGGGAAGCTGGGCGTCAGCACCACCAGAACTTGTGGCAGCACCGGGTTGATCGTCGAGCGCAACAAGACCGGATGGCTGGTGCTCAGATGGCCGTCGCGAGACGGCGAACTGGATGATGTAATCGCCGGTCTGCGTCGGGCCGGGCGTCCACTGGAACTTGCCGGTGGCTGGATCGAGCGAGGCGCCGTCGGGCATGCCCAGCGCCGAATACGTCAGGGTCGTGCCGATATCGAGATCGGTGCCGACAAGTTGAAGGCTAAACGGTTGGCCGACCACGACCTGGTGATTGGCGACCGGCAGCGTCGGCGCCCGATAGGTCGGATCGATGTGGATATTGACCGGCAGCGTGGAGCTGAGTCCGCCCGCGTCGGTGACGCTGAACGTGACCGTGTAATCGCCGGCCTGGCCGTAGCCCGGCGTCCACTGGAACCGGCCCGATGCGCTATCCAGGGTGGCGCCGGTTGGCATGCCCGAAATGACGCTGTAAATCGGGCGTCTGCCCATTGGGATCGTTGGCCGCCAGCGTGAACTGCAGTTGCGTCGCCTCGCGGCCCGTCTGATCTTGCAGCGGAATGAACGTCGGCGTCTGATTGATCGTGGTGACGGTGATCGTGATGGTCTGCGTGGCCGCCAAGTTGCCGTCATCGGCGCTGAGGACGATGCCGGGATAAGTGCCGGACTGGAACAGCGTGGGCGTCCACGTCAACACGCCGGTCGCCGGATTGATGGAGGCGCCGACCGGCAAGTTGGTCGCCGAATAGGTGATCGGATCGCCGTCCGGATCGATGGCCTGGAGCGGCACGCGTGAGCGTCTGTCCTTCGGGCACGGTCGGATTGCCGGCCGGCAGCCACATGGGCGCTTGGTTGCTCGGGCGCACCACGAGCGTGAAGGTCTGGCTATCGCTGGCCACCAAGGCCGGGATTGCCGTTGCCGTCGTTGGTGGCCTTGACGAGGACGGTGTAGCGGCCGACGTCGGCGAGCCGTCGGCGTCCAGGTGATGTCGGCCTGGCCATAGGCGGTGCTGGGCGTGAGCGTGGCGCTGCCGGGCAGGCCCAGGGCGCTGAAGGTCAGCGGTTGCTGATCGCCGTCGGTGGCCGTGACGTGCAGATGGAACGGTTGGCCGACGACGGCCACCTTGTCGCCGATGTAGGTGACATGGGGCGGCAGGCTCGGGTTGGTGACCGTGAGAACGAACGATTGCGAAGTCGCCTGAGCGGTCGCCGGTCCGCCGCCGGGATCGCTGGCCGTGAGCGTGATCGTGTAATTGCGGGCGTCGTCCGGCCCGGGCGTGAAGACGAATTGGCCGGTGCCGTCGCCGTTATCGACGAATTGGCCGAAGGCGGGCATGCCGACCTGACGTTAAGCGTGAGCTTTTCGCCGTTGAGATCGGTGGCCTGCACGGGCAGCGTGAGCGTCGTGTTGAAGGCCATCGTCTGGTTGGCGATGGCCGGCACGACCGGCGCCGGTTGGTGTTGAGAACGGTGATCGGCACCTGGACGGTGCGTGCTCAGCGGCACGCCGGTGCCGTCGCCGTCGTTGGTGGCGGTGAAGGTGACGAGTAATTGCCGGCGTCGCTGTAGCCGGTGTTCCAGCTGAAGCAGGTCCGTGTTGCGGGTCGAAGGTCGCGCCGGTCGGCAAGCCGCTGACGGTGTAGGTCATGGTCGTCGGCGTGGTTTTCTTGCGGCGTCAGGCGTGCCGTCGGACGTTGTCGGTCGGGCGGCAGAAGCCCGGGTTGTTGGGATCGAAGGCGAAGGCGCGGAACTCGACGGTCTGGCCCTTCGAAGATCCGCCAGGCGCCCAGATTGTCGAAGACCGGCGGAGCATTGACGTTGAGCACGGTGATCGTGGTGGTCTTGCGTCGTCGACAGCTGGCCGTCGCTGACGGTGAACGGGATCGCGTAGACGCCGTGCTGGTAGTAGCCCGGCGTCCAGTCGAAGACGCCGGTGTTCGGGTTGAGGTGGCGCCGCCCGGCAGCATGCCGAGCTGGAGTAGGTGAGCGGCAAGCCGTTGGGGTCGCTGGCGAGCAGGCTGAAGTGGACGTTCTCGCCTTCGAGGACGGTGCGGTCGGCGGGCCGGATCAGCGTCGGCGGCTGCAGCGTCGGCGCGATGATGAGCGTGGTCGATTCGCTGACCTGATGCAGGCCGTCGCTGACCACGAAGCGTCACGTTCGGATAGGTTCCCGCCTGCCCGGCGCCGGGCAGCCAGGTCAGGATTTGCGTCTGGGATCGAAGACGGCCCCGGCGGGCAGGTTGTTGGCCCAGTAGATGAGCGGGTCGCCTTCGGGGTCGGTGGCATGGACGGGCACCTGAAGCGCTTGGCCTTCCTGCCCTGGAACTGGGCGGCCAAGCGTGTCGAAGACCGGCGGCTGGTTGACGCCGCTGACCGCGATGGTGAATGTCTGCGTCGCATGGCCGCCGCGGACGTTGTAGGCCACCACGACGACGTTGGCCTGCGCCGGACTGCCGGGCGTCGGCGTCCAACTGATGAGGCCGGTCGTGGCGTTGATGGTCATGCCGGCCGGGCCGCTGTCGAGCACGTAGCTGACGGGCCGCCGTTGGGGTCGAAGGCGCTGACCGGTGTAGGATACGCCTGGCCGACGGTCGCGGTCGTGACCGGCGTCGAGTTGAAGACCGGCGCGACGTTGGCATAAGGCATGGCGAAGATGCCGGACTTGAAGCTGAGCCTGCAAGCCCGACGGGTTGCTGATCGTGAACGTCTGGGTCACTGTCGAGCCGCCGGGGATCAGCACCTTGCCCGGCGTCGAGCCGCTCAGGTCGAGCCACCATTGGCCGTCGGGCGCGTTGCGCATGCCGCCGACGACCGAGGCGTCCGCCGGCTGCAAGGCGTCGACGTAGAGAATCAGCGGCACGATCAGGTTGTAGGCGGTCTTGTTGGTGATCACCACGTTGTAGGAGACGGTGTGCGTGACGTTGTTGGCCCGGCCGGCGGTGAAGCTGATGTTGACGAACGGCGAGAAGTCGGAGACGGCCTGGAAGTCGGTGGTGTACACCTGGGCCAGTGGCAGGCCGGCGGTGTTTTCGACGCCGGTCAGGACCTTGAGCGTGTAGTGGTCGGCATTGGGATTGTCGAATTCGAGCACGCGGTGCGCGAGCCGGCATCGTAGGTGACGGACGTGATCGTCACCGGGCCGGCGTTGTCGCCGGTCAGTGTGTAGTTGGCGGGGTTGAGGACCCAGTGCGGTCGGTCGGGTCGCCGACGAACATGTCGTCGTCGAAGGTGACGCTGACGCGTGCCGAGCGGCAGGGCCACGATCCCTGCGGCGGCGGGTTGGTGCTGGCGACGTGCGGCGGCTGGACGGGCTGAGCACGTCGACCTGGTGCGACTGGCTGATGAAGACGCGGCCGTCGGCGCGTGGTCTTGATCTCGTCGCCGCGCGTGCCGCCGGTGGCCAGCGCCACCTGTTCAGGGTGGCCAGGTCGACCATGGTCAGCTCGGTGCCGCCGCCGGGCACGGCGGGCTCGGTGTGCGAGACGAACAAGCAGGTCGCCGAGCTTGGTGCCGGGCTGGCCGAAGGCGATCGAGTCGACGTCGCTGGCGAACGTGAACATCAGCTTGGGCTTCGAGCGGCGTGCCGGTGAACTCGATGATCTGCGTCTGGTTGTGCGGCCAGGTGGCGGCCCAGAGCGTGCCCTGGTGGCAAAGGCCAGGCTGCCGACGCGGATGTCGCTGAAGTGGTTGAACGTATCCGTGGCCGGGTTGAAGATCTCGATGCCGTTGCCGGAGGAGACGTAGATCAGCCCGGTGCCCGGCTGGATGGCCAGGCTCTGGGTCAGGCTGTCGCCGAACTGGCCGAGGATGGCACCGGTCTGCGGGTCGAGTTCAAGAGCGGGCCGCCGCCGGTGGTCGCCCAGATGTTGCCGGCGGCGTCGAGGGCCATGTCGTAGATCGGCTCGGCGAAGCGTGGCGAGCGGCGTGCCCGCCTGGCCGCCGGCGGCGCCGAAGTGGAAGAGCTGGTTGCGCGCCGGCCCGCCGCTGACCAGGACCGAGCCGTCGGGCAGCGTCAGAATGGCGACCGGGCCGATGCTCGGCTGGCTCTGGCCGATGCCGGTGGCGAACGCCTGGCCGCTGAACGGCTCGAAGCACCTTCGTGAATTCCGGCGCGTGCGCTGGTCGGCGTGGGCGCCGGGATCGCCTTGCTGGGCCTGGGTGAACAGCGGATTGGTGGACGGCGTGCGGGCTGACCGGCGGCGGCGATCCCAAGTCGACGCGTCGTGCCCGGACACGGTCGGCAGGCCGCCCAGGTTGACCTGGGCATCGCTGCTGGGCACTTGCGAGCCCGACGGCGGCTGCTCCTGGTTGCCGGCGTTGTCGATCGCCAGGGCCAGGAACTGGTAGGTGTGGCCGGCCTGGCCGTTGTAGATGCCCGAGGTCGTCGGTGGTCTGGTCGAGCCAGATCTTGTAATCGCCGCCGTCCTCGGCGACGTAGACCGTCATGCTCTTGACGCCCGAGCCGGCCGCGTCGTCGACGGCGTTCCACTGCACCTGGTAATCCGAGCTCCCCTGGGTCAGCGGGTGCGGCCGTCAGCGTCGTGGTCGGCGCCGTGCCGTCGATGGTGTAGGTGATCGTGGCGTGTCCAGCGGGGCGGCGGTGTTGAACAGCACGCGCGCCTGCGCGCTGATCTGCGTGCCGGTGGCCAGGCCGGCCATCGGCTGCGACCGTGTAGCTGACGAAGCCCTCGCCGGCGCCTTGGGCGTTGTCCGGCGGCAGCAGGCCCTTGCTCGGATCGGTGATCACTTCGCCGGTCAGCGGGTCGATCGCCTGCAGGAGCCAGGTCATCGTGTCGGAGTTGATGTCGATGCCGGCGCTGACGCGGAGGATGAAGCCCTTGCTCTGGGTGAAGTCGAAGTCGCCCTGGAACGAGCCGACGCCGCTGGGGATGTGGACCTTGATGTCGCCGAGCTTGATGTCGCCCAGGCGGAAGGTGCGCGGGTCGAGGTTGGGGTCGAGCTGGCTGACGATGCGGACCTGGCCGACCGTGGACGATGCGGCCGGCGAGTTCTCGAACTGGATCGTGTACGGCAGCGGCTGGCCACCGGCACGAACTGCTGCGAGCCGTAGCCCAGCGGGCCGTTGATCGACGCCTGGCCCGATCGGCCGGTCGCCGGTGAAGAACGGCGCGAAGTTGGGGGCGGCGACGTTGACGAAGTTGGGATTCTCCGGATGCGTCTCGTCGGAATCGGGTCGGGTCTTCCTCGCCTGGATCGTAGTCGTTGGCGTAGGGGACGTAGACGTAGAAGCCTTCGTAGTGCGTCGGCTGCGACGCGTTCAGGTTGAAGTCGCTGGCCGGCGGCGGGTTCGCCTGGACGATAGGTGCCGCCCTCGTCGGCGGTCGTCGTGTCGGTGCCGGTGCCGATGTACTTGGAAAGCTGTGTTCGGCGTCGTGCCGTACCACTGCTGGACCTGGTTGAAGAAATCGCGTCAGGTTGCCGTTGGTGATGATCTGCTTGCCCGCCGGGCCGGCCAGGATGCCGGCGGCCAGCGTCGCCTGCAGGCTGAACGAGCACCGGGTTTTGCGAGACCTGCGGCGGGCTTGTCCACGGGCCGCAGCAGGCCCGCCTGGGTCAGCGCCTGAGGTAGAGGTCGGTCCAGTTGGTCGGGTCGGCCGCCAGCATTTGCAGGGCCGACGAGGCGGTCGGGTCGGCGAGGATGTTGGTGCGCAGCGTGGCGGCCAGCTGCGTCTGCTGGGCGATGAATTCGCGCGGTCGTCAGCGGCGTGGCCGACGCCGATGATGTTGAAGGCGAACGCCGTTGATGCCGGGGGATTCGCCGACGCGGCCGCGCGCAGGCCGTCGGGATAGGTCTGCACCACGAAGCTGAGCGTCGTGTTGGACTGGTCGGCGAAGTCGAAGGCGTAGCCGGTGGCCAGCACCTCGCCGTTGGTGTTGACGATGGGCGTGACCGAGCCCAGGGCACGTCGGCGACGTTCGGGCTGCCCTGGAGGTTGGTGGTCAGCGCCAGGTACGGCAACGTTGCTGCCGTCCTGGCTGTTGTTAGCGCCATGTCCCGGGACGCCGAACTGGAACTCGACATAGGGATGTCGACGTTGGTCATGCTGGACAGCGAGAAGCCGTACAGGCCGCTCTGGCCGGCCCAGACGACGCGCGGGCCGCCCAGGCCGACGGTGACGTCGGGCGGCAGCGCCTGCTCGACCAGGTAGCGGTACGGCGCGAGCGCCACCGCGCCGTCGGGGTTGATCACCTCCACGTCGTACAGGCCGTGCGGCGCGTTGGTCAGGTCGAAGATGGCGATGATCTTCGTCTGTCGACGACCTGGTAGCTGACCGGCTCGTACTCGGCGAAGCCGGGCCGGACCAGCTTGACGATCGCCTGCGGGTCGAACTGCGCGCCGAGGATCGTGGTGGTGACGTAGTTGCTGTCGCCGCCGTCGTCGGGCATGACGTCGGTGATCTCGAACGGCAGCACGTTGGCCACCAGGGTGACCGGCGTGTGCGGCGCCCGGCTCGGACTGGCCGCGGACCAGGACGTAGTAGATGCCCGCCGTGGTCGAGGGGATGACCGCGAACTGGTTGGCCTGCAAGGCGCCCTGGTAGGCGGCGTCGTAGGTCGAGGCCGTGGGCACGGCGTTGTAGCGCAGGAACAGTTCGTTGGCGGCGCTGGCGTTCGGCCGTGGTCAGGTCGACGCGCAGGGTCTCGCCCTGCGGCACGGTGACCTGGAAGAGCTGGTCTCGCCGGTGTCGAGCGTCGTGTCCAGCGGCACGCCCAGGTGCAGGCCGGCACGGCGACCGTCAGCGACGTCGGCCGAGGCCGTGGTGTTGTTGTCGTAGCTCGATTCGAAGACGTCGTCGAAGATGTCGGTGCGGACGATGACCCGGTACTGGCCCGGCGTCGCCAGCGGCAAGTTGGCGTCGAGCGTGGCGGTGTACGTTCGCTCCCGGCAGGACGTGCCGCTGAAAGCCATGCGGCCGATCACCGGGTCGTTATAGTCCCAGATGGCGCCGGGCGACAGATAGGCCGCGTCGGTCCAGGTGCCGCTGGCCGGGTTGGCGCCGATGTTCGTGACGGTCCACTGAATGGACACGGGTCGCCGGACATGGCCGAGCTGGGAATGACGATAGCCGTCACTTGCAGGTCGGACGGCGGCGGCTGGTCGATGAGCAGCGGCATGGCGGTCGGCGTGGCGTTGTTGTTCTCGTTGTCGCCCTCGAAGACGTCGCCGCGCGGCGAATAGGGCTTCGGCGGGTCGGTGATGACGAAGACGTACCAGGGCCCGATCAAGTTTTGCGGCGCCTTGAGTGATATCGGTCATCGTGTAGGCGTGCGCCGCCTTAGGCCGCCGGTGTGCGGCAGTTCATCGAAGATAGACGTCGGCATCGTCCAGGATCGGGTCGCGCGACAGCTAGATCTAATCGTCCCAGGTGGCCTGGCGTTGGGCGTGTCGCCGCGCCGGCGTTGGTGACGGTGTAGGTCACCGTGAACGTCTGGCCGGTGAAGACATGATCGGGCTGCGTGCCATCGGGCCCGGTGGCCGTGACGACCGCGACCTGCAGGTCGGGCGGCGGCTCAGTCACGACCGGCAAGGCGGCGGCGGTGATGTTGTTGCCTTCGCCCTGGTATTCGAGGACGCGTCCGAGGTCGCTGGAGCCATCGGAGCTAAGGCCGGGCACGTCGAGCCGATGCTTGCCCTGACGTTGGCATCGGTGAAGACCAGGATGTAGAAGTTGCCGCCGATGCCGTCGGGGAGACGGACATTGAGCGTGACCGTATACGAGGCGCCGATCTTGAGGATGCCGATGTGCCCGATTTCGCCCGAGTTCCGTGTCGTCGTGGTGCAACGACGAGTCGTTGGAAGGTAGACGCGGTCGACCCAGACGCCGTGCGCGTGTCGCGGTTGCCGATGTTGGTCACGGTGAAGGTGACGGGGATCGTGTCGCCGGATGCGGCGGCGTGGTCGGCACGACCAGGTTGCTGACCACGAGGTCGGGCTCGCGGTAGATGACGGAGCGTGGCGCTGCTCTGGTTGTTGGTCGGGTCCTCGTAGCCGCGGGTGGTGAAGTAACTGCGGCTGCCATCGTTGTCTCGAGAGCCCGACGTCAAGGCGTCGTAATAACCGGTGATGACGTAGACGTAGAACGTCTGCGGGTTGGCCGCGGTGCCGCCGATGCCCGGCGGCAGGGTGAAGGTGGCCGACTGCGTGTAGCTGGCCTGGGAGCCGAGCGGCTGGTCGTTGCTGTGCGGGAACTCGCCGACCAAGGGGTCGCGATTCTGATCGAGGGTCGGATAGTTCGAGAAATACACGTGGTCGACCCAGTAGCGCGTGCCGGACCAGACGACCGCGCCTTCGTTGGTGACCGTCCAGGAGACCGTGGTCTGCTCGCCGGAGTAGTTCGGCGCCTGGGTGGCGATGAGGTCACCTGCAGGTCGGCCGGCGGCAGCGGAACCACGTGCGTGGCGGCGGAGTTGATGTTGTTGTTGGTGTACGGGCCTTCCCAGGTCGGCGCGTACCCTAACGGATAATTGCCGGTGTTGCAGACGACGATGACATATTGCCGGAGATCTCCGGCGAGAGCTGGAAGGTCTGGTTGGCCGTGTAGCAGCCGTTCGAGGCCACGACGCCGTCGTGCTCGACCGTGCCCAGAAACCACTGCTTGGGATTGTTGGCATTGAAGGTCGGGCTGTTCGACAGATAAACCTGGTCGAACAGCACCGAGTCTTCGGTCGGGCTGGTCCCCTGGTTGGCACCGTCCAGGTCACCGCGTAGCTGTCGCCGCCGACGGCCGTCGCCTGGGGCGCGACTTGGTGACGACCAGGTCGGGCGGCGGCGTGAGCAGGACCGTGATCGGCCGGGCCTTGTAGTTGTCGTTGTTGAGCTGGTTCGGGTCGTCCGGGTTGACGTTGGCGTCCAGCGTGCTCTTGAGCACCACGTCGAACGTGTCGGACCAGGCCGTGATGTAGTACTGCCCGGAAATATGCTTGGGCAGCGTGACGGTGGTGGTGACGTCGTAGCCGGTCGGCGGCGCAATGATGCTGGGGTCGTTGCCGAGCAGGCCGTTGTGGGGGATCGTCGCCAGCAGCACGTCGCCCTTGGTCGTGTTGGGCCGCGTCTTGTCGGTGGTCAGCCAGATGGTGTCGGTCCAGCTCGTGACATTGGTCGGGCCCAGGCCCAGGTTGCTGACGTGATACGTGACCGGGATGGTCGTGCCGTCGAAGGCCTGGTTCGGCGCCGCCACGGTGCCGGTGACCAGGTCGGCGGGCGGCTCGGGGTTGATGTAGATCGACTTGACGAAGGTGTTGTTGTCGCCGTGCGGAAATTCGTCGATGGCGCCGTTGGAATTGGTGTCGACGATCAAATACGCCGGCCCGCCCAGGCGGTCGGGCACGATCATGTCGGTCGTGGTCGTCTGATATTTCTCGCCGGGCAAAAGGGCGGACTGGTTGCCGAACGAGCCGAGCAGGATGGCCGTGCCGTCCAAGGTGGTTCTTGAGCGAGATGTAGACGCTGTCCTGCCATTGACCCGCGTGCGGTCACTGTTCCCTGGTTGATGATGGTGTAGTCGACCTGACCGTGCCGCCGGCGTTGGCGGTCGGCGGAGCGTTGTCGATCGAGAAGACCTGCAAGTCGGGATTGGGGGGCACGGTCAGCGTCAGCGTGTTGGTGTCCGTCAAGATATTGTTGCCGGAGGCGCCGTTCTCGAAGATCGGGATGAACGCCCGCGTTGGTCTGGATCACCACCTGGAAGACGCCCTGGACGTCGCCGGGCAGCTGCACCTGCTCGGTGCGGGTGTACGACTTGCCCCCCACGAGCGGCGTGGTGTTGTCGAAGACGCCCAAGCCGATAGGTGCGCGTGCCGCCGACTTCCTTCAAATAGATGGAGTCGTACCAGGTGCCGTGCGCGTCGCCCTGGCCGATGTTCTGAACGGTCCAGGTGACGTCGATGTTCGTGCCCGCCTTGGCCGTGCTGACCTGGGCCGTCGAGCCGGGCGTGTTCGCGGTGAGCGGTGGGCGTCAGGTCGGGCCACGGGGTCACCGATACCGCCACCTGATTGCCGACGCCCGTGTTGTTGTTCGTGTAGATGAACTCGTAGGGCCCGCTGGTGTGGACGACGACGTAGAAGGTGCCGTGCAGGCCGTCGGGCAACGTGTCGGTGGTGACGGTGCGCGCGTAGCTGCCGCCGACGGCGAGCGCGCCGATGTGATCGAAGCTGCCCAGGTTGGCGACGAGTTGTTGCCGGCCGGATCGCTGGCCAGATAGACGGAGTCGCTCCATCGCTGGATGTTGGTCGTGCCGATGGCGTTCGGCGACTGGTTGGTGACGGTCCAGGTCACCTGCATCGGCTGGCCGCTGCCGGCGGTCGCCGCCGAACTGACGTTCGAGACGGCCAGGTCGGCGTAGGGGATGGGCGCCACGTCGAAGATGTTCGGCGCCTCGCCGTAGTTGTTGGCCTCGTTGCCGTTCTCGAAGACCTGGTCGGTGGCATCGGTTCGGACGAACAGGTGCGAATGGGTCGTGTAGCCCGGCGGCAAGAGAAACGTCTGGCTTTGCTGATAGGTGCCGTTGACCGCCAGAATGCCGGTGTGCGTGAATTGCTTGATGACGGTGCCATGCGTGGGATCGTTGTCGGGCGAGACGATGATGGCATCGACCCAGGAGGAAACGGTGCCCGGTCCGGTGCCGACGTTGGTGACCGTCCAGCCGATGGTGACCTTGGCCGGATCGCCGACGGTCAGTTGCGGCGCGGTGACATTGGTCGTCGCCAAGTCGGCGTACGGAGCCAGCGCGACGCTCGCCGTGGTGGAAGCCGTGTTGTTGCTCGCGGCGGTGTTGGTGCCGCCGGGCCCGGCGGTGTTGTACTCGAAGATTTGATGATAGTAGTTGGTCGTCACCGTGAACTGAATGTTGCCGGCGCCCGGCCGAGCCTGCCGGGCAATGTGAATGGGAATGTACGAGCCCGCTGGTCACCGCCGGCGATGGCGCCGTTGCCGGAGGCCGCGGGATCATAGGGCACGTCCGCGGTCGCCAGTGTTTGGCCGGTCGTGGTGTTGACGACGACGACGTGATCGTTGAACGTCGCCGCTGGTGGCGCCGGTGCCGGTGTTGCTGTCGTTCCAGCCAAGCACCAAGCTGCCGCCCGAGAGCAATCCGGTGCTGGGGGTGACGCCTAGGTTGGTGACTTGCAGATCGGCGTAGGGGGCGAGCGCCGCGGTGCCGGTCGTCGTGCCGTTGTTGTTGGTCTGGGCCGTGCCCGGCGGCGTTTTGCTCGAACACCTCGTTATAGATATTGGTCGTGACGGTGATCTTGAGGTTGCCGGTGCCGGCGCTGCCGTCGGGCAGATGGAACGAATACGTTTGGTGATTGGTGCCGCCGGCCGCGATGACGCCGCTGGGCACGGCGGCGGTGACCAAGTTGGCCAGGACGTTGCCCACGCCGTCGACTTGCTGCACCAAAACATAGTCGTGGAAGGTGCCGGGGCGGCTGCCGCTATCGGTGGTGTCGGCAGTGCCGGTGTTCTGGTCGTCCCAGCTAACCTGAACAGCCGCGCCCGAGACGAGGCCGGTCGCCGCGGTCGCCGGTTGTAAGGCCACGTTGGCGACTTGCAAATCCGGATACGGCGCTGATTTGCGTCGTAAAGCTGGTGCCGGCCGCGTTGTTCCCCTGGGCGACCTCGTGGCCGCCGGGGATCGTGCCGTAGTTGTACTCGAAGACGGCGTTGTTGAAGTTGGTCGTCACCGTTACTTGCAGTGTGCCGACAGCGGCAGTCCCATCGGGCACGGTGAACCCGAACTGGCGCTGCACAGATCCGCCCACCGCGATGGCAGCGCCCGCTTGCGCGGCATTGTAGGGCACGTCGGTGGTGAACAGCGTTTGGTGCGTGGTGGTGTTGACCACGACGATGTGGTCGCTAAACGCCTGCGTGACGCTCGCCTTGCCGGTGTTGCTGTCGTTCCACTGGAAATTGACGTGCCCGCTGGTGAAGGCGGCTGTCGGGGTCGCCGTGAGGGATGTCACCTGTAGGTCGGCATAGTTGGCCAAGGTCGCACTGGTCGTCACGGTTGCGGAATGGCCGGTAGCCGGTGAGGGAAAGACGTTGTGGACATCCGCGGTGACGGTCACGGACAAATTGCCGACGCCGGGATCGCCGTCGGGAAGCGTGAAAAGATATTGGCGCTGAGCGGAGCTGGCGCCGGCGGCGATGGCGGCGCCGGATTGCGTGGCATTGTAGAAATCATCGGTGTCCAAAAGCGTTTGATTGGTCGTAGTGCTGACGATCGTGACATGATCGTTGAACGATTGATTAAGGATGCCGGTGCCGGTGTTCTTGTCGTTCCAGGTGACGGTCAATTGCGTCCCGGATTGGAGCGCCGACGGGCTCAGCGCGAGGTTGGTCACTTGCAGGGAAGGAGGATTGCTCAAGGTTGAGGTCGCGGAAACGGTGCTGACATTGTTGCTCTCGCCGACCTGATGGCCGCCGGGGGTCGTGGCATAGGCATACTCGAAAATGTTATTGAGCGCATCGGTCGTCACGGACACCTGCAAAACGCCCGCCCCCGCAGTTCCCGCGGGCAGGGTGAATTGGAATTGCCGCTGCGCGGAGCTGCCGCCCGCGGCAATGGCAGCGCCGGCTTGCGTCGCATCATAGAGCAAGTTGGTGCTCGTCAACGTTTGACCCGTGGTCGTGTTGACAACCGTGATGTTGTCATAAAACGCTTTCCCAAGATTGGCGTGGCCGGTGTTCGAGTCGTTCCACGTGATGGTGAGGTTGCTGCCCGCGGATGGCGCATTGGGGCTGACGGCCAAGTTCGCGACTTGCAGGTCGGCATAGTTGCCCAGCGCCGCGTTGAAGTTGGCGGAAGCCGTGTTGTTGGTGGTCGCGGTGCCGGCGGCGTTGTACTCCGCCATCGAAGCAGTCGCGTTGGCCGTGATGGTCACCTTGAAAACGCCGGTGCCCAAGTCTCCGTCAGGGAGATTGAAAGTGAACGATTGCGGTGCGGCCGTGCCGGGCGCTAGGTTGCCGCGCACGGCAGCATTGTAGCTCACCGTCGAGGATGCCACGGTGGTCGCCGTCGTCGTGTTGACGATGGAAATGGTGTCCGACCACGAGCCCGAGGTGGCCAGGAGCCCGGTGTTGGTGTCGTTCCAATTGACGGTGACGGCGCCGCCCGATTGAGGACTTGGCGGAGTGACGGCGATGCCGGCGACTTGCAAATCGCGCGTGGCATCGAAGGTGGTTTGGGCGCTGTCGTTTTGGACGGCGGCGACGTGGCCGGAGGCGTTGTTCTCGAAGATCGCTTGATCCGAATTGGTGGTGACGCTCACGAGGAAGTGGCCGGCGCCATCGACGGTGAAATTGCCGGTCAGCGGCAGCGTGTGCGCAGCCGAGCCGCCATTGCCCGCCAAAGTGCCGGCAAAGCTCAGCACGCTGTTGGCGATGGAGGCGCCGCTGGTGACGTCGGTGACGACGACGTTTTCCTTCCAGCCATTGGCTATCGCGCCGGTGCCGCTGTTGACGGTGTTCCAGGAAACGGAGAACGTGCCGTCGCCATTGGGGCCGTTGACTTTGAGGCCCTGAATCACCAGGTCGGGATATTGGGCGAGGTTGACAGTGATGGTGCCGTTGCCATTGGCCCCGCCCGTTGACACGGTGGTGCCGTCGCCGCGAGCGATGGGGCTTTCAGCAACCTGCTGCGTGTTGTCGGTTTGCACCAAGAGATAGAAATTGCCGCTGATGCCGTCCGGGAGCGTGACGGTCTCGGTCACCGTGTAGCTGTCGCCCGGATTCAAAACTCCGGTGTGGCCGTAGACGCCGTTGTTGGGCCCGATGGCCAGCGGGACATCGTCGCCGTCGCCGTAAACCGTGTCCAAGGAGAGAACAGCCCGATCGGACCAGTTGACGACGTTGGTCGGCGCCTGGCCTGCGTTGGTGACGGTCCACGAGAAAGTGATCGGCTGGCCGCTCTGGATATTGCTTGCTGTCGGCAGGGCGATATTGGTCACTTCCAAGTTGGGCAGCTTTGCCAGGCTGCTGGTGGGGACGATTTGAACATTGAGGACATATTGAGCAAGCAATCCCCCCGTGCCGTTGGTCCCTGACACGAGCGCGTAATACGTATCGGGCACCGTGATGTCGATTTGCCCGACGCCGTCAAAGGCCCGGCCGGTGGTTTTGTTGATATATGTGCCGGCGTGGTTGTAGATCGAAACGACGGGATTGAGCAGGCTCGTCGAGGGGAGCAGCGTGCTGAGCAAGACCGACTGGCCGGCGGCGATGCTTCCAAGATTGAAGTAGTTAAGGTCGCTTGGTGTCAGCAGCGTGCCGGCCACGTTGGCGACCTGGCTAGAGCCGTTTGTTGTCAGCGTGAGGGCATTGGCGGTGCCGATGGTGTTGTTGGGCTCGGTGTCCAATTGCAAAGGCGGCGCGGCGCTGACGATCCGGAAGCGGTATTCGCCGTGGTAGCCGTAGTAAATGTGCACCGAAACGGTGTAGGTGCCGGTCGTCGGCAAAGCAATCGGCGCGCTTTCCGCGTTGCCGGTGTAATCGGTCACGAAGCTCGTCAACTGCGTGCCGTTTGGCTTGGTGATGATGTAACTGAGTCCGGTCCCTCCCGCGCTGCCCGGATTTTGCGTGGCGATGGTGACCAAGTTGCCGGCGGTGCCGTTGAAGGTCCAGTAATCGACATCCGAGTTATTCAGCAAGGCGCCTCGGCCGCCGGCCTGGAAAAGCCCGGTGCCGGCGGGATCCTCGGATAACGTCAAGGCCGTCGGCGTCGCGGCATTGTTCGAAGTCCGGCCGAGATCGGTGAAGCCCGCAACGCCCGCGACGGTGAACTGATAGTTCGCGGCGCTGATCGCATTGCCGAAGCGGTCGGTGAGCCCGCCTATGGCCAGCGTGTAGTTGCCCGGCTGGAGCGGCCCATCCGCGATGGAGTAGGCGGCTGTCGAGCCGCTGGTGTAGTTAGGCGCCGCGAGGTGGTAGACATTGTTGCTGCTGTCTTTCAGCACATAATTGGCGAGATTATTGATCGTCGCAGGGGCCATGTCTTCGGAGTAGGAGAGCGTGAAGCCGCTAAACAGCGACGTGGCCGGGATGGGCACCGTGCTGACGCTGCCTTCGAAGCGGACTCCCTCGAGACTTTGGTCGTCGCTGGTGATCGTGATGCTCAACGTGTTCAGACCAGGATTGAGGAACGGGCTCCCTGCCGCTATCGAGAAGCTGTTCAAGGCGCCTGTATTCCCGCCGCCAAGCGAGGCAATCTGATGCCCGTTCAGATTGAGCGTGCCCGCGTCATCGATCGCCCAGGCGCCGCTGAGCGTGACGGCGGCGAGGTTATACCCGGTCAGATCGAACGTGCGGTAGAACGAGTACGGCGCGGCGCCGTTGTTGGCGAGGTCCGCATTGGCGCGATCCAGGCGGAATTGGGTCCGTCGGCTACCCAACCGGTGTACCAGTCGGCACCGGCGGCGGTGACAACTTGGGCCGGGCCGGTGCCGCCGGCAAGCTCATCGACGGTCCAGGTGCCGTCATTGCGTTCCATTCGCGGTAATCAGGGCGTTGGAGGCGCCCAGGCCAGTCGAAAGATTAATGGTGGCCGTGCTTGCCTGGATGGGAAGCGTCACGCCTCCGATCACAGGTGCGGTGGTCTGGGCTTCATCGATGTCGAGCAGATATTGCGACAAGAGGCCGGCAGTCGACTGGCTTTGCGCGTCATTGCCCGCGCTGATGCGCAGCAGTATAAGCCCCGCCGCCGTTCGTCGGAATGGTATAAGTCAGCGTTGCGGCGCCCGTGCTACTGAGGGCGAGTTGGTGGCCGCTGGCGTCGAAGATTGCCATGATGGGCGCCAACGTCGTGGTGGAAATCTGCGTCGGCAGATGCAAGGTGACCACGGTACCGGGGCTGAGACTTCCCAATTGGTAAAAGTCGCCATTGTCGCCGGACGTGATGGCACCGGCGAGGGCGGCGTCGATGTGCTCCGAGGCGCCGGCGCAAAGGTTACGGGATTCGCGGTCGTGAAGGAATTGTTCGCTTGCGCGCCCACTTGCACGGTGGGGTCGGCCAAGCTCACCCGCAGGTTGTACTCCAGGCCCGTCGTGGGATAGCCGCTGTAGCCATTGAAGACGCGGACGAAATAGGTGCCGGTGTGTGGCAGCACTAGCGGTGCCGAGCCGCCGGCGCCGCCGGTGTAATTGGTCGTGAACGACGTAAGCTGAGTGCCGTTCGCATCGTAAAGAATGACGCTCCAATAGGCGGCATTGGGGTGACCCGGCGCGTCGACTGCGATCATTACCGTCTGGCCGGCCTGGCCCGTGAAGCTCCAATAATTGCTATCGCTGTTGCTGCTGGTGGCGCCGCGGCCATAGCCGGAGTAAACACCGCTCGCCGCGGGATCGGCGGCTAATGGTTGCGGGCGTTGGCCGGGCAGAAGAGTGAGGCGGTTGCCGTTCCAATCGGCGGTCACCAAGTCGGGCAAGCCGTCACCCGTGACGTCGCCCACAGTCAAGCCGCGTGGGTTGGAATTCGCCGAATAGGTGGCGACGGGTTGAAATGTGCCATCGCCGTTGCCCAGGAGGACGCCGACGTTGTTGCCATTGTAATCCGCGACCGCCAGACCGACGTTGCCGCCCACCGTGAGCGAGACCATGCGGAAGGGGCCGCTCCCCACGGGGTAAGTCTGTGACGGCTGTGCCGGGAAGGTGCCGCTGCCATTGTTGAGCAGAATGCTGACCGTGCTGGAGGAGTAGTTAGCCACGGCGATGTCGAGCAGCGGGCTGCTGCTCGAGGTGCGAAACTTGCCGAGCACCACGTCATAGGGATTGGTGCCGACGGCATAGGTCGCCGGAGTGCCGTAGGTGGGCACGCCGGAGCTATTGGTGCCGGTGCTCGGGAAAACGGTAACGGTGCTGGATGCGTAGTTAGCGACGACCAGATCGGGATTCGGCCCGCCGGTGATGTTGCCCGCCTTGACTGCCACCGGCCCGTTGCTCGGGTCGGCGAGACTGACCGCGTTTTGGAACGTGCCGTCGCCGTTGCCCATCAGAATGCTGACGCTGCCCGTGTTGCCGTTGTTGTAATTGGCGACCACCAGATCGAACTTGCCGCTGCCGGTAAGATCGGCCACCGCCATGTAATAGGGAACCGTGCCGACTGCATAAGTCTTTTGCGCCTGGAACGTGCCGTCGCCATTGCCGAGCAGCACGCTGACGGTGTTGTCGCTGCTGTTGGTGACGCCAGGTCGGCGTGGCCGTTGCCGAAGTTGCCGACGACGACGTCGATTGGATTGTTGCCGACGGGATACGTGACGCCCGGTTGGAAGGTGCCGTCGCCGTTGCCGAGGTAGACGGTGACGGTCTTGTTGAAGTAGTCGGTTTCCACCAGGTCGGTGTGGCCGCTGCTCGTGAATTGACCGGAAGCCACCGACCAGGCGTTGCCGGTCATTGGCCGCCGAAGCCCTGGGCATTGGCGAAGTTGCCGGTGAACGTCGTGCCGGGTTCGTGCTAAGGGATGTGGGCGTGGCCAAGCTGCCATGGTTTCTGCCTTCTTGCATGAAGGGGGGGACGCCTTGGACGGTGAAGTTCTCGACGACTTGAGCGAGCGGATTGTTGAGCCGATCCGCCAGCCCGGAGATCGTGAGCGTGTAATTGCCCGGCTGGAGAGGACCGTCCGTGATTGGATATGTGGCCGATACGCCGCCGGTGTAGCTTGGGCTGCCGAGGTGATAGATGTTATGGTTGCTGTCCTGCAAGACATAGTTGGCCGTGTTGTTGACGGTGGCCGGATTCATGTCTTCGGAGAAGAACTGCGTGAAGTGTTGACGATGTTGGTTGCCGGCGCCGGCACGGACGGTGACACTGCCTTCAAGGCGAACGGCGTCGAGGGACTTGTCGACATTCGTCATCTTGATTGTCAGCGTGTTCAGCCCCGGATTGAAATCGCCACTGGTCCCTGCGACGGTGATGGTGGCACCCCAGGTGGACGTGTTGTAATTGTTGGTCTCGGCTGTCGAGGAGGTGGCCGTTGAGGTAAAGACTGCCGCCATCGTCGAGGCCCATTTCACCGACATGACGATGGTATAGAGGTTGTAGCCCGTCAGATCGAAGGTGCGATAAAAGGTGTACGGCGCCGCGGGTTGGCTTGAACTGTTGGCGTTGACCGCGATCCAATCGGAATTTGGTCCATCCGCCGGCCAGCCGGAATACCAGTCCGCGCCTGACGGCGTGACGATTTGAGCCGCGGCGGTGCCGCCGCCTGGTTGATCCACCGTCCAATTGCTGTCGGCGTTGCCGTTCGTGGCGATCAGGCTGCCCGTCGAGTTGAGGCCGGTCGAGAGAATGATCGGCGTGCTCGTGCCGGCGATCGGCAGCGAGGTTCCCGTGATTTGCGGCGGCGTCGTGTTGGCCACGTTGACGGACAAAACATACTGCCCCATGATCCCGGTGTTTTCGGGGACGGTCGCCATAAGCTGTCCACTAGTGAACTGGTACGCCGTATCGGCATCGCCGCCCAAGGCGCCCGGCGCTCCCGGGCGTCACGCCGGTGCCGAAGGTGCCGTTATTGAAATTGCCGGAAGAGTCATAGGCCACCTGGCCGCCGCTCTCGCCCAGGCGATAGTAGGCGACCGGGGACTGGCCCATGATGACCGCGCTATAATGGCCGCTGTTTTGGGCATTGAATTCCGCTTGGATCTCCGCGGCCGACAGTTTGCGGTTGAAGAACGCGAACTCGTCGAGCGTGCCGGCAAAGGCATTGTTGCCGCTGATGTAATTGCCGATGCTGGCGGCGGTGCTGACTAGCGGCACGGTGGTCGGCGTGCCCTGGCGCTGGGTGAGCGTTTGCTGCACGCCGTCGATCCACAGTTGATCTTGGCTGAGGTTGCCGTCGGTGAAGACGGCGGTCACGAAGTGCAAGCTGAATTGGCCAGGCCGGCGCTGCTGATGCCGTAAACATCGCCGTTGGCCGTGTTGAAGCCGAAGTTGCCGTTTTGCAGATAGAGGTCATAGCCGGCAAAGCTGATGGGAATGGCGTTGTTGTTGCCGCTCCAGTTCATCCAGAAGGACACCGTGGTTTGGCTGCCGGACGTGACCCGGGCATAGTAGACGCCGTCCTGGCCGGCGGGAACGGTATAAGTGACGGTGCTGCCGGCGGCGGTGTTGTTGGTCACGTTGACGCCCGCGGCATTGTAGATGTTGAGCACGCCCGCGAGCGTGCTGTGCGCCGGCTGCTGCAGCGTGAGGCTCAGTTGCGTGCCGGCCAGCACGGTGCCCAGGCTGAAGTATTCGCCGGCCGGGATCGGCCTGGCTGATGTAGCCGGCTGCCTGGCCCGTCAAATGGCCGGGCGCCGAGTTGACCAGCGTCAGCGTATTGGGATTGCTGATGAGGTTGCCATACTTGGTGACCACTTGCACGGTGGGCGCGGCTTCCGTGATCCGGAAGCGGAATTCGCCGGCATAGCTGTAATCGGAGCCGACGTGGATGAAATAGGTGCCGGTATACGGCAAAGTGAGGGGCGTCGATTGTCCCTGATTGTTGTAATTGGCGTAGAAGCTGGTCAGCGCCGTGCCGCCGGCGTTGTCGATCTCGTAGTAAAGGCCGCTCGCCGACGGATTGCCCGGCGTTTCGGACGCCAAGTAAACCGTGTCGCCGGCGGTGCCGGTCCAACTGAAATAATCGACCGTCGAAGTATTGGGGAGATTGCCGCGCCCATAGCCGGAGTTCAGCCCGCTGACCGAGTCGCTGGGTAGCGGCTTGCCCGCGTTGCCGAGCAAAATGGTGGCGCTGTTGCCGGTGTTGTTGGCGGTGGCCAGGTCCATGATGCCGTCGCCGTTGAAATCGCCGGCGGTGATGCCGAGCGGATTGCCGCTGACGGCATAGCTTTGGGCGGTTTGCAAGGTGCCGTCGCCGTTGCTGATCAAGACGCCGACCTGGTTGCTGCCATAACCGGCGATGGCCAGGTCCAGCTTGCCGTCGCCGTTGAGATCGGCGGCCACGATGTGATAAGGCGAGCTGCCGCCGGCATTGTAGCCGACGGGGGCCGCGAAGGTGTTCGCTCCATACGCAGTGTTGGGCGTTCCCTGGTTGAGCAGCACGCTGACCGTGCTGCCGTTGACATTGGATGTCGCCAGGTCGAGCTTGTGATCGCCGTTGAGATCGAGGGCCACCACGTCGATCGGGATTGCCGGTGCCGGTGGGGTAGACGACTTGAGTGCCGAAGGTGCCGTCGCCGTTGCCGGGCAAGACGCTGACAGTGTTGTCGCTGTAGTTGGGCGTGACGATGTCGAGCTTGCCGTCGGCGTTGAGATCGGCCAAGAGCACATTGCCGGGGTTGTTGCCGACATTGTAGTTGACGGCGGCGGCCAGCGTGCCGTTGCCCTTGCCCAGCAGCACGCTGACATTGTGGCTGTTCCAGTTGGCGACGACGAGGTCGTTGCCGTTTTTGCCGTCCAAATCGGCGATGGCGACGCCGCGGGGATTGGGACCGACCGTATAGGTGACGGCAGTGGTCTGGAAAGTGCCGTCGCCGTTGCCGGTGAGGACAGAGACGGTGCCGCTGCCGTAGTTGGCGACGGCGATGTCGAGCTTGCCGTCGCCGGTCAGATCGCCGATGGCCAGCGCGATGGGATTATTGCCGACGGTGTAGGTGACCGGCGTCTGGAACGTGCCGTCGCCGTTGCCGAGCGCGACGGAGATCGTGGTGCCGCCTTGGTTCGCAGTGACAAGATCGAGCGGCTGGCCGGCCCCGCGCAAGCGTGCGGTCGCGGCATAATAAAGTTGCGTGCCGGACATGGGGAAAGCGGTGCCTGGCGTGAACGTGCCGTCCGGCAAGCCGTTGGAGGCGGCCAACGGCGTCGCGGTTGCCGGAGCATGGCTATTGCGGCTCTCCATCGTGTACGGAGCAACGCCTGCGACGGTGAAGTTGAGCGTATACGGGGCCAGCGGATTGCCGGTCCGATCGGTCAGCGCGGAGGACAAATCAAGCTGATAATTGCCCGGCTGGAGCGGGCCGTCGGAGACGAGATAGGTTGCCGCCGGTCCGCTGGTGTAAGTTGGGCTGGAGACATGATAGACGATGTCGTCGCTCGTGCCGAACTTGCCGTCGGGGCCGGCCGCGTGCAGGTCGTAGTTGGCGGTGGCGTTGACCGTGGCGGCGTTCATGTCTTCGGAAAAGTTCAATGTGAAGCGGTCGATTACGGCGCTCGAGGTGGTGCCCTGGCTCGGTAGCGTGTTGGCGGTCACTTGCGGCGGCGTGGTGTTGGCCACGTCGATCGCCGAGCACGTATTGTCCCAAGATGCCGGTGGATTGGGGCACGACCACGCTCACCAGCCCATTGGTGAACTGATAAGCCGTGCTTGAATCGCCGCCCAAGGCGCCGGCGGCGCCGAGCGTGATGCCGGTGCCGAACGTGCCGTCGTAGGCTTTGCCGGACGAGTCATGGGAGATTTGACCACTGGTTTCGCCCAGGCGGTAATAAGCCGACGGTGCTTGGCCAACGATAAGGGTGCTGTAACTGCCGCTGTTGCGAGCAGTGAACTCCGCCTGGATTTCGGCCGTCGACAAGGTGCGGTTGAAGAAGGCGACTTCGTCGAGCGTGCCAGTGAAGGCGTAGCCGCCATTGGCAAAGCTGCCGATGCTGGCTGAAGTGCCCAAGAGCGCGCCGGCGCCGCGCTGCCCAAACGCTGGCGTCAGCGTTTGCTTGACGCCGTCGATCCATAGTTGGTCCTGGCTGGCACTGCCGTCGGTGAACGTGGCTGTCACGAGGTGCCAGGTGTTGGCGAGACCGGCGCTGCTGATGCCGTAGAGGTCGCCGCTTCCCGTGTAGTTAAAGCCAAAGCTGCCGTTATCCAGCCACAACGACATGGGGTAGTTGCTGCTAAAGCTGATGGGAACTTCATTCTCGATACCGTTCCAATTCATCCAGAAGGAGACCGTCGTTTGGCTGGCCGAGCTCACGCGGGCGTAATAGGCGCCGCCTTGGCCCGCCGGCACGGTGTAAGTGAGCGTGGCGCCGGCCGCGGTGTTGTTGGTGAGGTTGACGCCGGCGGCATTGTAGATATTGAGCACGCCGCCGAGCGAGCTGGTGCCGGGCTTGGTCAAGGTCAAGTTGAGCGTGGTGCCCGCTTGCACGTTACCGAGGCTGAAGAAATCGCCGCCCGGATCGCCTTGCCCGATGTAGCCGGCCACCGCCGAGGCGGTCAGATGCCCTGGCGCCGAATTAACCAGCGTTGGCGTGTTCGCGTTGGTGACCGAAGTGCCGTACTTGGTGACGAGCTGCACCGTGGGCGGCGCCTCGGTGAGGCGGAAGCGATACTCGCCCGTGTAGGAGTAGTCCGAGCCCACGTGCACATAATAGGTGCCGGTATAGGGCAACGTGATCGGCGTCGACTGACCTTGGTTATTGTAATTGGCGTAGAAGGAGGTCAATGCGCCGCCGTCGCCGCGGTCGATCTCGTAATACAGTCCGCTTTGCGAAGGATTGCCGGGGGTTTCCGACGCCAGGTACACCGTGTCACCGGCCGTGCCCGACCAACTGTAGTAATCGACCGTCGATGTCGTCAGCAGATTGCCGCGCGCGTAGCCGGAACTGAGGCCGTGTTGCATCGGTCGCCAGCGGCTTGCGGGCGTTGCCCAACAGGATGGCAATGTTGCCGCTGGTGTTGTTGGCGGTGGCCAAGTCGATGATGCCGTCGCCGTTGAAATCGCCCGCGGTGATGCCGAGTGGATTGCCGGGCACCGTAGTACGTGTCGGCCGTTTGCAAGGTGCCGTCGCCGTTGCTGATGAGGACGCCGACCTGGTTGCTGCCATAACCGGCGATGGCCAGGTCGAGCTTGCCGTCGCCGTTGAGATCGGCGGCCACGATGTGATAAGGCGAGCTGCCGCCGGCATTGTAGCCGACGGGGGCCGCGAAGGTGTTCGCTCCATAGGCAGTGTTGGGCGTTCCCTGGTTGAGCAGCACGCTGACCGTGCTATTGCCGTAGATTGGACGTGGCCAGGTCGAGCTTGTGATCGCCGTTGAGATCCAGTGCCACCACGTCAATGGGATTGCTGTTACTGCCGGTGGGGTAGACGACCTGAGTGCCGAAGGTGCCGTCGCCGTTGCCGGGCAAAACGCTGACGGTGTTGTCGCTGTAGTTGGGCGTGACGATGTCGAGCTTGCCGTCGCCGTTGAGATCGGCGAGGAGCACATTGCCGGGGTTGTTGCCGACATTGTAGTTGACGGCGGCGGCCAAGCGTGCCGTTGCCCTTGCCCAGCAGCACGCTGACGTTGTGGCTATTCCAGTTGGCGACGACGAGGTCGTTGCCGTTTTTGCCGTCCAGATCGGCGATGGCGACGCCGCGGGGCTGGCGCCGACGCTGTAGGTGACGGCAGTTGTCTGGAAAGTGCCGTCGCCGTTGCCGATGAGGACGGAGACGGTGCCGCTGCCGTAGTTGGCGACGGCGATGTCGAGCTTGCCGTCGCCGGTCAGATCGCCGATGGCCAGCGCGATGGGATTGTTGCCGACGGTGTAGGTGACCGGCGTCTGGAACGTGCCGTCGCCGTTGCCGAGCGCGACGGAGATCGTGCCGCTGCCATAATTGGCGGTGACGAGATCGAGCGGGTGGCCGGCGCCGCGCAGGGACGCCGAGGCCGCGTAGTAAAGTTGCGTGCCCGATGATGGATAAGTGTGGGCCAACGTGACCGAGCCGTCGGCCTGGCTGGTGGGCGTCGCCAGCGGCGTGGCGGTGGCTAGCGAATTGTCATTGCTGCTTTCGGTGATGAAGGGTGCCACGCCGTTGACGGTGAAGGCGAGCGAAAACGGCGTCATCGGATTTTGGGCGCGGTCGGTGGCGCCGTAGACCGTGAGCGTGTAGTTGCCGGGCTGCAGGGGAGCGCCGTTGATGGCGATGGATTCCGACAGTCCGCCGGCGTAGGCGGCCGGCGTGAGCGGATAGACTTTGCCGCTGCCGTCGCGCAGGTCGATATTGGCCGAGTTGGGTGAGAGACTCACGTTGCTGAATGTTTGGCTCGAATTGTCGTAAAGAGCCACCTTGCCGCTGGCAAAGGCGCTCGTGGTGAGCGTCGTCGCCGGCGTAGTCGAGCCGTTGACATAGACTGAATAAGTGTTGCCGGCGACGACAATATGGAGGTGAGCGTTGCTTATGCCGGATGTGAACAGCCCGGTCACTTCATTGGTGATTGGACCGAAAGTGCCGTTGCTGACGGTTTGCCAGTAGAGGCCGGTGCCCGAGCCCGAATGGCCGCCGGTGACCAGAAGAACGCCGTTTTGATCATTGGCGCTGCTGCAGCCAGACGCCGCCGTCTTTAAGCTTATTGACGTCGACATCAAAGCTGAAATCGGTGAGCGTAAACGGCAAGCTTGTATAGGTGGCTGGATTGTTTGCCGGTGCCTGGGCGGCATAAGTGCCGCCGGAGGCGGTCCAATTGCCGACCTCATTGCCCCAACTCGCGGAGGGCCCCGTGGCAAAATTGTCGGTGAATGAAGGCGGCGCGAAGGAATTGCCCGCCAGATTCTCCGAGAAGTTCAGCGTGACCTGGTTGATGAGGTTAATCGTGCTCGTGCCGGCGGCGGGCAGATTGGTCGACACGACTGCCGGCGCCACGCCGTCGACGACGGAGCCGGTGAGCACATATTGAGCGCGGATGTTTTGATAATTGGGTGAAGGTGCGGACACGACCGCGTAATAAATGCCGTCGGCGCCGCTGGGGATGGAGTAAGTCAACGTGCCATTGGAACTGGTCGCGAGCGGCGTGGTGCTGCCGGCCTTTTCGATGCTGAGAATGACGGCCGGCGCGGTGCCCGAGCCGGTGTAGAGCGTGCTGAACGGCGGCGCCGAGGCCGTCAGCGTGATGGCGTTGCCGCCATTGAGATTGCCCAGCGAATAAAAGTCGCCGTTGTCCGCGGTCACCAGCGCGCCGGCCGCGTTGCCGGCATAGCTGCCCACGTTGAGCGAGGTGACGTTCAGGAGTGTGGAGCTTGCCTGGCTGCCGCCGGGCGTGGCATTGAGCTGGGTGACGCCGCCGGCCACCGCCTGATCGACGCGCATCTGGTAGCTGGCGGTGTTGTTGTTGCTGTAAACCTTGATGAAATAGGTGCCGGTCTTCGGCATGGCGAAGTTGTCTAGCTCGACATTGCCGATAATAGTCGCCGCTCACGTTGGTGATGTAAGTGCCGGATACATCGTAGATGTAGAGTTGCGGATAAATGGAGTTGCCCGGGTTTCTGCGCTTCCACGCGCACCGTGAGGCGATCGCCGCGCGCCGGCATTCAGATACCAGAAATTGGGATCGTTGGTGCTGGCGAATGTGCCCACGCCCAGGGCCGTCAAGAACCCACTCGCCTCCTGCGTCATCGGCAGCGGAGTGGCGCCGGGCACGAACTCGGTGCCGTGAGTCGTCAGCGCGATCTGGCCGGCCGCCGGGTTGCTGATGGTGAACTGCATCGAGAACGGCGTGACGCCGGCGTTGCTTGCATCGGCCAGCCCCGAAAGCGTTTGAAAAGTATAGGTCCCCGGTTGCAAAGGTTCCGGGCTCATGGTGAACGTGACGGTGTCGGAGCCGCTGACATAGGACGGGGTCAGGGTGTAGGTCGGATCGCCGGCGCTGCCGACGAGGCTGTAGTTGCCCGCCGAACGTTGCTGAACTGCCCGAAAGCGGCCCGCTGAAGACGACCGCGAAATGATCGATGGCCGCCTGCGTGCTCCCCAGGCCCGTGGAAACGACTCCCTTGATCGGTGCATCGCTGGTGACCCAGCTTGGCGCGTCGGCAACCGTGCCGCCTCCCAGGCTGGCGGCGAAATTGGTCGTCGCATCGGCCGCTGTCAAACCCGCGCCATCGTCGAGTTGGTAGGAAGCGACCAGATCCCGTCGCGCCCGCAGCGGGCGGCTGCGACATGTCCGCCTGGATGTTGGCATTGGTGCGGGCGACGTTCCAGATGCTTAGATCGTCGAGCGTGCCGTTGAAATAGGCGCCGCTGCCCAGGCTGGTGGTGTCCGTCGCGCCGAAGGCATAGTATTGGCCGTTGCCGCTGGCCACCGGCGTTTGCCGACTCCCGGAGGTGGTCGTCGCGCTGTGGACGCCATCCAGGAAGCCATCCAGGACCGAAGTTGAGCTATCGTAACGCAGGGCCACGTAATGCCAGGCGCCAAAGGCGGCCGTGCCCAAGTCTACCGGGATTAAGGTTCCAGACGCGCACTTTCACATCGCCCGTGCCGGTGATTTCGATTTGGCTGTCGTGCCATTGCGGGTCGTTGAGCGTGGTGTTGCCAAGCTCGGTGACGATGACGCCCGGCCCGGTCGCTTTGAACCAACCTTCGATCGTGACCGTCGAGGTGGAAAAAGCGGATTGCAGGTTGGGCGTTATCAAATAGTCGTTGGTGCCGTTGAACGCGAGCGCCGTGCCCGACGTGCTCACCACGGCGGGAAGCGACGTGCTAAAGACATTGGTCGCCAGCAGCGTTCGCGTTTCGAGCGTCTCGAGAAAAGGCCGATATAGGCGCGTCATCCATGAAGACAAACGCCGCGTGAACGATCGACGGCCGCGGCGCCATGACTTAAAAACCATTGGTGGGCTCCTCAAGGTGTTGGGGATGAACGATGCCGGCTTCCGAACCGGCATAGCGCCATCGGCGCTACGAATAGACGCGCGCGAAGCCTGAATGGTCCGGCACGGCGCAGCGTCTCAGACTGCGGGCTTCGCACCAAACAGTTCTTCGGTAGAGTCCGCTGTAAACTACGCATTCCACATCCATGCGGCGCTGGCGACGGCCCTTAGTTAAAGATTTCTTCATGCTGGGTAAGGGAAGACTATGGCAGAGTACCGAATCTAAGTAAAGGAAAAAATGGATTAGATGGGGACTTTTTTCGGGAAATGGCAAAAAAAGAGAGCCGGGGGACTTGACCACCGGCTTTAGGCGGTTTACACTCGTTCTGCTTCAGATATGCCAGCATGGCTCGGGCGACCAGAAGCCCGAGGTGTCTTTTGTTATGCGCCTCGTAAGCCAGGGATAGGAACGGTTTCCTCAAATTCCTTTGCTTCATGTCCAAGTGATTTGAGGATTGATTCGATGAACCGGTGTTTTATCAAGCCTTGGCTTTTCCCGATTCTTCTCGGACTTGGGGTCACCTGGCTTCCCAATTCACTCGACGCCGGTCCTTTCCAATCCGATTACACCAATCCGGCGTGGACCGTGAACGATGGCACGACTGTGCTGTTGACACCGGCCAGCGCCACCATCGCCGAGAATCAGGCGAGTTCGTTTCCGTCGATTGACTTGTCCCAATCGTTCACCGTCCCGGCCGGCGCCACGACGTTAACGTTCAGCATCCTCGGCCTGACCACGGATAGCGTGCAGAGCAACACGCTGCCGGCGTTTTTCGCCGCCGATTTACTCGACACGTCGGCCAAGTCGCTCGTGCCGGCCATTCCCGGCAGCACCGATTTCTATGCCCGCGACCTAACCGATCCCACTTTCAATGAAGCCGCCGCCTCGGGCGTGACCGTCACACCGCCCAATAGCGCCACCGCACCCATCACGGTAACGCTCGACATTTCCGCGATCCCGGCCGGCACCACGGCGAATCTTGTCTTCAGCGTGTTTCCCGACGGAGACCCCGAATCCAACGGTGCTTCCATCACTCTCTCCGATGTCTCGCTTAACGGCACCGTCGCCACCATACCCGAGCCAGGAAGCATCGTGCTGCTGGGCATCGGCATTGCCGGCATCGCCGGTTACCAGCGGCGCCAGCGCACCAAATAAATCGGCGAACCGGAAGCGTCAGCGCCCGGTGTTTCAATCAAAAAACACCGGACGCTAACGCTTCCGGCTCGCCCGTTTGTCCAATTTCAGCGATTAAAATCAGTCGTTCGTCAGCACTTTCGTCCAATCCAATCCCGGACTAAGCACCAGCGCTCCTTGCAAGTCGGCGAGCACGGTCTGCGAATCGACCAATTGCACCGTCGTCATTGATGGCAGATTTTCCTTGGTTTTCAAGTGAAACGCGATGTTCACCAAGCTCCCCGCCTGATCCATATTGACCGGCGTTTGGCTAAAGAGCTGAATGGTGATTTGCCCGGCCGTCGGATTCACAACCGAGGTCAGTTGCCAGCCTATCCCGGCGCTGGGAATCGTGCCCAGGGAGATGTCGGCGGCTGTGACGCTCAGGACCGTTGGGTCGTAGCTCAGCTTCAACTCCGCTTCCACCATCCCGGTGCTGCCTCGCGGCCGCGGCTGATCCAACAACACCGGAATGTTGACGACGCCATTGTTGGCGGCTGACACCGTCGCCGGGAGGCTCAGCGTCGGATCGGCTGCGGAAGGCGACATGAACAAATTGTCGCCGATCGCGGGATTGGGGAGCGGCGGGATTTTGACGACCGGCAACGCCAACAGATAATTGCTCAATAGTGAAGTGCTGTTCGAGGTCACCGCGTTATCATCACTTAAATCGCCGACAATGGCGGGATCGAGCAGCGTAAAGGCGGCGAAGCCGGTGCTGGTGGTCGAAGCCACATTCGCGATCAAGCCCTTGTCCAGGCCGTCGAGGTGGTGGTCGCCGTTGACGTCGCCGAAATAAGCGTTGACATCAACGGCGCTCGCGGGGACGACGGTAGCGCCGCCATTGACCATGATATTGCCCAGCGCGAGCAGGTCTTTAACCTGATATTGATTGCGCGCTGAATATGGCACATAGGCGGCGATGTCGCCCAGGATTTGCGTGCCGCTTAACGGCGTGGGACTTGTAAAGGCAAAAGTGGCCACCGAGTGAACACCGTCGGCACTGGGCACGTTGCCCGTCATTTGGAGAGTCGCTGCCACGTTGGACGGATCGCTGACGCCGCCGGTGATCGTGAGAATGTTCGCGTTGTAAGTCAAGGTAAAGCCGGCGCTGGTCAGGTTGGCGGAATGATAAATCGTGATGGGAATACCGACATGGCCGCCGAAGGCCGGATCGTTGGGCACTTGCACGAGAGTGCTCGTATCGCCCGAAGCGTTGGGCCCGCGAGCGAAATCGACGATGCCCAGCAATTGCGTTTTATCTGCCTGATAGGTCGTCGCGAAAGTGCCGGCGAAATCACCATGGCCGCCGTGCCCATCACTTAATCCCTGACTCGAAGCGTCTTGGAAGCCGTTGTTTCCCGATCCGGTCAGAAGCGTGACGGTGTAAGTGTCGTCAGGCAGCGCGGCGGACCCACCGGGGCTGGAAGCAGTGAGGTAGTTCGCCGACACGTTAAAAGTCACCAATTTCTTGCTCGCATCGACGATCAGCGTGCCGGGGTATGGTTGCCCGTTATTCGTCTTGGCGCCGATAAGCACGACGTCTTGCTGGGTGCTGCCCGTGCCGTAGATCGTCAGGTCGGCCGGGTTGATCGCTTGATTGAAGGTCGCCGTGAACCCGGTGGGCGTCTTGGTCAGGGCGGTGACGATGAGCCCGGAGGTGTCGATGGCGGCGCTGGTGCCGAGGATGGCCGGCATGGTGGCAGTGGTGTCGGCTACCGTGATTTTTTGGCTGCCGGCCGTCAGCAGCTCCACGTTAAAAACATGCACGCCGTTGTCTTGGCCGGTGCCCGTTGTGAAGGCGTAAATGGTTCCCAAATCGCCGGCGGTGTTGGCGGCACTATCGGTGCTGGTGAGTTTTACCGTGCCGGCGTAATCGCTGGCCAAGTTGTTGTAAGCGTCGTAGGCAGTGACGGTGACGGGAAACGTCGTGTTGGTATCGACTGCTGCGGGCGCGTCGACCTTGAAGTACGCGGCGCTCGCGGGAGCCACCGTCAGGCTGGACGTGCTGCTGATAATAGAGTCGGCTGCGTCGGTGGCGGTAATCGTGTAGGTGCCCTTGGTTTTGAGCGTGGCCAAGAAATAGCCGAAGCCGTTGTTGAGCGCGACGGACGCTGGCACCGATCCCGACGCAGCGAGCGGCGTCGAGGCAAGGGAAAGGCTCGCCGGCACGCTAGGGCCGCTGACTGCGTTGCCGAAGTGGTCGGCCGCTTGCACGGTGACCAGGAAGGTAGTGCCTGCCGTCAATGCGGTGCCCGCCGGAGTGCTGAGGATAAATTGATTGAGCGGACCGGGGCTCACGCTGATTGGTCCGATCGTCGTCGTTAATGCCGCGTTAGCCTGATCGGTGACGCTTATTGTTTGGCTGCCCGCCGTGGCTAGAGCGACCGTGAACATGTGCGAGCCGTTGTCGCCTGGGCCGAAGGTATACGTTGCCGGAAGTCCGGCCTGGCCATCGCTGCTCGTCAACTTCACGGTGCCGGTGTAGCCCGTCACGACATGCGCCAGACTATCTTCAGCGGTGACGGTGAAGCTGAGGCTGCCGCCGGCCGTGACACTGTTGGTTGTCAAATTGCTGATTATGAACTGGCTGGCTGGGCCAATAATGGTGAGATTGGCGCCGACGAAACCAAGCGCATAGTTGCCGCCTAGGGTCAACGTGCCTTGCCCAATCGGATAGACGCCGGGACTCTCGCCGGCCTGCGCGCGTCAGTGATCCGGCAAAGGCGTCGCCTGCCACCAAGGCGCCGGTCGTTATGCGATACGTCAAATTGGGGTCAGCCGCGCCGGCCATTTTGCTTTGCGAATCGGCGGTGACGGTGATAGGCAGCGGGCTGACCACTTGGCTCGTGGTGCCGGTGCTGGTCAGGAATTGCGTGGAGCCGTTGTAGACGGCCGTGATTGTATGAGGGCTGCCAAGAGCGGATAAAGTGGAGATTGTAAAGGCAGCATGCCCGCTGGAATCCAATGGAACATTGCTGGCCAGGATGGTGTTTCCTTCTTCGAAGGTAACGGTCCCCACCGTGACCGCCGCCGCGTTGGCGGTAACGACATCGGTGACGGAAACGGCCTGGCCATAGTTAGACGATCGGGCGCCGAACTGACCGCGCTGAAAGTGGGCGCCTGTGTCACCGTCACGGTCGGCAACACGGAAATGATGAACTGGCCGTTCAAGATTGCCGTGATCGTCACGGGACCGACACCGGTGGCCGTGAAAGTGCCCGTGTAAGTTCCGTTGTGGTTGTCGGTCAAGCCGCTGATCGTCCCAATCCCGGAGCCAGCGCCCAAGCCGAAGCTGAAGGCCAGGCCTCCTTGACTCTCCTGGATTCCCGCCGCATCGCGGGCGGTGAGCGTGATCGTGACGGCGCTTCCCACGGGCACGGTCGTCGGCAAAACGGCCACCGTCGATTTAAGCGGATCGGTGGCGGCTGGGTCGTACAGCTCCGCGCTAGTGCTTGGCGCGCTGGCGATCTGCGTTTTGCCCAGGCCCGCGGCTATCAGGACTTTCCCGGTGGGTAGAAGGGTGGCTGTTTGATCTTGGCGGGCGATAGCTAGAGTGCCGGCCGCGGACCAGCTGTTAAGGATTGGATCGTAAAGTTCCGCGGTATTGATGAGCGCGGGTGGACCGTTGTCGTCGTTGTATCCCCCGACGACGAGAACCTTGCCGGTAGCCAAAAGGATAGCCGTGTGTTCGGCGCGCGCCGTGGTCAGGGTGCCGGCCGTGGACCAAGTGTTGAGTGCCGGGTCATAGATTTCCGCGGCGGCGACCGCGGTTCTGAGCGCGATTCCACCGGTCACCAGCACTTTGCCTGACGGGAGCAAGGTTGCGGCATGGCTATCGCGTGCCGCGGCCATTGATCCCGCGGCCGTCCAGGTGTTAAGCAGCGGGTCATACAATTCCGCGCTTGCCAGCACTTTGCCGTTAATGTCGATGCCGCCGGTAACCAGTACCTTGCCATTGGCAAGCAATGTTGCCGTGTGGGCATAGCGCGCCGCGGCAAGCGACCCGGCGGGGGACCATGTCTTATTGACGGGATCGTAAAGTTCGGCGCTGGCAAGCGCGCTCGTGTTGCCCAGGCCGCCCACGACCAGCACTTTGCCGTTCGAAAGCAGCGTGGCGGTATCGTCATAGCGACCGGTGGCCATGGATGCCGTCGTGGACCAAATGTTGCCAACAGGATCGTACAATTCCGCGCTGGTCAAAGCCGGATTGGAAAGGCTGCTGCTTTGGCCCCCAGCGGCCAACACCATGCCGTTGCCGAGCAGCGTGGCCGTGGCGCGGGCGCGTGGCGTGGCCAAGGCGCCGCCGGGAGACCAACTATTGCTGATGGGATCATAGAGCTCGGTGCTCGCCAGAAAGCCGCCGCTGCTATTGCCGCCGACGACGAGTACCTTGCCGTTGCCAAGGAGCGTCGCGGTCTGGTTATAGCGGGCGGTGGCCAGCGAGGCGGCGGGATTCCAGGTGCCGGGCGGATGCGCGACGTCGGGGTCGTACAATACGGCGCTGGCTGTGACGGGGCCCGCGCTGTTGCCGCCGGCTTCCAGCACCTTGCCATTGCCTAGCAGGGTCGCGGACTGACCATAACGGGCCAGCGCGAGAGGGACGGTTGCCGACCAGGTGTTGGCGATTGGGTCGTACAATTCCGCGCTAGCCAAGGGGTTGCCAATGCTGTCAAGCCCGCCAGCAACCAGCACATTGCCGGTCGCCAAAAGCACGGCCGTGTGCGAATCGCGTGCGTTGGTGGGCGTGGCGGCCTTGCTCCAGATGTTGGCGATCGGGTCGTAAAGCTCCGCGCTGTCCAGAGGAATGCTGCTAACGTCGTCGCCGCCGACAATCAAAACTTTACCGCTCGGCAGCAGCGTCGCCGTTTGCTTGTTGCGCGCGATTTTGAGCGAGCTGGCCGGGGACCAGGTATTCGACCCTGGATCATACGCTTCGGCGCCGGCAATGACGTTGCCATTGCTGTCCAGACCGCCGGCCACCAGCACTTTGCCGTTGCTTAGCAGCGTAGCCGTGTGTTGCGTGCGAACCGCTGCCAACGAAGGAGCGCTGGACCAGGTGTTGGCGACCGGGTCGTAAAGCACGGCGGTCGCGAACGACGGCCCGTGGGCATCGCCGCCGACAATCAGCACTTTGCCGGTGCTGAGGAGCGTCGCGGTTTGGAATTCACGCGCCGCGGGCATCGAGGCCGCGGCTGACCATTTGTTGGTGACGGGATCGTAGATTTCCGCGCTGGCCAGGGCGGTGTTGTTGGTGTCGTCGCCGCCGGTGACTAAAACCTTGCCATTGCCCAGGAGCGTGGCCGTATTGAACGCCCGGCCGGTGATCATCGAACCGGCGGAGGACCATGAGTTGGCGACTGGGTCATAAAGCTCGGCGCCGGCGACGGCATTGCCGTTGCTGTCGAGGCCGCCGGCCACCAGCACTTTGCCATTGCCCAGCAATACCGCCGTTTGGGCCACCCTGGCCGTCGTCAAAGAGGCCGCTGGAGTCCATGACGCCGACAGAAGACCCGTGAAGCTCGCGCGGGCCGCAGGCGTGAACGGAACCTCCGCGTGCGCGCCGGCCACACGCACGTCCAGTTGCCAATTACCCCCCAGGGCCGCGGCGCCGATGGTTGCACTCGAAGCGGCGACCGCCGTGCCCGTGTCTGCCGCCAAACCGCGGACGAAGGCGTTGCCGGCCTGTCCCTGGGCCACATTGCAGCTCCACAGGTCCACCTCGCCGCCAATGCCTAGCGCCGAGCCGATCGCCGCAAGCTCGGGTCTATAACCATTCAAGCTTGATGCGTCCAAGGTGGCCGTGCCAAGGTCCAGCGAACCGGCGGAGCCATGGGCGACCAGGCCAATGGACGTAAGGCCATGCGAGCCCGCCAAATAGGCGGCCATCTCGCGCACGCCATCGCCGCCGCTATCCAAGGCGAGCGCATCGGTTCCGGGAGTCAGTCCCTGTCGCAACACCTGAAAATCGGCGACGGCCGACTCGAAGAAAACGACCGCATGGCATGCGGGAGTCAAGCGAGCTTCCAACTCCTCGATCCAGACGCGCGCATGTCGGCGAAAAGGCGGCCTGCGTGAAGCGGCGCGAAGGAAGGGAAATAGCGTGCGCCACCAGCGCCGCCCAAGGGGAATCACCATAACACGGACCTCAAACCGCAATCGGGGAGGAATCACGGTGCACCAATTCCAACGGGGCGTAAACCACTTGAATTGGCGCTGTGGATAAGAACAAAGAAGCGGGTGAGCGATCCACTTGAGATTCGCGGCGAGAATGCCGCATCGTTCCTGCGTGAATGGTGCTCCTGCGTATTCCGGATAGGAAAGCTGCAACCTTCGCTGTTCTAACCAGGCACCATCTTACCAGCAATAGGTGCCAACGCAAGAAATTAATGCAGGCGAGCGTTAAACGATCATCTGGGTTCGATAAATCTCAAAGGCGGCTTCCCAGGCAGCGTAAGCGGTATCGAGAGTCGAAGGCGTAGCGCTTACGTCTGGACCGTCAAGTTGCATCCGCAGAAATGCCTCCCAGCGGCCATCCTCCGCCGCGCGAATGCCAACGAAAGCTTCCTTCAAATTGGGGCCACTCACGCGCACGACGTTAGGCGCCGCCTCTTCCGCCTTCGCCTGGCGTTGCTTGAACCAAAAAGGAGTGATTGGCGACATGGGGGTCTCGCCGTGAACAGTTTTTACATTTGCTTTGGCTTTCACCGGAGTTCATCATAGTGAAAGTTGACCGAACACGATAAGAGGGCTGGCACAATGAGGGATATGTCCACGGAACTGGTCACCATTGCCGTAGCCCAAGATTCAGTGGAAGCGAACGTGGTTAGAAATTATCTGCTAGACGCCGGCATCGAGGCATTTCTTGTCGATGACGAGGCGGTCTCCATGAACTGGGTGCTGGCCAATGCCTACGGCGGCATAAAGGTGCAAGTTGCCGCCGGTGATGCCGATGAAGCAAGGGCAGCCCTGGAACTTAAATCAGCTGCCGGTGAACACGGCGATGTGTGGACCTCCACGAGCCCGTCAGCGTCGTTGGAACGGGCACCCGCCGACGAAGAGCCGGAGAAACCGCTTTCCGATCGCGCTATCAATGCCAATCGCGCCTTTCGGGCGGCGGTCTTCGGCCTGTTGTTTTGGCCCATCGAGCTTTATGCTGCCTACGTTTTATTCAAGGTTTACCGTTCTTCGGAAATGCTCGGCGGCCGCCCGCGAACCCTCGCCAAATTGGCTTCAATGATTGCCGCAACGGCGATCGTTGCACCTTTGGTTGTTTCCCTGGCGTTCCTCCGAAGTCCGTCGTCGTCGCAGCCAGAGATAAACTTGCGCGACTTACCGCACCCGGATGTTGTCGTCGGCACCTGGGAGGGAAAGGTTTTGCGCTGGCGGTGAAGGGCAGTTCTCGGTTCAATTACGCAAAAATGGACAGATACACTATTGGGAAAGCGGTGCCGCCCCACTTGAATGCGAAGGGACGTGGGCCTATAAGAATCGCGCATTCCTGGTGCGTTACGACCAGTTCCTAAAAGGCGACAGTCCTTTCAAAGGAAAAGTAGTGACGTATGAAATGGAGGAATTTCGAGAAAACGAAATGTCGATGCGGTTTGGCGACGAGGTATTCCGCATGGTGCGTAGTAAATGAAGGAGGCAGGGGATCGCTTGATGAACCTGACACATCACGGAAACGCTTTACGAATGGCGGCGATGGCGGTGGTGCGCCGGGCGGCGTCCGATTCAATGGCATCGAGTAAGGCCAGACTGTCCCCACACCGCTGGATGGTTAGGTTGGCGTGGGGCAGCTGAGGCAAAGTCTGGTTGAGACGACAGATCGTAATCGGCGCGATTGCGAACCTGGGCTAGGCGGTCTAATGCTTTAGCAATGGTTTTCAAATCGGGATCGTCCGCGTAACTGAATCGAAGACGTACAAAAGCGTGCACGTTATCGCGCGGAGGACGCTGAATGCCCCAGCGAAATAGCGCTTCACGACATTCGAGCATCAGGGCATAATACACGCGGCCCACGGCGCAACGCCAATGGGCTTCGGTGCCCCCTTTGACGATTTGCCGCGCCAGCTCAAGAATTCGCGGCCTTGCATTGACTTATCCGTAAACCGTGAGCATGACGAAATGAATGTAAATTTCGGTGGGAAAGTTTTCGATTTGCCACCTTTCAAATCGACTCTCAGTTTCGTCCTTCTCCACCTTAGGATCAGCCATCCTCACGTCAAATATCACGCAGGGATCGGAGCCGAAATCATAGGGTTCCTGGAGTACAACGCTGATGGCACGCAACCCGCACACCGTTTCCTGAATGTGCTCGAGCATTTGCCGAAAAGGCTGGTCCATGCCGATCTCGGCGACATAGGCGGCGGCATCCGGCGAGATGGTGATTGGGATGGTTGCCGTGGACATGATTCGCTCCGGAAATGAATGGCAAGACCGTTCTTGTTATGCCGCCGAAGTGCGGTGAAGGATAGCCTAAGCGGCGAAGTGAAGTCTCGACATCAAACGCGCTCGCGTACTAATTCAAGACGTAGCCCAAGTGCCTTGGCCACGACTTCCACTGTTCCTATTGGTACATCCTCGCCATATTCAATGGCGCAGTACCATGTTGCGCGCTGGCAATACCGGCCCGCTCCGCGAGTGCGTGCCACGTCAAGCCTTGAGCTTCACGGGCCTGGCGAACCTGGGTGGCAATGCCGGGAGGCGATTCCTGCTTGGCGGCAGATGGGGCAGGCGGAAATTCCTCCATAACCGTTTGCCGGATCGCGGCGTGGCGCTTACGCTCCTCCGCCGTTGTCGGTCGCGTGATTCGCTTGAATTTTTTCTCAGCCATCTGCCACCTCTGCGTAATCAAAGGCCCGAGACTTCATACGCGGTTACGGGATTAATCGTGTCCGCGTCAACGGCTTCATATATCACAATGATATATCGTCCATCGGCGCAAATCCAAAAATACACGGCAGGCCTGACGATCGACTGAACGCTTCCTTGTCCGGATTGGCGAGTACGTGCTCAACATCGTCAACCGTCAATCCATGCTCCTCGACGTGCTTAACATTGCCATCGCCTTCATCGTTCCAGATGATCTGCCGCCACACGAATGCGTCCTCCCGCCAATCCATTAAACCACATGCCGCCGCGATCAGCAGAGGTTAATTTTGCCGCAAACAGAAAAAATCGTCAAATCGTTTTAGCGCAAAGATTTACGTCAAAAGAGACGAGTGTACGCGGTGCGCATCGCACAGTGGCGTCCTTCGTGCGCACAAAGTCGAGAATAACGGGCGTTACGTCACCTTACCCCTGCGCACGACATGTTCGGGAGTTTGCGCACTGCTCGGGTTTGGGCGGTAAGCACGCGTCGAATTGTTAGAGAGAGGGCAGGTTGGAAACCTACCCTACGGAATCGCAGTGGGTATGAATCAATCCTTTGAGCCGGCCGCCGTGGCGGCCGATGTTCTGGGCCATCGCTCGGTGAGGGGGGGCGATGTCGCCGTGGGGGAGGACGATGTACATGCCGTCGCAGACGGGAGCGATCGTTTTGATCTCGACGTTTTCTTCCATGCCGGGGCCATCGACGAGCACCAGGTCGAAGCGCTCCTTGAGCCAGGTGAGCAGCCAGGTCATGGCCTCGGCGCTGACGTGGCCGACGGTGGCATTTTCCTCGGCGCGGGCGGCGACCAAATACATGCCGGCGATGGGGGTCCGCATGACCGCCGGCTCAAGGGCGGCGTTGCCCGCCAAGACTTCTTGTAAACCGAGCGCGACCGAGAGGCCGAGCCGCTGAGCGAGCGAGGGACGCATCAAATGGGCGTCCACCAGGACGAGGCGGCGTTTGTCTTGCATAGCGGCAACAACCGCCAAATTGAGCAGCGTGGTCGTGGTGCCGACGCTGGGTTTGGACCCGGAAAGGAGGATCGACTTGGTGCCGGTCCCGTCTTGGCCTTCGAGGATCTTACCGAAGAGCGCGGCGTATTGCTGGCTAATACGGTGATTGGGCTGGTGAAACGCGATGACTTCGGGCGCGATGCCGCGCGAGGCGACGAGCATCGTCGGCCAGGCCTCGAACGTGACCGTCACGGCCGGCACTTCAGGAAGTATGCTGCCGTTTTTCGTGGCCAGGCTTTTCTCGGTGGGCGGATGCGGCGGCTGCACCGGAGGCTGCGGCGCATGCTTAACGGCCATCACTTGGGACGAGCCTTCCACTTTTTTACCGGAACCGACCTCGATGTACGGCACTTCGTCCGGTTCGCGCAGCGTCCAATCGACGACACATTGCTCAGCCTGCGGCTTGGATCCCTGCTTCAGCGTCTCCAGAAGCCTACCCATGCGTCCACCCTCGTCGTTGAAAACCAAAGTCCACCCTTCGAACCACCGATGTTTACACCGCCAGCCGGCGTGACGGGTCAGCCAGGCGCGGCCCCGCGTTCGTCTCGCCCAGCGTCTCATACGGCTCTTCTGACCCGACTTCTTCCGCATCCAGGCCCAAGGCACTCAGGGCTTCGAGAGCAGCCTCGGCATCGACCATGCGGGCATCGGCCGCCGCGGCTAAAGTTACGCGCTTGATGCCCGGCCTGGTTGAGAAGCCGGGGAACGCCCTTGGTGCCGCGCGAGAACTTCCAGTCCCGCTTCGTCGATGATTTGCTCGGGCCTGCCACCGGCATGGCGCAAATGGTGCAACAAGTAATCGACGCTTTCGTCAACGCCAAGCGGTTCGAGTGACACTTGAGCCGTGAGGCGCTGCCGCAGGGATGTCAATTCCGGACACGCCAATTTGTCGAGGAGCGCGGGTTGGGCCAGCAAAATTACCTGGATCGCCTTTTTGCCACCGGCTTCCAGGTTGCCCAAAAGGCGCAATTCCTCAAGAAGATCAAGGCTAAGGTGCTGAGCCTCATCGATCAAAAGGACCAAGTGCTTGCCTGCACTGCTGGCTTCCAGCAAATAATCAGTCAGGCGCAGCCGCAGGATTTGCTCGCTGCCCTCTTCGTAGGGCAGCTTGAGGTCGAACAGGAGTGCTTGAAAGAGCGCGCTTCGGTCGGCCAAGTGACTATTGGGCAGAAAGGCGCAAACCGCCTCGTTTGCCAGGCGCTCGCTTAAACAGTAACCCAAGAGGGTTTTGCCCGTGCCTGGAGCGCCGCACAAAAGGGCCAGACCTTCCTCATCGTGAACGGCCTTTGCCAAGGTCGCCAGAGCCGCCTCGTGTCCCGTGGCCGGATAATAAAACACGTCATCCGGCGTTGCCGGGAACGGCCGGCACTTGAGACCAAATCGCGTCTCGTACATCGAGAAAATCCCCCCGGGTCGAGCATGCGAAAGCGACCCACTGTTCCCATCGGCAGGGAACGGCGCCAAAGTTTAAGGTTCGCGGGAATTGAGAGGAAAATGGTGCGAACAAAACCCACAAGCGGAACGCTTGTGATCCAGGAGCTTACGCTCACAACCACAACTTGACACGATCGCGCAAGCTGGGTGGAAGTTTGGCTTCCACGTAGCGGCGCACTTCGTTGGGATGATAGCGCGTGCTGAAATGGGCGGCGATGATGAGCTCGTTCTTGAAGAAGTGGGCCCGCTCCAAAAAGTCATCCAAGTGCATATGGCCGAACTTGTGAATCTTTTCGCGCCGGTGATTGGGGCGGATGAAGCTCATCTCGGTGATCAAGACTTTGGCATCGAAAACGGCGGGATAGTTGTCGATGCCGGCCGGGCTCGTATCCCCAGTGTAGGCCAAGATCGGTGTGCGCACCTCGCGCGTCACTTGAGTGCCCGCCAAGCGCAGGTCGCGTATCTTATCGCCCGGCAAGCCTTGGAATTCCTCCCTGAGCTTGTGACGCCGCTCCCAGACCAAGTAGCCAACTGAGGGGATCGTGTGCGTCGTCGGAAAGGCGGTGACGACATGGTCGCGCGACAAGTCGATCTCTTGGCCGCCTTTGACGCCGCGCAACTCGCATACCATACGGCCACGGTCGAGCCGCTGCATGACCAGCAACAGGCGGCGCACGTCCTCGATCGCTTCCTCCGGAAGATAAATGACGGGCGGCTCCATCTTCATCATGCGGCGGCGCGCAACGTAGACGGGCAAAGCGGCGATGTGATCGAGATGGGTGTGGGTGATCAGCCAGGTGCCCGTCCCCATGAAATCCCACGGCTGGGCGCCCAGATCAAAACCAAGTTTTAGTTCGGGCACGCGCCAATAACTTTGCACCGCCGCCCGCGAGTAGCCCTCGATTGTCAAACCCGCGTGGTGGTGCGTCAAGAAAGGAGCGTTGTCGACCATGAATGATGGTTGCCTATATTCCTCCACCTCCTCGTGCCCAGGCTCCGCCTGGGCACGCGCTGCCTGGCAGGCTCTGCCTGCACGAATAAAAGCGAGGCAGAGCCTCTCGCGCAGCGCAGTGCCCAGGCGGAGCCTGGGCACGAGGATGTGGTAACGATTACTGCTTAGCGTCATTCGCCTTCTTGCTGAAATCCCCGGCGCGGATGATGACCAGCCTGTCAGGACTGAGATGTGCCGACAGCGCCTGGTTCACATCGGCCACACTCAAGGCGGCGATTTTTTTCTCCAGGTCGGCTTCCCATTTCATCGTCCGATTCAAATAAAGCGCCTCGCGCAACATCCCGGCGATGCGGCTGTCGCTCGAGCGCTGCACCTTCATCTGTTCAAGCAATCCCTTCTTGGCCTCCTCCAATTCGGGGCTAGCCACCCCTTCCTTGGCGAGGCGGGTGATTTCTTCGACGGCACCTTGGTTTACCTTGTCGATCGCGTTGGGATTGCAAATGGCGTATGCCAGAAACGTGGTGTAAGGATCCTGTGAGCTGACCCTTACACAGGAACCCGTGCCGTAAGCAAGGCCCCCCTTTTCCCTCAGGCGAATCCAAAGGCGCGACGTGAAGCCGCCTCCGAGGATGTAATTGCCCACTTCCAGCGCGGCATAATCGGGCGCGGTATCCTTGTAAGGAAACGTGTAGCCCGCGATAAATATGGCGCCTTCCTTGTCAGGTATCTCGATGTTTTCCTTCGCCCCGGGAACCTTGTCGTTCGAGACCCGGCTGATCCGCTGATAAGGAACCTTGGCGTTCCATTCCGCAAGCATGCCTTGCATTTGCTTCAAGGTCGCATCCGGGTCCAAGTCGCCCACCAGCACGATTTCACCCGACGCGCCGCCGATCTGCTCCTGGTAGACGCGGGCCACGTCGGCGACGGTGGTCCGTTCCAGCCTTTGCAGTCCCTCGGCGATGGTGGGCGTGTAGAGGATGTGCTCTTTGGGATACGGATTGAGCTTGCGCGTCAGGGTGCGCGATGCCAGCGACTGCGGATCGGTCAACATCTTCTCAAGCTGCTGCTTTTGGCCGCGTTTGAGAATGTCGAATTCCTTTTCCGGGAAGCTCGGCTCGCGCAAGATCTCATGCAATAGATCGAGCACCGCCGGCAATTGCGCCGCTTGCTTTGCCAAGCTCGCTGTCAACTCCCCCGCGCTGCTGCTAAGCGAGAGGCTGGATTGCAGCTTGTCGAGAATGTCTTCGATTTGTTGACGATCGTGCTTCTTGGTGCCGCGTATCATCAGCGAGCCGACGAAACTCGCAGCCGTGGTGTGTCCGGTCAGTGATTTCTCGTTGCCGAAATGGAGGACCACGCTGCCGACAACGGCATCGCCGCGCGTCTTTTTGTTGAGGATCGCGACCTTGACGCCGCTCGGCAGGGTGGTGCGCTGGACGCGTTTTTCGATGTTCTCCGGAGTCGGGTCGAAGGCCTCGCCCTGGGACAGTGACTTGCCTCCCTTGTAGTTCTTGACTAGCGCTTCCACATCGGGACTTTCCGGCACCGGCGTCCGCGCCACCGCCGTTGTGGGAATGAACAGCCCCACCGTCCTGTTGCTCTGCCGCAAGTACTTGGTGGCGACTTTGGTGACATCCTCCGGCTTGACCTTGGCCACTCGGTCACGATGGATGAACAGGAGGCGCCAATCGCCGGCCGCGGCCCACTCGCTCAATTCCCGGGCGATCGAGGCGCTTTTGGTCATCGAGCGTTCGCGTTCGGACAGGTATTGTTGCTCGGCTCGGTCGACTTCCTCTTTGGTCGCCGGCTTGGTTATCATGCCTTCCACGGTTTCGATCATGATGTCGCGGACTTCCTCCGGCGTGGTCTTGTCCGCAACATGCGCGGTTAGCTCCAGAATGCCGGGGTCATGCCAGGCCGTGACGTCGGCGCCTATGCGCGTGGCCTTCTTGGTCTCGACCAGTGCCTTGTAAAGCCGGCCCGAAGGGGAATCCCCCAAAATGCGGCCCAGCACTTCCACGGCCGCGTGATCTTCGTGCCCTGCCGAGGGAATGTGGTACATGAGACCAGCGACGGACACTTTGCCGACGCGCCGCAACGTCACCGTCCGCTCGCCATCCTGCGCCGGTTCGTCGGTGTAAGTTTTGTCCAGGGGCCGATTCGGCGTTTTCAGCGCACCGAAATAACGAACGATGTATTCCTTGGCCTTGGCGTCGTCGAACTTGCCGGCCACGGTCACCATGATGTTATCGGGCTGGTAATACTTCCTATAAAACTGCTGCAAGCGCTCGATCGGCACGCGCTCGATGTCGCTGCGATTGCCGATCGTCGATTTGCCGTAGTTGTGCCATTCATAGGCGATGGCCATCATGCGTTGGTTGAGAATCGCATCCGGGCTGTTTTCGCCCTGCTCGAACTCATTGCGGACAACGGTCATTTCCTTGGCCAGGTCTTCGCGGCGAATGAAGCTGTTCACCAGGCGGTCGGCTTCAAGATGGATGCCGAACTCGAGGTTCTTGTCGGTGGCGGGCATCGTTTCGAAGTAGTTGGTGCGGTCGGTCCAGGTCGTGGCGTTGGCCGAGGCGCCGTGCTCTTGGAGCGCCTTGTCGATCTTTGGAAAGGCCTTGCAACCTTTGAAAAGCATGTGTTCGAGCAAGTGGGCCATGCCGGTTTCGCCATAGCCCTCATGGCGCGAGCCGACAAACACAGTCATGACGGTGGTGACCGTCGAAGAAGATTATCCGGAAAGAGCAAGAAACCGCACGCCATTGCCGGCGAGGTGATATTCGGTGATGCCTTCGATCGTGACGACTTTTTGGAAGGGAGCGTCTTTGTCCTCGGCGCGGGCGATGCCGGTTGGCGGGGAAAAGAGATTGGCAAGGATAAGCACGGCGACAAAAAACGGCTTCCGTGTCGATTTCAACTTCATACCTGACCTCCTTCGAACCGATAATTGGATGGTCCCCCGTTCCGTAAATTGTACGGCGCTTCGGGGAATTTGGGCAAAGCATTTGACTCTTGACGCCCGCGGCCTTTTGCGGCATAGTCCGTGGCCGCTTTTGGGGCGTGCTTTCGTCGCCCTGAGACAGGAGACCTTCCATGAACCTAAAACGCTGGCTAGGCAGTGCCGTAATACTTGGCGCCTGTGGCTGCAATTCGATGAACAACACGGAGGCCGGTGCCCTCGGCGGCGGCGCCATCGGCGCGGCGCCGGCGCGCTCGTCGGCGCGGCCACTGGACATGCGGGTGCCGGTGCCGCCATCGGTGCCGGCGTCGGGGCCGTGACTGGAGGTCTGATTGGACATTCGCGAGGATAAGGCGGAAGACCGCCAAAAGAAAGCGGCCGCGGATTGGGCTGCTCACAACCCTCCACTGGCGCTGCCCGATGTCGTGCAGATGACGCAGCAACACATCAGCGACGACATCATCATTCGCCAAATGGAAGTGACCCGCTCATACTATAATCTCCGCCCCGAGGACATCACTTACCTGAAGTCCCAGGGCGTCAGCGATCGCGTCATCTATGTGATGCAAAGCCGCCGCGGCGGAGGCGGCGCCACCGTCGTCCAGGGCGCACCGTATTATCTTGTCGATCCACCACCGCCGCCCCCGGTTCGCGTCGGCATCGGCTTCGGCTATGGCTACGGCCGACGCTGGTAAAAGAGCCGCGCACGTAGTAAGCGGTTGAACGGGGCGCGAACCCTTCAACCGCTTACTACGTGCGCAGGCTCTTTTACGCGGCCTGCTTGGGATTGTCATCGCGCTGCGGCAGCACCATGCTTTTTTGGAGAGCGGTAAGTGCGCTCAAAAGCCCGTCTATCGATTCCGTCGTATGGTTGGCATTCACCTGCACCCGTAGCACGCCGCCATGGTAAGGAACGGCCGGAAACGTCACGGATTGTACGTAGAAGCCTTTTTCGAAAAGAAAATGGCCCGCCTTGAACGTCGCCTCTTCCTCGCCGACCAAGATTGAGATGATTGGGTGTTCGCCGCCTAGCACCGTCAGGCCAAGGCGGTTGGCGCCATCTGCGAGGCGGCGCAGATTTCCCCGCAAGCGCGTCTGAAGCTGCTCATATTCCCCAGAGTTCAGGATGTCGCAAACCGTGCAAATCGCCTCCAAGTACGGGGGCGGCACCGGGCCGCCAAAGATGAAGGTGTTGGAGCGAATCTTCAAGAGCATCTTGAATTCTTTGGGACAGCCGATGAAACCGCCGAAACAGGAGAAGCCCTTGGAAAGCGAGCCGACAACCAGCGTGTTGTCGTAAGAGCCGAGAGCGTCGAGCACGGTGCCGCGTCCTTGACGTCCCAAGACGGCAGTGGCGTGGGCATCATCGACATACAGCACGGCATTGCGGCGCTTGCAAACATCGTTGAGTTGGGCAAGGGGCGGCAACGCGCCGGTCATGCTATAGACGCCGTCGATGGCGACGACGGCCACGCGATAGGGGGCTTGGGAAACGAGCACGCGGTCCAGGTCGTCCGGGTCGCAATGGTGGAAAAAGGCCACCTTGACGCCGCCCGCTTGGGCGATCTTGGCCCCCTCCTGGATCGAGTTGTGGGCATGCTCATCGACGACCAAAAGGTCCCGTCGGCTGACCAGTCCCGGCAAGGCGCCCACGTTCGCAAGCGTTACCGACGGATAAATCAGCACATCGTCAATACCGAGCCAGGCGGCAAGCTTGGCCTCCGCATCTTCGTTGGCACGAACCGATGAAAACGCACGCGAAGCTCCGTTATGGGTGCCCCAGGCGCGTACGCCCCGCTCGATCGCTTGCTGCACGCGCGGGTCTTGATCCAGCCCGAGGAAACTGTCGGAGCCGAAATTGATCACGCGCCGGCCGTTAACTTCCATCTCGCGGTTAGGCCCGAGGCGGTCGACAACCAAATCCTTCAGATGTGCGTTGGGATAGGCACGCGCGAAATACTCGACGAACCGAACCAACCCATGCTGACGTAAGGCTGAGCTCAAGTTATCCATGGGCGAACTGTTCATGCCTTGTCCATGCGTTCCAGTTGTCCCGGTCGGTTCACTACCAACCAACCAGGTATGGTCCGGAAAAGTTTTCGATAAAACCAAAATATCTTTTCGGAAGCAAGCACAATTATCCACGCCTGTGATTTGGGTAAACCCAATTGGCAAGCTGGGCAACGTTGCTTAAACAGGCAACGATAATTCAGGGCTGATACCCACTCTCCCCGCCTCTATCCTAAATGGATTCCGTCCCTTGCAGGCGCGGCCGGCGGCTACCATCATATCGGAAAATAACCTGCCCGGACTTTGGGTAGTCTTTACCGAACATGAACCTGAATGCGTTGCCAGAGCAGGCTTCAGGGATAAGCAGCGGATTTTACGGGCTGTCAAATCGTCTGCTGACTGTTCGCCACTTTAATAGCGCTCGTAGAGATTTCCCGGCAACCGTCTGATGACCTTTTTGAGTTCCAGGGTCATCAAGATACCGCTCAAGGCGGCCGAGGTAACGTTCATGTGGCGCGCCAGATCGTCCACGTTGCGGGTCTCGCCCAGCAATCCCCAGACGACACACTGCGTCTCGTCCAGGCCGGGAGGCGCCTGCGCGACAGGCGGCGGGCCGATCGGAATGTTTTCCGTGGCCGGTCCGAACAAAGGCGACAGGGTTTGCAAGTCGTCGAGGAGATCGCGGGCATGGCGGATGAGCTTGGCGCCTTGACGCAAAAGCTTCAGCGTGCCCGCACTGGCGCTGCTGTCCACTTGGCCTGGCAAAGCGAAGACTTCGCGCCCCTCTTCGGCGGCATGGCGGGCCGTAATCAGCGCGCCGCTTTTTTCGTTCGCCTCGACCAACACAACTGCCCGGCACAGGCCGCTGATGATGCGATTGCGCCGGGAACATGCCGGGCATCGGCTCCATGCGCATGGCCGACTCCGAGACGAGGGCCCCGGAAGCGGCGATCTTTTCAGCCAAATCGGCATGCTCAGGGGGGTATATCTTGGACAGGCCACCGGCGAGAATCGCGAGAGTGCGTCCCTTGCCGTCGAGGCGCCGCGATGGGCGCAACCGTCGATGCCTCGCGCCAGACCGCTTATCACCGTGTAGCCGGCTTGCACCAAATCAGTCGCCAGACGCTCGGCGATGCGCCGGCCATACGATGTGCATTGTCGGGAACCGACGATGGCGATCGCGTTGGCGTCGCACGCCTCCAAGCTGCCGCGCACGAAAAGGAAACGCGGCGGCACCGCGATGGTGGCCAACGCCGGGGGATAACCAGGCGTTCCGAGTCGAATGAGGCCGACGCGGTGTTTTTCCAGCAGAGCAAGTTCGGCATCGACGTTCTGCACCGACAATGATTTCTTGAGCGCCTCGGCGGTCGAGCTGGGCAAGTGCGGGATGTCGGCAAGTTGCCCGGCCGACGCCGCCATGACATCTCGTGGCGGAGCCGAAACGCTTCAGCAACGCGGCGGCCAGGCGCGGCCCTATGCCGGGCACCAGGTGCAATGCAAGCCAATCCCGCTCTTCGCTCGAAAGTTGCATGGACGCTTACTCGAAGGATTCGCGGAACACCTGCCGAACATCAGCTTCAGACACATCGTCAAAGAGCGCCACTTCGCCTAAACGGCGCGGCAAGATAAAGCGCAATCGGCCCGACACCGCCTTTTTGTCGGCCCGCATGGTTCCGAGCAAGGCGTCGACATCCCACCTTTTGGCGCGATAGGCAAACCGAAGATTTTCAGCAAATTCACTTGGCGCGCGGTCAAGTCCGGCGGCACCAACCCGCGCCGCTCGGCGAGGCGGCTGGCGCACACCATGCCGGCACTCACGGCTTCGCCATGGCAGCCAGTTGCCATAGCCGGCCGCCGTCTCGAAGGCATGGGCGAAGGTGTGACCGTAATTGAGCACCGCGCGCAGGCCTGATTCCTCGCGTTCATCCTGGGAAACCACCTCGGCTTTTAGCTCGCATGAGCGCCGCACGATGTGCGCGATCTTCTCAGGTTCACGCCGCAGGATGGCCGCCGCATGTGCCTCCAGGTAAGCGAACAACGCCGCGTCGAGAATCACACCATACTTGACGACTTCCGCCAGGCCGCTGCGAAATTCCCGGTCCGGCAGCGTCGCCAGCGTTTCCAAGGCAATCCAAACGCCGATCGGCTGGTGAAAGACACCGATCATGTTTTTGGCTTTGGGATGGTTGACCGCGACCTTGCCGCCAACGGCGCTGTCGACCATCGCTAATAAGGTGGTTGGAACCATCAACAACGGCAAGCCACGCGCATAGGTGGCCGCCACGAAACCTGCGAGGTCGCCGATGACGCCACCGCCCACGGCGACCATGAGCGTACGGCGATCCGCCGGCAGACTGATGAGGCCATCGTAAAGCTCCGCCGCGACCTGCAAGGATTTTTGGCCCTCGCCCGCAGGACGCGTGACCTGGGCCACGTGAAAGCCGGCTTCGCCGAGGCTACGCTCTACGAGCGCCGCATGCGAGGTTACGTTTTCATCGGAAATGATGAACGCACATTGACCGGCACACCGGGTCGCGCGAATGGACCTATTCCGGTGAGATCACTGGTGATCGCGATGTCGTAACTGCGCTCGGCGAGATTGACGCGAAGGGAGTCCATGAAGAAATAAACTATGAAAAAACCGCCGGTTAGCCGCGACGCGCTAGCGGAGCGCGGGCGCCTCCCGCGCTCCGCTAGCGCGCCGCGGCCAAGCGAATGCTCACGGCGTCCACGGCGATTGCGGCACGGCGCCCTTGAAGTGCCGTTCCAGGGCGACATTCTTCTCGGCCGCGTCAAGGATGGGACTGACGTTGTCCAGTTCGCTCCCGCGATAACCAGCTTTTTCAAGATAGCCCCGCGCCAGGTTCATGGGATCGGGCCGAGGCAAACGGCGCGGCGGCGTTTTCGGGCTGGCGTTCTCGAAGCGAGCGAGTTCCGCCATGGCCGTCATGTCGGAGTCACGTCCCTGGGCATTGTTGCCGATGCCCACGCGAATCGGCGGCATTTTCTCAGGGCTGCGCACGTCCGCGCTCGTGCGCGCTTCGCGTTCGGCGACCATCTTGGCCAGCTCGACCGCCAAGACCGCGGATAACTCCGCGTCGGACTTACACTGCTTGACCAGCCCCTCAGTTATGTAGACCAGGTTAACATCGACGTGAAAAAGCTCTAATTGCGGCACGCCGATGGTAGCGAAGAGAGGTCGCAGCGTGATCTGCGGATTGGCGATCAACAACTCTTTGCCAAGCTTGTAAACTTGCTCGCTGATTTTTTGATCGGCCGGCGCGTAGCTCGCCTTGGTAGGCGCCGGGGGCGGCGCCTCGACGCCGAACGGATTGTCTCCCACTAGCGCTGTCTTGTCTCCCTCGAAGATTTGCGCCGGAAAGCACCCTGCGATGAGGAAGAGAGCCAACAATCCCCAAAGTCTCGCCATGGCGCACCCCGGTTTCCACGAAAGGACCGGCCACTCAACAAACGGTGCGCAGACAATAATCCGGGGATTCGCTCTTGTCCAGGGCAAAGGTTAAAAATGTGAGCCACGGATTGAACACGGATCAAACACCGAAACTGAATCTAAGAGTGGACTTTTATTAACTCCTGCATCATCGGTGTTTGATCCGTGTTCAATCCGTGGCTGGTTAATTGCTCTTACTTCCGGCCGCCGCTGACGAGCTCATCGGCCAATGGACCGGCGTCATAAACGGTGCGAATGGCTTCGGGTATTGCCGGCGAGCTAACGGAAACGGCTCGGGCTTGCTCGTCGGTGTAGGCGAAATCCAAGACCAGCGACTGGATGTTGCCGTCGAAGATCAGGCCGACGACTTCGCCGTCCCTGTTGATGACCGGGCTGCCGGAGTTGCCGCCGATGATGTCGGCAGTGCAGACGAAGTTGAACGGCGTCTTGAGATTGAGCTTGTCCTTGCGATCGATCCAGCGCCGGGGCAGGTCGAAGGGATACATGTTGTTGTGCTCCTTCGCCTTCTCATAAAGCCCGGCGAAGATCGGTCTCGAACGGGACTTTGTTGCCCCGCTTCCTCATAGCCTTTGACCGTGCCAAACGCCAGAGCGCAGCGTGAAGGTCGCGTCGGGATAGGTGTTGGTTCCCTCGACGGCGAACTTGGCCCGGGCGATCTTGTCATAGGCCTGGCGCTTCGGTTCCTCGACCTGGTTCTCGATGATCTTGCGGACCGTCCGGCTTTCCTTGTCGACGATGCTGCGCCAGCTGGATCATCGAATCGTTGCGAGGCGTCGATGGCCTTTTCGCCCCCCTCGTAAAGCTTCTTGCGCTCGGCGACGTCGTACAGCTTGGTGCCGTGCATCAGGTCGGCGGCACGCTCGCGCGGCGATTTGCCGTCAAGCACGGCTTGGACGACCTTGGTGTTGTAGCCGACGATTTCACAGAGCCAGCTCAGCGAATCGGCGAGCTTGGCCAATTCGAAATCGGGATAGAGCGGCCGGCGTGAGAAGAGCTTGAGTTCGAGCGAGGGCTTGTCGGAATCGTTGAATTCGGAGAGTCGCTGGTCGTTGGGCTTGGGGAACTCCTCGGCGGCGCGCACCAGCGTGCGGGCGTAGCCGAAGAGTGGCGTGTTGAAGCCGGCGCCGCCTTCGAGCATGGTGTATTTCTCGGATGTTGGCGGCGCGTATTTTCTGCACCTTGGCGATCACGTCCCAGGCACCGTCGACATCCTTGAAGTCGGGATTGCTCGGCGACGGCCGCGCAGACGCTTTCTCCTCCGTGCGTCTTCTTGGCCATGAGCGCCGGGTCTTGCAAGCCCGCCAAGCCGCCGTCGCGCGCCTTGCGGCTGTTGGCCACGCTGAAGAGCAAATCCTTGGCCTTGCGCTCGTATTCCTCGCCCTGGCCGCTATAAACGATGAGCATCACTTCCAGCCGATTGAGGCGCTGGAGCAAGAAAGGGATAGCCGATGTCGCGCAGGTATTCGAGTTCGGCAACCGTGTTGAGGCGGTCGGTGTGGCCCGGGATGGCCGGAGACGAAGATGAGCTCGTTGTCCTTGGCGCCGTGCGGGCTCCATTTAAGATAGTGCTCGATCTTGGCCGGCTTGCCGTTCTCGTAGACGCGGAAGAAGCAGACATCGAGATCGTAGCGCGGAAACGCGAAGTTGTCGGCATCGCCGCCGAAAAACGCGATCTGCTGCTCCGGAGCGAACACGAGGCGCACGTCGGTGTAGCGCTTGTAAGCGATAAAGGTGATACTGGCCTCCCTGATAAAGGGTCACGACGTTGCTGCGCAGGCCGGTCTTCTTGTCTGAATCACTTTCAATGTTGGCGATGACGCCGCGGCGTGCCTCGAAGGCTTTTTCCGGCGTCATGTCCGGCTTGACGGCTGCTTTAACTTGATCGGTGACGTCCGCGATATCCATCAGCACATTGAGCTCCTCATCGACCGACTTGAATTCCTCGTCGAGCGTCTTCGCATAGAAGCCTTCCTTGACATAATCCTTGCCCGGCTTGCTGAGCTTCTGCAGCGCCCCGAGGCCGACGTGATGGTTGGTCATCACCAAGCCGTCGGCCGAGACGAACGAGCCGGAGCCGCCGGAGTTGAACCGAACGGAGGCTTTTTGGACGTGAACGAGCCATTGCTCGGTCGGGTCGAAGCCGTATTTCTCCTTGAGCAGCTTGCGGGAGGATTGTTGAAGAGCCACATGCCTTCGTCGGCGGTGAGCAAGTTCGCGGTCATAGGCAATGCCACTAGTAGAGAAAAAGGGAACGCACGTTTCATGGTCGTCAAGCCTCCGTGTAGGTATGCCACGCGAGTTATTATAGTTATTCGATTCGGTTCGCCGAAACGTTCCAAGGCTCCGGTGGTTCGGGAGGCAAAGAGGCATTCGGATCGGCGGCGTCCGGGCGCAACTCTGGCTCGTCAGGCCGCGAGGCAAACAGCTTCCCCGAGCCGACAATCGCCAGGATTGCGATCAAGACGGCGAAGAAGACGATGGCGGCGTCAGGACCGTTGATCCACATCCCTTCGACGCGTTTCGAGAGGTCAAGATAATTCTCCAAGAACTCCTTCGGCGCGAATTGGAGAAACGCGATGAGCACTCCCGCGAGGCTGCCGCCTGCGATATAGCCCGAGGCCATGAGGACGCCGGGACTGGACTCCGTCCTGGCGATCGCCGCCACTTCCGCGCGGGCGCGCGCTTCAGCATCGAGGGCGACGTCGCCGGTCGAAGCCGGCAAGGCGATGCGTGACGCCAAGGCATCGAGTCCCCAGCGCACCAGACCGCCGAGAAAGATCGGCACGGAATACTGGATCGGCACATAAACCCCAACCGCGAAGGCCAATGACGATATGCCGCACAATTCCAGGGTGACGGCGATCATGGCGCCGATGACGAGCAATGTCCAATTGAGCTTACCTCCCAAGACGCTGTTGATAATGAGCGCCATGACCTGGGTTTTGGGAGCCTCGAACTCGCGCAAGACCTTGGTGCCGTCGTCGCGTGCGGTGCGCTTGCCCATGATTCCCGGGATCGACAAGGTAACGTATGGTGCCCGTATCATCCACCAAGTATTTGCCGGCCTCGACCTTGGCGTATTCCCCCTGCATGGGCCGCCAGACGTGATACGTTTGCCCCTCGTAGTTCGCGGTTTCGTGCAGAGACGACATCTTGTCCTTGAGATTGATGTCGGGCAAGTTTTTCTGGGTGTAAATGGTGCCGGCCTGGTTGAAATACAAAAGCGTGGCGCCGATGACGAGCGCCGATGTGAGCGTTCCGATAATGATGGCCAACTGTTGGAGGCGCGGCGTGGCGCCGACCAAGAATCCCGTTTTCAAATCTTGCGAGGTAGTCCCGCCGTTGGATGCGGCGATGCACACGACGGCGCCGATCGACAGGGCCAGCACTTTTTCCACGGGCGAGGTCATGCCCAGCGCCAAGAAGAGGAAGCACGTGATCATTAAGGTGGCCACCGTCATGCCGGAAATCGGATTGGACGATGAGCCGATCTCCCCGGTCAGGCGGGATGACACGGTGACGAAGAGAAAGCCAAAGAGGATCACCAAAATGGCACCCAAGATGGCGGAGCCCCAGTTGATTTCTTGGCCAAGAAAAATTGTCAGGACGGCGATGAGCGCCAGGCAGCCGAACAACACCACCTTGAGCGACAGATCGTCCTCCGTGCGCTTGAACGTGCTTACCGACAGGCCGACGCGCGTGCGCCGCAGTGTGCCCAATCCCGAGGCGATGGAACGAAAAATGAGCGGCAGCGTCTTGAGCATGCTGATGACGCCGGCCGCCGCCACGCAACCGGCGCCAATGTAAAGAAGGTAGTTCTCGCGGATTTCGCGGATGCCCATGTCGGCAATGGTTTTATTGGTGGCCGGCGCCAGCGGTGCCGGCAGATTCTCGCCGAACATATAGATCGTCGGCGCGATGACGAGATAACCCAGCACCGCGCCGCCCATCATGATCGACGAGGTGCGCGTGCCGATGATGTAGCCGACGCCCAATAGCTCCGAAGCCATCTCCGCCGAGAAAATCGCCATCTTGTTCACGAAAATCAGCGGATAGTGGACCGTCTCTTGAAGAACGTTCATCCCTTCGGTGGCGAACTTGTGGCCAAACGCCAGGAAGAAGCCCAGGAACACGGTCAGCCCCGTGGTGCCCCCTTTTTCGCCCGAGATCAAAACTTGGCGCAGGCGGTGCCTTCGGGGTAAAGCAGCTTGCCGGGCTCGCCCGGTTTGCCGTGCAATTTGACGATGAAGGCGCGGCGAAGCGGGATCATCATGAAGATTCCGAGCAAGCCGCCCAGGACCGACACCAACATCACACGGCCGATGCTCATGTCAAAGCCGAGGATCATCAGCGCCGGCATGGTGACGCCGACGCCGAAGGCGATCGACTCGCCCGCCGATCCGGTGGTCTGCACGATGTTGTTTTCCAGGATCGTCGCGGGTCTGAGGCCGAATAGTCTGGACATGCCGCGGAACAAAGTGATCGACAAGACCGCGACGGGAATCGACGCCGACACCGTCATGCCGACCTTGAGAACCAAATAGATCGACGACGCCCCAAAGACGATGCCGAGCAGGGCTCCCACGATGATGGGAACCAAGGTGAACTCGGGCATCGATGTCTTGTCGGGAACGTAGGGTTTATGAATGGGGGCGGCTTCCGTGGCGACAGCCATGAGATTGGCTCCTTGAAACGAACCTCGTCACCAGGCTCCGCCTGGTGACGCACTGCTTGAGAGGCTCCGCCTCTTTTTTGTTGGAGACCCAATAACTGCGCTGTTCCTCAAGAATACGTGCAGGCGGAGCCTGCCGGGCAGTGCGTCACCAGGCCGAGCCTGGTGACGAGAATACAATACACCGGGCGCTTACGCTTCCGGCTCGCCAATTCTTAACTGACAGCCTTAGCTTTTCAACAAACTCTTCATGTTCCGCTTATATGCCTCGACGCCCGGCTGACCGTACGGATTGATGCCCATCAGCCGGCCTTCGACCACCGTCGCGAGCATCAGCATTTGCATGATTTGGCCCAACGTATGTTCGGATAGCGTTGGCAAAATGAGATCCGCCGTCGGGCGCGCGACGTCAAAATATGCTTGGTTCGTCCCCTGGTGAGCGGCGTTCATGAGGTCGGGCAAACTTTTGCGATTGAACTGATTGAGATCGTCCTGGTTTTTGTCGGCCATGCCGATCATGATGGGAGGCTGGTTAGGCGACTTCACGACCAGGTTGTTGATCACCTTGTCGCGTGTGCCGTCCTGGTGCTGCTGCCCCCGCGAGTGCAGATCGCGCGTTTGCACGGTCGTCAGCGGAGTCGGGCCGGTCCCATCTTTGCCGAGGCTCTCGGCCAAGAGTTGGTCGTACCAGAGGCCCAACGCTTCGAGCTTTTTAGACCATACCGACAAAACGCGAATGGGTTTGTGTCTCTGGGCGAACATCAAGTGATTGACGGCGGCGTACTGCAAAACCGGATTGCGCTCGAACGGCTCCTCGAAGAACCTCTTGGTCATGGTAGCCGCGCCGAGCAGGAGCGCACGCACGTCGAGGCCCAAGATCGCTGCCGGCGCCAGGCCGACGGGAGTGAACACCGAATACCGGCCGCCGACGTCGTCGGGGATGGTAAGGATGTCGGCCTCCTTGATGCCGTCGGCTTTGCACAAGTCGCGCAGTTTCCCGGTCGCGCCGGTGACAGGTATCACCAGTTGGGTCAAGCGGGGCGAATGCAAGCCGTAGTATTCGGCCATCTCGCGACGAATGGCGCGATAGGCGGCCGCGGTCTCGATGGTGCCGCCGGATTTGCTGATGACGACGACGCCCCAGCGTTCCGCGCGGTTTTCCGGTTCGACGCACGTCAGCTGAAGAAGATCGAAAAGTTCTTGCAGGGCATCGTTGTCGACGTTGTTGCCTTCGAAATAAAGCCGCGGGCTCTGCTGACGCTCCTTGGCCGGCAGCTCGTTGTGATAAGCGCTGCGCACGCGCCTCGAACAACGCGCGGGCGCCCAGATAGGATCCGCCGATGCCCAGGACCACCACACGATCGACTTCCTCGCGCATGTTTGCCGGCGAGTGCCAGAGATGCGGCCCAGGACGCTCGTCTCCGGCTGGCGGCGATGGGCGTCCAGCGTTTTTTGGGGCAAGTCGATGAAGCCGGCGTCCAGCGGCGCGGCGTCGGACGGTGCCGCCTTGAGGTCGCGTTCGGTGGCGATTTTGCTCCGCACTTGCAAAAGACGCGGCTCCAAATCCTTTAGCTGACTCGGCGGCAGGAAGTTGGCGGCCCGCAATTCGGCGGCCGGCGTCCATTCCTCAAGCGTCGGCACCAGTAGCGCTTGATACTGGTAAGAGATGGCCTCGTCAGGTAATTGCATAGAATAATCCATTAAAAGGGGCTCAGGCGCCACGGGCGCAACCCGTGCGTTTTAGATACTGTACTCTGGGACCCCGTTCCGGTAAACTCCCACTCATGAACATTCACCACTTGATTCGCGAACTCCGTGAAAATAATAGCTCGAAAATCGTTCTCGTGGTTGCCGACGGCCTGGGGGGCTTGCCCGTCGAGATGGGCGGCAAAACCGAGCTCGAGTCGGCACGCACGCCAAATCTCGGATGCCTGCGTGCGCGAGGGCATCTGCGGCCTTACCATCCCCGTCCTTCCGGGCATAACGCCCGGCAGTGGACCGGGGCATCTCGGCCTGTTCGGCTATGATCCCCTCGAATACCGCATCGGCCGCGGCATCTTGGAGGCCCTCGGTATCAACTTTCAGGTGAGTGCACGCGATGTCGCGGTGCGGGGCAATTTCTGCACCGTCGACGGCAAAGGGCTCATCACGGATCGCCGCGCCGGCCGGCCCACCACCGAACGCTGCATCGCGATGTGTGAAAAGCTGCAAGCGATCAAGTTGCCGGGCCTCGAAGTCTTCATCGAGCCCGTCCGGGAACATCGCTTTGTCGTCGTGCTGCGTGGTGAGAATCTCGGTGACAAAGTCAACGACACCGATCCCCAACAAGTCGGGGTCTCGCCATTGGCCGCAACCGGCGCGGACGCCAACTCGCAGAACACCGCCAAGGCGGTCAATCAGTTCATCGCCGAGGCGGCCAAAGTGCTCAGGGCAGACGCACCTACGAACATGGTCACGTTGCGGGGGTTCGCCCGCTATCCCGCCATCGACACCATGCAAGACGTTTATGGCCTCAAATCCGCGTGTATCGCCGTATACCCCATGTATAAAGGCTTGGCCCGCCTGGTCGGGATGGATGTCGTCGACGCCGGCAGCCACACTCACCGAGCAAGTGGATACGCTGAAAAAGCTCTGGGACAAGTATGACTTTTTCTTCCTGCACTACAAGTACACTGACAGCACCGGTGAGGACGGCAATTTCCCCGCCAAGGTCGAGATGATCGAACGGCTCGACACGGAAATACCCCGTATCCGCGGCCTAAATCCCGACGTCCTCGTCGTCACCGGGGACCATAGCACGCCCAGCAAACTGAAGAGTCACAGCTGGCATCCCGTCCCAGTGCTGCTTTGGGCTCGATCCTCAAGGCCCGATAGCGTCGTGGAGTTTGGCGAATCCTATTGCTTGCGCGGCGGTCTCGGCCAATTTCCCGCGAAATACGTCATGTCCCTTGCGATGGCCCACGCCGGTCGCCTCGGCAAGTACGGAGCATGAGCCGCTTGGCCCAGGCCCTATGCTCGGGCCAAATCCTCCTTATGGACGGGGCCATGGGCACCCAGTTGCAGGGCGCCGGAATTGGCGCAGGCGAATGCTACGAAGCGTGGAACATCACGCGGCCTGACGTTATCCAACAAATCCATCGCGCCTACGTCGCGGCCGGTGCAACTGTCATAGTCACCAATACGTTTCAAGCGAATCCCGTAGCGCTGGGTCGGCATTACCGCCAAAGTGAGCCGAGCTCGTGGCCGGGTCTGAGGTACTCCGAAGGCCCGGATCGGCACCGCACCGGGCCTTCGGAGTACCTCAGACCCGGCCACGGCTGATTTTCCGAAATCGGTAATAAGCGATGTCATTGTGGCGGGCGTCATGCACGCTCGCTTGGCGCTGGCCGGCGCCGGTTGGGTGTTGGCCGACATCGGTCCATTCAATATCCGCGATGCGTTGAATTTCCCCCTCTCCCCGGTACTCGGGGGGAAAGGGCCGGGGTGAGGGGGGACAGCCCCCCGCACGCGGGCGCCACGATTTTGCAAGGTACATCCGCCCCCTCACCCCTGCCCCTCTCCCCCGAGTACAGGGGAGAGGGGAATGCGCCGAATCCGGTTGTTGATGACGCTATCGCAACTATGCTCGAAGCCTGCGCCGACGCCGACGGCATTCTTTTGGAGACTTTTTCCGATCCTGCCGACGCAGAAGTCATTCTCCGTGTCAACGCATCGCTGCCGACTTCGAAACCCGCGCTGCTGTCGTTTACGTTTGACGGTGCCGCCATGCGGACATTTCGCGGCGTCTCGCCGGAGGATTGCCGCGTGCGGCGACAGCAATGAAGGTTGTCGCGCTCGGAGTCAATTGCGGCCGGGAGATGACGATGGAAAAGTGCGCCGAAATACTGAGGCGCTATCGCACCGTCAGTTCCTTGCCGTTGTTCGCACGCGTCAATGCCGGCACGCCAAGAGATGGTGTTTATCCACTGGGCCCTGAAAAACTGGCCGCCGGTGTGCCAAGCTTACTCGAGGCGGGTGCCACGATGGTGGGCGGTTGTTGCGGGACGACACCGGGACATATCCAGGCGTTTCGAGAAGTTGTTAAGCAAAGTTTATAAAAGAGCCGCGCACGAAGTAAGCGGGTTATCCTTGCGCCGCAGGCATAACCCGCTTACTTCGTGCGCGGCTCTTTTCATTCCGGCGCCGCGACGACGTTGATACGCTTGCCACCCTGCACGAATTCGACCACGCCTTCGGCAAGAGCGAACAAGGTATCATCCTTGCCGCGTGCGACGTTGCGGCCTGGATGGTAGCGCGTGCCGCGTTGGCGGACGATGATGCCGCCGGCCTTCACGGCCTGGCCGCCGTAGATCTTGATGCCCAGGCGCTGACTGTGCGAATCGCGGCCATTGCGGCTGGAGCCCTGGCCTTTTTTATGAGCCATGTTTAGATAACCTCAATCCTCTGCTGTCCTGGGTCCGCTTATGCGAGCGTTGCCTTTCGGTCACGCCGAAATACGATCATCGCGGTCCATTTTAGCTTATGGAGTCGCCCGGGATTCGGCACGATAAATCCATTCGGCAGGCGGCACGAAGCTGATGTCGCGCGAATCCGTGGAAAAACGATCGCCTTGCCGGCGAAAATTGAGCTGCAGCGTCTTGTGCCGAGTGACGGGCGGCAATCCCGGTGCAATGGGGTCAACGGTGACGAAGCCATTGGACAGGCCACGCACAAAGATGCTGAACCGCGTGCAGTCCATCAAGTCCTTGTTCTCGGAATCGCGCTTCTTCAGATCGGCGGGCGATGCGTCCCACACAGCCACGCCGGTGACGGCCTTGGGGAAAGCCTTGTCGGCGGCCTGGGACACGGGAATCTTGGCACTCGTAATGGTCACCGAATTTTTGATGTCTTGATAGCCCGTCGGGATCTTCAATGTGCTTGATGGCATCAATGACCGTGGGCAACACTTCATCTTTGTAGACGCCGGGGTGATCGAGCGTAACCAGCTCAAAACCCGGGGCGAAGGTGCGCGGCTCCCCCGTGCGATTGATGACCTGGTACCACAAATACCAAAAGATGCGTGTCCCTTTCCCGGGATAATTGACTTTGATGAGGCGGGGATCCTTGAAGCGAAAATCCAAGGCCCAGACGTCCGCCTTGTCGAGCGCCGACACTTCTGACTTCACCTCGCGCTCGTTGAAGCTAAATTGGCAGAATGCGGACGGCAACACCAAAGCCGCCAACATAAATGCAACCAGTCCAATAGCCCAGGTTTTCCTCATCTTAGCCAGACCTCCAAAGTTCACGGCAGTGCGATGAACCTTGCGCAACTATAGAGGAGGCGACGGGAGTGGGTCAAGGTGAACGGACCCCGGATTTCGGGCACTCGCCAAAGAATGCGTAGCCACGGATGGAACACGGATCAAACACGGATGGAATGGCAAGCATTCGCCGCTACCTCTGCATTGTATCATCCGTGTTTTGTCCGTGTTCCATCCGTGGCTTCTGTGCATTTGTGTTCCGTTTTTTTGAACGAAAAGAGGCGTGCAGTGGCCACTATTATTTGGTGGCAACCTTTTGGAGGTGAGAACCGTGAGCCTGCGCTTGACATTGCGGACATTGTTGGCTTATTTGGATGACACCCTCGAGCCTGCCGAGGCCAAGGCGATTGGCCAAAAGGTGGCCGAGAGCGACTCGGCGCGGGAGTTGATCGATCGCATCAAACAAGTGACGCGTCGCCGGCGGCTAACCACACCGCCCACCAGCGGGCCGGGAAGCAACATCGACCCCAACACCGTCGCCGATTATTTGGACAACGAAGTCACGCCCGATCAGGCGGCGGAAGTCGAGCAAATTTGTCTGTCGTCCGATGTCCATCTTGCGGAAGTAGCCGCTTGCCATCAGATATTGACGCTGATCTTGGGCGAGCCGCTCAAGCCGCCTGCCGCCGCGGCCCAGCGGATGATTGGACTGGTTAAAGGACCGGAGGCCATACCTGGCCGCCGCCCCGCCTCTCCGCGGATACGGGCCGCACAGCCCGGTTACGCAGAGAGCAGCGAAATCGACGAGACGTTGCGCTTCGGGCCTGCCGCCGCTAGGCACTAAAGGCGGCTGGCGCAATCCATTGATTCTGGTTGGCGGCGGTGTCTTGGCTGCCCTGCTCCTGGCACTCGCGATTTTTGAAATCTTGAAGCCGACCGGCAGGGACATGGAACGGGTGGACAATGGCGCTGGCTCTGGCGGAAGTGAACAAAGAAAAAATCAACACCGATAACAGCCACACCATCCCGGACCCGAACAAGGACAAGACGCCTCCCAAGGCGATCGACAACGATAACAACGCAGACAAGGCGAGCAGCGCCAAAAAGGAACCGGACGGCGACAAGAACAACCCGCCAAAGAAGGAAACGGAGCCCGGCGGCGCCGCCGCTCATTCCTGCCATGGACGTTGCCTTTGGTCCTGCGAACGATCGCGAAGCAACCATCGGCCAATACGTTCCCGATCCCAAGGAAAGCAGCATTCTGCTCCAGTCGGTGCCCGATAAAAAAATCGAATGGAAACGGCTCACGGCTCAGCGGCCGGAGGTCGTCTCGGCTCGCCCGCTCGTGAGCTTGCCTGCCAGCCGCAGCGTCGTGCAAACCAATCGCGGCGTGCGCCTCGATTTATGGGGCAACATGCCGGAATTCGTCGCGGCCATACCTGGTCTTGGCGAAAGTTACGTGGAACTGTATACCGCACGACGCGCCACTGGATTTAGACATGCTGCTGCGGCGTGGCCGGGTCGTATTCACGTCCACTCGGAAGGGCAAGCCGGTGTACGTCCGCGTGCGTTTTGAGAATCCGCGGATCCCCAGCGATAAAAACGTGACTGGCACGGCAGGAATTCTTCGATTTCACGCTGCCCGATGAAGGCGATGCCCTGCTCATCGACCGCTGGGGCACTTATCCGCCGACGGAGCCTTTTTACAAAGATCCCAAAAACCCTAGTCGGATTGGGCCAACGGCCGACATGGCCTGCGTCGTTTTGACTGGGACCGTCTTTTTCAAGACTGGCAACGAAACATTCACCATGACCGCGCCGCCCGGACCGGCGTTGATGCTGTGGAACAGCCTTAGCGGAGCCAAAGGGCCGCTCCCACAAAAAAAGCAACTGGATTTCACGCCTCAACAAGCCACCCCTGCCGCCGGGCATTAAACCTCGAGGCGCGTGCCAGCATGGTTGAAGCCCGCGATAACCTTGCGGCCCAACTGGCGCATGGCAACGTTGACGTCGGCCTCGCACAAGCGCTGTCGTCGTCCAATCCCAGCACGCGCCGGCTGGTCGGTGCGCAGCCTGGCTGCCATTGACGACTTACCCAGCGTTCTCGAGGCGCTGGATCAATCCAAGCACGACGACGTGCGCCAGGCCGCCATCGAAGCGCTGCGCAACTGGGTCGCGCAGTCGCGCGACAACGACTACAAACTCTTTAAGCTGCTGAAGGAGAAATACAACTACAAGCAAGCCGAGATCATCATGGAAATGATGCACCAGTTTTCGGAAGCCGAACGCCGCCGCCCCGAGCGCTACGAATTGCTCATCGACTACCTGGTGAACCCGAACTTGGTCATTCGCGAGCTAGGGGCCTGGCATCTGTATCAGTTGGTGCCGGCGGGGCGCGGCATCCCGTATTCCGCGGTGGCTGATGCCGCCGCGCGGGAGCGCTCTGAAGCCCAGTGGCGAGCGCTCATTCCGGCGGGGCAACTGCCGCCATCCCAAGCGCCGCCGGCGAAGAAGAAGTAGACCGACTGCGTCGGAAAGCGGGTTTCGCGGTGCCACGGGCAGCTTGTCTGCCCGTGCGAACCCGCGGGAGCCTCCGCCCGCCGACACGGGCAGGCAAGCTGCCCGTGGCACCCCGTTTCTGATACGGCTTTGTCCTATGGGAAGGCTCTGTCCTGTGGACAGCTCTATGCATGTGGGACGGCTCTCCTGAGCCGTCCGCTCTCTTATGAACGGCTCAGGAGAGCCGTCCCTCATTCAAAGCACCGTCCCACGTTCATTGCGGCAACGTGATGCCGCGGATGAGCGTCAAATCGTGCGACAAGAGATTGGGGGCCTGCTTGGGATCCATGGTGAACGTGACTAACAATTGATCGCCGCGTGGACCCGTGACAAGATGGAAGTATTGAATGGCCGGCACGCCGCTCAGCTTGCCGCTCGCGCCCACGCGCATCACCTTCATGTTGCTGTCCGAGGCCACCACCACGCTGGCGTTCTTTTCCAAAAGATCGCCTTCTTGCTCCCAGCCCGGCGTGCCGGCCATCAGACGGGCGAATTCTTCGACATCCGCGTTGCCGGACGCCTTCAAATACGGCGTGATGGTCGCCTGGGCCACGAAGTCGCCGCGCTCGGACAAGAGCCGCAAGACGACGTGCTTGTCTTCTTGACCAACCAGGTGCCACTGGCGGTTAAATGCGCAGTCGAAACGTCCCTTGGGATCGCGGTAAGCGATATTGCTCATCTTGTCTAGCGGAACAGCCAGGGCGCGCACCAGGGCGATTTCGCTCAGTTCATTCGGTTCCAGGATGGGTGTGCGTTTGAGTTTGTAAGTCACGTCCGCCGTGAGTGACGGACTAATCGGCCCTTGCAGGCGTTCATCGTGTTGTTGCCATTCGACGGCGATGATGCGCTTTTCCTTGAGCTCGAACGCGAAGCGTGCCTTGACTTCCAGCGTCACCTGCGCGCCCATGCCGATGCCCTTGATGATCCCGTCGATGGTCCCCTCCGCGACGTCCCCCTGCACTTTGGCGAGCCTTCCCGTCAAGCTGCCGCTCACCAAGCCGTCGAGGTCGCACAGCGCCAAGACCGCTTGCGTGGCAACGGTCCAGGTGCCGCCGACGGCGATGTCCTTGCCGGGCAACATGGCCGGGGACGGCGAGCGTGTCGAAATGCTCGGTGAGCTCTTTTTCCTCAAATGTCAAAAGGCCCTGCGGGCAATAGGTCACCACTTGTCCGCGCAAACGCTGGGCGACCATGAGTGTGCGGTCGGGGCGAAAGGATCGCTTGGCGACGTCTGTGTCGATGCCGATGGTCGCGCCCGCTGTTTGGTAAATGCGCGCGGCTTTGGTGCCCAGGTCGGCGCCTTCGAGGATGCGTTCGAGGAATTCATGGTGCGCGGAGGCGTTTTGCTTGAGCGTGTGATTCTTGCCTTCCTGCTGCACGGTGATGTGGCCTGTCAGCAGCATCGACAAGTCATTGCGATAGCAACTCTTTGCCAGCGGCGCTTCGCCCAGGGAGACGCTTTGCGCCTGTGCCGCGCCCGCGCCGGTTAGCAGCAGGGTATAACTTAGCAAGCGTTCGCCACATAGCCATCCTCCATCCAATACGAATGCTGCCCGTCTTGCTGGTTTTATCGGCACAATCCCTAAAGCAGGTTGAATCGTTACAGCAATGTGAACCGCCTGCAAATGTGGGAAAAGCAGAAAGCCACGGATCAAACACGGACGCAACACGGATAAAGACAAGCAAAATCCGGGGGCTTGAAACCACCCAATTTGCCCTCTTTTCCGTGTTCGATCAGTGTTTCATCCGTGGCTATTTCTTTTTCAACCGTGCAAGACGCGGCACTCAGGGCTGGCCGAACAGCGAGTCGTCAATGTTCTCGAGCGGCCGCACTTCGCTCATCTCAACGTCCACGTATTGTTTGCCATCGCGCTTGATGTCGACTTTCGTGGGGAATTTGGTTCCATTGGCTTCCTTGAAACGGCTGTAAAACGTCTCTTGCGCCACCTCGTTGTCGCCCCCGCCTTTCACGTCCTTCACCTGAAATTCCGTCTTGACCAACAGGCTATTGCCCTTGTCGAAATAAAGGTTGATGTCGCGCTGGCCGGCATGGGATACGCGAACACCGGTCGCGGGTCGGTCGCCGACTTTTACTTCGCCCAGGGCCGCCAATTTGAAGCGCCTTGTCCTTGAGCGGCGTCAGGGAGGCGACCCATTTGGCGTAAAGGTCCGCCTTCTCCTCCGCCAATTCGGCTTCGGGCAACGGCGTGACGGCATCGTTGATCTTTTGCCAGCCTTTGTCGCCGTTGATGACGTGGATGATTGCCAACATCTGGTCCATGACTTTGATTTGCAACGTCCAGCGAATCTTGGAATGACCGTCTATAAGCCATTCGCCGGTGAAGGGAATTCCCTCACCCAGGCCGTAGAAAGTGCCCGAACCCTTCATTTCCATGCCTTTGAATTTCGCTTCGTTGGCATCGGAACCCTTGGCCTTGATCGCCTTGGCGATAATGGCGCGCACGTCCTCATCTCCCTCGGAACGCGCCACGCCAACTGCCGCCAGCGCAACCAACACCACGCTCACTGATCGACGCAAGATGCTCATCGCCAAACTCCTTGACCCATTGAACCTATGCTCACGCCACAAGTGCCGTTCTTTGTATGCGACGTCCCGGACCATCGAAAAGTGACCCGGCATCAGTGCGGTTGCAACACCATGGCGCGCCAGTGCATGGGCTGAACATGGCGGTGACGGTAAGCGGCTTCGGAGGTGCGCAGTTCTTGCATGGACAGGCGGTGATTACTGGCTTGCGGCGCACTGCCTTGCAGCCAATTCAACGAAAAGCCGGTGGCCAGCACCACAATGGCCGTGAGGGGTATAAGGGACTTGTTCATATGCCGATCGCTCCTTGAAATAGCGGACTGCCACTTCCTTGCGGCAGTGACGAAAAAAAGGGTATCGTCGGCGTCTATGCACATTCAGCGCCAAAGAACGAAGAGGCAAAATCGTCGCATCAAGTGACAGTAGCCACTGGCTTTGTCGATTGGGGTATTCGCGGGGAGTTGGTAAGGGCGTGGCGAATCGGTGGATTTTTTTACAATCTAGAGTCTCCCGGTTTCAGCCTCGGCTTGTGGGACGGCTCTCCTGAGCCGTCCAATTTGGGCAGGACGGCTCAGGAGAGCCGTCCCACATTACGACACTACACTCAGCGGATCGACCTCAACTCGACTAGGCCAAATGGCGATGCCGGGGAATTGCGTTTCGAGGCGTTCAGCAAGTTCAACCGCGCCGCAGCGCTCGGTCGCATAATGACCCGGTAGCAACAGCGCTAACCCCTGATCCTGAGCGGCCAACACTTGGTGAAAGCGCATCTCGCCGGTGAGGAGGACATCCGCCTGACGTGCGACGGCAGCGCCGAGCAAATCGCCGCCCGCGCCGCAGACGATGGCCACGTTTCGGATGGTTCGCTCCGGCTCTCCTACCACTTGGACACAATTCGCGGCAAGTTCGGTCTTGACGATTCGGCTGAGAGCTTGCAAGGACATGGCTTGCGGTAATTTTCCTAGCCGGCCGACGCCGCATCGGTTGGATTGAGCGCGCAGTGGATAGACATCGTAGGCAGGCTCTTCATAAGAGTGGGCCCGGCGCAGCGCCGCGAGAATCGCCGCCAGAGCGCCATCGGGACAAATCGCCTCCAAACGCCATTCGCTCACTTCCTCTCGACGCCCTTTTTCGCCGACCGATGGATGCGTGGTGTCCGAGCCGAAAAAGGTTCCGGTACCGGGCAGCCGAAAGCTGCACTGGCTATATTGCCCGATGTTGCCGGCGCCTGCCGCGAACAGAGCATCGGTCACTTTTGCCAAATCTTGCTCGGGAACGAAGACCACGATCTTGAATTGCGGCGGTCCTTGTTGATCTTGCAGCGGCTTGCAATCAAGGAGCCCAAGGCGTCTGGCTAGGATGTCATTGATACCGCCGGCGCAGTTGTCAAATGCGGTGTGCGGACTGTAGACGGCCACACCGGCGCCGGCCAGGTCCAGCAGCATGCGCCCCTCGGCGGTGGCGGCGGTCAAAGTTTTGATGGCGTGAAACAAAATCGGATGATGCGTGACAATCAAATTAGCGCCACCATCGATCGCCTCGCGGGCCACGACCGGTGTCATGGTCAAGCATGTCATGACGCCGCGGAGCGGCAGCGAGTCGTCCCCCAGAAGCAAGCCGACATTGTCCCAGGGCGCTGCGAGGGACAAAGGGGCGAGATCCTTGAGGAAATCAATGATGTGCGCGATTGCCGGCATGGGTTTATTCTACAGAGCCGCGCACGAAGTAAGCGGATTGGGCGCGGCGTGGTTTTGACCGCCCGCGTGGCTGGTTCGACCTCGCGCTTAGCTTCGTGCGCAGGCTCGTGCGCGGTCAGCCGGCTTTTTTGACTTTCTTGCCGATGCCCCATTTGATGCCGTGGCCCAGCAAAATGTCCCACGAGCCGGAATCCTTCTTTTTGTCGCCGCCTTCGCCGCGCGAGCGGCGCCGGTCAATGAGAACTTGTAGGGCGAAGCCGAGAACGGCGATGAAGCCAATGATCCAGTTGAGCAGAATTCTACCTTGCTCGGTCCAGGTTACGGCGTCCATGCTGCCATAATGGTCCAGCAGACTCAGCGACGCATAGCCCAGCAAAACGGTGCCCGCCAAGCTGGTAAGCGCCATCATCGACAGACGAAAGAGAAACAAGCTTATTAAGCCGGAAAGCAAAAAGCAGATCGGTTGATCGAGCGTGGGAAACAGCGCTTGCGCAGCCAACAGGCCGACCATGCCCCCCGCGAGGAACGACAGCACGCGGACCAGCGCTAACGCCAACAACCCGCCTACCAGCGCCAGCAACAGTGCGGCAATAAACGGTTGAGCGCGAAAAATGGCGACATCATAAAGCCCATAGACGCCGGCGAGCACCGTCGTGATCAGCACAATCCAAAAACGGTGCGCCGCCCAGCCAAACAGCCAAAGGGCCAGACCGAGAACCATGCCGAAGATTAGCAACGCCACGGACAGGCCGCACGCATCCGACAAAATATCCGGCGCGATGAGTTGCATGATGAGCCGTCCTTGACTCGGGAGGAAATGCACTGCCACTTAAGTAAAGCAAATTAACGAGGACGGGCAACCATGTCAAGGTGGGCACCTGGGTTGTCAGGCCCCAAGAGAAATGTCACATTGCGTCCGGCTCGCAGCGCCTGCGGCTCGCAGCGCCTGCGGCTCACGCGCCTGACATCGATGAACCCGCGCTTGACACATTTTTTCCAGTACATTAGCTTGGGCTTGTCTGATCCAGGCGTGGACTCTTGGATCGCGCGCACTCAAGGAGGAGACCATGGACTGGCTCAACAACCTCAGCGCTTTCGCCGACCATCGCTTGCTCGCCAACCTTATCGGCCTGCATCTCCTGCTCGGACTCATCTATGTGACTTCATTGATCCTGCGCGGGGTCATCATGCATGGCGGCAGCCAAATCGTTGGCTGGACGGGCCTGCATTGGCTCGACGGCGTCAGTAAAGAAGCAGTGCGCCGAGCGCGTGCCTTTTTGTTTTGGGCTACCATCAGTCTCATGCTTCTTTCGGTAGTCGGCGGAGTCGCCTATCAATTATGGGGCACGACATCCGCCATGACGTCCAGGCCTGGTACAGCGAACTGACGGGGCCCGAGATTTTCGACATGGGCGTCGGGCTGGGTGAGCTGGTGCTCGTGGCCATCGGAGCATATTTCGGCGTCCGCCTCGTCCGCCGGCTCAAGAGAAACCTCGAAGCGCACGCCCTCAAGCATCTTCCTTTCAAGGCGCCGGCTGGACTCAAAATCGGCGAGTTGAATACTCCGAGCATCACGGACCAGGAACACAAAGACAAGCACGAGCAAACCGTCAAGCACTGGTTCAATTTGCTCGAACGGTTCGCGATCTGCACGGTCCTCCTCACCGGCGTTTGGGTCGCGAGCTTCGTCGTTCACCTCAACGGGCAGGTCGATTGGCTCATCGGTTTTTCCATCCGCATGCTGGCCATCTTCATGGTCTCGCGCCTTCTCATCCTGGCTTGTCGCACCCTTTCGCATTCGCTAGCCGCTCTGGGCAATCACCATTTGAACGACACCAAGGTCACCCGTTATTGGGATCGCGTCAAGCGGCTGTTTCCCTTTGGCGAAAAGTGCTTCGAGGCGGCCGTCTATATCTCGGCGACCTCGTTGTGCGTGGACGCGCTCGACTTCATCCGCGTCCTTCGACCCAAGGGCGAAAACCATCTAGGCCAGCACATCGTGCAGTGCATCGGCATTTTCTTCGTGACGCGCGTCGTCATCGAGCTCTCGACCGTGCTGCTCAACGAAGCCTTTGACATGTACAACGAGGATCGGCAAGAAGACCAGATGGGCAAGACGCTCGTGCCGCTGCTTCAGTCGATCTGCCAATACGGGCTGTATTTCGCGTCCGGCCTCATGATGATGGGTGTCATGGGCTTGCCTACGCAATCGATTCTCGCCGGTGCCGGCATCCTCGGCTTGGCGTGCGGCTTGGGCGCGCAAAGCCTGGTCACGGACGTCGTCTCCGGCTTTTTCATCCTTTTCGAGAATCAGTATCTCGTCGGCGACATCGTGCAAATCTGCGATGCCCAAGGACGCGTCGAAGCTGTCAGCATCCGGCATACCCAAGTGCGCGACGAGCAGGGCAAGCTCTACATCATCCCCAACGGGCAGATTAAAAGCGTCATCAATTTCTCCAAGGGGTATGTGAATGCGGTGGTGGACTACAAGATTTCAACGCAAACACCGGTCGATCAAGTGCTGCGCAACATGGCCGAGGCAGGCCATCGCCTGCGTCAATCGCGGCGTGAAGTGTTGGCCGAGACGATCGTCAAGGGAATCGTGGAACTGACTCCCAGCGACATGACGATTCGGGCGGTCACGCGCGTGCAACCGGGCACGCATCTGCTCATGCAAAACGAATTCCGCCGGCTGCTCAAGGATGTGCTCGACCAGCGTCAGGCAAAGCCCGCGGCGCTGGCGGCGTAGCGTCACCTTTTGGAGGCCACCGGTTGTGCGAGCTTGATTAAGAACCGCTCCAGGATCGTGCGCTCGGGGAGAGGACTGCCGCCGCGCAAATCCATGTTGGCGGCAACGAGCCAATCATAAAGCTGGTGGGCCCGTTCGCGGCCGATGTGACGCAAGAGCTGCTCTGCCGAGGGGCGCAAGCCGACTTGGGCAATGGCAGCGCGCATGTTGATCCCCTGCCCGATCAAGCGGGCCGCCTGCGCCAGGCGCCGCAACTGCCAACCGAAGGCCCCCATGATCATCTGGGGCGCTTCCCCTTGCTCCAAAGCTCGATCTAACACAGCCAGCGCGGCGGGCGCCTGATTGGCGGCCAGCGCATCGAAAACCTTCCAGGTGGATTCCTCGCGATTGTTGCCGACCAGACGATCGACGTCGGCTGCGTCGATTTTTTTCCGCTCCCCCACATAAATCGCCAATTTCAATATTTCCTGGTCGAGCAGGCCCATATCGGGGCCGACATAATCAACCAGAAGGCGCGCCGCGGGCGCGGGAAGTTGTTTTTGATGCTCCGCCGCGGCCCATTCGGTGCACCACGAGACGAGTTTGTCCGCTGGAGCCTTGCAGACGATCGTCGCCGCGCTGCTCACCATCTTCGCCAGCCTTGTCGATGCGGCCCACGCCTTGACGTCCAGGACCAGTACGCCGCTGGCCGGCAGCTTATCGATGATTTTTTCGAGTTGTCCGCGGAATTGGCTCACGAAGGGATCGGCGGCTTCCACCACCACGACGCGCCGCTTCGCGAAGAAGGGAAGCGTTTGCAACTCGTCAAAGACGTCGGCGAATTGGGCCGTTTCACCTGCGTACGTCGCCACAGCCTGGTCGTCGCCGTCCGCGTCGAGGGCCCGTGCCTTGATGGCCTTCATGGCTTGCCGTTTGAGAAATGCTTCATCGCCATGCAGCACATAGAGCGGCCCAATGGCCGCTGTCGATTTGAGAAATGCCGAGCGCTTCCATTAGGTGTTCGTTTTATGAAAAGAGCCGCGACGCACCCAGTAAGTGGTAGCGCGGACCGCTTACTGCGTGCGCGGCTCTTTAAGGCGCGGCGATTTTAATTTCCCGACGGCGCCGTCCCATGCGGTATGAGGGCATCGGGCCGTTCGCTGAGCTCGCGGCGGGTGTCTCGCTCGAGGTCTTCCTGGGGAACCTGGTTGGTGATGAGCACGCGCGGGTGAGCTTGCTTGCGCAGTTGGGCGAAATACTCGGGTATCTTTTGGGCCAGCTTAATCTCACGCATTTCCTTGTCGAGATCGAGACGCACGGAATCGAACGACTTGGTCAAGTCCGGCGGTATGTGCTTGTCGCATTTGAGGACGATGTAGTTCTTGTCCGGCATCTCCATGAGTTGCGTGACCTGGCCTGGTTTCAGCGCGAAGGCGGCGGCTTCGACTTTCGGGTCGCCGAAATGCTTGTGGATCGCCGAGATCTCGCCCCCTTTGGCGGCTAACGTGGGAATGAACTGCACCTTGGCCTGGGCCGCGAATTCTGCCTCGCTTTGGCTGACCTTGGCCCAGACTTCCGCCATGTGGCGATCGTCCGGCTTGAACGCGATCATGCGGCACTGCACTTTGGGGCCATATTTGGCGTCAAATGCGTTGACGAGATCTTGCTGCGTCACTTCCACCATCGGCTTGCAGAGCCGGGCCAGGAGCAGCTTCGGTCGAATCACGTCTTCTTTCCATTCGTAGAGCGATTTGTTGAATCGCTTGAGCACCTGATTGGTGAAGTCTTGAGCGGTCATGTTGGGGCCAAACCCCTTGAGCTCCTCGCGGAACTGCGCCTCGACTTCGGCATCGGTGACGCGAATGTTCTTGCCCTGGCAGGCCATCTCGACCAGGCGCCGGTTGATCAAAAACTCGATGCGTTCCTGGCCATAGCGGGCGATCAAGTATTCCCCGAGATCCTCGCGGGTGATGGGCGTATTCTCGAAGATGTAGGCGACCACGCGGCGCGAATAATCGGATGGGGCCGTCGGCGTTTGACCCACCGCGCTAAGCCGATTCGCCACCTGTTGGGCGTCAACCTTTGAGGTGCCCCCCAATCGGCCCCAATAGAATGCAGCCACCGTCGCGCCGATCATCATCAGGGCCATCATGCCCTTGCGCATCAGCGCCGGCCGCGACTTGATCGCTGACAACACCGTTTTCATGACAATGCTCTCCTCAGGACGATGCGGAAGTCCTATACGGTCGAGCACGGTCATAGCGGAAGCCAAGTTTCGGAACAAGTTCAGTTGGGTGAAGGAGGTATCCGCGGGATTCGGAGTACCTCATCCCGCGGCTTGGGTTTGGATCGGTTAAAGCGCGGCGCGGGTGAATTGATCCTTCTTGAACTGCGGGTTGAGCTTGAGGTCGCGGAAATAATACTCGGCGATGAGTTGGCCCTTGCTGTCTTTGAGTACGGAGCCGACTTGCAGCCAATTCTCGCGATCCAGGTAGATGGTCAACTCGTTGACCCCTTCTTCTTCGGGGGGATCAAACGGCGTCCGCACCAGCTTATAACAAGCGCGGTTGCCCAATTGCGGGACTTCGAAGATGCCTTGATACGTCAAATGCAGGGCGCCGCGTTCTTGGGCCTTGCGCATCGACGCCACCGTCCGCTTCGTTCCCAGGTAGATACCAAACTGGTCGATCGTATAGCGGCCATTTTTTTTGGCTTCGGCGTCATCAACATCCTTGGTACAGATGCCGTGAGACCTGCCGAGGCCGGCACCGCGGGCGAGCAGCTTCCCGTTGTTTTCACCGGCCACGTACAGCGGCTTTCTGTCCCGCTTGAGTCGACCGTCGAGCCAATACATGCACACACTGAACGGCTGCTCGCGGAACCAGACATCAAGGCTTTCAGGAGGATTAAGCGTGCCGCCGATGCGCTCGCGCTTGAGAAAGCGCGTCGAGTAGCCGCGAACTTCACGTTTATATCTCTCAAGAGACATTTCCAAAAAGAGGAGAGGATGATAATGAAGTAGGAAATCGACCGGGTAGAGATCCTTGGTGCCGATCTCATGCATCGGAGACCACGGGACGGAAGCTGGGAAAGCCTGAGAAGTCGCGAAGACCAGGCCGGCCAAAAGCTCTTGACGTAGGAGTTCTTGATTCTTGAAGACAATGCGCGTTTGGACGACCGCGACGGCTTGCGGCTCGATTAGATTGTAGGTGTCCGCACGGGTCGAGGGCCTATCTTGGAGCAGCAGGCAAAGCAGCAACAGAATAAGATACCTGAGCACCATGGCGGCATCCTGCTCTTACTTGAAACGGTGGCCCACCTGAAGTCTAATCGTCTGGTGGATCGGGTCAGCGCACTTGGCCCTGGGAGACTTGATGCCTCGTTCGGAAACGAAGCACTCACATCTGTTTGTCTCGTCTGGATGGGACTGGCCACTTTAAGCGTGGCCGGTTCGCCAGTCCCCGCCTTAATCTTATTTCTTACAAGGCGCCGGTTACGCAGGCTGGGGTAGTTTTCGCCATCGACGGCGCCGGCAATTTTCAGGGTTCTTCAAAGACGATTCGGTCGGTTGCGGAGCACGACCATCTGTCTCAGCAAATCGTGACCGTGGAATGGTCGCACGGCTTTGGCCGAATCATTGCCGATCAGGTCGGTTATGCCCATGCCCGCCTTCAGGGAGAAAAACTCGCACAAATCGTGTGCCAATACAAGGCGGAGCATCCCGGCGTGCCCGTTTATCTGCTCGCACATAGCGCCGGCTCCGCGGTGCTCATTACCGCCTTGGAAAACCTACCGCCCAACAGCATCGAGCGGGCGTTTCTGTTGGCTCCCTCGCTGTCGGCTGCGTATGACGTGCGGCCGGCACTTCACGCAGTCAGATGCGGCTTGCATGTCTTTTACAGCCGGCGCGATACGGCCTATTTGGGAATCTGGACGGGCGTTCTCGGCAATTCGGACCGCCGCTGGGGGCCGAGCAGCGGCCGCATCGGGTTTCAATGCATTGCCACGGGTCCCGAGGACAGCCAACTTTATGGCAAGCTTCATCAGCGTCCCTGGGAGCCCGGCGACCGCGCCGCCGGCAATGACGGCAAGCATTACGGCGATTACCAACCGGATTTCGTGCGCTCGCACATCGTCCCCCTCTTGAGCAAACAGCCAGGCTAAGATGCTGTTCCGATGGCTGAAAAACCGCCGCCGACGCCGCTTGCTGGCAGAACCAATGCCTCGCCATTGGCGCGAGCAATTTGAGAACGTCGCCCACTATCGCCAATTGAGTCCATCCGATCAAACCAAGCTCCGCGATTGCGCGGATATTTATCGCGGAACGCACGTTCGAGGGTTGCCAAGGCGTCGAGATCACCGACGAAATCCGCGTGACGGTGGCGGCGCTCGCGTGCCTGTTGCTCCTGGGCTGGCGGGATTTTTATTTCGACAACGTGCCAACGATCTTGATTTATCCACAGGCCTATGTCGCGCCGCAGCAAAGAATGGTCGGCGGCGTCGTCATGGAAGACGAGAGCGACCGCCTGGGGGAGGCGCATTATCGCGGCCCGCTGATTCTGTCGTGGGCCGACGTGGTTCGGGAGGCGCGGCAAACCGGCGAACGCGGCAATCTGGTCCTGCACGAGTTCGCGCATCAACTCGACATGCTCAACGGCGCCGCCGACGGCGTGCCGCCGCTGCCCCGTGGTTTGCAAAAGCGTTGGCAAACCGTGTTGGCACACGAATACCAGCGTTTATGCCGTGCCGCGCAACATGGTCACGGGACCGTCCTCGATCCTTACGGCACTACCAATGAGGCCGAGTTTTTCGCGGTCGCGACGGAGGGCTTTTTCGAAAGGCCGAGCGATCTGCGTCACCAGCTACCGGAACTTTATGACTTGCTGCACGCCTATTTCCAGCAAGATCCGGCGCAGGCGCAGTTTGATTGACGGCGCCGCTGGGCCTTCGTTATAAAGGAAAGAGCCGCGCACGAAGTAAGCGGTTCGGTCCGAATGCGGAAAACCGCTTACTTCGTGCGCGGCTCCTTTTGGTAGTCACTAATGAGGAACTCCTTCATGGCACCTCCCAGCGACCTCTTAGACCACGTTCGGGTCGTTCCCTTTTGACCGTTTCAAAAACTCTGGCAATTCAACCGATATTCCTGACGAGCTGGAAAGCGTGTCCCTCATGCTGACGGAATCCATTTCGCATCTTGAACCGTCCGTGCATTCACGATCACAAAGGAAAGCGACCCGCCTTTCTTCGCACGATGCCTTCCGATAAACTGTTTGGATGAAGACGCAAAATCTACCAATAACTGTGGCGCCACCAGTCCGCAGCGGCACCTCGCCCGCAAGTATCTTGGCGGGCAAAACGTTCGCCTTCGTCAGCCTCGGCTGCCCCAAGAATACGGTCGATTCCGAACGCATGCTCGGTAAACTGGCCCAAGACGGCTGCGCACTCACGCCGGACCCCGATGGTGCCGACGTCGTGATCGTCAACACCTGCGGCTTTATCGAGCCGGCACGCAGGAATCGCTGGGCGTGATCCGCGAAATGCTGGCACTCAAGGCACAGGGCAAAGTCGGCGCGGTCGTCGTGGCTGGTTGCTTGGCAGAGCGCAAAAAGGACGAATTGCTCGCCGAAGTGCCTGGCGTGGACCATATCGTCGGTGTCTTTGGCCGCGAGGAAATCAGCCAAGTTGTGGGTCGCGCCTCTTGCCGGCCGCAACGAGCAACGTTCACTCTTTCGACCGGCACCGGTGCGGGCGCTGGAAGATACGGCTCGGCTACGCATCACGCCGCGCCACTATGCCTATCTCAAAATCTCCGAGGGCTGCGATCGCACATGCACGTTTTGTGCTATCCCCGGCATGCGCGGCAAGCACGTGACCAAGGCGATAGAGGAAGTCATCCGCGAGGCGCACGAGCTGGCCGCCGACGGTGTGCGCGAGCTGATCCTGGTCGCGCAGGACACGACCTATTATGGACTCGATCTTTACGGCAAGGTGCGCACTCGCCGATTTGCTGCGCGAGCTAGATCAGGTCGAGGGCATCGAATGGATTCGCATTCTCTATACGTATCCCATCTTTTTTACCGATGAATTGATCGGCGTTCTCGGTTCAGCGCAAGATCATTCCTTATTTGGATATGCCGCTCCAGCACGTCAACGACCGTGTTTTACGACGGATGCAGCGCCGCGTGCGCCGGCAAGAGATCGAGGAGCTTTTGTCCCGATTGCGTGCGCAACTGGAGAATCTGACAATGCGCACCACCTTTATCGTGGGCTTTCCGGGCGAGACGGAGGCCGAATTCCAGGAACTCGTCGGTTTTGTCCAGTCGGCATGCTTCAAGCGCACCGGCGTTTTCACGTACTCGTTCGAGCCAGGCACACCGGCGACCAAGCTCGACGGCCACCTGCCTGAAGAAATCAAGCAGGAGCGGCGCGCTCGGTTGATGGGCGCACAACAAGAAGTCCACCTGCGCTACAACCACGCCCAAATCGGCAAGACGGTCGAGGTGATCGTGGACGGCCCGGACCCGGAAATGCCGAATCACGTGCATGCGCGGGCACGCCAATGCGCCGGAAATCGATTGCCTGATTCGCGTCAAGGGGAAGAATCTGCGGCCGGGCGATCTGGTATCAGTGAAGATTACGTCGAGCGATGACTATGATCTCGTGGGCCGAGCGTTGGGCGCGGCGCGGTAATCTTGGCCAAACTGAGGTAGTCGATGTCCACGACCATGACGCCGCGCCAGCCATCCGTCTTCAATCTGCCCAATCAATTGACGGCGGCCCGTTTCGTCTTGGGCGTCGTTTTGTTCGCGCTGATCGAATACGCACTGTGGATCCCATGCATCCTGGTGTTTGCACTGGCCGCGGTCACGGATTGGCTCGATGGCTACCTGGCCCGCAAGCAAGGCTTGACGAGCACGCTGGGCCGCAACCTCGATCCGCTGGTGGACAAGGTTGTCATCTGCGGCGCTTTCATATTTCTGGTGCCAGTTGCGGCCTCCTCCGGCGTTTATGCGTGGATGGTCACGGTAATCGTCAGCCGCGAGTTGATCATCACCAGCCTGCGCAGTTATCTGGAGAATCGCGGCGCCACGTTTGGCGCCGATTGGCTTGGCAAGATCAAGATGGTACTTCAATGTGCCGCTCTGTTCGCCATTTTTTTGGCCCTGAGGGTCCCGCAGCAGGAACTTTTGCTGTCGGCGCGCACGGCGCTGATTTACGCCATGCTGGCGGCGACGGCGTTAAGTGGACTGCAGTACCTGGTGCGGGCCGCCCAATTGTTTCGCAATCAGGAATGATGTGGGCATGGAGTTTCCTGAATATTTTGACATGATTCGAAAAGCGACCTATGTTTTTATGTGGCAAGTGATGACTCCGCCCATGTGCCGCTGCCCTCAGTAATGTCGAAACGAGGAATTTGTCATGTTGTTGCGCTTGAAAAAAGCCGTCGCAAGTTTTGTTGTTGACGAAGATGGGCCGACCGCCGTCGAGTATGCCGTGATGTTGGCGCTCATCATTACTGTCTGCATCATTTCCATCACGTCCCTGGGCACCAACGCCAACAAGACTTTCACCAAGACCTCGAACACGCTGACTACCGCGTCCTAACATAAACTAAAACAGCCTGCCAACCGCCGTGAGTCGCACTCGCGGCGATTTTTTTTCGTTTCTTGGCCGCGCACTCTCAAAGAATCTGTTGCCAGCGCGGGCGACGCCCCCTAAAGTCAAGGCTCCTGGGACTCGCCGCGCACCGTGTCAAGGCGGTGGGCCTTCAGGATGGGAGGCGTGCGGATGGCGGCTGACTGCGACCGAGACCATTTTGATCGTCGACGATGAAGAGCCGGTGCGGCGCACCTTTCGTGAGTGGCTCACGGGAGCCGGCCTGGATTGCACAATTCTTGACGCGGCCGACGCCGAGTCCGCTCTCAAACTGGCTAATACGCACCCGATCGACCTGGCCATCCTCGATTGGGCGCTCGGCGCCGGCGACGATGGTCTGCAATTGCTCGAAGACCTGGCGGCTTTCCATCCCGACATCGTGGCCATCATGGTTACCGGCTACGCCAATCAGGCGACGCCGCTCGACGCCATGCGCATGGGTGTGCGGGATTATTTGGACAAGAATCATGATTTGAGCCGGGACACGTTTTTACACGCCGTCAAACGGCAACTGGATCACATCCGGCCCACCAAGCGGGCACGGCAACTGCATGAGTCGCTGGTCGCTTTTCGGGAAGCCGTCGCCAAGCTCGTGCCGCTGGTGCAATCGGCATCGGCGTTGCAGGAACCGGTGCCTTTGTCCGACGCGGTGCGCGGTCTGGTGCGGTTCTTGCGTGAGGCGACGGGGGCGAAAAAGGAGTGCTTCTGGTGCGCCGCTACGACGAAGCCCGCCAGCCGGCGGAAATATGCCGAGCGTATGACGACCGCGGGGAACAACTCCATGTCGAGCTTGTTCCTTTTGCCCGTTCGCTGGCCGGCACCGCGGTGAGCATGCAGGAGGCTTGCGTCGTTCAAGATTTGAGCGTGACCGGCACATTGGAGTTGCAGCCGTTCGAGCAAGGCCATCAAACGGTGCTCGCGGTGCCGATGACGGTGGGGTCGGGGCTTCACGCTATCGTGGAATTGCTCGACAAGCACAAGCCCGATAGCCGGTTTCAGCGCCGACGACAAACGGCTCGCACAGGCTGCCGCCAGCCTGGGTGCGGACTTGTTGCAACAGGCGCTCGGCCAACGGCAAACGCAGCAACTGTTGTTGGATGCCGTGGCCGCCGCTCTCGGCGCGGGGGAGCAGATGGCCCTTTCGTTGGGCACCAAGGCCGAGGAGCGCCTCGAGCAACCACCACCGGCGCAAGTCCTGGATCAACTCCGCCAAGGCCTCGGCGCCGGCGGCGGCGCACGCGCTCAAGCGGAGGAAAGTCTGCGTCTGGCCGAAGCGATTCGCGTGCTGGCGCTCAAGTATGGCGCACCGGCGCTCGAGCATTGCCAAAGGCTCGTGGAAGCCACGCGCACGCTGCTGGATCAGGCAACCGAAGGCCGCTAAGAGCCGCCCACGCGGTAAGCGACTTTGGACATGCGCAGACGAAAACCGCTTACTGCGTGCGCGGCTCTTTACACTTCGGGGTTTGTCACGGAAAATAACAGAGCGGGGCCTGACGCCGCCGCACGGACTTCATCGGCGGGCGGATTCTCTTCATGGCGTTATTCGCGTTCTTTGGGTTGTGGGAGACGACCTTGCTTGCCGGCGCGGGTGCCGTCTCGTTGCCCATCATTATTCACCTCCTCAATCGCCGCCGTTACAAAATCGTTTCCTGGGCGGCCATGCGACTTCCTTCTCGCCGCCCAGAAGCAAAACACCCGGCGCATGCGGCTGGAGCAATTGATCTTGCTCCTGGTGCGCATGGCACTCCTCGCTCTGATCGTTTTTGCCATGGCCAGCGTCATGCCGTGGGCGGAAAACTTGTGGGCTTATGTCTGGCCCGAAGGCTCCGGCGTCCAGGCGCGCGCGGCGGGCGGACGCACCACGTCCTGGTGCTCGACGGCTCCTTGAGCATGAATTTGACGACCGAGGGCAAAAGTCTTTTTGATCGAGCCCGCCAGATGGCCATCGACAAGGTCAACGAGGCGCCCGCCGGCGACGGGTTCAGCGTCCTACTTATGAAGGACAATCCCGTCTGGATCGTGGGCGAAGTATCGCACGACAGCCGCAAAGTGATTCGCGAGATCGAGCAACTGCACGCCAGCCATGGCAACGCATCCGTGCCCGCCACGCTCAATATGGTCGCCGGCAAGGTCAGTGAAGGCAGCGGCCGTTTTCCCGTGCAAAATGTCTATTTCTTCACCGACATGCAAAAGTCCACCTGGCTCAATGTTCCCCCGGAGGAATCAAGGCCGGAAGGAACGCGCGGCGGCGACCGCCCGGCACACTTGGACATCGCCCAACATGCCCGGACCATCTTTGTGGATCTCGGGCGCGACGATGCCAAAAATGTGGCCGTTACGGATTTGCGCATGGAGGATGCCTTCATCACGACGGGGAGCACCGTCACGATCAAGGCGATGGTGCAGAATTATAGCGCGGAAAGAACGCGGGCCGCCTTGCGCGCGAACTTTTGGTGGGCCGGGCGCAGGCGTGGAATCCGACCCGCCGTTTGGCTTTCGTGCCGTCGATTCGCAGTCGATAAACCTTGAGGCCAATGAGCGCGGACCGATTATTTTCACGCACAAGTTCGCGGCGCCGGGCACCTATGCGCTCCAAGTGAAGCTCGAAGGGGACGATCTCGAGCCGGACGATGCTCGCTCCGTCGTCATCACGGTTCAAGACACGATCCCCGTGTTGCTCGTCAACGGCAAGCCGGCGGCCGACCCCTATGACCGGGCCACCGAATACCTCAAGCTGGCCCTCAATCCTTTTCCCCGCGGCAGCGAACCCAAGTTCGCGCCGCTCCGGCCTAACGTAATCAGCGCCGCCCAGTTCGTCGACACCAGCGAGGCCGACTTGGCGACATACGACTGCATCTTCCTATGCGACGTGCCGCAGTTCGGCTCCGGCGAGTTACGCCGCCTGGAAGGCCATTTGCGGCGCGGCGGCGGCATCGTCGTTGCTCTCGGCGATCGCGCCGCCGACAATTTGGACAATTACAACCGTCTCCTTTACAAAGACGGCACCGGGCTTTTGCCCGCCAAGCTTGTCAAGAAAGTTTTGGCTCCGTCCGACCACCACTTCACGCTCAATGCCCAGGAAGACCAGTTTCTGCTGCCGCCGCTCTATCGCTTTTCGTGACGACGACGATCGCATCAGCTTGCGCACGGGCCGGTTCCGCCAGTACGTTCAGGCGAAGGCCGCGACCGACACCAAGGTTCGGACCATACTGACCTATGTGCCCGAATTGGACACCCTCGACCAAGACGCCGCTCGACAAGACATTGGCCAACGACGATCCGGCTCTGCTCGAGTGGAACCCGCCTTTGGGCACCATTCCCGGTGGATTGCCGCGCGGCAAAGACGGCAGCCGCCTGGCGGGGATGCAAGCACGCTACCGCGGCAAGGTGCTGTTGTTTACCTCCACGCTGAACATGGATTGGAATAGCTGGCCCGGCTCGCCGAGCTATGGTGCGATGATGCAGGAAACGACGCGACTGGCCGCGTCGGGGCGTTTGCGAGAGCAAGCAAGTCTCGGTGGGTCAGCCGATCGAAGAGTATTTGCCCACGGCCGGCGACGAAGTCGATGTGACCGTTCATGTGCCGGTCGCGGGCATGAAGCCGCGAATTGGTGCGCACGCAGGCCGTCGAGGATGTGAGCGTTTTTCGCTTTGCGGACACGGATTATAGCGGCGTTTACAAGGTCACCGTCGGCTCGGAGCCGCGCGAGTACTTGTTCGCCGTCAATGCTCCCTGCGACGCGACCGGACGGCGGCGGAAGCGAAAGCGATTTGAGCCGCGTGGATAAGGGAGTCATGCAGAAGGTGTTTCCCGGCTGGGACTATCAAGTCGTCTTGGACCCGCGCCAGGCTGATTACTCCACCGCCGGCCCGGTGCCTGAGAACGTGCCGGCCGAGCGCGGCGCCATCGGGGCCGATCTTGGCGCACTGGGCGCTGTGGTTCGCGTTGATCCTGATTGTCGCTGAAGTCATTCTCGCCTGGCAATTCGGCCATTATAGCGCGGTGGGCGGCGTCACCGGCGAGGCGGCCCCTGGGCGAGGCTGGCCGATTGCCGTGGCTGCGGCGGCAGGCGTGGTTTTTCTGCTCGGCGCCTTGGTGCTCGTTCATGCGGCCCGGACGGGAGACTTTCTGGGGTTTCTTCCCGACAGCGTGCGTGGCTGGGCGGAAGCAGGCGCTCGGCGTGCCGCCGCCGCCGTCCGGCGAGAACACGCGCTGGGATCTGGAGCGCCAAAGCTGGTTGCCCGCCATCGCCGACGAAACTTGGCTGGCGGGCCTACTCGCCGTCGGCGCCATCGCCCTGATCTTTTTCACTTATCGTGGAGAAGGCCCGACCATCCATCCGGCGTACAAGGTTCTGCTGGGGGGCTTGCGCATCTTCCTGATTTTGCTCACCCTGTCGGTGCTTTTGCCGCAGCTTCAACTGCGCTTCGACCGCCAAGGTTGGCCGGATGTCGTCGTCTTGATCGACGATTCGCGGAGCATGGGCGAGCCGGACGTCTTTCAAGATGACAAGATCCGCGACCGCGCCAAAATCCTCGGCGAGCCGATCAAAAAACTGCTGCTGGATACGCTGCCGGACAAAATCAAGACGCTTGAAGCCGACATCGCCGCCAAGAGCCAACGCCGGCAGTGACACGCCGCATGCCGACTTGAATCTGCTCAAGGATCGCTTGCGCTTCTGGCAAAACCAATTAGGCCACGGTCAACTCGGCGGCCTGGAACCCGACGCGCCTGCAGCTTGTGCAAGGCGTTGTTGGCACAGCCCGACTCACGATTGGCTCGAAGATGTTGCTCAACCAGCGGCGCAGCAAGATCCATATTTATCACCTGGATCATGAAGGACGCGCGGTCAAACTGAGCGATGACAGCGGCACCGCCGGGGACATCAACGACAACGCCGATCCCACGGCATTGGCCCGCGCCCATCGCGCCGTCGCCAACCTTGAAGCCGAGGGACACGACAGCCGCCTGGGAACCGCTTTGCGCCAGGTCATCGACCATTATCGCGGCTCGTCGCTAGCGGCGGTCATCATGTTCACCGATGGCGTGACCACCGAGACGAGACGATTCAGCAAGTCGGCGACTATGCCGCCCAAAAAGGCGTGCCGCTGTTCTTTGTCGGCATCGGCGACGACCACGAGATCCGCGACCTGAAGTTGCAAGACCTGCGCGTGCAAGACACCGTGTATGTCCACGACAATATCGTTTTCGGAGCCCGGCTGACCGGACAAGGTTACAAGGACCTGACCGTGCCCGTGGTCCTCAAAATGAAGGAGAAGGGGGGCAAGGAAAAAGAGTTGGCACGCGTGGCGGTCAAAGTGGATGCCAACGGCAAGAAATTCAAGCTCGATTACAAGACCACCGAGGTCGGCCGCAAGCACTTCATCATCGAGGTGGAGGCGCCGAAGTCCGAACGCGGGGAGAAGTCGCCCGGTAGCGGCAACCTGCGCCTCGAACGCACGATCGACATTGTCGACGCCAAGTTGACCAAGGTGCTCTATATCGAGGGTCAGCCCCGCTACGAATATCGCTTTGTCAAAAGCCTGCTCGAACGTGAAAACCCCGATGCCAAGAAGAACAAGTCCATCGAACTGCGCGTGTTGCTGCTCGACGCTGATCCCGGACTTCGCGCGCACCGACAAAAGCGCTCTCGCCGATTTCCCGGCCACTGCGCGCCGAGTTGGAGCAGTATGACGTGGTGATTTTGGGGGACGTCGATCCGCGCCTGCTCGGCAAAGATCGTCTCAAAATGCTTGTCGATTTCGTGCGCGGCGAAGACGGCAAAGGACGCAAGACAGGCAAGGCCGGCACGGGACTATTGATGCTCGCGGGTCCCAATTACGCGCCTCACGCCTATAAAGACACGCCGCTCGCGGATATTCTGCCGATCGAGCCGCTCGGCAAGACGCCGCCCGAACCGCCGGAACGGGCGAAGCCCTTCCGCATGGAGTTGACGCCGATCGGCCGGCTCCATTCCATGTTCAGGTTCTCGTCCGACGAAGGCGAAAACCAGGCCATTTGGCAAAAGTTGGCACCGATGTACTGGTGGTCGTCCGGCTATCGCGTCAAGCCGCTCGCCGAAGTGTTGGCGGTGCATCCGACTGAACGAGGGCTCGGCCGCGCGCCCAATCAAGACAGCCGCCTGCCGTTGATCGTGGAACAATTCGTCGGCAGCGGGCGCTGCATGTTCATTGGCGTGGACGAGATTTGGCGCTGGCGTTTTCGCGAGAACGAAAGCCGATTCAACAATTTCTGGGTGCAAACGACGCGGTATCTATCGCGCGCCCGCATTAGCAAAACGGATTTGCGCCTTGATCGGCAAACACCCTATCGCGCGGGCGAGTCGATAAAAGTCACGGTCACCTTCCCCCCCAACGTCGCGGTCGCTGGCGGCGGCACCGTCAAAAACGCGCCCAAAAGCGATGTTAAAGTCACTGTTGAATATCGACCTCCCGCCCAACCCGACGGTGCCCCTGCCGACCCGGAAATTCAGACCCTTTCCTTGGCCAAGCTCGAAGGCAGCTTCGGCACCTTCGAGGCGCAAACGAGCCGCGCACGTGAGGGGAAATATCGTTTCCGCCTCACCACGCCGGATGTCAGCAAGCAACAACCCGATGGCGAAAAACCGAGCGCCGAGGCGACCGTCGAATTGCCGCCGGGCGAACTGGACCGCTTGCGCATGAATCAAGAGGAAATGACTCAAGCCGCCGAAGCCACTCAGGGTCACTTTTACACGCTCGCAAGCGCCGACGGCCTTTTGCACGATTTGCCCCCCGGCTTCCGCGTTTCCCTGAGCACGCCGCGGCCTCCCCTCTTGATCTGGAATCACTGGCTGGTTTTCGTGCTCGTCCTCAGTCTCCTTTCGGCTGAATGGATTCTGCGCAAACGCAAGCATCTCTTATGAGCCAAGAGGCGGCGGAACTGTTGCCAAGTGTCAATAACCATAGAACAGTACCATACATTGCGCACAAAGAGCCGCGCACGCAGTAAGCGGTTAATGCCGCCGCATGCGGCAAGGAAACCCGCTTACTACGTGCGTGGCTCATTTAGCCTAGGCGTTCTTCGGAGATCCTCATGCCATTCAAGGCGCTCGGTTTGCATGCCTCCCTGGTGCAGGCGACTCGGGAGATGCACTACACCGAGCCAACTCCTATTCAGGCTCAGGCCATCCCGCCGGTGCTCGCGGGACGCGATCTGATCGCGACGGCTCAGACGGGCACGGGCAAAACCGCGGCTTTTCTCTTGCCGATCATGAATGGGTTGTTGACCCGCCGCGCGGAACCACGCACGCTCTCATTATCACGCCCACACGCGAACTGGCACAGCAGATCACCGACGTCAGTCTCGGCCTGGGCTATCACACGCCCCTCAAGGTCGGCCTCATCGTCGGCGGTGCACCCATGGGGCCGCAGGAAAAGGCTCTACGCGCCGGCGTTGACATCGTCGTGGCCACGCCGGGCCGGCTGCTCGATCACATGCGGCAAAACCAAGCACGCTTCGATCAGCTCCACACGCTGGTTCTCGATGAAGCCGACCAAATGCTCGACATGGGCTTTCTGCCGGACCTAAAGCGCATCATCGCCCGCTTGCCGGGCGCAAGCAAACATTGTTGTTCTCGGCCACCATGCCGCCGATCATCGTGAAGCTGGCCGGTGAGATTTTGCGCGAGCCGCTGGTGGTCCAAATTGGACGGCGCAGTGCGCCCGCCGTCGGCATCACCCAAGCTGCCTATCCGGTTGCCGAGCACCTCAAAGCGCTGCTGCTGCGCCATCTGCTCCGCAACACGGACATGCCGCTCGTCTTGGTTTTCACTCGCACCAAGCAATCCGCCCACCGGCTCGCCAAAAAAATCGGCATGGATGGCTTCGCGGTGGCGGAGCTGCATAGCAATTTGACGCAGCCGCAGCGGCGGCGCGTGATGGAAGGGTTTCGTCGAGGCGATTATCAAGTGGTCGTCGCCACCAACATCGCGGCGCGCGGGCTCGATGTGGACAATATCACGCACGTCATCAGCTACGACGTGCCGCACGTGCCCGAGGATTATGTCCACCGCATCGGCCGCACGGCTCGCCACAAGGCCGAGGGAGACGCCTTCATATTGGTCGCGCCGTCAGAAGAAAAGTCGCTGGCGCAGATCCAGCGCCAGATCGGCCAGCGCTTGCCGCGCGTGACGTTGCCGGACTTCGATTACAAGCAAATCGTGGCCGACCATGGTCCCAGGCATCAGGGGCACGCCCATGGGCGGCGCTCGGTACACTCGCAGCACGCTAGAAATCAGCCGGGTTCTCCGCGAAAGGAGCACCCGAGTGATCGCAGCCGTGCTTCCCACCCGAACGAGCGCGGCCGGCGTCGGTAGCGACTTGGCGAAGACATTGAAAAAGCAATAGATGGGTGGCACGCCCTGAGGGTACTCCCGAAGGGCGTGTTTTACGTCAGCCCACGCCCTTCGGGAGTACCCTCAGGGCGTGCCACCCAGGCGCCGATGCTATCTTCGCGCCACGGCCCACGACTCCGCATTCTCGAGCGCCGCGGTAACCGCTGCCGTTTCACTGTCGGCTTCCACTTCAATTTCGTGAGCGCGGCCTCCCGTTTCGGGAAGCATAAAAGTCACTTTCACCGACCCGCGCGACAAATGAACCATGTGAAAGCCCAGCGCACCCAGGCGCTGCAGGCGTGCATGAGCGCTGTTCCAATCAATGACGATAGGCGCCGCCGGCGCCGCACTGCCGACGCGAATGCCCAGCGCCTCGGGACTAGGCAGCACGAGCGGAGCCGCAGGCGCCGCCGGACGCGCCGGCAATGAATCCGGCGCCTGCATGCGAACGATTGGCCGTGGCGCAGTGCTGGGATTGCCCGGGCCGTTGGCGAGGGCTGCCATCACGGGCATCGGCGGCGCCGTGCGTGGCGGAGCGGCCCAGTTATTTGGGACGGGCTGCTGCGCATAGCCGGGCGGTGGAAAGCTGATGTTCTGCGGTGGAAACGGCGTTGACGGCACACTGCCGTACTGTGGGATGCCAAACCCCGGCGGCGGGGCGCATCCCAAGGGGCCTCAGCCGGCGCCGAGCCGGGCCGGCGTGGCTACCAACCAGATTGTCACCGCGATGAGCGCACCGATTTTGCAAAGCGCGAATTGACGCATCGGCGAGTCCTCCTCTCACCATCGGCCGGCGGCTTGGGTCACACGCCGGGGCTGAGGGACGTTCCGTGTCCCTGAGTGCCTTGGCCAGCTAGGACGCGTGTGCTTAGGAGCGGTTGCGAGACACGCTCCGCATTGACGCGGCGCCCTCACCGGCAAGACGGCGGGACCATAACACAACCGTCGTCTTGAAAAAAGACGAGCCTGCCCAGATCCCCGAGCTTGGCAGAATTTACAAACACAGGGGTAAAACTTACAAATGCGTAGCCACGGATCGAACACAGATTAAACAGGGAAAAGAACGGGAAATGACGTAGCCACCTTTCTTCCCTTCCTGCCTTATCCGTGTTTGATCCGTGTTCCATCGGTGGCTCTTCTTTTCATCCAGAGTCGGGAGCCGCTCTCGGCTCTCCGCGCGCTATGACTTTCCTTAAAGGCCCAGGAGGTTTGCGGCCGATGACACGTATTTGTCACCCAACAAGCTTCCCGGTTACGTTAGAGGGATTTCTGGATGCCCAGGAAGCAATCCCCGGCACTCAATTACCTGGTTTACCTCGCCGTCCGCCTCGCCGTTTGCCTTTTCCAGACGGTATCTCATGTGACGGCTCGCGCCCTGGTTTCGGTTTTGGCTTGGATGGCCTTTCAAGTCGACGAAAGACATCGCCTGGTCGCCCTTGATAATTTGCGTCAAGCATTTCCAGGGCGTTATTCGGAGAAGCAACTTCACGAGCTTGTCTTTGCGACATACCGCCATCTTTTTACATTGCTTGTCGAGATGAGCCAATTACCGCGCAAGATGCACCGGCGGAATGCGCGAGTCTATTTCAACTTGGGCCCGCGAAAAGGACATCCTCGATTTGCTCCGTTCGGATCGCCCGGTCCTGATCGTCACGGGCCATTTCGGCAACTGGGAACTTGCGGGTTATGGCTTGGTGCGCTGGGCTTGCGAACTTATGCCGTGTCGCGTCCCTTGGACAATCCCCATCTGGAAGCCTTTCTACGCCGTTTTCGCCAGCGCACCGGTCAAACCATGTTGGCCAAGAAGGACCTCGGCCAAATCCACGAGGCATTGGCGCAGGGTGGCAAAGTGGCGGTGCTCGCGGACCAGGGGGCCGGACCGCGCGGCCTGTGGGTCGATTTTTTCGGCCGGCGTGCCTCCACGCACAAGGGTGTCGCCGTGCTTGCGCTGCAACATCGTGCGGCGCTCCTAGTGGTCGGCGTTCGCAAAGTCGGTGAGCCGATGCGCTACCAGGTAGTCGTCGAAGACATTATCTTTCCCGAAGAGTACACGGGTCCGCGCGCACAGAGCGTGCGCCATATCACCCAGCGATACACCGCGGCGCTTGAACGCGTGATCCGCTCCGCCCCCGAGCAGTATTTCTGGCTGCACAATCGCTGGAAGCAACATGTCACCGCTGATGCCGATTCAAAGTGCGCCGCGTGATCGGAGTAAATCTCTTTGACCTGCGTTCCCACTGCTATTATTCTGTTAGATGGCGGCGGTCACCAATGTCGTGGTGGGAATGTGGCATGGCTCGCGCTTTCAAATGGGTATTGGTCTTCGTCCTGCCGCTTATCGCTGCTCATTCGGTTCGCGCTTAAGAAGTGCCCGCCGCTTTGCCGACTGACGCCCAGGCCAAAGACGCACCTACCAAAAAGAAACGCTGGACGGAAAAGGTTTTACCCGCCGAAGCGAAACATTTTTGGGCGTTCGAGCCGCTTCTCAATCCCAACCCACCTCAAACAAATACGCCATCTTGGTGCCGCACGCCTATCGATCGCTTCGTCCTCGCCAAACTGGAAGCTGCCGGCATCGAGCCCAATCCCAGCCGCCGGCAAGCGAGCAACTGATTCGCCGCGCCTACTTCGATTTGCTTGGCCTGCCGCCCGCGCCCGAGGACGTGACGGCCTTCGTGGATGATCACGTCGCCGGACGCATACGCCCGTTTGCTCGACCGCTTGCTCGCCAGTCCGCACTACGGCGAACGCTGGGCGCGCGCATTGGCTCGATCTCGCTCGGTTCGCGGAATCGCACGGCTTCGAGCACGATTACGACCGTCCCACGGCCTACCATTATCGCGATGCGGTGATCGAGGCGTTCAATCGCGATTTGCCTTATAGCGACTTTGTCAAATGGCAGCTTGCCGGCGACGAGATCGAGCCGGGCAACAATCTCGCCGTCAAGCTCACGGGGTTTTTGGCGGCCGGTGTGCATAGCACGCAGATCACCAAAAACGAGGTTGAAAAGCAGCGCTATGACGAAATGGACGACGAGGTGGCCACGCTGGGCACCGCGTTTTTGGGCCTGTCGATTGGCTGCGCCCGCTGCCATGATCATAAATACGACCCGATCCCGCAGCGCGATTATTATCGCCTGTTGGCGACGTTCACGACGACGGTCCGCAGCGAAATGGAGTTGCCCCGCGACCCGGATGCTTACCGCAAGGCCAAGGAAGCATTTGAGCTCGCGAACGCAGGGAAAGTCGCGATCCACATCCCCAATATGCCGAGGCCAAAGCTCGTCAAGGTCTTGGTCGGGACCGAGGGCTTGCCGGCGATTAGACTGCACACCCAAGGCGACGACTTTTTGCCGGCGACGTATTTCTTGAAGCGCGGCGACGTCGACAACAAGGAAACCGTGGCCACGCAAAGCTTTCTGCAAGTGCTGATGCCGACGGCGGACAGCGCGGCACGCTGGCAAGTCGCACCCCCGCCCGGTTCACGGACCAGTTATCGCCGCCGGGCACTGGCCGAATGGATCACTGATACCGATGCCGGTGCGGGCCGACTGTTGGCACGCGTCATCGTCAATCGCCTGTGGCAACATCATATGGGGCGAGGCATCGTCGCGACTCCCAGCGACTTCGGTACGCGCGGCGAGCCGCCAACGCATCCCCAGTTGCTCGATTACCTGGCCGGGGAGCTAATCAAAAATGGTTGGCATCTCAAACCCATCCACAAGCTGATCATGGAGAGCGCGGTTTACGCGCAGAGCGCTGCCGGCGACGATAGCAAGGCCAAGCTCGACCCGCACAACAAACTCTGCTGGCACAATCCGACGCGCCGCCTGGAAGCCGAAGTGATTCGCGATGCCCTTCTCGCGGTCAGCGGCACGCTGGATCGGACGCTGTATGGTCCAGGCACGCTTGACCCCGGCAGCAAGCGCCGCAGCATTTATTTCACCGTCAAGCGCTCGAAGTTAATGCCGATGATGGTGATCTTTGACGCACCCGAAGCGTTGGGCGGCCAGGCGGAGCGGCCGACCACGACGATCGCCCCGCAGGCCCTCCACCTGCTCAACAACCCGCAAGTCCGCGCGATGGCCGCCGCCCTTGCCCGCCATGTCGCCCCCGGGCCGGACCAGCCATTGGAGAAAGCAATATCCCTAGCCTATTGCACCGCCTTGGCACGCGAGCCGTCAGCCCAGGAATTAAGCGACGCCTGTGCATTCGTGACCACACAAATGGCCACTTATTCCGCCGACAACCGGCGCACTTGCGCTTGCCGATTTTTGCCAGGTGCTCATGTGCCTCAACGAATTCGTGTACGTGGATTAAAGTAGGTCCCGCCTGCCGGGCGGGATCTTGAGCGTCCAAAGGGTCATAGTCTCGCCCGCTCAGCGGCACCAGAGGCGTCCACAGGGCTCAAGGTCCCGCCCGGCAGGCGGGACCTACATAGGTCGCCATATGCTTCCAAACATCGAACAATATCGCCAATTGCTCGAGGCCGCCTCCCTGGCGGCGCGGGCGCACCATGGCCAAATGCGCAAGGACAAAGAAACGCCTTACGTCAGCCACGTCTTCCGCGTTTGCCTGATCGTGCGCGATCTTTTCGGCTTCGATGATCCGCGCATGCTGATCGCGGCCCTGCTGCACGACACCATCGAGGACACCACGACGGATTTTGACGACATAGCCAAACACCACGGCCCCGAAATCGCCGGCTGGGTCGCCGCCTTGACCAAGAACAAAGCACTGGAGGAGACCGCGCGTGAAGCGGACTACATCGCTCGCCTGATCCAGGCGCCGTGGCAAGTTCACGCCTGCAAGCTGGCGGATGTGTTCGACAATCTAGTGGACTTGCCCAAGCTTCCCGTCGAGAGCGGCGAGCCCACAGCCTGGATCGTGCCGAGATGTATCTAAACGCACTCAGGAGTGTTGCCGGGCCCGAATTGCACAAGCCTTTGGAGCTCGTGCAAAAGCTCCTGGACGAGACGTGTGATCCGAGCCGCGCACGCAGGTAAGCGGCCATCTTTCATTCAATCGCCGTGGATGCTATAATAAGAGGGTTCGCACCGGTGCTGGTTTTGCCTAGGTGCGTGTGCATTCGACGGGGGCGATCTGGTTTCGATCGGGTAAGTTGAGGTGTTTGGTGGCGTGTCGTGGTTGATCAGAAGGCCACGTAAATAATCTGATCACAAAACTAACTGCTGAACCGCAGTTCTCAATGGCTGCCTAAGTAAACGGAGCCCCTTGTTCGAGAGCTTAGCCTGAGAGGTCTCGACTTGGACGCCAAATCAGGATCGCGGCTGCCCGGGCCGGTCGCAAGGCCGGTCGCCACCGGAGGCAGCAGCCGCTAAAAAGCACAGCCGGTTAATCCCAAAGGGGCCCTGCTAGCCGGGACTCGCGGGACAAACGAGGCAGGTTCGGCCTGCCGATGTCAACTAGCTACACACGTAGATGCCGGCGCTGAAGTACACCGAGACCCGGGTTCGATTCCCGGCGCCTCCAGCTTTTGATAACGCGTTGTCGCTGCCCTGGAAATGACGCGGGAAACGCGGTGTTTCGGGGTTGTCGGGCGAACGGGTTGCGAGAAATCCCAGCCCGCTTTTTTTGAATCCTTCGCAATTACCACAATCGAGTGACGCCATAAGCATCGAATGCGGTATCGGCGCTCACCAGCGTCAAACCATGGCGAATCGCTTGAACGACGAGCATCCGGTCGAACGGATCGCGGTGCTTTGGATCGGGGAAAGGGAGTTGCTCGTAAGCGGCGCAATCGTCAACCGTAATGGACAATAGTCGCGACGCCGTTCAATACGGTCGCGCTCTGCACGAACGGGAGAAAAGGTCCTCTGATGCCAGCTTTTTCATGCCCGCCTTGATGGCAATTTCCCAAACGCTTCCAATGCTCAAGAGACGGTCGTTGGCCGGGTCGTTCATGAGGGCGGTCGCAACTGCACTCATCTGCGGGCTCGCGTCCGAGTGCCAAATAAGTGCATGCGTGTCGATCAGGAGCCTCACTCCATGTACTCCCGCATGTCTTCCAAAGGCGCGTCAAAATCCGGGGCCATGTATAAAATCATCCCTTTGCATGCCCCCGGTCCAGGCAGGGGCCGACGCAAGCCTCGTTCTTCATATTGAATATCCTGGATCAGGATCGCGCGTAGGTCATCCGGCAAGCTATCCCACTGGAATCCGCGTCGCGCGGCAAAGGCACGCGCACGCTCTTCGAGGCTGGGCTTGGCCGCCGTCTCCTGGCGCACCGTCACCTCAATCTCTCCCGCGGGAAGCTGAACGCCTTCCGGCGGGCGAATCACGCCATCGGGGCCGACGATCGTCGTGAATTGGATTGCGTTCATCGATTGACCTCCGCGCTCATTGTAACCCACGCGGCTTGCCGATAAAAGTCGGGGCCTCTGGGAACACCAATCTCCTGATTGGCTTTGGTCCATGCCAATCAGGAGATTGGCGTTCCCAGGTAAGTTTTCTAGCGCCGACAATGAAAGGGCGCGTCTGTACAATGATGGTGTGAACAGCGCGGGTGGAGGCAGGTCGATGGCAGGCAAGCGATATTTGATGAACGCAGGGCGCACGACCAAGCAGGGCCAGCAGATCAACGTCGGTAAGGACAGCCCGATATACCAAGCCATCGTCAACACCATTACCATGAATCCGGACGACATGAAGGAAGCGGGCATCGTCGCCGGCAGCGATGTGCTGGTGCGCTCGGACAACGGCGAGGCGACCTTCAAGTGTCAGGAAGGTAAAGTGCCTGCGGGGATGATTTTCGTTCCGTATGGTCCGCCGACATGCCGGCTTATGGGCCAAACCACTGACGGAACCGGGATGCCTACGTCAAAGGGGTGGGAGGTCGAGGTTGAGCCGGTGATACAGTAAAACGCCGGCGGGACGCCGACGCTACGTAGCTCCGACGTCCCGCCGGAGTCGGCAACATCAATTCGAGGAGAGTATCCATGCCAGAGGGCACATCAGATAAACAAGCGGCCCAAACCGTGTCGCCGGAACATCCGGCGGACCTGTTTCCGCCCTGGGAGATGATCGAAAACGGGCGGTATATGCCGCGGCGTATCCGGGGTAGTTTTCCAGGCCGGGAACTGGGCTGAACGTTCTTCGTGCCGCCCGGTCCGGGTGGAACCGACATCAAATAAGGCGAGAGACGCGATGACTTTGACCATAGTGAAAAACGCGACCTGCACTTTCTGTGGTTGCGTCTGTGACGATATCGAGTTGCACGCCGACGGGGAGCGCATCGTCGAAACGAAACGGGCATGCAGCCTGGGCGAGTCATGGTTCAAGAACCACACCGCCGAGCGGCTTTATCCCGATGCCCTCATCGATGGCCAGCCCGCTTCGGTCGATGACGCCGTCGAAGCGGCAGCGGAATACCTCTATCAGGCCAACATGCCGCTGGTGTACGGGCTTAGCAACGTCACGTGCGAGGCCCAGCGGGAAGCGGTGACGCTTACCGAACTCACCGGCGGCGTCATCGACAGCCATACATCGCTCTGACACGGACCCACCGAGATAGCCGCCCAGTTGGGCGGCAAGGTCACGTGTACGTTGGGCGAAGTCAAGAATCGGGCCGATTTCATCGTTTATTGGGGCGGCAATCCGGCCGAGTGCCATCCGCGGCATTTCACGAAATACACCATCATGCAGAAGGGCAAGCACGTCCCCAAGGGCCGCAAGGGCCGCACGATGGTGCTGGTCGACATTCGCGAGACGCCCAGCGCCAAGGCGGCGGACATCTTTCTGCAGATTCGACCCGGTCAGGATTTCGAGGTGGTTACGACGCTACGTGCCCTCCTCAAGGGCCAGCCCGTCGACAGCGAACGCGTCGCCGAGACGGGAGCCACCGTCGCGCAACTGCAAGAGCTGGTCGATCAGATGAAGGCTTGCCGCTTTGGCGTCATCTTTTTCGGCATGGGCGTGTCGATGACCCGCGGCAAGCACATGAATTCCGCGGCGATTCTAGCATTGGCGGCGGAGATGAACGCCTTCACCAAGTTCGTGGCCATGCCGATGCGCGGGCACGGCAACGTCACCGGGGCCGACGTGGTGCTGCGTTACACGACCGGCTATCCCTTCGGCATCAACATGTGCCGGGGCTACCCGCGCTTCAACCCCGGCGAGTTCTCGACCGTTGATCTCTTGGTCCGTGGCGACAACGATGCCGCCCTGATCCTCGGCGCCGACCCGGAGCCACGATGCCGCAACCCGCCATCGATCACCTGGCACGGATTCCGACCATCGTGCTCGATCCCAAGGTGACGCACACCAGCCGGCTTGTCGCGCGTGCATATCACCACCGCGGTCACGGGCATCAGCGCGCCGGGCACGGCCTACCGAATGGACGAGGTGCCGCTGCCGTTGCGGCCGGCGCTGAAGTCGCCGTATCCGACGGATGAAGAGGTATTGCGGCGCATTCGCCGGGCGGTGGAGCGGAAGCCGGCGTGGTGGCCGGGGCGGAATGAGGCGGCGGTGGTATAGGATGGGATCCGATGAATAAAACAGGATACCAAAGACTGACTCCATCCAAGAATTGGCAAAGTTTTGGGATCAAGCATAACCTGACCGATTTCGATGAACTCGTGGAAGTCACGCGAACCCGTATTCGTTCCGCAGTCACTCAATTCAGGTGCGACTTGCGTCGCGCCAGGCGGCAGCGATGAAAAAACTTGCCAAGGCGGAAGGCATCTCCGAAGAGGAACTCGTGCGTCGGTGGGTCGTGCAGACAAATCCAACGACGGGACGGTAGTGCTAAAGAAAGCGGTGCGGGTGAATACTGGCCTAAATCTAGAGAATTTGAAGGCGAAATCATGTTCGGTGAAATAACGCTCGTTGATCGCGGCCGGGGAATGCAGCTTTCAACGAGTCGGGTCACAGTTATGGATTTGGTCCCCTATTTTCAGCAACGCTGTTCCTACGAAGAGATAATTCGTTGGCTGCCCACGCTCAGTCGGGACGAGATCTACCATAGCCGAAGGCTACTATCGCGAGCACCAAGAGGAGCTTGATGAGAAGGATCGCCGCGTTCGGGAATATCGCGAGGAACAGATTCGCCTCCAGCGACTGCGTTTTCCGCAGAAAGAGGAAACCATGGAGATTGCGTGAGCTGCCCAGGAAACGACTCCATCAGCGACTGCAGGAGATGACCCGTGAAGGGAATACTCGCTGACGTCAACATGATCGGCTATGTTGATAGCGCTCGTTCAGCAGATGCAGACGGGAGAGTGGGCCGAGTTTTGGGTCACGCTCGGGCTTACCCTCAAGCGATTCAAGGACGTGGGCTTGTCGAAAGCATCCACCGATCTGGAAATCTGGCTTACTTGTCAGGCCGAGCAATTGATCCTGATACCGACAATCGAAATCTTGATGTGCCGGATTCGTTGGAAGCGACGATCCGCACCCACAATCAGCCGGATAGTTTGCCGGTGCTTACGATTTCGGATCTCACCAGTTTTCGCACTAGCCGCGCATATGCGGAAAAGGTGTTGGAAGGTCTGTTCGATTAATTGCTGCGAATCGACGAAATCCGCGGCGCGGGCGCTTGTATTTGCCGCAAAAGCGATGAAGCAATCAGAAACAGCAATTGCCCAAAGGTTGGACCGAAAAAAGCATACGAAGAACTTGCGGCGCACCATGATCAACAGACCCAGGAGGAACAGGCCAAGGAGATCGAGGCCGCCATGTCTGCCAAGGGCCAAACCTTGATGGTTGTGCCCACGAAACTGGTCCCGGAAATTCAAGCTCTCATCGCTCGCAAACGGGGCGCCTAAGGAATAGTGAATGCTTCGCATCACCGGCGGCAAAGTCTATGATCCCGCCCACAACATCAACGGCATCGTCCAAGACATCTGCATCGACAATGGCCGCATCGTTGCCGATGTCGACGGGCGGACGCACCATCGACGCGACCGGCATGGTGGTATTTCCCGGCGGCGTGGATATTCACACGCATGTCGCCGGGGGCGCACTCAATTTCGCGCGCGGGCTGACACCGGAGAACCAGCGGGCGGCCACGCCGTTTCTGCACACCCCGAGACGCCGCGCCGGCATCGGCGGTCCGACGCCGACAACCTTCGCCACCGGCTATCTTTACGCGGGCATGGGCTACACGACGGTCATGGAAGCCGCCGTTCCCGTCTTGACCGCCAAGCACACGCACGAAGAGCTCCGCGACACGCCCATCGTCGATAAGGCTTGTCTCCTCCTGATGGCCAACAACGAGATCGTGCTCGATCTGTTGGAGGCCGGCGATCTGGAGCGGGCGACGCAAGTCGTGGCCTGGCTCGTCTGGGCGGCCAAGACCTATGGCGTCAAGGCGGTCAATCCCGGCGGCGTGGCTGCCTGGAAATGGGGCAAGGACGCCAAGGTGCTCTCGGCACCCATTGAAGGTTACAGCAAGGTGACGCCGGCCCAAGATCATCGCCAGCCTGGCAGGCATCGTCGATGATCTGGGTTTGCCTCATCCCCTGCATCTGCACTGCAACAACCTCGGTGCGCCCGGGCAACGTGGCCACCACCATCGAAACCATGAAGGTCCTCGAAGGCCGGCGGGCACACCTGCGCCCATCTGCAATTCCACGCCTACGGCGGTGACGACTGGCACACGATGCGCTCCGAGGCGAGCCGGCTTGCGGAGTATTTCAAAGCGCAGCCCAACCTCACCACCGACGCCGGCGCGGTCCTGTTCGGCAATGCCGTCACCATCACGGCCGACGGGCCCTGGCAGCACTTGCTCTATCAGCTCACCGGCGCAAGTGGGGCAACCTCGACGTCGAGAACGAGACCGGCTGCGGCATCGTTCCCTACACCTACAAAGGCGGCAACCTCGTCAACGCGGTCCAGTGGGCGGTGGGCCTGGAGCTTTTGCTGCTCATCGACGATCCCTGGCGGATTTTCCTGACCACGGACCATCCCAACGGCGCGTGCTTTTGGCGCTATCCGGAAATCATTCATCTGCTGATGAACGCGGACTACCGGCGTGAACGCGTCATGAAGCTGCCGGCCAAGGCGCTCAAGCGCATCGTGCTCGCGGACTTGGATCGCGAATACACGCTGTACGAGATTGCCATCATAACGTCAGCAGGTCCGGCCCGCGCGCATGGGTCTCCCGCACAAGGGGCATCTCGGCGTCGGCGCCGACGCCGACGTGGCTATTTACAACGAAAACCCGGACGGCACGCTGATGTTCCGCTATCCCCGCTACGTCATCAAGGACGGGGAAATCATCGTGGAAGAAGGGGACATCCGCAAGGTCACCGACGGCCGCGAGTTCATCGTCCGGCCCACCTTCGACCAGGGCATCGAGGAATATCTTCGGCCATTGTTTCAGCAGTATTACACGATGTCGTTCGACAACTATCCGGTCGAACTCGAACGGCTCGAACGACCCGAAATCCGGGCGTGCCCATGAACGCAACTGACACGAGCAATGGTTTTGCACTCCCCGCCGCGAACGGCGAGCGGTGCGTGACTTTGACTTTCAAGGGGCAACCTTCCGTGCCTCTGGAAGCGGAGATCATCTCGCCCGACAACTTCGCCAATTTGGGCCACGACGAAATCCGTGCCCTGCCGGTGTTCCTTGGCAAGCGCCAGCGCCGTCTGGACGATTTTTTCGAGGTCGAAGGCGAATGCGTCCGACCAGGTCACCCTTCGCGGAGATGCGGCCAAGGTCAAATGGATCGGCCGGGGTATGACCGGCGGGCGCATCAGCATTGTCGGCAACGCCGGCATGCATATGGGGGCCTACATGCGCGGAGGCGTTATCGAGGTATCCGGTAATGCCTCCGATTGGGTAGGCGCCGAGATGCGCGGCGGTCTTATCCAGATTCATGGGAATGCCGGTGGTCAGGTCGGCGCTGCCTACCGAGGCAGCATGGCCGGCATGAATGATGGCACCATTCTGATCGGCGGCTCGGCGGGTCTGGAAATCGGCATGCGCATGAAGCGAGGCATCATCGTAGTCAAGGGTCCAGTTCGCGACTTCGCCGGCCTGCAAATGAAAGGTGGCACCATCTTTCTTCTGAGTGGCGCCGAAATCCGCACGGGAGCCTGGATGGTGCGCGGCACCATCATCTCGCTAAAACCCATCCGGCTTATGCCGACCTTCGGGTTTGCCTGCTCATACAAACCGGTGTTTTTGCGCCCCTACGCCCAACACTTGCGAACGCTCGACGTCGCCCTCCCTTCAGCATCCGACGGCGTTTACCAGCGTTACACCGGTGATAATTCGGTACCGGGTAAGGGTGAAATTCTGATTTGGAACCCGTGAGGGCTGTGCGCAACTCATTTCAGCGGGCGACGCATGCCGGAAACAGGCAGCGGGCCACTTCCTCGAAGAGCCGAAAGTTGGGGATATCACCCACTTCCACCAAGAAACCGCCGATGCGGGCATGGAACATATTGGATATTAAGGATGTTCCCCGCTTCGGCTTCGGATCGAGGCACAGCGTTATCGGCCCGATGCGGTGCCACGGCTCGAATTGACCATCGATCGTGACACCGCCGGCGCTGAGGCTGAGCGAACCAAGGCGAACCTCGCACCGGCTTCCAACTCTTCGAGCGCCGCAGGCAAGAGCCGCGCTGCGACGCGCTCCGTGATAAGGTCGCCCAAGCACTTATGGTGCCGGGTTTCGCCGCGTAAGGTGAAGGCACGTCTCCCGCTCACCACCACGCGATAGTTGATCCAGCCGGGATGCATGTTTTGGAATACCTCGCGAATTTGATCCCAGCGCAGCGTGGTCGGCTTGAAACATTGCCAAGCAATCAGGTGATCGGAAAAGACCTGATACTTTTGGCCGAGCAGCCGATAGCACACGTACGCCGCGACCAAGCCGCCCACGGAGAACATGCCAATCACGCCGTAAATGGCCGTCGGTGTCGACTTCCTGCCATGGGGGTGCAAAAGTTGCGAAACGGCAATGGCCACGATGCCGAAAGAGACAAGCATGCAAACGAAGCCGATGGCCGGCCAGAGAAGATTGCACCCGAAGGTTTCCCCAGCTTCTTCGGTACTAGCTTCGCCCTTCTTGAGATTTTCGACTCCCGATGCCGCAAGCGGAGCTAGCTGGCGCGAGGACTGGTCGATAGCCTGCCTCTTCGCCTCGGCAAATACCACGTCGGCGCCCTTCGGGGCTGACGAGCTGGCATCCACGGCCGGCCTCGCCGGGTTGGTCTCTTCTTTCAAGTCGGCACCGCAGCGCGGACACCAAGGCGGTCGCTTTTCACCGGGCGGCACCACGATCGAATATGGACATTTCGCCGCATCTGACGGGCATGAGGCACCTCGCGGCCAACGCATTGCGCCGTTGAGTGGGCTGGGGAGGATTGCTGGAAGAAAATTTACGTCACTCGTCTGAAGCGGTCAAACCAGGGAGCGGGTGGGCGGGACGCTGCGTATCATAACGACACTTAACGTGTTACCATTTTGAATACATTCACCGTCTCAGATCGGGCAGTGATGCCCCAGCCCGTGCTTCCTTGATTATTTTTAACGTACATCGCCACAAATGGTTAAGTGAATCGATAGCGACGTGTAAGATTAAACCGGCACACCCTTCGCGTTTGTGGTTTTTCAGTGTCAGTCAACGAATAACCTCCACACCCTGCTCAAAGAAGGAAGTGCCTCATGTTCCAAAGCGAGACGATCTTGCGGAACGGCTCAGCCACCTTCACGGACACCTGGTCCGGCAAAGGGGCCAACGGTGACAACGAGAATGTCTTCACGAACGGCACGCTCAAATATGACGTGAGCGGCAACCTCAAGATGATCTTCTCATGGTCCAATGGCTCGGGGGCCACCCACACGTTTTCCGGCGTCATCACACGACTGAACGGCTTTCCCTCAACCGCGGCATACTTCTATGGCAACTACTGGCATCTCGATGGCAATGTTACCACGGCCACCGCCGGCGACGGCCCCGGCCACATCTCCGGAGACGGCGGCATTCCGTTTCCCATGGCAAAGCCGCGTGGTGAGAGGGATGAGGGTCGAGATGAGAGGATCGAGTAGTGGCGAGGCGAGTGGTGGGGGCGAGAAAAAACTTCAATTTTCCCGCCACTCGCCACTCACCCTCGCCACTCATCCGCCTAGCGGCCTTTATGCTCTTTGTGGCACCCCATGCAGGCGCTGCCCAGGGCCGCGTGCGCTGTGAGGGCGGCGTCGCGGTTTTTGCTTTGAACGGATGAATCGAGGGCGCGGGCGGAGTCGGCGAAGGCGGCGGTCAGCTTGGCCCACGATTCTTTGCTTCCCTTGCGCGGCTCGCGCATGCGCGAGCGCGGTTGCCAGCGCCACGTATTCGGTCGTCTGGGGTTGCAGGGTGTCCCAGGCCGGCGTCTCGATCTTTAGTTCCTTGGCAAGCTGATTTTGCAAGCCTTGCGGGCCTTTCGCCAACTTGCCCATGATCGCGCGGATGGTGGGAGCATCGGCGCGGTCCCTTCGGCGCTGGTAGTGTTCGTTTGACCGGGCGCTTCGCCTTGTTTATCGGATGATTGCACGTATTTTTTTTGAATACTGTCGCACTCTATCCTTTTGCCGGGCGCGTCGCCTTGGTAAGCGGGTGCCGGTCGGTGCAACTCTTCCGGTTGATCCTCGCCCTTCTTCTCGGGCATGTTGCCCGGCCTTGGGCCACGCGCCGTTCTGGGGGCCGAGCCGCCGGCCTTCGTTTTCGCGGCATTGCTGAGCAAGAAGCCGGGCCACACGAATGCCGTAACAGCCAACAGCGCGAGGACTGCGGCCACTCCCGATAGAATCAGTAACATCTGCTTGTTTTTGGCGGGAGCCTTCTTCTTGGGTTTTCGTGGTGCCGGTTCCTCGCGGCTGCCCGAATCATCGGCCGTCGGCGTCTCCTGGACGCCGCGGTGCTGGGCAGAACGCGGCGTTTCTCCCCCATGGACCGCTGCCACCGGCTCGGCAATTTCAGATTCTTCGGGCAAGCGAAACACATGGCTGCATCCGGGGCACTTGATTTTTTTGCCCGCCGGCACATCCACGCTCGTTTTCAAGGACTTATCACAGTTCGGACAAGAAAACCTCGGCATGGCGCACTCATTCGTTAGAGCAGGTTGGATCAATATCTTGGGGCGATTGAGGGATAGACTACAAACTTTAAAGTCACGACGCATGCACAAATACCGCCGGATTTTTTTGGAGTTCGCGGAGTGTGGCGCGATCCGCGGGATTCGGAGTGCCTCATCCCGCGACTTGTGATTTGGTGATATTGAGTTCAAGCCACGGGATGAGGTACTCCGAATCCCGGGGACTCCCCTCCTTGCTCTTGACCGCCCTAATCGCAACCCGTATCACCCCCGTCTCGATGGCTGCCTTCGGTTCTTGCCGCTTTTTGCCAGGCCCATAATTGCATTATCGAGGATATTCCTGATGAGCTGGCTCACCCGCTGGTTTCCCCAATCCGTCCCGCTTACGAAGCCCTCCGCACGGCGTTTTCGACCTCGATTCGAGGCCCTCGAAGATCGCCTGGCGCCCACGGCGGCACCGACGCTGGATTCCCCAAGCGGCGCGGCATCTCCGACTACCGCGTTTACCTGGGAACCCGTGGCCGGCGTCAATTATTACAATTTCCAACTGGTCGACCAGACCACCAACCAAACCCTACAAGGTCCAAACCTCACATTAACCACGATCACACTCGGCAGCCCCCTCCGCCTGGGCGACACTTATGAATGGCTGGTGCAGGCAGTCGATACCAGCGGCGTCGCCAGTGCCTGGAGCACGTTGACATTTTCGGTCACCAACCTCGTGGCGCCGACGCTGATCGGGCCCACCGGCGCCGCGGCCCCCCAGCCTACTTTCAGTTGGACCGCGACTTGCCGATGCCACCCATTACGACATCTGGGTGCAAAACCAGGCCACCAACCAAATCGTTCGCGATCAGAACGTGCCCGGGACTTCGTGGGTGCCCACCACCCCGCTCGCGCAGGGCAGCGCCTATGTCTGGTGGGTGCGCGGCATCGACGCCAATGGGGTCGGCGGACCGTGGAGCAGTTCCTTGGCATTCACCGAAGCCGTGCTGCCGGCGCCGACCTTGAACGGACCGAGCGGGATGGCGCTGACGCAACCGACGTTCAGTTGGAACCTCGTTCCGGGCGCCGATCACTATGACGTGTGGTTGCAAGACAACACCACGGCCCAAGTGATTCGCGACACGAATGTCGCAAGCACCAGTTGGACGCCCGCAGCACCCTTGCTCCCTCTCAACTATTATAAATGGTGGGTGCGCCCATCGACCCCAACGGTTATGCGGGCCAGTGGAGCAATTCCCTGGCGTTCACGGCCTACGCGCTGCCAACGACGACGTTGATCGGTCCCGCGGGTGCAACCACGACGCTTCCGACTTTTAGCTGGAACGCGGTCACCGGCGCCGATCGCTACGACATTTACGTGCAAGACTTGAGAACCAACCAGGTGCTGCGCGACACGAATGTGGCGACCACTACCTGGGCGCCGGCCAATGCGCTTGTACCGGGTGACGCCTATACTTGGTGGGTGCGGGCGCTCGACGGCAACGGCGGCCCGAGCCAGTGGAGCGCACCGCTTACCCTCACCGCGTATGCCCTACCCGCACCGACGCTTGTCGGACCAGGCGGCTCGGCATCCACGTTGCCGACTTTCTCCTGGAACGCGGTGACGGGTGCGGATCATTATGATATCTGGTTACAGGACACGAGTTCCGGCAAGGTCATTCGCAACACCAACATCGCGGGCACAAGTTGGACGCCGAGCGGCCCACTCGCCCAGGGGGACAATTATACCTGGTGGGTGAGAGCACTCGATGCCGTCAACCACGCCAGCACATGGAGTGCGCCCTTAAACTTCGCCGTCCCCAGCCTGGCGTCTCCTGCGCCAATCGCGCCCACCGCCGCAGCCGCGTTGCTGCCGACGTTTTCCTGGGGCGCCGTCGCGGGAGCGGCTCATTATGAAGTTTGGCTCCAGGACGTAAAGTCCGGCGCCGTGGTGCATGGCACCAACGTGGCAAGCACGGCGTGGACCGCTTCGACGCCGCTGACGGCGGGCGATAGTTACAAATGGTGGGTGCGCGCTTTCGACGGCAACAATAGTCCCGGCCCATGGAGCGCGGCGCAAACTTTCGCCGCCTACGCCTTGGCGGCACCAGGGCTGATAGGTCCCGGTGGCACCGCACCGGCGCTGCCCACGTTCACCTGGAATGCGGTAACCGGAGCGAGCCATTATGATATCTGGGTGACAAACATGACCACGGGGCAATCGGCGGTGCTTCGCAACCAGGATGTGGTTGGTACTTCATGGGCGGCCAGCACTACGCTCATCGCCGGGGATAGCTATCGCTGGTGGCTGAGGGCGGTCGCCAGCAGTAACATGGATAGCGCCTGGAGCGCGTCGCTGGACTTCACCGTGGCGAGCGCGTCGTGAAGTCTACGGTAAAACTCGTTGCCGTCGCCTGCTTGATTCCTTCCGTTTGATGGGTATAATTGGTTTTACCCGGAGCTTCATTTCTGCGCTTGCCTCTTCCAAGATTTCCCAGAGGTTAGGCCGTGGCGAAACCCAACATCGTAGGGCTTGGTTTCAAAGCGCTCGAAACGCGCCGTCTTTTGAATGCCGCCCCGTATGCCGTGCTCGCGCCGGACTCGGCGCCAACGAGCGGCATGAATTCAGGGGCACTAGTCCGCATCGAGAATGACGGGCGGCTTGCGCCAACGAGACCGGCGGAAACGGCACATGCCGCGTTCGAGCACGAGCATGCGCCAGCATTTATGCCGGCAAGTTCCTATTGCGGTCCGCGCCCGCTCGGCAGTTTTAGCCGAATGGACACGGCGACGGTGACCGATTTTGTCAAGCCAAGTGTCCTCGCCCCGCCGGTTGCAGCCGATTATGTGCCGCTATCGGTGCATGAAATCGAGCTGAAGCTTGCGCAGCGCTTGGATGCCTCGTCGCAGTTGGATCAAGCAGACATCGTGGCGCCGGTGGTTGTCCATTTCTCGTTGTCTCGCGAAACGGCAAGCGAAGCTGTCGTTTACGCGGAGCAAATCCCTCCGACCGAAGTCGCGGCGCCGGCAGCCGCCAAGCATGCAGCCGTCAGCACTTCCGATGCGGATAGCGCCGGCTTAAAGGCCAATCCACTCGCGATAACCCAACCGCCGGCCGGCAAGTCCGATTTCGCCGCGGCCGCCTTGGTGCGTGACGGCAATCCGGTCGCTCCCCAAAAGGGAGTGATCAATCCGCAGCCGATCGTTAAAGACGATCGCTTGATCCCGGTGGTCGTCGAAAACCCGCGCGGAGCCGCCTACCAAGGACCACAGGCTAATGCCCAGGAAAGAGCTGGCCAAATTCAACGGGAGACGGCACCGCTCGCAGGCATGAGGGTGTCGCCGCTCAAGCGCGCCGAGCTCGCTCTCCCTTTGGACTTGATGGCCGCATGGACGGGCGCGGACCAAGAGGCATTGCCACTCTTTCCTATGGTCACCAGCGTCATGCCGTTCGACATTGCCTCCCTCGAGACTTCGATCAAGGACTTTTTCGATCAAGTCAACCAAGCCGGATTAAAGCTATCGGCAGGCCATGTAAATTTCCTGTTTTCCGCTGGCGTGGTAGCCGTGGCCGCGGCGTTGGCCTTCGAGCTTTCTCGGCGTAAGTCTTCAACCCCGGCGCAGGCACCCGCATTGGAGCTTGCCAGCACAATTCCTTATTCGGATTATCTATAAACCCGGATGAATCCCGAAGCACTCGAACCCCTGCTCGAGCACCTTTGTCAAGGCGATATGGATGCCGCCAAAAAGGTGTTTTTGGCTTGTGAGCCGTATCTTCGGCGGATCGTGCGCCGCCAAATGCCGGCGCGTCTGCAAGCCAAGTTCGATTCCATTGACGTGGTGCAATCGGTGTGGGCCGACCTTCTGCACGGCTACCGGGCCGGCGCCTGGCACTTTGAGGATTTGCAACGTTTTCAAGCTTTCCTCGTGCAGGTCACGCGCAATCGCTTCAATGACAAATTCCGCAAATACCGGGCGAGCGTCGAAAAGGAGCAACGGCTTGACGCGCTGCATACCAGCGAAATGCCGGCATGCTCGCAGCCGCGCGGCCCGGAACTCATGGAGGCGGAGGAGCTCTGGGATCGCATGCTGGCTTTGTGCCCGGCCGAGCACCAGGAGTTGTTGCGCCTCAAACGTCAAGGGCTGGCGATGGAGGACTTGGTCGAGCGGACCGGCCTGCACCCCGGCAGCATTCGACGCATCTTCCGCAACCTCGCGCGTGATCTGGCCCTGCATGGACGGAGCAGCGTGCTCGATGAAAAACGCTGAGTCAACGACGAGTCAGTATTCGGAGCGCACCGCGTTTGCTTTGGCAGGCGCCGGCGCGGCCGCGGGCAACGGCGCGGCGGCTAACGGCGCGGCCCTCGTCGCCACCCTCGCCGACGAGATGCACCGGGCGTGGCGGAGTGGTGAGCGGCCCGGTGCTGAGATCTATTTGACCCGGCATCCCGAATTGGCGCACAGGTCCGATGCGGTTTTGGATCTCGTCTACGAAGAAATCTGCCTCCGCCACGAATATCACGAGCCGATCGACCGAGCCGAGCTTGCTCAGCGCTTTCCCGCCTGGGAGGCTCACATCGGCATGCTGGTCGATTGCGTTTACACCCTGGAAACCGGCATCAACGGCGGCTTCCCGGTCCCGGGTGAAACCCTCGGCGACTTCAAGCTTGTCGCTGAGTTGGGCCGCGGCGGGCAAGGACGCGTCTTCGTCGCGATGCAATCGTCGCTCGGGGAAAGGCCGGTCGTCCTAAAAATCGCCCCGCGCATCGGCCAAGAGCATCTTTCGCTCGCGCGCTTGCAGCACACGCACATCGTGCCGCTGCTTTCGGTCGTCGATCAGCCGGATCGCAACCTGCGCGTCTTGTGCATGCCCTATTTCGGCGGCTTGACCTTGGCGGCCATTTTAGAGCGCCTCCAGGGGAGTCCATTCCACGAGCGCAACGGCCAAAAAATACTGGCATTGTTGGACGAAGCCCGCGCCGTCGCGCCGGTCGCCTTGCCGCCGAGCCGCGACCCAGCTTCGCCTTTTCTGAGCCGAGCGTCGTTGGTGCAGGCCGTGACCTGGCTTGGAGCCTGCTTGGCCGAGGCGCTTAAATATGCCCACGAGCGCGGCCTGGTGCACCTCGATTTGAAGCCGTCCAATATCCTGCTGACGGCGGATCGGCAGCCGATGTTGCTGGATTTTCACTTGGCGCGCGCGCCGCTCGAGCCGGGCGCTGCCGTCAATGCACTCGGCGGCACGCCGATCTATATGTCGCCTGAGCAAAAGCGCGCCATGGCATCGCCCAAGAACAAAGAGACCGTCACCGAGCCGGTCGATGGCCGCTCGGACATCTATTCTTTGGGACTGGTTTTGTATGAGGCGCTGGCCGGCACCGTGCCCAATCCCAAGGACGGTCCGACGACGCCGCTTCACCAAGTGTGTCCCGCGGTTTCGTTGGGTCTTTCCGACATCATCGCCAAGTGCCTGGCGCCGGACGCCAAGGACCGCTATGCCGGCGCCGGCGTTTTGGCGGCGGATTTTTGGGGACATCTGAACGATCTGCCGCTCAAGGGGGTGGCCAACCGCAGCTTTGTCGAGCGCTCGCGCAAATGGCGCCGGCGCAAGCCGCATTTGCCGGCGCTTTTTGCCATGCTGGCCGCGGTCTTGGGGCTGGCGGCCGTGGCGCTGGCACTGGCCCTGGGCCGCGCGAACCAAGACGTTGGCGAGGCGCATGGCCCTGGCGAGCGGTCAAAAGCTCATCAAGGCGGGGCAATACGATGAGGCGATGGCCACCCTCAATCACGGTCTTTCACTGCTGCAATACATGCCGGCCACACGCGATTTGCACGAGCAACTCCTGCATGCGCTCGACCTGGCGCCGCGCGAAAATGGCGGATGAACTTCACCTTATCGCCGACAGCTTTCGCTCGTTCTACGGCCTGCAGCTACGAGCCTCCCCACGGTTGCGAGCGCTCGACAAGCAGTGCCGCGATCTTTGGGTTCATCGGCACCTGATTCTGGACAAGCTCGGCAACGACTTGGACCGAGATTTGCGCGCGCGTGCACTTGGACCTGTTGGAATTGGCCATTTCGGGAACCAACCTGCACGTCAGCTTGGCAGTCTCCGGCGAGGAAGCAGCCGCGCGCGCAAGATGCCCTGCGAACGCTCGCCGAGGCCGAGGCGCTTTTTGGACCCAGCGCGGTTTTGTATCATGAACGAGCGCTCCAGGCAGACAAGCTAGGCGAGCGCGCCGTGGCCCAATCGGCGCGGTGCGCGGAAATAGACGCGCCGCCGCGCACCGCTTGGGAGTTCCATGCCCTGGGACGCTCCCTTTTGAATGAAGGCAACATCGAGGCCGCCGCGGCACGGTTTGACGAGGCGATTACCCTCGATCCCGCCGGGATGTGGTCGCATTTTTTCCGCGGCATCTGCGATTACCGACTCAATAAGCATGTCGATGCAAGCGTCGCGTTCACGGTCTGCACGACGCTGGCGCCGACAACCGCGGCCTGTTTTTACAATCGCGGTCTGGCGTTTGCCGCGCTCCAGCGCCCGGAGTTGGCTCGGCGTGATTTCGATCGCGCCTTGGCATTGGACCCGGACATGACCGAAGCGGCGGTCCAACGGAGCCGCCTCGCTTCAACAATTCAAAAGTAATCTATCCTCATTTCCAAAAAAAATTTCCGAAATGTGCCCCGAGCGCGCTCGTTTCGGCCCTCTCCTCTCGTTTACCTTTGTGGAGCGAGATACCCTCCGCGGCAGAGAACGGCTCATACATCCAAGGGAGAGGTCCATGTTCAGTTTTTTCACCAACCTTTTCGCGGGAAAAACCAAGACGATAACAACGCACCGGCCGCGCTCGGCGATGCGGCTCAATGTGGAAGAACTCATGCCGCGCGTTTTGCCCAGCGCCAATCCCTTCACCATGGCGTGGGGACATTACGCCGACAGTGCCACGCATCCGGCGTTCGCCGGGTTCGTCGCCGGCCTTGAATCGCATGGTCGCGGCCACGACCACGGCAGCGAAGCCACTACTTTTTCCGCAACGCTCGCCGACTCCAGTGGAGCGACCGGCACGGCCTTGTTCAATGCCAACACCGGTAACCTGACCGTGAGCGTTACCAAGGCGGCGGCCAACACCACGCTCAACGTGACCGTCGGCACCACCACGATCGGCAGCTTCATGACCGACGCCTCGGGCAACGGCAAGGCGACCTTCACCGCCGCCGCTAGCGCGATCGCGGTTGGCACCACCGTTGCCGCCGGCGACGTGACAGGCACCTTCGCTCAAGGCGACGGCGCCATCGACAATTTACCCAACCCAGTTGGCGGCGGCGGCGACTGCGGCCACGGTCATGGCGAGCACGGTCAAGGTAATCCCGGCGCGATCTTTACCGCCGGCCTGACCGATGCCGCCGGGGCAACCGGCACGGCGGCGTTCAATCCCTCCTCCGGCAAGTTGACCGTCAGCGTCACCAAGGCGGCGGCCAACACCACGCTCAACGTCGTTGTCGGCGGCAACACGATCGGCAGCGTGACGACCGACGCCAACGGCAACGGTAGAACGTCCATCACCGAATTGAGCGGCGCCATCAAGGCGGGCACGACGCTCACGGTCGGCGATCTGACGGGCACCTTCGCACAGACGGCCTTTAAGGCCACGCTCACGGGAGCGACCGGGGTGACCGGGACATCGGACTACAACGTCACCAAGAACGTGTTGAGCATCCACCTCACCGGCGCCACGGCGAGCACCGTCTATAACGTCACGGTCAATGGCACCGTCGTCGGTCAAATAACCACCAACAAGGGCGGTAAAGGGCATCTCACGATTGCCCCGCCCAGCGGCGTGACGATCGTGTCGGGCTCGACGATTTCCGTCGCTGACACTACCGGCGATCCCGCGATCCTCACGGGCTCGTTCGCGTGAAAGATTAACCGGCCGGCTTCGCGGCGGAGTGATGCCGCTAGGTGCCGGCTTGTGTAGGCGCCCGATTCTTCATGTCTCTTTGATTTGTGCAAGCTTCGTGGTCCCTGGCAAACGGACGGTGCATTGCTCCGGGTAAAAGCAAGCGACGCCGCACCTGGCCAGGGACTACGTTTTCGACTTCTCGTCATCGCCCTTTCATATCTACCAAGGGTGTTTCCATGTTTTCGTTCACGTGGCGCCATCTCTGGACGCAGTGCGCCAAGACTCGGAATAGCCGCAGACCACAGCTAACCGTGGAGCAGTTAGAGGTCCGCATGCAACCAAGTCACACGTTGACCGTGGCCATCGGTCGAGGCGATGTCAACGTCGGCGGGGTGAACTTCCAACTGGGGTCGCGCGATGGCAGGCAGTCAAGCACGGCCGGATCCAGTCAGGTCACCGACTCGGTTTTCAGCGGCGACCCGTCCACGCAGGATCACACTTCGGTCGACAATCTGGGCGATGCCTTTAATACGTTGTCCTCTACCAAGAACCCAAGGAGTACCCGATGAATTGGCTGAAGAATTGGCTCAAGCAACCAGCCCGCCAGGCACGACGGCGCCCCAAGTCGTTTCGCCCCGGCGTCGAGGCGCTCGAAGAACGGCAAGTCCCGACCGTGAATTTCTATGGCGGCAATGTGTTGCCGAGCGTCGAGGCCCAGGCGCTTTACCTCGGCAACCAGTGGTCTTCCTCCGCCAACAGCGCTTTGAAGACAACGCTGGACAGCTTCGCGCAAGATCTCACCGGCAGCGCCTATATGACGGCACTGACGCGCGCCGGTTATGGAGTCAGCACCGGCACGGCGTCCGCCGGCTATGTGGACACCACCGCCAATGTGTCGGCCAATTCGGTCATCTCCGATAACTTTATCCAAAGCACGATTCTCAAGGACATCGCTGCCGGCAACTTGAAATCGGTGGATGCCAATCGGCTCTACATCGTCTACGTCGAGCCGAATGTCGCCGTCAATCTGGGTGCGGGGCAAGGGACAACGCAGCAAGGAATTCTTGGCTATCACGGCGCCTTTGCCGGGCCCAACGGAACGACGGTTCGATATGCTGTCATTGCCTATCCCGGCGGCACCGTCGCGCAATAGCGCGCTGGGAACCACTGCGCAAGATCAATTGACAGCAGTCACATCCCATGAATTGGCGGAAGCCGTAACCGATCCCGATGTGAATTACGGTAGGTTGGGTTGGTACGATCCGCGCCTTGGCGAGATTGGCGATATTGAGGAACGCAATTCGAATGCTTTGGTGCGTCTCGATGGCTACCTGGTGCAGGAAGTAGGCGATAAAAACGACCAGCTGTTGTCGATCAGCCCGCCCGCCAGTCCGACGCCGCCACCCGTGACGCCGCCGACGACCCCACCGGCCACGAACACCGCCACCACGACGACATTGACCGCGGGAGCGCTGACCAGCCACGGCCGACGCCGTGCGCCGACCGTGCTGATGACGATTCAAGTCAAGCCCGCGTCCGGTTCGGTGCTCCCCGACGGCACGGTGGAATTGATGTATAACGGCGCCGTGCTTGGCACCGGCACGATCCAAATCGTGAACGGCGTCGCGACGGTCCAATTCATGGTGCAGTTCTCGGGGCACGGAAACTTTACGTTCACTGCCGCGTATGTCGGGTCATCAAGCTTCCAGGGCAGCGCCAGCAATTCGGTGAGCGTGACTGTTTAACGGACCACCTTACCCGTTAAGCGAAGTATGCTGCCGATCGGAGCCGGCGACTTTGACGAGCTTGTTGTAGAGTCCGAGAATCAAAAATGTCGGCGCCCATTGGCCGACGAACAAGCTCTCGTGTTGCTTGCCCGTGCATTGCAGAAGGAGCGATCCAACAATTGACCCGGCCGCGGCCCAGAGGAAGACATCGGACGGAATCCTGGCCGTCTGTTGCTCAATTGTGCGCGCCACGGCGCCTTCGGTGTATTGACCCGTTTCAGTTGCTTCGGACAGGGAAGCGGGCCAACGTTCTCTTGTCGTAGCCATCGTCTTTCTCCTTGAATGAAGAAATCAAAATGCGGTATCAGCTAATTGGCACATTGAAGGGGGCGGCCTAAAGCCAATAAACGAACGCCTAGGCGGAAAGGGCAAAGAATGTGCCGAACGGTCACTTCGCAAGCGAAATGCCGATAAGGACCGCGAGAAGAGAGCGTTTCATGGTAAATGACTCCCGAATATCCCACTAGACAGCGTATGCGCTTTTTGGCATAACGCCTCCCCTCAAACTTGAAGCAAGCGGTTTTCAGTCACGCAGCACGCGGGTCGCACGGGGATTAGGCGACCGGTGCGTTGGCAACAAGGGGGATCAGCATGCGCCGCGGCATGACATGGCGGTGGGCCATCGCGCTCAGTATCGGTCTGAGCGGGGTCGCTCTGGCGAGGGCCGACGAGGACGATGCCAAGCCCGCCAATACGGGCAATTGGTTTACCCATCTGTTCGTCAAAGACGCCGCCAAGAAAAAAGGAGCCGACACCAAGAAAAACGACGCGCCGCCCGCGCCGTCAGCGGCGGACATCCGTCAAAAGGCACAAGCCGAGTGGCTGCGCCGCCAGGAAGTCTGCGACAAGCTGCGAGCGATCGCTTTGGAATGCGGCGACAAGGATTTGGCGCGCAAAGCCGACGCCTTGGATCAGCGGGCCTGGGATCTCTATGTCTTGCGTACCGGCAGCACCAAGATGAATGCTTCACCCGACGAGCAATTTCCGGACGACCAGCCGAGCAGGGGCGCCGCTTCGTCGCGCATCAAACGGGGACGGCCAGTAATTCGGCATCCACCAGCGTGGATGGTCGCACGGCAGCGCAGGAAGGAATGAACCATGATGAAAGTCAGCGCCATGTTTTTTGTAGCGGCTTCACTCGTGGGCTGCGTGAGTTGGCCCCACGAGGCACATCCGCCCATTACCGCGGCGAGCACGGCATTTCCGGGGAAGATCACGACGCGGGCCGATCACAGCCGACCAGGTAGAGCCAGCCAACGCCCATCACATCGCCGAAGCGATTTGGGATGAGATGGACCAAGAGCAACTCAAGGAACAAACGCCGGCGCCAGGCAAGGACGCGAAAACGCGGTAACGAAAGAGCCGCGCACGCAGTAAGCGGTTTGACGACGTCGCCAACCCGCTTACTGCGTGCGCGGCTCTTTAGGCGCTCGGCCCAAACTTTGGCGAGTTCGACAACGACTTTAACCGCTGTCGCCATTTCTTCGAGGCAGGTCCACTCCAGCGGCGAGTGCAGATTATGCTCGCCGGTCGAAAGATTCGGCGTCGGCAGTCCCAACTCGGTGAGACGCGAGCCATCCGTGCCGCCGCGCACGATCGTGTGCTTGGGGACCAAGCCAACGCGGCGCATCGCCTCGGCGGCGGCGCCGACCGCGCGCGGCTCCTTGGCGAGGCCTTCGGCCATGTTGCGATATTGCGGCGTCACCTTGACTTCGATGTTCGCCGCCGGGATGCTCGCGGCCAAGCTGGTTGGCGATGTCTTGCAAAATACGCTCTTTGTCCTTGAGCGCCGCGGTATCGAAATCGCGCAACAATATCCTCATTACTACCGAGCCGACACCCCCTTCGATCTTGTACGGATGGAGGAACCCTTCCCGCTCCGAGGTAGCTTCGGGCGCTAGCGTTTGCCAGGGAAGCCTGGCGAGAAACGCGCCGGCGATGCGGACCGCGTTGGTCATCTTGCCCCTGGCGATGGCGGGATGAATATTGACGCCGCTGATGGTCACCACGGCCAGGTCGGCGGAAAAAGTCTCGCAGTCGATCTCGCCGACCCCGCCGCCGTCGAGCGTATAACCGACGCGGGCACCGAGTTTGCCGACGTCAAGATGATCGACGCCGCGGCCGATTTCCTCGTCGCAAGTGAAGCAAACGCATACAGGACCGTGCGGGATGCTGCGATCGCCAAGAAGCGTTTGCGCCGCCTCCATGATCACGGCGACGCCCGCCTTGTCGTCGGCGCCGAGCAGCGTGGTGCCGTCGCTGGTCACCAGCGTCTTGCCTGTTAACCCGTGAAGTTCGGGATTGTCGCTCACGCGGATCACGCGGGCGGCAGCGCCGGGCAAGACAAGATCGCGTCCATCGTAGGCGCGATGCACGATCGGCTTAACGCCTCGTCCCGTCGTTTCGGGCGACGTATCCAGGTGAGCGAGCAAAGCAATGGTCGGAGCCGGCCAACTAACCGTCGCGGGGAGAAGGGCGCGCACGATGCCGTGTTCATCGGCAGCTGCGGCGGGGGCCCCCATCGCGTGGAGCTCGCGGACCAATAATTGGCCGAGTTCCAGCTGGCCGGGCGAACTCGGGTAAACATCGGCGGCATCGTTGGCGGTGGTGTCGATGCGGACATAGCGGCAGAAACGATCGAGGAGCGTTTGCATGGTTTGGTATGCCCCTACATCGGCGTCGCCGTTTCCGTCACGCCGACCTTCGGGCAGAGTTTGTTGAGAGCGCAGCCAGGGCAATTGGGCTTGCGCGCGAAACAGATTGGCGCCCGTGAAAAATCAAGCGGTGGCTGAAAATGGTCCAATCCTTTTGCGGCACGAGTGCCATGAGATCGCGCTCGACTTTAACGGGATCCTCGTGCTCGGTTAAACCGAGGCGCCGGCTCAAGCGCCCGACGTGCGTATCGACGGTAATGCCGGGAACGTCAAACGCATTGCCGAGAATGACGTTGGCCGTCTTGCGCCCCACGCCCGGCAGCGGCACCAGTTCCTCCATGGAGCCGGGCACCTCGCCGCCGTGTCGGTCGACCAGGATTTGACAACAACTTTTGATGCTTCGGGCTTTGTTGCGAAAAAAGCCCGTCGATTGGATGGCTTTTTCAAGATCGGCAATGTCCGCCTCCGCGAAAGCCCGCGAGTCAGGATAGCGAGCGAAAAGCGCCGGCGTCACGAGATTGACACGGACGTCGGTGCACTGCGCGGATAGAATGGTCGCCACCAAAAGCTGCAACGGATTCTCAAAATCCAAAGCGCAATGAGCATCGGGATAGAGCTTCGCCAAGACCTGGAGAATCCGGCGCACACGCTGTTTGCGTGGATCGATGGGCATAGTTGTTGGATTCGCTGCCAGCTTAGGGTTTTGGGTGCCACGGGCAGCTCGTCTGCCCGTGTGAACCCGAGCAATCCCCACCTCCAGGCACGGGCAGGCAAGCTGCCCGTGGCACCCGGGTCTCCTGCACCCAAGAAGCAGTTGGTTACTTGACCATTTCCTTGAGGGCCTTGAGGGGCAGCGCCTTGACGACGGTGCGTTTCGGCTTGGCCTTGATGGTGATGATCTCGCCCGTTTGCGGATTGCGCCCTTGGCGTGCCTTGGTGGCGGGCTTTTCAACGCGCTTGACTTTGAGCAGGCCGGGCAGCGTGAAGATCCCCGGGCCCTTCTTGCCGATTTCCTGCTTGATGTAGTTGGCGATTTCGTCGAACACCATGGCGATCTGCTTGCGAGACAGTTCCGTGCGGGTCGACAGTTCCTGGAACATCGCACTCTTGGTAGCCGCCTTCACCTTGTTCATTGATCTGCACCTCAGGAGACTCGTTGTGTTGGGACATGCTGTCCACGTTAAAAGGGCAGGTTAGAATTCTCGTTAACGAAAGTCAATGAAATAATTGAAAAAAACCAGCATTTCTTGCGTTTTGCCTTCATTGACCGCTTAAAAGCGTGCAAATGCAGTGGCGGCGCTTTCTGCGCGCATCAACCGACGGCGCTTTCGGCGGCGCTCCCAACCATGCTCGGACATCAGCTGGCGCTTTCCCTAAACCATGAGCAGGGATGGCTCGGCCCTCATCATCGATAACGATTGGCATCCGAGCAGCCATCAAGCAGGTTGCGATGAAAGGCGTCGTCTTCGATCGTTTCGGCGAACCCAGCGACGTGCTGCAACTGCGCGATTTGCCGGTCGCCGAGCCAGGGCCTAACCAGGTTCGTGTCCGCATGCTGGCCAGTCCGATCAACCCCTCGGATCTCTTGATGGTCCGCGGCAGCTATGGTCACCAGGCGAAACCACCGGCCACTCCGGGCTTCGAAGGTGTCGGCATCATCGACGCGGTCGGGCCAGGCCTCTTCAAGCTCTTTCGAGGCTTACGCGTCGGCCGGCGCATCGGCGTGTTGCGCGGCACCAGCGGCAATTGGCGCGAAAGCGTGGTCCTGCCCGCCCGCTATGCTGTGCCCATTCCCGACGATATTCCGACCGATCAGGCGGCGTCTTTCTTCGTCAACCCCGCGACGGTGCTCGCCATGGTTGAGCGCGTCTTGCGCGTGAAACCAGGCGCCTGGTTATTGCAGACGGCAGCCGCCAGCGCGCTGGGTAAGATGGTCATCCGCCTTGGCAAGCATCGAGGCTTTCGGACGATCAACCTCGTGCGCCGTCCCGAGCAGGCCGATGATCTGCGCCGACTCGGTGCCGATGAAGCAATCGCCATCAACGACGATAAGGTCAACATCAAGCTAGCCGAGATCACGAAGGGCCAAGGCGTGCCCTACGCCCTTGATGCGGTCGGTGGGGCGATGGGACAAATGGCGCTCGAAGCTTTGGGGGCGCGTGGGCGGCTGCTCGTCTATGGCACTTTATCGGGCGAGCCCATCCCGGTTCATCCACGCACGCTCATCGGGGGTCAAAAATGCGTCGAAGGTTTTTGGCTGTCCGAATGGGCGGCAACGCAACGACCGCTGGCGATGTTAAAACTCTTCCGCGAGATCTTTACGCTGATGCGGGCGGGTGTGCTGGTAACCCAAGTCGCCGCTCGTTATCCGCTCGCTGAAGTGCAAACGGCGGTTCGCGAAGCCGAGAAGCCGGGCGCGTGCGGTAAAGTGTTGCTGGTCTGTGAGTGACGGTTCATGATTCGTGGCATCATCCGCAACTGGCCGGCGGCAGCCTGCGCATTTCCGGGAAACCGCATTTCTATTTCAGATCGGGCCAAAAAGCGGCGAGAAGTGCAGGTGCCTAATCCCGCAGCTTGACCTGGGCGTCGTCTTCAGGGCGGGAACACGGCACGCGGACTGCCCGCAGGCTTGCAAAGCCGATCAATGGCACATTAGTTGCCAACTAAATACGCTTGTGTCCGAACGAAAACACATATTTCGCTCACTCGAAGGAGACGGGTCATGGTTCGCGTAGCAAAAGCGGCGGTCGCGGGCGTGTTGTCGGTAATAATGACTGGGCCGGTGTGGGGACAAGCCGGCGGAGCGGGAGGAGCCGGAGGGGCCGGCGGGGCGGGTGGTGCCCAGGGCGCCGGTGGAACGTCGGCTCAAGGCACGTCCGGTTCGACTGCGGGCACTCGGGGCTCGACAGGAATGAGCGGAATTAATCAGACGCCGTGGTTTAGCAATCAAGGCATTCGCAGCCAACTCAACCTGAACGATCAACAATACAACGCGCTGAACCGGGCGTATGGGCAAGCCTATACCAATTATTCGTCCAATCTTGGGCAGCTTGGCAACACGTTGACGCCGCAACAGCGCGCCCAAAAAATGCAAGACCTGCGTAGCAACTTCGATCAGAGCATGAATCAGGCGACGCAGAAATTCATCACGGACCCCACCCAACAACAGCGTTATAACCAGCTTTACACGCAATACCAGGGATACGACGCCTTCAGCAATCCGCAGATTCAACAAAAATTGAACCTCACCGACCAGCAAAAACAACAATTGCAACAATACGGGTCCAAATACAATCAACAGTTGAGCGGCCTGCAACAGGGTGCTCAAGCCAATCCGCAGGCGATTGGCAACCAGTTCAATAGCCTTCGTCAGCAAGCCAACCAAAACATCAATTCGATTCTCACGCCGCAACAGCAGCAAACGTGGCGGCAGATGACCGGCGATCCTTACAACTTCCAATGGAGCGACTATAACTCGAGCGGCACGAGCAACCGCACGAACAATAATAATGGGGGTTCGCGTTAAGGGGAGGCAACGCTGGCAAACTCAGCAACCCAGCGTGATCGGCCGGCGGCACTTTTGCCGCCGGCCTTTTTGTTGTGCGCCGCCTTTTAGCGGTCATCCTTGATAATGGACTCCCAAATACGATCGATGGCCCGGCGCAGTTCGGGATTGGCTCGGGCCCGTTGCTCGTCGAGATAATAGCGCGCCGCCTGGCCCATGATCCGCAAGTCTTGCTCGGCCATGCGCCGTACGATCGGATCGCCATCCAAAAGCTTGGTCGCCTGGCAAATCGGCCGCGGGCCCTGACGCAGGTTCACATTTTCGGCGACGGTGCGGAGGTTTCCTGCCTGGTCAAAGCTCAGGCTGGCGGTGATCTCGCCGTTGCCGCCGGCCATCACCACCGCTCGGGCCACGGCCTTTTTGCCGTCCTTGTCTACTTCGACCTTGGTGGAATCCTCTTGCAGGACGAACTTATAAAATCCGTCCTGATGCAATTCCTCGCTTAGCCGCACGTAGGCACGAGCGGCATCCTTGGCAGCGCCGTCGTTCGCGATCGGTGCCAAATGCTTTAGAAAGAATTCCTGTAGCTTCGGCGCCTCTTTGATTTCCTCTCTGATCAGCAGGGCTTTGCCCGCATCGTTCACCGCATATAAATTTGCGGAACTCATCCCCTCGGGAGTGAGGCGGGCCACGGGATATTGGCGGAAAAAGACGCCAAAGAAGGTGTACTTGGGAAAGCACCGCGCCGTGGCCGCGTCTTGCACTTGTTGCATGACATAGCCCTGGGCCTTGTGTTTCTCCAAATCTTGGGTGACCGCTTTGGCCGCAGCGGTGGGCGGATCGCCACCGGCCGCCAAAGCCATTCCACATGCGAGCGTGACGCCGTAGATCATGGACATGATTCGCACCTCCCTAAACTCGGGTCTGAAATTGTTAGATGCTTACATCAAAGGGACATCGAGATATGGCCGGGGCTGAGGCACTCCGTGGTCGCTACCTATAACGGTGTAGTATACTCGACGGTGGACACCGGGGGCTTTTTTATGTCGACTGTCAGGCTGAAGCTAGTCACCTACTCCGAGCGCCTGGGGCACCCGAAGGAGTGGACGCTCGACGGGCTCACATTGTTTCCCATCAACCTCGTGGTCGGCAAGAACGCCGCCGGCAAGTCGCGCACGGTCAGCGTCATTTGGACGCTCGCCAAGATGCTGGTCGCCGAACCGCCGTATCGGCCGCTGCATGCCGGCTACGATGTCTTGTTCGACAACAACGGCCAGCGTTTGCGCTATGTTCTGCAAATCCTAAACGGCAAAGTGACGCGCGAGGAAGTTTATGCCGGCGACGAGCAAGTCCTTGTTCGCGGCGCCGGTGGGGCAGGCGAGATTCTCGCTCGGGAAGAAGGCAAAAAGTTGCGCTTCCGACCCCCGGAAAACGAACTCGCCGCCGTGGCGCGACGCGATTCGCTCCAGCATCCTTTTCTGGAGCCGCTCCACGAATGGGCCATGGGCGTGCGCCTTTACACCTTCGGCAGCCAGCTGGGCAAAGACCACGTGGCCCTGTCGGCGAAAGGCGCACCGGAGGCCGACGACCGCGATGCCGCCCAGGTGGTCGCCATCTTTCGCAAGGGGGTGCGCGATTTTGGCCAGCGCTTCACCGAGGCCGTGCGCCGCGACATGGCCGAGTTGCGCTACGACCTAAGCAGCGTCGAGACCCTCGTGCCCGAAAGCATCCTGCTTTTGCGGGGCGGTTTGCCGACGGAGATTTTGGCCATCGGTGTGCGCGAGAATGGGGTGGCCGGCGTCGTGGATCAAAGCGAAATGTCGCAGGGCATGTTCCGCTCCTTGTCGATTCTCATCCAAGTCAATTATTCCCAGATGGCCCAGCGCGCCAACTGCATCTTGATCGACGATATCGGCGAAGGGCTCGATTTCGAGCGCTCGGCTCTGCTCATTGATCTTTTGCGCCGCAAGGCGAAGGAATCGTCGTTTCAATTAATCATGTCCACCAACGATCAGTTCGTCATGAACCACGTGCCGCTGGAGGAATGGTCGGTGCTCGAACGATCGGGCTGCCATATCCATGTCCGCAATCATGAAAACTCAAAGGCGGCGTTCGATTATTTCCGCATGGTTGGCATGAGCAACTTTTCCTTCTTCGAGATGGATTTCGTCAACGGCACGCCCGTTGCGGACAGTCCCGCGGCGGAGGCGGCCGCCCATGAATAAGATGGCCATTTTCGTCGAGGGCTACACCGAAGTCGTCTTCGTCGACCGGCTTATCCAAGAGATCGCCAACGAGAATGCCGTCCGCATCGAATGGCGGCTCATCAGCGGCGGCGCGACTTGCCCGCGCACCAGCCGGCAACTCAAGGCGGCGCAGCCGCACACCGGACAGGAGCATTTCGTCATCATCTACGACTGCGGCGGCGACGATGCCGTCAAGACGCGGATGCTCACGGAATACCCCAACCTCGTGAACGCCGGCTACTCCAAGATCATTTGCATTCGCGACGTCTATCCCAAATACACTTACGATGAAATCGCCACTCTGAAGACGTTTCTCCCCAAGCACGTGAAAACCAAGCCGATCGTCGTGGATTTCATCCTGTCCATCATGGAGATCGAAGCTTGGTTTTTGGCGGAGACGAGCCACTTCGGCAAAGTCGATCCCGCGCTTACCGTGGCCGCGATCCGATCCAGCCTTGGCTTCGATCCCGAAAAAGACGACATGCAGTTGCGTCCCAAACCCGCGGACGACTTGAACAATTGCTACGCCCTGGCCGGCAAGACCTATACGAAAGGCAACGCCAAGATCACCGTGGATGCGCTCGATTACATCAACATTTATGCCGGCTTAATCGAGAAATTCCCCTATTTGAAAGACTTCTGCACGATCATCGAAGAGTTTTTGTTCGTGGGCGAGCCGCGAGCGTAAGCGACCGGTGTTGTGCACGATGGCAAGCACCGGTCGCTTACGCTGACGGCTCGCCATGGCGTGGTGAATTAACATGGTTAGCGACAAGTCCGCTCCGCTGGCAGGTGTGCGTGTCTTGGATGCGTCGCGCGTCTTGGCGGGGCCGTTTTGCGGGCAGATTTTGGGCGATCTCGGCGCGGAAGTCATCAAGGTGGAACGGCCCGGTCAGGGAGACGAGACACGCGCTTGGGGTCCGCCGTTTCACGATGCCCTCAGCGCCTATTATTTGTCGTGCAACCGCAACAAGAAGGGCTTGACTCTCGATTTATCTCAACCCGAGGGAGCGGCTCTCTTCCATGAGCTGGCGGAAAAAAGCGACGTCGTGTTGGAGAACTTTCGCGCCGCCAGCGCCCAAAAACTTGGCCTGGCGCCGGAGGCGTTGCTCGCGCGCAACCCGCGCCTCATCATTTGCTCGATTTCCGGCTTTGGCCGCACCGGTCCTTGGCGCGATCTACCCGGCTACGATTTTGCCATTCAAGGTCTTTCGGGGCTCATGGACATCACCGGGCCCGTGGAAGGGCCTCCGTGCAAGGTCGGCGTCGCCGTGACGGATGTCTTCACGGGGCTTTACGCCAGTGTCGCCATCCTGGCGTGCTTACAGGCGCGCCAAGCCTCCGGGCACGGTTACGCCATTGATCTGGCTTTGCTCGATTGTGCCGTGGCGGCTCAGGCCAATCTGGCCCAGGCGTATCTCACGAGCGGCCAGGTGCCCGAACGCCAGGGCAACGCCCATCTGCAGATTGTCCCGTACCAAGCGTTTCAAACCGCAGACGGCTGGCTCATCCTCGCCATTGGAAATGATGGTCAATGGCAGCGCTTTTGCCGGGCCGCCGCTCGGGAGGACCTGGCCGGCGATACGCGCTTTGTCGGCAACGCGGACCGAGTGCGTAATCGCGACATACTTGTACCGATTATTGAGGCGCTGATGCGAACCCAAGCGAGTGACCATTGGAAGCAAAAGCTGCACGCCGCCGACATTCCGCACGCGCCCGTTCTCAACTACGCAGAGCTGTTCGCGCTGCCCCAGGCTGGCGCCCGAGGGTTGCGGGTGACGGTAACGGACCCGGCCGGTAAGCCCGTGGATCTGGTTAACTCGCCGTTCCAAATTCAGGGATCCACGCTGCCTACTATGGCCATGCCGCCGAGCTTGGGTCAGGATACGGCCGAAGTGCTGCGGAAGGTTTTGGGGATTGACGAGCGGCGCTTCGACGACTTGCGCTCTCGCGGCGTCGTTTAGCCGCGACGCGCAGCGGAGCGCTGGCGCGTCGCGGCTAAACAAATTCATAAGGGCCATGTCGCCCCCAACGCTCGCTTCTGCGCCACGGTGATCGCATCGATCCCAACTTTGCCGAGTTTGAGCAAGCGGTCGAGTTGGCTGCGGCTAAAGGTGGCCTCTTCGCCGGTGCCTTGCACCTCGACGAATTGCCCGGCGCCGGTCATCACCAAGTTGAGGTCCACCTCCGCGTCCTTATCTTCGACGTATTCCAAATCGAGCAATTCCTCGTCCTCTAAGAGGCCCACGCTGATGGCGGCCACGCTGTCCTTGATGATTTCGTTGATCGGCGGCAGGAGGGCCTTGATGGAATGCAAGGCATCGATCAGAGCGACGAAGGCGCCGTTGATGCTGGCGGTCCGCGTACCGCCGTCGGCTTCGATCACGTCGCAATCGAGCCACAGCGTTCGCTCGCCCAATTTGTCAAGATTTACGACGGCACGCAGACTGCGGCCAATGAGGCGCTGGATTTCCACGCTGCGGCCATCGACTTTGCCGGCGCGGTCGCGCGGCTTGCGCATGTTGGTGCTCCCCGGCAACATGCCGTATTCGGCGCTGAGCCAACCCTTGCCTCTGCCGACCAAAAACGGCGGCACCGATTGTTCCACACAACAGGTACACAAGACGGCGGTTCGTCCCATCCGCACCAAGACGCTCCCCGGCGCTTGCCGCGTGTAACGGCGGCGAAAGGTCAAAGGGCGAAGCTCATCGGGTTGGCGTTCGTTGGGTCGCATAAGAATCATTCTAGTTTTTCCCGAAATCCCCGCTACAAATTCCTTGAGTCGCTTCGCCGACCCCCTTACAATCCCAGATCGTCGGCTTTCGCTCCGCGAAAGCACGTCCTTTCGCGGGAGCGAAAGGCGACCATGTTCGATGGAGGAGGAGCCAACCATGACGAATGACCAAAAGGAACAGAGCGGAGTGTCCCGCCGCCAGTTCTTGCAAGGCTCGAGTATCGCCGCTGCCACCGCGCTGACCGCCGTCCCCGGCGCCAAAACGGACGCCGCCGCCGCGGAGCCCGCGGTTCCCGGCATGGGACCGGGCGGCGTGAAACTGACCTTGCAAGTCAATGGCCACAAGATGAGCACAACCGTCGAGCCACGCGTGACGCTGCTCGACGCCTTGCGGAACTATCTCGACGTCACCGGTTGCAAGCGCGTGTGCGATCGCGGCACTTGCGGCGCTTGCACGGTGATGCTCGACGGCAAGCCGGTGTATTCGTGCAGCATGCTGGCGCTAGAGGGGCAAGGCAAACAAATCCGCACGGCCGAAAGCCTGGTCGCGGGAGGCACGCTCGATCCCGTGCCGGCGGCATTCGTCCGCCATGATGCCCAACAGTGCGGGTTCTGCACGCCGGGTTTCGTGGTGGCCCTGCGTGCCGTGCTCGACCACAATCCCAAGGCGACGCCCGCGGAGGTCGAGCATGGGTTGGCCGGCAACATCTGCCGCTGCGGCACTTATGAGCAAATGCGCGACGCCATCTATGCCCTGTGCAATCAAAGGAGGGATTAAGCCATGCAATGGCCTGCCAACCGCCGTGTGATCGGCACCAAAGTTCAGCGCCTGGACGGTCCCGAAAAGGCGACCGGGCGCGCGAAATACAGCTATGACAAGAATCTCCAAGGCATGCTGCAGGCGCGGATGCTGCGGTGCCCACACGCCCACGCCCGCATCAAAAGCATCGACACAGCCGCAGCCGAGAAAACGCCCGGCTTTCGCGCGCTGCACGCGCTCGCCAAGGCCGGCGATGAACTGCTTTATGCCGGCGCCGAGATCCTCGCCATCGCCGCAGACACGGAAGAGCATGCCGAGGACTGTCTGCGTGCGGTCCGCGTCGAATATGCCGTGTTGCCGCACGCCGTCAAGGAAGTCGATGCCCTGCGGCTGACCGATGGCCAGGGCACGCTCGGAGGCAAATCGCAACAGGGAGCGGTCAATCCCGCCAATGCCTATGTCCAAGGCGATTTCACCACCGCCAACTTCGACCAGGCGTACCAGAATACGGCCGCCCAAATCCAGGGAACTTATGGCGTGCCGGTGATCTCGCACCAGTGCCTCGAAGCGCATGGTCTGGTCGCCGAGTGGAACCAGGATCAGACCGAGCTTACCGTCTATGCCTCAACGCAAGCGGTCCCGATCACTGCCCAACAGCTGGCAGTTCACTTCAAGATCCCGGCGACGCGCGTCAAATGCATCACTCAATACATGGGCGGTGGCTTCGGCAGCAAGTTTGGCCCCGATATCCAAGGGACCACCGCGGCTGAACTGGCCCGCAAAGCCCACGCGCCCGTCAAGTTGATGCTCACGCGCGCCGATGAAATCAGCACCGCGGGTATGCGACCTTCGGCACATGGCACCATCAAGATTGCGGCGAATCGGGCGGGCGATATCCGGGCGTTCGAGGTCGATTGCTATGGCTCGCCCGGAGTGGGCCGTGGCGCTACCGTCAACTTTAATCTGTTGCCGTATGTCTATGTGACCGTGCCCAATGTCAAGCGGAAGCACGAGGTTGTCCGCATGAATATCCAGTCGGCGCGGGCCATGCGAGCGCCGGGCCATCCGCAGAATTGCTTCCTCACGGATCAGGCCGTGGACGACTTGGCCGCCCAGCTCAATATGAACCCGCTGGAGATGCGGATCCGTAACCTTCCCGCCAACGACGAGGCGGCGGCGCGCATGGATCCGACCAGCTACGTCGGCATGCGCCATACCTTATACACGCGCCAACTCGAAATCATTCGCAAGATGTGCGCCTGGGACACGGCCTGGCATCCGCCGGGCCGCGGCGAGGGCGTCGTCAAAACCGGTCTGGGCATGGCGATTCATACCTGGGGAGGCGGCGGCCGTGGACCGAATCCGACCAAAGTCACCATCAGTCCGGACGGCTCGGTGTTGGTGCAATCGTCGTCGCAGGATTTGGGGACGGCACAACGCACGCTGACCGCGATTATCGTCGCCGAGATTCTGGGGCTTAATCCAACGGATATAACGGTGCAGTTGGGCGACAGCATTTACGGCCCATCGACGCCGTCCGGCGGTAGCACCACGGCCGCGGGAACGTCGCCGGCGATTCTCAAAGCGGCCGAAACGGCGCGCGATGCCTTCTTCGCCGCCCTGGCGCCGCGCATGAACGCTCAGCCGGCCGAGCTGCACATCGAGCCGGGCTTTGTGGTCAAGGGTGCCGAGCGAGCTGGCGTGGCGCGCCGCCTGTGCCCGCTTGGGCATGAATCCCGTGCAGGCAACCGGCGATTGGCCCACGCAGCAGCAAATGAACCAAAATGCCGAGCTGCGCCGCGAGTGGACGCAAAAGCTCACCAATCAGGGCGTCGGCGGCGTTCAAGTGGCCGAAGTCAAAGTGGACACTGAGACCGGCGTGGTGCGCTGCTCGCGCTTTTGGGCCGTGCAGGATTGCGGGCTCATCATCAACAAGCAGGGGGTCGAATCGCAGATGGCCGGCGGCATCATCATGGGCGTCAACTATGCCCTGTTCGAGGAGGCCATCTTTGACCGCGTCACGGGCAGGCAGGTCAATCCCGACATGGAGTTTTACAAGCTGGGCGGCATCCAGGACATCCCGCGGATCTACGTCCACATGCTCGACATGCCCGAGCGCGGCGTCATCGGCATCGGCGAACCGGCGACGGTGTCCACCGCCGCCGCCGTCGGCAACGCGGTCTTCAACGCCATCGGCGTGCGGGTGCCGCAGGCGCCGTTCACGCCGGAACGGGTGTTGGCGGCGCTCGCATCGCGTAAATCGTCAAGGATAGCGAAAAAGCGTGGCAGCCTAGGTGTTGAAGGGCGTGGGTCGCAGCAAGAACACGCCCTTCGGAGTACCTGAGGGCGTGCCAGCCGAACCGGACGGCTCAGGAGAGCCGTCCCACAGCTTTGGCCACGTATGCCTTCATTGACAAGGATAAAACTTCATGAAAAACTTCACCTATTTCCGACCATCATCGCCGGAGCAGGCGGTGGCCTTGCTCGAAAACCGCTGGGGCAACACTGAGCTGCTCGCGGGCGGCACCGATTTGCATGACATGCAAAAGGAATACATTGCCCAACCGGGGCGTGTGGTCAGTCTCACGGGCATCGGCGCTTTGGGTACGATTCAAATCGACAACGCGGTCGCCCGCATCGGCGCCGGCGCCAAGCTCAGCGCCATCGCGGAGCACCCGCGCCTCAAGGAGCTTTTCGCCGCCTTGACCACTGCCGCCGGCGAGATCGGCGGCCCGCAAATTCGCAACATGGGCACCCTCGGCGGCAATCTGTGCCAGCGCAACCGCTGCTGGTATTTCCGCGACGAGCATACACCCTGCCTCCTCAAAGGCGGCCAGCGCTGCTTCGCGCTGGACGGAGAGAACAAGTATCACGCCCTCTTTGCCCAGGGACACCGCTGCGTAATCGTCAATCCGTCCACGCTGGCCCCTGCCCTGATCGCCGTTGGCGCCAGCGTGAATATCCTCGGGCCCAAGGGAAAACGCACGACCGATCTGGCCAAGTTTTTCAAGGCGCCATCGAGCGCCGCCGACCGCGAGCATGTTTTGGAACCCAACGAGATGGTCCTCGACGTCACCATCCCCGTGCGCACGCTCGCCAGCGCCAGCTATGAAGTGCGCCATAAGCAGGCGTACGATTGGCCGCTGGTGCAAGCCGCGGTCGCCTTCGCCGGGGGCCGCAATGGCGCCAAGGCCACGAACGTCAAGATTGTTTTGGGCCATGTGGCGCCGACGCCGCACATCGCCGAGGCCGCCGCCCGCGCTTTGGAAGGCCGCGAGATCACCGAGGCGAGCGCTGGCGCTGCCGGCCGCGCCGCCGCCGAAGGCGCCAAGCCGCTGACGCAGACCGCCTACAAAATCAAGTTGGTGGAAGTCGCCGTCAAACGTGCGCTACTCGGCGCTGCCGGCCTGAAACGCTACTGGGAAGTTTAAAACATCCGAGCAGCGAGCGGTTAGGGAGTGGCCACCAGCGACCTTGCAGTTGGCCACTCCCTAACGGGCGTGGCTCGGATTAGATCGTCGTGGCTGAGTACTTGTGTACGTGCCGTTTTTTTCAAAACCTTCTTTACTGGAAACGATCATGTTTCTCAAAAAACTCCTCCTTCCCATTGTCCTCTGTGGAATTCTCGGCTCGACGCTCCTCCAACCCGTGGTCTTTTCCGGCGGTGTCAAGGAATACAACTCCGGCATCAAATGGGAGGAACCGAAAGTCGTCGATCCGGGTCCTCCGGGCGGCCATCCCGCCGATGCCCTGGTTCTTTTCGACGGCAAGGACCTCTCCGAATGGAAAGACGGCGACAAGTGGATCATCAAGGACGGCTACGCCATCTCGGCCAAGTCGGGCATCACCACCAAGAAGAGCTTCGGCGACTGCCAATTGCACATCGAGTGGGCCTCGCCTTCCAAGGTGACCGGCTCCAGTCAGGGGCGCGGCAACAGCGGCGTCTATATGATGGAACGCTATGAAATCCAGGTGCTCGATTCCTACAACAACCCGACCTATTTCGACGGCCAGGCCGGCTCGATCTACAAGCAGCGGCCGCCCATGGTCAACGTGTGCCGCAAGCCCGGCGAATGGCAAACGTATGACATCCTCTGGAACGCTCCGCGCTTCGACGAGCAGGGCAAGCTCAAGAAAGCCGCCTATGCCACGGTGCTGCAAAATGGCGTCGTCGTGCAAAACCACACCAAGCTCTTGGGCGGCACGTTTTTCGACCAGCCGCCGCACTACACCGCCCACGCGCCAACCGCGCCGATCCACCTGCAATACCACGGCAATCCGGTGCGCTTCCGCAACATCTGGATACGGGACATGAAAGAGATTGAAGGGAAGAAATCATAATTGGTTTGGCCGCGACGCGCAGCGGAGCGCGGACCGCATCCCGCGCTCCGCTGCGCATCGCGGCTAAACATTCAACGCGCGATTTCCAACCGCCGCTTGCGTTTTTCGTCCTCGCCCTGTTTCAGGATCTCGTCCTTTTCATCCACCTTCTCGTTTTCCAAAACCTCGTTGTCGATATACACCTCTTCCGCGCGAAAGTGGTAATCTGCGCCAAGCACCTCGACCACGGTCGGATGCCGGGGCGATTGGCCATGCGGAATGAAATAGCCGTGGACGACGACGGCCTGCGCGCGATATTCCGCGCAGTGCAGCAAAGCTTCATGGAGTGCCTTGAGGCGATAGTGCGGCACGCTGGCGAACAGGTGGTGGGGTAAATGAAAGTCTTGGCCCAGCGGAAAGACGGCAAAATTGGCCAGCCGATTGACGAAAAAAATGCGCGTGTTGGTCAGCCAGCCGCGGTCGCCGTTGCCATGCTGCACGATTTGCCGCAGCACCATGAAAAACGAGAATGATGTGAAGATCGGCACTAGCCACAACAGGAAATAGTAAAAGGCGGCGTAGGGCGTCACCATCAAGCTGAGCCACGCCAGGCCGTTGAACATCAGTGTAATGAAGGTGACGCGCATCAGGCTCATGGCCCGCATCGAGATCACCGGATGCACTCGGCTTTGGTGATAGAAACGTTCCGGTAAAACGGCCAACAAGCACATGACCGCGAGCCAGAGCACGCCCGGGATGACTGCGAGCAGCAGGGGTTGCTCCAGTCGGACCAGCGTCACCAGCATGCCGATCAGCGCGATCATGTAGGCGATGCCGACGCGGACGGTGGTCTTGTTCGGCGTCCAACCTTTCTTGAGATAAGGGTTCTTGTCGCTGGGGATGGCATTGTACTTGGCGCGAATGCGCATGTAGCGGATGAGATTCGGAACCCAGAGTTGCTTCAGCAGGGTCTTGACGAACACGCCCGCGGCGAGCGGAAAGTTGAGCCAATGGCCGCTGGTTTGAAGCTGGGAAATGTCCGGATCGCGCTCGGGATCGTTGACAAATTGGTGATGAGCCAGGTGCTGAAGGCGGTAATGCTGCGTGGAAGAATAAAGCGGGAACATGCAAAGCCAATCCGACGACAGATCGTTGGCAAGGCGATTTTTGAAGAGCGTGTGATGCGCCGCTTCGTGCGCCAGGGCGGTCAACTGGTGTTGCCCGGCGCCGATCAGCACGATGGCGACAAAGGCGACCGGCACGTTCCACCACCAACTCAGCGCACCCGCCTGGCCGGCGAGACTTGCTTGATATTGGAAAAACCAAAGGGCGCCGCCGATTATCAGCGCGAAGTAAAGGTAGATGCGGATGAAGTAGTAGATGTTGGTGGTGTTGTCGGTCCGCCGCAGTTCCTGGAGCTTTTCCTTGATGCGCGGATCGTGGATGGATTCAATGGCGGGCTGAATGGTCGGGGCTGCGGCCATGATCGTGTTCCCGGGTGGCGCTTAGACAACGTAAATTGTCTATTTTACCGAAACAGCCCACATTGCGAGAAAGAAATGTAGCAAAAAATGTGAAGAGAGTCGGGATCACACGCCGCGCGGCTTTCATAATCGCCACGATCGCTACCCGTGGATTCGTGGGGCACGTTTTCAACGTGCTCGGCCGTGACCGGGGTCGGTACTCCGACCGGTTTTTTTTGCGATGAGGGTAGTACGCAATGCTTAGCCGTTGTTGGGAAATATAAAGCAAGTGTGGGTAAATCCGGGGTCGGAGTAACGACCCCGGCGACCGAGCCGGCGGCGGTCACGGGCACGTTGGAAACGTGCCCCACGGGGAAAAACGCTTACTTCGTGCGCGGCTCTTTGTTGGCCTTTTGGAAAATGATCACATGCTGCCAGGGTAAATGCTTTAGTGTTTGAATGTGCTTGAGGCCCATGCCTTCCATTTCCTTGAGAACCTGTTTTTCGGTCATCTTGTGAACGGTGAGAATCGGCACTTTTTCGTCCTCCATGCGATATTCGACGAAGACCATGCGGCCGCCCGGCTTAAGTGCCTGGGCCATCTGCACGGCCATCTCATGGGGATAAGTGAATTCGTGATAGACATCGACGAGCAAAAACAAATCGGTCGAGTTGGGCGCCAGTTTCAGCTCGGTTTCGCTGTTTTGGATCGTCTCAACTTGCGTGAGTTTGGCCGCCTTGACGCGGTTTTTGATGATCGCCAGCATTTGTGGCTGAATGTCCACCGCATAAACCTTGCCTTTGGGCCCGACCAGTTCCGCCAGCTTCATGGTGTAGTAGCCGCTGCCCGCGCCAATGTCGGCCACCACGTCGCCCGGCTTGATCTTGAGCGGCGGCAGCAGCTTGGAGGTATGCTCCTCTTTTTCGCGCTCGGGGCGCTCGAGCCAATTGGCGCCGAGATGGCTCATCACGGGAGCGATTTCGCGGCCCATGTAAAACTTGCCGGTCCCGCTGGGGTCGTGCTCTTTGCGAAACTCGTAAAGTTGTGCCGGTAGTTGCCGCGCCTCTTGGCCCGTCAAGTTGGAGTATCGGCAAGGCGACGATGAGAATGGCCAAGAGTCGATGACGCAGCATGCGTGTGCCCCCTGTTAAATGGCCGTGGCGCGTATTACAATTTCCATGCGTGATCCATGATACCGTTGCGAGATCAACCATGTGGAAGCTTATTTATTCGGTCAGCGTTGTGGCCCTGTGTCTGGGAGGCGGGGCGGTCGTTTCGGGCGCCGACGCCAAACCGGCGCCGCGGCCCCTTTGGCCCGACGGCGCTCCGGGAGCCAAGGGTAAAGAGACGGCGGACATCCCGGCAGTGATGGTGTATCTGCCGCCCAAGGAGAAGGCGAATGGCGCTGCCGTCGTCATTTTCCCCGGCGGCGGCTATGGCGCGCTGGCAATGGATCACGAAGGCCATCAGATCGCGACCTGGCTCAACAGCCACGGCATCGCCGGAATTGTCACGCGCTACCGTCTGGGGCCCAAGTACCATCATCCAATCGAACTACACGACGCCCAGCGCACGATCCGTTATACGCGCGCTCACGCCAAGGAATGGGGCATCGATCCAGGTCGCGTCGGCATTCTCGGCTTCTCCGCCGGAGGGCACTTGGCATCGACGGCGGGAACGCACTTTGATCGTGGTCAAAAGGATGCCAACGACCCGATCGACCGCATGAGTAGCCGGCCCGACTTCATGGTGCTGATGTACCCGGTGATTTCGCTGGCCGGACCGTATGCCCACGGCGGCTCACGCACGAATCTTCTCGGCAAGAATCCAGATCCAAGCCTCGTCGAGAATCTCTCCAACGACAAGCAAGTGACCAAGGACACGCCGCCGACGTTTTTGGTCCACACGACGGAAGACAACGGCGTGCCGCCGCAGAATAGCGTGCTGTTTTACCTGGCGCTGGTTAAAAACCATGTCCCGGCGGAGTTGCACATCTATGAAAAGGGCCGCCATGGATTGGGGCTGGGCCCGCGTGAGTTGCCGTACGCGAGTTGGCCCGATCGCTGCATCGCCTGGATGGAAGGGCGCGGATTATTAAGTGAAAAATCGCGCCCATAGCGTCCGAGCCTCCAGGAAGCGCAAGCCTTGCCTGATTTTCTCCAATCCTTGTTGCCAAATAATCCGCGCCCGCGGCAATCGTTTCCGGCGTCTTTGGTGCGCTGGCATTGCTCGCGCTTGCCCTTTTTTGGCAACTCGTCGCGCCCAGCCCGCGGCGTCGCCGCGGGCTCAAGCGTGCGCAGCGCCGCCTGGCTGCCGGGGCGTGGCAAGACGCCTTGGAGCGCATGCGCAAATTGCGCATGTGGGGCCTGCCTTCGGCCGGATGGCGCAAGCACTTCGACGAAACCGAGATTGCTTGCCTGCGCGTAGCGGTGCAAGCCGGCTTGACGGATCACCAATTCGAGGAGGCCCTCGGCTGTCAACTTCGCCTGGCTCAACTCGCGGGCGAAACCGAGGCGAGCGCAAAAACACCGTCCAGGAAGCCATGCTTGCGGAAATCCGCCGGCTATTCTCGATCACCACCCTGAGCGACACCAAGCCGCTGCAGGAGTTGATTGCCCGGACGTTGCACATCCAGGCGCCGTGCGCGGAGGCGTCTTTTTGGCAGGGCCTTTGCTGCGTGCGCGCGGGCGATCTGGAGCGAGCCGGCGTGGCGCTGGAGGCGGCTCGCGCGGCATCGTCATTGGCACACGTCGATCCGCCTCTGTATTTGGGTGCGCTGCTCTTGCGTCAGGGTCAAGCCAAGCAGTCGCTCAAGTATTTGACCGAAGCCAACCGCATTGACGGCAACTGCCCGGTAGTGACGCTTCAGCTCGGCGTGGCCATGATCGCCGCCGGAGGCGACACGCAGTTGGCGGTGCGCGCCTTGCAGCGGGCGCTGGGGCCGCGCGGGCTGGAAATGTGGGAACAGGAGCCGCGGCGGGCGTGGGTGGAGGGCTTTCCGGAGGGGCGCTGGTTTGTCCGCAAGTTAGCGGCCCTATATGCGTTCGTGTGCCCCCTATGGGGCGGCGATTTGAATGTTCTCAAGCAGCAAGGCAACCTGGCGCTGGCGCAGGGTCTCGCCAAGCTTGGCTCCGCGCCGGAAGCTGCCGAACTTTATGGCAAGGTGCTGCAAAACGGGGCGCCGTCGTTGATCGCTTTGCGCGGCCTGGGTCTTACGCTGGCGCGACTGGGCAAATATGACGAAGCCTTCAAACACTTGCGCCTCGCCCACGACATGGAGGAGCCCCACGACCGCGTGACTGCCGGCTATCTGGCCCTGTGCGGCGCCAAGGGCAAGCCCACTCATCCGGAGGACAAAACGCGGAACATTCTCTGGGCGCTCAAGGTGGTGACACGTTTCAATGCGCCCGGTGACGCGGAATGGGTCGGTCTCATCAGCGCTCTCTTTGATGAAGCCCTGGCCCTTGGCGAAAGTCAAGCCAACGATCACGTTGACTTTGGACGAGCAACTTTATTTGTGCGAGCACCTTTGGTCGGTTCACCAGGCGGATGCGGCAGCGGCCCGCGCCTACCATCATTTGCAAGCGACGTATCCGCAAGCGGTTCGCGTGGAATACGCCTGGCTTTTTTGCCGCGCCGCCACGCGCCACGACGTTCCCACCGCACATGCGCTCGAACTGTTCGCTCGCGCTTTCGCGGACCCGGAATCGGCCCGCCTTTTTTTCACTGACATGCATTGGGACTGGACCGAGGCAGAGTTTGCTTACTTGGCGCACGCCGCGGCGCTTGACCCGGGTCATTTTCCGGCGGCGCTGGGCGCGAGCTATCCGCAATCGGGCGAAGTGCTTTTGCTGGCACGCTCGCAAAAACAAGAGCAGAGCGGTGACCTCGACGCCGCGCTGGCAACGGCGGAAACCCTCGCCAAGCTGGCTCCAACGGGCCCCCAAGCGCTCGACCGCTTGGCCTGTCTACACCACCGGCGCGGCCGTCCAGACGAGGCGGTGCAGTTCTTGGAAACCTGGTTCAACCACCATCCGCATGATCCCGTGCCGCTGGTGCGCTTCGCCATGCTGCTGTTCCAGCGCGGCTTGCTCACGCAATCTCATGCGAAGCTGCGCGAAGCGATGGCCCTATGCACGGGGCGGCAGCGCGAACGCATCGCGCTCATCGGCGCCCGACTCGCGCTCAAGACCGCGTTGAAGTGCGCCCCGGCGAGCACTCCGGCGCGGCTGCCAATGGTGCCGCGAACCATCGCGATCCGCCCGATCAGACGATGCTGGCGGCGGCCGAGGAGTTTCTGGTCGCCGCATCGCATGATGAACTCGACATCGAGACGCTCACGCTCTTGGCCGGTGTACGTTGGTTGCGCGGCGACCTGGCCGGCCTGGCAGGCCTGGCTCCGGCAATGACCAACGAAAATGCGGCCGACACTCGGTTTCATTACTTCGCCGCCGTGTGCCGCCTGGCTGCCAACGACTTTTCGGGAGCCGTGGAAAGCGGCGCTCGTGCTGCTGACGCAACTTTGTCGAAGACGAATCAGGCGGAGGCGCACCTGTCCGTGGATTGGCCCGTGGAAGCGGCCTATATTTCCGGTTTGGCACATCTGGCTCTCGGCGACCGCGCCGCCGCCGCGCAAGCGCTGCGGCAAGTTGCCGGCAGCTCCACGAGTCCGTCGCTATCTCAGGCGCGAGCGCTGCTGGGCACCATCGCCTTCATGGAAAATGACTATGAGACTGCCGCCAAGTGGTGGCAAACGCTGGAGAGCAAGTGCCGCGCTTCGTGGAAGCTCGGCGAAACACTGGCGCAAACGGTGTTCCTCACCGCGCTTGAACAATATCAGCGCGGCGATTACCAAGAGGCCGCGGAGCGCTTGCGCTCGGCCGGCAAGTTGGGTTGCCGCGATCGCCGCTTGGGAGGCATCCTGGTAGCCGCGTTGTTCAAGGCGGGGCAGGCGCTCATTTATGGGAAAGCGTTGACGAGTCTTAGTGGGACGGCACTCCTGAGCCGTCCACCCGAAGCGACGGCTCAGGAGAGCCGTCCTACATCAATCGACGCGTGACAGGTCGTTAGAACCGGCAGAGAAGTACGAGGCTTGCATGCCTGAGGTCGTCGCAGGATTGCCTGATGTTCCCCGCGCGGCGAGCGCTTGGGACGAGGCTGCGCGGCTTTTGGAGCAGGCGGTCAAAGCGGGCAACCAGGACCCCGAGGCGGCGTATTTACTGGGGATGTGTTACAAACACCTGGGCCGCATCGCCGACGCTCGCCAAATTCTCGCGCGGATTGGTCAACCCGATGCCAACGTGCTCCTGCAGCGCGGCATCCTGGCGTTGGCAGACAGAGACTTTGCCCAAGCCGCTCAAATGTTCGCCCAATCGTGGGCGAGCGATCCCGCGTCATACCCGGCCGCTTACGATCTGCTGCTCGCTCGGCTTTGTCAGGGAGAGTATGCGGCCTGCATCCAACTCATCCCTCAAATAATGCCCTTGGCCCTCGCGCCAAGCGACCGGCGGCATGCTGGCGCTGCTACGCGCGCTGCTGCTTGGAATGCCGGGCGGGGCAACGCCGGAAAACGTTGCTCTGGAAGAGCGGGCTTGTGGCCTCGATCGCGGATGAGGACGAGATCACTCTGGTGAGCATGGTGGCGGGTCTCGGCTCCTTCGAAGTGGTTTTTCCGCTTCTCAATGAACTGATGTCGGCCAGGCCGCGGAGCAAAATTGCTTTCGGCGCCTACTTCGGCGCCGCCCTGCTGCAAGGCAAGCAGCTCATGGAGCGTTTTCACTGGGAGGACGCCTACGGTTTGCTCGCCGCACTGGCGCGAAGCCTGGGAGAAGGCGCGGCGCCGCGAGCGGAACCCTCGGCGGCTGACGACGCCATGTCCATCGTCGCGCTCCACAACATGCTAGGCACGTGCTCGTGCATGCTGCAGGATCATGAGCGCGGCGCCTGGCATTTCAGCAATGCCCAGGAGGCGTTTTATCGCGCTCGCGGCACGGCTGGTCCGCCTTCCTCGAAGAAACGCGGCAATTCACGGCGAACCGACACGTCTCTTGCCGGGCGCGACCTGCTTCAGGCCGCCCAGATGGAGCAAAATCTGGCATTGGCCTACGAATGGCAAAACAAGCTCGACAAAGCCGAGAACCATTGGAACCGCTATCTCGATTATCTCGACCAACACGCCGCCAATCCGGGATCATCCCCGCAACCTCAAGCCGCGCCGAATTCCTCCCCCCCTTACGAAGGGGGGGCCGGGGGGGGTCGTTCTTATTTTCCCAAGCTCGCTTTCGAAGCCACGAGCCGGCTCGCCGACCTTTACATCAAAAAGGAAAAATGGCCTGCCGCCCTCAGCTTTCTCCAGCGCGCTCAGCGATTGCGGCCATCCGACAACGACGTACTCGAACGTCTCTTTCAACTTTACACGCAGCTCAAAAAGACGGACGAGGCGAAGCGCGTTCTGCGCCGGCTCCGCGAGTTGCGCCTGAACGATCCCCAGGTTGAATTGTTCGAGATGGACGTGCGCGATTTCCGCCTGCCCGACGACATCGACAAGACGCTCGGCGATGTCCGCCGCATTTTGCAGAGCAGTCCGGGCGAGATGCGTATTGAAGAGCGTGCCGGCGCCATCATCAACAACATGGTGCCTGCCCTCGAACGCCTTGGCGAGCAGTACACCAATCAAATCAACAAAGTCATCGAGCAAATGCGCCGACTGCCCAGCTATCAAATCAATTGGCCGCTGGTCCGCAATGTCATGCGGGAGCTCGAGGACAAGTTTTTTCAATTGCGGCGCGTCGCCCAGAAATGCTTGGCCCTGCTCACCAGCGAAGACCTCCGTCGCGACGTAAACGGCCTGGTCACACACTGCGACCGCAAGATCGATCAATGCCACTCGCTCGGCGAGTGACGAGCAATCCCCTTCCAAGCCGCGGGTTGAGGCACTCCGAAAGCCGCGCAGCCGCCGAATAACCTGCTTTGCCCCCGGCACGATCTTTGCTCCTTATCACTTGTATAAGCGCATTATTCGAGCCGCGACCGTGAAGAGCGGCCGTAAAGGGAAGGCGGGAAACATGTTATTATTCATCGCAAACCATTTCACTGCTCCGCCGAAGCACGTGAATCATCTGGAATTGGAACCTCTCGAGAATCGCCTCGCACCGGCGGCAATGGCGGTGGGGCCGGTGCAAAACCAGGCGGCCCCCGTGTTGGGCCCGGCCCTTGCAGCCGGCAACAATCAAGCACCTAACGCCAATTCGCAGGCCAACCAGGGAGTGACCGGTATTGACCAGAGCAACGGTTCGGCGCCGAACCAAACCAACAACCAGGCAAACTCCCAGCCGACGAGCTCGCAGTTAGCCAATATCGGCATGCCCAACACGAACACGGCGATCAATTCCAACAGCGGCATCAACCCGACTACAGCGCAGCCGGCGTTTCCGAGCGCGACGCCGACGGCTGCGGCTTTTGTGGCGAATGGCGCCGCGGCGGCGTTTTTTGCCAACAACGTCGTGCCCATCGCCACGTTGCCCGCCGGCATCACGGGTTTATTCAGTGACAACAATCGCACCGGGCTCGGATTCGATTTGACGGCGCACATTGCGCGGCAAGCGGCAGTGGGTGCGAGCGTGCCTGCTCTGCCGCGGGTCGCGACGCAAACAAGCTTTTATCCCAGCGATGAGCGCTTGGTTGATGGGCAAAGCGTGGCTCTCGATTATGCGGAAACAATGCTCGATTTTGACTGGATCTCTCAAGCGCTGCCCATTGCCGGGTTCGCGCGCTTCACGGAAGAGCGTCGAGACGCAGCATCCTCAACAGACGGGATGAATCACGCCCAACCACTGGCTCCGCTGGCGCGAGGGGAAAACGAGAAGTCGGCGTTTGGCGAGTTGTCGAATGCGGATATCGCGGAATTGATCGCCGTCAGCTTGGCGACGGCAGTGCCGTGATTCTTGGAGTTTATCCGCGGGATTCGCGGTACCTCATCCCGCGGCTTGAATGCACTTCCCTAGGTTTGCAAGCCGCGGGATGAGGTACTCCGAACCCGCGAATATCATCTGTCCGCCTCGGCGGCGGCAACATCAACTGCCACCGTCACCGTGTGTCGACCGCCGCCGAGGATGACACCCTTAATGGGACTCACATCGTCATAATCCCGGCCACACGCAAGCGTGATGTGCTTGTCGTGGGGCATCTGGTTGTTGGTCGGATCGACCGCAAGCCAGTTGTGTCCGGGGCAATAAACAGCGAGCCAGGCATGCGATGCATCGGCGCCTACGAGGCGTTTGCCGCCCGGAAGGGGCTTGGGTTAGGAGATAGCCGCTGACGTAGCGTGCTGGCAAGCCGAGCGAGCGCAGGCAGCCGATTTGCAAATGGGCGAAATCTTGACAAACGCCGCGACGCTGCGTTAGCACGTCTGCGAGCGGCGTGGCGACCGTGGTGGCCTGGGGATCGTAGGTGAACTCCGCGTGAATCCGCGCGGTCAAATCGAGCACGCATTCCAGCAATGCCTTCCCCGGTGGAAAAGAAGGACGGGCATAATCAAGCAAGGCAGCTCCGGTTTTCACATAATGCGAGTTGAAAACATACTGATACGCATCGAGGCCTTCCTTGGAATGATCTTGCGCGACGCGGAGAACGGCTTCGTCCCACGGCAGGGTGGCCCAGGGATCGAGCACCGGCGGCGGCGTGACGTCCACCAAATGGTTGGCCGTCACGGTCAGTTCGGGGTGCGGTTCCTGAATCGTGAAAAACAGGGTGGCGTTGCCAAAGTAATCGACTTCCTGAACCAGCACGACCGGGAGAGGGACCACCGTGATCTGCGAGCGCCGGATCGATTGGCGCTGACTCGGCGCGGGGTCAGGTGAACCAGGTTATGGCACAGCGTCACCGGTTCGCTGTAGTGATATTTGGTGGAGTGATTAACGCGGTAAAGCATTGGTGCTCTCCGTGTCGGGACCCGCGGTGAGGTGACGCGAGGTCTGCAAGTGGCTGAGAAAATGCTGGATGATGCTATCCGACAGCACGGGCAAATCAGCGTCCATGCGTGCAAGCAACTCTTCCAAGTGGGGCCTGGCGTTTTTGGAGCTGACGGCGAGGCGATCGATGTCGGCCAGTTGCAAAGCGGTCAGTAGGGCGAGCGCCAGGCGCTGCTCGGGTCCGCGGCCCGACCTGCGGCGTCGCCCGCGGCAGATGATTGACGTGATCGTGCAAGCAAACCAGCTGATAGGCCAACGAACGCGGATTGCTTTCATCGGCGAGCAGCAAATCGAGCACCGGCGCCGCCTCCAAGCTGGCAAGGTAGCGGCGGCGGAAAGTCATCGAGCTATCGGCGATCTCCAAGAGCGCTTCGAGAAGCGGCCCCTCGTTGGCCGTGATCGTCGTCAGCGTGCCGCGAATCAGGGCGATGATGTGCAAGCAGCGCTCGACCTTGCGGCCCATGTCGAGAAAGCGCCAGCCATGGCCGCGCGTCATGCTTTCCATGGCCAGGCCGCCGAAGGCCGCCAGCGTAATGACGCTGCGGTTGAGCAGATCGAGCATGTCGCTCAACGTCGTCAGGTCGGGCGCCTCGGCGTTGTCCCAACCGTGGCTTTGCCGGCGGTCAAAAAGATCGAGGCCGCTGAGGACGCGCCACATGTCCATGGAAATGCGATCGCGCACTGAGCCTGCGACACGGTAGAGCGAATGCAGTGTGTAGGCCAGGCTGCCGGTGTGCTCTTGATTGAAAACCATCGCGAACAGTTCTTCCTCAGGATGCGCCAGCCGCGCCTCGGCGCCTTCGCCGACAAAGCCGGGAAAGCTCTGGAACATGTGCGTCAGTGCCCGCAGCAAGCAGGGGATTTCGGGAACTTCCGCCAATCCCGAGTTTTCGGTGAGACGGACCAAGATGACGCGCATCATGCGGACAAGGCTTTCGGCGCGTTCCACATAGCGACCGAGCCAAAACAAATTGTCGGCGGCGCGGCAGGGTAAATCGCTGCCGCCGCGACTGAGCTCGATGGAACCGGCGCTGGGCCGGAGCATGCTGAAAGTGCTGACGGGCCCCGTGGTCAGCATCCACGTGTCCTTGCTGCCGCCTCCTTGTTGCAGGGAAACGACCATGGTGTCGCCGGTGGCGGTAAAGCGCGACAAGCCACCCGGCATCAGGGTGAACGAGCTTTCCGTGGCGGCAAGATACATGCGCACCACCAGATGGCGCGGCTGAATGGACTCGTCGGTTATCACCGGCGTGGTGGAGAGGTTCATGTGATCTTGCCCGACGTAAGCCATCGGGTTGGCCCCGATGCGGTCGGCCAGACTTTGCAACTGCTCGCGCGAGAGTTGGGCACCGAAGACCGGGTTGAAACGCATGTTGGGAAAAGTCGGTTTGATGACCATGTTTGGCAAATTGGCCAAGACGTGGCTGCGGGCCGTGGCATCGCCGCACCAATAGGCCGAAACCGAGGGCAAACGCAGGTCCTCGCCGAGCAAGTGCCGGCACAGGGCCGGCAAATACGGCAAGAGGGCGGGCGTCTGCACCAGGCCGCTGCCCAGGCGAATTGGCGATGGCGACGTTGCCGGCGCGGGCCGCTTGCACCAGGCCGGGAACGCCAAGGAACGAATCGCCGCGCAGCGCCAGCGGGTCGCAAAAATCATCGTCGAGGCGGCGCAGGATGACATCGACCGGTTGCAAGCCATCGAGAAGCTTGAGAAAAACCTTGTTGTCGCGGATGGTGAGATCCCCGCCTTCGACGAGGGTATAGCCAAGATAGCGGGCCAGGTAAGCGTGCTCGAAATAGGTCTCGTTGAACGGCCCCGGCGTGAGCAGCACCGTACGCGGGTTGTCGCGATTGAGCGGGGCGAGCGAGCGCAAGGTGTCGCGCAGCGTGCGAAAAAAGAGGGCCAGCCGCTGCACGCGGCAATCGCGAAAAACATCCGGCAGCATGCGGGCGGAGACGATGCGGTTTTCGAGGGCATAGCCTGCCCCGGACGGCGCCTGCGTGCGATCGCCCAGGACACGCATGACGCCGTCCGCGCCGCGGCCCAAGTCCATGGCCACGAGGTGGAGATAACGATTGCCGGGCAGGCGCAGGCCATGGCAAGGGCCGCAGGAAGCCGGGATTGCCGAACACCAATTCGGCCGGCAGCAAGCCTTCTTTCAAAAGCGCCTGCGGGCCGTAGAGATCGGCAAGAATCGCCTCCAAAAGCCGGGCACGCTGCACCAGGCCCCCTTCCAGCGCGTTTACCTCGGCCATCCCGATGAGCACGGGGAGCGGATCCAGTTGCCAAGGCCGGTCCAATCCGCGCGGATCGCCGTACACGTTATAGGTGACGCCGTTCTCGCGAATGAGGTCCTTGGCTTCCTTCCAGCGCTCGCGAAACTCCGCCGCTCCCAGGTTTTCCAAGGCATGCGCGAAGGTCTGCCAATGCTCGCGCAGCCGCCCATCGGCCTCGACCATCTCGTCGTAGCCATTCAGGCTACGGTAAGCGTGAAAAAAAGTTCCGTCTTGTTCGTCGATGTTGGAGAGGGAAGGCGTGGTCATGCGTTTGGATGTCACAGGGCGCAATCATTCGGGAGTTTATGTGTGCAATGTACCAAAAATCCAAGGCAACGTAACCGAGCCGCGACCGTATGGGAGCGGCCAGCCGCACCTTTCCGTGACCATGCAATTCTTGTCAATCGATTCGCACGGCAATCGCGTCCAATTCGCCGTCTGGCCGCTCCCTCACGGTCGCGGCTCGGTTGAGACCTGTCGCGGCTCGGTTGGCGGGCGCTGAACCGTTGTGCGAAAAAGGCTCGGGTTCCACAGCGGGCGCTAGTGCCTTATGGAGCTCGCGACGCAAATCGAGCGTGTACGGGCACTCGGGGTTCACCGGCTCGGCGACGAGCGTCAACGGCCCGGGCGTATGGCCGATCGGGAAGAAGCGCGCGCTGCGGCGCCCTTCGGCTTCGTTGGCGTTGACCGGCGCCGTTTCGTGCGAGCGTCCGCCCGGGTGGGACACATGATAGGTGCAGCCGCCGATCGAGCGGTTCATCCAGGTATCGACCACATCGAACACCAACGGCGCATGCACGGCAATCGTCGGATGCAGGCACGACGGCGGTTGCCAGGCGCGATAGCGGACGCCGGCCACATATTCGCCGTTGGTTCCCGTCGGCGCCAGCGGCACCGGCCGGCCGTTGCAAGCGACGACGTGCCGGCCATCGGTCATGCCGCGGACCTTTACTTGCAGGCGCTCCACCGAGGAATCGACGTAGCGAACCGTGCCGCCGGCCCCCGGCTCTTCGCCCAGGACATGCCATGGCTCGATGGCTGTGCGCAACTCCACTTGAACGCCCCGCTGATTGATCGCGCCCAAGACCGGAAAGCGAAACTCATGGTGCGGCGCGAACCAGGCTTTGTCAAGCGGATAGCCTTCCTCTTTAAGCTCGGTCAAGACGTCGTCAAAATCCTGATCGATGAAATGCGGCAACATGAAGCGGTCATGCAGTTCCGTCCCCCAGCGGCCAGCTTGTGGCCATATGGCTTCTTCCAGAAGCGCGCGATCAGCGACCGCAGCAACAATTGCTGCACGAGGCTCATCTGAGCGATGCGGCGGCATCTCGAAGCCGCGGAATTCGACCAGTCCCAGCCGGCCGGTGGCGGTTTCCGGCGAGTAGAGCTTGTCGATGCAAAACTCGGCGCGATGCGTGTTGCCGGTGACATCGATGAGCAGATGGCGGAAGACGCGATCGACGAGCCAAGGGGGCGTGGGCTTGCCATCGGGAACTTGCTGAAAGGCGATCTCGAGCTCATAGAGGCTGTCGTTGCGTGCCTCGTCGATGCGCGGCGCCTGGCTGGTCGGGCCGAGAAACAGGCCGGAAAACAGGTACGACAGCGACGGATGATTGTGCCAATAAGCGACCAGGCTGCGCAGCAAGTCGGGGCGGCGCAGGATGGGGCTGTCGGCGGGCGTCGGGCCGCCGAGGACGAAGTGGTTGCCGCCGGCGGTGCCGGTGTGCCGGCCGTCGAGCATGAATTTTTCGGCACACAGGCGCGCTTGCCGGGCCTCCTCGTAGAGCGTCGTCGTGTTGTGCACCAGCTCCGACCAGTTGGCCGCGGGCTGGATGTTGACCTCGATGACGCCCGGATCGGGCGTGACTTTGAAGTGCAGGATGCGCGGATCGAACGGCGGCGTATAGCCTTCGATCTGCACCGGCATGTGCAGCGCCCGCGCCGTCGCCTCGACGGCGGCGACCAGATCGAGATAATCCTCGGCGTGTCGTCTGCGGCGGCAGGAAGACGTAAAGCCTGCCGCCGCGCGGCTCGACGCAAAGGGCGGTGCGCACTTGCGTCCGAAGCTCGTCGGCGTGGCGCGGCATGCCCGTTGCGGCTCGCCGCGTTCGATCGATTCGGCGTGCGGTTTGCGGATATAGCGCTGCATGCAACTCGGCCTTCGACGGCAATGGGCCGCGCGGCGCGAACGGATCGGGATCGATGAACACGTCGCGTGCGTCGGGCGCTTCCCATGGGATCGAATCGAGCGGCAGGCGATAGCCGATCGGCGAATCGCCCGGCACCAAGAAGAGTCGGCCGCGGCGCAGCATCCAAAGGCCGCTTTCCCATCGCGGTCCGTCCTCGGCCAGCGACGCGCCGCAGCGGCAGGGCATAGCCGACGACCTTCTTCAGGCCCTGATCGAAGATCCTGGGCCAGGCGGCGGCGTTCTTCGGCGTCGTCCAGCTTGTTGTCCAGCGGATCGACGTTGACCGGCAAGCTTGCCTTCGCGCCAAAGGTAATACCACGCATCCTCGTAAGCGGGCAGGGCATGCGCGCGGATCGACACCCAAGCCGCTTGGTCAGCTGGTGCATGAACGCCAGGGCATCGTCCGGGCCCATAGCCGTAGTCGCCGCTGTCTTCGGCGATCAGCTCCGGATCGTTCCAGATGGGAATGCCGTCCTTGCGCCAGTAGCAGCCGAAGGCCCAGCGCGGCAGCGATTCGCCCGGATACCATTTGCCCTGGCCGAAGTGGAGCAGCCCGCCGGGCGCGAAGCGGTCGCGCAGGCGGCGCAGCAGTACGTCCGCCTGGCGGCGTTTGTTCGGGCCGACGGCGGCCGTGTTCCATTCGGCGCCGTCGCGATCGTCGATCGACACAAACGTCGGCTCGCCGCCCATCGTGAGGCGCACGTCGCCGTCGACGAGTTCCTCGTCCACGAGGTGGCCGAGGCTGTCGATCGCTTGCCATTGCTCGTCGGTGTAGGGCTTGGTGACGCGCGGGTCTTCGTGGATGCGCGTGACCGTCATGTGGAAATGGAAATCGGTGTGCAGGTCGTCATCCTCGCCAGCGCCGGGTCGCGGTCATATTGAAACGAGCCGGTGATCGGGGCGGCGCTGGTCGGATCGGCGGCGCAGGCCAGCGGCATGTGCCCTTCGCCGGCCAGCAGGCCGGAGGTCGGATCGAGCCCGATCCAGCCGGCGCCGGGCAGATAAACTTCGGCCCAGGCATGCAGGTCGGTGAAGTCGTGTGCCGGTCCGGAGGGCCCGTCGAGCGCCGGCACGTCGGCCGTGAGCTGGATCAGATAGCCCGACACGAAGCGCGCCGCCAAACCCAGGTGCCGCAGGATCTGCACGAGCAGCCAGGCCGTGTCGCGGCAGGAGCCGCTCCCTTTGCTCAGCGTCTCCTCGCACGTCTGGATGCCCGGCTCCATGCGGATCACGTAGCGGATGTCGCGATTGAGGTCCTGGTTGATCTCCACCAGGTAATCGATGGTCCGAATCTTGTCGCGCCGCGCTTCGGCGACGCGCTGCTCAGCAACGGGCCGGCCGGCTCCTTTTCCAGATAGGGAATCAGCTCCTTGGCCAGCGTCGGCTCGTAGACAAAGGGAATTTCTCCGCCGAGGCTTCGATGAAGAAGTCGAACGGATTGATGGCCGTCATCTCGGCGACCAGGTCCACCTCGACGGCGAAGGCTCGCGTCGGCTTGTGGAACACGAGGCGGGCCAGGTAGTTGCTGTAGGGGTCCTGCTGCCAGTTGAGGAAATGTCCGTCGGGCGTGATCTTCAGCGAATAGCTGAGGATCGGCGTGCGGCAATGCGGCGCCGGCCGCAGACGGACGACCTGCGGCATGAGCGTGACCGGCCGGTCGTAGTGATATTCGGTCTTGTGATTCAGGGCGACCCGGATGGCCATATGTGTCGTCCTTAGTGCGGATCGGCCGCCTGCGTCGGGCGGGATCCGCTGACCGAGCTTGTCTCCAACGAGTGACTTATCTTCGTTCCAAGCGCGTACGCTCTCCAGGCTCACCGCTCGGCAAGCGGGACCTACAGGCGCTGACACTTTTTGCCTTGGAAATGGCTGGGGCCGATGGCGACCGGCAGGGCGGTTCCTTGACGTGCGTGCCGATCTGGAAATCGAAATACGTCCGGTGGATGGCGACTGCCGATCTCGTGGATGCGGTCGATGACGCTGGTCAGCGACTCGTGCAGGCCGGCGCGGACCAGGTCGTCGATGTTGACCAGTTGCAGCCAGCCGATCAGGCTGAGCAAGCCGCGCTCGACCTCGTTGTCCGGCTGCGACAGTGGCCGGCGCGAGATGGCGTGGACCGCCGCCTGGCAGCGGCGCAGGCAGTAGCGGACCGAGCGCGGGAAGATCGGGTCGAAGATCAGGAAATCCGCCACCGCGACGCCCTGCTCCATGCTGCCGCGGTTTGTGGAACGGCTCGTAGCCGGAGCAGCTCGTCAGGATCGCCACCCAGTGGGCGTTGTCGACGGCGTGCCGACGTGCTTCGGCGTGCGGCAGCAGGATGTGATACTTCACGTCGAGGATGCGGGCCGTCTGGCAGGCGCGTTCGAGGTACTTGCCCAGCTGGAAGAACTCCCACGCCTCGCCGTGCGACATCGTCCCTTCGCCGATGCCGTGGAGAAGCTGGTTGATGCGCTTGATCTGGTTGTAGAACTCGCTGCGGTTGGTGTCGTAGAGGTTGCGGCGCCGGGGCCTTGCATCCAGAGGTAGTAGAAGTTCATCCGCTCCCACATGTCGGCGCTGATGACTTCGCGGATGATGCGGGCGTTCTCGCGGGCGGCGGCCAGCGACGAGGCGATGCTGCTGGGGTTGTCCGGCTCCCAGGTCATGTAATTCTGCACGCGCTCGGCGTCCGGCTCGCCGGGCATGTCGTGGATGCCGCTGATGATCAGCAGCGGCTTCCACTGCTGCTCGAGCGGGACGTCGAAGTCGAGCAGCAGGGTCTGGTTGACCTCGAGGACGCGCGCGGTGTTCTCGGCCCGCTCCAGGTAGCGGCTCATCCAGAAGCAGTGTTCGGCGACGCGCGAGATCATTGGTAACATTCCTATATCCCCCTGCCGACGGCCTGTTCCCGGCGTGACCATTATTGCACCTGAAAGGTCCCGACCCACGCGCCTTCTCCATCACCCAGGTATCCTTGCTGCCGCCGCCCTGGCTGGAGTTGACCACCAGCGAGCCCTTGACCAGGGCGGTGCGCGTCAGGCCGCCGGGCAGCACCCAGGTCGACTTGCCGCTGACGATGTAGGGCCGCAGATCGACGTGCCGCGGCGCCAGGCCGTCGTCGGTCCAGGTCGGGCAGGTGGACAGCGTGACGACCGGCTGGGCGATGTAGTTGCGCGGGTTGGCCTTGATCTTGTCGCGGAACTCGGCGCGCTCCTTTGCGGTGGACGACGGGCCCCATGAGCATGCCGTAGCCGCCCGACTCGTTGACCGCCTTGACCACCAGCTCGTCCAGGTGGTCGAGGACGTAGAGCGCGGTCGTGCGGCCGGTCGCAGATGTAGGTCGGCACGTTGTGCAGGATCGGCTCCTCGCGACAGGTAGAAGCGGATCATGTCCTCGACGAACGGGTAGATCGCCTTGTCGTCGGCGACGCCGGTGCCGACGGCGTTGGCCAGCGTGACGTTGCCCGCCCGGTAGGCCTTCATCAGGTCGGGCACGCCGAGCAGGCTGTCGGGGCGGAAGACGCTCGGGTCGAGGAAGTCGTCGTCGAGCCGGCGATAGATGACGTCGACGCGCTGCGGCCCGCGCGTCGTCTTGAGGAAGACCTTGTCGTCGTGGACGAACAGGTCCTGCCCGAGGACCAGCTCGATGCCCATGTGGCGGGCCAGGAAGCTGTGCTCGAAGTAGGCCGAGTTGTACGGCCCCGGCGACAGCAGCACCATGCACGGCGAGTCGCCGGCCGGCGCGGCGCGACCGACAGCAGCGCCTCGCGCAGCCGCTGCGGATAGTCCTCGACGCGGCGGACCCGGCAGTGCTGGAACAGCTGCGGGAAGACCTTCTTCATCACCACGCGGTTTTCCAGCACGTAGCTGACGCCCGACGGCGTGCGGCCGTTGTCTTCCAGCACCAGGAACTGGCCCGATGGCATCGCGGATCAGGTCGGTGCCGACGACGTGGAGGTACTGCTTGCCCGGCGGGTCGAAGCCGATCATCTCCGGGCGGTAGCCCTTCGACTTGAGCACCAGGTCTTCCGGGATGACGCCTTCGCGGAGGATGCGGCGGTCGTGATAGACGTCGTGAAGGAACAGGTTGAGCGCCCGGATGCGCTGCAGCAGGCCCGCTTCCATGCGTCGTCCATTCCGCGGCCGCCACGGGGCGCGGGATCAGGTCGAAGGGAAAGATCTTCTCGACGCCGCGGCGGTCGGCATAGACCGAGAAGGTGATGCCCTGGTTGATGAAGACGAGGTCCGCCGACGCACGCTTGGCCATGAACTCCGTCGGTTGCAAACCTCCCAAGCGCTGCACCAAGCAGGCGACTATGCGCGTGCGGATCGCCGGCACTCTGGAACAACTCGTCCCAGGCCTGCGTGTGCGGCTCATACTCCTCGAACAGCGGAATGCTGGAAACGCGCTGAGCGTCCAGCACCGTCTGTTGCTGAGATTGCTGCTGCACCGCCATTTGGGTAATCACCACTGAGAGATGCGAAAGGCGTGCCGCGCACCGAGGCCGCATCGGAACGCAATAAGTATGCCCGATAAAGTCGCGTTTAGTAAGTGGTTAGTTGAAAATGTTTTACATCCGAACCCGGCATTCGCGGCACAGACCGAAAAACGGGTCTCCGCCTAACAATTACGCACGGGCCGCGCAAGGAGTGGGCGGCGAGGACGCTCATTCCGCCAGGCACTCGCGCAAAAACCGAATGCCGTGGGCGATGTCGGCAACGCGTTGCTCTTGGTTGCCCACTTCGCGTTCGATGCAAAGCGGCCCTTGGTAACCGATTTTTTTCAACGTATGCACGAACTGCTTGATGTTGACCTGCCCCGCACCCAAGCGGGACTTCCTCGCCCCATGTGCCTGGAGTTTTCGTGCGAATGGCGTCCTTGACGTGGACACTGCGAATGTCGGGGCCAAGGATCTCGACGGCGCGGAGGGGGTCGCCCATCTCGTAAAGAAGAACATTGGCCGGATCGAAGTTGACCTTGAGATTGGGGCACTGGAGATCGTCAAGCGTACGGCGCAGAGGTCGGCGGTTTCCTGGCCGGTCTCGAAGGCGACCGTGATAGCCTTGGTCCGAGCGCAGTTCGCTCACGTCGGCAAGCGTGTCGAGAAACGGCTTGCGGCGGGGTCGCCTGGCTCGGGGATGAAGCCCGCGTGGAACATGAGGTCTCTCAAACCAAGCTCGCGGGTGCGTTTGAGCGCCCAGTCCAGGCGCTGCAGCCGCTCGGGCCGAAGTGCCGGATCGCCAAAGCCGCCGGTCTTTTGAATCGAAGCCGGGGTGGAGTAATCTTCGCCCGGGAAGCCGAGCATGGCTCCGGTCATGTCGAAGCCGGCGGCGCGGGCGGCCTCGGGCATTCGGTCGCCCTCGTCCCAGGCCGCGTGATGAGGATCGCCACACGCGATTTGCACGACGTTGATGCCGAGCCGATCAAGGAGCGTTCGCAGTTCGGAGACACTGCTGACCTGGAGCGACCAACTGCAAACGCCGATGGACAACGGTGCCAGCGCCATGGGTGCTCCACTAGGCAGCGGGTTCGATGGTTACACCGAGCGGGCCTAACTTACGGCCATCGGCGTGGATCTCATGGAAGGTGCGGATTTGCTCGGTTTTCAGCTCGGCGACTTCCTTGGAGCCGGTCCAGACGATGGCCCGGCCCTTGGTATGCGCCTCATGCGTCGTTTGGAAGGCGCTGATCGTTGAAGCCCAGTGCTTTGCGCAACACCTCCACTACGAACTCGAATGAATGATCGTCATCGTTTTCGAGAATGACATGGTAAGGCGGCAGTCGGCGCACGGCGGCATCCTGTTCCTTCGGCCTCGTCGTGACAATTGTGTCGGGTAGAGCGGTTTCGCTCACGATGCATGCTCCCAAAGATCCGCGCACGCCAAGGAGCCGCGCACGCGGTAAGCGCGTGGGCGGGCACGCCGAAACCGCTTACTGCGTGCGCGGCTCCTTTAAAGATACGCCAATAGTGCGGATGTGTAAACGTAAAACAGGTCGCGATATCCGCGGGATTCGGAGTACCTCATCCCGCGGCTTGGTGTTGAGGAATGGTGGTCAAGCCGCGGGATGAGGTACTCCCAATCCCGCGGGTCTTTGCCTATCCCACCCTCAACTCCAGCAGGTTCGCCTCCATGGTCGCAATCTGTTTGTGCAAGTCCGCAACCTGGTCGCGCTGCTGCTGCACGACTTCGGCCGCGCCCGGCTGACAAAACCGGCGTTGGCAAGTTTCGCCTCCATCGATTGCGCGAACTTGCGTTTCTCAGTCAACTGTTTTTCAAGGCGCTTAACCTCGGCGGGCACGTCGATCAACCCCGTGAGCGAGACATAGACCTCGAAATCGGGCGTCACGTGGCTGGCGGGCTGGAGAGGCTTGACGACATCCGGGCCCGTTGTCAGCTTGGCTACGCCCGCGAGCATCTTGATGAATGCTTGCAGGCTGCGGAAATCAGCGGCAGTCGTCTCCGGGCAGCGTACGGAAACATCCAGTTCGCTGCGCGGCTCCACGTTGTAATGGTTGCGTATTTCCCGCACGGCATGCACCAACGCCTGCATGCGGGCAAACCGCTGCTCGATGCCCGGGTCTTGCCAATCGCTCGGAAACTCCGGCCAAGGCGCGATGACCACGCTCGAGGTCGCCGGCTCCGGGCTCGGTAGACCGCGCTCGAAGGCGGCCTCGTTCAGCGCTTGCCAAATCGACTCGGCGACGAACGGCATCACCGGTTGCACCAACCGCAGGATGGCATCCAGAACTCCCGCCAGCACGCGCTGCACGGTGGCCCGCTGGTTGCCGATCTCGCTTTTGAGCCTGCCCTTGGCCATCTCGACATACCAGTCGCAAAATTCTGTCCAGGTGAATTCATAAAGCGCGCGGGCGACTTCGCTAAAGTGATAGCCTTCCAGGCTCGTGGTCACTTGCCGTGCCGTGCTTGCCAGGCGGCTTAAAATCCAGCGATCCTCGATGGGTAGCGTTTCAATGCGCAACGCCTCGGGAGCATAACCTTCGAGGTTCAGAAGCAGAAAACGAGCGGCGTTCCACATTTTGTTGGCGAAGTTACGTCCGGACTCGAAGCGGTCCGACGCCTGCTTGGCCGTCTTGTATTCCGGATCGTCGGTCGGCCAAGGCCCCCCGGGTCGGAACGGCTGCTTGCACTCGGGACACGTCACTTTGCGCGTCCGCATATACATGTGCTCTTGCTTGACCGGCACCAGCTTTTGACAGTGTGGACAGACATTGGCCACGGGCATGCGCGTATCTTGCGTCTCGGTGGCCAAATTGACCATGACGAAGCGGAGGGCGTCGGTGCCGTAGCGGTCGATGATGTCCAAGGGGTCGATGCCGTTCCCCTTGCTCTTGGACATCGTCTCGCCGAAGCCGTCGAGCATTTTGGGATGGATGTAGACGTGCGGGAACGGCACCTGGCCGAGGTTATACAGGCCGGCAATCACCATGCGGGCGACCCAGAGGGTGATGATGTCCCGCGTCGTGACCAGGACGCTGGTGGGATAATAATACTTGAGCTCGGCCGTCAACTCCGGCCAACCCAGTGTTGACTCCGGCCAAAGCGCCGAGCTGAACCAGGTATCCAAAACGTCCGGATCCTGGGTTAGGCCCAGCGGAGCAATCGCGGCGGCTTTCAGGTCCAGATCCGTAACCGCGCACACCAGATACTGGGCATTGTCCGCGTCCAGGCGCCAATAGACATCGGTGCGGCCGGCGAACGCCTTGATAAGGTGGGCTTCCGAGCAGCGGGTGTACCAGATGGGGATGCGGTGCCCCCACCAGAGTTGCCGGCTGATGCACCAGTCGCGCTTTTCTCCCAGCCAATCAAGGTAGGTCTTCGCATAGCGCTCGGGAAAGAACCGGGTGGCTCCGGTCGTGACCGCGTCCATGGCTCGCTGCGCCAATCCCGGCGTGCCGCCGACGGCGTCGGCCATGCGCACGAACCATTGGTCGGACAGATACGGTTCGATCGGCGACTTGCTGCGGTCGCTGTGCTTGAGCTCGATATCGCGGTCCTCCCGGCCATCAAACAGGCCGAGCTTGTCCATGTCCTCGGTGACCTGGTTCGCGCAGCCTTCAAGCGGTCGATGCCTTCGTAGGGCCCGCCGTTGGCATTGATGGTGCCGTCGGGATTGAGAATGTTGATCATCGGCAGCTTATGGCGCAAGCCGCAGCGATAATCGTTGGGATCGTGCGCCGGCGTGACCTTGACGGCACCCGTGCCGAGCGTCGGATCGACCAGCTCGCCGTCGGCGATGATGGGGATGTCACGGTTCACCAGGGGGACCGTGACCCGCTTGCCGATCAAGTGCTGGTAGCGCTGGTCCTTGGGATGGACGGCGACGGCGGTGTCGCCGAGCATGGTTTCCGGGCGCGTGGTGGAAAAGCGGATGAACTCCGGGGTGGCGCTGGCGTCGGTTTTGACCGGATAACGAAACGTCCAAAAGCCGCCTTTGATCGTTTCGGTGAACGTCTCGTCGTCGGCGACGGAGGTTTGCAGTTGCGTGTCCCAATTGACGAGGCGTTTGCCGCGAAAGATGAGACCGTCGCGGAACATCTTGAAGAACTGTTCGCGCACCGCCCGGGCGCAGATCGGATCGAGCGTGAAGCGCATGCGCGCCCAATCGCAGCTACAGCCGAGCTCGCGCAATTGACCGAGAATGCGCGCTTCGTACTTATCCTTCCACTCCCAAATGCGCTGCACCAGCGCCTCGCGTCCCAAATCATGGCGTGTCTTTTTTTCCTGCTGGAAGATGAGGCGTTCGACGACCGCTTGGGTGGCGATCCCGGCGTGGTCGGTGCCAGGCATGTAAAGTGCGTTGAAGCCCTGCATGCGCCGCCAGCGGATGAGCACGTCTTGCAGGGTGTTGTTGAGCGCGTGCCCCATGTGCAGCGCGCCGGTGACATTGGGCGGCGGGATGACGATGGTGAATGGCTGCCGGCTATCGGGTTTGCTGTGGAAGTAACCATGCTCGTTCCAAAACGCGAGCCACTTTTGCTGGGCTTCTTTCGGATCGTATTGTTTAGGGAGTTCGATTGGCATAGGAGTTTTGAGCCGGCAACTACCCCGAAGGGGTTTTATCTTCCAGCCCAGGGTTCGCGCAGCGTACCCTGGGAAACATAATTTCGCGCAGCCTACCCCGAAGGGGTTGAATCCGTTCTTCCTGGCACGCATGCAATGCGATGCAACCCCTTCGGGGTAGATGCTGGTTCGCCCATCACCCAGGGTACGCTGCGCGAACCCTGGGCTGGGGGATGTAACCGCTTCGCGGTATTGCGGTTGCCTGGCGGATCTAGTGCTTCCTGGTTCTATGTGAACCGCTTATTGCATGCGCGGCTCTTAATCCTCATCCTTGAATAGCTTGTACTCAAAACTATCGATCAACGCCAGCCAACTCGCTTCGATGATGTTTTCACTGACCCCCACGGTCCCCCAGACGGCGGCTTGATCGCGCGACTCGATGACCACGCGGACGCGCGCCGCGGTGCCGGCCTTGGAGTTGACGACCCGGACCTTGTAATCGACCAGTTGCATTTCGCCCAGGCGTGGATAGGACGTTTGCAGCGCCTTGCGGAGGGCGCCGTCGAGGGCGTTCACGGGGCCGTCCCCTTCGCTGGCGGTGTGCTGAATCTGATCGCCGACCCGGATTTTGACGGTCGCTTCGGTGACCGGCAGGCCGCGCGGATCGGTCTCGACATTCACGCGGTAATTGAGGCGTTCGAACTTATTTTGATAAAGGCCCAAGACCTTTTTGACGAGCAAATCGAACGACGCCTCGGCGGCTTCGAACTCATAACCTTCGTTCTCCATGTCTTGAACGCGTGTGAGAATCTTCACCATCATCGCCTTGTCGCTGGCGATGGCGTACTTGGTCGTCTTGGCCAGGATGCTCGATTGGCCCGATAATTCGCTGACCAAGATACGGCGTTCATTGCCGACCAGCCGCGGGGTCGATGTGTTCATAACTGGCGGTGGTCTTGGCCACGGCGTGGGCGTGCATGCCCCCCTTGTGCGCGAAGGCGCTGGTGCCGACGAACGGTTGGCCGGGGCGGAAATTCATGTTGGCGATTTCGTAGACGTAGCGCGAGGCCTCGGTCAAATGGCGCAGGCTGCCGGGCTGGAGCACTTCGTAGCCGCGCTTGAGGCCGAGATTGGCCAGCACGCTGATGAGATCGACGTTGCCGCAGCGTTCGCCGATGCCGTTGATGGTGCCTTGCACTTGGGTGGCGCCGTTGGCGACCGCGGCGAGGGTGTTGGCGACGGCGACATCGCAATCGTTGTGGCAATGGATGCCGATAGCCACGCCCGGCAAGGCATCTTTGACCGCCTGCACCCGCCGCGCCACGTCGTCGGGCAACGTGCCGCCGTTGGTGTCGCACAGGATCAGCACGCTCGCCCCGGCCTGCTGGGCCGCCCGCAGGGTTTGCAGAGCGTAGTCGGGATTGTGCTCGAAGCCGTCGAAACAATGCTCGGCGTCGTACATCACCTCGCGGCCCTGCTCTTTGCAGTAAGCCACCGAGTCGGCGATCATGCGCAGGTTTTCCTCAAGGGTGGCACCGAGCACTTCCTTGACCTGGAAATCCCAGGTCTTGCCGACGATGGTGACCACCGGAGCTTGTGAATCGAGCAACGCCTTGAGGCAGGTATCCTGAGCGGGGGCGCAGTTCTTGCGGCGCGTCATGCCAAAGGCGGCCACCTTGGCGTGCTTGAGCGGCAGCTTGCGGACTTCCTGGAAATACTCGAAATCCTTGGGGTTGGATAAGGGGTATCCCCCTTCGATGTAATCGACGCCCAGCTCATCGAGCCGGCGCGTGATGAGCAGCTTGTCTTGCAAGCGAAAAGTTGACGCCTTCGCCCTGGCTGCCGTCGCGGAGCGTGGTGTCGTAGATATGGATGCGTGTCATCGTGAATTCTCTGATACGGGGATTGACAAACAAAAAACCCCGGAGCCGTCGCTCCAGGGTCATGAATGCCAAACGAGCACGCCCCGAAGCTAACCTCCGCGGATGGTTACGACGCTGACCGAGCGCACTCCCTGCGCGGCGGCAATGGCGATCGGAGGTGAGCCTTTGGTGAACATGGTTCTGCAATGATATTTGAAAAGCCGGGCGTTGTCAAATGCGGAGGAATGCTTAGCCACGGATGGAACACGGATCAAACACGGATGGGAAGAGATAGGGCAATAATCACTCCTTGTGGATTTTTTGTTTTATCAGTGTTTTATCCGTGTTCCATCCGTGGCTCATGTTTTCCTTTTAAATCCGCGGGATTCGGAGCGCCTCATCCCGCGGCTTGGGGGGCTTGTTTATAATGGAGGTTGGTTGATAGAGTGCGCGGTTCTTGTAGGGAAGCCTCATGGATTCGCCCTTTCACGAAAGCCGCTTGCTGGCCACGCCGATTCGCGATCTTAAACTCGTCATTGCGGGGACGACTCTCGAGCCCGTGTTGGATGAATTTCGACAAGAGTTGACGCGCATCGGCATCCGGCGTTTACAGCCGCATTTTTATCTCTCGACGGAATGGGGCGTCCCTTTCGGCACCATTTCGATTGCCATTCCTTTTTATCTGGCGCGGCCGGATTTGACGGCGGTCCATGCGGAGCGCGTCGGGCATCTGGAAGGCGTGGGCCGCGCCGACCTGCTGCGCTATCTGCGCCATGAGATGGGGCATGTGGTCAACTACGCTTATGAGCTTTATGAACAGGTCGATTGGATCAAGCAGTTCGGCTCCATCACGCAGCCCTATGAGGAGGAATATCGGCCCGAGCCGTTCAGCCGCCGCTATGTGCGGCATTTGCCGGGCTGGTACGCTCAGAAACATCCCGATGAGGACTGGGCGGAAACCTTTGCCGTGTGGATGACCCCCAAGCTCGATTGGCGTGCCGCCTATGCCCATTGGCCCGAAGCGTTGGCCAAGCTTGAATATTGTGACCGTACCATGGCCGCCGTCAATGCACGCGATCCGGCGGTGACGGCCACGGAGCCTGATGAGGACGTGAGCGTGTTGTCGGTTTCGCTCGATGACTTTTACCGCGCGGACGGTTCGGCCAATGCCCCTTTGCCTCCCGGGCTGGATGGCGCACTGCAAGCGGTCTTCGAGGACTTCGGTCAATCGGCGGAACAATCGTGCAAGGGACCGTGGCGGCCGGCGGCGGAATTGATCGCTCGGCTCGAACGCGATATGGTAGCCAATGTCTATCGCTGGACTGGCCATTTCCCCGAGGCGGCGCGCAATCTGGTGCGCCATCTTGCCGAGCGAGCGGTTAAATTGAGCCTTGCTTACCCGGCGGACTGCGAAACCGCGGTCGCGATCGCGCTGACCACGTTGATAACTTCTTTGGCGATGAACTATGTGTGTCGGGGAAGTTATTTGCCGTGAGGCGGAATAGGGGCCATGGACGCGGCGCCGGCTCGTTCACATCAATTCCGAGAAATAGGGCTGTGAATCGTTTACGCGGGTGACTTCACGCGCTGGGTGCCATGGTTTGCCGGTACTCCGGCTAACTATGCTATGTTTTCCAAACGAGGGTGCTATGGCCGAGCCCCATCGTCGTCAACTCAAGCACTATAACGACCCAGGCCACGCTCACTTCATCACCTTCTCCTGCTGGAAACGGTTGCCTCTCCTTTCCAAGGATCGTTCTCGCCTCTGGTTTCTCAAGTCGCTCAACACGTCACTGACCAAGTACGATTTTGGCTGTTGGGCTTTCGTCATAATGCCGGAGCACGTGCACCTGGTGGTGAGTCCCCATTTAAGCGTCTACAACACGGGTGCCTTTCTCGCGTCCCTCAAACTCCGCGTTACCCGCGCCGCGGTGAAGTATCTCCAAGAACACAGCCCAACGTTCCTGGAAACGCTACTCGATGTGCAGCCGGCAGGCCGCAAGAGCTATCGCTTCTGGCAACCTGGTGGCGGCGTCGACGTGAATCTCGGGACAGACACCAAGGTCTGGGAAAAGATCGATTACTGCCATTGCAATCCTCTACGAAGAGGATTAGTGGAACGACCGGAAGATTGGGAATGGTCAAGCTACCGCGATTATGCTGCTTCACGAACCGTGGGAACGGTGCCCATCGATTGGGAGACTCTTCCCAATGATCGCCGCCGAGATTCCTAAACCGGGGACGGGACACGACTCAAACATAGTTAGCCGGAGTACCGGCAAACTATGGCACCCAGCGCACCCAGCGCCGGAGCGCGCCAATATCACACACCCTGCTTGTACCGCTCCACCGCCAAATCGGCGATCTTGTTGATGAGCGTCGGATAATCCAGTCCCGCGGCAGCGGCAGCCGTGGCGAACTCGCTCGATTCTTCCAAGTAGCAGTTCGCGTTCACTTCGAGCACATAGATGTCACCCGTCGGGGCCACCCGCAGATCGACGCGGCCATAATCGCGGACACGCAAGGCGCGGTAGGCATCGAGCGAGACCTTTTGAACGCGGGCGCACAACTCCGGCGATAAGTCCGCGAGGACGGATTTAGTGCCCTTATATTCGGCGCTGTGAACGGCGAATTTCGCCTTGGCTCCCATCACGTGCGGCATTCCTTCGGGCATGCCGGAGAAATCGACTTCGATCGGCGGAAACACCTTCGGCTCGCGATTGCCCAGGATGCCGACGTAGACCTCCCGGCCTTCGATGTATTCCTCCGCCAAGGCGGAATCGTTGCATTTCTCCTGGATGGCGAGGACGCGCTTCATCAGGGCGGATGCATCGCGGACCAGACCGTCGCCGTCGATGCCGATGGAGGCATCGCTGGCGAGAGGCTTGACGAAGAGGGGCATGCGCAGATTGCCGCCGGTTTCCAGGTCGGCGTTGCGTGAGAACACGGCGAAATCGGGATAGAGGATCTTGTCGAATGCGAGTGCCTTCTTGGTCAGGCCCTTATCTTGTTGGAGGAACAATTCGCCGGGGCCGCCACCGGTGTAGCGAAGATTGAGCAAATCGAGCAGGCCGGCAACTGCCACGTCGCCGCGCACGTTGTCGCCGAACATTTCGAGCAGATTGAAGACGAGTTCCGGCCTGCGCCGCGTCAGGCCCGCGACGAGTTTCTTAACATCGCCGTGAACGGCGAAGGTGGAGACCGTATGGCCCCCCTTGCGTAAAGCTTTGGCAACTTGGCTGACGACGACATCGAGCGTTTTGGTGCCTTCTTTCTCGACGAACGTGAGGATCGTGATTTTCATAAGGAGCACCGAGTAGGCGATTCATGTCTTTTGCTCAGGGAACCCATGCGCGTATGTGGGACGGCTCTCCTGAGCCGTCCGAGCCGGACGGCTCAGGAGAGCCGTCCCACAACACCAACATCGTGCCACAAAAGCGCTATCAGTGTAAAACGTTCCTGGCCGCGGCGCCCATGGCTAACAAGCGTGCCTGTGCCTGCTCCGAGACACCATTCGCGGGCTCCGTCGCCCAGTTTTCGAGCCGGTCGATATGGGCGAGAAGCCTAGCGACGGCTTCGCTCTGGCGTTTCGTTGAGGAATCCTCAAAGCGAAGGTAGATCGGCGAGGTGTGTGCATCACGGCAGCGTGCGGCCAGCCAACCGGTGTCGCTGACGAGCAAGTCGATCTCTAAATTCCCGTCTTCGGTCGAAGCAACAACCGTGCCGTCGTGGACAATCTCCAATACCTGCGGCGTCAAGGATCGAACCTTGGTGCGCACGACAACCGGCGTGCCGGGTTTCGTCAACGTCAGCACGGCGCCGGGATCTTGGTCGTTGACGGTGAAGAAGAGACCGCCGATGATGCCGAGACTTGAGTGCGGCCGGCTCTTACGGCGGCGATCCAGGCTTGATAATCGAAGGTTTCACCCGGAAGTAGCTTGGCCGAGGTGCGCGTCTGGCCCAGGACGGTGGTGTTGCTGTCCTTGGCGCTGGCGCCGATGAGGGGAATGGTTAGGCCGGCGTTCCAGAGATCGTACGGGAGGGGGGAGAGAACCCCCCCTAGCCCCCCCTTCGTAAGGGGGGGGATGAGAATGGTTTCCTTCGTAAGGGGAGCAATGAGAACGGTTTCCTTCGTGAAGCGGGGAATGAGAATTTCGAGGGCGTCGATTTTGCCGAGGAGAAGGTCAAGGAGCGGCTCGCCGAGAAAACCGTCGGCACGCTCGGCGCCGGCCCAGACGACCAGGCCGTTCTTGCGGTGGCATTGGTCGCACCAATCGGCCAGGAGCCAGCCCTTGTCGTCAGCGCCGCTCAAGGTGAGCGGATAGACGACGCGATGACAATTGAGCAGCGCCAGACTGCCGAAGCGCGGAATGGGCGTTGAGCGTGTTGACCACGACGAAATGGTTAGCGGTCTCCAAACAGGGCCTTTGGCCGCTAAAGGCGAGAATGTTGGAGAGGGCCGGTTTTTTGGCATTACCGTCGTTTACGTCTGTGGGAAGCGCCAGCAGGTTAACAACGTGAAGGCCCTCCGCCTGCGCTTCCAAAAGTGCGGCGTGCGGCCCGAGAAAATGAGCGCGGCCGTCGCCGGCATACCAACCGAGCGCGGCCAGGTCCAGCCAGCGCTCCAGCGTGAAGCGCATGGCCAACTGACCGGGCTTGAGCGGGACGGTCTGCACAAACGGGCGATATTCAGGGCCTTTGTTGATCGCCACGTTTATGGGCCCAGGAGGCAAATCGATCTCGCATGAACCGTCGATATAGGCCCAGGGTTGGCCGTCAATCATGACATTGCCGCCGACATCGTGATTGGGCCCGGTGGCAAAATCGGTCAACCGGCCCAGGGGGGCATAATAGACGCCGGCGCGGTCGGTGAAGCGCACGCGGGCTGGTGTCGCCTGGCCGGTGCTGGAGTCGGTGACGCGGATGTGAACGGTTTGGAGTATGGGGATCACGGATAATCTGCCGGCAATTTAATCTCCAAGCCGCGGGTTGAGGTACTCCGAAACCCGCGGGTTTCGGAGTACCTCAACCCGCGGCTTGGCAGAGTTCACTGATATTTGGCGCCCGCCTCATCTAGGATCCGCTTGAATGCCGCGACCGCCTTGGGAAACAAGTCGGGACCCGTTTGTCCCCCCGTTGGCCCGCCGCCCAAGAGGTGCGGCTCCATGGTCGCGAAGCCGTTGTAGCCCATGGCCACGGCATCGGCGATGACGCGCGGGAGTTGGCCCTCGCCTTCGCCGGGAATAGCTCCGCGGTCGGCGCCGTGCCGCCAATCCTTGATATGAAAGTGGGCAGTCCACTGTTTGGTGCGCTGCCAGCCGTCCCACGGATCATAGCCGCAGAAGACATAGTTGGCGGGATCGTAGACCAGGGCGAACGCGGACGGCTCGGCCTGTTCGAGAACGGTGCCGGCGAGGTCCACGACGCGGTCGGGCGAATCGCCGTAAATACGGTGCTCGTTTTCATGCAAGAGCCGCACGCCGGCGCGGGCCGCTAAGTCGCACTTTTGCCACATGCGGTCGAGCACCTCGCGGCGATAATCGCCGCAGTCGTCCCACGCCATATTGATGGGGGGATAAAAGCTGAAGATGCGGATATTGGGCGTGTCAAACAGCTTGCACAATTCGATGGCCCGGCGCAGTTTGTCCAGGTGCGGCGCGAACGGCTCGTCGATGCGGATTTTGCCCAGGGGCGAGCCGATGGCGCTGAGCTTGACGCCTTGTTGATCGAGCAATGACTTGAATTCGCGAACTTGCAGATCGGTGAGGGCGAGCACATTGATGCCGAGGATCGAGCGAAACTCGATGTGCCGAACTCCGCATGCTTTTAGGACGTCGAGTTGTTTTTGCGGATCGGCGTCAATCTCGTCGGCGAAGGCACTGAGGGTGAACATGGAGGTTGCCTCGTATCGAAAAATCATCACCGAGGTGCCACGGGCAGCTTGCCTGCCCGTGTTTGAGGACCGGAGCACAACTGGGTTCATGCACGGGCAGACAAGCTGCCCGTGGCACCCGAACCATCATTCTTGCACGATGGTCATTTTTGCTTTCGCGGCGATAAAGGCGCGTTCGCCGTCGGCAAAGCGGACCTTGACTTTGCGGAGGGCGCCATGGCCGCTGACTTCGGTTACGCGGCCACGGCCATGGGTGGCGTGGTTTACGATCATACCGACGCCGTAGTCCACCGACTCGGACGCGGCGATCAGGGCCGCGGCGCCGGGCGTCACGCTGGTTGGTTTGGGGGAGCGTGCGAAGCCCGCGTCGTACCAGCCCTCGGACCTGGTGGTCTCGCGCCAGGTGTGTGCGGCGGCGGCCCGGCCCGCGCCGGTGTCGGAAAGATCGACGTTGTCGACACCTTCCGTCGGCAACTCATCGAGGAACATGCTAGGCATGGTGTAGCGGGTTTGGCCACGAAATTCGCGGACGCGGCGCGTGCGAGATATAAAGCTCTTCCTTGGCGCGGGTCAGGCCGACAAAGGCCAGGCGGCGCTCCTCTTCGATGTCCTCGTTCTTGGCCAGGCTGCGCTCGTGCGGCAAGATGCCTTGCTCGCTGGCAAGCATGTAAACCACGGGAAACTCGAGCCCCTTGGCCGCGTGCAGGGTCATCACTGAAACCAGGTCTTGCTTCTCGTCCCAGCCGTCGACATCGTTCGCCAGCGTGATGTTTTCCAGAAAGTCGGCGATGGTGCGTGAGTTGTCGTCGTCGTAAAACTGCCGGGCGGCAGTGATGAGCTCCTCGATGTTGGCAAGGCGTTCTTGATCTTCTTCGTCCTTGCTGGAAGAAAGCATCATGCGGTAGCCGGTGCGATCGAGCACGGCACGGATGGCATCGTCGGGTTGGCCCTCCAACACGGACCGCAGGTTGTCCATGAGCAAGGCGAAATCCTGCAAGCCGACCAATGCCTTGCCCTTGATGCCCGGCACTTTGTCCGCCTGGTGGGCAGCCGTCAGGAGGGAGAGCTCGCGCGGAGCGGCATATTGCACCAACCGGTCGAGCGAGACCTTGCCGACGCCGCGAACGGGCTCATTGACGACGCGCAAGAATGCCAGGTCGTCGCGCGGATTGACCAGCAAGCGGAGATAGGCGACGATGTCCTTGTTTTCCTTGCGGTCGAAGAACGCCAGGCCGCGGACGATCTGGAAGGGCACGCGCTGGCGCGTGAATGCCGTTTCCAATGCGCGCGACAGGGCGTTGATCCGCAAAAAGATGGCGTAGTCGCGAAAGGCGTGTTTTCCTTCGGCCACGGCGGCGGCGATGCGTTTAGCGATCTGCTCCGCCTCGTCGAGGCCTGTCTCGAACTGCAAGACTTGCACCGGTTGGCCGGTGCTGTTGGCGGTGTAAAGCGGCTTGGGCTTGCGCTGCTTGTTGTTGGAAATCAGCGCGTCCGCCGCCGCGAGGATGGCTTTGCTGCTGCGGAAGTTCTCGCCCAGGGTGATGATCTTGGCGCCGGAAAATCGCGCTCGAAGTTGAGAATATTGCGGATGTTGGCGCCGCGCCATTTGTAGATCGACTGGTCGGGATCGCCGACGACGCAGAGGTTCGGCTGATCCTTCGACAGGCGTTTGGCGATCTCGTACTGCGCCTCGTTGGTGTCTTGATACTCGTCGATGAGTACATACTGAAAGCGTGCATCGAGCTCGCTGCGCATCTCCTCGTCATTTTTGAGTGCCAGCGCCGGCCAGAGCAGCAGGTCGTCAAAATCGAGCGCGTTGGCGTCGCGCAACTTCTTTTCATAAGCGCTGTAAGCGCGGGCCACCACCTGGGAAAAATAATCCTTGGCACCGAGCGCGAACTTGTCAGGGAGCAGTAATTGGTTCTTGGCCTTGCTGATCGCGGCCTGAATGCTTTCCGGCTTGAAGCGAACGTTGTCGATGCCCGCCAATTCGAGCGCGGACTTGACCAATTGCACGCGATCGGACTGATCGTAGATGGTGAAATTGCGGTCGAGGCCCAGGCGTTCGCCGTATTGCCGCAACAGCCGCACGCCGAGGCTGTGAAACGTGCTCACCCAGACGGCAGCGCCGGGCAGCAAGGTCTGGATGCGCTGGCGCATCTCGCCGGCGGCTTTGTTGGTGAAGGTGATCGCCAAAATCTGATAGGGCTTGACGCCCTGATGAACCAGATTGCCGACCCGGCAGGTGATGACGCGCGTCTTGCCGCTGCCGGGTCCGGCGAGAATGAGCAGCGGGCCTTCCGTGTGCAAGACCGCTTCGCGTTGCGACTCGGTCAGCTTGGCGAGAAAACGTGGAGCATCCATATCTCGATTTTACAGGATCGCGTATTTTTTGCTATCATCAAGACCCGGACCGAAAGCGGCAACACAAGCGGAAATTACCCATGCGAATTCTGGGCATCGGTACCAGCATCGTGGAGTGCTTGCGCATCGGGCGGCTGATCGAACGTCATGGCGAGGTTTTTCTTGCGCGCGCCTATACGACGGCGGAAGTGCGCTTCTGCCAGGGGCGCAAGCACGTCACCGAGCATTTCGCGGACGCTGGGCGGCCAAGGAAGCGATCCTCAAGTCTCTGGGGAGCGAGCGGCGGCGGGCACTCGCGTGGAACGATCTGGAGGTGCGCCTGCTGCCCGATGGCTCGGCACGGGTCTTCGCGTGCGGCGTTGCCAAGGAACGCGTGCAGGAGTTGCGCGTCAGCGACATCATGGTGACGATGGCGCACTGTCGGGCTTATGCAACCGCCACGGCAATTGCGCTGACGGCATCGGAAGTGGTGCCGTGAATTCCTGAAGCACCAAACTGGGTGCCAGGGGCAGCTTGTCTGCCCGTGCTTGGGAGGGCCAAGCTCGCACCGGGTTCTCGCACGGGCAGGCAAGCTGCCCGTGGCACCCGGGAACCGTTGTTGCCGCAGCAAACAGCGGTCGTTGACGCTCTCGGCTCGCCGTTTACTTCACGACGTCAATGACGATTTGGCGGGCGATTTTATAGGCGCCTTTTAGCGTGGTGGCGGCGCATCCATCTGGCCATCATTGAAATGCTTGCCCGGCTCGCAGTCGGGCAGGCCGGCGATGGCCAAGGTGAGCGGCAGAAGGCTCATGAACTCGCGGACCTTTTGTTGTTGGCGGTCGGGAGATTCGGTGCTCATGGTGGTATTCCGCTGTAAACACCAATGGACGGATTACATTATTACTATTGTCGCTTCTGCGCGCCGGTCAACAGCAGCGAGCGAAACGTCGCCGGGTCGTTGAGGGAAACCAGACTGGGCCAAAGCGCCTTGGGATCCACGGTAGGGTTTTCCACGCCGTTGGCCTTTTCCTGGCTGATCTTTTCGTCGGTCAAATGAGTGACGATGTTGGCGATGCGGGCCTTTTCACGGTCAAACCTCGCCATATCAGCGCCGACTTTTTTCATGTAAGCGATGAAGGACTCGCGGGTCTGGATGATGCGTGGGTCTTCGTTCTCGGGGACGTTGCGAGCGTCTCGTTCCCATTCCTCGCTGCCCGGCGCCCCGTTCGATTTAAAGTTGACGACGCGCTTTTTGCCGCGATAGTCGTCTTCGATGTCCTTGATCCACTTTTGCCAGCGCTCATCGAGTTGCCGGTTGCTCTCGGTGTAGTTTTTCAAGTAAAAGTCCACGAATTTCTTGGCCGATTGCTCGTCGGTGACTTTCATCAGGCGGTCGGTGAGTTCGCTCTTTTGATTGATGCCGGTGCGCAGCAACGTGTCGGCGTCGGCGCCGCAACCGGCCAAGGTGACCAGGCCTAGAAAAATGAGGATGTGTCGCAGTTGCTTGTTCATGGAGCCTTGCTTTTGACCAAACCTTTCGTGTGCTCGAAGCTTTCAAGAAATTGCGGGCCGTCGGGCAGCGCCTGGATACGGCGCACTTGGTCGTGCACCTTGACAAGCGCTTGATGGAGCTTTTCCGCCTCCGCGCCGAGTTGCCGGCGGACATCCGGCGTCGGGTTATCCAGTTCCTCGATTGCGCCGACCGATGGCGGCAAATTGATCGAAGCGTGCCGCCACTTCGCTGCGAGCCGCCTGCATCGACTCTTTGTCCGTGACCTTGGCCAAGATGGCGTCCAATTCCTCGAGCGCCTTGGTCTGGGCGCGGAAGGCGTCGCGATATCGAGATGCACCGTCGCACCCCACGGTTAGTGCCAGCACGACGCCGAGGAATGCCCAAGGCGTTTGCGCCCTTAACGGGAAGTTTACCAGCAAATCAAACATCCTTCTAGTGGGTGAGTTGGGCAACACGAGACAAATGCGAGGCTACGGATGGAACACGGATCGACACCGATAAGACATCGTGTCCTGTTATTGCTTCGACTTTTTATCGAGGACGGCACTGATTTGGAGAAGGGCCATGCGTCCACCGGGCACCGTGCTCACGCGCGCCACTTCGCCGAATAATTTTTTCTGCGCCTGCTCGAGCTTGGTCCGATATTGCTTGGCGATGCGGTCTTTTTCTTCCTTGGCCGGGGGCGGCAGGGCCGTGGCGTTCTTCTTGACCAGTTGCCATTTGTCGGCGGCTTTGCGCAGGTTCGGTTCAGCAGCTTTAGCCGAACCCTCGTCGCGAATCGTCGCCAAGGTCGTGGACAGGGAATCCATCGTTTCGAGCATTTGCTTGATGACATTCTCGAAAGGCGATTGGCTTTCACCCTTCGGGGCCGGCTCGACTTGGGCATAGCGCACGCGGCCGACACTGCCAAGACGCCCAGAAGCGAAGCGAGCAAGCGTTTCATCGCGATTTCGATCTCCGCTAGCATTGTTACCCGTTCGAGGTGGCCGGGTCTGAGGTACTCCGAAGGCCCGGTGTGCCGCAGACCGGGCCTTCGGAGTACCTCAGACCCGGCCACGTCACCCAATGTCTTCGTTCTATTACAACCTCTTGGGCGTCACTGGCGCGATATAGCCTCGAACTCGGCGTCGGCCTCGGTGAGCTTGTCGCGGACGGTTTTGAGCGCGTCTTTATGTTGAGCTTCGACGGCAGCCAAGGTTTCGTTGAGCTTGGCGCGTGCGCCTCGGCAACACGCTCATTGGCCTTGTTGAGCGGCAGGCGGTTTTTGTCCGTCAATTCCTTGCGTTCCTCTTCGGTGGTCTTGTCCTTGAGCGCGTCGGCCTTGACCTTCAACTCCTGCATCAGCTTGGCGATTTTCTTGAGCCCGTCGATCTCGAGCAGCGCTTCCTTGAAATCAGGCGTCTTGCCGGTCTCCGTCTTCTTGACGGCATCGTCGATCTTATTGCGGATGTTCGAGACTTTGGTCGCGGCGGCCTCCACTTCTTGGATCGTCGCGGCCACCAAACCTTCGCGCGGATCGGAGCCGCAGCCGACCAGGCTTACGCACATGCCCAAGGCAATCGTCATCACCAGCAACCGTTTCATGCTCGCTCCTCGACAAAAATGGCTCGCCGTGCCGGCAAAGCCGGTGTTTGTATGTTTACGAAAGATAACCGGCACAGCAATACCAAAACGGGGCTTCGGTTGCATGGGGCTGCCGCGGGATTCGGAGCACCTCATCCTGCGGCTTGTAAAAGGGGAACGAAAATTCAAGCCGCGGGATGAGGCACTCCGAATTCCGCGGACTTTGAACTCGTTATAATTGAATGAAGGCAATCCCAAGTCACCGCCGCCGTGGTTGGCCATGGAATCGTTGTTTAGCTACGTGGCGCCGCCGAGTCCGTGCAATTATTTGCCGGAACAGCGTGCGAGCCTGGAATATGAAATGGTCCAGGATTTGAGCGGGCGGGACTACATGGACCGCATGCTGGCGGGCTGGCGGCGCTTCGGCGGCATGATGTTTCGGCCTCGCTGCCCGGCGTGCAGCCAATGCCGGGCGCTGCGCGTCGATGTCGCCCGGTTCGAGCCCAATCGCAGCCAGCGGTGCGCCTGGGCGCGGAACGCCGGAGAGGTCGAAGTGCGCATCGGGCACACCGAGCGCATCGCGGCTTAAACTGCGGCTGTACGACCGCTACCATGCCTATCAGGTGGACGCCAAGGGTTGGCCGGAGCACCCCGCGAAAGACGCCGCGAGTTATGCCGAGTCATTCGTCCACAATCCCGGGTTCACGGAAGAATGGAGCTACCATCTGGGCGACCGCCTGGTTGGCGTGGGTTATGTCGATCGGCTGCCGGGCGGACTGTCGGCGATTTATTTTTACTACGATCCCGACGAGCGCCGGCGCTGCCTGGGCACTTTGAATGTCTTGAAAATTCTGGAGAACGCCCGCCGAGCCGGTTTAGAGCACGTGTATTTGGGTTATTACGTCGCCGATTGCCTGTCGCTTTCTTACAAGGCGAACTTTGGCCCCAACCAGGTCCGTTGGCCAGACGGCCGCTGGCGCGATTTTGCATGAATTCAAGGTGCGGCAAGTTTCCACGGTGCCAGCGCTCGATTGGTAGTGCGTCGCAGCAACACTCTGTTCAAGGACCATGCGCCATGTCGCAGGAAACACCCACTCAGCCAAAGTTGCCATCGCTGTTGGCTCGCTTGCTAAACGAGCGGGCACAAGTGCAAACTCAGGGATTGGCGGCATATGATCCCATTGCCGATGGTGCAGTGGGGGAAATCACGCCTTACGATGCGAATCCCGTGCAGCCGATTGATGCCGGACTCGCATGGACGCAGGCACTGGCTTCGGCGCCCTATTTTCACTTCGAGCACGGCACGCATAGCTGGCCGATCCCGCCTGACTGGGTGAGCCTCGTCGCCGGCCACGAACCGGTAGTCGCGCTGGCGTTCTGCATCGGAAATTTCCCGCAGCTCGGTGCGCAATCTCCATCTGGTATTTCGAAATGCCGGCCCACAGCACTTTTCCATCAACACCGGCCCTCCCGCTCCCGTGCCCGCCCTGGTCGATTGGGCTCACAAGGTCGCGGCGAAAAAGCAATATCCGCAAATCTTGCTTGCGCTGGGCTGCTTGCGTTTGGCCAACAACTTCGATCAGGCTGACGCTCTGAGAGACGCCTGTGCCGCCGGGGTTCCTGAGGAGTGGCGTGCGGCCTGGCAAAATGAAAAAGCCGCCCGCGCCTGGCATCAAGGACGCGCCGATGCGGCCCAGGAAATTTGGAATGCCATGGAACCGTGTGTGCCGGTGCTGTTCAATCGCGGCATGGCCGACATCTTCGGCAACGATGCGGTTCGCGGTGGCGCCATCTTGGACGCCGTCGCGGAACAGATTCCGGAGACCAGCGCCTGGCATCACTTGGCCAGGCTTTATGCGCTGCTCGGGTCCGTTGCGCTAAACGTTTATTCCGCCATTTCGTAAAATACCCCGGCCTTGACCGGGGTTGTTTGTTTTAGGGTCGCCGAGCATGAGCGTTTATTTCCCGACGGCGGACGAAGGATCGCGACACGTCATTTTTCCCGGCGTGGGGATCACGACCTATGTTGCCGAGCGGACCATGATTTCGCATGTGGTCATGGACGCAGGCGCGATCGTGGAGGAGCATCAGCATCCGCATGAGCAAGTCGGGGTAGTGCTGGAGGGCGAGGCACGCTTTTTTATCGGTGCCGAGGAAAAGCTCATGCGCCGAGGAGACGTCTACCGCATTCCGGGCAATGTGAGGCATCGAGTGGTGGCTTCGAGCACGGGACTCAAGGCGCTGGATGTCTTTTATCCCATACGCGAGGACTATCGGTGAAGCGTATGCTCCATTCGTGCAAAATTCCCAAATTCCATAAACATACAAGTTGATTGCTGGCGCAGGATCGGTGATTTCTTTAAGACCGGTTGAGCATTGACATTTAGTTTTTTGTTTGAATACTTGAAGCCCTGATTGATTTGGTGGCACGTTTTTTGATTTACGAAAGAGACGCCACCCTGGGCAAAAGCTACCGCCGGCGGTCGGCTACTCCGAGCAACCTGAGGATGCGATGAGTCAACAAACCGCGGTCGCGCACCCTGCGTATGAAGCGCCCTCTCGCCTGGCCTTGCCCGCCAGCGTCCGCAAAGACAAAATCCTTTGGCCCTATTTCGTGGGCATCGTTGGCTTTCATCTCCTGGCCCTCTTCGCCTTTGTCCCCTGGCTTTTTAGCTGGACCGGAGTGATCTTGGCGTTTGCCGGACTTTATGTTTTCGGCACGCTCGGCATCAACCTGTGCTATCACCGGCTATTGACACACAAAGGCTTCGTTGTGCCCAAATGGTTGGAACATACGTTTGCCGTGCTTGGCGTCTGTTGCCTGCAAGACACTCCCGCCCGTTGGGTGGCCGTTCATCGCCTCCATCACCAAAACTCGGATGAGCAAGACGATCCGCATAGCCCGCTCGTCGGTTTCTTTTGGAGCCATTTCGGCTGGCTCATGGTGACCAACCAAGAGTTGCAACGCCTGTCGATGTACGAGCGCTATAGCCGCGATGTCCTGCGCGACCGCTTTTACCTTAACATGGAGTGCCGCGGCATGTGGGTGTGGATCAATCTCGCTCACTGGCTGGTGTTTTTCCTGAGCGGTTTTGGCATCGGCTGGGCCATGGACGGAACAGCGATGGCCGGGCTCCGTTTTGGGTCAAGCCTGCTCGTCTGGGGCGTCTTCGTCCGCACCGTGCTCGTCTGGCACATCACCTGGTCCGTCAATTCGGTGACTCACTTGTGGGGCTACCGCAATTATGAAACCGACGAACAGAGCAAGAACAACATTTTCGTCGGCATCATCAGCAACGGCGAAGGCTGGCACAACAACCACCACGCCGATCCGCGCTCCGCCTCCCATGGCCACTGCTGGTGGGAACTTGACGTGACCTATCTCACCATTCGGCTTTTGGAAGCGATGGGGTTGGGCGCAGCGTCATCAAGCCCAATCATCGGCTCATCGCCCGCCACGGGCAAGCCGTCTTGACACACGCCGTGCAAGACATGGGCGAATAAATGTGTGGCGCGGGCGCTGGGTGCCATAGTTTGCCGGTACTCCGGCTAACTATGGTATCCTTTCAGAGCAGGCTGCCAGGGCCGAGTCCCATCGTCGTCCAGTCAATCACTGTACCGACCGAGGCCACGCTTATTTAGTCACCTTCTCCCGTTGGAAACGGCTGCCACTCCTTGCCAAGGATGGCACGCGAGCTTGGATTCGAACATAGTTAGCCGGAGTACCGGCAAACTATAGCACCCGTGCACCCGTGCGATGGGATCGGTCTCCACCAAGGTACAGGAGATCCGATAGAATGGCGGCATAAGGGCTCGCCATGGGGCGGCGTGGCGCAAATAAAAGTTGGCAAGTGCCATGACAACCGTTGTGGCTCACCGTTTCACGGTTAACAAACGGTTTTTTTGACGGTGAAGCTGCCACAATGGCCGCCGTTTGCGCTTCTTCGTGCCCCAAATCATTCCGCGTATACTGAATCCAACGGACCTTGCATGCTCTCCAAATAGCCGCAAGAGAGGAGAACTACCTATGGATCAGAACCGCTTTACCGAGAAGTCGCTCGAAGCCCTGAGCGCCGCCCAGGGGTTGGCAGCCAAGCTCAATCATCAGCAAATGGACGTGGAGCATCTGCTGCTCGCGCTCCTGGATCAGGAGCGCGGGTTGGCAACCTCGATATTGAACAAGGCGGAAGTTCCGGTGGATGGACTCAAGCTCAAGGTGCATCGCGAGCTCGAGAAATTGCCGCGCGTCACGGGGGGTTCGGGCGATATCGGCATGACCAGCCGGCTGAGCCGCTTGCTCAGTCAGGCGGAGAGCGAGGCCAAGCAACTCAAAGATGAATATGTCTCCGTCGAGCATTTCCTTTTGGCCATGGCCGACGACAACGGCACCGCCGGCCGGGTTCTCAAAGAGTTCGGCGTCACGCTGCGCCCGCCTGCTGGCAGCCATGCAGCAGGTGCGCGGTCATCAGCGGGTGACTTCGCCCAATCCGGAAGCGACCTTCGAGGCTTTGGAGAAATATGGCCGCGATTTGACGCAATATGCGCGCGACGGCAAGCTCGATCCAGTGATTGGCCGCGACGAGGAGATTCGCCGCGTCATTCAAGTTTTGTCGCGGCGCACCAAGAACAATCCGGTGCTCATCGGTGAGCCCGGCGTGGGCAAGACGGCCATCGTGGAAGGCTTGGCGCAGCGCATCATTCGCGGCGACGTGCCCGAAGGCCTCAAAAACAAAAAAGTCGTGGCCCTGGACATGGGGGCGCTCGATTGCCGGCGCCAAATATCGCGGCGAATTCGAGGAACGGCTCAAGGCGGTCCTCAAGGAAGTGCAATCCTCGCAAGGGTCGATCATCCTCTTCATCGACGAATTGCACACGGTCGTCGGCGCCGGCAAGGCGGAAGGAGCCATGGATGCGGGCAACCTGCTCAAGCCGATGCTGGTGCGCGGGGAATTGCACTGCATCGGCGCCACCACGCTCGATGAATACCGCAAGCACATCGAAAAGGATGCCGCCCTGGAGCGTCGCTTCCAGCCGGTGCTCGTCGATCAGCCGTCGGTGGAAGACACGATCTCGATCTTGCGCGGCCTGCGCGAGAAATACGAAGTTCATCACGGCGTGCGCATCAAGGATGCCGCCTTGGTGGCGGCGGCCATCATGTCCAATCGCTACATCGCCGATCGCTTTTTGCCTGACAAAGCCATCGACCTCATCGATGAAGCCGCCGCCAAGCTGCGCACCGAGATCGACTCGTTGCCGACGGAGCTGGATGAGGTCAATCGCCGGCTCATGCAATTGGAAATCGAGCGTGAGGCGCTCAAGAAAGAGAAAGACGCGGCATCGCGCGATCGGCTCGCCAAGATCGAAAAGGAACTCGCCGACCTGAAGGAGCAATCAGGTGCTCTGCGGGCGCAGTGGGACGCGGAAAAAGGCTCGGTTCAGCAACTCGGCACTTTGCGCGAGCAGATCGAGCAAACCAAGATCGACATCGAGAAAGCGGAGCGCAGCTACGATTACGCCAAGGCGGCTGAACTCAAGTTTGGCAAACTGGGCGAACTCGAACGCAATCTCAAGGTGCAACAAGAAACATTGGCCGCCAAGCAAGGCCCCAATCGGCTCATCAAGGAAGAGGTCGATGAGGAAGACATCGCCAAGGTGATCAGCCGGTGGACCGGAGTTCCGGTCGTCAAGCTGCTCGAAGGCGAGGTGCAGAAACTGCTGCACCTGGGCGACGAGTTGCACCAGCGCGTCATCGGCCAAGACGAAGCGGTCAGCGCGGTGGCCGATGCGGTCGTGCGGGCGCGCTCCGGCCTCAAAGACCCGCACCGGCCAATTGGCTCGTTCATTTTCCTGGGCCCAACGGGTGTCGGCAAAACCGAATTGGCCCGCGCGCTGGCGGCGTTTCTCTTCGATGACGACCGCGCGATGATCCGCATCGACATGTCCGAATATCAGGAAAAGCACACGGTGGCGCGCCTGCTCGGCGCTCCGCCCGGCTATATCGGGTTTGAAGAGGGGGGCCAACTCACGGAAGCCGTGCGGCGGCGGCCTTATTCCGTCGTGCTGTTCGACGAAATCGAGAAGGCGCATCATGACGTCTTTAACGTGCTCCTCCAAATATTGGACGATGGCCGGCTGACCGACGGGCAGGGACGCACCGTCGATTTCAAGAACACGATCATCATCATGACCAGCAACATCGGCAGCCAGCGCATCCTCAACTATCAAGGAACGTTTGCGGGCGCAGGCTACGAAGGCATGAAGGAAGCGGTGCTTGACGAAATGCGCCGGCACTTCCGTCCCGAATTTCTAAACCGGGTGGACGAGATCATCGTTTTCCATGCGCTGGACGAAAAACATTTGAAAGACATCGTCGTCATTCAATTACAGCGTCTGCAGGATCGGCTGGCGGAGCGTCACATTACCTTGCAACTGACGGACGCAGCCAAGACTCACCTGGTTCGGATCGGTTATGATCCTGCCTATGGAGCGAGGCCATTGAAACGCGCGATTCAGAAAGAGATCGAGAATCCGCTGGGCCGAACGCTGCTGGAAGGCAAGATCAAGGACGGTCAAACGGTAATCGGGGATTATGACGTGAAGAAGGAGCAGATGACGTTTACGGCGAAGTAGGGCTGGATCCGCGGGTTTCGGAGTACCTCAACCCGCGGCTTGAGGGGGCCGTGGCAACATTTCTGGAAATGTGGTACTTTGGATTGAATTCTTGGGAGACGCACGCATGCCAAGTCCCTTTTCAGGCATGGAGGAACATTTATATTTCGGAGATCAAGCCCCGGAGGCACGCCAGCTACTTTATCCGGATTCGCTGGTAATACCACTTCCGGTTCAGATTGTGGAAGCACCTCGAGAACCGTATATCGAGATACTTCACAGGCCTAAGCGATCATTGGTCGCGGTCTTAGAACTGCTCTCGCTCGCTAACAAAGAACAGCCAGGGCGCACCGAATATCTTCAGAAACGCAACGCGCTGCTTTACCAACCGGTCCACGTGGTTGAGCTTGATTTGTTGTTGTCCGGTCCGAGACTGCCGATGCATAAGCCTTTACCTCGGGGGGATTATCACTATTTTGTGTGCCGAGCCGGCCAGCGACCGGATTGCCAGGTCTACTCGTGGAGTTTGCGGCAACCATTGCCGCGTTTGCCGGTGCCTTTGCGTGCGCCTTATGACGACGTGACTTTCGATTTGGCGGCGGTTTTTAACACGGCATATGATCGCGGGCGATTCGGGCAGCGCATTTCCTATGGCGAGCCATGCTCGGCGCCCTGGCGGCGGAAGATCGCCGGTGGGCGGAAGGGCTAGTGGCGGGGAAAGGAAACGCGTGATATCGGCCTCGGGTGTCGGGTGGCACGCCCTTCGGAGTACCTCAGGGCGTGCCACCCTTACTGGCTAACTTTGCCACAGTGATGATCCGTGGGATTCGGAATACCTCATCCTGCGCGGCTTGGCTTGACCGGACGGGTGGGTTTTGCGATGGTTCGCAGCCATGGGTGGGCGCATTTTCCCTAAGCTGCCGGTTTGGTGGTCGGAAAAAGGTTTCGGCGGCGGCATCGAACGTTCATACCGTCAGAATTCGTCATATTGGCCGGCGGTGCTTTTGGTTGTTGTAGCCGGCGTTCTTTTTTACTCCAGGCTTTTATGTCCGTTGCTCGAGCCGGAAGAGGCGCGCTACGCGGAAATTCCCCGTGAAATGTTGGCCGAGGGGCGCTGGCTGGTGCCGGTCCTGCACGGCGAGGATTATTTTCAAAAGCCGCCGCTGCTCTATTGGCTCGTCATGCTCTCCTACCAGGCGTTTGGCGTGCACGATTGGGCGGCGCGCTTGGTGCCGACCACGGCGAGGCGTAGTAGTTGTCGTGATCGTTTATGCTTGGGCGCGGCGGACGGTGGGTGCGCGGGCCGCACTGGTTAGCGGTATCATTCTTTGTTTGTCGGCGCGCTTCTTGTATTTGGCCGGCATGGTCGGCATGGACAGCCTGCTGTGCGCCTGCATCGTCGGGGCGCTGGCCTGCGGGCACGTCGCGCTCGCTCCCGTTGGCGCGTTGCCCAGGATGTCCCTGGGCCGTTGGTGGTGGCTGGCATCCGCGTTATGTTGCGGCCTCGGGGTGATGACCAAAGGGCCGGTGGCGTTGGTCCTGGTTCTGGGGCCGCTCCTGGCGTGGGACTGGCTGGACCGGCGTGGGGCACGCGTCAAGCTAGGGTGGTGGTTCGCGTGGGTTAGCATCGTGCTGGTCGTGGCAGCGCCATGGTATGGTGCGATTACGCTGCGCGATCCGCAGGCGACCGGCACCTTTTTTTGGCTGCATAATGTTCTCCGCTACTGGGCCCCTTTTGACCATGAGAAGCCCGGCTGGTTTTATTTGCCGGGGCTCGTGATTGGCATGGTCCCGTGGAGCTTATTGCTGGTTCCGCTGGTGCCGTATTTATGGCGGCGAGGTCGAGCGCTGGTCGAGGCGGCGCCCCGGCGCGCTGGGCTTTTTTCTTTGTGCGTTCGCGTGGTGCTTGCTGTTTTTCTCGCTGTCGGGATGCAAGCGCGCGGCCTATATTCTGCCTGCCTTGCCGTGCTTGGCCCTGGTGCTTGGCACTTTCGTGACGCGCGCTTTTTGTCGTGCGCGCTGACCCGGCCGATCTCGTTTATCGGAGCCGGTGCGCTCGCCGTGGCACTGTTGACGGCAAGCGTGCTTTGGCTGCCGCAGTATCACCGGAAATTTGGGTTGGGTGACGATGCTCTCCGCGGAGCCAGGTTGCCGGCGGACACGCCCGTTTTTTGCTATCCCAAGCGCTGGGATTCGGTTTGCTTTTATCTGGCGCGGGAGGTGCCGTCTTTCGGTCCGAGCGATTTGAGGCAAATGATTGCGCTGCTACGAAACGCCGAGACGTTGTTGTTCTTCAAAAACGACGCCACGTTCGCCCAACTGCTCGACGCCCTGCCTGCGGGAATGGAGTTCGTGCCGCGGACACGTCTTGGGTGCAACGTGGGCATTGGCCTGATACGAAGAAAGGCGGCCAGGCTTCGCTAAACCGACGGTCAATTCTTGCTGAAGAATAGCTTGGGGGCGTTTTCCTTGCCCAGCGGGTCTTGCACGAAACGCTTATGGCATTCTTCGCACAGGTCGTAGCGAAAAAGCTTGTTCGCCTCGACCGCATCCGTGGGGCAGTCTTCCATGTCGCGCAGCAATTCGGTGACGGCTTCCATGTGATCTTCGTCCAAGTCGGCCTCGGTGAGAACATTGGCATCATCGGCCGCGTAGGTCTCGATTTTCACGACGTAGCGCTCGTCGTCGTCAGGTTCAAGCTTTCGGCCGCAGTGATCGCAAGTGAAATGCAACATAGGCCCCTCATCCTCTCTTGCCACGAACGAAACAGCCACGGGCCGCTCATTCGCAGGGCGGGACACGGAAAGTGCATGTTGGTGCGGAAAAAACCCACTACTCATGCCTCTCAGGTTTAGGGGCCTCTGTCAAGTAGTTTCTGGAAAATGTCCCGCATCGCGCAACCAAACTGCGTCAGCGGGCCAACGGCTTTCAAGGCCTCTGTCACTGTGGAATCCCGTCGCGGATTCATCGGCCCACGAGACGCTTCAACTTGTCGCGGACGCGGCGGCGCCACTCGCCGGCGCAAAGTTTCGTCGTATAGGCCACGCCCATCAGACCTTGAAAACCGGTGTGAGACGCCTGCCGCTTGAATGCAGGTAGGTAATTGGTTTTGGTGCCGAAGCCGAGGATGCGGTAGTCGTCGTCATTCAAATCGCCCAAGAAGGCGGCGTTCAGCAGCAGCGGGTGGTAGCGATAATAGTCGATGTCCTCTTGTTGCAATGGCACGTCGGGATCGTGGTAATTGAGAAATATCGCTTGCCGGGCTTCGAGAATGGGGATGGACTGCCGGTGAATCCCCGACGTGTCGAAGAGGAAAGCCGTGCCGGCCGGTCCGGTCATCGTGACGGCCTTGTCGAGCGACAAGTTGGGCACATCTTGCTTCTTGTAATGGCGCGGCACCACTTGGCCATGGCTGCCCTTGATGAATTCGAAGCCGCCCGAGCGCACCTCCGTCAAGTAAAAGCCCAGCTTCACCTCGCGCGGAATGCGATCGGTGACTTTCTCCTGGTCATACCAGGCATCGCCGTGCCAGCCGTGGAAATCTTTGTTGGTCGGCAGCGATTTCCAGCCCTTGGCTTCCACGAGTTCATAAGAGTTTCCAAGATACGCGCGGAGCAGTTCCTTGACGAGCGGGTGCAGCGCGACATCCACGAATCCCTGGCCCAGTGTCAGCACGTCTTGCACCATGAAGCGATGCCGTTCCGTGCGTTCGTAGCCGTCGTTGTCATTCCACCGCAAACGGCCGAGACGGGCGCCAAAAGCAGCTTGCATGTCGCGCAATGTAGCCTCACTCACGAGTGCCGGCAAGCGCACGATGCCCGTTGTCTCCAGCTGCGTGACCAGCGTGCTGGACTCCTCGATATTCGCAATCATGGTATGCTCCACGAATTAACCTTCGCGATATAAGTTCAACAGAGCCGGCAAGCGGCTCTCGACCGAAAAATGCTCGCGCACCCACCCTTGCGCCGCCGCTCCCATGCGCGAATCAAGGCATCATCGCCGCATAATTGCCGCAAATAGGCCGCCAGGCCGACGGCATCGTCGGGGGCGAACAAATAGCCGGTGTGATCGTCGTCCACATACTCCGGGATGCCGCCGATGCGGCTCGCGACCACGGGCAAGCCGGACGCCTGCGCTTCGAGAACGACCAGTCCCGCCGCTTCTTGCCAGCGCGACGGCAAGACAAAACAATCCGCGGCTTGCAAAAACGGCTCGACGTTGCGCTGCAGGCCCCAAAAAGTCACCCGTTCGGCGATCCCCAGTTGGCAAGCCTGGGCTTTCAGATCATCGGCGCGCTCGCCGGTGCCGACAATCCACAGGACCACGCTTTCGGGCACCAGCGCCAAAAGCGCAGGGCGACGTCGATGGCTTTGGCGGTGATTAATTGGGCGATGACGATGACGACAAAACGTTCCGTGACGTTGTGTTGCGCCTCAAGGCGGCGCACACCTGGGGATCGGGCCGAAAGCGACTCGTGTTAATGAAATGCGGGCAACAGCGCAGGTTGGTCCACGTCCCCTGTTCCGCCAAGTTATCAAGGACGAATTGGCTGACGCACCAGACCTGGCGATAACGAGTCAGCAAAAGCCGCTTGAGCCTCTTTCTCCAGCCCAGCGGGCCCGTGTAAGGCTCGTGATCGCGCGAATTATGATCCGTATAAAAATGCTGCACGCGGGGTCTCAGCAGTGTCAGCCCCCAGACATAAGCGTTGCTCAGGGGATTGGTCATGTTCCAGTGAACAATGTCGATCCTTTCCCTGCCAATCAGGCGCAGAGCTTCACAAATGTCCGTGGACTGAAGCGCAGCAGGTCCAGGCACTGCGCATCGATGCCTTGCTCATGCCATGAATCCAGGATTCCCGGTGCCGGCTCGAAGGTGAACAGCGGCACGAAGCGGCTGCCCGCTTCCTCGAACGCACGAGCCAGGAAGACGATCTGCTCCTCCATCGACCCAAACTTGTCAGCCGGGTAGACGTTCAGCACATAGAGCACCCGCGGCAGCAACGCTTTCTCCAAAACCGTGGTCCGTGAGGCTTCCTGGTAAGCGGCGCGCATAAGCAACACTTTGCTGAAGAATAGCATCCAATTGGACTGGGGGCAAAAACCCAAGCCGCGGGATGAGGTACTCCGAATCCCACGGGTCCCGATTGATAATAGAATATCCCTCGCGGCTAGTTTATTGTCACCCGTGCCTACTGGTAGCTAAACTCGTGAGAGTTCACATTCCGAACTCTCACGACTCCCGCTACCCGAGTACGGTAATTGAACCTGGAGCAACCATGCGACAAAAATTCGGCGCGGCCGTCATTGCCTTGATGATTGGTATCGCGGGTCTCACGATGGCCGCTCAACAGGACCACGGGACACCCAAGGTTAGAAAAATTGCCGAGCGGGACATGACTGAGAAAGTGGACGGCAAGGACACGCGCGTCACGACCGTCGAGGTGACGCTTGAGCCGGGCCAAGCGAGCACGCCCCATCGCCATCCCGGGCCCGTGTTTGGCTACGTCCTGGAAGGACAATACGAATGGGGCATCAATGCCGACCCCGTCAAGATTCTCAAAGTCGGCGATACATTTTACGAGCCGACAGGAACCCTGCATCGCGTCTCGCGCAACCCCAGCGCCGCGGCGAAGACGCGCATCCTGGCGGTCTTGCTGCATTCGCGCGACGTCAAGCAACTTGTCATTCCCGAGACCAAAAAGTGACTTATGCTTCGGCAAGCACGAGTCGCCTGGTGTGCCGCGCGATCATCAAATCTTCATCCGTCTTGATGACGCGCACGGCCACGCGGCTGCCATGGCTTGAAACAACGGAAGCCTGCTCTTGGTTTCGCTCCGCATCAATCTCGATTCCCAGAAACTCCAATCCGGCGCAGATGCGCGCCCGGATAAAGGCTGCGTGTTCCCCGATGCCGCCGGTGAACACCAGCGTGTCTAAGCCACCCAGCGCAGCGGCCAAGGCACCGACGAATTTCTTGGCAAGGTAACAAAACAAATCGACAGCCTCGGCCGCGTGTGGCTCCGTAGCGCTGCGATGGAGCAGGTCGCGCATATCGGCGCTGACCTGCGAAACGCCAAGCAGGCCGCTTTGCCGGTTGATCATTTCGGTGAGCGCCGCCGGCGTCAGTTGGCGCTCGGACAACAAATGCAGGAGTAGCCCCGGATCAAGGTCGCCTGTGCGCATGCCCATCATGAGACCGCCGGTCGGCGTGAACCCCATGGTGGTGTCAACGCCGACCCCGCCGCGCACGGCGGCCATGCTGGCGCCATTGCCCAGGTGGGCGATAATTACGCGGCCTTCGGCCTCCTTGGGAGCCCGCGCTCGCAACTCCTGCATGATGTATTCGTAAGAGAGCCCGTGAAAGCCATAACGAATAATGCCCGCATCACTCAGTTGCCTAGGAATTGGAAAAAGTTGGGCGACGCGAGGCATGTCGCGGTGAAAGGCGGTGTCAAAGCAGGCCACTTGCGGCAGATTGGGGTAAACGCGCATCGCGGTTTCAATCGTCTGAAAGCGCCTGCGGCAAGTGGTTCGGTGCGATCGCCACTAACTTTTGAAGCGCGGCGACCAGAGCCGGGTCGATTCGCTCCGGTTCGCGGTGTTCGGCACCGCCATGAACCAAACGGTGCCCCACTGCGTTCACTAGTAAATCAGGGCAGCGCTCAAGCAACCACGTCAACAAGGCGTCGAGCGCCGCGCCGTGATCCGCAAAGCCTTCCCCATCAATGGCGCCGCCAGCGCCCTCCGAGAGCCGCCAACCTCCGCCCGCGTGGCCGATGCGCTCGCATTCGCCGGAGAGCAGCAATGCCTCTTGCGGGCCCATTTCATACAGCGCGACCTTGAGGCTCGATGAGCCGGTATTGACCGTCAGGATGCGCTGGCTCATGAGGGGGTCACTCCGCGCTTTCATTCACTTTTGACGCCAACTAAGCGAATGGGTGGCACGCCCTGAGGTACCCCGAAGGGCGTGGCTCCATGCAGAACTCACGCCCTTCGGAGTACCTCAGGGCGTGCCACCCGTGCGTCATTGAATGCACATTCGGGCCGCGCCTCTTAGCGAGGCACCAGTCTCGGCCACGTCAATTCAACACCATCGTCTTGCAACAGCTTCTGGTAATCCGCGAGTAGGCGTGCGTTGCGGCGCACTTGCCGTGGCGGTTCGTTACGCGCGAGGCAGAACGCGGCCAAAGCGCCGGCGGCTTCGCCGACATTCCACTCCACGGGGTGCAAGCGATAGCAACCGTTGGTGATGTGGGTGGTGCCGATGTTTTTGCAACCGGCCAACAGGTTCTCCACGCGGCGTGGAATCAGCGCACCGAGTGGGATCTGAAAGGGCAGGGAACTCACATCCAGGTAATTGTTGCCGCCGCTGGAGGGGTGCAGATCAATGCGGTAGCTGCCGACGCCTACCGTGTCGGCAAAGAGTTGCGCTGCAACTTGATCGAGCGGTTGCCCGGTCGCATTGACGCGTGCCTCGGTCGCGACATGCTGCTCCAATATCGTGAATTCCGCGCGAGCCTGCGCGACTCGCGGACATATGGATACTTCGCCAGGCCGTCGCCCGTGCCGACGATATCCGGTCGCAAGCGCAGGCCTCGCCAACCGGGAGTGCCCTTGGGCCGCGGCGCCTCGGTTTGCATCCAGTAGAGCAGCGAAAGGCTCAGTTGCTTGGCGCGAGCTATGTGACGCTGTTGTTCCTCCGGGCTCACGTCGATCAGGTTGCCGAGTAAATAATCGTTCTGCGGCCAATTCACCAGGCACAGGTCGCTTCGATAGGCGTCGTCGCTGAAGTTGCGCCGATCGATGATGCGGCGATATAACCAGAGATTGAGGCCGGCACCGCGCTGACGCAGCGTTGGGTCAAAGTGAACCGCGCGCTCGGCAAGCGTGCGCGGATCGCTCATGCGCCAGCTTAACAGCGGACCCGGCCAAATCGGCTTCATGCTTGGGACGTAGCGCCGCCAAAAGTCGTAATCCGCCGGACGCGCGCCGATGTGATCTTCGCCTTCCAGATAATCGAGCGCAAAGCAACAGGTGAAGGCCTGTTGGTCCGTGGGTCGCGCTTGTGGGCGGAGCGTGCGGTTCACCTGTCTCGTTCCGCGATTCCGCGCCGGTCACATACTCGGTTTTGGCCAAGGGCAGCAAATCCCCCAGTTCCGTGGCGTCGATGAAGTAGGGGGCCGCCAGCACGGTTTGACTTCCCGTGCGCTGGTTACGTAGGGTTACTGCCAACACCCGGTCGCCATTGCTTTCCGCCGAGATCGCCTTGCTTTCAAGCAATAGGACTACGCGCCTGCTACTGAGGTACGGAGCCAGCATGGCCTCTAACACCGTAAGCGCCACGCGCGGCTCATGGCAGAGCGCGGAGACCGAGCCGTTGCCGGGGTTGAAATTCACGGCTGCGCGGGCCGCCGACGTGAGCGGATAATGGCGGCGATAATAGGCGCGGATGGCGGCGCGCAACTGGCGATAGGACCGCGTGCAGCCGAATTGCTCGATCCAGGGATGCTCGTCAGGCGGCACCGCCTGCTGGGTGAGCTGGCCGCCGATCCAATCCGTTTCCTCGGCGAGAATTACGCGCTTGCCGTGGCGCGCCGCCGCCAACGCCGCGGCACAGCCGCCGAGCCCGCCGCCGACAATGACCACGTCGGCGCGGAGTTCGCGCGCCGGTCGAGCGGGAGCAAGCGGCCCCAGCGCCCAGGGAGCGGCACCTGCATATGTCAGGAAGTCACGTCGGTTCATGAATGATTCTTGCCACTCTCTCGGCGTCCTTTTACACTGGCGCCTTGTCGTGGACCATCACTAAAGACCGCCAGGAGCCATGTTATGGACCGCAGAGCCTTTCTTAAATCGGTGGCGTCAATCGGCGCCGTCGCTTACACCGGCCTCGGCACGTTGGAAGCCGCGTTGCCGCAGGTGACGATCACCAAGGTGCGCATCTTCACGCCGCCCAATCTCAATCAACATTTCAATCAAAGCAACATGGTCGTCACCATCGAGACATCCAAACCCGATTTGATCGGCATTGGCGAAGGCGGTTCACGCGACACGCTGGAGCAATGCGCCGGTCGGCTGATCGGCAAAAACCCCTTCGCCATCGAGCGCTGCTGGCAAGATATGTATCGCTCCTGGTTCTATCCGCCGGGCCGCGAGAAAATCCATGCCCTCGGAGCGCTGGATTTGGCGCTGTGGGATCTCAAGGGCAAAGCGCTGGATGTGCCGATCTACGATTTGCTCGGCGGCATGAACCGCAATTACCTCGAGTGCTACGCCACGGGGGGCGGCGGGGGAGGCGGCACGTTGGCACAACGCGCCGGCCGCGCCATGCAAGCCGGCTATCGCATCTTCCGCATTGACGGTGCCAGCAGGCCGGGCACCACGTTCAATAGTCGTGCGCGCGTCAACCAAGTCGTGCAGGACGCCAAGGCTTGCCGTGAGGGGGTGGGCGCTGACGGCGACTGGATGATCGACTTCCACCAGCGCTTCGATTATCCCGATTCGTTGCGCGCTTGCCGCATGATCGAGGAATACAATCCGTATCTCGTCGAAGACCCCGTGCGCACCGAGTCATTCTTGCAAGACATCCCGCGCTTGCGGAACATGACCAGTTGCCCGCTCGCCGCCGGCGAAGAGTGGGGCCAGCGCTGGGACTTTCATCGATTGGTCGAGAATCATGATCTCGACTTCGTCCGAGCGACTTTACCTAACGTCGGCGGCATCACGGAAATGCTCAAAATCGGCGCTCTCTGCGAAACGCACGACATCGGCATCGTGCCCCACTTCACCGGCCCCATCGCCACCGCCGCCTTGACCCAAGTCCTAGGCCCATTCGTCGGCCCCGTGACGTTGGAATACAACTACGGCGCCTCGGCCCCGGGGACCGGCCAGGTCTCCCACCTCACAGAGTTTCTGACGTTTCGCGACGGCAAGCTGTGGCCCAACGCCAGGCCCGGCCTGGGCGTGGCCCTCAACATGGAGCGCCTCCGTCTGGTCACCGAAATCACCCGCCCCGGCCCCAATCGGCCAACATATTATCGTCCCGATGGCTCGCAAACCAACTGGTAGCATCAAGTGCGCTCACCTTGTGGGACAGCTCATATTGTGGGACGGCTCTCCCGAGCCGTCCGCTGGATAGGACGGCTCGGGAGAGCCGTCCCACATAACTATTCCCACATAACTATTTCGAGCGCTTTAAGACAAACAGATGCACCTTGCTCCCCTCCTTGGCCTCGAACGTCTTCGGCACGTCGCCCTCGCCGGGGTTGTAGCAAATCCGCATTTGGTCGCCCTTGACCTCGATAATTCCATTGGCCTTGGCCCCGGCGCCAAACGGGCTTTCGACCATTTCCAGCTTGATGCCAACGGGCTTCTTGGCGGTATCAAGGTCAAATTTCATGACGAACTTGGCGTCGTTCGTCAGGGTGACTTTGTCCTTGGTGAACTCGACCATTTGTTTCTTCAAATTCTCGGGATCGATCGTGGTGCCGTCCTTGACGCCAGAGACATAATGCCACTTGCCGACCAACTTGCCGGCGTCGAACTTGGCATTCTTGTCTTGACCTGCCAGCGGCACAAAGGCGCCGGCGACCATGCAGAGGAGGAGTGCGAGCAGCGGTTTCATCGAACGCTCCTGGTGTTAGGGGATTCTCAAAAGGCCAATCAACCACGGATAACACGAATCACACGGATAAAGAAGGAATCAGGAAGCACCTGAATTTCCTGCCATCCTTTTCTATCCGTGTTTGATCCGTGTTCAATCCGTGGCTACTCTTTTTTGGCGCGCTCAAAGCTTGCCCTGGCGTGTCTGGGGGCCAAGACTCATATCGCGAGCTATACTTTTGCATGCCGCTTCAAGCGAATTCGAATCGACCTTCTTGCGAAAACCAGCCTACCATCGTGCAGCCGCCGGTGGCCACCGCTACGCTCCTCGCGGAGGCAAACGCCGGTCTACCGGCCATCCCTGGATACGAACTTCTCGCGGAATTGGGGCGGGGCGGCATGGGCGTCGTCTACAAAGCGCGCAGGTTTCGCTCAAGCGCTTGGTGGCGCTGAAAATGATCCTCGTCGGTCCTCACGCCGACGCGATGTTGCGCAAGCGCTTTGCCACCGAAGCTGAGGCCGTCGCTCGTTTACAGCACCCAAACATCGTGCAAATCCACGAAGTGGGCGAGCACGACGGCAGGCCGTACGTCGCGCTTGAATATGTCGAAGGCAGCAATCTCCAAGAAAGCGCTGCCCGCAAAGCCCAACCTGAGCGGCAAGCGGCCGAGCTTGTCGAAAAGCTCGCGCGCACCATGCACCATACACATCAGCGCGGCATCTTACACCGTGATCTCAAGCCGACCAACATACTGCTGACCGAAGACGGCACCCCCAAGATCACGGACTTCGGCTTGGCGAAGCTGTTGGATCAAGGTGGCGGCCTGACACGCGCCGAGGCGGTAATTGGCACGCCAAGCTATATGTCGCCTGAACAAGCCGCGGGGGACAGCAAAAAAATCGGCGTGCCCGCCGACGTGTATTCCTTGGGCGCCATTTTGTATGAATTGCTCGCGGGCCGGGCGCCTTTTCAGGGGACGACGCTCCTCAACACCTTGGAGCAGGTTCGGTCGCAGCCCCCCGCCTCGCTGCGCCGCTTGCGCCGCTCCATCGCGCGCGACCTCGAGACGATTTGCCTCAAATGCCTGGAAAAGGAACCCGCGAATCGTTATGCCACCGCCGCCGCGCTCGCGGACGACTTGCACCGGTACTTGGGTGGAGAATCAATCCGCGCTCGGCGTCTACCTGTGTGGCAGAGGCTCACGCGTGCCGCGTGGCGCCGACGAACGCGCGTGGCCGGCACCTTTGGTCTCCTGGCGCTGGCATGCATGCTGCTCGGCTCGTTCTCCTATTTTCAGTTGAACGACCAAGTGGGCGCGCATCGCGTCGAAGAGCGCTATCAGGAATTCGTCAGCCGCCGCGATGACGCTCTTTTTTACGGCTTGCTGGCGCCCGAGGAGGGCACCTTCTTTCTAGGCGCCGATGCGGTTGCCACCGCGCATAAAGCCGAAACGGCGGCCAAGGACGCCTTCGCGCTTGCCGGCGTGGATCTAAAGGCCGGCGTGTCTCAACCATTTTTGTTGCCACCCGGCCGCAAAACGGAAGTCGAGGCGGATTGTTACGCGCTGATCTTATTGCTGGCAGACGCCAAAGCGCAACAAACGGCCTCCGGCCAAAAGGACTACGATCGCGATCGGGAATTGTTGCGTTTAAATGACCAGGTCTCGATGTTTCCGATCCAGACGCGGACTTACCATGCGCGGCGTGAGCAACTGCTCGAAAGCCTGGGGAGGCGTGAGGAGGCCGGCCAAGAACGCGCCTGGGTCGACTCACTGCCGTTGACCAGCGCGCTCGATCACTTTTTGCTCGGTCAGGAACAGTATCGACGCGCCGCGTGGGCAGAAGCGAAAGACTCTTTCAATAAAGCCTTGTCGGCGCAGCCGGAACATTTCTGGGCGCGATTTTTTCTCGCGGTCTGCCATCTCAAAACGCTGCAATGGGAAGCCGCCAGGGTGGGCCTCAATGCTTGCATCAATCAGCGACCCGGTTTCGTCTGGAGCTACCTCTTGCGAAGCTTCGCCAACGAAAAGCTGCACGCGCCGGCGGACGCCGAAGCGGATTTCAAGCGTGCGCTCGCGCTCGATCCCAATGAAGACGCCCGCTATGTGCTCCACTCCGCGCGCGGCATCCTCTACTTCAACCGCGGCGCTCTGGAACTGGCAGCGCAGGATTTTCAGGCGGCGCTTGCGCTCAGGCCCAAGCAATACAATGTGTACTTGAATCTGGCTCAAGTCGCCCTAGCCCGCAAGCAATTTGCCGAAGCCGAGGAGTCGACAAACAGGGCGCTGCGCATTGCTCCGCCGACACCGGTTGTCGTCAACTATCACGTCGAGTGCGCCCGCAAGCTAATCAAAGCAAATCAGCATGAACGGGCCCTCCAAGCAACCGCGGCGGCGCTGGCACTTGCCCCCGGGCATGCCGCCGCCCTGGAAGCGCGGAGCCGCGCGCTTTTTGAACTACACCGTTTTGGGGAGGCGGAGCGAGCTTTTAGCCGGTATTTGGAAGCGGGGGGTCAAGCGCTGCCCGGCATCTTTCGAGGCCGGGGCCAGTGCCTGATGAAGCTGGGCAAGTTTCCGGAGGCCGCCGACGATTATAGCCGTGCCTTGGAACTGTCGCCGGACGCGGAGTTGTATCAGCACCGGGGCTGGGCCAATTATTTTGCCGAAGCGCCGAAGCTGGCGCTACGCGATTTCAGCAAAGCCATCCAACTCGACGCGGACGCACCTGATGCCTACATCGGTCGTGGGCTAACTCTGGTTGCTCTGGGAAACCATCAAGGTGCCATCGAAGACGCCGACCGCGCCCTGCGCCTTCAGCCCACGGCGCCCGAGATGTTGCACAATGCCGCCTGCATTTTCGCACAAGCCGCGGCACACGCTTTCGAGGAAGGCGACCATAAAAGTTCCACCGACTACCGCGCCGCCGCGGTGACCACGCTACGCATGGCGATGGAGCGTTTGCCGCCGGCGCAGCGTAACTCCTTCTGGCATGACAAGATAATGACCGACTCCGCGCTGGCGCCGCTCCACGGCTTACGAGAATTCGCGCGCCTTGGTGACGAATTTGCCAAAAAAGCCGATTCTCCCTGATTTTCCCTTAAAAATAAGCTATGGTTCACCATCTCCCTCCGCGGATCGCAGCCCGATTCGCAGTCCCCACCTGCTTGCTGATGCCCCACCGGTGTCGCTGACACCTCCCGCTATTGAGAATGCTCTCTTCCATGGGCCTTGGACGCTCGCTCTTGTTGCTCCGCACTGAAAAGGCCATTGACAGGCGCCGCTATCGGTTTGCGCCGGTCGTCGAAGCTCTGGAAGATCGGTGCCTACTCAGTGCCGGTTTTTCCGTCGTGCCGTTGGCCTCGGATGTGCCAGGCCTGGCCCCAGTCACCGATCCCAATTTAGTCGATCCCTGGGGAATAAGCTTCAGTCCCACCGGGCCGTTCTGGTTTGGCGACAACGGCACCGGCATTTCCGATCTTCTGGACGGACGTGGGCAGCCCATTCCCTTGGTGGTCTCGGTTCCGGCCGCCGATCCCGTTACTTCAATGGGCACGCCGACCGGCACCGTGTTCAATGCGGGATCAGGCTTTGCCGTCACGGCCAATGGCATCACCGCGTCCAGCCAGTTTTTGTTTGCCACTGAGGACGGCACTATTTCGGGTTGGGCGCCGGATGTCGATCCCATTCATGGCATCCTGGCCGTGAACAATTCCGCCGCGGGTGCCGTGTATAAAGGGGTGGCGTTGACCACCGGCGCGGACGGTGTCAGTTTTCTCTACGCCACCGACTTCGCGAACAACAAAATCGATGTCTTCGACCAGGCGTTTCACTTGGTGCAGCGTCCGGGCGCTTTCCAGGACGCCACGATCCCCGACGGCTTCGCTCCATTTAATATCCAAAACATCGGCGATCAGCTTTACGTCACCTATGCCAAACAAGACTCCGCCAGGCACGATCAAATCGACGGAGCCGGCCTGGGCTTTATTGACGTTTTCGACAACGGCGGCAACTTGGTACGACGTTTCGCGTCCGCCGGCAGTCTCGATGCCCCATGGGGATTGGCGACGGCACCCGCGGATTTCGGCTCTTTCGGCGGCGCTCTGCTCGTCGGCAACACCGGCGACGGCCACATCAACGCCTTCAATCCGACGACGGGCGCCTACCTTGGCTCATTGAACGACACGGCGGGCCGGCCCATTGCTTTCGTCAACCTATGGGCACTCGACTTCGGCAACGGCCACATGGGCGGCGACTCCGATACGCTGTTCTTCGTGGCCGGCTTGCAGGACGAGCAGCACGGGCTTTTCGGAGCCATCCAACCGCCGCAAAAGCAAGGCGCCGGCACAGGCGGTGCCGGCGCGTTCGATCCAGCCGCTCCGGGCGAACGCGCCGACTATCCGCTCCCGCCCACCAACGGGCCGGCGCTCCATGATGCCGGCGCGGCCAAATCCGTCACCGTTTCCGTGTTGCTGCCGCTCAGCGAATCATCGCTCGTGCTGGTTCCAACTTTGTGCAGCGTTCCCGTGCAGGACGTTCATGCGGATGCGCCGGCTGCCGTGAATCCGATCATCGCGGCTTCGTTTACAAGAGCGTCGCACAATCTCGTCGTGTCGACGGCCACCTATATTCCCGAAGAGTTCGACGAGCGGCAACGCCACGATGAAGTGCTCAGCATCGCCCTGAGCGCCTTCCTCGATGTCGATACGTCGGGTGGCACGGCATCAGGTGTGCGGCTGGATGCCGCTGGAACCGCCGAACTGGCGTTGGCCGAGTTAGGTATGCCGACGGCGATGGAACGTCATCTCAGCGATCCAATGAACGCCAGTCGAGTAAATCTGAAAGCCACGCCCGCCGCCGCCGTGCAGATCACTCGCCAAGTCCTCAGACAGGACCAGCCATTGGCGAAGGGCGATACGTCGAAACCGATGGCTAGCGCCGCACCGCTTGCGACGCGCGGCATGTGGAAGGCATTCGTCGTCAACCTGCTGGGCCTGGCCAGCCTGTCGTTGACCTGGGGCGGCTTCATCCGCAGCCGACCAGCGCCGGCATCACCGCAAGCATCTTTGTCTGCGAGCATGAAAACACGGATGCTGCCAAACGCTTAGGGTGCCAGAGTACCAAAACACTAACCACGGATAGCACGGATCGCACGGATAAAGACAAGGAAGGCGGATTGCCCGCCACCCTTTTCTTATCCGTGTTTGATCCGTGTTCAATCCGTGGCTTCTCTTTTTTCACGCCCCGACTAACCTGGCGAACATGGATGCTGCCAAACCCATAATCAGCCTGGGCATCAAAAACACTAGCCACGGATGGCACGGATCGCACGGATAAAGACAAGGAAGGCGGATTGCCCGCCACGCTTTTCTTATTTCTTATCCGTGTGATCCGTGCTATCCGTGGTCACTTTTTTTCAGCGCCCGACTAGCGCGGCTCTTCCTTCTTCGGCGTCAAGATCTTCGGCAGGCTGGCGAACATGGATGCTGCCAAACCCATAATCAGCCTGGGCATCAAAAACACTAACCACGGATCGCACGGATAAAGACAAGGAAGGCGGATTGCCCGCCACGCTTTTCTTATTTCTTATCCGTGTGATCCGTGCTATCCGTGGTCACTTTTTTTTGCGCCCCGATTAACGTGGCTCTTCCTTCTTCGGCGTCAAGATCTTGGGAAGGCTGGCGATGATCTCGTCGATCTTGGTCGGCGTTAGCTCGCCTTTCTTGAACGCGAAGTTGGCTTCGACGACGCGGCGGTTGTACAGCATCACCGTCACGTCGGCGTCCTTGGCAATGTGGTAATAAGTGGGACCGGTCACGTTGTCGATGGCCAGCACCGTGCGCTTGATGCGCTCCTTCATGGCCAGGGCCTTGAGATGGTCCTTGGCGTTTTCCTCATCGGTGAGGAAGACGACAAAGCTGCCCATGCGCCTGGCGCTGTTTTTTTCCGTCGCGGCGTCGATCTTCTTGACCAAACTGGTCAAGGGGTCGCTGACTTCGCGGGCGAAGATCATGGCGACCGGGCTTCCGCCGTATTGTCAGACCAGGCACGACTTCTCGCCCGCCGACGCCCCCGTCACATGGAGCGGATCAAACGGCGTCGGCGACTTGCCGACCTGCAACCCCGACTGAAAGGCCTCCTCACCCACCGCGCCTCCCGCGAACAGCGCGGCCAAGGCCAGAGCGCCTACCGCAATAAAACGCTTCATCGTAAACCTCTCGTGAAATTAAAAGGGACAAACCATTGCGCTCTTTTTACCACATCGCCCGATGAAAAATGTATCCATGAATTGATTAAAAGCAGCGTTGAAAGCCCCGGCAGGGGCGACAGCCAATAGCCAGGGACGTAAGTCCCGGGCTCGCGGCCCGGCATGTCGCTAAGCCCCGGTAGGGGCGAAAGAATCGTCGCCTTGCTCGCGACGACTTCGGTGGCAAGTCATCCCACCCAACGCGATGACCAACGAAGAGGACAAGACCCAACCACCATTGTGCAAAACGCCAACCGCCGTTTCACAATGGTTCGCCGCCCTAAAGCCACTGACAGTCCATGGCTTATGACGCGCCGATCGACCATTGTGCCAAGCTTTTGACGCCGCACAATGGTCGATTTTGACGTAAACCTTTGCCAGAAATGGATTTCACGTTATTTTTTTTAGCTTTTCAATGAACCTGGGTGGCCGAGACCGTGGGGCACGTTTCCCAACGTGCCGGAGCCCAACGTGCCGGAGGCCAGCGGACACGTTGAAAACGTGCCCCACGATTTCCTGGTTCTTCCCGATCCCCAAGGGTTATTGACAAGCTACCATTTTTTCGACATCGCAAATTTGACCAATTCTCAACGCGCGCGAGTATGGTGCACTGCTCTGGACGGATGGGAGATCGCCCCGCTAAGCCCCGGCAGGGGCGACAGCCAATAGCCAGGGACGTAAGTCCCTGGATCGCGACCCGGCATGTCGCCAAGCCCCGGCAGGGGGCGACAGCCAATAGCCAGGGACGTAAGTCCCTGGATCGCGACCCGGCATGTCGCTAAGCCCCGGTAGGGGCGAAAGAAGTCTCGCCCGTGCGGAGCGCTCTTCTGTCGCCCCTCCGGGGCTACTCGTGCTTGGGAGCGTTTTCCAGGGGCTTACGCCCCTGGCTATTCGCTATCTCCCCTACCGGGGCTGGTTATTGTGGGCTGCCAGCCGCTCCAGCGACGCCCGGGCCTCCTCGGTCTCGCGGGCGCCGGGCGCTCCACGGGCCAGGGTTTCCAGGACGGCCTTGGCTTCGGGGGTGCCGATTTGCTCTAGGACCGTGATCGCGCGGATAGTTCGCAGCGTTTCTGGGCTGAGGCGGTCGGATAGATTGGTCAATACCTGTGCTAGACGTCGCCGCGTTTCTAACGACACGTTTTCGCGCATGGCCTTTTGGATGACTGGTTCGACCTGCTCGCCAACCTTTTCCAGTTGCTTGACGGCTATCTGGCGAACGGCGAATTTCTCGCTGTTAAGGTCGGTAATCCACTTTTGGATTTTGCCTTGGTCCGCAAGGGCAACCGGTTTGAGGCTGTCACGTAGGAAGGGCAGGGACTGCTTAGGTGAGGCGACCAGCGTCCAAATTGCTTCATGTGCTTGGGCTGCATTTTGAGCCCAGGATGGCCCACGAACGTTCTATTTCCTCACGCGTTACGCTTCGCTCTTGGCGAGTTTTAACATCCTTCAAACGCCAAATGATGCTGTTCCGTTGTACATTCCGGCGATTAGTGCTCGCCCGTCTCCCGAGAATGCCATATCATGCACGGCCGAAGAGCCGGTCTGTCGTTGCAAAACCTCGATTCCGGTTTCGATGTCCCAAAAGTGGATTACCGAAAAGTCATAATTGCGGTCAGTTCGACCTAGAGTTGCTTGACATGATGCCAAGATTCGTCCGTCCGGTGACAGTGCCACGACATTCATAAAGGTGTTTTTAACCTTAACAGTACGCACAACTTGTCCCGTAATGACTTCGAGAACGAAAACATGGTCACTTGACTTCTCGGCAGCTTCGCTAATTGCCAACGTTTTGCCATCGGCAGAGAAAGCTGCGTTCCAAGTCGCTGCGGGTAGATCGAATTTTTTTTCCTTTTTAGTCGTTCGGTCCCAAAGACGCAGTGCTTGCCCGTCAACCCAAGCAAGGCTTTTGCCTGTGCTAGAAAAGGACATCGCAAAGCATCGACCTTCATGATCCGCAATCTTAATGGCGTCCGAGCCAGCAGAAAAATCCCAGGCGTAGACTGTGTTTCTACTATTTGGACCCTGATCACGATAGCCAAGTGTGGCTACCGCTAGTCTCCTGTTGTCCGGCGCGAAAGCCAGGCACTGGACGCCATCGGCAAAATCGTGGGTGCGAGTATGTTTGCCTGTGCTGGCCTCCCAAACGCCACAAGAGCCGAAATACCCCGAGTCCTGCGGGTCCAAATAGCTTCCCGCCGCAATCCACTTAGTGTTCGCCGAAATGGCAGCTACGGTTGCCCCGGCGCGAGTTTTCCCGTCGGGTCTATCTAAACTGAGAACGCGACGTTGTTTACCCGTTGAAGCATCCCAAAGACGCGTTGTGCCGTCAGCGCCGCCAGTAAGAGCGCTAGATGCGTCCCGAGAAAACGCTGCCGAGCGAATGGCAGCCGTGTGGGCCTCCGGAAAAGCCGATTGAGGCTCTCCTGTCGTGAGGTCCCATAATTGGACGGTGTGGTTCCCTGACCGTGCGGCCAAAATCTTCGCATCCGCTGTAATGGCCAAATGGTTGGGCGTGCCTCCAAACGGGTTGTAATAATCGGTGAATTCGCGAATTGTTTTTCCCGTGTCCACGTCCAAAACCACAATTTTGTAAAAGCTTGCTGAAACCAAAAGCTTGCCGTTGGCGGATAACGTTGCGTTACCAAACTTGCCGGCACCAAGTTTTATTTCCCGGAGTTTTTTTCCATTGCTAACGTCCCAAAAGTGGACTCGGTCCCACTCGTCTGAAATCAAGGTTGTGTTGTCCTTAAAGACCAAGCCAATCTCCACTCGCGCGTACGCTTTGGGCAATATAAGCCGCGAGGCCCAGGTTTTCGTGTCCCACACATGGATGTCCACCCCCCGAACACCCGCCAGTAGTTTGCCGTCAGGAGAAAACGCTAAGCCTTGCCGTTGGTAACTCATTCTTCCGGGCGGATTTAGATCGCGGATTGCGGCGCCGGTGGTGACGTCCCAGACCTGAATATTGCCCCCGGCTGAGGCGAACCTCTCACCGTCCGGGGCAAACGCTAACCCAAGGACTTCCGTTTGATGTGCCTTCTTTTCAACGAGCATCTTTCCGGTTTTCACGTCCCAAAGGCGGACGTTTCCCCGACTCCCTCCCGAAGCCAACTTAGAACCGTCCGGTGAAAATGCCGCGCATAGAGTTGATTCCTGAAGCGGAACCGTGAACTCGCGGATCAGGTCACCGGTTGCAAAATTCCACAAGCGGATCGCTTCATCCGAAGCAATTGAAACCAAAATCTTAGAATCGGGCGAAAACACGACACCTGAAATGATGCCATTATGGCGAAGGCGTAGCGTCCCCAGCCTCGCTACCGCCCCCTCCGGCAACTTGTCCCCATACTGATCGACCGCGACGACGCGCCGAGGCATGCTGTCCGCGCTCCGCTGCGCGTCGCGGCTAACCGCAACTGGGGGCAGTTCCGCCCGCGTTTTGTAACCCACCCAACCCGCGCCGCCCACAACTACTCCGACCGCTAACACCAGCCCCACCAGTTTGCTGGCCCCGGCCATTCCCCGCAGCGCTTCCTCCGCCAAAACAACGCCCCGAGCCGTCAGGCAGCCGGCGATCAGGCCTTTGCCCGCGATGACGCCCACTGCCGCTTGCGTGGTTTTGATCACCAACCCCATGCCAATGGGAACGGCCAGCGACTTTTCACATAGCGCCGTCGTTAGCGCCGCCGCGGATAAGGTCACGCCGCGGCGAATTAATTGTTTGCCGAGCAAGTCGCGGCCCCTTGCGAGCCGACGTTCGAGGGTGCTTTTGGCGCAGTCGAGTTCGCGGGCGGCGCGGTCGTGGCTTTTGCTTTCGAGATAACACAGCACCAGCGGTGCCTGGTATTTTTCCGGCAGGCGGGCGATCTCTTCGTCGATGATCGAGCGAAGCTCGTGCCAGGTCTGCTCGTCGAGCGGTTCGCGGCGTGTCATGGTGCTTGCCTGCCTTTCCCGATTGCGCCAGGCGGTGCTTTTGGCCCTCGCTTTGAGGGCGACACGCTGGGCCACGGCATACAGCCACGTCCCCACCGAGATGCGCGATCGAATGGAACCCGCCCGGCGTGCCAGGACGATGAAGGTTGCTTGAAACGCATCCTCGGCCAGGTGGCGGTCCGCGAGAAGCCGTTGGCAGACGCCCATGACCATGGAACCGTGGCGATGAACCAGGGCGGTGAAGGCGTCTTCATCGCGGGCGCTGATAAAGCGCTGGAGCAGTTCGCCGTCGGAGGCAGTGCCGCCATCGTCGGCGGGATAGAGATGCCGCAGATATTGGATGAGGTTGGCGAAAGGAGCTTTGGGCATTGGCGTGGGTCTCCGCCGTTGGTTTTACCCTATTAGTGCCGGCAAAACCCGATTCGCACGCAAAAATGTGAGAATAATTTGCGAAGCCCCGGTAGGGGCGAAAGCCAATAGCCAGGGACGTAAGTCCCTGGACCACGACCCATCCTATTGCCAAGCCCCGGTAGGGGCGAAAGAAGCCTACCTGGTCCAGACACACCATCTGTCGCCCCTCCGGGGCTACTCCTGCTTTGGCTCGCTTTCCAGCGACTAACGCTCCTGGCTATTGGCTATCGCCCCTACCGGGACTTTTGGCCTTGGCACTCTCACCCTCCCACAACAAAAACCCGCCGCGAAACGCTTGCGCGTTTTCTCCCAACCGGCAACCCGGCGGCAGGTCTTTGAGCTTGTGGGCGTTGCCGCCGCCGATCACGACTTCGTCCGGTTGCAAGGCGGCGGTCAAGCTGCTCACCACATCGGCGACCAGGCGGCGCCATTTTTTTTTGCCGAAGCGTTTCAGGCCGCGGAGGCCGACGTAGTCTTCGTAGGTTTTCTTGCGATAGGGCAAGTGGCCCAGTTCCATCGGTTCGATGATGCCGTCGACGATCATCGTCGATCCTAGCCCGGTGCCCAGTCCCAGAAAGAGCATCTTGCCACCCTGGTAGCATCCCAACGCTTGCATGGCGGCATCGTTGACGATCTTGACGGGGCAGTGAAACGCGGCCTCGAAATCGAAGCCGACCCAGCCTGGCCCAAGATTATGCGGCTCCGCGACGGGCTTGCCGCGCAACACCGGGCCCGGATAGCCGATCGAGACCGCTTCATAATGCCAACCTTGAGCGGCTTGAAGGACGCCCGCGACCATGTTTTGAGCGGTCATGGTCGGACCGGAAGGAAAGGCGCGGGCCGCCTGCTGGTCACTCGCCAAGACTTTCACGTTGTGGCCGCCGACGTCGATGACCAGGATGTGCAAAGCGATCTCCTTTCATGGGTGAGCGGCGAGCTCGAATGCTCGGGTGCCATAGTTTGCCGGTACTCCGGCTAACTATGCTTTAGTCCGTGCCCACCTCCGGTTCATGAGTCCTTGGGACGACTTTCGGTATCTCTTTGGGAAAGCATAGTTAGCCGGAGTACCGGCAAACTATGGCACCCAGCGCACCCAGCGCTTGAAATTGGGTAGTTATCCAAGCCGCGGGACGAGGTACTCCGAATCCCGCGGATTTTATGCGCTCATCACCCCAACCTGAAAATCCCTTCCTTCCCAATCGCCGCTTGCCGTCCAGTAAAACGTGAAACGCACGGGCCCGCGCTGCTGCGCCGGCACGCGAATGTCGGCGAAGGCATGGCCGGTGTCGATGGCCGTCGCGTCGATGTCGCTGCTCGTTTGCCAGTCGTCGCGTGTCCAATGCAAACGAAACGGCGCCGCCGCCTGGATGCGCAAGACGCCCCCGGCAGGCACCGAGCGCGCTTGCCGATTGAGCTTCCAGATTTCGAGCGGCGGGCCTGGGCGACGACGCGCATATCGGTCAGCGACGATCGCAATATGGTCGAAGACCTTGCCGTCGGCGGTCGAGCGCACCAGCTTGAGATATTCGCCATGGGCCCAGACGAGCGGCATGGCGCCGCCGGTGGGTCGGCCAAGGCGCATGTGAGCCTTGGGCAAATCGGGCAGCGCCCACACCTGCTCGGCCAGCAACTTCACCGACGTGGCGAAGCCCTCCATCGCTTGGATCAACGGACGCGGATCGCGCCCCGCCGCCAATTCATAATGGCCGCGTTCGCCCGTCAACACTGGCCAGGCGTGGCCATAGCCCCAACCCATAAACGGGCCGCCGTCGCTGCGCTGGCCATAACCGTCGTGATTGTAGCGCCGCCAAGAAGGCCCATAGGGCGTGTCCACTTTCAGCACTTTGTCGATGACCCGCACGGAATCCTCGATCAGCGGGTCATTCGGTTTGCGGATGCCATAGCGGACCAGTTGCAAGAACCCCGCATCGACGACGTCCTTGGCGGGAAACGAGGACGGGCTTCCCGGCGGCTGGTTCTTGATCTGCAAATCCCCGTGATTGGCGTCCTCATCGGGTTGAGCATCGCCGACCTCGGCGGGATGTAGGCGAATAAAATAGCGCGAAATGCCGGGCACGAGTGCGCCCTGTGTCGTCACCGTCCAGCCTTCGAGATGGCTTTCGAGGAAGTCGGCGTAGGCTTCCAGGTATTCCGCGACCGCCGTGTGATCGCGCAACCGAGCCATCGCGGCGGCACATACCAGACCCGCGATGTGCGACGCCAGAGTCGAGGGCGAGAAGCCGCTGTTCTCCTCCCAGCGTTCCTGCGGCGTGATCGGCCCATGCTCGATGAGATAGCCGGCTGCCTTGAGGATGAGCGGATACGGGTCAAAACTTTGCAAAGCCCCGGCTTCGTGCAAGCGCCAGGCGAGCAGAATCGGCATGGCGACCTCGTCGAGCTGGATGCCGTGCCAATAGGGCTCGCCATTGATCCAAAAGTTCTGATAAAAGCCGCCGTCCTCGTTTTGCGTGCAAGCGAGATAGATGAGCGCGCGGAGCGGAACCTCGATGTCGCCGGCGGCCAGCAGCCCGGTGGCGCTGTGGCACATGTCGCGCGTCCACACAAGGTGATAGCCGCCCAGGTCGGCGTCGCCGGCGAATTCACCCCAGGGAATGCTCAACGACGCAATGAGCGCCCCGTCGAAAATCTTGTCCTCGTGTGCCAGTACCATCGAGCGGCTGACGCGGTAAAGTTGCCCGCCGTCGCTGGCCGCCGTTTCCTTGCCGGGCAATAAGTGTTTGGCGATGCGTTGCCATTGCTCGATGAAGCGCGCACGGTGGTTAGCGAACGGTACGCCCAGCGTCTGCGCGGCCACCACGAGAGCATGATGCATGCTGTCGCCGAAGGCGAGGGCCAGCACAAACTCCTGCGTTTTGCCGAGGTCAAGCTCGCCGATCACGGCGACGTTGCCGTCCGGTGCCGAGTCGAATTCCCAAGTCATCCGCAGGTTTTTGGAGACATCCTGCCAACCGTCCGTGGTGGCGACATAGCCGCAGGAGCAGCGCGCGAACGGCACCGACGCCGCCAGCGTGAGCCAGGTGGATCCTTTATGCGCCGTCAAAACGCGGCCCTGGCTTGCTTCGACGACGTTGGCGGTGTTGCCTTGGCCGCCGACTTCCAGGTGCGGTGCCAGCAGCGCGTAAAGCCGAAGTTTGGGGAGCAAGTCGGGGCCGGCCTCCAGGCGCGTGTGCATGAGCACGCAGGCCTGGTGCGGATCGGCGATGACTTCCTTGATGAGCCGAAAGCGGCCTTGTGGATCGGCGTTGGTGATGCGGTAGCCCAGGGCACCGGAGGCCAGGCATTCGTGGGTGTTGATTAATTGGCGCTCATCGTGAAAAAACGTTGCCCCGTCGGTGACGAGATATTGGAGGTCCCGTATCTGCGGCTTGTCGATGGTCGGAAAATAAACTTCGTTCAAGATGCCTTTGGACACCGTGAACCACACCTGACTAGATGCCGAATAAGCGGTGCCCACTCCATCCTTGTCGCTGCGCGTCCAGCGCGGTTCAATCCCCGCGGCCGCCCGTCGCGGGATTACTCGCGAGCAAGATTGCCATGATGATCCCCAAAGAGCCGCGCACGCAGCAAGCGCCACTTTCTCGTCACCAGGCTCCGCCTGGTGACGCACTGCCTGGCAGGCTCCGCCTGCACGAAAATCGCCGAAAGGGGCGAATGTCGCGGCAATTTGGCCGCCAGACGAGGCAGAGCCTCGTGGGCAGTGCGTGACCAGGCGGAGCCTGGTCACGAGAGTACCGCTCACGACGTGCGCGGCTCTTTCAGTCCCCTAGCCAGCCGCCGACAAAACGGGCACGGCGCAGGCCGGTGACCATATAAGGGCACCCACGCATCAGCCGCCACAAGAGCCCGGAGCGAAAGTTCTCGATCATCAAGACGATCGGTCCTTGGTTGAGGCCGTAATGCCACGGCGTTACCCAATATGGGCACGCCCCCGTTTTCTCCGGGAAGGTGGGGTTGAACGTCGCCTTGTATCCATAAGGATTACCGACGCGCAGCTTCAAGTCATCAAAATTCCGCAGGGCGGCTAACACTATGTCTGGGGCGAAGGGAAGCGAGGCGACGACGGCCCACGGGGCGATCGTGCCATCGTCGGGTCCGTCCGGAACGCCCCGTGCCAGATAATCGAAGAATTGCCGCTCTTTGCCCTTGACCTGCCGCTTGACCCAGCCGGGCCCGTCGCTGGCTGTGATGCCCCAGCAGTTCTCGCCATAGGCCTCGAACTCGCCCGGATTGTGGATGGCATATTGGCGTTGGGCAAAGGTGGCCCGGCGGCTGTTATCGAAATAGTCGATGCACTTCGCGCCGATGTAGTCGTCGTGGATGCCGCGAAAATCGACCCAGATGTGAGAAATCTGATGAGTAAACAACGGCCCGGAATAAAGTTGCTCGTGGCCGTAGATATTCCGCCATTCGTAAGTCGAAGTCCAGGCCGGGTAGCTTTCTTCCGGAAGCGGATAAGTCGGTGAGCCCAAGGCGAGCAGATAAAGAAACAGCGCCTCGTCGTACCCTTCCCAGCGATAGGGAAGAAAGCCCGTCTCCGGTTTCCAACCATGCGTGAGCGTGGCGCCGCCGTTCTGCGCCCAGCGCCAATCAGCCCGACGATACAAGAAGTCGGCCAACTCGCGAATTTCATTCTCCGCCGCGGTTTCCCGCGTGAAGTAAGCTGCCGCCGCCAGCATGCCGATAAGGAGTAGCCCGCTATCGACGGTGGACAGCTCGCAATTCCAGACGCGGCGGCCCTTCTCCATATCGAGAAAGTGATAGTAGAAACCCTTGTAACCCGTCGCGTCCGCCGCAGTGCTTTGGGTGCTTGCTCGGAAAAAGCGGAGCGTTTTTAAGAGTGCGCTCGATGCCTTCCTCACGTGTGATGAACGAACGTTCGACCCCAATGGGGTAGGCGGACAACGCCAGTCCGACCGCCGCGATGCTCGCCGGCGCCTGCCTTCGTCTTATCCAGAATGAGCCCGTTGGCCTGGTTCGCCTCATGCATGAAGTAGCCGAAGGTGTCGCGCTGCAACGCTTCGAGCGTTTCGGGGGACATCTGGGCTGGATTCATCACCGCACTCCTATCACCGCCCCAGGCGCATACTCCAACGTGACGGCCGCGACGCTGTGCGGAGGCATGGTTAACTCGAACTCGACGTCGTCTTGTTTCGCCGCGAATGACTGGGTCTCTTTCACCAGTCGCGAGGCGTCGTCCAGACGTTCGACATCGCGCTTGCTCGGATACTGGGCGCGCCCATCTCCCGCCAAAGTCGCTTGGGGTTGGCGTGGTCCTCGTCGATGCGCTCGATGGTGACCCGGTTCGGCGGGCGGATGCCATGAAGTTGAATGTGTACGTTTTCCGCTTTGATGGGATGGCGCGGCAAGGCGTGATTGGTGAGCAAAACCGTGACGGCGTTGCCCCCGCCCACGACCCAGGCGTCCACCGTCTCATGCAGACCATCCACCAAATAGACCTGCGTGCCAAGGTGATGGAGCAACTCGAAAGCGCGATAGCTCGGCTTGGCGACGCCTTGCATCGTCAGCAAGCCAAAACCGCCTTGAAAGGGCTGGGCCGGAAAATAATTCTCCGCGAAGATGTCGGTGAACGTCCAGAAGCTATAGCCCGCGACCAGGCCGTTCGCTTCCATCATCGTCTTGACGATCACCGCCGCGGTATATGGGTCATCGTGCAAGGCATCGCGCGGATTCGACGACGCGTTCCACTCGGTGTAGTAAACCGGCCTGCCGCACGCCCGGCGTTTGGTGTCCTGCGCCCAATCGCGCATGATGCTCCGGCGGCTTTGCGACAATTGGGTGATGGTGTCTTCGCCTACGCTGCCGAGCGCATCCGTCGGGTAATGGTGCGTGCTGACGAAGTCCGCCGGCAAATTGTTTTGTCGCAAAAATCGACGAATTCGCTTATCCATTCGTCCTTAGCGGTCGCCGGTCCCCCCACGATAAGTTGGTCGTCGACTTCCTTGATGGCTTCCACGGTATAGCGGTAAAGCTTCAAATACTCCTCGCTGCGAGGCGGGCCAAAAGGCTTTCAAGTTGGGCTCGTTCCAAACTTCGAAAAACCAGGTGCGCACCTCCGTGATGCCGTAACGCTCAACCCAATGGGTGACGAGCTTGTTGATGAGTGTCGCCCATTGGCCATAGTCCTTCGGAGGCGTCACGTTGGCTCGATAATTGAAGACCGTCGTGCTGCCCGACGACAGCGTGCTCGGCATGAAGCTCAATTCCATGAACGGTTTCATGCCGATCGAGAGCAGGAAGTCGCAAATTTGATCGGCGTTGAAAAACGCATACAAGAGTTTGTCACGCTCATCGACGAGGGTGCCCATGTCGTCGGACAGGATGCCGTGAAACCGAACGTGGCCAAAACCGAGTTCTTGGTGGCAACGGCGCAGTTGCTCCTGCCAATCGGCCCGCAACGCCAGCGATGCGTGTCCGCTGCCGACGGTATGCTCCCAAAAATGAGAAAGCGGTGTAACCTTTTCCGATAAGGAACACTGAAACTCCACACGACTCATGGCGGTCCTCCGTGCCTCATTTCCGCTCGATGGATCCACCAGCCGCTTGCCAGGCATCGAAGCCTCCTTGGAGGGCATACGCGTACTCGAAACCTTGGTCGCGGAGTTCTTGCGCCACACTGGCGCTTGAATGCTCGTGGGGTCAGGTGCAATACGCGACGGTGAGGCGATTCTTGGGCCAAGACGCATGGCCCGGAAGGTCGGCGGGCCAACGGTGCGCGCCTTGGATTTTTACAGGGCTGGACTGCCAGGCCTGCTCGCCGCGCGAATCCAGCACGGTAACGGGCTCGCCCGAGTTCAACCGAGCTTTGAAGTCGTCAACGGTGATCCGAATTTGCCGTTCCGTAGCGGTTTGGTCGGTGCTCATGGCAATGTTCTCCTTTCAAATTGACACACGCACACGTAAAGTGCAAATCATGGGCCAACCGACACGGCGAGCGGGGCGGCGTCAGCCCCCTGATTCGACAAACGGAGATCGAATTGTCATCACCCCCCGATTGCCTGACGTGTGGCGCCTGTTGCGCTTCCCCCTTCATGGGGGAAGGCTACATCCAGCTCGACATGACTGAGGAAGAACGTTTGGGACGAATGGCCTTGCCCGTGTTCGAACTGGTCTCCGGCCCGGAAAACCGCATCGTGTTGCTGGGAACGAAAACGAATGCCCAGGGGCGCGGGTCTGCATCGCTCTCACGGGAAAGATGGGCAAGCAGGTCGCTTGCAGCATTTATGCGGCGAGGCCCGCGCTCTGCCGGCAATTCGAAGCGGGCAGCCCCGAATGCCACCAGGCGCGGCGGGCACTGGGGTTGGAGTGATCCCGCGGGATTCGGAGTACCTCATCCCGCGGCTTGGAACGCAATGCCCCAATCCAAACCGTGGGATGAGGCACGCCGAATCCAGCGGATGCCGACTTGTTCCCTGGGCCGATTCCTTTATAATTAAAAGACATTCAATTTACTCACAGCGAACCCTGGATTTGGCCATGAAAAAAGACATCCATCCCAAATACGAAGAAGCGACCGTGACGTGCGGTTGCGGCAACAAGTTCACGACCCGCAGCACGAAAAAGAATATCTCCGTGGAAATCTGCTCGGCGTGCCATCCCGTTTTTCACGGGCAAGATGAAGTACATCGACACCACGGGCCGCGTCGAGAAGTTCCAGCGCAAATACAACTGGGACAAGCGCAAGAAGGCCGAGGAGGCCGCTCCGCCGGCTGCGCCCGCCAAGTAGTTGTTGCGTCAATTATCAAGGCAAAAGGAAGTCGCGCGGACTTCCTTTTGCTTTTTTTGTTGCTCGTTCCCGTCTTCGCCTACGCCATCGCACAATCGACCGTGATCCATGTGGCCCGCCTTTGAAAACGCCTTGAAGCGGCACGCCGAACTGGAAGGCTGCTTGGCCGATCCGGGCGTGATCGCCGATCGCATCCGCTACACCAAGCTGGCCAAGGAGCATGGCGCACTGCTCAAGATGGTCAAGCCCTACGTCGAATACCGCAAGCTAACCGACGACATCGCCCAGGCCCGGACGCTGCTCGACGGATGCCGATGCGGAGATGCGCGGCCTCATCGAGGAAGAGCTGCAGCCGCTTCGGCCGCGCCAACAGGCGCTGCACGACCGGCTCGAAGATTTGCTGCTTGCCGAAGGCGAGGACTACGGCAGCATCATCATGGAAATCCGCGCCGGCACGGGCGGCGACGAGGCGGCGATCTTCGCCGGCGACCTTTATCGCATGTACATGCAATATGCGCGCGACAAGGGTTGGAAGGTCGAGGAAATCTCCTTCGGCCCCGGCGAGCAGGGGGGCTACAAGGAAATCGTCTTCAGCGTCACCGGCGACGAAGTCTTCCAGCAGCTGCGCTACGAAAGCGGCGGCCATCGCGTCCAGCGCGTGCCCAAGACGGAAACGCAAGGACGCATTCACACCTCGGCGGCCACGGTGGCGGTGCTTGCCCGAGCCGGACGAAGTGCAAGTCGATGTCAAGGATTCGGACATCGAATGGGAGCGCATGCGTGCGGGCGGCGCAGGGGGCCAGCACGTCAACAAGACCGAAAGCGCCGTCCGCATCTGGTACAAGCGGGGCACGTCCGGAGGAGATGGAAGTCAAGTGCCAGGACGAACGCAGCCAGCACAAGAACTACGACCGGGCCATGCGTATCCTGCGCAGCCGGCTCTATGAACGCCAGCAGCAGGACTTGCACAACCAGCGCGCCGAGGCGCGCCGGACGCTGATCGGCTCGGGCGACCGCAGCGAACGCATCCGCACCTACAATTACCCGCAAAACCGCCTGACCGACCATCGCATCAACCTGACTCTGTACAAGCTCGACGCCATCACCGCCGGCAACCTGCAAGACGTCATTCAGGCGCTCAAGGATTTCGACAAGAAACAGCGCCTGGAAAGCGGCGGCATTGCCGGGCGAACGCTAGAACAGGTCTACCCCCTTAACGAACGGGGGAAGGAAGGAACGCGGATGAGCGAACCCACCTGGACGCTCGGGATCCCTGCTCGACTGGACCGCCAAGCACCTCGCCCAGAAAGGGGCGGAGTTCCCGCGGCTTGACGCGGAGGTCTTGCTCGCCCATGCCGTCGGCTGCAAACGCATCGACCTCTATGGACTGCGTTTCGCGGAGCCCGCATCGCCTGCGGTTCGCCAGAAATACAAGGACTTGATTCGCCGCCGCATCGAGGGTTGCCCGGTCGCTTACCTGGTCGGCAAAAAAGAGTTTCACGGGCTGGAATTTCGAGGTCAGCCCGGCGGTGCTTATTCCCAGGCCCGACAGCGAGCATGTCGTGCTCGAAGGCATCAGCGCTGGCCAAGGACCTGCCGGCACCGCGCATTCTGGATATCGGCACCGGCTCGGGCAATCTGGCGGTCGCGCTGGCCAAGGTACTGCCGGCTGCGCAGGTCACCGCCACCGATCAAAGCGCCGACGCCCTCAAAGTCGCAGCCGCCAACGCTGCCAAGCACGGTGTCGTTGAGCGCATGCGTTTTCTGCAAGGCGATCTGTTCGCGCCGCTGCCCGACGGGAGAGACCTTCGACTTCGATCGTGAGCAACCCGCCCTACATCGCCCACGAGGACATGGACAAACTGCCGGCGGGCGTGCGCGACTTCGAACCGCACCTGGCTCTCGACGGCGGCCCCGGCGGCTTCGCCGTCTTTGATCGGCTCATCGACGAGGCGCCGACCCGGCCTGGTGCCGGCGGGTATTTGCTCGTTGAAATCGGCGCGCCGCAGGAAGAAAAGGCCCGTCAACACATCACCCAAAATCTGAATTTCGACTTAACCGCCACCATTCACGATTATTCCGGACACCCGCGTGTCCTCAAAGCCCGTCGCCGTTAGGCGTAGCATAAGCGTCCCGCTTGTGTTCCACGTTCGCACAAGCGGGACGCTTGTGCTACGGCAGGCCGGCTTCCACTTTGACGACAATGCAGGAAATGTTGTCGCCATACCCTTCCGGCTCAAGCGCGGCTGGGCACGCGATGAAGGTTATCGGCGGTTTCCACGAGAAGCCGCGCGAGCTCCTTCGCGGATAAGTGCCGGTTGGCCCGAACAATATTGCCAAGCGCCGCCGGCTCCAGAAAGGCGTTCTCCTCGACGAGGCCGTCGCTGCATAGGACGAGCACATCCCCGGGAAGCAGCGGCCACTCGTGCGTCTGCGGCCGGCAGCACTCGTCGGGAATGCTGATGGTTCCGGCGGCGCTGACGGTGCAGCCGCCGATGCACTCACGCAACGCCTTGCCGACCAGGCCCATCTCGCGGATGCGCTCGGGAGCGGTGCCCTCAGCCAGCATTCCCGAAGCTAGATCGCCGTCAACCGTGAGTTGCTCTTCACCGGCGGCGGTAATTAAGTAGGCGCGGCTGTCGCCGAGGTTGGCGATGCTGGCCCGGTTGCCTTCGAGCCACGCCGCGGTCAGCGTGGTGCCCATCAGATCGCCGCCTTCCTGTAGTTGTTCCTGGTAACCCTTTTCGATCGCCCAGGCCAATAGCGTATCCGCGCTTTGGCGGCATGCCAGCGCGACGCGGCCGGCGAATGCCGCCCCCGTGCTCTGGCTGTCGAAAGCGTTTTCCAGGACGATGATCGAAATGAGGCTCGCCAAACCGCCGCTACCCACGTCGCAGGTGGTGATGCCGTCGGCGATCGCCAATGCGCGGCTCGGGGTCGTTGAACGGGCACACCAACACACGATCTTCATTATCTTTGCCAAGAGCCGCTTTCGTGCGGCCGACTCGGGTCTCGGCAGCGGTGTCCCAGTGCACCGTGCCATTGAAGGCAGCCCGTTCTTGATTCAGGCACACACGGTGGCGCAAGGCGTCGATTAAATTGTTCGGCGTCGCATGGCGTTCGCCTGGGTCGAGCGCCATGGCCCGCGCAAGCACCGGAGCGATACCAAGCGGCAAACCAGGAGCGTAAGTGCGCAGCTTGGGCAGCTGGTAGTCGAAGGCGGCCAGACCTTCGCCGGCAAAGCCATGGGGCAGCATGCGCGCCAGCCAATAATAGGCGAAGAGCGCCAGATGAAAGACGTCCGTGCGCGGCCCGATCGTCTTCGGCTTGAAAACGAATGATCTCAGGTGCAGCGAAACGTGCACGCAGATGCAAGTGCTCGGGACACTGCCCCGCTGGATATACGTTCAGATCAAGGTTGGTGAAACGAACACTTCCCGACTCTGATTGCTCCATCCGCCTAGGATCGAACGTCAGCCAGACCAGGCCCTCGGCGTGCAATTCTTCAAGGCTGAGCGTCAGCTTGACCAGAAACGTCAAGAGCCTCTCGACCTCCGCATGGGCGTCGGCGCTGGGATTGGCCCACGGCTCAAACGGAGCTGCTCGCTGCCTCGACCACCAGCCAAGCTCCTGTCGGCTCCTCAATGAGCGCAGCCGGAGCCAGGCACACCAGAGAAGTTTTCGCAAGTCGGTCGCGGAGACGGGCGGACCACAAAGGGAGCGCTTCCCGATCAATCCAGTGAACACGCTGCCAGTGTTGGTCCCCCCGGATGAGCAGAGACGTCTCGGGCCTCGAGAGTGCGGCCCGCTGCTCTTCCGTTAGTTCCAGGCCCACGGGGCCCACAGGGCATGCGCTCAGGCAACGGGAGCGCCGGCGTCATGCCATTGAGCTCGCCATTGCAAAAATCACACGCAAGCGGATTGAGTGACATTTGGCCGCACTCTGGACAAACGATGCCCATTGGCTGGATTCCGAGAGCCCCGTTCGATTTTGCTTGGGAACCTTGGTGCGGAATATGCCCCATCCTCAGATCATACGTCGGATTTCCATGGCCCGCAACGGCGCAAAGGAAGCATCGCGATGCATCCTGTAAGTCCCGCTTGCCGAGCGGGACCGATCGCCCAACGTGACTAGAAACCTACATGCAACCGTCTGCCAGGTCCCGCCCGGCAGGCGGGACCTACTAAAAATGATGGCCGGACCAGGAATTTTTCCCTTGCAATCCATTATTAAAAAGAGATGATAAAGACACTATCCGATGTTGCGCCAGGGCATATGAGCAATGTCGATTCCCAATACGCTCGAAGCGTTTCTCGAACTGGGTTTTCGCAGCGGCCTGCTCGATAAGACCGCGGTGGATGCCTGTTGTGCGCAGCTTGCCGAGCACGGCGGCCCGCCCCAGAAGCCGCACGCGCTGGCCTCCGCCCTCGTTCGCGCCGGCATGCTCACCAATTTCCAAGCACAGAAGCTGCTTTCGGGCGCTGGCGCGGCTTTCAAATCAGCGGCAAATATCGCCTTTTGGAGCGGCTCGGCGCCGGCGGCATGGGAGCTGTTTATCTCTGCGAGCACATGCTCATGGGCCGGCGCGTGGCGCTGAAGATCCTGCCCATCGCCCAGGCCGGCGATCCCGCCTCGCTGGCCCGTTTCTATCGCGAGGCCAAGGCCGTCGCTCGGCTCGACCATCCAAATATCGTGCGGGCCTACGACATCGACCACGAAGACAAGCTTCATTTCCTCGTTCTCGAGTTCATCGACGGCGTCAATCTGCACGACTTCGTCAAAAAGAACGGCACGCTCAAGCCGGCGCGCGCCGCCCACTACATCCGTCAAGCCGCCCTGGGTCTGCAACATGCTCACGAGGCCGGCCTGGTCCATCGGGATATCAAGCCGGGCAATCTCTTGCTGGATCGCCAGGGCGTGGTTAAACTGCTCGACATGGGCCTGGCCCGTTTCTTCGACGACGACGGCGGCGCCTTTGCCATGAACTATGAGCAAGGTTATTCCATCGGCACCGCCGACTACATGGCGCCGGAGCAAACCCACGATTATCGCGTCGATATCCGCGCGGATATTTATAGCCTGGGCGGGACCTTTTATTATTTGCTGGTCGGCAAAAGCCCGTTCCAAGACGGCACGCTGCCGCAAAAGATGATCTGGCACCAGGTTCGCCAGCCCAAGCCGGTGGCCAAGGTCCGCGCCGATGTGCCCGAGCCATTCTTGCGTGTGCTCGACAAGATGATCGCGAAAGAACCGGAGCGCCGCTACCAAACGCCGCTTGACGTCGCCATTGCCCTGGCTGACTTGCTTCCCGATCCAGTCGCCAATCCCTACGGAAGACGAGATGCCGCCGCTCATCAGCGCCGGCCTCAATCAGCCGAACAGCCATTCGTCGCAGGCAACCGCGCCGCGCACGCCGGGAACGATCACCATGCCCGGCTCGCGCACGGGCGTGGCTCTTCCCACCCGCGTCGCGGGCACCAAGCCGGCAGCGCCATCAGCGTGATGTGTGGGACGGCTCTCCTGAGCCGTCGCGAGAAGGACGGCTCGGGAGAGCCGTTCCACAAGTGCCCTTAGTCGTGCGCTTCATAACCCGCTCCGCCCTTGCTACAATGCCATCATGACGCCTCATTCCGGCAACTTGGTCGGCATCGACCTCGGGACTACTTTTTGCGCCATCGCCATGCTGGATGAGCGCGGCCACGCCGTCACTGTGCCCAACGTCGAAGGCGACATGTTGACGCCCAGCGCGGTGCTCATCGACGAAGCGAGCGTGGTGGTCGGTCAGGCGGCGCGCGACGTGGCCCTGGAGCAACCCGAAAAAGTGGCCACGATCATCAAGCGCTACATGGGCCATCCCGTTTATGGACAGGTCATTGCGGGTCGAGAATTTCGCCCGGAGACCTTGTCGGCGCTGATTCTCCGTAAGCTCGTTCATGACGCCGAGCGCCGCATCGGCCCGATTGGCCAGGCCGTGATCACCGTGCCGGCGTACTTCGACGACACGCGCCGCAAGGCGACCAAGGATGCCGGCCGCATCGCGGGTCTCGACGTCCTGGACATTCTCGATGAGCCGACCGCGGCCGCCTTGGCTTATTCGCTTCAGTCCAGCGCTCCTCCCCGAGAAGGCCAGGCGCCGTTGCCCATCAAGGAGCAGACCGTTTTGGTGTACGACCTCGGTGGCGGAACGTTTGACGTGACGCTGGTGCGGTTGGCGCCGCGCCGCTTCGAGTCGTTGGCCATCGAAGGGGACGTGCGCCTGGGGGGTAAAGATTGGGACGACCGCATCGTCGATTTGGTGGCCGCCAAATTTATCGGCCAATTCGGCCAAGACCCGCGCCAGAGCCCGCATGCCCTGGCCACTCTGAGCGCAGCCGCCGAGCGGGCCAAGCGCACGTTGAGCAAGCTCAACCAAGCGAATGTCACCTGCACGCACGCCGGCCACATGCTCACCGTGACGCTAACCCGTGCCGAATTCGAGACCGCCACGCGCGACCTGCTCACGCGGACGCGCCTCACGACCCAGCAGGTTTTGCGCCAAGCCGGGCTCGGCTGGGACCGTGTCGACCGCGTGCTTTTGGTGGGCGGGTCCACCCACATGCCCATGACCGGTCAGATGCTCCACGAGATCAGCGGCAAACCGCCGGACAATTCGCTCGCCGTCAGCGAAGTCGTCGCCCGCGGCGCCGCGCTTCATGCCGGCATTGTCGCCGCTCGCGTCCCGCCGCGCCGACGCGAAAGTCTCGAACGGCATGGGCGCCGTCGCCCGCGAATTGTTGGAGGACGTCGTCGAGATCAACGTCAACGCTCACAGCCTCGGCATCGAGATCAAGCAGGCGGAGCAGCGCGTCAACGATGTCCTCATCCGCAAGAACACTCAGTTGCCGACAGCCGCCAGCCGCGTCTACCGCACCGTCACCGAAAACCAGACCCGCGTGCGCGTCAAGGTCTTGCAAGGCGAAGCCCAGCAAGCCGATCATTGCATCAGCATCGGCGAATGCTGGATCGAAGGATTGCCGACCAACTTGCCCAAAAGCTCCCCGGTGCAAGTCCGCTGCGGCGTCGGCAGCAACGGGCTCATCGACGTGCTCGCCCTCGACATGACCAGCGGCAAAATGGTCCGCACCGAAATCCATCGCGCCAGCGGTCTATCGGAAGACGAAATCGCCCGTGAAGCCGAGTGGGTGCGCGGCCTTCAGATCCAGTAACCGGCGGAACGCTCATGGTCTTTGCCGTTCAATGCCCGAGCCCGAAATGCAAGAAGTTCATGCTCGTGGAGGACTCTCAGCAGGGCAAAGTCGTGCTGTGTTTATTGTGCCGCACGCCGATCAAAGTAGGCAACGCTCGCATCGGTGGGATCCGCGAAAAAGACGCCGCTGCCGAAAGAGCCGCGCACGCAGTAAGCGGTTTGGGATTAGCCATCGCCGGACCGCTTACTTCGTGCGCGGCTCTTACTTCGTGCGCGGCGCTTTTTTCACGATTTTGGCTTGGTTGGAGCGTGCCTTGGAGCCGTTCGTGGGCGAATCAAACATGGGGCCGGCGAGCAGCGTCCAGAGCGTCAAAATGGCGATCCAGCGGAATTCCATGTCGGCCCTTTACAGCTTGAGGCGCAAACCTTTTCGATGGGATGGCAAAGCAAGGCCCGTGCCGATAATCAGCGATGGCCCGGCGATTTAGGCAATCTGGCGCAACTCATTAAGTGCATGCACTATGAGTAATCGGCATCCGCTTGAGTCGTTCTAAAGGATTTAGTCGGCGCTAACGAACGTTGTGCGCCAAGGCGCTCACGGCGCTATTCCGATGCCGTGGCAAATTGGCGATCACCCGCATCACCCAGGCCGGGAACGATGTAACTTTGCTCATTGAGATGGCTATCAAGCGCCCCCAGGAAAATAGGCACCTCTGGATGCGCTGCCTGCAGGGCGCGCACACCTTCGGGAGCGGCGATCAGCGCCACGAACTTGAGCCGCGCAGGCCCCAGTCCTTGAGAAATGACACCGCCGCCACTGCCGATCCGCCCGTCGCCAGCATCGGATCCAGCACGTAACAAACATCCAGGCGGGCATCGCCGCGCAATTTGTTGTAATAAGTGACCGGCTTGAGCGTCTTGTGATCGCGATAAAGCCCGAGGTGCCAGACCTCGGCTTCCGGCATGATCTCCAGAACCGCCTCGGCCATCCCCAAGCCCGCGCGCAAGATTGGCACGAGTCCAACCGTCTCGGCCACGCGCTGCCCTGGGCATTCCGCGAGCGGCGTTCGCACCGTAATGGCTTCGAGTTTGAGATCGGTGGCAGCTTCGACGAACAGCATCTGCGCGAGGTCGCGCACCATGCGGCGAAACGTCGGCGGCGCCGTTTCCGTCGCGCGCAGCAACGCCAGCCGATGCTTGACAAGCGGATGGCTGGAAACATGCACGATCGGCTGCACGGCGAGGCACCTCGATGCGGTCAGAGGTTTGGTGCCACGGGCAGCTTGTCTGCCCGTGTGGAAGGCCCTGCCTCCACGGGCAGACAAGCTGCCCGTGGCACCCGAGTGTAGGACGGCTCAGTAGAGCCGTCCTACGAAGACGCGTGTGTCCAAATTAACGACGGCACTAGGAAGCACCGCCGATTCGCCCCTCCATTGGGCTGGACGCCTGAGCATAAAGCTTTTTGGGAATGCGTCCCGCCAAGAAAGCGAGGCGCCCAGCCGAACACGCCTTGCGCATGGCCCACGCCATGCGCAATGGATCCTGAGCATGGGCGATGCCGGTGTTAAGCAACACTCCATCGCAACCCAGTTCCATGGCCACGGCGACGTCGCTGGCAGTGCCGACGCCGGCATCGACGATTACGGGGTAGTCCGGGTCGCCCTCCTTGAGCATTTCGAGGATGATGCGAATGTTGTTTGAATTGAGGATTCCCTGGCCCGAGCCGATCGGACTGCCTGCCGGCATGACGCTCGCAGCGCCCGCCGCCTTAAGGCGGCGGGCCATGATCGGATCGTCACTCGTGTACACCAAAACCTGGAAGCCTTCCTTGGCGAGTTGCTCGGTCGCTTGCAAGGTGGCCACCGGGTCAGGCAGCAGCGTGCGCGGATCGCCGAGGCACTCGAGCTTGACCCAGTCCGCACCGGGATTGTTCAGATTGGCCAACAGCTCACGTGCGAGCCGTGCATGGCGTAGCGCATCCTCGGCACTGAAACAGCCCGCGGTGTTGGGCAGGATGGTGAAGCGCTTGAGATCCAAAAAATCGAGAATATTACGGCCTTGCTTATCCACCAAGCGCTCGCGGCGAACCGCCACGGTGGTCACTTCGCAGCCGCTGGCGGCCAGGCAGTCGCGCATCAGTTCATAGTCGGCGTATTTGCCCGTGCCCGTTATCAGGCGGCTGGTAAATGTGAATGTGCCGATCACCAGGGGCTTGTCGGCAGGTGCACCGGACGGCTCCGAGCCGCCGCCCACCAGGGTGACGATTTCCACGGTGTCGCCGGCACGCAATGTATGTTCGAGATGGCGGGCGCTAGGCACGACTTCCTCATTGACCTCCACCGCGATGCGGCGGCGATCATAACCAAGTTCCTCGACCAATTGCTGTATGGAAAGCGGCGCCGGCAAGCTTTTCCTGACGCCGTTTAAGGTGATGTCCACCATCTTGATCCGCCCGTGTTGCTCGGCTGACGTGGTAGTCGGATGCCTGCGGTTAGTGTACAGTATCAGGGAAGGTTCACCAATATTCGGATTCGGACGCAATCATGTCCTCGCACTATATCCCCCACGCCAAAATACCCACCCTCGTCTTCCCGACCGCCCATCAAGCGTCGCGGCATGTCGCGCTGATGATTGAAAGCCTGATCCGCCAAAACAACTCCGCCAGCCGAGCGACGGTGCTTGGCCTGGCGACGGGTTCCACGCCGGTGGGCCTTTATCGCGAGTTGATTCGTCTTCACAAGGAGGCCGACCTCGATTTCCGCCGTGTCGTCACGTTCAACCTGGACGAATATTATCCCATGACCCAGGATGATCCACACAGCTACTATCTGTGGATGCAAGAAACCTTTTTCCAGCACGTCAACATTCAGCCCGAGAATGTCCACATTCCTGATGGCACCATCGCCTTTCAGGACGCCAACGATTACTGTTCGCGCTATGAGCAGGCGATTCGCCGTGCCGGTGGCATCGACTTGCAAATCCTCGGCATCGGCCGCACGGGCCACATCGGCTTTAATGAGCCGGGTTCGCCCCGACATAGCCGCACGCGCATGGTCACTTTGGACCCGGTGACCCGCGGCGACGCGGCCAGCGATTTCTTCGGCGAGGAGAACGTGCCGCACCAGGCGCTGACGATGGGTGTCAACACCATCCTCGAAGCGCGCAAGATCGTCATCATGGGCTTCGGCGAGCACAAGGCACCCATCGTGCAGCGTGCCGTCGAAGGGGACATGAGCGAGACGACGACCGCCAGCTTCCTGCAAAAGTCATCCCGACGCCACCTTTCTGCTCGATCAAGCGGCCGCCGCCCACCTGACGCCCGTGCGGACGCCCTGGGCGGTCGGCTCGGTCAATTGGACGCCGGCGCTCATTCGCCGAGCCGTCATTTGGCTCAGTCTCAAGGTCGGCAAGGGCCTGCTCAAGATATCCGACAACGACTACCGCGAGCATGAGCTTTACGAACTGTTGCGTGAACACGGCCCGGCGCATCGTCTGGGCCGGCGCGTGTTCGAGGAGATGATGAACACGATCTGCACGCACCCCGCCGGTCCGAGTCCAGTCTCCAAGGAAGGCGCCGGCGGGGTCTTGGTCTTCAGCCCCCATCCCGACGACGATGTCATCAGCATGGGGGGCACCTTGATCCGGCTCGTCGAACAGAATCACAAGGTCCATATCGCCTACATGACGAGCGGCAACATTGCCGTCTATGACCACGACGCCCGGCGCTTCACCGACTTTGTCTGCGAGTTCAACGGCCTTTTCGGGATCGACAAGGAGAAGTCCGAGGCCGTCAAGGGGCGCGTCCAGGACTTTTTGCGCAGCAAAAAACCGGGACAACCCGACTCCCATGACTTGCTCGAGATCAAAAAAGTAATCCGGGAAACCGAGGCCCGGGCCGGGGCGCTGGCCTGCGGCATTCCCCCCGAGGACTTGGTGTTCATGGACCTTCGGTTTTACCGGACGGGCACCATCGCCAAGGCTCCCATCCATCCGCTCGATATCGACGACATCATCAAGCTGCTCGAACGGCTGCAGCCCGCCCAGATTTATGTGGCCGGGGAAATGTCCGATCCGCATGGCACGCATCGGACGTGCGCCAACGCGATCTATGAGGCCGTGCGTGCCGTTCGCAAGAAGGGCCAAAACTTCGAGGTCTGGCTTTACCGCGGCGCCTGGGAAGAATGGGAGCCGCACGAAGTCGAACGGGTCGTGCCCCTCAGTCCCAAAGACCTGGAGCGCAAGAAAATGGCGATCTTCCGCCATCAATCGCAGAAGGACCGAGCCATGTTTCCCGGCGGCAGCGACCGCCGCGAGTTCTGGCAGCGTGCCGAAGACCGAAACCATAACACCGCCAAGACCTACGATCAACTGGGCCTACCGGAGTTTTACGCGCTCGAAGGTTTCGTCCAGTGGCGCGACGACTAAGCCCGCACGCGCCGCGCTCCGAAACACCCTCGTTTGCCTTGCGTTTGCCTCGCGCCAGCCCGATTTTTGCGAAGCCATCCAAGCTTGGTCAACCTTGCACTTTTGGAAATTTGCGTGCCCTGGGTCGATGGCTCTCAAGCGCACAATCCTAGGAAAGAATCGATCAGCCAGTATGGCTATTCTTGATTCCTTGCAGGCGCCGTCCCTTGATTTCCGACGTATGATGTAGGCAGTAGGGCAACCACAGGTCTTCCACCCGCAGGGGGACGAAACCATGAACGGCTCCAAGGGTTATCAAGCATCCGATGCCGGCGAAAAGCCTGATCGAGGCGAGGTCGTATTGAATCTGCAAACCGTCCAAAAAATGCTGCCTCTGGTGCAGCGCATCGTGGACGACTTCCAAAGCTGCCAAAGGGCTCTCGTTCGCTTGGAAGCGGAAGTTGAAATCCTGGACGACAATCGGCGCATCGCTGCCTTGGCCCGCGCGCAGCGCCGCTATCGCCTCAAGGAAGATATCGCTTCAATCGGAAAACGGTCTCGTGGCCGCGCGCGAGGAATTCGCCTTGTTGGGGGTCGTCGTGCTCGATCCGGAAATCGCCCGGCTCGGCTTCCCGACCATGGTGAATAACCGCAAAGCCTTCTTTTCATGGGCGCCCGGAGAAGATGGCATTCATTCGTGGCATTTTGCCGATGAGACGCAATGCCGGCCGATACCGCCGGCCTGGATCGAAGAGATCGCCTTGAGTGCATCAAGGTGATCGTTCGAGAATCAGGGGGCTGACGCCCCCCGCTCACCAAGCCGCGGGTTGAGGCACTCCGCAACCCGCGGATATTCTTCTCCAATCGCTACAACCGCATTTTCCGAAAAAACGCTTGATTTCCTTGCATCTCGTGAAATCGTGATCTAAGGTTCTTTTGTCGCGGATGACAACTTTCTCAAACGCGACGAAACGATGAGTCCTCGATAAAGGCACACCCGTCGCGAGGCGGGGTCGCAAAGCTATGGGCTCTTAACCGTCCCGAGGGGGGGGCGGATAAGGCTGCCAGGCTACCGAAGGGATGGACGGGACCCGTCAGTACGCTTGGTGTCCGGGCTTCCGCAAGGAAGCCCGGATTATTTTTGCGCCGCCTTCAGCGAGTGATCGCGCGAAAGGTATCGCTGGTGGAACGCCATACCTCTAGTTGGGCGACCAACCCCTTGTGGGACGGCTCTCCTGAGCCGTTCGAAACGAACAAACGGCTCAGGAGAGCCGTTCCACAAGACAAACGGCTCAGGAGAGCCGTTCTACAACGCACCTTACTCACCCTGCCGATTGATCACATCGATCAGCATCCGCAACCGCCCCAGCTTATGGCGATCAAAGCGAAACTTGAGCCTTGGCAACTCCGCCAACAGTGGTTCGCCCGCCTCTGCCGGCAAAGCAGCCGTTTGCTCGAACGTGCCCGCCTTGAGAATGTCCTTGAACTCGGAGCGAATGTCACGGAGCACGCCATCGCTCAAGCGCCGCTGGAGCCGTAACACCAAATCGCCGCGCACGTAGCGCATGCTGTGATAGACCTTGTAAAAAGTCAGCCACCTCCGCGACCGCCTCATCGACGGAGGAAGTCATCTTGAACAGCGACAGATCGAACGGTGCAATCAAATTGCGGGCGACCAGTACGTCATTGACGAAATTCAACCAGCGCTGCCAATAATCATCTCCCGGCGATTCGACCAAGATGACCGGAAACATGTGGCTTTTGCCGGTCTGGATCAAAGTCAAGACCTCAAAGCCCTCGTCCTGGGTGCCAAAACCGCCGGGGAAAAGGGCGATGGCGTCGGATTCTTTGACGAAGAGCAACTTGCGGGTGAAGAAGTACTTCAGATGCATCAGCTTGCTGTCGCCGGCAATGACGTGGTTGGCTTCTTGCTCGAAGGGAAGCAGGATATTGATGCCGATGCTGGCATCGCGGCCGGCGCCGACGTGGCCGGCTTCCATGATTCCCTGGGCCGCTCCGGTGATGACCATGTAGCCGGCCTGGGCCATTCTTTGGCCAAAAAGCGCCGCCTGCACGCACGCCGGGTGATCTTGCGGCAAGCGCGCCGAGCCAAAGACCGTCACCTTGCGCCGGTCTCGGTAGGCTGAAAACACCTTGAAGCAATAACGCAATTCGCGCAGAGCAGTCGCCAGCAGCTTGACGTCCCCCCGGCTCGCGTGATCGCGCACTAGCTTGTCCGCCGTTTCCTTGATCTGTTGGATATATTGCTCGATGCCCAGCGGCTTGAACTCATCCTCGATGTGCGCGTCGGTGTCGTGTGCCTGGTGAAAGGGAAGCTGTTCTTCCGGCAATGGTTCCATGAATAAATCCGTTCTCCCAAGCCGCGGGTTGAGGTACTCCGAAACCCGCGGATTCTTCTATCCAATACTCAATCGTTATATAAACCGATCCATTTATACCACGTTTTTCCCATCTCCACTGGACGAAGCGGCCCAGAACGCCATAATAACACTTCCTTTTCAGAGGTAATTTGCGATGCCAATGGGATTGATCGGCCTCAAAGTAGGCATGACACAGATTTTCGACGACAAGGGCAAGCTTGCGCCGGTGACGGTGATGGCGCTGGGCCCCTGTCCCGTTTTGCAGATCCGCACCCAAGAGCGCGACGGGTACGATGCCGTGCAAATCGGCTATCAAGACAAGCCTCGCAAAAAGGCGATTCGCGCCGAGCGCGGCCACGTCGCCGGCGATTTCAGCTCCAAACGGCGCAAGGGACGCACCGAAGCCGGCGAGCAATTGCTCGACAAGGCCAACTGCGAGCCGCAACGCTACATCCGCGAATTCCGCATGGAAGGCCCGACCGAAACCAAGGTCGGCACCATTCTGACGGCGACCGAAGTCTTCAAAGACATCCCGCGCGTCGATGTCATCGGCACCTCCAAGGGCCGCGGCTTTGCCGGCGTCATGAAACGCCACAACTTCCAGGGCATGCCCGCCGCCCACGGTGCCAAGAAAGTGCACCGCCAGGGCGGCTCGATCGGCTCGATGGCCAGCAACCGCGGCAGCGGTCGCCCCAAGAAAGGCCACAAAGCCGCCGGCCAATACGGCAACGCCCGCCGCACCATCCGCAACATGGACATCGTCAAGATCGACAGCGAAAACAACCTACTGCTCGTCCGCGGCGCCGTCCCTGGCCCCAATGGCGGTTTGGTTATCGTTCGGCCGACGAATAAGAAGAACTAGCACCCTCTTTCATGGGGCACGTTGCCAACGTGCCCGTTGAGCCGGCACGTTGAAAACGTGCGCACTATCGACCTCGGAAGACCGCACTTTCCAATAGGCACGCTCTTTACTCGCCTCCCGCGCAGCATACTTCTTGAGCCACGCAAACACCTCCCGATGCCAATATTCGCTGTTGCGCGGCTTCAAGACCCAGTGGCCTTCATCGGGGAAGTTGATGAACGCGCGGGCACGTCCTGGCGCTTGAGGCTTGTGAACAACTGGATCCCCTGGCCGATGGGGACGCGGAAGTCGAGGTCGTTGTGGATGATGAGCATCGGCGTCTTGAATTTGCCGAGGTTGGCGGCGAGGCGGTGCGGCGAATAGCGGTCGTAACTGTGGCGATTGTTGCCCCAGGGGAGGCCGCCGTGTTCCCATTCATCGAACCAGAGTTCTTCCGTGCTGGCATACATGGCGTCGAAGTTCCAGACGCCGCAGTGGGTGATCAGCGTTTTGAATTTGCCGGTGTTGACGGCGAACCAGTTCATCATGTAGCCGCCGAAGGAAGCGCCCGCGGCGGCCATGCGGCTCGAGCGTCGATATAAGGCTGTTTTTCAAGATAGGCCACGCCGGCTAATAAATCGTCATAAACTTTCCCGCCCCAGTCCCGCGAAATTTCGTCAACGTATTTTTGGCCAAAGCCGGTGCTGCCGCGTGGATTGGGCAAGGCGACCACGTAGCCCTGGGCGGCCCAGAGCAGCGGGTTCCAGCGATAGCTCCAGCCGTCTTCCCAGGCCCCTTGCGGGCCGCCATGCACCAGGTAGACGAGCGGCCATTTTTTGTTTGGATCGAAGCCGGGCGGCTTGAGGATCCACATTTGCATCGGCGCGCCGCCGGCCCCCGGCACCGTCACTGACTCCGGTCGCGGCCGGTCGATTTGCTGCAAGAGCGCCGTGTTGGCCTTGGATGTCACGGCGCGCCGCTTCCTTGCCGCGCCGCCAGCGGATTTCCGCCGGATAATCCAGCGCGGCGCTGGTGCAAGCCAGCGTGGTGCCGTCGTGGCTGGTTGACAAGGTGCTCAGCGTGCCGGCGTCCATGACCATGCGGACGGGTCCAGAGTCAAGTCCGACAGCGAAAATCGGCGTCCGCGCATGCTCGTCGGCAGTGCAATAAATCGTCGCGTCGCGCGGCCCCCAGGCGAAGGTATCCGGCGAGCGGTCCCAATCCGCGGTGAGGCTGCGCGGCGTCCCGCGCCAACTGCCGTCGGCATTGACCTCGACTACCATGATCTGCCAGCGATCGGCCTCAAAGCCGGGTTTGTTTTCGGCGCGGTAGGCCAGCATCTTGCCGTCACGGGAGAATTGCGGACCGCTGTCGGCCGCTTGATTGGCTCTGGTAAGGTTTTGCCAAGTGGAGGATGTATTGTGAATACCGACCCGGCACACGTCGTAATTGGTGCTCCATGCCTCGTTCTTGGCGGGGACGGCTGTGAAGATCAAGTGACTACTGTCGGGACTGAAGGTGAAATCGTTACCGCTCGAAAAGGTGGACGACGTTGGCTGAGCATCGCGATCGCCGGGAGTCACGTCCCTGGGCGAACCCGCTGCTTGCCCCTGCGCGTCAAGGTCCAACACAAATAGATGCTGGCGTTTATCGTCGACATATTCATCCCAGTGCCGAAAAAAAAGGCGGGTGAAAACCCTGGCTTTGACGGGGTTGGTATCGATGTCGTCCTGGCGTTTTTTATTGAGCGCGTCGCTTTCGGCGAACGGCTTCGTTGAATACTCGGGCCAAACCGCGGATACAAAGGCAACGTGCTTGCCATCGGGCGACCAAGTGCCCTCGGAGGCGCCCGTGCTCAAGTGCGTCAATTGCTGGGCTTCGCCGCCGGCCAGGGCGATTGTCCAGAGTTGATTATTGCCGGAACGTGAGGACTCGAAAAGAATGCGCTTGCCATCCGGGCTCCAGCGCGGATGGCGGTCGCTCTTGGTTCCTCCTGTAAAGGGGCGGCCAGTGGCATTGGCTGCCACATCGGCGAGCCAAAGGTGATGCACAATGCGATTGTTCTTTAGATCCACATTGCCGACGGTGTAGACGATTCGCTTGCCGTCGGGACTAAGTCGCCGGCTCGCCGAGCCGTTCCATGCGGAACATATCGTCCACTTCCATGGGACGTCTTTGGGCCTCCGCCGGAACTCCGGTCGCCGCTAACAGCAGCAAGCAGCAGACAGAAAAAAAGGATTTCATGCATGGTCCTTCAATGGCTTGTCGGACAATCAAAATGAAAGCGCCAGCCAATCGTTAGCAGGATTCAATCGCATCGCCTATGAACTCACGGGAACAAACCAGGCGACCGCGGATCGCGCTGCCCACACCAGCCGAATAAGGCAGCCCACCACTGCGATCATCACGCCAACCAGACTCAGTCCCCAAGCAAGGATACCCACAGTGGCCAATAGTAGCAAAAACTCCGGCACAAGGGCGCGCATGCCGGCCAAGCGATTCGGAAAAAAGGAAAATCCCAAGAGTGCGAAACTCGCGATAAGCAAAGGAGCGAAGCGGCGCCGTCGAGCCCAGTCGTCGCTGGTCGCGGCGAGTGAAACGGTCACGCACTCTTTGGGATTCGCCAAATTCCAATAATAGCATCGGCCCGAGTCAGGTAAGGCGGCCAATGGCGGATCGTCGGCGAAGCCATCACCGTGGAGACTGCCGGACTGCGTTGTTTGCGGCTCGAGTTTCAGTTGTCGAATCAAGCGATCGTTCGCGTTGTGCAAGTCCGCCAGCACCGCCGCAAATTTCGCTTTGTCTTCATTTCCGCTTAAAAAACCAATCTGGATGTCGGCCTGGCGCACGATCCGTTCGAATCGATTTTGCGACGAAAGGAGGTCAGGCGGTGGTCCATCGGGAGGTGGATTGAGCAGGAATCGAGACAACTCAAGTTCGGCCCGGGCACGTGCCACGAGTTGCTCCATGAGGCTTGAGATAGTGGCCGATGCGCGTGAAGAAAGCGTTTGGCCGACCGGCGCGATGATGCATCCCAGGCGAGGCACGGAAGGGACGCCGGCTATGTAAACGCCGCCAATCTTCGGTTGATCCAGCGGCTCCACGCCGGCATTGAAGCGCCAACACACACGCAGGAGCCGCGCTCCCGCGGGGCCGTCAACGGGCAACCCATATCTTTCCGAGCCGATCGGACGTGGCGCCACCGGTTGGTCGTCCAAGGTCGCCGTCAACAATTGCGCAGTCCTTAGGCAGGATGAATTGCACGTCCCCGCCACCGCGAACGGCGCAGAGAAACTCCGCCTGGTGAAGCCAATGCCCACCATCCGCCAAACTTGCTTGTTCCTGGGCGAGCAATACTTTTACGGCCGAAATGTTCGGCGCCGGCTGGAACTCGACAGTGCGCGGCACGTCAGCGTCCCGCACCTGCCAGACGGTACCCTCACGCTGAATACGCTGCGCTAGGGCCGGCCAGCAACGCAATTCATTGGGGACGTCCGTCACCTTTGTCAATCCTTTGCCATCGTCCGCAAGTCGCAGCCCGGGGCCGGCCACGGCAAACCACCGTTCCAGGCTCCGAGAGCCTGGAGCCGAAATGTCAGGTAACTGCAGCTTCGGCAAATCCTTAAGGCTTGCACGAGCACGCAATTGAAATCTCAACGGGCGCGGCGCGGCCGGTGGAAAATCGACCTCCCAAAGCTGATCCTCGCCGATGCGGCGGTGGCGCACGCGCGGCGACGGTTCGGCTAATTCGAGTCCGACGTCCGACAAGTTGCCACTGTGCCGCATCAAAATGCGCACCGGGCGGGAGTCACCGGGCGCTGTCCGACAGTCGAAATGACTGACGAACGTGACGCCGTTTTCATGCGATTCGGCAATCGTCAAGATCCGGAGTTCCGCGCGCGCCGGTGACTCGCGCACTTGGAACGTGCCTTCGTAAGGTGCCTGCTCCACGGTGAACGAAGTCTCGGAACGCTTGATTAGATTGCGGAGACGGTCTGGTGTCACCGTGAGGCCTTGGCTGGGAAGAACCTTGACTTGCCAATCGCCAGACTTCATCTGACCCGCCTCCAGCGGCGGCAGTTGAAAGATTCCCGGCTTCGAAGGCGTGGCCTTGTGAGTCAACGGAACCCAGCCCGAAAGCTCAAAGTTCGCCTGCTTGCCGGGTTGTTGCAGCCAGATCTGCACCCCCGCATCATGGCGGCTCCAATGATGAACCGTGTCGCCTCGCACCGCCGCTAGAACGACCTGGGGGGGCACGGACAACTCGACCAAGGACAAGTCGCCGCGCGTGTCGGCGGCCTCGATCGTGGCGGCCAAATCCGCGTGATCCCCAAAAACCGTCCAGACTACCTCGCCCCGCGATTTCATTTTCGGCGCCGTCGTTTTCAATCGAAGGCCGGCCTGTCCAGACGTGCGGCGAAAGCTGTAGGCGCGACTCAAGCGCCCCGGCTCTTTTTGTCCCAAGTCGGTCCAAAGCTTACCGAAGATTGCCGGCGCGATCGACGTAATGCTCAGATTTTGGAGTTTATCCGAGGTCTGCAAGCCATCCAAACGATAAGCCAAAAAACTCTCCGTTTGTCTAGTCCCTTGCGGCAACGGCAAGCGAAGGTCGATGTCCCGTGCGCTCCAATTGAGGCGCGGCACCATGTCAAGCTTGAGCAAGACGCGGTGAGCGACTGGAGCGGTCAACTCCACGTCAAGACGGCGGTCGGCGCTCTGCGCCCGTGACCGCCCATTTTTTGAGAACGGACACAACGGGCGACGCCAATGCCAATTCACCCGAAATGACATCGAGTTTGCGAATCTCGATGCTTTCCGGCAAGCCGATTTCCAAGCGCGATAGGCCTTCTTTGCCCGGAAAGTATCGCAATGAAGCCGCCAACGAAGTCAGTCCGGGCCGCAGATCCCAATAGTAAGCTTCGTGAACTTCCACCAGGGTGGCAGGAATGGGCGCTTTCTTATTTTGCCAACGTAGATGAACGATGGACTCGGCGCCCAAATTGGAATTGAGGCGCGGGGAATCGGACGACACATCGCGGATACTAACCTCGCCCTTGCCATTGACCAATTGCAAGCTCTGCGCGGCGCGGTTCATGGTCCACTCAAGTTGGTTGGTGCAAAGGCGCGGACCCGTGAATCGTAGCTCCTGATGGCCGCCCGCCGACACGGGGCGCATGGACGCGGACAGGGCCAGTCGGTGGCGACCTTGGCCGGTGACGGCAACACGATATCCCGGTTTGGGCCTCGCTTCGGGGACGGGAAACACAGGCGCCCCGTCGAGCAAGGCTCCCTCGCGCAGGTTCACGTCGCTGAGCGGAATTAAAACCGAGGCCTCTTGACTAAAGTTGTAGATGTCAAATTCCATCGCGAATTCAGCCAGGTTACCGTGCAGGCCTCCACGATAACGCGCACCGACCAGCACTGCTCCGGCCGGCGCACGGCCTCGGTTTACCAACTCATTGAGCTTCTTAATCAAGTCGGGACTGGCCAATGCCAATTGCTTATCTGCTTCATTTCCAACCAGCAAAACCTGGAAGGGCTCAATGGCTTCGGCTCGCCCGTGAGATAACCAACTCCCGAACACCATTAAAAACCAAACACTGGAAGTGCCAACCAAGACTTTTGCCAGGTCCGATCGATGCGAATCGGAGCGCGCCCCATTGCCGGTCACCCAGGGGATCGCCCCCATTGCATATCCGAGGATAATCACGAAGCATGCCCACCAGCCAACGGGCTCAAAACCCGTGGGTAGGTAAACTATCGCCAGGCTCAGTGCCAGGAGCCAGATCGATCCCAACCGAAGATAGCCGACCCGTGGAGTGAGACGACGGATGCACCACGCCAAAACCAGCGACAAGAGACCCACGCCGATTCCAAGCGCGCCATGAGCCGCGTATCGACGACTCGCAAGCGCTCCGTTCGCGCGATTCCTGGCCGCGGCTGCCAAGCGGTCCACCCCTCACCCGACGGCAGCACGAAGTGCGCGGATGTTTGATGAGATTGCTTCCCCGAGCGCAGCCAATGCGCCAAGGTCACAAACCGACCCGTGACGTCATGCTCTTGGCCAACTGCCTGGGATACGGCATTGTCAATGGCAAGTCGAATCTCCGCGTTTGAGCCATGGGTTTGTTGCCAGGTCTCGAGTTGCGCGGGTCGTGAGCAGCGGCCCCGAAGAACATGGTACATACACCAATCCCAGGCCTTCCCAGAAAGGCCGTCCCGCGGACTGGCGCGTAGCATGCGCGGGAACGACCAAGGCGTCGGCCCGGACATCGGCGGAGACCATGGCACCGCGGTCAAGCACCAGGCCCAGCTGTCCTTTGAGAAAGTCACGCGCCAGGCGGTCCAACGCTTCCGCCAACGAGACGCTCTTTGCCAGTTTGCGCCGCAGTCCCGCTTCGGCGCCCAGTAAAACCTGGCGTTGCAGATCCAATGAGTCGTCGCCGCCAATTGGGAACAACCCAGCCAGAGCGGCGTCACCGGAATGCCAAGCACGCCGCAAAAGCCCTCCGACGACCGGGTCAGTGCGCGCCAACAATTCCCGCGTGTCAAGCGGCGTTAATCCCGGCGCGAGCCACCAGGTTCGCTCAAATGCGAGAGCGTCGCCTGGCAAGCCCGGCGCCGGCGCATCCAAGTCACCGTAAATCGGCGAGCTGGGCCAGTCTACGTCGGAAGAATAATAGAGGTCATAAGTGTGCCTTTTAAGGTCCATGAAGGCGGGCAAACGCGCCTGCCATGTCAGCTCGATTTGCTCCTGGGGCACTTGGTCAAGCCAGTGCCCGTCGATTTGTGCCCCCAGAATCTTCTTGGCTTGCGCCGGCATCCGCACGAGCAAATCAGGGGAACGCCAGTTGACAGCGTCAAAGCGAAAATGGTTCAGTATCGGTCGGTCGGGCTGAACAAAGACTTCCAGATGTGCGTGACCACACCACGCATGCGGCGACCGGCGGCAGCATGAGTTGGAGCGCCGCGTAATGGAGCGAAGAGGCGGAGTTGAGCAACAACAGGGACGGCAACGCATCCGGCAAAGCACGCCGCTCGGCGCGCGGACCAGGTCCGGGCTTTCAGCCATCCTCCCGCGCGAGGCTTTATCGTTCGGGCCGTTACTACCGGGGGCGAGTCCAGTTTTATTGGAGTTCATGCCCGGATAAAGCTTAAGTTTGCCGGCAACCGGCTGGCCGCGCCACGGCAAATAGTAGAGCGGCGCCATCCTGCCCTGTACGCGCCACGGTCCCGCAGCAGGCGCGGCGACGAGCGGGACCGAGGTCTCTTGCAGCGCCGCCTGGCAATCCGCGTCCAGGCTGACGGCAAGCGTCCCGTTTGATGTGCCCAGGGGCATCGGCACCAATGTGGGGACATCGAGAAGCCGCGCCGTCGCTATCGAGTCCTCCGCGTGATGCACCAGCCGCACCGATAACTTACCGGGAGTGCGCGGCGTCAGACCGCGGCGCAGTTCGACAACCAGCAACGACCCCGTCGTCGCCCAGAAACGAACGGCGTCCTTGGGCTCGAAGTCCACCGATTCAACGCGCCAAAGCTTGTCCGGCGCGGGGAGTTTGAGCGTTAATTCAAACAGGCTGCCGCGTTTCACTTCATAAATGACGTCGGTTGCCAACACGGATTGCGCCGGCTAACTTGCCACCATGCATCCAAACGGGTGGAGAATTCCGAAGCGGTCGTCTTGACACGGCAACTAGGCCGGTGCGATGGCTCAAAGCCAGGTGCCGGATCCACGAGCGACACGATATGCGTGCCGTCGCTACCGGTTGTCGACGATACCAAGCGGAAGCCGCCGCTGTGCCATTCCTCGACCTGAACGTCAGGACTAACAACGAGTGTGATGGATTCGTCAAGCAATTGAGCCTGACGCAAGCGAAGCGCCGGACTGCTCCATGTCTTATCCGCAGGCCGCCGCGCCAGGCAGCGAAGCCGCAAACCTTGCAGTTTTCCCCGGAATGGCTCGCGCAAGCGGACCACGACTGTAAAAGGCCTTAGCGCTTGGCTGCCGGCGCGCTCCGAAGGGGACGCTGCCGAGATACTCCACCCCTGCAAGTCGAGTGAATCGCACGAAACTTCCAGCGGTTGCAAGTCCGCATCGCAGTCGAAGACAAGCTCCCGAACGGGCGCGTGCAGCACCTCGACCTGGTAATCAAAGTCCACCTCGGCCAGTTCCGGTGAAATCCGCTGCTTCACTTGAAGGTGTGCCAGCAGCAGAGGGTTGGGACGCTGCACCTCGACCGGACCTCGCACCGTAAACTCCAGAGGCGCTCGACCATTAAACTCAAGCCGCCACAGGCGCTGGCCCAACGGCGTCCCTTCACGCGGGCCGGATACGAGCGCGCTATCCTTGGCGACCACGATTTGCTGGTCGACTGGAAGTTTGAGTTCAAGAACTCCGGTCGTGCAAGCAGGCACCAGCACGCGAAATCGCGTTTCCCCGGGTGACGCGGTGCCGCGCAAGCTCCAATCGAATAGAAACTCGCCGGGCTTTTCGACCCATAAGCCAAGACTTTTTCCGTCAAGAGCGCCCAGGATGCCGTCGTCACCGCCGACCCAGCGGGCCTTTGTCAGGGCCATATTGAAGTCGCCAAGCGGCAGGCCGGCGGGTGCGCTTGTTGGCAGTTGAACGGACCATTGCCCGGTGCCGTGCGTCAAGGCATCGCCGACCAATTCGGCGGCATAATGTGCCTTGACTACGCCGGAAGCTCTCGGGTCGCGGCACTGGCCCTTGATGGCGCGCTGCACGAGTTCCTCGAACTCCGCACGCGGCATCTTGACAAGCACTCCTTGGCCGACGCGCTCGAGCGCGGCCGGCAAGCGGCTAATGGGTATCGTCAGACGTTGGATGGGAAACGGAACTTGAAGGGCAGGCGGTGGCTCATCGGCAATAGAAAGCACCGGCAACAGGATGCAAGCCACGCTCGCCAGCCCGATTCGCAGGCGCGTTCGAGATTCGCGGTTAGCCGCATTGATTTGAGTTCCAACCACGCTAGGATCCCTTGGTCAAACCATGGTTGCTGGGCGCGGCAGAAACTGCGGCGGGCGTGGGCGCATCGATGGTCGAAGGCTCTCGGCGTTTCCCGGTCCGGTGCGAATCAGCGATGAGTCTCCCTTGGGGCGCTTGAAACCGGGCAGAAAGACGAGTCGGCGGCGATACCGCTCGTGCAGCATCCATTGCACGGCCAGCACAAGGGCCAAGACCACGATGCCGGGTTCGCAGCCGAACGCCAAAGGCGCGATCAATCCTGGCCCGAGCAAACTGGTTACCACCACGCCGCTTGTCAAGCCGGCGATCACGAGCCAAAACAGCAAGCGCGGCAAGGGCGCCACGAACAGGGCCAAGCCGATCAGCAGCACGACGGCCGAACAGATCAACAGCCAAAGTGAGCGTGGAAAGTGATAAAGGCGCAACGCTGTCTTGACCGTTTTGACTGAGGGCGATGGTGACCGGAAGCCCCGACAGGTTGGCTTCGCGCCATAAATCCATGTCGCCGCCGGCGAGCGCCGCTTCAGGCTCCAAAAGCCAGCCGCCGACGCTCCAGTGAAAACTCAGGTTGCCTTGTGGAACCAAACCGACGCGCGCTAATGGTAATCCGATCTGCCAGCGGACGTTGCCCACCATTGCTTCACCGCGAAATTGCGGTGCGTGCAACGTCGTCCCCCACGCGAATCCGCCGGACGCAAAACCGGCCGGGAGCTTGTACTCCAATTCCAATAAACAAGGTTGGCCATAAAGGTTAGGCTGAATGGGAATGTGTGCTTTGGTGGGCTCGGAGTCGAGCGGCGTCCAGTTGGTGATCCGCTTATGATCGAGCCAGACGTTTACCAAGCAATCCGCGGCCGGCATCGGCAACTCCACGTCAAGCCGGCGGGCATTGAGCTTTTGCACCCAATAGCGAGCCGCGATACGCATGGTTGCCCTCCTCATCGATTGCGACTTGGATAAGCCCGCGCTCACAAAAAAGGGACGCCAGAGCCGGCCCGGTGGTCTTCGTTAGTCGAAGCGTCAAGGGTGCGTTGGAGCCGGTGTGGCGCAACACCAGCGCCGGCAAGACGTCGACTTCAGCGACCAGTTCGACGCCGTAATCGTTCCAGGATTCGCCGGCGCCATGCAAGTCGGCCAAAGCGGGGTTGGTTCCGGGTTCACTCCATACGCGCACCTTGGCGTCATGTCTGGTCGCGCCCGCCGGCCAAATAATTGGAACAGGAACCAGGCGCGGCCCGGCCTTCGCAGTCGATCCATCGTTTCTCGGCAGCGCAAATTCATAACGCAGCGAAATCTCTGCCCGGCCCAGAGTGTCCACGGTTGGCGCAACCCACGCCGTCTTCCTTATCGGCATCATGCTGGACTAACTTACCGCCGGACACGACCGTTATATCTTTGATGGCGCCTGGCACCCGCAAGCGCAGGGCGCCAATGTGGAACCCGCCGGTACCGTGAAGTTGAGGTGTTGAGCCGCTTCGGCGAACTGGTCGTGCAACCATACGTCGGTAACACCGGTCACCGAAAACTCGGGACGGAACGGTCTCCACGCGATTTCGACGCTATCCGGAGACGTGTCCCACGCCACGCGCGCCTCATGATTATCAACGAGCGGGTAGGCGAACCCCGTGGTTCCCGCACTCAACTCGATCTCCTCGGGCACCTTGATCTTCCCCTTACCTCCCCGATCGATCACCTTGATCGGACGAGGAAGGTCGACACGCACGCCTGCGCCTTTTCCGGGCACGAGGTATTTTCCGATCAGCTTGATTTCTTTGCCGGCAAAACGATTCAGATTAAGGCGGGCCACACCCGCGAGTCCGTTTGCCCCAGTTTCACGTTGTCGTCTTCGCAGCTAAAGCTCACGAAAACCGCTCGCGGCCACTCGCTTCCGGAATGCGTCCGCGCATCGAGCCACGGGAGCGCCATCGGAAGCGGGTATCCGGGAGCCAGTCCCATTAGATCAAGGCGCGGCACAGGCAACCGCGGCATCTGGATATCCACGAACTCGGGCACGGTTTTTAGATGCAAGGTAGATGTGACTTCGACCAGCCATTGGTCTTTGGCCCGCTTCATCTCCAGGAAATGATCAATGCCCGCTTCCGTCGAGCTTTTTTCAGCCTGGAACTCCAGCTCCAACGGTGCTTTCGTGGAAACATCTTTGGCCGTACCAGCGCCGGTCCAGAACTTGAACACCCCGGCAACATCCATACCGCCCGGGCCCTTGGGTGCGTCGCGCGGAAAGACATCGCCAAAGTGATGCACGACCAAGCGCTGGCCTTGAATCGCTCGAGGCGGCGCCACCACGGTTATGACACCTTCTTGGCGAAAAGTGCCCATCACGAAAAACGGCCCCAACGACACGCTGCCGGTGCGCCGGCGCGGGATAGCGCACCTGCACATTCACGGTAAGGCGTTCCGCGCTCGATTCGGCTAGCTTGATCGCGTAATAGGGACGGTCCGCATCGGGATAAAGCACATCGGCGCCGATGGTCGCCGCCGCCTTGATTTCGATCTTGGCATTGGCGGGGAGCATGAGCCTCCATTCCTTGGTCTGGCCGCGCGGGTCTTCCAATGCCATGTCGGCATTCACGCAAAACGTGGTCCTCTTCCACCCGAACGGTGATCTGGCTATCAGACGTGAGTAAAGCGGCATTGCCGGGCACTGTCACGGGCTCCTTCCAGGACACCGCCAGCGCCTTGACCTTGCCGACGGCCAATTCCCAATGAGTGCCTTGCCGCGGCTTTTCCAAAACGTCGTTCCAGCGTATTTCCTTGACGCCCGCGGGCAGGTCGAGCGCAGCGTCGTGACCGCGGCACCCGGCAAGCTCAATTCGAAGCTGCGTTCTCCGCCGCCCGACGGCGCAGTGCGTTTGGAGGTCACTGGAACTTTTAAATTCAATAGAAGATGGTGCGTTCCTTCTTTTGCAACTTTGACGTAAAAACCGTCGTCACCGAAATCCAGGTATGGAACGTGGCCGTCAAGGCGCCCTTCATCCGTGAATTGGGCGGCCGAAAAGCCCAAAAAAATCGAGCTCTGCGGTTGGTCGGTCGTGAAAACAAGTTCCGGCGCACGATGGCAAAGCCTGCTTCCACTCGCCCCGTTAATTTGCAGGCGTGCGCTGCTCTCTTTTCGCCCTTGAGTTTTGTTTCCAGAGTGCTCATTCGGTCGAGCAGTTTTTGATATTCCTCCGGCGCCAACAAAATCATCTTTGGAAGCAGGGCCAGGGCGTCTTTGACGTCCTGCACCAAAACGACAACAGCGCCGGGCGGCAGCGTCATTTTGCCCAGAGTGGACGAGGCCATGCTCGGACGCTCCGGCAAACGTTCGGTCGGCATCTTGATGTCGGCACTCTTGCCCTTGCTCGGGCGCCAGAAGTTGACTCCAACCAGGCGTGCGCGCCCAGCAATATAGCTGCGATAAGCAAATTGGCAGCAAACATGTGTCGCATCGACGAAACCACCCATTCGGCCTTGCCCGGAATAATGCCGCAAGGTCGCCAGCCATTATAACTGACAAACTCGGAAGTTCGATGGATTATTCACGCTCGCGGCTCGCCTGCGTTCCCGTGACACTTGTCAAAGCCAGCCTTGGCCTTCGTCGCGAATAATCGTCGTCAGCGCCTCGATCCACGCCGGATGATCGTTGAGGCACGGGCAAACGTGCAATTGCTCGCCACCCGCGGCCAAAAACGCCTCGCGTGCTTCGCGGCCGATTTCGTCGACCGTTTCCAGGCAATCGGCCGTGAAGCCCGGCATGGCGACGAACACGCGCCGCATTCGCCCCGCTTGGCCAAGCTGCGCAGCGTGTCCTCCGTGTAAGGCTTCAGCCAGCGCTGGCGGCCAAACAGCGACTGAAACGATTGCGTCCACGACTCCGCGTCGCCAGCCCAGACGCTGAATGAGGCCCGATGTCGTGCGTTTGACGTGCGTGGCATAGGGGTCGCCGCGTTGGGAGTATTCGATGGGGATGCCATGGAAGCTGAGCACATAATGATCGGGCGGCTCGGCAAGCTTGGCGAGCGTCCTCGTTGATCGAGCGGTCACGGCATCCAGGTAGGCGGGATGCTCGTAATAGGGCGGCACGATGCGGAGGGCCGGCACGCGCCGCTGCTTGAGGAGGGCGGCAAATAACACATCGGTGGCGGAGGCAGTCGTGGTGGCCGAATACTGCGGATACATCGGCAAGACAATGAGCCGATCGACGCCGGAGCGGATCATGTCATCCACGATGTGCGCCACCGGCGGATTGCCGACCTGCATGCCGAAGCGGACGGGCACATTCGGAAACCGCTGTTGCAAGAGCTCCGTTTGCCGGCGCGTCCAATGGAGCAGCGGCGAACCGGTGACGGGATCCCAGATGTGCCGATACTTGGCCGCCGAGGCCGCGGGCCGGCGCAACAGAATCAGTTGCAAGATGGGCCACCACTTCCAGCGCGGCACCTCGATGACGCGCGGATCGCCGAGAAATTGGCGCAGATAGGGCGCAACGCTTCGGCGTGGGAGCGTCAGGAGTGCCTAGCTGAATGAGCAGGATGCCTAGAGATGACCGTGAGGAGTGGGCAGGCGGAACGGAGCCAGCTAGCGGTGGGTTGGCGGCATCCGCGGGCTTGCCGGCGCCGGCTCCCGACTCCTCATTGCGCACTCCTCACTCCTTTGCCGTCTTACTTCTTCTTGCAGCCGGGGCCTTCCTTGGGGTCGCCTTTTTCGGTGATGTGAGCATCGCCGCCAATGGCCTTGAGCTCGGCGGATTTCTCGGCATTCAGCGGCGTGTAGTGCGTCCACTGGGCCGGCACGTTCGCCTCGGCGAAGATGGCTTCGACCGGGCATTCCGGCACGCACGCCTCGCAGTCGATACAGTCGACAGGATCGATGTAAAGCAGCATATCGTCCTGATAAAAGCATTCGACGGGACAGACCGCCACGCAATCGGTGTATTTGCAGTCGTGGCACGGTTCGCAGACAGTATGCGTCATTTTTCCCACCCGCATCCAGCCCGTAGCCTGGAAGTTTGATTGATCCGGCCCATCTACGGGAACATGGGCCTATGGACAGACTGATCCTCTTATAATCCCTAGGAAGTTGAATGGGGAACGTCCAGAAGGCGATGGCCTAATTGCGTGACCCAGGAGCGATTCATTGAGATGGCGCTTACTCGTCGTCAGGAAAGCGGCCTTCAAACAGAAGGTTTTCTCGCAACATCACACGTGAAGGTTCGTTCATGTTCAAGACTTGAATCGTCACTTTGCCGGAAGAGGTCTTGCCAACAACGATCGTCTGTTCCCAGGCAAAGTGTCGGTTCCAGCGTTGTTTACGAGGGTGGAAAAGTGGATAGAGCTTCCCGGCGAGAAGTCCGGCCAGATTCGGCCCTTTCGCCCAGTTGCATTCGGCACAAGCCAAGCACAAGTTTTCGGCACCATCCGAGCCACCATGTTGTTGGGCGATGACATGCTCGACATGAAATGGCCAGAAACCGGCGTCTTCTTGGTGAAGGCGACAGTACTCACACCGCCCGTCGGCCCGGCTCCAAACAAAGGCTCGGAGAGCCGCATCCATCATCCACCCGAGGAACTGGCAAGGAGTTGACGAGCCTTCGACTTGAGGATCGCGATGAAGGTGCCGTAGGTAACGTAGTTACCGTACTCAGCCCGCTCTTCCGATGTGAGCAATCCCTCGGTACATCGGTCCGCGAGATACTCAACTCGGGATTGCAGCGTCGCATCTGGCTTCATGGCCAGCAATCGCCTTGCGGTCTCTGGCGTTAAACACTCCCCAAGCGGAGCAATAAGTCGGTTAAGTACAGGAGCATGGTTGGAAATTTTCATTCATTAATCATACCACTTGAAGATCGCCAACGCAGCGGATTTTCTCAACCGCCACGTTTTCTTACAGCATATCCTGCGGGTCGATATCAATCGTCAAATCCACTTCTCTTGGCACCCGAACGGTCGGCACCACTGCCCGCAGAACCTGGTGCAAAAACGCCGAGCTCGGCGATTGCAGCTGGAAATGAAATCGGTAATAGCCTTTGAGCCGAAACACCGGCGCTTCGGCGGGACCGAGAATGCGCAGTTCGCCCGCCTCGGCGTTATCGCGCTGTACGCTGGCGATGGCCGGGCCGAACGCCGCCGCCAGGCGGTCGGCAAATTGGTTGGCCGCTTCTTGGTCTTTGCTGCGAATCACCAGGCGGGCCAAACGCTGGTAGGGCGGATACTTGTGCAACCGCCGGTTAGCTAATTCGGCGTTGGCGAAACTCAAGAAATCGTGCGCCGCGGCCAGTGCGATGCTCGGATGCTCTGGGCTGAACGTCTGCACGAACACTTTGCCGCCGCGCGGGCCGCGACCCGTGCGCCCGGCCACCTGCGCCAACAACTGGAACGTGCGCTCGACCGGCCCGAAAGTCCGCCCGATGCAGGCCGACATCCGCGTTCACCACGCCGACCATCGTCACGTTGGGGAAATCGAGCCCCTTCGCGATCATCTGCGTTCCCAGCAGGATATGGATTTCACCGTTGCGAAACGCATCGAGCACTCGGCGGTGGCTGCCTGGACGCCGCATCGTGTCGCTGTCCATGCGCTTCACGACCCGGCCCGGAAACGTGGTTTCGATCTCCGCTTGCAACTTCTCCGTCCCCATTCCCTGGTAACGCACCTGGGCCTGGCCGCACTCGGGGCATTGCTCCGCCGGCGCCGCTTCGTAGCCGCAATAGTGGCACATGGCCACGTCCGTTTCCTTGTGATACGTCAGGGCCAAATCGCAGAAGCGGCACTGCTCGACATGGCCGCACGAGGGGCAATGGATATACGTCGCATAGCCGCGGCGATTAAGAAGCAGCATCACCTGGCCGCCCCCGTCGAGCGCTTGAATCATGGCCCGCTCGAGGCTCGGACTGAGGCCATGCATGCGCCGGTCATGATGGCGATCGTGGCGCAGGTCGATCAAATGCACCGGCGGCAACGGCCGGTCATGAACGCGGCGCGGCAGAGTCAACAGCGTGTATTGACCCCGCTCGACATTGTGCCAGCTTTCCAGCGCGGGCGTGGCCGATCCGAGAATGATCGGTATACCTTCGAAGCGGGCCCGCATGACGGCCACGTCGCGGGCGTGATAGCGCGGTGTCGCCTCCTGCTTGAAAGTCGCTTCGTGTTCCTCATCGATGACAATGAGCCCGAGCTTACGCGTTGGCGCGAAGACGGCACTGCGAGCGCCTACGACCACCTGCACGCGCCCCGCCGCGATGCGCCGCCAATGGCTCCCCCGCTCGGCGTTTTGCAGGTGGCTGTGGAGCACCGCGACCTCGCCAAACCTTCCTTGAAACGCCCGGATCGTTTGCGGCGTCAGGCTGATCTCCGGGACAAGCACCAGGGCTTCTTTGCCCTGGTTGACGACTTCGCGGATGGCACGCAAGTAAAGCTCCGTCTTGCCGCTGCCGGTGATGCCGTGAAGTAAAAACGGCTTGAAGCCGCCTGCTCGCACCGCTTGCTCCAAAGTGGCCCAAACCTGCATCTGGTCCGGCGTCAACTCGAAGTCGGCCACTTCCTCGGCGGCTACATTGTCAACTGGCGGCTCCGACGATGATCCGATTTTCAATCCGCCCCACCTTGCGGCGCGCAAAGCCCTTGTCGATGAGGCCGCGAATCGGACCAGCGGCGCACTGGGCACGTTCGCGCAATTGATTCATTTCGATCGCCCCAGGCGTCGCCTTGCAAGATGGCCAACACCTTCTTCTGCTTGGGCGTCAGGCTCGGCACGGGATTGGGCCACAATGTCTCGGGAATCAATTCAACCAGCAGAATGGAGCGCGTGCCCGCCCGGTCTTTGACTCCCGCCGGCACGATGGCATTGAGCACCTGGCCCCAGCCGCACATGTAATAGTCGGCCAACCAGCGCGTGAGCCGCAGGAGATGGTCGCTTAAAAGTGCCTCGTCGTCCAAGACCTGCACGATGTTTTTGACTTCGCGCGTCGGCTTGGTGTCGGAGACGCCGACGCAATAGCCGATGGTCTGGCGATCTCCGCGCCCAAAGGGAGCCAAGACACGCTTGCCGACTGCGAGTCGCTCGCGGAGGGGCTCCGGGACGCCGTAGCTATAGGCATGGTCGAGCGGACGGTCAAAGACGATCTCCGCGAACAATTCCTGCGTCGTCGCGGTAGGGGCTTCGCCGAAGAGATTGACGGTTGCGTCAGGCATGTATGTATTTTAGCGAAGCGAAACGGCGTGTGAAAAGCTCGGTTGCGACCACCGGCCCGGTTAGCCGCGACGCGCTAGCGGAGCGCGGTTTGGCCTCTCGCCGCGCTCCGCATTCGCGGCGCCGCTAACCAATCGGCTCGCCATATCCCTCATTCCTTTTGCGCAGCACACTATGCCAGTAGCCAAAGCCGAAATAGATAACCAAGCCAATCGCGAGCCAAATCGACCAATCGCAACCACGTTTCCAGCGACAAAAACAGCATCAAGATCAGGTTAATCGCGATGCCGAGCGGCGCCACGATATACAGTAACGGGCAGCGGAACGGGCGATGGGCGTCGGGGCGTTTGATCCGCAAGATCAAGACTGCGGCGCAGACGACGACGAACGCGAACAAGGTGCCGATGTTGACCATGTCTTCGAGCACGAGAATCGGCGTGAAAGCCGCCACGACGCACATCAGTGAGCCGGTAAATATCGTCGAAACGTGCGGCGTGCGAAAGCGCGTATGCACGGAACCGAAGATGTTGTGCGGCAAGAGGCCATCGCGGGCCATCGCCAAAAAGACACGCGCCTGGCTGAGAAAGGTGATGAGCAAGACGCTCGTCATGCCCGCAAGTGCGCCGGCGGCGATAAGCCCGGCGGCCGCGTGCAACAATTTGCCGCCGCCCTGCTCGGCCTGGACGCTGAATGCCGAGGCCACGGCCGCATCGGTGTCGATGTCGGGATAGGGCACCATGGCCGTGATGACTCCGGCCACGGCAATGTACAAGAACGTGCAGAGAACCAGCGAGGCAATGATGCCGATGGGCACGTCGCGCTGCGGCTTGATCGCTTCCTCGGAATGCGTGGAGATCGAATCGAAGCCGATGAACGCAAAGAACACGATGGCGGCCCCGAGCATCACGCCCGATAGGCCATACGGCATGAACGAGCTGCGGGTGGCGTTGTCGATCTTTTCCAGCGATGCGTTGATGCCGAAATGCCCGATCAGGCCCCACTTGGCGGCCACTTCTTCGGGGGCCTTCTTCTTGGCTTGCGCGATGACCTCTTCGACGACTTCCTTGTCCTTGGCCGATGTCGGCAAATCATTTTCGTGGCGTTTTTTCATTTCCTCAAGCAAGGAGGCGTTGCCTGAGTCTTGAGCTTTTTGAATGAGAAACACCGCCATCGCCTGTTTGTTGATATAAGCAGCCCTCTTTTCCTGCGATAAATCCGTAACGCCATTGCTTGACTTCCTTTTCCGCCTGCGCTTCGGCCATCTGCGGAAGAATGATTTGCTCGGGCACCCGGCGTGCCTCGACGGGGATATTCGTCCAGCGTTCCGGCACCATGTAGTTGACGCCCAGCACGATGACGAAGATGACCACGCCGACCTTCAAAATCACCAGAGCCGTATTGGAAGCCGCGCTTTCGCGAATGCCGATCACCAGCACGAATGTGCACAACGCCAAGATCAGCACCGCCGGCAGATTGAACCAGTGCGCCAGGATGTGAAAAGGGATCGTTACATAAGAAATCGGGCACGCGAAAGCCGAAAAGCACTTCAAGGAACTTGTTGAGATACTTCGACCACGACGCCGCGACCGTCGCGGCGCTCATGGCATATTCGAGGATCAAATCCCAGCCGATGATCCAGGCCAAGAGTTCGCCCAGGGTCGCATAAGCATAGGTGTAAGCGCTCCCGGCCACCGGGGCCATCGAAGCGAACTCCGCGTAGCAAAACGCGGCCAGGGCACATGCGAAGCCGGCGACGGCAAACGAGATTAGGATGCCCGGCCCGGCGTCGTTGGCGGCGACCCGGCCCGTCATCACGAAAATACCGGCGCCGATGATGGCACCCACGCCCAGCGACGTTAAACCCACCGGGCCCAAGATGCGCCGCAGGCGATTGTCACCCTTGGCCTCGGCGGCCAGCAGTTCCAGGGATTTGGTGGCAAACAGGCCTTTGAGCATTCGTGGGACTCCAGAGAAGATATCCGCGGGATTCGGAGTACCTCATCCCGTGGCTTGGGGACGCCAGCAGAAATAGATGGGGATGCCGGACAAAACAATAAGAAAGCTTGGCCAACTATAAACGGGTTTCACGAAGAGTAAAGCTACCATGATGACGGCGCACATGCACACATACACCGCCGGCACAAGCGGATAGCCAATCGCGCGATACGGGCGCTCGGCCGCGGGCCTGGTTCGCCGCAAGACAAACAGCCCGCCCACCGTAAGCATATAAAAAAACAGGGCTGCGAATATCACGTAATCGAGCAACTGGTTGTAGCTTCCGCTAAAGATGAGCAGCACCGACCATAAGCCTTGCAAGACCAAACCAACTGCGGGAACGCCGCGCCCGCTCAGTCGGCCGACCGGGCTGAAGAACAAGCCGTCCCGCGCCATCGCATAATAAAGGCGCGGCCCCATGAGGATCAAACCATTGAGGCAACCAAACGTGGAGATCATGATCGCCAGCGCCATCATCGGTACGCCGAACGCGGCGAGACCCGCTCAAGCACGGCGGTGCCAACGCGATCATCCTTGGCATGGTCGATGCCGCGCTCGAAGGCGACCACATTGCGCGGCGCATTTGTTTCGGGCTCGCGGCCGCTGAGCGGCAGCGCCGTGAGATAAGCGCAGTTGGCCAGGAGATAGAGCACAATCACCAGCCCGGTTCCCATCACCAAACTGCGCGGTAAGTTTCGTTTTGGATCGCGCACTTCGCCGGCCGTAAAGGTCACGTTGTGCCAGGCATCCGCGGAGAACAGCGACCCCACCATGGCGCCGCACAACACCATCACCGCTGCCAGCGGCGCCCACGGCATGAACTTGCTGACTTCGTGAAACTGCGAAGTCTCGGTAATGCCTGCCCACGGCAGACTGAAATTCTGCGCGACCGCCTCCTTGTCGAAAGCGACCGTCAGACCCAGGACGATCAGAGCACCAGGGCCAACGTCTTGGCAACCGTAAAAACGTTTTGCACCCACTTGCCCTCGCGGATGCCCCGGCAATTCCAGAGCGTCAGCAGCACCACAATTCCCACCGCCACCAGCTGGCCGGCGGAAATTGTGAAGCCCTCTTGTTTGAAGAAGGTTAGCGGCTCGTCCATCCAGGGAATGGGTAGGGCAACGAGAAGATGCACATTGTCAAAGTGCAGCAGTACCGCATCCGTTCCGAGCGCGGGCACCAACACACCCAAAAACTTCGCGAAAGCGACGGCGACCGCGGCGATGGTCCCGGTTTGGATTACCAGAAATGAGGTCCAGCCGTAAAGAAAGCCCCATAGCGGGCCATAGGCTTCGCGCAGGTAAACGTACTGACCGCCGGCGCGGCATCATCGCGGCAAGTTCGGCATAGCTAAGCCCGCCGATGATGGTCATGACGCCGGTGAGCGCCCAGACAAGAAGCAGCCAACCACTGGAGCCGACGTCCCGAGCGATGTCGGCGGACACGATGAATATCCCCGAGCCGATCATCGTGCCCGCCACGAGCATGGTGGCGTCAAAAAGCCCAAGTCGCTGCTGGAAGCCCGTCGATTTTTTTGCGATGGCGAGGCCGTCCTGGCTCATGTTTTTACTCTCAGGCGCCTTGGGCGAGCCGTGAGCGTCAGCGACCGGTGTGATGCGGGAAACACCGGTCGCTGACGCTCACGGCTCGCCCCTCTATTCGGTCTCGATCATCAATGTCACCGGGCCATCGTTCACCAACTCGACTTGCATCATCGCGCCAAAACGTCCGGTCGCCGTCGGGATGCCCAGTGCCTTGACGGCGTTGATGAACGCCTCATACAGCGGAATAGCGTGGGCGGGCGCAGCGGCGTCTATAAAGCTCGGCCGCCGACCTTTGCGGGCGTCGCCATAGAGGGTGAACTGGCTGACGACCAACACGGCGCCACCCGCGTCGTGGACACTCAAATTCATCTTGCCCGCGTCATCCCCGAAGATACGCAGGGAGACGATCTTGTCAGCGAGCCATTTTGCTTTTTCCAAGGTGTCGTCGTGCGTGATGCCCAGCAGCACCAAGATGCCGCGGCTTATTTCGCCAACGGTCTCACCGTCGATGCGTACGCTCGCCTGGCTGACACGTTGGATCAGGGCCCGCATGGCGACAAACTCCAATGACCGTTCCCGGGGGAGGACTTTGCTATTGTGCGTTAAACGCCGTGGCGTGACAATTCGAGAAACCCATCCATCGCTGAGGAAAGAACCATGGCCGAGAGCAAGCAGCCGCGCAACTACTCGCCGTATCAACAGAAAATCATCAAGCGTTACTACGACAATGAAGGCGATCTCAGTTATCAGAGGCTCGCGGAACTGGTCGGCGAATTGTATTTAGCCGAGGGCAAGAAAAAAGCGAAGGCGTGGGCCGACGCCGGCGCCGCCATGACACGTCTGGGTGTGCCGCAATCGCGGATCGATCACCTGATCAAGCAGGGCAAACCGGAGTTGGTCGCGGAATTGGTGAAGGAGTTGGCCGGCAAAAGCCCCAAAGAGCCGCGCACGAAGTAAGCGGCATCGGGAACAATGGACGAAAATCGGGTGCGAGGGGCAGCTTGCCTGCTCATGCCAAGGGACGGGCCCGTGCTCTCGCGGGTTCGCACGGGTAGACAAGCTGCCCGTGGCACCCAACGCCAGTAATTATTTCTCACGCCGCATCGCTGTTAACCTTTTGCAATTCATTCTTTTGAGTGACTGACATCTTGCGGAGTTTAGGCGGTTTTGGCGGCTTGTGTGGCTTGCGGCGCGGCCAAATGCGGCTGGCTTTGGCGCTGGTCCGTTCGCGACGCTCGGCTTGGGCTTCGCGCAGCGCTGTTCGTACGCCGGTCGGCGTCCCTGCGGCTGGCTGTGCATTTCCGCACGGATGGCCTTCTTGGCCCATCAGCAACTGCATGGCCAGCCACGACCCTTCCGCTTCACGATGCACCAAACGAACGCTCCGACTCACGAGTTTCACCTTGTTCAGCGTATGCTTGTACGTTCGAAAGCAGCCCTCATTTTGCCAACGCCAACGATACATCTGTCCGGCCAAACGATGCGAAAGACGTTTTTTGTCCATCACATTGGTCAAGAGCCAAAGGTCATGACGATGGTGTTTGGCCCGTATGCGAATCAAACGCAAACGGAGCGGATGGAAACCCCCGCCCTGGCGATCCCGCCGTGACGGCCAATAGTACACCTCACCTTCCCGATAGCGATCCATCCGCACGCGCTCAAGCGTGTGCAACCTCACATTCGACGACATCCGCACCAAGAACATCACGTCTCGGCGCACCATCTGCTCCGCCAGACGATAACCAAAGTAACCCGCATCGGTCACGAACAAGGCCAGTCGCGGCAGCAGGCCCAGCATCGACCACACCTTTTCCTCGGAGTTCGTTGCCTGCTCATAGCCGCTTCTCCCATAACCGAATGGCTTGCTTTGAACACAACCCATTCATTGTGACGGGAAGCGGCTTTTTCAGCTGCGCCAATGCATCTGCCAGCTGAGGCAAATCTCCAACAGATCCCTAAGCCTAGTCATAAGATACATCCATTGACTTCAACGATTCGTTCCCGGCGTTGGGTGGCACGGGCAGCTTGCCTGCCCGTGCGAAGCCGCGGGCGCCTGGAAAAAACTTCTAAAATAACGGTGCGTAATTCTGCGACACCAACCCGAAGCGTTAGCGAGGGATCTCTCGCTAACGCTTCGGGTTGGTGTCGCAAGATCGCGCACGCTAATTTTAGGAGGTCTGCCAATGGTCAGAACCGCTACGCTTATGGCGATGACGTTTATCAGTGCCATGTTGACCAATGTTGCCCTGGCAGACGACATCCAGATGGACCTTCAAACCCTTAATCACCTTCGGAAAGGAGTTAAGACGGATTTCTCCAAGGTCGACGCAGTTAGTGAAAGCATGTTAAAAAAGTACACGGACCCAATCGACAAAGGCAAAATTTATTACGCGGTGGCGCATATTTTCGCACAAGCCGGCGGAACCCGTCCCGCTGAGGTGGTTCAATTCGCAACAAAAGCGCTTGAATGCCCTCTCGATCCGTCACAACGCCTTCGTCTCTACGTTTATTGGGGCGATGCCTTGCAGTTATTAGGGAAAGAGAAGGTGTTCATGGAAAAAAGAAAGGCAGCCGTCGTGCCTTACTTAAATGCGTTTAAGGAATTAATGAAATATGACTTGCCATTAAAAGCGCCTGAATTGCCCGGTGTTTTTGCCTATGATGTCAATGGGGACGGCCCTTTAGTTGAGGTTTTTAAGAAAAAACACATGGAAGCAGTATTGAAGCGTGAGAAAGCCATATTTCAGGGAGAGATGATCCTACATCGCGACGTCATAGAAGGACAAATCATTGGCTTATACACTCGGCCCCCGTTTGCAACACATCAGCTGCAAGAGTTCGCTTACGAGATTGTCGGGGAAACTAAGGCTGTTGCTGATTTAATTGCGAGAGTGACGACCGAAGTTGCGAAGCTCCAACAGACACTACCCAAATCGGTCTTACTCACGGCGGAGGGGAAACCGCCCGATTGGCGCGAAGTGCCGCAAGCAAATAACCTACGATTCTACGTGCTAATTATCATCTCCGCGGTGGCGATACTCTTTTTATTAAATCGGTATAGGCGGGCGAAATAGGCAAAATCCGAGGCACGGTGAAACGTTGGCGTGGTCGGGATGACCAGCGCGGAGGACGGTCCGTGGCCATTTTAGCGGATTCGAACGCATGGCCACGGAGTACCGAGGCCATGGCACCCAACGCACCGTTCGCGGAAGGCGAGTGATTGCTATCTCACGGGCCCGATCTGGGATGCTAGGATCGGCGTATTGACCATGCGCGGTTGCGCGGCGGGAGCGTTTACCGCGGTGCCGTGCAGCTGCGACCGATAACAAACGGTGTTTTAACGGTATGCACCCGCCTTTATCGTGCTAGGCCGGCTGCTCGGCGCGGCGCCGGCTTGGGTGACGCGGCTGGTGATCGGAGATTTTTCGGTCATGCTGATTCCTACCGGCTCCCCGGCACCATCAGCGTGAACGGATATACGTACGCCTGCAAAAGCGTCATCGTGCCGACAATGGCTGCCAAGATGATGCTGTGCCAGACTACGGCTTTGAAGATGTCCGCCTCCCTGCCGATTTGGTTCGTCGCCGCGGTGGCCACGCAGATGCTTTGGGCGTCGATCATCTTGCCCATGACGCCGCCGGTGCTGTTGGCGGTGCAGATGAGAACTTGCGCCTGATCGAGGCGGAGGTGCGCGAACGCGCCGGGCGCGGAGTTGTAGATTTCGGTGGCCGTGATCTTTTGCAGGCTGCCGAAGAGGGCGTTGCTGCCGGCGTCCGTGCCTGTCAAAAAGACGCCTAACCAACCAAGAATGGCGGCGAAGAACGGATACAAGATGCCCGTCTTGGCGAAGGCGAAGCCCAGCGTGGCATCCATGCCCGCATAGCGCGTCACGTAGCTGAGGCCCAGCATGAACGCGATGGTCGGGATTGGGATTTTCATTTGTCGGCAGGTGGTCCGAATGACGCGCCGCACCTGCACGGGGCCCATCCGCAGCATGATGATCGAGGCCAGCGAAGCGATGAAGACACCGGTCCCCGGCGCGGTCAGCCAGGCGAGGTTGAACAGGGCGCTTTCCGGTCGCGGCGTCAATTCGGCGGCGATCACGGCATTGACTGCGGCCAAGAGCGGTTGACGATTCGCCAAGATGAGCATGGCCGCCTGCTCGACTTTAACAGCGTGCAAACGCGGATCGCGCGTGGATTGGTTGTGCAGCGTCGGCACGGGAATCAGGTAATTGGTTTGCAGGCCGTGCGCGATAATCACGGGGCCGCGCCCTTCTTCTTGGCGAACCAGGCCGGTCAACATGAGAAACACGGACATCAGAATGAAGGGCATCCAGGCGAGCGTGACGTTGCGGACCGTCAACTTTTTGCTCTCGTAGGAAGTCTCGGCAAGCTTGCTTCCAAGAAGCGCCGCCACCTCAGTTGCATGAGGATCGCGTTGGCCGCTTGACGGCCGAGTCGTCTCCTCCGATGTGGGTTCGTTGTCGAAGTGCCATTCTTTTTTCGGCTTCCAAAAGTTCAAGAATATCGCCGTCACCACGAGCGAGAAGATGCCGCCGCCGATGTCGGTCATGGGGTAGAGGACGACGCTGGGCAAATACTCGTGGATGGTGGCGAAAGTGAATTGAAAGATGGAGAAAGAGCCGCCCGCGACCGCCAGCGCGGGCCAAACCTCGAGCGTCTGCTTCCACGAGCACATGACCTTGACCATCCAGAGCGGCACGATGAATGACAAAAATGGCAACTGGTGGCCGGCCATGGTGCTCAGGGATTCCGCCCGCAAATCGGCCACGCCACTTAAGACGATGATGGGCGTGCCCAGGCCGCCATAAGCCACGGGAGACGTATTGGCGATCAGGCACAGCACGGCCGCCATGAAGGGTTGAAAGCCCAGCCCCACCATGATGGCCCCGCATATAGCGACCGGCGTGCCGCCTCCCGCGGCCCCTTCCAGGAAGGCGCCGAACGAGAAGCCGATCAGGATCGCCTGGATGCGGGCATCGCCGGAAATGCCGGCCACCGAGCGGCGCACGATGGTGAACTGCCCCGTCTCGACGGTGATGTTGTAAAGCAGCATGGCACAAAAAATCGTCCAACCTACGGGCAACAAGCCGAAGCCGGCGCCGCTGACGAAGGCCCACAACGTTTGCGGAACCGGCATGCCGTAAATCAGGATGGCGACGAAGATGGCCGCCACCGCGCCGGCGGCGCCCGCCTTGGGGGCCAGCCAGCGGCGTGGCACCAGGAGCCAAAAGAGCACCAATACCGGCAAGCCGGCAAATACGGTGGACCAAAGGGCTGACCAGGGAACTTTATCTTTGAGAGGATCGAGTTGCTGCAAGTAGGCAAAAAGCATGGGCACACGTCTCGCGCATCAAGAATGCAAATGGCGCGATTGTAGACGCCCCAGCGCGGGATGCAAGCACCAAAAACCGCCGAATTAGATTGGTCCGCGCGTAAAGGGACGTCATAATCCGTCGAAGTGCGTCATTTCACACGAGATGCTCATCATCTCACATGAGATATTGAAACGCCCCCTCTCCCCTGTACTCGGGGGAGAGGGGCAGGGGTGAGGGGGTGCAGGTTGCTTGCAAAAAGTTGGCGATTTCGCGAGAGATTCTATCCCCCCTCACCCCTACCCCTCTCCCCCGAGTACAGGGGAGAGGGGAACAACAGTTCGATGCGTTTTATAAACCGTATAGCGGTTTCCACTGGACATACCTAAAGGTCTTCCATGATCTGGACGCAAATCTACGATCCGCTGGGCAATCCGTGGCTGTCCACTCTTTGCGCGGCCGTGCCCACCGTACTGCTGTTGGGTCTTCTCGCCAGCGGGCGCGCGTCCGCTCAACTCGCGGCCTTGGTGGGACTCTCGGCAGCGCTGGTCATGGCGATCTTCGTTTTCGTGCCGGCACTGCCGGATACGGCCTATGCCGAGCGCGTCGGCGCCTGGGCGCCGGTCATGCTGGCGGCAGCGAGCAATGGCGCGGCTTTTGGTCTGTTGCCGATCGGCTGGATCGTGCTGGCGGCCATCTTTCTTTACAACCTCACGGTGGCGGCGGGGCAGTTCGAAATTGTCAAGCATTCCGTCGCCTCCCTGTCGGATGATCGTCGCATTCAGGCGCTGCTCATCGCCTTTAGTTTCGGCGCGTTTGTCGAGGGTGCGGCCGGTTTTGGCACGCCGGTCGCGATCTCCGCCGCGCTGATGATCGGCGCCGGCTTCAAGCCTCTTTACGCCGCCGGTCTGGCGTTGCTCGCCAACACCGCGCCGGTGGCCTTTGGTGCACTCGGCACACCCATCATCACGTTGGCCAACATCACCAAGCTTTCCGAGCTGGAGCTCAGCGCCATGGCCGGGCGGCAACTCCCTTTGTTCTCGCTGGTGATCCCCGTTTGGCTCGTCTGGGTAATGGCCGGCTGGCGCGGCGTCCTGGGCGTTTGGCCGGCGCTCGTGGTGTGCGGTGGCACCTTTGCGGGCGTCCAATTCTTGGCCGCGAATTATCACGGCCCGTGGTTGGTCGACGTGGCCGGCGGCCTTATTTCTCTCATCTGCCTGGCCATGTTCCTGCGCGTCTGGCAGCCCAAGACATCATGGCGTTTCGCCGATAAAGCGATCAATCGCGAGGCCGGCACGGCTGAAAGTCCGATCTATAGCCGTGCCCAAGTGGCCTCGGCCTGGGTTCCGTGGGTTTTGTTGACCATCCTGGTTTTCACCTGGGGGCTACCTCAGACGAAACGGGAGCTCGGCGTCGCCACCAAGATCGACATAGCGGTGCCTCTGCTTCACGAGCATGTCGCGCGGCTTATCCCGTGGTGACCAGGCAAGAGGCAGACGTTCCCGAAAAAGCGGTGTACAGCCTGGATTGGCTGGGCGCCACGGGAACAGGCATCTTTCTCGCTGCCGTGTTGTCGACTTTTTGGCTCGGCATCGCTCCGAGCCGCTTCGTTCACGTGTTTCTCGCCACCTGCCTACAAATGCGTTGGCCGCTGTTCACCATCGCCTGCATGCTGGCGCTCGCGTTCACGACTCGGTACAGCGGCATGGACGCCACCCTGGGATTGGCGTTCACGCGCACCGGCTGCCTTTACCCGCTGTTTGCCGCACTTTTGGGCTGGCTGGGCGTGGCCATCACCGGTTCGGACACATCGTCCAACGCGCTCTTTGGCAGCTTGCAAACCATCACGGCAGCGCCAACTGGTGCAGAGCGGCACGCTTCCGCTCGACGTTCACCAGGCCAAAATCCTGCTCGCCACCGCCAACAGCACGGGCGGCGTTATGGGCAAGATGATCGACGCGCAAAGCATCGTGGTCGCCGCCGCCGCCACGAATCAGCATGGCCAAGAGGGACCTATCCTCCGCTTCGTCTTTTGGCACAGCCTCATATTGGCGATCCTCATGGGCTGCTTGGTGTTGTTCCAGGCATACGTCTGGACGGACGCCATTCCGTGAGCGAGCCCTTGATTGGTTGCTTTTGGGGGACGGCTCTCCCGAGCCGTCCGATTGCGCCGACGGCTCAGGAGAGCCGTCCCACGATTTCCACTTTTGACGGTTTTGCCAATCGGACAAGCCCGGCGACCTGGGAAAATGCAGCAAAATACGAAAGCTCTCTCGCGAGTGCCTTCGCATTTTGGTTATCGTGGAAAGCGCAACAAATCCCAAAAGTTTATCGGCCAACACGGACGTTCTCACGGGAGATGATTCATGGGTATCGACAACGAACGCCGTCGCGTGTTGATTGCCGCCGGTTCGCAAGCGATTGAAGCGATTCGCGCCGTCTTCACGAGCGATCTGCACGATCAGTGGGAAGCGGTCGAAGCGGACAGCTTTTCGCGAGCGCGTTTCGCCTTGCAGCACGACCCATGCGATTTGCTGCTCGTCAACGATGATCTGTACCATCGCGAAGGCGGTCAGGGATTGGCCTGGCTGGCCTATCAACGCGAAGTCCCGGTTGTTTTCTTGGCCGGCGCCTCGGCTGTCCACTTCCAAAAGGCATACGAGCTGGGGGCCAACGTTTGCTTGCCGAGGCACATGGCCCTGGAGCATCCGCTGCTGCTGGCGACCGTCATGGAGCAGGCGATCAAGGCCGGGGAGGCTCGGCTGGAATTCCGCAAAACCAAGGAGCGCCTCGCCTCGAGCCGCCATCACGTCGATCGCCTGGTCAACATGATCTGGCGGACAACGTCGCGCCAACCGGAGGTGCAGTGGTTCAGCCAACGCTACATGATGGAACGGCTAAGCGACGAGCTGGCCCGCGTCGAACGCCATCAGGTTCCGCTTACCCTGGCCATCGGCCAAGTTCGGCCGACAGCCAAGACCGAGGCGAATGTGCCGGATTTGACGATGCAATTGATTGCCCGGAGCAAGCGCCGCTGCGACGTGGCCGGTCAATATGGGCTGGAAGAGTTCATGCTGCTCATGGTGCATACGCCCATTGAAGGCGCGCTTCAATGTTGCCGGCGCTTGCAAAAATCCATCGAGGAGCCGGCCGAGCCGCTTGCCGGACCGCACGCTGACTTGCATGCCTATTTCGGCGTCAGCGGCACTGCGACCGGGAAGATGTCGTCCGTCGCGTTGCTCCGCGCTGCCGAGCAAAACCTCGAAGCCGGCGCGCCCATCCGGCGGAACATGTCGTGGTTGATTGAAAGACCTGCTCACTGCGTGCGCGGCTCTTTTGGAGTCATCAAATCCCGCAGCCGCCGGAGCGCTCGCAGATAGCGCATCGACGCCGCCGCTTCGGTGAGGTCCAGCGCGGCGGCGACTTCCTGATTGGGCAATTGCTCAAAGTGCCGCATCAAGATCATCTCGCGATCGTCGTCAGCCAATTGGGCTAGCGCATCGTGCAAATGCCGCTCCAGTTCCTGCTTGATGGCCGCCGATGCAGGGGTCAATTCCTGGTCCACCAGTTGACCAGCCAAGTCGAGCGAGGATTGTTCGGCCCAGCCGGGCGGCGCAAGCGGCTGCTCCCGGCCCACACCGCGCTTTTGCGCTTGATGGTGTTTGCGATGCGCGTCGATCAGATGGTCCTTGGCAATGTGCCTGAGCCAAAGATGAAACGGCATCGCCGGCTTGGCCAGGTAATCGCGTAAACGCCGGCTCACTTCGATAAGCACGTCTTGCACCACGTCGCTGGCATCGACGCGCTGCACGATCGCCGGATCGAGGCGCAGATCGATCATGCGCCGCACTGCGTCACGATGCCGGGCCAAGAGCGCTTCGACTGCCTGGCCATCACCCTCCTTGGCCTGCGCCAGCAACTCTTGAGTCTCGGCCGAATTGGGCCACATTATAAACGCCCTCTAAATCACCTTGAGTTGCCGCCCGACCTCGGTAAAGGCGGCGATGGCGTGATCGAGCTGGGCGCTGGTATGAGCCGCCGACACTTGCAGGCGAATCCGCGCCTGGCCTTGCGGCACCACGGGATAGCTGAAGCCGATGACGTAGATGCCCTTCTCCAGCAGTTTCTCCGCCATGGCGCCGGCGAGCGCCGCGTCGCCGAGCATCACCGGCAGGATCGGATGCGTCCCGGTCTTAACGTGAAGCCCGCTGCTTCCAGACCGGCGCGCAGACGTTTGGCGTTGGCGTGCAAGTCTCGCGCAGGTGCGTCGCTCGCTTGCACCAACTCCAGCGCCTTCGCCGCCGCGACCACGATCGGCGGCGGCACGGCGTTGGAGAAGAGATACGGCCGCGAGCGCTGCCGCAACATCTGCACGACTTCGCCGCAGGCGCAGGTGAAGCCGCCCGTGGCGCCGCCGAGCGTCTTGCCGAGCGTGCTGGTGATGATGTCGATGCGGTCGAGCACGCCGAGATGCTCCGGCGTGCCGCGGCCGCCCGGCCCGAGGATGCCCGTGGCGTGGCTGTCGTCGACCATGACGAGGGCGTCGTGGCGGTCGGCCAGGTCGCAGATTTCGGGCAGCGGTGCGAGCAGCCGTCCATCGAGAAGACGCCGTCGGTGACGATCAGACGGAAGCGGCTGCCGGCGGCTTCCCGCAAGCCTTTTTCCAGGTCGGCCATGTCGCAGTTCTTGTAGCGATATCGTTTCGCCTTGCAGAGCCGGACGCCGTCGATGATGCTGGCGTGGTTGAGCTCGTCGCTGAGGATGGTGTCCTCTTCGCCGAGGATCGTCTCGAACAGGCCGCCGTTGGCGTCCCAGCACGAGCTGTAGAGGATGGCGTCGTCCTTGCCGAAGAAGCGCGCGATGGCCGCCTCCAAGTCCTTGTGGATATCCTGCGTGCCGCAGATGAAGCGCACCGACGCCATGCCGTAGCCGTAGCGGCGAAGCCTTCGCTGGCCGCCGCGACGATGCCGGGATGGTTGGCCAGGCCGAGATAGTTGTTGGCGCAGAAGTTGACGACTTCACGTCCCCTGACGGTGATCGCCGGCCCTTGCGGGCTGGTCAACAGGCGCTCCGTTTTGGCGAGGCCTTTGGCCTGGATATCGTCGAGTTGTGCGCATCAGCGCTTGGCGAAATCGCTGGTCGCTCATTGGGGCTTCCGTAGGTTAGGTTTCCAACCTGACCGTTTATTGTCTCAAAATGAGGTCACGTGCTTTCCGGAATTCCGGACAGGTTCCAAACCTGTCCTACTTCTGCATTCGCCCACGGTCAGCGTAAATGGAAAATCGGGATACGGCACACTCACGGCGGTCACGGTGTAGCGCCACTGCCCCGCGGCGGCGGATGGCTCTTCGATGACGATCGTGGACGTGCCTTCTTCCTCCCGTTTTTTGCCGTCCGGACCGATGACGGTCAAGCGAAGGCGGGCGGCTTGGTTTGGTTGTTCCTGGAAGCCGAGAACAAAACGCACGTTGCCGGCCTTTTTCGCCTCATACACATTGCTGAATTGCGTCTGACCTGGAGAGGCGCTCAGTAAGTTGGATTTTTGCGGCGAAAAGCCCCCCTGGAGCATTGTCTGGTGGATCTCATTCTCGATCTGCGCGGTAACGGCGCTGAAGACGAGATACTTGAGAAGCTTTTGCTCAATCTCGCTATTTTGGGCTTCGTTGTGGAACGACGTAAAGATCACCGTCCCCTTGTCGAAAGCGAATTTCACGAGCAGAGGCGCCGCGGCCCATTCATTTTGTTGCGTCAAATAGCGTGAGGCCTTCATCAGAACCTTGACCCGGTCGCCGCCGAACGCCGCCGTCTTCCACTGATCGAGGTTGAACTCCAGTGGTATCTTGGAGGTGCCCAGGACATCGGCGAGGCCAGGTTCCACGACATCCGCAGTTAGCTTTTGCACGTTGCCTTCATTGACGACTTTGCTGTTGACGAAATCGGGAAATGCCTGCGCCACGACGAGAAAGCGCCAATCCGAAGCATAGAGGGTGCCGCCATTGGCCACGAAACGCCGCAAATGGTCGGCGACGGCGGGGTCATTGCCCTCGGAGCTGCACGTCAAGAAAAGCACATCGAATTTGTCATAGGTTTTGGCGTCATAAAGGTCGCTCATGGCAACCGTTTGATATTTGTAGCCGGCTCCGAGATGATCGAGCAGCCGGCCCATATCGTCCCAAACGTTCTTTTTAGTGTGGCTGACGGCCAGACGTAAGGGTTTTGCGGGCCGGCGCACCGGTTGGACAACCGGCCGCGGAGCAGCCGCGAGTGTCTCAGGCTTGGTGAGAAGTTTATCGACACCAACGACAACGAGCAAAGCAACGGCGAGGCTGCCGGCAACGAGGGAATCAAGGATGGTGTTGGACATCGTGAGATCCTAACATCCGCGGGATTCGCTGCGCTCGATCCGCGCGGCTTGGCACTTCTTAGTAAAGAATCCCGCAGCTGGTGCAGCGGCGCTTGCTGGATTGCGGGACTGCCACGCCGGCTCGGCCACAGATGGGGCAACCGGGCGGCCGTTGCCGCCACCGAGACCACCGGAGCCGCGGGAGACGGCAGTGAAGGCCGCGCCGCTGGAGGCGCCGCGGCGACCGGGATCGGTCGCGAGCCGGCGCCGTGCGGCGGTTGGCTGCGGATGCCGGCCGATGGTTTAATGGCATTTGGCGCCGGCGGCGGATTGGTCGCCGCGGGCGGCGGCTTCACGGGCGCGAGGACCGCGGCTGGTGGCGCCATGACGCTGTCCGCTTGTTTATGTGCCTCGCGGAAGCGCACGACATTGATGCCCAGTTGGATTGCATCGTTGTTGCGCAAGCACAATCTCGCCGCGCACCGGTTGTCCATTGACAAAGGTGCCCGTGCGCGAGTGGTTGTCTTGGAGTACAAAGGAACCGTCATCCTGACGCAGAATACGGGCGTGGACCGGTTCCACGCCTTTGGCACCGAAGGCGATAAAGGGCAACGCGGCTTTCTCGGAGGTGCCCATGATGGTCTCCGCCATGCCGAGCATAAGTTGGCGGCCGGGTCGAAAGCCGGTCTCAACGGTGAGCCATGCCTCTTTGAGAATTACCTGCGCCAGGCCAATGAAAAGACCGATGCACATGCCCAGGATGACGAACCCGGTGGCTCGTTCCGCCATGCTGGCGCCGCCCAGCAATGTGAAGAGGATTCCCCCCATGATCCCGCCGAGGCTGCCCCCCACGAGTCCGTTCCGCAGTTTGCGCGGCGACTTGTCATAAATTCCTTCGCTGGCTCCGATCGCCAAGCCCATCAAGCACCAGCCCAGGAGCCGAAACGACCAATGCGGCAGCACCAAAAAGATGGCGTTGCCCAGCGTGCTGCCGATGGCGCCGCCAACAAGCCCGCACAAGAAGCCCGGGACGAAGCGGTGAAGCTGCCCCTTGAGCGATCCGCTCGCCACACCGCCGAGCAAGGTCAAGCCGCCCGCCACGCAGCCGCCGACCAGCGCCGCCGCCAACAGAACGACAAGGAACCCCCAAAATCCATCAGGGAAGGAGCGCCGAAAAAGAAACGCCTCGCTTAAAAGCCAACCCGCGAATGCGGCCCAGCCCCCGATCATGGCACTATAAAAAATCAATCGATTAAGGGACACGCGCCGGCACCTGTCAAGATTGAATTACCCCTCACCGAGACCACCAACCAAATGGTAACGGGGGAAAGAGAGAGCTTCTAGTGTAATTTACACCAGGAAGGCCCGATTGACGCGACGGCGGCGAACGGGTAAAGTCGCGGCGCTTCCGCTTACTGCATGCGCGGCCCGTTAAAGCGCGGCTCGCTGATCCATGGATGGAACGCATGACGATGACATCTTCCGCGCTGGAGCCGGCCGTAAAGCCCAGGCCTCCGTTGTTGGCGCTTGGAAAAGAGGAGCCGCCGCCGCATGTCGACGTTGACGGCCAAACGTACCATTTAGAGCGGATCGTCAAGCACGATTCCTGGGCGGCGACGGCATTTTACACCGCAGGCGAGCGAAGAATCGTGTGCAAGTTCAACCGGCAACAGCGGATTGGCCTGCTGCCGATGCGCGCTGGCTGGGCGCTGGCTGGGCGGCGCGAGGCCCATGCGCTCAAAGTGCTCGCCGATTTGCCCGGCATACCCACGGTTCTTGGTGAAGTGCGCCATGCCGGCAGGCGCCTCCGTCACGCCGTGGCCCATGACCACATTCCCGGGCGGCCGCTGAGGCGGATTGACCAGGTTACGCCGAGTGCGTTTGCCGACCTCGAAGACTTGCTTGCTCAAGTCCATCGCCGCGGCATGGCTTACGTCGATCTGCATAAGCGGGAAAATATCCTCGTCGGCGAGGACGGCGGGCTCTATCTGCTCGACTTCCAGATTTGCTTTTGCATGCGCCCTGGTGGCCGGCCAATTCCTTGCCGGTGCGTCTTATCCTCGGCATGCTGCAGCGCTCCGACCGTTACCACCTCGGCAAACATTACGCTCACTGTTTTCCCGATCGCTCGACTCAGCATATGCCTTACATGCCGTGGTGGATACGCTGGCATCGCCGCGTGGCTCGGCCCCTCCGCTCGCTCAGGCGTTGGCTGCTCGTCAAGCTAGGTGTCCGGGCAGGGCGTGGCCGCGTGGATACCGAACTCTTCGCCGAAGAAGGCGTCTGTCAAAATGGCTAGCGATCGGCGCCATACCACGGTGTGACGTTTGGCCTTCTCATTTCAGCACATCTCGCTTATGGTGCCGCGCTACGAATAGCGGTGCCGCAGCCCTGCGGCACCGCTAATCCTCAGGTTGGTCAACTCAATGCACGATGTTTGGCAAGGGTGACAGCGGCATCCTGCCTTGCACGAATTGGGTCGGACCACCCCTTGGCAACAGTGATTAATATCGGCTATGCCGCCGGTGAACTTGACGGAAAACCACCATGGCAAGCGGGGAAAGATCGCGACGCCACTGGGCCCTCGCGGTAATCGTGTCTTTCTTGCTGCACGGCGCCGCCCTGCTAGGCCTCGGAATCGTGGCAGGGCGCACCTCCATTGAGGCTCGGTCGGCGCCGACTTCGGAATTGCTACCCATGACATTTATCGATGCCGGCGGCGAGGTCACCTTCGAGCAGCCGCGCCCGACAAAGACCTCCGCCAACAAAAAAGCCGTTGCCGCTAAGGTCGCACAAGCGCCGGCGACGGCGCGTATTACGCGATCCGTGGGCTGTCGATGCCGCCGGCGAGGGCAACTCCGCGTCTTCCGAGCCGACGGATAAAAATGGCGGTCAGCGCCGGCAAGGAAGGCACGGCTTCCTTTTTCAATATCGACACGCACGGTCGGCGGATCGTCTATGTCCTCGACGGCTCGGCAAGCATGGGCCGACACGGTGCCATGGAGGCAGCGTGCCGTGAATTGGCGGCGAGCTTGCGACGGTTGCCCGCCGGCGCCCGCTTTCAAATCATCGTTTACAATCAGCATGCCAACCCGTTGCTTCCGCAATATGCCGACTGGCTAAAGCCGACGCCGGCCATTGTTAACGAAGCGTGCGCGGCGCTTGCCCGGCAGGTTGCCGAGGGAAGCACCGACCATGGGCCCGCGCCTGAAATGGCGCTCCGTTTGAAACCGGACGTCATCTTCTTCCTGACTGACGCCGACGACTTGACGCCCGAGCACGTGCAGCTTGTCGAATCTCTCAATCAAGACCATGCGACGATGCACACCATCGAATTGACAACGCGCAATCGGGAACGGACGTGGATGCCTTTACAAGTCCTGGCCCGCCAAAATGGAGGCACCTACCAAGCCGTGGATTTAGAGCATTGATGTAAAGGGCAAACTCGCAACCACCGCGGATCGGGCAGCGCCGTCCGGTTCTAGGGTCAACTCCAAACCGCTCGTTTGAAACCCGCGTTTCAAATACGCCAGCGCGAGGATGGCGTCTAGATGTGGCGAATAGGCCGCAGAGGTCACTTCGCCAACTTCGGCGCCATCCTTGAAAAGCTTCGCCCCGCGCGACGGCGCTGATCCCGGCGCCAACTTCACGCCGCACAACAGGCGATTAACTTGCCCTCGGTCCCGTGCCATGACGATGGGTTCCTGCCCCAGAAAACAGCCTTTGGTGTAACAGATCGCTTGCGCGCTTCGGCCGACTTCCATCACGAGCCTGCTTTCGTCCATGTCGCTGCCAAACGCCGGCAAGCCCGCCTCAATACGCAGAATCTCATGAAGCTCCAGGTCGGCTTGCAATATCTCTAGCGAGGCAACCCAAGCCGCCGCTGCTTTTGGACTGAAAACGTCAAAGCCCGGCAGGCTCAGCGCGTCAAATCGGCGCACATAAGCCGTCTGGCCCCCCGGGAGCGTCACCGCTTCATGGTGCAAGTGCGTGCATGCCGTCAAATCGCACCGAAAGATGCGTTCCAGCAATGGCCTCGCTTCGGGACCGACAACGCGGTGTAGGGCCCATTCTTGAGTTCGGTCGGCGATCTCTACCTGTTCACTGATTAGATAATGATTCAGGTGGCGCATCAGGACATCGGCTTGGCCGGGAACCGTGTCGAGCCACAGCACGGGTTGGCCCTGAACGTCAAGACAGCCCACGAATACATGGGCGATCACGCGGGCCTTCGCCGTCGTCAAGAATGCCTCACAGCCGCGCCGACCGCGAGGTTTTTCACGTCGTTGGTGCACAGGTTATGCAAGAACGAGCGCGTGTCCGGTCCGGACAGCTCGATCTTGGTCCCGGTGCTCAGATCGAAGAAGGCCGCCGATTTGATTGCGGTCTCATATTGTTTGCGTAGGTCGTTCATTGGTCATTCCGATCATCGTTTAGCCGCGACGCGCAGCGGAGCGCGGAGCTAGGTGGAAGTCAGGGAGCTGACGCCCCCCGCTCGCCTTTTTGAAGAATTGCGTGAGTTCGGTGGGCGTCAGGCAGCACCAAACACGTGTCCTCGGGGCCCACCAGCGAGTGGGCTTGCTCGGTATTATTCACGGGATTCGCGAAAAGCTCTTTGACGACCTCGTCAGTTAGGCGGCTCGCTAAATGCAGTTTCGCTTTCTCCGCGGCGCTGGTCCAGAGAAAGCCTGCCAAAAGGTCAGGGGGCTTTTCCTGCAATAGAATTCTGAGCGCCGCCAGCGGATCGCGGTGTTGCCGCATGAGCGTGGCCGCCCGGCCCAGCACTGGCTTGGCTTCCGTCAACAAAAGGACGCGCCCACCCTTCTTCACGACACGCGACGCATTGTAGAAAGCCCGCGCCAGTTCCTCGAATGTTTGCCGCTCGGGATCATCTGAGATGCCGGCTACTACTACGTCGGCGGAACGATCGACGGACATCCGCCAGCGAGCATCCAATAGCCGCTGACCTTCCGCGCTGCTGTCGATGGTGCCGGCAAGCACATGAACGATTTCTCCGTTGGTGCCTTCGATGATTTGCACGAGGAAAGGGGCCCCCAGAAGCCAAGCCACCTCGACGGCTTCCTTACGTATCGCGGTTGCCTCAGTGGTATCGTTCGCCGGCGCGAACTTGCCCGCGAACTCGCGCACCGTCGCCTCGTCGCTTAAGCTGGGAAAGAGTGCCGTTTCGGCGCCCGCGACACCTAGCTGGGGGTCGTAGTTGCGGCCCGTCAACAAAATGAGCTGATCCGCATCGACCGCCGATTTGTTCAAATAAATGCGCCGTCCCTGCCGCGTGGCCGCGAGATAACTTAGTTTCCGGCGTTCGGCCGGCTGATGCACCTCGATGTGCATGTCCTGATACTCGTCCGGCAGGTCCATGGCCCAGGCCTGTCCCGTGGACGGCGCTTGGCACACGAGCGTAATCGCCTCCGCGCTTACTCCAGCGGATGAAATGTGCTCCAGCAGAGGCACCAAAAGTTCAGGTAGTCGGGGCAAATGCTCGTCGACAGCAATCGCGACGTGATCATCAGGCGTCAGCGCGAGCCGTAGTGCCGGAAAATGATAGGGCGACTCCAGCGCCTGGCGCACGGCAGCAGCCACATCGGCGATCGCCGGCGCTTCACTGTCCCGCTGCGTGCGCACCACGTTGGGATCGGGGATCTCGATGTCCCACTCATGCCCGGCCCATGGAAGTTTTAGCCGCATCCGCCTCCCCTTTCGCCCACGCCAATCGCCGGCATCGGCTCGATATAATACTATTGTTCGCCGCTCCAGCAGGCGCGGCAATCCTTTGGAGACATTGCCATGTCCTTCGTCACAGGACGCCATTTCATAGCCGGCCGTTGGCTCACGCCCTCGAACGATCATTTCAATAGCACCAATCCAGCCAATTACGCCGAAATCATCGGCACCTTTCCGCGCGGCTCGAAGGATGATGCCGATCAAGCGGTGTCGGCGGCCCGCGCTGCTTTTCCCGATTGGCGCCGCCAAAGCCGCCTCCGTCGCGGCGAGCTTTTTGACAACCTCGCACAAATCGTCAAACGCGAGACGGACAACCTTGCCCGGCTAATGGCCCGCGAATGCGGCAAAGTCATCACGGAATGTCGCGCCGAGGTCATCGAAGGCCTGCACATGATTCAATATGTATTCGGCACGAGCCGCATGCCCTGTGGAGAAGTGTTGGCCTCCGAAATCCCGGAAAAGGACGCCTTCATGCGCCGCAAGCCGTGGGGTGTCGCCGCAGTCATTACTCCGTGGAATTTCCCGTTTGCCGTGCCGCTCTGGATGCTCGGTCCGAGCTTGCTCGAAGGCAACACCGCGGTTTACAAGCCGTCCGAAGACACGCCGGCCATCGGTCAGCGGCTCGTCGAGCTTTTCGAGGAAGCCGGTTTTCCGCCCGGCGTCATCAACTTAGTGCATGGCGATGCCGAAGCCGGCGAGGCCCTCGTTTCCAATCCGGGCGTCAATGTCGTCTTGTTCACGGGCAGCTATGACGTGGGCAGGCGCATTCAGGAAGTGTCTGCGGGCATCCCGGATCGGATCGTCGCCAGCGAGATGGGGAGCAAGAGCGCGGTGATCGTTTGTGAGGACGCCCGTCTCGACCTCGCCGTGACTTGCGGGCTGGTCAGCGGGTTCAAAACGAGCGGGCAGCGTTGCGTTTCAGCCGGGAGGCTGCTGGTGCATGAAAAGATCATCGACCGTTATGCCGAGCAACTCGTGAAAGCGGCCAAGCGCATTCGCGTTGGCAACCCGCTTGACCCAGAGAACTTTACCGGTCCGGTCATTAACCAGGCAGCCGTTGACAAGATTCTGGGCTACAACGCGCTGGCCATCAAGGAAGGTGCCGAGGTTCTTCTGGAGGGCGGCCGGCTGACCGACGCCGAACATGGCCAGGGTTACTTCTTGGCACCTTTTGTTTACCGCATGAGGCACGATGCACGCATTCGCTCGATCCGCGAGGAAGTGTTCGGCCCACATCTCGCCCTCATTCCCTTCAAGAACAATGACGATGCCGTGCGCATTTACAATGACACCGACTATGGCCTGTCGCTGGCCGTCATCACGGAGGACTTTCGGGCGATGCGCCTTTTCCGCGAGGAATGCAACTACGGCATGGGCTATGTCAACCTGCCCTGCATTGGGGCCGAGGTGCATCTTCCCTTCGGCGGCGTCAAAAAAAGCGGCAATGGCCATCCGTCGGCGGCCGGCTTGATCGAGGCAGTGACGCACAAAACCGCCTGGACCGTCAACCATGCGGAAGAGGTGAAAATGGCCCAAGGACTGACGACCAACGTTTGAGTGGGTATTCGCTGGAACGATGGCGTGCCCGTTATTCCTTTGATATAATCGCCTCTTGATTTCCCAAAGCATCCCCATTTGAAGGATCTCAGCAATGAAAGTGCCGTTGCCTCTTGTGAGCGCATTGTTACTGACCTGCTTTCTGTTCGCTCCGGCGCATGCGGATGAGAAAGAGAAGGACGTTTTCAACCTCGCGGCCCAAAAGGCCGCCGGCAAGGACGTTAAAAAAATCCTCTTTGTTGGCGATAAGCGACCCCATGGCCCGCGCGGCAATCATGAGTTCGTCGCCGGCCCCATTTACATGGCGCGCACGCTCAACGCGGATTATCCCAATTGTTACGCCGCCGTCACCACCTATGACAAGTTCCCCAAAGACCTCTCGGGGATTGACGCCGTCATCATCCTCATCAACGACGGCGGACCGGCGGTCAACCCCGCCATGATTAAAGCCATGGACCGGGGCGCCGGGTTCGCGGCTATCCATTATGGGGTAGAAGTCAGCAAGGGCGAGAAGGGCGATGCCTTTCTCAAATGGATGGGAGGTTATTTCGAGGCCAACTGGTCGGTGAATCCGTTCTGGACACCCAAGTTCGAGAAGTTCCCCGATCACGAAATCACGCGCGGCGTCAAGCCGTTCAGCGTCCGCGATGAATGGTATTATCACATGCGTTTCGTCGAGGGGATGAAAGGCGTGACGCCCATTCTCACGGCGCTGCCACCCCTGTCCACCATCGCGGGCGGCGGCAAGAAGACTCTAGATCACGGCGGCAATCCCTATGTCTACGCCGATGTCGCCGCCGGCAAACCGCAACACATGGCCTGGGCCTACGTGCGTCCCGACGGCGGCCGCGGCTTCGGCTTCACCGGCTACCACGTCTACGACAATCTGAAAAACGATAGCTTCCGCACCCTGCTCCTCAACGCCATCGCCTGGGTCGCCAAGCTTGAAATTCCCACTGGCGGCGTGCCCTCGCACACGCCCACTCAGATGGACTTGGATAACCTGATCAAAGAATCGCTGCGGGTGCCGTAATTAGCACTTTAAAGAGCCGCGCACGCAGTAAGCGGTTAGCAGGATGGTGTCGGTTAACCGCTTACTGCGTGCGCGGCTCTTTTCCATTTTCAAGGATCATCCATGCCAGCACTAACCATTCGCCAAGACACATGCGCGCTGGATTTCCTGGCTCTGGGTGCGGTGGTGCATCGGCTCGATCCCGGCGTGATTCCGTTCCGCAAGGCACGCTCGGTGGAAATTCACGTCTCCGGCGGCGAGTACAACGTGGCCGCCAACCTTGCGGATTGCTTTCGGCTGCGCACCGGCATCGCGACAGCCATGGTCGACTATGGCATCGGCGAATTGGTGCAAGCACGCATCCGCGAGACGGGGGTGACGCCGTTTTACAAGATGTTCGAGCACGACGGCGTGCGCGGGCCCAACATCGCCACTGTCTACAGCGACCGCGGCCAGGGCGTGCGGCCGCCGGTGGTCTTCTACAACCGGGCGAACGAAGCCGGCGCACTGCTCAAGCCCGGTGACTTCGACTGGAAAAAAATCTTCGCTGGCGGCGTGCGATGGTTTCATTCGGGAGGCATATTCGCATCGCTGTCGCCAACCACGTCGGAGCTTATCCTTGAAGGCATGGCGGCCGCGCGGGCCGCCGGGGCGGTGCTGTCGTTCGACCTGAACTTTCGCGCCAAATTATGGGCGTCGGTCGGCGGCTTGCCGCGCGCATGAGGTATTGCGCCGCATCGCCGGCACCGTCGATGCCCTGATCGGCAATGAAGAGGACTTGCAAAAAGGACTGGGCATCGCGGGGCCGGAGGTCTCAGCCAAGTCGGGCCTCGATCCCGAGGCATTCTTCAAAATGATCGATCGCGTCGTCGAGCAGCATCCCAACATCAAGCTGGTCGCCACCACCTTGCGCGAAGTGCATTCGACCAATCGCCACGACTGGGCGGCCGTGCTTTGGCTCAACGGCGAGCGCTATGTCAGCCCCGCCTGCCACCTCGACGTGAGCGACCGCATCGGCGGCGGCGACGGCTTCGCGGCCGGCCTGATCTATGGCCTGCTGACAAATCGTTCAGCCGGAAGAAGCGCTGCGACTCGGCTGGGCGCATGGCGCGTTCATCACCACCTTCCCCGGCGACATTACCATGGCGAAGTTGGAAGAAGTTGAAGCGTTCGCCAAGGGCGGCTCGGCGCGCGTGCAACGTTAGCTAACGAGCCGCGCACGAAGTAAGCGGTTACGCGCAGCGCGTCCGGAAAAGCTGCTTACCGCAGGCGCGGCTCCTCGTTTTTGCGTGTATTTATGCGCCTCGGTTACAACACCAATGGCTTCGCCCATCACCGCCTTGACGATGCCCTAGCGATCATTGCCGATTTGGGTTACGAAAGCGTTGCACTGACCCTCGATCATCATGCGCTCGATCCGTTTGATCCTGACTTACACAAAAGAATTGACGACGTGCGCCGACTTCTTGACAAACTGGGCCTACGCTGCGTGATCGAGACGGGAGCGCGGTTTTTGCTCGATCCGCGCCATAAGCATCAGCCAACGCTTGTTAGTGCGACAAACGCAGACCGCGAACGGCGTTTGAGTTTTCTCTGTGATGCCGTGCAAATTGCGCGTGAGCTGGGTGCCGACGCCGTGAGTTTTTGGTCCGGCAGGGCAACGGATGACGCGCCGCCGGAAACACACATGGAGCGTTTGGTTGAGAATTGTCTGCGGCTCGCGGATTACGCCGAGACACGCGGCGTGCGGCTCGCTTTCGAGCCTGAACCGGGCATGTTCATTGCGACCATGGCGCAATTCAGCCCGCTCTTCGAGGCGATGCGCTCGCCGTGCTTTGGCTTGACGCTCGATTTGGGCCATCTGCATTGCCAAGGCGAAGAGCCCATTGCCGACCACATCAAGGCGTGGTCCCATGTGCTATGGAACGTTCACATCGAAGACATGCGGCGCGGCATCCACCAGCACTTGATGTTTGGTGAGGGCGAGATCAATTTCCCGCCGATTTTCCAAGCTTTGAAAGATGTCCGATACGCGGGCGGCATCCACGTCGAGCTTAGTCGTCATAGCCACGATGCGGTCAATGCGGCGACGCAAGCGCTTGCGTTTCTTGATGCCAACCGGCGTTAGATGTTCCAGGCCCGAGACAAGCGCCGGAGCTTGATGAAAGGTCTCCCTCGGCACGCGGAACCTACTTGAAATACTCCACCGCGTTTCGGAACATGCGTAGCCCGTCACCTTCTTCTGCGAGGCCATGGCGTGTCCATTGGGGATGCTGCGTCGGCAAGACGTGGCGCTCGGGGTGGGGCATCAATCCCAATACTCGGCCCGTCGCGTCGCAAAGGCCGGCAACGTCGCCTTGGGAGCCGTTGGGATTGAAAGGAAAACCGGCGGATTTGCCGGTGGTATCCACGTAGCGCAAGACGATTTGGCCGGATTGCTCGAACCCTTTGAGTATCCACGGTGCCCGACAAATGAAGTTGCCTTCGCCGTGGGCGACGGGAAGATACAGCCGGTCGCAGTTCGTTAAGAAGGGACAATTGCCTGGGTTGGCCTGTAGGTGAACCCAGCGATCCTCGAATTTGCCGTGAGCGTTGTGGGCCAGCGTCGCCAGGGGGCCGTCTTCGTCCGGCGGCATGATGAGACCGGCTTTGAGAATGGCCTGAAAGCCGTTGCATATGCCGAGGATGAGTTTCGACTCGTCGCGGAAGGCGCGTAACTGATCGCTCAGAAAGACGCTCAATTGGTTGGCGAGGATCTTGCCGGCCGCCACGTCGTCGCCATAGGTGAAGCCGCCGGGAATGACGAGAATCTGGTAGTCCGCAAGGAGATTCGGCTTATCGCGCAAGCGGTTGATGTGCAGACGCTCGGCGATGGCGCCGGCGCGGTCGAACGCGAACTGCGTTTCGGCGTCGCAGTTGCGCCGGGGGCACGGAGGATGAGGACGCGGGGTTTGGGCATCAAGAGCTTCCAAACTTGCTAGGAAATCTGGCTAGATGCAGCTTTTTCTCATAGCGTACAAATGATGAGGGAAAAGGCCATGGCGCAATCCGTGCTGGTTGAATTGCAGTTGCCCAAAGATTGGAAGAAATTCCGGATACCGCACGCCTTGCACGAACGCTTGCAAGAATCGCTGGATCGCCAGGATACCGAAGGAAAATTGTCGCGGCGAGATCGCCGAGAAGCCGAGGCGCTGGTGGAACTGGCGGACATTTTATCCCTCATGCGTTTCCGGGCGGAGATGGCCGCTAAACAGAAACAGTCATGAGCGTTCAGTTCTTGCTGGAGTGAAGAAGCAATTGGCGAAGCTTTTTCATTGGGGCTCGCAATCGGAATCCAACACGTAGCCTATGGCCTTGATGACCTCTCTGAATGTGATGTCATCGAGTATTGCCACAGGCCCCGCTGTTACATCGAGTCTGGCAATGCGGATGGGGCCAGTGCTTTCGCCCTGGACCACGCTGTTCTGGGAGAAGCCGAATTGATCTTTGTTAAGCGGGACGCAGCTTGCGAGCTTGGAGCGGATGGCGAATTTCTGAGAGGTGATGAGAGCGGCGATCACATATTTCCCACGGTTCATACTTTCACGAGAGACCACGACGATAGGATGTCGCTGGCCGACCGGAATATCGGCCATGTAAATTTCACCGGGTTGGATCATTCCTGGCTCATTTCGGATCTGGCCTCCTCAACCGCGTCGGCCCACGTTTCTTGCTCGCTTGCATCCAGGCTTTGTTCAATGAGTTTCTTCAAACGTGCGAATTCATCAACCGCGACCAAGACGTATTCCTTGCTCGTCGCGGGGTCAACGACCCGAACTTCTTTGTTGGTTCCTTCCAATTCACGGTGCTGCGTATCGGTGAGTTCAATCATGGCTTTGTCTCGTTGGCACTTGTCAAGACCTAGGGATCGTTAGGCAATCTCATACTGCCGTGCATTGTAACCGACTGCGGGCTTTTTGGTTCAAAACTGTTGCAGAACGAGGAGCCACGCTCGCGCCAGCTGAAAAACCCGCCTTTTCCCTTGACGAACCCCGCCGCGCGTGACAATAATCATGTTGTAGTGCCTTTGCTGAGGCAAACCAGCGGGGCATCACGTCTGGCTGGCATATTTGAGCGACCTCGCGAAGCTCACTTCGGGAGGCCGTGGAATGTTTTCCATTTTTTTACTAATTGCCCGTTGACAACGAGACGATGAGGTCTCTATATTAAGGTTGTTCCGTTAACGCGGCGAGTGCAAACGACGAGCGTAAGCGGGGCAAACAAGGTCGCCGTTTATCGGGCGATTGCGTTGTTCTTTGACAATTCGGGAAGCACCTTTAACAAGCCAATGCGGGATTGTGGAGAACGCCTTTACGGCATAACACAATCCTCGCATCGACGAGAAATCGTCAATTTGAGTCTTTTGAGTTGTGTCGTATAGGCGACCATCAGACCATTCGCGTTTGAAAGCCCGTCACGCAAGTGATGGGATGAGAACATATTTTGAAGGGTTTGATCCTGGCTCAGAACGAACGTTGGCGGCGTGGATTAGGCATGCAAGTCGAACGAATCCCAGCTTTGTAGCAATACCGAGCTGGGGGAAGTGGCGAAAGGGGCAGTAATGCGTGGGTAACCTACCTTGGGGACGTGGATAGCCATTCTAACGAGTGGGTAATACGCGGCGATTTGGTTGAGGGGCATCTCTTGACCAGGAAATGAATTTCGCCTCGAGAGGGGCTCACGTGATATTAGCTAGTTGGTGGGGTAACGGCCCACCAAGGCAAAGATGTCTAGCGGGTGTGAGAGCACGACCCGCGCCACTGGCACTGAGACACTGGCCAGACACCTACGGGTGGCTGCAGTCGAGGATCTTTGGCAATGGGCGCAAGCTTGACCAAGCGACGCCGCGTGTGCGATGAAGGCCTTCGGGTTGTAAAGCACTGTCGAGGGGGACGAAGCCGAAAGGTTGACCGATCCCTGGAGGAAGCACGGGCTAAGTTCGTGCCAGCAGCCGCGGTAAGACGAACCGTGCGAACGTTGTTCGGAATCACTGGGCTTAAAGGGCGCGTAGGCGGCTTGCCAAGTCAGGGGTGAAATCCCGCAGCTTAACTGCGGAAGTGCCTTTGATACTGGCGAGCTCGAGGGAGGTAGGGGTATGTGGAACTTCTGGTGGAGCGGTGAAATGCGTTGATATCAGAAGGAACGCCGGTGGCGAAAGCGACGTACTGGACCTCTTCTGACGCTGAGGCGCGAAAGCTAGGGGAGCAAACGGGATTAGATACCCCGGTAGTCCTAGCCCTAAACGATGGGTACTAGGTTGTGGACTAACATGGGTTCACAGCCGAAGCAAAAGTGTTAAGTACCCCGCCTGGGGAGTATGGTCGCAAGGCTGAAACTCAAAGGAATTGACGGGGGCTCACACAAGCGGTGGAGCATGTGGCTTAATTCGAGGCTACGCGAAGAACCTTATCCTGGGCTTGACATGTGCGAAAGCGGTAGCAAGTAGGGGACGGAAACGCACCCCCAACGGTATCCAGTCCGGAAGCTACTACAGGTGCTGCATGGCTGTCGTCAGCTCGTGTCGTGAGATGTCGGGTTAAGTCCCATAACGAGCGAAACCCTTGCCTCCAGTTGCCAGCGAGTAATGTCGGGGACTCTGGAGGGACTGCCGGTGTTAAACCGGAGGAAGGTGGGGATGACGTCAAGTCCTCATGGCCTTTATGCCCAGGGCTGCACACGTGCTACAATGGCATGAACAAAGGGACGCAAACTCGCGAGAGGGAGCAAATCCCAAAAAACACGCCCCAGTTCAGATCGAAGGCTGCAACTCGCCTTCGTGAAGTTGGAATCGCTAGTAATCGCAGGTCAGCAACACTGCGGTGAATGTGTTCCTGAGCCTTGTACACACCGCCCGTCAAGCCACGAAAGGGAGGGGCATCCGAAGTCGCCTTTACCGGCGCCGAAGATGAAACTCCTGATTGGGACTAAGTCGTAACAAGGTAACCGTAGGGGAACCTGCGGTTGGATCACCTCCTTTCTAAGGATTTATCCAACTCCCGCTCTGGTAACGGAGCGAGAGGATCCATGTACACAGACCCACATTGGTTAGGTGCCGACCGAATCGCAAAGATAAGCAAACCCCGCCACCCTCTCACGGATGGCGGGGTTTTGTTTTTATGGTTACCCTGGGAGCGCGCTTGGCGAAGGTCTCCTGACCTCGCCGTCTGTGGCGAGCGCTTAATCACACGTATTACCGACAAAATACCAGCCGACAGGTACACGTCCTGACTCATCGGAATAAACGAGGAAGCACACTTCCTCGCCGCGACATAATTCATTATTGATCTTGGAAACAGATTCTTCTGCTTGTAGAATTGTGGGTCTTGCGGAACCCGTCCACTTCAAGACGGCCTCATTGTCCACAAGTTTTTGAGCGCACAGGGGTTTTCGTGCGGTTGACACGGTTTCGACATCGAGAACGTTTCCAATTCCTTCTTCCGAGTCCATGGCTAGCTTGCGCAATAATTCAATTCGCTGAAGTGAGTCGTCTGGCAAACCGCTTGCGATTACATTTTCAATGATCCCAAGTTTTCGGCGATACATATCCAGGAGTTCGTAAGGGTCATGTTTGGCCTCAGTTTCCCGGATGACATCGCGCATGTTGGCCAGTTCTTGCTTTACCAGGGAGGGAAGGTCGTACGTGTCAGCCAGGAACTTCGCTTGGAGCGCGTGGAGCGCATCGCTAGGTTCTGGTAGCCAAGGTGCAAGATGATGCCAGAGGCGCGCACCCATAGTTCGCTTCTCCGTGATTACCCTTTTTGCGGACAAACGGTGCTTCTAATCTACCGCTTCATCCACCGTCGATCTCCACCTAAACGCTGCTATTTTACCCGATAAGGGCAGACGGTCGTACCAATGCGTCTTGGCTGCCCTTCCGTTTCGTGCCGTGGTATAATCCTCTTCATCGGCAACCCGGGTATATGCAGGCGCCGCAGGCTGCCCGTTGAGGTAGCCGGCGACTTGCCGTCGCCAGCCGCCGCGCTTCCTACCGTGAAAGGGAGATTGCCATGATCAACCCGGTTCGCCATGAAATCCTGCATTTACTCGAGGAGTTAAGCGAGATCGTTCCCGAAGTCCGCTTGGGCCAACTCATGGCTAACCTATCCTACCTGTGCCTGGACTCCGCAAGGAAGCGATATGGGACATGGAAGACGAGGAACTGCTGGACGCTGCGCGGAAGCATTTGGCGGAATGGCGCTCGAGACGGGGAGCGGCGGTTTAATAAGAATTCAAAGAATTGCTGACTGCGGAAGGAAGCTATGGCGACGGTGAACCTTGCATCTCCATTATTGACTGCGGGCGACAACCTGACGCGTGATGAATTCATGCGCCTCTGGCAATTGAACCCACGCATCAAAAAAGCCGAGCTCATCGGAGGGATCGTTTACATGCCTTCGCCCCTGTCTTGGGATCACGGCGTCGCGGACGGCTACTGCGGCGCTTGGCTTGTGAATTACCATGTCGCCACGCCGGGCACCGATACGGGTCAGAATGCGACAACCTTCCTTCTTGAGGATGTGCCCCAACCGGACGGTTGTCTCCGCATCCTTCCTGATTGCGGCGGCGCCTCGTGGCTTGAAGATGGGTACGTCGCGGGCTTCCCAGAACTTTTGCTCGAAGTCTGCCGTTCGAGTACCGCTTACGATCTGCATCAGAAACTGAAGCTCTACCAGAAGGCGGGTGTGAAGGAATACCTGGCCGTGCTTCTTAAGGAAAAAGAGATTCGCTGGCATGCCTTGAAGAACAAGAAATACCAGCTGCTTCAACCGGGAGCCGACGGCATCTGGCGCTTGCGCGTCTTTCCGGGCTTGTGGCTTGATGGCGAAGCTTTGCTCAAAAGCAACATTCGGCGTGTTTTGGCCAAACTGCAAGAAGGCTTGGAATCAACCGAACACAAGGCGTTCGTGGAAAAATTAAGCAAAAAGAAGTCGAGCGATGTTTGAAGGAGCGTTTGCGGCGACTGGTTAGGAGGTTTTTATGATGGGAAAAAAAGCTCTCTGAAGTCAGGGCCGAGGGAATTGCTATTTTGGGGTCTCCCCGTAGGTGGCTTATTAATGAGATTGAGTCCGCCAAGCTTTGGGCATTTGGACGCAGATGCTAGCACCTTGCTGATCGAGGTAGGCGGCGCCTTGCCGGCGCCAGCCGCCTCGCTTCCTACGGTGAAAGTGAAACTGCCATGATGAACCCCGTTCGCCAAGAAATCCTGCTTTTACTCGGGGATTTAAGCGAGATCGTGCCCGAAGTCCGCTTGGGCCAGCTCATGGCCAACCTATCTTACGTGGTGCGCGGTCTCAGCAAGGAAGTGATACGGGACATGAAAGACGAGGAATTGCTGGACGCCGCGCGGAAGCATTTGGCGGAATGGCGATCGAGACGGGGCGCGGCAGTTCAAGGGTAATAACGGCATGACCCGCTTCGCATAGGAGATCAACAATGGCCACCGCCGAAATTCAGACCCCCGAACTCAAGGAAGGCGCCAAGCTGACCGCGCTGAATTCATGCGCCTTTGGGAAATGAATCCACGCATCAAATTCGCGGAATTGATCGGAGGAGTCGTTTACATGCCTTCGCCGCTTTCGGTGGACCACGGGGATATGGACGGAAGTGTCGGCTATTGGCTCTCGCATTATAGGGTGGCGACGCCCGGCCTTGCTTGCGGACACAACACGACCACTTTTCTGTTGGAAGATGTTCCCCAGCCGGATATCAACCTCCGGATTCTTCCCGAATATGGCGGCAAATCATGGCTTGATGGAAAGTATTTGGCCGGCGCCCGGAGTTGCTCGCCGAAATCTGCCTTGCCAGCGCTTCGTACGATTTGCATCAAAAGTTTGACGTCTACGAGGCCGCCGGAGTCCAGGAATACCTCGCCGTGCATGACGCATAATCCGCGAGAAGCATAAGAGGGATAGGCATGGAATGGCTCGGTGCGGCGCTGGCGCTGGCCCTGATGCTTTTCGTGTTCATCGACGTTTTCGAGGCGATGATTCTGCCGCGGCGCGTGCGCCACGGCTTTCGGCTCGGACGCATCTTTTATCGCACGGCTTGGGGCGTGTGGGGCGCCGCCGCCGCGCCTGCTGCCCGCCGGCCGCTGGCGTTACGGCTTTCTCAGCATCTTCGGGCCGTTGTCCTTGTTTGCTCTGATGGTCGTCTGGGCCACGGGACTGATTATCGGTTTCGCGCTGTTGCACTGGTCGCTCGGCACGGCGCTTGCCACGCCGCGCGACACGGATGGTCGATTCAGCACCTACGTCTATTTCAGCGGCACCACCTTTTTCACGCTCGGCTACGGCGACGTGGTGCCGACAAGCGCCTGGGGGCGAGCGTACAGCGTCGCCGAGGCGGGGATCGGCTTTGGTTTCTTGGCGGTGGTCATCGCTTATCTGCCGGTGCTCTATCAAGCGTTTTCGCGGCGGGAGATTACGATTTCGCTGCTCGACGCCAGGGCCGGCTCGCCGCCCAGCGCGGGCGAATTGCTTCAACGTTTGGCCGATGTGCGCTGTGTGGCGGGCATCGGCCCGCTATTGGTTGAGTGGGAGCGCTGGGCGGCGGAGTTGCTCGAAAGCCATTTGTCGTTTCCGGTGCTCCGTTACTATCGCTCGCAGCATGACAACCAGTCTTGGGTCGCGGCCCTGACCACGGTGCTCGACACGTCAGCCTTTTTGGTCGCGAGCGGCGAGGGATCGGTCAGCTTTCAGGCCCGTTTGACGTTTGCCATGGCGCGCCACGCAGCGGTAGACCTGGTGCTGGTCTCGCAAAAACCGCCGCTGACGCCCGCGTTCGACCGGTTGCCGGAGCCAGAGCTTGCACGCTTGCAGGAGTCGCTGCGCGGCGCGGGCCTTTCCAAGCGCGACGAGCCGACAGCGCGCAAAACGCTGGCGGAACTGCGCCTTATATGAGCCGTTCGTCAACGCCTTGGCGACGCAACTGCAGTTCACGTTGCCGCACTTCGTGCCGCCGAGGAGGCCCGTGGACAACTGGCAAACAAGCCCCGGCATGCAGCGCTCGCCGAGCCTCAGTGATCTGCAGCTTGCCGAGGCCTGGGAAGAGCATTTTGATTGAGTCCGGTTGCTCTTTCGCGGAAACACGCATTCCAATTACAATATCTCGCGGTTCAGCAACGGAGTGCTCCATGTCTCGCAAACAACAATCGCGCAGCGTCGCGTTTCTGGTGTATTTGGCGGTTCGCTTGGCCGTAAGCTTTGTGCAGGCGTTGCCCTTTGCGTCGGCCTGCCGGCTGGCCCAGGCGTTGGCTTGGCTGGGGCACCGGATCGATAAGCGGCATCGGGAAATTGCTCGCGATAATCTGCGTCTGGCGTACCCAAACGAATATAGCGATACAGAACTGGAAGCCATGGTTGGCAAAGTCTATGGCCATTTTTGTCTCATGATGGTGGAGATTTTGTTCTTGCCGCGCCTGGTGCATATCGACAACTGGCGCCGCGTTTTGACATACCGGACGGAAGCGGAGGCACGCCGCATGGTCGATCTGTGGATTTCCGGCCGCCCCGTGCTTATCGTCAGCGGGCATTTCGGCAACTGGGAAGTGTCCAGCTATGTGCTTGGCTTGTTGGGCATCGAGTTTTGCGCCATTGCCCGCCCGCTGGACAATCCCTTCTTGGATGGTTGGCTGCGCCGCCTCCGCGAAGCGCAGGGTCAGAAAATACTGGCAAAAAAGGGCGATTTCGAGCAGATTCAGGGTGTGCTCGCCCGCCGCGGCGTCTTGGGCACTCTCGCCGACCAAGACGCCGGTCAGCGCGGCCTTTTCGTCAATTTTTTCAATCGCCCCGCGTCCACGCACAAGGCCGTCGCCCTCCTGGCGCTCGAGCACAATGTTCCGATTGCCGTCATCGCGGCAGCACGGCTCGATCAGCCCCTGCACTATCTGGCCATGGTGGAAGACGTAATTTATCCGGAGGAGTACGCCGCGCCGCCCCGACGCGGTCAAAGCGATCACCCAGCGCTTCACCACCGCCCTGGAGAAGCTCATTCGCCAATTTCCCGAGCAGTATTTTTGGGTGCACCGGCGCTGGAAACATCAGCCGACGCCGGGCAAAAAGCGAGCTCCGCTGGCGGCTTGAGCGAAACTTCAGCTAAACTGAGATAGCCGGTGAGGTCACTTGGGTGGCACGCCCTGAGGTAATCCGAAGGGCGTGGGCCCCGTGGTCAAACCACGCCCTTCGGATTACCTCAGGGCGTGCCATCCTGCGAATGTGCATATCAAGGTGAACACCATGGTCACTTCGCCATCGCCGTTACGTATCGTGCTAGCCAAGGTGGGACTCGACGGCCACGATCGCGGGATCAAGGTCGTAGCCCGCGCTTTGCGCGACGCCGGCATGCACGTCATCTATGCGGGGCTGTGGCTGGCGCCCGAGGCAGTCGTCCGCACCGTGGCCGACGAGGATGCGGATTGGCTCGGTCTAAGCATTCTTTCGGGCGCCCACATGACCCTGGTGCCGCGCGTGCTCGAACTGCTACGTGAGGCCAAGCTGGAGCAGGTCAAGATCCTGGTGGGGGGCATCGTCCCAGAAGACGATGTTCCGAAGCTGCTTGCCCTGGGTGTGGCGCATGTCTTTGGACCGGGCACCTCCCTCGACGATATCGTCACCTTTTTACGCGACGATCAAAAAGGCCGCGCCGCAGCGGCGGGCGGCGAGGCGAGCCATGCTTGAGGACCTTTGCCGGCGTCTGCGTCTTGGCGATCGCGCGGCGCTCGCACGCCTTTTGTCGCTGGCAACTCGCGGAGAACACGCGGCAACCATCGCCGCTGGATTGCCAACGCCGTCGCACCCCTGTCGGGTGATCGCGTTTACAGGAAGCGGCGGCGTCGGCAAAAGCACACTGCTCGGCAAACTCATCGATCAGGCGCGCGGCGCCGGTCTGACGGTCGCCGTTTTGGCGTGTGACCCGCAAAGTCCGCTGACCGGCGGCGCTTTGCTCGGTGATCGTTTGCGCATCGGCAGTCGCCTCGATGACGGCGTCTTCATCCGCAGCCTCGCAGCGGCCGGCGGTGGCGGAGCCGTGGCGGCCCATTTGCCGTTGATGTTGGGTGTACTGAAAACCTTTGGCTTCGATTTGATATTCGTGGAAACGGTCGGCGCCGGGCAAGGCGACACCGCAGTTCGCAGCGTTGCCGACATCCTGGTGTTGTTGGTGCAACCGGAAACGGGTGACGAATTGCAGTGGGAAAAAGCAGGCCTGCTGGAAGTCGCCGACATTGTCGTCGTTCACAAGGCCGACCTACCCGGGGCCGAGCATACTGCCAGTGACCTTCGCACTGCCCTTCATCTCGGTAAGGAAAAAGCGGTCCCAGTAGTGTTGGTGAGCAGCAAGACGGGTGTCGGGCTGGATGAATTGTGGCAACGCATTAAGGAGCCGCGCACGCAGTAAGCGGTTTCGCGTGTCGCACCGACGACCCGCTTACTGCGCGAGTACGCTCCGTGCGCGGCTCTTTCAGCGCAGGGCGACCGCTTGATTGGGGTTCGCTTGTGCCTGCAACGGCTCGCGCAAGAAATTGACAAACGCGGGGACGTTGAAGATTTTGCCACGCTCGATGCCCAGCGCTTTGCCTTGCAGATTGTCCTCGGCGTCGAAGGGTCGGTCTAAATCGGGACGAAACACGACATAGGTCGGGTTGCTGGGATCGGCGATTTTGTCGCGCCAGCGGGCATTGCGGTCGGCCTGTTCCTTGTTCTGCGTATAGCTCAATTTGCTGTCCTGATCTTGATCGGTGTAAAGTTGCACGCGGACATATTCCGTCATGGCCGCCGCCACTTCGGGGCGAGGGAAGACATTTTCTTCGTTATCGCGGCAATTGGTGCAGTTAACGCCGGTGAAGTCGATCAGGATAAGTTTCTTGCTTTTGAGCGCTTCCTTCCAGGCATCCTCGTAGTGCAGATGCCAGGCCAAAGCCCCGCCGTCGCGACGAACCCTTGGCCAGCCCGCCGGCATCCATGAGCCGGGGCGGCAGAAAGGCGATGACGTTCTCGCCCACGATGCCGGTGAGCCTCATGCCAAAGAGCGCCGGCGCCAGATAAACTGTGAGGCCAAAAAAGATGGTCGCAAACATCATGCGTGGCACACCGATGCATGGGGTCGGATCGTCGTGCGGCAGGCGGAAGACACCGATCAAATAAAGGCCGCAGGCAAACGAGAGAGCGATCCAAGCGCACAGCACCGTGTCGAAGTTGAAGATACGCGGGTTGCCCGGATTGAAGAACAGATCGGTGTTGGCGAGAAACTTAAGCGCCGCGCCGATTTCAAGAAAGCCCATGACGACCTTGACGACGTTGAGCCAACCGCCGCTCTTGGGGAGCTTTTTGAGTATGCTCGGAAACAGAGCGAGCACGAAGAACGGAGCGGCGAATGTCGTCGAATACACGAGGGCGGCCAACACCAAGTAGATGATCGGCGGCTGAATGCCCGCGATGGGGGCGAGCATCACTCCTAGGAACGGGCCCGTGCAGGTGAAGCTGGTAATCGTGAACGTCAGGGCCATGAAAACGGTTCCCACCAGGCCCCCTTGGCCTTCGCGCGACGAGGTGAACCGCGCCAAAAACGACGGCAACTCCAACTCGAACATGCCAAAGAGACTAAGGGCGAAGACGATCAGCACGCCGCCCAGCGCCAGGTTGAACCAAGGATTGTTGGCCCACTCGATCACGAGTCTACCGAGGGCCAACATGACGATGGTAAGCAGCAAGATGATCGTGCCGGAATAGACGCTGGCCATGACGAGCGGGTTGTGGTGCTTCTTGTCGGCCTGCTTGAGAAAGAAATTGACAGTGATCGGGATCATGGGGAAGACGCACGGCGTCAGCAGCATGAAGAAAGCGCCGCCGAACGCCGCTCCCAACAGGCCCAACAGATCGTTCTTGTCAACGGAAGTCGAAGTCCCATTGCCGCCGCTCTTATTTGTGACAAGGCCGGGGGCTGGCGTTTCGTTCCCCTTGGCACGCTTGGCCTGTGCCACCATGTCAGCGGGCGGCGTGAGAACCATCACCGCGGGCTGAGCAACCTCAAGCCGCTTTTTCAGATCAGCGCTCAGTTCCACGGCCGGGCCGGGCAAAACGTCGATGGTCGCTTCGAGCGGCGGATAGGGTGCCGGGCCATAGCAGGCGCTTTTGTCACACACTTGCAAGGTGGCGAGGATATCGAACGTGTGAGATCCTGGACTCGCGCTCGGTTGCACGAGTATGTCTTGCGACCAGGTGAAATCCTTATCGTGTTCGAGATCGATGTCGTTTAGGGCATTGATGACGAAATTCGGCGTGCTTTCACGCGTCGGCCAAAGCGGCGTCAAGTCGCGATTCGCTTCGAAGCTCAGTTTGCTAATCGACGTTTGATCGGGAGCGCCGCTCGAGCAACGGATAAGTATGGTAGCCGGGTTTCAAGGTGCCGGTGATGGTGAGCTGAACCACCGTGCCCGGCTTGGCCCGCGGCGGTTCGACGGTGACTTTAAAGTCAATCAACGTTGGTAGTTTTTTCGAGGCCGGACTCAGTGCGGGTTGTGCGCGATTGGCGCGGGCGAACGGATCATCGTCCGCCCCATGGGCTGCCGATGGGATGCACATGGTCAGGACCAGGGCGATCAAAAGCGTGCGCTGTCTTGCAAGAGACTTCATGCCATTCACCGTTGACGTAAAAAGGAATCCATTCGCAAAATCGCAGGCTGGTTGGCGTTGGCACGCTACCCGACCGATTTCGACGCCAACGGCGTCGCATGTTAAAGCCCAGGGCGAAGCCCTGGGCGGTGCCCGGGGGAGACTTTGAAGCCCCAACGGGGCGACACGAGCCCCTTGTCGTTCGTTACGCCCCGTAGGGGCTACGCCATGGTGGCCTGATGCCACCCAGGGCGTTGCCCTGGGCTTTAACATTGAACGCCGTTGGCGTCAAATGCGGTTTTAGCCCACCCTGTTAATTCTTTTGCGTCAAACTCACCGGTGCCGTCACCCCTTCAAGCTCCAAATCGCTGACCTTCTTGGTCTTCATATCGACGACGCGGATGCGATGGTTATTCGTGTCGGCGATATAAAGCTTGTCTCCGGCGAAGCTGAGGCCGCCCGGCTCGTTGAACATCTTGGCTTTCAGCCAGCCCGCGGGATCCCCCAGGAACGTCGTGCAGGCTCGGGTCACGGGGTCGATAAGTTTGATTTTGCTGTTGTAGGTGTCGGCTACGTAGAGCTTGCCCTCGCGATAGGCGACTCCAAGGCGCATGTTGCAGACGGACCTTGCCGCCGACTCCCTCGACGTCGCCGAACTCGAACAGGCCTTCTCCGACGATCGTCTTGACTTGACCCTTGCCGCCAAAGGGCACAGCGCGAATGGCGCTGATCTCGCTGTCGGCGACATAAAGCGTGGTGCCGTCGGTCGCCAGGCCGCTTGGTTGGGCGAACGAGGCTGAAGGCAACGGTCCGTCGGCGAGATCTTCCCGGCCATTGCCCGCGTAGGGATCGACGGTATGCTTGGCCGGATCGTATGTCCATATCTGGTGATGCCCGGCCATGGCGATGTAGAGCTTGTGATCGTGGTAGAGCAAGTCCCAGGGGCTGTTGAGTCCCGTCTTGAGGGCCGGGCCACCGCCGTCCCGTCCGGTTCGATCCTGTTCACCGATGCCGGCGACAAGGGTCACCGTCTGATTCTTGAGGTCGAGTGCCCGAAGCGCGTGGTTCTTGCGGTCGGCAACATAAAGTGTCTCGCCGACTAGCGCCATTCCCTGCGGGTCACTGAAGCGTGCTTCGGCGAAGGTGCCGTCCTTGAGGCCCGCGCTGCCCATGCCGGCCACCGCGATCTTTTTGCCCGCCAGCGTCGTAATCACGATGCGGTGGTGAGTGCTGTCGGCGATAAACAAACGGTCCGTGGCGGCATCGGCGAGCACCTTGCCGGGAAAGCTTAACGGGCCCGAGTGCTCCTGAATCAAGGCGTAGTTGAGCGGCTCTTCCTTGAGTTCCTTCTTCGCCCGATATTCCTTGACCATCTTGCCGATGTGCTCGTCGAGAACCTCGAATACTCCTTCACCGGAGACTCGGCCATATATGTTGCCATCCGGATCAATGAGGACCAAGGTCGGCCAGGAGCGCACGCCGTAGCGGCGCCAGATTTTCATGTCGGCGTCGTTGACGATCGGATGTTTGAGCTCATAGCGGCCAATGGCTTTGCGAATGCTGTCGGAATTCTTCTCGTTGTCGAATTTGGGTGTGTGAACGCCGATGACGACCAGGACGCCGGGATATTTGGCCTCCAGCTTCGCCAAGTCGGGCATGACGTGGATGCAGTTGATGCAGCACAGCGTCCAAAAGTCGAGCAAGACCACCCGGCCTTTGAGGTCGGGAAGGGACAGGGGTTTGGCGGTGTTGAGCCATTCATGGCCGCCGGAAAGCTCCGGCGCTGCCATGCGCTTCTTGCTTGGCCGCTCGCCCCCCATGGCCACCTGGACGGTGCCTTCGCCCTGGCGGCCGCAACCCGTGAAAAATAAAAGCACAAAGAACAGCACCAAACCGACGGGACCGACGATGACGGCTCGAGTCCAATGCATGAGGCGCGAGGCGAGAGACCGCATCATCGAGAGCCCTCCTGGGGATATACCAGAGGGCTAACGCCCCCCGCTCGCCGTTGCGAGTGAACCCATATATTAGACAGCACAATCCGGTAGATTATTGCGAAGATTCTTTTTTTCATCCAGGGCAGATGGCACATGGCAGAACCAAACGCGCAGGAGCCGCAAGGTGACGCACCGCAACCCGATTCCACCTTGGGTGCCCCGCCCGTGGTCGTGCCGGAACCTGTCCCACCTGCCGACGCCGTGCCTCCCGCGAGCCTGGCACGCCTTGATCTTATTCTACTGGCACTCTTGCTAATCTTGGCGTTTTTGCTCGGCTCGTTCGCAGCCGCCAACAGCGACGTTTGGCTCCAGTTGGCGTCCGGCAAGCGCATTGCCCACGGCGAATGGGCCGTCGGCGTGGACCCGTTTTCATTCGCCACCGAGGCCGGTCCAACGCATCCAGCGGTTCGCTGGGTCGAGCACTCGTGGCTCTATGCGCTCGTTTTTTATGCCCTTCATAATCTAGTCGGCGGCGCCGGATTGGTCGTACTGAAAGCCATCCTGGTGGCGGCGCTGGCCTGGTGCTTGGTACGAATTCCCGGCGACAAAAGGTCGCGCCTCATCTCAGTAATTTATGTTGGGCTCACTCTGTTGGCCCTCAGCCCGCAGTTGCTGCTGCGGCCCATGACGGTCTCCTTTCTGCTGTTTGGCATAACGCTTCTGTTTTGTTATCGGGCCGGCGCTTTGGGGGATGTCGTTGCACGACCACGGCTGCTTTGGTGGCTGGTGCCGCTTTTTTGTTTGTGGGCCAATCTCGATGCCTGGTTCATCCTCGGTCCGTTGACGCTGGCACTATTGTGGGCAGGCATGGGCCTCGGTCGGCTCTTGGGAATTCGCGCGACGTTTCCAGGCAGGGTTCTCGGCGGTGTGTTGGGGATTGGAATCTTGGCATGCATGCTTAATCCCAACCATGTGGCGCGTCTTCATGCTACCGCCGGAGCTAGCCGGCATCCTGCTGCGAGTCGTCGACATTCCGGATTTTATAGGCGCCGGCGGCAAAGCGTTGCAGCTTGCCGACCCCGATTCCTATGCGCTGGTCTCTCCCCTTTCACAAAGGTATTGGGGCAACCCGCTGCCGGGCGGCGGTCAAAGTATCGCCGGGCTCGCGTATTTATGCCTGTTGGCTCTGGGGTTGATCTCATTTATCACCAACTCGGCCGTCACCAAGAAGCCGGGCGCGCCGGGCCTCCATCCCGGTCGTTTCGCGTTGTGGATCGGCCTGGCTTTTTTAAGCCTTGTTGCAAGTTCGCCTCATCTCCTGGTTCGCCATCGCCGCGGCGCCCATCACCTTGCTCAATCTGCGCGATTGGCGGATTTGGCTCAAAAACGTTCAGGTCGCGAGTTGGCGGCCCGCATTGCTGGGCCGGGTGTTGGTGCTACTGATCGCGCTGGTCCTTCTCTTCCTCGCGTGGCCCGGTTGGATCTATGCTCCGCTCGGAGACTTCACCTCGGCGCGCCGGGTTGATTGGAAAATGCCCGCCGATCCGTCGTACCGTGCCGCCGCTCTATACCTGGCGGAGCAAAAGAACGGCAAGCCCGAGCTGCGCGTTTTCAATTTCTCCACGGAGATCGCGCACTACTGTGCCTGGTTTGCTCCGGGCGTTAAGTGCTACCTCGATTCGCGCTGGCCCCTCTTCGTCGACGATGCCGCCGAATATACGCGCGCGCGGCGTGCTCTATTTGCCAAGCTTCCGGAGGTTTGGCAAAAAACCTTGCTCGAACAGAAAATCGACCTGGTCGCCCTGGGCAATTACCAAAATGAACGCGAGGGCGAACTCGCCGTGCACTTTTGGCTCGATGAGGCGCATTGGCTACAGAAATATGCCGACGGCCGCACTGTTCTGTTTGCCTGGAGCGGGCCCGGACGAACGTTCGCGGACACACTCGCCGCCGAGGTAAAGCGGCGGGCTTTCGGCGTCGTCCCCGAAAACCAGCGGGCGCCGACGCAGGCGCCTCAGTGGCCTCAGGAAGAGCCGTCATTTTGGTGGGAGTACGCCAACGGGCTGCCGACGGTGCCGTTAGCGGCCAGCGAGGCGTTGCTTTGGCTACGTTATCACCAAACACGTGCCACCAATTGGCCGAATGCTTTTATCGCGGCCACGCAAATAACTCGGTGGGCTGAGCCCGCGCAAATGGGCTTCTTATCGACGCTGCTGCCACTGGGGATGGATGCCAGGAATGACCTTCCCGCGAAAATTTACTTCATGCGTTATCGGAGCAACAACAAGTTCATTCTGCGCGCCGCGATCTTGGCCCGCCTGAAGCGCTGTGGCTCGCGATACGCTGCATTCGCCGCGCCGTGGCCGAAGACACCGATGAGCCACGTATCTACCGCATCCTCGCGGAAACGTGCAAGGAACTCAATCACCAGGAAGAGCACTGGACCAACTACGAGGGCGATCCGCGCCGCGCCGGCGGTTTGCGCGCCACCGTGCGGCAAGTGCAAATCGTGACCGCTCTTAAGACCTGCCTGGACTTGCGGCCCGACGATCCGCAAGTGCATGAGCAACTCGCCAATCTTTATCTGCAAATGAACTTCCTCGACAGCGGCCTGGAGCAAATGCAAGCGGTGGCGCGCGAATTTGAGCGCTTTCGACCTAAATCCGCCGACCCGAAGGTGATCGAAGGGTTCAACAAGAGGAAAGAGGGACTGGAAAAGGACGTCCAAAACCTGGCCACCGAAGTCAAAAAACGCCATGAGCAATATGCACTGGAGGCTTCCTCGAAGAAGAGCTTGGAGAAGTTCGCGCTGGCGATGAATCGAGGGTTGGCCAAGGAAGCGGTCGAAGAATTGGCGACGATGAAATCCGAAGGTCTGTCCAAGGCCGAAAAGGCGGAGGCGGAGCAACGCCTGATCCAAGTATTGCTCCTCATGGGTCGGGCCGGCGAACTGCGCGAGACCATGATCAATCCGGGACTGACCCGCTATCGCGTTCTGCACGCGGCGGCGCTGGGCAACTACGGCACTCTCGATCAGGTGCTGGGCGAAATGATCCAAGGCGTCGCGGACAATCGCACGCACACCCTGCCCGACGCAGTGGCCGCCCATGTGCTCGCCTTCGCCAACCCCGGCCTCGCATCGGCCGATCCGGCGTCGCTTTATGCCGCTGTCCTTGGTTACCAGGCCAGGCTGCGGTCCACCATCCAGGTTTTGAGCCAACCGGAAGCGGAGTTACTGACGCTCCGCGGACTCATGGCCCTTGAATGGGGCGCGACCGCGGCGGCACGCTCCCATTTCGAGGCCGCGCTCCGTGTGGCGGGGCCGACAACCAATTTTCAGGATCGGGTGATCGCGGAGCGGTATGGGCAGTTGATGCGCTGACCGATGAATCTGCGCATTTGCAATTCACTTACAAAGCCGACGGACTCGGTTCTTCAAACTCTGCGTTAAGCAATTGCTCCCGGGATGGTTTTGCCGTCGGTTGGAATTCCGACGGCGCAAATGTGAGGAGCGTCACGATATCCGCCTGAGTGCGCTCGGGAAGCTGGTCCAGAATTGGCTCAACCAGCGCGTCCCTTTTTTCAGTTGATAGTCCTTCAAATCGTTGATCGACTACACGAACACGGAGAGACGCCGAATTATAGCGATACGCGTCAACCTTATCAAATCCTGCCGCCTTCAGCGTCGCTTCAACGTGCCGCGTCTCGTCGGTCCGCTTGGCTTCCCAGGGACGCGTAATTGTTTGTGTCATGATAGTTGGGCCTCCACCCAATCATAGATCGCTTTAGCGGTGTTCAAAAATGCGATGGTTTCGCCCGTATCTCTCCTGCCCGTTTCATACCGCAACTCCGGCGACCAAGTGAAGCGTCGCATACGCCGGGCTAAAACAACGGGAAGCGCTATTCCAAGATCCCGCAAGTCACCGAGCAGAACATCTGGCCGATGCATTTTTGCTCCGGACGAAATTCTTTCCAACTTCTCGGTCCGTTGTGCTTGGGGTGTCAATTCAAGAATGAGCGCTTTCAATGTGCACTCAATGGTGTACCCCCCAAGATACTGCGCATCCAAGGTTAGCTTTTCGCGCAAAAGCGTTTCAGCACTAATATATCGTTGACCAGCTGCCTTTTGAAAGTCCCGGCTCGTTGTCGGCGGCATATCAATGCCCCCGCCGGATATCCGACGGCTGGTAGCGGATCTCGATGCGATACACCTTCTTGGTCCGGCAGATAATCTCCCACGTCTCCGGGTCGATGCGCACCGGCACGTCCATGCGGTGAATATCGACGGTGGCATGGTAGCCGCGCTCGGAGAGGATGTCGATCATGATGCGCAGGGCCAGCGGGTCGTCCAGCAGCTCATCCTCGGTGTTGATGCGAGCGTGCCCGGAGATCGCGTGCGTGCGGACGATGGGAATCATCTTCACTTCGACGAGCCGGACGACCTTTTGAAAGAGAGTCTTGTGCTGTTCCTCGTAGATTTCCAGGCGTTCGACCAGTTCCTGGCGTGCGCAAGGCAAGTTGTCGGGCCACCGGAATGTTGCGAATCAGCTCATAGACTTCCTGGCTCAGCTCCAGCGAACTCTGATAGGAGAACTCTTGCAAGATGTTCTGCTGCACTTCCTGCAAGTCGCCTTCGGCGTCGATGAAATGAAAATGAAAAATTTCGCGCAGCGACCGCAGGGCGTCGAAGGTGGTCTCCGTGAAGGTGCGGTAGCGATTGCGGCATAGTTGGGCGTCGGTGTCGGTGAGCCTTTCCTCGACGAGCTTGCCGATGCCGGTGGCGCGGACCTGGCGATTGTGCTCTTGCTTTTCCAAGCCGCGCTGCAGTTGGCGTCGGACACTCACTTCCTCACCAACGTACAAAAGCGCGATGCGAAAGAGCGGCTTGCGGAAGAAACGCGCTTGCGGCGTGGAGCGGTATTCGTTGTGAAGCTCCAACATCGCATGATAGAAGAGCTTGAGGCAATCGACCTGGACCTTGGTGCGTGGAAAGCCGTCGATGATGACGCCGTCGTGATACTGCGGCGCCAACAATTCTTCGAAAAGCAGGCCGATCACTTCGCGGTCGCCCACCATGTTGCCGGTGTTCTTGATGGCCATCGCCTGCGGGCTGGTGAGCAGGTTGCTGACGACGATGGGTGGAGCGGTGATGTCGCGCGTCTGGGCGATGAAGGGGGAGTTCGTGCCTTTGCCCGCGCCCGGAGCACCGCCGAGCCAAATGAATTCGCGCGGGAAGCGCAGATTGTCGCGGCCGTGCTTCTCGATCAAATCGTCCCAGACGGTGCGAAAGATGAGCTGGGCATCTTTCACATCCAGGTCGGCGCCGGCGACCGGTTTCTTGCCGGTGGGTAGAGCGGGTGGCTCCATAGGGGCTCCGGATAGGCTGGACGAGGCATGCGCGCGTAATGACTTAGCGCCGCACCCTTAGAGATCAGCGAAGTACCCTAAGGTTTACCAGCGAGAACGGCCGGTATAGCTCCCGCTTGCCGAGCGGGACGCTGTGCCGTGCAAAGAAGTGTTCCTGATCACGAGCCCCGTCTCCGAGTCCCGTCCGGCAGATCGGGACCTACTAATGATTGAATGCGAATTCCTTGGTATTCAAGATCGCCCAAAAGATATCGCGGAAAGACTTCCGCGCGGCTGGCGGCGCCGCCGTTCCGCACGGCCGCTTCGATGAGGGTTCGTTCGTCTTGACGCGGATGGCGTCCCAGAGATGTGACGAAGATGGCGTCGATCAAGTCAGCGTCAGAGATTTTCGCTTTGAGCCACGCGTTGAGCCGACTGTCCGGCGCATTGAGCTTTTGGCCAATGGTGGTGCCGCCGTTCATGTGCAAGAGTTGGGGCAAGGTCACTTCGCTGTTGCGCTCGCAGGCGCACGCGGTCAGACGTTCGGAGCGCCCGAAGAGACCGAGAAAATAGGATTTGACCGCCGGATCGGGCACCTGCGTCGCGTGGATGCCGAGTGGATAGCCGTCGAATTTATCGGGAACGCCGGTGGCCTGGGAAATGGCGTCGAGCATGACTTCGGCCGGGAGGCGCCGCGCGTAGTAATGCGAGTAAAAGCGGGTATCGCGCTGGTTGGCCGGGTTGGTCGCCGAACTGAGTTGATAGGCCCGTGAATTGAGGATCACTCGAATCAAGTGTTTGCGATCGAACTTCTTATCGACGAACTCCTTGGTAAGCGCTTGCCAAAGCGCGGGATTGGTGGGCGGGTTGCTCGGCGCAGGTCATCGATGGGTTCGACCAGGCCCACGCTGAAAAAGTGCGCCCACAGCCGATTTACCATGGCGCCGCTGAAATACTCGTTGGTCGGGCGAGTAATCCATTCGGCAAGCGCCTGGCGCGGATCGTCGCCCGGCTTGATTTTGGGTGTCGTGCGGTCCAGCGGTTGCGGTGCCAGAAACTTCCCCGTGCGTGGCTGCACGACGCCGATCGGCTCCTTGTTTTGGTTGGCATCCGGCGCGGAGACGCTGAGCTTCGTCGGCCCGGCTTTCGGTTCCTTGCGTTCGAGCTTGATGCGCGAGAAAAAGCCGGCGAAATGGTAGTAGTCATCCTGGGTGTATTTTTCCAGCGGATGGTTATGGCACTGGGCGCAGCCGATGCGGACGCCGAGGAACGTCTCGGCTGCGGCGGCGACAATCGACGAGCGGTGCGCTTCGCGATTTTCACCGATGGTGACGATGAAATAGCCGATGGCCGGGCTATCGTTGGAATTGCCGCTGGCCGTCAAGAGTGAACGCGCCATTTCGTCCCAGGGACGGTTGCCGGCCACCTGGTCGCGCAGCCACTGGTGAAAGGCTTGCACCCCCTTGCTGCCGCGCACGTCGTGGTCGCTTTCCTTGCGGTTTTGAACAAGATCGTCCAAAAGCAGAGTCCAATAGTCGATGAACTCGGGCCGCTCCAACACGCGATCGATCAGCTTGGCGCGCTTGGCCGGGTCACGATCGTCGATAAACGCGCGCACCTCCTGAGGCGTGGGCAAAATGCCCAAGGCGTCGACAAAGACGCGGCGCAGAAACACTTCGTCTTCGCAAAGGCCGGCCGGTTCAATATGGAGCGCGGCCAACTTATGGAAGACGTGGTCGTCGATGAAGTTATTCCTCGGTTTGAGCAGATCGGCGGCCATGGGCTGCTCAAAAGGCGCAGTCAAAACTACGACCGCGATCTGTCCCAAAAACGTCGCGCGAACGGCCGTCTCGCCGGGCCGCACCACTTTGGCAAGACCGCCGGGCGTCACTTCCGCGACGCTGGGATCATTGGAGACGAACTGCGCCAGCCAGGTGACATCCTTGATTTGCCCATCCGAAAACTCGGCCTGCATTCGCAGTTGGAGCTCGCTGCCCGGTTTAACCACCCGATTGCCGGGCAATAAGGTGACGCGCCGCAGCGCCGGATCGGTATTAGAAGGACCGGGGGCTCCGGCGCGAATCCAGGTGAGCAGCAGCTTATAAGCGCGGCTGTTTTCGTCGAAAAGCTTGCCCCCCTCGTGGGCGCCTTGCCGCCGGGCTTGAGGAGAATGAGACTCGCTTCTGGTTGGGCGCGATTGACCCGGCGGCCTTCGTATTCGCGCGTCAACCAATCATGGTCCCAATCCGGCGCATAACCGCGGAGGGATAGGCGAAACCCGTTTTGTCCGGTTCCCTTGCCGTGGCAGGCGCCTTGATTGCAACCGAGGCGCGTCAGCAGTGGCAGGACGTCGTTGAGGAACGAAGGCGCGGATGCGACCGGTGTCGGGCGCGCCCTCACGTAAGCGGATGGATCAAAGTTAGCGGCCAACGCAAGGAGCGAAATCGCCGAAAAAGTGAAAACCATCATCAAGCAGACCTCGAAAGGCGGGAAGGCAAGCTGGCGGGTGTTTGCGAAGCCACGCGTCAAGCAACGTTGCGGCTGATGCGTGTGTGGGACGGCTCCCCTGAGCCGTTCGTCTGATGGACGGCTCGGGAGAGCCGTCCCACATCAATCGCCGTGTCTCGGTGCACTAATCGCTTTGGCCAATTCAGAATAAGGCCAGCGCATATCAAGAGCAAGCAAAATCACCCGGATCAGACGGAAGTATGGTCATGAACAATGCGCCACCCGGCGGGCAGTTTCCTGAGAATGAGCGTGAATAAGCCGGTGGCAGTGGTGCCGTTCAGGCGCAGCTCGAATCGGCCACGCACGAGCGCATAGTCCGATCCGAGCACGTCGATTGTGATTTCCTTGAAGGCGAGTTGGCCCATCTCCTTGTTGTCGCCTTGATACTTCTTTTGATACCGCTCCAGGGTCGCCTGCCAGCCCCGCGTTTTGGTGTTGCCTGAGAAAAAGGTCAATTCCGGCGCCTGCCAATATCCCTGCATGAACGTGGATAAATCGCCTCGGTTCCAGGCTTTCACCTGAGCATCCAGAACGGCGCGGATGGCGTCCTTGGGAGTCTCGGGTACTTGCCCGGCGCCGGCCAGCGGAAGAAGGAATAGAAAGGGACTGAGGCGGGACATCATGGAGCTAATCCATAGAGCAGCGGTAATTGGATGGTTGTGAGGATGTTTGCCATGCGATCTTTGTTATACGTTGTTTTTTTGCTGACGGCCCCGGTGATTGCCGACGCAGCGCCGAACATGTTGACCCCCAAGGAGGTTGCCCAGGGCTGGGTGCTTCTATTCGATGGCGCGAGCGAATTCGGCTGGCGCGGGGACGGCAAAATACAAGTGATCGATGGGAAGCTCGCTATCCAAGGTGACGGCATGAAAGTGGGGCTTTTACGTCACACCGGGCGACTTTCAAGACGCCGAGGTCGAATTCGAGTACATGGAAGTCGGCAAAAACCGTGGCGCCCGCGTTAATTGGAAAACTCCTGACTTCCCAACATCCATTGGTTTGCCAACTCACAAGTTGCCATGGCCGAGGGCAACAGACTTAAACCCTTGGATGACCTGGAAAGGCCTCAATGCGACGCAAGGATTGGCAGCCGGAACGGATTTAGCTTTCAGCGTGCCCCCGGGATCGGTGCTTTATTTGAAGAACGTGAAGCTTCGATTCAATGGTTATCATCCGCTTTTCAACGGCAAAGACCTCTCCGGCTGGCATGAGTTTCCAGGCAAGAAATCACGCTTCAGCGTCACCCCCGACGGCACCATCCATATCAAAAACGGACCGGGCGACTTGCAAACAAACGACAAATACGGCGACTTCGTGCTGCAAATCGAGTGCAAAAGCAATGGCTCACACCTCAACAGCGGCGTGTTTTTCCGCTGCCGGGCCGACGAATATCAAAACGGCTACGAAGCGCAAATTCGCAATGAGTTCACCAAGGAACCGACGCAGACGTATACGCTGGAAGACTACGACTCAGTAACGCATAAATTGCTCGGCAAGCGCAAGGAGAAATTCACCGCGGTCGATTACGGCACCGGCGCGATTTATCGCCGACAGCCGGCACGCAAAGAAGTGGCCAAGGATGGAGAATGGTTCACGATGACCGTGCTGGCCCGCGGCAACCACTTCATGACCTGGGTGAATGGCATTCAACTGACCGATTGGACCGATAACCGCCCGCTCAGCGACAATGCCCGCACTGGTTGCCGGTTGGAAGCGGGGCATATCAGCTTGCAGGGACACGATCCGACGACGGATTTGAACTTTCGCAACATACGGATTTCGACTATTCAATAAGAGATTGGCGCGAATTTAGCGAGACTGTGATCCAAGCGGTGACTAGGTTTAATACTCCCAGTGGAGTCTTGCCTGGAAGACATTGACCGGGCCTCGGTCACGGTTGAACGCCGGGTCAGCGAAAAACTGGTAGTCGAACGCCAAGTGACAGCTCTTTCCGATGGCAAAATCATAATACGTTTCCAAAGACTTCTCGCGGGCGTAGCTCAAGTTGCCGTCGCCGTTAAGAAGGCCCGTGCCGCCCGCTCTTCAGGAAGGCTTGCTGTTGGGAGGAGGCACCGACCAAATTTCCGGCAAGACCGAAGGTGTCGCCGGGACGGCGCCATGCGGCGCCTTTGACGCTCAGGCCCAGCTGTACCGTCCAGTCAGCGTCGGTGTACGTCGCCGCCGCAATATGGCCATCTTGCCAGCCAAACCGCCCGAACAGGCCGACGTTCTTCGCAATCTCCTGTTCCCCATTCACCCCAAAACCGTATTTGTAATGGAAGCCGAAAGCGGCCGCTGGAACGGTTATTTCCGGCTCCTGCAGGGGTGTTAGGAGGCGGCGGAGAGGCGAGCAGAAGAGCGGTCGCCGCATTATAGCTGGCAAGGAAACCATGGTCGAGCCATGCCTGAAGCCGGATGGCTCCAGGATGATCCTCAACGCGCCAACGGCGTTCCAATTCCAGCATCATTCCCCATTGCTTCCAAAACTCCCCGTCGGACGTGATCTCCCCAGGCTCGACGGGCCACATGAAGATCCGGTCATCGGAGGTGAAACCGTTCGGATGGCTGGGCAATTGAAACCATCCATAGCGCACGGCCCAATCCGGCTGATTGAGCTCGAAGGCAATTCCCGTGGTGAAGCCGACGGTATCGGCGGGATAATCCCAGGTGAGCATGGAGCTCGCCCAATTCATGAATTGCGTATGCGGATCATGGTTGTAGGTGTTGTAGTCGAAAAGCTCCGCCATGTTAAGGCGGCCAACGGTCAGGGTTAGCCGCGACACGTCCCGTTTGCCGGCTAGCGTGAAGGGGCCGTCGGGCACGTCCTCCTGTTCCCCGCCCAGGCCGAAGGTTTGGCGAACAAAGAAGTGTGACAACATGAATCTGGGATCCACGGTGCCGGCTTTGTAGGCGTCCGAATTCGGAAAGGCCTCGAGGCCAAAGCTGTTGCTCAGGCCGAAGCCCTGCCACATAAGCAAATCCGCGTGCAACTCGGCACCGTCCCATAATGGCACGCCGAGATAAAGGTCTGCGGTAATCGTTCCCCGGCGGTCGCGGTTCGTGCCCAAACTGTTGGGACCGGAATAAAGGGCACCGAATCCGGGCTGAAAGCTAGAAATAATGGTGGTTTGAGCGTGGAAGTTCCATCCCTCGGGGAGTAACTTTCGCTTATCTTCCTTTTTCTCTTCCGGTTTCTCCGCCAACTTCGCCTGAGCCTCCTCCACTGTCATCTTGCCCGCAGCCACGAGTTGAAGGATCTTCTGCATCTCCTCTTTTTTGTCCTTGCCTTTGTCGTCACCATTCTCCTTGCCTTTGTCTTGACGATTTTCCTTCTCCTTGCTGCTGTTGGCGCCGCCGTCCCCCTTGGCGGGTTCATCGACTGCTTGCGGAGTCAGAAGTTTGGCCAAATGTGCCGGCGCCGGAAACAACGGCGCAGTTTCTTGCGCGACGACGCCGGACCTCATTGAAAGAAGAAAGAGGGCACCGAGCAAGCCGCCCAGTGCGCCACCGTTTTGAAGCCGCACCGAGCCATGCCGCCTCCTCCCCCTCCGCGACGTCTCGACAAACATCAACGGGCGCAGTTTTCGGATTGACTGGGGCAGGGAATACGCTCTTTGCGGAGCGCGGTCAAGGCCAAGGGTGCCAGGGTCGGTTTGTCGTCATCGCTCGGCACGATGGTCATCGTGAATGCCGGACGATGGCGTGAGCATCTCATAAAAATGACATCATTATCGTATTGCCTAATCCACCAATTACCCGATGAGATGAATAACTTGGTTGTTCCCACCCAACGCCGCGGTTTCACGTTGATCGAGCTCTTGGTCGTGATCGCCATCATTGCGATTTTGATCGCGTTGCTTGTCCCGGCGGTTCAAAAAGTGCGCGAGTCCGCGGCGCGGGCTCAGTGTGCCAACAACCTCCATCAGATCGGGATCGCCATTCACGGGTATCACACCGTCTACCAGACCTTTCCACGCTATCGCCAGTGCGACACATCGACCACCGATGCGCAATGCTTCGGCCTGACGTCGGCCACGAAGTGGACGGGCCCGCGGGAAGTGTGGTCGGCGCCCTATGACAATCGGCCGGCGCCTTCCTCGCCGACCCAGGCGCAAGGCAACCCCAACAGCGACAACACTTACAAAAACGGCGGCTATCCCGCCGGACTCCTTTGGCCCTTCGTCGAGCAAAACATTGCCGTCTTTCAGTGCCCGCGCAGGATTCGACCTGACCACCGATCAGCCGTTTCAAGTCAGCTATGGCATGAACTATGTCAATGGCGGTCCCAACGGGCACAAGCTGACCGACCTCACCAGCGGCAATGGCTCGTCCAATATCCTCATCGTTTGGGACCACGGCAAAACGCCCGGCTGTGCCGACTCTTCACATACGGCGACTCCGAGGATGCCGCGCGGCCCTTGGCCCTGGCCCGATAGCAGCTTCGCGCACTACCCATCGAATCGACATGGGCAGGTGTTCAACCTCCTTTACTGCGACGGTCACGTTGGCTCGATGGGGCAAGCCGACCTCATGACCAACATGTTCTTGGCAATGGGTGAGACGGTTTTTTATCCCTGAAAGGCACTCCATGAAACTCCAGGCGGCCTTCAAGGAATGGGCGTTCATTTGTTCCGCTCTCGCCGAGGGCAAGCAGGCAATTATCTTGCGCAAGGGGGGCATCGCGGAAACCAGCGGCAAGTTTTCCGTCGAGCACACGCGATTTTGGCTTTATCCGACATATGTTCATCAACAACATAAGGGCATCCGCGCGGAAGCCAGCAGCTTCTTGAGGAAGCGGAAGAGCTGATCGCCCCGCTGTGGGCACGGTGAGCCTGAGCCATTGGGCGGACGTGACGGGCATTTATCGCGTGCATGATCTGACCAGGGCATTGCTGTTGGCGCACTTGCATTATTGGTCGGACGCAGACGGTGCGGCAACGGTTTAACTATCGCGAGCCTGGCATTTATGTGCTTGCGGTGCGGGTTTATCGAGCAGCCGAGTATCCATACGATTGCCGAGACGCCGGCCTATGTGGGCTGCAAAAGTTGGGTGGAATTGGCGGATCCGCTGGATACCGCGGGATCGACGGCTGTGCTTGGCGACAAGGATTATCAGGATGTGAAGTGGAATCTGGAGATGTTGTTGGAGCCTAGTGGGTTGGCGTGACGGTATCCGCGGGATTCGGAGTACTTCATCCCGCGGCTTGGAGGGCGAGCGCTTGGAGGGCGCGCTCGTCGAGCATGAGGCGGCGGATGGCGGAGGCTTGGCCCGTGGCGGGATCGCAGTCGACGATGGCGCCGGCGAGGCGCGGGTCGCCGTCGGCGACATCGAACGCGGTCGGCATGAACGTTTTGGTCGTGTGCAGCACGCGGTCGATGCGGCGGCCGAGAATGCTGTCATACGGCCCGGTCATGCCGACATCGCTGATGAACGCCGTGCCGGGCGGAAGGATTTGCTCGTCGGCGGTGGGCACGTGGGTGTGCGTGCCCAAGACCGCGGTGACGCGGCCTTTGAGATGATGGCCCAGCAGATATTTGTCCGCCGTCGCTTCCGCGTGGACATCGACGAGGATTATGCGTGTCCGGCCTGCCCAATTCCGCTCAGAACTCGGTCAGCCGCCTCGAAGGGGCAATCGACGGGGCGCATGAACGTCCGGCCCAGCAAGCTGAAAACGGCGACGACGGTGCCGTCCGCCAACGTCGTGGCAGATGTAGGGCCGGCCGGGAGCGGCTTGGCGGGAAAGTTGGCGGGCTTGCAGATGCAGTCGTCTTCGGTCGAGGACTTTGATCAACTCTTGCTTCTTGTAAATGTGGTCGCCCATCGTGACGAGATCGACGCCGGCTTCGCGCAGTTGGCGAAAGACGCGCGGCGTCATGCCCGAGCCGCCTGAGGCGTTTTCAGCGTTGGCGATCACGCAGTCGATGTGCTCGGCTTGGCGCAGCGTCGGCAAGGCGTGCACGCACCATGTCGACGCCGGGTTGGCCAACGATATCGCCGAGGAAAAGGATACGCATGGCGATTCCCCGCAATTGCCGCTGGCGAGCTGGCGCGGGCGTTCCGCGGATCTCGCCTGATTCCGCAAGCGGCATCGCCGGCCCTCAGCGAGCGAACTCCACCGTGCGCGTTTCGCGCACCACCGTGACCTTGATCTCGCCGGGATAATTGAGCTGCTGCTCGATGGCCTTGGCGATTTCCCGGCAGGTCTTGGTCGCTTCGTTGTCGGACAAGACATGGGCATTGGCGATGACGCGCAGCTCACGGCCCGCCTGGATCGCGAAGGCGTGATCGACGCCGGGAAAGCCGGAGGCCAGGGCCTCCAGCTCTTCCAGGCGCTTGACGTATTTCTCCAGCGTCTCGCGGCGAGCGCCTGGACGGGACGGCGCTGATGGCGTCGGCGGCGGCGACCAGCACGGTGTAGACGTGGTCGATGGTCACGTCGTCGTGATGGCCGGCGATCGCGTGCAGAACTTCCTTGCTGGTTTCGCCGATAGCGCTTGGCGAGCTCGGCGCCGATCTTGGGGTGGCCGCCTTCCATCTCGTGATCGGCCGCCTTGCCGACGTCGTGCAGCAGGCCGCAGCGACGGGCGAGCATGCCATTGAGCCCGATCTCGTCGGCCATCAGGCCGCACAGGGCGGCCACTTCCAGGCTGTGCTGGAGCACGTTTTGGCTATAGCTGGTGCGGAACTTGAGCCGGCCCAGGAGCTGCATCAGCTTTTCATTGCACCGAGCCGACGTTCGCCTCCAAGCACGGCCTGCTTGCCGAGCTCGAGGATGTGGCGTTCCATCTCCTCCTGGGTTTCCTTGACGACTTCCTCGATGCGGGTCGGATGGATGCGGCCATCCTGGATGAGCTTGTTGAGGCTGAGCCGGGCGGTCTCGCGGCGGATGTTGTCGAAGGCGCTGACGATGACGACGCCGGGCGTGTCGTCGACGATGACATCGACGCCGGTCGCCTTCTCGAAGGTGCGGATGTTGCGGCCTTCGCGGCCGATGATGCGGCCTTTCATGTCGTCGGACGGGATATCGACGGTGCTGACGGTGGTGTCGGCGGTGTGCTCGGCGGCATAGCGCTGGATGGAGATGGCCAGGACCTTGCGGGCCTTTTCCTCCATGCCCGCCTTGAGCGCTTCTTCGTGGCGATGGATGCGGCCGGCGATTTCGTCGGCCAACTCTTGGTCGAGACGCTCGAGCAGCAGCTTTTCCGCCTGCTCGCGGCTCAGGCTGCTGATCTCGTGAAGTTTTTTGCGTCTGCTCCAGGACCAGCGGTTTCGGCATCGCTGAGGCGTTTATCGAGGGCCTCCTTGCGTTCGTGCAGCTTTTTCTCGTTGTGCTGAAGAAGGCGTTCTTTCTTTTGCTGGGCCTGGTGGCGTTGCTCGAGGGCGTCGTCCTTTTTTTCCAGCCGGCGTTCCTGATCGCGTTGCTCGTTGCGGGTTTGCTCGGCTTCGCGATTGAATTCTTCGCGCTTCTTGAAGAGTTCGTCCTTGGCTTGCAGTTCGGCGTCCTTGCGGATGTTGTCGGCAGTTCGTTCGGCCTGGATGAGTAGCTCGCGGGCCCTGGTTTCGGCGCTATTGAGATTGGCGCGATCGCCGCGACGAATGAGCCACCAGGCGGCGCCGGCGCCGCCGCTCAAGCTCAATAGGGCGGCCAGGACGATCCAGACCACGCATTCCATAACTGGCATGGCGGTCACTCCTAAGTGATCCGGCATGCTTCTTGGAGAGCAACAGGCAAAGAAAGGACAAAAACGTAACGTTTACGAGACGCAGCGTGAATAACCGCAACCGTTATCGGCCAGGCCGCGCAGGGCTTTAAGGCCGGGCGGAGCGAAAGGATGAATGCCGGGAGCCAAGGATGGCGGCGTTGACCTTAAACATCGTTCGGGTGCACGTGCCGGCACCGGCACCGGCACACGGACTTTGCGATAGCCAATACCGCGTCTGGTCTCCTGATACCAGAGGCTGGCAAGATACCAGTGGCTTGCGAGTAGGCCCCCCAGCACCAGAGCCACCATCAGGAACCAAAAGAGCGTCATGGGAAACCCGTGGTTGTTCGGTGTGGTGCGAAACTTCTGTCGGTTGGGATATCCACGGCCGAGCCGGCAAATGCTTGTGCTGCCCAGAAGCCGCGGACCTCTTTCGATTAACTGTGCTTACTTATATGGATTTATTCAATTGGCCCGCGCTTTGCAAGCCTCGGACCAATGGAATTCATCACCAGTCAATTCATTATGAACGAATGCGGCTCCCGGTCAATGATAATCTTGTAAAAGTAGGTGCATGATCGCCGACACCAACCCGAAGCGTGAGCGAGGGATCCCTCGCTTACGCTTCGGGTTGGTGTGGCAGAACAGCGACTTAAGAGCGCTCGCCAAAATAAAAAGCGATGATCGAGGCCAGCACGGCTTCCCACAGCGGCATCGATATCGCACGTTTCCAGCGACGGCATGATAACCAAGTGAATAATCACGGCCACGCCCAAGCCGACGACGGATATGAGCGATAGCCAGGCTTCCATGTCTTGCAAAAAGTAAGGCGGATTCTCACGTCCCACGACCGCCGCACCAGCACGCCGAAGAAAGAACGCGCCCAGGATACTCAGCGGCAGATACGGCTCTTGCTTGAGTTGATCGATCGATTTCTCGAATTGATTGCGCAGCTTATCGGGATCGTTGTAGAGGCACCAGCCAATCGTGGCGATGAGCGCAATCATCACGATCAAGCGCACGATGCCGCGCGGCAAATAAAGTGGATGATAGCCCGAACCCGCGACAGCGCCGCTGCGATGGGCGAAGTAATGCCCCAGGACCATGAAGAGAAGATAAATTAAATAGGGCGGGATCGGCAGCAGCACCTTGGTATTGACCAACAGCATGGCGCAAAACAGGCCGACGATCAGCAGCGTGTGCATCGCCCGGACGCTGCCCGCGGGTAAGCCCAGGGCGTGACGCCGTGGATTGAGCGGAATTGTCGACATAGTCAACCTCGGGTTAATTGCGGCTTATGGTAGTCGAGGCGGCCTCGTTCGCCCATGCGCTTGCAAAGGGCACTGGCGAGCCGGAAGCGTTACGCGCCCGGTACTCTCCGCACGATCTGGATGATTTCACCGGTCGCTCATGCTCACGGCTCGCCAAGCGCGGTTTCGCCCTTGACGGATGCAGGCGGCATCTTATCATAACTGTTCCCATAGACTGGTTCGTTGGATATAGAAGCGAATTTGGAACCGAGACATGTCAACTTTCATGGCGAAAAACGGCGAGGTGCCGCAAGGGTGGTACATCGTCGACGCGACTGATAAAGTGGTCGGCCGATCTGGCGGTGACGATCGCGAACATTCTGCGCGGCAAGCATCGGCCCCAATACACGCCGCACCAGGACACCGGCGAATACGTGATCGTCATCAATGCCGAGAAGATAAAGTTCACCGGCAAGAAATGGCAGCAAAAGACGTATGCCGCCTATTCGCATTTTCCGGGCGGCCTCAGGGTGCAGACAGCCCAAGAAGTGCTCGACAAGCATCCCGAGCGCATCATCGAATCCGCCGTGCGCCGCATGGTGCCGCGCAACCGTCTGGGTCGCAAGCAGATGGACAAGCTTAAGGTTTACGCAGGCGCCAATCATCCGCACCAGGCGCAGCAGCCGAAGGAACTCAAGGTTTAAAAGTAGCTCAGGAGATAGAGCCGTGGCTGAAGCAGCGAGCAAAAAGCAACATCACCTCGGCACCGGACGTCGCAAAACTTCCGTCGCGCACGTGCGACTGCACGATGGCAGCGGCAAGATCGTCATCAACGGCCGAGGCCTGGAAGAGTTCTTTACCGAAGACAAGGATCGCAAGGCCGTCGTCGGCCCACTCGTCGTCACCGAAATGCGCAATCGGCTCGACATGATCGTCAAGGTCCACGGCGGCGGCATCACCGGCCAGGCCGGTGCGATCTGCCAGGGAGTCGCACGGGCGCTCAAGACGATGTTCGGTCACGGCACCGCAGGCCGAAGCCGAGACTGAAGCCGGCGGCGGCATGGCCAAGATCCTGCGCGATTCCGGCTACTTGACGCGCGATGGCCGCATGAAGGAACGCAAGAAATATGGCCGCAAGGGGGCCCGCAAGTCCTTCCAGTTCTCGAAGCGGTAAACTGCTTCGAGAGCCGCGCACGCAGTAAGCGGGAGCGGAATTGGACACTGATTCACCGCTTACTACGTGCCGCGGCTCTTTGACGCCCGAAAATTTTTTTGCCTGGGCTTGTGAAAAGAATCACAAAGTTGGAGCCTGGCGATGCCGACCGAGCCAACCTTTCAGCTTGCCACTTACTATCCCATCTTTGTCTACCTGGCCGTTATTGTCGCTTTTGCCATTGTCGCGATGATAGCCGTCCACAACATCGGTCCTCGCTTCAAAACGCCCGTCAAGCAGATGACCTACGAATCGGGCATGGACCCGATCGGCGACGCCCACCAGCGTTTCGATGTCAAGTTTTATCTCATCGCCATCATGTTTCTGGTGTTCGATGTCGAGTTGCTATTCTTGTATCCTTGGGCCGTCGTTGCCTATCAAGAAGGCGGTATTCCGCCGGTGTTGCGCGGTCCAGTATTTTGGTGTGTGCTGACTTTCATCCTGCTCCTGTTGGTCGCCTACATCTACGACTGGCGGAAAGGGGTGTTCAAATGGCGTTAGAGTTGCCGGAAAACATCGTGCTCAGCAAGCTCGATCACTTGGCCAATTGGGTGCGCTCCAACAGCCTTTGGCCCATGCCTTTCGCGACGGCCTGCTGCGGCATCGAACTGATGGCCACCGGGGCCTCCAAGCACGATTTGGCGCGTTTCGGCGCCGAGGTGATGCGCTTCAGTCCGCGCCAGTGCGACTTGATGATCGTCGCCGGCCGGGTCGTGATGAAGATGCTGCCCGTGCTCCAGCGGATTTGGCTGCAAATGCCCGAGCCGAAATGGTGCATTTCGATGGGGGCGTGCGCTTCGTCTGGGGGGCGTGTTTGACACGTATGCGGTCGTCCAAGGCATCGACCGTTTCATGCCGGTCGATATGTATGTGCCGGGCTGCCCGCCGCGCCCGGAGCAGCTGATTCAGTCGATCATCGACTTGCAAGAAAAGATCAAAAAGACCGGCACCTTCACCGGCCATGAATTTCGCGACGCACCGGTCAGGAAGGCCCGTTACCCAACGGTGCGATTCCCGACGATGTTGTCGTGGCACCAGGAGATTACGCAAGGTCGCGCCGCGTGAGCTTGAATTAACGCGAGAATTGTTGACCTTTGTGGGACGGCTCTCCTGAGCCGTCGTTTAGCCGGACGGCTCAGGAGAGCCATCCCACAATCGAGCCGTCCCACCATCCAATATGCTTCGCCGGGAAGGGAGTTGCCAACCATGGCTTTCGAGACGCATTGCAACCTCCTCAAAGAACGCTTCGGCGCCGAGAGCTTCACGACATCAGTATTTCGCGACAACAATCGGATTCACATGCCGGCAGAGCGGCTTTTTCGAGATGCTGAGCGTACTCAAGCAAGAAGCCGGCTTCAACCAACTCGCGGAACTGGGAGCCGCCGATTACCTGAACTACCCCGGAGCCCGCGATCGGTTCGGTCTTTGGTACATCCTCCTTAACATCGCCACCGGCGAGCGCCTGATCATCAAAACGTTTTTGAACGAGCCGGATTTGATGATCGCCTCGGTTTTTTCTCTCTGGAAGGGGGCCGACTGGATGGAGCGCGAAGTTTACGATATGTATGGCATCGTGTTCGAAGGACATCCCGATTTGCGGCGAATCTTGATGCCCGAGGAATTCACGAGCTTTCCACTGCGTAAAGATTACCCATTGCGAGGCCGGGGCGAGCGCCACAATTTCCCGGTTCTCACCAGGGCGGAAAGCTGACGGAGCGACGCATGCCGCTGGATTTGCAAACCCCGCATTTGGAATCAGCGTTTTCGGGCAAGTCCGAAAGCGAGTACCATTGGACACTCAATTTCGGTCCTCAACATCCGGCCACTCATACGACCCTGCGCTTGCTGCTCACGCTTGACGGCGAAACAGTCGTCAAAGCCGTGCCCGACATCGGCTATCTGCATTCGGGGTTCGAAAAGCTTGGTGAAGACCTTGATTTCAATCAATATGTCACCATCGTCGACCGCATGAACTATATTTCGCCGACCGCCAACGAGGTGGCGTGGCACCATACGGTCGAAAAGCTGATGGGCATCGAACTGACGCCGCGCTGTCAATACTTGCGGGTGATTATCGCCGAGTTGGCGCGGATCAGCGATCATTTGCTTTGCTGCGGCGCGGCGGCGCTGGATTTGGGCGCGTTCACGGCCTTTTTATATGCTTTTTACCAGCGCGAGCTGCTCTACGACATCTTCGAAACGGCATCAGGCCAACGGTTTCATCCGAGCTATACCCGCGTCGGCGGCTTGGTTTTCGACGTCACCGATGCCTTCGTCGATCAAGTTCGCGCCTTCGTTAAAGGGTTTCCCAAGGCTTATGCCGACTTGGTGCGACTGCTCAACCGCAATCGCATATTCATCGAGCGCACCCGCGGCATCGGCGTTCTGACCAAAGCGATGGCCATCGACTTGAGTTGCACCGGGCCCATGGCGCGGGCCTCGGGCGTGGTTCGTGATATTCGCAAAGACGAGCCCTATTTGGCTTATAAGGACTTCGATTTCAAAGTCGTCTGCGCCACGGAAGGCGATAGTTACGCACGTTATCTGGTGCGCATGCAAGAAATGCTCGAAAGCCTCAAGATCGTCCACCAGGCGATTGAAAACCTGCCTGCCGGCCCGGTGAACGTGGATGTCGACAGCAAGGTGGTGGCCTCCGGATCAGACGTCGGTTTATCGGTCGATCGAAAGCATGATCCAGCATTTCGAGTTGGTCATGCCCAACCGGCAATGGTCGCCGCCGGTCGACGAAGTCTATGCGTGCACGGAGACGGCCAACGGCGAACTGGGTTTTTATATCGTCTCCGACGGCACAGGCGTCGCCTACCGGGCCGCGCACCCGGCCGCCGTCGTACATCCATTTCGCGGTGTTTCCGTACTTGATCGTCGGCCACCAGCTGAGCGACGTCGTCGCCGTCCTGGGCAGCCTCAACATCATCGCCGCGGAATTGGACCGTTGACATCACTAGCCGCGGGCTGAGGCACTCCGAATCCCGCGGATAAACATGGAAAGCATAAATGCCCGCCCTGACTGATGAACTCCGCCAAAAGATCCTGGATTACTTGCCGCGCTATCCCAGCAAGCAAGCCGTGACGCTCCCCGCCCTACACATGGTCCAGGATGCTCTGCGGTGCGTCCCGCGCGAGGCGATCAAGGAAATCGCGGACATGCTCGATCTGAGTGCCGCGGAAGTTTATGACACGATGACCTTTTACCAGTTCTTCCGCGAGGAGAATGATCCGCTCGGCAAGACCCGGTTATGGGTTTGTCGGAGCCTGGCCTGCTCGATGCGTGGCGGCGAGGAGTTGTTGACGAACTTGTGTCGAAAGCTTGACGTAAAGCCCGGTGGCACGACCACCGACGGCGCGATCACACTCGAATTCGCCGAATGCTTGGGAGCGTGCGAAGGTGCGCCGGCCGTGATGGTCAATGACAAGCGCGAGGGCCCGGTTCGGCCTGACCTTCTGGATAATATAATTCAATGGTACGGGCAAACACGCGGAGAGGAATTGGCCTCCGTGGAACTTCTCCAGGCGATGACGAAAAAGGGTCGGCTAGTGAGCTTTGCCTTCGAAGGGACTGACGAGCGGCGCAATCTTCAAAAATGCATGGCCAACGCTTTGTGCCTATCGGGACTGATCGTTCTCCAAGAGGACCCTCGCAAGATCGAGGCCTTGGAGGAATTCCTTCATGGCACGCAGGAAAGATTGGGGCTTTTTCGGAATAACACGAGCGTTCAACTTGAGATTCATGTGAAAGAATTCATGTTGCGCCATCGTCGGCTGCTGGGAATATCGCCGGAGGACGCCGCGCTCCTCCAGCAATTGTTGCAAGGGCACTACGATGCACGAGACGTTTCATATGTCGATTGAGGATGTCTTTTTACTTCGCGAGGGCTACACCGTTTTTGCCGGTCCCATAGAGGAAGGGGAGATGGCCATCATTGAGCCTGGACCCGCGACGATTCTCGTAAATGGCCGGAAGTTGGCGACCGTTCAAATTGACCGAGAAGCGATTCCGCTGAGGGCGGTGCCGTGCAAGAAGCGCGCAATCCGAGCGCTGTCAACGCGAGACGCTTCGGGCCTTACTCGCGCAATGGTCGAGACCAACGAGTGCAAATTGGAGGGCTCCATGCGCTATCAAGGACACCGAGAACTACCCGTCGTCGATTCACCGCCGGCCGATTACCTTGCGGACGACATGACGCTGGCTTCGCGCCTTCCGCAGGGCTGGGACGGCGATGCATGGCTGGCGCCCGACGGACGCGGCTGTTTTCTGCGCGCTTGGAACAAGCCCGAAGACCGCTATGCCATCGCCCAAGGCGGCACTTATGAAGACGCGAGAAAAAAACTGCTCGAAGAGATCGCCAAGGGAGGCACGCAAGTGGAAATCCGCAAAATAGGATCGAATGGAAGCGGACGTTCGTAAGCAGGACTTCTTTCAGGAAGATAAGCATTCATGCCCGATTTCGAACCTGTTCTCTTGCGACGCATCCAAAAGCATGCCAGCCCGTGGCTGGATGCCTACCGTGCCGACGGCGGCTATGGCGCGGCTACCAAGGCGATCACTGAAATGACGCCGGCGCAGGTGGTGGATGTCGTCAAGAGTTCCGGCTTGCGTGGTCGAGGCGGCGCGGGGTTTCCCTGCGGTCTCAAATGGACGTTTCTGCCCAAGGATCATCCGGGGCCGATCTATTTGTGCGTCAACGCCGATGAATCGGAGCCTTGCACGTTCAACAATCGCATCCTCATGGAAGAGGATCCGCATCAGGTGCTTGAAGGTATCTTGCTGGCGTGTTACGCGACTCGGGCAACCACAGCATATCTGTATATCCGCTATGAGTATGGCAGAGCCTTCCGAGTGCTGCAAAAAGCCATCGACGAGCTCTACGCCGCCAATTTGCTCGGCAAGAACATTCTCGGCAAGGGTGTCAATCTCGATGTGTACTTGCATCGCGGAGCCGGCGCCTACATTTGCGGCGAGGAAACGGGGCTGATCGAAAGCTTGGAAGGCCGGCGCGGCTGGCCCCGGATCAAGCCGCCGTTTCCCGCCGTCGAGGGAGCGTTTCGCAAGCCAACCGTCGTCAACAATATCGAGACCTTGGCCTGCGTCACGCACATCGTCGGCCGGGGTGCCGATTGGTTTAAATCCATCGGTATCCCCCCCGATCCCAAAAACCCGCGCGACGCCGGCAGCTATGGCCCCAAGCTCTATTGCATCTCGGGCCATGTCAACAATCCTTGCTGCGTCGAGTTGCCGCTTGGGATTAGCGTGCGCGATTTGGTGGACAAATACGGCGGCGGCGTCTGGAAGGGACGCAAGGCCAAGGGCTGCATCCCCGGCGGCATCAGCATGGGCATCATGACCGAGAGCGAATTTGACACGCCGCTCGATTTCAACGGTCCGGGCAAAGTCGGCTGCCTTGGTCTGGGCACGGCTGCGGTCACGGTCTTCGATGAGACGACCAGCATCGTCGATGTGCTGGCCAACATTTGCCGCTTCTTCGCCCACGAGTCGTGCGGCCAATGCACCCCTTGCCGCGAAGGGACCGGCTGGATGATGAAAATGCTTGACCGCATTCGTGCGGGCCAGGGACGGCTCGATGATCTTGAAGATTCTCGACGACATCGCCAAGTCGATCGGCATCATGCCCGGCACGACCATCTGCGGCCTCGCCGACGGCGCCGGCTGGCCGGTGAAAAACGCCATCGCCAAGTTTCGTCCGGAACTCGAAGAGTGGATCGGCAAAGGAAGTAAAAGCCGGGCGTCGCCGGAGTTGCTCGCATTAACGTAGAACCGGCGTCCCGCCGGTTTTCGGACAGGCGGGACGCCCGTCCTACGATGGATACATTAACAACGAGACTTCAGATTCGCGTCGCCGGAGGTGTTTCATGGCCATCGCCTTAACTTGTCCCGCGTGCCAACGCGCGCTCAAGGTCAAGGATGAGCTGGCTGGTCGCAAGATCAAGTGCCCGGATTGCGCGGCCGTTATCGCGGTTCCGGGGAAAAAGGCGGTCACTGAAACGGGCGTCACCGCCACCAAGCCGCGGCCCATCCGGCCGCCGCGGCTCAAGAGGATGAACCAGAGGAAGAAGAACGTCCCAGGAAGAAGAAAAAGAAAAAGGCCGCCAGCAACCGCGGACTGTTGATCGGTGCAGCGGTTGGCGGTGTGGTCGTGATCATTGTTATTGTCTTGATTATCATGATGGCGGGCGGCGGCACCGCCAAGGACAAGGTCGTGCAACGTAGGGCCGAGCCATAGCCCAAGGTCGAGCAGCCAGTCGCCCAAGTTGATGAGCCGGAGATCGTGAAGAAAGCGCCGGTCGGCGGCTTGGGCCGGACCAAAGAAGTCACCGAAATCCAGAATTCGTTGAGGCAACTCGGCATCGCCTATAAACAGTTCGAAGTGGTCGAGAACCGCGGACCGAAAGACCAAAAAGAGCTTGGTCCCTATTACCAAAATATCAACCCCATCAACGAAGCTCTGAAGAACAAATGGATCACGTTCATCTGGGGCGTAAACCGTCGTGCCTTGGCTGAAAATGGCGACTCGAACACGGTCCTCGCCTACGAAACCGACGCCGACCGGCAGGGCGTCCGCATGGTACTCTTCGGCGACGGCCACGTGGATGGGTTAAACGAAGAGGATTTCAAAAAGGCCCCCAAGGCGAAGGGACGTTAATGGCCGTCGTCATCGTCAATGACAAGCCGGTCGACATCGGCGCCGACAAACTGAATCTGATTCAGGCGGCGCAGCGCGGCGGCGTCACGATTCCCTCGTATTGCTGGCATCCGGCTCTTTCGGTCGTCGCCAGTTGCCGCATGTGTTTGGTCGAGGTCGGCGACAAGAAACCCGATGGCAGCGTGGCCATGCAGCCCAAGGTCGTGCCCGGTTGCCAGACTCCGGCCAAGGATGGCACGGTCATTATCACCAACAGCCCCAAGGCCGTGCATGCGCAACAGCAAACGCTCGAATCGCTCCTTCTCAATCATCCGCTCGATTGCCCGGTGTGCGACAAGGCTGGCGAATGCCTGCTGCAAGACTACAGCTATCGCTTCGGCCGCTCCAGCAGCCGGATGATTGACGCCAAGAACCTGCCCCCCAACAAGGACTACATCGGCAAGCACATCACGCTATTCACCGATCGCTGCATCCTGTGCTCGCGCTGCGTCCGTTTCACGCGCGAAATCTCGGGCACGGCGGAATTGCAAGTCGTCAGCCGCGGCCATCATTCGGAAATCGATATCTTCCCGGGTGAGCCAATCGACAACAAGCTCTCCGGCAACGTCGTGGACCTGTGCCCGGTCGGAGCACTGTGCAGCAAGGATTTTCTCTACAAGCAGCGTGTCTGGTTTTTGAAGGATCAAAAGAGCGTTTGCCCCGAATGCAGCACCGGCTGTAGCATCACCGTCGATTCCAACAAGGACATCGTTTATCGCCTCAGGCCCCGCTTCAATCCCCAATCGCAGGGCCATTTCATGTGCGATGAGGGGCGCTTCGATTACGAGCTACATCAATGCGCGGCAGCGCCTGCGCGGACCTCTAATGAGTGGCGAGTGGCGAGTGGCGAGTGGCGAGAATGAGAGAATGGTGAAGAGCGAGGAAAAAGGGGACGTGCAAGGTACGGTTTCGTGGGAGACGGTTATTCCGCTGATTCGCGGTGAGTTTGCCGAGGCGGCGCGGCGGGATGGGGCGGGCGTGGGGGCGGTGTTGTCGCCTTATTTGACGTGCGAGGAAGGTTATCTTGCTGGCGAAGTACATCAAGGGACTGTCGACAGGAGGCGCGGCTCTATCTGGGTTGGGTGCCCGTGCAGGGGGAGGATGACACCTATCCGAAGGATCGCAAGGGGCGGGCCGGTTCAGCCGGTCAAGTTCACCATTCATGCGGAGAAATGCCCCAACCGGCGTGGCATCGAAGAGATTTTAAAGCATTTCCAGGGCGAAGTGCAGTACTTTCGACAAGGCTCTTGAGCAAGCGCAGGCCGGCAGCTTGCAAGCGCTTTATCTTACCGGTGGTTACCCGCCCCGCTTGGGAGATTGGTTGCCGGCGCCGTTGATGGGCCACCTCGAGAAGATACCGACGCTGGTCGTGCAAGACTTATTTCCAGGGGCTGCCACCGCCGCAGCCAAGTATGTCTTGCCGGCGGCGAGTTTCGCGGAGAAGGACGGCTGTTTCGTCAATCACGCCAACCTGGTCCAGGCAATTTATTGGTCGGTCCGGCCCAGCGGCCTGGGGCGCACCGATGGCCAAGTGTTCCTCGACCTGATGGAGCGGCGCGGCCTGCTCCACGCAGAGACAATGCGCCAAGAGTTGGCGGCGGAAGTTCCCTACTTCGCCCCGCTCAAAGACGGCAACCTCGGAGAGTTCGGCATTAGATTGGGTGGTGCTGCCTGATGTGTGGCACGCCCTGAGGTAATCCGAAGGGCGTGGGCTACCCACAGAAAGCCACGCCCATCGGATTACCTCAGGCGTGCCACCACGCCGATTACTTTAGGAACGGATTCATGCACGAGTTTAATCTCTGGCTCACACTGCTCACGATCGTCGTCGTTTTCGGTGCTTTGCAAGGCACGGCCGGATTCTTGGTGTACGTCGAGCGAAAAATATGCGCTTACATGCAGGATCGGATCGGCCCCAACCGCGTGGGCCCGTATGGTTTATTGCAGGTGCTCGCTGATGGTTTGAAGTTCATCCTCAAGGAAGAGTTCATTCCGAAGAACGCGGACAAAACGCTGTTCATTTTGGCGCCCGTGCATCGCGCTGACGACGGCCATGCTCGCCTTTGCCGTCGTGCCGTTCGGAGCGACTCAGGCCGCTCCGCTCCCGCCGCCTCCGTTGTCTGCCACCGCCACGCAAGCACAAGTGCGCGAGCACGCCGAGCGCGGTTGCTCGATATGATGCGGAAGCCGCCGTTTACAAGACATCGTATCAATTCATGATCGCTCCCAATGTCGACATCGGTATCTTGTTCGTCTTTGCCGTGTCCAGTCTCGCGGTGTATGGCATTATCCTTGGGGGCTGGGCGTCCAATAACAAATACAGCATGTTGGGCGGCTTGCGCTCCAGCGCTCAAATCATCAGCTACGAGATTCCGCTGGGACTATCCATTTTGGGCGTGGTGCTCATCACCGGCTCGCTCAATCTCGAACGCATCATCGGCCACCAGGCGGCCGGCGGTATCTTGAGCTGGAACATCTTTTACCAGCCGCTCGCTTTCTTGCTTTTCATGATCAGCTCCTTTGCCGAATGCAACCGCTTGCCGTTCGATTTGCCCGAGTCGGAGCAAGAACTCATCGGCGGCTACCACACCGAATACAACGCCTTCAAGCTGGCCTTCTTTTTCATCGGCGAATACACGCACATGATCACCACCAGCTTTTTGATGGTCATCCTATTTTTCGGCGGCTGGCATTTGCCCTGGCTGGCGGAGCCTGACGCACATTGGCTCATCAAGCTGATCGTGTTCGCCGGCAAGGTCACGCTGCTGATCCTGTTTTACATGCTGGTGCGCTGGACGTTGCCGCGCTTTCGCTTTGACCAACTCATGGGCCTGGCGTGGAAGGTTTTCATCCCGCTCGCCCTGGTCAATCTGGTGCTGGTGATGGTGGTGAAGGAACTTGGCTGGAGCCTGTGGTGGCTGCTGCCGGCGTCCGTCGCGGCGTTGGTGGGTTATGGGGCGTTGGCGGCGCATGCCGGCGACGAGTCCGCGTGTGTCATTGCGAGGCTAAGGCAGCGACTCCGAGGGTGCCACGGGCAGACAAGCTGCCCGTGGCATCCGGCACCTGCCAAACATGCCCACCCAAATGCGGTGGGCATGGCACCCGAATCCGAATGCTTGGGTGGCTTTAGGAGAACATAACGATGCCGATTGCGGATAGCGATGTGACGTGGGTGCAGCCGCCCATGATCGGGCTCGCGGAAAAGCTCTATTTGCCGGCGATCATGCAGGGGTTTCAAACCACGCTCAAGCACATGTTTGGCCCCAAGGTGACGCAACAGTTTCCCGAGGAGCGCCCAAGCTGCCGCCCAACTACCGTGGCGTCCATCGGCTCAACCGAGACGAAGAGGGCCGGGTGAAGTGCGTCGCCTGTTACATGTGCTCGACCGCGTGCCCCGCCCGCTGCATCGACATCGTGGCAGCGCCGTCGCCTTGGCCGGACCGCGAAAAATATCCGGAAGTTTTCGTGATCGATGAATTGCGCTGCATCTACTGCGGCATGTGCGAGCAGGCTTGCCCGTGCGACGCGATCGAGTTGACGCAACTTTTTGACCTCACCGGACTTAGCCGTGAGGAGATGATGTACGACAAGGAAAAGCTGCTGAGCGTCTTCGACAAAACAGTGAAAGACGGCACCGATCCGATCCGTACGCGGCGCGGGCCGCTGAGTATTTCGTCGGAACCGAAGTTGTAAACGAAAGGCAAGCGATGACGCTTTTTGGCGCCGATGCCGGCTTTTCCAGGTTGGCTGAATTGCTTCGCGCGAACTGGCCAATTCTGCTGCCGGTGGCCTTGGGCTTTATCGGCATTTATTTATTGTTGCCGCGCGTGCGGCGTCAGCGCCGATTCTCGGCGGCATTTGCGCCGGCGCGGCGTTGCTCTTGGCGGGTTGGTTCGCGGTTCGCTTGGAGGCGGTGTTGCCGGAGAAGATTCTCTTTTACGCGTTCGCCGGTTTCGCGGTCGTGGGCGGCGCCATGCTGATTACACAAAAAAATCCTGTCCATGCGGCCCTTGCGTTTGCGCTGGTCATTTTGAGCACCTGCGGACTGTTTCTGCTGCAGGCGGCGCCGTTTCTGATGGCGGCGACGATCATTATTTACGCTGGGGCGATCGTCGTGACGTTTTTATTCGTCATCATGTTGGCACAACAAGCGGGGCAGACCGCGGCAGACCAACGCTCGCGCGAGCCGTTTTTAGCCAGCCTTGCGGGCTTTGTGCTCATGGGGGCGGTGTTGTGCGTGTTGCACCGAAATTACGATGTCCATGAGCTCGATGAATTGCTCGGCCAAGTTCGGCAAGTCGCCGAGGCTCGATCCGAGCGGGAGGTGCATGCGGTCTTGGGCGATCCGGCGCAACGTCCGCGCGAGGGCCCAACGCTTCCTTTAGTTGATCGGCTCAGCAGATTTTTGCCGGGCGAGGATACGCTGGCGAACCTCGAAGCCGCCTGGCAAGGAATCGGCAAAGAAGAAGCCGCCACCGGCTTAGCCATTCTCGGCGCCAGCACGGTGAGCACTACCGCAATTCACATCGGGCCGGTGCCTTGGTTGGCCGCGGGCGCACTGCTGAATGGCCGAAGCAGCTTGGCAAAATTGCAGCTTTTTAGCCGGCAAATTCTAGCGGTGGCCGCCCAGCGCCGCTTGACGCATGGCAGTTTGCCGCCCGCCAGCGACATCAAGCTTTCGACCCTAAGCGGCGTGCCGCCCAACGCGGCGTTTACCGAAATCCAGAACGGTAAGGTCGGCGAACGTCTGCCGGCGCGGAACGTCGCCGGCGTCGGCACCGCCCTCTTTTCCGATTACCTCGTCGCGGTCGAGCTCGCCGGAGTGTTGCTCCTGGTAGCCACGATTGGCGCCATCGCCATTGCCGGCCGGCACGCGGAGGGGCTGCGATGACCCCCGTCAGCCTGGAAAGCTATTTGATGATCGGTGCCATCCTTTTTGGATTGGGCACGATCGGCTTTTTGGCGCGCCGCAATCTGATCATCATGTTCCTCTCGGCGGAAATGATGCTTCAGGGAGTCACCATCAACCTGGTAGCCTTTGCCCATTATTGGGGCAATCTGGGCGGCCAAGTGCTGACGCTTTTTATCGTCACGGTCGCCGCCTGTGAGGCCGCTCTTGCTCTGGCGCTGATTTTGATGCTGTTTCGCCGAGGTAAATCTTTGGACGTGAGTCTTTGGCAAGAGTTGCGCGAGGCGGGGCAGGAACCGATTCTCGACGATGAGCCATTGCCGCTGCCCCCCGTGCCACCGGCGCAGCCGCATTTGCCGATTGCGGGCGTGCGTCCCATGAATGGCGCGGTGAGTGCCGAAAGTTATGTGGGACCGCCGGTATGAGTGCCGCGCAAAAAGGAGCCGCGCACGCAGTAAGCGGTTTTTCCTTGTGCAACTCGGACCGCTTACTTCGTGCGCGGCTCTTGTTGGTTTTTTTGAGAGATTTCATGTTCGATGACCCACGCTCTTATCTTTGGTTGATTCCGGCGCTGCCGCTGCTGGCGAGCGTTTTGATCGCGGTCTTTGGCTACCGTGTTTTGCGCGAGAGGAGCCACTGGGTTTGCGTCGCCGGCGCGGTCGGGGCGTGTTTTTTCTCGGTGCTGACGCTGTTGGCGGTGGGTCGCGGCTTTCATGGAGCGCAGGCCTATTACACCTTGTTTTCGGCCGGCGATGTCCACGTCGATTTTTCTTTGCAAGCCGACGGTTTGACCGCGGTGATGCTGGTGACGGTGACGTTCATAGGCACGCTCATCGCGATTTATTCAGCCGGCTACATGCACCACGACCCCGGCTATCCGCGCTATTTCGCCGAGGTCAGTCTGTTCCTATTCGCGATGACTGGTCTGGTGCTTGCGGACAACTTCATCCTGCTGTATGTGTTCTGGGAAGGCGTCGGCGTGTGCAGCTACCTGCTGATCGGCTTCTGGTTCGCCAAGCCGGCCGCGGCCGCCGCCGCCCGCAAGGCGTTTTTGGTCACGCGCCTCGGTGATATTGGGTTATTTATCGGCATTCTGGTTCTCTGGTCGTCGTTCGGCCATGCGCTCGACTTCGCGACGGTTTTCGCCGCCGCCGCTGATGCTCCCAATCACGCCGTGCTGGTGGCGGCCTGCTTGTTGCTTTTCATGGGCGCCGCCGGCAAGTCGGCGCAATTCCCGCTGCACGTGTGGCTGCCGGACGCCATGGAAGGGCCCTCGCCGGTCAGCGCACTCATCCACGCGGCCACGATGGTGACGGCGGGTGTCTATTTGGTGGCGCGGTGCACGCCGCTCTTTGGCCGTGCGCCGGAAGCGCAACTCGTGGTCGCCTGCATCGGGGCTTTCACGGCACTTTTGGCCGGCATTATTGCGCTGACACAGACCGACCTCAAGCGCGTGCTCGCCTATTCGACGGTCAGCCAGCTTGGCTATATGTTCTTGGCACTAGGGAGCGGCGTGACGGCTGGGTCGTTGGCAGGGTTGGCCGTCGTGGCGGCCATCTTCCATCTCTTCACGCATGCCTTTTTCAAGGCCCTGCTTTTCCTGGGGGCCGGCAGCGTCATGCATTCCATGGGCAACGTCATCGACATGCGCAAGTTCAGCGGCCTGCGCAAGGCATTGCCCGTGACACATGCGACGTTCCTGTGCGGCGCGGCGGCGCTGGCGGGCGTGCCGCTGCTGTCGGGATTTTGGAGCAAGGACGAGATCCTCTCGGTGACCCATGAAGCGGGCCAGTATGGGTCTGTTATTTACACGATCTTGTTCTACAGCGGTCTGGTGACTGCGGGCTTGACTGCGTTTTACACGTTTCGCGTCTATTTCAAGACTTTTTGGGGACCGGAAAAAATCCCCTCCGAAGCGCACCAGCCGCATGGCCATGCCGAGCACGCGCACGAATCCGAGCAAGGCGCGGCTCCCGCCGAATCAGCACCGGCCCAATCGAAGCCCAAGAACCTCGAGTCGCCGGCCATCATGACCATTCCCCTCTGCGTCCTGGCCGTCGGCGCCGTGTTCGCCGGCATTGTCGTCGGTCCGACGGATTTGCTCGGCGATTTTCTCGATGAACATTGGATGCGGCAATCGTTCCCGGCATTGCTGCCGTTCGCGGGTGAGCACGGTCACAATTATCTGCTGATGATCGTCAGCAGCCTGATCGCCCTGGGCGGCGTCTGGGTTGCTTATCTCTTCTATGTCAAGAAGCCGATGTTGCCCGTGGCGCTGGCGTTCAAAGTACGCGGCCTTTACGAACTATCGCGCAACAAGTTTTACATTGACGAGCTCTACGACGCCTTCATCGTGCGGCCCTTGCAAGGGTTCGCCTGGCTCATGCGCGTCCTCGATCAATACCTGATCGACGGTCTGGTCGATCTGTTCGCGCAGGTTCCCGCGTTCGTCGGTTATTTATTGCGTCCCGTGCAGAATGGACTCGTGCAGTTTTATGCCCTGCTCATGGCTCTGGGTTTGGGCGGGTTTTTGCTGTCGGTGCTGCTGCGCAACTAACGGGTGCCACGGGCAGCTTGCCTGCTCGTGCTTGCAAGCAGAGGTTGAATCGGGCTTGCACGGGCAGGCAAGCTGCCCGTGGCACCAGATGGTGCCCGTGGCACCCAGTTGCCCTGGATCCCGGGCGAGGGAATGGAATGGATGCGGACCGAATAATGCTCCTGGCCCTTTTGGTCGTGCCCGCGGTCGTTGCCATCGTGGTGGCACTGCTCGGCACCCAACGGGCAGCGCTGATTCGTTGGCTGAGCCTAGCGGCGACCTTCCTAAATCTTGCCATGGCTTGCGCGATCATGGTCCACTTTGCGCAAGCGAGGCAGGAGACGGGACAGGCGACGGCGCACACTTTTCAGCCGGAGATGGTGCCGGGCACCGATCCGGCCAATCCCCACAAGACGACGTGGAATCTCATCGACTTCGGCAAGCTGGGGGCCGTGCAGTTTTATGTCGGCGTGGACGGCATCAACATTTGGCTGATCGTCCTCACCGCCGTGCTCATGGTGCCGGCGGTGTTGATCTCCTGGAAGGCGATCGGCGAGCGCGTTAACGAGTATTACGCCTGGCTGCTTCTGCTTGGAACGGGTCTGCTCGGCGTCTTTCTGTCTTTTGATGTGATTTTGTTCTACGTCTTTTTCGAACTGACGCTGGTGCCGCTGTTCTTTCTCATCGGCATTTGGGGGGGGCCGGAAAGGCGTCATGCGGCCCGGAAGTTCTTCATTTACACGTTGACCGGCAGCGTCATATTCTTCCTGGCGCTCCTGGCCGTCGTGGTGGCGTGCTACCACAAGTCGCCCATGGGCCAGCAGGCACTCACGTTCGCGATTCCCGACCTGGTGCGCATCGTCAATGAAAACCTGGCGCGCAACCTGCCGCACGACCGGGATTTTTGGCAGACGTTCCAAGTCTGGGTGTTCCTGGCGATGTTCGCCGGCTTCGCCATCAAGGTGCCGCTGTTCCCCATGCACACCTGGCTGCCGCTGGCGCACGTCGAGGCTCCGACGGCGGGAAGCGTGCTGTTGGCCGGAGTGCTACTCAAGATGGGAACCTATGGCTTTTTGCGGCTGGCGCTGCCGCTGACGCCCGATGCCTGCCTCAACATCGGCGTGCCCCTCATCGGCACGCTTGGCGGTGGTCGGCATCATCTATGGTGCGTTATGCGCGCTGGCGCAAGACGATTTCAAAAAGCTCGTCGCCTACAGTTCCGTGAGCCATCTAGGTTTTTGCATGCTCGGCATGTTCGCCCTCAACGAGGCCGGCCTGACCGGCAGCTTGCTGCAAATGATCAATCATGGCCTGTCCACAGGGGGTCTGTTTTTGCTCGTCGGCATGCTTTACGAACGCTACCACACCCGGCACATGGGCGATTACAGCGGCATGGGCTCCAAGCTCAAGCTGCTTGCCTTCTGCATGGTATTCATCAGCCTGTCGAGCGTCGGATTGCCGGGCCTCAACGGCTTCGTCGGCGAAACCCTGGTGTTTTTCGGCATGTTCGAGGTGCGCCCCACTCTGGCGATTGTGGGCACGGCGGGCATTTTGCTCGGCGCGTGGTATTTGCTGACCCTCTTGCAACTGGTTTTCTTTGGACCGCTCAAGGAACCCGAGCACGCGGGACATGCAATCCTCGATCTGGATGGCCGAGAGATTGCTGACGCTGGCACCAATCATGGGTCTGTGCTTGTTTTTGGGCGTCTATCCGCAGCCGGTGATTGACGTGGCCCGTCAAGATTTGGCCATCATCGCGGACATCGTGCATCGAAGAAGTGGCGAGGGCGAGTGGCAAGTGGCGCGAAAAAAGCCGAGCGAGGAAAGCGACTTGTCCACGGAGATAGCGATCAATGAATGAACATAGTGATGCGCTGGCGGGAGTGTTTCGGCACTTGCTTCCGGAGATGATCCTGGGCGCCACGGCGTGCACGTTGTTCATCGGCGGCACGTTCAAAGCGTGCCGGCATTTGTGGGCCACGGTCGCGCTCGTTGGTTTGGTCGTTGCCCTGGTGGTGACTGGCCTGGCGCCCGCGCCGCTACCAAGCGGCGAGACGCTTTACGGCAACCCGGTGCTTTTTGACGCGCTGGCGACGCTGATTCGCATGATCGCCATGTCGGGCGGCATTATCTTGGTGCTCTTCGCTTGGCAAGAGCTTCCCGACCGTCAGGCGGCCGATCACCACGCTTGCTTGCTCGTCACCATCGCCGGGGTCTGCTTGACGGCGCTGGCGAACGATCTGGTGACGCTGTTTCTGGCGCTGGAGCTCGTGAGCATCCCGACCTATGTCATGCTTTATTTGCCTCGCCACGATGAGGCGGCCCAAGAAGCGGCTCTCAAATACTTCCTTTTGAGTATCTTCTCTTCGGCACTGTTGCTTTTCGGCTTCAGCTATCTCTATGGCCTGTGCGGAACAACCAATATCTCGGCGCTGTTGCACACGCTCAACACGCAGGCAACCGGCGCGCGATGTTCCCGTGATCGGTCAAGTCGCGCTGGTGATGGTCGTGGCCGGGCTTGGCTTTCGCATCACCGCCGCCCCCTTTCATTTTTACGCTCCCGACGTTTATCAGGGAGCCCCCACGGTCGGCGCCGCGTTTCTCGCATTCATTCCGAAGTTGGCCGGCTTCGTGGCTCTTGTGCGCGTTTTCGGCTTCGTCATGCCCGAAGGGCTTGGCGCCCGCAATGACTTGATCGGCACGGGGTTAAGCGAGCAGATGCCGATCCTGCTTTGGTTTCTGGCCGCGATCACGATGTTCCTGGGCAATATTCTTGCTTTGCTGCAAGATAATCTCAAACGGCTGCTGGCCTATTCGAGCGTGGCCCATGCCGGCTATATGCTGATCGCCCTCGCCTCCGCGCCTTTCCTCGCCGGCGCGGCGACGGGCCCGACGGCGTCGGCTTCGCTGCTTTATTATCTGGTCGCCTACGGCGTCATGACCGTGGGCGCCTTCGCCGTCATCAGCTATTTGAGCACGCCCGATCGGCCGCTCGAAACGGTCGATGACCTGGCGGGAATCTATGCAAACGCATCCGGGCATCGCCCTCCTGATGGCTCATTTTCCTGTTTAGCTCTGATTGGTATACCGCTAACTGCGGGGTTCACCGGCAAGTTCCTGGTCTTTTTTGGCGCGGTCGCGGTTCCCGGCGAGCATAACCAGCTCTTCACCATCCTCGCCTTTTTAGGCGTCATCAATGCGGCCATCGGCGGTTGGTATTATCTGCGCTTGGTGGCCGTCATGTATTTGCGCAGTTCCGTGAAACCGATTGTCGTGCCGCACAATCGGCCGGCGCTGGTGATGCTGGTGATGTGTGCGATCTTGACCATTGGCTTGAGCATGCCGCCGGGGGCGACGTGGTTATTGGATGCGACCCGTGCGGCGGCTGGCGCTCGCGTGGCGCCGGTCGGTCCGCTCGCGGAGCGTGGGGGCAATTGATGCGACATTGGTTAGCCGTAACGCGGAAGCGGAGCACGGTGGGGGACGATTCCACCCCGCGCTCCGCTGCGCATCGCGGCTAACCATGATCAATATGGCAAGTACGGATTGTAGGGGCTGGGGATATTGTAATTGTAGCTGGGAGTGTTGGTAGAGCCGCTGACATACTTGTAGGTCAATGTAGTCGGATCCCAGATGATCGAGTGATAAGGGCCTGAGTAGACGGGCTGGATCACCGTGGTCGTGGTGGAATAGGCGTTGTAGCCAAAGGGTGTCGGGTAGATGCCCGTGCTGACCGAGCCGGCGTTATAAGGCGCGGCGTAGGTGACGGTGTTGCGGAAGTTACCCGCATATGGCGTAGGCGTCACATAGGTGTTGCGGTAAACGAACCGTTGCGCCTGAACCTCCGAAACAGCGGTGGCCAGCAGCAATCCCGCTAGACAAGTGAATAGTAAGTTTCGCATGATGCACCTCTTTTCGATTTTCCGGTCTATGTCTATTATATCCCGGCTTTTGGCTGGAACCAACCGACCGTCGCGATAAGATGGAGCGGTTGTCTAAGTTGCAAACGCCGCGCCTCGCTTTGCTTGCGCATATTATTTCCATTTAGGCAAGGTTTGCCAGTCCCGGCGATCCGATAATGGATGGGATGCACCGATTAAGCTCGGGGGAAGGAGACCGCGCCCATGCGCCGAATATTAGTCATCGCCTTGCTGTTGGCTGCCGGCTGCGAAAATTTCGCGGCCCCTTTGCACCTCGGTCGCCGGCGCAGTGTCGATGACCCCAACTTGACCATACCAGAGCAGCAATCGCACAGGCCGCGATCGAATCGGACTGCCCGATGATTCGCCGGTCTTGCCGCCAGAGGCGGGTGCCCGCCCGGGGCGTTGAAGCGCTTTAATGACTCGGCACTTGGCCAGACGACTCCAAGAAAGCTAAAACGGCAAAAGGACTTGCTCCTTTTGCCGTTTTTTATTTTGTCAGAGGATAAGCGATGCGCAAGGCACCTTTTGGAAAGCTCCTCCTTTATTGCGTCCTCGTGGCCACGGGTGTGGGTTGCCGGCTACCCCCGGATCGAGAGCCTCTGGCGCCCCTGCCCGAGAACGGTGCACAGTTTTCGTATGGCGAACTGTTGTCTCGCCTGCACGGGCAAACCAACGCCGCTATGGATGCGTTCATGGTGGATGCCTGGGTCGAGCTCGACCAGGCCGCGACGGGCATGACGCAAACGGCACGGTTTCTCGCCAAGACCAGCGACGCTCCCGAGCATCTCAAGGCGGACATGATTGCCAAATGCAGCAACCTGCAAAAAGATGCCACGCGCCTGGCAGAGGCGGCCAAAGACAAAAACGTCGACCGGGCGACCCAGGCATTGCAGCGAATCACCCTGCAAGTGCGGCTTCTCAAGGCAAAGGAGTGACCGTGGGCACCAAACCAAGATTGTGCATAATCGCCGTTACGCTAGGCGTGCGATTGAGACAATAGAAATGAAGGCCCGGCGCACCATGCTCAAGAAGACGGCGGGCAATGTCGGTGCATACTTCAATGCCGATCTGGCGCACCGTCTCGTCGTCGTCGGCGTGTTTTTCCAGGCGCAGGCGGAGAGGCCCCGGAATTTTCGAGCCGCACAGGCTCGTGAAGCGTTTGACGGTCGCGGCGCTGAGAAAGGGCAGGATGCCGGGAATGATGGGGACTTTGACGCCGCGCTTGTGACGCAGGTAGTCCACCATATCGAGGAAATCGCTGGTATCGTAGAATAGTTGGGTGATGAGGAATTCGGCGCCGGCCTCGACTTTTTCGGCGGCCCGGTCCCAATCGGCGTGCTTGATCGAGCATTCGACGTGTCCCTCGGGGTATACGGCCGCTCCGAGGCAAAAATGGCCGCGCTCCTTGATGAAGCGAATCAAATCCACCGCATAGCGAAAGCCGCCGACCACCGGCTGAAAGGTGGTTTCCCCCTTGGGCGGATCACCGCGCAGTGCCAAACCGGCGAGATTATCCCGCAGCGACATGATCGCGTATGGAGCCTTGCTGTTTTGGCCACTCACAGTAGCTGGGTTCTGGCTGGTGACGCTGCCGGTGTTCTGGATCATTGGCCGCCCTTGGATGATCGCCATGACCACTGCTGGTGCGGTGGCGAGCGTTGCGTGCCCGTTCATTGCCGCAAGGTTGCTCCACTTCCCCTCGGAAGGGATCGAGTCGGGCGGCCTACCGGGCGTCGTTATTCGCGCTGTTGTCGTAGCAGAAATGCTGGTCATCGGGAGTGGGTGGGCAGCCATCATCTGGCGTGAACTTGTTCAACCACTCTAGCATGCACATCGTGACGCCCGGTTCCAAAAGGTCGCGGCGAGCACCAACAGCGACGGCCCTCAATCTCCGTAGGGTCGAGTGTCATGTTATCTTTGGGGCCAGGGTGGTGACGAAGGCCCCGAAGGGTTACATAACCAGTGGTGCTAGTTGAAACTGCCCTATTGCTCGCATCTTTGGTGTCATGAGCTTGGTTCTGTCGCGTCAATGCCTAGCAAGAGGCCAATCCGGTCTTTCAAGCACGCCTTGACAGCCTCCATCCGCCCATAAGCGCACCGTTCGACGCAGTACAGCGACGCTTTAAATCCTCTTGTAGCATTTAAAGACTTTGCGAGAGGCGCCAAACCAGCACCACTGGTTACATAGTGCGGCCACCAGCAAGCTCGCGTTCGTTCGCGTGCATGCGGTGCGGTACCATTCACCTTGCACGCCAGACTGATCGTCTTGGCGTGCGCTGACGTGACCACTTGGTCCCCTTCAGCGGCAGGTGTGCATGTCATGCAGGAGGCAGCATGAACGAACCCAACCCCTATCACCCCGCGAACACGGCGGTCCTGCGCTCGATGGCACGGCGAGGGGGAGCACCAGACCAACCTTTAATCGCCGCTCCTAACAGCGTCGCTGAGCCGTACTACACGCTGGGCACCCACCCTGATTTGGTCGAACGCCTCTGGCGCGATCTCAACGACGGCTTGCCGACGGACTGTCGCTGGATCGTGCGGGGCTTCCCCAGTCTGGTTCATCCTCGCAGCGGCATCATCTTTGCCTACGCTGGTGGGACGGTCTACATGTTACGCTTGCCGGGGCCAGAGCGACGCGAAGCCCTCCAGGCTGGAGCAAGGCAGGTCCACGCTTTCCCCGCTCTGGCCAGCCTGGGAATCGACGGCAGTGTGGTGGACCTGCGGGAAGACTTAGGCGACGATTGGGTCTTTGGGGGCTGGTACAAGGACGAAGACTGGTGGTGCTTGGCGGCGTATAAGGCAGCAGAATCGGCGTAGTATCTGGGAAGCATCGCTCCCGCACCGTTTCACGCAGGCGTCTCAGCACCCTCATTGTATGTCACGCTTCGCGCGTGGCTCCGCAAGAAACCGAGCATGTGCTCCAAACGCTCTGTGCGCTGATCGCCGTCAAATCGCAGTAGGACGCCGATGCCATCCTCCTGAACGGGGCCTCACTCGTCCCCACCGCGCCTCCGTACTCGTGGACGAAGAGATAGAGATTCTCCCGCTCGGTCCCATCATCTATGAGATATGATTCTCGGACCATGAGCGATCCTGTCGGCTGCTCCAGCGCCACCCCGACCAGATGGGCGCGGATGTCGTGGTACGAGACAGTCAGATCGAGTCGGAAGGAGACGCGCTCAGCCAGGCGATCCGGCTCAAAGTAGCGGACGAGGCGCTCCTCGAACCGGCCCTCATGAGTGAGCATCTGGGTCTCATGAGTATACAGGTCGTTGCCCAAGAAGCTGGTGAGCGCCTCGTCAATGGTACGACCAACGCTGTAAATCCCATCCTGCTCATGGGGGAGCAAGAAGAGGGCATCGGGGGTATCTGGATGGTAGATGATCTCGTGGCCGTCGCCCGCATCGATGACCAGGATGCACTCGAACAACCGCTCAGGCTGGAGCAGGTCTAAGCCGGTCTCAAACTGGTGGAAGGGATCGTGGCCGTCGGTGGCATCGCCGTAGAGGAAGTGCATCCGATCCCGGAACTCGATGGTCTGGTCCACGATCTCGGACGGGGGTACGACACGAGCACGCCCATTTAGGAACCCTGCGCCCAGCGTTGTGACGTACTCACGGTAGCCTGCCGGGAAGCGGGTTGCTAACGCCTGCTCTGCTGCTCTGATCTGATCCGCAGTGGCGAGGGCGAGCTTGTCACTGACCAGGTACACATCGTCACGTCGCATTGACCGGTCCTTTTCACGCTGGCATCCTGGCGCTACATCCATACTATAGCTGTGTAATCATTGGGGCCGTGGCGGGCAGCCCGGAACTTGGCGTAGCGGGTGGCCGCTCCTGCTGTATCCTCGTCGTAGAGGAATAATCAATGCAGCCTGTGATCCTGGACGGCATGCCCGCGCTGTTGCAATACGAGCAGAGCCTGCGAACGCAGGAGCATCATGCGATCCGCCTCGTCAACGAGCATCGCCAACTCGGCCTGCTCCTCGTCTGATAGCGGCGCCTGTTTGCCACGCGCCGTCAATTCGCGCAGGCGTCCGCCGGCGATCCAGGTTACTCTGCGATACACCAAGGCCCACAGTTGCGCGTCGGGTAGCGTCTCCAGCGTCGCGGTGAGGTGGTCCCAGTCAATCGGCGACGTTCCAAAAAGCAAGGCCAGGCTCTCGACCAGGACCGACTCGACGGGCTGATCGCTGCGGGCAGCCGCCTCCTGGATACGGCCGTAGAGATCGGCCGGTAGGTTGAGCTCGATGGGACGTGATGCGGCCATAAGCGCCTCCATGTCAAGGGCTGTCCTCACCGGGAGTGTACTGCTTTCAGCGCAACGAGCACGTCCCGGCTCTCCGTATCACACTCTCCCTTGCGCCAACCCATTCTCCGTCAAGTAGCGGTAGCTCTGCCTGACGGCGTCGAGCATGTCGCCGGCGACCTCGTCCAGCTCCACGACCAGCCATTCGGTCGCGCCGTCGCCGGCCTGCACGAGCGCGGGGATGTCCATCGTCCCGGTGCCCAGCGGCGTCATGGGCGCGTCCTGCGTGGCAGGGCCATCTTTGATGTGGACCAGCGGCGCCCGCGGACCCAGCTCCTTCAGCAGCGCGGCCGGGTCGAGGCCGGCGGTCTTGGCCCAGTAGGCGTCGGGCTCGAAGAAGATGCGCGGGTCCAGCCGCTCCTGGAAGATGCGATAGGGGTACTGGCCCTCGACCGGCTGGCACTCCCACCAGTGGTTGTGGATGCCCAGCGTCAGCCCGTTCTCCACGGCGACGGCGTTGGCGCGGTTGAACAACTCGGCCAGCTCGTAGATGCCGTCGACGCTGTCGTAGCGCGGGTCGCGCGGCCAGCCGTGCCAGACGATGCGCCGGCAGCCCAGGTCGTCGGCCAGGCGCAGCACGGCGTCGCGCTCGCCGTCGACCGGCAGCGCGGTATGCGCCGAGAAGATAGGTAGGTCGAGTTCCCTGAGCTGGCGCGCGGCCTCGCGCGGCGCGACGTTCTCGGAGAAGAACGCGGTCTCGACGCCGGCATACCCGATCGGGGCGACCTGCCGGATCGTGCCGGCGAAATCCTGCTCCAGCGCATCGCGTAAGGAGTAGAGCTGGAGTCCTGCTTGCGGAGCCATGGCGATCCTTTCATCGTGGCTATATAGGGGCGCATGTATCGACGCCAGTATAGCAGCGGTCAGTACAGGAGCGCGTCGACGTCCGTCTCGCTCGCGGTCAAGAGGCTGTGGCGGCTGTACAGGTCGTAGATGACCAGACCGACCACCAGCCAGATGACGAAGCGGGCGATGGTCACGATCGGCAGCCCCACGAGCAGGGCCAGCGAGGCCAGCACCGAGAGCACGGGGGTGACGGGGATGAACGGGACGCGGAAGGCGCGTCGCAGGTCCGGCTGCGTGCGGCACGGTACCAGTACCCAGATCGAGATCAGGATAAAGGCGGCCAGCGTGCCGATGTTGAGTGATTCTGTTGCCAGGTCACGAGGTCAGCCGACCGGCACCTTGTCCTGATAGATCTGCCGCACCACGCTCTCCAGCTCGGGCTCCTCGATCGCCAGGTCGGTCACGGGATAGCTGGGCGGTGACCTGGGCGATCAGCGAGGCCACGGGCAGCGGATCGGGTCGAAGCGCAGCCAGACCCGCAGCTCGTCCTGGCGGACGATCTCCGCGCCGCGCACGGCGATCGGCGCGTCTCCCACGCGCGTGGTGCACGACCAGCGTGCGGTGCGGCGCGTACTGGGCCTTGAGTTGCTCGACCGATCCGTCGTAGAGAATCCGTCCCTTGTGACCAGCAGGATACGCTTGCAGAGCAGCTCGACGTCGCTCAGGTCGTGGGTGGTCAGCAGCACCGTCGCCTGGCGCTCGCGATTGATGTCCTGGATGAAGCGCCGGATACGCTCCTTGGCCAGCACGTCCAGGCCGACGGTCGGCTCGTCAAGATAGAGGATCGGCGGCTCGTAGAGCATGGCGGCGACCAGATCGCCGCGCATGCGCTGGCCCAGGCTCAACTGCCGCACCGGCGTGTCGAGGAACGACTGCATATCCAGCAGTTCGACGAAATGGTCCAGGTTACGCCGATACATCTCCGGCGGCACCTCGTACATGCGGCCAATCAGCTTGAACGATTCGATCAGCGGCAGGTCCCACCACAGCTGGCTGCGCTGGCCGAACACGACGCCGATGTGCGCGCGTGCCGCTCGCGATCCTGCCAGGGCACGAGCCCGGCCACCTGACCTCGCCGGCCGAGGGACCAGGATGCCGGTCAGGATCTTGATCGTGGTGGACTTGCCCGGCGCCGTTAGCGCCGATGTAGCCGAACAGCTCGCCCTCGTCGACGGCGAAGCGAGACGCCGTCCAGGGCGCGGGTCACCTATACTGGCGCGTAAAGAGGGTGCGCAGCCGCCGAAGCGGCCGGTCTGCCGCTTTGTGCGGCGAAAATCCTTGGTCAGGTCGTGGACGTGGATAATCGGCACGCTAGCCGCCGGCTCTTTTCAGCTCGACGGCGCGGAAGCCGTTGGCCTCGATGGCGACGGCGAGCGAGGCGGCGACGCGGCCGGGCTCGCGGTGGCCGGGCTCCCACGCGCCGCGCTCGCTGTTGTAGACGCGCACGTCGTAGCGGCGTCGCGTCCACGACATCGGACAGGTCGAGCGGCACGACGCTGGTCTGCGTCGCCGACGTTGCCGACCAGCACCATGATCTCGTCTGGCGCGCCGCAGCGCCACGATCTCGGCCGTCGCGGCGTAGGCGCGCACATGCGTCGAGACGTCCTCGTCGTAGAGCTCCTTGCGATGGTCGTGTCTGCACGTCGCAGTCGCTGTAGATGTGAAGTGCTCGCCGTGGCGCGCCACGAAATAGGTCAGGTCGCGGCCGTGGTAGGGCAGCCGGCGCAGCGCCACCCATTTCCACGTCGGCCGGAATCAGCGGGTTGACGCGCGGGCGATCGGGCGTGAGCATCAGCCCGCAGACGCCCTCGACGGCCGCCCACAGAAAGCGCGGCGGCTCCCAGGGCGAGAGGCGCATCCCGCGGTTGATCAGGCTCTCGCCGTCGAACCACTCGCTGAACTGGCCCGGCACGGTGTTGTTCGTCCTGGGGTCGGCGGCGTAGTGCTCGAACGAGGCGCGCAGCGCCGTGACCATGAACTCGGGGTGGTAGCGCGCCGCGGCGAAGGCGTACCACCAGGTCAGCCCCGGCCACACGCCGCCGATCAGCCCCACGTAGCGCGAAGGGATCGTAGCAGCGGATCGTAGCTGCGAGGCCGTGCGCAGGCCCGCCTCGGTCCAGAAGTCGGGCGAGTTGAGGCGGCTGATGATGCGGAAGCCCGTCTCGTCGTCGCAGACGCGGAACATGACCGGGAAGATCTCGTCGCCGGTGACGTCGGTGTGCGGCGTTGCCGTCGGCGTCGATGTTCAGGTAGTACAGCCCGTTCTCGGGGTTGAGCAGGTGCGTGTCCATGGCCGCGCGCAGCGCCTGCGCCGCGTCGAAGAACGCGTGCGCCTCGCTCGTCGGCTGCCCAGGTTCTCGGCCAGGTGGCCGGCCGCGCGCAGCGCCGCGGCGCACTCGGCGTTGATCTCGGTGACGGCGCCGTTGAGCGTGTAGTTGGGGATGACGTTGCGCCAGCCGGCGATGGCCCACACGTTGCCGCGCGGGTCGTCGGCCGTGCAGAAGACGAGGCCGCGCTCGTCCTCCTGCGAGATGATGTAGCGCGCCGGCCTTGGCCACGGCGGGGTAGATGCCGCGCAGCCAGGCGAGGTCGCCGGTCGCAGCGGTAGTGGTGGTTGACGGCCAGGATGAACAGCGGCGTGTCGTCGTTGATGTTGAGGCCGTAGTCCTCGACGCGGCCGTCGAGGGCGTTGTAGTACTCGGGGATCTTCCCGCTCTCGTACTGCTTGGCGCGCAAAGGTATCGAGCAGGGCGCGCGAGAAGTCGGGCAGGAAATGGTCGTTGCCGTAGACGAACCAGGCCACGTCGCGCCCGACCACGTTGGAGGAGACGCCGGGCTCGTTGGTGAAGGCGGGGCCCTGTCGGGTAGCGCGCCATCACGCGCAGCATGTTGACCTTGCTCCACAGCGCGCCCTGGTTGATCAGTGGGTCGGGCGTGAGCACGTTGCTGTGCTCCAGCACCTCGCTCAGGTAGTCGAGCGTCTGCTGCAAGGCGGCGTCGTAGTCCTGCGCGCCGCGGTAGGTGGCCACCGGTGCTCGACGCGCTGTTCGAAAAGAACCAGCGATTCAGTGCTCCAAATTGTCGGTGTCCATGCTGATGCGCCTCCAAAGAGAACCCTCGATCCCGACGTGTTGCGAGTTTCGCTGAAGCCGAGGCACTCGCACTGGTGAACGTTCGACAAGACGACGATGACCGGCCACGTGACCGACCACCTGAGTGCGGGTCGCCACACCTGGGGCGTGTTCATCTTCCCGAACGGCAACGAGCTCTCGGCCGGGACGGGTCGCGAAGGAGATGGTGTTGGTGTGGGCGGCGTCGCAGCGGGACGAGTGGATCGACCGGATCGAGTATTTGCCATACTGAGCGAATTGTACATGCCATACGAACCCGTACTCCTGGCCCGCATCGACAAGCCCGACAGCCACAAGCTGGAGGGCTACCGCGCCGACGGCGGGTACGCCACCGTCGAGCGCGTGCTCAAGGAAAGAAGCCGCCGACGTCGTCACGCAGGTCAAGGACTCCGGCCTCCGCGGCCGCGGCGGGGCGGGGTTCCCCTGCGGGCTCAAGTGGACGTTCCTGCCGAAGGACCACCCCGGCCCGATCTACCTGTGCGTCAACGCCGACGAGTCCGAGCCGTGTACGTACAACAACCGCATCCTGATGGAGAAGGACCCCCACCAGGTGCTCGAAGGGATCATGCTGGCGTGCTACGCCATCAAGTCGCCAGAAGGCGTTCTTCTACGTCCGCTACGAGTACGGCGACGCCTTCCGCTCGCTGCAAGCGGCGATCGACGAGCTGTACGCCGCCGGGCTGCTCGGCAAGAACATCCTCGGCAGCGGGTTCGACCTCGACATCGTGCTGCACCGCGGGGCCGGGGCGTACATCTGCGGCGAGGAGACCGGGCTGATCGAGAGCCTCGAAGGCAAGCGGGCGTGGCCGCGGATCAAGCCGCCGTTCCCGGCCATCGAGGGGGCGTTCCGCAAGCCGACGATCGTGAACAACGTCGAGACGCTGGCCTGCGTCACGCAGATCATGAAGCGGGGCAACGACTGGTTCAAGTCGCTCGGCGTGCCGCCCGACCCGAAGAACCCGCGCGACGCCGGCAGCTACGGCCCGAAGCTGTACACCCTCGCCGGGCACGTCGAACAAGCCGATGTGCGTCGAGCTGCCGATGGGCGTGACGATCCGCGAGCTGGTCGAGAAGCACGGCGGCGGGGTGTGGAAGGGCCGCAAGGCGAAGGCGGTCAACCCCGGCGGGCTGAGCATGGGCTTCGTCGATGTGAACGCCCCGCTCAAGGGCGAGGACGGCAGACCGAGTACGACATCCCGCTCGACTTCAACGGCCCCGGCAGGGTCGGCTGCCTCGGCCTCGGCACCGCCGCCGTCACCGTCATCGACGACCAGACCAGCATGGTGGACGTGCTGCACAACATCTGCCAGTTCTTCACCCACGAGAGCTGCGGGCAGTGTACGCCGTGCCGCGAGGGCACCGGCTGGATGCTCAAGATCACCGACCGCCTGCGCCGCGGGCAGGGCCGGCAGGAAGACCTCGACATCCTGATCGACGTGGCCGACCGCATCGGCATCATGCCCGGCACGACGATCTGCGGGCTGGCCGACGGGGCCGGCTGGCCGGTGAAGACGGCGATCCGCAAGTTCCGCGACGAGTTCGAGGCGGCGATCAAGAGCGGCGAGAAGAGCCAGTACGCGAAGTCGCTCGCGATGGCCGGGGCACACTGATGGACGAGAGGAAGCGGCGCGCCGATGTGGTTGTGGGTCATCGTGGCGGTCGTGCTCCTCGGCTGCGGCGCGGTGATGGTGAACAGCTACTTCCGCATCCAGGACGCGAAGGCGCGGATGCGATTTCCAACGACGTGAAACTGGTCGGGGCAATTTACCACCAGTTCCAAGAGGTGAACAACCGCCCGCCGCGATCCTTCGACGAACTCGCCAAGTTCTCGCAGGGAAGAAGC
>CAVVSQ010000002.1:0-106650 GCA_963750865.1 uncultured Planctomycetota bacterium
GGTGGTGATCGAACCCGGCCTCCTGCGAGCGGCGGCGGTCCTCCTCCTGGCCCCACCCCGTCAGCGCCACGAGGACGGCTCGCCCCAGGCCGGGCTGCGAGCGCAGCCGCCGGGCCAGTTCGTAGCCGTCCATGCCCGGCAAGCCGATGTCCAGCAGGGCGACCTCCGGGCGCTGCGCTTCCGCCGCCCGCAGCGCAGCGGGGCCGTCGTGGGCGACCGCCACTTCATGCCCCCACAGCCGCAGCAGCATCGCCAGACTCTCGGCGGCGTCCACGTTGTCGTCCACGAGCAGGACACGCACGGCCCGCTCGGTGGCCGGCGCTTCCTCCGGGGGAGCCTCGACGCCTTGCCGGGGTTTCCTCGGTCGGCAGCGGCCAGCGGACGACGAACTCGCTGCCCTGGCCGGGGCCGGCGCTGTGGGCCTCCACGCTGCCGCCGTGCATCTCGGTCAGGCTCTTGACCAGGGACAGCCCGATGCCCAGCCCGCCCCCGGCCCGCTCCTGCGGGCGCTCCACCTGGGCGAACAGGCCGAAGATGCGGGACAGCATCTCCGGCGGGATGCCGATGCCCGTGTCCCGGACCCGGACGACGGCCTCGCCGCCCTCCTGTCGCCGCCGTCAGCCAGATGCGGCCCCCTCCGGGGTGTAGCGGGCGGCGTTGTTCAGCAGGTTGGTCAGGACTTGCTCCAGGCGGGTCGGGTCGGCCAGCAGGCGCACGGGCGAGGCCGGCACGGAGACGGTCAGTTCGTGCCGCCGGGCCTCGACCAGCGGGCGGCTGGCTTCGGCGGCACGCTGGACGGCTTGCCCCAGGTCCACCCACTCCTTGCGCAGCTGCATCTTGCCACGGGCGATCCGGGACAGGTCGAGCAGGTCGTCCACCAGACGGCCAAGCTGCTGCACCTGCCGCCCCATCATCTCCCCGGTGCGCTCGATCGAAGGGGCGGTCCACGCCGGGCTGTTGGAGAAGCTGGGCGGCGTTCCGCAGCGGGGCCAGCGGGTTGCGGAGTTCGTGGGCCAGCATCGCCAGGAACTCGTCCTTGCGCTGGTCGGCCTCGACCAGCCGCTCGTTGAGCCGCTCCAGTTGGGCGTTCTTGCGGGCCAGTTCCCGCTGGGCGGTCAGCAGTTCGTTGTTCAGGCGGCTCAACTCGTCGTAGACGGCAACCTCCGCCGGCGGCTGCCGGACCTCTTGCGGCCTCCCGATCCCGGCCAGCATCCCGGCGGGGTAGGTCTTCCGGCCCTTCCGCTCCCCCGGCTCCGGGAGGTTCAGGAGGCGGGCGGCCACGTCCAGGGCCTCGCCCGCATCCGCGGCGTGGCCGTCTGCGCCCACCCGCCGCCAGAGTTCGGGGTCCACGTTGAACGGGTAGCCGCCCACCATGACCTTGACGCCCCGGCCGGCCTCCGAGGACCGGACCTGGGCGATCAGTTGTTCGACGCCCGGCAGGTGGAAGGTCATCGTGACCGAGATCACGAGCAGGTCGGGCCGGTGCTGTTCGACGGCCTGGACGACGCTCCCGGCGGGCAGGTTGGCCCCCAGGTACAGCGTGTCCCAGCCGTCCGCCTCGAACAGATCGGTGACGATGCGCAGGCCGACCTCGTGCAACTCGCCGCCCACGGACGCCGCCGCCAGCCGCCGCCCCTTCTTGGGCAGGGCGAACAGGTAGGGGTACAGTTGCGACATGGCCAGTTGGGTCGCCGCCGTGCAGTAATGCTCCTGGGCGACCGTGATCTGCTTCAACTGCCACAGCCGCCCGACCTCCCGCTGGCAGCGCTGGAAGACCTGCAAGTACAGGTCGCCGACGGCCACGCCCGCCCGCACCGCATCGAGGATGAGGCGGCTGGCCTCGTGCCGCTCGGCCCGCAGGAGGGCCTGGAGGTACTGCCTCGCCAGTTCGCTGAGGGCGTCTTCCCCGTCGAGGAACGAGGGCAGGGCGGTCGGTGCTTCGGGCAGCGCTCGCAGGGCGGCTTCGACGTAGGGGGCGACCGCCTCCCCCATCCCGCCCGGCAGTTGCTCGCCCAGGACATCCCGCAGGCAGGCGAGGTTGGCTGCCACGTCCTCCGGCCCGACGCCGTGCGCCGCCAGGACCGCCTTCGCCCAGGCGATGTAGTCGGAGAAGAGGGCGGGGCTGGAGTACGTCACCGCCGCAGCGAGGTAGGCAAGGTGGTACTCCGTGTCCTGGACGCACTTGGCCCGCCCGCCCTCGCCGTACCGCTCCCGCAGCCCCGGCTGAAGCTGGTACTGCCGGGCGACGACGGCCTCGGCCAGCGCCCGGCGCTGGGCTTCAATGGTTTGACCCGCTTCTCGGTTACGATCAGGCATGGCAGTCGCTACAGTCTTGCCCTCATCGGGCACGGTCCAAGATTTCATCCCCACTCCTTCAAGACTCCCACGGCGAGGGCAGTCGTCTGGTTGAGAGCGGCACCACCTACCGGCAATCGGCGAGGGACGCCAGCAATTCCTCCAGAACCTTCGGCTCCGGCGGCTTGACGAGATGGTGGTCGAACCCGGCTTCCGCCGTGCGGCGGCGGTCTTCTTGCTGGCCCCAGCCGGTCAGCGCCGCCAGCACCACGTTCTCCAGGCCGGGCTGCTGGCGCAGCCGGCGGGCCACTTCGTAGCCGTCCATCCCCGGCATCCCGATGTCCAGGAACACCACGTCCGGCGGTAGTCTTTCGTCATCTCCAGCGCCGCCGGGCCGCTGTAGGCCACCCGGACCTCGTGGCCTTGCAGCCGCAGCAGCATGGCGAGGCTGTCGGCGGCGTCCTGGTTGTCGTCCACGACCAGCAGCCGGTGGCCCGAAGGCGAAGGCGGCTCGTGGGCCTGCTGTCCCGTCTCCTGGCCTGGATCCTGGTCAAGCTCCTGCGCCGAGAGCGGCAGCCGCACGACGAACTCGCTCCCCTTGCCCAGCCCGTCGCTGCGGGCCTCGACCGTCCCGTTGTGCATCTCCACGAGGTTCTTCACCAGCGTCAGGCCGATGCCCAGCCCGCCCTGCGACCTCGTGGCGGCGTGGTCCACCTGCACGAACAACTCGAAGATGCGGGGCAGCATGTCCGGGGCGATGCCGATGCCGTTGTCCCGCACCCGCAGCACCGCCTCGTCGCCCTCCCGTTCGGCGGTCAGCCAGATGCGCCCGTTCGGCTCGGTGTACTTGGCGGCGTTCGTCAGCAGGTTGCCGACGACCTGGGCGAGCCGCACCGGGTCGGCGTCCAGCGGCAGGGATTCGGGCGGCAGGCGGACGCGTCAACTCGTGCCCCTGGGCGTCCATGAGCGGCTGGACCGTCTCGACCGCACGGGCGACGACCGTGGCGAGTTCGACCCGCTCCCTGCGGAGTTCGATCTTGCCCCGCATGACACGGGACACGTCCAGCAGGTCGTCCACCAGCCGGACCAGATGATGCACCTGCCGCTCCATCATGTCCCGTGACCGCTCGACGGTCGCCGCATCGACCCTCGGCATCTTGAGGATTTGCAGCGAGTTGCGGATCGGGGCCAGCGGGTTGCGGAGTTCGTGGGCCAAGGTCGCCAGGAACTCGTCCTTGCGGCGGTCGGCTTCACGAAGCGCCTGGTAAAGCTGGGTGTTCTCGATGGCGACCGCCGCCCGGTGCGCCAGATCCGTCGCCAGGGCGAGGTCCGCATCGGTGTACCTGCGCCCCGACTCGGCGGTGGCGAACGTGAGGACGCCGAGCGGGTTGCCGGAGACGACCAGCGGCACGCAGATGTAAGACTTCAGGCCCAGCGAGCGGATCAGGCGCAGGTGCCGTTCGTCCTTCGCCCCCTGCACGAGCATTTCGTCGGTGATCTCGCCGACGATCTCCGGCTTGCCCGTGCGGAGGACGGCGAAGGCTGCCGCTCGGCGCTTGCGGGTCGGGTGGATACTCCCGCATCAACTCGTGCGCCAGGCCGAATCTTGTCGGCGTCCTGGTGGGCGACCGCCAGCCGCCGCAGGCTGCCGTCGTCGTTCGCCACGTCCACGGCGGACCAGTCGGCGAAATACGGCACCGCCAAGTTCGCCACCTTCTGCAAGGTGCTTTCGTAATCCACCACGCCCGCCAGGGCGGCGCTGGCCTCGGCCAGATAGCGGGAGGACTCCTCGGCCCGCTTCTGTTCGTGGATGTCCGTGCTGGTGCCGAACCAGCGGGCGACTCTTCCCGCTCCGTCGTGGACGGCCACGGTTCGGATGAGATGCCAGCGGTAGGTTTGCCTGCGCCGATCCAGGAGCCTGATTTCCATCTCGAACGGAGCGCCGCTTTGGACGGAAGCCGCCCAGCGCTCACTGGCGGGCTGGGCGTCGTCGGGGTGAAGGATTTGCCCCCAGCCCTCATTGCCCACGGTTTCCGGCAGCCCGGTGAACTCGTGCCACTGGCGGTTCAGGTAGTCGATGTTGCCGTCCGGTCGTGCGGTCCACACGATCTGCGGCATGGCGTCGGCAAGCTGGCGGAACCGCTCCTCGCTCTGCGCCAACGCCTCGTGCGCCTGCTTCTGGTCCTCGATGTCGGTGCAGGTGCCGAACCACTTGACGATGCGTCCTTGCTCGTCCCGGATCGGCACGCCCCGTGTCTTGAACCAGCGGTATTGACCGTCGTGGCGACGGATGCGGTACTCCAGGTCGTAATCGGCCTTGTCCTCGCACGCCGCTCGCCACAACGCCGCCGTCCGCTCCCGGTCGTCGGGGTGGATGACCCGCTCCAGCCACGTCAGGCCGAGCAGTTCGTTCACCGGGATGCCGGTGTAGGTTGCCCACTGGCTGCTCAGGTAGTCGCACTGGCCGTCCGGCAAATCGGTCCAGACGAGGTTCGGCAGCGCTTCGGCCAGGCTGCGCCACCGCCTCTCGCTCTCCCGCAGTGCGTCCTGGGCACGCTTGCGGTCGCTGATGTCGGTGGCGATGCCGCAGACGGCATAGGGCGTGCCGTCTGCGCCCACGCAGCGGGAACTTGACCGTCAGGGCGGTTACGGTCGTGTCGGCGTGGGGAAACGATTCCTCGTAGATGCGGGGGCTGCCGGACGCCAGGAGGTCGCCATCGTCCCTGGCGAAGCGGGCGGCGACCTCAGCCGGGAATATGTCGGCGTCCGTGCGCCCCAGGAGGTCGGCGGCGTCCCGCCCGGTGAACTCGCCCAGGGCTTTGTTCGCCAGCAGGTAGCGGCCCTTGCCGGTCCTTGGCGAAGATGCAGGAAGGGGAGTGGTTCAGGATGGCGGTGAAGCGGGCCTCGACCTCCCGCAGCGCCTCCTCGGCCCGCTTGCGTCCGTGATGTCCTGGTCGACCAGGACGACCTCCCGGACCCGCCCGGCGTTATCCTTGAGCGGATAGGCGACGGCGGACACCCAGCGCAGCGGGTCTTGGTGCCGGGTGCGGTCGGGGATGGTTTGGTTCGGGTCATATTGGATGGCCGGAATTTCGACCGGCTCGCCGCCGAAGGCACGGCGAAGGTACGGGGAGACGCCCTTGGCCTCGAGCTGGGGATCGTCGAGGATGTTGTAGTCGGCGATCTGGCCGAGGGCTGACGCCCCACAACTCTCCCAGGCCCGGTTGACCCGCAGGGTGCCCCGTCCGGGGCGAAGCACCTGGATGCTGAACGGGGCTTGCTCCATTAGCCGCCGGAACCGTCTGCTCACTGGCCCCGGCGCCGCCTCCATCTGCTTGATCTCGCTGATGTCAGTGTTCGTGCCGAACCAGTAGAGGATGCGGCCATCTGCGTTGCGCAGCGGGTTCACTCGTGTGAGGAAGGGGCGAAACTGTCCGTCTGCGCCCTTGAGGGGGAACACCATGTCGAACGGCTCGCCGCTGGCGATAGACCCCTTCCACCGCTCCAGCACCGTCGGGAAGCGAGTGTCGGGCTGGTGGACCGACTGCCAGCCCCAACCCTCCATCTGCTGACGGCGTCGTTCCGGTGTACTCGTACCAGCGCCGGTTATACCAGAAGATGTGGCCGTCCGGTCGTGCCATCCACGCCAACTGCGGGATCGTGTCGGCAAGCAGCACGCAGCTTCTCCGCGCTCTCCCGCAGGGCCGCTTCGCCTTGTATGCGTTCGGTGATGTCCCGCAGGTAGGCCGTGAACAGCGGCGGGCCGTCGGTCGAGATGCGGGTGATGGCCAACTCGACGGGGAACTCCGTGCCGTCCGCTCGCAGGGCCGGAAGTTCCAGCCGCTTGCCGAGGACCGGGCCTTCGCCCGTGGCGAGGTAGTGAGCCATGCCCGTGCGGTGACGCTCCCGCAGCGGCGGCGGGATGATGAACTTGGCAAGCTCCTGGCCGATCACTTGATCCCGGCTGTAGCCGAACGTCCTCTCCGCTGCCGGGTTGAACTCGACCACGTTGCCCTCGTGGTCCATCGTGATGATGCAGTCGAGGGCCGTCTCCAAGATGGCGCTCTTGCGGGCTTCGCTCGCCCGCACATCCCGCTCGGCCCGGCGCTGCTCGGTCACGTCCCGGAAGATCAGCACGACGCCGATCATCCCGCCCGCCGTGTCCCGGATCGGGGCGGCGCTGTCGTCAATAGGCCGCTCGGTCCCGTCCCTGGCGATCAGGACCGTGTGGTTGCCCAGGCCGACGACGACCCCATCCCGAAGCACTTTCTCCACCGGGTTCTCGACCGGCTGGCGGGTCTTCTCGTTAAGAATGACGAACACCGCCTCCAGCGGCTTGCCCTCGGCGTCCTGCTGCGTCCAGCCCGTCAGTTCTTGGGCCACGCCGTTCAGAAACGTCACCCGCCCGTGCGTGTCGGTGGCGATCATCGCATCGCCGATGCTGGCGAGCGTCACCCGCAGCCACTCCTGCTGCTGCCGCCGCTCCTCCTCGGCGACCTTCCGCTCGACGCCCACGGCGATCCCGTTGGCGACCGACGCCATCGCCTCCACGGTAGCATCGGAGAGCGGCTGGCGGGCGAACATCGCCATCACGCCCACGAGCCGGTCGTCCACCAGGAGCGGGTAGCCCGCAAAGGCGACCATACCCTCCCGCTGCGCCCACTCCTGGTCGCTCACACGGGGATCGACCGCCACGGCGTTGGTCAGGTGCGGCCTCCGCTCCTGGGCGATCAGGCCGATCTTGTACTGACCCACCGGAACCCGGCTGTGCGGGCCGTCCAGGTGGGTGTATAGCCCGGCGCTGGCCTGGAGTTCGAGAACATCCCCGTGAGGGTTGAGCGTCCAGATGCGGGCGAAGGCCCCGTGCAGGTGGTCCACCAGCGCCTCGGCACAGTGCTGGAGCATCGGTCGCAGTTGGTCGGCCTGAACGAGTGCCGTCCCGACTGCCGCATTCAATGTCAGGAGCCGCACCCGCTCGTTCAGCGCCGCCTCGGATCGCTTCCGCTCGCTGATGTCCCGAAAGACCAGCACACTCCCAACGACGCCGCCCCCGGCATCCCGGATCGGCGCAGCGCTGTCGTCAATGGGGCGTTCCTTGCCGTCCCTGGCGATCAGGACGGTGTGGTTCGCCAGCCCGACGATCACGCCGTCCTTCAGCGCCCGCAGGGCCGGGTTCTCGACCGGCTGGCGGGTGTCTTCGTTGACGATGCGGAACACGTCCTCCAGCGTGCGGCTCGCCGCCTCCTCGGTCTTCCAGCCGACAAGGTCCTGCGGCGACCGGGTTGAGGAAGTCCACCCGCCCCTCGGCGTCGGTGCTGATGACGGCATCGCCGATGCTCGCCAGCGTGACCTGCAGCCGCTCCCGCTCCTGGTGGGTCACTTGGCGGGCGGCGGTTTCCTCGGCCAGTCGGCGGGCGTTCTCCTCCGACTTCTTCCGCTCGGTCAAGTCCCTGGTGATCTTCGAGAAGCCGACGAAATTCCCGGCCTCGTCGTGCAGGGCAGTGATGACGACGTTGGCCCAAAACTGCGTGCCGTCCTTCCGCAGCCGCCAGCCCTCGTCCTCGAATCGGCCTTCGGCCTTGGCGACCTTGAGTTCGTGGGCGGGCCAGCCCCGGTCGATGGCCTCCTGCGGGTAGAAGCGGGAGAAGTGCTGCCCGATGATCTCCTCGGCCTTGTAGCCCTTGATCCGCTCGGCCCCAGGGTTCCACGAGGCGATGTTTCCCTGTGGGTCGAGAAGAAAGATGGCGTAGTCCTTGGCTCCTTCGACTAAGAGTCGGAACCGCTCCTCGCTCCGGCGAAGCGCTTCCTCGGCCTGCTTGCGGGCGGTCAGGTCACGGGTGACTTTCGAGAAGCCTTGCAGGTTGCCCTGCCCATCCCGCAGGGCGGTGATGACCACGTTGGCCCAAAACTGCGTGCCGTCTTTCCGCAGCCGCCAGCCCTCGTCCTCGAATCGGCCTTCGGCTTTGGCGACCGTTAGTTCGTGGGCGGGCCAACCCCGGTCGATGGCCTCCTGCGGGTAGAAGCGGGAGAAGTGCTGGCCGATGATCTCCTCTGCCTTGTACCCTTTGAGGCGTTCGGCCCCGGCGTTCCAGGTGACGATGCGGCCCTGGGGGTCGAGCATAAAGATGGCGTACTCGGTGGTCCCGTGGACCAGCAGCCGAAGCTGGTCGGCTTCGTGCTTCGCCCGCTGCTTGTCCTGGAACAGTTCAACGAACCCACGGACTTTGGCTTGGAGGGCGACGGGCAGCAGCGGCTTCACCAGGAAGTCCACTGCACCGAGCCTATACGCTTCTTCCATTTGCGGAGCGGTCGATGTCGCTGGCGGTAAGGAAGATGATGGGCGTATGTCGGGAGCGATCGTGGCCCCGGATCGCCCTGGCCGTCTCGAAGCCGCTCGATGCCCGGCATCAGCACGTCGAGCAGGACGACGGCGAACTCGTCGGTCTGCGACCCGCTGGAGGGCTTCCTCGCCAGAGCGGGCTTCCACGAGGTTGTGGCCGAGGTCTTCGAGAATGGCCCGCAATGAAAGCAGGTTGGCCGGGTTATCGTCCACCAGGAGAATGCTGGCCTTCGGCTCGGACGGCTCGCTCCGAGGGAGGACCAGGGGTTCCGACATGTCGGCCATGTTCCGCCTTCTTGGGTAAAATCATCGCTGAACCAGCGCAGGCGTCCGTTCACCGGGCGTAGACGCAAGGAGCCATTTTACCAAAGAATGCGGTTGCCGACAGGCTGTACAGGCTGAACGCCGTCGCCTGGTTAATGGGAACAAGCAGCGGAAGGCGACAATGCCCCACTGAAAGGTAGTCCTATGCAGCCGAATGAACCCACTCCGGCCCAAATCGACCTAATCAGGAATCTTGTAAGGTCAGTCACCCTCGACAACAGCCACACCGAATACGATAAGGCACGCCTCCCGTTCACGAGCAACGAACAGTTTCAAGCCGCTTTGAGATTTGTCGAACTCGAAATCCAGCAACACCTGATGTTGGTCGAGCACTGGAACCACTTGGCGACCAAGTAGTACAAGTTCGCATGCTGGCCCGCCATTTGAAGCCGCCAAAACAGCCTTCCAAATGCGCCAGGAACGGTTCTAACAGCCTCCAAGGTGCTCAAGGAATTAGCCGTCGAAAGCGGTGGATGGCCCATATCACCTCGCTTGGTGGCGTCAAATGCATTTGACGTGGCGATGGTGATCCTGAGCTGTCTTCTCGTCCTCATCATCGTCACAGTTTGTCGTTGTACTTGCGGCCCAAATAATTGGCAGTGCCCCCGGCCACATGGGGTTGGTTGCTGGATCTAGCCGATTAATCCGCCGACTGTGCCACCAGTCACGCTTCGCCGGAGCATTTCGCTTTGGCGAAGCGGCGTCACCTTTCTTTGATCACAATGGTATCGTCGTTGCTGCCCATCATTTCACGCAAAAATCCATGAAATTGACGGGCAGGACCACCGAGGTCCTACGCTGCCCGTCATTGCCCATCATTTTCTTATTAAACCCCATGATTTGAAAATTAATAATTAATAATATAAAACAAGATCATAAGGTTACAATGGAAAATGATGGGCAATGACGGGCAGCAACGGCTGGTGTGTCGTTTCTGCACACGGTGCTGCCCATCATTTGCACGCAAAAATCCGTGAAAATGAAGGGCAGCACGACACTCCGTGTCCTCACGACCCGGACCGTTCCATGGCAATGTGGTCCTCGAACAGGCTGATCCCGTGGTAGAATCGGTCCCGCTTGCCGCTTATCTGACGCCTTTCCTCCGTGAGCTTGGGCAAAAGGGTTTTTAGATTTCTACCGAGCCATTTCAAGGACGGGTTTGCGATGTTGTTGTCTTGGCACCAAAGAAGGTAACGAACTTCCAACTTCGTGCTTGACAACAAAAGGGGCTTATCGGCCTGTTGGACGTTGCCCAAATTGCCAGGATTCAAATGAGTTTGGACGACCAGGCAGTCCTGCATGAATGCATAGGCGTCGGAGTTTTCACGCCTGAACTCATTTATCAGTGCCTGCGATTTGGCAGGCACGGTGAGGGTACCGCGTTGTTTCAAACGGGTGTACCCCTCCAAAGCCCAGTTGCTGATGCCGCTAACTTCAGCCACCAACGTTTTTTCTAAATTCCTATCTTCACGGCCCTCGTAGGAGACCGGATAATCCAGCAACAGGAGCCGCGCGGATAATGCACCGGACGGGTCCACAAAGTTGGGCATTTCATTGCAAGCGATCACAAAGCGGGTCGGCAGTTTTTGGGACATGCCTTCCGATCTGAACTTTTCTTCTACGTCTACTTTGTCTTCGCCGACAATGGAGTTCAGTGTTTCCAGAATTCGATATTTGTCCCGGCTGTTTGCCAAATTCACCTCCCCCACGAAGGCAACGAGCTTGCCGACCAATTTTCGCAGGCCAAATTTGTCCGCCAGCGAATGAAGGTTGTAACCGGCGGTGTTTTCGGCTCCCACCAGCGCCTCTCAACATGCGCATGGTGGTGCCTTTACCTGACCTTGGCACGCCGGTAAGCACCATCATTTTGTGAAGGGACGTGTCGTGCATCAGGCAGTAGCCGAACCACTCTTGAAGCAGATCCATCTTGGCCGGGTCGTTTTCAAAAACCTGGTTTAGAAACCGTTTCCACTGGGGACATTTGGCAGTGGGCTCGAAAGCGTACGGGAGGCAGACCGTGCTGACCCAGGCCGGGGTGTGCGGCATGAGCGAGTTGTCGCCTTGAAGGTACTTTTCCAGGTCCAGGAGGCCATTGCGGTAGGCAATCACGCTCTCCGGGTTTGTAAAGAACTCTTTACGGCCGAAAAATGGCATGCTCGGATAGTCGCCGCTGCTTTTGAAGACGAGCGAGCCGATGATGGGTACCACATTGCCGATGAGGTTGTTGTTGTGGGGGATTTTATTTCGCAGCAAGAACCTCCGAAGCTTGTCGGGCAGCTCCCCCTCTTCGACGTAACGGTTGTCCCGGTATGCGAAAAACTTGTCTCGGTACTTGAGCAAAGTCTGGCCATTGCCTTCGAGGAACAATTGCGCCAGTTTTTGAAAGTAATAAGCGTCCTTGCCTTTATTTTCGCCGACAAACTCACTGGCCCGACTTCCGCCCATCTTGTTGGGCATATCGGCTGGCTTAGTCTTGCTCTCCTGGCCCATCTCAACCGGCTGGACAATTTCTAGGGCTCTATTTTCCAGCTCACGAAACTGCTGGTCGCGAGATTGGAAGAAGTCGTCCTGGCTGTCCAAAACGCGGCTTATGGTTCGTTCGCGGTAATCTTGCCTTTCCCACTTATCCCGATAGAGTCCCGAGCGACGAAATAAGCGGTCGATGCAGTGGAGGTCTGGCCCCGTCCAAAACGCCAGGATGCCAACAAGGGCTTCATCGGCTTCGGACTGAGATGGGTAGCCTAGGGACTGCCAGTCACCGATCCAAAGCTTGTTGAATTTGTTGGCGTTTTTCGCTGTCCTAGCGGTTGCCAAGATCTCAGCGTCGGTGAGGTCAATGTCGTCGCCGTTGCAAACATGAACCAACCCCTTGTGGGCAACTCGATCCTGTTTCGGGAACATCCTCGCGTGCAAACGATTAACTTCAGCCTGCCGGGCTTCGATGCTTTTTGGAGTGCTTTCGAGATGCTGTCCCGTGATGGTGAAAAACCGGCTTTCGCTATACATCTCAAAGTTACCGACGCGGCACCTTCCCGCAGGTTTTTGTGCCTTTATCAGGATTTTAACTCCGGTTTGGCTTGGCGAAACCTCGGCATAAGAATTGATTTCCCGAACGATTTCCTGGCTTTCCTCTTTGATTTCCCTGGTTTGAGGGTCACGGCATTTGTCCAGGTCGATACCGGCAAATCCGTCTCCCAGCATGAAGCCGATTCCATCAAAGTGCGGAAGATGTTGGACGACCTCCTTCAAGCTGGTCCAGGTCTTGGCGTCGTTGGATTTGGCTCGATTCCAGTGTTCGTCCGCCTCTCCCAACTTGCCGCTGCAGGGCACCTTGTTCCATTTCATGCAACCTTGGGTATCAGGTCGCAATTCCCAACGCCAGAGCACCCACCGGCAATGGTCACGGATTTCCCCAGGAATATTCGCCAAAATAACTGGCGAAACGTTTGGTTTTTTAGGTTTTTCTTTTGAGACATACTCTTCTAAATCATACATAATATTAAGCCTTTCAAATCATTGGAATTCTCCTTAACTGGGGGAAATGGACGTTGGCCCAACCAACGTCCTTTTTCATTTCCACAGTTGCTTTTATGGCCTGTCGAGCAGGCCTTCATTTTCCGTGAGCAGTCGGCAAATCACCAGTGCCAAGCGCGAGTCCGTCGTCCAGGCGAGAATTGTGCCATCCGGACCAACGATTACCTGGCCCGCATTGCCATCCTGGCGAACGGTGAATGGGCTGCAAATGTCATTCATCGCTGGGCTCCCATTTTTTCACAGGTTTTTGGCCCACATTTGGTGGGTGTTGTTTCTGATCCACCTCGCCGAGCGCCTCGTCCAGCGCGTATGCCAACCAACCGCCGACCCATTCCTGGCCGCGAAGCCAGCGCAGATATGGTTTTGGGATTTCGCTCATATCCTTATCTTTGTGTTTGCCGAACGGCATCTTCATGTTCCTCCTTTATGGCAAAATGTTTTTTAATGTTGCGGACATCGCTGTCCGTAAAAATCCTGGTCCTACCTATCTTTTTTGGCTCCTTCAACTTGCCAGTGTAGAAAGCGTAATACAGCCGGTAATACGCGATTCCCGTTAACCGAGCCACCTCGCACAGTGAATATTGCTGGGGCATGTTGTCCTCCTTTCTTCTCGTATATAGGAGTGAGCCTTCAAATATTTTGAAGAAAAAAATAAAGTTTTACTCCATTATTTGGGGAATCAAAAAAAAGGAGCTACCAAAATGAATTCGATTAGACCTGCGATTGAGGAACTTGAGCGAGCGTTTCGGGAATTGGCACCTGTCTTCGGGCGAGAAATGCCTTTGCCAGTTATCACCATTCAAAGCCAGGGAAGAAAAGCGCCCTTGGTTGGTTTTCAAAGGATAGATGGTCGAATACCATAGGCAAATTGCCGGAAATCAACATCTGTGCGGAACACCTTGCGAGATCACCGGAGGATATTGCGGAGGTTCTCATTCACGAGATGTGCCATTACGCCGACGCACTGGACGGAATCTCCGACTGCACGGTGAGGCAATATCACAACGAGAAGTTCAAAAAACGGTGCGATGACGTGGGGCTCGTTTGCCAGAAAATGCGTGGGCGGGGATGGGCGGCTACGTCGTTATCGCCGGAATTGCTGTCCAAGGTCACCCTGGTCAAAATCAACCCCGAGGCGTTCACGCTTTTCCGAGCGGGTCCGAAAGCGAAAAAGGCCGAAACCAAAATGAAAAAGTGGCGGTGTTCTTGCACCACGATTCGGGCAGCCGTTCCTGTGGAGGCGACATGCCACCGTTGCGGGTTGGCGTTTAAACTCCAAAGTTGACGAGCACGAGAAGCGACTGCGAGAAGACCTGCGGCAATTCAAAAGGCTGGTAAAGGGCCGACGTGCGATTTAAACACGTCTCCTCGATCCGGCCATATTCTCGGATGGAAGCTCAACCTGCTTGGGGAGAACATTGCAGATGGAGTTTAAACTCTAAAATTGAAATGCTGGTAAATTGCCACCTTTTAGCTGCTTCGGGATTCATTAGCCTGCTGCAGCAAGGCGTTCTTCCTCAGCGACTTTTTCGTTTGACTTCCGATTCCTCGACATCGCCATCCCGCTTGTCCTGCATGGACCCCGCCGTGAGATTGCTCAACATCTCGTCAGCATTATCGCCGACCTCGAACAACCCTTCAGCTACCCGTTTGAGCAAACCAGCCGCAATCAGTCCTTTTTCCCCGTAAAGGATGTAATGGATGCGATGGTTGTCAGGATACTGTGGATAGCCCTTCAACCCGAAGTTTACCGGGTCCTCCTTGAAGCAGGCAACAGACAAATCATTCAGCATGAATGGCTGTTTAATCTGGCGGGCAACTCGCATCACGGTCAGCCATTGACTCGTGGCACGCAGTTTTTTGATTTTCTTGCGGCGAACACCATCCATCTCGGCCCGTTCAATGGCCCGTTCGCGACCTTCGCCTTGATCCACGAGGTCCCACAAGAGAGGATGCGTCTCCGCCATAGCTCCGTCCCAACGGGTCCTTGTTCCGATTTAATCGGGCGACGCCGGTCTGAGCTCAAAAATCCAAAATATCGCACAAATCGGCTTATTCCAAGGCAGCTGCTCACAAAAGCGGATTCCCCATGTTGCCGGGGAACGTATTCAATTCGTTGCATAAACTGCCACGTGGTCCATCCTAGGCGGTCTTTCTGGGGAGGCAAACAGCCAAGGTCGTCCCGTGTTACCAGCGGTCACGAGGCCGGTGGCCGAATCTGCCAACGGTTGACACCCAATTGCGACGCGGGGGCTCTGTGAGGTCGAGAAGAACGTCGGACAACGCTACCGCGGCCACAGACCGACGGTTACGTTTCGGAAGCCCCGTCTTCAGGGGTGATAAGCTCCAAGTCATCCTCGGACATGTGAGCCGGGAAGGGGTTGTTATTCAAAGTGAGCATTACCCAGTGATAACCTTTGGCCGGCTGCGGGAACAATTTACCACGTTGATCAACCGCCCGTTGCGGATCAAGCACAACGCCAATCGAGTTAGTAAACGCCCCTTTGGTAATCTTCACGACCGTGCCAGGCAGAAAACGGTTTTGAAGTGGCATGTTATTGCCTCCGGAGGGCAGTCCCATACCGGGTAATTACTCCGGCCGACCCAACGGGCAGAATATGCCCGATTTGCTGCTCCAACCAAAAGAGCTAGCCACTTTAACTGCTTGAACTGCTCCCGTTTATTTCCGGTTGAACTTGGCATAGAACTCCCTGGCTTTGGCGAGGAGTTGGTCGTTGGTCGTGTGGTGGTCGTCCACGACGACCGAACCGATGATCTTTCCCGCTACATCGGAGTGGTGGTCCTTCAAGTCGGCGAGCAATTGCTCCATCGCACTGCTCCGGCCCGTTCCGCTCCCGAACAGCAAGACCTGTTCGGCCCCTTGCAGCGTTTTTGCTACCGCCTCGTAGTAGCTTTTGCGTTCGGGCGGACGCTTACCGTCCGTCCACTCGTGGGCGGAATGCAGATGCCGCCCATGTCCGTGCGGGTCGTAGGGGGCGATCCGTTCCGGTGTGGCCCCGCTGACCTCGGTGCGGTAGATCCGTGCTTCTTGGTGGTCGATGACGACCAACAGGTGTGGGGCGGTCTTCTTTTTGTCAGATGTCGCCATAATTCTCTTCCTCTGATTATGTCCGGTGTTGCGTCGGTGCAGTCGAGGCGGTATTCAGCGTAGGTCGGACCGTTTTGAACATTTCGAGCAGTTTGGCGAGGTCCACGGGCTTTATATAGTAGTGGTCAAAACCCGTCTCCTGCTGACGCTGACGGTCTGCTTCACTTGGGGTGTGGCCGGTCAACGCGCACATCACCACGTCCTTGAATTCCGGCTTCGCCCGCAAACGCTTGGCGACCTCATAACCATCCATCCCCGGCAGGCCGATGTCCATTAGCACTACGTCGGGTCGGGAAGCGGAGGCTAATCTCAAAGCTGCCGGACCACTCCGAGCTAATTGGACCTCGTGCCCGTACAGCCGCAATAACATGTTCAGGCTGTCGGCGGCATCGACGTTGTCTTCAACCACCAGCACACGCAGAGGTCGGTCCATCGTGTTGGCCCGGCTCCAAAGCGGTTTTCACTTCATGCACCGGTGGCCCTAATATTACCGGCAATTTGATGGTGAATTCGCATCCTTTCCCTAACCCGGCACTGTACGCTTGCAACCTTCCATCGTGCATCTCCACCAGGTTGTGAGCGAGAGCAAGACCAATGCCTAAGCCGCCGTAGGACCGACCGAGTGAGCCGTCTACCTGCGTGAATAGCTCGAAGACGTGACGGAGCAGTTCGGGGGCGATGCCGACGCCGTTATCCAGCACTCGTATCACGGCCTCGCTCCCCTCTTGGTTGAGCGTCATCCGAATGAGGCCACCCGTGTCGCTGTACTTGGCCGCGTTGTTGAGCAGGTTGACCACGACCTGCTCCAAGCGAGCCGGGTCTGCTTGCACCCAAATGGGTTTGGTGGGAAGCGACACCGAGAAATCGTGTTTGCGTGCATCCATGAAGGGACGGGCCGTCTCGCCTGCATGGTTGACGACCGCACGCAATTCCACATGCTCTTTGGTAAGCCGTAATTTCCCTTTGGTAATCCTGCTGATGTCTAAAAGGTCGTCAACCAAGTCGCACCATTACTCCCACTTGGCGGTTGATGATGTTTCCGGCTTGCTCGATGATCGGGTCGTTCGTCTTCATCTGCCGCAGGATGTTCAAGGCGTTGAGAATCGGCGACAGGGGACTGCGTAATTCGTGGGAAAGCAAAGCCATGAAGTTTTCTTTGCTTCGATTGGCGTCGGCTAGATCGTCTGCCCGCTCGCGTTGGGCCTGCACTGCCTCGTTTTCGGTAAGGTCGTGCATCACTCTGGCGAATGACCGCGCCTTTTTGTTCTCGTCGAACAACGGCGTCACGACGGACTGACACCAAAAACGGGTATCATCCTTGCGAACCTGCCAGCAATAACTGTCAGCCCGACCTTGAGCCGAAGCCGTCTTGAGTTCATGCTCGGGTTGACCCGTGAGAATGTCTTCGGGCGAAAAGAAACGGGAAAAGTGCTTGCCAATCACTTCATTGGCTTGGTAGCCGAATATACGTTCCGCTCCTGGGTTCCAACACAGCACTTGCCCTTCCAGGCCGACCAGAAAAATGGCGTATTCCTTGGCATCCGTCGCCAGCAGGTCGAATCGCTCTCCCATTTCTTGTGATGAGAGGTTGCTTGAGTCATCTGAGTTCATGGCTTACCTTTCTGCAGACTGATTCCGCTCTCGCCGCCAGGCAAGAGCCCTCCGTGCTTAGGATGGGCGGATTGGTTAGATGGCCATCACCTTTTTGAGGTTGACTGCCAAATAAGAAAAGATGGCCATCCGGCCAGTTTGACTGGTTCATTCTACGCGCGTTGACGACTAAAAGCCAGCAAATGTTCAAGAGCCACCGTCTGCCGGAGGAGATCCCTGCCCCCGTGGCCTTTGGTCACCGCCAGGCCGCTGAAGCCCCTCGCCTCCGGCACCTTGGGACGAATTGACGCTCAGGCCAGCACGGGTCAGCTATGCGACATCGGGTGTAGCCCGCCGACCTGTGATCCCGTCGATGCGGATTCGATAGTAGATGGCCTGTGAAGGCTCAGTTGAACCCTGTGGCCCCTTGGCGGCATCGCCGGGTTCCCACCAGTTCGCATTCTGCTGAAGTAATTCAAATGCTCGCAGGCGTTCTTGCACCCACTGGGAAGAGTCCGGCAACTCCTCATACTGCCCGATAATGATAACGCTCGTCCAGTGATCGAAGCTCTTGATGTCATCAAATTCCACGCAAACATGGGGATTGGCCCGCATCCACTCGACCTTCTGGCCTGGCATCGTAAAGCCGTAAAGGAATGGTCTGAGATACCTCAAAAAAAGGGGGACGATGTAAGGCTGATTCTCGCGGGCACAGGCCAGCCTGGCGAGCCGGGCCGATGACAGCATGGTCAAGGACTCGTCCCATGTCATCTCTTGAACGACCATGATCCACCCCTTCCACGAAACCAATTTTTCTCAAGTGGACAGATTCCCGGCCAATTAAGGAGGCGGGAAAGCGAAGATATTTGCGCTTTTACACCAATAGAGGCCCACGCCCGCTTCCCTCCAGGACCTTTCGGTCACCGCCCTAGCGACGTTAGCATTGATAACGTTTCCTTTCAACGCAGCCATTCGCCGTTATTCCATGGGGGGATTACTGCCCCATTTCAAGCCTTGATTTGTGCCATTATTTCGGCGAGGATGACACATGCCCGACTCACGCTGATTCCCCTGGGACTAGGCGTGTACTTCCTTTGCCAAACATATACCACATCCCACATTTATCAAAAACGCGCTGGGCGGAGCGACACTGAATGTTACCGACGGACAAAAATGAGCAAGGCAGGCTTTTCTCCTGGGCCACCAATGAAGTCCCTTGGCGGCACCTTGTCGTCGTCGGCTACACAAATTCGCAGCCTTGCATCCGACAATGAGTAGATCCCAACCACAGTTCGATTGCTGAAGTTGAACGTGATCTGATTTGGACTCTTGGCAGTATCACAGGCAAAGGTTCCACTAGCAAGGTGTTTGCGGCCTTCGGCATTCTGAAAAGTGAATTTATCGTCAGTGAAGGTGATGATCGTCGGCCCTCCCATCGTGGCGGGTAGATCGAACTCGAACGACCCCGACATCTGACGCCTCTCCCACTTACCTTGAAGCTTTTCTGATCCACTTCTTGAATCGCACCCTACTGTAAAAAAGAAGATGACTGCCCAGGCTCGGAAATAACGCTTAAACATGCGCGTCACTTTGTTGATTGGAATGCTTCCTTGCAGCCACACATTGCAAATCGTCATCATGTGCCGTTCCAGACCGGCCCGGCAATATCTCTGATTGTGAAATCGTTGGTCCTGAGCTTCACAGAAAGTCGCCGTTCCGCATCGTGCAACCCCTACGAAATCCCGCCATATTCTCCCGGAAGAAATAGGGCAGTAATTCGCTTCCGTTGGGCCAGGGCGGCAGTGCCCCGAGCTTCCGCACCGAGACTCGCTAAACCCATTCCTGCGGCTGATTATAGCATGCGGAGGGCCGCCGTTGCCAGGGCGAGGGGCGTTTTCTTCTAATGCCTTCCGATTTCTTGCGCTGAGCCAGGCGAGATCGTGTCGGGACTGGTTTACGGCCAAAAGAGGCGAGAACAAGGACCCCCTTAAAACAGGGTGTGGTCGTCGTGGCATCAAGGAATGAGCCGCACGAAACCATCGTTTTCCCTTGTAACAGCGTCATTCGCGCACGAGCAGTTCCTGACCACGCATCGGCCCCTGGGTACTGTCTTGCTTTGGTAGCTTTCACCATGGTCCCCGTTGAGAACGTCCAGGTCGATGAAATCTGGGGGTTTGTTGGCTGCAAAGGAAAGACCGCCGTTCGCAAGGGGGATGGACCGGAAGTAGGAGACACCTGGTGCTTCACTGGTATTTCACGCGACACCAAGATAATTCTGGCCTGGCATCTTGGCAAGCTAACCGCTACCGATGCCCTGGCGGAACCATGGTCATTGCAAAAACTGCTTGCGGAAGCCGCGCCAATCTAGATAATGATGAAGGAAAGGATTTGCCCCAATTGCTCTGGAAAAAAACAATGCCACTCAATTAAGGCGTTAGTTGCATGGCTTCTCAAGAAGACCCCTTGCGCCAGATTGCGGAATCGCTTGCCAACCTGGAGCGCCTGTACGCTGACAGCCTGCGCCGTCAGGAAGAGCAGATCAAGCGATCAGAAGATCGCCAAAAGGTATTTGATGAGAGTCAAAAGATATTTGATGAGAGGCAAAAAAGGTGGGCCAAAATAGATGAAGAATTGGAAAAACATGGCTTATTTACTCAAAATCCTCGGCTGCACCTGAGTCGGATTGGTCATTTTTTGATCGTTGCTTCCCTATTAATTCTCGCCTTTACCGTTTTTATTATGGCACGCCGTTGAACGGAATCACACCATCCGGAATTCTCTTGGTGACGATTTTTGTTGCAACGCAATCGTAGGACAGTACCAGCCCCTGAAAAGCATACCCCAGGCGATTGCATCCTCATAGCCACTCTTGGCCGCTGACCCTTCTTCCCATCTCAACCACCATGGCATTCGCATCGAGGCGACCGTTCCGGCCCAGCGTCCACGTGCCTTTCCATGGAGTAAAACACGGAATTGTTCGTCACGGGATGCTGTCGTTGCTTGGAATTGTGGACGCGGCGTTGGCATTGATAACGGCATGGCTTCCTCCCTTCGAGGCGGTCATTCGCCGCTAAACCAGGGGAGGAATTACTGGCCTATTTCAGGCCTTGATTTGTTCCATTATTTAGGCAAGGATGACAGCTTTTGGACCGGACACACGACCCCCGACGGTTACTGACTTTGGTCGGTAATGCGCATGACGATACGAAAGCCTAAGCTATTCCCTCTTAGATGAGGCTCGATCGAATCGCGGCTTGCCGAACGACATTCTTTGTCACTATCACCATACGATCCTCCGCGAACCACACGCTTTTCTCCCCTTTTAGGACCTTTTGGGTCTTTTCGGGGGCTAGTTTTATAATAATCCTTACTATACCAATCTTCACACCACTCGGATACGTTTCCATGCATGTCGTACAATGACCACTTGTTCGCCGCGAACCTACCCACATTACAAGGTTTATTATCACTACCGCCGTTAGGGAAAAAATTTGCTTGACGTAAGGACAGGGTCTGACCAAATGAAAATGCCGTCTTTGTTCCGGCGCGGCACGCATACTCCCATTCGGCCTCGGTCGGTAGAGTATATGCTTTTTTGTCCTCCCTGGATAACTTTGCACAGAAACGTTTTGCCTCATGCCAACTAACTCTTTCGACGGGCAAATTGATTCCTTTGAAGTGACTGGGGTTTTCTCCCGTCACCTTCTCATACTCCCCTTGAGTTACTTCAAACTTGCCGATGTAGTAAGGATGAGTTATTTCAACTTCATGCTGGATCTCCTCCCTGAGCCGAAGAAACTCCATTTCAGGCGATCCCATAGTGAATTTGCCTGCTTCGATCAAAACCAGCTTTAACCCAATGGAGGTCTCAATTTCTTTAGGTAGGAAAGGTTGTTTATTCGATGTTCCCGCGCAAGGTGCCAAACCAATAAAAGGACACGCAAACGCCACTCCTATTGCCAGAATCAGCCAATGCGAATGCCGATTAGTCTCATAGATCCTGGAAGGCAGCATACTAATCCTCTATTAATAGTGATTAACGATATTATTCTTCAGTTGGCATTCAATTTTTATAGTTATTTTACCTTTTTCCAGGTTTGCATCTTGTGGCCTCTACGAAATCCCGGCACATTTTGCCGGACGAAATAGGGCAGTAATTCGCTGCCGACGAGCCAGAGCGGCAGCACCCCGAGCGTCCGCCGCCTCACCGAGACCCGCAAAACGCATTCCTGGAGCTGATTATAGCCTGCCGAGGACTGCCGCTGCTACGCGCACGGGGCATTTTCTTCCAATGGCTTCCGATTTCTCGGCGCTGAGCGAGGCGAGAGCGTATCCGAACTGGTTTACGGCCAAAGGAGGCGAGAACGAGGACCCCTTCAAGACAGGGTGTGGTCGCCGTAGCCTCAAGGAATGAGCCACCTCTTGGCTGCCGCCAATTCTCCCATCTCGACCACCACGGCACTCGCATCGAGACGACCGTTCCGGCCCAGCGACCGCGTGCCTTCCCCTGGAAAAAAACAAGGAATTGTTCGCCACGGGATGCTGTCGTTGCTCGGATTTGTGAACGCGGCGTTGGCATTGATAACGTTTCCCTTCAACGCGGCCATTCGCAACTATTCCAGGGGAGGAATTACGCCCTATTTCAGGCCTTGATTTGGGCCATCATTTCGGCGAGGATGACGACAAGTCGATGGGCTGGTCTTGCGGGAGCTGCCAGCGGGCAAAGAAGGAAGGGCAATCGGCCATGTCTAGACGTAAGGGAAGCCTGCTGACCGTCGTACTATTGGTCGCGGTGCTACCACCGGGACTGATTGGAGTCCTGTGGATAAGAACGAGCGCGGCGGAGCCAGGTGTCACAGAGGCCAATTTCCGCTCCATCGATGTGGGTATGGCGGAGAAGCAATGCCGTCAGATTCTTGGAATGCCGAAATCCGCAACACGGGAGCGAGCCCGAGTGGGGATACCAGCGTATCTGGTCGTTCAGTGGGAAGAACTTAAACTAGGACTAACAATCGACATGGTGTTCGATTCAAGCGGGCGTGCAGAAGGCGGACTTCTTCTCAAGAGGACTTCTCAGAATGGGCAAACCGTTATTGCTTCTCTAAACATGGGGTTGGTGACAGATAGTTCCGAAACTCTGTTCGCTCGCCTCCGTCGCTGGCTTTGCCGGTGACTAAAAAAGCATCATTCCCGCACGAACACTTCCTGACCACGCATCGGCCCCCTGGAAAGCATGCCCCAGGCGATTCAATCCCCAGAGCCACTCTTGGCCGCCGCCAATTCTTCCCATCTCAACCACTATGGCACTCGCAGTAATTCGCTTCCGACGGGCCAGGGCGGTACGCCCCGAGCGTCCGCCTCTTCTAGACCCGCTAAACCCATTCCTGGAACTGATTCTAGCCCGCCGTGGGCACCCGTTGCCAGGGCGAGGAGCATTTTCTTCCAGCGCCTGCCGGTTTTCTTCTTCACGTCCGCGTGCTTGTTTGTCCTCAACGGAGGACGCCAAGCACCATCAGCGCCGTGCCGCTTGAAGCAAGGCAGGACCACGCCCACTTTTACCCTCACGTAATTGCGGCCCCCGCTCCGTCCTTCATCGCCAGAGACGATTTGCAGCCTGCATCACGGAAGATGGCGGCGGGTCATTGCAATGCGGGAATCTTACATAAGGTGTTCGCGAAACCCGTTCGCGGGATCACGATAGATGTATTCAAGGAGCTGCTTGATCTGGAAATTCGCTTTGCGGAGCGCGGCAGGAGCCATCACAAACGAGACTTTCAGATTCTGTGGGTATGGCAAACCGCTAGCAAGTGTCTCGCGGACTTTCTCGGAGTCAAGCTGCAGCGCGTATCTAAAACTTCCTCTTACACGAGTTATTCGGTTGCTTTTGTTGATCTCAAGCTTGAATTCGCCGTCTTCTCCGCAAAATCCGAATTGGCGGTCTTCGCTCGTCAAGATATCGCGCTCATGTAGTCACTGAATTCTTGAATGTACTGGAAGTCCACGTACCCGCCGAACGCTTCTTTGCACCCATCTATTTCCACATCGATACTGAACCGAATGAGACCCATTATTTCAAAAGCAATCGAGCGGGACGACGTTAGCTGCTTGGTTTTGAACGCCACACGAACCGTTTTGCCGTTCCAGTTTACTCCGGCAAGTTCGATTGTAGCAAAATCAAGAGTGTCATCTTTACCATCGCCTAACATTTCACCGACCCTTTTTGCTGCTATCGAATGGACACGACGCAGAGCGCGGAGGGCTCGCCGCGCTCCGCGTCGCGTGCCACCTTGTGGCCCCGACAAGCATTTCACCCATCACCAATTTTAGCCAAAACCGGCTCTTCCTCAACGCCTCGCGAAATCTTTGTAAGTCGTACTAGAAACGGCCAGACAAGTGACAAAACGAATCAGCCGGAGACAAAAATGGCACGTCAAAATGATATTCGCACTCAAGTGAATGGCAAAATCATCGAGGCCCTCGCCAAAGGACTCACCCCGTGGAAAAAGCCGTGGGTCGCCAGCAAGAATGCGGGAAATCCCGCAAACGCTGTGAGTGGACGCTCCTATCGAGGTATTAACCCTCTTCTCCTCGAACTTGCCGCCATGGACAAGGGTTTCAAATCGAAATGGTGGGGTACGTATCGCCAATGGCAAGGCTTGGGTGCGCAGGTCAAAGGTGGCGAGCGTGGCACCCGAATCGTATTTTGGTCCCCCGTCAAGCGGACAAGTAAAAACGAGGTCGGCGAAGAAACGCAGACGACGTTCCCACTTATGCGTGAATACACGGTGTTCAATGCCGACCAATGCCAAGGAACTGAGCGGTTTGCGGTCGAGCCTGCCAGCGGCACCACCGCCGTGGACTTCGAGCCTGCCGAAAACGTCATTGGAACCACAGGAGCCGATATCAGGCACCTCGCTGGTGACAAAGCAGCCTACCACCGTCCGCCGCACGATTTCATTGTTCTGCCAACGAAAAGCCAATTTAACCAAGCACCCTTTGGCTTGGCTGGCTATTACGCGACGGCGTTCCATGAGCTAATGCACTGGAGCGAACATCGCGTTAGCTGGAGCGGTAGCTACGCTCTTGGTGAACTTCGTGCCGAAATTGGGGCAGCCTACCTCGCCGCCGAAATCGGCATCCCCATCGCGGACAATCTCGAAAACCACGCGAAATACCTCGACTCGTGGCTCAAGACGATGCAAGCCGATGCCAAAGTAATCTTCCAAATCACTTCGGCAGCAAGCAAAGGTGCAGATTTCATCCTCTCCTTCAGCCGCGAACCTCAGCCGAAACCACAAGAAGAAGAACTGGTGACCGCTTGACCGGAGCCAGGCAAAACAATCTTCAACGGCGGAGCTTGACAACGGCGGTTCCAGACGATCATGTGATCGCCGAGAACACAAGAACGGAATCGGCCAACAGTGTAAGTCGTACTAGATTCTCTCGGAGGCAAACAAGAATGTGCGACATCCATGAAAAGGTAACGAATCAAATCCTGGACGCTCTGAAAAACCAAGGTCCCATACCTTGGCGGAACTCTTGGTTGGCTCATGAAAACGCAGGCTACCCGATGAACGTGCTGTCCAACTTTCCTTATCGGGGTGTCAATGTCATCCTCCTGCAAATGGAGGCCAACGAGCGCGGCTACTTGTCCAAATGGTGGGCGACGCCTTCGGCTTGGAAGTTCAGGGGTTGCCCGGTCAAGGCGAACCAGGCGGGAACAGAAGTTTGTTTGCAGGACAAAAAAGGACTGCGCTGCGAGGCGCTGTTTAACGCGGAACAATGCGAAGGGGCGGACAGATACTTGGTCACAGACTTCGGTGTTGGCTTAACCAATTGGGATGCGGCTGATGAGGTTATCGCGGCCACTCGGGCGGACATCAGGCATGTGCCTGGCACCCAAGCCGCCTATTTTCGGTTGCCGAAGGATTACATCATCGTGCCCTTAAAAGAACAATTTGTGGAAGGGGGATATGGCGTCATTGCGTATTACGGAACAATATTTCACGAGTTGGTTCATTGGTCGGAGCATCGCCTCGGATGGTTTGCCAATCCCGCTTTGCCCCTGGCTCCCCGGTACACCATCGGGGAATTGCGAGCAGAACTGGGGGCCTGCTTCATGGCTGGACAGTTGAGGGTTCCTCCGCCAAACAGCTTCGCGCATTTTTTACAGTTTGTTGGCAAGTGGGAGAAAGTGATGAGCGCCGACCACACGGCGATTTTCGACATTGCCGCCGCCGCCAGTGATGCCGTGGATTTCATATTGTCGTTCAGCCAACGTTCGCAACCCGCGACCAAGAAAAAGGGCCTGGTGACGGCATGATTCGTTACTACCAAGAACGCGACACCGGCGATTACTTGTGCATCGACACGGCGACGAACCGCTACTACCTCGACATTTTTGGCAAGGACCATTTTGAGGGTCGGGCAACGGCCATTGCCGGACTGGTCGGGTCGGTCTGCACGACAGGCATCTGCAGGGAGTATCTTCAGAAAAAATGCAAGCGAGTGGCTCGGCAAAATGTGCCAATCAAATGGCAAACGGCCATCGGCTATTAAGGACAAAATCATGTCGGAAAACCAGGAAATCAATGACGTGACGCCCACCGCCCTGGGTCACATCGTTGGTCAGCGGTCGGTATTGGACCAGGTGCGGGTCGCCATTGAGGCGGCGTTTGCGGATGGCAAAAAGTTTGACCACGCCTTGCTCGTGGGTCCACCCGGCCTCGGGAAAACTGCAAGTCGCTGCTATAATCGCCAGCGAAATGGCGACGGAGTTCCACGAGGTGCTTGGGCAAAGCATCAAGAATCCAGGCGACTTGAACGCCGTGCTGCTGGCGGCAAAGGATAAAGACATCGTCCATTTTGACGAAGCCCATGAACTAAGAAAGCCGTTTCAAACAAGCTTGTATCGGGCGGTCGAAGGCCGAAAGCTCTTCATCGAAGGCAGGTCCAGCAAAGTACAAAACATCCCCTTGGCGGATTTTTCGGTTTTGCTCAGCACCACCGATGAATATTGCCTGCTGCAACCCCTTCGGACCGCATGAAATTGTTGCTGCGGTTTGAATTCTACTCCGAGGAAGAACTGGCAATTCTATTGCAGCAACGGACCCATGGTTTGACCTGGATCGTGGAAGAAGTGGTCTTTTCGCTGATTGCCCAGCGTTCCCGAGGCACACCCAGGTTGGCCCTTCGTCTCTTCAATCGGCTCGCCGCGTCTGTCGAGCGGAAGGTGAAAGAGCCATCGGCCTAAATCACCTAGAACGAGCTTGCCTCTTGGAACAAATCGACTGCCTGGGCTTGGGACATATCGAGCAGGAATACCTCCGCATTTTGGCAGGCGGTGACAGCCGGTTGAACGTGATAGCCAGTCGGTTGGGATTACCGGCACGCACCGTGAGCCAGGTTTCCGAGCCGTTTCTTATCGGGTCGGCTTGGTGGTCAAGGACGATAGGGGCGGCGGCAATTAACCCAATTTGGCAGGGAGCATCTGTCCAAAAGTCGCCCAGAAGATGTCTAAATAGCCGTGCGCGATTATGCGACACGTCGCCACGTGGGTCTGTACCGAGCGTACCGACGTGCGGCGCGGGTGTTGCGCTGGTGTAACTCATAGCGGACCGCACGCATTAGAGTGACCATGTTGGGACATTGATGGTTGCGCGTTACCTTCGCATGTAGATCGCGCCATCTCAGTTCGATCCGGTTGTCATTGGGACAATAGGGCGGCAAAAAGTGCAGGACAATGCGTCCACCCCATTGTTGCAGCGCACAGTTCGCTATCTTGCTGGTATGAATACGATAGTTATCCACGATCAGATGAATGACACGCGCTTCGGGATAACGATCGACCAGCTTGGCCAAGAGGGCCACGAATAAAACGCTGTTTTTTTGCTTGCCCTCCACCCAGTACAACAAGCCCGTCCGCGCATCCAACGCCCCGGCCAAGTAACGTTTCTCGTTTTGCCCCGGCGTCACCACCTGCTTTTGCAAGCCCGGCAACATCCAGTCCCAGCCGATCTTGGGATTCAAATGGATGTCCACCTCGTCGCCATACAAGGCGACTTCGTTGGCCGGCAAAGTGTCCAACAGCCGGCGAATGGTGTTCAAACGCCGTGTTTTCGCGGCCGCCGCCCACGGGCAACGCACCACCGGTCGCGGGCGTCCACGCCGGGCACCCAGACGACGCAAGGCTCGGCTCATCGTGCCGACGTGGACGCGCACGCCGGTCTGGCGCACCATCGTTTTGACCAACAACTCGCGGGTCCAGGTTGGACGCCGCCAACCGTAGGAGTGTGGCTGCTTCAGGACAGCCCAATACAAGGCATCCAGATAGGCTTCGTCCAATTTCAAGCAGCCATTGTCCTCACGGCGGTCAAACAAACCAAGCTCGCCCTGCTCGCGGAAACGGGCCGCAACGCGATAGATCGTCGAGCGATGAACCCGCAGCACCGAGCCATATGGCGGACCGAATGACCATTGAGAAGGCCGATGACAATCAGATAATGGGTGCGCAGCAGAGGAACGCGACAACGCCGAAAATGGCGGTTCAGCTTGTCCTTGAAGGCCCCGCGAACTTTGGGGATAATACCAGTATTGTGCATGGGAGCTCCCTCCTTGACGGACAGCGATAAACTGTAGGAGGCGAGTTCCCATGTTTTGCTTTCTACCTTGAATTTAAGCGGCCGCAGCTGTGTCGCACAATCGCGCACGGCTATTTAGGTTTTGTTCAAAAGGTGTTCAAATGTTTGCCGAAACAAAGGCCGTCGTGACAGTGTCCGAGATGGCCCGCATGTGCGGTTTGAGTCGCGCGAGATTTTACCAGCTTCAGCACATCGGCGTGTTCCCACCGCCACTATACGATGTGTCCACTCGTCGTCCAATTTATGTCGAAGAACTGCAAAAAGTGTGTCTGGAAGTACGGCGAAGGAACTGCGGCATCAACGGCAAGCCGGTTCTTTTTTACGCTCGCCACCTTGGGTCACCAGTGGCCAAAGGTCCAAAAACCAAAAAGCCCCCGAAAGACAATCGACACGCCGACCTCATCGGGGCACTGCACTCCCTCGGCCTGACGACCGCCACTGCTTCCAAGGTCGAGATGGCGGTCAAGTATTTGTTTCCGCAAGGGACAGGCGAGACGGATAAAGCCGAGGTCATCCGAGCTGTGTTCGTCCATCTGAAGCGTCAGAATCCGGGTGATAACGTGGGGTGATAAGTGCCATTATCACCCGAGTTAAGCACCCGAAGTGTCAACTTTCTGTCGAATTGCTGGAGATAAGCCATGAAGAATTGGGGCGATAATGTTTTTGACCATATCGCGGTCGGGCCGGAGGACGCCCCACTGTTTGGTCGCTTCCTGGCTGCCCATGACTTTTCGGGGAACAGTCGGCGGGCCTTCATCCAGGACGTGCGGAAGTTCGCCAGGTGGTTCGCCTCGGCAAACAAGGAACCGTTTCGGGTCGAGCCGTGTGACCATGAGGCACGTGACCGATTTCCGCGACCACCTTCGTCGGCAGGAAGGTCAAGCGGTGGCAACAGTCAACCGCTGTTTGGTAACTCTTCGGCGCTACTTTGGCTGGCTGGTTGAGCAAGGCCACATCGTCACAAATCCTGCGAAAGCCGTGAAGGAACTCCACCGAGTCCAGCTTGGCCGAAGGGTCTGGAGCGGAGCGTTGTCCGCCGTCTGCTGCGGGAAGTGGAGTTGCGCGAGGATGTTCGCGCGGGGGCAATCTTCTCCCTCTTCTTGTGGACCGGAGCAAGGGTTTCCGACGCCGAGAACATGGAGCTATCCGACGTAATGCTGACGGAACGAGGCGGCACGGTCATCTTCCGTTTTGGCAAAGGCAACAAACAACGTTCCGTCCCTTTGCCGCTTCCCGCACGACGTGCCTTGCAAACCTACTTGGAAACACGCCCACTCGTCGAAAGCCAAAACGTTTTCATCGGCGAACGCGGCCCTTTGAGCGACCGGGGCATTCGGGCTTTGTGCGACAAATATTCCGCGATCATTGGCGTCAGCCTGCACCCGCATTTGTTCCGGCACACGATGGCCCATCAGTTCCTTGCAGATAACAGTAACGACCTGGTGGGCCTGGCTCAAATCCTCGGCCACGAGAACTTGAACACCACGGCAAGATACACGAAGCGAACCAGCGAGCAATTGTCAGAAGCCGCCGACCGCCTCACTTATTGACTGTGGCACTGGCTAAAACCAATGTGAAACGCATGGAATTTGCACTTTCAGACAGAATCGAAGTTCATGCCGCCAGGCTGACCAGTTGACTCCATAGCTTTAAGGTCCTACAGGTGGTTCCGCTTCTCGTTTGTCTCGTTTGAGTCGCATTGCCTTGACGTTGAAATACCACCCTGCCAATAAAACCAGCAACGCAGTCGGAGTGCCGATTAGATAACGTAGTGTCGGCGAAATCTCCGGGCCAGGTGTAAGGCTAAACTGTACTGGATTGAGTAGCGGATAATACACAAACCCTAATGCGATAACCCCCGATAAAGCAAGAGTCGCCGCGAAGATCGAGTAAAATGATGTTTTCATATGTGCTACCAATGAGACAGTAGGAAGCTACGTCGGTCAGCATACCACCTCCTACGCGGCATATCAATAACGTACTCCGTCTGGGCCTTCTCACTGCGGCGGGCACTGGCATTCTCATCTGCCGTAAGCCGTACTAGAAATCGACATGGCAAAGTCAGTGGCCTTCAAACCTAGGAGACAACCATGCCTGAGTTCGATTTCGACGGCTTTTTCGACGGAGCAGATGAGCTCGATGACGGGATGGATCAAGGCAGCGAGTACGAGGATGGCTTCAGCCTCTTCGACCCGGACATGCAAGATAACGCTGATTAAGGGGGGCAAGCTGATGGACATCGTGGACAAAGTCATTGCTTATGAGGATGGCACTTTGGACGAACAGGCGACGATTGCCTTTTTCCAAGAACTCATCGACTCCGGTTGGGTTTGGCAGTTGCAAGGTCGCTATGGTCGAACCGCCGCGAGCCTTATTGAGGCGGGCCTATGCACGCGGAGACCGGTTAAACGAGATCGTGAAGGTTGAACCATGGACGCTTTTCTCAACGCCTACATCGTCGCCGCCCTCTGGTCGTCAAACGACGAAGCCACACCAGAGGGCGGCGAACCGCTTGACGCAAATTACGGTCCCAACGACCTCCATGCCGAGACTCTTGAAAAAATGAAAGCCGATTGCGACAGGTTCCAGGCCGAGAATGCCACGGACATCGCAGGAAGCGAGGAAAGAGCTGGCCACGACTTTTGGCTAACCAGAAATCATCACGGCTGCGGCTTTTGGGATGGCGACTGGCCCGAAGCGGGGGAACGCCTCACTCAAGCGTGCAGAAACTTCCCTGAGGTCAATCTCTACGTGGGGGACGACGGCTGGATTTACTGCTGATTCCCGAACAGGGAAAGACAAAACAATGTACGCACTTGTCGAAACTCGTGGCGGTATCGTGTCCGGTGTCACCTTACACGATACCCATATCGACGCGATTAATCGAGCCTGCCACATCGCCGAGCAAAACGGTCTATGTGAAACCGACGAGGCCAAGCAAGAAGTTCTCGACGCCTTGGGAAGCCATGACTCCTACCGATGCGGCCATTACCGCGTCACTGTCGTTGAAGCGATCAAAACTTAATGGGGGGACTTCACCATGGGCCTCACGGCAAAAGAATTAGCTCAAGCGGTCCGCGATGAACGCATGGAATTCGATGATGCCCTGATGGAATTGCTCATGCAAAACCAGCCCGACCAGCCCGACCTGGGGTTCTTCATGATGCTTAAAGTCGCAATCGGCTACGCGAAATTAGACCGCTGGGACAAGCAACTCGCAATATCCGATGACGACAGCTTGAGCGTGCGTGACATCATCGAGAGATTTGACCTGGGGCCGTTTCTTGAGATCGACGCAAATGAGGATTGAGAATTTCCGGGCATGGCAGGCCACAGCTTCGAGGACACATTGGAGCTAGAACGGCGTAAAGAACATTTGAATCTAAGGCGCACTCAAAGCGATGTCCAGGCGACCGACGAGAAAGAAACAAAGGAACGCTGCGATGCTTGAACCGCATGATTTTCAGGTAAGCAACGAAGGCACCATTTGGCTGTTCACGCCACTAAACGAACGTGCCAACACCTTTGCTCAGACCGAACTTGGACTGGAAGCATGGCAATGGGTCGGAGATGGTTTTGCCATCGAACATCGCATTGCTCGCCAACTTGTTCAGTCCTTAAAGGAAGAAGGCTTTGAGTTTCAAAAGTAAGCCGTGGATCGTCCACAACAACGGTTTGCGTAAGTCGTACTAGAAAACGGCAGAGTGGCAAACAAACACGAAAAAGGAGCCATCATGCCTGACCCAACCGAAGCCATCCGTCGCCAACGTATCGTCGAAATCAATATTGAGCCTGGCAGTCGTCAATCCCTGGAGTCCCAACACGGCCAGGTGTGGGACACCGACGAACTTGGCGAGGCTTTTGAGGTGATTGGCTTCATGGCACCGTTTGTGGTTGTCTCCCGGAAAGCCGACGGCGAAAAAGGCAGCCTGGAATTTCAACATGAGCCCCGGTTTTATTTCAATTTTCAACCGCATTGACGAGAGGGCAACATGGACAAAGACCCCGAGTATCTGACCATCAAATATCTCTGCCCCAACTGCAACTTAAAATGGGAAGAGCAGTGGACATGTGCCTGCGACTCGGAATGTCCGAATTGTGGTCTGAGCAACATTATGGCACTTTCGTGGGATACAGCCCGAGGTAAACGACTGTTCCGTCTCGGTGAAGTCGTCGCCACACCAGCAGCCTTGGCAGCTCTGGACGAGAGCGGTCAAACGCCGGACTTTTTTTTCGACCGCCATGCTGCGGGCCAGTGGGGTCTCATTGACCAAGACGATGCGCGGCTCAATGACAAGGCAGTACGCAACGGCAACTGGATTCTCTCGGTTTACCAAACCCTCAAAGGCAAAACGTTCTGGATCATCACCGAGAGCGACCGAAGCGTCACGACGCTCTTGCTGCCCGAAGAGCGTTGACCAAACTTAAAAGGATGAATTAGCGATGGGATTAACGATTCACTACACGTTGAAAACCAAACAGCATGCCCCTTTTGGCGAGGGTCACGAGCAAGATAACGCCAAAGAGGTCGAGCAGATCGTCCATAAGATGCGGCAACTGGCCATGGACCTGCCGTTTGAGGAAGTGGGCGAGGTCGTGAACGTGGCGGGTAAGGATTGCGATTTCGAGGCCCGCCGAGCCGAACTGCAAAACGGCGACGCAAAGAACGAAGGGCTATTTTGGCTGTTAATTCAGGCAGGGAAGAGCGTGGGGTGCCCGTGGAACAAGCACATGAGCCGCAAGCTCAATCCGACCCGCATTATCGCTTTTGATACCTGGCCTGGCCCTGGAAGCGAAGCGGCCAATTTCGGCCTCTGTCATTATCCCGCCGAAGTCGAGTGGGAGTACAGGCCAGAGGATGACCAGCGTTTTGAAGAGCTCACCAAATCCGGCGTTCGCGAGTTTTCGTGGCACAGATGGAAACGTTGCCGCAAGTTGGACCATTACCGTCCAACCCATGAGTTGCGAGAAACTCGCAAGGTGCCGACCAAACTGGCGGGCTGGCACTGGGGCTCCTTCTGCAAAACACAGTATTCGAGCGGCCCGAAGTGTGGGGGCATCGCCAATTTCCTCCGCTGCCATATCTCGGTCATCACGTTGCTGGACCGAATCGCGAAATTGCCCGACTTGAAAGTCCGTGTGGACGATGAAGGAAAGTATGGCCCAAGCACCTACTCGGACGACTGGAAGGAAGCCTACGATGCGGGTCGCAAGCCCATCTACCGCCGCCATAAGGGCAAGTACAACCCGGCTGCGCTGGCGCAGGAAGTCGGCGAGTGGAACACGATGATCGCGGGGGTTGCTGGCGCTCTTAGCGATGCGCTAGCCGCTGGCGGGATGAAGCTGGAAGCTCCCATAAAAGGCTTTTCCGATTTCGAGCAACTGGAATTCAAGGGCCACAACCAAAAACATTTGTCTCCTTTCCTTCAAGCAATGGCGAAACTCGGCAAGGCAAACGCCGCTGGTGACCTTGGGCCGAGCGATTGAGCAGGCAACGCATTTCATCGTGGTGAATCCTTGCGCACCGGGATGATATCCACAGGGTCTTGCTGCCGAGAAATGCGTTCCAGTAACCCTTGAAAGAAAAAAATGTCAAATTACTTGGGAAACTTCTTTCGTGACCGTCGAGACGAATTTGGCCTCACGCTCGGGGAGCTGGCCCGAACGCTGGGCTACCGCAATGTCACAAGGGGCGTTCGACGCATCTTCCACCTTGAGCGCGAAGGGACCATCAAGGAAGACCTTCTGATAAAGCTCGCCGAGGCACTGGGAATCGAATTGCCCACCGTGGAACGGCTGATTGACGAGGACCATAAGGAACATCTTCGTCAATGGGAACTGTGGGTGAACGAGTCGCAGCCTATGTTTCTGGTAGTGAAGCTAATGCCAGCGGTGTACTCAAAAAAAGCCCTGCCTCCCGAAGTCACGACACCTGAGCAAGCTGAAGCCTGGGCTTGCGAGTTTGCTCGGCAGCATCGGCTGCGGGTCTGCCTGGTTCTCTCCAGGCGGCTGTCAGTGTGGATTGATGCCGACGGTAACGTCGAGACAAGAACCGAAGCCACTCCTGGCGAGCCGAATACGCCCTGGATGAAACTCCCGGGTAACCCGCGAAAGTTCCTGTTCGGGCTCCAAGATAGCCATGAATGACCCAGACTTCAAAATTCGTTTCCATCACATGACCATCCGTGACCTGGACGAGCAAAAGTTCGTTGTAGCGAAGCTCCGGCGTGTAAGCTCGTCTCCCGTCCACCTTGGAACCGTGTGCAAACCAACGGAGAGCGCTGTGGGGCGGCTGGCCGACATTTTTCGTCTGGGAATAAACAGTCGCAACTATGCCGACCTTTGCAGGATTGAGCGGCTTCTACGGGAGCGGTTTCATACGGACCCAGAATCCGAGTGGCGTGCATGCAACGAAGTCATTTGCCGTTCCTTGGGAGTCGAGCGGCTGGATGCCATCGCTCCCAAAAAGCCAATGTGGTCAAGTCGGTGTTCTGGTTTTTCCGTGACTTTTCACACGGCAAAAATGCTCGACCTGCCATATGTCGTGGCCAGCGTGAACGGCATTTTTGGGTCCCCGGCACCGCTCTTCTTGACCTGGCCCAGCGAAAAGGAAAGTGCCATTGAGAGGCTTCGAGATGTTTTCAGGGTTGGCTTGCGGGGGCGGGCTTTTCGGGATTTTTTGGAGGTTGGTCGGGAGTGCGGGAAAGGCGAGGACGAGATTGTGGCGGAGTGGAAGGCGTGCGAGAGGGCGGCGTGGTGGGCTTTGGAGCGGGTCGTGCGACATTGATTTTAATTGGAATTAGCAGTCAAAAACCCGTGAGCAAACGGTGGTCATGGGGAGGGACTGGACGCTCAAATATATATGTGTTTTTTTCCCCTTTCACCGAGCAATCTCCAATTGAGCAATCTTTCCATGAATGTCCGCAATTCGCACGTGCAGACCCTCTCTTACGGGACCGCCGTGAGATTGCGTGTTGCTCATCATATACGTCGGCTATCCAGGCTTTTTGCCTTGGTTGTTGCCCACGTAGTCAGCATGTTTCTCTTGCACTGTGGGCACAGAATCAGGTTACTGTGCGGCTGCCGAAACTTCACCGGCGTCCCACACAACGGGCAAGGGAGCGTTTGGGTGGTCAGTTTTTTCCGCTTATTATTCATGCTTCACCTGCGGCGTGCTGTTACCGAATGCCCCAACAAGGCCGCTACTTGAACATCAGGAAAGCCGTGGGCACGGGCATAGCCGTAAGCAATGCCCCGATTTGTCTAGGCCAGCTGGAACTGCTCAGCCATTACTGAAATGGTGTCTAGTCATCCCAAGGCCAAGGGCCATCGCTATTTCGCATTATTGCCGCACGAAGCGTCGCCTGGTTAGTGTTTTGTGAGACACGGACCGTGCTGCCATCTACCATAACGACATGAGAATACCCCTCGAAGAAGCCCCCTAATTTTGGAAGAGGTTGGTTCTCATCATAAGGTATGTCCTCTGGCTTAGTCCATGGAACTGATTGCCCGGCTTCTGCAATCAGTATTGTGTATGAACGCCGGGGAAAGTCTTCCTTGATTCGCCATCCCTCACGCCCTTCAAACGCTGTCCCTTTGCCAACGAATACTTGAAACAAAGTTGTGTAAGGCTCCAACGGCGGGTTTCCCTCAAGGGGACAATACGAATACGGAATGTTTGGGAGTAGCCGGAGGTTATGCGGGCTGTCCCACGGCTCGTCGAGCTTGAACTGACGAAAAAGGTCCTCTTTTTCTAAATAAGGAAGGAGTAAAACTCGCCAGCTGAGAAGCGGCACACCATCTCTACTGTACACAGCTGCCGGAGGCAACCGCCCATGCTTTTCGTCGTATTTGTGCATGGCCCAGGCCAACTCCTTCAAGCAAAATCCTGGAACGTACCTCCCCTCCTTGTCAGACCTGGTTCGAGGGTCCTCCTTGTTCCAGCAGGCGTAGAACGTGATGATGACGCAGACCAAAGCCACGACCAAACCGATTTCGAGGAGGCGACGCATCTCAGCACCGGGCTAGGTAGATTAGGCTTTTGGCCATTCTACCTCTCCTTCCTTCGATTGCAAGCCGGTGAGGACGCGAACGGCGAATGCCTGCAAAGTATCATGGGGTTGGTGGAAGTTGATGCCAGAACCCCAGGCGAACGAGCGAACGGCATTCTTGTGATGTGTGCTATTCGCCGCTCGCCCGTTCGCTGTGCTAACGAACATTGTCGAGAGCAGCCCGCAGCGCCTTCGCCCGTGCCGTCAGGTGGGAATAGTGGCGGTGGAGCATAACCGTACCCGACCGAATGTCCCAACAACTCTGCAACCTGGGCGTCCGAGACGCCGTTGACAAGGGCGTCAGTGGCGATGGTGGACCGCCTCCATGCCGTATGCAGGCTCACCGACAAGGTGGTGGCTGTAACTGCCGATGGTGTTCTTTCAAGTTCGGCAGCAAGCGAATGAGCATGACGCAGCGTTTTGAGGCATTTCGTGCGGCAAAAATGAAATCCCGAAAACCCGATTCAAAAACCGCCCGAGAAAAAGGTGGTCATGGGGAGGGCCTAAATGCCATGTCGCCTTCTTTTTGTGCGTTTCAAAGTTATCACCTCGGCGTTTCCCCGCACCTGCCCTGGGCGCTGGAAAAAGCTCAAGAACTCCTTTCTGAAATAATCGGCGGCGGAAAAAAAAGGGGCCACAGGAGAAAAAAATCGGCGGCGGGTATCGTGTGCGGCTACTCATATAAGGCAAAGGTCGGCAACCAAGTATAATATGACGGTCCTTCCACGGAAGGACATTCAGCGGGATCGAGGTGATTCGTGACCAGAGAGAGGAAATAGGTTAAATGGCAGATGTCCCTTTGAGTCACGAAACCAAAAGGCGGCTAGAACTTTTGTTCAACGGCCCAGATGCAGGTGTCGCCGCCGATTTGCTGATGAATGAGTGCGGCAGCAACCTTCCGTTCTGCGAAAACGCAGGCCCACTCGAACTGGAGCGTCTTCGTTTCGCCGCTCTGAAACTCAGTGATGGGCACTTGGACCGTCTTCTCGAAGCAATCGAACTCGCAAAGCAGGATTGGCGTGACTTGTTGATGGCGGCTGGTTTTGGAAAAGATGTCAAGGCTCATGAGCGATGGTTATAACAGCGGACCAAAGGCGGTCGTCCTTGACAAGCCACTACCGACTCTGAGGTTCGACGTGGTTTTCGTCGGCAGAGAAGTAAACGGATGTTCTGTTTGGGGGAGGACGCCTTGTGTTGATTCGTGAGTTGCCTCACGACGCACTCCAAGTGCTGAAACGGCTAAATGCACCGCCTCGCCTTGTGGCACACCTTGCCCTCGTCCACGACGTAGCCGCCGATATCCTCCAATCCTTGTCTGCTCAATGGCAAGACTTTCCGATTGACAAGGAGGCGGTTCTGTTTGGGGCGGCAACGCATGACATTGGGAAAGTGCTGCACCCTGCTGAACTGATTGGTCCTGGCAGCAATCACGAAAAGGATGGACCAGGTCTGCTTGAACAGGTGGGAATACCGGCAGATCGTTCCCGGTTTGCCAGGACTAATGGCACTTGGAAACAAGAGGCGACATTGGCTCTTGAAGACATCGTAGTCGCCTTGGCGGATACTTGCTGGAGGGGCAAGCGGGATGAAGAACTGGAGTCCCGTCTGGCATCTTTCATTGCTGGCTTGCAAGGCATCGAGAAGTGGGAAGCGTTCCTCGCCCTTGACGAGATCGTAGCAAAAATTGCAGCCCATGCTGAGGAGCGATTGGCTTGGCAGGGCTAGTTCAATAGTTGAGCGTTTCCACGGAGGCATAGCGAGAAGCGTACATGAATGAGGAAAGAGCCAAATCGATTTCAACGTGGGGAAAGGCCGCAGGTGCTCATTTGGCCGTGGTCGGCCTGAGCTTCGTTCTCTCGTTTATGTTGTTGCGAAGAGTTGGCCTTATGCCAGGAGAAGTCCTTGACTGTATGGCGTTTGGATTTCTTTTGTTTTATGCAGTAGCGGCGGTTGCAGCTTTGCTCATTCGCAGGGTTAGTATACTTTCCTGTAGCATCGTTTTTGCCCTAGCATTTCTTCCCACTGGTGGGTGCCTTGGTGTCCAAGAAACAAGGAAGGAGATAAACTACCGATATTACCTTCCTTTTGATCGGTTTCGAGATAACCTTGCTACACCTGTTCCAAAAAGTGTGTCCAATCTCCGCTTCGTGTCGATGGAAGAGGGTGTCAGTACCGACTTGATGTTCCAGTTCGACATTGATCCCGCAGACGTGGAGGCGATATTGAAGTGGCGAAAACTTGAACGAGTGGACCCCAAGAACATGCTCAACCCGAAGGACTTCTTTCAATACGCCTACTACATGCCGGTAGAGGGCGGCTACCATGTCTTCCAGGGAAAGGACAAGTTTGATGACGTATTGACGATCAAAACTAACGAATCACATTCCCACGCCATCTTCCGCAAAGAATCGTCCAGCATCTACCGTGATCGGCGGTGGGAAAACGAAAGTCCGATTACCCTGCAAATGGATAACGAAGCCCTTGAGCGGCTTAAACGCAAGAACGGAGAATAGGTTGTGAAAGTTCACGAACTAAGGGCGGTAGCCGAAACGCCGATCGACTTGAGTGCGATAGCCGGTCGCACGGAAGTCGGCTCGACCTAACGGCAACGAAAAACGAAGCCAAGAGACACGAACCATGAGTGATTAGTGATTGATTTGGCACTTCGGCAGAGCCTTGCGCAAATCCGCCACCCCAGCGTCGGACACTTTCGTGACAACAATGTCCAGGTATTGCAAGCTTTTGAAATTAGCAAGTTCTTTTAGTCCCACGTCCGTCACCTTTGTGCCACCGAGTGCCAGATTCTGCAAGCCCTTGAAAACTGCAAGCTCCTTTAGCCCCGCGTCCGTCACCTTCGTATAGCAGAGGCTCAAGTGTCTGCAAGCTCTTGAGACCTGCAAGTTCCTTCAGCCCCGCGTCCGTCACCTGCGTTCCGAGAGGTCTAGTGTTACCATAGCTCTTGAGACCTGCAAGTTCTTTTAGCCCCGCGTCCGTCACTTTCGTTCCGAAAAGGTCCAAGGTCTGCAAGTTCTTTAGGCCTGCGAGTTCCTTCAGCCCCGCGTCCGTCACCTTCGTTTCACCAAGGCCCAGATTCTGCAAGCCCTTGAGACCTGCAAGTTCCTTCAGCCCCGCGTCCGTCACGCTCGTGTAATGGAGGCTCAGGGTTTGCAAGGTCTTGAGACCCGCAAGTTCCTTCAGCCCTGCGTCCGTCACTTTGGTGTTGCAGAGGTCCAGTGTCTGCAAGCTCTTGAGACCTGCAAGTTCCTTCAGCCCCGCGTCCGTCACCTTCGTGTCGCCAAGGCCCAGATTCTGCAAGCTCCTTGAGACCTGCAAGTTCCTTCAGCCCCGCGTCCGTCACCTTCGTGTTGCTGAAATCCACGCTGGTTTTTACCAGCGCTCGTAATCCCACGAGGCCACGTTCGATTCCCGCTCCATGAACAGGGACGCCATTAATCCACAGCCCAAAAAGTGGCAATTCTGGGAGGCTATGTTCTACTTTCCCTCCAAGCGCCTTTATTGCTTGCTCCGCCTTCGTGTCATCCTCGCCAGCAAACAGTGGTCCGGTCAGGAGCAGCGCAAAGGCAAATGGCAGGAGCCTTCCGCTTGTCGAAATAATGCGATTATTCTCGTCCAAGGACGCACTTCCCCCTTTCTTTTGAGCAGGTGTCAGTGGCTGTCTAGGAGCGTGCCACAACACAACATCGGCTTATCCCCGGCAAATCAGGGCGAGTATAGCCCGACGAATCGGATCGAGCAAGGTCGGCCAAGCGGCGACAACATGAGGCAATTCGCGGTCAATCAGGGATGGCTTGCAAAGCGTCGCGAGAGATTTGAACAACCAAGGCCACACGACACACCGGGGCAAGCCGTGGAGCGCGGTTCAGGTTATGCGCGTTTGGGTCGTGTGATGCGTTGAAATCCCGAACGTAGATGCGGAACGCTCTGTGGTTCCGCGTCCGTACTGTCCGCAGACATCGGGCGAAAAAGCGATGCCGGGTTTTACGGGAATTCGAGGCTGTAACCCTCCTTATTCTTGAAGGGCTTTACGGCGTTAAGCTCCGAATACACGGTCAGCCGCTTGCTTTTCTCCACAGGATCTTGCAACGACAAAACCAACTCAACGCGGGTGTCTCGAATATCCGTCATGAGATACCGAGTTTTTGTCTCCTTGACGGCCTCAATCACAACCGGATAACCATCCGGCAATTTGGCGACGATGGGGTAGCCGTTGTATCCGTAGTACGAGCTAATGAAACGCGAACCAAAGGTTGGGGAGAAGACATTGTAGCCGTTCGCCCCCTCCAAATTCACTGTCTTGCCAATCCAGAGTTTGTATTCCGGCGTAGACGAAACATCCCTGGTATGGCGCATCCGGCAATTCCCAAGGAAGCGACCAATCCGAGAGCACAGGCTATTCTCTGCTTTGACATTTGGAGTCCTTTCCTTCGCGAACAACATTATCAGACCGATAGCGTTAAAGCAACTTCCAAATTGCGACGCGCGAGAACCTTGCCGCCGAAAGACACCGGATTCTGCAGCAAATGCCATCGGCCTAACGGAAAGAACCACATTCATTTCGCCGCACACACCTGGGCCAGGTTAGCCATGCGGATATGGTCGGGCAACGTGGACCACGCTTCCATGACGCGAGCCAAGTCTGGGTCGATTTCGGGGTTTTTGGTCGAAAATGCGTCGGAATCCGCAGCGCACTTTTCAGAATCTCCTAGAATCCCTGTGTTTTCTTGAGTATGTTCGATTCTCGTCGGGGTCATTTTTGGATACTGCAAAAAACCGCTCTTGGCATGAAAAATGACCGGCGCGATGCCACGCGCGGTTCTCGCCCTTGCGCCGTTTCGTTTAAGTTGTACTGCGCCGATTGAATTTCAACCGACCCTTAAGGGAGTAACATCATGGCCCCATTGCGCTCGGCTGGCTTGCTTATTCTTTCCCTGGTTCTTGGAGGGGGACCCGCCAGGCTGGCCCAAGAACTCGCGGCACAACATATCAAGGCGGACAAGGCCAAAGCCCTTACCAAGGCCGTCTATGACATTCGTGATCTCGTGGCCAAGCCGACCATTGTGGGCATGTCTGGCCGCCCGTTCCGCGCCGCTGAACCGGCCCAAAAAGCGCTTGGGATTGTTGCGCAATTTCGTCAACTCTCGATCCGATGACCGATACGTCCACCCCGCTGGATCGCGAAACCATCGAGATTTTGAATGGCACCCGCGTCGTGATTCGCGCAAGCGCGGCTGAGGCACGCCAAGATCTCCGCTCTGCTGCAAGTTTTGCGAGCCCAAGGTGATATTGCCGTGTCCGTTGTGGCCCATTTGTATGAAGTCGATGAAGCTTTTTACACCAAGCTCAAGAACGCAAAGCCGCATTTCTCTGGAGGAATCGGAACGGCAATTCCTGAAGGAGATTCGCCCCGCTGGATTCTCTTTTCAACCTCCTGCCCAAACAGAAAAAGGTCATGGACGGGGAAAAGGTCCAGGTTACCAGCGGCGAAGATGCCCCGCTCCTATCTTGGCACCAGGGCGTGCGCTGCCTGGCCGGTCCCGAGCAGCTACGCAAGGGCGAAAAAGGCCCGCAAACGCTGTTGGAAGGAGTTTCTTTTGTTGCGAACCTGGAGGTGAGCCAGACAGGCGCTCAGGCCGCTTAAAACTCACTGAGAAAGCCGCCGAGCTAGAGAGGATTCAAAATACCAAGCTATTCGTGGCCGAGGGCAAAGAGGTCGCTGCCGAGGTTCCGCTATTCAGGGAACACACGCAAACGCGCATTGTAGAAATCCCGGACGGGGGAACCTTCCTCATGCCCGTGCTTTACCGGCCACGTGTGGCCCGCGACAAGGGCCGTTGGTGGGCTCTCTCCATTACGCCACGTATCGTTATTGAGGCAGAGGAAAAGGCCATCGAAAACGCTATCAAGGGTTCGGTGCCCAAACCCTGACGTGATATCACGTCGAGGATCGCCGGGCTCTGCGCCAATGGGGTCATCCGCCGCCCGATTAATGCGAGCAAGTCGCGCTCAATGGTAAATGGTAATTGGTTAGCGTGTTGAACTGCTATTCAAGCAGGGGGTCGCCCGGTTTGGAGTGGCTCGCCTTCCACAAAATGGTGCGTGCTTCTGACGTGTTAATGTCGCGCAGCGCACGCTCGGCATACGGAGTGAATCTGGGGTTGCCGTCGTGCAATACTTCCGCAAGAAAGGGTACGGATTCTGGCAGCGCCGCGATTTCCAGTGCCATCATCATATACAAGCGAACGTCTTCGCGTGAATCCGTACGGAACGTTTCAAACAAATCTGAGAGGCAATAAGTTGCATTTTTTGCTAGTTCCTGGGAGATAATATCAGCCCAAGCTCCCTTCGCTTTTCTGGCTCGAATCAGGCGGGCGCACTCGGCTACGCCGGGAAAGCGTGGATACCTGCGGCACCAGCATCGGTACTCGGGATCAATGTCGCGGTCTCGAAAGCATTGCCCATCGTTGCGTGTCCGTTGTGCCAGCTCGCGGGTCATGGTCCTGGACCGGCTACCGCTCATAGTACTACAGCGCCGTGGTCTACGGAATGACGAGGCGAGAGAGAGGGGGAGTCCCGGAAGACCGCAGGCTTCGCACCTGCCGAGTTCCTGAGCCATTCATGTGGGCCAGAAGCCTCGTGACCAAGTCCCGTTAATAGGTTCGCATCTCCCACCTTGCAAAATCAATAATCAAAAAACTCCATTCAAAATCCCCTGGAAGTGGTTCCATCCAAGTGCCTCTCCATCTGCCATGTCGTCTTCTTTTTAAGGGTTGCCTCCGATAAAGCCCTCCGAGTTACCCACGTCGATTTACGAGCCACAAGTTTTTTCAGCCCAACTATCGTCAGCAATGCCGCAAACGCACCAATGGCCCCACCGTAGATTGCCCCGACCAATGCCTGCTCCTGGTCCACCATGAAGGCTTGCGCCGTGGCCCCCAACATGGCCCCAAAGAAACCGGCAAGAGCTCGTCTCTTCCCGCCCAACACCAATTCGCTCAAAATCGCTCCAACAGCACCGCCGACAAACAATCCAACTATCGCCACGAACATCGCCCCAAGCAAGGCTCCGGCCATGACCCCGCCTAAGACGCCCAGGATACCTCCCGAAAACGATCCCGCCTTTACTTGATTCAACCTTCCGAGAACCAGCCCGAGCTTTGATCCAGCTTTCCAACCGAGAATCCCAAGCAGCACGGCTCCAGCGACTGCCAGGATACGTGCAAGTTCCATTGATGCGAGGAGCGAACCCAAAACACTGCCAATTCCGGCCCCCGAAACAAGGACAACGACCAGGACAACCGTGAACGAAATACTTATTTTGGGAAGAAACGATGGTGGGATAAACGGAAGTCCGGGGAAAACCTCGGCTCCCTGGCTCTCAGCATATTCAAAGTTAGTAAACCAGTACGCATAGTCTTCGATCAATTCGCGGTTCTCGGCATTGTTGCTCCCTTCAAGGTCGGCCAAAGGCAATTCGATTGGTTCGTTGTCCTCGACCCCCTCACAAAGCAGTCCTTCAGTTGCATCGTCGTCCTCTAGATCAAGCAATTTCGTGATTGTAACCGGGCATTCCTTCTCCATGGCGAGAGGACCGGTTTCGACTATGTATTGAGCCTGAAAAGGAAACGTTAAATGCGTCGTCAAATACCGGTGATACCGCCGCATATTCTCGTCAGTTGCCACTCGCAGAGGGTCATCGCTTGTCAGTCCGAAAATGGCCCTTATGCGATCCACTTGGTTGTTTCGTGACAGAGGCCCTTTGACAAGAGCCGTGGGCCGCTCGATGTTGGTAGGCTGGCCGGTGTCGAATTCGAGATCGTTCTCCTCCATCCACATGGTTTCCATTTCCAGACCGTCTCGCTCGCACCTCTTGTTGTAGACTGGGGTCATTTGGTCGATAGTGTCTTGATTCCACTTGACCAGGTAGGTCGCAGCATCAATCTGTTGAACTGTACCAGCCCAACCGCCAAGAGGAATGTCGGCAAAATCCGGGTCCGTGATACCAGTCTTGACCCTGACTGCGGTGCCGACCGGAAACTTGGCACCGCCTTGGGGTATTTCTGGTGAATTGCTCACCGCGAGCTCCGTGTAGAAAGCCTTTGACGAAACCACGCCTTACAGGTCATCCTTTCGCGTGATACGCGCATCCAGCGACCACGAACCTGCCCCTACCCAGAGCAGAAATATCGAAGCCAGCAGCATCGCGTAGTCGGTGCGTGCCTCGTGAGCCATGCTCCAAAAACCGCTTTTGAGCAAAATAGGAATCTTCGTCGTTGAAATCGCAACCAGCATGTTGATTATCATGGTAATGGCGGCGAGGCCAGTAAACAACCCAAGGAGGAATAGCACCCCGCACACGATCTCACAAACGCCAACAAAGGGAGCCATGATTTCTGGGGCTGGGATGCCGATTTTGATAAAGCGGCCCACGCCCTGGTCGTTTGAAAAGAGGAACTTTTGGATGCCCTCGCTGAGAAAGACGCCACCGACTATGAGACGAATCAAGATGACGGCGGCAGGTGCGTGAGTTCCCAGAAGTTTTCAAAGAGGTTCATGTTGTGAAATCCGTGGAGTTTTCCCCGAAAACAGCCGCGTCAGCCACAAGACCAGTCCCACGTCGGGGACCTATTTTTCCCTAAGAACCTCAAACAGCGTGTGCAGTTTTGTGACCAAAAAGACTTCGTAAACATGGGTATTGAGGTTAAACAGCGTGAGCCGCACACCAGCGGCTCTTGTTTTTGTGTGAAGCGTGATGAGCGTGCCCAAATCCGCGCCGGTGACGAACTCTATGTGGATAAAATCCAAGAGGAGATGGCTCCCGCGCCGTCGCTCGGTTCTTCCATCGAGTTCCCGTGCGAGGGGATTTCCAGCTGCACGATTCCTTCTGCCTGTAAACGTGATGACCGTTACCTGGCCGTTGCGTTCCACTTTCGGCGGCATATGAAGACAATGCATCAGTTTCTCCTCCATGAAGAACAGGCTCGCGTTCTCGGTGGGCCTTGGGAATTCGAGGTAGCAGTTTGATTCGGCTGCTTTCCCGACCACGGGAGAGCGGTAAAAAAATGGCTAGCCGATGCGTTCCGATTTCGGTTCTGGGAAGCTTAAATTAGACCGTTTCAATTAAACGGCAAGGGAGTCTATCCTTTCACGGCCATAAGGTGCTGACATGGCAGCGATTCCTTCAATTTATTTCGTGAAATCGCACAACCTGATGGCCGAAATTACCAAGCGCCGGTGGTTTGCAACTGCAGTTAAGAGTCTCCGCCTGGCAGCGAGGGGTCAACTATCTTCAAATATGGCACTCCCCTTGCTGTCGATTTCTTGAAAGGAGGTTTGCGATGAAACGTGTCAATATCGTGCTCGTGATAGGCAGCTTTCATAGCCGAGCATCTCTTGCTGCTGGCCCTATGACGATCTGCGAATATTGGCGGGAATAAGCAGGCCAGTGATGCTGCTGTCTGCACCGAGGCCTGTGGGTCCACTCCGAGCTCGTGTGCTACCGACAACCCGATTTGTTGCTTCTTGTGTGTTTGAAGATACCATAATCCCCAAGGCTTTTCCCCAAGGAGGCGCACGATGGCTAGGAAATCTGGCCCCAATAAATCTGAGGCGATTCGAGAAGTTCTGACCAAGAGCCCCGAGATGGCGGTAAAGGAAGTCGTTAGCACGCTTGCTTCGAAAGGCATGCGGGTTATGCCCAACCTGGTGTACTTCATCAAAGGCAAGCTAAATGCCAAGGCTCAGCGGAAGACGCGAGTGGTTAGGGCAGCCCAGGAGGCGTCCATGGCGGGCAGGAATGGGATTATTGGTGCAGACCCTCTCACGCTCATCCGTGAAATCAAAGCCCTCGCCCGCAAATCTGGCGGGATCGGGAACCTGAAGGCGTTGATAGAGGCGATGGCAGAGTGATTTGTTGCGAATTAGATTAGCCGGATTCCGTGAAGCACTAAATGCCACAGCCTGGACTTCACCAACCGAAATACAAATCAGATGTTTTTCCGCGAGGCAGGAGTTTATTGAGAATTATTTTCGCAGCCTCCACATTGCTCTGAAGAACCCAGACTTCGGGCTGTCAGATGGAACCCGAGCGCTGTACGTAGACGTGTTTTCACGTTGCACTCGAAAACGAATGCCTGCGTCCTTTAATGCGCGTTGCCAGGCAACAAACTCGGGCTGATTTGAGGCTGTAGCAAGGCGAACGAGATTATCATGCGGTGAGTCGGCCATTTTTGACTTCGTTTTTGCTTGGCACCCAAAGCTGGTCCTGCCACTTTAGCGAATATTGTCGATGGTTGCTTTCTCAAGATGGTGGGAATTGCGGGCGTCTATTCTTGAGCCATTTTGCGTAAGATGGCCAGACGAGTCTGCACCGCCATAACACGACTCCTTGCCCCAGCTATGAGCGTGGCCGCTCGCGTGGCGTACGGCCCCGAACTAAAAAGCTTCGTCAGGCAAACGCATTTCTCGTTGACCCGCTTCATTCCGGCGGCACCGTCACGTTGCGTGAAACCGTGTTGGCCCAGCGTGAAGGATCGCAAGAATTTGCAGGCGTCATCCAGTTCGATTTTCTTGGCCGCGAATGATGTTGCCATGGTTTTCCTTCACGGGCGGATAATCAGGGAGCGGCGATGACAAATCTTGCAAACGAATTTGGCAGGAGCAAGCGAAAAAATCAAAAGCCGACGTGATAGGAATATGCAATTCCTTCGCGTCGGTTTACTTTACGCCCCACGCATCAGCTATTGGCGAGAGGCAGGTCGTTTGGTCATCCGATAGTTGGTTGCAGGCATCTTAGTTGATCCGGCAGGGAAAACAAGGTGGTCCATCCGAGAAAGGTCGCCAGACTGTCCATCGTGCCCGAGTCGTCCCTCTTGATTCCGCTGCCGCCTCCTGCGTGGGGAAAAGCAAATCTCGCTCAAAGAACGTTATCTCATGACGCTTCAAATCGAGCCACTACACTGTGATATTGTCCTTGCCGCCTTTTTCGTTTGCCTCGGCAATCAACCTCTCACAAGCCCTTTGTGGCTCCTGTTCGTCATGAAGAATGGCGGCGATGCGGGCATCGGGAACCATCCTGGTCAGGCCATCGGAACACAAAAGGAGAATGTCGACTGGTTCGAGGTCGAGCTTATGTAGTTCGACGCGAACTCCCGGCTCACGGCCTCCCACGGCGTTTGTCACGATATGCCTGTTGGCGTGACGCGATGCCGCTTGTGGCGACAAAGCTCCACTTCGAATCAACTCCGCGACCAGCGTATGGTCATTGGTCAACTGCTGAAGTATGCCCTTTGAAAACAGATAACAGCGGCTATCGCCGACGTGGGCCACGAATAGTCTCCAATCGACGACAAACGCCATTGTCAGCGTGGTTCCCATGCCGATAAGTTCGGGATGCCGAGCAGCCTCCTCAAATATTCTGGCGTCGGCTTGCACCAGAGCACCCTGAAACTCCTGCATGACGTTTTGCTCGTCAGAGGGTTTCAAGGGGAAAAACCGCTTGAGGGTGTTGAGCAGGAATCCCTCGATTGTCAGGACCGTGAGGGCACTGGCCACTTCCCCTGCCTGATGGCCGCCGACGCCGTCCGCGACGATGAAGATATGACCTCGGTGGCTGCTGTATTGGGCTTTCGCTTGGGGTATGCTCGTATTGTGAACTCCCATGGTCCTCACCAGTTCCACGACGACGAATTGGTCTTCGTTGGTGGGCCGGACACGTCCCGGATGGGTTTGGCCGAAGCTCCGCACAGAAAAAGGGCGGGGCTTTTTCGTTTGGATTTGAGTGTCGGTGCCAGCGAAATCGAAATCAGTTCTGGATTGGCTCATGACGCTCATCCTACCGCAGCCTTAAAAAATGGTACGCCCACCGGCTCTATCATAAGCGATTAGGCTGTCGATGAATCCACTAAAAAGTTCCGTGCGAGTGCGAGCTGAGCGGAAGGAACACCGTGCCATTCGCATGACAGGCGGCTCTACTCGGACGATATCCAGCGGGAAACGCTGGCCTTGTGCGTATAATTAAATGAGCGGAATCCGTGAGGCCTGTATGAAGAGTTCCTTGCCAGCCTTCGATTTGCTGGAAAAAACGCACGCCTTCCCGTGCCCCTATCTGTTCAAGGTCATCGGCAAGGCCGATCAAAGCTTCTTGGCAAGGGTTGTCGCCGCGGTGCGAGAAGCATTGCTTATCGAAGTCGATCCGCCGTACCGCGTTCGTGCAGCAGTGGGTGGTCGGCATCTCTCAGTCACGCTTGAGCCCGTGGTGCAATCCGCCCAAGAAGTCGTCGCCATCTATCATCGGCTCGGCGTCCTTGATGGCGTCGTGATGCTGCTTTGATCCAGGCTGTAGGTATCGGGGTGCCTCGGGGTGGTCGGTTCGCATCCCCCACGTCTCAAAATTAATAATCGAAAAACTCCATTCAAAATCCCCCGGGAAGTGGTTCCATCCTGGGACCTCCGCACTTCCCATGTCGTCTTCTTTTAAGGGAGCCTCGGCGGCGCTGGCTCCTTGCCCTTGACTTTCATAAATTACACGTAATAGTGTAATAGTGTAGTAAAGGAGCCGCCATGAAGACGAAGACCGCAAAGAACGCCGACGCCGGTTGCTGCACCAATCCCGCATTGAAGGAACGCCCGCTGCTGTCGCCGATCCAGGCGGGCGGGCTGGCGGCGGTGTTCAAGGTGCTGGCCAACGACACTCGCCTCCGTCTTCTTCACGCCCTGGTGCGGGCCGATGAACTGTGCGTGACCGACCTCGCCGCCTCGGTCGGGATGAAACCCCAGGCCGTTTCAAACCAGCTTCAACGTCTCTCCGACCTGGGCATCCTGGCGTCACGTCGGGAGGGCACCAATATCCACTACCGGCTCGTGGACTTGTGCGTGCGGTCGCTCTTGACCAAGGGCTTTGCCTGATGGAAGAGGTCAGCGACCGAAGCCAGGGCAGGCCGAGGAGTTGTGTTGCGAATGAACGAGCGGGCTGCTGAGGCGGCATCCAACGAAGGAGATGTGTTCGTGAAAAAAGTCGTATTCGTCTGCGTCGAGAACTCGAACCGCAGCCAAATGGCCGAGGCGTTCGCCCGCATTCACGGGGCCGGGAAAGTCGAGGCATTCAGCGCCGGTTCTCGCCCTTCCGGTCGGGTGAACCCAAAGGCGATCGAAGCCATGAAGGAACTCGGCTACGACCTGACCACGCATACGTCGAAGGGGTTGGACGCCTTCAACGGCAAGGAAGTCGATGTCGCCGTCACGATGGGCTGCGGCGACGAATGCCCGCTGGTCCTCGCCAAGCAGCGGGTGGACTGGAAGATTCCCGACCCCAGGGACATGACCCCGGAGCAATTCCGGGAAGTGCGGAATCTGATCGAAACGAAGGTCAAGGAACTGATTCAAACGCTTTAGAAGGGGAACCTCATGTCGCAAGTCATCGAACAAGCCGTGAAGTCGAAGTATGGGGCCGTCGCCACGAGCGGCCTGTCCACCGAGCATTCCGGCGTCCGCGCCGTGGCCGAAGCGTTCGGCTATTCGCCCGAAGAACTGGCGTCGATCCCGGCCGAGGCCAACATGGGCTTGTCGTGCGGCAACCCCACGGCGACCGCCAACCTGCGGCCCGGCGAAGTCGTGGTGGACCTCGGTTGCGGCGGTGGCCTCGACGTGTTTCTGGCGGCGTCGAAGGTCGGGCCGACCGGGAAGGCCATCGGCATCGACATGACCACCGAGATGCTGGAACTTGCTCGCCAGAATGCCGCCAAGGGGCAGCAACGGCCAGCCGATTACGAACGTCGAGTTCCATCAGGCGACCATCGACAAGCTGCCGCTGCCTGCCGGATCGGTGGACTGCGTGATAAGCAACTGCGTCATCAATCTGGCTCCGGACAAGCCCGCCGTCTTCCGAGAGATTGCCCGGGTGTTAAAGCCCGGCGGACGGCTGGCGGTCAGCGACATTGCCCTCAAGAAGCCGCTGCCCGCCGAGATCGGCCAAGACCTGATGGCCTACGTCGGCTGCATCGCTGGAGCCATCCTGATCGAAGACTACCGCAGGCAACTGCACGAAGCAGGCTTCGCCGCCGTGGAGGTCATCGACACAGGGGCCGACCTCAACGCCTACGCCAAGGTCGAGAACCAGGGCGGCTGTTGCCCGCCAGCGGCGTCAAGCCTGCCGTTGTCGAAACTGGTTGTTGCTCGACGCCTAAGCCGCGATGACACGTTGCACGCTCGGCTGCTCGATTTGCTGACTCGGTACAACGTGAACGACTACGCCGCCAGCGTGCGGGTGTTTGCCGTGAAGCCGTAAGCCCCTGGGCTTCTGCGAAAGCGAAAGACGAAGCGAGATAATGGGCTCGCATCCCCCACGTTGCAGAATTAATAATCGAAAAACTCCATTCAAAATCCCCCTGGATGTGGTTCCATCCTGGGGCCTCGCCATCTGCCCTGTCGTCTTCTTTTTTATGGGAGTCTTGTTTCAAAGTTTTCTATTCGGTGTTTTTTTGCAGGTGGGTGGGAGGGTGAAAAAGTTTTTGGGAGTCCAGGGGGAAAAAATCGGCGAGCATTCTTCGGTGGGATAGGGGAGGGTTCAAGGCGTAAGCGGCAGGGATTCTTGAGATAGCCGACCGCACCAACGTCACAGGTAACATTACCTGCGGCACGAGGGCCTTTGGCTACTATGAGGGGGAGGCCATTCGGCCTACAGCCGAGGAGCGGGCAAAGGAATTTCGTCGATACCTGCCAGAACATCACATGACAGATTAGGAGGTTAAGCGAGGGGAAGTCGGGCCACAAAACCGAGCCCAGCTGCCGCTCGCGGCCATCGCCCAAAGGTTGCGGATTGCAGTTTTTGTTTACCGGATTGGGTTACCGGTTTCGTTACCGGATTCGGTCCAAAAACGCACTCTTTCGCCGCCAAAACCGTCAGGTCGTGAAAAACCTTTGTTAGTCCGTAAACTAAGGTAAAGTAATCCTTTACATCTCATTTAGTTCGGCATAACATTGGGAAATGGATTGGCCTAATCTGCTTTCAAGACCGGTGCAATCGGCCGCTCTGCCACCCCTCCCGTGGTGGCATTCTACTAGAATCTTGACTAGCATAAAAGTTCACCCTGGGCGCTCCGTCGCGAGTCCGGGCTGGAAATTTGTCCATTTTTGCCGTTCGGAGATCTTTGATGGAGACGCGTGCATTGGGGGCGACTGGGTTACGCTTGCCCGTGTTGGGCTTGGGCACGGCCCCTTTGGGTCAGGAATACGGGCGTTTCAACATCGAGGAAGCGCTCGACTGCATCCATGCCGCGCTCGAATTGGGCATCAATTTCCTGGATACATCGCCCTATTATGGCCGCGGGCTGTCGGAGAACTTGCTCGGCATGGCCCTGCGGGGAATTCCGCGATCGTTACATTCTGTGCAGCAAGCTCGGACGCTATGACACGAGTCATTTTGACTTTTCCGCGCGGCGCGTGGTGGAAAGCGTGGACATCAGCCTGCATCGGCTCGGCGTGGATCATCTCGATATTTGCTTATGCCACGATATTGAATTTGTTGACATGAATCGGATAGTCGAGGAAACGTTGCCGGCCCTGCGCAAGGTGCGCGACCAAGGGAAGGTGCGTTTCATTGGCGTCAGCGGCTATCCGTTGTCGATCTTTCGCTTCATTCTCGACCGCACCGATCTGGACGTCATTCTTTCTTATGGTCATTACACTTTGCAAAATCGCCGCTTGGCGGAATTGACTCCTTATTCAGAGAGCAAGAAAGTTGGCGTCATCAATGCCTCGCCATTTGCAGCGCGGTTGCTGTCAAGCGACCCCTTGCCTCCCTGGCATAAGGCCTCCGCGCTGGTGAAGGAAACGTGTCGTCAGCGGCGCTTTTTTGTGAAGAGCACGGGACGCCCATTGCCAAGTTGGCCCTGCAATTCGCTGCCGGCAATCCCGCGTTCGCCTGCTGCCTGGCCGGGAGCGTCGATCGCGAACAATTGCGCCAGTGGACGGAATGGTTGGCCGAGCCGATTGACGGGAGTCTCCTGGCCGAAGTGGAACGCATTCTGTCCCCGGCGCTGGACGTTAGCTACCTGGAAGGCCGGCCCGAGAACAACTGAACGCCGCACGGCCTGGGACCGCCAATCTGATGATTGGCTATTTCGTTAAACCTGCCAAGCAGGAGGTTGGCGTTCCCGGGCAATGCTTGACCTGGAACGCAATTCCGAACAAGATGGAGGAACGGGACGACGATTTTGTGCATTGCCGAGGAGTTCCATGCAGTTGCCGAGTTTATTCGCACCGCCGCCGGATGGTTACGCATCGCGGCGTGAGTTTTTGCACCGGGTCGGCAGCGGCTTTGGCACGGTGGCGCTTGCGGCTTTGCTCCAACAGCAGAGCCTGCTGGGCCAGGAGGCCCCACTCAATCCGCTCGCGCCTCGTCCGGGCCATTTTGCCGCCAAGGCCAAATCGGTCATTTGGCTCTTCATGAATGGCGGCCCCAGCCAAGTCGATACCTGGGACTATAAGCCCGAACTGGCGCGGCGCGACGGCGTCGATCTCGCCGGCTTCGACCGCGATACCGGTTTTTTTCGCGATCAGGTCGGACCCATCATGAAGTCGCCCTATCGGTTCGCTCGCCATGGACAGTCCGGTGCCTGGGTCTCGGAAATCTTTCCCAACCTGGCCCGGCATGTCGACAAAATGGCGTTTATTTATTCCTGCTGGACGGACTCCAACAACCATTCGCCCGCCTTGATGAAAATCAACACCGGCATGACACGCATGGGCTTTCCCTGCGTCGGCAGCTGGGTGACGTATGGATTGGGAACGCAAAGCCAAAGCTTGCCCGCGTTCGTCGTGATGTATGACACGCTGGGTCGGGGCTTGCCCAAGGGCTATTCGCAGAACTGGGCGCTGGGTTCTTGCCGAGCATTTACCAGGGAACGGCCCTCAAGCCACAAGGCGCCCGATCGACAACTTGTTCCGCCCTCGCGATCTCACCGATCGCCAGCAGCGCAACCAGCTTGACCTGTTGCATCGGCTGAACCACGATCGATCGAACGCGAGCACGGGGGGCGAATTGTCAGCCCGCATCGAATCGTTCGAGTTGGCTTACCGCATGCAAATGGCGGCCCCCGAGGCCTTGGAGTTCCAACACGAGTCGCGGCAAACGCAGCGCCTCTACGGCATCGACAATCCGCGCTGCGGACATTTTGCCAAGCAATGCTTGATGGCCCGGCGCCTGGTCGAACGCGGTGTCCGTTTCGTGCAGATTTACTCCGGCGGCGAGGAGAACGAGCGGAGCTGGGATGGCCACATGAACATAAAGGCCAATCACAGCGGCTTCGCGGGCGAGACCGACTTGCCGATTGCCGGATTGCTCACCGATTTGGATCAGCGCGGCCTATTGGATGAAACGCTCGTTGTCTGGGGAGGGGAGTTTGGTCGTCTGCCCCTCGTTCAACGCGGCGGCACCGGTCGAGACCATAATCCGCACGCTTTTACGGTGTGGCTTGCCGGTGCCGGCATCAAAGGCGGCACGCAGTACGGCGCCACCGACGAGATCGGCCATCGCGCCGCCGAGAACCGAGTGAGTGTTCATGACCTCCATGCCACCATCCTCCATCTGCTCGGCATTGACCATCTGCGGCTGACTTATCGCTATAGCGGCCGCGACTTTCGCCTCACGGATGTCAGCGGCGAAGTCGTCCAGGGAATTTTGGCGTGAAGAGCCGCGCACGCAGTAAGCGGTTCCGCGCCGCACAAAAAGATACACCGCTTACTACGTGCGCGGCTCCTTAAGAGCGAAACGTGCCATGCAAAAAACCGTAATCTGCACGCAGTGCAACCTGAAGCTGGCCGTCCCGGCGACAGCCCAGGGACAGCGCATCCAGTGCCCCAATTGCCGAACAGTGTTTTCCGTCGAAACCGATGCGACGTATGCCGATCGAGGCTTCGACGACGCCGCGGACTCGCCGATTCATCAGAGTTCAAGTCTGGCTTGGACCTGCGTTTGCATTGTCACGATAGCGCTTGCCGGCGCCATCGGAGGGTTGACATGGCAATTTACCCATCAACCCGCGGCTGAAGAAGCGATTGCCGCGTTGGATGACACGACACCGGTTAGTTCTCAGGAGCTCAATGCGCAGTCCGCCTCAAATGGTGAAAGAGAAAAAGGAAACCGAAGTGCCGGCGATCCCAATAAAAGAGCCGCCGAACGGCAATGGCAAACCTGCCCCAAACGCTGCAAGCGAGGCCGTTGCGGAGTTGGATGCATCGCCGAAGCCGCAAGTCGAAGAAGTCGCGAAAAGCGAACCGGCGCCGCCAAAAAAGCAAATCAAAGAAAGCCCCAGGCCGCCAGAGATTCTTTCCCCGGCACCGAACCGCCGGTTTCCATCGATGAGCCGTTCGAAACCAAGCCCGCTCCTGGAAAGAGAGAACCGGATCCCAACGCACCGAAAGTGAAAATCCTCGATCTGGATAGTTTCGACATTCGCGGCGGGGATGGAGTGGGACCGATGCGCGGGGGACCAGCGCCGTCCGGACCTGCCGGCAAATTGGTGGGCCGCTTGAGCGCACATTTGGGTGCCGTGTTTGATGTCGAGGCGAAGGCGGCATTGCTCCTCTTGCCCGGCGGTCAGGCCAAGCTGCTTGATTATCCGAGCTTTCGTCCTTTGGGGACTTACAAGCTCGGCGGGGGGACCGCCTATTATCCTGTTTACGATAAAACCAAGGGCAGGCTGTATGTCTTGACCCCAAGCGCCAAGGCGAAAGATCCGGCGGGCAAACCAGGTGGGAGCCAACTGGTCTGCTACGACGTACGTGGCTTGCTCGCCGGCCGACTCAAGCCTCGCGCAGAGCTGCGCCCGTCAAGATGATTTCACTTGGTGGTTTTTGCACCAATCTTGGCAGCTCTCCGGACGGCGCGTGGCTCTATGCTCTTGACGCGAGCGGGCTCAAACTCCGCACATCAACGTGAACCAGGAAAAAGTCGATCAGCGTGTGGCCGTGCCTTCCTTCACTGAGAGCATTTATGTGGCGGGCGACGGCAAGCGCATCTATGCGCTGGCTCACACGGCGGCACGCACGGCAAAAGGCCCGCTACCCAAGGGAGTTATTGCCGTCCTGGATACACCATCGTTAACCCTCGCCAAAACAATCCGCATTGACAACGACCCGTTCGCGCTGGCGGTGACCAAGGAAGGAATTCTGTTCGTCTCAGGCCGTGGCGGCGTCCGCAGCGATATTACAGTGGTCGATGTCAACAAGGAACCTGCGTTGGTGGCAAACTGGCGCGGTGTGCCACCCAACGCGCAGCCTCAAATTGTCCGACGACGAAAAAGTGCTCTTTATCAGCAAAGCCGGCAACGTGAGTTTCGTGGCCGGCCTGGCCATACCCGAAACTCTCGCGGGCAGCGAACTTCCCAGCGCCAGTGGACGCAACCTACTCCCGCTGCCGCGCCGGCGAGTTTCTTATTACACCGGACCACCAATTCCTTCTATGTGACTCAGGCGCCGTAGTGCTGTTGGCGGGTGGCAATCTGGAATAAGCGGTCGGAGCTTCAATAAATGGGCGCACCAAACCCGATCTCATGAAGGCCTTGTTGACCCGCCTCGATCGGTGGCTTGTCAAGCATCGCCGCCGGTTTCACGCGGGTTTGCTTCCCGGCGCCACGTCCGCTGATATTGCGGCTCTTGAAAAGAACTTGGCATGTCCAATCCCCACGGCACTGGCCGAACTTTTAGCTTGGCACAACGGTCAACGGGACGATGCCGTCGGCAAATTCGAAGAGGATTGGCAGTTGATGGGCTGCGCAGCCATTGCCGCGGCGAAAGAGGAGTTGGACGCCAATGCGGCCGCCAACGGCTGGCGAAAAATATGGTTGCCGTTTTTGGACGACGACGCCGGGGATTATGTCTTCTTGGACATCACCAGTAAACCTATGCCGGTGCTTGCCTTTTGGTTGGGGAACAAACAGCCCGAGGAGCTGGCGCCCGACCTCGAGAGTTGGCTGCGGGAATTTGTTAGCCGTGTTGAAAAGGGCCACTATCACGAAGATCCGGAACGGGGAACGTTCATGCGCAGTGACAATTAACCGCCGCGATGGAGAAACGCGAGTCGGATTTGAGGCACTCCGAACGGCCGGTGGTGTGTACTCATCTCGCTCCGCGAGATGAACGAGCATCTCGCGGAGCGAGATGAGTACAAGCCACCGCGGTTTCGGAGCACCTAAGACGGGACCACGCGTTCTTGATTTTCTCGGAGGTTAATTATTACTGAATTCCGGCGGGAACTTACGGTCTGTGGCTTGGCTGAGAGGGGGTGCATCCTCAAGGTGCTTGAGTAGGCGACTTAGCCTTTCTTCGACTTCGAGCTCTTCCAGCAGCGTTTGCTTAAATTCCGTTTGCAGCGGCAGAGCGAAGGCGAAGATATCGCATAAGGCGATCAGCGACAGTTCGCTTTTGAGCAATTTGCGAAATTGGGTTTTGACCGTCGGCTGGCTCGGGAATAAATGGGGCACCAGCTTGCCGAGTTGCCGGCGCAGTTTGCGTTCATGTTTGGCGTCGGCCACCGGCACCTCGGCCAACAACTCGGCCTTGGCCTTGCGGTACGCTTTTCCGTGCGGAATTTCCTGATTGAGCTGCAATCGGCTTAGACCGCGCAAAAGGATGTTGTAGCATCCATCCGCCATTTTTTGATCGGCTACGATCTTCCCCAGGCAGGCGACCGAGTGCAAGGGCGGGCAGGCGGCATACTCAGCTTCCCAGCCGGGCTTGGGCAAAATCAGCGCGATCAGCCGGTCACCGGCCAAGGCATCCGCGGTCATCTGCAGGTAACGGGGCTCGAAAATGTGCAACGGCTGCATGACCTGCGGGAAAAACACCAGGTGCGGCAGCGGAAACAAGCGGACGCTGCCGGCGAAGTTTGTCAGGGCTGAGTAGTCGTCGTTCATGGTGCCGCTTCAATCCGCGGGACATGCTTTTCCCACGGCCAGGTGTCGGTTAGTGATCTTCATCCAAGAATTCCGCGGGGTCGGGCCATTGCTCAGGTGGCGGATCGAGAGTGATCTCCGGAATGTTCTTTTCCACGGGAGTAACGCGTGCGTCGGGGTCCGGGGACGCGAGCAGCGGAGCGAAGCAGCGTTCCATGTCCGCCCAAAAAGTTTGTTGCTTGATGCCAAGGTGCGGCGAGCCGTATTTCGCCATGTAATCCCGGCTGGAGCGGTAGAGCTTGGCGGCGCCGCGGACGTTCCCATTGCAAAAATGCAGCAGCCCGACCGCCGCTTGAATCAGCGCTTGGAAAAAGCGCTTGTCCTCGGTGAAAGTCTCCATCCAGAGCGACTCCCAGACCTCGTGGGCCTCGAAAAAGTCGCCGCGATTGAATAGCACGATCCCGGCAAGATAACGGGGATCGTAAGCATTGGCCATGGTCATATGCTTATTTTAGCCGGCTGAATCCGCCCTGGATACCAAAATGAGGTAATTCATGTTTTTCTCTCAGCGGCTGCCGCTCGGAAGTGTCATTGCCCTATGCCGAGCGATGCGGCATAGCCTGGGCGCGGGCATCACCCTCGTGCAGGCCTTTCGCCAGCAGGCAGAGCGGGGCCAGCGGGGCGTCAGGCCGTTGGCGCAGCGGATTCTTGTTCGTTTGGAGCAGGGGGACGGGCTGGTCGATGCCTTGCAGGGCGAGAAAAACGTGGTTCCCCCGCTCTTGCTTGCGCTCGTCGAGGTAGGCGAGGAGACCGGACACTTGGCGGAGGTGTTCGCTCAGCTGGAGAAATACTATACCCTGCAAGATTCCTTGCGCAAGCAATTTCGCAGCCAGTGCATGTTGCCCGTGATCCAGTTTTGCCTCGCACTTTTCATAATCGCCGGGCTGATCTTTGTTTTGGGCATGATCGCGGCGCCTGGCGGAAACCAGCCTCAAGCCGTCTTCGGCCTGCGCGGAGCACTCGGTGCCTTACGGTTTCTGGTTACCAGCTTCGGTTCCATCGGGTTATTGTGGCTATCGTTTTTGTTATTGGCGCACGGCCCGGCAGAATGGCCTTGTCGACGCCGTTCTCTTGCAGGTGCCGATCATCGGTCCGTGCATCGAGGCATTTGTCATGGGGCGCTTTTGCATGGCCGTTTGCCTGACATTCGAGAGTGGCATGCCCATTGCCCGCGCACTTGCAGCTCAGCCTAGTTGCAACCGGCAATGCCGCCTTTCGAGCGAAAACCGAAATTATCACGCGAGCGGTCAAACAGGGAGAACCCGTAGCCGAAGCGTTGGCGCGATCAAACTTGTTCTCCAACGATTTTCTAAGTCTGGTCGCCATGGCGGAGGAGGGGGGCGCGTGCCGGAAGTGTTGCGCGCAGCAAGTAGATTACTGGAATGAAGAAGCCGCCTTGCGGCTGAAGGTAACGCTGCGTCTGGCGAGCTGGTGCGTGTGGGTCATTTACGCGGTCTTCATGATAAGCGCGATTTTCAATGTGGCGGGAATTTATTTAGGAGCGCTGGGGGGCGGGCGATGAGGCAAGCACCGGGCGTTACGCTTCCGGCTCGCCAAGCGGGCGCGCAGGCTGCGTTAGCGCCTGCGTCAGCCGGTCGATTTGCTCGCGCATCGGCCTGGGTGGTTTGGGAGTTTTTTGACCCACGCGGCCCGCCACCTTGAGCCAGATTACGACGGGCCCGTCTCCAGCCAACGCTTCGGGCGCACCGGCTTGCCAACCGGTGAGCGTATCGAAGGTGTAAACGCGCCTGATACCGGCCCCGCGCCATTTGGGCGAAGTTGACACTTCCCGCACCCGCGTAGGCCTGACCGCCGGTGACTTCATAAAGACCGTTATCCAAAATCAAGAGGTAAACCGGCGCCGCCTGTTCGGCGAGCGTCACCAGGCTGCCGAGATTCATCAGCATGCAGCCGTCGCCGTTGACGACAATCACGCCGCGCTCGGGATGTGCCAGCGCCAATCCCAGACCAATTCCCGGCGCGTGGCCCATGGCCGACGGGATATATGCGAAGTCGAGCGGTGAATCGGAAAGGCGCGGCCAAATGCCGGCGGAACTCATCGTCGTCACCACGATTCGGTCGCCCCGCAGCGGCACCATAACTTCGAGAGCTTGTTGTTGCGTCATGGGCATGGCAATCACTCAGCTATCAGAGCCGCGCCGGCGCGCTGTTCGGCCTGGCGCTGGGCATAGGCCTGGCCTAAGTCTGCCGCGGTGTGCGTCTTGTCAAGAATGAGGTAGGGGAGCTTCCACGCCTGTAAAATCGGCTCAGTGAAAATTGGACAGGTATCCGCCGTTTTGCCCGCCTGATGCAGATAGTAGCCGCGGACCCCGACGATTAAAAACAACGGCAGTTGCAGGTCGTGAACGACGTTCCGCAGCGCATCGCCCGCCTCGAACAGGCCGGTGCATTGGATCATGACGACCGGCTTTTGTCCGCCCAACATCAGCCCGGCGGCGATCGCGATCGCCTCGCCTTCTCGGCAGACCCGAATAAGACGCAGACTGGCCGCACCGGTCAGCGCCGCTTCCCAGCCGCCCAACTCGCTATCGGGAATCCAGATTACGTGGCTGACGCCATTGGCCTCAAGAGCGGCGACCACGTCGGGGCCGTGCAACATAAGGACATCCTAACAAAAAAGCCCGCCGGCAAGGAGGGCCGGCGGGCGCTCGTAAAGTGAAGCCGTTTACTTTTTGTGTTCCTTGTGGCAATTGGCGCAATTCGCCAGCTTTGCCAGCGACTTGGCGGCCTTCTGATCGCCCATGACGGCCAGGTCGGCGGCTTTGACCAATGCGACCGTCTTGGTCTTCCACCCTTCGGCGTCACCCTTGGGAGGAGTATTTTGCGACAACGCCTTGTAAAGCTCCGCGAGGTGCTTCTTGTCTTCCTCGCTGGCGTTGCCGGCGGCAACTTTCTTCAGCAAACCGTCCTTGTGTGCTTCCTTCATGACTTCCTTGATGGTGTATTTCGCTTTCTCACCAGCATGGTTGTCACCGAGAACCAGCGCGATGCCCATCACCGCCAGCAAACTTGCAGCAAGCAATTTCATGCAATGACCCCATTCAAAGTAAGCCCCCCTCAAAGGAGCGATTACCCTTCCCAGCACTCGGCAAACGAACGCCGTTCCCGGGGGAAAGGAATCACCATTTCTACAAAGCACCCGGGCCGAACACAAGCAAAATCGCCGGGTGTTTTTTTTGAGAATGAAAGAAATAGAATTGAAAGAGCCGCGCACGAAATAAGCGGATAATCCGGATGTGCCAACCCAAACCGCTTGCCGCGTGCGCCGCTCTTTGGAGCTCGGGCCATGACACGACCCGTCAGGATTTGGCAGCGCCGCCCATTGCGGCGAGCGTTGCGCAATTGGCTCGAACGCCATCAGAACCCCGTCAATTTCTGGATACACCTGGTCGGCATACCGTTGGCGCTGGGTGGCATCGTTTTGTTTTTCGTGCTTCCGTGGGAACAATGGTATTGGCCGGCGCCGCGTTGGTCGGCGGCTATGGGCTACAATTCATCGGCCACCGCGTGGAAGGTAACGACATGGGGGAATGGGCCGCCATCAAGCGGCTTTTGGGGTTTCCCTATGTGGCGATTGCGCCGTCGTTTAGCCGCGACGCGCAGCAGAGCGCGGAGCCATCGCCGCGCTCCGCTGCGCGTCGCGGCTAAACAAACGCCACTACGGCTGCCCGCGCTTGCCGCGATTGGCCTCTTGGTGGAACAGCATGACGCTCATCCCCTCCGGGCGCGGTTCGACGTCGGCGGGAAGCGACCACGCCTGGACGCCGCGACCCGGCAGGGTGCGGACGACATTGACGGCCCAGGCGGTGTTGCCGCGAATGCGCTCGCCGGTCAACTCATTGAGCGGGATCGCCGCCTCGACTTGCCAGGCGTCGGTGTCGCTGTGGACAGCGACGAACCACTTCGGATCCCAAGTCAAATCGCCCCAGCAGTCGTCGCGCACGCAGCCCCGCTGATCCACTTGCAAGTGAAAATACGTGGCGTAATCCCGGATCGAGATCCAGCAGAATGCTGACGCGATCGATAGGGATCGAGATTGGCATCGCGCGTGCGGTTTTTGACCGGCGGCACCGAGCGGCCGGCGGGGTGACGGCAACGCAACGCGATATAAAGATACTCTTGGTCGTACGCAAACCGGGCCTCCGTTGGGTATTCCTTGGCCGTTTCGCCCACCGCGTTTTGCATGACGAGTGGCTCCAGGCCATGCCAACAGGCGTCATCCAGTTTGCCGTCGAGATAGGGCTTGGCGTTGGTGCACCGGCATAGGGCGAAACGCCGCGGCGGCGCCATGGTGCGGCTGGCGAGCCAAAGCTCGGCCGCGGCGGCATCGCTCCACGGTCCCTTGGGGCCGAACGTGCGGAACTTCGTGTACCATTCTTGGGCCTCGCTGAGTTGGCCAGCTGGCGGCGTGAAGCTTGCAGGCAAAACTGAATCGCGGGATCCGAGGCGTACAACGGACCAAAGGCGGCCAAGCGTTGACCGAATAGCAGGCTTCCCTGAAACCACTGGCGCGTCTGCTCCTTGTCCGCCAGGAAATCCACTCGTCCTTGCCGTGCGACCTCCGTGCCCTTTACTTGCTGGACATCTGCCGCTTTCGCATCGGGGTTCAGTCTGGGATTCAATTGCACGGCACTGGCCATCGAAAATTGCCCCAGTTCTTGCCGGCGACGCGCCTCGCTGCTGCTCACGTGGCAAACGAGCCAGCGATACGCATCAACGGCCAAAGGGTGCGCTGGATAGTGATCGACCATGAGGCAGAAAGGTTTCCCGCGCCAGGTTCCACTGTCCCTTGCGCACATACTGGTTGGCAATCGCGAAAGCGGTGCGAGCGCCAATGTCGTCGGGGAGTTTCGCCAGAGTCGGGGCAATGTGTGCCAAGGTCTGATTGGGGTCATCAAGGTTGCGCGAGTTGCAACAGGTTGTGACGCTGGCTCAACGCCTTGACGAGCTCGGCGTCCGCTACCGGTTCTTGGCCTACTTCACGGCGCGTATCGCGCACCGCCATGGCCATGCCGTGCATCATATGAGTCTGCTTATCCGCCCCGGCCAGCGCACTATAAACTAAGCGATAATAACGTTGACCCGGCACAGGCCTTGGCTCCGTCACAAGCAAATCGAGCGCGGTCGCGGCATAATCGCCCGCGCTCGCTTCCAGGCGCGGCTGAAAGGTATTGTTGTCCATGACGATCTGGGCATCGTTTTTGTCCCACACGTAATAGAGTTTTTTCACGCTCCAGGCGCTGAGGGCCAATTGCTGAAGCTGCTCGGGGAAAGCCTTCGCGTCGCCGGCTCGCTTGGCTGCTTCCAGCAACGCTTCGCCGAGCAGGATATTTCCTGGACTTTTGGTGCCTGGGTGATTGGTGAGCAACACTTCGGGCCGCCAGATTCGCAGAGCTAGCACAAGTTGGCGAAGAAGCTCCTGACTGGCATCGTTGCCCTGTCGCTCGCTCCAAAAGGCGTGCAATGCTTTGGCGTCGTCACCAGCTTGGTGCTGGGGGAGTGGAAACTGCCAGAGCATCTCGCCGGCCGCTCCGCCGGCGCGGCGCCAGCCCGCGGCAAAACGGCTGGGATCACCGGCCCGCACCGGCGCTGACGAAGCCGCGTCGGCTGACACAACGCGCAACCCCGTCAACAAATAACCTTCCTCGGCTCCCATGATCGCCAACGTATCGACCGGCACGTCTGCCGCCTGCGCATGAACAAACACGCCCCGGCACGCTTGCCGCCGCGGCGTTGGCACTTCCAGGCTTGGCCGCCGTCGCTGGTCGCGAGGATGGTGCCGAGTTCGCCAACGGCCCAGCCGCGCTTGTCATCAATAAAAAACACACCATGGAGCGGCAATGACTGGCCGGTTTGGCGGACGTTCCAAGAGGCACCGCTGTCGGCGGTGTGAAGGACGACGGAACCAGGCCGGCCGACGATCCAGGCCTTGTGTGCCAACGGCGTGGATGGCGTTGAAATCGAGACTCGCGCGTACGCTCTCGGGAACCTTGAGATCGGCAAAGCCCCAGCGCGTGCCACCGCTGACGCTGGTCAGGATTAATCCGCCCTGGCCGACCGCCACGGCGCGTTTGGGGAGAATAATCATCGCGTTAATGGCCCGATCGCCGAGCTTTTCGACGTCGCGCTTGGCCAAAGCTGGTGCCGCGAAATGTCGCCAAGCGACTCCAGGCCCCGCCCAGGATGCCTGTCTGCGCATCTTGAAAATCACCAGCCAACCACGAGACGGCGCGCGGCCCAGGCACCGGTTCCCAGTGGCCGCCGCCGTCGGTTGTCTTGAAAACTCCCGTGGCGAAATGTTCGGTGCCGTCGCCGATTATGAAGCCAATTTTCGCATCGAGAAACTTGACCTGGTTAAGACCCGGCAGGGCGTTGGTCAACTGCCGCTGCCACGTTTGCCCGCCATCGCGCGTGAATAACAAAACGCCAATGCTGCCGCGCTCATGCGGTTGCTCCTCGCGGCCGACGACCCATCCGACATAGGGAGTCAAAAAGGCGAGCGAACGCAACGAGGCACGCGTTCCGGTCGCTTGGCGTTCCCAAGTTTGGCCTCCGTCGATCGTGTGCTGGATGACGCCTTCGTCGCCGACCGCCCAACCCTCCTTGCCGTTATCGACGAACTGGACCGCGCAAAGTGGCATCATCGGGATAACGTAGATCGGCAGCCGACGCGGATACGGCGGAGAGGAACACCGCCAAAGTGACAAGCAACACGCGCATGGAGGAACGCTCCTTGTTCCAAAAATTCCGGTCAACTACGAGCCGCGTCTTTCCGAGCCGCGACCGTTAGGAAGCGGCCAACCGCACCCGTCACGGGCATTGATTGCCTCTCAAATGACTGTTTTGAACGCACGCTGGAGGCCGACTGTGGCCACTCCCTAACGGTCGCGGCTCGGAAAGACGCGGCTCGGAAAGACGCGGCTCGGTTGGATAGACACCTTAATTGAACATCCAATAGCGGAGGATGCAGAAAAATGCCTGGACGGCATCCTTGAAGCCGATCTTCTTGCCTTCCTCATAGGTGCGGCCGCTGTAGCTGATCGGCACCTCGTAGATGCGCCATTTGGGGCGACGCTTGGCGATCTTGGCGGTCACTTCCGGCTCGAAGCCGAAGCGGTTGGACTTGAGATCGATGTCTTTCAGAACTTCGCGGCGAAATACTTTGTAGCACGTCTCCATGTCGGTGAGATTTAGGTTCGTGAACAGATTCGACATCAGCGTCAAAAGTCGATTGCCCACGGAGTGCCAAAAATAAAGGACGCGATGCGAGTCGCCGATGAAGCGCGAGCCGAATACCACATCCGCGCGATTGTCGAGAATGGGCTGGATTAGCCGGGGGTATTCCGCCGGGTCGTATTCCAAGTCGGCGTCTTGGACCAAGACGACATCGCCGGTCGCCTGTTTGAAGCCCGCGCGCAGCGCGGCACCCTTGCCTTGGTTCTGCGGCTGATAAATGACGATATGGCCTCGGTGCTCATACTCCTTCAGGATTTCGCGGGTGCCGTCGGTGCTGCAATCATCGACCAGAATGATTTCCTTGGGAATTGGCGTGGCCTCGACGCGGCGCATGACCTCGCGGAGCCATTGCTTTTCATTGAAAATCGGCATGACGACCGACAGCTTGAAAGTCGCAGGAATGGGCATAATCCCCAGTTGCCGGCAACCCGCTTCGCCCAGAAGTGTCGCCAACACCTGATAGCGCTTGCTCGGTGACTCGGCGGCTTGCTCAAGAAGGGTCTGCAGGTCGGCGGTATGCGGCCCATGGTGATGATGTGTCACACCTTGAGCCGTGAAATTGCTTGAGTTCATGTCCTAATCCTTGGACAACGGATCCTGGTCGGCACGCGCCCCATACCGCTGGGGATTATCCAGCATAAGCGGGGAAACGGTCAAGGCGAAGTAACAGGATGGTGCCATGACTGTGCTATCCGCGGGATTCGGAGTACCTCATCCCGCGGCTTGAATTTCAGGTGGAAATCACTTCAAGCCGCGGGATGAGGTACTCCGAATCCCGCGGATCCATCCTCTCTTGCCCGCGTCTTGCCTGTCTGTTATATGCCGCCTGGAACGTGAGCTTGGCGGGAGCACCAAATATGAAGCAATTTATCCTGGCGGCGGCGGTATTGGCATTCGTGGCCACCACCGATCAGTGCAAGGCGCAGACTCCCCGGACCCGGTTCGGGCGGGTCGGTGCTCAAGGATCCGTTTGCCGCACCGTCACCGATGACGACGACGCCGGCGACCGGTTCCGTGGAAGCTCTCATCAGCCCCACTCCGAATCCCACGAAGCACTATCTGCATCCGCCGCAAGAAAAGCCCGACATCAATCAAGACATTCAGGTCACCAAGGAACTGGGCCCGTGGCTCATCATGGTGCAAAGCTACACCAGCCCCGAGGCGTCGATCATGGCCCGGCAAATGGTGCAGGAGTTGCGCACGACCTATAATCTGCCCGCCTACACCTTCAACTACGGCGCCGAGGAAAAGCGCAAGGAATATGAGCGCGTCAAAACGATCATTGAAAATCAGCGCGCGTATCTTCTCAAAAATGGCCTGCCGCTCGATACCCATATGCGTGTCCGCACCATCCACATTGAAGAGCAGGTCGGCGTTTTGCTTGGCGGCTATGCGACCGAAGAAGCCGCCCGCCGCGCTTTGGACGGTATTCGCAAGCTCACTCCCCCCGATCCCAAAAAGGTCCAGCTCTCGGTCAAGTTTTTCGGCACTGGTGAAACCAATAAATACGGCAAGCTAGAACGCGCTGAAGGCGTCTATGTCAATCCTTTTAAAACTGCGTTCATCGCCCATAATCCCAAGGTCAAGATCGAGCACCCGCTGACTGGGACAAGCACGACATGAACCTGTTGCGCAATCTTAACGCGACCGAGCCATTGAGTCTCTTGGCTTGCAAAAAGCCGTTTACGCTTGCCGTCAAGGATTTTCCGACGCCGACCATCGTGCAAGCCAAGGGCGGGGGCAGCACGGTTTTAGCAAGCCTGGGGTTGGGCGGCAAAACGGGCCCGCGCGAGGACACCGCTGCCGGCGCCGCCCACTCGTTAGGCGAGTGGTTGCGCAAAGGGCGAATCGACGCCTATGTGCTGCACACCAAATACACCAGCATTGTCTGCGTCGGCAATTTCGACAGCCCCGACGATCCCAATCTGCGCACCATGAAAACCCTCCTCGAAACCCGCGTCATGCCCCAAATCGCTCAGTATTTCCCCGTCCTTCCCAATCAAACGATGGTCCAGGCTCGCGTCGAGACGATGCAGATTCCGCGCTAATTTTTTGTGGGACGGCTCTCCTGAGCCGTCTTTTAGGTCGGACGGCTCAGGAGAGCCGTCCCACAAAAGTGGCGTCCCACAAAAGTGGCGTCCCACAAAAGTGGCGTCCCACAAAAGTGGCGTCCCACAAAAAAGAGTCGTCCCACAATAGCGCGACATTTCATTCCGTCATATCGAAGGATTCCCCCTTTTCGCGACAATAATCTACTGAAGCTATCGCAACGGCCCGAGACGTTTTCATGACTTCGGACGAGTCAGTCCGGGAGCGCTGTCTTTGGCAGGCGGTCCTGGCCGGTGATGACCGAGCATGGCGCGCGTGGTACGAAGCGTCGTTCGAGCCGCTTTACGCCTATGTGCTGTGGCGGTGCGCGGGCTTGCGCGATGTCGCCGACGATATCGTCCAGGAAACGTGGCTGACCGCGGTGCGATGCTTGCATAAGTTCGATCCAGAACGAGCGACGTTTTTGACCTGGCTGCGCGGCATCGCGGGCAACTTGGCGCGAAACTATTTCCGCAAGGAAAAACGCCGACCCATCCAGCCGCTCGGCGCCATCGATGTCGCTTCGGATGCGGACAGCCGGGATGAAGCGGAGAACATCGCCGTCGCGCTCGCCGCGTTGCCCGAGCATTACGAGATGGTCTTGCGCTAAATACCTGGACCAACAAAGCGTAGCCGACATCGCGGCCCAGCGCCAGGAATCGATCAAGGCTGTCGAATCGCTGCTGACGCGAGCACGGCAGGCGCTGCGGGATGCGCTGGGTAAAGCACCGGGCGCTAACGCTTGCGGCTCGCCCAAAACGGGTTGCATTGGCGAGCCCTGAGCGTCAGCGACCGGTGAGACACCTTGGAAATGTGCAAATGTGAAATGTGGCCGGGGTCTCGGTACTCCGAGACCCCGGTACTCCATGATCTTCCGTATTACCGGGGTCTCGGAGTACCGAGACCCCGGCCACGCGCCACCACGCGCCCACGTGCCACGCCGCGGGGCACGACGCGAACGAGACTACACATGAGCGATCCCATCGAGCGATTTTTGGTGACCGATTTTAGCGGCGCCACCGTGCCAGAGTTGCGCCAACAGGTCTTGGCCCAGACCACGCGGTTACTGTGGCGCAAACGGTTGCGGCGGCGTTTGTTTCAGGTCGGCGCGCTGGCAGCTTGTTTCTTCGCCGGCATGCTAACAATGAACGGCTTGATGAGTGGCGAGGGGCGAGTGGCGAGTGGCGAGAATATCGGCAGACCACCCGAAGCGCCGGCAGTACCGTCAACCACGCCCGCGCCGCCGCCCTCGCTGCTCGACCTGGAATGGCGCGCGTTCGATAGCCGGGAAAACCGGGCCGCGCTGTTCTTCGAGGTGGCGCGCCGCTATTTGGAGGAGCAAAACGATTACGAGTCCGCGTTACGCTGTTATCGCCAGGCCCTGGATGCCGCCCCACGCGAGGGTCTGGCGATTCGTCCCGACGACAATTGGTTCGTCATGGCCCTTAAAGAAGCACGACAAAAGGAGGAAAATGATGCGGTACTTAATCCGTAGTTTGGTTATCGCCTATTTGACGATGCTCGAGAGTTCTCTGTGCCAAGCTCAGCCCATAGACGCTCCGCCCAAACGCACGGAAACCACGACAAAAAAAGAGTCCGTAAACGTCGAAAAAAAGGCGACGGCCCGAGAGCTAAAGGAACTGGAGCGCGTCGAGCATCAACTCCGGTCTGAGGTGCGCAACCTTTCGCTGGATAACCTCCTCGCCCAGGCGCTGAAGGACAACCCCGATATCCGCGTCGCCGAAGCGAAGATGCGCGAAGCCGAGGCCGAGCTCAACCGCGTCAAGCTCCAAGTCACCCAGAAGGTGGTGACGCAGCAGCGGGAACTCGTGATGTATCAATCCGCTCTGAAGCAGGCCCAGGCCAATTTTGATCGAATCCAGGCTCTCCATCGCCAAGGGGCAACCTCAACTGAAAGTATCGGCGCCGCGGAAGCAAGCTTGCAAAAAGCAAAGGCGGAGTTGGCACGGATTGAGGCCGAACTCCCTTATATCTTAGGTTCCACCCGGCCCGCCTTGCAAATTGGCCAGATCGGTCCAATCGGCGGTCAAGGTGGTCAACCTGGGCGGAGCGGCGGCCAAATCGGCCAGATCGGTGGGCAAATCGGCCAGATTGGACAAATCGGCGGTCAGATTGGTCAAGGGCGGAGCGGCGGACAGATCGGTCAGCTCGGTGGACAAATCGGCCAGATCGGTACATTCGGGGGTGGATTTGGGGTAGCCGGGAGTGGATTTGGGGTAGCCGGTGGCGCGCTTGGCGGTCCAGGCGGCGCCCTTGGCGGCCAATTCGGGATGTCCGATGGCCTGCGGGCCAAGGGTCAACTGAGGGCCGACACTTCTCGCTTACCCGAGAGCATGGCTACCAAGATTCGCACGGCGCTGGATACGCCAGTTCAGGTTAATTTCAACGAGGTATCGCCGAAGGATATCTTGGCGTTTTTGCAGCAACACGCCAAAGGATGCAACCTCGTCGATCAAGCCCACTTCGACAAGAATGTGCTGGTATCGCTGCGGCTGACGGAACCCGTCCCCTTGGGCGCCATCTTCCAGTTCCTCGAAGACAAATGCGGCGTGAACTTCGTAATACGCGAATATGGCATCGTCATGGCCCATAGAGGGACCATGCCGCCTGGAGCCATCAGCCTGCAAGCTTTCTGGAAGGACCGAACGCCGACCGCCGTGACTTCGCCGTCAGCGGGGCAGAAAAAGTGACACGCGCACAACCAGAGCGCACAATCCTAGCCGCGCACATTTAGAATCCTCGTGACCAGGCTCCGCCTGGTCACGCACTGTTCACGAGCCTCCGCCTCGTTTTCGGACTCGCTGGCGAGAGCATGCGGGCCCATGGGCGATTTCGTGCAGGCGGAGCCTGCCGGGCAGTGCGTCACCAGGCGGAGCCTGGTGACGAGGTTTCTTCCGCTTACTTCGTGCGCGGCTCTTTTTTCTCCTCGCGGACTTTCAATTCGAAGAGTCCGCTCTCCATCCCGAAGCTGGTGGCATAAATGCGATAAACGCCGTCGGCCGGCGGGGTGAAGCGAATTCGCGCGTTGTTGTTGCCACCGGAGTCGTCGTCCTGAGCGAGCTGCTTCCCGGCCGCATCTTCCAAGCGCAGGAATGAGTCGAACTGCTTGCTGGTCATGTCGATCACATACTTGGCGGTCATTTTCAGCTTCACGTCGTAAACGCGGCAACGCTTATGCCGCACTTTGTCCAGTGGATCATCCTTGCTGAGCATGGCTTCGATAGCCAGCTCTTCGGGCCCAACGGTAAAAATCTCCCCGGGCTTCGTGGGCGTCAAATGCAGGGGCGCAAGCTGATGACATATTGCCCCGAACTGCCGCCGGGCGAATTGACCAGCAGCTTGAACCGACCGGTCTCGGGTGCCTTGAAGGTTGACGAAGCGGCCAACAAGCCAACCTGCTGACCCTTCTCGTTTTCCAGGCGCAACGCAATGAAGAAGCCGCGCGAATCCATGGTGACGATGTAGGCTGTGTCCTTCTTGAAATCGGCAAAATGCGTCACCTGCTGCTCGGTGCTCGTCAGCGTTCCCTTGAGAACGATCTCCTTGGGCGCCTGTTTTTCCTTTTTTACATCGGCCTTGCTCTGAGCTAGCACGGGGCAAAACGGCAACAGCCAGATCATAGCAAGACAAAATGCCAGAGCCGGCCAACGGATTATCATCGTTGTTCTCTCCATGAGCGCGATAAGATACTCGCTGCCATTGTAGTCTTTGGCGATCAGGCGCGCAGCTTCCCAAGTGTTAACGGGAATCCGCCGCAACTCCAATCCCTCCAAGTCTTTTTCCTCTGTCGCAACCCCCGCATTGGACAAAACGCCTCCCGCGACCTATCCTTGTTTGGTTTATTTCCGAATTGATGATGGATTGTCTTTCGCGGATCGGACTTGTCCGTCCCGGATCGATTGTTCGCTCGCCTTGAAGAACTTCTGTAGGGTTTGCCATGAGTTGGTTGCGGGAAGCAAACGCCGAGCCTATTCCCGGTTATCGCTTGATCGAACCGCTCGGCAGCGGCGGCTTCGGCGAAGTCTGGAAATGCGAGGCTCCCGGCGGGCTCTTCAAGGCCATCAAGTTCGTCTATGGCAATCTCAATTCGCTCGATGTCGATTGCGTGCGCGCCGAGCAAGAGCGCAAGGCGCTCGAACGCATTAAAGCGGTCAACCATCCGTTTGTCTGCTCGCTCGAGCAAGTCCAAGACGTTGGCGGTGAGCTCGTCATCGTCATGGAGTTGGCCGAACGCACGCTCCATGACCTGTTCACGGAGTGCCAAAGCACCGGCCTGATCGGCATCCCACGCTCCAATCTTTTGAGCTATCTCGCCGATGCCGCCGAAGCGCTCGACTTCATGAACAACGAGCCGCATAAGCTGCAACATCTCGACATAAAGCCGAAGAACCTGTTCATCATCGGCAATCACGTCAAGGTGGCGGACTTCGGCCTGGTCAAGAGTCTCGAACGGCATTCGTCCTCCGGTCTCATGGGAGGAGTGACGCCGCTTTATTCCGCGCCCGAAACATACACCGGCAAAATCTCGCAATTCAGCGATCAATATAGCCTTGCCATCGTCTATCAAGAGCTTCTGACCGGCCATCGCCCGTTCGCCGGCAAGAATGTCCGGCAACTCGCCCAGCAACACATCAACGAAGAGCCGGATCTGCGGTCGCTTCCGGAGGCGGAGCGGCCGATCGTCGCGCGGGCCTTGGCGAAAGATCCGACTAAACGCTTCCCCAGTTGCTCGGCGTTCATAACCACCCTCTACAAGGCTCGCCCGGTGGGCCGTGTGGCCACGCTTCCCACGACCGCCCCCGCCAAGGAATTGGCATTCGCGGGGGTCGGCGCCGCCGGTCGCAAGGTCGAGAGCTTGCGCGATTTTCAACTGGAGGAAATCGGCGACCATCCGTCCGAGGCAGTCGATTTCGGCGCGCCGCCGCTGCCGCCGCCCGACCCGGACGAAGAATCCAATATCCAGTCGGAAATGGGCGTGACCATCGCCCAGCCCGACACCGGCGCCCTGCGGCCCACGATGATCATCGGCGTCGGCGCCTTCGGTCGCAAAGCGCTGTTGGAGCTGCGTTGCCGTTTTCTCGACCGCTTCGGCGACTTGAGCAAGTTGCCGCTGCTGCGCTTTCTGTGCATCGACGCCGACCCTGAAGTTCTCAACACCGCCATTCGCGGAGCGCCTGAAGTTGCCTTGACCCGCAACGAGGTTTATCCGCTGCCGTTGCAGCCGGTGGTCAACTATCGCCGCCGCAGCTTGGAAGAGCTCAGCGAATGGTTGCCTCGCGAAAAGCTCTATGCCATGCCGCGTTCGCTGCAAACGCAAGGCTCGCGGGCGCTGGGCCGGCTGGCCTATTCGGACAACCAGCAACGCCTGGTGGCGCGCCTGCGGCGCGAAATCCAAGAGATCACCAACCCGGACAACATCTATCAGTCCGTGACGCAAACCGGCCTGGCTCTGCGCGACAGCACCCCGCGCATTTACGTCATCGCCGCGGCCGGAGGCGGCGGCAGCGGCATGTTGCCCGACCTGGGATATGCCATTCGCCGCATGCTCGCCCAATTGCGGCATCCCGACAGCAAAGTCAGCGCCTTTCTTTTGTGCGGCGCACCGCAAGACCCCGCCACGCCAAAACAGGAACAGGCCAACATCTACGCCACGCTCACGGAACTGAATCATTTTTGCGATGAAAACGTCCGCTTCGCCGCTCAATATGGCATGGACGGCCCCCGGATTATTGATGAAGGCGCTCCCTATACATCGGTCTACATGTTGCCCCAGGCCCACCGCACGCCCGAAGCCATGGACGCCAGCGTCGCGCATCTGGGTAACTATCTCTTTCATGAATTGACCACGCCGCTGGGGCTACGCCTGGACAATTTGCGCCATGAAGATGACCTTGGGACAACCGGCGCTCAAGCCCGCTCGCTCGCCGTGCCCCTGCGCAGCTTTGGCACGTTTGCGGTTTGGTTTCCGCGCGGCCTGCTCATTCGCCTGGCGTCCCGGCAAGCGTGTCAGCGACTCATCACCGGCTGGCTCAGCACCGCCCGCGAGGAAATCAGCGCCGAGAGCCAGCAGCAAATCCAGGAACTCATCGCCAAGGTATTGCAGCATGAGCTTCTCAAGCCCAACGTTTTGGGCAAGCGCATCGAAGCCCTGACGCAGGCCGGCTCGCCCACGGATGTCGGCAACACGCCCGGCGAAGTGCTCGCCGGCATCTTGGCCAAGCTGGAAGAGCAAATCGTTCAACCCGTCGTCCAAGAGGACGCGGGCAACTGGGCCAAGCAGGCGCTCAATCGCGTGCGCGACTGGGTCGGCTCCGGCGAGGCGACTCAAGAAGTCAACGAATGGCGCAAGACGCGCCTGACGCGCGCCTTGTGCGTGGCGGCCCAAAAAGTCGTCGACGACTGGGATCGCGAAATATCCCAGGGACTCGTCGCCCTCATGGACAATCCCGGCGCCCGCGTCGCCGCCGCCGAGATAGCCCTCGAAAACCTCGAAGCCTTTTTCCGCAAGGAAAGCGAAACACGCAAGGATGCCATCGCCCAGCAAGCCGGCAAGACCGCCGCGGCCTGGCAAAACCTCGAGCTGGCCGTCCAGGAATGCGTCGCCGGCGGCGGCGGTTTTCGCCTATTCGGCGGTCGCTCGCGCGGCCGGCAACTGCGTGCCTTCATGGATCAAGTCGCTCATTTCGCTCACGAGCGCTTGGCCGAGGAAATCCTCGGCGCCGTCCGCCACGCCCTGGCCCTGTTGGCCGGCAAACTAGCCGAGCGCCACCCGCGACATGGGCTTCGTCCGCCAACGTCTCCGGCATTTGCAAGAAAATCTCGATGCCGCGCCAACCGACGCGGACGAGGAGGTCGCCAACACCCGCGGCGGCGGCGACTTCACGATGAGCCACACTCCCATCCCCTCGACCGAATCCTTTTGGGAAGCGATCCGCCAATCGCCGACGGCACGCGTGGTTTTGCCCGGCGGTGAAACGGACCTCGAACGCGCCGCCCTCAAGTTTTTGCAAGGGCTTAAGCCCGAGCAGTGGCTTATTCTGGACAAAGAGTTGCACGAGCGCATCTTGGTGGCCCGCGGCGGCCTTCACGGCGCTTGCATGACGAGCGGCGATTTGACCCGCCACCTGGCAACGCCTCTGCTCGTCGAAGCGGGTAGCATCCTGAGCCAACATTTGCCGATAATGGACGTGGCGCAGATTCTCTGCAACGAAGCCGGCGCCCGTGAGGGCTCGGCCAATACGGTCTCCGAACTGAGCACCACCGATTTGGAGGCCCAGGTGCGCAACTATCTCGCCCGCGCCACGCCTCTTTTTGCCAGTCAACGGGAAACTTTTCAGCATGCCTTTTTGCTGGTACCCGCCAGCCAGGCCGGCAGAGCGCTCGAAAGCGCCATCCACCAAGTCGTTCCGGATATCCGTCACGTCCGCGTGGCCGGCCAATCCGACTTGATGCTGTGCCGCGAGCAAGGCTCGCTCACCGCCCAAGATCTCCACGCCATCCTCAAACCGTGTCACACCGCCTACGAGCAACTCCACGGCGCGCCCAACACGTCGCCGCACGCCCGCTTCGATATCCAAGACTGGCTGCCCCTCGACCCCTGAGCCGCCACAGTTTAAAAAAAACACCATGGCAGTGGATTGGTCGGTTCTCGTCGTGATGGCGGTGATCTTTCTCGCCACGCTGATTCGGTCGGCATTCGGGTTTGGCGAAGCCCTCGTTGCGGTGCCTTTGCTCGCCATGCTCATCCCGGTCGAGGAGGCGGTGCCGCTGGCCACGCTCGTCTCGATCACCGTCGCGGGCGTTGTCGTCGTCCAGGATTGGCATCATATTCACGTCCGCAGCGCCGGTTGGCTAATTATCTCGACCTTATTCGGCATTCCGTTGGGGCTGTGGTTGCTGACCGCGATTTCTGAAACAGTGGTCAAGGCGAGCCTGGCGATTGTCATCCTTGGATTTTCACTGTACTGCCTGGCCAGCCGAAGCACGTATGAATTGAAGAGCGACCGATTGGCGTGGCTGTTTGGCTTCTGCGCGGGTGTCTTGGGCGGAGCTTACGGGATGAACGGCCCCCCGTTGGTGATCTATGGCTCACTGCGCCATTGGTCTCCGGCACATTTCCGGGCCACCTTGCAAGGTTATTTCCTGCCCGCGAGTTTGATCGGCATGTGCGGCTACTGGCTGGCTGGTCTATGGACGCCCGCCGTGACTCGCAATTATTTCTGGTCTTTGCCACTGGCCCTGGCAGCGATATTCCTGGGGCGGACGATCAACCAGCGCATGAGAGGACGCGCATTTCTTCGCTACATCCACATCGGCCTGCTATTTGTCGGCACGGGATTGCTGATTCAGTCGATGGGAAGATAGACGATAGAAGTCGATGGTCAGTTCGGCGGCTTCAATTCGCCATCTTGGGCACCTGTCCTTGCGGGATTAGCTTTCGCCAAGCAGCCTGCCCGGCGGCACGCTCCGCAGCGGTGCCGGCGGCATCGTAAGCGATGCTCTTGCCTTCGGGAACCAGTTCCGTTAGGGTCGCGCCAGCCAACTGGCGGATCGGTAAGCGATCGCTTTGCAGATAGTTGATAAGAAGGTCATAGGTTTCCGGTCGCGACCGCGCTTCGGGGCCAAAACCGTGCAAGAGCTCCATGATTATGCTTGCCTGCCCGGATTTCAGCTTCTCGCCAATCAGAGCCTCGTAGAGACCCACGTCTTGCGCACTGCCACGACCGATGTAGTGGCGTAACGCCGTTGCACCGGCAACGCGCACCTCCTTGGCTTTCGCGTCGTCCAGCGCTTTGATCCCACTAACCGGCCTATCCAGAGCAACACCCGAATACGCGGCGACGACGCGGAGCGTAGCGTCCTTGCTCTGCTGCGCTTCGAGGATCGCGGCGGCTGCACCCTGTTCCGCAATCGCGGGCGCAGCGTCTCGATGGCCGTTTGCAAGCGCTGGATGCGCAGCGGTTGCTGTTCGGCGGGGTTGACCCACTCGGGCACTTGCTTAAGCCTCAACGGGCCTTTGACCCCTTGGCCGCTATCGAAATGGTATAACACCGGCCCTTCAAGAAGCTCCTTTTGCTTGTTTTTATCGAGGTTGGCCTCGCCCTGAATCACGAAGAAAATCAACTCGCCGATCGGCTTTTGCTCAGCCTTCGGCGTCTTCGAAAACGGCGCTCCCAAGGGCCAGTGACTAAACAGTTCCAGCGCGACCACAGCCTTTTTGTCAATGAGCTCGAAGTCCAGGTTTTTGCCCTGGATGCGGGCCCGCACTTTGACCGAGCCGTTTTCCTTGTGATTCTCGATCAAGACGCGGCCTCGATGCAAAGTAAAATCGAGCTCAAGCCCGGCCCGCGGTTGGTGCAGCGTGACGACGCTTTCCAATACCGGCGTCGGCGAAAAATCAGGCAAGTTGCCGGCAAGCACCAGGCGTATGTCGCCTTCCGCGATATCCAAATTGCCGCGCGCTCCGGGAAGTGTCAGCAACTCCCGCTCGGGGGCCACGCCGTCATAAAGCATGGGCGTCAGCCAACTGTTATTGCCCGCGCGCTGAAGGACCGTGCCCACGGGCGACGCAGCTTTGCCGCCGGTTTGTCGCCCGCCATGACGGGGGAAGCCAGCAATAGGAGTGTGATGGCCAACAGTCGGCGTGCCATGAGTTTCATCCAAAGGTCCATGAGTTTACTTATCTAGGACAAGGTAAAGGGAATCGCCGGCAGCGTCAATCGTTCGCGGAAGGGGGCCGTCCCACGAAACAATATACCTCGGCCAACTCCGGGTCGTCCCCGTGCTCGGGTGGTGCCAGGCTTTGATAATAGCCCACTTGGCTCAGCGCTTGGCCGCGATCACCGACGGCCGCGAGGATCGGATCGAGGCTGGGCTTCTTGGCATGTATCTCCACGCACCATGTCTTGCCCGTCAAGGCCCGAGCCGCGCCCAAGTCTCCACGCCAGTAAACGCGATCGTCATGCTGGCGAAAGTACCATTCGAGACCTGGGCGAATTTCGGACGGCGCATGAAAGATGACGACGCGATCGTTTGGTGACACTCGCTGGAGCAAGTCTTCAACGAAATTCCGGTTCCACAATTCCGCGGTTGTCTTGAACGGCTTCACGATATCACGGATCAGTCCAGCCGCGCCAAAAGCCGCAAGCAGCAACGCGACCAGGACACTCGCCCGGCGTTCGCCCACGCTGTTTGGCGACCAGCGCCGCGCGACGGTAATCAGGCCGTTGGCCATGAGCAAACAGATCGCCGGTGCCAGATGCTGGTCGAGGCGGGCACTGCCGCCGTAGGGGTACTTGTGAAGCATGCCGGCGACGACGGACAGGGCGAATGGCCACAGAAGCAGTCCAAGCATCCGGCGATTGCCCCCGCGCCACCATGACCAGGCGCCGATTACACAGAAGAGCGTGGTCAAGCTGCTGGCAAAGTTGGGTCCGCCGATCGGATAGGCGAGCATGTTGCCCGTGTTGGCTTTGAAAAACCACCACAAGAGACTCAACGGATCGCGTTCGGGGAACCATTCGTGCCAGGTGCTATTGAAAGCATTGTTGGGATTGCCCAAATGCGGGCTCAATTGCGGCTTGCCGATCAAAAAATAATTGCCGCAAAACGTGACGACCAGCAGCAAGTTGAAGGTGACGAACCAGGCTTTCGCCCGGTAACTCCGCGCTCCCCAAACGATGGGCAACAGCACAATTGCAACCGCACCGGCCACCAGCACCGCCGGATAGGAGCTAACCACGGCCAGCGGAACGATTGCGGCTAGCAAGACCAGCCAGCGAATTCTTTCCGGATTGCGAACGTACAACACTGCCGGCAACAGCAAACCGAGCGTGACCAGTAAGTCCTCGGAATAAGGCTTCACCTCAACGGAATGGCGCACGGGGTAATAGGAAACCGCCAGCAGCGCCAAAGCCAGTGAGGCGCCGACCGGCGGCAACACCCGTCGGCACAGGGCCCAGAAAAGAGCGAGCGACGCCAACCCTGCCAAAAAGGGAAGCAGCCTCAAGACCCACTCCGCCGGCCCAAGCCAATGATAAATCGCCAACTCGCTCCACAGAAAGGTCAGCGGGCAAATTTGACCGACGCGCAAGGGGCCGATCAAATCGGCATAGCCGGCGTCCAAGAAGTTCACGCACACAAACGATTCATCGCCCCAGATGGGAAATTGCAGGAGATAGCGCACCGTTCGCCAGGCCACGCCCATGGCGACTGCGACATAGGCCCAAAAGATCGCGGTTTGATAAAAGCGGACGCGCGTCGGCCTCGGTGCCGCGGCGGTTGGGGATAAGTCAAGGAGCGCTGTCATTGACGTGGGATTCCTTTCCCTGGTAGATCGGTGTGAATCCGAAGTTAAAGGTAGCAAACTGGGCAAAAAATGTAAACGGAAGGGCCCTTTAACTTGTCCGCACCCGCTTTTTAAAAAAGAAAAGCCACGGATTGAACACGGACAGAACACGGATAAGACGAGCAAAATTAAGCAAAACCCTGTCTAAATGTCTAAACCGTTTTGCCTCTTTATCCGTGTTTTATCCGTGTTCCATCCGTGGCTAACGCATTTTGAGTTCCATCCGTGGCCAACGCATTTGGAATCGCAGCGTCCGAAGTGCGAGATCATGCAATTCTTACTTGGCCGCACTCGCCGCGATGAAGGGCATGCTCTTCGCCTTGCCAGGCACCCAGGCGTTGCGGGCGCCCAGAATCGCGATGCGAAAGCCGTCGGCTTCGGGGGTGCCCGGCAATGTCATCGCGACCTTGCCGTTCTCGATGACTTCCAAAGTGCCCGCGCGGAAAAAGTCGGAGTGCGCATCGTGGACGACGCGAATATCGTCGATCTTGGCCAGCGGAATCTCGTGACTGGGCGTCCCCTTCCAGCCGCGGCGAATCATCAGCCGGCGATTGGTGAGCGTGTAACGCCGGGCGGCGAACGGCAGCAGTTTGCCGAAATAAACCGCGGACATGATGAGCCACGCCAACGGGGCCAAGATAATGGTGCGCGTCAGCTTCTGTCCCAAGCTCGCGACCAGCGAAACGCTGGCAACGCTGGGCCAAACCTCGCGAATCTTGGCTTCGCCGGATGCCGGTGGCACGAGACCCGTGACAGCTTGCTGGCGGTAATCAACCATTTACGTTCACCTATTGGGCATAACCGTGCAAGTTCATTGATACGAAGAGCCAAAATCATTGCCAAGAGACCGCCCGGGAAGCCTTCTCCTGTGGGACGGCCGCACTCTTGTGGGACGGCTCTCCTGAGCCGTCCAAATCGTTGAACGGCTCAGGAGAGCCGTCCTACATTACCAAATCAGTGAACGGCTCAGGAGAGGCGCCCTACCTTACCGGCGAAGCGCGCAATTTTTAATAATTATTGGCGTGACTCTTGGCCGGCTCCGGGGTTATACTTAATAGGTCACTTCGCGCTCATTCGAGCTTTAAGGGTTTTAGTCATGCGTAACCGTATCGCCTTTGTGTTGGTTGCGTTGTCCTTGACCATCCTGTTTCTGGAGCCCGACGCCACGCGCGGGCAAGGCCGAGGCAAAGGCGGCTTCGGCGGCTTCAAGGGGCCGCGCGATCCCAACCAAATGTTCGACGCCTTCGCCCGCGGTCGCCCATATTTCCTTGTTTCCGATTCCAATCGCTTGGGCGGTCCACTCAATCAATTCCTGCTCGAAAGAGGCATCACCAGCGGACAGGTCACGCGCGAACTGTTCATCGCTTTCAACGACGAAATGAAAACACGCATGATGGGTGGCGCCGGCGGCTTTCCCCGCGGGGGCGGTTTCCAAGGTTCGGGTGGCTTTCCGGGACCGGGCGGTTTTCAGGGACCGGGCGGCTTCCAATCTCCTGCGCCGCAGAACCCCATCGATCGCCTGACCCAATGGGCCGAAGCCGATTTCAATCGCCTCGACCGCAATGGCGACGGCTTCCTCAACCAGGACGAAATGCCCGACCAGCTGCGGGCCGAGCTCACCAAGTGGGACACCAACCGCGACAACTTGATCAACCTGGATGAATACAAGGCCTTCTTCGCGGCCCGCATGCAGAACCGGGGCCGCGGCGCCAATCAGCAAATTGATCCAGTCACCATCATCCTCGAGGAGGAAGACCTCGACGTTCGGCCCACGGTCTTCCGCGCCGGCAAGTTGCCCAAGGACTTGCCCGATTGGTTCGTGAAGCTCGACATTGATAAGGATGGCCAGGTCGCCCTGCACGAATGGCGCAAAGGCGGGCTCGACATCGAGGAATTCCGCGAATGGGACCGCAATAACGACGGCTTCATCACTGCCGAGGAAGCCCAATATAAACAGCGGCTCAATCAAATGGCCAGCGCCAACACTAAAGTCGATGACGATTCAGCCACGCCCGCGCTTTCCGCCCAACCCCCACTTCCCCAGGACACGCACGCGCGGACCACGCGGCGGGGGCAAGAAGGGCAAGGGCGGACGCAATCGCGGTCCACAACCCCAGGATTGACTTCCGAATTACTCGCCGCGCTTCTTCCGTGCCAAGTATTCCTTGATGATCTTCGCCGGGTTTTCGTTAAAAGCGTCCCGGCAGCCGCTGCAGCAGACGTAGTAGGTTTGGCCCATGTAGCTGACGGTCATCGTTCCCAAACCGCCGGTCACCACGCATTCATTCTTCTTGGCCGTCGCGCCGAAGCTTTCGCCTTCCTTCGTGTACGAAATCTGCAACTGCTTGTTATAGACCGTGCGCCCCTCCGGCTTGCGGAACACCGTCCACACAAGCCGAATCCCGCCGCCGGCCGTGTTGATCTTGATCTGGCGCGTGCTTTTGCCATCGGGATCGGGCCCATCCAACGTCAATGTTCCCTTTTTAAGGGACCCTTCATACACGCCCGTTTTGTCGTTTTTATCCACCAAGGTCAGTTGATACTTTTCCTTTCCAGACAAGTAGCGAAGCGTGCCCGCCTTGAAGAGTTTGCCCTCTGTCATGTCGACGACCAGCGCGGCATCTTTCCCTTTGAAGCGCCAGCTCCAAGTTGCGGTTTCCTTCCAAATTTCGCTCCGATCCTTGTCGGAAGTCCCGTTGCCCTTCCAGCCGCCGATGTAATCTTGGAGCGCCTGCAAGGCCTCCTTGCTATCCGCGTCCGTGCCGCCGGCACTTGCAAATAGCGGCCATAGCAAAGCACCGCCAAGCAGGCCGACGGCAGGCAAAAGCTTCATGGCATAACCCCGAATCAAAATGTTTGGCGGCGTGCTCGCCTGGCACGAGGGATGAGCAAAAGATCAAGCGACTCTATGCTCCAACGGAGTTATATTAACGCCGTTGGCGTTAAAGGTAAAACCATTGAGTGCTCGGAGAGCAACCATGGCGGACGATTGGATGCCGAACATCAGCTTGCCGCTCACCGCGGAGCAGTTCAAGCGCCTGCCCCGCAATCCCGCCTATCGCTATGACTATCTGCACGGCACCGCCTATTTGTCGCCTCGGCCCAAGCACTTTCACGGTGTCTTGGATTTCGCGGGCTGGCGTGCTCCCGATCCAGACGAAATAAGTCCAGAGATTCGCATACGGCCGTTGCTAGCGAGCGACCAAGCGGAGTTGGCCGAAGTTTTCGCGGCCGCTTTCGAGGGCGTGCAGCCCTTTGGGGGCCTGGCCTCGAGCAGCGTTTGGAGGCATCGCAGGCTGCCCTGGAAAAAACCTGGCGCGGCGGGGACGGGCCGTGGCTCAAGCAGGCGAGTTTCGTCGCCGAGCACGCCAAGCATGGCCAGCGGTTAGGCGGCATCGCCGTCACGTTGGTGCCGGGAGGCGATCCGGCCAGCGCGGACAACTATTGCTGGCAAGAGCCGCAGCCGGCCGAGTGGCGTGCGGGCTTGCCCGGCCAGCCGCATTTGACGTGGGTATTCGTGGCGCCTCTGTGGAAAACGGGCGGGCTCGGCTCGGCACTTTTGCAGCACGCGGTGACTGCTCTACGTCAACTCGGCTATGGATCGCTTTGGACGACCTTCATCTTGGGTAACGATGCCAGCATGCTGTGGCATTGGCGTAACGGCTTTGTCCTGGCGCCGCTGCCGTTGTCAAGGCGGGCATTGCGGCGCGAAGCGCGGCTCAAGCAATGATGCCCATGAAACTGCTGCCCTTTTCGGGTGGCACGCCCTGAGGTACTCCGACGGGCGTGTCTTCCGGCGCGAATCACGCCCTTCGGAGTACCTCAGGGCGTGCCACCCCTACGCTGCGACCGTCATTTCTTGAAGTTGGGCATACGCCCCGCGCTGACGTCGGCTTCCCATTCGTCCAATAGCGGCCAACCGATCGCGCAAGTGCCGAAATCGGCCATGTATTGGTAGCCGGTCAGGCGGTCGATGGCTTTTTGCAGAATTTTGGGATCGCGGCGAAAGACGGGGCCGTGGCTGGGCAGCAAGTATTCGGCGTCATCGTCCTTGATACGCTGGAGCGACTGGATGAACTCGGGGATATTGGAGCCGTGGTGGGCATCGATGGCGCCGACGCAGCTGTCCTTGTAGATATTGTCGCCGCTGAAAAGAAGATTGCCCATCTTGAAGGCGAGTTGGCCGGCCGTGTGGCCCGGCGTGTGCCAAACCTCAATCTTCAAGTTGCCGACACTCAGAACATCGCCTTCATTGAGTGGGATGTCGATTTTGCAGCGCGGCATGGGAATGGCGAAGCCTTGCGCCTTGATCGTCGCATAGGTAAGAATCTCGTCGCCGCTTTCCAAAGGCTCAACGGTGAAAGGATGCCCGGCGGTCTTGGTTTTCAATAGCTCGCGGGCATGCGCGAGGCCTTGGATGTGGTCGGCATCGGCGTGGGTGGCGATGACCATCTTGCACGTTGACAGATTGAAATCCATTTTGCGGATCAGCTCGATGATCTCGTCCACGCTGTCCAGGTAGCCGATGTCGATAAGGATGAATTCGGAGCCGCCATCGATGAGATAAACGTTGACGCCCAGGCGCCGGCCGGCCTGGTAGTTCATTTCAATCACGCTGGGAAACAGATATTTGCGCGAGCATGCGATCATAGTAAGCCGCGCCGGTGTTCATTCAAGCAGCAAAGTAAGTGCCGCACTTCGTAGGACGGGCGTCCCGCCTGTCTTGGCGCATCTGCGCATTGATCCGAGCGACTACGCGACAAGGGCGTGGAAAACCGGCGGGAAGCCCGATTTTTCGGTGGACCGGATTGTATGAATGCCGTCATACCCAGACAACTTTTTTTTCCTATTTTTACAAATAATAAGCACCTCCCCTTTACAAAAATCGGGCCTTTAGTGTTAAATGGCATGTGAAGGCCACCGCGCGGCTCCACGGGACATTCTCGTCTCAGCGCTCCCGATCAGGATGATTGGGTCACTCTCCGGAGCTGTCGTGACACTCTTTTTTGGGGAGGCCGCCATGGGTCATTCTTGCCAGTGGGCCGCAAGCGCTGTTATTCTAACAACTTGCAGCTTGAGCATGGCACAAGGGCAGGGAAAGAAGGACGTTCCCCGGCCCAATCTTGCCGAAGTTCGCTTCTGTGACGGTAGTCTCGTACGCATGACTCTGCTCCAGGAAGACCTGGAAGTCATGACCAAGTACGGCAAATTAATCATCCCGTTTCGCGAAGTTCGCCGCATCGATTTCGGACTGCACCTGCCGGACGGCGTCGGTGAGCACATCGACCACTCCATCAAGCAGCTGGGCAGTGAAACTTATAAAGACCGCGATGAAGCCGTCAAGCATCTCGTGCATTACGGCGCCCTGGCTTATCCGTTTGTGCAGCGGGCCTCTAACAATCCAGACCCCGAAGTTTCGCAGCGGGCGTCGGGAGTGCTTAAGCGCATCACCGAAAAGACCGCTCCCGAAAATCTTCGGGTCAAGGAGGACGACTATATCCAGACCCTCGAGTTCCCGATCACGGGCCGCATTCTGCATCCGGTCATCAAGGCTCACTCCGGTCACTTCGGCGAGTTGTCGCTGAAATTATCCGACTTGCGGACCCTGTTCGTGCGCGGCGTCACGTTCGGAAAACGAGCTCGTCGTCGATGCCGCCAAGTTCGGCAGCAGCTCCGACCAGTGGCTCAATTCCGGCGTGATCGTCGATCCCAGCCAACGCCTCCTTATCGTCGGCGAAGGGCAAGTCGATCTATGGCCGCAAGGTCCAGGGCAGTATGTGACGGGGCCGAAGGGCTACTCGACGGCGGGCAAAGGCGGCACGTTCATGGCCGGGGCGCTGATCGGCAAGATCGGCGAGAACGGCAAGTCGTTTTTGATCGGCGAGCGCTACGAGGGGACGCCAACCGAGGAAGGTCGCGTCTATCTGCAAATCGTTCCCAGCCCGTGGAACAATGCGTCATCGGGGTCTTATCGCGTGCGCATCTCGATGGAGCATACGGCACTGGGCGTGAATCGCTAAGTGCATGAAAAGAGCCTGCGCACGTCAGCAAGCGGTTTGTCGGCGCTTACTAAGGTGCCGGCTCGGTGGAAAAACCGCCTACTGCGTGCGCGGCTCTTTACTCCTCCGTCTCCGCGAAATCCCGCGAGGCGCTGGCTGCGCAGGGGTTGCCTGAGCTTCACCAGACTACGGGCTTCGATTTGACGAATGCGTTCGCGCGTGATGCCGTAGCACTTGGCGACTTCATCCAAGGTGCGCGGTTGGCCGTCCTTGAGGCCGAAGCGCAACTCGATGACCTCGCGCTCGCGCGGCGCCAACGAACGCAGCACCTCGGCAATGCGTTCCTTCAACAGGTGGTAGTCGGCATCCATACCGGGATTGACGGCGGCATTGTCGTTCAGGAATTCACCCAGCGAACGGTCGGCGTCGTCGCCCAGCGGTTCGTGAATGCTGACCGGATGGCGCGACACCGCCGCAAGGCCCGAGTTTCCTCCACGCCGGTCCCCAACACGCGGGCGATTTCCTCGACCGTCGGCTCGCGCCCGGTTTCGCCGAGCAACTCGCCCCGAACACGGTCGATGGCAGCCAGCAGGGCGACCTGGTGACACGGGAACGCGGACGGTCCGGGCGTGGTCAGCTAGGGCTCGCTGTATGCCCTGCCGAATCCACCAGGTGGCGTACGTCCCGAACTTGAAACCCAATCGGTGCTCGAACTTGTCCACCGCCCGCATGAGGCCTCGGTTCCCTTCCTGAATCAAATCGGCGAAAGCCAATCCTCGCCCGCGATAGCGCTTGGCGATGGCAACGACAAGGCGCAGGTTCGCCTCGGCCAATTCGCTGCGTGCCTGCTGGAACGCATTTTGCCGGGCGCGCACAACCTTTGCCAGGGCCAACAACTGTTCCACTGTACACCGGCTCGCCAGGCAGATATCGCGCAATTCCTTGGCACAACGAGTGCGGCGAGCACGGTCCGCAGCCGATCGGCCGCCTTTGTTGGCTTCCGCTTCCAGGCGCGTGGCTTCCTGCGCCAGCTTGCGGACATCCAGAAACAAGGCATCCAACTCTTCCGTGCGCGGCGACAATTCTTCGACCAGCGTCACCGCCTTACGGAGATTAGTCGCCAGAACACGGCGCAGCGCCGCCCGGCCCCGCGCTGACCGCGTTCGCTGCGAGGCCAAGAAATCATGGTCGGCATTCTGCAACAGCTTGCCGATGGCGCGCAGGTTGTTGGGCAAGCGGCCAGGATGCGCTCGCGGGTCAAGCCGACGCTATTGATGACGTCGATATGCGGATCGAGCGGCGTCAGGCCCGCCTTGACTTCTTGCAGCTTTTCATAAACTCGGCGCACGACGACCCAATTGAACAACACGCCCCGGCGGTAGCGCCGCCGCGTGTCCTCAAGTCGAATCGCGAGCGCCAATTCCCGGTCGCGGCTCAAGAGCGGAATCGAGCCCATTTGCTTCAGATAGAGGCCCAAGGCATCGTCGACGCCGCCGCTGTTGTGGGCGGCGACTTCCTCTTCCAGGTGCAAGTTCTCGGCCTGCGCAAACGACGCCTGGGACACTTCCGGGAAGTTGTCACTGGCCAGGCGATTGCGGCCCGGCGTTTGGTCGGTTCCCTTCTTCATCGAAGTCAGGGTGAAAGCGTTTTTAGCTACCTGTTTCATCGCACACTTCCTAAGCGTCAAAAGTCGCATGAGCAGAATTAAGGACGAAAGCGCTCGCCAAGATCAACAGTTCAAGTCCCAGTCCGCTGAAATAAACGGGGAGAAGTTAGCTGACCGGTGGCATGGCCCCGGCAGCCGTTTCATTATAGGTTCGCCAAAGCGGCAAAGAAAAGGGTGCCGGCGAGCGAAACACCCAAATCGTTTCGCAAATGGAGGATATGTAAGATTAGACGCCGGCGGTGGGAAAAAGGTTCAGTTAGTTTGCCTGTTTTCTCGCGGTGCAGCAATGAGACCGACGCGGGGCACGTTTCCAACGTGCCCGCTCCCTGCGCTAAGGCACGTTGGAAACGTGCCCCCACGCTCACGCGGAACGTTAACTTTTCAGACGCTGGCCCATCATTTCGACGACCCACTTCTCTTCCGGGAACTTGCCGGTCTTCAGCTTGGAGTAAACCAGATCGCCATTGACGCTCAGCTCAAAGCAGCCCCCGGAGGACGGAATGAGCTTTAGATCCTTGATTTTTTGTTTGTATGCCGTGAGCACCTTGGCCGCCAAACTGACGGCTTGCGGTTCATAGTTTCACATCGAGCAGTATTTGAGCTCTACATTCATTGGTGCATCCTCCCCAAAAACTCTCTTGAATTGGCGATATAATTCCCTGTAAATGAGATGGTCGTTTGAGCCAACAAGATTCAAGGACTTTCATGAAGGCCGTGCCTTTAACCATTATTGTCCGGCATCCCAAGGAAAATCCAAAAAAATGCACGGTGATGCCGCTCAAGGGGCGGCCTGATTTGGCGTTTATGCATTATCCCGTCAAGGGGCCGCTCGCTCTGGAAGGTTATATTCGATTGGCCGCCGATGGTCCGTGCGCTGACTCAGGACGATCAAGACTGCGGGGTTTTGCTGCTGGATGGCAGCTGGCGTTGGGCCGGCGCCATGACGCAAGCGTTTGCGCAGGTCCCGGCACGCTCACTCCGAGGCTATCGGACGGCCTATCCACGCGCATCCAAGCTGGGGACCGATCCGGACAATGGCCTGGCCTCCGTCGAAGCGCTCTACCTGGCCTATCGCATCCTCGGTCGGCCCACCGAGGGACTGCTCGATCACTATCGCTGGGCAAGCGACTTTTTGAGCCTCAACACGTCAACCGATATTCTTCCACCGGATTTATGTCAAAATCACTCGTGAGTCCCGTGAGCGATAACAACCTCACCAGCTGGGTGGACACGTTTTTTATGACCAGGCGCCGGCCGGTTGCCTGCAACTCTCGGTTCAAAAGCACGAGCTTTTCCAGACCTACGCCCGTTAAATAGTCAACAGTGGCAAAATCCAGCACAAATTGGCAATCACCGGTCTCATCGGCCAGTTCCAGCAACGTTCTGCCAACCTCATCCACCGCCGGCCAAAGAAAGCTCTCGGCATGAAAGTCGCACGACAAGTTCGCCATCGTCGTCTTCAACGTTCACCAGCGGCCACGGCATTTTTAATTCCACAATCGGCCAATCCATGATAAAAAACTCCTATGAGGCGTGCGCCGAACGCACCGAACTATACTTCGACTCGGTTCAGCAAAATAAATGCCACGACCGCAAAACTTGTGATTTTTTAATGCTGACGTGAATTTAGGCAATCATGGCAAGAGTGGAATCCGTCGGTCGAAATTGACAGGGCACCGACACGAGCATTTTTGTACGCCCGCGCACCTTTTTCGAGCGCCGTCATTCGAATGCAGCAAGCCGCGGGATGAAGTACTCCGAATCCCGCGGATCTTCAACCACCCTTGGCGCTTCTCTATTTATCCCAAGTAAGCGTCACTCGTGCCACGGGGCCGGCGACACGCAGGCGGATGAAGCCGATGGGATCGTCGCCGTTGGGCTCGCGTTCGACTTGGACTCGGCTTGGGCTTGCCCGCATGCCCGTTTGAAAATGCAAGCTCAGCACGACGACGCCGTTGTCGGGCACCACCTCCGCCAGCGTGATATGATGCCAATCGGCATGAACGATTTGCGCTTTACCCTTGACCGTAAAACTGCGCGGCGAGTGTTTGACCAAGAAAAGCTCGCCAGGTACATTGTCGTATAAAGCAGCCACCGCCACGGCTCCGTCCCACTCGTGCATGCGTTTGAGGACTGCCGGAGACCATGCGATGATCCAGCCGAGATTGTAGCGTTTGCAGTATTCCTCGAGGGCCTCGTCGTTCCACGACGCGATCGGCCGGCCCTCGATGGCGCCGTCCATGAAGCTAATCCAGGAATGCTCGATGAAGCCGTCGGGATCGAGGCCGCCCAAAAAGGCGCGTCCCGTGAGGACGGGCAAGAGCGCCGACCAGTGGGACTGTTGCCGCGTGAGCGGGCGATCTTCCCAGAGGATACGCGCGTCGGTGCCGGTGTGCTGGACGATCCGTTGCACTACCGCGGTGCGCGCCGGGCCCAAACCAATTTGCAACGGCTCGCTTTCCAGACAGCGATTGGTCAGCGGCGCGAGCGTCTCACGCCACGTGTAGCCCGCGAAAGCTAAACCTGCCAGGCCGCACGTCAAGATAAGCCAACCGGCGGCCCCCCGCCGAGCCAATTGCTGAGCCGTCCAGGTCCAGGCGTGTGCGGCGGGCAAGGCGGCAAACCAGAGAGCTGGGAGAAACAGGCCGGCGGTTCCCATTTGCCCGAGCGGCTCCCAGGAGATGCCGAGAAAAGCCAGGGTCAAAAAGCCAAACGCGCCCAGTGCCAACAATCGCGCCGCCAAGCGCTGCTGGTAATGAAGCAAAACAACGCCCACCATGCTGCTCGCTAAAATCGCGAGGGCCAGCCCACGGTCCAAGCTGCCTCCCCAGATCGGCGCCTCCCACAGCGTTTGAAATGTCCGGTGTGGCAGCATGGTGCTGCCGATCGGCAAGGGAGCGCGCAACCACCAGTAGTTCACCCAATCGACAAGCCACGGTAAGTTGGCCGCCAGGCCCGCGAGTGGGGCCAGCATTAGCGTCGCGTGCCAGGTAAAACTGGCATGGCGGGCGCCGACGCAGAGATAAAAAAACAACAGGAGCGGCAAAGCCAGCGGGTAAACCAAGGGCTGGCAAAACCAAACCATGCTCGCCGTGAAGGCCAAACCGAGCCAGGAAATGATCCCCGGAACCCGATGAAAGCGGATCAGCATGGCGGCATGGGCCAACATAGCCAGCGAGGCAAGCAGGAGGTCTCCTTCGCCGGCTTCGATGGCCGAGCGCCCGGTGGGGCCCCAACTGAGAAGAATACCCAAGGCGGTTGCCGCCAACGTCGCGGGACCCGACAAACCGGTTCCAAAGCAAGCGAGCATTAGAAGAAACGGGATCGATAGGCAGATTACCAGCAAGCCCACCTTATAGGCGGCGGGATTATAAGTGCCTCCAGCCAAGAAGAGCGTTATTTCCGCGAGCCGGCTGCCGTTGAATATGGGGGTCTTGGGGTAGCCCGCCTGAAAAGCGGGGTCATAGACGCAAGTGGTCCCGCTGCTGGCGAGCGCCTGCGCGCCCAGGCTACCGAGATAGAGATGCTGCGGATGCGATCCCGATACGATAGGCCGGTCATCGAGCAATGTTTGCCACGGCGCTTCCGGTCCAAAAAGCCCAAGGGCCAACCAGGCTTGCCAGGCCAGCAAACCTAAAAGCCCCAAAAACACCATCGAGCCATTCCAATGGGCCGTTCCATCGACCGCTTTGTCGTCGGACTCTTCCATCATGGCCGATGGTACTGAGAGGCATTTTTTGGAACAAGGCTAAAGTGGCTGGAGGGGTGCGGTTCGCGATTCTGGGTAAAGAAGAGCCACGGATGAAACACGGACACAACACGGATAAGACAATCTAAAACATAGATATCGCTTATCCCCGCGCTCTCTTTTTATCCGTGTTTTATCGGTGTTCCATCCGTGGCTAACGTGTTTTGGCTCTACGCTGCTCCGCTTAGCGGAACAACCCAACCCAGAAGCTGAAGATTTGCGTGTGGTCGCCGGGGCCGCGGACGATGGGGACGCCGAAGTCGAGGGCGATGGGCACCGGGCCTAGCATCGGGACGACGATGCGGAGGCCGACGCCGGCGGAGACGCGGTAGTTTTGGATGGAGACGTTGGATTCGACGGTGCCCGAATCGACAAAGGCCACCGCGTAGAGTTGATCGTTGGCACGGATGGGCACCGAGTATTCCAGGCTGTTAAGAAACATGAAGTCGCCGCCGACGGCTTGGCCGTTCACGAACGGCCCGACTCCGCGGAACTCGAAGCCGCGAATCGTCTGAAAACCGCCGGCATAAAAGCGCTCGAAGACCGGCGTGTTGCTGCCCGCCCAGGCGGCCTGGGTGTGTGCCGCCAACACTTGCTTGCCGCTGCCGTCGGTGCGTTGCGTGACGGTCATATAGCGGCTCGCCTTGAAGTTGACGATGGGAAACGTGAAGGTGCCGAACAGCTGCTCATAATTGATGCTGGCGAGGCCCCCTTCGGTGGGCCGTCAGGAACGAGTCGCGCGTGTCCCAGGTCAGGCCGATGTTGGGTCCGACGACGAGATTGTTTCCCTGCACCGAGGTGTAGTCGATCGGGTCGTAGATATTCAGGTTGCTGATGTTGACGTTCTCGATGCGCAGGCCGGTATTGATGCTCCATTCCTTGTGAAAGAAGGTGCGACAGCGAGACGCGGCCGCCGAGGCGGCCTTCAGTGTCTTCGTTGAAGATTTGCTGATTGTAATAGGCGCCGACCGTCAAGCTGTAGGGCCGGTCAAACAAGAACGGCTCGCGCACGCTGACGGAGTAGCGCTGCAAGTATTGGCCAGGAACCGCTTCGATGCGCAGTTCCTGGCCCGCGCCGCGGAACGCCCGGCCTTCCCAGATGTCGGCGAGGCTGGTCGGTGGCCGGAAGATGTCGAAATTGCGTTCGTTGAGGACGATGCTCCCGGTGATGCCGGTGTCGGAGTTGAAGCCTGCCCCGAACATCAGGCTGCCCGTTTGCGTCTCCTGCACCTGGACCAGGATGTCCTTGTATTCCTTTTCGCCGTCGGGGTCGAGGACGATGAGCGACGGGCGGATGCCGTTCTCCGGGATCCGATCTTGAAGATGTTCAGCTTGGCCAATTCTTTTTCCGCGAGGCGCAGCTCGGGATAGCGCAGCGTCTGGCCGGGATAAAGGCCGATGACGCGACGAATGATCCGGTCTTGGGTGACGTCGTTGCCGACGATGATGACCTGGCCCACCTTGGCGGCGGGTCTTTCCTTGACATCATACTGCACGCGCACGACGCCGGGCTCGCCGGGCACGGTGTAAACTTCTTTGTTGACGACCGTGGAAAAACCTCGCCAGCCATAGAGGTCCTGAATGTTCTTTTGGTCGCACGCCCGCCTTGAAGCCGTCGTAAAACTCGTCTTTCTTTACTTGAATGATTTTGTCGATTTGTTGGTTTTCCAAGATTTTGTTGCCGACGGCCGCGACCTCTTTGACGCGGAAGCGGTCGCCCTTCGACGACGTGGAAAACGACATCGACCAGGCGAATGTCGTCGCTGAAGATCAGTTCGCGGGAGACGCGCACGTTGATGAAGCCGTGGTCCTTGAAATAATCTTCCAGCTTGATGACATCGCCATCGATGACGGCCGGATTGAAGATGCCGCCCATCGACTTGAGAAAAGCCCGGCTGGTGTCGATTTGCGTCCGCAAGCGCGCGGAATTCGCAAGGGTGAAGTGTCCCTCGAAGCGGGTGTCGCGCACGCGGACGATCGGGCCTTCGGAGATGTTGAAGATCACTCGGCTATCGCTGGGCTTGTCCCCTTCCTCCAGAACGACGCTGGCGAAATAGCGGCCCTTCTTTTTGAGCGCGTCTTGGATTTCATAGCATGCCGTGCGGTTGGCGGTGGGGTCGAGCGGCGTTCCCTTGCGCAGCCGAGTCATGTCCTCCAGGTCTTTTTCGCTGATATGGTTGGCGTTCTTGAAAATGATCTCGCGGATGAGGTTGGGATACTCTTGGACTTCGAAATAAATCTGCACGCGGCCATCGCCCAGGCGTGAATCGCGGACGACGACCGAGCGGAACATGCGCGTGTCCGTGAGACGAGCCACGTCGGCCTGCAGCGTCGCTTGCAAGCATTCGCCGCCCGGCCGGGTGCGAATATAGCTCATGATTTTCGCGGTCGGGATGTTGCGATTGCCGACAACGATTACGTCGGCGACGGTCTCTTTGGCTGGATTTTGTGCCGATACGAGTTGAGAGGCGGCGACGAACGCAAGGAAAGCGCAACCAGACTCAGAACCTTCGTCCTGGCTGCCGCCGGACGAGCGTCGCGCGAAAGGCCGACGGTGCTCCGCAGTTTGCGTCCGTCCCTTGCATAGGGAATCCTCGGGTCGGGTTGCCATGGCGCAGTCACTCGGGAGGAAGGCGTTTAGCCTAAGAGCGTGAAGACTGTCAAGAGCGAGTGGACGAGGTGAGCTATGTCGCTGACGGCGAAAGAAAATACGGCCACGGATGGAACACGGATAAAACACGGATAAGAAAAAAAACGGCCAGACCGTTGCTTAAGTTTCTTATCCGTGTTTTATCCGTGTTCCATCCGTGGCTACGTTTTTTAGTATCCCAAAGAACTGCCGCTTAGCCGCTTGTCGGCGGCGCCGACGTAGCCGCCGGTGCGCGGGTTGACCCAGATCGTATGGGCGTCGCCTTGACGCGTGCCGCTGACCTGGTGTCCCAGGGCTCGCAGCGCGGCGACGGTTTTTGGGAATTGACTGATTCCCTCGAAGCGGACCTCGTCGGGAAACCACTGATGGTGCAGACGCGGGCCGTCGACGGCTTCTTGCACGTCCATGTCGTAATCGACCACGCTGACCACGACGTTAAGGACCGTGTTGATGATGGTGCGGCTGCCGGGGCTGCCGGTAACCAGGAAGACCTTGCCGTTCTTGGCGAGAATCGTCGGCGTCTGCGAGCTGAGCATGCGCTTGCCCGGTGCGATGAGGTTCGGCGCGGTGCCGATCGTCCCCTGGGTGTTCGTGACGCCGGGTTGCCAGTTGAAGTCCATCATTTCGTTGTTGAGCAAGAAAACCCGCGCCCTTGACGACGATCCGCGAGCCATAGCTGTGCTCGAGCGTATAGGTGTTGGCCACCGCCATGCCGTCCTTGTCGATGACGGAAAAGTGCGTCGTGCTGTCGCCTTCGACGCGCAACTCGCGTTCCTTGGCAAGCTCGCTGCTTTTGGTTGCTCGCTGGGGATCGATACCCTGGGCAAGCTTGCTGGCATAATCCATGGTGGTAAGCTTGCGCGGGAATGTGGTAAAGGCAGGGTCGCCCAAGATAAAGGGCGCGGTCGCAATAGCCGCGGCGCATGGCCTCGATCATAAGGTGCAGCGTCTCAGGGGAGAAGCGGTCGTGGACGTTGAGTTGATAGTTCGCCAGGATATTGAGCATTTCGACCAGGCAGATGCCGCCCGAACTGGGCGGCGGCGGGCCATAGACGTCATAGCCGCGGTAAGTGCCATGGATCGGCTTGCGTTCGATGGCGTGGTAGTTGGAAAGATCGTCGCGGTTAATGAGCCCGCCGCCCGGCTTTCATCTCGGCCGCGAGCAGGTCGGCGACGGGACCTGGAATAAAACGCATCGGGTCCTTTGTCGGCGATGTGGCGTAGCGTCTTGCGCCAGGTCGGGCTGCACCAGGCGATCGCCCGCTTTCCAGGCGCGGCCATCGGGCTTGCTGAATACGCGCTGCAGCTCTGCCATTTCCGGGGCGGCCGCCAAAATGTTGTTGAGCGATCCGGCATGATGGGCGTCCAGGCGGAAACCTTCACGGGCCAGCCGAATGGCCGGCTCGACGACGCCTTTTCCACGGCAACTTGCCGAAGCGCTGGTGCGCCAGCGCCAGGCCGCGCACTGTCCCCGGCACGCCGACGACGCGATGGCTGAAGTGGCTGTCGTTCGGCTTGAACATCGTCTTGGTCGGCGGCGGCGGGGGCCGTTTCGCGATAGTCGATGACGGTGGGCTCACTACCGTTCGGATGGATGAGCATGAAGCCGCCGCCGCCGATGTTGCCGGCCGCCGGGTGCACGACCGCCAGGCGAACGCGGTGGCGACGGCCGCATCGACGGCGTTGCCGCCCTCGTGCAAGATGGCGACGCCTACTTCCGAGGCTGGCGCCGAGACGGAGACTACGACGCCGTTGCGATATTCAATGCGGTCGGCGCCGTGCCTGCGGATGCCGGGAAGGGGACCAAGAACATGGTGACAATGGCGGCGCGTCGTATCATTACTTTGTCCTGTAGTGGGTTTACCGCAAGCTGCAAGAAAATATAACTTGAGGCGGATTGTCCGGGATCAGCGCATGGAAATCAAGTGGCATGACATCGACCCGGCGACGGAGCAGCGGCGTTATTTGTGCGCGGAGCGCTTTGCCGGCGAGTGGAGCTTTCGCTGGAAACTCCAGCGCCGCGGCGATTGGACGCGCGGCCTGGAGCCGACGCGGGCCATGTGGGAACACGTGCTCGACAGCCTGCAGCGGCGCTACCGGCGACGCGAAGGCGTCAGCGAGGCGGACATCAAGCAGGTCGAACGCATATTGGCGAGCGTGAAAAAAAAGGAAGACGCGGCACAAGCCTGACTTCTCGGTGGCACAGACATTTCTGTCTGTGCTTTGGGCTCTCCCGCTTTAAACGCGGCTGCGTGGCACGCCCTGAGGTACTCCGAAGGGCGTGTCTTGCACCCATCACGCCCTTCGGAGTACCTCAGGGCGTGCCACCCAAAGTTAGGGAGCGATCAACGTACAATCGCAATCAGCTAGCTGTGCAGCATTTTTCCCACCGTGGCGCAAGGCTCTCCGCTTGCGAGCGCCCAGCGCCTTGGCGATCACGCGGACGATCGGCTCCGTGTTGCTGGCTCGCACATGGAGCCAGTGGTCTTCCCAGTCCAGGCGCAGACCGTCGACTTCATTGACTTTCGCCTTGGGCCATCGGCTTCGCAACGCGGCGTAGAGTGCCGGAAGTCGCTCCGGCGCCAGTTCATATTTATCTTTGACAATGACATAGGCGGGAAGCTCGGCAACCAGGGCGCGTAACGTTTGGCCCGTTTGCGCCATTAGTTGGAGGACCAAGCCGATGCCGATAAATGGATCGCGAACCCAGCCAACGCGCGAGTCGATGACGCCGCCGTTACCCTCGCCGCCGATGACCGCGCCGACCGCGCGCATGACCTCGACAACGTTCGCCTCGCCCACGGCCGATCGGTGACAAGGGACGCCGTGTCGGCGGGCGATGTCCTCCACGACGCGCGAACTGGACATGTTGATCACGACCGGCCCGCGCTGCTGCCGCAGCCGGCACGACACTGCCAAGGCAAGCGTCAATTCCTCGCCGATGTATTGGCCCTTTTCGTCTATGATCGCGAGCCGGTCGGAGTCGGGGTCGAGCACGAAGCCGACGTCTGCTTGTTCGCGCGCCACGAGCGGCAAGATGGTTCTCAGATTCTCGGCGAGCGGCTCCGGTGGATGAGCGAAATTGCCGTCGGCCAGGCCGCCGATCACGACCGGCTTGCACCCGAGGCTATGCAAGAGGCTCGTTCCGAGCGGTCCGCCGGCGCCGCCGTTGGCATCAAGCAAGACGCGAAATCCCCGCGTGCGAATGCCGGCTACATCGAGGAGCGTCAACACATGCTCGCGGTGCCAGCCCTCGGCGCGATTGTCTTGGGTCAGCGCACCCAGCTTGTCCCACGCGGCATCGCGAAACCGGCCCTGGTCAAAGATCGCTTTCACCTCCTGGCCCTTGGCGGCGGAGAGCACCGCGCCGTCGCCCCCGAAGAGTTTCATGCCGTTCCAGGGGGCGGGATTGTGGCTTGCCGTAATCTGAATGGCTCCCGCCGCCGCGAGCCGGGTGACGGCCAACCCGCAAGTCGGCGTGGGCGCCACGCCGAGATCGACGACGTCGCAGCCTGTTCCCATCAGTCCCGCGAGCACCGCGTGCCGCAGCACGAGGCCGCTCGGCCGGCTGTCGCGGCACAAGCACGACGCGCCCACCCTGGTGATATGTCCCGAGGGCCGCCGCGAATGTCAGCGCCGGTGCCGGGGATAGTCCGGCGCCGACGATTCCCCGTATACCCGAAACGCTGACTATCAAATCCTTGCCCATTTATCTGCTCCCATGTGCCCCAAGCCGCGGGTTGAGGTACTCCGAAACCCGCGGATACGTGTGCCCTCAATAATCTCGGAACCTTCAAGGCCGATCGTTACTCGGGTCGATGAAGGAGAGAGACGAATCTCTGTCGGCTCGTGTCTTCTTGGACTTTAGAAAATCTATGAAGCCTGGCGAGTGCCGGTCATCCTGGCAAGTAAAGCGTCCGCGGCAAGGCCGGAGGCCGTGGGCACTTTGCGCGTGCGCTTTTTGGTTGGCAAGTGTGATAATCGGTTGCGGTCTAACCCCCGGATGTGCCTACAACGTTCACGAGCGGGCCAGTGTCGCGAGCCATCCCATGAGCGACCGCGAGGTCGCCGAGCGCACCTTGGATGTTTTGGCCCATTACCAGGTCGGCTGTCCCGATGTGCTCACCATTGAGCTCGCCGGCGCGCCGGGCGTGGAAATACGCCAGGTTGTGGGTGCCGACGGCCGCATCGAACTCGATCCAACCGTCAAGCCGCGCGTCCAGGGCCGGTCGCCGGCGCAGATAGCGCAACTGGTGGCGGTAGAGTTTGGCCTGACGCCGGATGCCGTCAAAGTGGGCGTGGCCGAATACCGCAGCCAGCAGCTTTTTCTCTTCGGTCACAGCGTCGGTTGGCAACGTTCGGTGCCGTATGTGGGTCAGGAGACGGTGGTTGACCTCTTGCAGCGCATCGGCGGCATCACAGCGGGTGCCAATCCGGGCGACGTTTACGTGGTCCGGCCTCATATCGACGCGGGAGGGCGACCGGAAGTCTTTCACATCGACCTGCACAAGACCGTCGCCCAGCGCGACCAGGCCACCAATCCACGGCTCATGCCCAACGACCAAATCTATGTCGGCGAGACACGCCAGGCCCGCATGGAACGCATCGTCCCACCGTGGCTGCGGCCGGCGTATCAAGCAATCTGGGAGGCACAGCCAGCCCCGCCGATCGGAAACCTAAAAGATTGACGGGCTAGACCCGCGAGATTCGGAGTGCCTCATGCTGCGGCTTGGAATTGGATGGATAGAATACAAGCCGAGGGATGAGGCACTCCGAATCCCGCGGATATTCAATTTTGCGAGCTAGGCCGAGTTTCAGGTGCCGCGCATCATGGGTCACGCCGAGCAGGATATCTATGAGGAGTTCGCCGACAAGTATGATCGCCAAGGAGATGCCCGGCAACGCGATTTATTTTTGGTGCTCGCCGCCGATGCGGCCTACACCGCCGGGATCGCCGACCAGGCGGATCGACTGCGCCGGCGTTTGCTGGAATTGAGTCCGCACCATTTACTGCGCCCATTCGCAAGTTTTGCCGACGCGCTCCACTCAAGCGACATTCAAGATTATCTCGTCAACCTGCGCCGACAATTCCCACCGGCGCAACTTTTGGCGAGCACGGGTGATCCATTTCCGCCCGCGACGCCGCGCGAGCCTTCGGTGCTCCAACAGCCGCCGACCTATGCGCTGCAACAACCGCTCCCCGTCGCCGCAAAAAACAGTGGACCGCCTCGCCTGTTCACGCCGCGCAAGCGCGATGCGGTGGCGGTTCCATATACCAAGCAAAAAGAGGAAGCCGACACCTCGGGCCGCTGGCTCACCGTTTCGCTATTCTTTTTGGTCCTCGCCGGCGCACTTGCGCTCGTGGTCTGGACGATCATCAGGCCATTATGGTGATTAAGGTTTTCCATGGATCTGCATCTGGCGGGACAAGCGGCGATAGTCGTGGGCGGCGCACGCGGCATTGGTTTGGCCATTGCCCGTGAGTTCGCCGCCGAGGGAGCGCTCGTCGGCTTGCTCGATCGCGATGAGCAGACGGCAGCCGCGGCGCGAAGCCTTGGCGAGGAATATGGGATCCGCACGTTGGGATTGTGCGCCGACGCGACCCAATACGCCGCCATGCAAGATGCCGCACAGAGCTTTGCCACACAACTCGGCCGCCTCGATCACATTGTTTTCGCAGTAGGCATCGGCTCGGGGAAGTTCGGCTTTCCCTTCTGGAATTTGAAGCCCGAGGATTGGCCGCGCGTCATGGAAATCAACGTTCAGAGTGCCGTCAATGTTTTGCATGCGTTTACTCCGACATTGGTCAAGGCGCAGTGCCGGCACCTTATTGCTGATTGCGTCAGTCGCCGGGCAGATCGGATCGCAAACCGATCCGCCGTATAGTGCATCCAAAGCGGCGCTCATTAACCTTGGCCAGTGTGCCGCGAAAGATCTGGCGGGTTACCAGGTGCGCGTCAATACACTGTGTCCGGGTATGGTCAAAACGGTGCTCAATCGGGCGGTCTGGGAGGCCTGGAACCACCAGCAACCTGTCGAAAGTCGCCGATCGGTACGAAGATTGGGCGGGTGATAAAATTCGCCAAATTGTCCCGCTCGGCCGCTGGCAAGAGCCGGAGGACATTGCCGCCATGGCCGTCTTCCTCGCCTCGGATCGCGCCAAGAACGTCACGGGTCAAACGATCAACGTCGATGGCGGCTTCGTGATGCACTGGTGAGCCGCATTTGGCGGGCCGCGAGCGTCAGCGACTGGTGAAATTAAAACCACGCAGATCGCCGACGTTCGCGGCTCGCCTTGCGTTCATTTTCCTTCGTCCATAAAGTAAGCGTGCATGAAAGTAATTGAGCGTGTGCGGCAGCCCAGCGCGTGCCGTGTGCCCCATTCTTCTTTGGAAAGGAATACCCATGCGCTTCCCCGCGGCAATTCTAGTGGTGAGTTTGTTGCTCGCGCCGCACGCTCAAGCGGGCGACGATGGCATCACCGGCCACTGGAAAGTCACGATCCTGGAAGACGGCAACCAGGTATCCTTTTGGCTTCTCTCCTTGGAAGACAAGAACGGCAAACTGACGGGCACTGCCGAGCCGCTGGGCAAGGTGCCGCCGACAAATCTCAGCGATGCCAAGGTGGCCGGCGATCTCCTTGAATACACGCTCAAGGTCCAGAAGGGCCCGGTGTTTAACTTCCAGGGCAGACTTCCCAAGGCTCAGGCCAAGAAGATTCTCGGCTCGCTCGCGCGGGGGACATGATGATCCCCGCTGTCATGGAACGCACGCCTGCTAAAAATGCCTTCGAGCTGGAACGCGACATTTTGACGCGGACGCCCAATGATCCGCGCGTCTTCGCCGCCGTTCTGAGCCTCGTGAGCCAAGCCAAGGAAAAAAAGGTGCCTGCCAAGGAGGTGCGCGAGTGGGTCGATACTGCCTTGCGCGCGGCGGACAATTATGGTCCGCGCTGGCAATTGGACGTGGCTCAGCAGCTCGTGGAAGCGCTGCTTCCCAAGGACAGCTACCCGGAGGTCGCCGTTATCGCCGCGCGCCAGGCCGAGAAGCTCATGGACAGCTCGACGCCGCTCGACATGCGCTTGCGATTGCTGACGTCGTTGGGCACCGCTCTCAAGAACGCCGGCCAGGCGGACCAGACGCAAGAAGTGGAGAGCCGCATCGACAAGCTGGAAAACGTCGCTTACAAGGAATACGCGGCCAAGGCCGTGGAGTTTCCGATACCCAAGTATGCGGGCCGGCGGACCAAGAGCGATCGCGCGGTTTTGGTCGAGTTGTTCACTGGTGCCCAGTGCCCACCCTGCGTCGGCGCAGACTTGGCCTTTGACGCCTTGAGCAAAACCTTCAGCGACAAGGAAATCGTTTTGCTGGAATATCACTTGCACGTCCCCGGGCCCGACGCCTTGACCAATGCGGACACGGAACTGCGGGCCGCGTATTACGGCGACGAGAAGGTTCGGGGGACGCCGACCGTCCTCTTCAATGGCAAGGTTTCGCCCGTCGGGGGCGGCTCGCGTGAAGATGCCCCGGATGTCTTCAAGGATTATCGCAAGCTGATCGAGCCGCTCCTTGAAACACCCGCGGGCGCTCAGATTCAGGCCAGCGCAGTTCACAAGGGGAACAAGATATACATCAAAGCGACGGTCCGCGATTTGGAGAAGCCGGGCGACAAGATCAAGCTGCGTCTGGCGCTGGTTGAAGATTGGGCTCGTTACAAGGGCGCAACGGGCTTAGCTACTACCACCAAGTGGTTCGCTCCTTTCCGGGCGGCGCCGGCGGCCTGGCGCTCACCAAAAAGGAAATGGAGCAAAACGCCGTTGTCGACCTTGGCGATCTCCGCGGCGTGCTCAACAAATATCTGGATCGCGCCGCCAAGGACGAGCCGTTTTTGGATAGCCAACGCCCCATGCGCCTGCGCAACCTGAACTTGGTCGCCTTCGTTCAAAACGATGCCACCCAAGAAGTCTTGCAAGCCATTCAAGTGCCCGTTAAGGGCGAGTGATTCGTGGAACGGCTCTCCTGAGCCGTTCGTTCGGAAGTCGCGGCCCAGGGGAGTTTATGCCGGTTCGCACCATCGTCATCCAGCGCCGGCAGGCGGGTCAAACGGTCGCGCAAGCACTGCAGGGCACGCTGCGGCTGGCGCATGGCGTGATCCTCCAATATTTGCGGGCGAAGCACGTGCGTTTGGCGGGCCAAGTCTGTCAAGCGCCGGGCAAAAAGTGAAGCCCGGCCAGCGTCTGGAAATTGCGCTGGCGGATGCCAAGAAATCACCAAAAAACACCGCTTCAATCAGAGCACTCGCGCGAGCCCGGTCGAGGTGAAGCGATCGCCGTTAGCGCAAGCGATCCGGGTGCGTTTCGTGGATGCTCATATCATCGTGGTGGACAAGCCGGCGGGACTCACAACGGTCCGCCATGCCTCGGAGAAGGCGGAGCTAGGCCGCGCGCGCCAGAAGTTTTTGCCGCCCACGCTCGTCGATTTGCTTCCCGGCGTCTTGCCGCCGAAGGAGCGCATTGGCCGGCTTCGCGCCGTTCATCGCCTCGATAAGGAAACCACGGGGCTAGTGGTCTTGACCCGCACCGCCGCCGCGGAAACGCATCTGGGGCTCCAGTTTCGAGCCCACACCATCGAGCGCCAATACGTGGCGTTGGTTCGGGGTCGCGCCCGGAAGCAACGCATTGAAAGCATCCTGGTGCGCGACCGCGGCGACGGCCGCCGTGGCAGCGGTACGGGCAGCGACGGCCAACAGGCCATCACTCACGTTGAAGTTCTGGAGAAACTGGGCGACTTCACGCTGATTGGTTGTCGGCTCGAAACGGGTCGCACCCATCAAGTCCGCATTCACCTGGGCGAGCAGGGCACGCCTCTCTGCGGCGATCACGTCTATGACCGCCCAATCCACGGGCAACCCGCTCCTGACACCAGCGATGCCAAGCGACCGCTCCTGCATGCCGCATACCTGGCCTTCGACCATCCGGTGACCGGCCAGCGCGTCAGTTGGAAAGCCAAGCTGCCGCGTGACATGGATGAGATGCTGCGCAAGCTCAAGATACCATGCGCTAAGCCGCAAGCCGCGGGATGAGATACGCCGAATCCCGCGGATCGCGCTTGTTAGCCAAGACAGTGTTCAGTATAGTCCCCCATTCGTCATTTCCTCAGCGACAAGGAGACGCGAATGGTGCGGCAACAGGGACGTGGGCATATCTTTATCTCGCTTGTTTATCTTGGCTGGCTAGCGCAGCCCGCCTCGATTGCGCAGGCGACTGACGTTGAGCAGCGCGAGTTTGCCATCCTGGTCGACGGCAAGGAAGCAGGGCAGTCGCGCATCACCGTCACCGTGGGCGCCGACGGCACCACGGTCGTGGCCGCCACTGCCAAGGTCAAGTTCACTCAGCTCCTTTTTACTTACAACTACCAGGTCGAGTCCACGGAATGGTGGAAGGACGGCAAGCTCGTCGGGCTGAAAACGAGCACGGTGGAGAACGGCAAACACACCGATGTCACTGCCGCCGCCGCCAATGCCCAGTTAAAAATCCGCGTCAATGGTCAAGATCGGCTCGGGTCTGCCGAAGACTGGACCAGCAGCTTTTGGAAGCTCGCCGACGCCCGGTATCACAACAAGTCGATTCCCGTCATCGAGACCGACACGGGCAAGGAATTCGTCGGGCAACTTCAATTCATCGGCACCGAGCAGCTTACGTTGCAAAGGCAGCCGCAAGCCTGTTACCACTTTCGCGTGAGCGGCGGTAGCTATCCGATCGACGTTTGGTTCGACCGCTATCACCGTCTCGCCCGGCAAGAGTTCATCGACTCCGGCCACAAGACGATCGTGCAGTTAATTTCCATCACCCGTTGAAGTGAAAAGAGTAGCCACGGATGGAACACGGATCGAACACCGATAAATTCGTAGTTTTCGGCGCTGCGCATCGCCACGCAGTTCAACAGAGTTTGCGTTTATCCGCTTTCGGTTCGCGCATGCACGCACTGCTTTATCTGCGTTTAATCCGTGTTCCATCCACGGCTAACGCATTTAGCCTTTCGATTGCCAGTGTTCAGAGGCGTTAAACCCGCGTTGCATCTTTGCCGGGCTTGCCTTACTATCCCGCCGCGCGAGCATGAGGAGAATGCATGGCCTGGCGGAAATGGTTCGTACGGCTGCTGGTATTCACCGTCGTCGGCAGCTGCGGCGGCGGCGTGTTTCTTTACCAGCGGTTCACGAATCCCGCGCGCCGTTCGCGAGCAAGTGTTGGCCAAGCTCAAGACGCATTTCGCCGGAGCCGAGGTCACGGTCGATTCGGCGCGGCTGCGCATTCTGGGCGGCATCGTCGTCAACGAATTGCGTCTGTCGCGCAAAACCGATCCCGACAAAAGCGAAATCCTCCACGTTCCCACCGCCTTTTTTATCACGACAAGGAAAAAGTGCTGGGCGGCGAGTTGGTCCTGCGCAAGGTCGAACTGGATAGGCCGCGCCTGCACGTCCAGCGCAACAAGGATGGTTCCTGGAACCTCCAGGGCATCGGCGGCAAGCTTCAGCCTGGTCTGCCGTTGCCCATCGTGGTCGTTCATCAAGGAACTTTGGAATTCGAGGACCGCGGTCCGAGCGGCACCGGCAAGATTATCGAGTTGACAGATGTCGATCTCCGCCTCGTCAACGATCCGCTTGACATGGTAACCATCGAAGGTTCAGCCATGTCCGAATTCACGGGCAAGCTTCGCATCAGCGGCCAGTGGCAGCGGCATACCCAGGAACGTGAGCTGACGCTGAAAGCACAGCAAATATCTCTGGCTGGACATCGTTTTGGACCGGCTGGAAAAGCTCTGTCCGGCCGGCACTCTTGAGGGCCTCAAACTTGAGGGCAGCGCCGATCTCAAGGCGGAATTCGCCTACCGTCCCGAGATCCGCGCAACCATTTCGTATGATGTCTGGCTCAATGTAACCAACGCGAAAGTGGCCCACCCCAAGCTGCCGTTGCCCTTGAGCGACTTGACCGCGCTCCGTGCGCTGCGGCAACAGCGATCTGCGTCTGGAAAAACTCAGTGCCAAATCCGGTGCCACCGGAAGTGAGAGCGCACGCGCTGCCGCTGTTGCTGCCCATCACTGATAAGAATTTCGAGTGCCATGTCGAAGTGCGCCACCTGGACGTGCGCGAAACGCTTGCTCGCGTCCCTGCCGGAAAAAATCGCCAAGCTCTACCATCTGTTCCAGCCGAGCGGCCTGGCGACCGTCCGCGCCGATGTCGCGCACCGCGATGGCGTCTGGGCCAAGATGCCCTCCGGGGAGCCGTCCACCGATTCAGCTTTTGCCGGAAGCGATGGCCATCAACTTTGCGAAGTTTCGTTATCCGCTCGACAAGGTCGGCCGGCACCGTCGATATGAACCTGCTCGCCAACTTGTCGCGCGTCGATGTCACCGGCTACACCGGCGCGATGCCCGATCTTCATCAAAGGAACCTGGCAAGGCGAAGGGACCGACGCCGACGGCAAGTTCGATATCTCATGGCAACGATATTCCGCTCGATGGAAAAGTCGTCGCGGCCATGGTGCAGCCCAACCTTCACAAACTAGCCCAGTCGTTCAATGCCACCGGCAAAGGGGACATCAAGGCATTCATTCGCCACAAGCCGGGAACGAATGGATTTCAAAACGAATACCATGTTCGCTTTCATGACGCGGCCATGCGTTGGGATCCGTTTCCCTATCCCCTGGAGAACGTCAGCGGCTTCCTCGACATTTATCCCAAGTACTGGGAATTTCGCGAGGGCAAGGGCACGCACAATGGCGGCGAAGTGTTGGTCGAGGCAAATTCCTTGAGTCGCTCCGCCCCGATGGCCGAGCGCGGGCGTGTTGCTCGACATCGTGGGCCGGCGCATCGCGGTCGATGACGATTTGCACGGCGCCTTGGAGCCCATCAAGCAGTTGGGCCATAGCTGGGACACTTTTCGTCCGCGCGGCCAATTGAACTTCCGGGCCAAAATCGAGCACACGGATGCCGGCATCGCCGAACGCGGACGAGCACGGCGACGTGGATATTCACCTGGATGTTCAAGGGGGTGCGGTCGAACCGACGTTTTTCCCGTATGCGCATGGACCAGATCGCGGGGACGTTTCACTTCTCCAAAAACAAGCTCGAAATTCGCGAAGCCAGCGCCCGCCATAGCGGCACCACGCTCACGCTGGGGCATGGCTCCGTCGATTTGCACCCCGGCGGCGGCCATTACGCCGATTTGACCGACCTGCGGCCGCAGGCCTTGGTGATCGACGAGGATTTCCTCAATGCGCTGCCGAAGCAACTTGCGCCGCGCGCGGCGCCCACTCAAACTGAGCGGACCCTCTGGATGTGGAAACGCGCCTGGTCGTGGCCCAGGCTGCCGAACCGGGCAGCCCGCCGGATATTTGGTGGGACGGGCAATGCTGGCTGAAGAACGCCAAATTCGTGACCAGGGCTGGAATGGACCAAGGTGACCGGCACGGTCGCCGCCGTGGGTCGTTGCAACGGCTCGAAGATCATGGGACTCAACGGCAACGTCCTGCTCGACGAAGCCACGCTGCTGGGCCAGCCGTTTCGCAACTGCAGGTCAAATATCAGATCAAGGAGACGGCTCCCGATAGGCTGATATTGGGCCTCAGAGGCCCAATCTTTGGCGGCGACATCTCGGGCGAGGCACGCATCGACTTCGATTCCACGCTCGGCTATGAACTCAACTTGACCGGCTCGCGGATCGACTTGGCGGAATTCGGCAAGCATAACCTCGGCCCAAAGTCGAAATTGCAAGGCATCGCCATGGCCCGCCTCTACCTCACGGGACAAGGCACCGGCACCGAAAACTCTGGAAGGCAACGGCAGCATCGATATTCCCAAGGGCCGGCTTTACAACCTGCCGTTGCTTTTGGACATCCTCAAATTCATCGGCCTGCGGCCCGGACCGAACGGCCTTTGACGAAGTGCACGCCCTGTACGCTATTCACGGCAAACGCGTGGCCATGCGCAAGCTGGAAATCCTCGGCAACGCCATCAGTCTCACCGGCAAGGGGAGTTCAACCTCGACGGCACCGACGTGGCCCTCGATTTTTACCCCGGCTGGGCTCGGCTCGATCAATTGCTGCCTGCCGGCCGTGCGGCCCGTGCCTCCCGCCGTCAACAAGAACCTGCTCACCATCGAAATGCGCGGCAAGATCACCGCCAACGAAAAGGATCGCAAGTTCACCATGAAGCCGATCCCCGGCATCGTCGATCCGCTGATGCACCTGCGCAATCGCCTCATGGGCTGCCGCAACGCCGAGCCGCGCGACGAGCCATCGCATAAAGTTGCTGAAAGGAGAACTGCATGTATTGGAGCATTCTGCACCGCATGATTTTCTGGGAGCTGGTGCGCGTGTTCTTGCTGGCGCTGGTGGCGCTGACGGGCATGCTGGTCATGGGGGGCGTCGTGGCCGAGGCGACCCAGCATGGCCTGGGGCCGATGCGAACTTTTGATCGCCATTCCACTCCTGATACCCAGCACGCTGCCCTACACCTTGCCGGCCACGACACTGTTCGCCACTTGCGTCGTCTATGGCCGGCTGGCGCACGACAACGAAATCCTGGCCATCAAGGCAGCCGGCATTCACCTCTGGCACGTCGTCTGGCCGGCGGTTTTGCTTGGCTCGCTCATCAGCGGCGCGACGATCATCTTGTCGCTCGACGTGATTCCGACGACACACCACGAGTTGCGCACCCGCTTCATCCGCGACGTCGGAGCAGTTTCTGTACAACACGCTCAAGCGCGAAGGCTGCATCCGCCATTCCAAGATCAACTATGCCATTTACGTGCAACGCGTCCAGGGCCGCAAGCTGCTCGAAGCCTTGTTCATGCACCGCGACCCCGCGCAAGGACCAGCACTACGACATCATCGCCTGGGCCCGCGAGGCCGAGCTGCACGTCGATCTTGCTGCCAAGCAGATTCAGGTCCACATGCGCCATTGCTATATTTCCGGCGAGAAGGGGGACGACGGCTATGTCGAAGACCGGGATCTGGCCGATGGAATTGCCGCCCGATCTGACCGAGGTCAGCAAGAAATCGAGCGCCCGTGCCATGACCTGGCTCGAGATCTTGGACGAAATCGACAAGCTGCCAAGGACCACGAACGCAAAGTGCGAGGACATCGCCGCCCATCAGGCCGAGCATGAACATCAACCAGGCGCCGGACGAATTCGGGGAGCACGTCAAGAATCGCATCAACGAAAATCGCACATCGAAACGAAGCTGCGCTACCTGGTCACCGAGCTGCACATGCGGCCCGCGCTGGCGCTGGGCTGCCTGTGCTTCGTGCTCGTCGGCTGCCCCGTGGGCATCTGGTTTAGCCGCAGCGATTATCTGAGCGCCTTCATCACGTGCTTTTTGCCGATCGTGGTCATTTACTATCCCTGATGCTGTGCGGCATCAATCTCGCCAAGCTCGGCAAGATCAGCCCCTGGCTGGGCTGCTGGGGCGCCGATGTCCTCATGGCCGTCATCGCGCTGGGATTGTTCCGCAAGCTGATGCGGAATTAAAGAATCAGGGGGCTGACGCCCTCCGCTCGCCTGAGCTGTGCAAGTAGGCGAGGTGATGCTGCGGGGACACGCGGCGATTGTTTGGGGGGTGCCTTCCGCGACGATGTAACCGCCCGCGGCGCCGCCTTCAGGGCCCAGGTCGATGACCCAGTCGGCGGCCGCGATCAAATCGAGATGGTGCTCGATGACGAGGAGCGAATTGCCGCCTCCGCCAATGGCGAGCACGCGGATCAAGTTGGCCACGTCGCTGAAATGCAGACCCGTCGTCGGTTCATCGAGCAGAAAGAGCGTGCGGCCGGTCGCGGTCTTGGCGAGCTCGGCAGCCAGCTTGACGCGCTGGGCCTCGCCACCCAAAGCGTGCTTGAGGTTTGACCCAGGCCAAGATAGCCAAGCCCCGCGTCCACCAGCGTTTGCAGAATTCGCTGAATTGCGGGAATGTTCGCGAAAAAATCACGGGCTTCGCCGATGAGGTGTCAACGTCCGCGATGGAC
>CAVVSQ010000003.1:0-70051 GCA_963750865.1 uncultured Planctomycetota bacterium
TCCCAAGGAACACTCCCCCGGGGAGCCGTCAATTGTTCAGAGATTTGAGTGATAGTCGAAGGCCAGCGCCAACAATTCCCCCTCCCCGCGATGCCCATCACCGCCGGCGTGGCCCTTTGGATTGTGACTGCTGGGGCCTGCCGCTCTCCCCGCGGCCGCCTTTGGCAGACGCTCAGGTCGCGGTCGCTGCCGCTGGCTCCAACCGATAACCTAATTCTGTCGCTTTGCGGGCTAAGCTTTTTACCAGGCGCGCGCGATAGGCCGCCTCATAGATCTCGATCTTCTGGCACACGTACTCCGCGCCGTACTTCAGCAGGCGATAAACGCGCTCTGCCAATTTCCGCGCCGTGGCCACGATCGCCTTCGGTGCGCCGGCACGAGCCTGGATGCGCCGGTAGAACGCTCCCAACGCGTTTTTGGCGTGATGGCAGCCCTGCACGGCCAGGCGTAACGCCCGGCCGGCGCGGCACGCCCCGTGCGGCACCCGCCGGCTGCGAATCTTCCCGGCCGAACCCTGGTGCTGCGGGCTCAGGCCCAGCCAACTGGTGAAGTGCTTCACCGTGGGAAAGCGACTCACGTCGGGGCCCACTTCACTAAGCATCACCAAGGCCGTATTCGGGTCGATGCCCTCCAGCACCGTCAGGTCCACCCCAGCCATCCGGTACAGCGCACTGCCCACGTCGAAGCTCGGGTCGTTCACTCTTTTTCGGAGCCGACCTCGCCGCGGCGGTCGCGGCTGACCTTGGCTCTGATCCGCAAAGGCGTCCAAGCACGTCTGCAACTGCTCATCGCACGCCCGCAGTTGTTGCCGATAGAAGCCATACAGTTCCACCGCCTGCTTCAGGGCGAACAGGTGCTCCGCACGCCAGTTGCCATACAGCGCCGCGCGATCTCCGCCTCGGTCCGCTTGCATTTGTCGTTACGCAGTTTGGCCAACTTCAGCGGATCCCGCTCGCCCGGCAGGATGGCTTGGATGATCGCCATGCCGGTGACGCCGGTGACGTCGCTGACCACCTCGGTCAGCTTGACGTTCATCTGCTCCAGCGCCTTTTGCATGTGCTGGACGTGCTGGCCGGCGTAGCGGATCAGCATCTGCCGCTGCCGCAGGTAACTCCGCAGCACCACCACCTGGTCGGCTGGTCGGAACGAGGCCGTCAGCAGGCCGTAGCTGTGCAGCCGTTGGAGCCACTGGCAGTCGAGCACGTCGCTCTTGGGCCGGCCGGGCGCGTGCCGCGTCTGCCGCGGATCGACCAGATAGACCTCGAAGCCCCGCGACTCCAGCAACTCGAACAGCGGGATCCAGTAGACGCCGGTCGATTCCATGGCGACGGTCTTGACGCCGCATGGCCAGCCAGTCGGCCAAGTCGATCCAGGTCGGCGGTACAGGCGCCGAAGGGGCGCACGTGGGCGGGCAGGTTGGGCGGATGGTCTGCGGGCGGCGCCGGCGCATCTTCGGGCGGCACGGCGACCCAGTGCACGTTGGCATGGATGTCAATGCCGGCAGCATGCGGGTGGGTCACATGCAACGGCTCGGCTGCACGGGCGGAGCGCCGTTTGCTCTCGACAGTCATGGCGTCCTCCACAACAGGAAAGGGTTGGGACAGAGGCCACGGGCGCGGGAGGGTGTGAAGTCAAGCAAGTTCCCAAACGGGGACACGCACGGTGCGCCGCCAATGATGTCACCGCAAGCTCCCGGGACCAAGTTAACCGTCGGGCACGAAGCACCAATTAACGGTCGGCCACCTCGACCCGCGGCCTCATACCCACACCATAAACGATGGCACCCCCCCGCAACAGCATCGCGCTCTATCCCGTTCCTTTCCGTTGTCTCGCGGCGCGGCCGTGTGGAGGGCTAACTGGTGGGTCAGGCCAAGTTCGAGAAAGATCTCCGGCTCCCCGAGAGGAACCCTCTTCGTAACAATACTCTCTTTTCAAAAAGCCGAAACTCGCTTAATGCAAATGGTTTACCGATTCCGAGTCCCTCTCGGTGATACTTTTTCGAGGAAGACTCGGGCCGTCCTTTAGGGCCTCATTTCATTGATTGTAACCAGGCATTTGTGAGCACCGCAGTCCAGTCGAGGCCAGGACTGAGGATCATCGCCGCTTGGGCATCGGCCAGCACCGTCCTGGCGTCTAACAAATGCACCGTGGTTGCACGCTCTGCGTAGGGCCTGGCTGTCTGCCGTGGCCGCTTGCACAAGCAGTTGCTCGATGCGGTCTTCCCGACCAAAACGAATCCGGCCAACGAACGTTTGGCCAAACATCTTTGGAATCACCAACCAGGGCGATCTCCTGACCTTCCTGCAGTTCCCCGGAATGGACGCCACCAATTGGCGCGCCGAACTGGCGATTCGCTTCGGCGTCATCCTGCGCAAAGTCTGGGGCGGCAATCGCACCTGGGTCGGCGCTCGAGCCCAGGCGATCTTGATGTCGGTCTGGCGCACCTGCTGGCAACGCGGTTTCAACGCCTTGGACTTCCTCAGCCAACTCTTACGTCGCACACCAGCGCTGGCCCAATTGCTGCCGTCTGTGCGGCGGGCGTCTGTGCACCGTGGCTCATCATCGCGACCGTGGAGGTTGTCAAGCGGTTGAACGTTGAGCCAGCGTCGCGAGCTTTCCGGCCTGCGTCATCAACGCCAGCGTCGCAGTGACTTCTTTCCCTTGAAACGAGCCGCCGCCAATTCCTGACGCTTGTCACGAAACCGTCCAGGATAACCCGGACACCAGAATACGCGGATTGTTTTGGCCGTTCCGATACCGCGCGAGTTATGGCGGATAATGGGCAAGGCGGATGCTCACGCAGCGTATGAGGTAATTTGCGCGCTCCGGCTCGGGGTGATACATGCGTTGTTGCCTAGGAGATTGCCCGGTGGCATCGCTCGATTACGCTAAAATTCGCCGCTCAATTGGGGAGTTGACTAACAAGGATTTTGCAATACGTCAGCAAGCAGTCCGCTTCCTCGCGAATGTCGAGGAACTCGCCGAGCCGGAACGCCCGGCCAACGAGCGACCGTGCCGCCGACGCCGCCGATTTTTCGACCACGAGATTGTCGTTCAACGGTGGGCACGGAGAAATGCCATCCAGCGTGCGATAAACCTCGAAAAAACGCAGATAAATCGACAACTCCGTGTGAAATATACGCGCCATTTTGCGCTAACTGCTGGGTCAGAGCGAGTTCGAGAAATATCTCCGGCTCCCCGAACAGGATGCGAACTTTTGACCCACCAGTTAACGCACGCACTTTGGAACATTGACCATGGCTTGCGCCGCCAAACCGAGATCACGGGCGATCACGGTTCTTCCAGCAAGCGCCTGTAGCTGGCACCTCGCAGCCGTCCGCCGGGCGTCCATTCCAGGTAGTTGAGCTCGCACATCAGGTCCGGCATCACACACAAGCCACGAGGCTCACCATTGAGGTCGGTGGATCGAAGCCGTTCAGCCGTAACCTGCACCACATGCTTGACCGTCATGAACCCGGCGAGCGGGCCGGTGTCAAACACCACTTCAATTGAATATTCACCAGCTAAGGTTCCAGGCACTCGCACCGAGTGCGTGCAGAACGTGCCTCAGTTGAACCCCGAAATGGCTCGATCGGCGATTTTGCCTTGAGGTGAAACGAAACGAATGTCCGCGGAGCAATTCTCCACGCGGACAACTTTCTGAACGGTACAGTCAGCGAGGAAGAGACCAAGCGGGTTATTGATGGTCGGCGTGACTGACAAACGTTGCTCCGCATGGACGGGACCCGTGGGAGACACATTCGCCTTTAGTGTAAGCCCAGGCAAAAGCGCGAGCACTGCTTCATTTTCGGGATCGACGGTCAACGCATAGCCGCCGTCACCGGCAAAACGGTATTTCCACTCACGGCCGGTGGCATCCGTCATCTGAAAATGAAGCGAGGCGATACGATATTTGCCGGCCGGCAGGCCTGCTGGTCGGGTTAGGTCGTGAATCGTTACCAACTCACCGATATCGCTGATTAACTGTGCTTCGAGGTTAGAGACGGGCCGGTCGCGTTTCCTGAAGAGTGTGAGGCGTGCGCTGCCCGCGCGGTGGTGCGCGGGAATACCTGCACCTGGGAAGCCGCCCAATCTGATTTGACGATGTAAACGCGTCCCATGGCGGTAATGGGACTCCCCAGCGGGAATTGTTCGGTCAGCGGATCAAAAATCCCGTCCCCATCTAGATCGAGCCAAATCCGGTCGCTTCCGGCTGCATGAAAACAGCCGTCGGCATTGCCATCGGTCAACAGCGCCTGGTAGTTCTTGCCGCCCATGTTTAGCGAGCCAACGGCATAACCTCGCACGGCATAGTAGAGACCGCCGGTCAGGGGCGCTGGGCGAACGATGAGAGTGCGTCGAAACGGCGTGGGGCCGTTCGCCGACGGCACCATCAGGTCAACCACCAGCTCGATTTCCTTTCCGTTGACTCTGTGGCTCTCAGCCGCGCTGAACTGGCCGTCGTTATTGGCGTCCAGCCATAGACGGGGGCCATCGGGCGCCTTGGCGTCCCACGCAATGGTCAGCGCCGTAGCACGGTCCGGGCCCAACGGAATAAGGCCATATTGGGTTCCCGCGCCGGGTGCGTTTGCAAAACTGACCGGTCGCACCGGCGTCATCCCCAGGTCCACGGGCCGGAATGAGAGTATGCTGCGCCCCGCGTGCGTGGCTGCGTCCTGAAACGTGAACTGCGCGACCGTCGCCGGCTCGGGCGCGGTGCCAATTGCCAGCACAAATAATAATGGGCTGAGCATGACCATTACTCCTCTCCGGGGAACCAAAAGCTACCGAAAAAGCGCAACAGATGGTAGGCTCGATCCGCCTCGGCCACCGTGAGTATTTCCGCCATCTCCGCCAGCCCGCTATGTTGAAGGCTGGTATCAGGGTTTGCATTCAGCGCCACCAGCTCCTTGTCGAATAGCTCGGCAGCATGCTTGGGGTCCGCCAGGGCCCAGGCCAGGAACAAGTGCTCTCTGCGGACCGAGCTGAAGCCAGTCCCGATCACACTTTCGTCCGTCTCTATGCCTTCCAGTATTTGCTTGGCGGTAACCGGATTAGAGAGGGCGAGCACCATGGCAGTGGCCACCATGCTTTCAAGTACCCGCGTGGGCGAATCGTATTGATTGGTCGTGCGCATGGCGAGAACCCGGTAACCCAAGCTGTCCAGGTCGGGGTAACCGATGGCCCGCGCTTGGCCATAGATGCGGGCGGCCATGACGCTGGCGCCCCCGTAATTGCTCCAGCCGCGGCTGGCTTCGGGGTCGTTTTGATAGATGGACATGCTGCGGTCGATCAAGGACCATGCCAGCTTCTTGTCGGTAGGAGCGATGCTGACCGCGAGCCAGCCGAAGGCGTCGGCTTTCATTTTAGCCGCGCCATGACTGTCCATCTTTTCCACGATCCGGATCGCCTGGGCCGGCTGTGACGGGGCGATAGCATATGCGATGCGCATGCGGGCCCGATCGGGTGCCGTGCTTTGCTTGCCGAACTTGTTCACGATGGCCAGCGCCTTGTCGAGGTCGTGCGGCGCCAGTGCCACGACAATGTTGCCCAGGTAGCGTTCACGGCTATTGTGATCGGTGATCGGATCCAATAAAGACATCGCCCGGGCCAAATCGTAGGAGGCCAGCACTCGGCGGTCAAGCCGCGCGAGCTCCTGAAGCCCATCTTTGCCCATCGTCGTTGCAATGGCGGCCGCTTCGTCGATCAGTTGGCGACCGGCTTTATCTTTGCCGGCCCTGCGAACCAGGTTGCCTAGCGTCGCCAGCGCGAACGTCCGCCTGGGCTGCTCCAGCCGCCGCGCATGCGCGACTCCCTCCTCAAGAAACCGGCGTGCCCTGTCAGGATTTGTGTTGACGTAGCGTTCCCCAAGGCTCTGGAGCGTCAAGTAAGCACTATAGTCTCCGACTTGCGTAAGCATGGCAAGCGCTTCGTCGGCGCCGGTTCGTGCCGCAACCTTCGCTGCCGTAAGGCGAGCCTCTTCGAGGTAGCGCGGTCCCGCTTGTTGCCCCCAAAGGATTCCCTGGGCAACGTCGAGACGCGTCATGCCCCTGACGAGTTGAAGCTGAAATGGCTTGCGTTGTTCTGCGGGGAGCGTCCAAAGGCGGATCCAGCATTTTTCTGGCAACTTCCCGCTCCTCCGCGTGCGCACGCTCGCCAGCCTCCCTGGGCGCGGTGGGCGGCGCTTCGTTCGCTTTCAGCAACTTGATCGTGACATTCGGGCCGCCCGATCGGATGCGCACGCCGGTGAAGCGATAACCCGCCTTGTCGGCGAACACGTACACCGGTCCAGAGTTAAGGTCGCCCAGGCGGAAGTTCCCTTGGGCGTCGGACCGAGAAGTCACTGGCCGCGGTGCATCCCCGGCATTGAAGACGCGCACCCCAGCGACACGCTGTCCGGCGGAATCTATGACCCGGCCCAGGATGATGGTGCCGGCGCCAAGAAGACGTAGCCGTCCGAAGTCGTGGATTTGGCCGGCCTTCGCCGCGACCGGCGCAGATTCAACCTTGGAGTAGCCTTCGGCTTTCGCTGTCACGCGATACCGGTCACCCGGCCAAAGGCCGGTGAATTGAAAGCTGCCGTCAGCCGCCGTGCGGTTTCTTCGAAAAACACCGCTCAAAGACGACCCCACGTTTTGCCGATTCGTCACGATATCTCGACCCCACTCAAGTTCGACCGCTGCATCGGCGATGGGATGCCCCCCTTTATCGGTCACCTCGCCATGCACGCGAAATGCCTGAGATTCGGAAATCACCAAGCGGACGGCACCTTTCTGTTCCACCGGGACAACAATCACCGCCCCGTCGGTCGTGGCGAATTCGGACCGGGCGCGCAGCGGGACGGTATCGGTGGGGGCAAGACCCTTGATCGTGAATTTCCCTTTGCTATCACTGATCGTCGGTGCCTCACTCCATCTCCGCGCGGACATATCCGCAATAACCACATGCACCTGGGCTCCCGCCACGGGCAGGCCCGCCGCATCCACAACCACGCCGGCAAGAGACGACGCTCGTTCCAGCTTGATGTCCGGGATTTCAGTGTCCTTGGCGACGTCCGCGTTCGTCCAGGCTTGGGCGCCAGATATGCCTCGGTCGGTTGTTGTATCGCAATCGCGATCTTTTCCAGCCTGGCGAAGGCGGTATACGCCCGTCGTTGTCAGTCGTGGTATGAGATCGGTAACTGGCAGCGTTGGTGGGTGAAAGGTGGTAGACGCTCAGCTCCACGCCCTTTATGCCTTTACCACTGACCTTATCGACCACGCGGCCTCGAACCGGCACTGCGGGGTGGAGCTCGATCTTGACATCATCGACGCGTGCTCCTGGTTTGAGTTCGAATGCGGGCGTCTGCTCGGCATAAAAAGGCGCACCCACCGCGAGCTCGAGATGGAGCGTGTAATTTCCAGGAGGCACATCGTCAAACCGAAATATGCCGCCATCCGCCGAGGTTGCATCCGCGAAGTAATTCATGAAGGTGGCTGCGTCCTTCTCGATTTTATCGGCCCAACGAAGCTTCAGTTTTATGCCTGCCGCCTTGGCCTGATCTTTGCTGGCGACGACAGCACCACGGACACTTCCTGCTCTCTGCAACTTGATGGTCGCGTTATCGGCGAGAATCCCAACTTACTCGAGGCGTGCCGAACCCCGGCGCCGAGACATGGGCCATGACCCTGCCGATGGTAGGAAGCTTGATTAGCATGAAGGAGCCGTCGTCGCTTGTTTCTCCGATGTAATCCTTGGCGAGTTCGGGAAACAAAGTACCGGTGGCACTACTGAACCCAATAGTTTGCGGGCCCGTGAGATAGAGGGGCGTAATCCGGGCGTTGGCAACGGGAGCTCCAGAGGCGTCGAGCACGCGACCGCGCACGGCGCCGACCTCGAACAGTTTGATCTGAATCTTCTCCTCGTCGAGCGTTTCCTTGCGGTAGGCGTGTGACCACCCCAGCCGGCCTTTCGCATCGCGGGCGAAAAGCTGGGGCAAGCGCGCGTTGTTGTCGAACAGTTTCTGCTGGGTCAATCCTTGAAAGGAAAAGCGGCCTTGAGCGTCCGTTGCGCCCTTGGCAATGACGACCGGGTCCTTGTCATAACTGCCGCCAACGAGCCAAACCGTCGTGGTTAGCGCCGGTAGCCCCTTGGAATCAACCACCACGCCCGAAAACAATGAATCCGCCACGGCAGGTCTTTGTGCCGCGGCTATCAGATGCATTGGCTGAAGTTTATCGGCGGCGGGAGCTGAACTCAGTCCGCCGAAGAAGAAAACGAGAATTAAGGGACTTCCACAACGGGACATGGCCGGACTCCTTGTCGCCCAAGTCGGAATTAATAATCGGTCCTTTCAGTAGATGGGCCTTAGTTTAACCCCTGGGCCCATGGCCGTCACTGTTTTTCCCGATATGGGGATTTTCGCCCCAGGGCCACTTTCGCATCCATCGTTTACGCGCGATGCCGATGCTCCTTCTAACCGATGGACAGCCCTGCCGAGTACCGTGCTTCCGGACGATTCACAGAGCAGATACTGATCGCTCAGCCAGCTAAACAAAAGACCGATATGCGTCACAATACATGTAGCCGCTTAGTTCTCGTCACGGCGGCTGATAGTTTTTGTGCGAAGCCTGGGCACATTGTTGAAGTTAAACCAAGGCCTTCTTGAAGAAACTCTCAATTTTTGACTCATCTGACCAAATGCATATTCTGTTAAAATGAGGGCCGAAGATTTTGAGTTTCAGGAACTCGCGGAAGCGATAGCCGCAGGCTCTGGCATATATGGTATTGATCTTGTTGTTGGTTCCTTCCAGGGGACCGGTCCGTTTACGGTCCTCATAGTAGGAATTCCCGCTTGGCGTTCTTCGAGCGTGTCCGTGAATTGCGCCAGCATGGAGATACCGGAAACGCAGACGCAGGCCAGCCAATCCTCCAGGAAAAAGCGGGGCTTGAAGTTTGCTGGACTGCAGCCGGATTTGCCGAAGGTCGTCTTTTAACCGGACGGGCTCATCGCCTCAAAGACTTCCAAGGATAGCCTTCTCAAGATCGACCCCCCGAATCGCTTGGATAATGCGTGCGGTTTTTTCGGTATTGAGGATGGCCCACGATGATGTTGTCCAACGTTGTGCTTTGCCCAACTATGTCATCCCATGAATTGTCGCCAAGCTTATCTCACGCCGAACGAATGTCAGCCTCGCTGAATTCTAGGCGTTACGCTGAGAATCGCAGGAAATGCCCCGCCCTTCACCCAATACTTCGGCAATCTCCTGAAACTCGTCCCCCGAGGGCACAGACTAAATGGCCCTATCATTTGCCTCTGCGCAACCTTCAACCACGTTCCTTCGAATCTCGCCAATTCCTGTTTGAGAGCGCTGCTAGCCGAACCACCAGCGCCAGGCTGTGTGTCCGGCAAAGGAGCGGCCACCGGCCCCGGATATTTTTTCTTGAGTGCACGATAGGTTTCCTGCCATAGCTTCATCGATTCGTCCCGGTCACGAGCGACCCCTTCCCAAAATACTCCATTCTCGTAAATCGCTTTGGGTAAAACCTCTCGCACGTCAGGATCGATTTTCTTCAGGGATTCGACCAACGTTCTGGGTAAGGCACCAGAGTTTGACAGGGTTACTGGGCCTGTTATTTCTTGATTGCCGTCGGGCTTCGCGCGTTTCAGATATTCGCCAAAAGCGTCAACCATAGCCGGCAGCACCGGCTTGGCTGCCGGTCCAATCTGTCCCAGCGTGTAAATGGCAACGGTGTGGACGCCCTTATCGATGCCCCATTCGTTTTGTTTTAGCGCTTTCAGCAAGAGTTGGAACGACCTGCTTCGCCTCTGGACCAATACGCCCCAATGCGTTGGCCGCATATCTAAATGTGCCGGCCGATCGGTTCTTAACCGCTTCATCCAGGGCGGCAGATAGCGACGGCATTGCTTGGGGGGCCAAGGTCGCTAAGCGCGAGCGATGCCGTCTGCACCACCTCATAACTGGGGTCCCTAAGCGAAACAACCAGGAACGGGATGAATTCCATATGCTTCTGAGCAATAAACCCCAGAGCGGCCACGGCCTCGGTCCTTTGAAGCACATCGGCGCCGTTCCGCTGCCGTGCCCAAAAGATGGCCGGCTTGCCCAAATACGTAAAGCTTTCAGGGCCAGCGTTTTGTCCGCCGGGCAATGAAGCATCCGCCCCCGCTGGGTATCTTTTTTTGAGAATGGTATAAAATCTGGGCCATTCCTTGGTGGCGTTTATAGCCTGTGGAAAATGTCTATTGGGCAGATCGTCGTTCAAGGCATCCACGAGAGCGGGATCGATGCTCGATATTTGCTGGAAGATCAGTTCTGTGATACCACCGCTATAGGTTCGGATGCCGTAATCGGTGAGCTTATCTGAAATGTTTTTGGGACCCGTCTCAAGGTAGCTGCCATAAACCTCCACAATCGCCGGCAGCGCCGCCTTCGCATCGGGCCCGATGCCTCCCAAGGCGATGATCGCTGAAAGCGCGAACACCCCAATCGGACGATTTCAACATTTGCACCAAAAGCGGTACGGCGGCCTTGGCTGGCGGTCCGATATGGCCGATCGCCTCAGCCGCACGGGCCTGCAAAGTTGGCGACTTCTTTTCTTTGATAACTTCCAGTAAGGCGGGCACCGCATCCGGGCCAACTTTGGCAACGGCACGAACTGCGGCGCTGCCAACGCTTTCGGATTTGTCGCTTAAAGCTGCGACCAGGGTTGGGATCAACTTCTTGTTCTTCTGGGCGATGCTGCCTAGCGCTTCCACGGCCTCGACGCGAAACTTCCAATTAGCATCTTGAAGTTGGTCCAGCCAATAGCTGGCCGGCTTGCCGCCGTAAAGTCCACCATTTGGCGGTCCGTCTTGTGACACGACGGGCGCTTGAACCACCGTCGGGGGCAGCGGATAGCGGTCAGGTTTACCGCGGTAGGATGTATCAGCTTCCACGCCCGGTGGAAATGGAAAGCGCTTCACGTCCCATAAGTGAATTTCCCCGCGCAATGCATGTGAATAACCGCCGCCACTCGCCAATAACGTTCCATCCGGACTAAACACCACGCACTCAACCCATTCCTTATGGTAGGGGAAGCGACCCCGCACCGCGCCGGTGGCGAGGTCAAACAACATTACCTCGCCGAAACCTGTATTAAATCCTCCGCCCGTGGCCAACAATTTGTTATCCGGGGAGACGGTCAAAGAGAGAACCTTGCTTGTCTGGCCCTTGATCTGCCTTACTTCCTCATAAGTAACCATGTCCCAAACCTTAATTTCTCCTGGAGTCGGGAGTGCACCGGCCCGGCTTGCGGTAACAAGATACTTGCCATTGGGGGAAAAGGCCAACGTGCCGACGCCGTTGGGATGTGCCGTGATTTGGCGTATTTCCTCAAGCGTATCGGGCCGGCGAAATCGAACGGTACCGTCCATGCCGGCGGACGCGAGGAGATTACCATCCGGCGTGAATAAAATTCGGCGCACCGAAGCGTTATCTCCGGCTGCCATCTTGATTTGCCTTAGCGTGGTAACGTCCCACATCCGAATTATTCCGTCTGCTCCGCACGAATAGAGGTTTTTTTCGTCCGGCGAATATATGACCCAGCACACGCCGCCTGGCGGGCCCTTTATTCTGCCTCTAATAGTCCCTGTGGCAAGATCCCAGATAATTATTTCCCCGCGAGTCTGGTCCTTGTTAAACTCCCCAGAGCAGCTAACCAGTTCCTTTTCATCTCTCGAATAGACAACCGCGTAAACTGTCGCGGTATGTCCTTTCAGGGTCCGCCGTAACGCTTGTGTTTTCACATCGTATACCCGAACCATATGGTCAGCGCAGGCAACCACCATGCTTGCGCCATCTTTGGTAAAGGCCATGTCGAAAACGTTGGCACCCGGAAACCACAGATCTTTCCGCACGAAGGTGGCTGAAACACGAATTTCGCCTCCTCGTGCCAGCTTGAATTCCTTGGTGCTAAACTCCAAATCGGCCAAAGGCTCAGTCACCTTTATTGAGTAATCCCCGGTGGCCAACTTATACTCTCCTGGCCGCAAAAGGTATTCCCGGTTGTTGGTCTTGTCGATGATCTTGACGCCGCCCGCTTTCTCGATCATCACCGCGATCTTGTCGTCGTTGGTCTCAACCGTGATCGTCCCCTGATCCGTCTGCACATAAATGATGACGCCCGCGATCAGCGCCGCGACGAACCCAAGCGCTGCTGCCAAACCCAACCACCGCTTGCGGCTTGGCGTTTTTGGCTTCACGAACCGCTCCAGTGCCGCCGCTACCTCCGCCGGCGTCTGATACCGCGCCGCCGGATCTTTGGCCATCATTCGCTCGACCACCCGCGCGAGTTCCACGGGCACATCCCGCCGCAGCGACCGCAGTGGCGCCGGCGTCCGCTCCAGGTGCGCCTTCACCTTTTGTGTCGCACTGCCATCGGGAAACGGCGCATGCCCCGCGAGCAGATCGTAAAGCGTGCAGCCGAGGCTATAAATGTCCGCCCGAATGTCGGCGACGCGAGAGTCGCGCGCCTGCTCCGGCGCGATGTAGTCGGGAGTTCCCATTGTGAGTCCTGAGTGCGTGAGCGGCGAAGGGAATAGCAGGGCGCGGGGCGAGGGGCGGGAGGCGAGGAAATGAGGGGTGAGGGGTGGGGGATGACGGAAGAGGGATGCAAAATGCCCGAGGATTGATCGTCAGGCGTTGCCTCTTGTATGTCCTCGCCCCTCGTTCCTCGCCCCTCGCCACTCTTTTCTCGCCCCTCGTCCCTCGCCCCGCGCCCTCAACCGCGAAGCGCGCCAGTCCGAAATCCAGAATCTTCACCTGGCCGCCCGGCGTCAACATCAGATTCTGCGGCTTGATGTCGCGATGCACCATGCCGCACTCGTGGGCGTGCTGGAGACCCAGGGCGGCCTGGCGGATGTAGTCGCACGCCTCGGCGACCGGGAGCGGGCCATGCTCGGCGCTGCGGCGAGATAGGCTAACGCCTTCGACGTATTCCATCACCAGGAAATGCACGTCGTCCACTTGCTCGGCGTCGAAGGCGGCCACGATGTTGGGATGCGTCAACCGGGCGGCGGCGCGGACCTCGCGGCGAAAGCGCTCCAGGGTGGCGGGCCGGTCGATCAGCTCCCGTTTGAGCACTTTGAGGGCCACGGGCCGTTCCATGAGCAGGTGTTCGGCTTTGTAGACCGCCCCCATGCCGCCAAAACCCAAAAGCTCCCCGACCCGGTAGCGCGGATGAGCGTTCAATGCCGCTGGCGCAGCAGCCCCCGGCAGCGGAGTTTCGGTCTTGGCGACATCCGTGGCAGTCGAACGCAAAAGTGCGACGAGCGTGTCGGGTGCGACGCCTTCCACCACCTCGCAACACGCGGCACAATTGGCAAGGTGCCCGTCGATATCGGCCAATTCTTCTTCGTTTAGCTGTCCCAATCCAATCGCAATCAAGATTGATTCGGTGGGATGATCTTGCTCTACGCAGTTCATGGGAGTGCTCCAGGCGGACTGAAAGGGCTTCGATGATGCCTACATGAGAAAATGCGCCCGGCGGCAAATCCTTTCAGAGAAAACTCGATTTCAATCGGTCAGTCCGCGCAATTCCTCACGTAAACGATTTACTACCCGGCATTTGGCGATGAGGACTGCATTAACAGACATACCCAGTTTTTCCGCGACGATTGCCGCCTTCATGCCGTCGAGGGTGACGTGCCGGAACGCTTGCCACGTTTTCGCCTCAAACTGTGGCCGAATGATTTTCATCAGCCGACCGGCAATGTGTTGGTCGTGCTGCTGGTCCCAAAGACGGCTCAGGCCGCTATTGGGGTCCGCCAACTGATCGAGCATTTGCGCGATGTCGCTATCTCCCGATGCCTCGGCCCGGCAGCGCCGAGTCCGGCACAGCGCTCGGAGCTGGTTGACCGTGACGGTGCGCAGCCAATTGCGGAACGCGCCGCGCTGCTGACTGTGCTGAAAATGGGCAAGTTCCCGGACAACGACGGCCATCACTTCTTGGGCCAAATCTTCGGCGTCCTCTTCCTTGACGGAGTAACGACGCAGCCAACCGTGGATGAGCGGCGTGTACAGATCGACAAAGAGCGTCCACGAATCACCATCCGGCTGTGAAGAGAGGCGCTCCAGCAGGCTGACCGAAGTGTCGGCCATAACGCGATGCCTTTCGAAACCGTGGCCGTGGCGGGGGACGTGTCGCCCCTCGAATCAGGTTGGTTTAGGGACCTGGGCGCCAACCCCCCTCTTCTCTTCCGACGAATTGTAGTGTAATGCATCAAGTCATGCTTTACGAACGATGTTTGGCGCAGTCTCGCCTCGTCCCCGCAGGCGACCAAGGTCCAGACTTCAAGGTCTCGCACCGCACGGACTCGGTGTCCGCTGAACAAGCGACCAACGACCGTAGAAAAATCTTTAAAAAAAATCGCCAGCTTTGACTCGACCGGCATGTATAAGGTAGTTCGGGAGTCCAAACCATGCCCCGCGCTTCATTGGATGCGGTCATACGGCACATCACGAGCCTCGTGGTAGGTCAAGGTGACGTGCCGGACGGCGAATTGCTCGACGCTTTCGTGGTGCGCGCCGATCAAGCAGCTTTCGCGGCACTGACGAGGCGTCATGGGCCGATGGTCCTGGCGGTATGCCGGCGCATTCTGCAACTGCACGATGCCGAAGACTCCTTCCAGGCCACCTTCATCATCCTCGCACGCCAAGCCGCTGCGCTGACCAAGAAAGGTTCGCTAGGTGGGTGGCTGCACCGCGTTGCTCAGCGCATCGCTTTGCAGGCCCACCGAGCCGATGCCCGCCGTCAAAAACACGAAAGGCAATCTTTCACCATGAGCGCGGTAAATCCCGCCTACCAGGCAGCGTGGCGTGAAATCCAGGTCCTGCTCGATGAGGAAATCCAGCGTCTGCCCGAGAAATACCGCGAGCCGTTCATCGTCTGCTGCCTCGAAAACCAAAGCTGCGCTGCGGCTGCCGGGCGCTTGCGCCTCAAGGAAACAACCGTTTCCAGCCGGCTCGCCGAAGCACGCCGGCGTCTGCAAAAGCGTCTTTTGGGCCGCGGCGTTTCGTTGACCGCTGCGCTGCGGCGCAGCGCCCTTGCGTCCGATACCGTGCTGGCCGCCGCCCTTGCTGCCAAGACGGTGGCGGCGGCGACCGTCCCGACCTGCGTGATCTCCATGCGTGTTGCCGCTCTTGTAAGCGGCATGACGAGGTGCCTGATGCTGCAAAAAGCGAAGTTGGGTGTGATGTTATTTCTGGCGCTTAGTGCGACCGTCGGCGTGACGGGAGTGGGGGCGTCGCGGTTGCTGCGAGCGGGCGAAGAGGGGGTGCATGAGAAGAATGATAGCGTGCCGCCGGTTGCTGTGCGACAGGCGAGTGAGGTGAAGAAAAAGCTGCCGTTGGTGGATCTTTATGGGGATCCGTTGCCAGAGGGAGCCATAAGACGATTGGGCACGCTTCGGCAGCGGGCGCCTGCCTCCAGGCTGGCCGTTACCGCCGACGGCAAAGATATCATCGCGGTCACGGATAATCTGACTATTCGCCGATTCGATGCGCTTACTGGAAAGTTACGTGCTACCCAACACTTCCCTGGCGATCGCACTCGTGTCGGGTGGTCTTGGGTGTCTCCGCGCGGGACATTCCTGTTGACGTTCGATTTAGGAGCCGAAAATCGACAACTTGAAGTTTGGGAGTTAACGACGGGAAAGCGGACGCAGACTCTATCGCTGGCACAAGTTTTGGTGCGTCAGGCAACCTTTTCCGCGAACGAAGCCTTTGTAGCCATCGTTGTTGACCTACCGGCAAACAATCTCAGCAAGCAGATTCTTGTTTGGGACCTGAAAAGGTCTAAGTCCAAAGCGCTATGGACCGAGATTAGCAAGCGCACCACTGGGCCTTACCCAAGTCCGGTGTTAGCTCTATCGCCTAATGGAGACCGCCTTGCTGCTGTCTTTCCCGATAAAACCTTGCGTTGCTGGGACGTTCAGAAAGGCGAACTCCTTTGGCAAACGACAACCAGCGGGAATTCAGTGCCGTTCTTCAGCCCCGATGGGCACATGGTACTTTCTGCATCCGAAGACAATGACGGCGGCATCAAGGGGTGGCACGCGCGCATGGGCAAAGCTTTTGAATTGAAGCATCAACCTCCCAAGGAAGCTGTTGCTCTGATCGGATTCGTTCCCAATTCGCCTTATGTAGCCTTCGAGACAGATTCGGAAAATGTGGTGCTGTGGGATCCTGATACCGCCAAGGTCGCGCTGCGTTTGCCGGCGCCTCAGGCCTGGGCCAGCAGCGGTTGGAAAACTTCGCCGGCGAAATACACTTATGTTTTCACTCCAGACGGCAAGGGACTAGTCCGCGCCTCCGGTGCATTGCAGCGCTGGGACCTCACCAACGGTAAGATTGTTTACGCCGACACGGAAAATTGGGGGCACACGGCAGCGATCCTCAGGCTGGTCTTTTCTCAAGATGGAACTCTCTTGGCCTACTCGTCGGTGGACCAGACGGCTCGGGTGTGGGACGTGTCCACGGCTCGTTCGCTCCACGTCTTTCCCAAAGACCAGACGCATCATGTTGCATTTACGCCTGACGGCAAATTCTTTTTCGTCCGCCCTAAAGGAAACGACCTGATCGGCTTACGCAAGTGGAATCTGGCCACCGGCCTCGCTGAGCAGGATTATCAGTTTCCCGATCAACCTGGGCCGCACCCACTCACCTACAGCAAGGAACTCCGAGTGACCGCTGACGGCAAAAGGATTCTGATGACGAACGCACGCTGGGATGGTGGATACAAGACTTGGCTCACGACCTGGGACGCCCTCGGCGCCAAGTGCGTCGATCATAAGAATGTACCGTGGACCATGGAAAGCGTCTTGACGGCGGACGGAAGAGGCGTTGTGGCGTTCGACGCCCAGACGGGCACGGTCTCGCTGCTGGACGTAACCACTGGCCAACCGCGCCTCCAATTCGCAACCGACCGCAACGCTTTGCAAAGGCCCCAATTTTGCGACCTGACCTTGTCCCCCAGTGGACGCCTCATGGCCGCGCACGTTTCTTTCATTGGCAAAGGAGAACTCATAGACGACCTCGTTCGGATCGGAGACATGAGCACAGGCCGTCAAATCGTAAAACTGCCGATCTCCCGTCCCGTCGCCAACCAAAAGACTTCGGGTGATTGCTTTGCGTTCAGCGCCGACGATCGTCTGCTCGCGGCCAACGCTCCCGGGGGCGTTCGGCTTTGGGAGATCGCGTCTTGGCAAGAAATCGGCTGCGTTAAAGACACGAGTGCCTTTTCCGCAGGACGAATCTTTCAATCGCTTTCTCGCCTGACGGCCGTACGTTGGCGACGGGCCAGGACGATAGCACCATACTTCTGTGGGACGCCACCCTTCGAGCGCCGGCCGACGACGGCATGTTGACTGACGCAAAGGCCGAAGCCCATTGGAGTGAGTTAGCCGGGGACGATGCTTCTCAAGCCAACAAGGCGCTTTGGCGGTTCGTGGATGATCCTCGGCATGCCATCCCTTTCTTGAAAGGGCTTCTCAAACCTGCCGTGGCGGCGACGCCGAATATTATTGGACCCCTAATTGACAGTTTAGACAGCAACCAGTTTCAACAGCGCGAATCGTCCAAGAAGAAATTGGCGGCCCTCGGCGAATCAGCGGAGCCGGCGCTACGTCTGGCCCTAAAGGCGAATCCCTCTCTAGAAACGCGCAAACGCCTGGAAACGCTCCTCGACGCGCTTGACCCTGCACGCCCGCTTCGCGGCGAAGCGCTGCGCGGCGTGCGTGCCGTGCAAATCCTGGAACGGATCGGCACGTCCGAAGCGAGAAGGATATTGGAGCGGTTAGCTCAAGGCCTGGAGTCAGCGAGCGTCACTCGCGCAGCCAAGGACGCGCTGGCGCGTTGCAAATAAGACCATTGGTTCAATCTGGCCCGCTCATTCTCCGTCGCGCGGGGTCGCCGTAATCCCAGGAGGCCGCGGGGCCAGGCTGAGATCCGTCGCCGATTCAACCGCATATGTGCCATCGCCAAGATTGAGCACGGCGCGATGCCCCTCGACCCGGACGCTTAATCCATTCTTGGTGCACATCAAATGAACATCGCCTTCCAGGACAAGCCGATCCGGACTTCCGGCGCTGGTCAGGCTGTTGCAGTCTGCTTCGAAAAAGGCGGTCTTCAGGCGGACTGCGTTAATGCGGGCCGGTATTTGTCGTGGTGTTCGTGTACTTGCGGGTTCGTCATGGCCGACGGTGCGAACCGAGGCGATCTTCTCAGTATAGATCGGATCGTCGTCGCGCATGATTGTGCCACGCGCGAATTGCGGGCGCACCAGGGAATTGTTGTATTCGGCGATAGCTTGATATTCTTTCGTAAACGCCAGGGCCAGGCGGCGCTGCACGTCGAGCAAGTCGAGATCCACTGCCTTCTTGCCGACTTGCACCTGGTCGAATTTTTTCGTGAGGGCCTCGGCATGGCCGACCGTTAGACGGCGCGAAGGTGACGCTTGTCAACGGTGGCATTGGTCTCGACAAGATGGGCTGCAACCGTTTCCAAAATAACGCGGCTCTTTTTCGGCTCTCGGGCAACTATTAATAGAGCAATCCAATAGTCTCTGGGAGCCACGTTGCCATGGCCAAGACATCCGATAGCCCCATTGCTTCGATGATTCGGCGGCTGGCCGAGGATCACCAAACCAAGACTTTATCGGACCAGGAATTGCTCCGCCGGTTCGGCGCCGGCCAAGATGAAGTCGCGTTCGGCAGTCTGTTGCGGCGTCATGGGTCGATGGTGTTGAACGTGTGCCGAAGCGTGGCAGCCTCGGAGGAAGATGCCGAGGACGCCTTCCAGGCAACTTTCATCGTGCTGGCGCGAAAGGCCAATTCGATCCGCAAAATGGCGTCAGCGGCGAGCTGGCTTCATGGCGTGGCCTACCGGACCGCTCTCAATATCCGCAAGACGTTGACCAGTCGCCAAAAACACGAGGGCCGGGCGGGCCGCGCACGCGGTCAAGAGGCAGTCGAAGATCTATCCTGGCGCGAGGCCCAGCATTTGATTCAGGCGGAACTGTCGGCTATCGCGGACAGTTGCCGCGCACCGCTGGTGCTCTGTTTCCTGGAAGGCAGGACGCAAGACGAAGCCGCGAAACAACTCAACATATCAAAGACCACGCTCAAGAATCGCTTGGAGCGCGGCCGGGCGCTTCTCCGCATGCGGCTGCTGCGCCGGGGTCTTGGGCCGGCTGCAATCTTGGCAGCTTGTTCGTGGCCGGCGGCTACGGTGTCGGCGTGCTTACCAAGAGTGCTGGCGACCGCCACGGTCAAGGCCGCGACCGCGTTCGTGAGCGGACAAGCGACTGCCGGGTTACTCTCGGGCCAGGTTAGTATCCTCGTGGCGAGTGCGCTCAAGGCGACTATCGCGACGAAGGTAAAGATAGCAACGACGGTGTTGGTGGCGGTTATGTTGGTGCCGACTTGGGGTGGGTGGGTGTTTCATGGACCAGGGGCGTCGAATCGAGTTGCCACGGTTGCGCACGTTGAGCCTGTGGCAGACTCCGGTCGCTTACGCTCGCGGCTCGCCAGCGTTGAGAATGACGACGCTGCACCAACGAAGCCGCAAAAAAAGGAGATCGTTTCGGGCCGCGTTCTGGATAGCGGCGGCAAACCGGTCGCTGGGGCGAAAATATTCCTTGTCACGAGCGGTGGCATCCTTGCGGAACTCGGCGACCACCGACGGTGACGGGCGGTTCGCGGTCGATGTATCTAAGCGCGGAACCCGCACTGGAAAAGGGAGCTGGTTGACGGCCAAGGCCTCCGGGTTCGGACTTGATTTCATCGCGCTCGAAGATCGTACTATGGCAAAGGATGTGGAGTTGCGGCTGCCGCCGGACAGTCCCATCCGTGGCCGAGTGATCGACCTCCAGGGCAAGCCGGTGGCCGGGGCGCTGGTCCAGTTGAACACCGTGGTCGTCTACGGCAACGACACCGTCGAGCCGTTTCTGACGGGATTGCGGAAGCGGGCCGACCTCCGCTCGCCCGAAGCTGCATCGACAAAGGGCATGTTTGGCGGCACCCAGTCGTTACTCTTTACCACCACGAGCAAGGACGGGCACTTTGAACTCACCGGGGTCGGGGTAGAACGTCGCGTCCGTCTTCGGATCACCGGACCGGGAATTGCCCAGACCTACGCTGCAGTCATCACTCGGGCCGGGTTTGATCCCGAACCCTACAACGCACTCACCCGAGCGCTATACCGAAGAACGGAGAGGCAGTGCCGGGGTCTCACGAACCGACCATGCTGCTCGGCCCGAACCCGACCGTGGTTGCCGCGCCGAACAATTGGTCCGCGGGATCGTCATCGAAGCCGGCACGGGCAAGCCGCGGGCTGGCGTGCGCGTTGCGATGGATCGAAATTCTCAAGGTCACCGACTGGAGGGCACGACTGACAAAGACGGCCGGTACGTGATCCACGGCGCGTCCAAGGCCACAAATTACACGGTCACGGTGGAGTCCGATCCGGCGATTGGCATGCTCCGGCGAACCGTCACGGTTCCGGACCCGAACCGCTTTGAGCCCATTACGGCGGACATCAGGACGGCACGCGGAGTCGTGATCATCGGCAGGGTGACCGATCGAGCGACTGGAACGCCCGTGCCGGCTCGCGTTTGGGTCGGCGGGTTGTTCGACAACCCTCATGCCAAGAAGCCGGAGTACGACTCCTTCGACCTCTACCACGAGGAAGCTTCCGGGCCGGACGGTACGTTCCGGATCGTCGCCATCCCCGGGCGGGTCTTGCTCATGGTCGGAGCGGATGAAGGTCGGCTCCCGGGTGGGGACCTAGGATCGTTATGTTACCGCCTCCCGACTGCCGATACCCAGTTCCCCGAATATTTCCGGTCCCGCGGCGCTTTCTTGTCCTACCGCGTGACGGATCAGGGTTACTACTCCATTCAAGGGAATTATTGCAAGGTTATTGACATCAAGCCTGGAGTGGTCGAGGTTCGCGCGGACGTGGTGCTGGAGCGCACTCCGGCGACGAAGGTCTCACTACGGGATGCGACCGGCCGCCCGGTGGCCGGCATTTGGCTTGACGGGCTTACGTCACAGCCATACATCTCGGCCTTTTGGCACGATTCACCTGAAGTGGAGGTCTACGAAGTCGAGAAAGACAAGCCGAGGGTGGTCACGTTCTTTGACCCGAAGAATAACCTGACCGGCATCATAACCCTCAAGGGTGACGAGAAGCAACCGGTCGTCGTCACCCTCAGGCCGCCCGGAATCCTGAAGGGCAGACTGCTCAACCCGGACGGCGCACCTGCGTCGGGAGTCACGGTTTCGGTCGGGTATCCGAATCACGGGACTGATAACGTGTTTAACCAGGTTCAAGATGCGGATGGCTGTGTGATGACCGACAAGGACGGGGCGTTCCGCTTCGACCGCATGATCCCCGGACCCACGTTCTCGCTCTGGTACAGCCCGTCGTCCCAGCACGGCCTGTTTCGTAGGCCCAACAAGCGTTTCGCCGACGGCCGGATGTTTGGCCCGGTGATTGCCGGCGCGACTACCGACTTGGGAAACCTCACTCTTAAGACCGCGGCGCCTGGGGACGACCAATGACCGTCCTATCGAAAGTAACCAATCACTGGCTCTCATACGCGCCTGACGCCACCGCTCCTTGGAATCTCCAGCGCACCGTCCATCTGCACCGCCGCGCCGGCTTTGCCGGCACTTGGACCGAGCTACAGCGCAATTTGAGGGACGTGCCAAACGCAGCCATCGACCGGTTGCTCACGGGGAGAGCTTTGTTACATGCTCCCGCCGAATTCGCCGACACGGCTGAACTGCTCGCGGAAACGGCCGTAGCCGCCGGCGACATCAATCGGCTGCGCGCGGCATGGTTTTATCTCATCGTGTTCGGCTCCAATCCCTTGCGAGAACGCTTGACGCTGTTCTGGCATAATCATTTTGCCACCGGGTATGCCAAGGTGGGTGATGTCGGCGCCATGCGGCGCCAAAATGACGTGTTTCGGCGGCTGGGTGGTGGCCTGTTCGGTGACCTCTTGAACGCCGCGGTCCGTGAACCAGCACTACTGGTCTACTTGGACGCGCCCACGAACCGTCGAGGACACCCGAATGAAAACCTAGCCCGCGAATTGATGGAGTTATTTACGCTGGGCGTTGGCCATTTCAGCGAGGACGATGTAAAGGACGCGGCTCGGGCGCTGACGGGTTGGACGGTGGATGAGGAGCGTTTCGTCGAGGCCGCCGACCGTCACGATGCCGGCGAGAAAACAATTCTCGGTCAGCGCGGCAGCTGGACGGGCAGCGACTTGCTTCGAATCTTGCTCGAACAGCCGGTCACATCTGCGCGGCTGGCGGCCAAGTTATGCGGCCTGTTCTTTGGTGAGACAGCGGTTCCGGCCAACGCGGTGGCGTCGCTGGCCGCTGGACTCCGCGAGCGTCGGCTTGATGTCGGCTGGGCGGTCGAGACGATCCTGCGCTCGCAGCGCTTCTTCGCGGCTGAAAACCTTGCTAGCCGCTTTTTTGGGCCGGTCGAATATATCGCCGGCGCGGTCCGGGCACTGGAACTTTTCGACCCGGCCCCGAGCACCTTGGCGCTGGCCGATTGGTCGTCCCGCTTGGGGCAAAACCTCTTCGATCCGCCCAACGTCGGCGGCTGGCCGGGCGGGCGCGATTGGATCAACCCCCGATCCATGATTGTGCGGACCAATTTCGCGGTCGCGCTGGTCGGCGGCACCGGTGTCGGTCGTCAACATGCATACTATCCGGGCGAGACAGTCCGCCGGCATGGCATAGGCCCCGATGACATCCTTGATTTTCACCACCGGCTATTGTTTGGAATCGACCCGCGCCAGAGTGGGGCAGGCGTTTGCGCAGGACTAGCGGCCGATCAAATCGTGGTTACTCTGCTCGCCTCGCCGCAAGCGCAACTGGGATGAGGTTTCTCTCGAAGGAGATTTGCCATGCTCAACCGCCGTGACTTTTTGCGAGCTTCGTCGCTGTTGGCGCTGGCGCCAACGGTGCCGGTGTTTTTGGCCAAGACCGGTGCGGCGGCTCCCAATGCCAAGGACAGCCGCGTACTGGTCGTCGTGCAACTTGATGGCGGCAACGATGCCCTTAACACAATCATTCCTTACGCCGACCCCAACTACGCTAGGCTCCGGCCCACGCTGGCGGTGCCGCAAAATGACCTGATCCGCCTCAACGATACTTTGGGGATGCACCCGGCGCTGCGGCCGTTGGGCGGACTACTTGAGGCCGGCCAGCTCGCGGTGGTGCCAGGCGTCGGTTATCCCAACCCAAGCCGATCACACTTCACCGGCATGGCCGTCTGGCACACCGCTCGACTCGATCCCGCGGATCACACTGGTTATGGTTGGCTGGGCCGGGCACTCGATCCGGCCGGAGCGTCGTCGTACGCGATCCACGGCAGCGTGCCGGGCTCATTGCGCGGTCGGCGCAGCCGAGCCATCACGATATTGAGCACCGATGAGATGCGCCTGACAAGCGCCGCTGTCGCGCAGAATGCGACCGGGCTTGAGCCGATCCAAGCGGACAGCGTGCTGGCGTTCGTCCGTCGCCAGGCGCTCGACGGCTACGCCACGTCCGCCCGCCTCGCCGCGTTGAGTCAGGGGGCGAACGCGGGGACTTATCCATCGACGGAGTTGGCGCGGCGATTACAACTCGTGGCCCGACTGTTGCGAGCGAATCTAGGAGCGCGTGTCTTTTACACCGTGCAAGGGGGCTACGACACGCACGCCAGCCAGCGGTTTGCCCACGCCAATTTACTGGGCGAGTTTGCTCGGGCCGTGGCCGCTTTTTATGCGGACCTGCGCAGCAAACCTCGCTGAGCAAGTCGTAATTATGGCCTTCAGCGAGTTTGGCCGCACCATCCGGGAGAATGCTTCGGCAGGCACGGACCATGGCACGGCGGGATGCGTATTCGTGGTAGGTCAACGCGTTCGAGGCGGCGTCTGCGGCTCCATGCCGAGCTTGACGGAGCTTGACCAGGGAGAGCCCAGAATGACCACCGACTTCCGCAGCGTGTATACCACTGTGCTGGAAGACTGGCTTGGTGTCGGTTCCAGAGACATTTTAGGCGGTCAGTTTGAGCGCGTTGCGTTAATTCGCGGTTGAATTAACGCCTTGCGCTCCGTTTGTCCACAACTCGGCGCCCACGGCCTCGTCAGCGTACGGTTAACGCGATACTTTTGCGAGATTAATAACCCCGCGTGGACGTTCCCCGCTATCGCGCCACGTCGATCAAGGCCAACGGGATGGGCCGCCTCGACCCCGTGGTGAAGGCTCGATCCCCATCGCGCGTAATGATATCCACGTTTGACAGAACGACGACGAGATTGCCCTTCGCAGAATCGATTTCTAGCGTGCCCGTTTCCGCCATTTCGATCAATTCACTTCGTCCGTGGCTATCGCGGTGAACAATCACTGGACGGATGATGCGAGCACCTTTTACTTCCTTGGCCCAGATTTCGCGGTTGGCTTTTTTGAGATCAAGGCAACCCATTTTTAGCTCGTTGTACAACGCAATCAGAATCCCCTGGCCGCCGCCGTCGACTTGCTCGGCGACTCGCGGTGCGCGAACTGGTCTTTTTGACGCATCAATAACTTTCGGGGCTTGGGCAGGCACCCACCGTCCGCTGCGGACTTCATCCGCTTAAGGATCAAAACCTCCCGATCCGAACCTTTCGTCGTGGTGAAGGCGTCGGGGCGTGGGCCCTCTAAAACACGCTGAAAACAGATTTTCAAGTCGTCGCCATCAAGGGAATAAATGCCATGCGTTTTCCTTCGATTGAGACTAACGGTAATCTCCTTGGGAGTTTTTGTGCTATCCAAACGAAAGTACGGCCAGGATCCATTTTGGCTTTCACCTGAGTCAACCAAGTCGCCAACGAAAGACAAAAGGTCAGCCTCTTTTGGAAGATCGAGCCGGTCATACTCCATGTCTCGCTTGCCGTCCATTTCCCTCCTGACGATTTTCCACTCGCCTTGCAATTTCTGCTCGTCAGTCTTGGGACTGCCCGTTTCTCGCTGAAGAACCATGATCTGCAATTCATCGTTCTTCGAAGTTGGAGTTGTAAAACTGGTTGGGCGCTCTCCGTCCAGGAGTGATGGAATGCACAGCTTAAGCCGATCTCCGTCGATTGCAAAGATGCCTCGCACGGTATTTTGGACCACATCCGAGGCTCTTACGGGAAGTATCCCTACTTCGAAGTTCGTCATCGTCAAGTCGATACCGTGCGGCGACGGTGCGGAATCGTCAAGGCCTCCAGAGAGGCGGTACGTCATGACCCGTGGGCGATCTATTGTTGAAGCTGGCTCGGTCGACTTGAGCGCAAAGGTCATTACGATTTTATTTTTTCCGATCGACCAAAAAAAATCCTTTGGAACACTCTCTTCCTTTCCACCAGCCTTCATTTCAACCACTCGCCATGTGCCCCGCAATTTGTCGTGGTACCTCATGGCCGTGGCACCGTCTTTTTTGCCGGCGTTGGCGTTGTACTTTGACAGGTCTGCTTGAGGTCGCTTTGGGTTTCGATTCACGTCGGCCTGCACTTGAGGAGGCGCGATACCTTCGCTAGTTGACGTTACTCGCTTGAGGATGAACATCTGACGCCCCGAACCCTTCGCCGCGGTATATTCGGTAGGCGGAGGGCCGTCCTTTTCTTGGGACCAGCAGAACTTCAGTTCGTCGCCATCCAGTGAGTATATGCCAGCAATTTTCCGCTCCACTTTCCCGAATTTACACGTCACAATAATCTGTTTGGGCTTTTTCGTGGCGTCCAATTGGAACGTAGAGTCAGTTTCCTCCTCCGGACAAATCATCAAATCGCCGACGAAACTCACGTGGATAGAGGCCTGAGTTTCGATTGGCTCGCCAACCACCTCTCCGCCGACAATTCTCCAATCGCCTTGCAGTTTTTCCTCGTCGGTCGTGGGAGCGGTGTTTTCACGCTTGAGAACCGCGATGAGCAAATTGTCGTCTTTGGAAGGGGAAACGGGAATTGCAGTTGGACGCGGGCCAAACACAAGTTGCCGAAAACAGATCCTTAAATTGTCTCCGTCCCACTCAAAAATGCCCCGGTAGGTTTGCGTCGAGATCCCCTCCTCCTTTCCGTCATGCGATTTGAAAACCATCCCAATTGTCATGTTGATATTGTTTGGGGCGGGTGCCGCATCGTCGTGGTCCCCCCAAAACTGGTAGGTCGCGTACTGCGTGCCCGTTGGCGACTTCGTCGTCGAAAGCATCGGCGGATTCATCACGATCCTGTCTTTCCCAATCGACCACCGCGACATTTGCAATGGAATATCGGTTTTTCCGTGGGAATTCCATTCGATTACTCTCCAGGTGCCACGGAATTTGTCGTGTTCCGTCTTGGGTGTGGAAGTATCTTTCTTCCCGGCATCCGCTTTCCTTTTGGACGGGGCGGCTTGATGTTTCACTGGATTTCTCACCACTCTTCGCGCCCCGGCCTGTTGCCCCTCCGCCGTGCCATTTACAAGCACCCCGCCTCCCAAGGCCATAACGCTCCCCACCACCAACACTCCCGCCGCGATCTTGATCTTCGTCACAAACATGGCTTTCATCGCTCCTTCCATGAGAATGGCTACGTTGGCGGCGATCATGCCGGTAGCCGCGGATTTTCCTGCCGTGTAGACACTCGCGGCCTTGATCGTTGTGGCCACCAGTGAAGGAGACACGCAAGCCGATAGGGAGTTCTCCAAAACCATGACGCCACCCGCCGACGCCAATCGCGTGCCGGGCGAGGCGCTTGGCGAGGATGACTTTGCCGCGAGCCAGTCGGCCCGCGACGGTTCCCTGCGGCCAGCCGAGTTGCTGGGCGGTTTCCCTGATGGACTTGCCTTCGAGATTGCAGAGCAGAATGGGCAGCCGATAAATCTCGGCGAGGTGGCTCAATTCTTGGTCGAGCAACGGCTTCAAGGAGTGCGCAGTGCGTTGCGGTATGCGCCTCGCGTTCGGGCAGAGCGTTGACATGCCTCTCCCGGGCTTGTTTTTTCAGCCTCAAGGCGCGGCTCTTGAGGGCGGTGCGCAGGGCAACGCCATGAACCCAGTTGGCGAGCATGTCGCGCGACTTCACTGACCGCGCCTTGCGGGCCAAGACGAGAAACGTGGCCTGGAAGGCGTCCTCGGCATCGTGATAGTTGCCGACCACGCGCCGGCAGACCTTGAGGACCATGGGGCCCAGGCGGCGGACCAGCGCCTCGAAAGCCGCCTCATCGCCCTGGGTGATGTACAGCTCCAAGAGTTGGCCATCGGTCAGCCCGGCTCCATCGCGCACGAGGACGATGCGGCGCAACTGCTGGAACACCGTCTTGAGTTGGGATGTCGCCAAACGTCACCATCCTTGGCTTGCGCTCGAAAGGTCTACCTTATACTGCCTGGTGGGTGGCAGATTTATACACTTTTTTCCGAATTTGGGCCAGGGAGAGTGGGAAGGGGCAATTGTGATGGTGTAGATGCATTTAACGGCTTGAGCCGCCGAGCCCAGTCGCTCGACCAACGCCGTAGGCGATCTTTGAGAAACGGCTGGCCTCCTCCTGGGTGGTAACCACGCAGATCAGGCCTTGGGTGATGCCTCGCCTTCGTGAGCTAGTCGTAGGGCTTTTGCAGCTTCAATGGGGCCACGGCCGCATGACCGTGGGATTCAGAAGCACTTTCTGATACTGCCAAATGTCGTAGTTACAGCTTCAATGGGGCCACGGCCGCATGACCGTGGGATTCGCTGCCGGTCACATGCGGCGTCGGCCGATTAAGCGGGCTTCAATGGGGCCACGGCCGCATGACCGTGGGATTCGCATCCGGCCGCGAACCGTGCACAAGCATTCCGTGCAGCTTCAATGGGGCCACGGCCGCATGACCGTGGGATTCGCCTACGAAACGATTCGCGCTTCAACGGCGGGCACGGTCGTTTGCTTCAATGGGGCCACGGCCGCATGACCGTGGGATTCATGCCGTGATTTCGTCGGCCAAGCTGTGTACCTCGATTCCGTGCCGCTTCAATGGGGCCACGGCCGCATGACCGTGGGATTCCATGCAGTTACCGCCCTTACCCGGACCATGGACGAAGCTTCAATGGGGCCACGGCCGCATGACCGTGGGATTCGCTGATGCGAAGGCGTGCTTAGCTGTTGCACAAGCTTCAATGGGGCCACGGCCGCATGACCGTGGGATTCGCTCGCGGTTGTAAAGCATATAATACCATGTGTTTACTGGACCCATTGCGAGAGGGCTGGCGATAGCCAGGGGTCACTCGGCTGGGCGGACGGCGCTCCATGTCTCAAACTCATGGCATCATTGTCCTTGGCACCCGCGAGCGGGCTTAAGGCGGCGATGGCGGGTTAACTCCGGGTTGTCAAAGAGCTTTCGGCTTCAGCGAAGCTCGTGGGAAATTTCACCACCTTACCACTCGCGGGTGAAAAAGCGACAAAAATCACGGCATGGCGGCATCCTTTTCGTTGACGGCGACGAACATCCCCAGACCAAAATGACACGAATGGCCCAGGCAGATCGGGCCGGCGACCGGGTAAGGGAACACGATGCGGAAGGCGCCGCTGGGACGATTGCCGCCGTCGTCGCCGGGCTTGCGGCGGAAACGCTTGAACTGGATGGCTCGGAGTTGATGGGCACCCATGCGGCCCTCGGGCAAGAAGTCGATCCGCGTCGGCTCGCCCAGATCGGGACGCCTTTGGCGGAGCGGCCCAGTTCCTCTACGAGGATCCACCGCACGAATTCGGCCGCCATGCCACCCTGCCGCAGCTCCGCGGGATCTTTCTTGCGGCCTCGCTTCTTGAGAAACGAGTCACGAGGAACGGCGTCGCCGATTGCCAACAAGTCGAGGGCCGCAACAAGTCTGCGGTGAAATCGCCCGGTTGCCCCAAACCGACGAGCATCAGCCGCAAGCCGTCCCCCGCCTCCCACGGCACCGACCGCACGCCATGCAAAGCCGCGATTTCATCGGGACCGAAACCATCCTCCGCGACCACCGTTACATGGTCAATACGGCCATCGCCATCCTCATCGACCGGCAAATAATAGGCATGACCATGATTGAGCAACCGGCCCCCGTCCGCATCCTTGCCCGAAGCACGGGCGAGCGAAACAACTGGCGATAAGGCTTCTCCGCATGACCGAACTCGCGGCGATGAAGCGAACGTTGGAATTGGGCCATGATGACGTAGCGTACGCGCTCGGCCAGGGGAAGCGTGTCAGTTACAAGGGGCAGGACGGGGGCGTCGAGGACGAAGCGGGCGAGGGAGAAATTGGGCGAATTAACCGACTTGGGTTGGAAAGCTGGCGGTTTTTGGGGCATATAATCGGCAGGGCGAGCGTAGTTCACCCACTTTGATTCAGGCAGATTGATCCCTGGTTCCTGATGCATGTTGGAAGTCTCCACAAGGAGTTTCGGGAAATAGTATGCGTATGCGTATGCGCAGAAGCGGTGTTCTATCTCCTCGGGAGCGGTTTTCTACAATCGCTCTGTCTGCAATTGCTGACTGGGCTGTACGCTTTATTGGTTTGGAACCATCACTCCGAGACCAAGAAAACGACCGTCCCCAATAACCAGAGGTCCCGCCACTGGGTCGCTGAACGTGATCTTCACGTGCCATAGCCGCTCCTTTGCAAAACGCGTCCCTGGCAGAACGCCTCCACCCTCTCACCCTTTGACTCGAATGGCTCACGCTGAACCCGGATTGATTCCGCCCGTGCCTGAATCCCTGCAAATCGTAAGGCTTGAATGATTGCCGTTGCCGCGCGTGCTTGTTCGGCCCGCGCTCGGAGCCATTCTTTGCGGCCTCCGGCAGATGCTGAGGGTCGATCCGACGTCTTTTCGTTGGCTCCGACAATGCGACGGGGGTTACTGTGCGCCATACGCGATACGCCTCATCCAGGCCGTAATGCGACAGCATGTTCCCATCCGCAGTCGGGATGAGGATTAAGTCCAAGATCTGTCCTGACTCCGGATCGACGAACTCGAGTCCAGAAAACGCCCAATGCACATCATCAGCGCGAAGTGGACCTCCAACGGGAACCTCGACGAGCACCCGACGGATAGCGCGATCAACGTGCCGATGCCCAATGGAAGGCAAGGGGACGATTCTCACACGTAAGGAAGTTGGTCCATCGTCAGTTCCGTCAGCCTTCCGCCCTATAAGGACCTGCTCGATCTCCGAAATCCGATCGGGCAAAGCAATCCGAAGCCGCTCGGCGGCTTCATCGCGAAGCCCAAGCACCAGCTTGGATGCCTGTGCCAAGGGCCACGCAGCGAATGAAGTTTCCCTGGTGCTCTCGCGAAGTTCATAAACTTTACGCGTCGGCGGACTTTCGTAGGCGACCTGAGCGAAACGAGGCTTTGGGGCCTGCGAAAAAAGTTGCTTACCTGCCTTGCCATCTTCTTCCGTCATGAATCTTTCGCTGTACGCCGCATATCGCGCCTTGAGACTTGAAAGTGATCCAGGCCGGGGACATGGCAATTCCTGGCCGCCGCCACCAGTCGAAGGGTGAGAGACGAGTCCCCGATAATCCGATAACCGCGTCTCGACCTCTTCATCGTCGAGTAACTCGCCCCAGGCCCAGGCCAGATCAACGCCGCGTCCGAACTGATAGAGACGTTCGGCGAGTTCACAGATTGCCAGCGCTTTAGACTCGTCATCATCGTCGAATATCCAGACATACAAAAACGGAATGGCATTGTCGAAGATGCGCGGGCAAGTCACCTTTTGAGTTCGAATTCCGCCGATACGTCGCGAGTCTCCCCCCACTGCATCAAGGTCGTTGTTTGGGACGAAGTTCGTGAATCGTTGACCATCAGCCTTGAGTGGTGAAGCGATAATCGGAGCATCGCGGCTTTCTAGCCATTCAAGCGCGTCTGAAGTCTCAGAACCAAGCGGCCCGCCTATGCCGGCACCGGCCACCAGCGCTTGAAAGAGCCGCGCGGGCGATGGTGGCCAGTCGCCCGTACCGTGGTAGCGCCCCTCATGAAGGCGAACTGTGATGAGAACAGACCGTGTCATTTGTCGCTCTCCTCGACAAGCACTTCGTCGTCTTTCTTCGCGAGTAACTTTTTGGCTTCCTTGATATCGAAGGCATGCTCAAGTATTTTTGGCCATTGTTTCTTGAAATGCTGGACGGCGGTCAAGGCATACTTCTGAACCTGCATCCGCCCAGCGTCCGAAGAAAGGTTGACGCGACTTGGCTCTCCGCGGCGAGGCACGGAATACCACACGTCTTCGCCCGTGTACCGCAGGTGACAGCCTTCTCGCAGAAAGAGATCAATATCTGCCGTTGCCGCGAGAAGAGAAAGGCTCAGAAGATACTTGCGGATGAAGTTAGTTTCTTCGGGATCCTTACCGCGAATCGCGCAGAGCCACCAGATTCACGGTGACTTCGCGTTCAATCCGGTCCCTTACGAGAACTCCGCCAAGAACTCGTGCCTCTGGGTTCGGCATTCCATTGCGATCGTAAGCAGAAATTTTGGTCTTGCGAAACACCGCCGGCGCATCCGCCAAACCTTTATCGGAAAGTTTCGCTTTCCCCTTCTTGCCAGATTCTTCTCTAAGTTGTTTCTGCTGGGCCTCGTCAAGGGACTTCCAGATGGAGTTAAACTGAGCGGCAGCATGGAGTTCTTCAACATTCCATGCCCGGATAATGGCTCGGATTAGTCGCGGCGCTTTTCACCGGTGCCGCCACGCGAGTCCCATACACCAAACACAAGCGACGTAGGCGCCAGTGCACATAGTGGCCCGGCATTTCCCGTGCGGTGGAGCGTCTGGAATGCCTTTGACACGCTATCCAACAGCGTTGGCGACGACTGAATAACTGCATCCGCGCTCCGGCTTCGCCAGATCTAGAATTGAGCGCTTTTCCTTGTGGACCTCCTTGGCGATTTTCTTGTCCTTTATCTTTTGGGTTTCCTCGGACGGAGCTTCCTCCAGTTCCCTCGTATGAAGTACTATCTCGATCTGGGGTACGAGCCACGCCTCGGGATCCGGGCCGAACGCAGCTTTAAATATCGGTTCCATTCGGTTTGCTTGCGACCCAACGCTATCGATCAGGGCGACCTTGGTGCCGTCCGAGAGCGTGTCGATGTTATAGCCAATATCGGCGTAGGTCGGCGGATAGACGATGCCGTCAACTCCATCCACGCTCTCAACGGGGAGAAGCTTCTGCTTTAGATGCAGAGCGACTGGGCCATTCGAGTCCATAGCCCATTCGTCGAGGAGTTTTTCGGTCACCGGCGTCTCTGCAGTCCGATCATCTTGAGATTTCAAAGTAGTCATAGACTGATTTCCTGTGTCACGGTGGTTATGCAACGCGCCTGCCCTTCTTTTCCTGGCCAACCCAGGTGCATACGAAAGGTGCGCGTGCGGGAAGGGAAGCTTCGGGCCACCGAGCGCAGCCCGAAGTAAGGAGGCATCAAGCAAGTTGTGAAAGCCCGAACTGCTAGCCACGCCGATCACGCCATAGCGATATTCGAGCGAGGAAACTCTTTCGGGCCGCGCATTCGCTAGCCCAATCGCGGCCAAGATTTCCACCAATGGAAACCCAACGGTAGCAAAGCGACTCTTAGCGTGATTATTGAGAGAGAATCCAATGTCGATCGGAATGTAGTCGCGACGCCAGTCGAATCGGAAACTGCTGGTCTGCTCTGTCGCCAAAGTAAATGGGGCCGCTTCAGCTTGGCCGCAAAGCGATCGCATTGCATTGAGCGCATCTCGAGCAAGGGCCGCGCCTGGGTATCCTCCTGCACCCGCCCAGAATTTGACGTTATCACAAGAGGTTACGATTCGCTCTTCGCCCCAATGATCGATAACAATCCGTTCGGGAGCGTCCGCTCGATCGGATTCCGACGTTTCCAAAACGGTGGGGAGAGTTGCCGGGCTTAAGGGTAAAGGAAACGGAAAAGGAGCGTCGTGCAATAGCCTCCTTGTGGGAACGCCCCATTTTTCGGTGTCGAGTTCTGAGTTCGCGGGAGCCATCGAGTGGACCTTGGCGTGCGTCAAGAATTTCAGAACGGTCGCGATGGGGTTGGCTTCGCCATTCACGCGGAGCATGAAGCGCACGTTCATCTCGTCGCTCCAATCGAAACCCGCTTCAGTCTCTCCTAGCAGTACCTCTGCGGCTTCCAGGAAGCCCAAACACGCGAAAACTTGTCCGGGATTGAACAAGTCAACTGGGATGGATGATTCTGCCATCATTCCACCTCCTTCGCAACAATGGAATCTCTTCCGTCATTATCGCGCGAAGCCTCCTGGTCTACGGCTCGCAGCAGCGATTCCCACCATGCTAGCCCCCCAAGGCCCCCATCGCTTTTGCAATTTTGCGAAGCGTAAGGCGATATCCCGTGCGCGTTTCTTCAAGGGCCGAGGGAGGCGAGTCCTCGCAGCCGTTGATCCCGATAACAGGCGCGCACGAATCCATGATGGGCAGCAATCATATGGAGTGCGAGTTCCCTGCGTTCAGGAGATAGGCTTTGAAAGCCCAAATCCTTTTCAACGAAAGCAAGCGATCCGAATTCGTGGCGGTAGCCATCGAGCAGAGCGACGTTAAGTGGGCCGGGAGTTTTCGCATAAACACCGCCACCCTTGGACGCACTAAAAGCCCGCTGCCAGCGCTTCGCTTTCTTGCCCTCGTCGTGCAGCCGAGCCGTGATCGCCAGCATGTTCGTGTAGTCATCGGGCAACCGGAGCCGCCCCGCGATCTTGCGGGCCCCCGATTCCGCTCGTCGCTGATGCTCTTCAAGGAGTTGAAGGATTCCCATCGATCGCGCATCCTCCATGACCGCATCGTCACGCCAATTGAGGACAAATAGCCATCGTGTGGGATCACCATCTTCAGAAAAATGGGTAGCAAACCGAAAGCACTGCCGCCACGATTTATCCTGGGAAGGTGGTTCGGCATCGGCATTGCGAACTTGCACTTTAAAGCGAATCACTGGCTTGTTGTCGATAGGCGGGAGCCATGGCTCAGCATCCTTGTCGGCAATGGGAAACGGAGCTTCCGCCTTCGGATCTAGTAGTCCATCGCAAAGCCCAGAAATTCGGGCATCGACGACAAGCGTTGCGCCAGCCAGGTTACGCTCCAAGGCAGCCTTTTTTCGCTCATTTGCCTTCTTGTCGTCACTCTCGAAAAGGAAATCGCCGAGGCTCGAGTACCTTTCGAATGTCGCCAGCCGGAGTGAGTGCAACAGCCGCCACGTCAGTTCTTTTCAGGGATGGTAGATGATCGTTCGTCTCCTCCGAACGGTCAATAGGTCGCTGCCCTTTCGTGTCTTTTAGCAGGGTAGATGCTCTGTGCTCGAGCCAGTCGACGACCCGGAACATTTCCGTCTCAAGATACTCGCTCGCATGCGGCGGAGCGGCCTCAAAAAACGCCTCAATTTCTTGGTGCCACGTGTCGATTGCCTTGCGAGTTTCGGGCTCAGGCAAACGGATGGGTAAATGGGTTCGCCAGACTACGGACGTCTGGGGCGGATCATCTTCTTTCCATCCGCGAAGCCATGGATCGATCTTCGGTCGCCCTGTGTGTACTTTAAGCGAGGTCATTGACCAAGCGTCGACCAATGCGCGGGAAAGAGCCGGTCGCAATGGAGCCGGTGAGGTAGCGGCCTCAAGAATTGCACGCAAGGTCGGGTCGTTCTCGGAATTTATTTTCATTTCTCGAATAGCCCCGGGGCTAGCATCGATTGCCCCATGCTTGCGTCGCAGAAGTTCAAACGGTTTGTGAATCGCTCGCGTATCTTCTAACTGCCCTCATATTTCGCAATGGCTGCTGACTCCTTCGCCGTTCGATCGCTTGGAGTCTTAGCCAGTGCATCCTGGACAGCTTTCTTGGGCTTCGGCTCTGGTTCGACAACGACGGTCACACGGGCATCACCTTCGCCGCGCCGGTTCACACGGCCTAAACGCTGCACCATGCGTTCCCAGGTAACGAGATCGCACACCATGTGGTCGGCGTCTAGGTCGACGCCTACCTCGCCTGCAGAGGTCGCGAAGACGAACGTAGGTTGGGCCAGTTTTTTCTTGGTGCCTGCGAGGAAGCCATGGTTTTTCAACCATTCTGCCAAACCTTCGCGTTCAAAGACTCTCCGCCCTCCGACAAAGAGTTGTCGCTGGATTGTCGCGGGAGCAATTCCCTCTTTCTTGTTCCCATTCGCGAGATCGTCGATGGCTGCCTTCGCCGCCACTGCGTCCTCGCGTTTGTTGGAGAAGACAATTACCCGCGAAGGAGTCGCCCCGTTTCCGGTGAGCTTCCACGCCTCCTCCGCCAGAGCGTTGGCCAACTTGTTTTGCTCTTCGAGTGGGATCATGGTCAGCCGCTTGGAAGCTTCGAGTCGCCGTCTCACCGTGGAATGCTTGAGATCGGCATCAGTCAAGGCAAATGGCTTACTCGTTCGCGTGCGCCCCGTAGCGGATAGGGATAAAAGCTTGACGGGCGGTACGATCTCACGAAGGGCCGCGTCACGGGGGCCGAAAGCTACGCCACCTTCGGCCACGGTCTCAAGAAGCATCTCGAAAGGTGGAACAAGATGGGCCTCATCCAGCACCACGAGGGTATCTATTCCCAGGAGGCCAGCGTGATACGGTCGCATCTTACGCGACGTCCCATAACCCTCGAAGAGGAGACGTGAGCCGATCATATCAACCGTGCCGACGATAATGGCTGGACAGGTGGGGTCTTCAAGCCACTGCTTATTGTCAACGTGCTGGCCACGCAACGTAGAGATAGGAAGCGGCGCTCCCCGAGGCCGAGCGCTTCCCTGAACTCCCCATCGTCCTTAACGTATTTCCGGAGTCCCTCGGCAACTTCCGTGGCCTGGTCGACCACCGCCGCCGATCAACTACGTACACCAACCGGCGAGGCAATGCCCGCCCTCGCGCGGGCGGCAAGCCAGATTGCCATGACGGCGGTTTTTCCGAGTCCGGTTGGAATGTCGAGTGAACGCTCAATTATTCCCTTCTTGAACTGCTCGAGCAACTCTTCCTGCCAGGGAAACGGAGAGTTTCCTGTTAACGCCTTTAAATTAGACATTTTGTTTTCCCTTAACCCTTTCAAAGGAAGATAAAGATTGACAACATCTTCGTCAACAATAGAATCAGGATTACATCCATAATCTTTGTGTGGACCCATTGAAGCTCTTCCTGCGAAAGGGTTGGTTCCAATCCTCCCGATTTGAACCACGGACTTACCGTGGACCCATTGAAGCCGGCGAGTTTTTCCATGATCTTGAAAGTCCTCTTTGAACCTTCTGATGAAGGTGGTTACACGGTGTATGTTCCGGCTTTGCCGGGGTGTATTTCGGAGGGGGATTCTATCGAGGAAGCCCGGCGGAACATTCGTGAGGCGATTGAGTTGTATCTTGAGCCGGCGGAGGAGCCCGCTTCGCCCGAAGGTGGGTTCGTGGAAGAGATCGCCGTGTAATCGCCGCGGCGTGCTGCGCGCGGATGCGGTGAAGTGTTCGCTTTTTGGGCCGGGCCGAGCTATAGCCGCCTTCAGCGGGCCGTGGACCCATTGACGCTGGGACAGCGGGAAATGCCGGTTCTTCGCTGCCCGGCTTGGATGCCTTCGGCTAGCCAAATATTCCAGCGTCTCTCGTGGCCATCGACCCACACGGCGATTTCGGCTTCGGCGGGAGGGTGGTCGATCACATTTTTCAAGATAAGAAAATCGGGACCAAGTTGGGAAATTGGCAAGATGTGGCCGTCGACGGTCAGTTGCATTCGAACGTCGGCGGAGTGGCCATGATTGTTTGAAGTGGTCGTGTTCATGGGTAAAACTGAGCTTCTTGAACGAATTCAGGAATACGCCAACCGCCATGGATTGGTCGTTGGCAAACAGCTTGGATTCGGTGTTCATGGTATCGTTTTCGACGCGGCGAACCAGTCCAAAACAGGTCTGTCGGCGATCAAGGCACATGAACGAGAAGCCGATTATGTCCGTGAACGAGACGTTTATCTCCGCTTGAAAGAAAACGACGTGACGGAAATTCGCGGTTGCAATGTTCCCAGATTGCTCCACTCGGATGACAATGCGTGGATCATCGAAATGACCGTGGTCAGCCGCCCGTTCGTGCTTGATTTCGCCGGCGCCTATTTGGACCGGCCTCTCGACTTCTCGGAGGAAGTCATGGCGGATTGGCAGGACTCAAAGCGCGAGCAATTTGGCGTACATTGGCCTGAGGCACAGGCGATCCTCCGGGTTTTGGAAACCTATGGGATATTCATGGAGGATGTTCATCCGAACAACATTGCGTTCGTGGATTAAGCCGGTTACAAAAACACGATCCATTCTTCCTTCTCCCTTCTTCACACCACCATCACCACATCCTTCGCGTCAAACTTCTCGATAGGCCGGCCCAGGGACTCCATGCTGTTCCGCGTCGCGGTTGCAGATGGGCACGAAGATCACCTGGTCTTCTTGAAGGTTGATCAGGTCGTAGAGGCGGCTTTTCAGGCGGACCAGGTCCGTGGCGCTGAGGCGGCACATGAAGACGGAGTATTGGCGGCGCAAGCCGAAGTCTTCGCAGGTGCGGGCGACTTTGCGGAGGCGCTTGGGGTGGCAGATGTCGTAAGCGACCAGGTAGGTGTCCATGGTTTCTATAGGTGATACCCGCGCTCTTCGGAGCTACCTCAGAGCGGAGCTGGACGTGGCAGACCTGCTAGCGGACGGTGAAGCCGGTGTATTGCGGGGATGTCGCCGCGGACGTGGGCGGCGAGCATGCGGGCCTGGACTTCGAGCATCCGGCCATAGCTCATCTTGTAGCCGAAGACCGGGTGCGTCACGACGGTTGCCTTTCGTTGTTCGTAGGCTTGGAAGAATCGTTTGCGGCCCTCTTCGGTGAGGTGGCAGGCTTCGCCCCAGACCAGGAAATCCTGCGGCGTCAGGCTGCCGGTGTTGATGAGCGTCAGCACGACCGAATCGGCAATGATGGCGCGGAACTCTTCCATCAGATCGAGGGCGAGCGACGGTTTGCCGTGCCGGCCCACGTGGAAGAAGCCGCAATAAGGGTCGAAGCCGACGGTGCACAGGCGCGGAAAAACAATCTTTCAGGAGCAGGGCGTAGCCGAAGGAGAGAAGGGCGTTGACCGGGTCGCGCGGGGGTCGGCGGTTGCGGGACTTGAAATCGAAGCCGCTGCGTCCGCCCTTGGTCTGCACGGGGACCTTGAGCATGCGGCGGGAATTGGCTGAAATACAGGGCGGCGGCCTGGCCCTCCGTGCCCAGGAGGACGGCCGGGTCGGCGATGCGGTCAAGGCGCGTCAAAAGGTCGGCTATGTCGCGGGCGGCCGGCTCGTCACTGCCGCGCGTGCCGTTTTCGGCTGGGTCCTCTCGCTGATGCAGCGGGCGCACGCCGCGTTACTCGCAGCGAACGCATGAGCAATGTCCGCTGGTTGGCGATCTTGGCTTTGACGACGGCTTTGGCCAACTTCAGGGCGTACTGCGGGATCGGCGAAGAGGCGAAATTGGTTGATGCGCAGCAGGACGTTTTTCGTCGGCGCCGGCTGAAGGGCGGCAATGAAGCGGCCATAGCCGGTCATGTAGATCACCGGAACTTCGAGGGTGGCCAGGCACTCCAGGGCCTGGGTGGAAACCTGGACGTTGCCGAAAACGACAACCTGGCGAATGGCGGCGATCGGCACGCGCTGGGTCTCCTGCCCGTCCTTGCGGACGACCAGGTGCTCGCTGCGTTTGCCGACATGGGAGCCGGGTTCCTGGAGATAGAGGACGGCACCGTCATCGGTCTGCGGGAGGACGCGGGTGATGCCGGCGGCGGCTTCTTCCGTGGGAGTCAATGGCTGGCGGCCCAGCAGATAAAGGGTCTCCTCCGGCTGGCAGATCGGGGCCAGGGAGCAGCCGAAGCAGCGATGGCGTAGTTCGCAAGGCAGCGGCTCGGGCGGGGCGTCGCGCATGTCGCAGTTCGCGGATGGTTTGAATGGCGTGCAGCGTTTTGTCACGGAGATCGGCATCGAGCGGCACATCGACGCGGGCCTTGCTGCCGATGTAATAGATAATGCCATTCGGAATTTTGCTGCCAAGCTCTTCTTCCAGCAACATCGCTTGGCGCAGACCTGAACGGCGTCGTTATCCCAAAAGCGCGGACCATCGCTCGAAGGCGGGCCGGTGCCGCGTTTGTACTCGACGGGATAAACGCGGCCGTCTTTTTCCTCTACAAGATCCAGCTTGCCGGTGAGACCGAGGCGCGTTGAGCCGACCTGGACACTGCGTGTGTGAACGACTTCACCTTCTTTACGGGAGCGGTGTTGGAGGCTCGGATCGTCCACGCGGCGATGCTGGAACAGGCCGTCCTCGACGTGTTCATTGATCGGCATGACGGCCTCGACGTATTCGAGATAGTAGAGCCGCGGGCAATAGGTCACTTGATTCAGGGCACGGACAGGAATCAAATCGTCATCGGTGGTCATGGGGGGCGCCTTTCAACAAGCGGTGTAGCTTAAACGATGCGGTAACCGTTCAAAACTCATCGACTGTGCCGAGTAGTTTCCCGTTGCGAAGGGAAAGTTCGACAGGAATTTGCTCTTTGACGAAAGACGTGCTCTACGGCTTGGTTCTTATTCAGGGTGTTGCGGCCAGGGTTTTCGAGGTAAGCTATTCACTGCCTTATACTGGCTGGTGTTGTCGATTTGCAGGCTGACGGCAAACTCACGAAAGTCCTACGTCATGCACGCATCGATCGAAAGCCTACTTTGTCCGGAAGAAGAATTGACTTTGCATCGGCGTCTAAACGACGGCGATGCCACGGCGTCGGCTGATCTAGCGCTTAACTTTTTGGCACCGTTGCTTCATTGGCTCGTCGCGAAAAACAGCTCCAAGATTCCCCCGGACATGTGCATCGAAGCGGCGGAGGATGCGCTCATCGCTTTGATGAAATCCCCGACTTCGTTCAACCCTGACCGGGGTACGCGGCTTACGGCCTATTTGAAGATGTCGGCGCAGGGAGATTTGCAAAATCTTCTGGCGCGGGAAAAACGTCACCGCCAAAGACAAATCAGCTTGGAAAATGTCGAACATTCTCCGGATGGCTGGAAATACATAGCGAAGGACGACGACCCCTCGTTGCGCATACAGGAGCGGGAGGCAACTGCCGGCGTGGGCAGTGAAATGGTCGCGAAGGCGGGTGTTGGCTTATCTGAAGCAGAAACCAGTGTGCTGCGGTTGATGCTGCAAGGTGAGCGGCAGACGGCGTCTTTCGCCGCCGTCCTAGAAATTGCCCATTTGCCGAAAAAAGATCAACGCGCCATGGTGAAGCGTGTGAAGGACAAACTGAAAAAGCGTCTCGCAAGGAGGGTATAGCGGAATGGATGCGCATCTGGAAAACCTGGCACGACGGGTGCACGATGACCCCTTTTTCCTTGGCTGCCCGCTCAAGCATTACGCCCAGAGCGAGGCTCTCAGCGACCTGGCTTTGGCGCGCAAGCTGCGCTGTGATGGGGACGAGCTAGCTCTCGTCCGATTGTGCCGAGCGCCGTTGCCGGAGTCGGATTCGTTTAGCGAGGATCTGGAGCGCGTCGCCGCCAGGTTTTCGTTGGATGCCGATGCGTTAGCCGAGGCGGTTCGGCGTGGCCAGGCCCTACTCGAAATGAAGCAAGGTGTTAAAGGGCCAACGCTCTTGGCGGTGCGCGACGGCGACATCGATCGCGCAGAAGGAAAGAAGCCGTGACTGTGCCGCTTTGGAGTTCCGAATTGGCGCGCTTGTTTTGGGAACGGGCGAAAACGGTTGAGCCGTTTCCGCGCAATCTGCGGCGTTCTATTGCGCGGGCCGTGCCTTTATCGATCATCCTGCTGCCAAAGCTTAGCATTAATGCGGCCCTGCAGTGGCTTCAAAAAGCAGGTAGAGTCTGCGATCTACCAGGCGTTGATCGCCGTTTGCGCGGTTGTTTGGCGCCCTACCGCGGCCATGGCTTTGCATTCGTGGACGGCACGGATGCGGAAGCCGAGCAGAACTTTTCCGTGGCCCATGAACTGGCCCATTTCCTGCGGGATTATTGGTCGTTGCGGCGTCAAATACGCAAACGTCTTGGCGCCCGGGTCTCGAAGTGCTGGAGGGCGAAAGGCCGCCGACCGAAGGTGAACGGGTCCGGGCGTTGTTGGGCACTACACCCACCGAGTTTCATTTGCACTTGATGGAAAGGGACACTGAGGGCAACCCTGCAACGGCTTCCATCGCACAGGCGGAAAAGGATGCAGATTGTCTGGCATATGAACTGTTAGCTCCCGCTGAGCACGTGCTCACCCAAAACCTCACGAGCAGAGAGGCGTTGACTGAAAGACTGGGCCTGTTTTATGGGTTGCCGGCGCTTCAGGCGGCTCGCTATGCGGGGATGCTGTTGCCCTCCACCGACGCCGATCCACTTCTCAGTCGTTTGAAGAACATGCGCGAGCAAGCAAAAACGGCTTGCCTAAACCCAGTGGAGGGGGATCATGGCTAATTTCGCCGAGAGGCCAACAAATGGCAAGCACCTGCCCACTGCGGAACCGGCGACGCTGACCGAAAACATCGATCCTTTTTTCATTTCCTCGAAGAACTTTCAGGAGCAATTCGACGAGGACCTGCGGCGAACGTTGGATATAAACACCTGGCGCCTCGGCAATGATTTGAATCAGGAATATCGCCGCATCGAGAATGAAGTTCGCGAAGCGGGCAAATTCGAGACGGCCAAAGAAAAGCAGATTCGCGAGGAGTTCTATCCACGTCTTGCGGCGGCGCCCAATATGCCGAGACACGCCGGCAAGCATGCAACGACGCACGAGGATATCGAGAAGGTCCTCCGGGGCTTGCTCTTTAACGGCGGCGTCGAGGCCTGCGATGGCGCGATGCAAATTCATGACACGCTGCCGCTGACCATTTATCAGATTGGCGTTAGTCTCGTCTCCTATCGGGGCGACCAAGGCAGCTGGGGTCAGCGCCTATTTCGGCGCGATCTTCGTCAAAAGAGTGTCGATGTCGACGAATGGCTGCAATTCCTGGAACGCCGAGCGAAACGTGATTCTTCCACTCGGCCGCCCGGCGATGACCAAATGGGAGAGCTGGTCCAAAAAGCGCTACTGGCATACGCCCAACGCGCCATTCTACTGCGTCGCTCGCAGGCCAATTGGCGCATGGGCCGCGGCAATCCAGTCCCCTATGAGCTTTTGACGGGCGGCGGTAATCTCGATCTCATGGTCCACGCGACCGCGGTGCTCCGGGAATTGATTGAAAACCACCAGAAATTCGTGTTCGTGGCGGCTGAGCCGCGTGACCGATTGATTATGACCCTGGGCCAGGCGCTGCGGCCGATGGAATACGCCATCATCGGCACGTTGGAGGAGCGACTCGGCAATTGGCTGCATCAGGAGCGGTTTAAAATGGGTGTCTCTGCAAAGCTGCAATGGGACGATGAGACTATCCCGGCGAGCGCGTGGATTCCACGCTTCATCGAGAGGGTCGCGTCCAAGGTTGTGGTGGGACTATACCGAACGACGCTCATGGCGCCGGCGCAGACCTTTTACGCGCATGTGGACCATTCGGAAATCGCAGCTCACATCGTGCTGGCCGACAGCCTGCTGAGGGCCCAGGGCACTCCGCTCCTGGTCGAAATGGCCAGACACGTTTGCTCGTCGGTGTTTGGCGATAGTTTGGAGGCGCTTGCCGAATCTGCCTATGCGGTGGCAGGCGCCCAACATCGGTTTTTTAGTGAACGATCTCAGCGCGTTCATTAACGAGGTAAGGCATCATGGCAGGGTCCGATCCCGATGGCCCCGGTGGACCGTTGTTTGATAGTTCAGCACTCCGCGGTCCGCTACCGACGGGGCAGGATGGTGGCGCCTCCCTTGCTCGACCGAGCGTGCGCGAACGGTTGGCGGCGGAAATCGAATCAGCCGGCGGCGAGATCGCTCCGGATCCTGAACTCGAAGGGTCGATTGGAACAACGATGTTCGATTTGCCCGGAAGTGAAGACAACACTGTCACTGTTGTCCTGCCCCAACAACACGCCCAAGCGGCCCCATCGCAAGCGCTCGTCCGCATCAAAAGCCGTAGTTCGGGCGACGGGCGAAATTACCTTGGCATCGTCAAAGCTGGACCCTTCGCCGAGCCCGACAGCCTGCGCGGCGATTCGCACATGCTGGTTACCGTGGCGACGCGCGGCGGCATTTACCAGCCGCCCTTTCATGGGCGCCTGCAAATTTCGATCCTGGGAGAGGAACTCGCCAACGGCACGCTCACGCCGCCGCGCCTGCGCCCGATGCCGAACAGCCCGGTGTTCTTGTTAAGCGACGAGGAATCCGCCGCGGTTTTGAAGGTTGCCGGCGACATTCGTCTCGGCATGGTGGTGGGCTACAAAAATGTGGTCGTTGGCGTTCCCTCAGACAAGAAGTTCGTGCTGCCACGCCATACAGCCGTGCTCGGTACCACGGGGGGCGGCAAATCCACCACCATTGCCCGGCTCATTCAGCAGGCTCAGGCCGCAGATATGGCGGTTATCTTGCTCGACGTGGAGGGCGAATATACCAAGCTCCATGAACCGACTAAGAATGCAGACATGTTGGCTGGCTTACACGAACGCGGCTTGAAGGCTCTGGGGATACCGGCGGACCGGATGACGCTGTACCATCTGGTTGGGCGGGAAACAGCCAACCCTGACCATCCCCATGTCGAACCATTTTCGCTTCAATTCGCGCGCCTATCGCCCTACGCCGCTGCCGAAATCTTGGGATTGAGTGAGGCGCAAGAGCAGCGTTTTCTGCAAGCATATGATATTGCCAAGGAGTTAATGCGGGACCTGGAGGTTTTTCCGGCCAAGGGGAACGCCGACCAAGAGCGGCTAGCCATGGAGATCGATGAGTTCGAGAGGGGCTACCCGAGGCTGACGCTTTCGTGGATGATTGATGTTGTATCCGCGTGCCTCCAGGTTGCCGAGATGCCTAAACGGGAAGAGACCAAAGAGTCGGGAAACAAAGTCGAATTCAAATCCTACAATCGCAAGCTGGCAAGTCCTGAAGGCAAAGCCGCCATGCGGACAAGGATTTATGCGGGTGCCGGCCGGATAGCGCCGTATCCTGGCGCGCTCTCCTCGGCAAACTTCATCGCATGAATCGGCTCAAAGTATTCGACACGGATTCCACGCAAAGCTTGCCTCTGAATTACAAGACTTTGTTGCAACCAGGAGCAGTTGCTGTCGTCGACCTTTCAGATTCCGGCATGTCGGAATTGACCAACATCGTCATCGCGGACTTGCTGCACGGTGTTCAAGACGCTCAGGACGAAGCTTATCAAGAATACGAGCAAGCCAAAAAGGCCCATCCGCAAGCGGCACCGCCAACTCGAACGCTCATCATCATCGAAGAAGCTCACGAGTTTTTGAGTGCGGAGCGCATCGAGAAGACCAAGAGCTTATTCAACAAGTCGCGCGCATTGCCAAACGCGGGCGGAAACGATGGCTGGGTCTGGTTTTCGTCACCCAGCTCGCCGCAACATTTGCCACGGCAGGTGTTCGGGCTCGTGAACTCGTATATCCTTCACAAGATCACCGACTCGGATGTTATAAGCACGTTGCGCCGCACCGTGAGCGGTATCGACGACGGGTTATGGAATCGCTTGTCGGGGCTTGCGCCCGGGCAGGCCATCGTGTCGTTTCCCCACATGGCTCGACCGTTATTGGTTTCAATTGATCCGACCCCGTCCGAATTGCGGATGGTCGATTAATTGTTTAGATCAACAATTGACCTACAGGCCGCAGGGAAATAAAAGGCCCAGCATCCCTGTTGGATGCCGGGCCAAGTTCCACAGGAACAGCCCTGCCGCCGGCTTCACGAACCGGTCAGGAAGGTTGCTCGTTAGGATATGTCAATCGGGGCGAGAGGATTCGAACCTCCGACCTCCTGAACCCCATTCATTGTTGCTAATGAAGCGCAGGTATCGTCCATTAAACCGTTTTTTACATAAAACACTAATTAAGTGGTGGTTATGGGGTTTTTTAGGCCGTGCTTATTATGATTATTGTGCATCGAATTAGTCGCAAACTCCTCTCAAAGGGGTATGGAAAGGGGTACGTTTTTTTTCATTTTTTTACTGCCGCCACCCCTCAGTTAACATGTCCAAAGTCTCCTTATGCTCCGCGACGATGGCCGCGTGGAGAGTGATCGGGAGGCAACTCTTCGTCAAGCGGCAAAGCGCCGCAGGACCCTGTAGTAAGAGACGCGGAATTGTCGCGCTCACACTTCTTCGTAAAGCGCGTGGCAGTGTGGAACCGCGTTCCGAGCCGCTAGGCCGGGACTTGCGCTTCGATGTCGCCGACAAACCGGCGCCAATCATCGCGGAATTCCTGCCGCATTTGAGAAATTCGGCCAGTGGAAAGTGAGAACCGCCGACTCAAATCCTTGGTGCGTTCGTTCTGCGCCATGGCGTGGATGATGCGACGCTGGCGTGGCGTCATGGTCCTGCACCACGCCCGAAAATCGATTCAAAAGGCCGCCTGCTCCGCAGGTGCTGTCGTGGTGTTGTCTGTCAACCGCTCTTCCAGGAGGTCATGGATGCGCTGTGTATAACCATCGCCTTGGAGGTCTTCATAGGCGCGCCGTGTATCTGGCAACGATTGCACGACAAAGCCGTGGCGGCGCTGAGCCAGCGGAGACATCACGTCGTTGACGCGTTCCCCAACCCGACGCGGCGCCCAGCTCTCACGGCGCGCGCCGCCAAGTGAGCCAAGGCGGCGGCGAACTGGGTGGCGTCTTTACCGCGCTGCGCCAACCGGCAAAACCACTTCCAGGACACGGCGACCGTCTCGGCGATGCAATCGGCACGACGCCCGACGCATTTCACACTTCGAAAATAAAAGCGGGCTTGGTCTTCAATGCGCGGAAGCACGCTGATGAAATGATTTTGCAAGTCGGCGCCTGGGTGAGAAACAAAAGAGGCTAAAGCGCTCATGGGGTAGTCCTCCGATGGGACCGCCCCCTGCGGGGCGGTCGTGTTTGAAAAAACACAAACCGCCCCGCACCGCGCGAGGCACGCTATGTCCGCGTCGGCGTACGCCGACTCAAGACGCCAAGGAAGTCGTCGACGTAATCGATCCGAACCATACCTTTTTCGATCAGCCTTTCCCCTTGATCTCCGCTTCTCGTCGATCCCGCAGCCCCGAACTCGTTAACTTTGTTTAAGGCCATGACGCTGGGCTCCTACTCCCCATGTCGCCCGAACCGCGTCGGCTAAGTAAGCATCTACGTCCGCGAGTCATGCTTGCCTTGCGGCCCCAGGATGGCCGACCGACGCCTCGTTGAAATCCGGGTGCTAAGGCCTTTGAGGTGAACTGAGGGAATCAAGTCGTCCATGCTTTTAGTCTTGCACTTGCACAGAGATGGCGGCGATATTCGCGACGAAAAGTGCTCGGCTTGTTCATGGTCACGTCGATCATGCTCGCGCGGTTGCTTCGCATCCACAAGGCTATTGCTCGTGAGGATGGTCCGCGGCGTGAATAGCTCGTTTATCTGGGGGTCGTACGCTTAATGGTTGGACTCGGCTTTTCCCTTTATCATTCAAAGGTACGCGTAACGCCACAGTAGCTAACGGGCCGGCCTCACTTATTGTGCCACGATTATGCCAAATATTTAGCAGACGTCATTCTGGCAACGGCGAGCGAGGATGAGGATTTGATCCAATTGCGACAACACCAGAGCTTGAGCCGCTAGTAAGGCCACCAATCTTACCCGAGCGGCCGCAAGTGCTAGTTAAGAGTTATCATAGGAGGCGCTTGTGACGCGAGAATGCGCTTTCGGCTTGCCAGCGCTGACCATACTTGCGGCGATGGAGCGGCGTTTCATCTGTCGGCGATACTTGCTCTTGGGCCAACGCCGGCCTTGGCTGCGGCGATTGATGGGAATGACCGCCTCTTGTCGGCGGACGAATTTCCGTGGTATGCTGTGTGTGTAGGCGGAACGCGATGCGCGTCGTCGTTCGCCCGACGTCGCCAGGAGGTGTCTCCTTGCAGGCCGACCTCACTTCTCTCTTGCGGACTGGCCTGGAGTACGAGCAGGCAGGTCTCCCCCAGCAGGCGGAGCATGTATATCGCCAGGTGCTCGCTGCCAACCCGGGCCACGCCGAGGCGTCCTACCTGTTGGGCGGGCTGGCCGAACGATGCGGCCTCGCCGACCTTGCCCTAGCGTTGCTGGCGCCGCCGTGGCCAATGCCCCAGGCGTGTGGAAATATGTAATTCAGTCGAGCAGCCTGCGCGTACGGCAAGGCGCCCTGGATGAGGCCTTGGCCCTTGTTGACGACGCGACGCAGAAAAACCCGGATCAAGGAGAGTTGCACGAACAACTGGGGGTTTTGTACCACCTCAAAAGTCAGGCGGCCCAAACCGAAGCCTGCTATCGTCGGGCGCTGGAACGAAACCCGCGTCTCCTGCAGCGCATGCCAACCTGGGGAGACTGTTGTATGAAACCGGCCGCCCTGATGAAGCCATCACCATGATGCACCGGGCCATCGAGCTGGCGCCCGCGGACGCGGGGCTAAAAGCCACTCTCGGGTCGTACCTTATCAACCTAGGCAAGTGCCACGACGGAATTGTCGCATTTCAGCGAGCTTTGGACTTGCAGCCCAAATTGGCCGACGTGCATGCCGGGCTGGCGGCAGCCCACTTGCAAGCCGGCGATGCTGCCTCCGCGCTGCTGGCCGCCCGGCGGGGCCGCTTGTGCGTGGGCTTTGCCAACAAGTTGGTTGCGGCGGAGCACGACGCCTTGCGCGAATTGGGCGACGACGAGGCCGCCCGGCAGCTCGTGGACTTGGACCGGCTGGTTTATTGCGAAATTCTTCCGGTACCCACCGAGTACACCAGCGTGGAAGCGTTCAACGCGGCCCTGGCGGCCGACTTGCGGTCGAATCCGTCGCTGCGCTGGGAGCCGTTCGGGATGACCATGCGCTGCCGGCTGGCAATCGGGTCGCCTACACGCGCACTCGACGCTCCCTTACCAAGTGTTCGAGCGCCTGCTGCGGCAGAAACTTGACGACTTCATCAGCCGGTTGCCGGCCGGTCCCCTTGACCCGTTTTTCAGCCGCAAGCCTCGTGATTATGAGTTGAATGCCTGGACGACGATTCTTCAAAGCGGCGGGCACCAGACCTCGCACATGCATGCCCGGGGTTGGCTCAGCGGGGTCTATTACGTCGAGCTGCCCAAATCGATGGGAAGCTCGGCCCAGGACCAGGCCGGCTGGATTGAGTTCGGCCGGCCTCCGAAAACCTATGTTCTGCGCCGAGAGCCGTGCGTGCGAACCGTCCAGCCGCGCGGGCATGATGATTCTGTTCCCTTCGTACGTCTTCCACCGCACCATCCCGTTTCAAGCTGGCGGCCAGCGGATCAGCATCGCTTTCGATGTCTACGAAGCCTGATCCCTCGCGCCGGACCAGGTTCGCTGCACTTCAACGATCTGTCAACCGGATGATTCGTGGCCTTTTTTGTTGGCTCGCCGGATTGGTTCTTCCAGGAAGTCGATGCCCGTGACAGGGCAGCCCCGTTCTGCGAAGAATAAGGCATTGTCGCCGATGCCGCAGCCGGCATCGAGGACGGTGCCGGTGATCTGGTCAGCCACGTCGCGAAAAGCCTTTTGCGGTCGGCCAATGTCCCACGGGGCTTGGCCGGAATAAAGTGATGCAAAGGTGTTGCGGTCGGGGATGTCGGGCATAGACGATTACTCCTTGGTGTCATTGTAGGTGGGCCGGCACCGGCATCGGTGAGTTGAGGCGAGAAGCTCCTCGCGAACCCGTGTTAGTGAAAGAGTAATTCGAGGCTTTGTGGGAAAGGAGGCTTCGCCATGACATTTTTTCGCAAGTTTCTCGCCACGGACGCTTCTGCCGCCGTCATCTTGATCCGCCTCATTCTCGGCGTCGTGTTTCTCTCCGAAGGCGTTCGGAAGTTCGTTTACCCGGAGTCCCTTGGGTGGGCCGCTTTAGCAAAATCGGGATTCCGGCACCCGAGCTTATGGCCCCTTTTGCCGGCGTATGCGAGATCGCGAACACACAATGCACCTGAGTTTTGTCGGCGACTTGATGATGTATGCCGACACCGAGCAAGAACTAAGCTTTAAGTTGGATGGCACAAAAAAGCCCAAGCAAATCGTGCAGATTTGCAAATTCAGGAGCGTTGGCCGCAAAATCGTTGGCATTTACTCCCTGGATGGCGACACGTTAAAAATCTGCAACCTCGAAAATGAAAAGGCTGCCATTCCGGATGACTTCACCGCAGCGGAAGGCTCGCGGCGCGTGACGTTCGTCCTCCAGCGAGTACGATCCGCTGGCGACGCAATCGCGGCTTCCCCAGTGCGGGCCGACGTGAATCCTAAGCCAACGCAACGTCAAGCGGACTCGCCGAAAATGGCCAAGCCAATCGATGGCGGCGGCCAGGGAGTTCTAATTGGCCTGTACGACCAATTGCAAACCGGCTGCCTCAACTTGAAAAAGGCGAACCGCGAAATCTACGCCAAGGATGTAACGGAGGGCCGCATTATTCGCCCGGTAATTGTTCACCGAGATGACCGCGGACAGTATGAGCTTATTGAAATGGCGGAAACGGGCACGCTAGAAATCGATTCGGCGAAGGGCAATCTCGTTATCGTCCTGTCAAACGTGGATATCATTACTCGCAATGGGGATCGGGCCTTCATCACGGAATCGAGGCGGCCCATTCCATTGGCCTTGATCGACGGGGTGCGGTAGCGGGAACGCTCCCCCCAGGGGTTATCATTCTCGCATAACCATGATGTTAGCCGTACCCTGACGAGACCAGGGTCCCCGAAGTGTCGCGCAAGGCGTTGATTCAACCTCGGATTAGCGCAACCCGCTCAAACTGGCCGCCTAAAACGTCCCTGGAGCCGAGACCGAGCCAGTCTTCCAGCACGGTGGCATATACCCTGCGGAAGTCGGTGGTCATTCTGGGTTCTCCCTGGTCCAGCTCCGTCAAGCTGGGCATGGAGCCGCAGACGCCGCCTCGGACGCCTGGACCTGCCAGGAATACGCATCCCGCCGTGCCATGATCGGTGCCTGCCGAAGCGTTTTCCCGGATCGTGCGGCCAAACTCGCTGAAGGCCATGAGCACGACTCGCTCGGCGAGGCTCGCTGCTCGCAAGTCCGCATGAAAAAGGCGGCCACGGCCCGAGCAAACTCGCCCAGTAAATCGGCGTGGGCAAACCGCTGGCTGGCGTGCGTGTCATAGCCCCCTTGCACGGTGTAAAAGACACGCGCTCCCAGATTCGCTCGCAACAGCCGGGCGACGAGTTGCAACCGCTGCGCCAATTCCGTCGATGGATAACGTCCCCGCTTCCGCCCCCTGAGCCAAGGCGGCGAGTCGGTCGGACGTGGCATAGCCGTCGAGCGCCTGGCGACGGACGAACGCCAGCGCGCTGTCCGCTGGGCCGGTTCCCGCCCGGCCGCGTTCTCCGCTACCGCGGCGGCTTGCCAGGCGCATCTCATCGGTGCTCAACATCGTGATGGCTCGGCTGCGCCGGCCGCGCAATGCACCCGGCACGCTGCCGTGGACCGCGTACGACGACGCTCCGGCCGGATCGAGTGCCCGGCCCAGCCAGCCATAACCCGTGTGATCCGCCGGGTCGAGTCGAGCCGTGTGCCAGACGGCCATGCCGGTGAAGTGAGATCGGCTCGGGTTGGGATAACCGACGCCTGGGACGACCGCGAGTTGGCCGGCCTCAAGAAGTCCGCCCAACGGCCGCAGCGCCGGGTGCATGCCCAACGTATCGTTGAGACGGATCAAGTCATTTCGCCGCACCGCCAAAGTCGGCCGGAGCCTGGCATAAGTTGGGGTCGTGTGTGCGGGACAACCGTATTCAGGGCATCGTTGCCGCCATCAAGTTGCACGACGACCAACACGCGGCTGTCCTTGGCATGGGTAGCCGCGGTGGCGGTCTTGGCCAGAAACACCGGCACCGTTGGCGCGAAGCCAAGAGCGACGAAGCTCGCAAAAAATCACGGCGGTTGAGCATGGCAAATCTCCTTTAGAAAAACTTCATCCCAGTTGCGCTTGCGGCGAGGCGAGCAGAGTAGCCACCATTTGATCGGCCGCTAGTCCAGCGCCAGCGCCGGCTCGACTCTCTTGCGGGGTCGGTACCAAACAACAGCCGATGATGGAAATCAACGATGTCATCAGCGCCTACGCCATGGCGGCGGACTGTCTCGGCCGGATCGTATGCATGCTGACGACCGACACCGGTGCCGCCGACCAGCGCGACGGCGAAATTGGTCCGCAGAATCATGGATCGGGGGCTGATCCAGTCGCGCCCGCCCGGCCAGCCGCCGACGTTGGGCGGATCGAACAGGTTTTGTCCCAAGCCGGGCCGACCAATCGGCCAGCGCCAAGGTGCTTGGGGCCGGATCGAAAAGTTCCAGTGCCCGGACCGCGCCGGCGATAAACTCCACCGGCCCCAGAAAGCGGTTGCCAACGTTTTCAGCCGCAAAGAGTCGCTGCGAGCGCAGGATCGTCTCGACTGCCCAGCCAATATCAAGCCGACGCTCGCGCAACCCGGCGGCCAGCGACGCCACTGCATCGGCCGGAACTGCTGTCTCACCAAAGAATAGGCCGCACAACTTGGCCGCCAGGCGCGCGGATGTGGCCGGCTGTTCGAGCAAGATTCGTAACAAGTCGCTGCCTGTCCAGCGGCCGCGCCGAGTGAGGATCGTTTTCTCGCCGGCGTCGTGGCGGTCGGCGGCCTCGACGAAACGCCCTTCGTCCACCGTCCAACCCGTCAGCGCTCGAGCCGCGTCCTTGACATCGTCCTCGCTAAAATGGCCAACACCCAGCGTAAATAGCTCCATCAATTCGCGGGCCAAGTTTTCGTTCGGGTGTCCCCGACGATTGGTCGGCGCGTCCAGATAGACGAGCAGTGCCGGTTCACGGACCGCGGCGTTCAAGAGATCGCCGAACGGCCCACGGCCCAGCCGCCGAAACACATCATTTTGCCGCCGCATGGCGCCGACATCACCCACCTTGGCATAGCCGGTGGCGAAATGATTGTGCCAGAAAAGTGTCAGCCGTTCCCGCAAGCGGATCGGGACCAAACACGATCCGATAAAACCACGCCGCGCGCAGGCGATTGATGTCGCCGGCAGCTACCGCCGTGTCCGCGAGCAGTTCGGCGGTATCCGCGAATTCAGCGGGAGCATGTAGCGAAGCTCGCCCCGCGAGCAAGCGGTCGATAGATGCGGTTGGCCCGTCCCTCAAGTCGCGCTGAAGCTCGGTCCAGGTCCCGGCAAAGCCGGCGCGGCGATGCAGGTGGACGACACGCCGGAGGTTCCAGGGGGCGGCGGCGTCAGGGCGTGTACGGCGGCCAGTGATCGGCGATATCCATGGGTAAAAAACCGTTACTGCCACGACGTGGCCCTGATTAAGAGCCTCTTGAGAATCAACGGAATCTGGCAAGCGGTTTGGACACCGTGCTTTCGCGAGTACCTCATACCCGGCCAGGATCGCGCGACGACATTCGCGAAAAGCCCGTGTCGTCCTCGTTTACAAACCTAACCTGAAGGCCATCAGACGTTTACGATTCCGTTCCCACGAACGACACATTTCCTGGAATGACATCCCCCGTTTGTCGCGATGCCCCGCATATTACCTAGGAATCCACTTGTCGGTTTAGTCAGTGTCATTTGCTTGCGTTCATCTTCTTCACCTGAACGTCACCGAGATCGAGTGTTTCGCCCGACCGGACCGAACTCTGTTCCATCTTCACCAGCGGCTCGAAAGTCTGCCGGCCGTCGCCTCAATGCGATGGAGAAGTTGGCCCCCGGAATGACATCGTCGATTTGGAATTTGCCATCCGAATCGGTCTCGACCAAATTGGCGCGATGGATGTGATCATTAATCTCCTCCGCGGTGCGTTCGGAGAAGTAGAGGTTGACGGCAACTCCAACAACTGGCTTTCCGTCTTCACCCACCAAGCGGCCTTTGATAACGCCAGGCGGTCCTAGCTTTACAACAGCCGGTACCTTTTCATCTCCCTTTAAGGCCAAGCTGCCAATAAGCTTCTTGGTCGGCTCGTAAAACACCATCAGCCGAGGTTTGCCTGGCTCCAGGTGATAGGCCGCGCAGGTGTCCTTCTCGATTCGCACCGGACGCATGCCATTCCACCCAGCTTATACCTGTGACAAAGGTGCCGGGCAGCGGCCGGCCATCTCTATCTTGGATTTTCACCGGCAAAGCCGTTGCCTGTTCGATGATGATATCCTGCGTGACAATGTCGGCGCCAGGCTTGATGTTGAGTACCTTGCAGAAGTTTCCTTGCAATAGCCCAATCTTGCCTCCTGGGCCGTAAAACACGGCATTGCCCCCATGTTTACCAAAATATTGCGGGTACTTCGGATCCTGAACGGGCGGCTTGTATTTGAAGTAGCCGATCTCCCCATCCGCCATTCTACGCCGGTCCGGACCACCCATTAACACCACGGGGCCGGGGATGGTGACCACGCGAAACGTCCCATTCGGCGAGGTGTACTCCGAGTCCTCAAAAGCGGACGCATCGAACTCCGCGTAGTCTTTCACGAATGGGTTCGCGGACAGTACCTCAACCGTCGCCCATCCGGGCAACGGCTTCTTCGTCGCAGCGTCAATCACCCGGCCCGTGACCACGACGCCCTTTTTGACACTGATGTCGGCGATGATTGGTTCGTAGCCAGGAGTGTCCTTAGCGTGGACTTGGCGGGCCATGAATCCCGCAGCCGGGTCGCTACGCACTTCAAGCCCATACGATTGCGCTTTGCGGGCGCCGCGGATTTCATACTTGCCCTCGGCGTCGGTCGTCGTCCTCACCACCGGCGACAACAGCTCGGTGCCGGCGCGCGACAACGTGACCTTGACCCCGGGCCGTGGCTTACCGGAATCGACGTCCTTCACCACGCCGCGGATGGGCCTCTCGGCTTCGGCCACGACCTTCAGCTCGGGCCCGTCCAGCTGCCATTTGAGAGCGAAACCTCTCATCGCTGCAATGTTGTCGGCCGTCGCCCGGTTGTACGGTTTCGGGTCAAAACCTTCCCGATTGACTACTGTCGCGTCGGTCTCTGGCGATGCCAGCCCCACGAATACGAAGCTGCACGAGGCGTTCGGCACCGGTGCCGGCCAAAGTGAACCGCCCATCCGCGTTGGTGGTCGTATTGAGGAACAAATCTGTTTCATCGTCAATGCCTTTCACTCCATACGGCAGCCCCGACATGGGGTGCCGCTTCTTCCACTCGGTAAGAAAGGAATCGAGCGAGTTGTCGGCGTAGGCGTTTATGTAGCGTGACCGATATTTTGGCGCCTTCAATTGGCTTACCCTCGGTGTTTACGATCCTGCCCCGTATAACGAGATCGCGGACAACGCGCAACTCAATGGGCTTGGTCGGTAGCTTCTCCGGGATGCGAATGAAATCAACGCCGGCACCGTCAATGCGGGCGACCAGATAATGCCACTGGCCAGCTTTCGGGAGGGCAACCGCTACCTTGAAACTGCCGTCGGCTGCGGATTTGCCGACATAAGCTGGTGGTTCGCTGGCAGCCAACAAGAACAAGTTTCGCTCCAGCAGCCGGTTTGCCCGCCACGTCCAGCACGCGCCCCGAAAGTATCCGCGATTTTTGTTTCGGGCTTTTCTGAGCGGCCGCGAGCAGGTTTTGGGCGTTGCCGCTTTGGGTGTAGGTTGCGCTAACGGCGCCCCTGGCGGCAACCTCGTGCGCCGGTCTGAGCCTGAAACGCCCACCCACCCAGAGTCGGCACCAACGCCAGCGCCAACAACACCGTCGTCGCTATCTTTAGCTTCGTCGCAAGAGTCGCCTTGAGCGCACTTGCCACGAGGATCGTGACCTGGCCCGAGACCAGCCCGGTAGTGGCTTCTCCGCTCGCGAATGCCGTCGCGGCCTTGACCGTGGCGGACAAGAGCGCCCGTGGCAGACACGCCGAGACCGTTGCCGCCGGCCACGAACAGGCTGCCAGGAGAGCAGCCGGCCCAAGGCCCCGGCGCAGCAGCCGCATGCGGAGAGCGCCGGCCGCGCTCCAGGCGCGTTCGCAGCGTGGTTTTCGATATTTGCAATTGTTTCGCGGCTTCATCCTGCGTCCTGCCTTCGAGGAAACAGAGCACCAGCGGCGCGCGGTAGGGATCGGAGACGGCGGTCAACTCCGCATGCATGAGTTGCTGGACCTCGCTCCAGGGCGGGTCGCCGGCCGATTCCTGGCCGCTGGAGTGCGGCAGCGTGGCCTTCGTGTTTACGGCGGCGGGCAAACTCCTTGCGCCCCTGGAGAGCGGTCCGGTAGGCCACGCCATGAAGCCAACTGCCGACCGACGCCGTGTTGCGAATCGACTTGGCTTTCCGCGCCAGCACGAGAAAAGTCGCCTGGAAAGCGTCTTCGGCATCGGCCTCATTGCCCGCCCCAATGCGACACACGTCCAACACCATGGGTCCGTGGCGGCGCACCAGGGCGGCAAAGGCCGCGTCGTCCTGGGCGCTCGTGAACCGGCGAAGCAATTCTTGGTCCGGCAGCGCTCTTGACGCAGTGGTCTTCGGTCAGACGCCGAATCATGTGTACGATCGGGCTTTCGCTTGTCTTGGCCATGACGCTGACTCTCCGGGGCAAGTTGATCGTTCCTTAATAGTTGCCTGAGAGACCCGAAAGTAGCGACTTTTTTTGGTTTTTTTATTCCGTTTCCAGTTCGCAATTTTTGCCCCCGTCGTCCAGCTCCCCTCTCCCCCTGTACTCGGGGGGAGAGGGGTTGGGGGTGAGGGGGGCTAGTTTCCCACGCAAAGTTCGAGTCCAACCGAGGGACGCTGTCCCCCCTCACCCCGGCCCTCTCCCCCCGAGTACAGGGGGAGAGGGAGCAAATCGCGAAACTTGTAAACGGGATACGTCACTAGCATCGCGGTGTCATTAGGCGTGTACGATTGCCAGTGTACGGCAATTTTCCTGGAATCACCGTCATTCTTTTTTTCCCGGTATTCTCACATCACCCAGGTCTGTAGTGTGGCCCAAACGAAGCGTAGTGCCAAAATTGAATTTTCTAGTGTCGTCGGTCAAGCGATAGTAATAGCCGGGTAATAGCGCGTTGATCCGAAATCGACCGTCCCGGTCGGTCTCGATGGCTTCGAGGTAAAGCCTGTCACCATCCCGACCGCCCTCCAAGCGGACCGCCATCGCCAGTTTCACACTTGGCCGCGGCTGTCCATTCGCACCAATCAAGCGACCCGTTACCGTTGAGCCAGGTTCCATACGAACCGTGATGGGAGTGCCGTTTTCTTTGGGAAGCTGGGCTTTCGCGACCAGTCCCAGTTTCGGGTGACGGAAGATAATGTCGTGGGGCCGGCGCGGGTTGAACGGCCACACCGTGAACTCGTCCTTCTTTAAGTCTTTACCTTTCCCCCATCCCCAGCCAGTCACGGCGCCAGGCCCCTCCACAGGCATGACCTTGCCGTCAGGCCCAAGCACCGTGCCCGTGACCTTCCAGCCTGGGTCAAGAGATATATCGCACTTAAACGACTCAAGTCCCGTGGCCGGTTCCATGCGGGCGACGGCGCTGTAATTGCCCATTATGGTCATGGCGAACGGAGCTGTGTTGAGAGAGCTCTCTTTGACCCCGAACTCATCGTCGCGATCGGAAACCAAAAGGTAATCTGGCATATGGTAGACAGCCATGAGACCCGGCCCAGGCAGACCAATGGTCCGATAGGAGCCGTCCTCTTTCACGCGCACCGCGTTAAAACCCGAGGCGATGAAACCACGGTAGTCGTTTAGGTTCGGGTTCGTGTAAAAGGAGTGATATTCAACTTGTGCGCGCACCGGCTTGCCAGTCACCTTATCGGTGATCTTGCCTTCGATCCAGATGCCGCGCTTCAACTCGAAGTCGACCTGCACGGGGTCCACGCCAGGGCTATCGGGCACCGGAGCGCGGGCACTCACATAAGGCCGGTCGTTACCCGGGAGCAGTCTGATTTCATTCCCTTCACCTTTGGGCATGCCAGTCAGCAGGTAACGGCCTTGCGCATCGGTCGTGGTGTGGACGATATTCATGCCCCAAATGGGGTCGTTGGAGAACTTTAAGCTCTCGATCACTACCCCGGCCAAAGGTTTTTTCGTGTCCTTATCGCGGACCATGCCCTTAATCGGCCTGGACGGCGCCGCCACGTATTGCGAATCGGCTCCATGATAGGTAAGGACCCGGGAAGACTCACCATAATCGGGCCGGCCTTCGCGGTGAATCACTTCGAATGCCTTTCCCAGCCGCGACAAAATACAGAACTGCTGGCTGGTAATGGTCGGCGCGTCAATTTGCACCCTGACGAGTCGGTCACCGCCCATACCCGTGAGACGGAAGCGACCATTCAAATCAGTCGTGACCGTCGGCGATAACGCGATGGTCCCATTGGGGAGATACTTCTGCTCCAGATCCAAGGCCAGGGCTTTCTTGGTCTTGACGGCTTCGAGCCATGGGCCAAGATCGTCGCCGGGTGCCGCGCTGATTTGCAGCACACGCACAGTGGCCCCCGGAATTGGTTTTCCTTCCAGATCAATAAGCTTGCCCGTGATGGGCACCGGATCGTCCACCAGTTGAAGCGTTAAATTGTCGCGCTTGCCGTCGTGCGGAACACCGACCCAGCCGGCCCCGTGATTTGCCGCCATGGCCGCGACGACGGTATAGTCCTCGATAAACTCCTCTTTGGGAACCGTAAAGCGAAAGCGGCCATCAGGCCCAGTCGTCGCATATTTTGGCGATGGAATCGGCCGGTGTGCATAGGAATAACCTCTCGTCATGTACAAACCAGCACCAGCGACGGGCTTTCCGTTTGACCCGAGTACGCGACCACCGTAGACGATCAAGTCCTTGTCGGGCGTTGGCGTTTTCGCTTCGGCGGCCGGACTACGCAGAGCAGCCTTGAGAGCTGCCGGCTTGGGTGCTGGTTCGCTAAAAGCGCTCTTGATAGCAACATCGCCCGCCGGCCGATCCTGAAACGCCCGGCCACCCAATGTCGGCACCAACGCCAGCGCCAACAACACCGTCGTCGCTACCTTTAGCTTCGTCGCAAGAGTCGCCTTGATCGCACTCGCCACGAGAACCGTGACTTGGCCCGAGATTAGCCCGGCAGTGGTGTGTCCAGCCGCATATGCGGTGGCGGCCTTGACCGTGGCGGTCGCCAGCACTCTCGGCAGACACGCCGAAACCGTTGCCGCCGGCCACGAGCATGCTGCCAGGATTGCAGCCGGCCCAAGCCCCCGGCGCAGCAGTCGCATGCGGAGCAGTGCGCGGCCATGTTCCAGACGCTTCTTCAGCGTGCTCTTCGCTATGTTGAGCTGTTTCGCGGCTTCGTCCTGGGTCCGGCCTTCCAGGAAGCAGAGCACCAGCGGTGCCCGGTAACTTTCGGGGAGCGCGGTTAGTTCCGCGTGAATCAGATGCTGGGCTTCGCGCCAGGATAGATCGTCAGCGAATTCCCCACCGCGTGCGCGGCCCGCGCGGTGCTCATGTTTTTGGCGAGTGGCCGACGTCTTGCGACCATGGAGAGCGGTACGATACGCCACCCCATGCAGCCAACTGGCCGCTGACGCCAGCCTCTTGATCGATTTGGCCTTCCGCGCCAGGACGATGAATGTGGCCTGGAAAGCGTCCTCGGCATCTTCCTCCGAGCCCGCCACATTGCGGCAAACATTCAACACCATCGACCCATGGCGCCGCAACAGACTGCCGAATGCCACTTCATCTTGGCCGGCGCTGAACCGGCGGAGCAATTCCTGGTCCGATAAAGTCTTGCTCTGGTGGTCTTCGGCCAGCCGCCGAATCATGGACGCAATGGGACTGACGGATGTCTTGGCCATGGCAATGCGGCTCCCAGAGACTATTGGATTGCTCTATTAATAGTTGCCCGAGAGCCGAAAAAGAGCCGCGTTATTTTTGCGCTACCTTCCGGTACGTTGTTTTTCCTTCGGAAACGGTTGCAGCCTAACGTCGCCCAGTTCCTTCGTTTCACCCGGTTGCAAGACCAAATTTGAGAACGCCAGCCCTAACCATTTCACCTGGTCGGGGACTGCTGCATTCTTGTCATCCGCGAGAGCAAGATTGTATTTGAGCCCGGGCACAAGAGAGGTGACGCGAAATCGACCCGCATCGTCGGTACGCGGCGTGGGGTCCGGTGAACTTTTGTAACCCCATTGCATAACAACGTGCACTCCCGCATCCAGCGTCTTGGCTGGTCCGGCTGTCGACGCGGAATCTCGATGAACGACAAGGTAGCGTTCTTGATCGGTTTGCCCGCTGTGTCGAGCAAACGACCGGACACGATTGCCCACGGCATTAACTTAACGGTTATCGGCTCCTTCTCATCACCGCGAATCACGATGCTGCCGGCCAGTTTCTTCTCTTCGTGGGCAAAGCACACTAGCCGGGGGCGACGCCTTTCCAAGCCGAGAATGGTGAACTCAGCCGTTTGCAGCGCAGGATTGACATCTCCTGACCAATCGTCGCGAAGACCGATGGCTCGGCGCGATAAGGGGTGCGCTGTCCGGCCCCACAAGCTGGCCCTTAACGATCTTTCCTTTACTTAAGAAGAACTCCACCTTCACCGATGTCTGATTGGCCTTTGGACAGATTTCCGAGAACGCTTGATAATTGATTGCCGGCATCATGCCAGGCAATACCAGCGAACCGGCGTCTTTGGGTATCGGATACTCTTCAAATTCCGCCCGAAATGCGACAACGGTGCGCCGGGGGAGTGCGGCGAAGCGGAACGTTCCGTCCGACCGGACCGGCATAAAGTCGTCGTAGGTGTTGGCAAATGGCCGGTCAAACGGCGGGCTCATGGACGGCAAGTCCGGCAGCACGAAATAACCGATGGAACCATGGACAGGCTTGTTGGTGGCCTTATCCTTGACCGTCACATCAACCCAAACGCCACGCGGCAAATTGGCGTCGACCATGGTGTTGGTAGACGCCTTCCAGGGCGGCACGTCTTTTAAGACGGGGAGATATGGCAGATCATGCGGCGGGCGAACGCGGATTTGCGTTTCCTTCCGCGCGTGGCAAACCACTCAGGCGATAGTGACCATTGGCGTCGGCGATTGTCTTATAACTGGCATTGCCGGCAAGCTGAGATCCGGCCACTAGATAACTTTCAATAATGGCGCCTGGGATTGACTTTTTCGTCGCCTCATCGCGTACCGTGCCGTTCACGGTCTGGCCGGGCGGGGCGGCGTGGTCGAAACCGTTCCAGCGCACCAGTGCTCGCTCCACAGGGCCTTCCAACCCCAAATCGTCCGTTTGAACTGCCGGGTTTAGCAAGCTGTCGAAGTCGTGGGGCTTGGTTCTCGTCAGGACGTAAATCTTTTGCGTCTCAATCCTCTCGCCTTCGACACGCAACTCAACAAGAAGTTCCTTGGCAAAGCCATGCAGCCGAAATCTTCCGTCGGCGCCGGTTGTTGTCTCCGGGAAAAGCCTGCGCCGCATTCCGATTCACTATCTCTGTGCCCAGATGATTTGGCAGGTTCTTAAAACCGGCGTCATAAAGCGATTTGCCGGCGTGCAATTCCTTCAGGAAAGGCGCAAGATCCGCGTTTTCGGCCGCCCATGCCGAAAGGGCGGAGACGCGAAGCCCTGCGAGCGGTTTACCTTCCAGATCCCGTATCCGTCCTGTGATCGGAGTTGTGTCTTCCGCTACTTGAAACATGAGATCAAGCGTTGGCTTCGTAACGTTGGTCCACGTGATCGTGAACTTGTCCGCCTTTACCAGCACATGCCCCGTCTTCAGTGGATCAGACTGTGACGGCACGGCCGAAAGCGGCACGTCTTTTCGCGTCAACGTGAACGAGAATCGGCCGTTCGCGTCCGTTATGGCGCGGACGGGAATGGCCTCATCTTGGTGCGTGAAAAAGTGGAAATATACCTTCGCTCCGGCCATCCCCTTTTTATCTGGACCAACTACCCGGCCGGCAAAGCTCGCCGTGTCTTTATCGTCGTGTGGCGTTGGCCGCGTGGCTGGTTCACCTTTTCCCGAAGCGGGCATCGCCCGCTTTTCGAGCCCCGCCACCTGGTTTTCTGGGCCGGCGATAACTTGGTGAATTCTCACCGCCGCGCCACCGCACAACGAAACCGCCACCAGCATGGCCGTTGCGATCTTCGCTTTGCTCAAAAACATGGCTCTGGTTACTCCTGCCGCCAGCGCGGCGATGTGTGTAGGAATCTGGGCGGTGGCCATTCCACCGGCCGCGCTCAAGAGCCCGGAGCGAATCGTGGCCTCCGCAAGCAATGCCGGCACGCCTGCCTTGGCGCCGAGGTCGGAAACCGATACCGCAGCCAATGCCGTCGCCAACTTGATGCCGCGTCGGAGCAAGCGGCGTTGAAGCTGTTGCCGCGCACGCGTCAAGCGGCTCGACACGGTCCCTTCCTTGACGTTGAGCACGGCAGCAACTTCGGGCCCAGTCTTGCCTTCCAACACGCACAATACGAACGCGGACTTGTAAGGCTCCGCCAGACGCTGAATTTCCTCATCGAGCGTGGCTTGTATGCCATCCCAGGCCGATGTGGCCGAAGCTGGACATGCAACGTTGCTTTGGCGCGTCTCGTGGCGGCGTCGCCGCGCCGCGGTTCGTTTGGCTTTCATGGCAGTTCGATACGCGACTCCGTACAACCAGGGTCCAAGCACGTCGGGCTTGCGAACGGCAGCCGCGCTCCGCGCGAAGACGAGGAAAGCAGCTTGAAATGCATCCTCCGCGTCTTGTTCATGGCGCAGCACACGCCTGCATACCCGCAAGACCATCGGCCCATGGCGGTAAACCAGGGCCGTGAAGGCAAGCTCGTCGCGGTTGGCCCAGAAGCTTTGCAGAAGGTCGCGATCGCTCCGTACGCAACCACCCACCGCCAACCTTTTAATGTGCCGCACTACATTGCCGAGCGCTTTCGCCATAATCGAGGCTCTCCGGTTGGGGTTCCTCAGTGTAGTTCCCGCTGGGCCATCAACCCCTCCGCAAATCTTGGAAAAAATCATCAATACGATGCGCAAAAAACCCGGCTCATCCATTTGCGGACTACGGCGTTCCGCCAATCGACCAGCCGGGTACCTGCTTTACGATTTCTGCAATGACGTTGTTGTCGGCCGCGCGGGCATATTCAAAAGCTTGCGCCAGGCCTGGGGCGTCGGGGCGGCGTCCTGGCCCGTCAATTCACGCAGCGCGGCCAAAGTGTACCGTTGGTACGGCGATAGTGTATCGGCCTTGGGCTTGGGGAATGCCTTCGCTTCCTTGTCGGTGAGAACGCGGGTACGAACCAGGAAATCGAAGCGCTGCATTTCCGGCCAAGGGCTGGCGTCGGTCACGGGCTCCAGCAGCGAGAAATCCTGGCGCAGATAAGTGACATCGAGCCGTACCAGGACATCGGGGATCGAATTGTTGTAACCTTCCGACGGTGACGGCAACGGCTGGTCCGGACGCGGCACCTCGGCGGTGGTCACTTGCGGCGGCACTTCGCCGGCTACCGCGGGAGCATGGCACATCAGGCAATTGCGGTGATGGTTGAAGCGGACAAGCTCACGCACGAGGAGGGTCTCCTTGCCGCCGACACTTTTGTAAACCGGACCGCGAGGATCGGGCTCCTCCAAAAAGCTAACCAATTCGGGCACAAGATCGGCGCGCTCCAGCTTGCTTATCGCTTCGGCAGCGTGCTGGGCGACGGCCGGCAAAGGATAATGCAACCCGCGCAGCAAGACTTCGGTGTAGTCCTTGTCACGCCGCACTTTGAGTGCCTCGATGGCGGGCCGGCGCACCTCATCTTCGGCGGAGAAGACCGCCAGTTTGGCAAGGGCCCGCGTCGCTTCGACGTGAGAGGTGCCGGCCAGGTACTTGACTAAACCTTTGCGCACGGCCACTGAATCGGGAGCCAAGACCTGCATTAAGGCGGCAATGCGCGCTCTGACGACACTGTCCAATTGGCTTGGGTCCAGCTTGCTATTGGTTTTGTCGTCTTGAGAGCACAGCTGTGTGAATTGCGCCAAAACGCATCGGGGTCGGTGTTCGGCTGGAGCTTTGACACCATCACGAACTGTTGTTCGACGCGGTGCTCCACGCGCTGTTGCTTCACGCGCATTTCTTGTTGTTGCGATTGAGGGCCGACTAAAACAGGGGCGCTACCGGCAGGCGTTGGCGGTAGCGGCGAAGGAGTATCCACCCTCTGCGTCGTTGTTACGGTTTGTGGCACCGCAACTTGAACCGGTACCTCCATCGTTACCACGTTGCCGCCTCGATTTCTCGCTTGCTTAATTAGAATGAGCGCCTGCGTGAAGAACTTCGCGCGGTCGCCTTTCGTCCGACATGCATCGCCCATGGCCATCGGCAAGCCGGCCAAATCGGGCCGTTCGCGCAGCAGGGCTTCCATGAACCCGTCAGATTTCTTCCGATTGAGGTGGTTGATTTTGGCGATGGTGTGCGCCGTGAGCGCAGTGCCTCGGAAGATTTCGCCAGCGGCTCTTGGAAGGCGATCTCGGGAACTTGGGAGATGTCGTCGATCAAACGGGGGGCTTGTGTCGGCTGGGATTGCGGCGGCAGCGGCAACAACTGCTGGATCGGCATATCGGCTGGAATATTGAAGTTGAATGCAATGCGTTGCGGGGCGACCGCGACGGCAGGTGGAGGCATCATTTTCGGTGCAGGCGGCGTCGACGCCGGCTTTGGGAGGGCTTGGAAAGCTTGGGCGTGGACATCCCCGCTCAGGAATAAGCTGCCCAGCCAGATGCAGAAGAGGCTCGCCAGCAGAATCAACAGTGTCCTTTGCCTGACGCTGGGTCGACTGGCAATTTGCTTGGAATCCGCCATGATTCTCCCCTTTCAAAGATAGTAAACCGGCTTAAACGCAAGAAAGCGGCAAGGGCCTCGCGAAAAGTGACTGCCATCCTCCATAATGGTAAACTGAGGCTGCGATTGTAGCTCCGCGCCAATAGAGATAGCAAGTTAAAAGTGGCGATCCTGCGAAATGGACAGTTTCACAGTCAAAATGCGCTGTTCAGCGCTCGGCGCATTTTCCCCTCCGTCCCTTGGCTCACTTTCGTCTGCGCGTCCAACCGCTTTATTCCCGCCGCCGCTTCCCTGGCCATGACGGAATCCTCGGTCTGATCGGCGAGGGTCTGCAAGAACCGGCGGGCCGGCGCGGTGTGAAGTTGTTCCAACACCTCCAACATCCGGCAGCGGCGCAGCCCCTCAGGATTGGTGCGGCCCAAGATTTTCTCCAAACGCTGGCGTGCCTCAAGTGAACCCGCCTTTTTGAGCGCATCGCGCAACAAGTCTTCATGCGCGGGAGCGAAACGCTCCTATGCCGCGGTGGCAGTTTTGCGCACGGTAAATTGATCGCTGCTCAAATCATCCACCCAGGCGCGCATTTGCTTGGGCGTTGTGCGTGGCACTTGTTTCCAACCACCTTCAGGGTTGCCCGAGGGCCGGCGACCCTCTCTGAGCCGGACGTAAGTGCGGTGATACGTGCTAACACAGGGTTCGGCGGCCCCCGCGATGGCGACCGGCCTGCTCATGATTTGAAAATCCAGCTTCAACTGCCGCTCCAAGCAAGCCTGCGCCTCGTGGGACCGAGCGGCGAACGCCTCGACGGCCGAACCACGATCGCGCTGTTGAGTTATGGACTCGCCGGTGAAACAGCAGACATCGACTTGCGTAAGGTGCCAAAGATCCTGATTAAGGCCCTCGCCTTAAACATCGACCATGACGGCACGCTGGCTTTGAATTGTCTGCCGCCGCGCTTGCGCTGCAGCATCGAGATCAATGCGCCGGGATTGGGAAAACAGGTGGCGCACGTTCCCAATCTGGCTTCCAAGAATGCACAAGAGATCCACCTTCGGCAGGCAGGCACCCTATCGGGACGCGTGGTGGCCGGCGATTCGAAGGCGATAGGCGGACTACCGGTGTTTGTCACCTCGTTACCGGGAACGGCAGATTTAGCTGATGGGGATGCAGTGAACGTAACAGGACGGGCCACTGCCGTCACGGATGACGCCGGTCGCTTCGCAATTGAGGCGGTTGCCGTTGGTAGCGCTCGGGTCTCTGTCCAGCCGCGTGAGGAACTTGGCTGGCTGAGCCAAGACGCAGTCGTTGCCACTGTCAAAGCAGGCGCTACCACGGCCGATGTAAAAATCGAGCTGAAGCGCGGAATGGCCGTTCATGGCCGCGTCGTGGAGGAGGCTTCGGGCAAGCCGGTCGCGGATGTAACGATAGCACTGTCGGGCCAGAACCTGGTTTCGGACGCCAATGGTGAAGTGCGAGGATTTGCGCTGCCCGGGCAGTTGATGTACCGCATTCTTAAGATTCCCCCGCCGTGGGTGGCATCTCTGGCGAATGGCGGTTTTGAGCGGATCTCGGATGTAAATGGGGTCCACGAGTTGCAGCCCATCAAGCTCACGCGCGGGCAGCCGCTGGAAGGCGCAGCGGTCGATGAGAATGGTATGCCGGTTGATGGCGCCCGCCTGCGCAGTTTGGATGCGGAAAAATGGTAGACTGCTGCAAAACGGCCGCGACTTCGCTGTTACCGATAGCGCCGGCCGCTTTGTCGTTGCGGGAGTGCCTGTCGACGCTCAACTGGGCGTGACCGCATGGACCGACCAGCGGGCAACCGTTAGCCTTGTGAATTTAGCCCCAAAGCAACGGGAATTTCTGCGCATCGTCCTTCGCTCGGACGCTGTGGTGACTATCGAGGGGCGTGTCGTGGATCAGGCGAGTAAACCTGTTGGCGCTGCCCAGATAACCGTCCGCAGGCGTTACAGTGGTCTTGCCCCGATCGCCAAGGGCATGGGTGGTCAGCTAGCGCTTGGAGGCGAAGAACTGCTCACGACGATTAAAACCAATGACGAGGGCGTTTTCCGCCTGCCTGCCAAGGTTACGCGCAGCGAAAAGTACAGCATCGTCGTTCGGCGCCAGGGCTGGTGACCTACAACTCGAAAACGCTCGCTCCGCCTGCGGAGGGCGCCTCGTTCCATTGGCCCGATGTGGTGCTGCGGCGTGAACCGATTGTCTCGGGCGTTGTCCTGGATCACCAAGGGAAACCGGTCAGCGGTGCGACGGTGTGGTCCGATAACGCCGACGGGCGACTCGTGAAGGCCCAGACGGACGCCGAAGGGAAATTCACCCTTACCAACATCCACCCTGAGGCGCGCCTGATCTTCGTGGACAAAGAGGGCTATCGGCCAAGCGGGGCCGTGGTCCCCAAGAGCGGCGAAGCGCGAATCACGTGCGAGCCGCAAAGTGCTCCTGCAGGCCCGCGCTTGCACAGCGTCGTGCGCTCGCACGACGAACGCGGCCTTTTGCTCAAGGAGTTTTTGACCCCGGTTTTCAGCGCCCGCGGGCAAGCCGGGCGACGTTGCCCAAACGGTGGAAGCTCTCACACGGCTGGCTCCGTTCGACAAGGCGTTTGTTACGAGCCGCCTCAAAGCGCTCACCAACCTGCGCGACCGTGTGAAAGTGCTGATCGGGCTTGGGCTTGTCGATGACGCCCTGGAAGCCGCCGCGGTCGCCAAGGAACCCGCCTTGCGTGCCCTGTGTCTGGTGTCTATTGCCGACGCGGTCCAGCCAGAGCCGCGCAAACGCCAGATTCTGGCTGAAGCTGCTCGTGCAGGCACGCGGCCTGGAGTATCCCGGTCAACAGGTACAGATGGTTAGCTGGATCGCGCGTCCGCCTGCATCAGTTGGGCGACCGTGTGGCGCCGGCAAGCTTCTCGATGAGTTGAAGCCCGTCGTCGCGAAGCTAACGGACAAGAATGTCCGCATTCTCGGCATCTATGCCGAGAACTTGGCTCTTGTGGACCTTGATGCCGCCGTAAACGTGCTCAAGGGCTTCCCTGACGTGCGCGAGATGTGGCATTATGCAGGCAACATAGCGCACCGGTTGTCCGGCCAAGATCCGGCTGCTGCCGAGCGGGTGTTGGATCTCATCAAGGTACCAATGCTAGCAAGCGTGCGCGGCAAATACGCTTTCCAGTGGGAGGTGATGGCCTGCTATCGCATGGCCCGAGTTGATTTGCCCCGAGCCATGCGCATTGCGGACAGCCTGACTGCGAAATACAGTGCTGCCGGTCCTATAAAAAAGGCCCACGCCTACGGGGTGATGGCGATGGCCCTGGCCGAAAAGGACCCAGCGGCCGCTAAGGCGATGCTCCGCCAGGCGTTCGAGCAAATTACTGCGCCACGGATAGACAAGCAGACGGCCTGGCCGGTGGCAATAGCCCTCTTGGGCTATTCTGAAAGGATCGACCCTGAACGGACGCGCGAATATTTTTGGCGGGCGCTGGCAACGCATCACGCACCCAGGACCGGTCCATTCCGAGGCGCGCCGGAGCCAACGCTCACGGATAATGCCCAACTTGCTCTGGTGCTGGCGCTTTACGGACAGTTCCCCGCCCTCCAAGCCGAGCTCGTTGAGCCGGTATTCAATTATTTAGCCGGAGATGCCAACATTCGGGTGGGTGGCTTTCGGCCTCACAGGGAGATGTACGCGGCCATGGCGCTGGTGTCCCCGCAACCCACAATCACCTGGTATAAGGAACATTATGCGCAGCTGAGCAAAGATCAGTTTTATAAGCCGTGGACGGCAACCGCCGATGCCTTCGCCTATCAGGGCAACGAGCTGCACCAGTTTATTGCCGGGCAGGTGTTTGCTCTGTGGGAGATAGATAAGGAGGATGACTAAGGATCGACATGAAACGGCGCGGCTCGATGACGCGCATTTCCAATTGCCGATGTCGAAGAGGGGTTGCAGCGTTGGCCCAGCTCAATGTGCGGCCGAAACTGCTTGTAAGGCGTCACCGGCGGCGGACGGGTGGGTGACCGGGACATAACCGGCGCAGGTCGCGCTTACCGTTGCACGCGGCGTTAGCACCCGAACTTCTCCCTTTGTCTGGCGCCGCCGGCGTCGACGGTATCCATCGTGCGAACAGACCAGCACCTCAACGCATTTTTCCTGCGCTGGTCGCTGCCACGGTCAAGGCGGCCGCCCTGTTAACAGCGGGTCACGCGGTGGCGACTGGTTTGGTCTCGGTTTCGGTAATCGCTCTCAAGGAAGGAGTGCTTAAAGGCATGCTTATAAGCAAACTGAAGGCGGCGGCGATGGCGGCGCTAATTCTGGGCGGAGCCTTCGCCGTTGGAAGTCGGACCAACAATCATTTAAGCGTCGCCGGGGATCCGGCGCGTGCGGCCGTAGTTCAGGTCTATCCAAACGTTGGCATCAATGTCCGATCCCCAAGTCCGATCCAAAAGGTAGAAGCGGGCGACAGAGCTACTGTTGAACCGGCGTGGAATCTGTCCGCTTTGGTGACATTCCTGGACGATAACGCTCGACGCGTCAAATCGATCCGGTGCGATGACTTGGAACTTACCGTTATTTCCGGACTGCGGACCTTCGGCATGCGCGGCGCATTGGTAGCGAAGCGCTCCCGGCGTTTTCGGTTGAGCACAAGATGCTTGGCAGCCTAGCGGTTGACATCGGTTCTAACGATACCGAGTTCTGGTACTGGATCAATAAGGCCGAGCCACCCGATCAGGTTTATTGTTCCTATAAGGATCTGCATGCAGGGCGTGTGCGCTCGGCCGCGCTCCCCCTTGATCCTGAATGGCTAATGGAAACGATAGGTCTGGGGAATTATGGTCGCCCCGAAAAATACAAGCTTGAGTCTAATGCGGAAAGCCTACGAATCGTTGAGAAATCAACGTCACCGCAGGGTAAACCGATCCGCAAAATTGTCATACTGAAGCGATGGGCAGTCCAGGCGCCGATTCCGCAAATCCTCGCTTATTCGCTGGTCGACGACGCATCCGGCCGAGAAATCTGCGCCGCCGAAATCAAGGAGACATGGGTCGATGGTCCTACTGGTGCGCTTCTGCCGCGCCGCATTGAATTCCGCTGGGACATCGACGAACAAAAAGGGACGCTGTTGTTGAAGGTCGGAGGCACAACCGTGAACCCGATTATCCGGCCCAATGTTTTTACTCGACGACCCATGCCAAGTGTCGTTTCCAGAAATCTCGCGACCGAGAAGTAAATGGCCGTGAATGAAGGTGCTATGACGCACTGCTTTCATCCAATCGTTGCCGTTAAGTGCATGAAGAGTTCGAGCAGAGCGTTGGCTTAAGTGGGACCGTTAGGCCCAATTTAATGAACCTTTTTGTAACGCCCCAGCGCATCCTTGGCCGAGCGTGTAATACTCGCTGACTCCAGGCCTTGAGCCAACCGCTCCAATAACCTCGTCGCGTCGGGGGTGCCGATCCGTTCGAGGATTTGCACGGCACGGACACCCGCCGAGCGTTCGCCGCGAAGCGGGCGTGCCGGGTCGAGCGCGTGGAGCAGGGCTTCCAGGCGTTTGCGCAGTTTCTAGAGAGGGGTTCGTATTCAAAGCAAGGCGCAGCGCTGGCTCCGCCGACTCGCCGAGGGCCGCCAGTTTCTTCTTTGCCGTCTGGCGCTCCTGGAACTGGTTGCTGTCTAGCGACTTTATCAAGGAGTTGGTCGTATCACGCGGTGCAGCCAAAAGGGGATGCAGCCGGTCATTGAGTAGCGAATCGGCGCGCTCGCCGTGATCAACAAGGCGGCAATGGGCCGCGTATGCTCGGGAAGCGTTTTCTTGGACCAATTGCGTCCAAAGACCTTCGGCTTCGGCCACCGCAACGGGGTGACCTCTTACTGTCGACCCCGGAATCGCGTCCCACAAGAGGATCGTGCTGTCGGCGTAGCCGCTCGCCAATGTGCGACCATCGGGCGTGATCGCCAGCGAAGTGATGCGTCCACCGGGAGTGCTGCCGGCGGCGTCGAGGGATCCAATGGGTAACCACGATGCGATCTCCCACAACTGGATTTTGCCTTCGGCGGTATGCGCGAGCAATCTGTCGTCGGTTGAAAAGGTGAAGTTGCCTTGGTCGGCAACTTTCAATTTGGCTAATTGCCGACCAGTCTTGACATCGCCTATGCTTAGGTCACCATATTTCCACTCTCCGGCGAGACGGTCGAACCTAGCGACTTGTGCCGCCATCAAGCGGCCA
>CAVVSQ010000004.1:0-786671 GCA_963750865.1 uncultured Planctomycetota bacterium
TTCCGTCCGCACCCTCGAACCAGAACGCACTCGAGGAACCGCCGTCCAGGTTCAGCGCGCGCTCCACTTTCGGATCGAGCGCAGCCAGGATCTCCGCCAATTGTGCGAGCGTCACCGCGGAGCAGTAACCGAGCGCCGCGCGCGTGTCCGCAAACGTTGCGCAAAAAGTCCGTCGAGCCGCGCGCGTCGCGTTCAAGCCCGCGCTCGCTTTTCCGTGTTCGAGCAAAATCGGTCCGCACTGTCGCGCCGCGGTCGGTTTCGATTTCATCGAGAACTCGGCCGTTCGCTGAATGCGCACGCGCCCATCGACCGTGCTGATCACGCCGCTGAGCAGCCGCGCCTTGCGCAACGGCGCGATCACCTGCCCCGCGCTAATCGATAATCCGACCGGCGCATCCTTCGGATCGAAGTAACCGCCATTCACCCCCGCGATCGCTTTCTCTCGTTGCATCGCGCGCGCGAGATCATCGGCGCCATCAGGATTATCAATTACCCGCAACGCGCCCTTCTTGGTCGAGAAAAGCGCGAGCTCCACCTCGGCGCTGGCGCCGGTCTCGGATTCCGCGCGCAGTTGCCGATGTTCGACCACGCGATCGCGGGAAAATTCCGAGCGCACCTCGCGCACTGTCCAGTTGGCGCGCGCCAGACTAACGAGTGCCAGGAAAATGAAAGCCGCACTAATTTCGCGCGCACGATATGTGAGATTGCAGAAGCGGCTCATCGACGGTTATTCCGCGCACGCCATCTCACTGTCAATCAGACAACGATTCAGCGTCCTCGTTCCGCGATCAGTTCCTGGAAGCCGGCTTCCTGGCGTAACCCATCCCACGTCGGATCCATTCGCAGCTCGGGAACCGTGACCCCGCAGGGCGCAGCCAGCGAACGCTTCAGGATCGTCAGCGCTTTTCCCTTCTCACCACACATCAAGAGCACCCGCGCCTGCGCGCGTTCGTAGATCGGGCCGTCGAAAGCGTCCTTGCTGACCGGGAGCAAATCGATCGCCGCCTGGGCTTCGCGAAACGCTTCCTCTTTGCGGCCGAGCCCGGCGTAAATGAGCGCGACTAACGAGTGCCGCGCGGGATCGTCCGGACCTTCGGCCACCGAGCGTTCCGCATTCGGCCGCGCTTCTTCGTAGGCGGCGCGGGCGCGCGCAAAATCTCCCATCACCCAATAAACATGCGCGGCCAAAAATGATTTCGGCAGCGGCGCGCTGGTCTCGCCATGAATCGCCGGCAACGGCGTCCGCTGCAAGACCGCCAGCGCTTCCGGAAAATCTCGCCGGTAGAGCGCGTAGTTATAACGCGCGAGCGTGACCGTGCCGTTCGGGTCGACGTTCGCCGGAAATTCCGCGAGCAATTTTCGCATCGGCTCGAGGTTGCCCTTCATGTCGAAATCAAAACGCGCGCGCATCCCGAGGACATCGAAAGAATTCGGCGCCAGCGTGACCGCCTGGTTAATGAAATTCATCGCCGGCTCGTATCTATTCACCGCCGCGTAAGTCATCGCCAGGTTCTCGATCAGGACCGGATCTTTCGGGTCGAGCGAGGCCGCTTTCGCGAAATTCGGCGATCGATTCGTCCCATTCACCCTGCCGCCGCTGAATTGCGGCCATCGCGCGGAAAACGCCGGCGTCGTTCGGCAGCACCTTTGCGCGCCGTGGCCAGCTCGTCGAGCGCGCGTCGTAATCGCGCTCTATATAATAATGGACGATAACCGAGCGCGAGATGGCCTCGGGCAGGTCCGGTTCCAGACGCAACGCTTCGTGCGCCGCCGCCCGCGCTTTTCGCCGCGCGCGGCCACCGGATCAATGGCGTAAAAAATCCAGCTCTCCAGATGTGACAGCTCGCGCCTGAGCCAGCGCGAAGGTCGGATCGAGCTGGATCGCCTTTTCGTAGAGTCCTTCGCTGCGGGCCAGATCTTCGATGGTGCCGATCCGGTCCGGGTGAAAATATCGTGCGCCTCCTGGTAAACAGATACGCCTCGCTGTTCTCCGTCGCGCGGCGATTCGATCCGCTCCTTTCGCTGGGCGAGAGTGTCGCCTTGAGCGCTGCCGCGATTTCCCGCGCCAGTTCGCTTTGGACGGCGAAAATGTCGGTCAGTTCGCGATCGTAAATTTGCGCCCAGAGATGAGCGTCGTTCGAGGCGTCGATCAACTGGACATTAACCCGCACCCGATTTCCTTCGCGCCGCACACTCCCTTCCAGCACCGTTGCGACATTCAGGGCCTGGCCGATTTCGCGAATGTTGTGCGCTTGTCCGCGATACGACATCACCGAGGTGCGCGAGATCACTTTCAGGTCGCGCATCTTCGCGAGGTTGGTCAGAACGATCGTCCTGAATGCCATCGGCAAAATGTTCGTTCGCCTTGTCGTCGCTGAAATTATCGAAGGGCAAGACGGCGATCGACTTGTCGATCGCCTGCGCGGCAAGCCGCGGCAAGATCAAAGAGCCGACGACGCTCGCCAGCGACCAATCCGATGCGCCCAGGACCAATAAATTCCGGCGCTTCGGCCGCAGCGCCGGCGGACAATCCGCTTCCGTCGCGATCGGCGCCGTGCGATGGATCCCGTGCGGCCCACATCAAACGCCCAGCCAGAATCAGCGCGATCGGAAAACCCGCGAGCACGCCGATAATGATGAACCGCAGAATCGTCGGCGGCAGATCAGCGCCGGAAAAGTGGTCGCGGCAATTGGATAATCAGCCAGCCGACGACGCCGTATCCAGCCGCGACGCGATAAACTTTGCGCCGCCGCAGCTCGCAAAAAAAACCGTTGAGACGTGAATCTTTGAATGAATCGCTCAAGAGGCCGGGTTTCTGCCGATTATTTTACACCGGTAGCAAAAACGGTCTCGAAATGCGGGCTCTGTTTTTCCCGCGAGACGACTGTGACTTCGATATTCTTGAATCCGGCGGTCTTCGAGAAATTGGTGCAGCTGCACTTCGCTGAAGCCGAGCCAGTGATCGGCATAAAGTTCGCGGGCGCGCTCAAAGCGGTGGCTGAGCAGATCGAGGATGACGAGCCGGCCGCCTTTCCTCAGGATGCGGTGCGCGCTGGCGATCGCGTGCTCGGGATGGATGCGCGTGATGCAAAGCCTGGCTGAGAATGGCGAGATCGACGGTGCCCTTCGCGATCGGCGGATTTTCGATATCGCCCAGGCGATATTCGAGATTTGCGAACCCGTGCTCGTTTGGCGAGCTGGGCGCCGAACTCGACCATCTTCGGCGCGTTATCGACCGCGATCACTTTGCGCGCGGTCTTCGCCAGGAACTGGGAAAGCGTTCCTTCGCCCGCGCCGAGATCGGCCACAGTTAGTGCCGGCAATAACGAGATCAGCGTGTGCGCCAGCGCCTGCCAGGAACGGCCGGGAACATAACTGCGCCCAAATTTTCCCGCCAGCTCATCGAAATACTCGCGCGCTTTATCGCGGCGTTTGCGGAGAGTGAGTTGGAGCGCGGTGCGATCGCGCGCGGTTTCCGGCATTTCCCGCGCGAGAACGCGAATCAGTTCGCTCACTTTGCGCGCGGGTCGGCGTTCCTGCGCTCCGTTTGCGGTCAGGCCGTAATAAACATTTTTGCCCGAGCGCCGATCCTCGACCACGCCCGCGCGTTTCAATTGCGCGAGATGACTCGAGATGCGCGATTGCCCCATCCCCAGAATTTTCTGGAGCTCGGCCACCGAAAGCTCGTCCTCCTCGAGGAGAAGAAGCAGGCGGAGCCGGGTCGGGATCGGCGAGAAGCCGGAGAAAATTAATGGTTGACGCCATTGTGCAGTCTCCGACGATATATCGACGCATCATGATTGGTCAATATGTTCGGCTGGTCATTGCTTCCTCGCTTCACTCGTAATCCTCAGCTCTTAACTGCATCTCCATGCTTCGACGTTTCATTTTTGCTTCCGAATCCGTCGGCGAAGGCCATCCGGATAAAGTTTGCGACACCATTTCCGACGCCGTCCTCGACGCCTGCCTGACGGTCGATAAAAAAAGCCGCGTCGCCTGCGAAACCTACGCGAAAAGCAACGTCGTCGTCGTCGGCGGCGAGATCACGACCAAGGGCGAATCTCGATTACGTCGCAGATCGTGCGCGATGCCGTTCGCGAGATCGGCTACGTCAACGACGACGATGTTTTTCACGCCGACAAGGTTTTCGTGCAGAACATCATCACCTGCCAGTCCGCCGATATTTCGCAGGGCGTCGACGCGAAAAAAGCGAAGGGGAAGAAGACGTCCGAACAGGGCGCGGGCGACCAGGGACTGATGTTCGGTTTCGCCTGCGACGACACGCCGGAACTGATGCCGGCGCCGATCATGTTCGCGCATCGGCTCGGCCGCGAGCTGACCCGGATCCGCAAGAGCGGCAAAGCCGACTGGCTCCGGCCCGACGCGAAGTCGCAGGTCTCGGTCATTTACGAGAACGGAAAGCCGGTCGGCATTTCCAACGTCGTCATTTCCACCCAGCACACCGAGGAGGTCGAGCACAAGCGAGATCGAAAAATTCTGCATCGAAAAAGTGATTCGCAAAGTCTTGCCGAAATCGATGGTCAACGGCACGACCCAATTTCTGATCAACCCGACCGGACGTTTCGTCATCGGCGGTCCGCAGGGCGACACGGGCCTGACCGGACGGAAAATCATCGTCGACAGCTACGGCGGCTGGGGCCGTCACGGCGGCGGCGCTTTCTCCGGAAAAGATCCGAGCAAAGTCGATCGCAGCGCGGCTTACATGGGCCGCTGGGTCGCGAAGAATGTGGTCGCGGCCGGCCTGGCCACGCGCTGCGAAATCCAGTTCGCCTACGCGATCGGCTATCCCGATCCGGTGAGCATGAACATCAACACTTTCGGGACAAACACCGTTGCCGAAGAAGCGATCGAGCACGCGGTGAACCGCACTTTCTCCTTCAAGCCCGCCGACATCATCCAGCAGCTCGATTTACTCCGCCCGATTTACGCCAAGACCACGAACTACGGCCACTTCGGCAAAGACGATCCCGATATTACCTGGGAAAAGACCGACAAGGCCGCCGCGCTGAAGAAAGCTCGCGCAAATAATTCTATGAACACAACCATGAGCACCAGACAACTACCGCACCAACAAGACTAACGACTACAAGGTCGGCGACATCACACTCGCCGATTGGGCCGGCGAGAAATCGACATCGCGGAAAAGGAGATGCCGGGATTGATGGCGATCCGCAAGAAATATGCGCCGCGAAGCCGCTGCAAGGGCGTGCGCGTGACGGGTTCGCTCCACATGACGATCCAGACGGCGGTGCTGATCGAGACGCTGGTCGCGCTCGGCGCCGCAGGTGCGCTGGGCGAGCTGTAATATTTTCTCCACGCAGGATCACGCGGCGGCCGCGATCGCGAAAGCCGGGCGTGCCGGTCTTCGCGTGGAAGGGCGAGACGCTCGAGGAATATTGGTGGTGCACCAACCAGGCGATCTCGTTCCCGGGCGGCAAAGGTCCGCAGCTGGTGGTCGACGATGGCGGCGACGTGACCCTGTTCATTCACAAAGGTTACGAACTCGAAGAAGGCGGCAACTGGGCGAAAGTCGAAGTCGGCGAGCAAGGAAGAGCAGGTCATCAAGGACCTGCTCCTCGAAGTGCAGCGCGAGAATCCCTATCGCTGGCACGAGATGGTGAAGGAATGGCGCGGCGTTTCGGAAGAAACGACGACCGGCGTGCATCGCCTTTACAAGATGCAGCAAGCAATCAAGCTGCTCGTTCCGGCGATCAACGTGAACGACTCGGTGACGAAGTCGAAGTTCGACAATCTCTACGGCTGCCGGCATTCGCTGGTCGACGGACTCAACCGCGCGCTCGACGTGATGATCGCGGGCAAGGTCGCCGTCATCTGCGGTTACGGCGATGTCGGCAAAGGCTGCGCCCAATCATTGCGCGGCCAGGGCGCTCGCGTCGTCATCACCGAGATCGATCCGATCAACGCGCTCCAGGCGGCGATGGAAGGTTACGAAGTCACGACCGTCGAAGAGACGCTCGGCCGCGGCGACATTTATGTCAGCACGACCGGTAACGTCGACATCATCACCCTCGCGCACATGGAGCGGATGAAAGACCAGGCGATCGTTTGCAACATCGGCCATTTCGACAACGAAATTCAGGTCGACCGTCTGAACGAGCGCAAGGGCGTGAAGCGGACGAACATCAAGCCGCAGGTCGACAAGTATACCTTCCCCGACGGCCACGAAATCTTCATGCTGGCCGAAGGCCGCCTGGTGAACCTCGGTTGCGCCACCGGCCATCCGAGCTTCGTCATGTCGAATTCGTTCTCGAACCAGGTCCTCGCGCAGCTGGATCTGTGGAAGAACCGCGACACTTACAAAGTCGGCGTTTACGTCCTCTCCAAGCAGCTCGACGAAGAAGTGGCTCGTCTGCATCTGCGAAAAGATCGGCGTGAAACTGACCAAGCTGACCGAAGAAGCAAGCCGAGTATCTCGGCGTGCCGATCGAAGGTCCTTACAAGTCAGAGCATTACCGCTACTAGTCTTAAGGCTAGCTACTAATCCAAAAACGCCGTCGGAGAAATCCGGCGGCGTTTTTCTTTGCGAGATTAATCGACCGTGATGATGACTTTGCCGCGCGCGTGTCCTTCTTCCAGATAGCGCATGGCCGCAGGCGCCTCGTTCAGCTTGTAGCGCCGATCGATGACCGGTTTCACTTTTCCGCTCGTGACCAAGTCGGCCAGTTTCGAAAGCTGATCCTGATCCACGTCCGCCACGAACATCCCGAGCTTCTGGCTAACAAAGGGCGATAAGAGAAGCGCCTTAACCGGACGCGCCATCGGACCAACCCAGCGGCCCTCGTTAGGTCCGCCCCCGCCAATGAGGACGCAACGCCCGTTTGCCTTAAGGGCGCGCCGGAAACCCGAGAGCGGCTGCGTCCCGACGCAATCAAGAATCAGGTCGTAGCGCGCGGCGCTCTGGGTGAAATCTTCCTTCGTATAATCGATTACCTGATCGGCCCCTAACGAGCGAACTAGCTCAAGGTTACGCCCGCTACACACTCCCGTGACTTCCGCGCCTAACGACTTCGCGATTTGCACCGCGAAGGTGCCTACCCCGCCGGAAGCCCCATTGATTAAGACCTTCTCGCCTGCTTGGAGATGACCTCGGTCGCGCAGTGCTTCCAAGGCGGTTACGGCCGCTATCGGGAGCGAGGCCGCCTGTTCGAAAGTCATCGCTTCCGGTTTCGCGACGATCTTGGACCGAGCCAGGCAATACTCAGCTAACGAACCGCTGCATAACCCAAAGACGGCGTCGCCAGGTTTAAACTGAGTCACGTTTTTGCCTACGGCTTCGATCTCCCCGGCGACGTCGCCGCCCAGTCGCGCGCTCTTCGGCTTTCGCAGCCCGGCTTCGATTCGCATGAGATAGGGAATGCCTCGCATAAAGTGCCAGTCGTATGGATTAACGGAAGCGGCGCGCACCTTGATCAGGACTTGGTTGTCATTCGGCACCGGCCGCTCAATTTGCTCGAGGTGGAGGACATCAGGCGGCCCGAAATCACAATAGACAACTGCTTTCATCGGATGCACCAGCGCAACGCCCGAGCCCGCGCAATCGTTCTTCGAACGCCAGTAGGCGACAAAGACGAAGACGAAGAGTAACAGGAACAGTCCTAGAAGGAGGCCGGCGCTCCATTTGAAAATGCGTTTTAGTTTCATAAGTCTAGTTTATCGTTAACGGCGCATGCTTCCCGATTGCATTCGGCTTTCTCAGGAGCTTCTGGCAAAGAATGAATTAGAGAGGCCCGCGGTAACGGCGTAACTGGATGGCGGCGAGGATGAAGCCTGCGGCGACAATGAGCCCGAGCCAAAGACCCGGGCTACTCAAGAACTTGAGCGGATCGAGTTGCGTGAGTCGGTCGACGATCGGGACGTGGGCTCCCTGGGATATTGCACGACGACGAAAGCCTCGGCGAAGTTGCCCGTGACTCGCTGTCCGACGATGTGCGCGAGGTAACCCGTCCCGAAGACGATCTTTTCGATCGCGCAAACGGCCAGCCAAGGCAAAACTGCCCAGAGAAACGTCGCGCGGCGCGCATAAGCTCCGACCAGTAGCAGCCATCCATATAACGGCGCCGCCCACAACGCCGAGGTGATGACGGTGTAGATAAGAATCACCGATAATCGGAAGATGGGCAGAAGCTCCAGGTCGTCCCAGCAAGCCCGCTCGGAACCAGCGCGGCGCTAGTAATGAGTAACATCATGAGCTGCGTGACCTGCACGATGATGAACGTGAGCAGCGGCAAAATGCCAAGCGGGATAACCGCCTTTGAGAGGACGGTGACGCGGTCCGAGACTGGCATCGATTTCCAGAAAAGGATGCTCCGATCGCGGCGTTCGCCGTGCAGCGCGTCGAGCGAGTAGAAGATCGCGACGATGAAGGCCGTGAACATGATCATAATGGCCGCCAAGTCGTATGGCATTTCGATCGCGGCGCGTTGCCGAGTAGGGCCGAGTAAAGCGCCGCCCGCCTCAGTTGCGGAAGGCGATAGGAGGTCGCCAGGAATCCCAAGAAGGACGACCCCGGCGGCCATGAGCGGCGCCATGTAGACCGAGGGATTATCCCATAGCTCGCGCCTTACCGACCAGTAAAGCGGACGGGTCTGCGAGCTCATAGCCGGCGCGGCACGGCGCTTCTTCGTTCAACTCGTTAGTCATTTCACTCCTCCGGGAGCGTCTCCGCTTTTCGTCCCCATCACCGCGACAAAGAGGTCGGCGATGCTTGGCGTGCGCACTTCGCCGAGAGCGGCTAGTTGCGTCGCGATCGACTCCGTCGAAAAGCATGATGCTGCGGCCGAAGACCTGACGCTCGTGCATAGGCTTGAGCGCTTGCGCGGCCGCGAGCGTGGTCGGGATGCACCATCACTTCCGCATAGCGCGAGTCGAATTCCTCCATGCTGCATTCGAGAACGATGCGGCCGTGATTGATGAACATCAGATCGGTCAGGACGTGCTGGATCTCTTCGACCTGATGGGTGGTAACGACGATGGTGCGGCTGTGGTCGAAGTAATCGTTCAGGAGCGAATCGTAGAACTGTTTCCGATAAAGAATGTCGAGGCCGAGCGTCGGCTCGTCGAGCACCAGCAGCTTCGCGTCGATCGCCATGACCAGGGCGAGATGCAGCTGCGCGACCATGCCTTTCGACAACTCGCGCACCTTGCTGCTGCGCTTGATCTCGGTCCGCGCCAGGAAGCGCTTCGGCCTTCGCGCGATCGAAGCGCGGATGCACGCCGGCGACGTAATCGAGCGCCTGCGAGACGCGCATCCAGCGCGGCAGCACCGCGACGTCGGCGATGAAAGGAGACATCGCGCATCAGTTCGTCGCGCGCGGTCCACGGATCGCGGCCGAGCACGTTCAGTTCGCCTTCGATAGGGAGTGAGGCCGAGGATGGCGTTCAGCGCGGTGGTCTTGCCGGCGCCGTTCGGACCGATCAGTCCGAGGATGCGGCCTTCTTCGACGCGCAGATCGATGCCGTCGAGCGCAACGGTGTTCCCGAACGTCTTCCGCAGCCCGCGTGCTTCGATGCAGGCCATGGTTAGCGCTTCTCCTTCCCGCTTTTCGCGCGGCCGCGGCATCGAGTTCCTTCGGAGTCAGCCCGAGCCGCTCGAATCGTCGCGGCGATCCGCGGCCATTCTTCGGTCAGAAATTTCTGCCGTTCGCCTTGCAGGAGAAGCTTGCGCGCGCCCGCTTTCACGAACATGCCGAGGCCGCGCCTCTTCTCGACCAGCTCTTCGTCGACCAACTGCTGATAAGCCTTGAGCACGGTCAGCGGATTAACCCGATATTCCGCCGCGACATTGCGGACCGACGGCAACGGATCGCCTTCTTTGAGGACGCCATCGAGAATCATATGCACGACGCGGTCGCGCAGCTGGCGATAGATCGGCTGACTGATCATTCCACTCACCGGCCTCGGTAAAGAACCTCCAAGGTTGCCCGATTGAAGCGCTTGCCCTGACAGGCCGGGCACGGAACCGACAGATCGGGCAAAAAATGCTGGGCGATGCGCCGCCGGCCCTGCCCCTGGCATTCCTCGCAGCGGCCGCCGCGCACATTGAAACTAAAACGATTCGCCTTGTAGCCACGCACCTTGGCGATCCGGGTGGCCGCGAAAATCTTGCGAATCTCTTCATAAACGCCGGTGTAGACGCGGGGTTGGATCGCAGGGAACGCGCGAGGCGTTTTTGATCGACCTCGATGACCTTGTCGATGTTGTCAAGGCCCTCGATGCGGTCGTGGGCGCCGGGCACCGGTGCCAAAAGGCCAAGGTGCCGCCGCGCCGCGTAACAGAGGATGTCGCGCGCCAGTGAACTTTTGCCCGATCCGCTCACGCCGGTCAGGCACACGAGACGCCCCAGCGGAATCGTCACGGTCAGATTTTTGAGGTTATGGTGGCGAGCGCCATGGATAGTGATGAGTCGGGCAGCGACGAGCGGAGGAGCAGGGGCGAGGGGCGCGAGGCGCGGGGCGAGTAAATACGGGGCAGTTACTGAGGCCGGGCTGGCGAGAACTTCGGCAACGGTGCCCTGAGCGAGTAGTCGGCCGCCCTGCTTGCCGGCGCCGGGGCCGATGTCGATGAATAATCGGCGTGGCGCATCACGGCTTCGTCGTGCTCGACGACCACGACCGTGTTGCCGCGCGTCTGTAGGCCGCGCAGTGCGCCGAGCAAGCGCTGGGTGTCGCGTGGATGCAAGCCGATAGTGGGTTCATCGAGAATATAACAGATGCCGAGCAGTCCGCCGCCGAGGTGGCTTGCGAGGCGTGCCCGCTGGAGTTCGCCGCCCGAGAGCGTCGGCGCCGGTCGATCGAGCGTCACATAATCCAGGCCCACTTCATGCAAGAACCGCAGCCGGCTGGTGATCTCGTCCACCAAAACGTGCGCGGACCCGTTCAAGCCCCGTCATTCTCCGGTCCACCCGTTTCGATGCTTTGGAAGAATGCCAGTGCCCCGGACACCGGCAAGGCGGTCACGTCGGGAAGGCTTTGTCCCTCGAAGCGCACCGCGCGCGCGGCTGCATTCAAACGCGCGCCGCCGCATTCCGGGCAGGGCACGAATCCCGCCAAGCTGGCCAGCGCGGCGTCCATGGCCTCGTCTTCATCTTCGGCCGCCTTGGTCCACAGTTCGCGCAGCGCCGGCAGCAAACCATTGTCGCCATCTATCAGCGCGGATGCGGCATCTTGCGATAACTGGCTAAGCGGCGTCTTCGCATCCCCGCGGCGTCCGAACTCTGTAAGGAGGTCGGCATACGCCTGCTCCGGAATCACTTCGCGCAAGCGTTCGAGGATTTGGGCGAGACTCAAGTTGGAGTCGGGCACGATTTGAGCGGGGTCGAGTTCCCATATTTTCCCATAACCGGTGCAGCGCGGGCAGGCTCCGTGTGGGTTGTTGAAGCTGAATTGATTGGGTTCCAAGTCGTCGAATTCGATGCCGCAGCGCGGGCACTCCAGGACAGTGTTGTACGCCTGGTCGTGCCAGTCGCCGTCGTCGACGTCGGTGATGATGACGCGACCGCCGCTGTGCTTGAGGGCGGTTTGTAGTGATTCCGTGAGCCGCTCATCCAAATTGGGACGGACCACCAGGCGATCGATGACGACTTCGATGGCGTGCCGCTTGCGGGCGCTTAATTTCAAGGGCTCGTGGACTTCATGGAGCACGCCGTCCACGCGCGCGCGAGAAAGCCCCCCTGACGCATTTGTGCGAAGGCCTCCTGGTAATCCTTGACGGCGCGCCATAAAGGGGCGAGTACGTAGATTTTGCGCCCTTCAGGAGATTGAAGCGTTTGCCGGACAATTTGCTGCGGTGGAATGCTTGTAGACAGCGCTGCCGCACTGGTAGCAGTGAGGCACACCCAGGCGGGCCCAAAGCAATCGGCAATGGTCGTGGATTTCCGTGATCGTCGCCAAAGTGCTGCGTGGCCGAGGTGACCCAGTGTGCTGGGAGACACACAACGTCGGCGGCAACCCCTCAATGAGGTCCACATCGGGCCGCTGCAATTGGTCGAAGATGGCACGACTGTCGCTGCCCAGTGTCTCAAGAAAGCGGCGCTGGCCCTCGGCATGAAGGGTATCGAAGGCGAGCGAGCTTTTGCCCGAGCCGCTTGGTCCGGTGATGACGGTCAATAGGCCGAGCGGCAAATCGGCGTTTACATTGTGCAGGTTATGCGTGCGCGCCCCACGCACTCGAATCCAGCCGCCGGCATGTGGCATGGTAAATCCCTTGACGACCCAACGAAGAGGGGAAAGAGTTTCCCATGGCGCAAACGTCTGCGCACGCATCGAAAAGTTGAGTCGATAGTTGCGCAAAGTCGCTCGACTCATCGCCCCGGAAGCCCGGGTTATGCGGGCTGTTTGGGGAATGTTTTATGCGCGGAATCTTTTCCAGGAAGCGGATTCTCTCAAGAACCGGGTGAAACGGTCCCGATGACGAAGGATAAGCGCTTCTAGCTGCGCTTCGACTTATCCTGTTGTCCCCAGGGCCTTGTGGTTGAGGGCCAACGACTGTGCGCTGGCTGGCCTGCTCGATGTTATTGATTGCCTTTTGCCTGCCCGGTTCGGGGTGCGCCGTTTTCAAGAAGAACACTGATCCCAAGGCCCAAACCACCGGCGCCGGCGGCACGCCTCCCGCCAAGTTCCCCACCAGCACCGATCCAATCATCAATGGCGGCACCGCTGCCCAAGTCAAGCCCGGCGCCGTCTTGGCCGGGCGCGTCATCGACAACTACAGCAAGCCTCCGGCCAACACGTCCATACGCCTGGTTAGCGTCGATGGCAAGGAAACGACCAACGCCAAGGACGTCGACGTGATGGCTGACGGCTATTTTATCATCCAGGGATTGAAATCCGGTTCCAATTACAAGCTGCTCGCGCGGGGCAAAAACGGCGACCACGTGCTTGCGGGCATTACCTACACCACCGCGCCCAATTTGACCGTGGTCATCCAGGTGAAGGAAGACTTCGCTAATCTGGGCACACCGCCGGTCCAGGGCTCACCCGCCTTCGATGACAAAAAGGCCGACAAGACTTCGAGCCTCGACGATCCGCGCCCCTTTAGCGGCAACAGCACCGTTCCCACGACCGCCGGAGCGCGCGACGGCAACGACCTGCATATCCCGCCCGTGCAGGTTCCCGTCCCGGGTAGGGTGACCTCCAACGCCTACGAACCAAGGTTGGGTGGCCGGTCCCAACATTGCGTCCGAGAAGGAAAGTGCCTTCGTTCCGCTCCTGGACATACCCAATCCCACCACCAAGCCCGCACTGCCTCCCTTGCGCATTCCGCAACCGTCATCCGGGTTGCCGCCGCAGGCGTCGGGCACTTCGTTCCCCACCGAAGCTCTGCTAGGCGGCGCCCGCGTGCCCTCTTGCGTCTTGGTCGGCAATCGGCTGGAAAACTTCGCCCTCAATGAAACCAATATGAATCCCTGGGAATTGAAAAAAGATCGCCGCGGCAAGCTGGTGCTGCTGGATTTCTGGGGAACATGGTGTCCGCCATGCAGGGAGTCAATTCCCACGTTGGTGCAGCTACAGGCAAAACATCCGATTCAAGAGCTGGAAGTGGTGGGGATTGCCATGGAACGCGATGGAACCATGCACGAGCAAGCTTATCGTGTCAGCCGGGCGTCTCAAAGCCTCGGCGTCAACTACCGACAGCTCGTCAGCACGGGCCCTCAATGCCCCATAATCACCGACTTGCAGATCACGCGCTATCCGACCATGGTCCTCCTCAACCAAGACGGCACCATCATCTGGCGTCACGAAGGCATGCTCACCACTCGCTCGCTCGGCGAACTCGAACGCATCATTCAAAGAGGGGCGAGAGGCGAGTGAAAATGAGTGACGAGGGCGAGTGGTGAGTGGCGAGAAAAAACAGGGCGACCACTCTTGCATTTACTCGCCCCTCGCCCCTCACCCTCGCCCCTAATTCATCGGTGGCGCCAAACATTGAGCACCATCAAACCCAGGCAAACGCCCAGTTGAAGGCCGGCCAACGTCAAACCACAGGTGGCAACGACCAGGCGCGGGCTGCGCTCGCGGATGGCGGCGATGCCCTGGCCGAGCGCGAAGACAGCAAAAAAGAAGCTGCCGAAAAACAGCATCAAGGTCAGCGTCGCCGGCCCGCGGTCGGGGCTGCCCTTGAATAAGGCTTCCAGGGGCCAAAGCGCCAACAGGAAGACGCACCAACCCATGAATGCCAGTGCCAGGCTGAAACTGGCCTGCCGTTTGCGTTTGCGCCTGACTTGGGCCGACCGCGCCGCCGCGCATGGATTGATCCACGCATTCGGTGCAGACGATCTCTTCCTCCCAACGCGTCCGGCAAAACCCGCACATCATCCTGCCGCAGCGCTGGCATTTCGCCACGGCAGCGTTGTCCAGATGCACGCCACATGGCCCCAAATCCACCACCGGCGTGCGTTGCCGCTCTTTCTCGAAGAGCGGCAGCCGGCAGGTAGGACAGCGCGCCGATCTTGTCGATCGGCTCCCGAAACACATCCCGACAATGACGGCATTCAATCATCAGTCCACCCAGGCCAGCGGGGGCGTCAGCCCCCTAATTCTTCACGCACGACCAACAATCTACATCCACGAATGCGGTGTATACAGCGTCAACAGCACCACGAGCGCTGTCGCAACCCCAGCACCTACCATGCTCGTATAGGCCAGCGACCGCCCCGGCGTTTGTGGATCCTGGGCCGAGTCACGCAATGCCAGTAATGCGAGTCCCACGCCGAGCGCTTGCGGAACCAGGGCTAGCAACGGGAACAAGGGAAAACCTGTCCTGCCTAGCGGCAACAAGGCCAACGCTACCGGAGCGGAAAGCAGCGTCAGCAGCATGCTGACAATCGACAAATTGGACGGAGGCACCGCGCGCTGCAAGCTTTTGACGCGATAGTTTTTGCACGGACCACATAAGGCCGCCTCACCCAGGTGAACGAGACAACCGCCGCAAAAGCTTTCACCGCAGTCGGCGCAGGCCGCTTGCCGGGCGACATCGTCATGATTGAGGCAAAACTGAGGATCGCGCCGTTCCAGCCGGCCGCGCTTGCGCCGCCGCGCCAGGGGACGTTTTTTCGCCGGCGCCGGATCAAAAGTGACCGGCTCCAGATTGAGCACAGGGACATCCTCTACCGCCGAAGTCGCCGCGGCTGGTTCGGCGACCGTACTTTCCCACGGCACGACGGTGCCGGCGCCGCGAGCGGCAAAAGATCGTGGCCCCGGACGCCGACTCGGGCCGGCTGTGCGTTTTGCCGCATTGCTGGCAGGCGAACCAGATCATTGCTTCTCCATCTTGTAGCTGTCTAGCGCCTTGACGAAATCGGGTTGCAGGCGCGCAAAGCGGCCGGCCCGCGTGCCACCCGCGAGGACGGTCAGGCGCGTCCCTTCCCGCGTGACCCGGACGACGAACGTCCATTGAATCCCGGCCAAACGCAGATCAAGAAGAAACTCTTGCGTCTCGCTCCCCGGCAATTGTTTACGTTCGCGGTCTTGCCCCGTTGGCGGCGAGGCGGCCGCATCGGTGTGGCCAAGTATTTTGGTGACCAGATCCGACTGCAAAAAACGCTGCTCCCCTTCCTGCCGGCAGCTTTCCAACGTTTGCCCCGCCTCGATCCATTTGCTGAGGCACACGATGTAGGCATCTTCCCAGAGATTAACCAGGACAAGATCGTCTGTTTTTTCCTTGTTGGGATCTTTGTACGTCAGCCGACCCCAAGATGGGGACGGACGCTGAATCGTCCCCGAGCGCGCTTCGAAGCCGCCACTCACCTCGATCGGTATCTCGTCGCGCGGCGTGTACTCGATGATTCCGGCCGATTCGATAGCTCGCAGGATGCCGTCCACCTTGAGGAAATCGCTGCTCCACAAGGCCAATAGTGTGAGGAGCGTTAAGCCGGCACCCAGGCCGATCCCCGCCTGGGCCAGGCGCTTGCCCCCCAGCGGTTTCGGCGCCCGGTGAATCCGACGCAAGGCGACGGCGCCGCAGACGATCGCCGCCAGCGTGCCGACAAGGGTGAAGGCGCCAATCAGGGCAAGTAAAAAACTGGCCAATGCCCAAGAGCTCGTTTGCGCTGGTTCGGGAGGGAGTGGAACAGTGGCGAGCGGCTTGTGGCAGTCCGGGCAGCGAATCGTCTTGCCGACAAAGGCGTCGTCGATTTCCAAGAGTGCGCCGCACTTGCAGGTAAGGGACACAGGCATAAGCACATCCCGCCGATGGAGTCTGGAGCCACTGCCTCGTTATTGTAACGCAGGCGCTAGATTGTATCTAGCGACTCAACTGTTCTGGTGCCGTGTCAGTTTTGTGAGCGCATCCGTAAAATGAAAGCGTAGGGTTGCTGCCCGAACCTTTGGATTGTTTGGGCAGGTTGAAAACCTACCCTACGAACACGCGAGGAGGAATGATCCCATGCCCAGTCCTTTGCAATCGCTCATCGCTTCAGGCACCAAGGTCTGGCTCGATTCCATCGATCCCGACCTCGTGAAACGCAACCGCGCCCTGGGCGCCACCGGAGCGACCTCGAACCCGATCATCATCGGTGATCTGATCAAGACGGGCCGCTTCGATGACACGCTGTCCCAATTCATGCGTGACGGACTCACCGACAGCGACATCGCCTGGCACCTCACCGACTTCTTGGTGCGCCAGGCTCAACAGGTCTTCGAGCCGGTCTGGAAAGAAACCAAGGGGGACGATGGCTATGTCAGCTTCGAGCTGGACCCTCTTTTGGAAGACCCCAAAGCCGACATGCCCGCGGCGGAACGCACGCGGCAATACATCGCGCTTGGCAAAAAATGGAGCGCCGGTCAAACCAATCGCATGATCAAGGTACCCGCCACGGCCGCCGGATTTGCGGCCATGGAAGATTTGTGTGCCGCCGGAGTGACGCTCAACGTCACCTTGATTTTCACGCCCCGGCAATACACGATTGCCCGCGACAACATCTGGCGCGGCGCCCAGCGCCGGCAATCGTTGCAGAACTTCAAATCGGTTTACAGCATCTTCGTGAGCCGTGTGGACGTGTACACCGAAAAGCACGTCCCCCAGCTTTCATCCGCGGCCCAAGGCCTGGTCGGTATTGTGAACGCCAAGCATATTTGGCACATGAATCGGAGCTTTTGGCAAGACAAAAAGTTGCCGCTCACTCAAGAGATGATCTTTGCCAGCACCGGCACCAAAAAGCCCTCCGATCCGCCATGGAAGTATGTCGAGGCGTTTGCCGGCTCGGACATCGAGACCAATCCGCCGGCCACCAATGATCTGGTCGAGGCCAGCGGGCGCACCATCACGCGTCAAATCGACCGCATGCCGCCGCCCGCCGTGGTCAGCGAAATCGAGCGCCTGGTGGACCCGCAAAAGCTCGAAGACGTGCTCATGGAGGAAGGGGTCAAGAAATTCGCCGATCCCCAAAAAGCGTTGTTGGCATTGATCGCGGACAAGCGCGAAGCGCTGCACAAGAACTAGACGCATGACGGCTGGCCATTGAGCTAGTATCACGTAAATTAATAATTAAATCTCGTCACCAGGCTCCGCCTAGTGACTGCGCTGCCTGGCGGGCTCCGCCTGCACGACAATCGTCCAAGGGCGCCAACGCTCGGGCAGTGGGGTTGGAAAACGAGGCGGAGCCTCGTGAGCATTGCGTGACCAGGCGGAGCCTGGTCACGAGAACTCTCGGGCAAAGCCCGCGCTGAGTGCGCGGCTCTTTAATCTCATCACAAAGGATTTTTATGGCCAAGGAAGAAGCGTTTCAGGCTCAAGGCAAGGTCATGCAGGCCCTGGCGAATACCCAGTTTCGCGTCAAGCTCGACAATGGCCATGAGATCATCGCGCATATCGCCGGCAAGATGCGCAAGCACTTTATTCGCATCCTGCCGGGAGACGTGGTGACCGTCGCGATCTCGCCCTATGACTTAAACAAGGGACGCATCACCTTCCGCGGTCCGTTGCGCCAGGCGACCAAGGAGGGGGAAGCCGAAGCGTGAATGAGGGGCGAGAGGCGAGTAGGAAATGCACGGCACCTTGACCGATCGGCGAGGTCGGCATGCTTCACTTCGAAGGACAACGCACTTTCAAGCTTGCCCCCACGGAACTTTGGGGCAAGCCTCCGCGATGCTCGATTTTTGATCACTTGCATTCCCGATGCGACCGTGGTGGGTGAGCCGCAACGCGACCATGGCGTTTGCACGGTGCGGCCCGGGTTTGGCTTTGCCCGGGGCACGCTGGAAACGACCGTGGAAATCGTCAGCGGCACGGAACCGACCGATTTGCGTTTTCGGTTGTCAAGCAAAGGCATCGGCACTTCCAGCGAAGTCGAAAGCACTTTGACGATCAGCGCCGCCCCCGACGGCTCGTGCGTGCATTGGGCCGCCGATGTGAAACATCTGGGCGGTCTGCTCAAAGCCGTCCCAAGCGGACTTATCAGCGGCGCCGCCCGCAAAACCATCGACGATGTCTGGGAAGGCATTGGCAAGAAACTTGGCGAACGAAGCTGAGCATGGAACACCACAACGAGTTCGGTCAGCCTATCGGCTTTCCCCTCCCGCACTGGATCCCTCCGCCCACGCCGTCAAAAGAGCCGATGGTTGGCCGATATAGTCGGCTTGAGATATTGAATCCCGAGGCACATGCTCAAGCGCTATTCGAGGCCAATGCGCGTGAGCGACAGACAGTCGCGGTTGGACGTATCTCCCTTATGGCCCCTTCGCAACCTTCGGCGCCTACCGCGCCTGGCTGGATGAAGTAAGCGGGCGCGACGATCCGCTTTTTTTCACGATTCAGGATCAACCAAGCGGCAAACCCGTGGGCGTCGCCAGCTATCTCCGCATTACCCCATCAATGGGGAGCATCGAAGTGGGGCATATTCATTTTTCCGCGCTGCTGCAGCGAACACCCGCCGCCACCGAGGCGATGTATCTTATGATGAAGCACGCTTTCGAGCTGGGTTATCGGCGTTATGAGTGGAAGTGCGACGCACTCAACGCTCCTTCACGCACGGCGGCGTTGCGGCTCGGTTTTTCCTTCGAGGGCATCTTTAGGCAGGCCAGCGTTTATAAAGGCCGCAGCCGTAACACTGCATGGTATGCGGCGGTTGATGAAGAATGGCCTTACCTTCAAACGGCCTTTGAAACGTGGTTAGACCCGGATAACTTCGATATGCACGGTCAGCAGCGGCAATCTCTCACCCAAATCAGAACGGGTATTACGCATACTAACCCGAAGCGTTAGCGAGGGGATCCCTCGCTGACGCTTCGGGTTAGTATTAGCCAGTCATCCTCATTTAGCGTCTCCAACCGTACCATCCACGACGCCCGTAGCCGCCGTAGTTACCGCCCCAGCGGTAACCGGGGTTGTAATAGAGGCTCGGCGAATAATAGCCGCGATAGGTCGAGCTGTACGTGGGGGCAATATACGTTTCAGGAGCGTAGTACGACGTGTATCCCGGCGTCACATAGGTGGTCTGGGGAACGACATACTCGGGGACGCTATACGAGTAATAGCTGGGATAGGCCGAGTAATAGCCGCCCCCTCCCCAGCCCCCGCGTCGCCATGGCCGAGCGTCCGCCGATGCCACCGCCACGGAACCGACCAGCAGCAATGCCAAACTCGAAGATAAGATGAACTTACGCATGAGGCGCCTCCCGTTCCCAAAAACCTTTAATAGCCACGGAAGAGGAACCGGCACCCCTTCCGTTGGCACCCGCGTGGTGCACGCAAGTAATGAGTGCAAAAAAGATACCGAATTAACTGCATTTTGGCAGCTTAGCTGCGGAAAGGATTCAAAATTCGGGCGCGACTTCACCATCGGCGATGTTGGCGAGCAGAGCCAGGGTTTGGGGGCGGATGCCGAGCGTCAAGGCGTGAACACTGCCGTCGCCCATCACGAATTGACAAATGTCTGGATGGTAACTACCGAAGCCAACGACGGAGTCGGTGGCTGATTTCGCCAGCAGATACTTGGGACCGGCAGAGCGCGTGGAACAGGTGTAGTAATCGCCGTTGTAGATCGAGCAATCGAGCACGCCCTCGCCGAAGTGATTGAGATGCACGTGCTTTTCGCCGACGAAAATCGTGCTGCTCAGGCCGTCGGTGATGTCGGCGATGCGAATGGCGCCGACGTTCTTGTCCCTTTCATCGGTATCCACTCGGAAGGCGCCGTTCGCCGGGTCCGTGCAATCGGCACCATCGCAGTTTTCGGTACCCGTGCAGGCGCCGTAATCGCCGAGAGCCCCCGGGATGTGCGGGCCCAGGGGACCAAAATCGTCGTTCTGATCGCCGGCAATGCTCTGGGTCGGTGCCGTGTCCGGGGCCCGCCGCGAGGGACAAAAATAGATGGGAACCGCGCCGAGGCGCGGCATCCGACTGGGCATAATAAGTATTTCTGATCTTCCAAAGCTTAAACAGATTGTCCTGCTCGATGTAGGGCAAGATGAAGACTGTCCAGGTCGCGTGTAGATCGCTGAGCCGGCTCGGGGGCAGCTTTTTGTTGATGTCCTCATAGCTGTGGATACCCAGCCCGATTTGCTTGAGGTTGTTCGCGCAGCTCGCACGCGCGGACGCCTCGCGGACTTTTTGCACCGCCGGCACCAGCAGTCCCACGAGCAAGGCGATGATGCCAATGACGACAAGCAGCTCGATCAAGGTGAAGCCGTGTGGCCTTCCCTTGCTCACGCCGGCATGAGTCAGGCGGGTCGAGGCCGTCATTGGGCAATCTCCACCATCGAGCGCGGGATGCGAAACTTGTAAGCGCCGGTCAGTCCAAAAGCACCCGCCGGCAACGTCAATTGCCAAGAGTCCACGGCGTTCGACGGTGCCGTAAACACCAAGACCTCGGTCAAAGGCCGCCCGTAGACTATGTAATCGGCGGGTGTCGCAATCCCAGCGACGCTCGTATCGGGACCGAAGTTTGCTTGCGCAAAAGCATTGTTTTCATCATCGGAGAGCAGCGGCGGATGTTTGCTGGGGCTGCCCGGCGAGTCGGCCCAGCGTTCATACTTGAATTGCTTGAAGACCACTCCCTCGAAGCTCACCCGCAGCTGAAGCACCAGGTATTTATCGGGTGTAAGGTGGTCGGATCCCTGCTTGTTCAGCAAGACATTTTCGAGGCGTGCGCTGATTACCTGGACGCGCAAATCATGGAGGCTGACGGCCTGAGCGCTGGCATCCGTCCATTCATCGTCGCCTAGCGGCTGACGCCGGCCCTCCTCCCGGTTAATTGAAACCGCCACGAGCGGCGCCGGGGCGGCTGGCGCGGGATTCGACCAGCGGCCGACGAGCCCCAAGACCAGCGCGCTTAAACCGACGATCGCCGAAGGCAACAAGAGACCCTGACCGTGCCTGCGCGGGAAGCCAGCAGCCAAAAAACCCAAGGGTCAGGCCGACAACGCTCAGAGGCTTGGTGAGCCAGCTGACGGTTGGAAAAGACGCGAAACATAGAGCCAGCGCGCCGCACGCGAAGGCCGCCGCGAGCTTGGCCTCGCCGAGGCGCGGCGCCTCGCCTTCTTCTGATGCGCAGTTGCTCGTCCGCGCTCGAGAGCCGTCAAGCGGGACGGAAATCTGTCCAGTCGGCTTCGGGAATAGCGGTGCCTTCTTTTCAACAGGTGAGGAAGTGGAAACCGCCACGGGCGCGGCGGCGCCCACCAGGCGGCGACCGCACCAAAAGCAGGTCGTCTCTTCGCCCGGCAACAGGTCTTTGCCCGCCGAGTCGTTGTGACAATAGGCGCAATCAGCCATAGTATTCGTCCATCGGCGGTCGCTCCAAGTAGCAAAGAGTCCGCCCCATTGTATAAGATTAGTTAGGCAGTGAGAAATTAAAACCTTAGCTAATTTGGAACGGTTTGCCCGACATTCCATGGAACGGTTTTCATGCGCTATTGCGTTCTTGCCAGTGGTAGCTCGGGCAACGCCAGTCTCCTGCAAGTCGGCCGCTTCGCCGTGCTCGTAGACGTGGGCTTGGGCCCCCGCGCGTTGGCGAAGCGCCTGTCGTCGGTGGGGGCCGCATGGGAGAATGTCAGCGCGGTTCTCTTGACGCACGTGCATGGCGATCACTGGAACGAACACACATTCGCCCATCTGCGAAAGTGCGACATCCGCCTTTATTGCCATCGCAGTCACGCCACGGCTCTCAAGTACGAAAGCGACGCCTTTGCGGAGCTTTTGGAGAATGATCGTCTGTGCTTCTATGAAACGGACGATGTGTTCGCCTTGGCCGACGGCGTGACCTGCCGTCCCTTGCGCCTCAAGCACGACGGCGGCGTGACTTGCGGCTTTCGCTTTGAGGGCGGGCCGGATTCAGAGGGCCAAACCTGGGCACTGGCCTATGCCGCGGATTTGGGATCGTGGGACACGGAATTGGCGCAGGCCCTCGCCAACGTCGATGTGTTGGCCCTGGAGTTCAATCATGACCGGGGTATGCAACTCAACAGCGGCCGCGCACCGTCGCTCATCAAGCGCGTGCTCGGCGAGCATGGCCACCTCTCCAACGATCAGGCGGGCGATTTGCTCTTGCAGGTGCTAGCTCACTCAACCTCCCGGCGTTTGCAACATCTCGTGCAACTGCACCTGAGCCGGCAATGCAACCGCCCTGAGCTGGCCCGCAAGGCCGTCCAGCACAAACTCGGCGAGGATCGCGGGCCTTTCGCGTCCATACGTCCGCCCAGCACCGACCCGGATCGTGGTTAGCGCTTGACCCCGCGGCACTCGACACGGCGATGAACACAACTGAGGCCGTTTTTACCCAGGCCTGGCTGCCCGGCTTGCAACCGTAGGGCGTTGCTGGTATGGACCCTTTCCCCTGTACTCGGCCCGAGTACAGGGCAGAGGGGAGATGCGCGCGACATGTTTCGGATGAAACCATGAAAGCGTTTTCATCAATCCAAGCCCTGGCAGCTGCTGCATCAATCATAGCTAGGCATGCCGACGCCGCCTATAGAACGGCGTACGCCTGGAGCGGCGCATGCAATAAGCGGTGAGCCTCGGGGGATGGGACTCACCGTTTTTATGCATGCGCGGGTTTTTTCGACCGAGCGGAACGAACACTCACTTGATAAACAGCATCTCCCGATACGTCGGCAATGGCCACAGGTCATCGGCAACGACCGTTTCCAGTTTATCGCCGAGCACGCGAACGGCGCTCATTGCTGGGAGGACATGGTCGCGGGAATGCTTGGCGTGGCTAAGCGGGTCGCCCTCGGCGTGATGGCCCAGCGACTTTTCCAAGGAGGCGGTGCTTTTTTGGAAATCGGTGATCGTCGTAGTCAGCGATTTGAAAAGTTCGACCTGCGCTGAATTATCGACACCGGCCGCCTTGGTGGCATTGACTGCCGTGGCCACTTCCGCTTGATAGCGCAACGCCGCCGGCAGGATCATCGTCTTGGCCATCATGCTGGTGAGTTGTCCCTCGATATTGACTGTCTTGACGTAGTGCTCGGCAAGTATGGCGTAGCGGCTTTGGAGCTCGCGTTCGCTGTAGACCTTGTACTTGCCGAACAGCTCGATCGAGTCCTTGCGGATGACGACGGGGAGGACATCGACGGTGTTCCGCAAGTTGGGAAGGCCGCGCCGCTCGGCTTCCTTGTGCCAATCCTCGGCATAATTGTCGCCGTTGAAGATGACCTTCTTGCTTTCCTTGAGAATGCCGGGCAGGAGGTTTTGAATGGCCTTGTTGAGGTCGGTGCCACCCTTCGACGCTTTTTCGAGGTTGGTGGCGATGTAGTCGAGCGACTCGGCGACGATCGTGTTAAGAACGGTATTGGGCCCGGCGATGGACTGCGACGAACCCACGGCGCGGAACTCAAACTTGTTGCCCGTGAAGGCGAAGGGGCTGGTGCGGTTGCGGTCGCCCGGATCGCGCGGCAATTTGGGCAGCACGGAGACGCCGATCTCCATGAAGCCGCCTTGCTTGGTGCTTGTGGGCGTTCCTTTTTCCAGTTGATCCATCACATCTTGCAGTTGGTCGCCCAAGAAGATCGAGATGATGGCCGGCGGCGCTTCGTTTGCGCCCAGGCGATGATCGTTGGCCGCACCGCAGACGGCGACGCGCAGCAATTCGGGATATTTGGCGACGGCGCGAATGACGGCGACGCAAAAGACCAAAAACTGGGCGTTGTCATGGGGCGTGTCGCCGGGGTTGAGTAAGTTCTCGCCCGAATCGGTGGACATCGACCAGTTGTTGTGCTTGCCCGAGCCGTTGATGCCGGCGAAGGGCTTTTCGTGCAGCAGACAGACCAGACCATATCTGTCGGCGGTCCGCCGCAGGATTTCCATCGTTAGCATCTGGTGGTCGGTGGCGAGGTTGGAATCCTCGAAGATCGGCGCGATTTCGTATTGGCTGGGAGCAACTTCGTTGTGGCGCGTTTTGACCGGCACGGCGAGCTTGAACATCTCGGCTTCGGCGTCGGCCATGCAGGCCAACACGCGCTCGGGGATGGAGCCGAAGTATTGATCTTCGAGCTCTTGGCCCTTGGGGGGCTTGGTGCCAAATAGCGTGCGGCCGGCGTTGATGAGGTCGGGTCGGCCATAGTAGAAATTCTTGTCGATGAGGAAGTATTCCTGCTCGGGGCCGACCGTGGTGAAGATCTTTTTGCATTCCTTGTTGCCGAATAGGCGAACGATGCGCAGGGCTTGCGTGGAGAGCGCTTCCATGGAGCGGAGCAGCGGCGTCTTTTTGTCGAGGGCCTCGCCGGTCCAGCTCAAAAACGCCGTGGGAATGACCAAGCGTGGCGCCGTTGGGGCCTTCGTGGATGAAGGCCGGGCTAGTCGGATCCCAGGCTGTGTAGCCGCGCGCCTCGAAGGTGGCCCGCAAGCCGCCGGAGGGGAAGGAGCTGGCATCGGGCTCGCCGCGGACCAGTTCTTTGCCGCTGAATTCCGTGATGGCTTTGCCGTCGGAGACGGGGGCGAGGAAGCTGTCGTGCTTTTCGGCGGTCAGGCCGGTCATGGGCTGGAACATATGCGTGAAGTGGGTGGCTCCTTTTTCCATCGCCCAGTCTTTCATGGCGGTGGCGACGTTATCGGCGATGGCGGGATCGAGGATGGCGCCTTGCTTGATGGTCTTTTGCAGGGCCTTGTAAACCGGCTTGGGGAGGCGTTGCCGCTGGACTTCTTCATTGAAGACATTGGCGCCAAAGAGATCCTTCAGGTGCGTTTCCTTGAAGTTGACGCGATTGAGCTGGTGCTTGGTGCTCGCGATGGCTTGAATCGCCTGACTGCGGAAGTTGCCTGACATACGCGTGTGTTCTCCCTTGAGCGCGGCTGCACGCGCCATGAAAGTGGCGACGTGCGGCTCGTCGGTGCAATTCGGCGGTCATTGGATGGAAAAGCCCGGGCCGATACCGCTTATCTCGGCTATGGACTGGAGAGATACGCTTTTTCTTAGCACTCACGGCGCCGGCCTGACTAGCGGGCCGATAAAAAAAGGCGGACCAGAACAAGATTGTCTGGTCCGCCCGTTTTGGCTCCAGTCAGATTCGGCGCCTTGAAGGCTAACTACTGATTGCTCTTTTTCTTGCCGCCCATGATGTAAATGGCGGTGATGTGCTTGTTGTCGGCGTCGGTGCTGATGCGAGCGCGGACGCCCTTTTCGCCGGCGTTGGTGAACAGGGTGCTCTTGACGCCTTCAGCAACGGTCTCGGCGTCTTCCACTTTCTTGGTGTCTTTGTTGAACTTGCCGCCCTTGGTGACCTTGACGTCCGCCGCCACGGGCAACGTCATCGGTTCGCTGACTTCGCCCTTCTTGCCCTTCGTGAACGTCACTTTGCCGTTGTCGACCTTGGTGATACGGGCCTGGAAGTCTTCGGCCATCGCCACACCCAGCCCAAGGACCACGATCACCGACGCGCAGACGAACTTTCGCAACATGGTTGCTCCCTTATAAAAAGCCCAATACAGCCTCTCATGCCGGCCCAATGCCGGCACGTTTGACTCCACGATGTCATTGACCTTGCATGCTTCGCCCGCTTGACTGGATCGGCAGCATCTCACAATGCGGTTAATGTATGCGATTGACATTAAGCATTTATGAGAGGCGGAGACAGACTCAGAGTAGTTGTATGCCGAGTCAGTCGTGAACTGCCAAGCAATTCGCGTACCGAACTGGTGATCTTGTGATCCGCGGGATTCGGCGTACCTCATCCCGCGGCTTGCAATTCCCACAACTTCTTCCAAGCCGCGGGATGAGGTACTCCGAATCCCACGGTTCGTCAATCAAAAAAAAAAGCTTTGAGCGCACCGCGCCGTCCCGTATGATGATGGAATTAAAGTCGCCCCTGGTCCTTTATTTTTGCCCACCATCCCGCCGGCGATTGTCCGGCTTCCATAACTCCCGTTTTCATGGGAAGGAGATCCGTTGTGAGTGATGTCAAGAAAGGCGGCTTGTCACGCCGCGATTTGATCAAGAAGTCCGGTCAAGCGGCCGCGGTGGCCGGTTTGGCGGGCCTCACGCTGCCGCAGGTTCACGCCGTTGACGATAACACGATCCGCTTGGCGCTGGTCGGCTGCGGCGGCCGCGGCACCGGCGCTGCCGAAAACGCGCTCGCCGTTCCCAATGGCAACACTCGCCTCGTCGCCATGGCCGACGTCTTCCAAAACAACCTCACGTCCAGCCACGAGAACCTCAATCGCGCATTCAACCGCCAAGTCGACGTGCCCGACGCCCGCCGTTTCGTCAGCTTCGACGGCTACAAGCATGCCATGGACAGCCTGCGTCCCGGCGACATCGTGATCCTCACGACGCCGCCGGCGTTTCGCTGGGTCCATTTCACCTATGCCATCGAGAAGGGTCTCAACGTCTTCATGGAGAAGCCCGTCGCGGTCGATGGGCCGGGCGTGCGCAAAATGGTGGCCTTGGCTGCCAAGTCCGAGGAAAAGAACCTCAAAGTCGGCGTCGGGCTCATGTGCCGGCACTGCGTGGCGCGCAAGGAGTTATTCACCCGCATCAAGGACGGCCAAATCGGCGACATCACGCTGTTGCGGGCCTATCGCATGGCCGGCCCGACGGCCACCGCCTTCTCGCCGCCGAAGCCGGACAACATCAGCGAGTTGCTCTACCAGATTCGCCGCTTCCATTCGTTCATCTGGGCCAGCGGCGGAGCCTATAGCGATTTCTTGATCCACAACATCGACGAATGTTGCTGGATGAAGGACGCCTGGCCCGTCAGCGCCAAGTCCAACGGCGGCCGGCATTATCGCGGCAACAACATCGACCAGAACTTCGACACCTACACCACCGAATTCACCTTCGCTGACGGCGCCAAGCTCATCCTCGAAGGACGCACCATGCCTGGCTGCCACAATGAATTCGCCAGCTATGCTCATGGCACGCGCGGCTCGGCGGTCATATCGCAGAATGGCCACACTCCCTGCCATTGCCGCACCTTCCGAGGCCAAAACCAGGCGCGTTCGGCTGACATGGTATGGTCGTGGGGCGATCCGCGCCGCGAACCCGATCCCTATCAACTGGAGTGGAACGACTTGATCCAGGCGATTCGCCAAAATCGGCCTTACAACGAAGTGCGCCGCGGCGCCGAGGCGAGCCTCATCACCGCGATGGGCCGCATGTCAGCCCACACGGGTCAGGTCATCACCCGCGACCAGATGTACAACCACGAAGTGGAGTTGGCGCCGATGGTGGCCGAGCTAACGCTCGATGGGCCGGCACCTTTGCGTCTCTTGCCCAGCGGCAAGTATCCCATTCCCCAGCCCGGCGTCATCACCCGCCGCGAATACTAACGCCGCCGGTTTGGTTAGCCGCGACGCGCAGCGGAGCGCGTTCGACTTCACCCCTCGCGCTCCGCTGCGCGTCGCGGCTAACCTCGATCGTAATGACCAACTTCAATGTGATAACCGGCGCCACGGGCCTTCTTGGCAGCCACATCGCCGAACAACTGCGAGCCGATGGCGAACGTGTCCGCGCCGTGGTTCGTCCAAGCAGTGACGTCACCTTTCTCAACCAACTAGGCGTCGAAATCTCCACGGGCAGCCTGCACGATGAGGCATTCTTGCAAACTGCCTTCGCCGGAGCGGACACCGTCTTCCATTGCGCCTCCCGCGTGGGCGATTTCGGCACCTGGAAGCAGTTTCAGGCGGAAATCGTCGAGACGACGCGCAACGTCATGGTTGCCAGTAAGTCTGTTGGCGTCCCCCGCGTCGTGCACATCAGCTCGGTCGCGGTGTATGGTCTTCGGCCTCGCATTCCGCCGAGGGGCCTAACCGAAGACCACCCGCTGCCGAGGCGCCGCGTTGGCGATCGCTACGGCAAGGCCAAGCTGCAAGCGGAAATGGTTGCGCGCGACGTTTTCCCGGACGTCACCATAATTCGGCCGACGTGGATCTTCGGCCCGCGCGACCGGCATGGTCTAACCCGCCTCTTGACCGCTTTGCGCAGGCCGCTGGGTATCGTTGGTCGGCTCGGGCGACAACTTGCTCAACATCGTTCATGCCGCCGACGTCGCCGCCGGCGCCATCCTTGCCGCGAAGTGTGACGCCGCGCGCGGCCAAACTTACAACTTGTGCAGTGAAGGCGAAATTACCCAACGGCAGTTTCTCGACGCCATATGCGCTGCCGAAGGCCTGCCGCCGATAGCCCGGCACGTCTCGCTACGCTTAGCGTATTTTGGGGGGTTTTTGGGTGACATGATCGCGCGCCTTTTGCGTTTGCGACGAGCGCCGCTCATTAGCCGCTACTCCGTTTCGCGCTTAGGTCGTCCAGCCTTGTATCGCATCGACAAAGCACGGTCCGAGTTGAACTGGCAGCCGCGCGTAAGAGTATTGGAAGCCTTAAAACCAACCTTGGACTGGATTCGCCAGGACCAGTGCCGTTAATGCGGTTGGCGGTATCTGGGAAGTCTGGTAAAAATGCGGTATTTGTTTTGACCCTTTCACGCTTGCCAGTTAAACTCTTAGTGCGGTGAGTCTCGCACTTCGAAAGGTTGATATGGGTGAAAAGGTCGGCCGGTCTTTGTCGTTGTCGTTGCCGCGCCGCTTTGTCGGCGATTTGCTGCATTTCGCCCAGAAGGTTCCCACCGTTCCCGTGCAGCGCCGCATGAACATCGCACCGCTCATGGCCGCGCGGCGCGATGCTTTTCCGCGCCCGAGTTGGTGCGCCCTTTTCACCAAGGCTTACGGGATGGTAGCCGCCCAGCGACCGGAGCTGCGCCGCGCTACTTGTCTTTTCCCTGGCCGCACCTTTACGAACATCCCGTGAGCATCGCTTCGATCGCTATCGAGCGACGTTGGCGTGATGAAGATGCCGTCTTTTTCGTCCAAATCCGCGATCCGGAAAGCCACACCGCTGACCAGCTCGATGACATATGTCCAGGATTGCCGGGTGCGCCCGATCGAACGAATCGGCACGTTTCGCCGCACCTTGCGCGTGGCCCGACTGCCGCGCCCGCTGCGGCGCTTGCTTTGGTGGATCGGGTTGAATTACTCGGGCTACAAGCGCGCCCGCAACTGGGGCACCTTCGGCGTTAGCGTTTATTCCAGCCTGGGGGCCGAGTCGCTCCATCCTCTGTCGCCGCTCACGACTGCACTCAACTACGGCGTCATCGCACCAGACGGCTCCGTGGATGTTCGCATCACCTACGATCATCGCGTCATGGACGGCTCGAGCGTCGCGCGGGCGCTGATGGAATTGGAAAAGATATTGAATGGCCCGGTGGCGCACGGTTTAATCACTTCCCGCAATGGCTCTCAGAACGGCGTCGTTCAAGACGCGACGCATCATACCAGCGAGTGCTGAGAACGATAAATTAACTGCATGTTGCCGCGCGTGCTCGAACCGGAAGTCATGGATTCGCCCGAGGAAGCGCGCGACTACGATGCCATGGATCATGCGGAAGTCAACCGTGTGTTCGTGGCGGATTTCTTGCGGTTTTGGCCAGGGTCGGGCTTTGTCTTGGATGTGGGGACCGGCACCGCTCAGATTCCGATTGAACTGTGCCGGCAATTCGACCTATTGCGCAATCCCACGGAAATCGAAGCGTGGGACGGCTTTCCCGAACCGTCCGTCGAGCCGGACGGCTCGGGAGAGCCGTCCCACAAGGTTCAGCAAAGGCCGCGTTACCGATTAGCGGTAAGAATAGTCGGCGTCGATCTCGCGGAGCATATGTTGGCGCTGGCCCGTGAAAACGTCCGTCGGGCCGGCTTGGAAAGGCGCATCACTTTGCGGCGCGTGGATGCCAAGGGCTTGCCGTGGCCGGCGCCACCTTCTCTGCCGTCATTTCCAACAGCATCGTCCATCACATTCCCGAGCCGGCAACTGCCTTGGCGGAGATGGTTCGGGTGGTCGCGCTGGAGGAGCTCTTTTATTCGTGATTTGATCCGCCCGGAAAGCGACGATGAAGTCCGCCGTCTGGTGGGTCTTTATGCGGCGGACTGCCGACGCACACCAGCGCCAGATGTTCGACGACTCGCTCCGCGCCGCTTTGACGTTGGATGAAATACGCGCTCTGGTCGAATCGCTTGGCTTTGATCCCGCCTCCGTGCAGGCCACCAGCGACCGTCACTGGACATGGACCGCCCTAAAGACCTAAAATGGTTAGTTCGATGGCGAGCCGCGAGCGTTAGCGACCGGTGATGGCGATCGCGACTTACTGCAAGCTTCACGAGTTCAGCTCTTACGGGCGTGCGCGGCTCTTCCGGTTAGTTCTTTCAAGGAGATGAACGCATGACGGTGACTGCCAAAAAATCCCCAGGCCAAGGAAATGTCCAAGGCCAATGCTTCCCAAGACTTCGTGGTCACGGACCTGGCATTGGCCGACTGGGGCCGCAAGGAAATCGCCATCGCCGAGCACGAGATGCCCGGCCTGATGGCCATCCGCAAGAAATACTCGGAAAGCAAGCCGCTCAAGGGAGCGCGCATCGCCGGCAGCCTGCACATGACGATCCAGACGGCCGTCCTCGTCGAGACCTTGCAAGCGCTCGGCGCCGAGATTCGCTGGGCGAGCTGCAACATCTTCTCGACGCAGGATCACGCCGCCGCGGCCTTGGCGGTCAAGGGGACGCCGGTCTTCGCCAAAAAGGGCGAAACGCTGGAAGAATACTGGGACTACACCCACCGCATCCTGCAATGGCACGACGGCGGCGTCCCCAACCTCATTCTCGACGACGGCGGCGACGCCACGCTGCTGCATCCACCTGGGCTGCCGATGCCGAGACCGATCCCAAAGTGCTCGACCGCCAGGCCGAATCCGAAGAAGAGTCGATCTTGCTCGGCTCCATCCGCAAGACGCTCCGCGACCATCCCAACTTCTATAGCCGCATCGCCAACGAGATCATCGGCGTCAGCGAGGAAACCACCACCGGCGTCCATCGCCTCTATGAACGCGTCAAGGCGGGCACGCTCCGCTTCCCGGCCATCAACGTCAACGATTGCGTCACCAAAAGCAAGTTCGACAACCTCTATGGCTGCCGCGAAAGCCTCATCGACGGCATCAAGCGGGCCACCGACGTCATGATCAGCGGCAAGAAAGCCGTCGTCTCCGGCTACGGCGACGTGGGCAAGGGTTGTGCCCAGGCCTTCCGCGGCAACGGCGCCACCGTCTTCATCACCGAGGTCGATCCGATCTGCGCCTTGCAAGCCTGCATGGAAGGCTTCCAGGTCGTCACCATGGACGATGCCTGCAAGTGGGGCGACATCTTCGTCACCACCACCGGCAACGTCGATGTCATCACGCGGCAGCACATGGATCAGATGAAGCACAACGCCATCGTGTGCAACATCGGCCACTTCGACAGCGAAATCCAGATCGCCGCCCTCACGGGCGACGTCAAGTGGGAAGAGATCAAGCCGCAGGTCGACCACGTGATTTGGCCCAACGGCAAGCGGATCATCATCCTCGCCAAGGGCCGCCTGGTGAACCTGGGCTGCGGCACGGGCCATCCGAGCTTCGTCATGTCCAACTCGTTCAGCAACCAGACGCTGGCCCAGATCAAGCTCTGGAAAGACGGCAAGAGCATGGACAAAGAAGGTCTATCTGCTGCCCAAGGAACTCGACGAGGAAGTCGCCCGCCTGCACCTCGAACAGCTCGGCGCCAAGCTCACCAAGCTGAGCAAGAAGCAGGCGGACTATATCGGCGTCAAGGTGGAAGGACCGTTCAAGAGCGAGATGTATCGGTATTAGATGATTAAGCCCCAACGGGCGCCTCTGTTAAAGGCCAGGGCAACGCCCTGGGTTAGGTGGTCGAAAAGGATGTTTAAGCCCTGAAGGGGCGCTGTTGTCCTCCGCAAGCGCCACGCTGTTTCGCTCCTTCGGAGCTCTCATTCTTGTTTCCGCGTGACTTCCTAGGGCTTCGCCCTAGGCTTTAACAGACGCACCCGTTGGGGCTAACTCCCGATGATGCCCGAATGGGACGAATTCCGGGTTGGGGCTCAAGCGGCGCCGAGGATGGCAGCATGGCCAACGTGAACAAGCATTGTTTGCTCGTGGTGGATGACGAGCCGGACCTGGTGCAAAGCGTCAAGGATTTGTTGCGGTTCGATTACCGGGTCTTGATCGCCACCCGCGCGGCCGAAGGCCTGCAGATCATGAAACGCGAAAAGGTCCACGTCGTCATGTCGGACCAGCGCATGCCGGAAATGACCGGGGTCGAATTCCTCAAAAACCTGCGTGACACGCACCCCGAGACGGTCCGCCTCCTCTTCACCGCCTATGCCGACCTCAGCGCCGTCACCGACGCCATCAATCAAGGGAACGTCTATCGCTACATTTCCAAGCCCTGGGAGCCGAACGAGCTCAAGACCGTCTTGCGGCAAGCCGTCGATTACTATGACTTGCAGGAGGAACGGCGCCGGCTCATCCAGGAAGTGCAACGAAAAAAACGAGCAACTCGGCATCGCCAACCTGGAATTGCGCCGCGCCAACGATCTTAAACGCGCCTTCATCCGCGTGGCCAGCCACGAACTGCGCACGCCGCTCACCATTGTCATGGGCTTGGCGGAACTCGCCAAGGACACGCCCGCCATCAAGCCCCCCATGAGCGATTGGATGGGCCAGATTCACAAGGCGAGCGTCAGGCTCAACGAGCGCGTCGATCTGGTCATCAAGATGCTCATGGCGGAGCAATTCGACAAACGCTTGCAACTGCGTGAAGTCCGCTTGGCCGAGTTGCTCCGGGCAGCGGCGGCGGAAGTGGCCACATTCGTCGAGCGCCGCCGTCAAGTTCTGCAAATCGACGTTTCCGAAGATCTGCCGCCATTAAACGTGGAGCCGGACAAGCTGCAAGACAGCATCGTGCAGTTGCTTGTCAACGCGATCAAGTTCACCCCCGACGGCGGCCGCATCGGCTTGTCGGCACGCACAGCCGCCGATGGCTCAGCGGCGATAACCGTGGCCGACACCGGCGTCGGCATTGACGCCGACTGCCTGCCGCGCATCTTCGATCCATTTTTCACGCGCTTCGATGTCTCGCGCCATTCCTCCGGCGATTACGAATTCGGTCGTCGCGGGCTGGGCCTGGGGCTCAGCATGGTCAAGCTCTTCGTCGAATTGCATGGCGGCCGCGTGGAGGTCGATAGCGTGCTGGGCCACGGCTCGCGGCTTCACGATGATCCTGCCGACGCAAGCGTCGGCGTGACGGACTTACGCCGCGAGCGGCCGGCTAACCGTGGCTTCGCGCTCGAGTCGCCGGCGATCGATCGCCATGAAGATTAGCGCGCCGACGAGAAGCAGCAAAGACACCACCATCGGCAAACCAGCCTCCCGGCGGCCTTCCCAGATGGGGATTGACGGCAGCGCATAGCCCAAAGCCGCGCTTGCGAGCAACGCCACGATCGCCGGTCGCGGCAACAGTCGGCCGGGCCTTTCGTGCAGCCCCATGAAATAAAGTCCCAGCACCAGCGGCAGAGCTAACGAGAAATAATGTAGGTGAGAAACCGGCGTTATCAGCGTCATGGTGAGGAGCAAGCCGGCGAGAAAAAGCAAACAACGAACGGGATCGTCGTCACGGCGCCAGCCGGCCGCCAACAGGATCGCTAGGCTCAAGACGCCGCCGATGAGCCAATGTGCCGCCCGCGCCCACGCCGCCGGTTGGGCAGGCCGGCTGCCTAGTCGGCCCCAGTATTGGTAATTGTGCAGCGTCGCCTGAAACGATTGGTTATCGGTGGCCGTGATGTTGGTCAATTCATCCGCGCGCGTCTGGTCGCCTCCTTGGCGTAACCCGGGATGCAAGACCGCCTGCACGAAGTCAGCCGTCAACTGCCCGGTTTTCGGTACGCCCCAATAGAGCGCGGGAACGACGAACAGGCCCAGGGCCAATCCCATGCCTGCGCCGGCCAGCGCTCGGCCATCGCGGCGCCAGAGCGGGAACAGGAGCAAATACGCGGGAATGACCTTGAGACAAATCGCGGCGGCTAACCACATGCCGCAGCGAAAACCCTGGCGCTTGCTAGCCGCGGCCAGCATGCCTGCAACGCACAAGACAAGAATGAAATTCACCTGGCCGCGCGAGAGCGTGCCGCCGATCTGCACCAGACAAATCAGCACGGGCAGCATGCGATCATACCACCAGCGCCGACAACCCCAGGGCATCGTTCGGAGGGCCGGATCGCTCGAAAGCGCCTCCAGTGTCTTGGCCAGCCAGTGCACCGCCGCGAACAGGCAGATCAAGCTCAGCAAATACCAAACGATCACCGAGACGGCCCACGGCACCATCAAGGTGCGCTCGGCACCTTGGGGAGCATCCGCCATGGGCATGAACGCCAGGGCGACCACCGGGGGATAACAGAAATGCCAACCGTTCTCATCCTGAATCGTGTAGGGGTTTTCACCCGCGCGCCGCCCATGCTGCCCGGAGATACACGCCGAGATCGGTTTGCCGATTTGGCATATAGACGCAGCGGATCTCCAAAATAACCGCGAAAACGAGCAGCACGGTGAGGAACGTGAACAGGACGAAGCGCTCCCAGGTGCGGAGAGGCTGGAGATCGCTTCGGGTCATCGTGGCATCCATGCCGCCGCTCCGTCGTTCTTAAATCCTGACGCTTCAATTAAAGTGTGGGACGGCTCTCCCGAGCCGTCATTCGCGGACGGCTCGGGAGAGCCGTCCCACGGAACACGAAAAATAGGATAATTGGAAAGTGCGGGCAAGGGCAAAAATCTCAGTCATCGCGCCAGTCGTCGCGCCGGCGGCGGCGCCGTTCCCAGTCGTCGTCATCGTCCGGGCGGCGCATCGCCTTCGTCGAAAGGGCGCTCTTCGTAAGCATCGGAAATGGGATTGGCGAAGGCAGCGCGGACGTGACGCCGGCTCAGCAAATAAACGATGATGAGCAAGTAAACGATTAAGACGATGTATAAGATCGCAGCGCCGACGGTCGCCACTTTCATGATTGTTTGCATGGTTCTCAACACTTCGGCGGGAGGCGCGGGGCCTCCCTGAGGCGCCGCCCGCGGGAAGTGCCACCTCGAAAGCCCGCCCCATCGCGGGCATCAACAAAGCCAGCGTGAAAATTGCCTGAGCGAGCGACAGGGCGATAAGCGCCACGAGTCCACGATGGCCATCACCCGTGCCCAGCCGCGCATGGATAAAATGCCGATGCCCGCGAGCAATATAAACAACGAGCAAATCAAGACCCACAATGGTGCTGACAAACTGGTACACCTGATACGCAGGCACGTCGCGGTCGAGTGCTTCAAGCATCGCTTTTTGCAACTGAATTTGTTGGGGGTCATTGCCGACCATGAAGTTGTTGCCTGCCCCTTGGATGGCCATGGTTAATATGCCGCACAAGTCCGCACAGCGAGAACAAGCTGCCATAAATGATGGCCATCACGCCTGCGGCGGTGGCGGAACCTGGACGACGAAATGGCATGGGTTGGTTTCTCGCGACTGAGTGTATAGGCGCTAAGCCGCAAGCGGGCCGCCTGCTTGCGGCGAAGCGCTTAGATGCAAAGGCCTAACCGCCATATATACCCGCGGCGCCCCTTACCTGCCAAACAATCTCTTCATGTTGTTGTCGAGCTCCTGGCGCAGGGCATCGGTGGCGGCGTTTTGCAGGAATTGCGCGCTCATGGCTTGCAGCGCTTGCGCGTCGATGCGCGGATGGTCGATGGTGCCGCCGATCGGCAGGCGGATGGCTTGCTTGGCCAAGCTCAGACGCAATGGATTATTGCCCAACCAGCGCGGCGGCACCGGCATCTCGGCGACCATGGCGACGGTGCCGTCCATGCCGACCGATCCCGAGGTCCGCACCGATGAAATTGGAGAAGCGCCAACTCGAAGTTTTGATGATAAACGCGTCCCTTGGTGATTTGAAAGGCGACCTGCGTTTCTTTGACGATGCCGGCCGCGGCCGGCGCTTGCAAAAGTCCGCTGAACTCACGCACCATGGGGCCACCGCCCACACGTGCCGAGTGCAGCGTGAACGTCCCGCGCAATTCGGATTTGGTCATATCCGTCAGATTGAGCGTTCCCGGCTCCAGCGCCAAAGAGACGAGCCCTTGAACTTCCGTGGCTCCCGCTAGCGCGGGTATGGCGTAGCCCAAGATGCCCGGCACACATCTCAGGCGTGAGTTGCGGCATGATCCACGACCAGGCCTCGCGCCAAAGTGCACTTCCACCGGCTCGGGTGTCAGGCGTAGGTTGGCCACTCAAATGGGCGCGGCCGCCGTTGAGCGTGGCTTCTCGAACGGGGCCACCTGCAACCAGCCGGCATGGAGCGTTGCCCGCACGTCCGCGGCGCCCACGTCGCAGCCATAGGCTTTAAGCCTTTTGTGTCGCGATTTGACCGCTCAGCTCATAATCCTTTTTGGTATCAAGGGCCGCGATGTTCCCCTTGGCATTCATGGTTGCCTGTGAGCTTTCGACTCGAAGTTTGTCGATGCGGCAGGCGTCCGTGGGCCAATCGAATTCGCCTTGCCCTTCCAGACGCACTTTTCATCCCGCCATATCGGTTTGGTTGCCGGTCCGACCACGAGGTTGGGCCACCTTCAAATCGCCGGCAAATCCCAACCGTTCCGCCGATGCCTGGATCGCCAGTTTTGCCGGCGACAGTGCCCGCGATCGGCAGATCGTCGACAGCATTCGTCCAGCTTCCCAAGCCGTTCGACGCCAGCGCCCCAGGTCGCCGGTCCATTGGACCATCTGGCTGCCCCACGGTCCGCGCGTCAAGCTGGCGATCGGCTCGACAAGCTGCACGTCAAGCAAATCTTGTCCACTTTGAAAGCGGACGTAACCCGTGTCGATCCGCGGGCCACCCAGCGGCAATTCCTTGCCTTCCCCATGAAAAGCCAGTGTGCAGGAATCCTCGCGCCAATCCCGGCCCTTGCTCAGCTCGCAGTGAAAGGCCTGGAGAAAGCCGGCACCGGCCACCTGGAAGCGATCCGGTTGCTTGTAAAGCACCGTGATCTGCCCGCCTGCTTTGCCTTGCAAGTGCACATCGCTCAAGTCGAAAAACCGACCGAGCGGCTCCGCGAGTTTGGCCAAGTCGATGCCGGCCATGAGCGTGAATTGGTCGGCGGACCGGTCCGCGTCCAGTTTCATGAATGCCGATTCGCAGCGTAATTGCTCGACTGCCGGTAAACCGCCGAGAACTTGCCGCAGGCGAAAGGTAAGTGCCAAAGGCTCGGGCCAACTGATGTTGCTGCCGGCCCGCACGCCGCGGATCTCAGTGGTCTTGACGTTGCCCTGCCAAAGAACAGTCCCGTCGCGCCCGGCTTGGCTTCGGCAAGCCATGGCCAAATGCCCGCTCAGCAACTTGGTGTCTGGCCGCAAGCGAAGCGTGGCGGGCAATTTCTCCGCCAGCCGCGCGAGGTCCACGTCGAGCGACGCGCTTCAGCACCGAATGACGCAAATCGGCGCCGCGGCTTTCCCGAAGTATCGATGTTGCCTTGAAGATTGAAGCTGCCCACTTCGGAAGTCAGTGCCAGCGTATCGACATGCAAACACTTGTCCGCATACGAGAGCTTCCAGGGCATTTTGACTTGTGTTAGCCGCAAGGTGTCCGCGCCGAGCATGGGGCCATGCGCCACGCAATCTTGGAGCAGCAGTTCGCCTGCGAAGCGTCCCTCGCTATCATTCCAGGCCAAGTCCCATTTGCCTTGCAGCCGTCCCTCGAGGTGATGCTTGGGTTGAAATCGACGAATCACCGGGGCGGCTAACGAAATGGGAAAATTATCCAAGTGTCCCGTCAATTCCGTTTTGCCGTCTCCGTGCGCGTCGAGCGTCAAGTCGGCTGCTAGCGATCCCGGCGTGAGGCCCGTCACCGTGGCCTCGATTTGCAGGCGAATGGTGGTGCCTCCGGTAGATTGAGCCCCAAACGCATCATCACCGGCTCGAGCGTCCATTGCTGCGCGTGTCGCCGGGTCGCGGACGCTGATTTTTGCACCACTCATTTCAATCGCCAGCAGGAGCGGCGACAGCATTTGGCGGTGCAGTACGACGGGGTGAACAGGCGTGGCATCTGCCTTGGTCACCAAGTACCGCGCCAGCGCCATCTCCAAATTGGTCGCGTCTTTCGTGAACACGATCTCCAGCGACGCCTTGTCGCATTGAAACGTGCCCGGACTGGAAGGATGGCACAACAGGCCCAGCAGCGAGTGCGCACTGGTCACCGTGGGAATAAAGGCCAGCGGTTCGCCGGCGGCATCGCGCACGGATACACCGCGTAGTTTCATCGGAGAGAGCCAGCCCAGGGAGGCACTTTCGATGGCGACACTTCCGTCAATGTCCGCGGTCGCCAAGCGCACAAGCCAACCGAGCAGAGGCGAATGCGCGACGAGCATCGGCACGAACCAGATGAGAATCCCCGCCAAAAGGACGGAAATCGTCAAACGGCGCCGCCATTTGCCGGCGCAGCGAGATAGTCCGAGCATGGTGAACCCCTGGACAAGATACGTTAGCCGCGACGCGCAGCTGCAAGCGCGGCAGACTCGCGCTCCGCTACGCGTCGCGGCTAAACGTAAAATCGACATTTGGAAAGAATGAGCGTGCGCGGAAATTCGCGGATTTGGGGAAGAGAAGCGCTTAAAATGCGGCAGATGCCCGGATTAGTCAGAATGCGGATAAATCGTCACGGCGCGGGAACCTTCTCGCTATCGACTTTTATCGGAGCCGTGCCACCCGTCGCCACGCGGATGGCAAAAAACTGGTCCACCGTCTGAATGCGGATCGCCCGGTCGCGTAGCAAAATGCGCTGCTGGTTGGCCTCATAAAAGGAGTAATAGCGCAAACCCATCGGCAGGTTGTTGTCCCAGACCGTTTTCCCGGCTTGATCAAAAACGGTTGGCCGCGTCTTTGCATGTTGTTTACCAGGCTCACGCCTTGCACGATAACCGGCACTTTGAGGTCATTGCGAAAGCCAATCCCCGGAGCCGGAAGTTGACCGTAGCTTTGCTGTCCGGGCGTATACATCCCGAGTAACAGCACCGCGGCGAACGTCAAATTGCCGGCCAAAGAGTCGCATGAAGCAGGTTCCTTTGGTTCGCAAGTCTACAGGGACGATTCGCGTAATCGGCCGCTCCGAGCAATAAACGGTCATGACGCGGGAACTTGCGCCCGTTTTGCTTAACCGTGAGGACGAACGGTAGGCGTATCGGCGTAATTGCCCCAAGTGTAACAGACTTCTCCATGGGTTTTACGGGAAAAACCAAACATTTTGGCGCATTGGGTGCAATCCGCATCAAAACGTTATTTACTATGGCCAAACCGCGTGGGCGCGATTGCTAACCGTGGTAGACGCGCCCTACAGTGAATTATAGGAACGAACGCTACAGGCCCGTTGCCGTGTATCTGGCGCATGGATGCGAATCGCTCGGCACCCGCCGAAACGCCCTTTCGAGACGACCGCATGTATTGGCTCGATACGCTCCTGCTCGCGGTGCTTGGCTTGGGAGGCGCCCTGGGCTTTTTCAGCGGCCTGCTCTGGCAGTGTCGCGCGGATCCTGACGCTCGGCATCGCCCTGGTGACCACGGTCGCTTGCAACGACGCGGCTAGCCGCTTTTGCCAAGAGCAAGTCCTGCGCGAGGCCGACCCGCGCATCAGCCAGGCCGTCGCCTATGTGGCCGTTTTCTTGGGGGTTTATGTGATCTTGTTTCTGGCGACGCGCCTTTTATATCAAGGCATTCGCGCCTCGGATTTGGAGTTTCTGGATCGGCTCCTAGGCGGCTTGTTTGGGGCCGGCAAGGTGGCGCTGCTGTTGGGCGCCTGCTGCTTGGCGGCTGCCAACTATCCGCACCCGCTCACGCGCGGCTGGATGAGCAAGTCCTCCCTGGCGCCGGCGTTCGCCGAAGGCATGGAGCACGTCCTGGTCATCATTCCCGACGAATACAAGGAAAACCTGCGCGCCACGCTAGTCAGCCTCCGTGACGTTCTCAATCGCCCGGCTGCCGAGCCGCCCAGCGACGATAAAACCAAAGCCGGCAATCAAGTCTCTTAAGGCACGTCCGCGATGACCGTGACGTGAATGACAACGTCCATGGTGCCCGTGGGACTGGCCACTTCCATCGTGATATCGTTGAGGCCCACTTCGTCGGCCGTCGGCGTCCATGTGATGTTGGGAACGACAAACGTGAGCTGCGAATTGGTAATCTGACCCGGCGTGAAAACAACGCCGGCCGGCGCCGATATGAGCGTCAGCGTCGGCGCGGGATTGCCGCCCGCGAACAGTGTCATGTACAGCGAATGATTGGCAACGACGGAAATGGCGGGGTTCGTGTTCACCCCGTTGGTGGACCACGTGAGGCTGGGCGCGAGCCAAGTGCGGGCAGTCAACACCGGCGAATACGAAACGTTGCCGGCACCGTCAAAAGCCGCGACCGCGTACTGGTACGACGCACCCGGCGTGAGCGCGGCGATGGTGTACTGGGTGCCGGAAATGTTGTCGGCGAGCAAGGTGTACTTCGCGGGCGATACGAGCGTATAACCGCCGCCGCGACCGGAGTGACCACGGTAGACGGCCGGCGTGTAACCGTAAAGCCGATAACCTGCGACACCCACATTGTCGGTGGCCGCGGCCCAGCCGAGTGTCAGGCTCGTGGTTGTTTCCGCGGCGACCGTCAAGCTGGTTTGGCTGGGTGGCGTGACGTCGGGCCCGACGTTGATGGTGAAGACCTGTGTCGCCACCCCGTAGCGATTGCCGGCCTTGATGACCACCGTCTGCGTGCCCAACGACGTGGGCGTCCAGGTTATGACACCCGTAACGTGATCCAGCGTCAATCCACTCGGCCCCGAGACTTCCAAAAAACGCGGTGCGGGATAGCCGATGGCGGTGACCGTCGCCGTATAGGGCGCGGCGACCGTCGCGATCGGCAGAGACGTCGTGGTGATTGCCGGCCGCATGGGATCCGGTGTGTCGGCCGTGGTATCAGGGCTGTGATGACCGAGCAAACTGGGAAACCATGTCACCGACGGCAGGGTGCGGTCTTCGAGCACTTCGACCGTCAAGCGCTGCCGTCGGATCCCACCGATGCGCGCGCTTGGGGCGAATAGATGCCCAATGTGCCCAGTAACGCACGCCAGCGAATGGATGAATTGAACATATTATACTTCCGCGAGACAGACATGGCGATCATTCGGCAAACTGGCTCGCGCCGATTGATATGACCAAGGCGCACGCCATGCAGAGTTAGACTATAGCCAGTAGGGTAGCCAAAAGCCAAGCGCATTTTCGCTAGGTGCGAAATAACCGAAATCTTCCGTCCACGCCGCACCAACCGGACATTCGTGAGCTAGAGTTGTCATCATGTTTCTTCTCTCCAGCGGCGCCCTGATTGACTTGCTCCGCCAATATGGCCTGCTGGAAGTCGATGACTTGCAACAGCTGCCGGCGCTCGTGGGCGGCCGTTCCAGCGATGGCCGGGCGCTGGCCAAATTGCTCGTTCACCGCGGCGTCGTCTCCCGCTATCAGGCGATGTTGCTTGTCAGCGGCCGTGCCGAGGAATTGTGCCTCGGCAAATATCGCGTGCTCGACCTGCTCGGCGGCGGCGGCCTGAGCCGTGTCTTTCTTGCACGCCACACGGAGAACAATTGGACGGTGGCCCTCAAGGTCATACGCCCCGAGATTTTGACGAGCGAGGCCGGGCGCCAACAATTCATGCAAGAAATGGAAGCGATGGCCCGGCTCGACCATCCCAATATCGTCCAGTTTTTGGATGTCGATCAATCGGACAACAATTTCTATTACGCGATGGAATATATACTCGGCGCCGACCTCCGCCAGCTTGTGCGCATCGGCGGTCCGCTGCCGATCGCCGTGGCCGCCGATTTCACTCGCCAGGTGGCCATCGGCCTACAGCACGCCCATGAACGAAGTCTGGTCCACCGCGACATCAAGCCCGCCAACCTCTATTTGACGCATCCCAAGGATGAGACTGGGGCGCCGGCCACCGACAATCTCATCAAAATTCTCGACTGGGGCCTGTCGAGCGTGCGGCCACCGGGCCAACACCAAGAGAACGAGGGGCCCGCCAAGCACATTCTCGGCACCGTGGACTTCATGTCGCCCGAACAGGCCCTCAACCCGCGTGCCGCCAACATCCGCAGTGACATCTATAGCCTGGGCTGCACTCTTTATTTTCTGCTCACCGGTCAGGTTCCGTTTCCCGAAGGAACGATCGCCGTCAAGCTTTGGAAACATCAGCACGACGACCCCGCCCCGCTCAGCAACTTTCGCAAGGACGTGCCGGTGGGAATGACCGGAGTCTTGACGCGCATGCTCGCCAAGCGCCCCGAAGACCGCTTCCGCACCCCGGACGCCCTGGCGCTCGCCCTCGCACCGTACGCCCGCCAAGCCAAACTCGCCGACATCGACTTTCACGAACTCGTGCAAGCGTCCAAGCAACGCGGCGGCAGCGACAGCCCCAGCGCCTGGACCTTTGGGTCGCTCTCGGGATCGACCGCGTCGCGCTGAAAATACACAGGAATATTCCCGCATTTCACATTCGCGCGCGAAGACCGGCGAGCCGGAAGCGTAAGCGCCCGGTGTTCTACTATGCGCTTGGCCGCGTTTTATGAACGCTCACATTTCCAGCTACAGCCCCCCCGACTTCCGCACTGACAAGCACCGAGCACTTTTGCAGTCGCAATCCTCGCCCCGTACAATTCAGGGCGATGCGAGCCTGTCTATTCGCTAAATTAGATTAGGATCTCCAAAAGTCCACGTGGAGGAACTAAGTTATGGAAATGATGAAGGCTTCCATACCAAATCGTTGGATCCTCGCGATCAGCTTGCTGTTGTCCAGCCCGCCGGCAGCAGGAATCGCCCAAGAAGCTCACACGCGGGCTCTCGACACGCCCAATGCGCGGTTCATGAAGACCGATCTGCTCGTGGTGACCGCCCATCCTGACGACGAGAGCATGATGGCGGCGACGATGGCGCGCTATGCCGACCAGGGCAAGGTCGTGGCGCTGGTCAGTTGCACCCGGGGCGAGGGGGGAGGCAACGGCACGGGCAAGGAAAGCGGCCAGGCGCTGGGCATGGTCCGCGAGGCCGAGCTGCGCCAGTGCGTTGGCATCCTCGGAGTTCGTCATTTGTACTTCCTCAATCAGCTTGACTTCGCCTACACCGAAAGTGTCCAGGCGACCTTGGCGAAATGGGGTCACGACGAGAGTTTGCGTCGGCTCGTGCGCCTGGTGCGGTTGCTGCGTCCGGACATTATTTGCACGATGGACCCGGCGCCCGTGGGCGGCCAGCATGGCCACCATCAGGCGGCCGGCCGCCTGGCAACCGAGGCTTTCGATGCCGCCGCCGACCCCAAGGCGTTTCCGGAGCTGCGCCGGGATGAAGGCTTGGCTCCGTGGCGGGTCCGTAAGCTGTACTGGTCCTCGTCCGGAAACACGGCTACAGTGCACATTGCGACGGACGGCAGCGCGCACGGCGCCCTGGCAGACTCCGCGAAGGGCAAGAGCTATCGCGACATCGGTTGGGAGGCTGCCCGCCAACATCGCACGCAGGGCTTCGACAGGTTTCTGGCGTCGCTTGATAAAAAACCGACTCCACGCCCCCCGGCTCGTCCCAACAGCTTTCTCCTGGTCAAGTCGCGGATCTTCGTGAACCCGCTCTCCGAAAAGGATCTATTCGACGGCATTGCGACCACGCGCGTGGAGGAAAGGGATGTACTGGCAACCTCATTGGCCAAGCCGGTGACCGAAGCGATTGTGGCGGGACTGCGTCCGCGGGACAACGTGGTCAACTATCGAGACTGGTTAAAAGCGAACGGCATTGCCCGTCTGATGACGCGCCTGCCCGCGCGCGTCACCGTGGTTCGAGGTCGGGCGGACAATCGCGTCGAGGTCGAGATTACCAACGATGCAGCCGACGCCAACAGCGGAATGGTGTCGCTGGCCGTGCCTGCCGGGTGGACGCTGGAAAAGGACGAGTTGCCTTATGCCGTCCCCGCGCACGGCACGGTCCTGGTGCCTTTTCGCTGCACTGTTCCCGACCAAACCGCCGTTGGCAGCTACGATGCCGCCATTCGACTCGGCGCCAAAATCGACACGGGAAAGCTCGATGTCGTGCCCGCCCTGGCATTGAAGCGCTTGGCGACGCCCATCCCCGTGGATGCCGACCCGTCAAAGTGGCGGAACGCCAAGGTAGCTCCCGTGGCGATCCCGCACACCAACGTGTTCCAGGGAAGGGTCAAGGATGCCCAGGAATGCAGCGGCCAGTTTTTTCTGGGCTACGATGATGACGGCCTGCAAGTGCTTGTCGAGGTGACGGACGATACCGTCGCCGCCAACATCACTCCGGACGACATCAAGGCACACTGGCGGAGCACGAGTGTGGAGCTGTGCCTGGATCCGCGCCGCGCAGTGAGAACACCTTTACGACCTTCAAATTGGGCATCTTTCCGCGCGACACCACGGGGGCAGTCCGTGCCGCCCGCGACGCGGACGCCCGACCCGGCCCGTTGGAGCAGCTCCAGTCGAAGGTAAGAATCGCCTCGCGGCCCACCCCCACCGGCTACGTCGTCGAGGCACGCATCCCCTGGTCCGAGATCGGCCGCGCTCGCGCCCCCAAGCCCGGAGACACGGTCGGGTTCAACATCATCCTCTACCACGCGGGCAAGAAGGAAGGGCGCCCTGGTGAAGACGTCGGCAAATCTCGACTCGCCTGGTCATTCTGGCCCGGCGTGGCCGGTCGTCCCGAGGTGTGGGGGATGGCCGTTTTGGAGTAAGGCAAAACGGAGTTCACCTCGTTGGCGCCGGCGACAAGCTCGAAGCGGTCAAGATTCATCACCTTGTCCCACGCAGCCACAAAGTCACGTACAAACGCCTGCTGCGAGTCGTCATAGGCGTAAACTTCCGCGATGGCGCGGAGCTGAGAGTTCGAGCCGAAAACGAGGTCGACGGCCGTGCCAGTCCACTTGACCGCGCCAGTCCGGCGGTCGCGCCCTCGAAGAAGTGCTCACCTTTGCTGGACTTCCGCCACTCCGTGCTCATGTCGAGCAGGTTCACGAAGAAGTCGTTGGTCAGTGTCCCGGGTTGCTTGGTGAAGACGCCCAGCGCTGACTGCCCGAAGGTTGCATTCAGCACGCGCAACCCGCCGACCAGGACGGTCATCTCCGGCGCGGTCAGCTTCAGCTGGTGTGCCCGATCCACCAGCAGGGGCTCAGCCGGTTGATCCTCTCGTCCCTTTTGGAGGTAGTTGCGGAATCCGTCCGCAGCCGGTTCGAGCACGCCAAAAGACTCCACATCGGTCAACTCCTGGGTCGCGTCGGTGCGCCCGGGTGTGAAGGGAACCTTCACGTCGTGCCCGGCCTTCTTCGCGGCGGCCTCAATGGCGGCGCACCCGCCTAGAACGATCACATCCGCGAGCGAGACCTTTTTCTTGCCGCCGGACTGCGAGGTGTTGAACTCCTTTTGGATTTTTTCGAGAGTCGGCAAAACCTTCGCGAGTTGGGCCGGCTGGTTGACTTCCCAATTCTTCTGAGGCGCGAGGCGAATTCGCGCCCCGTTGGCTCCGCCGCGTTTGTCGCTGCCGCGGAACGTGGATGCCGAGGCCCAGGCCGTCGTCACCAGTTGCGCAACCGACAATCCTGAGGCGAGGATCTTGGTCTTGAGCTGGGCGATGTCCTGCGCGTCGATCAATTCATGATCGACCTTGGGCACGGGGTCTTGCCACAACTGCGGCGGGGGAACCAGCGGACCTAGCAGCCGCGCGACAGGCCCCATGTCGCGGTGCGTGAGCTTGTACCACGCCTTGGCAAAGGCTTCAGCGAACTGGTCCGGGTTCTCGTGGAAGCGCTTTGAAATCGGTGCGTAGATTGGGTCCATCCGCAGTGCGAGGTCCGTCGTGAACATCATGGGCGCGTGCCGCTTCGACGGATCGTGGGCGTCGGGCACGGTGCTCCTGCGCCGACGGATCCGTGGGAGTCCACTGAAACGCACCGGCCGGGCTCTTTGTCAACTCCCACTCGTAGCCGAACAGATTTTCGAAGTAGCCGTTGTCCCACTTCACGGGCTCGCTGGTCCAGCGCCTTCCAGGCCGCTGGTGATCGTGTCGGCGCCCTTGCCGGTTCCAAAACGATTGCTCCAGCCGAGACCTTGCTCTTCAAGGCTGGCGGCCTCGGGTTCGGGACCGCAGTATTCAGCCGCGTTGGCGGCACCGTGGGCCTTGCCGAAGGTGTGGCCGCCCGCGATCAGCGCCACGGTCTCCTCGTCATTCATGGCCATGCGGCCGAACGTCTCACGAATGTGACCGGCCGCGGCGAGCGGATCCGGCTTCCCCTCGGGGCCCTCCGGATTGACGTAGATCAGGCCCATCTGCACCGCGCCTAACGGCTTTTGGAGTTGCCGGTCGTCGTCGTAACGCTGAGCTCCGAGCCACTCAATCTCCGATCCCCAGTTAATGTCCGCCTCCGGCTCCCAGATGTCCTCGCGCCCACCAGCGAAGCCAAACGTCTTGAAGCCCATCGACTCCAGGGCACAGTTGCCGGCGAAGACCATCAGATCGGCCCACGAGAGCTTGCGGCCGTACTTTTGCTTGATCGGCCAAAGCAACCGCCGGGCCTTGTCGAGGCTCGCATTGTCGGGCCAGCTGTTGAGCGGCGCGAAGCGCTGGCTGCCGGAGGCTGCCCCACCCCGACCGTCGGAGGTGCGGTACGTGCCGGCGCTGTGCCAGGCCATTCGAATAAAGAGCGGCCCATAATGGCCGTAGTCAGCAGGCCACCAGTCCTGCGACACCGTCATGAGCGTTTCGATGTCTTTCTTCAGGGCCTTCAGGTCGAGTTTCTTGAACTCTTCGGCGTAGTTGAACGCCGGGCCCATCGGGTTGGACAACGGAGAGTTCTGGTGGAGTATCTCGAGGGGCAATTGATCCGGCCACCAGTCGCGATTGGACCGGGCGTTAGGCTTCGTCATTTTCTGAGCCCCGTTGAGCAGCGGGCTTTTCGTTTCAGTCGTCATTTTTCCTCCTCCAAGTGGTCGCGGTCCTTGATGACGTCATTGGCGAAGCCGCAGGCGGCCGTTAATTGTCGTCCGGGCGGGCGGATGTTGTCAAACGAAAGCGCCGAATCGATGAAACCTGGGAAATCGCTGCCTCCGTCCGCCCTTGTGCCCAAACCGGCGACTTGCCTCTGCACGTTATCTGAACTAAATTTGCACGTCCCTCCGCAACTTTGTTTTTCGAAGGATACGTGCCATGATCCAATTGTATGCGCCTGCGCGAAACGGCGCAGTGTCGTTAGGGCTGGCGTCGGCACTTGTTGTCCTCACGGTTGGGGGAACGGCGGCCGGGCAGGGCACACGAGCCGAGAATTCCAGGGTGCCCAGGCCGAACGTTCAAGATCCCGCACCGGTAAACCCTTGGCAAGGCCACGACGCCATGGAGCACGCCAATCGGTGGTGGGAGGACAACCAGAGAAATGCCGACCGCGACTTTCCCGACTTTCCGGTCGCCCCCAATGTCAAAAAGGCCGCAAAGGCAGTCGGGGACGTGGCGACCGGCACTACCGCCGCCGTCTTTATCGGCTTCGGTCTCGTCGCTCTGCTTTTGGGAGTTTACCTAGTCAGGCAGATGTCACCTGGCGTTCACTCGCGGCGTTCCGCATTGGATGATCCGTGCCTGCGCCGTATATGGCAGCACTGGAATTGAATAAGGGCTCAGCCAAAGCAGAGCCCGAACCTGGTCGTCGCTAGTCAAAATGGCCGGCATTCAAGTGCGACCCCGGGCGGACTCATAGAGTTCCCGAATTGGCCGCCCGGCACTGATGGGATAGGGACGGGACGTCGCATCTTCGAAATGCCCCGATGGATCGATGCCGAGGGAGGCGAACATGGTCGCCGCCAGATCGCAGGGATTGTAAGGCGGGGTGGTGGGAAAAGCGCCGATCGAATCAGACGCGCCGATCACCGCGCCGCCGCGCACGCCTGCCCCGGCCAAAAGCACGGAATAAACGCCGGCCCAATGTTTGCGACCCGGAATCGAGCCGGCAAAGGTGGCTTCTAGGGCAATGCGCGGTGCCCGGCCAAATTCGCCCATGCAAACGACCAACGTTTCCTCTAAAAGCCCGCGCTGCTGCAAATCCTCCAGCAAGGCCGACAACGTCCGATCCAGCGCGGCAGCAAATGATTCTTGAGCGTGGGAAAGATATCGTTGTGCGTGTCCCAGCCGTATTCGTCATCCGATGCCGGCGTGGCATCCTGACCGCGGATCATGTGGTTCCACATCACGGTTATCCAGGGAACGCCGACTTCAACCAGGCGCCGCGCCAGCAAGCACGCCTGGCCGGAGCGATTGAATCCATAGCGCTCGCGCACCGAAGCGGGTTCCCGCGTCAAATCGAACGCCTGCCGATTGCGTGGCGATTCAAGAAACGCAAAGGCCCGACGATAAAGGAAGTCGCGTTCCAGCAGCAGGCGATTATCGCGCCACGCGGGAAGCTCGCTATTGATCGCCTGCAGCAGCGATCGTCGCGAGTCTTGACGTACCGTGGGCACTTCCGCTCGCGGCTCCAGCCCGGGCATGGCGGCCTCATCCAGCACGTTTCCCAAGACCAACGGCTCTTCCGCTCGGCCCAGCAGCCCGCCAAACTGTCCCGGCGCCGGCTCGACCGGCGCGAGCACGGGGCCGTTGACATGAACCGCCGAGTAGGGGAATCGTTGCGTTGGCCGGATGCGTTTGACGATGGCGCCGTAGGTTGGGAAATCCGTCCCTGCCGGCGGCGGATTGGACGACTTGCGCGGATGAAATTGCCCCGTCAGCGCCAAATAAGATGCCGAGCCATGATCCACATCATCGTGAGACACGCTGCGCACGATGGCATATTGGTTTGCCAGGTGCGCAGGCGGGGGAGATGTTCGCAAATATGCGTACCGGGCACGGCAGTTGGTACGCTCCGGAATTCGCCGCGGATTTCCACCGGCGCCAACGGCTTGGGATCGAAGGTGTCCAGTTGACTCACCCCGCCTCCCGTAAAGAGCAAGATGACCGACTTGGCCCGGCCAAAACCTTGATTAATAGCGGCAAGCGCAGACAGCGGCGCGAAATGGCTTCGCGCTACCGCACCGAGCCCGGCCAGGGTGCAGACACGCAGCCATTCCCGTCGCGTAAACCCGCCTCGTGATCGAGGTTCGCCGCAGACGAAACGCAACATTACTGTTGTCTCCCGGTCACTTTGGTTGCTTCTTGAAGGTCTGATTGAACAAAGGAGTCAAGCGTTGGGCCCATAAATCATAACCCCTGGCGCTCGGATGCAGCGAGTCGCGATAAAGGTCAACATTCGGCTTGCCATTACTCGCGAGCATCAAATCGCGGATATCGACGAAGGTCAATATCGGGTTTTTGGCACAGGCGTCGGCGATGAGCCGGTTCGCGCGCTGATAACTGGCGCGCCAGTTGACCCGGCCCGGAGGAGTGTGAATAGACACGTAAAAGATACGGGTAGCGGGCAACGCCTTGTGAACTTTTTCCACGAATGTCTGGAAGTCGGCCAAGACTTGTTCGGGCGTCCGCCCAGCGGCGATGTCGTTGGAGCCACTATAAAGCACGACGATTTGCGGTTTATAGGGCAGCACAATACGGTTGACGAAGTAATTGACGTCGGCAGTCGTCGATCCGCCAAAGCCCCGATTGATCACGGGAAAGTCGGGAAAGGCTTTGTCGAGCTTGGGCCAGAGCGCAATGCTGGAACTGCCGGTGAACACGATGCCATTTTGAGGCGGCGGCGATTTCCGGTCCTGCTTTTCGAAGGCGGCGATCGTGGCATCCCAGCGCTTGGGGTTTGGCTCTTGAGCGGCGCCAGCCCTGACGAGCGCCACGGCTCCAATGATTGTTGCGATCACTTTACGCATTGTGCGCGCCTCTATGATTGATAGCCGCATAAAGGGTCCACCCGCCGATATTCTCTCGGCAAGTACTGCTCCCCTTGCTTGTTCCCCGACACCAATCTGCCATCATTATGAAAAGGAATCGCGCGCAATGCAAAAACAAAAACCAGCCACGCGTCCCTGGCGCATCGTGTAGCCTGTGGAACGTCGCTCGCCTATATTGACGTTGCTGCCGGCGAATCCCCACCTTTCCGCGAACGAGGTTCCGACAAATGCCACATTTCCCGTATCACCTTTGCACGATTGTTTTGATCTCCAGTTCTTCGGTTTGGGCAGGGGAGCGCCAACTTTCGGAGACCGTCGCCACGCCTCCAAGCCAAATTCGCCTGCGCACTCAACAGGTCCAGCAAACGGACGGCAAAACAAAGTCAGGCGCTCCGGTCACGATCACCGCGGTTGGCAACACGCTAATTGTGACCAGTAAAGACCCCGCGGCGCTTGCATTGGTTTCGGAATTGGCCCACATGCTTACATCGACGAAAACCGGCCTGGGCGACTTCGAGGTCATACGGCTGCACTTTGCCAACGCCGTGGACACGGCCAAGATTCTGGACGATTCCTTCAACACGCCCGTAAGCTCCCCGGTTAATGGTCCAGCGCCGGGCGGTCGTGGTTTTGGAAGATTTGGCGCGTTTGCCGCCCAAGCGGCAGTCGCCCGCGGCGCCGCAACCGCGCGAGACTCGCATCCGCGTCGTAGCCGACCCGGCCACGAACGCCTTGCTCATCCTGGCTAATCCCTTGGACATGCTCACCATTCGGAGTTGGCTCGCCGAGGATCTTGATGCGGGAAACATCGACTCCACCGCGGTCATCAAGACCCAGCCCCCGATCGGGCCGCTCAAGAACGTTCAGGCGACAGATGCCTATTCCATGCTCCGTGATCTCTATCGCGAAAGCATGGACAACAATTCGCGCCGAGGCGGCGGTCGCCGTGGTCGCGGCAACCGTGTCCAAACCCTCAACATTGATGCCAACGGCAACTCCAAGGGGGTGACCTTGACCATGTCCGTTGACACCATGACAAATAGCCTGCTCGTCGCTTGTCCGACGCCGATGTACGAGGAAATCAAAAAGCTGGTGTCGCAAATGGAGGTCACGGCCGGCACCTACAAGCAAACCGTTAAATTCGTCCGCGTCCCGGGGCTGGATCCCGCCCTGATCCAACATGCCTTGGACCTCGTCCAAGGCCGCTCGCCGGTCAAGTGAACAATTATTGCTCGCCTGGGTGCCCTATTCGTGGCATGCGCAACTTAACATGGTAACCAGGCGTTGTGCCGAAGCGTTGTACTCATCTCGCTCCGCGAGATGAAAGAACATCTCGCGGAGCGAGATGAGTACACTTCGCCCCGAAGGGGCTGCGGCAACACACCGTTCTCGGCTTGTTCCCTCGCCGTCGAACTGATCGACTGTATAGACGATAGTACTTTCTGACAAGAAAATCCAAATCCGTTCCTCTCCCCCACCAATCCAATCATGCCAATTGCGTAACCTGCGCTAAAAATGCCGCTTTTTCCTTGCGGTCCGGGGCGCAAACGGTTATTTTCGATACTCCTCCTGATTTGGCACCTTTTGCTCAACGGAACCCTGATGCGTCCCTCAAAACTTGTTCGCTGGTTCAAGTCTTTATATTTCCCCAGGATCAAGACTTACAAAAAAAGACCGCGCCTCCAGTTATGGCTGGAGGAGTTGGAGAATCGCTTCGCGCCGGCGACCCATATCTGGACCGGAGGCGCCGGCCTGGCGAGCAATGGTTGGAACCAGGCGAGCAACTGGAACCTGGCCTTGCCCACGACCGCCAACTTCAAGGATGCCGACGGCCAATACCCCGATCTCGTGTTTCCCGCCAGCGCCGCCGTCCTCGTCAGCAACAATAACATTCCGGTCACCGGCGGCTTGCCGATCTACAAATCGATCACCATTTCCGGCAACAATTACCTGCTCAAAGGCAACGCCATCGCGCTGGGCGATCCGGCGGCGTCCCTGAGCAGTGCCATCAACATCAACAACGGGACGCTCAACGCCGAGATCGACTTCGACATCCAACTCGGCGGACCGGCGGTCGGCAGCAACCAGCAATTCTTCACCGTCGGCACCGGCGGCAGTCTCGTCCTCAAGGGCCACCTGAGCAGCGTTTCCAGCAACCCACAGCTAACGAAAGAAGGGGCCGGCACGCTCACGCTGACCAACGACAACAGCGCTTTTACCGGCCCGGTCACGATCGACACCAACGGCGGCATCATCAACATTCAGAATGTAAATGCTTTGGGGAGCAACGCCACGGTCGGGACCACCGTGGACACCAACTCGCAACTGCAACTGCAATTGCCGGTTGTTGGCACCAACACGCTGCCGGCGGTGCCGCTCACGTTGAACGGTTTCGGCACCGCCAACAGCGGCGCTCTTCTCAACGTCTCCGGCACCAACGTTTGGCCCGGCAACGTCGTCCTGGATAGTTCGCCCGATCCTAACGTCGGCATCATTCTGGGTGCCAACGCCGCCACTTCGCTGACTTTTGGCGGCGTCATCAGCGATCTGGGCATCGGCCTAGGCGTGACCAAGGAAGGCAAAGGTCAAATCACTTTCAGCAACGACAACAGCTACCGCGGCACGACAACGATCAATAACGGCATCTTGACCATCACGCGGCCGCTCGCGCTGGGGGCGGGAACGAGCACCACGATCGTCAACAATACCGGCATCAAAACCGGCGAGCTGCAATTGGCCTTCACCAACTTGCCCGCGAACGAACCCGGCGGCCTGCTCCAAGATCCCACGCAGCCATTCGACGCGACCAACAACCCCTACGTCGGGTTCGTCGTACTCAATGAGGCCCTGACGCTCAACGGCCTCGGCGCCACGGCTCTGGGCGCCTTGAGCAACGCCTCGGGCAACAACAACTGGGCGGGCCCGATCTCCATCGGCAGCGCTGTGAGCCTGGGTGCGGCGGCCAATAGTAATTTGACCATCAGTAGTGTCATCAGCGAACCGGTCGGCGTGACGGCGCCCATCACCAAAGTGGACGCGGGCACGGTGATCTTCAACAACGCGAACACCTACGCCGGCACCACCACCGTCACGTCCGGCATCCTGGACATCCGCGACTCGCAAGCCTTGGGGCATTTAGGCGGCACCGGCACGACGGTCGCCGCCGGCGCCACGCTGGAACTCGAAGTCGACACCAATTCGCCCTATCCCGATCCGCATGGCCGCGATCTGACCCTCGATTCGACCGTCGGGCAGACCGGCAACGGGCCGCAACTGGGGCTTTCGGTCGGCACCAACGTCACGCTCAACGGCAGCGGCGTGGTGATCGCCGGCAACCCCGTGGGCGCCCTTTACAGCAAAAGCGGCATCAACGTCTGGACCGGCAAGATAGCGCTGGCAGGCAAAACCGCCGACGACATCGGCGTCGATCCCGACCCCAATGCGTCGCCCGATTTCGGCTATTTCACGCACGATTACAGTTTGACGGTCAACGGCATAATCAGCGGCACCCAGCTCGCAAAGCTGGGCGGAGGCCAATTGATTTTGCCGCGCGACAACACCTACACCGGCGGAACGCTCATCTCTCAGGGTTGGATAACGATCGAGACGGCACAAGGCCTGGGCGCCCGGCGCTTGGCGTGGGCGATACGGCACAGCCGACGACGGTGGTCTCGGACGGAGCGGCCCTGCATCTGAAACCTCTCGCGGGCAACCTAAACCTAGCTGACAATCTGGTGCTCTCCGGCACCGGCATTACGCATCCGTTCGCCTTTATCAGACAAAAAGGCGCTGATGAATTTGAGCGGCGACAACGTGCTCGGCAGCGCCGTGGTCGCCGGAATCACCGTGGGCAGCACGCTGCAGCTTGGCGATGTCACGGGCATCGGGGTGGAGGCTTTGGGCCCAGGGCCGGTCAGCAATCTGACCATCACCGCGGCGATCGCCGACGCGCAGCGCCACTCCGGGCGGCATCAGCAAATACGGTTCGCTGATGCTGACCTTGCAAGGACCGGGGTCGTATAGCGGACCGGTCGATGTGCGCGAGGGCACCTTGCGTGTGCAAAACGACACGGCCTTGGGTCAGGCCGGCAGCGGCACCAATGCGGGCAGCGAAGTATTCACCCAAACGGCGACGACCGTCGAAGCCGGCGCCGGCTTGCAATTGGCCGCGAGCAGCGCGGCCAACAACGGCGGTCTGAGCGGCGGCATCGAAATCGCCAACGAGCGCCTCATCTTGAACGGGGCCGCGGCACAAGTCGCGGTCGCCGGACCGCCGACGGGAGGCACCTTTACGTTGTCGTACACGGATGCCAACGGCGTCACCACGACAACGGCGCCGCTCAATTATCCTTTGCCGGCGACCTCGAACGATTCATCGCCTACCAGCAGCGTTCAAAACGCACTCAACGCCCTGCTCGCAACGGCCGATCCGAATGGCACCGCCACCGTCACGCTGGCGGGCAATGTCTACACCATCGTGTTCGGCGGCAATTTGTTGGGTCAGGATCCGACTTCATTTTTGTCCGCGACCGGAGCGAATGATTTGTCCCTCACCGTCGGAGGGACTGCGGCAACGTTGAAAAACCTGTCCGACGACAACGCCCGACTGGCTCTCGCCGGTCCTACAAGTGGCGGATCATTCACGCTGTCGTACACCAACACGGCGACCGGCGTCGTCACTAAATCGACTTCCATACCCTATGGCGCACCGCTCAATGTCGTGCAGAACGCGCTCACCACGTTGTTGACGTCCGTTGACCCGGGCGGCACCGGCACCGTGACGCTTGGCAATCATGTCACATCTACCGGCATCGTTACTCAGGCGGCCCAACAGTACAAATTCACCTTTGACGGCAATCTGCGCGGCGTGAACCCTCAATCGTTTTTCTCCGCCGCCGGAGCGGGAGGCGTCACGCTCGCGCTCACCGTCAACCAGGCCGCCGACAACCTCTGGCGCGGGCCGATCACGCTGATGGCCAACGCCAACGTCGACGTCGGTTACAATTCGCGCTTGACGCTCTTCGGCGCCATCGACGACGGCACGCCTGCGGGTTTCACCAAGACCGGCCTGGGCGAATTGGCGCTATACGGCGCCAGCAGCTATCGGGGCGTCACCAATATCAATCAGGGCGTGGTAACTATCGGCAATAGCCAGGCGCTGGGTTCGCCGGCAGGCGGCACCATGGTCGCCAACGGCGCCACGTTGCAAACCACGGGAAACATCACCATCGGCGGCGAGCCGCTGACGCTGATGGGCTCGGGCCTGGGCATCGCTCCAACGAACGTTCCCTTGCAGTGGTTCAGCGCCGGCCCGGGACCGATCAACAACGGACCCACGCCGAACAATCTGCCGGTTAGCGGCCGGGTCACCGGCATCGCCGTTGATCCCAGCGACGCCAAAGTCATCTACATTGCCACGGCCGGCGGGGGCGCCTGGAAGACCATCGACGACGGCAAGACCTGGCACCCGCTTTTCGACAACACCTCGGAAGCCCAGGTAACCGTTACCGGCACTTCCGGCGGCTTTACCCTCACCTTCAACGGCTTTTCGACACCCAACGTCGGTCCGGGATCGTTGCCGTTCAACGCCACCGCCACCCAAGTAGCGACCGCCCTAAATCTGCTTCCGTCCATTGGCGGCATCGGCGGCTCGGTGAGCGTGACCAGCAATCCCATAAAGAACGGCACGATTTTCACGATCAACTACGGTGGCACTTTAGCGCAGGGAAGTGTGCCCGCGCTCACGGCCATTCCGGTCGGCGCCGCGGTCGTCAACTCCGCCACCGTGAATCCTTCCATGTTCGCCGGCGCCATCGCCATTGATCCCAGCGATCCGCGCATCATTTATCTCGGCACCGGCGAGGCCGACAACTCCCCGGATTCCTACTACGGCACCGGCGTCTACAAATCGACGGATTCGGGCCGAACCTGGAGCCTGCTGTTCGATCCCAATCCCGCGACCGGCCTGCCGAGCAATCCCATCTATGGCCTGGGCGTGAGCCGTATCGCGGTGGATCCCACGGGCAACAACATCATTTATGTCGCGACCAGCGATCAAGCGCACAACGGGCCGCCCAAGCTCAATCCGGTGCCGGGGGTTTATCGCTTCGACGGCGGCACCAGTAGTTGGTACGACTTGACGGGCACGCCCTCCATCACACGTCAATTCTCGACCGGCCAACTCATGGCGCCTCCCAACACGCCGGGTCCGGACGACGATTTTACCTTGAGCTTTGCCCAGTCGGCCAATTCTTGGTCTGATCTTAGCCTTGCTTATGTCAACAAGGCGCCGGTGCTCTACGCCGCCCAAGGTTACGCCCCAGGCAGCCCTTCCAATGCCGTTTTCCGCACGCCCACACCCGACCCAACCACATCCGGCCCGACGACGCCGCCCGTTTGGTTTGTCGGCACGCAGGGCGCACCGGCCAGCGAAACACAAGAGATCACGCTCACCGAACCGACCCCCGGCACAATCACGTTTTACTTCCCCGGACCGCAGCCAAAAGGCCCCAAGACGATTTCCTTCAGCGATGCGAGCGTGCCCTATGACCCCACCAAAATCGTGTCCGCGATTCAAGGTCTAACCAGCATCACGGGCGTGAAAGGCACCCTGACGGTCTCCAATATCGACACCACGACGCCCGGCACCGTGATCTTCGATGTCACCTTCGGCGGCACGATGGCCAATACCGCGGAACCGCTCATCACCGCCGTCACTACTGGAGGCACCACGTTCGCCAACGTCGTCAAAGTCCAGGCCAACAACCCAGATGGTCGGACGGCAGGCGAATTCCCGACCGGCGCCAGCGGCAACATCAAATTCAGCGCCTGTTTGATGCCACGCAGAACAACGTGGTGCTCTACGCAGCCATGACAGCCTCGGCCGGCAATAACCTCTTGGACGTTCAGAAAAGCGTCGATGGCGGGCAAACGTGGGCCTCGGCGCTCGGCAATCTCGACATCAACTACATGAACGGGCAGGGCAACTACGCCTCCACGCTCGCCATTGATCCAACCAACACCAATCACGTCTTCGTCGCGGGTTTCGGGCAAACCAAAGCCACCGGCCCCTGGGAAACCACCGATGGCGGCGCCACCTGGACCGACGACGGTTTGGACACGGCCGGCAACGCTCCGCAAAACGATTATCACGCCTCCGCCTTCGACGCCAACGGCAACATCATTTTTGGCACCGACGGCGGGGTCTTTGGGCTCAACCTCAAACCCGCCATCGCTTGGAATGATTTCAATGGCACGCTCGCCATCACGCAATTGACCAGTGTCTCCCCCAACCCCAGCGATCTCAACAGCGCCCTGGGCGGCAGCACGGTCAGCGGCACGCTGGTTTATTCCGGCAGCCAGGCCTGGACGGCATCCGATGCCGTTCCCGGCGGCGCGGTGCAATTCGATCCGCAAAATCCCGCCATCGCTTATCACGCCAGTGGCGGATCATTGCTGAAATCCACCGACGGCGGCAACACGTGGAGCGCCACCGCCTTGACCGGGGCGGCCGGCCCCTTGCCATTCATGGTTGACAGCGTCAACGACCAGCGCTTCTCGCCGGCGGCGCCAAACTCTCCGAGTCGCTCGACGGCGGTGCAAGCTTTGCCACCGTCGCGACACCGATGGCCGTCAGCGCCTTCGGCGCGGCCACCTATCAAGGAAACTACAACGCCGACATCGACCCCACCAAAGGTTTCCCCACGATCGCCGACAAGGGGGCCAACAGCTACGATCCCGACACGATCTATATCACCGACGGCACCAAGCTCTTGGTCACCAAGGACCACGGAACCACCTGGCGCGATCGCACGGTGACCGGGACCGGCGGCTTCGGCGGCACGGTTCAGGCCATCACGGTCGATCCGGGCAACCGCGACATCGCTTACCTCGTCGTCAGCAGCTTCACCGGCGGGGTAGGGCACGTTTGGCTCACCACCAATGGCGGACTGAAATGGACCGACATCACCGGTACCGGCGCGGGTGCCTTGCCTGATATGCCTGTTTACGCCCTCGTCGTCGATCCTCGCCACGATCCCGGCGGCCACGGGCGACGTTTACGTCGGCACCGATACCGGCGTCTACTCTTTTAGCCGAGCGGCGGCACCGCCTGGTCGCGCTTCGGCGTCGGCATGCCCAATGTTCAAGTTCACGACTTGCATCTGACTCAGGCCAGCAACACCTTGACCGCGGGCACCTATGGCCGCGGCATGTTCCAGCTCTTTTTGACTTCCGTCCCTGGTCCCGACGCGGCGGTCGTGCCGGGAACGCCGCCGCCGCCGGTCTATGGTGCGCCTGCGCATCATGACCGGCTCGGCGATATGGACTGGCCCGGTCACCTTGGCCGGCGACACCGTCATCAGCGCCGGCAGCTCCCAGTTGTTGCCCACGACGCGTGACGCCGACTCAACTGAATATCATCGGCGTCATTCAAGATCCCGCGGGCGCCACGGTTTTCGGCAAGCTCACCAAGATTGGCCAAGGGAACGTGACTTTATCGGGGTCCAACACCTACGCCGGCGTCACGGAAATCAACCAAGGCATCTTGATCGCTCAAAATCCCAACGCCCTGGGCGCCGCCGGTGCCACCTCCGACACCTTGGTCGATGCCGGCACCGCGCTGGATTTGGCTTCGGATTTAGCCCTGGAAACCATCCATTTGCAGGGCAACGGCGTTTTATTCAACGGCCACAACACCGGCGCTTTGCAGAACGTCAGCAACAACAACACCTTCACAGGCACGCTGGTCCTCGATTCGAGCACCACCATCGGCGTCAATTCGGCCAGCACCCTCAATATCGGCGTCAAGTCGGGCCTGCCGGGCATCGGCACCATCATCGATGGCTCGGCACCGAACTTCTCCTTGACGAAAGAGCTAACGGGCACGCTCGTCCTGTCGGGCGCCAACAGCTACACCGGAGCGACTTTGGTCAACCAAGGCGTTCTTCAGATCCAGAACAGCCAAGCCCTGGGCGGCACGGCCAACGGCACTTCGGTGCTCGACGGCGCTCAACTGCAATTGCAGCTGCCGACTTCAGGGCCCAACGCGGGTCAGCCGCTTAACGTGTCCGGTGAGAGCCTACTCCTGTCGGGCAACGGCATCGCCGGCTCCGGCGCCTTGCTGAAAGCGAGCGGCAACAACACCTGGAACTTTAGTGGTGCCACCGGCGGCGATGACCTTGGCCGCCGCGCCCGTGCTCTTGCTGCCGAGCAGGACGCCGGCCACCACGCCCCCCGGCGATGTGCTTGATTGACGTCGCCAATGCGACCGACACGCTTGACCATCAACGCACCCATCGGCCAAACCGGCGGCACCTTCGGCTTGCGGAAAATCGGCCTGGGCCGCTTGACACTTGACTTCGGCGAACACTTATTCCGGCGCTCCCGCGGACTACCTATGACACCACGGTCGCCGCCGGCAGCCTGCGCATCCAAAATCCAGCCAGCCTGGGCGGCACGACATTAGGCACGCAGGTTCTCAGCGGGAGCCGCTCTTGAAGTGGACGGCGATCCGACGGGCACCGACGTGCTCACGTTCGCGCCGCCCTCCGGCACGGTGACGTTGGCATACAACGGCGCCCAGGCGTGCACCGCAACCGGCACTTGCCTACACGACCGTGACGACGGCCTTCCAACTGCAAAACTACCTCGCGACCATACCCGGTTTGACCGCACCCGGCGCCGTCACGGTGACGGGCGCCAACGGTGGACCGTTCAATGTGGCTTTCGGCGCGGGCATTGCCGGCGGCACCGCACTGAGCAGTCGTTTCCGGACTCGGCGCAAAATCAGCGAACCGGGCATGACGATCACCGGCGAATCGTTGAGCTTGAACGGCGCCGGCATTGTCGATCCCGTCACGCTGGCCGGCTCGGGCGTTCTGCGCAATGTCAGCGGTGCCAACACCTGGCAGGTCATTCCCAACACCGTCTCCGGCAACGTCACGCTTCAGACCAATGTGGTCATCGGTGTTGATACGGGCACTCAGTTGGCGATCTCCAGCCCGATTCAAGACCCGACCAACGCGCGTTCCGGTTCCCGCCGCCAGCCTTACCAAGATTGGCACCGGCACCCTCGTGTTTCCGAACGCCAACACCTATGCCGGCAAAACCATCGTCTCCGCCGGCATCTTGAACATCCAAAATGCGGCATCACTCGGCGCCGGCGGGCCGGAACAACAGGTCGTCAATGTCACCGGCCCGAACGGCTCATTCGTCTTGAATTTCAATGGATCGTCGACCGCGCCGATCAACGTCAATTCATCTTCGTTGCTGGCCGACATCACTACGGGCTTGAATAATTTGGCTTCGATCACGGGCCCCGGCGCCGGCGGCTACGTCACCGTCACTCAGGGAGCCGCGCCGAACACCAATCTGTTCACCGTGACATTCGGCGGCGACCTGGCCGTTTACAATGTCCCGCCAACTTGCCGTCTCGCGTCTGACCGGAGGGGCCAACGTCATCGTGGGTGTCGCCAACGATGGCCCGGAAGGCACGCTCGTGCAAAGCGGCGCCACTTTGCAGCTTCAAGGCGGCATTAAAGTGCCCGCCGAGTTCCTCACGCTCAACGGCACCGGCTGTTGGCAATGCCGGCGCGCTTGAGAATGTCAGCGGCAACAACGCCTGGCAAACCAATCCAAGCGATGTTCTTACCTTCACCGCGGCCTCGGGCAACGTCGTCTTGGCATTCAATGGTGTCCAGGCGCCGCAATCCGAATCAGACGTTGGCTTACACGGCAAGCCTTCCGGCCGCCACGCTGCTTGCTTATTTGAACAAGGTTCCGGGATTGCAGGGTAACGTCAATGTGACGGGAAATGTCGGCGGTCCATTCTTGGTGACGTTCAGCAACGGCCTCAACCCGGCCTTGCTGTCGGCCGTCTCCGGACCGGGGCAGGTTGCCTATCCGCTCGGAGATATAACGCTCGGCAGTAGCGCCACCATCAGTGTGGATCGCCCCCAGGATACGCTCAGCTTGGCCACAATCACCGATGCCACGCACAGCAACGGCACCGTCGTCACCAAAGCCGGTGCCGGCACCCTCGATTACCAAGGCACCAACGCCTACACCGGCCTGACGCAGCTCAATCAGGGCACTCTGCTTCTCGATGACAACGCCGGACCCGCGCTCAACGGCAACCTTGACCATCGCCGCCGGCGCGACCGCTCGCTGGATCGACTCCAACCAGGTGCCGGATACGGCCACCGTGACCAACAACGGCACGCTCGATCTCAACGGACAGACGGATACGATGGGGCCGCTCAGCATGGTCGATAGCTTGGCGACGACGGGCGCCAATGGATCGCTAACAGTCGCCAGCCTAAACATGACTGGAAGCACCGTCACGTTGGGCACGGCGGGCCAGTTGATTTTGGCGGGCAATGTCACCGCCTCGTCCGATCTCGCGACCGGCGCTGCCACCATTACGGGCGCCGGGACACTGTCGCTGGGCACTAGCGCCAATCTCACTGCGCACGCTGAGCGTCAACCACGGCAGCACGGCAACCGTCACGACCGACATGGACATCAACGCTGTCATCGGCGGCGCCGCAGGGCGCCGCCTTGACCAAGACCGGCACGGGCCGGCTCGAGCTGGACAAGGCGAACACCTATTCCGGCATGACCACCGTGACCGCCGGCGACTTGCAAGTCGACGGCGCCATCGGTGCGGTCACGCTCAATGGCGCCAGCGCCAGCCTGAGCGGCGTCGGCAACGTCGGCGCCATCATTATCGGCGCCGCCGGCGGCACGGTCAGTCCCGGCGACAACGGCTCGGCCAATCCGGTCGGCGTTTTGACGTCCACGCCGTCTGCTGCGAATGGTAGTACCGATACTTTTACGCCCGCGACTTCCTTGGTCGTCGATTTGCCGCTTGCTGACGGCGGTCTGCCCGCGCCGGCACACGATCAACTCGTCGTCAATGGCTCGATCGTCCTGGGCGGCGCCAATCTAATTGGCACGGTCGGCAGCAACATCGCCGTCTTCAGCGATTTCACGATCATTCAGGCGACCGGCGCCGTCGCGCCGCGCTTTGCCGAGCCCTCCCTCGCCAACACCGCCTTTCTCAGCAATCGCAAATTGACGGTCACATACAATCCTCACTCCGTCGTCTTACAAGCGCGTCAGAAACAACGTTAGCGTAAAAGTGTCGTCGACGGCCAACCCGTCGGCTTATGGCCAGGACATGAGCTTCCAAGCCACCGTCACACCGGTGATCGTCAGTAGTCCGGTCCCCGATGCCGACACGGTGACGTTTGTGCTTGCCAATGCGGCCCACACGATTGTTTATTCGACGACCACGAACCTGACCGCCGGCCAGGCAACGTTCGACCCGCAAAAACTGAACGCGGCGGCTCTTCCCGTCGGCACTTACCAACTCGACGTCACCTTCAATGGCGACGCGAATTTTTTCAATGCCGGCGGCACCGGCGCGGCCACGGAGTTGGTTAGCCTTTTGCCGACTGCCAGCCGACCCCAGGGGATCACCTCCGGCAGCGACGGCAATCTGTGGTTCACCGAAGCCGGCGCCAATAAGGTCGGCAACATCGCTCCCGCAGGCACCGGGCTAACGGAATACGCCTTTCCCGCCGGTAGCGCGCCGACAAGCATCGTTCAGGGCCCCGACGGCAACTTCTGGTTCACTGAGAACGGCCGCGACAAGATCGGTGTCATAACGCCGACTGGAACCATCACGGAATATCCGCTCGCGGCGGGCAGTGGGCCCTTGAGCATAACGAACGGACCCGACGGCAAACTTTGGTTCACCGAAAACACGCCGCGACCGTATCGGCTCTGTCACGACCAAGGGTGTCATCACCGAATACAATCTCACCGTGGGCAGCAACCCCGCCGGGATAACGCTTGGTCCTGACGGCAACCTCTGGTTCACCGAGGCGGGCGGCAACAAGATCGGGCAAATCTCCTCCAAGGGAACGCTCGCGGAATTCAACTTGGCTCCAGGCTCAAACCCCACGAGCATCACAACCGGCGCCGACGGCAATCTTTGGTTCACCGAGACCGGCACCAACGCCATCGGACGCATGACCCCCACCGGCACGCTGGCCGAGTTCAACAGCGGCTTGACGCCAGCCGGCGGCCTCGCGAGCATAACCACCGGCCCGGACGGCAACCTCTGGTTCACGGAAAACGCCGCCAACCAGATCGGCCGCATCACCACCAGCGGCGCCATCTCCGAATACGCCACCGGTATCACGCCCGGTAGCGGCCCCGCCGGCATAACCGTCGGCTCCGATGGCAACATCTGGTTCGCCGAAACGGCCGCTGGTCAACTGGGCAGCATGGTGCCCGCGCTCTTGACGCAAACGGTCACTGTCAGCCCAACCAAGATGGTTGTCTCGATACCCAATCTTCCCGCGCCGCAGCCGGTGTATGGCCAGGCCATGACGGTGACCGCCGCCATCACGCCGGTCACCGCTCCCGATCCGACAATCAATCCGCTCTATCCCATCCGGCACCGCCACTTTCACGCTGGACGGCGTGGCGCTGCCCCCGGTGACCCTCAACGGGGCCGGCCAAGCTTTCTTGACGCTCGACAATGCGCCGGCCAACTATCTTGCGATTGGCACGCACCACATCGCGGTGACTTACAACTCCGATGGCCGCTACGGCTCGAGCTCGACCACGAGCGATTTCATCCTGCGCATCAGCCAGGACAATACCACGGTCAATGTAGCTGCCTCGTCGCAACCCAGCCCGGCCGTCTTTGGCCAACCGGTCACACTCAGCGCCACCGTGGCCGCTGCCGCCAGCGCAGTGCATCCGACCGGCACGGTGAGCTTCTACGACGGCGCCGTGCTTCCAGCCAAGCTGATCGGGTCCGCGGTCAATGTCGATCCGGTCACCGGAATCGCGACCTTGGTCACGACGGCGCTGTCGACGAACGCCGCGCCGGGTCACACCATCGTCGCCGTCTATTCCGGCGACTCCTTCTTCACGCCGGGCAACACCGGCACGCCGCTCCAGGGCGTCGGCACCACCACGGTCGTCGTGAGCCCCATCGGCACTCAGGTCCTTTTAGGCGCCGGCACGCCGAATGCTGCCAATCCGGGGCAAGCGGTCACCTTTGTCGCCACCGTCAGCGCCATGGCGCCGAGCACCACCGATCCCACGTCGGGCACCGTCAACTTTTACGACGGCTCCAATCCAACGCCGATCGGCAGTGCTGCCGTCGGGGCCAACCATCAGGCCAACTTCACCATCACCAACCTGGCGGGTGGCACGCACACGATCACGGCCGCCTTCCAGGCGAGCGCTCCCAATTACGGGACGAGCACCGCCTCCAATGCGGTGAGCGAGGTCGTATTCAAGAACCCCACGATCACGATCACGCCGTCGACGGCCACGCCGGTCTTTGGCCAACCCGTGAGTTACACCGTTCTCGTCTCGGACCGCTCGACGAGCCCCGCGATTCCCCAAGGGACCCTTAGCTTGACGATCGACGGCACCGCCTTGCCGCCGGCCACGCCCAATCCCATGACGCTCGATAACACGGGCTCGGCTATGTTCACGGGCCTTAATCTTGGCGGCGTCGGCACTCATACCATCGGCGTCATTTACACGAGCACCGACTCTGTGTTCGTGGGCAAATCGAGTTCGCTAACGCAGACGGTCGGCAAAGCCAACACAACGATGACGTTGTCGGTCGCGCCGGCCGCTCCGCCCGACGCCGTTTTCGGTCAACCCGTGACCTTCACAGCCACCGTCGCCGCGGTGCTACCGAGCCTGGCGCCGGCGCCGGCCGCCGGAACCGTGACCTTCTTTGACGGCGGCAAGCCGATCGGCACGGCCCAAAGCGTCAACGGCAGCGGTGTGGCCACGTTAGCGACATCGAGCCTCGGAGCGGGTTCTCATTCCATCACGGCGCAATACAACGGCGACAATGCGTCTTATGCCGCCGGCTCAATTATCACTCTTGCCGGCAACTACCAGGTAGAGCCGGCGGCGACTGCCGTGCAACTCGCTTCCTCGTCCAATCCCGCGGGAATCGGCTTGCCGGTTACGTTCACGGCCACCGTCACCGCAAGCGCCAGCGTGGTCAACCCTTCCTCCGGCAGCGTGCAGTTTTATGATGGCGCAGTGACCAATCCCGCGAATTTGCTCGGAGTTGCCACCAATAATAATGGGGCCGGCAACGTGTTCACCTTCATGACAAGCGGGCTATCCTCGACGCCAGTCCGCATACGATCACAGCGGTTTACCTGACGAGCAGCAATTACGCTTCAAGCATCTCGAATAGCATCAATGAGATCGTCCTCAAGAATCCCACGATTACCATTACGCCATCGTCGGCCGCGCCGACGTTCGGCCAATCCGTCAGCTTCACGATCCAAATCACCGATACGCCCGTGAGCCCCGCGATTCCACAAGGGACGGTGACCCTGAGCATCGATGGCACCCCGCTGCCGCCGGCCACGCCCAACCCCATGACCCTCGACAGCACCGGCTCGGCGACGTTCGCGGGCGTTAACCTTGGGAGCGTCGGCCCTCATGTCATCGGCATATCCTATACGAGCACCGATGGCGTGTTTGTCAGTCAATCCGCATCGCTGCCCGAAGCGGTCGCCAAGGCTAACACCGGTGTAACGGTGGCCGCGTCCTCGAGCCCGGCGCCGGCGGTCTTTGGCCAGCCGGTTACCTTGTCGGCAACGGTAGCGGCCATCGGCATCTCCGCGATCCGACCGGCACCGTCAGCTTTTACGACGGCGCCCGACACCGGCTGATCTCATCGGTGCGCCGGCCAATGTCGATCCAGTCACCGGAATCGCCACTTTGATTACAGCGGCGCTCCACGAATCCTGCCGCCGGGTCACACCATCACCGCCGTCTATTCCGGCGATGCCTCATTCGCGACGGGCAACACCGGCACGCCGGTCCAGGGCGTCGGCACAACCACGGTTACCGTCAGCCCCATCGGCACTCAGGTCGTCTTGGCGGCCGGAACGCCCAATCCCGCGAATCCGGGGCAAGCGGTCAGCTTCATCGCCACCGTCAGCGCCTTGGCGCCGAGCACTGCCGATCCCACGTCGGGCACCGTGAATTTTTACGACGGCTCCAATCCGACACCGATCGGCACCGCCGCTGTCGGCGCCAACCACCAGGCCGATCTCATCATCACGACGCTCACCGGGGGCACGCACACCATTACGGCGGCCTTCCAGACCGCGCCGCCAAATTACAATGGCAGCGCCGTCTCCAATGCGATTGGCCAGCTCGTTCTCAAAAATCCTACCGTCACAATTACCCCTTCGACGACCGCGCCGGTCTTCGGACAGCCCGTCAGCTATACGATCCAGGTCACCGACACCCCCGCCGGCGCCGCGATTCCCCAAGGCACCGTGACGCTCAGCATCGACGGCACTCCTTTGCCGTTTGCCACGCCCAATCCGATGACGCTCAACGCCGCCGGCTCAGCGACATTCGCCGGCCTGAATCTCGGCGGTGTCGGTCTACATACCATCGGTATTGTTTACACGACAAGCGACGCGGTGTTCATCAGCAATTCCACATCGATTTCCCAAACGGTCGCCAAAGCCAACACGACGGCGACATTGTCCGCCGCACCGACAAGTGCGGTCTTCGGTCAACCCGTGACGTTCACGGCCACGGTCGCCGCCGCTCCGCTGAGTCTCGCTTCCGCACCCAGCTCCGGCACAGTCAGCTTCTTTGACGGCGGTGTGCTCGTCGGTACGGCGCAAAGCGTCAGCAGCGCCGGAGTCGCCACGATAACGACTTCCGCCCTGGTCGCTGGCTCCCACGTCATCACGGCCCAATACAACGGCGACAATACCTCCTACGCCGCGAGCCCGCTTGCCACGCTCGCCGCCAATTATCAGGTGAATCCGGCGGCGACCGGCGTGCAACTCGCTTCCTCGGCGAGTACGGTGGTGAATGGGTCTCCGATCACCTTCACGGCAAACGTGACCGCGCAAGCTCCCGGTCTCGTCAATCCGTCCGGCGGCGTCGTGCAGTTTTATGACGGAGCCGTGACCAACCCCTCGAATTTACTGGGCGCCGCCACCAATAACGGCACCGGCAACGTGTTCACCTTCACGACAAGCTCGGTCGCAGCGAACGGCAATCCGCACGCCATCACGGCGATTTATCTGGCCAATGCCAATTATGCGACGGGCTCGTCCAACGCGCTGACGGAAACAGTGCTCAAGGTCCCCACCATCACCATCACGCCGTCGACGGCTTCGCCCGTTGTCGGCCAACCGCTGACCTACACAGTTCACGTGACCGACACTCCGGCCGGCAGCTTTGTTCCCACAGGCAGCGTAACTTTGAGCATCGACGGCAGCGCCGCCGCAACGATCACCCCGAATCCCGCGATGCTCGACGCGCCCGGAACGGCGGTATTCGCCGGCGTCTCGTTTGCCGGCGTCGGCACGCACGTGGTGGCGGTCCAGTTCAACCCCTCCGACACGGTTTTCGCGGCCAACAACAGCTCCATCACGCAAACGGTCGGTCAAGCAAGCACGGTCACCGCGCTGTCCATTGCTCCGTCGAGCGCAGTCTTTGGCCAGCCGCTGACTTTGACGGCCAGCGTCGGCGTGGTCGCACCCAGCCTGGCAGCGTCGCCCGTGCTGGGCCATGTTGATTTCTACGCCGGGCCGATCACCAATCCCGCGAACTTCCTGGGGAGTCAAACGGTCAGCGCTTCCGGCAGCGGGATTGCTGTCCTCACGCTTCCGAATCCGAGTCTGCCACCCAATACCTACACGATCAACGCGATCTATCGCGGGGATGGAGCGTCTTACGCCGCCAGCGCCGCTGCCGGCACGATCAACGGCTACGTCATCGGGAAGGCGCCGTCCAGCACGGCATTGACCGCGACCTGGTCGACCATGCCGGCGGATCCCATTTCCGGGCAGCCCGTGACATTCAGCGCCACCGTCACTGCGGCCACGCCCAGCACCGGTGCGCCGCCAACCAACGGCACCGTGACTTTCTTCGATAACGGCAATCCCTTGGGCAGCGCCCAGCCCGTGAACGCCGCCGGCGTCGCCACCTTGCCCGCGCTCCCGCTCGCCGTCTCCGGCAATAATGCCATCACCGCGGTGTATAGCGGCAATACCAACTACGCCACGACCGTCGCGCCGAATATCGGCACATTGGCGATCACGAATGCTCCGTTCACTCCGAACATCACTGTCACCGCCAACATCAGCGCGCCGCTCGCCGGCACGTTTGTGACCTTCACCGCCTCCATCACGGCGACAAGCCCAGGCACTGGCGTGCCGACCACGGGTCAGGTCACCTTCTATAGTTTCCCTTCCGGCGCACGACTCGGTGCGACGCAAAACGTCGTCAACGGCCTGGCGAGCGTCACCACCAACGCGATGCCTCCCGGGCCGCAAACGATCACCGCGAAATATACCGGCGGCAACGGCATCTTCGGACCGGGCCAAGGTTCTCTCGCCAACTTCCAGGTCTATCAGTCCAACACCATCGGCAACCGGACCATCAACGACAATCAAGGGCCGCTCGTCATCAACATGGCCCCCGCGCAGGGTTATCAGCTCCGCCAGGCCGGCACGCAGGCCTGGTTCATCTATCAAGACTACGGTTTGTTCTCCGGCGGCAATTATTTTCAAAACATCTTCGGCGGCAACGAGAAATGGTTCAAAGGCAACGCCGCACCCATTCCAGGCATCGCTTACAGCAAGGGCAACCCTTACGCGAACGTCTGGTATTTCATTCTGCCCAACGGCAACCTTTATGCTTGGAACAGCGCGTTTTCCGGCCTCCAGGGAACGCTGATCGCATCGCTCGACCCGATCTACTATTACTTCCCCAACATGCTCGCCAATGCCTCCCAAGAGAACTACGCCTACACCATTTACCAGACGCTCGGCCTGTTCAACCCCGGCAACTTCTATCCGAACTATTTGGGCCAGCAGGAACGCTGGATTCGCGGCGGCAACACCTGGTACTACATCACACCGAACGGCAAGCTCTACAACGGCAGCGGCACGTTCCTCGCCTCGCTCGATCCGATGTATTACAACGAGCCCAACCGTCTTTACAACGCTCAACCGCTCCAGGTCGGCCCCAACTTCGCCGGCCCCAATCCCGGCGCCACCGTCACGCAACCGGGCGGCGGCGCAACCAACGGCGTCTTCACGCTTACGCCTGGCGCCAAATACGTCGGTCAATGGCTCGTCGAGCTGACCACGAGCAACTTCAACGGCACGGTGTCCGTGGAGCGCTTCACCGTGAATGTTGTCGACAACCCCCCCGCGTTCAGCAGCACGGTGAACAGCCCGCAAGTCCTCTCCCACGCCACGGGCACGCCGCTTCAAATCACGCTCAACGGCTCCGATCCCGACGGCGATTCGCTCACTTATACGGCCGCCGCGGGGACGCAAGGCTACGCCCTGCAAACGCTCTACAACCTTCACTTTGGAGGCTCATATTACACCAATTACCTCGGTCTGAACGAGAAGTGGCTCGAAGGATTCGGCAATGCTTACAACAATCCATGGTACTTCATTCTGCCCAATGGCCAGTTTTTCGCCTGGAACGGAGCCACGACTTCGAGCGGCGCCATGGCCGATCCGCTCAATAACAACAGTCCCATGGTGCCGCTAGCCACGCTCGATCAACCGACGCTCTATTACGCCAACCCGATGTTGCTCTATCAGGCCAGCGCCAACGACGATCTCAATTACGCGGCGCAAATCAACCTTGGCCTCCATCTAAGCGGCAGCCTCTATTACAACGTCTACAACTATGGCGAAAGTTGGCTGCGAACTGCGTCGGGCGGCTGGGTTTACATCCTGGGCAACGGTCAAATGTATCAATGGAACGGCGCGCGTAATCAGAGCCAAGACACCTTGCTGGCCACGTTTGCCGTCTCGCCGACGGATGCCACGTCACAGGCGATCGCCAACCGCATCCTGGGCGCCACGGCCGGCAGCCTCGCCGGCGCCTTGCAGGTCACGGGCAATGTCGTGACCGTAAACCCCAGCGCCAATTTCTACGGCGATATTTGGGCCTTGGCAAGCGTCACCGACGACGCGGGTTACGTGACGCTGCCTGGGAATAATCGGCTTGCGTATCAAATGTTCAAGGTGAAGGTGACGGGCTAGTCACTCCTTCAACAATTCCCCGAGGTCGATCTCGTGAAAGGGAAACTCGGTGGCCGGCTTGACGCTGTTGCCAAAGGCCACGTGCAACCGAAGGCGGCTGGGCTCAAAGACGATGGCGTGCGTTGTCCAGGCGCCTTGGTGCGCCTCATTTAGTTTGCCGGCAACGTCGGCAACGTCCAGCTTTTTGATGAGTGCGGCGCGCGCCAGCGCGTCGCCGCGCGGGCAGCTTCCAGGCACGGACAGTTCCTTGCACTCATAATGATTCGTCGCCATGCACAGGCCCATCGAGCCGCGGCGTAGGACGACCGTTCTAGGCGTCACTTCCAACACGCCGCCGCCTTCCTGGTCACACGCCACGAAGATCGCGCGGCTGGCGGGTTTGTTTGCTTGCACCAGTTTCTCAGCTTCGCGGATCGTGGAGCATTCCTCCAAAATGCGCCGGCACAGCACGGCCGTTGGCGTGTTCTTGAGGTCAATGACCGGAGCATGGTCCGCGCAGGCGGTCACGTCGTTTTGGCCAAGTGCCAGGCCAGCCGAGTTCATCGAACTCATGGCGCAGCCAACCAACAACGCGCCCGGGAAGCTGACGACCGCGAACGGCTTTTTGCCCGTGGGCCGATAAACGATGACCAGGCTATAGGCGTGCATTCCCGGCACCAGGCGATAATCGAGGTTGCGGCCCATGAGCGCGCCTCCGGTGGCGCTTCGCTCCGGCGCGACCATGAGCCCGGCACAACCGAACGCCCGGCGGATGTCGTGAAAGGTGTTGCCGATTATCAGTAAATCGCGGTCGATGCCGCTGGCCGTGGCCGCGGCATCGATCTCGCGCCGATAGGCTTCGGGGCACCGGCTCAGCAGGCTATCGCCGATGCGTGCCAGCACGGATTTGTAAGGGGCCAGGCCCTGCTCCTTGAGGAATTGCTCCATCAACCTGAGGCCGCCCGACGCCGGCCGTAGGGCCAAGACGCCCATCTGCTCGCCGATCTCCTCGGGACTACCGGCCACCACCAACACGGGCACTCCGCTGATATAGCGCAACTCGCCGTTGCCATATTTGGCTTCCGGATATTGGAAAGGTGCCGCGAGCGATGGGTTGACGATTATGAACTGCCAAACGACACAACTGCAAAAGAACCAAGCGCGCTGCATGTACGAGGCCTATTGAAAGGTTGAGGCGATGAAAACACGGAGCGAAAAGTATAACACGATCAATGTAATGGTGCTAGCGCCAACTTCGAGGAAAAGCAAAGTGGGCAGTTTGCCGCGAATTCCAATTTCTCGTTCCGCGAACTGATTGCATCCAAGCAAACCACGGATAACACGGATAGCACTGACAATGCCCGAATAATGACGGTCTCTTTTTTTGTCTTATCCGCGTTATCCGTGTTATCGGTGGTTGCTTGTTTTGGGTTCAGTTGCGGGAGGAGGCGCTCCGAATTTCTCGGATGTGAATACCTTGTCCTATAATGAGATAAAGCCGTTAATCTCAGCACGTTGTCGTCCCCGAGGAGGTCCGCTGTTTCATGTCGGTTGTCGCTGAGCCAAGCCTGAGCGCTGCGGACCTGGGCCGGTTACTGGAGTGCGCCGACCCGGCTGCTTTTCTGGTGGCGCCGCGCCAATTGCGGCGGATCATCAAATATAACCGCAAGCTCACGCACCTCGGGTTGCAAGTGCCGCACCGCAAGAGTTATGTCATCAGCCGTGAAGCGCTGCTGGAATTGACTTCGCCGAGTGAAATGGGTTGGGAATCCGAGGCGCAGCGTTGCCGCCGACACTGCTCTTGTTCACCCGACCGCGCGAGCGAATCGCTCGCAACGGCGCCGCGGGGGCAGATGTTGGTCAAGTATTGGCAACTCTTGTTTCACGCCGGCGTTCACCGGGCCATTGCAAGCCAGTTCGATAAGTACCACGTCACCGATGCTGCCGTGCGCCGGCGTATTCACGCGATTGGTCAAACGCAGTTCAACGAAATCCGCACGGTTTTGCGGCAGGAACGATATTTGTTGCCGCCGCACGATGACCGCACGGTCTATGAGGAGTTTGCCGCGCTTTATCTCGAATTGCGCTTTTTCGCCACGCCGCTCTTGCCTCGCTATTTTCCCGCCATCGAGGATTTCGACCGGATCGACGTCATCTTGAATGAAGATGTTGACGCCGCGGCGCTCTTCAAGGCGACGCGTTTGGAAGGCGCTCCCGACCCGGTTTGGCTGACCGATGATCCGGACCAAGGAGACACCACCATCGCGCCGGCCGATACGACGCACATCTGGACGGGCTCGGATAAGGCTTACCAGGATTTCGTGAACGCGGCAGACAAGGCGGCGGCGCGGGGCAACTGCGTGCGCGCCGCCATCCAACGCACGCGCGCCGCGCGGGTGGCGCCGCCGGTCCTGGTCCGCGAAGCTCAGGCCAATGCCGACGCCCAACTCAATCGGCTCGTGGATCGGCTGCAACCGGCGTTGCAAATTCCAGCCGATAAAGCGGCAACTTGGCGCCGTGACTTGCTTCCTTTGCTCGCGCAAGCGGCGGATGGCATTTGGCCGGCCGAGGCGCGAACGCTTTACGATCTGCAAAAAATCTGCGTCGACCACGAGCGCCCCGTCTACGCACCCGATCTGGTGGAATGGGCCTATTCGGGTTTTCGCCAGCCGCTCGTTCGCCTGCTGCCCAATCAGCCGCTAGTGTTGGCGGTCAAGCATCTACGCGTTGCCGTCAATCGCTTGCCCTCGGTTCGGCTGACCGAACCCGAGCGGCATGCGCTGTCCGCGTTGCTGCACGATGCTCTGAGCCAGGCGGAGACGCGCTTGCGCGAGTGTTTCCGTCCGCCGATCCGCGAGGCGCTGGCGCGCGTCGGTCTGCGGCCCGAGAATTTTCCTGAAGAGTTGGGCCGACAAAAGCTCATCGAGGAATTGCTCGACCGCATCACCGAGCGCGGTTACCTGAACATGGGCGATCTGCGTGATGCGCTGGCGCAACCAACTTAAGCTGCCCGATCTATCCGGGCCGCGCCAGTTTTTCGGCGGCGACCCTTTGATTTGCGCCAATCGCGAGTTGGCCGTCGGCGCCGCCGGAGTTTATCGCCGCGGCGAGATTTATTTACGCTGGCTCCAGCGCGGCAGCGCGCTGGCCTTCGGCACACACGCCGGCCAGATGCTCATGCTTTTCTTTGTGTTACCCATCTTGGGCGCGATCGCCACCATCATGTTCGCACAGGAGATACTGCACCTGCTGAGGCTGCCCCACCATTTGAGCCTTGGTGCCGAGGCGCTGCTGACATGTGTCTTGGGTGATCTTTATTTGCACATTATCCATTTCCCGTGTTACCGCAAGGTCGTGCTACAGGGTATGCATCTCTTCTGGATCGCCTGCCGGGGAGTTTTTTATGACATCCCCATTGCTGTCGTGAACCAACCGGCTGTGCGCGCCTTTCTCCATAGCCGTCCCTATAAGCTCTTCGTGCGGTTAGTGTTGAAGCCGCTCCCGGTAGCGCTGTTGGCTTGGGGAATCCTATGGTGGATCGGCATCGACCGCGGCGAGACCGTCGTCGGTGCGGGCGGTGCTTTTCTTGTCGCCGGCCTATTGCTCAATTCACGCTTAGGTCGGGATATCGAAGAAGCCTTGATCGACCGAGCACTGCGCAACTGGGAATTTGTGCAAGGTTTTGTGCCCGGGTTGTTCCGGTTCATCATGCAACTCTTCAAGACGGTGCTCGAGGCGGTGGATCGCTTTTTATACACCGTCGACGAATGGCTTCGCTTCCGGGCCGGCCAAGGACGCTTGGCCTTAGCCCTGAAAACAATCGTTGGCTTTATTTGGTTCCTGGTGACGTATGTCGTTCGTCTCTACGTGAACGTCTTTATGGAACCGACGTTAAATCCCATCAAGCATTTTCCGGCCGTGACCGTTGTGGCAAAGGTCCTGTTTCCCTTTTGGGGCGTATTGCTCCCCTTCAATGTTAACGAGCCAGGATTGTTAAATGCGCCTTTCATGTTTCTGGGCAAATTTAAGGCCTGGATGATAGGCTTCGTCCTACTGCACTCGATTCCCGGCGCCGCCGGCTTTCTCGTCTGGGAGTTCAAGGAAAACTGGCGCTGTACCGCACCAATCGGCCGCGCACGCTGCGTCCGGAAATCATCGGTCACCATGGCGAAACCATGTTGCGGCTCTTGAAGCCGGGCTTTCATTCAGGCACGCTGCCCAAGCTATACGCCAAGTTGCGCCGGGCGGAGCGTAAGGCGCATCGCGGCGCCGGCGGGAAGTCGGCCCGGCGCATGCGCGAAGCGCTGCATCATGTCGAGGAAAGTGTTCGCCATTTCGCCGAGCGTGAGTTGATCGCCTTCATCGGTGCCGGCAAAGGCTGGACCATCGGACCGGTTCTCTTGAGTCACGTTGAGGCCGGCTCCAACCGCATTCGCTTGGAACTGGCGTGCCCGTCGCTCGAAGAGCACGCGCCTACTGCGCCGCGGTCCGACCGGCAAACACTGGAGCTCAAGATTGAGGAGCAAGCCGGCTGGCTTTTGGCCCAGGTAGCGCGACCCGGTTGGTTGCCGCTGCTTTCCCGCGAGCAGACGGCGGTTTTTACCACGGCGCTGCGAGGCTTTTATCAAAAGGCCGGCGTCAACCTGGTCCGCGAGCAAATCGAAGCGTGCTTCGCGCCTCCGTGTCCGGCCTATGACGTTGGCGAAGAAGGGCTCATCGTGTGGCCCGGCCAGGGCTATGACGTGGAAGTTATCTACGATCTTCGGGAGGAGCCGGTTCTTCATCCGCGACTCAAGGACGGCCAACCCGCCGATAAGATGCCAACCCTCGCCGCCGATCAATTGCTCTTCAGCGGAAACCCGATAACCTGGCAGGCATGGGTGGCCGCCTGGGAAGGCGACCAGGCGGGTGTTCGCGATTTTGATGGATTGTTGCCGCAGACGCGGGTCGTTTAGCCGCGACGCGCAGCGGAGCGCGTGGGCCTTGCGCAAAAAAACAGGGGGCTAACGCCCCCCGCTCGCCTTGCGACTGCGTTATTTATTGGGGCGCCGCGGGCGCGGTGTTGACGTTCGAGAAATCCGCGAGCGATGCGCGGCCAGGCGCCACGGGAATCACTTTTTCGGCGCGGATCTGACGGCCGTTATCCACCCAGCTCACCGTCACCCGGTAGCTATATGAGTAACCCGGATCGAGATTAGGCGACACGAACTCGCGCCGCGTGCCTGAGCCGGCGGTCATCGAATTGCCATCGACCCAGACTTGCGCATTGGCCGTGGGAAGCACGACATCAATTTGCGCCGTTCGATTCTGCGGCTGGGTTGGGATCATGGACGTATCGGGAACTACGGGTGCCACTTGGAAGGTGGGATTTACATACACCGTCGTCGGGACGGCGTAGCCATCGTTGAAGTATCCGTATCCGTAGCCCGGATAGCCATAACCGCCGTAACCGTAACCGAGCCCATAGAAACCGGGATAGAAGCCACCATAGAAACCGCCGCGGTAACCATAATGACCATAGCCGCCATGATAATAGCCACCGCCGCCGTTCCAATGAGCGCCGCCACCGCCGCCATGATTGCCGCCGCCGGCATGGCCCCCGCCGCCGTGACCACCGCCTCCGCCCCCATGGCCGCCGCCGCCTCCCTTGGCGTCAGCGATGGGACTCATCGCCACGAGGGCCAGGCCAACCAGCATCGGTAAAAAGTACCTGGACATGTAACACCCCTTTCTGAGGGTTAAAATGCATGAGCTAAGAATTGCATCGTCGCTCGACAGATGGGCGTTCCGTTACTTCTATTCTACGCGGGTCGGCGGCCCCTCTCAATGAAAAGCGCCGCTATATTGCGCAAGTGTAATGCTGCGGCACCGGCAAATAGCGGTTGTGCTGGCTTCCCACCAATGCCGTCTTCAAGATAACATTAAATAACATAGTCGTCTTTCGCTCCGCGAAAGAACGTCCTTTCGCGGAGCGAAAGACGACGATCGCAGGAGGCGCGCCATGTGGCTCTTCGACAATCGTGCGGTCCCTGATCTTCGCACTCCACTGCCTGGTCCGGCGGCTTCAGCGTTGCTCGAGCGCGACGAGCGGTACATGTCCCCGTCGTACACGCGCGTCTATCCGCTGGTGTGTGCTCGCGGTAGCGGCGCGGTCATCGAAGATGTCGACGGCAACCTTTTCTTGGACTTCACCGCCGGCATCGCCGTCACCAGCACGGGTCACTGCCACCCGGAAGTCGTTGCCGCCATCCAGGACCAGGCGAGCAAGCTGATCCACATGTCGGGAACCGATTTTTATTACCAGCCGCAGATCGATCTGGCGCAGCGCTTGTCCGAACTGGCGCCGGGGCCATCCCCGAAGCGAGTTTTCTTCACCAATAGCGGCGCCGAGGCTCTCGAAGCGGGGCTCAAGCTGGCGCGCTGGCATACCGGTCGCTCGCGCGCCCTGGCGTTTTTCGGCGCCTTTCACGGCCGGACCTATGGAGCCATGTCGTTGTCCGGCTCCAAGCTCGTTCATCGCCGCGGCTTTTCGCCGCTGGTGCCGGACATTCATCATGTGCCTTTTCCGCGCGGTTGCCAGGGCTGCATGGCCCAGGGGAGCGATTGCACCTGCGTGCGCAACATCGAAGAAACGGTCCTCACGCGGATCGCTCCTCCCGATGAGATCGCGGCCATCTTCGTCGAGCCGATTCAAGGCGAGGGGGGCTACCACGTGCCGCCGGCAGGCTTCTTGCCCGCGCTGCGCGCGCTGTGCGATCGCCATGGCATGTTGCTGGTTGCCGACGAGGTGCAAACCGGCTTCGGCCGAACCGGCAAGCTGTTCGCGCTGGAGCACTGGAACGTCGAGCCGGACATTCTGTGCCTGGCCAAGGGCATCGCCAGCGGCATGCCGCTGGGCGCGATCGTCGCCCGCGGCGACGTGATGGATTGGCCCCCCGGCAGCCACGCCAGCACATTTGGCGGCAACCCCGTCAGTTGCCGGGCGGCGCTGGCCACTTTGGACATATTGACTGCGGGAATACATCGCCAACGGCGCCGAGCGCGGCCGACAGCTGCGGGAGGGCCTTTTGCAGCTGCAAAGGCAATTTCCGGTCGTCGGCGATGTGCGCGGTCTGGGCCTGATGGTCGCCATGGATATCGTCAGGCCGGGCGAGCAGCGTTCCCCCAATCCCGCTTTGCGCAATGCGCTGGTGCAGGCGGCGTTTCGCGAAGGCCTCTTGTTATTGGGTTGCGGGGAGAGCGCCATTCGCTTTTGTCCGCCCCTGTGCATCAATTCCGGGCAAGTCGATACGGCCCTCAAAATCCTTGCCAAAGTTTTATCCCGCTAAAGTCCGCCTCTGCTGATTTTGCGAGCTATAGTAGCAATGCGTATCTCTCCGGCTAGTCGCCCTTTGTGCTTTGGTCCGTTCCCTGTCCTTATCAGGAGTAGATTGATGAGCAGCCCCCATGCGACTCGTAACGGAACTGCCTGTCTGCCGGCCAGCGACAACGAACTGGATTTGTTCGGCGTCGATGCCCGCCTGCAGGAGGAAATGCAGCGGTTGGCGGCCATCAACCAGGAGCTATTGGGCCAAGGGTCCACCGACTCAGCGGACGCTCTAAATATCGACGAATCGGCTGAAGTGGCACGCCTGCGGCAGGAAAACGCCGATTTGCGCGCCCACGTCGCGGAACTGGAGGCCGCACTCGGTTCTTCGAGCGATAATTCATGGGCGGATCAGCAAAAGGAATACGAAGCGCTGCTCGAGGAAAAGTCGGAAGTGATCCGGTCGTTGCATCTGAAGATCCAAGAACTCGGCGAACAACCGGCAGCCGGCGGCTGGAGGAGACGGCCGAGGATAGTGGATGTCGACAAGATTGAAAAAAGAAATGGCCGAGTTGCGCCGGCAACTGGAAGAAGACGAAGAGTCCCTTATGCAGCAAATGCGGCAAATGGAAATGGCCATGTCCAAAGATCGCGCCGAGCTTGCGCGGCAGCGAAACGAAATCCAGCGCATGCACAACGAGGTCAATCACGAGATCGAGATCGCCTCGCGCGACCCCGGCCTGCGCGAACGCCTGGTGGCGCTGCAGCGCCTGCAAGGCGAAATCACTGGCCGCAAGACCGGCAATCCTCATGCACCGCACCAAGCCAAGCCAACGCCCGAGCCCGCGGCCGCTCCCAAGCCATCGGCCAAAGCGGAAAGCAGCGGGTTGTTTCGGCGCATCTTCGGGAAGTGATACAGGCGCATGACTGCCGGGCTAGTCGCAAGCCCTAAGCGGTATTCCCGAACTGGGCCTTGAGTCCGCAAAACCACCACGCTTTACTACCGTGCGTCGTGCTCATTGCAACATTGCCTATTATCGCGGCACCACCTTGAGCGTCAACTTTTTACCCGCCCGCATGACGCCGACATCGAGCGTTTGCCCGCTTCGCTGCTGGGCCATGATGACCATGTAGGTATTGAGGTTCCGCACGGCCTTGCCCCCCAGCTCGACGATCAGGTCGCCGGATTTGAGTCCTCCCTTGGCCGCCGGGCCGTCGTCCGCGACGCCGCCGACCAAAACGCCTTCGGCATTTTCTTCGTAGTTCGGCATGATGCCCAGCTTGGGCCCGCTTCGGCCGGGAGAGCCGTTGAACGAACTGGCGACTTGCACGAATTCGGGCCTCTTGGAATCGCCGGCCAAATCGATGATGATTCTTTCCGGCAAGATCCGCGATCTGCCGCATCCCGGCAACGTTGATCTTGTCGGCGGTGTCCGTGGGTCGGTGATAGTCCGCGTGATTGCCGGTCCACAAAAAGATCACCGGGATTTTCTTGCGCGAACGAATCGTGGTCGCTCGGGCCGGTGCCGCCCTGCTTTTTCGTCAGCGCAAAGCCCGTGTTCAGCTTGATCGAGCATCGGCCCAAAGTCCTTGGCCGTCCCCACGCCTTCGACGAGCAGCTTGGGCTTGCCGGTTTCCTTGTCGTCGCTTGAGCCGGCCGACCATGTCGAGATTGACCATCGCCACCGTGTCGGCCAGCGGGAATAGCGGTTGCTTGTTGCAGTAATAGCGCGAGCCCAACAGCCCCAGCTCCTCGCCGCTGAACGTGATGAACACCAGCCGGCGGCCTTGGCGGTCCTTCATGTGCGCCAAAGCGCCGGGCCAACTCCATGATCGATCGTCGTGCCGGAGCCGTTGTCGTCGGCGCCGTGATGGATTTGTTTCTTGCTCGGGTCCTTGGCCAGGCTGCCGCGGCCGCCGTAGCCCAGGTGATCGTAGTGGGCGCCGATGACGACCGTTTCGTTGGCCAGCGGCCCGGCGCCTTCGGCGACGCCGATGATGTTTTTGCAGGCGATGGTGGTCCGCTGGACATTCGTCGTCACCGTGGCCGTCCAGCCGGCCAGGAGTCGGCTGCGCGGCTTTAGATCGCGATCGATGGCTTTTTCCACATCGGCAAGCGACGTGTCCAGCGACGATTCGAAAATCATGTCGGCGACTGGACGCCGCACTTGCACTGCCGGGATGCCGCCCGGCGTCGCGTCGGCGCCATAGCGGAAAGGCATCAGCTTGTCGCCGCCGGCGCTCCGTGGAATCATTGACAAGCAACACGGCGGCGGCTTTGTTGCTTTCCGCCAGCCCTTGCTTTTTCTCCAGGCTGGCGTGCTCGTCCTTGTGGGTGCCGTCGAAACGGCAGATCGGTGATTCTTCCAGCGCGGGCGTGTGCCGGAGGATCGACGCACGATCTTGCCGGCCACATCGATGCCTTTGTAATCGTCGTAATGGACGTTCGGCGCGGTGGCGCCGTAACCCACGAACACGATCGGAGCGGTCACGGTGCCCGAGCCGGATAGGCCCATGACTTGGAAATCGGTGCCCAATTTCAAGTCGATCACTTGCCCCAGCGGACCTTTCAGCGAAAGAGTGCTGATGCCTTCGAGCTTGGAGCGACCCTGAATGTCGAAAGGTTGGAAATAAGTTCCACCTACGCCGCCGGGCTTGAGACCGGCCTCGGCAAATTCGGCGGCGATATAGGCGGCGGCTTTTTGGATGCCCTCCGTCTCAACCCCGCGCCCCTCGCATTCATCGGAGGCCAAATACGTGACGTCCTTGCGCACTGCGCGTTTCGATGTCTTCTTGGCTGCCCCCCAGGGCCAGCGCCCAATGAGGACGAGCCATCCGGCCAGGGCCAAGGATTTGCCACGCCAAACATTTGCCAAGGTCATCACCATCTCCTTCATCTTAAAAGGAGCCGCGCACGCAGTAAGCGGTTTTTCGTTGAACCGCTTACTGCGTGCGCGGCTCTTGAGTGAATGCGGTGTGGTTATTCCGCTGCCTCTTGCGGCAGGGCCACGGTGGCCGCCACGAAAACGCGGCAATGCGCGTTGCGAAGGACGTATTCCATCCAGGGCGCCAGCGGTAGGGCTCCCCCCGCCAAGCCATCCTCGGAAGGTGCCAACACCAACAGATCGTAGGCATTTTCGTGCGCGAGCCGCACAATGTCCGGCCCGGGCTCGCCGTTGAGCGTCAAAATGGAAATGTCGCGTCCCAGTTGCTTGGAGCGTTCCTCGGCGATACGGAGCAGGTCTTGGCCATCGCCGGAAAAGGAGCCTGCATATGCCGGCATTGCCAAACCAAGGTGGACGCCCGGATCGAGCATCGTCAAGACACCCTCGAACAAGTCGATATTGTCCGCGGATGCCTGGGACACAAGCATCACGCGATCCACGCCGACGCCGGCCGCCCGCAATTCCGCCACCGACCGAGCGCGGCGTTCGCCGATCTTGGGAATGCGGTTGCCGCCGCCAAGATCAAAATGAACGTCGCGGTCCTTGCCCAAGCAGGCGCACCGACAGCGGCGCGGATATGCCGTCATTCAAGTTAATCCAGTACAAGCTGATTTGATCAAGTTGCTCGTCCGCGGAGTAAATGTTGGATGCGCCGATGACGAGCTCTTGCACTTTCAAGTCCTTGGCCGTCTTGAGCACCGCGTGCAGCGGGTTGTTGGTCGGCACGATGACCGGATGGACTTGCTTGCCGGTTTTCTCGGCGCGCTGGACGACGGCGGTCATCAATTCCTGGTCGTAGGGATCCAGGTCGGCGCGATCCATGTAGCTGCCGTCTCCCTTCAGGGTCTTCGCGGTCATGACGACGACGTCCGTCGTCGTCGGGTCGGCTTCGACCAGGGCTTTTTCCAGCATGAAGAGATTTTGCGTCGAGCGAATGGCCACGAGCTTTCGATAAGGGTGAGTCAAGCCCAGCTCGGCGGCGTCGATCTGGTCGGCCGACCTCCTGATTGAACTGCTCCAGATGCTCATGCTTTGGCCCGACTGCGCTTGCGCTCGTGGAAGAATTCCGACGCATGAAGATGGTCAAGAAACCGATGGTGAAGCTGAGCCCCCAGATCGTCGCGATTTCCTTGGTGAGCAAATTGACGATGGCGGCGATCAGCAAGATCACGAAAATCAGAATCAGACCCGACCGGGATCTCGACGCTGCCCACGCGCAGATTGAGCGGAACCTTGAAGTCGCGCGGCTCGCGATGCGTGAAGCGCAAGACGACCATGGCCAGCGCCTTGAAACACAAAGCTCCAAACGACGCCGAACGCATAGGCCTCGCCCAGCAGCAGCACGTCGCCGCGGCTGGCGATGATCGTGAACAATTGCAAGCCGAGGATCATGCATGAGCACGCGGTGCGTCGTGCCATATTGCGTGAATGCGGCTTGAGAAACCAGTCGGGCATGACGCCGTCTTCCGCGACGCGATTAAGCACGCCGTTGGAGCCGATGATGGCCGTGTTGACCGCGCCCGCCAAGATCAGGAAGCCGACGATGACCACGAAGGCGTTGAGCGCCAGCTGCATGCCTTCGGGCCCGACGACGTTCATCGCCAAGCCGCTGATGAGGTTGTCGCCATAGTTCTCCATGCGCACGTCGTCGGGAATGATCTTCACGGCAAGAAAGCTGATGCCGGCCGTGAGCACGAGGCTATAGATGAACACGATGAAGGCCGCTTTCTTGAAGTTGGGCATCTTCGGCGATTCGACCTCGCGATAAACCTGGGCGAGCGTCTCTTCGCCGCTCATGGCCAGAACCGAGTGCCCAAAGGCGATGAAGATGCCCAACAAGCCGATCAGGCTAAGCCAATCGGCGCCTGGTTGGCTCAAGCTCGCGAGCTCGGTACCGACTTGCGTTTCCGAAATAAAGCCCAACGGGTCTTCCAGGAGCGGGGTGTGGCGCGGGAAAGACCGGCACGCCGAGTAGCGGTCCTTGCCCAAGGGCATGCCGCTTAAACCGACGATACTGCAGCCGAAAGCCGGCGGAGGCAAGGCAGGGAATCCGTGGCCGGATCGAGCTTGTTGTAGTTCGGTGCGAGTTGAAATCGGGCTTGGCGGCGACTGTTGAGGGGCTTATCGCTTACAGCGTGATGCCGCACCAAATGCCGATCACGACCGCCATGATCGTCGTGGCAATCATGATTTTGAGTGCCTTGTCGCTGGACTCGTGAATGCCGAGCAAGTTTTGGCGAAAGAAATAGAGCGTGATGAGGCTGGCGATGACCACGGAACCCCAGTTCTTCCATAGGTCTCTGGTCTCCTTGTCGAATCTTGATTTCCGGAACGAAATACGTGACGAGTTCGATGACCCAAGCCGACGAGATATTGGCCGGCCGACACGGCGCTGATGGGGCCGGTCAAGATATAGTCAAACATGAGCGCCGAGACCGACGAGCTTGGCGAGAAAGCCGCCCATGGCTTCCTTGACGACGCGATAGACCCCGCCGCGCACGAACAGCGAGCAGCTTTCGATGTAAACCGAGCGGACGGCGTAGCTGAAAATCATCACCGCCAAGATGAACCACGGGGCGGCCGGGCCGACCGATTGCTCGACGATGCCGCCGATGTAATACGCGGTGCTCGCCAAGTCGCACAACACCACCGCCGCGGTGCGCCAGTAAGAGATGAACGTGAACGCCACGCTGCCGACGATGATGATGCGCGCGGTCTTGCGCATCGTGGCGGTATTCGTTGCCGGTTGAACGGACGTACTCATGCAATGGTCCTTGGATGATGCGTGGACGCCGCGCTTTCCGCCGTGGCCCCCGACTCACCGGCATGAATCCAAGCGGACTCAAGGGGCACGGCCCGTAGCCCCATCGAGGCGACGGCAACGATGTTCCGAACTGGCGATGCCGATTAACGGTTTATTCTAATGGATGTGGCTACTTCGGCGAGTTCATCCCCGAATCCCTCAGGGCGGAAAGCTTGAGATTTTCGGGAAAACGCGGCGCGGCTAGAGCGGCAACAGCCGCCGGCGCCGGGCGTGCCAAGCGGCGCCTCCCTGTTCGGGCAACGGCACCGGATCGTCGCCTGAATCAAAAAGATCCTTCTCGTTCTTCGACCTTTGCTCGAGCAGGCCCGGAACGGCGGGCTTTTCCCCGACTGCCGCAACGGCGCCGGCCAAAGAGCATTCCATTTGGTAGCGATATTGACCAATTGTCAATTCGTCGCCCTGTTTCAGGCTGCCCTCATTGACCCGCACACCATTGATGCGAATGCCGTTCGTGCTGCACAAATCGCGGACCACGATCTGATCATCAACCTGCGCGATGCAGCAATGGCGACGGGAGATCTTGCGGGAGGGAATTTGAATGTCGCACTCTTGGTGCCGGCCGATCAACAAGATGGGCTTATCCAACACAATGTTCGGCCCTTCGGAAATGGCCACGAGTTGCGGAGGCTGTGACGTCATGGCAAAACCAGTAAGGAGGGCCGCCGTAAACGATTCCGGCGCAATGCTATACCACCCGACTGAACAGGGCAATAGTCATCGGGGGAAATTAAGGGGTTTGCAAAAGATGTTCCGAAAGGTGTGGCTGCACAATCGGTAAAAAGCGCGGGATGCGGCACCCTGAATCCCCCGGATACCGTGGGCCACTCGGGCTTGTTCCTTTTTCCGGCCTATCGCTATACTCCCGCCCGGAAATGACGACTGCGCGAGGCCGGAGCCCTCGCTCAGCATAAATGGTTGCCGATGGCGACCCAAAATTCAAGGAGGAATTTGTATGCCGCAGCCGACCAGGCCGGTCATTGGGATCAATGTCGATTATCATGCCGTGAGCAAAACGCAGTGTTCGCACCTGCGGCTGAACTCAGGCTACGTCGATGCCGTGCTTGCCGCCGGTGGCTTGCCGATGCTGCTCGCACCCTTGGGTAAGGACGCGGAAATCAGTGAGTTTCTGGATCGCGTCGACGGTTTTATTTTGAGCCATGGGCTGGACATGGACCCGCGCCGTCTGGGCCTGCCGATGCACCAATCGGTCCGGCCGATGGCCGAGCGCCGCCAGGAACAGGACCGCCTGCTCGTGCGCCAACTCCTGGCCAGGCAGATGCCGGTGCTGGGCATCGGCGTGGGCATGCATCAATTGAACGTGGCCTGCGGCGGCACGCTGTTCGTCCACCTACCCGAGGAGCAGCCTCGGGCGATGCCGCACTCCGACACTTCCTGTTCAGGGCCTCATCGCCACGCCGTGCTGCTCCAACCGGACACACGCCTCGATGAAATCTATGGCGGCGGCGAGATTCGCGTCAACAGCAACCACCACCAGGCCGTCAAGTCGGTCGGGGCGCGTTTGCGGGTCAGCGCTTTGGCTCCCGACGGCGTGATCGAGGCCATCGAGGCAATCGATCCCAACTGGTTTTGCGTCGGCGTTCAGTGGCACCCGGAATCGGAGACGGCCTCCGCGCTGGACATGCAACTTTTCGAATGTTTTCTGCAAGCATCCGTCCGCGCAGGCATTCGACAGGCGAAACCGCTCGCCCAGGCGGCTTGATCATGACGCAACGTCGCTTTATCGGCCTGTCGTCCGGCAGCAGCGTCAACGGCGTTGATGCGGCCCTCGTCGAAACGGACGGCGTCGGTCTGGATCTGCGCCTGCGGTGCGTGCACTTCCTTCACCACGCCTACACGCGGGAGTTGCGCGAACTATTGCTTCGTGCCGGCTCAGCGAATCCTTTGAACTCCCGGCAGGCGGCGATGCTTCATCGGGTTCTGGGCGAGACTTTCGCGGCGGCGGCCCGGTCGGTCGCCGAACAGGCTAAGGTACCCATGGCGAGCGTATTGTGCATCGGGTGCCCCGGACAAACCCTTTGGCACGAGACCGAGGGGCGTTATCCAGCCACCTTGAATATCGGGATGCCGGCCGTCTTGGCCGAGCACACCGGCATCACCACGGTCAGCGACTTCCGCTCGCGCGATCTCGCTGCCGGTGGTCAAGGCTTGCCGCTAACTCCGCTACTGGACTACTTGTTGTTTAACGCCCATCGGGAACATCGATTGCTCATCAATCTGGGAGGCGTGGCCACCGTTACATCGTTGCCCGGCGAGGCGACGAGCCGAACCGTGGCGGCCTTTCAGGCGGCGCCTTGCACGATTCTTATCGACGGCATGATGCGTTTATTGACCGGGGGGCGCGAGCACTTCGACGCCTGGGGCAAGCACGCAGTCCAGGGTTGCTGTATTGAGCCGCTGCTCAAGCGCTGGTTAAGTCATCCGCTGCTCCAAAAAAAGCCGCCCAGGAACTTTTCCCGCCATGAATTCGGCGACGACTTTCTCAATCACGGCGTTCACTTTGCCCGGCAGCTGCACCGCAATTTGCACGACGTCCTATGCACGGCCACTCATTTCACCGCCTGCGCCATCGTGCAAGCCGTTCAAGCGCTTTATTGCCAAGCCGGCGCAACGGGTGCTGCTGTGCGGCGGCGGCGTGCGCAACGGCTTGCTTTGGAGCCTTCTCGAACAACACTTCGCACCGCTGCCGCTCGAAAGAACCGACGCTCACGGCATTCCCGCGGAGGCGCACAAGGCCGTCGCTTATGCCGGCTTGACCGCGCTGACCATGGATGGCGTGCCGGCCAGTTTGCCCAGTGTCACCGGCGCCGGCGGTGCCCGCTTGTTGGGACAGTTTACCCCGGGCTCATCGGCCAACTGGGCGCATTGTCTCAGTTGGATGGCCGCCCAAACGATTCCATTGACGCTGGCAGCCGCCTAAACCCGCGTTGACCGAACAACGCACCCGCGCTATAGTCGCCGGGCATTCAGTTTAGCCGCGACCCGAAGGGGAGGCGCGGCGTCGCGACCATCGTTCACGCTCGAAGATAGCCATGCGAAAAAAAAAGACCCTCGTTCTCGCCTCCATGAGCCTACTGCTACTTTTCGGACTGATCGCCGTGATTTTGCTCGTCAAGCACGAACCCGGCTTTTACCGCCGCGCCGAGATGCCGGCGGGCAAGGATCGCAAGGATCTGTCGACGGCCTGCTTTAGCGCGTTTTCGAGCCTCATCAACAACTGGGTCGATGGCCCGGTGAAGGGTGAATGGAGCGTCACGTTTTCGGAAGCGCAACTCAACAGTTATTTCACGGAGGATTTCATTCCGCATGGCCTCGCTGGGGCGCTGCAGCCAAGGAATCACCGATCCACGCATCGTCATGGACGACGGCAAACTGCGCTTGGCCTTCCGCTACGGCACGTCTCCGTGGAGCACGATACTCTCCTATGATGTCAGATTGTGGTTGGCCCCGAAGGACGTCAACGTGGTCTGCGTCGAAATCCTCGGACGGCACGCGGGCGCACTGCCGATCGCGACGCAATCCTTTTTGAACGACATTGCTGATTTGGCCGGCCGACATGGCATCGATGTCTCCTGGTATCGGCAAAACGGAAACCCGGTCGCCCTTATTCGCTTTCAGGCCGATCGCAGCCGTCCCCCCGCGCAACTACGCCACCTCGATGTAAAACAGGGCCTCATTTCAATTGGCGGCCTGTCCCAAGAACCGGTCATGACGCACAACCAAGTGAAAAACCTGACACCATCCGCGAACTAAGTAGGTCCCGCCTGCCGGGCGGGACCTCGATCTTGCAAGAGAAGCATCCGGTTGCAACAAATAGCACGCCTTGCAACCTCGCTCATCCAGATCCCGCCCGGCAGGCGGATCCTACTCAAAAAACGCCCACGACGCCTCCCCTGGCTCCCAAACCCCAACCCCGCGCACTTTCTCCCCCAGCAGCCGAACTCTCAACCTGCCGTCAGATCCAGTCTCCATGATTTCATAAACCCCCCAATCCCACCGGCGCACCATTCCTCGATCGCCACGAATCGGTCCTTCATAATCCAAGTACTCCAACCGATGATCCGGCAAGCGCACGGCGCCGATCGTGATCCCCAGTATTTGCGGCGGCCTCGACAACCGCCACGTGTGCAGCACTGCACCGGATTCCAGCATGAAATCCCAGTGCAGCTCGGGAAAATCATGTTCCAAAACCACGTACCGCGGCATGGCACTTCTCCAAACCGCGCAGACGAGCGCAGTAAACGGCGCCGATTCCTACAATATGCCAAAAGCTCTACATTACCCGTGCGAGGCATCCCATGAAGGCCGCATTTCTTGAGCAAACGGGCGATCCCGATGTTATCAAATACGGCGAAGTGCCGACGCCCGCCCCCAAGGGCAATGAGGTCCTCGTCAAGGTCGGCGCCGCCTCGGTCAATCCTATCGACTTATACATCCGCTCGGGGCTGGTCAGCATGCCCCTGCCAAAGCCCTTCATCCCAGGATGCGACGTTGCCGGTGTGGCGACGGCGGTTGGCCCGGCTGTCAAGAACATCAAGGCTGGCATGCGCGTCTGGGGCTCCAACCAGGGTTTGCTTGGCCGGCAGGGAACCAGTGCGGAATATGTTTGCACCTCGGAAGATTGGCTTTACCCGACACCTGCGGGCGTCACGGACCAAGAGGCTGCCGCCGCCGCGCTGACCGGCATAACTGCCCATGTGGGCCTCTTCCGCTGCGCCCGTTTGCAAGCCGGCGAGACGGTCTTCGTCAACGGCGGCACCGGCGGCGTAGGCTCCATGGTCGTCCAAGAAGCCAAGGCCGTGGGCGCCAAGGTGATCGCCACGGTCGGCTCAGCGGACAAGGCGGCGCTGTGCCGGTCGTGGGGCGCCGACTGCGTGCTCAATTACAAAACCGACGATGTCTCCGCCCGTGTCAAGGATTTCACCGGCGGGCAAGGCGTCAATGTTTGGTATGAAACGCAGCGTGAGCCGGACTTTATCAAAACGGTTGATCTCTTGGCCTGGCGTGGCCGTATGGTTATCATGGCCGGCCGCCAGGCGCAGCCCACTTTTCCAGTCGGCGCCTTTTACACGAAAGATCTGGCGTTGTTCGGCTTTGCCATGTTTAAAGCCACCCCGGCCGAGCAACAAATATGCGCCGCGGACATGAACCGCTGGCTGGCCGAGAAAAAACTACGCGTCGCAATCGGCAAAACGTTCCCAATCTCCGAAACCGCGGCGGCTCATCGGTTTCTTGAGGACAACACGCTCCACCAAGCCGGCACGTTGACCGGCAAAGTCGTGCTGACGCCTTGACAACACCCGTTGTCATCCCGCAAACTTAAAAGCGGCGCTGATCCGAATTGCCGCCGGTCTTTCTTTTCCGAGGAGCCTTTATGCCGCTGACGCCATCGCTGAAACCGACGCGCGAGTGGCCCTTGCTCATTCTAACGTTAGGATTGGTCGGCATCATTTGCGTGCCGCTCTGGCAAATGCTGTCGCCAAGCAGTCCGGCCGGTTGGGGCTCGTGGGACCGGGAGCGTTGGGGCCGCTTGCTGCTTGGACCGGAGCAGATCGCCTGCTATGTTTGCTTCGTCTGGGGCACTTTCATCCTTGGCAGCCGCTTTCTTGAGGTGCGCCGTCAACGCCGCGCCTTTGACCTCGGCCTGTTGCCAACCGACGCCGGCTCACGCATCCTGCAAGAAGACGCTCGGCCCCTGCAGCGCAAGCTCGATCAAGTCACCCAGCAGCGGCCCTACATCCTGGCCAACATGATTCGTCTGGCGCTCGGCAAATTCGCCATCAGCAGGTCCAGTCAAGACGTCAGCGAAACCGTGCGTGCCCAGGCCGATGTCGATCTCGGCCGCCTGGTCAGCAGCATGTCCACCGTGAATTATCTCGCCTGGGCTATCCCGGCCATCGGTTTTTTCGGCACGGTGCGCGGACTTGCCGGCAGCATGACGTTGGCGGAGCAAGGCGGCAATCAAATTCGCGTTGCCACCCAGCATCTGACGGTAGCTTTCGACTGCACCCTCGTCGCCCTGGCGCTGAGCCTGGTGACCATGTTTCTTGTTCATGTGATGCAGCGCGAGGAAGAGGCGCTGGTCATCGACTGCCAGGCCTATTGCTTGGAACACCTAGTCAATCGCGTTTATCAGCCGGAACCGCTAGACGACACGGCTTTGGCATCCAGCCTAAGTATTCGTGAACGCACGCCCCTAGGGGCCATCGCCGGCAGCTTGACCGAACGGTAGCGACCCGCGAGACACGGTGCATGACGATCCTCGGCCTGGACATGAATGCGACCTGTGCTCGGGCTGTTCACGGCCCGGCGGAGGACTACGCGCTCGTCATGCCGCTGGACCCGCCTAATCCGGTGTTGCCGATGGTGGTGAGCCTGGAGAAATCAGCCCCCGAGGTCGGCGGCGCCGGGCTGCGCCTGCTGCGCACCGATTCGCACCTGACTTGCCACAACTTTCTCGCTCACCTGGGAACGCACGCCGCGGCGGCCAAACGCTGGCACGGCGGCCTGCATCATCTCGACAGCAGTCAGGCGTTGACCGTGGTCTGGCAACGGCTCGGCCTCGCCTGTGCCGTAGCGACGCGGTGGCGCTGGCGCTGCCGGCTTACCTTTCCCGTGCCCAGGCCGACCTAGTGCGTGCGCTGGCTCTCAAACAGCGGGTTCCTCTATTGGGCTCCGCCTCGTCATTGCTGACGGCCGCCCTCAACGGCTACGCGGAGGAAACCTGGGCCGGGTCCGTTTTGGTGATGGACATCGATGAACACGCGCTCTCCATTGGCTTAGTGCGCGCGGTGGACGACCAAGCACGGCTGGTTGGTGTCCAACACTATTCGAGCTTGGGACTGCGGATCTGGAAGGACCGCATTCATCAATGCCCTATCTGATACATGCGTGCTGCAAAGCCGGCGTGACCCGCGCGAAGTGCCGCTGGCCGAGCAGGCCCTTTTCGAGCAACTCGATCCGCTGCTCGACGCCGGCTTGCACGGTCGCATGATCCAACTCGGCATCCAGGCGGAAGCTTGGTATGAGAACCTCTGGTTCGCCCCGAGCAGACCGCGGGCTATTGCGGCTATTTGGCCAGGCAAGTTGTCAGCGCGGTCGAGGAATTTTGGCCCAAAGCGTCCGCCGACAGCCCCAACACGCTTTTGCTGACTAAGCAGGTCGGCCGTCTGCCGGGCGTAGCGGCGCGCTTGCGTTGCCTTTTGAATGATCTGACACGGGATGCGGTCGAGGCCGACGCGCCAGCACCAGTGCTCTCCGACGAAGATTTCGGTGAAGGTCTCTATCAGAACTCGAGAGGGACCACGAGCGGGGTGGCCATCTTGGCTCCGGAAGCGCCTGCGCGAGGCGCTCATGCCCTTGGTGTCCTCTGGCAGCAAAATAAACACCTGAGTGAAATCCTGGCACAGGCCGCTCCCCTGCCGGCCACCAGGCCCGTGCAAGCCGGTCCCGCACGCCTGCATTTTCAGGGCCAGGATTTCATGCTGACCGATCCGGCGTTCCTGCTCGGCGCGCAGATCGGCTGCCATCTGCATTTTGACAGCGAGCGCTTTCCGATCGGTTGCTCCGCGCCATTGTGAAATCTCGTTCGACCAGCGGGACTACTTCCTCCATAACCGCAGTCGCGCCGGCACTCTGGTCAACGACGCCGCCGTCGCCGGCTCGACGACCCTTCACCCGGGTGATTGGATTCGGCTCGGGCCGGATGGACCGCTCGTGCGCTTTCTTGGCAACGCGGGCGACAAGAATCGGACCGCGTAAGGGCTTTGCCTGCCATGTCCACATGCCCACCCAAATGCGGTGGGTTTGGCAACCGGGGACGCGACATTAGGAGTGACATGCCATGAGATCGCGTCACAAAATCCCTGCCGTTTTCAGCATCTACATGGTGGATGTGCTTTGCTGCGCTTTAGGCTGCGTCATTCTCTTGTGGCAACTCTACCACCACGAGTCCGAGGAGCAAACGGCGGCCAATGGCGAAATTCGCAAGCAAAACGATGAAATTCGCCAACAACTCGATGACGCAATCAAAACGGCGGAAGCCCGGTATAAACAAAATGTCCAAATCAAAGTTGAGTTGGCTGATACAAGTGCCGATCGCGACAAGGCCATCAAGCTTGCGCTGGTTCACCAGCAAAAGTACGACGACATGAAAAACCTTCTCGGTCGCGCCTCGGCGATGCTGGACGTGTTGCGCTTGGACCTCAAAAACAAAGACCGGCAAAACGCCGTGACCGCGGCGGAGTTGGCGGAAAAAATACGTGCCCATGCGGACTTGTTCGATAAGCTGGCCCAGGCTGAAAAAAAACTGCGCGTGCTTACCAAGGATCTGGCACTTCGTGACGCCGATAGCCAGGAGGCGGCCAAGCGCTCCATCGAGAAAGGCAATTTGCTCAAGCTGCTGGAGCAAGAGTTGAACGTGCTCCGCGCAAAACAAAGAAGCTTTGGCCAACGCGGCGACCGTCGATACCCGCAGCCGCTTGCTCGAAAAAGATTTGGAGCGCGGCAAACGCGAATTGCTCGAAGTCAATCGCCGCTTCGCCGAGCTTAATGCCGGCCGCGAGACGTTGAGCCAACGCATGATGATTAGCGTCAAAGACCTGGAGACAGCCAAGCTGGCGCTGGCAGCCCTGGAGCGGGACAAAATTTCGCTGCAGCGCAAAGCCGCCGTCGCTGAAAATCGCTTCGCCGGCATCACCCTCACCGGTCAGCGGGTGCTGTTTCTCGTCGATATGTCGGGCAGCATGGAAATGGTCGATGAGAATACGCTCGAGCCCGATAAATGGCCCATCGTCTGCGAGACCGTGGCCCGCATCATGCGCAGTCTCCCCGACTTGCGCGAATACCAGATTATCGTGTTCTCCGACCGCTTTCGTTATGTCTTTGGCAGCGACGGCCAGTGGCTTCGCTACGATGGAGAAGCCAGCGCCAAGAAAGTCGCCGCCGGTCTCAAGGCGATCAAGCCCAAGGGGGGCACCGACATGTATGCCGCCTTCCAGGAGGCGTTCCGCTTTCGTGACTTGGGCTTGGACACAGTCTATTTTTTCTCGGACGGCCTGCCCAATATCGGTGAAGGCGCACCCGCCGCTGCCGCCAAGCTCACCGAAAGTCAACGTGGCGAAATCCTTGGCAAGCACATTCGCAATCAGCTCAAGAACCAGTGGAATCACGCTCGTCCGGGCTCGGCGCGCGTGCGCATCAATTGCATCGGCTTCTTCTTCGAAAGCCCCGATCTCGGCGCTTTTTTATGGGCCTTGGCTCGCGAGCACGACGGCAGCTTCGTCGGGATGAGCCGGCCGTAAATGAGCCGCGCACGCAGTCAGCGGTTTTTATTGAGATACAAGAACCGCTTACTACGTGCGCGGCTCTTTCACGCGGATTTGCGCAACGTCACCGGCGCAGCGTGGTCGCGAACGTGGCGGAGCAGGCGTTCCCATGCCTCCGCGTTGGGTGGAATGTCGATCCCGGCGCGGTCAAGGTCTTCGATCAATTCCGCGGCGCCGGCATAGCCGTCCTCGGCGCCGGCGGCCAAACGATTAAAAATGGCATGCAGCGACTCGGGCAGCGGTTTGGTTTTGCTCCCCTTGCGGACGCCCGATGGCGTACACCACTTGGAAACAATCGCGCCTAAGGTTTGCAGATCACCGAGAGCCGTTTTTTGCGCATCGCTGTCCGCCGCGACTTCGCAGCCACGCGGGCTCGCCGGCGCCGACAACTTTAAGAGTGCCCTCATTGGTCAAATACAGGTCCGCTTCGCTCAAATGACCATGCACCAATCCCGTCTTGTGGAGCGCGTCCAATGCCAGCGCCGCCTGGTTCAAGAGCCGAAAACACACGCCCGGAGCGGCCGCGAGCGGCGGCCAATCCGTGGCCGGCAGACCCGCGACGCATTCCTGGAGCACCGCCGGCCGGCCCGCGATATCCAGCACTTCCCAGATCGCCGGCAAATGCGGACTGGCGATCATCGCTTGCGTGAAGCGTTGCCGAAATTCATCGGGGCGTACCGCGTCGAGCATGTCGTCTTCGGCCAAGTGCCGCAGCATCGCCTCGCAGCCGCGCCGCGGGTCGAAGACTCGGTAGACGGTCTCGTGCGGCGCACGCGCAGCCGATCGATGACCCGCACCGGCCCGACCATCAATCCCGCGACTTTGCCCGCCTCAATCAGGGCGAGTTGATAAAGGGTCACGGCACCGCTCGCCAGCAACACTTGCCGCAGCGAGCGCCGCTGACGTCGCGCCTCGGCCAGGAGCGCACTCAATGTCTGCGCATCGACCAATTGGAATTGCGTCAATAGATCGCCAAGTATGCGGTCACCCGTATCCAGGGGCGCTGTTAGCGAAAGGATATCGCGGCCTGTTGGAACGAGCGCCTCTTCCGTTTCGGCCCCATCCCGCTCGCTTGCGGATTCTGGTGCCGCCGCCTCTGTTTCGAGTCCATCCGCCGCTTCGTTCGTGCCTGCCAGCTCGCGAAGCTTTTGCCGATACCATTGGCGCATGTCCACGAGGTGCCGATCGATTTCGAGACGTTTATCGGCCACGTCATGGCGTTCTTGTTGCAACGCCTCGGCGGATTGCGCCAGCTTCTCGGAAGCGACATTGACTTCCTTGACCTGCTCCTCAACGAATGCCTGGCGCCGTTCGAGCCGGGTTTCGTCTTTCGACAAGAGACGGCGCAGATCGGTGATCTGGCCTTGCCAGCCGATCATTTGCTGACGGAAGGCGACCATCGCGAGGCGATGTTCCTCTTGGCTGCGATGCAGAGTCTGCTCCTGTTCCTGGAGGCGTGCCTCTTCGCTCTGTATCCGGCCCCGAGTGCTATCAAGGTCTTCGCGGCATTCCTGCACATATGTATGCAGTTCAGTCAAATGATCGCGCAACTGCTCGCGCGCGTGCGTCAGACGCTCCAGCGCCGTGCCGGCCCGCAGCTCGACATCCGGAAGTTGCCGTGCCAGTCCGATTGCCTCCTGACGAAGCGCGTCGAGAGTCGCGCGGTTCTGTGCCTGAGTTTCGATCCTTGCCTCATGTTCATGCTGGGCCGACGCACGCTCCTCGGCAATGGCCTTGCGCTCGGCGGCAATCTCGCGCCCCAGCGTCTTCAATTGATTGAACTGCACTTCGTGGCGGCGGGCACGCTCTGCCTGCTCTTCTTGCTTGCTTTGCAAATCCGCCGCCAGTGCCGCATGCTCTTCGCGATGCGCCGTCGAGTTGACGCTCCGCTTCGTGAAATTGGCGTTCGGCTTCCGCCTTGCGGGCCTCGATGCCCGCTGATTGAGCCTCGAACTCTTGCAGTTTCTCGTTGAGCGCCTTCTGGCGAGCCGCAAGCTCTTCAGAGCGTTTGCGTAACTGCTCCTGTAGCGCCTCGCGGGCCAACTCCGTTTGGGTGAGGGCTTGCGTCCGCTCGCGGAGTGCCTGTCGTTCCTGATCGAGCCGTTCCTGGGCGTCGGTCAACTGTTGGAGCCGGCCTTGCAAGTTGCCTTCTTGTTCCAGGACTTGAACGGCGCGGTCGTCGAGCTCTTGGTTACGCCGCTCAATCGCATTCTGCTGCGATTCCAGTTTTTCCTGTGCTTGGCGCAGTTGACTGACGGCGGCCTCGAGAACGGCAGCCCGGTCGGTCATTTGCCGGCGTTCGTCATCTTGCAGCTGCTGGGTGATTTCCAGCTGCGAGCGGGCTTCTGCAACGGCACGCTCGTGCGCTTCAACCGCCGCTTGAGCCACGCCCTGCCGGTTGCGCTCCTGATCTAGAAGTTGTTCATTCTCGCGCACCTCTTCACGCGCTCGTTCAACGCGGGTGCGCAACGCCGCCAGCGTCGCCTGCTGCCCCTCAACCGCGGCGGCCCGCTGGGCCAAGTCGGCTGCCAGTTTTTCTTGCTCTTCTTTCTGCTTGGTGAGTTGATCCGCTTCTTGTTGCAACGCTGTGCGCCAAGCATCGAGTTGCGTGACCTCGTCTTCGAGGCCGGCACTGTCTGCCTGAAGTTGCGCGAGTTTGGCGTCGAAAGCGCGCTGGTTTTCGGTGAGCTGTTTGTCGCGCTCGTCGAGCGATCCTTGCAAGCGATCAAGTCGCACAAGGTCTGCCTGGTACTGGCGCAGTCGCGCCTCCAGGTCGCGGCGCTCCTCCACTGCCTGAGCATCACGCACTTGCAGTTCGGCAAGTTTCTTATCAAGCTCGGCCTCGACGGCGCCGCGACTTTCTTCGAGCACTCGTTTCTCTTCTTCGAGGCGGCCCGTCCGTTCCTCCAGCGCGGCAGCGCGGGCGTCAAGATCTGAGCGGCGGCCGGCATCTTCGTGGCGGCGCTGTCGGGAGATTTGTTCATCCGCGTCCAATTGGCGTTTGCGGTCTTGAACCTTGCGCGCGGCGACGTTCACCGCTTCTTGAAGGCCGGCCAACCGGTCGCGCCGTTCCTGATAACGCTCGTAGAGTTGCCGGCGAATGTCTGCCAACTCTTGCCGCATCGTCGCCAATTCTTGCCGTTGCTTGTCCAGTTCCGCGTTTTGGGCGTCGGCCTCGGCGATCTTGCGGGCCAGCTCGCCTTCAAGGAAAGGATCGCCGCGGACGGCCGGCGGATCTTTTGCGAATTGCGCCTGCCGACCCGCGAGCGTTTCTTCCCGCGCTTGAAGCTCACGCTGGCGCTCTTGCAACGCTTGCTGCTCTTGCTCCTTCAGCTTGTCAAAGGTCTGCCGCTCTTCATGGAAGCGAACCACCTGCGTGCGCAACTGGCTAACTTGTTTCTCCAACTCCGCCCTTTCCTTGACGGCCGCCTCATTTTCGGCACCGTTCGCCACAAGTGCAGTGCTCGAAGGCGGCATAGCGGCGCCAATGTTTTTGACGCGCACGAAGATGTCCATTGCCCCGAGCGTGATGCGGTCGCCGTCGTTCAAATTAGCGCGCGCGGCGGTTTGGCCATTGACCAGAATCACTTGAGTCGGCGCCAGCTTGCGTAGAGAAATCCCGTGGGGCAAGCGCGCCAACAGGCAGAGAACGGCAGGCAAGTCGCTGCCCGGCACGCGTAAATCGCACCCGGGGACCGTGCCGATCAGAAAATCGACGTGGCTCAAATGATACGTCGTGCCGCGACCTCCATGCGTCACCTCAAGCTCGACGTTCGGCAAAGATCCATCAAGCTCGGCGGTGGCCAATGCAGCAGCGGCTTGATTTTTTGATTGGGGCATACCGGCAACCTAGGCGGTCTGGGTGGGTTCATCCACCGATAGGGTCCGCCTACGCGGAACCTACCGGGCGGGAGTTGACACCATTTCATGGATATTTGGAAGCCGAGTTTTTTTGAAGCCCGGTAGGAGACCGGGTGTAAAATTATTTCTTTTTTTACTTGCAACTGCTCGGCAGCTGCGTAGAATCATTTCTGCAGCTGAGCTTGCTTTCATTACAAGGCCAGGCATGGCCGCTTCTCTGAGGAAAGGAGTCCTCCATGTTTTCCACTCCCTCGCCCACGCGCATCGCCGTCTTTGGCTCCGAAGTCGCCACCCCAGGGCGCGGCGTCGGGCTTTGGTCGATTGGCTACAATGGTGCCATCACCGCGGCTTCCGCCACTCCCGTTTTCCTCGATGCACCCACGCGAAAGCAGTCCTGGAGCCACCTGCTCGACGGCTTCAAGGGCGTTGTCGTCGGCGGCTTCGAAAACGCCGATCGCCAGGCTGAGATGGAGGCGCTGTGCGTCTGGTGCAAACAGCGCAAGTTCCCCGTCCTGGCCATCGACAACGGTTTGCTGGCCCTCAACGCGGCTTTGGGCGGCGTCAACTACACCGACCTCCCGCGGGAGCTGCCCGAAGCCTTGCAGCATCGCCATCCGCCCGAACCGGGCCTGCGCCACGCCATCAATGTCCAACCGGATACGATGTTGGCCCGGATTTACGGCGAGGGCGAGATCGTCGTCAATAGCGAGCATCGCCAGGCCATCCAGCGCGTCGCGCCGGGATTCAAAATCAGCGGCACCGCCCTCGACGGCGTCATCGAAGCGATCGAATCCACCAGCGATACCTGGTTCGCCTTGGGAGTCCAGTGGCAACCGGCTTCGGCGAGCGCTTCGGGACTCGATATCCAAGTTTTCCGCGGTCTCGTGGACGCCGGCAATCCGCCTGCCGCCAAAAAAGCCGTTCCCAAGCCGCGCCGCATGGCGATGGCGGGGTAAAGCATCACAATAATGGCGCGTCTTAAAGAGCCGCGCACGCAGTAAGCGGGTCTATCCGCTTACTGCGTGCGCGGCTCTTCTTCAATGTTTCGCCAGACGCTGGCGTGAAGCCCGCGCGTCTTGCTGCAACTCCGCTTCCGGGCGCCGGCGATAAGCTTATCGAGAATCGCCTCCGCTTCGCTGCCGCCTACTTGCTCCAGCGCGAGCATCACGCGGCGGACGCGCAGGCGTTCTTGCTCAATGGTCAGGGAGCCGGGCACGTTGAGCTTGGCGAGCATTTGATCAATGCGCCGCTGGACTTCCAAGGTCGGCGGGTTCTTGTGCATTTGTTGCAAGCGACCCTTCATCCAGATGCCGTATTTCTCCAGTTCCTTGGTGGCGTCGGTGCGTATCTTGTATTTGTCCGAATTGAGATCGGCGAACAGCTTATCGACTTTCTTCGGATCCAAAAGATAAAGCTGGGTGCCCAGAAACGGTGCCGCTTCCTGGCCGGTGGCGATCACGTGCCACAGCGACCGATAGGCACGCCCGGCATCGAGCGAGGCCAAATCCGCCCAGGCACCTTTAAGTTCCACCTCGCTCAAGCGCGGCCCACTCAACTTGCCATTTTTACTGGTGCCGGTCGCGTCCCAACGAATGATGGAAGTGTCCGCGCTGCCGGAGAATATCTTCCGACCGTTCCTTAGAAAGGCGACGGCGCTCACTGGCCCCTGATGCCCCGCATAGACCGCGATGGGCAAGCCGCTGAATGTCTCCCATAGCCGAACCGTCTTGTCGAAGCTGCCTGATGCCAACACTCGCCCGTCACTGGAAAAAGCCAACGCATAAGCGACGTTGCCATGTCCCTCCAGGGATCGCATTTCCTTGCCGGTGCCCGCATCCAACAGGCGAATGACCGCGTCATAGCAGCCGGCGGCGAGCATCGTTCCATCAGGCGAAAAAGCCAAGGATGCAACGGCCGGCATGGCCGAGGGCGTTCCCTCGGCCTTGCTGGCAAAGCCGTGAGTGCGCCTGCCCGTCGCCGTGTCGAAAAGCTCGATCTTGCTTCCGCCCGAAACTGCCAGCGTCGCGCCATCCTCGCTGAACGCCAGCGCATATGCCGGATCCGGGTAACTCAACTGCTGCACGATTTTTTTTTGCTTGATGTCCCACAATTCCACCGGACCAGCGCGGCGTCCAACCGCCAGCAGCGCCCCATCGGGGGCATGGCGCAGGCACAGCACCGGATTGCCTTGATCGGCGGGAAATTGCATCTTTTCCTCGCCCGTTTGCGCATCCCAAAAGCGAATGGCGTCCGTGCCGGCGCCGGACACAACCGTCTGACTATCGGGTGAAAAAGCGACGACGACGTCGGCTTCCGTGGGACATGACCAGTGGCGAACTTTCTGACCCGTCTTGGCATCCCAGAGATAGATTTGTCCGACGGCACTCCCGGAGACGATAAACTGTCCGTTAGGCGAGAGGGCGACGGCGGACACGCCGGCCGTGTGGCCCGCACTCGGTGCGATGTCTTTCCCGGTTGCCGCATCCAAGACGCGGATGGAATTGTTGGTCCCCGCGCAGGCCATGAACTTGTTGTCTTTGCTGAGCGCCAGGGCATCGCAGTCACCGAGTCCGCGCGCGAAGGCGCGACTTCCTTGGCCGCCGGCAGATCCCAGACGCGTATGCTTTTATCGTGCGCGCCGGAAACGATCTTGCCGTCGCGCCGCGCGAGCAACGAGACGACGCCCCCGGTGTGCCCTTTGAGCGTGTGCAGCAACTTGCCGTCCTCGACTTGCCAGACGCGCAACAGTTGATCATCGCCCGCCGAGATCAAAAGTTTGCCGTCCGTGCTGAAGACGAGCGCGCCGACCGCGCAGCCGCCGTCCCAGGCGCGAACGAATTTGCCGTTATCGCAATCCCACACGCGGATCGTGCGATCGCCGCCGGCCGAAGCCAGCCGCGTGTTGTCCGCGGAAAACGCCAGGGCGTCGATTTCATCGGTGTGCCCCTTGAACGGCGTTATTACCTTGCCGGTTAAAAGTTCCCAGAGCAGCAAGGTGCCGTCCTGCCCTCCCGATGCCAGCATGCTGCCGTCCGGCGACAGCACCAGCGCCTTGATCGCCGTCGTGTGGCCTTCGAGCTTGTTGACCTCTTTGCCCGTGGCCACTTCCCAAAGATGAATCGTCTTGAACGCCCCCGCGGTGGCCAGCACCGATCCGCGCGGCGTGAAAGTCATGGCGCTTACCCAAGTTTCCTTGATCGTGCGGATTTCCTTGCCGGTATCCGTGTCCCAAAGGCGAACGGGATCGTCACCGCCGCCGGCAGCCAAGATGCGGCCATTGGGTGAATAGGCGAGCGCCATGACGCGACTGCCATGCCGGAAGCGCGTCGTCCCGAGGCGCTGGACGGCGCCGTTGGGCAACGGATCCCCAACGCTATCCAAGCCGGCTTGCGCCGCCGGTTTCTCCTCAGAATAGCTGCGCATTTCATCGAGAGGCAGAGCCAGAACCGCCATCACGCCCCAATACCGCCAGCATGTCGATAAAGTCATGGTGGAATCCCTTGAAAAGCGCCGGGAACGTCCTGTGCGACATATTAAAGACGAATGAGAGAGGGGAGACTACCCGATTTTACGGCGCCGCTTTTCGCAGAGTCGGGGCCGGCGGATGCAGATAAGGTCTGAGTTTCTCGGGGAACGCGGCAGGTTGATTCTGCAAGTTGTAATTGAGCGCCTTGGCAATCATTTCGCGGAAGGGTGCGCTGTTTTTCAGGAACTGAATGCGATTCTCCTTTTCGGCCTTGGTGTCCAGAACAGAAAGAAACATCTTGTTGGATCGAGCGGGCTTATCTTGAAAGGCAAGCACCATGGCCGATCCAAGGCGGCCCAGAGTTTTGTAAGGGAAATTCGGTTTGGCCAACAGTTCCGCGAACAACTTGTCGGCATCCGCCAGGCGCGCCGGATCGTGCAAGTACAAAAGACCCAACTCCATGTAAAAAGTAAGGCTCGCGGCAACTTTTATGGGCTCGGCCGGTTTGGCATTGAGTTCCTCGATCAGTGCGAGCAGTTGTTTTTCCTTTTCCTTCGCAGTTTGGACAGCCTTCGGCACCGGCGCGGGGTTTTCCGCGCTAGGAACCGGCACCACTGCGCGGGCCGTCGCTTCACGGTTGGTCAGCCAGCTTGCGGCGAAACCGCCGGCGAGTGCCAATGGTATGGCGGCCAGCAGCAGCCTTCGCGGCCACGGCGAGGTTGGGCGGACAGCCAACGCGACGGTGGCGGCGTCCGTGGCCTTGGGGTCGCCGCTCTTGCGAAGAGTCGTCGTCTGCTGCAAAGCGCCCTGCGAAACGCCGACCAGGGTGTCGCGCAACTTGGCGATGTCGCGAATGATGTCGCGTCCCGCCTGATAGCGATCTTCCGGCGCTTTGGCCATCATCTTGTGAATAATCACACAGAGGTCTTCCGGCAAATCAGGACGGATTTCGGCGAGCGGCCGCGGCTGCTGCTGAACATGCGCGACAGCCACCTCGAATGGCGTCGCGCCTTTGAACGGAGGATGGCCCGCGAAGATGTGGTAACAGGTCACGCCGAACGAATAAATGTCGCTGCGGTGGTCGATGGTCTTTTTCCCTTCGACTTGCTCGGGGCTCATATAAAGGGGCGTGCCCATGGTGATGCCCGTCTGCGTCAAATTCAACGTGCGGTCGGCGGCGTCGGCAAAGATGCGTGACAGCCCAAAGTCGGCCACTTTCACTTCGCCCTTGCGGGTGATGAGGATATTCTCAGGCTTGATGTCGCGATGTATGATGCCGAGCTCGCTGGCCCGCTGCAGCGCCATGGCCACTTGCCGCATCACGCTCAGGCCCAGGAGCAATTCGAGAGTGCCCTTCTTTTGCAAGACCTCGCCGAGGTTGCGCCCCTCGACATATTCCAGGGCCATCAAATGGCTGCCGCCGATCTCGTGGATCGCATAGACCTGCACGATGTTGGCATGCGTGGCCTTCGCCACCGCCTCCGCCTCGGCCTTGAACCGCGCCAGCGCATTGGCACTTGCGGACAATTCCGGCTTGAGCAGCTTCAATGCCACTTTGCGCCGCAAGGAAACTTGTTCCGCGAGATAAACCTGGCCCATCCCCCCCTGACCCAGCCGCCGCAGAATCTTGTAGTCGCCCAGCAGCGAGCCGCTCAGGTCCGGCGCTCGGCGCCTCCCGAAGTGATTTTTTGCATCGCCGGCACGGTGGCATCGGAGTTGATCGCGGGATCCATGTTGCGGCAATCCCCAAGCGCATAAGGCATTTAGCGTCTGGAATCAATTATAATGCGGCAAAGCCGGTGGGCGGGGTGTTCATTTGGTTTTAATGATGCGTCACGCTTGTTAATCAGATTTTCCGGCCATTTCGAGAAAACGTTGCATGCGTCGGTCCTCCACCGGAGCAATCGTTGCCCATTCAGACCGAATATAATCGAAATCAAGTAGCCCGCGGTTGGCCGCCAACAGCCCTTCAATGTCGATTTGGTCTTGCCCTCTAAACGCGATGAGCTTGGTAAGAATCAACGATTCCGGCGAAGCGATGGATAAGGTGCAACCGTTCCAGCTTATCGGCTTAGCGGTGTCGATTACATGCTGGTACAATGGCAGGACCGGTTTTAGCCAGTCAATGCGAACTTCGTGAAAATCCACGACCGTCAGGTGCTGCCGCGTCCATTCTTCGATTGTTTTGGCCATGTCGAAATCAAATCCGCGGACGCGCAAATCGTCGAGTAATGCGGCCAATTTGAGTTGTGGGACATTGAGCAAAAAGTCGATATCGTTGGTGAAACGGGGCCGACTGTGGAAACCCACGGCGATGCCGCCTATGAGTGCATGGGCAATTTTCGCCGCGCCCAATGCCTCCGCCATCTGCCCCAAACCAGTTTGTACGTCTTTGGGAAGACCCGAGTATTCAGACTCCATGCCGAGCAAACAGCTCCTTTTGCGCTTTTTGCCATTGATCCTCGTGCTCTTGCTGCAATTGCTTTATGGCCTCCCTGCGCGGCGATGATTTCATGATGGACTCCCCAAGCGCAAGCAGTCCCATGAACACCGCCCATTTTTCATCGGGGGACAACCGGCGAAAAGCTAGTGCCTCTTGATATATCTTGTCGTCCTGGTCCGGGAACTGAATGGGTATTTCCATGGCTCACCCGCGCGGAGAAACTTATCTTTATTTGTATCATAATTATTGCACGAGTATCTCGAAAGCGCTTCACCAGTTGGGATGACAAGGTTCCATGCCACGCTTCAAGCCCGTCGATAAACGCCGCCTTTTTCCCGAGTTGGCCGCCATCTTGGGAGCGAAACTGCAACCGCCGTTTGGCGTCGTGCTGGGCTCGCCTGGTGAAGTTTCCGAACTCGTGGGCGCGTTGCCAAGCTCGGACGTCACCTGCTTCCAGATGGATCTCTTCCAGGCCGAGCGCTTGCGGCGCGAACTCAAAGAGGCCGGCAACTTCGCGGAGCTTGTCACGGGTGCCGATCTTTGGGACTTGCCCGCACCGCTGCAAACGATCATTTACCCGGTCCCGCTTGGCGGCGAGCGCGGCCTCAAGCTCGATATGGTCGAGCAAAGCTTTCATGCTCTGAAACCCGGCGGCACCTTCGCCGTTCTATCCCCGTATGAAAAAGAGGAGTTCTTCCCCCAGGCGCTCAAGAAAGTTTACGGCAAAGTCCATCGTCCCATGGCGGGCAAGAATGCCGTCCTCTGGTGCCAGCGCGACGGCGATCGCCCGCGCCGGCGCCATGAGGTGACCTTTCACGTGCGTGCCCGCGAGGATTTGTCCCTGCGCTTTCTATCGAGGCCCGGCACTTTTTCGTATGGCCGTTTCGACGATGGTGCCCGCGCCCTGGTTGAATCGATGGAAATACACGAGGGCGATCGCGTCCTGGATCTCGGCTGCGGCTGCGGCACCAACGGCATCATGGCGTCCCTCCAAAGCGGACCGACCGGCTTCACGACCTTCGTCGACAGCAATCTGCGCGCCCTGGCCCTTGCGGAAATTAACGCCAAGAACCTCGCCGCCGGACCATTCGAGGTCATCGCATCGGCCACCTTGGAAGAGCTGGCCCCGCGCTCCTACGACGTTGTTTTGGCGAACCCACCGTACTACGCTCAACTCGCCATTGCCAGACTTTTCATCGAGCAAGGGAAACGCTGCCTCAAACGCGGCGGCCGCTTCTATGTTGTCACCCGCCAGGTCGATCGCGTCTTTGAAATCATGGAAGAATTCTTCGGCCCCGTGCAAGGCGAAGAACGCCGCGGCTACGTCATCTTCCCTGCCACCAATGAATAACCCCAAGCCGCGGGATGAGGTACTCCGAATCCCGCGGATCTCCCTAAAGGCTAAACCATGCCCACTCCCCAAGACCTGATCGCCTTCCTCAACCTCCAACCGCACCCTAAAGAAGGAGGCCACTTCCGCGAAACCTATCGCGCCGCCGAAGTCATCGCCGCGTCCGCGCTTCCCGGCCGCTACGCCGCCCCGCGTGCCCATTGCACCGCGATCTATTACCTGCTGATGCCGGGCACGTTTTCCGCGCTCCACCGCGTCGCCAGCGACGAGATCTTTCATTTCTATCTCGGCGACCCCGTGCGCATGCTCCAACTGCACTCAGACGGACAGGGCGAAACGCTCACCCTCGGCTCCGATATCATGGCCGGTCAACAAGTCCAAGCCGTCGTGCCCCGCGGCGTTTGGCAGGGGAGCATGCTGGAGCCGGGCGGTCGCTTCGCTCTGTTCGGCTGCACCGTCTCACCAGGCTTCGATTACGCCGATTATGAAAGCGCCGATCGCCAAACATTGCTCCAAGCGTTTCCGCGCTTCGCTGATATGATCACGCAGTTAACGTCGGATTAGGGCCTTCGGCGTAAACACTAGCACGGATGAAACCCCGATCACACACGGATAAGACAACGGAACTCGGACAGGTCATGCTTGGTTTCTTCCCGATTGCTATCCGTGTTTGATCCGTGTTCCATCCGTGGCTAACGCATTTGCCTTCACCGTTAAGACTCGGTAGTTTTACTTCAGGAGGATCGCAGCGTATGGGACACGGACCCGAAGAGCATCTCGAGCACGCCGAGCACGCCCAACATGCGGCCCACAACCCGTTTGATCGCCGCGTGACGGTCTCCATTGCCGTGGTGGCCGCTATTTTGGCTGCCGTCACCATGGCAGGGCACCAGGCTCACAACGAAACGTTGCGCTTGCAGGGGGACGCCATCAGCGAGCAATCGCGCGTGGGCATCACTCGGACGGAAACCGCCAATCAATATGCCTTTTATCAAGCCAAAAAGAATCGCGGCGTCATGTACGAGGCGTTCCTGGATTTTGTCGGCATGTTGCCGTCCAAAGATGGCTCTGACAAGGCAAACGAAAAGGCCACCGACAAATGGAAAAGTCAGATCGCGCAATACCAAACGGAATTGCCGCAAATGCTCGAGAAGGCCAAGAAGCTCGAAGAGAAAACCAAGGAATACGAGGAAAATGCCGCCAAGGCTGTGCACGATAGCGGACGGACTCATGCTCAAGCCGATCGCTACGATCTCGGCGAGCTCGGCTTGCAGCTGGGCGTCGTGCTCTGCTCGATGGCGATCCTGACTAAGAGCCGCAACTTCTGGTGTGCGGGGCTCTTATGTTCGCTGGTGGGCGTGTTGATCGCGCTGTCCGGGCTATTCGGATGGTTTCTCGATGCGGGTGCGCACCACTAACGCCTGCGGGATCGCGAAGCGAATCCTCAGGGCCTTCACCGTAAAACACCGTTTGGTGACGGTGAATTCGTAGGATAGATTTTCAATCTGTCCCATTTGGCGGCGCACATGCTAAGCCGGTCAGGTTGGAAACCTAACCTACGGGGCGGCGTTCAACTATCAAATGACATTGCGGTGCGATTGGGGTAGCCCAATGCCGTGGTTAACGTTTCTCGACGCTCACCTCGCGACCCATTCGTCCGACTCCCGCGCGCCAATCATGGAAGAACTTGAGCGCCGACGGCAAGATGGGAATAAGCGCCGACTTCCGTTCCGGAAAGATGCCGTCGGAGGCGGATTGCAATTCGTCGACGGCGTAAAAGGCATTGGGATGGTGCGCCTCGATCAAGTCAAACACGTCGCCCAGACGCCGCCGTTTGACCACGGTCATCACGATTTGCACCGGCCCGCTCGATCCCTGCCCCTCGATGCTGGTGACGCCGAATTGGGCGGCGCGCAGGCGCTCAATTAAAACCTGTGCCGGCCGATTGGTGATGACGCGCACGACGGCCATGCCGAGCGCGAGTTTTTTCTCAATCAAGATGCCGAAGAAATTGCCCAGTGTGAAACCCAGCGCAAACGCGATGAAGCACAGGCTGTCGCCGATGTTCTGCATGACCTGGCTGATCGCGAACAGCCAGATGAGGATCTCGAAAAACCCGAGCAGCGGCGCCAAGTATTTATGGCCGCGGGAAATGAAGATAATGCGCAGCGTCGCCAGCGTGACGACACACGTCTCGGCCAAGAAGATGGCCACGGGAAGCAAGGGCACCGGCAACCTCCGCGATAATGAGAAGCGTTCGTCGCGAAGTGATACCGAGGGGCTGCGTTTCTGTCAACCCGGCGGCAAAAAGAGCCGCGCACGCAGTAAGCGGTTGGGCGGGTTGGCACACTCCGAACCGCTTACTGCATGCGCGGCTCCTCGCGATCTTTAAGGGCCATCAAGAACGCTTCCAGCTCGCTTTCATCGACTCCCGGCAATGAAATATTCTTGACGCCGTCGCCGTAGCGAACATGCAGCCACCAGATTCGCCGCGAGCGGAAAACGCCCCAGAGAAACAAAAGCCCAAAGAAGGTGCCGAACAGGGAAGCGAAGCCCAGCTTGCCCCTAAATAGCCCCCAGGCAGCCAGATTGTTGCCGCCGGCAAGCAGAACGGCTATCGACGGGACCAACAAAATGGCGGCGCACACGATTCCCAACCCGCGGTGTCGAAACGAATGGCCATGCTCCGCGCAGCGCATTATCCAGGTGTGCGAACGCCAAATACTCGACAACACGCTTGCGGTGCACCACGACCAAATGCGTTTCCGTCAACGCCACATAACCGTCCTGATAGAGCAAGGAATGACGAGTGTCGGCCATATTCACATTCGCTATTAAACTCGATATGCGTCCGGATTTCGGCACTGTACTGCCCAAAAAAAGTTGGCCACAGATCGAACACGGATAAAACACGGATGAAAAACAAAGGCAGGGCAGGCTGCCCTGTTCGATTCTTTCTTGTTTTATCCGTGTTCGATCCGTGTTTGATCCGTGGCTATTTTTCTATGATAGGTTGTCTGGACAACTGTTGTTTGGCTGATTATGATGCTGACTAGCGATCTGAGGCCCTGGGAGTTCTCATGATGGCCATGTCACACACCGACGTCCTCGTCATCGGCGGCGGTCCCGCCGGAAGCACGGTCTCAACCCTGCTCGCCCAGCACGGCTATCGCGTGCGACCTTTACGAACGCGATCGCTTTCCGCGCTTCCATATCGGCGAGTCGCTCATCCCCGAAACCTACTGGGTCTTCAAGCGGCTCAAGATGCTCGACAAGATGAAGGCCAGCCATTTCGTCAAAAAATACAGCGTGCAGTTCATCAACGCCAATGGCAAAGTGTCGGCGCCGTTCAATTTCTGGGACAACAAGCCGCATGAATGCTCGCAAACCTGGCAAGTCATTCGCAGCGAGTTCGACACCATGATGCTCGAAAACGCCCGCGAGCAGGGCGTCACGGTGCATCAACCGGCGCGGGTGCTGGACGTGATCTTCGAGGGCGACCAGGCCGTCGGCGCCCGCGTTCAAAACGAAGACGGTAGCCAAGAAGAGGTCCGGGCCCAAGTGGTCGTGGACGCCAGCGGCCAAAGCACGATGCTGCAAAATCGCTTCAAGCTGCGCCTGTGGGATCCCGGTGCTCAACAAGGGCGCGATCTGGACTTATTGGGAGGGAGCCTACCGCGACTCCGGGCCAAGATGGCGGAGCGACCTTGGTCATTCAGACACCGAACAAAAAGGGTTGGTGGTGGTACATTCCCCAGCACGACAACACCGTCAGCGTCGGCGTGGTGGCGCCCTTCGACTATCTTTTCAAAGGCCGCGGCAGCCACGAGCAGGTTTACAACGAGGAGGTGGAAGCCTGCCCCGCCGTCAAGGAACGCATCGCGATCGGCCGGCGGGACGTACGGCTACTTCGCCACCAAGGATTATTCCTATCGCTCCAAACAGGTGGCTGGCGAAGGCTGGGTGCTGTCGGCGACGCCTTCGGCTTTCTCGATCCGCTTTATTCATCGGGCGTGTTGCTGGCCCTCAAGTCGGGCGAGCTGGCCGCCGATGCCATCGCGGAGGGCTTGGGCAAGGCTGACGTGTCGGCCGAGCAGCTAGGCAAGTGGGGGTCGCTTTTCAACAAAGGGCGTCGATCGCATGCGCCGGCTGGTGTGCGAATACTACGACGGTTTCAGCTTCGGCAAGTTCGTGCGTGCATTCCCGCAACTCAAGGGGCTGGTGACCGACCTCTTGATCGGCGATCTGTTCACCGACCGTGTGGACGCGGTCTGGCAGCCGATGGAATCACTTTATCCGCCAGAGAAGAAGTCGATCCCGGCGTGGACCGCAACTGCTCCGCCGGAAGTTTCGACGGATAAGGTCAACGAGCTATTTTTGCCGGCTGACGTCAAAAGGTGATTGCACTGATGCATTGATGAACTGTGGGACGGCTCTCCTGAGCCGTCCAGCAGACGGAAGGCTCAGGAGAGTCGTCCCACATAACCCGCCTTGTCAAGCTGCGCAATCTGTACCGAATCCGCCGCACGCTTTGCTCCGCACAACTACATCTCTGGTTAAGACGCCCGCAAACGCGGGTCGATTACGTTATTAGGATTGCACCAATTGTGCGGTTTAACACAGCCAAGTGCCTCGTCTCTACACGCGGCGGGCGGAACGAGCACGGCGCGACGAGGATGTCATGGCGTTTCGACGTTTGCTACCCTTTTTTGTGCTGGCGAGCGTGACAGGTCTAGAACCGTGCCGTGGACAAGAGCAACCCGCGCCGGCCCAGCCAGCAAAAAATGCCGCGAATACCCTTGAGCCAACCGCAACGCCCACGCTACTGACCAGGGCAGGGCGGCCCATCGACCTGGCGAGCGCCTTGCAATTGGGCGGCGTGCAAAATCCCGAGATTCTACTGGCACGCGAGCGCGTCACCGAAGCGGTGGCCCTGCGCCAGCTCGCGGCCGCCCAAATACTGCCCACGCTCAATGCAGGCACCAACCTCGACCATCACACCGGCACCCTGCAACAGTCGAACGGAACCATCTTAAACGTCAACCGCGATTCCCTTTATTTGGGCCTGGGCGCTGATGCTGTCGGCGCCGGCACCGTCAATATCCCCGGCCTGGTCTGGAACGGCAACCTCTCGGCGGTCCTCTTTCAGAATTTGGCCGTGCGCCAGATCGTACGCCAGCGCGAGTTCGCCAGCCAAGCGATGCGAAACCAGGTTCTCTTGCGAATCGCCTCGGCCTATGTGGATCTTTTGCGTGCCGAGGGTGAGTATGCTATCGCCGTTCAGACCCGCGCCGAGGCCGCCGAGGTGGCGCGGATCACGGCGAACTACGCCAAGTCACGCCAGGGACGACAAGCCGACGCCGATCGCGCCGCCACCGTTTTGGAGCAACGGACATCCGATTTGGTGCAGGCGGAAAGCGACTTGCTCACCGCGTCGGCTCGGCTCTGCGAATTGCTGGGTCTCGATCCCTCGGAGCGTTTGGAAGCGGTCGAAAGTGCCGTGGTTCCCAGTCCCATCGTGCCCGAGCCGATCCCGCTACCGGAGCTGTTGGCCATCGCCTTGACGAATCGCCCTGAATTGGGCGAGCGTCAGGCAGCCATCCGCGCTGCGCTCTTGGAGCTGCGCAACGCCAAGCTGCTGCCATTCTCTCCCAATGTCATTCTCGGCTACAGCGCCGGCGACTTCGGCGGCGGCAGCAATCTTGTCAGTGCGGGCATTCTCCAGCCCAATGGCACGGTGCTCGAACAATCGCGCTTCGGCAATTATGGCGGGCGCCAAGACCTCGATGTCGTCGTTTATTGGTCATTGCGAAATTTGGGTGCCGGCAACCTCGGTCTCATCCGCTTGGCCGGCAGCAGGCTGCGCCAAGACGAATTGCGAAACCTCGAAGTCATGGACCGCATTCGTGCCGAGGTGGCGACCGCCTACGCCAAGACCCACGCCCGCTACGCCCAGATTGAAACGAGCGAACGCGCGATGAAGTCCAGCATGCAGGCCTTTCAAGAGGACGTCACCAGGACCAAGAACGGACAGGGCTTGCCCATCGAAGTGCTCGACAGTCTGCGCCTCTTGGGACGCAGTCGCTACGCCTACCTCAACGCTATCGCGGACTATAACCGGGCGCACTTCGAGCTTTATGTCGCGCTGGGCCAACCACCGGCCAACATTCTCGCACGCCCGGTCCCGACCACCGGCGTGGGGCCCAGCGATCGTAATGTGCTTCCTCGGAAATAGGGAATTGAATAGCCAAGACCTGGTTGCGCTGCGTTCCCCTCCCCCTGTACTCGGGGGAGAGGGGCAGGGGTGAGGGGGAGCAGGTGGTGTGCAAAACCATGAAGTTTTCGCGAGGGACTTTGTCCTCCATCATCCCTGCCCCTCTCCCCCCGAGTACAGGGGGAGAGGGAAACGTAACAGGTAGCATTACTTGGGGGCAATCAAAAATCGCGCCTGTCCAGCGCACTCGCCGCATGCGCGCCTGGTGCCCATTGCTTCTAAGCCTCGCAAGCGCCGCCGCTGGTTGTCAGACCGGAACCACCATTCAAAGAGCGCAACGTTCTTGCGATGGCGGGCGTCGTTCAGACGTTGAACAATAAACCCATGGCGCGACTTGGCCAACCAAGTTCTGACGATTTCCCGCAACTCGCCGGTGACGCCCCTACGCCCTACCACGACCCCCTCTCCCCCTGTACTCGGGGGGAGAGGGCCGGGGTGCGGGGGGACGGCATCTCACGCGAAAACTGGGCAGTTTTGCAATCGACGCGGACCCCCTCACCCCTACCCCTCTCCCCCGAGTACAGGGGAGAGGGGAATCCAGAACTAGCTCCCGATGCCGCGTGTGGCGTGATAACCCGCGCCTCCCCAACCCCGGCTCCACCGAAACAAACGACCGAACCGCTCCCCGAGTTCGCCCCTCTGACACCATCACCAGGCGGCGCGACGGTCATTGATCTCGCGACCGCATTAAGGCGCGCGGGCCTGGCCAATCCAACGATCGGTTTGGCCGAGGAAATCGTGCGCGCCAACCTGGCCCAGCAAATGTTGGCGCGCTCCCTATTGTTTCCCACGCTCAACGCCGGCGCCACGTTGTCGCTGCATCAAGGAGATCTGCTCACGGCTCAGGGAATTGTCAGGGATGTCCAGCGCGAATCCTTGTATTTCGGTGCCGGCGCCAACGTCCGCGGAGCCGGCACGGTTGCCATCCCCGGCGTCATTTTGACCGCTCCACTGGCCGACGCGATTTTCGCTCCCCGGGTGGCCCGCCAAAAAGTCGTCGCCAGCACTTTCGACACACAAGCGACGCGCAACGATATCTTGTTGCAGGTCGCCAATTCCTATTTGGCCCTGGCCGGCGCCGGGGCACGCTTGTTGGCGTTGCGTCAATCCGAAAGCGAGCTGGCCGATGTGGTTAGACTCGCCACAAACTTTGCCGCCACCGGGCAAGGACGTGAAGGCGATGCCGAGCGTGCCCGCAGCGAAGCGCTCCTGTTGCGCAACGCTGATTTTCAAACGCAAGAAGACACCAGCCGGGCCGCTGCGGAATTGGCACGCTTGCTCAGCCTCGATCCCGGCGAGCCCATAAGGCCCGAACCCGGGCGCCGCCGTTCATCCAACTTGTGGGCGCCAATCTACCCTTGGACGCCTTGGTGCAACAAGCGTTGGCCCGGCGACCCGAAGTCGCGCGCGCAATGCCCAAATAGCGCTGCTTGCGACACGCCTCCGCCAGGAACGCATGCGTCCCTTGATTCCGACGGTCGCGGTCGGGTTCAGCGCCGGTGACTTCGGCGGCGGCAGTGATTTGGTCGGCTATCGCTTCAGTCACTTTAATAGCCGCACCGACTTCGATGTCGTCGCCTTCTGGACATTGCAAAATCTGGGGATCGGCAATCTCGCCATTCAAAATAAAGTGCGCGCCGACATGCTCCAGGCGGAGGCTCTGCGGGCACGCACCATCGATAACGTGCGCCGCGAGGTCGCGGACGCTCTCGCGCAAACGAATGCCGCTCGCCTGCAGATGAGAATTGCCGAGAGCCGCGTGACCACCGCGCAACAAGGTTTTCATGAAGACTTGCTTCGCGCCAAGAATTTGCAAGGCCGCCTGATCGAAGTCCTCAACAGCTTCAATCTGCTCAATACCGCGCGCCAAGATTTCGTCCGCGCCCTCGTCAACTTCAGTCAAAGTCAGTTCACGCTGTATGTCGCACTGGGAAATGCGCCGACGGGATGAGTGAGCCGACGGGAATCTGATGAAAACAGCGCTTAGTTCTTGGCAAAGATCGAATGCATGCATTCCCCTCTCCCCTGTACTCGGGGGAGAGGGGGCAGGGGTGAGGGGGCTTTCTTAAATGTGCCAGGTGATAGAGTTTTCGCGAGGGATTCTGTCCCCCCTCACCCCTTCCCCTCTCCCCCCGAGTACAGGGGGAGAGGGCGGATATTCCATCCTTGATTGAACGCGACGGCTTCTCCTAACGCCGCATCGTGGACGACGGCGTGAGCACGAGCACTTCGACGTTGGACGCAGGGGCAACCGTGGGCGGTGTCATGGTCCCCGATTGCGAAGCGACAGTGGCCGACGTGCCGCACGTCCCCTTGGCGCAGGTCGGCGCGCACGGCGCGGCACATTTCGGCGCCGAGCACACGGGGACCTGAACCGGCACGCACTTATGGCTATCGCACACCGTGGTCTGCACGCGTTTACAGAGATAACGCTCCACGTGCGGACGGCCGCACGAGCCCTCGTTGCAGGAATTGCAATCGCCGCGTTTGCCGAACAGCGGGCAGCCTTTGCTGCACACGGTTGCGCAAACCGAGCTGAAGCAGATTTTGGTCTTTTTGATGGTTGTCGGTTCCGGAACGCATACTGTCTTGGTCTTCACGCAGGCGTCGGGGCAGACGGTCGCGCACGGCGCCGGGGCCGCAACCACTGGATTGACAGTTGCTGTGGGCGGAGCCGGGCTTTGCCCGAAGGCAGTCCCGATCAGCGCGGCTCCGAGCAAACTCAACAGATATCGCTTCATGGCATCATGCTCCCATTATTTTGGTCATTTTTAGGTTGTCTGGTTAATACTGCAGTTGAACGCGAGCGCCGACGCCGCGCGTGGACCCTTGTGCCACGCCGGCCGGAACGTCATAGCGATGATCCAGCACGTAATCGAGCTGAAACTTCAAATTGTCGTTGAGATACCAGTTGATGCCCAACGTCAGGCCGTCCATGATGCCGCCTTGGATGCGGTTCAGGCCCGAGCCGTCGTTTAGATCGACGTGCGACAAGCGCGCGGCGAGTTCCACGGCCCCCATGCTGAAGTTGAGGCGGCCGTCTTCGTCGCGCACGAACCAGGCGTTGGAGAAATTGCCCTGGCGGCCGAAATAGTAAGAGTCGAGCCGGCCCAGACGTTTGTCGTAGCTGCGATTCTCGCCGGTCAGCGTGTAGGCTAGCTGCACATAGCCGCCGCCAAAGACGTAGCCTTGGCTGCTGGGAAACTTGGTGAACACGCCCGTCGAGGACAGCGTGCCGGTGGCATCTTGCATGTAGTTCCAGCCATATTCGGCTTGAACCGACAACGGACCGAGGATGTACAAGAGCTCGGTGCCGAGCAAGAAGTCGTTGCTGGTGACGATCGGGCTGGTGTCGATCATGCGGTTGCTATTGGAGTTGGGCACGGTCGTGGGACCGCCGCCGGCCGGGTCGTCGTCACGCAACTCGGGGCGGGCTCGCAGTTGAACCGACCGCAAGCTCGAGACAGCATTGTTGGTGGTCCCTGAGCGCCAGCCGCCGGATAGGCCCAAGTGCAACAGGCAGCGGCCGTCGTTTTCGAAGAGGGGCAGGGCGGTCAAGCGGCCTTGCGCACCCCATTGATCGTTGCCGTAAAAGACACCGCTCGCCGCACCATTGTCCGGGCGGAAGACCACGCTCGACCAGGTGGCGCGTTCGTTGAAATAATTATTGCCGAGCCAAAGACCGGTAACGAAGTTTTGATTGAGCTCGATCGATTCGGAGTAAGACGAGCGTTCGAGAAAAGTCATGGATTTACTGGAGCCGGACATATCAGCTTCGATGCCGATCGCGTTTTTGACGTGACCGGCGCGGGCGGTGCCGATGAACGGAATGTTCTTGGCCCCCACCCAGAATTCGTCAAGCCCGATCGTGTTGAACTGGTTGTTTTCCATCGCTAAAGTTAGCGTGTACTCGTAGTTCTCCCAGAAATTGCCGTCGGTTTGCAGGCGGATGCGGCGGAAGTAGGTGCCGTCCTCCAGGCTGCCGATGCCGCCCAGCGCGACGCCCGCACCCACGCCCTGCTTGGCTCCCGGGCGCGCACCCGGCGCATTGATGAGCGGTCCCGATTGGTTCCAGAAAACGTTGTCGTATTGCACCCAGCCGCCCAGGTGCAGCGAAAAATCGTTGTTGGGCGTGCTCAGCACCAGGCCGTTCTTCCAGTTCGCCGACATCCGCAAGTCGCCGCCGATCTTGTATCGGCCATCGGGCAGAACCCCTGGCGGCAGGGCGGCGGCCTCCTTGGCCTCCTTCTCTTGCAGATAGCCGCTGATAATGCCGCGCACCTCATCGACCGCGAGCGGCGCGGCGCTGGGCGTCGATACCGGTTGGCCGGCCGCATTGTTGTTGAGCAGCTTGAGCAGTGCCTCATTTTGTTTTTGCAGAATCTCCGCGTTCTTGCGGATTTCCTCGTTCTGTTTTTCCAAGCGTTGCAGGCGTTCTTCCAAGGACTCTTGGGCGAACGCCGGCGCTGCCATTCCAAGGGCCGTGATGACCCCGGCCGACCAAACGGCCAACTGATACCAGTATTTTGGCTTCATGAGCCATCACTCCTTTGAAAATGACCAATCCTTTTTCTCGCCTCGGCCCGACGAGCTCAGCGACACGCCGCGTCTCGCTTGTGGTTTTTTCGGATATATAGGGAAAATAGAATTATGAAGATTAAATGGGGAAGCGGCGGGAATGGGGCAACGCACCGCTTTGTCGGTAATTTGCATGCCATCGTTGAAGATGGCGTGACGGAATTCGCGCAATTGACAAATTCTGCCGGTAATCAGATCTCGGCAACGCATGATTGCACAGCATCGGCCTTTTTTGTAGCGCTGGCCTAATCTAATGAAATGACGTTGCGTGCTTCATTCACGATTGCTTGCGCCGATCCCCTCTCCCCGTACTCGGGGGAGAGGGGTAGGGGTGAGGGGGTACAGGTTGCGTGCAAAGTGTTGAAGTTCTCGCGAGGAATTGCTCTTCCCTCCTTCCCGCGAGTACAGGGGAGAGAAAGCTCAACGATTTGTCTAGCGCAACTCTTTTCTTTTCTCCTCGGCTGAGCTGCCACGAAGGTAGATCGGTGCCAACGTGAATGGATCGTCGCGTTCGCCGCGGCGCTTGCCGCTCCAGCGCGATCGTCAGCAAGCTTTCCGGTCGCGGCAGCCAGTCGATCGGCGATGCTTGGCGCACCTCTTGGCCGAGATCGCCGCCAAAAATCGCCAACGCCGGTCCGGTGACGAAACAACCCGAAGTCAGCGTTGGCCGCCAAGTTGCCACGGGCTCGATTCGCAATACGCCCGGTTGTCCTCCAACGAAGCGCTGCACGTAAATCTTGCCTTGTTGGGCGTCGGCCACGACGTCAATCGTGCTGGCATCCGTCGGCGCTTGCCGGGCGATGGCCGCAAACGTCTCCACACCCCATAGTGCGCACCCCGTGGCAAAGGCCAGCGTCTTGGCCGAAACGATGCCGACGCGCAATCCCGTATAGCTCCCCGGACCTAGGCTGACGATGACGCCGCTCAGGTCGCGCGCTCGCCACTTGCGCGACGTCAATAATTCCTGAGCGAGCGGCGCCAAGTCGCGCGTGCCGGCGGGCTTCTTGGAGCGGACGGGTCTCGATTACGGCATCGTTGGCAGCCAACGCGACATGCCCCTCGCGGTGCGCTGTTTCAATAATCAGGAAACGCTCATCCACACGGTTGGTCCCCAGTATACTGTCCCCATGACCACCGACACCGAATACCTGATTCATACCGATGGCGGCGCACGCGGCAACCCCGGCCCGGCCGCGTTTGCCTACACCATCGAGGCCCCGGGCCAACCCGCAATCGAAGAAAAAGGCTATTTAGGCGAAACCACCAACAATGTTGCCGAATACACCGGTTTGATCCGGGCGCTCGCAGCATGCACAACGCCTCGGCGCCCGCCGCTTGCTCGTTCACAGCGATAGCGAATTGATAATCAACCAGATGAACGGCGCCTACAAAGTCAAGCATCCAGGCCTCATGCCGCTTTACCGTGAAGCGGACAAATTGCGCCAGGCCTTCGACGAGGTCACGCTGCGCCACGTGCGCCGTGAGCATAACAAACGCGCCGACCGGCTTTGCAACGAAGCGCTCGACGCGGCTGCCGGAACGATGAAAACCGCGGCTAATCATGCCGCGAAGTCCGCGCCGGCATCGAGCGCGGACGAAGATCCCAATCGTCGCAATTTGGAGCGCTTGGTTCGCGACGACGCGCTAACCTGCATCCGCGCCAGCGCCGCCGCCTGGTCGCGCGACAAGGAAGGCGAACTGCGCCCCGAGCATGTCTGGGAGCAACTCTGGAGCATCTTGGTCGAAGCGGGGGTTCTTCGCAAAAGGAAATGACCGTTTAGCCGCGACGCGACAGCGGAGCGCAGGCGCTCCGCTGCGCGTCGCGGCTAAACGGACGCGCGCGTAAGCATCACAATAATCGCGAGATGTCCAAATAAAGCACGAACACCATCAGGCACAGGATCAGCGCGAGACCCGCATAGGTGGCGCCGACGCGAACGCCCTCGGAAGCCGGTTTGCCCCGAAGTTTCTCGTAGATCAAGAAAACCATGTGGCCGCCGTCGAGCACGGGAATCGGCAAAAAGTTGATGACTGCCAGGTTTACGCTGATAAGCCCAAGAAAGAAGATAAATTCCCAGAAATCCATGCCGGCGATCTTGTAAGCGACTCGCGCAATGGTGACGGGACCGCCCAGGTTATCCGGAGAGATCGTGCGCAGAACCATGCCGCGCAGGTTTTGAAAAACCTGCTTCATGCTGTCCCAGGTATCGCCCAGGCCCAGGGCGACTGCGTCCATCATGTTTGCCGCGGTCTGGCGGCGCATGTCGCCCATGTAAATCAGGCCGTTGTCCGTGATGGGCCAGGTTTCGTCACGCGTCGGGTAAACGGTGATGTCTTCCTCTTTTTGGTTGCGCCACACGTTCAAGACGACTTTTTCAAGCCCCGGGGTTTGCAGGAAAGCGGCGACAGTCGCCCATTGCTCTCCTTCTTCCTTCAAGCTGACCGGCTTGGTGTCCACGGTCTTGGTGTCCAGCGAAATAGGGGCGAACTTCTCGTATGGCGTCGCCGGCCTTGAGGCCATCGGTCTTGGCGCCCGGAAGCACGTCCGCCACGATCGTTTTGATCTGATAAGCCAGACCCAGCTCGGGGATCGCCTCTGGCGACGACAGGCCCATGGGCGCCATGCGATCAAAACGCCAGCCGTTGTCCCAGTCGAGCTCGAGGACCTTGGGCTCGAACGTTTGCGGATTGCCTTCGGCGAAATCCTTGTGCCGGCCCACGGTCAAGCGTCACCTTCCACGGTGCCGGCTGATTCGCTTTTTCCATGCGCTTGGCCCATTGGCGCAGCTCAAAGGGAAGGCGCTCGGGATCAAGCGTCTTGTCGTCATAGGTCTTGACGGTTCCATCCGGCTCCGTGACCGACACTTTTTGAATCAGGTCGCCGCGCAGCACGCTGCCGTTCTCGTTCTTGCGGGTAATGAGCACGCCGGCCTTCGCCGCCGGCGAGTTCTCCCGTATGCCCGTGATATGGCCCATCTGCATGCGCACGCCTAGCGTCTGATAAAACGTCGGCGCCAGCGTGATGTCCGCAGTGTGTGATTTTTTCGCATCGCCGCGCTCAACCCGCACCACGATCGGTTTGCCGGCCAGACGTTGCAAGCGTTTCCAGAGCTCGAAGAAATCGTGCCGTCCGTGCCCAGGAAAGCGCGGGTCATCCGGTAGATCCTTGATCTTCGCTGGATCGTCCGGATCGGTGGTGGCCACGATTTTATCGCCGAATTCGAAAGACGCCTTGGCGGCGGCGCTGTTCGGCTTGGCCGGATTCGGCAAATCCGAGGGGGCGTAGTTCTTGGGCAAAAGCTCCGCGGCGTCCGGCGGCCTGATGCCGATGACGAATTTCTTGTCGCCTTTATCGCTATCATTGCGCGGCTGAATCTCCAAGTCTTGCGCCTGAGAATCGCCCGGTCTTTTCGAGATGAACTCGATTTTTTCGCCGCGCATGGCCGCCATGACGCGAACCATGAGGTTTTCGAAGTAGGGGTCTTTAAGATCGCCGATCTGCAAAATCTCGGCGCCCGAACGTAAACCATACGTGAACGCGGGAGTGCCCGTGTCAATCTCGCCGATGACGCCGGCCATCCGATCCTTGCCCGGTCCGCGAAAGACGACGACGAAGCACACGACGGCGAGGATCACGTTCATGATGACGCCGGCCGAGATGATCAGCATCCGCTGGCCGACCGACTTGTTGCGGTAGGAGCGCGGATCGTCCTCGCTGCCGTCGCTCCCCTCGTCGCCATCGACCTGGCCGAGCATTTGCACGTAGCCGCCCAGCGGGAAGAGCGACAGCTTATAGGTCGTCTCGCCCCATTTGAAGCTGCATCCGGGAATCGTCGGCCCGAAGCCGATGCTGAAGGTGTTGACGTTGACGTCGCACCACTTGGCCGCCATGAAATGGCCAAGTTCGTGCAAGAAGACGACGAACGAAAGCCCGAGCGCCGCCTTGGCGATGGCGATCAACCCGCCGCTGTCGAATTTCATGAACAAGAACACCAAACCGGCGAAGACGAGGAGCAAGATCGGGCCGTTGTGGACCCACCAGTCCCGTGAGGTGATGGGCGGATCCTCGGCCGGTGCCTTGTCGCGGTCTTTGTCGATGGCGACGGGCGCGGGCACGCCGTCCGGGTTCATTTCGCCAGGCTGCAAGCCTTCGTGCTTGTCCAACGAACTACCTCCTGTCGGGCCCAGTGATCGAGGACGCCAAGTTCGCTCAGCGTCGGCCGGGCACTAAAATGGTGATTGTCCAAAATCGCGCGGCATACGCGCGGTATATCCAAAAAACCGATGCGACCGTCGAGGAAACAGCCGACGGCTGCCTCATTCGCCGCATTTAGCACCGCCCCGCACGTGCCGCCGCGCCTCGCCACTTCGAAGCCCAATTCCAAAGCCGGAAACGTGTCACGGTCGGGCTGCTCGAAGGTCCAGTTGCCCAGTCGGCTCCAATCCAGCCGCGCGCGCCGGTCCGTCCAGGCGCTCGGGATACGTCAGGGCATATTGAATCGGCAGACGCATGTCGGGCGGCGACAGCTGGGCCATGATCGAGCCATCCCTGAATTCCACGAAGGAATGAATGATCGACTCCGGATGGATGATGACTTCGATTTGTTCCGGTCGCAAATCGAACAACCAGCGTGCCTCGATGACCTCCAAGGCCTTGTTCATCATGGTGGCCGAGTCGATGCTGATCTTCGGCCCCATCCGCCAGGTCGGGTGGTTCAAGGCCTCGGCGACCGTCACATCCTCGAGATCCGCGCGCTTGCGGCCCCGGAACGGACCACCGCTGGCTGTCAGCACCACACGCGCCACCTCGCTGGGTTGGCCCGCCCGCATGGCTTGAAAGATCGCGCTGTGCTCGCTGTCCACCGGCAAAACGCGGGCGCCGCAGCGGCCTGCCAACTCCATGACCAGCGGACCGGCCATCACCAGCGTTTCCTTGTTGGCGACAGCCACGGTCTTGCCGGCTTCGAGCGCTAACCATGTCCCCGTCAGCCCGGCGGCACCCACGATCGCGGTCACCACCACGTCGACTTCGGGGTCCCTTACCATTGTGGCGATGCCGTCAACCCCCTGCAGCAGCCGTGTCCGGCGCGGCCATTTGCTTTCCCGCAACCGATGCACGGTTTCTTCATCAGTCACCGTGGCATAACGGGGCTGCCAACGCTCGACTTGGCCGAGAAGGGGTTCCCAACTCGTGTGGGCGCTGAGGCCAAGGACTTCCAGGCGATCTTCCAAATGGTCGATCACGTCCAGGCAATTGGTGCCGACCGACCCCGTCGACCCTAGCACCACCACGCGGTGCCGGCCCGAACTGCCTTGCTGTATGCCTGGCACGCAATGCTCGGTTAAAGGCGCCGGTTTGGTAGCCCCAACGGACACCCATTTCCAAATGGACCGGACGCACGCTGGTATTCTATTCGTCTCCGGCGAAACGCCGCAAGTTAAACTTGGCGTCAACGAAAAAAGGCTGGACCTTTGTCCAGCCTTGTTGCCATTGGAATAAGACCCGCGGGATTCGGAGTACCTCATCCCGCGGCTTGCAATAGGGTAGGTGACAATCAAGCCGCGGGATGAGGTACTCCGAATCCCGCGGGTCTACCTTCGTCTAAAACAACAAGAAATACGCCGCGACAATATAAACCAAACCGCAGGCGATGATGGCCACGATGGAAATGCCCGTCGGTCCAAGGCGTTCCTCCCAAGATTGAGGAACTTCGCCATTTTCCACGGCGCCGGGAACGACGTGTTCCTCTGCTTCATCGACGACTTCCACCGCATCGACAAGTTCCGACCGGCTCGGTTTGGGCTCGGTTGCGGAGGCACGGCCGGGCGGCGGCGGCTGCGTAGCGCCTTTCAAAGAGCTTCGGGTTGGCAATGACCCGAGCGCCTGCGGTTTCGGCGTCGGCGTCGAGACGCTTACCGATGTCTTCGGTGCCGGCGTCGGCGGATGGGACTTCGAGAGTGAGCGGAGCCCTTCGGGTGCCGTGGGCGGCGTGGCTTTGGCGGTTCGCTTCGCGGCCAGGAAGCGAACGCGGCTTCGGCTGCGGCGCGAACGATGTCGCTTGCGCGAGCGGCTGCAGCGCCACCTGAACTTCCGTGACGCTGCCATAGCGTTCCGCCGGGCACTTCTTCATCAGGCGACAGACTACCGCGCTCAATTCGGCCGGCACATCCGGATTGAGTTCGCTGATCGGCGTCGGCTCCTTGAATTGGTGGGCCATCATCTTTTCGGCGGCACTGCCGTCGGGGAACGGAAACGTCCCGGTGAGCATGTGATAAAGCACGCAACCTAGACTATATTGGTCGCCCGCCGGCGTGAGGTTGGTCGGGTCCATGATGCTTTCGGGGCTGGCGCAATCCAGGCCGCTGGCCACGGAGTTCGCCGTCGACATGGTATCGACCAACGATTCGCCTTCGGTCTCGGCCAACAGGCAGCCGATGCCGAAATCCAGATATCTTCATTTGCCCGTCGTCGCAGACCATCAAGTTGGAGGGCTTCATCAGGCCATGGATCAAGCCTTGCTGATGGCAAACATCCAGCCCTTCGGCGACTTGCAGGGCATATTTGGCCGCCAGGCCCGGGCTGAATTTTGCCTTCGCGAGCCATGACTTTATCGAGCGTTTCGCCTTCGACGAAGGGCCAGGCGAGATAGTGCATGCCGCCCGCCGTGCCGACATCGACGAAGGGCACGACGCTCGGATGGCGTGCCTGCTCGAAGGCGCGGACTTTGCGCCGCGCAATGCGCACGTTCCACATGCTGCGCCGCGGCAGAACTTTGACGGCGTACCACTGGCTATCCGTTTTGGATTGGGCCTTGTAGACCGTGCCCATGCTGCCGGCAGCCGAGCGAATCCATGAGCGTGAACGGCCCCAGGACAAACCCCTGCGTCTTGCCCTGCAAGCAAGCGCTCGGCCTGGAAATTCGTCAAGATTTTTTGGCCGACGAGAAACTCGGCCAAGCGCCGGCGGTTCGGCGCGGGGATGTTTCGAGAGGTAATCGCCGATGATCTGGTCGAGCTGGCCGCGGTCGATGAGGTTACTGCGCCGCAAATCCCAAACGAACCACTCGCAGGCTCCAAGTTCCGTGGTTACCATGACACGTCCTTTGAGACAAACGGACGGAGATTGAAACCCACCTTACTCCGGCAAACATGGGATAAAAAAAACACCTGTCAAATTTATTTGACCCACGCATTCCGCATGGCTGCACATAACCGCATCCATGCGGTGTTCTGATATACTGAACACATTCCACTCTTCGCCGCCTCAAATGATCGGACTGCTTGATGGCCACGAAATTGTCGCTCCCGCTGGTGACAGGCTCAGCCGCCCGCCTGGGAAGGGCTTACGCTCGTCGGCCCCTTGCCGCAATCCGTCACCGAAGCCGAACCGCTGGCGCCCAAGGGGCCTACAACCCCGCTGAGCCGGAAGCGGCGTTCGACATTCCCCATGTCGAGGCCAACACTCGCTTGAGCGGCCGAACTGCTGGCGCCCGCCGGCGGGCTGGATGCCGCACTTGCCGCGGCTTTCCACTACGGCGCCGACGCCATCTACTTGGGCTTCAAGAAGTTTTCCGCGCGTGCCGAGGCGGAAAACTTCACCCTCGAAGAGCTCGATGAGATCACCGCCTACGCCCACAGCCTGACGCGCCGCCGGCACGTGTTCGTCACCATCAACACCCTGATCCGCCAGGACGAGTTGCCCGAACTGATCGAAGCCCTGGCCGCCCTGGAAGATATCGGCGTCGATGCGGTCATCCTCCAGGACCTGGGCGTCTACCGCGCTATCCGCCAACACTTTCCCGAGCTGGAACTGCACGGCAGCACGCAGATGGCCGTTCACAATCGCGCCGGCGCCGAGGTGCTGCACGGGCTCGGCTTCGAGCGCGTGGTGCTGGCACGCGAGTTGACGTTCGAGGAAGTGCGCGAGATCACGCGGAGTGAAGAACCCCCCCTAACCCCCCCTTCGCAAGGGGGGGAACAGGAAGGTGGATCTTCGCAAGGGGGGGAACAACAAGCTCTCCCCCCCTTACGAAGGGGGGGCCGGGGGGGGTGGATCGAAACCGAAGTCTTCATCCACGGCGCCCTCTGCTACTCCTACAGCGGCTTGTGCCTGTTCTCCTCGCAGACGTTGGGCCGAGCGGCAACCGCGGCAAGTGCGCCTATTCCTGCCGCGATTCCTACGAGGTCACCGGCGCGCCGCTGACGCTGCGCGACGGCGCCGCAGTCAAGCGCGATCCGACGACCGGCTTTCCCTTCTCGATGAAGGACCTCGCCTTGCCGGACCACCTGCCGGCCTTGCGGGCCGCCGGCGTGTCCTGCTTCAAGATCGAGGGCCGCAAGAAAAGCCCGCTCTACGTCGCCACCACGACCGACTACTACCGCAAGCTGCTCGACGGCCGGCTCGATCCCGACGAGCGGCCCGATATCGAGGCCGATTTGCAAACCGTCTTCAGCCGGCCGTGGACGCGGCTGTTCGTGCAATCGCACAAGGACAAGGAAGTCGCCGACCGCGACACCGTCGGCCATCGCGGCACGCTCATCGGCAAAGTGGACCGCATCGTCGCCGTCAAGGGCGGCGAGACCCGGCTTGCGCTTCCTCACCCGGCGACCGCTCGGAGCGCCATGACGGTTTGCAGATCGACCTGCCGATCCTGGGCAAACCGTTCGGTTTCGCGGTCGATCATTTGTGGCTCAGTCGGCCGCGGCAAAGACGCAAATGCCGAAGGAGGTCTTCGAGGCCCGGCCGATTCCCTGGTCGAGGTCGGCCTGCCGCCGGACCATCCGCTGATTCCACCGGGAGCGCCGGTCTATTGCTCGTCGTCGCAGGCGGTCAAGCAAAAATACCGCCATGAGCGTCCGAAGCCGGGCTCATTTCGCGTTCGCAAACCGGTGCGTATCAAAGCTGTCCTTGCCGAGACCGCATTGACGGTTATCGCCGACGTGCGAAGGCGTGGAGTCCATCGAGCACCTGGCCGGCCCGTTTCCACCGTGCAACGATCGACGCCATGGAAGAATCGCATGCGCAGCGCTTTCGACACGTCTTGGCAACAGCGCCATTCGAGTTGGCGGAGCTTGACCTTCACCAACAAGGCCGGCGGCTTCGTCCCCGTCTCGCGCCTGAACCGAGTTGCGCCGTGAACTGCTCAACAAGCTTCAGAAAAAACTTGCAAGTCGTGCACAAGGGCCGCCTCGGCTGAGGCTTCAGCAGCACGTATCCCCCAAGCCGCGGCATGAGTACTCGAATGCCGCGGGTACTCCCCGCTGGTCGATCAAGGTGGATCGCGTCTCGCTTCCTCGATGCCTTCGAGAACGACGACTGGCACGGCGTCGATGAAGTGATCGTCGACATCACCCGCGATCATCTGCCGCGTTGCCGGACAAGCTAAGCCCGACTCGCCGAGCAAATCGGCCCGGAGCGCATCCGCCTCGCGCTTCCCGCCCTCACGCGCCACTGGGAAGAGAAAGCCGCTGCTGCACAAAATCGACGCGTTGCGCCAAGCCGGCTGGAAGAAATGGGAAGCCGCCAACCTGTCGGCCTGGGCTTATTTGGGCCTCGACCCTACATCCGGCCGAACCGGCGATCTCGACCTGGCCACCGACTGGTCGGTGTACGTCCTCAACCGGCTGGCCGCGCTGCAACTGAGTGACATGGGCGTGTCACGCTTCGCCCTGTCGCCCGAGGACGGCCTGGCGAATTGGACGAGCCTGTGGCGCGAATTCGGCCCGCGCGCCGTGCTGATCGTCTACCAGGACACGCCGCTGTTCCTGGCCGAGTCGTGCGCCTACGCCAACCTGATCGGCGGCTGTCCCGGCAAGGCCAACTGCAACTTTCAAAGCATGGAGATGGTCTCCAGCCACGGCGAGAAAGTCACCGCCCTGGATTACCATTGCCGCACCATCGTGCTCAACCAGGGGCCGTTTTGCTTGTCCACACGTCTTGGAGGATTTGCGCCGGGCCGGCGTTCAGTCACTTGCGGGCGGATTTCATCTATCGCGACTACGATCCGATCATGGTCCGCGACCGCTGGCGACTGGTCCGCGCCGGTCGAGCGATCCCGGGCGGCCATGCCGCCAACATGGATCGCGGGATTCTTTAGCGAGTTGTAACCACAGAGTCACATGAGGACACCGAGAAAAGGCAGGTATTTCTCGGTGTCCTCTGTGACTCTGTGGTTACTTAGCCGCATTAACTCGCCTTCATGCGCTCGATCAGAATCTGCGCCGTTTCGGGCCGCATGATGCGCGGGTCGGGCAACTGGCCCGATCGCAGCTTTTCACGCAATTCTCGGCCGCTGATGGAGACCTGCTTGAAGCCCTTGGGGCCGTAATCATCGACCAGTCCGACTCGGCCCAACTCTTCGTAGAAGGCAGCGAAGCCGACTTTGACCGGCTGAATCTTGAGGTCGCCCTTGAGTTCGTCGAACTTGCGCTGGGCGGCCAGGCCGTCCCAGATGTCTTTGCCGTCGTCGTAGGGGGCGTCGGCGTGCTTGCGGCCGATGACGATGTCGGTGAAGCCGAAGTTTTGCCGATAGATGCCGTGCATGATGGCTTCCTTCGGCCCGGCGTAAAACATCTTGATGTCCAGGCCGATGAGGATGAGATTGTCATAGAAGCTGTAGCCGGCCTTCTTCCAAAGCTCTTGATCGATGTCGCCGTCGCCCAGAGCCTTGTTTTGAATGAGCGCCTTGTAGGTGCGCATGCGCGAGGCGGCATCGACGTCGTCCCCCTTGGTCTCGCCGATGAGCGGATTGAGGACGGCGCCCGTGAAATGACCCTCCCGCGTCAGACGCTCCATGCCGGCGACCAGCGCATATTCATGGGCGCGATGGAGCGGATTGCGCGTTTGAAACGCGACCACGCGCTTCCAGCCGCGCTTGGCGAACAAGGCCCGCGTCTCCCGCGGCGTCAGCACGAATTGGCCGTATTCAGGATGCTTGGGTTGCGGCAACACGCGCACCTCGCCGCCCAAGCAGCATGTCGCGCGGGTCGTTCATCGTCATGTGACCGCCGGGATGATCGGTACGCTCGGTGTTGTAAACGCCCTTGATATACTTGGCTTTATCCCAAGGGAAGATGTCGCTGATCTTGAGCGTGCCCACGATGTCGTTCTTGCTGTTGACTGAGAGCGACGGTTTGCCCGGTCTTGAGCGTGCCCGCCAGCGCCTTGTCTACGGGAAAGCTGATGGGAATCGTCCAGGCGTAACTTTTGCCGCCCACGACGATGACTTCGCCGTCCAAAACGCGATCGAACGCTGCCTTGTCCATCGGACCCGTGAGCGGACTCAGACCGCCGTCGCCGAAGCGATAAAGGCTCGAAAGGTCGGCATCGCTGATCGGCACTTTCGGTAGCGAGGCGGCCTGCCTGGTAAAATCGGCGATTTCACCGGCGGGAACGGTTCGGTTGACGGGTTCGGCCAATCCGCCGTGGGGAGGAAGCAAATCCGACATTAATGGTCTCCGTTTTATGAATCCGTTTAACCGCGACGCGCAGCGGAGCGCGAGGCCAAACCCGCGCTTTGCTGCGCGTCGCGGCTAAACGAAGGGTCACCGTTGATTTATGATTTTTCCGCCGGGCCTCAATCCCGCAGCTTGAACGACACATATTTCGTTTCCACATACGCCTCCAAGCCCTCGTGGCCCAGTTCGCGCCCCAGGCCGCTTTCTTTCATCCCGCCGAAGGGGCATTGCGGCGTCGCCGGCACCGGGATCGTTGATGCCGATGATGCCGGCCTCCAGGCCCTCGGCCATCTTCCAGGCGATGCTGAGGTCATTCGTGAAAACATAAGCGGCCAGGCCATAGCGTGTGTTGTTGGCGGCCGCGATGACATCGTCGATGTTGCTGAAATCGAGGAGCGGCATGACGGGGGCAAACGGCTCTTCGGTCATGACCTTGGCATTGAGGGCAAGATTAGTCAGCACCGTCGGCTCGAAGAAATAGCCTTTATGGAAGCGGTCGGCGCGCTTGCCGCCGGTCAAAACCTTGGCGCCGGTCTTCTTGGCATCCTCGATCAAGCTCAGCGTTCCATCCATCGCCCGCTTCTCGAACATCGGGCCGATTTCCACACCGGCTTCCAGGCCGTTTCCAAGCCGCAAATTCTTGGCAAATTCGACCGCTGCCTCGGTGAACTTCTTCTGCACATCTTTGTGGACATAAAAGCGGCTCGGAGCGATGCAAACCTGGCCGTTGTTGCGAAACTTGCCGGTGACGGCGATCTTGGCCCCGATCTCCGGATCGGCATCAGGGAAGACGATAAACGGCGCATGTCCGCCCAACTCCATGCTCATGCGTTTCACCTGATCGGCACACCCGCGCATGAGTTGCTTGCCGACTTCCGTCGATCCGGTGAAGCTGATCTTGCGGCAAATCGGATTCTCCATGAACTCGTCGGCCACATCTTGCGCCGGCCCCATGACGAGGTTGGCGACCCCCGGCGGCAGACCGGCTTCAACCATGCACTCGAACACTTGCACCAGGCACAGCGGTGTTTGACTGGCCGGTTTGCAGACGATGGTGCAGCCGACGGCCAGGGCAGGCGCGATCTTGCGCTTGCAGCGTGATGGGGAAATTCCACGGGCTGATGGCGCCCACGACGCCAACCGGATGTTTCAGCGTGACGTGCTTTTTGCCCGGCTGCGAGTTGGGAATAACCTGGCCGTACGCGCGCTTGCCTTCCTCGGCGAACCATTCGAACGTGTCCGCCGAATGCAAGACTTCCGCCTTGGCTTCCGCGAGGGGCTTGCCTTGCTCCATGGTCAACGTCCGCGCGATGGCATCGGCCCGCTCGCGCATCAGGTCACCGGTCTTTTTCAGGACCTTGGCCCGGTCGAACGCCGTCAGCTTCATCCACGCCGGCATCGCCTTGGCCGCCGCTTCCAAGGCCTTGCGCGTGTCCGCCCGGCTGCCGAACGCCATGTCGCAGATCACTTCTTCCGTCGCCGGATTGATGACGCCGATCGTCTTGCCCGAACTGCCGTTGCACCATTGGCCATCAATAAACATGCGCTGCGCCGTAGCCGTTGCCGTCGCCATGATCGTCTCCTGGTGGGCGGGTGGTGGGATGCGATGGATATTGTAATGGCGACGACCGCGTAAGCAAGGTCGTCGGTTAGCCGCGACGCGCCAGCGGAGCGCGGTGCGTATCCCGCGCTCTGCTGGCGCGTCGCGGCTAACCAATGCGCAGCCACTGCCCCAGTTGCGAGGGCAATTCCTCGACAAACTTGCTGCGCGGCAACACGATGTCGCAGCCTGCGTCGCGGGCCGCCTTCAAGAGTCGCGGTGTCCACGTGCGAGCCGTAGCCAATGATTGTCGGATTGTTAGCCGTCTTGAGAGCGTGCACCACTGCCGCAATATCCAGGCCCGGATTTTGCAGATCAAGTAAGACGCACGCCGGCGGAGTAGCGGCAGCGAAAGCCAGTAATTCCGTCGCGTTGCGCGCGGTCTTCATATTGATGCCCAAGCGAACGCGCGGTTCCTATGATGCGGCTGCTGAAAAGCAGATCATCCGAAAGAAGCAATCCCGTGCCGGCCATGGTCATTTGCCGTCCAAATCCAACGTGTCCAGGCGCCCTTCGCCATGCAGCTTTTTAAAATGCGCGATCGTCTGGCGCATGCCCTCTTCAAGTGAAGTTCGCGGCATGGGCCCCAGATCGCGTTGCAAGGCGCCATCATCCAGATCATAGGCGATCGGAATTTGCCGCTCACCATAAGTAATGAGCTTGGCCGCCGCAGGCTCGACGCGAACCATCGCCTGGTGCAGCGTGGGCAAATCGACAACATGCCCACGCAGGTTGTAGGATTTCGCCCCCTGGTAAGGCGCTTCCAGGCAGCGGACAGCAATCTTGGCTACATCGTCCACCCATTGCATATCCTGCCAGCCGCCGTAACTGATGTGGTAAGGCCGCTGCAGCGCCAGCGACTTGAGCGCCTTGGTCGGCTCGCTCGTCATGCCGAAATCCCGACCGACGCCATACACCGTCCACGGCCGCAAGCCGATGCTCGAGACGCCGAAATCCTGGAAATAGATGCGGGCGTTGCCCTCGTTACAGCACTTGAAATAACCGTAGTGCGTGGTCGGCTTGAGAGGCACGTCGTCACCGACCGGACCGGACGGATAGTCGCTGGGCGTGCCGAAAACCGCGGCGCTGCTCGTGTAAACCAGCCGTTGGATTTGCGCGCCCAATGCGCGAACCGCCTCGAAGACGGCAAGCGTGCCGACGACGTTGACCTTGGCGCCCAGGATCGGATCGGCGCGGCAAGTCGGCACCTGGAGGCCGGCGAGGTGGACGACGTGGGTGATCTGCTCGGCTTCAAGAACGCTGCGCAGGCGCCCAGATCGGTGACGTCGCCCTGCACGAATCGGATTTGCCGCACCTTGTCTTCGGGCAAAAGGAGCCGCAGGCGTTTGAGGTCTTCCTTGAGATCGTAAATCCACACCTGGTCGCTGCGCTCAAGAAGGTTGCGCGCGATCCAGGAGCCAATGCAGCCATAGCCGCCGGTTAAGAGTGCACGCATGCATGATTCCCGTAGGACAGGTTTCCAACCTGTCCGTATTTGATTTGCATAAGGAGAAGTATTTCTGTTAACGCCCGGTCAGGTTGGAAACCTAACCTACGTATATGTTGAGGATAGCAAATTGGTGGGCACTGGGGTATGTTGGGGGCTTACCCGCGGGTTTCGGAGTACCTCAACCCGCGGCTTGGTGGAAAGGGAAAGTTTTATGCAAAGGCGGGACTTTTTGAAACGAACTGCGGTGGTTGGGGCGCTGGGCGCTTCACCGTTGTTGGCGGGCGAGCAGACTCCGACCCTGGCCATCGTCGATACCCACGTCCACTTGTGGGACCTCACCCGTTTTCGCCTCCCCTGGATTCGCCCCGGCACGCCGCTGCGCGCAGTCACGTCATGAAGGATTACTTGACCGCAGTGGCCGGTCTCGACGTCGTCAAGGCGGTGTACATGGAAGTGGATGTCGAGGTCAGTCAGCAGCGCGCCGAGGCAGAGTATGTCTTTGAGATTTGCCGGCAAAACAACACGCCGCTCAAGGCCGCCGTGATATCCGGCCGACCGGCCAGCGACGGCTTTCGCAAGTATTTGGAAAGTTTCAAGCGCAATCGCTATTTGAAGGGCGTGCGCCAGGTGCTCCACGGCGACAGCACGCCCGCCGGCTTTTGCCTGACGCCGAGCTTCGTCCGCGGCATCCGCCTCCTCGGCGATATGGGACTGAGCTTCGATCTGTGCATGCGCTCCAGCGAACTTGCCGACGGCACCAAGCTGATCGAAGCCTGCCCCAACACCCGCTTCATTCTCGATCATTGCGGCAACATGAACGTGCAGGCACGCGACCGCACCCAATGGCAGCGCGACATGGAACAGATGGCCCGACGCAAGAATGTCGTCTGCAAGGTCTCCGGCATCGTCGCCTCGGCGCGGCCCGAAAAATGGACCGCCGCCGACCTCGCTCCCATAATCAATCACACGCTACGCTCGTTCGGCCCCAATCGCGTCATGTTCGGCGGCGACTGGCCTGTGTGCACCACGACCGCAACGTATCGCCACTGGGTGACGGCGCTCAAGTCGATTGTCCATGATCGTCCGTTGGATGAACAGCGCAAGTTGTTCGGCGACAATGCGACGCGCTTTTACGGGTTAACGTGAGTTTTAGTGGCCACAAGCATTGATCCATTTGGATTTATCCCGCATGGAAAACTCATCAACTCGTTATAGGTAGGGGTTACTTCACATGTGCGGGATCGATCACCGCGACCCCTGGCCCAAATCCCGCAATGCGCAGGAAGTGCGCGACGTTGAAAGTCAATAAGTGTGTCACCGAATGCACATGGCATGTGGCGACTAACCGAGCGTCATGAACCTGTTTGCCAACGATTCCGAGCGCACTTACCAGAGCTTTCCACGCTGGAAAAATGTCCGGCGTCTCCGGTACCAGGGGGAAAGCGCCTTCAAATATCGCTGCTTTTGCCTCCGCCTCTGCCACCGACAATCCTAGACCATTCACTGATTTGGGCCGGGTTGCAATGTTGCGAAACTCGACAAAATTTTGCGGCGTAACGTGCAGCGTTGCGGTTCCTCTGTGGAGAGACATTACTGCATAAGCCGCGATGGCATGGAAAGGGTCGGCCGTGTTGGCGAGGCGTGCCAAAACGCTGGTATCAAGCAAATATGCCATTAATCGTACAACCCGTCGCTGCTGACCGCATCATGAGATAATGCCACGCCGCAATCGGACGCGGCGCCCAGCAGGCGCCGCTCCCATTCGTCCTGGGGTTGTATCTGCGCGGAGCGACCAAGCAGGTGCTGGCGGATCGTATTGAGCGCAAGCTCTTCGGGGGAAATACCCTGTTGGCGAGCCAACTCGTTCAGGGTGGCTTCAAGATTGGGTGCGAGTTTAATGACCATTTTCGTGCCCGTTATTCGCTTTAACGATCCAGTACCATTTCATCATACTCCGTCAAGCCATGGGAGGTCAAAAACTCAACTAGCGCATCCCCCAAACAGGTGCTTTTTCCGATCCTGTCTAGGTCTCCTCTCTTAACGCGCCGAGCAGCCTTCGACTTTTTTCTTTGCCCGCTTTTATGCAATAATCCCCCCCGTCCAAAAGAGCCGCGCACGCAGTAAGCGGATGGGCGGCATCGAGCCAGACTGACCGCTTACTGCGTGCGCGGCTCTTTGAATAGCGCCGACGGAACCGGCGCTCGTCTTGGAAACCGAGCAGAGGTCAAAGCCTTGCGACACTGTACAGCATGGATGCTGTTGGCGGCGGCGTTTTCATTCACCCTGGCACCTGGGGCCGCACTGGCCTCGCCCCCGCCGCATGCGCCGATCTATCTCCTCGATAAAACCAGTGACGCGGAGACGGTGGCGCTTACCGTGTCACTTTACGGGGCCGCGCCCGATGCTTTGGTCCTCTTCGACAGCGTAAACAATAATCCCGCCCTGTTAGCATTTCTTGGCACATGGCAGCCAACGCAGGTTACCAAAATTACCGCGCCCGACCAGGTTTGGCGCCTCTTCTCCAAGGCCCCGAAGGTCGTCGTCGCTCCCTCCGAGCCGCGCGGCCAACTTCTTCAGGCGGCGTGCCTGGCGGGTGTCCTACGCGCCCCCCTGGTGATCGCGGACGGCAACGACACTGCATCTCTTCGGCGTCAATTGCAAGACTGGCAGACGGTAGAGGTATACGCCGTCGGCAATGCGGTTTCCTTCTGGAAGGGCCTGTCGATCCGCACGATTCGACTGCACGACGAGGCGGCCGTGCAGGCGTCATACATTCGTCACGCCACGCATCGCGGCAAAATCAACGCGCTGGTCGTCGCCAATCCCCATGATCAAACCGGGCTTCACGGCTGCATGTCCAACCTGGCGCCCTGGATTACGCTGCAAAAACACGGCGTGCTGCTCCTCACCAACGAGGCGGGGGATAACGTCAAAGCGCTGGCTCAAAGTGCATCCGCAAGAGCGGAAGTCAGCGCCGCCGATGCCTTGGTGTTGGTCGGCGATTTGCAAGCCATTCCGATGGAACGCCGCGCCAATCCGCTCGCCGGCAAAGATGAATACATTGAAACCGAACCACTGACGCCCGCCAATGGCGAGCCCATCACCTTCGCCACCGGGCGCATTTTTCACGACGATCCGGCCATCGTCGCGTTGATGTTGGCTCGTCCTCACCTTTGGCAACATCATCCCGAAGCGTCGCGCCGGGCGCTCGTCGTCAGCAATCCCGGCGGGAGCTTGCCGCTTCTGGAGACGTTTTCGCGCACCACTGCCCAGGAATTGAAAAACCGAGGCTTCCAGGTCGATTCGTTTTTCGGCGATGAAGCCAACCGCGCCGAAGTGCGGGCCAGCTTGCCGAAACAAACGCTGTTTTTATGGGAAGGGCACCACAGCACGCTCATCCGAGATTACGAAGTTCACCACTGGACCGAGCCGCTCTGGCCTTCCATCGTCTTTTTGCAAAGTTGCCTGGCGCTCGACCGACCCAAGGTGTTGCCGTTTCTGGAGCGTGGTGCCGTCGGTGTGCTGGGCTCGTCGTCACGCACGTTTTCCGGCTCCGGCGGCGCGCTGTCGCTGTCATATTTCGAGGCGTTGGCCTATGAGCAGCAGTCCGCCGGCGGCGCTTTGCGGCATGCCAAGAACTTTCTGTTATGCTTCGCGCACCTCAAGGAAAAGCGTCTAGGCAAGGACACCAAGTTTACCGGCGCCAACTGCGCACCGCCTTGGCGTTCACCCTCTGGGGCGATCCAACCATCCGCATTCCGCCGCCCGCGCTGCCTGATGACAGCCTGCCGCCGGTCACGCATCATTTACGCGGGCATTCGCTGGTCATAGCGCTTCCCGAGAAACATTTTCCCAAGGTGGTTAGCCCCCGTTATGAAGCGCGGACGTTGCCGGACGAACGCCTCGCCGGCCTGCTCACCAAAACCGCTGCCGACCAAAGGAAACCGCTGGTGCCGTTGATTTTCCGTGAGATTCAATTTCCCAAAGCAACCGCGGGCAAGGTCCCAAGTCTCCATAGCCGTCTTCCCGACGCCAACTGGGTTTTCAACTTCGATGCGCGGCGCAACACCGGCTACCTTCTGATTCGCCCGCGCACCAAGGATACGGAGCAGATTCGCTTCACGGTGAAGTGGGAAGGTGACGATCCGCTTTCGGTGGGGCATCTGGAAATGACGAGTTACGGGCGCTAACAAAATGCCATCACGAGTTATGTGGGGCGGCTCTCCTGAGCCGTCGAATCATCGGACGGCTCAGGAGAGCCTTCCCACTCATGCATTTTTGGTTCGGCTCTATTGAGGATGCTGCATGTCCCGTTCGGCTCTTTGCTTCTGGACTGCCATGACGCTTGCCGGTCTGTCAATCGGCTTTGCGGCTTTGCGCTATCACGTCATGGGCCAAGAAACCAAGATGCCGCCCGGACCGGGGAACTATCATGTCACCTTGGTGGTGCGCGGCAACTCGCAAGGCGATGCACGCCTTTTAACCTTGTGCCCGCTCGACGTGCATCACCAACACATTTACGGCGAGGAATATGCCAGCGGGCAGCTATATCCGAAGCCCTCGGAAAGCAAAGAGGGGGACAAGCGGCAAATTGTCTGGACCCAGCGAGCGCTGGTGCCCAAGGGACCTATCGAAGTGCGCTATGAATTCTTCTGCAACATCGACGTGCATCGGCCCAACGTTTCCATGGCTCGCGTCAACAAGCTCGTCCACTCGCCTCCCGAGCCGGGCGAATGGCTGCACGCGGGACCCGGTGTCGATCCAAGCCACCCGGACATCAGCACGTGTGCCCTCGATGCGACGGCCGGATGCGAGACTCCGATCGATCAGGTATACGCGCTCTTTCAGTTCGTCGATCAAAACATCCGCAAGGAGCCGGCCGCCGGCAACAGCAACTCGGCGCTCGAATGCCTCCAAAACGGCCGCGGCGACGCCTTGGCGAAAGCGCGGTTATTGGTGGCGCTTTGCCGCAATCGGGGCCTGCCGTCGCGGTTGGCCTCCGGCATCGTTCTCAGCAAGAAGGCCGAGCAGAAGCCTCACGTCTGGGTCGAGACTTGGGTTGAAGGCGCCTGGATGGCCTTGTGCCCCTACTACCATCACTGCGGCAAGGTGCCCCCCAATTATCTCCTTTTCGGTTTCGGCGATCTGGCGCTGGTTCGGGGCCTCGATATTTCCGACATCGATTACGCCTTTCTCGTGGAAGCGAAAACGCCCGGCATCGACGCGACGGCAACGGCGCCGCTCCAGCAGTTCTTCCAGCGCATATCGCTCTTTTCACTGCCCCCGGCGGAATGGCGCTTGGTGGAGTTTTTGCTGCTGCTGCCGGTGGCCGCCCTTGTGATTTGCGTCTATCGCAACATGATCGGCTTGCCGAGCTTCGGCACCTTCGCGCCGGCGCTCATCGGCTTGGCATTTCGCGAGGATCACACCAGGCCCGGCATGATCGTGTTTGTCGCCATCTTGCTAGTCGGCTGGTGTCTGCGGCGCGTGCTCGACCGCTACCATTTATTGCAAGTGCCGCGCACCGCCTTCATGCTCAGCTTGATCGTCGTGATGCTCATCGGTCTGATTGTCGCCGCCAACTTCCGTGACATCGCCGCCACGCGCTTTGTCTCGCTGTTTCCCATGATTATCCTCACGGGCATGGTGGAGCGCTTTTGGACCAACGAAGCGGAGGATGGAGCCTGGTCCTCGTTCAAGATTCTCGTCTGCACCCTCGCCAGCGCCGCCAGCATCGCCTGGCTCACTAGCTTTGCGCCACTGGTCAATCAGTTAGTGAACTATCCGGAAACGATCGGCGTGGTGATGGCCTGCCAGCTTCTCATGGGCCGCTACACGGGCTACCGCCTTTCCGAATTGTTCCGCTTCCGCGACTTCGTCAAACAGCCGGAAGTAAAGGCCATCAAAACTCGTTTACGAATTTCCTCCGAATCCGACGTACAAGCCGCGGGTTGAGGTACTCCGAAACCCGCGGATGTGTTCACTTCTAGGAATACCCGCATGCTCTGGCTCCTCCGTGCCCCCCGGCGCCTCAAAAAGCTCGGCATCCTGAGCATGAACCGCCGCAACGCGCATTACATCCTCGACCACAATCCACGCGCCCTGTTCCCGATCGTCGATGACAAGCTCAAGATGCGCGATCTCAGCCTGCGCATCGGCGTGCCGACGCCGGATGTTTTCGCCGCCGTCGCGAGCTTTGGCAAGTTGAATGACTTGGGCGGCCTTTTGCGGAGCGCACCGAGTTCGTGGTCAAGCCGAATCGCGGTTCCGGCGGGCGCGGCATCCTCGTCATCATCGGCCGCGAGGGCAACCATTTCCTGCGCCATAACGGCGCGAAGGTCACGCTCGATGATCTGCGCCAGCATCTTTCAGATACGTTATCCGGCATGTATTCGCTCGGTGGCCAAACCGATGTCGCCCTGTTGCAGCAGCGCGTCCACTTGCACCCCGCGTTCGCGCCGGTGTCTTACAAGGGCATACCGGACATTCGCGTCATCCTTTACAAGAGCAAGCCGGCGCTGGCCATGCTGCGCTTGCCGACCCAGGCATCCGGCGGCAGGGCGAACTTGCACCAGGGCGGCCTGGGTGCCGGCATCGACTTGAAGACCGGCATCACCCATCATGCGGTTGTGCATCGTCAAACTATCACTGTCCATCCAGACACCGGCGCATCCTTGCTTGGCTTGCAGGTTCCCTTTTGGTCGCGCATCCTCGACATGTCCGCGAAAGTCGCCGCTGCCGTCGGCCTGGGCTATTTGGGCGTCGATATCGTCGTCGATGCCCGCCACGGCCCAATGCTGCTCGAAGCCAACGCACGCCCCGGTCTGGCTATCCAAATGGCCAACGGCCTGGGCTTGCGGCATAAGCTGGAGGACATCGACGCGCAGGTGGATGAACGCAATCGGTCCATGGAACAGGAAATCCAACCGATGTGGCGTCGCGACGGCGCCCACGGCATTGAGAAAAAACAGGACCACTTTTCAGCGCGAGCGAACGCCGAGCAACCGGTGGAAGGCTAGCCAGCGCACGAAGATAATTCGCTATTGATAGGAATAACAAATCGTTGGGTGGCACGCCCTGAGGTACTCCGAAGGGCGTGTCTTATCCGGGCACCACGCCCTTCGGACCTACCTCAGGGCGTGCCACCCATTCTCAAAACCATTGAGCAAATGCTTATTACGCCACCTGCTTGCGATCGCGCGCCTCCGCGAAAACTTCGAGCAATTGCTGGTAATGCTGCTCGAATGTCCAACTCTTGGCCGCGGCGCGGGCGGCCACCGAACAGCCGTGGCGGCGTTCCTTATCGAGCATTTCGTGCACACATGCCGCCAGACGCTGATGGTCGTGCGGATCGTCGATCACATAGCCCTCACGAGGCGGCGTCATCAATTCGCTAGCGCCGTTGGCCCGTGTGGTGATGATCGGCAAACCGCACGCCAGCGCTTCCAAGACCACCAGCGAGCAGGGATCGTAAAACGTCGGATGCACCAGGAAGTCGGCACCGAAATAGGCATCGCGCATCGGCTCGCAATGACCCACGAAACGCACATGATCGCGAATGCCGAGCGACCGAGCCATCTTTTCGTAAGCCCGCGTCTTTGGGTTGCCAGCGACCACTAGTTGCAACGGCGGCGGCGCGGCGCGATACTCCGGGCGATTTAACAATGTTTGCACCGAGCGGAGCAGCGGCCCAAGCCCTTTGAGTCGATAGTTCATGGCGCCGAAAAGTCCGACGATGTGCTCGGGAGCGATGGCCCAATTAGCCCGGAATTGTTGGCGCCGCTTGAGTCGATCCTGTTCCAGGAAGCGCTGCGGATCAATCGCACTGCGAACGACGCGCACTCCCTCTTCGGGAATACCCAGATAGTGGTGGAAATGCTCGCGGACCATGAAGCTATTGACGACGATCACCGGCGGCACCGCGCCGAGATACTGACGGCGTTCGAGCCGCGCGAACGACCAGTGCGCCAAGTCGAGCAGCTTGACGACGCGGGCGCAGCCGCGCGCCAAGCCGCCTGAATATTTGCGCAGATTGTGCTCGAAAGATGCGGCGTGCAAGCCCCCTTGGGGATAGAGCACGTCTTGTCCATAGGTCTTGTCGAAGCCAACCGTCACGTGATGGCCGGCCCCGGTCATGGCGGCCAAACATTGCTTGGCGAAGCGCCACGGCGCAAAAAGCGAGGCCCGCGAACGGTTGGCAAGCGGTGAAAGTTCATGCCGGCCGGAAGCGCCTTGTCGTCCCAGCGGCAGGCATAAAGATGGACGGCGTGCTTGTCGCCGATCAGCCGGCACGCCAGGTCGGCGATATATGTCTCGCAGCCCCCCGGGCCGGTAACACGCTTTCATAGGCGAACGCGATGTTCATTGGAAAACCTGGTTTGGGTTCTTGCAAATTAACTTGCGTGGACTGGGCATCAAGTTAAGCAACTGATAAATAACTGCTCCCCTCTCCCCCATTACTCTGGAGGAGAGGGTCAGGGTGAGGGGGCATAGAATCCCTCGCGATACCTCCAGGTTTTTGCAAGCGACCTGTCCCCCTCACCCCTGCCCCTCTCCCCCGAGTACAGGGGAGAGGGGAATGGGCACAACAATTGTTAGGTGACGCGCTCGATCCCAATTCACGTTCTGATAAAGCGTTTTCGGCCAAATCATCCGGCCTGCTTCGCATTATGGCGCTGATACCGACGCCCCTTATAGCGAACCAACCACGCGAGCCAATCGGCGCTATGCCTTTGCGTAGTTCCGGTGCTCAAATAATGACGCCAAAAGCGCAGCCGATCACGGGCGTCGATGCCCGGCAAATCCGAGGAATACAAAAGTTGAGCCAAATCCTTCACGCGCCACCATTGCCTGGTCAGCCGATGGCGGCCCAGGCGATGAAAATCGATCATGTGAACGCGACCGGGCCACGCCGGCAGCGTGCGCGTATCCGATTCGGGAACATAAAAATGGCACAGATACAAGTCCTTGTGAAAGAACTGGCGCTCGATGGAGAAAGCGCGTGAGCCGAGCGAGTTCGCGGACGAGGCCGGCTTTCCACTGCCTGAACTCTGCCGGTTGCAATTGAGAGGCTGCTCGCGGGATCGCTTGGTGCAGTCCGAGCATTCCGCGTAGTTCTTCGATCGCGAGAAAACTTTGCAGTTTGCCGAGGGGATGAAGGTATTCGCCGGCGGCCACGACTTGGGGAACCGGCAATCCCTGGGCATGAGCCCATCGCAAGTGGCGATATTCTTGCAGTGCCGGCGACCAATCACCCCGAGGCCATAAGGTCGCTAAGAGGCCGCGCCACCAAGGCAAGCGGTAGTGGCGCTTCAGATAAACGGCAAGCTCGCGGCCGGCGTTTTCGAGCACCAAGCGGCCAGTCGAGCGCCCCTGCTTGGCGTGGAAGTCATCGGTGACCGGCATTTGCAAGATGGCTTCCGCCCAGTCGGCGCCTGCAAATTGTGTCCAATCCGCACGGGCCCGCAAGCGGCGCATCGGCGCGACAAGACGCTGCCACCACGCGGATGAGCCTGACACATTCATCAGCGGCGGTTGCCTCATGCGCTCACCTGCTTTGCCATGATTTCGCGCAATAAACTCCGGGCTGGTGCCGCCGCCCGGTCACTGCCAACATAGGCGAGATAAAAGCGCATCATGTCGGTTCGGCATAGGCGGTGGCTACGAATCAGCGGCGCAAAATCCTTCTTGGCCAGCGCCGGCCATGACAGCCGGCGGCGTTTCAGGCCGTCAATGCGCGAGAGCAACACCCGTGCAGCAGTCGCGGAGGTATTGACGCCGATGGCATCAAAGTCCTTCGGCCGATTTCCCATGCAATAGCCGGCCTCGTGCAAGCGGCGCAACAGGCTGCCTGCTTGCCGCAACCAATTCCCTCGTTCCTTCGGCGCAGTCGTTTTAAGCAAGTGATCGAGCAAGCTGCCCGCACTCGCCGGCGTTTCCGTCAGGACGAATGAGTAAGTCCACGGTCGAAAGCATTTATGCCCGAACGCCAGCAGTTTTGGCGTCGGAATGCCATGGCGTTCGAGCCGAAAGAGCAAGGCAGCCGCTTGAACGTCTGGGCTCGGTTCGCGTCGCCACCATGATGCGAGCCAGTGCCACGCATGCAAAGTCCGATAGCGTACCAACAGACCCGCTCGACCGTTCTCCAACGACACCTTTTCCAAGCCGCGGGTTGAGCAACCCGAAACCCGCGGATCGACGGCGCGGCTAAGATCCAAGCACTCGGGAATCCGCTCTCCCAGAGTTTCCAGAAACGCCGGCGTCACGCATCGCGCTTCGCCGTCCAGCCATACAAGCGATTGTTGCTCCGACGGGGACCGCAGCATCCGCAAGGCGCAAATGCGGCGTCTCTTTTGCAAGTGCTCACTTTGCTCGCGAATCGCCGCCGCCCATCCAACTCGCGCTTCAACTCCCGATTCACGCAGGTAGTGTCGTAAAAACACAAGGCGAAGGCGGTCCGTTGTCGCCGCCAATGTGGCGTCCAGCGTGGCTAAATCTGTTCGCCGCGCACCATGAAGTTCGATTTTTTAGCCGCGCACGCTGCCAATCAAGTATCGAAAAACGCGGCCCCGCTCCAACAAGAATGTGCTTGGCATAAAGATCGCCGTGCGTGAAACCCGCGGCGTGCATCTTTGCCAAGCGCCGGCCTAGCATCCGGGCGACAGTCCGACGCTCCGTCGGATGCTCGGCTAGATAGCGGCGTAATTCCGTCATCTCGGACTTAGCGTCCAACAAGACAAATGCCTGCCTTCCATGCTGGCCATGAGCCAAGACGGTGGGACAGGGAATGCCTGCTTGCCCGAGCTTTTGCAAAGCCGAAGCTTGCGCGTCGATTTCGAAACAAAGCCGAAACCGGCCAAGGCGTTTGCTAACCGGTCACGCCACGGAACGCGATGTTCCTTTTTAAGGAACGCCACTCTATCGTTCTGGCCAGGTTCCAATCCCGGTAGGCTAACCTTCAGCACATGGCGATCCCGGTGACCGCACAGAATGACTCCACCCAAGCGCAGAAAATCTACCGCCGCGCACATGCCGTTCCGGCGCAGCGCTTCACGGTACTCTAGGTTCACATCGACAAAGCCCATTACGACGCCTTTCTCTGGGCCAGCTGAGCAGGGATCGGCTTGGGCGTTCCTTTTTCAACGCGGGCCATTAAGTCGTTGACGGCCGCGAAAACCTCGGCGGGTGCCAAGTCTTTCATGCAGCGATGGTCCACCGGACAGACACGCAGTTGACACGGGCCGCACGGCACTCGTTTTTGCAAGTGAACCGCCTTGGCATAGTAGGTTTCCGTCCAGGCGATGTGTGTGGGCCCGAATAGAGTGATGACGGGCCGATCGAAAGCGGCAGCAAAATGCCGGGGCCCGCTATCCGTGGTAACCAGAAGGTTGCAGCGGCGCACCAAGGCTTTGGTCAGACCAATCGACAACGGCTTGTCCGCCAGGCTATGCACTTTCGGTCGCCCCGCCCGAAGGGCAATGTCGCGAGCCAGATCGCGTTCACTCGGTCCGCATAAGACGAGCACCCGGCTGCCACGCTGATCGCATAAGTCCTGGGCGAGCCGAGCGAAGTTCTCGGCGTGCCAGTGCTTTGCGGAGCCGAATGCGGCTCCCGGGTTGAGACAGACGACTTCTTCATTGCCTCCGAGATCCAAGTTTTCCCAGACGCCGTCGGCAGTGCGCTCGTCGGTCGGGAGTGTGTGCAACTCCATTTTATGGCCGGGCCAGGTGCAGCCTGCCGTTTCGGCCAGCCGATTGTAATCATCGATGATGGGGCAGGGGAGTGGGCGGCCCTTGGCGTCGCGGTTCGGTTCGAGCCGATGGGTTAGTAAGCTGCCCCGTAAATAACGCGCGAAGCCAATGCGCTGCTTGGCGCCGCTGATGCGAGCGACGAGCGCGGAGCGAAAGGAGTTGGGAAAAAGAACTGCGAGATCGACGCCTTGCCGCCGCAATCGCCAGGCTGCTCCAAGCCAACGTTTGGCCAGTGGGCCTCCACGATCCAGAAAAACCGTTTCGTCCAGCCAAGGCGAACCGGCAAGCACATCATTGACGTAAGTGCGGCAGACGCCGATGAATTTGGCGCCTTGGAAATGGGCGCATAACGCGCGTATCGCGGGTGTGGCCATCACGACATCGCCGATCCAGTTCGGCAGGAAGACCGCGACATTCATGATGCCTCTCGATCGGGCAATTGGTGCCACGCGCAGCTTGCCTGCCCGTGCAGGGGCGGCGCCTGCCTGGGATTCAATCACGGGCAGTCAAGCTGCCCGTGGCACCCGCGATTTGGATCTTGACTCGAACGTGCAAAGCTACGCGGCTTGGGCTGGCAGAGCCGGTTGGGCCTGAGCCAGTTGGCACGCCACGGATGCATGCAACAGCGGCAGCATGATTTCATGATGGCCGATGAGCTCGATGCCTTCCGCGCTGGGCCGTTCCACGACATTGACGCGCGAGCGATATTGCGCGTGCTTGTCGAGGTTGACGGTGACCAGGCCGTCGAGACTGTGGCCAAAATTATTGACGACGCTCACCGCCTTGAGAAATACCTCCGGCATGATGACCGCGCTGCCGAGGTTCATCCAGACGCCGGCTTCCATGGCGGCGACGACGCTACACAAGAGGCGGAAATCGATGAGCGAGGCTTCGCCCAGGGCGGCGCCGCTTACGTGCGGGTGCATGTGCACGATGTCGGTGCCCAGCGCGACATGAACCGTGCAGGGTATGCCCGCGCGATACGCCGCCAGCACCAGGCTCGAATCGGCATACGGGCAATCCAGGCTGTCCAAATGTTTGCCCAACGCCCAGCCTAGGCCCGCATTCGCTCTCGGCCCCGTTGCGCCGCTACCGCGAAGGCGTCGGCCGTTTCGCGGGCCATGCCGAATTGACCAGTGGGCAGTTGCGTCGAAACGTTCTCGCTTGTCTTGCCGGCGACCGCCAGCTCGAAGTCGTGGATCGCCGCCGAGCCGTTGAGGGCCACTGCCTTCAGCACGCCTTTGTTGATCCAGTCGATCAGATACGGAGCGCAGCCGGTTTTGATGACGTGCCCGCCCAAAGCCGCGGCGGCCATGCGGCCATCGCGTACAGTGCGGCATAGGTGGCTGCTGACGCGGCGCACTTCGACGGCGGCCAATTGTCTGGGCAGGCTTTCGAGCCAATCGGCGACCGTGCTGTCGGGAGTCGTGGGCCGGCCCAGATCGTCGTGAAAAACTTTGGAAGGTCGCGATGTCAGATCGTAGGTCTTGAGCGCATTCAAGTCGAACGGCTTGAAGGTCTCGAAATGACGATTGTGTGGTGGATTGAACGCCGCGTGATTGGCCCCTGTCGTGGTCATCCGCCCCTCCTTGGTCGGAATCGTTCGTGCCCGACAACAACTATCGATTACGAACGATTTGAAGTAGTTTCTCCTCAAGCACCTCTTGGCCGCGAATTACCTCCAATTGGATTACGAGAGCCCATAATTCATGATCGCCCAGCCGATCGAGCCGAATTTTCACCAAGTCCTTTTGCGTCGTGATGATCTTCGCGCCCGCCGGCAGCGATGCGCTCCAGGTCGTCAGAGCCTCAATGTCGTGGCGTACATACGCATGATGGTCGGGATAACTGCGCCAGCGCTCACGCTCGCACCCAGCCTCGTAAGCGTTTGCCGGAAACCCTCCGGATTGCCGATGCCGCAAAATCCCGCGCACGTTTGACCTAAGGCATCGAGAGGCAACCTCGCCCTGCTCGCGTTGACTAAACCGACGGCTCGATGCGCCGTCTCCACCACGGGTTTGCCCGGAGCCCAGCGTGCGACGCTCCCGCGCAATGGTTCCAGCGTTTTTTCGCCGACAAGGTCGCAGCGAGTGAGCATCACGATGTCCGCACGGCCCAAAGCCTTGACCGGCTCGCGCAACAGCCCGCGCGGAAACAAGTAATCGATTCCCCAAAGCGCCGCGGCATCCACGAGAACAATATCGAGGTCGCGTCTTAAACGCCGGTGCTGAAAGCCGTCATCCAGGATCAAGACCTCCGCTTCCAGTTCCTCGATCGCGGTATGAGCCAGCGCTACGCGGTCTTGTCCCTGCAGGTGCGGCACGTCGGGCAGGTTCTCTTCGAGCACCAGCGCTTCATCGTTGCGGCCTTCCGGGCACCATAACCTCGACTAAGAATGACGACACGTTGATCCAAGGCACGCAAAAAACGAGCGATATATTCCACGCACGGCGTCTTGCCCGTGCCACCCAAAGTCAAGTTGCCGATACTCACGACGGGGACGCCAGCCGCATGGATTTTTTTATGGCCGTGGTCAAAGAGCCAATTGCGCCAGCGCGCCGCCAGTCCATATGGGACGCTCAGCACGCGCAGTCCTGAGCGCTGCAGCGCCGGCCACATGCCCCGCTTGTCTCCGCGAATCAGGGCAAGAAAATGCTCTTCCAAGGATTTGCACTCGCGTCTCCATCGAAGCGTTGCCCATTCGCGGTTCAATCCGCGCGGCCCCGTGTTCCGGGGAGAGTTTTATAGCCCGAATGCGTTTTAGCTGTCAATCGCGAATGAAAAACGCACTGCAAGAAATGAAAGGAGCCGCGCACGCAGTAAGCGGTTGGACAGCATCCAACGTCGTAAAACCGCTTACTGCGTGCGCGGCTCCTTTGGTTCGTCAATCCGAAACGGTGTCGGTCTCGCCGCCGTCGATGGTGCCCAGGGCCATGCGCACTTTATCGGATGTGTTGGCCGCCAGGTAATGCACGCTGCCGTCCAGGAAGGCGAAGTTGACGCCTTTGCTGCCGTGGTCGCTGCTATAGCCCCCGGCGGTGTTGCTCGCCGCGAAGCGAATGTACTGCCCCCCGCTCTCACCGTTGTAGTTGAGCGGTATGCCGATGGAGCCGAGGCATTCTTCCAAGTGATTTTCAGCCCACGTCGTTCCCATGGCCCAGGTGCCGTATTCGTCGCCGTGACCATATTCATTGTCGGGGAAAAGCCCAGGATCCTTGAGCAGGCGGCACGCGCTCGCCGGCGGCGGCGGTGTTGCTGGTGCCGTCGGTGACCTGAATGAGTTGCGTGACGGTATTTTGATTGAAGGCTCCATCCCGGCGGTAGTGGAGATCGTTGTACATGCCCCAGTTTTTGAAACCGCCGGTGTTTTGCCAGGTGCCGTCGTCCATGTGCAAGATGGTCTCGCCGGCGCCGCCATTTCCTGGCACGTTGGTTGGCGTACGGGTTGCCGATGCTGCCCGAGCCGACGACGGCGTAGCTGATCGCGAAGCGCTCGGGAATGCCGCCGCTGGCATAGGTCAAGTCATCGGACGAGGATGGGCAACGAAAGACCGAAAGTTGTGCCTGCGCCGCCAGCAAATAATTCCCACGAGTCCAGTTCGGCACTTGCGTCAAAGGCGCCATGTCGAAGAGGGGCTCTTGCTCAAGATAAGGAAGAATCAGATACGACCAGAAGGTGCAGTTGTACGGCCCGCCGTCGTCCATGTGATCGTGGCGCGCCAAGGCAGGCGGCAATTGGTTGTAAACGTCGTGGTAGCCCTGGAAGGCCAGGCCGATTTGCTTGAGGTTGTTGGTGCACTGCGTGCGCGCGGCCGCTTCACGAACTTGTTGCACCGCGGGAACCAACAGGGCGATGAGGATCGCGATGATGGCGATCACCACGAGCAACTCAATGAGCGTGAAGCCCGTTTTCTTGGATGAATGAGAGGTCACGGCAAATCCTCCAGCGGAACAGGACCCAATTGCTCGAGAGCACGTCGCTATTTGCGATGCGCGTCCATCTCGATGGTGAAATCGTTGTCGCCCGGTTGCACTTCTTTTTCCATGGGTGAGCGATCACAGGGATAGTCGAATTGGCCAGGCGGGGGTTTCAACATAACGTCGCGCGGCGTGATGACGACAAGGTGCTTGCCGGTCGTTTTCAAACTGAGCTTGAAAACCCCATCCTCGTTGAGAGGGGCAGGGACCGCCACGCCAGTGTTGGCATCCCCCTCCCCGGCCGGGCTGAATAGAATGCTGCCCACGACCGGCTTGCCTTCACAGGTGACGCGCCCGGTCACCTGCGCGGCCTGTTGACTGCAGCCCACCGCAACCAGCAACGCTGTCATGAAAAAAAAGGTCCCCACGCGGCTGATCATTCAATCCTCCAAGCGACCGAAGGTTTTGCTAGGTTAGCAAGGCTGCCAACACTACAATCGTAACGCCCTCCATTGCACCTGTCGATGGAAAACTGGCCGGGATTCTTGAGACGCCGTTCGATCCGCGGGTTTCGAAGTGCCTCAACCCGCGGATGAAACTAATAAAGGTCTGAGCGAGTGCCAAAGAAAAAAACAATTTCATCACCGACGGTTTATGTCGTTGCCGGTCCGAATGGAGCGGGAAAAACGACATTTTCCACGAAGTTCTTGCCCGATTTCGTGCACTGTCGCGAATTCTTGAACGCCGATTTGATTGCCGCCGGCTTGGCACCGTTTCGCCGGAAACGCAAAACGTTCGCGCTGGACGCTTGTTATTGGAGCGACTCGGGGAATTAGTCAAGCAACGCGCGCAGTTTTGGATTCGAAACAACTCTATCGGGCTGCACATATCTCAAAATACTGGAAAACATGAAGAGAAGCGGCTACCGCGTCGTGCTCTTTTTCTTGTGGTTGCCTAGCGCCGAGGTGGCGATTGCCCGGGTGCAAAACCGGGCTCAGCAGGGTGGTCATAACGTCCCCATTGCTGTCATCCGACGGCGTTACACGGCGGGACTGCAAAATTTTTTTCGCCTGTTTCGACCGATTCTCGACGAATGGAGTTTGTATGATGGATCGTGCGTCGCGCCGAATTTGATTGCGTCTGAACTCAATGGGCAATTGATTGTCAAACAAAAAGCGCTCTTTCGGCAAGTCCAACAAATTGGGGAATCCGCGTGAAAAAGAAGATCGATCGATCAATAACTGAACTAGCGGATGCGGCATTTCGTGAAGCAGCGAAAGATGTCATCAAACGCGCCGAAGACACGGGCACTCCCGTAATCATTTGGGAAAATGGGGCCGTGGCGAGGGTCGAGCCGCGAGAAATGCGCCAAGGCTCCAAGGCAGAAAGAAGCCCAAGAGATAAAAAGAGACAACCCTCCCGGGGAAAGGAGGGTTGTCGTTGAACGGGGTCGAGGCATGTGGGTCGGGATATGAGGGGGACGGGAAGCGGACGCTGGTCCCGGAAATAGAACCCAAGGCCCACGGGGGTTGGGCCTTGGGTCGCGGAACCTGGCAACTTTCGACGAACGTGGCCTCGGGGGAAGGCCGTCTGTTCCGGGGGTTCGTCGTTTTTCCTTGCCGGGTTTCTAATAAGCACGCGACGTGCCAAAACCCGCCGCACCGGGCAACAATTGCCGCGCTGGGATACAAGTTCTTGATATAATCGTGGTTGCGACCGAAGATGTTTTGAGCGTTTTTTCCGCTCCGGCAAGCCTTGCCATTAAGGCAGCTTGGCGGGAGGAAGTTTACAATTCGGATTGTAAGAATGGCATAAGTTAGACCTGAGATTCGCACTTTTTCCCGCACCTTGGCGCAACGGGGATAGATATGAAAGATGGCGTTCGCCTGGCAGTTTTGGCGAGCGGGGGAGGCACCACGCTTCAAAACCTTCTCGATCGTATCGCCGACCGCCGACTCGAAGCGCAGGTTGTGCTCGTCGCCTCCAACAACGCCGATGCTTTGGTGCTGGAGCGGGCACGCCGCGCGGGCCTGAGCGTGGCCGTGGTGGCGCGCAAGGATTCCGGCACGCGCGAAGATTTTAGCCGGCGCCTTTTCGATGCATGCCGGCAGGCGAACGCCGATCTTGTTTGTCTCGCCGGCTTTTTGCAGCTTGTCCACATCCCCGATGATTTCTTGGGCCGCGTGATGAACATTCATCCTTCGCTCATCCCCGCGTTTTGCGGCAAGGGCTATTTCGGCCACCACGTTCATGAAGCGGTGCTGGCCTATGGCGCCAAGATAACGGGTTGCACCGTTCACTTCGCGGACAATGAATACGATCACGGACCGATCATCTTGCAGCGCGCCGTCGCAGTGCTCGACGATGACATGCCGGATCGACTCGCGCAGCGTGTTTTCCAAGAGGAGTGCGAGGCATATCCGCAAGCAATCCGTTTGTTCGCCGAGGGGCGGTTGCGGATTGAAGGGCGGCGCGTGGTTGTGGGACGGCTCTCTTGAGCCGTCCGTCTTATCCGACGGCTCAGGAGAGCCGTCCCAAGCCAACTATTTGTGTGCCACGTGCAGCTCGTCTGCCCGTGTTGAACCTGCGGCAGTCGCCGCGTCCGAACACGGGCAGGCAAGCTGCCCGTGGCACCCACCAGACTGTGCCCTGACTGACCATCTATTACAATGGAGTCGGTTGACCCGCGGTTTTGAGTGCCTTATCCCCAATATCCTTGCGATAAAACGCACCTTGAAAATGCACCTTCCCGACGGCCTCATAAGCTCTTTGCTTGGCTTCGGCGAGGGTGGCTCCGAGCGCGGTGACGCCGAGGACGCGGCCGCCGTCGGTTAGCGTCAAGCCATTGGGATCGAGCTTGGTGCCGCCGTGAAAGACTTTGACGTCGGGCAACTTGGCGGCTTCCTCCAAGCCGAGGATCACTTTGCCCTTGGGATAATTGCCCGGATAACCCTGGCTGGCCATGACAACGCACACGGCCGGACGCGGGTCCCATTCCAGCCTGGCTTCGCCGAACTCTTCAAGCCCGCCATCGACCACGGCTTCGAGCAGGTCCACGAGGTCTGTTTTCAGACGCATGAGCACCGGTTGTGTCTCGGGGTCGCCGAAGCGGCAATTGTATTCGAGAATACGCATGCCTTGATTGGTTACCAAGACACCGGCATAGAGCACGCCGCGAAATGGAATGCGGCGCCGTTTCATGGCATGGACCGTGGGCACGAGCGCGTGGGCCTCGATTTCGTTGAGAAGTTCCGACGTGCCTAACGGCGCAGGGCAATAGGCGCCCATACCGCCGGTGTTGGGTCCCAGGTCGCCATCCAGGGCTCGTTTGTGATCCTGCGATGCTGCCAGCGGGACGATGGCGCGCCCCGAGACGAGGGCCAGGATGCTCAATTCTTGCCCTTCGAGTCGCTTTTCAACGATGATCTGCCGCCCCGCCGGCCGGCCGAATTCCTCGCGCACCATAATGCGCTCAATGGCCGCCAAGGCCTCCTCGTTGGTGTCGCAAACCATGACTCCCTTGCCCGCAGCCAACCCGTCCGCCTTGACGACCACCGGATATTCGCGCGTCTGCACGTAATGCCGCGCGGGGTCGGGATGATCGAAAACGCGAAATTCCGCCGTCGGCACGTCGGCGTCGCGCATCAGCTTCTTGGCGAAGACTTTGCTCGCTTCCACCTGCGCGGCGGCTTTGGTCGGCCCAAAGATTTTCAGGCCGGCTTTTTGAAAAGTATCCACGATGCCATGGGCCAACGGTTCCTCCGGGCCCACGACCGTCAAACCGATGTTTTCTTTCTTGACGAGCTTGATCAGACCGTCCACGTCGTGCATCGGAATCGGCACGTTGACGCCGTCGAGACCCGTGCCCGCGTTGCCCGGCGCAGAACACTCGTTCGACCCGGGGCGATTGGGCCAGCTTCCAGACCAAGGCATGCTCCCGCCCGCCTTTACCGATAACCAAAACTTTCATGAAGTAAAACCCATGTATCGCATGGCCGCGTCCACGGTATTCCGAGGCTCCGGTGGTCTGTACTCATCTCGCTCCGCGAGATGAAAGAGCATCTCGCTGAGCGAGATGAGTACACCATGCCGGGCCCTCGGAGTACCTCAGACTCGGCCACGCATTGGCGTCTGTTAATCTACAATAAACCGTTATCTTATCGACAAATGGCGTCGAGCGATTGGCCGTTATGCGAGAATGCCTCTCACGATTTCGCCATGGACATCGGTGAGGCGCATATCGCGGCCGCCGAAGCGGTAGGTGAGCCGGGTGTGCTCCATGCCCAAGAGGTGCAGCATCGTGGCGTGCAAGTCGTGGATCTCAACCTTGTTTTCAATGACGTGGTAGCCATAATCATCCGTGGCGCCATAAATGGTGCCGCCTTTAATGCCGCCCCCGGCAAGCCACATCGTGAAGCCGAACGGATTATGGTCGCGGCCATCGGACCCTTGCGCCATCGGCGTGCGGCCAAATTCTCCTCCCCAAATGACCAGCGTGGAATCAAGCAAATCGCGCGCTTTAAGATCGTGGAGCAGCGCCGCGACTGGCTTGTCGGTGGCGCGGGCGTTGTTAAGATGGCCTTGATACAGATTGGAATGCTGGTCCCAGCGGTCGCCGCCCGTCGGTGGACACAACACTTCGACAAAGCGTACGCCCCGTTCAACGAGCCGCCGGGCCACGAGGCAGCGCTGGCCATAGGTTTCCGTGACGCGGTCGTCGAGGCCATAGAGTCGGCGCGTGGCACGCGTCTCACCAGCCAGGTCCATTAATTCCGGCACCGCGGTCTGCATGCGGGCAGCCAACTCGAAGTTGGCAATCGCCGCTTCCAGTTGGTCATTGTGACCCGCCCGCTCCAGCGCGGCCTCGTCGAGGCGGCGAATCAAGTTCATTTGGCTTGCCGTGGATGCCCCCGTGGTCCCGCGCAGGTCAGCGACAGGCTCTGCGCCGCCGCGAAACAGTGAACCCTGATAGGCCGCCGGCAAAAAGCCGGAACCAAAACAGTCCAGTCCACCCGGCGGCACCTGTCCCGAGTCAAGGACTACGAAGGCCGGCAAGTTTTGGCATTCGCTCCCCAAGCCATAAGTTACCCAACTGCCCATGCTTGGCCGGCCTTGCTGCCCATGGCCGGAGTGCAAGAAATAGTTCGCGTTGGTGTGTTCCGAGAAATTGGAGACGACCGAACGCACGACCGCCATGTTATCGACATGTTGCGCGGTGTGCGGGAACAGATCGCTGACGGGAATGCCGCTTTGGCCATAGTTGCGAAAGCGCCAGGGACACTTCATCACGGTGCCGACGTTGTTGAATTGCGTCGGCTCGACCCGTGTGCGGATCGGCTGGCCATGCTCGCGCGCAGGCGCGGCTTGGGATCGAAGGTGTCCATCTGGGACGGGCCGCCGTCCATGTAGAGAAAAATGACACTGCGCGCCTTGGCGGGATAATGACTTGGCCGCGGGGCCAACGGATTTATTGCCGGCGCGCCTTTGGCTTGGTCGTGGAGGAGACCCGCCAGCGCCACCGCCCCAAAGCCGTTCGCGCATTTGCGCAGCATATCGCGACGTGAAAAGAGTGGCACATACCGCCCGCAGTGCATCGTGCAAGTCTCCCCCCAAGCCGCGGGATGAGGTACTCTGAATCCCGCGGATCGTGTTAGTGATGCTCCGTTTCCCCTTCCTCCTCATCCTTCTTCCGCTCCGGTTTCAACCACTCCAATACCATGCCCTGCTCCATATACAGCATCATGCCCATGAGCAGCAAATCATCCGGCGCGATTTTATGGGGAACGACATCGGGACTGGGCTCTTCGATCAAACGTTCGAAATGCTGCACCGGCGGAGGCGGCGGGTTGACGCGAATTTCAACATGATCCATGGATATTCCCTCCGGAAACGACGCATGCTATCGTGCGAACACTTAAGTATACCCCAGAAGCTGGCCAAACTCCACAAGCGGGACGCTTGTGCTACGTCATGCGTAGCACAAGCGTCCCGCTTGTGAACTCAATTCACGTAAATAAACTCCTTCAAATTGAACAGCACATGCCCCAAATCCGCCCAAGTGCGTGCTTCGTGGGGCGACGCCGTAAGGCGCATTTGCTCTTCAACGAATGTCGCGGCATCCATCAATTCGCTCGATGAGGGCGTGCGCCCCAGGGCCGCCCGGTACATCCGGATAATCCGATCCTGGGTTGTCGCCTGCTTCTCGGCGAGCGTTCGGCGCACCCATAACTCGGCCTGCTGCACCACCAGCGGATTGTTCATCATCGTCAGTGCCTGGGCGGGCACATTGGAGACGCTGCGTTTCCCTCTGGATGAAAACGGCGTCGGGTAATCGAAGGCGACAAACATGGGGTTCAAGAAGTTGCGACGCACACCGAGATAGATGCCGCGGCGACCATTGCCGTCCAGTGGCCCGCTCATGGTTGGCCTGCCTCGGCCCACCATGAACGGCGTCAAGTGAGGCGGCACGCTCGGACCGTAAAGCGTCTTGTCCAGCCGTCCGGAAACGGCCAGCAGAGCGTCGTGAATCGCCTCGGCCTCCAGGCGGCGCACCGGCATCTTGTGGAGCAATTTGTTATCGGGGTCGGCAATGTCCGCGGCTGCCGGCGAGCGGCTTTGCATTTGATATGCGCTCGAAAGCACCAGGAGCCGGTGCATGTGCTTGATCGACCAGCCGTTCTTCACGAATTCCGCCGCGAGAAAGTCCAACAATTCTGGATGCGTCGGCGCCTGTCCGAGAACGCCGAAATCGTCGGGCGAGCGCACGATACCCTGACCAAAGTGATGTTGCCAGAGGCGATTGACTAACACCCGCGGCACGATCGGCGTGCGTTCCTGATCAAGCAGCTGCCGCGCTAGTTGGAGCCGGCCGCTGCTGTCTGCGGGCGGCGAATTTTGCGTGCCGCCAAAGACTTCCAAGAATCGCCGCGGCACGACAGGCCCGAGATTCTTGGGATTGCCGCGAATAAATACACATTCGTCGACCGGTGTGCCATCGGTGATCGCCAGCGCCCGCGTGGCCGGCGGGATCGGCAAGCCGATTTGCTCATATTCTTTGGCTAGAGCCAACCAAGCAGCGTCATGCTCGTGGGAGCGGCTCTTGCCCGTGGCAGCGGGGGCGGCTGCGGCCAACACTTGGTTGAGCAAGTCGATGCGTGCCCAGGCGTCGGACTGCGCCTCGAGCGTGCCATTGGCCCATTGTTCTATTATCGTCACGACGAGCTGCCCATACGCGGCGCTCAGCGCCTCCAATGATTGATTCGACCGATCCGATTCCAAGGCGGCCACCAACGGATTAATTTCCTCGGGCGGCGGCCCTTCATCGCTGAAAACGACGCGATCTAGCGTGACCTGGCCCGGACCTTCGTCGACAACTTCGATATAGGCGCGTTGGCCGACCCACATCGAAACGTCCATCGTGTGCCATTGGAATGCGCACTCCGTACGCCCGAAGCAATCGGCAGGAGGTGCAGGAGCCTTGGCGCCCGCGTTCTTTTTTGAAGGCTCCTTGGTATTGATCTCAAAAGTCAGTCCGCCATAAATCGGATCGCGGATGAGTTGCAGCCCATCCAGGACCAAGTTGACACGTATGTTCGACCCGGCGGCGCGAAAATGGATTTTGTTCTTGGAGATAATGAACGTGGGCGACCGCAAGGCCCCTTGAAGAGATGTGAGCAGGCTGTCACTTCGCCCAGCGGATGCTGTTTGCAAATGGGTCACGGTAAGCGGCGAATGGAAATTGAGGGTGACGGTCGAGCTTGTGGATCGCTCGCTAAATGCCTCGCCGGTCGCCAGCCAATCGTCAAATCCGCCACGACGCCCATCGGCAAACAGAAGCGGGACGAGCGACGATGGGCGAGGAGCGAGATTCTCACTCCCCCCCTCGCTAAGGGGAGGGTTCTCCCTCCCCCCCTTGCGAAGGGAGGGGTTCTCTCTCCCCCCTTACGAAGGGGGGGCAGGGGGGGGTTATTCGCCTTCAAGTAAGCCACCGTCTCAGCGATCGCCAGCTTGGCTGCCTTCTCTTGAACCGTCCGTAACCTTCGGATTTTCACCAAGCGCGGTTCCGGGTCATCAATGAACGCCCGCTGTTGCCGAGAACTTTGCATGAAGCCGGCCAGCGCGTAATAGTCCTTGGTGGTAATGGCGTCAAATTTATGGTCGTGGCAACGCGCACAGGCGACCGTCATTCCCAGAAACGTCTTGCTGAACACGTCGATTTGATTGTCGATGCGGTCCGCCTGGTCAGCGCGGGCATCGACCGGAGAATGCTTGGCCTCCCCCAGAAACCAAAAGCCGGTGCCGAGAATCGACTCATTCATGCGCGTCAATGGATCACGGCGCGGGTTTGGCAACAGATCACCGGCCAATTGCTCGGTGACGAATTGGGTGTAGGGTAAGTCCGCATTGAAGGCGCGAATCACGTAATCGCGGTAGCGCCAGGCGTCGGGAAGATCGACATCAAATTCGTGGCCGAGAGTTTCGGCGTAGCGCGCGAGATCGAGCCAATGGCGTGCCCAGCGCTCGCCATAATGCGGCGAGGCGAGCAGGCGCTCGACCACCTTGGCGAATGCATTTTCAGAATGATCGTTGAGAAAGGCGTCGATTTCTTCGGGCGTCGGCGGCAAGCCGATGAGGTCATACGTGACTCGGCGAATAAGAGTAGCTTTGTCGGCCGGAGCAGCCGGACTTAGACCCTTATCCTCCAGCTTGGCCAACAGAAAGGCATCAATCGGCGAGCGCACCCACGCCTGGTTTTTTACCACCGGCGGCACCGCCGGCTTGATCGGCAGCAATGACCAGTGCCCACTTCGCTCCTTGAGGTTGAAGTCTTTTTTGACAACCGTTTTAGCGTTGTCGGCGCCGGCCCAATGTCGCGGCGCTGATCCAGGCCGCAACATCGGCAATCTGCTGATTGCTCAGCTTGCCACGCGGCGGCATGCGCAACTCGGGATCCCCATAGCTGATGGCCTTGGCGATGAGACTCTTGCCAGGCTCGCCCGGCATTAACGCCGGCCCGGTATCGCCCCCTTTGAGCATCCCGGCCCGGCTATCGAGCGCCAGGTGACCTTTAGGCTTCGGACCGCTGTGACACTTAAAGCAGTTTTCCGCCAGCAGCGGACGGATTTTCTTCTCGAAGAACTCGTCATCCGACTTGGCGGGTGGTTGCGCCACAGGCCGGCAGCGGCCAAATATCCAAGCAGGCTTAAAACCGCAACGTGACGCATGGAAAGCAACCGGTGGGAACCCAAGCGTAGCAGGCTGCTATTGTAACCGGAGCGGTAGGAAAATGGCAAAGGTTTGTGAAAATGCGCTCAAAGAGCCGCGCACGCAGTAAGCGGTGCCGCCGGATCCCGCCTGTCAAACCGCTTACTGCGTGCGCGGCTCTTCAATTCAACAATTCGGCTAGTGCCACGCCCAATCGCTCTGACGCGAGCCGCGTGTCTCGGCCCAAGCGCATGAATTCTTTGACCAGTGTGGGCCGGCGAACAAGTGCCCAAAGAACTCGCCATGGGGAAGCGCGTCCACCTGCGAGCAAGCTGACGAGCTGGGGCGATAGTGACGTGTTTATATCATCCGAAATAACGCGCCCACACGCAAATCGCACTCCGCGCTCGGTGCAAACACGGGCGAAGGTGGCGGATTCCATATCGACGGCGACCGCTTTTTGTACTCGGCCCAGTTCACGCTTCATCTGGGGATCGCCGACCATGTGAGGTGACGAAAGAATCGCGCCGCGTCGGTAGCGAGCCGTCGCGTTTTCCAATAGCGGCGCCGCCGGCCACCGGTTGCCGTCCAGATCGCGAACTTCCGTGGCCAACACAACGTCGCCAACGCTCAGATCGTCGGTCAATGCCCCCGCGAAACCCACATAGATAATGAAGCCAGGCTCGTAGGTTAGGTTTCCAACCTGACCGTTCTTCTTAAGAGATGGCGGAATGCCAGGCCTGCTCAACAACCACTCCAGCGCCCGCCGAGTGGCCTCAGCCCCAATGCCCGTCTCCATGACAAGCACCGGCCCGGACGTCGATTCGCAAAACCACGCCGAGCAAGGTGAACCGGTGATTTTTTGGGTAATCGCAAAGCGCCGCCGAAAACCCATGCTCTCGCGGCGCAAGGCGAACAGAATTGCGATTGGTTTTACGATAGCTGCCACTTGAGCATCTTGAGGCTATCGCCGAGCTTGGCGTTGACACCGAGCGCCGCCGACGCCTCGAAGCCGCTGTGCACCATGCAGTGCTCGCAGCGGGGGTCTTTGCCGGCGCCGTAGTTTTCCCACTTGGTGTCTTCCATGAGTCCTTTGAAGGTTTCATGGTGTTCGTCGGTGATCAAGTAGCACGGTCCTTTCCAGCCCTTGATGTTGCGCGTCGGATTGCCCCAGGCGGTGCATGTCAATTCGCGCTTGCCGCTGAGAAACTCGAGGTAAATCGGCGACGAAGCCATGCGATATTTCTTGAGCAGTTTTTCCGCTTCCTTGAACTTGGCGCGGATATCCTCGCGGCTCAGAAATATCTCCGCCGCCCCAGTGGGGTTCGTTTCCTTGACCGCGGCATAGCCATATGCGGGCGAGAGCATGAAGCCATCGACACCGAGTGTGGTGAGATAGGCATAAAGCGCGTCGAGTTCCTGGATGTCGGTTTCCTTGAAGACGGTGGTGTTGGTGCAGACGAGAAAGCCTGCCTTTTTCGCCGCCTTGATACCTTCGATGGCGGCATCGAAAACGCCGTCGCGCTCGACACAGAGATCATGCGTTTCACGCATGCCATCTAAATGGACGTTGAAGAAAAAGCGCGATGTCGGTTTGAACTCGTGCAGCTTTTTTTTGATGAACATGCCGTTGGTGCACAAATAGATGTGCTTGCGCCGCGCAGGATTTCCCGCGTCAGCTTGCCGATCTCCGGGTAGATCATGGGTTCGCCGCCGCAAATGCTGACGATCGGCGCACCGCATTCTTCGACGGCCTCCAGGCACTCGGCGACGCTCAGCTTTTGCTTGATCGTCGCTTCATATTCGCGAATGCGGCCGCAACCGGTGCAGGTGAGGTTGCAAGCGTGCAAAGGCTCGAGCATCAGCACAAGAGGAAACTTCGATTGCCGCGTGATTTTCTTCTTGGCGATGTAGCCGATCATCGTGGTGGTCAGGCTCAGGGGGAATCGCATGGAGGCTCCTTGATTGATATTCTCGTGTGTCGCGCTTGAGCAGCGCTCCAGGAATAATTCGTCGCGTTGTTCTTTTTGCCGTTACGCGTGGTGGTTTCGGGGCGGCAGCGCTGATAGCGGGCCAGGGCCATGAGCGGGAAATACAAGCGATACAAGTGGTATTTCAGATAAAACACCTTGGGAAAGCCGGTGCCGGTGAACTGGTCCTCGCGCCAGTTGCCGTCGGCGCCCTGGGTGGCGACGAGGTAGTCGATGCCCCGGCGCACTTCGTCGCTGTGACCTTCGCCGGCCGCCATCAGACCGATCAGCGCCCAGGCCGTCTGCGAAGCGGTCGCCGGACCTTGGCCGGCGGTGGACGGATCGTTGTAGCTATAGCAGCTTTCGCCCCAGGCGCCGCTCGGCTGTTGCACTTTTTTGAGCCAAGCGATGGAGCGCTGCACCATGGGGTGTGCATGATCCAAATGGACGGCATCCAGGCCGAGCAATACCTGCCAGGTGCCATAAATGTAATTGACGCCCCAGCGGCCCAGCCAGCAGCCGCGCCGGTCTTGGGTTTTCTCGATGAATGCCAGGGCCCTGTCCACCTGCGGATTGCCGACGCGATAACCGTATTGGCCGAGTGCTTCGAGGGCGCGGGCGGTGATGTCGGGGCAACTGGGATCCAGCATGGCGTTGTGATCGGCGAAAGGAACCTTCGTGAGCAAGTCGCGATTGATATCGCGATCGAAGGCCGCCCAGCCGCCGTCCTTGTTTTGCATGCCAAGCAGCCAGCGCAAGCCGCGCTCGGCAGCGGGAATGCGCGTCCCGGCCTTAACATGGCCGTTTTTGCTTGAGCCGTTAAGCCAATGTTGGTGGAGTTCCTTGGTGGTTGTCACCGGCTGCTCCCAGGCCTGGCCGGCGCGCGCCAGGCCCATGAGCACCATGGCCGTGTCATCGGTGTCTGGATAGAAGCCGTTGCGGTACTCGAAAAACCACCCGGACGGCTCCAGGTTTGGATTGAGCAAGCTCCAATCGCCCGGCCGGCGCACCTCGCGGTCGATCAGCCAGCGCGAGGCGCGGGTCAGTGCGTCGTCCAGCAACCCCCCCCTGGCCCCTCCTTCGTAAGGGGGGGAGGTCGCGCGGTCGTCGGCGGCGGTGCGCGACATCGAGAGTGCGTTGACGGCCAGCGCCGTGTCCCAGACGGGCGAAAAGCAAGGTTGCACCCGCAGGCTGTCTTCTTCTTCGATGATCAGGTCATCGAGTTGCTTGAGGGCGTAGATCATTTCGGGCGAATCTTGCGCATACCCAAGGCAACTAAGGCTGATGACGGTGTAAATGATCGGCGGAAAAATTGCCCCCACGCCGTCGCTGTCGCCGAAATGGCGGCGCATCCAGGCGCTGGCTTTGTCGACCGCCACCTGTCGGGGCGTCTGCGGGCCCCATTTCTCCAACCATTTGAGCATTTGATCGACGGCTAAAAATCCATTGGTCGCGGTGAACAGGCGCCGAGTCGGCGGATGGGGCAAGAGCTTTTTGAATTGTGGCTTCAGAAAAAGCTCGGCAATCCCTTGTTCGGGCGGCAGATGGCGAACGGGTTTGAAAGCGGAAAAGATGCTCAGGGGCACCACGATGGTGCGCGTCCAACTCGACATGGCGTAGTAATTGATGTATGCCCACTTGGGGAGAAAAATCATCTCCGCGGGCACGGTGGCACAGTTTTCGTAAGGGAACTGACCCAGCAGAGCGAGATAAAACTTGCTGAAGCTATTGCAACTTGCCGCGCCTCCCAACGCGCGGATAGCCGCGCACGCCCGCCGCATGTACGGTGCCTCGGCGTCGTGGCCCGCTACTTTCAGAGCGAAATAGGCCTTGACCGAGACGCTGATATCGTCCGGCCCGCCCGGATAGTTGCTCCAGGCGCCGTCGGAGCGCTGCTGGGAGAGGATATAGCGACCCGCTTTCTTGATGCGTGGGTCTTGATCGCGCCCCAAAAAGGCCATGAGAAGCATGTATTCGGATTCGAGGATGGTATCGCCCTGAAGCTCGCCGCACCAGTGCCCGTCGGGCTTTTGCAGCGCCAGCAAGCATTGCCGGGCGCGGTGCAAAGCCTTGGGAATGGTCCGATGACCGGCCTCGGTGCGATGGCCATGCCTATGGGCATGAATCCCATCGGCGACGTTGAGCGATTCGCGGAGCATGGACATCCTATCCCCTGGTTCTTGCGAACAAACAGGCTGCGCCCTTCGAATGCGAAATTTATACCGAATGGAGAAGAAAGCCGCAAGGCCGGTGCGGGAAGGGGGAAGGCTAAGCCGACACTTTATCGACGGCCTCCACCACGCTCCTGACCTCGGCGCCAAGGACCTTCAGAATGCGGTTGGCTCGCTCGACCGTGACACCATGGTATTCATTCCGTTCGTCGCGCGAGACTTGCGACTCGTGGGTTGCCAGACAATCGGCTAGCTCGCGTTGGGACATTCCTTTGGCGATTCGCAAGGCAATAAGCAATCTTCCCACGCCCTCGAAGTTGCGCAACTCCTCGAACTCTCCCCGTTTGAGCCGTTCATAGCTCATGACTTCTTCTTTGAGTTGTTGATGAAAGGACCGCACTGGATCCAAGGCTCGCTTGATTTCGTCTTTGGCGAGGCCCATTTCTTGAAGCTTGGCCTGTTCCTTTTTGAGGCGGGCCGTTTCTTCGGCGACCCGTTCGACCGCTTCCTTGTACTCGTTTTCGTTACGAATCATTGCTCTCCTCCAATCTTCACGATGCCACGAGGCTTGCCATCCCGCCGCGACCTCCTGAAAGCCGAGGGGAATTCAAGCTCGTGGCCAAATTGGTCTCGAATGCCGCAAAGCTGGCCGTAGTGCGGGTAAAGCTCGACGCGGTAGACATGCCACATGGGGAGTTGCTTTTTCGGATAACCCCGAAACGCGCGTCGGCTTGCCGGGTCCCAGGTCCACAGCATGCCTCAAGCTTATGATTACTTAACATAAATGTCAAGTCTCCCTCAGCCGATAAAGACAAAAGGTTTGTAATTCGCCGGTCTAATTTATGACACTCTGCCTTCAAATCCGCGCGGCACATTGACAATGGCAATGCCGTGCGTTCCAATCGGTTCAAGTGATTTGGCTCAATCCGGCGGAAGGTAAGCCCAATGAAGACGCATTTCCTTTTACTTAACATTGCTGCGTCACTCGGCATCGCGACGGCCGCCCGGTCCGCCGCTGAGGAGAAATCCTGGAAAGGCGAGTCGATCGTGAATACGATGCCGGCGAAGGAAATCAAGTTTGGCGACACGCGGGACGGTAAGCAGGTTTATTTCCCTTTCTCCGGCCAATTGCCAATCATTGTGCGCGACGATCGAGACGGCAAGCTGCGCCTCCACGATGGCCGGCGCCGAAGGTTGGGTGGACAAGGCCGATTTCCTCCTGGTGCGTGACGCGCCTGCCTTTTTCAGTGGACTCCTCAAGAATCACCCAAAGGACCAGTGGCTCCTTGGTATGCGTCGGTGCACATGGCTAGAGAATGGAGATACGGATAATGCCATCAGGGACTTGGATCAATACATCCGGATGGATCCCAATGAATCGGGGGGTACGTTAACCGCGGTCGCGCCTGGACTGCCAAAAAGAACTTCGACATGGCGATCAAAGACTTTGACCACGCCATTCGCCTGAATCCAAATGACGCTTTGGCCTTTAATGACCGAGGCATCGTCTTGGGCCAAAAGGGCGAATATGACCAGGCGATCAAAGACTTCGATACGGCCATTCGCCTCGAACCCAAAAGCGAACTTGCATTCATGAACCGCGGGAGATGCTGGATAGTTAAAAAAGACTTCGCAAAAGCTATTAAGGACTATGACAGGGTCATCGAACTTGATCCCCAGTCCGTCTCTGGTTTCTCCGGTCGTGGCATCGCTTATGGGCAAGTGCACGAATATGATAAGTCAATAAAGGACTTCGACCAGGCTATCCGGATAGATCCCAATTCTGCTGGCGCCTTCCACAACCGGGGCTACGCCTGGAGCCTCAAGAGGAAATTCGACTTGGCAATCAGCGATTTTAGCGAGGCCATACGACTCCAGCCCAAATCCACGGTGACGTTTCGCGATCGTGGCCTCGCGTTCGGTCAGAAAAGGGAATACGAGAAGGCGATCAAGGACTTTAGCGAAGCGATCCGGTTGGAACCTAATTACGCGCTACTGTATCGGGATCGTGGCATCGCGCACAGCAATGTGAAAAAGTACAATAAGGCAATCAAGGATTTTGACGAAGTGCTCCGCCTGAATCCAAAAGAGGTTTACTCAGTGATACTTGGTCATTTCGCGGCTCGGAGGAGCGCCGACCACACGGCCGCGTCGCGCTTTCTCAATGAGTCCGCCCGTCAGCTTGTTAAGACTTGGCCCTATCCCGTGGTGCGCTACTTCCGCGGAGAAATCGACGAACCGCAGCTTCTCAAGCTGGCCGATGACAACGACAAACGGACCGAGGCCCATTGCTACCTTGGCATGGACCACGCGATCAAGGGAAACAAGGCAGAAGCACTGGCTCACCTTCGTTGGGTCACGGAGCATGGCAACGCTACCTTCACCGAATACGGCATCGCCGAGGCGGAGATTGAGCGCTTGGATCGCACGCCGAAGAAATAAGCGCGGATAGCCGTGCACCTGAGTCAATTAGTAGAGCATGAGGCACCGGACCTTGGGGTAGCCCAATAAGGTGAACTCGGCGCAATTTGGGGAAACTCATTATGGAGTAATGCTTTGTGACGGATCGCAAAGCCGAGTGTTGGGGGCTGCCATACCCCGTGAGTTTTGAACAAATCCCCGGTTTTGGCAAAGGTAAAGTCACGACCAAGTGCGGACATACGACAAAAGAAGCATTTGTTCAAAACGATTTTTTCGTGAACAAAGGTTTTGCCGATTTGGCGATTTCAATGTCGAGCCGCCTGATATAAATCCAACTCTCCTTTTCCCGTAATCAACGTAAACACATCCCGAACCTGCTCGAACCCATCCTTCAAAAGAAAATTGCCGTTGCGCCCGTAGCTTTTGGCACCGAGGATGTAATAATTCGCCTCGGGATTGCTTAGCGTCTCCGCGCCAAGGGTCGTTCGCTTCGCCGCAAGCGGGCCTTGGGGTTCGCGCAATTGCGTGGCCAGCTTCATCGGCCCAAACGTCGCGTAGCACTCGTGAATTTGCAACTCGCGGTAGAGCAATCGGTCCGGCGTGTAGCCGACGTTGCCGATGATGCGCTCGACTTCGATGGTGCGCGGCTTGCCGGCCGACCGCAGCGTGACGCGAAAGCCTTTGTCTTGGCCCTGAGATTCGATGGCGTCCACGACGGTTTGAGCGTGAAACTCGACGTTGGCGTCGGCACGGGTGGCGAGGTTATTGGCGCGGACCGCCAGGCGATCGCGCTCTTTGAGCGGATCATTGGGGATTCGCTTGATGGGCCAAGTGTTGGAACCGCGGGCAATCCAGGTGACCCAGGTGGAGGATTGCTCGACGGCGAGTTGGGCCAAATTGACCACGCTGGTCGCCGCCGAGAAGCCGGCGCCTACCACGAGAATATTCTTGTTGGCGTAATGATTTTTCCGCTCGCCCGAGAATGTCGTCCACGGTGTAGCTGATGTGCGGCTCGGCAGCTCAACTCGCCGATAGCCGGGATGCCGCCGTCACCTAGCCAGCGATGTTGGCCGTAGGTTCCAGTGCAATCGAGGATGACATTGGCCTCCTCGATGCGTTCGCGATTCTGCTTATCCCGCAGCAAAGGCGGAAGGGCTGTTTGCGCGGCCGGCACCGCCCGGCTCGTCCTGTTTGTGCAGCCCGCGCCGGCCGACTTGGAGAACGAGCGTATCGGTTTGGATGGTTCCCTGAAGCGACTCCGCGATTGGTGCGAGGTAGAGGTTGACGTGTTCTCGGCCTGTCACACAGACGCCATCGCCGGGCCAATCTTGGCCGGGTTTTTGCTTGGTCGCCGCCGCTCGTCCCAGCGGCGTCGTGTTCATCCCGAGCGGACTAAACATGCGGACGTGGCCCCAACGCCAGATGTTATCAGCGAGCCGACCGCGCTCGTAAACGGTGAAACGAACGCCGAGGGCGCGTGCATACAGAGCGGCCTCCAAGCCGACGGGCCCGGCTCCGAGAATCGCGAGTTGAATACCCGGTTTTGCCATGAATACGCTTGCCGTGTAAGGAGCCGCGCACGCAGTAAGCGGATTTCGACGTGGTTCGTTGCAAGACCGCTTACTGCGTGCGCGGCTCTTTTAATTCGCGTCCCTCATTAACTCGTGTAAGCGAAGGTGAAACGGCCCCAGGTTGCCGCCGTAATTGCCCGCGCTGATCTGGACGACGCCTGGGACACACGCGGCTCGGATTCCAACCCGCGTGGCTTGTTCTACCGAGGCCAAGTCAATGCCATCGATGACGATCTCATAGACGGCATTCGCTTCCGGGGGAAGCGCCGATTTAACCAGGCCGCGCAGCGTCGGACAATAGGCGTCGTTGGTGCTGGCCTTCAGCTTTTTGTAGCGACTGCCGACCTTGCTGCCGCTGCGCACGATGCCGCCGGGAAAAGGCATTATCACGCCGGGGACTTGGCGGATCGCCGCGACCGCCGCTTCCGCCGCGGCCAAGCCCTCGGCTTGGCTGCGTGCCAGGATCAAAAAGTTGCCGCCGGCGACTCCTTTGATGGTGCCGAAAATATCTTCACAGATGAATTCGCCGTCCATGGTCGGCAACCGCCAATAGCGGCGTCCGTTCAGCTTCTTGCTGATCTGAAAGCCGTCGCCAAAGAAACGCAGGTTGCCGCCGACTTTGATCGTCTTGTCCTTGACGAGTGGCAGGCCGTTGTAGCATGCCGTTGTGGGACAAGTCAAAACGCATTGCCCGACCCGACCGATGACGGCCTTTTGCAAGGCGTCGCGGCTAAATGCAAAAAGAAGCAGGCTGACTCCAGGCCGGCCATCTGGAGTTTGCTCGCTGGTCAACGTCTGCTCGATGCCGGCCTCCGCGTCGCAGCCAATCACGGAGGAAGCATAGCCCGTCGCGACTTGGCCCGCCGTCCGCGCCCAGGCGTCGGTTTCCGCGGTGACAATCACGCGCGCCGCTGTCATGGGAAAGGCTTCGGCGAAGGTATCTTCGATGGGGATGGAGTTGATGGTGAGCAAGGGGTGCCTTTTTCTCCGCTATTCTAAAACCGTACGCGGCAATGTCCACAGTCTGGCATAGGCTGCCACGGGCAGCTTGTCTGCCCATGCGAACCCGCGGCAACCGCTGACCACCAACCGCAAAATCACCAATTCGCTGATTGCACGCCCACCCCCATCGCCTTATAACACGAATACACCCGTTCAACTCTGGAGGACACCGATGAAAAGGCCATATATTTTCGCCCTACTCCTGGTCACCGCGAGCTCGGCATGCGCCGACGACGTGGCGGCCCCCAACACCCTCACCTCGCAGGAAAAGCAGCACGGCTGGAAGCTGTTGTTCGACGGCAAGTCGCTCGCCGGCTGGCGCCTTTACAACAAAAAGGGCACCGGCAACTGGTCGGCGCAAGACGGCACCATCGTCTCGGGCGCTGATGATCTCATGACGACCGCGCAATATGGCGACTTTAAATTGTCCGTCGATTGGAAGTTCGCAAGCGACAACGGCAACTCAGGTATCCTTTATCGGGTCGGCGAGACGAACGGCCCGTCGTGGCAGACTGGCCCGGAAATGCAGATCCTGGGCAACAGGCCCAATACCAAACTCGCCAAGTACGATGCCGGCACATTTTATGATTTGTTTCCGCCCTCGAAGAATGCCCTAAAACCCGTGACCGAATGGAACACCTTCAAAATCATCTGCGACGGCAAGCACTTCGAGCACTGGGTCAACGGCGTCAAGGTCGTCGACACCACCATGGGCAGCGATGCCTGGAACAAGGCACTTGCCGCCAGCAAATTCAAGGACAACAAGGAATTTGCCAGCCACTCGTCGGGCTACATTTGTCTGCAAGAGCACGGCAACAAGGTTTATTTTCGCAACATCAAGATTCACGTTCTAGGAGAACGCTCGGCCGCCAATGCAAGTGCCGGTACATTGGCGGATGGCGAGGTACGCGTCGGGCCCCACCTACACTGACGCTCCGGAACTTAAGCTGAAGGACGGCGTGCCGCACGGAACGCTTCACGAGTTCACGATGGCCTCGCAAGAGAGCAAGATTTATCCCGGGCTCAAGGGACCTTATAAACGCCGGGTGGGAGTTTATGTGCCCAGCCAATATGTGCCGGGAACGCCGGCGCCGTTCATCGTCATCCAAGACGGCATGACCAAGAACATCCTCCCCAAGATCCTCGATAACATGATCGCCGAGCGGCGGCTACCCGCGCTGGTCGCGATCTTCATTTCCTCTGGTGGCGGCGATGGCAAGGGGAGCGAGCGCGGCCTCGAATACGATACCGTGTCCGACCGCTATGTCACCTTTATCGAGACCGAAGTGTTGCCGCGCATCGAGAAAGAATACAAAATCACGTTCACCAAGGATCCCGAAGGCCGGGCCACCATGGGCGGCAGCTCGGGAGCGGCCGCCGCCTTCACGATGGCCTGGTTTCGCCCCGATCTCTACCATCGCGTCTTGTCCTATTCCGGCACCTTTGTCGATCAGCAATCCCCGCACAATGCCGAGTCGCCCCACGGCGCTTGGGAATATCACGAAAGCCTTATTCCCAAAAACTCCGCCAAGCCGCTGCGTATTTGGTTGCAAGTCGGGGATAAAGACAATGGCTACAAGAGAGATGAAGCATCCTTGCATAATTGGGTGATGGCCAACGACCGCATGGCCGCCGCACTCAAGGCCAAAGGCTACCACTATCGCTACGTATTCTCGGTCGGAGCCGGCCACGTTGATCGCAAGGTCGTCAATCAGACGCTACCCGACGCTCTACTTTGGCTGTGGCAGGGATTCCGGATTAATTGATTCCAATTGAAGTAAATCGTTTAGCCGCGACGCGAAGCGGAGCGACGGGGTGACGCCCGTCCCCACGCTTCGCTTCGCGTCGCGGCTAAACAGTTCACAAAACCTGGAATCGTTATTGCGTCGGAACCGTTTCGATGACCCGCATCGACTTCCACTTCCCCGTACGAAATCGCAGAAAGAAACAAACCGCCATCGCGAAGATGTGAGCCGTGGCGAACACCCACGCCCAGTAAACACTCGCCCCTGCCCGCACCACCAAATAGGTCGGCACCACCATGATCGGCCATGCCAGACAAAATGTCAGCAGTGACACGAAGCGCGTGTCGCCGGCGCCGCGGAGCGCAGAGGCGAATGTCAGGTTAGCCGCGTCCGCCAATGAAAAACACGCCACGCACAAAAGCATTGTCGGAATCAATGCAGCGATTGCCGCGAAATCCTCCGGGTCGCGGTCTCCCTCGAAGATCGATACGAGCAGATGCGGGACGGTGACATAGATAAGCGCGACGATGCCCATGTAACCCATTATCCAGCGCAGGCCCGTATAGGTGCTTTTCTGGGCGAGGTTCGGCTGATCGGCGCCAAGCCGTTGACCGACCAAAATGCTGATGGCCTGCGCCAACCCCATCATGGGCAGGAAGGCAACCATGTTGAGCCGAACGGTGAGCGTGGTCGCACCCATGGCCGCCTCACCCAGCCGGCCCACCAGTTGCGTGAACAGATGGAAGACGAACACATCGAGAAACGTTTGCACGCCCGCCGGGCCGCCAAAACGCAACAGGCGGCCCATGAGTTCGCGTTCAGGCCGCCAACCAGCGATCGTGCCAAACTCGGCGCGATAACGCCGCCTCAAAAATAAGCCGCACGCCAATAGCGCGGACGCCCACGACCCGGCCACCGTTGCCAGACCGGCGCCGACGATGCCCAGCTCGGGAAAGCCCGCGCGTCCAAAAATCAGCACCAGCGCCAACAGCACGTTGATCGCGGTGCCAAACGCCTCGACGCCGAACACGACCCAAGTTTGACCGCGCCCAGAGAAAAAGCCGTTGACCGCGGCCATGATGAGCATCGGCAGCGCCGCGCACGCCAGGCAGCGCAGATAATCGACTTCCAAGGCCTGCAGCGCGGCACTGTGACCCGCCAGGCCGATGAGAAACGGGGCGGCTGGAATCATCAAGAGGAACAAGAGTCCGGTCCCGATCGCGAGGTGAAGACCCTGCCAGACCGCGGCGCCGACACGGCTCGGACGCCGGGCTCCCGTGTATTGAGCCACGAACATCGATGTGTAGCCGACAGTCGCTTGCAAGAGACCGAAGATGACCCAGTACCACATCACCGCCGGAAACGACGCGGCCATCTCACGCTGGTCATGCCGCGCGAGCAGAATCGTGTCCACAAAGACCTGAACAGTCATGAATCCCTGGCTGACGACGAGTGGAGCAGCCAGCGCCAACAACTCCCGACTGCCGCCCGGCGCGGACGGAGACGTGACCATCGGGCTTGCGTCGATCACCGTTGGCACAGATTGCGGCTCAGCCGTTTCCGTCCCATCCACGACGTCACTCCCTTGCACTGCAACCAAAGAGCCGCGCACGCAGTTAGCGGTTGGAACGTGCAAAACCGCTCACTACGTGCGCGGCTCTTGAAACCATTGGATAAAGAGCATTGCCGACAAAAATAGGTTCGCGTCAAGTGTCGGAAAAATCGAGCGGTGCCGCCTGGTGGGCCAAATAGAGGGCGATCACGAGAGGGATGAGCAGTAAGCACACCATCCACAGGAAGCGTCGTCGCGCTGAACGATCCGTTTTAATGTGCCCAAACGGCAACGCATCGGCCAACAGAAGAGGAGCTGCCGCCGGCAGGGCAAAAGCCGACCATGGAATGTCGCTAAAGGTTTCTAGCTTACCCATGAGCAACAACCCCGGGATCATCACTGCAGCCGCGGGTACGGCGCCGCCGGCATCGGCACCCCAGAATCGCGCCACCACTGCGATGCCCCCCATTGCCGCCGCCAGGACGATCGCGGCGTTCATGAGCCGCGCAATTTGCGTGGATGAGGACACCCGCGACCACCAGGAAGACAATAGCCAGGCAAAACGGCACACTGCCACCGGGCGGGTCGGCCGCGACGCGTTCGAGAATTGTCCAATGGGCGAACAGCAGGGCGGCGAACACGGGTGCCAACCAATCTGTCTCCGCGCGGACATTCGCCGGGAGAACAAACCAGGCAATCGCCAGCGCCGCTGCTGCGCAGCAATAGCCCGCCCGAATTCGCCTGCAGATCGGCAAGACGTGCCAGACGGCCCACCCAAACTGCGACTAGCGCCGCCGCAGGCAGGCGATTCCAGGCGGAGTCGCTGGAAATCAGCACGAGACTTGTCGTTGAGCCACCAACCCAGTGCAGCGCCGGCAATTAAACCCAGTGCAGACGCCAAAACGCCATGGTCCGGGGCGCGAATAACTAGCACCGCCGCCATGACGACCGCCGCCAGCGCCATGGCAGGTAATATGCCCGTTAGCAGCGTCTGCACAATTAAGGACGGCGGCGGCATACCCAAATCTCATCCGCAAAAGTTTAGCCGCGACGCGCAGCGGCGCGGGTTATGCTCGCCAAGCGCTCCTCTTCGAGTCGCGGCTAAACGGTTACTGAGCCGCTTTCACATTCACCGACAGCTTGACGTTGTCGTCAACCTTGCCCTTGCCGAACGTCATGCCCCACTGCGTGCGGTCGATGGTGAAATCGGTTTCCAGTGCCAAGCCGTTCGCGGATAGGGCAACTTGGGCGGGAAACGTGATCGACTTCGTTTGACCGAGCAACGTCAAATCGCCGGTGATGGCATACCCCGCACCGCCTTCGCGACCTGCGTCGAGACAAACTTGGCTTTGGGATTCGACTTGACCCCAAAGAAATCCGGTGACTTGAGATGATTGGTGAGCATCGGGTTGTCGGTGTAAAGCGAGCTCGTGTCGATATCCAGGTTAATCTTGAGGCTCGCCACATCCTTGCCGGCGACAGCGGCAGTGCCGGTGACCGACTTGAAACCGCCAACGTGTTTGCCGCCCGGCTTGGTGCCGACGAAGGTGATCTTGGTGTTCTGGGAGGTCAACGAATAGTCCGCCCCGCTCGCCCAGACCGGGATCGACAACGCGGTTAAAGCGGACACAACAAGAAGACGTCGCAACATGAGTCGCTCCTAGACAAGTGAAAAATCCATACGGCGCCGCGGCGCCTGCCGATGTGCTCCGAATTATATGGGCGCGGCGGGCGATGGCAAAGACGTGGACCAGGGATCGGCGCAAGAGAAAAGCCTAGCCACGGATGGAACACGGATTTACATAACAGCTTCTTTTGCCGGCTCACGCCCTTCGGAGTGCCTCAGAGCGTGCCACCCAAAGCTATTGTTTTCGATCCGTGTTTGATCCGTGTTCAATCCGTGGCTAGTGTTCGGCCTTGAGCCCCTCCACCGGCCCCCAACTACCCGCAGCATAATTGGGAAACTTGGGCGGCGCAGTATTCTTCCACGCTTTCAGGATCGGCGTCACAAATTCCCAGGCTGCTTCCAGTTCATCCGAGCGCATGAACAGCGTGGCGTCGCCGCGGAGGGCGTCAAAGATGAGGCGTTCGTAGGCTTCGGGGAGCGGGCCGTGGAAGGATGTGCCGTAGTTGAAGTCAAAGCGGACCGGTTGCAGGTCGAGTTGCATGCCGGGACGTTTGGCGGAGAACGACAGACTGATGCCTTCATCGGGTTGAATTCGGAACACCAAGACGGTGGCTTGAGCAGCGGTGAGGTCGCACACGTCGCCGGCGCATTCGACGGTGCGGAAGAGTCGCAGCGGCGGTAGTTGGAAATGAACCGCGATTTCGGTGAAGCGGCGCTGCAGGCGCTTGCCGGTCCGCACGAAGAACGGCACGCCCGTCCAGCGCCAATTCTCGATGTCCGCACGCAGGGCGACATACGTCTCGGTGTTCGAGTCGCGGGCGACTTCCGCCTCGTCGCGATAAGCCGGGACCGGTTTGCCGTCGATCGTTCCCGCCCCATATTGGCCGCGCACGACATTTTTATCCACGTCCGCGCCGCGCAAGGGACGCAGACTGCGCAGCACCTTGAGCTTGGCATCGCTGATGTCGCGCGCCATCAATGTGGCCGGGGCGTCCATGGCGACGAGCGCCAAAAGTTGCAAGGCGTGGTTTTGAATCACGTCGCGCATGGCCCCGGCATGATCATAGAAAGCGCCGCGCTTGCCCTCCATGCCGACCGTCTCGGCGACTGTGATCTCGACGTGTTCCACGTATTGGCGGTTGAAGAGCGGCTCAAAGATTGCGTTGCCGAACCGGAAGGCAAGTAGATTCTGCACCGTGTCCTTACCGAGATAATGGTCGATGCGGTAAACTTGATCGGGCCGTAGAAAACGCATGATTTGCCGGTCGAGCGCCAGTGCGCTGGCCAAATCATGGCCAAACGGTTTTTCGATGACGACGCGTGTCCACGGCTTTTCGGTCTCCTTGGACGTCAGGCCCGCGTTCGCGAGATTTTCGATGGCCGTGCAAAAATATTCGGGATCGGTGGCGAGGTAAAAGAGGCGATTGCCCGGCAAATGCGAATGAGCCTCGATGCTTCCGAGCCCTTGCCCCAGTTGGCGGATGCTGTCGGCGGACGTCAAATCCGCTGGGAGGTAATGAATATGGGCAAGAAAATCGTCCGCGGCGGTTGCGTGCGCTTTACCCAGTGCCGCTTGCACGTCGGCACGAAACGCACTGTCTTCCTTGGGCCGGCGGCCGACGCCTATGAGCGCGAAGTCCTTGGGCAAAAATCCGCCTTTCCATAGGCCATGCATCGAGGGCAATAATTTGCGGTTCGCCAGGTCGCCGGTCGCTCCAAAAATGACCAGGCAAAACGGCTCGGGGAGTTTGGTTTTGGCGAGATGGACCACGGCCTCCGGCGGGGCGGCGTTGCCGGCGATCTGTATGGGGCTAGGCATTTGTCACTCGTTGGTTTTCATGTGGGACGGCTCTCCTGAGCCGTCCGCTGGATTGGACGGCTCAGGAGAGCCGCCCCACAAAGCGCGCTGGCGAGAGCGCCGCGCTGGCGCTGGTCTCCCGACCACGCCGCTTCAATCCCCCACGTGGCGGCCATGCGCTCGGCGCTGGTCTCCCGACCACGCCGCTTCAATCCCCCACGTGCCGGCTATCGTTCCACAAGCGAATGACCGGCTCCGCTACGCTGTGCTCATAGCCGACAATGCTCAACGTGGCGGTGCCAAGATAGAAATAACTGCCGGCAAATGGATCCAGACCGCACCAACGGGCGGCGAAGACGCGCAGAAAGTGGCCGCTCGAAAAGACGAGCACATCATCGGGTATTTTTCGCAGCCGCGCGATCACACGATCGGCGCGATCGCCCACTGCATGCGGGCTTTCGCCGCCGGGGCAGCCATCGCGGAAGAGCAGCCAATCAGGGCGCTCTTGATGAATCGCCGCCGTGGTCTTGCCTTCATAGGCGCCATAGTTCCATTCAACCAGATCCGCATCAACTTCGGCATTTTTGCCGAAGCCCGCAAGGACGCAAGTCTGGCGGGCGCGGCGTAGTGGGCTGGTAAAGATGTGTGCAAACGATAGGCCGCGCAGCCGTTCCCCAAGGTGCCGCGCATTGCGTTCTCCCTGCTCGGTGAGAGGCAGATCGGTCAAACCCGTGTGTTGTCGAGAAACGGTCCAGGCGGTCTCGCCGTGGCGGGCGAGATAGATGCTCGGCAGATTTTGGCTCATGGTAAGAGCTACACTTCCTTGAAGACGGCCTTATCGAGTTTGTACTCAGCCATTTTCGCGGTCATGCAGCGGCGCGACAAGCCGCAAACGCGAGCGCCGCGACTGACGTTGCCTTGCGTCTTAACCAGCGCCTTGCGTAAATACTCCTGTTCCACCGTGGCCACGATGTCGCGCACCAACTCGGGCAACGGCCGGTCGAGGGTGACCTCAAACGGCAACGTCGGTGTCGGCGGATATAGGATTTCATGAGGAAAGCTGGTCAGTGGAATGACCTGCCCGCGCGTGGTGACGCAGGCGCGCTCGATGGTGTTCTCCAATTGGCGGATGTTCCCCGGCCAATTGTAATTGAGCAGGATTTGCATCGCATCGGGGGCGAGTTGTTTCGGCATCTCACCCGGCCGCGTGTATTTGTCGATAAAGTGCGTGACCAAAATGGGAATGTCTTCGGTGCGTTCGCGCAGCGGCGGCAACTCGATGCGGACGACGTTGAGCCGATAAAATAAATCTTCGCGGAATTTCCCTTCTTTGACCAGTTGGTGCAGCGAGCGATTGGTGGCCACGATGACGCGCACATCCACTTCGATGGTTTCGGTGCCGCCGACACGCTCGAAGCGGCGTTCCTGCAAGACGCGGAGGAGTTTGGCCTGCATTGCCGGCGGGACATCGCCGACTTCATCGAGAAACAAAGTGCCGCCGTGAGCCATCTCGAAGCGCCCGCGGCGCTGGCCGACCGCGCTCGTGAACGATCCTTTTTCATGGCCGAATAGCTCGCTCTCCAGTAGTCCTTCGGGCAGAGCCGCGCAGTTGACCGCCACCAAGGGGGCGGTGCGGCGTTCCGACGTGGAATGAATCGCGCGGGCGACTTGCTCTTTGCCCGTCCCGGTTTCGCCCTCGATGAGCACGGTCGAGTTGGAGTCGGCGACGTTGGCGATCAACTCGAACAGCGAATGCATCTTTCGATTTTTGCTGAGAATGTTGTGAAACGAGAAATTCGCTTGCAACTGCGACGCGCAAGTTGCGAACCTGATCCAGCAGCCGACGCTCGCGCAGCGCCCGCTTGATTACCAGTTGCAGATAATCCAAGTCGATCGGTTTGAGCAGGAAGTCATAGGCCCCGAGCCGAATCGCTTCCACCGCTTCGTTAATGCTGGAGTTGCCGGTCATGACGATGATCGTCACCGGCAAGCCGCGTTGCTGAATGGCCCGGATGAGATCCATCCCGTCCAGCCCGGCCATGCGCAAGTCGGTAAGGACAATGCTGTAGTTGCGTTCGGTCAACCACTCCAGAGCGAGCTTGGGATCGCTGGTGCCTTCGACCTGCAAGTCATTGTCCGCCTCCAACAGTTTTTGCAACTGCTGGCGATCGAACTCCTCGTCCTCGACGATAAGAAGGCGTCGCTTGATGGCCAAGTCGCCATTGTCCGATGGCGCTTTCTCGGTCTTGTGCGAGTTTGGCCCGTGATGACTCTCAGGTTTTCCAACAGCCGTCGTCGACATTTCGTTAGATCCTCGGAGTGAATTAACGAAGACGGTAACTCACAATCTCAAAAATGGGCAATGATTTGCTCATAAGTAAAACGATCAGCCCAGTAATTCCATTATGTTACCTAATGGGCTCAGGTAATGAGCAAATGACGGACCAAGACCCGCCTACTTTTCCGTAATGTGTTTTTCGCCAGGATTTATCCCTTAGTAGTTGCTGGTGTGCCGGCTTTCAATTACCTTATGATTAATCCTCTCTAACCCTCCCGGAGAATTAATCATGAATCGACGCGACTTTCTTGAAACGGGAGCCGCAGCCGGTCTGGCGTTGGCCGCGACCCAAGCCAGCGGTCAACAACCTGCGCCGGCCCCCACCGGAAGACCGCAACGGGTAGGCCTCATCGGCTGCGGTTGGTATGGCAAATGTGACCTGTTGCGACTGATTCAGATCGCGCCCGTCGAAGTAGTCTCACTCTGCGATGTTGACCGCCGCATGCTCGACGGCGCCGCCCAAATCGTCGCCACGCGCCAGCGCAGTCACCAGACGCCGCGAAAGTTCACGGATTATCGCGAAATGCTCCGCCAGCGCGATCTCGATATCGTGCTTATTGGCACCCCCGACCATTGGCACGCCCTGCCGATGATAGCGGCCGTCGAAGCCGGCGCCGATGTCTGGGTGCAAAAGCCGATCAGCGTGGACATCGCCGAGGGGCAGGCAATGGTGGCCGCCGCCCGCCGGACCGGCAAGGTCGTCCAGGTCGGCACTCAGCGGCGCAGCACCCCGCACATCATCGACGCCAAGGAACGCGTCGTCCAAGCGGGCCTGCTTGGCAAAGTTGCTCATGCGGAAGTCTATTGTTATTACCACATGCGCACCGCGACAATCCCGCGGACAGCATCCACCCGAGAATCTCGACTATGAGATGTGGACAGGCCCCGCGCCGATGCGACCCTACAACCGACTGGTCCACCCGCGCAGGCTGGCGCGCCTTCATGGAATACGGCAACGGCATCGTCGGGGATATGTGCATCCACATGCTGGACATGGTCCGCTGGATGCTCGGCCTTGGCTGGGCCAAGTCTGTCAGTTCTTCGGGCGGCATCCTCGTCGATCGCAACAGCAAGGCCAACATCACCGACACTCAGGGTGCCACCTTCGACTATGGCGACAAGCAAATCGTCTGGCAACACCGCACCTGGGGCACGACTCCCGATCCCGATTATCCGTGGGGCGCGACGATCTATGGCGAGCGCGGCACCCTCAAGGTGAGCGTCCATCGCTATGACTTTATCCCAGCGGGGCAGGGCCAAAAGATTCATCGCGACGTGGTGATGGAGTTGGACCAATATCCCGAGGATCGCAACGAACGCGACCTGGAGCAGCACTGCGCCCCCGCAATTCGCGGCCACATGCGCAACTTTTTGGAAGCCATCCGCACGCGCGGCCGGCCCGTGGCAGACATCGAGGAAGGGCACATCTCCACCGCGACTTGCATCCTCGCCAACCTCTCGCAGCGTCTGGGGCGAACGCTCCACTGGGACGCCGAACACCAGCGCGTCGTGAACGACGACGAGGCCAACCGCCTCCTGCGCCGGCCCTATCGACAACCCTGGACGCACCCGCACGCCTAATGAGAGTTTTAACCACGGATAACACCGATAAACACGGATAAGACAAAAGACTTGAAGATACCAGTAACTGAGGGTGCAGTGAACTAAGGGTGCCATGCCCGCCGCATTTTGGGCGGGCATGGCACCATCCGCAATCGCCTATCGGCACCTCCTATCCGTGATCAATCCGTGTTTCATCCGTGGCCATGGTTTCTTGCAATCAGCAACCCGCCTTGACGCCCCTTAGCCCGGCATGCTAAAACCGCATCCGCGACACTTCTTATTGGCTACGAGGCCTCATGCAGATAAAGCGTGCCAAGCTTTGGTTCTCGCGCCGCCGCTGGCACGCCTGCCGGCGCCTATTTAAGCAGCCGTGGCAAACTCATCTCGCGCTGGCATTCCTCACCAATAAGTCGGTGCGAGTCACGTTGAAAAACGGCACCAGTTTGGCGTTCTCCCGGGAGGCTCGCGACCACCGCTTTTGGGATTGGTTCCTCGGTCAACACGAAGCGGGCTTTGACTTCACTCCCGATGGCTTGATCCGCCTTACGACGCCGACCGATATCCTGCTGCTACGGCCAGGCACTTCCGACTTCTTCGCGTTCAAAGAGATTTTCCTGCAAGACTGTTACGGCCTCAAGAACTTGCCCGCGCGGTTGGGAACAATCGTCGATTTGGGAGCCAACGTCGGCCTGTTCACCTGCGCGATTCAACGCCGCGCCGAGCGCGTCATCGCCGTGGAGGCCGTCGAGTCTCACTACAAGCAAGCCCGCGCCAACATTGTTTTGAACGGCGGCGATCCAACCTGCCTCGTTCGCTATGCCGTCACCGCTCAAGCGGGCCAAGTGGCCGTCATGCACGTCGATCCTTGCAATGCCGGCTCCAGTTCTCTCTATCGCAAGTTTAGCCACGATTCGAAGGACGTGGAAACGGTGCCGACCATCACGCTTGAAGATTTGCTCGATCAAGCAGGCTGCACCGACGTCGATTTGCTCAAATGCGACGTGGAAGGCGCCGAGTTCGAGATTTTCTCGAATGCGCCCACGACCGTGTTAAGCCGCATTCGCAGGCTGGTGATGGAAGTGCATCTAACGATTGACGACGCAGAAGCGAAAGAAGAAGCGCTAATTCGAAAACTGCGTGACGCGGGGATGGCGCTTTCACTTTACACGCCACCGGGACCGCTGCTGTCGCGAATGCTGACCGCGTGGCGCCATAATTAGGTGGAAGACTTGGCGAGCCGGGAGCGTCAGCGACCGGTGTTACTCAGCCCGACCAGTGGCCTATGTACTCATCTCGCTCCGCGAGATGAAGGAGCATCTCGCGGAGCGAGATGAATACTATCGCTGCGGGGAGGACTGTTACACGTATACGTCCCCGCATTGCCGGACCACATTTAGCCAATCCGTTTCTCGAAACATAAACTCAGCGGATCCGCCTTATAATTACCGAACGGCCCTATCCGCTGGAACCCCCAGCGCTCGTATAGGCCAATTGCCTCCGCTTGATGGATGCCGGTTTCAAGGCGCAACAGCCCTATGCCGTGAGCGCTTGCGTGTTTGGCCAAGTGATCCAGCAGCGATTTCGCCAAGCCCAAACCGCGAAACTCGGGACGAACATACATGCGCTTAAGTTCGCCATACTCCGTGCCAAAAAGTTGAATGCCCCCGCAGCCGGCGGGGACATCATTAAGTCGCACCACGAAAAAGGCGACATTTTGAGCGATCAGCTTGGCGACGCTATAACCGTGCCGGCTTTCGGTGGGATAAAGCGGAGTGAGATGCGCTTCAAGCTCCGCGATTAGGGCTGAAGCGTCGGCGCTGTCGGCGCGTTCCGAGGTGATGATTGCGGGCATGGAGTTAATGTACCAAAGAGCCGCGCACGCAGTAAGCGGGTGCGCTTGCATAATGTAAAACCGCTTACTTCGTGCGCGGCTCTTTGGCGACCACCCCGCCGATTCATATATTGCCATTCATCGCCAAATTCGCAGGAGTCTCTCCCATGGCTTATCAATCCATCCAGGTCCCTCCTGGGACCAAGATCACCACGTCCGGCGGCAAACTCAAGGTCCCCGATCAACCGATCATTCCCTTCATCGAGGGGGACGGCACTGGGCCCGACATCTGGCGGGCGGCCGTGCGCGTCATCGATGGCGCAGTCGCCAAGGCTTATGCCGGCAACCGCAAAATCGCTTGGATGGAAGTGTATGCCGGCGAAAAGGCTTTCAAGAAATTCAATTCCTGGCTGCCCGAGGAAACCGTGGAGGCTTTTCGCGAATTCCTGGTGGGCATCAAGGGGCCGTTGACCACCCCGATCGGCGGCGGCTTTCGCTCGCTCAACGTGGCGCTGAGGCAACTGCTCGATCTCTATGTTTGCCTGCGGCCGGTCCGCTGGTTCAAGGGGGTGCCCTCGCCGGTCAAGCATCCCGAAAAGATCGACATGGTGATCTTCCGGGAAAACACCGAGGACATCTACGCCGGCATCGAGTTCGAGAGCGGCTCGGACGCCTCCAAAAAATTCTTGGCGCTTTTCAAAGAGGCGTTTCCCAAGGAATACGGCAAAATTCGCTTTCCCGAGTCGAGCGGCATCGGCATCAAGCCGATTTCCCGCGAAGGGACCGAAAGGCTCATCCGTTCCGCGATTGACTATGCCCTGACATTCAAGCGCAAAAACCTGACGCTGGTTCACAAGGGCAACATCATGAAGTTCACCGAAGGCGCCTTTCGCAATTGGGGCTATGCCCAAGCTGAACGCGACTTCGGCTCCAAGGTGTACACCTGGGAGCAGTGGGAGAAGACCAAGAAAGCCAAGGGCGAAGAGGCTGCCAACGGCGAGCAAAAGGCAGCGCAGGCGGCCGGCAAGCTTCTCATCAAAGACGCCATTGCCGACATCATGCTCCAACAAGTGCTGACCCGCCCTGACGAGTTCGACGTCATCGCCACGCCCAATCTCAACGGCGATTACCTATCCGACGCCCTGGCGGCCCAAGTCGGCGGCATCGGCATCGCTCCCGGCGGCAATATCAATTACACCACCGGCCACGCCGTCTTCGAAGCGACGCATGGCACGGCGCCGAAATATGCCGATCAAGACAAGGTAAACCCGGGTTCGGTGCTGCTATCCGGCGAGATGATGCTTCGCTATCTGGGGTGGACGGAAGCCGCCGATCTGATCATCAAGGGCATGGACGGCGCCATCGCGGGCAAGAGCGTCACCTACGACTTCGCCCGACAGATGTCGGGTGCCAAGGAAGTAAAGTGCAGCCAGTTCGGCGATGTGGTGATCGCGAAGATGTGAAAAAGCCGCGCTTTCAGGCAGCGGTTCAAGCCCGCTCGCCGGCTTCCTCAAACCATTCCTTCACCGATAATGTGAAGCCCGGCAGCACGGCCCCGCCGTCGACGGTGCCATCTACGCCGATGGTTGTTTTTTCCTCCGGCGCGGTGAAGATGTCCACGCTTTGCTTGTCGGGAAACACTTCCCAGACGAGCACGGCACCGCCTTCGAAGTATTCCCGGCGTTGCCGCTGCATTTCCTTCTCGGTATTCGTTGGGCTGAGAACCTCCACCGCGAGTTCGGGAACTCGGCTGAGAATTTGCTCGCGCGGGAGTAGTTTGTCGGGGAACTGGCTCCATGAATAAAACGCGACGTCGGGAATTCGAACCTGCGCTTCATCCACGCGCATCAAGCCCGATTCGCCAAGGAGGATTCCTAGGTTGCTTTTTACCAAGAAGTTTCCCACCTGCCTAAGCAAAACCGCGGCCAATCGCGATTCATAATACCCCATGGCCTTCTCCACCAACACCCCGTCGATCAGTTCGCACAGGCGACGCGATTTTAGCAAATCCTTTTCGGTGGCTTCGCCCGGCGGCGGACGAAGCAGGATACGCTCCGGCGGCACGTGGAGTTGATCCAGCAAATCGGCGACGGTTTCGAGTTCGGTGCTGGTTGCGGTGGCCATGATGGTTTTCCCGGAGGACAAAAAACTAACCTACGGCATGATTTCATGCGCGTTTGCCGGCCTGCTCGAACCATTCTTTAACCGAGAGCGTGAATCCGGGCAGCACCGCGCCGCCGTCGATTGTGCCATCGGCGCCGATGGTGGTTTTTTCTTCGGGCGCGGTGAAGACGTCGACGATTTGTTTTTCAGGATATACTTCCCATACGAGTATGGCGCCGCCGTCGAAGTATTCGCGGCGTTTTCGCGCCATCTCCTTTTTGGTGTTCGTCGGGCTTAGGATCTCCACCGCCAATTCGGGGACAAAATTAAAGATTTGTACTCGCGGAAAGAGCTTTTTTGGGAATTTGCTCCACGAATAGAATGCGACATCTGGAATACGGACCTGCGCTTCGTCCACACGCATTAAGCCGCCTTCACCGAGAATCAGTCCCAACTTGTGTTTTTGCACGAATGTTTCCAGCGCCAGAGCCAAGACGATACCCAGCCGCGATTCGTAAACGCCCATCGCTTTCTCCACCAGAACGCCGTCAATCAATTCGCACAGGCGACGCGATTTGAGCAGGTCCTTCTCGGTGGCTTCGCCTGGCGTGGGGCGCAGCAGAATGCGTTCCGGCGGAACGTGGAGTTGCTCCAATAAATCGGCGACGGTTTCGAGTTCGGTGCTGGTTACGGTGGCCATGGTTGGGTTTCCGGTTTGTTCCATTTCGGTCAGGTTGGAAACCTGACCTACCTAATTGTGCGCCCTTTTTGAGCGCGAGGCAATGTGGTTATGACGCTTCGCTGGCTACGCGCGGCCTCAGCGTGAAGTTTTTACCAGCCATGGCGGCGATGGTCATGCCAATCTCGAGCGAGGCGGTGGCGGCGGGGGAGGGGGCGTTGAGCACGTGGATCATGCGCTCGGTCTCGACGAAGCGGAAATCATCCACGAGCGCTCCCGAAGGATCGAGCGCTTGCGCGCGCACCCCGGCCCCGGCGAACTCGATGTCGTCGACGCCCAATTCGGGTATGAGCCTTGCCAAGGCATGGTGAAAGGCCCGCTTGCTCAGCGAGCGATGGAGTTCGTTAAGACCCATCCTCCAGAACTTGCGGGCCATTCGCCAAACACCCCGAAACTTTGCCATCTCCAATAGATCGCGGGGCGAAATGTGACCCCATGAATAGCCTTCCCGCTTAAGCGCCAAAACAGCGTTGGGTCCCGCTTCGATGCCGCCATCGGTCATGCGGGTGAAATGGACGCCCAGGAACGGAAAGCGCGGATCGGGCACCGGATAGATGAGGTTCTTCACGAGGAATCGGCGCTCGGGTATCAACTTGTAATACTCGCCCCTGAACGGAACGATCAATAGGCCCGGATCCAATCCGCACAGGCGTGCCACGCGGTCGGCGTGTAGGCCGCCGCAATTGATGAGGTGGCTGGCGCGTACCTCGCCTTGGCGTGATTCGAGGACGATTTCGTTGGCCGCGGGGTGAATGGCGAACACCTTGGCCTCGAGACGAATCGTGGCGCCGTCCTGGCAAGCCAATTCCCCATATTTCGCCGTGACAGCCTTGTAATCGACGATGCCGGTTTCCGGCACAAAAAGTCCTGCGATACCGCGCACGTGGGGTTCATGCGCACGTATTTCCTCACCGTTGAGGCGCCGTAGTCCTTGAAGTCCATTGGCCAAGCCGCGCCGATGCAATTCCTCCAACGCGGGCAGCTCGGCTTCGTTCACCGCCACGACGACCTTGCCGCAGCGGTCATGGGCGATGCCGTGTTGCTGGCAGAAGCGGTACATCGCTTCGCGGCCCGCGACGCAGATACGTGCTTTGAGTGAGCCGGGCTTGTAATAAAGACCGGAGTGAATCACACCGCTGTTATTGCCGGTCTGGTGAGCGGCCAGGCGGTTCTCTGTTTCGAGGACAATCAGGCTGACGCCGTAAGAACGAACGAGGGCTAGCGCCGTCGCCATGCCGACGATGCCGCCGCCGATCACGGCGATATCGAACGAATCACGTTGCATGCCGTCGCCTCACTTTGCAACTTGCCAATCGTGACCTATAGTTGCGCAGTTCCTGCCAAAAGTGCCTGAGGAGCCTCTGCCATGGCTGAAGATCGCAAAAAGCTTTGGGTCGATCAATTTCAAACGCGTTTGTTCATCCGTATCGGCGCGTACATGCTTATCTATTTATTCTGCCTGGGCAATCTATTGTTCATTTGGCGGCTGCTCGAGGAAGGCCCCGGCAATCCATTCCAGCAATATACCAGCGTGATGTTCGAAAATGCGCCTGCGCCTCATCTGCCTGGCATTGTTGATGCCCGTGATGGCGTATGATGCCATTCGCTTTTCGCACCGATTGGTTGGCCCACTCGTCCGCTTTCGCCGCACGATGGAGTCCATTGCCAATGGTGAAGCGGTGCGGCCCAACAAGCTCCGGGAGGGCGACTTTTTAAATGAGCTGCGCGACGATTTCAACAAAATGCTTGAAGCCTTGCAAAAACAGGGCGTCCCCGTTCTGTTGCCCAATGACGGCGCCGAACCGGAACAAACCCGCAAGCCCGCCTGAATCCTCTCCACCACAAGACTTAGCGAGAAGCCATCATGCTCACTCCCTTCTTTAGCGCAGTTTCCGCTTGCCCGAGCGGTGAGACCGAAAAATCCCCGCTGACCCGTAAGCCCCGCCGCGGTGCCACTGCCCTCGAATATCTGGTGTGCATATCCACGATCTTGGTCGTGGTGATTCTCGTCGTTCAACACCTAGGTAGCGTCGTCAACGGCAAGTTCGCCAACAACGCCAAGGCGACCGAAGCGACCAACCACCCCTAATGCAGGAACGCCAGCACGATCTCGATCACGATCAGCAGCACCACGACGATCTCGAGAAATTCCGCCCGAAAGTGACTCGCCTGGTCGCTGACGACCTGATAAACGCTCTCGGCCACTTCAAGCTTGCGTTGGATGTTCTCTTCCCATGTATCCAGGTGAAAGCGCGTGGCCAAAAGGCGGTAAACCCGTGCCAGATAGGGATCGCCGACGAGCTTGAGCGCATTGCCCGTTCGCTCGAATAGGGCATATGCCTCGACTTTCAATTCCCCCAACACGCGCAGCTTCCTGCCGTGCACACGCCAGAATGGCAAGCGCAAGCGCGTCCACGGCTCGATGGCGCGCGCGGCTTCGGCCAAGCTATTATCCAATCGATTGTCGATGTGCCTGAGTTCCAAGAGTTGCAGGTTCGCGAATTCGACCGCTTGCAACGTCTCTTCGCAATCGCGATCGATCAAAACAGCAGCGCTCCAATCGGCGATGAAAACGTCTTCGGGGGTATAGCTGAGCTGCAATCGCACCGCCTCGGCGACCTCGCCGGCACTTAGCGTCGCGCTTTCCAAATGCACCAGGCCGGCGAGGGCCGTGGTATCCTTTTCCAAAGGTCGGTCCGATGGCGAAAGCTGAAAGACGAAGTATTCCTCGCTAAGATCGGTTTGCCAACAAGGCTGGTCAATCGCAGGCAAAATCTGCCCGAACAAAGGTTCCAAAAGCGCACGCGCCTTTTGCACCAGCGCACTGGCTCGGCCAAGGCGCCGGCCAAGCGCACCAGCGCGGGCAGCGGCAACGCAAAAGGCACGCGGAGCGCGAGACTGACGGCCCCGAAATCGAAGAGGGTCAAGCCCGCGGCGCCTTGACGGCGCCCAATTCCGGCAATTCCAAGGCGATCGGCTCGAGAACCAGGTGCAACGGCAGCGGCCGATAGGTGAATGAGGGCGGCGTGCGCCTGCGCGCGCGGCAGTTCTTGTCGCGACGCTGGAACCTGACGTTCCGCCTGGTCCAACCGAATTTGCTCGCCCCAATCGAAGGCGACATAGACGTGCAAGGTGCCAATCGCGACCGACTCTTGGTTCACAGCGTGATGTTCACGATGGAATAGAGCACCACGCCGATGATGAAGATGCCCAGCATCAGCATCACCACGGCACCGCCTGCCCGAGTGTCTTCCCTATGAAAATCACGCCATTGCTCGTCCGTGAACAAATCTTCCAGAGCGGCCGGGCTTTCCGAAACATCGTGGGACATGGTGAGTTCTTCCTTGGGGGCCTTTACCTAAATGACAAGGCATGATTCCGCGACACCAACCCGAAGCGTAAGCGAGGGATCCCTCGCTTACGCTTCGGGTTGGTGTCGCAGGAATGCGCCTGCTCGACTAGCGTTGATTTTAGCCTGAGGAAGATTAATTTCCAGGGAGATCTGGGAATGCCAATCTCCGATTGGCTGATGTGAGACGCCAATCGGGAGATTGGCGTTCCCAGTAGGTCTACGCGGCGAAGGAAGACCACGAAACCCGCCGTGTGTCCACGCTTACCATGGCTTGAACGCTTTGGCACGACAACGTATATGCGCCGCAGTGCGGGCAAGGGCGTGATTCCATGGCTTGCTGTTCATAAATGCTGAGGGTGCAGGCGACCGACCAGAGGCGTTCGCAACTGTTGCAAACGATCGTCAAACGTTCCATAAATACACCGTGGGGAAGAAAAATAAGCTCGGATTTCTACATTAGATTTGGCGAGCGGTGAAGCTCCCAAGATCCGCAAAGTTTGGCAGGCCTACCCAGATTAGGATGGGCATAGCGGCAACTTGTATTATCGGCATTCTTGAGGGGAACACTTGAATGGCAATCGCGAAAAAAAAGGGAAATTATCGGTTCACGTTCGGACCGTGGAACATCAGCATGGGCGCCGATCCCTTTGGACCTGCCGTCCGCAAGGAGGTCGGCTTCGCCGCTAAAGTGCGCGAGTATAAGAAGCTTGGCTTCGACGGCGTGCAAATGCACGACGACGATGTCGTGGAGGCGGACCTGGATCACGCGGCCACTTTGAAGGGTGCGGCCAAGGTTCGCAAGCTGCTCGATGGCGAAGGTCTCTTCTGCGAGTTTATTGCGCCGCGACTTTGGGAGCATCCCAAGACCATCGATGGCGCGTTCACGTCCAATAACCCGAGTGACCACAAATATGCCATCGAACGTTCCAAGCGTGCCGTGGACATCGCCCACGTCATGGGCACGCGCGACATCGTCTTGTGGCTCGCGCGCGAAGGAACCTATATCCGTGAGGCCAAGGATCCGATAGGGGCGGTGGACCGGATCGTGGAGGCCATCAACACTCTTCTTGAATACGACCCCAATATCCGCATTCTAGGCGAAATGAAGCCGAATGAGCCGATGGACCAGGCTTATCTGCCGACGCCCGGCCACTTCATGGGCCTGACTTACCGCACCGTCCACCCTGAGCGCGTCGGCGTGCTGATCGAGTCGGCCCATTCCATCTTGGCCGGTCTCGATCCTTCCGACGACATGGCCTATGTCCTCTGGCATGGCAAGCTTTGGAGCGTGCACCTGAACGATCAAAACGGGCTCAAATACGATCAGGACAAGACCTTTGGCTCGGTCGATCTACGCCGTGCCTTCAATCAAGTCTGGGTGCTCGAGCGCGGCGGCTTCGACGGCTGCATCGGCCTCGACGTCAAGGCGATGCGCACCACGCCGCGCTGCCGACCAAACCAAGCATTTAGCCAACAGCCGGACCCTCTTTCTCCGCCTTTTGGATGTCGCTCGTTCGGTTGACGCCAATCGCATCGAGGCCTATCGCAACGAGCGCGACTATGAAGGGTTGGAGCTTTACATTATCGAAAAGCTAATGGGCAAAGGATAATGAGAATGCCGAACCGCGGGATGAGGCACTCCGAATCCCGCGGATACGGGTATTGCTCATTTCGGCCAATCGTCTTTCTGATAAAACGCAGTGGCCCAATGGCGGAAGTGCTCGGGGTGATGGACGAGTGACTGAGTGCGCAGCCAACCTTCGTATTGGTCGAGAACTTGGTTCAGGCAACCGGCCCGGCCCCAGCCAAAGTGGCCGAAACGCAGGCTAAGTTGCGAGCGCGCTTCCGCTAAAGATGTGGCAGTTTTCAATAAAAGATAGCAAGCACTGGCGAAGCCGGAGCGATCGCTGCCGCTGGTGCAGTGGAGGAGTATTGGCGTCGGACATTGCTCGAACGTCTCGATGAGTAGCTTGAGATTCTGTTCCTGTGGCTTGTCACTCGCGGACATGTTGACGCTGATGAAGTCCACGCCGCAGCGCTTGGCGACGCGCTCTTCTTCATCGAACCAGTCCTCACCAGGATTGGGGCCGCGGAGGTTAATGACTGTCCGAATGCCATAAGCATGAATGTATCGTTCGAGCGATGCGGCGCTTGGCTGCGCCGCCCGATAAAGCCGGCCTTCGATGACTTGGTGGAAGTTAGGGCCCACGGCGACACGGCCCACTTCCAAAAGCAAAATGCCTGTCAACCCCACGACGATGATCGCGAGGGATTTCCACCGCCAGGAACGTCTTTTTGACTTGGATTTCGGTGGAGCCGGCGTCTGTGCTTGGGCGATCAGGTTTGACATGAGCGGGTCCGGGTGTGCATCGGGACGATATCTTGTACATCATCGGAACTTGCATTGACCCATCTTTAGTTTAGCCGCGACGCGCAGCGGAGCGCGGGTGGGACATCCAAAGACAGGGGACTGACGCCCCCCCGCACGCCTTAGTATTTGTCCCGATTCTTGACGATGTCGGCAGGGAATCCGTGGTAGCCATGACACACGGTGACGGTCCAGGCGCTGAGAGGTTGGCCCACATCGCGGAAGACAACCTCGTGGGAGGGGCCCACTTGATCGAAGGCGCTGCGTAGCAGATCCGGGCGCGCGCCCACGACGATGAACGTTTGACCTTGGAATGGGCCCGGCTCCGCCACCGGATCGGGACGCCATAAATCATATTGGCTATGGCGCTCGCCGATACCGCCGCCGAACGAATACACTGCGGGATGCCCTTGGCAGTAAAAAGATATTTCGCCGGGCAGGTTCCAATTGGCGCCGGCCAGCACCGGCTCGATCCCTTGCGCGCGTAACTGCGCCGCGCAACTGATCAATGTCTGCCGCCAGCCCAGCGCGAAAACCACGCAACCGGCATGTGGCGTCCAAGCGGCGTAGGGGCATGGGATTGGTGCTGGTTGGCGTTCCGGCAAGACGCGCCAGCACCGGCAATAGCAGACGCGGCTGGTGAATCAAAATCGTGAGCGTTAGCCCCACCAGCGCCATGGCCGGCGCCATGATCCAGGTGGTGCGCCGCAACCAAACCCTGGGTGAGTGAAACTGCTCGAGCAGCCAGGCACACGCCAGGACCATGCCCGAGAGATATGCGGTGATCGGCCAGTTCGGCTCGCCGCCGCCGTTCTTGAGGCTAAACAACATGAAGAACACAAACATGGGCACCGACATGAACCACAGGAAGCGGTATTCAGGCCGTCTCTCGCGACCCGGCCGATGCGCCACCATCGCCATTGCCCAAACGATGAACCAGTAGACCAAAAAAAGACCGCATTGCATGCCGACATAAACAAGCGGGCCCAACCAGCGGATGCTCGGATTGTCGCTCTGCATGCCCACATGGCTACCCAGCGTATGCCGCAGCGTGATCCAATCGTTTTGCAAGTTCCATATCAGGATCGGCACTCCTCCAAGGGCACCTAGCGAAACCATCATCCAGAAGCCCGGCCGGCGAAGGTGAATGCGCATGACCGGAGTGGCCAGCAAAAACAGACCGAGCATGGGCACGAACAGCACCATCGTATACTTCGCGAGCACACCAAGGGCCAGGCAAAGCCCCGCCGGAAGCCAGGATCGCGGCGACTCCCGAAACAGCGCACGATAAACAAAAACCAGCGCCCAACCCCAGCAACACGTGTACGGCGCGTCGATGGTCATGAGCAACGAGCCCGCGGCGATGATCGGCAACGTCAGCGCCAAAATGACGACCATCAGCGCCCATTTTTCTTTGCGCAGCAGCAGCGTCGTCAGGACGTAAAGACTCGTGAGCAATAGGGCGCCGCAAATAACGGCCGGCAAGCGCACGGCCGTCATTGATTGTCCCGGACATGGTCTCCGACCAGTGCCGAAAAGCCCAACAGCTCGCGCGAATCAGCAGCGCGACCAGCGGACCTTTGCTGTAATAACTCCAATCAAGCCGTTGCGACCAATGCCAGTAATGGGCTTCGTCCGGCGCCAGATCGAGAGGGCAGTCGTTGAGCAGGTATGCCAAGCGAAGCAGGGCCGTGCCGAGAATCAACGTGAATGCCAGCGTACGAATAGGCCAAACGTTTTCAGGTTGTTCCGGCAAACTGGGGGCAATAGGCATAGCGCGTCCCTGCACCATGATAGGCGAATAAATCCGGCACCGGTTGTAAAGGTGGGAAAGAAAAGAATCAACCGGAGTTGCCCTGCCCGCTTGCGGTAAAAGTAAAAGACCGATCCCGGCCGACGATGATACAAGTCCCCAGCACCCCCAGCAACCAATAGCCGACTTCGTGGATCAATGCAGACGAGTGCAGTGCCCCCGAAAAAGACCAAACCGACTCCCACCACGCCATAGATGGCATCGGCGATCAAAAACTTGACTAGCGAAAAGCGAATGGTTCCCGCGACGATGAAGACGCCGGTGCGAAGCGGCGGGAGCAAGCGGGCCACCAGGAGAAACTTCATGCCGTGCTGGTGAAAGCGCCCTTCGATCCGCTCGCGTTTTTTTGTATCCAGGATGCGGCCTACCCAGCGGCTGGCCAATACTTTTTGCCCCCATAACCGGCCGATGCCATAGAGCACCAGGTCGGCCGCCATGATCCCCAGCGACGCCGCCGGCCACGCTTCGAACCAATGAACTTGGGGGTGCAGTGCCGCCAAACTGGCCGCATACAAAATGCCTGCTTCCTCGGGAAGCGGCGGGATGCCCAGCCCGGTGAGTAACGACCACAGGAAGATGGAGCCGCACCAATAGAACGCCGCCTGTGACACAGGTTATCTCCGCCGCTGCCAGCTATCGAAGCGTCAAGTTTTCGCAAAACCCGTGCCAATATCGAGCCGCGAGTCGCAGCAAACCGATGAACCGGTTCGCCATGGGAAAACCGCTTACTACGTGCGCGGCTCCTTAATACGCAATTTGGCGAAATTAGGTGATCGTTAATTGTTCTGATGATTTCATTCGGGACAGGCTTGCAGCGCGGGGAATTTCGAAATACCACGTGCATTCTCTCAAGTTCGTCGGCACCGTCCACAAAACGTGGGCAAGGTTTGTTTGCTTTTCCCACTCCTATTCTTTGGAGGGCTTGTGCCATGCACGAGATTGCATTCCAAACCTATTGGGAGGTCGCTGACCTCATGCAGAAAGGGGAGAGCCAACAGGCTCGGGAACTCGCCTTGGCAATCCCGCTCGAACACCTCCGAGGCCTGGCCTTATTGCTCGTCAATTACAGCCGGCGACTGTAGCACATGTCCCAAAATCCATCGACGCGGCGCCCAGATCGCGCGGCGCTTCACATCCGCAGCCGCGCGGCTTGGAAGCGGCCACCGGCCTGCTGACGGTTGGCCGCTTCCTAACGGGCGCGGCTCGGATGGTCGCGACTCGGCTGGACTTGTCATTCTCGCTGAGCCATAATCAAGCCAGCGTTTCGTGCAACCTTGATTGCCGCCGAGTTTAGCGTGCCTTTGCAAATCGAATGCGCCTGTGGCCACCGTGCAACAGTGCCCGACGAATATGTCGGCAAGGAAATTCAATGCCCCAGGTGCAAGAAGCTGCTCATCCCGCTGACGCACGACAAGATGGAAAACTTTGCCGCCCGCGTCCTTTTCGCCGCCCAGGCGCGCAAGGATGAATCGGCGGAGGAAGTCATTCCGGCGGCAGGGGTCGGTCCCGAGGTCACTTTTACCTGCCCGTTTTGCAATGAAACCTACCAGGTCAGCCAGGAACTTGCCGGCAAAAAAATCAACTGCCGCAATTGCCGTCAACCGTGCAAGGTCGATGAGCTTGAGGAAACGCCCAAGCCGCCCAAAAAGAAAGCCAGGCCGGAATCTCACGGTGCCTGGGCATGGATATTGGTGGCGTTGCTTATCTTGGTCGTGGGTATTTTGCTGGGCCGGCTAATGCGGTTTTAGGCGTAGGTTAGGTTTCCAACCTGACCGTTAATTGGGCTGCACTCCATTCTCGCCGCCGATCAACTTCGGTCAGTTTGAAAACCCAACTTACGATTCAATCCATTTGCCACCCATAATCGTCTCATAAAGAGAAACTGCGTTGCAAACAATACAAAGGTTTCGTCTGGTCCGGGAGGTTCCAATGCGCTGCGTGAGATTCGCGATTTGTGGACTAGTCTTTCTCGCCGCGCAAGTGCCCGCCTGGCGCAAGACGCTAAGCCGGCCGCGACTGACGCGCACGCGCAATTAATCACTTCCGCCAAAAACAAGGGCCTCGACTGGTTGACCAAGAACCAAGCCAAGGACGGTTCCTGGGGCAAGACGTACACGATCGCGACGACTTCGTTCGCCTGCCTGGGCTATCTATCCGACAGCGCCGAGCCTTTTGACGGCCCTCATGGCAAAGCGCTCGTCAAGGGCCTGGCGTTTCTTTTGGCCAATCAAAACAACGGCATGTTTGCTCCCAACGGTCATTCCTGGATTCACGGACAGGGCTTCGGCACCTTGGCACTCGCCGAGGCGTATGGCCGCACGCTATTTTGTAAAGTAAAGCCCGACTTGGATATTAAAAAAGTCCGCGCGGCGGTGACCGCGGCGGTCAAGATCATCGCCGACAACCAATCGCTATCAGGCGGCTGGTGGTACACGCCGAACTCGCCCAATCAGCACGAGGGCTCGACGACCGTTTGCGCGGTGCAGGCTCTGGTGTCAGCCCGCAACTTCGGCATTCCCATCGATGAAAAGGTGCTTGACAAGGGCTTCCAATATCTGAAGAAATGCCAGGCGAAAGACGGCGGCTTCAATTACCAGCTCGGCGACGGCACCAGCATGAAAGAAGGGACCGCCGCCGCCGTGGCCACCCTGGGGCTGATGGAAAAGTTTGACTTCCAGGTCATGATCAACGGTTTCAATTTCCTGCAAAAGATCACGCCGGCGACGATCAGCAACGAACGTTTCCCTTATTATGGCCACTTCTACGGCTCGATGGGCATGCACCTGCTCTACCAGGAATACAAGGGCGACAAGCAATTCGAGAGCAAGACCAAGGGCTACCTGCAAGCTGTTCAAAAGGATCTGCTCGCCTGGCAGCAAGCCGATGGCTCCTGGCCTCTCAAGGGCTGGATCCAAAGCAGCGGCAGTGAAACGCCGGCCTACGCCACCGCTTTCGCCCTCATCGCCGTGCAAGTGCCCACGAGCCAACTCAGCATCCACAATCGTCTAGCGCCGAAGCTGCCGAAAGAATAGAATTCCTAGCGATGTTTAATGGAAGCCGCTGGGTGGCACGCCCTGAGGTACTCGGAAGGGCGTGGTCTTTTATCGGATCCACGCCCTTCCGAGTACCTCAGGGCGTGCCACCCGCCGAAAAGCTAAGCGGTTTACTCCATCAACCTCCGAAAATCCTCGAACAAATAACTGCTATCATGCGGCCCTGCTGCTGCCTCCGGATGATATTGCACGCTGAAGACCGGATACCGGCGATGCCGCATGCCTTCGAGCGTGCCGTCGTTCAAGTTGACATGGGTGGCTTCCATGTCCGCCGGCAGCGATTGCGCATCGACGGCAAAACCATGATTCTGCGTGGTAATCTCGACTCTTTTCGTCTGTTGGTTGAGGACCGGCTGGTTGGCCCCCCGATGCCCGAACTTGAGCTTGAAGGTTTTCGCCCCAACGCCAAACCTAACAGTTGATGTCCCAAGCAAATGCCAAATACCGGCTTCTTGCCGACAAGCTGCCGAATCGTCTCGTGGGCGTAACCCAGCGGTTCGGGATCGCCTGGGCCATTGGACAGAAACACGCCGTCCGGTTCAAGCTTTAACACATCCGCCGCCGAGGCGGTGCCCGGGACGACCGTCACCTGGCAGCCGATCTCGATCAAGCAGCGCAGGATGTTCCATTTCATGCCGAAATCCATGGCCACCACGCGGTGTAACTTGCCGCCGGCCCGCAAATCCTGATGTCCAAGCGGTGTGTTCCAGCCATCCTTCCAAACAAACGATTTGTCGGGCATGACGCTTTTCGTCAAATCCCGGCCAACGATATTGGGGCTGGTCCGCGCCTTGTTGACGAGAGAAACATTGTCTAGGTCAGTCGTGGACAATACGCCGGTCATGGCTCCACGCACACGGATGCGGCGCACCAAGGCGCGCGTATCGAGGCCCGCGATACCCAGAACTTGGTTATCGGCCAAGTAAGTTTCCAACGAGCTGGTCGACCGGAAGTTGCTGGGAATGCGCGTCAGTTCGCGAACCACGAACCCTTCGATCTGCGGCCGCCGCGATTCAAGGTCCTCGGCATTCGTACCATAGTTGCCGATGAGCGGATAAGTCATGGTGACGATCTGGCCCTTGTAGGACGGATCGGTCAACACTTCCTGATAGCCAGTCATGCTGGTGTTGAAAACGACTTCGCCGAACACTTCACCGGTGCCGCCGAAGCTGTGACCCGTGAAGACGGTGCCGTCCGCGAGCGCCAATTTCGCCAGAGGTTGCGCCATGCTTTGTCTCGCCGAGTGATGGTCCTTCCCTTACTTTATTGATTGACGCGATCACTTGGCACTTCACTTCGGAGGACTTATGCGACGGAACTTGGCGACATCGCTGCTGCTGGTATTGGTCATCGGCTTGCCGTCTAGGGGCGTGGAAGAGCCCAAAGGCTTAACCCTCAAGGTGCTGGTCCCTCAGGAAGACGCCGTCGTCAAGGTGAACCAAAAGGAAATCGAGGGAACCGGCACCGATCGCCGCATCACCGTCACGGAGCCCCTAAAAGGCAAAGCCTACCACACGGTCACGGCGACGTGGGAACCGAACAACTACACCAAGTTCACGCGCACCCGCAAAGTCCCCGCTGACGCCAAGAGCAATCTCGTCGTGGTCGATTTGACCAAGGCTTATGACACAGAGAAGATCAAGATTCGCTACGTCCCGACGCCCGAGGACGTGGTGGCCAAAATGTGCCAACTCGGCAAGGTCACCAAGGACGACGTGGTCTTCGATCTTGGCTGCGGCGATGGCCGCCTTGTCATCCAGGCGGTCCAAGACTTCGGCGCCAAGCGCGGCGTCGGCATCGACCTCGACCCCGAGCGCATCAAGGAATCCAAGCAAAACGCCAAAAACCACAAGGTCGAGGACAAAGTCACCTTCCGCGTCGGCGATGTGCTCGACATCAAAGACCTCTCGGAAGCCAGCGTCGTCCTACTCTATATGGGCGACGACATCAACGTCCGCCTACGGCCCATTCTCCAAAAGACGCTGAAACCCGGCAGTCGCATCGTCTCGCACCGCTTCCTCATGGGCGATTGGAAACCGGCGCGCACGGAAACCTTCACCGCCGAGGATGGCGATGAGTATGACGTGCATTTGTGGGTGATTGGGGAAGGGAAGAAGAAGTAAACTTCGTGTGTTTCGTGGATTCGTATTTGGCGCTGGGACCATTGTGCAACCACCGACCTAACGTTTCACAATGGTCCGACGTCGCAAAGCCATTATCTTCGTGAGTTTGCGACGCACCATGAGACCATTATGAAAAGCTTCCAGACAGCACACAATGGTAGGATCCGACACAACTCTTTATCCCTTGGTTGTTTGCCGCGTTTTTTTAAAGAGCGCGATATTGACAGTCCCTTCCCGGCTTCGTAACCATAGTGGCTATCTCATCTTCCGTTGAACGATAACACTTGAACCCCCGCGTGCCGAGCCGTGTCCTTTCTGAAACCCGTGAGGGATAGCGAAGCCATTGCCATTGCCAAAGGCGTGAAGAATGTTGTTGACCATTACCACGACGCACGAGCGGGCCAGCGACCTGGGCTTCTTGCTCCACAAGCACCCGGAGCGGTTCCAGTCGTTCGACTTGAGCTTCGGCAAGGCCCACGTCTATTACCCCGAAGTTGGCTCGGAGCGCTGCACGGCTTGCCTGCTGCTCGACGTGGACTCGGTGGGCCTGGTCCGTGGCAAGAATCCCGACCAGAGCTTCTTGCTGGCGCAGTATGTCAACGACCGGCCTTACACGGCGTCATCGTTCATGAGCGTTGCCATCGCCCAGGTCTTCGGGTCGGCACTCCAGGGCCGCTGCAAGGATCGACCCGAACTGGTGACAACCGCCATCCCCCTCGACGCCCGGCTCGATGTGCTGCCGGTGCGCGGCGGCGAGCGGTTTCTCCACCGCGTTTTCGAGCCGCTGGGTTACAAAGTGGATGCGGTGGGCTCCCCGCTTGGATGAACGCTTTCCCGAATGGGGCGACAGCCCGTACTTCTCCGTAACCGTCCGCAAGACGACCACGCTGGCCGATTTGCTGACCCACCTTTACGTCCTGATCCCAGTCTTCGACAACCGCAAGCATTACTGGGTGGGCGACGACGAGATGGAGAAGCTGTTGGCCAAGGGAGAGGGCTGGTTGGCAGGTCATCCTGAAAAAGAAGAGATCACCCGGCGCTACTCTGAAGTTTCAGCCGAGCCTTTTCCGGCTGGCACTATCTCGCCTGGTCCAAGAAGAAGAGCCGGACGAAGCGGAAGAGGACGAGCAACCGAAAGAGCGGGCCGAGGAGATTTTGGAAAAGCCCATCAGCCTCAACGAACAGCGGCTTGGTGCGGTCGTGGCCTCGCTTCGATCAAGCGGAGCCAAGCGTGTTCTCGACCTGGGCTGCGGTGAAGGCAAGCTGATCCGAGAACTGCTCAGAGACAAGCAGTTCGAGGAGATCGTGGGCCTGGACGTTTCGATCCGCACCCTGGAAGCGGCCCAGCGCCGGTTGAAGATGGACCGCCTGCCGACGATGCAGGCCAACCGGCTCAAGCTGATGCACGGCTCGCTCATGTACCGGGACAAACGGCTGGAAGGCTTCGATGCCGCCGCCGTTGTCGAGGTCGTGGAACACCTTGACCCACCCCGGCTGCTGGCGTTTGAGCGGGTGCTGTTTGAGTTCGCCAGGCCCAGGACAATCGTGTTGACCACGCCAAACCGGGAATACAACGTGACCTGGGAAGCACTGCCAGCGGGGAAATTCCGTCATCCTGACCACCGCTTTGAGTGGACCCGGCAGGAGTTTCAAGAGTGGGCGTCCGGCATCGCCACCCGCTTTGGCTATGCCGTGCGGTTCTTGCCCGTGGGGACCGGAACATGCCGAGTTCGGCCCGCCGACGCAGATGGGGGTGTTTGATAGGAAGGATTGATATGCCAACCATTGAAACCTGGCTCCGTTTGTATGCGAGCAACAATCCGAAAATCAAATATCGCTCGGCGAAAGCAATACTGGATCGACCAGACATGCCGCTCGATGTGCTGATCCATATGCTCGACACTCTTTCCTGGGAGGGATTGGGAGCCAAGGCCGAAAAAGCATTGTTGAAGCGGCGGGAAAAGGAAATCGTCCCGAAAATGATGAACTTGCTTCAATCGCAAGATCCTTTTGTTCGAGAAGTGGCTTGCAATGTTCTCGGTCAATTCGGCGAGAAGGCGGCAACTTCCAAGCTGCTTTGTATGATTGACGACCCGCACATGATGGTGCGTCGGGCAGCAGGCTTTGCGTTGGCTTTCATGAAAGATCAAACGTCGCTCCCTGCACTGAGAGAACAATATGAACGCCATCGAAACGACGACTCGAATGTGGTGATGTCCCTTCAATGTGCTCTCCAAAGCCTCGGAGAAACATTTTCATGACGGATCGAGTCCACTACCATCCGAACCTGATCTACTCGCTCGGCACGCAGGTCGTGACGCTGGTCGAAGTCCTCGGCCAGAACGGCAAGGTGCTGCATCCCCGTGGCTCGGTCGGCGTCGTCGTTCGCTCCCCGGCAGACCTGGATCATCCGTACCGGGTGCGGTTTGCCGACGGCATCGAGGAATCGCTGAACCGGGACCAACTGACGATGCTGGCCCGTTACAAGGAGTCCGAGATCGGCGACACCGGCATCACGGCTGTTCGCTGCAACCTGTACGAACGGGTCATCTACCGCTGCGTCATCGGCTCGCAGGCGTATGGCCTGGCCGGGGAGGATTCGGACATCGACCGCCGGGGCATCTACCTGCCGCCCGCCGATCTGCACTGGTCGCTCTACGGCGTGCCGGACCAACTGGAAAACGACGACACCCAGGAAGCCTACTGGGAAATCCAGAAGTTCCTGGTGCTGGCGCTCAAGGCGAACCCGAACGTGCTGGAATGCCTCTACACTCCGATGGTCGAGAAGGCGACGCCGCTGGCCGAGAAGCTGCTGGCGATGCGGTCGATCTTCCTCTCCCGCATGGTGTACCAGACGTACAACGGCTACGTCCTGTCGCAGTTCAAGAAGATGCAGGCCGACCTGCGCAACCAGGGCCAGGTGAAGTGGAAGCACGTCATGCACCTGATCCGGCTGCTGCTCTCGGGCATCAGCATCATGCGAGAGGGCTTCGTGCCGGTGAGGGTGGAGGAGCATCGGGACAAACTGCTGGCGATCCGGCGGGGCGAGATGCCGTGGGAGGAGGTCGAGGACTGGCGGAAGCGGCTGCACCACGAATTCAACGCCGCCTCGGAAGCGACGAAGCTGCCGGAGCGCCCGGACTACGAGAGGGCCAATGCGTTTCTGATCGAGGCCCGCCGCTTGGCTCTGTCGGAGAACCTGCCATGATGAACGATCCACGCTTGCTCAAGCAGGTCGAACAGCATCCGTATCCGCTGCTCTTCGCCACGATCAGCGGGGCGCACCTGTACGGCTTTCCGTCGCCGGACTCGGACTACGACCTGCGGGGCGTGCATCTGCTGCCGCTGGAGGAAGTGGTCGGGCTGAAGACCGGCCAGGAGACGGTCGAGAAGTCGGGAGTCCACGACGGCCTGGAGATCGATCTGGTCACGCACGACGCCCGCAAGTTCTTCGGCCTGCTGCTGAAGAAGAACGGCTATGTGCTGGAGCAAGTCTTGTCGCCGCTGGTCGTCCACACGACGCCGGAACACGCGGAACTGAAGGAGATCGCCAAGAACTGCATCACCCGGCACCACGCCCACCACTACCTGGGATTCGCCGAGACGCAGTGGAAGCTGTTCCAGAAGGAAGACCCGCCGCACGTCAAGCCGCTGCTGTACGTGTACCGGGTGCTGCTGACCGGCATTCACCTGATGCGGACGGGCGAGGTCCAGGCCAACCTGGGACGCTGAACGAGGGCTTCAGGCTGCCGTACATCCCCGAACTGATCGAGCGAAAGGTAGCGGGCACCGAGAAAGGACGGCTGGAGAAGGCGGACCTGGCATTTCATCAGCGGGAGTACGAACGGCTGCGGGCCGAACTGGAGCAGGCATATCAGGAGAGCAAGCTGCCGGAAGCTCCAAGCGGGGCGGCGGCGCTGCACGACCTGCTGGTGCGCATCCGGCTCGGCAAGAAAGCGTAACGAGGTACATTGACATGAAGGACCGCCTACTGCGCTCAATTGCGCCATACGCAGAGCAGTATAAACGTTGGCCGCAGAATGGGCGGCATATCCTGGCGCAATTCGATGATGCCACGATCATCGTCTACCAAGCCTACCGCACCGAGCTCGCACAGTTTGAAGTGCGAGAAGGGTTACTTCTGTCGGCGAGTTCAAGTATTCTCGGATGCAGTTGCGATCAAGCCGAACTTCCTCTGGATGATGTATCGCAAGTCAATGGGGGCAATCCGAAGGGCAGGAAGTCGTTTTGGCCGTCCGGTTGAAGCGGAAGTTCTTCGATGCTCTATTGGCGCAAGGCTGTTCCTTCGTCGTTCGACGCCTGGCGCCATGAGAGCCGGGAAGTGTGGGCATCTGCCGGAGGCGAGCTCGGACGTGCGCTTGCAATGGGATCCCGACCACTTGCCCACCGGCGAGAAATGCGAACGGCGGGCCATCCAGCTTGCGGTTACGTGGTGCGGTCGCTGGAATCCTACGGCAAGCGTGAGATTGTCCAGATCATTGACATGACGGCATTCTGTTGCCGAACAGCGGTCGAACATCCGTGAATGGCAAAACGGCAAGCTAGTTACGCCCATCAGATGTACGTCTACGTTCCGGCGTAATCCGGATTCGAAGTGAGTAGCTCTTGATGCTGACAGCACTGTTCGAGCCGCCTCAACTGATGAAAATCTCCATCCCCAACCTGTCTCTCGTCGTCCTGATCGGCCCCAGCGGGTCGGGCAAGACCACGTTCGCCCGCAAGCACTTCCTGCCGACCGAAGTGCTGTCGTCGGATGCTTGCCGTGGCATGGTCAGCGATGACGAGAACAACCAGGCCGTGACGAACGAAGCGTTTGCCCTCCTGCATTACATCGCCGCCCAGCGTCTGGCCTTGGGACGGCTGACGGTCATCGACGCCACCAACGTGCAGCCCGAGGCCCGCAAGCCGCTGGTTGAACTTGCCCGCAAGTACCACTGCCTTCCGGTCGCCATCGTGCTGAACCTTCCCGAACGGCTTTGCCAGGATCGCAACCGTCTCTCGGAGCGAACGGGACTTCGGTCCTCACGTCATTCGCCAGCAGCACTCGCAACTTCGCCGGTCCCTCCGTGGCCTTGCGACGGGAAGGATTCCGCCATGTGTTCGTGCTGGAAAGCCCCGAGGAGGTCGAAGCGGCCACGATTGAACGGGTGCCGCTGTGGAACGACAAACGGCAGGAACACGGCCCGTTCGACATCATCGGTGACGTTCACGGCTGCTGCGACGAGCTTGAAGCCTTGCTCCAGCAACTCGGCTACCTCACCGATAGCGACTGGATGCTGAATCTCCGGTCTGGGGCAACAGCGCCTTTACGCATCCCGAAGGCCGCAAGGCTGTCTTCGTTGGCGATCTGGTGGACCGTGGCCCACGCATCGTGGACACCGTGCGCCTGGTGCGCAACATGATGGTCTGCGGCTCGGCCCTGTGCGTGCCCGGCAACCACGACATGAAGCTGATGCGGAAACTCCGGGGCAAGGATGTCCAGATCACGCACGGCCTGGCGAACAGCCTTGCCGAAATCGACGCCTTGCCCGACGAGATTCGTGCGGCCTTCTGCAAGGAACTGGCCGAATTCCTTGACGGGCTGGTGAGCCACTACGTCCTCGATGACGGCAAGCTGGTCGTCGCCCACGCCGGCATGAAGGCCGAAATGCAAGGGCGAGGATCGGGCAAGGTGCGGGAATTCGCCCTGTACGGTGAGACGACCGGCGAGACCGACGAGTTCGGCCTGCCCGTTCGCTTCAACTGGGCGGCGGAATACCGGGGCTCGGCAATGGTGGTCTACGGCCACACGCCCGTTCCTGAACCGGACTGGCTCAACCGCACCGTGAACATCGACACCGGCTGCGTCTTCGGCGGCAAGCTCACCGCCTTGCGCTACCCGGAGAAGGAGTTCGTCTCGGTCCCCGCCGTCCGCACCTACTGCGAACCGGCCCGACCCTTCCTGGCCCGAAGAACAGCAGGCTCCAAAGCTCACGGCGCAACAGGCCCACGACGATGTTCTTGATGCCGAAGATGTGCTGGGCAAGCGGATCGTCTCGACTCGGCTGCGTGGCAACGTCACGATTCGGGAGGCCCACGCCACGGCGGCACTGGAAGTGATGAGCCGTTTCGCCGCCAACCCGAAATGGCTGATCTACCTGCCGCCCACGATGTCGCCATGCGAGACGAGCAGCGAGCCGGGCCTGCTGGAGCATCCCGGCCGAGGCGTTCAACTACTTCCGCAGCCAGGGTGCGCCGCAAGTAATCTGCGAAGAGAAGCACATGGGGTCGAGGGCGGTCGTGATCGTCTGCCAGGACGAACAAGCAGCCAGGGAACGATTCGGCGTTGCCGAAGGCGAAATCGGCATCGTCTACACTCGCACGGGACGGCGGTTCTTCAACGAGCCGGCATTGGAGATGCAGTTCCTTGACCGGGTGCGGTCGGCTCTGACCGCTGCGAACTTCTGGAGTGAACTGGATACGAAGTGGGTCTGTCTGGACTGCGAACTGATGCCGTGGTCGGCCAAGGCCCAGGAACTGCTCAAGACCCAGTACGCAGCCGTCGGAGCCGCAGGCCAGGCTTCCTTGCCACGGGCGGTCGCTTCGCTGGAGCAAGCGGCTGGGCGTCTCGGCGGCGAGGACAAAGCCAAGGTCGAACAGGTCATGGGCGACTGCCAGCGCCGCGAGGAGCATATCGGCCAGTTCGTCGCCGCCTACCGGCAGTATTGCTGGTCGGTGGCGTCGTTGACCGACTTGAAGCTGGCTCCGTTTCATCTGCTGGCTTCCGAAGGCCGTGTCCACACGGACAAGAACCACATCTGGCACATGGACACGCTGGCGAAGGTCTGCCGGCATGGACCCGGACCTGCTGCTGGCGACTTCCTACAAGATCGTTGACGTGACCGATCCGGCCAAGGTCGCAGAAGGAGCCGCTTGGTGGACCGAACTGACAGGCCGGGGCGGCGAGGGCATGGTGGTCAAGCCGCTCGACTTCATCCTCCGTGGCGGGCGGGGTCTTGCTCAACCGGCCGTGAAATGCCGGGGCAGGGAGTACCTGCGGATCATCTATGGCCCCGATTACACGGCCGACGAGAACATCTCCCGGCTTCGCAATCGCGGTCTGGGCCACAAGCGATCCCTCGCTCTCGGCGAGTTCGCCCTGGGCATCGAGGGGCTGGAGCGATTCGTTCGCAAGGAGCCGCTGCGACGGGTCCACGAATGCGTCTTCGGCGTCCTCGCCCTGGAAAGCGAGCCGGTCGATCCGAGGCTTTAGCCCTTCCGCTAACGGCGGGGCAATCGGGCCGGCTTGGCGGTTGGCCAAACGCCCTTCGCATAACTGCCCGATAAATCGCCGATTTCGCAGCGCGGAAGACTTGTTCGAGTATTGGATGCGGGTTCCAGCTATTTGGCAGTTGCTATCGGCATGTCCAGCAGTCGAGTGACGCTTTCAGCTGCAAACACAACATAGCCGCCGTCGGGAACGCGGATCACGTAAAAAGGAAAATCTTCCCTCACGGTCTCGGGGTGGCTAATCAAAAGTTGACTGCCGCTCGTGAATTCAAGGAAGAAGGCCCGAAAGGGTCGGCGCCGATAGAATGCCCGGTAGGCGGCATCAAACTGGTCTTTCGTCATGCCACTGCCTCAGCACTGACAAAACGGATAGAACGAACGAATTTGAAGTCCACATCTACCAAGCCGCCGTCCGGTCCAATGAAACCCGCTCCCCCGCCGTTTATCGCCAGCCGCGGATGCGGCACCGTCAATGTTTGCCCGTCCGTAAATTCAATAATGAACGGTATAAACGGCTCACGATGGATCAGTTCGATGACTTTTTCTTCGACTTGTGCCGGTGTCATGATTGACTCCTTACGGGCTTTCCCTCATTTTACCCGAACGCATGGTCATCGCAAGCCGCCATCGATCCGAGTAAATGGCGGGAGTGTATGGGAATCGAACCCACTGAGAGCTTTGTTCAAACCCTCCACTGGTTTTGAAGACCAGGGCCCCCACCAGAGGTGCAAACACTCCCCGGAAGCGAAAATCGACGAATTGAATTAGCCTGGTTCGGCAATCGGCTTCGTGATCACGGCGGGTTTGTTTTCAACAGGTGGCTTGGCTTCCACGGGCGGCTTGGGCTTTGGCTTGGCCGCGGATTTGTTGGGCATGATCAGGGCAGTCATCTTTTTCCCGTCCATCGTCGGCGGGCGCTCGACCTTGCCCGCGGTGGCCAGCTTCTCCAGCACCGAGTTCAGCACGCGTCGGCCTTCCTCTTGGTGCTGCATTTCCCGGCCGCGGAATATGACGGTGACCTGCACTTTGTCGTTGTGCTCGAGAAACTTGCGTGCCTGATTGACGCCGCGTGTTCACATCATGCTCGTCGGTTTTCGGGCGCAGGCGGATTTCTTTCACCTTCTGCTGGCGGACCTTCTTGGACTTGTTTCCTTTTTGCGACGTGGTAAAGCGCAGCTTGCCATAGTCGAGGATCCTGCACACAGGCGGTCGCTCGTCGGCGGCCACCTCGACCAAATCGAGGCCGGCCTCCTGCGCCGTTGCCAGCGCCTGAATAGTCGGCACTAGCCCCAGTTGCTCGCCACCGGCGCCGATGAGGCGGATCGGGCTGATGCGGATCTGCTCGTTCATTCTCGGGCCGCGGTCCTGCGGTGCTTGGCGATCAAAATGTTGAATATGTAGTCTCCTTGAAAATAAAAAAGGACACAGCCATTCGAAAAGTGGCCGGCGTCCCCAAGTTTCCCTTCGGGCTTGACGCAGCGTCTCGGAAGGGGAGATGGGCGCAGCCCGTCAAGGACATATCATAGCGACTCTGGACGCCGCCCGCTATGCCATCCGTTGTCCGCATTTGAGGATTGCGTTGGCAGCAGCGAAAATGCCGCCTTTGAGGTTGGTGTCTACTCTGACCTTTCGAAAACATCCATTTTATCTAAAGGCTGAGCGGAACGGCTCAAAATCCAGCGCCGCCGCGCATAATGGAGTAGTCACGTTTTTTTTCACGTCCCAGGTAAACCTGCCGTGCCCAACGACGCCAAACTCGGCCTCTTCCTAGGCATCAGCCTGGTGGTCGTGATCGGCATGGTCTTTTTTCGAAACGATCCGCCCACGAGTGGGCTCAATCCTCCGCCAATTGCCGCAGTGAGTTCATCGCAAGATTCTTCACCTCCAGAGTCCGCTACGCCGCGAGCGACAGCCGAATAACACCCGCCCGCTTTCCCTTGCCAACGCCTGCCAGCCTGGTAGACTTCACCATGTCGCGCCCGTAGCTCAATTGGATAGAGCAATGGTCTTCGAAGGCAAGCCAGTCATTTCTTAAAACCGCATAAAACTCTGTCTTTTATCACGCCAAACGCATGTTTAACGCCTGACAACTTTAGGCCACTTATGGCCACTTTTCGCCTTCTGGGTTGTCATTACAACCGTGACAACCGGCGCAACCGGGAACTTTCAAGGGGACCGCGGTAATCACCTTCCCCCCTAAGTACGAAATAAACGAATTTAACGAAATAAGTCCCGATTCCCTGGAAATATGACGGTTTTCGGGTCGTGTGTGGTTACGAAATAAGTCCCCGTCATGTTCCCGCGGCTGGGAACGCTGTCTGGCATGTCCCCGAATGATCGCTCTGGTTTCGCTTCTCCCGCGTCCCGTGGCCTATCGGTGCGTGATTTGCCATTGGCCGCGGGCGGGGCGGTCCTGGGGGGCGTCCGGCGTGGCGGGGGCGTTTACTCCGCGGGGTTGGTGACGGGGATTGGTAGTCGCGAAACACCAGGGTGTAGAAAACATCTACACCCTTCACTCGATTGGGACCGTGACCGGGAATTGGTTGTCGCGGTAGATAAATCGCACCATTTCTGCGGCGCGACGGGCGTAGCATAGGTCTTGGTCGGTCGCTTCTTTTTTGTCGATCAGTCTTAGGATTTTGTTGACTAGCTTTTGGGTGCTAGTGCGGGCGGCGCGAAGCTGGTCGATTTCTCGGTTCATGGTCCGTCCCTTTGGGCCGCGATTGGAAAGCGGCATCTTACCGAAGTCGCGCATTGCATCCCAAAACATCTTGGGGGGCGGGTGTCGGCCAAGGATCGGAGTGCACCAGTCGCGCTTTTCTCGCCGCGGTTGGCCATCCATCGAGGGGTTCGATAAGCTCACTTGCGGTACCAAAAACGGAGGGCCGGGCCAAGGAATGGCCCGGCCGTTCGTGCTTATAGTCGCGGCTTTTGGCATGCGGGGAAAAGCCCCGGGCCGGAGGGCCGCTTGGGCGAACCAAGGACCGGACCGGCTCAGGGCGCACCGAAGGGAAGTCACAAGGGTTATCGACCGCTGGGCGGGGGCGGCTTTAGTTCACGGGGCACTGGTTGACCTTTTGGATTTCGGTAAGCAACAGGCTGGTATCGTCGCCCACGCTGGTGACGTAGAGCATGGTCGTCGAGATTTGGGAATGGCCCATGATGCTGGCGATCACCTTGAAATTGACGCCACGCTTTACCAGTTCGGTCGCCAGCCGGTGGCGCAGGCCGTAAAGCTTCATTCCGGGCTTGATGATCTGTTTGCGGTGCAGTGCGTCATGATGCAAGCCAGGCTCCGCTTGTTCCACGGGTTGCGGCGCCAGTTGGTGAACACGAAACCGTCCCCGTTAGTGGGCTGGGTGACTTCTGCCGGCGGCTCCTTGGTGAGCGTGTACAGCGTGTAACCTTTGCCCGCCCACCCGCCGACACGCTTGTACTGGACGCCAAGGGTCTCGCGGGCACGGTATAGGCGGCGGTCGGTAATGCGCAGCTTGCGGGCTTCCCGCGTGATTTCCTTCACCTTGACCGGACCATTTCGGAGCATGGTCCAAAGCCATTTGGCCGTACGCTTTCCAATCATCCAGCGCGGTGTCGTTGCGCTCTTGGTAGCGGAGCAACTTTATCAGCACGGGGTGAAGGACCAATATCCGCGGCTTGCCGGTTTTCTTCTGTGTTTTATGTTCATGCAAAACAACTATTTGCCGCTCCCAATCGATATTTGACCAGCGCATGCGGGACGCCTCGGCAGGGCGGCAGCCGGTGTATCTCAGGAACACAAGAAAACGGCGGAAGGCTGCCGGCGTATTGCGCAAGAAGATGCGGTATACCTCATCGGACATGGGCTTGCCGCTTTTGCCCTTCGAATGCTTTCACGCCGGGGAAGGGGTATTCTCGAATAAGGCGGACCGATCGCGCCCAGTTGAAACAGCGCCGGATGTGCGTCAATTGGCCGCTGTTAGTCCAATCTGATTTCCACTGTGGCCGGCTCCTGAGGAAGGTATTGAGATCGAGCGGCCCGCATTCGCTCACGCGCTTCTCGCCGCACAAGGCCGCGAAACCGGTCAGACAGCGCTGGCGGTCGATCATGCGCTCGGGGTCGATGGGGTCGGGAAGCTCGCGAAGGTAGGCGTCAACCACTTCCCGGACAGTCAGGTCCTTTGGATCCCGGCGCGTCATCACTTCCATGAGTTGGCGGCGGGTTTCCTCAAGCTGCGATTGCAGGGACGCCAGCAGCGTGCCAACGTCGAGTTGCGGGGCGGCTTTCCTGCGTGGTTTGGTTGGTGTCATGGTTGGCCCCCTTTCTTTGGTTCTCGCTGCACGGCCTTCACCATGGCCGCGTTTAGGTGGTCGGCCTTGTCGCAAAGGTGGACGTACCGGGCGGTCGTGCGGAGTGCGCGGTGGCCTACCAGTTGGGCAAGCGTGGCAATATCCACGCCGGCCATGATGGCGCCCGTGGCGAACATATGCCGGATTCCGTGCGCGGTCACGTCTAGCTTTAATTTGGCTCGCCTGCGCAGGCTTCGCATGTGCTTCACTACAGAGCCAATTGTCCACGGCTTGCCGCGGATATTGGTGAACACAAATTTCTCGTTTTTCTTGGTGCGCAAGCCACGCCAGCAGTTTGACCATGACGACGTTAAAGAAGATGCGGCGCGGGCCATGGCCGGTGTAGCGCTCTGATGGTCCTCCATGATGATCGCGCCGACCTCGGTGCGAACTTGGTCCCATTCCAGATTGCGGACTTCACCGGGGCGGGCTCCTGAGAACTTGATAAAGACCATGACGCGCCGGAAGTGGGGCGGGGCGCAGTGCATGGCGGCCTGGTATTCCTCGCGGGTCCAATCGCGGCCACGCTTGCCTCTGGGGATTTTGACACCGGCGAACGGGTTCCTGCCGATCAGGCCCGTGGCCGCGGCGACGTTGAAAGGCCGGTTGATCGAAGCTTTGATGCGCCGGCGGGTCTCGTTTGACTTGACGCCTTTCTGCTCGCTGAGAAACTCCAAGAGGTCCGCCCCCCGGGCATCTTCCACGAGCAAGGAACCGCAATGTTTCCTGAACATGGCCCACTGGCGCCGGCGCTCCTGCAAAGCGGTGGGGGAATACCTGGTGAGCAAGTTTTGCTCATACCAGTCGAGAACTGACTTGACGGTCGGCGACGTCGGAAACATCGGCGGCGCGGCCTCGGGCTGGAATACCTTCGGGGCGGGTTGGGTGTTATCGTCTGGTCTCATGCGTGCACCGCCTTTCGGCCTTCCATGAACAGCCGGCGGACCTTTCCGAGGAGCCAGTGCAGTTCCCAAATGTCCCGGCAGATGCCGCAATCGCACGCCTCACGGTCTTCGTCGTGCTCTGCAACGTGGTTGTGAACGATGCTTACGGCGGCGGCGGCCTGGCGCGTGAGGCCGAACAAGCGAACCAAGAGCATCTCGGACGGGGGCGGGTTCTTGGCGGTCGCATCCTCATCCATCCACGTGCGCAATCGGCCCGGGTGGTGTAGCTGGCTCTCAATGCTGTTTACTTGCCGGCCCAAAAGCCAATAGAAGCCTTCCAAGTCACGCGCGAGCCGCGGCTTGGCCTTGCGAGTGCTGTGGGCCACTGTTTGCACGCTGGCCAGTAGGCGATAGCAGCGCTTCATGAAGCGCTCTTCCTCGGGGAAGTTTGTCGGGGTTCGTTCAAAGTGTTGGTCGTACATTTCACGCTCCATGTGATAAGGGGAAAGGGGTGGGAGATTCTTACAGGGGACGGCGCATTTCACGCTTAACGGCAACGTGGGCGGCTGCCGCGATGCCAAGGGCAATGCAGACATCCGGGCTAAAGGTCGGGAATAGGAACAACGTGGCCACGGAGACTACCAGAGCGGCGGCGCTGCTGGCCAGCATGGTTGTGAGCATGGCGGGCTCCTCGGGGTGAAAGGGTATGTTGCGTTGGACTAGAGTATCATTGTAACAACGTAACCGAGTGTTGCAATGGCGTTCTGCCATTTTTAATAACTACGCGATTGAGTTACAAAGAAACTTTGTTATAATGCGTGAATGGGGCCGTTTTCTCTAGGCGGGAGGTCTGAATGAGTGCTACAAAAGCCATGCCGTTACCGATATCGCGTCAGCTGGAAAATGACATGGCTAAGAAGAACGAGAACACAAGGCCGGTTCGCTTGCACCTGGATGTGGCGGACCTGGCCGAGAAGTTGGTGCCGATCTTTGGGGAGTCGGTCCCGGACTTCCTGAGTAACAAGCTGCGCCCTATTCTTGCCGATCTCCGCAAGGAAGCGGCGGCCAAGTTGCTGGAAGAAAAGCCGGCTCACAAAAGGAAGCCGTGACTTTCCGGACACGCCCACGGCTTTGCCTGCTTGATCGCGGGAGTCGCTATGGATAGGTTCCGGTAAATTTGCCGGAACCTGTTTTGGCCTGCCTTTGCCAGCGTCCTTTCCGCCATCTCGCTGACGCTCCTTAGCTTGCCGATCATAAATCTCACGCGCGCGAGCGCCGACCATCGCGAGTTGAGAGGGCGTTAGGTGTCGCTGGATCGTTGGCCGGCGATGATGTATAAAGAATTGACCGATAACCTAATACCAGCTTGAAGTGAGTAACGTGATGACATACTCAGAATTTAAAAACAAGATCGTTGATCTCATTTGCTACTGCGACATTAACCAACGATACAGCCAGCGTTTGGCTTGGTGGTACGGACTCGCTGATAAGTCATCCAAGATCGCGGTTGCAGTCGTCGCTGTTGTGGCGGTCGTCTTGGCACTTCTGGACGAAGGCTGGAAGAATACAGAAATCGTTTGGGCGATAGCGGCAGCGGTGCTCGCTGTTGTTTTGAATGTGCTTCCGTTTGGAGAATACGAGAAGTTTTACGATGAAATGTTTCGATGTTGGAGTGACCTTCGCATCGACGCGGAACTTCAGAAGCTAAAGAATCGCGGGGAATCGCAATCCAATATTCCCGATCACGCCGCGGAGCGATTTCAAGAATTAAGACAAAAACAGTATAGTCTAAACGCGGAGGAGCCGGCGCCCTGGGGATGGCTTTTAAATATCTGTCAACGCGATATGAATCAAAGGCATTGGGGGGTAAGGACCAATGAGCAAGTTAGAGAGGAGGGCGTGCGCTGCGCCGGAACGCCGAATAAGGCACCCCTAGTGATGCCAGGATGTGCTGAGCCCGAGACGACAGCTAATCCTCATCAGGAGGTGGTTCAATAGGCTGCCGTGGCTCATGAAAAGGGGCGTGGGTCGGCGGAGGTTCTCTTGGCCTCTCATAAGGCCGTGGCTGCTCTGCGGGTATGTTCTTTCTTCGTTCCGGCTGAGGCGTTGGCGGCCGAGGTGTCTCGGGTGATTTTGCCATTTTTTAGCCTATCCGCGCCGCAAAAAAGCCCGCTCCGATTGGTGTCCAGCCAAAACGGGAGCGGGCCTAATGCCTTGCGGCATGATTCGGGGTGTGTTATGGGTTTTGGCTGGACGCGGGTTTTTGTATTCCTTGAAGCCAATCTCGTCAACATTGACCACGCTAGGGAAACCACTTGAGTGCGAGTTTTATGAAGTCTTGGATGGGGGCGGACATTCCACCTATTTTGTTTGGGTCAAGTAGGACGCGGCTGAATCCCTTTGATTGGAGCACGCAGAGTAAGCCAATGAGCTGCATGGGGCACTCCATGGGCATCAGGACATAGCCCTCGTCGGGGACGGCTCCGCTTTTCAAAAGCGCTCTGCAGCGTCCTGGTCGGTGAAAACCTGAGTTGAGATATTTCCGTCTAGGTCAACCGACCTCAAAAGGTCGCCTATTTTTTCGGTTGGTTTTCCGATAAGCCAGACCGGAAAGCAAATTACCACGCCGCCGATCTCGAAGGATTTTTTCACTTAAATGACCCTGAACGTTGTTTTAGAATCCGACCGCTTCCCACTTGTCGGGTAGGCCCAGCTTAGTGAAGTCAATCTTATCGTACACCCGTTCCACAAAAGCCACGTCGGGGACCATGATAAGCCGCTTGCTGGGGCTGTCGTCGTTCTTGAAAAGCACCCAAATGTAATCGTGTCCATCCTTGGCTATCTGGGTGATGTTGCCGACGTTAAGCTGGGTTTCGTTTTTCGCTACGAGAAAGTGCATCGTCAATTCCCAATCGTCATAGCCCCGCGGCTGACCCACGGTCCCGAGATAAAGGACTTCGCCTTCGTCCCATTGGCCCCATGGTGCATCGTTGGTGCCGATGTTTTCGGTAAGCGCGTTTATGTAGTCCTGGGTGATGTCTGAGGTCGGGCAGTAATAAGAGATGGTGACTTTGAACACGGGAATCGAAATATCGCAGCCGTCTACCGTCTGGCCGTTGAAGCCGATGACGTTTTGGAAGTCCGGTAACACGCCTCCGACTTCGTTATTGGTGCTAACCGTCTCCTTGCTGATCTGGATATGTGTTGTGCCGGCGGTCGCGTCGAATTGAAACCACGCGGTGCCCGTCTGCCGCGGTTGACGCTTGCCGTAATGGGCCACGCCGTTCCAAACGCCGTTGCCCTTATGCTCGATTTCGTAGGTTTGCAGCACGGGAGTAATGACGCCCAGGAATAGGGAATTGAGGGCGATGAACGGCGGCAGTGCGCTTCGATCTGGGGAATGATAACCGCGTCGTTATCGGAGCCGGTGGCGATGAAAAGCAAGTCTTGCTGCGGGTCGTCAATCGAGACCTTGGTGCGCCGCGAGCCGACGATTTCAAAGGCTGAGGTTCCAACGGTAGGCATTACAATTCACTCCTAAGTAGTACCGAAAAACATTGGACCAAAAAACCCGTCAAGCTCCAAGGCATGGGAAACCGCCCGTCCCACAATGGCGAAGGGGACGGGCGGCCGGCCGGAGACACCGCGCCGCAGGCCAGGGGATGGCGGCGGGCGGTGATGGGGCCGAATACGGTTAGACCGCGACGAGCATTTTCGCGCGGATGGCGGTCTCTTTCGCGTCGATGCGCCTTTAACACGTTGCTGGCCTCGGCCAAGCCGTCCTTGACCTCGGCGAGTAAGCGGCGTTCATTCACGCTGGCTGCGTCACACGCTTGGGCGAGCTCGGCGTCTTTGTTATTCCAATCGCCAATCGAGCGTTTCCCTAGGCTCGTGGCTTCGGCTTCTTTTTCAGCGCACGGCTTCTAGGCCCTTCCGATTGCGATGTAGTTCATCGCAGCAGGACCATGGTGCGCCGCTCCTCGGCAAGCGCGGCCAGTTCCGCGAGCAAGTTTTCATTCTGCGCACGTCGATTGCAATTCGCCCTTGGCGGCCTGGGCTTGCCGCTCGATGCCGTCAAGCTCGCGGGCCCGGTCGATCAGGGGCGCGATGGTCTTTTCAAACGCGTCTTCGGCGGCGATAAGCTTCTCCATGCGCGGCGGCTTCGGCCTGGTCAATTCTCGCTCGCTCCGCGGTGACGCCTTCGCCGCGCTTGACGGTCTGTTGCAATTGGTGCCGGTGAAGGATTGTGTTTACCGCGGCTTCCAGGTCGGCCACGGTCTTGCCGGATGCTTCTAACGTTTCCAGGACGCCGGCCTCATCGGGCTCCTTCTCATCGGCGATTTGCGTGGCGAGTGCGGCAAAGGTGGGCTCGATGTTTTGGTATTGGTGGCCAGGCGGCCGGTGACCTTCGCGACAATCGTGCTGAGAACGGACATAGTAGAAACCTCTTTCTGTGTTGGGTGTGAGTTACGGGCGCGGCAACGTGCTGCGCAAGATCGTGGCAAGGGCCATCTTTTCCCGGATGGCTGCCGTTTTCTCATCGAGGCCCGCTATCGTCTGCTCGATCTGCTCTTTCGTGGTCATGAGCTCGGCAATGCAGTCAAGTTCGGGCTTGGCCGCTTGGCGGGCTTCCTGGCGGATCGCTTCCACCTTATCCCAGCCGACGATCGCGCCCTGGCCGGTGGCGTTATAGGCGGGCACGCCCTTGGAATCGACCTTGTGTTCGAAGCTGCGTTTCTTCTCTTCGAGTGCCCACGCCTGCTTACCCAGGTCGGCCGTCTCCGATTCCAGCGGCCGCAATTCCGCCAGCAAGTCGGCGTCCTGGCAGGTCTTTTGAAGTTGGATTTTCGCGGCCTCGGCCTGACGGTCGATGGTGTTGAGCTCATTCAGGCGGCACTGAATATCGTAATCAAGTTCCGACCACTTTTTCTCGGCTGCGTCATACGTCGCCTTTCCGGCGGTGCGCTGCTGGTCGAGGGTGGTGCGCTTTTTGACGACGCCTTTGGCCCGATTAACGCTTTGCTGCAATCCTCGCCGTTGGACGATGTTTTCAACGGCTGCTTTCAGGTCGTCGGGGGTTTTGCCGGCGGCGTCGAGAACGGCTGATGTCCTCGGCGGGTTCCTTGTCGTCGGCAATTTGGCGGGCGGCGGCCAAGTATTGCTCCAGGGCGGTTTTTTGCTTGGCCTTAACGCGGCCGGTGATTTTCGACATGATCTTGTCGAGCACAGACATGGGAGTCTCCTTTGGGGTTTCTGAACGGAGCAAAGCAACCTGCTTTGCCTTTCGTGAGTCTGCAAAAGCTATGACGTCGCGGGCCCAGAGCTCCCGGAACGCTTCGGGCGCCTGTGAATCGAGGATGGTTGACAGGGGGGAGTCGATTAGGCGGTACGGTTCATCAGCCAGCGCCGCTTCGTAGGCTATGGGGCTGGAAATTTCCGCACGGTCGCCGATCACGTGGAAAGGCGACAAGCCGGCGCACTGACAAATGAATGCAGCAGCGAATCCATCGTTCATCGTGGCCCACAAACTCCGCGCAGGTGATGCCCTCGGCATCCTCCCAATACGGCGTGGCAATGTGTTCCTTCGTCGCGGCGGTGATGCGCTCCACCTTGGCGGGCGGTAGCTCTGGCTCAAGCCGCGCCGCCTGGCCGCCGTCGGCCAAGTCGTGGGCCAATTCGTGAAGGATGGTTCCGAAAAAGACCGTGGCGCCGGTGAATTGCTTGGCATCGAAGACGATGGCCACGCCGCGCCGCGCCACTGCTCGGAAAGGGTGTCACGCAACATCAGGTCGAGGTTCGGCGCCACGAATGCCCGCGCCAGGCTCTTCGCGAAGTGCGTGTTTGCCGCGTCCACGATATAGACGGGGATGGTCATTTCCGGCACCACGCGGCGTATCAGCGCTTCAGCCTGGGCGATAATTTCCGGCGTCATATTCCCGTGCCTCCCTGCGCCCGGCCACGATCACGAAAGCATCGACAATGCTGGCCATGACCTTTTCGCGGCTCCATCCTTCCCGCGTGGCGCAGTCGATCAGGAACTCGCTAAAGTCAGCGGTGTGAAGCCGACAGCCGATATTCTTCTCCGCTGCGCGGATTAGAATCTTGATGGCCCGCGAGCTATCCAGCGCGACCACCGGGGGCGCGTCGGTGGCCGTGATGACAGGGCCGCTGCCGTCCTTTTTTCGCGGGTGTCGGCCACGCTTGGCCCACAATCTTTCCGCGGCTGCCGATTCAAAAGCCATTTGCATTGGGTTCTCCTTGAAAAAGCCGGCCGTTGGCTAGCGCCGGCGCGGGTGATTATTCCTCATCGTCGTCGTCGTCGTCGTCGACGCCACGCCTGGCAAAGTGCTTGCTGGCCTCGGCCAGGTCCGCGAGCAAATCCTCCAAGCTCCAATCGTCTTTGATGGCAGATTGGGCCAGGGGCTCGCCGTCGTCGTCGAACAATTGCCCGCCGGTCACTAGCTCGGCTGCGTGAACCGCTAGTGTGATGTTGGTGCGCCGAAGATGCTCCGCGGCATCATCCGGGCTGGCGGATCCTTGTCGGCGGTGCCGGTGGGCTTGGCGGCCTGAAGGCCCTGGCGAGCTACTAGCGGTGCGAGTGGATCGGTGAACATGCGAGTCTCCTAAAAAAGTACCGCTTTCGCGGCGGGTTATCCAACATCCAAAAGCTGGATATCTGCTTGCTCCTGTTTTTCACTCGGCGTGTTTTTGGCCAAACGGTGGAGCTGGCCGATCGCGCGGAGTGCGGTGGCGTGGTCGCCGATCTCCAAGGTACGGCGGTACAGCTCGCGGGTGGCCTCAATGCAAAAGCCGACGATGGCCGATTGGTCGCCGGCCTTGGCCATGTTGCGGATCACTTCGTTTATCAGGGCTTCGCCGTGTGCCTCGGGGAAGTTGGTAAGGATCGCCTCTTCGATGTCCGAGTGGCTTTGACCTTCCAAGAGCCATTTGGTTACCTGCCCGATGGGGCTTTGCTTGTTCATCGTTACCGCTCCTTGGCGAATAGGTCATCGATCCACGAGGTGTGGAAATTGAACAGCCTTGGGCAACCGAATAGCGTGGCCTGCTCAATGTTTTTGCAGCTCCGCAAATTCGCGCTGCTCTCGATGGTGACCTTTCGCCCGTCTGCCAGAGCGATGGCCAGCAATTTGGCATGCGTGCGGACACTGAGGAACCGCATGCGCTCGGGGCGCTTGCTGAACTCATCGACCGCGAAGTCATAAATCACGGCTGATGTTTTGCTGAAGTAATGCGAGCAAAGCATCGTCACTGCCCTGATTTTGCCGGCGTCAATCATCCCGGCCATGTGTTCAACATTTCTGCGGCTGAAACCCAATGTTGCAATGTGAAGCTCCGCGATGTTCACGCCGGCCAGGTGCGCGACCGCGGGGACCAAATCCCAGAGCGCAAATTTACCGCTGATGACCATGTGCACCGCTTCGTCAGTGCCGGGCAGCGTGCCGATTGCTTCGGCTGCGGTCCGCGCCTGCCGCGCGTCGCGCAGGTCGGCACGATGTTCGCGGCGGACGAAACGGCGGTCGGCGGGCAAGTGCGGTTTGGCGCGAGCTGCGCCTCGACGTTTCCGCTCGTGGGCGGGGGCTCAACAGGGGGTTGGTCGTGATAGTCAACATTTGTTTGGATCGCAAAACGCGATTGCTTGGCCTCCCATCGAGCAAGGCAACCCGATGGGGCCGATTTCTCCGTCCGATATTTCCAATCTGGGGGGCCGATTCATGGCATCGTTAAAACGCTTTTCGTAAAACCTCAGCGCCTTAATGTTTTCGTCGCCCCTCGCCAGCTGCTCCTCGGGCGGCGGGTTGTCATCTTCCAAGACGTTCCAGCCGGCATCGGTGAGGGCGTAATAAATCAGTGGGTAAGCGGTGCACATGCTGACAACCCACCTACGGTTGAGCGCCGGCAGCAAGCAACTGATTAGAAAAAGCATGTCCTTGGTGGTCGTCGCCTCGGGCTCGAGGTCGCGCTCGCAAATCCAAGAATCCAGCAGGTGCGCGGCCGGCCTGGTGGATCGCTCGGCAATCCGGCCCATGACGTGGCGGCACAAGAATAAACTGGCAAGGCCGAGACTGGCCCTGGTGGAGGCGTCAGCCGCGCCGGAGAGTTTCACGCGGGTCGTTTTCGTGCGGTCACGGGTGACCGTAACATCCCCACGGGCGACAAGGGCTTCGAGGACTAACTGGGTTCGCTTTCGTCCCGCTTCGCTGCTCGCCTTCGACGCCCACGCGACCCCGCGTGTCGGATACGCCCAGCGTGCGACATGGACCGGCGCCCAGCAATCGCTTTCGCGTTCCATGCGTGGCCAGAAAATCGCATCCGTTTCGGCGAGAATTGCCGCACGGACAAGCAGGTCATCTTGATTTGGTGCCATGTTCTAAAATTCCTTGCCCGTCACAATGTAAAAAAGCCAACAACCCGCCCTAGTTCCCAACCGGTCTGCGCACCCCCACGCCCGGAAGGACCCCTGTTCAATTTTGATACACTGAGCAACATATTTCCCATATGGGCAAATCATTGCGCATAACTCGCTGTCTCGTCGCCACTTGCGCCGCATATCAGAACGGCGGTTCATCCTTGCATGCGTCGGCCTTTGCCACTGGTGGCACTTGGATGCCGGCGGGCTCGAACCCCGAATCGATCACCCGCAAGCCGCACGCACGCAGAGCATACTTGAGCATGCGCCTTACCCGATTGGCCGCTGGCACTGGGTCGCCCGGTGTCGGCGTGAACGTGAACCGCCATTTTTCTGGCGCTGGTTTGAGGATCATTCGCTACCTCACCGCGGGGGACTTATTTCGTTATTGCGTAACGTCTAAAACTAACGTTTTCCCAATGTTTTTGACTTAATTCGTTAAATTCGTTTATTTCGTACTTACCAGATACCATCTCTCAACCGGGCGCCCCCCTGTTTTGAGCTCGCGCCGTTCAGCCAGGCCGCAACTCAGTAGCAAAGCAAGGGCTTGCGCTAGGCGCTCACTGCTTTTGTTTCTTTGGAAGATTGCTTGGATGTCTGTCCGAGTCATGCCGTCCTTGTGGTGGCGTAGGGCTTCCACGATCTCATCCGCCACGGTGTCCCCGGTGCTGTTGCCGAAAATGAACTTGGTGGAGCGCTCGCAATAATCCCAGAGGGCAAGGGCTGCGCGTAGGTGGCGCTCTTCGACCTGATAGGAACATTCCAGCAGAGCATAGATGCACGCCAAACGCATTGTTTGCGCCTCGGCTCTGGCAAGCAATGAACCCGCCAGGCCGGGCCGATCACCGGACAGCTTGCCGTATACCTCATGCCATAGCTCATTGGCCACGTCGTCGCGCGGCATCTGGCCGATACACTTGGCGAAAGAGACGGCCTCAATGAAACGCTGCGTCAGCGGACCGAGATTGACCGCGCCGCCGCCATCGGGAAGCAACTTGGAACGGCGCACCGTGACCCAGAGGAAGCGATTGCCGAACCCTGAGGCGGCCTCGGTGGAGGAAAGGTAACGGCGGAGCTCATCACCAGTAACGTGGCCGATGATGCTGATGTGGGCGTCGGTCGCTTTGGCCGGGCTGTTCTTGGTCATCGTGCGTAGGTTGCCGGTCTCCCACGCTTGGCGAATGATCGGGCTCAAGGTGCTGCCCTGGCGCTCGGTCTGCTTTAGCACGCTGCAAAACTCGGCCTCTTGCACCAGCAGACGTTTATCCTGCACGCCGGCATCGACCTCTACAGTTTGATGGCCCGTGATGCGTCCGTGTTCTCTGACCGGCTCCGTCTTGACGATGGCGTCACGCACTTGCCAAATAAGACCTTCACCAGAGGAAAGACCGTTAAGCACACATTCCTTTTCCCATTGCTCATCGACCGCGGCGAAGACTTGGCGGACGCGCCCCCAGCTTGTCCCTTTCCGCCCCTTGCTGGTCGTGCCGACTAACACGGCGAACAGATTCAGATAGTGGCGGGTGCCTTCGACCTGGAAAAACGCCGTCCGCCCAATCACGGAAGCAAAAGACACGATGGTCTGCAAGAGGATGGCTGCGGCTATCGGCCTCGGTGTGCGGCTCGATGAAGCGAACCAAATCACCGGCAAGGCCGAAGTAGGCGCCCTGGGCCGGCGGATCGGGGAAAGAGGTTTCCGGTGCGGTGTCGGCGTGCGCGTGTTTGCCGTCCCCGTTGGTGGATGGCTCGGGGTTGGTGCTTCTTCCCTGCCTTGCTTTCTTCCCAGCTTCGCGAGCGCGATCGATGGTGCTATTCACTGAGTGCGCCCTCCACAACGGCGGCGGCTATCTCAGTGATGTCGTCCGCCAGCACGCCGACAAGGGCGGCGCGGACGATGGCGGCTCCTCCCATTCTTTTAATGAGGTGGCCAGCTTCCTTCTGTACTGCGGCCGATTGCTCTTTGGCGGCGTCGGCTATTTGCTGCGCTATCAAAACTTTTTTGCAGCCCTTGCAAAATGACATGACTCCGTCAATCCCGCAAGTAAACGGGTCTTCGCATCCAGGATGATGGACGCATCCCCGGAGTTGGCGGGCGCGGTCGTTGATCTGGTCCCACGATGGGAAGGTCTCAGGACTGTCCTTGCTGGTAGGCGGCGCTTCGATTAAAATTGGCATTGGTGAATCCTCGGACCTGCCGGAAGGTGCTAGCTTTCGGCAGGTCAATTCCTCAAAAATACTCGTAAACACTTTTGTCCTTACGCGGCCTTCGCGTCGTCGCGTGCTTTGGCACTGCCGCGCAGCGCGCCTCGAATGCCTCTAGATGCTCTGGCAAAATCGCCCACTGTTTGCGGCGACTATGGTCGCTGGCCACGTTCAGTGCCTGCAATTCGCCGTTTCGTATCCACCCTAGGATTTTGTGGATGCTCACGCCGTAGCGCTGAGCGAGGCGGCCGGGAGTTGTGCTGTCGCGGGCGGGGGCGGTGCTACGCGGCATCGTCGCCTCCCCGTGTTAATGGTCGGTTCCCAGATCTAGCGGGAAGTTGGCGAAAGGTGACGTCGACTCCCAGCCGCGTTAGTTGGCGTTTGGCGCTAGCGGCGCGTGCAAAATCTTGTTGGGCTAGCGAGTCGCAAAGGAGCGAAAACCATACGCCTGGCCTATCGCGTATATCTGAGTTGTTCTTTTCCATTTGGACACCCCACAGACCCTTTCTTGTGGGGTGGAATTTCCATAACTGCGTGTCTTAACGGAAAGTTGGCCCCGGGTAGCGGCGCAAGATGTGATAGGTTGGTGAATTAAAAATAATCAAAAAAACTGACGCAACTTGCAGATAAGGATTATTAACGGCAAGTGCGGGGCATATCAAGAACATCGAATGATTCTGGGTTGATCTTGGCGGAATCAATCAGGTCACGAAGTCCGGGGCCGAATTTTGGATGGTTCAGGGCTTTAGAGACGGCCGCTTCACTAACCGGAAATTCATCGGTGCTGAGTTCGCGAGCCCACACCTTTTGAGGTTTCGAGCAGTTGGTTCTAACTTCGAGATATGGCCGTAGCAGGTCCGCAACGCGCATCCCTCGATTACGTGTCCTTGGTTTGATGTTCTTTCCTTTTTTGCCTTTGCTATGCGAGGACTTGAATTTCTCCCAGGCCCGGCCCACTTGCTCGATGCGGTCAATGATCTCGGTTTTCGAAGGGCAACCCGGAAACCCCGCATTGAAGGCCCGGTTAGGGCTCGGCATTTCTAATGCAATGTCAGGCGGCAACAGTGTGATTAGTTCGCTGTAGTGGCTCATCATTGGCCGGCGTTGCTCCGGGTGCATCCAGGCTACATGCCATATCATCGGGTTTTGGAAGTTCGCAAGGTGGGTGTCGATCCTGGCGAAGTCGTTTTCATAATCCCGAAAATTCTTCGACATGGCCGAACCTCTCGGCAACCTCAAGATAAAAAGGCGGGGGAAACCCCATGAGGTTTCTTGGGGGGTTTGGGAGCTACCCTATCCCCCGCCGTGGCATTCTATTTTGACTATGCGGCGTTGAAAAGCAAGTTGTGAATGCACCCGATCAACACGCTACCCGATTTTGCCAGCAATGGCTCGATCTTCGCCTTCGTCCTCTCGCGGAAACAACCAGTTCCGCACGTGCGCGGACACTGCGGCCAAGCGTTCATCCTCGATACCCTCGATGTAGTGGCCGGCCATGGAATTATCAGAGTGTCCCATGACGTAATCGCATGCCTTTTGGTCATGGGTGCCGTCTGCCACGGTGCGGAAGGTGTGACGCAGGGCATAGAAGCTTGTTCCCACGCGCTTCAGTTTGAGACGCTTTAGAAGCTTGTCCATCTCATGTGTGACAGCGCTTCCGTAGGTTTCATGGGCCCATGATTGCCGACGCTTCGTGAGGAACACAAGATGGGAATACGTCGCGTCGGCTGGTGCCTTTCGCTCGGCGAGCACTTGCTGTAAAGCCTCGATGGTTTCAGGCCACAACTTGCACCTTCTCTCTATTCCCGTCTTTGGTCGCGGGAACGTCACCCAGCCTTGGCGTAGGTCCAGGGCGGATATTGGCAGCTTGGCAACATCTTCATTGCCGAAACCAGCGTTGACGCCAAGCAGGATCATGCACCTTAATTGCCCTTCGGCCGCATCCAGCATGGCCCCGATTTCCTCGGCCTGAAACATCTTCGGGCCTTTCTTGCGCGCTGCTTACGCATGGTTTTCAGGGTAGGGCGATTGAACCCCGGGCCGAACTTAACGGGTCTATCGATCAGATTAGTATCGAATCCATGCTTGAAGACGAGAGCGCAGCGCGCTGCACCTCGTTGCCGAGTCGGATGTATCCCCATTGCCGGGCGATATTGCTGCGGAGCGTTTCGAAGTCGCGCGCGTCAATGTCGGTAAGAAGGCGGTCCTTCCCGAATACCTTCAAGAGGCGTTCGCACGTCGCGTAGTATTCCTTCCACGTCCTTTCTGACAACTCCCCGGTTGTCACCCGTTCCCGTTTGAAGATCATGTAGCGGTCGGCCAGGTCTCGTAATGTGGGCCCGTCCGGTTGCTTTGGGCGTGGCGTGCGGCCGCCCAAGAGGTCATCCTTCTGGTCGAGCCACTTATCCAGGGCTGCTTGCGGATCGGCGACGGGACCGAAGTAGTGGAGTTTGCCGCGGACCTTCTTGCACCATCGACCTGATGGGTGCGTGTCAGCGGAAAATCTTTAGGTTTGCCGGCTTGATGATGGCGCGGCTTCTTTCGCTTCGGTCGGGGCTTGCCGTCCAGGAAGTCCTTGTAACGTTGGAGGGCCTCGGCGGGCTTTGCCCAAATGCCGAAGTAGTGAAGCTTGCCCTTGATCTTCTTGCACCATCGACCAGTAGGGTGAGCGGTGAGCGGGAAGTCTGGTGATGGCTTATCCGGCTTGCCCGTGATGGTGGTAGTGATAGAATTGCCTGCGGACATGGTGAACGCTCCTTAACCTGGGTCTCACTGTGTTCAGGCCGGTCCGCTGTGAACGGATCGGCCACTTTTGATTATGGTAGTGAGGTGGTTTCGGTTGTCAATGGTTGTCTTAACGGTTGTGACAACCGGAAAAAACAGAGAGATAAAATGGGAGAAAGATAAGCGAAAAAGTCAGCAAATAATCAATCTTTACGGCCCGTAGCTCAATTGGATAGAGCAATGGTCTTCGAAACCATAGGTTACAGGTTCGAGTCCTGTCGGGCGTAGCTTCTTTGGCGATCCTCCTTTGGTTTTATGCACCTTGGGCACGACCGGTGGCTGAAATGTCCGCCGCGCAGATTCAACACGTCGTCGATGGTATCTATCGGTCTGAGTCGCGCCGTGTCTTCGCCACGCTCATTCGCCTGGTCGGTGATTTTGACCGCGCCGAAGAGGCCCTGCACGAGGCGTTTGCCGCCGCGATCGAGCAATGGCCGCGTGACGGCGTGCCGGCCAATCCGCGCCTGGCTTGTTTCCACGGGTCGCTTCAAGGCCGTGGACGCCATGCGGCGGCGGGCGCGTTCGATGCCAGTCTCGCGGAGCTGGCCCAGCGCAGCGATGAACTGGCCCAAGCCAATGCGGCTAGCGATGAAGAACTGGAAGACGATCGGCTGCGGCTGATCTTCACGTGCTGCCATCCGGCCATTTCCTCCAGCACGCAAGTGGCCCTGACCTTGCGCGAAGTATGCGGGCTGACCACCGAGGCTATCGCCAGCGCGTTTTTGTCCAACCCGGTTACGATCGCGCAGCGCATCGTCCGCGGCAAAGCGAAAATTCGCGAGGCACGCATTCCCTATCAGGTTCCTGCCCTCGCTGAGCTTCCCGACCGCCTCGATTCCGTGTTGGCGGTCGTCTATTTGGTCTTCAATGAGGGATATTCGGCTTCGTCCGGCGATTCGCTGACTTTGCCGCATCTCTCCGAGGAAGCGATTCGGCTTGGCCGCGTGCTCGTTGATCTTTTGCCCGACCCCGAGGCGCTCGGACTGCTGGCGCTCATGCTTTTGCAAGAATCGCGGCGAGCGGCACGCACCTCGCCGGAAGGCGACTTGATCTTGCTCGAAGAGCAGGATCGTTCGCTTTGGGATCGCGCAAAATCGTCGAAGGGCAGGCACTGGTCCAGAAAGCGATCGCCTCGCGCCGATTCGGCGTTTACACGATTCAGGCGGCCATCGCGGCCATTCATGGGGAAGCGGCCACGGCAGCGGCGACCGATTGGTCGCAAATGGTTGCTCTCTATGACGTCCTCGCGCAGGCCGAGCCGTCCCCCGTCGTGGCGCTTAACCGCGCCGTGGCTATTGGCATGCGCGACGGACCGCTCGCCGGTCTAAACCAGATCGATGCCGTATTGAGCGATGGCCACCTCAACGATTACCGGTTAGCCCATGCCGCGCGGGCGGATTTCTGTCGGCGCTGGGGCGCTCGGAGGAGGCCCGCGAGGCGTATCGCAAAGCGCTCGCGCTCAGCCAACAAGGCCCGGAGCGCCGCTTTCTCGAAAAGCGTCTGAGCGACTTACAATGAAATCGCTAAAAAACATTCGCCCCTGTCGAATTCGCTGGTTGCCAAGCGACTATTGGGTGTCTGCAAGAGGTTCTCGTGAATAAAAAACCTTGTAGGGGAGTAACGCGATGAAGTACATGATGCTGATCTACAGTCCCGAAACATCCTGGACCGACGCGGATCGGGAAAAGTGCTTCGCGGAATCGACTCAACTCATCCACGAACTCGACGCCAAGGGGCAATATCTCGACGCCGCGCCGCTGCAATCCGTGACCACCGCGACCAGCGTGCGGGTGCGCGACAACAAACGCCTGGTGACCGACGGCCCCTTCGCGGAAACCCACGAGCAACTCGGCGGCTTCTTCATGATCGAGGCCAATGACCTCGACGAGGCCATCGCCATCGCCACGCGCATTCCCTCGGCGCGGAAAGGCACCGTGGAAATCCGTCCTATCAAGGAGATGGCGGGGCTGCCGCAAGTGAGCACATCCTCACACGTTGGTTGAATATGCGTTGAGCCCGCCACCAACGGGGCGGGCCGATTCAGGCTTCAACGCCAACGGCGTTGGACTTGGTCTTTAACGCCAACGGCGTTGGATGGTAAAGCCCAGGGCAACGCCCTGGGTGGATGCCGTCGATCGTTCGCAAGCCCCAACGGGGCGCAATGATCGATAATGTCGCCCCGTTGGGGCTAAATAGGTTGCCATGCATTTTCCCAGGGCTTCGCCCTGGGCTATAACATTAGACGCCGTTGGCGTCCAATGGCTCGATGGTAGTGCGCTTTTTTGGAGTCCATCATGCAAAAAATCACCCCCTGTCTCTGGTTCGACGGCCAAGCCGAGGAAGCCGCTCGGTTTTACGCGGCGATTTTCAAGAACTCAAAGATCGGCGAAATTGCCCGCTGCGGGGAAGCGGGACCGGGGCCGAAAGGAAGCGCGCTCACCGTGAAGTTCACCCTCGATGGCCAAGAGTTTCTAGGGCTCAACGGCGGCCCAATGTACAAATTCACCGAGGCAGTGTCGTTCATCGTCAATTGCGATACCCAGGAAGAACTCGACCATATGTGGACGAAGCTGTCCGCGGGGGGCCAGGAAATCCAATGCGGCTGGCTCAAGGACAAATTCGGGCTGTCGTGGCAAATCACGCCGACCATCTTGGTTAAACTGCTCAGCGATCCCGATCCGGCTCGGTCCGCGCGCGTTTTCAAGGCGATGCTGGGCATGACAAAGATCGACATCAAAGCGATAGAGAAAGCGAGGGACGAATCATGAAAGTCATGGTGCTTGTAAAAGCCAGCAAAGACTCCGAAGCCGGCGTCATGCCCAGCACGCAGTTGCTGAGCGACATGGGTAAGTTCAATGAGGAACTCGTCAAAGCGGGCATTATGCTTGCGGGCGAAGGTCTGCATCCCAGCTCCAAAGGCGTGCGCGTCCGCTTTTCGGGAAAGAATCGCACGGTGATCGATGGCCCGTTCGCCGAGACCAAGGAACTTGTTGCCGGCTATTGGATCTGGCAAGTCAAGTCGATGGATGAAGCGATCGCCTGGCTCAAACGCTGCCCCTGTCCGATGACGGACGAATCGGACGTCGAGATTCGGCCGATCTTCTCCGCGGAGGATTTCGGCGCGGCGTTCACGCCCGAAATGCAAAGCAAGGAGGCTGGCATGCGGGCCGAGATCGAGCGCTATCAACTCGAGCCGCCGCGCTATGAGAACGGCAAGGAAATGTTGATCGCCGGCATCAACGAGACCTACACATTCGAGACGCGCGACAAGATCGCCGTTCAGTGGGAGCGCTTTGTGCCCCGCAGCACCAGTGTGCCGAGCCAAGTCGGCAAGTGCGCCTATGGCGTATGCTGGAACTACAAGCCAGGCGTCGGCTTCGATTACCTCACCGGGGTCGAAGTCTCGGATACGAAGGGCTTGCCCAAGGATTTCGTTCATGTCCGCCTGGCCCCCGCGCACTACGCTGTGTTCACGCATCGCGGGCACGTCTCGCTGCTTCCGCAAACCCTCGACGCCATCTGGAAAAAGTGGTTGCCCCATTCGGGCCATGAACCAACCGGAGCGCCCAGCTTCGAACGCTACACCGAGGAATTTAATCCCCAAACGCACACGGGCGGAACCGAGGTTTGGCTCCCGATAAAGGGCTAGCGCTCCGCTTGCGGCAGTGTACATTCATAAGCACGTGCCTGCGCTCAGCGCCCGTGATTATGCCAGCATCCGCCCCATTGTTCGTGGAGGTCGTGAATGAATCGCTCCCAGGCCGAGCGGTCGCGCGAGGCCGGGAATGGCTCGGGCCTTATCGGTTGCGGCGAGACATAGACCTCGCTAAAGCGGCCTTTTTCATTGATCTCGCCCACGCGGCTTACTTGGATGGTGTGCTGCGTCGCGGGATCGATCACGACCCGGCCCTGCGGTGCGTCGAACTGTTGCCCCTTGATCGCTAGCCGGACGGCGCCAACGTCCGCGCTGCCGGCAGCTTGCACCGCTTGAGCCCATAGGTGGACCAGCGCGTAGGTCGTCTGCATCGGATCGGAAATGATCCGCTCGGAATCGAAACGATTATTCACCCGCCGGACAAATTCCAGGTTCCGGGGCAGGTCGAGACTCTGAAAGTAATTGCCCGCGGCATAGTGTCCGCGGACTTCTTCCGGGGTGAGACTGCTCAATTCTTCTTCGGAAATCGTGAACGAAAGGATTGGAACCTTGGCCGGCGTTATGCCCGCGCAGCGCAGCGCGCGAAAGAATGCCACATTGGTGTCGCCCTTGATCGTGTTGATGATGAGGTCGGGCTTGGTTTGCTCGATCTGGCGGACCAGCTCGGCGACATCCGGTTGGTCCTCGAGCAGAAATCGCTCACCCACGATGCGGCTGTCTAACTCCTTCCCCTGGTCGCGAACCACCGCGTGTGCTGCCCGTGAATAAATGGAGTCCAGGCCCGCGAGAAACCATCGTTTCTTGTTGAGAAAGCCAAAGCTCCACTTGAGCGCGGGCAGGATTTGCTGGTTGGGGACCGAGCCGCCGTAAACAATGTTGGCCGACTGCTCCATGCCTTCGTACGAGACCGGGTAAAAGAGAAGGTGATCGTGCTTCTCCACGACGGCTTTGACGGCCTTGCGGCTCGCCAAGGTCCAGCAACCGAAGAGGACGCTCACCTTATCCTTTTCGATGAGCTTCTCCGCTTTGACGGCGAAAACGCGTTCGCTCGATTGCCCATCCTCGATCACGGGTTCGAGGCACCTACCAAGGACGCCCCCGCTTTCATTAATCTCGCTGACGGCAAGCGAGACGCCATCGAGGATGGCCCGCTCACTGATTGACATCGTGCCGGTGCGCGAATAGAGGACTCCCAATCGTAGGGGTACGCCGGAGAACACTGGACCGGCGGACGATTGCAGTGCATCGCCTTTATTGGCTCCGGACATAGGGCCCCAAAACGAGAACCCAACAGCGATCACAACGACCCCGGCGAGGGCGGCGATTGGCCTTTTCAAGCGCCGGCTGGTGTTTTGCGGTGAAGCGGTAGCGTTCCGCGGTGAATCGGCAAGCGTGTTGCTCAGGGCGCCGGGCCCCAGTGTTGGCGTCTTGGCGGCATCTTCGATGAGGGTCGGCTGCGAGAATAGCGGGCTAACAGCCAGTCCTCCCTCGGTGCCTCCGAGCGCGTCGATCACAAGCGCCGCGGACTGCGGACGTTTGCTCGGCTCTTTCTCCAAGAGTTGCATGATGAGGTTGGCCAGCGCCGGCGGAATACTCGGGTTCAGCTCCCCGATCGGTGTTGGTGGTTCAATCGCCAACGCGGTAAGCACGGCCGTGATCGATTTGCCTTGGAATGGCAATTGCCGAGTGCACAGTCGATAGAGTACGACTCCCAAACTGAATAAGTCGCTGCGGCCATCGACTTGCGCACCGCGTGCCTGCTCGGGCGACATATAGCTGGGAGTGCCAACCAGGTCGCCCTGTTCCGTCAAGCCGGAAATGCCATGGACGGGCCGAGCCAGACCGAAGTCCAGGATTTTGACACGCCCGGTGGCGGCTTCGAGCCAAAGGTTGGCCGGCTTGATGTCGCGGTGGATCAGGCCGCAAGTCTGAGCCGCGGCCAGACCCGTGGCGATCTCCCTGCCGATGCGAGCAATCTCACTCACCTGCAGCGCCGCGCCATCCTTTAAGTGGCACTCCAAACTTTGACCATGCAAGAACTCCATGGCCAAATAGGGTATATCGTCGGCCTGGCTCACCTCATAGATCGTGACCACGTGATCATTGCGAACCGCCGCCATCGAGCGCGCTTCGCGTAGAAAGCGCTCGCGCCTGCCAACGCCTCGCTTATCGCCGGCAGCATCACCTTCAGCGCGACGACCCGATGCAATTTCAAGTCCTCGGCCTGGTAGACCTTCCCCATGCCTCCCTGCCCGAGTAAACGCACGATACGATAGTGCGCCAACTCGCTCAGTTCGCTCGCCGGCGCACGCTTGGCCGTAGCTATCGCACCGCGCGCATCTATCTCATCGAAAGCGGAACCTGCTTCGAAATGAGCCGGCGGCGCCGGCGTCAGCGTGGTGATATTCTCATAAGTCGGCTTCGGCATATGTGCGACTCCTCATCGCGTAGGCGCAGGCGCAACCTGGGCAGGCGACATCCCGATAAAGGAGTTTAGGTCACGATTTGAGCCTCCACCTCGTTTGCAAGGTCAGTTTTCACCGTTAACACGGTTTGGTGACGGTGGAATGAGCGTTCGGATTCCCGGTCCCATGGATTTCTATCATGGCGAGATACCTGTTAGGTCGCCACCGTTTAGAAACACCGTTTTGAAACGGCGCCGATCCTATATTTAGGCACCGATGCTCTGCTCCCGGTTTTTCAACCATCGCGAGTTCTTGAGCGCATGTTAATGGGCGCCGAGCCATGCACGGCGCGCACCGCTATCGACCCTTTTGCCCATAGTAGCGCGGCGGCCTGCCCTGAGGGGAGAGCAAAAGCGTATATGGGCATAGGCGATTTCGACCGGTAAGCATCGATTTTGCGTGCCATGGCCACCGCATTTAGGTGGCCATGCTTTCGGCAAACGGTGCCCATCCAAAATGCGGTGGGCATAGCACCTGGGGCATGCTATTCTCGTTGACAGATGACTTATAGCCGACTGTACTAGAAGCTACACTGACCGCGGGTTGATGCATTCCAGGGGATTGGCCACCCGTTGTGTTTCGAAGGGATGGGCTCACGATGTGCCGACGATATTTCACATTCGTCCTCGTGACAGGCTTTTTGTATTTTTCTCTGTCTCCACAAGCCATCGCCGGAATGGCTTCGCCGCTGCCATCTCGCAGCGCGCTTGAAAAAACGTTCCGGCTTAATGAATCGGCCTTGGTGCGTTTGCAGACTCTTTCGTTCTTCCTTTTTGCAGTATTGCTGTCCGCTTTAGGCGTCCAGTTGCTCTGGAATTATCTACAGCGGGACTTTCCGAGGATTCCGCGATTGTCGTTCGGCAAGGCACTTGGCGGCGTGGTATTGTGGGGTTTGCTATTCATTATCGTCCTGGCAATGATTGGAGGCGCACGCGAACTGATGACGCCTGGCGCGTGGCAAAAACAAGGTTTTACCTACAAATTGGTCAAGGAATCTAGACAAGGCGCGGAACCGACCCAAGAGGCTATGCGACGCCGACACCTTGAACGCCTGCGGACTTCACTATGGCAATTTGCGGCCATACACATGGGCCGATTCCCCACGATGGAAGAACTCACGGTGATCCCGAACGAACTCTGGGAGGTCTCGGAGTCGGGTGGTATGCGTTACCTCTACGTCCAAGGAAAGAGCGCAGGCCATGTCCCTGAGCTACTTGTCTACGAACCGGAGTTGGAAGTGGACCAGCGACTGGTACTCCGAACGAACGGCGACATTTTAAGTCAGCCGACATCCGAAATCAGGGAATCTCTGATTCGTGAGGGCAAGCGATGAAAATCTTGGCCATCATCATGGTTCCCTGCATTATAGGACTCGCTGTTGTCGGCACATCGGAAGCGCCTATTGCGATAATCTTTGGTTGGATCGCGTTCGCGGGCGACGTCGCGCCAAAGCTGTCCGTCGATTGGCCGACCGTCGCGGTCGCATTCGCCGCCGTTGCACTGTTTGTGGCGGGAGTTCATTGGGTCGCACGGACGTGGCGGTTGCGCCAGGCCAGCGAGCCAGGCCAAATCACCAGCCGCTGGAAGCTTCGGTGGTCGCTGGCTATGGTTGCGGCTATCTTTCTCCTTTTTACAGCTGGGCTCGGCATTATCGGTCTCGTCCACCAAACGGCATGGCTGCTCGATTCCAAGCGTCCGCTACTAAGTCAAGCCTCGCCTGCGTTTGGGGGATACAATGCCAATCCGATAAATAACCTCAAGACGATCGGGCTAGGACTGCACAGCTACGAAGGCACCTATCGCAAATTGCCCTCAGGCGGGACCTTTACTCCCGAAGGCGAAATGCTGCACAGTTGGGAAACTCATCTTCTGCCTTATATTGGTTATTATGAGCGAGATCTAGACATGAAAGTCGCCTGGAATTCAGCCAATAACCGACGCTATTTTGAGTCTATAATCCCTGAATTCATTAATCCCTCCTTTCGGACGGTAGACATAGAAAACGCGGATGGTTATGGCTTGAGCCATTTCGCGGTAAATGTTCAGATCATGGCTGCCAACAAGTCCATGAGGTTGGACGATATTACCGACGGGACATCAACCACGGTTTTAGCCGGTGAGGTGAACGATCATTTCAAGCCCTGGGGACATCCGGTCAATTGGCGTGACTTGTCCAAGGGTATCAATCGTTCCCCGGAGGGTTTTGGCGGTCCGCCCGGCAAAGGAGGCGTATTTTCTCATGGCCGATGCGTCGGTTCGATTCGTGAGCGACGGAGTCAATTCGATAGTGCTCCGCGCCATTGGGCACCCCTCGCGGTGGAGAAAAGATAGATGAAGGGGAGTTGAATCCTTGAACGACGGTCGCCGAAGTGGCAATGCCCCGACGAGCCCGCACGTGGCCTTTGAATTATCGATCCCGAGCGCGGGGCATCCCCTACGCCTGCCAGTCTTCCAATCGCAGTCCTGGGACGCGGCTGAACTCTTTGGTGTTGTTGGTGACCAGAATAAGCGACAACGCCAACGCTTGGCCGGCGAGCAATACATCATACGGGCCAATCGGCATACCTTGAGCTTCCAGATGGGCGCGAAGTTCACGGCTTGTCGCGCCGACTTGGATTCAAATGCGAGTTGGTGTACCGTCGTCAGAAGCCGATCAACCTTCGCTTGCTCCTTGATCGGATTCGAGCACTTGGCGACTCCTGTGTACAACTCATAGTGCGTAATGGCCGATATCCCGCAATCCGCCGGAGACGTTGCCGCCAAGCGTTGGATGGACTTTGAATCGCTTCGCATGACGGCAATGCAGGTGTTCGTGTCCAGCAGATAACGCATTGATTATCTTCGCCTCAATCAAAGACCGGCACCGGCGGGGTCGTGCCCTGAGACGGCCTTACAAAGGTGGGATCGTCGATGCGGATTGCTTCAAAGAATCCTAGAGGCCACTCAGTGGGCTTCACCGGTTCCAGGACTATCGCTTCGCCCTCGCGGCGCAGCGAGATGGTGCTGGTCGTGAAGCGGAATTCCTCCGGAAGCATGACCGACTGCCCTTCGGAGGATTCGATGATTTTCACCGTAGCCATGATTGCACCAACGTTATCGACGGCCTCACAGCCAGAAAGCACTTGCATGGTAAGTCGCGCCGCTCGTGTGGTCAAGTTAGCAAAAGGCCAAATCGTCACTCACGGCACCGGCATGCACACCTGCTCCAGCAGCTTTTCGCAGCGCTCTTGCAGCAGATCGCCCAAGTTGGGAAGCGGTTGGCCGGCCGGCAGGCCTTCGCTGAGGGCGCTCAGCCAGCGCGGCAAGCCGTAGAGAATCGCGAACTGATCGAGGTTGGCGGGTTCCAGGCGCGCGTGCCGGCCGCGGCGTTCGGCTTCTTGCCAGATCGTTTTGCTCTTGCCGGTCAGCGCCAAATCGTCCTCGGGACGCAATAAAATCAGGTGATCGATGACCTGCGGCGTGGCTTCGAGCGACGCCAGTTTGGTTTCGAGGTCTTTCGGTTTGCCCGCGCCGCGTCCCATGAAAAGACCGACGCCCACCTTCCACGGTTGGCCGTCCTTGCACACCCAATGGGCGATGCTGATGACGCCGTAGGTTGGATGTTCGCCAAAAGTCCACTCGGGGACGACATGCTGCATGCCGCCAGGGGCCGACCTTGACGCCGTGCTCGTGGCAGATTTGCAGAAAGGCCCCCAGGCCCGCCTGGAGTTCGCGCGTGGCGCCGGTGAGGGCGCCTTCGGGGGCCAGCTTTTCGTGCGCGGCCGCCACCGCCGCGTCCCACGCCTCCATGACCGCCGCGCCGGCCGCCGGCCGAGCCACGAGCGGCGGGGCTTGCATCTTGATAATCCTGGGCTCGTCGTCGCATGCCGGCGTTTCGACGACCATCACCGACTTGATCGTGGCCGGCTGGGCGCCGAGATTGCGGTTGGAGGTTGGGCCGGAACCGGCGTCCAGGGTGGCGGGATCGTCATAAGTAGTTTTTTGCGATGCGCCATAAACAAGATGATCGAACAGGTGCCGCAATTGCTGGAGCATATCGCGGAGCGTCGGTTCGGTACGGGCAATTTGGTTGACCTGGTCGTCGAGAAACGGAAACAGGGGACTCAATTCATCTTTGTCGGGCAAATCGGCACAAACCGTCCGCAGACGCGCCTGCGCGACCCGGCTTACCAGTTCAGGCGGCGGCGCCTCCAGGCGCAGGGCTTTGATGGTGCCATGCCCCGGCACATGCACCGGGTTGTTGAGGCGGTCTTGGATGTAGCCGTCGAGCGTGGGCACGAAGCGGTTCCACAGGCCGCGCTCGGCAAACACCAAAAAGCAAATCCCATCGATCTGGTGCATCGCCTGCACGATGCCGGCGAAAAACGCTTCGGCGGCGCGGCGGCCGTCGTCTGAGCGGCGTGCCATGAGCAAGTCTTCGAGTTGATCGAAGGCGACCACGACCGGAATCTGCACTCCTTGGAAAACGTCCATCAGCACCTTGAGCAGCGACAGCACCAGGTCTTGCCGGGTCGGGCGCACGTTGAATTCCAGTTCCGCGAAGCCATAAGTCAGGAAATTGGCGAGATCGCTTTCGTCACCTACGAGGGCCGCCCGCGCGAACCCTTGGTAGATATGTCGCCGAATCAGGCCCGCTGTATTATGCGGCTCGGCGCGATCGCTGGTCTTGGCCAGAAAGTCGCAGGCGCCGCTCGCCGTCGACGCCACATTCCGCGCAAAGCCGCGCAGCGGCGCGTAACCCTGGTTGGCGAGCGGTCGGGCCAAATTGTCGAGCAGCCACTGCGAGCGCTCCTGCGCCTGCCCGGCGCCCAAGCCGAGCTTGCGCGTCCAGCGGCCCAGGCCCGGCGCTGGGAACAGGTCCATCTGTTCATCCTTGCTCGCCGAGCACAGGGCGCGGTGCAAGAGACCGCGCGTCAATTGCTCGCTGATGAATTCCAGAGGCCGACGTCCTTTTTGCTTGCCGCCGCCCAAGAGCGTGTCGATGATCTGAAACAGCAAGTACTCCATGAAATCGGTGTCTTGTTGGTAGGTTCCCGGTGTCACCAGCAGTTGCCAGGCCCCTTCGCTGCCGTGCTTGATCGAGTGGAGCAAGTGCGTCTTGCCGGCCCCCTTGTTGCCCAGGATCGGGACCATTTCCGAATGTGTTCCAGGCGCGCCGCGATAAAGATCGACGACTCCCAAAAGCTGGCTGCGTCCTGCGCAAATAACTCCGGCACATGAAAGCGCGCGCAAACCTCATCGTCGGGATTGCGGGCGAAGTAGTTGCGGAATGGATTGCCCGCCTGCTTCAGCGCCTCCAGGTTCCGGTCGGATATGACGCATTCTTTGGCCACGGTCATGGCAATAATCCTCGACAGGTTTTATGGTTTCTTAGGCGGCGAGGGGCTCACGCAAGCGTAAGCTGGCGTAATAGGCGACTTCATGGCCGACGAGCAAGGCCAGCGCCGGTTCGGGCAATTCGTAAAGCGGCCCCGTCCAGGGGTGCAAATATACCTTCGGCATCCTCGCTGAGCCGGCGCAGCGCATCGTGATACTGCCCCACGGTCAGGCTCGGGCAACCGCCTTGCAAGTGGCGGTAGAGTTCCGGCAATGGACAATCCGCGAGGGTGTCTGTCCGTGCCCGACTCTCCAGATAGGTGAGCAACAATTCTTGTCGATCCGCGTCTTGCTTGTTGACTCGTTCCGCACTGCTTGGTTGTGGTCGCTCCAAGTGTTCGAGAACACGCTCGACACGCGCCTGCAGCTGCATGTCTTGACCGGCACGAATGCCGTTCAGCACTTGAGAGATTTGCTCCGAACCGGCCTGGAGCGCGCTGCTACCAGCGCTTCCAGCACCGCGCGTGGACTTGTTTTTTCGAGCACATATGCCAAGCCCGTATCGCTCAGCGCATAAAACTCGTGCACGGATTTATTCTTCGTTTGCGTGCGCACGACGGAGGCCAGGCCCTCGCTTTGGATGAGTTCAGCCGTTTGCTTGCCGGCCGCATTCGCCGGGCAAACGCCTGCCAAGCCTTTGCCGCTAATAAGGGGCAAACCGTCCGGCGCCCCCGCCAGGCGCGTCAGTGCGTCGAGCACGAGAGTTTGCGATTTGTCGGCCAAGACACCCTCCATGGCGAGCCGATCCAAGTCTTATCGGAGCGGCAAGTCTACCCGCCCACGCGCCTTTCGTGCAAGATCAGGAGGAATTGATCGCCGCCGCATCCTATGCTATGAACAAGAATTCAAGCCGCCGGATGAGGTACTCCGAATCCCGCGGATTTAATGCAAGGAGCCGATCATGCGCGGATTGACTTGGTTCGGACTGGCGATCGGCGCCGTTTGCTGGGCGGCACTTGCAGCGACAGGCACAATGAATGCGGAAACCGAGCAACCGAAAGCGGACAAGCACGACGCCAAAATCTTGCGCGACGCCCTCAAGGACGTGGTGAATACGGGTGCGGAACTCTTCAACAAAGACGGCGACCACGCCGGCTGCTACCGGCTTTACCAAGGTGCGCTGCTATCGTTAAAGCCCTTCCTCGAATCGGCTACGCAAAAAGAAATTGAGGACGCGCTCGGCGGCGCGGAAAAATTGCCCCGCTTCAGCGACCGCGCGTTCGCTTTGCGCAAGATGATTAACACGATTCGCTCCGAGGCAGCCAAGGAGCCGCGCACGAAGTAAGCGGAAGGGGGGGTCGGCGATCCGACTACTCAGCATCCTTGTTCAATTCCTTGAAAAGTTCCTGCGCCTTTTCTGTCATTTGGAATGATTGAAAAAACGCATCCGTGGCCGTGGAAGCCAACTCATCCTTGTCCTTGGCCTCTGCGACGACATAAATCACCAAGCCGGCAATTATGTGAACGCGCATCCTGGCGAAGCCGTTAGGCTTGTCAATCTCATATTCCTTGCCCGGAATGGTGTTTTGCGTCACGTCTTTTTCGTTCGCAATCGTCCCCTTCATTTCATCGACGATCACATTGCGGAACACCTCGAAGCGGCGATTCTTGGGTATGTCACGCATGACAATCGCCGGTACCCCGACGGATGCGGCGGTATAGCTCGTCGTTTTATCTGCCAGCGTGGTCTCCGAGCCTTCGACGGCCAGTTTTAGCGGCCTGGGCGCGGGCGTTTTCTTCAACTTGGACTTGATCCTTGAGTTGCCAGGCCGCGTCTTGGGATTAAGATCGAACGTAAGGACACGCGTGATTTCCTTGTAGTACTTCCCATCAGGCATGACGATGGTGTACATGCCATTCTTGGGAGCAAACTCCTGGCCTCCCTTTTTGTCGCTTTCATCGGCCCACCAGGCCGGCGTAGCCAATCGCGAGGCCCAAAGCGAAAACGCATTTAGCCGAGACCGCCATGATGTTCTCCTTAATTATATGATCGGTCATTTTACAGCCGCCCAAGCTTGATCCGCTACCATTTTCTCGTCGCTCACAGCGATAATATTAAAAGAAGATACCGTATCGGGTGCCTTGATGGGTGCCATGCCCGCCGCATTTTGGGCGGGCATGGCGGGCACTTCAATCACTCCCAATTGACTTGAGCCAGCGCTGATATTCCGAGTGATTGGCTACGGTTTGGAGCGTCCGAGCACGGGTGCCATGCCCGCCCAAAATGCGGCGGGCATGGCACCGTCGCCCGCCGATTGCTAGGAGGTGCAAGCAACCCACACCATCGGCTCACCTGACCGTTCAACCCAGGCACTGAGCCGTCTGCCAAACAGATTCAACGACGCCGCTTCACAATTAATAAAAAACCGTGTTTCGGCGTGACGAATACCGCCGTTGCGGTTATCGATAACGATCTCTAAGGCGGGGTGGCCCGAGCGATCGAGTACAAATGCTCTAAGCAGCAGGTAATATGCCCAATTTCCTTCCTTAGCGCCTAATTTAAATCGAACTTCGTCGGAGATGCTTTGCGGAAAACGAACCAGCCCCTGGCCGAACTCTTTTAAGATCGCCACATCAGTGTAAAATTCCAAAACACCGGCATAGTCACCATTGCTCGCGCGCAACAAGACACGATACGCCGAGCCATCATAAGGAAGCTGCGCCAACGAAAGGCCGGCTTTTTCCATGGCGAAACCCCTCAAAAGTGTGGCTTGTCCTTCCATTAGTATGACTCGCGGTGCGCACATTTAAGGATGGAGATTGGGATCTTCGACCAGAAGCCCAGGATGAAATAAACCGCCATTTAGCGTCGCTCGCGGATGATGGTTTCCGACAGCGGTTCGCCTTCAATGGGAACCGGTTGGAATTCTCTTCGCGAGCTTTTTGCTGTTCGGCGCGGGAATGCTTCCCAAGAAGCCGGTTTGCATCAATTGCTTTTCCAACTGCTCTTGGGTCAGCGGATTTGGTTGGGCTACGTTTTGCTGTTGGCATCGCGGAGCAAGCGGACGGCTTCTTCGATGGCATCTTTTTCGGAAGCGAAGTGGCCGCACTGGACTTCACTTTGAACATAATCCTGCAAATCTTCGGGCAAGTGAACGTCCATTTTAGCCGCCTCCTGTGTTTGGAGCTTATCACAATTGTGGCTTACGCAACAGATTCTGGCGGTCTTGCGTGTTTTTTTCAACGCGCCGGAGTCCCCGCTTACTTCAGTGCGCGGCTCTTCCGGAGCCGCGGCGCACCAAAAATGAACCTTCCCCTCTTCATCCCCAGCCGCCAAAATCCGGCTGTTGGCCGAGATCGCCAGGCGCAGGATCGGCGCACCCGTGTCCGTAAACGTGAACCGCTCCTGGGCAAAAAACCGTGTCGGCTTGCTTTCGTCAATCTGCGTATTGAAAAGCTTGACTGTCCTATCGTCGCTTCCCGTCGCCAAAAAACGGCGATTGGGACTTTGAACCATGGCTGTGATCGCCTCGCTGTTGGCGCGATGGACGTTGCGGACCTCGGCCTGGTCCCCGGGGTTCCACACCCAGAATTTGGTGGTGTGATCGTCGCCCGCGGAGGTAAAGCCGACGACGCCGAAGAAATAGCTCACGCGCGTTCACTGGCCCCGTGTGCGCCTGGAGCGGCGCACGAAATTCTTTGCCCGTGCCGATGTCCCATTGGCGCACTTTGCCGTCGACACTTCCTGTGAGCAGTATTTTGGGCGAATCGGCGCCGGGGAAAGCAAGACAGCGCACGCCCCCCTCATGCCCTTTCAAAAGATAAAGCTGTTTCGCGGAATCAGTGTCCCAGAGGATAACGGTTTCATCCGCGACTCCCGGACGCCAACGATTTGCCGTCCGCGGAAAATGCCACGCAGGTCACGCCCTTGGTGTGTCCCTTGAGAGCCGGCACTTCCTTCGTTTTCAGCCCGTCCTTGGCATCCAACGTCACATCCCAGAGGCGGATTTCGCCGTCATTTTTGTCATTGGCAATGCCTGCCGCCAGGCGCGGCGGGTTATGCAAGTTCGTCAGTGCCAGGCTCGTGACGTTCCCCAAGCCGGTCACCTTCGCCAACTGCTTGCCGGTCGCGGTATCCCAGAAATTCACGATACCGTCGCGTCCGCCGGTTATCACAACCTTGTCGTCAAAGGCAAACAAGACGGCGTTGGCCGCGCCTTGGTGCGCGCTTATGACGTCTGGGGGCAGGGAACCCCAAGTTTTAAGGGAACCATCCAGACTGCCGGAAAGAATGGTGGCGCCGGCGGCGTCGAGGGAGACAATCCAACCCAGGTGACCTTTGTAAGCCGATACCTGCCGCGCCGTGGCCGGATCCCACAGGCGCACGAGGTTGTCCTTGCCGGCGCTCGCGAGCAGCTTGGTTTGCGGCACATATGCGAGCGCGAAAACCGCGGAGGCATGGTGCAGAGACTCGCCCTGCGCTTTGCCGGAGCCGGCGTCCCAAAAACGAACCGTTCCGGCTTCGTGGTCGTTTTCGCCCGAGGCCAGCGTCTGACCGTTGGGAGCGAACGCGAGCGCAGTGACGGTTCCAGACGTTTTGACGCTGTGCAACGTCTTGACGCCATCGGAAATAAGAATGGTTTGGTCGCGCCCGCCGAGGCCATCGTTTTGCCGTCCGGCGTCAGCGCCAAGGAATTCACGGCGCCGTTGTGTCCCTTGAATACTTTTGTTTGCTTGCCCGTGGCAACGTCCCAGGTAATCACCTGCATGTCGGCCCCGGCCGAGACGAGACCTTGGGGTCCAAATGCCAGCGCATGCACATCGCCAACGGGGCCTGTCAGCGTTTTTTGTTCCTTGGTGACTTTGACGAATTTGTCCTTGCCGACGGTCGCGTCCCAGATGCGAATCACTTTGTCACTCCCACCGGAGGCGAGTGTTTTGCCATCGGGAGAGAATGCCATGGCCAATACTGGCCCTGCGTGGCCGACGAGCGCGGCATTCTCCTGTCCATTCGCGAGATTCCAGAGCTTGATCGTGCCATCGCGTGAGGCAGAGGCGCCGGTGGAGCCGTCGGGGGCGATGGCCACGCGCGTGATGGGGCCTTTCTGTCCGGTCGCCTCGATGCCATGCCCCTGGACGCGGTTCCAGAAGTAGTACCATTCGAAGTCGCGCAAATCCGTGGATCGCAGAGGCTGCTGCTTGAGCAGCAGTTGGCGCGTCAACAGCGCGTTGCCGTTGCGCCATGCTTGGTCGGCGCGCGCCAGATCGCCTGCGTAAATCGGCCAGCGGTTTAATTCCAATTGGCTTTGGAAGGCCTTGGTGAGTTGCTCCTGTGAGGGACCGGCCTTTTCCTCGGGGGCTGCCACCGCCGCGCTCCGCCGCGTCAAAGTCCAGGTGACCGCCGCCACCAGGAAGAGCATCGGAATCATGATCCAGAGCGTGTCGATGATCCGGGTGCGGCCATATGCTTGCCGCTTGCGATCGTCGTCCCACTGAGCGGCGGCCCGCGCCAGCGCTTCTTGCGGCAAGCCGACATACGCCGCGGGACGGCCCTCCACCAGCATGTAGTTGACTTCGACCAGGCCTTCCTGAGCCGCCGCCTCGATGGTCGCATCGAAGGGAGTCGCATTCTTCCAGTTCTCGGCAAGCTCACGGGTGGGCACCAACTCGCGCGTCACCGTGCCATCGGCGTCGCGCTCGTAGAGTTGCTCCATCACATTCCGCAACGCCGGTCGGGCTCCCGGCGCTATCGGCAGGTCGCGAATTTTGTTGTTAAGGAAGTTCACGACCGCATCTTCGGCGGCACCGACGCTCTTGCGATCGGCTTTGGTGATCAGGCTGTCGCCGCGCTTGCGCAGTGCGCTGATAAAGATCGGCACAGAGCACTTGCAACAGAGGCAGCGGACTTCGTTGCTTGTCACGCGCCGCCTTGAGAGCGTCCGTGACGAGACGCTGCGGCAAGTCTTCCTCGAAAGTGAAACCATATTTCTGCCGAGGAATCTCATTGCTGTACGGCACTGGCTCGTTAAGCGTGGGCAAAATAATAGCCGCGAGCATCTGTTCCTCATTCAGCTCGCCAAGGAAGTAATCGCGCCAACGCACGGAATCCTCGGGCAACTGATTCATGAGTCGGCCCACGAATTCGGTGCGCGTGGACATGATGATCTTGCAGCGCGCGGCCGATCGTAAAACTTCGCTCAACATCGCCAGCGCTTGCTGACGACGCCGGCGCCGAGCCTTGCTTGCTTGGAGAACGAGGTCCTCCGCTTGCTCGATCACGATGAGCAAGTCAAACGGCAGTTGACTCGTCAGCTCATCGAGCAGATGCGCCAACAAACTCGGATCGTCGCGCAGGCGCGCTCCATAGGGAAGCCGCTGAACCTTCGAACGCAGCGGTTTCAGGATCGTGGGCACGCGCTCTTCGGCTCCGAGGACACGGCTGTGCTCATGGCGACGCCCGCCGGCGACGCGGCGGTGATGGCCGTATCGGGCGGAGCTGCCAAACATTGCTCCAAGACGCCCGGCAAGTCCACGCTGACAACTTTATCTAGCGGCGTCCGGTAGACGAACGGCTGGCGCAGAACGCAGACAAAGCCTCCGCGAGTTGACCGGTGAGATCGGCGCCGGGCCGCAGCGCGACCACCGGATAATCATGCTCTTGGGCAACTTCTTCGTCAGGGGTGCGATCGCGCAAGGCGGGTAGCCCACCGCCTCCGTCTCCAGGTGCGGCACCAGGCCGGCACGCAGGAAAGACGTTTTGCCCACGCCGCCGCCGCCATGGAGCAACAAACCGCGCGTGGCCGCTTCGTCCAAGAGGCCGGCGCAGCGAAGCGTGTCATCCTCACGGCCTGTGAATAGGCCTCGGTCCTGGCTATCAAACGCGATCAGCGGATGGTAGGGTTCATCGGGCAACGGCAATGGCTCCGGTCCAGCCACATCCGGGTCGGTGTTTTCATCGCCGGCAACCTTCACGTGCGCCGGGCAAAAAGCGCTGTACGCCAATGCCTCAAGTTCATGGCCGGCACGCGCGGCGTGCAACGCCTGGCCGATTCCTTGATTGTCGAGCAAGCGCGCCAACGCCTCGACGCCCAAGATTGTTGGCCAGCGCCGGCGGCAAGGGAACCTCCGGCATCACGACCCCGCTCAGCGTGTTGACGGCTTGGGCTACGAAACATTCCCACGCATCCGCTTGACCCGTTTCGCCGCACGCTTGCAAAAACACGATCGGGTCGGGGTTGCCTTCCTTGGCGGCGGTCAGGTGTTCGCGCAACTCGGGCAAGGTGACGATTTCGCCGCCAAGCTCCAAGCTCCCGTGCTTCATCGCGCCGAACAAATACAAGATGTCCGGCGCTTGATTTTTCAGCTTGCCGCGCAGGGCAGACATGGATTCCACAACACTTAGGCCGCGGCTGACCGCCCAAGCGCCGAGACGGTTTCGATCGGGTTCGGAGAGCGTTTGCAGCAATGCCGAATCGGCGGCCAATAGGATATTGGGGCTATCCAAGACACACGCCACCCGCAGAGGATTGACGCGCTTGCCGGCCGCCACAACATAGCGCGCTCCCCAAAACGTCCGCAGCGCCGCGGGATCGCCCGCTTGCAACTCGTGGCTCGAAGGCGCCTGATCGTATACGACGTTCCAGGGAACGGCTCCCGGAATGTCGCTGAGCATCTCGAGTGAAACAATTTGGCTTCGATCACGCAGGTCAGACAGCCAATGCTCGATATTCCGTGCGTGCGGGTCGTTCGCGGCGTGCCGAAAAATCGTTTGGTAGAGTTTGTAGCCAATATTCGCGAGTTGCAGCGCACCTTGGGTGCCGTCTCCGTGCGCAATCTGTGTCAAAAGGCGACGAGCGGCACGCGCCGCATCCACCAAGGCGACGACCTCTTGGCGCTCGATATGATACGGCTCGAAAAACGCGGCCCCATCCGACCAAACAAACGTGACCCGGCTCGGCCGGTGCAAGACCTGACATACGATTCGCGCCACCGCTCGCTCCTCCCAATAGTTGGCTCTACTACGGTTTCGTCGTGAGACGGTTTTCTTGTGGAACAGCTCTCTTGTGGAACAGCTCTCTTGTGGAACAGCTCTCTTGTGGAACAGCTCTCTTGTGGAACAGCTCTCTTGTGGAACAGCTCTCCCGAGCCGTCCGCATGTCGAACGGCTCAGGGGAGCCGTCCCACAAATTCCACCAATTGATGGCTGACAATGCACTGCCGCCATCCCGGCCTCCGTTGGCTCAGACTTGATTTATGTACTAAACTCCTTTCGGGGAAGCATTGTTCTTGGCGGGCACCATCGTGGAAAAGATAGCCGCATACCTGGAAACCCTTAATCACCACGCCCACCCGGACGGCGGCTGGGGATATGCGCCCGGACAGCCGGCGCAAGTTGGAGCCGACTTGCTTTGCCATCCTGGCGTTATCGCTGGATGGCGACACGTACAAGAGCACATTGGAAAAAGCCTTCGGCTTTTTAGCCAAATGTGCGGATGCCAACGGCACCTATCATCTGGCCACCGGCCGGCCCGAAGCCATTTGGCCGACATCCCTGGTCTTGTTCACGTTGGCGAAGCAAAAAGAGGCGAGCCGATTCACCGATACCCTCCGAACAACGTCGGCCTACCTGCTCAGCGTGCGCGGCAAGGTGCCGGATTCCACCGAAAGCGGCGAGCTTCACGACATCGATCTCAAGCTCACCGGCTGGCCCTGGGCGGAGAATAACTTCTCCTGGGTCGAGCCGACTGCCTGGGCTTGCCTGGCGCTGCGGCAGATCGGACTGGACGCCCATCCGCGCGTTCAGGAAGGCGTGGCCCTGTTGCTCGATCGAGCCATGGATGAGGGCGGCATCAACTACGGCAACCGCCGCATCCTCGGCCGGTTGCTCGAACCCATCCCTGGGCCCACGGCGCTGATGTTGCTCGCTCTCCAAGGAGGGGCGAGGGGCGAGGGGCGAGAGCCGAAAAAAGAAGCGGGGAAAGAGACGAGTGCGCCACATCCGCGCATTGCCGCCGCTTGTCAGTATCTTTTAAGCCAACGGGAATGCGGCGATCTCGAGAATCTCTGTTGGCTGAAACTGGCGCTGGACCTTCATCGCGACATGGCCGGCGTCAGTGAGGCGCTTCCCGCCATCGACGACGCCATCCGTGCCGCGCATGAAAACCGTGCCGAAACCAACTGGACTCGTCCGGCGCCGCTACGGCTAGCTTTGACCGCCCTCGCTTTGGCCACCGCACAAGCAAACGTCTTTCGTCTGCCAAAAACTTCAGACACGGCCATTGCCGCACCGCAAGGAGTCCCCCTGCGCCGCGCGAGGGAATGGGCCAGCGATTTGGTTCCTGGTTTCGCGGCGTCGCGGTCAAAGCCGCGGGATCGCTGCGTCAGCTTCCGCAGCTGTCCGCGGTCCACATTGCCCAGGCGAATTCCTACGAAGCCAACCTCGTCGATACTCTGCAAACGCAGTTCGAGCACTTCCGCGAACGGGTGCCTCTCAAGGGCAAGCGCGTCGTGCTCAAGCCCAACCTTGTTGAATATCACCGTGACAAGGTCATTAACACGAATCCGCGCGTCGTCGCGGCCGTGATCGAGTTGTGCAAACGCGAAGGCGCCGCCGAGATCATCGTCGCTGAGGGTCCGGGCCATTGGCGGAACGTCGAATATCTCGTCAGTGCCAGCGGTCTTGGCGATGTGCTCAAAGAGCACCAGGTCGCTTTCGTGGATATCAACCACGATGAGCCCGTCAAGGTCCCGAATCTCGGCCGTCTCACCGGCCTTGAGTATCTCTTCTTGTCTCGCACCATCGCCAATGCGGAAGTGCTCATTTCATTGCCCAAGCTGAAAACGCATCACTGGGCCGGGGCCACACTGTCGCTCAAAAATCTCTTCGGCACCTTGCCCGGAATTTGTTACGGTTGGCCGAAAAACGAGCTCCATTGGCGCGGCATCGACAACAGCATCGTTGACATCGCCCTGACACGCACGCCGGACCTGGCCATCGTCGACGGCATCGTCGCCATGGAAGGCGATGGCCCGCTCAACGGCACCGCCAAGCCCTTCGGCGCCCTCATCATGGGCCATGACCTGGTCGCCGTCGACGCCACCTGCTGCCGCCTCATGATGCTCAACCCGGAAAAGATCGCCTACCTTGGACTCGGCAACATGAAAAAGCTCGGCCGACTAGACGCCGAGCAAATTCCGCAACTCGGCGACTCCATCGCCAGCCTCGCACAACCGTTCGAGACGGTGCCGCATCTCAACGAATTGCGCATGAAGAAGTCGGCGTAATGAGCTAACATCGTCGCCTTTCGCTCTGCGCAAGGCGACGATGGGGCAACTCGAGACACTTCTCACTGCAATCAGCCGAATCCTGCATAAATCGCGCGATCGCTGTAACGCTTGGCGTCACGGCGACCAATAAGAGGGTGCATCATGTCGACGTAAAATGTTTTTGGAGAACTCCCATGCAATGGTTCCGAATGACAAGCCCTCTGCTTGTGGGCATGTTCGCTCTCGTGCATGCGCTGGGCATACGCGGCGGCGATCTTGAGCCAATTCGCCTGCAAACCCAAAAGACACCCACGCTCGAAGGCCGCTGGATCGTTGTCTCGCACGCCGTCGATGGCGATGGGCAAGATACCAAGGGGGCCAAAGTTCAATTCGCCAAGGGCAACTTCACCCTGGAGGAGCAAAACGGTGAAGTGCAAAAGTGTTCCTACAAGGCGGACACGAGCAGAGTGCCGAATCAGATCGATTTCACGCCCACGGATGGAACGCAAAAGGACCAAGTGTTCCCGGGCATTTTCACGCTCAAGGGCGACCGCCTCACAGTGTGCTTGGCCCGGCCTGGCAGCGATCGGCCTGCGGAAACGGCCTCCACGGAAGGCTCGGGCAACATTCTCATCGTTCTCGACCGGGCTAAATCGCAGCGCGAATAAGCTTCCGCCTAAGCCACAAAGACATCGCCGCACGCCGGGCACTTGACTTTCTTGCCGGTCAGGGAGCTGGGAAACGTCAGCGACTTGCGGCACTTGGTGCAGGAGACGATCTTTTTCTCGGGCACCACCGGCATGATCGCCTCGGCCTGGACGACGTCCTCATCCGATGTCTTCATTCGCGCCGGCAACGGCGGCGGTAAAGGGATCTCGTCGAGGTCATCATCATCCCGGCTCCGTCGAGACGTTCCGCGCCTGGCACGCGGAGGCTCGTCGTCATCGTAATCGTCGTCGTCCACATCGCGCCGCCGGCGGCGCCGCGGGCGGTCGTCATCGACATCGTCATCATAATCGTCGGGGCGTCGGCGGCGCCGCCTGCCGGTATAGGTCTCGCCATCCCGAGCCAAATCCGGCAGACAGGCAAGCACGATCAAACCGATCAAAGATAGGAACGCCATCAGACACCAGGCGGGATTGCGTCCCTTGGCCATGGCATAGTAGGCGAAACCCACGATCAAAAGGATGGTGCCGAGAAGTGTGATGCACGCGCAAGAAACAACTCGCCGCGGCTTGATGGTCTGATCATCACGCTGCCGATAATTTGCAAGATGAGCCCCGAGGCACCAAAAGCCAGGCTGATGTTGTTGTAACGAGTAATCATGGAATTGCCCCATCACGCCCTGACCGCCACATTCACATACGTATGCACATGCGGCAACACTCGATAGTTCCACACGAATCCCGGTCCTTCCAGCCGCCAGAAGTGCCAGTTGTTGTCGGTGGCGCCGTTGTCGCGGTAAAAGGCGAGGTGGATGCGCTCGAGGCCGCCGTTGCGGCGGACGATTTGCATGACTTCGTCGGCGTCTTGGCCGCGGAACGGCGAGAGCACGTCACGCATCACGCTTTCGACCAGCCGACGCTGGTCAATCGTGAGATCGGCGTTGCTGATGCCCGGGAAGCCACTCGGGCGGAAGCGGACCGACGGCTCCAGTTCACCGGGCGTACCCTGGACGATGGCTTGCCGGCGCTGGGCTTCGGTGAGGGAATCGAAGACGCTCAAGACGCTGCGGGTCTGGTAATAGAAGATGTTGCGATTGCTGTAGCCGTTGGGGCTGTGGCCATAGTACATGGGGCCGCCGAACGCGGTGTCGGGTTCGGAGTTGCCGTCGCAGCGGACGGTGAGGTGATGGCCGGCGAAGACCCAGGCGAATTGGCGCTGGTTGGTGGGGTCGCCGAAGATGTAGGCGCCGCAGCCCTGGAGCGAGCGGCTGCCGTCGAAGGTGCCGCCGCGGGTGATCTTGCGATAGCCGTCTTCATCGGAGGAGATGCTGCGGAGGATGCGCTCGACGAGCTCTTGTTGGGCGGGAGTGTAGGCCGTGCCGATGCGGTGCGTGTTGATGGGGGCGTTGTACATCCGCATGCGCGTCGGCAGTTGGTTGGCGCCGGCGCCGTGGTTCCAGGGCATGACGACCTGGCGTTTTTGCTCGTCGGAAAGGCCGGTGTAAAGTTCCTGGACAAGCGCCTCCGCCGGCTTGGCGGCGTGGTTGGCGGGGGCCGGTTGGGCATCGGCCCAGACGCGCGGCGCCTTGGCGACCACCGAGCCGGCCGCGATGACCGTCGCCGTGCCGCCGACGGTGCGCATGAATCCGCGCCGGTCGAGCGTGCTCGGCTCGTTGCATTCGGGACAAGAGGGTTTGTCGTTCGGGAACATGCCAACACTCCTTGTGAGCCAAAGGAACGGGGAGGGATGCGTCCATCATGTTCCGAGCGGGGGGCACTGTCAAGGGGCCAGGCGGGCAACGTATATGTGGAACGGCTCTCCTGAGCCGTTCTTCTATCTGGCGGACGGCTCAGGAGAGCCGTCCCACATGGCGATCGAGTCGTTGGGTGACTTCGTTACCCCTTCCGCATCTCGCGCGCCGCGTTCATGCCGCAGGTGCCCATCACGCCGCCGCCGGGATGCGCCGCGGCGCCGCAGAGATACAGGCCTTTGATGGGCGTCCGATAGTCGGCCCAGCCCAAGACGGGACGAAACATAAAGAGCTGATTCAGCGTCATGGCACCCTGGAAGATGTTGCCGCCGGTGAGATTAAAAGTCTTCTCCAGATCAACCGGAGTGAGCACCTGGCGGGCGATGACGGACTGCTTGAAGTTGGGGGCGTATTGGTTAAGCAGATCGAAGCAGCGGTCGGCGAACTTATCGCGGTGGTCGTCCCAGGTGCCCTCTTTGAGCTTGTATGGAGCGTATTGGATGAACATCGACATGAGGTGTTTGCCGGGCGGCACGACGGTGGGATCGACGGACGACGGGATGGTGCATTCCAAAATCGGATCTTTCGAGGGCCAGCCATACTTGGCGTCGTCGTAGGCGCGCTCGATGAAGTCCTGGTCCGGACAAAGATGGATCGTGCCGCGGTGCTGCGGGCCGGCGCTGGTGCCGGGGATCGCAGTGAAGTTCGGCAGTTCCGATAGGGCCACGTTGATCTTCAGTGAGGCGCTGTCGTAGCTGATACGGCTGACGGCCTCGTTAAAGTCCGGCGGCAGCAAGCTGGGATCGAGCAAGCGTTGAAACGTCAAATGCGGGTCGAGATTGCTGGCCACTTTCGGGGCATGAAACTCCTCGCCCGTCGTCAAGGCCACGCCCTTGACAGCGTTATTTTCCACCAGGATGCGGGCGACTTCCGCCTCGGTGCGGATATCGACGCCCAGGTCTTTGGCTGACTTGGCCAGCGCGCTCGTGAGACCGCCCATGCCGCCGCGCACATAGCTCCAGACGCCTTTCTTGCCGTTGGTTTCGCCCATGACGTGGTGAAATAGAACATAGGCCGTGCCCGGCGTCGAGGGCGCGGCAAAGGCGCCGATGATGGCGTCGGTGGCGAGCGTGGCTTTGAGTTCCTCGGACTCGAACCAGCGGTCGAGGATGGGCCGCGCCGGGCCGGTGAGGATTTCGACGGCTTCGGCCATGCCGGGGCCGAGCTTTTGAAAGCTGCGCCAGGTTGAAGAGCTTCCACGAGCCGCCGATGCCCGGGCGCAGAAGGATTGGGCGGCGTCATTGTCAGCATCGGCTCAATGACGGCCGCCACGCGCTCGAGCATCTTTTCATATTTGGGATAGTTCGCCGCGTCCTTCTTGCTGAACTTCGCGATCTCGCGCAAATTGGCGTCTTCATCCGGGCCGAGAAACAAGTGTCGGCCGTCCAAAAAGGGCGAGAACGACGAAGGATTGCGCTCCACGGAGGCGAAGCCATAGTCGGCCAGGCGCAAGTCCCGGATGATTTCCGGCCGAAACAAACTGTTGACATAGGCGGCCGTCGACACCTTGAAGCCGGGAAACGTCTCCTCGGTGACGCAGGCACCACCGACGACATAGCGGCGTTCCAGGACAAGCACCTTCCATTTAGCTTTGGCAAGGTAGCAAGCCGTGACCAAGCCATTGTGTCCGCCGCCAATGATGATTGCGTCGTAATGAGCCACGATGATTGATTCCTGAGAAAAAGAAGTATAGCGCCGCCCGTCAATCTTCTTGGCGCTTGAAAACTTGCCCGGTATCGACATGATCGAAAGCCAGGCTTTTCAGAAACTGAATGGCCGGCTGGTTGTCGTCGCGCAGCATGACTTCGGCGATCTCGAAGTATTGCTCCTGCACTTGGCGAAGCAATTGTGAAAGAAGAAACTTGCCGATGCCGAGTCGGCGCAGGTTGGGTTCGACTTCGAAACCCATGATGCCGATGGCGGGGCGGTTCCAGCGCTGGCCGAATAAATCCATTTCCCAGACGAGCGAGACAGCGGCGCAGGTGTTGGTCTGCTTGTCGTCGAGTTGCAGCTCGAGCGGATCGAGAAAGCCGAGAATGCATTCGCGCCAATAGCCGTGCAGCGAGCGCGGCGAGCAGGCGCGCACCTGAAAGCGCTGGCGGTGTGGCGCGAAGCGCGGGTCGATGATTTTCACCGGCTGGTCGAGCAGCCGCTGCATCACCAGATATTTTTGGGTTATCTGATAACCGTGGTGTAAAAAAAACGGCTCGGCAAAGGGATCGCTGGTCAAAAAGCCGGGCGAGTCGCAGCCGCCGTAAAGACCGAGATAAAACGGATTGCGCGGCCAGTGAGGACCGGCGTAAAAGGTCTTGGCGCCGCGCTCGCGCAGCATAGGCTTCGCAGCGACGCAAAAGCTCCGTGCCGACACCGCGCCGCCGGCTATCCGGCCTGACGCCCAGAGCGCAGACGACCCCCGAGGCCTGCGGCTGATCGGGAACCATGGCGGCATGAGCGAACCCAACACACTGATTCTGATCTTCCGCGATAATAAGTCCGGCGGGATCGAAAATGGGCTTGGCGAAAACAAAACGCTCCAGCGGTGAAGTGCTGCGCAAGACAACGGCGCCCCGCCCGGTGAAAGCTTCATTCCAGATTTTCACGAGGCGCGGCGGGTCCGTGTTGCGAAACGTGCGATACTGCACCACTTTGCCCCCTTGTCCCGGCCCCGTCGGCAATCCATTCCCGCGGAATAATCCCCCGCGGACGCATCGTGTTCCTTGCGCGTGTGGACCTTTCAGCCCACCTCCTAGAATTATAGGTGGACGATACCTGCCCGCAAGGTTTACGGTTAATGACTGACGCGCGGCCGCTTGCCGATTGGGTCGGGTGGCACGCCCTGAGGTACGCCGAGGGGCGTGGCTCTACACGCATACACGCCCTTCGGAGTACCTCAGGGCGTGCCACCCAGCCGCGTCCTTTGGGTGCGTGGCTTGGTGAGGCTTTATAAAGGACTCTTATTCATGCGAAACAAGGTCGTCGTTTTTATCACTTTATGCCTCGCCGCATCCACCCGCGCCGACGATTGGTCACAATTCCTCGGGCCGCATCGCGACGGATTATCCCCTGAAACGGGCTTGGCCGACACCTGGCCCGCAAAGGGACCGGAGGTCATTTGGCAAAGAAAAGTGGGCCCCGGCTTCAGCGGCCCCGTGATCAGCGGCGCTCGGCTCATCCTGTTTCATCGCGTCGGCGACCAGGAAGTCGTCGAATGCTTGAATGCGGCCAACGGCGCGGCGTTGTGGAAGTTCGCCTATGCCACCGAGTTCGCCGACGATTTCGGCAAAGGGAATGGTCCCCGTTCCACGCCTGTTATAATAGGCCAAAAAGTCGTCACGCTCGGTGCCGACGGCGTCTTGACATGCCTGGATTTGGACTCGGGCCGCTCCCTCTGGAGCAAGCATCTGCTCAAGGAATATCGTGTGCCGCCTAGCTACTTTGGCATCGGCACCTCGCCGGTCGTTGACGATGGCTTGGTTTTATTGAATGTGGGGGCCAAGAATGCCGGCATCATCGCTTTCGCCTTGGCCGACGGCAAAGAGGTCTGGAAGGCGACGAGCGACGGCGCCAGCTATTCATCGCCGGTGATTCGGACAATCAACGGCACCAAGCAGGCGATTTTTTTCACGCGCGCCGGGGTAGTCGTCCTCGATCCTAAAACGGGCGAAGTCCGCGCCAAAAACGCTGGCGGGCACGCTACGATGCCTCCGTGAACGCGGCCACGCCCTTGGTGATTGGCGATGAACTCTTTTTCTCGGCAAGTTATGAAACCGGCGCACTGCTGCTTAAGTTACGCGCGGACGGAGCCGACGACGTTTGGACCGATGACAAGCTCATGTCCAACCACTACAGCACGTGCATATTCAGCGACGGCCACCTCTATGGCTTCGACGGCCGCCAGGAGTCCGGGCCGGACTTCCGCTGCGTCAATCTGAAAACGCGCCGCATCGAATGGAACCAGGAACACTACGGCTGCGGTTCGATGATCGGGGTCGATGGCAAATTGATCGTGCTGACCGAGCGCGGCGATCTGGTGCTGGTCGCCATGACGCCGAGCGCCTATCGCGAACTCGCACGCGCTCGCATCCTTGACGCAGCCCCATGTCGGGCGCAGATTGCCCTGGCGAATGGACGACTCTACGCGCGCGACCAGGGAAAGCTTGTTTGCGTTGATTTGCGAAAGCGATGAAACCCGGCTCGCCTTGAACGGAAAGCCGTGATTGAAAGCCGTGACCGAAAGCCGTGACCGAAAGCCGTGGCCGGGGTCTCGGTACTCCGAGACCCCGGTATGCAATATAAAGAATCCCGAAACCTCGTGTGCTACGCCTGGGGTGCCATAGTTTGCCGGTACTCCGGCTAACTATGTTGAGCCCATGCCCATCTCCGGTTTGGAAAACGCTGCGAGAACCATAGCGACGAGCATCTGAATCGATTGGCACCGTTCCCACGGGTCGAGTTGTAGGCGTTTAAATGGGACTCACCACAACGTGCACGTGCTTCCGCCTAATGACGAAGACGCAACAACCCTAACCTGAGTTGACGACGATTGGGCACGGCCATGGGAGCCTCCTTTGATTGCACAGCATAGTTAGCCGGAGTACCGGCAAACTATGGCACCCACGCCCTTCGGAGTACCTCAGGGCGTGCCACCCATCCGTACTCACCCACCGCGTACCGGGATAAAACCGTCAATCCCCGCGAAGCGTCAGCCCGAATTGCCGTAACTTTTCGCGAACCTCGGTCAGCGAAGTCATACCAAAGTTCTTGGATTCAAGCAGTTCATCGGCGGTTCGCTGAATCAGATCACCCATGGTGTTGATGCCGAGGCGATTCATGCATTTGCAGGCGCGGACGGAAAGGTTTAGCTCGCTGACGGACTTGTTGAGGACCGCCTGCTCCTGATCGCTGAGCGGCTGTTGATTGGGGAAGCGGCGCTCGAAGGTGGCGCCCTCTTCCAACGATTGACCTAGCCGCAAGCCCTTGGAGCCGAGGATGTCTTTGATTTCGGTAAGCGACGTTTCGCCGAAGTTCTTGCTGCTGAGGAGTTGCGGTTCGTTGACGCGTGTCAGGTCTCCCAGCGTGCGAATGTTCATTTTCTTGAGGCAATTGCGGCTGCGGACCGATAACTCGAAATCGGTTACCGGTATCTCCAACACCTGGCTGAAACGGCTGTTGGCGACATCCGCGTCGGGATTGTAATACATCGTCACCGACGCTTGCGAGTCCTTCAAAAACAGACGCGCTTGCTCGTTGTCCGGCTGGGCGTGGAGAATTTTGCGGTAGCAATCCACGGCCTTCTCATATTGATCGCCATCCTCGTAGAGGATGCCAAGGTTCATGAGCAAGCCGACGTGCAGCGGGGGATGGTTGAGGCAGCGCTCGTAAAAAACAACGGCCTCATCATCGTTGCCGGACAGATCGTTCGCGTGGCCCAGTTGAAACAACGCGCCGGTGTGGCCGGGATCGAGCTCCACGGCGCGCTCCAAATGGCGGATTGCGTTGAGGCGTTGTCCCTCGAGAAGCAGCAGGCTGGCCATCTGAAAATGAAATTCGGCGTTGTGGCTGGCTTGATCCTCGAGCTTGGTGAGTAGGGTGCGTGCCTCTTTGACTTCACCCTTGAGCCGCAGGATGCCGGCGCGTTGAAGCTGCACCTGGCTAGCGGTATAGCCTGCCTTTTCCGCTTTCTCAAAAGCCTTGAGCGCCTCGTCCAAATCTTGGCGTTCGAGAAGGGCTTTGCCGAGATAGAAATTAGCCAGGGCGCCTTCGGACTGCTTGAGGTGCTCGACGGCGGCGGCAAGATAGCCGAGAAAGAAGTTGGCGATGCCCAGCTTGAGTTGCCAGCGTTTGGCGGCGGCCCCGGTTGCGTTCTCCGCCTTTTTCTTGAGAATCTCGGTGACTTCCCGGAGCGTGCGATATTGGGTTTTGCCCTGGGCGAGTCCGTTGCGAAGTTGTTGAACCGTGCCGGCGTCGCAGTCCTCGCGTTCCACGAGAAGTGCCTTCAAGTCGATCAAGAGCGCTTCAACCATGAGCCACCAACCTCCGAAGAACAAACAAAGAAACGCGCCACCACAGCCATGGGCCGCGCAGTCAGAAAGACTGGATTCGGGAAAAAGATTAGTATAGCGGCCCTGTCCATCTTCGCAAGGGCAGCTAAAGTGACGACAACAAGAGAAGCCACGGATCGACCACGGATGGGCTTGACACTCCTTTTCAAATCCGTGTTTGGTCCGTGTTCCATCCGTGGCTTCGCTTTTTTTTAACCGCCCGACAGATCATTGGTAAAGCTCATGCCCCCGCGCCGCGGCGAGCCCGAAAACCCCGCTTGCTATGCCATGGTCCATCCGGGCCTTGAAGAAGTCGCCGGGGAGGAGATCACCCGCGTCCTTGGCGGCGAGGTTAAAAAGGCGGGCCTGGGTGTCGTCGTCTTTCGAGCGCCGACACTGGATCGAACCCTTTTGGAGCTGCGGACCACGGAAGATGTATTCCTCTTGGCATGGGGCACCGACCAGCTGACGTACCGCGCCGAGGATCTCGATCGCATCCGCCGCTGGACCGACAAAGAGCCGGACTGGGCGCGCTTGCTGCAAATCCATCACGCCATTCGGCCCAAGCCCAAGGCCAAGCCGACGTATCATTTGGTGACGCAAATGGAGGGCGTGCACGGCTACCGCCGGGTCGACGCGCTCAAGGCGATGGCACGCGGCCTCACGGGTAAATTTCCCGCGAGTTGGCAGCCGGCCGATGAAAACGCCGCCATCGAAGTTTGGCTGACCATCAACGGCGCCACCGCCGTCTGTGGTCTGCGGCTCTCGGATCGCACGATGCGCCATCGCACCTACAAGGTCGAGCACTTCCGCGCCTCGCTCAGACCGACGATGGCGGCCGCGATTGCCTGGCTCGGGGACCTCAAACCGCGGCAGGTCGTCGTCGATCCCATGTGCGGCGCCGGCACGATTCTCGCCGAAGCGCTGTTGGCGACACGCGGCAAGCGCCTCGCCGCCGGCGCCGGTTGGGACATGACGTTCATCGGCGGCGATGCGGAGCCGGCGCATGTTCGCGCCGCGGAAACCAATTTGCGCCGACTCGGACCCGTGCAAATTTCGAGCTGGGACGCCCGCCAGTTGCCGCTCGAGGCAGCGTCGGTCGATCGCATCCTGTCCAATCCGCCCTTCGGCAAACAACTGAGCACGCCCGCCCAAATCGGGCCGCTCTATCGCGACATGGTGAAGGAATACGATCGCGTCTTGCGCGCTGGAGGCAAAGCCGTCTTGTTGGTAGCCGATGCAGCGCCACTCAAGGATGCCGTCAAGCGCGTGGGTTGGCGGCCGCAGCGCCAGGTGCCTGTCCGCGTCTTGGGCCAGCGCGCCCTGATCTGCGTCTTTCGCAAGGACTAGTGATCGATGTCCACCGCGCCACTCCCAACCCCCTCCACCCGTCAGGTTTTTTTAAGCGTCTTCATCGTCGCGCAACTTTTCTTCTTGATAGCGCCAATGGGATCGGCTTCTTCAAGGATGTCCGTACTGACATGAACGCTTCCCAGCGCCAAGCCGTCGCCGCTCTGCGCCGGGATTGCCCGAGGAGCAGGGTCACGTCTGGACATTGCTGGATCATTTGGGCAAGACCGACAAGATGTGGGCCGAGCTAACTGGCCAGCCCCAGAATTGGTCGCTGTTCGCTCCCACCATTGGCCGCGAATGCATTTTTCCGGCCCTGGAGTTGAGTTGGCAGCATAATCCAGGTGACGCGCCGGCTGATAAGCAGGTGGTGCTATCCGAGAATGAGCCAACCGACCTTGAGCATTATTTTCGTCTGGGCCGCTTTCGTTTGCGCCGCTACGAGACCAACATCGCGCTGACCCTCAGGCCCTTTGCCGAGGAAACACGGGACCAAACCAACGAACGCTGGCGCAACGCCATCCGCGCTCACGTGACCGATTATGCCGACATAATCCAGGGTTATCTGCGCTGGCGGCTTCGCCAAATCATGCTCCGTTGGCCGGAGCGAAAGGATCCCGAGCAAGTCACTCTCGTGATGCGGCGGTATCACATCAATGACTACGATGACGCGCCGCCGTATTGGAGTGGCCCATTTGTCGTGCCGTTGGCACTTTGGCGGCCGCGGATGGAAAAGGACACGCTCGAATGGTTCGATCCGGTGGATGATTGTTTCAAGAACCTGAGTAAATGAACGCCGCGCATACTGTCACCGTCGTGGGACTCCAACCTTGGCTACCGTGGCCCCTCTCAGGGTGGACCTGGTGGACTCGGCCCGTCCGCGCCGAGCGCCTGGCCGCCCTGCGCATCGGCCTGGCCGGATTTCTGTTAGTCGACATCCTCACTTCCTACGGGCCCCATCTTGCCGATTTCTTCGGCACCGGCGGACTCGGCGGCGCTCAACTGTTTGCTTATTACGGCGCCGCCCCCAAGCTCAACTGGTCAATCCTGCGCGGCTTGGGCGATCCGCTCGTGAGCGCTCTGGCGCTTGGCTCATGGTTTGTTTTGACCGCCTGGTTGGTTGTCGATTTCTGGGCCGCACGCTCGGCCAAGGTCGCGCGTGCCTCCATTGGATGGTCGATTCTATGGCTGGCTCTCGGCATTGCCGTCGGCCTGGGCGTGTGGTCGAGGGGACAGTCCGATACCTACGTTGGATTAGGTTCTTGGCAGGACGAGCCCGCGCTGTTGGCAGGCGCCTTCTGGACTTGGGTCGCCGCGACCATTTTTTTGCTACTTGGCTTTTGGACTCGCGCTGCCGCGATTGTGACTTGGCGCTTGCGCTGTCGTTCGCCAATGTCAACCCAAACATCGACAACGCCGGCGACACCGTTCGCGGCATCATCTTGTTTTACTTGATGCTCGCGCCCTGCGCTGCCGTCTGGTCGGTCGATTGCCTAATCATGCGCCGGCGCACTCCGCCTTTCGGCCCGGTGCTGATCTATCCCTGGCCGCTGCGGCTCTTGTTCATTCAGTTGATCTTCGTCTACTTCATGAACGGCCTCTATAAACTGACGGGCCTCGACTGGATCCAGGGAGACAGCCTCTACTATGTTTTCTGCGATATTACCCTGACGCGGTTTTCGGTCGCCCAGCTTCCGGTGCCGTATGTGCTGACAAAGATGTTGAGCTGGCTTGTGTTGGCCTGGGAAGTCAGCTTTCCGCTTTTGGTGCTCTTCCGCTCGACGCGACCAGCGGCGCTCGCCATCGGCGTCGCCTTTCATCTCGGCATTTTCTTGACGATGGAACTAGGCGGCTTCGCGCCGTATGTGCTGTGCCTGTATGTGCCGCTAGTGCCGTGGGAGATGATCTCGCGATGGCGAAGCGAGCGGGGCGTGTTAACCCCCTGATTAATCCAGTGCGAACACAGCGGGCTGACGCCCACCGCTCGCGTAGCTCAGTGTGCTAAATCTTGGCATACCAACCCGAAGCGTAAGCGAGGGATCCCTCGCTTACGCTTCGGGTTGGTATCACCGTATCACGTTCCACAGATTGGAATGGTCGTCGGTCCAAAGGTATTTGCGATTGGGAATCGGCGTCGTCCAATAAAAACTGCGCGGGTCGTCGGGGTCGATCTTGGCCTCGCGCAATTGACTGGCGTAATTCGGCGGGTCCTTGAGCCCTTCCAAATAGTCGGCTTTTCGAGCCACCATCACCCATTCGGACGTAAACCGCCCCAACTCCTTGCCCGGCGCCTGATCGTGGCCACGCCGGTAGGCAAAGCCCAAATCCGAGGCCACGGCGGCGACAACGAGCGGCAGATCGACATAGCGATTGGACGTGTGCACGCACAAGATGCCCTCCTCGGTCAGATGCTCGAAATACATCTGGAGGGCCTCCTTGGTGATGAGGTGGACGGGAATCGCATCCGAGCTGAAGGCGTCCACGACCATCATGTGATAGAAGCTGCGCGGGCCGCCCCCCAAAAGGTGATCCTCGTGCATGTTCTTGTAGGGTAGATTCATGCGCAGCCGGGCGTCGCCCATGAGCACTTCCACTTCGCAACCGCGATGGATCGCTTCCTTGAGCGAATTGAAATAGGTGCGCAGTTGATCGGCCCGGAGATAATCCTCATGCGTGAAAGGAATCTCTTGCGGCAGGTTCTCGTAGGTGAAGTAGTATTGATCCTTCTTGGTGATGGGCAGCGACATCCGGCGGACGTGGTTGTCGATTTCATAATAATGCACGTGCTGGTAAGGCCGGCCATACGAGGCCATCGTGCCGGTGCCCAACCCAATGGTCGCGAACGGCGGCTCCGACCATAAATCGACTAGCTGGCCCACGGGCAAGATGCCAGTTCCCAGCGGGAGCGCGGCCTGGGCGACGAGCGTTGCCGGCATGCGGGCGTCGCCCCAATAGGTGTTCTGCGGCCCTGGGAACCAGTTGAATTTCTCCATCACGATGCCGGCCGGACCGAAGCGATGGTAATAGGTCGTCGCCAGGCGGCTGTAATCCTTGTTTTCCTTGCCCCAATCACTCTTGTTGTCGGGGTGAAAGATATTCATGCCGTGGTTGATGTGGCCATGAATGAGCTGCGTGTAAAAGACATCGGCGCCACCCTTGACATCATGGCCGAACTTCACGCGGAGAATGCCGAAGTAGCTGCGATCGGCGTAAAGGCTGGCGTCGCCCCGGTTGGCTAACACCTGGTGGAAGATCATGATGACCATGACCGCCAGGCCAAAGCGCAGCGGCCGGCCGTAGTAAAACGCCGCGATAGCCAGCGGCACGCCGAAAATCAAGAAATACTTGAGCCCGACGCCACCTTCGCCTTCGGCGCCCGTCGGCATCCCGACCACCATATAGAGAACGAACATGAGCGCCAGAATGGCGACAGGCAAGGCAAAGTCCATCGCCCGTGTGGTAGTTTCGCTCGGTCCCACCTTGGCGATGGAGCGGACGGCAGGTTGACCTTTGGGGCCCCTGGTCGGCAAGGTCTGCGGCACCGCCGGTTGTTCGATGAAGCCGCTGACCAATTCATCGGTCCAGCCCGCGTCTTTCATCTTCGGCCTGAGGAAGCAGGCACAAACCACGGCAATGCCGAACTCCCAAACATAGATGAATACGACGGGTGCGATGATGCCGTTGAAGATGCCACCCAGAACGCCGCCGACCGACATGAGCAGATAGAACTCGGTCAAATGTCTGGTGCCCGGCCTGTCCTTGGCTAGCTCGCCATGGCAGACGAGCGCCGTGGCGCCGAAGGCGATGACATTGGCGGCGATCGGTCCCCACATGCTGGTCATGTGCGGGCCCAATATGTCGATGAAGATCATCAGGCAAATCAAGACGGGCTGCAAATACAGCATGAACGTGTGCGGCGCGTCCACCCAGGTCACTGGCCACTTGGAGAAGACCAGGATGAACGACAGCAAATAGATCGTCAGCGGAATCAGCCAAAACAGCGGGATCGGCGACAGGTCGGTGGTGATGTGCGTGGTGACGCCGAGCATGAGGCTCGACGGCACGAACGCCAAGCCGATCCAGCGCAGCCGGCGCCAGGCGGTCATTTCGTCGGACGGCGTCCTGAGGGCGAGCGTCTCGGCGGGCGCTCGGCTCGGTCCTCCCGGCTTGAATTGCGGCTTGCCCTTCTTGAAGGCGGTGCTGCGTGCGACCGTCGCGGGCGGCGCCGGCGGCGCGGTGGCCACACCGGCTTCGGCCGCCCTGCCGCTCTCCACCGGAGGCGGCACGGGTTGCCCTTCCGAGGCCGGCTCGACCGGCAAGCCGGAGCCGGCGTATTTGAGCTGGACCCCCGACGCCTTCCAAATCATGGCGGCACAGGCGAGCACCAGAATCACCAACGCCCCATAGCCCACCGTCCACATCCATTTTTGCGGCGTCAGATCCATGAACGGCTCGATTGCCACCGGGTAAAGGACCAGGGCCAGCATGCTCCCCAGGTTGCTGGCGCCATAGAGAAAGTAAGGATCCTTGGCGGCGGGATGGCCGGTGCTGCCGAACCATTTTTGCAAGAGCGGAGCGCTCGTGGACACGACGAAGAACGGCACGCCGACGACGGCAAACAGCAAAATGAGCGTGTAGAAAAGCGGATTGGCCCCGAGCGGTGGAATCCAATTGCTGATGTTGAACGGGCCATAGGGGAGCAGGAACAAAAACGGGATGAACAAGAGCGCGCAATGCACCATGAGCTGACGGCGCAGCGACAGGCGATTGGAGGAGGCGTGCGTGTAAAAGTAGCCCAAAAGCAGCACCGCCTGGAAGAACACCATGCAGGTGTTCCAAACCTGCGGCGTGCCGCCCAGCTTGGGCAAGATCGTTTTGCCGATGATCGGTTGCACTAGGAACAAAATAAACGCGCTCACGAACAACGTGATGGCGAACAGCGCTAGGGCCAAGGGACTACCTCCGTGACGGATTGCTTCAAGTAAACCATGGTCCGGTTAGCCGCGACGCGAAGCGGAGCGCGGTGGGGTGACTACCGCGCTCCGCTTCGCGTCGCGGCTAACCGGGATTTCATTACCGCAAGATGCTGATGATGTTCGAGAAATCGTCGGTCCACAACGCCCGGCCGGGAGCGGGGATGATTTCCCACTGCTGCACGTTGTCCGGCCCGAGTTGCACCGTCTTTTCGTCGGGCAGATACTTTTGCTCGTTGGCCAGCATCACGTATTCCGAGCCGAAATGCCCGAGGAACGGCGGAGTCTCGCGGCGACTGGTCCCGGTGTCGTGGCCGACGATGTATTTCTTCCCGAGCGCCGCGCGATGTCGGTCACCGGGCCGACCAGGTTCATGTGGCGATTCGACGTGTGTACGCAAATCACGCCATCGGGCGCCAGTTTGTCGAAGTAAAGCTTGATGGCCTCTTCGGTAATCAGGTGAATCGGAATGGCGTCGGAACTGAAAGCGTCCACCTCGATCACCTTGTAGTAATGGTCCCGATTGGAGAACATGCCCGGCGGCACCGGCGTTTTCTTGTAAAACTCCGCCTTGTCCTTGGGAATCGAATAAAGCGCGCTGACTTCCGGGCGTTCCTGCGACCATCGACAGTCGGGCATCGCCCATGATGATCTCAAGGTTGGTGCCGCGGCCGATGGCATCGGTCACGAACGTGAAGAACGGATCCTTGTTTTTGAACAAGAAGCGCGTGTTGATGGTCTCCTCGCCGTTGTCGTGCTTGATCTTGGGAGGCAAGGAGAAGTTGCGGATGTTCTCGTCGATCTCATAAAAGGTCATGTGCTCCAGCCAGCGGGCGTAGCCGGCCATGGTCCCCGTCCCCAGGCCGATGGTCGCGTAAGGGGGCTCGGTCCAGACGGCGGTGATTTGATCCAGGGGCAGGTTGCCGACTCCCAATGGGCAGCGGCACCTAAGCCGATCATCGACACCGGCAACCGCGCGTCGGCATAGAACGACCCATGCGGGCCGCCGAACCAGCGATAGCGATCCATGATGACGCCGACCGGACCTTTTTGGTGATAATACGTGGTAATCACGCGGCGCAGCGGGGCGGGTTCATGGTAATTGCGGCCATGGTAGGTGGTGCCGTGCATGAGGTAGGTGTACGTCGCCAAGTAGATGTCCTTGCCCTTTTCGTCCTTGGGCCGAATGTCGGGATCGACGAACTTGACGCCTCCCTCCTCGTCCTTGTAAATGAGGCGATCCTGGTCCTCCAGCACGCGAAGCACACCAAAATAACTGCGGCCCGCGTACAGCACGTCTTGAGACTCACCCGTCATCGCCAGGGCCACGATCATCAAAGCGCTCATCGACAAGCCAAAGCGGAACGAGCGAGCGAAACCGAACATAGCGCAAAAGATCATGGCGGGGCCGTAGATTCCCAGGGGCAATGCCCGTGGGTAAAACGCTGAGGCACTGCGGTCGCTGAAACCAAAAAACTTCAAGACGGACAAGAGCCCATTGCCTTGGCCGGCGTACCAACCCCAGTTGTTACGAGCGCTGCTGCGAATCCACAAGGTAAGTGCGAAGATGAAAAGGGCAAGCAGAATGTCGAGCGAATAGTTGAGCAGCCAATAGGTTCGCGGTGCTGGTTTGCCCATGGACCGCGCCATGTTGTCGCCGGTGTCGCGCGCCCAGTTCCCAAGGCTTGGGAAAGCGCTAATCAACAAATCATCGAACCAGCCATTCTTTTTCAGCGTCGGCCTTAAAAAGCACGCCACCGCAATGGCAATCGGGTACTCGGCGACACCCGTGAAAATCTGCGGGGCAATCATGGCGTTGAACAGGCCGCCCAAGGCGCCGCCGACGGACATGAGCAGGAAATACTCGGTCAAGTACGTTGTCGTGGGTCTGTCCTTGGCCAATTCGCCATGGCAGACCATGGTTATGAGAAAGAAGCCGATGAACGAGGAAACGGTGGCGAAGAATGGATCGAAGCCGCCCTTTAAGATGATGTAAAAGAGGAAAATGATTGCCGGCACGCCCAGAAAAACCATCACATCATGGGGCGTACCCACCCACGGCACGGGCCATTTGGAAAACACGAGAATGAAAGACAAAAGATAAAGAGCGAGGGGAATAACCCAGAGCAATGGGAACGGCGACAGATCGACCGAGCAATAGCTGGTGACGCCGAGCATCAAGCTGGAAGGAGCGAACGCCAGCAGCACCCAGCGCAGGCGGCGCTTCCAATCGACGACGGCGGTGCTGGGCCTTGAAACATCCACCTTGGGGAGGGCCACCGATGGCGTGAGTGCGGCAGCGGGGCGATTGGTGTGCTTGAAGCCCTTCTTGCGCGACATGCCCGTCCGTGCCGCGCTGGGCGCCGGGCCTGATTTCACCGCTGTGGTCACTTGCAATGGCGCCAAGGTCGGCGGTGGTTGCGGCAAATCGCCCTCGGGAGGGACATCCAGCGCCGGTCCACCGACCGTTACCAAGCCGGGCCAGGTTTTCCAGACCAAAGCCGCGCTCGCCAGAATAAGGCCGCCCAAGATGACATAGGCCCCCGTCCAAACATAGGCCTGGGCACGCAGCGGAATCCAGGGCTCGATCAAGAACGGATAGCAGACCAGCGATAACAGGCTGCCGAGGTTGCTCGCGCCATAGAGGAAATAAGGGTCGTTCGCCGCCGGGTGGCCGGTGTTGGCGAACCACTTTTGCAAGAGCGGGCGCTCGTCGAAACCACGAAGAACGGCACGCCCACCACGACCGCCAACAGGAGGAGCGTCGCGAAGATGGGGTTGGAGCCCGCGGGCGGAATCCAGCCGGTAATATTGAAGGGCCCGTTCGGGATCAGGAACAAGGAATGGCAGAAACAGCAAGACCGCATGGACGATGATCTGCCGCCGCAAGGGCAACTTGGTGCTGACGAAGTGCGTGTAGCCGTAGCCGACCAGGAGGGTCATCTGGAAGAACATCATGCAGGTGTTCCAAACCTGCGGCGTGCCGCCCAGCTTGGGCAAGATCATTTTGCCGATAAGGGGTTGGACGAGGAACAACAAGAAAGCGCTGACGAAAAGCGTAAACGCAAAAGCGGCAAGGCCAAGGGCCACCTCCATGAAAACCGAACGGTGAGGCTTACTTTTTCAGGACGTTATTGTAGAAGAAGCCTGCCAAGAGAAAAGACGAACAGCGAGCGGCGATTCAACGCCCTCATCCTCCTACGATGAGCGGGATAAGTGTGTCTCGGCGAGGCAGTGATTAAAGCTGGGGCAGTAATCCCACGCGGGCAAGACAGATATGACAGCTCTTTACCCCGATAGGGGTTACATATCACAGCCCAGGGTCGCCCGGCCAAACCGCGCGGCGTCATCATCCCTCGCACAATTGGCCGGGCGCACCCTGGGTATTCGACCAAACACGGCGTGATACCCTGAAAGGGTTACACAGAATTCGAGCGGTGGCCTACTTTTTGTGCAACCCTTACAGGGTAGTCGCCATTTTTGCCTGCTTCCCAGGTGCACCGCCAGGTCCGCACGGCGATTGCTTGGCTTGGCGGGGCAACCTTGGCTTTGTTATTTAACCCCTTGCGGGGTAAAAAGCATCGTCCAGCGTCCCCGAGGTCCCGCTCGGCAAGCGGGACCTACCAATGGATCGCGTTCAGTAAGTTGGAGTAGTCATCCGTCCACATGGGGCCGTTATCGCTCGGGATTTTCTTCCAGCCCTTCATGTTCATCCGCTCGCCAAATGGTTGACCGGTGCGGGCAAAACTTTTCTTCTGCAGCACCACCCAGTCGGAGCCGAATTTATCCGGCACCACGTTGCCGTGCTCGTCTTTTTCATAATCGCCGAAGTGATAGCAGTCCATGTTTTTCCGCTCGGCGATGCGGGCTAGCACGGGCGGCAGATTGATATAGCGATTGGTCGTGTTGAAGATCAGCAACCCGTCCGGCGTCAGTTTGCTCAGATAGAGATCGACGGCCTCGGCGGTCAGCAGGTGAATCGGTATGGCGTCAGAGCTAAAGGCGTCGAGGACGATGATGTGGAAGTAGCGGTCGAGTTTACGCCCGAATGGATCGTCCTTTAGCGTCAGCCGGCCGTCTCCGAGCACGACCTCCAGCTTGGCGCCGCGTTCGATGGCATCGTGCAAGTAGTAGAAATACGGTTCTGTCGAAGGCGTCAGCGACAAATCCCGCACCATGGGATCGATCTCATAAAAGACGACGTGTTCCCACGGCTTGGCATGCGCGGCCAGGATGCCGGTTCCCAGGCCGACGACGGCATACGGCGGCTCGGATTGCATGGCGACCAGCACGCTCCATGGCGAGGCTCCCAGGCCAACCAAAGACGCGGGCAGCCGGGCGTCGGGCCATGAAAAGCGTTTGAAGACTTGGCCGATACCGCTCGTCGGATGAAAATAGGTGATGGTGTCCCGGCGCATGCTTTTGGGCTCGATGATTTCGGCGCCATGGTTGATGCCCCCGTGGACTAACTGGTGATAGAGCAAGCCGGGCCGGCCTTCCAATTCATCCGGCATCTCGCTGCGCACTTTGACGAAGCCATAAAAACTGCGCCCCTCGAAAATAAACGGCGCGTGTGCATGCTCGTAAACAAGCACGCCCAATACGAGCGTTCCGAGCGACAATCCAAAGCGCACCGGGCGACCCGCGAGCGCAAGCACTAAAACGGCACCGACCGCGAAGAAATACGAGCGATAGCCGATATTCTCGCCATAGCGAGCCAGCAGAAAACCCAGCGCGCCCAGGCCCAACGGGATCACGCCATCGAGGACCCGCCCAAGCTGCGTCACTTGCTCTTGATTTGTGTCGCCGGGGATCATCGGCACGGCGTGCAACATGCGGGGTCGTAGGCAACAAGCCAACACCATGGCCAGGTAGTATTCGGCGACGCCAAACCAAAAAAATTGGGGTGCGAGCAGCGCATTGAACATGCCGCCCAAGACGCCGCCCAGCGACATGCACAGGTAAAAATCGGTGAGCCGGTGCGCCGCCGGCCGATCCTTGGCCAATTCGCCATGACAAACAAGGGCCGTCGTGAAGAAAGCCGCCAGGTGCAAGACAAACAGGAACCACATCGAGATGTGTTCCCCGGCGATGAGCATGAACAACACCAGCAGCATTAAAATGCAAGGCTGCACATAAAGTAGAATCGTGTGGGGCATGCCGATCCACGGGATCGGCCAGCGCGCGAACACCAATATGAACGTCAGCAAATACAGCCCCAGGGGAATGATCCAAAAGAGCGGGATCGCCGAGATGTCGGTCGTCAAGTACGTGGTGACGCCCAGCATTAGGCTGGTCGGTGCTGCCGCCAAGCCGATCCAGCGCAAGCGGCGGCCCAGCGTGATGGCTTCGCCCGACGAAGCGGCCGTGGGCGGGGCGGCCGGCAGCGCTTCAGTCAACGATCGCGGCCGACCGAGGCCCCGACCGGCTGTGAAACCCACGGCTTCCAGTTGGGGCGCGGGCGGAGCTTCGGCCGATGCCGGAAGTATTTGGGTCGCCAGTGGTCTTTCCGTCTGCCACACGAAATAGCCGCAGCCGGCGACCATCAGCACCAAGACGCCATAGCCGGCCGTCCATAGCCAAGTCTGGCTCGGCAATGAAAAGTTGGGCTCGACCAGGATTGGATAAATACCCAGCGCCAACAAGCTCCCCAGGTTGCTCGCTCCGTAAAGAAAATAGGGATCTTTCCCGGCGGGGTGCCCGGTCGCGGCGAACCAGCGCTGGAGCAAGGGAGCGCTGGTGGCCACCACAAAAAACGGCAAGCCAACCATGCCCAACAGTAGCCAGAGAACGGACTGGGCTGGGTCACGGTCCGCCGGCGGTTCCCAGTTCCCGAGCGAGAACGGCAAGACTAGAAAAGGGAGGGCGAGTATGGCGAACTGCGCGAGCAATTGGCGGCGCCGGCTGCGCCAGCCGCTGACGGTATGCGTGTAGCCATAGCCGATCAAAAGCACGCCCTGGAAGAACACCATGCACGTATTCCAGACCGCCGGAGTGCCGCCAAGACTGGGTAACACCATTTTGCCGATCATCGGCTGCACGAGAAACAGCAGCATGGCACTGACAAACAGCGTAGAAGCGAAAAAGAAGAGCAAGGGAACACCTCGCGAGAGCGCGGATCGGCAACGGGTGATTATTGGTTATAAGATTAACCCCGAGCATCGCGAAATGTCTCTACATTTTGGCGAGCCGTGAGCGTAAGCGATCGTGTTATTGCGACAAAAATCCACCGGTCGCTCGGGTGCCATGCTCATGGTACTCCATGAGCATGGGATGGAGTTCGTTGTGGTCGCGATGGCGCCCTTTCGAATGCATGCTCATGGAGTACCATGAGCATGGCACCCTCGGCTTTCCTCTGTGTCTCGCACAATCGCGCACGGCTATTTAGGAAGCCAAAATGATGTCTTCCGTAAGCAGCCCAACACGCAGTTCTACACGGAGTGGATCATTGATATTTAGCACGGCGATTGTTGTGCGACCCGTAACGGGCGCGGGCACGCCGCCAGACGAATCGAACAAGCGCCGGTTCCATCAAACCTCTCACGCAGTTGCCGTGCGTTTTTTCGGTTTGCCGCGAAGCGTGCGTCTGGCCTTGGACTTGAGAATGGACAAAATGCTACCGGCCTTGACGTAGGCGAAAAGCTCTTCTTTCTCCGTCGGGTTGAGCGTTTGCTCTTGATTGCGGACGGCCAGCACGTGCATGCGGGCTTTGTCATGGTCCGTGAACCCCAGCGTCAGGATATAGCGGGCCATCGCTAATGGTAGCTCACCCGGGTCATTGCCAAGTAAGCGCGCCAGGATGGAAACCTCGCTTGCAACCGATTGGTCATCGATAACGCCTGGCATGAGGTCTTCCCCACGTTCCAAAGTTCAACCTGGTGGGATTCTACATCGAGAGTCGCTCTTTGCAAAGGCTCGATCATACTTGCAACACGCCCGTCTTGAACGGCCGGCCGTCATCGTGCCGCGTCGCCACCGCCAGGGCCAGCAGCAACGCCGCCCGGGTTTGCGCCGGCTCGATGATCTTGTCCACCCACAGGCGGGCGGCGGCGTAGCGGATGTCGGTTTGCTCCTGGTAGCTCGCCTCCACTTTCTGGCGCAACTCCGCCAACTCGGCCGCGTCGGGCTCGTGGCCCTGCGCGCTTGAGGGCGCTGACGGTGATGTCGAGCAGCGTGCTCGCCGCCTGCTCGCCGCCCATGACGGCGTATTGCGCGGTCGGCCAGGCGAAGATGAAGCGCGGATCGAACGCCTTGCCGCACAGGGCGTAGTTGCCCGCGCCGAAGGAGCCGCCCAGGATCACCGTGATCTTGGGCACGACGCTGTTGGCGATGACGTTGACCAGCTTGGCGCCGGCGCGGATGATGCCCGCCTGCTCCGAGTCGCGGCCGACCATGAAGCCGTTGACGTCCTGGAGGAAGAGCAGCGGCAAGCGGCTCTGGTTGCAGTCCATGATGAACCGCGCCGCCTTGTCGGCGGCATCGACGTAGATGACGCCGCCGAATTGCAGCGGGCCGTTGGGCGGCTTGCACGCGCTTGCGCTGGTTGGCGACGACGCCGACCGCCACGCCGCCCAGCCGGCCATAGCCGCACACGAGCGTCTGGCCGAACTCCGCCTTGTATTCGTCGAACGGGCCGTCATCGAGGAGGCACGGCAGCAGATCGCGCACGTCGTATTCCTGGCGCGGCTGCGCGGTCACCGAAGTCGCTCGCATTTCGGCAAACGGCCGACCGCTTGGCGAAGTCGATATCAACGCGCGTTGGATCGGGCGGCAAGGTCTCCACCAGGCGGCGCAGGCGTTCCAGGCAGGTCGGCTCGTCCGGCTCGCGGAAGTCGATGGTGCCGCTGACGGCGGCGTGCATGGCGGCGCCGCCCAGGTCTTCATGGCTGACGGTCTGGCCGATGGCCGCCTTGACCAGCGCCGGACCGGCCAGGTAGAGGCCGCTGCCCTCGGTCATCAGCAGCTTGTCGCACAGGACCGGCAGATAGCCGCCGCCCGGCGACGCAGTTGCCCAGGATGGCCGCGAACTGCGGAATGCCGCTCGCGGAGATGACGGCGTTGTTGCGAAAGATGCGGCCGAAATCGTCCTCGTCGGGAAAGACCTCGTCCTGCAGCGGCAGAAAGACGCCGGCGCTATCGACGAGGTAAACGAGCGGCAGGCGATTTTCCAGGGCGATGCGCTGGGCCCGCAGCACCTTCTTGGCGGTCATCGGAAAGAACGCCCCGGCCTTGACGGTGGCGTCGTTGGCGATGATCATCACGCGGCGGCCGGCGACCGTGCCGATGCCGGTGACGACGCCGGCGGACGGCGCGCCGCCCCAGTCCGCATACATGCTCCACGCGGCCCACAGGCCCAGCTCGAAGAAATCGGACGATTGCGTCGATGAGCCGGGCGATGCGTTCGCGGGCGGTGAGGCGGTTTTTATCGTGCTGGCGTTTAATGGCGTCGGGGCCGCCGCCCTGCAGGATGACAGCTTCTTGCTGGCGGAATTCGGCGAGGAGAGGCGAAACCTTCTTCATGCGGGCTCGTATGTCGGACGGCTCTCCTGAGCCGTCGTCGAGAATGACGGCTCGGGAGAGCCGTCCTACGTATCCCTTACATATCCATTGTCAACTCGTCCAAACCTTGCGCTGCCGCGACGACTGAATGTTGCAGCATCTTGCGATACTTGGTCACGGTGCGGCGGGCGACCGGGTAGCCGGACTCGGCGAGCTTGGTGACCAGGTCCTCGTCGGACAGCGGGTTGGACTTGTCTTCGTTGCCGACGATTTCGAGCAGCTTCTGCTTGATCGTCTCCCAGGCGACTTCCTCGCCGGTGGCGGTTTGCGTGCCGCCGCCGAAGAACCGCTTGAGCGGGAAGATGCCGCGCGGCGTCTGCACCCACTTGTCGTCGACGGCCCGGCTCACCGTCGTCACGTGGACGCCCACCAGGTCGGCGATCTGCTGCATCTTGAGCGGCTCGATGTGCTCCGGGCCCTTGTCCAGGAACGCCCGCTGGTGCTGGATGATGGCCTGGGTCACCTTGCTCAGCGTGCTGCGGCGCTGCTCGATGGCTTCGATCAGCCACTGGGCCGACTGAATCTTGCGCTTGAGGAATTCCTTGGCCTTTGGGTCGGCCGCCTTGTCGCGATACAGCTCGATGTAGCGGCGGCTGATGTAGATGTTCGGCGTCCAGTCGTCGAGCAGCCGGACCTCGTATTCGCCGGCCTCGGTGCGCTCGACGGCGATGTCGGGGACGACATAAGGAATGTTGTCGGAGGTGAACTTGCTCCCCGGCTTGGGGTTGAGGTGCTTGAGGACTTCGATCGCTTCCTGGATGGTTTCCAGGTCGAAGCCGGTCCGCTTCTGGATGACCGGCAGGCGATTGTGCTGGATGTCTTCCAGGTGGTTCGAGATCAGAGCCCGCACCACGTCGCGGTGCGGCGTTTCCGGCGGTGACCTGCAGCAGCAGGCATTCTTTGTAGTCGCGGGCGCCGACGCCCGGCGGGTCGAGATGTCTGCAACCGCGTTGAGCGCCTGCTTCGAGCTTGGCGAGCGGCACGGCGGCATCGAGCCCGCGGCGCGATCTCTTCCAGCGGCGTGGCCAGGTAGCCGCGCTCGTCGATGTGCGAGATCAGGTAACGGAGCAACTCCACTTCATCGGGCTGGGCATCGAGAAAGGCGAGTTGATCGTTGAGATAATCTTGCAGCGACTGCGGCCGCGACGGCCATGTTGACCATGGCGTCGTGCTTCTTGTCCGTCTCCTCGTCGATGCGATTGCTGGAGGGCCGGTGCTCTTCGTTGAAGTGGTCGGCCCAATCCTCGTTGATGGCCACCAGGCGATCGAAATCCTGCTCGTTGTCCCCCTTGTCGTCGATGACCAGCTCTTTCTCGGGGCTGACGCCGTCGGCGGGATCCGATTCGGGTTCGCCGGCCCCTTCCTCAAGTTCTTCCGTCGTGGGCGGGTTTTCGTCGGGGTTGTCTTCTTTCAGTTCCAGGACGGGGTTTTCCTGGAGTTCGTGCTCGATCCGTTCCTGGAGGGCCATCACCGCGAGCTGCAAAATCTCCATCGACTGAATCATGCGCGGAGCCAGAATCATCTTCTGCTCCATCCGCTGCGACATGCTGGTATCCAAACGCATGGCGAAAAACTCCAAGGAGAAAAGTCACCGAGATGGGGTGGCACGCCCTGAGGTACTCCGAAGGGCGTGGACCGGATCAACATCACGCCCTTTGGAGTACCTCAGGGCGTGCCACCCGGCCGGACTTCGGAAGTCTGGCACCCGCCGCCATTACCCCATATCCGGCAAATTCATGCCCGGCGGCATTCCCAGGCCGGCAGCCATCTTGCCCGTCTCATCAGCCACGAGTTGGCGGGCCTTCTTCAGCGCGTGATTCACGGCAGCGGCGATCAGGTCCTCCATCATCTCTTTGTCGTTCATCTTGACGATTTCGTCACTGAGCGCGACATGCTGCACCTCGAGATGTCCATTGACGGACGCCCTTACCATGCCCGCGCCGGCATCGCCTTCGGCAGTGATTTGGCCCAGGCGCTCTTGGAGCTTGCCCATCTCCTCGCGAATTTTGGGCAGGTTCTTCATCAAGCCGGCGAATTGGCCGAGTTCCTTGAACATATTCATCCTTTATCCGCGCTTGGGTCAGATGGAGCCGTGTCCGCTGTCCCATTCGATGCGCCAAAATCATCGTCGATCTGCATGATCTGACTGTCGAGAGCTTCCATGCGCTTTGCCGACCAGCGGCACTTGCGCGATTTCCGAACGCTGGCGCTGCTTCTTGGTCGTCGCGGCAAGCGGTGGCGCCGGCTCGCTCGTTCGCGCCGTTTGCTCACCCGCGTCCGGTCCCGTGACTTCGAGCCGTACCGAACAAGATTGACCGACGACTTTGCCGAGCGTCTCTTCCACTTTCGCCAGACGGCTGCTGTCTAAATATTGATCGCTGGTGAGATTATAGCCCACGGGGATGCGTAACACCAGGGCGTTTGGCCCGGCAATTGCTACATCCCGAACCTTCTTTAGCTCGCTTGCGAGAATAAAGCCAACTTGGGCAAGGACTTGCTCCCAAACGGCAGCCAACGAATCTTTCGTCAGCGATCCGAACGGCTGCCGCTGGTTCGTCAGCGGCTACCTTTTTTTTTTCAAGCGGTGTCAGACTTGAGGACTCTCGCTTCTGTTCACCAGAGATTTGCGCCAGCGCGGTTTTTTTCGAAACGGCGCCGACCGCGCCTTCTCCGGATACCCACTGAGCCAATTGCGATAAGGAGACGAGATCGTCAAGGCGGCAAAGGCGCACCAGCGCCATCTCCATCACGACGCGACCGTGGCTCGTGAAGCGCATGCGGTTTTTCGCGCTCACCAGCACGTCCAGACCGGCCAAGATCGTGTCCGCATTCAGGCGGTCGGCTTGCTCCTTCAAAGCCGTGAGTTGCTTGCCGGTGACACTCAAATCTTGATTCTCGATGCCGGCACAATTGACGACCATGAGGTCACGCCAATATTCGATGAGCTGATCGAGCAACTCGCCCAGTTGCAAGCCCTGGTCGACGGCTTGGCCAAGCAATGCCAGTGCTTGGCCGGCTTCGCGCGTCAGCACCGCGCCGGCGAGGGCCGCCACACGTTCCTCGTTGGCCGTGCCCAAAAGGCGATGCACCTGCTCGGCAGTGAGCGTGTCGCCGCCGAATGCCAGAAGTTGATCGAGGAGCGACTGCGCGTCGCGCATCGAACCGCCGGCGCGCGAGCGACGATCGTCAGCGCCTCCGGCTCGGCTTGCATGCCTTCGCTAGCAACGATTTCCTGAAGTCGCTCGACGATGCCGGTCATGCCGATGCCCGCGAAGTCAAAACGCTGGCAGCGCGAGAGGATGGTGATGGGGATCTTTTGCGCTTCGGTGGTGGCCATGATGAACTTGACATGCGCCGGCGGCTCTTCGAGCGTCTTGAGCAGGGCGTTGAACGCCTCGCGCGTCAGCATGTGCACTTCATCGATGATGTAGATCTTGTAACGCGCTCGGCTAGGCCGGAACTGCACGTTTTGCCGAAGTGCGCGCATCTCCTCGATGCCGCGATTGCTGGCGGCGTCGATTTCCAGGACATCCATGTCCTCGCCGGATGAGATGGCGGCGCAGATGTCGCACTGATCGCAGGGAGTGGCCGTCGGGCCTTTGGCGCAATTGAGCGCCTTGGCCAGGATGCGCGCCGTGCTTGTCTTGCCGACGCCGCGGGCGCCGGTGAATAGATAGGCGTGGGCGACGCGGTTGGATTCGATGGCGTTCTTGAGCGATTGCGCGACGGGCTCTTGGCCGACCAGGTCGGTGAACTGGCGCGGGCGATAGCGGCGCGCCAGGACGGTGTATTCCGCCGGAGGAGCGTCGGGTATATCGGGTGTAGGTTTACTTTTTGCCATGGATGTAGGCCGCGCTCCGCTGGCGACGTCGCGGCTAAACGGTGGAATCAATGAAAAAAGCCCGTGGGTCTAGCCCACGGGCTTCATTATACGACTGGCCGCTCCAAGGTGACTGGGAGAGGCTGATCCACTGCACAAGGGTTCGCTGCTTATGGCTGCACCTTCCGGCCTGACCAGGTTCACAACTTCCCTTTGCGTGGGTCCCCTCCCAGCCCCTTGTCGCGGCACAGCTATTTCGGCGTCTCCTTGACCGTCGCTTTCTTGATGACCACCTTGTCGTCGGGCCGATCATTGCGATCGGTTTTCACGCGCGCCGATCGCCTTGACGGTCTTGAGCGACTCGGCGTCGGCGGTCTTGCCGAACACCGTGTATTTATTGTCCAGGCTGGGCTGCGCTTCAAGGCAGATGAAGAACTGCGTGCCGGCGGAATTGGGATCGTTGCTGCGGGCCATGGACAGAACGCCCGGCACATGCGGCGTCTTGTTGAATTCGGCCTTGATTTTGTAGCCGCCGTCGCCGGTGCCCGTTCCGAGCGGGCAGCCCCCCTGGATCATGAAGCCCGAGATGACGCGGTGGAACGTCAAATTGTCGTAAAAGCCGATCTTGGCCAGGGCGATGAAGTTCTTGGCATGTCCTGGTGCGACTTCCGGCAGAAACGTCAAGCGGATCGGGCCTTTGCTCGTGTCCAGCTCGACGACATAATTTTTGGCGGCGAAATCAATGGTTTTTTGGGCTTCGTCAACTTTGGCTTTCACATCCGGCACGGGGCACGCTCCTATTTATGGGCCACGACGGCGGGATCAGTATCCGCCCGAATCGTCACTTCACGAATGACGACGGGTTCCTTGGGGCGGTCACTGAGATCGGCGTCTTCGGCATTGGGTCTTTTATTGATTGCATGGGCGATGTCCAGGCCCCGGCTTATTTTGCCGAAGATCGTGTTGCTGCCATCCATGCCCGGCGACTTGGCCAGGCTGACATAAAACTTGCAGGCGGCCGACTCCATCGCTTCGCCGTGGACGGCACCGACGGTGCCGTCTTCGTGGGTCAGTGTCGCGGAGATTTCGGGCTTGAGCCAATAACCGATGCTGCCGAAGCCGAAATCGCCCGTGCCCAGCGGACAGCCCCCTTCGAGATAAGCCAATGTCTCGCCTTCAACTTGCTTCGCAATGGAGCGATGGAATGGCAGACCGTTATAAAAGCCGGCCTGGGCAAGTGCGATGAAGTTGCGCACATGGTTGGGCGCCGCTTCGGAGAATAACTCGATCTCCATGGTTCCCAAATCGGTCTTGATCTGAGCGGTGTAATGAATCGGTTTGCCGTCCGGCGTCCGCAGCGCGATTTTGTCCCACAGGCCCGGCGTGCCGTCTTGGCCCGCGATGCGTTCGAAGAGCGCGCCTACATCCATACCCGCCACGGTTTTATCCGGCGGCCGCTGCTCGTTTTCCGGCGGCTCGAACAACACGGCATCCTTGAACGCTGCCGCACCGCGCGCGCGGCGCTTCGCTTGGGGCAACGGTAGCCACTTGCACGGTTGCCGGTGGGGCGGCATTGCTTGCTTTTGTCGTCGTCTTGGCGTCCGGTTCCGGGGTGTGCTGGCCACAACCCACAACGGCGACAAGAGCTGCCGATACCGTCAGTACGGCTATCGTGAACAAACGCCGAGTCCAGGCACGCATGACGACCTCCTTGTCGAAATCGAACCACAGCCGTTAAGGGCGGCGGATGGTAGTCAACCGGGTTCGCGGCGTCAATTCAGGTATCGATTGTGATCCGCGGGATTCGGAGTACCTCATCCCGCGGCTTGGAACTGCCCACAAGCCGCGGGATGAGGTACTCCGAATCCCGCGGATATGTTATGTGGTCATGGACTGGTCTTTGCCCGCTCTCGCAATTGACCGCGCTTGCCCCAAATATCTAGAATAGGACCACTTCGCCGATTACCCCGTGAACCCTGATTGGGGATTTGCCGTTGCTTCTGCCATCGATCTTGGCCTTCCTGGCTCCCCTAGTCGTCTATTGTTGGGCACTGGCCAAGATCAATCAGCGCTCGAGGCCGACACTCATTTCCGGTTTCTGGGACTGCGCCGGCACGCTGCTCGCGGCATCGGGTATCTTGCTTGTCGTGGGGCCCGTGCTGCTGCACACGGTGTTCTTCAGAGAATTGACGACCTTGCCGGTGATTGCCGGCACGGACGAGGCTTTTGAGCAGGCGCGGCAACAGCACTGGATTTATTGGGGCGTCTATTTCGCGCTTGTCTTCGTGGTCGCAGTTGCACTTCTTTGTTGGCGCCGCAACAAGACCGTCATTTATAACGTCGATGCCGAAAGATTCGCGCCGTCTTGCACGAAACACTTCAGCGCTTGGACCTGACGATTAAGCAGACTGGTGCGGGCCTTGTGCTGACTGCGCCAAACCCGCACGTCGTTAGAAGCGATCCGTCTGCCGAGGTTGTCGTCGAGGCTTTCGCGCCGCTCTGCAATGTGTCGCTCCATTGGCGTGGCGACCGTCAACTCCGCGCCGGGTCGAACAGGAATTGCTGCGCGGCTTGGACGAAGCGCGGACCTTTGACAATCCCGCTGCCATTTGGCTGCTCGGCATCGCCGGCCTCTTGTTCGGCGTGCTGTTTTTGACCGCCATGGTTTGGGTCCTCATCAACTATCTGCCGCCAAGGCACTGGTGAAAGAGCCGCGCACGAAGTAAGCGGGTTTAGCCGTGACGCGACGGTTCACCCGCTTACTGGGTGCGCGGCTCCTTGAGCCAATCCCAAAAGTTTGCGCAAGGCCGTGAGCGCCACTTCCGCCACCTGTTTCGGGTTGGCGCGCCAAAGCGTCGGGTTCATCAATTCGACGGCCACCCAGCCGGCATAGCCCAAGCTGCGAAAGTGGTCCAAGATGGGCGCCAGTTGAAAGTCGCCGTCACCGGGCAACACGCGATCGGCATCGGTGGCGACTTCGCGGGCCACGCCGGCCAAATCGGCGAGTTGCACGTGTGCCAACCGATCAACGCTCAAGAGTGCCAGGTCCTCGAATTTGCTGGGGCCGGTGTAATAGTGGAAGACGTCGAAGTTGACGCCGACGTTCGGCTCGCCGCATTGCTCGATGAGCGCCAGCGCCGTGTCGAGGCTGGCGCAGAACGTGTTTTTGCCGCGAAATTCAAGAGCGAGGCGCACGTTGAAGCCGGCCGCCCACTGCGCCGCCTGCGTGAGCGACACCACGGCCCGCTCAAGGGCGCCGCCATCCAGCGAGTCCACGAAATCGGCGACCACGATCAGCGTGGGAATACCCAGCGCCTGGCAGATGCCCAGCCGTTTGCGGAAATGATCGTAGTGGGCCCGGCGCTGCTCGCCTTGGGCCAGTAGCAAGCCGCCTTGATACGCGGCGGCGGCCAAGGCGATCCCGCGATCCGCCGTGAGTTTGCGGGTGTCGGCCAAGCTGTGCTGCTCCAGGTGTTGTTCCAGCTTGGTCAGCCAAACTTCCATGCCCTCGCAGCCGGCATCGGCGTAATTGGCCACGTCCTCCGCGAAAGTGCTCGGCAACGTGGTCGCTTCGCTCAGGCAGGGTTTCATGGATGATCCTTGCGGGGCGCATCGCTATTAAGTGTCGCTGATGCATTCAACGTCGCCAGCTTGTCGGTGAGGTCCTTGACCAAGTTGGCGCGCTGCAAAAACAGCAACGCGAAGCACGTGTCCACCAGCGGATTGGTGCCGTGGCCGCGGTGGGCGTGCCAGCTGCCGTCACCTTGCTGATTTTTTCGCAGCATGGTGAAACCCCAGCGATACCAGTCCTTGTCGACAATCTTCTTTAACTGATAGAGCACGGCGACGCGCTCGAGCGACCAGAGAAAATACATCTCGGTCATGGCCATCGACTCTTGCGGACTGTTTGCCGGCCGGCCTATCGCCTGGCTGATGCGCTCCAGCGCTTTTTGAATGGCCGCGTCGTGTTGCGGGCCGGAGACATCGCTCTTTTCCATGAGACCATAATCGACGGCGAGGCCCAGAAGTCCCGCGCAGGTCATCGACGGCAATTCGCTGGCGAAGCGATGTCCCTCATAGGGAAAGCTGCCATCGGGGTTTTGACTGTTGCGAAAGCGGCGCACCACTAAATCCAGGGACGGCTCGACCGGCAGCTTGTGCCGCCGCGCCGCCCATAACGCCAGCAGCGCGAATTGCGTGTTCGAGTTGTCGCCGCCGCCGCGAAAGTATTCCGCGTTCGGGTTGTTGGAAGTGTGCCATAGTCCCAACCGCCGCAAGCGCGACGGCACCTTCAATGAGCGCTCGGCGGCGGCGCGGCGGGCGGTTGCCTCCGTGCGCCGGCCGCTGTCACGCAAAAACGTACGCAAGGCCGCGCTTTCCGTCGCCGATAAAATCGGCACATCGTAGCCCCAACCGCCTTGCCCCGTTTGGCCCGCGACCAGGCGCATCGCTAAGTCCGCGATGCGTTCGTTGTCTCGCGGATCGCCGAGGCGATCGAAGAACAACAAGAAGAGAGATGCCGCATACGTGTGATTTATGTGTGCCGCCCGACCGCGCGCGTAGTCGGCAGCCCGCACGATGGCCGGATCATCCGAGCTCACGCCGCATTCGAGCAGCGTCAAACCGGCAAAGGGGACATAATTGTCCGGCTCATGGGCCCACGTTCCTTCCGCCGTTTGCGTGCGCTTGAGATAGTGCACTCCCTTGCGCACCATGGCTTCCACCGTGGCGTTCTCGTCCTTGGAAAGCTCAATGAGTGGTTGGTTGACGAGGAACGGCTTGAATGTCGGCTCCGGTATTTCCGCAGCCAGCGGTGACAAAGAGCGGGTCGTCGCCTCGGCATCGCGCCCGCCCGACAGGCATAGCACAAGGAGGGCTCCGCCGAGTAGCAACAGCAAGCCAACGCTTCCCAAAACCATCAACACGCGCATCCCACGACTGGGGCCTGCTGCCCTAGCAAGCCGTATGCTGACGGGTATGTCGGTGGCCGGCGTATTAACTTGCTGCTCCGGCGTGCGCGACGAATTGAGAGCATCGCGCGTGAAGCGCTCACCGCCGCGACCGCAGCCGCGCGTGCCTGGACGCCGAATGTGCACTTACACAACGGGCATTTGACGGGAGTGCCGCTGGTCAGCTTTTCGGGCACCGAGAGAACGGCGTTGCATTTGGGACAAAAGACTTTGTTCGTTGCCATGGCGGTTGTTCCAAGGTTGGGTTGGCGAACCCCCAAGCAACCAGAATTTTAATCCGAAGTCGGCAGTTGACAAGCGCTTTCGCATCGTGTTAGCTTGAATCCTACGGATTGGCTGCGCATGAGTCCGCGGTTGCCTACCATCGGGCAAAGAATAGGCCAAGGACCTTTTTTTGCCGCACGTCTTCGGGAGATGCAAAACATGGCGAATCCACAACCCGGCGTTTGGGGCATTGATATGGGGCAATGCGCCCTCAAGGCCATTCGCCTCGAAACTGTCGACGGCGAAGTCGACGGCCACCGCCTTCGATTACATCGAGCACCCGAAGATTCTCAGCCAGCCCGACGCCGACCCCGATGAGCTGACCCGCGAGGCCTTGCAGCAAGTTCCTGTCGCGCAACACGCATCAAGGGCGACATGGTCGTCATCAGCGTGCCCGGCCAGAGCGGCCTGGCGCGCTTCGTCAAGCTGCCGCCCGTCGAGGAAAAGAAGATCGCCGACATCGTCAAGTTCGAGGCCAAGCAGCAGATCCCGTTCCCGCTCGAAGAGGTCGTCTGGGACTTCCAGAAGATCGGCCAGGGCGACGTCACCGACGGCTTCGCGATGGAGACGGAGATCGGCCTGTTCGCCATGAAGCGGGACATGGTCCATCGGGCGCTGCAGCAGTTCAAGGACGTCAACGTCGAGGTCCACGTCGATCCAGATGGCGCCGCTGGCGCTGTGCAATTACGTCGCCTACGACCTGCTGCACAAGGACGGCATCGGCGGCGGAACCGCCGGGCGAAGGCGGCCGACAAGAAAGAGTGCGTCGTCGCCCTCGACATCGGCACCGACAACTCCAACCTCATCATCACCGACGGCGGGAAGATCATCTGGCAGCGGCCGATCCCGCTCGGCGGCAACCACTTCACCCGCGCCCTGACCAAGGACATGAAGCTGACCTTCGCCAAGGCCGAGCACCTCAAGCGCAACGCCGCCAAGTCGCCCGACCTGAAGAAAATCCTGGCTTCGCTCAAGACCGGTGCTCAACGACTTCGTCGGCGAGGTGCAGCGCTCGCTGGGCTACTTCACCAACACCCACCGCGATGCCCACGATCCAGTACATGGTCGGCCTGGGCAATGCCTTCCGCCTGCCGGGCCTGCAGAAGTTCCTCCAGGAAAAGCTGCAGCTCGAAGTCCGCAAGCTGACCAAGCTCGAGCGCGTCACCGGCGAGGCGGTCGTCGCGGCGCCGACGTTCACCGAAAACCTGCTGAGCTTCGCCGTCGCCTACGGCCTGGCCCTGCAGGGCCTGAAGCTCAGCCCGCATGCAAACCAACCTGCTGCCGCAGGAGATCCGCGTCGAGCGCATCGTGCGCGGCAAGAAGCCGTGGGCGGTCGCGGCGGCGGCGGCGCTGCTCTTCGCCGTGGCGGGACTGACGTTTGGCTACAGCGTCGAGAAAAAAGCCGTCGCCAACCCGAACATCAAGTCCGAGCTCGATCGCGCCAAGGCGACGATGAAAAAGATCCAACAGCTCCAAAGCGAATACGAGGCCGAGGTCAAGCACAAGGCCGAGGCGGAAAGAACGATCCGCCGGATGGGCGCCGGCGTGGAAGAACGCTTCAACTGGCAACTGCTGATGCAGTACATCAACATGGCGCTGCCCCGGCCCAACGGCGACAGGCTCGTGGAGGTATCGCAACCGCGAGGAAACCGTGCGGCAAAAATATCTGACGCCCGAATCGCAAAAAGCGTTCAAAATGCTGGAGGATAAACGCTTCGCCAAGGGTGAGCCGCTCACTCCCCAACAGGAGGAGTTCATCAAGCAGCATCTAATTCAAATCAATATCGAAGGCATCAACGCCCTCTACACCGAGGATTTGCCGGTTTACTTCAAGAATGTCTACACCGCCAACCCGGTTCTCAACGGCATGGCCCAATCCGAAAAAGATATCGTCAAGGCGATCGGCACGCCTTTGCCGAACGGCATGGCTCTCAGCAACGACATCAAGGCGAAATATCCCCGATGCTGGGTCGTGGAAATTCGCGGCTACACCTACAATAAGTGGCGAGGCACCCTTCGTCGAGAACACGTTTCTCGAGAACCTCGCTCACCCCGAGGGCCTCGCCGAAAAAATGACCAAGGAAATGAAGGAAACCGCCGATCTGGTGAAAAAGCAGATACTCTTTCATGGAATTGTTCAAGAACGATCCCAAGCAAAATCCCCAGCCGGGCGTTTTCGAGTTCATTTCCAAAAGCTTTCTCAAGACCATGGTCAAGGATCCCACCGCGGCGGTAGCCATCAACGCGGAGGAGACACCCGATCCTAACGACAAGCAGACATCCTCCAAGGAAACGATCAAGTTCAACCGCGACAACTGGGTTCCGCTCGGCGACGTCGGCTCGACAATCTTCGCGGACCAGTTTCGACCCCAATTCGTGCCGGCGGCCGCGGTGCTTAACCCCAACAATCCGAATCCCGCTCCTCGCGTCGTGCCCCAAACGCGCATCGAGTTCGTGATCTTGTTCGTCTGGAAGGAGCCGCTGCCATCCTATACGCCCCTGCTGCCAATGCCGCCGACCGCTCCCGCCGCGGATGCCAAAAAGTAAGCTGTCGGGTCATCGTCACTGATTGCCGCTGAAACAAGCATCGATACCTCTTTCCGAGGGTTTGGCCATGAAGTTCAATAAAGAGATGCTGCTCAAGCACAAGTTCTGGGTGTTGTTGTTGGTCACGGTGCCGCTGTCCTTGGGGGCGCTGTTTTTGCTGGTGACCTCGGTGAGCGGCGACATCACCCGCATGCGCACCAGTCTGGAAGCGGAGCAAAAAAGACTCAAGCCAAGCGGCCAGATTCGCACTCCGGGCGACATCGCCGTGGTGCGGCGCGAGGCGGAGATTGAAAAAGCCAAGCTCAAGGTCGTGCACTCGAAGGCCTACGCCGAGCAAGACGCCTTGTTCTTTTGGCCCGACGCGGTCGAAAATGAATTCAACTTTCGCTCGGGCCTGTTCGCCCAACAGATCAAGATCAAGCGTGGTCCCGGCCGCGGTGAGATGCCCAAGGACGAGGAACGCCTGATCCATGGCGTCGTCACCAATCGCGGCGAAAGCTTCATCGAAGTCGAGAGCCGGGATAAGCAAAAGCACAAGTTCTTCATGTCCATGAACGTCTGTGGCCAAGAATGCCGTCGAAGGAGACGATAAAGGGCCCAAAGAAGTTGAATTCGCGGGCATTCAAAGAGGCGACCAGGTGGCGGTGGCCTTCCACCAGGGCAAGTATTTTGCCGAGCCGCTTACCGACCGCGAGCTCCAGATATACACGGGGTCCAATGTCTACCTGAGCCAGATCGATCGCTTGCTGACTCAGGTGGAGCCGATGACGGCCAAGGGCGAGGGAGTGGTGCAGTTGCGGACAACCGGCGGCACCAACTGGTATTACAAAAAGGGCGACTTGCCCCCCTCCCGCGACGATCAGCGATTCCTCGTCTATCTCAACGAAGGCTGGAAGGATGCGACCGGCGAAATCTCCGAGGAAGCCTGGATCGCCCAGGAGGATTTGTGGGTGCAAAGCGAGATTTATCGCCTCATCCGCATGGCCAATGACAATGTCAGCAAGTTCAAAGGCACGGGAGGGGACGCGAAAAACAAGACTTACACGTTCACCAATCCGTTCTGGGAACTGGCCATCACCTGGCCCGGCGGACCCAAACTCACCGTCAAAATCAAAAACCGGCAGGATCGCCGCCAAAAACTGGATGACCTCGCTTTCCGCGTCCGTTTCAGCCACACCATGGACCCGGAAACCATCGCGGTCGGCGGGCCGCCGCTTGGCCCGCAAGAGGTCCGCGAGTTGCCGATAACACTCAACGGCGACAATCCGGGACGCAAGGGCATCTTTGGCGTCGAGCAAGTCCTCACCTGGGAAACCGCGGCAGTCAGGCGCATTGACGCCATCTCCATTGGCTCGCTCCAATCCAATGAGATCGCCATGTGCAATCGCACCTATTCCGATCCCCAGCAATCGCTGAAAAACGATGAATGGAAGCAAGGCGATGTCTTGGGGCGGGCCAAGAAACTTGAAAGAGGGGGTAGAGGAGGACGCGGCGCGAAAAAGGTTGTCACGATCGCGGAGGCCGCCAACCAAATCACCAAGCACGGCCTGATTCGCAATCGGTATATGGAAGTGAATCCGCAAGTGTCGCGCCGCATTCCCGTGGCCGTGGCCCTCATCGTCGATCAAGACCATATCGACCGCGTGGAAGCCGCGTTCAACAATTCCAAGCTGCGTTTCCTGACCACGCAATTGTCGCTCAACCGCTATCCCGGCTCGCTCAGGCCGGTCCTTCCCGTCGAGACGACCACCTCCGGCCTCATCAATCCTCGGGAGGTCAGGCCCACGCGGCAGCCCGAAAACGAGCAACCGAGCAGCGGCAGCTCGGATGAAATGGAGAACAACATCGAGATGGTGATCTACGGCGTCGTGACACTCTATGAACGCTATCCGCCGCCGCTGTTCCCCCCGACCGGGCCGGGAACGGCGCTGACGAAGTAAGAGCCGCGCACGAAGTAAGCGTTGTGCGTGGTACACAGTGAAACTACCCCGAGGGGGTTTGATCTTCCAGCCCAGGGTTCGCGCAGCGTACCCTGGGGATCCTTAATGCAAACCGCACTTACCCCGAAGGGGTTGCACCCGTGGCAACGGGCAGTTTTCAAAAAGATGCAACCCCTTCGGGGTAAAAATCAACTGCGGCGCCAGATCCAGGGTACGCTGCGCGAAACCTGGGCTGAGGGATTGCAACCCCTTCGGGGTATTTTGAGTTCGCAATACGTTGCACCCAATCTCTGTCCTAAACCGGCGGGACGCCGGTTTTACGTCAAGGTGAAACCATGAAAATGAAAAAGCTAGACATGTCCGGCGTCAAGAACTATTTATTCCAAAAGGGCGAGCGCGTCGGCCTCGGTGTGTGCGCCGTCATCGCCGTCTTGCTCGTGGGGGTCGGCCTCATGAAGGCGGGGGGCTCGAACGTTCCCTACGCCGATCATTTCAAGAAAATCCGCGAGCCGCTCGACAGGCAGATTTCGTCAACCAAAGAGGTAGCCACGCCGGCGGACGATAACCTTCCACAGGTCGCTCAAACCTGGTCCCCCAAGGATGTTGACTTTCCGTGGACGCCGATCATGACGCAGGCCGATCCGAGCGACAATGTGCGCCGCAATCCGGTTATTCTAAAAGTGCTCGACGATCCCAAGCACATTCAAGCGGATGTGTTGATCGGCGGCTACTTCGCCCACGAGCTTGATCTTAAGGGCGAGACGGTCTGGGCCTTGGGCGAACGCGACAGAAGCGCCAGCCCCGCGCCGCGCAGGGCGCGACTGCCGGGCAGTATCACTTGACGAAAGTCATGAAACCCGTCCACATGGTCGTCGTCAGCGCCGTTTTTCCGATGCGCAAGCAATATGAGGAGTTCCAGCGGCAATTGCACTACCCCACGATGGCCGAGTTGCTCGCCAAGCCGGAAGACACGCCGCAGGCCCTCGGCCTGACCGTTTATCGCTGCGAGCTCAAAGCCGACGGCACCAAGGCGACCGAGTGGGAACTCGTCTACAAATACAATTTAGCCGAAGACAAAGCCGAGGCCGCCAAGCGCATCGACAAGCTTTTTCGCGAGGCGATCGTGGACGAGGACAACCCCAAGGCCTTCGGCGACTCCGTGCAGCACGGCCTGGTCACGCCGCTCCCCGAATTGGCCAAGCCCTCTCGGCAGTATCCAAAGCCGCGTCTTCAAGACATCAAATTTGACGAAGAAGTGCTGCCCAAAAACAAAGACGAGGGCGCGGAACGGCCGGTGACTCGCCGGGCGCCCATGGTGCCGCTCGGCAATGGGCGTAACCAAGGAGTTGCCGACACGGCCCCCTCTTATCAAAAGGTTGCCTGGAGCAAGCTCACTGACGCCTTGCAAAACAAATTCAAGGGCAAGATCGACTTTTTCGATTTCTCGGGCGCCCTCGACGCCAAGGATGACGCGCTGAATAACGCCAATCCAGCACCACTGACCAAGCCGTCGCATCGCCAGCGGCGAGCCTCGGGCAGAGTGGTGTCGGAGATCAACGCCAAGAACGGCATTGCCGATTCCCTGGTGCGTTTCGTCGATGTCGGTCTGCAACCGGGGAAGACCTACCAATACACCTTCCTCGTACACATGGCCAATCCCAATTATGAAAAGAAGGGCCAGGTCGCTTACGACCAGCTGGCCAAGGAAAAGGAACTCCTCTCAGATTTCGCCTACTCGCCGCGCGTGACGATTCCCGAGGAGTACTATTTCTACGCGGTGGATGATCAAATCAGCAGCCGCCTTCAAAACGGCTCCGATTGGCAATCGGCGAAAGCCGAACCGCCCACGCCGTATGGTAAATGGAACACCGCAGTCCAGATTCACCGCTGGTTGGGCAAAGTGCCCGGGCACGACTGGACGGTCGCCGATTGGGCGATCGCCGAGCGCCTGCTTATCCGGCGCGGCGACGCCGTGGGCCGCAATGAGCTGATTGTCGAAGTTCCCGTTTGGGACAAGGACCTCGACACCTTCAAGATCGGCTTCGAGAAGCAAAACGCCAAAAGGAAGAACCAGGCCCTCAATCACACCGGCGTTCCCATCAGCTTCATTCGCGATGGGGCCTGGCCGCTCTTGGTCGATTTCGAGGGTGGCTGGAAATCGATGGTTAAAGTCGGCGGCACGGTCATTCCCAAGGATCAATCGGCGGTCAATCTCCTCGTTTTGACTCCCGAGGGGAAATTGATCGTGCGCAACTCGCGCGAGGACAGCGACCCCGACAACCCCGTCGCGGCGGTTCGCAGCGCGCCGTGTGAATGCCTGGCGCCAGGAGGTGGATCGGCTCCGCAAAAGCGACAATGACAATGCCAATCCAGGTAGGGGCGGCGGTCTCGCTCCACCCTCAATCCCTCAGAGAAGGAATTGACGACCAAATTTGTTTCAAAACAGAAACAGTGTTGCAAAATGGAGACAAAAACGCCTCACTCCTGGGCATTTTGGCTCGCGCGTGCAAACTCAGCCCAAACCGGATAACCTCGCAAAGCCCATGGATTTATCCATGGGCTTCGTCTTTTACCCAAGATTTTTGGTGATTGCTCCGATATTTGCTGATGGCCTTACGGAATTAGGCCGCTCTCCCGACAACCACGCTCAAGGAGGTCGGCGCGGTTGGGTTTGACAGGCCCCTGACATGCGCTAGAATTGCATCGGATAGGCTCGGCCGGGATGGGTTGGGCCCATCGAACGAGGAGGCCGGACATGTGGTATTACAATGCCGATCACCCTCTCCGCCGCTATTTCTCCGGTTTGACGGAACAAACCTTTATCGACGCATTGGGAGTCGCCGACCCCGCGCTCGTTGATTACCTGTCGTTGCTTTTGGCTCGTTTCGTTCACATCGACGCCTTGCACCGCTTGCACGCCGACTCGGGCAAGACCCTCGAAGAAGTCGCCGACATGCTCATGGAAGCCGAGGCCATGCCCCCGGGCCGCACCAGCCGTGAAGTCCACCGCCACATCGGCGATTACACCCTTTTCTGGACCGGCGTCTATCCTGAAGCGCTTAAGCGGCTTCGGTCGGTCTTGCACAAGGACCACTTCGTCGATTACTGCAACCAGGGCAAACGCTCCTACTTCATCGCCAGCACCTTCGCAGGCGACCCCTTCCGCGAGGAAGCCCCCGTCCTGCGCCGCCTGAGCGAGCAGTTTGAGCTATGCGCCTATGGCCTCAGCCAGGTTCGCAAGGAATGGGAACAGGCGCGGGGCACGAAGAAGTAAAACTCGGTCATCTCAATCGCGAAAATCTGCGCTCCAAAGAGCCGCGCACGAAGTAAGCGGGGCGCTCCACGTGCCCACTTTCAATCCGCTTACTACGTGCGCGGCTCTTGTGTTCAAAACGCTTACTACGTCGCGGCTCTTTCATTCAAACCGCTAATCAAGTGGACCGCCCCACGGCGCGGCTGTAGAATGACACTCAAATCCAATGCCGCCATGGCGTTTTATGTCCTCCTCTCCGTAGCCGCTGAAGGAACCCCTCATGCCAACCTCTCTCCGCTGCCGTCTCACAACCATCATCGCTGCCTTGATACTTTCGCTGCAATTCTCGCGGCTCCTGCGCCGCCGAACCCGCCGCCAAACCCGCTTCCTTCACAGTAAACCCGAAAGATCACGTCAGCATCATCGGCGGCACGCTGGCCGACCGCATGCAGCATGACGGTTGGCTCGAAGCGCTCGCCTACAGCCGGTTTCCGCAATTCGACCTGGTCTTTCGCAATCTCGGTTTCGCCGCCGACGAGCTCAAAACTGCGGTCGCGCTCGGCGAACTTCGGCACGCCCGAGCAATGGCTGACCAAGACGAAAACCGACGTCGTTTTCGCGTTCTTTGGCTACAACGAATCCTTCGCCGGCGCCGCCGGTTTGCCGACCTTCAAGAAGGACGTGGAGAACTTCATCAAGAAAACGCGCAGCGCACAACTACAACGGCCGAGGCTCCCCGCGGCTCGTGATGTTTTCCCCCATCGCACACGAAAACCTGCATGACCGCAATCTGCCCGACGGCAAAGCCAACAACGAACGCCTCGCCCAATACACGGCGGCCATGGCCGAAGTCGCCCAGGCCAACGGCGTCCCGTTCATCGACCTTTATCATCCGACGCTCGATCTGTACGCCAAAAGCAGCGTGCCGCTCACCATCAACGGCGTACACCTCAACGAGCGCGGCAACGAGTTGGTAGCTCAGATCATTGACAAGAAGCTCTTCGGCGCCGAGCCGCCCCGCGATACCGAAAAGCTCGAAAAGCTTCGCCAGGCGGTCATGGACAAAAACCATATTTGGTTCAACCGCTACCGCACCGTGGACGGCTACTCCATCTACGGCGGCCGCGCCGGCCTGACTTTCGTCAATGGGCAGACCAATAAAAACGTCATGGATCGCGAGATGGAAATCCTCGACGTCATGACGGCCAACCGCGACAAGCACATCTGGTCGGTGGCCCGCGGCGCCGAGATGAAAGTCGACGACAGTGACACGCCGCCGTTCATCCCGGTCATCAGCAACAAGCCGGGGCCGCACAATTACCTCGATCCCGAGGCCGCCATCCAAAAGATGACCGTCGCCAAGGGGATGAAGGTCAACTTGTTCGCGTCGGAGAAAGATTGGCCCGAGCTCGTCAACCCGGTGCAAATGTCGTGGGACACCAAGGGCCGGCTGTGGGTGGCGTGTTGGCACACGTACCCACACTGGAAACCCAAGGCCGCGATGGATGACAAGCTCATCATCCTCGAAGACACCAAGGGAACGGGCAAGGCCGACAAGATGACGATCTTCGCCGACAACCTGCATTGCCCGACCGGCTTCGCGTTTTGGAATGGCGGCGTTCTGGTGGCACAGGCCCCGGATTTGGTGTTCCTCAAGGACACGACGGGCGCCGGCAAAGCCGACGTGCGCATGCGCGTTCTCGACGGGCTGGATTCGGCGGACACCCATCACACGTCCAACAGCTTCGTGCTCGATCCAGGCGGAGCTCTGTATTTCCAGGAGGGCACGTTTCACCACACCCAGGTAGAGACGCCGTGGGGCCGGCCGGTCCGCAACGCCAACGCCGGCGTCTACCGCTATGAGCCGCGCACGCAAAAGTTCGAGACGTATGTCAACTTCGGTTTCGCCAATCCCCATGGGCACGTCTTTGATCGCTGGGGCCAGGACATCGTCGTCGACGGCACCGGCGCCGTGCCATTCCACGCGGCACTGTTCTCCGGCCAAACGGAAGGTGGTCAACGCCACGGCGATCCGCCACATCTTTATCGCCAGAAGACTCGTCCGTGCGCCGGGACCGAAATACTTTCGAGCCGGCATTTCCCCGATGAGAACCAGGGCAACTTTCTGGTCGCCAACGTCATCGGCTTTCAAGGCATCCTGCAATACAAGATCAAGGACAAGGGAGCCAGCTTCGAGGGGATCGAGACCGAGCCTATCCTTTCCTCGACGGACCCTTTCTTCCGCCCGTCGGATATTCGCATCGGACCGGACGGCGCCATCTATTTCACCGATTGGTACAACCCCATCATCGGCCACATGCAGCATAACTTGCGTGACCCCAGCCGCGATCACGAGCATGGCCGGATTTACCGCGTCACCTATGAAGGCCGTCCTCTGCTCAAGCCCGTCAATATCGCCGACGCGCCGTTGCCCCAGCTTCTCGAAAACCTTAAATCTCCCGAGGATCGGGTGCGCTATCGCACGCGCATCGAGCTCGGCGGTCGACCCACCGCGGAGGTTTTCGCCGCCGCGCAGAAATGGCTCGATTCCCTGGACGCCAAGGATCCGGCCATCGAGCACCACAAGTTGGAAGTGCTCTGGCTTTATCAGAACCACAATGTCGTCAACGAGGATTTGCTGAGACAGATGCTACGCTCCAGCGACTTTCACGCCCGCGCCGCCGCCACGCACGTATTGTGCTATTGGCGCGACCGCGTGCGAAATCCGCTCGATCTGCTGCGCGTGCAGATCAACGATGAGCATCCGCGTGTACGCTTGGAGGCGATCCGCGCTCTGAGCTTTTTCCACGAGGAAGAGGCCCTCAACATCGCGCTGGAGTTGCTCACGCATCCGGATGACCAGTATCTCCAGTTCGTCTTCAACGAAACGCTCAACACCCTGGAACGGCGCCTGGGCGGCGGCGCAAGGCTGGATCGCAAGAACATCGCCCGCAGCCTATTGAAAATGCTCGACAAGGAAAACGTCGCCGCCCAGCGTAAACCGGCGCTTATCGAGACGATCACGCATCACGGCGGCGCCGCCGAGCTTAATGTCATCTGGGAGCGCGCCCTGCAATAACCACACCTATGCCCCGTCGCTGCGCAAGCAGGTGCTGGGATGGCTCGCGGAAGCGTCCACGATGCGCCGGGTGCAACCGCCATTCACCGCGGCGGCAGTGCAAAAGCTGCTTGCGGAAACCGCCAACGATCCCGACCTGCAAGCCGAGGCGATTGGATTGGCCACCGCCTGGAAGGTCAAGGAAGCCACGCCGGAATTGCTGCGTATCGCGCAGGACAAGGCGGCCAAACAAGAAGTGCGTTTCGCGGCCATCGACAGCCTCGCGGCTCTATCGGGAGCCGCAGGCGCAAGACGCTGCAAGAGCTAACGGCTGCCGGCCCACGCGATACCCGTTCGCTTCCGGGCAGCGGTGGCTCTGGCCAAGTCAGACGTCGGCGTGGGCGCCGAGGCAGCCGCCAAGGCCCTGGCGTCGGCGACCGACATCGACGACCCCAGCGCGGTCATCGAAGCGTTCCTGGTGCGCAAAGGCGGCTCGGATCGCTTGGCTGCCGCGCTCTCTGGACAAAAGCTGTCCGCGGACAACGCCAAGCACATCTTGCGGGCGATGTTGCTCGCGGGCCGCAACGACACGGCGCTGACCACCGTGGTCGGCAAATTCGCCGGCATCGAGGCAGCCACCAAGCCGCCCACCCATGAAGAAGTCACGCGCCTGGTCGCCGAAGTGCAGGCCAAGGGGGACGCCGCTCGCGGCGAGCGTGTCTTCCGCCGCGCCGACCTGGGTTGCCTCAATTGCCACGCCATCAGCAAGGCGGGGGGCCACATCGGCCCTGATCTTGGCCCCGTCGGTGCCGCCTCGCCGCTCGATTACATCGTCACGTCGATTCTCGATCCCAGCCTGTCGATCAAGGAAGAATACTTGACGAAGGTAATCGCCACTTCTTCGGGCCTGATCGTCACCGGCATTCCCGTGCAGCGCAACAAGAACCAGGTGGTTCTCAAGGATGCGACGGGCAAGCTCATTAAAATCGCCACCGCCGACATCGAGTCGGAGGCCAACGGCAAATCGCTCATGCCCGAAGGCATCACCCGCTTTCTCACGCATGGCGAAAAGCTCGACCTTATCCGCTTCGTCTCCGAATTGGGCAAGCCCGGTCCGTTCGGCTTGAGTTCGCCTTCGGCAGTGCGGCACTGGAAGAAACTGCGTGACGTGCCGCCGTCACTGGCGGGCGATGTGCCCAACCGCGAGATCGTCCGCGAGTCGTTGCTTGGCGCCGAAGCCCGAAGCCTGGGAAGCGGTCTACGCCATGGTCGGCGGCAAACTGCCGCTCGATGAACTGCGCCGCGCGGGCAATGGTAAAGCGTTGTATTTGCAATGCGAATTGCAAGTTAGGCAAGCCGGTGACGTGGATATCCAATTCGATGCATCCGGCCCGATTACTTTTTGGGTTGACGAAGACCCGTACGAGAACCAAACCAAGGCGACCGTTTCGCTCACTCCCGGCCGGCACCGCATCACCGCTCGCGTGATGCCCGGTGGCAATGGGCAAACGCTGCGGTTGGATGTCCGCAAAGCGGCGAATTCAAAAGCGAGTTTTGAGATCGAATAAAGTTACTCGTGGCCGGGAAGGAAGTTAGTCGTGGCCGGGTCTGAGGTACTCCGAAGGCCCGGTTGCCGCGACTTCCGGTTGCTCCCGCGAACCGGGCCTTCGGAGTACCTCAGACCCGGCCACCCCTTCACGATATAACGTGCTTATCGCTGGGACTCACATGAACAAAGTCATCGAACTCGACACTCCCTACACCGCTCCGCCCATCGCCCCTCCAATCGCCCCCGCACGCGTGGCGTCCGTCGACGCCTACCGCGGCTTCGTCATGTTCCTCATGATGGCGGAGCTTTTGCATGTGGGCCGAGTCGCGCAAAACTTTCCCGGTAATTCGATCTGGGAAACGCTGGCGTTCAACACGAGCCACGTCGAATGGACCGGCTGCTCGCTGCACGATTTGATCCAGCCGTCGTTCACGTTTCTCGTCGGCGTGGCCTTGCCGTTCTCGCTTGCCAGCCGGATCGCGCGCGGCCAAACGTTTGGCTGGATGTTCGCCCACGCCATCTGGCGGTCGCTGCTGCTCATCTTCCTCGGCATATTCCTGCGCTCGGTCGGCAGCCGACAGACGAATTTCACCTTCGAGGACACGCTCACCCAGATCGGCCTGGGTTACGCCTTTTTGTTTTTGCTCGGCTATTGCTCACGGCTCGTGCAGTTTTTGGTGCTGGCGGTGCTTCTGATCGGCTATTGGGGAGCGTTCGCGCTTTATCCGGTGCCGCCCGACTTCAACTATCCGGCGGTCGGCGTCCCCAGCGATTGGCCCCATCTCTTCTCCGGCTTCGAGGCCCACTGGAACAAGAACAGCAACCTGGCCTGGGCGTTCGACCAGTGGTTCCTCAACCTCTTCCCGCGCGAAAGACCGTTCACCTACAACGGCGGCGGCTATGCCACGCTCAGCTTCATTCCCACGCTCGGCACCATGATCCTCGGCCTAATCGCCGGCGGCTGGCTCAAAGGCAACGGCTCACGCTTGGAAAAAGTGCACGCTCCTCTTGATCGCCGGCCTCGTTGCTCTGGGCGTCGGCTGGGGCCTGGACTATGCCGGCATCGCCCCCAGCGTCAAGCGCATCTGGACCCCAAGCTGGACCCTCTACAGCGGCGGCTGGTGCTTTCTGATGCTGGCCGGCTTCTATCTCGTCATGGATGTCTTCCGCATCCGCTTCTGGGCGTTCCCCTTCGTCGTGATCGGCATGAACTCGATCGCGATCTACTGCCTGGTCCATCTGATGGACCGGTTCATCCTGTCATCGCTCAAGACGCACCTGGGCCAAGATATCTTCAAAAACGCCGGGCCGGTGTGGGAGCCGATGGTCGCCGGGGCGGCGGTGCTTGCTTGTCTTTTGGTTGATATTGTTGTGGATGTGGAGGAAAAAGATTTTTGTGAGGATATGAGGAAAGCCGTCACCATGTATCAAGATTCCAAGAACCATCCCTGCGTCCGAGTTTTGGAAGACAATTGGCAGGCGATCTTGGCCGAGTATCAGACGATCGCGCGCGACCCGGCCATGCATGACTGGCCGGAGGGCCAACTCTACGACGGCCAATGGAACACTTTCGGGCTGTATGCGTTCGGCAAAAAGCGGTTCAAGAACTGCGAACTCTGCCCCACCACGACGCGGCTCGTCGAGCAGATTCCCGGCATGGTGATGGCCGGTTTTTCCCGCCTCAGTCCGGGAACGCATATCAAGCCCCACGTCGGCTACGGCGGTTGGGCGCAATATGTCCTCCGCGGCCATCTCGGCCTGATCGTCAACGATGGCTGCGAGATGCGTGTCGGTCCCGAGACCCGAAAATGGCAGGCCGGCAAGGTCACCCTCTTTTGTGATGCCACCGAACACGAAGTCTGGAACCGCGGCACCACCGAGCGCGTCGTCCTGCTGTTCGATTTCCGCAACCCCGCCTTCCGCTGGCGGCTCCTCAACCCCGAGCTGACTCCGGAAATGAACAACTTCATCCGCTCGCAATGGCGCGACCTGTCGCTCGGCGACAAGACCGGCTACCTCGCTTCGCGGCTCCTCAACTTTTGCGCAAGCCCCGCAAATATGTGGACGAGGTGCCGGTAGGAAGGAGTTGATGCCGAGTTGGACTAATGTGATTCGGATTACCGATGGAATGGCAAAAGCGCCGACGCCCAGATCGTTCTAAAATAACCGTGCGCGATTGTGCGACAACGTTTTCCGCCGGGCTTGTCCCTAATGGCACGGGATTAAGCGTAAGCTATTTGTAGGACTGATCTTTACTAAAAAGGGCCTCCTTGGGGATGCTGTGGGTATCTGAAAAGACCACAAACCACCAAGGAGGCCACGGATGGCACAGCGTACCAAGAAATCGGTAGCGAGTCATGTCCAATTGGAGCTCGAGGAATTGCAATCGGCAAAAAGAATTCCGTTTCGGCAGTTGCTCGATGCGCAGCGAATCATGGCAGCGCTGTAGCGCGCGGGAATAAACTTTCGGGAGCGGGTTTTCGACCCATTGACTACCTTGTGGGCCTTCCTATCGCAGGCTGTGGCCAGCAAAGAATCGTCGTGTGAAGACGCCGTCAGTCGCGTGCTGGCTGAACGCGTGGCCAACAACCAACCGGCATGTTCGGCGGACACCAGCAGCTATTGCAAGGCGCGGGGCCGCTTGACTGAGTCGCTGATCTCCGACTTGGTGCGGGAAACCGGTCAGGAGTTGGCCCGTAAAGCAGCGCCGGAGTGGTTGTGGAAGGGACGACATGTGATGATTGTCGACGGTTCGACGGTGGAGATGGCCGACACGCCGGAAAACCAAGCGGAGTATCCGCAAAGCCGCACGCAGAAGGCAGGGCTGGGCTTTCCCATGATGCGGATGGTCGTGTTGATTTCGTTGGCTGTCGGCACGGTGTTGGAATGCGCCATTGGTCCGTGCCGCGGCAAGAGCACCGGGGAACAAAACTTGTTTCGCCGGATGGGAAACTCCTTTGAGTCCAACGACATCGTGCTGGGAGATCGGCTGTACGATGCCTACCGGGACATCGCGGAGTTGAAGGCTCGCGGCGTGGACTCCGTGTTCGGCAAGAACGCGTCGCGCGCCATGGATTTTCGCAGAGGCCGCAGGTTGGGGCCAAATGATCATGTCGTCGTGTGGCAGAGACCCAAATACAATGCCAACCGTTTCGACAGCTACGAACAATGGAAGTCGTTGCCCGAGAAGCTGGAAATGCGCGAGATCAAGAAAAGCGTGCGTTGCAAAGGCCGGCGCACGCGGAGCGTGATCATCGTGACGACGCTGCTTGACGCAGAGGCGTACTCCGCCGAGGAAGTCACTGACTTGTTCGCGCTGCGCTGGCATTGCGAACTCGATCTACGGTCCCTCAAACAGGCGATGGGCATGTGCCGACTGCGTTGTCGGACGCCGGCGATGGTGCGCAAGGAATTGTGGGTGTACCTGTTGGCATACAATCTCATTCGCGTGCGAATGGCGCAGGCCGCGGCCGTCCACGGACCAATGCCGCGCAGCTTGAGCTTGACCGCAGCCAAGACCCACATTCATAATTTTGCTCCCCACATGAAGGCCGCCTCGAAAGCCACACAGGATCGCCTAGAAGCCGAACTGCTCAAAGCCATTGCCACCAACCAGGTAGGCCAACGACCTGGCCGAAAGGAACCTCGCGCCGTGAAGAAACGCCAGCAAAAATACAGCTACTTAACCAAACCCAGAGCCCAAGCCCGCAAAGGACTTGCCGCTTAATCCCGTGCCATTAGGGATTATCCCGGCGGGGACGAAGCCTCGTTTCTCCATTCCATTTTCTAGCCGATCAGCCGTCCTCCCGCGGGGATAAACCCCGTGGAGAGGCAAATGGTTGTCGCAAGACCGTGTACGGTCATTTAGATTGCAAAAAAGCGGACGGCAGCGGCAACGTATATTGCTGGAAGCAAAAAGCCATGGAGGGCCGGCTGTGCTCCGCGCTGCTGCGGTATTTCGCGGAGCCGTCGGGAAGGTTGTTTATTCAGGTGAAGGAGTGCGTTAGGAGGCAAACCTTAAAGTGGTCGGGATGGGTTGAGATACCTCGCCTATTTGTGTTCCGTACGCTAAACTTTCTCCATGCCTATAGAACTCTCTGTCTGGCGCATTGATGCAGGTGTGTCCCGCGTCAACCCATCTACGATGGATCTCGAATCACGTCTCGAAGATATTCTGGCGCAGGATATTAGCGTGGCCGCGCCAAATTGGATGGTCATCGGGCGGCAAGTGCCGACGCCCTGGGGTAAATTCATCGACCTTTTATGCATAGATTCCCAAGGCAATCTTGTGGTTCTGGAACTCAAGCGGCATAAGACCGAACGTGAAGTCATTGCGCAGGTACTCGACTACGGCTCCTACGTACGATCCATTCAAGCGGAAGAGGTGCCACGGATCTTCACGACGTATCAGAAGGAATATTTGCCTGACCAGCCCTCCAAGTCCATTGACGAAGCCTTCTGCACCCGATTCGGCGTGAAACAATTGCCGGAGGAACTAAACGCAATGCACGAGTTGGTCATTGTGGCATCTACGCTGGATGCTGCGACTGAACGAATCGTCGGTTACTTGGCTGAGCATTACCAAGTTAACATCAACGCAGTTTTTTTTCGAGTCTTCAAGGATGGCAATCGGGAATACTTAACTCGAGCGTGGCTTCGGGATCCAGGCTTAGAAGAAGAATCTGGCGGACGAGTAAGCGCGACGGCTGAAAAAGTCGAGTGGAATGGCGAATACTATGTCAACTTTGGAGAAGGGGATCATCGGCTCTGGGAAGATGCACGCAAGTATGGTTTCGTGAGCGCGGGATATGGACCGCGATTTCGTCAAGCTATGCAGCGTCTAAAACCTGGAAACCGCATTTGGGTTAACGTTCCAGGCGGGTTTGGTTATGTTGGAGTCGGCGTGGTCGAGGATGCCGCAGTTCCCGTAGATCAGTTTATGGTTCAAAACGATAAGGGTGAAAGCATTTCGATTCTACAAGCTCCACTCAAATGCAAGGATATGGGGCACAGTATGGGGGATCAGGACAATATGGAGTGGCTTGTTCGCGTTAACTGGATCAAGACGGTCCCCTTGGATAAAGCGGTCCGTGAACGCGGCTTTTTCGGCAATCAGAATTGTGTGGTGGAACCCCGAGATAAACGCTGGCCGTTCACTGTTGAAAGATTGCAACAGCATTTCGGTACTACAAAGTGAGCCATTAATGCCAACGCACGAGATTGGCGTTTCGGGAAAAGAAGTACGTCAATTCCTCATTTTCTTGCCTCTCCGTTCTCCGCCTCTCGCAATGCCCGGTCGATCTTGTCGATGGTGGGAACGCTCGGTTTATGTTTGCCCTGTTCGATGCGGCTGAGCGTTTCAGTGCGAATTCCGGCGCGGCGAGCGAGTTCGGTCTGGGACAAGCGCAGCTTTCGGCGGGCGCGTAGGATATTGCGAGCCAGGCCGACCGCCATCGCTTCGAGGGCGGGGTAATTGCCGGCCGCATCCAGTTCGGGCATGGCCGGTTCCCAGGTGGCTCGGTCTTTCAGTCGCTTATATTCTTCAGCGGGGACCAGTATGAACCGTTTGCCTTCGACCGTCACGGAGCGTGGTTGGCTCGTGTTATTCTTCATAAAAATCTTTCCGATGGCCTATCTTGTCGATTACGATGTTCTCGCCTTCAACCTTGAATCGCAACCGGTAATCGCCGGTTCTCATGCGGTAATAGCCAGCCAAATGGCCCGATAGAGCTTTGGCCCCGCTGACGTCGGGCCAGTTTTGGAGGCGAACCGTCAGTTTGCGAACCCGTTCCATGATGGTCCGCGGTAGGCGATTGAATTGCTTGTCTGCCACCGGGGTCATGGTCACTTGGGCCATGGTTGGAGTATCCTAACGATTGTCAATCATGTCAAGGCGCAGCCCATGAGCTTTGGTGGACAGGCAATCAAGGCACTTTCACGTTAAGTGACCACGACCACTCCGCAGCCACTCCGCGCTGGCTTGCGCACTGGTCAGCCGCGCCATACCCCGTGAATTTTGAACAATCGCCCTCCGCCGCCGCGCTTAAACTCCGTATGCTAACGCGATTGGGGAAAAAGTTACCTGTGTTCAAAGCGACTTTTCGCTGAACAACTGCCCCGAGGACTCGCGCTCAACCCACGGAACGGGACATGAATTGGCCACTCGCGTTGCGGGCGCTCGGCAGTCGCAATTTTCGTCTCTTCTTTGCCGGCCAGACTATTTCGCTTGTCGGCACCTGGATGCAGCAGGTGGCTTTGGCGTGGCTGGTTTGGCTTTTGACCAGGTCGCCGTGGTGGTTGGGCGTCGTGGGGTTCGCGGGGCAGATTCCCACTTTTTTCCTGGCGCCCGTGGCTGGTGTGTTGGTCGATCGCACCAATCGCCATCGGCTGGTGATTTTGACGCAAACACTGGCCATGGTGCAGGCGCTGGTGATCGCCTGGCTCGATCTGGCGGGCATCATTCGAGGTTTGGCACATTTTGGTAATGAGCGTGCTGCTAGGCATCGTCAATGCGTTCGACATGACGGTGCGGCAGACGTTCATGGTGGAGCTTGTCAGCAACAACGACGATCTAGCCAATGCCATCGCCCTCAATTCGTCGATGGTCAACGGCACGCGACTCATCGGGCCGGCCATCGCGGGGTTGCTCCTGGCGTATACGAGCGCCGGTGTTTGCTTCTTGGTGAACGGGCTGAGCTATCTCGCCGTGCTGGCGGGCTTGTTCGCGATGCACGTCGTGCAAAAGCCGCGTGATGACAAGCCGGCGACGGCATTTTCGGAGTTGCGCGAGGGCGTTGGCTATGCGCTGGGTTTTGCGCCGATCCGGGCGCTGTTGCTGCTGCTGGGCTTGGTCGGGCTTTTGGGGATGTCGTACAGCGTCCTCTTGCCCGTCTTTGCGGACAAATACTTGGGCGGCGGCGCCCGCATGCTGGGGTATTTAAGCACCGCGTCTGGCATCGGCGCCTTGGCGGCGGCGGTGAGCCTCGCATATCGGCGTTCAGTCGTGGGGCTGGGGCGGTGGATCGCGGCGGCGCCGGCGATTTTTGGCGTCGCGCTGATCGTGTTTTCCTATTCGCGCGTCTGGTGGCTCTCGTGCCTGTGCCTCATGTTCGCCGGCTTCGGCATGATGACGCACCTCGCGGCCAGCAATACCATCCTGCAAACCATTGCCGACGACAACAAAAGAGGTCGCGTCATGAGCCTCTACACGATGGCGTTCATGGGCATGGCGCCGCTTGGCAGTCTGGTGGCCGGTTATGTCGCGGATTTCATCGGTGAGCCGGCGACGGTGCGGATTGGGGCGGTTTGCTGTCTCGCCGGGTCGCTCTTGTTTGCCCTGCAATTGGACAGCCTGCGCGCGCAGGTGCGGCCGATCTACATTTTGAAAGGCATCTTGCCGGAGATGAATACGGGCATCCAGGTGGCGAGCGAGTTGTTGGTGCGCGAGAAGAAGAGCTAAAAACGTGCGCGAACCCAATCATTGACATATCTAGTTCAATATGGGTGGCACGCCCCGAGGTACCCCGAGGGGCGTGCCACCAAACGCCTAAACGGCGCCTTCGCAGGGCAGTGGCGTAGGTTCGGCGGGTGCTTCGTCCGTTTGAGAGATCGCGATCGCCTGCGAGCCGGGCACCAACTTGGGACCGGGGTAATGGGTCTCCAAGAGGGCGCGGACGGCATCGCCGTCGATGACTTCTTTCTCGACCAGCCGCTGCGACAGAGCTTCCAGGGCGGCGCGGCGGGCTTGCAGAATCACGCGGACTTCCTCCAGGGCAGTCCTCGATGATCTTGCGCGCCTCCAGGTCGATCTCGCGGGCCGTCTCCTCGCTCAGCCGGCTGTCGCCTTCGCTGAGCGAGCCTGACAAAAACGGGTTCTCCGTGGACTCGGAAAAATAGACGCGGCCCAGCCGGCTCATGCCGAACTCCTTGACCATCCTGCGGGCGATGTGGTTGGCTTTCTTGCAGGTCGGTCGTCGCCCCGTTGGAGATCTCGCCGTAGAAGATTTCCTCGGCCATCGTGCCGCCCAGGGCCACCTTGATGTGGCTCTCCAGTTCGCGCTTGGTCAGATTGAAGCGGTCGTCTTCGGGCCGTTGCAGCACGTAGCCCAGCGCACCCATGCCGCGCGGGATGATCGAGACCTTGTGGACCGGGTGGGTGTTGGGCAGCGCACAGGCGACCAGGGCGTGGCCGGCCTCGTGGTAGGCGACGCGCTGCTTTTCCTCGGGGTGCATGATGCGGCTCTTGCGCTCCAGGCCGATGGCGCCGCGCTCGACGGCCTCGTCGAACTCGGCCATCGTGACGGCGTTGCGGTTGTTGCGCGCCGCCATCAGGGCCGCCTCGTTGACGAGGTTGGCCAGGTCGGCGCCGACCGAGCCGGGCGTCAGGCTGGCGACGTGGCGCAGGTCGACGTCATCGGCCAATTTCACGGTGCGGACGTGGACCTTGAGGATCGCCTCGCGGCCGACGATGTCGGGCCGATCGACGACGACGGTGCGGTCGAAGCGGCCGGGGCGGAGCAGGGCGGCGTCGAGCGTCTCGGGCCGATTGGTCGCCGCCATGATGATGACGCCGCGGTTGGAGTCGAAGCCGTCCATCTCGACCAGGAGCTGGTTGAGCGTCTGCTCGCGCTCGTCGTGGCCGCCGATGGCGCTGCCGCCGCGGGTCTTGCCCAGGGCGTCCAGCTCGTCGATGAAGATGATGCACGGCGCCCGGCTCTCGGCCTGGCCGAACAGGTCGCGGACCCGGCTGGCGCCGACGCCGACGAACATCTCGACGAAATCCGAGCCGCTCATGCTGAAGAACGGCACGTCGGCCTCGCCGGCGACCGCCTTGGCCAGCAGCGTCTTGCCGGTGCCGGGCGGGCCGACCAGCAGCACGCCCTTGGGAATGCGGCCGCCCAGCGCCTGGTATTTCTCCGGCGTCTTGAGGAAATCGACGATCTCGCGCAGCTCGGCCACGGCCTCGTCGATGCCGGCCACGTCCTGGAAGGTGATCTTGAGGTCTTTCTGGGCGTAGAGCTTGTGCCGGCTGCGGCCGAAGGTAAGCGGCGAGTTGCCGCCCGCCATCCAGCGGAACGCGAAGAAGCCCGCCGTCACCAATGCGAAAATCATGACGAACGAAAGCAGCAGCGAACCCATGGCCTTGAATTGGCTTTCTTCTTCCTGCACCACGAGGTTAGGCCCCGACGCGCTGACGCAGCCGTTTGAACAATTCCTCGTCCGTTCCCATGCCGATGCGCGTGCGAAAGAGCCGCGTCTCGACGACCTTGCTCGGCGCGGCACTGCCGTCGGAGACGTTGTCGCTGACAATCATTTCCCCGCGAACTTCCGACTTGGGATAGACAACGACATTCTGAAAATGCACGGCCGGGTCGTCGGCTTGCAGAATCTGCATGAGTTCGCCGTAGCTCAGCGTCTTGAGCTGCGGCTCACGATTGAAAAACCAGAGCATCGAGGTCGCGAACACGAGAAAGAGAACGAGAAATGGCGTGCTGGTGAGAAGAGTTTTGCGATCTTTGCCTTTTTTTTGCACCGACGGCTCCTTGGACGGACGTACATCAATGGATGGCTTTCACGTCTCCCTTAACTGTAGCGCAGTCTGCGGCGAGACGTCAACTAATGCGGAAACCTGAAACACGGAGAAACGTGGCCGGGGTTGAGGTACTCCGAAACCCCGGATACTTGGCGAGCAGTGTCCCTCACCGGGGTCTCGGAGTACCGAGACCCCGGCCACGTCTCCCGCTTACTTCGTGCGCGGCTCTGTGGGCAAATACAAGTTCACTTCCGGGTGCATCGTGTAGAGACGAAAACGGTCGCCATCGGGCACGACAATACCGCTCGAGCGATTGGCGCCGGGCGGCGTGAGCGGGTTATTGGGGTATTTATCCCAATGAATTAGGTCCGTGGAAGTTGCGACGGCGGTGCTCCACTGGCCTTTGCCCGGCGCCGCTTTGGCGCTGCCGTGGTAATAGGCGTAATAACGGCCCTTGTGCTTGATGATTTGATTGAGGGCGATGCGGTCCTTGTCATAAGCCGCCGGGCCCGGCGTCAGTACGGGAAGATCCTGCACGTTGCGCCACACTTTGGTGTCGCGCGAAGTCGCCAGCCAGATGCCCAAATCGTTGCGTTCATAAAACAGATGCCAGGTGTCGTTTTCCAGCCAAACGGTGGGCGTGCCATAGGGGCCGTCGCTGATTGGTTGGCCATTTTGCATGCGAATGTCGAGCTTGCCGACCGGCGTCCAATCGAGTCCGTCGGGTGAACTGAGCATGTGAGCGCGGTCATTGCGGCCTTCAGCGAACATGAAATAAGTGCCGTCACGCTTGACGATCATCATGTCTTCGATCCAGATGTCTTTACGGAGGGGGTTGCGCGGCGAGCGCGTCCAGTGAATGCCGTCGGGGGAGGTTGCATAGCCGAGCATGCGCAGGCCGTCTTCGGTGCCGTCATAGCCGGTGTACCAAAGCTTGTAGATGCCGCCTTCGCGCATGATCCAGCCGCGCTCGCGGATGCGCGCGTCCCATTGACCGGGCGCGGCGGCAAACACAGGATTGCCGCGATACGGATTGAAGCGGACAAGCTCAGGGGGAAAGAGTGCGGCGAGCTGTTGCGAAGGTGCGGGCGAGTAACTGGCGAGAAGACCAACCAAACACAGAAGCGTGGTGCGTGCTCGTGCCATGACCTATCCTTCCGGCTTGCTCAAATCCAGAACGATAGGCTCGGCGTTGGTCACTTCGCGCACGATTTGACTACTTTCGCGGCTGAACATTTCATTCATTTTTTCGATGTTGGCAGGCAAATCGTCCGCCATCCGTTGCCTTATAGCAATGCGATACTTGCCGACGGGAATCCCGTTGCCCTTGGCGCCGGGGATGGAAAACGTGGCGTCTTCACGGTTGAGCGGGGAGGCAGGGTAGGTTGCCGGCGCATCATCGGGGTCGAGCCTAATGAACCATATATTGATGCCGGCTTTTTCATCTACGACCAATGGTGCGTCCTTGAAGAGCAACTGACCGTTGGCCTTGACGAGCCTTGGCCCGGACGAGCATCCGCACATCAAAAGAAGCAGCAGCGGGGCGCCAAAAAACAGCCTTAGAGGCACAACCACAAAACCGCCTTTCACCGATACAATACACAGCCGTTCGATCTCGGCTAAGCCACAAACGTGGGCGGAAGTTTTCCAAAAAAGCTCGTTCAATCCACATCCGAGGCGTTGATGACGTTGCCGTCGTTACGGCTGTTGAGAAAGAGCCAAACCTCTTCTTTGATGTCGTTCATAACGTAGCGCACGCCGCCGTCGGCGAAACAAACGTTGACGCCGTCGAAATGTCGCGCTTCGAGCGTTCGCTTGCCAGTTGGGCCAGTTGTTGGGAAGGTTGTCGTTGGAACAGCCCATCATGAGCTTGCCCAGTCCGACGTTGCCGGTGTTCAAGTCTTGACGAACCGCGTTGCAATCTTCTGTGTCATCCGAATACTCATTCGTGTCATTGGGGTTGGTGCTGTCGCCGACGGCAAGGCCGCATGTTATGCTGGCGCCGCCCACACCCATGGCCCAGGTGCCGCGGCGGTCGTTGCCGGTGAGACCGATGCGCAGCTCATTGATCATGATGGTGTATGCGGTGCCATCCTCGGTCGTGAGTTGCTGCAATGGGACGCCCCAGTTAATGCACATAACTCCGCCGCCCGGAAGGGTCGCGGCGCCATTGGGAAACTTCGGATCAGTCATTAGGGGTGTGGAGGCCCCACCAATGGAATCATAGATCCAATTTGGCCCTGCGTTGGCAGCATAACTGCCCCGCGCCCACGAACCAACGGTGTGTGGTGTGAAATTCAGATTCAGGTTGAAGCCGATGTCTGGACCGACTGGATCAGCGGGACATATATACGTGGGAATTGTTTTGTCGCGCACCAACCGCCAACCCTGATCGCGGCCCTGGCTAGGCATGAAATCGGTGATGCTCTGCCCGACGGATTCATAGAGCGCGCTTTCTTCCATATAGGGAAGCAAGAAAACAAGCCAGTTGGGACCGAAGCCAGGACTGCGATAAGCACTGGCACATTTATTGTCCCCAGCCGCATTGATTATTTGCACGGCCGGCGGCAATGTCTTGTAGGTATCGTGGTAATTATGGCAAGCCAGGCCGATCTGCTTCATGTTGTTTTGACAAGCCGTCTTGGCAGCCGCCGTGCGCACCTTTTGCACGGCCGGGATCAAGAGAGCAATCAAGATGGCGATGATCGCGATCACGACCAACAGCTCGATGAGCGTGAAGCCCGCAGGCTTTTCCCGTGTTCGAGCACCCATGTAATCACCTCGGCATAAAAGAATGGTGAAGAATTAGCTAGAGCATACCACCGCCGGCAAGCGCGCGTAAAGTAAAAACTTCGCAAAAAATCCCCAGCTCCAAGCCGCGGGATGAGGTACTCCGAATCCCGCGGATCACGCCACCCTCAGCCGCCATCCCTCGACTTGGCGATGCCTTGCGCCGGAGTCGGCGGCATGTTGAGAATGCGCTCAGGAAAAAGCTCCACGAGAAAATCAACCAGGTCGCGGATCGACACCACGCCGACCGGTTTGCCGTGATCGACGATCGGAATATGCCGATAACCGCCCACGCTCATTTTGTTAAGCGCGCACGCCACGGTCTGGTTTTCCTCAAGGCACTCGGGATCCTTCGTCATGACGGAATCGACCGTCATCGTGCGGTTCGTGTCGCGAAAAATAACCTTGGTCAGCACGTCCCGCTCGGTGAAGATGCCGACCAGCTTGCCGCCGTGCTGCACCAAAACACAACCGGTGCGTTGCTCGTTCATGATGTTGACGGCGGCGACGACGGTCGTCTCCGGCTCGACCAAGAGCGGGGCGCGCAACGAGAGCTCACACAGACGCGCCTTGAGCAATGTTCCGCGAATCCGTTGCTTGTCTTCATAGGCGTCGTCAAATTCACTGTTATGCATGGTAAACCTCCGCAGAGGAAAACGGTCGCCGCGAGATATTAAAGACTTCTCATGCTGTCCTGTTAAGCTATCGAGCAGCGGCCCCCGCGTAAACGGGAATTCTCAACATCTCATGCCGCCGCTTGCTCACTCTTCCCACGGCGCCAAAATCGCGTCATGCCATAGGTGCGCACTAGAAACGTCCACACGATAAGGCCGCCACACCACAGGATGAATTGCAAGAAAAACGCCACCATGAACTCGTCGAACAATTCAACCCACGCCGCGACCGACAAGTAAAAGACCGCGGCTACGCTTACTCCTCCCAGCAGGGAAAACAACACCGCCGGCCAACCTTGGCGCCGCACGAAGGCCGCGACGGCCATCCCTTGGGCATCGCGCAAACGGCCGCGAGCGTCGACGGCCAACAGCAGCAATACCCACACTACTGCGGCGCTAAGCCACAGCTGCCAAAGCAGCAAATAGTCTAGGCCGGAAAGATTGCCTGCCTCGACCCAGAACCAGAGGGCCGCCCCGACCAAGAACACCGGCCCAGCGATGAACGCCGTGACGACCATCAACCCCGACCAGACCAGCGTGCGGACCTCTTGAATGACCTTCGGTGTGTTTTCAATGTCTCCCATCACGCCCAAGCGCAGAACCTGGCGCAAAAAGTTCCAGGTAACGCCCGCCAATATCAAGGGCAAAAGAAGAAACGGAACGCGCGGGAGCCAGTCATCCAGGCCGTTGGTGCTCGGCGTCGGCAAGGACAAGATCGCGATGGGAGTGGCCACGGTCAGCATGAGCACCAGACAGACGATTTCACCGCAAACCAAGAAGGGATAAGCCAGACATTCCGCAACGTTTTTCTCCGCGGCCAGCGGCAACCGCCGCGACCAGCGCTGGCGGCGCAGATCTGCGCCGGGCCTTGGCGAGAACTCGGCTGATCTCCCGATCGTCCCAATCGCTGGGCGGGTTTCTGTAGTCGTCCGCCAAGTGCCTCTTTGGTGGAAGAGGCGGCGGCGCCGCTAATGGCTGAGGCGGTGTGCTGCTGACTTCGACCAAGCGATAAGCGATGCGCGGCTCGGGAGGCGTTGCCGTCAGTTCATAATAAGGCGCGAGCGCCACGGTCTCTTGTCGATTGAGCGATGGGCTCTTGGCCGCCGAGTCGATGTCCGATTCGTTGGCGACCGACTGACCGGCGAGCGCGAGCAAACGGTTGCACTGGGGACAGTTTTGATAGCTGGCGGCAACGGCAGCATCAAGAGAGAGCAGGTTGCCACAGCTGCAGTGGAAGCGAATGAGCATACGGGAACCTCGCTACTGCGCAACCCCAATACTTGATTTTGCGACACTAGCCCGAAGCGTTAGCGAGGGTCCTCGCTGACGCTTCGGGCTAGTGTGCGGCCCGTGGCACGTCATTACCCGCTAATTCGGAGCTCGCAGCGATTTTAGAAACACCATCAACTCCTGTTGCTCAGCCGCATTGAGAAAGCCATATCGAGCGGCTGAATCGCTGCCTTGACCCCCGTGCATTTTGATGGCATCGTCCAAGGTCGCCGCGCGCCCATCGTGCAAATAGGGTCCCGAGTCGGCGACGCCCCAGAGCGGCGGCGTCCGCCATTCGTCGGGCAGAGGCTCCGCTCCAGGCGACGAATCGGCATCGGGAGGCGGCTCGGAATAGGAACCGCCGCCGACCAAGTCTTTGCCCATGCGGTGCAGCAAGAAATCGCTGTAAATCCCGGTCAACGAGCCCATCGTCGGCACATGGCACTCGGCGCAGCCGATCTTGTGAAAGACTTGACGGCCGCGATCGCAGGCCTTTTGGCCGTCCTGTCCCCCTGGTGCCACTTCGATCGGGCGCGGCAAGGAAGATATAAAGGCGGCCATCTGTTGGCATTGCTCGGTGGTTAAATCCAAGCCGACAGGTTGGTAGTTTCGTTGACTGAGGGGCGTCGGTTGTGCTTGGCCCGGATTGCCCAATCCCAGCTCGTTGGCACAGGCCGCCTGCACGAAATCGAGCATATTGGCGCTTTGGCCCTTCCAGCCGAACTTGCCAACTTGGCCGTTGCGGAGTCGCAATGCGCGGCCGACGGGCACGCTCTGCCCTTGGCCTTTCGGATCGCGATAGCGGAGTTTTTGCATCCGCTCGTGGGCAAGGATAACTTGATCCGGAAGCTGCTCGATCAGTTGCGTGCCAAATAGCGCCGGCGTGTTGCGCTGGCTGACGTCGACCGTGGCGGCGCGCCGCAACGGCGCGCGGTGGCTTGTTGTTCCGCTTGGTGCACTTGTTCGAGCGTCGGTCTGATGATGCAGGGCAATTCGAAGCTTGCCTGCGCCAGTGTCTCCTGGAAGTCGGCCGAGATTGCCTGCGCGTGAATCACGCCGCGCGTGGTGGGCACATGGCGGGGTGCCAGATTGACAAAAGTGGTGACGTTGTCCTTGAGCGCGCCGCTACCACCCAAGCCTCCCTGGTGATGACATTGATGCGCACGAGGTGGCGTTGAAGACAGGCCCCAGGCCGTCGCCCGTTGGGCACAACGGATCGTTGACGGTCCACTCATGCGTGAACAGCATCTTGCCTTCACGCACCGCGCTGTCCGCGAGCACTTGCGGCGCCGGCTCCGAACGCATCCATAGACGCACTCCCATGGGCGCCAGCAACACCGCCGCGCCCACCGCGTAACCAATGATCCATTTCATGGCTCGTCCCCCGCAGGGAAAAACGGAAAGGGAAAACAACTTAGACAACTCAAGTATTACCAAGTTCAGGCCGACACGCAAGCAGGTTTTCTTTAGATCCGAGGCCAGGGCTGCCGGGGCAGCAGTGCCACATCGGACGGGCATTCCTCCTTGTCAGCTTGGACTAATACTTAGTACCGGCACGGAGTGAAATCCTTACAGTTTTTTTTCGGCAAACCATATGCTGATGGTGACCTCAATCAATTACCGCAACATCGGCTAGCGCATAACTAAAGAATTTAGGCAGGGCAATATGCAGACAGAAAGGATTCGGTTGCCGCGTGACGAGAGGAGTCATCATTGCCGAATCCAACCCTAGCAACTTCTGTCATCTTCGCCCTGACCTACATCGGCCTGCGCTCGGAAGAATTCCCGGCCTGCGCATCGACCGCGCCGGCATCGCCCTGGTGGGCGCCACGCTCATGCTTCTCACCGGCATGCTGACGCTCGAGCAAGCCGTCGAGCAGGATTCGATCGACTATAAAACGCTCGTGCTTCTCTTCGGCATGATGGTGGTGCTTGCCTTTTTGCGTCTTTCGCGCATCTTCGATCGGTTCGGAAGGATCGCGCTTGGGCACATTCGGTCGCCGAGAAGCTTATTGGCCGTCACTATAGCGCTATCAGGCGTTTTATCGGCGTTCCTCATCAATGACATTGTGTGTTTGACGCTGACGCCGCTCGTGCTTCAGCTGGCGCGCAGGCTAGGATTCGATCCGGTGCCCCATTTGATCGGCCTGGCAACCGCGTCCAATATCGGGTCGGCGGCGACCATCACGGGCAATCCCCAAAACATCTACATCGGAGCCCATTCCGGCATTTCTTACGCCTGGTTCGCCTGGCGGCTGGCGCCCATCGCCATTCTGGGTCTGGTGCTGAACTTCCTGGTGGTCGCGTATATATACCGCCGCACGCTGGCAGCGCCGAACAATGCCGGTTCCGCGCCAGCGCGGACAAGCGGCTAACTCGGCGAGGTTTTCGCCGGCTGCAGCTCAAGAGTGGCATGGTCGCGCTGGTGACCGTCGCACTTTTCTTTACCGGATTGCCGCTGGAGTTGATCGCCCTGGCGGCCGCGGCGTGTTTACTTATGGGACGTTTGAACCCGCACAAGGTTTATGAGCGCGTGGATTGGAGTTTACTCGTACTGTTCGCGGGACTATTCATCGTCGTCCATGCGTTTCAGGTCCATGTCGTCGCACGCTGGGACGTCGCTAACTGGGACTGGTTGATCCGCCGCCCGGTGGACATGCTGAGCCTGGTCGCCGCCGGTTTGTCCAACTTGGTAAGCAACGTGCCCGCCGTCTTGCTGATGGAGCCGATCGTCACCGCCGTGCCCGACGCCGGCCGCGAGAGCGCTTGGCTGGCATTGGCGCTGTCGAGCACCTTTGCCGGCAACCTGACAATCCTCGGGTCAGTGGCCAATCTCATCGTGGTGGAGAACGCCAAACGCGCCGGCGTGAGCATTTCGTTTTGGGAATACTGCAAGGTCGGCGTGCCGCTGACGTTGTTGACTTTGGCGCTTGGGGTCGGCTGGCTGAGATTAACGTGAGGGATTCGTGGGGCACGTTTTCGCAATGAAATGTGTGCGTCAAGCGGGACGCTTGCACTACGAAAAAAGGCATTTGCGCACGCCGTGTGCTGACCGTGTTAGTTATCGTTCTTGCGAACTTCGCCCCGCCACAGCCAGCGCAATGATTCGGGCAGAATTGAGCCGCCGTGCTTGCCGTTATGGCCGCCGTCGCCGAACTCGAAGCGATAATCGTATTTCATGTATTTGAGCGCCAGCGCCATCTGCTGGTTGGCGAGCGGCCAGTTGCCGAACAGATTGTCGAGATCGCCGGAGCCGTCTTGGAGAAAGACGCGCAGCGGCTTGTGTTCCGTTTTACGAATGAGTCCCGGATAAACGTCGCCCCCGCGAATGTTGGTGAAGCTGCCGACATGCGACAGGACTTTGCTGAATAGATCGGGCCGCTGCCAGGCGGCCGTGAACGCCGCGATGCCGCCGCTACTGATACCGCCGATAGCTCGTCCCGCGGCATCGGGGCGAATGTTGTACTGCTTGGCGACGATCGGCAACATTTCTTTTTCGAGAAAAGTCGCATATTGGTCCGAAAGCGTGTCATATTCGAAGCTGCGATTGCTGCGTGCCTTCTTGCCGGGCGTGCCGGCGGGGACGTTGCCGGGATTGATAAACAAGCCGATGGTTACCGGCATTTCTTGCTTGTGAATCAAATTATCGAACACGATGGGCACGCGGAATGACCCCTTGTCGCTCACATAGTTGCCGCCGTCTTGAAAGACCATGAGGCAAGCGGGCTTCGACGCGTCATATTGCGCCGGCACGTAGATCCAGTAATCGCGAACCGTGCCGGGGAAGACGGTGCTCGTCCAGGAGTGCTTGGTTATTTTGCCCTCCGGAACGCCAGCCTGGCGCATCGAATCCGGGCCGAGCTTGTAATCGTCGGCAGCGCGGAGCGCGGTTCGCGCGAAGAGGACTATAGCCGCCATGAGAATGTGCTTTTTCATTGGGTCATATTATGAAGTTTAGCCGCGACGCGCAGCGGAGCGCGTTGGGGACGTCCCTCGCAACGCGCACCGCTGCGCGTCGCGGCTAAACGGGGAATGTGATGGTCATCGCGCATCACGTAATCTTCGGTGCCTACGGTTTTTGGTTGCCCAACGATCCGCGCGGCAGTTGGTCCGATTTCGTGGGCTCCTGGGAATTGTCTCACTACGGCAAGGCGACGACCACAAACGCGACCTTGTCTTTGGCGAAGCAAACACACGACCATTCGCTCCGCACCGCTGCCAAAAAAGCGCTCAAACACCAGCCGGTTTCGTTTTCTGGAATTCAGGCTCGCGCTATCGGCTGTGGATTCGCAAGGTACGCCTCCCGTTCCCGGTTGGCTGTCTTGGCATGCGCTATCTTGCCCGAGCATATTCATCTTGTTCTCGCACGTCACCATCTTTCCGTTGAGAGCGTGGTGATTCAACTCAAGGGTGAAGCGACGCGGAGTTTAATCGCTGAACGAGTCCATCCGTTCGGCACTTGCTCCGAGAACAAAAGGCGTCGTGCCAAGTGTTTTGCTAGAGGACTGTGGAAGGTTTTTCTTGATACGCCGGAGGATGTTGTTCGCGCCATTCGCTATGTCGAGAACAACCCTCTCAAAGAAGGCAAGAACCTTCAGCGCTGGTCATTCGTCATTCCGTGGGTTCCCGTTTAGCCGCGACGCGCAGCGGAGCGCGTTGGAGGCGGCGCCGCCTTTACGCGCTCCGCTGCGCGTCGCGGCTAAACGGAATTGTAATCTGCAGTGCGCTCACCCCAATATCCGATAAATCCGTTGGATAACGCAAAACCGTCAAAGTCGACCGAGGTTCCAGCTACTCCAGGCAAAATGGGCAATGTGCCCGAGGGGAGCTACGGGTTATGCACGGCAAGCATGTCTGGATCGGCTTGGGAATCTTTTTGGCGGCCGGATGCTACACACGTGTACGCCCCGAGGTCGATGGCCTGGTCTGCGCCAGCGTGAATCGCCCCGTCGATCGTTTTTCGGGAGAACCGGGTGTCCCTCTCTCCGTCAAGTCGCCGACCACTGATGGAGACTCGCCTGCACTAAAAAGCGACGACATCCAGTTAACATCCGCCCAGCAATCCGTCGGCGATGCGGTCTCCGCAAAGAAAATCACGACCTTGGAGACGCGGCTTCAAGTCCCGCCAGGCGTGCCTGGGTCGGAAGTCGCTCCCATTCGTCTGCCCAATCCAAAATCGGTCACACCGGAAGAATTTAAAGCGGCCGTACACAAGTATTTCCCGCCATTACCCGCGATTGGTCCCGACCCGGTGGTCGTTACGGGACCGCAAGGACGCCCCATGACCTTGGCCGACTTGCAGACGCTCGGCCGAGCCAACAGCCCGCTATTGCGGCAAGCGGCCGCGGACGTGGCGGCGGCCAAAGGCGCGGCGATTCAAGCAGGCGCCTATCCCAACCCGACAGCCGGGGTCCAGAGCGCGACCCACGGTCCGAGCGGTGGGCCGAGCTACGGCCTGCTCGTCGGCCAAACCATCAAGACGATGGGCAAACTCAAGCTGGCCCAAGCTGCCGCTACGATGGACCTCGAAAACACCCAACTCGCCTACCGCCGCGCTGAAACCGATTTGATGGCGACGATTCGTTCCAGTTACTTCGCCGTGCTCGTGGCTCAAGAAAGCATGAGAGCCAACCGCGCCTTGGTGAACCTCACCGACGAAGTTTACAAGGTGAACGTCGAGCAGGTCGGCGGCGGCGAAGCGGCGCCTTATGAGCCGATGCAAGTGGCCGTCTTCGCGGCCCAGGCCCGGCAAGGCCTCATCATGGCTCGCAACGGTTACACTCTGGCGTGGAAGCAGTTGGCTGCCAATTTGGGCATACGCGGCATGCCGGCGACTCAGCTCGAAGGCCGGATCGATATGCCGTTGCCGATTTATGAATACGACAAGGTGCTGGCGCATGTCTTGACCAATCACACGGAGGTTGCCTCCGCCGCCGTGACTGAGCAAAAGGCGCGTTACAACTTGCGGCTCGCGGAAGTCACCGCCATACCCGATGTTTCCGTGCAAACGACACTATCCAACGACAATACGCTCGGCGCCAGCAACCGGATCATCGCCGGTGTCCAGGCCACGGTGCCGGTGCCGGTGTGGGACCTAAACCGGGGCGCCGTCGAACAGTCCCGCGGCGCGTTGTTGCGTGCCGTCGAGGAACAGCATCGCGTGCGCGATAGCCTTACGTCACGCGTGGCGGATGCGTACCGCCGTTATGCTGAGAGCCGCGATTTGCTTGAGCTTTATCGCGTGGATATTTTGCCCAAGCAAGTGCAGGCTTTTCGCGCTGCGGTGACGCGGCATTATGGCGGCGAGATCGGCCGAGTCGCCTATACCGATTTGATCCAGTCCGAGCAAAATCTGGTGAGCGTCATTGGCCCGTATATCGTTGCGCTGGGCGCTCGAGTGGCAAGCCGTCGTGGATGTTGCCGGCCTTCTGCAAACCGACGACCTTTTTCAGACGAACGGCGTGTTTCCGGTAGCGCCTGTGCCCAATTTGGAAGAGCTTTTGCAACTGCCGTGCTGTCATCCATGCAGCCCGCTGCCCGGCTCCACCGTGCCTGGCGGCGACCACGTTTGGCCCGCCGCTGGATTCCAAAGCGCACTGCCGCGATCCGCAACCGAGCCCGCACCATCAAAGGCGGTGCCCTTTTTGCCTCCGCAGTTGCCCCCGGTGACCGGGAAACAGCTCCGCGCCGATCCGATGCCGCGCGTCGATGCCCTCGCTCTTCCTGAGATTCCGTCGGTGGCTCAGTTGGGTCCTAATCCGCCACTTCTTGGCGGTAATGCGGAACCATCCGCGACCGAGGTGCAGCCTACGGTTTCGCATGCCGAGGAGATGCCGCCGCGGCCGCGACTTGGCATCCCGGCGTTGATCGAAGTGAACGAGCCCGGTAAGTGACGGTCCCTCGAGCGCATCGGTGAGCGAAAGAAACACAAGGAGATTCCGCCGTGTACAGCATTCGCGCATTGTTGAGCCTGGCGCTCGCGGCCCTCATCGCCGAGCCATGTCAGGCCCAAGCGACGCTGGCCGTCCCGGCGGCGAGCTCGGCGGACCTTGTCAAGGCGGGGCCTTATGCGTGGCCATCACCGACGGTCAGCAATCCCTATCCCACGATCAGCTTGCCCAACAGCGGGGCCCCGCCTGCGTGTGCGTCCCATGAAGACACCAACGGCGACCTGCTCAAAGGCGATTCGCTGCTCGACTGGTCGCCGTGGGGATTCGGCTGCGGCTGGTTCGGCGCTCTGGAAATAGACCCTGTGGGACCATCCATCAAGAATCGTCTCAATGCACCCGTGATGGTGGGCGGTGCCACCACGATCTTGCAATTGCCCAGCGCGGATTTGCACTGGACCGTCATGCCCAACGTGGAGATGGGCTATCGGCTCGGCCAGGGCGCGGGCGCATTGCTGGTGTCTTATCGCGGACTGAGCGCCGCCGGATCAGGGGCACTTAGCGGCTTCGACGCCGCCGGCAATGCCGCGCCGCTCAGCACCCATTTGAACTTGCATGTCGTCGATTTTGACTACGCCAGCCGCGAAAACGCTCTCGGGCCTCTCTGGGACATGAAATGGCGCGCGGGCATACGCATCGCGAACGTTTTCTTCGACTCCACCGCCGGCACGCCGCTTTTGAGCCAACATGAGAGCAACAACTTCGCCGGTGCCGGTCCGCATTTCGCCTTGGAATTGAAGCGGCGCCTGGGTGACGGCGGCCTGTCAATCCTCGGCAAACTGGATGGCGGCGTCGTGCTCGGCCGGGTGCATCAACTGTATGAAGAAGCAATCCCCGGTGTCGGCAGCGCCTCAACCACGGCATCGGCCAATGAGCCGGCGCCGGTGCTTGAAGTGCGCTTTGGCCTGGATTATGCCCCCGCCGAACTACCCAATATACACCTGGCGACAGGCTATTTATTCCAGCGCTGGTGGACGGTCGGCGAGACAGCCGGAACCCAGGGTGAAGTCACCTACCAAGGCATTTTTTGCCGCGCCGAATGGCGATATTGAGTAGGTTATGTTTCCCACCTGACCGCCAGGACTGCGCACCTTTCTCCGATGTAACGGTTGACAAGTTTACTCGGCCAATTTTTCTTGCTAAAATAGAACAGTTAACAAGCATTACTGCCGCTTAGGCCCTTGGTGCCCAAACGTCCTCGTGCCGCCCCAACGCAGGCGTTTGCCGACCGTAACATTCCCATTCTAAAGACGGGTGAAAAGATTAAGGCCTGGTAAGGGTCAACGAGGACGATATGAGTATCAACGCGACTACCACGGCTCGACCGCGACTTTCCCGTTTCCCCTGGGTTCGCCTGGTTGGCGCTATCGTCGTTGCGATCGGCTGCCTGGGAGCGATGGCGTTTTCTCCGGTGCGCGAGACAGTCCATGGCTGGTTCGGCGGCAAGGCGGAAGAGCAATCGCGTAAGGACGAGCCCAATAAAACGGTGGCGTTGGTGGTGCGCGACGGTCACGATGGCTTGCACGTCAACGACGAAGCCCTCATGGGTTTGGGAATCAACTCGATGGAAGTGAAGGCCGCAGATGAACCACAGCCGTTGCCGCCGCAAATCGGCCGCGTGAACTATGACAACGACCGCCTGTTTGTCTCGCGGACGCCGTTTCCCGGGACTTTGGTGGAATTTGCCAAGGTGATCGACACCGCCAACTTTTCGCCGACCCAATACCGGCCGTTGCGCTGGGGCGATCGGATCAAGCAAGACGATTTGTTGGCCGTTGTTTGGAGCCAGCAGTTTGGGGCGGCTAAAGCCGCCCTGGTGGATGCCGTCAGTGCGTTGCGCCTGAGTAAAGAGGCGCTGGCCCGCTATAGCGACCTTATGGAGAAGGGTGCCGGCAACGTAACCAGTTTCAAAGCGGCGGAACGCCAGGTGCAACTGGACACGAACAATTACAACACCGCCGTGCGTAGTCTTAAGATGTGGAAGTTGCCCAACGAGGAAATTGAAAAACTGAAAAAAGAGGCGCAGGCGCTCAGCGAGCAAAAAAACCGCCGCAGCACCGACGCGGAAGTCAACTGGGCCCGCGTCGAAATCAAAGCGCCCAAGTTTAGCGATGATCCTAAGCGTGAATTGGTGATTATCGAGAAAAACGTCACCCAGGGCGAGGTGGTCGATCCGGCGCGCGACACGCCTCTTTTTCGCTTGGCGGATTTGAGTCAATTGCAGATTTGGGTGCATCCGCCCGAAGAATACATTCCCCTCATCCGCAAACAACTCGAGCGGGCCGGCCGGGTGACCTGGGCGATTCGCTTTGATGTCGATCCGCCCGGCACCAAGCCGCTTGAACTTGATATTCACCAGATATCGCCAAGCCTGGATCCCAATCAGCAAAGGCCGATGCTGATTGGTTATTTGCCCAACCCCGACAATAAATTTCTGATCGGCCAAACATTGACTGCCACGGTCTACCTTCCCCCAGACCCTGACACCGTGGAAATCCCGACGGAAGCGCTGAATCAAGTCGAGGGACAGAATTTCGTGTTCGTTGAAAGCAAGACCGAGAAAAACACGTTTTTCATACGCCGAATCCCCGTCGTGAGGATTTTTCAAAAGAAGGCCTTCGTTCGTTCCAAGCTTTCGCCCGAAGACGCGCTTTTCTCGAAAGAAGAGCAGGGCAAGGGCCGACGGCAGTTGGAGCCCCTCATGCCGGGCGAGCGGATCGTCACGCGCAGCGTCATGGAGTTGACGACGGCGCTCGAAAACGCGCAGGCGGCGCAGCAAGTCAAAGCCCGATAATATTGCTTAGTGTCGCCTTTCGCTGAACAAACGCAACTATGACGGAGAGCGGAGTGTCACTGCATGGTTCGTCGTCTTATTGAATGGTCACTCAACAGTCCGCTGGTTGTGATTGCGCCTGGCGCTCGCCGCGGCTGCTTTCGGCGCCTACGCTTTTATCCATATCAACGTCGAGGCCTATCCTGATCCGGCGCCGGCAATCATCGAAGTCGTCGCCCAGTGGCCGGGGGCATCGGCGGAGGAAATGGAACGCCAGGTCACGATTCCTCTGGAAGTCACGCTGGCCGGCATGCCCGGCCTAAAGACGACGCTGAGCAAATCGTTATTCGGCCTGTCCCACCTGCGCAACGTTTTTCATTACGGGTTCGACTACGACAAGGCGCGCCAGGAAGTCATCAACCGCTTGCAATTCACGCAGGCCCTGCCGCCGGGTGTCACGCCGATCATTTCGCCCGCCAGCCCAATCGGCGAGATCTATCGCTACACGCTGCAATCGCCGAAAAATGCCCTGGGCCAAGACATCTATACGCTCAATGATCTCAAGGCACTGCAAGATTGGATGCTCGAGCGCGAGTTTCGCCGCGTTCCCAGGATCGTGGATGTCACCAGCTCAGGCGGCACCATCAAGCGCTATGAAATCCAGCCTGACCCGGATCGCATGAAGCGCTTTGGCATCACCTTGCAGCAGTTGCAAACCGCGCTGGCCAACAGCAACGCCAATGTGGGCGGCGATTTTCTCGTTCTGGGCCGGGCCGCCAAGATGGTCCGCGCGGTCGGCATCATCGGCGGCGGCCGCGATCCGATGGAAAAGGCGATTGGCATGAAGTCCGCCGAGGAAGCCGCCGCTTATTTGCGTTCCGAAGACCAGAAGCGCCTGCGCGAAATACGCGACATCGTCATCACCTCGATCAACAATGTTCCAGTCCGCGTCGACGACGTCGTCGAAGGGGGGCCGTTGCTTTATCAAGAAGCACCCAGCACCCAAGGGGTCGTGATCGGCCATCAAACACGCCTCGGGCGCACGAGCCTGGATCGCGTTTGCGATGCCAAGGGCGACGTTTGGGAACGCGACGATGAAAAGGTTCAGGGCATCGTCCTCATGCGCAAAGGTGAGGAATCGCTGCCTTCGTTGGAAGGAGTCAAGGCCAAGGTCGAGGAACTGAACCAGCCCGGCGCGCTCCTGCCGGGCGTGGTGATCGAGCACTATTATGACCGCACGGAACTCATCAACGTGACCACGCACACGGTGCGGCACAATTTGACCTTGGGCATGATCCTGGTCTCCGCCATTCTGCTGATGTTTCTCAGCAACGTCCGCATCCGCCGTCATCGTGGCCATCAACATTCCCCTGGCGCTGCTGTTCGCCTTTGCCATGCTGTTCGCGCGCGGCAAGTCGGCCAATTTGCTCTCCATCGGCGCCGTCGATTTCGGCATCATCGTCGATTCGTCGGTCATCATGGTGGAAAACATTTATCGCAATTTGACCGCCGGCCACAATGCCGAGTTGCCTCTCAAGCAGCGCATCCTCCGCGCCAGCGGCGAAATCGACAAGGCGCTGTTCTTCTCGACCGCCATCATGGTCTGTGCCTTTCTGCCGCTCTTTACCATGACCGGCTCCGAAGGCGAGCTGTTCGGCCCCATGGCCATGACCTATGCCTTCGCGCTGGGCGGCGCCCTGGTCATGGCATTGTCGCTGACGCCCGTTTTGTGCCTGTTTTTATTCAAAAACATGCAGCCCGATTCAAGATAATTTCCTCGTTCGTTTTCTCAAGCGAAGCTATCTCCGCCAACTCGAGTCCTGCCTGCGGCACCGCTGGGCGACGCTCGCGGTGATGGGGGCGCTGCTGCTGGTGACCGCACTTTGGCCCATGCGGTTTTTGGGGCGCGAGTTCATGCCGGAATTGGAAGAGGGCAACTTGTGGATCAGGGCAACGTTTCCCGTGCACGTTTCACTCGACGGCGTCATCGATCCCATTCGCCAGGCTCGGCAGATCATCGGTTCCAAGTCCTATCCCGAAGTGCAGTCGGTGGTCGTCCAATCCGGCCGGCCCGACGACGGCACCGATCCGGGCGGCTTCAACAACGTCGAATTGTTCGTGCCCATGAAGGCCGAGACGGATTGGCCCGTTGTCGACGCGCCCCAACGGACTCGCCATGCGCCGCACGCGGCAAGACATCATCGCTGACCTGAGCGCGGAGTTGGCCTCGAAGCTGCCTGGCATCGAATGGTCTTTCTCGCAATACATTCGCGACAACGTCATGGAAGCGATTTCCGGAGTCAAGGGGGACAACTCCGTCAAGATTTACGGGCCCGACCTCGTCAAATTGGAAGAGCTGGCCGAGCAGACGAAGAACACGCTCTCGAAGTATTCACGGGCTTTTCGACATCGGCGTTTTCCGCATCATGGGCCAATCCAACCTGGAATTCGCGGTGGACAAGGAAAAGTGCAAGCATTGGGGCGTGCAGGTCGCGGACGTCAACAACGTCATCGACAGCGCGGTGCACGGCAAAGCATTGACGCAAATGGTGGAAGGCGAGAAGACCTTCGATGTCACCATCCGCTGGCCTTATTATCGCCGGCAAGATGAAGCGTCCATTCTCGAAATACCCGTGGACATCGGCAATAACCAGGTGCCTGCCAACTCCCAGCCGGGAACGCAGCAGACCACGGTCGCCGGCTCCTCCACCGGCCCGTCAGCGTCGGGCACAAGCGTCGCCAATCCCGCGGTCATCGGCACGGGAGTCGCCTCTTACAACGCCTCCTTGCCGCGCTTGCGTCTGCGCGATCTGGTCTCGCCGGTCGGTGATGACGGCCGGCCCAATCCGGGCGGCAGCTTCGTGCGGCCCGGCGGCTCGATGATCACCCGCGAAAACGGCAAACGCTTCATCGCCGTCAAGTTCAGCGTCCGCGAACGCGACCTGGCCAGTGCCGTCGCGGAGGTGCAGAAAGAAACCAAGGGCCTTTATCAGCCCCCCTACCGGGCGACGATGGGCGGCGAGTTCGTGCAAATGGAAGACGCCGAGACGCGCTTGCTGTTTATCATCCCGACTTCACTCTTCTTGATCTGCATGTTGCTTTATTTCGCGTTCCGCTCGCTTTTGGATGTGGCGGTGATCTTGTCCAATGTGCTTTTCAGCTCGATCGGCGGCATCTGGGCGCTTTATTTGACCGGCACCAATTTCAGCATCTCGGCGGCCGTCGGCTTTATTTCGCTGCTCGGCGTGTCAATCATGGATGGGCTTCTGCTGGTGTCCTATTTCAACGCCATGCGCGCCACGGGCTTGCCGCTGTCCGAGGCGATCATGCGCGGGGCGGCCATGCGCGTCCGTCCGGTGTTCATCACCGACCTAACCGCGATCTTGGGGTTGTTGCCTGCCGCGATCGCCACGCAGATTGGCGCTCAAACGCAGCGGCCCTTGGCCATCGTGGTGGTAGGGGGGATGGTGACGACGTTGTTTCTCACCCGCTATCTATTGCCGGTGCTCTACAGTTTTTACGGCCACCGCGAACCGCCCGAAGGGGCCTCGAGCATGGCACATTGATCGTAGGTTAGGTTTCCAACCTGACCGTTAAGTATCGGACAGGTTGGAAACCTATCCTACGCTTTAGGACGCGGATCGACATCCAGCCGCTGCGGCGCCGTTGTTCGATTCGAAGGGGCGGGCGCGGGAGAGGACGTGACGTCGATATCGTCCTCCAGGCCCTTCATGCCTTTCTTGAACTCCATGAGCGTCTTGCCGAGCGATTTGCCGACTTCCGGTAGCCGCTTGCCGAAGAGCAGAATTCCGACCACCAGCACAAGTCCAATATGAGTGGGGCTCATCATCCCCTCGAAAAATGCAAAAAGCGGATTCATGGTCAGCCTCCGAAAGCGTTTGAGACAGTGGTGCGGCTATTTAGGTGGGACTCGCGATACGTCTATTATAGCCGCCCACGATGCTCGTTCAAAGTCCTAAGTTGCAAGATTTCATCTCGTGGGACGGCTCTCCTGAGCCGTCCGTGGGTCAAAGGACGGCTCAGGGGACCGTCCTACGTCGCACCACCAAAGGGTATAGGGTTTTTTGACAATTCCGCGCGAAAACGAGGCAAATCCCTTGACGAAAGCCAGCGTCGCCTAATAATTGGGAAGACCAGTTGCCGGCCAGTCCATCGTCTGGACGTTCTCAGGCCAACCAAAACCGACCTGTATTTCCCTTGAGGTACCTCGATGGTCTCCATCTGGCATGCGCTTCGTACGTAAAGTCACCTTTCGCAAGCAAAAAGCACGAAAAAAACAAGCAACCGCTTTCAAACCTACGCTCGAATTCCTGGAAGAAAAAGTTCTTCCTTCGGCCTATTCACCCACCTACGCGGTCCATACGCCGGGGGTCCATCCCAGCCTGCGGGCGGCTGCGAGCAGCAGTTTTACCGGCAATGGCTTGACACCGGCGCAAGTGCGCTCCGCCTACGGCGTCAACAGCATCACCTTTCAGAGCGGCGGCAATACCGTCGCCGGCGACGGCAGCGGCGAGACCATCGCCATCGTCGACGCCTATGACGATCCCAGCATCGCCGCCGACCTGACGACGTTCGATCAGCAGTTTGGCATTGCCGCGCCGCCGACCTTCACCAAAGTCGGCGTCAACCCTTACGGCACGGCCTCCACCACAAGCCTGCCCACGGCGAACTCAGGCTGGGCCGGCGAAATCGAGCTCGATGTCGAGTGGGCACACGCCATCGCGCCCAAGGCCGGCATCTTGCTCGTGGAAGCCAACAGCGCCAACGACAGCGACCTGATGAATGCGGTCGATTATGCCCGTAACTACGCGGGCGTGGCGGCGGTATCCATGAGTTGGGGCGGCGGCGAGTCGTCCGGCGAAACGCAAGATGACAGCCATTTCACGACGCCGGCCGGGCACACCGGGGTCACCTTCTTCGCCTCTTCGGGCGACAGCAGCAGCATCGGCTATCCCGCCCTCTCCAGCCATGTCATCGCGGTCGGCGGCACCGCGCTCTACTTGAGCGGCGGCGCCTATGGCAGCGAGTCGGCTTGGAACCTGGGAGGCGGCGGCATCAGCCAAATCGTCAGCCAGCCAAGCTATCAAAACAACCTCGTTGTTCACAATGGCACGCAAGTAATTTCCACCGGCGGCATGCGCGCCGGCCCCGACGTCGCCTATGTCGCCGATCCCAACACCGGCGTGGCGGTTTACGGCAGCTACGGCTTCGGCGGTTGGACCCAAATCGGCGGCACCAGCGCCGGCTCGCCCCAGTGGGCCGCCTTGATGGCCATCGTTGATCAGGGACGCGCCACTGCCGGCCAAAGCGCCATGGACGGCTACACGCAAACTCTGCCGGCTCTTTATCAACTGCCAAGCACCGACTTCCATGATGTCACGACGGGGGCCAACGGCAACGGCGATGCCGCCGGGCCGGGCTTTGACCTGGTGACAGGACGCGGCTCTCCGATTGCCAACTTGCTGGTGCCCGCGCTGGCGGGCAACACGGGAACGAGCGGCGCCAAGCCTCCCACCGTGGCGTCGGCCGCCCACCTCGCCAGCAATACCTCGACATCGGTGACGTTGAGCGTCCTTGGCGCCGATGCGGCCGGCGAGTCGAATCTGACCTATACCTGGACCATTACAGGCACGTCCGGCACCGTCAATCTAAGCGCCAACGGCACCAATGCCGCGAAAAACGTCACCGCGACCTTCAATCAGGCCGGAAGTTACACGTTCCACGTCACCATCACCGATCCAAGCAATTTGAGCGCCACAAGCCAGGTGGCCTACACGGTCACGCAAACGACGACATCCATCAAGGTGGCGCCCGCCAGCGCAATCGTCGTTGACGGCAAATCGCAACAATTCACTGCGACGGCATTCGACCAATTCGGAACAGCACTCAGCACGCAACCAAGTTTCTCCTGGTCGATTGACGCAGGCGGCGTGGGTGCGGTGAACGCCTCCACGGGAGTTTACACTGCGCCGTCGAGCGGCACCGGCGCAGCCACCGTCCGGGCCACCGCCGGCACCCTTAGCTCCGCCGCAAGCGTTTCCGTGGTTTCCGCAACCAAGTCCGCGAGCACGGCCACGCTTATGGCCAGCCCGGTCACTTATTACTGGTACGGCTATCCGACGGTGACCTTGACCATGCAACTTGCGCCGGTTAACGGAGTTCTGCCGACCGGAACCGTTGAACTGCTCTATAACGGCTCGGTGCTGGGCACGGCTAACGTTCAAATCGTGAATGGACGTGCCATCGCCCAATTCCAGGTCCAGTTCAGCGCGTATGGCGATTACACGTTTACCGCCCAATACATGGGCTCGTCGAGCTTTTCAGGGAGCACCAGCAACTCGGTCACAGTAGCGGTGTAAAAGGAAAAAGATCCCGCGGCTTGAGTCTCGCCACCTACGCTGCCAAGCCTCGGGATGAGGTACTCCGAATCCCGAGGGTCCTATTAAAGTGCAATTATTTCGCCGTTGCATCACGGCACGGATGCCGTAGACTGAATGGTTAATTGTCGTTCATTTTCTCCGCCGCGTCGGGAGAATCGCGATGAACTGGCTACGCAGGTGGATGAGCGGACAGACGGCCGCCATGAAAAAATCCGGTCCTCGGCGGAGGCCCGTTTTTTATCCCACTGTGGAGGCGCTCGAAGACCGCCAAGTGCCGACCGTGACTTTCTTCGGCGGCAACGTCTTGCCGCATGTCGAGGCACAAGCGCTCTATCTCGGCAATGAATGGGCGCCGGGCACGTCCTATAGCGGTCTAAAGACGACGCTCGACGGTTTTCTCAAGGACATCACCGGCAGCCCTTATATGACCGCGTTGACCAGCGCCGGTTACGGCGTGGGCAAGGGCACGGCCTCGCCAGGCTACACGGACACCTCCAGCCCCGTGACGCCGAACACGGTTATCAGCGACTCATTCGTCCGAAACGCCATCGCGAACGACATCAGCCAGGGCGGCCTTAAACCGACGGATGCGAACTCGCTTTACATCGTTTACGTCGAACCCAATGTGGCCGTCGATTTGGGTTCGGGTCAAGGCACCACGCAGCAAGGGATACTCGGGTATCACGGCGCGTTCGCGGGCTCCAGCGGGGCAACTGTTCGCTATGCCGTCATCGCTTATCCGGGCGGAACGGTTGGCAATACCGGCGATGGGCGCACGACGATCGATCAACTCACTTCGGTAAGTTCGCATGAATTGGCGGAAGCGGTCACCGACCCCGATGTGAATTTTGGCCAATCGGGGTGGTATGACAGCCGGCGGGGTGAAATCGCCGACATCGAGCAAAACAACGCCAGTGCATATGTTCGATTGGATGGCTACCTTGTGCAAGAAGTGGCGAATAAGCGCGACCAATTGTTGACGATTACGCTGCCGCCGCCGATCACGCCTCCTCCCATCAGCATAACCACGGCCACGTTGCAGGCAGCGCGGGTGATTTATCATCCCTACACGCCGCCCACCGCCACGTTGATCGTCACGATCACCCCCCCAACGGGCGGTGTCGTTCCCAGCGGCAATGTGAATATCCTTTATCAAGGAGGCGTGATCGGCACGGCGACGATTCAGATCGTCAATGGCGTCGCGCAGGCGCAATACACGGTCGCGTTCACGATGCACGGCCACTACGTTTTCACCGCTCAGTACGTGGGTACCGGTCAAACGCCCCTCGCCACGACTAACTCCGCGACGGTTTTCCTCTAAGATCAGTATCGCGCAAAAAAAAAGCCGCGCACGCAGTAAGCGGTCTGGCGTCTCCCAGACCGCTTACTACGTGCGCGGCTCTTTCACGTCGCGTTTTATTTCTTCACGTCATAGCACCACAGCATCCCCTGATCGCGGAGATACAAGCGGCCGTTCGCGACGACCGGGTATGTCCACGCCTTGGTGTTGCCGCGCTTGGGTTGGTCCGGCGGCGTGAAGGCGCCCTCATTCCGATAGGCATCGGCAGCGGCGTCCGCCAGCCAGACCGAGCCGTTCTCCCCATGGACGTAGATGCGGCCATCGGCGTAACAAATGGCGCCGGGTCCGCCGCCCTTTTGGTGCCATTTTTCCTTCCCGGTGGCGAACTCGACGCACATGAGCCCTTCATTGCCGGTTCCATAAAGGAGATTATTGAGTACGATGGCGCCCCCGATGCCGGTCGGCAGGTTGCGCTCGTGGTAAACGGGAACCGCGGTGAAGGAGCCGTCAGCCATCTGGAGCTTGACCAATCCCCCGCCCCCTTTGCCGCTGCCACTGTAAACGTAATCGCCGGCGGCAACGGGAGTCGGGATGTTGGCCGGGCTGCCGATGGCGGTTTTCGTGTAGCGCCAAAGGAACTTGCCGGACTTGGCGTCCACGCCGACGACGCCGTTGGCGAGGAATTGCACATACTGTTTTACGCCGCCGACGTTGTCGACGATGATGGAGGCATAGGCAGCGTTATCCCCACCGGGAACCGCGGACTTCCAAATCACCGAGCCGTTCTTTTTGTCGAGCGCGACCAGCGTGGCTTCTTTGCCGCCGGGCGTGCAGACGAGCACGTCGCCGTCAACCAGCGGGGATTCGGAATACGCCCACATCCCAGGCTTGCCGCCGAAGTCGGCACGCAGACTTTTCCGCCAGGTTTCTTGGCCGTCGGACGCATTGACACAAACCAAGTCGCCATCGGAGCCGAGTGCGTAAATTGCGGCGCCATCCACGGTGGGCGTGGACCGCGAACCGGGATACTGCGGCCCCATGTTGGGACCGACTTTGCCGAGCCGGGCCGTCCAGACCGATTTGCCGTCATTGACGTTCCGAGCTTGCAGATACTCGTTGTCTTTCCCTTTATTGTTGATTACATAAAGGCGATCGCCGGCGACCGCGGGAGTCGAATAACCGGCATCGAGGTCGGAGGCCTGCCACAGAAGCTTGGGGCCTTCCTTAGGCCATTTTTGCAGCAGGCCGGTCTCGGATGATATGCCCGTGCGCTCCGGGCCGCGCCACTGAGGCCAATCCTCCGCCGCCGCGACGCCGGCAAAGCAGTACAGGCTGACGACAACGCATAAACAGCGAGCTTTCATTGCACAACCTCCACGTAGGATAGCTTTCCAAGCCGTCCGTCCCCACTATAAACATCTACGGCCGGACAGCCTCATAATTCTATGAGAACGCGGCACATCAGCGATGTGCCCGACACCGAGGAATCCATGATGACGGAAGGGTCTTTAGCCGAGCGGTTACTCGCTGCCAAGGTTTACGACCTTGAGCAGCCGCGCTTTTTGGGCATGCCGATATTTCCCTCACACAAGCCTGGTTATTTTTACGCACTCCATCGGCGGCATCGGGACACCTACCAACCTGAGGTCCATGGTCCGCGCACAGGGCGCCTCCGGTGTGCTGACCATGATGGAGCATAGCGGCACGCATATCGACGCGCTGTGCCACCAGGCTTGTGACATGAAAATGTTTGGCGATGTGTCCGTCGAAGGAACGGAGACCGCCGCTGGTTTCAAAAAGCATGGCGTGGAAATGATCCCGCCGCTTCTGGGTCGCGGGATTCTCTTGGATGTGGCTCGTTGGCAAGGCGTGGACCGCCTACCGTCCCTGCATGGTATCAATGGCAATGACTTGGCGGCGTGCGCGGCATCGCAGGGAACTGAGGCTCACAAGGGAGACGTGCTGCTCGTGCGCACAGGCTATGGCACGCTTTGGGACGACGAGGAAGCGTATTTGCAAGCTGCCGGTATTGCCAAATCGGGGAGCCAATGGGCCGCCGAGCGGGGCGTGCGCGCCATCGGCGCGGACAACATGACCTGGGATGTCCCCACCGAGCGTGACCCCGAGACGGGTGCCACGCTCTATGCGCATGTGAATCTCTTGGCCCAGCGCGGCATTTACATCATGGAGAATCTTAATCTGGAAGAGTTGGCCCGTGATCGCCGTTATGAATTCGCGTTTGTTGGCGTTCCGCTCAAGTTTCAAGGCGCCACCGGCTCGCCGATCCGGCCCTTGGCGCTTGTGGACGAACCATGAAATTCATCAAGTTGGGAAGGCTTGGCGGTCGATGAAGTTCACACTGACTTGGAAGATTTGGTCATCCCAGTGTGAAAGGTAGGCGCTCATGCCGGAGACTAAGCCCGTTTTCGATGGCAACCTCGATCTCGTTCAGGCGGCCGAGCTAGCCGCGGTGGTCGAGCTTGAAGCACGCTGGGAAAACCTGCGCACGGGGGCGCCAAAGCCGACTCCCGCGGCGCCGACCATTCAGGATTTGCATGGCAAGCAAAAAGCCTATGAGGCGTTTCGTCTCAAGCTGGCCGCGTACAACAAGCGCTATGCACGGCGCATATCCCGGAATTGCTGCTCAACACATCCGGACGTTTGGCTGCCTGGTGCCGGGCCATTCGTAAACTCTATTTGCAAATCGAGAACAACCCGCAAGGGCACAATCCGACGCACCTCTTGGAAAAAGGTTACCGCTGCGCCGATCTCATAGCGGGCAAGGAGCACAAGACGCCGGTCAATCGCGCAGCGCCTCCTGCATCCCTCGGCGCCGCCATCAGAGACCTGGATGCACTCTCGCAATGGTGCGCCGACCCTGCCACGATCGCCCCTGCCGCATAAGTCCTCGTGCTTTGTAATTGCTTAAAGTTGGGCTTGAACGATTCGCGTGCCATGGCCACGGTACTCCGTGGCCATGCGTTCGGCCCCGCTTGCATGTTACATGGCCACGGAGTACCGTGGCCATGGCACCCAACCCTCCATTAAAATTGGGACAAAGCATTGGCGAGCGGCCTGCTACAATATCTGTAGCCATGGCCAATCCCAAAAAAAGCGTCCCCGAGAACGTCCCCGGCGATTTCTTCGTCGATTCGACGTGCATCGATTGCGATGCCTGCCGCCAAATCGCGCCCAACGTCTTCGCGGAAGCCGCGGAAACGTCGTTCGTGCATCACCAGCCCACAGACAGCGCGGACCGCCGCCAGGCTTTGCACGCTCTTCTCGCTTGTCCCACCGGTTCCATTGGTTGCCGCGGTGGCGACGATCCCAAGGCGGTGATGGCTGATTTTCCGCTCGTCGTGGAAGAGCCGGTTTATTATTGCGGCTACAATTCACCCAAATCTTATGGCGGCAACAGCTATTTCGTTCGCCATGCGGACGGCAATTGGCTTATTGATTCACCGAAATTCGTGGCTCCATTGATCCGCCGATTGGAAGCGCTCGGCGGCGTGAACCGCATTTTTCTGACGCACCGAGACGACGTGGCCGACGCCGATCGTTTCGCCAAACACTTCGGCGCCAAGCGCATCATCCACCGCGACGAGTTGTCATCGCAGCCGGACGCCAAGATTGTTATCGACGGCACAGAGTCGCTCGAAGTCACGCCGGACTTTTTGGCAATTCCCACCCCTGGGCACACCAAGGGGCACTGCGTCCTTTTGCTCGACAAGCGTTTTTTGTTCACCGGCGATCATTTAGATTGGGACCGCGACGAGCATCGCTTGGCGGCATCCTACAACTACTGTTGGTATTCCTGGCCGCGCCAAATCGAATCCATGGCCAAGCTCGCGGACTTCTCCTTTGAGTGGGTGCTGCCCGGCCACGGCCAGCGCGTGTACCTGCCGCGCACCGAGATGGTCGAAAAAATGCACCAGTTGGTCGCCCGGATGCAAGACGCCAATTGATATGCAAGGGTCTGCCAGGCCGCGCGGATGAGCGCAGCGAATCCCTCAGATCGTTTTGTCCCTAGCGCCATCCCACCTTGTCATAAACCACGCGTCCCCCGACCATCGTCAGCAGCACCTCAGTGTCCACGATGTGATCGCGCTCCGCATCCTGCAAGATGTCACGCGATAACACCACCAAATCCGCGAGTTTGCCCACTTCCAGGGAGCCGCATTGCTTTTCGTGAAAGGCCGCGTAGGCCGCGCTCAGCGTATAGCCTTCGATGGCCTGGACCACGGAAATCCGTTGCTCGGGAAACCAGCCGCCGGGATTCTTGCCGTCTAACGTCCGGCGATTGACCGCGGCATCGATCCCCAAGAGCGGGCTCACCGGGGCCACCGACCAATCGGAGCCGAACGCCACCTTGACCCCCGCATCGAGAAAAGAGCGTATCGCATAGGAGGACGCGCAGCGCTTGGCGCCGATGCGACCCTCCGCCCAGCGGCCATCGTCGATCGCATGGTACGGCTGCATCGACGCGATGACACCCAAGGCGGCGAACCGCTGGAAATCGATCGGCCGGATGTGCTGCGCATGTTCGATCCGCAGGCGGCGGTCGCGCGGTCCGTTTTGGCGAATCACTTCCGCGAAAATATCCAACATCTCCGCGTTGGCCCGGTCGCCGATCGCGTGCACCGCGATGCCCAGGCCGGCTTTATCTGCAGCCAGGATATCTTCGAGCAACTTGCCGCGGGGCCGCATGTAGATGCCGGTGCTACTGGGCTCGTTGAAATACGGCTCATACATCTTCGCGGTGCTTGAGCCCAGCGAGCCGTCGATAAAAGCCTTGAGCACGCCGATCTCAAGCCATAAATCGCCGAAGCCCATGAGCACGCCCAAGTCGGCAAGCGCACGCCATTCGGCGAGCGGCCAATGCCAGCGCACCCGGCAAGTCAGCATTCCCGAGTTCTTGAGTTGCTGATAGACGCGAAACAAATGCCGGCGCGTTTCTCCGTCGCTGCCATCCATGTCCTGCACACTCGTGACGCCGTATTTGCGGATTTCCAGAAGCGCTGCCAACACAGCCGCGCGTACTTCTGCCTCGGTTGGCTCAGGAATGTATTGCTCGACCAGGCTCATGGCCGTGTCGCGCAGCAGTCCGGTCGGCAGGTTCGTGGCGGCATCGCGAACAATCACGCCGCCGATCGGGTTTTTGGTGTCCGCCGTGATGCCCGCCAGTTTCATGACTTGAGTGTTGGCGACTCCCATGTGGCCGTCGTAGCGGCGCAGGAACACGGGACGATCGGGGACATACTTGTCGATCAGCGCCGCGGTGGGCAGACGGCCGGCAAACGTGCGGTCATGGTCAAAGTCGTCTCCGATCAGCCAACTGCGCGGCGGCAATTTCTTGGCGAACGCTTGCAGGCGCCTGCCGAACTCCGCTTCGTCGTTGGCGTCCTTGAGCGCCACCTGACTCAGTTGTTGGCCGGAACTCAAAAGATGCAAGTGGCTGTCGTGAAAGCCGGGCAACACACGCCGCTGGTGCATATCGAGAATAATGGTCTTGGCGCCGGCCATCTTCAAGACTTGAGCGTCGCTTCCCACCGCGACGATGCGCTCACAGCGAATAGCCAGCGCCTGCGCCTGGGGTTGTTGCTTGTTGACCGTCCATACCTTGGCATTTTTCAAAACGAGATCGGCCGCCAAAGGAGCGGGAACCTCTTGCGCCACGGCGCCGGTGGCCAAAAAAGCAATGAAACCGGCAGTCAAAGTCACATACAAAAATCTCGTGGCCTGGGCTGACGTACTCTGATGTGGGCCATGAGAATCTGCCGCAGCCATTGCCGCACTCTCAGTCTTTATTTTCATCCGGTCACCATGGTTTTGCCTGCGTGCCATCGATCCCGTGCAACGAAGCAATTCTATGGACGCGCCAAGCCGCGGGATGAGGTACTCCGAATCCCGCGGATCTTGTAGGCGAAGTCGTGAGATTGCGAGTAAACTGACGGTAGGCGAACCGCCCGCCATGCATTATTGTCTACGGGGAGATGGAAAAACTGGTGCCGATGGATGCTCACACCCTGGAACTCCTGGAATTCGCCAAGGTGCTTGAGCTCGTGGCCGGTTACGCCTCTTGCTCGCTGGGAAAGGATCTTGCCCGCCTTGGCGCAGCCGAGCACCCAGGCCGACAGCATTCGCGCGGAGCTGGCGCTCGTCAGTGAAATGGTGGATGTATCTGGGCACCGGCCAATCGCCTCCTTTCGCCGGCTTGCACGATGTGCGTCTGTTGGCGCGGCGGGCGGCCATCGGTGCCATGCTGACCCCCGAGCAACTTCTGGAAACGGCCGGCACGCTGGCATGCACCGGGCACATGTACCGCTTTCGCATGCGGCTAGGGCCCAGCTTTCAGCGGCTTGATCGCTCTGCTCGGGCCCGTCGAGGATCTGGGCCTCGTCGGCAAATCGATTAGCGGCTGCATCGATTCACGAGGCCATGTCCTCGACATGGCCAGTCCCGAACTCGCACACGTTCGGCAAAAAATCGCCGAGGTGGACGAGCGGGTCCAAACGCGCATCAAGCACCTGCTGCGCGACCCGGAGTTGCGCAAGAATCCTGCGCTATCCCAACGCCACTGTCAGCGGCGACCATTATGTCTTGCCCGTCGCCGTCAATTTTCGCCACAAGTTGCCGGGCGTCATTCATCGGACCAGCAGCACGGGCGAGACGATTTTCGTGGAGCCGGCGGAAGTAGCCGGGCTCAGCGCCGACCGCGTCGTTCTCAAGGGCGAGGAAGAGCGCGAAATCCGCCGCGTGCTGCGCCGGCTCAGCGCCGAGGTCGGCAGGGTCGCCCGGCCGCTCGGCTTCGCCATCGATGCCATGGCACGCCTCGATTACATGACCGCCAAGGCGAAATACAGCCGTGCTTTCGATCATGCGGCCCCCGACATCAACACCGAAGGCAAATTGTGGCTACGCCAGGCCCGGCATCCGCTGCTCGAGCATTTATTCAAGCAATCCGCTGCGCGACCAACCGGCCAAGACCGTCGTTCCCATCGACGTCCGCTTGGGGCAACCTTTCAATATCCTCGTCATCACGGGGCCCAACACCGGCGGCAAAACGGTCACGCTCAAAACGACCGGTCTCTTGTGTCTCATGGCCCAGACCGGCATGCACATCCCGGCGGGGCAGGGGAGCCTCGTCCCTGTCTTTCACCAAGTTCACGCGGACATCGGCGACGAGCAAAGCCTGGAGCAATCGCTAAGCACATTCAGTTCGCACATGTCCCGCATCGCAAGCATCCTCAAGAACTCGGACAACCATAGCCTGGTGCTCCTCGATGAACTTGGTGCGGGGACCGACCCAGTGGAAGGCGCTGCCTTAGGCCGGGCCATCCTCGACTACCTCGACGGCCTCGGTTGCCGGGCGATGGTGACGACGCATCTGGGCGATCTCAAAACCTACGCCTTTCACAACGACCGCGCCGAAAATGCCGCCGTCGAATTTGACGCCGAGACGCTGTTGCCGACCTACCGCTTGCACATCGGCCAATACGGCATGAGCAACGCCCTCAAAATTGCCCGGCGTTTGAAGTTGCCGCGCGAGTTGCTGCGCAGCGCTCACCGTTATTTGAGACGGCGGCAGCGGCCGCGCTCCGGAGTTGGCTAAGCTGCAAGAGAAACGTCAAGAGGCGGAAATGGCGCGCGAGGAAGCCCTCAAATCCCAACACGAGGCGGAGCAAACACGCGAGGAATTGGAGAAAAAGCTCGCCGACCTGGAGCGCCAGGGACGCGAAGCCGCCGTTCTCAAGGAGTGGCGCACGAAACTTTTGCCCGGCATGACCGTTCAAGTGCCGCGCTACGACAAGCCGGGCCGGGTCGTGCGCCTGGATCATAAGCGCAACATCGCGGTCGTCAGCCTGGGCTTGGGGCAATGGGAGGTGTCGCTGGAGGAGGTCTTTCCCGAAGCAAAGGATTAGTGCGCGACACTTCGCGACGACTCCTGGGCAACGTCAATTAAATCGCGATAGAATAGCCGTGCGCAGAAGTTCGGGGAAAGAAAAAAATGCCCATCCATGACTGGACGCGCGTGGACGCTGGAATTTTCCACGCCTTTCACTTGAACTGGATAGCCGAGCTGAACAAGGCCCTCAATAATGGTCTGTTGCCGGAGGGCTTCTACGCGCTGCCGGAGCAACATGCGGGATCCTCCATTCCCGACATATTGACGCTCCACGTTAGCGCCCGTCCTCGAAACCAGCATCACTTCCACCAGCAACCGGAGGCTTGAGCGTCGCCGAAGCGCCGCCGAAAGTCGAGCGCAAGCAGACGGTCGGCTCGGTAGCGCGGACACGGCGGCGGACTTTGGCGATTCGCCACGTCAGCAAACATCGCCTCGTGGCCATCCTCGAAATCGTCTCCCCCGCCAACAAAGATCGGCCGCGCAGCGTCGCCGACTTCGCCGGCAAAATCGTCACGGCGTTGGCGTATGGAGTGCACGTTTTCATGGCCGATCTATTCCCCCCCGGAATCCATGACTCGTGCGGTATGCACGGAGCAGTCTGGCAACGTTTGGAAACGACCGAGGAGCCCTACGATTTGCCTGACAATGAGCCGCTCACGCTCGCCAGCTATGTCGCGAGCGAACCGGTGGACATCTATTTGGAACATCCTACTGTCGGTGCGATCTTGCCCGACATGCCGCTGTTTCTCCAAATCGACCGTTATATCAATGTGCCTCTTGAAGCGACTTATCAAGAAGCGTATCGGAGCTTGCCGGGCGTTTGGCGGGAGGTGTTAACATCTCCGGCTTCACCTTAGCCAAAAATCCCACCGTGAAACCGAGCACCACGCCCTCGATTACCGCGACGGGCAGGTGGGCGACGATCCAAATAAGGGCAGGCGTTTGCCAATACGCCGCGCCGCCGGCCAACAGAACAAAACAACTAAGACCCAGCGTGGCGATCACGGCAAGCTCGCCGATCAATAGGCCCATGGGAAACTCGGGGGCCGTCTCCAAGCGGCGTTCAACTAGCGCGATAACCAACGCGAGCAGGCCCGCGCCAGCCCAGGTCCATGGGTGTATTAGCATCGCGTTGGCGTCACCGAGATCGAGGCTCGTTGCGCCAAACGTGTTGGTGCGGAGCAAAGTGACGCTGTAAATCAGGCTCTGCGTCCACAGAACGACCGAAAAAACTACGAGCGCGGAGCGAAACCAGCGCCGGCGGCACCAGGGGACGGCGTGCATACCGCGGAATAGATAGAAGGAGAAGAGCGCAGGCAGCAGCATGATGCACGTGTTGATTCCCAGCGTCGTGAAGCCGCCGTGCTGAAAAAGCAGCACTTGCAAAAATAGACCCACGGGAATCGCCAGGCAAGCGCGCCAGCCGAGCAAGACGCCGACCAGACCGTTGAGAAGCAAGTGAACGCTGGTCGGCGGAATCTTGACATGGACGAGGGAAGCGATGAAGAACGCCGCCGTCAAAAGGGCGATGCGCGGAATCTCTTCATCCTGCAAGCGGCGCGAGCCCAGAAAAAACAACAGCCCCGCCAGCGCATAGCCGCCCAGCCACCACGGAGCGGTGAGTACATTGTCGCTGATGTGGACGGCAAACAGCATGGTCATCACCGGCGCTCATCGTTTTTCGTCAATGTGCACCCACAAAGTCGCCCGCTGCCTGACGGGGTAGCGCATTCCCTGATGTTCGCGCGTGCCGACATCGCGCTGGGCAGTGAGCGCACCACCAACCGGGATCGGGCAACGTCACAGTCAATATTCCCTGACCATCCGTCTTGGTTTTGAACGTGATCCGTTCATCCATCGGCAGTTCCTTGGGAGTCTCCGGGTTGTAGCGCTCAAACTCGACCGGCGCATCCTTGAAGGGCTGGGTCTTTGCTCCGTCGTCCATAAGGACTCGCGCTTGCATAACCATCCCCGGATAAAGCCCATACGGCCGAGTGAGTGGCACGATTCGTAAAGGCCCACCATGATCCGTGTCCCAGCCTTTTTGCGTCGTGACGTGCAACACCACCTCGACGATGTCCTGCACGAACTCGTTGGACCCTTCCAGGAAGATCGGCGGCGTCGTCAGCACCAACCTGTGATCGCCCCGATGTTCGGGAACGTATTGGAAGCGGTAAGCGGCCACGGTCTTCTTGTCCGCGCCCAAAAGCCGCGTTTTTTCGAGCTTGGATGCTAGCTCAAGCGTTTGACCATCCGGCGTGAATGCCATGACGCTCGTGGGTCGAGGCGCTTCAAAAAGCTCATGCTCGAAAGGATGGCCCCACTGGTAAATGATTGTGATCGATTCGCCCTTTTTGGCGAACGGTGCAGCGGGAAGGAGCATGTTGTAATGGGCCTGGGCCGTGCTCGTCGATCAGAAGCGCTAACAGGAGCGCATTCAGGTGACGTGACATAACCACCCATCTCGCGGCGAACAGTTTCATACGTTTTTTATTATAGTAATACCGCAATCGAATCAACCTTGGCGAGCCGCGAGCGTCAGCGACCGGTGTGCGCCTGGCGAACACTGGTCGCTGACGCTCGCGGCTCGCCAAGGTTACGATTTCCCAAACGTCTCGCGAAACCCGCGTAGATGCTCGGCCAGCACTTCTTTCAAACGTTGTGGCTGGAGATGGTTTTCATGGAGAAAGACCAAACGCATCAACTCCCCATCGGAGCGAGCCGCGAGCTTGGGCTGCATGCCCAGCGTGTCGATTTGGCTTAGATTGAATTGTCCTTTCTTCCCCAAAAAGCGGCAGTCGAGGGCGTCGGCGTTCTTGGTGTTCCACTGCGCCCAGGCCCGGGTGACGCCTGGCACCCGCAGCGTGATGGCCACGCGATTGTCCCAGTGAACCGCGATTTTCGGTTCAACCGCGCGCACCAGCTCGAGCAAGCGGGGCAACAGATTGCTGTCCCACTTCAGCTTTTTGCCTGGCGGAAAACCCTTGGCGCCAAGGTGCCAGCGCTCGCCATTGACTTTCCAGGGCATGAGGTCCGCAGGCTTCGTTTGCATGCGTTTAGATGTTGCCATGAAACGAGGCAACGGCTCGCTTCAAGAAATCGCGGAAGGCCGGCGTGTCGATTTCGCTGAGCCGATGCACGAGCATCCACACTTCCTGCCACGGGCCTTTGCGATTGGCGACATGAACGCGCGGCTCCTGGCCATAAATCTCGATTCCTTCCGTATCGTCGAGTGTGGGAATGCCCAGGCCGCTATCAAGCTCTTCTTGCTTAAAGGTGTTCTTGGCGACACGGAAGACCAGCCGCGCCAGCCATTCCATGCCGGTGTGCGCATGGAAGAACCAACCCTGGGTTTTAAGCGGCCCGGTGATCTCGACGGTCGTCGGGTGCCGCCAGTTGGTGTCGGCGAACTTGCCCAACTCGTGGATTTGTTGCTCGACCGTTTCCAGCACCTGGCCCTCCCAGCGGCACCGTTGTCCTTTGTGGGAGACGCGCATCTCGGTATGCCAACGCCGACCATTGGTCTCCCACGGCATCGCCGTATCCGTCTGGAGGGAAGCAGCCACTTTCGGTTGGCCGGCTTTCGGTTCGGCCGCGCTGGCGTGGTACACAGGTCGCTGGGCATACGGCCCCGCTGCCAAAATCTCTTTAAGAAACGTTGCGGTGTGCGAATCGGTTGTCAGAGCCACGACATCTTCCGGTGTTCCTTCCACCACCACGCGGCCACCCTCGGCGCCGGCTTCGGGGCCCATGTCGATGACCCAGTCGGCAGTCTTGATCACGTCGAGATTGTGTTCGACGACGATCACCGTGTTGCCGAGATCGACCAAGCGATTGAGAACGTCGAGGAGCTTGCGAATATCGTCGAAATGCAAGCCGGTCGTCGGTTCATCGAGAATGTATAAGGTTCGACCGGTGTTCGGTCGGCCTAACTCCGCCGCCAACTTGACGCGCTGCGCCTCGCCCCCCGAGAGCGTCGGCGCCGGCTGGCCCAACGCGAGGTATTCCAGGCCGACGTCGGCGAGCGTCTGGAGCACGCGGCGAATCTTGGGGATGTTGCTGAATAACTCCAGCGCTTCGCGCACCCGCATTTGCAACACGTCGGCGATGCTCTTGCCTTTGTAATGGACCGCCAGCGTCTCGGGATTGTAGCGGCTGCCATGGCAGACATCGCATTCGATCCAGACATCTGGCAGAAAGTGCATCTCGATCTTTTTTTGACCATTGCCCTCGCAGGCCTCGCAGCGACCGCCGGGCTTATTGAAGGAAAAGCGCTTGGCTTGGTAGCCGCGCACGCGTGATTCCGGCATTTGGGCGAACAACTCACGCATCAGATCGAACACGCCGGTGTAGGTCGCCGGGTTCGAGCTGGGCGAATTGCCGAGCGGGTCTTGATCGACGTTGATGACCTTGTCAATCGCCTCGATACCGGCGATGTCGTCATGGGCACCGACGGTGACGCCGGCCCGATGCAGCTTTTTCGCGAGGGCGTTGTAAAGAACCTCGTGCACGAGCGAACTCTTCCCCGAACCGCTGACGCCGGTGACAGCGACGAACGCACCCAGCGGAAACGTGACATCGATGTTTTTTAAATTGTTCTGGCGCACCGCCCTCACGTTTAGCCGCGAGGCGCAGCGGAGCGCGGGCCCCGCGCTCCGCTGCGGCCTCGCGGCCAAACGACGGTAGGCGGCGATTCGTCGGCACCGGAATCGCCTGCCGCCCACTCAGGTACTGCCCCGTGAGCGAGTTCTTATCGCGTCGCACCTGGCGCGGCGGCCCAGAGGCGGTGATCTCGCCCCCCTGATCGCCGGCGCCGGGGCCGAAATCCAGAAGGTGATCGGCGGCGGCGATGACTTCGCGATCATGCTCCACCAGTACCAGCGTGTTGCCCAGATCGCGCAGATGGTGAAGTGCCTTGAGGAGCCGGCGATTGTCGCGCGGATGCAGCCCGATCGTCGGCTCGTCAAGAACGTATAAAACGCCGGAAAGCCCGCTGCCGATTTGGCTCGCCAGGCGGATGCGTTGGGATTCGCCGCCAGATAGCGTGGGCGTCGGTCGCGCCAATGTCACATAGTCCAGGCCCACGTCCACCAGGAATTGTAGACGATTCTTGATCTCTCGCAGCAACTCACCGGCAATCCGCGCTGCTCCTTCGGTAGCTTGAGACCTTTGAAAAAAGCGAGCGTTTGCCGCAGCGGCCAGTCACCGACGTCGCCGAGCGTATGCCCCACAAACCGGCAGGAGGCCGCATCGTCGCGCAGACGCGAGCCGTGGCAATGTGAGCACGGTACGTCGCTGACGAGATAATCGAGCTTGTGGCGATAGATGAAACTGACGCGGGCCGCTTCCGTCGAGCGCCGGCATGACGCCCTTGTACTGAAACGCTAACCCTTCCGGCTTTTTCCAAGCACCGCGCCCGGCGCCGTTCTTTCTCGCGGAAGCGCCGGCCTCCAGTGAAATCCATTTCTCGCCGGTGCCGTACAAGACAAGACGTTGATCCTTGGCTGCCAACTTGTCAAACGGCGTATCCAGATCGAAACCGCCATGCCGGGCCAGCGCCTCGGCAAAGCGGGCGAACGGCTGCGCCGCCGGAGCCGTTGGCAGCGGCACGGTCCAAAACGGGCCAGGCGGCGACGGCGCCTTGCCGCAGGGATAAGTTGCCGTCACGAATCAGCACCGCCGGATTGGCGCCCTTTTGAAAGCCGAGTCCTTCGCAAGCCGGACACCAGCCGAGCGGGCTGTTGAACGAAAAATGATGCGGATTGAGCGGCTCGAAACTGCGGCCACATTGATCACAGGCGTAATGCTGGCTATAGCGTTCGACCTTCCATTGGTTCTCAGGAACGCGAGCGTTGACATGGGCGACATGCAAGACGCCTTTACCCAGATCCAGGGCTGCTTCCACGGCGTCGGCGAGCCGGCCGCGCTGATTGTGCCGCACCACCAGGCGATCAACGACGACTTCCACGAGGTGCTTGCGGCGATGATCGATGGCGGGCGGTTCGCTCACGTTAAACGATTCGTTGTCCACGCGCATGCGCACGAAGCCGGACCGCCGCACTTCCTCGAAGACCGCGTCATACTTCTCCTGGCCGCGCCGTTCGACCGGCGCCGATCAGATAGAGCTTCGTCCCGTCCGGCAGATTCATGATCTTTTCGATGATCTCATCGGCGGATTGGCTGCCGATGGGCGATCTGGCAAGCGGGGCAATAAGGCTGACCGAGGCGGGCGATACAGGATGCGCAAGTAATCGTAAATTTCCGTAACGGTTCCGACCGTGGAGCGCGGACTTTTGCTCGTCGTTTGCTGCTCAATGCTGATGGCCGGCGACAGACCGCTGACTTGCTCGACGCGCGGCTTCTGCACCTGCCCCAAGAACTGGCGGGCATAAGAAGACAGCGATTCGACATAACGCCGCTGCCCTTCGGCGAAAATCGTATCCAACGCCAGTGAGCGTTTTGCCGGAGCCGCTCGGCCCGCAGCAGACCGTGATTTTGTCGCGCGGCAGCGAGACGTCGATGTTCTTAAGATTGTGTTGCTGGGCGCCTTTAACTTCCAAGTGAGTGAGCGGCGGCGTGTGGCTGCGCACCGATCGCCTCCGCGGAAACCGGCTCAAAAGGCTCCCGTGCGAGAACGGGTTTAAGTGCATTTCCCGTGAAGGACTCAGCACAGCCCACGACCGATTCCGGCGTGCCGGCGCACACGACGCGGCCGCCGCCGGCGCCGCCCTCTGGACCGAGATCGATGATCCAATCGGCAGTTTTGATGACGTCCAGATTGTGTTCGATGACCACCACGGTGTTGCCGGCGATGACAAAGCCGTGGAGCACCTGCAACAGCTTTTGAATGTCATCGAAGTGCAGTCCTGTCGTCGGTTCATCCAGAATATATAGCGTCTTGCCGGTGCCGCGCCGGCATAACTCGCGTGCCAGTTTGATGCGCTGGGCCTCGCCTCCCGAGAGAGTGGGCGAGGGTTGGCCCAACTTGACGTAATCCAGGCCGACGTCGTGCAAGGTCTGCAACATGCCGCGAATTTTCGGAATGTGCGTGAAATGCTCGAGCGCTTCCTGCACATCCATTTCCAAGACATCGTGGATGTTCTTGTCCTTGAAGCGGATTTGCAGTGTTTCGCGATTGAAGCGCCGGCCTTCGCATACCGGGCATGTCACCCACACGTCGGCCAGAAAATCCATCTCCAGCCGGGTGGAGCCATTCCCCTCGCACGCCTCGCAGCGGCCGCCCGGTTTGTTAAAGCTGAACCGCCCGGGCTTGTAGCCGCGCACCTTGGCCTCGGACATCTGGGCGTAGAGATCGCGAATCAAGTCGAACACCTTGATATATGTCGCGGGATTGGAGCGGGGCGTGCGGCCAATCGGAGATTGGTCGATGTCGATGACTTTGTCGATCTGTTCAGCGCCGCGCAATTTCGTGATAACGGGTGGCGATGGCCGTTTGCATCGCCTGTTCTTCCTCTTCCTCGCTTTCGTCCTCAAGCTGCAAGCGGCCATCCGCGAGCTTCAGGCCCTCTTTGAGTATGTCGATAACGAGCGACGATTTGCCGGAACCGCTCACGCCGGTCACGCAAATGAACGATCCGAGTGGAAAGTCGACGTCGATGCCTTTGAGATTGTTGTGCTTGGCGCCGGTGATCTGAATCGACTTGCCGTTGCCTGGCCGGCGCTCGGAGGGGATGGCGATTTGCTTGCGACCCGACAAATATTGGCCCGTCAAGCTCGCTTCGCTGGCCAGCAGGTCTTGATAAGAACCGGCGGCCACCACCTCGCCGCCGCGCACGCCCGGTCCGGGCCCGAAATCGACGATAAAGTCGGCGGCGCGCATGGTCTCTTCGTCATGCTCCACCACCAGGACCGTGTTGCCCAGGTCACGCAACTTTTGCAGGCTGCTCAAAAGGCGTTCATTGTCGCGCGGATGCAGACCGATGCTCGGCTCATCGAGGATGTACAACACGCCGACCAGGCCCGAGCCGATCTGGCCCGCCAGTCGAATGCGCTGGGACTCGCCGCCCGAGAGGGTCGGTGCCGTCCGGTCCAGCGAAAGATAATGCAGACCGACGTTGAGCAAAAAGCCGACGCGGCCCCGAATCTCCTTGAGCACTTCGCCGGCAATCGTGGCTTGCACGCGGTCGAGGCGGCGCTCCAGCGGCCCCGTTTCGGGATCGAGCCATTGCGCCAACTCGCCGAGCGGCGTGGCCAGGATGTCAATGAGCGTTTTGTCGGCAACACGGACAGCGCGGGCTTGCGGGTTGAGGCGTTGTCCTCGGCAGGCGGGACAGAGGACCACGCGCATGTATTTTTCGAGTTGGAGGCGGCGCGGACCCGCCGCGGTCTTCTTGAAGCTGCGCAACAGTTGGGGCACGATGCCTTCCCACTTTTCGCCGTGCTTCCAGACCCCGCCGCCGCGCATGCGCCATTCGAAGGTTATGTGCCGATCGCCGGTGCCATTGAGGAGCCAATCACGCTGACGGGCGGGCAGGTCTTGCCAGCGTGCTTTGAGGTCGATGCCGAGCGTAGCGCCGAGGCCTTGATAAATATGCTTGCGCCAGCGCCCCATGCCGCGCATCGGGCCGATGATCGGCACCGCTCCATTGTAAAAGCTGATGGTCGTGTCCGGCACCAGCAACGCCGGATCGAAGCTGAAGCGATTGCCAAGCCCATCGCACTCGGGGCACATGCCCGCCGGGCTGTTGAAACTGAAGAGTTGCGGACTGGGAGGCTCGTAGCTAGCGTTGCAGTGCGTGCAGGCATAATGGGCCGACAGCAGCACGTCCGGCATTATGGCGGCCTGGCGAGGTGAGGAATTCTTCGGCTCAACCCCCTTGTCACTTTCGCTTGCCGCTTCATCGCCCGCGACAATGATGTTTCCTTCACCCAAAAGGAGCGCCTGGTCCACTGCCTCGGCCAAACGCGGCCGGACTTTCGCATCGACGCGCAAACGGTCGATGACGATTTCGATGTTGTGCTTGATCTTGCGGTCGAGCTTCAGGTCATCGCTGAGCCGAATCATTTGGCCGTCGACGCGGGCGCGCAGGAAGCCGCGCTTGAGCATGTCTTGAAAGAGATCCTTGTACTCCCCCTTTTGCCCGCGCACGACCGGTGCGAGGATGAGGACACGCGACCCATCGGGTAGCGCGAGAATGCGGCTCAGGATTTGCTCGCGCGTCTGGGCGGTGATCGGCCGCTGACATTGCGGACAATGGCCCTGGCCGATGCGGGCAAACAGGACGCGTAAATAATCATGGATTTCGGTGACGGTGCCTACCGTCGAGCGCGGGTTTTTGCCCGCGGACTTCTGTTGGATGCTGATGGAGGGCGACAATCCCCCGAGGAAGTCGACGTCCGGCTTTTGCAGCTGACCCAAAAACTGGCGGGCGTAGGAAGACAACGATTCGACATAGCGGCGCTGTCCCTCCGCATAAAGGGTATCAAACGCCAGCGAACTTTTGCCGGAGCCGCTGACGCCTGTGAAAACGATCAAGCGGTTGCGGGGCAATTCCAAATTGACGTTACGAAGGTTGTGCTCGCGCGCCCCCCGAATGACGATCGTGCTATTGTCCATAGGTTCAAAAGGCCTAGGTGTCGTTTCTTTAATGCTGGGTCCCGTTTGGTCCGTGCCTTTGCTGCTTTTCGACTATTCTATATTTTACAGGGCGAACGCTGTTTTCGGGAACCTTCGGGAATCCCATCACGTCCAATGGTAAGTAGCAAACTGTGGGTAGCGACGACCGCGATCTGATTGCCGCTTGCTTGCAAGGCCGGACCGCGGCTTTTGGGGAGTTGGTAGGTCGTTATCAAGACAGGCTTTACAACACAGTTTTCCGCATGTTGGAAAACAAGGAGGACGCCAGCGACGTGGTGCAAGAGGCCTTCCTCGGGGCTTACCAGTCGCTCAAGTCCTTCAAAGGTGACTCGCTCTTTTTCACCTGGCTTTATCGTATCGCCGTCAACACGGCCATCAGTTATAAGAGGAAACAACGCGTCTTTCCACGGCTTCACAGCGGTCCTGGTGGTGCGCCGGATGTCGCGGACACTTCCGATGCCATCAGGCCGGAGAAGGCCCTGGAGATGGCCGAGGATGAAAAACGGGTGCACGAGGCACTGATGCGGTTGTCTTTGGAGCATCGGACGGTGCTGGTGATGAAGGACATGGAAGGCCAAAAGTACGAAGACATGGCCCAGACGCTTCAGGTGCCGATTGGCACGGTCCGCAGCCGACTGCACCGTGCCCGGCTGGAGTTGCGGGGCATATTGCTCCACCAAGAGCCGCGCACGCAGTAAGCGGTTCAGTGTGCGGAGGCAAGTAAGACCGCTTACTGCGTGCGCGGCTCTTGACTGGATTTTTAACCGTGAGCGCCTGCGATGCTCTCTGAGCGTAACCTGCAACTACTGACCGCCTTTGTCGACGGTGAAATGACGCGCCGCCAGCGGAAGCTGGCCTTGCGCTTGCTGCATCGCTCATCGCAAGCCCGCTCGGTCTTGCAGGAGTTGCAAGAAGGGGCGCACCGCTTGCGTGCTTTGCCGCGCCGCCAGTTGGGCTCTGCGTTTGCCGGTCAAGTCGTACACGCCATCGCGGAGCGGGGTCTCCGGATTGACTCTCCCCGGACAAGATATGGCAGCCCTCGGCGCTGGCTCGGTTATCTGGCTGCGGCATGCGTCCTGGTGGGTGTCGGAGTTGGGATTTACCTTGCCAATCGTGCACAACCCAGCGGCGAAACAAACGTTGTTGCCCGGGTTGATCCTGTTCCATCACCCGACCGGCCGCTGCGCGTGACATTCAGGGAGTTGGCGACCAAGCCCAAACAGGACTTGGTGGCGCAACGCTTGCAAAAGGAATCCGCTGTCCATTTGGAACTCACCGTGCGGAACAACGCGACCGCCGTGAGTGAGGTGCGCCAGGCGCTCGAAGGGCAGGGCATCAAGACCATCGTTGATGCCGCAGCGCGCGTGAAGCTGGAACAGGGCGCTCAGCGCAAAGTCACCTATTTCGTGTATGCCGAGAATGTCGAAGCCAAGGAATTGGAGACCATGCTTCGTCAACTCGCGGACGATCCGAAAAACCAAGCCGCGCAAGCAGGCACGTTTGAATCCGTGGTCGTGGCTGAATTGAATCACCAGGACCGCGAGAACTTGTCGGCCCTTTTTGGCGTGAAATCCGCGGACTTCGAAACACCCATGAGAAAAGGCGATCTTTTTGACAACACGATTGTCGCCATGCCCAAGGACAAAAAGCCGGCCCTGCGGGCGCCTGGCCGACCGGAGCGCTTCGCAATGATCCTGGCAAGCGCCGACGGCACCGGTCCGTCCGACGAGGCGAAAGCATTTATCGCTGGCCGCGCCCAGCAGCGACCGGGCACGATGCAAGTCCTGCTAGTTATTCGGCAAGCGTGACGGCGCACCGATTCTCCCAAACCGAAACTTCGCGATTGGCACAACGCTCGGCGGCGGCATACCTGGGGGGTGTCGCCGACTGAGCGTTCGGCGTTTTCACGCGAATATCACTGGAAGTTTCCCACCGTTTTGGTACACTTTCCGCTTGGCGCACCCACCCGCCTGACCCCGGGTTCCGACCCTTTTTTGGAAGAGGGAGTTTCCGTCGATGGCTTCGCCAAACGGTTTCTTGCCATTCGAGCAAGACATCATTGACATGGAAGACGTGCTGGCCAAGCTGGAGAGCAAGGCCGACGCCCACGTTGCTGCCGGCGATGAGATCCGCCGAATTAAAAAAGAGCTCACCAAGCTGATTCAAAAAATCTATTCAAATCTCACGCCGTGGGATACCATTCTCGTCTCGCGCCATCCCAATCGCCCGCAAACGGTCGACTACATCAATTTGATTTTTGACGAATTCGTCGAGTTGCACGGCGACCGGGCGATCGGCGACGATCGCGCCATCCGCTCGGGATTCGCGCGTCTGGGGGACTACCGCGTGCTGCTGGTGGGCCATCAGAAGGGGCACACGCTCAAGGAACGGGGCGAATGCCTTTATGGCTGCGCGCACCCGGAGGGCTATCGCAAGGCGCTCGCCAAGATGAAATTGGCCGCCAAGTTTCGCCTGCCGGTAGTATGCCTGATCGACACGCCCGGCGCGTATCCGGGCATCGGTGCGGAGGAGCGGGGCCAGGCCCAGCTCATCGCGACCAATCTTTTCGAGATGTCACGCTTGCCGACGCCGGTGATCTGCGTCGTCATTGGCGAAGGAGGCTCCGGTGGAGCTCTCGGCATCGGCATCGGGGACCGCGTCAGCATGCTGGAGCATGCCTATTACTCGGTCATTAGCCCCGAAGGCTGCGCCGGCATTCTTTGGAAGTCCGCTAATGAGGAGACCAAACCTCTGGCCGCCGGCGCCTCTGAAGCTCACTGCCCGGGACTTGTTCAAGCTGCGCGTCATCGACGACATTATCCCCGAACCCTTGGGCGGCGCCCACCGCGACCCCCGTCACATGGGCAACACTTTGAAAGCCTATCTTCTGCGCTATCTGCGCGACCTGACGCCCATGCCCATAGCCGACCTCCTCGACAAGCGCTACCAAAAGTTCCGCGCGATGGGCGTTTTTGATGAAGGCTTCCTCGATGAAACCGCGGTTGCCTCCGTTTAACGTTGCGATTAATTCCAGCGCCGGGTAGTCTGATCACATGCCTTTAATCACCGTCGTCCACGAATCTCGTCATGTCACCGTGCCATCCTGGGTGGTCACCCTTGATGATTTTCGCCGCTGGCTCGACATGGATGATATCCCCAAACGCGCCCGCGTTTGGTTCATCAAGGGAAATGTCTGGGTGGACATGAGCATGGAGCAGCTTTACTCCCATGTGCAAGTGAAAACCGAATTCACCGTCGCGGTAGGCGGTTTAGTCAAAGCCCAACAATTGGGGCTGTTTCTGACCGATGGCGCCTTTTTGACCAATCTCGAGGCCGATTTCTCGGGAGTGCCGGATGCTCTCTTCGCAGCCAACGAAACCCTGGCTTCGGGTGCTGTCACCTTGGTGGAAGGGGCAGTCGAGGGCTTCGTCGAGATCGAAGGTTCGCCGGACATGGTGTTGGAAGTCGTCAGCCAGAGTTCCGTGACCAAAGACACCGTGACGCTGAAGGAAGCGTATTGGCAGGCCGGGATTCGCGAATATTGGCTGGTGGACGCGCGCAAGGATCCCTTACGCTTCGACATTTTTCACCACACTTCCAAGGGCTATGTACCGACGCGAAAACAAGCGGGTTGGCTCAAATCCGGCGTATTTGGCAAAGCCTTTCGACTAAAAAAACGGACAACGGCTCTGGGCCATCCCGAGTTCGTGCTGGACGTTCGCTAATACGATCTCTTTCCGCCGAGGCACGAGACCACGGGCAGCTTGTCTGCCCGTGCGAATCCGACGCGACCTCCGCCTCGGCACGGATAGGCAAGCTGCCCGTGGCACCCTTACACCAATCTCACCCTCAGCAGATTTTTGGGACAAACCACCAAGTCAACCGTCTTTTTAACGATGGACCCGACAGCCCTTGGGCACCTGGTGAACGAACACGCGGCAGCGCTGGAGCTTTACGCACGCCAGTGGTGTGCCGCGCCCGAGGATGTCGTGCAGGACGCCTTTCTCAAGCTGATGACGCAGCGCCGTCCGCCCAATAATGTCGTCGCCTGGCTCTTTCGGGTGGTCCGCAATCAAGCCGTGGATGTCTGGCGCTCGGCGCAGGCGCGGCGCAAGCATGAAATGCTGGCCGCCGAGAAACAGCCCGAGCGCCTGTTTGGCGGCGACACAGTGGGGCTCGATGGCGCGAACATTGCCCAGGCCTTGCAGGGTTTGCCCTCCGACGAGCGCGAGGTCATCACTTTGCATTTATGGGGCGGCTTGACGTTCGTGGAAATTGCCAATGTCATCGATAGTTCCGCCAGCACCGTGCATCGGCGCTTATTTGAGTGGGCTCAATCGTTTACGAGAAAGATTGGATGTGCCATGTCCGGACCGCATGAAAAGCTGAGTGAATTGGAACGGCTCCTGGCCTCGTTACCTCCCAGGCCGGCCGCGCTCGATCGGGACCGTCTCCTTTTCCGGGCCGGGCAAGCATCGATGCGGCGGCACCGGTTTTGGCCCTGGGCGACCGCGGTGATGTCGGCAGCAACCGCTTGTCTGGCACTGATCCTCATGACGCAGCCGATGCCTGTGCCCGAAGTGCGCATGGGTTCGCGTGGAAGTTCCCATAACAGTCCCCCTTAACCCAGCGATCAACGACACCGCAGCCACCATCACGCAGGCGAATTTGCCATTTACTTCGAGCGACAATGCCGTCTCATCGAGCACGTCCTATTTGCACATGCGCGATCAGGCAATCCGCTTCGTGCCGAGGGATTGCCGACCACCGCGGGTAACGGCGACGACACGGCAAACCGGGTTCACGCGGATGATCCTGAACTTTCCGCCGGTTCACGTCCCAAATTGATCGAGAATTCATCGTGGTTTCCCTATGGAGAACAATAATGTTTTGTGTTTATTCACGCATCAAAACGGGGCTATTGGCGTTGGCGCTAGCCGGGCTCGCCGTCGCGCCGGTCCGAGCGCAGCCTGAAAGTTTTGGCGCCGTCGGCGACGGGTCTCCCTGACATTCCGACCGCCGTGGTGGTTAAGCTCACGCTTCATCCGGCCCAGGCGCCGCTTCCCGCCATGAAATACCACTTGCTTCCCGAAGTGCGTGAGCTCAAGCCAGGCAACGCGGCACTACTGTATCAGTGCGCCCACAGCTTCATTCGCGCCGGAGGCGAAGAGAAAATGAGCGAGCTGCTGGAGATGCCGCTCCAAAAGATGCCGCGCGATAAAGTCCCGCTCCTTAGTGGTCCGTTGGCGGAGATCGACTTGGCTGCCCGTCGCGAGTATTGCGACTGGGAATTGACGCCCCGGCTTCGCGAAAAGGGATACATGTTGCTGATTCCGGACGTACAAGGCTTCCGCACGTACGGCCAAATGTTGGCATTGCGGGCGAGGTCGCAGATGCTGGACGGCAACCTCGACGCTGTCGTGAACGGCCTGCAAACAGGATTTGCGCTGAGTCGCGATGTGAGTAAAGCGCCGCTCCTTATCAATTCCATGTTTGGCCTGGGTATCGGCAATATGATGCTCGACCGCGTGGAAGAATTCGTGCAACTCGGCAAAGCGCCCAACCTCTATTGGGGCCTCACCGATTTGCCGCGACCGTTCATCGACCTGCGTCGCCCCCTGCAAGGAGAAAAAGTGGGCGTCGATAGTGTGTTTCCCGAAATCCGTGCCGCCCTGCATGACCCCAACCACTCGCCCATCGCTGTGCAAGCGATTGAAGTCGCTCTAAAGAATCATCCCAACTTTGCCGGTTCCAACGACCTCGTTTTAGCTTTGTTGACAGCGCGGGCCTACCCAAAAGCCCAGCAGTATTTGCAGGAACACGGATTTTCTGCAACCCAATTGAGCGCCCTGCCGGTAACTCAGGTAGCGCTCATGTACGCAGTCGCTCTTTTTGATGAATCGTACGACGATGCCTACAAGTGGCACAGCCTCCCTTACTGGCAAGCCAGGCCCGAGTTGGCCAAAGCCAACCAACGCTTCCGCGAGCGCCGCAGCCAAGAAGGCGAAGCCATGGCCCTGGTGTCATCATTGACGCCGGCCGTCAATGCCGTGATGGTCGCCCAGGCACGCGTGGATCGACGTGTGGCCATGCTGCGGATCGTGGAAGCGCTCCGCCTTTATGCCGCTGAGGGTGGCAAGTTGCCCGGTCGCCTGGGGGACATCCGCGACATCCCCATCCCCATCGACCCGGTCACTGGCAAGGCGTTCGACTACACGGTGAATGGAGAGAGTGCCGTACTCTATGCCGGGCCGCCGGAAGGGGAAGCCGCGAGCGATCGCAATGCGGTGCGGTATGAGATTACGTTGGCGAAGTAACGCGATCTCGTTCCCAGGCTCTGCCTGGGAACGCACTGCCTGAGAGGCTCCGCCTCTTCGGATGGGAGGCGAGGCAGAGCCTCGCGTGTATTGCGTTCCCAGGCGAAGCCCTGGGAACGAGGTGGTTGCCTTGATTCACATACTTTTTTCCAAGGAATTCCTTATGCGTACCATGCTTTCGATTGCCGTCCTTGTTTTGGTTGGCTTCTCGGCGAAGGCCGCGGATGCCACTTCCGACATGCATTTGCAGGCCATCGCTCCCTATGTCAACGACCAAACATTCTTGGTCGGTCATATCGAGGTCGGTCGCGTCGATATCGACCTCATCGGCTCGTTTCTGGAGAAGGTGGGTATCAACGACATTGCCAAGGTCAAGGCCGTCGCGATGTTGGCGAAAAACACGTTTCTGAAAGCCGGTGGCAAGGACATCTATTTCCTCATGAATTGGGCAAACCCGCTGGAAGAGATGCTGTTCGTGGTGCCGCTTGGCGCCGATGCCCAGGCAGCCACGCTCACATCGCTGATGAAACAAATACCGGAAGCGGAAGTGCAAACGTGGAACCCGTCTTCAGGCAGCGCGCTCTTGGTCGGCCCCAAGAAAGGCTTGGCCCGGATGCGCGGCTTCAAAGCTCAGGCTGTGCCGGCGCTCGCCCAGGCCTTTGCGGCCGCCGGGGATGGTTCGGGAGTCGCCGTGTTCGTTCCTCCATTCGCGCTCAAACGTGCGTTCGTCGAATTGCATCCTGTGTTGCCCAAGGAGATCGGCGGCGGCAGTGCGGCAGCCCTCGATTTCGAGTGGGCCGTCGTTCGCCTCGACGCGGCGACCGACTTGTCCGCGAAAATCGTCGTGCAAGCCGGCGATGCCAAGAGCGCGCAGACGATTGGCAAAATCATTGATCGGGCCAGGGCCTTCGCCGAAAAAAGCGAGGACGTCAAGCGGTTCATGCCCGATGCCCCCAAGCTTATCGCCTCCTTGACTCCCAAGGTTGAGGGCGATCGTTTGACGCTGGCCATCGACAGCAAGGCCGTGACGACGATGATCGTGCAAACTCTGAGCAAGCTGCGCGGATCTGCCCGGCGGTCACAATCGATGAACAATCTCAAGCAGCTTGGCCTGGCGATGCACAACTTCCATGACACCTTTAAAAACTTTCCTCCCGCCGCGACCTACGATGCCAACGGTCGTCCGCTACTGAGCTGGCGGGTCCACATCCTCCCGTTTATCGAGCAAGACGGACTCTACCAGCGAGTTTCACCTCGATGAACCTTGGGATAGCGAGCACAACAAAAAGCTGATTGCCCGCATGCCGGCCACTTATCGAAGTCCGGAGCAAACAAATGGCGACGAGGGTAAGACGACGTACTTGGTTCCCGTCGGTCCCAAGACCATCTTCGGCGGTAAAAAAGGGCATGCCGATTCAAAAGATCACCGATGGAACCAGCAATACGATTCATGATCGTCGAAGCGGACGATAGCCGGGCGGTTTATTGGACTCAGCCGGAGGATTACAAGGTTGATCCCATGAACCCGTTGGCCGGCTTGATCCGACCAGGAGCTGCCGGCTTTAATGCAGGTTTCGCCGACGGCTCGGTGCGCTTCTTGCCGGCGAACATTATCCCGCGAACTTGCGCGCGCTGTTCACCGCCAATGGTGGAGAAGATCAGTTCGACTTGCCGTTGATCGAAAGCGCGCTTGGCTCGACATTCCGGCAAGCCGCGCCCTGTAAGGAAGCGGCCGACCGCGCGCGCGCTGGTTGGCCACGCTTCCTGACCAGGCGCGGCTCGCGTCGCCTTTAGGGTACGCTGGGCGCTGCCACTTGACGAGTGCTGCAAGTAATGGGCGGCCAATTGCCGCACCGTTAAGCTAGGGTCTTCTTCCGCCATGTCAGTCAGGCATGCACGCATATCGACTTGTGATTGGCTCACGGCGGCGCGGATGGCGGCGGCGCGCACGGCCGGTGCGGGATCTTGACAAAGGCGACGCAGCCAAACGCCCGGCTCCAGGTCATGCGTTTCACGCAACAACTCCACGACGCGCAGGCGTGCCGCGGGCCTGGCGTCGCTGATATAGCGCGCCAGCAGGATATGATTTTCTTGCAAGCCCCGGCTTCGCAACGCCAATTCGCATAGGTTTTGCACCTCGTCATCGGGATCGTGCAAGAGCGGCAGCAGGTCCTCATCGCTGAGCACCGCGGGCGCTGAGCCGAGCGCGAGCAGGGCGTTCTTGCGCACCGGGGCGGCAGGAGTCCCGGAGTAACGGCATCACTTTCACCAAGAGATCGGTCTCCTGGCGCAGGGGAGGCCGCAATAACAATTGAATCGCCGCCACGCGCGTTGCCGGCGCCGAAGCGATTAGACTCTTTTGAGCCAAATCGCGGCACGTATCCAGCCATTGACCATGCGGCACCTGGGTCAGTAACGCTGCCGCAAGACGAAGCGATGCCACGCGCAACGCTTCATCCGTTAAGGCGACACTCAAGAACTCGCCGGCTAATCGGGTCAGAACACCGGCGGTGTTGGGCGGTCGTTCGCTTTCGTCAGCAACACGATGGGCACCTGCAGCACGCAGTTCTTGCCTTGCGTTTGCAGCGATGGGAAACATTCGCTTAAGCGTTCGAGAAGTTCAATGCGAGCGCGCATCATCGGCACCCCAAGTGCGAGCCAAGCTGATCAAGACGCAACCCGAGATTCTCACTCGCTTGTTGGTCGGCGTCTTCCAGTGCGGCGAGAAGTGCTGGTATGGCGGCGGCATCAAGCGCGACGATGCGCGTTACCCAGGCTTCGCGATCGGCGTCTCATTCGCCTGCCTCAGTTGGCGGACATAGTATTGCGCCAACAAGGGTCGATGTTGCCACCAACCCCCGGCCAGCACCATCACGATACCCAGAGCAATGAATATCTTTTTTCGGGTCCAGAATCTGGTCATCCGGATCACCTTTATATCGAAGAAATGTCAAGCGGCGCGAACCAATTAACACAACCGCCGTTCGGGGACAAGAGCAAACACACCGGCGAGCGGGGTCGTCAGCCTCCTGTCTTCTCTCCTCAATTGTTGAGCTCACCTGCGCCCCGCGTCTGGGGCTAAACCTGGCAAAATCGAAAAAATCGTTTATGTCCGCGTGAGCGATATTCGATGAAAAGGGAATGGAATCTTCGCGTATTGTCGAGGGAAGGCGGATGGGTTGGCGCTGTGGGCGACTGGGCTGGCTCCTGTTGCTGGTCCAGGCAATGTGGGCAAGCGCGGCCAGTCCGGTGATGACCCACGACGTTCCCTCCGCACGCGCAGTCCCGTTGGAAAAAATCGACGAGCACTGCCGCGAAGCGGTGCGGCGCGTTTTGGAGCGTCCCATGCTGTCAGGGCGGGGGCCGGCCGAGACGTTTTATTGCCATCCGGAGCAATACGCCTGGTTCTTGGATCATCCCGACCGAGCCGTCATTGCCTGGCGCCGCTTGGGCGCGAAATGCGTCAGCATCAATCCGCGCAGCGACGGTAAATTCGGCTGGGGGGATGAATTCGGCAGTGAGGTAACCTGGGAAACCGTCTATAAGGGCTCCGGCCTGCGCGTTTGGTTTGCCGAGGGCAAAGTCCGCCCCGGATCGTTGTTGCCGCTCGTGCCCGTCAAGGCCGTGGTGGTTTTGCGCTACAGCGATAGCCGGGCCGCCGATGGTGCCGCCGTGATGCACCATCAGTGCGATCTTTTCGTTCACACCGACAGCAAGACTGCTGCGATGATGACGCGCATGTTCGGGTCCGACCGCCAGTCGCGTCGCCGAGCACGGTTTAGGTCAGCTTCAGCTTTTCTTTTCCGGCATTAGCTGGTATCTCGACCGCCATCCCGATCAAGCGGAGATCTTGTTAAAAGCGGGAGAATAAAAAAAGCATGCTAACCAAGCCGGAAGTTTTGGGTTGTTATTTCGAGAACACGGTTCACCCACACATCCCAGCCATGAACCTCCGCTGGAACCCGGATGCTCCCGGCGTGGCGGAACGGTCTTGGCATTTGCCCGGCGGCGTCTGCGTCAACGGACCGGCGCCGGAACATTTCGGCGTCACCATCCTTCGCCAGGAGGCCAACGCCTACCGAGTCCGCGTCCTCTGGAATGAACTGTGCCTCGACTGGCAACACTTGACCCGCGTGCAAATCATGACCAGCGCCCTCGCCCCGCTCTTGCGCGCGCTCGGCACCGATCTGTGGTACTTGCTTGAGCAACCGATCGATCAGGAAATGGTCCACACCGCCAAGGCGGCGTAGTTTACGCGCCCTCCATTCCACGCATTTGTAGGACGGCTCTCCTGAGCCGTCTATCGTTATTACGACGGCTCAGGAGAGCCGTCCTACAAAATCTCGAGTGCCTCAGCACCGGTCGCCTCCCTTCCGTTCGATTTCAATAAAACCTAATCGAACGAAGACAAAGCTGTTATCCGCACCCGGAACGCGCACACCCATGGCGAAATTGACTTATCGTGATGCCGGCCTGGATTTGGAACTTTACGAGCAAAGCCTCGCCGGCATGGTCCCTTTCTTGAAGCGGACGCACACGCCACGCGTGCTCGACGGCTTCGGCGGCTTCGCCAGCTTGTTCAGCCTCGATTACAATTGCCGGCTTTTCGCCAAGAATTATCGCCGGCCCGTGCTCGTCTCCTGCACCGATGGTGTGGGCACCAAGCTCAAGATCGCCGGCATGATGAACAAGTATCGACACCGTCGGCATCGACCTGGTGGCCATGTCGGTCAACGATTGCCTATGCACCGGCGGCGAGCCGCTCCTTTTTCTCGACTATATCGCGTTGCCCAAGGATGATCCGCCGCTGATCCGCGAACTCATCAAGGGAATCAGCGACGGCTGCATGGAAGCCGACTGCGCCCTGGTCGGGCGGCGAGACCGCGATCTTGCCGGATTTTTACAAGCCAGGCGACTACGACATGGCCGGCTTTTGCGTCGGCGTCGTCGAGCGCGACAACATCGTCAGCGGCAAGGCCATCCAGGTCGGCGACGTGGTTCTGGGCCTGGCCAGCACGGGCCTGCACTCCAACGGCTATAGCCTGGCGCGCAAGGTCGTCTTCGACTCACGCGGGCACCAAAATCGGCGATTATGTGCCGGAACTGGGCAACACGGTCGGCGCGGAATTGCTGACGCCAACACGCATCTATGTGCGATCCATCAAGAACATCCTGCTGCATTATCCGGTGAAGAAAGCGCGTCGTGCGCGGACTGGCGCACATCACCGGCGAGGGCTTGCCCGGCAACATCCCACGCGTGTTGCCGCCCGGCCGCCGCGTCTTCCTCAAGCGCGGCAGTTGGCCGGTACTGCCCGTGTTTAACTGGTTGCAGCGCCTCGGCGACATTGAGCAAAAGGAAATGGATACGGTCTTCAATCTTGGCATCGGCTTCGTGATGATCGTGAGCCGTTACTACGCCGAGAGCATCCAGCGCCGCTTGCTGGAAGATCGCGTGCCGACCTACGTCATCGGCGACGTGCGCGAAGGCGAAGCGGGCGTCGAATGGGTGGCGTAACTCAAGCCGCGGGATGAGGTACTCCGAATCCCGCGGATGAGTCCGTTGTCAACTTCGGTATCACCTGAAAATATCACCCAGCGCCGCATCGATTTCCGCGAATTTGAACCGATAACCCGAATCGAGCGCCTTCTTGGGCATCACCCGCTGCCCTTTCGTGATCACGTTCGCCACTTCGCCAAGGGCGACACGCAGCATGAATCCCGGCATCGGCATGAAGCTGGGGCGGTGCAAGGCCCGTCCCAGCGCCCTCGAGAACTCCTTGTTGGTGACCGCACCCGGAGCGGCAGCATTCAAAGGCCCGGCTACCTCAGGATGATCGAGCGCATACAAGATTAAGCCGACCAAGTCTTCGTGATGAATCCAACTCACGTATTGCTTGCCCGAGCCGATCGGGCCGCCGACGAACATCTTGAACGGCGTGCTCATCTTGCTCAAGGCGCCGCCGCTGGGATCGAATACAACGCTCACGCGCAAAATCACCGTCCGAATACCATGGGCGCGGGCCGGTGCGGTCGCCTGCTCCCAATCGACGCACAGTCGGGCCATAAAATCGGCCCCCGCCGGACTGGCTTCCGGTCAATTCCTCATCACCCGTTGGCCCGTAATACCCGATTGCCGACGCATTGATCAGCGTCTTGACGTTGGAATGTTTGACCGCCTCCGCGACGATGTTGGCCGTACTTTGAATGCGGCTATCGTAAAGTGTCTGCTTGAACGCCGCAGTCCAGCGACGATTGAAGATTCCTTCCCCGACCAAGTTGACCACGGCGTCGCAACTCGTCAGAGCATCCCCCCACGCACCGCGAGCCAAGGGATCACCGGCGACAATCGTGCAGCCGGCGCCGAACTTCTCCTTGGCAAGTTCCGCTCGCCGCGTGAGCACGACAGATTGATCGCCGCGCTCGATGAGCCGCTTCACGAGCCGCACGCCGACTAACCCCGTGCCACCGGCCACTAAGACGCGCATCCGCTTCCGCCTTTCCAAGCAGGGAAATGTATGCACAAAAACCAACTTACGAGCCGTTGCGGTGCTTGCGCAGGCGTGCCGTCTCGATTTCCAGCGCGGTGCGGCGCTCCTGGTCCAACAGTTTCTTTTGATGGATAGCGTAGCGCGCCGTCGAGAAGAAATCCAAACCCGCGAGCAAAAGAACGACGAAAAGCACGGCTAGCGCCGCGATCCAATAATAGGTGAGCAACGCGACCAGCGTTTCGCCTTTCTCCGGGTCATCGTCAAGCGCGGCCCTTAAGTCGGGCAAATTAGCTTCGATGAAATACCAACCGAGGAGAAATCCGCCAAATAACACCATCAAAAGCGAACAAAGCAAGCGCCGCCTGGTTTGCCCGATCGTGAAAGCGCGTTCCGCCGGTGCGATAGCTCTGTTGTGGGCAAGGGCACGACGGATCCTGATTTGCCGCCAAGCGAAATAGCCGCCGACAAAGAGAATCGCCACGCTCAACAGTATGCCAAAGACAAGCTCGGAAGGGTTCACGGGGCGTGCTCATGGGTGCTAATCGATCACAGCGCTTGTTACTTGAGGCGCTGTATCCAGGTGCTCAGCACCTTGGCAACTTGCACCATGGAGTCGGGCGAGCAATTTTCGGGCAGGTCAGTCAGGCGATGCCAGTGCGGGTACTCGAAGTCGATGAGGTCGATGGCGGGAATGCCCGCGTTCTGCAGCGCCAGGTGGTCGTCGTAGACGCGCTCGCCTTGCTCTTCCTTGAAACAGCCGGCACGCACCTCGCGGGCGGTGTTCCAAATTGCCAGGCACAACTCGCGGCTCACCTGCCAAGAATAGCCCTCGACGGGAAACTTCGAATTCTTGCCCGCGATCATGTCGAGCAGGATGGCGGCCCCATAGGTGGGTTGGCGGCGAGCCTTCTTCCATTCGTTGGCGAAGTGTTCCGATCCGAAAAAATAGCGGTCACGGCGACTTTCGAAGACATATTCCTCGCCGTCGAAGAAAACGAAATCGACGCCGACGTTCAGCTTGAGCTTGTTGATGTGATGCCCCAACTCCATCAGGAAGGCCACTCCCGAACCGCCGTCGTTGGCGCTGACGAAGGGCTCCCGCCAGCGGCGCGGGTCGCTTTCCTGATCGGCGATCGGACGCGTGTCGTAGTGCGAGCATAGGATGATGCGGCGCGTTTGCTCGGGATGAAAGGAGACAATCAAGTTGGTCATGGCCACGGATTTTTTTTGGCTGTTTTGCTTGGCGCTGAAATTCTGGGCCTGCACCTTGGCGCCGAACTTTTCGAAGTGGTTCCGAATCATTTCTTGCTGTTTAAGCATGCTCGGCGTACCGCTCATCCGGGGACCGAGCGCGCATATGGCTTCCAGATAGCTCATGGCCCGCTTGCCGTCGAAGGGCACCTCAGCGACTTCCGGCAACGCCCGATCAATGGCGAAGGGAGTGCTTCGCTTTTCCTGACCGTCGGCGGTTTTGCCGTGATTGAAGCCGAAAAATGGCATGAGCAAGTACCCGGCTACCAATAGGACGGTGCCGCCAAATAGCCAACGTATCATGAGGAGGCTCCTTCCGTTTTCAAGAGCCGCGCACGAAGTAAGCGGGTGAATCGTCGCGTCATGGCTAAGCCCGCTTACTTCGTGCGCAGGCTCCTTTCAGGATCGATCACTTATTGTGCCAAATAGCCGAGATTTTTACCAGGCACGCGGACTACTCGCGTCTTTATATCTCCGCGCGACCAATCACATAGCGATGCGGATCGACTTCCTCGCGCAAGATGCACAGTTCGGCCTCCGATGGCGGTGTCGTCGTCTCCAGCGGGTCACGGCAACCGAGCTCAAAGCCGGTATTGGCGTGGACTTGCTCTAACGTAACTCCCGGATGCAGGCTGACGATTTCCATGCGTTTGCTGGTCTCGTGGTAGCCCAAGATGGCCAAGTTGGTAATCACACGATACGGGCCAGTCCCCGGCGGCAAGCCGGCGGCTTCCGCGCGCCGGGGCCCGTCAGGAAGCCGGGTGTTGTCAGAAAATCCAGCTTGGGAACAAAACGGCGCTTGTCATGGTTGGTGACGACGAAAATGCGCCAACAGAGCGACGCTAAATCGTTGGCACCTCCCGAACCGGGTAAGCGGATCACCGGCCGAGCGTAGTCGTTACCGATCATCGTTGAATTCAGGTTGCCGTAGGCATCGATTTGGGCACCGCCGAGAAACGTGTAATCCATGAGCCCGCGCTGGCACGTTTCCATCACGTCGGCCATGCTTGTCGCCATGGCTGCGCAATAGAAAGTGCGCGAATCGCCGACGCTAATGGGCATGGTGGGCAGTTGGGGCGCCACGCCGCCGGCCTCGAAGAATATCACCAAGTTCGGTGCCGTGGTCCGTTGCGCGAGCATCGCAGCGGCGCAAGGCACGCCGGTGCCGACCGCGACCGTCTTGCCGTCTTCGAGGAGGCGAGCGGCGCAGCATATCATCAGTTCCATGGAGTTGTACGCCATTAACACTTCCGATCGAGCAATAGCTCCTGTCGCCTCAGTTCCTGCATGCGCGGCATACCGCCACAAAGATTGATGTATTCGTGGAAGTCCTGAACGCCGTAGATGTACTTCTCAATAAACGCCTCGTATGTGGTCACATCACGTTCAGCGGCGAACCATTGCCGAAAATGGGCTTCATCCGAAAAGTATTCGTACGGCATGTTGCCCGGGTAGCTGCCGAACGGCACCTCGCAGACCGCATCGACGCAATAAAACGGGATCGCGGTCAGCGTTGGGTCGCTGCGGATGGTGTCACTCGGAATCAGCCGTTCACACGTAATAATGAGACGCTGAGCCGCGCACGCGAGATCAAAATCCGCGACGCTGGTCCCGCGGACGCGGCAGTTGCCATAGCGATCGGCCTCATGGACATGAATGGCCGCGACATCGGGATACAACGCGGGCACAGCCGTCAGCAAGGCGCCGGTGAACGGGCACGTCACCGTTTTTGCACTGCTTTTGAGGAACGTGTCGGTGCCCAGCATCGAGCGGCAGGGCAAATAGGGAAGACCCATGGCCGCCGCCTTAAAGCGCAGCGCCAGGGCATAGTTCGACCATTCGGTGAAAGTGAGCTCGCCCGATTCCATCACCCGGCGAGCATGGGGCGACAGACCGCGTGCCTCCAGGCCAACGACATAAGCGATGTCCACGTGCTTGATTGTCTGTCCGCGCCCAGTTTGATTGCCGGCGCAGAGGATTTGAAAATCATGAGTGGCGGTGTGGCCGGCGAGCGCGAGGTTTTGCTTTTTTTGGCGGACGATCTCGTGCACGACCGCGGTCGGCAGGCGATCACAGCCAAAGCCGCCAATCGCGAGATAGGCGCCGTCGTCAACCAAGCGATTGACGGCATCCTTGACGGACGTCACCTTATCGACGAGAGCGCGCGGTTTGCGTGCGAAGATTTCGCGGGCGCGGTCGGCGGAAGGATCGGTCGCTAGAGGGCCGGTGCCTTGAGGGAGATCAATGGACGGGAACCTCACGCTAGAGCCTAGCGATTTTCGTACTCGCGCAACAATTGGCGAAAACGCGGATCGTGACGAATCGCGTGCAGATCGCGATCCTCTTTCAAGTAACGAAAGTCGCGGTAGCCTAATTCCAAAGAGCGGCGCAAGGTCTTCAAGGCAAGCTCGTTCTTCTTAACGAGGCAATAGCTGCAAGCGAGATTGTAATGGGCCAAGGGATCGCTGGGGCGCAGGTGCACGAGCCGTTTATCGACTTGCAACCCTTCGGAAAATCGGCCTTTAAGTGTGAGGTTGTTCCCCTGGACGCGGAGCACATCGACATAATCGGGATGCCGCTCCAAGATTTGGGCGAAGAATTCCAGTTCGAAATCAAGCTGGCTCATGTCCGCAGGCCTGGTCAAGGCGCTGCTGGTGGCCGCTGATTGTTCGTGCTTCCCCTTCATGGCTTCCCCCTGCGAGTATGCGGACCAAATGAATTGCCGCAGTCAGTTTGCAGTATAGCCAAGGGCTGGGGGCAACGCAATTAAATCAAGGCGTGAATTGTCAAGCTGCGGGTTTCGGAGTACCTCAACCCGCGGCTTGGCGTTATGGATGGGCGCGGCAACGGTTAATCCTATGCGGACGATCGAACGAAAAACTATTATCGTGGTTTTCGCGGTCCGCGCTGCATAAAAAAGCATGGATTCGCGCAAGAGCCACGCACGCAGGAAGCGGGGCGCGAAAACCGCTCACTGCATGTGCGGCTCTTTGGCATTCATTGGTCGCCTGGAAAAAACGATGGCCAGCGGTGTAGTCGGTTCCTTGGTTGACAAACGCGAGGCTCGCATCCGGAGCATGTTCAACCACATCGCGCCGAGTTATGACTTCCTCAACCACCTATTAAGCCTCAACGTCGATCGCTATTGGCGCTGGCGGACAACGCGCCTCGTTCCGCCGCGGGGCGACGCCCCAATCCTCGACCTTTGCACGGGCACCGGCGATCTGGCGCTGGCCTACGACCAGGCCGCCGGCAACAAGGTGCCGATCGTCGGCGCGGATTTTTGTCACGAAATGCTACGCCGCGCGGAAACCAAGGCGAGCAAGCACAAGGCCGGCGGCCGCATTCAGTTTCTGGAAGCCGACGCCCAACGGCTGCCGTTTCCTGACAACCATTTTCAAATAAGCACGGTGGCGTTTGGCCTGCGCAACGTCACGGACACGGATCGAGGCATCGCCGAGATGGCCCGGGTCACGCGCATTGGCGGGAAGGTGGCGATCTTGGAATTTTCTCAACCGCGCGGCTGGCTCTTTGCGAGGCTATATCGCTTTTATTTTCGGCACGTTCTCCCGCTGATCGGCCAAACGATTTCACGCAGCAAGGACAACGCCTACCGCTATTTGCCGGCCAGCGTGATGGAGTTTCCCGATGGCGAAGCGCTCGCCGAGCGCCTGCGCCGCCAGGGCCTCGTGGATGTTCATTGGCATCCGCTGACGTTCGGCATCGCGAGCCTTTACGTCGGCACTAAAGCAGAACCCTCGTGACCACGCTCCGCCTGGTCACGCAGTGCCCGGCAGGCTCCGCCTGCATGAATCATAGCGGGACTAGGTTTGAATCGGTTGCAAGCGTGTTAAAACGAGGCCGAGCCTCTCGGGCAGTGCGTTCCCAGGCCGAGCCTGGGAACGAGGATCAGGAGAACGAGAGCGCAAGTTTAATTGGTGATGTGATGGCGAATGGTAAGAGCACTCGAATGCCAAACGCTGCCCCAAGCGGAACTTGGTTTCAAAGAGAAACGGCGGTTTTTTATAAAGCAACTTGGGTAGCTGTGGCACTTGCTGTCTTATGGATCCTTGCCTCATTGGTTGCTCTTACGGTCCCAATTGAGGTCGTGGCTGGGATAGCGTTCGTATTATTGCTGGCGATACCTTTTTTATTGACCTTCGCGATAGGCGTTCTTACTATTTGGGGTGTTTCGCTGATCTGTTTGGGATTGCGACAAAAAGAGCCGGTATTTGTGGTCGCGACTCTGACTGTTGGTTGCTCGGTCGCCCTTGGTTTGCTGGCCATACTTTTTTTCCCCGCATACCGGTAAGCTGACTCACCCGTATATACGCCATTAAATGAAGGACTATCGGAACTAACGATACTATGACTCCCGCCAAGCAATCCTCTCCCCATCTTTTAGTCCGCGCCGCCCGCGGCGAGCCCGTCCAGCGCGTGCCGGTGTGGGCGATGCGGCAGGCGGGGCGGTGGGACCCGGAATACAACAAGCTCCGGGGAAGTTTGTCTTTCTACGAGTTTTCCGAAAACGTTGAGCTATCCGCCCGCACCTCGCTATTGCCGCGGCGCTTTGGCGTCGATGCGATCATTCTCTTTTATGACATCACCACGCTGACGGTGGCCATGGGTTTGCCTTTTACGTTGCAGCCGGCGCGCGGACCCGTGCCCGACCAGCCGGTCCGGCGCTTGGCCGATGTGGAGCGATTGGCTGCGGCGCCCGATCCACGGCGTTTTGATCATATCGTGCAACTTCTGAAGTGTGTTCGAAACGAACTAAGCGGCGCCCTGCCGGTCATTGTTTTCGCCGGGGCGCCCTTTACCGTGGCGACTTATTGCATCGGCACCGGCAAGAATATGAATGCGACACGCGCTTTTGCCGCACGAGCAGGCTGCTGTCTGGAACGCGTTGCTCGAGCGCATCCAGCAAGCGACGATTCATTTCCTCAAGGTGTTAGTCGCCGCGGGCGCCGATGTTTACCAACTTTTCGATTCTTGGGCCGGCATGCTCGAGCGTGCCGACTACCTGCGTTGGGCACAGCCGCACCACCAGGCCATTTTGCGCGAAGTGACCGGAGTGCCGCGCATCTTGTTCGTCAAGGAAGGCCCCGCCGATTTATTGGCCGACTCCGGCGCCGATGTCATCAGTTTGGGAAAATCGCACGACTTGCGGACCATGCGCGCGGGGTATCCACATTTGACATTTCAAGGGAATGTCGATGAATCGTTATTGCGAAGGGGTACGTCCGCTCAAGTGGTCGAGGCAACCAAAAAGTGCTTGGAAGCAGGCGAGGGCCGCCGTCATATCCTCAATCTGAGCCATGGCGTGGATAAAGCGACGCCCGTGGAAAACTTCGAGGCGTTCGTGCAAACCGCCAAAGATTTTCGCGGTTAGCCGCGACGCGAATGCGGAGCGCGGTGCTGCATGACCCCGCGCTCCGCTGCGCGTCGCGGCTAACCGATAACCTGAGTCACTTGTTCCAAAACATCACGCGCTCGATGATGCTCGGCTGTTGCTCATGCACGAGTTGTGGGTTTTGCATGTAGGTGCGCCAGACCTTGGCGTCGTCGGCGAGATTCTTGCCGGTTGCCACTTTCAACGACTCATGAGCGCGATTGTGCAGCGCCACGTCTTTTTCCGATTCCATGATATAGACCAATGTCTCGAGGGAGTCGGGTTGCGGATACTTGGCAAGCCCGCGTATCGCCGTCAGCCGTTCATCCTGCGTTTGCTGCCGGTCGGTGAGACTGCTGTCGCTGGAGCCGCCGGGACTGCGCGCCACCCGCACGAGCAAGGACCGTGACTCCGGATTGCCGGTTTGCACAACGGCGGCGAGTGCTTGCTGGCGAATGACGGTGTTCAGTTCCGGCGTAAATGGCAGGCGTTGCTGGTAGACCGATTCGAGGCAACGCGCCGCCCGAGGATCCTTGTAGTTGGCCAGCGCTTCGATGGCGCCCAAGCGGCACAAGGGATCGTGATCCTCCCCAGCCGCTTTGGTGAGAATTTTGATGTAGAGTTCTTGTTCTTCCCGGCTGCCGCCGTGTTGCGTGGGTTCAGCCAGTTTCGTGAGCGCTTTGCCCCGCTTGTAACCGTCGTTGCTGTCACGGAGCACGAGGAGAGGCTCTTCCTTGACAAACAAATCCTTCATGCGAAAGTTGTGACTGGTGACGTCGTCCCAAAAGGTGGCGCAGCCACAGACGTTAACGAGCAGGGCGGCCCACCAAAGCGAACCGACCACGGAGCGCGCCTTGCGAGCGCAAAACGCACGCGGAATCGGCGGCATTGCCCCAGCACATGAAGATGTCACCCCAGGCCTCCTTGCCCTTGAGCGCCGCAAATGATTTTGGCGTGCTGCTATAACCTACCCCAGCCGGAAGTGCAAGGCGAGAACCGGACCTCACCGTGGCAGCGCCTCGTCCAGGCTCCTGACGCCGTGCACGATAAGTTCGGCGCATTCGCTAACCGACCAGGTCGAGCTGTTCAATATCAGGTCGTAATATCGGCAATCCGCGGGGCTTTTCAAAAAATGATCCTTCACGAACGCTTGGCGGCGGTGATCGGTGTCGGCGATCCATTTGGCGGCCTTGTCGCGGCTCAGATTCAGACGGTGCGCGACGGCGGCGATGCGGTCATCCAATTCACCGATAAGACGCACGCGCAATGTCGATTTGGGGGGCAAGATTTGCGCGGCACCCCGGCCCACGATGATACATTCGCCATGTTCGGCCAGCGACAAGATCGTCTGCGTCAGGTGGCGAACATAGGCAAGCTCGCTGACGCCGCCCGCGGAAACAAACCCCTCGACCGTTTCGAGCAGCCAACTGCGGCGCCGCTCATCGACGCTCTCCACGAGTTGAGTTCGCAACCCCATTTCCTGGGCGATTCTTTCCAACAGCGCGTGGTCGTAAATGGGCCAGCCGAGTCTCTTGCCGACTTCCGCGGCTACCATTGTCCCAGGCGCACCTGCCTCACGCGCCAGCGCTATCGTGATCCCCTTTTTCTCGACCTTGTTTTGCTGCCGGCCTTGCCAGTGCCGTTGGGCCACTTCCAACATATCGGCCTGATGTTGCAAAAGTTCGGTGGGTCTGGACATGGCTTGTCTCCTCTGCCAAGGCGAACATCAGGATGGAGAAACGAACTGCCCACATCCGGCCGCCTCTATTGTGTATCCTATGCGCCTTCAATCGGGGATGCCAACGGAGTCGGTCCGTTTCGCAGCGGAGCACGATGCCCGCAATCTGCGTGGCCGCGAAACCATGATATTTCAACACTATTCGGTACAGTGGTTGCACTCAGAGTTAGACTGTTAAACACTCCGTTTTCGAGGGTTTCAATCATGGCGACTACACATGCGACGACCGAAAACACGCTCAACTCTTTGCTTCGCGGCGAGCTATCAGCAACCGAGACCTATCAGCAAGCGCTCGCCAAGGTAGACGATGAACGCGGTGCCTCGGAACTTCGACAAATCCATCTGGAGCACCGAGAGGCTGCCAACACGCTTCGTAAACATGTCCACGAGCATGCCGGCAAGCCCGATCAAGGTTCCGGAGCCTGGGGTGCGTTTGCCAAGGCAGTGGAAGGCACTGCCAAAGTATTCGGCAATACGGCTGCGCTAAAGGCTTTAAAGCAAGGCGAAGAGCACGGTATCAACTCGTATGAGAGCGCTTTGAAGGATTCAAACTTGCCCATGGAATGTGAAACATTGATTCGCACCCAGCTGCTGCCGCAAACGCGAGCGCATGTGGCCGCATTGGAACGACTCATTGCTGGGAAGTGAAATGCCCAGTAGTGGGTTAAAGGAATCAGCGACCCGCCACGCCCGCATTGACCCGTTCTTTACGGAATTTGTGCTGGGCGTGGCGTTTTCATTTTAAGCGCGAGCGCTGAATTTGTCGAAAAGCGCTTCAACCTGCTCTGGATCGTAATTGGCGATTCGGTTGAGTGTTTGATTCAGGAACTCAGGGACAATGCTCTTTTGTCCTTTGATTAATTCAAGTTCGAGCTTGGTTTGCAATTCGGCGTATGCAGTTTTCCATTTGTTGTTTTTAAGCAGCGCGGGATCGACGTCCGATACCAAAGCTTGCAGCGCCCAACCGATTTGTCGGACCGAATCGAAATCCATGACTCGATGATCGGAAACCGCCAACAGCTGCTCAAGGGATTGGCGCGATGAGCCTTTATCGAACGTCTTGGTTTTTAGCTTGTCCAAGGCGGCAGCGCACCACTTGTCTAAATTGACGGCCGACGCCTTGATTTTGTCAGGTTCGCCGAAAGGCTGGGCGTTCAAGGAGGCGCGGAGCGGTGCCAACCGCCGCTCGAATTCCGCGCGGCCGAATTCACTTTCAGCGGAGCCTTCAAGACGATCGAGCCCCAACGCAAGCAGCGCCGTGGGCCACGCCCGCAGCGCCGGCCGTCCCGGCTTGCCGGTGTAGCCACGTTTCTGCCGCCAGCTATCTTTCTTGAGGTCGTGATGGCAAGCATAACATTCGAACGACGCCAGCTCGGGCCACGATTGGTGCGCTTCCTTTGGTTCGTCGATTGTCAACTTCGCTTGCTCGGCAACCAATCGAATCGCAGCGCGGAAAGCGGCCACCGCGCCAATCGTGAGCATGCGTGTCTGTTCCAGTCCTTCCCGGTCGCCATCGAAACTTTGATTTGCTTTGAAACGTTCCTTGAAGCCCGGTTGCGCCGCGATTTTTTCGCTGAACGTGCGCCAGTGCCGCGGCATGGCTTCGCCAAAGGCGACAATCTCGATGCCCGGCAAAGGCGGATGGCCCGCCGCGTACATCTCGTGCGTCACCATCTTGCCCTGCGCCGCATCGCCGACATGGCACGAGCAGCACAGAGCCGCCCGCGTGGCCGGATCCCATAGATTGGTAAGTCCATAATCGCTCTGCTTGTGCGCCGGAGTCAAGTCTTTCCAGCTTTTGCCTTTCTTGGCGATAATTTTGCCCGCGTGCTCGTTCACCCACTCGGCGTAGGCGCCATGGCAGGCCACGCAGCTCACGCCGCTTTTCTCGCGTTGCCTGGCTGTTCCATACGATTCCTGGTCCACGTCGGCTCCATTCTCGACAGGGACACCGTGACAATTGATGCACTTGGGCTCTTTGGTAAGCGGTGTCTTGTAGCCCAGGAGCTTGGCCATTTGCCGGCTGCGCTCACCCAAAAGGACCGCGGTGGCGTCCTTGTGCTTATCTTGCGCGTCCCAGATCGAGATCTCTGTACCGCGATAGTAAAGCGCTTTCTCCGGCGCGATTTCCTTGTCTTTGCCATGGCAATCGCGGCAGGCATCGACGCCGAAGTAAACCTTGGTTAGCGCCGGCTTGGCGCCATCGGACTGGGCGTTCGCTTGCCCGTTGACTTGCAACGCGACAGCAACGCTGAGGCTGCTCAAAGCGAGTGTGGCGGCGACGAGCTGGGGGATTGTCGATCGAGCCATGCAATCACCTGGCGAAAGTGGGGCCATCGGTTTTATAGGCGCCAGCGCCGCCTTGCGTCCGCCGGCCATGCCACCACAGCAAGTTAACGCGCCGGTCCAAGAACGTACCTTGAAAATCCCAGCCCCAAGTGCCTTCGACGATGGAGGGGGCGTCGCCTCGCGCCAGGATACGGCGCCGCCGCCCACATAATAACCGATGAAGCCGCCACTGTCGCTGACACGTGCCAGCGGCGACAGCTCTTGCGGATTGCCGGCACGCTGGAAGTGCGAAGATCCGTCAGCGACCGCTTGCGCTGAGCTATTAGGCGAAGTGGCGAGCGGTGATGGGTATTAATAATGCCCAGCACACTGTTTCATGACTTTATCCTCCGCTTTGCTCGGTACCACGAAAGAGCCGTGCTCCGACTCTCCCTGCTGGCCGCTCCCTAACGGTCGCGGCTCGGAATACTACTAAATCGCATTGGGATTCCGCGAGAAATTCATATATGGCAAACGCACGCCGCGAAGGAGGAACTGATCGGCACGCAGGTTGGCCGGCGGCTCGAAGCCCATGATGCCGAACGCCGTGACGACATCGTCCTGCAAGACGCCGTCGCCGCTGACGCCGAAGCCGCCGACGATCTGGCCGTTGACATAGACGCCGGAACTCCCCGGGAAGAAAACCACGCCGCTGGTGTTGGCGTCTGATTTTTGAAACGTCGTGTTGGGATGGAAGGCATCGTAGCCAAGGACGCTATTAAATGCGGAGATCGGCTGGGGCGCGCCGGTGTTAAGCCCGGAGTTCGGATCAGAGCCGGGGTCATTTAAAATCGACCAGGGCCCCGGCGCATAATAGTCGATGCCTTCAGGGAAACGGGGCAGGGCGAGATAGCGGAAGGTGCGGGCCGTAAACGCGGCGCCCGCCGGAATTCCGGGCAATTGGTCCACCGGCGCGACCTGTGTGGCGTCATCGTAATAAGCGGCGTCGCGCGCTTTCGAAACAGCCACGTTGATGGAAAATATCGGCGCATCCGGCATGCGGTAGAGCCCGAGAACGTTGCCGGAACTGTCGCTGACGGCCTGGATCATTTCGGTGGTGCTGCCCAGCGGACGGAGTTGGGAGCGGGTTTGCTGGGCTTGCGCGACCGCCTGCTCGATCATTTGCTGAACCTGCGCCGCCGTAAGCCCTCCGCCTGAATGCGGGACAACCAACCAACCTTGGGGCGGTGTCTCGCCCGTGAGCAGCTTGTCGGCGGGAACGGAATCCACTTGGACGTTCATGCCGCTGTTAGGATCGCCTGTCCCAACGGAGAAATGGCTGTGTACATAATCCACGAGGTTTTGCGGACCTTGGAGGCCTCCCGGACCAACCGTGTCGAGGGTCACGCCTGCCAGGTCGATGCGCGGAAACGGGAGATCGAAGCCGGCCAATTGGGGCGTGCTCCCCAGGGCGCCAATCGGGAAACCGGCCTGGCTGCTGCCCCCGGCGGCGGCCAGCGCGATGAACTCAGCCTCCATCGCCAAGTCGGGTTTGGTCGGATCGTAATTGGCACTCAGGCTGGAGTTTTCCTCACTGGCAAAGCCGGTGGTGCCCGGGAAGAAGACGCCGATGCCGCCGACGAGCACGCCGTCTTTGTAAAGCGGAATGCCGCCGGGCAAGGTGGCGATGCCGCGCGCAGCGACGTGAGCCAGCGCCGGATTGGCTTGGCCGGCCGCACCGGGCGGCAACAAGGTGTCGTAATACGACAAGGGCGCGGTCAGTTCTTGGCCAGCCGGCACGAAAGCCGGATCGATGTTGAAGCGGCCGCTCAGGCCGACCTGGGTTGCCGTGCTCCCGCCTCCGCCGGGCGTAGCCAACACGCCGGTCGTCGAGTTGACGAGCATGTCGCGATTGGTGTGCTCAATCGCGAACAAATCGACCGTGGGCGTGTACGGAATGTTGGGCGGGAAATGCCCGCCCACGCCGATCGGGGCGACAAAACCCGGTCCGCCGACCGTTGAGCTAGGATCGGATATGTATGTGTACGAATTGACCTCGCGCTCGGTGATCGTCGATTGGCTGATGAATTGCACGGTGCGCGATGTAAGCGGATCGGCGTCGGAGGAAAAGAACGCAGCGGTTCGAGCAAGAGACACGGCCCCATCGATGGAGTAATCGAGAAGATTGGTGTTGCCGGTAATCGTGGGTGAGACGTTGCCTTCCACGCGCACGCCGAGGATGTTCCCGGAACGATCGACCACGGCGACAATGGCATTGTCGTCCGCCGTTGCCGCCGCGGCGCGCTGGAGCAAAAGATCGACGTTGCCCGGTGATGTCGATGTTTGCGTCGATCCCGCCACGAAGGGACCGCCGGTCAGCACGGGGAGCGCCAGCGGAATTTGACTGGCGATCAGCGCCGGCGCCGTGCGATCTTCGAGGACTTCGACGCTGGGCCGGTAACATCGGCGTTCTTTGCGAAAACGCATGCGTTCTCCAAAAGTCTATCATCGGGTGCCACGGGCAGCTTGCCTGCCGGTGCGAGCGGCGGAGGTTGCCACAGAATCACAAGGGCAGACAAGCTGCCCGTGGCACCCGTTATTGGTCAATAGCGAAGCTCCAGGCCGACGTTGAGTCCCTGAGCCCAAAAGCCGGCATCATGGGGCACGAAAGCCGGCCGCGATGGGCCGCCCGCCACCCCGGCCGTGTTACTGGTCGGAATCAAGTTCGGATTGAGCGTGGTGTCGATCTGATCGCCCGGGCGCAGGACGTTCGCCCAATACATGAACGAATAGCCCACGAAAACCTGTATGTGGCTGGTCACGCGCACTCCGAGGTTGACGCCCACTTCTGGAATCGCAGCGAACTCGTCGCGCGTATCGCGCCCACTGTTGCTGGCGAGGGCCAAAAAACCCGCAGGCGCGACGGTGGCCGGCGTCGTGTTGATCGCGGTAGCGCCGCGGATGGTCGTTACCTCTTGATTGCATCCCAAAGCCAGTTTGGAAACGACTTGCAACTGCAATCGGTCAAATTGGAGCGTTGCCCGCAGTCCGATTTGTCCGCCGTAAAACACGTTATCCGTCGCGAAATAATCCGCCACGCGGATGTTATTGTTGGCGAACACCGGCGAGCCCGGATCGACTTGCGTGTTTTCATTGACGCCCAGGTCTTCCTGCAAACGCCAGAAGCGAAAACCGGCGAGTCCATCCAGTCGAAGGCGACCGGAATCGCCAAGGTTCAAAGCCACGTTGCCTTCGGCCGACGCAAGCGCCGTGCTGCTCTGGATGTTGACGAAGCCGCTAATAAGACCGGGGAACGCGGTCAGCGAGGCGTCTTGGCGATTGTTGACGGCGTCGAAAAAAGGACGCGCCAGCACGGGATTGCCCGAGGAACCCTGGGCGTAATCGAGGACGCGGGTGCCAAGAAACAAATAGCCGGCCTCCAGGGAAAAGCGATTGGTTTCATCCAAAAAGTAGCCAAGGGAGAATCGGCCGCCGTTGCGCTCGTGAAAGTCCAAGTCGCCTCCAAAAAGGATGCGCGTATTGGAGTTGTCGAGCGCCCGGGTATTTTGTCGGTCGCGAGTCCGGTTGTCAGCAGAGGCGGAACACGAGCGGTCTTGTTGAACCAGAGAAGATACTCGGCCCGTGCCCATAGACGCGGCGCCGGATCGGCAGGCGGGTCGGGAGCATGGATCTCCAAGGGATTGGCGGCGTTCGCATCGGGAACGACGGGCTCCGGCTGGATAATCTCAACAGCTTGGGAGGGCGGGGGAAATTCATGACCCGCGCCAGGGACTTGTCCCCAAGCGAGATGGGCTACGGTCAGCACCAATCCCACGCTCGTCAACATCCCTAACTCCCCATGCCGTCGTGCTTCGACTTTCCATGGCAAACCGGAGAAACCTTGAGGGTTCCGCGGATGGTATCGGCAAGGGGCCTAAAGTTTCTAAAGGAATAGATGGGAAGGTGATGAATGATTGCCGGTGTGATATTCTGAGGCAAACTACCCGACCGGAATATCCGCCACATTCGGCAAAGTTTCCCCCAAGTGAAATCCGATGATTTAGGGGATCATGCGGTTTCTAGACTTGGCGAGCCGCAAGCGTCAGCGACCGGTGTTTCGTACCCCCACCGGTCGCTGACGCTCACGGCTCGCCAAATTGCGGCGTTGGAGAGTGTTGGGATTCGCCAGAAAACTCCCAGCGTGGGCCGACGCAAAAACTGGATCCCGTCCGTGGTTTGCCTGGCGTTGGTTGCTTTCAGCGTCGTCTTGCAGTATCGCTTGACGGATGAAGTGCCGCTACCCGAGCGGCGGGCGACCAATGCGGAAGAGCAAGAAATACACGTCTATGCGCGGCCTGGCGCGACGGAGGCCGTTTCCACGAAAGAGGCCGAACACGAATTCACTAAAGATGTAGTCGTAAGTGTCCCTGCCAATGCCGCTCCACCGATTCCGCGTGAGGCCATCAAGCTTCTTTTCGAGGAAGTCGTTAATGAAGAGAAACCCAAAACGCCCGCTAAGGTAATGGTGTGGGACGGCTCTCCTGAGCCGTCCATTAGCGTGTTCACTCTTCCCAAGGGGCCGGTCCGGGCGGACGGCTACGGAGAGCCGTCCCACAACAAGACCCCGCAAGAGACGCCGTTGGCGCCGCGCGAGCGTGGCGCCTCGAAGAACCCCGCGACACGCGCTAGCTCCGAGGCGTTAAGCGAAGAAAACGAAGCTCCGCCGCAGCTTCCACTCGATCGTCCGCTGGAAACACCGCCTCCGCCGACAACGTCCTCCGTGACACCGGTCTCCGGTGAATTACCGGTGCTTGATGCGCCGCTAGGTTTCACTGGGCGCTCCAGCGTCGTGCCGCGCGACGAGCAGGACGACCCCCATTTCGTTCCGGTGGATGACCGCTGGCGCATCGGCTTTCCGCCGTGGGATCGCTATGGCAAGGACCACCCGCCGGTTCACGACTACCCTTATGTCGAGGGGCACTGGTGGGACCCCTTCAATCAAAACGTGCTCAAGGGCGACTATCCGATCATTGGCCAGGACATCTTCCTGGCCATTACTGCTTCCACGCGCGCGATTATCGAGCCGCGCCAGGTTCCCGTGGCCACCACGCCTTTCGAGAGCACGCAAAGGCCGGGCGAGAATCAATTCTTCGGGCGGCCTGGTCAACTTGGTTATTCGCAGTTTTTCGCGCTCTCGCTCGATCTGTTTCGCGGCGATGCCGCCTTCCGGCCCGTCGATTGGCGGCTCAAGCTCACGCCCGTCTTCAACGTCAACGTGCTGGCCGCCGACGAACTGGCGGTCGTCAATCCGGACGTGACTCAGGGCACCTACCGCGGGCGCACTTTTTTCGCGCTTGAAGAATGGTTCATCGAAGCCAAGCTCGCGGATTTGAGTCCCAACTATGATTTCCTGTCGCTACGTGTAGGTTCGCAGCCTTTCACCAGCGATTTCCGCGGGTTCATCTTTTCCGACGTCAATCGCGGCGTGCGGCTCTTCGGCACTCTCGATTCCAACCGCGAGCAGTTCAACCTCGCTTATTTCGACCAGCAGGAAAAGGACACCAACAGCGAGCTCAACACCTTTCAAGACCGCGGCCAACACGTGATTATGGCCAACTATTACATCCAGGACTTCATTTTCCCCGGCTACACCACCCAGGCTAGCTTTCACTACAACCATGACAACGCGACGTTTCACTTTGACAACAACAACGTCCTCGTCCGCCCGGACCCTGTAGGCGTTTTCCAACCGCATCGGCTCGATGTCGTCTACTTGGGATTGGCGGGCGATGGCCATATCGATCGCTTCAACGTCAACCATGCCTTTTATTGGGCTGTCGGCCATGACTCGTTAAACCCGCTGGCCAACACGCCGCAGGAGATCAGCGCAGAAATGGCGGCGTTGGAGCTTTCCTATGATCGGGATTGGATGCGCTTTCGTTCATCGTTTTTTTGGGCCTCGGGCGACGGCAATCCCAATAACCGCCACGCGACCGGCTTCGATTCGATTGTCGACAACCCCAACTTCGCCGGCGGCGAGTTCAGCTATTGGCAACGCCAGGCCGTTGGCCTGCTAGGCACCAATCTAACCAATCGCGGCAGCCTATTGGCGGATTTGCGTTCCAGCAAATTCGAGGGCCAAAGCAACTTCGTCAATCCCGGCCTTTACCTCGTCAACTTGGGGATGGACTTCGACATTACGCCCAAAATTCGCGTGATCACCAATGTCAACTTCCTTTGGTTCGACAACACCGCCTCGCTCCGCCAATTCGTCTACCAAGACCGCATCAACCAAAACATCGGCACCGACCTGAGCCTGGGCATCGAATACCGTCCGTTCCTCAACAACAACGTCATCATGAAATTCGGCGTCTCCACGCTGGTTCCGGGTCAAGGCTTTCATGATCTCTACGACAACCTCAACTCCCCCGTCGGCCCTCTCGTCGCGGGCTTCATGGACATAGCGCTGACGTTTTGATCGGTTAGCGCAGGCGAGCGGGGGGCGTTAGCCCCCTGATTCCTCATTGTCGGTGGACGATGAGTCCGACAAGTTTCTGTTCTTTAAAAATTGGTCAATGAGTTTCGCATCTCGGCACATCGGGTGCATACCCTTCAATCGTGTAATACCGCAATCGTTGCTGCATTCTACTGGGTTTCTATCATAAACGACGGATCCGCGACTCGAACCATTCGCTATTGCCATGCCAATGATATCCTCTCACCCCGCCATCACTGAAAAAGCCTTGAGCTTTATCCAAGACGGCATGGTCGTCGGCCTAGGTTCGGGTCGAGCCGCATCCGCGTTCATCCAACTGCTGGCCTCGCGAAAACTCCAAGTGACCGGCGTGCCCACGTCCGAAAAGACAGCGGCGCTCGCGCGGCAATTGGGCATTCCGCTGGTTTCTTTGGCTGACGCAACCAAAGGCGGTCGCCTTCTCGATCTCGCCGTCGATGGCGCCGATGAGGTCGATCCATGATTTGAACATGATCAAGGGGCGAGGCCGGGCGTTGCTGCGCGAAAAGATCGTCGCAGCATCGGCAAAGCGTCGTAATCATCTTGGTCGGTCAGGACAAGCTCGTTGACAAGCTGGGCGCGCATGGGCAGTTGCCGGTCGAAGTGGTTCCGTTCGGTTTGCCGCTTTGTGAGCGACGTCTCGCGGAGCTTGGGTGCCAGCCGGTGTTGTTTAAAAACAGCGACGGCACGGTGTTCGAAACCGACAACGGCAACTACATTCTCGATTGCCGGGTCGCCCCCATCGCCGACCCTTGGCAACTCGAACAAGACATCCGTGCGATTCCGGGCGTTGCCGGCACCGGGCTGTTTCTCGGGATGGCGGACATCGTGCTCGTCGGCGATCAAGACAACCAATTTCAATTGCTCGAAGAAAAACATCGAACAAGGAGACTAAGCGATGCAACTCGGCATGATCGGCTTGGGCAGGATGGGAGCCAACATGGTGCTGCGCCTGTCGCGCGGCGGCCACCAGTGCGTGGTGAACGATCGCAGCCAGGATGCGATGAAAGACGTCGTCGCCCAAAGCGACGCCAAGGCCAAGGCGGTCAGCGCCGCCTCACTCCAAGAGGTGGTCGCCAAGCTGGCGGGGCCACGGACGGTGTGGCTGATGGTGCCCGCCGGCGCGGTCGATCATTTGCTCCGCGACCTGGTGCCGCTCCTGCAAAAAGGGGACACGGTGATCGACGGCGGCAACTCGTACTACATCGACGACATCCGCCGGGCGAAGGAATTGGCCGCCAAGGGCATCAACTATCTCGACGTCGGCACCAGCGGCGGCGTTTGGGGATTGGAGCGTGGCTATTGCCTGATGATCGGCGGGCCGGCCGAGCCTGTGAAACGCCTCGATCCCATCTTCAAAGTGTTGGCGCCAGGCGCGGCGGCCGCCGCCGTTTCGCCGGGCCGTCGAAAAGTCCACCAGCACCGCCGAGCAAGGCTATCTCCATTGCGGCCCCAGCGGCGCCGGCCATTTCGTCAAGATGGTCCACAACGGCATCGAGTACGGCCTCATGGCCGCCTACGCCGAGGGGCTCAACATCTTGAAGCACGCCAACGTCGGCAAGCAAAAAAGTGAAGTCAGCGCCGAAATTACGCCGTTGCGCGACCCCGAGCATTTCCAATATGACTTCAACCTCGCCGACGTCACCGAACTTTGGCGCCGCGGCAGCGTCGTTGCCTCGTGGCTGCTCGACCTCACCGCCGCCGCCCTCGGCGAAGACGCGGAGTTATCCCACGACAAGGATTATGTCCCCGACTCCGGCGAAGGCCGCTGGACGCTGCAAGCAGCCATCGAAGAGGGCGTCCCCGCAACCGTGCTGAGCGCCTCGCTATATCAGCGTTTCGCCTCGCGCGGCGAGGATAAATTCGCGTATCGGATGTTGCAGGCGATGAGGCGGAAGTTTGGGGGGCATTGAAGCTTGAACAACGGGCGAGCCAGAAGCGTCAGCGCCCGGCGTTTTTCGCCGCCACACCGGCGCTGACGCTTCCGGCTCGCCAATTCCGCCGTCCGCTCTTAACTTTTTGCTGCCGCAGAACTAGACGGTGCATTTCCCCGCAGCCCCTTCAATTGCTCCGAAATCTCGACCAAGCTTGCGTTGACATGGCGCAGAGTCGCTCGCCGAGACGCCACGATGAGAAGCACGGTAAACACGGCCGTCACGGACAGCACTGCCACGGAAAAGGCGATCATCAGGGTTCCTTTTTGGAAACCCACGAGTAGATAGCGCTGGGCTTCATCGCGCTCCGCTGGCGTGAAGTTGCGCTCCTGGAGCTCGCGCATCAGCTTGGCCTGTTCCGGCATGATGATGCCGAAGCCGATGAGTCCGCCGAAAACCAGAATGGTGGAGAGCAACCAGACGCACACGGTCAGCGTGGTGAGAAAACGAACCCGCCGCCTGTCGTGGGCGAGAATGCTCCAGGTTTGTTGGCGGGTGTCAGGAACGGACCCAAGCGTGCCTGCGTCCAGGTTTAGGAGGGCTTTGCCCAAATCTTTTTCGCTCATGATCCGAGTCTCCTTTTCGAGGGCGCGGCGCAGCGCCCGTTTGGCGTAATGGATGCGGGACCGAACGGTGCCGAGTTGGCAGCCGACTACTTTGGCGATGTCCTCGTAGGTCATTTCTTCAAGGAAGCGCAGGACCAACACCTCGCGGTGTTCCGTGGCCAGTTCGTCCAGGGCGGCATGGATGGCTTGGGCGTCGTCCGAACGAAAAGCTTCATCCCCATCGTCGATCAAATCATCTTCGACAAGCGGTCTTTGCTTGAGTCGCCGTTGGCGGAGCGACCGCCAGGCGCGGTCGCGGGCAATGCGGTATGCCCAGGCCGGAAACGCCTTCGGGTCGGCCAAGCGCGGCAAACCTCGAAAGACAGCGAGCCAGATTTCTTGAAGCATGTCTTCCGCGACATGCGAATCGCTTAATATTTTCCGCAGGTAGTAGCCAAGTCGGGGGCCATAGCGAGCCATCAACTCCGCGAAGGCGGCCTCGTCCCCCGTTTGGCAGCGCAGCACCAAAACGCGCTCGTATAAGTTGTCCGCCTGATCGGTCATGCGGGGTCCGCTTCGCAGTAACGTTGCGTCACATTAACAAGGTTGTGCGCCGGCGTGAAAAGTTCAAACGTGCGGTGCGCTACACCGGGCGCTGACGCTTCCGGCTCGCCTGCCGCCCGGAAATCGGATTAAGATATCGTGTATCCTCAATGGAAGCACTGACATGAAATCGCGCATTCTAACCGTTTCCTTGTGTGCCGTTCTTTCTTTCGCCGCGCCGGCGAGTGCCGACAGCAAACTCGTGACGCTTCTCAAAACCCCCAACCACGGCATTCAGCCGCAAGCGGTGATGGACGCCAAGGGCACTCTGCACCTTCTTTATTTTCAGGGCGATCCAAAGGGCGGCAACCTCTGGTATGTGCGGCGTGACATAGATAAGCCAACGTTCTCCGTGCCCTTGCGCGTCAACTCCCAGGACGGCAGCGCCATCGCTATCGGCACCATCCGCGGCGGTCAGCTTGCGGTCGGCAAGAACGGGTGCGCCGATGTCGCGTGGAACGGCTCAGGGCAAGCGCTGCCGAAAAATCCGCTCGCGGGTGTCCCAATGCTCTATGCGCGGCTCGACGATGCGGGCACCGCGTTTGAGCCGCAACGGAACCTGATGACGAGAACTGCGCACCTGGATGGTGGCGGTACGGTGGCGGCCGATGGGGCGGGCAACGTCTACGTGGCCTGGCATGCAATGAAAGACCGAGAGGGAAACGAAACCAATCGCCAAGTGTGGCTCAGCATATCGAAAGATGACGGCCAAACGTTGGCCCCCGAGAAGCCGGCGTGGGATGAACCGACAGGGGCATGCGGCTGCTGCGGCATGCGCGGGTTTGCCGATGCCCACGGGGACCTGCTATTCCTGTATCGGGCCGCGACCGCCAAGATCAATCGCGGGATGGTTTTGCTGCGCTCTGCGGATCAGGGCCAATCGTTCACCGGCGTTCGGCTCGACAATTGGAAGATCGAATCATGCCCCATGAGTGCGGCGGCGTTCGCGCAAGGCCCAAGTGGTCTCTATGCGGCTTGGGAGAACGACGGCCAAATTTACTTCGTGCGCACCGCAAAAGGTAATACGCCACCAAAAGCGGCGCCTGGTCCGGCCAACGACCGCAGACTGCCGGCCCTGGCGGTCAATAAAGATGGCACGTTTGTTTTGGTTTGGACCGAAGGTACGGGTTGGAATCGTGGCGGCACTCTGGCCTGGCAGGTTTATGACAAGGCGGGCAACGCCTACGACTGAATCGGGGCGCCTCGCCGATGGCATCGCAACTTGGAGTCTGCCGGCCGTGGTCGCGGAGAACGACGGGCGATTCACGATTTTTCATTAAGTAGGTCCCGCCTGCCGGGCGGGACCTTGAAGCCCAAGTCCCGCCCGGCAGGCGGGACCTACAACGTTTCCAATAACACCTTTACCTTCGTCTCGATCAGGTCTCTCACTTCGCGAACCTGCTCCGGCGTCATTTCCTTGGGGTCGGGAATCTGCCACTCGAACCGCTTTTTGGCGCGAACCAACGGGCAGTCGTCGCCGCAGCCCATCGTGATCGCCGCGTCGAAATCTTGGCCGTTGAAATCGTTTAGACCTTTGGACGTGTGCGTGGTGAGATCGTAGCCGACTTCTTTCATGGCAGCGATCGCTTTGGGATTAATGCGGCCGGATGGACGCGAGCCGGCGCTGAACGCCTCGACCTGGCCGTTGCCATGGATACGAGCAAAGGCCTCGGCTATCTGGCTACGATTCGAGTTTTCCACGCAGACAAACACGACACGTTTCACGAGCACGCCTCCTCCGACCGGCAAGCAGCCCGGCCGCAGCAACCAGGCTCTTGAACGCAACGGCAGGCAAGAACACCCGTGCATGCACCAATGACAGGAGCCGTCAAATAGATCCACAAGTCTTCGAGCCGCATTGATACCAGCGCTGGAGCCAGCGAACGGGCAGGATTCATCGATGCCCCGGAAATCGGTCCCGCGAACAGCGCTTCCACGCGATCACCGCGCCGACTGCGACTCCGGCCATGATGCCCTTTTCCTTGGCCTGTGGAGACGCTGAGAATGACGAACATGAGCAGTAAAGTCAGGATGATCTCCAAAACAAACGACTGAAACGGGTCGCCCCGGGGCAGCGTCGCACCAAGCGTAGCGCTCCCAGGGAACATTAGCCTCAGGATAGAACTGGCGATCACCGCCCCGATACATTGGCTTACTATGTACGGCACAACGGATCGCCCCTCGAAGCGGCCCGCCACGAAAAAGCCGACAGTCACTGCCGGGTTCAAATGCGCCCCCGAAACTTCGCCGACCGCATAGATCATCGCGAGAACGATGAGGCCAAACGTCAAGGCCACGCCGACATGGGAAATGGTGCCACCCGTTTCATCGTTGATGATGATTGCACCCGTGCCCGCGAAGACGATCGCGAATGTTCCCAGCATTTCGGCGGCGATTTTTCGCATTCGATTATCACCTGTTTGCAACGGAAGAATCGGGTATTTATTCGGCTTGCGGCATCGTCGCCAACCTTGTTATAGCGAGCCACGCTATATCCTTCCCGTTTAGCCGCGACGCGTAGCGGAGCGCGGCCCGCGCTCCGCTGCGCGTCGCGGCTAAACGGGGATCGTATTCGTGGAGAAATCTTGGTGGACAAGACGCCCCAGGCTAAACCGCGCCGCTTTGCCTGGTTTGGCTGGACTGCCCTGATCCTCATCGGCGTGCACCCCTTCCTGCTGCGCGGGATCGGCCAAGCCGTCGTCGAATCTCCCCCGCTTAAAATTTCCGAATCCTCTCCCCCCTTTACGAAGCCCGAATTCCCTCCCCCCCTTACGAAGGGGGGGCCGGGGGGGGTTGTCACGAGCCCCGAATCCCAATCTCTCGACGCCCTGTTGCAATCGAAGGATGTCGCCGACGCCAAGAGCGCCGGCTGTATTCAATGCCACCAGAATTCCCACGATCCCCATTTTCCGCCCGGCAAGCTTCACTCCTTCGAGCTTGGCTGCATCGACTGCCACGGCGGTCATCCGGAAGCCAGTACCAAGGAACAAGCCCACGTCCAGCCTTGCTTCCCCGGAGCGTGGAAATCGTCGGCTAACCCGGTGCGCTCTTATACGCTGCTTAATCACGAAAGTCCGGAGTTCATTCGCTTTGTCAATCCCGGGGATTTGCGCATTGCGCATCTAGCGTGCGGCAATTGTCATGCGAAAGAAGTCGAGCAAAATCGGCTCAGCATGATGACGCACGGCTGCATGCTTTGGGGAGCCGCCCTTTACAACAACGGCTCGTATCCGATCAAGCAGGCGCGCTTTGGCGAAAGCTACAGCATGCACGGTGCTCCGCAACGCCTGCAAACTTGGCCGCCGCCAACGCAACGCGAGATCAAGGAGAAGGGGGTCGTCCCCTATCTCGATCCCTTGCCGCGCTTCGAAATGACGCAGCCGGGCAACGTTCTGCGTATCTTTGAACGTGGTGGACGCTTCAGGCCGGAGACCGGCATCCCTGAACGCGAGGAGGAATCGGGCCGACCACGCACGCGCCTGAGCACGCGCGGCCTCGGCACTGAAAATCGCACTGACCCCGTCTACGTCAGCCTGTTGCGCACGCGACTCTTCGATCCGACGCTCAATTTCCTGGGCACCAACGACCATCCCGGCGATTATCGCTCCAGCGGTTGCACGGCGTGCCACGTCGTCTACGCCAATGATCGCTCACCGGTAAATTCCGGTCCGTACGCCCAGTTCGGCCATGCCGGCATGTCGCAAAACACAGATCCCACCATTCCCCACGATGAGCGCGGCCATCCGATCAAGCACGAATTCACGCGCTCGATTCCGAGCAGCCAGTGCATCGTCTGCCATGTTCATCCCGGTACGAACGTGATGAACAGCTACCTGGGCTATATGTGGTGGGATGAGGAAACCGACGCGGAACTCATGTATCCGCAGCGGCAAAAGCAGCTCACTGCCGAGGACGTCACGCAGGGCAGCGATGAATAACCCCGACGAGGCCTCCGCGCGCGGCCTGTGGTCCGATCCTAATTTTCTGGAACATGTCGCCGATCTCAATCCGCAACTCCGCCATACGCAATTCGCCGATTTCAATGGCCACGGTTGGGTCTTCAAAGCCGTATTCAAGAAGGATCGCCATGGCCAATTGCTGGATAATCGTGGCGAAGTGATTGCGCCGGTGACGACTGAAAAATTGATGGAAGCCGTCAAAATGCCCGAACGGGTGCAGCAGGAGATCAAGGAGCAGATCGCCGCCAAGGGACCGCAGTGTCAGCCATCTTTGCTCAATCGCGACGGCGTGCCGGTGCATCTCATGGACATTCATCTGGAAAAGGGCATGCACTGTATCGATTGCCATTTCGTTCAGGATGTGCACGGCAATTCCAAGCTTTATCAAGAGGTCCGCGCTGCCATCGAAATCCAGTGCATCGATTGCCACGGGACCACGGGTAAGTACGCGACGCTGCGGTCCTCCGGTCCGGCCGCCGCCGATCCTGGCCAGGGTAATTCGCTCGGTGGCCGTGATCTCGCCGCTTTACGCACGCCATTCGGCAAGCGCCGCTTCGAGCGCCAGGGCGATGTGCTGATTCAAAACTCGATGGTCGATAAGGCCATGAGTTGGGAGGTCAAGCAAGTCAAGGACGTGATCGATCCCAAGCACAAGCACTTCAATGTCAAGGCCCAGTTGGCCAAGACGATTCGCTTCGACAAAACAAGCGATGCTTTCGCCTGGGGCTCTCTGCCGCGGGACGCTTCCGGGAAACCGGACGAAAGCCAGTGTGCCCATGCCAACAACAACATGAGTTGCATCGCCTGTCATTCGGCGTGGAATCCCAGTTGTTTTGGCTGCCATTTGCCGCAAAAAGCGAATAAGAAGATGCCGGCGTTGCACAACGACGGCGAGGTCCAGCGCAACTACACGGCCTACAACTTTCAAACGTTGCGCGACGATGTCTTCATGCTCGCGCGCGACGGTAACGTCACCGGCAATCGCATCGGTCCGGCCCGATCCTCATGTGCCATCCACGTCGGCTCCTACAACAACAACCGCGACTCCATTTATGTGCAGCAGCAAACAATCTCCGCCGATGGCCTCTCCGGCATCGCCTTCAGCACCAACGTCCCGCACACTGTGCGTGGTGCCGGGCCGACCGATAAAATGGGCCGACCGCTGCATGAAAGCCTGAATTTGGCCGGACGCAGTGATACCAAATCGTGCACCGATTGCCATGTCTCCACCAAGAACGACAACAATGCCGTCCTCGCACAACTTTTCATGCAAGGGACCGGCTACGTCAATTTCATGGGCCGCTATTGCTGGGTCGCCGCCAAGGATCACGGTCTCTTCGGCGTCGCCGTGACCGAGCAAGACGAGCCGCAGACGGTGATCGGCAGCTCGCTCCATCGTCTGGCGTTCCCCGACAACTTCCGTCGCCATGTCGAGCTCGGGTATCGCCTTGACCACGCCCACGAGCATCCGGGCCTGGACATCGGTGAAAAGTTGAAACACCCGCGCACCCGCGCTAACATCCTGCAAGTCCAGCCTCGCGGCGAGTATCTCTATGCCGCTTGCGGCGAAGGGGGCCTACGTGCCTTCGACATCGCCTTCATCGATAACAAATCATTCTCCGAACGCATCACCACCGCCCCCGTCTCGCCGATCGGCCAAAAATTTCACGTACCGACCCAATACGCGGCTGCTGTTGCCGCTCCATGCACGCCGGCACCCGATCCCACGCGCAAGCAAAATCCCGCCAACGGCGAGCCCAAGGTGCATCCGCTCTTCGGCTATCTCTATGTGGCCGACAAGTGCGAAGGCCTCATCCTTGTCGGCGCCGGCACGCTGCTGGACGGCAATCCGCTCAACAATTATTTAAAGCGCGACGTGACTTTCAATCCCGACGGCATCTTGACCGGCGCCTCAGCGATCACCATCGCGGGGAGCTATGCGTATGTTTCGTGTGACGCCGGTCTGGTCGTCGTGTCGATCGACACGCCGACCGAGCCCAAAATAACCGAGGTCGTCAAACTCAAGAAACCCGGTGCGATCCAGGTGCAGTTTCGCTATGCGTATGTCTGCGACGCGCAAGGCATCAACGTGCTGGACTTTACCGACCTGGCCCACCCCCGCCATCTTGCCCTCTTGCACCTGGCAGACGCCCGCGGCATTTATCTCGCCCGCACCTATGCCTATGTGGCGGCAGGCGGGCAAGGGCTCGTCATCCTCGACATCGAAAACCCCGCCCGGCCACGCATCGACCAGATTTACAGCGCCGGCGGCCGCATCAACGACCTCAACGATGTCAAGCTCGGCATCACCTATGTCAGCGAGTTCGCATACCTGGCCGACGGCTGCAACGGCCTCCGCATCGTGCAATTGACCTCTCCCGAAACCCCCGGCAACCAGGGTTTCAGCCCGCGCCCCACGCCCCAACTGATTGCCACGTTTCCCATGCCCCAAGGCGGCCAAGCCGTCTCCGTGGGCCGCGCCCTCGACCGCGACCGCGCCATCGACGAAAGCGGCAACCCCATCGGCGTCTTCGGCCGCATCGGCGCCAGGCCGCTGAGCCTGGAAGAACAGCAAGGCATGTATTTGCGGAATGGCAGATTGTGGACGGTGACGGATGATCCACGGGATTATGGGGCGTTTTTGAAGTAGGTCCCCGGTTGGGGAGTGGGATCTTTTGACTATGATTGCCTGTTAAATACCTGGTGGTTGAGCTATTCGGCAACCAATTCGCGAACCTTTTGCACTATAGCGGCATGATCCACGCCCCCGGCGGCGAATTGTCCGGTGAGCTTCGCGTCATTCTGTTGGCCGGGTGTCAGTACTGTGGATATTAGATCTCCAACGGGTGTGCCGCGCTTAAAGAGCCGGACTTGTTCCCACTGGTAACCTGGCAATTCCACGGGAATGTGACCTATACCGGTACCTGCCAGCGCGTTGCTAATTGCCGCGCAAATGTTTACACCCAATTTGGAAGAGCCGTTTGCGTCGCGCAATTGTTCCATGCTCATTGTCAGGACATTTCCATTTTTTTCGACAGCTTCCTTAATCTCATTCCATGTCATAACATCAATCCTCAAAGAAATACTGCGTTCGGACACGCACTTTGAATAATGTATGCAGCCAACCCGCTCAAGCAAGAAAAACTCCCGTTTATCGTGAACATTGCGATGCCCTACTCCGAAGGAGTTATATCTCTCAGCCCAGGGTTCGCGCAGCGTACCCTGGGTAGCCTCGTGCATGAAAGACATACCCCGAAGGGGTTGCATCTATTCAATCCCACACGTAACGCTCGTCCCACTCAAGACCGTATTTCGTCAGCAGTCGCCTATATTCGTCTTGGAACGATTCCGTTCGATGGTGCTCTTCCTGATTTGCGATGTAGGCACGCAACGCCTCGACGTGCCCTGGACTAACGGAAAACGCCCCATAGCCATTCTGCCAATAGAAGGGTTCCCCGGACCTGTCCTTGAGCCATTGCGATGAATTTCGCTTTAGCTCTTTGACAAGGTCGGCGACGGCCATTGTCCGCCCGAGTCGGCAAAGAACATGGACATGATCCGCCACGCCGCCAACGCGCAACACTTGACATCCCAGCTTATTGCAGGTGCCGCCGAGATAATTATGCGCATCTGCTTGGATGGCCTTGTCGTGGAGAAATGAACTGCGGTCCTTTGTGGAGAAAACGATGTGAAGGTAGATTTGAGCCAATGACTGTGGCATCGCACACACCTTGATGAAACGCCTTTGGCGTAGGTTTGTGACTTGTTCATTTTCCCAGGGTACGCTGCGCGAACCCTGGGCTGAGCGATGAAACGCCTTCGGCGTAGACCCTCGGATCAAACCCACCCGGAAACCTCAACTTCTCCCGCAATTCGAGAATATACGGCCTCAACCGTGCCGCCGGCACGAAATCCTTCTCGTCGGTCCAAGCATTATGCACCGCGGCCAGTGCCAGAAACTTCTGCGTGGCCTCATCCCAATTTTGCGGCTTTCCGTCCTCCCTATCGGCCGTGATCGCGTCATAAAGCCTCTGAAGGTTAAGCCCCTCATGGCTGTTTTGCCGGGAACTGGCGCGAGCCAATTCGTGTTCAGCCGCGTGCGCCGAGGCGCCGATCTGTCGCCTGTTGGCATTGCCGGCAATTGCGCTTGTAATTTTGGCGAGCGAATGTTTTACCAACGCAGCCGCCTTCGCATCACTGTCGACCGACAACGCCGTGGGCACTTGTGCGACATACCACGAAGTCCACGGCAAGCTCCCCGCTTTGTTGGCGGAAGCGCGTTGCCGCCAACTCTTGGCCTGCAAATCATGGTGGCAGGCATAGCAATCCAGTTCGGCGAACTCCGGCCAAGGCTTGCGCTCATCCGCGGCGCACGCTTGCAGAAGATGCAGGGCGGCGCCGGCGGTTTCGAGTTGGCCGATGACCCACGCTTGCCCTTCAAAGTCCGCGCGGCCGCCGAAGGCCGGGTCTTTGTCGAGGCGGTCGGGCCAGTGGCGCGTCCAGCCGGCGTGATAGGCGGCGAACTCGAAATTGAGACGTGGATGCCCGGCCGCGATGAAGTCGTGGTTGACATCCGCGGCGGCGCTCCCGACGTGACAATCGACGCAGATTTTGGCTCGACCGCCAATGCTTTTGGTGTCGTGCATGCCCAGCGTTTGTTTTTTCTCGGTCGAGACTTGCTTCCACGATGGCTTGAAATGTTCGGTTAGCCATTTTTCACCGGGTCCGTGGCAGCTTTCGCAGCTGACGCCGTCGGAGCGGAAGGAATCGGGCAATCTATGGGCGACTTTAGCAACGTCGGAATGAACGTGGCAACTGAGGCACAGCGTGTCCTCGTGGGCATTGCTGCGTCCCAACATTTTGACCATCTTTTGCGAGCGCGGCTGGAATAAGACCTCGTAGGCGCGAGCATGTTTGTCTTGTGTGAGCCAGGTCGAGTATTCGCTGCCCGTGGCACCGACGGCGCCCGGTGTGCCGTGACAGCCGGAAGCGGAGCAGGAACCGGCGCCGAGGAAACGAGGCGTATCGAAAGCTGCGGTGGAGGCGCGGGTGCCGTCAGCGCAGGCGATGATTGTCGCGACGTAGATGGTAGCCACGGACACGATCGCTTTCACGAGGACCCCCAGTCATGGTTAGCCGCGACGCGCTAGCGGAGCGCGGTGCCGCAGCCAGAATCAGGGGGCTGACGCCCCCCGCTCGCCTTATCGTAAATAGATCATCTTCGCGCGAGAGAGACTCGCCTGTCAACGGCTTGGCTCCAATCTGCGCGAAATTGCGGAAACGGGTTCGCTAAACTCCGCTCAAGTTGTTAAATATCACCTAAGTGATACTGTTGCGGGCCGAGACTTACATGGAGATTGGCGATTTGCTGCTTTACAACGATCGCAAGCACCTCTTGAAATGGGGCGGCACTACGGCGGGCTTGGCGGTCATCGCGGTGGGCGCGCGTCTGTGGTTCGAACCCATAGGCGAAGAAATGTTGGCCGGCGGCAGCACCGTCGGGCTCTGGTATGGCGTCCTTGGCGGGTTGCTCATTGTGTTCGCCTGGCTCTTGACGGCGCTGCGATTTGTGCCGAGTTGGTGGTTCATTGGCTCGCGGGCGTTTTGGCTCAAAGGGCACATTTGGCTCGGGTCGCTCAGCTTTATCCTCATTCTTTGCCATAGCGGCATGCGCTTCGGCGGGCTTTTCGAAAGGATTCTTTACCTCGTCTTTTTTTTGGTTGTTCTGACTGGCTTATTCGGCCTGCTCATCCAGCAATTCGTGCCGCGCTGGCTGACATTCGAGGTCCCTTGCGAGGTGCCTTACGAACAGATCCCCGGCGTGTGTGCTGCGCTGCGTGAAAAGGCCGACTTGGAGATGGATACCAAGTGTGTGGTCGGCGTGGCGGCGACGGCTGCCCGAGTCAAAAATTGGTATGCCGAGTTGGTGCGGCCTTATCTGGGGTGGCCATCCACATCGCATTTGCTCAACGATGCCGGCAAGACGGTGCAGGCGTTCGCTCAGATGCGGAGCTTGCCCGGCGTGGAGGTCGCCGCGTGCAAAATGCCGGAATTGCTGAACCGGCTGGAACAGTATTGCAACGAGCGACGCCGACTGGCTCGGCAAGAGAGTCTCCATCGCTTGCTGCATGGTTGGCTCTACGTGCATGTGCCGCTATCCGCGGCTCTGTTGATTATGATGCTGGCCCATGCAGTGATGACGCTCTATTACTAACCCGCTTGTGGGGCACGTTTCCAACGTGCCGGCAGTCCGGGCACGTTCGAAACGTGCCCCACTATTGGGAAACGGATCGCCATGCTCTCGGCCCAGCGCAAGGAATTTGATGAGAAGAAGAAGGACGAAAGTCCCTATCCGCGCAACTTCGCGCTGGTACGCCCTGGATTATTTTCGTCGGCCGCGCAAGCTAAAATCCTTGCGCTTTTATCTAACCCTGACCACCACGATAATCTTTGCGGCGATCAGCGTGGCAAGCATGGTGCCGGCGCTTCATAAGGTGCATCAGGCGGCACCCGTTTCGACGGCCCACGCTCTGTTCAATCACGACTGTGCTACTTGCCACGACGAAACCTTCCGGCCGCCGTTGCGCCTGGTCTCGTCGGTACCCAGGGTCTCGACCTCGGACAAGAGCTGTCTGCAATGCCACGACGGCGCGCCGCACCACGCCACGAATTCCTTCGTCCTTACGGAGGGGGCACACAATATCGCTCCCCCCCTTACGAAGGGGGGGCAGGGGGGGTCGGCATTGCACGAATCCGCGTGCGCCTCCTGCCATCGTGAACATCAAGGGCACACATCCTTGGCAGCGCACGTCGCTGACCGCCAATGCGCAAGCTGTCATGGCGATCTTAACGGTCACTTGAAACCCGGGGAGAAGACGGCGTACAACCCTTCGATCACCAATTTCAATCTTGACCATCCGGAATTTCGTTCGTCGCTTAAAGGAAGCAAGGATCCGTCCAAGATCAAGTTTAGCCATAAGGCACATCTGGACCTCGCTCTCGACGATTTACGCCGTGCCGAGAACTGGCAGAGTGTCCGCGGCGATCTTAAAAATCTTGGATCTAAATTGACGTGCGTCGATTGCCACCAGATGGACGAGGCTCGTCAATATCCGCGGCCGATTCGCTATGAGGATCACTGCGCCCGCTGTCATCAGTTAAATGTGGGGTTGGTCGGTGAGTTTAGTGGCGACCTTAAAAAGAAGGCGCTGGAATTTAGCCAAGCGCCATTGCCACATAAGGAACCCGCGGTGATTCGGGCGGTGCTGCGTGACCGCCTTATTACCTTCGCGCAAGAAAATAATGTCTCCTCCGGGCCAACCGTATCGCTGCCCAGGCCGTTGCCGTGGCGCTCCGGTCAGCCGATCAGCGCAGGGCAATGGACCTGGGCGACCAAGCAGGCGGACACCCTGGAACAGCTGGTGTTCATGAACAAACAATGGAATAAACAGGCGCCGCTCACGATGTGCAGCCATTGCCATGTTGAGTCGCCTTCCGGCCCTCGGCCTGACGGTTTGCCGACTTTTGAACCGACCGGCATTCCCGCGCGGTGGTACACGCACAGCGCCTTCAATCACGGCAGCCATCGGCTCATGAGTTGCGTCGAATGCCATGACCGCAATGCGGGCACCATCGCGGTGGCCGCGAGCACGACCGCGGCCGACGTTTTGCTGCCGACGTTAATCACCTGTCAGGAGTGCCATCGGCCAAGCGGCGGCGCTCGCAATACCTGTGTCGAGTGCCATCGCTACCACGATCGCACTCGGGAGCGGAGCCCGGACGGTAAATTCAATTTGACTGAGGTTCTGGAGAGAAGCAGGTAGCATAGAAATATGGCCACGCGCGTCATCAAACCACCGGCACGCCTGGAACCGCGCAATGCACGGGAACGCAAAATCTCCGACGCCCAGGATGCGACCGGCACCGACATCACCTATGAGCAACTCAAGTCGGTCTCGATTTTCAAGGACGTGAAATACGAACGCATCGACTTGCGCACTTGCCCGGAACCATCGTGCTCCGCCATTTCGCGGCCGGGCGAGAACATTTGCGTTGAGAACGATCCCGGATACACCGCGTATTATGTTTTGACGGCGGCAGAATGCGACGGTTCTCAAACTCCCTTCGGCCGGCTCAGCGGGCGTACCGGAGCGCGTGCTGGCCATTAGCCGCGAAACCAAAAGCCCGTCAAAAAAAGCATCCGCTACGGGCACGGTTTACATGGGCGAAGGGGAGTTATTCGGTGAGTTGAGTTGCCTCTACCGCATCCCACGCTCGGCGACCGTGCGCGCGGAATGCGCTTGCTATGTCTTGGAATTTCTGCGCAACGTTCTCGACAAGATCAATACGGGGCCGTTTCGCAACCAACTGGACGACATCTATAAAAAGCGCTTTCTCGAACTGCAATTGCGCAACCTGGAGTTGTTCCGCAATTTGAGCGAAGCCGCCTACGCCAAGCTGCGCGACGGCGTCGAGCTCAAAACGCTGCTGCCGGGCGAGCTAATCTTCGATGAACATGATCGGCCGGATGGGCTGTATATCATTCGTTCGGGCTTCGTCAAAATCGTCAAGAACATGTCCGCTCTGCTTGGCGAGGAGTCGATCAGCGATTGGCCCGGCTTCCACGCCGCCTTAATCGAGGGCGGAAATGCTCCGGGCCCACGACAAAAACTCTTGGAGCTAATACGTGGGACGGCTCTCCTGAGCCGTCCGCATTCGCTGACGGCTCAGGAGAGCCGTCCTACATCACCGACGGACGCCGAAAGGCGTGACCTGCTGTACGCGCTCAACGATTTAATCAAACGCAAGGATTGCGCGGCGGCACTAGGTTTCGAATTTAGCGGCTCTAATGCGGCGCTGGCCGATGAGGCGAAGCAAATAGCGGCTCTCAAAAAAGACGACGCCGCTCGAATTCGTCGCTTGGGCCGCCAACTTCTCGAGGCTCTTTTCCCAGGCCTCATCGTGCCCTTCGGCGTGCTCCCGCCACGCGTGTTGGCTTATCGGTCGGCGCCTGAGTGGGCTGCGTCAGCATCGGCCGCCGATGCCGATGCCGCGCTCATCGGCGAAATCGGCTTGCTCAACGACGGCCCGCGCACGGCTACGTGCTTGGCCTACGGCCAATCCGATGATCGCTATGGCGGCGTTCGCCTGGTTTATGTCAGCAAGCACCTATACCAAGAACTGCTAGCGGAAAGCAATCAAGCGCCCGCGAAATCAGTGGGAGGGTCAACCAGTGTCCAGCGTGTCCAGAGCGTCGCGGCCGAGCGCCAGGCGGCAACCACGGCACGGCTTGATCTTCCCGTCTGGCAACAGGACAGCATCGCCCAGCAGTTCGATGAACTCGGCTTGATCCAGGGCCAAAAGTTGATGCTCATCGATCTGGATCGCTGCACACGGTGCGACAAATGCGTCGAGGCCTGCGTGACTAGCCACAGCCCCGGCTGGTTCGATTGGCTGCCGGTGCTTGGCAACACAGGACCGCGTGACGGCCGCAGCCGCCTTTTTCTCGAAGGCCCGCGCATGCAGGCGTATGAAAATTCGCAGGTCAAGAATTACTTGGTCCCGGCAACATGCCGGCAATGTAAAGACCCGGTCTGCTTGATCGGTTGCCCGGTCGGGTCGATTCATAAAGGCGACAACGGGCAAATCGTCATCGAGGATTGGTGCATCGGCTGCTCGCGGTGCGCGCTGAACTGCCCTTATGACGCGATTCAAATGCACACGATCGGCGTGTTGCCGCGGTCGGTGATGGGTTGGCAGCATCGGCAGGGAAGGGGGCCTGCCCAGGTTGGGGCCACGCCGTTCCGTTTCAATCGCGATTTTGATGCAATGTATGTTTCGGACCAGCCCATTCGATTCACCTATAGCTTCGAGCTGACTTCAGCCGCCGTGAAAGCCAGCAAGATGTTCATGCTCCATCTAAGCTCGGATGCATCGGCGCTGACGGCGAGCCTCAATGGCCAGCCGATCAGCTTGCGCCGGCTCGACGATAAGGAGGCCAAACAAAAAGGCTGGAATTGGGAAGCGATGCTCACGCAAATCGGCGCGCCGGCGCCGCCGATGCTTCCTGGCGAAGCGGCACCGCTCCCCATGTTGCGTTCCGGTCAAAACGAGATTGCGGTCGAGGCATCGCTGGAAAAACTGGCTTACGGAGATTTGCTCCTTGAAGCCGGCATCACCGGTTATGTCCCGCCGGTCGTGGATCGCTCGGTGGCCGGCGACGATTACAAACAGGATTGGGTGATGCAAACCGCCGTGGTGTGCGATATGTGCAGCGGCCAATTCGGCAAGGAACCCGCCTGCGTGACCGCTTGTCCGCACGAAGCGGCCCAGCGGCGGTCGGTGACGCTGGACACGTTTTTACGCGTCAATTAAGGGGCCGCGCACGCAGTAAGCGGGTTAACCGTGCGACAAAAGCAAAACCGCTTACGGCGTGCGCGGCATTTTCGGGCTGTCGTATTCTTTGGGAAATGTGATTTCACTTCGCAGCTTGTCGATGAACTGCCCTAGCTCTGGGTTGGGCAGTTGCTTCTTATCTTTGTTCAATTGCCAAAACGCGAGCATGCGCCAAGTACTGCTGTGTGTGGTCATCCCACGAGTCGTTTAACGTTTCGCGGCTTCGTAGCCGAGTTAGGAATTTGCTCAAATCATTGGACCTTTGCATGGCGCACGGGCGGCCGTCCGCAGAAGGATTGCGGTCTCCTTCGCTTGCCTCGATAGGCTCGCTCGGTCGCCGTCGCCAAGGCAAATGCCGTGTTTCTTGCGGTAGTCCAGAAAGCGGTTTAAAGCAGCGGATAATGCGTCGGATCCGTCGGCAAGCAACGCTGGAAGCTGAGCGGAATACCAATCGCTCCATTGAAGCTCTCCGGGACGGCTTTCGCCTAGGTACTTGGCATCCTGGCGTCGACTTTTTACTTGTAAATCATGATGACAGGTGAAGCAATTAAGCTCGGCCAACTCGGGCCAAGTTAAGCCGCTTGCCGGCGTGGCGCGCTGAGCCAACAGATCGAGTGCACCCGGCGGCGCTGACCAGTTGGCCGACGCTCCAGGTCCGCAATTCAAAGTCGAGACCTTGAACTGAATTTGCCTTTTTGTCTTTGGCGACATCCCAGTGGGCCGGCAGATTGGCGAAATAAGTCGCGAACTCGAAGCGCAGTGCCGGGTGTCCCGCGGCGATGAGGTCGTGATCGACGGCAGCCGTCGGCGTACCGACGTGGCACGTGATACACACCGTCGCTCGGCCCGGCAGACTTTTGGTGTCGGCCAGACCGAGGGCTCGCTTTTCCACCGCTGTGAGCATGCCCCACGCGTCTTGGCGATAGTGCGGCGTGAGCCATTTTTCAGCGGCGCCATGGCAACTTTCGCAGCCGACGCCGTCTTGGTTACGAAAGTTCGACGCGGAGTGTTCGTAGCTGGGGTTTACGTGGCATTTGAGACAGAGCGGCGCCTCGTGGGCTTGCGTATTTCCCTTCCATAGATGCTGGGCGATTGCGTTGGATGCCGAAGTTAGCAGTGTTTCGTAGGCGCTTGCGTGGGGGTCGATGGCGCGCGACGTGACCACTTCACTGAAAGGATGGCCGACGTTGGCGCCGCCATGGCAGAGGGATGTGGAGCACGATAGCGTGCCTTGCAATCGGCGCGGAAGGTTTCCTTCCGCGGCAGGCACGCCGGTAATTTGAGGCGGTTCTTGTTGAGATTGAACTTGATCTTGGCGGCAGCCGCACACCGCGATTACGGCGAGCAGAGCGACAAGTGTGCCGGCCCGCACCCTACCCGAATCGCCGCACTTCATTACTTTAACCATGAACTTACTTCACCCCTCGCACTTGCAGGAGTTCTTCTCTTGAAAAGCATTCTATCCCTTGCCGCCTTGTGGTTGTTGTTGCCCGCGCTCGCTCGATGCGCAATCGAAGCTGCCCAAGCCAATGATCACCGGTCTCAAGAACCCGGAGTCGGTCGCGATCGGGCCGGACGGCAAGATCTACATTAGCGTCATCGGCGAGTTCAACAAGGACGGCGACGGCGCGATCATGAAAGTGGTCGATGGCAAGGCGGTGCCTTTCGCAACAGGCCTCAATGATCCCAAGGGACTTACCTCCTGGCAGCGCTGGCTGTTCACCGCGGACAAAAACCAGATCTGGAAGATCGACATGCAAGCGGCAAGGCCGAGGTGTTCGTGCCCGCCGCTGCATTCCCCAGGCCGCCACTCTTTCTCAATGACCTAGTCGCGGATGCCAAGGGCTATCTTTACGTCACCGATTCGGGCGACCTCAAGGGAGAGGAGGGTGCGGTTTATTGCATCGATCCTTTTGGCAAGGTCTTTGAGATCACCAATTACCGAGCGCAATCCCCGCCCTCAAGCTGCCCAACGGCCTGGCGCTTGACGGCGAATCCTTTCTCCTGATGGTCGATTCGCTTTCGGGCGAGTTGCTTCGAATCCGCATCAGCGATGGGGCGACCACCAAGGTCGCCGAAGGCTTCGACGGGGGCGATGGCGTCGTCTTTGACCGCTATGGCCGGCTTTACATCAGCAGTTGGAAGAACGGCACCGTTCATGTTATTCCGCGGCCCGGTGCCAAGGCCGTGCTGCTCGCCTCGGGCTTCGAGTCGGCTGCCGATCTCTGCCTCGACGCCACGGGCAAAATGCTGCTGATTCCCGACATGAAGGCGGGCACGGTGACCGCGATTACGGCCCGCGTTCCCGGCGAGAAGCATCAACGAAACGCCGCTGCCGCTCGATAGCGTCGTCGCCTTTCCGGACTTGCAGTGGGCCGGCTGGAAAAGCGAAACCGATGCCGGCGTGCCCAATCCGTTGCGTCCGCTGGTGCTTACCCATGCGGGCGACGGCAGCAACCGTGTTTTCGTGGCCACCCAGCAGGGCGTTGTCCACGTCTTCCCCAACGACCAAAAGGCCACGAAAACGAAGGTGTTTCTCGATATCGAGCACAAAGTTCTTTATCAGGACAAGGAAAACGAGACCGGCTTGCTTGGTCTGGCGTTTCCGCCCGACCACAAGACGAGCGGCGAATTCTATGCGTTTTACACGCTCAAGCCGGAAAAGATGACCAACGTCTTGTCACGTTTCCGCGTCAGCAAAGACGACCCCGACAAGGCCGATCCCGCCTCGGAAGAGATTTTGCTCAAGATCGTCAGGCCTTTCTGGAATCACGACGGCGGCACCATTTGCTTTGGCCCCGACGGCTATCTCTATGTCGCTCTGGGTGACGGCGGCGCCGCGAACGATCCGTTCGGCAATGGTCAAAACTTAAGCGTCCTCTTGGCGGGCGTGCTGCGTCTGGACGTCGCCCACCGCGACAACGGCTTGCCGTACGCGATTCCCAAGGACAACCCGTTCGTGGGCCGCAAGGAGGCGCGCCCCGAAAAGTGGGCGTATGGGCTTCGCAATATTTGGCGGATGTCGTTCGACCGCAAGACGGGCAAGCTGTGGGCTGCCGACGTGGGGCAAAACCTGTTCGAGGAAATCAACATCCTCAAGGCGGGCGGCAACTATGGTTGGAGCATCCGCGAAGGTTTGCATCCATTCGGATCCAAAGGCGTTGATCATCGCAAGGATCTGATCGATCCGATTTGGGAATATAATCACGACCTGGGCAAATCCATCACCGGCGGTCACGTGTATCGCGGAAAGCGTATCCCCGAGTTGGAAGGCGCCTACCTTTATGCCGATTATGTCACCAATTTTCTGCGGGCCTTGCGCTACGACGAAACCAAGGGCCGTGTGGTGGCCAATCAACCGATCGCCGACCACAAATTGCCGGTGCTTTCTTTCGGCGAGGATGAAATGGGCGAGGTCTATTACATGACCTATACTCCCTCGGGCCGCGGCATCTACTGGTTCGTGCGCAAATAAGCGCTTCCAACGGCGGCGACTTAAGTGGCAACGTTTTTTACGCCACCAACTCCGCGATGGCATTTGAGCCGTGATCCGTGAGCCGAATCGGTCTGCCCACATTGGACATATTGGGCTTCGCCGGATCGAGTCCCAGCGCCCGGCAGACGGTGGCCAAGAAATCGGGCACGCCGACGGCGCGGCCGGCGCTGGTGTCCACGCTCATGCCGTCGGAGGTGGTGCGGCCATAGACTTGGCCGCCGCGGATGCCGCCGCCGGCGAGGACGGTGGACCAGGCGTTGGGGAAATGGTCGCGGCCCTGCTGAGGATTGATGCGCGGAGTGCGGCCGAACTCGCCCATCCAGACGATCAGCGTCGATTCCAGCAGGCCGCGCTGCCGCAAATCTTCCATGAGGGTCGCCCAGGCGGGATCGAGCACTTCGCTCAAGCGGCGGACATTGTCGAAGTTTTGATTGTGCGTGTCCCAACCCAGCGCGTTGCCTTGGAATGAACCGAGCGTCACTTCCACGAAGGGCACGCCGCGCTCCACCAGGCGACGGGCGAGCAGGCAGCCCTGGCCAAACAGATTGCGGCCATAAGCGTCGCGGATGCGGTTCGGCTCATCCTCCAGCTTGAACGCCGAGCGCGCGGACGTTCGCATGAGGCGAACGGCCCGGTTGTAGGCGGTTTGATGGCTCAGCGGCGAGGCGCCGGGGTGATGGGCGACGAAATCGCGTTCCATTTCTTCGAGAATACCGATGCGGGCATCCGATTGTGCACCCGTCACATCGCTGGGCGGCGCCATGTCCTGGACGCGGAGCATCTCGTCATAGTTGTTGCCCTGCGGGCCGCCGTTGGGGTTGAGTATGTCGCCGACCAGCAGCGGCGCGTATTGCGGGCCGAGGAAGCCCGGTCCATAGGCCGTGGGGCTGAATTGTCGGAACGGCGCGATGCTGACAAAGTTGGGCAGCGGCGCTTCATCCGAGCCCAGTTCCTTGGAAAGGAACGACCCAAGCGTCGGATATTGGATCGGTCCCTGGGGCAAATAGCCGGTCCGCATATAAAACGAGCCGCGGCCATGGTCGCCTTCCTTGGTGCTCATCGAGCGGATGATGGCCATGTCTTGCATCTGGCGAGCCAGGCGCGGCAGATGTTCGCTAATGCGGATGCCAGGGACGGAAGTCTGCGTCTCGCGCGACGGCCCGCCGTTGGCATGGCCTGGCTTGAGATCGAACGTGTCCATTTGGCTGGGGCCGCCGTTCATCCATAAAAGGATGCACGACCGGCGCCGCCGCGGATCGCCGGCAGATTGCTCGGCCAGTGCTTCGAGCCAACCGGAAGATGAGAAGGTCACCGCGCCGGCGGCGGCCAAGGTCATCAACTCGCGCCGGCTGAGTAAAGAAGCGGCCATGCTCATGTCCTCGTTAAAGAAACGACGTCTGCTGCCCTCGCAATAAGAGAACTCGCCAATGACCGAATTCTAACATCAATGAGTGCGGATTTCCCAAGAAAACTTTTTTCGACGAACCTCCTGATTCCAATGGAGGACGTAAGCCTTCTGATTCTAACTCACAGAATCAGGGGCTTACGTCCCTCGCTTGCCTTGAGAAACTGCTCCAATGCTGGCATGGGTTTTGCGGATTCTTAAATGATTGGGGAATCGTTTTGGTGAACGACATAAAGGAGCAATACCATGGGACTCTTCACCAGTACGCATTTGAATTCGTTCGAAGACTTGTTTGTCGATCAACTTCAAGACCTTTACGACGCCGAGCAACGTCTGGTGGATGCGCTTCCCAAAATGGCGGATGCGGCTCACAATCCATCGCTCAAAGCCGCTTTTGAGCAACACCTGCGGGAAACTGAAAACCACGTCACTCGGCTCGAACGCGTCTTCCAATCCATTGGCCGCGATGCGGAAGGTAAAACTTGTGCCGCGATGAAAGGTTTGGTCACCGAGGGCGGCGAAATGATTGACGCCGACGGCGATCCCGATGTTAAAGATGCGGCCTTGATCGCGGCAGCGCAGCGCGTGGAGCATTATGAAATATCGGCATATGGCACGGCACGCGCTTTTGCCCGGCGCCTTGGTAAACAGCAAGCCGTCCAGCTATTGCAGCAAACCCTCGACGAAGAGGCAGCAACGGATAAGAAGCTAACGCAACTCGCTGAATCCAGTGTCAACGTTCATGCGGCCATGACGTAGTCAACTCTCCCCACCGGAGCGGCAACGATTTCCAGTTGTCGCTCCGTAATTTTGCGCGAAACGGAAGCGCGTTTTTGGGTTTTCCAACGAGCATTCGTTTTAAGAGGTTTTGGAGTTATGAAAACCAAGGTTTCGCCTCAAAATGACATGTCGTCGATGCACAAATCCGAAGGGAATGGATCGCGTGCCCAACCCTATTTGAGCCGAATGGGCAAGGAAATGCAGGCCTTCGGATCGATAGCCCGGCTTCCGAACGGTTTAGACGAGAACGCCTGTCAGGCGGGCGCCGAGGCGCTCAACCAGATTTTGGCCGACACCTTGACGATGCGTGATCTCTACAAGAAGCACCATTGGCAAGTGGCCGGGCCCACCTTTTATCAGATGCATCTCTTGTTCGATAAACATTATCAAGAGCAGGCTGAGTTGGTGGACCAACTGGCCGAACGCATTCAAATGCTGGGCGGCGTAAGTATTGCCATGGCACATGATGTCGCGGAGACAACGCACATTCCACGGCCTCCCAAGGGTCGGGAGGAAGTTTCCGCCCAGATCACACGCTTGCTGCAAGCCCACGAGATCGTGCTCCAAGAGGCGCGCGATGCGGCCCGCGAAGCCAGCGAGCGTGGCGACGATGGCACCAACGATCTGCTTGTCAGCGATGTCATCCGCACGCACGAGGAGCAGGTCTGGTTCCTGGCTGAGCACTTGGTTGAGGTGCCTTTGATTGGGTAGCGATCGTCCATTTTGGGACGGCTCTCTTGAGCCGCCCTACCATCACGTAATTGGGCCTAAAAAAGGCTGAGTTGGCGCGCACTTGGTATTGGTTCCCTAAGCATCGCGCGCAATGATTTCAGCGTATCCGCGTCGCCTGGTTTTTTGTCGTGACGCCAACGGGAAATCCGCGGGAACCGCACCGCAATACCTGCTTTGTGCCGGCCTGAGCGTTGAATGTTCTCGAAAGCAATTTCGAACACGAGTTCCGGCGTGACCTGGCGCACGGGACCGAAGCGCTTCGATTGTGTGCTGGCGCACGAAACGATCCACTTCGCGAATCTCCTCATCGGTCAATCCCGAGTATGCCTTGGCGAATGCCACTAACGTGCCGTTTTCCCACAAACCGAAGGTGTAATCGGTGTACAAACTTGCCCGGCGACCATGTCCCATCTCCGCATATATCAAAACCGCATCGATGTGATAGGGATCGATTTTCCACTTCCACCATGGCCCGCGCTGACGCCCGACCCCATAGGCCGAACCAAGGTGCTTCAGCATCAAGCCCTCAACATGGCGGGAGCGACTTTCGGCACGAAGTTTCGCCAGCTCTTCCCACGTGGCCACCGTGAGCGTCGGCGACAGGATGATCTTTTGGGGGCCAGGAAAATGCCCCACGATGTCGGCTAGCCACGCGCGGCGCTGCCGCAAGTTTTGTCCCCGCACATCCACACCATTCCGTTCGAGTAAATCAAACGCCATGAAGGCCGCGGGCACATCTTGCAGGATTTTCTTGCCGATAGCCTTGCGGCCAATTCGTTGCTGCAGATCGGCGAACGGAAGAACACCATCGCGCCAGCCTAACAGTTCACCGTCGAGGACTGTGCCGTCAGGAAAGCGGTGGGCGGTGGGTATGATTTCCGGAAAGCGTTCGGTAATGAGGTCCTCGCCGCGCGACCACAAAAACGTCTGGCCTTCACGTTTGATGAGTTGCGCGGATGCCGTCCCACTTCCATTCGATTTGCCATTCGCCGAGCGGACCCAAGGCACGCGGGTCTTGGTCGAGAGCGAATGCGAGAAAAAAAGGATACGGTTGACTAAGGCGTGGTGCGCCGGCATCGGTGCTGACCACGGCACGATAGAATTCGGCTGTCGGCAGCCAATTTCCCATGAGCCGATGCGCGATGTCTGCCGGCGCTTTGCCCGAAACTTCCGCAAGCGCGCGAACCACTAGCCTCTGGGAAACACCGACCCGAAAACTCCCCGTGATAATTTTGTTCCACACCAGCCGCTGCGGCGTATCCATCGCCGTCCAAGCGTCGCGCAGCATGGCGCGTTGTTCAACTTTCTCGAGATGGCGAAACGTTTCCAAGTCGCTCGACCACCCATTCCGCGAGCGGCGCCCCGCTCGACTCCGTTGGCGGGGGCAACAGTAACGCCATCGTTTCCGCGAGATCGCCCACCGCCAAATAACATTCATCGAACAACCAATCCGGAATCTGCGCCGCCTCAGCGCCCCAGGTTCGCAACTCGGTGGACGAAATCAACCGCTTGAGTTTGTGGCCACACAAAAAAAAGACGGCCCAGGCGGCGTCTTCGGCGCGGGCGGATGCAAAGTAATCTTCCAGCGCGGCCAACTTGCGGTTCGTCTTGTTGGTCGCGTCCAACCGTTGAAAGAGATCGGCAAAAGCACGCATTCTTTACGTCTCAACCGTCGCCGGTTCCTCGCCCACTTCGTCCTGCTCTCCCTCAAATCGCGTGTCAAGAGCATGAGCATCCAGGCCGCGCTCTGCGCAACCAGCGAACCATGGGCGCAACTTGGCCATGCGTTATCAAGATGCGCTCCGCACCCGTGGCCGCGATGGCTCCTTGCAGGCCGGGCCAATCGGCATGATCCGAAAGCACGAAACCGCGATCGACGTTGCGCCGCCTGCGCGCGCTGCGCACCAGCATCCAGCCGGACACAAAGCCCGTGGTCATGTCGCCGAAACGTCTAAGCCAGGGACTACGCTGCGCCGACGGGGGCGCCACGATCAACGCTCCGCGAAAACAAGCTTTGTCGACTGCGGCGTCCACACGCCTCGCGGGGGCAAGCGCGCTATCCGCCGCGCGATAAACGTCGTTCATGTTTGCGACGGCACCATGGCAATAAATGGGGCCAATGGTGGCGTCGATGCCCGCGAGAATCCTCTGAGATTTGCCTAGCGCGTAGGCAAACAAAACGCTCGCGACGCCCGCTGCCGCCGCGGCGCGCCACCAAGCGTTTAGCTCACCAAAAACCTGGTCCTCAGTTGGCCAGCGATAGATAGGCAATCCAAAAGTCGATTCGCTGATGAAGGTATTGCAGCGCTGTGGCTCAAAGGCCGCGCAGGTTGGATCGGGCACCGTTTTATAATCGCCGGAGGCTACCCAAACTTCTCCCCTTCGCTCGAGCCGCACCTGGGCCGACCCAAGGATATGGCCAGCCGGATGCAGCGACAGGCGAATTCCACCCATGTCAATGCTGGTGCCATATTCGAGTCCGTCAATGACAGCGTCCGGTCCAAGGCGCTGCCGCAAGACACCAATGCCCAAGCGCGTCGTTAGGTAGCGAGCCGAGCCCGGGCGTGCATGATCGGCATGACCATGCGTAATCACCGCACGGTCGACGGGCAGCCAGGGATCGATATGAAAATTCCCGTCAGCGCAGAACAGGCCAGCCTCGGAAGTAGTGATGAGCGACATATTCAATTATAGGCGCCGCAGCCTTCGGCTTTTCCATTGTTGCCGGTCCCAATGCGAGGTATTCTTAAGGACAGCCGTGCATGCAGTGAACTGTCTCCATGCGGTACGCGTCAAACCGCATCGCTAAATGCGCGGCTGTTAGACAACGTCCGAGACTGGTTGCAATGACCCAAACGACGAAACAGGAAACGCCTTATTCCCAGCCTCCCGCTGAGGAATTCTGGCAGCGCTACTCGCCCAACCAAGAATTGCCGCTGGCGGGGATGACGTCGTTGTTCGTTCACGGCTTGATCTTTGGCGTCGTGGGTCTCGGTTGGCTCCTCTATTTTGTTCAGCGCGACAGCGAGAGCAGTAAGCCGCCCAGCCAGGATGTCGTGCAGATAACCGGTGGCGGCGACGGCTTCGGCGGCATGGGTGCCGAGCCGGGTTTGCCGGGCGAACCGGGTCCGAAGCTGACCGAAGTCACATCCCCAACCGATCCCACGCCCAGCAACGATGTTCCCAACGAGACTGCGACTCTCAAAGATGCACCCAGGATCGAATTGAGCATTCCGGAAATGAGCCTTTCCGAGACTAAGACTGACGTGGAAAGCGTGTTGGCCAAGCTGGAAAAAGACGCGAAGGAGCAGGCCAAGAAATCGCCGGTCAAGGCAGCCGCCCGCATCTCCATGCCTGGCACCGGCAATCCCAAGGGTCAAGATGGACGGGGCGGCACTGGGGGCGGGGTCGGCATGGGAAATCAGGGAAGGGGTTCCGGGGCGGGCGGCATGGGCGGCCGCTTGGCGACCAAGGCGGAGATTTACGCGATGCGCTGGCGCTTTAACCTCGGCAACAACGCCAAGGAGCACGTTGATCAACTCAAAGCGATCGGGCTAGTCGTCGTGTTTCGCGCTCCGAGCGGCGTAGACTATTTCGTCAAGGATTTAAATCGCCGCCCCGTCGATCTTCGTCAAGGCAACATCAAGCAGTTCAAAGACGCGGTGCAATGGGAAAACACCAAGGTCAACTCGCTGGTTGACCTGGCCCGAGAACTGAAACTTAGCTTCGTGCCCAGCAAAGTCTTTTTGTTTCTGCCGAGAGACCGCGAAGAAGCAATCGCGGCGGAGGAGTTTCGCTTCGCCAAAGGCGCCAACAATAATTCCAATAACATCCGCGAGACCCACTTCGTTTTTCGCATGCGCAACGGTCACTACGAGCCAGAAGCGACGCTCCAAGTCGGGCTCAACGGTCAGGTCTATAAAAACTAAAAGCGTTATCCATCACGCTTGGGTGCCATAGTTTGCCGGTACTCCGGCTAACTATGTCGAGGCCCACCTCGGGCTACGAAGCCCTGCGAGGATCGTTGGTAAGCGTGCATTGACGATGGGGGCGCGGCCATAAGTATCTCAGGTGGAAAGCATAGTTAGCCGGTACTCCGGCTAACTATGGCACCCCACTGTCGTCGGGGTCATATTGGCGGATCCGGCCAGCTTCGACAATCCACAGCTTTCCCTTCACCGCGCCCGTTTTCAATTGAGTGATCGCGCTCCACAACGTTACCCGAATCGACGAGAACACCGATTTCGGAGGACGTACCACAACAATGCCGTCGGAATCCTCCGGTGGAAAGCGGAAGGGGTTTGAAAAGTCTAAATCAAGTGTCACAAGCGTTCGACCAGCCAGCTTGCATGCGTTGTAAATCGTTTCGTCTGGGCTTCCCGCCAATCCCTCGCCGAGCACCGTATCGGTGTCGAGGCCTTCCTTTTGCAATTCCCGCACAAGCCGAGCGTCGAAGTTCTCGTCAAGCTTGAGCTTCATGTCCGCACCGGTTCCATCGGAATCGGTATGATTCGTTCCCGTGTCATCTCCGCCGCAAAGGCCAACGCCGCTCGAATGTCGTCGGGCTTAAGTTGCGGATATGCCGCCAGTAATTCAGACTCCGCGACGCCTTCGGCGAGATTATCGACAATCAGTGACACCCATATCCGCGTGCCCCGAATAACCGGACGGCCAAAGCAAACACGAGGGTCAATCGAAATCCGCTTAAGCAGTTCATGGCGGTCTCTCATGGTTGATAGGCCCTCGATTTTCGCTTGCCGGCCAAAACGTGTTACGGATTCTTTGGTTCAATAGGGGCAACGCACCAAATGATTATACGCCGCTGAATGAGACTTCCAATGTCCTAAAGGCTTCGGAACTCTGCTCCCGTCACTTCAACAAATGATGAATCGCGCTAATCCCCGCCGCTTTCGCACCGTCTTGAATGGCGATGACGGTCCCCCAGGTGATGCCGTGGGCGTCAAGAATCAGTTCGGTCTTTCGATCGACTCCCCGAACATACGGCTGGAGCGCCTCGCTGAGTTTGCCGGGGTCGATGGTGACGCCGTCGGCGGCGAGCACCTGGATGGGTTGATTCTCCAGCCGCAACGTCGGTTTGCCGGCGGCATCCACGCTTGCCTGCAAGCGTATCATGCGGTCTTTCACGTCCTTGAAATCGACGATGCGAGGCTTTTTGCCGTCCGCTCTCACTGTCGGCAGCGGCACCACTTTTTGCACGGCGCTCACGTAGGTCGTCGTCAGGATGAAAAAAATGAGCAGCACAAGGCAAACATCAATGAGCGCGTTGAAATCAAGATGTGTCCCCTCCTCGTGCCGCACCCGAGGGGGCGCCTCTATGTCTTCGGCCACTTCCGCCAACGCCGGATGATTCTCGATCGCTTGCCAGGCGCTATCGGTTGGGCCCATCACTTCGTCGGTCGGTTCCCAGAGACCGTCGCGCAAACCCTCGACGATCTGAGCTAAAGTCAGCTCGCCAAGCTCGCGCGGCGAACCTTCATGACGCAACTTCCAAGGCATGGCATTCCTAAAAACGAGATCATGTCTCCATCGCCTATCAGTTTATCTCAAAGCAACGTGCTCAAGTAGCTACGTTGGTCCACGATCCTTGGCACATCGTTTGCACTTCCATTTACTCAGATAGGTTTTCCTGGCCACGAAGAAAAGGTGAAACCGATGAACCCGCTAATCGTAAGTGCCCGTTTCGCGGCTTATGTTTGGTATACTAAAAAGTTTACGTCGTGCCGGCCTCAGCAGGCCTCGGCTTTCGCCAAAATGAATTGGCCGACCTTCATGCCGTTGGCGCAAGACGGCATAGGGCGATTGCTCAAACGAATTGCGGCGAAAAAAGCCAGATCGGTTGAAAAAAATACACGCTTCAAACCCACCATGACGAACCTAACAACGCTTTCCGCGGCTCTGCACAAAGAAAGTTGGCCGCAGGCACACTAGCGCAATTTCTTTACTGACAAACCAACAAACCGCGCCGACCTGTGCAAGGTCGGCGCGGTTTTTTTTACAATTAGAGTGGGAGTGATCCACGGATTTCGGGGTTCACAACCGGGCGGCTTGAACATCAATATGTGTGGAGTGAGCCAATGGTGCGAAGTTATGTGAGTTTGTTTATTTTCGTAGTTGCAAGCATGCCATCTCGTGCGGGGGATGATGCGATCTTCGCGCCGGGAGCGACGTTGAAGATCGAAGCGGCGGCCGGAGCGGGGGGCGAGGGGCCGGCGTGGGATCCGAAATTGGGAGTGCTGACCAGCGGCAACGGCAACATCATGCAGCTGGATCGCAGCGGCAAATCGCGCATTTATCGCCAGGGGGCCGGCACCAATGGACTGCTCTTCGATGCCCAAGGCCGGCTATTGGCTTGCGAGCCGGACAGTCGCCGGGTCACGCGCATCGGCCGCGATGGTAAAACCACGGTGTTAACGGATCATTTCGATGGCAAACGTTACAACCAGCCCAACGATATCACCGTCGATTCGAAGGGACGAATCTATTTTTCCGATCCGCGCTACGGCAACCCCAAGAGCATGGAGATGTTCGATGCACGGGGTAAAAATGTCGAGGCGGTTTATCGCATTGACCTCGACGGCAAGGTCGGCCGAATTATTGATAAGGTGGTCGAGCGTCCCAACGGCGTCCTGGTATCGGCGGGTGATCGCTATCTTTATGTAGCCGACAACAACAACGACTCCAAGGGTGGTGCGCGAAAACTATGGCGCTTTGATTTAAGCAACGCCGGGACCGTGGATGTGAGCAGTGGCAAGCTGCTCTACGATTGGGGGACGGGACGTGGGCCGGACGGCCTCAAGCAAGATACACTCGGGCGGCTTTACGTTGCGGCGGGGCTCAATAAACCCAATCCTCCCTTCGAGCCGGCGACCGACAAAAAGGGTGGTATTTACGTGCTGAGCCCGGAGGGGAAGCTCTTGGACTTCTTGCCGGTGCCGACCGACGAAGTGACCAATTGCGCGTTCGGGGGCGACGACTTGCGCACGCTATATATCACGGGCGGCGGAACTCTCTACAGCATTCGCACCACATCGCCGGGGCGCGTTGTTTGGCCTAAAGCGGCTCGCTGATTTGCATAAGTCACATTCGCCGCCGCCCGCGCCACTATTTGCTTGACACGGCGGAGTAATTGTCGAAAATGAAGTTCCTGCCAGACGTTTCGCCTGCTTGCCCGCCCGCCTTCGAGGGTCTTCGCGATGCGCTCGCTATCCATGGTGTTGGCTTTAGGCCTGATCGCGAGTTCAGGTGATCCACGCACGCGGGGCGCCGATCCGGTCATGCCCCCGGCGCAAGCCGCGGAGTTCTTCGAGCGGTCCGTTCGGCCGGTCCTCGCGGAAAACTGTTTCAATTGCCACAGCGAGCGCAAACAAAAGGCCGGGTTACGTGTTGACTCGCGGCAGGCGCTGTTGATGGGCGGCGAGAGCGGACCGGCGATTGTCCCAGGTCATCCCGATCAGAGCTTGCTCCTTAAAGCGCTCCATTATCAGGACGAGCTAAAGATGCCCCCCAAAGGGCAATTGCACAAGGAGCACATCGTTGCCCTGACAAACTGGATTCAGCAAGGCGCACCGTGGCCGGAGACGGCCCATGTGGTGCGCCCGGTAGTTCAGGATAAGTCATTCAAGATTCTGCCCAAAGATCGAGCGTTTTGGTCGTTCCAGCCGATCGCCGACCCGCCCGCGCCGTCTTCGGGGATGCGGTCGTCGTGGGCGAAGACCGATATCGATCGTTTTGTGGATGCCAAATTAATCGAGAAGGGGCTTCGTCCGGTCGGACCGGCGGATAAACGCACGCTGATCCGCCGGGCCACTTTTGACTTGATCGGTCTGCCGCCGGCGCCCGAAGAGATCGACGCCTTTGTGCAAGATGATTCCCCCGAGGCGTTTGCCAAGGTCGTCGATCGTTTGCTGGCGTCGCCTCATTATGGCGAGCGCTGGGCGCGGCACTGGCTTGACGTCGCCCGCTACGGCGAAGACCAGGCCCACACATTCGAGGCACGCCAATATCCGCAGGGCTACCGCTACCGCGATTGGCTGATTCGCGCCTTCAACGAAGACATGCCGTATGATCGCTTCGTCATGGAGCAGATCGCCGGCGATCTGTTGGACTTGCCCGATCGCCTCGAAAACGCGCCGGCACTTGGCTTCTTCGCGCTGGGCCCCGTCTACTACGGCGACCCCAAGCGTCTGGATCAATACGACGACCGCATCGACACGCTCTCGCGCGGTTTTCTTGGTCTGACCGTCGCATGTGCTCGTTGCCATGACCACAAGTTCGACCCGATTCCCACCAAGGATTATTACAGTCTCGTGGGCATTATCGCGAGCACGGAATACGCGGAGATTCCGCTCGTCCCGGCCGCCGAGGTCGATAAGGCGAAAAAAGCGTTAACCGAGCAGCAGAAAAAGAAAAAGGTCGCACCGAAATATCCGTTCGTCCATGGTCTCAAGGATGGCAAGCCCGTGGTCATGCGGGTGCATGTACGCGGCAACGCGGCGACGTTGGGCGAAGAAGCACCGCACCACTTTTTGACCATTCTGGCCGACACCACCCACGAGAATTTTGCCAAGGGAAGCGGCCGGCTGGAACTCGCCCACGCCATCGCCTCCAAGGACAACCCGCTGACCGCGCGAGTCATGGCGAATCGAATCTGGCAACACCACTTCGGCAAGGGACTGGTGCGTACGCCTAGTAATTTCGGGGCCCTGGGCGAGGCTCCCACCCATCCTGAATTGCTCGATTACTTGGCCTCGCGCTTCATCGCTTCCGGATGGTCGATCAAGGAGATGCATCGAGCGATCATGCTTTCCGCGGTGTATCAATCGAGCAGCCGCTTCGATGCGAGCGACAATGACGTCGATGCCGACAACAAGTTGCTCTGGCACATGAACCGTCGCCGCCTAGAAGTGGAGGCGTGGCGCGACTCGATGTTGGCGGTGGCAGGCACGCTCGATGCCACGATCGGCGGACCCTCGACCAACCTGGCCAGTGCCGACAATCGGCGGCGGACCCTTTACGGAAGGGTGAGCCGCCACGAGCTTAACCCGCTGTTGCGCCTGTTCGATTTCCCCGATCCCAACATCACCAACGACGCCCGCACCGTGACCACCGTGCCGCTTCAACAGTTGTTCGTGCTTAACAGCGAGTTCATGGTCCGCAATGCCAAGGCGCTGGCGACTCGTTTAGCCGTGTCGGCCGCTAATGACTCCGCGCGGATTCGCGAGGCCTTTACGCTGCTCTATGGCCGACCAGCGACGGCGCGCGATCTGAATTTAGGAATGGCGTTTTTGAGCGCGAAAGATACGCCAAAAGCCGGCGTTAGTTTGAGCCGATGGGAGCAATATGCCCAGGTGCTTTTAAGCGCAAATGAGTTTTTGTTTATCGATTGAGGAATGCCATGCTAACACGACGTGAAGTGCTGCGGCGCATTGGCGGCGGCTTTGGCGCCCTTGGCGTGGCGGGCGCCTTTGCCGACGCCGGATTTTTATCCGCGAATGTTCCGGCGGCGGCCAATCCCTTGGCCCCCAAGCCGCCGCACTTCACGCCCCGCGCCAAGCGGGTGATCTTTCTTTTCATGAACGGCGGGCCGTCTCATGTCGATACCTTCGATCCCAAACCTGAATTGACGCGCCACCACGGCGAGACTTTGCCCGGCGCATGCGGACGGGCCGCAACCGCCGCAGCACGGCGCCCCTGATGGGCTCGCCCTTCACCGCGCAGCGCCATGGTCAAAGCGGCATCGAGGTCAGCGAACTTTTTCCCGAGGTGGGCCGTTGCATCGACGATATTTGCGTCATTCGGTCGATGTGGACCGACAACCCCAATCACGAGCCAGGGTTGTTGCTCATGAACTCGGGCAATATGCAGCCCATTCGTCCGAGCATGGGATCTTGGCTCACGTATGCGCTGGGCTCGGACAATCAAAACCTCCCCGGCTTTATTGTGCTTTGCCCGGGTAAGCCGGTCGTCGGCCCGCAACTTTGGAGCAATAGCTTCCTGCCCGGCATCTATCAGGGCACGCATATCAACAATAGCAACATCAATCCGCGGACCATCATTCAGGATGTGAACAACCGCTACTTGAGTCCATCCGCGCAGCGATCCCAATTGGACCTCCTTCAGCAGATGAACCAGGCTCACCTGGACCAGCGCGGGCCGGATGAGCAACTCGAATCCCGCATTGCCTCGCTCGAAATGGCTTTCCGAATGCAGGGTGAGGCAGTGGAAGCGTTCGACATCAATCGCGAGACCCAGGCGACGCGCCGGCTTTATGGCGACGGCGAGTTTGCCAATGGCTGCTTGCTGGCGCGCCGGCTGGCCGAGCGCGGCGTCCGCATGATCCAGATTTATTATGGCAACGGCCAACCGTGGGACGACCACGCCGACATCCTCAATCATCGCAAGCACAGCGAGAAAACGGATCGTCCCATCGCGGCTTTAATCCGCGATTTGAAGTCGCGGGGCCTTTTGGAAGACACCTTGATCGTTTGGGGTGGCGAGTTCGGCCGCACGCCGACTTCCGAGGGAGCCAAGGGCCGCGACCACCATAGCCTGGGTTTCAGCATGTGGCTCGCGGGCGGCGGCGTCAAAGGGGGCATGGTCCACGGCGCCACGGACGAGTTTGGCGTCCATGCCGTCGACGGGCGCGTGCATGTCCACGACCTCCATGCGACCATCCTCCATCTCATGGGCCTGGATCACGAGAAACTCACCTATCGTTATAGCGGCCGCGACTTTCGCCTGACCGACGTTCATGGCCGGGTCGTCCACGAGATCATTGCGTAGGTCCCGCCTGCCGGGCGGGACTCGTAGAGGGTTGTGCAGCACCAATTGCCATGCGATGGACAAGTCCCGCCCGGCAGGCGGGACCTACAAGATTTATGCCATCCGCCGACGAAGAATGGGTCGATGTCGTCGATGACGCCGGCCGCAGTGTGAGCGTGGTGACACGCCGCGAAATGCGTACGCGCCGGCTGCCCCATCGCTGCACGTATATCTTCCTCTTCAACAAGCGCGGCGAGCTTTTCGTGCACCTACGCACGCCCACCAAAGATGTCTTTCCGTCGCATTGGGACGTCGCCATAGGCGGCGTGCTGGCTGCCGGCGAGTCATTCGCCGCTGGGGCAAAACGAGAGTTGGCCGAAGAGGTTGGACTTGAGACGCCGCTCACGGGGTTGTTTCCATTCCGCTACGTCGGCGCGGGCACAATCACTCATGCCATGGTTTATCAAGCGACACACGACGGAGCGCTACGATTGCAGCCCGAGGAAATCGTGCGCGGCGAATACCTGGCGCTTGCTGAAGTAGGGGAACGGTCTCAGATAGAGCCGTTTTGTCCGGACGGCTTGGCGGCGCTCGCGGAGTACGAGCGGCGCGGATGTATCCCGACCGAGTTGCGCACGTAGTTAGCGGCTTGCTTCGGGAAGGCGATCCAAATCCGCATCGTCGAGTTGCTCGGCTAATTCGCAGCCCAATGCCCAACCATTTGCTTCAGATTTTTGCACTCGGAGCACGCGAATCAGGAGTTCCTGCCCGGCGCAATCACCGTTTTCGGGAAGCTCCAGACGCAACAAGGTGCCGCGTTCGAAGGGACGCGGCATCAGCAGGCTGACTCCGCCCGCGGACACGTCGAGCACGCGTGCGTTCCAGGTTTCGGGAAGCGCCGGGGCGACTGAATAGCATCGTGTCGTGAGATTGCAATCAAACCGCATCCAGGCCCGGCAGTCCGGCTCGCTAGGCCGCACACGTGCGGCTTGCAAGGCACGCAATTCATCTTCTTCCAATTCGCCCGCGAGCCGGCACCCCAGCCGCCATGAGCCATCCATGTCGGCCAACACATGCACGACGCGCAACAGCAAGTCTCGCGATACTTCACCATCCGGGCTTTCCAGGCGAACACACAAGACCGCGCCGGGCTCGAAACGGCGCTCCAGCACCAAAGCGATACCACCAGCCGACACATCCACGGTGCGTGCCGGCCAGTTCGTGCTTCCGCCCCTGGTTATCTGCCGGCAGGTCGTTTCAATCAGACACGGATAACGAGGACCGGCGCGCCGCTCTTCGGCCTGGGCCTGACGCGCAACATCCAAAGCGGCTTGACTGTCCATCGTGGGCGCACTCCAAGAAAAACACAGTTCTGACAAGGCTAGGTCACGTTCGCGGACATGTCAAAAGCGCATCGCCAAGGCATGCGACCGGCTCGTCATTCCTAACAGGACCGCGGCCGCAAACATCGCCGCGGCATAGCGGCCTGCATCCAAGCCGAATAGCTTTGCTGGCCAGACCGCATTCGTTTGGTAAAATCCGATACTGACAAGTTGAGGTGCCTTTTGGGGAGACCACTTTGATGACTGCCACGCCTACCCGACGCGAAGTGCTCGCGAGTGCCGCACTTTTGGGGTTATCCGGTCATAACTTGGCGGCGGCTAAAGAACCGACTCGCGATCCGTTCATTTATTCGCTCAACACGAGCACGATCCGGGGGCAGAATCTGCCGATCGACGCGGAAGTCCGCATCGCCGCACAGGCGGGTTATCAGGCGATCGAGCCATGGATCAACGAACTCGAACGCCACGTGCAGACCGGCGGCACGTTGCGTGATCTTGGCCGGCGCATCGCGGATGAAGGCTTGCGTGTCGAGAGCGCCATTGGGTTCACCGAGTGGATCGTGGACGACGAGGCCCGGCGCCGCAAAGGGCTGGAAGATTCGCGGCGTACCATGGACATGGTGCGCCAGATCGGCGGCAAACGTTTGGCGGCTCCTCCGGTCGGGGCCACGAACCAGACGGATTTATCGCTTGCCAAAGCAGCGGAGCGCTATCGCGCTCTCATCGAAGTGGGCACGCCGCTCGGCATCGTACCTCAGTTGGAGCTATGGGGTTTCTCCAAATCATTAGGCCGGTTGAGCGAATGCGCCATGGTCGCGATCGAGACAGGTCACTCCGATGCGTGCGTGTTGGCGGACGTGTACCATTTATATAAGGGAGGATCCGGCTTCAAGACATTGAAGTTGTTGAGCGGTTCCTGCCTTCACGTCGTTCACATGAATGATTATCCCGCCGACCCTAGCCGCGCTCAGATTACCGACGCCCAACGTGTGTATCCGGGCGACGGCGTCGCGCCATTGCCTGCATTGCTCCGCGATTTGCGGAAGGTTGGCTTTAATGGGGTTTTATCATTGGAATTGTTCAACCGCGATATTTGGCGGCAAGACGCCTTGACCGTGGCCCGCACGGGTCTCGCCAAAATGCGAAATGTCGCACGCGCCAGCCTCGCAGATTAGATATATAGAACTACTTCTCGTGAGCGCCTGGGCGGACGGCTCAGAATAGCCGTCCCACGCTCATCGTCTTTAACGCCTTAAGCCGTGAAAACGAACCAATTCAAGACCCAAGTCCGCGATGACGAGATTCAAAATCAGCGCAGCGGCGCAAACGATCAAGGCGACTATCAACAATCGATTGGTAGCCGTATGTGCAGTGGCAAACATCCAGCCGCAAAACCCCACGAGCAAGCCAGCCAAGCTCAAGACCATCCCCATGGGGGTCCACCAGTAAAGCACGGCGCCTAGCACGCCGAAAATCAGTGAAACAAAACCCAAATTGCGGGCACTTGTTGGAACTCTTGTGGTATCCATTATTTGCTCTCCTTCCATCACCTTAATACGCAAAGCGCGTGCCGCTATACCGTGGAAGGAGACACAGGCTCCCGCGCTCCTTTGGGCGGCAACTGGGCGCCGTCAGGGCGTCCGGTGCCGTCCGTATCGCCGGCAGGCTTTGAATTTGATTTCAACGCCATAGCCGCCAAGCCCAGCGCGCCGAGGACGCGCCAAGCAACCCGCCGCGCCACCACCGGCCGTTATTGCAAACGACATCAAAGACGCCACCGGCCAGGCCTGCCAACGCAATCCACGAACGGCGCTGGTCGGCCCAGAGCTGCACGCTATAAGGATGCGCTCGGCTATCGAAATCGCCGTGCGCTCCGTGATCAGTGTCTTCATCGACAGGTGCGTAAAGATTGTCGGGCTGTTTCGGGTTTTTGCGCCATCATATTGCTGCGCGCCATAACCTTGTTGACCCAAGTACCAATCGCCAAAGCCCGGAGCCACCTTGTTACCCTGGATGGCCACCACGGTCGAGCCGCCGACGAACCACTCGCGCCGATAATGATGGGCCGCATGCACGATGGCGTCGGCGGCCACCTCCGGCTGGTAAATCGGCGGCACGGGTTGCGGCTTGCGCGGGAGCCGGCTTTTGACCCAGTCGAACTGAGGCGTGTTAAGTGCGGGCATCTGCACCATCGTGATCTTGACATTGCTATGGTCGTGAATCAATTCACAGCGCACCGATTCGGTGAAGCCTTGAATCGCATGTTTTGCTCCACAATAAGCGGATTGCAAGGGTATGCCGCGGTAAGCGAGCGCCGAGCCGACCTGAACAATGATGCCCCGATCGCGCGGCAGCATTCTTTTTAGCGCTGCCAAAGTACCATAAACGAATCCGAGATAGGTCACCTCCGTCACGCGCTTGTAGTCTGCCGGCGTCATTTCCTTGGTGGGCGAAAACACTGAACACATGGCGTCGTTGACCCAAATGTCAATAGGTCCGAATTGCTTTGCCACCGCCGCCGCCGCGGCTTCCACCTGATCCGCGTCGGCAACATCGGTGGGAACGACGACACTTTGGCCACCCAAGGTCTCCACCTCACGCCGCGCGCCTTCGAGTCCCGCACGACCTCGCGCCAAGAGTCCGATGTGCGCTCCCTGCGCGCAAATGCGCGAACAGTAGCACGCCCAACTCCCGCCGATGCTCCGGTGATGACGACGACTTCCGGTTTTGTTTTTGTCACGATTTATACTCCTCCTTAAAAAAACTGACCCGAATGGACGGCTCTCCTGAGGCGTCAGCCATACGGACGCCACAGGAAAGCCGTCCCGTCTCACCTCGTCAATGCGGCGGGATGATGCTTGAGAGAACGCAGCGTCGCCCGGACTTCCGCTATCGCCAAACACGCGATGGAAATAGAGCAGGCAGCCGACGCCAGACAGAGCGTGCAATAGGCGTGAAACAACACCGGCTGGGATATCGCCAATGCGATGCCCGCGCAGCCCAACGCCAGCGCGATAAGACCGCCAAGAATGACAAGCCAGGGGTGCGTTCGCCAACGAGTTGTCCCCCCGCTCGCATTGACCGCGAACTCGGCCAAGTACACGCATGCCCCGAGCAATGCGTCTGGTATGGGCAATAGATGGCTTATGCTCGAAGTCTTGAGAATCACTTCACTGCCGTCTCCGAAGAACGGCTCCCACACGGCTGCGACGACGCCCAATTGATATAGCCCCAGATAAACGGCGATTCCAAAACCGATGAGCGCAAAAGCCAAAACGGGCATGCGGGCTTTGAAACTCGACGGGTTATGGTTCCACCCGGGAGGTACGGAAGGCGGGAGCATGCGGAAAATCCTAAATTCGGAAAGTCGTCTTTCGCTCCGCGAAAGAACCTTTCGCGGAGCGAAAGGCGACTTTATGGCGAGCAAATGAAATGCCAACGGTCGGGCGGTCGCGCCGCAACGAGAGGAGCACTGGTCCTCCCAGGCACCGGCACAAAAAATGCACGAATTGCTGCTTTCCACCCCTTCCAAGGAGACGCTCCAATGGCCAAGAAGGTAGCCGATCTAATCATCCAGCGCTTGCTGGATTGGGGCGTGACAACCGTTTTTGCTTTTCCAGGCGATGGCATCAATGGTATTTTCGAAGCCTGGCGGGAGAAAAAGGACAAGCTCAAATACATCCAAGTACGCCACGAGGAAGCCGCCGCCTTCGCCGCTTGTGCCTACGCCAAATACACCGGCTCCCTCGGCGTCTGCATGGCGACTTCCGGGCCGGGCGGCATTCATCTTCTCAACGGCCTCTACGACGCGAAGAGCGACGGTCAGCCGGTCTTGGCGATCACCGGCCACACCTTTCACGATTTGATCGGTACCCATTATCAGCAAGATGTCGATCTGGACAAACTGTTCATGGACGTGGCTGCTTACAATGAACGGATCATGGGAGCGGGACACGTCCATAACGTTCTCGACGAGGCGATCAAGACAGCACTGGCCCGACGCACCGTCGTCCACGTTACCATTCCAAAGGATATTCAGGACTGGGATGCGTCCGACAACCATCGCTCCGATGCCAACATTACAGGCCACAGCGCCGATGTGTACGCTCCCCCTTCACCGATGCCCACGACGCATGAATTGCAAGTGGCCGCCGATGTCATCAACGCCGGCACTAAAGTGGCGATCTTGGCCGGGCGCGGCTGCCTCGGAGCACGCGCGGAAGTGCTGGCCCTCGCGGAGTTGCTCGCGGCGCCAATCGTCAAACCTCTGTTGGGAAAGGCCGTCGTGCCGGATGACAATCCGTACACGACCGGCGGCATCGGTCTCCTCGGAACTGCGCCTTCGCAAGATGTCCTCCATTCTTGCGACACGCTCATCATTGCCGGCAGTGGCTTCCCTTATCAGGAGTTTTACCCCAAGCCAGGCAAGGTGAAATGCGTGCAGATCGACCTCGACTCAACGCGCATCGGCCTTCGTTTCGCCGCCGACGTTGGGCTGACGGGAGATTGCCGGCGCGTCTTGCAAGCGTTGTTGCCGCTGCTGCATCGCCAGGAGAAACGCGAGTTTTTGCAGCAGGCCCAAACCGACATGCGCTCCTGGAACGACTTGATGACCGAGCGAGCCACGCGCACCGACATGCCGATGAAGCCGCAGGTCGTCACCCATGCGCTCAACGAGTTCCTGCACGACGACGCCATCATCGCCTGCGACACCGGCACCGTGACCACCTGGGCCGCACGGCACATTCACATGCGCGAAAACATGATGTTCTCCGGCTCGGGAATGTTGGCCACCATGGGCAACGGCCTGCCCTATGCCATCGGCGCCGCGGTCGCCTATCCGGGTCGCCAGGTCGTCGCTGTCTGCGGCGACGGCGGCTTCACGATGATGATGGGCGAGATGGCGACGCTCGTGAAATACAACCTGCCCATCAAAGTCATCATCATCAAGAATAACGTGCTGGGCCAAATCAAATGGGAACAGATCGTTTTCGAAGGCAACCCGCAGTTCGGCGTGCAACTGCAACCCATCGACTTCGCCGCCTATGCCCGGGCCTGCGGCGCCCCCGGATACAGCGTAACTGAGCCTGCTCAAGTCAAGAATGTTTTGCGGCAAGCGTTCGACCAACCCGGCCCGGCGCTGGTCGAGGCCGTTGTCGATCCCAACGAGCCGCCCATGCCGGGCCACGCGACGATGAAACAGGCGTGGAACTTCGCTCGCGCTCTGGCCAGTGGCCAGCAGCGCGAGGGCTGGGACATCGTTAAAACCGTCCTCGAGAACACGGTTCGGGAAGTTGTTTAAGCGCGCTTCATAGACAGCTAAAAGCAGCAACTACCTCCGAAGGCGTTTCTTCGGACGGTAGCCATAATTCCCATCATTGAAAGGAGATTTCCATGGTGCGTGCGATGCTCAGTTCGTTCGTGTTGGTGGTCTTTCTCGGCAGCGGTTTCGTCGCCGGAGATGAAAAAGACACGAAGGATACCAAAAATGACAAGGGCACCAAGGCCACCATCACGAAGGTTGATCGTCAAAAGGGGACGATTACCGTGAAAATGAAGGACGAAAACAACAAGGACGTTGAAAAGACATTCAAGCTCGCCGAAGACGTACGCATGCTGGATTCCACCGGACGCGTGGCCGCCATCGATGTATTCGAGTCCGGCAACGATGTGCTGGTCATCGAGCGCGAAGGCAAGTTGCGCGAGATCCATAAGCAGAAAAAGCAGCAAACGAACAAATGACCCGGCAACCGGCGTGGTGAGCGCATTCAACGATCGGTTTGGCGATTTTGAATGCGCTCATGTTGAACTGCGACGGTATCATGCTCGAATTCGTTGTACCGATAGCCTTCCACTACAAGGCGTCGATAAAGGTTGTGAAGTGCCCCGCGCGGCGTATGGCAATGCTCAAAGTGAATGACGCTGGGCTTCACGCCGTGGTCTAAGAACTGCTCGACAACCTCTCGGTCATAGCCTTGCACGTCTGTCTGGAGCAAGTCGATTCTCGATATGCGATGCTGGTCGATTAGAGTCCGTACCGAGAGCGCCGGCACTGAAATCTGCTTGACGAGAGTTTGCACACCCGCGGCCTTGCGGCTTCCGAGTCTGCGCGTCAACGCGTCTTGTTTAAGACTCGCGAACACAGTCAGATTCGCGGCCGGATCGTCATGATCCGCGACAAATAGACAGATGGTGCCGTCGCGATCCGCAAGGGCGGCGTTGACGAAGGTGAGTTGCTTCTCGTTTTCGTAATTCCTTGTCAGCAGTTGAAAGACGTTGGGTTGTGGTTCGACCAATACGCCGCGCCAATGGTGCCGTAAGACATATTGGCGTATCGGGTCATCCGTGAGTCCATCGTTGGCGCCGACTTGCACGAAGAAGAAGTCCGGTCGCTCGGCAGATATCTTTGTCAGGAGCAAATCCAGAACATCGATGGGGGCGTCCACGCGCTCGTGATAGCGCTCGATGTGATAGCCAAGGGAGTGGAAGCATTTTTGCGCAATTGCCTTCAATGTCGTCAGTGCCATCGGCTTAACCAATCGGTTGTGTAATAGGCCCAAAGAGCCGCGCACGTAGTAAGCGGGGTAACCCTCGCGTGTCGGATTAACCCCCGCTTACTTCGTGCGCGGCTCTTAGGATCTCGTCCTCTAACGTTAATCTTGCGGCCCGCTTCGCGGCAGACTGCTTGCCGCGGCTGGCGGGCAAACCACCTCCTCATAGGGCAGCGTTTGCAAATACGCTCCCGGTTTGACGACATAACCGACACGTGAGACCGGCGCCGCCACCCGCGATTCAGGCGCCGACTCGACAGTAAACGTGCCGTCGGCGAGATGCACGACGACCCGTTGACCTTGAATGCGAATGCTTTGACCATTGCGGTTGCACGTGAGTTGGACGTCGCCTTCAAGCACAATATGGTCCGCGTTGCCGCCGCTCGTCAAGCGCTCGCAGTGCGCTTCCATGTTTGGCGTCACCAAATGGACGTTGCGCTTGGCGGCCGGCGCTTTGCGGGAAACCGTCAGGGTCGCGGGACGGACGGCTTCCACAGGCATGGCATAATCGCGCGATGTAGTGGGCGCGTTGGTGAATGGGGACTGAACCGGACAGGCGAACGGCTGGGTCGCAAACGGAACTTCACAAACTTCGGAGCTAAGAAACATCGAGGGCAACGGCGAGAGCGGGTTTGCATTATACACTTGCGTCGGCATCGGCATGCTCATGAAGTTGTGGAACTCATCGAGAAACGTCCACGTCGCATGCCCGGCCGGCACCTTTTGGATCATCAAATACGGCGTGGGAGCCACCATGATCGTGTTCCCGGCACCTGTGTTGAGGCAACCGCCGCAACCTTGATCAACGGTGCAGGAACGAAAAGTCGCGGTGGGCGTGACTATCCCCAAGTTCGAGGTGCCGCACGCTCCCGACGGACATGCCTGAACCTGGACCTGGGCGGTTTTGACGCAGCAGCAATCGGCCTTCGCTGCCGTCGTGCTGCCGACAGTGCAAGCGGGGCACCCCTTGCTTTGCAAGCTGGTGATCTGCGTTTGCAGTTGCTTCAGCGAGGTAAGTAATGCGGCGATGTCGCTTTTCACTTTTTGACTGGCTTGGCAAGCGGGGCACGTGTTCGCGACAGATGTGGTACAGCATCCGGCGTCGGTGCAACGCGGCTTTATTGGCTCAACTAATTGCGCTTGCACAATTACCTTCCGAAAAAGGCTAGGGTCGACTAAGGTACAACTGCCGATTCCGTTAAACACGCTGTTAAGTTGCCGAAAAGGAGAGAATTGTCCCTGCACCATTCCAAGGCTCATAACGCCAGGCGCGGCAATCGTCAAATCTCTGCGATTCGATGTACCGAAACTTCCATCGATAGCTTGCACCAATTCTCCGTTCTCGATCGGTGGCAGAGTTTGCATTAAATCGGAAATTGCCAAGGCATGCTGGGCAATCACATTCGTCGGGTCAAGCCGACAGGCAATCGCCGCCAGCAGGGCCGCATCCTCGTAGTTGCCGCGAGCCCATTGGTTGTTCCAGATAGCCAAGCACTGCGCAACGAACCCAGGCATCAGGCACAGATCGCAGCGCCTGGAAGGGGGGCTCACCTCCGCCTCCTGCGTTTCTTCCGCGCCGAGCAACTCAAAGCTGAAACCGAGTGACGTTAATGGCAAGCGAGGCAAGATATTAGTCGCCGCGTTACTCACAGCGCGGCTTTCACTTTTAACGACGAGGCAGCCGTCCAGACGCTTCGCCTCACTTGACGCTTCTTGGCCAAAAAGGGCGGTCAGGCCAAGGGCGGAAAACGGCGCCGTCTGGGCATTCAGGGCGCTGGTGGTGGCCAGGGTCGCCAGGGCCACGCTGAGCCAACGAAACAGTGACATAATACACCTCCTTGTAGTGCCGATGCGGGTTCGGACGGCAAGGAGATAACACAAGCGCCTCCGGCATGTCGATGGGAAAACTTTAGGCAAAATGGATTCGTTCGCGCGACGAAAACTTCAAGGGGCCGCGACACGCAGTAAGCGGTTAGCCGGCACGATGTACAAAACCGCTAACTACGTGCGCGGCTCTTTTGGTTATTTCTCATGCCGCCGCAGCAGCACATACTCCAACAACCAAATGAGCGTGTGCAGGCTGCGGTCGCCTTCGTCCTTGGCCGGGTCGAATTCGGATAGCGCGAAACCTTGCACGTGACTGCACCAGGCGGCGTCAAGCAGGCGCAGAAACAATTGCGGACTGATGCCGAAAGGTTGCGGATGCGCGGAGCCGGGAAAAAAGGCGGCATCGAAGACGTCGCAATCCAGGTCGATGATGACCCGGCTGGCATTTTGGCACGCGGCGCGCACCTTGGCAACTGCCTCCTCGGGATGAATGGACAATTCGGCCGCGGAGTGAGTGCTCATGAAAAAGTTGGCGATGTAATCGGGCTTCAGCAACAATTCGCGGTGGCCCAGGTTTATGATCGGCGGCAAATGGCCATCGCAGTGCAGCAAGAAGTTGCCATGCGAAAGCTCCGCGGTGCAATCGCTCAAGTTGTAGATGTCCAAATGAGCGTCGAACTGGATGATCAATGTTTCGTCGGGTTCCTGAGCCAATTCGTCGTAGACCGGCAGCACGCCGAGATGATTTCCGGTTGTCCAGAGTAGGAAATCGTTGCGCTCCAGCACTTCGCGGATGGCCAGCCGCGCCTGCCGCCGCCAATCCTGGTAATCGGCCAACGTCTCGAACGTGAACTCCTGGAAGCGGACCTTGTTCGCATAAGCACGCGCCCGCGTCGGCAGTCGCTCGCGCTTGTTGTCCGCCAGCATCTCTTCAAAGGCGTCGGCCAACATTTCGCACGCCGGCCTTGGTGCCGCCGCTGCCAAACAGATCGAACGGAAAAAACAAGGCGCTCGTCTTCACCCTTGGGCACTCCGCGCGATCGGTGTTATAATCGTTATCCGACGGCATCAGCGCTCGCCCCGCCACGGTCTAAGACGTGAATCGAACGGTTTGCCGGCGCGGGAAGAGCCAATGAACTTTGTATGATATGAGGATTGCACAAGCTGCGAAAGTTGGCCCGCATTTGCCTATTTCGGGTTCCATGATGACCGGCATGCAAGCCATTGGCGATTACTATGTTGCCGGCAACGCCGTCATCCTTGGCGACGTCGTCGTCAGCCGGGGAGTGAACCTCTGGTTCGGCGTCGTGGTTCGCGGCGACCTTGCCCGCATTACCCTGGGGCCGGGCGTCAATCTCCAGGACGGCGTGATCGTGCATACGGATCGGGACGCACCACAGGACATCGAAGAAGGCGTGGTTGCCGGCCATGGCGCCATTCTGCATGGCCGGCGCATCGGCGCCGACACGCTGGTCGGCATGGGGGCGATCCTGCTCTCGGGGAGCGAGATCGGGCCGGAGTGTCTTATCGCGGCGGGAACGCTCATCCCCGAGAATCGAGTAATACCGCCGCGCTCCGTCGTCATGGGCGTGCCGGCCAAAATCGTGCGTGAAGTCACCAGCGAGGATCTGGAGCGCACGCGGCGGATCAATAGCCATTACCAAGAGTTGGCCCATAAGCACGCGACCGGGGCCTTCTCGGCCCCCTGGAAGAAAGCCTGATGAGCGTCACCCAAGAATCCCACGTCCTGACCTCGCAGAGTGCGCCGGAGATCAATTTGACTTCACCGTCGGACCGCCGCGCCGACATCGAATACAAGCAAGCTTTCGTCGCCAACCTGCTCAAGAACATCGGTTGCGACGGGCTCTTGGTCCTGGGGCCGGAGAACTTTTCTTGGCTCACGGGCGGCGGCAGCGCCCGCGGTATCGTCGATCAGGATGAACTCCCCGCTCTTTACGTAAGCGGTGACGGGCGCTGGCTTCTGTGCAGCAACGTCGATACCCAGCGCCTCTTCGACGAAGAAATCGACGGCCTGGGGTTTCAGCTTAAAGAGTGGCCCTGGCATTTGGGTAGACGCAGATTCCTGACCGACCTGTGCCAGGGCGCAACGTCGCCTGCGATCAACCACTGGGCGGTTGCAAGCTCGTGGCCGACCAATTGCTCAAGCCGCGGCTTATCTTCACCGAATACGAGCAAGCCTGTTACCGCTCTTGGCAAGATCGTCAGCCACGCCCTGGAGGCAACGGGCCGCACCCTGGCCCACGGTGAGACAGAGCGGGAAGCTGCCGGGCAGTTGAGTCATCGGCTCATCCATCGCGGGGCGACTCCCTTGTGTGTATCGGTCTTCGCGGATGGCCGTTCCCTCGTTTATCGGCAGGCGGGCTATACCGGCGCATCGATTCAACACTACGCCGTCATGACGATCGCGGCCCGGAAATATGGTCTTTGCGCCTGCGCCAGCCGCACCGTGGTGTTTGGGCAACCCGACGCCGCGTTGCGCAAGCACCATGACGCGGCCTGCAAGGTGAGCGCCAACTATGTCGCCAGCAGCTGGCCGGACTCCGTGCCCCGACAAATCTTGGCCAGCGGCTTGCGCATCTATCAGATCACCGGCGCCGAGCACGAATGGGCGCTGAGCCCACAAGGGCATTTGACCGGCCGCGCCATCGTGGAGTTGGCGATGACGCCGCGCGTCGAGGATTTGTTGCAAAACAACAGCGCCATCACCTGGCACTCCAGCGTCGGCGGCGCCGTCAGTTGCGACACATTTCTAATCAGCGAGGAAGGGCCTGCGCTCCGTCACCGCCGCGGAAAATTGGCCCCTCAAGCGCATCCGCATTCAGGGCGCCGAGTTTGTCCGCCCCGACCTCCTGGTGCGCTGACACGCGCGGTTGCGGGCGGCTCCGGATAGGAACAAACACGAGCCACGGATCGAACACGGATGAAACACGGATGAAACACGGATAAAACAATGAAACTCAATAAAATCAAGAGTTGCGATTTTCCCGTCTTTATCCGTGTTTGATCCGTGTTCCATCCGTGGCTAACGCATTTGATCGCCTAGTGCCAAGTTCCATCCGTGGCTAACGCATTTGAACTCCTAGCGCCAAAACTGGTTTAAAATTGCGATACCCCATCCGCCAACCAACCTTTTTTTAAGCTCGGCCTCGTTCTAAAATCGACTGCCATGCTTGAACGTGAACCTGCGACCAACGCCGATCGTCTGTGTCCCAAGATTGCCCGCCTCGTTGAGGAACGCGGCTGGAACCAGGAAGAGTTCGCGCGTTTCGCCAATCTCAATCGCTTAACCATCCGCAACATCTTCCAGGGGGGCCAGCGCCGCTTGCACAATGCCACCGTCAGCGCCTGTGCGCGGGCCTTGGGATTGAGCGTCGCCGAACTACGCACCCAGTCTTTTGAGCGCTTGGTCCAGCGCATCAGCGCCAAGCCGCGGCCCGACTTCGATCCGCGCCAACGTCTCTTCGAGCAGGCCACTCAGCCCGAGTTGCTCGCCTGGATCGAACGCAACCCAGACCGCGCCGCCCAGCTTACCGCGAGCGAGATGGACGAGCTTCTCTCCCTCCAAGGGACCGGCGGCCCAATGACCGCATTCGGCGTCGCCCATTTCGTCGAGCTTATCGAGCGCAAACGCCGCCTCATGGACCAAGCCGCCGCCGTTGCCGGCACCGAATACATCGACATGCTCGAGCAATTCGTGCAACTGCTTTACGAGAAGATTCAGCCCTATCGAGACCGCGGCCAGTAATCGTTATCATTTTCGTGGGACGGCTCTCCTGAGCCGTCCAAGCTAGCGGACGGCTCCGGAGAGCCGTCCCACTTGCCACTGCCATTACCCGCACCTCGCCATCGCCTCCTCCACGTTTATCGCTTTCTTGAGTTCCTTCGGATATTTGCGAAACCAGGCCATCACGAGCATCATCCCATCGACGTGCTCATGCGAGTCCAAGAGGGCGGGCGAATGAGTTTGGTAGACCGCTCGGAGCGCTTGTCGCGCGTTGGCTTTATCAATTGCATTACGCGGCGGTCTTATTGCACACACGACGCGGGCGGCATGAATGAGATACCAGACCGTCACGCCGTCGCCGCCGGACACCTGATAAATGAACGACATCTCAGCGCGGGCATGGCGCAGGCGTTCAAGGCGCGAGGTCAACCATTGCAACGCCGCCAGCTTGTCGCGCAAGGCAATAGCGCGCTCAAATTCTTGCGCCTGCGTGACGCCGCGCTCATGGCCTTTTCGATGGCCGCGAGTGCACCGAGGTTAACTCCGGTCAAGAAGTCGCGCGCGGACTGGACATGGGCCATGTAGGTGCGCTTGGCGCAACCACCGGTACACGGCGCCAGACAGGTGCCGATCTCGAAGCGCAAGCAGCCAGCCGGTCTTTCCTGGTGAAAGAGTTCGCCTTGCTCGGGAAAAACCATTTCCTGCGCTTGCGGGCAGTCGCGCAGTCCAAATAGATCGTTGACCCGGCAAACGGCATTCAATGCCTGCCGCCCAGCAGCAATCGGGCCGGTAGTCAAAAGTGCATTTGCGGGCGGGCGACGTGTCAAGAATACGTAAGGAGCTGGCTGGCGGCCGAGGCACACATACGCTTTCGGGCTGCGCAGGGGTTGCCCCTGAACATTGCAGCGCGGACGCCCAGCGCCGAATCAGTTCGAGTTCACGCAATAAGGCTGCGAATTCGCTGGGACAGCGTTCCCACGCCAATAGCTTGGTAAGCGCCACGATCCGCCCGGCTTTGCGTGGCCGGCCCCGGGCCCGGAAATACGACAGCAACCGCGGCCGCAAGCGCTTGGCTTTGCCGACGTAAATAAGCTCTCCCTGCTCGTCGACCATACCGTAAACGCCAGGGCAGGTTGGGCACAGCAGGCGAACTTGCCGCCGCAGGTCGCCGGTTCTCTGGCCTTCAATGGTTTGACACGTAGGGCTCGTGCCATCCCTCGCCAGGGACAAGGGTCCAAAGTCCTTGAATGCCTTGTCGCTAAATAGCATGAAGAACTCCTAACAAGGCGATGTCCAACAGATCCAGGGCGGTAGGGCGGATTGACAATCCGTCGTATTCTCTGACAAACCCCTGTCAATCTGGGCAGCCGGCGCGACCTTTGACAAGCACGGCTCACCGCCAGGGCATAACTCTCGTTAACATTCAGAGTGTCCGGCGTGCGGAACAGGACACATTTTTATACGCACGGGTATGGATTTGCCACACTGAATCGATTGTTTTGTCGCATTTGGCGAAGATTTCCTCAAGTTCAAAATCCAATATGCCGCACGCCTTACGGCAAAACGGCCTCAGGAATGCAATGCACCGCCTGTAGGGTTGGTACTGGAATTGCTTATAACCTTAGCCGTTGGGGTGAACAATTCACGCGCGGTTTTCACGTGTTCCCCCTATTCGTGGCGTAGAATGAGGCAGCAGTTATTAACGCACTCGCTCGACGGAGGGTAGCGACATGTTGGTACTGAGCCGCAAACTGGGTGAGAAGATCTACATCAACGACAACATCTGCATCACGGTTGTGGACATTGATCGCGGCAAGATTCGATTGGGAATCGAAGCGCCGCGCGACGTGCCGATCTTCCGTCAGGAGTTGGTCGCCACTCCCCATGCCGTGGTTAACGATAAACCGATTCTCGCCACGAAGAATTAAGCCAAGCGGGGGATCGGAATCGCCGAGGGCTACCTTGGCGGTTCCCTTCCCCTACATGAACACCCAAAACCCACGAGCCGCCAGCTCGTGGGTTTTTTCATGCGCCTGGTCACTTCAAAATACCCGAAGGGTTGCATCCCTCAGCGCAGTCACCCCGAAGGGGTTGCATCCCTCAGCCCAGGGTTCGCGCAGCGTACCCTGGGTCGTGCAACGGATGGAATTTTACCCCGCAGGGGTTGCATCGTATGACTCTCGTCACCAGGCTCCGCCTGGTGACGCACTGCCTGGCAGGCTCCGCCTGCACAAAAATCGCCAACAGTGCGAATGCTGCTAGGGCGTGGTCGGAAAACGAGGCGGAGCCTCGCGAGCAGTGCGTGACCAGGCGGAGCCTGGTCACGAGAAAACCCGGGGCTGAAAGATTAAACCCCTTCGGGGTAGTTACACCGGCCCCGCCGCCGGCCTTCTCCTCCATTTGCTGACCAGCTTGTACGCCAACCAAATGAGGATAACCCACGGCAGCACCACCGCCAGGGCGACAATGATGCACATCAGGCTCCATGACAAGAGTTTGAAACTGTAGAACAGGCTCGTGCGTATCTGCGGCCAAATGCCCTCGTCGCTCGGCACGATCGGCCCCGTGCTCGAAATCCTCACGTCGAAGTGGGCCGTGGCCAGCTTGTTGTCGGGAACTTGGGGATTGCGCGTCGATGTCTGCACGCGCACTTTGCCCGCTCCCTCCAGGTGGCGTATCAGTTCCGCCTTGGCGTCCAAGGGCACATCGAAGATCACGACTGCGGAATCTTGACCGGAGCGGTCATGGTTCACTTGTGAGCCGGCGATATATCCTTGCCGCGACTTGACTAGATCAAGGATGTCCGCGACCGCGTCCTTCACTTCCTTGACTTCGATGCCGAGCGAAATCTTCTCCCGCGCGGGCAGGGCGGCAACATTGCGGAGCGTCAGGCGATAACCGACCTTACGATCCGTGGCCGCTTCACCGGGAGCGGCCTGCGTCGCGGTCCGAGCCAAGATCACACCGACTTGCGTGAGCGCCTCGTCGATGGCCTTCTTGTCACCTGAGGGAATATCGAAATCGAACTGGGCCGACGCGTTAACCTTGTCCTGCTCGTTGAGTTGGGCGGTCCGCACCTGGGCCTTCGCCTTGCCGGCGGATTCTTGCAGCTTGCGGAAGCCGGCGGGCACATCGAGGCTGGCGATCTGGATCACCAAGACTTCACGCGGCTGAATGTTGGCCACGTTGTACATGCCGACCTCGAACTTCACGTCGTTTTGCTTGACCTTGATGGCCAAACGGCTGCCGGTCCCTTCGGTTTGCTCATTGCGGTCGGAATCCTGATGCGTGACGACGCCCAGCCCTTTCAGCTTGTCGCGCACGCTATCCGCCGCGGCGGGCGCCACCTCGAAATGGAGAATCGCCTCCAATTGACCGGCCGCGTGTTGTTTGAGTTCCGATTTGGTGATGCGGCCCTTGGCCTCGTTGACCGCCTCCAGTGCGGCTTGACGTGCCTTGTCCACGTCGTCAACCTCAAGCTGAATTTTCACGCGCTGGGTGACGATCAAAGCCGCCGGCGCCTGGATTTCCTTTTCGATGAGCGTAATGGTGAGCGTGGACAGACCGACCTGGTTGTTGTAATAGCGAATCTCCCCTTCCATCTCCTCGATCTTGAGCCGCCATGATCCCAGGGCATTCTCGGCGACGATGAGGTCCTTGATCTCCCCCTTGCCGGTCTTGATGATCTGCAGGAAGCGTTCCTCCATGGCCCGCGCCGCGCAACCGGCTTTGGATGTCGGTATATTGCTTGGTCACATCCTGGCTGCCGATGCGCTGGCTTTTCAGCTCGCCGATCTTGGCGAGGTCCTGGCGAATCGACAGCAGAAAACTATCCAGCTTTTCCGGCGGCAGCCGCACCACCATCGACCCCTTGACCTTGCCGTTAGGCAACTTATCGCTGTTGACCGTGGTGACAAACGCCCCCTTGATGCTGTTCACCGTGCCGCGTGATCCCGGCTACCGCGGCGTCAAAGCTATCGACCTCGAAGTCGATCTCGCCGGTGCGGATGATTTTGCGGGAGGCGGTGTCGGGGGAAGATTCGGGTTGGGCGGGTTCCTTTAGAGGGCGGCTGGGTTTTGGCTTCTTTGGCCGGTTCGCGTGCTTGCGCTAAATCCGTGAGGGGAGTGGTGGTACGATTTACGCGAGCTATGTCAACAGCGTTTGAATCACTTTTCGTAGAGTTGTCTACGGAAAGCTGAGGCTTGTAATAAGCGTCTGCGGTTTTGGTTGCTTCACCGGAGTACTGTCTTCTCAAAAAGCGTTTCGGCCCTTTTCAAATCCACACCGCTGATCGCCGGTTGTAAGGCCAGGACTCTCACAGGTACTGACTGGCGGTTTAGGCTTCCTTCAGTTGATATGGCGGGGCTATCGCTGAGATCTGAAAAAGCCTTTTCAACCCTCCGAGCCTTCAAATCACCGTCATTTAGCTCTTTTGACCGCTCGCCCTTTCCGCCCATAGCACCGCCCGTAACCGATGTGTGAACCCCCGACGCCTCGCTCGCTATAAGTCCCAGCGAGGGTGGAAAGAATTCGATGGAATTCGCTTGGTTGATATCCGCTGGATTTGCCTCCGAAAGCCGGCTCATCTGATCTTTGATCTCGGCATCGACGCCCAGCGACGCGGGTTGATCTTTCGCGGCCGCAGCTTTCCAAGTAACAACACCACCTTGACCGCTGCTTGGAAAGCCCAAGTCCACCCAGGCAGCATCGGGGACCGAGCCAGCAAGCCCCTCAACTACGTCGCCGCGTGGATTTCCGCCGTTACTCACAGCGCCAGCTAAGATTGTTTGCTCTCCAAGCGATTCAACCTCTTTGCCAGCGCTCTCCGCCCCCCAACAATTTGTCCATCTACAGGGGGATATATCTGGCTAGTCCTTAAATGATTTTTACTCATAGCCAGGCCTTCGCGCATTTCTGGCGCCGCCGCATAATGTTGCGTCACGCCCGGAAATGCCAGATCCCCCGCTCCGACGAATCCCTGCAAAAACGCCCCAAGCGTTCCCAACACCAACATCGCCGCGACGCCGGCGGCGAAGCGCGCTATGTTCGATGAATAAACTCGGCGGCGACTTCCGCTAAGCCGTAAACGGTCAACCACCCGATTCTCCCACCCCGCCGCCGGTCTGACAGCCGCAAAGAGATTATCGAGCGATCGATCCAAATCTGTCGGCTTCCGCCAGGATTTTGGCGCACACCGCACACGCGATGCGATGGCGCCCAAAGCGCTCACGTTCCTCGGGGCTCAATCCGCCCGCGGTGAAACCGGCGATGTTCTCTTGAAACCAGGTATGTTCCGACATGGTTGTCTCCGATCGAATCTGAGTCCCGGTAGGGACGGCCGATAATAGCCCAGTCCGACATGGCCGTGCATTTAGCCCCGTTAGGGGCGGCAGACGCGGAATCCACAATTCTGTCGTCCCTGCCGGGACTTTAACTACGTGCGTCATTCAGCCCAGCGATAAATCGCTGGGCTATTATCTGTCGCCCCTACCGGGGCTAATCCACCCGTCTAGGAAAATCATCCCCCAATACTTTCCGCAGCTCGGACCGCAACAAACTCATTCCCCGATGCAACAGCCCCGCAATGAACCATTCGTCAGTCCCATCTCCATCTGAATCGTTTCGTAATCCGCCCCCGCGAGATAACGCAACGTCAGCGGCAAGCGATATTCCTCCGGCAAGGCGCGCAGCACCGCCAACACCTGCTGGCGGAGGTCCTCCTGCCGGCCATCGTGCACCGATGTGGGCGATGCTTCGAGCCGCAAAATATCAAGCTGCTGTTTTTGCCGCTGCCGGCGGCGGCTCGCGTCGATGGCCCGGTTCTGCGCAATCCGTAGGAGCCAGGAACGGAACTTGGCCGGTTCTGTGAGTTGGCCGAGATTGCGATAGGCGGTGAGGAATGTCTCCTGCAACAAATCCTCGGCCTGGTGCGTATCGCCCGTCTCTAAATAGAGGCGGGCAAACACCAGTCGCGTCGTGCGGCGCACCAACTCCTCGAAGGCGGCTTTATCTCCCCGCTGGGCAGTGCGCACCAGGTTGTCTTCTGGTTCGATCATGGCTTCTGTAAATAAGACGATGTGGGAAGTGGAAGCGCGCGCTTTATTTAGAGGACGCCGTTGAAATCTCATGACGTAGCGATGATATGATGGTAGCCGTGGGTTTTGACCCACGGAAGGGGTTACCAAAAAAAGCGGCGTCGCGTAGCGACGCTTGAAATTGAAGTTTCCGCGCGAATCTTCAACCGTCGCTACGCGACGGAAGAACTCATGGTGCGAACGAACCGTGGGTTGAAACCCACGGCTACCGTCAAACGTCGCTACGCGACGATCCCTTCGTTCATCGAACAACATTCGTCTGCGTTGAGGGTAGCCAATCGCGTTTTTGCCGCGCTCACCGTTAAAAAAGCCGTTTGCTAACGGTGACTTTTTGGGGGCGGGTGGTTTCCTGAGCCAGATAAGCGCTCATTCCGCATCCGTTGCACTCGGACAGACTGTAGGTCGTGGCCGGGTCTGAGGTACTCCGAAGGCCCGGCTACTATCCGAAGCCATTGGCTTAACCGTGATTTCGGAGTGCCTCAACCCCACGAGTGATTAATGGCACTCGTGCTAAATTGTTATTTCAACACATCCCACATGGCTTCGAGCAATACCTCTTCCACCTTGGGGCTGACGCGCGATGGGGGGCCCGTTTCATAGCCGCCTTGAGTGTAGGCGATGGCGGTGCCGATGTAGCCGGGCCCATAATCGCCATAGGCGGCCATCATGACGGGAGCATTGGGACGCATTTTTTGGGCGGCGAGTTGATATTCAACGAACAGTTCGCCGGGCATGTGCAACACGTACGCGGGGCCGATGTGCAAGCAAGCAATGTCGATTTTAGCGACGCGCTCGCAGCGTTTAGCCCAAGCGAGATTGCGGGCGGCGGCAAGGCGCTGCGGCATGGGCAAATTTGTGTCGGCCACGATTCGCGCCAACTCTTCCGACCTGGTATCGTTCGCTGAGGGGCAGGGCAGCTCGCGTTACGCGCCACGACACATCTTTGCTCGCAATCGGCGTTTTCTCCATGGCGTCAAACGCTTCCTTCATGCCGTTGGCGAGCCGGCCGGCCAAAACGGCGCGATTTCCAGGTGAGCCGTCGTTGTATTTGCCCGCCGCGACGTTGCCGCCGGCGCCGTTGAAATGAATGTGCAGCGCGCCGGGAACTTCGTGCTCGCGAATGCGACGCGCCAGGCCGGGGAAGTCGTAGCTGACGCCGCCTTTGCCGTAATAGCTCTGCGGATGCGTGGCGTAGTAAGTCATGGAAACGAGCAGCTTATCGCCATTCCAAAAACTCAACAATTGCAGATACGGATCGACGACGCCTTCCGGTTGGCGCGAATGTTGGCATCGGCGGTGGCACTGTAGCGGATGTATTTCACCTTGCCATCGGCTCCTAGCACGCGCCGGTTGGAGGCAACGTCGATCACCTTGGCTTTGCCGATGCCAATGTGCGTGACATTTATCGGTGAAGCGATGGCTTTGCGGACGGCGGTTTGCAAGCGGCGTCATGGTGGCGTGCGCGAACGCCGGGTCGAACAGTTTGCCGCCCAAGCCGTGCTTGGCGAGGATGGCTTCAGCCTCGAAATCGCAGCCGGGAGCGTCGTGCTGATGCAGGCAATGGACGCAGACATGATCCGACGCTGGTGTCGGCGGCTTTCGCGAGCGCCGCGCGGAAGGCATCATAGCCGCCATTGCCGATGCCAACCCAGTCCAGGCGCAGAGCGATGGGCCGATCTGCGCACCGAGTCAATTGTCACGTGCTGATCGAATGGTGGGACGGCTCTCCTGAGCCGTCTTTTGTGTTCGATAGCGCCGGCAATAGGACGATGCCGCGCGCACTGAGGGGATCGACGATTTCTTTCGCCGGCTTCGCACAGAGCATCGCAAAGCGGCGTGCCGATGGGCGGCGTGATGTCGATTTGAAAGGTGCGCGATGCGAACGGGTTTTTCGTCCGCCTGCGTGAACCGAGCGGCAAACAGAACGACGCACAGATGGTTAGAAAGAGGCGGATCATAGGTCACACGATTTTGTGAATGACGCGGTCCTGAGCAAAATTAAGATGGTCAGGTTGGAAACCTAACCTACGAGTCACACAACCTTGGCAATAACTCGGCCTTGGACAAGCGTCAGCCGTTCGGCGCGGCCCAGATGCGGATAAGTCAAGCGATCTTGATCGAGGCCGAGTTGATACAGGATGGTCGTGTGCAGATCGCGGAAGTGGATCGGCTCCTCGACGGCCTGGAAGCCGATGGCGTCGGTGGCGCCGACGGTCTGGCCGCCCTTGACGCCGCCGCCGGCCAGCCACATCGAAAAGCCGAGGTTGTGGTGATCGCGGCCCCGGCCGCCCTTCGGCTTCGGGCGAGCGGCCGAACTCGCCGCCCCAGACCACGAGCGTCGATTCCAACAGGCCGCGCCGCTTGAGATCGGCCAGCAAGCCGGCGATCGGCTTATCGACGCGGGCGGCCATGCGGGTGTGGTTTTCGTCGATGTTGCGATGGGCGTCCCATTGCCGATCGGCCGCCCCGCCGCCGGCAACGACGACGGTGAAGCGCACGCCGTTTTCGACCAATCGCCGCGCCAACAGACACCGGCGGCCATAATCGTCCGTCGGCTCGGTGCCGACGCCATAAAGGTCGAGCGTCTTCTTGGTTTCGCCGGACAAATCGAACAGGGCAGGGGCCTCGGTTTGCATGCGAAAGGCCAATTCCTGCGACCGAATGCGGGCGCTGAATTCATCGTCGTCCGGTGCCAGCGTGGCTTCGTTGAGATTGCGAATTAGCTCAACCGTCGCCCGTCGCTCGGTCAACGAAATGCCTGGCGGCAGACTCAGATTGCGCACCGGATGGGAGCCGCCGCGAAAGATCGTCGGTTGATAGACCGCCGGCAAAAAGCCGTGCAAGTACATCGGCTGCCCGCCTTCAAGCGCTCCCGCCGGATCGGGCATGACGACATACCCCGGCAGCGCCTGGCTTTCCGAACCCAGGCCATAAACAATCCATGACCCCATGCTCGGCGAGCCGGGCACGACGCGCCCGGTTAAGAGTTCATATTGTGCCGCGGAGTGCACGACACGGTCGCCGTGGCAGGAACGAAGCACGCGCCATGTCGTCGACATGCTTGGCCAGGTGTGGAAACAGATCGGAGACTTCGATGCCGCTTTGGCCATGCTTGGCGAATTTGCGCGTCGAGCCGAGCAAGCGAGCATCGGGCCGAATAAACTGGTAACGCGCCGGCCCAAATTCCGCCGGCCGCTTTTGCCCATCGAGCCTATTGAGCAGCGGCTTGGGATCGAAGGTTTCCAGATGACTCGGCCCGCCCGCCATGAACAGAAAGATGACCGACTTCGCCTTCGGATTGGCCATATGCGGTGGACGCGGGGCGAGCGGATCGACTGAAGCGGCGCGGCCATACTCACCTTCGAGAAGGCTGAGAAATGCCAAGCTGCCAAAGCCGCAGAAGGAGTCGCGGAGGAATTGGCGACGGCTGTGTGGATTCACGGCAAACATTGGAGTTTCCTACCTCGCGGGTCGTTCTGCAGTCAAAGAGCCGCGCACGCAGTAAGCGGTTAAACCGCATCTACGGGATGAACCGCTTACTTCGTGCGCAGGTTCCTTCATACATCATTCCACATACAAAAACGCATTCACGTTAAACATCGCCAGCGCAAACTCGCGCAACGATTGCCGCTCGAGAAAGTTCACGGCTAGCTCTCGTTCCTTCGCCGTCGGTGGTCTTCCAGTCGCGAGTTTGTAGGCCAGATCAATTTGGCGACCGTGGTCCGGGCCGCCTTCGCCCTGTAGGCGTTCCGCGAACGCCTCCGCCAGCCGGTTGGCGGTCTTGCCGTTCATGAGTTCCAGCGATTGTAAGGCGTGCGTGCTGGTCTCGCGGCGCGGGCAGCTCGTTTGCAAATCGGGCTGATCGAATACTTGGCCAAACGGCAGCCGCAAATTGCGCTTGGCCAAGAGATAAATCGAACGGCGATCATATTCGCGTTCATCGGCGGTGACGTGCCACTGCGTCGGATCATACAAAAGATCGACCAGATCTTTTTCAACGGGCATTTTGACGCTTTCGCCGCCGGCTTTCAGGTTGAGCCGACCGGCCACGCTCAGCATCGTATCGCGAATCTCCTCGGCACTCAGGCGCCGGCGGGGGAATTGCCAGAGCAGCCGATTATTTGGGTCTTTTTGTCGAGCCAGCGCGGCATCCGGAGAGCGCGAAGCCTGGCGATACGTGGCGCTCAAGACGATCAACCGATGCAGCGGCTTGAGATGCATCCCTTCCTTGACGAATTCGTTGGCTAAGAAATCGAGCAATTGCGGGTGGCTCGGCGGACTGCCGTTGACGCCGAAATCGTTGGGCGTCTCGACGAGCCCGCGCCCAAAGTGACATTGCCAAACGCGGTTGACGAACACGCGCGCGGTCAGCGGATGAGCCTGGATCGGTCAACCACCGCGCTAGCGCCAGGCGGGGATTCGCTTTCTCGGCTTCGCTAAGATCGGCCGCACTCGCCGACGACCAGCGCGAGCGGATAACCCGCTTCGACGCGTTTGCCCTTCTTGTCGATGGACCCGCGCTTGAGCACATGGACCTCAGTGCGATCCTTGCCCATCTCCGCCACGGTGCAAACCGAGGGCAACGCTGCCGGCAACGAGCTTTCGACCTCGGCCAACTTGGCCGCGAGCGCTTGCTTGGCCGTGCCGTCGGCTTTCGCGAGACTTTGCTTGAGGCGAGCGATTTGCTTGGTCATGGCGCCGGTGCGCGTTTGCCAATCATCTTGGGTCTTTTTGTCGGCCAAGATGTGGTTGCGCTCGCGCGTTCCCGCCAAGAACGCTTGCAAACGGTAGTAATCCACCTGCGAGAAATCGTCGAACTTGTGATCGTGGCAGCGGGCACAACCCACCGTCACGCCGAGAAAGACCATGCCGATGGCGTCGGTCATCTCCGTCAACACTTCGTTGCGGTTGAAGGCGACATCCTGATTGCCCGCATTGTGGCGAACCGGGCCCAAGCGATTGAAGCCCGCGGCCACCTCGCCGAGCGCCGCTGTTTGGCCGTTCGATTTGAGGAAGTCATATCCCTTGTTTGATTCCGCGCTCGCACCACGGCAAATCTCGGGATCATCGCCGGCGAGTTGCTCCACGACAAACCGGTCATATGGCTTATCTTCCCGAAGGCTGGCGATGACATAATCGCGGTAGCGCCACATGCCGGGGCGGTAGCCGTCATATTCGAAGCCGTCGGTCTCCGCGAAGCGAACCACGTCCAGCCAATGCTGCGCCCAATGCTCCGCATAGCGCGGCGACGCCAACAGACGTTCCACGAGCCGCTCATACGCTTGCGGCTTGGCGTCCCCGACGAACGCCGCGAGTTCTTGCGGACTGGGCGGCAGTCCCGTCAGATCGAACGATAGCCGCCGAATGAGCGTGGCGCGATCCGCTTCGGGAGCAGGTTTTAGCCCGTGCGCATGCAAGCGTTCGAGAATGAACGGCATCGACGTTGGTGCGTGCCCATTTTTGATCGGCCATGGTAAGCGGCGGCAGCTTCGGAGACGTCCGCGGCTGAAATGACCAATGAGGGTCGGCGTGGACCGCCGAAGGTAGCACCAATATGCAAAACGCTAGCGATGAGCGGATCACCACATGTCTCCCGATTCAAAATGGAAAGCGCAAAAAACTGCCGGCGAGGTTGGTCGAGCCGCGAGCCATCAACTCATGTTAACAGAGTGCCCAGAAGAATCCGATAAAAATTCCGGCTTCGGACAGGTTTGAAAATAAACAGAGTATTTACCCCGCTAGGGGTTACATCTCAAAGCCCAGGGTTCGCGCAGCGTACCCTGGGGAATGGTGGCGCCGGCAAAATCTTACCCCGAAGGGGTTGCATCAAGGAGAAGATCCAACCCCTTCGGGGTAGCTGTTCGTGCGCTATTGCATTCAGGGTACGCTGCGCGAACCCTGGGCTTTGAGATAAAACCCCTATCGGGGTGGGGGTCTTGATTTTATCGCTCACGGCCACTTGAGGCTCGCGATGACCTACCGTGAATCCCGCGGTTATTCCTTGGCACCTTCCCATATCGACTGCATCCGATAAACCGCGAGCGAATGAAAGATCACTGGCCCGCCAATCGCCGTGACCGTTACCGAACGATTGTCGGCCGCCGGAATCACCGGCATCGGTATGTAGGTGAGCCCACCACACGCGAAGACCTCGAAACGCCGTGCGGTCCACCAATATGCGAAGATCGACTTTGCCGTCCTTTAGCGGCGCCGCGCACGGTGGCCGTTCACCGATAATTCTTGCTTGGCGCCGTGATAAACCAAGGGAATGCCGCGAATCGTAAAAGCCACTTCGGTCGCCGTCCCCGGTTCGAAAGAACCGACGATGTCGAGTATTCACCCGCCATGGCGCCAATGGATTAGCCGCCCGGGCTTGAGAGCGAACTTGGGCAGCGCAACCGCTTGGCGGCGTAGAGCGTCGAGTTCCCTGGCGGGCGCTCGCGACAATCTGCGGCCCTCAGCGGTCTGGATAACGCTCAGTTCCATCGGCACCGTCATCGCCTGGTTGAACGGCATCCCGGGCGAGGGAGCCTGGAGCCAGCCGAACTGCAAGCGGCGACCATCTTGGGCGGGGATGTCGCTGAACGTTTGGGCGGCATAAAAACCGCGGCCCTGTTGGCCCGGCAATTTCGCTGTTTCCGGCCTGAACGTCTTGCCGTCGAAGGCGCCCGAGCATGTACTCGCCGCTGGCGGCGGTGAGCAGCCACTTCTTGGTCGCCGGCGTGCCGCTGACGGCCAACTCGAACAAATCGGGGCACTCGAAGAAGCCCTCGATCTCGCTTTGGATCGTCCAATCCTTCAAATTCGGCGAGGTCAAAATGTGGATCGTGTGCTTTTTCGCTTTTTCCACATAAAGCGTCATCACCCAGCGCTTGGTCGGCTCGTGCCAGAACACCTTGGGATCGCGGTTGCCGCCGGTGATCTGCGGCACAACCGGATTGCCGGCATATTTGGTGAACGTCTGTGCCGCCATCGGTGCTATACGCGAGACATTGCACGGCGGGATTGCCGGCTGCGGTGTAAATCAGCACCAGCGGCGGCTTGCCGTCCGTGCCGAAACCGCTGGTGTTGTGCCAATCGACGACGGCGCTGCCGGAGAACATCGGCCCCATTTTGTCGGGATAAAGTGCCTCAGCCACTTCGCGCCAGTGCACCAGGTCCTTGCTGACGGCATGGCCCCAGTGCATGTTGCCCCAGTTCCAGCCATACGGATTGTGCTGAAAGAACAGATGATAGTCGCCGTCGGCGAAGACCAGGCCGTTGGGGTCGTTGTTCCAGCCGCGCCGGGCGGAGAAATGAAGCTGGGGCGAAGGGCTTCGTGATAAAGGTTGGCGCCGTCCTTGAGCGTGTCGCCCTGATCGATCGCGTCGAGCGCTTCGGAGTCCGGCGGCAGCTTGTCGGCCGTTATGGTCAGCTTTTGTCCGCGCCACGGGGAGACATCCAGCGGGGCCCACCAGTCCGGCTGGCCATCCGCCAGCTCGATGTCGAACCAGCGCACGGCAGCGCCGCTCGAGCGCCACCGTGACGGCACGCTGCGGTGCGCGCCGGTTTTGACCGGGAAGAAAAGGTATTTGTCCGCGACGAGGATTTCCCGGGTGACCGCTGGCGATCGCGCTTCGGCCGTGCCGCCGATGGAACGAGCGACAGAACCAACAGCGAGCAAAGACGAGCCGCGCGACCGCATCATCATCGTCCCCAGTGGGACAACCGTGCCTCGCCGATGGGTAGTGCGGACGGCTCGGGAGAGCCGTCCCACGAAAGCCCATAAGCGACGGATTGACGAACCCTACGCCGTCACTTTCGTCTTGAACATCTGATACGCGAAGCGGTTGTTCCCCGGAGGAGTTATATAACTGGCGTCGTCGGTGACACCGGCCAATGTCCAAATATCGCCGTAGAAATTGGGGATCGGAATGACCGTCACGACGTTGCCGGCGATTTGGAGCGCGGCCGGCAGGCTACCGGCCGAGGCGGCGAGGACGCGATTGGCGATCGACTGCGAAGTGGAGTCGGTCGGCAACACGGCGAGCGTGGCCAGCAAGCTGTCTTGGCTTTGGGTATGGGTGCCGTTCCACTGGAACATTTGGCCGTTGGCCAAGAAATAGACCCAGCCGCCGCTCGCGGTCCGCAGCCAACTTTCGCCATAACCGTAGACGTTGTAGATGCAGGCTGCCGCTCGAATGCAGGCCCAGGTTCACTTGGCGGCGATAGTTCAAGTCGTCGTTGGCGTTCGCCTGGTAAAGCAGGGTCGGGTAATTGTAATACAAGCCCCGGCTGATCCAGCGTGGCCAGCGGCACCATCGGCTTGTTGTTATTGAGCGGATCGAGCATGCGCGCCGGCAGATGTCGTGGCGCCGTTCCACGCGAAGAACTGGCCGTTGGGCAGAATGATATACCACGGGTTGTTGTAGGCGTTCACGAAGCCCTTGAGCCATTTCTCGCCCAGGCCCAGGAAATTGGTGTAATACGAGCCGCCGAAGTGGAGGTTGTAAAGCTGTTGCAGCACGTAGCCTTGCGTTCCGGCGGTCGCCGTGTAGGTGAGCGGTTGCCGTCGGGATCGGAGCCGTTAAGGGTGACTTGCAGCGGCGTGCCGGTGGCATGGGACAAGGTTTGCGGACTGCTGACGGTGCTGGTGAACATCGGCGGCGTGTCGACAACCGTGACGGTGAAGCGCTGGACGGAGAACGTCACGCCCAGGTTGATGGTGGTGAGTTCCACGATCCATTGGCCGACAAATTCCGGGCGGCGGCGAATCAGCGTGAAGACGCCGTTGGGCACGCCGGGGCCGGGTTGTGTCACCATGGCGCCGGGGTTGACGCCGGCGAGATTGGGCCCAATTTGGAGCGGCTGGGCATTGTAGAGGCGGTCGGGCTCGTTGTAATTGATCGGATCGAGCGAAGCGAGGAACGTGCCGGCGCCTGCATAGAGCTTGCCGTTGGGCGTGATGTAATACCAGGTATTGCCGCCGCGAATCCAGCGTTCCTGCAGGCCCAGGAAGTTTTGGTAGAAGTTGCCTGGATTGAACAGACCGAGCGCCTTGTCGAATCGCATAGGCGTAGTTCTCCTGCGAGGCGTCGTGAGCATGCCCGGGAAATTATAATAGATCGGATCGAGCGACGCGAGCAGCGTTCCCTGCAGGCCGGGGGCTGCGCTGTTCCAGGCGTAGAAATTGCCGTTGGGCAGAATGAAGTACCAGACGTTGGCGTAGGGGTTGCCCTTGCTGGACGGCAATGCCTGGCATCGGGGCGGCGTTGCCCTTGATCCACTTCTCGTTGTTGCCGAGCGAGTTTTGATAGTAGTTGCCGGCGAAGAACAGGCCGTAATCCTGATTGAGGAACCACGCCTGCGTGCCGGCCTGGCGAAGCTGGTAGCTCTGCGCCGGGGCCATGGTGATGACCAGCGGCCCTTGACCGATCGGTAATGGCGCTGGTTGGCGATGGTATTGGATTGGAACACCTGGTAATTGGTGAGCGAGCCTTGGCCCGGCCCGAAGGTGCCGTCGCCGCCGGTGTATTTGGCGGTGATCGTTTGCAGGCCGGGCGGCAACGTGCTTGTCGTAACGCTGGCAAAGCCGTTGACCACGTTCTGCATGGCACCAAGTTGGACGCCGGACGGGAAGGTATAGAACGTGACCTGGCCCGTCGTGGGCACGCCGGAGCCTGGACTCGCCGCCGTGATGGCCGCCGTGAATGTCACGCTGTGCCCGCGATCGGCGAGTTACGTTCGCAGTGACAGCGATGTTCGGCGTGAAGGCGTCATTGGTGATGGCAGACAAGCCGATGTTGGCGTCGGCGGTTAGCCGCGTAAAGAGGATTGCCGTTGTAAACTGCCGTGATGTTGTTGGACGCCGACAGCGAGCAGCGGCAGCGGCGGGAAGGTGGCGATGCCGGCGGCGTTGACCGTCTGCGCCGGCCCGAGTTGACTGCCGTTATCGAAAAATGTCACCGTGCCGTTCGTTGGCGGCGCGGCGGTGCTGGGCTCGCCGCCGTGACCGTGGCGGTGAGGCCCACCGGCTGGCCGATAATGGGGTCGGCGGGCATGGTGGACCAGGTCGCGGCGAGCGCCGTGCTCGACGGAGCTTTGGCGATCGCGTAGCTGGTCAACGAGCCGGCAACGGTGTTGGCCGCGTAGGAGGTGCCGTCTCCGCGATAGATGGCGTTGATGGTATATGTAGTTGGGCAGCAACGTCGGGGTCGGCAGCGTGAGCACGGCCACGCCGCTGCCATTGACGGCCTGGGTGCCGAGCAGGTTGGCGGGGTTGGTGATCGGCCCGTCGTAGAAATCGACGTTGCCGCTCATCGGCGGCGCCGCCATGGCTCGGACTGGCGGCCTGGACGGTGGCCGTAAACGTCAGCGGTTGTCCATAGACCGCGGTTCACCGGATGCGCGGAGACGGTCGGTGAGGGTGTTTGCCTGGCCCACGGTTTGCGTGATCGAGGCGTTGTTCGTCGCAAAGACCGTGTCGGAAGAAGTGAACTGGATGGCGATCGTATGCGGGCCGACGCTGCCGATCGAATGCCGGTGAACGTCGCCGTTCCGGTGGCATCGAGCGTCGCGGGGTTGGGAGTGCTCGGCGCCGCGGCGATGCCGTCCACGCTGAGGCTGACGGTGCCCGCGGGAATGAACGTGCTGGGCGGCGTGTCGGTCAAATGAACGGTGTATGTCACCGGCTGGCCGAACACCGGCGATTGCTGGTCGAGGGCGTGATCGTGATCGTCGGGCTCTTGATGATTTTTGGCATAAGCGGATTGGACGCACTGGTCAGGTAGCTGCGCTTCGTGACGTAAACCGCGGTGATGGTGTGCGGACTGGCGTTCGAGGACGAGCGCCGTGGTGATGAAGGTGAACACGTTGCCGGTGCCATTGTTGGTTACCGCGCCAAGCAAGTTCGCGGGATTGGTCACCACGCCATCATAAAACTGCACGGTGCCGCCGGACGGATTGACCACGCTCGGAGCTTGGGCGGTGACGGTGGCCGTGAACGTGACCGGGAAGCCGTTGCCGCCGGGATTGGGCGATGACGCCAATTGCACGCCAGTAGAGCCGGGTCCACTTGATAATTGGTGGCGAGGGTAGCCAACGGGCTGGCGGCGTAGGAGAGCTGTATCGCCGCTGAACATCGCGGTGATGACGTGGGAGCCGGCCGTCAAACTGGTGGTCGTGATCGTGGCCACGCCATGGCCGCCGACATTTTGCGCCGTGCCAATGAGTTGACCGCCGTCGAAAAAGCTCACGGTTCCCGACGTGGGCACCGGATGCCATGCTCGGCAGTGCGGTGCTGACAAGGGCCGTGAAGGTGACCGGCTGCCCAAAGACCGCATTGGGGGGCTCGACCGGGGCAACCGACAATGTCGCCGTCGTGTTGGCCTTGCTTACCGTTTGCGAAATCGATGTGGAACCGCCGACAAACACGGCATCGGTGGTCGTATAGGTCGCGCCGATGGTATGCGGCCCGACGGCCCCGAGGTCGATGCCCGTAAAGGTGGCCGAGCCGGTATTGTCGATGGTGATCGGGTTGGGCGTGGCCGCCGGCAGTGGCGTGCCGTCGATGCTGAGAGTGACGTTCCTTGCGGAATGGCGGCGCCGGCCGGCGTGTCCGTCACCAGAATGGTGTAACTCACCGGCTGACCAAAAACCGGCGTGGCCGTCGATGGCGTGATCGTGATGGTCGGGATTTTTGAGGACAACCTGATTGACGCTGTTGGAAACGGCGCTGGCGTTGTAATTGGGAGCGTTGACTTGGTAGACCGCCGTGATGGTGTGCATGCCCGCCTGCTAGCGTGCCGATCATCAGGTCGGCCTGGTGATTGGCGCCGACGGTGGCGGTGCCGATCGGCGTCGGATTGGACCCATCGTAGAAGTTGACTGTGCCCGACGTGGGATCGGCGGTGCTGGGCGCCAAGGCGCTGACCGTCGCGACAAAGCTGATCGTTTGCCCCGGATTGGAGGGATTCGGCGTGCCCGCCGCCAAGGCGACCTGTGTGCCGATCGGAGTGACGGTGACCGTGGTCGTGCCGACACCCTGGAGCGGCGTGCCGGTGTTGCCCGCGGTGAAGAGCGTGTCGCCGGAATAGACGGCCGTGATGGTGTGGCCTGGGGCGGCGTTCGTCGTCAGCGCGTTGGTTACCAGGGTCGCGATGCCCGTGACGGGATCGACATTGGCCGGAGCGCCGATCAGATTCGGCGGGCACCGCGGCGCCGTCATAAAAGCTCACCGTGCCGGTCGGATGCACGGGGCTCGTGACGGCGGCCACCGTGGCCGTGAGCGTCACCGGTTCGCCGAAGACTGCGGGGCTGGGATTCGCCGAGGGCAACCAGATTTACCGAGGTGTTATCCTGGCTGATGGTCAAAATAAAATCGCTCGTCGTCGACGTGGAACCGTAGTTGCCGTCAGTGTTGTATGTCACGGCAATGTGATGCGGGCCGACGGAAAGATAACTGGCCGGAACATTGTCGAGCGGCAGCAGGGCTTGGCCGGCGCCGTTGAGCGTCACCGGCGGCAGGGCCACCCCGTCGAGCGTGAAGGTAGCCGTGCCCGAGGGGAACAATGGATTGATCGTCGGATCAGGCGCCGTCGTTGGGGTAATGGTTGCGGTCACGGTCACGGGCTGGCCATAGACCGGCTGCGGCGCGGGCAGGCTGGGAATCGAGACCACCATGTCGTGGGGCTGACGTTTACTGTTTGGGTCAACAGCGCGGGCGCGACATCGGCCGAGCTGGCCGGCGGCGGGCTCGGTGAACCAAATGTTGCCGTCGGAGCCAACGGTGATTCCGTCCGGACCCGCATTGGCGGTTAAGCCCGTTTTGTATTCCGTGATGGCGCCGCTGGTCGTGATCTGACCGATCTGATTGGCCCCGTTCTCGGTGAACCAAAGATTGCCGTCGGGGCCGACGATGATGCCCGGCCAAACCGCTGTTGGCGGTCAGTCCATTGTTGAATTCGCTGAGCGAGCCTGTGGGTGTGAGGCGGCCGATGGCGTTGGTCCCCGGCTCGGTGAACCACAGGTTGCCGTCGGGGCCTGACGCGATCCCTGCCGGATTGGAACCCGGTGTCAGATTGAACTCGGTGACCACGCCGTTGGTGGTGATTTGGCCGATCTTGTTGCTGCCCGTCTCGGTGAACCAAAGCTTGCCGTCGGGGCCCGTGGTGATTTGCGCGGGATTGCTGCCCGGTGTGAGACCGAACTCGGTGACCTTGCCTGCCGTGGTAATCGTGCCGATGCGGTCGCCCGTGTTCTCGGTGAACCAAAAATTGCCGTCGGGCCCGTTCGTGATGCCCAGCGGCCCGCTGCCGGCCGTCAGTGGATATCGGTGATGGTGCCGGTCAGTGTGATCATGCCGATCTTGTCGCGGCTATTTTCCGTGAACCAGAAATTGCCGTCGGGGCCTTGCACGATGCTCGTGGGGTCGCTGCCTGCGGGCAAAGCATACTCCACCAAGCCGGTGCCCGCCGGTGCGATCTTGCCAATCTTGCTCGAACCCGCTTCGGTAAACCACAGGTTGCCATCGGTGCCGGAGGTGATGCCCTGGGGCCGGCTGCCCGCGGGCAAGAGGCTGACCAGTTCGGTCGCCGCGCCGGTGCCGGCGGCATTGAAGAGGTTGGCGTCGCCGTTGAAGGTTACGTCGAGCTGGTAGTTGCCCACGGGCAGCGCCACCGTATTGAGCTTTTGCGGATCAAACGTCGCCTGGCCGTTCGTCAACGTCGTCGTTTGCGAATAATTGACGGTGTGCGCCGCGTTGGTCAACAGGAACGTGACAGTATCGGCGGCCGGCAGCGGACCCGCCACGATCACCGGCGTCACCGTGGCCGTGAAGACCACGTCCTGGCCATAGACCGATGGATTGGCCGACGACGTCGCCTTGACCGTCACGTTGTTTCTGACGGCTTGGAGGACGACGGAGTTGGCGTTGTAGGTGACGGTGAGCTTGCGGTTGTTTAGGAACGCCGTGTTGGCCAAGAACGGCTCGGCGAAGCGCGGCGTGACCGTGCCTGTCCCCGTCGTCTGAATAATCGTGAAATCGCTGAAGACGGCGATATTGCTGCCGACCGTGCCGATCAGATTGGCGCCGCCCAAAATAAGCGAGCCGTTGACGACGAGTTGATCGTGCGCCGGCGCCGGCAGACCGCCGTCGGCGAGCGGCAAATCGACAGCGAGCGTGGTGGCAGCAGTGAAGGCGTCCGTCTTGCCGTTGGCGGCGGAGGGTGTGGATGTCAAGACACCCACCGGGTTGGCCGAGCCGTTATCGCCCGGGCTGACGGTGCCGCCCGCGGGGCCGATAATGATGGTCGCCGACATTGCCGGTGCCGCTGAGGCTCACGCCGGCGCCATTGAGCGTCACGTCGCCGATGACGCCGTCGACCTGGAGGTCGCCGCCCGTGACGGTGGTCATGCCGGCGTAGGTGTTGGCCTTGTCGAGCTCGAGCCGGCCCGAACCAGTTTTGGTAAGCGCCGCGCCGCGGCGCCGGTGATGACCGCGTTGATATCGAGATCGGTCGCCACGGTCGCCAGCGCGCCATGGCTGACGCTAAACGTGCGCGTGGTGTTGGCGGAACTCGAAAGCGATAATGTGCCCGGCCCGGCAATGGTCGCTGTTCCGGTCGCCAAATCCGACGTGGCGGTCACATCGCCTGCCAAATTCAACTGACCGCCACTGCCCAGCGTGATTGCGCTACCCGTCATGTTCAGGCTGCTGACCGTCAAGACGCCGCTGGTCCCGGTTTTCGCCTGGCCATCGACCATGACCAGCGGCCCGATGACCTCACTTTGACCGTTGAGGTCCAAGGTGCCGTTGTCCGTCACGGTGGCCGTGTCTGGGACCTGGTTGGAGTCGATCCATTTGGCGGTCGCGCCGGCACCAATCGTCAAATTGCCGTTGAGGGCGGAGCCGGCGTTGTCGTCGAGCAGCAGCGTGCCCTGATTGACAAGCGTAAGGCCGGTGTTCGTGTTCGATGCCCTGGTAATCGAGCGTGCCGGGCCCGATTTTGGTGACGGTGGTGCCGAAACTATGAGTGCTATCGGTGACTGGCGTCGCCAATTTCAGCGTGTCTTGAGCTTGATCCACCGCCGATGGTGGTGCTGCCTGCCAACGTGACCGTGCTGAGTGGATAATCAAATTGCGCCGGTCCCGATACCGCCGTGAGCAGCGCCGCGTTTGTGCCGTTGGCGAAGGCGATGGCGAACGGACCGCCATTGGTGCCGGTGACATTGACGTTGCCTTGCAAGCCCGGAATTTTGTTCAGATAGGCGAGAACCGCCGCGGCCGTGGTGGTGGCAGTGAACGCCAACGTTTGATTCGGGTTGGGAGCTTGGGCACTGCTGTACGCCAGCACGACGGAGCCGGAAGCCGCCGTGAAGCTCAAGACATCGGTTTGCGATGTTTGCCAGGTGTTGTTGCCCGAGACGTTTTCCAAAGCGCCGGCGCCATTGAAACCGGTGCCTGACGAGGGTCAAGAACTCGCTCGGGACGGTGATGCCCCCTTGGACTTGCAAGGTGGCCCCGCTCTGCACGATGGTCCCCTCGGGCCCGTCGCTCAAGGTGCTGGTGAGGACGTTGGCGCCGCCGGTCAGCGTCGGAATGGTCATCAGCGGCACGTTGTAGCCCGCCAGATTGCCGCCGAAGGTGACGACATAGAGATTGGTGTTCGGCGTCGAGCCTTGCGTGACGGTGACGAAGCCCCCTGCGGGCGGGCCGCCGATTGTCGGCAGAGCGTTGAGGGCATTGGTGATGTCGGCCAGCAATGTCGGCGAGTTGATGTTGATGGGCGTGGTGCTGGCGCCGTTGAAGTTGATCGTGAAGGTGCCGTTCGGCCCGGTGACGTTGATGAGTTGTTGCTCGGCGGCGCCGCCCAGCGAAGCGGCATTCTGCATGTTGAGGACGCCGGCGCTGACGATGGTCTTGCCGGCATACGAGTTGGCGATCGGGAAGACCAGCGTGCCGGTGCCGACCTTGGTCAGGCTCGCGGCGGGAACCGGCAGCGGACTGGGATCCCCAATGGGCGCCGCGACGGTGAGCTGCGTGCCGGGATCGACGCCGATCAGCGTATTACCTTGCAGCGTGACGTTGCCAAAGACCGTGTTGGGAATCACTTGCCAGGTGTTGTTGCCGCTTACGTTGCGCAGAGCGCCGGTGCCAAGGTGCGTCACGGGATCGATGATGCCGGCGCCGTTCAGATTCAGGTTCTCACCCGCTATCGTCATGCTGGCATGCGTGCCCATGGGGTCGCCGTCGATCTCCAGGGCGGCGCCGTTTTGCACCTGCGTGCCGAGAGCGGTTCCGCCCAGGGCAGCGCTGTTTTGGATGCGCAAGGCTCCCGCGACGACCGTGGTGTCGAACGTGTCCTTGCTGGAGCCGGTATAGGTGTCCACCGATGTCAGCGTCAGCCGGCCGGCGCCGACTTTTTGCAGACCGAAGGTGTTGACGGCTTGCCCGATCGGCGCGTTGACCGTGAGCGTGTCGGCGGCATTGGCGACGCCGATGGCGATGTCGCCGGGGGGCGTGGTGGCCGGCGTGTTGCTGGGAATGAGCAAAACCGGCACCGAGTCCAAGGTGACGCTGCCGCTGGTGCCGTTGTAATTCCAGGAGTTGTTGCCGCCGCTGTCCAAAAAGGCGCCGGTATTCGCAATGCCGGTCCCGGACAGGAACAGATCCTCGCCGGTGACGGCGACAGGCTGGCCGGCGTTCGGCCCGGTAGTCGGCATCAAAAGCTGCAACTGGGCGCCGTCGAGGACGGACGTGCCGTTGGCAATGCCGCCCAGGGCCTGGCTATTCTGCACCTGGAGCACGCCCTGGTTGACAAGGGTCGTGCCGGTATAGGTGTTGGCGCTCGAAAGAACCAGCGTGCCGGTCAGTTCCTTGGTGAGCGAGAAATTCGGCGCCGTGCCGTCGATGATCGTGCCGGTGCCGGCTAGGTTCGTCTTCGTGCCGATCGTCAGCGTGCTGGTCGAGTTGACGCCGATGGTGGTGTTCGAGTCGAGCACCAAGGTGCCGGTGAAGGTGTTGTTGTTGCTGATGTTGTCGAGGGCACCGGTGTTGTGATTGTTGAACAGGATGCCGTCGCCTTGAAGGTGAACGGTCTCCAGCGCGAGGTCCGAAGCCAGATCGAGGGCGGTGCCCGCATCGACCAACGTGTCCGAAGTCGGCCCCGCCGCGCCAAGAGCACTGGGATTCTGCGCGATCAGAATACCTTGATTGATTTCCGTCACGCCGGCATAGGTGTTGGAGCCGGATAGGGTCACGTTGCCCTGGCCGATCTTGGTGAGCTTGGCGAACGTGGTGGCCCCCACCGGGTCTTGAATGACGCCGACGATGTTGAGCTGCGCGGTGGCGACGCCGTTTTGCAGCGCCTGCGACCCGCTGGCGCTGATGACCGTGTCGCCGGTGAGCGTCAGCGGCCCTGTCCAAATGCCCGAACCGCTGACCGCATGGATGGCGCCATAAACCGGCGGTGGCGGCGTGCCGGGAACGATGGCGGCGTCGGCGGGCGGGACGGAGGTCAAGAAGAGTTGGTAGACGCTGCGGCCCATGGTGGCGGCCGTCAACGTGTTGCTCGACTGGTCCAGCTTTAAGTCGCGCACCTCGACATCCGGCATGCCGGCGCCGAAGCGCGACCAAACCTTGGAGCCGCTCGGCAACAAAAAGACACCGTTGTCGGTGCCTACATAGACATCGCCCGTCACACCCGGATTGTGGCGCGGATCGACGACGAGCGACCACACGGGAACGTCGGGCAGGGCGCCGCGCCGGCGCCGGTGATGTCGGTCCATTTTACGCCGCCGTTGGTCGTCAGCCATACATGCGCTGGACCGCCGGTAAAGCTCAAGACGGTGGCGTAGGCGACATCCCGGTTGCTCGCATCCACCGTGACGCTTGAAATGAAACCCTTGAAACCCCCGGTCGCGCTGCGGGTTTTCCAAGTGTTGCCGCCGTCCTTGGTAACGGCCAAACTGACACCATCGGTGATATAAATGGTATTCGGATCATACGTATTGGCGCCCTTATCGGTGACTGCGGGGAAGCCGACGTCAGTGTTGAAATTCCCTTGATAGGTCGCCAGACCAAAGGCAAGGACGCGAAACGGCGCATTGAGTCCAACGAAAGTTGCAGTGCCGTCGAAAGATTCGACGAGCGCGTTGGGCCCAGTCGTGTAGGTGCTCGCGACGATCCGTTGATCGTTGATGCTGTCCACCACGAACGGAAACGTGACATTGTTTGCGATCGCGCCTGGATAACCGGTGGCATTCCACGTTTTGCCGCCGTCGGTGGATTTAAGGAGATTTTTGCCGAGACCGTGATAGGCGATCGCTGGATTTTGCGGATCGAATTGGACGTCCCCGCTTTTATTGCCGTCGGTGGTGTTCCAAGCCTGGCTGCCGCTAAAGACAAAGGTTCCGGTTTCGAAACTGCCGGCCAATGCAGAATTGGTGTCGTTCGGGTTAGGCGACACGCTTACGACCATGGCGTTCGCGAGGGTGCCGTCAAGGTCATTCCAAGCCAACTTGGGCGTTAGCATGTAGACACCGCCGTCGGTGGCATAAAGAACATCGCCGGCGCCGTCGAAAGCCGAGGCGTGCGCGAAGACAAACGGCGCGTTGCCGGCGGCATCGACGGTCAGGCTGGTCCAGGTAGTGCCGCCGTCGATCGTTTGCCAAGGGCCGGATCCCGGCGACGCGGTTCCCGGCGCCCGGCCATAGCCGCCAACGATCACGTGATTGACGTTCGTGGGATCAACGGCGACCGTGGAAGCATATTCCCCGAAGCCGAACATATAATCAGTGCCGATGTTATTAAGCGTCGACGACCAAGTTAGTCCGCCGTCCGTGCTCTTTTCGATGTCCAATATGTCATTGTTTTTGGCGTTTGTGATAGCCGCGTAGATGGCGAGCCCGTTGACCGCGAATTTGATGTTGCCATTGGGACCGTTGGCATTGGCGGTTGGAAATTCCGCCGGCGAGCGATCATCGGCGCCCCCGCCCGGGACAGTGATCGTGGTCGTGACGGTGGTGCCGCCGGCGCCAATGGCCGTAATCAAGGGTTCGGCGGTGTTGGCCATTTGGCCGCCAAAGACGACGTCAAACGTTACTGTGCCCGGATTTATGGTGGGCGTACCCACAACGGTCAGCGTCCCCTTGACGCCTGCAATGCCCGGTAAAGCCTGGATAGCCTGGGTAATCAGAGTGGGATCGTAACCATTTGCGCCGGTGTAGTTAAAGATGGCCGTCTTCGGGGGTGTCGGTGCTGGACCGGGGAAGAAGAAATTAACCGAGCCCGCAGTGCCGGTGAGGGTGATTTCTTGCGTTTCGGACATGGGAACTCCAGGCGTGCCAACGAGCCACACAGGTGGTGTGAGGGGACCGGCAGTCGCGGCATCGGCAGTCCTGTAAACCGCATTGGAGTTCAGGGGATCCGCAGGGCTCGTGGTCGGCGTAGGAAATTGGACGTTCGGGTTACGCGGCGCACCTGTTGGCAAGCCTTGCGCCACGTACAGTTCGCCGCCGACAAGGCTAACGTCCGACCAAGAATCATTGGCTTGAGCGAATGTCAACCGAAAATCATCATCCGGACCGGGGTTGTTGGGGGGAGCCGCAAGTTGGCCATTCAATGAGGTTCGCGCCGCCGACGGCGTGCCCGTCAAGTTGAACCACGTGCTGGTGCTGCCCGCGAAACGATACACTCCGGGAACGGCATTAAGGCCGGGCGGCGCGTTGTTGGCTTGATCGCTCGTGCCCACATAAATAATGCCATTGCCCGTCGGATCCACGGCGATTCGGCTAACAGCCAGGCCGAAGATCGGGTTGTTGGGAAGCTTCGCGAGCGGCGCAGGATCGAATAAGAGCGACCAAGTGCGGCCTGAATCGATCGACTTGTACACGCCGGTGCCGTAAAAACTGTTGCCATCATTGGTCGCGTCGCCGGTGCCGAGATATATGATGCGCGGATCGGTGGGATCAATGGCGATTGCTCCGGCCCACATCGACGGATTGACATTCGAGGCGGCGACGGTCGCGCCGCCGCTGCCCCCGGCGGTGAGTTGGGCGACGTTGGCTTGAGTCAACGTGCCGCCGTAGGTGATCGTGTATATCGTGCCGATCGTGGCCGTGCCGTTGCTGAGCGCGTTGGCCGTGACCTGCACCGAACCACCGACGCCGCCAATCGACGGCAATAAATCAAGTGCCGTCCGAACCTGGTCCGCGGTCGCATTGAATGCCAACGCGCCGGTGCCCGATGCGGGAGTCGTAAAACCGCCAAAACCGAGCGAAATATTTCCCGCCGTTCCCGTTACCGTGACCTGCGCTTCGCTGGTGTTGTCGAAGAGTGGATGCCACGTTTTGCCGTGGTCAATGGTCTTCCAGGCGCCGCCGCCGGCCGTCGCAATGTAGATCACGTTATTGTCGGACGGGTCAACGGCGATGCCTGTGACGCGACCGGTCGTCGGCAGTGCACCAAACGTCTGGCCATTGTTTTCCGGCGCCGGCCCGATATTGAACCAATTCACCGGCACATTGGTCGGTGCGGTGCCGAGACCCGATCCCAAGAGTGTCAGGGGCTCGCCGCCGACGGTGACGTTGCCCTGGGTTTGCAAGGTCGCGCCGCTGGCGACCACGGTGCCGGCGACGGGTGAGCCGAGCGCCTGGCTGCTTTCGACCGTGACGATGCCCTGGTTGATGTTGGTGACGCCGCGATAGGTGCTTTGACCGTTGAGCGCCAATTCGCCCAGGCCGAGCTTCGTGATGCCCGACGCCGTGGTGTCGTCGATGGCGCCGTAGAGCGTCAGACGGGAATTGTAGGCCACGTCGATATTGGAGCTCGCTCCCAACGTCGTCGGCCCCCGCCAGAGATTGTCGGCGGACTGGTTGACGCTCTGCGTGAGCGTGACCCCGGCGGCTCCGGTAGCCGAGAGGAACGACGTGGGATTGACACCGAGCAGGTTGCCGCCAAAGACGAGCGTGTATTGCTGGGCCTCCTGCGTCGTCAGGCGCGCTCGTGAACACGCCGCCGGTCTGCGTCACGGTGACGGTGCCCCCAGCGTCGGCGGTCGTCAAAAGCGCCGTGGAGCGCGGTCTGCACGGCAGCGGCGGACGCGCCATAAGGTATGGGAGCCGAAGTGCTGGTCGTGCTCTTGGTGTTATCGGTATACGACAGCGTGAACGTCCCGCCCGTCGCCGGGCCGGCCACCGCAAGGATGGCCCGGTCATTGGACAGGTTCTTGAGCGGTGACAGAGTGCCGTCAACGGTGAGCGTCACGCCCGCTTGGCCGGCCGCGGTCAAAAAAGTTGTCGGGTCCACACCCGTCAGATTGCCGCCAAAGACGACCGTGTAGACATTTCCCGAGAGTGTCACCGTCGCGGTGCCGTTCGGATCGGCGGTCGCCAATAACGCCTTCAGGGCGTTTTGCACGCTGCTGGTCGGCACATTGTCACTCGATGTCGCGGGCAGCGGATACGCCAGGGCAGGGGTGCTCGTGGTCACCCCGTTGGCGTCGGTGTAGGAAAGCGTGAAGGTGCCACCGGCGCTCGGCCCGGCGGCGGCGATTTGGGCAGCGGCGCCATTGAGGATCAGGTGCTCGTTGTCAATCTGAATGCCGGCCGACAAGCCGCCATTGTTGGCCGCGATGCCGGCGCCAAGTTGCAAGCCGGCCCCCGCCTCGATGGTCGTATTGGTCGTCGTGAACACCTCGTTGTTGGTCACGGTGCCGCTGCTCGCTTGGCCGAGCGCGCTGTCGTTTTGCACGCGCAACGTTCCCTCACGCACGTCCACAGCGCCGCTGTAGGTTCCCGCCCCCTGTAGGCTGAGCAGCAGCGAGCCGTACTTGGTGATGCCGCCGATGGCTCCCGGGGCATCCGCAATCGGAGCGGTGATAGTCAAGTTGCTCAATGGCTGAGGCCCCAAGGCCTCGACGCCGATGCCGGTCACGTCGCCGAGTTGAATGGTGCTGCCGACCGCGACGCCCGCGACCGAGGCGGTGCCGATCACGTTGTCGCCGCTCAGGTTCATCAGGGCGCCCTTGCCGCTGATGAAAGCAAAGGGATGCGTGATGCCGGTGCCTCCCAGAACCAGGTTGTCGGCGAGGTTAAGGTTGCCCGTGAGCGGTTTGAGGTGCAGGGCGGCGCCGTCCGCAACGGTCGTGACGGGCTGAACCGTGTCGCCGACGCCGGTCAGGCGGGCACCGAGAGCTTGATTCGATTCAATGGTGATCCAGCCCTGACTGATGATCGTGCCGCCGGTGTAGGTGTTGTCATGGGGCAGAATGAGCTGACCGGCGTCGACTTTTTGCAGCTGCGTGCCGCTGATGGGGCCTGAGACTGTGAGGCTATAGTCGTGCGTGAAATAAGTGTTGTCGGTGGAGGCATTCGGATCGGCATCCACGCCGATGCCGACCGGCGAGAGGGCGAGCGAGATTTTACCCGTCCAGCGGTTGATGCCGCTGTGGCTATAGAGTGCGCCCGACTTGCTTGCCGCCCACGACGGCGCCGCCGCCGCTCAGGGTGATGTTCGTGGCGACCGTGAGCCCAAGCTGGGGACCATTGCCGGTCGGCCCCACGATCGAATCGTTCGTCAGGTCTCTTCCATGAGGATCGGGGTAGGGGGCATTGCTATCGACCTCGAGTTCAAGCGTGGCCCCGACGGCAACGGTGCCGCCGGCGCCGCCCCCTTTGCCAAGCGCCTGGGAATCACGGATGTCAAGGATGCCCGTGACAACCGAAGTGGCGCCGGTATAGGTGTTCGAGTTGTTGAATATCACGGTGCCGGCATCGACTTTCTTGATGCCGGCAGCGACGCCGGTATTTTCGCTGATCACGCCGCTGATCAGCAAGTTGGTGCCGGCGGCGGCGCCAAAGTTGACGGCGCTGGCGATCGCGACGGGACCGGCCCAGTTGTTGTTGCCCGAGGCGTTAGCGAGCGCTCCCAGCCCCGTGAACCCAATGCCGTTCAGAGTGAGCGCTTCGTCGAGGACCACGAAGCCGACATACGGGTTGGTCTTCGAGTCGAATGGTTTAGTCGGATCTTTCAACAGGCCGCCCGGCTCATTGGCGGGTAGCGTGGTCAGCGCGAGTTGCAGTTCGCCGGTTTTGTTGAGCGTGCTCGTGACCGTCGTCCCCGCGCCGGCCGACCCGAGCGCGAGCGGACGGGTAATCGTCAGGATGCCGTCGTTGATGGTCGTGGTGCCGCGATAGGTGTTGTCGTTGCTGAACGTGATCTGGCCTTTGCCTTCCTTGGTGACCGCTTGGCCGGCGCCCAGGTCGCTGATGACGCCGCTGATATTCAACGAGCTGGCGGCGTTGGCACCGAGAACGATGCCCACCGCGGGATCGGGGGAACTATCCAGGACGACGTTGCCCGTCCATACGTTGGTGCCGGATACGTTGAGCAAGGCGCCGTTGTTGGCCGTGCCGAAGCCGTTGAGCGTGAGCGGCGAAATAGTAAGAGTGTTGGTCCCGGCAGTCGGCAACTGCAATTGCAATTGGGCGTTGGTATCGACCGTGGTGCCGATCGTGGCGTTGCTTCCCAGGGCCTTGACGTTCTGAATGTTGACGATGCCGCCGTTGGTGTCGAGGGTCACGGGGCCGGTGAAAGCACTGTTGTCGTTGGTCAAGGTGAGAACGCCGGCGCCTTCCTTGGTGAGCTGAGGATTGGTGGAAGCGCTGCTCAAATGGCCTTTGAGCGTCAAGGCGGCGCCGCTGCCGACGGTGAAGAATTGCTCGTTGGTGCCGACCGCGGGACCGCCTAATTGAATGTCGAAGTCAATCTCGGCGTTGAGCGTGCCGTTGTTGACGTTCAGGGCACTGCTCAAGGATGCGGCCGGATCGCCGAGCGCGATGGCGTTGCCTTTGAGCAGATAATTGTTGCCCGAAACCGTAATGGACTTGTAGATCGGCAAGCCGTTGGCCGTCGAGATGTTGTTGTTGGCGATTAGAACGTTGGGCCCGGTGGGGAAGACGAGATCGGGATATTGGCCGTCGGCGTCCTTGAAGTTGGCGGCGGTGGGCAGGGGAACGTTCCAGTTGGCGGGGATGCTCCAGCCGTTGTTGGTAAGGCCGGCACTGCCCGTCCAGATGTGAGTGGCCGGTGCCAGGCGATGCTCCAACTCCTCCAGCTTTAACCGGAGGGGAGTCTTTTTTTCGTAAGTCTTAAGCCGAGGCGCGTATAACGACTTGAGCCAACGCACGAATTTGAATGGGATCATTTGGGTTCCGATAACAAGAAGATGCCAATCAAGAAGAACTTAGAGAATAACTGTTTACGCCGCCTTCCGCAAGGAAAAAGCGATAAGATTAGCGCCACCGGAAGGAGCGGAAAAGTTTGACTAATGACCAAGCCGGCCGCCGGTCACAGGTGCGGCAGCTTGCTTTTTTTGGAGAAGTGATGGCCATAAAGCACTCATCCACAATGGTTTAAGATGGCGATTGGCGGACGGCGGGAACGTTTCGAAAAGTTACGCGCACTGCGTTTCTTACGGAATGGACGGACTTGGACCTTATGGGTCAATACTCTTGAAAGGGTGAAATTGTTTCAATTATGCCGATAAACCGGGATGCGGTCGCGAGTTTGGTTAGGTTTCGTTGAAAAGCCGCGGGATGAGGTACTCCGAATCCCGCGGATCGCAGTCGCGAGTGCGCCATTCGTTCCCTTGGGAGAAAAACCATGCCGGATCACATACCCCGCACTGTTCATCGCGCGATGCGCTTCAACAACGGCCAGGCCATCGGTATCAGCAATCGCTGGGAGAAAGGGCAATACTGCTCAATCCTCACCGCCGCCGGCATCGTCGGCTGCGGCATTTACGACCTCGAAACGCCTGCCGAATTCGGCCAAGCCATCGCTATCGCCAAAGGCACCCCGGCATCCCCCTGGTTGAGCCGGAAGACCTGCTTGCCGCCCCCATCGTCGGCATGACTCCCCAAGCGGCGGCTTTGGGGATCCGCCTTGCCATGACCGGACGCGAAGCCGTCGAACGCATGCTCCTGGCCGGCAAGCCGGCGCCGTCGAGTCCGCAGGCGGGCAGGGGTCTCCACGTCAAGACTCTCGATCACGTCACCATCGTCGTCAAGGATCTGGAGCGCTCTCGGCAGTTTTACGTGGATGTCCTTGGGATGCGCGAAGTGCAACGGCCAGGGTTCTCCTTCGCCGGCCTTTGGTTTCAAGCGGGGACGACGCAAATCCATCTGATCCTCGAGTTCGCAGGTTCCGGCCCGGCCGGCAATTTGCTCGCGGAAAACCGGCGCACCAGCCGCACCCATCACTTCGCCTTTGAGGTCGAGGACGCGAACGCCGCATACGATTGGCTGAAGCAGAATCGCGTCACAGTTCTCGGGGAGCCGAAACCGCGGCCCGATGGATATGTGCAGGTGTTCGCGACCGACCCCGATGGGCACGTTGTCGAGCTATGCTCGCCGCCCATGGCGTGATTCGCCAAGCAAGAATGCGTGGCCGGGGTTGAGGTACTCCGAAACCCCGGAAGGCACCGAACCGAACCATAATATGTGGGACGGCTCTCCCGAGCCGTCAGGAGCGAGGACGGCTCAGGAGAGCCGTCCCACAAGTGCGCTCTAATTATACGGGTTCGGATCCTCCGCACACGGTTGCACCGCCTGCTTGTTCGACACCGCGATGAGCGGCACCATTTTACCGAGCCGATTCCTGAACTCGACCCGCCCAGTGACGCGGACCCACGAGTTGGCCTTTATGCCCGGGATGCTTTCCTTCGACAGAATCGGCAAATCGAGTTGGATGGCGTCGGCGACGCAGCACGTCAATTTGAACCGCACCAGCCGAAACTCGCGGTCGCTCTGCGGACTCGGCGAATACATGCCGATCACGCGGATGTTCTTGTCCTTCCACTCGGCGCGCACGTTCGGATCGGGGCTGACCGCCGCGACTGTCACGGCCTGCGATAAGTCCTTGAACGTCCAATCTTCCGCGGCGCCTTTCGCTTGATCGGCCGAGAGATAACCCACATAGACCAGTTGCGACCAGCCCGGAGCGCTGGGCGACAGCAGACCGACCGCTTCGTTCGCCAGGTCGGTGGAGAGCAATCCCGTCGCTTCCATGGCTACCGCCTTCGGCCCTTTATTGGGCAAGCCCAACAGAAAGAAGATGAGGGGCACCAGCAGAACGACGTAGCGCCAAGGCGCCCAGCTATGGTCATGGTCTTCCGGGCCGTGGTCATGATGCTCATGGGAGTGCGCATGGTCGTGATCATGCACATGCTCACCGGCACACCCGTGGTCATGGTCGCCGTGTTCATGTGTGTGGCCGTCGTGAGTATGGACGACATGCGGGAGCGCCGCATGCCTTTCCTTGCCGACCTGCACCCACAGCGCGATCGCCCGCAGGACCGCCAGGCCGACCAGCGTGAATCCGCTCACGACCACGAACAGATGGAACTGCGTGCCCAGCAGTCGGGCCAGCATGTCGGTCTTCCAGTAATAAAGGCCCAGGCATATGCCGCCAAAAGCCCCGGATAGAGCGACCATGCACAATTGGTCGAGATAATAGCTGTCGTCTTCGTGCGAATGTTCATGCGCCATGTTTTTCTCTCCGAAAGAGCCGCGCACGCAGTAAGCGGTGCGGCCGCATCCAACGTCAAAAACCGCTTACTGCGTGCGCGGCTCTTTAATGCGCGGCTCCTTCATTCCATTATTACGAGCCAGTCAAATAATGTAAAATCATGCAATAAATAAACACCTGGATCGCCACCGACATCATGATCGTAAAGATCAAGCGTGTGCGAAACACCCGCGTGTACATCAGGTAAAGTTTGAAGTCGAGCATCGGGCCAAGCACGAGAAACGCGATTTTCGAGGCGGGGGGCCAAGTCATCGGAAAGTTGGCGGCCACGAACGCATCCGCCTCGCTGCACAAGCAAAAAACGATGGCCAGTCCCATCATCAGCAGGATGGCGATGGCCGGGGTCTGCTGGAGGAGTGTCTCGACGTGGCTTTCGCGCATGAGCCCGCGTCCAAAGGCGGCCAAGCCTGCGCCGAAGATCAAGAACGCCATGATGTCGACGAAATCGTGCAGTGCGGTGGACGTGATGTTGTTGACGCGCTGCCACCAATCGCGCTTTGCCGAGCCATTGTCGTCGTCGGTGTCCGGTCCGCTCAGGCCCTTGGTGAGCGACGGATTCAAAAGCTTGGTGCCGTGCTTGCGAAATTGCCATTCGACGACGACAGCGGTGATGACCGATACGAGATAGCCAAGCCCGACGCGCAAGTACACCACATTGAGCGCGGAGCCGTAGATGGAGTTGTTGGTGAATGCCACATAGGTGCTGGAAATGACGACGACATTCATGATCGGGCCGGACAGCATGTAACAGACGCACACGCTGAGCGGCAGGCCCTTGCGCAGCAGGCGTTTCATCACGACGATGATGCCGCACTCGCACATGGGGAAGACGATGCCCAGGAGGCCTCCCAAGAGGATCGCCAGCAAGCGATTCTTGGGAATAACCTTGGCGATGGCCTGCTGCGGCACGAACTCTTCCAAAAGGCCGGCCAGCACCACGCCTAAGACGATAAACGGCAGTGCTTCATAGATGATGGCGGTGAAAATCAGGATCAGGGATTCGTAGTCCACGGTGTTGGGCACTCGGGTTTGAGGCGCGTCGCACTTCGATTTGCTACGCCGGTGGGACGGCAATCGTTCGCCGTCTTCTCATTCTCCGCGGTTAGCGAAGGCAAGGCAAGATCAAGCCGCGCGGTTGAGATACTCCGAAACCCGCGGATATCGATCCATGCCAGAATCCGCGGGTTTCGGAGTACCTCAACCCGCGGCTTGCCTGGCGCGCGACTTCCAGCGTGGTCCCAGAACCATGGACACGATGAACAGCAGCACATTGAGCACCACGATGATGCCACCTTGACCAAACTGCAGTTGGTGGCGCGGGGCCAAAGGATCGGGGATGTAGATTTCCCAGCTAAGTACCACACCGACCGCCCCCGCGCTCAAGCCCAGCATGATCGCGCCCCAAAATAGCTGGCGCATGTTGCGGGCGAAATTTCCGGCCGTGGCCGCCGGGACGATCAGCAAGGCATTGACCAGCAAGGCGCCGACCACCTGCAAACACAGATTGACGATCAGACCGAGCAGCGCGATGAAGCAATAACGGCACAAGCGCACCCGCAACTGCCGCGAGAAGGCCAGGCTTTCGTTGAAGCTGGAAAACACGAGCGTGTTGTAGTTCCAAATCAAGAAACCCGCCGTCACCACCAAGAGAAAGAGCAACCACACGATCTCGCCGGCTTGCACCATGAGCGGATCGCCGAACAAAAAACTCTCCAGGTCGAAGTACTTGCGGTTGCCGACCGTCTTGATGAAGATGGCGCCGATGCCGATGGCCCCGGCGAAAAAGACGCCGATGACCGTGTCGCTCGGCAAGCCCGATTTTTCCTGGACGAAGGCGATGAGCAGCCCCACGATGATGCCAAAGCACACCATGATGACCAATATCCACTCACGAAAACGCACGTCTTGATCGCTGACTGCCAGCACCAATCCCAAAAACAAGCCGAAGGCGGCGCCCGCAAACGAGCAGTGGGCGAGCGCATCGCTGAAAAACGCCATGCGATTGGCGACAACGAGCGAACCGACAGCACCGCAGATGAGGCCGACAATGATTATGGATAGCGTGCCGTAGACGTTCCACTCGAACGAAAAGAAGGAGTTGGCCGGCCACCAGTGCGTGAAGCCGGTGATCAGGTTTTCAATCCAAGCTGTCAATGGACCGAACATGGAGTCCCCCGCTATATTGTTTAGCCGCGACGCGCAGCGGAGCGCACCTTCCCTCAAGAAAGAATCAGGGGGCTAACGCACCCGCTCGCCTTGGCGTCGTGAGTGACCGTGGAAAGAATTCTGTGCAAGAGGTACATCGCCTCGCTCGCCTCCTGGTGCGTGATCACCAGCGGCGGGGCGATGCGCAGCACCTTTTTCGCGAGCGGGCCAAGCAGATGTATGCCGACGTTGTCCGCGCCGCGGTAGCACGCCAGCACGGCGGCATTGGCCCACTCGGAGGCCGTCTTCCCGGCGTGGTCGCACATTTCGACGCCCCATACCATCCCGCCTTTTTCGCCGCGGATATGAGCTACAAAGGGCAACTCCTTCAGCCGCATCAATCCGTCTTCGATTATCACCGACGCGCGCCGTGCTTGCCCGAGCACGTCGCGTGTGGCGAACTCGTCCAGCGTTGCCAATACGGCGGCGCTCGCCAGGGGGTTCGCGCTCCAGGTGTCGGACCCTTCGCCATAATCGAGCGCGCCAAACACTGCCGCCGAACCCGCTACCGCCGCCACCGGCACGCCGTTGCCCAGTCCCTTGCCCAGAACGACGAGGTCCGGCTCCACGCCGTAGCTCTCAAACGCGAACAACGCGCCCGTGCGGCCGAAATTCGACTGGACTTCATCGAGGATATATAGCATGTCGTTGGCGCGGCAAAACTTTTGCAACAGTTGCAGGTATTCGCCCGGCGGATGATAGGAACCGCCGCCGCCCAAATACGGCTCCGTGATAAGCGCGCTCAAACGCCGGCCGAATTGCTTCTTCAGAGCTTCCAATTCGTCGAGATAGGGGCCCGAATCAAATGCCCGCTCCCGCATCGACACATCGGCGCACTCGCTCATCGGAAAGCTGATGAACCGCACACGCGCATCGCGTTCCTTGTCGTTTTCGGAACCAGTTACCGCGCCGGCCAAGCCTTTTTTGCCGTGAAAGCCATAGCGCGTCGCCACGATCATGTCCCGCGATTTGTCGCGCGCAGGCGCCGCCCACAGGGCCTTTTGAACGGCCTCCGACCCGGACGCCGCCCACATTATTTGTTCGAGTCTGCCGCCACCCGGACGGCTTTGTAGGACCTCCGCCAGGCGCTCACTCGCATGCGTTTCCAAACAGGTCACCGCGTTGTAAGCAGTCAGCGCCGAGGCGGCGAAGAAGCCGGTTTCGTCGAGTTGTTTATCCATCCATGGGCGAGCCGACCACCCCATGTAGTCCGCGAAACGTTTCATCCACCGAACGGGATTATGACCCAGATTGGCGACTAGCACGCCCGACGAGAAATCAAAGAGCTTTTTTCCCTCGGGCGTCCAGTGAAACACGCCGGCGCTCTTGGCCGTCACCGCTTGCGACGGCGTGTAAGTTCGCAGGCCCTTCGGTTCAAAGCGAGCGGCCAGATCGCGCTCGGCGTTCGATAGCGTTTCCTGGGGGTGATGGAGAGGCTCAGTCATGGGTTGTCCTACGTAGAACCGGCGTCCCGCCGGTTTATGTGGGTGGCACTCGGTCACCGGTTTTTGGACAAGCGGGACGCTTGTCCTACGGTCATACGCGACCCGCATACAAAACGACGCTTTCGCGTTCACCCGGCCGGCGCAACACCAGGCCGCCCTCATGGGCATTGACGCTGACGATGCATCCCGGTCTGCCCGCCGCATGCTCGCCCAATATCGCTTCCATCGCCTGAACAACCGCGACCGTCGCGCGATCGCCGGCGAGATCGTTGTAATGGAGCGAGCGCATTTGTTCTAAACGCTCCGAACGAAGGGCAGGGGGGCCGGCATGTTCCACGAATGCGACTTCCTCGAAGAAACGCCGGATAATTTCAATGCCGTAGCCGCGCTCCGAGCGCTCGCCCCATGGCTCTAAAAAGGCACCGTTGTAGTGGTGGTTCGGCGTGTTCTTGATCGCGAGCGGCGTCTTGCCTTCCACGGTGACCTCCACGCCGCGCTTGCGCTGGTGCGCGTTCCAGACGCCGTTATCGAAACGGAATTGCACTTCCTGCTCGACATAGCCCGGGAAATTGTCGGGAGTGACCCAACTGGTATGAATGTCAAACGCCGCCTCCCGGCCATCAGCGTAGGCGTACACCATCTGCAGTTGCACCGAATCCCAGGTGGTGCCGTCCGCCGGCCCGACCAGACCGCGCTGCCCGTTGGCGCTGATGCGCGACAACCGCCAGTCCGGCCCGAAAGTGAAGTCGATCAGCTTAATGTAATGCACCGCGACATACGTGCCGGGATTGCGACCGCTGATCCATTCGGCAAACTGTCCGCCGCTGATGCTCTTGGGCTCCAGTAGCGTGCAGTAGCCGTTATTGACGTGCCGCAGCACGCCGTCGGCGACGTGCGTGCGCAGCTTTTTGTGATCAGGATCGGCCAACTTGTGATATACGACCTTGGCCAACACTCCGCGCTGCCGTGCTAATTCAACCAGACGATCCAATTCTTGCAGCGTCAGCACCGACGGCTTTTCGACGAGCACGTGCTTGCCGGCTTCCAGCGCCAAGTCGCGCCGCCTCGAAATGGCGATCATCCGGCGTCGCGACGCAAACGGCATCGACGCCGTGCGCGAGCAGGCGCGGCAGGGCATCGGGCCCCGCGAAATTGGCGAACGAACCGACGCGGTCGGGCCGCTTGCTGTTGATAACGTTCCGCACGCTTGCCGGTGCGAGTGGCTACCGCCGCGAGCTGCACATCAACCAGGCCGAAATCCCGGCGATATATTCCAGCGGCGGCCGCTTGCTCGAAAAAGGGACGGTAGGTATCGTCGAAGATCATCCCCAGGCCGACCATGCCGGCTCGGAGAGTGTGCTGCTCGAGATTGGCGGCTTTCATGTCAACATGATAGCCGCCCGTGTTCGTGCGGCCAACTCATTTCGCCGGCGTCTATTGCTGTGGTTGGCCCATTTTTTTCATCGCTTCCTGGCCGAGACGGGCCATGTCTTCCGGCGAAACGTCTTCGATGTGAGTGCAGAGCGCCCACTCGTGGCCAAAGGGATCGGCGAGCTTGCAAAAGCGGTCGCCCCAAAACATGTTGGTGGGCGGCATGATGGCCTTGCCGCCGGCGGCCACGGCTTGGTTGAAGATTTGTCGACGTCTTGGACATAGAACATGAGCGACACGGTCGTTCCTTTGAGCGTTGCCGGCGAACGCGTGCTTGAGTTGGGGAAACTCATCGGCGACAAAGATCAGCGAAGGGCCGATCTGGAGTTCCGCGTGTCCGATGCTCTTGCCGTCCGGTCCGGGCATGCGCATCGTCTCTTTGGCCCCGAATGCTTTTTCGTAATACTTGATGGCATCCGCGGCACCTTTGATCACGAGATATGGAACGATCCGATCGCAGCCCGCGGGAATCGCTTGGACTTTCGCCATGATGGATTCTCCTGTTGTGAAAGGGGGGCAACGAGTGCTTTTGACAAATTATGAAGGCGTCGCTCAAGGAGCAACTCCAGCATTTGTTTAGCCGCGACGCGCAGCGGAGCGCGGGCGCCGTCGGCGCGCCGATCATGAGATAGCGCGGAGCTCGCCGCTAATGCGTTCGCCAAAACCGCGGCCGCATGGTTTGCTCGTCGTCGGTCATCGGCGCGGTGGACGGTCGGGTCGATAGGAAGCGTGACGGTGATTTCGACAAGGCTGCGGCCGGACGGCGGCTTTTTTCTTCATCAACAACTCGATCAGCAGGGTGGATGGGGTAGCTGAGAGTTTTGCGTTCCAGGCGGAGAAACGAGAGAAAGCCCCGAGCGGACGACGCGCGTTTGCCGCCCAACGCGCGGGTCCAGACAGGCGCACACGAAGGAACCCCGGCTCGCTGGCGATGACTTCCCCTCCAGCGCGTCGATGAAGCTGCGCAATTTCATCACCGCGATGGGCTCCGGCATCCAGGCCTCGAAGTGATCGAGCTCGATGCTATCGGGCCGGCCTTGATGATTGCTCGGCGCGTCGCGACGCGGAAAATCGTTCGCGGCGAAAGAAGGACGGGTCCAGCGCGACGGCAAGTTTCTCGGCAAGCTCCGGGCCGATTGGGGTCGTTCGTGCGGATACTTCGCCAGGCAGCTTAGACACGAGCGTTTCGACGCGTCCGGGGGAATATCGTCAATGCCGAGTTCCTGAAAATGCATCGGCTCGAGTTCGACGTGCGCCCGCAGCATCGTTGAGGCATTTTCGGCAGGCCCCAACGGCAGGGCTCCGGTGAGCATTTTGAAGAGGATGACGCCGGCGGAATAAATATCGCCGCGGCCATCGACGCTTTCGCCGCGGATTTGCTCGGGGCACATGAAGGCCGGCGTGCCGCCGGGGATGCCGTTGCCTGATCCAGTCAGTTTTTCCAGCGGAACAAAAAAGCCGCTGTCCGAACCGTGCGAGGCCAAAGTCGAGAACTTTGACTTGCTCGCACCGGCCGTGGCTTGGGTCTTGCCAGTCGGCCGGCATGACCATGATGTTGGTCGTCGATAGATCGCGGTGCACGATGCCGGCACCATGGGCCGCATGCAGGACTTGGCACATCTGGCACATGAGCCGACCGGCGCGGCGGGGTTCAAGCGATCCGCGGCAGCCAAGTAAGTTTTCCAGGGTCGTGCCTTCGACATATTCCAGAATCAAACAGGGCTCCCCAGGTCCGTCCAGAGAGGCATCCAGCAGGGCGACCGCATTGGGATGCCGGAAACGCTTCATGGCTTGCATTTCACGTTGAAAGGCGGCATGCGAGCGCGGCTTCTGGGCGGACTGACTCGCGCATCACCTTGATGACGACGTGCCGGCCCGTGGGCAAATGGCGGCCTAAAAATGCTTGACCCATGCCGCCTTCGCCGAGCAGCCGAATCACTTCATAGGAACCTAAGAATCAATTCGCGCCTGCCGGTTGGCTGACATTCATGGTGGATGGGATCGTAAAGGCGTGACGGAGAGCCAAGAGGGATTAGCCAAGAGTAGGTCGCGAAAGGGAAGTCGGCAAGGAAACCAAGTAAACATAAGATTTATTATCGGACGCAACAGCGGGCTTCCAAAACGCCGGAGCCAAACACCAACGTCCGATAATGTCCGTTATGTTTAATTGCGCTTTTTGCGAAGAATACCGCGTAAAAACCTGGGAAACATTGCTTCTTGGCGTGTCCACGGCATCGGGGATCGGGAACCATGCAACTGCATCCGCTCAGTGACCAGGCCGTACTCGCCTACCTTGCCGATGAAGCCGACGCCGCACAATTTGCCCACGGAGTTCGCCAGGCCCATTTTCCCTGGATGGTCGATCTGGTCCAGGCCTACGCCAGCGTCGCGGTTTATTTCGATTTGACCGTCATCGATTACCATGAAGCCGCAAGGCACTTGGAAGGCATCGAGAATACAACCGTCAGGGACGCGCCTTCGGGCCGGTTGTTCAAGATCCCATGCTGCTACGAACTCGGGCTCGATTGGCCGCGCCTCACCGAGCATATCGGGCTTCCTTTCGACGAGATCGTGGCGCTGTTCGGCACCACGGTCCACACCGTTTACGCCATCGGTTTTTGCCCCGGCTTCCCATACATGGGCTATCTGCCCGAGCCTCTCGCCGGCATGCCGCGCTTGCCGTCGCCGCGGCTGACCGTTGAAGCCGGCAGCATTGGCATGACAGGCAAGCAGTCGGGAATCTATACCCTGCCCCGCCCCGGCGGCTGGAACATCATAGGGCGAACGCCGCTCGAATTGGTGAACGTCCGCGACGGTTATTTCCCACTGCGCACGGGCGACCGCGTTCAATTCGAACGCATCGACGAGGCGACTTTCCAATCGCTCTTGGGCGAACGCCTTGGCGAGCGCGGGGCGTTAGCCCCCTGATTTCCTCTCGCGCAATCCCCTGCGCTCCGCTAGCGCGTCGCGGCTAACCGCTATAATGCAATAAAGAGATCCGTTGGAGTCATCGAATAACCATGAAAATAGTCCATTATCCCCACCCGGCTTTACGGCATCCCGCCAAGCCGCTGACTTCCATCGACAAGCAATTGCACCTGCATATCGGGGCGATGAAAGAGCTCATGTACGAGGCACGCGGCCTGGGTTTGGCGGCCCCGCAAGTTGCGCTGCCCTTTCAACTGCTGGTCATGAACGTCACCGGCGACGCCAAGCAACCGGAGCGCGAGGAAGTCTTTCTGAACCCGCGCATCGTCGAGCGCAAGGGTTTTGTCGAGGACGAGGAAGGCTGTTTGAGCTTCCCGGGTCTATACCAAAAAATCCGCCGCGCCAAGAGCGTCAAGGTCCAGGCCTACGACCTCAAGGGCAATCTCGTGGAGAAAGTAGTCACCGACCTGGAGGCCCGTGCCTGGCAACATGAGATCGACCATCTCAACGGCGTCTTGTTCATCGACATGATGGGCCCCATCGCCAAGCTGTCGAGCCGTTCGTCGGTCAAGAATTTCGAGCGCCTGTTTCGCCGGGCCCAGGAAAAGGGCGAGATACCGGCGGAGTTCGAGATCGAGAAACTGCTCGCGGCCCTGGAAACTCGGGCGTAATTATTTTGTTCTGGGTGGCACGCCCTGAGGTACTCCGAAGGGCGTGTTCTGCGGAACCACGCCCTTCGGAGTACCTCAGGGCGTGCCACCCACGTTAGCTATGTTCGACGCCGGTATAGTCACTGGTTGCGTTTTTTGAATTGAAAGCATGGTGCCATGCGGCTTGTCATGATGGGCACCGGTTCCTTCGCGGAGCCTACCTTGGAAGCGCTGCTTGCAAAGCCACCATCAGGTGGTCGGCCTGGTGACGCAGCCGGACCGCGCCACCGGCAAGGAACGCGGCTCCACGCGCCAAGCGCGGCGCGGCATGAAAGAGCTCGCCCAGGAACACGCTATTCCCGTCTTTCAGCCCGAAAGCATCAACACACCGGCCGGCGTCGAGCAACTGGCCAGTGGCAGCCCGACCTTTTGGTGGTGGCCGCCTACGGGCAAATTCTGTCCAAGGACGTGCTCGCCGCCGCTCCCAAGGGCGGCATCAACGTCCATGCGTCGCTGTTGCCCAAATACCGCGGCGCCGCCCCCATCGCCTGGGCGATTTACAATGGCGAGACGGAGACCGGCGTGACCATCATTCGCATGTCGATCGCGCTGGACGCCGGCGATCTTGCTGGCGCAAGAAGCCGATTCCGATCTGGCCGGATGAAACGGCCGGCGAACTGGAAGCGCGGCTGGCGCCGCTGGGCGCCCGCCTGAGCTTGACCGTCATCGAGCAAATCGCCGCCGGCACATCGAAAGGCGTTCCGCAGGACAAAACCAAGGCGACCAAGGCTCCCAAACTTACCAAAGAACATGGCCTGATCGATTGGACGCGGTCCGCCTCCGAGATTTGCAATCAGATTCGCGCGATGCAGCCCTGGCCTACCGCCTATACGTTCTTGCAGCGGCCGGACGAACCGCCGCTGCGCCTGTTGCTCTTCAAAGCGGCGCCGCATCCAGACGCCGCCGCCGCTTGAGGTCCCGGCATGATTAGCACTCAAGCTGCCGACCAGAGCCTATATGTCGGCGCCGGCCAAGGCGGCGCCGTGGAAATATTGGAGCTTCAACCGGCCGGCAAGCGGCGCATGGCGGCCGGCGAGTTTCTGCGCGGCGCCGCGATTCACGATACCTGGCGTCTGGGCGGGGATAGCCCATGACGTTTTTCGCCGCCCGAAGCAGCGCGCGCGGCCTGGCCCTGCACGTCCTTCTCGAATGCCGCAAAAAAGAAGCCTTCGTTCAAGAGTTGCTTGACGACAATTTGCGTTTGTCGTCGCTGGCGCCGGTGGATCGCCGGCTGGCGACCCAACTGGTCTTCGGCGTCCTCCGTCGGCGCGGCACGCTCGATGCACTGCTGCGACCTCGCGTGAAGCGCGGAGCCGCGCCAGGTGGAACCGTGGATTTGGGAAACGCTGCGCCTGGCGCTTATCAACTGTTGCTGCTGACACATATTCCGCCACACGCCGCCCTCAACGAGACCGTCGAATTGGCCGCCGCCATAGGTCAGCCGCGCGCCAAAGGATTTATCAACGGCGTCCTGCGCGCTCTGTTGCCGCTGCTCACTCAAGAGCAGGCGCCCGGCTGCGCGGCGGATGCCTTGCCGCTCGCCGACGGTGTTTTCGCAAGCTCGGACGTCCCGCGCTTCCCGAGCCAACCGCTTCTCCTGTAGAATACTTGGCACAGGCGTTTTCCTTGCCCGGATGGCTGGCGGCCCGGTGGCTAACCCGTTGGAGCTGGGAAGAATGCGTGCGGCTGGGATTTTGGTTTGCCGGCCCTGCTCCATTGACGCTGCGGATCAACCCGCTGCGCTGCGAGCGCGCGCGCTTTCGTGACGCAACATGCGGACAGTGCGCGAGCCCGGAGTGCATCCGCAAGCGGTCCGCTGGCGAGCCCATGTGCCGGTGACGGAAATCCCGGGTTATGCGCGGGCCAGTTTGTCGTGCAGGACGAATCGGCCATGCAAGTGGCGCACGGCGCTGGCGCCCCAGCCGGGTCAGCGTGTCCTCGATCTGTGTGCCGCCCCTGGGGGCAAAACGACGCACCTCGCCGAGCTGATGAAGAATGAGGGGCACGTATTGGCCTGTGATGTCGACGCAAGTAAACTGCATGCCCTGGACGAGACGCGCCGGCGCTTGGGGCTGACGATTATTGAGACGGTGCTCTTGGCAAAAAACACTGAACCACCTGCCGGACCATTCGACGCGGTGCTGGTGGATGTGCCGTGCAGCAACACCGGCGTGCTCGGCAAACGCCCCGAAGCGCGCTGGCGGCTCAAGCCCGGAGACTTGCGCCACCTGGTAGGCCTGCAAACGCGCCTGCTGCACCTGGGCTGTGAGCGGGTGCGGCCTGGCGGTACAATTGTCTATTCGACGTGCAGCATCGAAGACGAGGAAAACCGCCAAGTCGTGGAGTCGGTGTTGCAAGCGCGGCCGGAGTTTACCCTTGAAGCCGAAGCGAACGCGATTCCCGGTCTCCCCGCCGACGGCGGCTATTGGGCGCGCCTGCGGCGGCTGCTTGCTTTGAACTGGGTATCCAGCAAGCCGCGCCCGGCAAGAGGGCGTACTCCCGAATGCCTGCGGATAACGCGATTATAGAACTGAAATCCCAATGCCCCAAAAGCTCTTCATCGAAACCGTCGGTTGCCAAATGAACGTGCTCGACAGCGAGCTCGTCGTCGGCAACCTGCGCCGCCAAGGTTTCGAGCTCACGCACGAGGCCAAGAGCGCGGATGTGATTTTGTTCAATACCTGCAGCGTGCGGCAACATGCCGAGGACAAAATCTATAGCCAACTCGGCCGCTTGCGCGGGCACAAGCAACAGCACCCGGAAAAAGTCATCGGCGTTTTGGGCTGCATGGCGCAGAAGGATCAGGAGCTCATCCGCCGCCGCGCCCCCTTTGTGGACATCATCTGCGGCACCGGCCAACTGGCGCGCTTGCCGGAATTGATCGCCGCCGTGAAAGAGACCGGCACGCTGCAAATAGCCGTCAGCCTGGAGCGCACCGAAGGACGCCACGAGGTCGAGCGCAGCTTCGCCAGCTATGATCCACTGCGCGATCCGTCGATGCGGCCCTCGCCGTTTCAGGCATATGTGCGCGTGATGATTGGCTGCGACAAATTTTGCACCTATTGCATCGTTCCCAGCGTGCGCGGGCCGGAGCAGAGCCGGCCCGCCGACCATGTCGCCGCCGAGGTTAAGCAACTAGCCGACTGAAGGGTGCAAGGAAATCACGCTCTTGGGCCAAACCGTCAACAGCTACAAATACACACACCGCGACGGCCGGCAGCAGCGCCTTGCCGATCTTTTGGCTCTGATCCACGACACACCGGGCATCGAGCGCTTCAAGTTCATCACCAACTTTCCCAAGGACATGACCGACGATTTGCTCGAGGCCGTCCGCGATTTGCCCAAAGTGTGCGCCTACTTGCATGTCCCGGCTCAGTCGGGCTGCAATGAAGTCCTCAAGCGCATGAAGCGCCAATACACCGTCGAGTTTTATCGCGACATGCTGGCACGCTGCCGTGAGATCGTGCCGGATGTGGCTATCAGCAGCGATTTCATCGTCGGCTTTTGCGGCGAAACCGAAGAATCATTCGAGCGGACCTGCGAGTTGGCCCGTACCGCCGGCTTCAAAAACAGCTTCATCTTCAAATACAGCACCCGTCCGGGCACCAAGGGTCATGAGCTCTACGCCGACGACATCCCCGAAGAAGTCAAGAAACGCCGCAACAATGATTTGTTGGCGATTCAGAATGCCGTGAGTCTGCACGATCATCTAAAGATCATCGGCCGGCGCGTGTCGGTGCTCGTGGAAGGCTTGAGCAAAACCAGCCTCAAGAACTTGCAAAGCGGGCCCACGCAGCTCACCGGCCGCACCATGACTGACCATATCGTCGTCTTCGACGGCAATCCGCGCCTCGTCGGCTCCACGGTGGCCGTGGATATCGTCGAGGCGACCGCGTTCACGCTGTTCGGCAATGTCGTGACCGCCGAGCGGATTGGCGTGGACCCCGGAGCCGAAACCTCTGATATTAGCATTACGCAAGCAGACACCCCTCTCCCCCGGCGGCTTGGGCTGCCGGTGATCTCCAACCGAAGCAGCGTGCCATGATCGGCACACCGAAAGAGCCATGCAAATCGACCAACTACGAAACTGCCTGGAATCGCCGCGCGAAGTTCAGACGCTGTTAAGCGGAGTGGGGCCTGCGCGACGTCGAGCGCGGCCAGCGCAATCTCAAGCATATGGCCGATGCCCTCGGCTTGGATCCGCTCGGCGAGCTGTGCCATCCGCTCGGCCGGCTGCTGCCGCGCTGCGCCGATGCGGACATGGCTCTCAACAACTTCGAGCGCTATCTGGCGTCGGCGGCGCGCGGCAGTTGCCGACGTCTGCTTGAAGGCCGCGCCCGGACGCTGGAAACCGTGCTGCAGCTTTTCAGCACCAGCCAATTCTTCAGCGATCTCTTGATCGCCAATCCCGATTATCTCGACATGCTGCGCATCCCGCTGCGTTCGAGCCCCAGCCGGGCCGAGATGCTGGCCCAGCTTCAGGGCGAAGTGGACGCCGCCTACGAAGATTCCGCCGTGTTGCGGGCGTTTCGCAAGTTTCGGCAAAAGCAAATGCTGCGGATCGGCACCAACGACATCATTCGCGATCGGCCCCTGGAAGAGATCACCCGCGACATTTCCCGCGTCGCCGACACCGCCCTGGAGGTCGCGCTCGCCACGGCCCTCCGCCTCACCAGCCGACGGTTCGGCGAGCCGTTCACCGATGCGGGCGAGCCCGCCCGCTGCGTCATCCTGGCGTTCGGCAAGCTCGGCGGCAAGGAGCTCAACTATAGCAGCGACATCGACCTCATGTTCCTCTACGACGAGGAAGGCGCCACCCGCGGCAGCCGCGTCAACAACATCGCCGCCGACGATTTCTTCGCCCGCGTCACCACCGAGGTCGTGCGCCTGCTCACGCACGCATACCGATCGGGGCCAGGCCTATCGCGTCGATCTGCGGCTGCGGCCCGAAGGCCACCGCGGCTCGCTGGCGCGCTCGCTGGCCAGCACGCTGGCCTATTACGACACCATGGGCCGCACCTGGGAACGCCAGGCCCTCATCAAGGTGCGCCCTGTCGCCGGCAACATGCGCCTGGGCGAAGAGTTCGTGCGGACGATCGAGCCGTTCGTCTACCGCAAGTATCTCGAGCGTCGCCGAGATCAACGAGATCAAGGCCCTCAAGCGGCGCATCGAGCAGAAGACCGGCCAGGCCGGCGAAACCGACAAGGAAGTCAAGACCGGGCACGGCGGCATCCGCGACGTCGAGTTCACGATCCAGTTCTTGCAACTACTCAACGGCGGCGACCTGCCCGAGGTCCGCCAGCGCAACACGCTCAAGGCCCTGCATGCCGCTCGAAAACGTCGGCTGCCTGACCGACCAGGAATATCGCGTTCTCGACGACGCCTATCGCTTTCTCCGCAAAACCGAGCACCGCCTGCAACTGATGTTCGATCTGCAAACGCACCGCTTGCCCGACCGCGACGACGAGCTGCGCAAACTGGCCCTGCGCATGGGCTACCAAGGTCCGGCGCTCGAAGACGAGGCGGCCACGGATTCGGCATCCGCTTCCGCGGCGCCGTCCCTGCCCCGCCAGTCCGATCCGCTCGACGCTTTCTTGCGCGATTATCGCGAAAAGACCGACCTCAATCGCAAGATTCTCGACCATCTGCTTGCACCAGTCGTTCCAGGAACAGGATGGCCAAGCCGAGCCGGAGGCCGACCTCATTCTCGACCCCAACCCGGACCCCGAGCGCATTCAGGCGGTACTGGGCAAGTACCCGTTCAAGGACGTGCAAGGCGCTTTCAACAATCTGTCGCAGCTCGCCACGGAGACCGTGCCGTTTTTGTCGACGCGCCGCTGCCGCCAATTCCTCGCCAACATCGCCCCGCGCTTGTTGCGCGCCCTCGCGGACACTCCCGACCCCGACATGGCCCTGGTCAACCTGGAAAAGGTCTCCGCCTCGCTCGGCGGCAAAGGCATCCTGTGGGAGCTTTTCAGCTTCAACGATCCGGTGCTTAAGCTCTATGTCGAGTTATGCGCCTGGAGCCAATTCCTCTCGGAAATCCTCATCAACAACCCCGGCATGATCGACGAGTTGCTCGACAGCCTGGTCCTCAATCAGCCGCGCTCGGCGCGGGAATTGCGCCAGGAGCTCGCCGACCTGTGCCACAATGCCGACGATCCCGAGCCGATTTTGCACAGCTTCAAGGACAAGGAGTTGCTGCGCATCGGCGTGCGCGACATCCTGGGCAAGGACTCGACCATCGAAACCGTGACCGCCCTCAGCGATCTGGCGGAAACGATCCTGGTGCAGATCGCCACGCTGCAATATCCGCCGCTCGTCAAGCGCCTCGGCTTGCCGAGTCTCGCCACCGCAAGTGCCCAGCCGCTATGTGCTTGTTGGGCCTTGGCAAGCTGGGCGGCCAGGAGATGAGCTATCACAGCGATCTCGATTTGATCCTGGTCTACGAAGGCGATGGCCGCACCGTGCCGCCGCCCGGCTCGTCGCGCTTCGACACGTTCGAGCTGACCGACAATTTCCATTTCTTCACCGACCTCGCCAGGCAAATCATCAAGGAGACGAGCTACCTGGGGCCGATGGGCCGGCTCTACCACGTCGATATGCGGCTGCGGCCGACGGGCAAGTCGGGCAGCCTGGTGATCCCGCTGAGCGAATTTCAAAAATACTACGAAGCCGGCGGTGCCCAGCTTTGGGAGCGCCAGGCCTTGACGCGCGGCCGAGTCGTCTTACGGCGACGCGGAATTCGGCCAGCGAAGTGATGGCCGCCGTCGAACAAGGCCGCTTACGACCTCGAATGGAAGCCGGAGCTGTGCGACTGAGATCATGGAGATGCGCGAGCGCGTGCGAGGCCAGCGGCAGCGAGCGCGACCTGAAACGCGGCTTCGGCGGCATCATCGACATCGAGTTCATCGTGCAGATGTTCCGCCTCAAATATGGCGGCGAGTTTCCCGCGGTCCGCCATCCCAACACCTGGCAAACGCTCGACGCCCTGCGCGACTGCCGGCTGCATGTCGAACGCGCGAATATGAGACGCTGCGCCCGTGCTACGATTTTTTGCGACTCGGTGGAAATCCGCTTGCGCATCTTCCACAACCGCTCGCTGGACGAACTGCCCGACAACCTCGAAGATCTCGAAAAACTCGCCCGGCGCATGGGCATCGAGGCGACGGAGACAAGCTCGGCGGCGCAACAATTCGTCGAGGCGCTCGACCGCCACACGACGCAGACGCGCGATTTGTTTTTGGAGCTGTTTCAAAGGGAATGCACGGAGCGCGGGCCGTATGGGGAGCCATTTCCCAGCTCAACCGAGCCACGACCGTGAGGGAGTGGCCAGTGCGAAAGCCACCGGTCGCTAACGCTCGCGGCTCGCCATTTGGCGAGCCGTGAGCGTTAGCGACCGGTGTCATGCTTTCACCCCTCCATCGCCCCAGCCACGCCGCCGGTGAACTTGGCGTCCACTGCCTTGTGGCCGACCAAGACTTCGGCTTTATAGCCGCCGTGCGCTTTGAAGTAACCGATCAAGAGCAGATAGCCGCACAGCATGATGATGGGAAAGACGATCATGTTCGCGAGACGCCCTGAATGCTCTGGCCTCGAATATCTTTGATTTTTTCAGCGTCTTCAGTTTCGCGGGTCTTGGGAAGTTTATCAAGTAGCTCGTTCAACTTCGTGTCGGAAATAGCCTGGTAAGAGATGATCTCATAGATTTTTTTGTTTTCAACCACCGTGAGTTTGCCGTCTTGGACTAGGCCGGGAACGTCTTTGGCGACGGCCGACTGCTCGACGGCCGCGATTTGCTTTGCGTCCTGCAATGTGCCGATGTAGGGAGCTCCTAGAGTGCCGACGGCCAACATGCCAATTCCTGAAATCGCGTTGAGGGTCAAAGCGCCGCCTCGGGGCATTTGCTCTGACACGACGCCCAGCATCGTTGGCCAGAAAAACGTCTTGCCAACCCCGTAAAGCGTGGCCGCTGCGAAGATAGCCATCCCAACCGTGAACGACAGGGTATAGAGGCCGATGATGGCCAGCGCGGCACTGCAAGCCAACAAGCCTAGCGGTGAGATGCGGTGGACAATGGATCCTGCGAAGAAGCGAAGAACCATCATGATCGCCGACGTATAAACGAGAATCCAGCCGGGATGGAAGGCATTCGATTTTGCAATGTCCTCCATGATTGTCGTGATCCAACTATCGGTGCCGATTTCAGTGGTAGCCAAGGGCATCATGATGAGGATGAGGAAAAACATCAGAAATCGTCCGAACGACTGGGTATAGAGCCCAAAGGCGACCACGATCGCGACACCGATGGCGATGAATAACACGTATTGCCAGTTGGCTAACGGCGCGAAAAAGTCCATGAGCTGTAAAGTGACGAGGAAACCAACGATGGCGGCGCCCAACACTCCGAATTCGGAAAGCATGTCTTTGTATGAAACGCCCGAGGCGACTCGTTCCTGCACTGGAAAGCGCAACGGAATGAGAATGAGGAAATAGACAACCGCCGGCACGGCAATCACACCCACCTTGATCCACCAGGGAACCCAATCGATGGTTATCGTCAAGATGCCCGCGATCACCAGGCCGCCGGGCCAACCGGCGTGCAAGATATTGAGCCACTTCGTCTTTTCGCGGTTGAACATCGTCGCCACCACGGGGTTGATGAATGATTCAACTGTGCCGTTGCCCAACGCCAAGATCAAGCTGCCCCAAAACAGAAGCGAGTACGCCGTTGCTTTGTCGCCGTTCTCCGCGATGAAATAGGCCCCGACCCCCATGCAGGCCCAAATGATGTGACCAAGAAAGGCGATGACCATCGACATCTTGTAACCGATCTTGTCGATCACCAGGCTAAAGCCGATGATGCTGACGGCGAAGGGCCAAATGCCGATACCTGCCAGGCGACCGGCCTGAGCGGAATCGAGATTGAATTCCGTCTTCCAGGTGTTGATGAGGAACATGCGGGCGATAAACCCGAAGGCCGTCGTGACCAGGGCGATGAAGCAACCCCAGAAGAGGATTTTGTCGTGAGTGCTGGTCGTGGTGACGGCAACCCGCGGCGCCTGTGCAACTGTCGTCATAGGAGAGAACTCCCGAGTCGATATGAGGAAACCGAACGCGCTATGATCCAATTCGCCAAGGGTATGCGACCGGAGCGCCTCTGTCAACGGTCCGGCGCCGATATTCCCATGAAAGTCGCGTCATCGTCCCGTGAGCGAATCCTTACAATAACACCTGACGCAATCGTTAAAATCAGGGAGCTGACGATCCCCGCTCGCCATTAGGACCGACTTTTCCCATGACCCAGCGAACCTTCACCTTTCTCGGCACCGGCACTTCCGTGGGCATTCCCATGGTCGGCTGCGATTGCGCGGTGTGCACTTCCACCGATCCGCACAACCAACGCTATCGCTGCGCCGTCTTGATCGGCTTGCCCACGGGGAACTTGCTGATCGACACGCCTCCCGAGCTGCGGCTGCAATTGATTCGCGCCAAGGTGAAGATCGTCCATGCCGTCCTCTACACGCATTTCCACGCCGATCATGTCTATGGCCTGGATGATTTGCGGCCCATCCCGCGCTACCTGGGCAGCGCCGTGCCGCTATATTGCACGCACGAGGTCGAGCGCAAAATTCGTCAATCGTTTGCCTATGCCTTTACAGCTAATGCGGGCAGCGTCCCGGCCGGTTACTTGCCCAAGCTCGTTTTCCGCAATATTAATGACAACCCCTTCGAGGTGCTGGGCGAGCGCGTGGTACCGATCTCGCTGATCCATGCGCATTTCAATGTCTATGGCTTCCGCATCGGCGACGTCGCCTATTGCACCGACGTCAACAAGATCCCCAAGGAAAGCTGGCCGCTGCTTGAAAACCTCGATGTCCTGGTGCTCGACGCCTTGCGCCCCAAGCCGCACCCCGGCCATTTTTCGGTCGATGAAGCGCTGGAAGTGATCGACCGCCTCAAACCCAAGCAAGCGTATTTCACGCACATGTCGCACGAACTGGACCACGCCGCGACCAACCGCAGCCTGCCCGCGAGTGTGGCGCTGGCATATGATGGCTTGAGTTTTGCATTCTAAAAAAACTAACCACGGATAGCACGGATAGCACGGATAAGACGAGAGAATAATGAATTCTGTTCCCGACGATCTACTGGCAAAGTTTCGCTCGCATGGTCAAGAGCATGTTCTGACCTGGTGGGACGACATGCAAGCAGACCAGCGCCGGCTTTTGGTCGAGCAATTGGGGCGGATTAACCTTGCGGAATTGAAAACGCTTTTTAACCAAAAGAACGACAAGGCGCATTTGCCCGCCGAGGACCGCATCGCTTCTTTACCGCGTCCGCGGGAAGACGCGGGGGAGCGCCGGCAATTCAGTGAGCGCGGCGAGGAAGCGCTTCGGCAAGGCGCGGTGGCTTTTTTAGTGGTTGCCGGCGGTCAGGGAACCCGGCTCGGGTTCGACCATCCCAAGGGAATGTTCGAGGTCGGCCCGATATCGCATAAATCGCTGTTCCAACTGCATGCGGAAAAGGTTCTGGCGGCTGGAAGGCGCTTTGGCGCCTCACTGCCCTTGCTGATCATGACCAGCCCGGCCACGGATGAGGAGACGCGCCGCTTCTTCGACCAGCATCACAATTTCGGCTTGCCGGCGAACGATGTTTTTTTCTTCTGCCAAGGGACCATGCCCGCCCTGGAGCTCGAAACAGGAAAGCTTCTGCTCACGAGCAAAACGGAGTTGTTTCTGAGCCCCAATGGCCATGGCGGCACGCTGACAGGCCTGGCGGACAGCGGTTTGCTCGATGTCTTGGGGCGGCGCCAGATCCGGACGATTTCGTATTTCCAAGTCGATAATCCGCTGGTGGATTTGGCCGATCGTTATTTCATCGGCCAACACATCGCCAAAAATGCGCAAGTTTCTTCCAAGGTGGTGGTCAAGGAAAAGCCCACCGACAAGCTCGGCAATTTTGTCTTGGTGGATGAGCGCTGCACGATCATCGAATACTCGGATTTGCCCGAGGCCTTGGCGACCAAAACCGACGCCGAGGGGCGCTTGCTCTTTTGGGCCGGCAGTCCAGCGATTCACTTGTTCGACGTGGCCTTTCTGCGCGAAGTCACCAGGGATGCAAGCCGTATTCCCTGGCACCTGGCCCGTAAAAAAGTCCCGCACGTCAATCCCCGGGGCGAGCGCGTCGAGCCGACGCGCGAGAACGCGCTCAAATTCGAGCGTTTCATCTTCGATGTGCTGCCCCAAGCCGAACGCTGGACGATCGTGGCGACATCCCGCAAGGAATTCGAGCCGCTCAAGAACGCCACGGGCCCCGATTCACCGGCCACGGTGCGGCAAGCGCTCTGCGAGCAAGCGGCGGAGTGGCTCGAACATGCGGGCGTCAAGGTGCCGCGCGATCCGGACGGCCGGCCAGCCGTGGACCTCGAGATCAGCCCGCTTTTCGCCCTGGACAAGGATGAATTGGCCGGCAAGGTGGATCGTCGGCTAAGCGTGGACAAAGCGCTTTATCTGCACTGATACGTTTAGCCGCGACGCGCTAGCGGAGCGCGGTACGCAGGCAGTCCCCGCGCTCCGCTGCGCGTCGCGGCTAACCAAAGGAATCAATAATGTTGCACGCCCTGATCATGGCGGGCGGCGGCGGCACGCGCTTTTGGCCCCGCAGCCGCCAACAAAAACCCAAGCAGTTTCTGAACCTGGTCGGCGAACGTTCACTTCTTCAACAAGCGGTCGACCGCATCGAAGCGATGGTGCCGCCCGAGCATACCTGGGTCATTACCTCGGCGCAGCACACCGACCTGGTGGCCGAGCATTTGCCGGGTTTGGCAAAGGAGCGTATCATCGGCGAGCCGTGCGGCCGGGATACGGCGGCCTGCATCGGCCTTGGTGCCGCCTTGATCGCCCGGGACGATCCCGACGCGACAATGATCGTGATGCCCGCCGATCACGTCATCGAGCCGGCGCAGGAATTTCTCCGCGCGACGCAGGTCGCCGAGCAAATGGTCGCGGAGCATCCGGACGCCCTGGTCACCATCGGCATTCCGCCGACGTTCCCAGCCACCGGCTATGGTTACATTCAGCGCGGACCTGAAATAACGCATCGGCAAGGCATCAGCATCTTCAAAGTTAAATCCTTCCGCGAAAAGCCCGGCGCTGATTTGGCCGAGCAGTGGGTCGTCTCCGGCGATTATTACTGGAACAGCGGGATCTTTTTCTGGAAAGCGCGGACCATCCTCGAGATACTCAAAGCCAAGCAACCAGGTCTCGCCGAAGCCGTCGAGCGCATCGCGGCCGCTTGGCCGACGGGAAAGCGCGACGAAGTTTTCCGCACTGAGTACGAAAACCTACCGCGTCTCAGCATCGACTATGCCGTCATGGAGAGCGCCGAGGAAGTGCTGGTCGTCCAGGCCCCGTACCGCTGGGACGATGTGGGCAGCTGGCTGGCGCTCGACCGAATGCACGCTCAGGATGCGACCGGCAACACCGTGCTTGCCAACCATTGTGGATTAGACACCGCGCAGTGTGTCATCGTGGCCGAGCCAGGGACACTGGTGGCCACGGTCGGCGTCAGCAATCTGTTAATCATCCAGGATGGCGACGCCATTCTCGTCGCCGACCGCCGCGACGAGGCGGCCATCAAGAATTTGGTGGGACTCCTGAAAAACAAGGGTTTGGAGAAATACCTGTGATTCCGAGAACGCGCCTGCTGGGAATCGATCCAGGCAAGGTGCGCCTCGGCTTGGCCGTCAGCGATCCCGATCGGCGCATCGCTTCGCCCCTGGCGACCTACACACGCCGCGATTTGGAGCAGGACGCTCGCTATCTTCGGGGCGTCATCGAGACGGAAGAGATCGGTCAACTGGTGATTGGCCTGCCCGTGCATCTGAGTGGCCGCGAGGGCGAGCAAGCTCAACTGGCCCGTGCTTTCGGCGCCTGGTTAGGCCGCCTGACCGCCCTGCCCTGCGTGTTTTGGGACGAACGTTTCAGCAGCCTGGGAAGCAGAGACATCGCTGTTGGCCGCCGGACTTACCAAGAAAAAGCGCAAGGGGCGGCGCGACCGCGTGGCGGCTCAGGTGCTGCTTCAAGCGTATATCGATGCCGGGTGCCCGGCCGAGGTCGTTCCCGGAGCGCTCGATGATTGATTGTGGTCACGATTGATCTTGTGGGACGGCTCTCCCGAGCCGTCCCAACGAGAGGACAGCGCATGACTTCACGACACTAACCCGAAGCGTAAGCGAGGGCTTCCCTCGCTTACGCTTCGGGTTGGTGTTTCGTGATCAAAAAAAGAAACAGCCCGGACATTGTTGTCCGGGCTGCTTGGAATTGCGCGGGGGATGGGTGCGTGCCGGTGTGATGTTTGAATGGAGCGGAAAAAAGTGGTTCCTCAGTGTATCAATTGGCAAAAATCTGCATTTGTGCTTTGCGTTCCTCTACCACCTGGCCTTGGGCATCAACCAAGCGAAAGCGGCCCACGGAGTAAAGATCGAGTTGCCGCTTGAAGATCGCCCGAGCCTTGTTTTCGTCGCCGCGGCAAACCGTGGTCCAACTCAGTCCCGCGAGCCCCGATTTTTGCACTTGGTATTCGCCGATCATGGTAGTTCTCCCGCGAGGCGATAAGCCAGGTTGTTTGTCGGCGTCAGGCCTCTTTGCGGCCATTCGTTTGGTGGCTTGCGCCGGTTGAGAAAAGAAAAAGCAAAAGGCGTGCCGTGGACAAAACGCGCCGCGAAACCTCAAAAAACCCAATGTATTTGGAGGTTTTCGCGGAGCGTCTGTAAAGCGCCGTTTACAGGGTTGCGGTAAATGTTGCAAATTCGGCAACGCTTGCCATCAAAATGACACAGTGCGGAAAGAAGATGCGCAGGCAAACGCAAACCGCCACTCCATGGCGGAAAAGAAAGACCGCGACGGAATCGCGGACTACGGCTTTTGGGCTGCTTGATAGAGGTTGAGCGTCAAATGAGCTTGACCCTGGTGATGAGCTTCATGATAGCCAAGCACTTTAAGCCACTCCCGGTAGGTCCACGGTGCCTGCTCGCTGGGCTTAGTCGCCAGCGCGCTTTCAGGCAACTTCTTCAGGTGGGCAAGGACTTCGGCACGTTGACTGGTCAGATAGCGCCGAATTTCGTCGAGGGTCGGAACGCTGTCATCGGGCGTGCTGCCGCCGGCGAAACGGCGCACCAGCTCGGCCTCCTGCGGTTGCCCGCCCGTCATGCGGGCATGCACATGGCGGTCGTCCGTGGCCCCGATGTGCATGAGTTGCCACGCCAGATGGGCGCGTCCGGGACCGGGCCGAAAGGCGAGCGCGGCTTGCGGATTGGGCAACTTGGCGATGTTGTCAAGCAACGCCATCGTTTTGGTCCGATTGAACTCCAACACTTCAATAAGGTCCGCGAAAGTCATGATGGGCCTCCTTGGGAAACACAAGCGTAAATCAGTCCATGGCAAACAGCAGCCGGGCGTTGCGGGTCGTATGCTCGGCGAGATCTTCCAGCGACACTTCCTTTAACTCTGCCAGCCAAGCAGCCGTATGCCTGATGAATGCCGGTTCGTTGCGCTTGCCTCGCTCGGGAACCGGCGCCAAATAAGGTGAATCGGTTTCCACCAACAAGCGATCGAGCGGCACCTGGGCGGCCACGGCACGAATGTTCTGAGCGCTTTTATAGGTGAGCATGCCGGCGAAGGAAATATACAGTCCCATCGCCAGGCACGCATTCGCCGTCGCCCAGTCGCCGGTGAACGAGTGCATCACGCCGCGAACGGCACCATGGGCGTCAAAATCGGCCCGCAGCATGCGGACGACGTCGGCCTCCGCCTTGCGGCAATGGATAACCAGAGGCTTGCTCAATTGACGCGACAGCACCACGTGCCTGGCGAAGTAATCTTCCTGCTGGTCGAACGGCGTATAATCCCAATGGCGATCGAGCCCGGTTTCGCCGAGGCCGACCACCTCCGGCCGATCCGCCAGGGCCACAACCTTGTCCCAGTCGTCCGCCGCCGCCTCGGCGACATGGTTGGGCTGGATGCCCACGGTGGCGCGGAGCAGCGGATATTTAACGGCAAGCTCGACACACGCTTGGCTCGAAGGTCCCGTCGTCGCCACCGCCACCACGCGCTTTACGTTCGCTCGCCGCCGCCCGCTCCAGCACCGCCTCCAAGTCCGCCGCGAACTTCTCATCGTCGAGATGTGCATGCGTGTCAATTAGTTCCATGGTGCCACCCAAGTCGCGGGATGAGGTGCGCCGAATCCCGCGGATTCCTCCTCACGCCGCCGGCTTCTCTTTACCTGGAAGATTCAAAAGAGCCGCCAGATGCCGCTCCTTCATCGCCAGCAGACTTTTCACCAGTTCGCGTGCCTCCTCGTCAGTAATGACCGCGAGGTCTTTGCCAAGCTCGGCACAACGCCTTCTTTCAAAGTCCACCAGATAGGGAACCAGGAAGTCGAGCGACATGTAGTTGATGGTCGTGAAACTCATCGGGTAGGCCCCCAGATAGGGCGGCCGCAGCCGGTTCTTAAGGAGCAGACCGACGATGGCCGCAGTTCCCCTTTGCTCTTCCTCCACCATGCCAAAAAGCACCGGCAAGGCCTGATTGTTCTTGGCCGTCGTCCACGGATACGACTCGCTCACATATTGAAGCAGTGAACGGCCTTCCTTGCGGACAAGATCGCTGAGCAGCTTGGCGGTGGCGCCGTCCATCAATGGTCTCCTTTGGCGGCGATCAGGGGAGCCGCGCCGGCTGCCGTGGCAGTCACCTGAGAGTGCGTCGGCGTCCGCTGAAAATCACCCACGCCCTTGGTGTAGCTGGCCTCCGCGAGCGGGTCCCAGAACAACCCCAGCAGCAAAACCACGAGGGCCAACAGAGACAGAAATGACCGCGCACCAAGTGGCACGTCGAGCGGAACCGCCGGCCTGCCCTCGACCTCCTCGAGCGATTTTTCCAGGATCATCACCTTGAGCACTTTCACATAATAAAACAGGCTCAGCACCGTGTTGAGGCCGCCGATAACGAGCAGCGCGTAAAGCGACACCGCCATGGCATTGCCGCCCGGCATGGAAGACCCCAAGCTCGCATAGTGGTTCGCACTATTGTAAAGCACCTGGAAGATCTGGAACTTGGCCGCGAAGCCGGCCAGCGGCGGCATGCCGAGCAGGCTCAACAGAAACACGCCCAGCGTGATGACCAGCAGCGGCGCGCGATGGACCAGGCCGCGGAAGCTGGCGAGGTCTTCCGAGCCGGTCTGGTTGCGCAGGAAGGCGACGACGGCGAAGGCGCCGAGGTTCATGAACAGGTAGGCGACCAGGTAGAACAGCACCGCCCCCGCCCCGCCCGTGGTCAGCGTCGCCAGGCCCATCATCATGTAGCCGGCGTGGGCGATGGTCGAATAGGCCAGCAGGCGCTTGAGGTTGGTCTGACGATAGGCGGCCAGGTTGCCGAAGGTCGCGGTCAGGGCGGCGAAGAAGGCGAGGGCGGGCACCAGGTAGGGTGCGACGTGCTTCCAGGCAGTCACCAACTCCGCGGTCGCCGCCGCGCCGTGTAGGCGAAGCCGCCCAGGCCGAGCGTGATGCGTGCCAGCAGCGCCAGGGCCGCGCCCTTCGACGCCACGGACAGGAAACCGGCCACCTCCGCCGAGGCCCCTTCGAACACGTCCGGGCACCAGAAGTGGAACGGCACCGCCGCCAGCTTGAAGGCGATGCCGATGAGGACGAACAGCGTGCCCAGGACGAGGATCGGGTCGAGCGGGCGCCGGCGGCCATGAAGTGAACGCAGGTCGGGCAGGTAGCCGGTGCCGAACTTGCCCGCCAGCAGGCTGATGCCGTAGAGCATGACGCCGGCCGCGCCGCCGCCGTAGACGACGTACTTCAGCGCCGCCTCGCTGCTCTGCCGCCGGCCCTTGAGGAAGCCGGCCAGGGCGTAGCTCGGCAGGCTGGCCATCTCGACGCCGATGAAGACCATCAGCAGGTGGTTCGCCGACGCCATCAGCGACATGCCGAGCGTCGGCGCCGAGCAGCAAGCACAGAAAGTCGGCCGAGTCCTCGCGGTCGGGGATGCCTGGTCAGAGCACAGCCAGATGATCAGGGCGGTGAACGCCAGCAGAAACAGCGCAGGAAGACGGTGAAGTGGTCGAAGACGAGCAGGCCGCTAAATAGGTTCAGCGGTTCGCCCGGCGGGCAGCCCCTGGCGCGGATCATAGCCGGTTGCATGATTCCACTGGTTCCAGTTGACGAGCAGCGCGACCAGCGTCAGCACCAGGGCGACATAGCCCAGGTGGCGGCGATCGAAGACGCGGAAACAGGCGCAGCAGCAGCAGCAGCACGATCGTGCCGCACAGGATCAGTTCCGGCAGGAACGCCAGCATGTCCCGGCTCAGGCTGTTCTGCAAGGCGTCTAGAAGCTGTTGGGTCATGGACAATGTCTCGAGTACACTGAATCGTGCGTCATCTGCGATTGCGTGCACGTCCGAGGTACTCCGAGGCGTGCGGTCGAGCACGCCGCTTCGGAGACTAGCGTGCCACCCAACGGTTACTGCGCAACCATCGCCAGCGTGTCGACCAGTCCGGTGACGCTCGGCTCCATCCAGTTCAGCAGCAGCGACGGCAGCACGCCCAGCACGCACCGCCAGCACCACCAGCGGCACGATGCACAGCAGCTCGCGGAAGTTGATGTCCGGGTAGTCCTTGTACGCCGGGTTCGTGCCCAGAAGACGCGCTGGAGCGTCCACAGGATGTAGGCCGCCGTGAGCACCACCGTCAGCGCCGCCAGGACCGCGAAGACCTTGTCGAAGTTCCAGGTCGCCAAGCACCACCATGAACTCGCCGACGAAGCCGCACAGGCCCGGCAGGCCCAGCGCCGCGAAGAAGATGATGGCGCTGATGCCGCCGTAGAGCGGCATCGGCTCGTACAGGCCGCGGAAGTTGTCGAGGTTGCGGTGGTGGGCCCGGTCGTAGATGACGCCGACCAGGAAGAACATGCCGGCCGAGCGTGATGCCGTGGGCGATCATCTGGAACATGGCCCCGTTCATGCCCCAGGCCCAGTACTGCGACTGCTCCGGCCGACCGACCAGACGGCGATGCCGAGGATGACGTAGCCCATGTGGCTGACCGAGCTGTAGGCGACCAGCTTCTTGAAGTCGGTCTGCGCCATGGCCGCGAAGGCGCCGTAGACGATGTTGATGATGCCGAACAGCGGCGATCCACCAGGCCAGCGTGCTCGGCCGCCCAGGGACAGATCGGGTAGGCGATGCGGATGATGCCGTAGCCGCCGAGCTTGAGCAGGACGCCGGCCAGGATCATGCTGATCGGCGTCGGCGCCTCGACGTGGGCGTCGGGCAACCAGGTGTGGAACGGGAAGACCGGCACCTTGATGGCGAAGCCGATGAACAGGAGCAGGAACATCGTGTACTGGAACCACGGCGTGAAGAACCACTGCTTGAGCGCGGCCGTCGATCGGCCGCGGCGCTCGCGGCTGTCGGTTGCCGGCCTGCGTGCCAGCCGGTCGCGTCCACGACCTCGCCGTCGGTCGCCGTTCGAGATGTCGCAGCGCCGCCTTGCCGACCTTGCGTGCAGCACGATCAGGTCGAACGTGTGGATCTCCGCCGGCTGGCGCCCGTCGGCTCGCCGTTCGGCTGCGCCATGGTCGAGCGTTCTTCTGCGGCTCGACGACGCGCTGGGTCGACGAAGTCGCGCACGTCGGTGAAGTAGAACGCCAGCAGCGCGATCAGGATGAACACGCTGCCGAGCAGCGTGTACAGGAAGAACTTGATGGCCGCATACTCGCGGCGCGGCCCGCCCCAGACGCCGATGAGGAAGTACATCGGCAGCAGCATCACTTCCCAGAAGATGTAGAACAGGAAGAAATCGAGCGCCAGGAACGTGCCGAGCATGCCGGTTTCCAGCAGCAGAAACAGCATGCAGTAGCCGCTGCACGTACTTGTCGATGTTCCAGCTGGCGATCATCGCCAGGAAGATAGAGGACCGTCGTCAGCAGGATCAGCGGCATGCTGATGCCGTCGACGCCGAGGAAGTAGTCGATGTTGAAGCGCGCGATCCACGGGTAGCGGCGCGAGCCAGTCGTCGCTCGTGGCCGGCGTCGGCCTCGGTCGGTGGCGGCCTCGGCCGCGGCTCGGCAGCGAGCCTGAGCGATGCGGCGCGGCCGATGCCGGCCGTTGCTGTCGACGTCGGCGACGTCGAGCATGCCGATGGAAGTCGATGAACATGCACAGGCTGACGCCGAGCGTGACCGCCGTGCCGAGCAGCGACCACCAGCGCATCGCCTCTTCGCTGCCGCTGCGGGAAGAACAGCAGCACCAGCGCGAACAGCGCTGGGCAGGAAGATGCACCAGCGTCATCCAGATCAGATCGGTATTCGATGCATGGCAGGTCACTCTCATGTCGAGCGTAGCCCGGAGCGCAGTCGATCAGGGTGCGCTCACGTTGACGCTCGATGCCGTGCTCAGCGCGTCATGCTCACGGCGACCGCCGTCGCGCCGACGATCAGGAACGAGACAATGACCCAGATGCCGACCGCGGCCAGCACCAGGAACAGCACGTAACTGCGCAGGTAGCCGGTCTGCACGCCGCGCAGGCTGCCGCCCATGCCGTAGGAAACGCGTGGCCAGCAGGTTCACCAGGCCATCGACGACATAGCGGTCGAACCGGCCGCTGACCCACGCCGACCACACCGCCGACGCGGGCCAGGCCGTTGATGAAGCCGTCGATGACGTTGGTGTCGAACGCACGGGCCCAGTGGGCGACCACCAGGGCCGGCCGCACCAGCGACGACGCTGTACAGCTCGTCGAAGTACCACTTGTTCAGCAGGAAGTGGTAGACGCCCGGGAACTGCTCGCGCGCCTCGTGCGGATCGAGCACAGCGGAAGTAATACAAGACGAACGCGAACGCCAGATCCCAGCGCCACCATGCCCAGGGCGAGATAGCCGGCCAAGCGCGTGATTGTGGTGCGCCTCGCCCAACACCGTTGGATTGCCTTCCGCCGCGTGCTTCGTCAGGGGCGATGCCGAGCGGATCGAGCCGGGCCGAAGTCCGCTTCCACCGCGTTGGGCTGGGCGTGGTGCAATTGATGCTCGAGCCAGCTCGTCTCCGGGTCCCACATCGGCCAGCCCCAGGCGACGCACGACGCTGAAGAACGCCAGGACGATCAGCGGCACCGTCATCACGCCACGGCGATCTCGTGGGCGTGCTCGTAGACGTGATGGTCGCGCGGCTTGCCGGTGAACGTCATGAACCACATGCGGAACATGTAGAACGTCGTGATGCCGGCCGTCACCAGCGGCAGCAGGAACAGCAGCACATGCTGCGGGTGAACGTACGACGAAGCCGAACGCCTGGGCGAGGATGGCGTCCTTGCTGTACCAGCCGCTGAAGAGCGGGATGCCGGCGATGGCCAGCACGCCGATCGAGCATGGTGAGGGCGGTGATCTTCATCTTGGGGAACAGGCCGCCCATCTTGGTCATGTCCTGCTCGTGATGGCAGCCGTAGATGACGCTGCCCGAGCCGAGGAAGAGCAGCGCCTTGAAGAAGGCGTGCGTGAGCAGGTGGAACAGGCCCGCCGACCCAGCCGCCGACGCCCAGGGCCAGCATCATGTAGCCGAGCTGGCTGACCGTCGAATAGGCCAGCACCTTCTTGATGTCGGTCATCACGATGGCGATGGTGGCGGCGACGAACAGCGTGATGCCGCCGGTGTAGGCGATGACCAGCAGCACTTCCGGCGTGAACAGCGGATAGCAGCGGCCGACGAGGTAGACGCCGGCCGCGACCATCGTGGCGGCGTGGATCAGGGCGCTGACGGGCGTCGGGCCTTCCATCGCGTCGGGCAGCCAGACGTGCAGCGGGAACTGCGCCGACTTGCCGACGCAGCCGAGGAAGATGCCCAGGCCGGCGACGACCAGCATCCAGTAGGGCATGGAGCCGTACTGCTCGGGCGTCGGATTGACGTGTGCCGTCACGCGTGCTCGTGCCGGGGCCGCGGAAGTGTTCACGATGTCCGCCGATCGCGCGGGAAAGCACCAGCGCGAAGCCGCCGGCCTCGCCCGGTGTCTTGACGACCACTGTGTAGCCGTCGCTCGTCGACTTCCTGGACGTCCGCGCTGACGATGCGGTCGGCTTCCGTACTGACCGCCAGTGATCGGTCTCGGCGCCGTGGGCGTCCTGGCACGGGGCAGCGGATCGCGCTCGAAGATCTCCTCGAAGTTGAACGTGCCGACGTAGGTCCAGAGGATCAGCAGGCCGATGATGAAGCCGGCGTCGCCGACGCGGTTGGTGATGAACGCCTTGTTGGCCGCGTTGGAGGCGCTGGTGCCGCTCGAAGTAGAAGCCGACCAGCAGATACGAGCAGATGCCGACCAGTTCCCAGCTCACGAACACCTGGAACAGGTTGTCCGCCAGGAGCAGGTTGAGCATCGAGAAGCAGAACAGCGACAGGTACATGAAGAACCGGCCGAAGCGGCCGCGGCGGTGTAAGTGGCCGTGCGCCGGTGTGGACCTGATGGTCCTCGACGATCGGCTTGCAGCTCGTCGCCATGTAGCCGATCGAGAAGAGGTGGATCAGCGTGGCGATGAACGTCACCATCACGAACATGATGGCCGACGAGGCTGTCGATGCGGAAGCCGACCCGCAGAAAGCTCGCCCGCTCGTCGTCTTTTTGGCCGTCCGGATGGACCGATGCCCAGGCGACGCGAGTTGGCCCAGCGACCCTCGTAGTCGTGCTGCTGGCGCTCGACCGATCTTCAGCTCTTCCTCGGCTTTGGCTTGTTCCGCGCCGCCCGCCGGAGCATGGTGATATGCGTCGAGCAGCTCGTGCTGGCTGAATGCTGAGCGCGGCTAACTCGGTTCTCGTTGTCCTCGTGCTCACTCCAGGTAAGTGACGAAGCCGATGAGGCTGAAGACGAAGGCCAAGCGCGATGGCGCCCAGCGCGACGTAGGCCGCGCCGCGCCCGCCGACGTCGCCGCCGAACAGCTGGTAAGCGGCCTCGGCAGCGGGATTGCCTTGGCGATGGCTGCGCAGGAACGCACGCGGCCGCGCTCGCCAGCAAGGACAGCAGGAACGACGCCAGCGGCAGCAGCGTGGCGACGACGAAGAGCAGACCGGGAGTTGCGTAAAAGACGTCGAGCATCGGCTATCCTTTCAGCTCCTCCGCGGTATCGACGTCCACGGTCATGTGGTTGTTGTAGAAGTTCAGCACGATGGCCAGGGCCACCGCCGCCTCCGCCGCCGCCAGCACGATCACGAACAGGGCGAAGATCATGCCCCTCGATCTCGAAGGCGGGGTTGAAGTGGGCGAAGGCGACGAAGTTGATCTTGGCCCCGTTGAGGACCAGCTCGACGCCCATCAGGATGCCGATGGCGTTGCGCTTGGTCGCCATGCAGACGGCGCCGCAGACGAACAGCACGGCGCCGAGGAGGAGGTAAGGTTCGAGGGCGACTTCACTCATGAGGCAACACTCCGGCGCCGTTTGGCACGGGCGAGGTAGGCCGCCCCGATCAGGACGACCAGCAGATGGACGGAGACGATTTCAAACGGCAGCAGATAATGAGTGCGGATGACCGTTTTGCTGTCCGCTTCGCAGGTGCGCCGGACCGACGCCGACGCCGAGAAAACCTTCGCCGATCGTGGCACTATACGACGATGTCGCCGGATCTTTGCTCGAGATTGTCGAGCGGTGCGTGCTTGCGTGCCTCGGATCCCGCCGGCGGCTTTAGCTGGCCGCCGGGCATGTCGCCGCTCAAGCGATGAGATGCCCACCGCCAGCACGCCCAACAGCAGCATGCCGACGCAGCGCGGCGATGGCCCATTCCGGCGCCGCTGGTCTTCATGTTGATGAACGGCCCCTGGGCCGTGAGCATGACGCCGAAGACGACCAGCACCAGCGTGCCGCCGACGTAGACGAGCAGCTGCGTCGGCGCCGACGAAGTCGGCCCCGAGCAGGAAGAAGATGCCGGAGGTGCCCGCCAGGGTGAACAGCAGCCAGGTCGCCGACGCGGACGATGTTCTGCGTCACCACCACGGCGATGGCGCACAGACGCCGTCAGCCAGGGCGATGATCCAGAACAGGATGGGTTGAATGGTTTCCATAGTCCGCATCAGACTTCCGAAGTCTGACGACTTCGGAAGTCTATCGCTTCGCTCCTTGATAACCGGACACCGCCACCGATGTCCACATGCCGCGGCATGCCCGTGCCCGGCGGCGTGCTCGCCCAACGTGCAAGCTGCTTGATGCACGAACCAGAATGCCAAGCACGCACAGAGCCAGCAGCACGCAGCCGAAATACGTCTGGATCACGGCCGGCACGATCAGCTGCCACAGGCTGACGCCCAGCAGCAGGACGCAGCTGATCGGCAGCAGGTACTTCAGGCAGGTCATCATCACCTGGTCGATGCGCAGCCGCGGCAGCGTCCAGCGCACCCACATCATCACGAAGACCAGGAACCAGCCCTTGAGGATGAACACGACCACGTTGATGACGTTGCCGACCCACAAGCCCGCGGTGTCGCCCAGCCAGCCGCCGAAGAGGTCGGTCAACTCGAACGGCAGGCCGAGGTTCCAGCCGCCCAGGAACAGGAGGATGGCGATGCCGCTGACGGCGAACATGCTGCCGTATTCGGCCATGAAGAAGACCAGCCAGCGAAAGCCGCTGTATTCGGTGTGGAAGCCGGCGACCAGTTCGCTCTCGGCCTCGGCCAGGTCGAACGGCGCCCGCTTGCAACTGGCGGTGGCGCAGGTGAAGTAGGTCCAGAAGGCGGCGAAGGTGAACGGGTCGTGGAAGACGTACCAGTTCCAGATGCCGCCTGTCTGCTGCAGGCCGACGGCGTTCAGGTTCATGCTGCCGGCGACGATGACCGGCACGAGGACGCAGAGGGCCATCGGCACTTCGTAGCTGACCATCTGGGCCGCCTCGCGCATGCCGCCGAACAGCGACCACTTGCTGCCCGGAGCCGTAGCCGGCGAGGATGATGCCGAACACCTCGGTGGACATGACGGCCAGCATGAAGAACACGCCGATGTTCATGTTCGCGGGCGACGACGCCGTTGCCGAACGGCAGGGCGACGAAGGCCAGGAACGAGCCGGCCAGAGGCGATGTACGGGCCGAGGCGGAAGAGCATCTGGTCGGCGGCGGCGGGGATGAGGTCTTCCTTGACGAGCAGCTTCATGCCGTCGGCGAGGGTTTGCAGCCAGCCGAACTTGCCGCCGACGCGGGTGGGGCCGAGGCGATCCTGAATGCGGCCGGCGACCTTGCGTTCGAGCCAGACGGAGAAGATGGCCGAGACGAGCATGAAGCCGATAAGCACCGCCGCCGCGATCACGGCAAGGAGATACGGCCAAAGAGGCGATGAAAAGAATGCGAACAATGCCACGGCAGCGGGCTCCTCACGCACGCGCATCGGTTGTTCGGTGAGCTAGATGGCCGTAGTTGTATGCGTGGGGCGAATGGTTGGCAAGGATTGTGGCTGTCGTCTGACAAAGATGGCGCAGCCGGGAGCGTTAGCGACCGGTGTGTGCCAGGGAACTCCGGTCGCTAACGCTCGCGGCTCTTTATGCCAATGATTACTTGACCGCCGTCTTGTTTTTCTCTTTAAGCTCGCCAAGCGTTTTCAACGTTTTATCGGGATCGGCTTGCGCGTCTTTCGCACAACTTTTGCAGCAGACAAAACCGGCGTGTCTTTGATCGTCAGTTTTATCGGCGTGCCCATGCTGCCCAGCAATTCTTCTGTTTGCATGACGCAATACTTCTGCTGCTCGGCAAGCTTGCGGTCCTCGGGGCTGAGTTTGGCAAGAGCCTCCTTGATCTCGGCGGCTTCGTCCGTGATTTCGGCGCTGCTTTATTTCGGGTTTTGGTTCGGCGAGCTTGGCCGGTTTGTCCTTCGCTTGTTCGAGCGCATCCCGCTGAGCCGCCGCACTGCGATCAAGCAGCCGCGATCGAGCACAAAGCGCCGACGAGTCGTGAAATATACATGTAGCATCACCTTTTCTCGTTGAGGGAAGGCGAAGTCAAGCAGCTATTCTAGGGATGTACCGGGCCATCGCTTCGAGTACCTCATCCCGCGGCTCGATTTCCACCTCCGATTCCCACGCGGTTGCGTCGGCCGTGGTCAGGCGAAGACATTTCATCCCTAGCCGCCCAGGTCGATCCACGTCGATTCCCACGCGAAGCCTGGCTTTCAGGGGCATCGTCATACCAACACGGGGCGGCGTTCTGATGCTGAAACGTGGGAATTGTCAGGATGAGCGACTCCGGGTGACGCCAAGTTGAAAGGGAACAGTCGTCAGGGGCATTGGAACTCCTAAAAGAAGATTGGTATTGCTTCAAGATTTGAGACGCTGTGAAAGGCTCTGCTTTCCAAATATGATTTCGGCAAAAGACACGGCGAAACCGTCCGCTTCCGGTGTTGGCGGCTTCATTAAACCGAAAAGCCGATACGGTCGCCCCAATTTCGGGAGCTCGGCAGCTTTCGTGACTTGGACAAACGACCGGCGGAGCGTCAAGCTGGCAAGAATGTTCCTCCTTGGCAAGGAAGAACAGTTGCGGCGGCTTTGAGCCGGGCTAGAATACATCCTAAGCTCGCGAAAAGTCCCTCCCGCCAGGTTCGTTGATGCCAAAAAAACGCGTGGTTTGCCTTGCACTCGCTTTGCTAAGCGTCAGCTTCTCACCCGAGCCGCACGCGCATGGCTATTGCCGCCGAGAGCCGAGCGGCCGTTCAGGCAACCAAGAGCGCCGCAGATCACGCCAATAAGAGCTCGACGCGATGTTCACCGCCAAGATCCAGCCTTTCTTCGAGCGCTATTGCTTCGGCTGCCATGGCTCCAAAAAGCCGGCAGGCTCGCTCAACCTCCGCAAAGAGTTGAGCATGCAAGTCGATTGCCCGCGATGCCCAGCAATGGGAGCTTGGTGCTCCAGCGTCTCCACGCCGAGGAAATGCCGCCTGAGGACGCGCCGCGCCAGCCGGAGGCGGCCGAACGTGCCGCCGTCATCGCCTGGATCAACGCGGTGCGCGACGACGAGGCCGAGCGGCATGCCGGCGATCCGGGCACGGTGCTGGCCCGACGGCTGAGCAACGCGGAATTCGACTACACCATCCGCGATTTGACGGGTGTCGACATTCGGCCTACGCGCGAGTTTCCGGTCGATCCCGCCAATCAAGCCGGCTTCGACAACTCCGGCGAATCGCTGACCATGTCCCCTGCCCTTTTGAAACGATACCTGGCGGCAGCGCGGTTTGTGGCCGATCACCTGGTTTTGAAGCCTAGCCGGTTTCGTATTCGCGCCGCATCCCGTGGTCACCGACACCGATCGCGATAAATACTGCGTGGGGCGCATCATCGACTTTTATGACCGCCACAAGGTCGATTACGCGGACTATTTCCTGGCGGCGCATCAAGTATCGTCACCGCGACCAGCTGGGGCAGCCCGATGCGACGCTGGCAAGCTCGCGGCGAAGGCAGGTTTAAGTGCGAAGTATTTGATGATAGATTTGGGCGGCGCTGAACGATAACAAGCGAGCAGACTCGGTCCGTTGGCGGCATTGCAAGCCATTTGGAACGGATATGCCGGGCGTCCGAGGTCCCGCCCGGCAGGCGGGACCTACTTCTCGCGATCTTGTGGTTAAGCTACGCAAACAGTTAAAGCCCGAGCGTCAAGCGTTTGAACGCGCCGGGCATATCTCCGAGGGAGTCAGCCGCTGGTGTTGTGGCGCGATCGTCAAATGGCGAGCCAGCATGGAAAGTATTCCGGCGACGTCTTCACGGATATGCGCAATTTGGCCGATCAATTTCCGGCGGACGCTGGCGAACTACGGGCCCTTTTTCCCAGTAAGGCGGACCGACTCTCAAACCGAGAAACAACTCCGCGTGTCGCTGGAGCGCTTTTGCGCCACATTCCCCGACACGTTTGTCGTCTCCGACCGGGGCGGCTATTTCGAGACCAACGGCGCCGGCAAAGGTCGCTTGCTGACGGCCGGCTTTCACTTGATGCAAGGCTATTTCCGCGACGATGAACCGCTTTGCTCGATGATCCTCACCGACGCCGAGCGGCGCGAGCTGGATGCGCTTTGGGCGGAATTGAATTTCGTCACGATGGTTCCGCTGCGGCAATTTCACGACTTCATCTTTTTCGAGCGCGCCGAGCCGCCGCGGTTCATGATCGACGCCGAATTTGATTTCGCTCGTTCCGAAGACATGGACTTGACGTCGCGCAGCGAAGATGGCCCGGCTCGCTAAGGCGTATCTGGCCAAGGCCCGCACGAACGAAGTCAGCGCAGAAGCACTCCAGGCGATCGCCGATTATTTCGGAGCATGTCCGCGAGATCCGCCAAGTGGAGCATGCCCATATGGCCGCCGAGCCGAGCCACCTCGATGCGCTGCTGCGAATTCGCCGAGCGCGCTTATCGCCGGCCGCTGGCGGCCAGGAACGCGAACATTTGCTGGCGTTTTATCACAAGCTTCGCAAGGACGACGAACTGGGGCACGCCGAGGCGCAATCGCCGACACTCTGGTTGCCGTCATGATGTCGCCGCACTTTTGCTATCGTCTCGATTTCCGACCGCAGACCGGCAAAAGCGGCATCCGGCCTCTGAGCGACTATGCTTTGGCCAGCCGGCTGAGCTATTTTCTCTGGTCCAGCATGCCGGATGCTGAGCTTATTAAAGCATGCGGCGGCGGGTGATTTGCACAAGCCGGACGTGCTGACTAGCCAGGCCCGCCGCTTGCTGCGCGATCCGCGCGTGCGCGGCTTGGCTACCGAGTTTGCCGGCAACTGGCTCGATTGCCGCCGCTTCGAGGAGCACAATGCCGTCGACCGCGAGCGTTTCCCGAGCTTCACCAATGAGCTGCGGCAAGCGATGTTCGAGGAGCCGATCCGTTATTTCGTCGATGTGGCCCAGCGCGATCGATCGGTGCTCGATTTGATTTATGGCAACGATACCTTCGTCAATCCGGTGCTTGGCGAAGCATTATGGCATCCCGATTTCCGACCTCCCCCCCTTACGAAGGGGGGGCCAGGGGGGGGTTATTGGGAGGGTGCCGACGAACGCGAGATGCCAGAGGTCCCGCCCGGCAGGCGGGACCTACCAGTTCTCCCCACCTTACGAAGGGGGGGCGGGGGGGGTCTTGGCTGCACATCGAAAACGCCGATCGCTATGGCCGCGGCGGCCTGTTGCCGATGGCGGTGTTTCTCACCAAAAACGCGCCGGGCCTGCGCACCAGTCCGGTCAAGCGCGGCTATTGGGTGGTCCGGCGGCTGCTCGGCGAAACCATTCCACCGCCGCCGCCGACCGTGCCGGAACTTCCGCAGGGACGAGGCCAACCTCGGGCAACAAACGTTGGCCCAATTGCTCGCGCGCCATCGTGCCGACAAAGCGTGCGCCGGCTGCCATCGCCGCTTCGATGCGGTCGGTTTGGTGTTCGAGGATTTCGGCCCAATCGGTGAGCGGCGCGACAAAGATCTGAGTGGCCATCCCGTCGAGACGCAGGCACTTTTCCCGATGGCGGGGAGCGAGCCGGCTTGCCCGGCTTGCGCAATTACATCCGCAGACAAGCGGCAAGATGATTTTGTCGATAACCTGTGCAAGAAGCTGCTGTCGTATGCCTTGGGAAGAACGTTGATATTGTCTGACAGAGAAAACGCTTGCGGCGATGCGAGACCCGGCTGAAGAGCGGACGGTTACAAGTTCGGCGAGTATGGTGGAAGTGATCGTCACCAGCCCGCAGTTTTTGAATATGCGCGTTGGAAGTGACCGCGATAGAATGAAAGGATGCCAGCGTCCAGGTCAGTAAGCGGGTATAACCTCGGCAACCTCGCTTACACGCGTGGACGCTGTTGCGTCTTCAGGAACCTTTAATATGACCGCGACTCACAAAGTCACCCGGCGAACACTGTTGACCGGCGCCGGCGTGACGATGGCGCTTCCCTGGCTCGAGTCGCTGCCCTCATTCGGCTTACTCGCGGCGCGAACACGCCCATCCGCACGCCGCCCAAACGTTTCGCGGCGCTCTTCATGGGCAACGGCATCAACCCCAACCACTGGTCGGCACGCGGCACCGGCGCCGAGATGGAGTTAAGCAAGACGCTCGAACCCCTGGCTTCGTTGCGACCTCGATTGAACGTCATCAGCGGCTTATTCAACAAACAAGCCACGGGCGTCGGCATCCATCCGGGCCAAACCGGGAACATCCTTTCGGGGGCGGCGTTGCACAAGGGTGCGGTGCTTCATGGCGGCACCAGCATGGATCAAGTGCTGGCCGCGCAGCTTCGCCGACGAGACGGCCCAGCCAAGCTTGGTGCTGGGATGCGAGCAGCCGATCACCGGCTATCACGAGACCAATTTCTCGATGGCCTACAGCTCGCACATATCCTGGCAAAACGCCGATTCGCCGGTGCCGATGGAGGTTTATCCGTCGCTGGCCTTCGATAGCCTATTCGACAATCAGGGCAGCCGGCGTGCCTTCAGCATCCTCGATCGCGTCGCCGATGAGGCCGCCGCCCTGAATCGCCGAGTCAGCAACGCCGATCGTGCCAAGCTGGACGAGTATTTGACCAGCGTGCGCGTCGGTGGAGAGACAGATCGAGCGCACCCGCGCCACCAAAGATCGCGCCGATGAACGGTCCCGCGGTCAACGCCCGCTGGCGATGCCCCGGCCGGCCAACGGCCTACCCGAGGACATCCGCGAGCACATGCGGCTCATGTGCGACATCATCGCCCTGGCGTTTCAGACGGACAAGACGCGGGTGGCCACGCTGCTGCTTTGCCGTGACTTGTCGGGACTCTTTTATCCGTTCCTGGGCGTGCGCAGCGCCCACCACCCCGCCTCCCACAACGACACGTCGGATGCCTATGAGCGCGTGAGTCGTTATTACGTGAGCCAGTTGGCGTATTTGGCTGGACGGCTCGCTGACATGCGCGAAGGTGAATCCACGGTGCTCGACAATTCCTGTCTGATGTTCATCTCCAACATGTGGTCGGGCAGCCGGCACGATTCCAGCAAAGTCCCGGTGTTGTTGGTTGGCGGCCTCGGCGGCACGCTGGCCACGGGCCGCGTTCTCGACTATCAGGGCCGCGGCGACGATCAGCGCAAACTTTGCGGGCTTTATCTGTCGCTCATGCGCCGCATGGGCGTCGAGGCACTCGACTTTTGGCGACGCCACGGCGCCCTTGGCGGGTTTGTAAGGGGCGAGCCGCGAGCGTCAACGACCGGTGTTTTTCTTGAGTTTTCACTAAAAGGCACCGGGCGCTTACGCTTACGGCTCGCCAAATTGGTAACAAGCGAGGTTCGCAAGAAATTCATGAACGATAGCCATAGCATGGAACCGCTGCGCGACAACGCCGAAGAGCAGTATCGCCTGCTCATGGAAAACGTCAAGGACTTCGCCATTTTTCTCCTCGATAGACATGGCGCCATCGCGACCTGGAACACCGGTGCCGAGCGCATCACGGGCTACCAGGAAAGCGAAATCATCGGCAAGCCTTTCGCGATTCTGTTCCCTCCGCAAGCGATCGTCAACGCGCAGCCCGAGCATGAGCTGAGCATCGCCGTGGAAAAAGGGCGTTCCGAGGATGAGCGCTGGCATGTCCGCAAGGACGGCAGCCAATTTTGGGCGAGCGGGGTCGTGACGCCGCTCTGGGACGAGGCGGGCCACCTGCGGGGCTACGTCAAAGTCATGCGCGACATCACCGCCCGCAAGCGTGCCGAGACGGAGTTGGCCGACGCCAATCGCCGCAAGGATGAATTCCTCGCGATGCTGGCGCACGAGTTGCGCAATCCGCTGGCGCCGATCATGAACACGCTGCACGTTCTGCGCCTGAGCCCGAACCTGACGCCCGAGCAGACCAAGGGCCTGGATTTAATTGACCGGCAGGCCAAGCATCTGATTCGCCTCGTCGATGATTTGCTGGACGTCTCGCGCATCACCCAAGGAAAGATTCAACTGCGCAAGGAACGCACCGAATTGCGAACCATCGTCAATCAAGCCATCGAGACGATGAATTACTTGGTGGAGGCCCGCAAGCATCGAGCTGACCGTGACTTTGCCGGATGAAGCCATTTATCTGGAAGCCGATCCCGCGCGGCTGACGCAAGTCTTTGGAAACTTGCTGTGCAATGCCGCCAAATACACCGAGCCGGGCGGCCATATTTGGTTGACGGCCAAGCGCGAGGGGCCGCAAATCATCGTCACCGTCAAGGACACGGGCATCGGCATCTTGGCCGAGATGTTGCCGCGCATTTTCGAGATGTTCGTGCAGGCAGACCACTCTCTCGATCGCGCCCAAGGCGGCCTGGGCATCGGCCTCACGCTGGTCAGCGCCCTGGTGAAAATGCACGGCGGCACTATCGAGGCACGCAGCGAAGGGGTTGGCAAGGGGAGCGAGTTTATCGTGCATCTGCCCGTGGTCGTGGAAGTCAACGCTCTCAAGCCGGAAAACCGCGCCGGCCGCAAAAGCTCCGCCGAGCCGGCCGTTACGCCTACTGATCGTCGACGACAATCCCGATACCGTCGAAAGCCTGGCGATGCTGCTGCGACTCTATGGCCACCAAGTTAAAACCGCGCTGACCGGCCCCGACGGCCTCCAACTGGCGCTCGCGGAAGTTCCGGACGTGGTGCTCATGGACATCGGCCTGCCCGGCATCGACGGCCTTGAAGTCGCCCGCCGCATCCGCGAGCACACGCAAAAACCAACGCTCATCGCCATGACCGGTTATGGCCAGCGCGAAGACCGCGAGCGCAGCAAGGATGCGGGCTTTGCATTCCATCTCATAAAACCAATCGACCCCGAACGCCTGCAAGAACGCCTCGCGGAGATCGGGGCAGCCCGTTAGCCGCGACGCGCCAGCGGAGCGCGGGGCGGGTCTAACCGCGTCCGCTCGCGTTGCGGCTAACCGGGAGTGTGGCGAAAGACGGCGATGCGCCCGTCACGGCAGAATCGTGGTAACCGAAGACGCTGCCGTGGTTTCATCAAATGCCTTGGTATTGACCGACGCCGTAACCGTGACTTGTCTTGGGGTGATGACTCCGGTGGCAATCGGGACGAAGATTAGCGTGTAATTGTTCCCGCTGTTGCCGTCATTGACCGATCCCGCGGGAGTTAACGTTTTGCCGGTGCCAACGTTTTTATCATTGTAAGTTTCGTTGAAGAGGCCGGTATCGTTCTGTAGCAATGAACCGGTGATTGCCGGCATGGCTGCTGCGGCGGTTGTGCCGTCGTAGATTTTGGTGCTCGTCACCGCTGTTACTGTTAGCTGCCGAGGCAATATCGTCTCGCCGCCCGATAGCAGGCCTGAACTCGATTGATAGGATCCCATGCCCGTGAACACGGCGCGGATCACGTGAACATCGACCTGAAGTTGGTGAGGGGTCGGAACAAAAACCCACGTGCTGGTGCCGGGTTGCAAGACGCCCGCACCCCAATCCGAGTGCGTCGTGTCGTCGAAAAACTCCACGCTACCAGGTGGCGTTCCGCGCCGCGGTCACCGTGGCACTAAACGTGATGGGGTTGCCGTAGAGTTCGATTGCCTTCGAAGTGGTCACGGCCACATTCGTCGCAAACTGCGTGACGATGCTGATCGTTGCCGTGGATTTTCCCAACGCAGCGCCGGTAGCGCTGGTGAGAATGAGCGTGAATGTTTTGGCTCCCAGCGCCGCCGCGTCGGTGTAAACGGTAATCGGTATCGTGGCCGATGTTTCACCCGCTGCAATGACGAGATGTCCCGTGGCGCCCTGATAATCGATCCCCGCCGTGGCGGACTGATTTGCCGTCTTGTAGTAGATGGTAATGGGCTGCGCCGACGGCACATTGGTCAAAGTGATCGGCACTTCGAATACAGTCTTGCCGGCGGCCGGCGCGGCCTGGGCATAATCGGCGACACTGACTGTCGGCGGCCCCGTAGGAGTGGTCGCCGGCTGGTCGATGGTACCCGTGGCGTTTTTGCCGCCCGGATCGATAGCGGCATTGAGGGCGGACGTGAGTATTACGTCGAACCCCTCCGAAGTTTGGCTGGTCGCCGCGTCGTCGTAAATCTTGATGCCGATGTCCATGGTCGGCGGCGTGGTCGCCGTCGCTCCATGGGAAAACGCGGGAAAGGTGATCCTGTTGTTCGTGACACCCGCGAAATCCAGGCCCGCTTGCGCGGAGCCATTGCGGGTGCGGTACCAGATGGTGACGGGGGCACGCGGAACGCTGTTGAGCGCGATCGTGAACCAATAGACGGCCGCGCTGCCGGGTGCCGGTTCCAAAATCGAAGCGTAGCCACTCTTGACGGCGATACTGGCGCTGGGGCGTTCCGGAGCCCGCGATACGATAACGCCAGTCGTATTATTTACCAAGACAACGTTGTAGTCGTTGCCGCCGTTACCGTCGTTGACGACATAGCCGGCGCTCACGGTCAACGTTTTACCCGTCCCGGGATTCGCGTCACTATAGCTTTCCGATAATCCGCTTACGCTGTCGCCCGGAATCAACCCGGCGATCGTGGGAATGGCGGCGGCACTGGTCGTGCCATCGAACGCCTTGGTGTCGGTCGTTGCCGTGATCGTGAGCGAACGCGGCGTGATGGCGCCCGGTGCGTTAATGAAGGTAATGGCGTAGTTTTTGCCGCCGTTGCCGTCGTAGACGCTGCCGGACACGCTGAGCGTCTTACTAGTGCCGACGTTTTTAGTGTCGAACGTTTCGGAGAAGTAGCCGGTGTCGCCGGTCAACAGCCGACCACCGGTAATCGTGGGAATGGCGGTGGTGCTCGCCGTGCCATCATACGCCTTGGTATACGTTACTGCAGCGAGCGTGAGCGGTGCGGGCGTGATTACAGCGGGATGGATGTTTGAACCGGCGGGCGCTAGACGGTCCTCCAATCGTTCGATGAGGAGAGGAACCGAAGTTTTTCCACGCGCTACGCGGCAAGTCGCATGCGAATACGCGGTTGCACGGAGGGACCGCTTGCGCGAAAACCATTTGAGGTGCACGGTGGACTCCCGGAGTGGGCAAAGGGACGGAATGCCGCGATTGTACCCACGGAGCGATTCGAATGCAAAAACCATTTAGGCAGTTTAGCCGCGACGCGCTAGCGGAGCGCGGGGCGATCCCGCCCCGCGCTCCGCTAGCGCAGTCGCGGCTAACCAGGTCGTGACGCGACAGACGACGATCAGCGCACCAGCATCGCCTCGACCGTCAGCCCCGGCCCAAAGCCTAGCGCCACGCAGGGCCGCCCTGCCCCGCCCGAGCGCAAGCGCTCAAGGATGAACAGCACCGTCGGCGATGACATGTTGCCATACTCTGCGAAGACTTCGCGCGAGGCGATTCCCGAGGCGCGCGGCAAGGCGAGCGCTTCCTCGACCGCATCGAGGATTTTGGGCCCGCCGGGGTGAATGGCCCAGGAGCCGATGTCTTCAATGGTCAACTTCGAGCGTGCCAGCCAGGTTGTCAGCCAGGGCCGCAAGTGTTCGCCGATGAGGCCGGGCACGCGGCGGGACAGCGTCATGGCAAAGCCGTGGTCGCCGACCGTCCAGGTCATGGCGTCGGCGGAATCGGGGAACACGCGCGAGCCGGAGGCACGGATGGTCCAGGCGTCGTTCGGAGCGATGCTAGAAGGGATGCCGACCACCGCGGCGGCGCCGTCGGCAAAGAGGGCGTTGGCGATGATGCGTTGCGGATCCCACTGGTAGTAGTAGTGCAAACTGCACAACTCGACGGCACACAGTAGCACCCGTGCGGCCGGATCGGCATCGACGAAGGCATTGGCGACGCGCAGGCCGTTGAGCGCACCGTGGCAGCCCATGAAGCCGACGTGCGTGCGCTGAGTTTCGGGGCTGAGGCCGAGCGCCTCGATGAGCTGGGCATCGACGCCCGGGGCATGAAAGCCGGTGCACGAGACGGTTATGATGTGGGTGATCTGCTGGGCGGTCAGGCCGCTTTCTTTGAGCGCTTGCCGAGCCGCCCGTCAGCGCCAGGGGCGCGGCGTCGGCGCGATATTGCTGGAGGCGCTGCGCTGTCGTTGGGCCGAGATCATCGTCACTGCCGCTCGGAAGAAATATTGAGCCGGATGCACGCGTCCCCTCGGTGAAGTCGCGCACGATCTCCTTGCCCAGGACGAGATGCCGAGTATCGACGCCGGCATTGGCGTAAATGCTATCGAGCCAGGTGACTTGCTCGGCCGTGTGGCAGCTGAGATGCTGGGCGGCGAGCTGACCTTCCCGCGCGAAACCGCGGTCGGTGGCACCGCTGTGCCCAATCCCACGATCGCGAGGCTCATCAACGGTTCCTTTCGCGGTGCGCGGCGATGGGGGAAACGGGCCAGGGCCGATTGACGGTCACGGCGTATTGTATGTGCGCTCGATTGGCGCTGCCAGCACAATTCGGGCAGGCTGCACCTGGTGAAAAAACGTAGCCACGGATGGAACACGGATCAAACACGGATAAAACCGGGGCGGAGATGGAGGATTTTGTCAGATTTTCTTGTCTTATCCGTGTTTGATCCGTGTTCCATCCGTGGCTGGTGTTTTCATCCCAAGTCTCATTCGCGAAGACCAGCGGTAGCCGGGGCCACTGGCACTCGCTACACTGTTGTAAAGGATTTCGACACGTCCAATCGCAAGGCGGATGACGAATCATGGCAGACGTTGCGTGTCATAGCGACCCGGAATTCAAGGCAACTCTCTGGCGGCTTTACCAAGATTTCTTCGACAAGGCCGAAAAGAAACGGCGTTGGTCGTTGCGCCACGATATTCCCTGGAATGAGTGCAATCGCAGCCTGAACCCGGCACTTGCCGACGTGGTGGAGTCCTTCTGCGCCGTCGAGCTTTATCTGCCCGATTACATCGCCAAGATCATGCCGCTGGTCCGCTCCAATCGCGGCCGGGCGTGGTTTCACGCCAATTGGGGCTATGAAGAATCGAAACATTCGATGGCCTTGGCGGAATGGCTGCTGCATTCGGGGATGCGCACCGACGAGAATCTCGCCGACCTTGAGACGCAAGTCGCCGAGCGTGAATGGAACCTGCCCATGGATAGCGCCTTGGGCATGCTGGCGTATACGATGGTGCAGGAGCAATGCACGTGGCTCAGTTATCGCAACCTGCAAGTGCGGGTCGCCGAGGCCGGTGGCGATCCGGCCCTCATGCGTCTGTTGACGTTAATCGCCGTGGATGAAAAGGCCCATCATGGCTTCTTCCGGCAATGCGTCGAGATTTATCTCCAGCACGATCGGGCCGCGATGCTCGAGCAAATGCGGCGCGTGATGAACCACTTCGCCATGCCCGCCATTCACGAGCTCGCCGATAGCCGCGAGCGCGTGGCCCGCATCACGGCCCTGAATATCTTCGATGAAGATATCTATTTTCGCGATGTGTATCGTCCCCTGTTGGAAACGCTCGGGGTCCAGTGGTCGGAAATGCGCGAACGGCCACGCAAGAGCATGTCGGTGACCACGGGCTCACCGTAGGACGGATTGGCAATCCATCCTACAAGCACCACGGTCCTTTTTGCCGCGGAAGAAGCCCTCATGGAAACGACCACACCATCTGTGTCTCCTCGCGGGTCTTCGCCCCAAGCGATCCAAAAGCATTACGATGTCGGCAACGATTTCTATCGCCTCTGGCTCGATCCCACCTGCACTTATAGCTGCGCCATGTGGGCGAAGGACGACACCGACGCCATGTTGGAGCAAGCGCAATTGCGCAAGCTCGACTATCATGCGGCCCAGGCGCGCGTTAAGCCCGGCTCGCACGTGCTCGATATTGGCTGCGGCTGGGGCGGCATGGTGCGCCGGTTAGTGGATACGCACGGGGCCGAGCAGGTCACGGGACTCACGCTCAGCAAGGCCCAAGCGGAGTGGATCGCTTCCTGGCAACATCCCCACATTACCGCCCGCCTTGAAAGCTGGCTGGATTTCGCGCCGGCAAAGCCGTTCGATGCCCTGGTGTCGGTCGGCGCTTTCGAGCATTTCGCGCGCCCCGACTGGGAAGATAGCGATAAGCTGGATGCTTACCGTGCGTTCTTCCGGCGCTGCCATACGATTCTCAAGCCGGGCGGATGGATGTCGCTGCAATCCATCGCTTATGGCAATGTCGATTGGCAAGAGATGCGCTCGGCGCCGGGCCGATGGTTTTTGCTCGGCGAAATCTTTCCCGAATCCGAGTTGCCCACGCTTGCCAACATCGTGCAGGCGGTGGACGGGCTTTTCGAGATCGTCGTTCTGCGCAACGACCGGGATGACTATCGCCGGACATGCCAGGTCTGGCTGAGGCGCTGCTTGCCCGTCGGGCGGAAGCGGTTGCTTTGGTGGGTGAAGAGGTCGTCGCCCGCTACTTGCGTTATCTCAAATTGTCCGCCGTGCTCTTTAACCATGAGCAATGCTACTTGCTGCGCGTGACGTTGCGCCGATTCGACAATATCCGATAGGAACTGGCGCCATTTCTTTTACGTGCGTATAATGGACAAAAGTCGAGTGGTGGGCGGAGATCCGCGGGATTCGGAGTGCCTCCTCCCGCGGCTTGGGGTTTCTCATGGTTTCGTTTCTGCATGCGGCGGATTTGCATTTGGGTATGCGGACAACGCGCTTTGAGCCGACTATCGCCGGCAAAATACGCGAAGCACGGTTCCAGGCGCTCGACAACATCCTCAAGCAAGCGCGTGACCGCGCCGTCGACTTTGTCGTCATCGCGGGCGATTTGTTTGACGATGCAACCGTCGATGGGCTAACGGCCCGACGGCCTTTCGAGATGCTCGAGTCGCTGCCCATGCCGGTCTATGTCTTGCCCGGCAACCACGATCCGCTGTCCGGCTGGCGGCGTGTGGGACCGGCCTCCTTGGAGCCAGCGCGGCGGCGCTCGGCTGCGGCTTCTTGGGGAGGCAGTGCCTGTCGAGGTCGGTGCCGGCGTGACGCTATTCCCCTGCCCTGTTCTGCGCAAAACCTCCATGGACGATCCGACCGCCTGGATCGCGCAGAGCCCGCCGGCGAACGGCTGTATCCGTATCGGCGTGGCTCACGGCAGCCTCAAAACCCGCGCGGATCTGCCCGCCGACGATCACCTCATCGCGCGCTACGCGGCGGACGACGGGCATCTGGATTATTTGGCGCTCGGCCATTGGCATGGCCGTAGTGTGTATGCGGATCAGGGTGGCGTCGAGCGGACGGCCTACTCGGGCGTCCACGAACCGATGCGCTATCAAGGAACGACGGACAGCACCGGCTGGATCGCCTACGGCGGTGCGGATCGAGAAGAGTTTTTGGATTCGGGCAAAGGGGAAGTATTGCATGTCCGCATCCGCGCTCGCGGTGAGTCGCCCGCGATCGAAGCCGTCAATGTGGGCCATTTCGATTGGCGTGCAGAAAGTCGCCAACTGGCATCGAAAAATGACCTGGACCGCTTAATTGACGAGATTGCCAATCGCGACAAGCTTGAATGCAAGCTGCTTAAACTGCGACTAACAGGCGTCATTGACGCGGAAACGATGCTGGGTCTAAAGACGCTCCGCGAAATACTCACCCATCGCTATCTCCTGGGTGAAATCGACGAGACGGAACTGCACTTGCAACCGACCGAAGAGGAGATGCGTGCGGCGGCCCATCGGGGCGTGCTGCGCCGTGTGTTGGATAAACTGCAGGCGGAAACCGCTTCGCCGGAGGCTTCCGTTCGCCAGGTTGCCGAACGCGCGATTCTGCTTCTTTACCAAATCACCAAGGGCTGATGCCGTGATTTTGCGCGACGTTCTCATCGAAAACTGGCGCTGCATTCGCCGCCTCGAGTTGACCGACCTACCCGACGGTCTCGTCGTCCTCCACGGCCCCAATCGCACGGGCAAATCGAGCCTTGTTTTGGCGCTCCGGGCTTGCCTGTTTGACGCCGATCACGATGCCGCCAGCAAGGAAATCAAGACCAGCATCCCGCGCAACGGCACGGGTCCGCCCAAGGTGGCGGTGACCTTCACAACGGGCGGCGCCAGCTATCGGCTCACCAAAATCTTCTCCAAAAAAAAAGACGGCACGGCGCTGCTGGAAAAGCAAATCGGTTCCCTGTGGCAGCCGCAAGAGAAGGCACCGAAGGAAGCCTCGCGCCGGGCGCGTGAACTGTTGGGCGCCGAAAAATCCACCGCGGGACTTAATCAACTTTTGTGGCTCACCCAGGGTGAGATCGATCTGCCCGAAGCGCAAGCCATCGACGGATCGCTGCACCAAAAGTTGGTGCATGTCCTCGGCGTCATGATGACCGAGCGCGATTTGCAGTTTAAGCGGGACCTCGACAAGCGTTGGGAGACCTGGTTCACGCAGACCGGCAAGATCAAGGAACAATCGACGCTCAATCAACTCGAAAAGCGCCGCGTCGAAGTGCTCGCTCGCCGCGATACGGAAAGAAAAAACTGGGAAAAACTGGAGGACGCGCTGCGGCGGCTGCATGCGGGAGAAGACGAGCTGCCGAGCCGAAAGCGGGCCGCGCAATGCGCCCGCGCCGAGCTTGACGGCGTGGTGGAAGAGCGCCAGCACTGCGCCGAACGCCTGCGCCGGCACGACGCGGCCGTCAGTGGAGTCAAGGCAGCCGGCGTCACCTTGGCGCAGGCGAAAGGTGCCCTGGCGGGCTTGCGCGATGCTCAAGACCGCATGCGTGAGGCGGAGCGCGCTGGGGCGACTGCCCAGGACCGATTAAACCAGGCGCAGCAACTTTTCGAGGAACGAGTCCGGGCCCGCGATGAACAATCGGGGCAATTGGAACAAGCGCGCACCACTGAGGAACAGCACGCGCAGGATCGGGATGCGATCGACGATTGCCGGAAACTGCTGGCGCTGGCCGAACAAAGCATCCAAATCAAGGACTCCCTTAAAGCCATCGCGTCCCAAGAAGAGCAAATCGCCGCGCTCGAGCAGAGCCTGAAAACGCTCAAGGCGCCCGATCAGGTAGCGCTGAAAAACCTCAGGGGCAATCGCCGCCAGGCGGCGAATCTCTCCGCGCAACTACAGGCGGGAGCGCTGACGCTGACGGTCACCATGCGGCAGCCGACACCGCTGCGATGGAGCGTGGACGGCCAACCGGTGCGAACGGTCCATGTCATTCCGGAGCAACCCGTGGTGACGTCCGTTCGTCAACGAGCGGAGATTGCAATCGTTGACATGGGAACCATCGAGGTCGCGCGTGCTCACGCCGACCAAGACTTGGAACGAACGGCCCACCAATTGGCACAGTTGGAGCAAGATTTTCAGGAGCAGGTGCGCGCGTTGCAAGAGGAACCCGGCGATGAGGCTTGCCTCGACCGCCTGCTGCAAAAGCAAGTGCTTCAGGAAACGCAAAGCCGGCAACTTACCGAATGCCGAAGCGCCTTGCACAAGCTGGCCCCCGATGGACGGGGTGCGCTTGAAAGCAAAATCGGGACGCTCATGGAGCAGGAACGCATGCTCCGCGCTCGGCGCCCCGAGCTGGCGGCTTGGCGCCCGTGCGCCGCGGACGTCAGCGAGCGTGAGGAGCGCTTCAAAGCAAGGGGCCGCGAACTGGAGCTGTGCCGTAAGTCGCTCGAAAACGCAGCGCGGTTCGCGCACGAAGGATACGCGCGTGCGGCGGACGAGTTGGAAACCCACAAGCGAAATCTTGCTGCCACCAGCGCCATGACTCAGGCAGCCCGCGCTGAAGTCGACCGCATCGGGGACGAGACCGCGCTGCTAGCCGCCGTGGCTCGCGCGGCCCAGGAATTGGCGCAGGCGGAACAGACATTAATCGCCAGCCAGTTGACCGAGGACGAGCAAAACCTCGATCAGCGCTTCGCCCAGGCGAAGGCGGCCGATGCCGAGCGCGACAAACGCCTTCGCGAGCTGGAAAACCAGATCAACGAACAACGCGGTTTCTTGCAAGGCAATGAAGGCTTGCACGCGCGGCTCATGGACGCCGAGGCGCTGCTGGTGGATATCGAAGCCAAGCTGGCACAGCAAACGCTCGAGGCCGACGCACATCAGCGCTTGCGCGTATTGTTCGACGAATGTCAGGAAAGCCAGGTCCAGCAAGTCATCGGACCCGTGGCGGGACGCGTCTTGGAATGGGCTCACCTCACTGGCTTGCGCGATTTTGAACAAGTTTGCTTCGGCGATCATTTTTTGCCCGAAGGCATCGTCATGGCAGGCTCCAATCCTGCGGAGCCGGTAATTTTCGATCATGAATCGTATGGCACCGCCGAGCAACTGAGCTTGCTTGTCCGCCTCGCATTGGGCGGCGTTCTCGCCAAGGACGAGCCAGGCGTTGCCATTCTCGACGATCCATTGGCTCACGCCGACCCGGGCAAGCATCGCAACATCCTCAACATTTTGCGCATCGCCTCCGAGGGGGGCGCGAGCTGGAATCCGCCCGCGGGCCGTCTGCAAATCATCGTGCTCACCTGTCATCCCGATCGCTTCGATCATCTACCGGGAGCCGCCCATATAAGCTTGGAGCAGCTAATCGAGCGCTGAGCCGCCTTTTTGTTTGACGGCCCGCCAAGCGCAGTGATACAAGGTACGTTCTACGTTCGGCTGGGAATTCCAATGGAAAAGGGAGAGATCCAATGAAAGCATTACTTTCGGTCGCAGTAGGCTTGTTCCTCCTCGTGGGCGTCAGTGCCCAGGACAACGACGCGGCCGTCAAAAAAGACATGAGCCGCTTCAAGGGAACCTGGCAATTCGAAGGCCTGGAGACCGAGAACGGCAAAGCCGGCGACCTCGATGGCGCCACTTTGAAATTCGACGGCAACAAAATCGAGTTCAAAAAAGGTGACGAGACCAAAAAGGCCACCTTCACGATTAATCCCGCCGGTAGCCCGAAGGAGATTGACCTCAAGGCCGAGGACAAGGACATGCACGGCATCTACAAGTTCGAGAAGAATGTCTTGACGTTGTGCGTCTGCGATGCGACGGACGCCCGGCCAACGGCGTTCTCTCCCAAGGGTGCCCATGCGGTGATGACGCTTAAGCGAGTGGAGAAATAAGGCAAAAAGAGCCGCGCACGAAGTAAGCGGTAGGTCGGAATCCGCACGATTGACCCGCTTAATGCGTGCGCGGCTCTTCAAACGTGGGCGTGCCGACAAAGCCAGGTTTTTATGCACTACTGTCCCCATTGCCTGGAAACTTTGCCCGACGATGAAGCCGGCGCGAGTCCCCTCACGCATTGCCCCCGCTGCACCGCCCCCCTGGATCCCGATAGCCAAGAACCGCTGCCGCCGCGCGAGTACGACGTCGATGTGGAAAAGGAACCGGCTCACCAAGCCGCCAACGTGCGCGAGTATGTCGCTTCTTTGGAAAAGCGCGCCCGCAAGGACCGCAAACGCAAGCCGTACCATCGCAAGCGTCCCCCCATCGGCCTGGTCACGGGGTTAATCCTCATCGGGATCGGCGTCGCCCTCTTGCTCAATGCGTTTTTAGGCGAAGGGGGTTATATGTCCGCGCTCATCAATGGCATACTCCTTTCATCGATGTTCGTATTGGCCGGGGTATGCTGTCTCATTTTTCGGGAAAAATAAGCGTCGTCACGGAGATCGCAATGGACGGCGGGCGAGCGTCAGAGAGCTTTCGCAAGTTTGTTTCGGTCATCAAAGCGCTGCGGACACCGGGAACTGGCTGCCCATGGGATCTTGAACAGGACCACCGAAGTCTGCGGCCTTTTCTCATTGAGGAGGCGTATGAGGTTCTCGACGCCATCGATCGTGGTGATGACTCCGCCATGCAGGAGGAATTGGGTGACCTGCTGCTCCAAGTCGTCTTGCACGCGCAAATCGCGGATGACCGCGGCGCCTTTTCGATCAAGGACGTGATTGACGGCATCGAACAAAAAATGGTGCGCCGGCATCCCCACGTCTTCGGCACGAGCTTGGTCAAGGATTCGGGCGAAGTGTTGCTAAAATGGCACGAGATCAAAGCAGCCGAAACCGCGGCCAAGGGCGAAGATGCCTCCCTGGCGGCATCCATGTCCCGGTTGCCGGAAGCGTTGCCGGCCCTTCAGCGCGCCCAGCGAATCGGGGAAAAAGCTGCCAAGGCGGGCCTTCCGAACACTTCCACGGGCGCTGTTCGGGTCAAAGTCACGGACCTTGAACGCGCCATCGAGAGCGGGGAACGTCCGCGCATTGAACGAACGCTCGGATCGCTATTGTTCGATTTGTGCCAACTAGCGCGGGGCCTGGCCATTAGTGCGGAGGATAGTTTACGCGCATGCAACCGGCAATTCATCGAGGCATTTGAGGAGCCGCGCACGTAGTAAGCGGTGTTATCGCGAACCGCTTACTGCATTGAAATCTCGTCACCAAGCTCCGCTTGGTGACGCACTACCTGGCAGGCTCTGCCTGCACGAAAATCGCCCAAGGGCACGAATGCTCGCAGCAGCAGGGTCCGAAAACGAGGCGGAGCCTCGTGAGCAGTGCGTGACCAGGCAGAGCCTGGTCACGAAATGAAAGTCGCCCTTTGCCTCTATTTCAACGACGCCAGAAATCCACCAGATCGATCGCTTGCTCGGCAGTCACGTCGCGGAAAAGCATTTCCGGCATCAGCGATGTGGGCTGCGGTTGCATGCGGCCACGGCGCTCGCGGGGAGGCGGATCTCTTTGTCTTGGGCCGTCCGCAGCACGACCTCGCGGTCGGTTTTGCTTGCCAAAAGGCCGGTGATGATCTGGCCGTCATTGGTCTCGGCGACGTAGGTGACGTATTTCGGCTCGATGAACTTGGACGGTTGAAGAATGCTTTCGAGGATTTGGGCACGCGTGTATTTTTTGCCGATGGCGCTCAGGTCCGGACCCAGCGTGCTGCCGGTTGTGCCGATGCGATGGCAGTTAATGCACTGAAGGCCGGCGGACTTGAAGAACAGTGTGCGGCCCCGCTCAAGGTTGCCCTGCAAAGCAAGGATGCGCTCGGGACGAATTGCGGTTCCCAGGCGCTTGACGCGCTGGTCGTCCGGCAGAAAGCGCTCGAAGAGATCGCGCACGGAGCTATTGGTCGAGGCCAAAGCACCGGCTAAAACCTGCTTTCGTGGCGATGCCGGCAGACGTTTTTGCTCCAGTGCGTGAGCCAGCATCAACGCGCCGCTGGTTGACGACGAGAAGTTGCTGAATGCTGCTTTGCGGACTCGACCGCGGTGTTGGGTTGTTTGCCAAGTGCCAGACACGCTCTCGATCTCTTGTGGTCCGCTTTCCGCTGCGCGACGACGCCTGCATCCGTGCGCCTGCCGGGAGATGACTGATCCAATCATGAATCGAGTGCCAAGCCGCGCTGCATCGATTAATTCCGAGCCAATATGCGGCATGTGCCCCGGTCCCGATCTTGGCCATGCGGTAGTACAGCGTCGAGCCATAGGGATCGCCCGGGTGTGATGATCGATGCCGGCTTGATGTCGAAGGCGCCTTGGGCCGGGTGGAACATTGAGCGTCTTCGTCTCCGGAAGCGGCAAGGTGTAGCGCAAGTCGATGAGCGCGGTGCCTCCCGCGCCGAATTGGTGGCAATGGGCGCAGTTGACGTGGAAATAGGAGCGTGCCCGTTCGTTGAGGTCGGCGCTCGCTTCATAGGGATTGGTCAAATGCGGTTTGGGCCACGCGTCCAAAGCGGCCGCACTCTTGCCTTCGCCGTGCATCAGCTCAACGATACCCATCTGTTTGAGCGCAGTGCTTGCGCCGCCATCTGGCCGGATGGCCGGTCGCCGGCACTAAGCTGAAGTGGATTGAAGGCCAGCGCATAACCGGCCCACGGGATTATGGCAAATGATGCACTGGGCGCGACTTTGAAACTGCCATGTCTGGCGCCGAAGGCCGCCCGGGCTATTGCGGATCCTTGACCGTGAGCGTCCGCTCCGCACCAGCGGCGGGAACCAGCGTGGCATCGGTTTGCTGGTCGTTCCAGGCGAAGGTGTAAGCATGCCAACCCGAGGCGTCGAAGTGCAGAATCTGCGTTTCGAGGCGCCGGCGGGTCAGTGGGTTGCCGGCCTCCATTTCCAGCGACAGGGTTTTGGCCAGGACGCCGTCCTTGGGCAAAAACACTTGGCCACTGTAAAAACCGCCATCGCGGATGGGCACCGAACTGTCATACAAAGTCGCAGTGGCTGTGCCCGGCAGCGCCACCAGGCGTTCGGCCATCGCGTGGTCGGTCCACATTTCGGCATTAATCGAGAAAGGGATGACACCCGGTGCCGGCAGGTGATTTTTCACGGACGCAAACAGCCCCGTTTCGCTTAGGCGACGCGGAAACGTCGGGCGAAAGTCCTTGGCGGCTTCATTGGGAACCAGTTCATGGATCGTGCCGGCTACATCGTGATTGAGGAAGTAAAGCTCATTATGTTGATCGACACCAAAGGCGACGACGCGCTGGTTTCCTTGAGCCAGTTCTTTGTGCGAGACGATTTTATCGCCATTGAAGCGCGTACCCCAAAGCTTGCGCGTCACCCAGTCACCGCAAATATAGACCCCTTGCAAATCCTTGAGCTTGGAGCCTCGATAGACATAGCCGCCGGTGATGGAGGCCGCTTCGGTGTGTGAAAACGAAAGATTAGGCGGCAAGATGGGCGTGGGGCCGCGCTTGCTTTCAGGGCGCACCGCTTGCGGGCCTTCCATGACGGACCAGCCATAGTTGCCGCCGCGCTGGACGCGATAAATCATCTCCCAGAGTTCCCAACCGACATCGCCCACCCACAGATCGCCGGTCGGCCGGTCAAAGCTCATCCGCCAGGGATTGCGAAAGCCATAGGCCCACACTTCCGGACGCGTGCCGGGCATTTTGACGAATGGATTGTCGGCCGGAACCGCATACGGTTTGCCCGGGTCGTGGTGATCGACATCGATACGTAGGACGGAGCTCAAAAGATCGCTGATGTCTTGGCCGGTGTTAAGGGCGTCCGGTGGATTCGGGCTGGCGCCGTCACCGGTGGAAATGTAAAGAAAACCATCGTTGCCGAAATGCAGGTCGCCGCCGTTGTGCCCTCCGGCGAGCCAGGTGATGAGCACCTTCTCGCTCTTGGGATCGCAGCGCGGGGGTCGGTGTCGCTGACGCGGAATGAGGAAACGCGACTGCCGTCCGCGAGCGGCTTGTTGTCAGTGCCGTTCAAAACATAGCAAATGTAACAGAGCCGATTCTTGGCGAATTGAGGATGAAACGCCAGACCATAGAGGGCGTCCAGACCGCGGACCTGCGCCTTGTCCCACCTCAAATCCTTCGCAACATCGATGAATAGATCGGCTTTGGCGCAGGCCGGATCGTTGGGGAACGAATAAATCTTGCCCGCCTGCTCACCGACAAAAAAGCGATTGGTGCCCGGCGCCATGGTGAGCAGCAGCGGGTTTTGAAAGGTAAGTTTGGGGAAGGCACGCGCGACTTTATAAGGGTGCGGCGGTTCCGGCGTGCCAGCAACGTGTGACGTCGTCCATGGCTCGCGCAGGACATTGGGTTTGGCGTCCTCAGCGGAAACGCGTGCCGTCAACGTGGTAAGGCAAAGGATCAAGCATATTGGGAGAATGGGTTTGATGGTCATTTTTCTTGTTGAACATGCATTATTGTAGGGTTGGCAACGTTGACTGCTCATCTTAGATAGCCGCTCCCGGTGCCGCAAGCGCAATCGCGCGGCCTGCGACGCCGTAACTCCAGCGCCTGGCTGCCACGGGCAACTGGGTGCCACGGGCAGCTTGTCTGCCCGTGTGGGCACCCGAGGCAACGTCCACCCTCAAGCACGGGCGGACAAGCTGCCCGTGGCACAGCGGCCCGTCGCAGCTAAACGGATGCTCGTCAAATCACCTCGAATCCGAGCGGCGACTGATCGGTCGGGTCGCCGTTGTAGTTGACGGTGACCTCTTCTCCCGCGGCGATGTCGCGCAGCGCCGATAGGTGATCCGCATCCGGCCGTGGTGATAGTCGGCATTGGGTGTGTACGAGTGGTTGTAAAGGGAACCAAAGCCCAGGCTGATGGCCATTTCTTTCTTGTTCCACATGTAGAAATACTTGGCCAGCACCGGGCTGTGCATGCCGCCCACAAGATGCTCGACGGGAATCAACAAAACGGGCGCACGCTCGATGACGCTCCCCTCCTTGATTTTTTTGCGCGAACACGCCGCGGCCTTTGCCCAGGATGTGCTTCATGCCGATCAAGTCGGATGGTTCAATCATGGCGACCGCTCACCAATTCAATGTCGTCATTTACCTTTAACCGGTGCCGTATTCGTTGTATGGTAAGGGAATCCCACACCTTTCCAAGGAGATACCCATGCGCGAGCTTGGCCGATATTATTTTTTCGCCCTTCTTACACTGTTTGGCTCCGGAATGTCGATTCATGGCCAGACGCTGGACTATGTGGCAGTGGAAGGTCAACCGCTCGCCGCCAACGTCAGCCGTTTATTGCAAGCGCTAGACTCGCTGGGCACGCCGCTGCCCTCGGATGTTGCCAAGCAGATTTCGGCCGCCGTGAAGAGCCAGGACGCCGCCAAAATCCAGGAGGTGCTCGATAAGCACATCCTGGTGCAGGTGCAAATCACACCCGAATCGCGTGTGAAGGCGAAGCGCGGGCCGGCCAACGTCGAGCTTCAGCAAACCGGCTATACCCCTGCGATTATTAAGATTGTCAATGAAGCCGGCGTCACAACGGCTTTGCGCATTCAGAGCCCGCAAGCGTTGCCGATCTTCAACCATGGCCCGGTCGGCAAAATCACCAACGACGATGTCAAGGACCGTTTTTTGGAAGTGTCCATGTTCACGGGCAATCCGCTCACCGACAAGCTGAGCGGCCTCAAGGTGGAATACGCGCTCGCCTTGCTTTACAGCAGTCAGGCCGGCAAACGGGAGGCGATCCTCCAGTTCGACGTCGGCCAAGGGACGCAGGATTTGGGCTTTCGCGCCGAAGTGCCGATCCTCTTTAACGTGCACCCAGCAATCCCCGTTCGGCTGCAAATCAGCGATGTGGACGGCACGCCGACCACGGCACGCTTCACGTTTAAAGATAAACTCGGACGAGTCTATCCCGCGAAAGCCAAACGCCTGGCGCCCGACTTCTTTTTCCAGGACCAAGTGTATCGGCACAGCGGCGGCACGGTGCTGCTGCCTCCCGGTGAGTTGACCATGATCTATGGTCGCGGTCCGGAATACTTGCTGGAGCAGCGCTCCATCACGGTCCCCGCTCAAGGCGAAGCCGCGATCCACGTGGCGCTCAAGCGCTGGATCAATCCGATGGATTACGGCTTTTACAGCGGCGATCACCACATTCATGCCGCCGGCTGCGCCCATTACACCAATCCAACCGAAGGAGTGCTTGCCGAGCATATGTTTCTGCACGTCAAGGGCGAGGGGCTCAACGTCGGCTGCAATCTCACCTGGGGGCCGTGCTTCGAGTACCAGCGGCAGTTTTTCGAACCAACGGCAAACAAGGTCAGCGAACCGTTGACCGTTCTCAAATACGACATCGAGGTGAGCGGCTTCGGCTCGCAGCAATTGGGCCACGTTTGCTTGCTCAATCTGCGTGACCAAACGTATCCGGGATCGGACGGCACCAAAACAAAGGGTTGGCCCACCTGGACCACACCGCTGATGCGCTGGGCCAAGAACCAGGGGGCGTACACGGGCTACGCGCATTCGGCCAATGGATTGGAAGTGAACCCTGCGGCCGCCGCCAAGCGACTTTTGAGCCAGCTCGACACAAGTAAAAGTGGCCGACTCAATCCTCAAGACGCCGCCCGTGGCCTGTTGCCGGAAAGCTTCGAGAAGATTGACGCCAATAACGATGGCGTCTTGACGCTGGACGAGTTGGCAGCCAGCGTGAAACGAGCATCGAGTCAATTGCCGAATCTCGACATTCCTGAGATGAATGGCATCGGGGCACAGGAGATTTGCGTCACCAGCGCTCAAGGCCTGTGCGACTTCATCAGCGCGATGGACACCGAGCGCATCCCCGAGTGGAACTGCTGGTATCACATCATGAACTGCGGCTTCCCTCTGAAAGCCAGCGGCGAGACCGATTTCCCCTGCATAACGGGCAGCCGCGTCGGCCAGGGACGCGTCTATGTGCAACTCGGCAAGCTGGATCATATCGAGTTCAAAGATTGGGCGGAAGGACTGGCCAAGGGACGTTCCTACATCTCCGACGGCTATGCCCATGCCTTGGAATTCGCCGTCAACGGCAAGACGCCAGGCGATAAGGTCCACATGCCCAAACCCGGCACGGTCGCCGTCCACGCCAAGGTGGCGTTCGCGGCGGCCACGCCGCTGGGCACCGCTGTCGGCGGGCATGTTCCGTTGGGCAATTCACGTTTGGTGGAAGTGATCGTCAATGGCCAACCGCAAGCCACGCAACAGGTGCCGGCCGACGGCAAGGAGCACGATTTGACTTTCAATATCAAGATTGACCGCAGTTCCTGGGTAGCCTTGCGTCAGTTCCCGCAATTGCACACCAACCCGGTCAACGTCATCGTGGCCGACCAACCGATACGGGCATCGCGCAAAAGCGCCCTGTGGTGCATTGGCACCATCGAGCAACTCTGGCGCGTGCGCAACGGCGTCATTGCCGTCGCGGAACGCGACGAAGCGCACCGCACCTTCCTGGCAGCCATCGAACGCTATCGCAAGATCGCGGCTGAATGTCCGGAAGGGAGTTGAGCGCACGGAAAGAGCCGCGCACGAAGTAAGCGTCGAGGTGGCACGCCCTGAGGCACTCCGAACGGCGTGCCACCCGACGTGTTGGACTATCAACCGCTTACTTCGTGCGCGGCTCTTTGGAACTCCGGCCCGAAAAACAGACGATAAAGTTCGCGGCTTGCCTGGCCTTCGATCGGGTCGACGCTCGGCAGGTTTGACGGCACCCAACTGACCGGAACTTCGGCCATCATACATTCGAGATGGTTCGCCTTCGCCAGGATTTCGATTTGGGCCACGGAGCTATTGGATTGAATGATGAAGCGGTCGAGAACCTCGCGTCGATAAAGGCGGTAGGGGCACTCGGGGTCTTGCACGCGGACGCCAAAGACCCAGCGCGCCAGCCAGCGCCGGGCCCGGCCGCGACGCCCGAGCCAACAGACGGTCGGCTCCAGAGCCGCGCCCAAAAGGAGACGACTCAGGAGAAACCGCACGCCGTCACGAACGCGCCACCAGGTCGGCACGGGCACGCCGACGCGGTAGCCGATCACTAAATCCACTTGATCGATGGCCTCAAGCGCACGATATAAATCAGACGGTTGGTATTGTTTGTCGCACGCGACAGTAAGCACGAGCGGATGCCGAACGGCGCGAAAGCCGGCGCGCAACGCCGCACCAGCGCCGCCATGTTGTTCCAGCCTCAAGACGCGGATATTCGGGTTTCGCCCGGCAAAAGTCTCCGCCCGAGCGGCGGTATCGTCGGTGCTGGCATCGTCCACAAGCAAGATTTCATACGGACGGGATAGGTCCGTCAGATAGTTTTCCCAACCCACTAGCACATCGTCCAACTCCGGACCGGCGTTGTAGGCCACGACGATGGCGGAGAGTCGGCGCCTGCGCGATGGGATGCCGTTCTAAATTTGCGGGCATGAACTTGACTCACGAACAAATTACGATGGGGTTCCGGTATTTAACCGCCACCGGCAACTCGTTTATCCCCATGCACGGGCAGGCAAGCTGCCCGTGGCACCCGCGTGGATGGACATTCATCGGATCGACACCGGTGATGCCGTTGTATGCTTCTATGATGCTGGCGGACAACTTCGCATGACGACCAGGGGCCTGTCTCGCTTGCCCCAGGAATGATCGGACGTGCGGAATACTTCCTCCAAGCGTCCATGCGTCAAGTGATGGGACCAATCGCGGGCACAGTCCGGCGGCATGATGAAATAGACGGGAAATGAGCGGCTGGCCCAAATGTCAAGGTTTTCCCATTCCAATATCGTGTCGAGCGGTCGGCCGACGTGAAACGCCAACAAGTGCGACTCCGCGCGGAAAAAGATGACCGGCATGGGCGTGTGAGCGCGAATGTCGCGGGCCAAATCATAATAGGGCCGGCCGTGATCGTGATGCGGAACATACCAAAGGCTATAGACGCTCCAACCGGCTACATAAATTGCCAGGAAGAACGCAAGACTCGCATACCGCGGTTACTTGGCAGCGAGCGCTTTCCCCTCTCCCTCTGTACTCAGGGGGAGAGGGGCAGGGGTGAGGGGGTTACAGCCACCTTGCAATACCGTCGATATCTCGCCTGGCATGCGATCCCCCGTCGCCCCGGCTCTCTACCCCCGAGTACAGGGGAAAGGGAGTCTGAACGCGATTTTTGTCGTCGCCAAAATCGGTCCACCACGCAACCCAGAAACAGCGCGAGGCCCGGATAGGCCGGCAACAAATAATCCGCGCGCTTGAAGCTCATGCACGACAACAGGCACAAGCACGCTTAGAAACCACACCGCACCGAAGCATGCTTCGCGATCTTGCCGCCAGCCGACGCGCCGCCAAAAATACCAGGCGGCCGGCACTAGGCCGAGGCTCCACGGGAACAGATCGACCAACATGCGCGGCAAATAAAACCAGGTAGAATGCGAGGCCAACGTCTCCGATCCCCCCAGGCCGCGCTCCAAATTGTGATACCAGAAAAACACTTCCCATATTTGGTTGTTGGTCCGTCCGTTGGCCCAGATAAACCACGGGGCAGCGATCAACAACATCAGGGGCACACCCCACCACAGTGAACGCAGCGCTCCGTCAAGCGGCCGCTGACGCTCTATGTGGGACGGCTCTCCCGAGCCGTCCGACCCAACGGACGGCTGAGGAGAGCCGTCCCACAAATTCAGCGCCGGGCGGCGCAAGACCAGCGCGAAAGGAGCGAGGATGACCGCAGCCAGCACCAACGCGATCGGTCCTTTGAGAAGTATTCCCAAGGCCACGCTGACGTAAGCCAGCACATACCACGGCCAAACACGCCGGCGCATATCGGTCGTGGCCGAATTCATCGCCAAATAAAAAGAGCCGCTGCACAAAGTGACCATCAATGTCAACGGCATGTCAATGCGGCCGACATGCGCCAGCCAGGTGAAGTGCAACGAAGTGGCCAAGATGAGGGCAGCCAGCAAACCGGCGCGCGGTCGGCCACAGCGGCGTCCCAAGTAATACAGGAAAAGCACGCATCCCAGCGCCGAGCCGGCGGCCGGCAAGCGCACCGCCCAGGCATCGACTTGACCGCCAAACGCCAGGCCGCACAATGCGACTAGCCAATAATAAAGGGGCGGCTTTTGCAGTTCGAGGTGTTGATCGAAAAGTCGCGGCAACCCCCAGTTGCCCTCGCTGATAATCATCTGCGCATTCTGCGCCGCCCGCGCCTCATGGCTGCTGTTAAGATCGCGCGCGCCCAAGCCAACGAAAAACAGCAGGCCACAATATGCCGTTAGGAAAACAACCGGAACGAAGCCAGCCACGGTGATGGAGGAAGGCGTTTCAAGAGTTAAAGCAATGTGTTTCTCGCCACTCACCACTCACCCTCGCCACTAATTCACCCCGCGAGTCGCTGGAACTGGGCTTCGTGCAAACGCTGGTAGATATTGCAGGAGTGAAGCAACTCCGCGTGGCCGCCGACCGCGGCAATGCGGCCATTTTCCAAGACGACGATGCGATCGGCGATTTCGAGCGTATTTAGGCGGTGCGTGATGAGAAAGGTCGTTCGGCCCTTGATGAAGTCGCGGAGAATGCGGTGAACTTCCATCTCCGCCTCGGCGTCGGCGGCGCTGGTGAATTCGTCGAGGATGAGGATGCTGGGGTCGCGCAACATGGCGCGGGCCAAGGCGATGCGCTGACGTTGACCGCCGCTCAGCTTGGCGGCCGCTTCGCCGACGCGCGTGTCGTAGCCTTTGGGTTGTTTCAGGATGATCTCGTGGGCCTTGGCTTGGATGGCGGCCTGCTCGATTTGGGCCCGCGTCGCGTTCCGGGTTCCGTAGGCGATGTTGTTGGCGATGGTGTCGTCGAACAGGAACGTGTCTTGCGTGACCAAAGCCACTTGCTTGCGGAGCGAACGCAGATTCGCCTTGCGCAGGTCCATGCCGTCGACCATGATGCTGCCATGATCGGGATCATAAAAGCGCGCCAGGAAGCCGAGCAGCGTGGACTTGCCGCAGCCATTCTTGCCCACCAGCGCGATGGTTTCGCCGTGTTTCACGGTCAGATCGACGCTCGTGAGGATGGGATGGCCGGGCGTATAGGAGAAGCAGACGTTCTGAAAGACGATGGACGCATGATGCCGCTCAAGCTGAGGCCCCGTGCTGTTGGCATGCACCTTGGCTTCTTTGTCCATGTAAAAGAAAATGCGGTCGGCCGCGGCGCAGCCCGATTGAATGCGCGTGTAAACGCTGGACAGCTTGCGCACCGGATCGGAGATGGCGGCCAAAAGGGCATAAAGCTGTAGCAGCGATTCGGCCTCCAACGGGTGGTCCGTCATCCGAATGCCGAAGAGATGCGTTTGCTTTTCGATAACCAGATAGGCTCCCGCGAGCAGGGCGCCGACGATCGCGGCAACGCCCAAAAGCTCGATGATCGGGCCGGCGGCGGCGTCCAGGTTCACGACCAGCATGGCTTTGTGGTAGTACTCTCGGGTCGCCGCCCGAAATCGGCGCCGCTCTCCGGCCTCATTGGTGAAAGCCTTGACGATGCGGATGCCGAGGAAGGTTTCTTGCAGAATCTTGTAGATATCCGACATGCGCTCCAGAAGCCGGCGCGTCGCCCGCTTCATGAGGCGGCCCACCTTGGCAAGCACGAATACGGCGAACGGCACCAGGACCAGAAACATCAGCGTCAGTTGCCAGCTAATCCAACAGGCGACGATGACGCACGCCAGCGCCCGCAGCGGCTCGGCGATGACCTTGCCCAAGAGTGTCTTTTGCCCGGCGCCCAAAAGCTCCATGTCGTTGGTGAAGCGGGCCATCAGTTCGCTGGTGCCCGCTTCCGAAAAGCTGTTGGAGTCCAGATGGATGGCGCGGCGGTAGAAGCGGTTGCGCAGGTCGAACAGCATGAGGTTGACGACGCTGCCGACCAGCGATTCCTGGGCAAACTCGAAGAAGCCCTTGATGCCCACGGCCAAAACGACGAGTGCCAAGACGAGTGCCAAAGTTTGGAAGACGCCCGTGGGGAACAGCATGTAAATATAGCGCTTGGCGATGTGCAGGCGGGAATGCTCCACGCGGGCGCTTTCGAGTTTGCTTTCGACATTAGCCAACTCATCCGCAATGCGGCGCGACTGGACCACTCGTTCATGTTCATCAGGATGCTGTTGGATGCGCGCTTCGTCCTTGGTGAGCTTGTCGACACGAATCTGCAAAGGGTTGATGCGTTCCTTTTCAACGGTTTTAATGGAATCATCGACCCACTGTTGCAAATTTTGGCCGGAGCCGATGATTTTCAAGACGGGATAAATGGCGGTGAAATTGATGCCCCAAAACGCGGCGGCGAGCACGGCGCAGATCACCGAAAAACCAGTGCGATAGCGATAGGGCCAAGCGAAGCGCATGCCCCGCAAAAAGTTCTTCATACAGCTTTTCCTTGTCGCCTTCGCAATGTCGCGAACCGCAAGTTTGTATCAAAAAGGAAATAAGCGGACAAGCCGGACCCGGTTTTGCATGATTCCTTTGCATTGTGTGCCAAAATCTGGCATTCTAATGGTTGGCGAGCCGTGACAAACTGTCGGTGATGGTCGGAACAGGCATGAATTCGCAGATTCTATGTAATTGGCTGGGCACCGAAGCTTGGCCTCCCGATCCGCATTCCTTGCTGGGAATCGACCCCGGCGAGACGGATGGCGCCCGCATCGAGCAGCGTTGCCATGAGCGGATGGCTAAACTGCGCCGTTTCCAACTCTGCGCACCCCGAAGAGGCCACGGAAGGCATGAACCGGGTTGCTCAAGCGTTTATTTGTTTGACCGAAGCACTCGTTCGCTCCTCAGGCGGCAATGGGACGACATGCAAGGATAATGCCGCCACCGCGGACACCCAACAGATCGTCGCGGCGGGCACCAAGACCGCAATCGACTGGCAACACGCACCGCCGCCCGTGCGTCTCGATCGCGCCGCGGCTGCCAATGAGGTGCCTAGCTCTGAACCGGCGCCGGCTTCCAAACGAACCGACAATGCTAGCCCACTTGGCCAACCCTCAACTGAAGCACGTCGCGGCCTGGGAACCTTACCCGCCCTCATTGAACGCATCAATCTGACTCGCCGTATGATCCTGACATGGAATCAAGCCGGCAAATATCTCAGCGACCCCAAGAAAAAGCTGAGTCGGTCCACGGAAGAGATAGACCTGAGCCGCAGACTGAACAAAGTCTTTGCGTTGACCGACGATTTCCCGAAGATCATCGGCAACCCCGGCCAACCGGGTTACCGCGTGGTCGCCATGGCTCGGCTGGAAATGACCGCCTTGATGTTCAAGTCGATGGATAAAAGCCAGCGAAAATGCCTGGCTCGCGATTGGGAGGCAGGCTACCGCGTGCTCATCGCCTATCGGCGTTTTCTACGCGGTCAGTTCAAAGCTTTGCGGCGCCGCGGACTGGTGCCCTTGGTTCTCCAGGCGATTCGCGGTGCGCTCAACGACCATCCCATTTGGGTTTCATTGGGTGTGGTCGCCACCATTGCCATTTGTGTGGCATTCTATGGAAGGTTTTTTTGAACCTTCTATGGCACCCGACGCCGATCCTTACCTACTTGAGGGCTTCGATCGCTTGGCGCCATGTCCGGGTAAAAGCGAAAAAATTTGTGCAAGCCGGCGACTTGGAAGATGCGTTGGGCGTTTTCACTCAGCCCGGCGATGGCCATGCCGCCCCCCACGGCCGTGAGACGCCTTTGCATGTTGACCAGCTTGGCGAGAAAGACGCTGTAAAGGCACAGCGGATCGTGGGGACCCAACACCATCACCAGCTTGCGGCAGCCGATTTCGTCCAGCAATCGCGCGATGTCCGCGCTGAATTCCTCCAGTCCGGTCTCGTCGAGTTGCCGCTCGAGCAACTGCACGCAGTAAATGTCGCCGTGATCGTCAATACGCGATTTGTTTGAAGGGGCGGTCCATAATAAGTCCAATCGCGGGGAGAGGTCGCTTGCCGTCCGAGTTCGCCGATTATGGGGTTGCCGTCAATGGTAACGCAATTCGCCCCGCTTGGCGAACTAGAAAATGTCCAAATCTCGGATTGGGAACCGGTTGCCCGACAAGCCCGTCCGCGGCCACGGTTTCCGCCCGCACGTCCACCCGTTTGCCGACCAGCGCGGCGGCATGCCCCGGAAAGGAAACTGGGACATGGCGGCAGGATGTGCCTCGTGAGAAGCCGGAGCGCAGCGGGTCTTCGCCCTCCACGATGACATTCAGGCGCCGGCCCACGAGCCTCCGACAGTATGCCTGAGCCGATGCGCGCTTCCACCTCCGCTAGGCGTTGGCGGCGATCCTCAATGATGCTTGGATGAACCTGCTCGCGAAATGCGGCCGCCGGCGTGCCGGTGCGGCGACTGTAGGGAAAGATGTGAACCTTGCAAAAGCCGACTTCGCGCACGATATGACAGGTTTCGGCAAAATCCTGCTCCGTCTCGCCGGGAAAACCCACGATGATGTCGGTGCTGAAGGCCGGCTCGTCCAAGGCTGCACGCAATCGACGGCAGCGCTCCAAAAAGCCGGCGGACTGATAGCGGCGTTTCATTTGAGCCAGTATGCGGTCAGAACCGCTTTGCAGGCAAAGATGCAAATGCGGCACCACGCGTGGCGAACGACCCAAAACATGGACCAACTCAGTCGCGCACTTCGGCGGCCTCCAGGCTGCTGAGGCGGACGCGAAAGTCACCATCGAGTTGGTCGATCGCATCCAAGAGATGCCATAAGCGGCACCACGCCTGTTTCGGCTTGCCCACGCTCAGATCGATGCCATAGTGCCCCAGGTGAATGCCAGTGAGCACAATCTCCTGCACGCCGCCACTCACCAGCGTGGCGATCTCAGCCACGATCTCCCGCGCGGTCCGGCTGCGAACAATGGGTCGCACGCTCGGAATGATGCAGAAGGTGCAATTGAGCAGGCAGCCGTCTTGCACTTTCACGAACGCACGCTGATGCCCGTCGAAGCGGGAAATTCCCGACGGCATGACGGCCACGCCGAACGGTCGCAGTTCCTCGGCTAACTTGCTTTTGTCCGTTATAACTCGAACCACACCCGGCAAGCGCGCCACCGCGTCCGGATTGCGCGTCGCGTAACAGCCCATGACCACGATGGCCGCACCGGGATTGCGGTGGTGCAAGCGGCGCACGGCTTGCCGGCTCTTGGCGTCTCCTTCCATGGTCACCGTGCAGGTGTTGACCACGCACATGTCGGCTGGCTCGTCGCCGACGGCTTCACGATAGCCATTGTTTTCGAGCGCCTCTTTGACGTATTGCGTCTCGTATTGGTTGACCTTGCAACCCAAAGTCACGAGGCGGCATGTGCGCATAGCTCAATCCTTGCGATATTTGCGAACTTGGCAACGATATAAAAGCAATTGGAATATACATCTGTTATAGAAAATGTCACGCTTATATAGGCAGCAAAGCGTATCTGTCCATGGCCTAATCACCTTTTTGTGGGACGGCTCTCCTGAGCCGTCCGCTAGCTTTGGACGGCTCTGGCGAGCCGTCCCACGTCATTAAGAGCGCCCTTGTCAAAGGGGATAGTCAAAGGAAAAGCCCATGAAGCTCGTCATTTTCCCAGGCGTCTCGGAAGCACGTCTCGACAAAATTCGCGCCGCCGCTGCGCCGCATGGAAGTCGTCCAAGCCGACGATGAGGTAGCAGCGGTCACGGCAATTGCCGATGCCGATGCCCTGTTCGGCTACCTGACGCCTCCCCTGCTCCGCGCCGCCCGCCAGCTGCGCCGGGTGCAAGCGCCGACGGCCAGCATGGAGAAATATCTCTATCCCGAGTTGGCGGCCTCTCCGGTCATCGTGACGAACATGCGCGGGATCTTCAGTGACGTCATCGCCGATCACGTGTTCGGCTTTATCCTTTGCTTCGCCAAGAATTTTCACATCTATATCCGCCAACAAACGAAAGGAGTTTGGCAAGCCATGGGCCGGCGCCGGGGGAATTGCCCGGCTATGGCGGCCCGGGCGAAGTGCATCCATCCGACGAGGCAGCCATCACGCTCGCCGATTGCACGTTGGCAGTTATCGGCCTTGGAGGCATCGGCGCCGAGACGGCCCGGCGCGGCCTGGCGTTCGGCATGCGCGTCTGGGCGTGGACCCCAAGGCAACGATCGCGCCGGCGGGAGCCGAGTTATTCAGGCCGGAGCAATTGGCGGAGGTGTTGGGCCAGAGCGATTTCGTCGTTGATCGCGGCTCCGCACACGCCGGAGACTTACAAGCTTTTCAATCGCGAGCGACTACGCCAAATGAAAAAGTCGGCGTATCTGATCAACGTCGGCCGCGGCGTGATCGTGGATTTGCAAGACCTGACGGCGGCCCTGGAGGCTGGGGAAATCGCGGGAGCGGGCCTGGATGTCTGCGAGATCGAGCCGCTACCGTCCGATCATCCGCTGTGGCGAATGCCCAACGTCATCATCACGCCCCACACCGCCGCCGCCTCGCCGCGCATCGCGGAGCGGCATCTGCGGGTGTTGCTGGACAACCTGCGGTGTTTCGTGGCGGGGCAACCGCTAATAAACGTGGTGGATAAGGGGAAGTGGTTCTGAAGTGCGTGGCCCAACTCTCGGCTACCTGTTAAACTGTCAACGGGCCGTTGTGTGATTGTTGGAGACATTAATATGCCGGAATCCGTTAAAACCGAGCACCCACATATTGTCCGCCTTGCTGGCGTCTGCGGTGGCGAGCCGCTCATCGACGGATTGCGGGTAACAGTTCGCCATGTGGCTACACTTCATCAGCGTGGTGAAACCATTCTCGACATCGCGGAGGCCTTGGGACTGTCCGAGGCCCAGGTGTTCCATGCCTTGTGCTACTTTTTTGACCACGAAGGTGAAATCCAGACACTGATCGACGAGGAAGATGAGGCCCACGCCCGATTCGGCCGGCCCTAAGGGCCTTACTTTGTATTTATTTCGACTGCCGTATCCATGAGGAAAATGACAGAATGACGTGTCAAAACATTATGCCGAAGCCTGCCGCTTGAAAGTGCTTATGACTTGTAAACGCAAACACGTCGCTCACGGTTGATGCTCGTTATCGCGCCCCGCCGTATCGGCATGGCCCGATTTATGTCGCCTTCCAAGAACCTCATAGACCTTGGCCAGCCCGTCATCCATCGGAGATAGGCTTGCCTTGATAGACTCAACGATCTTTACCTGGACTTCGACGTTTTGGCCCTCGGCCACCCCTAGTTCTTCGTCGAGTTGGATGGTCCTGCCATGAACTACGCCATGCACAGTTTTAGTCATATTTGTTTCCCCGCAAAGCAGTTGGATGCAATCCAGAGGGATTGAGCGCCTCCTCATTTGTATGCATTTTACCACTCAAAGCTGCTCTGTATCGGCATTTTTGCCGACGCCTGCTAAGATAGTGCTTCCCGCCGATTTCCGTCCGTTCCATTCGGATCGCTTCGGCGCACGAGGAGGCAACGCATGGCGACGGATGGTTGTACGATTCCGATCCCGCCCGAAGAGATGCCGGCCCCCCTGCCGGGTCGGCTGCCGCGGCTGACGGGGTCAGAATGGGCGTTGCTGCTGGTCTTGGCGACGGTGCAGTTCACGCACGTCCTCGACTTCGTCATCATGATGCCCCTGGGGCCGAAACTCCAAGGCGACGTGGACCTGCACATCAGCCCGGAAGCCTTTCCCGACAAGTTTAGCTCGATCGTGTCGGCTTATGGCTTCAGTGCCGGCATCATGGGACTATTGGCCGCTCGGCTCTTGGACCATTTTGACCGCAAGAAATCGCTGCTCGTCTTCTTCCTGGGCTTCGCTGCCGGTACGCTGTTGTGCGCCTCGCCCCGAATTACACCGTGTTGCTTGTCGGCCGAGCCGTCGCCGGTGGTTTCGCCGGTGTCATGGGGGCCAACGTGCTGACGATCGTCAGCGATGTCTTCCCGGAATCGCGCCGCGCCACCGCCATGGGCGTGGTCATGTCATCGTTCTCGGTCGCCAGCATCGTCGGTATTTACGTGGGCTTGGAGATCGCCGAGCACTTCGGCTGGCGCGGCCCCGTTCACCATCCTGGCGCTCTTATGCGTGCCGGTGCTGCTGCTCGCCTGGTATCTATTGCCTCCCCTGCGGAGCCATATCGCAACGCGCCCGAGGGCGCGGCATCAGTCTCCGCGAAGTCATTTTCAAACCGTGTCATTTGCGTGCCTATGCGCTCACGGGGTCGCTGATCCTGGGCTCGTGGATGGTCATTCCACCGTTGGCGATTTACTTGGTGAAAAACCACCACTGGCCGGAAGCGGACTTACGCTGGGTGTGGCTCGTCGGCGGCGTGGCCACGCTCTTGACGATGACGCCGACGGGTTGGCTCGCCGACCGGCGCGACAAGCTGACCGTGTTTCGCTTTATCGGCATCCTTTCGGTGGCCCCCGTGCTGCTCGTCACCAATCTGCCGGAAACTTCCGCGCCCATCGTCCTCCTGGTGACGACTCTGTTCATGGTGTGCACGTCCATCCGCTGGGTGCCGGTGATGGCGATGATTACGACCTGTGCCGCACCGCACCATCGCGGTGCCTTCATGAGCGTCAACGCCTCGGTGCAACAAATTGTCATGGGCCTGGCGTCAAAGTTCTCCGGCCTGCTGCTCGTCGAGCGGATGGTGGTGGGCGCCGACGGCATCGTCTCGGAAAGGCTCGTAGGCTACCCACTGGTCGGTGTGCTGGCGGCGTGTTCCATGATCTTGGCGGTATTCCTCGGGGGGCGCCTGCGGCGTGCGCCGGACGCGAGCCAACAGTTGAAGGCGGAAGTAGTGGCAGAGGCGGCCATGTCGTGACGCGACGCTTATTGGCTTCGAGATTTCATTTTTCGTTGCCCCCTCCAGGCTTTATACATGTTGATTGGCAATTGATCCCCCGATTTGTTAATTTAATCGGCAAGCAATTATCTTGTGTGAAACTGGAGGTCCCTCTAATGCTTGTCACCCCGTTGGTGCTGGCGATGGCCGTCGGACAAGGCCAAGCTGATTTGACAAAAGCCCCGCCGCCGGCCGTCTCTGCTATCAGTGAGCGGCTGCGCAAATTCATCGCCGCCAACGAGGTCGCCGGCGCGGTGACATTGGTCGCGACGCCTGAGCGCGTCATTCATCTTGATGCGACAGGCAACGCGGTCCTCAACCCTGGCGCACCCATGCAAGCCGACGCCATTTTCTGGATCGCGTCCATGAGCAAGCCGATCCTTGCCACGCTGCTGCTCATGCTCCAGGACGAGGGCCTGCTTTCTGTTGAGGATCCAGTCGAGAAATACCTGCCGGAATTCAAAGCGCTCAAGACCATGGACGGCAAACGGGCCCAGGTTATGATCCGCCACTTGCTCACGCACACCTCGGGCATGGGCGAAATCACCGCGGGCCAGGCGAGCATTGCAAAACGCTGGCCGCCGTGATCCCGCTCTATGTCGCCAAGCCGGTTGCGTTCACCCCGGGTTCCAAGTGGGCATATTGCCAGTCGGGAATCAACACCGGCGGACGGATCGCCAAGGTGGTCACCGGCGAGCCGCTCGACAAACTACTGAAACGGCGGCTGTTCGACCCACTTGGGATGAATGACACCACCTTCTATCTAACGGAGAAACAACTGCCGCGCTTGGCCACGTCGTATCGGCGCACCGACAAAGGTGATCTCCAATTGACCGGCATCGGTTTCCTCAACGGCAAAGCGCCCACAAGCCGGGACCGCTTCCCCGCGCCCAATGGCGGGCTTTTTTCCACGGCCTCTGATTACGCGCGCTTTTGCCAAATGGTGCTGCGAGGCGGCGAGTTGGACGGCAAGCGCTATCTCAGGGCGGAGACCGTCAAGCTCATGACTACCATTCAGACCGCCGATCTTAAGACCGGCTTCACCGCGGGTAACGGCTGGGGCCTCGGCTGGTGCGTCGTGCGCCAGCCGCAAGGAGTCACCGCGATGCTCTCACCGGGTACTTACGGTCACGGCGGCGCCTATGGCACCCAGGCCTGGATCGATCCCGGCACCAAGCGAATCTATGTTCTCATGGTCCAGCGGGCGAATTTCCCGAATTCCGATGCATCGGATGTGCGAAGTGAATTTCAGGCGGCCGCGAGCGAAGCGTTTTCGAGTTTGAAAGGCAAATAGCCCGCATGCTGACCCGCACGCCCGCCCGGCGATCTGGCTCAAGCCACCGGTACTCCGGTCCCCGCCCACGGCGCCTTTCAATTGCGCTTGGCGTCAAATAATGAAGAAAGCCTCTGCCGGTCGGACAACGTTACAGACCGGGCTGTTGAGTTTTCACGTTCTCAGCGGCTCGCTCACTCTCACGGGAGCCTGAGAGACAGATAACCCAGGATTGTGTGGAGGGTGTGCGCAGGAGTTATTTGATTTGAACACTGCCATCGCCCATGGCGACCAGGCGATTGCCAAGACGGTCGGTATGGGTCTCATAGGCAACGACGGTGTCGGAGCCGAGAAGCGTGCCAGGAATGCCCCAGATGACGGTTATTCGCCCCTTGCCGATATCTTTGTTGATACGGTTGCTGTTTTCATAAAACGAGCTGAAATCAATTACGGCGTTGGGTCCGTGTCCATGCTCGCTGGCGTAGTTGCAATAAGCAACCACGATCTGTTGCATCTCGTTCATAGTGTCCATTTCCTTAGCTTGCCGCCACACGCTTCGCACCGCCGGCAAGGACAGCGCGAACAACAGTGCCAGGATCGCGAAAACGACCAGTAATTCGACCAGCGTGACGCCGGCGCGGCTAGAGGCCTTTCGCATTTCGACACCCCGTTTTGAGGAAAGGCACGGCGTGAGTGAATACAGATTCTCGCAGATAGTTGGCCAGGAAGACAGCACGGTTTTTGGAAAACGAAGGCGCAGCAAGTATCGCCGGCGACGGTGGACAGGCCTTCGATGAAGCCCATCGGATCGGCCGGTCTAGGAAGAGGCATCCGTGACTCGGCGCCATTGTCGGCGCCCGTTTGCACCGAGATCGATCAAATTGCATTGAAGAGGAGAGGAACAAAAAAGAGGCCCCTCCCGGATTCGAACCGGGGATGGCGGATTTGCAATCCGCTGCCTTAGCCGCTTGGCGAAGGGGCCGATTTTGACGGTTGCTCCAATACTATCGGCGGGGCGCAGGCCGAACTTGATGCGAATTAATTCCGCCAATTCCCCCATCTTAGCGACACGCGGGGGCATTGGAAAGTTCGGTGTTATATCCGCGGGATTCGGAGTACCTCATCCCGCGGCTTGGGATTTAGTGAGACAGCAATCAAGCCGCAGGATGAGGTACTCCGAATCCCGCGGGTCATGCCGAGGATGACTATCCAATAATCTGCTTCCGCCGCGCAATGTAATCCCACACCACGTAGCGATCCAGCTCGCGGCCGGCGGTGAAGAAGACGCGGCCCTTGGTCGATTCGGCCACCTTGTAGGCGAAGCGCACGTCTTCCTGCGTCTGGTTCCAGCTTGCCAGCAGGAAGATGTTGATCGTGATCCCTTCCTTGGCGCAGCGCTGCGCCTCGCGCAGCGTCGCGTCTTCGGTGCGGCGGGTCGGGCGGATAGAGCAGATAAAGGCGTTCGCCCTCGAAATGGGCCGTCGGCAGGCCGTCGGTGATGAGCATGACCTGGCGGTTGGGCGTGTCCTGGGCGGCCAGGAATTTCCGGGCCAGTTGCAGGCCGTGCTGGATGTTGGTGAAGTGCGGCGGAATCTGCATCTCGCTGATGTCGGGATCGCTCATGTCCGCCTTCAGCTGCACAGACGGGATCGTAGATCGTCACCGGCTTGGGCATCAGCGCCGCGATCTCCGAGATGTGCCGCGGCTTGGCGAAGGTGTACATCTCGATGAACTGCAGGAAGTCGCCGGGATACTCGGTGCGGATCAGGCCGTCGAGGGCCAGGCCCATGCGCTTGACGTTGATGTACAGGCCGTCGTAGCGCATCGAGCCGCTCATGTCGAGCAGCACCGCCGAGGCGCACTTGGGGTTGTTGCGCGTCTTGTGGATGACGATGTCGTCGGTCTTGAGGCGCACCGGCAAGCCGGGGCCGTCGCGCAAGCAGGGCGTTGATGAACGACGCGGGGATGTCCATGTGCGTCACGGAATCGCCGAACTCGTAGGGCTTGGTCTGCTGCATCTCCGTGGCGCCTTCGCCGACGATCGGCCCTTGATGCCGGCCCGAGCGCGACGCCTGCAATTGCTCGAAGATGCGCGTCAGCAGCTTGGACTGAAACAGGCGATAGGCCTTCGGCGTCATCTGGAAGCCGCCGCGTTGGGCCTCCTCCAGCCCCTGCTGCTCGGCCATTTGCCGCAGGTATTCCTGGATCTGCTGCTGCAGTGCGTCGAGCTGTTCGATGTCGCCCGGCTCGGCGAACTGCGACAGTTCCTCCATGTCGATGATGCCGATCTGGGCCGTCTTGGCCGCCTCCTCGAGCTGCTTGAGCAGCTTGTCGATCGTCTCCAGTTCTTCCTTGATCTCCAGCGCCTCGGGCACCGTCATCGGCGTGTCGGCCGGTGAATTCGTACTTGGCCGCCAGCTCATCGACCTGGTATTTCTCGCCGAGGCGTTCGCGTCAGGTGCAAGCAGTTGCCGGGCGAACTGGCCGCGCTCGTCGCCGGCGCGATACCAGAGCTGTTCCAGGTCGTGCAACTGCTCGTCGCGCACGGCCTCGTGGAACGGCCTGGCGAGCTTGCCCGGCGGCTTCATCCTGCGCGCCTGCTCGTGGAAGTTCTGCGCGGGCCTCGGTCTGGACCTGGTCGGTTTCGTAGGTTTCCAGGATCTTCCGCTTGCGCTGTCGAAGCATCTCCATCAGCGCTTCGAGGCACGGCCCAAGGCCGCGAATCTGGCTGGGATCGAGGTGGACGGCGCGGGCCAGTTCTTCCTCGGTCAAGCGGCGCATGTTGCCGTAGTAGAGCAGATGCTCAAGGCCGGCGACACCAGGTCCGGCGGCGGCGCCGTCGGGCTGGGAAACTCGGCCGGGTCGAACTTCTGGTAGGTGTGGATGATCCCGCCGAGGTCTTGGGTTTCGTCATAAGTGTGTCTACTCATGGAGATTGACTTGGTGGCACGCCTGAGTACTCCCGAAGGCGTGGCGTCCGAAAGCACGCCCTTCGAGTACTCAGGGCGTGCCACCATTATCAATCTAATCTGTTGCGTCGCTTCATTACTGAATCTCATACGTGATCCGCCCGTGCTTCTGCGACCGCGAGATGCGGTCGCTGGCGTACAGCCCGGCCAGGACGAACTCGATGCACGACGCCCGCACCGCCTCGTTCTCGCTCGGGTTGACCTCGAACGCCTTCTCCCACGCCTTGGGGCACGCGCTTGAGCCGCTCGGCATAGTGCGACGACGGCAGCATGTCGCCGACCTCGATCTTGACGCCCTTGCCGAAGACCTGCGACGATCTCGTCCAGCCCGTTCTTCTCGACGTATTCCTCGAACACCTTGCGCGATCGCCTCGGCGATGATCGCCTCGAGCACCTGCCGCTCGGACATCTGCTGGCTGCCCATCATGTCCAGCTCCAGCTTGCCCAGCGACGACGCGAATAGATGGCCCAGGTCGCTGATGCGCGGCACCGCCGGCTTCTCGCCCAGGCGCACGCCGCGCTGGCGGGCGCTGGCGACCATCGTGCGGTAGTTGGCGATGCGAGAAGCGGGCGCTGACGCCGGAGGCGTGATCGACGTACTTCGACTTGCGCGCGCAGATGCTGATCTGCTCGATGATCTCCTTCATGAAGAGCGGCACGAGGACGGGATAGTCGCCGCCGAGGTCGACGCTCCGCCTCCTGCTCCATGATCTCGATGCCGGCGGCGCGGTCGAGCGGATAGTGCGTCTGGATCAGCGAGCCGATGCGGTCCTTGAGCTGCGGAATCACCTTGCCGCTGCGGTTGTACGTCGCCGGGTTGGCCGAGAAGAGGATCAGCACGTCGATGTCGAACTGCACCGGATAGCCGCGGATCTGCACGTCGCGCTCTTCGAGGATGTTGAACAGGCCGACCTGCACCAGTTCGTCCAGCTCCGGCACCTCGTTCATGGCGAAGATGCCGCGGTGCATGCGCGGGATCAGGCCGAAGTGCAGCGCCTCCTCGGTCGCCATGCTCGAGCCGGCCGCCAGCTTGGCCGGGATCGATCTCGCCGATGACGTCGGCGAACTTGGTGCCCGGCGCCAGCCGCTCGGCGTAGCGCTCGTCGCGCGGCCACCAGGCGATCGGCACTTGCTCTTCGGGCAGGTCGGCGACCAGCCGCTTGCCGGCCGCGGTGATCGGGTCGATACGGGTCTTCGTGGACGGGGCACGACGGGATGATCGAGATAGGGGATCGCGTCGTCGAGGAAGCGGACCAGCGACCGCATCAGCCGGCTCTTGGCCTGGCCCTTCTCGCCGAGAAAGAGCATGTCGTGCCCGGCGATCAGGGCGAGGTTGATTTCGGGGATGACGGTATTTTCATAGCCGATGATGCCGGGAAACAGCTCCTCGCCGGCTGCCAGCATGCGCAAGAAAGTTGTCGCGGATCTCGTGTTTGACCGTCTTGGATACCCAGCCGCTCGCAGCAAGTCGCGCAAGGTGCTCGGTCGATTGCCTCTATGCTCCATGAAAGGATCGTCTCCAGGGAAGGAAGTTTCACGCCGACCGTTGTTTATCACCCCAGCCAGCATAATGTTATTCTAGCAGGCGTCGCTCCCATAGCCAAAACCCGGAAAAGGATGTGTCCCATGAAGCGTTGGCAAAACCTTGGCCTGGTGGTCATCACATTCGGCGCTCACCGCCGGTTCCCTCCACGCGCAGACCACGTTGCGTTTCAAATTCAAGGACGGCGACAAGCTCGCCTATGTGCTCGACCAAAAGATGAAGATGAGCACCAACGTTGGCGGCAAGGACATTCAGATGCACATGGATCAGTCGATGACCATGGACTGGCAAGTCCTCAAGGTGGACAGCTCCGGCAACGCCCAAGTCAAAATGGACTTCACCGGCGTCAAGATGGTCATGGACGGGCCCATGGGCAAAGTCGTCGTCGATTCCAAGGATGCCAAGCAACCCGACGACCCGGTCGGCAAAATTCTGGCCCAGGTCGTCAGCACCATCGCCGGCATGCAAATGACCTTCACCATCGACCCCACCGGCCACATCAAGGACGTCAAAGTCCCCGACGCCGTGAAAACCAAGCTCAAAAACATGCCCGGCGCTCAAGCGATGGGCGATTTGTTTTCCGACGAGGGACTCAAAAAGATGGCCCAGGGCGGCGTCGTCCTGCCAACCGAGGCGGTTACCAAGGGCAAGATGTGGACGCAAAAAGCCGACATGAAGCTGCCGGTGGGCGAGATCAAGGGAGACATTCAATTCACGTATGACGGCCCGGTGGACAAAGATGGCAAGAAACTGGAGAAGATCGCGCTCAAGCCCAACATCAAGATGGAAGCCGGCCCCAATGCGCCGTTTCAAATGAAGATGAAGGACCAGACGGGCGAAGGCTACGTCTATTTCGACAACGCCGCCGGCCGCCTCGCCGAGGTCACGTCCAACCAAAAAATGGAAATGACCATCGACGCCAACAACATGACCATCCTGCAAAAGATCGACCAAAGCACGACGATGAAGCTCGCGAAGTAACCCTGCGGACGTTTAGCCGCGACGCGAATGCGGAGCGCGGGCGACACCGACCCTGCGCTCCTCTTGGGCCTCGCGGCTAACAAATTGCGGTCGAACCATTTGTTCACCGAAATATCGGTTTGGACAAATGGTTTTTTTGACTTATCGCCTTGTTTGGCAATGACTTTACAACTGCCAATGGGGGTCATTTGTTCAAAATCCACGGGATATGGGAGGGGGCATTGTGCAACGCCGTTTCACAATGGTTCGCGGCGATAAGCCAATTATCTTTCATGGGTTTGCGCTGCGTGAATAACCATTGTGCAACGAATTCACGGGGCACACAATGGTCTGTTTTGACGCAAGTCCATCGAAGTAATAGCCTTGGAACTATTTTTTGAATGATTCTATAATAGACCTACCCTCATAGCACGACGGAATGGTGGAATCCGGGAACGCCAATCTCCTGATTGGCGGGTGTTAAAGTCATCGCCGGTGGAAACCCACCTAGGCCGGTATCCTCAACCACTCGCCATCGCCGGCGTTGTGAAGAACGGCGTGATACGTCCGCTTGATCCCGCCATTAAATTAACGGAACACTCCCGAGTGATAATCGTCACGTCGGCAGAACGGTGATTGAATCGACAGAAATGCGAATTCGGACTACCAGCGTTGCCGTAGAATGCGAGACTTCCTTTGGGCACGTGATCCGCATACAATGCGTGCCATGAGAAATACTACGCAAATATCCGGCGAGAGCGACGCCGTTTGGCAAAGGTTGGTTGAATTTCAAGGGAAATTAACTCCAAGTGCCGCTCGGCGCTTCTGCATTTTGGATTTTCCGAACATGACCATGAGTTTATGAGCCAACTTTCCGCCAAAGCCCGCATCGGAACCCTGACGCCTAATGAGCAAACTGAACTGGATACATTCGAACGGCTCGGCTGCTTATTAGACATCGTCCATTCCAAGGCACGCCAGGCCCTCAAAAAGGGATCCGCCCGATCCAAGGCTCCTCGGTTTGCTAAAAAGGCATCGCGGCGTTCCGAATCCCATGGATGATCTTGCGGACTTCGTGCGCGAACGGGCCCACAACTGTTGCGAGTATTGCCAACTTCCGCAGGCTCTTTCGTCGGCGCAGCTTTCAGATTGACCACATTATCGCCGAGCAACACGGCGGCGGCTCACATGCGTCGAACTTGGCACTCGCATGCTTGGCGGATAATAATCATAAAGGCCCCAATCTCGCCGGCATCGATCCCAAGACAGGCAAGCGGGCATGGCTTTTCAATCCACGGCGGCACTTATGGTCGCGCGATTTTCGCTGGTGAGGGCCGGTGCTCTTTGGCCGCACGCCTGTGGGACGGGCGACAATCGCTGTATTGGCAATCAACCTGCCCCATCGCATGGCTCGGCGCGCTGCGCTGATCGCGGAGGGCGTGTTTCCGCCGATGACCATATGAGACTGAGATGCCTTTGCCTGATCCCCGGGGGTAAGAAGTAGCCAATGGACGAAACAGCACTCGAATTCCAAGGCCCGGCGTTCACCGACGCCGAACTCAAAGCGCTGCCCAACCTCGAAAAAGTCGCGTGTCTCGGCCTTTACGACACCGCGGTGACCGACAGTGGATGCCGCGAATTACTACGTGCCCGCGCTCTTGTTGAGATCGCCATCATTAGTGACATTCTCTCGAACGATGTCCTTGGGATATTGGCGCAATTGCCTGCCCTCCGCAGCCTGCAGATTCATCGCGGGCCGAGGATCAGCGATGACGGGGTTCGATATTTATCTACCTGTGCCGGGCCTGCGGGAATTATATCTCAAGGAAACGGCAATCACCGACAAGGGATTGATGGCGATTCGCAAGTTGCCTCAAATCTGGAGCCTAGTTCTTGATGACACGAGTGTTTCAGATGACGGAGTTTCAGCGCTGGGCGAAATGCCGAAATTGAAGCTACTGATGCTAAACCGTACGAGCGTGGTAGGTCATGGTCTCGCTAGCCTTCCCGACAACGAATTCATTGACATTTATCTCGAAGGTACGCCGGCAACGGATGAAGGCGTGACCGCCATCGCTCAGCGTGTCTTGAACTTGAAGCTCATTAGCCTCAGTCAGACGAGCGTCGGCGACTCGGCGGCAGAGGCGTTGGCGAAATTGCCGCGACTCAATGACGTGCGATTCTCGTACACGAACCTCACTGACGTTGGGCTAGTAGCCTTTTCCGGCCATCCGCATCTTGAGGTGATCTACGTCAAAGGCTGCGCAATCACGAAAGGCGCAGTGAAAACACTCAAGAGGGCGACACGGCGTGAACTCACGGTGTATGGCCCATAGCGGGAACAGAGAAATACCTGAAAAAAGACGGAACTTTGAAAGAGAGGCACTCCCAAGCCCCGGCGGGGCGGTAGACCGTCCGCGTGCGAAGTCTTATCGCCCCTCCGGGCTGGCGGTCGCACTTCTCGGCTTCCAGGGACTTACGTCCCTGGCTATTGACTGACGCCCTTCCAGGGCTGGGTGAACAATGGATTGCGTGGATCGAACGCGCTCCGCTAGCGCGTCGCGGCTAAACGCCAATGCGTCAAGCCACCCGTTCATCAAACGCCGGACACACAATATGCCGCCCCCAATTCACGTCATCGCGCTCCGGGAAGTCCGCGCGCAGATGGACGCCGCGCGATTCGCGGCGTTCCAGGGCGGAGTGGATCATGAGGCGGGCGATGGTGAGCAGGTTTTGCAGCTCCCAGCCGGTGCGGTTGTCGAATTCGCGCGGCAAGACGTAGCGGCACCAGAAGGCGACGTCTTTCTTGGCCTGCTTCCAGGCCGGCTTGGTCGCGCACCACGCCCATTTGCCGAACCATGAGGCTGCGCAGCGAATTGGTGATGTCGGCAACGTCGAGGTGGCCGTCGGTTTCCGGTTGGAAGCGGCTGGCGAGCGGCAGGGCGGTGAAGGTGTCGGGGATTTGCTCGGCGGCGGCAGCGGCGCCTTGGCCGCAGGCGGTGCCGTAGACGAGGCCTTCGAGCAAGGCTGTTGGAGGCCAGGCGGTTGGCGCCGTGCAAACCGCTCGAAGTCACTTCGCCGGCGGCCCACAATCCGGGCAGCGTGGTGTGGCCGTGCATGTCCACGGTGACGCCGCCGATCATGTAATGGGCGCCGGGGCGGATCGGGAATCAGATCGGTGGTGATGTCGAGGCCGAAGCCGCGGCAGACCTTGGCGATGCCGGGAAAGCGCTTGCGAACGAGCGCCGGGTCGAGATGCCGCAGATCGAGATAGACGTTGGGGTGCCGGGTGATTTCCATTTGGCGGAAGATGGCTTGGGCGACGACATCGCGCAGTGCCAACTCGGCGCGGGCATCGACCTTGAGCATGAAGCGATCCAGGTTTTTGTCGCGCAGGATACGCGCCTTCGCCGCGGACGGCTTCGCTGATGAGAAATCGGCTGGAACCGGCGACATAAAGCACGGTGGGATGGAATTGCATGAACTCCATGTCGCGCAGTTGGGCGCCGGCGCGATAGGCCGCCGCCATGCCGTCGCCGGTGGCCACCGGCGGGTTGGTGGTTTCGCGATAGACCATGCCGGCGCCGCCGCTGGCGAGGATCGTTTGCTTGGCCCAGACGAGCTGCTTGCCTTGACCGGGCCGCGCCAGCACGGCACCGACGCAGCGGCCTTCGTGGGTGAGCAAATCGAGCGTGAAGGTGTCGTCCCAGAGCGTCAGGTTCGGCATGTGCCGGGCGCGGTCGATGATGGCGCGCATGACCTCGAAGCCGGTGGCGTCGCCGAGTGCATGGACGATGCGGCGATGGCTGTGGCCCCCTTCGCGCGTCAGGGCGAGATGGCCTTGTTCCTCGTCGAAATGCGTGCCCCAGTCGATCAAGGTCGCGATTTGCCCCGGCGCCTCGCGCACCACCATTTCGACGACGTCGCGATGGCACAAACCGCCGCCGGCCGTGAGCGTGTCCTCGATATGGTTCTCGAAGCGGTCTTCCGGCGACATGACGCCCGCGATGCCCCCTTGGGCATAATTGCTGTTGCTCTGCTGAATCTTGTCCTTGGTGACGACGAGCACGTCAATGCCCGCCGGCATCGCCAGCGCCGCACGCAAACCCGCGATGCCGCCGCCGATGATGAGGATGTCGGTGAAAACGTGCGGCGTTTGCTTCGGATTGAATTGCACCAAATAGCGATGGGGCATTGCGGCGGATCCTCCAACCATGCCTCGTTCGGGCAGCCGTGGAACGGCTCTCCGAGCCGTTCGATCTAACGGACGGCTCGGGAGAACCGTCGGCTGAAATTCATTCCGCAGTTATTGCTTCCCCGGCGGGCTCGTCGTGAACTCTCGCTGCGCGTTGCGTAACTCGGGCGGCACCAGCGCGTGGTCAGTCGTGAGCGGTTGCGTCGGTGCCGTCGGAACCGGCATCGACGGGACGCAGCGACGCGCCGGGGATCTGTGAGCCTGTTCCCCGTTGTTGTAGGTCTTTGCGTGCCGTCTTCGCGGGCTCACTTGGTATTTCTGCGCATCGCGGAGGAATTGTTGCCAATCTTGGTCGGACCAGCCAAGTTTTTTTAGTTCGTCAGGCGTGACGCGCTCGCTGAGTGTTTCAAGCTGGAGATCGCCGCGCCCGTTTTTGGAAATTGGTGTTCGGCTTGGTGTTGGCAACGTCGTCCGTGGCGCCGCGGCCTTTGGAACCGAAATCGCTTATGGTGCCGCCGGTTTTCGCCTCGGTCTTGGGGCCTTGCGGAATCTTGACCGGCGCCGGCGGTTTTGGCGAGCATCGGCGTCGCTTTTTGGCTCGCCTTTGTTTGCCGCCATCCGCGGAGCCTTGTTGATTGCCATCTTTCGGCCCGCCGGTTTTTGGACCGACTGGATCGTTCGCGTTTCCTTGCTGCGTCGGCACCATCAAGCGCCTCCTGAGCAGCTTTGCGGACCTGTGGATCCTTGGCTTCCTTGGCGATGCGCTCCAATTGTTCCTTCGCCTGGGCTTCCCCGGCGGAGTCTTGTAGTTTGTTTTTCGCTGCCTTGACATCCCGGTCGGTCGCTTCGTGCGCATCGGCGTGATTGCCTTGCCCTTGCTGCGCGTTTGCTTCACTCGGATCGGCACCCTTGGCGGTCGCCGGCTTGTATGGCGAACCCTGCGTCGCTCTTTGATTGCCGTTTGCGATTCCTCGGCTTGCGACCCGGGTTGTTTTACTGTTGGGCTCCGCTTGGTTGTCGTCGCTATGCGGCATCACCCTTGGCGCGTGGGCCGTTGTTGGCCATGCCTTCATTGGATTTCGTTTGGTCGGTGGCATGATGTCGCCACCGATTCGTCGGCTTTGCGCGGACGCGGTTTTACCCGCCTGGTCTGGCCCTTGTGATTTCGCTTGGCCCGGCGATTCTTTGGCTTGGCCAGGCGATGGTTCCTTGTCTACGCCCTTGTCCGCTTGCGACGCTTGCTTGTCTTGTTGCTGGTCGCCGCCGGGTTTGTTTTCTCGGCGGCTGGATTTCCCTTGGCTTCGCCGGGTCGTTTTTGTTTTGCTTGCTGCCGCCTTGGTTGTTGCCCTGCCCCGGTCTGGTCTTTTTGGCCGCCTTCTTTTTTCGCGCCGCTGCTGCGAGCTGTTGGTCGCATCTTTCTGGTCGGCCTGGTTGGCGCCGTCGCCACCCGCCTTGCACGTTCCTTGGTTGTTGTTGCCGTGCGTTTGGACTTTTGCTCATTCGATTCGTTTTTTTTGCTGATCGTCCTTGTTGAGCTGATTCTGAAGCTTTTTTCATCTTGTCGTCGAAGTCGCGTTTTTGGGCCTCGTCTTGAGCACCCCCGCCGCCGGCCTTTGATTTTGATTGCGTTTTTGGTTTTCGTTGGCTGTTTTGCTTGTCTTGCTTTTGCTCGTGTTGCTTTTGTTGCTGCTCGGCTTGCCGGCGATCCTCTTGTTGTTTTTTCTGGTTCGGCGACGGCATCGGTGATGGTCACTTTATACGCGCTTGCTTTTGCCGATGTTGCCGTGCGCATTTGGATAATCGCAGTTGTCGGTCGCTTCCAGCCAGTATTCGAGAATGGTGCCCGTTTTAAGACGGATTGGCTCGTTCTTGGCGGAGGCCAATTTATCTAGCGCCACGAAATCTTTGTAGTCGATGGAATCGGGAAACGTGCCGTTGTCGAACTGAAACGATTTGCCTTCGCGATAGAGTTTCGGCGCGAGAGCCGGCTTCGTCTCGCCTTCGAAGGACCTGCAAGCGCAGGACCAGCGCGGTGATGCCAATGTCGTCGACGGCTATCCCTTCCAGCTTGCAGCGTGCCATTAGCCGGGAGAGATATATCTTTGCCTGGCTTGGTGAGCAGCACGCGCGGCGTCTGATCGTCCAGGACTTCGATCTGATACGAGGACTGATCCGAGTTCCGCTCGCCGGCATCGGAGGTGAATAAGATGCGAAACGTGCCGCGCTGCTCCAGCTTCAGGCGAACGCGCATGCGCCTTCGGATCGTCCGGGGGAATTTCGCCGGCAATATCCCTTTTCGTGCCGTTGGAATCCATTTCGATCGATGCCTGCCGCAGCACGCGGTTGGTGCGCACCACCAGATCCACTTCGGTGCCTCGATAATCAATGATGCGCGGGATCACCGCTTGCTCATTCGGAAAGGTCACCTTGTCATCGTTTAATTTGCGATAGGGCCGGTAATGATAGGTGATCTCGAAGCGCTGACATGCGGCAGGGACTGCACCTTGATTTGGTATTCCGGCGTTTCGGTGTCGCCGGCAGCGAGTTTGTACCAAAAGCCGTTCAGCACTTGATCGCTGCTGCAGCGTGGCGACCCAGTTGCCGTCCGCGTTTTCATCGAGAGGCAACGGCACATAAGGATCGGCGGCCTGATAGCGATAAAGCAAGCGCGGCGCACCCGGGTTGGCCCAGCTTGGGAAAACGGCCTTCGATCCGCGCCGCAAAATCGACGCGTTGGTTCAGCGGCACCGTGGCGTTGCCGCCGGTCGGCGCCAGCAGCGTGATTTCGGTCTTGGTGCCCAGGCCGCTGCCGGCAAACGGTGCGAACGCACGCCGAAAAAGCGAGCCAAATTGGTTGGGCCCGAGCGCGAACAAAATCAACAAGCCCAGCACCAGAGCCGCACAGGCGCCGCCCAAGATCCAGTTGCTTTTTGGATTCACCGCCTTATCGGGGTCGGCCTGCTTGAGTTCGCGCACGGCCCGTTGACCGACCGCGCCGCGAATGGCGCCGGGCAAGCGCGCGTTCCTTGAGATCCAGCCAATTGATCACGCTGTTCTTGGCGTCAGCGAGCGTGTCTTCCAACTGTTTGGCAGCATAGAATGGATTGATTTGGCGATAGAGCCGCATGCCAAGTTGGACGCAGCAAGCCGACGACCACGACGACATAGGTGCCAAACGCCGCCAATCTGAGTCCCAAGGATCACGGCGTCATCCGCGCCGCCAACGGCCAGATCGAACACCGCCATGATGAGGAAATAGCCAAGCGACAACGACGGCGATGGCCAGCAAGGAACGGCCGACTTCCAAAGCGCGCGAATGCGCGGTCCGAACCCTGGCGAGCTGACTCTCGACAAACGCCTCATACTTGGGAACGACCGGCTTGGTATCCAGTTCAGTGGCCATGGGAGGGCCTCGGAGTGGTTGTCAATACTCAAGTGTATAGGCAAAACGGCGGCGACATCAAAAAGAATGGCACCGACCAATCGCTACTTTCCGCCCGACTCTTCGCCCTTGTCGGAAAAATCAAACTCAGGATTACGCTCTTCCGGGTGCGGACGAACGTTGCCCGAACGCCGGCCCATCTCTTCCCGATCCCGCGTTGCGCAATGCGAAACATCCACCAGCGCACCAGGTTGTAACAGCAAAACAAGAGCGGCCACCCAGGCGAATGGAAGGCCGGTCTCACCGAGCGTCAGCCGGCCCGCGCGTGGATTGATCGCGGGGTACACGAACATGCCCACGCACAGCAAACCCCAAAAGAGGGCCAGGATCAAATTCAGGTTCATGAAAGCGGTCACCTTGATAGGTTCACTCAGGGCGTTGAAACTACTGCGCCTGATAATAGGGTAACGTACACCCGGCCTTCTCTCCTAGAGGAGCTGGTCGCAGCCAATGATTGCCGTAGGGTCGTCTTTTGTTCCGCGAAAGCACGCTCTTTCGCGGAGCGAAAGACGAAAAGGAGCCGCCATGCCGAAGATTCACGCCGTGGCCGAGGCCGATTTGAAGCTGTTGCGGCAATTCGATACGCCCACGATTTGCAACGTACTCGAGCTTTTCGATATTCGCCCTCGCATCGCCGGCTACATGGACAAGCGCATCCAGGCCTGCTATCCGAAATTGCCACCCATGGTGGGCTATGCCTCGACAGCCACCTTCCGCGCTCGGCGCCGCCCGCATCGGGTAACGCCTACTCCGGCCTGGTCGAGCAAGTGGCATCGTTCGCGGAACTGCCCGGGCCGGCGGTGGTCGTCTTTCAGGACGTGGACAACCCCGTCATCGCCGCCACTTTTGGCGAAGTCATGTGCACGACTTACAAAGCCTTCGGCGCGGTCGGCCTGGTCACAAGCGGGGCGGCCCGCGACTTGGATCAAGTCGAATCGCTGGCGTTTCCCTGCTTCTCGGACGGCGTCATCTGCGCCCATGGGCATTGTCATATTCCACAGATCAACGTGCCGGTCCACGTCGGCAACGTCATGGTGCATCCCGGCGATCTGGTCCACGGCGACCGCAACGGCGTCACCATCATCCCCAACCATCTCGCATCCGCGACCGCTGAGGCGTGTCCCGAATTGGCCGCCGCCGAGGCAATCGTGCTCGAACTATCTCAAGTCGGGCAAGATCGACCCCAAAGGTTATGGGGCCGCGCGCAACGAATGCAAAAACCGAATCGACGCTTTGGCACGCAAGCTCAAAGGATTGCTCTAAAGGGCAAGAGACGCCATGAACGATCCTCCACAATGTTTCGGGCCGGTGATCTCGCCTTGCGATTGGGCTGATTTGCAGGCGCTCGACGACAAAATCAATGCCTTGCTGCCGCCGCAATACCAGAACTGCTACGACGCGGTCAAACCGGTGTCGATGGGGACCGCGGGTCTGGTCTACGGTCCGGACGGCAAGGTCGCCTGGGACCAAATCTGGACGAGCTTCTGCGATTTGGCGCTGGCCGGTGGGCCACCGCATCGGGGCAAGTTGCTGGAACCGGCGCAGCCGAGGAAACGTCTTGCAGCACGCGAAGCCTATCAGGCAGTCGTCGCTGAAATTAGCCGCGGCGTCTGGTTGGTGACGCAAATGCCGGTGCTGCCGCATCAGGAGCCAGGTTGGGTCGGCGTCCGGTGCCAGAGCGCTCGCGATGGCAAGCTGGCTGGCACGCGCCATCATGGTCGAGAACGTCTGGGCGCGCTGCCGGCAAGATTTCCTTTACTTGCCCGCGAGCCCTCACTATCAGCTAGACAAGGAAATCAAGAACGTCGTCACCGCCGTTGCCAAGACTTATCACTATTGGGCATTCCACATGCCCGCGAGCCGGTGGACCAGTGGCCCGACGGAAAGCTCGGAAGCGAGCGATTTTTTGGAGCCGGCGCTTCCATGGGAAGCATCCGCTGATCCGCAGGCGCATGGCCGCGCCCTCAACAAATTAGCCGGTGCCATTACCGAAGCCACCGGCTTGCCGACGGTGGAATCGGCGCACGCTCGGCTGGCTGGGGATCCAGTGCGCCGATGCGGCGATGGCGATTTGGCTGATGCTGCGCTTTGGTGGTGGAAAACGTGATGGTTCGGACGGAGAGCGATGTTTTGTATTTGCCAATAAGTGCGCGGCTGGCGGAAAGCGGCGGAGTGCAAGCGCTGCGCAACGAAAATGGCGCGAGGCCCATTATCTTTGGCGAGTACACAAGCTAATTCGCTAGGAGCGCCCGCGAATACGCCGTGAGGCGTCCCGGCGCGATGCGTTCGGTGCTCCGCGTCTCAGCGGCTGCCGCGCTCGGTTGGGGCTGATGGGCGACCCACCCCAGCCACGCATGCTCGAGTTGCTCGACGTTCTCATATCCGTATTGCGTGCGCACTGCCTGGTCCCAGCCGCGGTCCAGGCCATCGCTGACAAAGCTCAGAAACGCCTTGCGGCTTTTGCAGCTCACCAGGTAGCGCACGACGGAATGTCCTTGAGCGTAAAGGCAGGGCAAATCCGACGGATAGTCGCGCATGCTCAGCAATTGGCGCAGCGCGAAACAGCGATCCTCCGCTTGGATTTTGCGAAACAGGATTTTCTGGCGATCGCCCTGAATGGCATCTTCCGAGAGAATAGCGCCTCCTTCATCCGCCCAACGCGGCGGCTGACGGCCAAAATAATGAGCGAATAAAACGTGCGTCAATTCATGCGGCAGCGGACCCTTCAAGACGCGTTGCAGCGGTCCACGCACGTTGATCTCTTGCGATATGACGGCGCCTTCCGAAAAAGACACGTCGCTCCGGCCTGCCGTTCGCCCAAGATCAATCGTTACATGGATCTGGCATGGAAACGCCCAGTCCGGCAAATCCTGCTCCAGCCACAGCCGGGCGAAGTCTTGGCGGTTGCGCTCCGCCGACTCGGCGACCACCTTGGCGATCTCCGCGGTCTCGGCTTGGACCACGAAATTCGTCGTTTGATAACTTGGCTCAGGATTCTGACCGCAAACCACCGTCAAAAAAAGAGCGGAAAGGCCGAACTGGATTGGCAAGGACGATCCCTTTCGCGGAGAGGCGGATGGGTGGATGAGGCGAACTTGCAATTCGATATATTGTTAGCCGCATTTTTCAAAAAGCAATAGGAAAATCCAAATTTCGTCCAAGGCTCAAGGTGGCACCCACTCAGTAAGCGCGTTGAACATGGGTCCGCTCGATCAGCCGCTGACTGCGTGCGCGGCTCCGCGCCGGCTATAATTCAATAGCCGTTTCAACAACCCGGCACACGCGCAGGCACAGGCATGGTTGGAACACTCCCATGAACCGCAAGCTTTTTATTCGCCTCACCGTCCCGTCGCTTGTCGTCGGCGTATCCTTCTTCGTGGCCTGCCTGGTCAGCATCCGCTACATTCATCGTTTGCAAACGAACCTTGCCCGCTTACTGGCTGAAAACGTCACCAGCATGCAGCGCCGTGCACGAGTTGGAAGTCCGCGTGCGCCAGTTGCGTTTTCACAACCTCCTTTATTTGCTCGATCCCAACGAAAGCCGATTGAAACCTATCCATGAAGACGAAGAGCACTTCGAAAATGCCTTGGAACTGGCACGCACGGTTTCGCAAGCACGGACGCGCAAAAGCAGATCGCCGCCATCGCCGCGGGCTACAAGGAGTATAAGGCCGAGCAGTCTCAATTGCGGGCGTCCACGCAAGCGGGCGAGGCCTTGCGCGAGGCCTACAAGTCGGCGGACGCGCATCAAGTCAGCGTGATGGTGGTTGATCCCTGCTTGAGGCTTCGCAAATTGAACCACGAAAAAATGCTCCTCGTCGCCGATGAAAGCCAACGCCTAAGCCACGACGGCTTGTTGGCAATGATGTTCTTGGGTCTGGCCGGACCGGTTGGAGGCCTAGTCGTCGGCTATGGCGTCACACGCGGCTTTCGCAAGTCGATCTATCGCTTGAGTGTTCGCGTTCAGGACATGGCTCAGCATTTGGACCGGGATATGGGTTCCGTGAGCCTGGTCGCGGATGGTGACATCAAGACGCTGGAAGAGCAGATGAAGTTCATCGTCGAGCGCGTGGAAAAAGCCGCCGAGCAGTTGCGCCGCCAACAGCGCGAGCTTTTGCGAACCGAGCAACTCTCGCAGGTCGGTCAGTTGGCCGCCGGCGTCGCCCATGAGATACGCAATCCACTCACCGGCATTAAAATGTTGATCGAGGCCGCGCTGCGGCCGCAAGCGCCGCGCACCCTCCAGGAGGAGGATCTGCACATCATTTTTCGGGAAGTCAAGCGGCTGGAGCAGACCGTGCAGAGCTTCTTGGATTTTGCCCGCCTGCCGCTGCCGCAAATTGCTCCCTGCGACCTGCGTCCGATCATCGAGAATGCCTGGGATCTGGTCAAGGCGCGGGCACGGGAGCAACACGTTGCCTTTCATGTCGATGTGCCGGCGGAGCCAGTGATCGCCGCGGTGGACGCCGGTCAACTGACGACCGTACTCGTCAACTTGTACCTCAACGCCCTTGACGTGGTCGGCACGAAGGGCAGCATTGATGTGCGCCTATCCATGGAAAGCGGCGAAATCGTTCTAAGTGTGCGCGATAGCGGGCCCGGCGTGCCTCCGGCGATCATGGAAAGAATCTTCCAACCGTTTGCGACCAACAAGCCGCATGGCACCGGCTTGGGGCTCTATCTGTCCGCGCGGATTATGGAAGAGCATCATGGCTCGATCACGGTTCGCAACCGGCCGGACGGAGGCGCCTGCTTTACCATCAAATTGCCGGCTCAGCATGCGGGAGTGACTTCGTGAAGACCTTGCTTATCATCGACGACGAGGAAAGCGTGCGTTACTCGTTCCGCACGATCTTCTCGGCTGAGGCCGTCAGCGTCCTAACCGCGGGCACGGCCGCCGAGGGGTTGGCTCAGGTTCGCGCGGCGAACCCCGACATCGTCGTCCTGGACTTGCAGCTTCCCGATCAGTCGGGCCTCGCGGTATTTGCCGAGATCCAGGCATTGGCGCCGAAGCGGCCCGTGGTCTTCATCACTGCCCATGGAACGACCCAGACGGCCATCGAAGCCATGAAACGTGGCGCCTTCGATTACCTGATTAAGCCGCTGGACCTCGAACGTTTGAGCCAGGTCATCGACCGCGCCTTCGAAGCGGCGCGGCTCATGACCGTTCCGGCAGTGCTGCCAGCGGAGGATAAGAGCGATCAAATCGTGGGTCGCAGCGCCGTCATGCAGGAGATGTGCAAAACCATAGGCCGCGTGGCTCCCCAGGATGTCAACGTCTTGGTCTTGGGCGAAAGCGGCACTGGCAAGGAGTTGGTCGCGCGGGCACTCTATTCACACAGTCAGCGGGCGGACAAACCGTTTCTCGCCATTAATTGTGCGGCGATCCCGGAAACGTTGCTCGAAAGCGAACTTTTCGGCCACGAGGCGGGCGCATACACCGGCGCCAGCCGGCGGCGCATCGGTAAGTTCGAGCAGTGCGGCGGGGGAACGCTCTTTCTGGACGAGATCGGCGACATGCCCGCGGCGCTGCAGGCCAAGATTCTGCGGGTGTTGCAGGAGCAACGCTTCGAGCGTGTCGGCGGCAATGACACGATCATGACCCACGCCCGCCTGATCGCCGCCACCAATCAAGACTTGACCCGTCTGGTGAACGAAGGACATTTTCGCAAGGACCTCTATTATCGGCTCAATGCCGTCACGATCCAGGTGCCGACCCTGCGCGAGCGCCTGGAAGACATACCCGAGTTGGCCCATTATTTTCTGTTCCGGTTCGATCGTGAATTAAGCATGGACTTGCGAGGCTTCAGTCCGGAGGCTCTGGAAAAACTAAATCATTATGGCTGGCCCGGCAACGTGCGTGAACTGCAAGGAGCGGTCAAGCAGGCCATGCTCAACGCTTCCGGGCACCTCGTCGTACCCGAGTTTCTGCCCGCATTCTTGGAAAGCCGCGTCGAAAACGCGGACGTCCCACCAGATGTGGAGACCGGGGACATTCCGACGTTGATCGATAAGCTGCTGGAGGCGCCGGACGGACAACTGCACGACCACATCGTTGCTGCCGTGGAGCGGATTTTATTTACGAAGGTTTTGCAGCATACGCGCGGCAACCAGGTAAAAGCGAGCGAGATACTGGGATTGAACCGATCAACGCTGCGCCATCGTTTGCGCATACTCGGCCTGGCAGCCGACAAAGGCCCTGCCACGAGCCCAAAATGAGTCTCTTCGCGAACAACGCTGGCGAAAAATGCACCGTCGTGGCGAATTATTCGCCATGGAAGTTGGACTGCGTACGCTCGTCTTGCCTGTAGAAATCTCCATAACTTACTCGGAAATAACGAGTTTTGGATTGATATGCACATTGGCATGTGAGATGCTTGACTAGGCATTACTTCTCCATCGTGCAAGTTATTGGGCGACTCATTATGACTAGAAAATCCGCAACGCCATGGGGATTGTGGACCGGCATTGTCGTTGTGGTAATCATTGCCGCGATTGCGGGCCTGATTATGGTGTTCGTGGGCCCGTCGGCGCCGGTCGCGCAAGCGGAGGATGGCCCGCACTCGATACAGGAACCGGCCGACGAGACGGCCGCCATCGCTGTCACCGTCGTGAACCCGCGCAAGGGAGCGATGGAGCGGCTCACAACGCAACCAGGCTCGGTGCAAGCTTTCCAGTCGGTGCAGTTGTTCGCCAAGGTGCCCGGTTTTCTAAAAAGCCAAACGGTGGACATCGGCGACCGAGTGAAAAAGAATCAGGTGCTGGCCGTCGTCGATGTGCCCGAATTGGAGAAGCAAGTGCAACGGGACAAGGCGGCGGTGGACCAAGCGGCCTCGAAAGTTCGTCAGGCCGAAGCACGCGTCAATGTCGCTGAGGCGGAATTGGAAGCCGCCAAAGCCGCCCTGGAGCAAGCCAAGGCTTCGGCACGCAGCGCCAAAGCGTGGGTGCGCTATCGCGCCATTCGGCTCAAGACCATGCAGGACTTGGCGCTCTCCAAAAGCATCGAGGAAAAGCTCGTGGACGAGGCCAAGGAGCATTACGAAGCGTCGATCGAGACCGAGCAAGCCGCCATCGCCGCCATCAGCACCACCAGAGCCAAGATGACGGCGTGTCAAGCCCGCATCAAGCAAGCGGAAGCCGACGTGTCGGCGGCTCAGGCGGAAGTGCACGTCAACCAGGCGGAGCTCGAACGCAACCAAGTGCAGGTCGATTTCGCGACCATTCGCGCGCCGTTTGACGGCGTCATCAGCTATCGCAGCATGGATCCCGGCGGTTTCGTGCGCGCCGCCAACGACGCCGGCACCATTCCCTTGTTGACCGTCCAGCGCACCGACCTCATGCGCGTCGTGGTGATGGTGCCCGACCGCGACGTCGCTTATGCTGACGTGGGCGATCCCGCGACCCTCGAGCTTGATGCCTTGCCTGGCATTAAATTGCCGGCCAAAATCTCGCGCATCGCGGAATCACAGGATCCGCAGACGCGCCTGATGCGCGTGGAGCTTGACCTTAAGAACCCGACCGGCAAGTTCCACAACGGCATGTACTGCCATGCCACCATTCTGCTCGACAAGGCCACCGACAAATTGTCGATTCCCGCCTCCTGCCTGGCAAGCAAGTCCGAATCCGGCAACAAGGGCGCCGTTTATGTGGTGCGAGACGGCCACGCCCACCGGGTTTCCATTCGTCTGGGCGAAGACAATGGTTTGCGCGCCGAAATCCTCGACGGGCTGCGGACGTCCGACCTCGTCGTCGTGCAGCCAGGGGAGGCTTTAACCGACGGCGCGCCGGTGGCGGTCAATTAGGACTTGCTAAACGCACAAGGAATTACATGAAGGGATTGATTCGCGCAGCGCTCGGCAACCCCTATGCCGTTATCGTCATGTCGTTGGCTGCCGCGATCTTCGGCGCGCTGGCGCTCGCCAAAGTTCCCGTGGACATTTTGCCCGTCTTCAAAAGCCCGGCGGTGCAGGTGCTGACGTTTTACGGCGGCATGCCGGCCGAGGGCGTCGAAAAAGACATCACCAATCGCATGGAGCGCTGGACCGGGCAGGCTAACGGGCTCAAACGCCAAGAGTCGCGCTCCATCCAAGGCGCCAGTGTCGTCCGCAATTATTTCCATGATGATCAAGACCCCAATGGCGCCTTGACCCAGGTCAACTCCCTGGCGTTGGCCGTCATCCCCAACCTGCCGCCAGGCACCTTGCCCCCGGTCGTCTTGCCGTTTGACCCGACCGGCACCACGCCGGTGGCCCTGGTCGCGCTCGACAGCAAATCGCAAACCGAGTCCATCCTCTACGACGTCGCTCGCTATGAGGTGCGCAACTACATCATGCAGATCCCCGGAGCCACGGCCCCGGTCGTGATCGGCGGCAAGATCCGAGCCGTCATTCTGTATCTCGACGAAACGGCCATGCAAGCCGCGGCGGCTGTCGGCGGCCGACGTTATGCGGGCCGTGGAGAAATATAACCTGTTCTTTCCCAGCGGCGACGTCAAACTGGGCGGCAAAGATTTTGCCTTGTCGTCCAACTCGATGTTCGACCTCGTCAAGCGCATGGGTGAGATACCCATCAATCCAGAGGCCGGCAAATTTGGCGGCTTCCTTTATGAGGTGGCCACTCCCAAAGACTCGTCATTTATTCAGACCAACGTCGTGCGCGTCGACGGCCGGCGGCAAGTTTACATTCCCGTATACCGGCAAGTCGGTGCCAGCACTCTGGACGTCGTTGAGACCCTCAAGAGCAAACTCGCCGAGATGAAAAGCAAGATCAACGTCAAGACGCCGGATGTCGATCTCAAGCTGGTCATGGACCAGTCGATCTACGTGCGCTCGTCAATTGCCGCCCTGGTGCAGGAGGGCACGATCGGCGCTGTCCTCTGTTCCCTGGTCATTCTCCTGTTTTTGGGCCAATGGCGCATGACGGTCATTGCCATCGTGACCTTGCCCCTTTCTGTCTTGGTGGCCATCGCCTGCTTGAATGCCATGGGCCTGACGATCAACGTCATGACGTTGGCTGGCTTGACGTTGGCCATCGGCCCCATGATCGACAGCGCGATCATTTGCCTGGAAAACACCCATCGCCACCTGACGCTTGGGGCCAGCCCGCATCATGCCGCCTTGCACGGAGTCAGCGAAGTCGCCATGCCTGGGTTGGTGGCGACTTTGTGCACCTTCCTCGTGCTCTCACCGTTGGCGCTGATGCCGGGCATGGGCCGCTTTTTGTTTTTGCCCATGACGCTGACGGTGATGTTCGCCATGACCGCGGCGTACATTCTCGCCAACACGCTCGTGCCTTGCGCAGCGCGTATCTTTTGGGGGCCCACAACCATGATATTGGGCAAGCGCGGACCCATCGGCCGGTTGTTCGCGCGCTGGGAAGGGTTCATCGACCGCGGCATCGCCTTTTACCTACACGGCTTGGATTTTGTTTTGCGGCATAAAATCAAAACCGTCGTCATCGCTTTCGCGCTCTTGGCGACGACGGCCGCCTTGCTTGTGCCCGTCTTGAAGCGTGATTTTTTCCCCGAAGTGGATTCGGGGGCGTTCGAGATCGCCATGAACGCGCCGAGCGGCACCCGCATCGAGAACACCGAGAAGCTGGTCGAGAAACTCGAGCAATTCGTGCGTCAGCACATCGCCAAAGATGACCTCGAATTGATCGTCTCCGAAATCGGACTGACGGCGGACTGGTCCGCCGCCTACACGGCCAACGCGGGCCCCATGGATGCCGTCTTGAAGGTGCAACTCGCTCCCGAACGCCGCCGTTCGTCCCAGGATTACATTCGCGAGTTGCGCCAAGCCTTGGCGCACGACGCGACTTTCGATGCCGAGGAATTCTCCTTCGATTCCGGGGGCCTGGTGCGCGGCGCCTTGAATGAAGGCAAATCCTCGCCGCTCAACATTCAGATTCTCGGCAAGGCTAAAACGAAAAAGGGCGGCTCCGCCTCCGACACTGCGGAAAAGCCGTTGCTCTTTGCCCTTGCCGATCGCATCAAAAAGGCCGTGCAAAAAGTCCCCGGCGTCGTCGACGCCCGCGTGCTGCAAAAGCCCGATGCTCCCGAATTGACCATTGACGTCGATCGCACCAAGGCCGCCAACCAGGGACTCAACCAAGACGACATCATGACCAGCGTCATCGCGGCCACCAACTCCAGCATCACTTACAACAAGAAAAACTTCTGGATCGACCCGGTCAGCGGCAATCAGTATTTTGTCGGCGTGCAATACCCCGACAAGGATTTTCAAAGTGTATACGACATCGAGAGCATCGCTATCACGAGCCCCAAGCAAGGCGTGCCGATCCCGCTCAAGAACTTGGCGACGATCCATCACGGCAAGATCCCCACTGAGGTGCATCACGTCGATTTGCAGCCGGCGATTGATCTGACCATGAACGTCGAGGGACGCGATTTGGGGCACGTTTCCGATGACGTGACGCGGGTGCTGAGTCAGTTTGGCAAGCCCATGGGCGATGGCACATGGGTTCCTTTCGATCCCGATGCCAAAGAGCGTGGCACGATCCTTGAAGGAGCCAAGATCGTGTTGACCGGCGAATACACGCGCATGCAAGATACTTTTAAAAATCTGGGCAAGGGCCTGATTCTCGCGTCGCTGCTGATTTATTTCCTGATGGTGGCCCTCGATAAATCCTTCATCGTGCCGCTCACGGTGATGCTGATCGTGCCTCTGTGCCTCATTGGCATTCTGCCGACGCTGTTCGTGACCGGCAGCGCAGTCAATCTGCAATCGCTCTTGGGTTTCATCTTTATCGTGGGCATCAAGGTTGCCAACACGGTGCTGATGACCGATTGCGCCCAGGAGTTGCGCCGTCACGAAGGCTTGAGTCCCCAGGCGGCCATTCGCAAGGCCGCCTCCTTGCGTGTGCGGCCCGTGACCATGACCGCGCTGGCGGCGTTCTTCGCCATGATACCCACTGCATTGGCGCTGGAAAAAGGAAGCGAAGCCAACGCGCCGCTGGCTCGCGCTATCTTGGGCGGACTGTTAGCGGGTGAGCCGGCGACCTTGTTCGTGCTGCCTTGCCTTTATGCGCTGATGGTGCGCGATAATAAGAAGCGGGGCCGCACTGATCCTGAATTGCAACCCGTACACTGACGGACGAAGCGAACTTCAATTATCTGTACCGCTTAACAGCATCGAGCCATTGGAGTGACTGCAATGCTCAAGGATATCGTGGCAGCAATACCCATGAACGGCTATCGTCTAAAGCTGCGTTTCGAAGACGGGGTCGAAGGTGCGGTTGATGTTGCCCAGTGCGTTAGCTTCACGGGGGTGTTCGCGCCTTTACGCAATGCAACGGAGTTCGCCGCCGTGAAGGTCGATCCTGAATTGGGTACGATTTACTGGCTCTGTGGGGCGGACCTTGATCCCGACGTGCTTTACGCGATGGTTTCGGGCGCTTCGGTGGCAGGTCGTGAAAAAGCTGCGTCGCATGGCACGCCTGAGTAGTCGTGCGAGTTATCGCGCATGGAGGTGAGTCGTATCGTGGATGGGTTGCTTGTGGTATACTGGAGTGCAATTATGTCGATCAAAGGGGCATCCATGCAAGCCACGCACTCGCCAGCATTCGATGCAGCGATCCTAACCCGCGTCGTCCAACCCGAGCGCGACGATTTAACGCCAGCGGGCGCGCCGCGCTATTGAAGCTCGAATTCACCGCCCACGATCGGCAACGCATGCACCAACTCGCAGTCAAAAACCAGAACGGCAAGCTGACGCGCACCGAGGAAAACGAGCTCGATAGCTATGTGCGCGTAGGTCGGCTAATCGACCTCCTGGCAGCAAAAGCCCGACTCACTCTTAAAAAGCGTGGCCACGACGCCTGACGTCATGGACGACGAACTCATCCGCCTTGTGTGGCATCGTGCTGATTATTGCTGCGAATACTGCCAACTTCCTCAGGCACACAGCCGATCGGTATTTGAAATTGATCACGTTATTGCCCGGAAGCATTTCGGGAGTGCCGGGTCAAACAACCTCGCGCTCGCTTGTTTTTACTGCAATCGATTCAAAGGTACTAACATTGCCGGGCGTGACCCGCGTTCACGGCGCATCACGCCTTTGTTCAACCCGCGCCGTCACAAATGGACCCGGCACTTTCGCTGGAACGGGCCAATTCTAACTGGGCGCACGCCAGTGGGCCGTGCGACAATTGCTGTACTCAACATCAACGACACGGAAGCGGTTGCAATTCGCGCAGCCCTCATCGAAGCAAACCTTTTCCCACCCGCCGTTGGTTGACACAATCGCTATTTTGGGCGGATTCCACGTCAAGCTGCTTTTCATTTGCACCCCCCCTCCCCTCGCGTTATAACTGAAGCTTCATCACCTTCACCCTCCCGCCTATAGGAAAGGACTGCCCATGTCTCTCCATCGACGTAGTTTCCTGAAAAAAACTTTGGCCGCTGCGGCAACCATCACTGTCGCGGGCACCAAATCATCGGGCCGTGTGCTTGGCGCCAACGACACCATTCGCATTGGCGTCGCGGGACTGCATGGTCGGGGCGGCTCGCATGTCAGCGCCTTCGCGGCGATGTCGGGTGTGCAGATCACCTACTTGATTGATCCCGATACGCGCACGTTTCGCGGCCGCGCCGCTGAAGTCCAGCGCCGCGGCGGCACCGCTCCCCAACAAGTGCAGGACGTGCGTCGCGCGCTCGAAGACCGCAACCTCGACGCGATCTCCATCGCCACGCCCAATCATTGGCATTCGCTGATGACGATCTGGGCCGCCCAGGCCGGCAAGCATGTTTACGTCGAAAAGCCATGCAGCCACAACGTCAAGGAAGGCCGCATCGCCCAGCAGATGGCCCACAAGCACAACGTCATCGTCCAGCATGGCACGCAAAGCCGCAGCGATCCGGCCTGGGCCAATGTCGTCGAGGTGATCAAATCCGGTCAGCTAGGCCGTCTCTTGGTGGCACGCGGCCTGGTTTACAAGCCGCGCACTTCCATCGGCATGCGGCCCAACACGACGCCTCCCCGAGAGGTCGATTTCAATCTGTGGCTTGGGCCGGCACCCGAGCAGCCCTTCAACACCAATCTCGTGCATTACAACTGGCACTGGTTCTGGGACTTCGGCAACGGCGACATCGGCAACCAGGGCGTTCACCAAATGGACATCGCCCGCTGGGGCATTCCGGGAGCGAAGTTGCCGCGCAGCGTGTTGTCCGTGGGCGGCCGCTTCGGCTATACGGATCAGGGGCAGACGCCGAATACCCAAATGGCGATCTTCGATTATGGTCCGACGAAACTGATCTTCGAAGTGCGCGGCCTACGGACCGACCGTTATCGCGGCGAGATGGTCGGCAACATCTTCCACTTGGAGGAAGGCACCATCGTTGGCCATCGCTTCTTCCCGCGCAACAGCACGACGGCCGCACCGCTGCCCCAGGTGGCACGATCCACACCGAAGCCGGGCGGTAACAACCATTTCGCCAATTTCATCGCCGCCGTGCGCTCGCGGCGTCCGCAAGACCTCAACGCCCCCATCGAAGAAGGCCACTATTCCGCCGCGCTGATCCACTTGGCGAACATCTCGTATCGCCTGGGCCAACCGGCTCCGTTCAATCCGCGCACGCGCGCTTTCGGCGACGACAAGGACGCTAACGAAACGCTCGCCCGCATGGAGGAGCATCTTCGCGGCAACGATCTCAAGCTCGAAGACTTGCGGCTTCATGTCGGCGTGCCGCTTGCCATCGACGCGCACGTTGAAAACGTGCGCCACAATGATGAGGCCAATCGCATGTTGACGCGAAATTACCGCCCCGGCTTCGTGGTGCCTGAGCATGTCGGGTAACTCACGGCGAGCTGGAGCGTCAGGGACGTGGCCGGGGTTGAGGTACTCCGCAACCCCGGTACTCCGCGACGTGTTAATTATGCGTGCATCCCCGGGGTTTCGGAGTACCTCAACCCCGGCCACGCTTGCCGCGCCACAACGTCCACTTCCTGTATAATAATGAATGTTGCACCCACACTTTCGGGAAGGATCCGTGATGTCCGCTGGCGCCAAGATTTGGCACCTTTTGCCGCACGATTCGCAAGCGATTGACAGCCTGGCTCAAAGTTTGCGTGTCTCGCCCATCGTTGCCCAGTTGCTGCTCAACCGCCAAATCAGTGAACCGCAAGCCGCACAACGTTTTTTGGCCTCCAATTTGGGCGGCCTCCACGAACCGGAGTTGCTTCCAGGCATGGGCAATGCCGTCGAGCGTCTCTTGGCGGCGGTCCGCGACCAGCGGCGCATCTGCGTTTATGGCGACTATGACGTCGATGGCGTCACCGGCACGGCGATCCTCTTGACGTGCCTCACGTTGCTAGGCGGCAATGTTGAATTTCATGTGCCGCATCGCTTAGAACATGGCTACGGACTAAACAGTGCCACCTTGCAAGTCCTGGCTGAGCAAGGCGTCAAGCTCGTTGTCACCGTTGATTGCGGCATCGCGTCAGCGGCCGAGGCCGATGAGGCGCGCCGCCTGGGCCTGGAACTTATTATCACGGATCACCACGAACCCCGCGGCGCCTTGCCGGGCGCCGATGTCCTGATTCACCCTCGGATAGCTAATGGAACCGACGGTGCGGCCGCGTACCCATTCGGCGGCCTGTGCGGAGCGGGCGTGGCCTTCAAACTGGCGTGGGCGCTTTGCAAAAAGCACTGCGGCAGCGCCAAGGTAACGGACGCTATTGCGCGATTTCTTGCTCGACGCGGTAGGCTTGGCCGCCATGGGGACGGTTGCCGATGTCGTGCCGTTGTTCGAGGAAAACCGCATCTTGGTCAAACACGGACTGGCGCGTCTCAAGGCCAAGCCGACGTTGGGACTAGGGGCGTTGCTGAGGATCGCCAAGCTGGAAGGAAAGGCCAAGTTGTTGGCGGGCGACGTCGGCTTTTCGCTCGCTCCACGCATCAATGCGGCGGGCCGACTTGGGGGCGCGGGTTGCGCTGTCGAACTGCTCACCACACTCTCCAGCGAGCGCGCCACGGTATTGGCGGAGCATTTGGAAAGCCAAAACCAAGAGCGGCAGCAACTCGAGCGGCGCATCCACTTTGAAGCGCGAACGCTGGCCGGGCAGTTTAGCGATTCGCCCGCACTTGTATTGGCGGATGCTGAATGGCATCCGGGGTTGATCGGCATTGTTGCAAGCCGCCTGGTGGATGAATACGCGCGGCCCGTGCTGATGATCGCCTTGCGGAAGGATCAGCCGCATGGACAGGGCTCGGGCCGATCCGTTCCCGGGTTTCGCCTGCACGAGGCGCTGGAAGAATGCACAACCGATTTGGTAAGCCACGGCGGCCACGCGAGCGCGGCCGGTTTCCGCATCATGCCGGCAGCGGTTGCCCGCTTCCGCGACCGTTTTTGCTCGGTCGTCAGCCAAAAGCTCGGCGCCGTTGTCAAGCCGCACCGGCTGACGATTGACGCGGAGGTGCCCCTGGCGGCACTTACCATGGGCCTCCTGGAATCGCTGCACCAAATGGAGCCATATGGCGCCGGCAATCCGCAGCCTCAGTTTTTGGCGGACCGCTTGCAAATCGTCGGCGAACCGAAACGCATCGGCGCCGCCCAGCGCCATTTAAGCTTTCGCGTTCGCCAAGAGGGACGCGATCTCCGCGCCGTGGCGTTCGGCATGGCCGAGCGGACCGAAGAACTCATGTCGCGCGGCGGTCAGTGCTGTGTGGTGTTCACGCCGAAAATCAACGAGTGGCAAGGCTGGCGCTCGGTCGAATTGGAAGTGCGCGATTTCCAACCGGGGCCGGAGGCACGGCTGGCGTAGGCGTTTTGTGGCACGGCTCTCCTGAGCCGTGCATATTCCCGGCGGCTCTGGAGAGCCGCCCCACCAGTCAAACCCTTGCGGATGCCATTCCGAATATCTAAACTCGCCTAATGTACCGCTCTATTTCAATCCGAGGAGGACACGATCATGCCAGAAGGCTTTCGCGGCAAGATTTATGACGATATCACGCAATGCATCGGCCAAACGCCCCTCGTCAAGTTGCGGCGCGTCGTCGATGGTGCCAAGGCCACCGTCGTCGGCAAGCTCGAAAACTTTAACCCCTTGTGGTCCGTGAAAGACCGCATCGGCGTGGCCATGATCGACGCCGGCGAGCGCGACGGCAAAATCAAAAAGGACACGGTCATCATCGAGCCGACCAGCGGCAACACCGGCATCGGCCTGGCATTTTGCTGCGCCGCCCGCGGCTATAAGCTCGTAGTCACCATGCCGGAGACCATGTCGCTGGAACGCCGGCGGCTGCTCAAGGCCTTCGGCGCCGACATCGTTCTCACGCCTGGTGAAAAGGGCATGAACGGCGCCATCGCCAAGGCGAAGGAACTGATTGCCGCCACGCCTAATTCCTACATGCCCCAACAATTCGAGAACCCCGCTAATCCCGAAATCCACCGCAAAACGACGGCGGAGGAGATCTGGCGCGACACCCAGGGCAAGGTTGACATCCTCGTTTCCGGCGTCGGCACCGGGGGCACGATTACCGGCGTGAGCGAGGTCATCAAAGCACGCAAGCCGTCGTTCAAGGCCATCGCGGTCGAGCCAACGGCCAGCGCGGTCATCACGCAAAAAATGAAAGGGGAGCCGCTGCAACCGGGCCGTCACAAAATCCAAGGCCTGGGCGCCGGTTTCATCCCCGGCAATCTTAACATGGCCATCATCGACGAGGTCGTTCAGGTCACCGATGAAGACTCTTTCGCCATGGCCCGCCGGTTGGCCCGCGAGGAAGGCATGCTCTGCGGCATCAGTTGCGGCGCCGCCGCTCACGCCGCCGTCCAAGTCGCCAAGCGCCCGGAGAACGCGGGCAAACTGATCGTCGTCGTTCTTCCCGATCTGGGCGAACGCTATTTGAGCACGCCGCTCTTTCCGGAATAAAACGATCAAGCCACGGATGAAACACGGATCGAACACGGATAAGCCACATAAGCGCAGGCTGTAAACTATCGATTCAGTGCCTCTCCTGTCGAAAATTGAAAGGAGCGCCCCACCTTCACAGCCCTATCCGTGTTCGATCCGTGGCTATGCTTTCGATTCAGGTTTCGCATTATGGCAGTCAATTGCGACATCATCGTTGTCGGCGGCGGGGTCATGGGGACAAGCATCGCCTGGCATCTCGCGCGCGGCGCGTCGGCAAAGTGGTGCTGCTCGAAAAATCATTCCTTGGCGCGGGCTCTTCCGGCAAGTCGGGAGCGATCATCCGCCAGCATTACTCCAATCGCCTGACGGCGAGCATGGCCCAGCAAAGCCTGCGAACCTTTGAGCGGTTTGACGAAATCGTCGGGGGGCCGCCGGTCTTCACGCGCACGGGCATGGTCGTCGTCGTCAACGAAAAGGACCGCGCCGGTCTGGAAACCAACCTCGCCATGCAGCGCGAGCTGGGCATCGATGTCCGACTGGTTTCCTCACAGATCTTGGCTGACATCGACCGCAACGCCCGGCTGGCCGAAGATGAACTCGCGGCCTTCGAGGCCGAGGCCGGCTATGTGGAAGCCGTGCAGGTGGTTGCTTCCTTTGCCGAGGCGGCGCTCAAAGAAGGCGCGGACATGCGCCTGGGCGTGGAGGTGCAAAGCGTAGTTGTGCAAGGAAGCAAGATCGCCGGCGTTGAGACCAACGAGGGCCGTTACAACAGCCCCTGCGTCGTCTTGGCTGCGGGGCCGTGGGCGGGGCAACTCGGCAAGACGATCGGCGTCAAGCTACCGGTGCAAGCATGCCGCACCCAGGTGGCGCTCTACCGGCGCCCTACCGACTTCGGTCGCCGCGCCGCCGTTTATGCCGATTTCGTGCAGGGTATTTACTTCAAGCCCACGCACGGCGACATGATCCACGCGGGCAGCCTGGCCGGCGAAGAAACGAACAATCCCGTCAATCCCGATGCCTACAACGAGGCCGCCGACGGCGACTGGCTCCCGCAAGTCCGCCAACGCCTGGGCCGCCGCTATCCCGCCATGCACCGCGGCTATGGCCGCGGCGGCTATGCGGCCCTGTATGCGGTAACACCCGACTGGCATCCGATTCTCGATAAGATGCCCGGCCTGGACGGCGGCTATCTTGCCGTCGGCTTTAGTGGTCACGGCTTCAAGATGTCGCCCGTCGTCGGTCAATTGATGACCGAATTGATCGTCGATGGAACCCCCAAAACGCTCGATGTTTGCCCCCTGCGGCTCACCCGCTTCGAGGAGAACGATCTCGTCAAAGCCGGTTATGCGTATGGCGTGATGGGTTGATCGTTCAAATACGTGAGCCACGGATGAAACACTGATTAAACATGGATAAAAACAACACGAAACATTAACAAGTGAGTGCAAAACGCCTTGTCTTATCCGTGTTTGATCCGTGTTCAATCCGTGGCTCATTTCTTCGCAAAAGTCAGCACAGGCGTTCCCTTGCCGTTCTCTTCGCGTAGCCTTAATAATTCCTTGCCAGACTCGCTCGGCAAAAGCAGACGTGCGCCATGAACAACAACAATCAGCTTCGGGTTTTCAGCGGCCGGGCCAATGTGCCGTTGGCCGAGAAAATTGCCCAATGTCTGGGCGATTCGCTGGGCAAAATCACCTTGCAGAACTTCCCGGACGGCGAGTTCTTGGCGCGCATCGACGAGGATGTGCGCGGCCGCGATGTTTTCGTGGTGCAGCCGACCTGTCCGCCGGTGAACGAAAACATCATGGAATTGCTGATCATTCTCGATAGCCTCAAACGCGCCAGCGCCGCACGCATCACCGCGGTGCTTCCCTACTACGGCTACGCCCGGCAAGACCGCAAGGACGTGGGGCGGGTGCCGATCACTGCCAAGCTGGTAGCGAATCTTCTGACGATGGCCGGTTGCAATCGCGTGGTCACGCTCGACTTGCACGCCGCCCAAATTCAAGGTTTTTTCGACATTCCCGTGGATCACCTGCACGCCGGCCCAGTCATCAACGACTATGTGCGTAGTCTGAACATTCCGTTCGATGATTTCGTGGTTTTGAGCCCCGATGAGGGCAGCATCAAGCGGGCGCTGCGGCACCAGAAAAAACTGGGAGGCGCCATCGCGATCGTCGACAAACGCCGCAGCAGCGCCACTGAAACCAAGCAAGTCAACCTCATCGGCAGCACGCTCAAAAACAAAGTCGCGGTGATCTTTGACGACATGATTTCGACCGCAGGCAGCGTCGTCGGCGCCGTTCACGTCGCCAAGATCAACGGTGCCCGCGAGATTTACGCCTGCGCCACCCACGGCGTCTTGTGCGGCGAAGCCATCAACCGCCTGCGCGACGCCCCGCTCAAGCAAATCGTCATCACCGACACGATCCCCCTGACGCCCGAAAAACAATTGCCGGCTATAAAGGTCCTCAGCGTGGCCCCCCTGCTCGCCGACGCCATCAAGCGCATTCACTTCAATGAATCGGTAAGCAAGCTGTTCGAATGAGGATCAGATAGAATTGGCATTGGCGCAAACATTCGCCCCCGTAGCTCAGGGGATAGAGCATCGGTTTCCTAAACCGAGGGTCGCAGGTTCGAATCCTGCCGGGGGTAATTGCTGGCATGTCAGGTTCTTCCGAGACAATCGCTATTCCCAATCTTCGATATTTCGCGACCAATCGTCCTTCAGCAACCGCGACAGCGAACGGTCCGGCAGCACTTTGCCGCCCGTCTGGCAGCGCGGACAATAGTTCGTTTCGTTATCAGCGTAAACGATGCGCTGAATTTTCGTGGCGCATGCCGGACACGGCTTGCCGAAACGCCCGTGCACCGCGAAATCGGGACGAAACGCGGTTACTTTTTCGGGGAAGCTGTCTCCAACTTCATGGCGAAGGCGCTCAAGCCACTCGCTCAGAGTTTCTCGGGTTGCCTCAAACAGCCGGATGCAGTCGGCGGCGGAGAGCCGTTGCGTTAAAGTCAGCGGGGACAGGCGAGCGCGGTGAAGTATCTCGTCGGAATAGGCGTTGCCGATGCCGCTGAAAATGCGCGGGTCGGTGAGGGCGCGTTTGAGAGTGTGATTCTCGCGCTGCAACGCCGCGCGAAAGCCGAACTCGTCGGTGGCAAAAATCTCCACGCCGCCCGGGTCGTGTTTGGCCAACTCCGCTTCGCCGCGCACCAAGTAAAGGGATGCCCGTCGTTTGCTGCCGGCCTCGGTGAGAATCAGCGTGCCGGTGGGGAAGTCAAATGCCGCCAGGCCGATTTTGCCCGGCGGTTTTGCCCCTCGCGGCTTCCAGTGCAAACGGCCGGCGATCATCAGGTGCAAGACCAGGAAGAGATCGCCTTCGAGCGCGAACACGAGGCGTTTGCCCAGGCGGCGCAAGCCGACGGCCTTTTTGTCGTCAGCCTCTTCGATCGGCGGAAGGGCGGTGCAGGAGAAAGGGATTTGCCAAACGCGACCGCACGAGGGGTTGGCCCACGATGCGCGGTTGGAGGCATTCAAGGTAGAGTTCGATGTCGGGCAGTTCAGGCATGGGGCGTCATTCGTGAGATTTACGCTCGCGCTATACAAAGATAATGTAGCGCTTTCAACCGTCGCTACGCGACCGAACTGCGGCGCGGACGTTGTCCGTGGGTTAAAACCCACGGCTACCATCAAGCATCGCTACGCGATGAGTGCAATGAAATCGTGGATTATCACTGAGGATAATGATGACAAAACGTAAACTTCCGCCAATTCATCCCGGCGAGATACTTCTGGAGGAATTCTTGCTGCCCCTGGGAATCAGTCAATATCGGCTGGCGAAAGACACAAGCGTACCGCCGCGGCGTATCAACGAAATCGTGCGGGGACTGCGGGCGATCAGCGCGGATACGGCGTTGCGGTTGGCGCGATACTTCGGGACCTCAGAGCAGTTTTGGCTCAATCTCCAGACACGCTTCGATCTTGTCAGGGAAAGTGACCGCCTGGGCAGCCGGCTCGGTCGCGAAGTCAAGATATTCAAAGCGACCGCTGCGTCATAAGAGCACCGGGACCATACAAAGATAACTAGGCATAAACGGCGCGGCTGCAAAATTGCCGCGCGGAAGTTTAATCGATGTGCGCAAGCTAGCAATACTAGCCCGAAGCGTAAGCGAGGTTCCTCGCTTACGCTTCGGGCTAGTGTGCCCCATTGCACACTGTCATTTAAGACATAACGGACTAACCATGACGCGCCGCTGCGTGCAGCTTTTGGTCGATGGCGAAACACTCGACGAGGTTTATCTCGTCACCGACAAGCAACTTCGAGCCAACAAGAACGGTAATCTCTATTTGCAGGCCGAGTTGCGCGACCGCACTGGTGCGATCAGCGCCCGCATGTGGAACGCGACGGAGCATCACTTTCGCGGCTTCGAAGAGGGCGATTTCGTCCGCATCAAAGGCAAGGTGCAGCTTTTTCAAGGATCGCTTCAGGTCATCATGACTCAGCTGGACCGGCAAGCCGCCGATCAGGTGAGCCTGGGCGATTTTCTGCCGCGGACTGAACAAGACGTAGGAAGGCTGTTCGAACGCCTGCGCACACTGCTTTTGCGATTGGAAAATCCTCACCTGCGAGCCTTGGCCGAATGCTTTCTCATGGATGCACCCTTCGTGGATGCGTTTTGCAAGGTGCCCGCCGGCATCCGCAATCACCACGCCTATCTGGGCGGCCTGCTGGAACACGTCACCACACTGCTGGAAGCCGCCGATCGCCTGACGCCGCTGTACCCCGAGATTAACCGCGATCTCTTGCTCATGGGCATTTTTCTTCACGATGTCGGCAAAGTGCGCGAGCTCAGTTACGACCGCGTTTTCGGCTACACCGACGAGGGACAGCTTTTCGGCCACCTCGTCATCGGCGTGGCCATGCTGGAGGAAAAGGTCCGCCAGGTGCCCGACCTGACCGGTGAGCCATTTCCGACGGAACTCCTCCTGCGGCTGAAGCACATGATTCTCAGTCATCATGGCACCTATGAATTCGGCAGCCCGCGCTTGCCGATGACGCCGGAAGCCATTGCCCTGCATCACCTCGACAACTTCGATGCCAAGGTGCACAGTTTCACCCGCGATATCCGCCAAGACCGCAACGGCTCCTCAGCCTGGACGCCCTACAACCAGGCCACCCAGCGCCGCCTCTTCAAGGGTTTGCACGAAGGAAGCGGGCTGGTCACCGACGGAGATTGACCAGGCATCATGTTTGAAATCGAAAAGAAAATCCTGACAGCCGTCAACCTGCCTGGCTACCAGCCACTCAAGCCCAAGGCGCTTTCGCGCAAGATTGGCCTATCGCTCGATCAATACGCCGACTTCAAGATCGCCGTCCGCAAATTGGTCAAGGAAGGCCGCCTTGAACTTGCCAAAAACAGCACGCTGCGGCCGTCGGCGACCGCCAACACCATCACTGGAGTCTTCCGTAAGGCGGGTGCGGGGTTCGGCTTCGTTCGTCCCGACCGGGTCGAAGGCTCTCCAATGGCAGAGGTTTATATCCCTCAAGAAGCGGTGCGGGATGCCTCGTCCGGCGACACCGTCTTCGTGCGCATCGGGCGCAAGGTAAGCGTCCGGATCTCGGCCCGCGCGGCGACATTGTGCGCGTCTTGGAACGGGCCACCAAGCAATTCGTCGGCACCTATTTCGAGCGTGACGGCCAAGGCCTTGTCCGAGTCGATGGCACGGTTTTCAGCCACAGCATCTATGTGGGGGATCCGGGGGCCAAAGGCGCGCAGCCGGAAGACAAGGTCGTCTTCGAGATGCTGCGGTTCCCGACGCCCGAAGCGCGGGGCGAAGGGGTCATCACTGAAATCCTCGGTCCGCGCGGGCAGCCGGGTGTGGACACGCTGTCGATCATCAAGGCCTTCGGCCTGCCCGAGGAGTTCGCGGACGACGCTTTGGCGGAGGCACGAACTCAAGCCGCCGAGTTTAACGAAGAGGATCTCGCGGGCCGGGAAGATTTCACCGGCTGGACGACGATAACGATCGACCCGGTGGACGCACGCGATTTCGACGATGCCGTGTCGCTGACGCGCGATCCGCGCAGCAAACATTGGTTGCTGGGCGTGCATATCGCGGATGTAAGCCATTTCGCTCCGCCCGGCACCGCTTTGGATCGCGAAGCCCGCAAGCGGGGCACCAGCGTCTATCTGCCGCAGCGCGTCATTCCCATGTTTCCCGAGATCATCTCCAACAGCCTCGCGAGCCTGCAGCAAGGGAAGGTTCGCTATGTCAAAAGCGCCATCGTGGATTTGACGCCCGTGGGCGTGAAGACTGCCGTTCGTTTCGCGAATGCCGCAATTCGAGTCAAGCGACGCTTCACCTATGAGCAGGTTTTGGCGCTATTGGAAGACCCGAACGGTAGTCGAGGCAACGGCACAGAGCGTTGAGCCGGAGATTCTGGAACTCTTGTGGCGGATGCGCGACCTGGCGGTCATTTTGAACAAGCGGCGGCTCAAGCGTGGCTATTTGCAATTGCACATGCCGGAGCCGGAGCTTGAATACGACAAGGACGGCCGAGTGATCGGCGCCGATTTCCGCAAGAACGACATCAGCCACCAGATGATCGAAGAGTTCATGTTGCTCGCCAATGAATCGGTCGCGGAGCATTTGGACGACAAGGAAATCGCGTTTCTTCGCCGCGTTCACCCTGCTCCGGAGCCGACCAAGCTCAAGGCGTTTGCCGAATTCGCCCGCATTCTGGGTTACAAGGTCCAGCGCGAGACCGACCGCTTCACGCTGCAGCGCATCCTCAATCAATCGGCGGATAAGCCGGAGGCGCATGCCGTCCATTACGCGCTGTTGCGCAGCCTGAAGCAAGCGATCTACAGCCCGCAAAAGGAAGATCACTACGCGCTGGCCAGTGAAAATTACTGCCATTTCACCTCGCCAATCCGGCGCTATCCGGACTTGGTCGTGCATCGCCTGCTCGATCAATTGATGCGGCGTGGCCGGGCGGGCAGCGATTTCGAGGAACTGATCGCGCTGGGCGAGCATTGCAGCAAGATGGAACGCCGTGCGGAGATGGCTGAACGTGAATTGGTTAAGCTCAAGCTGCTGACCTATTTGAGCGAACGGCTCGGCATGGAAATGGAAGTCATCATCACCGGCGTGGCCGATTATGGCTTTTATGGTCAGGCGGAAGTCATTCCCGTGGAGGGCCTGGTTCACATCAGCACGCTGCCCGACGATTATTATTATTTCGATCAGCCCTCGCATAGCCTGATCGGCCAGCGCACCAAACGCCGGTTTCGCCTGGGAGACAAGGTGCAAGTCACGGTGGCGCGTGTCGATCTGCAAAAACGCCAGGCCGACCTACGCCTCGTGGGCAAAAAGAAGGATGCGCCAGACAAACACCGCCGCGAATAAGGTCGATTTTTAGACGCCCGGCGAATAATGTTGATGGTAACGAGTGGCGAACATTTGCCCTTGACCTTTCGCCGCACGCCCCGCGCTTCCCGCTAGCGCGTCGCGGCTAACCACATGGACAATCCGCATGACGCCACAAACCTCAAAACCGTCGAGGCCGCTCCCGACGTGGATCATTCGTCTGGGCACCGCGCTCGTGACCGTCCATTTTCTGGCGCTTGGCATGCTTGTTCTCGCGGCTCCAAGCGGAACTTGGCCGACGCGCTTCGGCGAGAGTATGTCGCCCGGACCGATGTTCGCGGAGAAGATCACGAGCGTCGTCAAGCCGATATATTTGGATCCACTGCGGCTCACCAATAACTACCATTTCGCGGGAAATCGCTCGCTGGTTTCCGCGGTCTACTTCGAAGCGCGTCTCAAGGATGCGCAGGGAAGCGTCATCAAGACCATAAGATTTCCAGGAGACAGCGGCAGTTTTTGGCGCCGCCAGCGCTATAAGGTGTTGGCCATGGGACTTGGCAGCGACATTCCGGTCCAACCCCCGGGCGGCGAGGTAATTCCCGCTCCTGGACAGCAGATGGAAAAGAGAATCATCTGGGACATCAGCGATCCGAAGATGTGGAAGCTCAGCGAGGTCCCCGAACATCTGGTCCCGAAGGATCATCCGGTCATGCGGCCATCGGAATGGTCGCTGCTTTTGGCTCGGGCATACGCGCTATTTCTTGCGGGAACCGGAGGTGGCATCGGTCGAGATTATGCCGCCATAGCAAGGACCAGGTGTTGCCGGCGTACATGTACTTGCCATCACCGCCGCCAGGCGCATTGGACGAATTGATATGCAGCTTTGGAGAGCAGCACCGTGAAAATTAATCGACCCGCGCCGGTGGAGGCCGCTCGTTTGCCCAAGCCCAGCGTCGCTCGGCCCGGCTGGTTCGCGGCCTGGTCGTCGTTCTGGTTCAGCGCTGTCCCAGCCACGAGTTTGCATTGTCTCCGCGTAATAAGCGGGACTTTGTTCCTCTTGTGGCTACTATCGTTTGTCGGCCATGAGATGGATTTTTTCGGCCTGGCGGGTTGGTTCGACACTCAGGCCTATCGAGAATTATCGCAAAACCCGAACATAACCTCTATCACGCCCGGCTGGTCGCTGGTTTTTCTATGCGGGTCAAGCTCACCGCAGTTCAGATCCTTTATTGGGAAGCTGTCGTCGTCTTTTTGCTCTTCACGCTGGGAATTGCCGCGCGAACCACGTCGATTTTGACGTGGGCGCTGCATCGTGTCGTTCGTGGCCAGCCCGGCGATCACATTCGACGCTGATTTTCTCCTAGTCGTGATCGCATTCTATTTGATGATTGGTTATGTGTTGCTTGGCCAATGGAACGGTGCCATGACCCGTGCCAACCGACTTGGGTTTGTCGCCGCGCTGGTGTTCGGCGGCGCGGTGGGCGTCCTGGTGAGTCTTATGATGGGAACTCCCGTGGGCGTGGTGGTGGGCCTCGCCGGCGCCCTTATCGTGGGGGTCATCGCGGAGACGATGGGCCGGCGACCGGGGCTTTTCGCACCATGGCGCACCCCGTCCGACGCGGCACCCAGCTATGCGGCCAATCTGGCGGTGCGCCTGATTCAGGTGCATTTCGCCATCGTCGTGGTGACGAGTTGCTTGCACAAATTCCAGTTCAGCGATTGGTGGTCAGGCGTTGCTCTCTGGTATCCATTGCACAATCCCTTTACGATGACTCCAGAGAAACTGCGCAGCGAAGCCCAAAGCGCCGACGAGCTTTTATTCTTGTACAGCCTGGCCCAGTACATCATGCTCGCCTGGCAATTGACGTTCCCCGTGTTTGCCTGGCGGCCGCGCTGGCGCTGGCTGCTGCTCGCTGGCGGCGTCTTGGCATGGCTGGGATCGGTTTTCATCTACGGGGAGCCGTTTTTCGGACCCATTTATTTTATTGGGTGCCTGAGCTTTTTGACGCCCGGCGAATGGGACCGCTTGGGTCGATTTATTAACGTCATTCCCGGCGCAGACAAGAAAAAGACCGCGCGAGTCACTCAAAGAAAGCGTCCGCGCGTAGGTCCCGCCTGCCGGGCGGGATCTGAGGCCTGCAACGGTTGAATCTTATTCCGCGGGTTCGCTTGTTTTTGCAATGGGCACAAGTGCTTGCGGCTGCGAGCGTCCCGCCCGGCAGGCGGGACCTACTGGGTTTGGCCATGCTTAACCAATGTCGTTGGATGTTTGTGCTGATTGCGGTTGGCAGCGCCGGTTGCGCTCCGCAAAGCGAGCAACCCCGCCGCGATCCCGTGCAAGAGCAAAGAATTGAAATTCCGCCACCCGCTGCCGTCACCAAGTCCGCGTTGCAAACGCGCATTGACGCGGCTTTGGAACACGTCCATCAGCGCGACCTTTTAACGACACATGGCTTTTGGACGGTGCTGCATGGCATCCTGGGCATGGGCCCGGAGCAAACCACTCTCATGGATCCAGCGGGTCAACGCCACAACGCCATGGCTTATATCTGCGCGGGGCAACCGATTCGAGGCATGGTGTTTTTGCCCATGGGCGAGGCGGGCCTCGACGTGCAAACCATGCCCGGCACCGGGGTCGGTCAAGGCCATCAAGATCAATTCATTGCCGAGATGTGCCAATGGGGCCTGCCGCTCGACAAGAAATTCGTCGTGGCGGGTAAAACGCACACCTTCGGCGATTTCGTGCGCTACACCAAGGCGCGGGCCAGCGTGACGAGCAACCAAGAGCTTAGCTGGGCGATCGTCATCCTGAGCCAACATTATGGCACCGACCTGGCTTGGACCAACATGGCGGGAGAGAAGCTCACCTTCGAGGACATCGTCCGCTTTGAAGTCAATCAACCCATCGAAACGGCGGCGTGCGGCGGCACGCATCGTCTGTTCGGCTTGACCTGGGCCTACCACCTTCACCTCAAAAACGGCGGCAAAACCGTCGGGGTTTGGCAAGACGTGGCCAATGAAATCGACCACTACAAGCAACTGGCCCGTAAGCTGCAAAATCCCGATGGCGCCTTCTCGACGGGCTATGTTAGCCAACCCGGCAACGTCCCTGACGTCGGCGTCCGCATATCTACCACGGGCCACGTCCTCGAATGGCTGTCGCTGGCTCTTTCGGACAAGGAGATATCCGAGCCCTGGGTGCAAGAGGCGGCGTATGCGCTGGTGCAGATGATTTTGGAGAGCCGGACTGATCCGATCGAAGGCGGGGCGCTATACCACGCCGTCCATGGATTGCATATTTATCGCGCGCGCGTATTTGGCACGCCGACGCCTGGATTGTTGTTTCCGCTCGCGAAGTAGGACAGGTTTTCCAACCTGTCCGGATTTGGCAGCGACGGAATCTAAATCCGGCCAGGTTGGAAACCTAGCCTACGGATAGCGTCCAAATTTTGGGAGAGAGGCTCATGCTACCTGCACTGTTGCTCACGGCGTGCTTTATTGGCGCTGATGACCCAAAAACGTCGCCGCCTTTGTTCGTGCGGCCTGACGCCTTTAAAACGCTTGTCAATCCGATGTGCTCGCATTGCGTGGATGAAGCCAAGCGGCGCGCTCAGGAATTGAAGGCTGACGATCGCGTGCTCGTCTGGACGCGCGGTTATTCGGACGGCGGCGTCATCCCGATCCGCTTTTTTTTGAACACTTATCGGGTCATCAGCGACAGCTATGGGGTATTTGTCTACGACCCCGATGCCGGCTTCGCCCGCGGGTTCGCTCCGTCGTATGATTTTCGCTTTCACGGCTGGCGCAATGGTGTCATGGTCATGCGTCACAAGGACGGAACCTTGTATTCGTGCCTGACGGGCGTTGCCTTCGACGGCCCTCGTAAGGGGGCAAGGCTGACGCCGATCCCGACTCTTGTGAGCGATTGGGGCTTTTGGCTGGAAAAATATCCGCACGCCGTCGCCTATCACATGTTCGATAAATACCAGCCGACCGAATTGCCAAAATCCGCTAACGAGGATTCGCTCAAGTCGCGCAGCACGGTTGATTCACGCCTTAAAGAAAACGATGTCGTCCTCGGCGCTTGGGCCCAAGACAACCCGCGTGCCTATCCGGTTGCACTGCTGGAAAAGGACGGCATCATTCACGACAAGCTGGGCAACGGCGACATCGTCGTTCTCTGGGAGCCGAAGACGCGCTCAGCGTCGGCGTATCGGCCCAGCGCTACCCCGCCGCGAAAGTATAAAGCACCGCAGCCTGATCCCAACGGCATATCGCCGAAAGATGATGGTGAGCCCGTCATCCACGGTGATGTTGCGCTCAAGCCACGCCAGGTTACGCTCACTCTTTCACCTAAAGGTGCTGCGGATCGCTTTGTGGACGCGGAGACGAAGTCATTTTGGGACGTTGCTGGCCGCTGCACTGCGGGGACGCTCAAGGGTTGGACGCTAACGTGGGTCGATAGCGTGCAAGTCAAATGGTTCGCCTGGTCCGCCGAGCATCCCAATACAACCATCTTTGCCGGCGCCCCGCCTTCTCCCTCTCTTCCGAAGGGGGGGCCGGGGGCGAATCGGTCCGATGCCTTCACCTGACGCCAAAAAGGCCGTCAAAGAAATCGCCGGCACCGCGGAGTTTCTGCGGCTCTTGCCCAAGCCGTTCGCGACACTCCAAGGCGTCGATCCGGTGAAACGAACGGTTACTTTGCTGCTCGATGGCGAAAAGCAAGCGAAGGAATGGACCGTTGAACCCGACGCCGAAGTGAAGGTCGCCGGCTGGTGGGGTCGCCTGGACCAGTTTAGGTCTGGACAGCGCGTCTGGGTTTGGCTCAAGCTTGATCGGAAAAAGAAGCCGGTATCCGTGGTCATGCTCGCTGACGAATTGAGCGAATTTGATTTCCATGGCAAGCTGCAAAAAAACAGCACGACGTCGGCAAAGTTCTCCCCAGAGCAGATCGAAGCCAAGCGCTCCGGGCAAAAAAGGTGGCTCGATCACGAGTGGACCAAATCGGGGCTGCCCGGCTTACTGACGTTCAGCCACATATTCAGTGGCGAGCTCGAAGTCACTCTGGATCATGAAGCGATGCGCTGGGGGCGCTCATTGCATCTGGGCGACCCGGTTGAATTGGCAGCGCAACCGCCGATCAAGGGCGTCGTCAAAATGGTGATGCCTTGGCGCGAGCGGACCGTCATTCGCTTGGTCGTGGGCGAATTGGAGGCATCTGAGTTAAAAGTGGGCCAGCGGTTGGCACTCAAGATGACACCCCCTTCCGATTCCGTGCGGGCCAGCCTGTATCCACCGGAAATGGACGTCCCGCGCTCTAAATCGGACCGCATCGAATGGTTTCTGGCAAACATTTATTGCGTCTGCGGCGTCAACAACGATACCTGCACGGGACATTTCTACACGCTCGCCAGTTGCAATCCCAACGGGTGCGGCATGCCCAACACGATGCGGGCCAACCTCGGCAAAGCAATCGACAGCGGCATGAGCGACCGCCAGATCATGGATGGCCTTCTCAAAAAACACGGGCCTTTGCTGCTACGGCCGCATCTGAAGCCCTAAAGAGCCGTGCACTCAGTAAGCGCTTCCCCGACTGCATGCGCCCAACCGCTTACTGCGTGCGCGGCTCTTTTACGGCATGCAGCCGATAGTGCACATGCGGCAACTCAGCGTGCGAAAAGATTGCTCCCTTGTGCAAAACGTCTTGTTAGTTTTTCCCGCGCTAAGCCGAAAAATACAACCATTCTCGTCCACCGCCAAAGTCTGCTTTGATCGTTGTAACCGCAATTGCATCAACAAAAATAACTTACGGCAATCTCCTTTAGCCGCCATGAGATTGGCATTCAAGTTGCTTCGTCATGGAACGGAACAGAGAATATTAGGGCCGGCCCAGAAGAGACGCCGGTACTTCCGAAAGTCGAGCATGGTGGTGGTCCAAATTGGGCAGAGTCCGGAACAGATCCGACTTTTTTTGATCCCACCATGCTCTTCCATGATTAAAGCTTCCCGCCAGATCGCTCCAAGCCAGCAGCCTGGCGCCTTGACCGGCCACGAAAAACCCGCGTTGCGGTTTTTCGTTGGCGGCTATTCCAATTCCGTGGGACGGCTCTCCTGAGCCGTCCGAACTATTGACGGCTCAAGAGAGCCGTCCCACAGAATTCGATCGACGCCGCGTTCGATAAGGGTCCCCGTTACATCTTGCCAATAGAATCCACATCGCTCGAAGAATCCGCACAGTTTCGCGCTTCCCGATGCTCCTTCACCTGTACAATAGTTCCGAACAATCGCACCGTAGCGGTTGGTGGGCGAAGTCCGCATTTGCTCACGGTAGCGGATTGAGCTATGGTTGCGTGGAATCGAATTAATCCGCGATTCCCGACAATAGCAAACCCACGGTGACGTGGGGACGCAAAGCCATGGGCCAAGTTGCCGGCCCCCACCACGGCAACATGGTCGCCAGGCCGCCGAAGGAATCCCGTTCATGTTGCACTGGAACACGCCATGGGGCCACCATGGCAAGCAGGCCTCCGCGCGCCCTCAAGCTGCCGTTCGGCGCGCCCGCCTGGCCTTCGATATCCTCGAAGACCGAGTCGTGCTTTCGACCCCCCCGGTCGGCCCGCAGCCCATCGGCTATGCCGACTGGCGCAACGAGACCTTTTCCATCGAAAACACGGTCGTCGCCAACCCGCCTGCCCCCGGGGGCCAAAACGCCCTCCGATCCCAGGATGCCAGTCCCGTTCAGGGGGAAGGCTTCGGCCAAGACATCGGCTTGCCCCAAGTCGACGCCACCTATCCTTACCGCGGCAGCGGTTACAGCGTCGCCGTCATCGACACGGGCATCGATTACAACAACCCAGCGCTGGGCGGCGGGTGGGGCAAACGAGTCATCGCCGGCTACAATTTCGTCGCCAACAACACCAATCCGATGGACGACAACGGCCACGGCACGCACGTCGCCGGCATCATCGGCAGCAGCGATGCCACCTATACCGGCATCGCCCCGGACGTGAATTTCGTGGCCCTCAAGGTGCTTGACTCGACGGGATCGGGAACGTTTGGAGCGGTCGATGAGGCGCTGCAGTGGGTGGTTGCCCATCAGGCACAATATCACATCGTGGCCGTGAATATGTCCCTCGGTTCGGGCAACTTCACGACGAATCCTTACAGCTACCTGGAAAGCGATTTCGCCACGCTGAAGAGCGACGGCGTCTTCATCGCCGTCGCATCGGGCAACAGCTTTTACAGCGTGGGCAGCGCCCAGGGCCTCGCCTATCCCGCCATCAGCCCGCAAGTGGTCAGCGTCGGCGCCGTTTGGGACGGGAATTTCGGTGCGGTGAGTTGGGTGTCCGGCGCGCGTGACAACACGACCGCCGTGGACGCAATCGCCAGCTTCACGCAGCGCAGCACCGGCCTTGACATACTCGCTCCGGCGCGCTGATCACCAGCACCTATTTGAATGACACTTTCAAAGAAATGGCCGGCACTTCCATGGCCACGCCGGTGATAGCCGGCTCCGCGGTCCTGCTTCGCGAAGCCCTTGACGCGCGCGGGCAAAGCGGACAGGCCAACCAGGATTACATTCTTAGCCTGATGCAGGCCAGCGGGGTAACGATCACCGACGGCGCCCATGAGAACGATAACGTCGTCAATACCGGCCTGAGCATTCAAGCGGATCAACCTGTTTGCCGCGCTCAATAAGGTCGGGCCCGTCAATGAGACGCCACCCACGCTGGCGACCATCGCCACGCAAACGATGACGGCGGGCGTTCCGTTGGTTGTGACGCTGAGCGCCGATTCCGCGACCCATCTGCCGCTGACGTTTCACGCACAAATCACCGGCAACGGCGACTCGCAGCTCTACGCGCTTGGGCAACAACTCGGGCTGGGCTACGCCGGCTCATATTTTCTCAATTCCATGGGCCAAAATGAAAAGTGGCTTCTCGGCGTCAAGAGCCAATGGTATTGTCTCTTGCCCGACGGCGAGTTGCGCCGCTGGCTGGGCGATGCGCCGAGCACTCTGGCCACCGCGGCTTTGGTGGCCACCTTGACACCTGGCGCTTATAACGATCCGACTCAGTTTTGGACTTCGCCGACGACGGGCACTCCTCCCGTCACATTCACCTTCGCAGGTAATCAGCTCAAGCTTCAGTGCGATCCCGCATTCTTGGGCAGCTTCACGGTCGCTGTCAGCGTGACCGATGGCATCGCCAACGCCGCCCAATCCTTCATCGTCAACGTGACGCACCGCGCGCCGGTGCTGGGTGCGATCAGCGCTCAGACGTTGCCGCACGCGCAGCGGACGCTGATGCTATCGCTGCCGCTCACCAATCCCGACAACGACACACTGGCGCTCGCCGCCCAGGTCATCCCGCCGAGCCAACAAGCTTACACGCTCAAGCAATCGCTCAACCTAACCTACACCGGAAATTACTGGATCAATTACTACGGCGAAGGAGAGAAGTGGCTCAAAGGAGGCACCGCGGCCGCACCTGTCTGGTACACCGTGCTGCCCGACGGCGAGCTGCGCCGCGCCGGCGCCAACCCGATCGCGATGTTGGCGGACAGTTCACTGATCGCCACGCTGGACAGCTCGTTTTACCAGGATCCCAGCCTACTTTGGAACGCACAACCTTCCGTCACTCCACCGGTGTCCTTCGCCTTCAGCGGCAATCAACTTACGATCACGCCCGCCGTCAGCGTGCTCGGCGCTTTTATCGTGCAAGTGACCGTGACCGACGGCCAAGTCACGGCTCAGCAAAATTTCACTGTCACCGTCACCGACAGCCCTCCCGTTTTGAATGCGGTCGGCGCCCAAACGATGATTCATGGCCACAGCCTCACCGTCAACTTGGCGAGCAATCCGCTCAGCGGCACGTTCGACTGGACCGTCCGCACCGTGAGTCCCAGCCAACAAGCCATCAACCTCGAGCAAACGCTCGGCCTCAAGTACACCGGCAACTACTGGACGAACTTTTACGGCCAATCCGAAGTGTGGCTTTCGGGCGTCGGTAGCGACGGCTCGACGCCGACTTGGTATTGCTTGTTGCCAGACGGGGAATTACGCCGCGCTGGTGCCAACTCAGCATCAATGATGTCCGCCTCAGCGCTCGTCGCCACCTTGGACGCCAGTTATTATGCTCAGCCGATATTATTGTGGAACGCTCAGAATTACGCGGTCCCGCAAGTGAATTACGTGATCAATGGCAATCAAGTCACGCTGACACCTCCCGCCAACTTCGTGGGCACACTTTTGGTCGATGCGGAAGCGACTGACGGCGCCGTCACCGGTCGGCAAACATTCTCCGTCACCGTCACCAATCAGCCTCCCGTATTAAACGCTGTCGCCAATCGCTCGATCACCGGCGCCGGTGCCTCGGTAACCATCCCGCTCAGTGGCAGCGACGCCGACGGGGACACGTTGACATACTCCGCCCAGGCGGTGTCCGCCAGCCAGCTAGCCTACAGTTTGAAGCAAACTCTGGGCATCTCCTTCACCGGCAAGTATTGGCTCAATTACTACGGTGATCACGGAAAAATGGCTGCGCGATCCGAGCGGCCAATGGTATTGCCTCTTGCCTAATGGCGAGCTCCGCAAAGCCGGCAACAGTGCCGCCGACATGCTGGCCGCGACGTCCTTAGTCGCCACGCTCGACAGTTCCTTTTACCAGGACCCCAGTCTCCTCTGGAACGCCCTGCCCGGCGTGCCTGTTCCTGCCACCGTTTCAGTGACCGCCAATCAGCTCACCATCACCCCCGCCGCCGGTTTCGTCGGCACCTTCACCGTGCAAGCATCCGTGAGCGATGGCATCGCCACGGCGATGAAATCATTCACGATCACTGTAACGCATTAAGGAGCCGCGCACGCAGTAAGCGGTTGAGCGTGACGCACGCGGTCTACCCGCTTGTTTCGTGCGGCCCCGAAAGCGATCGAGCGCAAAATGCCCGCGACCATTTGTTCACGACAAAATGGATTTGAACAAATGATTCTTTCAGCGCAAGTCCGCCACGCTTAGTGACATTGCGGCGTCAAAAACCGGGCATTTGTTCAAAAGTCATGGGGTATGATAGCCCTGCCACGCGCGGGCTGCATTTGCGTCACAACTCATTTGTGGTTTGACAGTTTACTTCAAATCATACCGAATTCACGCGTTTGCTACGGTTGATAATGCGAAATTGACCTTCCCCGCGGCGCACGGCGGTATGGTGGAATGCATTTGGCGGTAGTTGAATGATTTAATTCCGCGCACAAAATCGACTGCCATGAGACGCATCCTTTTATTCTTGGCCGGACTGCTTGTCGGCTTGGTGGCCGAGGCTATCTTGTGGACCGGCCCAGGTGTCTACACGAATGTAGCGCAATACTACGCGGCACTCACGTATATCGCCCTCCGCAGCGCCGTGCTTGGGTTAATCGTCCAGGGAGCGATGGCGGCGGCGGTCGCTGCTTGTTGGCTCGCTCGTGCATCCGCCCCCGCACGCCTGCTGGCCCAAGGCGGATCGACGAGGGAGCCACCGTCATCGCTCACCGCTTGCGATGGAGCGTTTTTACCGATTTGGGGCATACTCTTGCTCCTGGCTGCCGGCGGGCCATTTGGGCAGGCCCTTCGGGATATGGAAACCCTCCATGATTGGGAGCTAGTCGATTTCCGCACCTCACAAGAGATCAAGGACTCCGTTCACGAAAGCCTGCAGATAGGAGCCGCATTCGCGGCCGTATATGTAGTCGCCGGCGCAACGCTTCTGGTCGGGTCGCGCTTCGCAAGATCGAGGGGCTTGCCGAGAAACCGGCGCATCGACGGCGTTGGTTGCGGTATCGCCATGAGCAGCCTCTTGTTAACTGGCGTTGGTATTTTGCTCGAATTGGCCAACGCCATGACGATGGAAGGGCACAGCGAAAGCGTGACCCTAGTGGCGAGTTTGATCGTCCTTGGTGGCACGCTCCTCGCCATGATCGGGATGGTTGTGGCGGTGAGGGGAAGGCAGCGGCGAGGGTTGGATAAGGCTGAGTTGAGCAGGACGTGAGGAACTCAGCAAGCACGAGAGCCGCTATAATAGCGATGCGCTAGAAAGTAACCTCCAGAAGTGACCATGACGATCACGATCAACTTTTCGCCGGCCACACTTGAGAAGCTGCAAGCTCAGGCGCAAGCAAGCGGTAAGGATGTGGAAACTCTCGTGCAGGAAGCCGTGGAAGCGAACCTGGTGGTTTACGGTCTATCGTTTCGAGAAATCCTGAAACCAATTCATGACGAGATTGAAGCAAGCGGCATGAGCGAGCAAGATGTGGATGTACTCGCCGAAAGAGTCGTTACGGAAGGGCGTACGGAACGGCAAACCCGGTAGGAGATTTCTGATGAACGACCAATGGCGATCGCGGATCACCATCGAGCCCGGCAAACGTGGAGGCCGCCCGTGCATCCGCGGCATGCGCATCACGGTTTACGACGTCCTCTCCTACCTCGCGGCAGGCATGACCATCGCGGAAGTACTTGATGACTTCCCGTACTTGACGCAAGAGGACATTCAAGCCTGCTTCGCCTTTGCCGCCGAGCGCGAGCGGAGCATGGTGGTAGCGGTCGCATGAAGCTGCTTTTTGACCAAAATCTGTCACCCAAGCTGGCTACCCGTTTGGCCGATCTATTCCCCCGTTCCGCACATGTGTTGTCGGTCGGACTGGACTGCGCTGACGACGATCAAATATGGGAGTACGCGCGCCTAAGCGGATTCGCCATTGTGAGCAAGGACGCAGACTACAACAATTTGAGCGTGCTACGCGGCAGTCCACCGAAAGTGATCTGGCTGCAGCTTGGGAATTGCACGACCAGCCAAGTGGAGGCTAGATTTCGTGCGCACTTCGCCGATATTGACGCGTTTGAGAAAGACGCATCGCTTGGTACATTCGTCTTAAGTTGACCGAGCGTCGCCTGCGCCAGGTGCCATTACCAAGGCATTTGGGTGGACATGGCGGCCGGGCATCCTTAAGAGCAGTTGCCGCGTCCTATTCGATGAGTTCCTCGCAATCTTCCACGGCGAAAGCAAAATATCGATCTCTGCTGAGCACGTGAGGTGTGTTTGCACGCCACCACGCCGCTGCTTCGGGCGATTTTTGTTCAAGGATACTAATTGCTGATTCCACGGGCACAAGGTACTTCGGATCGCGATCAGACTTGCGATAACTGAACAAGCTTATCACTCGCGGGACTTTTCTTCCAATGGAGGGAAGAACCAGTCCGAGCCAGGCTTTCCGGACGGCGTCCGGCGCTTCGCCGGCTGGGACATCAACGATTCGGACATGCATGCATATTCTTAGTTGCCCTGCAAAGTGATAACGTTCACCCGTCCGCGGCTAGCAATGACGGGGTGGGCAACTTGGCTCGGTGATTATGGACAGCTTGGATCAGGAAGTGAAGCGCGTTGCGGTTTTGCAAGCGCAGGGTTTGCACGGTGGTGAGCATGCGCTCGACAAACCGGCAGCCATCGGCGCAGTGACAACCAAAGGAAATCTTCCGCCACAACACGCCCCGGCGCAAGATGCGCTCGGCGTGGTTGTTGGTGGGGTCGACTCCTTCGCTGACTGCGAATTGCCAAGCGCCGGCTCCAAGGCGATCAGATTCGCGCAGAAGTTGGCCGCTTTGCTGTCGGCGCAATGGCGCCCAGCGTCGAGCAGCTTGCGCAAGCGTCGCGCCACGGGATCGAGTCGGTTTTGCAAACGCCTACGCGACCAACCGCCACCGCGAAACAAGTGCCAGGCAGTGAAGATTTCCTTGACGATTTGCAAGCCCTCGCGGCCAAGAGGCCTGGCCGCACCCCCGCGATCGACACACTTTTGGAAGTCCCGCTTGAGATGTGCCCAGCACACTTGCCGCAGAGCGACTGGCCAGCGATCATAAACGCTCCAGCGGTCGCTGCACAAAATGCCGTGGATAGTGTTGCCCAACAAGGCAACCAGGCCGTCCACGCTGCGCTTGCCGTGAATGACGAAGGCGGCCACGCTGGTCGTGGCGGCCACCCAGAGCCATGCTTGTCGCGACCCTCTTTCCAACTGGTCTCATCAACGTTTTTGACGTCGGCATGTTTGACAGCCGCCAACGCCTCGACGTGCGCCGGTTCCAAGGCCGCGCTCGACTTCTTGCTCCAAGGCGCAGATCGTGCCCAAGCTGATGGGAGCCTGAAAAACGTCGCGCGATCTCCTCGGCAGCCCGTTTGGGCAGATGGTGTTTGCCGGTCAGATAAGCGAGCGTGGCGGTAAGTTGCGGACCGCAACCGTGAGCCCGAATCTCTTCGGGAATGCAGGCCCGTGTCACTTCACCGCAGCAGGGACAGGTGCGGGCCTGCCCTTGGTACTCCGTAATTTCAGCTACCAGCGGCGGCAATTCGGCGACTTGAAATCGCGTCGGCGGCGGATCGTCCGGACAGGCATCCGCCGGCAGCGCCGCTCGGCATTGGTCGCAGTATTCAGGGACAATGGGAATAATGCGTGTCACCCGCTCGGGCGGCAGCAGTTCCTTCAGATGCGGTGGGTGGCCAGGTTGTCCGCCCGGTTTGCGTCCGGTGGGCTTCTTAACCACCGGCTTGGGCGCATCGAGCGGATTGACGGACGGAGGCACCGACGAATTGGTGGAATTGTTGCCAAGCCGAGCAAGCAAATCGCGCACGACGCCTCCAACTCGGCGACACGTCGCTCCAAAGCGGCAATGGCGCGTCTCGCTCACGGCATCCTGGACACAGCGGCACTTCCATACCGAAAGTTTAGCAACTCAGCCCGTCGTCAGCTGCGCCAGTTTGCAAGGGAAAATGGTGAACGGTTACAGTGAACGAAACCGCAAAAGATCGCCACGGCGTAGGTGGACGTCACAAAAAACACAGGAAAAATGATCGGGAATACTGCGTTCACAAGCGGATTCGGATTCGCTGGCGGCGGCAAGGAAGCGGTAACAATCACACCTGCAAATAATGCGACCAAGGCTATCAAATGCAGGTAGCGAGGAACCCAAAAACCTCCCCGAATCCACGACCATGTATATACGAGGGCAAGCGCCACAAAAAAAACGACGTGAATCCAGTTGAAAGCGTTAAGTAGATTCACGGAAGCTGCCATCCTCTGCCGCGCTCCACTAGCGCGTCGCGGCTAACCTCACAACCTCTCCAGCACCGCCTCCCTCATCTCCTCCGTCTTTAGTTTTTGCCCGAATCCAATGGACAAGCTCCTCGGCTTGTTCAAAAGCAAACCAAGTTCTCAGGCTCCTTTCTAAAAGCTCGCCACCTGCGTCGCGCCATCGAAAGCCGACCGAATAAAGTCGCCCCTGTTCGGGGTCGATCTTCGTGACCATGTTCACGGCGAGCAGATTGTCTAGCGGCATGATGACCGTTTCAGGTTCCGCCAATTTCTGCGGAAGAGTGATTGACTTTTTAACATAGTCGATGATTAGGTCGTACTTCCCGGAAGCAGCCCGTCCGATGTACCAGGCATAAACCAGGGGAAAACTCGCCAGCACAACTACCCAGGCACCCAAGGCTATTTCAGGGCTCACTGGCACCCCAACACATACACCCACGCACACGGCTACTGGAATCGGTGTGACCGCAAGAGCGCAAAGAGCCGCTGCAGAAGGCGCTATGCCTGGCATGCGAATCCGAGCTTCACCATCTCCATCGATCATGCGGATACCATTTTGCAATTTGCTCCAGCCTTTTCCGCCGTTCCAAGCGCCAACCACGAGCACACGCAAAAAGCCCAACATCACGACATTAAAAGGGAGAAGGAATAGTGGCAGAAAAATATCCCTACCGTCGAAACCGGATTCAAGCACAGCGGTTGCCGGACTTGCCGGGTCATAAAAAACGGTGACCGCCGAGCCCGGCGGATGGGCTGCCACAAACTCAGACGCGCAGATTTGTCCAATAGTCCAAATATCGAATTTGAGTGCCCTGGTACTCATGATTGTTAACGCGATAGCTATACTGCAAATCCACATCCGAGTGAGAATTTGTGTCCCGATCCTTTTCGTTTGTTATCGCGATACGCAACACTATTCCCTCGATGGCAGCAAAGGCGAAGGTTCGGCTTTGTTGTACAGCGTCGCGGAGGTAAATGACGTAGTCAAAGAGCAAAGTGAAGGCCGTCCAAAAAACGGCGAAATGAGCCACAAGGAGAAAACCACTGACTTCAGATATTTGTGATGCGGCATCGGACACGGCAGCGTCCGTTGTCAGAGTCTCAACGGTTTCAGAATACGGCTCATTCTCGGGCACCGCATGACCCTCCGTTCGGTCTATTTGGCCCAGGCTCACGCCCAGGCAGGTTCAACCCCTGCTTAGCTTTTTTGGGAAGAGAATGGCTCTGTAATTACTCCTGCTAGGCCAGAGAGGGCGCGGCTCGAAGTCTTTGGCCTTTGCGGTTTGAAGGTATTTCATCAAGTCTTTTTTTGGCTCCCAAAGCGATCTTGCCAGTCTTGGGGGGTATCCGCGCGGTCCGGCGAGCCGCGAGCGTTAGCGACCGGTGTTTTCAAACACAATCGTGCGTCCTATCAGCGGTCGCTTATGCTCGCGGCTCGCCAACAATATTCATCGCTTAACTCCATAATGCTTCCAGCACCGCCTCCCCCATCTCCTCCGTCGTCGCCTTCCCCCCCAAATCCGGCGTCCGCGTCTTGCCCGCTTTCAGCACCGCTGCGACTGCATCGTGGAGGCGCCTGGCCGCGCGGGGTTGGCCCAGGTGATCCAGCATCAGTTTCACGGACAGGATGGCTGCGAGGGGGTTGGCGATGCCTTTGCCGGCGATGTCGGGGGCGGAGCCGTGGACAGGCTCGAACATGCTGGGGAAGGTGCGCTCGGGGTTGATGTTGGCGCTGGCGGCCAGGCCGACGCTGCCGGTCACCATGGCGCATCAGGTCGGTGAGGATGTCGCCGAAGAGATTGCTGGCGACCACGACGTCGAACGTCTCGGGCTTGCGCACGAAATCCATGGCAGCGGCATCGACGAGGAGCGGGCGCGCTTCCACGTCCGGAAACTCCTTGGCGACTTCCTGGAAGCATTCGTCCCACAGGCCGAGCGTGTGCTGCTGGGCGTTCGATTTGGTGATCGAGGTCAGTTTTTTGCGGCGTGTGCGAGCGCCGGCGAAGGCGGCGCGCATGATGCGCTGGCAGCCGCGCCGGGTGAATACCGACGTTTGGATCGCTGTCTCGTTCGGCGTGCCCACATAAAGCCGACCGCCGACGGGAGCGTATTCGCCTTCGGTGTTTTCGCGATAGACCAGCATGTCGATGCTGCCGGGGGCCTTGTCGCGCAATGGCGAGGCGACGCCGTCGAAGAGGTAGGCGGGGCGAAGGTTGACGTACAAATCAAACTGGCGCCGCATCGGCAACAATAGGCCGTGGACCGTGACAGTTTCCGGCACATCGGGGCGACCGACCGCGCCCATCAAAATGGCGTCGTGTTGGCGCAGTCGTTCCCAGCCATCCTCAGGAATGATGCGGCCCGTTTCCTTGTAGAACGCGGAACTCCAGGGCAACCGGTTCCAAGTCAATGACACGTTTTCGGCTTTCAGCGCCCGATCGGCGACCCGGATCGCTTGCTCGATGACTTCCGGGCCGATACCGTCGCCGCCAATTACCGCGATCCGCGCTAATGCCATTGCAGAAATTCTCCCGAATGATTAAAGAACGCCCCAGCACCATGCCGATACTTTTTTATTGGAGATACCCCACATTAGAAGTCTGGCAACTAGGTCAACATGAAGAAGACACGGAACATACACGGGATAACCAGCCCCCGGAGGCGTCCGTGCTTGTGTGCCTTGATTCCGCTTGGTTTGATTATGACGGTCGCGGCGTCGGGCTGCACCACTACGCCCACGACGCATTCCGGCGATCCCCTGTTCGGTGAATATTATCCAAAAGGCCCGAACGGCCAGCCGATGCCGCCCCCCACGCCTGGGGCCAACAAGACGGCTGCCGTTGGGGTGCCGCCTTATCCGAGCAGCAACTCCGCGACGAGCACCGCCGCGCTGGCGGGCCTTTCCGGCGGGCGCTCCCTAGCAATTGACGAAAAGAATAATTGGGCGTTCATCAACCCGGCCAATGCGGCCACACCACCGGCCAATCGCGCACCGGTCGTGCAACCGATTCCGCGTGAGACCCCGGCGCACAGCGGTCCAGTGGCGGCCACGAGTCCTGCTCCTACCAATGCCGCCACGGCGGTGAGCTTGGCCAATCCGCCGGGTAGTGTCATCCCGGCGGGATCGTGGTCAACCCCCAGCCCGGCGGCTACACCCGCCACGCCGCCGCCGATGGGCGTGCTGACGCCCGAAGTCTTGCAAGGGACGCTGCAAAGCAAGGGTGCGATTAATATCAAGCAAGAAACTGTTGCCGACGGCGTGCGTGTGTCTTGCTATGTGCCCCAGCGCTCCAATCCCAGCAATCTTGTCTACCTGGAAACGGTCGCCCGCGATTATGTCAGCGGCTTACAAGGCGCTGGCGCGGCAAGTCGATCAGCAGCCGTAGCCGATTTAGCGAATACATGTAGGACGGCTCTCCTGAGCCGTCGTGGATTCGGACGGCTCAGGAGAGCCGTCTCACAAAGCACGCTATATTCATGTAGAATTAGCCAACCCAACTCTGATCCGTCGACGCATAGCCAACGAGCTCCCCAGGCCCGAACCAAAGCTCGATTTCGAGCTTCGCGTTGTCAGGGCTATCGCTGCCATGTACCAGATTGTTCTGCACGCTCAGCGCGAAATCACCGCGTATGGTTGCCGGTGGTGCTTTCGTCCCATCGGTCGTCCCCATGAGAGTGCGGGCCACCGCGATAGCTTCGCGTCCCTCCCAAACCATCGCAACGGTCGGCCCGCTCGTGAGGAACTGGAGCAGCGAATCGTAAAAAGGTTTGCCCTTGTGAACGGCGTAGTGTTTTTCCGCGAGATCGCGGCTCGGCTTGACCAATCTCAATCCCGCGAGCCGGAGGCCTTTCTTTTCGAAGCGAGTAATGATCGCGCCTACCAAGCGGCGCTGGACGCCATCCGGTTTGATGAGAATCAACGTTTGTTGCATTGCTTTTTCCATAGGTGTTTAACCACAGAGACACCGAGAACACAGGGAAAAAAATGTGAAAGTTGTACAAATCCCAGACATGTAACTTATGTTAGTTCATTGTGTTTTCTCTGTGTACTCTGTGCCTCTGTGGTTTGAATTATGACCTGGCTATTTCACGAACGTGCCGATGCGTGCCAAGAAATCCGCGTTTGATTTGTATTTGCCCAGTTGTTGGATCAGCGCTTCCATGGCTTGCACTGGCGGCATATCGACGAGGGTCCGGCGCAGCAGCGTGACGGCCTTGAGGACATCGGGAGGCAGAATGCGTTCTTCCTTGCGCGTGCCCGACTGGGCCATGTCCATGGCCGGGTAGACGCGGCGGTCGGATAGCTTGCGGTCGAGGACCAACTCCATGTTGCCGGTGCCTTTGAACTCTTGAAAGATCACTTCGTCCATGCGCGAGCCGGTGTCGATCAGGACGGTCCCGAGGACGGTGAGCGAGCCGCCCTCCTCGAAGACACGCGCGGTGCCGAAGAGCCGTTTGGGGATTTCCAGAGCGCGGCTATCGACGCCGCCCGATATGGTGCGGCCGCCGCTGCCGGTGTTTTTGTTGTAGGCGCGGGCAAGGCGCGTCAGGCTGTCGAGCAGGACGAATACCTGCTTGCCCTGCTCGGTGAGCCGGCGGGCGCGCTCGACCACGAGCTGGGCCGTGCGAATGTGCGCGGCCGTGTCCTGGTCGCTGCTGCTGGCGATGACTTCGCCTTTGGCGGCGCGGCGGATTTCGGTCACCTCCTCGGGCCGCTCGTCGATGAGCAGCATGATGAGATGCATTTCGGGATGGTTGGCCACGACGGCGTGGGCGATGTGCTGGAGGAGGACCGTCTTGCCCGTGCGCGGCGGCGCCACGATCAGGCCTCGCTGGCCTTTGCCGATGGGCGTCAGCAAATCCATGACGCGGGTGGTCAACGGCTCCTGGCCGGTTTCGAGGCGAATCTGCTCATGCGGATCGATCGGCGTCAGCTCGTCGAAATTGCGGCGTGAAATCTTGTCCGGCGCCAGGCCTTCGATGCGATCGACGACGCGCCAGCCGCGGACCCGATCCGCGGCGGGCACTTTCGAGCGGCCCGGCCAAAAGCAAACCCTCGCGGAGTTTAAGCTTTTGGATGAGCGGTGCCGGCACATAGGGGTCGGTCGGTTGGGCCACATAATTGCGGGCGGCGGCGCGGAGAAAGCCATAGCCCTTGGGATGCAGTTCGAGAACACCTTCGTGAGTCACTTCAGCGCGCGACATGAAATTTCCTGGATTGATTGCCCCCGGCCCCCTACGACCTGGTTGGAGTCGGAGTTTCATTACACTTTACGATGAGGAGTGGCAGCCTCGAAGGTGCCGTCGGCGAGCGGAACGAGTGCATAGTCGCCGAAGAGATTCGGCGCCTCCTGCTGCATGACCTTGAGAACGGCGACCGCGAGCTTGCGGATCTCGGTCTCGGCATGCCGGCTGCCGCGCAACTCGATGAAATGCCGCAGGGCTCGGGCGTTGGCGGTGACGAATATCTTCGTCTCCGTGGCGTTGGGCAACACGCTGCGTGCCGCCTGGCGGGCCAGCTTGCGCCGCAGGGTGCGATCGGGTTCATCCTTGAAAGTTGCCTGGAGCTTTTCCGTCAGCTTCATATAAGCGTCGTGACTTTGGGCGACCGCGTCAAGCCAAATCTGGTGCATTTCCGGGTCATCCGCGATGCAATCCGGCTCGACATACTCGGCGACCGATTCATCGACGTAGCGCTGCGAGAGTTGGGAATAACCGAAACCGGCACGATGGCGAATCAGTTCATGCGTGAGCGTACGGCTGATCCCCGTGAACAAAAAGTTCCAAACCGCGTGCTCGAGCACCGAGCCATGACCGACTTCGAGAATATGGCCAATGTAGGCCTGGTTGCCGCCGGGCCGGGGTTTGGCGAAAGACATGTAGCAAACGCGCCCGGCGACTTCGACGAGCTGCTCGCCGGCAACTTCGGTATCGGTCTGCCACGCCACGCCGTGATCGGTCAAGAACCGATCGACTTCGGCGGCGTTCGACTCTTGCCGGCCAACCAAGTAAACGGTCGGTTCACGCAAAACGCGGATCGTGCTGGGATCGAAGGTCATGAAGTCAGGCGGAAAAAAGTTTAGGAAAGAAAAACTTAGCCACGGATGGAACATGGATAAAACACGGATCGGACAAAAAATACAAGGACGGCGTGGCGCCTGCGCTGTTTTTCATCAGTGTTTTATCCGTGTTCAATCCGTTGCTAATGGATTTTATGACGTTGCACCGAGCGATTTATTTACGTTCGATCAGGCTCTGTCATGGTTCGCGGTTCGAGTGCTTTCGCAAGTTCCGCCTCGCCCACTACAGTGTTCGTGTCCTTTTTCTTGAGCGTGCCTGCGTTGATCTTTTCCAGGCACAAGGCGCGGACGGTTTTGCCCGCTTTGAACGCTTCCTTGGCGATGGCGGCGGCGGCGTCGTAGCCGATGAGCGGATTGAGGCTGGTGACCATGGCCATCGACCATTCGACCTGCTTTTCGCAGGCGGCGCGATTGGCTTCCATGTCGATGGCGCAGAAATCGACGAACGCTTGCGTGCAGGCGGCGAGCAGATTGCACGCTTTCCAGCGCGGCCAGTCCCATGACGGGCATCATGATGTTCAGTTGAAATTGGCCGCCGGTGGCACCGGCAGAAGGCAATCGTTTGGTCGTTGCCCATGACGCGGGCGCAAACCTGCATCATGCTCTCGCACATCACCGGATTGACTTTGCCCGGCATGATCGACGAGCCGGGCTGCCGATCGGGCAGCATGATCTTCGTAAAATCCGCAGCGCGGGCCGGAGCCGAGCCAGCGGATGTTGTTGGCGATGGCAGAACAGGCTGACGGCGATGGAACGCAGCAGCCCGCTGCATTCGACCAGGCCGTCGCGATTGGCGTTGGCCTCGAAATGATTCACCGCTTCGACAAAGGGAATGCCCGTTTCGCTCGTCAAGCATCTCGGCGACTTTGGCGCCGAATCGGATGCGTGTTGATGCCCGTGCCGACCGCCGTGCCGCCGGCCGGCAATTCGAGCCACGGCATCTGCGGCCCTGTCGCGCTTGCGCCCGACGACCGCTCGACTTGCCGGGCGAAGCCGCTGAACTCTTGCCCCAGGCGAATCGGCGTGGCGTCGGCCAGATGCGTGCGGCCAATCTTGATGATATTGTCCCACTTGCGCCGCCTTGTCGTCCAAGCACCGCCTGCAACCGTTCCAGAGCCGGCATCAATTCCTTGTGGATCGCCAACGCCACCGCCACGTGAATCGCCGTGGGGAACATGTCGTTGGTCGATTGCCCCATGTTCACATGGTCGTTCGGATGGATCGGCTTCTTCGCATGCGAAGCGGTCGCCGCCGATCATTTCGATGGCGCGATTGGCTGATGACCTCGTTGGCGTTCATGTTGGACGACGTGCCGGAGCCGGTCTGATAGACGTCGATCGGGAACTGATCGTCGAACTTGCCTTCGGCCACCTCGCGCGCGGCGGCGATGATCGGCTCGGCGATCTGGGCACTGAGCTTGCCCAAATCGCGATTGGCGGCCGCGGCGGCAATCTTGATCAGGCCGAGAGCCCTGAATCAAGCGGCCCGGCAAGGGTTGACCGGAGATCGGAAAGTTCTCGACGGCCCGCTGGGTTTGGGCTCCATAATAAGCCATCGCCGGGACATTCACTTCGCCCATCGAATCCTTTTCCGTCCGAAACTCGCCCATTGCCGCCTCCCAGCGGTGATCGTGCTCCTTTTTTCCCTGATGCTAGATTACCGAGGCGCGGGAACGTATGCCAGCCCCCTCGGGGCGCCAATCTCCTGGTTGGCTATCCTAAACAAGCCAATCAGGAGATTGCCGTTCCCAGGAGCTTACGAAATTGGTAGCTTCTTCGGAACGTTAAGCGGAGATAGGCATGTCATTTTTTCCCGAAGTGCCCGTCCTTGTCGATCATAGCGAAGGCGAAGCGATCGCGCGCCTAAGCGCGCTTGGCGCGCCAAGTTCGGCGATGCCTTGCGCGGCCTCAAGCTCGGCGTGCGCGGGCACAGCAGTTTTTTCGTGCATTTCTTCTTTAGCGCGCTGGTTATGGCGGCAGCGGTAATTCTGCGCTGCGAGGTCGGGCAGTGGTGCTTACTGCTGTTGTGCATCGGCGTGGTCCTGACAGCCGAGCTTTTTAACAGCGCACTTGAGACGTTGTTTCGCGGCCTGGACGAGATCACCAAAGAAAAGACTTGGCATGTCTGGACATTTCCGCGGGTGCGGTATTGATGGCGAGTGTCGTGGCGATCGTGATCGGCGCGGTCATTTTCGGTGATCGGTTGCTTACAATCCTGGCCGGTGACGTGATAGGTCCTTGATCTCAATATCTTTGTGGGACGGCTCTCCTGAGCCGCTCAGCCATAAAGGACGGCTCGGGAGAGCCGTCCCACATTTTTCCTTCGGAGGCTTATTCATCCGTCTCCTGCAGATTAACGCTCGTGGTCTCCCCGGCGCACAACCTGAGATGACGCTGCACTCGCCTTTGCATCCCTGATTCATCGGTCCAAACGACTTCCATATTGAAAGCATAGCGCTTGCCGGCAGTCAGCTTTGGTGTAGCGTAAGTGCGATCCATGCCGCCTTGTTGGGTGAGGGTGCCGTCGAGATAGACTTTGGCGTCGGCCGTGGGCAAGTGTAAATCGATGCGGGCCTTGTCCTTGTCATCTCCTCCAACAAGGGCCGCGAATATCGTTTGCTGTGAAGGCTCGGCGATGGCGGGATAGAGCGTATTGCGCACACGCGGCATTTCGGACGCCCCAAATCCCGGGTAGATCACCGACCCTGCGCGGTTGTAGCCGTTTGAGTAATATGGTGACGAATACATCAATCCGGAATTGTAATAGGGCGAGGACAAGCCCGACACACCGTAGGGGGACCAGTAGCCGGGATAGCCGTAACCAAGCCCGCCCAAGTTGCCATAGCTGAAGGCTCCGGGGCCGCCGAAACCATAGCCACCATAGTTGCCGAAGTAGCCTCCGCCGAACGTGCGGAAGGGATACTGTGCCTGGGCGGCGGAGGGTAGCCCGACCATGGCGGCGACGAGTAGCGCGAAGCGGGCGTTGACAAAAAATCGCATGAAGCACCAATTGAGAAATCCGCGGGATTCGGAGTGCCTCATCCCTCGGCTTGATTTAATCACTGAAAAAGCAAGCAGCGGGATGAGGTACTCCGAATCCCGCTGCTCACAGGCGAATCCCAAACTCAGGAGACAACCGGCACCCGCACTCGGCTGCGGCGACGGATCAAGAACAACGCGGGCAATCCCAAGAGGCCGAGAACAACGGCACTCGGTTCGGGCACCACATGGCCATGGTGATGGTGATGGTGGTGGTTATTGTTATTGTTCTGAAACTGGGCCTGCAACTGGGCCTGAAGTTGCGCTGTGCCTGGGCTTGCGACTGCGACTTGTTGGTTGACGAGGGCGGCGTTGAAGTTGATGACGTTGTTATTGTTGTTCGGCGCTTGCTGTTGAGCCTGGTTTTGCGCCTGGGTGGTTTGCCCTTGGCCATTGCCGTTGCCGCTACCACCGCCGGCCGCACCCGCGCTCGAAGGGGCACGGGCTGCGCCAAAGAACGCCCCCGGGAAGGGGAAGCCCACGCCACCGATGCCGCCGCCGCCAATCCCTCCGCCAATGCCGCCGCCGATCAGCGCGGATGCCAACGGAGCCGGCGGTGCGGCGGTCACGCCGCCGATTGGCGTCGGCGCCGTCCCCAAGGCCGTCGCGGCGGCCTGAGCGATGCCCGGCGCGGGTGGAAAGGCCGCTTCTTGGATCGGCGTGCCCGCGTTCCCCTTAGCGGCGGGCGCACCAGCGACCTTGGGCATCAATCCCTCCACGCGGATCGGCTCATCCGTGGGCGGCAGATCGGACGTGAAGCCAAACACCACGCTATGTTGGCCAACGTTGACGGTATTGTTCTTTTTGAAATCAACGCGGAAGATCGTGTCGCCGATATGCCGGCCGCCCAGCGTTGGTTGTTCTTCCTCTTTGAGGTTGCTGAATAGCACCTGAACATAATCGGGCTCGCGGCCGCCCTTGACGCTCGCCTCTTCCTCGTTGGCGACCCAATTGGCTTGCTTGGGCCCTTTTTTCTTGGCAAGGTTGGCATAGGCCGCCGAGTTCTGAAGGTTTAGATTGCTTCGATCCAAACCGAAGTTGTTGAGCAACTCGCCGAGGCCATAAGCGGGTGAGCGTTCCTGGAATCGTTTATAGGGAAGCTCCTTGACAATGGCCGGATTGCTGGAGAAGGCGATGGGCTGAATTTGCAGATCGTCGGCGGCGCCGATGATGCCGTTCTTGCCCACCTTGCGGTCACCGACCTTGGCCTCGAAACCGATGTTTTGAAAGTGGCCCCATGACGTGATGTAGCGCGGATCGACAACCAAACGTAGAGCGAAGTCGGAGACATTCGCGGTGTTGATGTCGCCGTCAACGGCGGGAACCACGCCGTCCTTCGGGGGATTGAGGCCTCGATCATTAACGATTTGGTAGAGGTACAAATACCTTGCTTTGCGATCAAAACTCGGCGAAATACTGTTCTCGAAGCTGCGCCCGGCGACAAATAAATCGGTCAGGCCAGGCAAATCGGCATCAAAACCTTCAATGGTGCCCGTGCCGCGAAACACGGCAAAGTAGACCGTTGCTCCGATGATGGAATCGCCCTGATTCGGATCGAGCGCTGCCTGGATAATCTCGCCGTTGCGGCCCACCTTATCGGATGGGCTGCCGGGACGGGTATAGCCCGCGCCACCAACGATAGGTTCTTCGGTCGATTCTTGGTCTCGTCTTTTACGTCGTCACGAAAGGCATCGCGAGCTTTTTCTTGGGCAAAAGCCGAGGTGCCGGCAGCAAAGACACAAAAATGTCCCGAGCCAAGCCCAACATTTGAAGGTGCGTGTCATGAGCATGGAATGGTTCCGGTAAATAGTGAATCCCCTCGTTCCGTGCATTCTACGGGAGCAACAACTATGCCGCCAAAGGGAAAATAGGCATTTTAGGCAGAGTCGCGCCATTGCGCAGTGTTTAGCACACGCTGGGCCACTTAAAACTGCATTAAAACGAGTGAATATGTCTGATCGTGCTTGCGAGGGAAGTTCAGTTGGCGATCTTCCGTTTACAGGTGTCGTTAACCGGCGTGAACATTTATCCCGCGATCATGCCGGACTTGCGTTAAGCGGCATAAACCCAGCTGAGGCAACCGGCGAGGTGAAGCTCTAAATTGATTAAGCTCTTGAAGCATGGTACCGGCACGCGGGGGATAATTTGGCCCGACATGCCTGGATAAACAAAGCCCCCATAGCCCGAAAAACAAGCGCGATAGCCGGCTTCATGCACGAGCGGCAACAAGTCGGGCGAGAAGTTTTGCTGGCCGCCGAAGGGGTAGGCGAACCATTGGACCGACCGGCCCAAATGCTTCTCAAGAGCGTTCTTGGAAGCTTGCAACTCCTGGCGCATGCTCGGGGGTTGTCTGGGCCATGTCTTCGTGGTGAACGGTATGCGAGCCGATTTCATGGCCTAAATCGGCAATCTCGCGAATGCCATCCCAGGTGAGATTGGGAAGAGGACGCAGACCTTGGTCCCAAGGAAAGATGTGATCGGTTCCCGGAAACGCTGTGGGAATGAAAAAACACGCGGACAGTTTATGCTCCGCCAATGTTCGCGCCGCCCATAGATTGTTTTGGTAACAATCGTCGAATGTAATAGCCACGGTTCGGTGCGGCAGGCGCACGTCGTGATCCAGAAAATGCATCGCTTTTGACAGGGATACGACATTAAAACGCCTGTGCAAAAGCCGGCACAAGCCCCGGAAATATGCAGTGCTTACCGTGAGACCGTCCGGAGGAATATCGTCAGTCACTCGATGAAAAAGGAGAATGGGCAAAAAAGTGCGCCCGGCCCAATAAGACATCCTCTCCTGGGCCGCCATGGCACCGGAGTATTTGTACACTCCCAGCAGGGTGGATTTGACCATGTCCTTCAAGATTGGCCACCTACGGGCGTGCTGTTGCGGGCACCAAGACGAAGCGCAACTGTGCGCGAATCAGGTCGAGCTCGATTTTAATGATATTCATTAAGAATATAGGACACACATTGCGTCCGCACAAAAAACCATGGAGCATTTTGTGAAGACTAGCTTGGTCACCGGGGGTTGTGGGTTCATCGGCTCACATTTGGTGGATGAACTCGTCGCGTCGGGCCACACCGTCCGCGTGCTCGATAATTTGAGCACCGGCAATCCCGCGAACTTAGCACACGTGAAGAACAAAATCGACTTAATTATCGGCAGTGTCACCGATATGTCCAAAGTCCACGCGGCGGTGCAGGGTTGCGACGTCGTTTTTCATTTGGCCGCCCTGCCGTCGGTCGTTAAAAGCGTGGAGGATCCGCTTGCCTGCCACGACATCTGTGCGACGGGCACTCTCACGGTGCTTGATGCCGCCCGCAAGGCCGGCGTTCGCCGCGTGGTCTACGCGGCCAGCAGCAGCGCCTATGGCGATCAGCCAGGAGCGCTTAGAAGGGAAACGGACGCTCTGATGCCGCTTTCCCCCTACGCCGCCGCGAAACTGGCCGGGGAACACTATTGCGCAGTGCTGCACGGCGGTCTACGGTCTCGAAACGGTCAGCCTACGCTTTTTCAACGTCTTCGGCCCCCGCCAGGATGCCAAAAGCCTCTATTCCGGCGTCATTGCGCTATTCATCGCGGCCCTCGCTGCCGCCAAGGCGCCCACCATTTACGGCGATGGCATGCAGGGCCGCGATTTCGTGTATGTCGCCAACGTCGTGCAAGCGCTGACGCGAGCGGCAACTGCTCCCGCGGCAACCGTGGCGGGGCAGGTCTACAATGTCGGCAACGGCCAAAGCACCACGATCCTAGAGCTGGCCAGTCAACTCAATCGCCTGCTTGGCCAAAACGTCACGCCGCTGCACGCACCGCCCAGGGCCGGTGATGTGCGCTTTTCCGAGGCCGACATCAGCAAAATTCGCCAAGATCTGAAGTATGAGCCAAGGGTCTCTTTTGCCGACGGCCTGGCGGAAACACTCAAGTATCACCAGCAGTCGCAAGAGCCGCGCACGAAGTAAGCGGACGAAGCGGTTACTTCGTGCGCGGCACCTTGTGGTTGGCGATAAACAAGAAGTCACGCGCATCGGCGACCGTTCCCTTGTATCCCGCTTCAGCTGCTTTGGCCAGATTGTACATCTCCCGGGCTGTCACATAGTGATAGTGAAACCGGGGATTTTCGCGGGCTCGCTGCGCAGGGCCGTGTGAAAGCGACACATGGGTTCGCCCAGAAGCGTTTCATGGCTACCTTCGGGTGCGCCATGAGCGTAAAGCTTCACGAAAAACCAGTCCGGCCGAGACGGAACTTGAATGCGTGCCCGCAGCCATTTATCCAACCTTTCCATGCTGGGAGGTTGGCTCGCTTGAAGGCAACCGTTCTCCAGGCGGGGTAAAACGCCCCACTTGCGACGTATCCAATCCAGCATCAAGGGGCCGGAAATAAGCAGCAAACTCTTGTCCGGAACCGGCGCGCAGCCGATCGCCGGGCCATGGTCCGCGGACCGCGGTCGTCCTGCATGGTCCGAGGCATAATACATGCTGTTGATGGTGGGCGGCTGCGTCGGACTCGGCGCGGAAGGAAACGTAAAGTCGGCATAGCAGCCGGTTTCACGTAACACTTCGAGCTCATTGTTGACACCGCACCATCGACCATCGGGGCGCGAATTGCACAACGCCCAATTGCCGTGGATGAACCCATAACCCAACGCGCCGGTGTGACGGTGCCGTGACAACAAATGATGACGCGTGTCTAACAGGTTTTTGAACGCGGCCAGGCATTCACGCAGGCCCTCGGCGGTGTCGCGATCGTGATGCAAATGTATTTCAACTTCGCCGAAGCCTTGGTGGCACAGGTTGGCCAAAGCGTCAAGATAGGCCGGTTCATATTCTTCGATTGGAAAAAAAAAGGAATAACGCGGGCGACAGCCGTCACTGTCACGATAGCACCGAATTGGCGGGGATATTCTCGAACCCAGTGATCGACGCGCGCTTGGCCGCGCGCCACGTCGGCATTCTGAGCGCGCGGCTCGAAATGATCTGCGATGCAGAGGAGGACGTGCACCTCGGTGCCCGCGGCAAGCCGACGGCGGCGAGCGGTCTGGCCAATATAAGGAATCAGCCATCGGTCATAACCGCGCGGTCGCAGCAATGCAAAATACACCGCGCTCGCGCCTGCCGCGAGTGTCAGCACAACGCCGGTCACGGCCCAGGCGACGTCCATACCGAGGGTCTCCTCGCGTGTGGTCCCTGCGGTAGTTAATAAGCGATCTTACGCCAGGAGGTGCGGCGCTCGGCCAGTGATCCAGACCCAGAAGGCGAGCAGCGCCGCCGCATTCAAAACCAAAAAGGACGCTGCCACTCCAGCCAACGGCACATGCCTGCGCAACGATTTGGTAAGGCCCACGACGGCCAAACCATAACCGATCACTTGCGCCCAAAATGCCACCTGATAAAACCGATCATTAATGAGAAAACCGGTGAGTACCATGCCGCCGAGTGCCCACGGAACAACCAAGCGCAGCAACTTGTGTGAGACCCACTGGAGCCACACCGGGTTGCGCCAGGGAAGCAGCGCGGAAGGCAGCCGCGTGAAGAGTTGAAAAATTCCCGCCAGCGTGCGCACTTTGCGCGAAAACTCGTCAAAAGGATTGTCGGGCAACCGGTCGAAGGCGCAGGCACGCGGATCTTGAACCACGCGATAGCCTTGCATCGCGACCCGGAGCGGCCAATACACGTCATCGACCAGCGTTCCCGTGGGAATCGGGCAGAAAAGGCGGCGCCGCACCGCGCTAATGGCTCCGGTGGCGCTCACCAGCGAACGCGCCTGACTTTCCTTTTGCCTCAGCCATTTCTCGAACCGCCAATAAAGCCCCACGCCCGCCAACACTCCGGGCGCCGATTCCAAAATCAGCAAGCCACTGACCGCGCCCACGCGTGGATCGGCAAAGTTCTCCAGCAGACGTTCCAGGGCATCCGGGCCCCAACGCTGGCGACTGTCGGCAAACACCAACACATCGCTCGTGGACTCTTCACAGCCCGCCGTCAATGCCGCTGCTTTGCCCTCGCTTTCGGGGCGCTCCAGGACGCGCACGCGACCGTCCGCCGCGCACCCCTTTGCGAGGGTGGCCGTGCCGTCGGTCGAACCATCGGACACAACGATGATTTCGCCGTCCACTTGGCCGACTTTGAGCCAGCCCAAAAGCTCCCGCACGCGGCGCTCGATGTTGTCCTCTTCGTCGCGGGCCGCCAAAATAATGCTCGCCGTGCCTTTGAACGGCGCCAGCAAGCGTTGATCTCTTTTGAGAAAGGCAGCCGCTGATATGAGAATGGGATAGCCTATACACGTGTAAAGCACGCATCCGGCGCACAACCAAAAGAGAAATTCCAAGATGGTCATGCGGGAATGTTATTTACGCCTGGGTAGAAAGCAATTGTGGTAATCTAGTAAAGCCGCTTGCCCATGCTGACCCTTTCACTCGATAACCTAGCCCAGTTTTTCATAAAACGCAATCACGCCCGCACGGTCGTGCAAGAAAACAACTTGACGGTTGATCTTTGCGACGCCATCGGCCATCATAGGCGCACGCCGAATTGATTCGTTCCGAGAAATTCGCACCTTTAAGGAGTTTTCGATGAAGATGCGTGGTTGGGCCCTGGTTCTTTGCGTGAGTTGGCTGGCTCCCTCGGCACGCGCCGACGTGAAGCCTCATGCGTTATGCAGCGAAGGCATGGTTTTGCAGCAAAAAGAAACAGCACACGTGTGGGGGACCGCGAACAAGGGCGAGGCGGTCACGGTCACCTTCCGCGGGGCCAGCGCCAAGGCGAGGCGGACGCCAACGGCAACTGGATCGTGAGCGTGCCGGCCGGCGAAGCGGGCGGCCCTTTCGACATGACCATCAAAGGCAACAACACCATCAACTACAAGAACGTCTTGGTGGGTGAAGTTTGGATTTGCTCGGGCCAATCGAACATGGAATGGTCGCTGGGCGGCTCCAACAAAACCGACAAGGCCTATGCGATGTCCGCGCCCCATAATCCAATGCTTCGCACCTTCAACGTGCGCAAGAATCCGCAAACCACGCCGCAAAACGAGACGGGCGGCAAATGGGTCGAAGCGGACCCAAAAACGGTCAACGGCTTTACCGCCGTCGGTTATTTCTTCGGACGCAATTTGCAAGAAGATCTCAAGGTGCCGGTCGGACTGATTCACACCAGTTGGGGCGGCACCCGCATCGAGGCCTGGATGGACCAAGCCTCGCTCAAGGCCACAGGCGTCAAGGAGGAAGCACCGAAAAAGGTGAACGCCAACACCGCCTCGGCTCTTTACAACGGCATGATTCACCCGCTTCTCAATTACCGCGTGCGCGGAGCGATCTGGTATCAAGGCGAAAGCAATGCGGGGCAAGCGTACAAATACCGGACGCTGTTCCCTGCAATGATCGAGAGCTGGCGCGCGGATTGGAAAAACCCCGAGCTAGCTTTCTATTTCGTGCAATTGGCTCCCTTCACGTCGATTGCCAAGACTCCCGGCGACAGCAACTGGGCTGAGCTGCGCAAGGCGCAAAGTGTGGCTCTGCGACTCAAAAACACCGGCCAAGCCGTCATCACCGACTTCGGCAACGAGTACGACATTCATCCGACCCCCAAACGCCCGGTCGGCGATCGGCTTGCCTTGGCGGCGCGGGCACTGACGTATGGAGAAAAGATTGTCGCATCTGGTCCCACATACAAATCAGTGCGTTTCGCAGGAAACAAGGCCATTCTTACCTTCGATCATGTCGGCGGCGGCCTAATGTCACAAGAACTGGTGCCGACTCGCGAGCGCACCGGCCAGCCGGGTGCGGCGTGGCGCGTGAAGGAAGGCTCAACGGACGCGCCGCTCGTGGGCTTCACCGTTTGTGGCGCCGACAAAGTGTTTCATCCTGCGTCCGCGAAAATCGCCGGCGACACCGTCGTCGTGAGCAGCCCTCAGGTCGATGCACCGATCGCCGTGCGCTACGGCTGGGCCAACCACCCTTTGTGCAATCTCTTTAATCGCGAAGGCCTGCCGGCCTCGCCGTTCCGCACCGATACGTTCCCGGTCAGCACGCAACCGAAGTAGGTCCCGCTTGCCGAGCGGAACCTGAGGGCGGCGAGGTCAGGAGACCTGCGCCGAGCGGGGCAGACGGGCAACGCTTGACTGTGCAATTCACCACAAAACTTTATGCCATCGTGAGTTTCCGGCAAATATCGCCGAATTCACAACGATTGGGCTATTCTAAGGTCCAGTGCTTGTGCTCTATGATGATGCAAGGAAATGGGGTGAGTGCCATAGCCGCAGCCTCTTCGCGGCATGGCGTACTCATCTCGCTCCGCGAGATGCGCTTTCATCTCGCGGAGCGAGATGAGTACAGACGCGACTCGGCAAGCGGGACTTAAGTGAGGATTGCCGTGGCCGACGAACAACCGTGGTTGGAAGTTTCCGCCTCGCGCCATTTTCCCGATTGGCTCGCGCAAGAGCGCATCAGCCTGGCGCTCACTACCTACCAGACGGGCAAGCTCATTCTTCTCGGACTGGCGCGGAAGGCAGGCTCGCCGTCTTCGAGCGAACCTTCAATCGCGCCATGGGTCTGTGGGCCGACGGCCAAACCCTTTGGCTCAGTTCGCTCTATCAACTGTGGCGCTTCGAGAATGTGCTGGCGACCGGCCAACTCCATGACGGCCACGACCGACTGTACGTGCCGCGCATCGGCTACACCACCGGCGATCTCGACATTCACGACATCGCCGTCGAGGCGAGCGGCCGGGTGGTGTTCGTCAACACCCGGTTTGGCTGCTTGGCGACCGTCAGCGACCGCGACAGCTTCACGCCGCTCTGGCAACCGCCGTTCCTCAGTAAGCTCGCCGCCGAGGATCGCTGCCATCTCAACGGCCTGGCCCTGGACGACGGCAAGGCCCGCTACGTGACGGCGGTCAGCACCAGCGACGTCACCGATGGCTGGCGCGACCAGCGCCGCGCGGCGGCATTGTTTACGAAGTGCGAGACCAACGACGTCATCGCTCGCGGCCTCTCCATGCCGCACTCGCCGCGCGTCTATCGGGACCGGCTCTGGCTGCTGAACTCGGGCACCGGTTATCTGGGTAGCATCGACCCGAACGGCGGCACCTTCGAGCCGCTGGCATTCTGCCCCGGCTACGCCCGCGGCCTGGCCTTCGCCGGCAATTATGCCGTCCTCGGCCTGTCTCGTCCGCGCCACGACAAGACGTTCGGCGGACTCGAATTGGACGAAGCCCTGACGGCCAAGGGGGCCGAGGCTCGCTGCGGCCTGCACGTCGTGGACCTGCGCAGCGGCGACACGACGCACTGGCTGCGCCTGGAAGGCATGGTCAGCGAACTTTATGACGTAGCCGTCTTGCCCGGCGTGGTCCGGCCAATGGCGCTGGGCTTCAAGACCGATGAGATTCAGCGGTTGCTGACGATGGGGCGCGGCGGAGTCGCTATAAACCCAAGCCGTGACTGTCAGCGACCGGTGAACACTACAGCCTGTTCGCGGCAAGTCGTACTCATCTCGCTCCGCGAGATGCTCTTTCATCTCGCGGAGCGAGATGAGTACATGATTTTCCACCGTTTTCCTCGAATTTCGTTTGCCCTCGGCGCCGCCTCGGTTAGACTCATGAATCTCGAATAAGCCGATCGCATATCCCCCTTTGGCCATTGGCACCGATTCAGGCTCCGCTGACGGCAGTCGGAGAAGGTTTTGCCTCATGTCGCGCATGTCATTCTTTCGTCGGTGGGTTGGTATGCTCCTCAACCGCCGACTCCACAGCGACGGCATGGGCCGAGGCGTCAACATGCGGATGCCATCCTTCAAAAGGCATTCGCGCCCACGTTTGGAGCAACTGGAAGACCGTTTGGCCCCCGCCACTACGCTGTCCATCGCCGACGCCAGCACCATCGAACCGTCGCCCGGTGGCACAGCGAATATGGTTTTCACCGTCACGCGTACGGGTGATCTGACCGCGCCGCTCACCGTCGGTTACACCACGGTCGCCGACACCGCGCAACCTGGGGCGGATTTCACTCCCGAGACAGGTATCGCCACGTTTGCCGCCGGTTCAGCGACTGCCACAATTGCGATTCCGATCTTTGGGAACGCCGTCTACAACAATCCTAGCTTAACCTTTTTCGTGAAGCTCACCGACTTCGCCCCGGAATATCAATTCGCCACCGGCGCCGGTCCGATCGCCGTTGCGCTGGGCGATGTCAACGGGGACGGTAAACCGGACCTGGCTCTCGCCGACTATGCCGACAATTCAGTGTGCGTGCTTTTGAACACAACGGCGCCGAGTGCCGCTGTGCCGACATTCGCGAGCAAAAAAACCTTCACTACGGGAAGAGGGCCGACTTCCGTTGTCCTTAGCGATCTTAACGGCGACGGCAAACTCGACTTGGTCGTCAATAACTTTCGTGACAAGACCGTGTCCGTGCTCCTGAACACCACAGAGGTGGGAGCGTCGGCGCCTACCTTCGCACCGCAGCAAGCCATTCCCATCGCCCACCTTCCATTTAATACAGTGGTCGCTGACGTGAATGGTGACGGCAAGCCCGACTTGATTTTTCCGGCGTGCCGACGACTTTATTTTTGAACACGACCCCAAGCGGAGCGTCCATAGTTTCCTTTGCCCCTCCGATTAACCTGGGCTTCGACAGTGGTTCGCTAGCAGTCGCCGACATCAATGGTGATGGCAAGCGTGACCTGATTAGTCTCACTGGGTCCGGGATCGGCGTACTCCTGAACACGACCGTCAATGATGCACCCGTTCCTTCCTTTGGCCCCGAAAGATTCATTGACAGCGGTACCCTCGCTAACACCTTTGTGGCAATTAGCGACTTCAACGGCGATGGCAAGCCCGATGTGGTGATTGTCAGCTACGATTCGAGCGCCAAATCAGTGGCGGTGCTGCTCAACACGACGCCGACCGGCGGGACCATTCCCACTTTCACCCCAAAGTCATTTCCTGCCGGCGGCAGAAGCCGCTTCGTGGCGGTAGCGGATGTCAATGGCGACGGCAGGCCCGACTTAATCATTCCCTTAAGCGGCACCTATTCCACTGCGGTGCTGCTGAATACGACCCCACCAGGAGCGGCGACGCCCAGCTTTGCCGGCCCACAGGCATTTATCGGCGAAAACGGATTGTAACCGTTCACCCGTCCGCGGCTAGCAATGACGGGATGGGCAACTTGGCTCGGTGATTATGGACAGCTTGGATCAGGAAGTGAAGCGCGTTGCGGTTTTGCAAGCGCAGGGTTTGCACGGTGGTGAGCATGCGCTCGACAAACCGGCAGCCATTGGCGCAGTGACAACCAAAGGAAATCTTCCGCCACAACACGCCCCGGCGCAAGACGCGCTCGGCGTGGTTGTTGGTGGGGTCGACTCCTTCGCTGACTGCGAATTGCCAAAGCGCCGGCTCCAAGGCGATCAGATTGGCGCAGAAGTTGGCCGCTTTGCTGTCGGCGCAATGGCGTCCAGCGTCGAGCAGCTTGCGCAAGCGTCGCGCCACGGGATCGAGTCGGTTTTGCAAGCGCCTACGCGACCAACCGCCACCGCGAAACAAGTGCCAGGCAGTGAAGATTTCCTTGACGATTTGCAAGCCCTCGCGGCCAAGAGGCCTGGCCGCACCCCCGCAATCGACACACTTTTGGAAGTCCCGCTTGAGATGTGCCCAGCACACTTGCCGCAGAGCGACTGGCCAGCGATCATAAACGCTCCAGCGGTCGCTGCACAAAATGCCGTGGATGGTGTTGCCCAACAAGGCAACCAGGCCGTCCACGCTGCGCTTGCCGTGAATGACGAAGGCGGCCACGCTGGTCGTGGCGGCCACCCAGAGCCAGCGCTTGTCGCGACCCTCTTTCCAACTGGTCTCATCAACGTTTTTGACGTCGGCATGTTTGACAGCCGCCAACGCCTCGACGTGCGCCGGTTCCAAGGCCGCGCTCACTTCTTGCTCCAAGGCGAGATCGTGCCCAAGCTGATGGGAGCCTGAAAAACGTCGGCGCTGATCTCCTCGGCAGCCCGTTTGGGCAGATGGTGTTTGCCGGTCAGATAAGCGAGCGTGGCGGTAAGTTGCGGACCGCAACCGTGAGCCCGAATCTCTTCGGGAATGCAGGCCCGTGTCACTTCACCGCAGCAGGGACAGGTGCGGGCCTGCCCTTGGTACTCCGTAATTTCAGCTACCAGCGGCGGCAATTCGGCGACTTGAAATCGCGTCGGCGGCGGATCGTCAGGACAGGCATCCGCCGGCAGCGCCGCTCGGCATTGGTCGCAGTACTCAGGGACAATGGGAATAATGCGTGTCACCCGCTCGGGCGGCAGCAGTTCCTTCAGATGCGGTGGGTGGCCAGGTTGTCCGCCCGGTTTGCGTCCGGTGGGCTTCTTAACCACCGGCTTGGGCGCATCGAGCGGATTGACGGACGGAGGCACCGACGAATTGGTGGAATTGTTGCCAAGCCGAGCAAGCAAATCGCACGAGCGCCTCCAACTCGGCGACACGTCGCTCCAAAGCGGCAATGCGCGCGTCTCGCTCACGGCATCCTGGACACAGCGGCACTTCCATACCGAAAGTTTAGCAACTCAGCCCGTCGTCAGCTGCGCCAGTTTGCAAGGGAAAATGGTGAACGGTTACAACGGATTTACAAGTTATCCACCTTCCACAGTGGCAGTTGCCGACCTCGACGGTGACGGCCGTCCCGACCTGATTGTTCCGAACCGTCATAACATTAATACCGTCGCCATATCACTTAACCAACCGTTGATCGCAACGGGAACCATCATCGAAAGCGATTTGCCGGAAAAGCTGCCGCGCCAGCATCACCTACAAACCCGGCTACGCCTCCCTCACCGAACCCGCCTCCGGCAACTCCGTCCCCTATTATTTCACCATCGCCCTCGACGATGTGCCGATTCAGCCGGTGACGGTCTACTATCAAACGCGCGACGGCTCCGCCCAAGCCGGCGAAGATTACCGCGGCATACACAATTACCGCGTGACTTTCCCCGCCTTCGCCCACGGCGCCACTGCCAACTCGCCTCCATCGCGCGATATCGCGATCACCGTCAACGGCGATGCGAGCGATGAGACCGATCCCGAGACGTTCGCGGTGGTGCTGACAGCGGCGTACAACGCCACGGTTGACGCGGGGGCCAAAAGCGCCACTGGAACCATCGTGCAGGCTACGCCGCCAGCGGGGACCGAGGTGAGCATCGCGGACTTTAGCGCGGCGGGGCCGAGCGCGGGTCCATCGTGTTTAATGTGCCCATCACCTTGGATGGACCCGCGGCGCAGCCGATTACGGTTTACTACGGCACGACCGATGGCACTGCGAAAGCCGGCGTCGATTATATGAGCCAAACGAACGGACACGTGACGATCGGGGCCGGGGATACGAGCGCCGACATTCCGATCACGATCCTCGCTGACGCCGCCGGGCACACGAATTTGACGTTCACGATCACCATTTTCTATTGGGTCAACAACGCCATCGTTTCATCAGCGGCGACAGTGACCATCATTTATCCGCCGGCCTCACCGGCGAACGTGATTCGCGCCGCTTCGCTGCCTTCGTCGCCCAATTCGACGACGGCCCCAAGCACCGACGCCCTGGATCAGGTATTCACGGAAATGTAGGTCCCGCCTGCCGGGCGGGACTTCTACTTTGCAAAACCGTGACTATGCCGCGAGAGACCAGGTCCCGCCCGGCAGGCGGGACCTACTTGAACAACCGCCGCAGCCGCTCATAATCAGCCGGGGTGTCCAGATCACAAAGAATGTCAGCCGATGAGCACGGGACTTCCATCGTTTCGTCAGCGTGAGCGCGAAAGTATTTATTCAGGCCTTGATCTGCGGGTGCCGCGAGGATGCCGGCGACATGCGGCCATGCGATCGAGCGCCGGGTGGCCGCGGCGGCCTTCATAAGTCGGCACCAAGATGGTCGCGTCTGCCGTCTTCGCCTTCCACGCCCTCAGCAAATTCTCGATGGGAGCCGTCGATAATGCCGGATGATCGGCGGGTAACAGCAACAAGGCGTCGTCGTCACGGGGTTGCACATTCCCTATAAGCCAGCGCAAACCGCATTCGATGGTCGCTCGCATATCCTTAGTTTGCCGATCAAGCAGCAGGGTTCGAGCGCCGGCGTTGTCGGCGCATGGCTGCAAGTCGGCGCCGCCTGGGCCCAGCACGACGAGGATCTCATAAACGTTCGCCGCCCGAACCGTATCGATCACGCGCTCCAAGACGGTTCGTCCGCACAGGTCCAAAGCCAGCTTCGGACACCCCATGCGGGAGCTTGTTCCTCCCGCGGGCAAAAGAGCGAAGACGCGCATGCTTAAACCTTGGACCGCTGAACTGACATGCCGATCTTGGTGCGTTCGCCCACGCCGCCTTGATTGCGGACCGCGATCAACTCCGCCACGATGCTGACGGCGATTTCCGCGACAGTCTGCGAGCCGATGTCCACGCCCAGCGGGGCATGGACGCTGCGCCAGCGCCTCGTCCGAAATTCCCCGAGCACGAAGATCCTCGAAGATCATCTTGATCTTCCGCTTGCTGCCGATCATGCCGACATAGGCCGCCCGCGTGGCCGCCAGGTGATAAAGGGCTTCCTCGTCGCGCGCGTGGCCGCGGGTGGCAATGAGGGCGAACGTGTCCGGCGTCAGGGCGGTGTCACTGAGCTCGTGCAGAATTTGGCCGATGTCGCCCACAAGGCGGCGCGCTGCCGTCGGGAAACGCTCGACGCTGACATACGCCTCGCGATCGTCGATCACCCAGATGTTAAAATCGACTTCCGCGGCCAGCTTGGCCACGGCCTGGCCGACGTGTCCGCCTCCCACGATGACCAGCGTGATGCGCGGCAAAATGGGCAGGTAAGCAACACCTTGCTCCAAATAAGGTCTGGGTCGCTTCCCAAGCGGCACCAGTTGTCCGCACAACCAGTCGGCGCACCGGCCGCGGACGAGATGCTCCAAAAGCCGATCCGAGGCATCGAACAAATAACGGCTGCCCAACGGCGCACGGCGGGTCGCATCCGTCACCACAACCGCTTCTGTGCACCCACTGCCCTCCTCAACAATGTGCCGCAAATGCTTGAAATAAGCGGCGACGTTCGGATCTGATAAAGGATCGGCGAGAATGTTCATGCGACCGCCGCAAATGAGCCCGTCGTCCCAGCCGTAGTTGTCATCCAGACAAAACGAATGGAGGGCAGGCTTGGCGGCTTCGGAAATCGGCCAAGGTTCGCAGTGCTTGCCGTTTGACTTCGGCTTCGACACAACCGCCGCCCAACGTGCCGACTTGGGAGCCGTCGGGAAACACCAGCATCGCCGCCCCCGCTTTTTGCGGAGTCGAGCCGCGCGTCTCGACGACCGAGCAGTAAACACACGGACGGCGGGTGTCCAGAGATTTGGTCAATTCGTGGAGAAGTTCGCGCATGGCGGCATTTTACCAGAGCAGCGCGCGAGCGGCGAGTGAAGGAGCCGCGCACGTAGTAAGCGGTTTTCTGGCTGAAGGCAAGTCAAACCGCTTACTTCGTGCGCGGCTCCTTGCTTAGTCAGCGATGTCTGTTCCACGCCAGTGCCAACGGCGTCGCGGCAAGGCGGGCGAGCGGCAAGACAAAGATAACCGCGAAAGCAAGGTATTGATGCGGAACCCATTCACCAGGCACCGCCCAGGCGAGCATGCTGAATAGCGCGCCGCCCAACAGGAGCCAAGCGACACACCGCGCCCTATCGTCGCGCAGGCAACAAGATTTTTGACCCGCAGCCAGCGCACCGCCCAATTGTCAACGCCAAGCGACAACAAACGAAGATGCCGAGGATCCAAGGTGCGGCCTGAAGCGTGTTCTCGTATATATTGGGATCTTTTCTGATCCAAGATGCGATGGCCACAACGCCTGCGATTGTCAGCATGCCGAAATATATGCTGCCCTGAATAACCCACTTCCGACCGGTCAAGCCGAGAAACAAGCTATCCACCATCCGCTTCCAGGTCCACACGACAAGCATGACCGCCGGCGGCAATGATCACAGTGACGATTTCCGCGGCGGAAAATCTTGCAAGCCCGCGCCGCCACCATTCGGTCATCTCGCCGATCGTCCCGGTGGCCACCAACATGGCAAGAGACAGACACGATCACCAGAACCCAAGTGGCCAGCGTGCTGATGGCGGCGGCTTTTAGCTTGGCGCCCACCATCGCGGCGGTGCTCATCGGTAAACTCGCGGTCGAACGGCGCGACGCCATAATAGTCTTTGACCCAAGCGATTTTTGCCGCTCACGGTCGTGCCGGCAAGCCCTGCCAGCAACACGGGCACGCCGAGGGTGCCCAGCAGGGTGCGCCAGGTGGGTATGGCATCGTTCTGACCGAAAACAAGCGGCAACAAGGCGAACCGGCAGCACCAAGCCGGTCATCACGGGCAGTGCCAAGCCGGTGCGGCGCCACTCGAACCACGCCTGGGCACTGCGCGGCATTCGCGAAAGGCTCGCGCCGCCGCAGCCGCCAAAAGGCCAGGTGTCTCAGCCAATTGGAATGTGAGGTCCAGTCGGGCACGTCGCCACGCCGGCCTTTCCTGATACCGAAGTAGCCAACGAGCCAGCCGGTCACCGCGGCGAAGCTGATGATGCGAGCACAACCATTCCCTCGGGTAGCCCACCGGTCACGCAAGACTGGGCCGCCAAGATCGGAGCGGGCACGATCACAGCAATGAGGAAAATACGGATGCCCGGCAAGCCCACGGGTGACCAGAGCACCGCCTGGAACCAGGCTTGCGTGGCCACGCACCAGCATGGCCGGCCACCATAGCGGCACGGTCAAATCCCAAAGCGCCAGCCACGGCCCGAGTATAAACCAGGCCGTGATGAACCAGAGCGAAGAAGGCCGCCAGCTGCCCCGTACGCCGCATGCCAACCAAACAAAGCGCGGGTCGGCACCGGCAGTCTGGAAGAGGCTTCGAGGAAAGCACGACTCCGGCATGTTGACATCGACGTCATTGCCGAAGCTGAAAACGGTCATCAAATAAGTCGGCACGGCGATAAGCGGCATGACCAGCGGCGTCAGGATTTTGGTGACCGTAATCGGCCCGAGACTCGCCAGGGGCAATGCGGCCACCACGATGACGACGCAAGACAGATAGCCAAGCGACAGAGTCAATCCCCAGCGGTGCCGCCGCCAAAGCGGCCAGGCAAGCGCGAGCGACGTGGGTAGCATTGGCTCAGTCCTCCACCGTGGTCGGGATTCGGCGAGCCGACGCGAGCCACGAAGATCTCATCGAGCGACGGGACGCGCTTGTCCAGCACCTGCGCCCCGCATCGCGCCGCCGCCGCCTGCAATTCGGCCGGCTGGCCATGATAGACGGCCGTCCATTCGTGGCCCGTGCCTTCCCAGGTCAAGACGCCGGCAAGTTGCGGCGGCCGGGCCTGTGCTTCGGCGAAACGTAACGTCAGGCAGCGATGGGTATCCTTGATGTCGTCGAGCGGTGCGCTGAAGACGATCTTGCCCTTGTTGATCATGGTCACATGATCGGAGACTCGTTCCACCTCGTTGAGCAAATGCGACGAGAAACAGCACCGTTCGCCCCTCATCCGCGATGGCGCGGATGATCGCTTCCAAGATGTCGCGCCGCACGATCGGGTCAAGCCCCGAGGACGGCTCATCCAGAACCAAAAGCTCGGGCCGATGGGCCAGCGCCACCAGCAGATCGGCGCGGGCCCGCTGGCCTTTGGATAGGTTTTTAACTTTGGCGGTGGCGTCCAACTCGAAACGGTCGCGTAACTCCTCGGCGAACGCGGGGTCCCACTTCGGAAAAAATGCCTGGTGATAGCGCAGCAGCTCCCAGACCGCGCATCCAGCCCGGCAGGTCATGCTCCTCGGACACATAGCCGATGCGTGCCAGGACACGCCGCCGGATCAGCCACCGGATCACGCCCAAATACACGCACCGAGCCCGCTTCCGCTTTGAGCAAGCCGAGCACGTGCTTGATGAGCGTCGTCTTGCCGGCGCCGTTGGCGCCGACCAGCCCGAAGACAATGCCGCGCGGCACTCGCAGGCTGACATCATCGAGCGCCGCCTTGGGCACCGAAACGCCGCGTCAAACCATCGATGGCGATCACGGGTTCCCCGACCCCCCCGCCCCCCCTTTGTAAGGGGGGGAGACTGTCTGCTCATGGACGTCATTCGCATTCATGATTGCACTTCCCGTTGGTCTGGTTGCTGCAAAAGTTTGTCACGCTCACGCATGAGCTCCAACACTTCATCAAGGTCAATGTTCATTTGCCGAGCCTCGGCCAACAACGCGTCGATGCGCTCGGTGAGAATTTTCACGCGCTCGCGCCGCGCCAACGGGGAGCCAGTATCGGAGACAAACGTGCCCGCGGTGCGGCGCTTGGTGACAATGCCCGCCGTTTCCAGTTCTCGGTAAGCGCGGGCCACGGTGTTCGGGTTGACGAGCAGTTTTTCGGCCAACACCCGAATCGCCGGCAACTCTTCACCGGCGGCGAGCCGCCCCGCGGCCACCAGATACTTGATCTGCTGGACGATCTGCAAATAGATCGGCACGCCGTCATTGGCTGAAATGTGAAGTTGCATCGGGATAATTAGGGCCGCCTCCATGAATCTTGTATTAAGACAATAATACAATTAGGAGAGAAATGTCAAGACTTTTTTCGTCGGCTTGCGTAAAATGTTAAAATAACGAACCCGTGAGCGATGCGGATGAATGCGGTGACGGAACTAGGCCCTCTTCATTTCACCGTTTGTTGACGGCCGCAGCTGCATAACCCTTGGCGACTAGTGTGTACTCATCTTGCTCCGCGAGATGCGCAACCGCGATACTTCCGGTTTGACCTGGTTCCGTCGAAAGGGTGCGCACGGTAACGCATCGCGAACCCCCCCGCCAATTATTTGTTTCGCACGAATCCATTCCACCAAGGCATCGTGAACTTTGGCCATAGCAATCTCCGCCTTGGCGCGTGCCAATTCCTTTTTGACATCCGCCGCTCCAACTGCCAAAATAAGCGCTGCCGCTTCGCCGTTTTATCCAGGCCCCATGCAATGGCTCGAAGAAAGGCGTTCTATGACACGCTGGTTTTTCGTAAGCGCTGTTTTAGTTGCCGGCGTGCTCGGGGCAGTTCGAGTTTCCGCGCAAACAACGCCGCATGCCACGCTGGCCAAGGTCCAGTATGCCGCGACATGTTGCCGATCCTCTCCGCCAATTGTCTCGTTTGCCATGGCCAGGATGAAAAATCGCGCAAGGCCGGCTTGCGTCTCGACGTGCCCGAGGCGGCGACCAAGGTGCTCAAAGCGGGCTCGCGCGATTGTTCCCGGAACCTCAAGGAGAGCGCACTGATCGAGCGCATCTTCGCGGCGGACGAGGAGCGCATGCCGCCGCCGGGCACCCACAAACAACTCAAAGCCAGCCGAAAAGGAGTTGCTCAAACAGTGGATCGCCGAAGGAGCGGTGTATCAGCGGCATTGGGCGTTCATCGCTCCGAAGCGACCGCCGCTGCCCGCGACCAACAATAAAACTTGGCCACGCAATCCAATCGATTACTTCGTTCTGGCCCGCCTGGAAAAGGAAGGACTGACACCGACACCCGAAGCGATCGTTACACCTTGGCGCGGCGCGCGGCGCTTGACCTCACGGGCCTGCCGCCGACGTTGGCCATGGTGGATCGCTTCGTCAACGACAATAAGCTCCGACGCCTATGAGCAATATCTCGATCGTCTCATGGCTATGCCGGCGTTCGGCGAGCGCTGGGCACAAGTCTGGCTCGATCTGGCGCGCTACGCCGATTCCAACGGCTACGCCGAGGACCAGCCGCGCACGATCTGGAAATTCCGCGATTGGGTCATCAAGGCCATCAACGCCAACATGCCGTTCGATCGGTTCACGATCGAGCAAATTGCCGGCGACATGCTACCAAACCCAACCACCGACCAAATCATCGCCACCGCTTTCCATCGCAACACGCTGACCAACACCGAAGGGCGGCACCAGCGACGAGGAATTTCGCAACATCGCGGTGGTCGATCGCGTCAACACGACGTTCCAGGTATGGATGGGCATCACCATGGGCTGTGCCCAGTGCCATAGCCATAAGTTCGATCCCATCACTCACGACGAATACTTCCAGGTTTTCGCGATCTTCAACCAAAGCGAGGACTCGGACAAGGCGGATAATAGCCCGAATCAGATCTACTTTTCGCCCGAGCAAGCGAAGACAGAAAAGCGCCCTGGAGGCCCAACTCGCGGAGCTTCAAAAAAAGCTCGCCAAGGAGCCGGATGACAAGGATTTGCAGGCGGCCATCAAGCAAGCCGAGGCGGAGCTGAAGAAGATTCAACCGGTGGCCACGCCGATCATGCGCGAGTTGCCCGACGGCAAGAAACGCGTGACCAAGGTTCACATCCGCGGCGATTGGCTTAATCAGGGCAAGGAAGTCAAGCCGGGCATCCCCGCGTTGTTTCCGCCGCTTCCCAAAGGCATGCCGGCCAACCGGCTGGCGCTGGCCAAATGGCTGGTCGATGAACGCAATCCGTTGACCAGCCGCGTGACCGTCAATCGCTATTGGGAAGCACATTTTCGGCGTCGGCCTGGTGCAGACGCCCGAAGATTTCGGCCAGCGCAGTCCGCTGCCGACGCATCCCGAGCTTTTGGATTGGCTGGCCGTGGAGTTCATGTCACCGACGGCCGATCCAGACGGCCGTGTGACGCCATGGGATGTCAAACGCCTTCTCAAGCTGCTGATGACGTCCGCGACCTATCGCCAATCGTCACAAGATCAGCGCCGCGCTTGTCCGAGCGCGATCCGGAAAATCGCCTGTTCGCGCGAGGGCCGCGTTTTCGCAGCTCAGCGGAGACGATCCGCGATCAGGCGCTTATTCGTGAGCGGACTTTTGAGCAGCAAGATGTATGGACCATCGGTGCGCCCGCCGCAACCGAAGTCGGGGCTCAGCGCCGCCTTCGGCCCCGGGACGGATTGGACCGACAGCACCGGAGCCGACAAATATCGGCGCGGCCTTTACACTTATTGGCGGCGGACGACGCCCTACCCTTCCATGGTCACTTTCGACGCGCCGAGCCGGACCGTTTGCTCGGTGATCCGGCCGCGCACCAATACGCCGCTGCAAGCGCTGGTGACGCTCAACGATCCCGTGTTATGTCGAGGCGGCCCAGGCGCTGGCGCGGCGCATGGTCAAAGAAGGCGGCCCAACGATCGGAAAGCAAGGTCGCCTATGGCTTCCGTCTTTGCCTGGCGCGGCCGCCCAGCGCCGATGGAGGCACGCCGCCTGACGGAGTTGTTTCACAAGGCACGCCAAAGATTTCGCTGGGCATTCCAAGGAAGCGCTGGCCCTGGCGACGCGAGCCGCTTGGGCCACTGCCTGCTGGAATGGACGCGAGCGATTTGGCGGCGTGGACGGTGGTGGGCAATGTGCTGTTGAATTTGGATGAGATGCTGGTGAAGAGGTAAGTGATCATACCCACCTTCGAAGGGGGGGCGGGGAGTTATCCGCGGGATTCGGAGTACCTCATCCCGCGGCTTGGAGTGGACTTTGATGATGGACATGCACGAGCGGTTTGGACATCACGCGGCGGCAATTCTTGGGCAATTGCCAGGTCGGGCTGGGCGGCTTGGCGTTGTCGCTGCTCTGGGGGCGGGACCAAGAACGGCACAGCGGCGCCGGCATGGCAAACCCGATGGACGCCGCGGCAGCCGCACTTTCCACGCCAAAGTGAAGAACGTCATCTATCTGCACATGGCGGGCTCGCCGCCGCACCTCGATCTTGTTCGATTACAAGCCCGAGCTGGTGCGCCGCAACGGCCAGGACTGTCCCGCAAGACGTTTTTGAAGGGCCGGCGCTTCGCCTTCACCAGCGGCACGCCCAAGCTTCTGGGCACGCCGCAACGATTCGCCCAGCATGGCCGCAGCGGCGCCTGGGTTTCGGAGGCGCTGCCGCGCTTGGCGACCATCGCCGACGATTTGACCTTCATCAAGTCGATGCACACCGATCAGTTCAACCATGCGCCGGCGGAATTGTTGTTGTTCACCGGCTCCGCGCAGTTTGGCCGGCCTTCGCTCGGCTCATGGGTGACTTACGGTCTCGGCTCGGAGAACCAAAACCTGCCCGGCTTCATCGTGCTTGTCTCCAGCGGCGTCTTTCCCAGCGCCGGCAACAGCGATTGGGCCAACGGCTTTTTGCCGTCGATTTACCAGGGGGTGCAGTGCCGCTCGCAGGGCGATCCCGTTCTTTATGTCTCCAACCCGCGCGGCATGGACCGCCCGCTACGCCGCCTGAGCTTGGATGCCTTGCGCGACCTCAACGAGATGCAAGAGCGCGAGCTCGGCAACCCTGAGACGCGCACGCGCATTGCGCAATATGAGCTGGCATTTCGCATGCAGACGGCGGTGCCCGAGGTCATGGACATCTCCCGCGAAACTCGGCAAACGCTCGACCGCTATGGCGCCCAACCCGGCGCCGCCAGCTTCGCGAACAATTGCCTGCTGGCCCGCCGCCTCGTCGAGCAAGGCGTGCGCTTTGTCCAGTTGCACGACTGGGGCTGGGACTTCCACGGCACCAATCCGGGCGAGGCGATCACCGACGGCCTGCGCACCAAGTGCCGCCCAATGGATCGAGCCGTCACTGCTTTGATCCAAGATTTGAAGCAGCGCGGCTTGTTGGAAGAGACGCTTGTCGTCTGGGGCGGCGAGTTTGGCCGCTCGCCGTTCCGCGAAGGCCGCACTGCTGCCAGCGCGAACCTGGGCCGCGATCATCATCCGTTCTCGTTCACCATCTTCATGGCCGGCGGCGGCTTGAAGCCCGGCATGAGCCACGGCACCTCCGACGAGCTGGGCTTCGACGTCGGCGACAATCCCGTCCACGTACACGATTTGCAAGCGACGATCCTGCACCTGCTCGGCTTCGACCACACGCCGGCTCACGTTCCGCTTTCAGGGGCGCGATTTCCGGCTGACGGATGTGCATGGCAATGTGGTGCGGGAGATTTTGAGTTAAAATGAAGTCGACACCGTCGCACAGGAACCTTCAGAATGTCCGCAATTCCCCAACTGCCCCCGTTGGAACATGGTGATCACCTGAGCGTCGCCGAGTTCGAGCACCGCTACCAGGCGATGCCTAATGTGAAAAAAGCGGAGTTGATCGAGGGAGTCGTCTATCATGCCATCGCCGGTTTGCGGATGACGTGCATGCCATTCCTCACTTCGATTTAATCACCTGGCTGGGGACATATCGTGTTTTTACTCCAGGAATCACGGGCGGTGACAGTGCTACTGTTAGGCTTCAGCTTGGCGAGAACATGCCGCAACCGGATGCTTATCTCCGAATTCTTCCGGAGTGCGGCGGCCAAGCGACGGTTGGAAGCGATAGTTACGTTCTCGGCGCACCGGACCTGGTCGCCGAGGTTGCCGCCAGTTCCGCTAGCTATGATCTTCATGAAAAGCTCCGCGCCTATCAACGCAACGGCGTCCGCGAATACATCGTCTGGCGCACGCGGGATCAAGCGTTTGACTGGTTCATACGCCGCGGGCTCCAAATTCAACTCCCTCGGCGCGGATAAGGATGGCATTTTCAGGAGCAAATGTTTCCCCGGATTATGGCTCGACGCCGCAAGCATTGATCGCCGGTGATATGGCAAAAATGTATAAAGCCACACAAAAAGGATTGGCCAGCAGGGAACATCAGCGATTTATCGACAAATTGCGGAAAAAGAAGAAATGACGGTGCCTCAACCGCTTCGCTTAGCCATGTGGTCCGGGCCGCGAAATATCTCCACGGCCATGATGTGCGCGTGGGGCAACCGATCGGATACGTTCGTCTGCGACGAGCCGCTTTATGCACATTACCTCAAGGCAACCGGCAAAGAGCATCCCGGAGCCGACGAAATCATTCGGACGGGAGAAACGGATGCAAACAAAGTAACCGCCTGGCTGACGGGCCCCATCCCAGACGGCAAAGGGGTGTTCTTTCAAAAGCACATGACGCACCATTTGCTGCCCGGCATGGATCGCGGCTGGCTGATGCAAGTGACTAATTGTTTTTTGATTCGCGATCCGCGCGACGTCCTGCTTGTCGTACGCGAAGATCATCGGCACGGCGACAGCGTTGGACACGGGTTTTCCACAACAATTGGACATCTATAACTGGGTCAGCGCCCGCCAGGCGGCAACGCCTCCTGTCATGGATGCCAAGGATGTGCAGAACAGGCCGCGTGAACTTCTCGGCTTGTTATGCGACTGTGTTGGTGTTCCGTTCGAGGACGCCATGCTTTCGTGGGCACCGGGGCTTGCGACCGACCGATGGCGTCTGGGCCAAGCATTGGTACAAGGAAGTGGAAACGTCCACGGGCTTTCGGCCTTATCAGTCGCGTGCCGGCACGCTGCCGGCGAAAGAACGACGACGTTCATGAAGAATGCTTGGCTTGTTATGAGAAATTGCACGCGCTGCGGCTTCGTTAATTGAAACGTGCGGATGCTGATCTTGATCGAGCCTTGGCCCGAACATCACCGCATCTCCCAAATGCGGTCGGGCAGTGGCACCACTGCGTGAATGCTGTAGATTAATCAATGCTGCAAGTCTTTCACGAGCAAAATCGCGACTTGATCGTCAACATCAATGGCGAATTGGTGCATCGCGATCAAGGCCGCATCAGCCCATTCGATTCGGTCGTGCAAGGCGGCGACGCCGTTTGGGAAGGTTTGCGGCTCTATAGCGGCAAGATTTTCAGGCTCACCGAGCATCTCGATCGCCTGCGTTCCTCCGCGCTGGCGCTGGCGTTCACGAGCATTCCGTCGCATGCAGAGATCACCGAACAGATTCGCCGCACTCTGCGCCAACAAGATGGTGGACGGCGTTCATATTCGCTTGACCCTGACGCGGGGAGTCAAGATCACCTCCGGCATGGATCCGCGTCTTAACCAGTCGGGGCCGACGTTGATCGTATTGGCGGAATTCAAGCCACCCGTTTACGATCAAAATGGACTTACCCTGATAACCAGCAGCATCCGCCGCTTTCCGCCGGATTGCCTTGATCCCAAGATCCATCACACGAATCTGATTCAGTCGATCCTCGCCAAGATCGAAGCCAACAACGCCGATGCGGACGATGACGCCCTGATGCTCGATCAACGTGGTTTCGTGGCGGAAACCAACGCCACGCATTTGTTTTTGGTGGCCCGAGGAAGTGTGTTAACGAGCCGTACGGTCGCCTGCCCGGAAGGCATCACGCGTGCGCGGTTCTGTTGCAACTGTGCGGCCGGCTGCGTATTCCTTGTAGGGAATGCGATCTGTCGCTAACAGAAGTCTATCGGGCTGAGGAGATGTTTTGCACAGGCACGATGGGAGGCTTGGCGGCGGTAACCAAAGTGGACGGACGAACGATCGGCGATGGCGCCGTTGGGCCGATCACACGCCGCATTGACGAAAGCGTTCTGCGCAACTGACGGTGGACGAGGGCGTGGACGTAGGTTAAGGTTTCCCAACCTGACCGTTCCCGACTTAACGAATGTCCGGTCAGGTTGGAAACCTAACCTACGTGCCTTCATTGACTTCGTGGATCATCGGCTCAAGATGCTTGGTGTTGCGCTCGATAGCCAAGACGATGGTGCGTTCCTCGATGCCGTCGGCGGAGGCGGCGACGGCGGGGATGATTTGGCGGCTGTCGGGTAGACTGAAACGCATCGTGAAGGTGCCGTCGGGTCGGAGCTTGACGGGTTCGCCTTGGAGAGTCACCTTGGCGGTCGGCTCGGTGGCGCCGTAGACGATCAATTCGGCGTCAAGTTGGAACCAGAACTGGCGTGATTTGCCATATTGGAAAGCGCCGGACCCGAAACTGGTCACCGCCGGGCTACCCATCGGCCGACGCAGCCGTTCCTCGAACAGCTGCTTGAGTTCGAGGCTGCTGGCGGTCGGATCGAAGCCGCCGGACATGGCGTAAATGCGGTCAGCTTTGGCGGTGTCAAGATCGGCCCAATTCTCGTCGATGACGTCGCTGATGCCGGCGCGCGGGGTGGAAACGACGTTGGAGCGCGCCAAGACATAAAATTGGCCGTTGCGGGATAAGTAGCCGATGTCGATTCGATAGGACCTAGGCGGGTTTTGGACTTCGAGATACCAGTTGTTGACGCCGCCGTGGATTTCGACGTCGCGAACGATTGACTCAGCAGTGCTGGTGGTATCGACGCTGCTCACATCGAGCACGCGCAAAATGGGCTTGGCGCCATGCCAGTCTTGGCCCAGGGCCGCCTCGGCGCGTTGGACGGCTTGCCGCGTCAATTCCCAATAGGTGTGCAGCCAATACGGATCGCGCACCATGCAAACGATGCGGTCTTTGCCATAGCCGCCGGGCAAGTCTTTGGGAACTTTCACGGACAGGTCTTTGGTGGGGACGCCGACATCGTACTTACTGCGTTCCACTTGCTCTTCGCCGGACGCCGTGCCGTTGGTATTGCGCGCCGCAGCCGTCTGCGGCCTGGAGCGGAGGTGCTTGGCAGCGACGGCTTTGCTCTTCTTGTTTTTTTGTTTGGGACCGGCGAGGCGAGCGAGGGCTGCCGCCAACTCATCTTTGCGCATCCCATGCCAGCCCGAGATGCCCTTTTTGCGTGCTAGGTCCGCAAGCGTTTTTTTACTTCGAGCCTGGAACCTGTCTTTTGACATGCGACACCGCTCCGTGGTCACCTGCAGCGAGGTGCGTAAGGGGTTTAGGAAGGCATCCTTGCGGATTAAGCTCCCTGAATCCTTTCGGGAGGGGGCAAGGCACGGGAGGAAACCCAGCAATCACCGGGTGGCAGGCAGGAATTAGCAGATGATACAGTGAAAGACGCATGAGTGTCAACCTGAAAAAACACTGAGAGTGCATACGTTTAGCCAAAAATCAAGAAAAAATTCGCTTTTTTTTGATACAACCGGCCAAGTTTGCCACTTCGCGAAATTTTTCACAAATAAGCATTGACTTCCGTGTGATGGTTCTGACAATGACCACCTACAAAGTTGGCCGTTTTGGTGGATTATGCCATCTTCGGAAAGCCCCGACCCGCCGCCAGTTGGGGCGGTACTACGCCATGGCTCAAGTCGGCGTGGAGATGGTGGTGCCGATCGTGGTGGCCTGGTGGCTGGATCAGCAGCTTGACACGTCGCCCTGGATTCTGGTGATTGGAGTTGTTGCCGGCTTGGTGTTGGGAATCGGTCATTTGATTGTGCTCACACGGGATGATGACGCCAACCCGCCGAAGGGCCGCAAGCCATGAAAAAGCTTGGTTCGCTTGCCGGCAGCACCATCCTTTTGTGGGGCGTGCTCATTTATCCGAGTTGGCTCCTTTGGGGCAATGCCGTGTGGCTGGAGAGTTCGGCGGCACTTGGTTTGTGCCTGGTGCCCGCACTGGTAACATTGGCATGGGCGCTGCGGGCGGGCGATGCGCCGGAAAAACAGCTGGTGGCCGTCTTGGGGGGCACGGGGGTGCGTTTGGTTTTCGCTTTGGGAGGCGGGCTGCTGCTTAATTACGCGCTTCCCGAGATGTTCACGACCGGCTTCTGGCTATGGCTGGCCGTTTTCTATATGTTCATCCTCGCCGTCGAGACGATCCTCGTTCTAAACAAAAAACAAGACAGCCTTGCCTAGCCTGCGAGGCCGCGCGATTTGTGTTGCCGGAGATGGTGCAGATGTTTGCCGAGAGCGCTTTCGATCACGTGCAGGACACTTACAATTGGCATTTCTTTCACGACCAGATTCTGGAGTTGCCGTATCCCATCAGCAAATACGTAGTGCTGATGGTGGCGGCCTGCGTTATCATTTTGCTCATCTATGTCCCGCTCGCGAATAAGGCGAAAGACGGCTCCGCGCCGCGCGGCTATTGGTGGAATTGCTTCGAGAGCATGCTGACATTCATTCGCGACGAGGTTGCCAAGCCTTGTATCGGACATGACGCGGATCACTACGTGCCCTATTTGTGGACAACCTTTCTTTTCATTCTCTTTTGCAATTTGTTTGGCCTCTTCCCGTTTCTGGGATCGCCGACAGCCAGCTTCAGCGTGACTGCGGCGCTCGCGATCGTGACTTTCTTTTTCATTCACGGCACTGCTGTTCTACGAATGGGAGTCAAGCACTATCTCCAATCGTATGTTCCGCACATTGAAATACCGTTTGGCATGGGCTACTTCGTCGTGCCGTTGATCGTGGGCATCGAGGTCATCGGTAACTTCATCAAAGCCTTCGTGCTGGCAGTGCGGTTGTTCGCCAACGTGTTCGCCGGGCACATCGTGCTGGCGTTCATCTTGGTGTTCATCATCCTCGTCAAGCACGAGGGGCCGTTCCTTTTTTGGGGCGTGGCTGCTTCAAGCGTGTTTGGAGTGACGGCCCTGAGTCTGTTGGAGTTGTTCGTGGCGTTTTTGCAAGCATATGTGTTCACGTTTTTAACGGCATTGTTTTTAGGTATGGCGTTGCATCCGCAGCATTAGCAAGTCTGCCGGCACGGTTCGTGGAACCGTGTGCATTTGATCCATGTTCATGTTTTTCACGTAGGAGAAAGTAATGAAGACGTACGGCCTGGCTATGTTGGCGATTCTGGTGATGATGGTATTGCGCGAGTCCGGCATTGGCCCAACCGGGCACGGGCAGTATTGCCAACGTTTTATATGGCGCGTCCGATCGGCGCCGGCTTGGTGATCCTCGGCGCCGGGTTCGGCTTCGGCAAAATCGGCGCCGCCGCCCTGGAAAGCATGGCCCGGCAACCCGAGGCTGCCGGCAAGATTCAGCCGGCCATGATCATCATCGCCGCCCTGCTCGAAGGGGCCACCTTCTTTGCGCTCCTGGTTTGCTTGATCAAAGGCTAAGTCCACGGCGTCGCCGCAAGCCGCGGCTGCCGCGCTCGGCTGGTTCAACGTTTGACGGTTCCTTTCCGATGAGGTAGCTATGCGGCAGCGTCATCTTGGCGTTGGCTTGTTTGTTTTGCTGGCGTTGCTTGTCTGCTGTCCGGGCGTGCGCGCGGAGGAGAAGCACAACGTCGTGCCGGCCGGCAGCCATGACGTTCAAGAAGGTGAAGGGCACGGTCCGGCCTTCACGAAGTACAAGGCCCGCGTCAACCATAAGGCAAGGCAATTTGACATGACCAAGCCGGCCGAGAAGGAGGAGCTCCTCGCCGCGCTGCGGGCCGGCCATGTTGAGGAGTTGGAAGGCGAGGCCGAGATTCAGAATCCGCTTAGCCCCCAATATGACCTAGCTCTCTGGGCGATCGTGATCTTTGTGCTGCTGCTGATCGTGCTGCGCAAGATGGCTTGGGGGCCGATGCTGGAAGGCTTGCAAAAGCGCGAGGAAACCATTCGAAGCAGCGTCGAGGAAGCCAAGCGTGCCCGCGCCGACACGGAGCGCATCTCGCAGGAATTCAAGGTCAAGATGGACGAGGCCTATGCCGAGATCCCCAAGATCATGGATCAAGCGCGGCGCGAGGCGGAAGCATTCAAGGAAGAGACGCGGACCCAGACCACCAAGGAAATCCAAGCGGAGCGGCAGCGGCTGAGGCGCGAAATCGAGACCGCGCGCGACCAGGCCCTCCAAGAGTTATGGAGCCAGGCCGCCCAACTCGCCACGCTGATTTCCGCCAAGGCCATCGGCCGCTCGCTGACGGCGGAAGACCATAATCGCCTGCTCGATGAGGCGATTGGCGAACTCGGCCAATCCGCCAACCACGGATAATCCTATGACCGAACCCAGCGTACGCGAATTTCACGACAAAGCCGATGTCAGCGCTCGCCGCATCGCCAAGGTCTATGCCACGGCGCTGCTGGACACCGCTGGCCAGCGCGCCGAGGCCGACACCGTGCTGGCGGAGCTCGATTCGCTCGTTCGTGACGTATTCGCGCGCGAGCCTCGCTTGGAGATGCTGCTTTCGAGCGCCGCCATCGGCCGCCATGAGCGCCATGCGGCGCTGCAGAAGATCTTCCAGGGGCGCGCCACTGACACGTTCATGAACTTCTTGCAAGTTCTCAACGACCATGAGCGTTTGAACTTGCTCAGGCCGATCCTGACCTCGGCGATTGAAATGTTCGATGAGCGTAACCGGCGTTTGCGCGTGATCGTCACCAGCGCCATTCCCTTGCCCGACGAAGCCCGCACCCGCTTGGAAATAAGCGTGCGTGCGCAATTTCACCGTGAGCCCGTATTGATCCCCGAGATCGATCCAGCCCTTTTGGGCGGACTCAAGATCCGCATCGGCGACATCCAATATGACGCCTCCGTCCGAAACCGACTAGACACCTTACGCGATCAAATAATAGCGAGAAGCAGTCATGAGATTCAAAGCCGACGAGATCGTTTCAGTTCTGGCGAATGAAATCAGCCAATACGAGTCCAAGCTCGACACCCGCGAAGTGGGCCGCGTCTTGGAAGTGGGCGACGGCATCGCCCGCGTCTACGGCCTTGCCGGCGTGATGGCCGGCGAAATGCTCGAGTTCACCAAGACGAAAGGTGCGCGGACTGGCCTTCAACCTCGAAGAGAACTCCGTCGGCGTCATCATTCTGGGCGAGTACCTGCAAATCGCCGAAGGCGACGAAGTGCGCACGACCGGGCAGTTGTTGCGCGTGCCCGTCGGCGATGCCCTCATCGGCCGCGTCGTCGATCCGCTCGGCGTGCCGCTCGACGGCAAAGGGCCCGTGGTCACCAACCAAACGCGCGCCGTTGAGTTCATGGCTCCCGGCGTGGCCGCCCGCCAACCCGTGACCCAGCCGCTGCAAACGGGCATCAAAGCCATCGACTCGATGACGCCGATCGGCCGCGGCCAGCGCGAGCTCATCATCGGCGACCGCAAGACCGGCAAGACCGCCATCGCCATCGACACGATCATCAATCAAAAGGAAGAGAACGTCATCTGCGTCTATGTCGCCATCGGCCAAAAGGAAGCGACCGTGGCCGGCATCGTCGAAGCGTTGCGGGCCAACGGCGCCATGGATTACACCATCGTCGTGGTGGCGTCTGCCTCCGATCCCGCGCCGCTGCAATATATCGCTCCCTACTCCGGAACTTCGCTTGCGGAGTTTTACATGTACGAGCAGGGGCGCGATACCCTGTGCATCTACGACGATCTCACCAAGCAGGCGGCCGCCTACCGCGAATTGTCGCTGCTAATGCGGCGCCGCCCGGACGCGAGGCTTATCCCGGCGACATCTTTTATTGCCACTCCCGCCTGCTTGAACGCTCCGCCAAGCTCGCCGAGCGCTGGGTGATCGTGCCCCAAGATGCGGATGTCTCTCAGGTGAAAGATGATTGGGCCATCAACAATGTCCAGGGAGACAAGCGCCAGGCAGGCGAAAAGGCCAAAGTGTACGTTGGCCCTCTCGACAAGGAACACGCCGAAAAGCATGACCTGGCGAAGTTCCCGGGGTGCAAAGTCGCCAAGGTGGCCAACACGGGCGGCTCCTTGACCGCTCTGCCAATCATCGAAACGCTCGAAGGCGAGGTCTCCGCCTATATCCCGACCAACGTCATCTCGATCACCGACGGCCAAATTTACCTTCAGCCCGATCTGTTCTTCGCCGGCATCAGGCCCGCCATCGACGTGGGCATCTCGGTCTCGCGTGTCGGCAGCAAGGCCCAGATTCCGGCGATGAAGCAAATCGCCGGCAGCTTGCGGCTCGACCTGGCGGCATTTCGCGAACTGGAGGCATTTGCCCAACTAGGCACCGAGCTTGACAAAGCAACCCAGTCGCAACTCGACCGCGGCTACCGCATGGTGGAAATTCTCAAGCAACCGCAGTTTCACCCCATGAACGTCATCGACCAGGTCATGATTATCTACGCCGGCAGCAAGGGCTTCCTCGACAAGGTGCCGATCAAGCAAGTGCCGGCCTGGGAAAAACAGTTCTTGGCTTACATGAAAGAGCAGAAAACCGATGTCCGCAATCGGCTCGTCAAGGATCGGAAGCTGACACCTGAGAACGAGAAGCTCCTGGGAGCGGCGATCGAGTTCTTCCAGCCGCAGTTCAAGGCGGGATGATGATACTGTGGCGGATTTCGTTTGGATTGAATGGAATCTTCAAAAAATCAACAGTCACGCGCTTTCGTCGGACGAAGTGGAATTCGCTTGGCACAATCGAGAAGACATCAGGAAAGGCGATCACCCGGACGCGGATCATAATGGTCAGTCGCGGGGCGTGTCCATCCGGTCGGAAAATTACACTGGTATGGCGTTATAATGAATCGGAAGTGACGGATTTAAAGGTCGTTTTTGTCATCACGGCGTATTGATCAACATGGCGTTAAACTCAAAACCTTCCGACACCCGCACTCCCCGCCAAAAGGAAATGGACGAGGCGGTCGCGAATGGAAATTGGGAGGGATTTGAGGTTCGGGAACTTTTGCAGGAAGAAGATGCGGACCAAATCCTTGAACACCGGCGAACTCTCGTCAAGGAGAAGGGCATGGATCAAACATTAACCGTTGCGAGCATTCAGGGACAGCCCTTCCGCTGGAGGGACAAAGTCTTTCGCATCATGCGTTGTGATTATGTGGGCGGACAGGCTGTCGTGGAAGTAGTGCCCCACGATGAAGAATTCGTGGCGGCAGTGAAAAAACGGGTTGAACAGGATCGCTTCCACACCTTGGCATATTACCAAGGATTCGGCTTCATTTGTTTTCCCGAGGATTATCAAAAATATAATTGATTCGTTATGCCCACCGTACTCCGGATTGGACCTTATCGTTTCTTTTTTTATGCGGGAGACCGAGAGGAACCTCCTCATGTTCATGTGGAGCGCGATAGGTGTCAGGCAAAGTTTTGGTTGGCCCCGGTTCGATTTAGAACAAATAAGGGGTTCAAAGGGACGGAGTTGGCAAAAATCGAAGCGTTAGTCGAGCATAATCAAGAGGAGTTGATGAGGTGCTGGGATGACTACTTTAGCGGCTGAAATTCATGTCCAAGCATCTGAGGTGATGGTTACCAAAGAGGACATCACCGTTCAATTGATGGATGGGCGGACTATCATCGTTCCGTTGGTTTGGTATCCGAGGCTCAATCACGCCACTGCCAAAGAACGCAACAACTGGAAACTGATTGGCGACGGAGAAGGAATCCACTGGAACGACTTGGACGAGGACATCAGCGTTCGCAATTTGCTGCTGGGTCAACCCTCGGGCGAAAGCCAAAAATCATTCGAACGTTGGCTCAAAAATCGAACTAAACGCAAACATTAAGAAAGCATTGATTCGCCATGGCCAGCACTCGTGCACTTGTCAAGCGGCGTAAAGCGATCCGCAACATCCGCAAGATCACGCGGACGATGGAGTTGATCGCCACTGCCCGCTTTCGGCAAACCCTTGATCGAGCGACGCGCGCGGAAGCCTTTACCCGCAAAATCGCCGAGATGGCGGCCGATCTCAGCGCCGGCGCCACGGACATCACGCATCCGCTCTTGGAAAAGCGCGAAGTCGTCAAGCGGACATTGCTCCTGGTCATCACGTCCAATCGAGGGCTGTGCGGCGGCTACAACGGTGCCATCATCCGTGAAGCGGCGGCTGCCATCCGCAGAATCTCGCCCGGGAACATGAAGGCAACCGAGAGCATCTACCTCGAGCTTTCCGGCAAGCGGGTCATCGCCTGGTGCCGTTATCAAGGAATTCCCGCGCAAGCGACCTACACTCACTTCGAGGACAAGCCGCAATACGCCCAGGTGGAAGAGTTGGCCAACAAGTACATCGGGCTTTACACGTCCGGCGAGGTGGACCGGGTGGAGGTGGCATATTCCAAGTTCATTAGTGCCGCGCGGCAAATGCCAGTCGTGGAGACGCTCTTGCCACTGACGCCGGAAGCCCTGGCGGGTCAGCGCCCGACGGGAGTTAAGACACCGGTCGAATATGAGTTTGTCCCCAGCGCTCGGGATATCTTGGAAGAGGTCCTGCCCGTCTCGTTCAAAATTCGCCTTTTCAAATGTTTCCTCGACGCCGCGGTCAGCGAGCAAATCGCCCGGCGCGTGGCCATGAAAGCCGCCACCGAGAACGCCGGCGATATGATTAAGATGTTAAGCAGCCAATACAATCGCGCCCGCCAGGCGCAGATCACGAAAGAAATCGCCGAGGTCATCGGCGGGGCGGAATCGTTGAAATGAAAACGCGGCCCTCCGGAGTCTTGGAAAAAGCTTGGCAAAGGACGGCCCGGCAACAAGGCCATCGCGAAGCGCTGAACGTCAGCAGCTTTTTGACGCGCATTTATCGCCAGATGTATCAGCCAATGGCCGCGAAGGTCGCTCCAAAAAAAGTGGTCAAAGTGTTGCAGGAGGCCGGCGTTATCGGCCTTTTGCTTGGAACTCACGGGATAGGCGGCTACCGCAGCGAGCCACGCGCCACGCAGGATGTCGATGTGCTCATAAAAAAGAAGGATCACGCCAAAGCGGTGCAAGCGATTCGGTCAGCGTTTCCAAAATTGACCATGCATGAGACATCGGTCGTCACCCGCTTTATCGATCCGCACAACGGTAAACCGGTGATCGAGCTATTGAAGCCGGCGGACGATTTGTTCAAGGCCGCGTTTCGCTTTTCGCTGCCGGTTGGGGAAACGCATCGCGTGCCTGATTTGGAGTTGGCTTTAGTGACGAAATTCGCCGCCATGGTCTCACCGAATCGGGTTCAATCTAAAAAGCTTATCGATGCCGGCGATTTCGTGGACATGGTAATGCATAACTTGGCCAACATCGACGAAGAAAAATTGGAAACCCTCGCCAACAAGGTGTACCCAAAAGGCGGCACTGAAATTATCCAAATCGTCCGCGACGTGCAAGCGGGCCGGCCCATTCGAATTTAAGCCTTATTTCTTGGAGCACTCATGACCACCGCGAACGGCACTCATACAGGCAAGATCATTCAAGTCATCGGCTCGACCTTCGACGCCGAGTTCGAGGAAGGCCACTTGCCGGAGATCTACAACGCCCTCAAGGTCGAAAGCGATGATACCGCCAAGGGCTTGCGGATTCGTCTTACCGGCGAGGTGCAGCAACATCTGGGCGGCAATCGCGTCCGCTGCGTGGCCCTCGGCTCCACCGACGGTCTGGTGCGCGGCATGAAAGCGTTCGATACGGGCAAACCCGTGCAAGTTCCCGTGGGCAAGGAGACGCTCGGACGCGTCTTCAATTTGCTGGGCGAGCCGATCGATGGCCGCGGCCCCGTCGGCAATACCGAATTTCGCCCCATCCACAGCGACCCGCCGTCCTTTTCGGAACTGTCATCCAAGACCGAAATCTTCGAGACCGGCATCAAAGTCATCGACCTGCTCACCCCGCTCGTGCGTGGCGGCAAGGCCGGCCTCTTCGGCGGTGCCGGTCTGGGTAAAACCGTCATCTTGACCGAGTTCATCGCCCGCATCGCCAGCCAGCACGGCGGCTATTCGGTCTTCGCCGGCGTCGGCGAGCGGACGCGCGAAGGCAATGACCTTTGGCTCGAAATGCAGGAAACCAAGATCGGCAAGACCGATCGCTCGGTCATCACGCAAACAGCCATGGTCTTCGGCCAAATGAACGAGCCGCCCGGCTCGCGCCTCCGGGTTGCGCTGTCGGCGCTCACCATGTGTGAATGGTTCCGCGATTCCACCGGGGCCGACACCCTTCTCTTCGTCGATAATATCTTCCGCTTTTCTCAAGCCGGCTCCGAAGTTTCCGCGCTTCTGGGCCGCATGCCCAGCGCCGTCGGCTATCAGCCCACGCTCGCCACCGAAATGGGCGCACTCGAAGAGCGCATCACCAGCACCGCTCGCGGCGCCATCACGTCGGTGCAAGCCGTCTATGTTCCCGCCGACGATCCAACCGACCCGGCACCCGCCAATGCCTTCCAACATCTGGATGCGTTTATTTACCTCGAACGCAAAATTTCCGAAAAGGGCATCTACCCCGCCATCGATCCACTGGCTTCCAACAGCCGAATTCTCGACCCGCAATACCTGGGCCAGGAGCATTACCAGGTGGCCCGGCGCGTGCAGCAGATTCTGCAGCGTTATCGTGAGTTGCAAGACATCATCGCCATCCTGGGCGTCGATGAGTTGAGCGAGGAAGATAAACAAGTCGTCAACCGCGCCCGCCGCATCGAGAAATTTCTTTCGCAGCCGTTCATCGTGGCCGAGGCGTTCACCAACAAGGCTGGCAAAGTCACGCCGCTCGCCGAAACCATCCGCAGCTTCAAGGAACTGTGCGACGGCAAGCACGATCACTTGCCGGAGAATGCCTTCATGTACGTCGGCGGCATCGACGAAGCGGTCGAGCAAGCCAAACGCATCGCCAGCGAGAATAAATAATGGACACGCCACCCCTTACCGACAAACAGCTCCAATGCGTCGTCGTCACGCCCGAGCGCGGCGTCATCGACGAAATCGTCGATTTTGTCGCTCTGCCGATGCTCGACGGCGAACTGGGCGTCTTGCCAGGCCGGGCGCCGCTCATCGGCCGACTGGGTTTCGGCGAATTGCGCACCGTTTCGGGCCGCACGACCCACAGCTATTACATCGACGGCGGCTTCGCCCAAATCCGCGCCAACGTCGTCACGGTGCTCACTTCCAAAGCCATGGCGGCTGAGGAAATCAAACTCGCCGGCGCCGAAGAAGCGTTGCGCTCCGCCCTCCAAGTCGGCCTGACTCCCGAAGCCCAGGACGCCCACCTCAAGGAACAGGAACGCGCCTGCGCCGAGATTCGCATGGCCCACAAAGTAAGCGGGGCCTCTCCCGAATAATCAGCGAGCTTTGGCGTGAAGGGCAAGGAAAGTCGGGGGATCGGGACAGGGTCATGACGCGGGGGGAATCAAACCCTCGGCTACGAGAATGCCATGGTATTCGGTCATGGATATTATTCGCAGTCCCTCCTAGGGATTGAGGTCGAGCAGGTGACGGTCATTGGTCACCAGGTAATCGACACCGGCGTCCAAAGCCGCTCCAATAACAGGAGTGTCGTTCACGTCCATGGGCACACCATCGCGCGAAGTCCCAGGCTCAATCATGCCGGCACGACGCATGATCCTTCGCCGCGACAGCGACGCCAATCGCTGCGAGAAACCAAGATCCGTGATCACGCGCTCAAGTTCATCGAGCACATGAGTGCTGGCGTATATTCGCCAGGAAGCCCGTTCCGTCGCCGCGAGCATTTCTTCGGCTGCCTTACCGAGCAAGGCTTCGGCCACATAAACATTGGTGTCGAAAAAAATCTTCATGAGCCATAGCGAGCCTTGTCGACCGCTCGGTCGATGGCTGCCTGGTCAAGCCCCATTTGGCGCGCCACCCGGCGGGCTTCGTCGGCCTCGCGCCGCCATTCGGCCTCAGCCTGGTGCGCCAGAAATTCTTCCAGCGCCAAGCGATCCTCCGCGGGTAGTTGTTGAATGCGATCAAGGATTTCGTGGACAGCTTCGCTCACGGTTCACCTCAAGATGGGCGGATGCGATTCAACCATCCGCGATCAATTCTTTTTTTCATTCTACCTTGTTAAGCCACACCGGGATAGGCAAGCCCGACCTAACCGCCGCCTGGCAAGCCACCGCCCACGCCGCCCTCGATAGCAAAGCCGAACCGATCAAATGAGGCCCGGAATCGATTGAAGCACAGTTTCCATGTGCCTATCACCTGCCGGGATGAAATGGAACAGGTGGAATTGCTGCGGCGGTTTTAGGGGGAGGGGGTTGAAGTGTAAGGCGCTCTTGTCGCGAGAGGCCAAGGAAACCGTCATAAAGTTGCGAAAGAGATTTTGAGCTTGCCCATTTCTCACGAAAGGTGCGTTGGATACCATGCCCACCGCATAAGGGTGGGCATGGAGAGGCTTTAAATGTCGGTTGCAATTTGATCGTTGGAGTGCGTATTAAAAACGCATTGCCGAAAGACAAGCAGGTCCCTTTAGTTACTGATCTACCGGTGCTGGATGATGGACGGCCAGTAATTAAGCCAAAAGGCGATCCTTGGAATCCACTGTTTTAGGGGCCACTTTGACATTTTTAATCGCTTGTGGCAAATCTGCCACAAGTGATTATAAAATAATGTCTTATGTATTGACATCTCAGAACGATTTGCGACAATGATTCGATCCTTATTTGCCCCTTTATTCAGAGAAGGATGGAAAATGAAAATTCGATTCAATGGCGGACCTTGGGACGGTGTTGAATTTGAGGCCCCATTTCATCCCGACGCAATACATTTCAGGAATCTGGACATCGAGACAGACGAGGAAACGGCTAACCATGGCACGACTATCATACAAACTGCGATTCGTAATCATCATCAGTATTTAATTGGTGAACCGAAACTTCGCGAAGGTGTCGAGCCAAAGGTTGGTGAAAATATGTCACGCGAGCTAGAGGAAGGAGAATCCCTATTGGACGTGATGCATTCTGGTTTTTTCGCCACGCAATACCGGATATGCTCCAAACGAGAAATTGTTCTGGGAGAGGTAATGAGCCAAGAGTATACCTTCGAGAAACTCCGTAATGCCAGCGAGACCTTGGTGTCGGCCGATGGCGGTATCAAGGCAAGGCTTGAATCAGCCTTGCTTGCTGTTCATACATTGTCACCCAATGATTTTTTGGAAATCGAGCAAAAGAGATTTCGTTTACTTTGGGACAAAGTGGATCGTGTAGCGCCCGTGACCGGCGAAGGTAGTATTCGCGCTACGCTAAATGCCATGACAACTACCGAAGCAGCAGGAATTGCGAAAGAGCTTTTGCGCCTCTATGTCAGCGTGGCTTCATTGACCGGCTCGCGCTCGGCGCGGGTCTCTGTCACGCGACAGATAGTTTTGCCGTTAATTGCGACACAAATGTTTTGCCGTAAATGGCGTCGGTAGAGTTTTGCTCACACGCCTAACCTATTTTTCCCCGCTTTTGACGTTGACTTCTTGGCCGATGGCACTTTTTTGTCACTTCCAGCTTGCGGATGGTTTTCTCGGAAATCTCTTTAACGGGTAGCCGGTTGAAAAGGTGGCCGTTCTCGTCCAGCACCAGCCAACTCATGGTTTCCTTATCGAGCATTATCTGCGCGAATTTGCGACGGTGGACGACGCCGACGTAATAGTGACGATTGTAAATCGAAATATGCCCCGCGGGGCCAACACGGCGTGTCACCACGTAATCGGCCAAATGGTCCAATACCCGCTGCAGATCCCAGTGGCTTTTCTCCCAGGCCCATGTGTAGGATCGTCCCGAATAAGCCAATCCCGGATGAGCCAGCCAACGCGTTGGCTGGCCGCGCTCGGCGTAAACTTCACGTTGAATGCGGTCCATGTTATCCAAGCGTTTCTGTAACTGCTTTACGCTGCTGCAAGCATTCGGCTCGGCCCAGCGCTGACCCGTTCCTTGGGATCGTTCCACCACGCCGTTTTCCTGGGGCCGATTCGGATGATTCCAATGCATGTCCACGCCCAGGCCAATTAGCCACAACGCCAGATCGGTCGGCAAATCGCTCCACGAACCCCAGGGCGAGCCGTTATCCACGCGCAATCCCTGCGGTAAACCGTAGAGCGCGAATAGTTTCCGCAGCATTCTCCGGGTTTGCCCTACGGGCACTTGGTTCCAATTCCCTTGGGGGAAAAACCGCGGTCCCAAGGACCGCGCCACTACATTCGTCGACCAGTCGCAGCCAGGAAATTGGCTGCCCCGTCTTCAGACGCTTTTGTTCCGCCGCGTCCATCTGCCATATCTCGTGCGGCCGGCGGGCGCGTCGGCTCTCCCTGGCCGCTCGCCGGCCTGGCGGCGCTGGCTTCTCCTGCAAGCGTCGGAGCCAACGCTGCAATGTTCGTGTGCCAGGAACCTCGGCCTTGCCATGTTTTTCTTGCAGCAGCACGCGAATCAAACCGGCTCCCCAACGGGCATGTTGTTGACGCAAACACATGGCTTCTTTAATGACCGTCGATGGTGAGGCCTTGGGCCGACCGCACCGATCATAAGCGGGTGCCAAATTGTCCTGGTCTTGGAAACAGCGCACCAAATGGCGCACCGTGCGCTCCGCCACCTGAAACTTTTCAGCTAGGGCACCGATGCTGTTTCCTTTCTTAAAGCCACGTAAAATGGCCTGACGAATGGGAACAGGAATCGAACGTGCCATGGTCATCCTCCGTGATGAGAGTAGTTGGCGTCGATTTTGTCAGCCAAAAGCAGGTCCAAACCACACGAGTTGCAACCGGGCACGCGCCTTGACTGCCTCGCCGCCGATTGGAAAGATGATCTATTCCTATTGACAAAAATCACGGCGGCAAAACATTTGTGTCGCAATTAACGGCAAAACTATCTGTCGCGTGACAGTCTCCTGACCCCGCCGCTATGCCCGACCGTAGGTCTCCCTGTTTTGCAACACGAGATAAAAAATCAAGCGAGGTAGTGGTGTCAGAATTGGTAGACCGCGCGGGAATCGAAGGCTGCCCGAAAACAATAGAGACCTGCGGTCGCGAAACGGCGGGGTCAGGAGACCCGCGCCGAGCGCGGAGAGCGCGGACGCGCGCCGAGCGCAGTTGGCGAAGTCACGCTTCGCGCCGCGGCTAAACATGCGCCGAATCCCCGATCATCACTGGCCGCAACTCTCCCGCCAAAAACACCGATCCCGTCACGCATATCAGATCATCGCCTTGGGCGTTTTGTCGTATCGCCCACCAAGCGTCGGCGGCATTCCCGAATATCTCGGCGTGCGTTCCCGTCGGCAAGAGTTGCGCCAGTTCTTCCGGTGGCTTCGAGCGTTGGCTGGATGCAAACCGCGTCAGCGCCACATGATCGAAATGCGGACACAAAACGCGCAACATCCCGGCCAAATCTTTGTCGCCGCTGCCGGCGAAGATCAAATAGCGCTTGCCGGCCCATGTGCTTTTGGGAAACGATTCCGTGAGCGTCGTCGCCAGCGCCTCGGCGGACGCCACATTATGGCGCAATCGAGCAGCACGAGCGGGTGCTGGCTCACGATCTCCTGACGCGCGGGCCACTGGACGGTGGCCAAGCCCTTGGCGACGGTCTCGTCGGTTATGGACAATCCCTGGCGCCGTAGTTCCTCAACCGCGATAACCGCCAAAGCGGCATTGGCGGCTTGGTGCGCGCCGAGCAGGCCGACTTCCAGCGGCAGCCAACGGTGCGCCTGGGTGGAAATGGCCACGCGCGGCAATGCCAGATTGGCGTCGCTTGGAAGTGCCGGCATGTGGTGAAAATGGTAATCCCGACCGACCTGGCACAGCGGCGCGTTTCGCTCGCGGCAAGTGTGTTCAATCACGGTCCGAGCCTCGGGCGCGGTGACGCCGCTCACGCAGGGCCGGCCGTGTTTGATTATGCCTGCTTTCTCCATGGCGATTTGGGCCAGCGTGTTTCCAAGAATTTGCGTGTGGTCGAAGCTAATGCTGGTGATGACGGCGAGCATTGGCTCACAGACATTGGTCGAGTCAAACCGGCCACCGAGCCCGACCTCGACGACCGCGATATCCACACCTCGCCGCGCGAAATGCAAAAACCCCAGGGCGGTGGCAATTTCGAAGAAAGTGAGCGCGGAGGCGATGCCGGGTGCCGCGCCGCTACGCGACTGAATCTCAGCCATCCATTCGGTCAGCTCATCCGGGCTGATCGCCTGGCGATCGACTTGGATCCTCTCCTCCACTGCCACGAGATGGGGCGACGTAAAGAGTCCCGTGCGCAGTCCCGCCTGTTGCAGTATCGAAACGAGCATGGCGGAGGTGGAGCCTTTGCCCTTGCTGCCCGCGACATGCACGATCGGGAAACGATCTTGCGGGTTGGCGAGGCGGAACAAAAGGTCGCGCATGCGGTCGAGCGAGAGGTCGCTGGGCGTTGGTGATTTCACTTCGTAGTTGATGCGTCCAAACCAGAAGTGCATGGCTTCCGCGTGGGTCATCCGGGCCGCTCCTGTGCGACCGGCCGCGCTTGCAGAATATCCTGCATGCGCTTCTGCCATTGAGAAGGCTCCAGGAGAAGGTCTTTGGACACGATGAAGTCCGCACCCGCGGCGTGCAGCATGTCATGCTCCTCGGGGTCGCCGGAAAAGAGGACGATGGGCACGTCCGTCCGGCCCAATTCGCCGCGCACTTTCTTGCAGAGCTCGACGCCGCTGATGCCAGGCAGATTGATGTCGAGCAAAATGAGCTCAGGTTGATGCGTTTGCAAGTAGTGCCAAGCTTCTTCGGCGTTGGTGAAATAGGTCACATCGAGACCCGCCCGTTTGCAGAAACGCTGCATGATCAATCCGGTGTCCAGCTCATCCTCCACGAGCAAGACAGGCGTCTTTCCCAGGTCGTGAGTTGCCGGCGCCATGGACGCTGCGACCGACTCCTGCGCCGTTGGCAAAACGGGTTGCGTGACCTTGGCAAGGACGGCACCGTTGCTTGAAGGACTGGCGTTGACGATCAACGTTGGCCGCGGCAGGGTGAAATAAAACGTCGAGCCTTGGCCCAGCGTGCTCTCGACCCAAATGCGGCCGCCGTGCGCCTCGACGATCTTTTTGCAAATGGCGAGCCCCGCACCGGTCCCTTCATATTCTTGGGTTTGATGGAGACGGCGGAATATGCCAAAGATCTTTTGATGAAAATGCGCGTCGATGCCGATGCCATTGTCGCGCACGTAAATCAAAACCTGGCTCGGATCGAAGTCCTCCGGCGCTCCTGCAGGTCTTGAGCCGGCATGTTGCCCGATGGTGACCCGAGGTGCCGCATTGCTGTTGTATTTGAGGCCGTTGGTAACCAGGTTCGTGAGCAGCTGGGTGACGCGGCGTGGATCGCCCTTGACCGTGGGTAGCGAGCCCTCCGTGAGAACGGTCGCCTGCTTGCGCTGAATCAGTCCCACGAGATCATTGCGCACGGTCGCCACGGCTTCGATGAGATTGAATGCTTGCAACGTCCCTTTGATGCGGCCAGCCTGGCTTAAAGTGAGCAAATCGTCGATGAGCGTCCCCAAGCGCCGGCTCGCCTGGATCAAATGGTTGATGTATTGGAAGCCGTCCGGCCCGAGCTGTCCGGAGAAATCTTCGGCCAGGATGTTGCTGTACGCCTGAAGAGTCCGCAACGGTTCCTTCAGATCGTGCGAAACGACGTGGGTGAAATCCTCAAGCTCGGCGTTGATTACGCGGAGGCGGCGATTGGTCCGTTGCAACTCATCGCCGCGGCTGCGCAGCTCATGAGCCAGCCGATTGCGCTCCGTCAAATCGAGAGCCGCGCTGCGGCGGCGGACGACCGTCCCATCGCTGTTGACCACCGGCACGCTGCGAATCCAGACATCGAGGACCGAGCCGTTCTTCGCCTTCCACAAGGTCTCTTCCTTGTCCACGACCGGCAAGCGTTTGCCTGGGAGTGTGGCGGCGTTCTGCATGTGCGCTTCCCATTTTTGCAGCGCGGAGGGTGCGAGAAGGTCTCGATAAGGCCGTTGCACCAGTTCCCGGCGTTGATAGCCGAGTGTGCGAACGAGCGTGTCATTGAAGGTGACGAGCCGCCCCGCGTTATCCAGGCTGAAATACATCACCGGGGCATTGTGATAGAGATCGCGATAGCTTTCCTTGAGACGCTCCAGGTCTTGGGTGAGTTGCGCCAAACGCTGGTCGTTTATCGGCAGGCGTGCGGGCTCACTGGCTTCCGGAGCCGACCGTGCCGCGCCGTCAGGCGTGATCGCCGCCTTGACGCTGGGGCGCCTGCAAGCGTTTTCAGCGCTGGATTCGTCTGCTTGGCAACCGACCTTAGACTTGCTGCCGCAGTGATGGCCGAGCTCGCCGAGCCGGCAATGACGGTAAGGACCATGACCTCGACGCCTCGGCCAGAGATCAATCCGCTCCCACGCGCAAGCAAGAAGCAGGCACCCAGCGCCGCCGACACCGCCGCACCGATCAAAGTGAATTTGAGCACGCTTGCCATGGCCCGGCCTTGATGCAAAAGTGGCCTTGCGATCCGTAGGGCATCGGATCGTCGTTGCCCATTAGTATAACGGTTTTAGCCAGGCAAGCCGGAGTTGCGACGCCTAAAGATCATACAATAGCGTCCGAACACCAGCTTCTATATTAAGGGGATTCCGATGCGCCGCACGGTTGTTTTGTGTTTTGCTGTCGTCTGCTTGCTGCCGCTTGTGAAGAGTGACTTGTCAATCAGTTCGCTCTTGGCCCAGCAACCGGCCGCGAAAACGGACACCTCGTTCACCCGCCAAGAAGACGTCATCTATGGCCGGAAATACGGCACCGCGTTGACGCTGGACGTGTTCACTCCCAAAAAGGCAGCCAACAACGCAGCCGTCGTCTTCGCGGTCAGCGGCGGCTGGTTCTCGGACCACAACGCGATCAACACCTTTTTCTTCTCTGAATTCCTCAAACGCGGCTACACGGTCTTCGCGGTGGTGCACCGCAGCAACCCGCGTTTCACGATTCCCGAAGCCGTCGAGGACATGAGCCGGGCGGTGCGTTACATTCGCTTCCACGCCAACGATTACAAGATTGACGGCAAGCGGATAGGCATCGCGGGCGGCTCGGCGGGAGGACATTTGTCGCTGATGCAAGGGACGACCGGCAACGACGGCGATCCCAAAGCCGCCGACCCTATCGACCGCGTCTCGAGCCGAGTTCAAGCCGTCGCCTGTTTTTTTCCGCCGACGGATTTTTTAAACTACGGCGAAACTGGCAAGGTCGCCTTGGGCCGAGGCACGCTTGAGGGTTTCAAGGCGCCGTTTGATTTCGTAGAATTGGATAAAATCACGCGCTCGTTCAACTTGGTTCTCGACGAAACAAGGCGCCGCGAGATTGGCAAGCAGATTTCACCGTTCTACCATGTGGACAAGAACTCCGCTCCCGCTCGGATCATCCACGGCGATGCCGACAAGCTGGTGCCGATTCAACAGGCGGAAATCATCATCGCAAAACTAAAGGAAGCCGGTGTGCCCGCGGACCTCATCGTCAAAAAGGGAGCGGGTCACGGTTGGGGTGGGATGGAAAAGGATATACCGAAGTTGGCGGATTGGTTTGATCAGTATCTGAGGTGAAAGGTGGGACTCGCACTCAGTTTCCTCAATCGACCTTGCTCGTTGCATTCCCAACAAACTCGAGTACCTGTTCTAAAATCGGGTCAGTGTCTTTGGTAAGCGCCTGAACGACGCCCATGTGGTCGCGGCCTTTGGCCAGATAAAGCCTTGCCGTTGCACCGCTTTTCTTAGCTTTATCAACGAATACTTGGGCGTCGGCCGCAAGCATGGGAAAATCGCGTTCGCCGACCACCAGCAGCGTGGGCGGCAGCTTCTTCGTTATATGTTGAATCGGACTGGCATTTTTCATCGTTTCGAAATCACGCGCAAACGCATCGGCTCCCCGACCGGCCATTCGCGCATCTCCAAAACTTTTGCCGTTTTTGCGAGGCTCCAAATCAACGGGCGAACTCAATCCGATAACGCCGGCAATGTCGGTCGGCACGAGTGCGTGCTTGGCCAGGTAGCGTGCATCGGCGGCTATTAACAGGGAAAGATGTGCCCCCGAGCTGTGGCCCATTAAAAACACGCGTTTCGAATCGCCACCCCGAAATTCGATATTCTTTTTGATCCAGGCGAATCCAGCCGCGACATCTTCGACCTGGGCGGGAAACCTATCCTTCGGAGACAGGCGATGACTGAGCAAGGCGCAACCAAAACCAAGGTCCCTCAGCTTTGCGCCAATGGGAGCAACGGCTTTGCGGCTGCCCGAATGCCAGCCGCCCCCAAACGTGAATACGACCGTCGTAAAGTGCTTATTGACCGGCAGATAAAGATCAAGCTTTTGTTGGTCGCCGCCGGCGGCGTAGGAAATATCTGCTTCGACCGCGGGAAGCGTACTCGTCTCTAGGGTCGCGGCACTTGGCGTGATCTGGTCTCCCGCAACGGCAACTTGGATTACAAAAAGCATGACAACGGCGAGAAGCGCCGGCTCACGGAATCCGCTAAGCGTGGGCCCGTTGGATGACATGATTTTTCCTCGGAAGCATCGAGGAATCTCCTAAGTGTAAAAAGCTCAACTGACGGAATGTACGGCTCAGGAGAGCCGCCCTACCGCGTCGCGGCAAAACAAAAATGGTCTACACCCGCCGGCTATACCGCTTGTGCCGCCGCCCAAACACGGGGACCGCTTCCTTGGGCGCTTCTTTGGTCGCGACTTTTTTGATGGGTCGGAAGGGCTTGTAATCCTCGTGGCAATCTTCGGGGATTTGCTTATTGATGAAGTTCTCGATGTCGGTCAGTTGTTGGCCTTGGTCAGGCGTGACGAAGGCGATGGCGATGCCGTTCTTGCCCATGCGGCCGGTGCGGCCGATGCGGTGGACATAGTTTTCGGGATCGTGGGGCAGATCGTAGTTGATGATGTGCGAGATGCCGGTCACGTCGATGCCGCGGCCGACGACGTCGGTGGCAACCAAGATGGCGATGCTGCCTTCGCGGAAGCGCTGCATGATGCGCGTCCGATCGGATTGCTGCAAATCGCCGTGCATGGCGGCCACTTTGACGTGCTCCTCGCGCAGGTCTTCGTAGACGTTTTGCACCCAGCTTTTGCGCTCGCAGAAGATGATGCATTGCCGAGGTTTTTCACGGTGAATCACTTCGAGCAGCAAGTCAAATTTCTGTCGGGGATCGACCGTGATGTAGGTTTGGCGAATGTTCTCGACGGTCACTTTGGCCGGCGACAAATTGATATGGATCGGGATTGCGCATGTAGCGCTGGGCGAGTTTAAGCACCGGCGGCGGCAAGGTCGCGGACAATAGCAGCGTCTGCCGTTCGGCCGGGCAGCGCCGCAGGATCTTTTCGATATCCGGGCCGGAAACCGATGTCGAGCATGCGGTCGGCTTCGTCGAGCACCACATACGAAACGCGATCGAGGCGCAGGGTGCCGCGGTTCAAATGGTCGATAATGCGGCCCGGCGTGCCAATGATCAGGTTGACCCCTTTTTTCATGTCGGCGATCTGGCCCTGAACGCGTTCGCCGCCGATGATCGGCACGGCGCGGCAGCGTTTATGCGGCGTCAGGCGCGTGCATTCCTCGGCCACCTGCACGACCAACTCACGCGTGGGCGCCAAGATCAACGCTTGTGGGCCGGGTTCATTGACATCGCGCCAGCGGTCGAGATACGGAACCAGGAAAGCGGCGGTTTTGCCGGTTCCGGTTTGCGCTTGACCGATGACATCGCGACCGGTCAGCGCCCTGGGAATCACGACGGCTTGAATAGGGGTGGGCTTGGTGTAACCGATTCGGTCCAAGGCGGCCAGGACGGAAGAGTTGAGGGGCATTTCGTGGAAGCCCGTGGGCTTAGCCACAACAGGTGTCGTCAAACAAACCTCCAACAGTCAGAAATGATGCTTTCAAACAACGTGTTTGCATAGATGGTATAAGTGTAATGTGTTGATGATCTTCTGTCCAGAGGATTTTTTGTGGTGGCCCGCGGGATTCGGAGTACCTCATCCCGCGGCTTGGCAATCGGGAAAGTGGAATCCACGCCGCGGGATGAGGTACTCCGAATCCCGCGGATCTAAGACCAAAACCCGCACACCATTAACGATTTGTTGCCTCTTTATTAATAGATTCAAACGCCTTTGTCGTCGGATTCCCCGTGCGCGATCCATGCAGGTGCGGCTTCAGGCCGATCGTTTGCGAACGGTCGATGCTGAGCCCGGGTTCCGGCGCCGGGGGGAACATGGAGGCCAAGGTTAGGTAGCCTATCAACAGAAACGCCAGCGACGCGGCGACGACCAGGCGGACGTACCAACTGAAACGTAATCGCTGGCTTTTTTCGTCAGGCGGCACATTGGCGGGCGGCCAGGGCTCCGGCATTTCCTTTCGAAAGAACGCTCGCAGTGTTTGCTCCGCGCGTTCCAGCGATGGGCTTTGAGGATGGGTTTCATTCATGGCTAGGATACGACTCCCTGATCGGTGAGGCGGTCGGCCAAGCGCTGGCGTGCCCGGCTCAGCCGCATGTGTACCGCCGTCGAGTTGATTTCCAAGATTTCCGCTATTTGATTGGCGTTGTAATCGAGTCCGTAGCGCAAGGTCAAGATTTCCCGGTCCGTCGGCGCCAGCATGTCGAGTTCATGGCGCAGTTGCCCAAACGTCTCGTCACGGGCCATGGTCTCGAGCGGCAGTAAATCGCGTCCCTTGACGCCGTTCATGGTCTGCGGCGGCTGCGTGCCGTTGCGGCGAAAGGCGCTCTTGGCGTAATCCTCCGCAAGATTGCGTGCCACGCGCAAGAGCCAGGCGCGCGGATTCAAGATGGCGCTGCCTTCCTGCCATTGTTTCCAAAGGCGCAAGAAAGCCTCTTGCATGACGTCGAGGGCGACTTCGGCGTTGAGCCAACGCGCATAGACCAGCGCCCAGACTTCGCGAGTGTGGCGCTGATAAAGCTCCTCAAACTCCGCCCGACGCGGGTCTGTTTTCGGCCTGGACTTCATGGCCCCTCGACTGCCGGCCGTGCCGCCGCTCTTCCTGAATGAAAGACGAACGGGGGATTGATATTCTAACGTAGTGCTTACGCACCGGGTTCCCGATCTAGGTACTCCCGTGTGCAGATTCCGTTGTACTCATCTCGCTCCGCGAGATGCCCTTTCATCTCGCGGAGCGAGATGAGTACATTTGCACGCAATTTCATATCCTGGTCAAATAATCACCACCAAGTTATCGCGGTGGACGATCTCTTCATAAGGGACGGAGCCGAGCACGCCGGCGATTTGTTCCGTTCGCAGACCCACGATCCGGGCGGCGTCCGCAGCGGCATAATTGGTCAAGCCGCGCGCGAACTCGATGCCATCGAGCTCGCACAAGGATACCACATCGCCTTTGGCAAACGTCCCGTGCACGCTCTTTACCCCGATGGGCAGCAAGCTCCGTCCCTTCGCTTGGACGGCAGTGTAGGCACCCGCATCAACGAACAGTTTTCCCTTGGGTCGAGCGGTGAAGCCGAGCCAGCGTTTCCATGCCGGAACGGAGATGCCGTGAGGCAAAAACAGCGTGCCCACCGGTTCGCCGGCCAAAATAGCATCAAGGGTCCCAGTTTTTGAGCCGTCGGCGATGATGACTGATTCGCCGGCGGCGGTGGCCAAGCGCGCTGCACGTAGTTTACTCCGCATGCCGCCAGTGCCGAGACTGCTTTGGCTGCCGCCGGCCATGTCCATGATTGACGCGTCGATAAGCGGCACGGTGTCCAGCTTGGCCGCGTGGGGATTTGCGCGAGGATCGCGTGGGATAAAGGCCATCCACAACCGTCAACAAAATTAGCAGCGGGGCCTGCAACAAGTTAGTGACCATCGCCGCCAGGTGGTCGTTGTCACCGAACTTGATTTCAGCCACGCTGACGGTGTCGTTTTCATTGATGATCGGCAAAACGTCCCACTCGAAGAGGGTCACGATCGTGTTGCGAACGTTGAGATAGCGCCCGCGACTATCGAAGTCGCCGGCGGTGAGCAAGATTTGTGCGGTGTTGGTGCCGTGCTTGTCCAGGCTTTCTTGATAAGCCCGCATGAGGAAGCTTTGTCCGATGGCGGCGCAAGCTTGGAGGTGGCGTAGATCGGTGGGGCGTTTGCCTAGGCCAAGCCGGCCCATGCCGGCGCCGATAGCCCCCGAACTTACCAGCGCCACCTTGCGACCCGATCGGCGCAGGCGCTGAAGCTGATCGGCGAGCCGCTGAAGCTTGTCCGGATCGAGCCGGCCGTCGTCGGCGGTCAGCACGTTGGTGCCTACTTTGACCACCACGGTGTGCGCTGCCGTGATGATCTCTTGCCGTACCGGGTCGAGCATGGATTTCCAAAAACTTTATTGATTCTGAATCGTCTGTTTGACGGACCACTTAATGTTTTTTATAGTGGAAGATGTCGGCCCCGCCTCTTTTCGAGGAGGTTTCGCCAGTGCCTCATCGACTTCGCGCAGCCCTCTGCACCGCTGGTTTATTCTTTGGTTTCCTCGCCTTCGCATCCGCCCTGCGAGCCGGCGTCGATCCGATCAAAATCAAAGCGCTGCGGCAGCAAGCCGAATTTCACGAGCAACAAGCCGAATGGGACAAGGCGTGCCTCGTCTACGAAAGCATCTTGCGGCTCGACCGCTCTTTGCCTGAGATTCAAGAACGCTATCAGTCCGGCTTGCGCCGCTACTGGCAAGTGCGACGGCACGGCGATCCGAGCTATCGCAAGGAAGTTCTCGGCCTGGACTACGCTCAGGCGCTCCGGCTCTACACAATGATTCGCAACACGCTGATGGACAATGCGCTCGATAAAAATACAGTCGATCCCGGTCAACTCCTTCGCAAAGGCATCGAAGAATTCGACAATGCCTTGACCGATCCTTATTTGGTGCGGCAATACGTGCCGGCGGTGAACCCACGGGAATTGCGTGCCTTTCGGGACTTGCTCAAGGAGACATGGGCACGCGCCGACAAATTGACCAAGCAGCAGGCCGTCAAGCAAGTGCGTGAATTGGCACTGGCTGCCCAGCGCGCTTTGCATGTAAACGCCAGCATGGTTGTGATGGAATTCGCGTGCGGAGCCTGCTATGGATTGGATGAATACACCCTTTATTTGACGCCCAACCAGCTGCGGGAATTGTGCGATTCCTTGCACGGGGAATATGTGGGCGTCGGTCTTGGCTTGCGCTTGCAGAACAACAAGATTGTGATCAGCGAAGTCCTTCCCTACAGCCCCGCGGCGGAAATCGACGATCCCCCGGTGACCAAAGACGATGTTGTCATCAGCATCGACAAGAAACCGCTCCTCGCAGTGAACGTCGAGGCCGCCCAGGATTTGCTGGATGGGCCGGCCGGCACGTCGGTAGAGTTGGAAATTTATTCGCCGACCACGGGTTCGCGGAGTTTGACGCTGCGGCGACGCGCCGTGTTCATTCCCAGCGTCAGCCATCAGATGAAAAGCGATCAGCTGGGGTATCTTCACATCGCGTGCTTCCAAGATACGACCGTCCAAGAAGTCGACGACGCGCTGGCGGCGCTCGCCAAGGAGGGCATGAAATCGCTCATCCTTGATCTGCGCGGCAATGGCGGCGGTGTGTTCGAGGCAGCCATCGACGTCGCCCGCCGTTTCCTGGCCACCGGCGTCATTGCGGCGACGCAAAACAGCGACCCCCGCTTCAGCACGGTATATCAGGCGCAATCCCGAGCGCTGCGTTGTGGGGTTGGTCATTTTGATCGACGGCGACACCGCCAGCGCCGCCGAGGTTCTGGCCGGTGCCCTCAAGGACAATAAACGAGCCCGACTGGTCGGGCAAACGAGCTTTGGCAAGGGTTGCACGCAATGCGTCCTCAAGCTGCCGTCGTCCGCGTCGGGCATGTCAGGCGGGGGAATCCGCTTGACCGTGGCCCGCTTCTTTTCCCCCGACGGTCTGCCCTATTCGGGCCGCGGTGTCGTTCCCCACGTCATGGTTGACACCGCGTTCATGAACTCCATGAGCGACGTGGACCCACAAATGGACGCCGCCATCGTGGAGGCTCAACGCCTCCTGGACGCAGCCCCGTAAGACCCGCTTCTCCTGCATACACCTCTCGTTCCAGCGCCTCAGGCGTTCACAAACTCCAATTATTTTACCGAAACCTCCCAAATTATCTTTGACTCTGTTTTTATTATTTCTTATCTTTGTACCGTAGATAACCCATTTTCCAGTTATCCGACTTGGCGCGATCAGGAACGACGCCGCTTTGCCCAGTAAGCATGCGGCAAGAAGGCACTGATTTGAGGAGGACAGCATGTACAGCGTTGTGTTGGCCACGATGTTGAGCGTCGGTGGTGGAACCACGACCGCGTGGTGCCATGGTTGCCACGGTTGCCACGGCTATTCTTATTGCCATGGCTACTCGTCATGCCATGGCTGTTGCGGTGGCTGGTACGGTGGATGCCGGGGCTGTCACGGGTGTTCCGGATGTTGGGGCGGGTACGCAGGTTATGCCTGCTATGGTAGTTCCTTTTATGGCTGCTGTGGCGGCTGCTGCGGCGGCGCGGTTGTTTATCCGGCATACGGTTGTTGCGGCTGCTGTGGCGGAGCCGTTTATGTCCCGCCGGTGGTCGCGCCTGTCATCGCCGTGCCTTATGCGAGCGTGCCGAACTACGCCGCGCCCGTCGCGGCCAGCACCAAGCCGCGAGCCGCGGAAACGCAAACGGCGCGCATCACGGTATCCCTCCCCAGCAACGCGCGGCTGTGGGTGGACAATGTGAAATGTCCGCTTGTTTCCGGCCAGCGTTCCTTTAACACGCCGGCCCTAAACCCGGGCACGGAGTATTTTTACACGTTGCGCATGGAAGTTGATCGCGATGGCCAAGTCGTCTCGGAAAACCGCCGCGTGTTCGTCGCCGCGGGTCGTTCGATCAGCGTGGACTTTAATACGCCGGCAACAGTGACGGCGCGGCGCTAATCATGGAGACTGTGGGCGCGTCAACGTGCCGGAGTCTAGCGGGCACGTTGGAAACGTGCCCCACAGCGCGGAAGCGATGAACTGTCAGCTACCTTTACCAAGCAAACCCATGACCACCAAGTCATGGGTTGTTTGTTTTATGACCCGCGGGATTCGGAGTACCTCATCCCGCGGCTTGGCTTCAATCCCCCCTCACCTCAAGCCGCGGGATGAGGTACTCCGAATCCCGCGGGTCTCTCCCCTGGTTGGATAATTTCAAGTTAAGGAAACTTTACTTCCGATATCGGACATAATGGATATTTCGATTTTACGGATTGTGAGCGGGTGCCGCATGGATGCATCGATGCAAAAAGTTACACTGCGCAAGGGAGGAAGTAGGGGGCGACGAACTTGCCGCGCCGTGGTAGTCGGCCTAGCCTTCCTGATTGCCTTGGGCGGCTGTACGCGCGCGTTCTACCGCAAGCAGGCCGACAAGGAAGTCAACGATGTGCTCAAAGAGAAGGATCAGTATGCGGAGTGGAAGATTGAGCAGTTCCACGTTTATCCCGACGCCCGCGCCCGCTTTGCCGAGCCGAACAATCCCGATCGCACGCCGATGCCGCCCGACGACGAGCCCGCTTACAAGCTGTCGCCGCACCCACAAGGCCCGGGCCACGCCGGCGTGGGCAAGGCCGAGGGAACCGCGTACCTCGAGATGATGAAGATATGGGATACGGAGAACCGCGCCGAGCGCGGACTGCGAGCCGCGGAGTCAGCCGTCAAAGATGCCGCGAGCGCCGATCCAACCGATTGAATTCAAACCATGAATCGGCGCCGGTGCAGGCCGTCGGCGCGATTCAAGCGCTGTTTGACGGTCCGGCGTCGCAGCAAAATAGCTTTTTGCTGAAACTGGACGACGCGGTCGAGTTGGGCCTGGTCAACAGCCGGGAATATCAAAGCATCCGCGAGGACTTGTATCTGGCCGCGCTGCCGGTCACCCAGCAGCGCTTCAGCTTCGCCTGGCAATGGGCGGCCATCGAAGACGCATTTCGCCAGTGGGCTGGTCCGAAATCGCTCGTGGGCCCGCAAAACAACTGGACCCTCGGCTCGACGGCGAGCGTGGGCAAGTTGTTCAGCACCGGCGCACTGCTTACCATGTCGTTCGCCAACAGCACGGTCTTCAATTTTCTCAGCGGCGCCAAGGGCTGACCAGCACTTCGACCATCAATCTCAATTTCATTCAGCCGCTCCTTGCACGGCGGCGGCAAGGCGGTCACCTTGGAGCCGCTGACACTGGCGGAGCGGAATTTGTTCTATTCGGTGCGCGGTTATGCGCGCTTCCGCGAGGAGTTCTATTTGTCGATCGCGCTCGGTTCAACGCTGCCCAACACGCTGGCAGCCGCGGCGGGCACGAGCGGCGTCGGCAACGGCAGTCCGATTTCCGTCTTGGCATCGCTCGGCATCGCCAGCACCGACGTGGCCGGGCAGTTTCGGGGCTATTTGCCCTCGCTCTACCGCGAACTGGACATGGCCGTCGACCGCAAGTATGTCCACGAACTGGAGCGCGGCTTATTGCTCTTCCAAGGCTTCCAGGAGGGGGGCCAGGTCTCGCCGCTCCAGGTGGACCAGGTGAACAGCACGCTGCTGCAAGCGCGCAACACGGTTTTGAAGGACATGCAGGACACGTCCAATGCGCTGGATCAATTCAAGCTGCAACTCGGCGTGCCCGCGAACATGCCGTTGCAACTGGACGACACGCCGGCCCGCCCGATCACGCGGCAATTGGACCGGTATTACGAAGTGTTGGCCGATGCCGATGCCGCGTTCAAAGTGGTCGACCAGCAAGAATTGCTGGCCCCAGCGAAACTCCGGCCATTCCTTTTGCGGCTGTTCACCCAAAGCGACCTGGTGCGCGGCACGCGCTTCCAAGAAAAAGTGCCCCCTTCCTGGGCGCTATGGGCCAAGGCGTCCGACCAGGAAATCAAGGCACGCCTCATTAAGCTGGGCCAAGTGCGGCGCCAGTTGCTCGACGCCAAGACGGATCAGGAAATGAAGGGGAAGGTGTTTGCGCCGCGGACGTGACCAGCCTTCGTGAAGCTGAATTCGAGACGGACTTCGGCGGGCTGGAACAGATCTTGCGCCGCTATGAAAGCCAGCCGTGGGCAAAGCTGGCCAACGGAAGACTGCGCCGCCAGGATCGAGCCAGAACGTTCCGGCTGGTCTCTTACGCGGCGACGAGCGTACTGGTCTGGGCCCGCAACGACCGCGTCGCAAACGTCGGCCGGCTCTGGCCGGAGCTGTCGCCAGCGCGCGTTGACGGATCTCGACTTGCTCAACGCCGACGTCGAGCATGCCCAGGAACAAGCTGTGCAAGCAGCTCTGACGAATCGCTGGGACCTGATGAACGCCCGGGCCCAGGTCGTGGATTCCTGGCGGCAACTGGCCGTGACCGCCAAGCCCTGCTTGGGGTCCTCAACGTCCAGTATCACCTCGACAGCACCACGCCGCCCGGCGGCACCAATCCGTTGGCGTTTTCGTCCGCCGCCACCAACCAGCAGCTCATCATCAACGGCCAGCCTTGCCGCTCGTGCGCGTTGCCGAGCGGAACGCCTACCGGACCGCCCTCATCAACTACGAGCGGGCCCGGCGCGCCTGATGAGCCTGGAAGACAATATCGCCGCCCAGGTAAGATTTGACGTTAGACAGTTGCATTTGTTCGCGGAGAACTATAAAATCCAGCAGAAGGTGCTCGAGTCCCTGTACTCCCAGGTGGAAAACTCCCTGGAAGTCATCGTTGCCCCGGTTGACCCCGACCAGCTTAAAGCCTCGGCACCACCGGCCAAGCCAACGCCGCCGCTCTTACCAGCCAGTACCTCAGTGCCCTCGGCAGTTTGAACGACGCCCAGACCAGAATGTACGACATCTGGCTCAGTTATCTCGCCACGCGTATGCAACTCTACCTGGACCTGGAGCGTCTGCACTTTGAATTCGCGAGGAGTATGGACCGATGAATCCGGAAACACCTCTGCCGTCACAACCCCCGCTGCCGGCGCATCCCGCACGGCCCAGTGACGCTGGAACCCCGCTCCCCGACAAGCCTCTCCGCATGCGCTCGGAGACCCAGCTTCGGCTCGATCCCCCGCCGGAAGCCAACGGCGAATCGAAGTCCCCTCAGCGCGCGCCCGGCTCCTCCCGCCTGCCGCGGCCCAGGCCTGGAGTAGCGGACGCAAGCTCTGGACGTCGGCCGGCGCTGTCGTCTTGTTCGTCATGTCTGCTTGCCGGCCTAGCGTGGTGGAGCGGCCACTTGTTCGACCGCGCGCCCTTCACCGGCCACACCTGGACCGTCCGCAAGGAAAAGCTCAAGGTCGCCATCGTCGAGCGCGGCTCGCTCGAGTCGGCCAAGAACGGCGACATCATCTGCACGGTCCGCTCCGGCACCAAGGGAAGCACCATCGCCACCACCATCAAGTGGATCGTCGATCCCGGCGTCGAAGTCAAGAAGGGCGACAAGCTCATCGAGCTGGATTCCTCCGGCTTCATCGAGCAGCTCAAGGACCAGAACATCAACGTGGATCAGGCCAAGGCCAACTGGGTCACCGCCGACGAGCAATACCGCATCCAGGAAAGCCAGAACGAAAGCGACATCGAGGCGGCCAAGAACGCCCTCGACCTGGCCAAGATCGACCTGGAGAAATACATCAAGGGCGATTTCGTCCAGTCGCTCAAGGACGTCGAGGGCCGCATCGAGACCGCCCGCTCCGACCTGGAAAACTGGAAGGACCGGGCCGCCTGGTCGGCCCGCATGGCCAAGAAGGGGCTGATGAGCAAGGTCCAGGCCGACGCCGACGATTCGCGCGTGGACGGCTCGCGCATCGCCCTGGAGAAGGTCGAGGAGGAGAAGCGGGTCCTGGTCGATTACACGAAGCAGCGGACCGTCCAGGACCTGACCGCCAAGCTGGCCGAGGCCGCCGGGCCCTGGACCGCGTCAAGAGCCAGGCCAAGGCGAAGCTGGCCCAGGCCGATGCCGACCGCCTGTCCAAGGACTCCGTCTACAAGCAGGAACTGTCCCGGAAACACGAGATCGAGGCCGAGATCGCCAAGTGTCAGATCATGGCGCCGCAGGACGGCCTGGTCGTCTACTACGTCCCCGAGCAAGTGCGCGGCGGCGGCGGCTCGCAGCAATCCATCGTGGCCCAGGGCGAGCCGGTCCGCGAGGGCCAGAAGATGATGCAGATCCCCGACCTGTCGCAGATGCTGGTCAACGTCCGCGTCCACGAAGCCATGGTGTCCACCTGCACAACGAAGAGGATGCCGACCGACAAAAGCACCTGGCAGACGGCCCAGATCCGCGTGGACGCCTTCCCATCCCGTATCCTGCACGGGCACATCAAGACCGTCGACACGGTCGCCTCGCAGCAGGACTGGTTCGCCTCCGACGTGAAGGTCTACAAGACCATGGTCTCCATCGACGAGCCGATGGAGGGCCTCAAGCCGGGCATGAGCGCCGAGGTGACGATCTATCGCCGACGAAAGCCCCACCGAAGTGCTGGTCGTGCCGGTGCAGGCGGTCGTCGGCACCATCAGCATGGGGGCCGACCGCAAGTGCTTCGTGATCGACGCCGACGGCCAGCCGGACTTGCGCGACATCGTGGTGGGCATGAGCAACCAGCGCATGGTGGAAGTGAAGAACGGGTCTCGAAGGAAGGCGACAGGTCGTCCTCAATCCGGAGCCGCTCTTGGCCGAGGACAGCGAGATGAAGGCCGGCAAGGTCCACGGCAAGAGCGAGGACGACGGCCAAGACAGCGGCGAAGGGCACAAAAGCGGCAAGAAAGGGCAAGAAGAAAGGCGGCGCGCCCGGCGGCCTCAATGGCCCAGTTCATCGCCACAGGCCGTGCCGCCGGCGCGGCCGGCCGTCACCAGTGGCACAGGCGGCCGCCGTGTTTCCGACGAGCAAAAGCAGGCATTTGCCAAGAAGATGCGCACCGGCACGCCGGCCGAACGCCGCGACATGATCAATCAAATCCCCGACGCCGCCATGCGCAACACGTGCGCCAAAAGATACGCGACCAAGGTCTGGAAATCGCGGATTGACGTCAGGCTCGTGCGAGGCTCGGGGCGTGGCCGTTCAGTATCCGCCACGGAGTGGCGGCGCTAACGTGGTTCGAGCAGCTCACCTCGGCCACCATCAGGAGTCTCCACCCCCATGGCCGCCGTCGCTCGAGTCGTCGACCTCGTCAAGAACTACCAGATGGAAGAGGTCGTCGTGCCCGCCCTCGCCGGCGTGACGCTCGACTTCGAGGAAGGCGACTTCATCGCCCTGATGGGCCCGTCCGGCTCGGGCAAATCCACGCTGCTGAACCTGCTCGGCTGCCTCGACCGCTGCACCAGCGGCCATTATTTCCTCGGCGACGAAGACGTCGCCTACATGGACGACGACCAGCTCTCCGAGGTCCGCAGCCGCTACATCGGCTTCATCTTCCAGTCCTACAACCTGCTGCCGCAGTACACGGTCGTCGAAAACATCGAGATCCCGCTGCTCTACCAGGGCTGCCGCTTGACCGAGCGAGACGCGCGAGCGCTGCATCGCCCTGGCGGAGATGGTCGGCCTGGGCGACCGCCTCGACCATCGGCCGACGCAGCTCTCCGGCGGCCAGCAGCAGCGCGTCGCCATCGCCCGCGCGCTGGTCAACGATCCGCACGTCATCCTCGCCGACGAGCCGACCGGCAACCTCGACTCGCACACCAGCGACGAGATCATGCGGCTGCTTGCGCAAGCTCAACAACGCCGGCAAGACCATCATCATGGTCACGCACGAGAACGACATCGCCGCCTGGGCGCGCCGCGCCGTCCGCATGCGCGACGGCCGCATCGAGTCGGACGTGCGCAACGACGTGCCGCCGCCCGCGTCGGTCGACCGATGTCATGCCGCACCCAACATTCCCTCACCCACCAACTCGCCATGACGACACCTGCCAACTCCGCCACCACCGAATCCGGGTTCTTCGCGGCCGTGTGCCGTGGTCTGGCTCAAGTGGCGCAGCAGCTTCGTGCTGGCCCTGCGCAGTCTCTGGCTGCACAAGCTGCGCTCGATCCTGTCCGTGCTCGGCATCATCATCGGCACCGCGGCGGTCATCGCCCTGATGGCGTTCGGCAAGGGCAGCATGGAGGACGCCCTGGAGGACATCCGCCGCCAGGGAACGACCAACGTCATCGTCCGCAGCGTCAAGCCGACGGACGTCTCCAGCGGCACGCAGCGGTCATCCTGGGTCACCAAATACGGCCTGACCTGGGACGACGCCGAGCGCTTCCGGATGATCGAAACCGTCATGGGCCAGGTGCCGATGCGCATTTTTCCCGAGGAAGTCCGCCGGCTGGGAAAGGCGATCAACGCCCGCGCTCGTCGCCACCACCGAGGACTACGCCAAGATCAACCGCTTCGAGATGGCCGTGGGCCGATTCCTGGTCGACGGCGAGGACCAGGTCGACGAAGGCGACGCCCAGCGTTACCGCAACGTGGTCGTGCTCGGCTCGCGCGTGGCCGAGGAGTTGTTTCCCTTCGAGGAAGTGGTCGGCCAGGCGGTCGTCATCAACAAGGACCAGTACCTCGTCGTCGGCGTCATCAAGGACCGCATGCCGCGCGGCGCCTCAGGCGGCGAGTCGCAGGAAGACTACAACAAGGACGTTTACATCCCGATCCGCACCTGCCGGGTGCGCTTTGGCGAGCGCGTCATCATTCGCCAGGGGAGCAGCCGAACCGCCGAAGCGGTCGAATTGCACCAGATCACCCTGACCATCAACGACATCGACAAGGTCCGCAGCACCGGCGACGTGGTGGCCGGCATTTTGAGCCGCTATCACACCAAGAAGGATTGGGAAGTGGCCGTGCCGCTCGATCGGCTCAAGGAGGCCGAGGACGCCCGCGACCGCGGCATGGTGCTGCTGGCCGGCATCGCCTTGATCTCGCTGCTGGTCGGCGGCATCGGCATCATGAACATCATGCTGGCGACGGTGACCGAGCGAACGCGCGAGATCGGCATTCGCCGGGCGCTGGGCGCCAAGCGCCGCGACATCACCATGCAGTTCATCATCGAGGCCATGGTGCAGACGACCATCGGCGGGCTCTTGGGCACGTTCTTGGGCATCACACGGTAATCGCCTTGCCGCCCATTTCCGGCCTGTTCATGAAAAAGCCGGTGCCGGCTCAGCTCGAGGTTCTTGTGGATCTTCGTTTCCTTGGCCGCGTCGCTGTTCGTCGGCGTCTTGTTCGGCTGGTACCCCGCCCGCCGCGCTTCGCGCCTCGATCCCATCGAAGCGTTGCGGCACAACTAAAAGAGCCGCGGCCACAGCGAGTAAGCGGTTTCGCCGTCCGCTTACTGCGTGCGCGGCTCTTTATGGCTCGACAATCACCTGCCGGCCAAAATACTCCGCGGGAGCCGCATAAGGCGCCGTCGGCGCCGGCCCAACGGTGCGGCAGGGATACTTGATCGTCTCGGTTGCCGCTGCCACCGGCGGACACGGGCCCGCGGTATACTGATCCAAATTCGACGGGTGAACATTGGCCCGGACTTTATAGATGCCCGGCGCCCAATAGTGGAGCGGACAGTATTCGCCTTTCGGACAGTCTGCGCCGGTCGCCAACACCACGTCCAATCCCCCAAATACGGTCCGGCGTCCGCCGAGCTTGGCAGCCACCAAGCCAGGGCTGTGAATAAAAGCGTCCACGCATATCCATGCTTGACGGCCATCGGCATTCCCTCAATCGGCGCGATCGCGCACACAAACGAAGTCACCAACGTCATCGGCGTGAGCGCCGATTGGCCATCGTCGAGAGGGCGACAATTTCGTCCCAGGATTTGCTGCGAAACGGATTTGCTCTTACGATCGTCAAAAACGCGTTGATCGTTTAGCCGCGACGCGCAGCGGAGCGCGGTGCACTCGCGCTCGCTGCGCGTCGCGGCTAAACGATCAAACGAGCGACCCCGCCGCCGGCACTCTTCGCGCCAGCCACGCTTCGAGATGAGCGAACAGCCCCGCGAACATGTCCCACTGGACGGCCCCCATGGTGGCGATCTGCACCAGCCGGCGCCGCGAGAGATAGGCGCTTTCGCCGCCGATCGCGTAGCCCCACGACCGGCAGCGCTTGACGAAAATATCGGACGCCTCCTCTCCGGCAGGCGAGAACGTCGTCACCACCGGCGAGGCGCAATCGGCGGCGGCCAGCGGCGTCAGACCCAGGCGGCGCAATTCTTGCCGCACCCGCAGGCCCAGCGCGTGATAGGTGGCATAGGTCGCCTCGGCTTTGGCGGGTGTGTCATAGGCCCGCAGCGACGCTTCCAGAGCGGCCAAGGTCGGCGATGGGAACGTGTAGCACGGCCCTTCGCTCGACAGCGCGGCCACCAGGTCGAAATAGCTCGGCACCGCCTGACGATCAAGCGTACTCAGCGCCTCGCGGTCGGCGAAGATCAGCGAAGCGCCCGCATAGGCGCCCAGCGACTTGCCGGTGGCCCCGGAGGCCAGATAAACCTCGCTCAGGTCGATCGGCACCGCTCCCAGGCTGCTGATGCAATCGACGCAGACGCGGATGCCTCTTTGACGCGCGATCTTGCACCAAGCCCGGCCAGATCGTTGAGGACGCCGGTGCTCGATTCTTGATGCACTCCCCAAACCCAGCTCCCCGCCGGCTCCTGGGCAAGCGCGTCGTCGATTTCGTCGAGGTCCCAGGGCTCGCCCCAGTTCCAGGTGAGCAGCCGCGGCGCCAGCGCGAACCGCGTCGCTTGCCGGGCGATGCGCTCGCCGAACTCGCCGTTGATGAGCATCACGCCCCGGCCCCGGCTGCCGCCGGCGGCCAGCGTGGCCGCGATGGTCTCGTTCGCCAGCGTGCCGCTGCCGTTGAGGATGGCCACGTCGCGGCCGCCGACCATGTCGCCGAGCAGGTTGCGAACCTTGACAAAGCGGTCGATGAACTCGGGACCGCGGTGGTAGATGGGAGGCTCGCTGAAAGCCGTCGCGCACTTCGCGGGCCACGGTGACGGGCCCGGGCAAAAGGCAAACGGCCTCCGCCGCGGCTTTGGGCGCGACTTTTTCCAGGCGGATTTCCCACATTTTTTTCATGTGCTCCAGCTTTTCCGGCAGCTGACCGACCACCTGCATCATGGGCACGAACGCCGCTCCACCCGAGCCGACCGCCGGGCCCAGCGCGCCGAATCCGAGCCGCTCATACAGCTTGAGCCGCCGTTCGACCCCCGAGATCAACAGATGCGTGTAGCCATGCTTCTGGGCATAGGCATAGAGCGTCCAGATGAGGCCGAAAAAGAGCGTGTTGTTCCGCTCGCGCGGCTCGATGGCCAGCAGGCGCACTTCCAGCGGCCTCGAGCCGGGCTCGCACAGGATCGCCGGGTCGGGCAAGCGATCGGCGACGGAAAACGGCGGCTGGTCGTGGGCGCTGACCATGCCCACGACTTTATCATCGCGGATGACGATCAGATAAACGTTCTTGTGGTGGAATTTGTCGACCAGGGCGCCGGTCCCTGTCGGTGGATGCTGCGGGATTTCGTCGACGAATGTGCGGTGATTGAGACGGTGAACCTGCTCGAATTCCTGTTTCGATTCCGCCCGTTTGAAAAGGTATGGACCGACGCGCAACATTCCGGTACCACCTCCGACGGTGCTTTCGGGGGACGTCCAACCAGGGAAGCGGACGCACTTTCCCAGTATCCATCCAAATGGCGTCCGCGCACCACAAACAGAGGTTACAAATCCCGGCACCCGTTTGCAAGGACTTGCTAGCACGAGCTAGGGAATTATCGCGGAAAAACGGTAAACCTTGGCGTTTTTACGACCAAACGCCCGTTTCGGCAAGTGGCATCCACCTATCCTTCCTCATTCATCCGCTAAACTTCCCCGTGGCGGCAGATTCCTAGAGACGAAGGAGGGGGCAATGCTGAGAATAGCAAACAAGCCGCGCGGTTGAGGTACTCCGAAACCGGCGGGTTTCGGAGTACCTCAACCGCGCGGCTTGTGGAACCTACGGGAGCTTGGCCCATGCCCTTCGCCGTCGTCATCGCCACCTGGCCATTCGGCCAAACCGCCGTGCGGACCGCCCTGCCCCTCTTGCGCCAGGGTCGGCCCGCACTCGACGCCGCTCTGGCCGGGGCGCAGGCGGTGGAAGATGATCCGGCGGTTCACAGCGTCGGCTACGGCGGCATCGCCAACCGCATCGGCACCGTGAGCCTCGATGCTTGCGTCATGGAAGGCCACACCCTCAGCTGCGGCGCGGTCGCTGGCGTGGAAAACATTCGCCACGCCGCCGCGCTGGCACGCCGCGTCATGGAGCGCACGCCCCACGTTCTCCTGGTCGGCGAAGGCGCTCGTCTATTTGCCTTGCAGCAGGGTTTTCCGCTCGAGACGCTCAACACGCCCGAAAGTGTCGCCGAGTGGTATAAAACGAGGCCCGCCGCGAAAGCGGCCGGCGGCGATGGAAAAGAGAAAAGCAGCGACGATCACGACACCGTCACGGTGCTTGCGCTCGATCAGAAAGGCTCGCTGGGCGGCGTGTGCAGCACATCGGGCCTGGCTCACAAACTCCCCGGTCGCGTCGGCGATTCGCCCATCATCGGTGCCGGGCTTTATGTCGACGACACCGCCGGCGCCGCCGGCGCCACGGGCGTGGGCGAGGAAATCATCCGCATCGGCGGCAGTTTTTTCGTGGTCGAGCAGCTGCGAGCCGGCCGCTCGCCGCAAGAAGCCTGCGAAGCCGCCGTCCGCAAAATCAACACCGTCGCCGTCCGCCGCGGCGTCCACCCCGCAGCCGTCGCCTTCTTGGCTCTCGATCCCAAAGGCCGCATCGGCGCCGCCGCCACGACGGGGACCAACTTCCAATATGCCGCGTCAACAGGGAACGAGGTGCAACTGCACCGAGCCCGCGAGATCGGGGTGTGACTGTACTCATCTCGCTCTGCGAGATGCTTTTTCATCTCGCGGAGCGAGATGACCACATTATCGAGCCCGCGAGGTTGGGGCGAAAGGAGCCGCGCACGAAGTAAGCGGAGCCGCCATGACATGCCCGCGGCATTAAAGCCCCGGCAGGGGCGCCAGACAATAGCCAGGGACGTAAGTCCCTGGATCGCGCCTCGCATCCGCGCAGGCCCCGGCAGGGGCGAAAGAATAATCTCTCGTAGCGGAGCGTGCGTCTGCCGCCCCTCCGGGGCTGATTCCGCATTGACGCGTGTTCCAGGGGCTTGCGCCCCTGGCTATTATCTGTCGCCCCTACGGGGCTAAAAATGCACTTCGTAAAATCCTGGCGAGCCGTGAGCGTCAGCGACCGGTGTTCGTCCGGCAAACACCGGTCGCTGACGCTCACGGCTCGCCACCCTCATCACTGAATGATGCTGAAATACGGCACCACCAGGCGATTCTTCCGCGGGTCGGTGGCCGGGGTCGGTACTCCGACCCGGGATTTACCCACTCTCGTTCATCGAAAAAAACCGGGGTCGGAGTACCGACCCCGGCCACGGCCAATCACAAGCGGGAAGCTTGTGATTCACTGAATGATGCTGAAATACGGCACCACCAGGGTATTCTGCCGCGGGTCGAACGAGCTCTCCTGCGGGCCGGGGTTGCCGTAGGCGACAAAGCCTGGATTACCGGGAAGCTGAAACACGAATGCCGGAATTTGAGTCGGCATCAGGTTCGTCGGCCAGGTGCCGGGCAGTTTCACCGGGTCGTTTGGCAGATGCGGCTTGGTGAAAAGCTCCGGACTCGCGCAACGGATTTGATCGTGATCGTATTCGTCGGGTAATCCACCGAAGCACTTGGACCGTGTCGGTATTGGGCCCCGATGCCAACGGTCGAGCCGCATGCCCGGGCGGATCGAAAAATTCACGTTGACACCCAGGCCCATTGATCGCCATTTCGTCTGGCCCACCGAAAATGACGTGTCGCCAACTTTGACTCCTTTCGTGAGCGACGTGCTAAAGGACGCCGGATTGGCCGGAATGTGTCGCCGCTTAAAATATTCGGCGGCACCGGCGTCAGCAGATTGGTGCGGTCGATGATGGCGAACATCCGGTGCCGCACCTGCCGATTCTCCTCGCGGCCAATCTCCTTTTTAATGGTCATCGTGGCCTCATCGACCTCGAAAAACCCGACCGTGAGCCAGACCGCGAAGCAGTTGCTGCGCAGGGTGATGTTGTTGTAGATTTTGCTGAGTAGCTCGTATTGCAAATAGGGATGTGGGCGGGGTTGAACCCAGCCCAGGCGATCGCCGGTCTGCCGGTTCTTGCGAAGGAGCGTTGAATTGTCCAGGCCCAGGCCTTTATATTGAGCGTCATTTGGGTCCAGCACGCCGACGCCAAGCGGCTTGAATGGATTGTCAAGGCGGTTGGGAATCATGTTGACGCTGTCGAGCGTGCGGCTGCCTAATATTAGCTGCTTCCAGAAAGTATCGACATTCGCTGGCCCAAAGCCATTGGCCGGCTGGACATCGCAAAGCGCATCGAAGACTTGCCGATCCCAGATTGTATTGATGTTGATTTTCCCGGGGACGCGCGCCACGGGGTCAAAGCCGGTGCCGCGCGGGACTGGCCGCGCACTGGCCTGCCGCCAATCCATGTAATCGGTCGGTTCAATCATTTCAAGCAACCGATAAACGAGCGAGTTTTGATCTTCCCAAAAGTTGCGATGGCTGAATTTTTTTCCCACTTGGGGTATGAATTTTTGCGTCAATCGATGAGGGGCATAGCCGGAGACCTGGAGTAACTCAAGCCCATTGACGACGGGGCGATCCAAGTGAACGAGCCAATCGAACGCCTGGTCCAACGTATTGTCCGGTATCTTCAGAGGGGGATTCGCTTTTGTACCATTGTGACGCCAGAAGGTGTTTTTGGGCTGATTGGGCGGAACGGGATTCGGCTCTTGTCGCTTCCAAAAGCTACTATAGGGCTGCATCCGTCCGACGCTTGCCATGTTGCGTTTTTCTGGAGGAGGGGTGCGTATAGTAGGACCATAAATAAGATTATCCGTCGGCCTTATTCCGGCGACGTAATCGACAGTGATATAGGGATTGGGCGAATTAACGTTGTTCAATAGGGCAAATTCGGATTTGCCAAGCGTTGCAAAAGAATGTCGTAGGTCGATCCCTTCGCGGTCAGCGGCTGATTCTTTACCGTCATTTGGTCAGTTGTATAGCTCAATGGCGGAAAACCAGGGTCTCGGTCCCCCATAAAAATGCCGATCTTTGGGCCAAGAACATAAAATCCGACGTTTTTTCTAGTACTGTCGCCGTAAAACGGAGCATTCACCATGGGAAGCACAACACCCGTAACATTGCCGCTCTGAAAGTTATTCACGGTGCTCAGGATTTTGCTCGGCGTGTCTGGATCGCCTTTAACATTTTCCGGATTGTTATCCCCGAGCGTACTATTTTGGGAACAGATAAGTAACTGATAAATCGGGCTGACTGCATTGGGCTTGATCAAATAGGCGTTGCCGCCATCCGAAGGATAGCTCGCGCCTCCCGTGGTTTGTTTAAAAGTATTATGCAGCTCAACCCAAAAGTTCATATTGAACTGGCTTGCAGTTAATGGCAGGTTTGCAGGAATGTTTTTTAATTTCGGATCATTGATATCGTTGTCAAACGTGCAAAACACCTCATTGAGAACCAGCCTCGGAATCTCGGTCCCATAGACTGTCTCGTATCCATTTACGGCTCCGCGTTTGTACCACTGCCATTGGGTGATTACGTCATCTTCGTCGACGTAATCCACGATATTAACCGCCAACTGCGCGAGGAAACGCGCGGCTTGAAAGCCAGGGTCTTTATTTGTCCTCGGCTCGGGGTTATTTAGGTCTGTTGGATCAACACACCCTGTCAACTGGATCAACATCTTGTAAATCTGTGTGCCAGATTCTGCCGAGCCTTGTCGGCGTCGGGGTCAGGATAGGAAGGAAGATAATAAGGAGGCGCGTTAAGATTCTTTCCATAGCGATTGACAGTTACCCTTTGCAATGCGGCCACAGTCGAGCACCAACTGGTGGCCACATCGAAGTCGCCCGGATACTGAGGCGCGGGCGGTTGCGCGAAATAATTAACCGGGGGTTGAGCCCCCCATGGCGTATTCACAGGTTTGTTTTTGGCAATCGTCGGATAGCCAAGGTTGGCGTCATATGTGTATCCTGTTTGGCCATTGAGCGTGGTATTGCTCGGCGCGGCGTTTGGCTTTTGCCACAGGTAGGGCATCACTCCGGGTCGATTCAGATCCATGCTTAAAAGAGTGATCTGATTGCGCGTGACGGGATTGGCAAGATCGGCGGCCAATGCCTGAAAGAGCGTCGAAGTGAATCCGGGTGTGCCGGTGCCGCCAAAACGCATTATCGCTTCTTGATTGGAAAGCGGCAGGGCCGGATTGTTATCACTCGATGGATTAAAATATCGATATTTGCTTGGATGATTCGTCAATTCCTGGGCCGAAAACCAAATACCCGGAAAAGTGGGGAAAGTGGTAAAGCCGTTGTTGATCGTCGGAATTTGCATGGGAGACGGGGTGCCTGCGTGATGAGTCCATCATAATCAATTCGCGAATACCAAGGCGCCGACAACAATGGTTGCGGTAAAGGTGGATTTGCACCGCTCGGAATACCGCCGAAGCCATAGCGCGCCTGCAAATCCAAATTACCGAGACCGGGATTCTTAAAAAGGTTCATAAAGCCCGCGGGAAGGATTTTCGACAGGTTCACCTCCGAGCGCGACCATCCCGAATGCGAAGCATGCCTATTGCCGGGCGCAGAGATATTCCCATGGATGGCCAAGTTGATCTTGCTATCCAGATCGGTCACCAGAGAGGCGAACAGGGGCTTGTATTTCTTGCCGTTGGGCGCGGTCAGCACCGGAAAGCCGAGATCCATCCAGATGCTGTCGTTAGGCTTAAGGACAGGTTTGCCGGTTGTCGGATCGACCGCAAAACGCCCGGGTGAGTTGTCCAAATTCTTCACGTCGCAGCCATCGTTGCCTTTTTGAAGTGCGATTGCACCGTCGGTGTCCGGGGGATCATAGCGGACGTCCCGATGTGCCTGATCGTAGTAAAAGCGCGGCCGCAAGATCGTATAGCGATTCGGTGTCGTTTCGTTAGTCCAGTGCCGAGAAAACGAAGGCATCAATACATTGTTATTGCTGTCAACAATTGCCAGGAACATGTTATTGACGTCTGGGTAAGTCCAGGGCACATTGCCGCCGACGTAGCGGTTGGTGAGATCAAACGGTTGCTGAGGTTTGAGAATTTTCGTGGCGCCAGTCACGAGCGTGCCATCGCTTTTCTTGATAAATGGAGTAACAAAATCATCGACGATCTCAGGATAACGAACGCGATCATCAGGCACAATATCGTGCGGATTATATTGAAAATTGATCAAGTCGATATTATCTGGTTGACCTGAGCGTTGATTCTGACTGAAGAGCCGGCCCTCGCCGTTGTAGGGGATCACGTTGTAATCCACCGGGCTGAGGCCATACATCGTCCGCGCCAGGCTGTGGCCGCGCATGGCCGACATCAAGTTGTCGGTGTCGTAAATGAATTGGCTCAGGAAATAAGACAACAGCAGCTCCGGATCGATGTCGGCCTGCGTCTGCGTCTGTGATTGGGAATAGTAGTTGGAGGAAGTCGCCTCGGCCTCCGCATAGAAGACGAAGCTCAGCGCGACGGTCGCGAACAGGGCGAGCATGGCGATCACGACGAGAAGGACGAACGCGGGACGGGCGACTTCATCCATTCTCCCCCCCTTACGAAGGGGGGGCCGGGGGGGGTTATTCGCAGGGACAAGGGTGGCGTCTGCGCCAACAACCCCCCCTCGCCCCCCCTTCGTAAGGGGGGGAGAAAGAAGGGGAGATGCCAGGCTCGCGGGCAGCGCACAGTTCCCCTCTCCCCTGTACTCGGGGGAGAGGGGTAGGGGTGAGGGGGTTTTCGTCGCTGGCAATAACGTCAATTCGTCGCGCGGGATGCAGTCCCCCCTCACCCCGGCCCTCTCCCCCCGAGTACAGGGGGAGAGGGGGTCGGATGGAAGACAAGACGTGGCCGGAGAGCCATTTTTCTCCCCCCCTTACGAAGGGGGGGCCGGGGGGGGTTCTTCTCAGGGACGAGGGTGGCGTCTGCGCCAACAACCCCCCCCCGCCCCCCCTTCGTAAGGGGGGGAGAAAGAAGAGGGTGAGCCGGCGGGTGCGGCTGGAATTTGAGTAGAAATGTTTGATGTGCGCTGTTTGATTAGCATGGCTGTGCCTCTTGGAGGAAACCTCTCACATGTCTTGCACCAGCGTCACCTGGCGCGTTTGCCGCGATCGGGGGTCCCAGATGTGCAGGATGATTTGGATGCCTTGGACGGTATAATTCGGCGGCGCCGCGTTGCTGTAAAGGTTCGCGGGCAAGGCGGAGCTTCCGGCCACGTAACCGGCCGTGTCGAAGGGAGTGCTCCCGGGAATATTCCCAAAGGTGGGGCCCCCCGTGTTTACATTGATCTCGAAAGACACCACATTGCTCAGGATCAGCGTCCTGCCGTCCTGAATGTTGGACATGGCCTTGGGCGTCGAGAAAAAGGTGTAGGGATTGAACGTTCGCGTCGCATAGCCCTGGGCCAAATCCGTGGGGCTCAAAAAACGCCCGTTCGCGTGCGCGATGCCCGGGAAGCTATTATTAATCAGGCCGGCCGGGAGCGTGTTGACTTTGGTCGTGTCGGGAATCACAGCATATTGCCAGCGATACAAGGCACTGAGCCGTGTCGGCGCTGAAGGGCTAGTGGGCTCGCTCAACGGCGGAGCAAAGCCGGGTGTGAGCACCGTGCCGGTCGGCACCAGGGCATAGGCGATCTCCGCCCAGGGGGTGTGGATGGCGCCGGCGTCATCGAGAAACATCGCGTCCGCGCTGGTGTTGAGGTGGTTGGTGAGGTGCGCGTACCAATCCGTGGCCATGCTGTTGGGAATGCCAACCGCCGAGGCGTTGAAGAATTTCTCGCGCACGTTGCCGCGCATCTTGGCCGAGAAATGCAGCCAGTGATCGTAGACGAAATAGGAGCCAATCGTGTCCTCCTGTCCTTCGAAATGGCTAGTCCTGTATTTCGTGCTGCCGGTAGGCGGTGCCGGTGGAAAACCTTGGCCGATGACGAAAAACCCTTCCCTGATTTTGGGCGTGCTCGGCGAGGGCGTCGTGAAGCTGGCGAGCGGATCGCTGAGCCGGCGTTTGCCCTCGAAATGATCCAGGCTCAAGTCGGCGCGCAAGAGCGTGGAAGCCGTCCGCAACTGCTCCTGCATGTCGCCAACCGCTTTGAGCCCGCTGAACGTCTCCAAACCCTGCACGAAACACTGCGACAGAATCAGCATGACGAAGATCATGAGCGTCATGGAGACGAGCATCTCGACCAGGGTGAAGCCCGAGCGGCAGTGGCGAGTGGCGAGTGGCGAGTGGCGAGGAACGAATTTCCTCCCCCCCTTACGAAGGGGGGGCTGGGGGGGGGTCTTCTCGCATCCGGCGTCGATAACCCCCCCCGGCCCCCCCTTCGTAAGGGGGGGAGAAAGGAGGCGCGGCGCGAGGGACGCGGGGCGAGAAACAACCGAGCCGCGACCGTCAGGGAGCGGCCCACCTGTGGCTGGCACCGATTTCATCAAGGTTCGTTTCATGGAAGGCGCTGCCCCAAAGGGATGCATTCTGGCCGCTTACTTACGTGCGCGGCTCGGAAATAATTGCGGCCGTCGCACATTTCGCTTCTTGTATTCCTCGCCACTCGCCACTCACCACTCGCCACTAATTCAATTGAGTTTGCGATCCAAACCGCGTTCGTAGACGTCGGCGACGCCTTCGAGGGTGATGATGCTGCCCGGGTAAGCGGTGCTCGCCGGTTGCTGGGGCGACGGAAAACCGCGGATCGGTTGCTGGACCTCGAAGGTGGTTTGCGTGGTGCCGGATCGCGTGGCGCCGACGACACGGTAAAAAAAGCCATGGGCAGTGCCAAAGGTCTGCCCCTGGGCGTTCGTCGTCTGGACTTTGGTGCAATCGAGCAACCAATCGCCCGGATTGACGTTCGGCTCCGGTGAGTTAAACCAATTGACAACGATTGAATTGCTCGTCGGGTTGAATGCCACATTATCGTACTGGTGTTCCGACAGTCCCAGCAAAATACCTAGAGGGCTCGATCCAGAAGACGGCGTTGACGTCAGCGCCAGCGGGCGTTTGTTGTAAACGACAACCGAGCAAGTTACGATCGAAGGGTCGGACGCGCGGCCTTTGCAGCAGATAAGCCCAGGTGTAACGGATTTCACGGCGAATTATCGGCTGAATTATGGACGACCTGGGAGGGCCAAAGTTGTACGGATGCCCGCCGGTGCCGGTTGAGTTCTCATCGGTGTCAAAAACGTAATCGTCCAGGAAGGGCGCACCAGTTGAAGCACGTCGTCGTCGATGTCGTGAAGCTCGTGCTCGTGCGCACGATAGGAAGCTTGCCCGCCAAATACTGGTTGGAAGGGTACACGGAGTAGAGAACGCCGATTGGATCGACGAACACCGGATAGCTGGGGCCGTCCGGATCGGCCGGGAGCCGCTGTTTACCCAATGGGTTGGTGAATACGTCAACGGATTTTGAGTAAGCGATTACGGCCCAATTCGGCGCGACGACCGCTGAATCCTTGCGGATATTCTTGATCGTGGCGATGGAGTTGGCGTTGGCGACCGCGAGGGCGCATTGGTTATCCTGGATGGCGCGGGCCATGCGAAGGCGCCGATGGGGAACAACGTCAAGAGCGCGATGAGCCCGATGGCCATCACGAAGATGGCGATGAGGACCTCGATGAGCGTTGTGCCTGTTCGGCGTGGCATGGCTAAGCTCCGCTGTATTTGCCCCCTCTCCTCCCGTACTCGGGGGAGAGGGACGGGTGAGGGGGGATAGCACCCCTTGCAAAAGATCAACGTTTTTGCACACCACCTGATTCCCCCTCACCCCTGCCCCTCTCCCCCGAGTACAGGGGAGAGGGGAAAATAATCGCGCCTCTCATCTCGTTCTTCTGTCTTGCATTTGCTCGTCTCTCGCCCTCGTCCCTCATTTCCCTGATGTGCGGCCATCCCTGATAAACGCATATGGGTCGCGCGGTCCGGCCGGCGGCTGCGCCGCGGTGAGGCCGGAACGCACATAAATGGCGATGATGGTTTGCTGCCCGTCGGACGGGTCGGCCAACGGGGGCGGTATGCCTGGGGCTCGCTCGCCGGGGTGGACGTTGTAATCGCGCACCCAGAGGTTGATCGTGTCGGTGGTGACGCCCGAGGATAGCACCGCCCCGGTAGGCGAAAAAAGTAGGTCGATGCTGTTATCCCTATTAATCCTCGGCAACGGATTGCCGTATCTGCCATTGGTGTCCAGGTCGATGGTCACGGGATCAGGCAATTGCAATAGATCATCGCCGGTGATGCGCGGCGCCCGGACGATGCGGTAATGGCTGGTAGTGATTTGGGTCTGCGTCTGAGAAGGGAACGGTGAGTTAAGCATCATCGTCGATGGTGTACCGGAAATAATCCTGTTAACCGTGTGCATGAGGCCACCGCCCAAGATTTCCAAATGATCGCCCGGCGCAACTTTATTCGCTAGGTTCAGAGTGCATGTCACCGTACTCCCAGTGACGGTGACCGTGCTGGCGGGCGTGCCATTTTGATCCAAGAAGCCGACCTTGGACGGAAAATCGTCGGGTTGCTCGATGTATTGGCAATCGCGGACCTTGTCGAATTTTCCCGTGACCGGGTTGAGAAACGGCACCAGCCTGATCCCGCATGGCACCTGATCGCGCAACGCCTTTTGCTTGGCGGTCAAAATCCACTGTTGGAGCATGGTCGCGCCCTGCGCCTGCCGGGCCGTGTCGCCGATGGCCGGCAAGAAGGCGACCGCCATGCCGGCGATCAGGAGAATTAGCGCGATCACGACCAGGAGCTCGATGAGCGTGAAGGCCTGCCGATGGTGATGGGATCGAGCTATCACGAGCGCTGTCCTCTCTTAATCCGAGCCACGACTATTAGGTGAAGTGGCCAATTGTGGGGTGGCACGCCCTGAGGTACTCCGAAGGGCGTGCTTGTACCCGAAGTCACGCCCTTCGGAGTACCTCAGGGCGTGCCACCCAATCGCGGCGTCTTAGCGGAGGGCGAAACTATATATGTTGTCCGCTTCCTGGGCGGCATTGACGATAGCCATATTGGCATCCAGACCCAGGCCGATCCCCTTGAAGATGTCGCCATCCGGGCCCCACGAAACGATGGTCGGCACGATGTAAGGCGACGCATTGCCAAACGGCGACTTCAGGGGATGAATGTAGCTTTCGAAGTTACCGCGACCGCTCCCGACCCAGGTGAAAAGCACGCCACCCGGATCGAGGGGATCGGCGAATTGGGCACCCGACGGATTGCTGTCTTGCAAAGCTTTATTGCCCGTCGGAAAGCGATAGAACGTCAGCGGACTGCCCCAGCTATCGACAAACTCCGGGATGCCGTCGCCATCGGTGTCGGCGACATTGATGGAGCCCATGTTGTCCGCGTTGAGGCTGGTGCCATTGCGCTTGAGGGAAAGGGCCATCAACAAGCAGGCGGCGGATTCGGTCAGCGTTTTGTGCGACCCGATTTTCTCCGCACCCAGGGCCTTTACGTAGCTCGCGTTATACTTTCGCAGGGCCGGCGGAATGATATTGACTCGGGAATCGTAAAAGAACGGATTTTGAATCTCACGGAAGCTCACGGGAAATGCCTCCATGAGGCGGATTTTGATCCAGATGATGCGGTCGCGTTCGCCGCCGCTGGTGTCGGGACCAAAAAGTTGGTCGATGGCCGCAAAGGAATCGCCCAGTCCGGTTTCCTTCTTGGCATCGCTGACCACGGCCGCCCAATGCTCGCTCAAGGTTTTTTGGATGGTGCGAATGGCGGTCTGCGTGTTGGAGACGCGCTGGTTGCCGATCACCTTGGAAACGCCGACGGCCGTCAGACTTGCCAAGATCAGGATGATGACGATGACGACCAACATCTCGATCAGGGTGAAGGCCGGTCGAGATGGGCGCATCACGCGAAGGTCGCGGGTGCATGGTTTCACGCACGCGTTGGCGGGTCTCCCGACCCCGCCGCGACTGTGCTGCGCGGGTCTCCCGACGCCGCCGCGACCCATCAAACGAACATTACAGGTCCATGGTTTCACTGGGGAACTCCCAATAAGGGATCATAGAAATTGGTTTGATCATCCGCCCCCGCCGGGCCGATTTGCGTGGCGTTGGCGGGTGTCCAGGGGGCGGTCCTGCCGTTAATCACCAGCGGCTCGCCGCCGGCACCAAATATGCCATTTTTGCCGGCGGAGATGATCTGGAACGTCGTGGAATTGTAGTATCTGGGCGGATTGGTGGCGGCCTCGACGTAGGGCCCATTGGGTATCAGAGACGGGCAATCCGTGGGATTCGTATTGTAACCATCCTTGCGCTTGTTGGAGCTGAAATAGGCATACGGCTGGCCGGTCGACCACGGGTCGGCGAATGAGTAAAACGGCGAATTCGCACGGTGAAATATGAGCCGGTTGCTGTCGAACTGGAAAAAGCTTTCCTTCGTTCCATGCCCCAAATCGGTCGGATTGCTCGCATTCGACGAGAATCCCCGGCATCCCATCCGACTCGGATTTGAATCAGGAATACCGCCGAGGAAGAACACCAAACACTGATCGCCGGTCAGAGTGTAGCTTACGTTTTGGAGCGCCTGGAACGATATGTTTTTCCCGGCCCAATCGATTGGCGACGTTTTGTCTGAAAAGTTGATACGCGGCCATATCGTGGTCACATACTGAAGAGAGTTGCTGTCCATCAGCGCTGGGATTTGCCGATAGCGTGATTTGGCTCGGTGGAAAGACGCCGTATTTCTGCTTGAAATTGTTGATGGCGATAGTCAGATTGCCGGATATCGTTGGTGGTTTGCAGCGCCGGACCCTTGCTGAAGATCGCAGTGACCGCGACGATCAAGAGGGCCGCGAGGATGCCGATGATGGCGATGACCACCAGAAGCTCGATCAAGGTGAAGGCGGGGCGTGCGCGGGGGAAGCGTCGCATGGGTTTCTCCGAGATAATTCATCGGGCCCGATCCGCGGGATTCGCGTGCCTCATCCCGCGGCTTGCCCGGTGTTATTTTTTGCCGCCGCTGAGGCCTTCCAAGAGGCCCAGGAGGGGCATGAATAGGGCGATGACGATGGTGCCGACGATAAAGCCCAGGATCACGATCATGATGGGTTCGAGCAAGCTGATGAGGGCTTCGACGAGCACATCGACTTCCTCGTCGTAAACGTCGGCGATCTTGTTGAGCATCGTGTCCAGATCGCCGGTCTCCTCGCCGACGTCGATCATGTTGACGACCATGTCGTCGACCAGCTTGCTTTCGCGCATGGGCTGGGCGATGGTCTCGCCTTCGCGGATCGAATCGTAGACGCGCTGATAGGTGGTCTCGAAGACGGCGTTCATGGCCGTCTCGCGCACGATGCCGAGGGCTTCGAGGATGGGCACGCCGGAACTGATGAGCGTGCCCAGCGTGCGCATGGTGCGGGCGACGATCGACTTTTCGATGAGCGTGCCGCGCGACCGGGATATAGAGCTTGGCCTTGTCCAAGTAATAGGCGCCGGTTTTGTTGAGCCGAATCAATTTGAGCGTGAGCCAAATGGCGACCGGGAATAGCGGCAAGACATACCAGTAAACCACGAACCACTTGGATATGTTCATCAGCATGGTGGTGATGAACGGCAGCTTGAGCTTGAAGTCGGCGAAGATCTTCTCGAACTTGGGGATGATGAAGATCATGATGAACGACAAGATCGCCATGGCGACGCTGATGACGACGGCCGGGTAGATCATGGCGCCCTTGACGCGGCCGGCGAGGCGCTGGGCCTTTTCCTTGAACTCGGCGAGGCGCTTGAGAATGATTTCGAGCGCGCCGCCGGCCTCGCCCGCTTTGACCATGTTGACGTAGAGCCGATCAAACGCCTTGGGGTGCTTGCCGAACGCCTCGCTGAGCGTGCTGCCGGATTCGACGTCATCGACCACGTCGATGAGGCTGTTCTTGAGGGCGCCCGGCTTCATCTGGCCTTCGAGGATTTTGAGGCTGCGCAGCACGGGGAGACCGGCGTCTTGCAGCGTCGAGAATTGGCGCGTGAAGGCCACCAGCGACTTGCTTTTGACGCCGCCGATGGTGAAGACTTTGCCCTTCTTGTGCGGCTGCTGACCCTTCTTCTTTTTGTCACCCTTCTTGCCTTTGGCGATCTGTTCCGTGAGCTTGGTCACGAAATAGCCCATCTGGCGTATTTTTTGTTGCGCCTCCTCCTCGTTGGTCGCGTCCACCTGGTCCTTGACCTCGCCCCCGGTGGTGTCCATGGCCTCGAATTTGAAGGTCGGCATCGTCGTGCTCCACTTACCCCGAAAGGGGTTACATCCCATAGCCCAGGGTTGGTAATCCAACCCTGGGAAAGCAAGCGGGTGAATTTTCTACCCTGAAAGGGTTGCACAAAGCTTTCATGCCTTCTTTGTGCAACCCCTTCGGGGTAGATGTTAATCTCTAATTGTTTCCCAGGGTTGGAGGTACCAACCCTGGGCTTTGGGGTAAAACTCCTACGGAGTTGGAATTACTCCTTGGCACAACTCCGACGAAGTTGAAAATACTCCACTGGTGCCAATTGATGCCATTTCAATCAAACCCTTATTCGGCTATACCCTAGTTTTCGTCTTCCAACACCGTCTCGTGGACGACTTCGTCGATGGTCGTGTAGCCGCTGAATATCGCGTTGAGGCCTGACTCGCGCAGCGTGGTCATGCCTTGCTTGCGGCAGGCATTGCGCATCTGATCGGTCGAGGCACCGTTGCTGACCATGTCGCGCAGCTCGTCGTTCATGATGACGAGTTCGAAGATGCCCATGCGGCCGCGGTGGCCGGAGTTGTTGCAACGATCACAGCCCTTGCCGTAGTAGAACTTTTTGCCGGCCACATCGGCGGGGCGCAGGTTAAGCTCCATGAGGATATCTGGGCTGGGCTCGAATTCGGTGCGGCAATCTTCGCAGATTTTGCGCACCAGCCGCTGCGCGAGAATGGCTTCCAGCGTGGCCGTGATAAGGAACGTCTCCAGGCCCATGTCGCGCAGGCGGGTGATCGTGCTGGGCGCGTCGTTGGTGTGCAGCGTGCTGAACACCATGTGGCCGGTGAGCGCGGACTGCACGGCGATCTGGGCGGTTTCCAGGTCGCGGATTTCGCCGACCAGAATCTTGTCAGGGTCCTGGCGAAGGATCGCCCGCAAGGCCGCGGCAAAGGTGACACCGATGTCGGAGTTGATCGGCACCTGGATGATGCCGTCCATGTCGTACTCGACGGGGTCCTCGGTGGTGATGATCTTTTCGGTGATCTCGTTCAGCTCGTTGAGCGCGGAATAAAGCGTGGTCGTTTTGCCGGAGCCCGTCGGTCCGGTCACGAGGATGATACCGTTGGGCTTGTGAATCAGCTCGCGGAACTGCGCCGCCATTCCCGGCTCAAGGCCGACGCGGTTGAGATCGAGGCCCACATTGCCGCGGTCGAGGACGCGGATGACGCAGCTTTCGCCGAACATCGTCGGCAAAATGCTGACGCGCATATCGACGGAATTGCCGCCGACGTTGAGCTCGATGCGGCCGTCTTGCGGCAGGCGGCGCTCGGCGATGTCGAGGTTGGCCATGACCTTGATGCGCGTGGAAATCGCCATGGCGAGATGGCGCGGCGGCGGCACCATTTCATAGAGGACGCCATCGCAGCGGTAGCGCATTTTGTATTCGTCTTCGAACGGCTCGAAATGGATGTCGCTGGCGCGATCCTTGATGGCCAGGAGCATGACCATGTTGAGCAGCTTGCGCACCGGGGCGGCATCCTGGATTTCCATGAGGCTTTCGAGGTCGATGCTGCTTTCACTGCGGCGCGGCCCATCATCGCCGTCTTGCAGCGACGCGATGATGTCCATGATGGACTCTTCCTTGCCCTGGTAACATTTGGTCAAGACTTCGGAGATCGCCGCCTGGTTGCCCAAGGTGGCGGTGACTTCCTTGACGCCCAGGAAGTTGCGGAGATCGTCGAGCGCCGGCAAGTTGCTGGGGTCGCCGAGAACGACCGTGAGGACGTTGTCCTTGAAGGTCAGCGGGAGCACCTTGTAAACGCTGGCCATCGTCTCGGGGACCAGCGTGAGCGCTTCCGGCATCGGTTTCAGCTCTTCAGGGGAGAGCAGCTTGAGGCCGAATTGGTCAGCGAGTGCCTGCTGAAGTTGAATTTCGGTAATGAGGCCGCGCGTCAGCGCCGCCTGGCCGAGGAGGGTGCCGTTGGTCTTGGCCTCTTCGAGCGTTGCCCAAAGCTGGTCGTCATCCATGTATCCAAGATCGATGAGAACTTGGCCCAGGCGGCGACCCGAACGGCTAGTGCTGCTCGATTTGACGGGCGCCGGTTTGTGCGCCGAGGCGGACACAGCGGGCTTGCCGGCGGATTTGGCCGGCGGGGCCGCGGGTTTGGCGGCGGGCTTGGCAGGCGTCGCGCCGGCCTGGGGAGCCTTGGGAGCGGCGGGCTTCGCGGGGGGCGTCCCAGTGCTGCTGACTAATTTGCCGGTCGGGGGTTTGGGCGTGCCGCCAGGCGCGGCTGGCGGTTTGGCACCGGGCACGGGTACCGCTTGCGGCTTGGCAGTCCCCGCACTCGGCTGTGGTTTGGCCCCCTGCCCTACCACGGGCGGCTTGTTCGTCGGCGGCGTCGGCTTTTTCGGTTCGTTAGGTGTGGACATGGTTAAAACGTCTTCAAGGATTATTGGGTGGCACGCCCTGAGGTACTCCGAAGGGCGTGGTCTGTCGCATTATCTCACGCCCTTCGGAGTACCTCAGGGCGTGCCACCCAATTCATAGGATCTTCAGCCTACTGTCTTAATCATCCGCCCCCGCCCGGCTGCGCTTCTTGCGCGGGGCCTCATCCTCGTCTTCATCGTCCTCGTCTTCATCCTCATCTTGGTCCTCGTCTTCATCCAGCTCGCCCTGCTCCGCGTGCAGGATGCGCGCGGCCAACTCGGCCGGCTTGGACGACTTGAGCAAGACCTCTTCCTTCTCGCACACATTGTTGCGCCACAGCCGATAGAGGCTTTCATCGAGCAAAAACATGCCGTCTTTTTTGCCCGTCTGCACACTGGAGTCGATGCGATAGGTCTTGTTTTCACGAATCAAGTTGGCGATAGCGGGCGTGAGCACCAACATTTCATAAGCGGCGACCACTCCCTCGGGCTTCTTGGGCAAAAGACATTGCGACAACACACCGATCAGCGCCGTCGATAGCTGCGTGCGAATCTGGTCTTGCTGCTCTTTGGGAAAAACATCGATGATACGGTTGATCGTGGACGAAGCGCTGCTGGTATGTAGCGTGCCAAACACGATATGGCCCGTTTCGGCGGCTTCGATGGCCGCGTGGATCGTGGCGAGATCGCGCATTTCACCGACGAGAATGATGTCGGGGTCCATGCGCAACGCGCGCGCTTGATGCCTTCGGAAAAACTGGGCACGTCGCTGCCGATCTCGCGTTGGTTGACCGTGCATTTTTCGTGCTTGTGATAGTATTCGATGGGGTCTTCGAGCGTGATGATGTGGCGGTCGTAGTTCTTGTTGATGAAGTTCACCATGCTGGCCAGGCTGGTGGTCTTGCCCGAGCCGGTCGGCCCGGTCACCAAAATCAGGCCGCGCGGCCTTACGATCAAGCGCTTGATCGCATCCGGCATGCCCACTTGCTCGAACGACAAGAACTGATTGGGAATACGGCGCATGACGATGCCGATGCTGCCGCGCTGCTTGAAAATGGCCACGCGGAAACGGACACCGTTGAGGTACTCGATGGCGAAGTCGGACCCGCCTTTTTCCTGCAGTTCCTGCTGGCACCGATCGGGCGTGATGCTCTTCATCAGCGCGGTCGTGTCATCGTTGTCGAGGATTTTGGTGTCGAGACGCCGCAAGCGCCCATGGTGGCGCAGCACCGGCGGTTGGCCGACCGCGATATGCAGGTCGCTCGCCTTGAGGTTTACGACCGTGTCCAGAAGCTTTTCCATCAAAACGTTGACAGCCACTGCTTCCACCTTTTGACTTTAGCAACGGAAAGGGCAAACTCCGTCAAGCCTTCGCTTTCTAATTATCCCCAAACCACGCAGTGAGGCAAACGCTTTCCGAAGAATTTGGCAAAACAAGCAAGATTACTCAAAAGCGCCCCGGAGCCGTCGGCTGAATTAAAGGCACCGCCACCGCGCTCTTAAAGGGTAATGAAACGGCAAGTTCACCGGCCCGAGCGTTTGCGAACGTCTCAGTTAACGGCGGAAATACTCAACCGCTGGTAGGGTTTGGATTCTCACTGAGGCAGGCACTGTGTGAAAATCGCGACATGGCACGCGGGATAAGCGGATAACGGAAGCCAGGGGTGAGCATGGATCGCCACGTTAGCCTTCCGCGGCATGATGGCAAATGCTGAGGACTTCCTCAAGGGTCGTGACTCCCGCAATCGCTTTCAGGACACCATCTTCGAGCAAAGTTCGCATGCCGAGCAGACGCGCCTGGCGGCGGATGACCTGAGCGGGTTCGCGATTGAAAGTCATCTCGCGAATGGCGCTGCTCATGCGCAACAATTCATAGATGCCCTTTCGTCCACGATAGCCGGTATGGTTGCAGTTGGAACAACCTCGACCACGAGCAAAAGTAGCCTGGGCCGCCTGGGCGGGAGTTATGTTCGCCGCCGCCAACTCGGCCTTGGGCGGCTCGTCCGCCTCTTTGCATTTCGCGCACACAACGCGCACCAAACGCTGTGCCATGATGGCAATAACCGAGGACGCCACCAAAAACGGGGCCACGCCGATGTCTTGCATTCGTGTAATAGCGCTGGGCGCATCGTTCGTATGCAGTGTGCTAAAAACCAAGTGTCCTGTCAGAGATGCCTGCACGGCGATCTCGGCGGTTTCTTGATCGCGGATTTCACCCACGAGGATGATGTTGGGAGCTTGGCGAAGCATGGCGCGAATGATGCGCTGAAAGTCGAGACCGATGTTGTGCCTCACTTCACATTGATTGATGCCGGGCAAATTGTATTCGACCGGGTCTTCAGCTGTGATGATCTTTCGATCAGGTCGATTGAGTTCGTTGAGCGCGGAGTAGAGGGTCGTGGTCTTGCCGGAGCCGGTGGGTCCGGTCACCAAAAAGATGCCGTTCGGCCTCTTGATGATGTTCTGAAAGCGCTTGTAATCGTCCTCCATGAACCCCAGATCCTTGATGCTCACCTGTATACTTTTGCGATCCAACACGCGCATGACCACTGACTGACCGTGGGTCGTTGGAATGATGCTCACGCGCAAATCGAAATACTTCCCCTGGACGATCATTTTGATACGGCCGTCTTGAGGGCGTCGCTTTTCTGATATATCGATGCTCCCCATGATTTTGATGCGGGAAACGAGGGGTGCCAGCAGCCGGCGCGGCGGGCTGTCGCGCTCGACCAACACGCCGTCGATCCGATAGCGTACGCGCACTCGGTCGGCGAATGGTTCGATATGGATGTCGCTGGCGCGCAGGCTGATCGCCTCGGCGATGATGAGGTTCACCAATTTCACGACCGGGGCATCGCTTTCGTCGGCGGCGGCATTCTTGGCGGTGGCTTCCGTTTCAGTGAAGTCGATCTGCGTGTCGGTGAATTCCTGCAACATGGAGTCGACCGACTCCGTTTCCGTTTGTCCATAGTGGCGATTGATGGCTTCTACGATCTGCTCGCGCGAGGCCAAGACCGGCAGAATCTCTTTGTTGAGAATGAATTGCAGCTTTTGGATCGTGTCGAAATCGGTCGGATCGTGGACGACGATTTTGAGCGTGCCGTTTTCCTGCGAGAGCGGAATGACGACGTTCTCGCGGGCCACCGATTCAGGCACGAGCTCGATAACAGACGGCGGGATTGTGGCGTCGGTCAGGTTGACCGACTGCATGCCCGAATGCTCGCCGATGGCGCTCATCACATCTTCGGATGAGCAATAGCCGAGTTTGACCAGCGCATCCTGGATTTTGGCGCCGGTCTGTTGCGCCATGGAACTCGCTTCGCTTAGCTGATCCGCACTCAAAACTTGTTTCTTGAGAAGGATGTCGGTGAAGTCGCCGCGCCCTTTGGCCATGAATCGAACTCCCAGTTGAAGGCAACCGATGTGGTGCCATCCACCTTACCCTAGCATGGATGGATGTTCAAGTGCGCAGAATGCGGAATCCGCAATCCGTGGCCGTCCTACCGCGTGCTTCCCGATCCGCAAATTATGCCCAGTTTACGAAAGTGAGGACGAGAAACCACGTCCCCCGCGTTATCCCGTGCTAGGGAAAAGCAAGATGAAAAAGTGTGGCACGGATGCTCGTCGCGGGAGGGGCTCATGCAGTCTTTGGTGATCGGCTTTGCCTGGCTTACATTGACGGCATCGACGCCGGACCATTCCGGCATTCCGTCTTATCTCTATCAGCCGGCTTATGCGATGGACAAGGTCTTGCGCGGTCCCGCGGAGGCCTATTTGCCCCAACCCGGCGACATCATGCTGGCAACGGACGATAACTTCTTTTGGAAGCTTACCCACGATTTAGCTTTCGCCTTCGAGCCGCATGGTTCGGGCATCTTTTTCGCGCGCTCGGATGGAACCCTGGGCTTGCTGGAAGCGGGACCCAATGACACACTATTCATTCGCGCGATCGATCCTCTGCCCCATCTCAAGGAATACGCGGACAAAGGCCCGATCTGGGTCCGCAAACGTCGTGTTCCGTTGACACCCGATCAGTCGGCCAAGCTGACGTGCTTCGCCGAACGGCAAGACGGCAAATGGTTCGCGCTGCCGCGTCTTGGCTTGCAGTTGACCCCGTTTCGGGCACGCGGCCCGCTGCGCACCTATGTCATGGGCAAGTCAAACCCCAACCGTATCAGCTATTATTGCTCGGAGTTGGTGACGGAGTGCCTGGTCGCCGCCGAGTTGCTCGATCGCGAAATTGCCAGGCCCAGCGCGACCTATCCGCATGATTTGTTCTTCGAGCACTCGTTCAATCCCTATATCAACGCTCACTACCATCTGGGCGATTGCTGGTTCCCGCCGGCGCGTTGGACGTATTGCCCGTAAACAACGGTGCATCATTCGGCCACACTAACCCGAAGCGTCAGCGAGGGATCCCCTCGCTCACGCTTCGGGTTGGTGTCGATTTAGGCATCGCGCTCACGCGTAACGTGCGCAACCGGGGTTTCATTTCTCCGCCGCCACGGTACAATTACCCCAACACTCCTCGAACAGGATCCTCATGAGTACGACAGTCTCAGAAGCGACGGCGGTGCCGGACGGGGCTTTGTCGCCTGTGCTGAGCGATAAAGTCTTGCTGGAGCGCTATCATGCGATTGCGCAGACGCCCAGGTTCTGTGGGCAGCTCATTACCGCAAGCTGCGACTGCTGGGCAAGGGAGGCCAAGGGGTCGTTTATCTCAGTGAGCGTCAAGGAAGCGATCTTTTCCGCCTTCCGGTCGCGCTCAAGATATTTTCTCCGGAGCAATATCGTGACGCCGCCAGTTACGAGGCGGACATGGAGCGCGTCGCCGAGATCGCCTCGCGGGTGGCGCTGATTCAGCACGACAATCTTCTCGACCTGCACAACTTCATCTCGCATGACGGCATTCGCATCATGGTTATGGAATGGGTGGATGGCTTCGATTTGCGCGACCTGCTCACGCAATCCCTTTACGACAAATCCAAGCGCAAGCTCAGTCCCGAGCGCTGGAAATATGTCAGCAACGTGATCCTGGCTCCCGGTGTGACCCAGCCGCGCTTGAAACCGGGTGTGGCGATTCAGATTCTGCGCGAATGCCTCGCCGGCCTGGGGGCGCTGCATCGCGATGGCATCGCGCACGGCGACTTGAAGCCGGCGAACATCATGGTCAAACGCACCGGCAACGCCAAGATCATCGACATCGGCTCGGCGATGGACATGGCCAAGGCCTCCGGCCGGCGCATGTGGTCGCCCACCTATGCCGCTCCCGAAGTCGTGCGCGGCGCAAAACTCCCCGCAAACCGACCTCGCCAGCCTCGGTTATATTCTGATCGAAATGCTCGCGGGCCAATGCCCGTTCGACGGCATCAACGAGTTTACCAAGCTGCTCGACGCCAAGATGCAGTTGGAGCACTGGCTGCCGGACTTTTTGCCCGACGAAGTGCGCGACAACGAATTATTGCTGCACCTGTGCCGCAAGCTCACCGCGCCCGATCCGGCCAAGCGGTTCAAAACCGCCCAGGCCGCCGACCTGGATCGCAAAGGCGCCGCCGACTTCCACCGTCAACTCGTCAAGGGCGATCTCGCCAGCGAATACGAAACCGATCTGCGCAACTGGCTGGATGACCTGGCGTAAACCGCTTCCATACGCGACGGCTCCCCCTGTGGCGACTCCCCTTGTGGGACGGCTCTCCTGAGCCGTCCTGTATCGTTCACGGCTCAGGAGAGCCGTTCCACAGAGAGAGCCGTTCTACATCCATGCGCAAGTTTCCACTTTGCTTGCGCTCTTTTAATGAGAATTAATGCCGGCAACGTGCGTGTGCTGGTTAAGATATACAGCGCCTTTAAGCCGCTCGCTGGGAGGTTCCTTATGCGCTGTCAAACGTGCGCACTCTGGGCCGTTAGTCTTTTTATTGGCGGATTTTTGATTCCGGGATTTGCAGCCGCTCAACCCGAGTCGGCCCCCGCCATCGAGGTGCAAACCCGTGGGCAGGTTCACGAGGCATTTGCTCAGCCATTCGAGTCAACTTTCGGTCGCAGCCCCGCCGTGCCCAAGCAACCGCCTCCGATCATCGCGGAATTGCCTCCCGAGCAACGCCCGCCCGGCGACAATGTGCAGTGGATCGGTGGTTACTGGGCTTGGGACGCGGAGCGCAACGATTTTACGTGGATCAGCGGGACTTATCGCTACGCGCCGCCGAACCGCCATTATATCGCCGGCCGCTGGACAAACGCCGACGACGGCTGGCACTGGGTTTCGGGCTTTTGGGCGCCCAATGACCAGGCCGACGTGCCATATGCCCAGATGCCTCCCGCTCCCCTGGAGACCGGCCCTGCTCCGCCGCCGCCGGACGACAACAGCGCTTATGTTCCCGGCTACTGGAATTATCAAGACGCCACATTTGCCTGGCGCCCCGGTTATTACGCGGCTCAACGCCTTGGGCGCGTTTGGGTTTCACCACGCTACGTTTGGACACCCGCCGGCTATTTGTTCGTCAGCGGCTACTGGGATTACCCCTTCGACGATCGAGGGACGTTGTTCGCACCCGTATGGTTCAATCGTCCCTACTGGCAAACCCCCGGCTGGTATTACCGACCCGCTTACGCGGTCGTCTTGGGAGCCGCGCTCGATTCGCTCTTCTGGCGGTCCGGCGGTCATCATTATTATTTCGGCAACTACTACGGCTCAGCGTACGCGGGCTTCGGCTATCGGCCCTGGTTCGCACATAGATACGATGGGCTTTACAACTACCACCGCTGGAGCCAACGCGGCAACGGCAACTGGGCCGCCGATCAACAACGACTTTTCCACGACCGTCATATTGGCCGGGTTGACGGTCCACCCCGAACCCTGGCACAGCAACATGCCGGCAATCGCATGGTGGTCCCGCTCCATGAAGCGCGTGATAGAAATGTGGGCATCAGCCGCTCGAGCTTGGCTTCGGGAAACCAGCGCGGACCTACGCTGGCTCATGTTCAGACCGCGCACATGCCGCGCGTTGTGAACAACACGCCCACGACGGCCCACACATTCGCCAGCCGATCGACGCCGCACGTCGTTCATTCATCACCAGCAACGGCCCATGCCCATGCGACCTCGCAGGTGCATCATGTCGCCCACGCGGCCCCGCAACACCACGCCACTGCCCATGCGTCTCACGGCGGCGGGCATTCGTCGCATGGCGGTGGGCACTCAGGGGGCGGCGGGCACCACGGGCATCATTAACATTTGGCGGCGATGCCGAGCGAGAAGCCGCGCACCGGAAGTGGGCTTCGCCCACAACCTAAATCAGCGTGCAGGATCTTGCGACACTAACCCGAAGCGTTAGCGAGGGATCCCTCGCTAACGCTTCGGGTTAATGTCGCAGAATTACGCACCGTTATTTAGGTGAAAATGGGATTAACTCTTCGCGAGCAGGATTGGGGAGCTACCCCGAAGGGGTTTCATCTTCCAGCCCAGTTGGCTATAGAAAGGGTGGACAAAGGGGATGCCTCGAAAGTGGAATAGTGGTGTTCGGTGAACGAATACCGGTCCACGTACAGGAGGTCATCCCCATGAAGAGCAGAGCATATCGGGCAGTGGATGTCAATCGGGTTGAGCCGGAGTCGTGGTGGCGTGAGCGGGAGCAAGCGGTGGTGCATGCGGGCTTGGATATTGGCAAAGAAACGATCCGCTGCACCCTTCGATGGGGTGCGGATGATTTTGATCGGCCTTGGCATGTCCGCAATCCGTTTGATGTGGCCCGGCTTGTGGAATGTCTGCGTCAGGTCAGCTGCGGTCGGCGGTTGGTCGTGGCGCTGGAACCAACGGGTACTTATGGCGACGCGTTGCGGCAAGCGCTCGTTAAGGCCGATTTGGAAGTCCATCGGGTCAGTCCCAAGCAAGCGTCGGATTATGCGGAAGTGTTTGATGGCGTGCCTTCGCAGCACGACGGCAAAGACGCCGCGATAATCGCCGAACTGGCTGCCCAGGGACGCAGTTGGCCTTGGCCCATGAAAACGCCAAGCGAGATGGAGCAAGAGTTGGCTTATCAAGTGGAATGGATGGACGGTCAACGGCGCCAGATGATGCTATGGTGTGGCCGAGTGGAAGCGTTGCTAAGTCGGCATTGGCCGGAAGCGACGCGGCTTGTCCAATTAACATCGGGCACGCTACTCCGTTGCTTGGCGGAGCATGGCGGCCCGCGAGGCCTGGCGGGCGCAGTTGATGCGCGTAGCGTGCGTGCGCCGATGGTCACGTCAGTATTTGTCGGCGGAAAAAGCTGCAAGCGCTCGTGGACAGCCCGGCAAACGGCCGGGGTGTCGATGGGTCGCTGGGACGAAGAGCGGCTGCGGCGTTACGCGCGGCAGATACAGCATTGCCGAGGCGAGATAGCGGCGGCGCGAAAACGTTTGCGTGCGTTAACGCGCGAGCATGCGGCGATTGGCGGCATGGGTGAGGTGGTCGGCGTGCCGACGGCGTGCGTTTTGTGGGTGGAGCTAGGCGATCCCAGTAGCTATCACTGCGGAGCTGCCTATCGCAAGGCGATGGGTTTGAACCTGGCCGAACGCTCGAGCGGCCAATGGCAGGGCAAGTTGAAAATCAGCAAGCGCGGCTCGTCGAAGGTTCGCCGTTGGTTGTATTTGGCGGCGTTGCGTTGGGTCAAGCAAGAGCCGGTGCATAGTTGGTACATGCAGCAAAAGGCGCTGCGGCGTGGCGAAGGCAAGCCGGCCGTGATCGGCGTGATGCGGAAATTGGCGTTGGCCTTGTACCGGGTCGGCGGTCGCGGGGAGAAATTCGATCAGAGCCAGTTGTATCAAGGTTTGGCGAGAGCATGATTCTGTTGGAGCCAAGCTCGAAAGCAATCCTCCAGGAAAGAAAGGAGCGGACTTCGACGAAGCAGCGAGACCGCCTTTGTCTGCGCCACCTTCCACAAAGAGACCCTTAGCGCCCCCAGGGGATGCGCCGAGCCCAGTATCGAGGGGCGTGACCGAGGCATCGGCGCGATCCTCCATGAAGCCAATTCGATGGTCGCTCTTGGCAACAAGGGCGATACATTCCAGGAAAAAGGTTAGGGTTAGCCGATGGCCAAAGTCCAGCAGAGGCGTTCGCCGCGAGTCGAAGGGACAGCTTGCAGAGCAATGATCGCATGAAGCGAGGACAAGGAAGGGCAGACCGCGACGCTGGGTGTGCTCGGACTGCGTGCTACGTGGTGCGCGGCCAAAAATCCTCGTATCTATAGAGTCGCCAGCATCCCCGATGAAAACCTTCTTGCCACACATAGAAAAGGGTTCGCGAAGCGTACCCTGGGGAAGGTAAAGCAATGCGATGCTTACCCCGAAGGGGTTGCATCCGTTCGATCAGGTGCATTGCCGAAATATGCAACCCCTTCGGGGTAAAAATCGGCCCGGCCACAAACCCAGGGTACGCTGCGCAAACCCTGGGCTGAGAGATATAACCGCTTCGCGGTATTCGGCATATGCGTTATGCGGTTGCTTCTATCTCGTCGGAGATTCGTTGCATCCGCATCATGCGCTACGCCTGAGTCCTACTTTTTGGTTCCCACCTCCAACCCCGTCACTCGCGCCGCAAACTCCTTGGCCGTCGAATTGATTGCCGTCATGCCGACTTGAAGTTTTGCGGGCGTCTCGATTGCTTCGCTTTGGACCTCCGTCCAACCTTTGTTCTCCGCGCCGTCTTGGTAGGAGAAGGTGAACTGGTTCCCCTTGCGCACGACTTGAAAGCCGGTGTCGGTGTTGGTGATCGGCTTCATTTCGCCGCCGACGGACTTGCCGTCCTTGAACCGCTCGAACCAGACAAACGGGGCCGGCGCCTGCGCGACGGCGGTGCGCTCCAGGCGAATGAAGTTCTTGTCGTCTTGCCAGATCAGGACGCCGGTGCTGACGAAGCTGTGGCGGCCGCCGGAAGAGGCGGCATCGCCCGGCAGCGGATAAGCCGGGACTCTGAGCAGCAGCCTGAAATCTCCCTCGACCGGCTGGAGGATGCGCGGCGAATTGAGCTTGGTGTAGTCGTCGGTGTAGGTCAGGTCGTGGTGCTTGCCGGGAATGGTCATCGTCACGGTGCCATTGCTCACCGAAACGCGACAATCTTTATCCGGGTCGATGATATCGCCCAGGCCCTTGATGTGCGGTGGTTTTTTGGCTGCCGCGTTATCTTCGATCAACTGAGGGAATTCTTTCCGCATGTGTTCGACCGTTTCAAACTCCAAAATGCTTCGCACTTCACTTAACTGAACCCAAACCCGTTTTGCGTTGTTCGTAGGTTTGGTCCACTCTTGTTCGTTCCGAACCGGACTGCCGACCAAGAACGAACGCCCACCCAGCATTATGATCCGAGGTTTCTGGAGAAACTCGTAACCCGTTGTCAATGGACTACGCGATATTGTCTCGACAAAAACTGCATCACCTGTAAATGACTTTTTTGACTTCGCCGGTGACCCGCCAGGTTGGGCCACGCTGGAAGGCTCTGTGTGAAAGAGCAACCAGCTAAGGATGATCACAACGCCGGCGATCGAAACGACCTTTCGCATGGCACGGTCCCTCCGGTTAAGCAAAGTCGCGGATTGTGGTTGCGGTTATAATATGGAATCAAAAATCGCTCAAAACCTGCCCATCCTGCCGGTCGGCGAGCCTTTCGAAAATGGTGGGGTTGATTGCATAGGAAATGGTGCGGACGGAGCCGTCGGCAAAGAGGCCGTTGACGCCGGCGTAGTGGGCGGAGCCGACCCAATAACAGGGGTCGGGGCCGTCGGCGTAATCTTGCTTGGGTCCATGATCGGTCACGCGAATCACGTCGGGATCCCAACCGTCGCACCAGCCGCTGTCGTCGCACCAGGCGCCGCCGCCATACTCTGTCGTCATCAGCGCTTTTTCGGACAGGGCCAAGGTGTTGGATGTGCCATCGGTGATGGCCTCGATTTTGGTGGGGCTATTGCGTGTGCCGGTGCGGGTGATGACGTTGGTGTAGTAGGCAGTCGTCGGCACGGTCCAGGTCGAGCCTTGCCAAATATCGTCAGGGCCGCCGGGCACGACGGCGCAGTAATCGCCCAGGTATTTGGTGTAGCCGAGATCGGGGTTGGTGGTCGGCCCGCGCCGCGACGGGCAATTGTAAATAGGAATGGGGTAGGACCAGGGGCGGACGACCAGATACACGGCCTCTTGCTCGATATAGGGCAGGATTTGGAACCCCCAGTTGCACCTCTGCTTCGGCGCTCCCTCCGGAGTCGCGCCGGCGGCGTGAAATCCGCTGGGCGTGGCCCAATAGTCGTTGTTGTCGGGATCCCAGGGGACAGTGCCGCCGGTCGGGAAAGAAGCCATAGGTGTCGTGATGCGCGTGCAGACCGATCCCCATCTGCTTGAGGTTGTTGACGCACTGCGTGGTTGCCGCCGCTTCGCGCACCTTTTGCACCGCGGGAATGAGTAGCGCAATCAGAATCGCGATGATCGCGATGACCACCAATAGCTCGATCAGCGTGAACCCATCCCGCCGGCAGCGCCCATTCCGGGTGCGGACCATGGTTTAGCTCCTTCAAGGAGTTTTGGGGACCAACTCGGACAAGCGTTCTTCATCCACTTCCTCGACCCTCGTTGTCACCAGCGCGACCAAACGTTTGCCATCGACCCCGGTTTTTTCGTGGGCGAGGGCCGGTCCGCCGTTGGCGTCGGGCGCCGTCAGGAGCATCTTGTAATAGATAACGAACGGCTCGTGATCGCGGTTGGAGACAAACATTTTCTCGACATCGTCCGTGGAAGCATGGCGGTTTTCTTTGATGAATTCCTTGAACTTCGCGGCCCCGGCGGCCCCATGCCTTCGTGCTTGGCAGCGTATTGTCCATACTGGACCGCCAACAATCTTAGCGGCGCTTGCTGTTGCGTCGGGCTCTTGCCGCGACAGCCGGCCACGCTGAGTAGCGCGATCAGGAATAGACCAACAATCAATCGCTTGAATCGGTTCCGAACATAATGCATGCTGGATTATGGCCACGGCGGAGATTGAATGCAAGAAATGGAAGAAGAATTTGGTAGGATGGTTACGATGACTGGACGAAGCAATCAATCACTGGATGTCGCTCTCCGCTGGACGGCGCGGACCGTGGCGATGAACGGCGATATTCTCGACCGAATGGAGCGAGCGGTGGCGACAGTGCGCGAACGCTTGTTGCGGGTGACGGCTGCATTGAACCGGGCGGGCGTCACCTACGCCGTTGTCGGCGGGCATGCGGTGGCCTCGTGGGTGGCAACCGTTGACGAAGGGGCAGTCCGTAACACCCGTGATATCGACTTGCTCGTGCGCCGTGATGATTTGGCCTCGATTTCGACTGCATTGGAAACAACTGGCTTCGTGCGCGACGAATTGCTCGATGTCGTGATGTTTCGCGATGGCCCAGAGGGTAAGCCGAGTGAAGCCGTTCATCTTTTGTTCGCGGGCGAGCTAACCCGAGCGGATCATCATTTGCCGGCGCCGGAGATTCAGACGGTCATGGATCCAGCGGACTTCCCGGTGATGGCGCTCGAAGCGCTGGTAATGATGAAGTTAATGTCGAACCGGCGCAAGGACCAGGTTCATATGCAGGACTTGATCGGCGTGGGGTTGATTGACAGGTCGTGGCTTGCGAAGGTTCCAGCGGAGTTGGCGGAGCGCTTGAAGCAGATTTTAGACACGCCGGATGGGTGAGGCGTAGGATAGGTTTCCAACCTGAACGTGTTTCCGGTCAGGTTGGAAACCTAACCTACGGAAGCGAAACTCTCATCACTTACTGAATTCCGGGATGCGCTCCGCCAAAACGCCTTCGGTTACTTCGAGTGCTTCTGCTCTCAACTGATGTCGCAGCTTCGGGCTGCCGAGCCAATACATGCCTGCCACGAAGACGGCACCGCCGACGATGTTGCCGAGCGTCGCCCAGCCGAGGTTGTATACATAGCCGCCCCAAGAGATTCCGGCGACGGTCTCGTGCGGCAAAAGCAACCCCAGCATCAGGCCGCACATGTTGGCGATGCTGTGCTCGAAGGCGCAGGTGATGAACGTGAACATGCACCACCAGATCATCAGGATGCGTGCGGTTTCATCCTTGATGCGCACGGCCATCCACACGCCCAGGCAAACGAGCCAGTTGGCCAGGACGGCGCGCCAGAAGAGTTGCTCCGTAGGTAGATTCATTTTGGTGTCAACGATGCTGAGAACGAAACTCTTAACCGGGTCGGCGTTCAAGATGCCGGAGCGGATCACCATCACGGCGAGTAAAACACTCCCAGCCAGGTTGCCGATCCAGGTCCAGACCCAGTTGGCCAACAGGTCGCGCGGGCTGGCCTTGCGGCTCAGGACGCCAAGCGTCAGCACCAGGTTGCTGCCAGTGAAAAGTTCCGAGCCGGCGAAGATCACGATCGTCAACGCGCCGCCGAAGCAGACACCCATGAGCAAGCGGCGTGATTCGGGAGGAAGATAGCTGCCGATGGTGAAGATGAGCACGATGGCGGCGCCGACATACATGCCGGCGAGCATCGAGCGCACGAAGTGGGAAACGAGCGAACGGCGTTGGCCGGCGAGTTTCACAGAGGACTGCTCGGCAATAGCGGCTACAGTGTCACTGAACATGGCTGAGAATACTCCTACCGAATACGGTCAGGTTGGAAACCTAACCTACATTAGACGGGTTCGCCGAAGACGTTGACGGCGAATGGGTCCATGACTTTGGCTTTGCGCTTGGGTAGAACATTAGGCGGCGGGGTCGGCTTCTCGTGATCGTGACAGGAACCGTTGCATGTCTTGCCAGTGGCGAACACGGCGTCCAATTCCTCGACGCTTGGCAATTCCAAATAAACATCGTCGCCATCGATCTTCACGGGGAACGTGCGCAGCGAGAATTCCTTGTCGCTCATTCCTTGGCCGGTGGCCAGGGAGAATGTCTTTTTGTGAACTGGACACGCCACTTTGGGCACGCCGCTGGAATCGCCGATCATGCCGCGTGACAGCACGAACTCGCGCCGGTGCGGACACATGTTCTGGGTTGCATACCACTCGCCTCGACTCTGGAAATTGAACACTGCGATCTGCGTCTGGCCATATTTGATCGTCGCGCCACCATCGGTCGGAAAATCCCAAGTCTTGCCAACTTGGTGCCAACGAACGATCGGTTCCAACGGTTCGGCCGGCGTTGTTTCCTCTTGCTCGCCACTCGCCTCTCGCCTCTCGTCTCTCATTTTGAGCGCATCGACCGGCACGAACGATCCCGACCACGCCGCCGGATGCTGTTGCTCGCGTTCCTTGACGAACTCAATGGTCGGTTCGGTTTCGTCGGTGTTGACGAACTGATTGTAGAGCCGACGTTTCACCGGATCGTTGACGACCTCGGCCCACTCGCAGTGGTACGTATCGACGACGTACTGCATTTGCTTTTCCAGTTCGTCGCAGATATCGAGCCGGTCGTTGATGATGACGTCCTTGAGGTATTCGATGCCCCCTTCCATCTTTTCCATCCATATGGAGGTGCGCGTGAGCCGATCCGCGGTCTGCGTGTAATACATCAAAAAGCGGTCGATGTAGCGAATGCAGGTGTCGGCGTCGATGTCCCCCGCCAACAGTTCGGCGTGGCGCGGCTTGGCGCCGCCGTTGCCGCAGACATAAAGGTTCCAACCCTTCTCGGTGGCGATGATGCCGAAGTCTTTGCTCTGCGCCTCGGCACATTCGCGAATGCAGCCGGAGACGGCGGCCTTGAGCTTGTGCGGGGCGCGCAAGCCCTTGTAGCGGTTCTCGACACGGATCGCGAAGCCGACGGAATCCTGGACGCCGAAGCGGCACCATGTCGAGCCGACGCAACTCTTGACGGTGCGAATCGCCTTGGCGTAGGCGTGGCCGCTCTCGAAGCCGGCCTTGACGAGATCTTCCCAAATATTCGGCAAGTGGTGAACCGGGGCACCGAAGAGATCGACGCGCTGGGCGCCGGTGATCTTGGCATACAACCCGAATTTCTTGGCGACAGTGCCGAGAGCGACGAGCTTATCCGGCGTGATCTCGCCGCCCGGCACGCGCGGAACCACGGAATAGGTGCCGCCACGCTGAATATTGGCGAGGAAGCGATCGTTGGAATCCTGGATCGTCGTCTGATCGACGACGCTTTCATTCCACAAACTCGCCAATATGGACGCGACTGCCGGCTTGCAGATCTCGCAGCCATTGCCCCGGCCATGACTGGCCAGAACTTCGGCATACGTCTTGATCCGCTTGATTTTGACAATCTCGAAGAGCTCTTGGCGCGTGCAGGCAAAGTGCTCGCAGAGGGCGGTGTTGACCTTTTTGCCCGACGCCTTGATCTGTGCCTTGAAGAGGTCGGTGACTAGCGGCAAGCAACCGCCGCAGCCCGTGCCTGCCTTGGTGCAGGATTTGACTTCATCGACGGAACAGAGATTCTTCTCGCGAATGGCGCTGCAAATCTGGGCCTTATTGACATTGTTGCACGAGCAGACCTGAGCATCATTCGGAATCGACGTCAGCACGCTGCCCGCGCTTTTGTGATCGCCCTTGCCGAGCAATAACTCGGACGGGGTCATGGCCAGCGCCTGGTTGCTCTTCGCCATCATCGACAGCGTGCCATACTCCGAGGCATCGCCCACCAAGATGCCGCCGAGCAGATGCGTGCCGTCGAGATTGAAGACGAGTCTTTTGTAGGATCCCTTGAACGGATCTTCATAAGTGATCGACTTGGCTTTCTTGTCGTCGGCGAAGCAGTCGCCGAAGCTGGCCACATCGACGCCCATGAGCTTGAGCTTGGTGGACATGTCGGCGCCCTTGAAAAGGCGCGTTTGGCCAACGACGTTGGCGGCGGCGATCTCGGCCATCTCATAGCCGGGAGCAACGAGCCCATAGATCATGCCGCCGTAGAGGGCGACTTCACCGATGGCGTAGATATCGGGATCGGAGGTGCGCAAGTGATCGTCGACCACCACGCCGCCGCGCTGGCCGACGAGTAGACCGCAGGCCCGAGCCAGGTCATCGCGCGGCTTGATGCCGGCGGAAACTACGATCATCTTGACATCGAGTTGGGCACCGTCGGCGAAGGCCATGCCTTCGACCTTGCCGTTGCCCAGGATCTCCTTGGTGTTCTTGTTGAGGTGCACCTGCACGCCGAGGGCGTTGATCTTGCCCACGAGAACTTTGGAGCCAATGTCGTCGATTTGCCTGGGCATGAGGCGTGAAGCGAACTCGACAACGTGGGTTTCGAGCCCCAAGTCATAAGAAGCCTTGGCCGCCTCCAAGCCCAAAAGTCCGCCGCCGATGACCGCCGCTTTTTTGGCTTTTTGACCGTAGTCGATGATTTGATCGAGGTCTTCGATCGTGCGATAAACGAAGACTCCTTTTTTATCCACACCGGGCACCGGGGGAACAAAGGGCGCCGACCCCGTCGCCAGGATCACGATGTCATAAGGGATCGTCTGCCCTTTGGCGGAACGGACGGTGTCGTTGAGTGCGATCGATTTCGGTGGCGCGATCGCCGACAAAAAGCTGGATGCCCTTTTGCTCATACCACTCGGTCGTGGTTAAGGCCAATCTCTCGGCCTTGCGATGATCGAAATACTTCGTGAGATTGACCCGGTCATAGGCGGGGCGTGGCTCTTCACAAAACGTGACGACCTTGAAGGCGCCTCCGGTGTCAAATTCAACGAGCCGCTCACAAAAGCGATGGCCGACCATGCCGTTGCCGATGACCACCACCGTTTTTTGAAGCGTACCCATTATCTGCCTGCTCCCAGCCCGGAATGCGCGTGACTTCAGGGTGGAAGCAAGTTCAGTGCCAAGACTTTGGGCACCAATGAGGAAGGGAGCCTAAAGCGTTGCAAAATCAGACGATAGGGGACTAACCGCAACGTTCGGCGCCAAACGGAAAATGCCTGGATTATACGCATATGTGCTTTGGAAACGGGCAGCATCGTTGTCGCCTTCGACACAATCCCCATGAACCAGGCGAGCCGAGCCGCGTAAGCGGCCGGATGTTCTTCCCCGTTACAGAATCAATCTCTTACAATCCGACGCCTTACGAATCCGACGCCTTACGGCGTTCGGCTCGCCGCGTCGTGCTCATCTATCGTGGCTTGCCAGTTGGGGTGAAACCACACCGCAAGCGGGGCTGGTTGCTTTCGTGCAACGTAGATGACGCCATCACGTAGGGCTCGTTCATCGGGCAGCTTCCGTTTCGATCCTTTCTCCGTCCAGAATGTGCCGTTGGGAGGCAGTGCGCGCAGACGCTTGACGGCGCGCGTCGCCCAACTCTTGAGCGTCTCCAAAATAGACTGCGGGTTCGGGTCGCCGGCGACGCCCACAATGACGTGCGTGTGGTTATACATCACGCTGGCTGCCTCCAACTCCCAGCCTCTGACACGGCATGTCTCTTGATACTGGGGAATTATCACCTCGGCCGCCTTCTGGTCTAAGCTGACACAAGGCCCGTTCATCTTGAAGCGCACATGCGCCTCTAACGCGGGCATGTCGGCGTCAAATGCCGTTCCTGGAATGTTGTGTATAACCTGGTTGCCTTGTTCGTCGCGAACGTGGCTGACAAATCCCTGCCGTGCGCCAGGCAGCCATGTGCCGTAGCAGGTCCAGGTGATAAGCCAGAATCGCTCCATTATCGACTCTAACGTTCCAGCGAGCCGAGCCGCGTAAGCGGCCGGATGTTTTTCATCGCCAAAGTCCGACGTCTTAAGAATCCGACGCCTTACGGCGTTCGGCTCGCCGGAGGCTTATCCGATTCGACCCGTGAACAGCGCTTCAATCGCCGTCCCCGTGTTTAGCCGCACCGGCCGGCCCTGGCGATCGGTCACCTGGGCTTCCGCGTCGACGCCCAGGGTCTGATAGATTGTGGCCCCGACGTCGTCCGGTGAATAGGGCGTCGTCGCGGGATCGGAGCCGATGGGGTCGGAGCGGCCGATCACTTGTCCGCCGCGCACGCCGGCGCCGGCGAACAAGCCAAAGAAGCAGCGGCCCCAGTGGTCACGACCGGGTGACGTTGAGCCGCGCTGGGTCGTGATCTTCGGTGCCCGGCCGAATTCGCCCAGAAGCACCACTAGCGTCTCGTCCAACAATCCGGATGAATCCAAGTCGTCCAATAGGGCAGCGACTGCCTGATCTAATGGCGGCAACAGCCGATTCTTGAGCGTGCGGAAGATGTCGCTATGCGAATCCCAGTTTTGCACTCGGCCCATGTTGGCTTGCACGACGGGCACGCCGACTTCGATGAGGCGTCGCGCCAGGAGCAGCGATTGCCCAAACGGATGGCGGCCATAACGATCGCGGACGGCGGCGGGCTCTTGGTCCATCGCGAAGGCACGGGCGATACGTCCGGAGGCCAGGATGGAAAACGCCAGCTGTTGCTGGTCCGACAAGCGCCGCGCCGATGCCATGGCCGCCAGGCGCGCTTGTTGGACATCCACTTCCGCCAGCAGCGAGCGGCGGTCGTTGAGCCGGTTGACATCAATGCCCGCCGATGGTCTTAGGCTGTCCATGCCAAAATCGGCGTCACCCGGATCGCGGGTAATTTGCCACGGATCGTGGCGCAGGACCGAGAAAGCCCGCGTGTTGCCCCGGCCAGGTGAGCGGGCCTTCCATCAGGAACGTCGGCAAGTTGACGCCGCTCGGAAGGCCGTCGCTGCGCGGATGCAGATAATCCAGGGCCGAGGAGTAACTGGGCCAATCGTCGCGCGAGGCGATCTTGTCGAAAAACGCCCCGGGCTGGAAATGGCCGGTCAACAAATGGTGGGTGGACACGAGATGATTGTTGTCCCGATGCGCCAGCGACCGCACGATCGCATACTTATCTGCCCGGGCCGCCAAGCGCGGCAAATGCTCGCAGACCACCAATCCCGGCACCTTGGTGCCGATGGGCTTAAACTCCCCGCGAATCCCATCCGCCGCGTCCGGCTTCATGTCAAACGTATCGAGGTGGCTCGGAGCGCCCGTCAAAAACACCAGGATCACCGATTTCGGCTTCCGCGCCTGACGTCCCCCGACGCGGCTCACCTCTGCCGACACGGCTCGGCGCGTCAGCAAAGACGGAAGCGTTAGTCCAAGCAAGCCGGAATAGCCGACCTGCAAAAGCTCGCGGCGCGTGATGCCGATGCGGTGTTGATGAGTCGATGCGAGGAGCATCCGGAGAGTCTCCGTGAGGGGCAGAGGGCAGGTAACGACAAGGTTACCAGAATCGGCGCGGGGAGGCAAATTGAAAGTTCATTGCGATGGGAGGCCACCCACACGCGTCTGCGAAAATGTCACCTTGAAAGGCGTTTGCTCGTAAACAGTATATAGCCGCAATTGGCAGTGCAAAAGCTGCTGGGAAATGATACGCTGACACCAACGATGGGTCTAGTGTATCTGCTACGTCCGAGGCCTTCGGATGCCCAGCGTGCATAAATAGTTACGAGAAGGAAACCATGGGCTTTCCGACTGACTGGCCTGCCGGATGTCCTCCTGATGATGCCGAGGAAGCCAGTGGTCCGGTATTTCGGCTGGTAAAGGCGAATCCGCCAGAGGTCGGTGATTTCAAGACCCATCGTGAGCGAGGCGTTTTGGTAACGGCGCCCGCTTGTTTGCGCTGCGGATTGTCCCTTTTTCGCACTCGCGCAGACACGGAACACCAGCACCGTGCCTACCCGATGCTTGGGCGTTACATCGCCAGCGGAATTTTGTCAGCGGAAGATGGGGTCGTAAAGCTAACGCAGAGCCGCCAACCAACACATACGACTTGGTGGCCTTTTGAAGGAATCGACCGGAAACGTGTTTTTGAGTTGATTGAGGAAATATTCTAGATGTGGCACGTTTCAGGTAAACTCATTGACCCAGGTTTTTTCAAGCCGTTTGAGATCGTGGAAAACCTCTACGATTTCGATGGCCCCCGCACTTTTACGCACCGCGACAGTGAGGGGCGCCTGTACTTAGCGCATTGGTGCGATGCCGACAGCAACCTCAACCGATTCATCGTCGTTCCGTTCACCGATGCTCTGGTTCAGAAGCTCAAAGCTGGTGAAATCTCTCTAAGCGAAGCGCTCGATCGACCGTGCAGGTGGGTCCTTGATTTGGACCGCGCAGGCGGTGTTAGCGCCGCTTGGAGCGTGAACGCTGCAGAGATACCGAGTGACGTGCTTCCGAAGGCGGAGACGATGCTTTGGCCATCGTTGGAGGCGGTTAAGCCGGCAAGGATGTGAACTCTGACCGTTCCTTCGCTAAACATCCCCTTTACCAGGCGGAGGCTTTGAACGAGGAAAGCTGCTCTAGCTCACCTGAGATCGGCGCACGACGACGGTTCCCGCAAACAAGTCGCCCAAGCGTTGCCTGCGGTGTGAAAAGTAGAGAGCGACCCCGCCCGGCAATGCGCCGAAGAGAACTGGGTTCACTTCAAGCACGCGCCAGAAACTACGGATAAACATCTGGTAACGAGAGCACCGGTTTCCGCGCAGCGTTCGCACGCATAAGCCCGAGCTCCATTTGCCCAGCGTGTTTCGAAAACCGATTTCAAATAGAAAGAAGTAGCCGAAATATCCCAGTGCGGCCCCTGTCCAAGAGACAGCGGTGCCATAGGCCGCCAACTTCACGGCTAACACGAACGCCAGAGCCATCGCTAAAGCGTTATCAATGATGCACGCGAAGTAGCGGTCGGTGTTCATGCAGCCGGTTAATTCGCGGTCCGTCGGAGCATCAGACATATCTCGTTTCCACCTCAGAGCGCGAGTTTTCTTGGCAGGGATCAATGATGTCGCCGCATATGATAGCAAAATGCTACCACGGTTGCGCGGCTACAATTAAGAACGAATGAGATCACTAGATTTCCCTTGCTACAAGGCTCTCCCGTGCAATCAACCGAGGTAGCCACATGAAAAGCTTCGTGCGTTTGGCCCTTTTGTTTCCACTGTGGGCCCAGGCCGGTGCGTGCTTGTCTCAGGAAAAGGGATCTTCCATCTGGGACAAGGAAATCATGGCCCAGCCTTTCGACAAGCAGCCCTTTCGGCAAATCAAAATATCCGATTGGCTGCAAGAGACGATGGGCTGCGGCTACACGCTATCCGGCATGGATAGCAAGGCGCGGGCGCTCGCGGCAGCGCATGGCGTTTCGCTCAGTGAGATCGGCTTCGTCGATCCGTTCTATCCGTATTACGACAGCAAGCTTCTCAAAAAACGCAGCCCCCATGTGCCGCTCGGCCGACTTGAGAAGGACATCGCGGAGTATAAACGGCTCGGCGTCCGCATCCTGGGTGTGTATCCGCCCTGCCTGCAAGGTGAAGTCTACGAGAACCACCGCGACTGGCGCCGCATCTCCACCAACACGACGGCGATTCCCGAGACCGACATGAAGAAATATCCACACGGCGGCATGCTCTGCCTGTTGGGGCCTTACGGCGATTTCTTCATCGACGTGCTCGCGGAGATCTTGACGCACTATCCCGACGTATCGGCCTTTAGCTTCGATGGCTTGCACTACGGCGGCGTCTGCTATTGCCAACATTGCCGAGATAATTATCGCAGAGACACGGGCCTCGACATTCCCAACATCGACATGAACGACCTCGCTTTTCGTCGCTACCAGCACTGGGCGGATCGCCGCATGGAAGACCTGGTGCGGCGCATGCAAACGCGGCTCAAGTCGATCAAGCCGGATGTGGCGCTGGTGACGTGGACGACGAACGCCGGCCGCTTCGGCCATTTTCTCGACATCCCGCGCAACATGCCGGCGCGGATGAACTTACTGCTCGACGCGCCCGACCAAGAGTTTTGGCTCGATGAGACCAACCGCGGCACCACCATCGTGCCCGCCTTCGCCAACGCCTACATTTGGGCGACCACGAACCATCGCGTTGCTTTCAGCGAACCCTACCTCATGACGCACGGCAATCCCTATGGCAAGGACAGCTTCCCGCCCGAGGAAATCTTTCGCCGCATGATGCTCGCTTTGACCTATGGAGCCGCCCCGAGCATCGCCGTCGGTCAACCCAAGAATCTGCAGCAAGCGATTTACCACTGCCTCGATGAAGTCCAGCGCCGCAAACCCTGGCTCACGCACAAAAGCCCCGAACGCTGGGCGGCGCTGGTCATGAGCGACAATACGCGGAACTTCTACGGCCGTTCGTCTGGGCAGGTCGAAGAGCGCTACATGGCCTCGGTCTTCGGCACTTTTCGGGCCGCCGTCGAGGAACACCTACCGGTGACGGTGGTCAACGATTGGAATCTGAACACCGCCGATTTAGCTGCCTACAAAGTGCTGATTCTCCCCAACACGGCTTGCCTTGACACGCGCCAACTGGCCGCCATTGAGGAATACGTGCGGCGTGGCGGCGGTGTGGTCGCGAGCCTGGATACGTCGCTTTTTGACGAATATGGCACGCCACGCGCCAATTTCGGTCTTGCCGGCGTATTCGGTGTGGACTACCGGGGCATTCCTCGGACCTCCCCCTTTTCAAAGGACGAGATCGACATCAATTTCGCGAAAGCGCTTGGACCAGATTACTGGGAGAAGCGCAAGAACATCTTCGACTTTCGGCTCGACGCGTCATCGTTTCTTCAGCGCGGGAAACTGGCAAGCTACTTGGGCGATCAACCTGTCACGTTCAAAGGCGCCGCCGTCCGCGTGGCACCGACAGCCGCCAAGGCTCTCGGCACCTTGCAAATCAGGTCGGACACCGGCACCGCCGCTTTTCCCGCCATTCTCAGTCAGACTTATGGCAAGGGCCGCGTCGTTTACTTGCCCGCCGCCTTCGATGCCGCCTATTACCTCTACGCCTATCCCTATCAGCGCTGACTGCTGCGCCACGCCATCGAGTGGGTCGCCGCCGGACCACCGCCCATCGTTGTGGAGGCCCCGATGTGCGTCCACGCCACGTTGATGCGGCAAACTACCAAGACCGGCCAACGGCTCGTCCTGCAACTTTTCAGCGATCTCAACACCACAGCCTTCCACGCCCTGGCCAAGGACGATGTGCCTCTCCGCGAGGAAGTCGTGCCCATCCACGACATCCGCGTCACGTTCAACAAGGATTATCGCCTTCGCAGGATTCATTGGGAGCCGGAGGGGAAGGAATTGGCAATGGAACGAACCGCGACGGGCACGAGCGTGGTGGTGCCGCGGTTGGAGGTGCATTCGCTGGTGGTGGGAGAATTAGAGTGAATCGCTGACTTCGTAGGCTCTTTGGGTCAAGCGTGGAGTGATTTGCTTTTCTTGGGCCTGATCGCTTTCAACGCATCCCCGGCCAACTCGCGGGCAATTTACTGGCCGTGACCCGAACGGCGCCGCAAGTTTTGGTGTAAAATGACTCGTGATGGCTGCGATCAAGATGATGGGGCCGCGATCGTTGATGAGGTCCGGGGAAATCACCAAGGCCGGTCGTTCACCCGCCTGCTCCGAGCCCACGACGGGATCGAGTCGTACGCGCACCACGTCCCCGCGCTTTGGACTGGACATCATCAAGGCCACGTTGAACCTCCTCTTCCAGTGGATGGTATTCTTTTTCAACTTCCAGATACACGGCGGCCATTTCTTGGCAGCCTGCCGCGATCTCTTTGCGCAAAACCTGCCGCCGCTCATTGGTCAACCAATCGCTCAGCAGCGCCGCGACCAAAGCGTTCCGTTGAGCCGGTGGAACCTTGCTTTCAAAGGATTTCAATGTTTCGGGAGGCAGTGAATAAGTTCGTTTAATGAAGTGCATCGCGTGATTTCCTTGAGACAGCAGTTTTATTGTCATTACGTCGCTTCATATGCCAAATTCGGCGCCAGCCACCTCTCAACCTCCGCTTGCGGCATCCCCTTGCGGCGGGCGTAGCTCTCCACCTGGTCGCGCGTGATCAGATCGACGGCGAAGTAGCGGGCTTCCGGATGGGCGAAGTAAAGGCCGCTGACGCTGGCGCCGGGCCACATCGCGTAGGTGTCGGTGAGCGTGATGCCGGTGGCTGGCTCGGCGTCCAGGAGCGTCCAGAGCGTCTTTTTCTCGGTGTGGTCAGGGCAGGAGGGATAGCCGGCGGCGGGGCGGATGCCGCGGTATTTCTCCTCGATCATGTCGGCCTTGCTGAGCTTTTCCTTTAGGCCATAGCCCCAGTCGCGGCGGGCACGTTCGTGGACCAGCTCGGCGAAGGCCTCGGCCAGGCGATCGGCGAGGGCCTCGACCATGATGGCGTTGTAATCGTCGTTGTCTTTCTTGTATTTCAGCACCAACTCCAGGCTGCCGAAGCCGGGGGAGACGGCGAAGCCGCCGACATAATCGGCGCCGACGCCGACGCGGGGCGACATAATCGGCGAGGCTGCGAAACGACGTTTGTCCCTCGCGCTCCCACTGTTGACGCAGCATCGGCAGCCGGCAACGCTCCGTCTGCCGGGTCTCATCGGTGAAGATCACGATATCGTCGCCGTCGCTGTTGGCCGGGAAGAAGCCATAGACGCCGTTGGCGGTGAGCAGTTTCTTCTCGACGATCTCGGCGAGCAGGGCGTTGGCCTTGTCGAACAGGTCGCGGGCTTCTTTGCCGACGTGCGCATCCTTGAAGATGTCTGGGTATTTGCCTTTGAGCTCCCAGGCCATGAAGAACGGCGACCAGTCGATGTACGGCACGATCTCGGCCAGCGGAAAATCACGCAACACCTTCGTGCCCAGAAACGCCGGCTTGGCGAGCGGCGACGTTTGCCAATCAATGGCGAAGCGTTTGGCGAGAGCCTCGGCATAGGGCACGAGCTTGCGTTCCTTGCGGCGTTTGAAGCTCTCGCGATCGCGCTCTTGAGCGGCCCGATTCTCCTTGTCGAGATCGCCTTTCATTTCCGGACGCATGAGCCGATCGACGACGCCCACGCAGCGCGAGGCATCCTTCACATGCATAACGGTCTGCTGGTAGCACGGCGCGATGCGCACGGCCGTATGCTTGGCGCTTGTGGTCGCACCACCGATGAGCAGCGGCAGCGTAAATCCTTGGCGCTGCATCTCCTTGGCGACGTGGACCATCTCGTCCAGCGACGGCGTGATCAGGCCCGACAGGCCGATCATATCGACGCCTTCGCTGCACCGCGGTCTCCAGTATTTTCTCGGCCGGCTGCATGACGCCGAGGTCGATTACCTGGTAGTCGTTGCAGCCGAGCACGACGCCGACGATGTTCTTGCCGATGTCGTGAACGTCGCCGCGCACGGTGGCGAGCAGCACCTTGCCGCGGGCCTTGTGGACGCCGCCGGCCTTGTTTTTTTCCGCTTCCATGAAGGGCAACAGGTAAGCGACGGCTTTCTTCATGACGCGGGCGCTTTTGACCACCTGGGGCAAAAACATCTTGCCGGCGCCGAACAGATCGCCGACGACGTTCATGCCGTCCATGAGCGGGCCTTCGATGATCTCAAGGGAGCGCTCGTAAAGATGGCGTGCCTCCTCCACGTCCTCATCGATGTGGTCGGAAATGCCCGTGATCAGGGCATGCTTGAGGCGTTCGGCGACGGGCGCCTCGCGCCACGCCTGCTCCTTGACGTCGGTCTTGTCCTTCTTCTTGACCGTCTCGGCGAAGGCGATCAGCCGATCGGTGGCATCGGGACGGCGATTGAGGATCACGTCCTCGACGCGTTCGAGCAAGTCCTTGGGGATTTCCTCATAGACCTGAAGCTGGGCCGGATTGACGATGCCCATGTCGAGACCGGCGCGGATCGCGTGGTAGAGAAACACCGCGTTGAGCGCCTCGCGCACCACCTCGTTGCCGCGAAAGCTGAAGGAGACGTTGCTGACGCCGCCGGATGTCTTGGCGAGCGGAAATAGCCGTTTCAATTCGCGGACGGCATTGAAGAACTCGACGGCATAGTTGTTGTGCTCGGCCATGCCGGTGCCGACCGTCAGAATGTTGGTGTCGAAGATGATGTCGCTTGGCTCGAAAGCCAACTTCCTCGGTTAGCAGCTTGTAAGCGAACCGGCAGATGGCGACTTTATCCTCACACGTGACGGCCTGGCCTTCGGGCAACGCCGGGGATGAGATCCTTGGCGGTGAATGCCATGACGACGACGGCGGCCCCATAGCGTTTGACGAGCCGGGCTTGCTCGAGGAACTTGTCCACGCCTTCCTTGAGGCTGATGGAGTTGACGATGCCCTTGCCCTGGATGCACTTGAGCCCCGCTTCGATGATCTCCCACTTGGAGCTGTCGATCATGAACGGAATCTTGGCGATGTCCGCTTCGCCGGCGAGCAGGTTCAGAGAACTTGGTCATCGCCTCCTTGCCGTCGACGAGGTCGGCGTCCATGTTGATGTCGAGGATGTTGGCGCCACCCTCGACTTGCTCGCGGGCGACCTTGACGGCTTCCTCGTAGTTGCCTTCCTTGATGAGGCGGGCGAAGCGGCGCGAGCCGGTGATGTTGGTGCGCTCGCCGACCATGATGAAGTTGGACTCGGGACGAATCACCAGGGGCTCGGTGCCGCTGAAGAACGACCAGCCCGGCACCTCCGGGAGAATGCGTGGCTTGATGCCGGCGACGGCCTGGCCGATCGCGTGAATCCATTCGGGCGTCGTGCCGCAGCAGCCGCCCACGATATTGAGCCAGCCGTTGTCCGCGAATTCCGCCAGCGTCTTGGCCATCTCGGCGATGGAGCCCTTGAAGCCGCCGAAGCCGTCGGGCAAGCCGGCGTTGGGATAACAACTGATCGGCTTGCGCCAGGCCGGCGAGCGTTTCGAGGTAGGGCCGCATCTGCTCGACGCCCAGGGCACAGTTGAGGCCGACCGTCAGGCTGTCGAAATGGGCGATGGAATAGTAAAAGGCTTCGACGGACTGAGCGGAGAGAGTCCGGCCGCTGTCAAAGATGGTGCCCGACAGCATCACGGGCAAGCGGATGTCATGCTCGGCAAAGTATTGATCGATGGCGAACAGGCAGGCCTTGAAAACGAGCGTGTCGAACGAAGTTTCCGCCAGCAGGATATCGACGCCGCCCTGCACCAGGGCATGAATTTGGCGCGTGTAGTTGGCGACCATCTCATCGAACGTCACATCGCGGACGCTGGCGTCCTCGCCGGTGCCGACGGTCAAGACTCTTGTTGGTCGGTCCAATGCTGCCGGCGACAAAACGCGGCTTGGACGGATTGGCGCGCGTGAACCTGCTCGGCGGCATGCTTGGCCAACTTGGCCGCGCCGAGATTGATTTCTTCGACCAGTCCCGGCTCAAGGCCGAATTCCACCATGCCGATGGGCGTGGCATTGAACGTGTTGGTCTCGACGATGTCCGAGCCGGCTTCGAGATATTGGGCGTGGATGGACTCGATCAGCTTGGGCTGAGTCAGCACCAAGATATCGTTGAAGTTGCGCAGTTCTTTGCAATGGTTTTTGAAACGCTCGCCGCGATAGTCCGCTTCCGTCGGCTTATGGGCGAACACCATCGTGCCCATGGCGCCATCCAGCAGCAGAATGCGCTGGGCCATGAGTTCCAGGAGAACGTCGCGCGTATTGGTTTGCGTGTGAACGGGCATATGGGAATAATAGAGCAAGCGGCGGATCCGATTCCAGACCGTGATGATGGTTAGCCGCGATGGCCGCTAGGGGGAGCGCGGCCAACGTCGCCCGCGCTCGCTACGCGTCGCGGCTAACCGCGCAAAAAAAGCCGGCGTTCGCAATCCGTTGCGAACGCCGGCTGGAGTCTTGGTCTGGGTGCGTCCGTGCGTTTGACCAACCCCGTCAGGCGAATCCACCGCCGTGGATCCGTCGCCGGGAACAGGGATTCAGACCGCCTTCCTGGCGGCGACGCCAACTCACACTTCATCGAGCGGCGTCGTTTTTCAGAAGCCAGCCCTGGACAGTGTCCTTGGTGAGAGGTTGATTCTCATGACCCTCGCGATCAGTGCGCTTGCTTGGGCCGATCCGTGGCCCGGGGTGGAACACTGTCCGGGAACTGGGTTCTTGGCCTCCTGCCACGCCGATCGAAGCACGCCACTGCGCGCACTCCGGACGGCGGAAACTCAATTAATCTGGTTGTCAAGCCCTGGATATACTTGAGAAAGTTGCTAAGACGCCGGTTGTCAGGGACCCGTGTTAACTCTTTGGTCGGGTCAGTAACTCACTCATTGGCTCTAACGGTTTCAATGACGATGGGGAAGGATAACCAATCCAGCTGCATTGTCAATCACAAACTTTTCGGTCCATCAGCTGCGATAAAACGATCAAGGCGCAAACCGTTGGCCTTAAACTCTCAGCGTTGAGCTTACTTTGCGTAAACCTAATCCATTTTTTTCGAAACCCACAAATGGAAGCAGCCGACCGCGTGCAGAATAACGGCATAAATTATCTAATGATAACGGATTATGGCATTCATCATCTTTTACCAAAACCAAGTGTCCATTCATTACAATAAACTAAGGTGTCAGAGAATCCCTTTGGGTAGGCTCGAAAAGCCGCTTCCTCAATCGCCCGCAATGAGCGATGCAGCTGCTGAGCGATTTCCGGGGATGCCGTTATAGTGCCCCCGCCGCGTTCGTCAGTTTAGTAAAGGGCAATAAGGGCTTATGTCATGCTTTCCCAGTGCCGGCACACCGTCGGGTTGCTCGTAGCCGTCTTCTGCCTCACTGCTGCCGATCCGGCGCCGAGGCCCCCAAAAGAGGCGCTCCAGGCTTTCCGCGACCTCATCGGAAGTTGGCGAGGCACCGGTTTGCCGGCGGGCACTCGGGCCGAGCAAGAAAAGGGTTTTTGGAGCGAGACCATCAATTGGCAATGGCAATTCAAAGGGAAGGACGCCTGGCTCAAGGTCGCTTTTGAGAACAGCAAGCACATTCAGGCCGGCGAGCTTCATTATCTCCCTGCGGATGATTCTTTCGCGCTGACGCTGCGCACACCAGCCAAGGAAGCGCTCACGTTCACTGGTCCGTTAAAAGGCAACGTCCTCACCTTGGACCGCAAGTCGAAGGACGAGACACAAAGGCTCGTTTTCACGCTCTTGCACGCCAATCGCTTCTTGTATCGCTTTGAGGTAGCGCCGGCAGGCAAGACGCTCTTTGCCAGGCGGTACAGCGTTGGCGCCACCAAGGAGGGGGTCGCCTTTGCCGGAGGTGATGGCAAACGCCTGTGCATCGTGAGCGGCGGGCAGGGCACGATTCCCGTGACATATATGGGCAAGACTTATTATGTCTGCTGTGGCGGCTGCCGCGATGAGTTCCGGGAGAATCCAGAGAAATACGTCAAGGAATTTGAGCAAAAGCAGAAGGCGAAGTGAGTTACGATTGACCGCTGAATTCAGAGTGCCTCATCCCGCGGCTTGAACGTAGTGCCCGGGATTGCAAGCCGCGGGATGAGGCACTCCGAATCTCGCGGATCCTAGTCATCCCACATGTCCCACAATTGAACAGCCACGTCCCGAAAAAAGCGCAATGCGCCCAGCGCCTCTGGAACCGGCCTGGCCGGACGTAAAACACCTAAACTATTAATTATCAATGATTTGAGAATTGCGACCGGCGGCGTCTTGCGCTTTGGCATCTAATTAGCGAAACACTAGTTCGATCCGGGCCTCGTCGAGGAATGTGCGCATGGTGCTTCGCTTGCTAATTCGTCGGAAAAATTTGCGGCTTCCGCGCCTGCGACTGTCTCTTCTCGATCCGCGTTTGCAGGGCGATACCTGGATTGGCGCTTGTACACATCCGCATTTATTGGTGATGTATTTAAACAACCAGCCGATCACGTTGTTGCCGGGATCGGCGCTGGAAATGGCTTCGCTGAATCAGATACTGTTCACGCTCCGAAGCCGGCCAGCGCGCCAACTCACCACTCGCCACTCGCCCCTCGCCATTCAAAAGCCCTCCACAGGTGCCGTTTCCAACGCTTTTGAGAACCCGCAGTAAAGGGTGGGTGCCTCACGCCCGGGTTTTGGATCCCACTACAGGGTGGGCTTGCAAGCACCGAACGAATAATAATTTCGGCTCCCAGCGGGTACTCCATCGGTTCGCCAAAAGTGATCGTCGGGTGACGAACACCGCAGAGGTTTTTTTATTCTACCATGTGAAACGAAATCTGCAACAGGCAAGGAATAATCGGCAAATCAGGCCGTTTTTATCCATTTTTTCTTGACAAGCGAACAAACGATTGCGACACTAGGTTTTACCGCGAGAAGGGCACCTTGGTTAATGGGACTGCTTGATTGCAAGTCATCCTCGCCCGCCTTTTGCACTTATCGCACTTAGTTTTTCGAGGCCTTCGGAATGCCGCTTCCTTGAACGTTTCAAGGCCGGCGGTTTGTTTTTTCATGGGGGAAGAGCAATGAAGAAGTGGATGGCAGTTGCAGCGGGGTTGTGCATGGTCTGGGGCGGGCTGGCGCCTCGGAGTGATGCGGGCACGGTGACGGTGGCTTATGATGCGAACGTGAACGGCACTTGGGATCCGCCTGGATCCTCCGGCGCCGTCAACGGCCACTTCATCACCAGCACCGACAGTGACGGCTCCCAGATCGGCCTGCGCCGAGTTGCGTTTCGTGGGCGGCATCACGCCGTCGGCGTTCGATGGCTTGAACAAAGCCACCTACAACGCGCCTGCCGGACCGTCCACTTCGCCGACGCTGGCCAAATGGGACTTCGATTTTCACGTGATGGCGGCAGCCGGCCACACATTAAGCGACTACACGAACACGCTCACCATCACGGATCGCGATCGGACCACGGTCACGCCCCTGGACTTGAACTTTTTCGCGGCCCTAACCGGTCGGCCGCCGACAACGACCAGCCTCTTGCAAGACGCGGAGAATCCCGGCTTCACGTTTTTGTCGGCCTTTTTCCCAGCTTTCGACCCGAACGCGGCGGGAACTTACTCCTTTGACCTGACGCTAACGCCGACAACTTTTGTTGGTGACACGTTGGATGTCAAAATGGATGTCGTCGTCTCTAGCACTCCAGAGCCGGCGACGCTCACGCTGCTCGGTTTTGGCATCCTCGGCATGGCCGGCTACGGCTGGCGCCGGCGGAAAGTGACGATGGCGTAATCTTGTTGGTCGGCTCTCCAGAGCCGTCCCACGCATAAATGCTGCAATACGTTGCCTCGGCACTCTGTGCCGAGGCTTTTTTGTTGCGGTATCGAGATTGCGCCGCTACAGTGAAACCTCGCGACTCGTAACTCATCGGAGGCTTCGGGGTATGTTTCGCCATCGCCGTGTAAATGCCGAGATCGCCGCGTTGATGTTGACGGCGGTTTTTTTTGCAGTCACCCAGAAAGCGTCGGCCCAAGCCATCGTTCCCTTGCCCAACGCCCATGCCCACAACGATTATGAGCACAAGCACCGCTTTTTGATGCGCCTCGACCACGGTTTTGGCAGCGTCGAGGCCGATGTGTTTCTGGTGCGCGGCAGTTTGCTTGTCGGGCACACCGTAATTGACCTGCGGCCCGAACGCACATTGGAATCGTTATACTTGAAGCCGCTGCGGCAACGGATTAAGGCCAACGGAGGCCGGGTTTACAAGGATGGTCCGCCCCTTTGGCTGCTGGTGGATGTCAAGACCGAGGCCAAGGCGACCTACCAGGCGTTGGACTCCGTATTCGCCGCCTATGGCGATATCCTATCGGTCGTCAAGGACGGCAAGTTTGCGCAGAAAGCGGTTACGGTAGTCATCAGCGGCAATCGGGCGCGAGCGGATGCCGCTGCACAAAAAGTGCGTTACGCGGGCATCGACGGCCGTCTCGCCGATCTCGACTCAACTGAACCGGCGCACCTGCTCCCTTGGATCAGCGACCGCTGGACGTCCCATTTCAAATGGCGCGGCCAGGGACCGATGCCGGAAGCCGAGCGCACCCACTTGAAGGACATTGTTCGCCGGGCCCACGCGCATGGTCGCCTCGTCCGCTTCTGGGACACGCCCGAAGACGTTGCCTTTTGGCGTGAACTTCGCGCCGCGGGCGTTGATCTCATCAATACCGATGAACTCGCCAAACTCCAACAATTCCTGCGCTGACGGTCGATCAGGATAAACAAGTTGGTCATTGACACAACTATGTCTTGGTGCCACCCGAACGCCGCCGAATGCCCCAACAGAGCAGGATGGCCAGCGCCAAGTAGACGAGCGAATTGGCGCTGAGCGCGGCGCTCATGCCATAATGTTGCGCGGCCAAGGCGATGGTCACCGGCGCCGCCGCGCCCCCAGCCAGCCAATGGCGTTCATGAAACCGAGTGCACTGGCGCGACGCTCAATGGGAACGACATCATACAGCGATGCCCATAAATTGGCGTCGTAGAGACCCTTGAAGAGACCGAAACCAAACATCGACACAATCAGCGTCGGCACGGACAGCGTCCAACCGGTCAAGAAAATGAAAGGAACACCAAGGAATAGCCCCACCGCCTGGGTCAGCATCCGACCGCCGCGAAACTGCCCGGCAAGACGATCTCCCAAATAACCGCCGGCGAGCACGCCCAACACCGACCCAATCTGCAAATACGCCGTGGCGCTGAAGCCCGCCAACGCCAGACGCATGTGAAACTTGTCGTGGAGGAAGGTCGGCATCCATGTCAGGACGATCGCGGCCACGAAATTGGCGCCCGCAAATACGGCCATCAAAATCAGTGCCGTTGGATTGCGGAAACACTTGATGGAGCGAGGTCCAACCAGCGCACCCATTGGGCACGGGCAGCTTCTTCGATTGCCGTCAAAAGCGCTGGGAGATCCGCGTCGCCGCGCTGGGGTTCCTTGAGGAGCCAAATGAGTACCACGCCTAACAGGGCCCCGAGTATGCCGAAGACATAGAATCCCGAGCGCCAGCCATATTGCTCCGCCATGAATCCGGCCAGCGTTCCACCCAGGATGGTGCCGATATAGACGCCGGATTGGTGCAGCGCCATCGCGCACGACCGCGTGCGCCGGCCATGATAATCGCTGATGAGCGCCATCGATGCCGGAAAGTAAAACGCTTCGCCGAAGCCCTCCAGCGCGCGGAACAGCAGCAGCTGCCAATAAGTCGTAGCCAGGGCGGTGGCCAAAGTGATCGCCGACCAAAAGATGAGGCCGGCCAAGATCAATGTTTTTCGGCTGACGCGATCGGCCACCACGCCCGCCAGCGGCAGCGCCAGCGCATAAACCCACATGAACGCCGAGCCGACCAAGCCCAACTCAATATCCGAAAGGTGCATCTCCGTCTTAAGGAGCGGGAAGACGGAAAAAATCGCCTGCCGATCCGCGTAATTGAAGACGCACACCAACCAGAGCATGACCACGACCCACCACCGGTAATCGCTAAACCAGCGGAGCGCCCGCGATCCCTCACTCCCATCCGTCCCCCATTGCTTCCCGACGCGAGGCGAGCGGGGGGCGTCAGCCCCCTGATTCTTGACCGTCATCCATGCAATGTCCTGCACATCGCGCCGGCCCCATCAGCGCAGCAACCAAACCTCGGCGACTTGGCAACCGCGTCCCGCCCCACCTTTGCCCGGCGAGCCATACCAACGCAAATCCAAAGTGCCGCGCGCCGTCGCTTGCCGAGGAATGTCAAACTCGACGGGCTGGTAACTCTTGGTAAGAGGCGGATGCACTACAATCTGATCGTTGGCTGTGAGCCTGACCGGCCCTCTCCCATAAACGACGCGCACCTTATATTGGCCCGCCGGATCAAGCCCGGTGTAGCGTAGATGCAGCGGCGCGTCGTAGAGAACGAGGGCCTGGTCCCACCACGATTTACGCATCTTCGGCAAGTCCTCGAAGTGCGTCAGCGCCGAGGCGAAATAAGCCGGGTCGTCGCCTCGGTCGATGCCGAATCCTGAGCCGCGTACCAAATGGGGCTGGCACGCCGGATTGCCGAGGTCATCATAAAAGCCTCCTGGTCCGGGGTTCGTCCAATTGACAAGCGCGTCGATTTGGCGAAGCCGCTCGTATTCCGAATTCTCCCGGCGAATAGCCGCGAAGCGTCCCAAGCAGCCAGACGCGGCTATTGAGAGGGCGATCAATGGTGTCGAGGTTGGCGCCGCGCCCACACTGATGGCCTGATAACGCTCGACGCTTAGCTGCATGCGAATGCTCTGAAAGAGCGCCTCGCCAAGCTCAAAGACGCGGGCACGCCACGCGGTCGCCGTCGGCTCGGTCACGGCTTTATTGAGGGTGCGCTCCGCCGCGCCAATGGCCGTCAAGGCGCCGATCGAAGCGGCACGTCGCAGTTGATCCATCGCGCCATCCTCCAACTGCGTCTCATAAAGCAATCGGCTCCGGACATAGGCATCGTAATAAGCGCGGTACAGCGCCTGCTGGAAGCGCCAGTTGAGACGGTCACGCGGCGCCGCCGCCTTCTCCAGCGTCTGAAACTGCTGGAGCGTCGTTTCGATGCCGGCGTTGGTCAGCGCGGGTCCTTGCCAGTTTTTTTCCAGGGCAATGAGCCCCTGGGCGAAACGGTCTCGATAATTGGGACCGAGAAAGTAATTGCTATAGCTACGCAATACGTCCGTGACGTCCGCATCAGGGTTCCAGCCCAGGGCACTCCAGATCATCTTGTTGACATCGTCGTTGCAGCCTTCGGAATAGGTGATGAAGCCGTTGGTGTCCTTTTGCAAAAGGCGAAAAATGCGCGCCTGACCAAAGGGTCGTGGGTTGATGACCTCGCGGGCCTCGGTCACGGCGAAAGCCGCGTCCCAATCGGGCACCGGATACTGGCACGAGCGGCTATGGGTGATGTCGGGATAATGGCGGATGGGATATTTCGCCGGGATGGCGGTGCGCAATTGCGCGAGCGTCAGGCGCGTTTGCGGTCCATAGACAATGCCGGTTAGCCAGGCAGGCTCCGTCTTCATGATCGCCAAGAACTCCGCCAGGGCCTCGCGATCAAAGCTCTGAGGCGAGACCCACATCGTCGCCTTGGGATGATGGCGGTGCAACACCTCGGTTTGCTTTTCGAGCAGAGTCCATCAGCAGCCGCGGCGACGTATGGCCCGGATCGCCGCCCGGCACGAAGACGGCATCCACGCGCGGGAGCTTTGCGAACACGTCGCCCCACTCTTTCAGCGCGAACGCCACCGTCTTCGGATCGCCGTAGTTCCGATCCATCGCCGGATACCATATCCAGACATCGAGCCCATAGTCGTCGCACAATTTGGACATGCCCACCATCATGTCCATCGGCGGCAGTGGGAAATGCGGGCTGTCGGCGTCGTCGTCCGAGCGCGGGGGAATCAGCTCCACGGCGTTCGTTCCGAAGACGATCATGTCGCGGATGTATTGCTCCCATTGGGCCAAGTTCCAACCGTCGAACGAATTCGTCTTGGGGCGATAACCCAATTGATGGCCGCGCACGGGATACGCGGCGCCGTCGCGACTTTGAAATCGGCAGGCAGCGTGACCTTGCCCTTGGTCATCGACAACGTTCGCAGCAGGCGGCCGACGCCGAACAAAACGCCACGCGTGTCATTGCCGCGTACCCAGACGATGGTTTGGCCGTGGTTTTGCTCGATCTGAATTTCGTAACCTTCCGGTGCCGTCACGTTCGCATCAACGGCCCGCGGTTCCGCGGCGTCTAATTTGGCGCTTTTTTGACAGACGACTATCAGCGGGCGCGAATTTTGAGCGTTGGCCGGCACTGTTCCCTGGTGCCCCAGCGGACTTGCGTACGTTTTTCGACTTCCTCCTGAAGCATCAAAATCGCCTTTTTCTCGGGGCCAGACATTGCTGTCGGCGTGATGATTACGGCGTGCGTCAGGTCGATGGTGTTGTCGGCCGCCATGGCGCGCCCTTCGACAATAAGCGTCATAGCGAGGCTGAGCCAAACAATCGCGCGGTTTAAAGGGAACGTGTTTTTCATTGCAATGTCCTTGTTTTAAGGAGCCGCGCACGCAGTAAGCGGTTAGGCGATGGGGCACACCGCCCCACCGCTTACTGCGTGCGCGGCTCTTTCATGCTGTCGCCAACAGCCCCTTCAAATACCGAACGCTTGCCGCGACGGCGCGATCCTCGTCGCGATAGTCCGGATGCAAAAAATCAATCTCGATGGCGAGCAAACCGTCGATAGCGGGCTTTTTTCAGCAAGCCCAGAATTTGGCCGATGTCCACCAACCCTTTACCCAATGGAACGCTTGGCCAAAAGGCGAAGTCCTTGGGGTCGCCGCGGCGGACCCAGAGGTCCTTGATGTGCGTGGCTCGCGTCAAAGGCGCCAGTTTTTGGGCCACCACGACCGGGTCTTCATGGAGGCGAAGGTTGTTGCCGGTGTCGAGGCAAACGCCGAGCCAGCGCGAATTCACCGTCGTGATGACATCCACCATTTCATCCGCCGTCAGGTCGATATGGTTCTCCATCGCCAGGACGACGCCATGCTCCTCGGCAGCGGGCAAGAGCTGCGCAGCATTTTCACCAACCGGCGTTTGTGTACGGCGAAAGAATCGGGCCGCGTCCGCCGGCTGCCGCCGACGATGCGCATGACCTCCGCCCCGATGCGACGCGCGTGCTGTATGTGCGCGATGCGCCTCACGCGCTGCCTGGCGGTTGGTTCCCGAGCAGAGCCCGCACGGATGGCCCCAAGCCCACACGCGCTCCAGGCTGCGCGCGTCCAGTTCGTCGTTGAGCTTTGCCAAAAAATCGTCAGTGATGGATGTGAAATAACAGGATTCGAGCGAGACGCCGGCCACCCCCAGTTGCTGAGCCCGCCTCAAGAAGTCCCAGATAGTCATCGCCTTGGCGGCCGGTTGTTGCAGCCCCGCATAAAAGTCACCGAAATTGCGGTGGTAGCAATAGGAGTCGATGGCAATCTTCATGCTAGGAGTATAACCATCTCGCGGCGGCGGTCCACAAGAATGAGGGACGAGGGGCGAGGGGCGAGAGGTGCCGGCGGCGCAAGCCAACACGCGTCTGGTGCGGCTAACGAATCACTTGGGTCGTGCGCCGGTTGAGCTCCAGCGCGCCGGCGGATACCAGCCGTCGGCCAGCGTGAAGTGTGTGTTGAGAAAGTAATTGGGCGAGACGTCGAAAAAGAGATCGCGCGGATACGTCGCCGACGGACGCGTGGTCTCCGGCGACAACAGGCCAATGTGTACGCACGTTTCCAGCACCAGTTCCGAGCAGAAATAGCTGAAACGCTCGCCGTGCGGGCCGCCCATGAAGTATGTTCGCAGTGGGCCGCGCGTGCGGAAAGGCGTGAGCTGGAGCATCATGCGGCCTCCGGCAAACAGTTTGCCGTTCTGCGCCACGGCCCAACGAGTCATCTCGGCGCATTGCTCGTCCGTGAGCGGCGTGCGCCGACGGCGTATCCAGACTTTTTCGCCACGAGATTCGTGCTTCTCCAGGTCGTGCTGAAAATCCACAATGGCCACGCGCAAGGTATTGAACGGCCCTGATTCCAAGATACCGATTTCGCCGTTCGCTTGACATATGACGAGCCCGGAGTGATGCGGTGCGCCGCTCAGCGCCATCGAATGACCCGCCTGGATGATCCGCGAGCGATCAGTCGCCATATAGATATCGCCGGGTTGGGGCACATAGGGCTCAGCGGGCACGCGCAGCAGATCATCCACGCTGTACGCCGGTTGATAGAGATACGACCGTGCGCTTCCCTCGCCGCTGTCGGCGCCGGCCAACATGCCACAAACAATCATTCCGGCCAAAATGGACGCCATAAAATGCTCATAATCGACGAAGTTGATGCGTGTGCGACAAATTGTTATCAGCAGAAAGGCACGACCGTTTTTACGGATTCCACGTTGAATGCGTCCTACGCGTCGGAAGATAGGTAGACAGTGCCGGATAAAGAGCCTGCGCGACGTAGTAAGCGGTTGAACAGTATCCAACACCTTCAACCGCTTACTACGTGCCGCGGCTCTTTAGTTAACGCCCTTTCAAATGCGGAAAGACAAACGCGGCTCGCACCGGCGGCGGCATCGGCTGCACTCGGCCCGCGCACCGAACGCCAGATCACTTCACCCAATAAAAGATCGTCCACCGCATCTTCCTTGGAAAAGTCCCACGTATCCGACAGCTTGCGCGCCCCACGCGGTGGCCTGGTTGATGGCATGCATGTCGGTGCGAGGGACGACGTGCGTATACGCACCCAAATTAGGTTTGCTCTGAAAGGCGTTGTACATCGGCCGCGCCGCGGCGTCGAACTGGCTCATCGGCCTGAGCCCCAAAATAAGTTCCATCGTGCGCAGCATGCTCGATGTCGAATACATCGTCGAATCGACCTTGCCCATTTGGCTATACGGGCTGATTACCAGAGCCACGCTGCGGTGCGCATCGACATGATCGGAGCCATTCTGGGCGTCGTCCTCCAACACGAAGATGGCCGTTTCCTTCCAGAATCTACTATGGCTGATGGCCTCGACCACGCGACCCAAGGCCAAGTCATTGTCGGCCACCATCGCGGTCGGCGTCGGCTTGCCGATGCGCGTGCCGGTGGTATGGTCATTGGGCAAGCGGAGGATCGTCAGGCGCGGCAAATCGCCGTCCTTCTCGAATTTCCGGAACTCTTCCAGGAAACGATCCGCACGTTTTTGGTCCGGGTAGTCAAGGTCGAAGCTGCGAAACCACGGGTCGATGTGCCCTTCGAGAGCTTTGACGCTCGCCTTGCCGGGCTGCGCTGGAGTTTTGCCGTTGTTGACCCATTCGCCGTAACTGCGATAGCTGATTTTGGCTTCGGCGCAGCGGTCCCAAAGGTAGCCACCCGCCGGGCGTGCGATGGCGTCAAACTGCCCCTCGCCGGGATAAATGTTGAGCTTTTTGAGCGGGCTGCCGCGATAGGTGAGCGGCCAAACCTTTTTGACGAAGTCGCTGCAATAGGCCCCCATCGTCCATTCATGGCCATCGGCGGAAACTTCGCCGTCACAATAGAAATTGTCCAGGAGAACAAACTGGCGCGACAGCCGATGCGCGTTGGGCGTGACGCTTTCGGGGAAGATGCAAAGGTTGGGATCGCCGTTGCCCTCCTTCATGTCGCCCAAAACCTGGTCATAGGTCCGGTTTTCACGAATGACGTAGATGCAGTATTTGAGCGGGCTCGGCGCGCCGACTTTCGCCGGCACCGGACCGCCCTGGGGAACCGCCCCGTTCACCCCCCCATCCGCGCGCAGCGGGCTGCACTCATACGCCCGTTTGGTATATCCCACCATCTGCTCCTCGGTCGGCATGTCCAATATCGTCAAGCTGCCCCGATAAAGCCCGGCGATGTATTCGCGCACGGACGGATTTTTCGGCATCAGCGGGTTCGGCCCCTGTGAGTTCGCCCTTGTCGATGTGCCCCGGCCATTGGCGACGTAAATGCGTTTGTCCGCGGCGTTGTAGCGCACCGACGTGGGATAAATGCCGACGGGAATGAAGCCCAGCGGCTTGGCATTGCCCGGTTGCGTCACATTAAAGACGGCGACGTTGTTGGCGTCCGCGTTGGCGACGAAGAGAAGTTCGCCGTCGGGAGTCAGGCTCAAGCTGTTGGGCGTGTTGCCCGACGGGCTGTTGGGATAGAGCGCGCAGTTAATCGTTTCCAAGGCTTTGCCATCGGCCAAGCCAATCACGCTCACGCGCGTCGAGTTCGCGCAGGCGACGTACAGCGTTTTGCCGCGCGGGCCGAGGACCATCTCCGTCGGGTGTTTCTCCGTTGCCAGGGTTTGCACGACTTTGTTTTGTGCCAGGTCAACCACGGCCACCGCGGCCTTGTTCCACAAGCTGACATAGAGACGCTTTCCCTCGGCACCCACCAGGCAACCATAAGGATAAGAATCCTTGCCGAGCGGCACGATGACGCGGTCGCCGGGGTGCTCGATGGGTAACACGCATACGCCATGTCCCCAGGTGCCGGCGACGTAGAGCGTCTTCCCGTCGGGATGCACCGCCAGGCCGCCCGCGATGAACTTGCTCGTCGAGACTTTCAGCTCGCGCGGATTGGTGAGAAAGCCTGCATTAAAGTCGAACCTGTGGACGACATCGAACTCGCCGCCGCTGGCAAAAAGCGCTCGGCCGTCCGGCGAAAATGCCAGCCCCGTGAAAGTTTGCCTGAGGCTCACCCGGCTGGTGATGCGCTTCTTTTTGTCCCGATTTCCACCAAAACGATCTCATGCTCGCCATAGCCGGCGTGCAAAATCGCGAGCCATTTGCCGCTCGGATGGAGTGCGATGTTGACGGGCAAATCGCCCAAACCTAGCTGCCGGCCGACGGGATTGATTTTCCAGCTATTGGTCAGTCGCACGGCGCCGTCCGCGCCAACGCCGGGCAGGACGAGTGCTTTTTTCACCGGTTGAATTGCATCATCGGCCCATGCTGCCGTGGTCACTGCCAAAAGCAACGCCATCGCCGAACAATAACGCGCCATGCTCAAACCTTTCACGAAAACGCGGGATTCGAAACCGTGAATCGCCGACGATTCACGTGGAATCGAAGCATGGTAACATCGAGCATGGCCTATGGGAAGAACCGCGGTGTGAAGTTTATCGGAAGGAGCCGCGCACGCAGTAAGCGGTTAGACAGCATCCCGCGGCGTTAACCGCTTACTGCGTGCGCGGCTCTTTTAAAAGCGCCGCCAATACTTTTCGCGCCTTCGCCGCGAGCAACTCCGCGCGTTCCATCCCCAGCCGCTCGCGAACCCACGCGAAACCCGCCGCCAGCCCCGAGCAGCGCTGCAAGTTGTGCGCATCCGTCGAGAGGACGGCGTCCGCATATAGCCGCAGCAAGTCCTCGCCGGCTACCTGGGCGGCGATGCCATGATGGCCCAAAAGGGAATCGACGGTGATTTGCAACCAGGCCCCCGCGTCGATCAGGGCCCGAGTGCGTTTGGGTTCAATGCGAAAGCACGTTTGCCGCTCGGGGTGTGCGATGATCGGCGTCATCCCCTGATCGCGCAGCCAGCGCACCAATTCAGGAGCGTCCGCGGGATATTGCTCTTCTTGCCAGCCGAACTCGAGTAGCGTAAAGGCATGCCCGTCACCCAGGTGGCAATAAAGTCCGGCCTCGAAATCCGCGCGATAGGCGCTCGTCGTTGTCACCTGGATTTCCGAGCCCGGCAAGATCGCGAGCGGAATGGCGGCGCGGCTCAGTTCCTCATTGAGGCGAGCGACGTGCGGCAACACGTCGCTGCGCAACAGGCGCGTGAACCGATGGCAATGCGGCGTGGCAGCGATGTGCGTGATGCCGTCACACACACATAACCGCGCCATCGCCAGCGCCTCGGCCAGTGACGAGGCACCGTCATCGACGCCGGGCAATATATGGCAATGCAAATCGAGCATGGCACTAATCCGCTCATCGCCATCCGTGTTCGATCGGTGTTCCATCCGTGGCTAATTTCCTTTTTGCTTGGAAGAATACTAAAATAATCGTGTCCATTAACTTCATTAAAGCAGGTTCATGCCGGCCAGCGGAGAAAAGCATGAATATTACCTACGCGCTTGCCGTAGTCAGTTTGGCGGTCGCACTCGACGTGACTGGCCATGCCCAGAGGCCTACCGGCAACACCGACGCGCTCGTTCAAGGCAACACCGCGTTCGCCCTCGATCTCTACGGGCAACTTGCCAAAGCCAAGGGCAATCTGTTCTTCTCGCCTTACAGCATCTCGACCGGGCTGGCGCTCACTTATGACGGAGCCAAGAACAAGACGGCTGCTCAGATGAAAACCGTCTTGCATTTTCCCTTCGATCCGCCCGCTCTCAATCCCGCCTTCGCGGACCTACGTCATCGACTCCTGGACCAGGAGAGCAAAGGTAAATATCGCCTTGTGACAGCCAATCGTCTCTTTGGGCAGAAAGACTTCGGCTTTCGCCCCAGCTTTCTTAAGGACCAACGCGACTTCTACGATGCCCCCCTCCAGGAAGTCGATTTCGTTGGTGCGACCGATGCCGCCCGCCACACGATCAACGCCTGGGTGGAACAGCAAACCAACGACAAGATCAAGGACCTCATCCAGCCCGGCGTGCTGAATAGTGCCTCACGGTTGGTCCTTGCCAACGCCATCTATTTCAAAGCCGCCTGGAAACAGCCCTTCAATGACAAGCTGACGGCAAGGGAGAAATTCCAAGTCGATGCCCAAAACGCTATCACCGTGCCGACCATGCACGCCAACAAGCGTGCCCGCTTCTTCAAGGGGGACGCATTTCGGGCACTTGAATTGCCCTATGAGGGGAACGAATTGGCCATGGTCGTGTTCTTGCCGGAAAAAACCGACGGCCTAGCCGCGCTCGAAAAACAATTGACGCGTGCCAATCTCCAAGCATGGCTGGGGAAACTGTCCGATCACCAGGTGAACATCGCCATGCCCCGGTTCACGCTGACCAATGAATTCTACCTCAATAAAGTCCTGGCGGCGCTCGGAATGACCGACGCCTTCAGCGACGCCGCCGATTTCAGCGGCATCACCAGTGACGCCAGGCTGTCAATCAGTGCCGCGCTCCACAAAGCCTTCATCGACGTCAACGAACGCGGCACCGAAGCCGCCGCCAGCACCGCCATCGCCATCGGCCTGACCTCCGCTCCACCCGGCGCCGTCTTTCACGCCGATCATCCGTTTGTGTACTTGATCAGGCACAATCGCACGGGGGCGGTGTTGTTCATGGGCCGCGTGGTTAACCCTGGTTAGCCGCGGTGCGCAGCCCGGGACCGGCGGCAGAGAAGTGCGAGGCGCCTCACGGAATCAAGTGAAAACCCAAATTGACCTGCTTGAAATGGGCGTCCCCGGTAAAGACATTTGCAACTCCGAGATCCCGCATCACGATCATGCTGGTGAAATCGACAAACGAAATATCAGGTTTGTCGTCGTAGACCTGTCGTAATTCCCACGCGCGCGAAATTGGGGGGGGAGAGACATGAATCAAATCGTAGACTCCCGCGTCTGCCCTCGCGAAGAGCGCGTTGATCGTGGCTTGGGCCTTGGTTGCAGGACCGGCGCTGTAAAGGTAGTTGATCAGTTCGTTGAGCACGAAATCGGACGTGACAAACTTGGAACGCTTCTTTATAAGCCTGGCATGTGTTCGCTGGGCAACTTTGTGAAACTGATCCGTGTGATCCAACAATGCGATCCACGCCCAGGTGTCCACGAAGATCATGAACGCGGGTCTCCGTAAATATACTTGTCATGCTTGGCAGCGCCGTCGGATCGACCGGTCGCGAAGGTGCCAATCAAGCCTGCGAGCGGGTCGCCGCCATCGTCGGCCAGGGTATCTTCGCCCGCGCTTATGGCTAACCGCACCGCGGTGCCTTCCGGCAAGACAATCGCCTGGCTAGGCTTGAACACGCCGTTCTCGTAAGTTGCATCCACGATTATTGTCATAAAAGCTTACTCCGCTCGTAGTAATAGAAGCACTTCATAAGTATATCACGACCGCAAAATGCTGGCCAAGCATCGGCGGAGACAATCCTGGGTAACAGAATAAAACCAAGTAACTCATCGCAAGCTCATCCTTCTCACGGTATCATCGTGGATCACCCGCCTCGTATTGTTTTTTGACGGAGCGTGTCGAATGCCCCGATTCAACCCACGACCCGCGCTTTTGGCGCTTGCCCTCGCCATGGAATTCGGCGTTCCCGTTGGCGCCTTCGGTGAGGCGCTCGACCAATATGGCGACCCATTGCCGGAGGGCGCGATCGCGCGGTTGGGGGCGAAGCGCTTTCGGCATGATGGATTGAACTTATCGTTGGCCTATTCCGGGGATGGCAAATATCTGGTTGGTTGTAATTTTTCGGGGGTTGTAGTTTGGGAGGCTGCCACCGGCAAAGAGGCCTATCGGCTACCATACCATCCAGGTTCCAGGATCGCAACTTCGCGAGATGGAGCCATCCTGGCCGTAGCCGACCCGTATTCTATAAAAAATGAGAATAAGATCACGTTATGGAACCTACGTAGCGGCGGGAAATTGCGTTCTTATTCATTACCAAAAACTGCTGATGAAGCGGGTGAGGTTAGCCAACTCTGCTTTGCGCCTAACGGGAAGTATCTTGCTTCCATAACGGCCGGTTCCCCCATTATCCTCGATCTCGGCTCAGGCGAGGTTACTTCGTTCGGCGGTGATGATCTATATTTTCTCAGGTTGGCCGTTTCTCCTGATAATAAATTTTTGGCAACGACCGAGGCTCTCAATTCAAACTGTAAAGTGCGAATATGGAGGATCAGTTCGATAAAATCGATCCGCATGGTTCGCGAGTTGTCAACAAAGGGCGGCAAGGATTTAGGCAAGAAAATCGTGTTTTCGCCCGATGGCAAAGTGCTTGCGGTAGGCGCAACCGACGGCATATTGCTATATGACCCGATGACGGGCGAAGAACTGGGAAAGATTGAAACACAATTGGGGAGTCGTTACGACTTAGCGTTCACTCCTGATGGAAAAAATCTCCTCACCACCGATTTTGCGGACTGGAGAATCCGCGTGTGGGATTTAGCAAAAACTAAGAACTTCCAGACATTCGCGGGCGCAAGACCAACCACTTGTTGGGTTCGATGGCCCTCTCGCCCGATGGGAAAACCGTGGCACTCGGTACAGTCTGGAACGCGATCAAATTTTGGGATGTCGGCTCCGGCAAGCAATTATTCACCGAGTTTCAAGGCCATTTCTCGCAGATCAACAGCATGGCTTTCGCACACGACAGCAAGTTGCTGGCGTCCGCCGGCGGCAACGGACCTATCCAATTGTGGAACGCGCTGAACTGGCGCCCCATGGCTATTTTGCCTGGCAAGTCGATTGCCGTCGCCTTTTCGCCGAGAAGTAACTGGCTGGCCTCTGGGCCAACGGGAGTCGGCGCCGATGCCGACGTGCGCGTCTGGGACGTGGAAGCAAAAAAGGATGTCTTCACGTTCCGAGTGCCCAACGCCGCGGATGTTTATGAAGTTGCGTTTTCGCCCGACGAGCGAAAGCTCTATACGCTTGACTGGAGCCAAGCACGGCAAAACACGGTTAGCGTTCGCCAATGGAACGTTAGCTCCCGTAAGCAGGAAATGATGCGGACTCTCGATTGTTTATTAATCGGCGCACACTTCGCCCAGAGTGGCAAGTCTATTATAGCAGCGAGCCTAAGCAATTCCATAGATCTCCTTGACCTTGCAACTGGCCGAATGCGCCGACTTATTCATTCGCAAGCGAAGTTGATTTCTCAGCTGTCTTTATCGCCTAATAGCCAAGTGATCGCCTTCACAGTGAGGGATATGCGTGGGCGGTTTTGCCTATGGGAAACGGCCACTGCCAAGCAGATTTTCTCGTTAGGCGGGCATCAAGGATATGTGACCGCTCTTGCATGGTCCGCTGACAGTCGCTTTGTTGCTTCGGGCGACCAATTTGCTAACCCGGGCACACCAAGTTCGGATCAAACCATCAAGATATGGGATGCATATAGCGGCACGGAACAAGCTACTTTTGGCGGATTCAAATCAAACATTTGGACTTTAGCCTTCTCACCGGATGGCAAAAGTCTCGTCGCCGGCCTTCAAGACAGCACCATTTTGGTTTTCGATGTGACCAGAGCGACCTCCAAGCCGGCGCCGGCGTCCAATCTCAATAGCGCGGAGTTGCAATCCCACTGGTCCAATCTCATCGCCGACGACGCGGCCATGGCATTCCGCTCCATCGCCACGCTCGTTGCCACACCAGCGCAATCGATCCCCCTGCTTCAGCGCCATTCAGCGCCCGCGAGCCGCGCCAATGCTGCGGACATTGAGCGCGCTATTGCCAATCTCAACAGCGAAAGTTTCCCGATCCGCCAAGCGGCCACCAAGGAATTGCTCAAAATCGGCCCCCAGGCCATTCCGCCGATGCAAAAAGCAATGGCCGGCGACATTCCCTTGGAAACCCGGCGCCGACTTGAAGAACTCACCAATAAACTTTCGGATGTCCCGTCGCCCGAAACCCTCCGCGCCATCCGGGCCATCATGGTCCTCGAACGCATCGCCACCCCCGACGCCCGCGCCCTCCTGACGACACTCGCCGCCGGCGCCCCTGGTGCCCGCGAGACGGAGGAAGCCAAGGCCTCGCTCGAACGGCTCACGAATCGCCAGGCAACGCGTTGATGCTCGTTCAAACCCTCGTTACAAGGCTCCGCCTTGTAACGCACTGCTCGGCAGGCTCCGCCTGCACGTCACTCGCAGCTTCCAAATCATGAATATATTAACCCGACGAATAACGCCATTTCCCGGCGTCCTTGAAACGAGGCAGAGCCTCTCGGGCAGTGCGTTACAAGGCGGAGCCTTGTAACGAGAGGAAAGGAGTTTCGGACATCCATGCACTGGGACATCCTCGAGAAAATCCCCGAACTCCTTCGCCTCAGTTGGCCTGACCTGGCCAAAATGTGCATGGGCGCCTTTTTCGTCGCCTTCTTCGCCTGGAACTGGGTGCGCACAGCCGCAAAGGGGCGAAAGCCAAAATCGAGGCGGAGAACCAGCGCCGCATCGCCGAGCGCGAAAAGGAACGCGCCGATTTTCATCAGCAAATCGCCCAGCTCAAAACCGAGCATGCGGAAGAGGCCCTGCGGCTGCGCGAGCAACTCGCCCAGGCCGAGCGTGAGTGGGAAAGAACCGCATCCGCCCAGGCTGCCCTCCAACACCGTCTTTCCGCGCTCGAATCCTTTGATGGCAAACTCTGGGAACAGGACACGCGTACCCAGCCGCCCAAATTCGCCATCGCCGCCGAGCGCAAGACCCGTTTCATTTCCATCGCCAATCTGAAAGGCGGTGTCGGCAAGACGACGCTCACGGCCAACGTCGGCGTCTCGCTCGCCCGGCGCGGGCACCGCGTCCTGGTTGTCGATCTTGATTTTCAAGGTTCGCTGACGCGCCTGTGCAAGGATTCCACCGATCAGCTGCTGGACATCATCCGTAAAAAGAAAACCGCCGCTCGGCTTCTCGATGACAAGCCGTTGGCGGTCGCCGATCTCGTGCACCGCGTCGGGCATCCCAACTTGACCGGCCGTACCTGCGATTTCATCGCCGCCGACGAAAGCCTGGCCGAGGTCGAGATGCGCGCCCAGGCACGCTGGCTGGTCACGCTGACCCCGGATGCGCGCTTTCTCTTTCGGCAATTGTTCCATTGCTCGGAAGTCTTGGGCCTCTACGATTTCGTCCTCTTCGATTGTCCGCCCCGGCTTACCACCGCGTGCGTCAACGCCTTCGGCTGCTCCGATTTTTTGCTGGTGCCCGTTCTCCTGGAGCAAGGCTCGGTCGAGGCGTTGCCGCGCACGTTGCGCTGGCTGCAAAACTTGCCCCATGTCGCCGGGCGAGCCCGACTCTTGGGCGTCGTCGCCAATCGCGTCGATTACTATGGCGGCAAAGCCATCAGCGCCCAACAGACTCTTTACGATTACTTGCCCGAAACCGTCAAGCGTGCGGGCTTCCATGAGAAAAGCGTGTTTCGCGCCATGGTCAAAAATCAAAGTGCCCTGATCGCCGGCGCCTCGAAAGAGGGCCGCATCGCCGCCGGTGAGGACGCCGGCATGGCCTTGTTCGAGGCGGTAACCGTTGAAATCGAGAAAGGTGCCCAACAGTGAAGATCGGCGATGTCACCCGATTGCTCGACAGCATCGCGACCGGCCTGGCAGGTCTTGCCAAAGACACAGCCTCGGGCCTGGGGAAACTGCACACCGAAATGCAGCCCTTCCACGAGCAAACGGTCGAGCAATTTACCGAGTTTCTGCGCCAATGCGAGGAATATCAGCGCACCGGCATGATTCCCGTCCCCACGGGCAAAGGCAAGAGAGCACCCAAGCCGCAACCCGCGGCCGTGTCCGTTGCCGCCGCCGCCGAGATGGTTCGCGCTCTGCTAGGCGAGATCGACAACGGAACCGTAAACACTGCGCGGATTACAGCGCTTTTGGATACGCTTAAAAAAGATCTGGTGAAGCCGCAAAAAGACGCCTGGCTGCAACTGCTCCCCGAACTGAAAATCTCCGGCAAACCCAAGACGATTGCAAAAGCCGTCGAGGAAGTGCGGCAAATGCTGACTTCGCAACTGGAGATGCACGTCAAGCAACTGGCGTTTGGGCCGCTGGGGCGGTAATGACGGTTCAAAAACTGGTTGCCATCTATCCTCATTCCGAGTATAGTTGTCTTGTGCCATCAAACAAAGCCACTACCGTCGTCGAGACGGAATCCACCTTTATCAAGCAGGCTGAGGCGCTGTGGTCCGAGTCCGAGCTTTTCGACCTAACGGACTTCGTCGCCCGCAATCCTCTTGCTGGTGATGAGATGCCGGGCACGGGTGGCTTGCGAAAGCTTCGCTGGAGCCGGCGCGGCATGGGCAAGCGCGGCGGCGCCCGAGTGATTTATTACTACTACAACGAAAGTTCGCCCCTCTACTTGCTCATGGCCTATGCCAAGGCCGCGCAAGAAAACCCGTCGCCCGCTGCCCTATCGCGTCTCGTAAAGCTGACGGAGGCGGTAAAGACAGCTCTAAAGGCAAAGCAGAAGGAGAAATGACTATGAGCAATAAGACAGACCCACTTACCGATTTCGACAAACAGCTTATCGCAAGCATGGAGGAAGTGGTTGCGCACGTTACTGGCGCACCTAACAATTGCCGCGAAACCGTCGTTGAATTCGCCGATGCCAAAGCGATCCGCGAGGCGCTTGGCATGAGCCAATCTGCGTTTTCGCGCGCCTTCGGCATCCCGCTCAAGACTCTGCAACATTGGGAGCAGCGCCGTCACAACCCAGACCGCACCGCTTCCGCTTACCTTTGGACGATTGAGGAATTACCCAACCAGGTACGTGAAGCCCTACAGCGCCACCAGGTGCGGCAGACGGTGGAGGTCGAGCATCGGCCGGGGCCGTGAGACATCCCGCATCATTTTCCGCTTGCGCCGCCCGAAGCCATGTCATAATGTCCTTTATGAAATATGCATCGAGCGCCGACTGTAAGTCCTTAATTGCCGAGGAAGGGAGTCGAACCCTTACGCCTTGCGGCACAGGATCCTAAGTCCTGCGTGGCTGCCAGTTACACCACCTCGGCGATAAGCAGAACGGGTTGTGCATGCCCCCATTTTACACGGAAATTGAGTCGATGGCAGCCTGGCTGCCAATCAGTTGCCCGGGAAATGCCCGATGATACGTTGAAAAGCGATGACGCCGAAGAAAAGCAAATCGCTCGGCCTTTGACCCAGCCGAATCCATTTCCGGTATATTGATCTCTAACTTCCAAGATCACGCGCCAAACCACGGGCCATGCCGCAATGCCGATTATCGAGGCCGAGGGCCTTTCGAAAACTTATCGCGTTTATCAGAAGAAGGAAGGCTTGCTCGGGGCCATGCGCGGGCTGTTTCGCCGGGAATATAAGGAAGTCCGCGCCGTCGATGACGTGAGCTTTCAAATTGAGCCGGGCGAGATCGTGGGCTTTCTGGGCCCCAACGGCGCCGGCAAGACGACCACGCTCAAGATGCTCGCGGGCCTGATTTTTCCCAGCGCGGGAGCGCACGCGTTTTGGGCCATGTGCCCGCGGAGCGTGCCGACTCTTTTCGGCGACGCTTCGCGTTGGTGATGGGGCAAAAAAACCAACTTTGGTGGGATCTGCCCGCCGCCGATTCCTTTCAATTGCACCGCGAGATCTATTCACTGCCCACGGACTCGTTCACGCGCACGCTGGGTGAATTGACCGAAATGTTCGGCGTCGAAAAGCTTGACGCGCCAGCCGGTTCGCGAGTTGTCGCTGGGCGAGCGCATGAAGATGGAGCTGATCGCCTCACTTTTGCATCAACCGCAACTCCTCCTTTTGGACGAGCCGACGATTGGCCTGGATGTCGTCGCCCAGGTCACCATCCAGAAATGTCTGCGCGAGTACAACGCCAGCCGCGGCGTGACCATCTTGCTTACCAGCCATTACATGCGCGACGTGGAAGCGCTCTGTCGCCGGGTGCTGGTCATCACTCATGGCAAGATGGTCTACGACGGCGCGCTGGCGGGGATCACCGAGCAATTCGGCCGCGCCAAGCTCGTCAAGCTGCAGTTCGAGGGGAACAGCATTCCCGGGGACATCGACCAATACGGCGAGGTCACCAGCCGCGTCGGTCCGGTGGTGGATTTGCGCGTGGATCGGGGCCGGGTCGCCGAAGTGTTGGCCGTGATCCTGGATCGCTACACCGTGATCGACATGAGCGTGCAAGACCCGCCGCTGGATCAGGTGATCGCCCGCGTCTTCGAGGAGGGGCACGCCCAACATGCCGCCAGCTCTCAGCTCGTTTGACGGCTTGGCCGCCTTGCCGGCGCGGGCCAGTGCCCCCAAGAAATACTGGAAGATACTGCGCATCTCGTTGGTCGAGCGGCTTGTCTATCGCGCCGATTTCATCGTCACCACCGTCTTTCGCTTTTTGCCGCTGGTGACCAGCTTTCTGCTCTGGCAGGCGGTTTTCGACGGTTCCCAGCAAAAAGAGCTTTCCGGCTTCGATCGCCGCCGCATGATCGCCTATTTGCTCATGGTGCAGATTAGCCGCATGTTCTCGAGCATGCCGGGACTGGCCGCCGGCATCGCCCGCGACATCCGCGACGGCAATTTGAAGAAATACCTGCTGCAACCGATCGACATGATCGCCTATCTGCTGTCCTACCGGGCGGCGCACAAGATGGCGTACATCGCCACCTCGGCGCTGCCCTATGGGCTGTTGTTTTTTCTGTGCCGCGATGTCTTCGACGGCTGGCCCGCACCAACGACTCTGCTCGCCTATGGTGCCTCACTCGTGCTGGCGTTTCTCATAGGATTTTTCTTCGAGGCCACCATCGGCATGATCGGTTTTTGGTTTTTGGAAGTGACATCGTTTCTCTACATCATCAACACGCTCAATTTCTTCGTCTCGGGGCACATGTTCCCGCTCGATTTGCTGCCGCCCTTCTGGTCCAACCTGCTGCAAATGTTGCCGTTTCAGTATTTGGCTTATTTTCCGGCGATGGTATTTTTGGAAATGAAGCCGGGGCATGAAGTTGCCAACGGTCTCGCGATGGAATTGTTCTGGGCGGTGTTGTTCATCGTGCTGGCGCGCGTGTTGTTCAGATATGGGTTGCGGCGTTATAGCGCGTATGGGGGGTAGGCGAATTACTTTAAAAGAGCCGCGCACGAAGTAAGCGGTTTGACCTTGTGGATACTGAGCCAACCGCTTACTTCGTGCGCGGCTCTGGAGCAGGTCTTGTTTCATGCAACACGTTTTCCGCTATGTCCGTCTGTGGCTGGCCCTGGCGCGTTTCAGCCTGGTGCGCGAGTTGGCGTTTCGCACCAATTTCCTCATCAAGATCGTGGTGGAGATCCTGTGGCTGGGTATCCTGATCGCTTTTTATGAAACGATTTTCGCCAAGACCTCGATGGTCGCGGATTGGTCGCGGTATGAGTATCTGTTCTTCCTCGGCTTTTATTTCGCCTTGGGCGGGCTTTTGGAAACGTTTTTCCTGGAGAACTGCAACAACTTCGCGGACTTGGTGCGCACCGGCGACCTCGATTTCTACTTGCTCAAGCCGATGGACGAGCAGTTCCTGGTCAGTTGCCGGACGATCGACTGGTCGTGCGCTCCGAATGTGCTCATGGGCGCCGGCGTCATGCTCTCGGCGCTGGTTTTCAGCGGCTGGGAGTTCGACGTAGTGCGCTTGCTGCTGTTTCTCGTCGTGCTCTGTGCGGCATCGGCCTGGCGTATGGCTTTCTCCTGTTGATGACGGCGGCATCCATCTGGTTCATGCGCAACCAAAGCCTTTATGAGATGTGGTGGCTTTTCACCACGCTCATGCGCTATCCGCGCGAAATTTTCAATGGTAGCTGGGCGAGTCCGGTAGGCTGGTTCTTTTCCTTCGCGATCCCGATCATGCTCGTGACCAACGTGCCGGCCGCGGTCATGATGCGCGTCATCGAACCGGATCTGGTGGCGTACACCGTCGTCGCGACCGTAGTCGTGCTGTGGGTGAGCCGGCGGTTTTTCAGGTTTGCGTTGGAGCGCTATCGGAGCGCGAGCAGCTAAAGGGGATGGAGCCACGAAAGACACGAAACACACGAAAAGAAAAACGACGGGCCATTTTTTCGTGTGTTTCGTGTCTTTCATGGTATTTGGGCGTGCCGCGCTCCGCTGCGCGTCGCGGCTAAACGGCGGCTTGGAGGGCGGCTCGGAATGTGGCGATATCGGCGAAACGTTGGCCGGGGTTGCGCGACAGCGCTTTGTGAATGGCGGCGGCAAGTCGCGCGCCGACGTCGGGGCGGCGCTCCTGGATGGGCACGGGTTTCGACTTGATGATGGACGAAAGCTGGCGATGCACTTCCTTGGGTAGGTCGATGACGTGGCGCCCCGTGAGCAAAGTATAGAGCGTGGCGGCCGCTGAATATTGATCGGCATGCGGCGCGGCGCCTTGAAAGTTGGTAATGTGCTCGGGAGGCATAAAAGCCACGCTGGAGCTGCCGGCGAGCGTCATCGTCAGGCCGCTTAGTCGAGACTCCTCATAGGCGCGGGCGATGCCGAAATCCGATAGCTTGGCGAGCTCCTGCCCGTCCGCTGTCATCAGCAATACATTGGCGGGGGTGATGTCGCGGTGATTGAGTCCTTTCGCCTGCGCGTATTCCAGACCGTCGAGCACTTGGCACATCAAGCGAACCGCGCGTCTGATGTCAAACGGCCCCTCGTTCTTGAGGATGTTGCCCGCATCGGTGCCCGGCACATAATCCATCACGAAATAGAGGAAGCCGCGCGCGAAGCCCACTTGTTGGCAACGGACAATGTGAGGATGGCGCAGGCTCGTCAGCACCGCCGCTTCATCCAGAAACTGCTTGACATGTGCCGTCGTCCCCGGTGCGGCCGGCGCGATGGTCTTGAGGGCAACCTTGATTTGGTCCGCCAAGCGCGTGGCCAAATAGACGGCGCCCAGGCAGCCCCGGCCGAGTTCCGCGGTCGTAATGTAACCGGGGATTTCCGGCAAGCCCGTGAACCCAGCGGCGCCTGACATACTGGCCGATGTCAGCGCGGGAGCACTCAGGGCCTCGTCGCTGCCTTCGGCGTGAACGGACAATTTGAGGATGGTGTGCCCAGCCCGAATTTGATCGCCGTCGCGGAGATCCGCATAAGGCAGCCGCGTGCCGTTGACATAAGTGCCATTGTGGCTTCCCATGTCGATGATGCGACACTGGGGCGGATTGACCTCGACCATGAAATGCACGCGCGAAAAGTATTTGTCCTTTAGGGGAAGCTGAAAATGGGCGTGCTGGGAGCGACCGACCAAAAAGGTGTCGTGGCGGGAAAAGGAAAACTCAAGGCCCTGATGAGGGCCGGCTATTACTGTCAAGGTGATGCGCATATTGGCCTCTCACCATGCCGACTCCGCATGCTACCATTGGAGCCATGAGGGGACAGGTGCGCGCCCCGGAAATTGGGGCGGAGCGCCGGCACCGTTAACAAACGGCGTTTTAACGGTGAAAGGGACAACTCGCCGACCCTCAATCGCCGTATTTGGCGACCAGACAAGAGATGGTATGGGCGATCTGGCGCTCGTTGAGATTATAGCTGGAGGCGACATCCAGGGCGGCTTCACGGACGGCGCGGTGCTCGATGACTTCCAGGGGTAAATGGGCGTCGCCGGCCTCCGCGCAAAACCGGGAATCGACAAGACAAGCACGGCCGCGTGAATGGCAATGGCGGCCCGGGCGGCAGATATGCCGCGTCGCGAGAGCCATTGGTGCTGTCGCTGCAAGAGAGACTCGAAGCGTTTGGTGAACTGGGCTTCGTTGAGCTTGCCGGTTTGAAAGCGTTCCAAATGCTTGTAGAGCGGGCGCGCCAGGCGAGGCAGGACGACTTGCATTAGTTGCTTGCTCATGCGTGCCAACTCCCGCGTACCCGAAGTCCGCGCCGTGTCGCGGAGCGCCAGTAACATCGCCATGGTGCGGTGGACTGGATGAATCCGAGCTCACCGCTTGATTGTATTCTACCTAGCAAACCGCGCCACGGCAAAAAATAGTGTCGGCCGAATCGAAAAAGCCAGCGAAAGCGGGCAAACTCTACCGGGCGGGCAACGGCTTTGGAACAACGTTCATGGGAAATCTGCCTGCTTTGGGCAATCGCGCTTGCACACCCGCGGCGCGGCGCTCATAATCGGCAACAGGCGGCGGCGGCATTTAGCGCCGGCGCCGGGCACCGACGAACTAAAAGCACTCCCTTTTTCGAGGTCTCGCCATGAAGTTTCTCTCCGGATTGTCGCTGGCATTGCTGCTGGCGGCGCCGCTCGCGGCTCAAGATAGAACGGTGCCCAGTGCGGGCCCCAAAACGAAGATCACCTGGAAAAAGACCGTGATCGACAAGGTCTTCCGTTCCGAAGGAGTCGCCGTCGCCGATTTCAACAAAGACGGCAAGATGGACATTTTCGTCGGCGATGTCTGGTATGAAGCGCCCGATTGGAAGATGCACCCGGTTCGCGACGCCAAGCCGTGGGATCCCAAAGGCTATAGCGAGTCGTTCGCCTGCTTCGCCGACGACTTTAACGGCGACGGGTATCCCGATGTCATCGTCATTCCGTTTCCGGGCAAAGAATGCTACTGGTATGAGAACCCCGGCACCAAAGGCGGGAAATGGCCTGCTCATTTGCTGACGACCAGTGCCTGCAACGAGACGCCGATCTACGTCGATCTCTTCGGCACCGGCAAAAAGGTCCTGGTCATGGGATGGCAGCCACTGGGCAAAGAGAACCAGGGGCAGATGTGCTATTTCGTCCCCGGTAAAGATCCCAGCAAACCCTGGCAAAGATTGCCGATCAGTGAACCGAGTCAACCAGGGAAAGAGGTTCCCGGCACGCAACGTTTCTCGCACGGCCTAGGGCATGGCGACGTCAACGGCGACGGTCGAGTTGACGTGATCTGTGCCAACGGCTGGTGGGAACAACCCGCCAAGGTGGATGGAGTCACGCCGTGGAAATTCCACGCCGCCGATCTCGGTCCCATCTGCGCCGACATGTTCACCTATGACCTCGATGGCGACGGCAAGGCCGACATCATTTCCAGCTCGGCGCACAACTACGGCATGTGGTGGCACCAGCAAAAGAGCGGCAGGACGGGCCCACGTTCGTTCGCCGCGACTTGTTTGCACCGCCGCCCCAAGTCGCCAAATTGCCCAAAGATAACAAATTGTCCCCGCGCGAAGTTGGCGATTTGCAACGAGATCAACAAGGCACGTAACGCCCAGGGCAAGGCCTCATGGAAAATTGATGGCGCGCTCTGTGCCCTCGCACATGCCACTACCCAAAAGCTTGGCGGTCACGACAAAGCGGATACCAAGTCGGCTTACAGAGGCATCGTCAAATACGTGAAAAGCTCTGGTGGCCGCGGCTTCGAGCCGGAGAACGTCATCAAAGCCGTGCTTGGCGATCTTGATAAAGACAACAAGAACCTGGCGTCGCCGGGATTGGCGATTGGGGTGGCCATTGATCGGCAGGTCGATGGCAGGACATTTTGGGCGGTGCTCATCGGTGACAACGGCGCCTTTTCATTGCCGGCTCAGACGCACGCCCTGCATTGCGTCGATATCAATGGCGACGGCCTCAAAGACCTGGTGACGGGCCGGCGCTGGTGGGCCCATGGTCCGCGCGGCGATGCGAATCCAAGCGATCCCGCCTATCTTTATTGGTTCGAAGCCAAACACGACAAGACCGGTTTGATCCGCTTCATTCCGCATGAAATTGACGACGACTCCGGCATCGGCACTCAGTTCGCCGTCATGGACATGAACGGCGACGGCCTGCTCGACATCATCATCTCCAACAAAAAAGGCGTGTTTTTGTTTTTGCAACAGCGGCAGGACGCGAAGGAGTAAAAAATCTTAGCCACGGATGGAACACGGATTAAACACGGATAAGAACAAAAATGAACTTCCTATACGAAGACATTACAAAAGGGGTCATTGGCGCGGCGTTTGAAGTGTACAACGTCCTTGGCTATGGTTTTTTGGAGAAGGTCTACCAGCGGGCGATGCAGGTGGAACTTGGGGCGCACGGCTTCCAAGCCGAGATTGAAGAGGAAATCCACGTGATCTACAAAGGTGTGGAAGTCGGTTTCTATAAAGCCGATCTCTGGGTCAATAAGTGCGTAATCGTGGAATTAAAAGTGGCTAAGTCTTACGTCGAAGGTGATGAACCGCAGCTACTTAACGAACTCAAAGGGACTGGTGTAAAAGTCGGGCTGCTTATTAATTTTGGAAGGACCAAGGTGGAGTTCAAACGCATGGTTTTCTAATTCTTATCCGTGTTCGATCCGTGTTCCATCCGTGGCTAGTCTTTTTTTCTATGTTGACCAAGTCCACCTTCCAGATCGCAATCCTCCCTGGCGACGGTATCGGCGTCGATGTGACTGCCGAGGCGGTCAAGGTTTTGCGGGCCGTCGAAAGTTCCTTTTCCCTGGAACTGACAAACTATCCGTGCGGTGCTGTTTGCTATCAAGAGACGGGCAGCGATTTGCCGGCGGAAACATTAACCGCTTGCCGGGCGGCTGATGCGGTGCTGCTGGGGGCGATGGGGCATCCCGCTATTCGCAAACCGGATGGCACCGAACTCACACCGCAAGTGACTTTGCGTGTTCTTCTTGATCTTTACGCCGGCGTCAGGCCATGCAAGCTATATCCTGGAGCGCGTACACCCCTCGCCGGACTGCGGCCAGGCGATATCGATCTGGTCATCCTGCGCGAGCAAACGGAGGGCCTGTTCGCCAGCCAAACGGGCGGCATCGTTCTAAACGATGAGGTGGCCATCGATACGTTGGTCATGACTCGGCCCGGCGTGCGCCGCGTCTGTGACTTCGCGTTTCGCCTTGCCCAGGAACGGCGGCGCGTCAAGCCGGACGCCATCCGCAAGGTGACGTGTGTCGATAAGGCGAACATCTTCAAGAGCTACGCCTTTTTCCGCAAGGTTTTCGACGAGGTGGCCGGCAACTACGCAGATATCAAAAACGAGCACGCCTACATCGATGCCCAGGCCCTGTTTCTGGTGCAGCGGCCGCAACGACTGGACGTGCTGGTGACGGAAAATATGTTTGGCGACATCCTCTCCGACCTGGCGGCCGGCCTCATCGGCGGCATGGGCATGGCTCCCTCGGCGGACATTGGCGCGGACCACGCGGTCTTCCAACCCGCGCACGGCACCGCCCCAGATATTGCCGGCCAGGGCATCGCCAATCCTGTCGCAGCGATCCTCTCGGCCGGGATGATGCTCGACTGGCTGGGGCATCGGCACCAAAATGCAGCGCTTACCGAAGCCGCCGAACGAATTGACATGGCAGTGTCACAGGTGCTCGGTGAAGGCAACGCTGTGCCGGTCGATCAGGGGGGCGCAGCGTCGACGAGCGAAGTTGGGGACGCGATCATCCGCGCTATCGCCAAACATTAAGGATCCGCGGGATCGGGAGTGCCTCATCCCGCGGCTTGACCTCGCACGCAACTTTGGGATAATCGAGATCAACGTCCTCCCCTGCCCTTTTGCCATCGGAAGCTCATCATGCGCATAACCTCCATCACCTTGTTGCTGGGTTCGGCTTTGGGTTTGTTTTTCCCGGCCTTGGCGGCCGCTGAAAATTGGACACGTTTCCGCGGTCCGCAGGGCCTGGGTCAGGCCGCCGACAAGGAGATACCGCTGACCTTCAGCGACAAAGACAACCTGCTTTGGAAGCTGGCCTTGCCGGGTCAAGGCAACTCCAGCCCGATCATCTGGGGCAAGCATTTGTTCTTGCAAACCGCATCGGCGGATGGTTCGCAGCGGATGCTTGTGTGCATCGACGTTAACCAGGGCAAGCAGCTTTGGACGCGCGGCATAGCGGCTAAGCCGGCGGCGCGGGGACAAAAGCATCCGAAGAACACGCTGGCGTCCGCGACTCCCGTCACCGACGGTAGCAGTGTGTTCGTGCCGTTCTGGGATGGACGCGAAGTCTTCCTGGTCGCCTACAACTTCGAAGGCGAACTGCTCTGGAATCGGCCCATGGGCCCATGGGTGAGCCAACATGGCACCGGGGCGTCGCCGATTTTATACAAGGACAAGGTCATCTTTTACAACGACATGGACAAGGAGAATCAGCAAACCAAGGAGCCGGTCGCCAAACCATCGACACTGTACGCGCTCGACAAAAAGACCGGCGCCATTGTTTGGGAATTGCCGCGGGTTGCCTACCGGGCTTGTTACTCGGCACCGTTCATCCTGGAGCACCAAGGGGCGGCGCCGGAACTCATCGTCACCAGCACCACCTCGATCGTGAGCTACGATCCCGACACGGGCACCGAGAACTGGACCTGGCACTGGAAGTTCAAGGGGATGCCGTTGCGGACCGTTGCTTCCAGCGTTTACCACGACGACATGCTGTTCGCTTGCGCCGGCGATGGCTCGGGCGAGCGCCTGATGAATGCCATTCTTTTGGGCGGTAGCGGCAAGGGGGCTCATCCCCGGAAGGTTTGGGAAAACCACAAGGATTTTCCCTATGTTCCATGCCTTATCACTCGTGGCTCTCATGTGTATTTCGCCAGCGATGGCGGCTTCGCCGGCTGCTATGAAGCCAAATCCGGCAAGCGGGTCTGGTATGAGCGTCTTTCGAGTGGCTCCTTCAGCGCCTCGCCGGTGCTGATCGGCAACAAAGTTTACGCACCGAGCGAAGAGGGGGATGTCTACGTTTTCACAGCGACCCCGACTGCCTTCGAACTGTTGGCCAAAAATTCTCTCGGCGAAGGCGTCCGGGCCAGCCCCGCCGTCGCCGATGGCCGGCTTTACATCCGCGGGCAGCATCATTTATTCTGTATTGGGAAGAAGTAATAGACCATGAATCGGGTGTCCTTTTATGACTTTGCAGATTCTTCGCGAGTTGATGACGCGGCGACCGTATGTGCCGTTTCGCTTGATCATGTCTAGCGGAGTCAGTTATGAGGTGCGCCATCCCGAGTCTGCCATGTTGACGCGCACTTGCATTCTTGTCGGCATCGATGCCGCCGACGATAACGTGCCCGCCGAATTCAAGATTTGCTCGCTGCTTCACATCGCGTCCGTGGAACCGCTCAATCAAGCAGCCGCGGGATAACGAGATGGCATTAACAACCGGATGGATGTTGCTAGTCTTGGGATTGATTCCCGGCGATGGACTAGGCGGCGACAGAACAACACCGGGCACCGCGCGATCCAGCGCGGACGGCGCATTAGCCACGCCGACGCCGCGCCGCGTCTACATCCTTCATTCGGGGCTCAACACGATCCTGTCCGAGCGCGGCAAGAACAGCGCCGCCGAAACACTCAAGGAGGGCCTTTCCAAACGCGGAATAGCCGAGCGCGACCTGGTTGTCCTCGACAATCCTTTTCCCAGCGCCTCCTGGAGCAAGCTGGTGCCGCTCGAAAGCTTGGCGATGTTCTTCGACTCGATCGATCCTGCTTCGAGAATGTCCCATGATTCATACTTGCGCATGCACAAGGCGTTGCAGGCGCACGGCGTGGGCTTGGCGGACAATCTCGTCTGGGTCGGCCACAGTGCCGGTGGGCAGATCGGGCTGACCATGGCTCAAATCGCCGGCAGCTTGTGGAAGTATCCCGACCTGGCGAAAGCGGCAAAGGCGTACCATTTTGATATGGTGATTACTCTCGGAGCGCCGGTCGCCGGGAACGACCTGCCGGCCGATCTCAAGTTGAGGCATTACTATTCCGCTGATGACAAAGTGTTGCGCTGGGCATCGAAGGTGGGACCGCTGGTGGCGTTGCCGCTCGGTTATCGCTCGCGCATCAACAAGGTACCGTTTGCCGATCGGTGCCAACTGCATGATTCGCTGGTTTCGCGACATCGAGCATCCTTATTGGGACGTGCAACAGCGGGTGCTCGACCGTATCATTGGCGAGACGGCCGCCGATTTCCAGCCCGCCTGGCGCGGCAAATTGGGCCTGGCCCGGTGGGGATTCACGCTCGGCGAATTCATGTGCCAGGCGCTGGAGGCGGAATGTCATGTGTCCGTTGAAGACCCGCCGGCGAATAAGTGAGGAGCGTAGAACAAGCGGGACGCTTGTTCTGCGGCGTTTCGGTGGTGTGCTCTTTACTCCTTCATCAAGACCCCTTTCGGCAAGGGCGTGTCATCTCCGCTTGGCAGCGGCACGTCGAGGAGGCGAGCAAGGATCGTCGCCAGCGCTTGCGGCGCCACCCGCTCGGCGTGAACCCCTGGCCGCAGGCCGGGGCCATAGGCCAGCAGCGGAACGTGCGTGTCGTAGTCGTAAGGCGAGCCGTGCGTGGTCGCATAGGCGGCAGATTTTTTGCCGTCGCCGCCGAAAAGATAATAAGGCTTGAGCAGCACTTTAACGTCACCGCTGCGCTCCGGATAAAAGGAGCGGCGCACGGACTCCGCGATTGGATCGGTCAATGGTGGCTTGCCCTCGATCTCGGAGCGAATGAATGCCGCTTCAACGCCGGGCTGCTTGCTGAGCCAGGTCGCGAGCGTCTTTTCAACTGTGCTCGAAGGCAGGCCCAATTCGCGCAGCGTGCCTTTATTGAAATAAAACCACGAACCGGTCATGTTCTCGATCCAGGGGCGCTTGTTGCCGTCCTTGGCCAGCGTCATTTGCAGGTGGGCCTCGCCGCCGCTGCGCAGCGCCTCGGGGGCGATGCGACCGGCATCCTTGCCGTGAGATTTGCTCACTTCTGGAATCGAGCACACACCGTGATCCGCGGATAACAGAACGACGTATTGTCCCTTGCCCACCTTGACGTCGAGGAAATCGAGCAACTGCTTGAGAATCAAATCCGACCGCAGGGTGATGTCGAGCACTTCTTGCGAGTCGGGCCCCCAGCAATGACCTACCGTGTCGTTGGAGGAAAAGCTGACGGTCAATAGATCGGTTTGGTCTCCTTGGCCCATCTTCTCGGCGACTATGGCTGTCTTGACGAGTTCAAGCAGAAGCTCGTTGCCATAAGGCGAATTGGTCAAGGCGCTGTAATATTTGGAGCCGACTTTCGTCAAGCCGCCCGACATCGGGTGTGGAAAGGTGCGGCCTTGGCCGTAGCCAATTCCTTCGGCTTCAACGTCGTCGCGGCCGCTGTATTTGGCATAGTCAAGTCGCGTGCGAAACGGCGTCCAGTCCTTGCCGAACCAGCGATCGCCAAGGTGTTTGCTGTTGAAGTCCTTGATCCACGAGTGCAGGGTATCGTTGTAGTAGGTGGAGGTGCCGAAATTACCGGTGCTCGTGCTGAACCAATAAACGAAATGCGCCCGCAGGGCGGCCATCAGGACGGCCGCGTGCTCTTTGATCGAAAGGGAGCCGATCTTCGCTTTGCCTTGGCTCGCGCGGAGGATGACGTCGCCGATGGTCTCCTCGCGGCGGCGCAGAGGCGAGCCGCCTTTCGAGCGTTTTCCCTTTTTGCCTGGCGGCGCCGGAGGCACGGGATCATAGCGCTCGCTCGCCGTCGAATCAGCAGCTTCGCCGCTGCCGCGATCGTACCATTCGTTGCCAATGATGCCGTGTCTGTAGGGTGATGTACCGGTAACAAGAGACGTATGTCCCGCGGAAGTTACGGTGTCCGAATAGGGATAATGGCAATTGGTGAACCAGGCCCCATCCGTTTGCAGACGCTTGAAGCCGCCTTCGCCAAAGAGGTCCTTCCATTTTTGAAGGTAATCGCCGCGCATTTGGTCGAAGACGAGGATCACGGCCAACTTTGGCTTTGGGTATTTTGTGTCGTCCGCGCGACTCGACCCTGGCGCTCCGGCGCCGACTGCCAGGATGATGATGAAAAGGCCGGTCAAAGCGCGGCATGGTGACTTCATGTTCCTCTCCGAAACTAAAATGGTTTTATGTCGTTCTACCGTGATACAATCATCAATGATTCCGACCGCGTCGCTCTACAAGAGGAGGCCCCATGAAAAGCCTTACCTATACTGAAAATCTAAAGCAATCGAAGCAGTTATTTGATCAGGCACAGCAGGCAACCGCGCTGCTGACCGAAGTCTTGGGGCGCGGGGCCAATCGCGCGAGCGTGGAATGGGACTGCGGCAAAGATGCCAACGGGCACGACCTTTTGATCCTTCGCATTGCCGATTCCAGTGTTTCTGAATCGGCCGTCTTCGCGCCCTCGGAATTGCGCGATGCCGGCGATTTGCGCTGGCGGCTAAATCGCCTTTGGGGTGACGTTTTGCAAAAAGTGTCCCATAAGTTGTTGGACAAATTATTGGAAACAGCGCCGCCCAAGAAAACTGAAGTGCTTATGACAAATACCGAGAAAATTGATGACCTCTCCCGATTTGTGGCGATTTTGAGCGAGCAGCTTGACTCCATGCGCGGCGAGGTGGCAAGAGTGAGAGATATCCAAACGCAAGTAGGGATTCTCGAGCATCGAATCAATCAACTCGAAAAAAACGCCGATCGCTGGCAGTCCGGTCGTGATAAAGTCCTCTTTCTCATTCTCGGCGCGGTAATCACGCTCATCGTGAAACACTTTTGGCCGTGACGTATGCATGTCACAGCGCCATTTCCTTGAACGCTTTCACGCATCCCGTGATCGCCACTTCCGTCGGCAAGCGCTCGATGCTCGAAGCGCCGAAGAACCCCACGATTCCCCGCGTATGTTGGATCATGTACTGCGCGTCCGCCGGTTCGGAAATCGGCCCGCCGTGGCAGAGTACCAGAATGTCGGGGCGGACTCTCTTGGCGGCGTCAGCGATGGCTTGGACCTTTTTGGCCGCCTGCTCAAGTGTCAGCGCGGTTTGAGCGCCGATGGTTCCCTTGGTGGTCAGGCCCATGTGCGGGATTAACACGTCGGCGCCCGCTCGGGCCATGGCCTGGGCTTCGTCCTCATTGAAGACATAGGGGCAGGTCAGCAGACCCATGTCCGCGGCGGTGCGGATCATGTCGACTTCCAGGCCATAGCCCATGTCGGTTTCTTCGAGGTTTTGCCGAAAGAGACCGTCGATCAGGCCGACGGTCGGAAAGTTTTGCACGCCGCTGAAACCGGCCTCTTGCACCTGGCGCAAGAAAAGCTTCATGATCGCGAAAAGGATCGGTGCCGCAGACGCCGGCCAACACGGGCGTCTTTTTGACGACAGGCAACACCTCGCGGGCCATGTCCATGACAATGGCGTTGGCGTCGCCATAAGGCATCATGCCGGACATGCTTCCCCGCCCGGCCATGCGGAAGCGGCCGGAGTTATAGATGATGATGAGGTCGATGCCGCCCGCCTCGGCACACTTGGCACTGATGCCGGTGCCGGCACCGCCGCCGATAATCGGCTTTCCGGCAGCGACTTGGCCTCGCAGGCGATCCAGGCACTCGGCGCGCGTAAACGACATGCGATCCTCCAACTTCGTAGGTTAGGTTTCCAACCTGACCGGTCGTGGCGGTAACTTTCGAGAAACAAAAAACGGTCAGGTTGGAAACCTAACCTACGCCGTGGCGATGATTTTATGGAAGCGGCACCGCCGGCGTGATAAATATTGGCTTGACGCAATAGTCCGATCAGTCTATAAACATACCAAACAGTCTATTCCATCCGAGACCCCATGAAAACGCCGCGCATCGACATTGGCAGCTATTCGCCGCGAGCAGGTCGTGGTGGCCGCGGTCGCCGTGATCGCGGAAAAAGGTTTGCAGCATTTATCGCTGTCGGAAATCGAGAAAAAAGTCGGCATGTCGCGTGGCCAGCTCATGTATTATTTCAAGGCCAAGGAAGACATATTGTTGGCGGTCTTCGATCGCCTTCTCGACATGATCTGCCGGCGCAACGGCGGCGATCCGGCGAAGCCGCCCGACGGAGCACCCCTTCAGCTAAAATGCGCTGGCTCGAAGTCGTCGGCCATTTGCTGGAAATGATCCTGCACAAGCCGGCGTTCAATCCCGAGTTCGGCTCGTTGCAATACACCTTTTTATCGCAAGTGAGCCATCGGGAAGATTTTCGGCAGCGCCTGGCCAATTTATATGAGGAATGGCGCAGTCATGGCATGGAGCATTTGCGCCGCGAGTTGGCGGAGCGCCCGGCAGTAAGGCCAGTTTCGCCGCGTGCCGTGGAGACCTTAGTCCAGGCGATTCTTCACGGTTTGGCGATGCAAATTGCCGTGGACCCCGACGCCATCGACGGGCCGGAAATGGCCGAACTAGCGCTGGACATGCTGGGTATGTATCTTTGGGATCAAAAGCCGGCCAAGAAAAGAAGGCCGCTTGCAATAAAACGTTGAGTGTTCCGAATAGAACATAGCCGTCGACCACCTCGGGTGACTCATGAACGATGTTGGCACCAACCACGCGACCAATCCCACGGCAGCGACCAGTCGAGCCGCCGTCGCTGCGCGACCGCGTTCGCTCGCTTGCAGTTGCCCGATCGTCAAGCTGCGCCCGGCGCGGATTTGCTTGGCTGCCGTGGCTATTGTGCGCGGTTTTAGCGCTCGGCGCCGGCTATGCCGGGTTCGTGCGCTCCAACGACGACAAGGAATACCAGGATTATCTGGAGGCCAAAAAGGCGGAAACTAATTCGGGCGAAGCCGCCAAGAATCCGACCGAGCAAAAGAACCCGATCCAAGTCAGGAGGCCCCGCGACCGGCGCCATCGCGCTCGAATCGAAGGGTTACATCATCCCGATAAGTTTAATCCAGGTCAGCCCCAAAGTCGGCGGCATGGTCACCAAACTCAACATCAAGGAGGGTGACCGCGTCGAAAAGGGCGCCTTGCTGGCGAAACTCGAAGATGTCGATTACCGGGCGGAATACGATCACGCCGTCGCCAACGCCGAGGCGGCCAAGCGCCGCTGCGACGAACTTTGGAAATATCGCGATATGGAGATTCAACAGGCCAAAGCTGATTTAGCCGACAGCAAAGCCCAGCTGCATCCAACTCAAGATCGACTACAAGCGCACGGGCGAATTGAGGAGCTCCAATGCCGCCGCCGACAAGGAATATGAGCAGGCCGAGAGCGCCTACAAGTCGATGGATTACCGCACCCAGCGCTTGCAACTCGCCTACGACATGATGATCAAGGGTCCGCGCGATGAAAAGATCGCCGCCACCAAGGCGGATTGGGAGCAAGCCGAAGCCGATCTGCGCAAGGCGAAATGGCGGCTCGACAAGCACGGAAGTGAGGGCGCCGATCAAAGGCATCATCCTCAGCAAGAAAACGGAAGAAAACAACATGGTCAACCCGTCGGCATTTTCCAACGGACTGTCCGCCAGCTTGTGTGAGATGGCCGACTTGACCAAGATGGAGGTCGATTTGGCCATTGCCGAGCGCGACATCAGCAAGGTCTTTGATGGCCAGGAATGCATCGTCCGCGCCGAAGCCTTCCCTGATCGTACTTACGTCGGTTGGGTCTCGCGGCGGATGCCGACCGCCGACCGCTCCAAGGGGGCGGTTCCGGTGCGCGTCCAAATCAACATTCCGCGCGAGGAAGAAGGCCAATACTTGCGGCCCGAAATGGGAGCGGTCGTGACCTTTTTCAATAAAAAGATCGATCCGGCAAAGAAGAAATAAGGTGCAGGAGCCGCGCACGTTAGTAAGCGGTTCGACCGCTTACTAACGTGCGCGGCTCTTAAATACGAGGAGAAGCGCGATGGATCAACCCATCATGCGGATTCGCGGCGTGCATAAATACTTCACGCGCGGCGAGGAGCAAATCGACGTCCTGAAGAACCTCAGCCTGGAAGTGGCCCAGGGCGAATTTCTGGGCATCATGGGACCGTCCGGCTCCGGCAAGACCACGCTCCTCAACCTCATCGCCGGCCTGGACCGTCCCAGCGAAGGCGAAGTCTGGATCGGCGATCGGCTCATCTCCAAAATGAGCGAAGCCGAGTTGGCGGCGTGGCGCATGCGCAGCATCGGCTTCATTTTTCAGTTTTATCACCTGTTGCCGGTACTTTCGGCCTATGAAAATGTCGAGCTGCCTTTGTTATTATTGCCTCTGAGCGCGGCCGAGCGTCAGCAACAGGTGAAAACGGCGCTCGATTTGGTTGGCCTTTCCGATCGCATGCGCCATCGACCGGGACAACTTTCGGGTGGTCAGCAACAGCGCGTCGGCATCGCCCGCGCCATCGTCACCGACCCGATTTTGATTGTCGCCGATGAGCCGACCGGGGATTTGGATGCTCGCTCCGCCGATGAGATTCTCAACCTCATGGGGGAGTTGCAACGGGGCTTGAACAAAACGATCTTGCTTGTGACCCACGATCCGCGTGCTGCCGAGCGCGCGCAGCGCGTCGTCCATTTGGAAAAGGGCCGCCTCGTCGAGGGGACGCCCAGCACCGCCATACGCGCCGTCCCCGTAACGTCAGCGTCGCCGGGGCAGGAAACCGGTGTCCGTCCTATTTGACGGTTAGCCGCGACGCGAATGCGGACCGCGTCAGGCGACATCACCGCGCTTCGCATTCGCGTCGCGGCTAACCATTGGAGATCCCCGCCATGTCGGCGTTTATCGAAGAAATCCTCACCAATCCCGTCAATCTGGTGGCCGCGGCCATTAGTGTCATCGTCGTGGTGGCTGGCGTCGTGTATTTACTCATCAGCCCCAAGATGGTGCTACTGGCGGTCAAGAACCTGCGGCGTAATCTGGTGCGCACGCTGCTGACCAGCGCCGCCGTCATGGTGCTGGTCATGATGATTACGCTCATCTGGACCGTGGTCTACTTCCTCGACGTCGCTACCACCGAGAAAGCCGCCGACTTCAAGCTCATCGTCACCGAGCGCTGGCAACTTCCCAGCCAGATGCCGATGACGCATGCGCATTATCTCGATCCGGATAACGCCAAATTTCTGCCCGAGCTCAAGGGACTTTATGGGCCGAATGATTTTATGACCTGGTCGTTTTACGGCGGCACGACGGATCCGGAAAAAATGTCGCTGGAAAACTTGGCTTTCTTAGTGGCGATGAACCCAAAGCACATTCGGACAATGATGGACGACTTGGAGAATTTCGATCCGGCGATCATTAAAAAGATGCAGGATCCTGGTAAGCCGGAAGCCTGTTTACTGAGTAAGGAACGCATGGACGGCCTGAACATAAAGGTGGGCAATCGCTTTAAGCTCACCAGCATCAATTACAAGGGTGTGGACTTGACTTTCGAAGTCGTCGGCGAGCTCCCGCAGGGTCGGTACGACAAGCTGGGCATCATGACCGATCGGTATTTCAACGATTCACTTGACAAATACGCGCGTGACAAAGGAACCAAGCATCCTCTCGATCAGAAGCGCCTGGCGCTGATATGGATGCGCGTCCGCGATCAAGCCACGTTCAACAAGGTCGGTGAGATCGTCGAGCATTCGCCTTATTTCGCGGATAGGCCCGTAAAATGCGAGACGGCTTCTTCTGGAATTGGTGCGTTTCTTGATGCATATCGCGACATTATCAAGGGCGTTAAATACGTCCTGGTGCCGGCGATTCTCATCAGCATGGCCTTGGTCGTTGCCAATGCAATCAGCATCACCGTCCGCGAACGCCGCAACGAAATGGCGGTGCTGAAGGTGCTCGGCTTTCGGCCCGTCCAGATCCTATGCTTAGTGCTTGGCGAATCGTTATTAATCGGTTGCACGAGCGGTCTTTTGGCGGCCGGGCTGACGCGGGAGATAGTCAATCTCAACGGCGGGCTGCCGTTTCCAATCGTTTTCTTTCCGGCATTTATCATTCCGGGGCAAGCGATCTTTTGGGGTTTGGCCATGGGAACACTCACGGCGTTTCTGGGCAGTTTTTTGCCGGCCTGGAAAGCGCGGTCGGTGAAGGTTTCGGAAGTGTTTGCAAAGGTGGCGTAATGACGCTGCTTTGGCGAGCCGTGAACGTCAGCGACCGGTGCTTCGTCCCGAAGAGACTAGTCGCTAACGCTCGCGGCTCGCTCGGACAAATTCTAAGGAAGCAACCATGTTTGCGCTAGTGATCGTGTTCTTCGTGGTGGCCGCCATCATTGCGGTGGTGGTTCTCGTGTCGGCGGTTGCCAGCGTGGTCTCGGTGGTCCATGCATTGTTGCCCGTTGCCAAGGTGCCGGTGCGGTACAATCTGCGCAACTTGCAGGTGCGCTGGCTGACCTCGCTGGCAACGGCTTGCGCGTTTACCGTGGTGATCTTTCTGCTCACGTTCATGCTGGCATTCGTCAAAGGCATGGATCGGCTGACTGAAACCAGCGGGCGCGCGGGCAACGTCATGGTCCTTGCCGACGGGGCCAACGATGAGTCCTTCAGCTATTTGCCGCCGGCCAGTGTCGAGGAACTGCCCAGCGATCTGCAGGCGGCGATCCAGAAGGGGCCGGATGGAAAATACCTTGCCACCAAGGAAGTGTATGTCATCGTCACGCACACGATACCCAACGCCCAGCCGGGCGGCCGCCAACGCCGTTTCGTGCAGATGCGCGGCCTCGATAATGTCCGCACCGCGGCGGACGTGCATCAAATCGAGTTGGACCACGGCGAATGGTTCACGCCCAGCGGCGTGCGTGAGGTAAGCTATCAGGACAACGGCACCACCATCAAAACCACCGCGCCGGAGGTTGTCCTGGGCAACGGCGTCGCCAAGACGTTCGGCGCCGACCTGGGCAAGCCGACTTTGCTCCCCGGCGATGTTGTGCAGATCGGGCCGCGGCGCTGGTATGTGTCCGGCATCATGAAGGAGACCAATTCGTCGTTTGGCTCGGAGATCTGGGCGCTGGATACCCCTGTGCAAGAAACCTTTGGGCGGCGCAATTCCTACAGTTCGTTCGTCGTCCGCACGAAAGAGGAGAAAATCGGCTCGGAAGCGGCCAAAAAGCTCAAGGAAAACCGCAGCGGCCAGCGCCTCGTACAACGCTCAGACCGAGCAGGAATACTATGCCAAGATGCGCGGGACCAACGATCAGTTTCGCTACGCCATCATGTTCGTGGCCATCATTCTCGCAGTCGGCGGCGTCTTGGGCGTGATGAACACGATGTTCGCCGCCATCAGTCAGCGCACCAAAGACATCGGCGTCATGCGGCTATTGGGCTTCACGCGCTTTCAGATATTGTGCTCGTTCCTGGTGGAGTCGCTGCTCATCGCGCTGGTGGGGGGCGTGCTTGGACTGCGCCTTGGGACTCTTGTTCGACGGCACGACGGTGAGCAGCATCGTCAGCAGCGGCGCCGGCGGCGGCGGCAAGAGCGTGATTCTGCGCATGACCGTCGATCTTTCCGTCCTCATTTCGGCCGGCATTCTCACGTTCTTCATGGGAGCCGTCGGTGGCTTTATTCCATCGATCTCGGCGATGCGCCTCAAACCGCTGGAATCGCTGCGTTGAAATCTGACTGTCCGGTTCATCTTAACGCAGCATGTGAAGAATAGCGCGCAATCACCGAAGAATGCGATTGCTCGCATTCTTCGGCGCCGCTAGGATCAAGTTCTGTTTGCAAGACTGACGTTTCACGAGTTCCTTTCCCTTCGCGTGTGGTTTTGGAGGGCCTTTCCATGGACCTGCACCACGACGATGAGTTCACGGTTTACGTGCGCACCGATCCGATGCACGCCCCGTCGCCAGAGGACATCGAAGTTGCCTTGGCCAGCTTCTATAGCTATGAAGAGGCTGTGCGGGCCCAGCGCGCCTATCAGCGGCCGCGCGCGAGTGCATCATTCGATTCCAAGGCGAAACCGGCGGCGGCGATTAACGCGTACTTTGCGTGGGACCAAGTAGTCATGCCGGTAGTGCTTGTCGGCACCCTCGACACCAAGGGGGTCGAATATCAATTCGTTCGCGATCTCTTACGCGCTCTAAAGGTCCAAGTGCTCGTTGTCGATGCCGGCGTGCAGGCCCCGGTTTTCACGCCGGATATCCCATCCGAGCAAGTCTTCGCCGCCGCGGGCACGACACTGGCCGCCATTCGCCACGCCAACGATCGCGGTCAAGCAGTCGAGATGGCGGCGCGTGGGGCAGCCAAGATCGTTACCGATCTGCATGCACGGGGACAGGTAGACGGCATCCTTGGCCTGGGCGGCTCGGCGGGCACGACGATGGCACCGCGGCGATGCGTGCCCTGCCCTTCGGCATTCCCAAGGTCATGGTCAGCACGCTGGCCAGCGGCCAGGTCAAGCAATGGGTGGGCGTGCGCGACATCTTCATGCTGCATTCGGTCGTTGACATCAGCGGCCTCAATCGCGTGAGCCGCCAAGTGTTGACCAACGCCGCACATGCGCTCGCCGGGATGGTGCGCCGCAATCGGACAGGCGTCGGACGCGGCGGACGATAAGCCGCTGCTGGCGGCAACGATGTTCGGCGTGACCACGCCCTGCGTCAGTGCATGCCGGCAAGAGCTCGAAAACGATGGATTCGAGGTTCTGGTCTTCCATGCGACCGGGCACGGGCGGGCAGACCATGGAATCGTTTATCATGCGACGGCATGGTTCGCGGCGTGCTCGATCTCACCACCACGGAGCTGGCGGACGAATTGGTCGGGCGGCATTCTTAGCGCTGGCCCGATCGGCTGACAGCGGCGGGTATGCGCGGCGTGCCGCAGGTTATTTCTTTGGGCGCGCTCGACATGGTCAATTTCGGCCCGCCCGAAACGGTGCCCGAAAGGTTCAGCAGACCGCCGCTTTTACCAGCACAATCCTTCCGTCACGTCTGATGCGCACCACACCCGAGGAAAATGATCGACTCGGCAAGGAAATCGCCCAGAAAGCCAGCGCCGCGCGCGGGCCGACCGCGGTTCTAGTGCCGTTGCGGGGCGTTTCGGCCATCGACCGGGAGGAAGAGCCGTTTTGGTGGCCCGAGGCTGACGATGCCTTGTTTCAGAGCCTGCGCAACTGGATGAGCCCCAACGTCAAGCTCGTGGAACTCGATCTGCACATCAACGATCCCGACTTTGCGAGTGTGGCGGTCGCCACCATGCGGGAGTTTCTTCATACAACAAACTAAGCCATGGCCGACCTGACGCGCGTCACGATTTCGCTGGAAAACGCTCTGCTCGAGGCGTTCGACAAGCTCCTCACGGCCAAGAGTTATGAAAACCGCAGTGAGGCGATTCGCGACTTGATCCGCGATCGGCTCATTCGCGAGGACGCCAAAGTGTCCAACGGGGAGCAAGTGGCCGTCGTCACGATGGTTTTCGACCACCACGCCCGCGAGCTTTCCTCCAAACTCATTGACAAGCAGCATCACCATCACAACCTGGTCGTCTCCACCCTCCACATTCACCTCGGTGCGCACCATTGCCTTGAAGTGACCATTCTGCGCGGCCCTGGCGGCGACATAACCCGTCTGGCCGATGAATTGCTCGCCACCCGCGGCGTCCTCCACGGTGAGATTACGTTCACCAGCGATGAGGAAAGCTTGAAGCGGTGGATGTAATTCGCTCAAATTAAAGTTGCCGGAACTAAAATCCTGCGTGGCCGTCTAAAGACGGTTACGAGGCGTCATTCAAGGCAAAACCGCGCCAATCGCGATTTTTGGTAGCCGCATGCTTGATTTTTGGCGAAGGTCGCCCCTAGAATGCGGGAGACTTGCCAGCAGAGAGAAATAGCGGCGCCTTAAAACGACTTGCTTTTGTGAAAATGGAAGGGTTACCAAGAAACTTCCGACTTTGACGGTTAATTTGGTTGCATGGCAGGAAGCGACCGTATAGACTAGTGGATCTCACCCGCGACAGGGACAGGTTCGCGGCGTTTCGGCAGAGTGGTCCGGCAAGGTTCAGTTCAAACTGACTCAAGTTGGTTCTTTAGCCAACCTACGTTAGGTCTTTGTCCCGTCTTGCCAAGAAAAGGACTTATTCCACTTCTGGCTTAGCCTCAACAGAATTGCCTCGCTTTTCTGTTTTTCTCGTGGCCGGCCGCCAAGCGTTGCCGGCTCTATTTCCTTTTTTTTCGGGGCCCGTCGATGATGAATTGGTTGCGCAGATTTTTTGGTGGCAAGGCTAAACCTTTCCGCTCCGGCCGGCGTTCAGCGCGACGCAGACGAGCGATATATCCACGCTTCGATAGCCTTGAAGATCGATTGACGCCGTCCAGCTCCGCCGTTCCAGTGGGCACGCTTTTCGGCGCGGCTCCGATGGTCTTTTCGGTCCAACCGGAAACCCGCCTCTGACACAGCCCACGATCACTTGGGCCAACCCCTCCAATATCACCTATGGCACGGCGCTTGGCGCCACGCAGCTCGGATGCGAGTGCCAATGTGCCGGCGCTTATGTCTACAGTTCTCCAATAGGCACCGTCCTGCCCGCCGGCCAGGCGGAAACGTTGACGGTCACCTTTACGCCAACGGACACAGCCGATTTTTCGACGGCCACCAAAAGCGTCACCATCAACGTCGACAAGGCGAACCTGACCTTGACGGCGGCCACCTTCACCAAAACCTACGACACGACGACATCGGCGTCGGCACTGCCGACGTTCATTGGCCTTCAGGGAAGCGACACGGTAACAGGCCTCACCGAAGCGTATACCGATGCTAACGCCGGCGCACACAAGCGTCTAACGGTGACCGGCTACACGGTCAATGACGGCGCCGCGGGCGCCAACTACAACGTGATCAAGGTGGACAGCTCGACGGGCGTCGTCAATCAAGCCAATTTAACGATCACCGCGGCAACCAATACCAAGGTTTACGACGCGACGACCACCGCCGCCGCCAAGCCGACCTTCACGGGCCAGCTTGGAACCGACACCGTCACCAACCTCATGGAAGCCTACACCGACGCCAATGCCGGCGCCGGCAAAACCCTGACTGTCTCGTATTACGTGGTCAACGACGGCAACAGCGGCAACAACTACAAAGTGACCACGGTAGCCGACAAAACGGGAGCCATCACGCCGGCGTCGTTGACATTAACCGCGATCACCAACACCAAGTATTACGACGCGACCACCAGCGCCGCCGCCACACCGGCTATCGCCGGCCTTCAAGGCGCCGACACGGTGACCGGGCTCACTGAGAAATACAGCGACATCAACGCGGGCACGGCCAAGGCGCTGAGCGTTGCCACCTTCACGATTAACGACGGCAATAGCGGCAACAACTACACCGTCACCAAAGTCGCCGACAGCACCGGCGCCGTTAGCCCGGCGCCCTTGACAATCACCGCAGCCGCCAATACCAAGACGTACGACAAGACAACGACGGCGACTGCCACGCCGACCGTCGCCGGGCTCCACGGAAGCGATACGGTAACCGGCCTGGGCGAGACATATGCCGATAGCGACGCCGGCAGCCACAAATTGCTGACCGTGAATCCTGGTTTTGTCGTCAACGACGGCAACGGCGGTCAGAACTACACCGTGGAAACGGCCGAAAGCTCGGCCGGCGTCATTAATCAAGCTCAACTTACGATTACGGCAACTACCAACACCAAAGGCTATGATGGCACGGCAACGGCGTCCGCAACGCCGACGTTTAGCGGTCTGCTCACGGGCGACACAGTTACCGATCTCATGGAAGCGTACGACAACCGCAATGCGGGGACCGGCAAAACGTTGGCTGTCACCGACTATGTCGTCACCGACGGCAACAGCGGCAACAACTACGTCGTGACTACCGTAAACGACACCACGGGGTCGATTTCCGTGCGCCGATCACGGTTAAGGCGGTCACCAACACCAAGATTTACGACGGCAACACCTCCGCCGCGGCCGTTCCGATCATCACGACCGGCGGCCTCAACATCGGCGACACGGCCAATTTCACCGAGACCTATGACACGCACAACGTCGGCACCGGCAAGACGTTGACCGCGAGCGGCACCGTCAATGACGGCAACAGCGGCAAGAACTATGTCGTGACCTTCTTGACTGACACGACAGGCGAGATCGATCAAGCCAACCTGACCATCACAGCGGCGACCAATACCAAGACCTATGATAAAACGCTAACCGCCGCCGCGACCCCGACGATCATTGGGCTCAAGGACTCGGACACGGTCACCGTTCTGAGCGAAGCCTACACCGACGCGAATGCCGGCCCCAATAAACGCCTGGTCGTCCTACCGGGCTTCACGGTCAACGACGGCAACGGCGGCAAGAATTACAATGTCACGACGTTGGACAACCAAACGGGCGTCATCAACCAGGCCAATTTGACGATCAAGGCGACCACGAACACCAAGGCCTACGACAAGACGACGACCGCCGCCGCGATCCCGACGTTTTCGGGGCTGCTTGGAACAGACACGGTCACCAATCTGCACGAAGCATATCTCAATGCCAATGCGGGGACCGGCAAGACCCTCACCGTCACCTCGTATACGGTGAACGACGGCAACAGCGGCAACAACTACAACGTCGTAACGGTCAACGACACGACGGGCGTTATCACGCCGCAAGCTCTGACCGTGACCGCGACCACGAACACCAAGGCTTACGACGGCAATAATCACGCCGCTGCGCTTCCCACGATCACCGGTGGCATGCTGCTGGTTGGCGACACCGGCGCCTTCACGGAAACATACGACAACAAAAACTCCGGCACCGGCAAAACGCTCACCGCCATGGGCTCGGTCAATGACGGCAACGGCGGCAACAACTATGTGGTTACCTTCGTGGCCGACACGACAGGCGCGATCACTCCCCTGGCCATCACGGTCACGGCGAAAACCAACACCAAAGTCTACGACGGCACCACCAGTGCGGCTGCCGTCCCGACGGTCACCGGCACGATCATCGTCGGTGATGGCGCCCACTTCCTCGAGACCTATGACACCAAGAACATAGGCACGGGCAAGACTCTTACCGCCTCCGGCACGGTCAACGACGGTTTCGGCGGCAAAAACTACGTCATCACCTTCGTCGCCGACACCACGGGCGCCATCACGCCGCGCAATATCACCGTGACCGCGGCGCCCAACACCAAGGTCTTCGACAACAACACCAGCGCCGCCGCCATTCCGATCATCACGGGCGGCATTGGCGCCGGCGACACGGCTCACTTCACCGAAACCTACGACAACAAGAACGTCGGCACCGGCAAAACAATGACCGCCGCCGGCACCATTGACGACGGCAATCGGCGGCAACGACTATGTCATCACGTTCGTGACCAGCAAGAACGGTGCGATCACCCCGCGGCCGTCACCGTGACGGCAGTCACCAACACCAAGCTCTACGACGGCAACACCAGCGCGGCCGGCATTCCCACCTTCCCCGCAAACTCGTTCCTAGGCAGCGATACCGGCACCTTCTCGGAAACCTACGACAACAAGAACGTCGGCACCGGCAAGACGCTTACTGCCACCGGCACAGTCAACGACGGCAACGGCGGCAAGAATTACACCGTGACCTTTGTGGCCAACACTACCGGGGCCATCACGCCAATTGCCATCACCGTATCGGCACACACCAATACCAAGGCCTACGACGGCAACACGAGCGCCGCCGCGATTCCCACGGTCACGGCGGGAACGCTTTTGGGGGGCGATACCGGCAGCTTCACCGAAACCTACGACAACAAGAACGTCGGCACCGGTAAGACGCTGACGGCGAGCGGCACGGTCAACGACGGCAACGGCGGCCAAGACTACACCGTGACGTTTGTCGCCGACACGACGGGTGCGATTACCTCCAAAACCATTACGGTAACGGCAACCACCAACACCAAAGCCTACGACGGCACCACCAGTGCCGCCGCCGTCCCGACCATCACGGGCGGCACATTGGCGACAGGCGACACGGCCAGTTTCACGGAAACCTACGACAACAAGAATGTCGGCACGGGTAAAACGTTGACGGCGAGCGGCACCGTGAACGACGGCAATGGCGGCCATGATTACACCATAACGTTTGTCGCCGACACCACCGGCGCCATCACGGCACGAGCGATCACCGTGACGGCGAACACCAATACCAAGATTTACGACGGCACCACCAGCGCGGCCGCTGCGCCGACGGTCACCGGCACCTTGGCTCCCGGCGACACCGCCAATTTCGTCGAAACCTATGACAACAAGAATATTGGCACCGGCAAGACGCTGACTCCGTCGGGCGCGGTTAACGACGGCAACAGCGGCAAAAACTATGTCGTCACTTACGTGACGAACAAGACCGGGGCCATCACGGCCGAAGTCATTACCGTTACCGCGATCACCAATACCAAGGCGTATGACGGCAATAACGCTGCCGCGGCTATTCCGACCATCACCGGTGTCGTGGGACCCAACGACGTCGTCCATTTCAAGGAAACATACGACAACAAGAATGCAGGCACGGGCAAGACGCTGACCCCCAGCGGCTTCATCGACGACGGCAATGGCGGCAACGATTACATCGTCAACTTCGTGAGCGACACGACGGGCGCGATCACGCCCCTGGCCATCACCGTGACGGCGAAAACAAACACCAAAGCATACGACGGCACCACCAGCGCCGCCGCCATTCCCACGGTCACGGGCAAGGTCATCATCGGCGACGGCGCCCACTTCACGGAAACCTATGACACCAGGGACATCGGCACCGGTAAAACGCTGACCGCGAGCGGTGCGGTCACCGACGGCAACGGCGGCAAGAATTACGTCGTCACGTTCATCGCCGACACGACCGGCGCCATTACGCCCCGCAACATCACCGTGACCGCGACGCCCAACACCAAAGGCTTCGACGGCAACACTAGCGCCGCCTCGACTCCGATCATCACGGGCGGCATTGGCGTGGGCGATACGACTCACTTCAGCGAAACTTACGACAACAAGAACGCCGGCACCGGCAAAACGCTGACCGCCGCGGGCACCATCGACGACGGCAACGGCGGCAAGGACTATGCCATCACGTTCGTGACCAACAGCCAGGGTGTAATCACGCCGCGCAGCGTCACCGTGACAGCGGTCACCAACACCAAGCTCTATGACGGCAACACCAGTGCGGCCGGCATACCCACGCTCACCGCGGGCTCGTTCCTAAGCGGCGACACCGCGACCTTCTCCGAAACCTACGACAACAAGAACGCCGGCACCGGCAAAACATTAACTCCCACCGCCACGGTCAACGACGGCAACGGTGGCAAGAACTACGCCGTGACCTTCATCGCCAACACAACCGGCGCCATCACACCGGTTACCCTGACCGTGACGGCACAGACCAACACCAAAGTCTATGACGGCACGACCAGCGCCGCGGCGATACCCACCATCACCGGGGGACCGCTCGTCACGGGCGACACCGCCGCTTTCATCGAAACGTATGACAATAAAAATGTCGGCACCGGCAAGACGCTCACGGCGAGCGGTGCCGTCAATGATGGCAACGCCGGCAAGAATTATGCGGTCACCTTCATAGCCGACACGACGGGCGCGATCACAATCGACAATATCACCGTAACGGCAGCCACCAACACCAAGGCCTATGACGGAACCACCAGCGCCGCCGCGATTCCGACCGTCACCGGCGGCACGCTCGGCGCCGGCGACATCGGCAACTTCACGGAAACCTATGACACCCGGAACATCGGCACCGGCAAGACCTTGACCGCCACCGGCACGGTCAACGATGGCAACGGCGGCAAGAACTATGTGATCACCTTCGCGACCAACACGACCGGCGCGATCACCCCGCGTCACGTCACGGTGACCGCGGCGCCTAACACCAAAGTCTTCGATGGCAACACCAGCGCGGCCGCCATTCCGATCCTTACGGGCGGGCTGGGCGCAGGCGACACGACCCACTTCACGGAAACGTATGACAATAAAAACGCCGGCACCGGGAAAACACTGACGCCCGCGGGCACGATCGATGATGGCAACGGCGGCGCCAACTATGCCATCACCTTCGCCACCAGCCCCACGGGCGTCATCACCGGGCGGGCGCTCACCGTCACCGCGGTCACCAACACCAAGCTCTACGATGGCACCACCAGCGCGGCCGGCATTCCCACCATTACGGGCGGTTCGCTTCTGGGCACCGACACCGCCACCTTCTCGGAAACCTACGACAACAAGAACGTCGGCACCGGCAAGACACTTAACGCTTCGGGCGTCGTCAACGACGGCAACGGCGGCCACAACTACACGATTACCTTCATCGCCGACACCACGGGTGCCATCACGCCGCTGTCGCTGACGGTGACAGCGGTGACCAATACTAAGGTCTACGACGCCACCACCAGCGCGGCGGCCATACCGATCATTACCGGCGGCACCTTGGCCACGGGCGACACGAATGGCTTTACCGAAACCTATGACAACAAAAACGTCGGCACCGGCAAGACGCTAACGCCGGGCGGAGCGGTCAACGACGGCAACGGCGGCAAAAACTATGTCGTGACATTCGTGGCGAACCACACCGGCGTCATCACCAAGGCTCCGTTGACTCTCATCGCCCAGACAAACACCAAGGCCTATGACGGCAACCGAACCGCCGCCGCCATCCCGGCCGTTGTCGGGTTGCAAGGAACCGACACCGTCACGAACTTGTCCGAGACTTATGACAACGCGAACGTCGGCACCAATAAGGTCTTGACCGTCGCCACCTACACCGTCAACGACGACAACAACGGCGGCAACTACACCGTCACCACGGTGAAGGACAAGACCGGCGTCATCACCGTGCCGAACATCAGCGCCGACATCGAGGCAGACACGCCGTCCATAACTGAACCTGCCGTCGGCAGCCCGCCGATTCCGTACTATTTCACGATCACCTTGGATGGCGAACCGGCGCCGAATTACGCGGTCACCGTCTTTTATCGCACGGTTGACGACACGGCCATTTCCACCAATGGCGCCGCCAGCGATTTCCTCGGTCTGAACTATTACAAGGTGACGTTCTACAATGGTCAGCCGCTCTCGCAAAAGATTGCCGTGCAAATCATCGGCGATCAGTACGACGGCACCAACCCGGAGATCTTCCACGTCCAAATCATCAGCGTCTACAATGGCCACATTGATCCAGCCTCGCGTAGCGCAACCGGGGTCATCAATCAAATCGTCACCAGCCGCTGCCGGTCACGGTGAGCATCGACGCGGCCTACACGCAGGCGCATCCCAATACCGGCAGCACGCTTTTCAATGTTCCCGTGAGGTTGACGAACGGACCGGCGGCATTGCCGATCACCGTCTACTACGCGACCGGAGCTGCATCCGACACCGCCCAAGCAGGTATCGACTACCAGGGCGTCATTCGCGACTTCATCACCATTCCCGCCGGTCAGACTTCGGCCCTGATCCCCATCACGGTTTACGCCAACCCAGCGGCGACTACCGGGCAGAAGTTCACCCTGACGATTTATCATCCCGACAACGCCCCCATCGTCAACGCGGTTTCGACGGTGACCATCGCCTATCCGCAACTGGCGGCCACCGCGCTTACTGGTCCACCTGCTCCGGGAGGCGTGGTCTTGACGTCAGTCAGCGAGTTGACGCCGATCGTCGATGCGGCGGAAGCGTATTGGATCGCCGCCGGTTATAGCGCCTCGCGCTTCGATGGCGTCCACTTCGCCATCGCCAACATGGGACACAGTGTGCTTGGAAGCACGACGGGTTCGACGATAACCATCGACGCGAGCGCGGACGGTTTCGGCTGGTTCGTCGATCCCACACCGCTGCTTAACAATGAGTTCAAGCGACTGGGCCAGTCGGCGGACTTGATGGCTGTTCCGGGCACGCTCGCGGCGACGCACATGGATCTTCTGACCGTCGTCGAGCATGAATTGGGCCACATCCTTGGATTTGACGACATCCTGGCCGGCGGCGCGGCCGATAATCTGATGACGCAAACTTTGGCAGCAGGCATGCGCCGCCTACCACCTGGGATCGACCCTAGCAATGCGGCCCTGAATCAGCTTTTCGCGGCTCTCGGGTCGGGCAAGCTGACGTATTGATTCCGAGACTGATTCATCGATTAGAGCTTTAATCGGCATGTTTTCGCGAGTTTTTCACTCGTCGAACGCATGCCGATTTTTCATTTCATGCCCAGCGCATGGCTCTGCGCAAGGTGATGCGATTCTCTGCGCATCGCTGCCACTCCCAGTGTGTTGCGCTCAGGCCAGGCTGCGAAACGAACCTTTTCGGTGCACTTCCGCCGTTAATGCCGGCGTAGTCTTGGGCTCCTCCCGTTCGGCATCGGCTTTGCAATGCAGAAGACAACCCGCTCCCCCGAAGCGAGTGCGGAATCGCTAACGCTGGATGTTGAGAGCGTCGTGAGTCGGTTGAACTTTCAGCGGCGGGTCTGAGGCAGCACCTTAACCATCATCGTAGCCATGGATGAATCCCCGACCGATGAAGGGCCCGTTCGCATCGGCACGCCGGCGCCCCGGCGTGTGGTCGTGCTGCGAGCCCTCAAGCTAGGCGATATGTTGTGCGCCGTGCCGGCGCTGCGGTCCCTGCGCGAGGCACTGCCGCAAGCACACATTTCTTTGCTGGGCATGCCGTGGGCCGATTGTCTGGTCAGACGATTTCCCAAGTATCTGGATTCGTTCCAGGCCATTTCCCGGTTATCCCGGCCTGCCGGAACAAGCGCCCGATATAAGCGGCTGGCCCCGTTTCCTCGAGCGCATGCAAGCGGAGCACTTTGACCTGGCCCTGCAAATGCACGGCAGCGGCTCGTTCGTCAATTCAGTGACCGTGCTTTTGGGCGCGCGGCATAACGCGGGATTTTATGTCCCGGGCGAGTATTGCCCCGACGCCGAACGCTTTTTGCCGTATCCCGATCATGGCCTCGAAATCCGCCGTTTATTGGCACTGACGCATTTTTTGGGTTGCCCAGACACGGGCGAGCAATTGGAGTTCCCGGTCCGAGCCGCGGATTTTTCGAGCTTGAAAAAAGCCGTCGGCGCGCGTCCGCTTCTCCTGAGGCGCTATGTATGCCTGCATTTGGGAGCGAGCGTGCCGGAGCGCCGTTGGCCTTTGCCGAGCTTTGTCGAGGTCGCGCAGTCTTGCCTCGAGCGGGGATTGCAAGTGGTGCTCACGGGCACGGCGGCGGAACGCACGTTGACCGGCGCGCGCGCGCGGCCCTGGGCGGCACCACGCTTGATCTGGCCGGGCAAACCGATCTGGGCGCCCTGGCCGCCCTGCTGGTCGGCGCCCGCTTGTTGATTTGCAATGACACCGGCGTGTCACACTTGGCGGCGGCGCTGCGCGTTCCCAGCGTCGTCGTTTCCACGGGCTCCAATCCCGGGCGCTGGGCCCCGATCGATCGTGCCGCCACCGCGTGCTCTGTCCCGCGGAGGCCGTGCGACCGGCCGACGTCGTGCGCCAAATCGAAGAATTTACGCCAACTCGACCCAGCTGCGCGGCGAAGCGCTTGCCGCGGAGTCCCCAAACATGGAGGCCGCATGCGCCCCTTGCGCGTTCTGACCTGGCACATTCACGGCAATTACCTGCTTTACCTATCCCAGGCCAAGGCGGAGTTTTATCTGCCCGTCCAAGCCGGGGGCCCGGAAGGTTATGGCGGAAGGGGCCGCACCTTTCCCTTTGGCCCTAACGTGCATGACGTGCCGGTCGAAGAAGTGCGCCACCGCGCCTTCGATTGCATCCTGTTTCAGACACGCCGCAATTACGAGGTGGATCAGCATGAGATTCTCTCGGAGAGCCAGCGGCCTTGCCGCGCATCTATCTCGAACACGACCCGCCCCAAGAGCATCCGACCAATACCCGGCACTGGGTCAACGATCCGGCGATTCTGCTGGTGCACGTGACGCCGTTCAATGCGCTCATGTGGGACAGCGGACGCACGCCGACGCGGGTCATCGATCATGGCGTCTGGCTGCCGCGGGAAGCAGCCTACACCGGCGAAATCGCGCGCGGCGTGGTAGTCGTCAATCACCTGCGGCAACGGGGCCGGCGTCTCGGCGCGGATGTCTTCGAGCAAGTTCGTGAAGAAGTGCCGCTGGATCTCGTCGGCATGGACGCCGAGTCGATGGGCGGCTTGGGCGAAATTCCGCCGCCGCAATTGCCGTCGTTCGTGGCCCGCTATCGTTTCTTTTTCAATCCGATCCGCTACACGAGCATGGGGCTGGCGGTCATCGAGGCCATGACGATCGGCGTGCCGATCGTCGGGCTGGCGACGACGGAAATGGCGGTGGCCATTCAAAACGGAATCTCGGGATACGTCGACACCGATGTCAAGCGCCTGGTGGACCCCATGCGGCCGATTGTTGGCCAATCCCGCCGAGCGCGGCGCTTAGGCGAAGGTGCGCGTGCCTATGCGCTGGAGCGCTTTGGCATCGAGCGTTTCGCGCGCGATTGGGAGCAGACTTTTCAAGCCGTCGCTGGGGCCTGAGTTTTTATCAAGCGTAGCCAAAACAAAGCACCGAAGGAGACAACACATGAAGAGGGTGGCGTTGATCAGCGAGCATGCTTCACCCCTGGCGGCGCTTGGCGGTGTCGATAGCGGCGGCCAAAATGTATATGTCCAGCAAATCGCTCAGCATTTGGCGGCCCGAGGCCTGGCTGTCGACGTGTTCACGCGCCGCGACGCGCCGGACATTGCCTGAGATCGTGCCGCTTGGGGGAGGCGCGTGTCATCCATGTCCCGGCCGGTCCGCCTACCTGCGTGCGCAAGGAAGAATTGCTGCCGCACATGGCTGCGTTTACCCAGTATATGATTCGTTTTTGCCGCCGCTTTGGCGATTATGACCTGGTGCATGCCAACTTCTTCATGTCCGCGCTGGTGGCCGCGGAAATGAAGCAGCGCGCTGGGCATTCCCTTCGTCGTGACCTTTCATGCCTTGGGCCGAGTGCGCCGTTTACACCAAGGCGACGCTGATTTGTTTCCACCTCGTCGCATCGCCATCGAGCAGCGTGCGATGGCCGAGGCGGATTACGTCATCGCCGAGTGCCCCCAAGACAGGGATGATCTGATCAATCTTTATGGCGTGCCCACGCAAGCGAATTCGCATGATTCCGTGCGGCTTCGATCCGGAAGACTTTAAGCCGCTATCGCGCATACAAGCATGCCAAGAAATTGGCATCGATCCGGAGCCATGGACGATCCTGCAGTTGGCCGCATGGTGCCGCGCAAGGGGGTCGATAACGCCATTCGGGCGTTCGCGCGGCTGCAAGCGCGGCATGGCATATCCGCGCGACTCCTCATTGTCGGCGGCGAAACCGCGCCAGCCCGATCCGCGAACGACGCCGGAGTTGGGAAGGCTGGCGCGATTGGCCGTCTGCCGAAGGAGTGCGTGACAATGTGATCTTCGTTGGCAGCCGCACGCGGAGGGAACTGCGTGCCTACTATGGGGCGGCGGATGTGTTCGTCACGACCCCATGGTACGAACCGTTCGGCATCACGCCGCTTGAAGCGATGGCTTGCGCTACCCCGTGATTGGCTCAGCGGTAGGAGGCATCAAGTACACCGTCATTGACGGCGAAACCGGGTTCCTGGTGCCGCCCAAAAATCCGGAAGCGCTGGCGGATCGACTGGCACGGATTTACCGTGATCCGAGCTTGGCGAATGCGTTCGCGCGGCGCTCCCATGAGCGTGCCCACACGACCTTCACTTGGCCCCGCATCGCGGACAAGGTCGCGGCGCCTTTATGAGGATGTGGTGCCCTCGCCTGTGCCTTGGAGTGCGCTGAAGCCTTCGCTTGAGGCTACCTATGCGAGGCAAGCGCCATGAACGCGCTAACGCCGACGAGTTTGCGCCGGGCTGTCTTTTTGGACAAGGACGGTACACTCGTCGAAGACATGCCCTTCAACGTCGATCCGGACCGAATTCGCTTGACCTCCGGGGCCGCCGAAGGAATGCGCCTCCTGCACGTCGCAGGATTTGTGTTGGTTGTGATCTCCAACCAAGCAGGCGTGGCCAAAGGGTTGTTTCTGGAGCCGGCGCTCGAGGCGGTCAAACAGCGCGGCTCGCGGTTGGTCTGCGAAAGCGGCGCCTATTTGGCGGGCTTTTATTATTGTCCCCATCATCCGGCCGGCTCGGTGGCCGACTATCGCCGCCAATGCTTGTGCCGTAAACCAGCACCCGGACTAGTGCTGGAGGCCGCTCACGATCTTGCAAGTGGACTTGCGGAACTCGTGGTTCCTCGGAGACATTCTCGACGACGTGGAGACGGGCTGCCGCGCCGGCTGCCGGACGATCTTGGTGGACCGGGGACTTGAGACGGAGTGGCTTCGCGGGCCGCTGCGCCAGCCGCATCACGTTGTGGCAAACGTGGACAAGCGGCACGGATAATATTGCGAGCAACCGCATGAGCACAACGCGTGATTGGACCGATGCCCGGCGCTTGCTGGCGATTCGGCTGGATTCGCTAGGCGACGTCATCATGACAGGGCCGGCGTTGCGTGCTTTAAAGGAGCCGGAGCCCGATCGCGCACTTGACGCTCTTGACATCGTCAGCCGGCGCCGCGGCGGCCGCTCTATTACCTGGCGTCGACGACGTGCTTGTCCACGAAGTTTCTTGGATGAAGGCGACACCCCAGCGCAACGATAGCCGACAAGAACTGGGAGTTGATCGAATTGCTTCGACGCGGCCGCTTTGACGCGGCGGTGATTTTCACCGTGTTCAGCCAAAACCCCCTGCCGGCAGCAATGGTCTGTTATCTCGCCGACATCCCGCTCCGCCTGGCGCATTGCCGCGAAAATCCGTACCAGTTGTTGACGCACTGGGTACCCGACCCGGAGCCTGAGCGACGGATTCGACATGAAGTTCGCCGGCAACTGGATTTGGTGGCCGCAGTCGGTTGCCAAACGGCAGATGAACGGTTGCGTTTGCGAATTCCCGATGAAGCGCGACGCTGGGCAACGAACACCTGCGAACGCCTGGCGATTCCGCTGCCAGGGCCGTTGGCTCGTGATTCATCCCGGCGCTCGGCGGCTTCGCGCCGCTATCCGGCGGAGCAATTCGCCGCCGCGGCCACGGAGTTGGCGACCACGCATGGTTGGCACATCCTCTTGACGGGAGCGGAGTGCGAACGAGGTTTGGTGGAAGAAGTTCGTGAAGCGATGGATGCGCCGCGCGGCGACAATGGTCGGCGAGCTAAGCGTCGCCCAGTTGGCCGCGCTGCTGGCGCATGGCGCCGGTCCTGGTCACCAACAACACCGGCCCGGCGACATTGCCGCCGCCGTGGGCACGCCGGTCGTCGATCTTTATGCGCTGACCAATCCCCAACATACGCCTTGGGCTGTACCCAGCCGCGTGCTTTTTCATGACGTGCCGTGCAAATTTTGTTATCGCAGCGTTTGCCCGGAGCTTCATCACGATTGCTTGCGCAAAGTGTCTCGCCGGATGCTGTGGTCCAGTAGCGGCCTGCTCGCGAATTGCACGGCTCGAATGGGAACGCTCGCGGGCATCGAAGTCTCATGATAGGCCGTGAAAGCGCCATACGGGTACCCTGAACACGGAAGCGTTAGCATCCGCGTCTTGATCGTCGTGAACTCGTGGAGCGCCGCTCATGTATACGCTTGGAATCAACGCCGCCTTTCACGACCCCGCCGCCTGTTTCGTTCGCGACGGCGAGGTGCTCGCCGCCGCCGAAGAGGAACGCTTCACGCACATCAAGCACGGCAAGCGGCCGCTGCCGTTCTCGACCTGGGAGCTTCCCTTTCACGCCATCGACTTCTGCCTGCGGCAAGCGGAAATCCCTCTCACAGCGGTCGATCATGTCGCGTATTCGTTTCGACCCTTATCTATTGTTGGGCAAATACGCCGAGCAGGACGACGGTGCCGGTGCCGCTGACCAGCGCACGCCAACCGATGCAACCCGGCTTTGACGGGCCCTGGGATCCGTTGTTCTTGGCATCGATCGCCAACGCTCCCGGCCAATTGGCCGATGGTGCGCCGCATCATCTGAAGGCCCGGTTTCGCGGAGCCAAGGTCGACGGTCCCTATCGCTGGCATTTCGTGCCGCATCATCTGGCCCACGCGGCCAGCGCATTCCACGCTTCGCCTTTCACGAAGGCGGCCGTGCTGACGCTTGACGGCCGGGGTGAGAAGGCGACCACCGGCTATGCGGTCGGCGAGGGCACGAACCTCCGCTGGCTGGGTCAGGTGAATGTGCCTCATTCGCTCGGCATGCTTTACGAGCAGGTCACCGATTACCTTGGCTTTTTGCATTCGTCCGATGAATACAAAGTGATGGCCTTGGCGTCATTCGGCAAACCGACGTTCGTCAAGCGAGTTTCGCGACATCGTCTGCTTGGGAGCGGATGGCGATTACACGATCCAGCCATTGCGAGCTTGGCCAAACGTTTCGGCCCGCCGCGGCTGCGCGGCGGACCAGTGGAGCAGCGCCACTATGACATCGCCCATTCGCTCCAGATGGTTTTGGAGGAAACGGTCCTGGAGATCGTGCGTTGGCTGCACGAGAAATCGGGGTGTGACAATCTTGTGCCTCGCCGGGGGCGTGGCTCTCAATTGCGTCATGAACAGCCGACTGCGTGACGAAGGGCCTTTCCGAGAACTGTGGGTGCAACCGGCCGCCGGTGACGCCGGGACGGCTCTGGGAGCGGCGCTGTGGATTGACGCCGCGCGAGCGCCGCGTGGATCAGCGGACGCATTCGATGACCCATGCGTTCCTGGGGCCGGAATTCTCCGACCATGAAATTGAGCAATTCTTGCAATGGACCAAAGTCCCGTATCGCCGGCTTGACAACGTGGCCGAGGAGACAGCCGATCTTTTGGCGGACGACAAGGTGATCGGCTGGTTTCAGGGCCGCATGGAGTTTGGCCCGCGCGCGTTGGGCGCGCCGTTCCATCTTGGCGTCGCCGATTCATGCGGACATGCAGGCGCGCCTCAACGACATCAAGGACCGCGAGGATTTTCGCCCGGTGGCGCCGGTGGTGTTGGAGGAGGAAGCCGGCAATTGGTTCGAGAACGCCGGCGTCTCGCCGTTCATGCTGTTCGTCAACAACGTGCTGCCGGCCAAGGCGGACATGATTCCCGGCCGTTCGGCACGTGGACGGCACGGCGCGGATTCAAACGATCAACCGAGCGCAGAATCCGCGCTACTACGATCTTCTGAAGGCGTTCGCGGCCCGCACGGGCGTGCCGGTATTGGTCAACACCTCGTTCAACACGCGCGGCGAGCCGATCGTGTGCACGCCGCGCGACGCCATCGAATGTTTTTGGACTTCGCCGCTGGATGCGCTGGTGATTGGCTCGTTTCTGCTGGAGAAGCGGCAAGCATGACGGCAACGCCTGGTAAAGGAGCATGACGTTTCCGTGGTGGTATCCCGACGTATCGCCGGCCCGAGCTTCTAGGCCGATGCCTTGACGCGCTCGATGGGCAGGATGTCGATCCGGCGGACTATCGAGATCGTCGTCGCCGACGACGCCGCCAGCGCGGAAACGCGCCGCCAAGTGTTGGTCTTCGCGAGCACGGCGCGGGCCAAAGGTCACATACATTCCCGTGCTTGGCACGCAAGGACCGGCAGGCGGCTCGCAATGCCGGCTGGCGCCGCGCACGCGGGGCGATTATCGCATTCACGGACGATGATTGCGTTCCGGAGAGCGGCTGGCTCAGCGCGGGGTTGGCCCAGTTCACGGCGGATCCGGAAGTGTTGGCCGTCAGCGGCAAAGTGCGGGTGCCATTGCCCAGGCTCCGACGGATTATGAGCAAGACGCCGCCGGCTTGGAGCGTGCGGAGTTCGTCACCGCGAATTGTTTTTGCCGCCGCGATGCGCTGGAAACGATCGGCGGCTTCGACGAGCGCTTTCAGGCTGCCTGGCGGGAAGACAGCGACTTGCACTTCACGCTTGCTTGAATTGCCCGGCAAGTTGTTCGCGCCGAGCAGGCCGCCGTGATGCATCCGGTGCGGCCCGGCACCGTGGGGAGTCAGTCTCAAGCCAGCAGCGCAAGTGCTTGTTCGATGCCTTGCTCTACAAAAAGCATCCCGCGCAGTATCGGCGGCTGATTCGGCCCAACGTGCCCTGGCATTATTATGCGATGAACCTGTGCATTGATCGCTGCCGCGCTGGCCGCCATCACGGGATCACTTGAAATCGCTCTCCTCGGCGTGAGCATCTGGGGAATGCTCACGGCCTGGTTTTGCGCGACGGCGGTTGCGGCAAACATCGTGGGCGCCGAGCCATCTCGCCGAGATGCTGGTGACGTCGGTCCTTGATTCCGCCTGTCTCGGTGTTTTGGCGGCTTTACGGAGCTGTCAAGTTTAGGGTTCTCTTTTGGTGATGCCATGAGTCTTTGAGCAAACTCCCCTGCCTCCGTTCGTGCAGATCGAGCCGGTCGGCCAATGCAATTTGCGTTGCCAGATGTGCCCGATTTCCATCAAGCAAATGGGCCCGCTCAATGGGCCGCCGGCCTTCATGCCCTTCGAGACTTTCGTCAAGTTGCTCGATCAATTTGACGCCGTGGAGGAATTGCAACTCCAGGGACTTGGGCGAGCCGATGATGCATCCGCGGTTTTTCGACATGGTTGCCCTCGCGGCTGGGCGAAAAATCAAGGTCAGCACTAACACCAACCTGACGCTCCTCAATCCCCAGCGTGCCGAGCGGTGCGTGACCAGCGGACTGGCTACGCTGCATTTTTCGCTCGACGCCGCCACTGCCGCCACCTATGAACGCATACGCGTGCGCTCGCACTTTGACCGCGTGCTCAAAAATCTGCAACTGCTTCTGGATACGCGCCGCCGACTGGATAGCGCCACACCGCATGTCCGCCTGGTCGTGGTGGCGATGCGGCAAAACCTCCACGAGTTTCCAGCCTTGGTGCGTTTGGCGCACGCCTTTGGCATCCTGGAAGTTTTTGTCCAGCACTTGTGTCACGAATATGGCGAAGACAATCTGCCCATGCCAATATCTGCCCATGCGCGAGTTCGTGCGCGAGCAAAGCCTCCTCGGCGAGGATCCCGACGCGCGTCCAGCGCTTTTTTGACGAGACGCGCCAAGCGGCCGAAGAGTTGGGGATCGACGTGCGTCTGCCATCTGCCAAGCCGCGCCTTCATGCCCGGACACCGTGGGCCGCCAGCGCCTGCGATTGGGCCTGGCGCGGCGCCTACATCGACCATCCAAGGCCGGGCTTTGCCCTGTTGCATGGTCTCGTCAGCCGACCGCATCCAATTGGGCAACATGGCCGAGGCGGGCGCGGCGCCGGTTTGGAATGGGCCGGCCTACCAATCATTTCGTGCCCAACTCGTCTGATGTGCCGCCGGAAGTTTGCCGGTCGTGTTCGATTTATCAGGGGACTTTTTAGTGGACAAAGGTGGAACATATAGGCGGGTGCCATGCTTTCGCGGATCGTTTGCAGAACCTGGCAATGCAGTGTTACCGCGAAAGCATGTGAACTTGTCGTCTTATCGCTTACCGCCTGACAGGGATGTCATCGGCTCTTTCGCACGATCGCCGCAAAGACGCACCAAAGTTTGATTTGTATTAGGCTGTTTTGGCGATCATCAATTCACCGGTCGATTGTTCCTTCAGCAACTCATACGCCTTCAACAATTGCTTGTCGTCACTCTTGGCCAGCGTGGCGGCTGTTAGAGACCTTCCTCTTCCGGCAGCAGCAACGCAGCATCTTCGGGCAGCGTGACTTCGATGTCAGGCTGGATTCCATGGTGCCAGATGACGCGGCCTTTCGGGGTGAGCCATTCCCTGACCGCCAAAAGAACGACAGAGCCGTCGCTCAGCAAAAACGGTTGCAGGATGGTGCCAGTGCCAAACGTGCGTGTGCCGATCAGCTTGCCGCGCTCGATGATCCTGAATGGCGCCGGCGAAAATCTCGGCCGAACTGGCGGTTCCCTGGTCGATGAGAACGCAGACCGGGATATCGGTGGCCACGCCGCCAGGTTGGACAGCGACGGCCTCGCGGTTGCCTTGGGCATCCTGCTCTTGAAAAATCGTGCCCTGCTTGAGGAACTCGCTGGTGACGGCGACTGCCTGGTCTTTGAGACCACCGGGATTGCCGCGAACATCGAGAATCAATCCCTGGGCCCCTTCACTCTTGGCCTGAGCGAGGGCGGCGCGGAGTTGCTCGTCGGCATGGTTGCCGAATTCCAAAATGGCAACGTGGGCGATGGGCGCGCCCGGCAAGAGGTGCCAACTTACGTCGGGAACGGACACTTTTCCTCGGCGGATGGTAAAGTTCAAGGGATCGGCGTGTCCATGGCGCAGCATGCGCATCTTGACGGTGGTGCCCGGCGGGCCGCGCACGAGCTCGACGACTTTTTGGAGCGAACTGTTGGCTACATTCTTTCCGGCCACTTCTTGAAATACGTCACCCGGCAAAAGGCCCGCCTCACGGGCCGGCGAATTGGGAAACGTTTGGACGACGGTTAGCTGCCCCTTGCGAACCGTAAGGCGTGCCCCGATCCCGTCGAGTTCGCCGGCGATATTCTTTTGCTGCTGGGCGAACTCTTGAGGCGTCAAATACGCTGTATGACCGATGTCGCCCAGGTATGCCAACATGCCCCGAATCGAGCCTTCGGTCATGGTCTTGGTTTTCACAGCCTCGCGGTCGACATAGCGGTCTTTGACTAGCCGCCAGGCTTCCCAGTAGGGCTCGTCCGGCGCATCCGGACCATAGCGCGAGCCGGGCATCCAGCCGGCGCGTTCGAGCAACACCCCGCCCGCCAAGCCGATGAGCAACAACAAGCAAAACGTGGATAAGCGCCGGCCGTCTCCATTCCGATAGTTCATGAACCACCCGGCGAACGTGTGATGTGGTCGGCAGGCGGCGCGCTCGGCTCGTCCCCACTACTTCCGACGCTGTCGCCAGGACCTTCCAGTTGTAGCTTCAGATTCAAGAACTTAAGCAGGTCCTTGAGACTGACGATGCCCACGAGCCGACCTTCGTCCATGACCAATAGGCAGGTCACGCCACCGCGCTGCATTTGGCGCAGGGCGTCGAGGGCGTCGGCATCAGGGGCGATCGTCATGGCGCTGAAGATCGTGGCGCATAACCTCACCAACCGTGTGCGCATCCCATTCGGAGCGCGGCGAAATTGGCGAGTCGCTGGGTATCGATGAAGCCTTCCAAATGTCCGTCCGCGACCACCGGATACGATTTGCGATGGAATCGATAGACAAAATCATCGACCCAGTGATGCAGGTCGAGCGAAGGGGGCACCGTGATGGGATCGCGATTCATGAAGCGGCGCACCGGCTCGCCGTGCAGCGTTTGCCGCACCAGCACTTGTTGATAGCTCCCCTGGGCGGCGTTGTTGAGAAACATGCCGATAAGTCCGCTCCATATGCCGCCCAGCCAATTGCCGCCGAAAAATTGAAACACACCCCAGGCAATCAAGAACCAAGCGAAAAGCTGTCCGGCGAGCGCCGCCCAGTAAGTCGCTTTCCGCAAATTCCCCGTCGCGCCCCAGAGGATCGAACGCAGAACCCGGCCGCCGTCGAGCGGAAAGGCGGGAATCAGGTTAAACAGCAGCACCAAACCGTTGATAGCGGCAAGATAGCCGATGACGATAACGACCGGATGCGCCCAACCACCGTTGTATCCTGCCTGGGCGACGAGCCACAAAATGATCGCCAAAACCAAGCTCACGATCGGTCCGGCGATGGCCATGAGGAACTCGGTGGCCGCCGACGGCGGTTCGTCTCCAAGTTCGGCCACGCCGCCGAAGAGAAAAAGAGTGATGCCGCGAATCGGCATGCCCGCGAGCGTGCCACCACGGCATGTCCCAGCTCGTGCAGAACGATGCACGCGAAAAAGCAAAGGGCCGTAACTAGGCCCATAATCCAGTAACCATAAGACGCGAGCTGGGTGTTGGAATCGGGAAAATACTCATGAAGGATGCCGGGAAAGCCGCTCGCCAAGCTGAGCGTTAAAAGGGCCAAGATAATCAGCCAACTCGCATCGACGGATATGGGAATGCCGAGCAAGCGAAAAAGCCGCCAACGTGCGCTGAACATGACGCACCTCCACGGTTTTCTTAACAAACGTTCCAAAAAAGGACCGTTTTGCCGTACACGCAATTAAACGTGAGTTTAGCGAGCAAATGTAATGCCAGCAGCGGTTGGTTCTGGGCCGTAGGCACGTGTCCTGACAAAATGATGGCCTACCTACTTTTTTACTCAAACAGCGGAGCCAGCCTCGCCAGCACTTCGTCCAGGATGGGGGCAGCGACCGTTTCCAACCTTTTGCCACCGCGCGAGGAGATATCGAGTGCACGGGGCTGATCGCAACGCACAACGCCCCGGGTCTTTGTGCCGGCATCCGCCAGCGACACGGCGAACCCGGCTGTTCGCGCAAACTTACCACCGCTCGTAATCGGGAGGACGACGGGGACCCTTCGTGGGGTCGAGTTCCACGAGCCAAATCTCTCCCCGTTTCATCAGATTATCTCTTTGCCTATCGACGGGTTGTTGAACCAATCTTGGTCTTCTTTCTGCGCGGAGCCTTGGAATCGCATTCCGCAAGAAGTTGGTCCAATGTATATCGAGGTCGTTGCTGCGCTTGCACGATAAGCCGACCCCGCTCAACTGCCAAGCCGACTTTGGCGCCAGGACGCAGGCGCAGCAGATCAAGCAGCGGAGAAGGGACCGCTAGCATCACTGAGCCGCCCACCTTGCGTAGATTGGTTGTGTGCATGGTTGAACCCTCTTTAATTATACCTATGTGCCCAGTTCCTTTTTGGTTTTTCCATTGCAATGAGGCGCCAATGCTCTATCCTCAGATTTTTCCCGCTTGGAGTACGCGCTGATGCACATGGAACACTTCGAGGCCCCTGCCCCATCTCACGACGACGGCACTCCCTGGTATAAAACGCTGACCCGGTACCACTGGTTCGTGCTCATGGTGGCGGCGCTTGGCTGGCTGTTCGATTGCCTCGACCAACAGCTTTTCATCTTGGCCCGGCCGGCGGCGATGAAGGAATTGGTCGCGAAACAGGAAACGCCGCAGCTTACTGACCAGGCACGGCGGCGCGGCGCCGACATCGCCACGTCGATCTTCATCCTCGGCTGGGCGTGCGGCGGTTTGATTTTCGGCATGCTCGGGGATCGCATCGGCCGGGCCAAGACAATGATCCTCACGATCCTCCTTTATTCACTTTTCACCGGACTCAGCGCCCTGTCGGTTGGCGTCTATGATTTCGCGCTCTATCGCTTTTTGACCGGCCTCGGTGTGGGCGGCGAATTCGCCGTAGGCGTGGCGCTGGTCGCCGAGGTTATGCCAAGCCGAGCCCGGCCGTATACTCTGGGACTCTTGCAGGCTTTGTCGGCGATTGGCAACGTCAGCGCGGCGTTCATCAACTTCGGTCTGGGAATTGCCGAGGAGCAGGGGCTCGTCGACAGCCCTTGGCGCATCATGTTTGTCGTCGGCGCCTTGCCCGCAATGTTGGCGCTGATTGTGCGGGCCAAGTTGCGCGAGCCGGATAAGTGGCAAAAAGCACGCCAGGAAGGTCTGCTGAAAAAGCAACTCGGTTCCTACCGCGAGTTGTTTGGTGACCCCTTGTTGCGCAAGCACGCGATCCTTGGGCTGCTGTTGGGCAGTTCGGGCATCATCGGCCTGTGGTCCGTGGGCTTTTTCACTCCCGACCTGATTCGCCACGTGCAGCGCAAACGGGTATCGCTGGCCGTGTACACGGAAAAATTTGAGCAGGCCAACAAGGCTGGCGCCGCTGCCGAGGCGCGACAGTGGTCGGAACTGCGCGACCATGCGCGAACGGAAACGACCGTGCCCGATCACTTGCGCGGTCCAGGCAACATCCGATCCCATCATCAATGGTCGACTCTCGCGCTGGGCGAGTTATGCGTCGCTCATGATAAACCTGGGTGGCTTCTTTGGAACGTTTTGCTTCGGCGTGCTGTCCCAGCGCATTGGCCGCAAACCAACCTTCGCGATGGCCCTCTTGGCAGCCTTTTTCAGCACCGTGGCGGTCTTTTGGTTTTTGGCTGATTTCTGGCAAATTTTCGTGATGGTTCCCGTAATGGGCTTCTGTCAATTATCTCTATTCGGTGGCTACGCCATCTATTTCCCCGAGCTTTTCCCAACCCGGCTGCGCTCGACAGGCACCAGTTTCTGCTATAACGTGGGCCGATTCATCGCCGCTCTTGGCCCGCTCGTCAAATCCGCGCTGGAAACGGCATTTGAAAAGACTCCCGAGCCCGTCCGCTACGCCGGAATTACCATGTGCCTGGTCTTTTTGATCGGACTATTCGTGCTTCCCTTTTTGCCGGAGACGCGCGGAAAACCACTGCCGGAATGAGCGGCACGGTTTGCCGCGACGCGAATGCGGAGGCGCGGTGGGCTGAGCTCCGCGCTCCGCATTCGCGTCGCGGCTAACCAACATCAGTTGCACTCCGCGACGAGCGGCTCCGCCAGTTCACGCAAATAAAACAAGCGTCCCGGCAGTGTCGGCATGTAGGTGCTGGGAATCCACGGCGACGGCTCGTGTTGCAGTGTCATGCGCAGCGACAAGCCTTGCCATTGCATACCGCGGCCGAAGGTACCGTCGGCGCCGCCGATGATTTTGTCCGCGGCCAAAAACAGCGCGGGACCAATGGTGTTGGCGAAAGCGGGCACCAGCGTCGTTCGGCTTTTAAAGCTGGTTAGAGCGTTTTGCTCGATCGTCAGTGGATGCAGCCGTGCGCCCAGTCGATACGTTTGCCTTTTCCAATCGGTTTCGGTCTCGAATTCAGCGGCAAAGTGAGGCTCCCAGAACGCGATATGGCAAATGCGGCCAATGCCAAATGTCGTCACAAGGCGGGCTCCCTGCTTTTTGAGAGCGCTGATCTGCTCGGCGTAGGTAGGCAATTCCTGTTTGACCGCGAAATGGCGCTGGCCAGCCGGGACTGTCTTGCTCTCCAGCGGACCATAGAAAGCCTGCTCCATCGCGAACTGAAACGCGCCGTGATTCTCCGGAGGCAGCGTGTTTCCCTGAGCATCCGACCATTCATCCATGTTGAAACCATGCACGTGCGCACAATCGACATCCCATTCCTTGAGAAAATAGACAGCCCAGCGATACATTCCCATCGGACCGACGGGCAGAATGAGAGCCAGCGGACGTCCTTCCTGGCGTGCGCCCTGAATCTCACGCGCGATTTCGTGACCCATGAAGGTGTCGAAATCCTCGCGCGATGCGCAAGCAACCGGCTCGAATTGGGGGTGCCACCAATCGCGACGTCGGCTCATCTCGGCGTGAGAAAGTTCCCCCAGGCGATCGATCTTCACCAGGTCCCAGCCAGCCGGGAAAAAACCATCCATCATGGATCCGCGCAGCGTGGTCAGCAGGTTCATTCGAGTGATCCTCTAATGTGATAATGCACTAGATCGAAGCGAACCTTTTTTGGTAACGTGCGTAAATGGTACAGGTTTAAGTAGCTGAGGCAACGCTTATTCGGATTCTTTGAGCAACAAGCCGCGGGATGAGGCACTCCGAAACCCGCGGCTGCCCAAAACGTTTGTCGTTTTCCCTTGTTTCTCGGCGCGTCCGCAAATAAAAAGAGGGGATTCCCGAAACCGCCGCGTTTTTTCCATGTAACTCTTGATGATTTCCGGGCTTATCCGGGAGGAACACAAATGACTGTTTGGCGTTGGTTAGGCTCGTTCGTTTTCTTGGCAGGCTTGATGGTGCTCGTCAGCGCCAATCTTTCCGCGACCGCCCAGGACAAGGAAAAGAAATCGGACACCAAGAAGACCGATACGAAGAATGACACGTCCAAAAAGGACGATGCCAAGACTGGCGACAAAAAGACCGAGACCAAAAAGGAAGAAACCAAGAAAGCCGAACCCAAAGACGAGCCAGGCAAGACGCGCCTCGTTTGGAAGGCGTTCGAGCCCAAAAACGTCTTTTATCAAGAACTGATCACCAACACGACCCAAGACATGAAGGTCATGGGGCAAGAAATCAGCCAAAAGCAAAGCCAAACTTTTTATCTCAAGTGGACGGCCGAGGATAAATCCAAGGACGGCAACTATGTCGTGACGCAGGAAATCATCGGCCTCAAGATGAACATCAACATCGGCGGCACCCCCATCGCTTACGACTCGACCGAGGACAAGCAGCCCGCCAATCCGATGTCGGACTTTTTCAAAGCCCTGGTCGGCATGAAGCTCAAGCTGACCATTACCCCGAACATGGAAGTCAAGGACATCGAAGGCCAAGAGGAATTCGTCAAAAAGCTTTCCGCGACCAACCCGCAAATGGAATCGCTGCTCAAGACCATCCTGAGCCCCGACGCCCTCAAGCAAATGGCCGAGCCGACCTGGGGCGCTTTGCCCGATCATGCGGTCGCCAAGGGAGACACGTGGGGCAACAGCAAGAAGCCCAGCGTTCTCAACCTCGGACCCATCGGCACCTATACCACAACGTTCACGTATACGTACGAAGGCGAAGAAAAGGGCATGGACAAGATCGCCATCAAGGCCGAATTGAAATACACCAAGCCCGAGCAGAAGACCGGCCTGCCCTTCACCATCAAGGACGCCACGCTTTCGAGCAAGGAAGGCACCGGCACGGCTTTATTTGATCGCGCCAAGGGCCGCTTCGCTGAAACCACGATGAAGATGAAGCTCGAAGGCGATTTGACGATCGAAGTCAGCGGCATGGAGACGAAGGTCTCGCTGGTTCAAAACCAAGACGCCAAATCCACCACTTCCGACCAACCGCCGGCGTTCGCGGGCAAAAAGAAATAATGGGAATAGCAATATCCGCGGGATTCGGAGTACCTCATTCCGCGGCTTGGAAACGTTCATTCCCTAACCAGAAAAGCCGCACTGGTAGCGCCAGTGCGGCTTCTTTTTTTCTCGTCCCTTGTCCCTCACCCTCGCCCCTCATTTAGTCCATGCGGCGATTCTCGTCGGGCGAGTAGGCAATGAAATAGCGGGCAATGTCTTGGGCGATCACGTCCAGGAACTTGGTGCGAAACTCGAGGACGCTGCTGTTGCCGACATCGATCGGGCCGCGGGCGCCGGGATATTCGTGAACGTATATCTCTTGATGCGTCGCTTCCTCGCTCGGCTTGCCCAGCTCGACGCAGGTAATCGCAATCTCGGTCTTCCCGCGGAAGAGTTGGTTGAAGCTGCCCTTCTCATAGAGGCTGATCGAGTTGATCTCCAAGTTGATGACAAAATCGGCCTTGAGCTTGCGGCCAATTTCGCGCGGCGACAACGTGTTCCCCGCCGTTTGATTCATCAAGCTGCGGACCTTGGCCGTGGGAACGAACTTGATCTTCTCCTTGTTGGCGGCGGCACGCTTGCGCATGTCGGCTGCCAACCGATCGCTCAAATCCGATTCGATCGGCAGCATCTCGGGCCGGGTTTCCAAATTGGCAAAGGTCGTGACGATGGCCACCGTCACTTCTTTCTTGTCCGGTGACGCCAGCTTGCAAAGTTTGGGTGGCTCCTTGTCGTCCACGAACGGCATGAGCAAGAAGTTGAGCGTCTGCGGATTGCAACCGACAACGAGGCTCGCTGCTCCCACGAAAACTGCGGCCCACATGATTAGGGGCGAGGGCCGAGGGGCGAGGGGCGAGCGGAAAGCAGGCATGGGTTCTCCTCCGTGAGAGCCAGTCACTTGTAGATGTACGTGAGCGCGAGCACGATGCCCCAGCGTCCAAACATCAAGATCATAAACCCAAAGACGGCGCGGACCAGAACGCTTTCGACGTTGCGCACGCCCAAGAGGCGGCCATTGATGGCGCTGAAGGCCGCCCAGGGAATGAATGCCAGCCCGCCAAGCGCGAGCAAGGTGCCGACAAAATTCGCCTCCGCCGAGTGCCAGAGATCGCCGCGAATCGCCAGGGCAAAGCTGCTGGTCATGCCGCAAGACGGGCATGGGTAGCCGGTGACCGTCTTAAAGGTACACGGCAACAGCCCCAATTGCCGATGCGTCTCGGATAGCCAAACTTTGCCGTCTTTATAAGGATCAATCGCGATCGCAATGCCGAAGATTCCAATCAGCATCAGCGCGATCGCGATCAAGGAGGCGCGCACCCAAAGCTGAAGGCCAGTCCGGCGCGGACGCCTCTTAATGTTGATCTTTTCCACCACGGGAGGCGGGACAATAGCCACGCGGCCTCCAGAATGCAAGGGCAGATCAGTCCGGCCAGTCGCCGCTGAATACTTCCACGGCGGGGCCGGTCAGGTAAACGTGATTATCCTTTTCCGACCAATAAAGCTGCAAGCGCCACCGGGCAAGTGAGCCGTGAGTTGGCGTTCCGTGCGTCCGGTCAACACACCCGCGACGGCAACGGCACAGGCACCCGTGCCGCAGGCCAACGTCTCGCCGGAGCCGCGCTCCCAGACACGGACCGTGACATCTTGCGGACCGTTGATTTTGACAAACTCGACGTTGACGCGGCGCGGAAACACAGGGTCAACTTCCACTTTCGGTCCCACGCCCAGGACAAGCTCGTCCGTGATTTGCTCGACAAAGGCAACGGCGTGAGGATTGCCCATGGAGACGCACGTCACTCGTAAGCTGTAAGGCGTGAGCGAGACATCCCGAGGCGGGTCGCCCGGCAGCGTCGTCGGAATTTTATGCCCTACCAAGATTGGCTCGCCCATGTCCACGCGGACTCGCTGAACTAGGCCGCGCTCGATTTCCAAATCCAGGTCGAGCACGCCCCGGCCTGTCTCGATCCTGAGCGCTGTTTTCTTGGCGATGCCGTGATCGTGGACGTATTTCGCCACGCAGCGGACGCCGTTGCCGCACATTTCCGCCTCACTGCCGTCGGCGTTGAACATGCGCATGCGGGCGTCGGCAACTTCCGAGGGGCAGATGAGAATCAAACCGTCGCCGCCCACGCCAAAATGGCGGTCGCTGATTTTGCGGCTCAATGAAGCCGGATCGGTCGGGGGCTTGTTCGCGAAGCAATCGACGTAGATGTAGTCGTTGCCGGCACCTTGCATTTTGGTGAAAGCGCATGGGATGAACTTCCTGCAAACACCCTATCACGGGTTATTGGAGAAAACTTTCGCACAATCCAGATCAAATCCCGGCAAGACCTTGGACTGATAATTATCCTCCACCGTCAAAAGGCGCTCACTCCATTTGCCGCGCACCCGCCGCAACGCCAGGATTTGCTGCTTACTGCCATCGACGATCCAGTATTCCTTGATGCCGAGGGCCAAGTATTCTTCGCGTTTTTCGACGTAATCGCGCTTTTTCGAGCGTGGTGACACGACTTCGACAACAAGATCGGGAATCCAATTAAACCAGAAAGTCGTCCTCGCCGGCGAGGTCTGTTCTTGTAAATCGCCAAATCTGGGTGACGTTCGCTCTCGAAACTACTGCTTAAGACCTTACAATCCATGCTTCCTAGAATCAGGTGAATTTCGTCCGGGTGCGAGGACTTGTAAAGAGCCAATTGGTCGTGCAGAAACGCCACCAATAATGCATGGGGATAAGCAGGTACGCCGGACACGGTTATAATCCCCCGCGAGAGTTCATAAAGGTAACCCTCTTCCGCGTCCACCGGCTCGAACTCGCGCAGGGACATCCGCCGACCGTGATCGTTGGGGCCGATTTTTAGTTTGGTTTTGAGCATCGCCATTCCTCTATCCCCAAGGCAAGCGCGTCATTCCCATTCGATCGTCGCGGGCGGCTTGCTGCTAATATCGTACACGACCCGGTTGACGCCTTGCACCTGGTTTATGATCCGCGTCGAGATTTTCGCCAACAACTCGTAGGGCAAATGCGACCAATCGGCTGTCATGAAATCGTCGGTCTGCACGGCCGCAGGGCGATGACATTTTCATAGGTCCGGCCGTCCCCCATGACACCGACCGACTGGATCGGCAGCAGCACGGCGAAGGCCTGGGCAGTCCGGCGGTACCAATCGGCTTGCTTAAGTTCGTCCAGGAGAATGGCGTCGGCTTGGCGCAACACGTCCAGGCGCTCGGTCGGTAATCGGACCGAGGCAGCGCACCGCCAAGCCGGGACCGGGAAACGGATGCCGCCACACGGTAGCTTCGGGGAGTCCCAACTCCAATCCCAGGCGGCGGACTTCGTCTTTGAATAAATCCTTGAGCGGCTCGATGAGCTCGAAGCCGAGTTCCTTCGGCAAGCCGCCTACGTTGTGGTGCGTCTTGATCGTGGCCGCCGGACCATCGACGGCGGCCCCGCTCTCGATCACATCGGGATAAAGCGTACCCTGGGCCAGGAACTTGGCGCTCTTGATGTGAAGTGCTTCATCCTTGAAAACGTCAATGAAGACATGCCCGATGATGCGACGCTTCTCCTGGGGATCGCTGATATTGGCCAAGGCATCCATGAAACGCCGCCGTGCATCGACCACATGCAAATCGGCGTGAAAATTATCCCGAAATGTCGTCCGCACGGCTTCGGCCTCATCCTGGCGCAAAAGCCCGTTATCGACGAAGATGCAGGCCACCTGCGGACCAACCGCGCGCACGAGCAACGCCGCCGCGACCGACGAATCGACGCCTCCCGACAAGCCGCAAATGACTCGATGATTGCCAATGCGTGCTTTGAGGCCGGCCACCGTTTGCTCGAGAAACGACTGAAGTTGCCACGTTCCGGCGCAGCCGCAGATCCCGTACAAAAAGTTGCGCAGAATCTGACTGCCATAGGCGGTGTGGCTGACCTCGGGGTGAAATTGCAGTCCAAACACGGGGCGCGTGCGATGTCGAACGGCCGCCATCGGGCAAGTGGGTGTGGTGGCTAAAGGCTCGAAATTTCCGTCGATCACTTCAACCTGGTCGCCGTGGCTCATCCACACGACGGTCTCCGTGGGCACGTTGGCGAATAGTCCATCCGCCTCGACAACGTGACATGTCGCCGGCCCAAACTCGCGGCTGCGCGCCGGCAGCACCTTGCCACCCATCAAATGGCAAGCCAAGTGCATACCATAGCAGATGCCCAGGATGGGCACGCCCAGCTCGAATATCTTCGGATCGCACGTCGGAGCACCCGCAGCGTAAACGCTGGCCGGTCCTCCTGAGAGAATGATGCCACTCGGCTGCAGCGCTGCAATACGCTCGGCGGAAATATCGTGGCGGACGATTTGGCAGAAAACATGGTGCTCGCGGACACGCCGCGCGATGAGTTGGCCATATTGCGAGCCAAAATCAAAGATCAAGATGCGTTCTTGCTTGGGCGCTCCATCGTTCATCGTGGCCATTATCTCCCCAGTTCCTCGGCGCATTGGTCGCCGCTTCCACCGCATCCATCAAGGCGGCACGAAATCCCGCTCTTTCCAAGGCCTGGAGCCCCGCGATGGTCGTACCGCCAGGACTGGCGACCTGATCTTTTAGTTGACCCGGATGCAGACCGGTTTCCAGAAGCATCTTGGCGGCGCCGAAGACTGTCTGAGCGGCCAATTGGGTGGCAACATCTCGCGGCAAGCCCATGCGCACGCCGCCGTCGCTCAAGGCTTCGATCATGACAAACACATAGGCCGGCCCACTGCCGCTGAGGCCGGTCACTGCGTCAAGTAGGCGCTCGGGCAGCTCGTAAGCTTTTCCAACGCTACTAAGCAGCCGTTCCACAAGTTGCACGTCATCCGCGGTGGCCGTTGCGGACGCCGAGAATCCGGCGGCACAGGCACTCACCAGGCAGGGCGTGTTCGGCATCACGCGAATCAGGCGGCAATGTGAACCCAGCGCTTCGGCAAGTTGGCCAAGGGTCACGCCCGCCGCGATGGAAAGCACGAGGTGCCGCGGCGCAATCAGCGGGCGCATTTCCGTCGAGCAGCGCTGGCATGCTTTGCGGTTTAACCGCAATAATGATGACGTCGCTGGCCTCGACCAGCGCGCCGATTGCTCTCAATCGCGGACGCATCCACAATCCTTGCTGAACTGAAGACGCGTCTGCGGAATCGGATCGCTAGCCGTGATGCGTTCCTTGGCGGCCAACCCGGCTGCCAGCCAGCCGCGGCCAGGCGCTGTCGCCATTCTGCCCGCGCCAAAAAACCGAATCGAAGCTGATTCGCTACCATGATCGCATCGCCAAATAGAAGAAGTCTTTGTAGCCGGAATTCAGGTCGCGGCTACGGGTTTTCATAAAACGGTGGTAGCGACCACACGGTTGAATTGAACGAAACCGGCACCAATTCGGAGTCCGCCGATGTCCCTGGCGCCCCCTGCATGGCTCGTCGAGCGACGGCGGGAATTTCAAACTCGGCAGCGACAATACGACGTGGTTCGTAGTCGTTGGAGGCGAGCCAAACTACAGCCTTAGGCCGGTTCCTGTGCAAGGGAAAATCGGTTGCGCCATACGCCAAACCATCAACGGTCGCCGCATTCCAAGCAGTGCGACGTTCGATACCGAAGCGGAAGCTATTCGCAATGGCTTGGAGGACTTGCGGGCCGAACTTGGTTGGACGTAAAGGCGTCCGCCAAGAACCCCAGGAACCCTCCCGAATGGGATTATCGAAAAACCATCACCGAAGATGAGCGTTTTCAGGCGTTAATACAGCTTCGTCAGCGCAGGATTGCACGAGACAATGTTACCATCGGCGTCCGCCGACACAAAAAAGCTGTGGGCGATCTTGATCGACGCGAGCTGCGCGTCCACCAGCACGTTCACCCGGAAATAATCGCCCCACAAGGTGCGCACTTGCACGCGATCGAAGTTCTCCGGACGACCAAGGCTGTGCAGGATGCGCTTGCCGATCAAGGCGTTTCGCGGTGGAGCTTCTTGCTTTTGTGAATCCGCCGGTTCCTTCTCTTGCTGTTTCGTTGCCATTGTTAATCCCGAGGGAATGAGGCCGGTGGCTAAAGGCGTAAAGGAAAGCGCGTCCGAAAAACCGAGTGGTTCTTGTTTTCGCTCCATGGGGTGATGGGCGCGCTTCCAGCCTAGACCTTTCCATTATACTCGCCTCGCTGAGTTATCAATACAATTTGCAGCATGCTGAGCAGATTTCCGCGGACTTTTGGCCCGAAGTTGCAACGTTCTCGGCATCAACTTCCTGGCAACACGCCTCTACCATTGGCCTTACGCGGTTTCGCCGAGACAGTCCTCCCCGGCCATGCCGGCGATCCACTCGGTCGCGATCCACTCGGTCGCGATCCACTTTTGGCCAACCTGGAGGCCATTCTCTTTGCCGCCGATGAGCCCTTGCCGCCGCGCCGGCTCGCTCAACTCGCCGGCTTGGCTGACCCCGCAGTGGCGCGCCGGTTGCTGCGCAAGCTACAATCGTTATATGACCGCGACGGCACGGCGTTTCAACTCGAAGAATTGGCCGGCGGTTTCCAATTGCTTACGCGCCCGGCATACCATCGCTGGCTTGCCTCCGTTCGCCGCGGTCAAAATGATCTGCACTTGACGGGAGCGGCACGTGAAACCCTGGCGATCGTCGCCTATCGCCAACCTATCATGCGGGCAAACATCGAAGCCATACGCGGTGTTCATTGCGGTGAGACACTTCGACTGCTCATGGAGAAAGGCTTGGTGCGCATCGCGGGCCGAGACGACTCTCTCGGTCGCCCGGTCGTTTACGGCACGACCAAGAAATTCCTGCAAATCTTCGGTCTCCGCTCCATCAAAGACCTCCCTCAAGCCGCCGGATGAGGCACTCCGAATCCCGCGGATGTCGTGGGCGTCATCCGTTCACCACCGGATTCCGCAATACCCCGAGTCCATCGATCTCCACTTCCACCACGTCGCCCGCCTTCAGAAACAGCGGCGGCTTTCGCGCGAATCCAACGCCCGGCGGCGTGCCCGTGAACACCAGGTCTCCCGGCTCAAGCGTGAAAATTTGTGACAAATACGCCACGAGTTCCCCGACGCCGAATATCAACTGCTTGGTGTTGCTGTCCTGCATCGTCTGGCCGTTCAAACGTAGCCGTATGCCAAGATTGCGCGGGTCCGAGACTTCGTCGGCCGTCACCAGCACCGGGCCAACCGGCGCGAAGGTGTCAAACGTCTTGCCGGCCATCCATTGCTTGCCGTCTTTTTTCAGTTGCCAATCGCGGGCCGACACATCGTGGCCGACCGTGTAGCCGGCGACAAACTCGTGTCCCGCCGAAGCCGCGATATTGCGCCCGCGCTTGCCGATCACCAGCACCAATTCCGCCTCGAAATCGACTTCGTGACTGACCGGCGGCAGCACGATATTCTGCTCATGCCCGATCAGCGCCGTCGGATATTTGCTGAACAAGATCGGCTCGCGTGGAATCGCCGCACCGCTCTCGGCGGCATGATCGCGATAATTGAGGCCAATGCAGACGATTTTGCGTGGATCATGTACAGGCGCATGCCACTTGACGCCTGCCGCTGGATAATCCACGACATCCGCACGCTCAGCGACCTGCGCGACCGCCTGGAGCAGATCAGGCCCGCCTTCCAGGATTTGCCTGACGGTGGGCGGCAAAGTCGCATCCGTCGCATGAATATCGACGAAGCGATCATCGCGCTGAACTGCCGCGCGCGGCCCCGCCCAAGTTTCAATGGTGGCTAAACGCATGACACCTCAAAAATCAAGGAAGTAATCTGAACCCACCCTTCGGCAGAAACGTCATAACAAGAATGCCGGCCCAACGGCCCCCCAAAATCGGGCCATCCCGAGGTCCGAAACCCTTGCTGGACCGCCAAAGTTATTCTATAAAACATCTGGCGACGATCCCGCCGGTCCGGCAATTACCAGAGCCATTCCCCGATAGCTCAATGGTAGAGCGAGCGGCTGTTAACCGCTAGGTTCTAGGTTCGAGTCCTAGTCGGGGAGTTATTCTAAGTCCTGTCCAGAAACATTCTTAGGTGTACCTATCCAACGCTGGATAGTGCGGGTTAAACCCCTGGTTTTGCGGAACCTTCCGCAGAAAGGGCTAAACCCATGTCCACGAGCAACCGAAAAAATCCCACGTACCAGCACCGCAAGCAATCTGGCCAAGCCCGCGTGACGCTGCCGGACGGTCAAGGCGGCCGCAAGGACTTCCTTCTGGGGAAGTACAACACCGCCGCCAGCCGCGCCGAGTATGACCGGCTCATTTCCTGGTGGATTGGCAACGGACGTCGCATCCCGAGAAACACCACCGACGGCATGACCGTCAACGAAGTTATCCTTGCCTACTTCACTTACTGCCAAACCTACCACCGCGATCCGGACGGCAAGCCGACACACGAAATCTGCAGCATCAAAAACGCCTTGCGACCGCTAAAAGAGCTTTTCGGCGCCACCGATGCGGCGCACTTCGATTCTTTGAGCCTAAAAACGGTACGGCGGCGCATGATCGATGCTGGCCTTTGCCGCAAGAGCATCAACAAGCAAGTTGCCCGCGTGAAGGCGTGCTTTCATTGGGCAGCCGAGGAAAAGCTAGTCCCCGCCGGCGTGTTCCACGAGGTGCAGACCGTTCGCGGATTAAGGGCCGGCCGCAGCGATGCCAGGGAGACAGAGGAAGTACAGCCCGTGCCCGTGGAGGACGTGGAGGCCACCCTGCCCTACCTGCCGGCCGTCGTCGGCGATATGGTCCGTCTGCAACTGGCCACCGGCATGCGTGCCGGCGAGCTCGTCATCATGCGTGGCGCGGACACCGACCGGACAGGCACCATTTGGCTTTACCACCCCACCCGTCACAAAAGCGCACACCGCGGCCACAAGCGAACCGTGGCTATCGGGCCCAAAGCCCAGCTTATGCTCCGCAAATATCTGACCAGGGATCCCGAGGCGTTCCTGTTTTCGCCACGGGAGAGCGTTCGCTTGTTCCGGGCCGACCAGCGGGAAAAACGCAAAACCCGCGTGCAGCCGTCGCAGCGCGATCGCCGCAAGAAGTCGCCACGAAAAAAAGCCGGCGACCGCTATGTACCCGCCGCCTATGCCCGCTCAATCAGCAACGGCATCCAAGAGGCCGCTCGTCTGATGGGCTATACCATGGACGGTCGTCGGCCGATAAAAAAGGCCGTCGATATGCTGCAAAAAACGATAGAAGATGGCAACGTTGCCTGCGAAAGTCTTTCTCGCAATAGTCACATCTTTAGCCGCGAGGATTTTCCCGCCGAAGTGCATGACGAACTTCGTCCGAATTGACCCGGTTTGACCCGATTAGCCGGAAGAACTCAGCGGGCACTTATGAGTGCGAGTGTTCACGAACACTCGCACTCTTGAGGCCTTGGGTTCCATGCACACAATCGACCTTACCACGGAATCGCCTATTTTCTTGGGCGAGGCCGCGAAGCTCTCCCTCGTGGACGCGCGGGGCGGCCGGTCCATTTCTCCTGCATCCTGCGATGGGTCCTTTCCGGCGCCCAAGCGCCAGACGGTCAGCGGGTCGCCTTGGGGCGCTGCGAATCGGAAAGATCCCCCGTCTCGCCTACTGACCGGTGAAACCGCAATTTGGCCCTGGGGATAGCTGCAAACATGGTTCCGTTTTTTACCACGAGGTGACTTCATGGCTGACGAGAAGGTTTTGAATCCGAGGCTCTACGCGCGGCTCCAACGCGTTTTCGGGGAGGTGAAAATTCGCAACCCCGGCGAAGCAAGAGTTGTTCGTGCGAGTCATTTTAGGGAAGGGACCACACAAGTGGTTCAGTGGGGTGAACAATATCTGGTCGGATGCCCGTTTTGCCGAAACGCAGCGTATCGGCTTTCCATCAGCTATCAATACGGTCTTAGCGATGAAAAAGGCCGCCCAAACATCTATCTTGCCAAGTGCCATGCGCGCGATTGCTTGGCGGACCGCGAAAATAGGGTGGCACTTGCAGCGAAGCTGTCAGACGGTCGAGCCTCACCCGCTGAAGACCGCGTGCGTCCCGGCAAGGTGATATCCGACGATGAGCGCCGAATCGACCTGCCTGGATCGTTGACGCGTGTCGACCAACTTGCCAACAATCACTCGGCCCGGCTCTTTCTTTCCGACCGGGGCCTTGATCCGGATCGCGTGGGACGGTTTTACGGCGTCTCTTATTGTGCGGATAGCGACGACTTCTTGACACGCGGGCGCCTGATAATCCCTGTCAGGCAGCGCAATCAACTAAAAGGCTGGCAATCGCTTGCAATAGGGCAAACATAAAGAAGCGTTTCGATACCTTTCGGCGCGAGGCGTGCAAAACTCCCGCCTTGTTTACCACTTGGATGAAGCGCGCGAATTTCAAACCGGTGTCATCGTTGGCGAACCCATGGCTGTTTGGGCTTTCGGGCCAATGGCGGCCTGCCCGCTCGGCAACTCCATCTCTGAGAGCCATATTCGCCAACTCCTGACAGCCTTCCGAAGGCGCACTGCCGTGATTTTGATGACGGCCGAACAGTTTCGCCGGCCGGATGTTTGTCAATTGGTGCGAGCCCTCGATTTCGGGCTCTCTGGTCAATGCCTCAAGGCAATCCTGCCAGCGAATTCAGGGGTTTGGCAGCGACACGAGCTTTGTGAACTGGTGGCGCGAGAAGCCGAAGCAAGGAACGTTCAGCTTAACTTCGCTAAAGTCGAGTAGTCGGCCTTGAAAATGTCCCCGTCAGGGAATGGCCGCTGCGCCAGGCATGTGGCCGGCGGCCTTCGCGCGTAAAGTCGATGTCGTAGATATCGAAATCCATTTATGCCTGCATCCCCCGGACGCCTTAAAACACGGCACAAGGGAAGGCGCGGGCCGCAAACCGAAGAACCGGACCACGCTGACCTACGACGGCGCACGGGCCCGCAAAACCGCGCGAAAGTCTGGCAACGCGCGCCGGCGCAGGGCACTCCATCTATCGCAAGACAGTTACCGCCCGAACGAGGGCCCCGCTCGGTGGCATTGTTGTTCGGCTCTCACCGTTAATATGGTGGTTGACCTTCCACCAACCCCCGAAAAGGCGTGCCAGGTGTTAAATAAGCATTCAATCGTGTACCTCTTGCCCCCAGGTCGGCGTTGCCGGGTAAGTGCATTCGCAGCCTGGCGCGGACCCTGCATAGAGACGAAACCGCCTGCGCAACCATCGCCAAAGCGGCCAACCTGCATGCCCCTGGCACGGCTCTAGCACGTCCTTAGCGGTGATTAGACTGGCGAACGCCGGTTGGCTTCGTTCCGTTTACCGGCTTTCCACGTCAGACAGGGCCGATTTCCCACCTTTTTTTTGGCCCTCCAGGGCGTTTTTAGCGCCGAAGTGGAGACTGCATCCATATAAGGCGAGAGTCGCCTTATTACCCATACGTACGCCGCCTTTTTGCGGCCTTGGCAAACCAGCCATACCAATCCGGCAGGGCTGCCACGACAGCGTTCCGCCTAGGCGTCCGCGAAAGGCCAAACGCGTGCGTCAGTCCCTAACGAATAATGGACGCATTCGGGACTGCGACAAAGAAGTTCATAATTCAATGAGGTTATCAAGTGGACGAAGGTGAGTCTTGGTTTGAATGTCGGCACGCACACCACCATTCGACTCACTTTATGCGTACAGCGGCCGACCACGCGTCCCCTAAAAAACTGGTACAGTAGCGCAATGTGCCGACCGACGTGGTTTCGTAGCTGCTTCATTGCCCGAGGATTGCCACGGGGCCTGCTCGTAGCGGCCGTCAGCATTTTGCTTGTTTCGTTCGCGTGCGCAGGATTGGCGGCACTTGCGCGGCCCGAATTGTGGTGGCGTGTCGCCAGAAATCGGTCTGGCCGATGGTTGGCCGGCCGATGGCCCTCCGCTGCTTTGGATGCGTGCGCTGGGACAAGGGCATTCGGGTATGGTAGCGGCCAGTGGGAAGGTGTATACACAACGGCAGACGCTGGGCGGACAATATCTCCTGTGCATGGATTCAAATAGCGGACGAACGATTTGGGAAACGCGCTACGATTGGGCCTGGCAGCCTCGAGGCGCCTATCCAGGTCCATACGCGACACCGACGCTATATCAGGGCCAAGTCTATTACGCTTCCCCTACTGGCCTGGTGGGCTGCATGGATGCCCAAACAGGCGAGGTGCGTTGGTCGCTCAACGTACGCGAAAAATTCAAAGGCAAGGGTTATGGTTTCGGCTTCGCGGCCACGCCCTGGGTGGAAGGCGGCCGCGTCTTTCTTCCCGTCGGCGGGCCCACCGCTGGATTAGTCGCGCTCGATGCGCAAGATGGCGCTACCATCTGGACCGCCGGCAACGATCGGGCGAGTTACTGTCCCGCTCTCTCCATTACATTCGAGGGCCGACGCCTCATCGTCGGTTACCTGGAAAACACCCTCGTCCTGGTAGACGCCGCGACAGGTAAGTTGCTGCATCGCCAGCGTCTTTCGGTTCACTACGACGAACACTCCGCGTGGCCGATCTATCTAGAACCACATTTGTTGTTGACGAGTCCATTTCGCATGGGAGCGAGTCGTTGGCGGCTACGCACTGAGCCGAACGGTGCCTTGCTTCTTGACCCGAGTTGGACAAGCCGGGACTTATCCAACGACATCGTTTCCAGCGTGCTTTACAAAGGTCATCTTTACGGATTTGATTTGCGTCAATTACAGGCCAGTAAGCATCGGCCATCGCGGGGGACGTTCAAGTGTTTGGATTGGTCCACGGGCAAGCTATGCTGGGCAACCGACCAGATTGGCCAAGCTTCGGTGCTTGCGGCTGACGATAAGCTGCTTCTGGTGAATGATAGCGGCAGCCTGATCCTGGCCCGCGCCGACCCAGCGACTTACCAAGAGTTGGGCCGCGTGCAGTTGTTTGAAGATGAGATTTGCTGGACACCGCCGGCGCTCTCGCAGGGTCACCTCTTCGTTCGCAGTGAAAGCAAAGTAGTCTGCGTCTACGTCGGCCGACCCGAAGATTCCGCCCAAAAGGAGAACCATAAATTACCTGCCCCGTCTGCGCCTTGGGTGAGCTTCGATAGGGACTGGCTACTGAGTCGTGAACGCGATTATCCCAACGATGCTTTCTCGCAGGATGAAATGGTTCTTTGGTTCGGGGTCTGCGTTTCCATCATGGCCGGCGCCGCTGCGGCGACCGGCTTGATACTTTCACTCACAAAGAGATTGAGCGGCGGGGAGATTCCGCGTTCGCCAATTTTTTGGTGCCTGACATTTGTCGTGGGGTTTTTGGCACAAGGCAAATTGGGTGCGGCTTTCGATTCCTGCCTGTTTACATGGCCATTATCTCTTTACGCCGCTTTTCATGTCACGGTGTTGACCTGCTGCCAGGCGGAACAGCATCCCTCGCGCCGCGCAACATGGCTGGCGCGCGTTGCCATCGTTTCTCTGCTGCTGTTGAGTTACGTCTACTTTGAGCTCTGCAAGCTTGTCGGCATGTTCGTCGCGTGGTGTTTTCTAATTGGCTATCTGCCCAGCTTTCCATTGACTTACTTGGCCGCGCGGGCCGCCACAAAAGAACAATCCTTGTGGACTGTGGCCGCCTGGACATTGCTAGCCTTCGCGGTATTCTTCTGGAGCTGCGAAGGCTTTTTGTGGTGGAAAAGCGGACAAGGCACTTAGAGACGGTCCATGGCACGCAAAACCGCCGATTTGCCGTTACATTCCGGGGCAGCACCTTCCTGGCTGTTTCGGCGCATGGTCGAATTGGCCGGCGCCATTGGCACGCTCGTCGTGCGCGACCAGGGGCCAGAGGAACTACTGCGCGGCTCAGCGATCCATTTTGGTTTCAAGCGTTCGGTTGCGTGCTCGGCTTTGATTGGCATTCGAGCGGCGTGACCACGACCGTCTGCGGTGCCCTGAAAGAAGCCGCCCGCAAGTACGGTGGCGACCTCGGCGTCATCGTCTGCGGCGGCAAAGGTGCGACCAGCCGTAAGACGCCTGAGGATATACGCCGGGCCTGCGAGCGCACCGGCAACGATGCCGCGCCGCTGGTGTATGCCAGCCGCATGGCCGCCAAAGTTGATAGTGCGGCCGTCCAGGACGGCTATCAGCTTTACCATCACAGCTTCTTTTTCGTGCCCGGCGGCAACAACTGGTGCGTGGTCCAGCAAGGCATGAATGCGCAAGTGAAATACGCACGCCGCTACCATTGGCACTCCAACACCATGCCGAGCTTTGTGGTTGAGCCTCATGCGGCGGTGGCCTGCGAGCACCGTCAACCAGCCCTCAACCTGGTTGCTGGTGAAGGCCAAGAGCATCGTCACGCTGTCACCAAACTGAGCCGTGAACATCCCGAGCGGGTATTGCGGGAACTCCAGCCCTGGTTGGGCCATGAACGGTTGCCATTATTCGAGGAAGAGCTTCCAACGGAAAAACCCCAAGCCGATCTACACATGCCAAGGCGGCATAGCATCGCCCTGGAGCATTTGGACCCTCGGGCACTCCGAAAAGTGTTGATCAAAACTTACGAGAGCCAGTCGGCTGACTTCGAAGCGCTTGTGGGAGAAGCTGGCATCGGGCCAATGGCACTGCGGAGCCTGAGTTTAATCGCGGAGATCATTTACAACGCGCCGGCCAGCCGCCGCGACCCCGCCGCCTACAGTTTCGCTCACGGCGGCAAGGACGGCCATCCTTATGTTGTCAATCGTACGGTCTACGACGCCAACTTGGAACGCCTCCGTGAGACCATCGCCCGCGCCAAAATAGGCGAAACGGACAAGATTGCGTCGCTGAAAGCACTCGCGCAGTTCACATCGCGGTTGCTGTGACGAAATACGGCTATTCATAGCGAACACAAACATGGGGAAGCGGTGGCAGGTAAATCCGGCTCATTTTCGACTTATTAAGCACTAGGCAAGAATTTCACGAACGACGTGGCCATGGACGTCGGTCAGCCTGCGGTTGGTTCCGTTGTGGCGAAATGTCAACTGCTCGTGATTGATACCCAACAGGTGAAGGATCGTGGCATGGAGGTCGTAGCAGTACAAGGGCTCGACCGCACGCCATGCCCACTCATCGCTTTCACCATGGGTGGAGCCTCCTTTAATGCCTGCACCCGCCAGCCAGGCGACCGATGTTCCGCCGTTGTGATCGCGCCCTTCCGATCCTTGGCTGAAAGGTTGCCGGCCAAACTCAGTGCTAAAGACAACCAATGTGTCTTCGAAAAGTCCACGTTGCTTCAAGTCGCGCAGCAAGGCGGCGATCGGCTGATCGACCTGGACGGCCATCGGTGGAAGCTCTCGGACAATGCTCGTGTGGTTGTCCCAGTTATTCGTCGGACCGCCGGCGCCCGACCACACTTGCACAAAGCGGACGCCGCGCTCAATGAGGCGCCGGGCCGTCAAACAACTTCCCGCGAACGCCTCCGTCTGGGGTTGCCCCAAGCCGTAGCACCGGCGGGTGGCTGCCGTTTCGCCTGACAGGTCAAGTGCCTCCGGAGCGCTGAGCTGCATGCGCGCGGCCAGCTCATAACTGGCGATGCGCGACTCAAGCCGCGAATCACCCGGCGTGCGCGCCAGGTGTTCACGATTCATTTCTTGCAAAACCCGCAGGCCGTCCCGCTCGCTTTGCGGCGTGATCGAAGTTGCCTCGCGCGGTGGAAACAGCGAGGCGATCGGATTGGCGCTGCCCAGCCGCAACATGGTCCCTGCATGCTGCACCGGCAAAAAGCCGGCTGAAAAGTTGCCGAGGTTGTTGTAAGGCGTGCCGCGCCGGTCAGGCAGGACCACAAAAGTCGGCAAGTCAGCGCTGATATGGCCTAGGCCATAACTCAGCCACGCCCCCAGGCAAGGAAACCCGGGAAGGGTAAAACCGGTGTTCATCATGTAGCTGGCGGGGCCGTGGACGTTGGTCTTGGAAGCAACCGACATCAGGAACGCCATGTCGTCAACGTGCTTGGACAGGTATGGAAAGACGCTGCTGACCCAGCGTCCGGATTGCCCATGCCGCTGAAAGGGAAACGGATTGGCCAAGACATTGCCGGGCTTGGAGGTGACCGCCTCGACGCGTTCGCGCGTATTTGGCTGAAACGGCCTACCGTGGTCACGCTCCAGCAGCGGCTTGTAATCGAAGGTGTCCATCTGGGACATGCCGCCGTTCATGAAAAGCTGGATGACTCGGCGCGCACGAGCGGGGTGATGCAACCCGCGTGGGGAGGCGCCGGCCAACAAGCCATCTTCGGCCAAAAGCTGGGACAGCGCAATTCCGCCTAGGCCCCCTCCCAGCCGCCAAAGAAGCTGCCGCCGCGTGATTCCCGTATTTTCCATCACTACCGCCTAGGGAACAAAAAGAAACTCATTGCAGTTGAAAAGCAACCGGCACGCATTGGCCATTCCATGGCGCTTGGCATAGCCGGTCAATGCCGGCTTCTCATTGGCCGTGGGCTGTCGGCCCAGCGCCAGCCTGTATGCCAACGTCACCTGATTATCGAGGGTTCCAGCCGAGGCCACGCGCTTGGCGAAATGCGCTCGATGCGCACCATGAAGGGATCATTGAGAAGGGCCAAGGCCTGAAGCGCGCCATGGAATGGGAGCGCACGGCGGTGAATTGGGAGCCGTCCGGACAATCAAGCGCGTCCATGAATGGATCGGGTACCGTGCGGAACAAAAAACGGTAGACGGCGCGGCGGCGAGCCGCGGGCTGGTCCGAGTCAAAAGCGAGATAGTCGACCTTGGGCGTGCGGTGGATTCCAGGCCGTTCGACGAAATGCTTGACCGAGGGGCCGCCCATCGTGAGATCAAGCTGGCCGCTGACTTGGAGCACCGCGTCGCGCACCATCTCGGCGTCAAGCTGAGTCTGGTGCATCCGCCAAAGATAAACGTTATCGGCATCGATTTTGGCGAACGCCGCGTTATGCCGAATCGCTTGCCGGTATGTAGCGCTCATCACGATGAGGCGATGCAATTTCTTTAGTGAACCGCGGCCTTCAATGAGAGTTGCCGCCAGCCAGTCGAGCAACTCGGGATGGGAGGGTTCCGCTCCCATGTGGCCGAAATCGCTCGGAGTCGAAACGAGGCCTCGGCCAAAGTGATAATGCCAAACACGGTTGGCAATCGACCGCCAGGTGAGTGGGTTTTTGGGACTGCTGATCCAGTGCGCCAGCGCCTCGCGGCGCTCCCCTTCGTCGTGGGAGCTGACAAGTTTGAACTTTGCTTCCAGGCCATCGACGCAGGCCAAGGCTCCGGGGATAGCCGCGACGCCGGGCTTCCGGATGTCGCCCCGACGCAGCACGTGAATGGGACGACACCCATGGGCGGGTGCAAAGCTCCCATCGACTTTGAAATCAGCGGCGGCCGCGTACACGAGTTGCGGCGCCGGTAAGGCGGCTAATTCCGCTTCATCCTTAGCGAGTAACACATAATTAGCAAGCGAGGTCTTTTCCGCCTTGGTACGCTCGCCTGTCGGCTTGGCCAAAACTCGCAAAACGGGTCCAGGCACCGGCGCAAGCACCGAGGCGCTGTTGGTCACTGCTAACCGGGGTCGGCCAATGAGATGGCCGCCGCCATGCTGTTGGTTCAATGTGAAGATGAGTCGCAGCCCATTCCTTGATGGAAGCGGTTCTTGGAAAACAAAGACCGCATTGTGCGCTTTGCCGACCTCCGGATAGATGCCCCAGGCAGTCGCCGAATTGCTATCGATCGCCTTGTCAATTTCCCAACCGGGCTGATTGAAGTCGGCAAAAGCGCGGGCTATAGGGACGATCCGCCTTTCATCGGGTGTGACGGATTCCACTTTGAATTCAGAAAGATGAAGATTGCCATTATCTTGGCGGCCTGGACCATGATGCGGCAACGATTCGTCGTCGAGCACCTCCAAGCGCACCGCGGTGATAGATGGCAAATCCGCTATAGCCTCCAGGACATAAGTGTCCTTGTCCGGGCGCTTGCCGGTGAAGCGGATCGAGTGGTCCTCTAGTTTGATCGCGGTCGCGCCTTCGGCCGAGGTGAAAACATCGGGGTCAAGCAACTTCCAGGAGGTAAGCGCGCCGCGCGGCTTTTCTCCCAGGCGCTAATCGCAGGATCGTCGATATAGGGAATTGCGGCCTGGACGCCTGCTTTCAGCTCGTTTCGCCGTTTCGTTAACTGCAAGCGCTTCTCGTGCACCCGGGAATCGGCGTCAAACGGGCGGTCGGCACGGTCAACGCCCGCGAATACCGCTTGTAGCCCGTAGTATTCGTCTTGCGAGATCGGATCGAACTTATGATCGTGACATCGGGCGCACTGAACTGTCGTGCTCAGCAATGCGTTGGTTACGGTGCCGATCATATCGTCGCGGTCGAGGTACTGCGCCGCCTTGCGGTCCAGCGTGTCTGCTCGAATGTCGCGCAGCGAGCTTTCATCCCAGGGGCCGGCTGCCAAGAATCCGAGTGCAGCAATGGCGGCGGGTTCCTTGGGAAAGACCACATCAGCCGCAATTTGTTCCTCGACAAAGTGCCCATACGGCTTGTCCGCGTTAAAGCTCTGAATGAGGTAATCCCGGTAAGGCCAGGCGTTTTTGCGCGGTACATCCTGGTCGTGTCCATGCGACTCCGCAAAATGAACTACGTCCATCCAGTGCCGTGCCCAGCGCTCCCCATACCGCGGGCTCCCCAATAGGCGATCGACGACTTTCTGGAAATTTTGCGAAGAGGGTTCGCGAACGAATGCTTCCAGCTCCTCCGGCGTCGGCGGCAGGCCTGTCAAATCGAAATAAACGCGGCGAATCAGGGCGCCCGGCTCGGCCGCAGGCGCCGGTTCCATTCCCTTAGCCAGCAACCCACGCAAAACAAAATGGTCGATGGCGTTTACAGGCCAGGCACGAAAGCGATGGTCGACGCGCGGAATTCTCGGTTTGACGATCGGCTTGAGCGACCACCATGAATCTACGGGACCTTCCGCGCGGAGGTGACAAGTTGTCACCCCAACGCATGAAATGAACACCACGAGCAGGCCAGACCTGAACGCCATAAGGAACCCTCTTTGCTTATCGTAAATCTTGGGGCGCTCCATGTCCAAGATATAAGCCATTGAGATTCCGACGCCAACCGCGGCGTTCCTAACTTTTGCTGTCCCAATCTCCCGCGTCAAGTAACCTCGTCGTCGGCGAAAAGCTCAACCGGAACACATGATATGAACCGCAGGCATCTTGGCGGCTCTTTATTGGGAACGGCCGCGCTGCACACAGCCCTGGTTGTCGGTCCGGCGGCTGCGCAGCCGAGACAGACCGCCTTGCGATCGCGGATGCACGCGGGCCATCAGCACCACTCGTCGGATGCGGACCTGCGTGTCTAGGCTGCGCTCGGGGTCAATCCCATCTGCAGTTCCCTGCCGTCGCGTCCACTAGACCGCGAGTAGTTAGTGGCAGCCCTGACGCGGCTGCGCGAGCGGGTCGAGAGCTTCGGGATCAAGCTCGACATGGTGCCCTTGCCGCTAAGTTCCGCCCCGATCAGTCGGGCCGAATATCCAAACATCATGTTAGGAAGGGGGTGGCAGCGTGATCGCGACATCGAGCAGGTTTGCCAGATGATCCGTAACGCGGCCGAGGCCGGCATACCGGCCGTCAAGTACAACCTCACCTTTCTTGGAGTCGTTCGGACAGGGACGTCACGGGGGCGGGGCGGCGCCCGTTATAGCACGTTTGTCCACGCCAAGGCCAACCAAGACACGCTCACCGAGGCTGGCGAAGTCAGCGAAGCGACGATGTGGGAGCGCATTACCTATTTTCTCAACCGGGTCGTGCCGGTGGCGGAAAAATGCCGGGTCAAACTGTGCTGCCGTCCCCACGATCCCGGCATGCCGCGCGGCCAAGCCTTTCGAGGCGTGCACCGCGTTCTGGGCAGCGTCGCGGGCCTGCGCCGCTTCATCGAAATCGCGCCCAGCAGGTACCACGGTCTCAACTTTTGCCAGGGCACCGTCGCCGAGATGCTCAGCAATCCCGCCACAGAGATCTACGACGTCATCCGTTATTTCGGCAGCCGCGGCAAAATCTTCAACGTCCACTTTCGCAACATGAAGGGCGGCTTTCTCAATTTCCAGGAGACATTTCCCGACGACGGCGACGTTGACATGATCCACGCCCTGCGCGTCTACAAGGAAGTCGGCTACGACGGTATGATCATGCCCGACCACGTGCCGCACATTGAAGGCGACACCGGCGACGCCCAAGCCTTCGCGTTCGTTTTTGGTTACATTCAAGCGCTGATCCAGACGGTCGCAAGGGAGGCGTGATGTTCCAGACGCCTCTCCTTCGGGGCCGACAGGAGAGCCTGGGTGAATCTTGAAGGCCTAAGGGTCGCGTATCCAGGCTGGCCGCAAACCGTCCCCCCAAGGCCGCGACAAAACCATGATCTCCTTGGTGCCGACGTGACACGCATGACCTCGCAATCGCATTCAAAACGAACGCTGTCAAGCGGTGTCAATCCTTCGGACACGACGTCCGGCGCAGCGCTGTCGTTAATAACGAATTCAAAGACATAAATCGCCGGCGGGAAATCAAGCCCAATGGATATCCGACTATTGGGCTTGGGATGACGATCGTCAGGACTTTCTGAGGGTGAGCGCGAATTTGGCGCATTCCGCCGCCCGCCTTGGAATGGGTTCCAGGCTACTGGCAGCAGGTGAACGGCGGTGATCGCTGGATATCGCTCGTCTGCGACTCGCGGACTGGACCAGGCGACATGCAGAGATCGTGAGAACATGGGGAAGTGGACCTTTCCGTGGCCACGGCTTGTTCGAAAACTGCTTATTATAATCCAAGAACAATTGCAAGATTCTGTTTTGGAGGTTACCACGATGAGACGATTCATGAGGCTTATGTACGGGAGCGCGTTTCTTGTCTTGGTTTTTTCCGGCACGGCGCCGGCACAAGCACCCAAGGCGCTACCATCGGCTCCGAAGGGCTTCGACACTCGCCGCAACGACATAGAACGAGGCAAAATCGAGTCGGTCGAGTACGAGTCCAAGGCTGTCGGCGGCAAACGCAAGATGGTCATCTATACGCCCCCAGGTTACGCGCGGACCAACAAGTATCCCGTCTTCTACTTGCTGCACGGCGGCGGCGATACTGAAATCGACTGGCAGAAGAAGGGCTCGGCCGATGTCATCCTCGACAACCTCTACGCGGACAAGAAGATCGTGCCCATGATCGTGGTTATGCCCAACGGCTTCGCGCGGCCACCGGGGGCCAAAGGGGGCAAAGGCAAGGGCGGCAACAGCGCCTTCGAAGAGGACTTGCTCAAGGACATCATACCCTATGTCGAGTCCCATTATCCCGTTTACACAGGTCAGGATCAGCGCGCTTTGGCGGGGCTGTCGATGGGCGCGGGCCAGTCGCTCGGCATCGGCCTGAAGCACCTGGACACCTTCGCATGGATCGGCGCGTTTTCCGGAGGCGGCGGCAAGGCGGCCAACCTGCTCACCGACCCCGCCGCCGCGACCAAGAAACTCCGGCTCTTGTGGGTCTCCTGCGGCGACAAAGATGGCGGATTCAAGGGCGCGGAGGGCTTCCACAACACTCTTGCGGAAAAGAACATTCCGCATGTTTGGCACATCGATTCCGGCGGCCACGCCTGGCCCGTGTGGAAGAACGATCTATACCTGATTGCTCGGATGCTGTTCCGCGACAAATAGGCTACCGCCGGATCGCCGTTTTTTCATGGGGGTATTGTTATGGGCTTTGCGAAAACCTGCATCGGCCAGTGCGTGCTTGGATCGCTATTACTGCTGGCATCCATGGGGGCCGTCGGTCAAACTACGGCTCAGCCCGCCAGTCAGGCGGTTCCCGAGGCAATCCTGCTATGGGACAAGGAGGCTCCGCGGGCCACCGGAGACTCGCTTGAAGACAAGCCGGCGGTTTACCCCTATCTGCCCGATGCTGCCAAGAACACCGGAGCGGCGGTTTTGGTCTGCCCGGGCGGCGCCAATCAAACCCGCTGCGTCGATTTCGAAGGAGTGCTGATCGCTCAATGGTTCAGGCAGCGTGGCATCGCGGCGTTCGTCTTGCGGTATCGCGTTGGGCCGCTCTATACCGGCGCCGAGGCCAGGCTCGACACGCAGCGCGGCGTGCAGTTCCTGCGTGCTCATGCCGCCAAGTTCAAGGTTGCTCCCGATCGCATTGGAACCATCGGTTTTTCCGCGGGAGCAAGCAACATCTGCGGAGCCGCGTTCAGCGCGATCCCTGGCAAGCCCGATGCGTCGGACCCTGTCGAGCGCGTCTCCAGCAGTCCCAATTTCTTGATTCCCGTTTATGGAGGGGGACGCCGCCGGAGCAAACGAAAGCACCGCTGCCGCCCACTTTCATGTTTTGCACAGCCGAAGACGGCGCCATAAACGGCATGCTGAACTTGTATACAAGTTTGCGCAAGAAGGGAGTTCCCGCCGAAATTCACTTCTTCGAGAAAGGCCCTCACGGCACCGCCTTTGCCCTCGGCGACCCCGTCCTCGGCGAGTGGCCAAAGCTGCTCTATAACTGGATGCAGCTCAAGGGTTTTCTCACAGGCGAGAAGCGCGTCCCCGTCGAGGGAATTGTCACCCTGGATGGCGAACCGTTGCCGCGCGGTATCATCGTTTTTCGTCCCCTCGACAAAGTCGGCGCCCCGCCGGTCGTCGGCTATATCTTCAACACGACGGCTAACCGGCCGCGTGGCGAATACAAAGTGGCCGCCGGTGTCGGCGCGGTTCCCGGGAAGTATTGGGTGGAAATTCGCCAGGACGCGGTCCGCTGGCTGAGCAATGCGAACAATCCGATGGCCGGGAAATACAAACTGTTCAGAAATGGGACCGACGCCCAAAAGAAGGAAGTGGCTGACTACGCCCGTTCGCGCAACCTCGAGCCGTCCATTGACAACCAGCGCATTTTCCGCAAGATCCGTCCCGGCGATTCGCAAGAGATCATAGTCGAGGTCTTGGCTGGCACGGACAATCGATTCGACATTGCCATCTCCAGTAAGTAAGAACAAGAACGTAACGTTTCCCATTCCAGCCTTGAGGAACGCGAGCCAGGACAAGCTGCTGACTGGGCCGACGGCGTCGCGGCGCCTCACGTTCTGCGATGTTGCCATCGAACTTTCACGAAGATGAAAGTAGCTCAATTGCCGAGGTCATAGGAATATTGGCGAGGACTTTTCGTGAAAACGATTACTTTCGCGATGCTGACAGCGTAATCGCGCCAATACTCCCTACGGCAACTTCGGCTCCCGTTGTGCTTGGACTTGCCAACAAGCATCCGCTTTCCCAGCCGCAAATTGGTCAATTGTTGCTGGGGGAGTTGCGCTGCCTTGCTTGCCATAGCCTTAAAGATACTCCTCATCCGCTCGAAAGAACGGCTCCTGACTTAGCCAACGTGGGCGCCCGGGTGGCGCCGGAGTTTTTGCGAAAGTTTATCGCGTCCCCGTCGGCGTCGCATTTCAGCACGACCATGCCGGATATGCTGGCTGCCGAACCTGCTGACCAGCGGGACAAGATCGCCGAGGCCATTACCCATTTCCTGATTGCGCAATCACCCCGCAAGTTTCAACACGAAAACCTCAGCGAACAAGATATCTCCGTGGGCAAGGCCCTCTTTCACAAGATCGGATGCATTACCTGTCACTCTCCGCGCGATGATAGTGGCAAGGAAATGACTCGCCAAGGTGTGGTCCAACTGGTCCACATTCCCACGAAATACAGCCTTGTATCCCTGACAGAATTCCTTTTTGAACCGCTGCGCGTGCGGCCGTCGGGCCGGATGCCGGACATGAAGTTGACGCTGGTCGAGGCCAAGGCGATTGCCAGTTACCTGCTCGGCAAAGCCGACACGACGGCCAGGCCGCTTCAGCTGCAGGCCAGACTAGTTGCCCTTGGCAAGGAGCATTTTCAACGACTCAACTGCGCGGCGTGTCACAAACTTGGTGACATTCCCGCGGCGGCGCCTGCGCCGCCTTGCACGCGTCGAATTCGGCGCGCGGCTGCTTGGCCGGCGCGCGGGTAAGAGCCCGCGCTTCAACCTAAGCGACGAACAAACAAACGCAATTCGGGCAGCGCTCGCGCAGCCAGCCGCCCCGACCTCAGACAAAACGCTCCTCGCCTTGACGCTGACCGCGTTCAACTGCATCGCGTGTCACGTTCGAGATGACTTCGGTGGCATCTCGGCGGAGCGGAATCCTCATTTTCGGACGAGCGAAATCAATCTGGGGGATGAAGCACGCCTTCCACCTCCGCTGACGGTAGTCGGCGCCAAACTGAAACCGGTGGCTCTGAAAAAGATGCTGTTCGATGGGGACAGCGTAAGACCGTACATGTACACACGTATGCCGCAATTTGGAGAGTCGAACCTGGCACACCTGCCGAAATTGTTCGCCCGCCAAGACACCGTCGCGAACTTCGGGTTTTTCTTACCTGATATCGAGAGCCCGAATGCGAAAGCTGAAGCGCGCGAGCGGGAGTTGCGTGCCGCCGGCCACGACCTACTCGGCGATAAAGCCCTGAACTGTGTTGCCTGTCATACCTTCAATGGAAAATCGGCCAACTTCAAAGGCATCGACTTAATGATCTCCTACCAGAGGCTCAAGCCGAGCTGGTTTTATCAATACATGCGCGACCCAAACGCCTTTCGCCCACGGACCGTCATGCCCAACTCCTGGCCCGGCGGGCGGGCAACGCAGCAGACCATTTTGAACGGCGACACCGATCGGCAAATCGAAGCGATTTGGTATTACCTTTCGCTAGGCACTTCGGCAGCGGATCCATCCGGGATACACACCACCGCCACGAAACTCGTTGTGCTCGATGCCACGCGGACATACCGGGGCCGCAGCAGTGTGGCCGGCTTTCGCGGCATTGCGGTCGGTTTTCCGGAAAAACTGAGCTACGCATTCAACGCCGAGACGGGCACTCTGTCTGCGCTGTGGCATGGCGATTTCGTGCAAGTCGATCGCAGCGGCCAGGGGTCGGGCGCATTCCACCCGGCTGGGAAGTTCGTGGCGCTCGCGCAAGATGTGTCATTCTTCGCTCTCGCGGACAAGCAAATGTCCTGGCCCCTTCGCCCCGTGATGTCCAAAGAGGCGCCGGTCAACCCCGACCCTTTATATCCCAAGAACCGCGGCTACCAGTTCAAGGGATACCACCTGGATGACGCGTCGATTCCGACGTTCATGTACCGCAGCGGAATTGCGGAGATTGAGGACCGCTCCACCCCTGCGAATTCAGGCAAAAATAGCCAACTCCTGCGCCAACTGACATTCAACTCCCCCAAGGACCACACCGTCTGGTTTCGCGCGCTCGCGGGAAAGATCGAAGCCGAATCGAAGCAGCAGTTCAAGACGGCCGAACTGCGACTGAGCATCCCCCCAGTACCTGCGGAGCTGCGTCCGAATTCTGGCGATCGTAGCTCCTCAGAGCTTTTGCTCAAATTCGACATTCCCAAAGGCCAATCTACCCGGACACTTACTTATGAATTACTCGAGTAACGCTCTTCGCCGATTTCTGTTGCTGCTCGCGGCTTGTGCGCTCACCATCTCGGCTGCCAAGGCCGAAGAGGTAGGGGCTCGCTGGGGCACGGAAGAGCGCGAGCGGGAATACTATCCGCTGGTCAACATCCCGATCCCGCAGGGCATGGTGATCGAGGCGGGCGCTTTCTGCGTGCTGCCCGATGGTCGCGTCGCTGTCGGCACGCGCTACGGCGAAATCTATATCATGAGCGGCATCGATGCGAAGAAGCCAAGTCCGTCGTACCACCTCTACGCAACCGGTCTCGATGAGATTTTCGGACTGGATTACAAGGACAAAGCATTCTACGTCACCCAGAGCTGTGAACTCACGAGAGTCACCGACACGAAACAGGATGGCAAGGCCAATCGCTTCGAGACCATTTCGGATGCCTGGGGTTACGCGAATTACCACGAATATGCCTTTGGTTCGAAGTTCGACCGTGATGGCAATTTATTCGTGGCGCTGGGGTTGTCGTACTCCTATGAATCGCACGCGTTGTTTCGCGGCTTCGTGATGAAGGTTACGCCCGAAGGCAAAACCCTGGCTATGGCCAGCGGACTGCGTAGCCCGGCGGGCATCGGGCCCAACGAACACAAGGCATTGTTTTACGTTGAAAGTCAAGGACCGTGGAATTGCTCGTGCAGCTTAAAGGCTGTCGCGCCCGGCAGCTTCCAAGGACATCCCGCGAGCTTTATCTGGTACAAGTACGCTCCGGAACTGGGCCCGGTTCCCGCAATGCCCAAGTCCGGCTCGCGAATAATCATCGAAAAGGAACGAGTGAAACAACTCGTTCCCTCCGCAGTTGTCTTTCCTTATATTCGCATGGGGCGTTCGATCACGGGATTCGACGTGAACCGCACCAAGGGCAAGTTCGGTCCGTTTGAAGATCAGCTTTTTCTCGGCGATTACACGCTCTCGATCATCATGCGTGCCACGACCGAGCAGATCAACGGCGTTTGGCAAGGCGCCTGCTATCCCTTCCGCGAGGGGCTATCAACGGGCATTTTGAACGTGGTGTTCACGCCGGGGGGCAACCTGGTGTGCGGTGGCACGAATCGCGGCTGGCCGGTGCGCGGCAACAAGCCTTTCGCGCTCGAACGTCTCGAATGGAACGGCAAGATGCCTTTTGAAATCAAAAGCATCAATATCGCGCCCGACGGCTTCAAGATTGCATTCACGAAACCGGTCGACGCGGTGACAGGCCGCGACCCCAGATCCTTTCGGATTACCACCTTCACGCATCCCTACCACAGCGGCTATGGCGGCCCGGAAATCGAGAAAACGACACCCGTGGTCAAATCCGTGCATTTATCCGAAGACGGCTTGTTTGCGATGCTGGTCTTGAATACATTGATTCGCGGTCATGTATATGAATTCGATCTTGGCAACTTGCACGCGCGGGACAAGGAAGAGTTACTGCATCGCCAAGCGTACTACACGGTAAACGAAGTTCCCGCGGCGAAGTAACCTGGCCCTACAACGTACATAGCCCATTTCGGAGGGCAATTTTGGTTAGGCCCGGGATGGAATGGATGCCTAATTTCTTCATCATGTTCTGGCGGTGCGTGTCAACAGTGCGGGCACTGATACGCATGGTTTTGGCAATTGCCACGCTGGAGTTGCCTTCCGCGATAAACCGCAACACTTCCCGCTCGCGTCTCGATATGGTGTTTAACTCGCTTATATCATTTTGGCCTTGGGCTTGGCGATAATACTTGTCCATGGCCATTCGAGTGAGCGAGGGACTCAGATAACCACCCGTGAGCGTGACCGCGTCGATGGCCGCCAGCAGTTCAATGAAAGACGAAGTCATGGGAAAAAAGCTGGCTGCTCCTGCCTGCAGGGACTCGAAAAGGAATTGATGGGTCATATCCTGGGAAAGGATGATAATGCGAATGTTAGGCTGTGCGGTGTGGATTCGCCTGCAGGTTTCAATGCCGCTTACTTCCGGCATGACCCTGTTCATCAGAATGACGGCGGGGTTAAGCTTGTTGGCCAGGCGGATTGCGTCGTGGCCATTTGCTGCTTCTCCGACCACATTGAGTTTAGGGCAGGCCTTCAAAAGCGCAACATAGCCGGCCCGTGTTAGTGTCAGACCTTCGGCCACAAGAATCTGGATCATGGATGCGTTCCTTTACCTGGCAGTGAAGCCGTGGCGTCATGCGTCTAGGCCCCACCGCGAGCTATTTCAAAAACTGGCACAAGCGTCGTCGCAGCGGTTACCAGGGTCCGCCAAAGAGTTAAACGGATTTGACCCCGGCAAACGAGCGCACACGCGTCCGCTATATGTTAAAAACCGCGAAGGCATGCACACTTGTGGGTAACGTGCTTGCCCACGCGGGCGCAGCGAAGCACCAAATCCTTGTGGCAATGGTTGGGCGCGCCAATGACAACCAGATCGAGGTCCTTGCGCTCGACCAAGGCGGACTTTGGCGAGCCCCAGTGGGCGAGGCCCCAAGAGGAGTTTCGGACTGCCAAAGGGACATAAAGGCGGCCTTGGCAAGGGCGGGCCTCCCGAGGCACAGGACGAGGAGCTTGAGGTTTTTCTCGTCCGGGTGGACGGTGCCAAACGGCTACATCATTTGGCCAAAAAGAAATCGATGCGGACTCAAGTGGCCTTATTGTTCATCAATTGCCGGCCGGGGCGAGCACATATGTTATGCTGGTAGTTTTGCCTACCCGTAAGAAATGCCCATCGGCAACCATTCGATTGAAAAAGGATACGGCTTGATCATAATTCAATTGGGTCAGGGCCCGAAAACCTCGATTTGTGATGGAGCCGTGAGTGATCAAATACGTTGTGACCATGGCCCTCGCCATTTTGAATTCCTCCGCGCTCAATTTCCTGGAGCTTGTTGAAAAAGGGCGAGAAAGATCTCTTCTTCGACGGACTTCCGGTGGGTTGGCGAGGCTTCCCACGAAGTGAGCTCGTACAACGTTATTACTCACAAGGCACCTACTCCCCCCTGCGTAACAGCAGTCTCATCTCAGCAGCCTGGCGGGGCACGCACAACGTCCTTCACACATAAGCCAACACCAACAGCGCTTAATCGTATCGAAGATGAAGGATTTCTCATCAAGTGCGGGCCAGCGATCCCTTGGGAATCAGCACCTTTGTCTATGGCACAGCCGGGCAATCGAACTCGCGCACCGATCACGGCCACCAGGCTTTGCACCGTGCGCTTTTGCCGGACGGATTTTTTAGCGACGAGGCCGCAGCGCGGCCCGATGCTTGACCGCGGGTGCGCTTGGTACGCGCCACCGTGCCGCTAGCGGCCGGCATGGCGCGCGGTGCTTCAGAGCGACGATGGGGGCCGCACGTTCGAGGTCCTCCGCTGTCACTTGAGCGGGCAGGCGAGCCCGTGGTGTCGGCGGCTCGCACGCCCATTGGCTCTAAAAAGCCGTGTGCGCTTGTGCGACCGACGCGAGTTGTGGACGTCAAGATCGCGAGACTTGGCGTTCGGGGAGCAACCGCCGCCATGGGTTGGTGCCGGTTATCTGGCCCACGTCGAGCCGCGTCGCGTTCGGCGGTCCAACGGCGCAATCCTTCCTTGAGAATTGTCCTGCTAATACGTGTCCCACAGAGGCTTTTTGCCGAGAAGGTCGTAGACCTGTTCATCGGTCAGTCTCTTCTTTCCCTCGTCGGTCGGCTCTTGCAGGTTCAATTCAGCGGCGACCTTCTCCGCATATTCGCGGACGAGTTTCCTGGTCACAGCGAGCACGTCACAATCCCAGCCATCGACCCGTTTGGTGTTTCGCAGCTCTTCGAACTTACCGTGAATTCGCATGTCCTCTCGGGAGCCGTAAGTACGGTAGCTTCTAAACAGCAAATTCTCAGCGGCAGCACGGGCGACGTAAAACCACTGCCATTTCAATATCTCGTCCTCGGAGCAAGCGTGATCGAATTTTTCTAGGAGCGTGACGCCGACACGTACCAAGCCATGCTCCGAGTTATCGCGGTCCCCTATTTCGATGTGCTCGAACCGAACAGCCAGCACGACTCCTGCCACGCCATGGCCCGCTTCGTGGCAGGTGATTTGCCAGGCTTCCTCTTTTGAGAATGATCGTATCGTCATTCGAATATTGTCGGCTTCTCGGCCCAGACTGCCAGTAGGCGTTTTTGTGGGTGCTCTCGCCCACGTTCGCCCGTGTTGCCATTCACCGGCCGCTCGACCGCTTTTTATCATCTTCATTACCGACGTTTGCTTTTTCCGGAAGTCCGAGTCAGCCCAGATGTCTGTGCGGTCGGCGGCACCGCACCACCGGCGTTTTTTCCTTTGTGTCGCTTGCATTTCGCCTGAAAGCCATCGCAATTGCCATAATGATTCAAGATGGACCAGGTTCGATTTGTCGCGGAGTACCGTGTTGTGCCGCTTGTCTTGAGTGTCGATCTGGGTACGACCAAGATCACCGCGCTTGCCTTTGACGTGAGTGTGGGAGAAGTCGTTTCGTGTCGGTCAGTGCTCAACGGCGCCCAAGTGACCGCGGAGAGCGATAAGGCGCGGGGTTATTCCGAGTGGGACGCGCGAAATCGTTTCACTCGCCGGTAATTGCCTTCATGCGGTGGCGACCGATCTTGCGGAACGGCGGACCGATTTGGCCGGGCTTGGCATAACGGGTCAGCAGCATGGTGTGATCTTGTTGAATGGCCAACTGGAGCCCATGTCGCCTCTCATCAATTGGCAAGATCGCCGGGCCGGTCAAGCGTATTCTGGAGGTCGCGAGACGTATGTCGAGCGGGCAATCGCGTTGGCCGGCGCGGACTGCGCCGGGGCGAACGGGCTGCCGCTTGGCCGCCGGCTACATGGGAACCACGCTGTTTTGGATGAAAGAACAGGGGCTCTTGCCGGCGGGCGCCACGGCGTGTTTCCTCATGGACTACTTTGCGGCAACTTTAACGCGCCGCCAGCCGGTGACCGACGCGACATGCGCGGCCAGCAGCGGCCTCTTTGATGTTGCCGCCAGTGACTGGGATGCGCCCTTGTTGGACGCGCTCGGGCTGAAGCGTGATTTGTTTCCAATCGTGCGACCGTCGGGGGATTTCTTGGGAGGCCTCCAATCGGATCGGGCAACTAGGATCGGGCTACCTGCGGGTTTGCCCGTTTTTGTCGGCATCGGCGACAACCAGGCCAGCTATCTAGGCAGCGTTGGCGATCCAGCCGACTCAGTCCTGGTCAACGTGGGCACGGGCGGGCAGGTGGCGACGTTTACTCAGAATTGGGCCTGGGATCCGCTCTTGGAAACGCGGCCATTTCCACACGGCGGTTTTTTGCTCGTGGCGGCGGGTTTGTGCGGCGGCGCTTCGTATGCCGTGTTGGAACGCTTTTTCCGCCAGGTCGGCGTTGATCTGTATGGGACCGGGGGAGAGAAATGCCTCTTTGCCTCGATGAACCGGCTTGCGGAAACGGTACCGCCGGGAGTGTTGAACTTACGGTGCGAACCGTATTTCACGGGCACACGGGCTCAACCGGAACTGCGCACTTCCTGGAACGGCATGTCCGCGGAAAACTTCACCCCCGCTTGTCTCGTTAGGGCGTTGCTTGAAGGAATGGCCCGATCGTTTCGTGGCGGTTTCGAAGTGATGACACGGCGGACCGGCCAGACGCCCAAGCGCCTCGTCGGCGCCGGCAATGGACTTCGGGAAAGTCCGATCTTGGCGAAAATCGTCGCAGAAACTTTCGAGATGCCGCTGCATTTTCCTCAACACCGCGAAGAGGCTGCTTTCGGCGCGGCGCTGTTGGCGGCGGTCGGCGCCAAGCTAATCCCAGACCTGGCAACTGCCGGTCGTGGTATTCGTTTCTCGACCCCTATCCTTTAGCGGAACCACAGTTCGTAGTCCGACTTGGAGCCCAGTTCGCCAGCCAGCTTAAGGTGGCCCATAATACAATTCACCAGTTGAGTGAGTAAAATGTGAAACGCTGCTTCAATAATCCTTGCGACCGCGCTGCCCTCAGGTAGAATCAGACCATTGGCGGCCCGCCCCCTTTGCCATCCCTGCTTCACGCTTTTCAAGGACGCGAGACGACGATGGTTCGCGCAATGCTGGCGGCCGGCTTGGCAATCTTCTCCTTGCCTGGGTTCGCGCAGGCTCAAGCTCCAGAGGAAGCCGCCAAGCAATTCGATTCGACCATCGCCCCCCTGCTGGTGCGGCGCTGTCTCGATTGCCACGCGGGCGCCAAGCCCAAGGCCGGCCTGTTTCTTGGGACGCGGGCGGGAATGCTGAAGGGCGGCAAGAGCGGGGCCGCCGTAACACCGGGCAAACCGCAAGACAGCCTCCTCTGGGAGCATGTCCAGAGCGGCCACATGCCGCCCAAAAAGGCCCTGCCAGATACCGAAAAGGCCCTTGTGAAAGACTGGATCGCGCGCGGCGCTCCCTGGGGGACCGATCCGATCGACCCCTTCCGCTTCACTTCCGACACCCGCGCCGGCTCTGACTGGTGGTCGCTCCGTTCCGTCGTGCGGCCGCCTCTTCCTGCCGTGACGAACAAGTCCTGGCCTGGCAACCCCATCGACCATTTCGTTTTGGCTCTATTGGAGACGAAGAAACTTGCTCCGCAACCGCCTGCTGACCGGCGCACTCTCATCCGCCGCGTCACGTTTGACCTGATCGGCCTGCCCCCCACGCCCGAAGAGATCGAGGCCTTCATCAAGGACATGCGACCCGACGCCTATAACCAACTTGTCGAACGCCTGCTCGCCTCGCCTCACTATGGGGAACGCTGGGCTCGGCACTGGCTCGACGTGGTCCGCTTCGGCGAAAGCAACGGCTTCGAGCATGATGAGCTGCGCCCCAACGCCTGGCCCTACCGCGATTGGGTCATTCGGGCCTTCAACGAGGATCTACCCTATGACGAGTTCGCACGCCGGCAACTGGCCGGCGACGTGTTGCGGCCTCCGGACCCCGGTAGCATCGTCGCCACGGGTTTTCTCGTCGCGGGCGGCTTTGACTCAGTTGGCCAGCAGCAGCAAAGCGCCGCCATGCGCGCTATCGTCCGCCAGGATGAACTGGAGGACATGGTCGGCGCCGTGGGGCAGACCTTCCTGGGTCTGACGGTAAACTGCGCCCGTTGCCACGACCACAAGTTCGATCCGGTGCGGCAAGAAGAGTACTATCGTTTAGCCGCGGCGCTCGCGGGCGTTCGGCACGGCCAGCGCGCCCTGCCGTCCCCAGTTGTCAGCAAGGAAAGCGAGCGCAAGCAAGCGCGCCTCAAGGAACTGGCGGCGGATCTGGCATCACGGGTGCAATCGCTCCCCGCCGCCGCGCTTGCTCAAGTCTACGCATGCGTCCCGATGGCGCCGGAAACCACGCACCTGTTGATTCGCGGCGAGCCTGCTCAGCAAGGCCCGCTCCTCGCTCCGGGAGGAGTCGCCGCCTTGATGGGCGTCAATGCAGACTTCGGTTTGGCCCCCGACGCCTCGGACGCCGACCGCCGCCGCGCCCTCGCTACTTGGGTCACGGATGCCAAGAACCCACTCTTTCCCCGCGTGATGGTCAACCGCCTCTGGCACTACCACTTCGGCGCGGGCCTGGTTGATACGCCCAGCGACTTCGGTTTTAATGGCGGCCGTCCTTCGCACGCTGAGCTACTCGACTGGCTCGCCGCGGAATTCATGGATCCCAGGGACACTGGCGCAGGACCGAAAGCTATCCCCTGGAGCATCAAGCATCTTCACCGGCTCATCGTGACTTCCAAGACATATCTGCAACAATCACGCTTTCAGCCCGGGGGCGCCAAGGTCGATGCCGGCAATCGCTTCTTATGGCGCAAGTCCCCCATGCGTCTGGAAGCCGAAGCGGTCCGCGATGCCATTCTGCACGTGGCCGGCCAGCTCAATCCCGCACTGGGAGGACCGGGTTACCAGGACTTCAAGCTCGTGATTCGTGGGGCGACGCATTATTACAACCCCATCGACGTGGACTATGCCGCCGTCAACCGCCGTAGCATTTACCGTACCTGGGCGCACTCCGGGCGGAGCAAGTTGCTCGACACGCTCGACTGCCCCGACCCCTCGACGGCCACGCCCAAGCGGACCCTCACCACCACGCCGTTGCAAGCGTTAACGCTGATGAACAACGCCTTCGTCTTGCGCATGGCGGATCATTTTGCCGTGCGTCTGCGTCGCGAGGCCGGCGCGGCTGTGGACCGACAAGTGACGCGGGCTTATGAGCTGGCCTACGGACGGTCCCCCCGGCCCGAGGAATTGATCCTGGCCCGGCCGGGTCGTGAACCAGCACAATCTGAGCACGCTGTGCCGGGCGATTTTCAACAGCAATGAGTTTCTTTATGTGGATTGACGCCTAATGAACCGACTCTCTTGTCCTGGTGCCGCTCTGGACCGTCGTGGCTTCCTCACCTGGACTGCACATGGTCTGGGCAGCGCGGCGCTGGCTGGCTTGCTCGGTCGGGATCGACTGTTGGCCGACACGCCGGGCGTGATGGCGGAGCCGCATCATCCCCCGCGGGCGCGGCGAGCCATTCACATTTGTCTGTGCGGCGGCTTGAGTCAGGTCGATTCGTTTGATTACAAGCCGGCGTTGGAACGCCTCCACGGCCGCTCCTTGAGCGCCGGCGAACGGCCTGATGTGTTCTTCGGCCAGGTCGGCTTGTTGCGGCAAAGCGATTGGCCGTTCCGTCAGCGCGGCCAGAGCGGGCTGTGGATTTCGGATCTGTTTCCCAACCTGGCCGAAGTCGCCGACGAATTGACGGTCATCAACTCCATGGTGGCCGACACCTCGAACCACACTCCCGCGACGTTTCAGGAAAACACCGGGTTTCGCCTTAACGGCTTTCCCACACTCGGGGCCTGGCTTTCGTATGGGCTGGGCAGCTTGACCGAGAACCTGCCGGCGTTCGTGGTCATTCCCGACACGCGCGGTCTGCCGGCCAGCGGCAACATCAATTGGAGCAACGGCTTCCTCCCTGCGCGACACCAGGGCGTTTCGCTCCGAGGGCAAGGCACGCCGATCGACGATCTTTTTCCCGCGCGCTGCTCGAACGTGGCGCGGACGAAGCGACGCGAACGCTCCTCGAGGCGATGAACCGGCAACATCAGAGTGATCGACCCGGCGACGACGTTCTCAGCGCCCGCATTCGCAGCTATGAATTGGCGGCACGGATGCAGCTGGCGGTGCCGGAGGTTGCCAATCTGGCCGGCGAAACGCGCGAAACCCATGCGCTTTATGGGCTGGATCGCGCCGAGTCAGCCGATTTTGGCCGAAGCTGCTTGCTGGCGCGACGGCTGCTCGAACGAGGCGTGCGTTTCGTGCAGCTCTTTTCCGGCGGCTCGTTCGGCAATCCGCGCATCAACTGGGATGGCCACGAAAACATGCGGCAAAACCACGGCCAGGAAGCGCCGCGGATCGATCGCCCCGTCGCTGGGCTTCTGCGCGACCTGCGCCGCCGCGGCATGCTCGACGACACCCTGGTGCTCTTCACGTCCGAATTTGGCCGCACCCCCTTCACGCAGTCCGCCGCCAATGTCGTTGGCCTGGGCCGCGACCACAATCAGAACGGTTTCAGCGTCTGGCTCGCCGGCGCCGGCTTAAGATCCGGCTTCGCCTATGGGGCCACCGATGAGATCGGCTATCGCAGTGTGGACAATGTCGTCCCTTGGTACGACTTCCACGCCACCGTGCTGCATTTGCTGGGCATCGACCATGAACGGTTGACGTTTTATCACAACGGCATCCAGCGGCGGCTGACCAACGTTCATGGAGAAGTACGGCATGGGCTTCTTCACGGTGTTTCGTGAACGCTGGCCACTCATCACAGCGTGACCTATTAGCCCAATAAATGCCGCTCCGGCCATCCTCATGTGTTAAGTGCCAGCGAGTGCTTTATCAAGGAGAATCTTTATGCGCGTATTTTGTCTTTTGATTCTGTTGATGCTCGCAGGAGCAGTAGCGGTATTCGCTTTTCAAAACCAAGAGGTGGTCAAGCTTCGTTTTTTCGATTGGAGCGATTCCTATTCTCTCGCGAGTCTTGTGGGCATCGTATATTTTGTGGGCATGGTGAGTGGCTGGACTGTGATCGGCCTCGTGCGGCGCTCGTTTCGGCGCATCACGGACGATCCGGCCCGTTGACGCAGACTCCCAGGCACCCTTTCGGCCACCCATGAGAGCATCGACACGCGTAACAACCTGGCCCATCACGCCGGCGTTGACCACTGCGAAACGTTGTTTGAGCAACGCCTTTCTTCTTTGGATCCTAAACGAGGCCATTCGATTTTAACGTGGTAGCGGAGGCGCGAAAGTGGCATCGGGGACCGGATAGGCAACGACGGGTGCGCCGGCAGCCGCCCCAACCGCCACGTCTCGGTTGGGGCCACCGACACGAACTTCTGTGGCACATCCTGCCGTTATGAGCCGAGCACTCGACCACCGCGCAGACCACCGCCCGCCGCCAAGATGGAAAAACAAATGCTCTAATGATTGCGGCCGGCGTCGTTGTCGATTGGGGCGTACGGCCCATGTCACCCATCCAGATCATTAGCGTTTCCTCCAGCAGTCCGCGCTGCTTCAGGTTTTCAATCTGCGCCGCCACGCACCGTCGCGGTCAACCTCACTTCGAGAAGCGTCTCACGGTCACAAGCAGTGACATCCCGATAGCTGGCACGATTACTGCGCCGAGCAGCATTCCAATCCAGTAACCAGGCTCGCCTCCCACTTGCTCTCCGATTTTTTCCCCCATCTTTACACCGAAAATGGCAAGGCCGACGGAAAAAGCAAGGGCGACCTTGTCCAGATTTAGTGACCTCTGCAGGCCACTGTCTTTACCGATCGGTTGATCTAACATGTTTACTCCTTACTCCCCGATGACGTTGACTACCCGCTTCGTGTGGTTGCCGTCGAACTCGCTACAAGCGTAGGACGGCGTTTTCTCCACGTTTTCCGACATATATCGAGGCGCGAGCGGCGGCTAGCGTGGCTAGGAATTGATCATGCCCCATGGCGAACCGGGCAAGCGCGGGACGACTGGCGAACACAAAAGCCACATAGCCGTGGAAGCGCTTTGGATTGGAACGCCCGTTGAACTTCAGGCATCCATCTATGGCTTATGCGCCAAACAGCATCTTCTTTTATGCTTTCGTCAACAATCGCGTAATCCAACAGTCGCGGTAGGGCGTCGATCAATTCTTGTTCCCAGGCCCGCCCTGGCCGTAGGCGACCGCGTCCGGGTCACGGCGGGCGGCAAGACGAAGGACGGCACGCAGGCGCTTTCGCTTGGCTTGCCTGCGGAATCGCAATGGAAACACCCGCGAAACCCAGTACGTCGAGGGAGATTAAAAGACTCATGATTGCCTCCAATCAAAGAAGATGGATGATGTTGCTTCCAATGCGTTTGGAAGCACTTCCATAATGCACCGCTTAATCACTTGCTTACGCGAACAGGCTCCCCGGACAGGCCGATGCGCCCCTCCTTGGGGAATAGGGTGACCGTCTCGCGCTCGCCGCCGTCTTCGCGGATAACGAGGATTTGGGCCTGAGGGCCGGAGCGAGCGACCGCATCGGCCAGCGCCTCGAAGGTTGGCGTGGGCGTCCCATTGAAGTTCAGAATGATGTCGCCGATCTCCAGGCCCTCTTTGGCCGCGGTGCCCTTGAATAACCCGGTAATCTCGACGCCGTAAATGGCCGCTTCCGCCTCTTCAGCTTCCTGGTCCTCTTCACCATTCTGAGCCTCTTCCGCCTCGTCGGCATCCGCTGAGGGTGCGTCCAATTCACCCTCAACGTCCGCCATCGTTGGTTTGTGCTTATGCTTGTGATCGTGCTTAGCCTGCTTTGGCTGATACGCCGTTATTGGAGGGATCTTGGTGTGGTGGGCCTGGCCACGGCCGCCGCTTGATCGAGCGCCGTGCCCGCCCTTGGCTTCCGACGTTCCGGCTAGGAAACTCACCAAGCACAATAGGCTGCACGCGATAACTAGAATAGACTTGTGCATTGATCGACTCCTTCGTGAAAACATCGCCGAGAGTTAGCGTCCCGAATCGGTGTGACCC
>CAVVSQ010000005.1:0-49959 GCA_963750865.1 uncultured Planctomycetota bacterium
GCCGATCACATTTCCACTGGAAGGTGGCCGATCTCACCCGCCGTGCGCCGCTCTGGGCCTGGCCCTGGGGCGGGTTGGTTGCTTGCTCAACGGTTGCTGTTACGGCAACGTCGCCTGCGAGTCGTGCCCGCATATCTCATTTCCGATCTCGGCGCCGGCGGTCGAGACGATGGTCAAGCGGGGCTACCAAACGATGGCCGGCTTCACCTTGGATACAGCGACCGCTGATTCCTTACGCCGCACCAATATAGTACGTTCGGTCGAGCCTGGCTCGCAGGCGGAATTAGCGGGCCTGAAGCCGGGAGACGAGATTGTGAAAGTCAACGGCAGTGAAAAGATCGAGAACTACTACGACCTGGAAAAAGTGTTGTTGCCGCCCTATTGGCCGCGCGGCGAAACCGAGCTTAGGCTCACCGTCATGCGCCGGGGGACACAGGGTGAAATTCCCATCAACATCGGTCCGTTTGTCGCTCAGCATCGGTCTGAATCCGACGCAAATCTACAAGACGATCAGCATGGTGCTGCTGCTCTTTTTCTTGCTCTCCTATTATCCGCTCGAGCGCGTACGATGGCTCGGTCATGGTTTTCTTCATGCTGGGCTATGGCGTGCACCGCTTTCTGAACGAAATGTTGCACACCGACACGGAGCCGGTCGCTTTCAACATGACGCTGTCGCAAAACATCAGCATCGTCGTGCTGATCGCGGCGCTGATATTGGGAGTGATTGTCTGGCGGCGTGGGCCGCGGCCGCAGATGGTGCCGGCTGTGTAGGTTCCGCTTGCCGAGCGGGACTTCGGCTGTTTTGCAACAATCTCGCGACCAGGCGGAGCCTGCTGACGATAAAAGCAGCTTACTTCGTGCGCGGCTCTTTGGCGGGTCGCAGGTGCCGCACCGCCACCAATATCTTCTCGAACTCCGCCGGCAGGGCGCTTCGACCGTGATGGCACGTTTGAGCTTGGGATGATTGATGCGCAGGCGGTGGGCGTGCAGGGCTTGCCGCGCGATCAAGTTCGTCTGTCTGCCGGATCGATCTGCAGGATCAAGGTCGGATAAGCGTAGGCAAGCGCGGCCGCTATAAAGCTTGTCCGCCACCACGGGACAGCCGATGCTGGCGAGGTGGACGCGGATTTGATGCGTGCGACCCGTCTGGGTTGAATGCGGCAAAACGTATAGCCGCGAAAGCGTTCGATCACCTCGTAAAAGCTGGTCGCTTCCTTGCCATCTTCGGAGTCGGTGACCATCATCTTGACGCGGTCGGCGGCGTGGTGGATGATGCGCCGCTCGATGTAATCGCTGTCCCGATCCAAGACGCCCGCGACAATCGCGATATATTCCTTGAAGACCTTCCGCGTCTCGAACTGCATCGCCAAATCGCGGTGCGTCGCTTCCTCCTTGGCGACAAGGATCACACCGCTGGTGTCGCGGTCGAGCCGATGGACGATGCCGGGGCGGTAGTCGCCGTTGTATTTGCTCAGTTCGCTGCCGAAGTGATATTGCAGAGCGTTGACGAGCGTGCCCGACCAGTTCCCCTTGGCGGGATGGACGACCATGTTGAACGGTTTGTTGACGATGGCCAGGAACTCGTCCTCGTAAAGGATATCGAGCGGGATATTCTCGGGGGCCGGCGGGCCGTGGGTCGCTTCAGGCAGCCAAATGCGAACGTGATCGCCGACGCGGACTTTGAAGCTGGCTTTCGTGGGACCGTCGTTGACGGTGACGCTGTTCGCCTGGATCGCCTTTTGAATCAGCGAGCGGCTAAAGTCGGGATATTGGGCCGTGAGATATTGGTCCAGTCGCTGGCCCGCGGTTTTGGCTTGCACCGTGAGGTCAACGGCCCGGCCGACGCCGGGAATGGCTAAGACTTCCTCGTCCAGATCGTCGTCGATGTCGGCCATGGGGATGGAGGAACCGCGCCGTCAAAGAGCCGCGCACGCAGTAAGCGGTTGACGCTGGTGCAAGGCCCAAACCGCTTACTGCGTGCGCGGCTCTTTGACGGCGTGGCTTATTTGTCCTTGCCGGGCAGCCCGGGTAGTTCCAGCGGGCGGGTTGGCCAGGGCTCAATCCCGGAGGCAATGTCGGCAGGCGATCTTCGCGGACGAATTCGATGCGCAAATCTTGGTAGACCTTGAGCACCTCGTCCCGCTTTTGCTTGTCGTTCAAGACCTCAACGCGCTTTTGGGCCAGCTTGCCCAGGGCGGTGTCTTTGTGGTTGTCGGCGACCACCTTGTAGGCGTCCAGCGCGGCTTGCCAGTTTTCTTCGGGTTTGATGAGGCGTGTTTCGGCAATCACGGCCCGGGCATACAGCGCTTCGGGCAAAAGCACCTTGTCGTCTCGACTTTGCTCGGCCAGCTTGGCGTACACTTCGTCGAGGCTGTCGAGGTTTTTCAGCGCGTCTTTAGGATTGGTGGCCAAGTAGCGGAGCATCGTCCGCAACTCGCTATAGTAAAGCTCGAATTCGGCGGCCTTGGCGGCGTTCGTGCCGGGATCCTGCTGGATGAGCGACGTGAGCAGTTGCTGGTGGCCGTCCTCGAATTTCGCCCAGCGTTCGGCATTGTCGACGTGCTGGACTTCGGCTTTGCGGAAGAAGAGCCAAACAACGACAATCACCACGCCCGCCAAGACCACCCAGAGCATTGTCCGCTTCTGCGGTTTTTGCTTCATGCCCTGCATCACGCGGCCCACGCGGTCAGCCAGGGCGTTCGTTTCCAATTCTTTGCGATGTTCCGCTTTCATGCGGCAGACGCTCCTGTCGTCGGGAATGGGCTCGGGGATACGTTGATTTACGTGATGATAGGAGAGTTCGGTGATCCGGTCAAGTGGAGCGCCAGGCGAGCGGGGGGCGTAAGCCCCCTCATTTTTGACGATCCAGGCCTCTGCTGCGCGTCGCGGCTAAACATTGTCGTCATCGTCTCCCTTGAACACCGATTTGTCCAATTTATATTCAGCGATCTTGGTGGTGATGCTGCGCCGGGAAAGGCCGCAAATGCGGGCGCAGCGACCGACGTGCCCTTGCGTTTTCTGCAAAGCACGGCGGATGTATTGCTCCTCGATTTGGGCGAGCGTTTCCTTGAGCAGGACCGTTAGCGGCTTGTCCAGGTCCCAGAGCGGCTTCGCCTTGACCGGAGCCACCAGATCGGGGGTAAATTGTGCATTTCGATCACTGGGCCTGCGCGTGGTCACGCAGGCGCGCTCGATGGCGTTTTCGAGCTCGCGGATATTGCCCGGCCAGGGATAATTGAGCAAGGAGCTCCATGACGTCGGGTTGGATTTTTTTGGGCGGCTCGTTGGCACGGGCAAACTTCATGGTGAAGTGCGTGGCCAAGAGCGGGAATGTCCTCGGGCCGTTCGCGCAAGGGAGGCAGAACGATTTTGATGACGTTCAATCGATAAAACAAGTCCTCGCGAAACTTGCCCTCTTCGACCATCTTGTGCAGCGAGCGATTGGTGGCCGCGATGACGCGCACGTCGACTTGGATCGCCTTGGAGCCGCCGATGCGCTCGAACGAGCGTTCCTGAAGGACGCGCAGCAATTTCGCCTGCATGGTAGCGGGCACGTCGCCGATCTCGTCGAGAAAAAGGGTGCCGCCGTTGGCCATCTCGAAGCGTCCCGGCCGTTGGCCGACGGCGCCGGTGAAGGCGCCTTTCTCGTGGCCGAAGAGCTCGCTTTCGAGCAGCGTTTCGGGAAGAGCGGCGCAATTGACGGCGACCATGGGACCATTGCGGTGGCTGGAAGCACCGTGAATGGCGCGGGCCACCTGTTCCTTGCCGGTGCCGGTTTCGCCTTCGATGAGGACGGTGCTGTTGGTGTCGGCCACGTGATTGATGAGCTCGAAAACCGCGTGCATGCGGGGATTTTTGCTGAGGATGTTTTGAAACGTGTAGGTCGTTTCAAGCTGCATGCGCAGGTGGGCGACCTCATCGAGCAAGGCCCGTTCGCGCAAGGCCCGGTCGATGACGCGCCGCAAATGATCGAGATCGATCGGCTTGGTGAGAAAATCGGTCGCGCCGAGGCGAATCGCCTGCACGGCTTCGTCGATGCTGCCGTGGCCCGTGGTCACGATCACGCTCACGGACAAGCGGCGGCGCTGGATTTCCTGAATCAACTCCATGCCATCCAATTTGGGCATGCGTAAATCGGTGATGGCGATGCTGTATTCTTGGTGAGTCAGTTCTTCCAGCGCCTTGAGACCGTCGGTTTGAAATGAAATGTCCAGCGCGGGATTGATTTCCAACAACCGCTTCATTTGCTGGCAGGTCGCTTCATCATCGTCGACAATCAGCAGCCGCCGCGGCACCGATGGGCGCGGCGCCGTGCTGGTCTCGTCCACCGTTTTCGGCAACACTGGGGAGGCTTCTTTGAGCATTCGATGGTCTCGTGTAACCTTGGACAACACCAACTTATAATTCGTTAGGCAGCGGAGTGCCTAAGAATAAGGAAGGTCAATTCCCAATAATCATCTTACGGTTGAGTTTTAGCCGAGGCAAATGAGAAATGTGCGTACATTTATGTACACTAACCCGAAGCGTTAGGGAGGGATCGTTAAAAGCCCTCGCTAACGCTTCGGGTTAGTGTGTCGAATCCAAAAGACCCTCCCTAACGCTTCGGGTTAGTGTTGCGTCGAATTCATTTGCGACCACGGCCGCTGCCGTGGGAAACCTCGTGCTCCAGGTCCGCGCCCTCTTCGGCTTCGCCTTCGTCCTCGGCACCATCCTCGTCTTCGTCCTCTCCTTCTTCTTCCTCACCTTCTTCTTCCTCTTCGCCCTCTTCTTCAGCGTTGAGGTTAATGACCGATTCGGCGAGCTCGGTCAGCTTTTTGTCCGCATCGGCCTCTTCGTCCAAGGTTTCCTGGAGAAGGCCCGCGGCTTCCTCGAAGCCGAGAAGGTTCGCGAAAGTGCGCACGCAGCCGTAGCCAGCGATTTCATAATGTTCCACGCGCTGGGCGGCGGCGATGAGGGCGGCATCGAGCACACCGGGTGCTGCCTCTTCTTCCATGACTTCTTTGCCCTCTTCGATCAAGCCTTCCATGGCCTTGCATTTTTTACCCTTGGGGCTGGTCTCGAGCTCTTTAAATATGGTTTCGAGGCGTTGGACTTGGCCCTTGGTCACTTCCAAGTGCTCGTTGATCGCGTCGCGCAATTCCGGGGAATTGGCCGCCTTGGCCATTTTGGGAAGCGCCTTGACCAGCTGATTTTCGGCGCTGTAAAGGTCTTTGAGTTCATTCACATAGAGATCGTGCAGAGATTTCAGGGCCATGATGTACTCCTTCGCGTTGGGTAAAGCCGTTGATGTGCTGACACCGCCAAACAAAATGGCGTGAACCAATGAATTTAGCAATTCATATGCCATCGATGGTTCGGTCCGGGCGAATCATCCTTCTCGAATTTTTCGGCTCATCGGCCCACGAATTGCTTGAATTCAACCCATTCGTTCGCGTCGCAGGAATGATTTACCCGCATATCGGAAGTCAACATAATCCAGCCAAATGTTTGGGGAGAATCGCGATGGTGCTCCAGCGCCTTATTAGCCTTATCACCAATGCCGCCAATCTGCGGCGCAAGATCGTGCCCGAACAAGCGCTTCTCGATGCCAAATATGCCCTAGCGGAGCGGATGCTGGCCGCGGGTATAGACGATGGATACCTGGGAGGCGTCATCAACTCGCTGGACGCTGAAATTGGGAAGGACAGAGCGTCAAGCATGCCGCGCACGCACGCTGTTGGCCGAGCGCCGAAGCCTGCTGCTGCGCTTGGCAGAAGCCGCTCTGGAGTTCGACGCTCCGCTTCCTGGCGCAGGCCGAGTACGACAAAGCCCGCGCCTGTGAAGCGGCTTGCGATGCGGCGGGCGCGGCGAGTCATTTCCCGCTAGAGCAAGCCATGCCGAGATTCCAGGTAGCGGTGCGCACCAAAGCGGTATCGAACGCCTAGCAGTCGCGGAATTTGGATCACCTCATCGCGCAGCTTGAAGTACCTCCCACAATAAGATCATGCTGCGTGGATGAGGTGATCCAAGTTCCCCGCAAGACATAGCCGCCTCACTCCCGGAAGCGTCGGGCATTTCCGGTTCACGTCGACCGCGATCCTTCCCTTCCCTACAATGGACCGAGTATGCCCCGCCCCGAGATGCCTTGCGCTTCTTGATTCACGCCAGCCACGTTTATTCCAGCAGGGTTCGGAATTTAACAGATTTTTTTGCGCGAGGGACCAACGGTCGCATGTCTGGAGCCGATCACAACAACGACGGAGTCGTCTCGTGGCCGGCGCCGCCCCTTGGTTGCTTGCACCAAATTTTCGAGAAGACGGTAGATCGCGTTCCGCAGGCAACGGCCCTCGTTTGCGATAAAGAATCGCTGACATACGCCGATTTGGAGGCCAGGGCCAACCGCCTGGCGCTTCATCGCTCGCCAAAACATCGGCGCCGCGTGCGCGTGGGCTTGCTGCTCGAGCGGTCCATCGACACCTATGTCGCCTTGTTGGCCACGCTGAAATGCGGCGCGGCGTTTGTCCCACTGGACACTTCGTTTCCACCCGACCGGTTGAGGTTCATCGCCGAGGACGCCGGCTTGGGCCTACTCATCACGACTACCGCGTTCGGTCCTTCCATTGCGGGCGTCGCTTGCCGCGTGCTGTCTCTGGATGACGCGCCCGGTGTGGCGTTGGAATCGGACGCCAGACTCAACATTGAACCGCCCACCGACAGCCTCGCCTACATCATTTACACGTCGGGCACAACCGGCCGGCCCAAGGGCGTCGCAGTCACGCAAGCGAGCATCGTCAACTTTTTGGCGGTGTGCACTCCCATCTACGACGTGGCCGCGAGCGATCGTGCCTACCAGGGGATGACGCTCGCGTTTGATTTTTCGATCGAAGAGATTTGGCCCACGTTCGCCGCCGGCGCGACCTTGGTGGCGGGGCCGACGGATCATCGGCGGCTGGGCGCCGGCCTGACCGACTTCCTGATCGAGCAACGAATCAGCGTGCTGTGCTGCGTGCCGACGCTGCTGGCCACCATCGAGCGCGATATCCCGACCCTGCGCACTTTGCTCGTGGGAGGTGAAGCGTGTCCGGCGGACCTGATCGAGCGCTGGAGCAAGCCGGGCCGGCGCATGCTCAACACTTATGGTCCGACGGAAACGACCGTCACCGCCACCTGGACCGAATTGCGCGCCGGCCAGCCGGTGACCATCGGCCGGCCTTTGCCCACCTATAGCGTGCACATTTTGGATGAGCAATTACGGCGCGTGCAGCGCCGGGGCCAGCGGCGAGATTTGCATTGGCGGTCCGAGCGTGGCCGTCGGTTACGTCAATCGACCGGAGTTGACGGCGGAACGCTTCATCGTCGATCCTTTCACCGAGTTGCCCGTGCGCGCGCCTTTATCGCACCGGCGATTTGGGACGCTGGATGCCCGATGGGGAGATCGAGTTCCTCGGACGCATCGACAATCAAGTCAAGATTCGCGGTTATCGCATCGAGTTGGGCGAGATCGAGGCGGTGTTGCGCGAAGAGGATGATGTCAGCGGCGCGGTGGTCAACGTGGCGTCCGGCGATGGCCAGGTTCAGGAGTTGGTTGCGTATGTCACCGTGAGCGAGGCGGCGGACCGGCTCGCGCTGCGAGCTCAACTGCACGAAGCGCTCAAGCGGCGGTTGCCCGCGCACATGGTGCCGGCGTTCATTGAAATCCTCGCCAGTCTGCCCGTTCTCGCCAGCGGCAAGGCGGATCGCTCGCGCTTGCCCGCACCGGTCTCGGCGCGACTGGCGTCGGCGCTGCGGGCAGACGTTGTTTTGCCCGCATCGTTGCTGGAAAAGGAATTGGCCGGCGCCTGGAGCCGAGTCTTTGGCCACCCCGTTATTTCCGTGGAGGCCGACTTTTTTCTCGATCTCGGGGGCCATTCGTTGTTCGCGGCCCGGATGATTTCCGATCTGCGGCACAATCCGGCCTTGCACCAACTGGCGATGGCGGACCTGTATGCACATCCGACGATTCGCGGGCTGGCGCAACATATCGCCAGCGCATCCGGCGCATGCCGCGGCGCAGGCGGCACCGCCGCTTCGGCACGGCAACGGGCGCGTGTGGAGATGCGGGCTGGCGCAACTGGTGATGCTCTACTTCGCCCTGATGGTTCTCGGCGTGCCGTTGGCGTGGTTGGCGGGTCGACGCCGCGGGCGGGGCGCCGGGGCTCAACTGGATTACGGGCACGGTCGCCGCAGTGGCGAGGTCGCAATCAGTCTCGGCGTGCCGGTAGTCGGCAAGTGGCTTTTGTTGGGCCGAGTGCGCCGGGGCGCTATCCGTTGTGGGGCTGGTTTTATTGCCGGTGGTGGCTGGCGCGCAAGTTGATGGGCCTGGCGCCGCTGGATTATTTAGCCGGCTCGCCTCTCTTGGCGCCGTACTTGCGATTGTTCGGCGCCGCATCGGCGCAGGGTTGCCATCTGGGCACGTCCAAGATTTGGCTGCCGGACCAAATCGAAATTGGCGGCAACACGAGCATCGGTTACGGCGCGGATTTGGTCTCCTTCATCGTGGAGGACGGCTGGCTCAACGTCGCCCCCATCAGGATCGGCGCCGGTGTTTTTGTCGGCACCAACTCCGTCGTGATGCTCGACGCCAACATTGGTGATGGCGCCAGCATTGGCGAGCAATCGCTGGTCGCGCGCGGCCAGGTGGTTGCCGGCGCGCAATGCTGGGCCGGATCGCCGTCGTGCCGGGTGGCCGATGATGCTCAACTCCAGCAGATGGCCGACAGTTCCGTGGCCGAAAAATGGTCCGCGCCGCTGAGCGTAGGTTTTATCGCGGGCCTGGCGATCCTGGAGATGCTCCCCTGGATCATCTTCGCGCCCGGTGCACTCCTTGTTTATGGCAGAGATATTGGAATCACGCAAATGCTGGCGCTATTGCCCGCCGGCCTGCTGTTTGTCCTGTCCGCATGCCTGGCGATTGGTGTCGGTAAACGATTGGCCTTGCGGCACGCCCGCGTCGGTTTCGTTCCGCTGCGGTCGTGGTTCGGTCTGCGGAAGTGGTTCGCCGACAAATTGATGGCGCTGAGCCTGGCTTTGACCAATTCGCTTTACGCCACGCTTTACACGGCTCCCTGGTTGCGTGCGCTGGGAGCACGCGTCGGCCGCCGCGCGGAAGTCTCCACGGTCGCCAACATTGACCCGGATCTGTTGGTGATTGGTCCCGAAAGCTTTGTCGCGGATTTGGCAGTGGTGGCGCTGCCAGGCACCACCGCGGCACCATGGCCTTGGGAACGACCGAATTGGGGCCACGCTGCTTTGTCGGCAATGCGGCTTTAGTGCCAAGCGACTTGCGGTTGCCTCGGGGCAGCCTGATCGGCGTGCAATCGGTGCCCCCGCCGGTGCCGCGTGAAGAGCGACCATCGTGGCTCGCGGCTCCGGAGACGTTATTACGCGGCGTGCTCGGCGTCCTCCCGCCTATGCCCCTCAGCCCGCTCAAGGAGGGCACTTCGTGGCTTGGCTCGCCGGCCATCTTTTTGCCTGCGCCGCCAGATGAGCGAGCAATTCGCGGAATCGGTGACCTACCGCCCGTGCGCGTCGCTGGTGGCCTGCCGCCTGGCGGTCGAGTTTTTCCGCGTCGTGTTGCCGGCGACGATCATGTATGCCAGCTTTTTGCTGGGCGTGCTGGCGGTGTGCCGACTCAGCAGCCTGACAGCGGTGCAACTGACGTTGGTTCTGCCGGGACTTTATCTGGGCTTGGCGTTGTCGGCGACAGCCCTGGTGGCGGCGCTCAAATGGTTGATCGTGGGCCGCTATCGGCCGCGCGTCGAGCCGATGTGGTCGTTTTTCGTTTGGCGGACGGAACTTGTCACGGCACTTTACGAGAATGTTGCCGTCCCCTTTTTGTTGCGTTGGTTCACCGGAACGCCGCTGCTCGCTCCGCTGTTGCGTTTGTTTGCGCCCGCGTCGGCGCGCGCGTTTACCTGGACACGACCTATCTCACCGAGTTCGATTTGGTGCATGTGGGGGCGGACGCCATGATCGGCTCGGGCACGTCGCTGCAAACGCATTTGTTCGAGGATCGCGTGATGAAGATGTCGCACGTGCGCGTCGGGCCCGGCTTCGCGGTCGGGCCACGCTCGGTGGTGCTGTATGATGCGGAGCTCGAGGCCGGCGCCGTTTTGGAGCCGCTTTCATTGGCGATGAAAGGGGAATTGCTGCCCGCGAACACACGCTGCGCGGGATACCGGGGCAATTGGTTGAATGAAGCGAAGGGCGTCTTTCGTGGCGAACTTTGTGGAACGGCTCTCCTGAGCCGTTTTGAGTTAACGAACGGCTCGGGAGAGCCGTTCAACATTCACTTCACGATTCCGTCTTTAATTTATTTCCACGAATCCTCTTGCACCTGCCCGGCGGGCACGGGGGCGGCTTGGTCAGCCAAAATCCGACTCAGCACCATCGCGGGTGTGATGCGCCGGATGCGTGCCTCAGGGCGCAGGATGACGCGGTGCGAAAGGACCGGAAGGACCATCTTCTTGACATCGTCCGGCAACACGAAATTGCGGCCGGCGATGGCGGCCATTGCCTGCGCGGTGCGATACAGCGCCAGCGAGGCGCGGGCTGCCGCCTAGAAGCACATCCTCGTTGTCGCGGGTGGCGCGGACGAGCTCGAGCATGTAGCGGCGGACCTTGTCATCGACATGCACTTCGCGGATCGCGTCTTGGCAAGCCACGATGTCCGCCCCTTGGGCGACGGCGGCCAGCTCATCGATGGGGTGGCCGCGCTGTAGCCGCTGCAGCATCTTGGATTCTTCCTCGAGGTTGGGATAACCCAGAGCCAGGCGAATCAGAAAACGGTCAAGCTGCGCCTCGGGCAGCGGAAACGTTCCTTCATGATCGATGGGATTTTGCGTTGCGATCACGAGAAACGGGGGTTTGAGACCGTAACCCTGCCCATCCACGGTGACGCGGCGCTCGGCCATCGCTTCGAGGAGGGCAGCCTGCGTGCGGGGAGTGGTGCGGTTGATCTCGTCGACGAGCAGCGTTTGCGCGAAGATCGGCCCGGGCCTGAATTCGAACTCGGCCGTTTTCTGATTGAAGACCGATACGCCCGTGACATCGGTCGGCAGCAGATCGGGAGTGCACTGGATGCGCTTGAAGAGGCAGCCGACGCTCCGCGCCAGGGCGCGCGCCAACATCGTCTTGGCCACCCCCGGCACGTCCTCCAGCAAGATGTGGCCTTCGCATAAATAGGCGACCAGAGCCAGCGTGATTTGGGCGCGCTTGCCGATGATGACCTTTTCCATGTTGACGATGATCTTCTGCGCAGCGCGGCGGCGTCGGCGCGGCGGGCATCCTTGGCGAGCGCTTCTTTGTCCACATCGTTTTTCGACATCAAACCACCTGTCACTTCCCTTGGGCTTAAGAGGCGCCATCGAAGCGCTCGAGCGTACTGCCGGTGGGATAGGCTCTTTTGAACTGTTCCAACGTCCGCCGCAGCACGGGGGACGGGAGCGGCATCTCCGCGAAGCTCGGCAGCGATTGCCGCCCAGCCGCGCTCGCCCATCATCAGTTGCTCGACCGCCGCCTGACAGGCCGGGCAGTGATCCAGATGGGCCAGTTCCACCGCGGAAGAATCGGCGAATGCGCGCCCCAACAGCCTTGGCCAGACCTCGGCAGGCGGACAGCTCATTCCTCTTCCTCCAATTGCTCGATCTCTTCTTTTATCTCCTTCAAAATCCGGCTCTTGATGGCGTAGATATTGCTCACGGTGAGCTTGAATGCTTGCGCGACCTGTTGGCCGCTTTGGTTAGCGAGTGCGGTGCTGACGAAGATTTCCCAGTGCGCAGGATTGCACCGCTCACGGACACGGTCGGCCGCGGCATGGAAGAGATGTTGGCGACGCTCTTTTTCCCATTCCTCCTCGGCGGCAGCGGCCTCGTCTTCGAGGCGTAAAGCGATGCGCGACTCGGCCAACACTTGACCGCGCCGGGTCTGGGCCGAATGAAAGTCGCGAATCTTGTTGAGCAAAATCGTCAGCAGCCATTTCTGAAAGCGCCCCTTGGGACGCTGATAGGTTCCTCTCAAGACCGCGCTCAACACTTCCTGCATCACATCGGCGGCATCTTCGTCCTGGGGCAAGCGGCGCCGGGCAAAGCTGAAGATCGAGGGACCATAGAGCGCAACAAATTCCTCCCAGGCCGCCTTGTCTTGCGTATCGCTCAGCCGGCCCAGGAGCGTCACCCGCGTTTTTGGCCACTCAGGCATGGAACTCGCGTCCTCAGCAAGGTAGTACCAGGGTTTGCCGAAAACCTTACAAGCCATCCGCGCTTCGAGATCGCGCCGCCCTGTGTTACCATGAATTATCGGGCAATGCAAAATCTTCCGCAAAGGGAAATCCACGATGCCGAGCATCACAGCCACGATTCCGCATCAGTTGACGCGCGCCGAAGCCAAGCGCCGCATTCAAGAGCAAGTCCGCACACTGCGGCGGCAGCAGGGCCCGCTCTTGACCAGCCTTCACGAAACCTGGGCCGGCGACCGGCTCGATTTTTCAGCGGGGGCCATGGGTCAGACGATCAAGGGCCATCTCACGGTGGACGATCAAGCGGTACATGTGGAGGTGGAATTGCCGGCATTTTTGGCGATGCTGGCCGGGACGGTGAAACAGACGATCGAGCAGCAGGGACGTCATTTGCTGCTTGGACATACGCCGAAGTGATGCGTGGCGTCGCTCAGTCATCACACTAACCCGAAGCGTCAGCGAGGGATCCCTCGCTGACGCTTCGGGTTAGTGTCTCAAGAGAGCGCAGGCTTATTAGGGCGTCGGTCGCTCGGACGCGAGCATTTCTTCCACCGTCTGGCCGCCTTGCAACGTTTTCCCGGCAAAGGCCGAGTAGTCGAGAGCATATCGATAAGCGCGGAAGACGGCTCCGGGGGTTGGGGCGCTCCCTGGTCCGCCGGTCTTTTGCATGGGATTGACGTATTTCCAAACGATTTCTTTGTCCGGAGTGACTTCGAAGAAAATGCCGTTGGCGCCGGAACAAATGAGCGTGTTGCCGTTGGGCAGGCGCTGGGCGCCGGAGATGTAGAAGGAGAGAAAGTCGGCTTTGTTTGGAGCGAAATAGGTCCACGCGACTTGTGTCGGTTTGGCGGGGGTTGTCGGTTCGGCATAGTTGCCGCTTGGATCGAGCGGGAGGACGAATTCGTCCACCGACGAGTATTTCGCGCCGAGACGACTGCTGCCGTTGTTGAAGACGAGGGCGTGACCGCCGCCGGGCACATCCTTGGGTATCCAGTGAGAATTGTGCTGCACGTAAAGCTGCTGATCATCGGCTTTGCCCGCGCGGTGGACGAGCGGGTTGCCCCAGCGATAAAGGAGGTCGCCGCCTTTGCCGTGTTTGCCGCCGGTGTGGCCGGCCGCCTCGGCAGTCGTGGTGCCGTGATCGATGACATAGACTTCGCTGAAGTTATGGTTGCTCAGCATGATCTGGTCCAGATCGGCGTTGTAATCCACGGCATTGCTGTGTGTCCAATCGACGGCGCTCTTGGGAGCCTCGCCTCCCTTCTTGGCCCCCTTGCCGCCCAGGCCAAAGTTGACATCCACCAATTCGGGATGCTTGGCAACGTCGCCGAAGTTGGCTTTGTCCTTGTCGGCGTCTTGCACCAGGTGATCCCACATGTGCCATTGCCAGATAACCGCGCCGCCCGTCTTGCCCATCGGCTTCACTTCGACCAGGTAATCCGCGCGGATGCCGACTTTCGTTTGGCAACCTGCCGCCAGCACGTCGTCGGGAGTTTTGATTTCGCCGGCCAAAATAAGCACGTTGCCGTTGGGTAGCTTGTGGATGTCGTGGTGGGCAAGTTGCTTGTCGTTGGCCAGTTGATAATCCCAGACTAGCTCGCCGTCCCAGGTGAGTTCCTGGATGCGGCCTCCAGAGCCGCCTCCCAAACCGAACGGTGTTTTCTTGGCGGTGTAGACGCAGGGCAACAATAGATGGCCATTCTCCAGAAGGTAGGGACAGCCCGCCGGCCGCGACGCGCCTTCCCAGGTATGAGCGACTTTGCCGTCCATGTCGATCAAATAAATCTTGGTCGAATTGAGCGGTGCAAAGAGGGTGTAGCCGCGAAAGGCTTTGGGCGTGTTGATGTGTAATCCCGTCTTGACGGGAGTTTTCGTTTCCTTGGCTGACTTTTGCTTGTCGTCCGTTTTGACAGTCGCGAGCTGCCGGTGCATGATGACATACTGCACGGCCATTGACAGGCCGACTTCGCGCGACCAATAGGCGCCATCGTGCTTGCCCGCCGATTGGGAAAAGGTGTGCGGGATCTTGTTCTCCAAGAGCAGCGTCGCCAGGGCGGCGTTGTCCTTGTAGACAAAATCTTCGGTCCCGCAGTCGAAGCAGATGTAGGGCAGCTTTTCGCGAGGAAGCTTGAGAACGAGCGCGAAAGGATCATAAGCGGCGCACTCTTCGGGAGTCGTAAGCATCTGCCCCTTGGGCGAGCGGTCGGCCTGGCTGCTGAAACCTTCGATGCCGATCTTGGGGTCGGGAGTCGTCGACGGCGCCTTGTTCCCCTTTTTCTTGCCGGCGGCATTCCCCGTGCGAATGCGCTCGCCGACCGTCTTGACGTAGGCGACGGCGCCGCTGTGGCTGCCGATCGTGCAAAAGAGTTCGGGATGCCGCAGCCCCAGCATCAGCCCGCCAAACCCGCCCATCGACAGGCCGTTGATGGCACGCCCCTCGCGCCGGGCGATGGTGCGGTAGTTCGCATCGACGTGGCCGACCAAGTCCTTGACGATGGCGTCTTCCCAGTTGTTCTTTTGCCCTTCATCGCTTTTGGCCCAATTCAGATACCACGAGTTGCCGGCGTCAGGCATGACGACAATGAGGTCATAGTTCCGCGCGTATGCGGGGACCTTCATTTGCGCCCAGTTGGTGTAATTGCCCGTCAAGCCGTGCAAAAGATAAAGCACGGGAAAGCGCTCCATCCCTTGCTCATACTTGGCCGGCAGGACAATGTTGTACTTCATCGTCCGGCCCACCGAGTCGCTTTTGAACTCGACGGTTTGGACGGGCAGCGGCTGAGCGGAGGCGAGAGCCGGAAACAGCAGCGCCAGAGCGCCACATAAAACGAGGGAGAGAGACCGAGTCTTCATGGAGTTCACCGGGGGGATTGGACCATGGATGCAATGAGTCTTGGGACGGAGGCAGTTATAATCGGGCGATTGGTGGGATGCAAGGGTGGGGTGGTGTGTGGGGCACCCGTGATCAGCAGCCCTATGAATTACGGCAATGCTAAGCTTTGCTGCAAGCAAGCGTTCAATTCTTTGACGAGCGCCGGAGATAGTGAGCCAATAACCTGGTCGATCAATGTTTTCTCGACGGTCGCCAGATTGTTGCACGACACGACGGAATCGTGAAGTAGACCTGTTTTCATTCCGTCTGGAAGCATGACATCGATCAAAAAGTGTGACTTATCGTTGTGCGCGCGACAAGTTTGTCGTTATCTGTGCGATTATCGTATTCGTTAACTTGCGATTATCCTCATCGTTTTGAACAACCACACAAGGTCTACGTTTGCCCCCGACACCCGAGGCGAACGGAAACCAGGCCAGGGCTACGTCACCGCGAAGCGCATTCATCCTTTGTGTTTTTCGTAACGGTCATAATCAGCCATTTTCGGATCATTCCAGCCCGGTGCGAAAGCCTGATCGATAGCGGCGTACGCATCGCGCGGACCTGTATCGGTCAGGGCCGATTGCAGCCGAGAAAATGCTTCGGCGCGGATAAGAAAAAACTCTTGCTTAGTCGTGGGATCGACCACCAGCACAGGGCTAGTGGTGTCCCCGATCGCCTGCCGCTGCTGATCCGTTAATTCGATCATTGTCGAGCTCCCAATTGCCACGAATCATGTTACCATGCGCATCGTCTGAGGGCCAGAACAGCTTACCACGGTCTTTGCTCTCTCCCCATCCCCGTCCGGCACGCTATAGTAAGCGGGACAGCGTTGCGCCTTATGGTTGCGAAGCGACCAGTTAGTCGTCGATAGAACGAACGCCCACCGTTACCAAACGGTGTTTAACGGTGAAAAGGACCTCTGTCAGGCACGACGGCATCTCCCAATGGAGGTATGCGCCGATGGAATACCGACAACTTGGCGGCTCCGGTTTCAAAGTGCCCGTCTTGAGCATGGGCACGGGAACGTTTGGCGGCGGCACGGAGTTCTTCAAGGCCTGGGGGGCGAGCGGCATCGCGGAGGCGACGCGGCTGGTCGATATTTGCCTGGAAGCCGGACTGAATATGTTCGACTCGGCCGACATTTATTCCAATGGCTTGGCCGAGGAGGTCTTGGGACAAGCGCTCAAGGGGCGCCGCGACCAGGTGATTATTTCGACCAAGGGGACGTTCAAGATGGGGCCTGGCCCCAATGACGTGGGCTCGTCCCGGTATCACCTGCTCAGGGCCGTGGAGGCGAGCTTGCGCCGGCTGGGCACCGATTACATTGACCTTTACCAGTTGCATGGCTTCGATGCATTGACTCCGGTGGAAGAGGTGCTGAGGACACTCGATAACCTCGTGCAAGCAGGCAAGATTCGCTATATCGGCTGCTCCAATTTCTCCGGTTGGCACTTGATGAAATCCCTCGCGGCGTCCGACCGCCACGGTTGGGTCCGCTATGTAGCTCACCAGGCGTATTACTCACTCATAGGCCGCGACTTCGAAGGTGAGCTGATGCCGCTGGCGCTGGACCAGAAGGTCGGCACGGTGGTCTGGAGTCCGCTGGGTTGGGGCAGGCTCACGGGGAAAATTCGGCGCGGTCAGCCGTTGCCCAAGTCGAGTCGATTGCAAAACCAAAACGTCGTTGACATCGGGCCGCCGGTCGAGGACGAACATCTCTATCGGGTCGTCGATGCCCTGGACGAGGTCGCCAAGGAGACCGGCAAGACGGTGCCGCAAATCGCCATCAACTGGCTCGTGCAACGGCCCAGCGTGGCAAATGTCATTATCGGTGCCCGCAACGAGGAGCAACTGCGGCAAAACCTTGCGGCCATCGGTTGGAACCTGACGGCTGGGCAAATTGCCAAGCTGGACGCGGCGAGCGCGACCACGCCGGCCTATCCGTATTGGCATCAGCGCGGCTTCGCGGAGCGCAATCCGGCGCCGGTGGTATAGTTCGCATCTCTCTAGCAAAAATGTGGAATAAAGTGTGGGACGGCTCTCCTGAGCCGTCCATTCGATTGGACGGCTCGGGAGAGCCGTCCCACAATAGAGGCATCCCCTACGGAAGCGTCATCGACTCCAATCGCCATCCATAGCCTCGCCGCCGCTGGGGGTGCAAGCGGCCCACCAGACGGTGCCGCTGGTGTTTGGCGAAAGGGCCCGCACGCTGCCGTCGGCGATGCCGGCGAGCATGCCGCCGGGATGAGGCGTCTGGGCCAGAGTGGGATCGCAGGCCGTTTGCCAGGGTGTCGGCGCGGTTTGAAAAACACTCCCTGAGCCGGTTGGGCTGTAAGCGAACATGGCCATGGTGGGCACGCTGTAGTTGCCACCCGCCCAGAAGCTGCCCCCTTTCTTGCCGCAGCCGTAGTAGCGTTCCGCGAAAAGAATGGTGTTCGACAGACCATCCGGGATGGATTTCGGCAGCACGGCGGCGCCTTGCCAGCCATCGGTCGCATTGAGCGAGAAGATCTGATAATTGGCGGCGTAATTGCCGGGAGCCCAGCCCGTGGCCGGCGCCGACGGATCGGACGGGCACACGAACGATGGCACGATGGCGCCGCGGAAGATGTCGTAATTGTCGCCCCAGGTCGGTGTGTTGTTGGGCCCGGGGACATAGAGCTTGGACCAGGCGGTGGCGCCGGCGTGGAGCGCGGGCTGTTCGAGGAAGGGGAGCAGGTGGGCCAGCACCGAACTGCCGTAGATCGTGGCGCCGTCCCAATAGCCGTCCTTAACTGGCTCGGGGGGGACCGTTGGCGGCACCCAGTTGCGCCATTCGCCGAGCAGCGTGCCGAAGTGGCCAAACATCGGCGGCAGTTTTTGATAGGTGTCGTTGCAAGTATGGGCGGCGAGGACGACTTGCCGCAGGTTGTTGGAGCATGCTGCCCGGTTGGCGGCCTCGCGCACCTTTTGCACCGCGGGCAGCAACAGACCGATGAGCAGCGCAATGATGGAAATCACAACCAGCAACTCGATCAGCGTGAACGCCCGACGGGTCGGAAGCATGAGCTTGAGTCTCCGAAGCACGAGACCGACCGGTCCCGCGACGAAACGACCTCTGATTGATACCGCGCTGGCCGGGGAGTGTCAAATTAGGAGGGACGAGGGGCAAGAAATCCGAGCCACCGACCGTTAGGGACTGGCCGAGTTCAAAAAAGGAGACGTTCTTTTGTAGGAAACGGTCGAGGGATCGGTGAATAAGTTACAATCTGTACACTACCCGCAATGGATTGGAACAAAGACATCATCACGAAAGCCGTTTGATTTTAGGGTGTTACGACGAAAGTGAGTCGAAGGAAAATTGGTGGCACACCATTCGCTTTCTAAGCCGCGGAGCGTAAATGGAACCATAGAACAAGGGTCGCCTGCCATGAACACTTTCACCGCCAAGGCTTTCACCGACCGGCACACAACCAACGCGCTGCTTCGGACTGGCACGGAAACGCGCCGCCAGGCGGATGAGTTGTTGCGGGAGATAGCCTTTGTGCTCAAGATGACCAGTCGCGTGAGGGAAGAAATCGTTGAATCAGCGAACGCCGCCGGTTTTAAGCACGGCGGTCCAATTCGATTCAAGACTCAAGATCATTGCCCCTTGCTGATCCGCGAGGACGGTTTGGCTCTCGACTAATCCCACTGTCGTGTGATCAACCTCGCTTTGACCTGACTTGAGATGAAACGCGATGTTCACCAGGCTGCCCGCTTGGTCGCTGGTGAGCGGCGTTTGACTATAGAGCTGGATGGTGATTTGCCCCGTCGAGGCGTCCACCTGTGCCGCGAGTTGCCAGCCAGTGCCCTGGCTGGGAAGCGTGCCCAGGGCTATGTCGGCTGCCGAGACGCTCAGGACCGCGGGGTCATAGCGCAGCGTCAATTCGGCTTCCACGAGGCCGGTGCTGCCGGCGGGATGAGCGTCGTCGAGAAGGACCGGCACGTTCACGACGCCGCCGGCAGAGGCCTGGACGGTTGCCGGCAAACTTAGCGCCGGATCGGCGGCGAAGGGAGACGCGAAGAGATTGTCGGCAATCGGCGGATTGGGCAGCGGCGGTATCTTGGCCACGGGGAGCGCCAACAGATAATTGGAGAAGAGCGACGTGTCGTTGGAGGTGACGGCATTGTCGTCGCTAACATCTCCGACGATGGCGGGATCGAGCAACGTGAAGGCGGTGAAACCCGTGCTCACCGTCGAGGCGACATTGGCGATGAGGCCTTTGTCCAAGCCGTCGAGGTGATGGTCGCCGTTGACATCGCCGAAGTAGGCATCGACATCGACGGCATCCGCGGGCACGACGGTCGCACCGCCGCTCACCGCGATGTTGCTCAGTGCCAGCAAGTCCTTGACCTGATATTGGCTCCGGGCGGAGTAGGGCACGTATGCCGTGATATCACCCAGGATCAGCGTGCCGTTTTGCGGCGCGGCGCTTGTGAAGGCAAACGTCGCGATGGAGTGAACGCCGTCGGCATCCATCACATTGCTGGTCATGTGAAAAGTGGCTGCCGCGTTGGAGGGATCGCTGATGCCTCCGGTGACGGTCAGAATGTTGGAGTTATAAGTGAGCGTGAAGCCGGCACTGGTGAGACTGCTGGCGTTGTACATCGTGATCGGGATGCCGACGTGGCCGCCGTTGGCGGGATCGTTGGGGACTTTGACGAGCGTCGTGGTGTCGCCGGAAGCATTGGGCCCGCGGGCGAAGTCAACGATCCCCAAAACCGGGGTGTTGTCGTGCTGATAGGTGGTGGTGAAATTGCCGATGTAGTCCGCGTGACCGCCGTGGCCATCATCGAAACCCTGGCCGGTAAGGTCCTGGAAGCCGTTGTTGCCGATGCCGCGGGTTAGTGTGACGGTATAGACGTCATCAGGCAAAGTGGCCGAGCCTCCGGGGTTGGAGGCAACGAGGAAATTGCTGGAGACATTGAAGGTAATCAGCGTTTTGGTCGCATCGATTATCAATGTGCCGGGGTAGGGTTGTCCGTTGTTGGTTTTTTTGCCGATCAGCATGATATCTTGCTGCGTGCTGCCGGTGCCGTAAAATGTCAGGTTTCCGGGGTTGATAGGCTGATTGAAGGTCGCGATGAAGCCGGTCGGCGTTTGGCGGAAATCCGTGACCGCCAGCCCGGCAGCGGCAATCGCGGCACCGGTGCCCAAGATGGCCGGCGCGGTGGCCGTGGTGTCGCCCGCGGTTATCTTTTGCGATCCCGCGGTCAATAGTTTGACGTTGAATACGTGGACCCCATCGTCTCCGCCCGCCCCGGTCGTGAAGGTATAGCTTCCCCCCAGGTCTCCGGCAAGAACGGCGGCGCTATCGGTGCTCGAAAGCTTCACGGTGCCCGCATAATTGGTGGCCACATTTCCGGAGGAATCCAGAGCCGTGACGGTGACGGCGAGTGAGTTGCCGGTGATCGCCGTGGCGGGCGCGGCGACGTGAAAGTAGACGGCACTTCCCGGAGTCACGGTGATCGGACTGCTGATCCCGGTAAATGCGCCGGCGGTTGCGGTGATGGTCCAGGGGCCGCCGGCCACGGTTTTTAGGGTGACTAAACCGGCGCCGAAACCATTCGACATGGTCATAGGCGGAAGCGTGGGGACTTGCGGATCGCTGGTGGTGAAAGTTATTGGCCCGTTATAGCCAGTGACGGGATCACCGAATTGGTCGGTTGCCTGGACGATAATCAGGGTCGGGGCGCCTGCCATCACGGAGTTGCCGCCGACGACGCTGATCGTGAATTTGCTGAATGAACCGGGCTGCACTGTGACCGTGAAGGTGCCCAAGGTTCCCGACGCCACCGTGTTGCCGGCGAGGTCGGTGACGCCTCCCCCGCCGAGGCTCACCGTGTAGGTGCCATTGTCGGCCGGTGTCCACGAGGGCGTTGGCGGAGTGATTTGATAGGTGACAACAAAGGACACGGCATCGCCCAGGGAATCCGTCGCCCCCACCGCCGTCGTGTTCACGGCGACGGCGCGAATCGGTGCCGTCAACCCGGGCGGAAGGATCTCCATATCGACGTTGGACAGCGTCGCCCATGCGATAGCGACGTTGTCGGTATAAGTGATCGAGAACGTGTAAGGAACGAGACTGGCCGCGTTGGCGTCTGTCACTGCGCTGGCTTGCAAAGTCGCGGTGGGTGCCTGCGTGTCCGCTTGCGCGTCCGTCTCGACAGGCGCCGATCGACGTGCCGCCGGCGCCGGTGCGCCGGCGTAGCCGCGTTGATCGGTGAAGAGGCTTTCGGGGTTGGCGCCGGCGCCGAGGGCGGGGCTGTTCGCTTGCAGCGCGATGGTCTGGCTTGGGCCGCCGTTGCTTTGAAGACCCTTGGGGTCGAGCAGCGGGTCGACTTTCACCTGGTTGCCTTGGCCGGATATTTGGCCATTGATTGGCGCCGTCTGAAAGAGCGAATTTGTCGCTGTGACAGAACCGGAAAAATCGACGGTGCCATTGCCCGCGAATATGGCGCTTACCGCGGTAACCGTTCCCTGCGGCTCGGCCACCAATCCGCCGCCGGAGCCGGTGCCGGCTTGGGTGTTAAGCGCCACCGTGGAGTTATCGAGATTGACGCTACCACTGGCCACATAGAGTCCACCGGCAAAGGATGAACCGGGGTTTCCGGCGACTCCCGGACCGCCTGTTAGATTTCCCGTGCCGGCTTTGCCGCCCAGGCCGCCTGAGCCTTTGGCGCCGACGTCAGCGGTGTTGGCAGCGACCGTGTCGTCGCTCAACGTTAGGGCGCCGACCGCGACATAGACGCCGCCGCCGTAGCCGTTGCCGCCGTTGCCGCCGTTGCCTCCCGGACCGGCGCTGTTGGCGCCGCCGCCACCGCCGCTGGTTCCGCCTCCGAGACTACCGCCGGTTCCGGTGCCCAGCCCAAGGCTTCCGCTTCCGAGCGCCGACAATGGGCCGTAGCCGCCAAGGCCGCCCGCGCCTCCTTGGCCGCCTTTGGCGATGTTGGCGTTGAGGGCATTAGCCGACAAAACGACTTTGCCGCCGGCGACCTGAATGCCGCCGCCATAACCCGATCCGCCCGCGGCGCCTAGGCCGCCGTGACCACCGGTCTTGCCGACTGGAAAACCTAAAGAAGTGCCCGCGGCAGCGAAGCCGCCGGTGCCGCCGCGGCCACCAACACCCCCTTGGCCGCCAATCGCCTGATTACCGGTCAGCGTGAGATTGAGCAAGGTGAGGCTTCCCTGCGCCACGTAAACTCCGCCGCCGCCTCCGGCAGCCGCCGCGCCGGCCGCTCCGCCGTTGCCTCCCTTACCGCCGGCGCCGCGAGCGCCGGTGCCGCCGAACGTCGAGCCATTGCCGCCGAAGATTGCCGTGATGCTGCCGGCGACGAGCGTCCCGGCGCCGCCGAGGCCTCCCTGTCCGCCGGAACCGCCCATAGCGGAATTATTTTGGAGTGTCGTCTTGGATAGGGTGAGACTGCCGGCGGCTAGAAAGATCGCGCCACCCGAGCCCGGAGCGGCAACTCCGCCGGCGCCGCCGACGCCGCCGGGCTTGCTGCCATGACCGCCGCTTCCTCCGGTGCCGCCGTCGCCGCCGGGCCCGCCCACGGCTTGGTTGGAGCGGAACGAGTCATTGTTCAACAAGACAGTGCCGCCCGCGACGTAGATTCCGCCTCCCGCTGCCGATCCCCCTTTGCCGCCCGCCCCGCCTACGCCACCGGTGACGCCTGGTGCGTTCTTGGTGCCTTGGTTGCCGCCTTCGCCGCCATGCCCGCCTTTGCCTCCCTGGGCATCGTTGCCAAGAAACGTATCGCCCCAAAGCGAAAGCGTGCCGCTTGCCAGGTAAATGCCTCCCCCGTTGGCGTTTTGGGCGGCGCCGCCTTGAGTCCCTTTACTGCCCGGCGCCACGCCCGCTGCACCGGTGGCGCCGAAATCCCCGTGCGCTTCATTGTTCTGCACCAGCACGTTCGCCAGCGTCACGGCGGCGTCGGTGATCAACAACCCGCCTCCCAGTCCGGTCGTGCCCCCTAGAACGCCGCCGTTAAATGCGTGCCCGCCCTGGATGGCCAAGTTTTGCAAGGTGACGCTGAGCGCGTGCCCTGGCGATCCGTTGATCTGCAATATCCGATCATGCCAATTGAACACCGAGCCGATGACTGAGTTGGTCTGTCCCTGTCCAGTGATCGTCAATGTTTTAGCGGGCAATGAAGAGGCGTTCCCGATCATCAGTCCGCCGGCGGACTTGTCGGACAGAAGATAGCGTGAGGCCGACAGGATGATGGTGTTGAACGAGTGGCCGTTGCTGTCGGCCTCACTAATCGCGGTCCGGAGGCTGGCGTCAGTCGGCACCGGGTAAAACGTGCCCTGCCAGGGGGTCGGGTCGGCGATGACATCGAATGCATTGGTGGTGATGGCGGGGAACTTTGACCCGGATATCTGAAGCGTGTAGCCGGTGCCTAATTGGTCAATGGTCAGGCCGTCGAAAACGGCCACCCCATGTGCGGCGATGGCCGTGAGCGTGCCGCCCAGCTTGGCGCCCGGATGGTTGGCGTCCAAGGCGAGCGTCAAAGTGCCGCTGAACGCTGGGTCCACGCCGCCGCGGGCGTTCTCGGCAGCGATGACGACACCGAAACTGTCGCCCACGATGACACTCGCGGGGGGTTGGGCGATCACCGCGATTTTACTGGCGGTGGCGTAAGTGGACAGATCGGCAATCACCGCCGCGGCTTTGGGTGTTCCCAGGCCGGTCGTTTCGTCGTAACCGGTTCCGGCCTTGAAGACGCCGTTGCTGCCGCTGGTGACGTCATTGAAGTCCGCCGAAGAAAAAGCGTAAATTGCCGTCAGGGTCTGCGCCGGACCGTCGAGCGTGGAGGCGCCGGCCAGCACGCGCCCTTGATTGGCAATCGCGATCAGGCCGGCCCAGGCCGGGGCCGCCAGGCTGGTGCCGCCAATTTCGACCCAGGGGCCGCTGCCGTCGGTGTTGTTGTAGGTGTCGTAAATCGCCACGCCGGTATTGGGGTCGGCGACGAACGAGATATCGGGAATGGTTCGCTTACCGGTCTGCTGAATGCCTTGCTGAAAGGCCGGCTGCGTCTCGTAGAGACTGGTGCCGCCGCCGCCTCCCGACCAGGCAGTCTCGCTGTTGTAGGTGTCGTCGGCATTGAGCTGGAGACTGGTGCCGCCGACCGCGAGCACATTCGGCGATGCCGCCGGATACAAGACGCCTGGCGTCGCGGTGGGCTGGCCCTGCGCATCGGGAGCAAAGCCGCCGGAATCTCCGGAGGCCGCGACGAATGTCACTCCCTGGTGTCCCGCCGGGGTCACGAACGTGCTGTCTTGGGCCGCCTCGCCGCTGAACTCGTTGTCGCCCCAGCTCATGGAGACTGCCGACACGCCGGGCAGACCGGCGGCCGTTGCCACGGCGGCGAACAAGGCCGCATCGGTGGCCGCGCCGGCTTCGACGAGAATGATGCTGGCCCCCGGCGCAATGGCGTGTGCCCATTCAATATCGAGGGCCTCCTCGATTTCCCAGTTGCCGCTAATGTTGCCGGCACCCGACGGATCGGTTGGCGGCAACGGGCTTGCTTGGCCGGACTGATTCACCTTCGTGAAGCTGGGCGGATTGGGAATGCCGAGCTGGGCATCGAACTGCGCCAGGTCGCTACTCGCGAAGCCGCTCGCCGTGCTGTTGACGAATTTCGGGTCGTCATAGGCGTCGACAATGGCGATAGTCTGCCCGGTGCCGTCACCGGTCACGGTGCCAAACTTGATATTGTTGATGCCATAGGCCGCCTGAATCTGGTCCGGCGTGAAGCCCACGGGGAATGGGACGCCGTTGACTTGCGGTAAAATGCCGAGGGCGCTTGGCGTCAGGCCCGCAGGGATTCGGCTTGGATCGTGAAATTCCCTGAAGTTGAGGTGTGGAGAGAATGCGGGCGCGGCGGCGGGGCCGTAGCCGCTGGGCAAGAAGCGATCTTCGAGTGTTTCCAGCAACAATCGGCGCCGCATGGGGCCGGCGCGATCGGATGGTTCGGAAACGACCGCAAAGCGCGTCGAAAAGCTGGTTGAGCCAGGAGAGTCGGCGCCGGGACAACATGGCTATGGGTAAACTCCAAAGGTACTGCCGCATTTGCTTCATCATGCCCGCCCAAAAATGCGGCGGGCATGGCACCTAAATGACAGTGCATGTTTCCGCGACACTAACCCGAAGCGTAAGCGAGGAATCCTCGCTTACGCTTCGGGTTAGTGTCGCAGATCCCACACGCTGATTTAGGATCACTCGCTTACATTTGAATCCTTCCGCAAATCAAAATCCCGGTAGGCCGGTGAACAGATCGGCCAAGCTCGCTTCATAATGCTTCCAGCGGGCGAGCGACGTGCGGTAGAGCGGCTCGCGCACTTGCGTCACGCTCGCGGTGCGCACCGGCCGAGCTGTCTCGTGGAAGTGCCCGCAGGCCGGCTCCCATTCCAGGCCGCACAACTCGACCAAGCGCCGCGCCTCGGTCGCGAAGTTATCGACCAACTGTTCGTAGGCGATTTCATGCACCGCCACCGGCAAGACCGTGCGCCAGTGCTCCATGATCCGGCGATATTGCCGAAAGCGCGCGGCTATGTGCTCTTGGTCGTTGGCCCAGCGAATGCTCCGAAAATCGGTCATCCAACAGGAAACCGCCACATCGCGCAGATCCCGGCGACAATGTATAAACACCGCTCGCGGGAACATGGCCGCCAAAAGGCCGAGATAAAGGTAATTATCCGGCATCTTGTCCACGACGCGCGTCGCAGGCACGCAGCCAAGCGTCCGCAACTTGTCATCATACGCCGTTGCCACCCGCTGGAGGGAGGCCGCATCGAGATGGCTCACGCAGTCGAGCGGTCTTTCGTCGCGACCAAGCAGATGCGGGCAAATCCTCCAGTGCCTTGCGTGCCAGCCGCAGTTCGCCCGCTCCGTGGACGCGCGAATGGCTGGCAAGAATCTGCTCTACCAGAGTGGTCCCCGAGCGCGGCAGGCCGAAGATGAACACCGGGCGCCTCGTTTGCGCTCCAGCATCCGTCAAGCGTGCGAAGCAATCCGGCGTAAAGCCCGCAGCACGCCATCGACCATGCCCTCATGCTCTGCCGGCACGTAGCGACGCTCGCCATGCTGTTGTGCCAGGCTCAGCGCATTGGCCTCGCGAAGACATACGGCGGCCTGAGCATATTCGCCGCGCGCGTCCAGCACGTGTGCCTGCGCGAAAAGAAGACGAGCGCGAGGGCCGGATCCAAGCTGGGGGTCCGCCAGGCGTTCCGTGAGAGCGGCCTTGTCCGCCGGAGGCAGTTTACCACGCAGCAGCGTCGCCAGCCGCGCGTGCGGCAGCGCGAACGCCGGTTGCAAGCGCAAAGCATCGCGGAAAGCGGTTTCCGCGTGCGCCAGCTCACCCAACTCTTCGTGCAAGCCACCAAGAGCCATCCGCGCCGCGGCGAAATCGGGCTTGATGCGTAGCGCAGCGCGATAGTGCTCGGCCGCCTCGGTGGGCTGACCTTCATCCTGTAGCGACCAGCCCAGGCCGTGGTGCGCCGATGCACTCTCCGGGGCAAGCGCCAACACGCGGCGCCAGCAGCGAATGGCCTCGGCGGAATCCTCGCGCTCACCGTGAAGCTCGGCCAGGTATTCCCAAAAAATCGCATCATCTGGCTTTAATTCGACTGCTTGCTTTAGCCACGTCAGCGCGTCACGCAGTTGACCTTCTTCTTGCAAGATCAGTCCCAGATGGGCGTGGGCGGGCGCCAGGTCTGGGTCGAGCCGCAACGCTTCCAGATAGGCCGCACGCGCCGGTTCGAATTGGCCCAAAGCCCTCAAGGCGTTGCCCAAATTGTGCTGTAGCGCGGCCAGATCCGGCTCCAGCGCACGGCTTGCTCGCAGTGAGGCAATGCCTCGTCGGCGAACCCGCCATCCAAAAGCATCTGCCCCAGGTTGGTCTGGGCCGTGGCTGAATTTGGGTCTAGCTCCACGGCGCGGCGAAAGTGCGTGAGGGCAGAGTCCAATTGGCCCAGCTCGCGTAAGCTAATGCCCAGATTGCTGTGCGCCGAGGCAAAATCCGCATGCACTTTGAGAGCACGGCGGAACTGGTCAGCGGCCTGAGCGTGCTTGCCTTGCTGTTGCAAGGCCAGGCCGAGATTGCTCAAGGCTTCCGGATAATCGGGCTTGAGACGCAGCGCCATGCGGCAACAGCCGGCCGCGCGTTCGAGTTGACCCAAGGCCCGATAGGCCTCCGCCAAATTCGCATGGTAGCCCGGCTTGTTTGGGCAGAGCGTGATGGCCCGCCCGATCAACTCCACTGCCCGAGCATGGTCGCCTTGCTGATGGCGCAGCACACCCAAAAGGTGCAGGGCGTCGGCGTGCTCGGCATCGTCGGCCAAAAATTGCTGATAAAGCTGCGCAGCGTGGCCCAGTTGCCCGGCTCGATGCATTTCAATGGCGGTGGTCAACTGGTCCTGCATGGATGCCTGATCCGCGATGTGTGGGATCGAACATGGCTAGACGTGCCATTCACCGACCGTTGGCTTCATCATTGGACGCGTGCCCCAGGGAAATGGTTCCGTTGGGCCAATCCTTTGAGCATACCGCTATATTATTGGAATGCAACTGAAAACCTTGCCAAAGCCGGCCGAGCAACAGACTCGATGATGCACTCCTCTTTACGGCGTTCTCTCGAATACTGCGAGGCCCTGACGCGGCGCGAGGCGGGCAATTTTTATCCGGCGTTTCGCGTTTTGCCTCGCTCGCAACGACTCGCGCTGTGCGCCGTGTACACCTTCATGCGGATTGCGGACGACCTAAGCGACGAACCCGGGGTCATCGCCGTCGAAGCGCGGCGAATCTGTCCGCCTGGCGAAAAGGCTTGGAAGAGGCACTGGTTGGTAGGTTTAGCCACCCTGTCGCACTGGGCACTTGCGCACACGATTGGCCGATACGGCATACCACGCGCCTATTTCGAGGCGGTGCTTGACGGCGTGGAAATGGACCTTGAACCCACTTGCTATCACACATTCGCCGACTTGCGTTTATATTGTTATCGGGTGGCGTCGGTTGTTGGCCTGGCGTGCATTCATATATGGGGTTTCAGCCGACCGCACGCGAAAATCTTCGCGGAGAAGGCAGGCATCGCGTTCCAGCTCACCAATATTCTGAGAGACCTGGCCGAAGACGCCGCTCGCGGCCGGATCTATTTGCCGCGCGAGGACCTTGATCGGTTCGGTTACACGCCGGAAGAACTTGCGACTAGGCCGGCGCGATGACGCATTCCGCGCACTGATGCGCTTCGAGATCGGCCGTGCCCGTGACTTCTACGCCGCCGCTTGGCCGCTCGTGCCTTTGCTAGCGCCGCCGGGCCGCGCCGTGTTCCTGGTGATGGCCAACACTTACCGCAGTCTGTTGAGCCGCATCGAGGCCAGCGACTACGATGTGTTTCGCAGTCGTGTTCGCGTGAGCCGCTGGCGAAAGCTGTGGTTCGTTTTGCAAGCGTTGCCCGCGCGATGGGAACTCGTTTAGCGGCAAGAACGCTGTAAATTCGCGCACTTGACTTTTTTACCACGCCGCCCTTTAACTCCGCTTTTTGCGTGGGCTGTGCAAACCTCGCGCCTTGGCGGAATCGCTGTTCTTAACACATTGCGTCATAAGCACTTCCGATGAAGTAGCTTGCTCGGCCTTGCCGATACCATGGTAGAATCGTTTCGCAGCGCCCAAGCAATCGTTCCCGGGGGAGGCGACGGCATGATCAGCGAAGAAACCCTTACCGCCTTTGAAGCGGACCATCTACGCCAACAGTTGTTGCGGGCGCAACGGCTCTCAAGCGTCGGCACGTTGGCTTCGAGCGTCGCCCATGAATTCAACAATATCCTGACGACCATCATCAACTACGCCAAGCTCGGCCTCAAGCCGGAGGCGAGCGAAGCCAGCCGCTTGCAAGCGTTCGAAAAAATCCTCAAGGGAAGCCAGCGCGCCGCGGTCATCATCAGCAGCATGCTGGGCTTCGCGCGCAACGAGGCGACCATGCGCGAGGTCACCGACCTGGTGGCCCTCGTCGAGGAAGTGCTGATTCTGACCGAAAAGGACCTGAGCAAACACCAGGTGCAGATCGAGCGCAAGTTCCAGGGCCGGCCCAAGGCGCCGGTGGTGCGCGGCCAAATCGAGCAGATCCTCATCAACCTCATCATCAACGCCCGCCAGGCCATGCCGCGCGGCGGCAGGCTGACCATCGAGGTCCGCGACAATCCACAGACCCAAATGGCCGAAGTCCGCATCAGCGATACCGGCGTCGGCATCCCGCCCGATCAGCTCCGCCTGATCTTCGAGGCGTTTTACACCACCAAGGAGCCGGACGAGGACGGCCACGGCGGCAGCGGCCTGGGCCTGAGCGTCTGCCGGCAGATCATCGAGCAACATCAAGGCCGCATCCGCGTGGAAAGCGTGGTCGGCAAAGGCTCGAAATTCACCGTCAAGCTGCCCCTCAAGCTCGCCGACGACCAAGCCGTGCCCGCCTCCACAGCCACGGATGGAACACGGATGTAGCACGGAAAAACGAAAGGACTCGATGAGAGCCGGAGCCATTTCCTCCGCCCATTATCCGTGTTCAATCCGTGGCTGATTGATTGCGTTTTCCCTTCCCTATTGGCCCAAAATCCGTTCTTTGCTACTATCTTCCGCGGTGGAAACAGCGGCTGGGGCCGCGTGGGCAAGGTGGTAGACATGCGCGGCGCACGGATGCTGGTGCTTGGCTTGATGACGCTGACATGCGTGCTGAGTTTGGCGAGCTGCCAACGCGGGTCGGCTACGCTGGCGCCCGTGTCGGGCAAAGTCGCCTACAAGGGTTATGCGCTACAGGGCGGCACGATCGTTTTCACCAGGGACAGCAACCGCGGCGAGAGCGGGCCGCTCGCCTTCGGCAAGATCAATCAAGACGGCACTTACCGGCTTTACACCGCGGACATTCAAGGCGCGCCGGCCGGCTGGTATCGCGTTGCCGTGACGGCCCTGGCAACTTCGGGAACGCTCGTCAACTCTTATTCATTGTTGCCGGACAAATATCGCGATCCGCAAAGCTCCGAGTTGGCGTGCGAAATCAAGGCCGATCAGCCGAACTCCATCGACTTCAACTTGGACTGAAACCGTGAACCACCTTCTTCATGGCGTTGCGCGGGCATTCACGGAAACCTTTGGATGCCCCGAACCCATCCTTGAAATCGGCTCGTATCAGGTAGCCGGTCAGGAAAGCATCGGCGATTTGCGCGGCTTGCTTGCGGGAAAGAAATATGTCGGCGTGGATATGCGGCCGGGGCCGGGTGTGGACTGCGTGGCCAGCGCCGAAAAACTGCCCCAGGCGGACGCCTCGGTCGGCACCGTCATCGCGATGAACACCTTCGAGCACGTGCGCCTGCTTTTGGCGTGGCTTCGAAGAGATTCAGCGCGTGCTCAGGCCCGATGGGGTGCTGCTCGTCTCATGCCCCTTCTTTTTTCGCATCCACAACTATCCCCAAGACTATTGGCGCTTTACCCCAGCCGCCTTCGAAGTGTTACTCGAAAAATACCCCAGCAAAATCATCGGCTGGCATGGGCCCCAGCTGCGTCCCGCCAACGTGTGGGCGTTCGCCTGTCGCGAAAAATACCCAGCCATTCGCGGAGAGCAATTCGCGCAATACCAACAGCTGTTAAACACTTATGCGCGAACCGGCGACATCGTGGACGCGGCGCTGGCGCTATCGCCTGGCACAGATATTGTGCGGCCGAGGGCCCTTCGCGCCATATCTGGATCGCAATCGCTTGGAGAGCATATGTCTGGACACCAAGGTGGACTCGTTTCGAATGGCGACGCCTGCGAATTCGAGTCCACGTTCGTTGACGAGTGCGGAGCGATAACGCGCGGGCGATACAAACGGATCGAGAAAAACTACTAAAGATTCTTGCTTGCATTCCCCTCTCCCCTGTACTCGGGGGAGAGGGGCAGGGGTGAGGGGGTGCAGGTGGTGTGCAAAAATATGGAGTTTTCGCGAGAGACACTGCCCCCCCTCACCCCGACCCTCTCCCCCCGAGTACAGAGGGAGAGGGGGCCGATGCACACCTTGGTCCCAACTGCGCAAACTAAGTCGAATGTCCTCGCCAGTGGTTCTCATCATCAGGCGGTAGCACCGCTCGTATCGGTGTGCATTGTCAACTGGAATTGCCGCGAGCTGTTGCGAAACTGCATAAGTTCACTCCAGCGGCGGCAAGGCGTGAGCCTGGAAGTGATCGTCGTCGACAACGGCTCCAGCGACGGCGCCGCCGACATGGTTGCGCGTGACTTTCCCCGCGTGCGCTTGATTGGCAATGCGGAAAACGTCGGCTTTGCCCGCGCCAATAATCAAGCGGCTCGTGCAGCCCAGGGAGATTTGCTGTTCTTCCTAAATAATGATACCGTCGTTCCCGCCGACACCTTGGCCAAGCTCGCCGATTATATGCAACGCGAACCGGAGACCATTATCGTCGGTCCGCGCCTCGTTGACGGCGAAGGCACGACGCAGATTTCCTATCGCCGCCGTCCGACCGTTGCCACCTTTCTGCATCGCACGCTCCTTTTACGCTGGACCGGAATTTTTCGCCGCAATTATCGAAGCTATCGCCGCGATGCCATGCTCTGTGGGACGGCTCTTCCGAGCGGTCCACCGCATCAGACGGCTCAGGAGAGCCGTCCCACAAGGGAAAGCTGTGCTACAAGGGAAAGCCATCTCACGGACGTGCCCGAGGGTTGGCCGGTTGATGTGCTGATGGGTGCCGCGCTGATGGTGCGCCGCGAGCAATTCCTTGAGCTCGGCGCCTGGGACGAAGACTTCCGCTTCGGCGGCGAGGACCTCGAGCTCTGCCATCGCGCCCAAAAACGAGGCCGAGTCACGTATCTTCCGCACCTGAGCGTCACTCATTTCGGCAGAGTGAGCACGCGGCAAAACATCGCCTTTGCTTCGCCGCGCATCGCCGCAGGATTCGTTCAGTATTTCCGCAAAAGCGGGGCGTCGCGTTCCGCGCTCTTCGTCTACAAGCTGGGCATCACACTGGATGCTCCACTGCAACTTGTCGTCAAAGGATGTCAATACGTTGTGCGTCAATTACTAGGCCGTCGCCAGGAAGCGCAACGCACGCTCACGGCAATGCGCGGCGGGTGGGCCTTTTTGTGCAGCGGACTTTGGCGCTTCTCGCGCGCGTGATGTGACGCCGTGGCTTCAAGAACCGCCGCTTACTTCGTGCGCGGCTCTTGGATATAAATCACGGCCACGGGTTCCAGTCGCCCCAATTGTCGAGATACTGCCGCAAGAGAGGCATCTCGACGCACTTGTTTTGCAGCCACTCCTTGGCCTTGAGGACGGCGATGTGTTCCTCTTCCAGCGTCAATTCGCCCGTGAGGACGCGCGTGCGAAGAAAGACGAAATACGTGTCGAGGGTGTCATACATGCAGTAATCGTTGATTTGTTGCGTCTTGCCGTCGCGATAAAGCTGATAGACCATGTCTCCCTGGATTTCCATTTTGCCCGGCTTGCCGAGGAGCTTGGAAAGCAGGTTCAGTCCGCCGACCATGCGGTAGCCGCCGAAATTGCTCAGCCAATCCATGAGGTCCAGGTGCCAGCCGTCAAAGCGTTTGCGGCTGCCGAGAAAGTGCTCGCGACCATTGGTGCCGTAGCGAAAGGCCGCCAACTCCAAGAGGGGCAAATCAAAGCCGCGGCCATTGAAGGTGACGAGCTTGATGCAGCCGCGATGCTTGGCCTGATAGGTCGCCACTCCGGCCCAAAACGTCTCGACGATCTTTCGGGGCCGAAAGTGGGGAGCATCCAGGCAGGCGATGTTTTGCAGGCAATAGTCCGCGCCGACTCGCAAGATGCAGGCAGCCACCGGATATTGGAAGGTCACGGGCAAAAAATCCGAACCGGTGTACGAGGCGGCCCGCGCTTCCTCTTGAGCGCGGGCGATGGCGTCTTCGGGACTTAAATTGTCACTGGGGTATTTTACCTGCGCCAGCAGCTTGCCGTCGGGCACACTCTCGGTGTCGATGATGAAAAATGCCGGATTGGACTCGGCCACGCCGTTGCCTGCCATCGTGTGCCCTCGTTATCGTCGTCTTTCGCTCCGCGAAAGCACGTCCTTTCGCGGAACAAAACGCGACTTTGTCTGGCTTCAAATGCGTGGGAATGATACCTTGTCCCGGCCCCAAAGCCTTGGTTTTCCTAAGTTACCTTAATGATTATCCGACTAACCCTTTGATTTCCAACCGAATCGAGCTAATGCAGAACCCCGATGTCATAACCCGTGATCCCGCGTCTGGCACGCCGGCACCCGCCGTCTCCAACCGTTCGGCGTTGCTGATCGTGTTCCTCGTGGTTTTTATCGATCTCTTGGGCTTCGGCATCGTCTTGCCGATGTTGCCCGTGATCGCCGACAAGTATGTCAAACCGATCCTCGGACCGGCGGGTGATCCCAAGGTCGAAGGTTTGATTATCGGCTTGCTGATGGCATCCTATTCGCTCATGCAGTTTTTGTTCGCGCCAGGTTGGGGACGCCTTTCCGATCGCGTCGGCAGGCGGCCTATCTTGCTGATTGGCCTCGTCGGTTCGGTGGCTTTTTACGCGCTCTTCGGCTACGCGGCTTCATTGCCCACCGAGGGCTCCGCCAGGCTCGGCGCTTGTTCTTCTCTTCATCGCCCGCGCCGGAGCCGGTTTGGCCGGCGCCACCATCGCGACGGCGCAAGCCGTCATCGCCGACAGCACGCCGCCCGAAAAACGCAAGCACGGCATGGCCCTTATTGGCGCCGCTTTCGGCATCGGCTTCACGTTTGGCCCTCTCATCGCTTCGGGAGCCTTGACGTTTTTCCCCAGCCACCTTGAAGCGATCGGCTACACTGCCTCAATCTTATCGTTGATCGCCTTGTGCCTGGGGATAAAGCTGCTGCCTGAAACGCGCCGCTTCGACACTGCGCCCACACAGCGGCGCCGCATCATCGACTTTTCCGCCGTCAAGAAAGCCCTCGGCTCCGCAGCCATCGGTCCCGTGATCCTTACGTTCTTTTTGGCGTCGCTGGGTTTCGGCGCTTTCGAAACAACGCTTGCGCTCTTGCTCAAAGAAGTATTCGGCTTCGCCGATAATAAAACCTTTTTGGCGTTCGCTTATGTCGGCTTCGTGCTGATGCTCACGCAGGGCGTTTTCTATCGACGCCTGGCCAAGCGTGTCAGCGAAGTCTCGTTTATGTCGCTCGGCATCCTTTTCATGGCGGCCGGCGTCGGCGGCTTGGGTGTCGTCACGGTGATCGGCACGAATATGCGCGAAGACCAGCAAATCGCCGGACCGGCAATCAACGCCACGCCGGACCCGCTGCCCTGGACCATGACCCTGGGACTCGGCGCGGCGCTGACGTTATCCGTGATCGGTTTCGCTTTTGTCACCCCATCCGCGCAAGCGCTGGTCTCGCGCCGCACGGATGCCAACCAGCAGGGCGAAGTTTTGGGCGTCAATCAATCCGCCTCGGCGATGGCACGCATCCTCGGCCCCATTTTCGGGGTCGTGCTTTATAAGAGCACCGCTACGCATCTGCTCCCCTATGCGTTCGGCGCCGCGATTTTGTTGTTGATGCTGCCCATGATGCCGAGGATTCGGCGGAGCGGACACGGCGAGTAGGGCGAAAGGAATCGCTCGGTGAAGGCAACAACCTCTTTGCGTGTTTTCACACCGAAGCGCCTCGCGCTCATCAAGCCCAGCGCCCTGGGCGACATCATGCACACCTTGCCGGTTTTGACGGCCCTGCGCCAACGCTTTCCGCAAGCACACATCACGTGGGTCGTTAACCGTCTCTATGAACCATTACTGCGAAACCATCCCGACCTCAATGCGGTAATTCCGTTCGATCGCCAACTGTTGCGAACTGGCTGGCTCGGAGCAACGCGAGCATTGAGCACGTTTCTCGGCCAACTGCGCGCCGCTCGTTTTGATCTGGTGATCGACCTGCAGGGCCTGTTGCGCACGGGCCTGATGAGCCTTGCCAGCGGAGCGCCGATTCGCCTGGGCTTGGGCTCGGCACGCGAGGGGGCGAGCACTTTTTACACGCACACGATCGACGACAGCGGTATCGATCACGCGGTGGACCGATACTGGCGCTCGTGGAAGATTTAGGCGGAGGGGAACTCCCCAAGCGATTTCACTTGCCCATCGATGAAGTTGCCAAGCAGTGGGCACTCCGTCAGTTGGCGGATTGTCCCCGTCCCTGGTTGGCCGTCGGTGTCGGCGCACGCTGGCTCACCAAACGCTGGCCGCCCGAGCATTTCGCGGCGCTGGCAGGGAAAGCCCAGCGACGTTTCGGCGGCACCATTCTCTTGGTCGGCGCCCCCGATGAGCGAGAATTGTCGCACGCCGCCATCGCACATTTGCATCGCCACGCGGCGATTGAGCGGTGGGACGGCTCTGCTGAGCCGTCCGCGAAGTACGGCGGGTCAGAACAGCCGCCCCACGAGACCGACTCCTTTCCCCTGGCCTATACTGGCGGTCCCGTCCGCGACTTTACGGGAGCGACGAGCCTGCCCCAACTCGCCGCGCTTCTCAGCGAAGCGGATGTCTTGATTGCCAACGACACCGGTCCCTTGCATCTGGCGGTGGCGCTAGGCCGGCCCGTGGTGGCGCCCTATACTTGCACCATCGTCCGCCGCACTGGACCTTACGGGCAAAACAATCGAGCGGCCGAAACGGCGGTCTGGTGCGCCGGCAGTTATCTGCGGCATTGTGACCGCCTGGAGTGCATGGCCGAGTTGACACCCGCGCGTCTTTGGCCCGCGCTTGAAGAGATACTCCATACATGGCAACAACTCCGCCCCTCCGCCTGATTCTTGCGAGCGGCTCGCCGGCGCGCCGCGAGTTGCTCACACGGGCCGGCTACACCTTCGAAGTCAGGCCGGCGCACATCGACGAGCCGACCGGCGCCGGCTTTACAGATCCGCGCACCTATGTCCAAACCGTGGCCTGGCTCAAAGCCGCGGCGGTGGCGCCCGCGTTTGGAAACGGACTTGTGCTCGCGGCGGACACGGTCGGTTGGCTCGACGGTCAAGTCATCGGCAAACCGGCGGACGAAGCCGACGCCCGGCGTATTCTTACGTTGTTGGGCGGCCACGAACACGAACTGTGGACCGGCGTCACCGTTTGGCAGCGGCCCGACGACGTGCAAACCTGCTGGCAAGAACGCAGTCGCGTCTTCTTCAAAAAGCTAACGCCGACTGAAATGGCGGATTATCTCGCCACGCGAACCTGGCAGGGCTGCTCCGGAGCCTATGCGATTCAAGAAACGGACGATCCCTTTGTGTCTCTCCTCGAAGGAAGCATGAGCAATGTCATCGGCTTGCCCATGGAAACCTTGCAGCGAGTGCTGCAAGCCGAGAGTTGAGCACGCTCATAGCCGCGGGTTTCCTAAATGACCGTGCATGATTCTGTGACACCAACCCGAAGCGTAAGCGAGGGATCCCTCGCTTACGCTTCGGGTTGGTGTTGCAAGTTCCCGCACGCTTATTTAGTACCTCATCCCGCGGCTTGGGCCGATCAGTAATTCTCCTTTGGACAGCGCCATGCGTCAAACTTGGACTTTTCACTCCGCTGGGCAAATAGTCTTCGGTCCGGACGCGGTCCGGCAAATCGGAGATATTGCGCGCCGGCTGGCGTTGCACCGAGTCCTAATTGTCACGGACCCCATTCTGGAGCGCGCGGGCATCCTGGAGCGCGTCCGGCAGCCCCTCTTGAGTAGTGGCATCGTTGTGGACGCTTTTACGGGCGGCGAGCCTGAACCCTCCATGCGGGCAGCGCAGCTTTGTCTGGACCAGGCGCAGCGTTTCAAGCCCGATGGCATCGTCGGTTTGGGCGGCGGCAGCAACATGGATCTTGCCAAGATCGGCGCGACGCTCCTGGCGCATGGCGGCACACCCCAGACGTTTGTCGGTGATGACCGCATCCCGGGCCCCATTATCCCATTGATTTGCGTGCCCACGACGGCGGGCACCGGCTCCGAAGTATCCGCGGCCTCTGTGCTGACCGACACCGATAACAAGATGAAGGTGGGCATCCTCAGCAATTATCTGCGCCGCGCGTGGCGCATTGTGGATCCACTGCTTACGCTTAGTTGTCCGCCGCGCGTGACGGCCGATAGCGGCATCGATGCCCTGACCCACGCCATCGAAGCGCATACGGCAGTCGCCAACGCCGACTTCCCACTGCCCGAGGGCGAGCGAAGCGTTTATCAAGGTAAACATCCAATGGGCGACGTCGTGGCCGAAAAAGCCATCACGCTCATCGGCAAGCACCTGCGCCGCGCGGTCGACCACCCCAACGACTTGCCCGCACGTGAAGGCATGGCACTGGGAGCCACGCTTGCGGGGCTGGCATTCTCTAATGTGGGCGTGGCGGTCGTGCATGCTCTCGAATATCCGGTCGGCGGAGCCACGCATTGCTCGCACGGCACCGGCAACGGGCTTTTGCTTCCCTACGTCATGCGTTTCAACTTGCCGGCGCGAACCAAAGAGTTTGCCGAGATTGCACGGCTCCTGGGTGAAAACGTCGTTGGCCTAAGCGACGCTGAAGCCGCGCTGCGTGCCGTGAGTGCGGTCGAAAAGCTTCGCCAAGACATCGGCGTTCCCGGACGCTTACGCGAGTTGGGCGTCAAGGAGGAACAATTGCATTCCTTCGCCGAACGCGCGTTTCAGGTCAAACGGATTCTGCGTGTCAATCCCCGCCCTGTCACGATCGACGATTTGGAAGGGATCTTGCGCGCGGCGTTTTGATTTCGCAGAAGGCATGTGACGGCTCTTTTGAAGCCATCGGTAAGTTTGTCCACTCAAATCCCGAAGATTTCTACTCGTCTTGTGCGGTGGTGCCACGGGCAGCTTGTCTGCCCGTGCGAAGTCCGCGACAAACCTCCGCCGGCCTAACACGGGCAGACAAGCTGCCCGTGGCACCCAATTTCCTATGCAGCCGCTTCGTTTCCTGGTATGTTGACCCCTATGAGCTTTGCTAGCCGTTTGATTGCCTTACTCTCATGTGCAGCGGTTGCACTTGCCGGCATGGCCGGTTGCGCCGAAGAGCCCGCGCCGCCGAAACCTTCCGTCGTGAAGCCAAGGCCCCGGCACCCCCGCCGTGCCCGCCAAGAAAGTCCCCGTCGGCAAGAATGTCTTTTTGGAGATCCAAGGCGATCGGCGGCGGGTGGTGCTACAGACTTCCGTCTGTTTGCGCCAGGGCCAACTCGAGCAATTCCTGACGCGGCAGCGCACCAAGGAACACGAAGCGATCTTGGCGGTGGACACGGACGCCAGCATCATCCACGCCGCGCTCGTGGCTGCCGGCGCGGAGCCGGGCAAGCCCGTGCAATTTCGCCCCACCTACAAACCCGCCTCCGGAACGACAATCAAGATTCACCTGCGCTACGAGCAAAACGGCAAGTCCATCGAGGTGCCGGCCCAAAAATGGGTGCGCGACAGCAAAACGAAGAAGGACCTGGACCAAGACTGGGTTTTCGGCGGCAGCTTTCTCATGCGCGATCAACTCGAGCCCGACAAAAAGCCTTATTACGCCGCCAACGACGGGGACGTCATCTGCGTGTCCAACTTCGAGACGGCCATGCTCGATCTGCCCATCGAAAGCTCCAAGAACAATGACGACCTCTCCTATGAGGCCAACACCGAGCGCATACCGCCGTTGGAAACCCCTGTTTTGGTCATCCTCGAACCTGTTGCCAAGAAGAAGTAGAGGCACTCATGCCTAGCTTTGCCTGTCCCAAATGCAAGAAGGTGCTGAAAACACTTAACCCGCTTCCCGCGGGCAAGAACATCAAATGCCCCGCCTGTAGTCAAGTGTTCCCGGCCCCGGCCGCGGCCACCGCTCAGCCGACGGCAGTGCAGGCCAATAAGCCGGTCGCCGCGCCAAGTCCGCAGCAGGCGCACCATCCGTCGAGGCTGCCAAGGGCACTCGTCCTGACTTGCCGGCTAACCAGCAACGCGAGCGCGAAGCCACACGAAAGGCAAAGGCTCGTGTGGATGACGATGATGAGGAAGAAGAGGAGACGGCCCAAGCGTAGGCGCAAAAAGAAAAAAGCGGAGTCGCAGCGATCCCTCATCTTGATTTTGAGCGGCGTCGGCGTGTTGGTGCTACTCATCGTGGTCGCCGCATTTATTTGGCCCGGCTTTCTAAAAAGCGGCAACACCAAGACAGTCACGAAAGCAGCGCCAGGCCAGGCCCGTGGCGCCGCCGGACCCGTTAGTGTTCGTGCCGACGCCAACGGACGTGGTGATCGGCTTGGATTTCTCTTTCATCCGCAACAAGCCCGATGAGCTACAGCAAATGGAAAATGCTTTGCGGCAGCAAGGAGTAGGCGAAGATCGGATTGACTTGTTGAAAAGCGTGGATCGAGGCATATTCGCCGCGGGCGATTTCGCGAATAAACCCAAAATTGTGCTCGCGTTCAATACGTTGACCGCTCTGGATCCGGAAAAAGTTCGCGGCGCGTTCAAGGCCGGCCCAAGTGACGCTGTTCAGGGCAAGACAATTTACAAGATGACTGACTCCAAAAATCCGGGAGACGGCTTCTTGTCAATGCCCCACGAGAAGACCATTGTCGTCGGCAGCATGGATCAGCCGGAGTTTATCAAAACGCTCGACCGACAAGGCCAACTCCTCCCTGAGATGCAAACACAGGTCAGCGCGCTTCGGCAAAAATATGCCTGGGCGGTAATCAATTTGCAACCCATAATGAGCTTTCGCGCACAAGATGTCGATGCGCTCAAGTCCATGCCCGGCGGCGCCGATGTGTTGCCGGCCATCAAAAACGCCAAGCTGGCAGCCTTTTCCATCGACTGGCGCAACGACGCCCAATTGCAACTCGATATCCACTGCGCCAACGACCAAGAAGCGAGCCAAATCGAGTCGTTTGCCAAATCGCTGTGGGAAAAGCAAGGCAAGCCGTCGCTAAACAGCGTGCCTTTACTCATGGGCAAACAACCCGGCGCGGACAGTGTCAAGCGGTTGGTCGAGGAGCTTGGCAACGGCCTGCGCATCGTGCGCGACGGAGCCAAGGTGTCGGCAACCGTGACGGTGAGCGAGGCCACCATGAAGGAACTCGATAAAATTCGGCCCAATGCCGCTGCGCCAAACTCGCCGCCGAATAATGCCAAGACAATTAATCCGAAAGGCCGCAGGCGGCCCAATCTCAATAAAAAAGAATGAACGACCGGATTGATCGAGATCGGGGCACGGATCCCCGCTGCGATGCATTCCGAGACATTCTTTGGCAGGGCCTCTCCCGTGGCGCAGTACGATCTTGGCTTTCAATGGCGATCTGGAATCGAGTCTGGCGCTGCACTGGTTGGTTCATGAACGCGGCTACAATGTCGTGACCTTGTCCATCAATCTGGGCCAAGAAACTTATTTGGAACCGTTGGGCGAGTTGGCCCTGGAACTGGGCGCCAACTCAGCGCAGGTCATTGATCGGCGCGAAATGTTCCTCCACGATTTCGCCCTCCCCGTCTTGCAAGCCGACGCCGTCTATCAGCAAAGTTGCTTTCTCGGCTCCGCGCTGGCGCGTTACTTGATTGCCCAAGAGATTGTTCGCGTGGCCCACGAGGAAGGCTGCGACACGGTCGCGCATGGCTCCTCCAGCAAGGGCAACGACCAGGTGCGCCTGGAAACCGCCATCGCGGCACAGGGCCCCAACTTGCAGGTGCTTGCTCCTGTTCGGGAATGGAACCTGAAGACGATGCAGGACAAGCTCAATTATGCCCGACGCCGGCGATTGCCCATCGAGGAACCCAAAGGCGGCCCGGTGGCGATTGATCGCAATCTGTGGGGAGTCAGCGCCTACTTCCCCGAACTCAGCGACTCCTGGCAAGCAACGCCCGCCGAAGCATTTGTGTTAGCCCAATCGACGGAAGAGGTTCCCGTCGAGCCGACCATGATCACGCTGGGCTTCGAGGCCGGCGTGCCCACGCAACTTGACGGCGCCCCCATCACGCTCCTCAAACTTGCTCGCGAGCTCAATCGGATCGGCAGTGCCCACCGCATCGGCCGTAGCGACGTCATCGAAGATCGCATGTTCGGCATCAAGAGCCGGGAGTTTTACGAGGCGCCGCTGCCTACGATTTTGATGGCTGCGCACCTCGATCTCCAGAGCCTGGTGCACAGTCGCGAAGTGATCCAACTGCGCAAGCTCGATTAGCCCGCGCTACGCCGAGCTGGTTTATCGCGGCCTCTGGTTTCACGACGCCCGCCGTGCCCTGCAAACGTTTTTTCACGAGACGCAAAAGCTGGTCACGGGCGAAGTGCGGCTCAAGCTGCACCAGGGTGCCGTGTCAGTCCTGGCGGGGCGCAGCCCCCACAGCCTTTACGACAGCCGGCTGGCCAACCAGTCCAACCTCGAACTTTTCGACAACCAATGGGCCAAGGGGTTCACCTCGCTTTGGACGCTCAGCTCCCGCATGGCCGGTCAAAAAAGGGGCGACGGATGAGAAAACAGCGGCGAGGGCGAGTGGCGAGTGGCGCGAACGGATCACGGTTTAGCCGCGACGCGCAGCGGAGCGCGCCATGCAACATCTGCTGATCCTCGGCACCGACACCGACGCCGGCAAGACGACTTTCGCCTTCTCTGGCTCGCCGCGTTTGGCGATCGCTACGTCTATTGGAAACCGGTTGAAACCGGGCCATCGGATACGGAACTCGTGCGCCGCCTGGTGCCCGGCGCGGAATCGAAGCGCCGGCGCTTCGATTTACCGATCCCGTGGCACCGCCGTTGGCCGCGCGCCGTGAAGGCAAGCACATCCCCGCCGCCAGGGATCTAGCATGCAGGCGGCCCACGGCCAATCATTTGTTGATCGAGACGTTTGGCGGCCCGCTCTCACCGCTCAATGAGTCCGAATTACAGATCGCGCTGATTCGCACGCTCGACACCCCTTCCATTCTGGTGTCCTCATCGAGTCTCGGAACCATCGGGCGGACGTTGCAATGCCTTGATGCGCTCCAAGCCCATGGCCACGCACCCGACGCCGTCGTGCTGCTTGGTCCAGAAGATGACTATGCACTGGAACAACTTCGCCGCTGGCGGCCCCGAGTGCCGGTTGTCTCATTAAGGCCGCCGGCGGAATGGACGCCAGCCGGCATTGCGGGCTGTGCCGCGGAACAAAAAGGAAGGTTCACAGAATTACAAAGCGTTCTTGCCCCAGCCGTTCATCCAGTCGCCGACATTCAGGCACGCGACCGCGCATCCGTTTGGCACCCATATACATCACTGCGTGATCCCGACGATCCGCTCGTGTGCGTCGGCGCCCAAGATGAGTTTCTTCATTTAGCCGACGGCCGTCGGCTCATCGACGGCATTTCGTCGTGGTGGACGATACTGCACGGCCATCGCCATCCGCCCTTGATGGACGCCATGCGAGGCCGCTGCCGCTCAATATGACCACGTCCATTTCGCGGGCATGACGCATCTGCCAGGGATCGAGTTAGCCGAGTTGCTCCTTGGCACAATGGCATGGCGCGGCGGCCGTGTGTTTTACTCCGACAATGGCAGCACCGCCGTCGAAGTGGCGCTCAAGATGGCCTATCAGTTTTGGTGCCACCACGGGCAACCGCGGCGCACGCGGTTCATCGGCTTCGAGCACGGTTATCATGGCGACACGTTTGGAGCGATGGCGGTAGGCCGCGATCCTTTGTTCTTCGGCCTGTTCGAGCCGCTCTTGTGCCATGCCGACATCTTGCCTTTGAACGCCGAGCAATTGGACGATCACCTGCGTAAGTACGCCGACGAAGTTGCCGCCGTCATTATTGAGCCGCTCGTGCAAGGCGCCGGCGGCATGCGCATGCACACCCCCGAGGATTTGAAAGCGCTTTTCGAGGTCGCCAAACAGCACGGCGTGCTCTTCATCGCCGACGAGGTGATGACCGGCGGCGGCCGCCTCGGCTGTTTATGGGCACACCAGGCGGCCGGCATTGCCCCGGACCTCGTGTGCGCGGCCAAGACGTTGGCGGGCGGCATTTTATCCCTCGCGGCAACCATCGCTGCTCCCCACATCGCCGCCGCCTGGGATACCGCGGACCGCAGACGCACTTTTTTCCATGGCCATTCCTTCACGGCTCACCCCCTGGCGCTCGCGGTTGCCGTTGCCAATTGGAAGCTGTTGACCAAAGCGTTTCCCGATGCGCCCGCGCTCATGCACGACTTTTGGGAAAAACGACTCGGCCCCCTGCGCGACCATCCTCATGTCAAGGATGTTCGCGTCCGCGGCTCCATTGCGGCCATCGAATTAAAAGACCAAGGCGGTTATCTGGCTGACGCCGGCCGCGATATGCGGCTCAGTTGCCTGGCGGACGGCGTCCTTCTGCGGCCCCTCGGCTCGGTGCTGTACGCCATGCCGCCGCTGCAAACAAGCCAAGCCTCTTTAGAGCGCATTGCGCAGGCGATGATTCGAGCGGTACGTAGGTTAGGTTTCCAACCTGACCGCGCTGGGCCGGTCAGGTTGGAAACCTAACCTACGTTTGGGTGCTTGACCGCCATGCTTTTGGCCGCTACCTTGGCAATGTATCTAGTTGCACCGCGCTTAGCCGGCGTCCTTTTTCCGTCGGCGGCACCATGTCGAAATCAAGCTCCCCAGCGCTGCCACGCCTGACGCCTGAGCAACGTTTGGCGGCGGCGGGGCAATTCGAGCGCGCCAACCAGGTGCTGACCACCGGCAACCTCGAATATGGCATGCAGCTACTACTCAACTGTTGCCTCATCGATCCGGCCAATCCAACCTATCGTCAGGCGTTGCGTCAGGCCCAGAAAGCGAAGTACAAGCACAATTTGATAGGCCAAAAAATGGCCGTGCTTATGACACTGCGCCCAAATTAAAACTCAAGACAGCCCAGCAGCGGAGCGAGTGGGTCAAGGTGCTCGAATGTGCCGAGCCGGTGTTCATGCGCAATCCCTGGGATCTCGGAACCCATCTGGCCATGGCCGAGGCGTTTGACGAGCTCGGCGTCCAGGGTATGGCAATCTGGACGCTCGATCAAATCCGCCAGGTGGACGGCGACAATCCCAAGATCAACCGTCCGCTGGCCAGGCTGTTCGAGAAAACGGGCAACTTCACGGCGGCGACCGCGCTTTGGGAAAAGGTGCGTATAGCCGTCCCCGATGATGTCGAAGCGCAGCGCAAATTCAAGGATCTCGCCGCCAGCGCCACCATAGCCAAGGGCCGTTATCAAGACGCCCTCCGAGGCACCGCCCCGACACCTCTGCAAGAAGAATACCCGGAACACGCGGAGGAGGGGGAGCCCGAGGACGTGGTCGAGACGGCCGTGCAGCAAACGCGCCGCGCTGCAGACAGAAACGAATATGCCACGTGCGGGAGCCGGCGGCACTAAAGCGGGATCCAAAGTTCCGCGTGAAGTCGCCGCCTTGGTGGCCAAGATCGAGGCCAATCCCACCAACCCCAATGGTTACCTGCACCTGGCGTCGGTTTTCCGCCGCGCCGACCAATTCGACGAGCGCGGCGCGTATTCGGCGCGGCCCTAGGGCCGACCGCGAACAGCTTCGAGATCGCCATGGAGCTCATCGACCTGGAGATCGAGCCCTTTCGCCGCGATTTGGCCATCGCCGAGGAGAAGCTTAGCCGCCAACCCGTCAATCCGGAACTGCAAACATTGCGCGCTCGACTGGCCAAGGAAATCGCCACGCGTGAGCTGGACTATTTTCGCCATAAATCCGATCGCTTTCCGGCCGAAAACACCCATCGCCTGGAAATGGGCGTGCGTCTCTTGCGCTGCGGGCAAATCGACGAAGCCATCCGGGAACTCCAGGCGGTTCGTGCCGATCGCCGCCACCAGGGCAAGGCCCTCGTCTACCTCGGCTACTGTTTCCAGGCGCATAACAATTGGCGCCTGGCCCAGCGTAACTTTGAGGAAGCGCTCGGGCAGCTTACGCCGGCGGATGAAAAGATGCGCAAGGAAATCTTGTATGAACTGGCCAAGGGCTACGCCGCCAGCGGCGACTTGACCCGCGCCATCGACATGGCGTGCGAGCTCGCCAACATCGACTTCAACTACAAAGACATCGGCAAACTGCTCGACGACTGGAACGCCAACGTCCAGAAGGCGTGATTATTTCCCCTCTCTTACGGTAAGGATCGCCATGCGGAAATCATTGTCAGGGTCGGCGGCGCTGTTGCTCTTGCTGGCTGCGGCTGCGCGTTTGCCGGCGGATGACGCCAAAGACGGCGGTACGTTGCTCGACATAAAGGGCACACTCAAAGACGATGACGCGTTCGACAAGGTCTTCAAAAAAAGCTACCACAAGGCCCAACCCGTCAAGATGCAAGCGGGCCGGGCCTACAAGATTGACGTCGCCAGCACTGATTTCGACACGTTGCTGCGTCTGGAAGACAGCGACGGCAAGCAAGTCGCCTTCAATGACGACGTCAGCCGGCGCGACACCAACTCACGCATTGTTTATCTGGCGCCTAAGGACGGCGGAATTTCGCATTATCGTTACCTCGTATAAGCCGGGGAGACCGGCAAATACACGCTCACGGTGACGCCGGCCAGCAAACAGGAAGTTTTGGAGGCGCGGATTGAAGGCATCGGCGAATTGCCTCCGCGAGCAGACTGAAGTTTTAAGCGAATTTCGCAAACACCTGGACGCCAAAGGGCCGGAAGTTAGCCAACGCGACGTCAGTCTCGCGATGAACGTGGCGATCACATTGGATCAAATGCGGTCGCCGGCCGCCGCGGGAGTCTATCGCGAATTTGCCAAGCGTTTCGCGGCCTCCAAAGATGAGAAAGTCGCCAAACTGGCCGGGATGCTCGAAGGCGCGCGCGGCGGATGGACTTGCCGGGCCAGCCGATCCATGTCAAGGGCACGCTTCTCGACGGCAAGCAAATCGACTGGTCCTCCTACAAAGGCAAGGTCGTGCTGGTCGACTTTTGGGCGACCTGGTGCGGGCCATGCCGGGCGGAGTTGCCCAACATGAAAAAGATGTACCTGGCTTACCACGATCGCGGCTTCGACATCGTCGGCATCAGCCTCGACTTCAAGGAGGAAGCCCTCACCAAGTTCATGGAAGAGGACAAACTTCCCTGGGCTTGCATTTACGAAAAAGACGCGAAGCAACAACCCATGGCGACCTATTATGGCATTTTCGCCATACCCCAGGCCATCTTGGTCGACCGCGAAGGCCGCGTCGTTTCCATGAGCGCTCGCGGCGCGGAGCTAGAAAAACAGTTGGCGAAGTTGATCGGGCCCAAGGACGCCAAGTGATGCCACCGGGAACGCCAATCTCCTGATTGGCTTTGCGTAAGAAGCAACTAGGGGATCGTCGTTCCTGGATATTCACCGAATACCTAATGCCCGTTTGACCTCAACCAAAGTGAGCGACTTCTTCTTGCTCTCTGATCGCTTAGCCTTGCGTAATTCCAACAGATCCTGGGCGTCGGCGAGCTGTTCTTGCATGGCAATGTATTCTTCATAAGGCAGCACGACGAATTCCTTCTTGCCGTTCTTCATCAAGATTTCTGGATGAAGTTTCAGCATCAGTTTATCCAGTTTGTTCGTAGGCATCTTTTCGGTGGAGGACGCGCGGCAAGGTTGAAGTCAATCTCGTAATTCATTCATTTCCTAATTGTTTCACGTAGGTGCCCCATCACCGGCAATCCACCATCGCCACGAAATGCAGCGACCTACCAAAAAGCCAACTCGCGGGCCAGGGATAGAGGCCGAGGCTTTCTCCAGACAACGACCTTGAGGCCAAGCGCCCTGAATGCGTCATCCCATTGCCGGCGCGTCCAATAATTGAACGGCAGCACGACGCCGTGGCGGGCGTTGCCGACCTTATCCATGTAACGCAACGTCCGAAACGCGAATAAGCCGTCGGCGGTGTGGTCCTTGGCGCGATGCCATGCGCACACTCAACCGCCTCACGCAACAGTATCAGCGGGTCTTCCATGTGGTGCAGGACATCGACGAACATCACGATGTCGAAGCTGGCGTCCCCATGCGGAATGACGGTGCCGTCGAATTGATCGACTGGGATATGCGTCTGCGCGCAGCAAAATATCGATGCCTCTGATCGTGACGTCGGGACGCCGTGCCATGATGAGTTTGTCGAGCGCACCGTCCCCGCAGCCCACATCCAAGACACGAGCATGAGGGGGCAACAGCGCCGATAGGTGGTCCGCCAACTTGCGCACGCGCCGACCGAAGACGTATCCTCCATGTATGCGTTCGATCAAGCTCATGCGGTGCTCCCAAGAGCCGCGCACGCAGTAAGCGGATTTTTTTCGCGCTTACCGCTTACTGCGTGCGCGGCTCCTTAATGCGTGCGCGGCACTTTCGGGGTCTGATATAATAACCGCTCGTCTGCTGTCTATCAGGGGATTAATAGCGAGTCGTGTTGCCACCGCCCAGGCTTGGAGACGGTCCTATGTACACAAGGCTTTTGGTTTTCGCCACGATACTGGCTGCGTTTGTACTGCCGGGCTGTGAGTCCGGCCCAAACAAGACCGTTGCGTTTAACCGTCAAATAACTTCGATGACAAAGTGCTCAAAAGTAAGGTGCCGGTCCTCGTTGATTTTTGGAGCAGAATGGTTGTCCTGCCATGCGACGACATGGATCCGGTGATAAAATCGCTGGCCGTGGCATTTGAGGGTAAAAGTACGTATTCGGCCAGAATCAACGTGAATCGATTATCCAAGCATCGCACAAGCAGTATGAGGTCGAGGGTGTTCCGACATTCCTTGTTTTTAAGGGCGGCGAGCTGAAGCAGCAGGATCGTGGGAAGAGTGCCGTAAGCAGATGTCTGAGCGATCTTCTGCTTGGCGTTGCAATAAGTAGTCAGTCCTCCGAGAGGTTTATTCCAGCGGCACATCGTGAAAAGCAAACGGCACCGTCACGTTGACCAGTCGCGTCCCATGGTAGGCGAGCCGGCATGGCCGGCCCAGACCTTCGGGGCGATGGTACACAATGGTCATTTCCTGGGAGCTAACGCCGTTAGTGATGTTAACGCGCCGAGAGGCACGCTTGCCACGGCCCATTTATTGCCTTTCTCGTCCAGTAGATGCGGCAAGCCCGCGTTCAACACGTTGCCGGATGCGGCGATGCCCACTTGGATTTGAATTTGCCGCATCTGAATCATGCCGTTGCGCATCACCATGCCGGCGGTCATGTGGGGATCAAGCGGTGTTTCGAGCGACATTTCCAGTTGGTAATCGCCGTTGGCCAACTTTTCGATGGCGTTGAGCTTGAGCGTGCCGCCGTCCTTGCCGTGCGCCGATTGACCAGCGGCTTTGAGTATGTCCGTCAAGGTGCCAAGCTCTTCAGGCGGGGCGATCATTTGAGCAGTGTATGTGCCCGCCAGCTGGAGCAATTTGGCCCGCTTTGCTCCCGCCGCAAACTGCAGCGTGACATCACGCTGGCTCGCCATTGGCAGCGTCAGGTATACGCGGCGAGCACCGCCCCGGCCGAACGCGGGCGCCGCGGGACATTTGAACTATCGTCCGCCGGAGGGGGCAGCAGTTGCAACGCTTGGCCGTGGTTGTCAAGCGCCTTGGTGACAATCGGCGTGCCGACGACGAGCGAATCCCTGAATGCGCGGCTCGGCCGATGCTTCCAGTTTCAATGAATAATGCTGTGGCTTTATCTTCATTGATCGGATAAACGCGTGCGCGCACCGAGCCGGCGTAGCTGACATGCTGGTTTCGCGGTGTGCCCGGCACACAAGCGTAATGCGCGGATTCGCGTTGGCAAGGAGCATTCCAGGCTGCATGCCGTAGGCATTGGTGGGCGGCACGGGCGTCGAGCACCACTTCCACCAAGCCCGCTCGATCGCGACAGCCGATCGCAGGCTTGCCAAAAAGATGACGTTCGCCGGTGTCGAGGGTGATTTTTTTGTCGGCCACCTTGCTGCGGTCGCCGACGACGTGAATCGCCAGTGCCGGCGAGGCGTGCCAGCTCGTTGACGGCGTCCAGGGCAGGCATTTCTTTGACGTTGAGGTGAACGTGCTTGGCCGCCAGCATGCGCTTCGGTGAAACGCCTTTTCCTCGATTTTGCGAATCAACTCCGCTGCGCGTTTGCTGGTTTCCAGGTCGGTGGTAGGCACTCGTTTGAGTTGTTCGAGCGCCGGCGGCTCCGATCGCTTCCAATGCCTTTTGCGCAGCTCGGCGTTCTTGAAACTTGCCGCTGCCTAGCTTCACGATGAGAACATCGATGCGCTTGGCTACTCGAGTCTTCGAGCGTCGGCCGCACTCGCCAGGGCCGGAAGGCGTCAAGGTCAGCAAGACAATGCAAGGCAGACGACTGCTCGAAACATGGCCCATCTCCTTGGCGGTCACGCGAACAATTCTCGCACGGGCTCGCCCCTATCCAAAATCTCGATGGGGCGGCCTTCCGGGTGCATGAGCCATTGGTGGGGATCGACCCCGATGGCGTCGTAGATTGTCGAGGCGACGTCGGCAGGCGCGATAGGCCGCCGCGTCACATAGGCACCGCGCCGGTCGGTGGCGCCCAACAGCAGGCCGCCCCGCACACCGGCGCCGGCGAACAGGAGCGAGGCGGCGGGCCCCCAGTGATCGCGGCCCGCATCTTTATTGATCGCCGGGGTCCGGCCAAATTCGCCCATGGCCACGATCAGGGTGTCGGCAAGCCAAGCCGCGCTGATGGGCATCTTCGAGCAAAGCGGCAAAGCCTCTATCGAAGTCGGGCAGCTTGCGACCGAGTCCGTCCCAAATTTTGGCATGGTGGTCCCAGCCGCCGAAGTTCACGGTCACAAAGCGTACGCCACGCTCAATCAGTCGCCGAGCGAGCAAGCAACTTTGTCCGAAGGTGGTTCG
>CAVVSQ010000006.1:0-54863 GCA_963750865.1 uncultured Planctomycetota bacterium
CCGATACAGTAGCCGACGACGAAACCGGCAAATGCTCCAGCCAAAGCGAATAATAGGCCATAAACAGGTATGGCAAGAATTGCTTTCGCAACGGGTGTCGCTCGCCAATACATCCCAAAATCCAGTACGTCAGCAAATCCCAAGACGTGACAATGGCAACATTGCAATCGCACTGCCGACGGACCAACGTGCTAAGTAATAACGCGGTCGATCCGAGTCAGGAATCGTGTTCATCGAATAACCCGCGTCCAAAAAGTAACCGGAATTTGACATGCCGCATCTTCGATTTTATATCCTATTCACTTCGTCAAGCAACCGCTGCAAGCTCCACGTTTCCAGCGCGATCCCAGCCGCGACCGCTGGCGTGGTCTTGATCGTGCAATGAACCCGGCAGAAATTGTAGTACGCGAAGAACAGGCCCAGCGCCGCTTCGTGGTTCTCCCATTTCTTGCTGTGCCCGTCGGTTAGCCGCGTGAGCCGTCGAATCTGCATCCGCAGCGTCTTATTCGAGCGCCTGACGTGTGACGTGCAAATTTCGTCCGGGTCCGGGTTGCCGCTTTGCGGGGTTTCGATTACCTCAATGATGCGTGCCGGTGAATAGCGTTTCTCATCCTCCGATTCCCCATAAACTTTAACCAGGGTAGCGAAGTCCACGCGCGAGCCGAAAACGTGCGGCATCGTGTTCAAGTAGGGCCGGAGGCCATCGGTGGTCAATTGGAAGCGTCCGCAGTCGCACCGGTTGAGCCTGTTCCGCAAACGCCATAGTGTCCCGGGGTCCGCTTGCCAAGGTGCCACGCCAAGATTAGCTTCGTGTCCCTTGCGATGCCGGTGAAGCACTAGGCGTCCCCAAAAACGTCCCCGCGTATCTTTTCGCACTCTCGTCTTCTCCTTCAGCCAACGAAGCCCCAAATCTCATCAACCTTGGACGTTGGCGACGGGGACATGGTTATCGCGACACCGCATGAAGCGATGGCACTTCTCGCCCGCCGCGACCATCGCGTCAATGACGTGTCCCGGTGGACCCCGGTTAGACCGCTCCACCGAGCGAATCTGAATTGCCTTCCAAGAGCATACGCAGACAGAGCGAACATCTTGGCTGGGTCCAACCTTGCGGTGGTCGTGGGGCCGAGTCGCTTCGTCGGTGAAGCATTTTTTGCACGCGTCGCAGCGATAACCGCTGTGAACCGTTCCGATTCTTACCCAAATTGTCCTGATTGGACCGCCTGGCAAGATCGGGCACAACATGGCGAACCGCCTTTCCTCGTTTGAGGCGGTTCGCTAGAATGCGATTGTCTAGCAGCCCGTTGATTTAAGGCCTTTGGCCTCTGCGCTACGCCGCCGCCCAAAAATATCGCGGGCCGGGTCGCCAGAGTGACATAACAATGTCAGTCGCCACTTGCCAACGAGCAAACACACGCTGACAAAATGGGGAAGGCGGCAAGGCCGCCTGTCGGCTGCAACGCCTTCGGTTTGCCCACGCCGAACAGCTTGCGCACTGCTTGCCGCCTTATTGCGGCCCGTTATTCTAAGCGCGCTGCCCAAGCCGCTTTATGAAAAGAGTGAAAACTGGGGCAATCAGTGCCGGTGCTCGAGCGCATTCGCTGGCGGCGCCTGCATCCTCAAATCGTCAAGGCACCTTGTAACGACGGAACTTGTGAAAAACGCGCGTGACCGCTCTCGACGCGCCGGCCACGTTAGAATTTCGCCTCAGCGACTTCGTGCGCTCGGCGCGGAGCGGCACACTTTCAAGGCGTCTATAGCCCTTGGGGTCCACGTCGAGCATGAGGAGGAAATCCGGGAGAAAGGGTTGCGGCTCTTGCGAACGACGGCGGAGGCACGCCTCGCGTCAAGGCGGACCTCGAAATCGAGGCGACCATGCGCTTCGAGGCCAATCCCAAGGCCGCGTTGCCGGACGCCGTCTTTCGCATGCGCGTCACCAAGGCGGATGTCGGCTACGACAATCTGGTGGTCGAAAACATCGGCGGCGTCGGCGGCACGGCCACTCGTTGGCTGGGCGAAGCGATTCGCTCCGGCCTCAAGAAGTGGAAGCCGTCGATTGAACGCGAGCTGCTCGCCAAGGCGAATGCGGCCATCGTCAAGAACGCCGACATGCGCGACGTGCGGTTGAGCCTGAGTAACCTGGTCTCGAAGCTCGCGGCGACGAAGAAATGAATGCCATATGGTGGTCAGCTGGCTGTCAGGTCCAAGTCGGCTCACATGATGGGGTCCTGGCTGCGGGTGGGGAGGGCGGCCTCGGTGGCGGCTCGGCGCGTTGTCCCGCGCCCCCAAAACAAATTTCAGTCCTAACTCGGCGACTCGCCATCAACTCCTTGCAAGCGAAAACGCTCGCGCCGCCGTCCGCCGCAGATCCACGATGACACTGAACCGGCCCACGGCGCAACCGAATGGCTGGAAAAATCGGCCAGCGTCAGTCAAAAATGGATTGACGGTGGCGGCGGCCGCTTCCGGTGGGATATAATCAGCCGCAACAACGTATTTGGCGGGCCCGCGTAAGGCTGCCGCTCGGTGCGCTGCTCGCCCGGCCCAACGGGAGCGAATTCCTGCCCTATTTTGTCCTCGAATTTGTGCAAGGATTTCGTGCAGGCCACAGGCTTGATCAACCGGCCTTTTACATGTTAAAATTTGAATTTGAATGCCACGAAAAACACCGCCACGTATAGCATAACTGGTCTTCCCTTCCTTCCTTTCGATCCAGGAAAATGAAATGAGCAAGATGCAAATACATGCGTTAGCTTTGTCCGTTCCATTGATGCTTTTTACAATGGATTATAGCATTCGCGCTTGCGATTCGAGTGCGTCCACAAACCATAGTTGGATCAAATGTCAACTAAACCGGTTTATAGTTACGCATTTTAACCTTAAAGGTATTCCAAAATTAACAATTGAACGTGTTTTCGGTCATCCTGATGGACGGAATGTTGACGCGAGTGGCAGCGTCACCGCTATTCTGGAGAATTGGCGGAAAGGGCCATTTATGTAGCATCTCGAATCATCATTACTTATGACGGCAATGGAAAGTGCTTGGAGGCATTCATTGGCGATTAGCGGCGGGTCCAAATACTCTGTCCTGGCCAAAAGCACCAGCCGCAATGGGAATTCAGATTGGGCCTTTCTGGAATGTCTGGCTTGCAAGCGGTAAACGGCAATAAGCACCAGCCTTTTTCTTTCCGCCAAGCCGCCGCGAAGCGGCGTCTACGCCCATGTATTTGCGCGGCGGCGTGAGCCTCGCTCAGTTTGTTGCCTTGCCGGTTACCTTGCCGAAATTCTGGCATAAATCAAGGCTTTAAACAGGGCAGTAATTCCTCCTTTAAACGAGCGGCAAATGGCTGCGCAGAAGGGAGGATGTCATGTTTTCTGTTCCAAAGCCTCGTCCCACGAGCCCGGTTACGGCCGGCCCACTTGACAACGCCCAGACTGACGGAGTGAACGCCTCCGCATTCGCGACTGGGGACGAAGGAAAATTGTGCAAAGACATGCTCCCGACTGTTCAGAAGATGCCAGTGTCTTGTTACGCTCACGCCGCCGATGCCGCCGCCGCTGTCGACTGCGAATGCTCACGCCCGCCTCCGTTCACCAATGGCCAAACCGGCCCTATCTTGGCACAACGAAAGCTCACGCTGCAAACGGCTTACGCCGCTCAGGCCGAGCGTTTCGTCAACTATCTACCAAACCTAAAAGCAGTGCCGGCAACCGTGTGCATCAACCCGCCCAAGGGCGGAACAACCAAACGCTAAAAAAACTAGTGTAGAACTGTCTCAAAATCATCGACATGTGCGGCGTCTCAGTTCTAAGCGAGCCGAAGATCGGCGAATGTCCAGTTGGTATCGATGACCAATGTCGGTGAATCAAAGTCGAACCTGACGATCCGGCCACGGTCAACAAAGAGCATCTGTTCCAGCGTGTCTCGGGACAATTCACCATTTCGCTCGTGCGCTGTAGCTTGGACGGGAAGTAGAGTCCACGACCGATGTTCTCCATATTGGCGTTGGTCGAGTTGCGCTTGATATTTCCTACTATTGGGTGCAAGATACACGGCGTTGACTTCAAAAGGCATCGGCGACACTCTGTGGACTGCTAAGAGCCTGGGCTGGTTAGAGCATATTTTTTCTTGGTGTTCCTTGCCAAGTGCGCGGCTGAACATCAGCGCTTTACTCACTCGCGCTGATAATCCTCCAGACCACCGTTTTCCGTTGAGGGCCACCCAGGCACGAAGTAGCCTTTGTTGGCCCCGCTGGTTTTGATGATTCTAAGTGGGCGAGAATGAATACCGGAGTAGCGGGTTTTTTTGGCGCCGTCGAGATGTCCCGCATGCCGATGCGTCTGCACTGAAACTAAGTCTGGATGTTTCCCTATCGTGCCGACTCACGAGGCGGAAATCGTTTGACTTCATTCCGGTGGGCGGTGATGCAGGGCACCGATAAGCACGGCCATGGCGACACGTTGTGTGCCATGTCGCCCCATATAACGGGCGACTTCCCAGCCGCCAGTGGAATAGCCGACGTCGATGGCCTTCTTCAGATCAAGCTTTTCCGCGAGGGCTGCGAGATCGTCGCGCGCGTGCCTGGCGAGTTACTTTGGGACCTTCGCTCTCAGAAAGCACGACCGATGGGGGCTAAACATTTCGAATCCGGATTCAAAATTGGTTGCCCCCGGCCATCTGCTTGGCTTGCCCAAGCGCCTCGGCCGGAGCCGCCGTTGGCAACGATAAGGGCGACGGTGTCGTCGTTAAGCCCCATTTTTGGGGGCGGGCTCTAGCCGGCCTCGACTTATCCGAATTTTATTTGTGCCATGCGACAAAACTCTTCCGCCGTCGGCGGCCCTTGCGGCGATTACAATACAGACGCAAATGGAACCTTCGGCGACGAGTTATGCCCATGGCAAGAAAACGGGAAGCGCCGATCCAGCGGTTTATCCGCAAGACAGTTGAGCAGTTCCGGGACGAGCAGACGTCTGACCGGGAGCTGTTGGATCGCTTTGCCCTACAGCGCGACGAGGAGGCGTTTGCAGCCCTGGTTCAGCGTCATGGGGCGATGGTGCTCGGTGTCGGGCTGCGCGTGCTCCGTCACCGCCAAGACGCTGAGGATGTCTGCCAGGCAACGTTTTTGCTCCTCGCCAGAAAAGTTCACGCCGTGCCGTGGCATGACTCGGTTACAAGTTGGCTCTACAGGTCCGCGTATAACCTGGCCCTGCAATCTAGGGATGCGGCCAACCGGCGCAGCGCCCGCGCGAGCAAAGTAACGCCCAAGCCATTGCCGGACGCCCTTGATGACATTTCCTTGCGCGAGCTTCAGTCGATTCTCGACGAAGAGTTGTCTCGGCTGCCGAAAATATACGCGCCCCGCTCTTACTCTGCTGTCTGGAAGGCAAGACTCGCGACGAGGCGGCCAAGTGCCTGGGCTGGCCGCTGGCCACGCTAAAGAGCCGATTAGAAGACGGCCGCGAACGGCTCCGCCGGCGTGTGTCCCGCCGCGGCTTGGAGCTCGCCACTGTCCTTGCGGGTATTGTCTTGACTTCCGGAGCGGGCGGTGCGGCCGTGCCCGCGCTGCTGGTTCGGACGACGAGCAGTGCCGCGTTGCAAGTGCTCGCCGGGAAGATAACAGCAGATATTGTTTCGGCCAACGTGATGGCCCTTGTTAAAGGAGCGGTGCAAACCATGATTCTGGCGAAAATCAAAGTTGCGACCGCTTTACTGCTGGCGGCCGGCGCGGTTGCCACTGGAATTATGGCGCTGGGAAACAACGCGCCGGCGAAAGCCAGGGCCCTGATGCCAGCAAACACCGAGGCGCCGCCAAACAAGCCCGGCAACGAGTTGCCCACAGGCGCCTATCTCGACTCGGCGACACCCGCTGGCGCCATGGCGGTACAACCGGTTTTGTCGCCTTTACGCCCGACGGCAAAAACGTCGTGTCGGCGAGTGCCGATCAAGTTCTTCACGTATGGAAATTCCCATCGGGCGATGAGATTCGCCGTTTCGGAACCGGTGTCAACGGACCGGTGCCGCCGGCGGCACGATTTAGTCTAACGCAACTGCCCGTGACGCTTTCCGCGGACGGCAAGACCGTGGCGTGCCATTTCGAGGGTGCGGAACTCCTGGTCTTTGATGTGGCCACCGGCAATAAACTGGCGACTCTGCCTCACCCAGGTAAAGGCAGCCACGTTGCGTTATCCCCCGATGGCCGCTATCTGGCGGACCGCGATTGGATCGGCGAAGTGACCATCTGGGACTGGAAGGCCGGGACAAGCCAGGTCATCGACGTGGGGCACAAGCATATTGGCATCGAAGTCCCGTCCCTAACATACGCGCCGGACGGTAATTTGCTGGCCATGACCGAAAATTATATGGATGGCACACACTACTCCAAGATCATTCTGGTGGACGTTCGTCAGCCCAAGGGGCAAGATTTCCGCACGATTCTGCCTGATCCGCCTACTTATATCTCCGCGATACAGTTCTCGCCTGACGGCAAGCTCCTGGCCTCCAAGGGCAGCAATAGCGTGCTAAATCTTTTTGACGTCGCCACCGGCAAGCAACTGTGTCAGATCCAGAACTCAGAGTTTTTTGTCTCCATGGTTTTTTCCAGGGACGGAAGCTCGGTAATGACACGCTCGTCTTCTGGCCAAACCGTGAGGGCGTGGGACGTGGCGTCGGGCAAAGAGTTACGCAGCTTCACGCTTGCGGGCGTTAGCGACGAGGATGCGCACCTGTACAGAATGCATCCAAGACCAGCCTTGTCACCCGACGGCAAGATCATGGCTCTTGCGGGGATCGACCATGCGTTGCACTTCCTTGACCTGGTCAGCGGTCGGGAGAGCTTCGGTGGGAAGACTAACACCGTTGCGCTTTCGCGCTCGGGTTTACACCGAATGGCAAGCGCCTCTGGGCGCAGGGTGCCGGCAAGTCCTTGCGTCAATGGGACTGGGTTTCCGGCAGAGAAGTCGAACCCATTCGCCTGCCGGTTGACACCGGTAGAGCCGCGCTCGACGTGAGCGCCAAGTACATCGTGACTGCCCCACTGCGGAACGCAAAGGTCGGTCGAATCATCCGCGTCGCCGATGGCGAGGAAGTCGGCCAAGTGCCGCCGGCACAGTTAAAGGATGACCTTGGCAGCGGTCCGGACAACATGATTCTTTCCGCGGACGGAGCGCTTCTCGCAAGGCGCTGGGAACGCTCGCAACTACTGGAGCTTTACGAAATACCTTCGGGTAAGTTGCGCCAAGCCTTTAGAATCGGCGCCGACCAGCCCGACGGAGCCCAGTTCGGCTCGACCTGCTGGCCCTTCATGCTTTTTTCCAAGGACGGGCAGTTGCTGGCGGCCTATTCAAAGCCCGAAGTGCTGTCGCTTTGGGACACCAAAACCGGGCAGAAACGGGCTGATTTTCCTATGGCTCGGCAGCCGGCCGCTTGACGCGATGGCGTTCACGCCGGACAACCGCTCGCTGGCCGTGGAAAAGAGAGATGGCAGCGTGGACCTTTGGGAGCTAGCCGGCTACAAAGTGCGCCGCGTGTTCGCTCCGCGAACCGCGCCTCAAACCACGATGACCTATTCGCTTGGCAATAGGATGCCAGCTCTCGACGCTACCCCATCAGTCAGCGTGGCCTTCTCGCCCAATGGCGACCTGTTGGTTCACGGCGCCCGACGGGGCCATCCACGTCTGGGATGTGGGAACGGGCGCGGAACTGGCCGTTTTTCGCGGTCACACGGGCGTCATAAATGCTTTCGCCTTCACCACGAACGGCCAGACGCTCGCCTCGGCCAGCACAGACACGAGTGTGTTGACCTGGGACCTTTGCGCCTGGCGTCTCGGCCGAAGGCACGGCGTGAATTCACGGACGCGCAACTCCGGGCCGCCTGGCATCTCCTCGCTGATAACGATGCCGAAAAGGCGTTTGCCGCCATGTACGATCTGGCGGCGACGCCTGCCCAGGCCCTGCCCTTCTTGAATCAGCACCTAAAGCCGGCCATGGCACTCAATCTGGGAAACGTCAATCGGCAGCTTGCCGATCTCGAAGGCTCTACGTTCAAGGTCCGTGAAAAAGCGATGGCCGACTTGCTGCAACTGGATACGAGCGTAGTGCCGTTCATCGACAAAGCGCTCGCTTCCATGCGGCCTTTGGAAGTACAACTCCGGCTGAAAAAGATCCGCGACCAACTCACGAGCCGATTACTTATGGACGAGGCTTTGCGCCAGTTCCGGGCGGTCGAAGTGCTCGAACACATCGGCACGCCGGAAGCTCGCAGGCTGCTGGAGCGGTTGGCCCGCGGAGTCGCCGGGAGCCGTGACAACTACCAATGCACGGAGTGCACTCGACCGATTGGCCAACCGGACGATCGCCCAAAAACGATAGTGTAAAGGACCGCGCGACTTCGTTTCTCGTGATCGATGCCACTCGACGAAATGAGAAGCAGTCGTTCGGCCCCGGCGAATGAGCGGTCCAACGACTCCGGATCGTCGTAATCCCCGCGGCGAACATCAACCCCTCGCGCCTTTAGCGAACCGGCATCTTCGGGCTTGCGCACGCACGCGATGATCTTGGATGGTTCGGTCTTCTTGAGGAGGTTCTTGACAACCGCCGAGCCCAGTTTACCGCTTGCGCCGGTCACGGCGATCATGGAATCCTCCTCTATTAACTCTATCTGTGCCGCTCAATTGTTGGAGCTACTTGACGGGACGCGAGTCGGCGCGGCGACCAGACACGGAGCTTGCTCATGCACAACGTTTTCCGAGACACCAGAATCTCACGTTAGACCTTCTTCAGTTCCTGACCGCAGCAATAAAAGTGGACGATGCCCGGTTGGTCGCAGCGCCAGTCGGCCGTGACCTGTACCTTCAATCCGCACGCCTGGGAGCGGAATCGCTGGGCTGGCGATGCTCACGCCACTGGGAGCTTGCCGCAGGCCTCGGTCATTTTGTCTGTCCCGGTGCTCATGACTTACCCCTCTTGAAGCTAAAAGGGCCTGACGCAGCGGAAAAGACAGCAAACGAAATGCCAGCGAGGTTCCGCTTGCGTTCGTAAGATTCTGCGGCGGGCACGGAGTTTGCGACACCAAAAGTCGATGTGAACTTGCCAACCACCCCTACGCACGAGAACCTATCATGGCGCACACCTCCTTGACCGACCCGCGGACCCTCTATCCGAAGCCGCCGTTCAAGCGGCAACCGCAGGAGGCTCCCGGCCTGGCCTCGAAGATGGATCCCAGGCCCGACCACGGGGAGAAGAGCTATAAAGGGTCGGGTCGGCTTACCGGCCGGAAGGCGCTGATCACCGGGGGCGACTCGGGAATCGGGCGGGCAGTCGCTATCGCCTTCGCCCGGGAAGGAACGGATGTCGCCATCGGCTATCTGCCGGTCGAAGAATCGGACGCTAGAGAGGTCATCGAGCTGATTCGGGCAGCCGGTCGCAAGGCGGTCGCTTTGCCCGGGGACATCCGGGACGAGGCATTTTGCGGGAAGCTAGTCGCTGACGCCGTGGCCGGTCTGGGTGGCCTCGATATTCTGGTCAACAACGCCGGCAAGCAGGTGTACCAGCCAAACATTGCTGAACTCACCACCGAGCAGTTCGATGCTACGTTCAAAACGAACGTTTACGCGATGTTCTGGATCACCAAGGCGGCCCTGCCGCACATGCCCGCCGGGGCCTCGATCATCAACACCGCGTCGATCCAGGCATACGACCCATCGCCAGCGCTGCTAGACTATGCCCAGACAAAGGCATGTATCGTGAACTTTTCCAAGGGACTTGCGAAACAGCTGGCCAGCAAGGGCATTCGCGTCAACGCAGTGGCGCCAGGGCCGTTCTGGACACCCGCTACAGCCGAGCGGCGGGCAACCCCAGGAGGCGGTCGAGAAGTTCGGCGCGAAGTCGCCCCTCGGGCGCCCTGGGCAGCCGGCGGAGATCGCACCGACCTACGTCCTGCTGGCCTCAGCCGAGGCGAGCTATGTGACCGGCGAGGTGTTCGGGAACGTAGGGGGCGACGCGCCTTTCTGAACCAGTCGCGCGGCCCTGCTGGGATTCGCGTCGCCGGTCTGCTGCGACTGGTTCGCTCCGGTTTGCCTGGTACCCCGGCGGCCTGCGCGCACGGGCCAAAGGTTCAAAAGACTGACTCTCACTTCTGTTGCGGGCTCTGCTCCATCACCCACCAGAAGAAGTCCGTCGTCGGCTGTTCCACTCCGAAACGCTTGAGCTTGGACGCCACCTGACCGCGGTGATAGGTCGAATGGTTGACAATGTGGCGCAACATCGCCAACCGCGGCAGCGTCGGGTTCGCCGGGCCAACGCACCGTCAAGGGGGGCGTTGAGCCACTCCGGCGTCAACATCGGCTGAAGCTCCTCGAAGCGTCGATAGGCGGCTCCAGCAATCGGGCCACGTCGTCCACGGCGGCCAGATCGGCTTCGGTCGGGATGCGGTCATCCGGATCGCCGGCCAGCGTGCGCAAGTGAAACTCCGTCACCCGGGCAATGTGATAGACGGTCGAGCGGACCGACGGCCACCCGGGCATCGGCTCGGCGACGTACTGCTGGGCGGTCAACTTGCAGAACGCGTCCAGGATCTTGCGGTTCGCCCAGCGATCGTATGCGAACAGGGCAACGACATCGTCTTGCAAGGTGGTCTCTCCCTGGCTGGTGTGGTTTTACGTGTCGTCGGCCACGGGGCAGCGAAAGCTCTTGGCATACATCCCCGACCGATCAAAGCAGCATGGGCGTCGCTTTCCTTTGGCGAGCATGTCGCAGGCGGTGCTGATCCGACGCACGCGCGTCTCTGCTTGCTTGGCGGAGACGATCCAGTGAATCCAATCTCGGCGCGCGATGGGTGTGATGGCCGCCACACGCGCCGTACCCCCGCGCGGCACCCGCGAGAGCCCGCCGTAGGTCTGCCGGTAGGAGCGCAAGAGCGCCAGTCCAAGCCCGACCGATATCCGACAAAGTGAACATGCGGAAGTGTCCCTGTGAACGACTGCATTAGCGGCCGCTCGTGATCAGGGAGAGAACGCGCGCGAACAAGGCGTGATATTGCGCCCCGTCAAAAGTATAAGGACCAACTTCCTCGAATCCCTGGCGATGAACCATGTCCTCGTAACTGTTCTGAACGCCAAAATCCTTCCACTCGACGACGCCCGCTCCGCCTTCGACCGAAAGGCTGATTGCACCACAGCCGATGTCACCGCATTCAGGACAGATACACAAGCTTGTACGGTGGTGACCGAGGTCGGGCGGCGCCTTGCGGCGAAGTCGCTCAATCGTTGCAAGCTGCGCTTCAACGGTGAACCATCCCAGTGGCGGGATGAAATCTGCGTTGAACCGCGAACCCAGCGAGACGCCATCAATGACGAAATCCAGATAGCGCCGCTCAGTGCGCCCTCCGCCGCCCACGCGAGTCGCCCACGTGACATCCAGAGTCGACACCATGCTCCGACCTCAAGCACATAAGGCACGAGCTAACTTGCCGAGGCCCTGCAACGAATGAATGCCGCGCTAAACGCAGATGCGGCCCCGGTCCCAACGACTGGTCATGCGGTCTCGCGATACGACGCGTGCCCATAATATTTGGGCCGATCATCAAGCCGCACATGCAGCCACGATACCCCGCCCCCAGCAGTGCTGAGCCAAACGGGTTTGGTGGCAAGCCGGCGTTCCATCGCTGCGCCCACGAGCCTCCACAAAGCATGCCGTTGCGCCTCGGGAGCCTGTCGGACAAATGAGGCAAGGTGGCCGTAAGCCGAAGGCGGGCCGAGTGGACACGGAACAATCATGATGGCATCCTTTCCCAAGTTCGGAAACTCGACCACACTTCCGTCGACTGCGCTGCGGAAGTGCTCAGCGAACGCTTCCGTGTCAGGTGTCCGCGCCAGACCTGGACTGTCCAACAAGACAAACTCAAACGGCCGATTGGCACTTGTGTCTGTAACGGGTGGCGTCTCCCATCGGAAGACTGAAAACGGCGAGTCGGCCAGCATCCCAATGAAGAATGACCGAAAGTCAGCATCAATCTGCCACCGCCGCAAAACCTCCCCATACGAGACGGGGGACGCGTCAAGGTTGATGGCAACCCTAATCACGCGACCGCCGGCCAGTTGTTCGCTTTGTTGGTTCCACATGTGTGTATTTGCCGTATAACGAAAAAGGTCAGCAACGGCCGCGGCCGAAAAAAAAACGCCATGCCGGCCCCTCACGGTAACCATCAGAGCAGCGCGGCCGCCCGATTTCAACCAGTGCCCACACCCTCGCACATTCTGCGTAGGTCCGCAATGCAAATGGCACTAGCTTAAGGAATTGGTGTCCTGGGGTTATGAATCTGGGCAGACTGGGCGGCCACCCAGCCTTCCCATAGCCCCATTTTCCGCCTGTTCGATCCTTAAGCTAGTGCCATTCGCCCGCGACGCCGGAGCAGATTTCACGAACCAGCGCGGTCGATCTGAAGACTATTGCCCCACTCTGCGCGGTCAGCTGGGCAATGAATCCAAGGTCTCCCATGGCGTGGGTTCGATCATGGAGATCATCATGAACGGTCCCGACTTGCCGACCATCGCTCGTGCCACCCAAGCAGCCATCGCTGCCGCCGTCGATACGCCGGGCCTAATCAAAATCTCGGCCGGGAATTACGGGGGCCGGTTGGGTAAAAGCTTCATTTATCTCTTGCCTAAATAGCGGCCTGGGTTCCACCGAATAAATGCCCGCGGCACACGATTGGATCGCCAATCGGCGGACGCAACCCGACCCTTGCGTGCGGCAAGATGGGCCATTCAGCAGTGCCCTTCCCTACTTGCGCAACAAAAGTATTTCCCCAATTCGCAAGAATTGTTGGTGCGAATCGCCCCTTGCCTGCACTATAGAGGTAAAAGGTCCCATTGAGGCACCGTAACATGGCAGAGCCGGCGCTGGCGGAAGTTGTGCGATTTCTTCACAATGCGTGCGCCCTGCACGGAACTTGTGCGCTGACCGATCGCGAGCTATTGGACCGGTTTCTGGCGCGCCGCGACGAAAGCGCCTTCACGTTTCTCGTGCGGCGGCATGGCCCCATGATTTTCAATCTATGCCGACGTTTACTTGGCGACGCCCACGAAGCCGAGGAAGTCTTTCAGGCGACTTTTTTGGTGCTGGTGCGCCGGCTACGCTCCATTCGGCGCAAAGAATCGGTGGGCAAGCTGGCTCTATGGTGTCGCCCGGCGCATCGCCCTCAGGGCGCGGGCACAAAGTGCCGCTCGTCGCGGGCACGAAAGGAAGGCCGGGCACATGGCAGAGAGTCGGCCCGTTGATGATCTGACGCTATCCGAACTTCGCACTGTGCTCGACGAGGAAATCGGCGCGTTGCCGGAAAAGTATCGCGCACCCATTATCCTTTGTTACCTTGAGGGCCAAAGCCACGACCAGGCCGCCAAGCAGCTCGGCTGGCCGAAGAACACCGTTAGCAACCGGCTTGCACGGGGGAGCGAGGTGCTTCGCAAGAAGCTGGTGCGGCGGGGAGTGGGACTTGGGGCGGGGGCGTTGGCAACCATGTTGGCTGAGGTAACATTGGCCGCACCGATGCCGGCCATGCTGACCATCAAAACGATCAAAGCGGCGGCGCTTTTGGCAGCAGGCAAAACCGCGGCGGGCTGCCTATCGGCGGGTGCGATTGCCTTGGCGGAGCAGGCGATGACGGGAATACTCATGGCAAAAGGGAAGCTTGTGGTGATGGTACTGGTGCTTGGGTTGGCGGCGGGAGGGATTGGCTCGGCAGGATATCTAGGGGTGGTGGAATTAAAAGAGACGGCTATCGCAGACAAGGCCGAGCTGCCTGAGCCCAAGAACGCCGCTAGCCCGCTTGGGAAAAAGCATGGTGCCACTCCAGCAAGCGACGAAGCCAAGATCGTGACCATCAGCGGCGTAGTTGTGGACGAGCAAAGCAACGGCGAAGTCAACGCGGAAGTTGCCATAAAAACTAGCCAGGTTTCCGGCCGAAGCGTCACCCGCAAGGACGGCAAGTTCGAGTTGAAGTTGGCAGACACGCCTACCTACGGAGTGTTTTTGGCGAGTTCTCATGACGGCGAGCGCCTCGCGAGTCTGCACCTGGGTCCCGGACCCAAGCAGAAAACCGACTTGCAAACGCTTCGCTTTGTGCTGAGACCGGCACGGCGCGTTGAAGTGCTTGTCACGAACGGTAAGGGAAAGGCGATCGCGCGGGCGAATGCCGGCGTCCTGTCTCGCATGTTAGTCGTGGCTCGTGCGCTCACCGATGACCATGGCAGAGTTCTTCTGCGAGTGCCCTCCGATACGGAAATCGAAGAAGTATACGCGTGGGGCCATGGTGACGGTTTCGATTATCACTCGTTTCAAAAAGAAGTGTTTAATGCCGATCCCAGGATAAAAGCGCCCGTTGTGCCGGCCGCGCCAATTGTGTTCCGGCTGGAAGGCGCGCGCACGCTACGGATGACGGTGCACGACAATGATGGCAAGCCCATTGCCGGATTGCCTCTCTATGGTTGGTATCTCACCAAGCCAGGAGAAGCCAGAGACATGAGTATTTCTGGCATCAGCGAATTTGAGGCGACGACGAATGAGGCAGGCGTTGCGGTCTGGGATTGGTTGCCGACCTGGGAAAAGAAAGGGGCAAGCATTTGGCCGCGCACAAAAGAATTTAACGCTCGACGCTGGCATTGGGGCGCCAAAGTCCAAAACGACAGCGGCAATTTAGTGTTGGATCGCCTCGAATGGCTTCGAGGCAAGGTGACACGACTGGATGGCACTCCAGCTGCCGACATTCGTATTCGAGTTGATGGCGCGGGGATCAATTTTGACAGATTCGACGGCGAGACGAAAACGGGAGCGGATGGCAAATATGCGCTACGCGTGGCGCCCAACTGCATTTATTTGACGGTGGTAAGCGACAAGAATTGGGCCGCCGAACCGCACGACGGCTTCGCAGTGCTACCGAAAACGCCGACCGCGGACAAAGATTTCTTGCTTCGTCCGGCAACGAAGATCATGGGTCGCCTGACGCTGGGCAAGGACCATAAACCATACTCGGGCCAATACATGACCTTGCTTCAATTTGGCGCGGACCTGCATTCTCGGCCGGGCATCAAACTGCGTGGGCAACAGGAAAGCAGTCGGATGGTTATTCGACCGGCGTTAAGCTTTGGCGAGACGACGGACGGCGAAGGCCGGTATGAGTTCAACGTTGGACCTGGGAGTTATCAATTGAGTGGACCAAGTCAGATTGGATTTGTCAATGTCACCGTATCTGACCAGCCCCGGCTAGAGTTCAACTTCCATGCCTCGCGCGTGGAAATGGGTAACTTGAAAGGATTAGTGGTAGCTGGCACACCGCCCACGCCCGTGGCCGACGCTCGTCTAACGGGGTTCTATCGGGCATCCGCTGCCGGGGAATGGACGACCAAGTCCGACGCGCAGGGTCGCTTTGAAGCCAAGCGCCTTCAACATCGCGCCGTGTTGCGTGCGGACAGCGGGGACGGCAAGTTAGCTGGCATGGTGGAAATTGGCTATGAGGATCAGACCGTAACCGTGCCCATTGCGCCGGTCGCAACCGCGCATGGTCGCCTGCTGGACGCCGACACGAACCAAGCATTGGCAAATCAAGAGATTGTCTATGGGGTGGAAGTGCCTCTCGGTGAAGACAAGAATTCCGGCTGGCGTACGGTTTTTGGAGACAAGACAATAACCGATGCCTCGGGGCGATTTCACACCGGAAAGCTTGTGGCCGGTCAAAAATACGCCATTAACGTCACCTTGGAAGTAGGACGCACTTGGCGAACGGTGCATACCATTATGGCCGAGCCCGGCGAATCATTGGATATGGGCGACGTGAAGCTGGCGCGGAAATATGGACGGCCAACCGTTGCCGAAAGTCGCCGCGCTGCGTTCGATCTTCAAGGCACGCCGCTCGAACGCTTTGAAAGCGCCCGCGCGGATTCGCGCCTTTCCCATCAGCACGTTCTCGTCGTGTTTGCGGCGACCAAGCATTCGGCGACCGAGCAGCTGTATGCGATCACCAAAGACCGCGACAAGCTTGGTCGGATCATGGACGATTTCCGTACGCTCTGGGTCGCCACTGACACCGACCGCTTGCCCGCGGCACAGGTATTGGCAAAGAAGCTGGGCCGCGACCTTCGTGCCGACGCCGGCCCCGTCATCGTGGTGGCCGACGAACACGGCGACTTGTGCGCAATTAAAGAGGCAGGTGCTTTGGAAAAGGACGGCATGTTGGACGCGGCTCGCGTGAGCGGGTTTCTCAAAGATGCCGCTCCGACACATCTTGACGCAACCAAGCTGCTAGCCGAGGCTCTCGCCCAAGCCAAGAGGGAAAATAAACGCGTGATCGTCCAGGAAACTGCGACCTGGTGTCCTCCTTGTTGGAAGTTATCGCGATTTCTCGATCAGCAGCGTGCCATTTGGGAAAAGGATTACCTGTGGATCAAGCTGGATCATCGCTGGACCGGTGCCCAGGATATCGCCAAACGTCTGCGCGACAAGTCACAGGGCGGCATTCCGTGGACCGCCATCCTCGACGCCGACGGCAAGGTGCTCGTTACCTCTAACGACAAAGACGGTGCCAACATTGGCTTTCCAAGCGAGCCCGCCGCCATCAACCACTTCGCCGCCATTCTGCGCTCAACCGCCCAACGGCTGACAATGGCCGAGATTGGCCAGCTTACGGATGCGCTCAAGGAGAAGGCTGCGCGTTGAAGGACTTTTGGACCCGGAACGTCATCGTGCGGCTTTTATTTCGTGTCGCCTCAGTTCGCAGTGTCGACCATGAAGAACCAGCAGGTCGAGGGTCAGCGCGCGGTGCTCAATCTTGGCGATGGAACCTATGAGGTCGAATCGGCGACGGATCTCAGACTGGCCCCCCGGCGTGCTGGGGCTGCGGTGTCCACGCGCGACGGAGAATGAGCGGGCCAGGGTTGAATCAATGGTCTTTTTGGTAGCGCCCAGCGCATCCTTGGCCGCGCGCGTCACGCTCGCTGACTCCAGGCCTTGAGCTAACCGCTCCAATAGCCTCGTCGCCTCGGGGGTGCCGATCCGTTCAAGAATTTGCACGGCACGCACGCCTGCGCAGTGATTCGCCGCGAAGCGGGCGTGCGGGATCGAGCGGCGTCGAGGAGCGTTTCAAGGCGTTTGCGCGTTTCTAGAGAGGGATTCCCCGTTAGGGCCAGACGTAGTCCCGGCTCCGCCGACTCGCCGAGGGCCGCCAATTTCTTCTTGGACGATTCGCGCTGTTGGAACTGGTTGCTGTCTAAGTTCTCAATTAGAAGTCCAACATTATTCGGCGTCGCCGCCACGGCAGGTTTGAGAAGCCCTTTCAAGAAAGGGATGGCATGCCGAGGATCATCCACGAATCGCCAAAGCGCCTTGTTGGCTTGAGAAGCATCGTCCCCGGCTAACTCAGTCCAATGGGCTTCCGCCTTTGCGTCAGTCAGCATGCCGTCGTCGGCCGACGCCCGAAGGGTGGCGTCCCACAGGAGTATGGTGCTATCGTCCTGTCCCGTCGCCAACGTACGGCCGTCAGGCGAGAAAGCGATTGAAAAGATTTGCCCGGCAGAGGAAGCGCTCGTGTCTTTGATGCAGCCGATTTCTTGCCAAGACGCGATCTCCCAAAGCCGAACGCCCCCGGGAGCGTTGGCCGCGAACAGACGATCATGGCGCTGAACGCAAAGCAATCACCCGAAGTCTTTTGGTTGGCGACGGGACGGGAGATCGGCAGTTTTACGATTTGACGGCCTGTGCTCATGTCTCCGATCCGAACGAGGTCGTCTATGAGTTCTCCTTTGCCAATGAAAGAAACGCGCGCGGCCATGAGGCGTCCACTGGGGGACAAGGTCAGGTCGCAAAATTGGGGCCTTTGCAAAGCGTTGCGGTCGGTGGCGAATTGGAGGCGCGGTTTGCCGGTGGTTACGTCCAGCATTGACACCGTGGCCGTCTGGGCATCGAACGCCACAACGCCTCTTCCGTCCGCCGTCAAGACGCTTTCCATGGTCCACGGTACATTCTTATGATCGACGCACTTGGCGCTAACGGCGTCCCAGGTCGTGAGCCAAGTCTTGTACCCACCATCCCAGCGTGCGTTCGTCATCAGAATCCTTTTGCCGTCAGCGGTCACTCGGAGTTCCTTGCTGTAGGTGAGTGGGTGCGGCCCGGGTTGATCGGGAAACTGATAATCCTGCTCTGCGAGGCCGGTGGCTACATTCCACTTGCGTAAGCCGATCAGGTCGTTTCCTTTAGGACGGACGAAAAGGAATTTGCCGTCAGGGGTAAACGCAACATGGTGCGTAATGTCTTTGGGAAAGACGTGGAGCGATCGAACCGTGGCTACGTTCCACACCCGTGCGGTCTTGTCCACCGACGAGGAGGCCAAGAGCGTTCCATCTTGAGAGAAGACCAGTCTGAGGATCGCCGCCGTATGCCCCCAATTTTCCGTGTCGGCGTAAACGAACTTACCGTTGGTGAGGTCCCAGCGCTGCAACGCACCGGAGGCGCGGATCAGCCCCTTGCCGTCTGGAGTGAAAACATAAGTGTATTTCGCCGGCGAAGTGTTCCAACCGCTGCTGCTCCAGGCGTGAGACCGGCACGACGACGTTCGCCGCGGGCCCCAGCCATTGCCGGCTGTCGCGCTGCTGCCGGCAGGGCCCCTTTCGGCCATGTTGCGGGCGATGGGGCCGCCGGTGACAGTTAGCGACGAGGTATCCGCGGAACCGCCTACAGCAGCGTCGTTGCCGGAACTGATGCCGCCCCTAAGCCAAGGCCGCCATTGGTTCGGCTCCGCCGGCGCCGCCCACGGCTTTGTTCCCGAGAACGACGCAATTGGTGATCGTAGCAGTGAAAGTGGCGTCGTTATTGATGCCGCCGCCCGACGCAATGCCGCCGGTGTCGCCCGCGGCGCCGCTGCCTCCCTGGGCAAGGTTGCCGGTGATGACGCTGTTGGTCACGGTCATGCCGCATGCATAGAGGCCGCTTGCTCGCCGGTCGGGGCGGTAGCCCCACCCTCGGCCAAGTTTCCCGTGATTGTTAACCAACGGCACCGCCATACGCATCGGCCCCTGAACGCTCGTGCCAATCGCTCAAGTGTTGAGGAACGTCGAGTTCTTGACGGTCGGGCTGCGTCTTGGGATCATCATGGCGCCTCCAGAGGTAAAAGGACCTTCACCGCTTTTGGCTTGCTTCGCCTTGAAGAGACAGCCGGTAACGCTCAACGTCTTGCCCGGCAGGTTCTCAACGCCGCCGCCGAAATCGCCGCCAAAAGCACACGCCTCAGCGGCTCCGCTTAACAGGCACAGCACCATGACCGTCGTTAAGGTCGGGGTGCCAGCACTGATTTATATCCATCGGTCTCACCGTAAAGCAAACACTCGGTCGAATGCCGAGTAATTGAGGCCTGGCCCCTGACACCGCCTTCAAACGCCTAGCCGATTCGCCGGCGTGCGTGGCGCGTTACTTTTGGAACCTTCGCGCTCAAAAACCGCGACCGATGGGGGCTAAACATTTCGAATCCGGATTCAAAATTGGCTGCCCCCAGTTCACTCCTTGGCTTGCCCAAGCGCCTTGCCGAGAGCCGCCGTTGGCAACGATTAGGGCGGTGGTGTCGTTAACCAAACGCGCGTTGCCTCGGCCGCCGCTTTGCACCATGCCATGTGACACGGCATGACCTTGTAAACGGATTCGAAACAATGGCGTCAAGCGCGCTCGCGAATGTGTCAATCCGTCGGACACGATGTCCGGCGCAGCGCTGTCGTTGAAAACGGCTTCAAAGACATGGATGGCGCCGTGGAGTCTGTCTCCATGAATCGGCGTGCCCCGTCGCAGGCGCATGGTGGCGTAAGCATTGCCCCCATGTGGCTTTCCCCGGCTATTAATTTGTGTTTCCCGCTGAGGCATGTGAACCAGCTACGCAGACCAGCATGAATAGCGTCGTCCAGTCGCAGGGCTAAAAAAAATGCCCGGTCCTTCGGCTACCGCCGCGAACCGAGTCACGTCTTACCGATCCAGCCTTTGCGCCCAGCCGGCGACAACGCTAAGCGCCAGCAGGATCGGCACCCAGTGGAGGTATTCGCCGCCAAGCACCGTAACGATGCAGCCGCCTCCCAGGATGGCAAGCGTGATTGGCAGGAACGTTTCGCGATCGCGCATTCGCTTCTCCGCTTGTCTTTGACTGAAATGCTTAACGCGTGACCGTCACGCGAAGCGATTCCAAAGCCGGATGCAGACGCAGGACGCCCTGAACTGTGCGCCGCAGCTGGCGTAAAAAGATTGCACGGTTCAGCGCGGCTCGTATGGCGTCGCCCTGGGCATCGGGCAGGTCGCGCCGAACAAACAAACTCACGTGGATTTCATCGATCAAGATGGTCTTGGCCATTGCCGCTCCTTTCGCTCAGCGCGGTTGGTCGCAGGGCGCTGGCTGCCGAGCAGCGAACACACGCCGCGAAAGCTCGCTCGTCCCAGGCTGACGACGACCATGCCGCAGGCATAAGCGCCAAGGCCAGTGGCTTGGTCACTACGATTTGCACCGTTCGCTCCACGCGCTGTAATGGAATATTCATGTCCTGTCCTCCGTTCTTTGAAAATGACTGCCGCTAATGCCGTTTGGTGGGCCGGATTTCGCCGTTGTTGACGTTGATTGCCACGAGGACCGCCAACGCGAAAAACAGCACCAACCATGATTCAGTGAGCCAGCCGGCAAGACCAGCCAACAGCACGCTTCCCAAGAAGTAACCCGAGTTGAGTTTTTGGCGGGCACCCATGCAGGTTCTCCGTTCTTCCTGGATTTGAAGATTGAATCAGCCGGCCGAGCGCTCGGCCTGGGCCCGTCACCGACGCGCCGACAGTCTCCGTAGAAGCGCCTGCCGATGGCGAGCCGGGGGGTTCATTTTTTTCCTCGCGGCGTTAGTTGCTGTTCGACCAAGATGGCGAGCGCGTCGACGCTCTGCCCATATCCGTTGGCACCATGCATCGAGAAACGTGCTCAGGCGCCGATCGGTCAGCATGAAAACTCTTCCCATAGAACGAGCACTCGGCGAAGCAGCCCTCGATTACAGCGGGTACGCAGCCGCAGGCAGGCATCCGCCGCGGCAAGCCGGAATCGGTCGCCGAGGAGCAAGGTGGGTGTCAGCACTCGGTTCGACGCCGACTTTCACGAACGTGAGGCGCCCGCGCTTTACGGGCAAAACATCCGCGCGGATTAAAACGTCTTGGCGCAAGATCCGTCGCGAGTATTCAAATTGGGCTAGATAAGCCCGTGGCGCTCACAGAATTGACAAAGGTTGAGCTGGATTGTTGCTACCGGCGCACCAAGCCAAGCCACCGAGGCCCATTATCGGAATCGGATGAGTTGGCGGGGGTCTTGGGGGAACAGTGGGAACACTTATGGGAACAGAATAAAACGGAGAAAACATGATTATTTACTAGATAAAGTAATATATTCTTAGTTTTGTTCCCATGTTCCCACGTTTTCATACCTCTTTATGGGTGAGATTTTTCTCTCACGCACTTCGCGAAAAGAGGGTGGGGAGAAATAATTGGGGGAGGAGTATACCCCATCGAAAAAGGTGGGAACAAAGGCACGAAATTGACCCTAACTCCATAAGCCACAATTAATTATGTTGTTCCCACGTTGTTCCCGCTCAGTGGGAACAACTTGATCTGCGCGAAGAGCGTGCGCAGCGAAAGAGCTCGAACGCCGGCGCATGCGGCCGGCGTTCGATGCCTCGGGCCAATCTCGATACTTACGCGGATACTGGCTCTTCGATGTCGCCGACGAACCGCCGCCAATCGTCCCGGAATTGCAACCGCATTTGAGAAATTCGCCCCGTCGACACGTTGAAACGCCGACTCAAATCTTTGGTTCGCTCGTTCTGCGCCATGGCGTGGATTATGCGACGCTCGCGCGGGGTGAGAGTTTTGCACCAGGCCCGAAAATCAATCCGAAATGCCGCTTGCTCCGCAGGTGCTGTCGTGGTGTTATCCGTCAATCGCTCCTCCATGACGTCATGGATGCGCTGGCCAAGACCATCGCCTTGGACGTCTTCATAGGCACGGCGTGTCGGGGGCAGCGGTTGCACGACAAAGCCGTGGCGTCGCTGGGCCAGCGGCGACATCACATCGTTGGCGCGTTCGCCAGCGCCAACGCGGCGGCCGGCTCTCACGGAACGCGCAGCTAAGTGGGCCAAGGCGGCGGCGAACTGCGTGGCGTCTCTGCCTCGCTGCGCCAGCCGGCAAAACCATTTCCACGCCACGGCGACTGTCTCCGCGATGCAATCGGCGCGGCGCACGACGCATCTCACTCCCCGGAAATAGAAGCGGGCTTGGTCCTCGATACGCGGAAGCACGTTGATGAACCGACTTTGCAGATCGGCGCCAGGGTGAAAGACAAAAGAGGATAAGGCGCTCATGGGTAGTCCTCCGCTGGGACCGCCCCTGTGCCGGGACGGTCGTGTTTAAGAAAACACAAACCGCCCCGCACCGTGCGAGGCACAAGATGTTGGCGTCGGCATAAGCCGACTATTGACTGAAAGCAACAGATCCCGCCGCTGGCCGGGGACGGCCAAGGGCGTGGTCTGTGGAGCGTGATCAGGGCCGCAAGGGCTAAGCGATCACGCGATCATTGGTTGTGCCACAAATGGCGTGTTTATTTAGAGGTGGGCAAAGTGCGGCTGAGAAGCGATTGGCATTCCAAGACGCGGGCCACCATACCGAGCTAGGTCTGGCCAAACCCCTTCGGTGACCCGGCACCGCCACAAGCAAGGTAATGGGCCGACATGCGGAGACGGTTAATGGCCTCGTGGGCTATGCACGCCTGGCGATATAATTCATCATCGTGAGTGAAGCCGGTTTCCTCCATGCGGCGCCGGAGCCGGATGAGGTAATTGGTCGAACGAAACAATGCGTCCCTGATGGCCGCGGCTTGCCATTTTTCGAGGCTGCTGCTATCCATGGCGGGGTATTAGTGGTTGTAGGACAGCCCATTTCATTTCGCAATCGTTCGCACGCCTTCAAGACGAAGCCGCCTACCAGGATTTTCAAAGAAACGCAGCGGAGAAAATGGGCTTCGAGACAACATAATATCCTTTGTGCAGAAAAACTTTGCCATTCGACGATGCGGATTGTCCCCAAAACCGCCGCCCATATATGATCTGTCATGGCAATCGCAAACTTGTTCGAACCGATTACTTTCCGTTCCGTCACCTTCCGCAACCGCATCGGCGTCTCGCCGATGTGCCAATACAGTTGCGAAGACGGGTTGGTCGGCGACTGGCACCTCGTCCATCTGGGTTCGCGTGCCGTCGGCGGCGCGGGGCTGGTGATGGCCGAGGCGACGGCAATAACAGGGGAAGGACGAATCTCGCCGGCCGATACAGGGATTTGGAAAGATGAGCACGTCGAAGCCTGGCGGAGAGTTGCCCGTTTTGTTGCAGATCATGGCGCCGTGCCTGGCATCCAGCTCGCTCACGCGGGTTGGAAGGCATCGACCGCGCCTCCATGGTTAGGAGGCAAGGCGGTCAAAACGGAGGAAGGCGGTTGGCAGCCGCTCGGAGTCGGCGACGAGCCCTTTACCGATGGCTATCCCAAGCCTCGAAAAATGACCGATAAAGACATCGAACGCTTGTGCGTTGACTGGCGGGAAGCGGCGCTCCGGGCCGTCGACGCCGGTTTCCGAGTGATCGAAATCCATTCCGCCCACGGCTACCTCTTCCACAGCTTCCTCTCACCGCTCTCCAATCGGCGAACCGACGACTATGGCGGGTCCTTCGAGAATCGGACGCGGTTATTGCTGCGCGTCGCCCGCGACCTGGCGCGACCATTCCCATCGACTTGCTGCTGTTTGTCCGGCTGTCATGCACCGATTGGGTCGAAGGTGGGTGGTCGATCGACGACTCGGTTCGCGTCGCGAGCCTCCTCAAGGACGCCGGCGTTGACCTCATTGATTGCAGTTCCGGCGGCGCCGCCCAGCGTAAAGATTCCCGTTGGCCCCGGGTACCAAACGGCATTCGCCGAGGCAATTCGTCATCAAGCTAAGATCCCCACCTCTGCCGTCGGCATGATTACCGATCCACACCAGGCGGAAACCCTCCTTAGGACCGGCCAGGCCGACATGGTGTTCCTAGCCCGCGAAATGCTTCGCGATCCCTACTGGCCGGGGCGGCGCCGCCAAGGCGCTCGGGGTCAAGACGGACGGGCTTCTGCCCGTGCAGTATGGACGTGCGTGGTAGGCCGCATTGGCGTTCTCTGGCCTAGTCGCGATCGGTGCGACAGACTTGGCCTTTCGACTACTTCGGGCTATGCACACTCATTCCCTAAACCCAGTCCGCACACAACAACTCCGCCTGCATCCGGACGGTCTTCACCGCCTCTTCCTGCAGGTCCGGCGGGTAGCCGTGCTTCTTTAGAATGCGCTTCACCATCACCTTGATTCGCGCGGCGCTTTCGCGGAGGTTCCAATCGATCGTCACGCTTTGCCGCACCTTGGTGACCAGTTCGGCGGCGATGAACTTTAGTTCCGCATTGCCCATGGCTTGCACTGCCGATTCATTGGCTGCCAGCGCGTCATAAAACGCAACCTCGTCGTCGTTGAGGCCAAGGTCTTGGCCGCGCTTGGTGGCTTCGCTCATTTGCTTGGCGAGCTGGACAAGTTCCTCGATCACCTCTCGCGTGGCAATGGCTCGGTTGTGGTAGGCGTTGAGTGTGCTTTTAAGCATCTCGGAAAACTGGCGGCTTTGGACGAGGTTACGAGCGGAGCGAGTCTTGATTTCATCCTTGAGCAGCTTGGCCAGCAACTCGGCTGCGGCGGACCTTTTGGATCTAGCTTTCGGTGGCATCAACCCCCCAGACTGTCAACATCGTGGCCCTAAGCGATTGATCGTCGCCGGCGCCGTTCCAAGCAAAAACGCATTATCGCGAAAGGAACTCGCATGTCCAGGATTAGATGGGAAATTCCGGCTTGATCGGCGGTGGGCAACTGGGCGAGGCCCGGTCTAAGCACCGCCTCAAAAAGCGGCTGGGCGGAAGTCGCTTGGGGGACCTGAATGGGCAAAAGGCGGGACTGCCGATAAAATAGCCTCTTATGTCAACGGCCTGTGGGTCGATGTGGATAGCTTTTGAATTCGGCCTGGCGAAGGAAAGGTGAATACTGTGAGCGAGACGGCAACCCCCGTACGGTTGGCCGGGGCGGTTCTCGACCGCCGCCGCCATGTCTGTGCCTTCTTCAACAGCAAGGACGAGGAGTACCAGGTTCTGCTGCCCTTCATCAAGGAGGGGTTCGAGCAGGGCGACAAGGCGTTCCACATCGTCGATCCGCTGCACCGCCCGGCCCACTTGCGGCGGCTGGAGCAGGAGGGCATCGACGTGGCCGCCGCCGAGGGCAAGGGCCAGCTTGAGGTTAAACGCTGGGAGGACGCCTACCTGCGGGACGGCCACTTCGACCAGAACCGGATGCTCGCCCTGATCGAGGAAGTGCTGCAAGGCGGCAAGGCCCAGGGCTTCCCGCTGACCCGGCTGGTCGCCAACATGGAGTGGGCGTTGGAGGACCGCCCGGGCGTCGAGGACATCGTGGAGTACGAAACCCGGCTGAACTACGTCCTGCCGAAGTACGACGACGCCGTGTGCTGAACATACGACCTGGCCCAGTTCGGTGCCGACGTCGTCATGGACATCATGCGGACGCACCCGATGGTCATCATCGGCGGCATCCTGCAGGAAAACCCGTTCTTCGTTCCGCCCGACGAGATGCTGCGGGAACTGCGGCAGCGTGCCGGCTAGCGACGGCTCCTTTGCAGAACGATCGCCCCAGGGGCGATGACGATGGTTATTCCATGCCAAACAGCGAGAACTTGCCTGACGACGGCAGCAGCCTTCGCCGCACGATGCGGGATGTGGTTGCCCTCTCGACGCTGCCCGCCGTCTGGACAAGCTATGGGCCGGACGGCATCGCTCTTAGCGTCGCCGACGTGTTGGTGAACACTCTCTCGCTCGACTTGCTCTATATCCACTTGCGGGGCCATGCTGGCGGAGGACGCTGTTGAACTCGCCCGTAGCCGAGCGGCGGGCTGTTGCCGCCGATAAGGTCGGTGGCATCGCCCAGGCGGTGGCCCCTTGCCTCAATGCCGATACCTCCGGGCCGACGCCTACCATCCCCAACCCGCTCGGGGAGGGAACCCTGCGAATCGCCGTCACCCGCTTCGGCCACACCGGGGACTTTGGGGTGATGGTCGCCGGATCCCTGCGGACGGATTTTCCGACCGAGGGCGAGCGGCTGCTGCTGGGCATCGGTGCCAACCAGACGGCCATCACGATCCGGCAGAAGCGGGTGGAACAGTCGCTCGCCGAGCAGCGGGAACGGCTGCGGGTTACGCTCACCAGCATCGGCGATGCCGTCATCACCACGGACACCGAAGGCCGTGTGACTTCGATGAACCCGGTCGCCGAGTCGCTGACCGGGTGGACGCACGAGGACGCCACGGGCAAACCCCTGGCGGCGGTCTTCAAGATCATCAACGAGCAGACCCGCCAGCCGGTCGAAAGCCCCGTCGACAAGGTGCTGGCGGAGGGCAGGGTCGTCGGGCTGGCAAACCACACCGCCCTCATCAGCAGGGATGGCACGGAGCGGCCCATCGACGACAGCGCCGCCCCGATCCGTGACAAGGAGGGCCGGGTTGTCGGGGTCGTCCTGGTTTTTCACGACATCACCGAACGAAGGCGGGCGGACGAGGCGGTGCGGGAGAGCGAGGAACGCTTCCGCACCCTGTTCAATTCGATGGACGAGGGGTTTTGCGTCGTGGAGATGCTGTACGACGCCGACAACCGGCCCATCGATTACCGTTTCTTGGAAGTGAACCCGGTGTTCGAGAAGCACACCGGGTTCGTGGATGCCGTGGGCCGGACTATCCGGGAGCTGGTTCCGGATCACGACGCCCACTGGTTTGAAATTTACGGGGCGGTCGCGGCCACGGGCGAGCCGAAGCGGTTCGTGAACGAGGCCAAGGCGATGGGCCGCTGGTATGACGTCTACGCCTACCGGTTGGGCGGGCCGGACAGCCGCAGGGTCGGCATCCTATTTACCGACATTACCGACCGCAAGCGGGTCGAGGACAACTTGCGGCAAATGGCGGCTGACTTGTCCGAAGCCGACCGCCGCAAGGACGAGTTCCTGGCGACGTTGGCCCACGAACTGCGCAACCCGCTGGCCCCGCTCCGCAACGGCCTGCAAGTGATGAAACTGGCGAGGGACGACGCCGAGGCCGTCGAGCAGGCCCGGAGCATGATGGAGCGGCAGCTTGGGCAGATGGTGCGGCTCATCGACGACCTGATGGACCTGAGCCGCATCAGCCGGGGCAAGGTGGAACTCCGCAAGGAGCGGGTCGAACTGGCGAAGGTTGTCCAGCACGCCGTCGAAACGAGCCGCCCGCTGATCGAGGCGAGCGGTCACGACCTGACGATCCAGGTGCCGCCCGACCCGATCTATGTGGACGCCGACCTGACCCGGCTGGCCCAGGTCTTCTCGAACCTGCTGAACAACGCCGCCAAGTACACCGAGGAGGGCGGTTCCGTCACCCTGACGGTCGAGCGGCAGGGGAGCGACGCGGTGGTGAGCGTGCGGGATACCGGCGTCGGCATCCCGGCCCACATGCTGCCGAAGGTCTTCGAGATGTTTACCCAGGTGGACCGGACGTTGGAACGGTCGCAGGGCGGGCTGGGCATCGGCCTGTCCCTGGTCAAGGGGCTGGTCGAGATGCACGGCGGCAGCGTCGAGGCCCGCAGCGAAGGGCACGGCATGGGCAGCGAGTTCGTGGTGCGGTTGCCGGTGGTGCTGTCGCTGGCCGGGGAGCGGCGGGGCGAGGAGGGTGGCGAACAAATTCCGGCCACCGCCCGCCGCCGCATCCTGGTGGTGGACGACAACCGGGATGCGGCCCTCAGCCTGGCGATGATGCTCAAGATTATGGGGAACGAGACGCAGACGGCCCACGACGGGCTGGAGGCGCTGGCCGTGGCGGCGGCGTTTCGGCCCGACGTGATCCTGCTCGACATCGGGATGCCGAAGTTGAATGGCTACGACGCCTGCCGCCGCATCCGCGAGCAGCCGTGGGGCAGGGCCGTGGTGCTGGTCGCCCAAACCGGCTGGGGTCAGGAGGACGACCGCCGCCGTTCGCAGGAGGCGGGGTTCGACTTCCACATGGTCAAGCCGGTGGAACCGGCAGCCCTGGAAAAGCTGCTGGAATCAGTGGCCCAGCACAGGCCGAGTAGCGGGTTGCCGGCGCTCACGTCACCTTTCAATCACTTCGGTCCCACCAAAAACCACCCAGGCTGGAACGGCCAGGATCACCAGGTTTGCAAGCCTCATGTCTGTCGCCGTTTTATGTCTAGAGAGGCGGTCAAATAATGAAGGTCATCAAATTGCCGGCTGGACGCACGTTATTCTATCGCAGCCTTTTGCTCAAAGAGATGACGGGCGGCCCGGCCGCTGATCGTCCCCAAGCGAAGCAACTCGCCGGCAATGGCTTCCACCGCGCGCCAATTCTCCTCTTGAGTCAACAAGTGTTCCACCTTGGCAGGCAGGCGGCGCTGAAGCCGTTCCGCGCGGCGCTCGCCGGCACGCTGGACGGCCAGGCTGCGCACCAATCGCTCATCGCGGGCCGCGCTGTCCCAGGCATAATTACCGGTATGGCGTGCTTCCGCCGCCACACCTCCCAAGGCAATCAAAATTTCGCGTTCCAGCCAGTCGTCGGACGGCCGAAACGTTCCTTTACGAAATTCGTACAAGCCAGCGCGCTTTTGATCGGGAACAATCGTTACCCGGTTCACGAGCCGGCCCAGCGCCAGGGATATCACAGCGTGCCCGGCTTCGTGATAGGCGGTGGCTTCATTCGAATGCTCCATGGTTTTAATCTATCGATGTGTGATGTCTCAACGCGCCTTGAATAACGCTTCCGCGGTTGTGCGAAAGACGCCTTGGCTCTGACCGCCGTCGCCGGGAAAGCCCACATGCTGCACCATCCAAACAAAGATGAGCCCGCGCTTGGGCTGAATCGTCATGTTGGTGGCAAAGGCACCGCCGCTGGCCGAACTCCGCCCCCGATCGAGTATCCCAGACCGTAGCCCGTTGGGATGGCCTCGCCGGATTGCTGCGGGTCATTGCCTTCACTGCACATCCGCAGGCCCGCGTTCTATCCGATCCTAAGCTTCCCATGCGCTCCGGACACGATGTCCCGCCGCTTTCACAGGATAGCTTTGACTACGTTTGTAAAGTCATGCGTGTCCACCCCGGTAATGGATGGAATCCGAACATGTCGATGCCTAGCTTTGCCAGCGAGTTCGGTGGGCTTACTTTCGCCCTCAGTGAGTGATCAGCATGACCGGCCAGGCCCCCCACCTTTGCAAACGCCAAATCACCGCATTTGCGATAAACTTAGGACATGATTCCTTGGATTTCGCGACCCACGCTGGATATCGAGTTGGGCCAGTCCATTACGGACATTGCCATTCCCCAGGAAGCGATAACGGCCGCGCGGCGCTTGCTCGCGTCAATCAAGGAGCAAATTCTCCCTCGCGCTATGTTATCGCGCAACTCGCTCGCCTGCGAACGTGCAATAGGTTTCATCGGGAAATCGTCGCCATGGCCCGCCTGGCCGAGGTAGACTGGCGGCAGCTGATGCTCGCCAACTTGTCGTATGACTTGGTATTGGCCTTCATGGGCTGTTCGACCATCGCCTTGCCGACTGCCGAGGGCCCGGTACTCGCTCGCAATATGGATTGGTGGCCGGAGGATTTGCTAGCCCGCGCCAGCTACGCTGATCCGCTACCGCCAGAACGGAAGGTTGTTGTTCATTAATGCCGGCTGGCCAGGGGCTGTCGGGATTGTTTCGGGTATTTCCGCGCATGGCTTTGCCGTGGCCCTTAACGCCGTCTCCTGCCCGGAAAAATGCTATCGGATCGGTTACCCCGTCCTGTTCCATTTGCGCCGTGTAGTAGAAGTGCGCCTGATTTCGACGGCGTCTAAAAATGCTTGCTGGGCAGCGCCTCACTTCGCCAGCCCTTTTCACCCTCGTGGGACGAAATAACAACGAGCACGTCGTGATCGAACGCTCTGCGACCCGCCATGCTTTGCGCCGCGTGGCCGATCACGAACCTTTGGTTGCCACCAATGACTACCGTGTGCTCTTTCAAGCTGATGCAGGGCCAACTATTCCACCACAGGGACAACGGGCCGAATTCTACAAAACCGCCTGCCATCGCTACGACGCCTTGTGCCGGTTCTTCGCCGACTGGTCACCCAAAAAAACGATTGGCGACGACGAGCTTTTGTATGCGCTTTCAGATCCTAACGTCATTCAGAGCATCACCGCCCAGCATATCGTGATGCGGCCACGTTCGCTGGAGGTAAATTTATCCGTGCCGCGGCGGTTTTTACACGGGCAGGATTGACGCCCCGCTCACGGGCAATGAATGAGACCGAATACGTGAGGGGGGGCCGTAATGCACTTCTTAAATAGCCATCGATATGCGCCGCAGTCATGGGCACCTGGGTGGCGCAACACAAAAGGCGGAAGGTAACGGGCCGGCCTAGGCGACTTCGGCCCATTCGCGGTTTGCGGATCGGGTGCCTCATAAGTGCCTCCATATTGCACAATTCGATATAATACAGTTGCTATGCGATGCAACATCATTGCTGAGAGCAAGACCTGACCCAGCAAGGAGTTAATTTCATAAATCGTTGAATAATAAAGGGTTGCGAAAAGGCGGTGCTCCACACTGTCGATCCGGAGGTTGCGGGTTCGAGTCCCGTCGTCCTCGCTCAATCCCATCAACGATTTACGGCAATTCCTTGACCTCACGGCGGGCCTATAATAGGACGCCGGTGCCTCATAGGTGCCTCATCTAGCATCCATGTTGCGTCGTGTGGCAAATCCGGGATTTTTTGTTGTCCCGGTTTTGGCAAACCAACTGTCCAACCACACGGAGCGCATCCCATGGCCAACCTGGGTAAAAAGGGCGGAATTTTCCACATTCGTTTTCGCTTTCGCGGCAAGGAGTACAAGAAATCGCTCAAAATTCGCGACAAAATCCACGCGGAAGCGGCCAAGAAGGTGACGGAGTTGACCATCCACAGGCTGCTCACGGGCCAGATTACCCTTCCCACGGATGTCGATGCCGGCGATTTTATCTTCAGCGGTGGTACGCTGACTAAGCCGCTCGCCTCACCTGCCAAAGCGATCTCCCGCCGTCGACAAAGAACCTCGCGACCAGTACTGCGAGCGCCAGAAGCCCCTTATGGCTCCCTCGTATCATTACAGCCAGGCCATGCATTTGAGGCATTTCCAGCGTTTCCTGGGCGGCTTACGCGGACGCTGCTTGCGATCAGGTTTCCTTCCGCGATTTGGATCGCTATCTGAAAAAGCGTCTAGACGAACGGCACGCCTAACACCGTCGAGCGTGAGCGCATCACGTTGATGCAGTTTTACAAATGGGTAGCTCAAGCAAGGATCACTTGCCGCAGTCACCAGCCATGGGCCTTGAACGAATCAAAGGCGGTGAGGACAGGCCTCCCTTCCGAACCATTGGCGAAATTAATGAAGATCGTCGAGCGGGGTGGACTTGCCGACGATGAGATTCTCAAAATGTGGGAGTGCCTTTATTTGAGTCCATCTGAAATTGCCGGACTCCTTGCCACGATCCGCGCCAATGCACGCGTGGATTATTGCTTCCTCTTGCATGCCATTGCGGCGTACACGGGAATGCGGCGTGGCGAAATCCTTCGCCTCCGCTGGATCGAAGTGAACCTGGATGACGACTACATTTACGCTCGCAGCCGCAAGCAATCACGGCGCAAGAAGAGAAACCGTGCGCCGAATCGACTTGCACCCCGAGCTGAAAAAGGAATTGCTGGCGTGGCGGGAGCAACGGCCGGGTGGGCAGTTCGTTATCTGCGATAAGGTTACGCTTGAGCCAATCGACATTGACCGAGCTAATCGCTGCTTCCGGCAACCTTTGCGCCATACCGAGTGGAGTCTTGATTCTCGGAAGCGAAGATTCAAAATCGGGTTCCACACGTACCGTCATAGTTTCGCCAGCAATTTGGCCGGCGCCGGCGTCGATCAACGAGTAATCGACGAGTTCATGGGCCACCAGACTGAGGCCATGCGCAAGCGATACAGGCACTTGTTCCCCAAGACCAGGCGCTCGGCCATTGAGAGTTTTTCGTTGGCACGTGTGTGAGGCAGTACACGCGCCCGGCGGATTCGGAACAAGGCGCCGATCAATAAAATGAGCGGTTAACATGCTTTTAACATCGCTGCAACAGGGAGCGAACACCGATGGCAACAGGGCATAAAATTTGGGACGGTAGTTCCATAGGGCCGGAGCCGATCGTGCTGACGCTCGGAACGCCGCATGCCGGCGGCGAGGATTTCGTCCTTTGCGCGGAATCCTCCACATCGGGTGGCCCAGTGGCGATCAAGCGAGAAAGAATCAATGAATTCTTCGAGGTGCATGTAGGAGGAAAGGTTTGTCAGCGTTAACGTCAGTGAAGTCCATCACAAAATCCTGCTTGGCATGTAATGACAGAGCAGCCCAGGATTCCTTGTGGGCGGTCACGGGCCGCGGGCAATGGATCGATCTCGCGCATTCTGCGAACGCCAAGTGCGCGAGGCTGCTGGCAAGGCAGAAGTACCTACCGGCGGAACCAATAAAGGACGCGTTCCATGGCATTAGATTCAGCGAATTAATAGAAACATTTGATAGCCTCAACGCTGCCGCCGCAGGCTTAATGGCCGATGCCAGTCCGATGCCCACTCCCGGTTTTCAAACATGCCACGATCTCTCCTGAAATTGAAGAAGCTCGAGAAGCCGAGCACGAACGATGTTTCAGGCGATCATGGAAAACCGCGGGCACGGGGCTCGGCCATGCCGGACGGCCGTTCTCCTCGCCAGAAATGGACCCAACGGCTCGTCCGCCTAACCAAGGCTTTCTCTTGGTCACGGTTTGAGGTCGAAGCGGCCGCGTGCTTTGCGCCTGCTGGCGGTGCTGGTCTCGTCGTTGATCCAAGCCAACTTCCAAATTTGTTGAAAAAAGCTGATGAAGAGTATCAGCTTGCTTCCCACGATCCTCGATGGAAAGCGGGAGTATCGCGAGTACTTTGAGTGGTACGGCGATATGGTCGCTCGCAACGCCAATGGCTTTCCGCTCACCAACAACAAGAACTGGTCCCGATGTTGCGAACAACATTCATCAAGCTGTGCGACGCGCAAAGCCGTCCGCCTGACATATTCGTTGGACGCGCAAGGTCGCCCTCCGGTTAATCCCGAGCATTGGGAGTTTTGGCCTGCCTGCGACGATGCGCTATGGGCGTGGCGTCAGGTTTTTCGAATGGCTGAGGTGGCGCGGATTGCCGGCCGTCAAACGGTCATTCGCCCGCGCTATGAGACAGCTCCCGTCTTCGCTCAATGGAGCCGAATTTGGCCCGTCTACCGCGCCATGAGCATTCCTGTTTTTCGACCACACCCCGGTAATAAGTTCGTGATCGGGCAATTCAACGACCTAAGATTGCGCTGCCTGGCTGCGGTCTGTAAGCAACGCCGATATTCTTATCAAAATAGGCTGTGCAATTACGTGCTGGGCAAGCAGAGCTATGTCATTGCGGCGGGAGAGCTTTACACGCTTGCAGATGATTCGGTGGATCGGAGCAGCCAGATCGACGCCGACGATCGTTTTGAAGACCTTCGCGCTTTGAATTCCGGATCGATACATCTATTGGTTTCGTCTGACGAAGGCCTTATTGGACACCGCCGTTTTGGGACTACCGGCGGCTTTTGTCCTCAGGATGCTGAAAAATGACTACCGCTTGGAGAATTTGCAGGAAAATGACTACCGCTTGGACAATTTGCAGGAAGCGGACGTCGTGAAATTGCAAACGCTCCTGGCGTCGAAAATCACTTGCGAACTAGAATCCTTCCTTGAAGACCAAACGCTTGATGTCTTGTGTGCAAGGCTTGGCATTTCGGCGAATGAGGGGTCCGAAGGTTTCTTGCTCGCGAGTACCCAGAAACGATGGGCGTGGCGATTTTAAAGGATGCGTACCGCCAAGAAAAGCAAACTCCACTCAAGGAGTTGCCCCCTCGTTGACTCCGGAGACCATCCTTTATCGTGCTCAAAGCTTGGGCGGCCGGTTAACGGTCCGCGCTGCCTCCAAGGCGGTTAGGCGTCAAGAAGTTTTGTTGACCGCAGAGGAGGTGATGATCGAGGTGGCGCATGCCGTAATGAGTGCCGGCTACAGCCTACTGGGCTTCACACACGATGAGTTCGTTTTGGAGGTCCCCTCGTCGACGTGCCATGAGCAAACGCTCCACGAGCTGGGAAACGTGGTGGTGAAAGCCTCTGCGCAAGGTCTTGGGGATCATGGGCGCGCTTGTGCGTGTGGACGCCGTCGATATGTGGTAATGCAGGACTAGTCTTCGCACGATCTGCCTTTGTCGAAGTGTCAACCCTTCTAACCGCCATAATCGTGGCGCATTAGGTCGCACGAGCCAGGAACAAGAGACCTTGGCCTCGGGACTCGAATGGACCGCGCCCGTTTCCCGGACACGGTGTCCAGGAAGGAACTTGAATCCAATAACAAAGCCACACGTGTCAACTGAGCATGGTAATGACGGGCCGACCGGGGCGGACGTTTGGATAGGCTCGCGACGCGGCTGACTGTTCTTTTCGGTTTCTGTTAAATACTCACCAAGACGGCTCAGCACGGTACTTCGCGATTAGGCCCCCGCCCAAGCTATCTTTCGTTGCCACCGCTCGCGTCAGGGATGGTGGCTCGCCTTGCAGACTTCCCTATCGCGGGCACGCTGTTGGTATCATCACATTTCACCGCCACACCGCAGTCCTCGGCGGCGGCGCTTCATTTAAATGGCAACACTGTGGCAGCTGAAATCGATTACTTGCCCGGGCAGCGCTTTAATAACGACGGAGTAGCACCCTTTAGGTCGAGGCCACGTGGCTCGCGATGGCCGCGCTTTTCGCTTTAACTTAGCCTTTTCTCAGCAAGCGATCGGCACGCGCAAGAACGCATTGGTCGAAAAAGGGCTTTGCTCTGTGATCGGACCGCCGGAGTGGCGATCGCCGATCCCTCTATGAGCTTGTGGCAACGATGTGCGATGAAATAGCAAAAATGACTTGCCACCGCTCTGAGTTCTCTATAGGCTGAGAAAAGCAAGGTGCGGGGCAGCAGCCCCCGCGGAGCTTTGGCTCAGCCTTGCCGAGCAGACTGCTTAGGGCATTTGCCCAGAGCGATCTCCAAAATAATCCCAGCACACCGGATTGCACAGTTTTCACGCTGTGGTGGAGAGGCGCTTTAAAACCCATTTTACTTTCCCACCCACTTGCACTCTCATTAAAACTGCGCGTTCGTTGCTCGCTGGGCCTTGCCCCACGCGCTGTTCCGGGATGGCATGGGCCGGACCCGCCCGGATGTTAGTGGAGTAGGCTATGCCTCGCCCCATTGTTCACGCCGCAGCCGTAAGTGCCACGGTTCTCGAGCAACTCGTCGGCAAAGTCGATTCCCTCGGTTCACTACTCAAGGAATTGTTGACCATCCAGTTCCCAACGCTGGAATTCAAGGTGGAGCAACTGCAAGAAACGCTCTCCCGGCGAAAAAAGGATCATTTCCTGGTTGCCGAAGTCGCCGAACTAACCGGTGCTCTGTGCTATACCGTGCGGCGCTGGATTTCCGAAGGCCGATTAAAAGCAATTCGCCTCCACGACGGTGGCCCGCGCGGAATTTTACTTATCCCCCGGGCTGAGCTTGAGCGCCTTATCGGTGCTGGCAAAGGAGGTGCGATTCCCGCCGCTGTCGTTGATTAGTCACTGCAATTGACCCAAAAACGGAGCTATCCCATGACCGAGAAAAACCAAAGCCGCGATCGAACGCCGGAAACTCTGCGAGCTTCGCGGCCACCCACAACAAACTGCCTTTTACGTGGACCTGACGGAGTTTGATCTCAACGCGTTGATCGAAGACATTCGGAAAAACGGTCTTCGGGAAAAAATCCAAATACTACCAAAGAACAAAGCCGGATTACCCGCCGACACCATTTTGGATGGGCACGAGCGGTCTCGCGCGTTGCAAAAGTTAGGCCAGACGGATACCGACGTGGTGGTTCGGTATGATTTGGCGGACGCGACGCCTTGGAAGTAGAGCAAGCGTTTCTCAATTTCAATCTGCTCCGGCGCACAGCTAGACCCCCTCGCAAAAGCCCGTGTCGCACTCCGGCTTTTTGAGATCGAAAAAGACCAGCGCCAGGCAGCCTAAACGGCTGGCACAAGACCGATGCCCGTGACAGGGTGGGCAAGATGCTGGGAGTTTCAGGCGAACCTGAATCGGCTGTTCAATGTCTTGCGCACGCCGATCGAGGTGCAAAAAGCTTTCTGCAGCAAAAAATTGTCGCTCGTTGACGCGGAGAAGGTTGCCTGGTTGCAGACCTCGATCCAAGGGGAGATTGCGCAGCGGTTGCAAGCAGGCGAACCACCCGTCAAAGTTGTTAGCGATTTTGTTCAGCTCAATAGCACCACTCACAAAAACGCGAACAATGCGCTCGCTACATTGCTAAAAGGCATCGATCGCGCCATCAACGACCTGGGGGATCGCACGGGCACGCTTTCGAGTGTTTTTCTGTTCAGTTGTTTGCCGGAGCTGAAACGTACGCAAGAATTCGTCTCAAAATTGATCGCTCGCGCGAAGAAACCCGACAAGGCGTCCGTGGCGCAACTCAAATCCATGAAAGACATTGCTCGCGAATTGGGATCCTAAATAATCGCGCTTTGGGGCCGGTGCGCATACGCACCCCAGCTGCAGCGGCGGACAAACTGACCTTTGGTTGTGACACATGGGTGTCATCGTGAAACCTAAAGCACCAGGCAAAAGGACATCGTGTCCGGCTTTTCTCGTTTTTGAATATGGAACCAAAGACATAACTGTCTATTTTAAAGAGTCACCAATGAATGAAGCAGGCCGAAGGTCAGCGGGGAAGTTGCCCGTCAACTCGCCGGACATCAAAATCACGATCTGCGAGGGCCACGTCGCCGTAATCGAGCGTCTTGACCTCATTGAGGCACCGACACGGGCGGCGCTCAGGCAACAACTTGAATACACCAACTGCGCTTTTTCCTTTTAGTGAAAACGGCATTCTGGAGGAGCATCGCCAAATAGGGGCGTGGGAGTTGGTGGGCAATAACAACTTGCTCTTCCCGGCCGGCTTTCTTCAGCCGGTTGCAAAGATCCTGACGCAGCCGGCTACGAGGTCTTGGTCGAGGACGCGCAGACCACCTGCCCCGCAGATAGACGGCCAAAAAGTCATTGAATTCGACCGTTGCGGGCAACGGCTCACAGCCGCAATCTACCGGCACCATTTGGGCCAGATGGAGGCACGCAACCTGGAGGCAGCGATCGACGCAATTGCGTTGGCCGCAAAAGCTTTTCCAGCCGCGTGCATCCGCATTGCCGTCGCCACCAAGGCCGTGGCGAAAAACATCCGCAACGGGCTCTGGCTAAAGCTGGGGGAGGCGGTCGGACTGGCTCAGTCAGGTGCTCGATACACCGAGCGGCGTATCTGCGTTGGCACGTTTCTTTACATGGCCGGCAACTTCCAATGGCGCCGGGGCCGCAAATCGGACATGCTGTTTTTGCCGTTGGCAGAGGAGATTAGAACCAACGCTTTACGCGACACCATTATGCAACTAAAACCAGCCCGGGTTTACGCTTTTGTGCGGCCCCGGCATGCAAGCCCGACCGGCTTCTTGACGTCCGACTCCAGCAAATTGCGGGGCAAGTTATTTATCGCCTCGCCCCTCGCCGTGTGCACGTCAAGGTGGTATTTCTGCCGGGGCCGCAATGCGTGGTGCGCCGCCGCGCACACGCTGCAACGCAAAAGGACCAACTTCTGTCGCAACCCGGCGCCAACGAACAGATCGCGGAGTTGGCTCAAGCTGTTAGGACCGACGATGCGCCTGCGCTGCGCAACCTCGGCTTGATGAAGGGCGACCTAACTGCCGTCGCGGCTAGCGGTGTCCGCGTTGCGGTTTTGGTAGAGTCACTGCCGCACCGCGGCGCTTCACGCCATGCTTGGCGACTGGCCAGTGCAGTCCACGGCCGACGCGCCGCGCCGGCAGGCAACAAGGCTAATTCAATCGTCACGGCCACCTACGCGGCAAAACACCCGATCACGGCGAACGTCATCATTTGCGCCCGGGCACCGAGTGGCTCCCTGCGCCTGAAGAGCTTCCCGCCTCGCGTCGATAGGGCGGATTCCAACGAAATACTTATTATGGATTTCGCCGATCGCTTTTGCCGGCAAGCCACCCGCGACACCGAGCGCCGCGCAGAAGCCAACCGGCGCACGGGTACTCGGTGCATATGCCAGTTAGGTGAAGACAAAGAGCGCAATTCCTCGAGGAGCCAGGCCGCACCGCCGGCACTGGCCCCCTGAGGTGGGGCCCTTGCCGGCCCAGCGAACTGGCTCCGCCGGTTCCCGCCTCGGTCTGCGAGGAGGCGCAATGAGCTCGCAGATGTCGACGCCGGCGTAGGACTTGATCCTTCGCAGACCCGGCAAGCTGGTGACAAGGTCGATCCAAGCCGGTTAGCGCCGATTTACGGCGCACGGACCTAATCGACCCCGGCGTCCCCCTGAGCCGTCCCCACCTGTGGCCGACAGCCGTTCCGCCGACAGGGGTGATATCGATGGAGGGGGTCGTCACTGGCTCCGCCTAGTGACTGCGTTTTTTCTGGCCGAAGCGGCCGGAGCGGGTGCCGGGGGGCTCAACGAGCCTTCCCGGCCCACCTGCCAAACTCAAGGAGCCGGAAGTGTCCGATCAATGGGACTATTTCATTCGGACGCCCAGCGCAATTTGGACCCGCGACCGTCTGCTATCACGACGGCAGTGTCGACGATTTTCTTCGAAGGCATCGGGCCGACGCCCGGCACGCCCTCCACGATGGCCTCGGTGGAGCGCGATCCAGGGCAGGCTTTCTTTTGGAGCGGATCGCGGACGCGCGGCACGATGCGCCTCGCCTTCGACCATTTAACAAGGAAGGGCGGCCAGGCCCGGACCCAACGGACGGCGCGTATAAGGACCTTGCTTCCGCTGAGGCTTGGGACCTATGTCGCTGCCTGGCCAAGAGCGTTCGCGAGGGCACCTATCGCCCGGGGCCCGAGCACGTGACTTGGATTGAAAAATCATCAGGAATTGGCAGACGCCCGATCGTCGTCTCCAACATCGAAGATCGCGTCGTCCAACGGGCGATGGTCGAAATAATTGCAGTCCTTCGTGGAACCGCTGTTTGAGCCGAGCTCGTTCGGATATCGGCCGAAAATAAGTCACCTACACGCTCTCGCCCACGCCGAGCACCTGACGCTCAAACAAAAGCGCTTTGTTTGGGTCGTCGGAAGACATTCGCGACGCGTTTTCCCACGTGCCGATCAATCCATTGCTGGAGGTCGTGCGTTATTACTTACCCGCGGACAACCTTATTGAATTGTTAGAGACGATACTGCCGACCGCGAACCACCGCGGGCTCCGCCAGGGAGGCTGTCTCTCACCGCTGTTGCTGAACCTTTACCTGCACCACCACCTCGACCGACCGTGGCAACAAAAGTGTCCACGCTTGCCGCTGATTCGTGTGGCCGACGACTTGCTTATTCTGTGCAAGACGGAGTGCCAAGCCGTGGAGGCATACGACGAGCTACGCGCAAGTGCTTTTGCCCCACGGGATGCCCTTGAAGGGGTCCCCCCAAGAATCGGTCGTGAATTGTGGCAGTGGCGACTGCGTGACTTGGTTGGGCTTCAAAATCTCCAAGCCCAGCCACGGGCTTGCCTACACGATGGCCAGCCGCGCCTTGAAGAGCTTGCAGGCGCGCCTCGGAATCTGGCGCACACCAAGAGCGACGCCCCGTTGCGTGCGGTCCAAACGATCAAGCTCTGGCTCTCGCAAAAAGGGCCCGCTTACAAAGCCTCCGACCGGGAAAAGGTTGCCCAATGGATAACCGAACGAACGCACGCATTGGGGTTCCAAGAGATCCCCTCTTCAAAAAAACTAATTGAATTTTGGCAGCGTGCCTACGCGCGCTGGGCCAAGCTCGCGCCGTTCAATGCGCGCTGCCACGGAAAAATCCCCCGTCTCGCCCACTGACCAGTGAAATCGGCAATTTGGCCCTGGGGATAGCGCAAACATGATTTCGTTTTTTACCACGAGGTGACTTCATGGCTGACGAGAAGGTTTTGAATCCGAGGCTCTACGCGCGGCTCCAACGCGTTTTCGGGGAGGTGAAAATTCGCAACCCCGGCGAAGCAAGAGTTGTTCGTGCGAGTCATTTTAGGGAAGGGACCACACAAGTGGTTCAGTGGGGTGAACAATATCTGGTCGGATGCCCCTTTTGCCGTAAGGCAGCGTTGCCGCTATCCATCAGCTATCAATACGGTCTTAGCGATGAAAAAGGCCGCCCAAACATCTATCTTGCCAAGTGCCATGCGCGCGATTGCTTGGCGGACCGCGAAAATAGGGCGGCACTTGCAGCGAAGCTGTTAGACGGTCGAGCCTCACCCGCTGACGACCGCTTGCGTGCCGGCAAGGTGATATCCGACGATGAGCGCCGAATTGACCTGCCTGGATCGTTGACGCGTGTCGACCAACTTGCTAACAATCACTCGGCCCGGCTCTTTCTTTCCGACCGGGGCCTTGATCCGGATCGCGTGGGACGGTTTTACGGCGTCTCTTATTGTGCGGATAGCGACGACTTCTTGACACGCGGGCGGCCTGATAATTCCTGTCAGGCAGAGGAACCAACTAAAAGGCTGGCAATCACTTGCAATAGGGCAAACAAAAGAAGCGTTTCGATACCTTTCTTGCCGAGGCTTGCAAAACTCCCGCCTTGTTTACCACTTGGATGAAGCGCGCGAATTTCAAGCCGGTGTCATCGTTGGCGAACCGATGGCTGTTTGGGCTTTCGGGCCAATGGCGGCCTGCCCGCTCGGCAACTCCATCTCTGAAAGCCATATTCGCCAACTCCTGACAGCGTTCCGAAGCGCGCTGCCGTGATTTTGATGACGGCCGAACAGTTTCGCCGGCCGGATGTTTGTCAATTGGTGCGAGCCCTCAATTTCGGGCTCTCTGGTAAATGCCTCAAGGCAATCCTGCCAGCGAATTCAGAGGTTTGGGAGCGACACGAGCTTCGTGAACTGGTGGAGCGCGAAGCCGAAGCAAAGAACGTTCAGCTTAACCTTGCTAAAACCGAGTAGTCGGCCTTGAAAAATGTCCCCGTCAGGGAATGGCCGCTGCGCCGATGCATGTGGCCGGCGGCCTTCGGCGCAAAGTCGATGTCGTAGATATCGAAATCCATTTATGCCTGCGTCCCCCGGACGCCTCAAAACACGGCACAAGGGAAGGCGCGGGCCGCAAACCGAAGAACCGGACCACGTTGACCTACAACGGCGGCACGGGCCCGCAAAACCGCGCAAGCCTGGCAACGCGCGCCGGCGCAGGCACTCCATCTATCGCAAGACAGTTACCGCCCGAACGAGGGCCCCGCTCGGTGGCATTGTTGTTCGGCTCTCGCCGTTAATATGGTGATTGACCTAGCACCAACCCCCCAAAAGGCGCGCCAGGTGCTGAATAAGCATTCAAACGTGTACCTCTTGCCCCCCCAAGGTCGGCGTTGCCGGGTATATGCATTCGCAGTCTGGCGCGGACCCTGCATAAAGACGAAACGGCCTGCGCAACCATCGCCAAAGCGGCCAACCTGCATGCCCGGGCATGGCTCCAGCACGCGTTTAGCGGTGATGGGATTGGCAAAAACACTGTGGCCTTGGTTCCCTATACCGGTTTTTCACGTCAGACAGGGCCCATTTCCCGCTTATTGGCCCGCCAGGGGCGTTTCTCAGCGCCGAGTGCAACCGCTGTCCCTTAAGGGCAAAGCTCGCTTCCTTCCCGATGCGTACGCCGCCTCTTGAGGCCTTGGAAACCAGCTATACCAATCCGCCAGGGCTGCCACGGCAGCGTTCGGCTCAGGCGTCCGCGAAAGGCCAGACGCGTGCGTCAGTCCCTAACGAATAATGGACGCATTCGGGACTGCGACAAAGATCAAGGTTGAAGGCGTCGCCGATGGTGTTCGTGGACAGTCTCAGGCAGACGTCGTTGATACGCCAGCGCGGATGCTGAACTACGGTGCGCAGCAGCGTACCATTGGGACCAGCGGCGTAGAGGCCATAACGTTCGAGTAGCCACTCCGCCGACGAACCCGGTGGCGCGTGGCCTGAGTTGGCTTGAGGGCCAAAAGACGCATCTAGGCAAGGATGGTGTCCCCCGCCGGCCAAGGGGCGGCATTGAAAGCGGTAGCCACCGGTGTTGGGCTGATACCCCATGCGCGCGAGTCTGTAGGGGAGCGGCGTCAGCCAACGGGCCAGCGCGACGGTCAAGGGGTTATTTCCGTGGATGCCAAGAAATAGATCGCCGGCTCATTTCTGACGCGAACGTAGGTGCGCAAGTTTAGTTCAAGAACGTTGGTAACCAATCTCGGCGACGGCAGCCAGCGATGGCACACGCGCCTTAGCCGAAAGGCAACGAGAGACACCCAGGGTGTGGAATCCCATAAATCGAGCTCCAGGCCGGCCGGCACGTGAGGCCGGAGCGATTGAGCAGCTACTTGCCAGTGCATGAACAATAAATCGGACCAGTGCTGTTCCCATTGCCCGGGGCCCGGAGGAACGGGAAGCGGAGACACACGCTGGCGCATGACGGCGCTTTTAGTACACATTGGGCCGCCTCCAGTGTCGATTGCAGGTACCAAGCTCCGCGTGGTATCCTGGCCGCGAATCAGAGGGTTCTAGCTATTGAGCCAAAGGAACGAAACTAGCAATTGCGGCAACACGAAACCGGTCGCTTCTAATTTAGGAATCGATGGCCCAAAGTGAGTCCCGCTAAATGCCACCTACCAAGTCTCCGATTAACGGCGGCTGAGCGACAAACCAAGGCTAATCCAAGCGCGCCCTTCAACAAGGGCGGCGGCCAAGGCGATGCCGGCGTGACACGTGTGGCTTTGTAACCGGATCCAAAATCAAAGGCGTCAAGCACTCTTACGGGAGCGTCAAGTGCTCGGACACGATGTCCGGCCCAGCGATGTCATTGAAAACGAATTCAAAGACATCGTTGGCATCTCCACGTCAAGCACCAGCGATGGCTCAAAGCGCAGTCGATTGACTTTTCACCTTGAAGAACCCGATCATGGGCGAAAATCGCGGAATAACTGCGAACCTTTTGCATCTCTCTCTCGTCAGTATTCTGGAATGCAACATCGATTCACAATGGACGTTCACACCGTGCGGAACTGACAATTGAGGCGGCAATGACGAGTTGGAGATCAAATTTGAAATTCGAACGGATACCCGAGATCCGTAGCGCCGGCCAACCGGCCTCGCTACCCGTGTATCCATTGCGTTTGTGACGCCCATACCTCCATGTAGGTGCCTTTTTCAAGGCCGGGCGTCGCAAGATGCCCGGCCTTTTTGTTTGGGCTGGTAGCTGAGACGGTCTAGCGGCGGTCTGAAGAACCGCAGACGAGGATTCGAGCGCCTCCCGGCCCACTGGACGCTGGCCCGTTCGTCTATCGGTCAGGATACCGGTCTTTCAAGCCGGGGAGAGCGGTTCAACTCCGCTACGGGCTACTGTTTGGTCCGGTGGTGTAACAGGAGCATGGCGATCTGATACGTCGCCGGTGGCTGGTGCGATTCCGCCCCGGACTACTTTAGGAGAACGAATCATGGTGCGCCGCTATCCGCTTAAACCGATACGTCCGCGACTCATTCGGGGCCGTGGCGTAATGGCAGCGTATCCGCCTTTTAAGCGGTAAGGTGTGGGTTCGAACTCCCTCCGGCCCCATTGGCCCGTAGCTCAACGGCCAGAGCCGGCTCCTTATAAGGGCCAGACGAGGGTTCAACTCCCTCCGGGCCGAACGGGATCCAGGTGTTAGCGGCAGCATACCTGGCTCTTAACCAGCGTGGTGAGGGTTCGAGTCCCTCGGGTCCCACTTGCACCCGTGATGTAACGGCAGCCTGCCTGCTCGCCATGCAGGATGTGCGGGTTCGATTCCCGCTGGGTGCTCTTGCTTCAGGACGTAGGAAAGCCTGGGAATCCGCCGGTTTCGGGAACCGGAAAGCGTGGGTTCAAATCCCACCGTCCTGACTTTTTGCGGTGTGGCCCAATGGTAAGGCGGCTCCCTGTTAAGGAGACGATTGCAGGTTCGATTCCTGCCGCCGCAGCTTGAACGGAAGGGCAAGCCAATTGGCGATGGCAGCCGTCCCGAAAACGGCCGAGCGATGAGCCTTGAGGGTTCGACTCCCTCTCCTTCCGCTTTTGAAGATGATCCGTGATTCCGGGGTCGTCTAATGGCAGGACACGGGCTTTGAACCCGCCAGTGTTGGTTCGACTCCAGCCCCCGGAGCTGACGTGGGAATGGCTCGGTAGGCAATCGGCAGACCACTCTCGCTTAAAACGAGGGATGCTGTGGGTTCAACTCCCACCTGAGCCAGTGAATCTGTCCTCGTGGAGCAGCCTGGAGTGCTCGCCACCCTGTCACGGTGGAGGTCATGGGTTCAAATCCCATCGGGGACGCTTGGAGCTCGGCACGGTACGCAAACCGGCAAAGCGGCCAAGCTCAAACCTTGGTGATCGTCTGTGGGTTCGATTCCCACCCGTGCTACTGGACAACATGCGTCGGCTGGGCATTGGCGAGCCTAAGTGGCTGTAACCCACCCGCGTCGAGCTGTGCAGGTTCAACTCCTGCCCGACGCACTGACGGCCCGTTCGTCTATCGGCGAAAGGACGCCGGCCCCTCAAGCTGGAAGGATGGGTTCGATTCCCATACGGGCTACTGATTGGCCAAGTGGTGGAACAGGCAGACACGCGACGCTCAGAACGTCGTGCCCTAACAGGCGTGGGAGTTCGACTCTCCCCTTGGTCACTGCGGAGTGGACTGGAGTCTGGTTTCCAGCACGGTCTCATAAGCCGTTCGACGCCGGTTCGAATCCGGCCTCCGCAACTTGACGGCCGAGTACGCAAACCGGCAAAGCGGCCAGGTCGAGAGCCTGGTGATCGATTGTGGGTTCGATTCCCACCTCGGCTACTGCGATGGTCCCGTGGTCCAGCGGCGAACGACTCCTGGCCGACATCCAGGCAACGATGGTTCGAGTCCATCCGGGATCACTGATGGGCTGCTGGTCCAACAGGACGGCGCCGGCCCCGCACGCCGGAAATGAGGGTGCGACTCCCTCGCGGTCCACTTCAGGGGGTAGGAAAGCGGTAATCCGCCAGCCTTGGAAGCTGGAGACCGTGGGTTCGATCCCCACTCCCCTGACTTGCGGGCTCATGGTCCAACGGGACGACACCAGCTCGGCAGGCTGGAAATCCGGGTTCGATTCCCGGTGGGTCCACTGAATGGAAGGTAGCCGGATACGGTTGGCCGGGCCGCTCTGCTAAGGCGGTTCTCCCAACGGAGATGAGGGTTCGACTCCCTTGCCTTCCGCTCGACGCCCCGATGGTGAAACGGACGATCATACCTCGCTTCGAACGAGGCGTTCCGGGTTCGAATCCTGGTCGGGGTACTTGAACAGTCCCGTCGTTCAGCGGGCAGGACATTCCCGTGACATGGGAAAGATCGCTGGTTCGAATCCAGCCGGGACTACTGATGGTGTCTGTGGTGTAACGGTTTTGCATGCGACCCTGTGAAGGTCGTGGCGGCGGGTTCGACTCCCCCCGGACACCCTGAATAGGAGCGTGCTCCTGGGAGAGCAGGCGGTCTCCAAAGCCGCCGCGACAGGGTTCGAATCCTTGCACTCCTGCTTCATGCCGATGTGGCTCGATTGAGAAAGGCAGCGGTCCCGTAAACCGCCTCATGCTGGTGCGAATCCAGCCGTCGGCTCTTGATTGTCCTGGTGGTGTAACGGAGCAACATCAGACTCTTCTAAAGTCTGGATCCCGGTTCGAATCCGGGCCGGGATGCTTTTGTCCTCGGAGTGTGGCGGATCGCACACGACCCTGCGAAGGTCGGGGATCAGGTTCGACTCCTGACGAGGATACTTGACGCTGGAGCCAGATGGCCAGGCAACCGGCTGCAACCCGGTTTAAGTGGGTTCGATTCCCACCGGCGTCTCTGACGGCCAACTGCCGGTTCGGACTACATCTGTTAAATGTTGCGTCTGAACCATTTTCTTCGTTGGCTGTCTCTTTTGAAAAGTGACTTTGGCCGCGGCGACTGCCGGTTGGAGTACATCTGTTGTCGGTTCGAGTCCGATCACCCACCCTGTTAATCTGATGGTGGGTGTAGCTCAACGGTAGAGCAATGCGTCTGACCACAACCTCGTCGCCCGGCCAATGAAACAAGACCGACTGCCGGTTCGGAGTACATGCTTAATAAGCCGGAGGTCGTGGGTTCGAATCCCACCAGCGCAATCCCAAGCGTGTCGCGCTGTAGCTCAGTGGTAGAGCGCCGTAAGTCTCTGACCACAACTTCGTCGGTCTTTTTGAACCACGCCCGACTGCCGGTGCGGAGTACATCGGCAACCAGCGAGTTCGAATCTCGCCCGGCTCTGCGTTTGACCAGAGTCGAGAACTCTGCCCAAACTTTCGTCGGGCTGTTGTTGATTCTGGTCCGACTGCCGGTTCGGAGTACATGGATCCGACGGTCGCGGGTGCAATTCCCGCCAGCATCGCAAGGTGCTGTAGCTCAGCAGATAGAGCATCGGAAAAACTCTGACCACAACTTCGTCGGATCCATTTTTGCTGAAGGGAGGCCACCGATGGCCAACAAGGGTTTGTTCGCGAGCTTGAAGAGCCTGCTGCCGCGGGCGGATGCCCGCAACGAGGAGGGCGCCGGCGCCTACCAGCTGCCGCCGAAGCACGCTCTGGCCCAACTGGCGGCGACCGGCTGCTTCAACGGCACCTTCTACGCCGCAGGCCGAGGAGCAACTGGCCACGCTGCTGACCCTGGTGAACCAGGTCGACGACAACGTCTTCCTGGCCAAGCTGGCGGTCTACAGCCGCGAGCGCGCCTTCATGAAGGACATGCCGGCGGCGCTGCTGCTGGTGCTGTCGAAGCGCGATCGCGGCTCTGTTCCGCAAGCGTCTTCGACCGCGTCGTGGACAACGGCCGCGTGCTGCGCACGCTGTTCCAGATGATCCGCTCGGGCCAGTTCGGCCGCAAGAGCCTGTCGTACGCGCTGCAGCGCGCGTTTCAGCGCTGGCTGAACGAGGCCAGCGTCGGCCGGCTGCTGTCGGCGTCGATCGGCAACGATCCGAGCCTGCGCGACGTGCTGCGCCTGGCCCGGCCGACGCCGACGGACAACGCCCGCCGGGCGCTGTTCGGCTGGCTGACCGACAAGCCGGTCGAGAAGTGGGCGCCGGCGACGGCGGACGACCTGCCGGACGAGGTTCGCGCGCTCGATGCGTACCGCAAGGCGGCGACGGCCGACGAGCAGGTCGCGATGCTGGACGGCGTCCGTCTGCCGCTGGGACCTGCTGGCGGATGCCGCGCGCGGTCCGAGCGTCTGGAAGGCGATTGCCCGGCAGATGGGTCCGCAGGCGCTGCGCATGAACCTGAACACGCTGCTGCGTCACGAGGTTCTGAACGATGCGGAGATGGTGGACTTCGTCGCGGCCAAGATCGCCGACGCCGACGAAATCCGCCGCTCGCGTCAGTTCCCGTACCAGTACCTGGCGGCGTACCTGAACGCCGAGGACGCCGTGCCGCAGAAGATCAAGGCCGCGCTGTGCGCAGGCGGCGGAGATCGCGTGCGGCAACGTGCCGGAGCTGCCGGGCCCGGTGGTCATCGGTCTGGACGTGTCGGGCTCGATGCAGTCGCCGGTCACGGGCCACCGTGGCCGCGGCGCAACGAGCAAGGTGCGCTGCGTGGACGTGGCGGCGTTGTTCGCGGCGGCCATCCTGCGCCGCAACCCGGACAGCGTGGTCATCCCGTTCGACGACAAGGCGTACCACGTCAGGCTCGATCCGCAGGACACGATCCTGAGCCTGGCGGAGCGGCTGGCCCAGTACGGCGGCGGCGGCACGAACTGCTCGCTGCCGCTGGCGGAGGCCAACCAGCACGTACGCGCAGCCGCCGGTTCGCCGGCTGCGTGCTGGTGAGCGACATGGAAAGCTGGATCGGCACGGGCCGCCACGGCTCGACGGCCGACGATGACGGCGTGGCAGGAGTTCGTGAAGAACCAGGTGCGGCTGCACGGCGCGCGACTTCGCCGGCCCGAAGCTGGTGTGCATCGACCTGCAGCCGTACACCACGACGCAGGCGCCGGACCGTTCCGACATCCTGAACGTCGGCGGCTTCAGCGACGCGGTGTTCCGGGTGGTCGCTTCGTTCCTCGGCGACGATGCAGGACGCTTCGTCGCCGAGGTCGAGGCGGTCGAGTTGTAACCGAGATGGGGGCCGGGCACGGCCTGGCCCCTGCTTTCATTTACGGACATAACTTTGGTGTGTCGGACAACAGCGCGCATCGCCCACACAATCAAGCGTCGGCGAATGCCTCTGGCAGCACGGGCACTCGCCATCATACCTTCTGGCGAGCGACGAGAACCCCATAGGTTGAGTAATCGTCATGATCGCCTAGAATGCCAACGGAGCGCGTTGAGTGCAAGGGTGCCCGACCCCGTTAACTCTCAACGACGTTGAACTGGTTGCAAGACGTCGGCAGCGTGCACGAAAAGTGGATGCCGGATGGAGCTCAGATTACCGAAGTGCAGGCTATAACCCGATCGTCGGAGCCCGGCTTTTGAAGATGAGCAATCCTACAACCTCAAAACATACTTCGGACCTATCCATTCTTGAAATGACCAACGCGCAGGCCCGCGCGTTTCTGCTTAAACCAGAGAGCTACTGCAATCTCGATTTGCCCGTTTATTTCCAATTCGGCAAGCTGCTTTCGGCTGTCGCCAAAGAGTTGCATGGCAAGCTGCTCAAAAACCTGGCGGGGAAGCCGCGATTCCACGAGGGCGTAAACTACCCATTGCTTTCGAATAAAGATGGTCGGCATGCTTGGCGACCGTTCCAATTAATTCACCCCGCCCTCTACGTTTCCCTCGTGGAAGAAATCACTTCAAAAACTCACTGGAAGGTGATAGTCCAACGATTTAAGGAGTTTCAACGGTCACCGAACCTCAAATGCCTGAGCATTCCGCTGCAATCATTATCGCAACGCAACGACAAGGCGGCTCAGATCTCCACATGGTGGCACGGCATCGAACAGGGCTCGATTGAATTAGCGCTGGAATATGGGCATGTCTTTCACGCTGACATCACGGATTGTTACGCAGCTATCTACACACATTCGATTGCTTGGGCCGTTCATGGCAAGGTCGTGGCCAAAAAGAAACGGCGTGATATGACGCTGATCGGCAATATCATCGATGCACACATTCAAGACATGCGACATGGACAGACAAACGGTATCCCGCAAGGTTCTGTCATGATGGATTTTATTTCCGAACTTGTTCTTGGCTACGCCGACTTGGAACTAGGCGATCAGCTTGCCGCCGCCGGAGTCACGGAATATCGAATCCTTCGTTACCGTGACGACTACAGGATATTCGTAAATAATCCGCAGGTTGGCGAGACAATCCTAAAAACGCTAACCGAGGTCTTGATTGATCTCGGCCTAAAACTTAGCACCTCAAAAACGACAGTGGCAGCGCCAATCGTCACCGGATCATTGAAACCTGATAAGCGATCGTGGCTGCGGAGCAGGCAGGGTGACCGTAACCTCCAAAAGCATCTGCTCGTCATTCACGCCCACGGAACCGACTTCCCTAATTCCGGCAGCCTCACTGTTGCCCTTACTCACTTCCACGAGCGATTAAGTAAGACAAAACACATTCAGCACGCGTGTGTTCTGATCAGTATAGCCGTTGATATTGCCTACAGCAGCCCAAGGACATTCCCGGTTTGTGCGGCGATCATCAGCAAGCTCCTAAGTATTCTAAAAACGAAGGACGAACGAGTTGATTTGATCAAAAAGATACACGCGAAGCTGTCGCAGCTTCCGAACACCGGCCACATGGAGGTCTGGCTTCAGAGAATCAGTCACTCCATCGAGTCTAGGCTCGCGTACGATGAGACACTTTGCCAACTCGTTAGAGGTAAGTCGGTTGATGTTTGGAACAACAGTTGGATCGCGTCCACGAAGTTGAAAGCCGCACTCGATCCATCCGCGATTGTGGACAAACGAAAGCTACGGGCACTCAAAGCAGTAATCAAGCCCAAGGAGATCGAGATTTTCGCATCAGAGAGATATTGAGGCGGCGCCATTCAAACGATCCAACTCCGAACCCAAGTTTCTTAAAATGCCTCTCTCATGCAAACGAGGAGGGACCGTCCATGAATGCGCGTGAATTGGTTGCCTTGGGTCTTCCGCAGGAATGCGTCGGCGTCGCCTACGACGCCCTCAAGGCAAGCGGCTTGATTTCAAATCCGGCCGAGGCATTGCGGCGGATCGCCGAGCTTTTGGCTGCGCCAGAATCGTTCACCGACGATCCGCATTTCGGCCCACTGGCCGAGGCCGTGCTATCGGTGCGAGCCCAGCTTGAAGAAGCCAAGGAGTCCTGGGGCCGCAATCCGCACGGCATTCCTTCCACCTTCGCGCAGTGGGGCGAGCGCGATGATCCCGGTTCGATGGACCAGATGAGCGCCGCCTGCGAACTGCCCGTCGCCGTGCAGGGGCGCTCATGCCGGACAACCACCTGGGTTATGGTTTGCCCATCGGCGGCGTTCTCGGCACGTACAACAGCGTGATTCCTTACGGCGTCGGCGTTGACATCGCCTGCCGCATGATGTGCACGATCACCGACTTGCCGGCGGCGACGCTGAAGGACGTGTTTGCGCCGACGGTGGACCCGCTCATCCGCGCCATCACCGGCGGGACGGTGTTCGGCGTCGGCGGGGCGCAGAAGGAGAAGCTCGACCATGCCGTTCTGGACATGGACTGGAACGTCACCAAAGTCACGCGCGAATTGAAGGACAAGGCCCGCAATCAGCTCGGCACGTCGGGCAGCGGCAATCACTTCGTCGAGTTCGGCATCGTCACGCTCGACGGAGCCGGAGCTGGGCCTGGAAGCGGGCGAGTACGTCGCGCTGCTGTCGCACAGCGGCAGCCGCGGCGCCGGTGCGGCGGTTTGCAAGACCTACAGCGACATCGCCACGGCCCGCCTGCCCAAGAGCTACGAGCGCTTCAAGCACCTGGCCTGGCTGTCGCTGGACAGCGAGGCGGGTCAGGAATACTGGGCGGCGATGAACCTGATGGGCGAATACGCCTCGGCCAACCATCACACGATCCACGAGCGCGTGCTCAAGCTGGCGGGTGCGAGCGTCGCTGGTCGTGATCGAGAATCACCACAACTTCGCCTGGAAGGAAGTCCACGACGGCAAGGAGCTAATCGTCCACCGCAAGGGAGCGACGCCGGCGGGCGAAGGCGTGCTGGGCGTCATTCCGGGCAGCATGGCCGACCCGGCGTTCATCGTGCGCGGCAAGGGCAAGGCGGAGTCGCTGCGCTCGGCGTCGCACGGCGCCGGTCGCCGCATGAGCCGATCGCAGGCCATCAAGACGCTCGACTGGGCCGCCTGGAAGAGCGAGATCAAGAACCGCGGCGTCCGCGTGCTGTCGTGCGGCCTCGACGAGGTGCCCGGTGTGTACAAGGACATCCGCAAGGTCATGGAGCAGCAGACGGACCTGGTGGACGTCATCGCGCGCTTCGATCCCAAAGCTCGTCAAGATGAGCGATGACGGCAAGAGCGAGGATTAGGGCACTGGTGCCGCAATGAGCCTGACGAACGGGCCTCGCGCATGCGAAACCGGCGGCTCCTCAGAATCGATAGCCCAATAAAGTCAGCCCTCCCAAAATGCCACCCACTACCCGCTTCTGATTGACGCGGACCCAAAAAAAACCAAACGCCACCCCAGCACCACCTTTCCACCATGGCGGCGGAAGGCGATGCCGACGTGACACGCGTGACTTTGTAAACGGATTCAAAATCAAAGGCGTCAAGCGCCCTCGCGAAGGCGTCAACCCATCGGACACGATGTCCGGCGAAGCGCTGTCATTCCGTGTGCGTCCGTGCTGTGGTGCTAGGTTGCCGCCTTCGTTTATCGTGCTTCACCGACCATTTCGACTTTCGGTAGCCAACTAATGAACACCTTGAGGCCGCGGATTGGTTTCACGCTCCTCGAACTCTTGGTGGTCATCGCCGTTATCGCGATCCTTGCGGCACTCTTGGTATCCCACACATTCATGGACGAGGTCGCGCTGGAACAGGCGCAGCGAGCCGACCGTGACGTAGCCGCGAGCAAGGATCGTGGGCCGCTCCACGGGGTGCCGTGGGGGCTGAAAGACATAATCGCCTATCCCGGCTATCCGACGACTTGGTGCCTCCGCAGTATCGCCTCCGCCTCATCGACGTGAAAGCGGCGGTCGCCGAGCGACTGGAAAAGGCGGGAGCCGTCCTCATCGCCAAGCTCGCGACCAACGCATTCGCGGGATGCGGGCCTATCTGTTACCCCGGCCGGACCCGGACGCCCTGGAACCCACACCGGGATGCGGCGGGTTCGTCCTCGGGTCCTGGTTCCGCGACGGCCGCCGGACTCGTTGGCTTCTCGATTGGGACAGACACTGCCGGCAGCATTACCGACCCCGTCGATTCGCTGCGGGACCGTCGGCTTGCGTACAAACCAACCGGCGCGTAAGCCGCTACGGGTGCATGCAACTGTGCTGGTCGCTCGATACCGTCGGGCCAACTTGCCGCTGTATAAAGCGCTGTGTTGGCCCCGGTGAAAGGCGTAAAAACTTCCCGTCGCGGAGAATGGGTTGGTTGGCATGCTTTTTTCACCGCTGCCGCGTGCATCGATCCGGCCCTCCTGTGAAAGCGGAACTACAGATCTCTGCGACGAACAGGCGCCGACTGTGCTAGGCGCCAAGTTCACCACCGGTTGCCAGAAGCACGTTGGGTTTGGGGGGTGGCGCTGGTACGGGATCACCATCCCCCCCCTTGAACGGCGCCCCGAAGATGGTGAAGCAAAAAAAAAGAAATCCCAATCCTTCCGACTGCCCGTCGCCAACGGAGCCGCCTCATGCCGATGGAGCCGTTGCCCCGCCCGGCAGCGACACGCCGTCCTATTTGCCGACATGGCGATTCGTGTTCACGTAGCGGACCATCAACTCTGGCTGTTTCGTCCGAAACAACTATCTGTGCCGGACGCCATTAAGTCGTTTGACACGTTGAGGTTGCACCTCGCCGTCCAGATGTCCGATCAAAACTGCTATTCCATAGCTATACGACTTCGCAACCCTAAATTAATTGCCTTCTTTAACACCAATGCGCAAATCAGCCTTAATTACGGACGGCGCACTCTAACTTCTTTACTGTTATGAAGTTAACGGCGTCCATAATTTCCTAGGTCTCGGACGGCGACGAGTCTGTTTATGATGTAAGTTCTTTGAATATAATTGGTTATCGACGTCCGCTTTTTCGTCCCGCGCGTGGACGTTGGCGTCATAACCCGACGTCTGGTGGCGAGGCCAAGCGACCAGCCGCAGCGCGGCGCGCTGTTCGACCCGGTGCGCTTGGTGTGCGGCCACCCGGCATGGCGCGGGTGAGCGCGGCCGATGCGTAACGCCGCAACGTCAGTGGCCTGTGGCCGCGCTCCGTTGCGGCACCATGCGGCCGATCATCTTGCCCGTGCCGTGAATCAATGTTCGTCACGTGGCAACCACGCCAACAATGTTATCATCGCGGGTGGTGGCGAAGTTGAAGATGATGAAGTCCCTTATTGGTTATCTTCACGCTGGCACCGCTGCTGGTATAGACGCCGCCGCCATGGCCTTGGCCGGTGGTCGCGCCGCTGCCTGCAGGGCCCCCCCCGGCCAAGTTGCGGGCGATGACGCCACCGTTGACTATGAGCGATGAGGTATCCGCGAAACCGCCGACGGCAGCGCCTCGTTGCCTGAACTGATGCCGCCCCCTAAGCCAAGGCCGCCATTGCCTTCGGCACGGCCGGCGCCGCCCACCGCCTTGTTGCTGGCGATGAAGCAATTGGTGATCGTAGCAGTGAAAGTGGCGTCGTTATTGATGCCGCCGCCCGACGCAATGCCGCCGGTGTCGCCCGCGGCGCCGCTGCCTCTCTGGGCAAGGTTGCCGGTGATGACGCTGCTGGTCACGGTCAACCTCCGCCGCTTTTGGCTTGCCTCGCCTTGAAGAGACAGCCGGTAACGCTCAACGTCGTGCCCGGCAGTTCTCAACGCCGCCGCCGAAACCACTACCAGCACCACACCTCAGCGGCCCCGCCTAACAGGCACAGGACCATGACCGTCGCTAAGGTCGGGGTGCCGGCACTGATTTTCACTCCATCGGTCTCACCGTAGGGCAAACACCTGGTCGGATAGAGACTAGTTGAGGCTTGGCCCCTGACACCGCCTTCAAACGCCTGGCCGATTAGCCGGCGTGCCTGGCGAGTTACTTTGGGACCTTCGCTCTCAGAAAGCACGACCGATGGGGGCTAAACATTTCGAATCCGGATTCAAAATTGGCTGCCCCTAGCCCCCCCTTGGCTTGCCAAAGCGGCATGGCCGGAACCGTCGTTGGCAACGATTAGGGCGCTGGTGTCGTTAACCAAACGCGCATTGCCACGGCCGCCGTTTTCCAGATACAGGCCGTCGCCGGCGGCATTGCCGCCATCCGCCAGCACGCCTGTTCCTTCATTTGCCACGTTGGCAGCAAACGGCCCGTTGTTGACATTCAAATCGTAGTTGGCCGCCTCGGCGAAGATACCGCCGTGGG
>CAVVSQ010000007.1:0-36228 GCA_963750865.1 uncultured Planctomycetota bacterium
GCCCGAGCGGACCAATGAAGTCATGCTCGATGGAATACTTGAGAAAGAACCCCACACCCATGACGAGGATCAAGACGCCCAAGCGCAGCAGCCAAGTGCTGGCCACGGCGAATTCCATCGAGACGCCCACCGGGCGATGCTCCTCGCCCACGGCGATCCAGTGCCAGATCTTCAGCAGAATCTCGCCGGCCGCGGTTTCGAATCGGCTCGGCTGGCGCGGCGCGGTTTCCGCGACAAACGGCGGCTCCGATGTTTGCCCGCTTTCCCACAAGAATTCCGGCGGCCCGGTGGTCTGGGGTGCCGACGGTTCGGAGACAGGAATCGCCTGCGCTTCGACCGGCAACTCGATGGCGCCGATTGACGGCGCCGCTTCCACCGGCGGAGAGACCACGGCCGCCTCGCGTACCGGCAGCTCAACCGATTGCGAAACCGGTGCGCTGGTCGGCGGCGCTTCCGCATTCGCGGCAGTCTCCCGCTGAAGAACTTGCCGCAACAGCCTGCGCTGCTCACGCAATTCGTCCTGCACCTGCTCGAAACGCGCGGTTTGAAGTTCCGTGGCGTCGTCCTGGCGGCGAAAGAGCCTCACCATCATGATGATGAGAGCCAGCGGCACGATCAGAAGGACCGCGACAAAAATTACCGCCAGTAACGTCAAAGCTTCTTGAACGCCGGACATTTTTTTGCCCTATGCAGTTCGCGCGGACAAAAACAAAAAGAACCGCGGCCCAAGGTGGACCACGGTTCTTTGGAGAGCGGGCGATCGGATTAAACCGACGACGTCCAGCTTGGGAAGCTAGCATTCTACCACTGAATTACGCCCGCATAACCCATATTGTACTCGCCGCCAGTCCTTGTAACCGCTTTAATCGCGTCTTAGGGCTGCCTGTCGCCCTCCCAAATCCCATCCTTTTTTCGCGAATTCACGAAATTTGGCTAGGAGAATTTTAGGCGATTGCTTTAGGATGGAAGGGGAAGGAACCACTTCCTTCCGTCAAAAACCACGAAGTTCTTGTCCACCATCCCATGACACGGAGGATTGGGATGAAACTTCGCTATTTGTTCGTCGATCATCGGCCAAGTCGTCAAAGTGCGGCGGTCCGGGGTCGAGGCTCTTTGGCAAGGCGAGCTACGACGCGGGGGATATCCGGCTCGGAATCTTTGAACGAACTGCGCCTGGTCAGCGTCCTGTGCAATAACCGCCTGCTCCCCCGCAAAATCTTTCCTTCCGCCTGCCCCTATCGCAAGGGCGTTCACCCGCGAAAACTACCTGACATTGCGAATCTTCTCCCGCCGCGACTGCGTCACGCCGCGAAGTGATCACGCATCACACCGAAGGCTGGCCGACCGATTTCTTCAGCAGCTGGCGGTCGCTTGGACGTGCCACGCCGCGATTTGGATGTGCCCCTCGGCATCGGCGGGCCGCTGTTGACCGCGGCGGCCCTGAAGCTCAGCCCGACGCAGGCGCTGCGGTATCTGCGGTAATAAAGATCGCTGGGTGCCCACGCAAATCTTCATGCGCAAAATGGTGACGGGCAGCTTGGGTAAGACAAGCTGCCCGTTGGCACCCACTAATCCATAAGCTCCCGTTCCGCCGCTTCCAAGATTTGCAACGTCGCCGCTGATGTGTCCGCGAAGCACAGATGGTCCACCATGCCTGGCCTGAGCACCAAGCGTGCGATGCACAGCCAGCAACTTGAGATGGGTGCGTTGTTCGCGGCAGCGACCAGGAAAAAGATGTCGCTGAGGGCCCCCACGGCGCGCCGAACGGCAGACCGGCCAGCGGCGGCCAAAGGCCACGACCGGTTCGCCAAGCATGGTCGGCGACGGCTGCGCGGATCGGGGAGGGCCACTCCAACAGGAAAAGCCGTCGATCCGGTCCTCGCGTGTTTGACCGCCGTGAGCAGGGCGTCGGGGTCGTAGACTGCCAGGATTCGGCCAGGTCCACCAACTCCTTGAGGAACCAGGCCTCCGTGCCCCCGCAAGGGGCAGCGCGATGGTGCTTTCCGAAAGGAGGGATGTCAGCGGCAAATGGGTGTCGCCCTGGCCCCGACCTGTTCCGGTTTCGAGCCCTGCAGTTCGGCTTCGCTGTAGGTCGCCATCTGCGTTTCGATCCAGTGATTGATCTCCGCCGACGCGAAACGCCATCGCCGCCGACTTCTGGCCCGGCAGATGACCGCGGCTGGCCATCTTGCTCACCTGCGCACGTCGCGATGCAAGTAAGAGGCCAGCTGCTCCAGGTCCATTGTTTCGTTCTCCATGGGTGCAATCCCTTCGGTGAGCCGCGACGTAAAGCGAGCGCGGTTGGTACGTCTCCCAACGGTTCCGCTGACGCTCGCGGCTAAACCTATTATTCGTGCGGCAGCCCCGGCAGATCGAAGCCACGGCCATCCTTGAGCAACTGCAAGCGCGCCTGCGTCTGCTGGCCAGGCCGTGCAGGCGGATGAAGCCCTTGGCGGCGTCGTGGTCGAACTGGTCGCCGGTCTCGTAGGTCGCCAGTTTCTTGCTGTACAGGCTGTGTTCGCTCTTGCGGCCGACGACCGTCGCCTTGCCCTTGAAGAGCTTGACGCGCATCAGTCCGGTCACGAAGCGCTGGTTGCTCGGCGACGAACGCGAACAAGTCCTGGTGGAAGGCGCTGAACCACAAGTCCATTATAGATGATGTCGGCGTATTCCTGCGAGACCAACGTCTTGAACCGGGCCGCCGGCTTGCTCAGGCACAGCGATTCCAGTTCGCGATGGGCGTCGTGCAGGATCACCGCCGCCGGCGCCTCGTACAGCTCGCGCGACTTGATGCCGACGAGCCGATTCTCGACGTGGTCGATGCGGCCGACGCCGTGCTTGCCGCCGAGCTTGTTGAGCCGCTCGATCAGCGGCACGCCGTCCAGCTTTTGGCCGTCGAGGCCGACGGGCCGGCCCTGCTCGAACTCGATGTCGACATAATCCGGCTCGTTGGGCGCCTTGGTCGGGTCGGTGGTCCAGGCGAAGGCGTCGGCCGGCGGCTCGTCCCAGGGGTCTTCGAGCACGCCCGCCTCGCAGCTGCGGCCGAAGAGGTTCTGGTCGATGCTGTAGGGGCTTTCCTTCTTCGCCTCGACCGGGATGTTGTGCTTGTCGGCGTACTCGAGCGCCTCGTCGCGCGTCCATCTTCCACTCGCGCACCGGGGCGATGATCTTCAGATCGGGGGCGAGCGTCTGGAAGGTGACGTCGAAGCGGACCTGGTCGTTGCCCTTGCCGGTGCAGCCGTGGGCGACGGCCTTGGCCTTGTGCTCGTGGGCGGCATCGACCATGAGCTTGGCGATGAGCGGCCGGCCCAGCGCGGTCGCCAGCGGATACTTGCCCTCGTACATGGCGCCGGCCATCAGGGCCGGCAAGACGAAGCAATCGACGAACAGGTTGCGGGCGTCGATGGCGACGGCGTCGACCGCCCCGGTCTTCATGGCCTTCTGCTGGATCTTCTCGATGTCCTCGCCCTGGCCGAGGTCGACCGTGAAGGCGACCACGTCGAGGTTGTACTTCTCGCCGATCCACGGCACCATGACGGAGGTGTCGAGGCCGCCGCAATACGCCAGGATGACCTTGTCGCGTGCCATTGCAGTGTCCTTAAGCGAAAAAACTGTGGGGCACGTTTCAACGTGCCGGTGTCCAGCGGGCACGTTGGCAACGTGCCCACAGAAAAAGACTAGCGATTTCCCGACTAGATTAAACCTAATCTTCAAAAGGACTGGCAACCTTGTCAACACCATTCCGCCTTAGCGTGCCTCGCCATTTTCACGAGGAGATCGCAAGTCAGGCACAAACGGAACTCCCCAACGAATGCTGCGGACTGTTGGCGGGACGCATCGAAATGGGCGCTGCCGGCACGCTGGGCCGAGTTTTACGCCGCTTGCCCCTTATCAACGCCGCTGCAAGCCCCCGACGATTCGACTCGGAGCCGCGCAGCATGTTCGAGGCACACAAAGCGCTGCGCCGCGAGCAGCTTGACATCCTGGCGATTTATCATTCCCATCCCAGCTCGCCGCCCATCCCCAGTGCCACGGATTTGGCGCAGAGCTACAGCCCGGACGTGGTCAATCTGATCGTATCGCTCGAAGGGAATGTGCCGCTGATGCGGGGTTGGTGGCTACATGCCAATGGCTGCCAAGAGGCGGAGATCGAGTGGGTTTAAAGTAGTCAACTCGTTTAATTTCAAGAAATAGTTGGTTTAAATCGGCCCCTGCCTCACTTTATAAGAGTAAGTGCTCGCGCGCAATGGGAAACCAGGGGGCCGAGTCATGCCCAAGTCCGCGTTCGCGAACGTTATCCGTTATCTTCACAGGGTCTGCGCCCTCCAGGGGGACAGCGACCTGAGCGATCGCGAGCTGCTCGGGCGGTTCGTGGAGCACCGCGATGAGGACGCCTTCACTTTTCTCGTGCGGCGGCACGGCCCCATGATCTTCGGCGTCTGCCGGCGTTTGCTCGGCGACTCGCAAGAGGCCGAAGACGCTTTTCAGGCGACCTTTCTGGTCCTGGTTCGCCGCTCGAAATCCATCCGCCGCCGTGAAGCGCTGGGAAGCTGGCTTCATAGTGTCGCCCAGCGCATCGCCTTGCGGGCGCGGTGCAGTCAGCCACACGTCGCGCCGAGAGAAGGAGGCAGGCAAGATGGCAACGCCACGCCCCATCGACGATTCCACCTGGCAAGATCTGCGCCTCGCCCTGGACGAGGAGATCGGCGCGCTATCCGAGAAACATCGCGCACCCATCATCCTATGCTTTTTGGAGGGCAAGACGCACGCCCAGGCCGCCCATGCACTGGTTGCCCCGCGACATCGCTAACCAGAAGACTCAACAAAGGGCGCGACCTGCTGCGTGCGCGCCTGGAGCGGCGCGGCATGACGCTCGCTGCCGGGCGCTGGCAACGGCGCTCGCCGAAGCGGCTGCGGCGCCGTTGCCGGCCATGTTGACGGTCAAGACCGTGCAAGCGGCGCTGGTCGCGGTGGCAGGCAAGCTAGTCGCGGGGGGTTGTTTGACGGCGCGAGCGGTTGTGTTAGCGGAGGAAGCGGTGCGGGGAATGGTTGGGATCAGCAAGCTGGTGGGTTTGGTGTTGGCGGTTGGCGTCGTTGTTGGAGGTGCTGGTTGGGCGGGGTACAGAACAAGCGCGGTAATGTCGCGGTTCGATGGCCGGTGGTTAGCCGCGACGCGAAGCGGAGCGGCGGACGGTTTGCCTCTGCGGGCGATTGTGATGGATCAATACGGCGATCCGTTGCCTGAAGGGGCGGTGGCGCGGCTGGGCACTACCCGACTTAGACATAGTGGAACGATTTATGCCGTTGTGTTTTCGCCGGACGGCCGTCTGGTCGCTTCCACGCACTCTCATGGCGAGGCCCGAATTTGGGACGTGGCCACGGGAAAGAAGGTTCACGCCCTGGTGGATCCTTTTGGTGGCGTTGCGCGATGTGCGAGTTTTTCCCCAGACGGCAAGTTGTTCGCCACCGACAAAGGGATTCCCGGCGTGTGGGAAGTCGCGACCGGGAAACTGCTTCGCCGCCTCGAAGGAAAACATACCGGTTATGTCACGTCAATGATGTTCGCCCCGGACGGCCGTTCCATCGTCCTGGGAACGAGTGACGATAAGTCTATCTGGTTTCACGACCCGGCCACCGGTAAAGCGATCCGCCGTCTCGAGGGACACACGGCGGCTGTATTGGTGGCCGTTTATTCCAAAGACGGTAACAAGCTGGCAACGGGAAGCAAGGACGAGACTGCCCGTGTTTGGGACTTATCAAGTGAAAAAATTCTCCGCCAATTCGCGCACTCGGAAGCGGTGCTCGACGTCGCTCTATCCCCAGACGATAAGCTGCTGGCTACTCAGACTGGCAAGGCGATTAGCGTCTGGAGTATTGTCTCCGGCGAGAAAGTCCACGATTTTGCAAGCCCGGGCGAGCTTCGGAGCCTTGCATTCTCACCCGATGGAAAGATCTTGGCCTCGGCAACCGACCACTGGGACATGAGCACGGGAAAAAAAGTCTGGGAATGCAAGGATAACTCTGGTTATCCAACGGCTTTTTCTCCGGATGGCAAGATCGTTGCGTTAGGGGGATTCAATGGGGTCTTGGGTCTATACGACACGGCTTCGGGAAAGGAGTTGCCCCAGTCAAGCGCGGGCTGGAATCGAGGGGCCTTTACTTCAATCCGATTCACGCCGGATGGCAAACAGTTGATCACGGCGGGGAACGATGGGACCGCCCTTTTGGATATTGCCACGCGGCAGCCCCTTTACCGGTTGCGGTACCAACTGGGGTCTCCCGCGATTTCTTCAGATAACAAGGTGTTGGCAACAATTACCTTGGATAGAGACATTCTTGTAGCGGATGCGAAAACGGGGCGGGAAATCCGCCGCATCAATGCGAAAACGCCTAACGGGAACCCTGGCTTATGGCCAGTCCTGGTCTTTAGCCCGGAAGGGACGACCCTTGCTTCCGCCGGCTACGGCAACATTATTCGGCAATGGGACGCCCAATCTGGTAAAGAGCTTCGGCAATTCAAGGGCCACGAAAAAGGTGTGTACTCGCTCGTCTTTTCTCGCGATGGGAAGACTTTGATCGCCACCGATCTCGATAAGGTAACGCGCTTTTGGGACATCGCGTCAGGACAACAACACAGCCTACTGAGAGAAGGCTATATTCGCGGAATCTCGCCCGATAGGAAATTATGCGCCATTGGTCAGGAAGGCGGAGGCTTACGCATTTGCGGTTTAATAAACGGCCAAGAGGTATGCCGGCTAAATGATGCAAGCAGCAACTGGTGCGTTTTTTCTCCCGACGGGAAAACCGTTGCCGGGATCGGGCGCGATTTGTCCGGACCTGAAACGGAACGGACGATCCAACTCATCGAAGTGGCCACGGCAAAGGTGCGCGCCGAGTTCCATGGACATCACTTCGGTATCAGCGATGCGGCCTTTTCGCCCGACGGCAGGACGCTGGTGACTGCCGGTTATGATTCGACGTGCCTGATTTGGGACATGACGGGAGGTAGGCGGGAGGGCGAAGTACCGCCAAATGGTTGGTCCTCCAAGAAACTGGACGACTACTGGTCTGATTTAGGCAGTGCCGACGCGGCAAAGGCTTACCAGGCGATATGGGCTCTGGCGGCGGTACCCAAGCAAACACTGGCAAGTGCGCGGCGGCGGTTACAACAGGTACCCTCCGTAAATGAAAAGAAGATCACCCAATGGGTAGCCGACTTGGACAGCACGGAATTCAATGTCCGTCAAAAAGCAAGTAAGGCTCTAGAGGAATTGGAAGACATAGCCGAGGGTCCGCTAACTGCGGCGCTCGGGAAAGAGCCGTCTCTTGAAGGGCGAACGCGTATTGAACAGTTGCTCAAGAAGATCAATGCTCCCGTCACGTCACCTAAGCGCTTGGAGGCATTGCGGACAATCGAAATCCTGGAGCGAATCGGCTCGCCCGAAGCGAAAGCCGTCTTGAAAACGTTGGCCGGTGGGGTGCCCGGGGCTCGCGAGACCGAGGAAGCCAAGGCGTCGCTGGAGCGGCTCAATGGGCGAACGGGCGCGGTGCGTTGAATCGCACAAGCGCGATGCTTAGACATTAACACGGACGCTTGATGGCGAGCGGGGGGCGTGAGCTGGCTGACGCCCCCCGCTCGCCTTTTATGAAAAAAGAACCGGATGTCCCGCTTCCCTGGGGGGGTAGAAGAAGCGAAACGATCCGGTTCTCTTTGGTTCAAGGAGGAGAGGTGAAAGCCGCGGTGTAGACCAAAGCCCTCCCCGTTCCATTCCTATTATACGCAGGCCAGTCAAGCGACGTTCATCGACTTCGCAACTGGTTCCGCGGAATTTAACGATTATGACGTCTTTTCCATGCGGATGGGCTCCCTAGGGTTCAAGTCCCGCCTGACGGGCCGGCATTTCCGGGAAAAGCATTGCTAGATTCGCGTTCATGCGCGAAAATAGACCGAGATTGACGATTTTGACATTTGTGGAACTTTCGGACTTGGTCCCAGCAAATCCTGACTCGACGAAAATCTCAGTTCTGATCCGCGATCTCAACGGAGCCGCACATCCATGGCCACGCAACATGACGATCCCAATCACCCGCGCCGCCCCCAGCCGCCAAAACCGCAACCAAAAAAGGAGACGGACTTAGCCAAGGATGGAGAAGAAGTCATTGATGGGGACCTTGAGGCACTCGGCCAGGAGCACGGCCCGCTGACCAATCCCCGACAAACCGGACCCGCGACCTGGATCGCTCCTTACCAAGAGGACGCTCCGGATGCCGAGACACCGAAGGCACTCGAGCCGCCGCCGCCTGGCGGCTACACGAGTTTTCCAAGCCTGTCGCTCGATGAACCCCATCCGCCTGAGCCGGCACCGCCGCCTTCCGAAGTCGCCGAGGAAACGGCGGAAGTCCTCGACGACGACGAACCAGTCATCGCGGAGCCGGCATCGACCGCATCGTCAACGGTGCATGTTGCCGAGATCATTGACGATGTGGCCGAAGACGATGTCGAAGTGTTGGGCGACGAGCCAACGAGCGGCAACGAAGAGTCCTCCGTTGTCGATATTTCCGCCTTGGTTGACGAGGGCTCTTCCAACGTTGTCGAAGATGTGACACCGGGCAGTTCCTCGGTGTTGAGCGATAGTGCCGTGGTTGTGGATAGCCCGCTAGAGCCGACCAGCGCCGCAGAAGAAAGCTCGGCGATCTTGGCCGAGCCGGCATCCGAGGTGGCCCACGACGTCTGGGCAGACGTTTCCGAAGTGCCGACCCCGACACCGGAATCGGCGGTTGACGCCGCGCGATCCGATGCCCTCCATGGAGGCCACGACTAGCCATGCATCCGATGAAGTCCTTGGAGGCGAAGCTGAGGACTTGGACAGTGCCGTGCTGGTGGACCCGTCCAGTGTCGCCCAGGTCAAAACCGAGATCAGCCAACCGGCGCCGGTGGCCAGCTTGGACGACAAGGAACCGGACATCGACTGGGATGAAATCACCGCTGCCGGCGATTCCAAGGTGGCGCCGGCCGCCAATACCGGCGACGGAGGACAAACGCTTGTCTCGGGCATGGGATCGGCGCCGTGATTCCCGTGGCTCCCGACAGCGCCGTGGTCGCCGACGAAGCCGTGATCGCACAGGCTGATTCGGGGACGGTCGAATTGGGGGGCAGCGGCGCGGCTAAGCCGCCGATCGCCGGCGTTGATCCCGTGGCCGAGGCAGTGGAATCCGGAGTCAACCTTGGACCACCGGCTCATCAGGGCGACAAGAGCCCACCGAGCCAGGATGATGACACCGAATTGCACACCGAGCCGATCGACGAGAACGACTCCGTATTCGACGAGGACATCTTGGAAGATGGTGCCGAGCAAAGGCCGGAAGGTGAGCACGCGAAATCCGCCGATGATGAGGCGGCGGCGCATCTACGCCGATGATTCAGGCAACACGCCCCGGCCCGCGCAGGCAGCGCCGACGGAAGTAGGCAAAGATGTCGAGTTCGACGAAGACAGTGCCAAAGAGCAACATGAAGACACCAAGGACGCGGAGCACGTGGCCGCCCTGGCCTTCGAGGATGAATCCATCCAGACCGCCAGCAAGAACGGCTCGCATGCGGAAGCCGATGATGCGGTCGACCTGGGCGCCATGGCGATCGCGGATGACGAAGCCGCTTCCGTGGCACCCGTAAAAAGAGAGCACGCACCAGCGATTCCCGTCGGCGCCGGCGCGAGCAAATCCGGCCGCGGTTGGTTGACGGGCATGCTGGCGACTTTGTTGATTGGTGCCGGTGTTATCGCCGCGGTTTGGTACGCCAAGCCGGACCTCCTGGAGCAGATCTCCAAAAGTTCGCCCAACGCGGTGCCGGCAGAAAAAGAAAAGGCCAACAAATCGTTCGACGACAGCAAACTGCGCTCGAGCTCAAGGCGGCCGAGCAGAACCTTGCCGCACTGCAGGAGAAGGTCGGCCACCAGGCGAAAAACGAGGCCAATGCGACGCAGGGACGCAACAGGCGGGCACCATCACGGCTGCACTGGTGAACGCTAAAATCGTGGACAACAAGGACAAGGTTGATCCGGCCACACTGCAAAAAACTCTCAACAATCTGGGCGAGTCGAAGTCAAAGCTGGCCGCCATCAACAAGCTACTCGAACAGGCCAACGTCATCCCCGGCGACGAGCAAGGGGTGGCCAAGCTCATCGCGGCGAAAAAAGACGTGGACAATAAACTGGTGCTCGTGAATAAGCTTTTGGCTGATCATAAAGTCGGCGGCGAGGGGATCAAGGGAGTGGAAGAATTGATTGCCGCACGCGACAAGTTAGCTAAGGATCGGTCCGACCTCGATCAAGCGATTGGGGCCGCTTACAAGGACCTCACCGGAGCGGCCCAATCGCCGGCCGCAGGCGAGCCGCGGACGACGCTGGCTGAGGCGGTCAACATCGTCCGCCAAAAGGGTGAATCACCGCTCGTGACGCCGCTGGTAAAGATCGCGAGTGCCATCAGCGGCTTGGCCACCGGCGCCACCCAAGTCTTCGAGAAAGCCTACGACGCGAGCGCCTTCGGCGCGGAACTGGCCTATTATCGCCTGCGTGAGCCGCTCATCATTACGCCTAATCGTCAGCTTGACGACTACATTCGGCGCATGCAAAACGCGACGTCGCTTGATCCTGCCGAGGCGCGCCAGGCCGCGCAAGCGAGCGCCTGGGTGTTGTCCAAGGGAGCGGGCGCGTCTTCTGAGGCCCGCGCCAAGGCCCTATATTTGGCTGCTCTCAACGACCGTGCCGCCGGCAATGTCGCCGGGGCCAGGCAAAAGCTCGCCGAAGCGCTCGCGGCGGGTGCGACCCTCAAGGATCAACCCTGGACAAAGCAGGCGGCTGCATCCCTCAAGGAGATGACCGAACCGTCCGCTTACTTCTTGCCGCGTGCCAGCCAACTTGCGGAGCAAGGCGACCTCAAAGGCGCCCAAGATGTGCTGAACCGGGGACTAAAACTCTTTCCTTCCAACGCTCGCCTGCTGGCATTGCGTGGCCTGGTGCGGCTGGAAGCAACCGGCGGCGACAAGGGCCAAATCGAAGCGGCTCAGCAGCAAATTCGCCAGGACGCCGAAGCCGCCGCGGGCGACCCCGAAGCGTCGGCCGAAGCCGCCTATGTCTTGGGACTGCTCGAGGAAGATCTCGGCAACTTCGACAAAGCGGAAGCCGAATTTCGCAAGGCCGTCAAGGCCAACCGCGGCAGCAGCGACGGAGCCAGTCGCTACATCATCGCCCTGGCGCGTTTGCTCCAACGCGAACGCACCGCGGCGCCGAGCGCAGCCATTCCCATGATTGACGAACCGGCCAAAGAAAAACCGCCGAGCAAGCAAGAGGCTGAACCCAAAAAAGAGGACGCCCGCAGCGGTGCCCTACGCCGCTTGTTGACCGTCCTGCTGGTCGGCGTGCAGGCGGACAGCGATGACGCTGACGATGGTGCGGCATCCGCGCACATGCGGGAAAGCATCGACCTCGCGAACAAGCTCATCGAATCGGCCAACCCCAAAGTAAAAGGCCAAGGCTACATGATCCGCGGGCAGGCCCTGTCCAAGATCGGCCGGCGTACCGAGGGCATGCGCGATTACGTTAAAGGTCTGGAGCTCCTGTTTCCCGGCAGTCCGAGCCGGGACCTGGCCAAGCTCGTGCAAGAGCATCCCGCCTTCCACCAGCTGGAGGCCGGCCGGCCTAATCCGTTGCTCGCCGAGCAGTTTTATGGCAAGGGCCTGGAGCTCTTTTGGGCCCAAGATACCCCGCTGCCGAGAAGAAGTTCCGCAAGGCCGTCGAGTTTTATAGCCAGGATGCCCGCTATCAGTATTTCCTGGGCATGTCCATGCTGGCGCAAGGCGGTCGGCTCAAGCGCGACGCGGGTTATGACGCCTTCGAAAAAGCCTCGCGCCTGGAGGCCGCCAATCGTCCAAGCATGGAAGACGTCAACAGCAGCCTCGAACGCATCCAGGGCTCCATGCGCAGACCTGGTCAACGCTTTCCGTCAAAAAGCCTTGCTCGCCTCCCGGTGATCGTGCAAGCCTGAGCGGGCGACTGTTTCCAAGGCAGCCTATAAAAAAACGCCGCTCCCCCTCCTGGAGAAACGGCGTCGGTGCAGACAGCGCCTTGTTTACTTCGTCGGCACGATCTTGCTGACATCGGCGATGATGGCTTCGATGCCCTGTTGGTTGAGTTCGCCGGTCTTGTAGGCGTGATTGGAGCGGACGGTGAATTCGTTATAAAGCAGCACGGTGACGTCGGCGTCCTTGGCGATGTGGTAGGCTTGCGGGCCGGCCGGGTTGTCGATGCTAAGAACCAGGTTCTTGAGGCCTTCCTTGCCGGCCAAGTCCTTCAGCGTGTTTTCAAGGTTTCCTGGTCGCTGCAGAAAACGGCGAAGCTGCCCATCTTGGCGCTGCTGTTCTTGGCCGTGAGATTGTCAAGCTTCTTCAGCAACGTGGTCACTTGCGGTGTGACGCCCCGCGCGAAGACGACGGCCACGGGGTTGGCGCCGTTGGAGCAGTAAAGGCAGTTCTTCTTGCCGGCCTGGGAACCGGTGACATTGAGCGGATGGAACGGTCCGGGAACTTCTTGGCCGACCTGCGGGCCGGACTTGGCGGTTCCTTCGGCAAACACGCCGGTCACCAAAAGCAAACCGGCCAACGCCGCGCCGCTAGTAAGTAAACGAGTCAACATGAAACACCCTCCATTGAGAAAAACGAAAACAAGAAACACCTTCCTATGAAAGCCCGCGGTGTTGCGGGATTATTGTTTCCCCATCAACTCGGCGACTTTCTTTTCCACGTCGTCATAAGTGAATTCTTTGTCCGGATCATCGTTGTCATAGCGTGCCGCTCTGCTTGCCGGACCGATCCCAGATGAACACAGCGGGCACTCCCTTGAGCGCGAAATGGTTTTGCCAGACCGTCGGCTGGTTCATCGATGAAGTAATTGGCGAAAGTCGCGTGGCGGCTTTGAAGGAAATCCAGCGCGGCAGGCGCGGTCGTCCTTGTCGTCCACGGTGACGGACATGCATACCAGCCGGCGGCGGCGTAGCGCTCATGAAGCTTAACCAGACGCGGAAACTCTTTTTTGCATGGAACGCACATCGTCATCCAGAAGTCTATTACCACGACCTTGCCCCGCTGGGCTTTGATGGCGTCCAGTAATTGTGGGAGCTTGACATTCATCAAGGCCACACTCGCCGGCGCTGCCGCAGGCACTGCGGGGGCCGAGGTCTCGGCAACGCTGGGAAGTGCGCGTGCCTCGCAGCCGACGGCTATGAGACAAAGGCCGATCAATATTGCGCAGGCGCAAGCAATTCGCATTAAACGTTCCCCGAGGGCCGAAACGATTCCGCCTTGGCAAGCCAAGTAAACTAGCAAGCGTACAAACGCTAGACCAAGGTGCATTTCGAACTATTCATTTTTATTGCCCGCGGTCGTCGGTGAAAACGTCCCTTGTCCCGGCGGCGGCGGGGCATAAGATGCCGCCGATGGTTGTAATTCCTGGCCCGCCCTCGTCAAGGAGAGATCCATGGCCGTCAAGACTACGTGCCCCATCAGCCACAAGCAGTTCAAGGAACATGCCAAGCCGCTTGAAATCGTCATCAACGGCGTCACCTTGCACGCGCCGGTCAAGGAATTCTCCACCGGTTCGCTCGGTTGGTATCTCAGCGCCAAAACCAACATCACCATCGACGGCAAGCCGGTCGTGGTCCAGATCGGCCTCAATATGACCATAGCGGGCAGCAAGGAAGTCACCAAGGAACCGGCCCCGGCGGCGCCGCATGCGCCGATGCCGGCGGGTGAGCCTCAGAGTTGAGTGATGGGCGCGTTCAGGCGGCAACACCGGTCGCTTTCGCTCACGGCTCGCCAAGATATAGCGATTTGGCGAGCCGTGAGCGTAAGCGACCGGTGAGCTCTAGCTAAAGCACGACCTTGTCCCGACAGGCGGAGCTAACCGCGAGCCTGACGATGTCCGCCAAGCCCGGGTCGTCGATGCGTTCCAGCGCACCGGCGGGCGTCAGCCAGGATCGTTGACGCAAATCGCTTTCGGGCCAGTGTTGGGCGACTTCCGTGACTGCGCATCATGTAGACGATGACATGACAGGTGCCGCACCATTTCTCGTAGAGAAGCTGCCGATCGGATCGGGCTCGAGCACGCCGACAAGCCCCGCTTCTTCCCAGGCCTCCTGAAGCGCGGTTTCGCCGGCGGTTTGACCCGGTTCAATGAGTCCCTTGGGTATGACCCAACGTTTGCCGTTGCTTGAGGTGACAAGGCAGACCTTCCCATTCCTAACGGGAAGTGCTGCCGCTTGACGTATGAACTCGGAAGCATTAGCCATCGTGGCATCACTCCAGGAGTGCGGGATCGAACACGTAGCTCCGATCCAAGTTTGCGCCATCGTATTCCCTCGTCGTCAACATTAGTATACCATTTTCACGGAAAGATCATCGTTTATTCTAGGTTTGCGATTAGTCATCCGCGGGATTCGGAGTACCTCATCCCGCGGCTTGAAACCCGTCCCTTTGCCAAGCCGCGGGATGAGGTACTCCGAATCCCGCGGATCCGGGCGCCATGAATCTTGAATTTCCCGCCCAATGCGTAGGACACACAACAGTCCGGCACGCAAGTCGACGCCGGTTCGCCCAGTCTTACCTCTCCATGGGAACCCATGGCCATGCCGCTCGGTTATCTTTGTCTGGTCCTGCACGCCCATCTGCCCTTCGTCCGCCATCCCGAGTACGACGATTTCCTCGAGGAAGACTGGTTCTACGAGGCCATCACCGAAACCTATATCCCTCTGCTGGAAGTGATGGACGGCCTCGAACGCGACGGCGCCGACTGGCGCTTGACCATGTCGGTGACGCCGACGCTGGCCGCCATGCTCGCCGATCCGCTCCTGCAATACCGCTACGTCCGCCACATCGACAATCTGCATCGCCCTGGCCGGCAAGGAAATCGAACGCACGCGCTGGCAGCCGGAAGTCCATCACCTCGCCCACATGTATCACAACCGCTTTCAGCCGGGCCCGCGAGGTCTTCGTCAACCAGTACGGCAACAACCTGATCAACGGCTTTCGCCGCTTCTTCCAGACCGGCAAGCTCGAAATCATCACCTGCGGCGCCACGCACGGCTTCTTGCCGCTGATGCAGTCAACCGGAATGCCGTCCGGGCGCAGATCGAAATCGGCTGCCGCGAGTTCGAGCGCCATTTCGGCAAACGGCCGCAAGGCATTTGGCTGCCCGAGTGCGGCTACGCCCCCGGCGTCGATGAAATGCTTGCGCGACGCCGGCATCCGCTATTTCTTCGTCGATACGCACGGCGTCTTGTTCGCCGAGCCTCGGCCCAAGTTCGGCGTCTATGCGCCGATCCTCTGCCCCAAGAGCGGCGTGGCCGCCTGGCGCGCGACACGGAATCGTCGAAGCAAGTCTGGAGCGCCATCGAAGGCTATCCCGGCGATTATCAATATCGCGAATTCTATCGCGACGTCGGCTTCGACCTCGATTACGAGTATCTCGAAGCCGCACCTGCACCAGACCGGCATCGCGCAGCCACCTGGGCATCAAGTACTTACAAGATCACCGGCCGCGGCGACCACAAGGAGTACTACAACCCGCAAGCCGCCCTCGACAAGGCCGCCGAGCCACGCCGGCAACTTCATGTTCAATCGCGAAAAGCAGGTCGAATGGCTCGCCGGCTCGATGGATGGCCGGCCGCCGCTGATCGTCGCGCCGTATGATGCCGAGCTCTTCGGCCATTGGTGGTTCGAGGGGCCGGACTGGATCAACTTCCTGCTTGCGCAAGATCCACTGGGACCAGCAGACGGTCAAGATGATCACGGTGCCGGAGTATCTGGACACGTTTCCGAAGATCCAGCTGTCCCAGCCGTCGTATTTCGAGCTGGGGCTACAAGGGCTACTGCGAAGTCTGGCTCGAAGGCTCCAACGACTGGATCTACCGCCATCTCCATGAAGACGCCGACCGCATGGTGGAATTGGCCCAGGCACCACGCCGACGGCGGCAACGCCCTGCGCCGCCGCGCCCTCAACCAGGCGGCCCGCGAATTGTTGCTGGCCCAATCCAGCGACTGGGCGTTCATCATGAAAACCGGCACCATGGTCGATTACGCCACCCAGCGGACCAAGGTCCACGTCCTCAACTTCAACCACCTGTACGAGCAGATCAAGGGCAACGACATCGACGAATCCTGGCTCAGCCAGATCGAGCGCCGGCACAATCTGTTTCCGGACATGGATTATCGGGTGTATGCATAAGAGTGGATCATCTCGCAAAAGCGCGGCCTATTCGCTATGATCGACCAAAGAAAGAGGAGCGATCATGGGCGAAGCAGTCGTTGTCGGCTGGGAAAGAGCGCTAATGGCCGCGGAAAAAGTCAAGGAGAGGCTGCGCAGGGCGACAAAGGCCCTGGACGGCGCCGGCGTACCGTACGCCGTTGTGGGTGGCAACGCCGTTGCCGAATGGGTGGCGCGCATCGATGATGAAGCCGTCCGAAACACCCGCGATGTCGATATCATTATTCGGCGGGCGGATTTCGCCGCGGCGCGAGCCGCCCTGGAAGCGGCGGGTTTCGTCTACCAGCAACTCCTGGACGTGGATGTTTTCATCGACGGCGCCCAGGGCAAGCCGAGCGCCGGCTTGAATCTCTTATTTGCCGGCGAAAAGCTTCGGGGAGAAGACGCGCGGCCTTGCCCGGATCTGGACGAATCCGAGCGAGCAGCCGAGTTTCAGGTGGTGTCGCTGCTTGCCTTGGTTCGGATGAAGCTCGTGTCGTGGCGTCTTAAAGACCGCGTCCACTTGCAAGACCTGATCCACGTCGGCCTGATCGATGCGACCTGGCCACCGCGTCTGCAGCCGCCGTTAAGCAATCGATTGCAGGAACTTCTCGATAATCCCAACGGGTAAGCTCGGCGTTTCGTCCACGGGTAGGCGTCTGGGTGCCATAGTTTGCCGGTACTCCGGCTAACTATGCTTTCCAAACGAGGCTCCCATGGCCGTGCCCCATCGTCGTCAACTCAAGCACCCGCAAGACCTATCGCTTCTGGCAACCAGGCGGCGGCATCGACGTGAATCTCTGGACTGACACCAAGATTTGGGACAAAATCGATTACTGCCACAATAATCCCATACGAAGACGATTAACCGAACGGCCTGAAGATTGGGAATGGTCGAGTTACCGCGATTATGCGGCCTCTCGAACCGTGGGACCGGTACCAATTGATTGGGAGACTCTTCCCAATGATCCTCGGAGGGATTCCTAAACCGGAGACCGGGACGGATTCAACATAGTTAGCCGGAGTACCGGCAAACTATGGCACCCTCGCGAAAGTTGACCGACGCTTGCGGCACCCCAGATTTCGCACTTGCCTTGCCGGCTGATTTCGACTTATAACTGTAACGGACTGACTGGTCCGTCCGATTGCGTTCCCGGGATTAACGGATGAAACAACCCACCCTGAAGAAAGAGCGCCGTGCCACCGACGCAACGCTGCGCGATAGCCGCACTCAGCAAATCTTGGATGCCGCCGCGAGGTTGTTCGCGCGGCACGGTTACGCTGATGCGGACACGCAATTGTTGGCCGATGAAATGGGCGTCGGCAAGGGCACGCTCTACCGTTATTTCCCCAGCAAGAAGGCCCTGTTCCTCGCCGCCGCCGATCGCGTGATGCGCCAGTTGCGCATCCAGATCGACGACTCCATCGAAGGCGTGCTCGACCCGCTGGATCGCATTGCCGTGGCCATTCGCACTTTTTTGTCATTCTTCGCCGAGAACCCCGATTTCGTCGAGCTCCTGATGCAGGAACGGGCCCAGTTCAAGGACCGCAAGGAGCCGACTTATTTTCAGCATCGCAAGGTCAATGTGGAGCGCTGGAAGGCCCTCTACCGGGATTTGATGGCCGAGGGCCGCATTCGGACCATGCCGGTCGAGCGTATCACGGACGTTTTGAGCGATCTAGTTTATGGGACCATGTTTTCCAACTATTTCACGGGCAACAAGCAAGCGTTCGAGGCCCAGGCCCAGAACATTCTCGACATCGTTTTTTACGGCATCTTGAGCGAGAGTGAACGCGCGGGACGCAAACACCGGTAATGGGAAATGATCGACAAGTGGGACGGCTCTCCTGAGCCGTCCGTTAAACGCGGACGGCTCAGGAGAGCCGTCCCACAAAATGTCGAAGCGAACTCGAAATGCCGGTTTGGTGTCGTCCGAGAGGGGAATCATGCTAAACATCTTTCGTCATCTATGGCCGGTTGTGTGTTTGCCGGCTGTTTTTCTGTTGGTCGGGTGCGGCGATTCACATGCCACGCCGCAAGCGGCGCCGAAAATGAAGCCGCCGGAAGTGTCGGTCAGTGCGGTCGTCGCGGACACGGTGACCGATTACGAGGACTTCCCCGGTCACTTGGAAGCGATCAATTCGATCGACATTCGGGCCCGTGTCACGGGCTTCATCACCAAGGTCAATTTCGAGGAAGGCAAGATCGTCAAGAAGGACGCAGTGCTTTTCGAGATCGACGCTCGCCCTTACAAGGCGGAACTGGATCGCACCGAAGGCATCGTTTTGCAGATGCAAGGCCGCCTCAAGCGCCTCGAAAGCGATTTCAAGCGTGCCGAGACCCTGCTACCCAAGCAACGCCATCAGCCAGGAAGATTACGACAAAATCATCGGCGATCGCACGGAAGCCGAGGGCAATTTGAAGGTGGCCAAGGCCAACAAGGAAACGGCGAGCTTGAAGTTGAAGCTGGACCAAGGTGAAAGCGCCGCTCACCGGCCGCATCAGCCGGCGCTTTAACGACCCCGGCAATTTGGTCAAGGAAGACGAAACGATCCTGACGACCATCGTCGATCTCGATCCGATTTACGCTTATTTCGACATTGACGAACGCACCACCTTGCGCTTCCAAAAACTGATTCGCGACGGCTGGGCCAACAAGGCCGACCTGCCCGTGTTTTTGGGCCTGGCCAATGAAGAAAAAGTCGACGAGCGGACCGCAAGTGGGCTTTCCGCGCCTGGGCAAGATCCATTTCGCCGACAACAAAGTCGATGCCGACACGGGCACCTGGCAGTTGCGGGGCATTTTCGCCAACCATGATTTCAGCTTGACGCCGGGCTTGTTCGTCCGCATCCGTTTGCCGATGGGTTCGGCTTACAAGGCGACGCTTGTCTCCGAGCAAGCCTTGGGCACCGATCAAGGGCAGAAATACGTCTACGTCGTGGACAAGGACAATAAGGTCAACTACCGCCGGATCCAGGTCGGCCGCCTCCACCACGGCCTGCGCGCCATCAGCGACGGCCTGGCTGTCGGCGAGCACGTGATCGTCAGCGGCCTGCAGCGGGCCCGGCCCAACGGCGAGGTCACGCCGAGCTTGGTGCCCATGCCACGATGTCGAAGGAATGAAGCGTTGATCTCACGTTTCTTCATCGATCGGCCGATCTTCGCGGCCGTGCTGTCGATCCTCATCACGCTGGCGGGGGGCATTGCGCTCTTCACGTTGCCGCTGGCGCAGTTTCCGTCCATCACGCCGCCCACCGTCCAGGTGACGTGCAATTATCCGGGCGCCAATGCGAGCGAAGTCGCCAACGCCGTCGCGGCGCCGATCGAGCAGCAAGTCAACGGCGTCGAAAGCATGATGTACATGGCGTCGCAGTGCGCCAATGACGGCAGCTACAATCTGACCGTTACCTTTCACCATGGCATCGACATCAACTTGGCCCAGGTTTTGGTCCAAAACCGCGTCAATCTTGCCGTTCCGCTATTGCCCGAAGTCATCCGCCAAACCGGCGTCACCACGCGTAAACGCTCGCCGGACATTCTCTGCGGCCTGGCGCTCAACTCGCCAGACGGTCGCTACGATCAGCTTTATCTCAGCAACTTCGCGCTGATGCAGATCAAGGACGAACTCGCGCGCGTGCCGGGCGTGGGTGACGTTTTCCTGTTCGGCCAACAAGATTACAGCATGCGCCTGTGGCTCGATCCGAACAAGCTCGCTGCCCGGCGGTTATCGGCATCGGACGTGGTGGCGGCGATCCAGGAACAAAACGCGCAAGTCGCCAGCGGCTCGATCGGCCAGGAGCCGATGGCCGGCAAGCAAGAATATCAGTTGCCGCTCAGCACGCTGGGCCGGCTTGCCACGGTGGAGCAATTCGAGAACATCGTCGTCAAAACCGGAGCCGAGGGCCGGCTCACGCGCCTCAAGGATGTGGGCCGGGTCGAGTTGGGCGCCAAGAACTTGGACATCGGCGTGCCGCATGGACGGCCACGACACCGTCTTCTTGGCGATCTTTCAAATGCCCGACGCCAACGCCCTGGATGTCTACGATCGGGTCTTGGCGAAGATGGCCGATCTCAAGAAAACGTTTCCCGAGGGCGTCACCTACGACATGGGCTTCGACACGACGCCCTACACGCGCGAGTCGATTCACGAAGTCGTCAAGACGCTCGGCGACGCCATTATTCTAGTCGCGATCGTCGTGCTGCTGTTTTTGCAGAACTTCCGCTCAGCCATCATTCCACTGGTGGCGGTGCCGGTCGCCATCATCGGCACCTTCGCCGTGATGGCCCTCTTGGGTTTCAGCCTCAACAACTTGACCTTGTTCGGGCTGATCCTGGCGATCGGCATCGTGGTGGATGACGCCATCGTCGTGGTCGAGGCGGTCGAGCATCACATCGAGCAAGGGCTGGCGCCGCGCGCCGCGACGATCAAAGCCATGGATCAGGTGTCGGGCCCCGTGATCGCGGTGGGCTTGGTGCTCGAGCGCGGTGTTTGTCCCGTGCGCGTTCATCAGCGGCATCACCGGCCATTTCTTCCGGCAGTTCGCGCTGACGATTGCCGTCTCAACGATTATTTCCGCCTTCAACTCGCTGACCTTGAGCCCGGCGTTGACCGCTTTGTTTTTGCGCCCGTTGCCGGTCGATGAGTCGGACATTCGGAGCAAGCCGGCGCCATTGCCGCGACCCATGGTGACGCTGCTCGGTGGCTGGCTTGCCTGGAGCCTGCTAAGTCCCTGGCTCGAACAAGGCCCGCTCGCCGAGTGGACTGGTCCCTTGGTGACCGCGCTGCTGGCATGTACCTGCCTGCCCGGGCTCGATAATTGGCTGGCTCGTGAGTAGGCCGCTCAATCGCGTTCTGGGCACGCTCTTTCGCGGCTTCAATGCCGGTTTTGCCAAAGCGACCTCGGGATATGTCCGGCTCGTGGGCGGGCTGCTGCGAGTGAGCGTCATTGTGCTGCTCGTTTATGGCGGGCTGTTGGCGCTGACCTATTTCCGCTTTATCGATACGCCCAAGGGGTTCATCCCCGCCCAAGACATGGGCTACTTGATGGTCAACGTGCAGCTTCCCGACTCCGCCTCCATGGAGCGCACGGACAACGTCATGCGCCAAATTGAAGGGTTCGCCAAGAAGATTCCGGGCGTCATGCACGTGACCGGCATCAGCGGGCAATCCTTCGTGCTCAACGCGGCCGGGTCCAACTTCGGTTCGCTATTCGTCAACCTGGATCCGTATCCGGAGCGCCGCGATCCCGACCGTTCCAGCGACGCCATCGCGAACAAGCTGCGGGCGGCCGCGGGCGAAGAGATCAAGGATGCGATGGTGGCTGTCTTCGGCCCGCCGCCGGTGCGCAGGCGTGGGCCGGGCGGGCGGCTTCACCATCATGATCGAGGACCGTGGCGATTTTGGTTCCCAGGAATTGCAAAAACAAACCGACAACCTGGTACGCCTGGGCAATGCCCCGGACAAGGAGCAAACGCCGTTTCTGCTCGGTCCCGATGGACAATCTCGCCTCATGGGCTTGTTTTCCGTCTTTCGATCCACCGTGCCGCAACTGCGCATTGAGCCGAACACGGCCGCTTGCCTGGTGCGCGGCGTTTCGATGCAAGACTTCGCGACCACTTTGCAGGTTTACACCGGATCGCTGTATGTCAACGACTTCAATCTTTTCGGCCGCACCTGGCAAGTGATCGTGCAAGCCGAGCAGGAGTTCCGCGACAAGCCGGAAGCCGTCTCCCAGCTGCGAGTCCGCAACGCGCGCGGCGCCATGGTGCCCATCGGCTCGCTGGCCGACATCCGCCCGCTCACCGGTCCGCTGGTGCTCACGCGCTACAACATGTATCCCGCGGCCGGCATCAACGGGGCTTCGGCGCCGGGCGTCAGTTCCGGCGAGACCATCGATCTGCTTCAGCGGCTCGCCGACCGCGAGTTGCCGCAGGCGATGAGCTATGAATGGACCGATATGTCCTATCTCGAACTGTTGGCCGGCAACACCGCGATGATCATCTTCACTTTTGCCGTCGTCATGGTGTTCCTGGTGCTGGCGGCGCAGTACGAAAGTTGGTCGCTGCCCCTGGCGGTCATCTTGGTCGTGCCCATGTGCCTCTTGAGTGCCATCATCGGCGTCAACATCGCCGGCATGGACATCAACATCTTCACCCAGATCGGCTTCGTGGTGCTCGTCGGGCTGGCCAGCAAGAATGCCATTCTCATCGTGGAATTCGCCAAGCAGCAGCGGCATGAAGGCAAGCCGCGCGCCGAGGCGACGCTGGCCGCCTGCAAGCTGCGTCTGCGGCCCATCGTCATGACGTCGCTGGCGTTTATTCTCGGTGTCTTGCCGCTCATCATCTCCACCGGCGCCGGCGCCGAGATGCGCCGCACGCTAGGCACCGCCGTGTTCAGCGGAATGCTCGGCGTCACGCTCTTCGGCATCGTGCTGACGCCGGTGTTCTTTTTCACCATCGACCGGCTCGGCGAAGCGCATCTCTTTCACACACGCCTGGCGCGCCGTATCGGCGGCATTGCCATGGATGTCATCGCCCTGCGCTCCATTCGCCAGGCGGCGGGGCGGGCGTTGCGGGCAGTGAGCAAACAGACCGCCAAACCGCACCTAAATGGGCAGGCCGGGAAAAAATCGGAAGTGCAAGAGGATAAGGAAGCGGCGGGCGTCGAGCGCCGACTGGTCGTTGTTTAGCCGCGACGCGCAGTGGAGACGCATTGGGCGGCATTGAACACGCGCTCCGCTGCGCGTCGCGGCTAAACGAAAACGTACCTAGAGGAACCCCGTGTTTTCCAGTTTCTTCATCCATCGGCCCATCTTCGCCGCCGTGTTGTCGATCATCGTGACGCTCGCGGGCGGCATCGCCGTCTTCAGCTTGCCGATCGCGCAGTATCCCGACATCACGCCGCCGACGGTGGAAGTGTCGGCGATCTATCCCGGCGCCAATGCTCAGGTCGTCGCCGACACCGTGGCTGCGCCCATCGAGCAACAAGTCAACGGCGTCGAAGGCATGCTCTACATGGCGTCGCAATGCACCAACGACGGCACCTATAACCTGACTGTCACGTTTCAAAACGGCGTCGATCTCAACATGGCGCAGGTGCTCGTGCAAAATCGCGCCTCGCTGGCGCAGCCGATCTTGCCCGACTTGGTCAAGCGCCGCGGCGTCACGGTGAAAAAAAAATCGCCCAGCGTGCTCATGATCGTCAATCTGTTCTCGCCCGATTTGACGCCGCGATAACCTTTATCTGAGCAACTACGCCACGATCCAACTCAAGGACGAATTGTCGCGTCTCAAGGGGGTCGGCGACATCACGTCCCTGGGCCAGCGCGATTACAGCATGAGGCTGTGGCTCGACCCGAACAAGATGGCGACGCGCAATTTGACGACCTCCGACGTGGTGCGGGCCATCGAGCAGCAGAACACTCAAGTCGCCGCCGGCCAATTAGGGCAACCACCGGTCAGCGCCGGTCAAGTCTTTCAGCTCACCATGAGCACCATGGGGCGGCTTACCGATATCGAGCAATTTGGCGACATGATTCTCAAGACCGACGCCTCCGGCCGGATCGTGCGCCTGGCCGACGTCGCCAACATCGAGCTGGGCGCCCAGGCCTACGACCAGACGTGCACCCTCAACGGCCAGCCGTCCGTGGCCCTGTCGATTTATCAGCTGCCCGGCTCGAATGCTTTGGAAACGGCCCAGCGCGTGCGCTCGAAGATGGCCGAACTCAAAAACCGCTTTCCCGACGGCGTTGACTTCGCCATCGTCTATGACACCACTCCCTTCATCAACCAATCGATCCATGAAGTTCTCAAGACGCTGGGCGACGCCGTCATCCTCGTGGCCATCGTGGTGTTGCTCTTTCTCCAGAATTGGCGGTCGGCGCTGATTCCGCTGGTGGCTGTGCCCGTCGCCATCATCGGCACGTTCGTCGTCATGGCCGTAATGGGATTTAGCCTCAACAACCTGACGCTGTTCGGCCTGGTCTTGGCGATCGGCATCGTGGTCGATGACGCGATCGTGGTCGTCGAGGCGGTGGAGCATCACATCGAACGCGGCTTGGCGCCGCGCGAGGCGACGCTGGAAGCCATGCGGCAAGTGTCAGGCCCGGTGATCGCGGTAGGCCTGGTGCTCAGCGCCGTCTTCGTGCCATGCGCTTTCATTACGGGCATCACGGGTCAATTCTTTCGCCAATTCGCGCTGACGATCGCGGTATCGACGGTGATATCGGCGTTTAATTCGTTGACCCTCAGCCCGGCACTGACCGCGCTGCTCTGCGCCGCGCCCCCTCGGTCATGCGGGCATTAACGGCGTGCCTGCCCAAAGGAATGTCGAGCCGATCCCCCCATTGCCGAGGCTGGCGTTTCCGCTCGCGGGGATTTGGCTGGGCTATACGTTCCTTGACCCGATCGTGATGTTCATCGACAACTTGAGTCAATGGTTTGGCGATCAATTGAATGTCGATTTCGCGGCTACCGTTTCTCCTCATGCTCTTGTCTCCATTTGCCTCGTTGGCGCGTGCCTGGCGGGTGCCGTGGCCGGGTGGATCGTGAGCAAGCCTCTCAATCGCTTTTTGGGCATCTTCTTTCGCGCGTTCAACGGCGCCTTTGCCGTGGCGACCAATGGCTACGTTCGCGCCGTCAGCGGCCTGCTGCGCGTCAGCGTCATAGTGCTCGTCGTCTATGCCGGGCTATTGGTGCTCACTTACTTGGGGTTCGCCTACGTCCCCAAGGGTTTTATACCGGCTCAAGACATGGGCTATTTGCTCGTCAACGTGCAATTGCCCGATTCCGCTTCGACGCAGCGCACCGATGCGGTGATGCGTCACATCGAGCAAATCGCCAAGCACTGTAAGGGCGTCAAAAACACCGTCGCGGTGGCCGGCCAGTCGCTGCTGCTCAACGCCAACGCCCCCAATTTCGGCGCCATGTTCGTCATGCTCGACGATTTCGACAACCGGCGAGAGCCGGAGCTATCGGGCGAAGCCATTTCGGCGAGGCTACAGGCCAGCCTGCAAGACGCCGTTGCGGACGCCGCGGTCCACGTCTTCAGCGCGCCGCCGCTTGAAGGGCTGGGCACGGCCGGCGGCTTCAAGATGGTTATCGAAGACCGCAATGACACGGGGCTTGTGCCGCTGCAAGAGGTCGCCGACGACACCGTCGCCTTGGCCCGTGAAAAGGACGGCCTCGAAGGGCTCTTCACGAGCTTCCGCGCCAACACCCCCTGGCTTTATCTCAACATCAACCGCATCCAGGCCAAGTCGATGAACGTGTCGATGGGCGAGGTATTCAACACGCTGCAAGTGTACCTCGGCTCGCTTTATGTCAACGACTTCAACAAGTTCGGCCGAACCTGGCAGGTCAACGTGCAAGCCGCGTCGCCGTTTCGCAAAGGAACCGACGAGCTCAAGAACCTCAAGGTTCGCAGCGACAAAGGCAAGATGGTGCCGCTGGGAACTTTGGCGACGATTGAGGAAAAGAGCGGCCCCGTGCTGCTGATGCGCTACAACATGTATCCCGCTGCGGCCGTCCACGTTTCGGCGGCTCCCGGCGTGAGCTCGGGTCAGGCGATCGCGCTCATGGACAGCGTGGTGAGCGGCGAATCCGTCCGATCCATGCGCTATGAATGGACCGAGTTGGCGCTGTTGCAGTTGCAAACCGGCAACACCGCGATGCTGGTTTTCTTGCTGGCGGTAGTTCTTGTCTTCCTGGTGCTGGCGGCGCAGTATGAAAGCACCTCGCTGCCGCTCGCGGTCATTTTGGTGGTGCCGATGTGCTTGCTCTGCTCCATCGCGGGTGTTCTTTTTGCCCATTTGGACGTGAACATTTTCACGCAGGTCGGCTTCGTCGTGCTAGTCGGCCTGGCGTGCAAGAACGCCATCTTGATCGTGGAATTCGCCAAGGCCCGGCGCGAAGCGGGCATCGAACGGCATCAGGCGACCCTGGACGCCTGCAGACTTCGGCTGCGGCCAATCGTGATGACGTCGTTCGCGTTCATCCTGGGCGTTGTGCCGCTCGTCATCTCCGAAGGCGCCGGCGCCGAAATGCGCCGCACGCTCGGCACCGCGGTATTCAGCGGCATGCTCGGCGTCACCCTCTTCGGCATCTTCCTGACGCCGGTGTTTTATTATGTCATTCAGTGGGTTAGCGATTGGCGTGATGCGCGGCGCGATCCACATAACCGGCGAGCCGGAAGCGTCGGCGCCCGGTGACTCTGCGCAACTTCGCTGGTGAGTACACCGGGCGCTAACGCTTCCGGCTCGCTGGTCGCTCATGCCGATTTCTTGCCAATCCGCTTTCGACCTTCACTCGTCTTATCTTCGGCGGTTCAAAACAAAATGACCCCCGCAATGGGCGGTAAGAGAATTGTTGGTCAAAGGAGGTCCGGCGTGCATAACAAATTTCCACTCGCGACGGCATCGGTCCTGGCATTATTTTGGCTGGCGCCGCTGAACAACGATAGCGTTCATGCCAAACCCGCGGACGAGGCGACCTGCGGCACCTATGGTACGTCCGTCCATTTCGAGAAAACCCCTTCCGAGGCCGCCCGCAAGGCGCTCAAGGAAGAAAAACTGGTCATGGTGCTGCACGTGTCCGGTGATTTCGAGAACCCCGAGTTCACCTGAAACAACGCCGAGTGCTCCGTGTGAACGCCCTGGCCAATCCCGAAGTCGGCAGCTTCATCGAGAAAAATTTCGTTTCGTCATTTCAGCGCGTGGCGACGTTTCGGATCGTGGGCAAGCAAAAACAAGGGGGCAACGTCGCCACCTATTTCTGTGCTCCCGACGGCCGCGTCCTTCATGCCATCGCCGGTCCCGTGGATGCGCAGACGATGTTCCGCGAGGCCAAGTGGGTCGTGGCCAGCGCCGAAGCGGGCATCAAAGCTCAGCAAAGGCGATGGGGCTGAATTCAAGGCCTACATGCGCAAGGCCCACGCGGCCAAATCTGCGCACGGAACATGGGTTGGTCGTGGAGCCGATCACGTTCGATCCGCCCGATCCCAAAGACAACGCGGGCGCTTTGAGCTATCGCGATCCGACCGGACGCCCGCTGGCGCCGGTGTTGCCGCCGGCGCCGATTGATGGTCCCGACGTCAAGTTCCGAGCCATGCAAGACCTTTCCGCCGCGTCGGCCGGCGCGGTTAACGTCGTCGATCGCCGGGGCCTGCGTTGGGGCCTCAACAATCAAGGACGCGTTCACGTTCTGCTGGCCGCCCATTCGATGGACCAACTCGAACGTCTCTATGGCTCCGTTTTCGAAGGGATTTTGGGCGAGCGCATCACCACGAGACCCGTCGAGATCGTCGATCCGTTCCCGTGGGTGGCGCGGCAGGCGGCACTAAACAAGTAGAATTGTTTATCGCGCGCAATGAGTCGGTGCACGCTAGCAAGCGGGTTTGAACGAACACCCTTCGCTTACCGCGGGCGGCAACTCTTTTACGACGTCGCGTTCCCACCGCTCGCGGGCCTTTGAATGTCCCTTTGCCAGTTGCGAAAATCGGCGACCATCTTGCCGACTCCGCCCAGAACGCACAACCCCACGCCGCCCGCCAGCATCGGCAGCAGCCAGGGATTTTTCTTGGGAGGCTTGCGGCAGGAAACAACTGTTCCCGGATCAGGCATCCGTCAGGCACCCCAGCAGGCACCCTGCGATCCCATCAAAAGCACAACAATCGCGGCAAAGCATCGCATCATAAGTCCACCTCCAAGCCTGCGCAAGCCTAGGCCAGAAATGCGCACCCGTCAAAAATCCTGGCGAGCAGCGAGCGTCAGCGACCGGCGTTTCGTACACCACCGGTCGCTGACGCTCGTGGCTCGCGAGGTATTTCAAGTGTGCGCGGCGGCTTTTGGCGTGCGCCGTTACTAACTACGTAGCGACTGATTCTGATGCAATGTAAAGGAGTGGACGCATGAACCTATTGGATACGCTAGTGAGCCGACGCTCTTGGCTGCGCGGCAGTCTCGGGTTAGGGGCCGTTGCCCTCTTTACGCCGGGAGTTTTCGCCGAGCAACTTGCCCGCACGCCGGCCATGACCGAGGGCCCGTTTTACCCCGACCGCTTGCCACTCGACTCTGACAACGATTTGGTCATCGTCAACAATTCCATCACGCCCGCGGTCGGTGCGATCACCCACCTATCGGGCCGGGTTCTCGACATGAACGCCAGCACCCGTGCGCGATGTGGTCGTCGAGATCTGGCAAGTCGACAACAACGGCGTCTATCTCCACTCCGCCGATAGCGGCACCCGGCAGCGCGACTCCGCATTTCCAGGGCTTTGGCCGCACCACGACCAACGCTCGCGGCGAGTACCGCTTCCGCACCATCAAGCCCGTCCCCTATCCGGGCCGCACGCCGCACATTCACGTCAAGGTCAAACGCGGTCAGCGGGAGCTTGCTGACGACGCAGCTTTTCGTCAATGGCCATCCGCAAAACCGCAGCGACGGCATCTTTCGCGGCCTGCGCGATCCGATCGAGCGCGAGTTCGTGCTGGTTGATTTCAAGCCGATTCCAACGTCGCGGATCGGCGAACTATCGGCGCAATTCGACATCGTGCTCGGCATGACGCCGCGCGATCGGTAGGTTTCGCGCGGCAATAAATGTGATGGGTGTGCCATGGCCACGGCACTGCGTGGCCATGCATGCTGCAAGACATGCCCACCCAAAATGCGGTGGGCATGGCCCCACCGCCACGCATAGAAAAGCTTTATCAATTCAGATTTCAATGAAAAGGAACCGTACCGATGTGGAAATTCGCGTCCATGGGGCTGGTCTTGATCGCAGCGGCCGTGCAGTTGGCCGCGCAGGAAGCCGCCGACAAGCCGACGAAGCCCAACCAGAAAGATTACAGTGAATCGACGATCGTCAAGCGGATGATGGCGTTCAACAAAAAGAACGATGGGAGGCTCACCAAGGAAGAAGTGACCGACCCGCGTTTGCTTCGCCTCTTTCGAATTGGCCGACGCCAATAAGGACGGCGTTGTCACCAAGGAAGAGTTGATGGCGCTCGCCGCCAAAATGGATGCGGAATATGGCGAGGGCGGCGGCAAAGGTTTTGGCGGCCCGAAAGGACCCGGGCGGCAAAGGGCAAAAAAGGCTTTGGAGGGTTTGGCGGCGGGCCCGGCGACTTGGCGAAGCCCGGCGAAATTTTGTCGCCGCGCGTCCAGGATGAATTGAAGTTAAGCGACGGCCAGAGGAAAAAGCTCAGAGATCTCCAGAAAAAAGTTGACGATCGCCTTGCCATCGTCTTCACTGATGAACAGAAGCAACAACTCAAGGAAGGCGCCGACCGCGGGCCCGGCGGTTTCGGCGGTCCTCCTGGCGGATTCGGCGGACCTCCGGGCGGCGGGACCCGGTGGGTTTGGCGGCCCGCCCAAAGGTCGTCCCGGGGGCAATGGCGGGCCGCGCGACGAGGGACCGGTACACGATATAATGGAGAAAATCGCCAAGGGACCGCAAGCTCTAAGCAATGTAATTGGCGCGGAGTTAAAGGAAACGACTCCGCCCTGGGACAAGCTCAAGACGCAGACCAAAGAGTACGCTGAATTGGCTGCCTCCTTGGGCAAGCATCAACCAGCCAAGGGAAGCAAGGAATCGTGGGCGAAGTTGACGGCTGCGTTCGCGGCTTCGGCTGCGGAATTAAGCCAGGCGGCGCCAGAGCAACGACAAACCAGCAGCGTTGGCGGCGCAGCAATCGCTGTCCAAAGCATGCATGTCCTGTCATCAAGCGCATCGCGGCGGGCCGGGAGGCTTCGGTCCGGGAGGCGGCGGCTTCGCCGGCGGACCGGGCGGCATTCGGACCCGGTGGTCCGAAAGGCAAGGGCAAAGGACCTGGTGGGTTCGGCGGACCCGGCGGCTTCGGCGGACCTGGGGGCGGCTCTCAACCCGGCCAAATTTTGTCGGCCTCTTTCCAGGAGCAATTGAACCTGACAGGTGTTCAAAAAAGGCAAGTCAATGAGTTGCAAAAGCAGGTCGATACAACCCTCGCCAAGATGCTCACGGACCCGCAAAAGCAGCAGCTTAGGGACATGCGCCAAAATGGTCCCGGCGGCTTCGGTCGGGGCGGCTTCGGCCCCCCCAGGTCGGAGCCGGGCGGATGCCCTTCGACGGCGGGCGTCCGGATCGGAAACAGGAGTAGCTCATCCAGCGCGGCTTGAAATTTGGTGGCTTCATACGGCGGGATGAGGTACTCCGAATCCTGCAGGTTACATGAAAGCTGATTACAAAGGGAATCATCATCGTGAAATCCGCGTTGTTCTTCAATGCTTGTGGCGCTTCTCACTCTCTAGCTGTCGACGTGGTCAGCCGCACGAGCCGGCAACTGGCCGAGTTGGCGCGGGCCGACCAGCGACGGCATCAGCACCGAGACCCATTTGCCGACCACCTGGAGCGACACCCACAACGTCGCCTGGAAGCTCTCCCTGCCCGGCCAGGCCGGCTCGACGCCTATCATCTGGGGCAACCGCATCTTCCTGACCAGCGCCGACGGCAAAGACTACGTGCTGCTGTGCGTCAGCACCGAGGGCAAGCAACTGTGGAAGCGGGTCCTCGGTTCGGGCGGCCGCGCCAGCATCATGCGCGGCGAAGGCAACGACGCCTCCGCCTCGCCGAGCACCGACGGCAAGCACGTCTACGCTTTCGTCGGCACCGGCGATCTTGCCTGCTTCGACTTCGACGGCAACGCCGATCTGGAAGCTCAACGTTCAGGAACGCTATGGCAAGTTCCGCATCCAGCACGGCCTGCACAACACGCCCCTACTTCACGAGGGCCGGCTTTATCTGGCGCTGCTGCACAACAACGGCCATTGGGTCGTCGCCCTCGATGCCGCGTCCGGGAAGGAGGTTTGGAAGGTCGAGCGCAAAACCGACGCTCAGGGCGAGAGTCGGCGAGGCTTACTCTTCTCCCGTGCTGTGGAACGACGGCAAGGAAACCACGCTGGTTGTCTTGGGCTGCGACTACACAACGGGTCATCGCCTAAGCGATGGGGCGGAAATCTGGCGGCTCCGCGATCTCAATCCGTCCAAAGAACTACAGCAGTGCGCTCCGCATCATCGCCAGCCCCGTGGCCTCGACCGACACTCTCGTGGTGCCGACGGCGCGCGGCGGCCTGATCGTCGGCCTGAAGCCCGGGCCCGACCGGCGACATCGCCGCGGGCAGTCCGTTCGAGCGGTGGCGGAAAGCACGCGGTGCTCCGGACGTGCCTTCACCGCTCATTCACGATGGCCTGGTCTACCTCGTGCAGGCGGGCGGCCGCGGCTCCATGCAGTGCTGGGACGCCAAGACCGGCAAGGAGTTTTACAGCGAAGGCATCTACGACGACCGCTATCGCGCCTCGCCCGGTCTACGCCGACGGCAAGATCTATGTCCTCTCGCGCGACGGCACGGCCCTCGTCGTCCAGGCGGGCAAGAAGTTCCAGCTGTTGGCGACCAACAACCTCAACGACAACTTCACCGCGTCGCCGGCCATCGCCGATGGTCGCATTTATCTGCGCGGCTTTAAAGGCGCTTTATGCGATCCAGGATGGGGCGAAATAAGAGGCGATAGTGCATGAGCCCCGATCAGATCATCGTTGAGGCGCGCAAGGGCAGCGACGAGGCCCTGGGGCCGCTGCTGGAGCTCTATCGCAATTACTTGCGTCTGTTGGCCCGCATTGAAATTGGCCGCAAGTTGCAAGGCAAGCTGGATGCGTCGGATCTCGTGCAAGACACCTTTCTGGAAGCCCATCGCAACTTCGGGCTGTTTCAAGGCTCCGATGAGCGGCAGTTCGCGGCCTGGCTGCGGCAGATTTTGGCGGCCAAGGTCGCCAACCTGGTGCGGCATTACTTCGGCACCCAGGGGCGCGACGTACGGCTCGAACAAGAGCTGGCGGCGCAAATCGACAATTCGTCGCGCATGCTGGGCCAGGAGTTGGCGGCTTCGCTGACCTCGCCGAGCCTGCAGGCCGTGCGCCGCGAGCAAGCGGTGTTGTTGGCCGACGCCCTGGAGCAGTTGCCGGACGATTACCGGGAAGTCATCATCTTGCGGCATCTCGAAGGCTTGACCTTTCCGGAAGTTGCCCGCCGCATGCAGCGCAGTCAAGACAGCGTGGAAAAACTTTGGCTTCGGGGCCTGGCCAAGTTGCGCCAGGTGTTCGGGGAATTGCCATGAATTCGACAAAAGACGGGTTCTTCGAGAAATCCACGCCGCCGGGAAGGCAGGAAATTCCCGAACTGCCCGATGATCCGCGGCTCATGCAGGCGGTGCAGGAATACCTCAAGCAACTCGAAGCCGGCCAAGCGCCGAATCGCCAAGAGGTCTTGCGCCGCTATCCCGATCTGGAAGGGCCGCTGGCCCAATGCCTGGACGGCCTTGAGCTTGTCCATAAAGCCGCCGTGCGCAAGAGAAACTCGCTGAGCGGCCATGGCGGTTCAGCGCCCGGCGCCGGCGACGTCATGCCCGCCAACCCGCTCGGCGATTTTCAAATCATGCGCGAGATCGGCCGCGGCGGCATGGGCATCGTCTATGAAGCCTTGCAGCTTTCGCTCGGTCGGCGCGTGGCGCTCAAGGTGCTTCCTTTCGCGGCAACCTTCGATGCCAAGCACTTGCAGCGCTTTCACAACGAGGCGCAAGCCGCGGCTCAACTGCATCACACGAACATCGTGCCGGTTTATGCCGTCGGCTGCGAGCGCGGCGTGCATTTTTACGCCATGCAACTGATCGAAGGGCAGTCGCTGGCCACCGTGATTCATCAGATCAAACGCCAGGAATCCCAGACGAAAGGGGAAAGAAGCGATATTCCCATCGAGCGCGCCGATGGCGGCACGGCAACCGGCTCGTTCGTCACGGTTTCCGGCACGGGGCAGGGCTCTCCCGAGGTTGATTTGGAAACCGACTCGCCGCTGTCGGTCGCGCTGACGACGCAGCGCTCCAATCGTCACGCCAAGTTTTTCCCGACGGTGGCCCGGTTCATGGTGCAGGCGGCCGAGGCCGTCGAATATGCCCACCAATCCGGGATCGTCCACCGCGACATCAAGCCGGCGAACTTGCTGGTCGACGTGCACAATCGCCTGTGGATCACCGACTTCGGCCTGGCGCAATTTCACGCCGATGCCGGCTTGACACAGACCGGCGACATCCTGGGCACGCTGCGCTACATGAGCCCCGAGCAGGCCTCGGGCACCAAGGTCCTCGATCATCGCACCGATGTCTATTCGCTCGGCGCCACGCTCTACGAGCTCGTCACCCTGGAACCGATCTTCCCGGGCCGCAATCGCCAGGAGCTTTTGCAGCAAATCATCAACGAGGAGCCGCGGTCGCCGAGCACACTGGAAAAAAGCGTACCGCTGGAGCTGGAAACGATCATTCTCAAGGCGGTCAGCAAAAACCTGGCTGATCGCTACAACTCCGCCCAGGAATTGGCCGACGATCTGCAGCGGTATTTGGAAGACAAACCGATCTTGGCGAAGCGGCCCAGCCTGATGGAGCGGACGCGCAAGTGGTCGCGGCGCCATCCGTCGGTTGTAATCGCGGGAATCGTGATCCTATTCCTTTGCCTGGTGGGGCTCGGAATCAACAACTGGATGATCGCCCAAGAGCAGGCGAAAACCCAGCAGGCCTTGCAGCACGAAAAGGATCGGGCCATGGAGGCTCGCCGGGCCGTCGGCGACTTGGTCGAAATCGCGGGTTCCGAGTTGGCGGATCAACCCCAACTGGAAGGTTTGCGCAAACGGCTTCTGCGCACCGCGCTGACATACTATGCCGATTTCATCGCGACCCATGGCGACGATCCGAGCGCCAAAAGGAACTCGCACAGGGCAAGGATCGAGCCGCGAAACTTCTGGAGGAATTGTCCACCCTGGAAGGTAAGAACCTGCTGGGCTTGGCGACCAATCCGGACGTGCAGATCGACTTAAAGGCGGACGATGGCACACGTGCCAAGTTGGCCGCGCTCAAAGATGACTTCTTCGCGCCGCGCATGAAGGATTTTGGCGGACACCATTTCGATACGCCCGAGAGCCGGCAGCGTGAATATGCTTCAGCCAAGAAACAAGAGGCGGCGCTGAAGGAGATCTTGAGTCCAAAACAGCTGGAGCGGTTGCAGCAGATCAATCTGCAATCTCAAGGCGCCAAAGCCTTTCATGATTCAAACGCCGTGGATGATTTAAAGCTAACGGCCGACCAAAAGGCCAGGATCCGCGATTTGAAATATGAAACAAAGAATAAATTCCAGGCGTGCATGCAGGATATTAACTTGTCACCCAACGAGACACGCAAAGAAATCGACCAGATTTTCAAGGACGAAATGACCAGCATACTTGGGCTGCTGACGCCGGAGCAAACATTAAAGTGGCAAGCGCTGAGCGGCGATCCATTCCGGGGAACGCTGCACAGGGGACCGCCTTTCGGAGGCAAAGGCCGACCCAAGAATGGGCCGCCCCCGGGCCATCATGGCGGTCCACCGCCAGACGGGCCCCCCAGCCCGCCTTGACGGCCTACGTAGGTTAGGTTTCCAACCTGACCGTGTTGTCGTGCGGAGCGTCAACCGGTCAGGTTGGAAACCTAACCTACGTGATTGACAACCAGAGCATGAATGCCCTACGATTAACATCCGTGTAGGTGGCACGTCTTTCCCCATCGCGGAGTTTCATCATGGCACACATCCTTCGGCGTCACATCCTTTCGTTCGCGCTTGCCGGACTCGCGCTCGTTCTGGCCGCAGGCGCTTCGCAGGCCCAGTGCATGAGCGGCGGGTCCATGCGGTCACAGGGCAGCGCCAATCGGCCCATGATGTCCCAACAGCAGCGCATGCAGCAGATGTTGCAGCAACAACAAATGTCGCTGACCAGCCTTTTCGCCTCGCAGCAACAACAGCTTTTACTGCAACGACAACTAGGACAACAGCAAGACCTCAACTTGAATTCCCAACAACCGCTTTCGCAAAACCTGTCACTCACCGCGCTGCGTTTGCAGCGGCAGCAGAATAGCCGTTTAATCGCGTTGGAGCGCAAGCAGCGCAACACCACGCAAAGCTTCCAAAGCGGACGCACGGCCGGTTTCGCGACCGCCCGGGAAGAGCAGCAATTCCTCGACGCTGTCCAGAGCGCTGTCGATCAAACGCAGGCCCTGCTCGATCTGCTTGGCCAAGCTGGCGCGAGCGCCGATCAAACAGCGTGGCTAAATTCGCTGCAACAACAGTCGTCGACGCTCACGCAAATCAGTCAGCGGTATTCGAGCGATACTGTGCCATAGCATTTCCGTTATGAAGGCGCGAAACGAGCCGCGCACGCAGCCAGCGGGGGAGTCGCATGCTCACGGGTGAAATCAGCGTGCGGGTTCGTTATGCCGAGACGGACCGCATGGGACTGCTGCATCATGCCAATTATTTGGTGTATTTCGAGCAGGGGCGCACGGAGTTGCTGCGCTCCCAGGGGATTGCCTACCGCGATTTGGAGGATCAAGGGTATCTGCTGGTGCTGACCAAGGTGCTGGTGCGCTATCGCAGTCCGGCTCGCTATGATGATTTATTGACGCTGCGGACGACGGTCATGCGCACCACACTGGTCAAAATCGAGCACCGCTATGAACTGGCTCGCGATGGTTTACTCTTGGCCGACGGGGAAACGACGCTCGGTTGCGTGGACCGTCAGGGGAGCGTCCAGCGGTTGCCGCCGTTTCTGCAAGTGGAACCCTCGGAGTGAGCCGTGCGCCGGTTTTTGATACAAGTCGTGCTGCCCTTTTGTTTTTGTCTGTTCCCGCTGTTGGCGGCCGCCCTGGTAGGCGTGTGCATTCCCCGCCGCGCCATGGATTTTTACGTCGAGCATTTCGGGACCATGGACGGCCTCATCGTGAGCCTGGGGTGCTTGTTGTTTCTTTTGCAATTGCCGCTGTGCTGGCAAGCGCTGCGCCTGGCGCGGTGCTGGCTTTGACGAAGGGGCGGATCGCTGGATCACGCATCCTGCGC
>CAVVSQ010000008.1:0-346567 GCA_963750865.1 uncultured Planctomycetota bacterium
GCGGCCTGGGGGCTTACTCGACCGGGGAACATCTCCTGGATCATCGGCGACGCCTGGCCGAGCACGCCGATGCCGGCCGTCACGTTCAGAAACAGGACGGCCCACAGCAGCCAGAACTGCGGCGTCTTGATCGCTTGGTCCGCCGTGCACGTCTGCGGGGCGGCGACCATACGGCGTGCGCCCGCGGCCGTAGACCAGCGGCCTGCCAGCCGGGCGGCGGCAGGCGCACCATCAAGGCCGCCGAACATCATGAAGCAGAAATAGATCACCCCCATCGCGACGAAGGTCTCCGCGACGCCCACCGAAGTCGGCGTCGCGAAATAGTCCATCAGCCCCTGCGCCAGCGGCGCGCCGATCATGGCCCCGCCGCCGAAGCCCATGATCGCCAGGCCCGTCGCCATGCCGGGGCGGTCGGGGAACCACTTGATCAGCGTCGAGACGGGCGAGATATAGCCGAGGCCCAGGCCGATGCCGCCGAGCACGCCGTAGCCCAGATAGAGCAGCCAGATCTGGTGCAGCCAGACGCCCAGGGCCGAGACGAGGAAGCCGCCGCTGAAGCAGACCGCCGCGGCGAACATGGCCTTGCGCGGGCCGGCGGCCTCCAGCCATTTGCCGAAGACGGCCGCCGACAGTCCAAGGAAGACGATGGCGATGCTGAAGATCCAGCCCAGCGTCGTCAGCTTCCAGTCCTCCGGCGCCGACTCGGTGACGCCGATGATGCGCGTCAGCGGCAAATTGAAGACGCTGAAGGCGTAAGCCTGGCCGATCGCCAGGTGGATGGCCAGGGCCGCCGGCGGGACCAGCCAGCGGTTGTAGCCCGGCCCGGCCACCGTCCGGGACCGGTCCAGGAAGGGAAGCGCTGCGGTCGGTGCGCAAGGAGAGCTGGGCGACATGGCATTTCTCATCGGGTGTGAGGGCACGGCGATGACATCATAATGGCAAAAGGCGTTCCGGAAAGCAAATGCTGAAAATAATCTTGTCCGCCTCAACCCGAGTCCCCTGGCAGTTGCGCGGTACTTGCAAAGTCTTTCGTTAATCCACCACTCAGAGGGGAGCTATCCGTGCCCACCTTAAACCAACTTCCCAGTCCCGGACCGAGGCACCGCGGCAGTCGCGTTTGCCACATCAGCGACATCGGGTCCGCCATGCGGCCCGACCTCCTGGCCGTGGAAGAGCCGCTCGAAATTCGCCTGGGCTGGCGACGGCGGCCGCCAGCCAGCACGCGTCTCCGTCACCATGGCACGCCGGGGCACGACCGGGAACTGGCGGTGGGCTTTCTCTTTAGCGAAGGAATCCTGACGGGCCGCGAGCAGGTTGCGGCAATCCACGCTTGCAAGACGGCAAGCGTAGTGCGCGTGCGAGCTTCGCCGGGCGTCCAGTTGACATGCGCGGTTGGAGCGGCACTTTTACGTCTCCTCGAGCTGCGGCGTGTGCGGCAAGACTTCGCGCGCAGCGATTCGCGTCGCCCCGCACGCCCGCCCCGATAGGGACGCCGGTGGTAGATCCCGCCGTCGTTCGTGGCTTGCCCGCGGCTCTGCGGAGCGGCGCAGGTCGTCTTCGCGCAACGGGCGGGCCTGCACGCCTCCGCGCTGTTCGACATGGGCGGCAATCTGCAAAACCTTTGTGAAGACGTCGGCCGGCACAATGCCCTGGACAAGCTGATCGGCAACGAGTTCCTCGCTGGCCGCCTGCCGCTCAGCGATTGCGTCCTGCTCGTCAGCGGCCGGGCCAGCTTCGAGCTGGTGCAGAAAGCGGCGGTCGCCGGGATGCCGATCTTGGCCGCGGTTGGCGCACCTTCCAGCCTGGCGGTCGAGCTGGCCCGCGAGCATGGGCTGACACTGCTCGGCTTCGTCCGCGCCGATGGTTTCAATGTCTACACCGGGGCGGAGCGCATTGGCGCGAGTGCGGTTGACACGCCTTTTACTGGAAAAGGCACACGTGCGTTGTCAATGCTTAATGATCGCTTATAGAAAATTGGGTGCCATGGCCTCGGTACTCCGTGGCCATGTTGCTGGACCACACGCATGGCCACGGAGTACCGAGGCCATGGCACCCATACGATTGTGTAAAACGAGGGTGGCACGCCGTGAGGTACTCCGAAGGGCGTGGGCGTGTGTGAAAACACGCCCTTCGGAGTACCTCACTGGCGTGCCACCCCTACGCCACGGGAGACCCCACCATGTTTCACCTCGACCTCGTCGATGCGGCCAACCCGAGCCGCGTCGCCGGCCAGCCCTTCAGTCCGCAGACGGCCGCCAAGGCTCGCGGCTGCGCGGGGCCGTCGCCACCGAGGGGGTGTGCCCGTATTGTGCTGTCGGTTGCGGGCAGCTCATTTACACGAAGGAGGGCCAGCTCATCGACATTGAGGGCGATCCCGCAGCCCCATCAACGAGGGGACGCTCTGCCCCAAAGGGGCCAACGCTTTTCAGCTCGCGGTCAACCCCCACCGCGTTACCCACGTCCTCTACCGCGCGCCCTACTCCGACCAGTGGGAGCAGAAGCCGCTCGACTGGGCGCTGGAGCAGATCGCCCAGCGCGTCAAGGCGGCGCGCGACGCCGATTTCGTCGGCGACCGACGAGGAAGGGCCGGCAGCTCAATTCGCTGCACAACGCATCGGCACGCTCGGCGGCGCGACGCTGGACGATCGAAGAAAACTACCTGATGAAGAAGCTGTTCGGCGGCGGCCTGGGCGTCGTCTCGATCGAGAACCAGGCGCGGATATGACACAGCGCCTCGGTGCCCGGTCTGGGCGCCTCGTTCGGCCGCGGCGCGGCCACCACCTACCAGCAAGACCTGGCCAACAGCGATTGCATCCTGTTCATGGGCTCGAACATGGCGGAGGCCCATCCCGGTCGGCTTTCGCTGGCCGATGAAGGCCAAGGACGCGGCGCGACGCTGATCCACGTCGATCCGCGCTTCACGCGCACGTCGGCGCTGTGCGATGTCTACGTCGGCATCCGCGCCGGCAGCGACATCGCCTTTCTCGGCGGGCTGGTCAACTACGTCCTCAGCAACGAGCGCTGGTTCAAGGAATACGTCCTGGCCTACACCAACGCCTCGACCATCATCCAGGAGGGCTTTCAGGACACCGAGGACCTCGGCGGACTGTTCAGCGGCTACGACAGGCGAAACGGACAAAGTACGACGCCGCCGAGGGGCACTGGGGTTACGAAGGCGCGCCCAGCGAGCACAGCAAGAGGGCGGCGGCAAGGACGGCAGCAAAGGCGGAGCACGGCGTCCACGGCGCCGGCGGCTGATGGGCGGGGCCACCACGCACTGGCTCGCCCCGCGCCGACATGACGGCCGCGCCCGGAAGGCCAGCCGCCGCGCGATCCGACCCTGCAAGCATCCGCGCTGCGTCATGCAAATTCTGCGGCGGCACTTCGCCCGCTACACGCCGGAGGTGGTCGCGCAGGTGTGCGGCTGCACCGAGCAGGAGTTCCTGCGCGTGGCGGAGCTGCTGTGCGCCAACTCCGGACGCGAAAGGACGAGCGCCATCGTTTACGCCGTCGGCTGGACGCAGCACACCACCGGCGTGCAGATCATCCGCACCGCCGGCATCTTGCAACTGCTGCTGGGCAACATGGGCCGGCCCGGCGGCGGCATCATGGCCATGCGCGGCCACTCCAGCATCCAGGGCTCGACCGACATCTCGACGCTGTACGACCTGCTGCCCGGCTACCTGCCGCAGCCGGCCGCCGACAAGGGGCACGAGACGCTCGACAAGTACGTCAAGCACGAGGGGCTGCCGACCGGCTACTGGGCCAACTTCCGCAAGTTCATCGTCAGCCTGCTCAAGGCCTGGTACGGCGACGCGGCCACGGCCAGCCAACGACTACTGCTTTCTCCTGGCTGCCGCGCATCGACCGCGACTACTCGCAGCTGCCGACCTTCGACCGCATGGCCCGCGGCGAGATGAAGGGGTACTTTCTCTTCGGCCAGAACCCCGGCGGCGGCGGTCCCAACGCCGGCCTGCATCGCGCCGGCTTGCGCAACCTCGACTGGCTCGTCGTCCTCGACTGGTTCGAGACCGAGAGCGCCGTCTTCTGGAAGAGCGATCCCGAACGGCCCGCCCGCCGCCGACATCAAGACCGAGGTCTTCTTCATCCCCGCCGCCGCCAGCCCCGAAAAGGACGGCACGCTGACCAACACGCAGCGCCTCCTGCAGTGGCACACCAAGGCCCTCGACCCGCCCGGCGATTGCCGCTCCGACGCCTGGTTCGTCTACCAGCTCGGGCAAGCGCCTCGCGCAGCTCTACGCCGACTCGACCGAGCCGCGCGATCAGCCGCTGCTTGCGGCTCACCTGGAACTACGATTTCGACGAGCCGGCAGCACTTGCCCGACGGCACGCCGAGCCGAATCGAGGGCGAGCCCGATCTCGAAAAGATCCTGCAAGAGATCAACGGCTATCGGCTCGACGGAGACCGATCCGCGCACCGGCCGGCCGCGCCTGGTTCGCGGCTTTTCGGAGCTGAAGGACGACGGCACGACGGCCTGCGGCTGCTGGATTTATAGCGGCGTCTTCCCCGAGCCGGGCCGCAACCGGGCCCGCGAGCGCAAGCTCGGCGGACAACCCGCGTGCAGCCGCAGTGGGGCTTCGCCTGGCCGCACAATCGCCGCATCATGTACAACCGCGCCTCGGCCGATCCCGAAGGCCGGCCCTGGTCGGAGCGGAAAAAACTCATCTGGTGGGACGCGGCGAAGCGCCGCTGGGTCGGCGACGACGAGCCGGACTTCGACCCGCCAAGCCGCCCGACTATCGAGCCGCCCCCCGGTGCCACGGGCATGGCGGCGCTCGCGGGCACGCAGCCGTTCATCATGAAGCCCGACGGCCTGGGCTGGCTTTACGCTCCCGGGGCCGTCAAGGACGGCCCGCTGCCGACGCACTACGAGCCGGTCGAGTCGCCGGTCGGCAACCTCCTTTATCCCCGGCAGACGAGCAGCCCGACGGTGCGCACTTTCGCCGGGCCGCTCAATCAGTTGGCCACTTCGCCGAGCGGCGAGTTTCCCGTCGTCGCCTGCACGTTCCGCCTGACCGAGCATTACCTGAGCGGGCCGATGAGCCGATTCAATGGCTGGCTCAACGAATTGCAACCGGAGATGTTCGTCGAGCTTAGCCCGGAACTCGCGGCGTTGCGGCGGCATCAACCATGGCGGCTGGCTGACCGTGCGCTCGGCCCGCGGCGGCTCGACGGCGCGGGCGATGGTGACGCGCCGCCTGCGGCCGCTGCTCCTCGATGGCCAGACGGTCCACCAGATCGGCCTGCCGTTTCACTGGGGCTTCGCCGGCGAGACGGTCGGCGGCAACGCCAACGACCTGACCGCGCTGTTGGCCGATCCCAACGTGAGCATGCACGAGGGCAAGGTTTTCGCCTGCCAGGTGGAGGCCGGCCGGCACGACGGCCGCTTTCCCGAGCCGACCAAGCACCCCGTCGGCTGGCCGACGACCGACCCCGATCCCCGACACGCCCATCGCCGCTCAGCCCGAGGGAGGATTCGCCCATGGCCAGCGCCGAAGTTAAAAGGCTCAATGCGCCGACGCCCCACGCGCCGCGCGGGCTCATCGCTGCGGTTGTCGATCCGTTTCGCCGCGGCACGCCGCCGCCGCCCCAGCCGGCGACCGGCTTTTTCACCGACACCAGCATCTGCATCGGCTGCAAGGCGTGCGAGGTCGCGTGCAAGCAATGGAACCAGCTTCCCGCCGACGGCCTGGAGCTGGAGCGGCAACAGCTACGACAACACGCAAACTCTGTCAGCCACGACCTGGCGGCACGTCAAGTTCATCGAGCAATTTCCGGGGCAAAGCGACGGCGACGGCAGGCGCTCGCCGCTCGACATCGTTGCCGGCGCGCGCCCAGCCGAGCCGTTGGCTGATGATGAGCGACGTCTGCAAGCACTGCGTCGCCGCACCGTGCGAGCAGGCCTGCCCCACGGGAGCCATCCTTTACAACGAATTCGCCAACGTCTACATCCAGCCCGATATCTGCAACGGCTGCGGCTACTGCGTGGCGGCGTGCCCGTTCGGCGTCATTACGCGCACCGAGCTCGACGGCCACGCCCACAAATGCACCCTGTGCTACGACCGCCAGCGCGACGGCATGACGCCGGCCTGCGCCAAGGCGTGCCCGACCGCGTCGATTCAATTCGGGCCCGTCGACGAGTTGCGCGACAAGGCCCGCCGCCGCGCCGACCAACTCAACCGGGATGGCGGCAGCGGCGCTTACCTTTACGGCGACTCGGCCACGACTACCTATTCGGCGCTCAACTCGTTTTATCTTTTGCTGGACCGCCCCGAAACGTATGGCCTGCCGACAATGCCGTTCAATCCGTGGCTTGAGATGAAAGGGGATTACGTGCGGCTCGCTGGTGGGCGGCTTGGTGGGACTGGCGGTGTTGCTGGGCGTTTTGCTGGCGGGATGGTAGTGGTGTTATCCGCGGGAGTCGGAGTGCCTCGTCCCGCGGCTTGGGGGGGATTGACATGGCCTCGGCTACAGCCGCACCGGGTTACGCGCAAAAGTTGCCCATGAAGCCGGCACCCTGGCATGCGCTGGTGGCCTGGGACATGTTCTTCAATGCCTTATCCTCCGGTCTATTTTTGGCCGCCGCACTCTGCGAATTCGTCGCACCCGAAGTATTCAGGCCCGTGCTCCGAATCGCCTATCCGCTGGCCCTCCTATTGCTGCTCAGCGACCTCCTGTGCCTGGTGCTCGATTTGGGCGACCGCACACGCTTTCATCACATGCTGCGAGTGTTCAAGCCAAGCTCGCCGATGTCGCTGGGCGTCTGGAGCCTGACGGTGTACTCTGTGCCGCTGACTGTCGCGGCTCTCTTTAGCGTTCTTCCGCAAGGGAACCTCGTGAGGGGAGTGCGCCTCGTGGCCGTTATCGTTGGCTTGCTGCCGGCTCTCGCGTCGGTCATCTATAAAGGCGTCCTCTTGAGCACCACCGCCCAGCCCGGCTGGAAGGACGCTCGCTGGTTGGCCGGCTACCACACATTCAGTGCGGTCTTGCTTGGCTGCGCCGTGATGATTGTGCTGGCATACATCACGGATCAGCCTCCGGCCATCGAGAAGCTGCGATGGGCGCTGGTAATTCTGCTGGCGATCCAGGCGATTCCTGCGGCGCTCTTCAGCGCCGAACTCGGACCGACCGCGAGGCGCGTGTTCACCGCGATCGACTGGAGCGCCGTCATCTTCGGCGGGCTGGTAGTCGGCATGATCCTGCCGTTCCTGATCGCGATCCTCACTGGCGAATCCGTCTGGCTACTTGTGGCCGCGCTACTGGTCATCGCGGGCGGCGTGCCGGTGCGTTTTGCCATCGTGTATTTGCCGCATCGAAGCGCCAAGCGGACGCACACGCTGGAAACGATACCGACGACGTCAAAAGAGTAGGCCCCGCTTGCCGAGCAGGACTATGGGCCGCGCGTCAGAGTCACGTTTTTGCAAGGTAGACAGGTTCCACCCGTCAGGCGGGATATATCATTTCGATGAACACCTAAGCAAGCGCTTCGCGTCAGCATTAGAAGATCCCGGGCGGGACAGCCTGACGGACGAACCGAATCCCGCGAATTACCTCCCCGGCAGTCTCCACAATCTCACGCTCCGATCCCGGCTCCCCGAAAGTGCCTTTCGGCCATCGCTGGAGAAGCAAACACACGTCACGGTATCAGTGTGTCCGTCGAACTTGTGGATCTCCTTGCCGGTGAGAACGTCCCATAGGCGAATCGTCTTATCTTCGCCGCCGGTCAACAGACGCCGGCCATCCAACGAAAGCGCCATCGCTGGAACCAGACCGGTGTGTCCCTCGAACTTGCGTGCTTGTTTGCCGGTCGTCCGATCCCAAACATGGATGACATTATCCCCGGCGGAAAGCACATACCGGCTATCCGGCGTGAAAGCGACGTTGGTCACATCGTTTTGGCTCCCCTCGAAAAGGCTCACCTGATTGCCGGTCACGAGGTCGAAGACGCGGACGGTCTTGTCCACGCCTCCCGAAGCGATGTGGCGGCCGTCGGCGGCGAACGCGACGCAGTAGACGTAGCCGGTGTGCCCCGAAAACTTGCGCGAATCGTTGGAATTGAGGCCATTCCAAAAGTAGACGCTGTGATCGTCGCATCCGGTGAGAAAGCTGTTGCCATCGCGGGCACGGCCAGGCCGTTCACGTCGAGGGGATGCGTGAAACGCTTGACTTCGTTGCCGGTGCGCATGTCCCACAGCCGCGCGGTCGCATCCCAGCTAACCGAAAAAAGCTGCCGATCGTTAGGATGGAAGGCGACGCCCCACACCGCTTTGCCGTGACCATGGATAACATTGGCTGCCGTTCCTTTGGCAAGGTCCCAAATGCGCACGGATTGATCGACGCCTCCGGAGGCGCCGAAACGGCCGTCGGCTGATAGCGTGACACTCTTGACATCGTCGGTGTGCCCGTCGAATTTTTTGAGTTCGCCCACGGGGCCCGACGGCAAATCCGGCGTGCCGCCACCAAGCCGTGTGCTGATGCGATCGATGCGCTTGAGCGCCTTGGTGCGATTGAGGCCGGCCAAGTTGACGGCAGCTTGCTCATACCAAACCATCGCCCGGCGCATCCAGTTGCTCCTGAGTCGCGTTATCGGCCTTCCCGGCAAGCTCCCACCAACCGTCGGCTAACGCAATTGCTCTTGGCCGGTTTTGGGATTTGCCAACTCGCGCCGCGCCAGCGCCTTGAGCACGGCATCGTTGCCCATGGCAAGCAAGCGGCAGCGCCTTGCTCCAGTGTCCTCGCAACAGGCCGAAGTATTTGCCCAATTCGAGATTGGCCTGCGGCGTCATTGGGGTCTTGCTTGAGCCGATCGACAAAAACCTGCAGGCGGACGAAGCCTTTGTGTATGGCATCGACCTCCGCAGTTCCGCTTTTGGACCGCCGCCACCAAGGCCAAAGACCTTCGATTTGCGTGCCGCGGTCTCAGCCACTTTGCCGAGAGCACCGGCCAGTTCATAGTTGTCCGCATCCACCGCGGCGGCCATCATGGGCAGCACCAGATCGACAACCGTTTTGCCCGCTTCTTTCGTGGAGACATTCTCGGCGACTTCGGCCAAGCGCTTGTGCCTTCAGCGTCACTGGATCGACAGCGAACGTCACGCGCCATTTCGTCAACGGCAAGCAACGTCAGATTGGCATCCCCCGCCTTCGCCGCCAAGTTGCGGGCTTCACGAAGTAAGAACATAGCGGTTGGCGGCGTCGTCGCTTTGCTCTTTGCCTTGCTGCAAAAGATTGAGTGCCAGCCGGGCCTTTGCCTCCGCGTCCTTCGCGTCCTGAATGTCGTCTTTGAAAATGTCCAAAACAAGAGCGCAGCGCCTTGGCCTGGGCAGGCTTGCGTCGGGAATCGGCAGTTTTTTGCCGGCATCGTCCGCTCGCAGGGAGACGGCGAACAGGCCACTGAGGAGCAGAAATGTGTAGACAGCGCATGAGACCCTCGATACGAAAAAATGCGTTGCGAACGAGCTTATGGTAGGCGAGGCGGTCGCCCGTCGCCCAAGGAATAACCGCACAAGCGGGACGCTTGTGCTACGTGCACAAGGCCGCTTGTGATTGCTTTACGTCACCATCTGAATGACCTTCACCAGCGCCACGTTGCTGATGAGAACGAGCAGAGATGGACACAACGACGCCCCGGGTGGCTGCCTGCGCCCACGCCTTCGGTGCCTCCCGATGCGTTGATGCCCTGGTAGCAGCCGGTCACCGCGATCAAATAGCCGAAGACCGTAGTCTTGAGAACTGCGGGAACGGCATTTGCCTTGACCAGGCCGCGCACAAGTCGGTCTGATATTGAGTCCACGACAGCGAGCCACCCAGCATTTCCGCGAGAAAGCTGCTGGCCAGGGCGACGAAGGCGATGAGCAGGGTCAGCAGCGGCAAGGCCACGATGGCCGCAAGCACGCGCGGACCGACCAACTTACGTCAGGGGCGACACACCGAGCACTTCGAGCGCGTCAATCTGCTCGGTCAGTCGCATGCAGCTTAATTCGGCGCCGATGCTGGCGCCGGACCGGCCCGCAACGACTAGGCCTGCCCCGAGCGGCGCGAATTCCAGCATCACGGCGAGAGCGAGAAACTCCGGAACTTTGTGGATGTAAGCGCGCTCGACCACGCCGTGCAAATGAATCCAGACCACGATCCCCAAGGCGAAACCTGCAACGAAACCAAGCGGCAGGGCACCTACCAGTATTGAGTAAAGTTGCCGGAGAAACTCGGCGGGACGAAGCAGCGTGCCGATGGCGGCAACCAACGAGCGCGCCGCGAATTCGGTGAATCGGCCGCAACGCTCCAACAAATTGAATATCGACATGACAAAAAACGCGAGCGGGGCGCGCAAGCCCCCTGATTCTTCACCCTACCTAACCGCGCTCCGCTCCGCGTCGCGGCTAACCATCCGCCAATTCCAGAAACGAGCCGCCGTTCTCGAATAAATCGTCGCCGACGGCGCAGGTCCACAGAACCCGCAGCCAGATGCGGCACGGCGGTGCCTCATCGCCTTGCGGCAAGTCGATGCGCAGCTTTTGCCCAAGGAGTTGCTTGGTGCCCAAGAGGCGAATGCCGGTTGACGATAAATCGCGGCTCAAGAGGGCGAATTCCTTGCCGTCCTCGGTGTGGACTTTGACCGGTTCAATGAAATCGACGCGATCCTGGCCGCGGCGTTCGCTTTGCTTGGCGGCGGCGCGATGATGCTTGCGCACCTGGCGAATCGCCTTTTGAATGACGCGCTGTTGCTGCTGGGCCTTTTGCAATCTGGGGCTGATGGTAGTCAGGTGATAATAGCGGCCCTGGCGATAATTCAGTTCGCCCTTCGCCAAGCGCGGCGACTTCTTTCCATTGTTCTTCCGGCAGGCCGGCGAGCTTCAACTCCGTGCGGATGTCGCGTGCCACCACGAAACCTTGGCGCTGGGCCTGGCGGGTGATGGCGGCGGCAACGTGGTCTAGGGTGGCAGGCGGCATCGTTGAGTTCTCAGGCCTTGATGATGTCGCGCACCGTCACGCCGCCGGGGATCATCGGCAGCACGTGTTCCTGATAGGGAACCAGCACGTCGAGCACGTAGGGGCCCTTGCTGTCGAGCATTTCCATCAAGGGCGTCGTCGAGGTCTTCCTTGCGCGACAATGCTGCGGCCCTGACACTTGAAGCCCTTGGCGATGGTCACGAAATCGGGATACGGCTCGTGGTCGAAGCCGGCGCCCAGGTAGGTGTGGCCGCGGTTGCTTTCGTAGAAGCGGTCTTCCCACTGCACCACCATGCCCAGGTGCTGATTGTTGAGCAGCAGCACCTTGACGGGCAGCTTCTCGCAATAGGCGGTGGCCAGCTCCTGGATGTTCATGAGGAAGCTGCCGTCGCCGTCGATGTCGATGCACGGTCTTGCGCGGATTGGCCGCTTGCGCTCCGATGGCGCCGGGCAGGCCGAAGCCCATCGCGCCCAGGCCGCCGGAGGTGAACCAGTGGCGCGGCGTGTTGAAGTGGAAGTACTGGGCCGCCCACATCTGATGCTGGCCGACGCCGGTGGTGACGATGGTCTCGTCCAAGCTGGCCCCGATCGCGGATGATCTCCCACAGCCGCTGGATGGCGTATTGCGGCACGATGGCGTCGTCGCGGTCGGTGAATTTGATCGGCTCGGCCGACGCCATTCCTCGATCTGCCGCACCCAATCGGCGAACGCCGTGCTTTTGGGAACCAGCGTCGGATCCTTGGTCGATCATCTCGACCAAGTCCTTGAGCGCCTGGCGCGACGTCGCCGACGATGGGCACGCGTGGCCACCTTGATCTTGTTGATCTCCGACGGATCGATGTCGATGTGGACGATCTTGCCGTGCTTGGCGAACTCGCTCACCTTGCCCGTGACGCGGTCGTCGAAGCGCACGCCGAAGGCCAGCAGCAAGTCGGCCTCGTTGACGGCGTAATTGGCGTAGACGGTGCCGTGCATGCCGAGCATTTGCAGGCACAGGAAATGCTCGCTGGGGAAACCGCCCAGGCCATGCACGGTGAGGGCGACGGGGATGCCGGTCTTTTCGGCGAATGCTTTGAGGTAGGCCGCTGCCCCCGATTGGATGATGCCGCCGCCGGCATAGATGATCGGCTTCTTGCTTTGGCGGATCAGCGCGAGGACGGCCTCGAGTTGCGCGCGGCTGGCAACTGCGGTCCGGCTTGTAGCCGGGCAGATTCATGGGCGGATCGTAATCCGCGCACGATCACGCGCGATTCTGCAAGTCCTTGGGAATATCGACGATGACGGGCCCGGGCCGGCCGGTGCTGGCGAGGTAGAACGCCTCCTTCATCACGCGCGGAATGTCCTCGGTCTTCTGCACGAGGTAATGGTGCTTGGTGACGGCCCGGCACACTTCGACGATCGGCGTTTCCTGAAAGGCGTCGGTGCCGATGACGTTGGTGCCGACCTGGCCGGTGATGGCGATCAGCGGCACGGAGTCCATCTTGGCGTCGGCGAGGCAGGTGACGAAGTTCGTCGCCCCCGGCCCGCTGGTGGCCATGCAAACGCCGACGCGCCCGGTGCTGCGCGCATAGCCCTCGGCCATGAAGCCGCCGCCTTGCTCGTGGCGCGGCAGGATCGTGCGCAGGCGTTTGCCGAAGCGCGTCAACGCCTGGTGCAAGCGGCATGCTGGCGCCGCCCGGATACGCGAAAACGACTTCCACGCCATGGTTGACCAGACACTGCACCAAAATATCCGCACCGCTCTGCGCCACGGCGGGCTTGTTACCCATGACAGGAAGCTCCACACTGATAAAGGGACACGCGCCTTGATCTATTAGCTTACCCGGAAGCCGCTCAAGGAAAAGGGGAACCACTCTTTGCCAGGGAGCATCGGGCGCTCACAAAAACTCGTTTTGCAATCTCATTGCGTCCGGCGTCCTTCACATTGATAATAGCTTATTTCCGGGACGCCGCTGATGCGCGCAAGAGCTGCGCACACACTAACCCGAAGCGTAAGCGAGGGATCCTCTCGCTTACGCTTCGGGTTAGTGTCGGCAAATCAGGCACCGTCGTTTAGACCGGCATCTCATAAAAAAGGTTCGCCTCCCATGAGAATTTCGCGTTTCGCCGGTTGGTGCCTGGTTTGTTTGCTGCTCGCCGGCTGCCGTGGCAAAACGGGACAAGAGGCAACGCTCGAACTCATCCACAAGCTCGGCGGCAGCTATAAAACCGACGACCGTTTGGACGATAATCCCGTGGTGACGGTCGATCTGCGGGACACGGCCGTGGCGGACAACCAGTTGGCGGCGCTGAAAGAACTTCCTCAATCTGAAAATACTGGTGCTCGACGGCACCAAGATAAGCGACGCGGGGATCGAAGCGCTGAACGATTGCAAAGGCCTGGAGCGCGTGTTTCTGCGCATGACGCGGGTGACGCCCGCGGGGATCGAGCGGCTGAAGAAGGCGTTTCCGAACGCGGATATATCGAATTGATGGTCCAGCAGGATGCGACCCCTCGAATTGGGTCGCACGCCGTGCCACCGTGGACCATTGTGAAACCGAAACACCTAGATTTCACAATGCTTTTGCGTCATAACCCGTTGCCATTTGGTGGCTTTGCGACGCACCGAGGGACCATTGTCCGGCGAAATCGTGTGCCCAGACCTCGTGTTTTGACATAACCCCTATATTATCCGCGAGTTTCCGGCCGTTTTTTTGGGAAATCTTAATCGTGCGTTACACTTGACCGGGCCCGGCAAGGGAACCCGGTCGTTCTCTGGTTACGTTTTAAACATGGTTCTCACGATAAAAGGCATCCTGCGCTACTCGCTCAGACAAGCAGCTTTTCGATAAGCTCACGGCTGAGCTGACTCGACGCTTGCCATTTGAGTTGCACGATGACCTGGACCGCTTCGTGCAGGAAATAGAATGTCTTCCTCCAGGGTTGCGTGCGATGGCAGCGACATTCAAGCTGGACGTTAGCATGGCGCTCGACGATCTTGGCTGGCATTTTGCTAACTTCCATCACCGCGAATATTGTAATGAAACCAGTCACGGCATTTTGGGAGCTTGAGGCCCAAGAAGTCGCCCAGATTTTTGATCAGGCGTATCAGCTCGTTCTTCCGTATTGGGATCAGATTTCAGACATGCTCGCGGTTGAATTTAAGGTGTTCGCTGAGTGGTACGATCAGTCGGATTTACACAAAGCATTGAGGCGGTTAAATTGTCGGCTCTGGGACATCTGCGAGAAGTCGCCGGCATTTCGATTAATGCAATTCTGGATGTTACACGTGCGCAAGCATCCGGAGCGCTACGTCGATCCGTGAGTGAAGGCGTCGGCGATCCATTCGCCCGCACTCGACGGAGATGGCATGAGGTGTTTCCAGCGCCGGGTGCCATGCTCATGGTACTCCATGAGCATGCGCTGGACGTCGCTAATCGTCCATCACAGTGCATTTGCGCCGGAGCATTCTGAAGATAACACATGAACCCCTTCATAGCCCATTAAAAAATCTGCAAGCGGGATTTGGATTCAATGCGGAGAAGTCTCTCGACTTCAGCTAGAATTGGGTGGCACGCCCTGAGGGTACTCCCGAAGGGCGGCATCGCTTGCAAGGACGCCAGCCCTTCGGGAGTACCCTCAGGGCGTGCCACCCAAAGTAATGACATGATTATGTCAATTCACTGCACGCCGAGCCGTCACAAACCCGGTTTCACCATCGTCGAATTGCTGATCGTCATCACGATCATCGCGATTTTGGCCGGTTTGCTCTTATTTGGTGTGCAGAAAGTACGCCAAGCCTCGCGCGCGCCGAAAGCAGCAACAATCTCCGTCAACTCGGCTTGGCCATCCAGCATTGCCAGACTGCCATGGGCAGTTTGCCGCCCGGCTTCGGCTTTTTCCCCGGCGGCCCCAACGATCCTTCGCTCACCGGCGGCGTCCGCGGGCCACGGCAATGTCTTCTTTCACCTGTTGCCATTCCTTGAGCAGAATGCCCTTTATCTCGGCACGGCGTCGCCCGGCAATGGACCGGCTGCCAATCCGGGCAAACTCTACACTCCGGTAGGCCCCGCATACCCTGGGAGTGCCACCGCCCCTTTGCCGGTGTTTTTCAATCCGTCTGATCCCAGTGCCGATTCAGGATTGATTCAGGGCACGAGCACGTTTGCCGAGGGTTGGGGCGTCGGCTGTTATGCCTTCAATGCGCAGGCGTTCTGCTCGGTGGATGAGAACGGCCATTTTCTCGATTGGTTTGCCCGGCCGCGGCTTGCCGGAATCGTTTCCCGATGGCACGTCCAACACCATCGCCTTCGCGGAGAAATACGCCGTGTGCGGCCAACGCGGCGGGCCCTATGAAGGAGTCAGTGCCTGGGCGGCGGGGCCTGCGCCGGAAGCGACGCCGGTCTTCGCGGTATCCATCTTTCCCATTGCCGGCTCGCCCAAGGGAACGATTCCGTCGACTGGCCCGCTGACCAAGTTCGAGATTCAGCCCGAGCCGTTTAACAGCGACCGCTGTCATTATTGGCTGCCGCAATCGGCGCATGCCGATGGCATCCTGGTTGGGATGGCTGACGGCAGCGTGCGCATGGTGACGGGCAGCATCAGCTCGGAAACTTGGTGGGCCGCGTGCACGCCTGGAGGCAGCGAAACACTTGGCTCGGATTGGTAGCCGGTTAAAGCGAAAAGCTTGCAGGCACGTAACACGCGCCTGCAAGGCTTTTTGACATCAATTGGGCCACGTGCTTAGCACTACCTATGCGTGGACTGGCACACAAGATCCAGCGTTACATGCCTGTTCGCTAACACAAACCTTGCCGCACGCGCCGCAGTTCGAATTGTCGGAATTGAGGTTTTTACACACTCCCCCGCAAGGGGTCAGGCCGGGTGAACAGGGTGCCGTACAAGCGCTATTGGCACAGACGCTTCCAGCCGCACAAGCCTTGGCACAAGCGCCGCAGTTGGCAGGGTCGCTGGTTAGGTCAACGCAAATGTTCGAGCAGCGCGGTCTGTCCCGTCGGGCAGGTGGTCCCGCATTTGCCGTCGATGCAAGCCGAACCCGCTGGACAACACACGTTTCCGCATGCTGCCTGGTTGGTGGGACAAGCGCAGAGAGGACCTCCACCAGGCGTGAGTAGACAAACAAATCCGGGCGGGCAGCAGAGGGTGCCCCCGCAGCTGGTTTGGCCAGTGGGACAAGTGCAGGCATTGTTGGCTGAGCACGTGGCTCCGGGCGGGCAACAGACACCGCCGCACATCACCTGGTCGGTCGGGCATGGTTTCATGCAAGCATTGCCCACGCAAGTCGATCCAGCGGGGCAGCAAAAACCGCCGCAAATCACACCGCCGTTCGGGCACCCGCAAATGGGACCCCCGGCAGCGGTAGAATTGCAAACCTGCCCAGGGGGACAACAGGCGGTGCCGCACATGACCTGGTTTGCCGGACACGGGCTGGTGCATTTGCCGTTGACGCAGGTGTTCCCCGCCGGGCAACAGACGTTGCCGCAAGGCGCGTTGCCGTCCGGGCAACCGCAGGCTCCGGTCGTCGCCAGGCAGACAAAAGTCGGCGGACAGCAAGTGCCCCCGCACATCACCTGATTCGCCGGACATGGACTCGAGCAAACGCCGCTCACGCAGCTGGTTCCCGGAGCGCAGCAGACGCTGCCGCAGACGGGCCGGCCATCGGGGCAGTTGCCCGAGCAAGCGCCGTTGACGCATGTCGAGCCGCGCGGGCAGCAGACGTTGCCGCAGATCGTTTCGCCGGTGGGGCAACCGCACACGGGGCCGGCGGTTGCCGTGGCATGACAGACGAAGCCGGGCGGACAGCAAACGCTGCCGCACAAGGCCTGACTGGTGGGACAAGGATTCGTGCACTTGCCGTTCACGCACATGGTGCCGGCAGGACAGCAAGTAGTGCCGCAGACGGCCCGCCCGTCCGGACAGGTGCTGACGCATTTGCCGCCGACGCAATGGGTGCCGGAGGGACAAATGTTACCGCAAGCGCCGCAGTTGGCGTTATCGGTGCTGGTGTTGACGCACACCGGGGCAACCGTGCCGCAAAGGGTCGTGCCTTTCGGCGCAACCGCACTTGCCGCTGACGCAAACTTGGCCCGCCGGACAGATCGTGCCGCAGGCGCCGCAGTTGGCGTTATCATTGGTGAGATTGACGCAGACGTCGCCGCACAGAGTCGTCCCCTTGGGGCAGCCGCCGCAATGGCCATGGGCGCATTCCTCGCCGCGCTTGCAGCGATGGCCGCAACTGCCGCAGTTGCGCACGTCGGTCGCGAGGTTGGTGCATTTGCCTCGGCAGCAAGTGCCCTTGCAACAGACAAGCGTGGCGGCCGTCTCGCCGCACAGATGGCTGTTCGACGAGCACGCCAAGCAGACCTTATGACAGCGTTCCCGCTTGTCTTCCCCGTGGAAGCGTTTGCAGTAGTCCTGGCAATCCTCCTTGCGATCGGTATCGGCTGCCTTGATCTTCCCGCTCAGTCCGAAGAGGGAGACGCAGCTAGCGCCGAAGACGCCGCCCAGTCGCCAGATGGCCTGCCGGCGGGAGATGCCGCTCGCCAGGGCTTTGGCAACTTCGTCAAATAGGTTGATCATGTGGGATCCTTTCCTGCGCAAAGAGAGTTGATCCGCGCCGCCTTTATCCGACAGATTGGATTTGCGTCCTCTGGTTTTTGTGCGCAAGCGCGACTCAGTCCGCTCAATGACTTTGTGCCGCCACCTCTGAATGCCGTCCCTCGCCATTCCTCTCGATTCCTTCGGCGTGTCGCCGACTCGCCGACAAGGGCGAGGATCTGGTCCACACCCACCGCGACATCCTGGCAAATGACTCCGGCGTCGTCGATCAAATAGCCGATGGGCGTGGCAAACATCCCGTACAGCGTCGAGATTTCCCATTGCTTTTGCAATACAAGCGGAAACGTCAAGCCAAGCTTTTTCGCTTTGGCGCGGTTTTCATCAACATCGCGCCGGCTGACCATGAGTACGCGGACATCGCTCCGCCGGCGATGAATTCGCTCCAAGTGCGGGGCCAACTCGTCACAAGGACCACACTGCGGGTCGGAAAAGACAAGCAACACCCGCTGCTTGCGAAAATCGCGCAAGGAAACCTCGCGGCCATCTACGCCGGGGAGCTTGAAATTGGGGGCTGGCGTGCCGGCTTTCAAACCTTCGCGATTAATTCGGCTGGCCTCCAGGCCGAGGTTTGGCTTGCCGATACCCTGTTGATTGGCGGCGTTTGCGCCAGTCGCCCCGCCTGCCAGCGCCACAAGAGCGTCGGCGCCCACCGTCAACGGACTGGCAATTCTGCCCTGGTCATCGATCAAGTAGCCCATGGGCGTGCCATTGACTTGATACTTGGCGGCCACGGTCATTTGGTCTTGCAAGAGAATGGGGCAGCGAACTTTGTGCTCATCAAAGAGACGACGATTGTCGTCCGCGTTGCCGGTGGTGATGACGACCGGCAGCGGGCCGTTTTTTTCGTCCGTGGGCAGCGCCGCCAAAGCCGGCAACATTTGCGTGCAAAAGCCGCACTGCGGATTGAAAAACATCAACAGAACTTTGCGTCCGCGATACTGTGAAAGCGATGTACGCCCGCCGGACAGCACAGGCAAATCGAACGCCGGCGCCTCGCTGCCCACTTCGAGACCACCGACCGCCGGCGGCGCCGGCACGGGGGTTGGTGCGGCCGCAAGCTGACAGCTGTTGCAGTTTTTCCTCTAATGAATCCAACCGAAGCAGAATGCGGCCCATCTGGCCAAGAAATTGCAATCCCAGCCACAAGGCCAAGCACACCAACAACCAGGGCAACACCATGCCAAAGAAAGTGAGAAGGTCCATGCTTCAGGTTGTCGATTAAGAGAAGACTTGCCGGTCAACCAAAGACATTGGTCACTAACTTGGCGATGCTAACAACTGCGAATGGCAACTGCAAGAAGAATAATGAAAAAAAATTGCACAATGAGGGCATCACCAGGAAGTAACTGGTGCTGGTGGCTGACGCGGCTGCACTTTGAATGTGTAATTCGCTTACCGGCAAAACCTGAATTTCAATGAGCGCGACGTTGGCGAGTGCCTGGTGAAAAGAGACCAATTTGGGGATAGATAAGGGCGTTGGCATCCAAGAAGACATCGGCGTTCGCGGAAATATTCGCAAAATTCATGGCGACCCCAGAATGCCAAACTCGTCGTCTTCGACTAAGGTCATGTTCACTCCCTCCTAACAATTCGCCACGTTGTTTGCAGTATACCGAGTGCGCCGGCGTCGAGCGCTTGCAATTTGCCATCGCGGCGCCTTACGACCCGCGCGACGGTGTTCGCCCACGCGCCAAGCGTCGCGGACTTTACGTCCCAAGCCGAAGGCCGCGTCGAGACCGCGGCGCAGCCATTCCGTCGGACCGGGTCGCGCGATGCGAACCTCGACGAGTTGCCGGGAAACCTTGGTGAATTGCAGCTTGTATTGTGCCGGTCCACCCAGAAAGTCGTATTCCCCAGGCCGTCCGCGATAGCGTTTTGAATTGCCAACATGGAAATGATGATGCCGGGTCTGACTGCGGCCGGCACCGAAAGCTCTCGCCCGCCTTGATAGAAATAAACCTTGCGCGGCGTGCGGATTTGATAGCTGATGGCGATGGCCGCGCCGCGAACGTTGACCCAAAACAAGTCCAATGCGCCGGCGCGAAAAAGGTCAGCCATGTATTCTTGATGAAACTGGGCAAAGCGCGGCTTGCTGAACATGCCCTCGATGCCCGCGCCCTCTTGCCAGCGATGATTGTGCAAGCGATGTAGGATCGCCTGTCCCTCGGTCAAATCAGCGAGTGTGATTACCCGTTTGACTTCCCAGGCACCCCCGGCCCACGCTTCGAATGCCTTCCAGGAGCGCAGTAAATACCGGCGCTTGCGCGCACACAGGCTCGTCAGAAAATCGTCCCAGCAATCGGGCAGGGGCACATAAGGAGCGTCCGTGATAACACGCTGCCGAGGGCGGAATCCCGCGGCCTCGAAGGCCCGCACTAGGCGGCCCGGCAGCGCATCGGCGCCATTCATGGCACTGAAGACAAGCTCTTGCCACGGACCAAAGGCTCCGCGATCGAGATGGTTCACCAACGACTCGAGCACGCGCTCTTCATGTCCGGCATGCACGATAACGCCGAGAAACTCCGAGCAGACGCCGTCATGCTCGTCCATGTCGGCGCCGAGAAACTCCAGCCGAGCCATCCAGATGCCGCCGCGATGGCGAAAGCGGCGCACACACAACGGCGCCACGCCTATCAATTGGTCGCCGTCGTGAAACAAGCCCACGCTCAAGCTTCGATCCGAGCCACGGCCATAGGCTCGCCACCAGGTGAGCAACCAGCCCGGCGCTTGCATGGGCTCGGGCGGTCCGCTGCGCCGCACCAAGTCATCCCAGGCCGGCGCCCACGCTTGCAGCGCGTCGAAATCCGTGAGCAAGCGGAAGGTCAACGGCGCCGAAGGTCTGGCCGCGATGGATAGAGGCAACGGTTATTTCCTTGGAAGAGCGCGGCTCCGGCGACCCAATAAAGCTTACAATAGCACGGCTTCTCGCGTAAGAAATATAGCTCAAGCGGCGCCGGCCGGGCAAGCTTTTTTCAACGCTCCGGGTCCCAAGTTAAGCTATACTCGCTAGGTGCGAATAGGGCACCGAGGAGAATACCGTGACCAATGGCCCGACCGCGGCCAAGCCAATTGTCGCCATCCTCTCGGCCGGCGAACTGGGCTGCGCGCTGGGCGCTATCCTCATCAGCCACGGGTATCGCGTGGTGACGACGGCCGCCGAGCGCGGCCCGCCCACCCGCCAGCGTGCCCAGAGCGCGGGCTGGAATTGTTGGAGTCGGTGGCCGAACTGGCGCGGGTTGCCGACGTCCTGTTGTCACTAGTTCCGCCTGACAAGGCTGTCGAGGTAGCCACGGAATACTGCGCAGGCCGGACCGGCGAAAAACCGACTTTACGTGGATCTAAATTCTATCGGTCCGGCCGCCGGCGCGTCGAGTGGCTGAGATTTGCCGGGCCCGTGATATACGCTACGTCGATGGCGCGATCCACGGCATGGCAGCCGCCCTGCCCGCCAAAGGAACGATGTTTCTTAGCGGACCGTGGGCCCGGGAAGCAGCCCAGGTGTTTGCGCCGTGGTTGTGCGTCAAGATTTTAGGAGGTCCGATCGGCCAAGCGAAGGCATTCAAAATGCTGATCTCGGGGCTTGCCAAGGGCACGGTGGCCCTCGTCGTCGAGATGGCCGTGGCTGCACACAAGGCCGGCCTGCTCCGTGAGTTGTGGGACTGCTATAGCGAGGCCTATCCCGGCATCATGGCGTTGGTCGAACGTTTATTGCCGACCTACCCGCGGCATGCGGCCCGGCGCGGCGACGAATTGCACGAGGTTGAGCAGACCATGCGGGCGTTGGGTGTAGAACCCCGCATGGTTACCGAGGCCCAGCGCATCACTGACGCTCTGGGACGGGCTGCGTGGGCGAAGCGGTCCGATACGCACGACGCCTCCGCCTGGCCGGCGGTGAGCGTGATTGAGACGCTCATCAACGACCCGGCGGGAAGCACGCCCTGGCGGCGCGAACCGCAATAGCCGGAGCCGATTGCGATACAGGCAAAAGGATCTCACCATGGCTCAAAAACCGCGTTCCGCCGACTTGCATCCGGGGCCGGGCTTTCGCGTGCGTACGGCATTTCCGCGCCTGGAGCCGGCTCAATATGAAGAACTGTGCGCGTTTGCGACACCCGACATCTCCGATTTGCTGAACCGGCTCTATGCGATGGACCCGGCCATTATCTGTCTAACCGGCGCTCACCATCGTCTGTGCGGACCGGCTTGCACCGTCAAAGTGTTTCCCGGCGATAACTTAATGGTGCACAAGGCGCTGGACGTGGCCCAGCCCGGCGACATCATCGTTGTGGATGCGGGGGGCTCGACATTGAACGCGGTCCTCGGCGATTTGGTTTCCACCAAAGCCAAGCACCGCCGGATTGCCGGCTTTGTCGTCGACGGCTTGATTCGGGACTTGCCGAACATCATACCGCTTGACTTTCCGATTTTCGCGCGCGGCACCACCCCGATCGGGCCGCTGCATCGAGGTCCGGGTGAGATCAATTATCCGATTTGTTGCGGCGGCGTCGTCGTCAGCCCAGGCGACATTGTCGTCGCTGATGGCTCGGGCGTCGTCTTGGTGCCACGTGAAATAACGGAGGAGTTGCTGCTCCGGCTCAGGAGTCACGAAGAGGCGAACGCGGCCTATTTCGCCTCCGTCAAGCGCGGCGACTTTTCCAACCAATGGGTGGATCGCTTGCTGCGCGAGCTCAATTGCCCCGATGCGGACTTGTTGTAGGAAACCTTTTATGGATGCGATGTTCACCTTCCGGCCGACCGATTACGCAGCCGCATTCGCCCGCGATGGCTTCGTGCATATTTCTCAGGGCTTGTCCGCGGAATTTTATCGCATTCTCGCCAAGCAAGTGGACGCTTATCTTGCCGGCGAGCTGCTGGCGGATTTCGCGATCGGCGACAAACAGCAGGCGCTTTATGAATTCCCGCCTGGCGCCGATTATCATGGAGAATTGCTGAGCGCGGTGGCCGGCGTGTGCGGCGTCGAGCGTGGCCGGCTGGTGCTGTCCGAACGCCACATCAAGGCCTACGAGGCCAAAGCGGTTCCTGAGCCATTAGCTCACAAGGATCGCTTCGCTTCCGAGTTCGCCGTCGGTTTTTCGGTGCGCGTTGCCGCCGGTTCGGCTCTGAGCTTGTTTCCCGATGATGATAGGACCGTCAACCCATTCAATTCTTCCACGGAACTGCGGGCCAGTTTGCGCAAGGAAACGTTGCCCGAAACCACTCTCCGCGGCGTGCGCCGCGTCGCCATTGTCAATGCGCCGGGAGATGTGATTATTTTTCGCGGCCACGCCATGTGGCATCTGCGCTCGCGCCGGCGGGCACAGTGATGCTCTACTTGAAGCTGAACAGCTATAACTGTGACCCGCTCGGCGAGGACCCGGCGAGCGCGGCGACACGCGCGCGGACCATCGACCTTTTAAGCCGGCCCGACGCGGAATTAGCCGACCTTATTCCCCAGCTGGGCCGGCGCGTTGATTACGTGCAGCGCCGTTACAATCGCGACTGGCGCGAAGTGACTGGTGTGGTCCTGTGGGGTCAGCGGCATTTCACGATCGACGATGACGAACTGCGCGCTTTGCAAGCACTGGACGGCAGACGTTCGGTTCGCGAAGTTATCGCTGCGATGGGAGCGATTGCCGATGCCCAGGCGCTGACCAGGAAACTCCGCTGCCTGGCCGAGCGCGGCGTCATTGATCTTTTTCCTCCACAGGAGCCGCGCACGAACTAAGCGGAGCGAGCCGCAGCCTGTCGTTTATCCGCTTACTTCGTGCGCGGCTCTTGTGGTGTGCGGACGATCGTTCACGGAGTCCATCATGCTGGATCTTACCCAGCATCCCAAGCTGGTTAAGTTGCTTTCGTGGGTGGACCGCGTCAAGGGGAGCTTGCGCGGGCGGCACGCCAAGGCGCGGGCGGCGGAAAAGAACCTCGGAGCCTTTTACGCTTTCGTTTGGCAGCAAGCCGCGGCGGAATTGGGCGCATCCATCGAAGCCTTGGGACATGATGTCTTCGAAATACGCTTGGGGGATGCGCGCACCCGCGTCTTGCAGAACTTCACAGGTATCGACGACCTGGCGGCACACTGCGTGGTCCGCGCCAAGCCGGTCATTTATCGCTTGCTGGCCCGCGCCGGATTGCCGACGCCTCGTTTCGCGGCTTTTGATATTAGCGATCTGAAGCCAGCCGTCGCTTTCTTGGAGAGCACCGACCGGGAATGCGTCGTCAAGCCGGCCAGCGGCACCGGCGGCGGCCTGGGCGTCACCACCGGCGTTCGCAGCCGCTCGCAATTGGCCCGCGCCGTTTTCTCGGCCGGCACTTATGCCGGCGATGTCTTGATCGAAGAGCAAGTCGAGGGGGACAATTATCGCCTGCTTTATCTCGACGGCAAGCTGATCGACGCGGTGGTTCGCAAGGCGCCGTCGGTCGTCGGCGATGGCAACCGCACCCTCGCTCAACTGGTGGAAGTAGCCAATGGCCACCGCTTGCGCGAAAAGCAATTCGTGTCCCATGGGCTAATCACCGTGGACATGGACATGCAGCATACGCTTGCCAAGCAAAGCTTGACAATGCGCTCAGTGCCCGAAGCCGCACGCGTTGTTTACCTCAAAACCGTCATCAATCAAAACTCGGGCGCGGATAATGAAACCGCGACCGAGCGGTTGTGTCCGTCGATTATCGGTGACGGCGCCTGCGCCGCGGCGGTCACCGGTGTCCGCCTGGCAGGCGTGGACGTAATCACGATCGATCCCCGCCGCCCGTTAAGCCAAACGGGGGGCGTGGTGCTCGAAGTCAACTCGCCGCCGGGTTATTTTTGGCATTATCACAAGAAAGATGGCGCCTTTCCCGTCGCGGTGCATGTTTTGCGACATCTGTTGGACAATCACCGAAACGGCACCTTGTGAGGCGATGATTTGGCACGACTGGAAAGCCCACCTATGAGCAACCTGATGGTTGCGCCCGCCGCGAGGCCGGATGAACCCTGGCCTGATCCGCCCAGCGCCGGCGAAAGCGGACTCGTGCCCGCCATCGTGCTTGGCGGCGGCGCTAACGCGCGCTATCGGCGGTCCGCAGTTTGGGCCGCGCCGGCGTGCCCGTTTATGTCGTCAACGAGCCGACTTCGCTCGTGCGTCATTCCCGCTTTGCGCGTTGGCTCAATGTGCCGGCGGCGGGCACGGAGCAAGCAAGCGTCGAGCATGCGTGGGCCAATTATTTGCTCGGACCACGGTCCGATTCCTTGCGCGGGGCAGTGTTATTGGCATGCTGCGATTCGGCGTTGACCCTTCTCGCGGATCATCATGCCGCGTTGACGCGCAGGTTCCTGCTGGACGACGTGAACCCGGAAGCACGCCTCGCCATGCTGAACAAAATCGACACCTATCGGATCGCGACGTCCGCCGGCATCACCACGCCACGGTTTTGGGTGCTGTCGCCCGGGCAAGCGCTCGACTCTTTGCGCACTGCCCTCGTTTATCCGCTTATCGTCAAGCCGACGCACACGCACGTTTTTCGCCAGCGCTTTGGCCGAAAATTCGTGATCGCCCATGACGCCGCGAAGCTGCGGCTAGCACTGGACCAAATGGCTACGCTGGCCATGGACGTGATGTTGGTTGAATTCATACCCGGCCGGGACGATCAACTCAGCAGCTATTACACCTACTTGGACCACGACGGCGCACCGCTTTTTCATTTCACCAAACGAGTCATTCGCCGCCATCCGCCGATAATCGGCAACGGTTGTTACCACATCACGGACTGGAACAGCGAAGTGGCCGCCGCCGGCTTGGCGTTTTTGCAAGCGGCGCGCGTGCGGCAGGACTGGGCAACGTCGAGTTCAAACGCGATCCGCGTGACGGCAAGCTCAAGCTCATTGAATGCAATGCCCGGCTCACCGAGGCGAATTGCTTGGTGGCGGCGGCGGGCCTCGACCTGCCGCTGCTCGTCTACAATCGCCTTACCGGACGTCAGCAGCAGCCCTTCGCCGACTATCGGCGCGGTCTGCGGCTGTGGTATCCGGTGGAAGATTTCCATTCGTTTCGCTTGCTGCAGAAGCAGGGGCAGCTCTCGTGGACCGAATGGCTGCGTAGCATCGCCCATGTTCAGACGTTCCCGTATTTTCGTTGGTATGATCCCTGGCCCAGCGTTGTGCGGGAATGGCGCCGCCTAAGCGCGGGGTTAGCACGGCGCAGTTGGGCAATCAAGTCGGCCTGGGTGACTCTTGCGAACCGAGAACATGCCGCGACAATTTGGTGAATCCGCGGACACGCAAACAATAGCGGTGAGCTTGCGCAGTCGAGGCGGTGCGCGACCCCGCAACTCTGGACCAGCATGCGGCCGCTTGGCAGGATTTGGCCGATCGAGCACTAGAGCGGAATCCCTTTTATGAGCCGTGGATGCTGATTCCCGCGTGGAAGGCATTCGGTCAGAATCGGCAGTTGCTTTTTCTGTTTATTTACCGACATGCACCGAACACGGCTCCGCGTTTGTGCGGTTTTTTTCCCTTGGAGCGTCGCCGTTTCAAAAGGGTATCGGTGTTGGGACTATGGAAACATCTCCACTGCTTTTTGTGCACGCCCTTGATTCTGATGGACGAGGCGCAGGCATGCTGGGAAGCGCTCCTACGCTGGGCCCGCGCAAGAAAAGCGGCGCTCACGCGCTTCATTTGAACTGTGTCTCGGGTGATGGTCCATTTGACCGAGCCCTTGGCGAATTCATCGATCAACATGGCAGCCGAACTTTTGTCGACGACCGCCATACTCGGGCACTGTGGTTGCCGCGCGCGGATGCCGAGACGTACTTCCAAGCAGCGCTCTCGCGCAGCGGCCGGCAAGACCTGCGTCGCAAGCGCAAGCGGTTAGCTGAATCCGGCCGCCTGGAACTCAGGGTGTTGGAGCATGCGGGCGATGTGGCCCGATGGACGCAAGACTTCCTGGAGCTGGAAAAAAGCGGCTGGAAAGGTTTGGCGGGCACGGCCCTGGCGGCGAATCCGGTCGAGCGCCAATACTTCGAGGATATCGTCGCTGCCGGCTTCGAGCGCGGTCAGGTGCAAATGCTGGGCCTCTTCCTCGACAACAAGCCGATCGCCTTGAAATGCAATTTTCTCTCAGGCGGCGGCGCTTATGTCTTCAAGCCCGCCTATGACGAAGCTTATGCCCGCTTCTCGCCCGGCGCACTTCTGGAACTGGACAACATCAAACTTTGTTACGGTGGCAAGCCGGTGCGCTGGATGGATTCGTGTGCGGCCTCGGATGCACCGATGTGGAATCGCCTTTGGCTGGACCGTCGGCCGATTCAATCGCTGTTGATCTCGAGCGGATCATTTTGGGGAAACGTGTTTGTCGCATCGCTTCGCTTGATGAAAAAAGCGTCTACTTTCATTAAAAGAGTGATCCGCAAATTTCAACGATCCACGCCGGGTGGCACGCCCTGAGGTAACCCGAAGGGCGTGGTTTCAAAAATCACGCCCTTCGGAGTACCTCAGGGCGTGCCACCCATTTCTGGCAAGTTGGCCTTTTCTCGCCCCTCACCTCTCACCCCTCGCCTCTCGCCCCTCATTACCGTCGGCGTGCATTGAAAGGCATGCCGTCGGCTGTGAAATTCCAAACTTCGCGGCCCGTGCGGTCGAACTCGGCGAGGCGGCGCGTGTTTTGGCTGGCGACGAGCGTGTTGCCGTTGGGCAAGCGCATGACCGAATTGGGTGCCTGCATGGCAAAGGTTTTCACTTGCTTGCCGTCGCCATTAAACTCGATAACCACGCCCTGTTGCGAATTAGGCACGAGCACGCCGCCGTCGGGAAGGACGTCGATGCTACCGAATAGCATTTGAAATTGTCCGACGTTGAAGGTCTTGAGAACTTTTTGCGATTTGCCGTCGACGCGGGTGAACGTGCCGCTTTGAGTCACGAACACCACGTCGCCGCTCCTGAGTTTGCGGGCCCTAAAGATGTCGTGATTGGGCCGATTCAAGGTGAAGACCTCGTTTCCCTTGCGGTCGATCTCGAGAAGTCGATTTTGCATGACGACGAAGGTGTTGCCACCGCTGAGGCGCTGAACGCCGATCGGATTGCCGCCGACCGCTTTCTCCCACTTCACCTCGCCCTTGAAATCGCGCTCACTGACCCGGCCTCCGTTGAACTCGGCCACGAGCACGCGCTCCGTGCCTTCGACTCGAACAATCTGCGCTTCGACGGGATAAGTGGCAATGTCGAAGCGCCAGCGCGGCTTTTTGGCGGCATCCAGTTCCATGACTTCGCCGATGCCGCGCCGCAAGCCGCCTCGATTGGTGTTTTGTTGGACGATGAGCGTGTAACCGAGCATGGTTTGCGCTTCGTCCAATTTGGCCAAATCAATCGTCTTGCCTTCTTTGTCGAGCCAGGCTTGCCAGGCCGCGCGACAGGCCTGACGGGCGGCGTCCGTCGTGCCTAGGGAAACAGCCGGCGCACGGTCGCCCGCCAGGCGCACGAGGATTTCCTCGGCGCGCCATAGTTGCTCGGGATTGAGGTGACCGAGCGAGTCCACCAGAACCGGGAGCACGTCGCGCTCGTGGAGCGGCATGAGCGCCAGCGCAATTCGCAAGCGCACGCTGGGATCGGCGTCGCGCAGCAGCTTGCGGACACTGGGCAATTCATCCTTGACACCGGCGCGCACCAGGGCCTCCCCAGCCGCGGCGCGCTTGACGGCAATTTTATCGGTCAGGGCCAGCCGAATGCTCGGCTCGACGTTACCTGTCGCGACGGCGACCGCGGCGAGGGACTTGCATATTTCATCGGTGACGACCTGATCGGCGGCGAAGGGAATGTAGTTGAGCAGGACCTCGGCGGCGCCGGCCGGCTTCACCTTGGCGATAAGCCTGGCAGTGGCGGCTTGCACGCCGGGTTCCGCATTCGCTTCGATGCGTTGCCGCAGTTCATCAGCGCGGCGGCTCACTTCCGCATCTTTGCTTTTTTCCGCGTCCTTGATGCCAACCAACGCTCCGGCGCCTAACACCAGCAAGCGGTCATATGCTCGCTCGCGCGTCGTGAACGCATCATCGCCAAGGTTGCGAAGCAGCACCGCCATTTCCGTCGGGTTTGCTTCCGGATAAGTGCGCTTCTTGAAATAATCGAGCAAGGCCGGCCCATCGGTGCCCAACCGCAAATCGCGAAGCATCTTCTGATCGTCGGCGGATGTGTCGGGCGTCGCCTCGGCATTGGCTGGCCGGGTCGATTTAGGCTCGTCCGCGCACGCGCACCAGCCCGAGAGAAGCAGCAGGGTCAATGAGAACATTGAGTATTTGGGCATGGGCAACCTCGAACTTAGGCGTAGACCGCGACTCCGTTCGCAGGGCCAAACAGCCGTCATGGATTAACGTTAATCTAGCACAGTTAAGACGAAGCAAAAGCGACCAATGTTTTTGAGATAGGCATATAACCCGTTCCATGCAACTCACTTGGCAGCAAACGCGGCGCAGAGGCGCAAATGGGTCAGCCGATCCAACGTCTCGGCGCGACAATTGCCATCGATGCCCATTTCATTGAGCTTGCGATCGACTTCGGGCTTGTCCCAAGGTTTGCCGGGTAAACTGACCAGTCCGCCACGCAGATTTTTGCGGCGGTGGGCATATAGATCACGCAAAAAATGCCGGAATATCATGGCGTCGGGAATCAGGGCCCGCTTGGCCGCGCTGGGAACGATGCGGATGATCGCCGACGACACTTTCGGGCGAGGCCAAAAGACCGTCGGCGGCAGCTTGCGCAAAAGCTCAACATCGGCGAGGCTCTGCACGAGAATCGCCAAGGCGCCATAGTCCTTGGTCCCGGGACTCGCCATCATGCGCTCCGCGATTTCCCACTGCACCGTGACCACCATGCGCTCGAACGGCAAATCACCAAGGATGAAGTTCGAGATGACCGGCGTGGCCACGACATACGGCAAATTGGCGATCAGCTTGAGACGCTTGCCCCCGAAGCGCTCGAAACCCGTACGCAGCTTGCTCAGCACGTGCGGATTGATGTGGTTCTTGTTGTGCAGAATGTCGCCGTGGAAAAGCTGCACGTGCGCCTGGTGGCCAAGCGTTTCCCGAACTAATTCATGAAACGCGGTGTCGATTTCCACGGAGAGCACGGCGCCCGCTTGCTCAGCCAAGGCCGCGGTAAGACTGCCCGTCCCGGTGCCCACTTCAAGAACCATGTCATCGCGCGTCAACTCCCCGTTCTTGACGATGAAGTCGATCAAGTTCAGATCGACGAGGAAATTCTGCCCCAACTTGTTCTTGGGGCGCAAGCCGCGTTCTTGAAAAAGGTGCCGAAGGTAGGTTTGCGTTTGGCGCAGCGGTGAGGCGGGCTCGTGTTCCATTCATCAATTATACGGACGGCTGCAGCGCTTCCATATACTTCGCCACATACTTGGCGAATAAATCGGTTTCCAAGTTGACCGATTCGCCCGCAGTTTTGAGGCCCAGCGTCGTGACAGTGAGCGTATGCGGAATCAACGCGACGCTGAACATGTCGGCAGTCACGGATACCAGAGTCAAGCTCACCCCATCCACGGCAATCGAGCCCTTGCGGACCATTTGCCGGGTAAGTTCCACGGGACACGAAATCCAAATCGTTTCCCAGTCGCCGTCACGATCCCGCTTGACCAACTGACCGACTCCATCGATGTGTCCCTGAACAATGTGGCCGCCGAGCCGATCGCCAACGCGCAATGCTCGTTCCAGATTGGTTCGGCTCCCAGGCATCAGTTGCCCGAGATTCGTCAAGCTGAGCGTTTCCGGACCAACCTCGAAGCGGAATTTCTCAATTTCCACACCTACAACGGTCAAGCAGACGCCGTTGACCGCCACGCTGTCGCCAAGCGACAAATCCGGCGCGAGCGCGGTTCCGCGATCTCCAAGAGGCACCCGTGCCCGTCGGCCTTCGCCGCGTGGACTGTTCCCAAGAATTCAACAAGCCCGGTAAACATAAAGGTTTTCAGTAGGTCCCGCCTGCCGGGCGGGACCTTGGGCGTGCAGAGAGATGAATTTTTGCGCGTATCGCATCCCCAGATCCCGCCCGGCAGGCGGGACCCACTTTATCGATGGAGCGGATCCGGCGCCGGCATCGCTTCCCGGCGAAGGCTCTTAATCAAGGCATATCGAACCGGCATCGCCAGAGCATAAACCCAAAAAATGATGAGCAAAGACAACTCGCGCACCAGCAATATGATGAACACGCTCAAAAGTACCTGGATTAAGTGTCCAAGCGTGCGCCGACCGCGCAGAACTTGCTTGGTGACGTGGGGGTACGGCACCTTGGAGACCATCAGCAAGGCAATGACCAAAGCGCCCACGGGGGCGAATACCTCGATGAGCCGAACGAGCGTTTGCCGCGCGAAATCCGGATCCACATCGGTCCAGATTTGCGCGAGGCGTTCGGGAAATGCCGCCTCGCAAAATCGCCAACGACGCCAAGCAGCCGGCGGCGCCGGGAGTGGGCAAGCCGCGGAATCGCTTGTGCGCGGCTGGATCGGGGACGTTATCGACATTAAAGCGCGCAAGCGCAGCAGGGCACACACCATATAGAGTGCCGCGATGCCCGCCAGTAGTTGATGAAGGACTCGTGGGGCCTCCCAGCCGGGTCCGATCTTGAGCAGAAGAAACGCCGGTGCCACGCCAAAGCTGACTGCGTCGCAAAGGCTGTCGAGCTCGCCGCCAAACTTGCTCGCGGTGCGCGACAGCCGGGCGACGTAGCCATCGAACATGTCAAAGACCATGGCCGCCACGATAAACCAGCCGGCGCTCGCGAGGTAAAAGTCGCTGGCCACAGCCGATTCGAGAGGATTGATCTTGCTTGCCAAGGTAATGGCGGTAAACCCGCAGATGCCGTTGCCCAGCGTCAACAAGGTCGGCACCACCGCGATTTTTTTCACGGCAATATGCTCCGGACTCATGGAAAAGAATCGGTTAACAATAGCATAGAATAACGCATTATGGCACATTTTGCCATACTGGTGCGGGATTGTCATGGAAAGTAGCGTCATGGGCGAGAATCCCAAGGTTGAACCATACCCAGGTGGGAGACGCGCGCAAATCTGGCGTTCGACCCGGTTCCATCTGAGGCGAGCGTTTTCTTGGAACCTGCAAGCGACACGGGTCGAAGCCAATGAAGTGCGTTACTTAAACTCCATAGGGATCAGCGAACCGACGTTGCAGCGTTATTTGACGTGGCGACGGAGCGTATTGCTAGTCTTATGTTTGCCCGTCCTGGTGTTGGCGCTGCTCGATACGCTGGATAATTTCGGCGATGAGGACATCCAATACAACGGCTGGGGCACGGTTTGGATAACGCTGGAGACTTTGGCGGCCTACGCGATGCCGGTCTCCGCATTGGCAGCTCTATGGACTTGGGGCCGTCTTGAAAGATCCGCACGTGTCATACGCTGGGGATGGTTCATCGCTTTTTTAGTGCCCCTGCTTCTTTTAATCGTGCCCTTCGTTTGGCTTGTCCGGCTCGATCAGATCGACGCCGCCGAGAAACAAATTGCCCAACACTTCACCAGCGTCTTCGTCGGCCTTACCTTTTTCAGCATCTTGGTGGTGGTGCTGCCCGCGATGATCCTCTCGGTGTCCTTCGGCATGCAGCGCGGCTGTTTGCGGCTCAAGACGCTCCTTCCCGAGTCCTCCCTACCAGGCTTGTTTTTGGCCGCTTCGGGCATTGTCTTACCTGTGTTTGTCCTTCCGATCTTCGTGCTGCTATTTCAAATTGCCGGCAGCCCCCTCCTGCTCGGAGGCATGGTCCTACTGACAGTGGCCCCCATGCTTTACTTGCTCAAAGCTCGAACGATGATGCGCCCGGCCATGACCGACGACGGCTTGCGATATCTGCGCCGCCTGCAACTCGCGGCCAAAACGACCTTCTGGCTTGGGTTAGGTTTGCTCATTGCCTATGCCATGGTCAAAACGATTCCCGTTCCCAACTTGCTTTTAGACCGGGGCGATCGAGGATTTCAAGAAATGACGTTGCTCGGCTTTTCGGAAGCAACGTCGCTGTTTCGCCCTTGGAACTGGACGATTCTCCGGTGGTTCGTCATCGAACCGTTCGGCAGGTCGCTTCTGACGATGGTTGTTGTCAGCGATTTGTTGCTGCGGCTCAACGCATATCTGTGGATTGCCCAGCGACGAGTCACCGCGAGCGCCGGCGCCGAGGCGTACGATCAACTCATGAATCGCGTCGCGGGGAAGACGATGAGCGCACACTCACAATGCTATTTGGACGAGCTCCCGGAGCCGTTAACGAATCGATGGTTTCAGCTGAACAACACAAGAACACCGGTCGCTAACGTTGCCGGCTCGCCTAGCGCCGGCGCTTTCAGTACACAGCCGTTCAAGTTCTGCACATAATGTTGCACCGCCTCGGCCGGCATGCCGGCGCTGATAAGGGTGGCGACGGTGCCGGCGGCAAATGAGGTTGCCACACTGGTCCCGACGGCGCCGCCAGAGCCGGGCGGGCTGAGGTGAAGCGCATCATAGGCCATCAATGTGGGCTTGGCCGCTAATTCAGCGAAAGCGAGGGGCCCGCCGGCGCTATAAGGTTGCGGTCTGCCGCTCCAATCGGCGGCACCTACTGTAATCACGGAGCGCGCATCGCCCGGCAGGCCAACGCTGCCTGCGTCAGTGGCAAAATCGGCCAGCACCGCCCGGCCGGCGCGGCGCGTGCCGTCCACTATGTCCACGAATAAGCGTGGCTGCAATTCCCAATGCTTTTCCAACAGCGGCAACGTCGCCACTCCCAGCGGGCGAAGGCCCGACGGCACCAATGACGGCCCGCGCGCGAAGGTTAGCCGCTTTTGCACAGGATCCATGACCAGCATCCATTGATCGCCGAGCGGGCGCTCCACTTGCAGGGCATAGCGGCCCGCCTTCTCCAACGTTGTTTCAAGCACAATCTCATATATCGAGCCTTCTGGTTTATGCTCGAGCCGCTCGGGAATCCCCGAAGTCACGGCCACGAGATCGAATGCATCGGCCGGAAGCGCTTGTGCCGACGGGTCACGCTGGCGCAACAGCGAAAGCCGCAAATCGGCGAGCGGCTTACGATAGAAGTCTTCACCGCCGGACACTGCGAAATAATCGGGATCGTGCGGCTCACGCCATTGGAGGGACAGGTGCACCCGGGCACCCGCGGGCAAGTCCGGTTGCCGCGCCTGCCCATAGGGTTGCCATGCCAGGAAGTTAAGTTCCGTCGACCATTGCCCCTTTGGCAGCCGATAGCCGGGTGGAGCGAACTCCATGAAGCCGTTGCCGTCCGCGTCCTGGAAAAGTCCGGTCCACGTTTGTCCGCGCGTATTGCCGGCCGCCTGAAACCATAACAGCGGTGCCTTGTTGGCAACGGTGGTCACTGGTTTCGAGTGGGCGCAAGGGTGTCAAATGCCCGGCTCAAGGGACTGGACGCACCCAGGGCAAAACCATCGTTCCAGCCCAGCGGACTCGCAACAAGAGAAATGCCGTCGAGTGAACGGATATCGTCGATAAGCTTGAAAAAGCGGCGGTTGCGTTCGTCAAGCGTTTTCTCGAGCTTGTCGACATATTCGAGCCGCGCAATGCTCCAGGTGCGCGGGCTGAAGACCCACCCATAAACGGGTCCGAGAAAACGGAACGCCCGGGCCTGATCGGATTCATCGGTGAAATCTTCGAGAATGCGGCGACGCTCGTCCAGGACTTGGGCGCGCAGGGTGTTGAGTTGGGCGCGCGCCGTGATCAGTTCATCGCGCCGGCGGTCCGCATAGGCCGACGATTGCGCTTCGCCGCGCAGATAGCGAACGACTTCCTCGATCCGAAACGGCGAAATGGGATCGAGACGGACAAGCACCAGGTCGGCTTTTGGGGCGGCCAATGCAGCCGCGCGGGCACAGAGCGTGCCATGGCCCCACTTGCCAAAGCCTTCGGGGCGAGACGCCGGCACCAGATCAGGATCCTCCTCGCGCGTCAAATCCACGATGCGGGTCGCGGCTGGCAGTTCATGTCGCTTTACAAGGTCAGTCCAACCGGTGAAATCCGTGTCCAAAATGGCCAGCCGCACGCCTTGGCCTCGATAGCCCTGTTTATGCAAACCAGCCAAGCCCGTGAGTGCCAGCGCCTTGGCGTTGTCGCTGGGCAGCGCCAGGTTCGGATCCACGACGACGCGCGCCGCATGGGGCACGCGAGCGTCACCAGTGACGACAATTCGGCGAGCGCTGGGATCTGACGCGACGCGCACCACCGCGCTCACGACCTGTCCTAGGCGACCCTCGACAAAGATGCCGGGCGCCCGTTCTTGCAAGAGCCGCCTCCAATTTTGGTCTTCAGCGGTGAGCGTTCCGCGAAGATAAGTTCCACGCGCACCGTTTGCTGTACCGCGTCTTTGTCATTGAGGATGGCCCAAAGCTCGGGGCTGATCTTGTCGAGAAAGACGGGCGAGCGCGGCTGCGGAACGGCAACCGCCGCGATCGGCTCCGTGTCCGTCAAAACTTCAATGATCCGAATCGGAATGACGTTTCGCATTGGCGCGGGCACGTCTTGAGGTGGCACGCGGGGAGCAAACCAACCGGCGGGCTGAGTACGCAAATCCTTGAGCAAAATCTCCAGGCGAGCGGCCGGAATTGTTCCCGCCAAACGGGCAAACGGCTGCCCGGTGTAGCCATGGTGATCGTACCCAGGCGCCTCGCGAAAATTAAAAAACGCGAGCACGGCCTTGACCTCTTCGGCGAGCATGCGCTCACGGTCCGCGTTGAAGCCACCGGCCAATTCCAAGCGAATACGTAACGCTTTGTCGCCGTCCTTGGGCGGATATTCCAAGCCCAGCGGCAGGGCCAGCACAGTGCGCACGCTCGTATTGGCCAGGATTTGAAGAAGGTGGTTCGACGGCACGACTCCCTTCAAATAGTTTTTGGAGGGGTCCTCGCGGTCGGTGGCCGGCGCTTCCTCCAAAGGAGGATCGAACGTGAAACCCAAGCGCTTGAGGTGCTCGATCATGGCATCGTATTGCACGACATGCTGGTCACGCGCGGCGGTGATGTCATAGCGCAAGATAATTTGATACTTCGCGGGTGGCGGCGGCGCCAGCGGCGCGGCGGCGGCGAGTCGGCCAGACATGCTGGCCATAAAGCCAACCGTAACCACGGCAACAAGCAAACGTGTCGTTTTCATCGTGCGAAGCCTCGGTCCCGGGGTCGGCAAGCCGCGGGTTGAGGTACTCCGAAACCCGCGGGTTTCGGAGTACCTCAACCCGCGGCTTGCCTATCGCCCCCCCGTCGAATTGTGGCAGCCTCCTGCGGACTTGCCAAGGTTAACCGCTGAAGTATGCCGCGCCCCGGGGGGGTGGAGGTTTTTTGCTCCGCGCCTAGTTGCGAAAACATCCAGGAACCAATAAGGAAAAAAGGAACAAGTGGGAAAGTCACGGCAGCATACCACGGCATGGGACCAATTTTCCGCCGCGTCGATCGGTGTAGCCCGCACAACCGGCACAGCAGAGACAGGCATGCACTTCGCCAATAAAGTCGCCATCATCACCGGCGCATCGAGCGGACTCGGCTGGGAATTGGCCAAACAACTCGCGCGGCAGGGCTGCGCCGTAGGTCTGGTGGCTCGGCGACGCGAACGCCTGGAGATGCCTGGCACGCGAAATCGTCGCTGGCGGAGGAAAGGCCGCCGTCGCGCCCGCCAATGTCGCCGAACGCCGCGAAACCGTCGCGGCTATTCACGCGCTCCGCGAGCAACTGGGGCCGATCGACCTCTTGATCGCCAATTCCGGCGTGGGCTTGCCGACCGAACTCGAGCCGATGAACATGGACGAGGTCGACAACATGATTAAGGTCAACTATCTCGGCGTCGTTTACGCCATCGAAGCGGTTTTGCCGGACATGCTCAGGCGCGGACATGGACATCTGGCCGCCGTTTCCAGCTTGGCCGCCTACAAGGGCATGCCCGGCGAGTCGGGCTATTGCTCCAGCAAGGCGGCGGTCAACGTTTACCTGGAAGGGCTGCGAATTCAGTTGCGCGGCGCGGCATCGCGGTCACCACTATCTGCCCCGGCTTCATCAAAACGCCCATGACCGACGTCAACACCTTCCCCATGCCCTGGCTCATGACCGCCGAAACGGCGGCACGCAAGATCATTCGCGCTTTGCAAAACAAGAAGAAAGTGCTTCAATTTCCCCTGGCAAACAGCCCTGCTCATGCGGCTCACACGCTGGGCGCCCGATTGGATCATGGCCCGCACCTTGAAAGGCTACACCGAAGATCGGCCCAAACACCCCACGTGAGTGGCGAGCCGGAAGCGTTAGCGCCCGGTGTTCGTGGCGCATTGCACCGGGCGCGTAACGCTTCCGGCTCGCCGGCATTCGCTTGGATTGTCCCAATTTGTCAGTTGCTCGCCCTCGATCGCCGGTTACGATTGCCGCCAGCCTGCGAATTCCATTGGCTAATTCTTTATCCCTTCGCGGTCCTATCCGAGTAGTCCCATCATGCAACAAGAAGTGTTGAGCCTGATTCTCGGCGGCGGGCGCGGCTCGCGGCTCTATCCCCTGACCATGCTGCGCAGCAAGCCGGCCGTGCCCATCGCCGGCAAATACCGCCTCATCGACATACCCATCAGCAATTGCATCAACAGCGGCTGCAATCGCATTTATGTCTTGACCCAGTTCCTCAGCGTCAGCTTGCACCGGCACATCGCCAACACCTACAAATTCGACCCGTTCAGCCGCGGCTTCGTCGAAGTCCTGGCCGCCCAGCAAACCAACGAGGCCGCCGACTGGTACCAGGGGACCGCCGACGCCGTCCGCCAAAACATTCGCTATGTCCATGAAGATCGCTGCAACGACGTGCTTGATTCTCTCCGGCGATCAGCTCTACCGCATGGACTTCGCGAAACTGCTCCAAACGCATCATGAGACCAAGGCCGACGTGACCATCGCGGTGCTTCCCGTCAGCGCCGATAACGCCGCCGGCTTCGGCATTTGCAAGCTCGATGAGCAAGGCCGGGTCGTCGGCTTTCTCGAAAAGCCGCAAACACCCGAGCAGCTCGGCCCGCTCCGCACGCCCGAGGATTGGATCAAGCAGCGCGGCATCGAGCCTCAAGGGCGGCCCTATCTCGCCAGCATGGGCATCTATCTCTTCAAGCGCGACGCCCTTTTCCATCTCCTCAACGCACCGCCGCTCGCCACCGACTTCGGCAAGGAGATTTTTCCGCGCAGCATTCACACTCATCACGTCCAAGCCCATCTTTTCGACGGCTATTGGGAAGACGTGGGCACCGTCAAATCATATCACGAGGCCAACCTGGCCCTGACCGCCGAAAACCCGCCCTTCATCTTCCACCACCGCGGCGGCCTCATCTACACGCGCATGCGCTATCTGCCCGCCTCCCTCCTCAACTCCGCTCGGCTCGATCATTGCCTGGTTTCCGACGGCTGCGTCATCGGCGCCGGCACGACCATCAACCGCTGCGTCATCGGCATCCGCACCCAGATCGGCCGCAATGTCACTCTGCGCAACTCCGTCATCCTCGGCGCCGACCGCTACGACATCCCAGAAGAACGCGAAGAGCACCAACGCCGCGGCTTGCCCAACCTCGGCATCGGCGACGGCTCGGTCATCGACAACGCCATTCTCGACAAAGATTGCCGTATCGGCGTCAACTGCCGCATCATCAATCAGGACCACGTGCAAAACAGCGAAGGCAAGAACTACGTCATCCGCGACGGCGTCGTCGTCATCCCCAAGGGGGCGGTGCTGCTCGATGGGACGGTGATTTGAAGAAACCATCGGCGGGTTTAGGTTCATCGCGGATTCCCGCCAAGCTCCTTCTTTCTCGGCCAATACCGCCACGCCAGCGCTCCCATTATCACCGCCCCGCCGATCCAGGTCGCCGTGCTCGGCACTTCCGTTTGCGGCGAGACCAGATACGCCCAGATCGGATTTAGGATCGGCTCCAAGAGCGTGATCGTGCCGGCTTCTTGGGGACTGACGACGCGCAGGCCGCGGGCCACCAGCCAATAGGCCAGGCCCATTTGCAGCGAGCCGTAAAAAAACAGCACGATGAATTGAGCGAGCGTTGGCGGCCGCAGCGCGATGACAAGAGGCAACAACACCAGGCCGCTCAACAAGTGATTCCACACCGTCAGCCAGCGCGAGGAAAGGCCGCGCAGGACGCGCAAGCCCAGCAAGACGCCCGCATAGGCCAAGCCGCTGCCCAGGGCGGTCATGATGATGGTGGGATCGCCGTCTTGCCAGCCGCCGATCACGATGATCGCGATGCCCAGTAGCCCCACCGCCAAAGCGATCGTGCCGCGGCGGTCCGCGGGCTCGCCCAGCAGAAAGACTGCCGCCAGGTACATCCATAGCGGGGCCGAATATTGGAGCAGGATGGCGGTCGCCGATGTGCCCAGGGCCATCGCGGTCACGAATAAGCAGTTCATGGCCGCGAAGCAAAGCGCCATCCAAATCATTGGCGGGCGAAAAGCGATGTCACGGCGACGAAGCAGCGGCAGCAAAACAAGGCCGGCGAATAACGCGCGGTAGCAGGCGATTTGCACGGGTAGTTGATAACCGCCGACTTCGAGCGTCGCGAGCGGAGGTTCGTTGAGGTGGGCGAAGGTGTCTTGGGTTAGAACTTTGGTGAACGCGCCGCCGGTGCTCCAGAGAACGGCGGCGAGCACGACGCAGAGTCTTGCTTTCGCCAGGGTCGGAACGTCAAAAAGTGGCGAGGGGCGAGTGGCGAGCGGCGAGAAAAAGTCAGTGGTATTGTCCTTTCTCGCCACTCGCCCCTCGCCACTCGTTGTCAGCTCATGCCATAAATATACTCATGCAGCAGGTGGATGGTCTGCTCCTGAGCGGTCGTCTGGTAGGCGTTGAGGTCGCCGATCGAGATCAGGGCCAGGAGGCGGTCGTCGGCGTCGACGACGGGGAGATGGCGGATGCGGCGGTTTTTCATGACGCCGCGGGCCTCTTCGAGGGAAGTGTCGATTTGGCAGCAGGCGATTTCGGTGGTCATCACTTCCTCGACCAGTGTCTCGCCGACGTCGCGGCGCTGGGCGACGACACGCTGGAGAATGTCGCGCTCGGTGACGATGCCGATCAGTCGACCTTGGTCGAGGATCAGCAGAGCGCCGATTTTCTTGTCGTTCATGCAAACCGCTGCTTCGAAGACGGTAGCGCTCGGTGCAATGGTTTCGATGTGATTGCCCTTGCGCGCCACGATGTCACGCACGCTAGCCATGGCCAGGCTCCCATAAAGAGGGTGAATCGATCCTTCGCAAAAACCGTTTGGAGCAATGGAGAGGTCGGGCGAAACCGGCAAAGCCATCATCCCCTCTCGCCTCCGCGAAAGACAACGAACTCTGCCGCTTTGGCCGCGAAATGCAACGTCATGCATGATGGCGCCCCGCCAGGCGTTTGGCAAGCACTTTTCCGAAAAAAAATCAGTATTCTCGGTCAGTCCGGTAAATGGTAACGCCGCCATCGACTCACGTGCCGGGTCCATTAGTATTATTAATGGTATAACCCATTGATATTAGATTGCAACATGGTAAGATAGGCCCATGCATTTCGGCACGCTCAAAGTGTTTTGCGATGTGGCCCGCTGCCGTAATTTCTCGTTGGCTGGGCAAGCCAACGATATCACGCAGTCGGCGGTTAGCCAGATCGTCTCTCAGCTGGAGAAACGCCTGCGCGCTCAGTTGGTGGACCGGTCGCATCGCCCGTTGCAGCTGACGACGCTCGGCCAAACGTACTACGACGGTTGCAAGTCGATTCTGGAGCAATACGCCGAGTTGGAAGCCGGCATCCGCAGCGCACAGGCCGAAATCGCCGGCACCGTGCAGGTGGCGGCTATTTACTCCGTGGGCCTCGGTGACATGGGCCAATACGCTCAGCGCTTCGGCGCGAATTGGCCTCAGGCACAAGTGCACTTCGAGTACCTGCATCCCGACCGGGTCTACGAGAAAGTCTTGGAAGGGACGGCTGATTTGGGGTTGGTGTCGTTTCCGCGCAAATCGCCCAAATTGGAGATTCTTCCTTGGCGCGATGAGAACATGGTGTTGGCGTGCCCGCCCGCGCCATCCGTTGGCGCACCGCTCGGCTCTGGGGATCGCGGAACTGCAAGGGCAGCATTACGTTCATTTCGACCGCAGCCTCGTCATTCGCCGCGAGGTCGATCGCTTTCTCAAGGAGCAGCGGGTCGGCGTCGAAGTGGTCATGGAGTTCGACAACATCGAGCAGATCAAGAATGCCGTGGCCCTTGGCAATGGCGTCGCTTTGTTGCCGGAGCCGACCTTGCGGCACGCGGTCAAGGCACGCGATCTCGTGGCCGTGCCGCTAGGCGATGGTTCATTCACCCGACCGCTCGGGATCATCCATCGCCGCCGGCCCCGGCTGAGCGTCGCCGCGCGCCGCTTTCTCGATCTCCTGTTAGATGAGAATGCCGCCTCGGTTCGGCGCAACGGCAAGGCCGCCCTCGCGCACACAACGGCACGTACAAGAACGGACGGCGCGGACGACACGAATGGGGTGGCACGCCCTGAGGTACTCCGAAGGGCGTGTTCCTATCCTTCAGATGCACGCCCTTCGGAGTACCTCAGGGCGTGCCACCCAAGGGCTGACGAGCCGCGCCAAGTAGACATGCGCGAGCGAGGTTGAACATGCCAAACATCGAGCCAAAATCGCAAGGACTTTATGATCCGCGCTACGAGCATGACTCGTGCGGCGTCGGCTTCATCGCCGATCTCAAGAACCGCAAGAGCCATCAAATCGTTCAGGACGCCTTGCAAATCCTGGTCAATTTGGAACATCGCGGCGCCTGCGGCTGCGAGGCCAATACCGGCGACGGCGCCGGTATTTTGATCCAGATGCCGCACCGGTTTTTCGCGCATGAGACGCCAGCGATCGGTCTGCATCTGCCTCCGCTCGGCGATTATGGCACCGGCCTCGTTTTCTTGCCGCAAGATCCCAAGGACCGCGAGCACTGCGAGCATCTATTTGAAAAAGTCGTTCGCGACGAAGGCCAAAAGTTTCTCGGTTGGCGCGACTGTGCCGACGGACAATTCCCGCGTCGGCGAGACCGCACGCCTGTTCGAGCCGGTCATCCGGCAAATCTTCATCGGCAAGGGCAACGGGCGCCGCTCAATGATCCGCTTGCCTTTGAGCGCAAGCTCTATGTCATCCGCAAGCTGGCGGAAAATCTGGTCGAGCACTCCAAGCTCGAGCAGCGCGACATGTTTTATGTCCCCAGCCTCTCTTGCAAGACCCTGATCTACAAGGGCATGCTCAACAGCGACCAGGTACTCCCCTATTTCACGGACCTGTCCAATCCCTTGCTCGAATCCGCGCTGGCCCTGGTGCATTCACGCTTCAGCACCAACACCTTCCCCAACTGGGCGCGGGCGCACCCTTACCGCTATTTGGCCCACAACGGCGAAATCAACACCCTGCGCGGCAACATCAACTGGATGCACGCCCGCGAAAGCATGCTCGCTTCCGACCTTTTCGGCGAGGACCTGCTCAAGGTCCTGCCCATCATCGACCTCGCCGGCAGCGACTCGGCCATGTTCGACAATGTCCTCGAAATGCTGGTGCTCACCGGCCGCTCGCTGCCCCATGCGATGATGATGATGATCCCCGAGCCCTGGGCCGGCGACGACGCCATGAGCCCCGAGAAGAAGGCGTTTTACGAATACCATTCGTGCCTGATGGAGCCGTGGGACGGGCCCGCCTCGATCGCCTTCACCGACGGCATTCGCATCGGCGCCGTCTTGGACCGCAACGGCCTGCGCCCTCTCGTTACTATGTCACCAAGGATCACAAGGTCATCATGGCGTCCGAAGTCGGCGTGCTCGACGTGGCGCCGGAAAATGTGTTGTCCAAGGGGCGCCTGCAACCGGGGCGCATGTTCCTGGTCGATTTGGAGGAGGGCCGCATCATCGCCGACGAGGAGATCAAGCAGCAAATCGCCACCGAGCATCCCTACGGCAAGTGGCTGGAAGACAACATCGTTTGGCTCGAAGACCTGCCCGACGCCCCCGCGCCGCACGAGCCCGACCACGACACCGTGCTCATGCGCCAGCAGGCGTTCGGCTACACGTCCGAAGACCAGCGGACTCTGCTCGTGCCCATGGCCAACGACGGCAACGAGGCGGTCGGCTCGATGGGCAACGACGCCGCCCTCGCCGTTTTGTCCGACAAGCCGCAACTCCTTTACAACTATTTCAAGCAGCTTTTCGCCCAGGTGACCAATCCGCCCGGTCGACTGCATCCGCGAAGAAATCATCATGTCGATGGATACGACGATCGGCCGTGAGTACAACCTGCTCCATCCGACCCCCGAGTCGGCCCGGCAAATCAAGCTCAAGTCGCCGATCCTGCTCAATGACGAGCTCGACAAGCTCCGCCAAATCGAAGGAACGACGCGCGGCCGCTACAAGTCGATCACCCTGCCGATCCTTTACAACCCCAAGGAAGGCGCCGTCGGCCTGGAGCGCGAGCTCCACGCCCTGTGTCGCCAGGCCAGCACGGGCATCGCCACCGGCACCGAATACATCATCCTCTCCGACCGGGCCATCGACAAAAACCATGCGCCGATCCCCGCCTTGCTCGCGGTTGCCTGCGTCCACCATCACCTGATTCGGGAGGGAACGCGGACCCAAGTCAGCATCGTCCTCGAAAGCGGCGAGCCGCGCGAGGTGCATCATTACGCCCTGCTGATCGGCTACGGCGCCGGCGCCGTCAATCCGTATCTCGCCTTCGAGACGATTGAGGACATGATCCGCCAGGGGCATATCGCCTCGGCGCCGTTGGCCGAGCGCAACGGCCACGGTCCGGACGGCAAAAAGGCGATTAAGAATTACGTCAAGGCGATCAACAAGGGCGTCCTCAAGGTCATGTCGAAGATGGGCATCTCGACCGCGCAGAGCTATTGCGGGCGCAGATATTCGAGGCGGTCGGCCTGGGCAAGGACGTCATCGACGCCTATTTCACCGGCACGCCCTCGCGCGTCGGCGGCATCGGCCTCGATGTCATCGCCAGCGAGGCACGCGCCCGCCACGACAAGGCGTTCGCCGAGCGCCCCACCAACGGCCACACGCTCGACATCGGCGGCCATTATCAATATCGCCGCGAAGGGGAATATCACCTCTTCAATCCCGAGACGGTTCACAAGCTGCAATACGCCTGCCGCACCGGGAATTACAAGATATTCAAGGAATACTCGAGCCTGGTCAACGACCGCTCGAAACGCCTCTGCACCCTGCGCGGGCTGATGGATTTCATAACCCCCCCCACCCCCCCTTCGCAAGGGGGGGAGAAATACGAGGGGCGAGAGGCGAGGGGCGAGGGGCGAGGCGAGGAGGCCCGCCACTTCGGCTCCCCCCCTTACGAAGGGGGGGCTGGGGGGGGTGTTCGCCAACCCGATGCCCCTCGACGAAGTCGAGCCCGTCGAAACCATCATGAAGCGCTTCAAGTCCGGCGCCATGTCCTATGGCTCCATCAGCAAGGAAGCCCACGAAACGATGGCCGTGGCCATGAACCGCATCGGCGGCAAGAGCAACACCGGCGAAGGGGGCGAGGATCCCGACCGCTACACGCTGGAGGCCAACGGCGATTCGAAGAATAGCGCCATCAAGCAGGTGGCCTCGGGCCGCTTCGGCGTGACCAGCGAATATCTGGTCAACGCCAGTGAACTGCAGATCAAGATGGCCCAAGGCGCCAAGCCCGGTGAAGGGGGCCAGTTGCCCGGCAGCAAGGTCTATCCCTGGATCGCCAAGGTGCGCCTCGCGACGCCCGGCGTCGGTCTCATTTCGCCGCCGCCGCACCACGACATCTATTCCATCGAGGACCTGGCCGAGTTGATTCACGACCTCAAGAACAGCAATCGCCACGCCCGCATCAGCGTCAAGCTGGTGGCCGAAGTCGGCGTCGGCACCATCGCCGCCGGCGTGTCCAAGGCGCATGCCGACGTGGTGCTCATCAGCGGTCACGATGGCGGCACCGGAGCGTCGCCGCTGACCAGCATCAAGCATGCGGGTATCCCCTGGGAATTGGGCCTGGCCGAAACGCAGCAGACGCTGGTGCTGAACAACCTGCGCAGCCGCATCGTCGTCGAGGTGGATGGCCAACTCAAAACGGGCCGCGATGTCGTCATCGGCGCCCTGCTCGGCGCCGAGGAATTCGGCTTCGCCACGGCGCCGCTGGTCGCGCTCGGCTGCATCATGATGCGCGTCTGCCATCTGAACACCTGCCCGGTCGGCGTGGCCACGCAAGATCCCCGTCTGCGGAAGAAGTTCACCGGCGACGCCAACCATGCCGTGAACTTCATGCGCTTCATCGCCGAGGAAGTGCGCGAACTCATGGCCCAGCTTGGCTTCCGCACGTTCAACGAAATGATCGGCCACAGCGAACTGTTGCAGATGTCCAAGGCCGTCGAGCATTACAAGGCCCTGGGCCTGGATTTCTCGCGGATCTTTTACCAGCCGAAGGTCGCCGCCGGATGTCGGCAAATACTGCCAAATCGAGCAGGATCACGGTCTGCAAAAAAGCCTCGACGTGACCACGCTGCTGGATCTCTGCAAGCCCGCCATCGAGCACGGCACCGCCGGTTCGGGCCACGCTGCCGATTCGCAACGTCAACCGCGTCGTCGGCACCATCACCGGCAGCGAAATCACGCGAAAATATGGTCCGATGGGCTTGCCGGACGATACGATCCGGCTTCACTTTCAAGGCTCGGCCGGCCAAAGCTTCGGCGCCTTCGTTCCTCGGGGCATGACGCTGACTCTCGAAGGCGACGCCAACGATTATGTCGGCAAGGGGCTCTCCGGCGGCAAGATCATCGTCTATCCGCCCGCCGGCTCGACGTTCGTCCCCGAGGAAAACGTCATCATCGGCAACGTCGCCTTCTACGGCGCGACCGGCGGCGAGGCCTATATCCGCGGCATGGCCGGCGAACGTTTCTGCGTCCGCAACAGCGGCGTCGATGCCGTCGTCGAAGCCGTCGGCGATCACGGCTGCGAATACATGACCGGCGGCCGCGTCGTCATCCTCGGTCCGACCGGCCGCAACTTCGCCGCCGGCATGTCCGGCGGCATCGCCTACGTGCTCGATGAGAAGGGCGAGTTCGCCAAGAAGTGCAACCAGGAGATGGTCAAGCTCTTCCGCCTGGAAGACGACGAGGAAATCGAGCGCGTCCGCGCAATGATCGCCCGACACGCCGAATACACCAAGAGCGAGCGCGCCTGGAAGGTCTTGGCCCTGTGGGAAACGATGGTGCCCAAGTTCGTCAAGGTCTATCCCAACGATTACCGCCGCGTCGTCGAGACGCAAAAGCGCTTCAAGGAAAGCGGCTTATCCGATGAAGAGGCGATCATGGCGGCGTTCGAGGAGAACGCGCACGACGTGGCCCGCGTTGGCGGCAAGTGATGCTTGTGTGAGGAAATCCATATGAAATTCACCGTGATATTGACGCCTGATGCAGAAGACGGTGGTTATACCGCCGAATGCCTGGCCATACCCGGTTGCATCAGCGAGGGAGATACCGTTGAACATGCGCTGACCAATATCAAAGAGGCGATTGAGGGATACCTAGAATCCTTAGCGGCCCACCAGCAACCGATGCCCGTGGAGAGTGCCCTAGTTCGGAGTCAGTTACATGGGTAAGCCAACCGGATTCATGGAATTTCGCCGCGAGTTGCCGCTCGATCGCACGCCGCTCGAGCGCATCGGCGACTGGAACGAGTTCCACGATCACGCCGACGACACCATGCTGCAAAAGCAAGGCGCGCGCTGCATGGATTGCGGCGTGCCGTTTTGCCACACCGGCACGCTGCTCGGCGGCATGGCTCGGGCTGCCCGATCAACAACCTGATTCCCGAATGGAACGATCTCGTTTATCGCGGCCTCTGGAAGGAAGCGCTCGACCGCCTGCACAAGACGAACAATTTCCCGGAGTTCACCGGCCGCGTCTGCCCCGCGCCGTGCGAAGGCTCGTGCGTCCTGGGCATCAGCGATCCGCCGGTCACCATCAAGAACATCGAATGCGCCATCATCGACAAGGGCTTCGAGGAAGGCTGGGTGCATCCCGAGCCGCCGCCGGTGCGCACCGGCAAGAAGGTCGCCGTCGTCGGCTCCGGCCCCGCGGGTTTGGCCGCCGCCGCGCAGCTCAACAAGGCCGGCCACTGGCGTCACGGTCTTCGAGCGCGCCGATCGCATCGGCGGCCTGCTCATGTACGGCATCCCCAACATGAAGCTCGACAAGAAGCACGTCGTCCTGCGCCGCGTCAAGCTGATGGAAGCCGAAGGGGTCAAGTTCGTCACCGACTGCGAAGTCGGCATCGACTATCCCGCCGACGAATTGCGCAGCGACTTCGACGCCATCGTCCTCTGCGGCGGCGCGACCAAGCCGCGCGATCTGCCGATCGAGGGCCGCGAGCTCAAGGGCATCCATTTCGCCATGGAGTTTCTGCACGCCAACACCAAAAGCCTGCTCGACTCGAACCACGCCGACGGCAGATTCATCTCCGCCAAGGGCAAGGACGTCATCGTCATCGGCGGCGGCGACACCGGCACCGACTGCGTCGGCACCTCCATGCGCCACGGCTGCCAAAGCCTCATGCAGTTCGAGATTCTGCCCAAGCCGCCGCTGGAGCGCGCCACCGACAATCCCTGGCCGCAATGGCCCAAGGTCTACAAGCTCGACTACGGCCAGGAGGAAGCCGCCGCCAAATTCGGCGACGACCCGCGCGCAATATCTCATCAACACCAAGAAATTCGTCGGCGACGCCACGGCCACGTCAAGGAAGTCCACACCGTCCGCGTCGAATGGGCCAAGGACAACGGCCAGTTCATGCCGCAGCGAAGTTCCCGGCACGCGAAAAGGTCTTGCCCGCCCAACTCGTCCTGCTGGCCATGGGCTTCCTCGGCCCGGAGAACCAACTGCTCGACAAGCTCGGCGTCGAACGCAAAGACGCTCGCACCAACGCCAAGGCCGAATACGGCAAATACGCCACCAACCTACCCGGCGTCTTCGCCGCCGGCGACATGCGCCGCGGCCAAAGCCTCGTCGTCTGGGCGATCAACGAAGGCCGCGGCGCCGCCCGCGAATGCGACCGCTATTTGATGGGCGAGACGGTGCTCAGTTAGCGGGCAATGATTTATTCAGGGAGATTCCGTCGCGGCGGACAAAAATCCGCCACGGAGTGGCGGCCTACGTTTGAGGCCCAACGGGCCGAAATGTTAAAGCCCAGGGCAACGCCCTGGGAACGACGGGCGAAAATGATTCAAGCCCCAACGGGGCGCAACGGCTAACCAATCGGACCACGAAATCCATCACGCCCCGTTGGGGCTTAATCGAAAAAACGACCGCCTTCCCAGGGCGTTGCCCTGGGCTTTAACAGAGCGCCCCCTTGGGGCTTCGGACAAGGTCGTTGCCTTTCTTTTGAAACGTTTGGCATCGTGTGCCATTACACCCACCCGGAGAACCACCCCATGTAAACCCCCGCTCCCCAATCCCCACCACGACACCGCCACCCCCACCCGCAACCGCATCAAATCCCACCGAAAAATCCGCGCCGGCGACCTGGTGCCCCACGAATGGAACTTCCGCCTCCACCCCGAAGCCCAAAAAGCCGCCCTCCAGGCCATCTACCAGGAGATCGGCTTCGCCCGTAGCCTGCTCGCCTACGAATTGCCCGACGGCCGCCTCAAGCTCATCGACGGCCACCTCCGCCGCGACCTCGATCCCAATCTTGAAGTGGACGTGGAAGTCCTCGACGTCGAATGACGCCGAAGCCCGCGCCCTCCTCCTCTCCATCGACCCCCTCGCCGCCCTCGCCGAAACCCAAGACCAACTCCACCAGCGCCTCCTGGAAATGACCCCAACCATCTCCCCCGACCTAACCGCCGCCTGGCAAGCCACCGCCCGCGCCGCCCTGGACAGCAAACCCGAACCGATCAAGTCGGGCCCGGAAACGATCGAGGCACAGTTCCACGTGCTGATCACCTGCCGGGATGAAAAGGAACAGGTGGAATTGCTACGGCGGTTTCAGGGGGAGGGGTTGACGTGCAAGGCGCTGTTGGCGTGAGCCGTTGGGTGGCACGCCCTGAGGGTACTCCCGAAGGGCGTGATGTACTTGCACGGGCTACACGCCCTTCGGGAGTACCCTCAGGGCGTGCCACCCGTGCCACCCCGCCGCCATATTTTGAACGACCTTGATTTCCCATGGCCGGAAAGTACCATGAATGCAAAATAGTTCCATTGATCAATCTAAGACCGCTTTTCGCCCGGATGCTTTTGACTTTTTGGATGCCGGGGGGCCGCGTTAGGCAATTGAACTAGATATTTCCAGCGGCATGGTTCTCTGTATCGCGGAACTCACCAATCGCAAAAACGTGGCGTGGCTTTAACTCAACCAAACCGAATCGACGGACGCTCGGGATTGGTGCATAGGGAGCCTGTTGTGCGGACATCCACGGCGAAAACCAACAACTATCGCTGTCCGAAATGCGGCGATAACACAACACACGATGATAAAGGACTAGGCTACGTTCGCCATGCGCACGATAATCAATGCGATTTCGAAGAAGGCATGCGGGACGAGTTTTTGCGGCCCGACATCGTGAGAATTTGGGAAACGACCCAGAACCGTGATAGCGGCTCTCTTAAAAGTGGAGCGATTCGGCTGGAAGTCGGAGACGTTGTCCAGATTCGGGGCGAAGAAACACAGAGGCGCGTTACCTATGTGATGGGGTTGCCGGGCAACTAGTTCGCCACATTCAAAGGTCAAGGTGCGATCCCAGAAGGTCAGCTCGAGTGGCGCATTGTGACGCGATCAGGCCAAACGCCAATGGCCGTGGGGCTGGCGAATCATTGGGTGGGGCAAGTTCTACTTTGGTCCGGAAAACATGTCGCCCAGGTCATGCTAGCTATCGCCATCGCTGTGGTGACCGCCGTTGTTTTAACCTGGCTTGGGTATAGCAAATAACCCAAATAATTGTCGACGGAAAAAAGGGAACGGGAACAGAGACCTATTGACATCCGTGCGTCAATATGTCCGCGTTCCCTTTTGTTGTTGAATGGACAAGAAATCAAGTTATCCCGAAGGTTCTTGACGTGCGGGAGTGAAGGGGCAGGCTCGCGAACGCAACTGGGACGGAGATCGCCCTATCTGGTTCTTCACGAAGGATAGGAAAACGAGGAATGGCCCGCTCTCGTTTCAGCAACTTCAAGAACTTGCTCGCAACGGGCAACTTTCGCTAACCGACATGGTTCAAGAGCCAACCGGCGCGTGGGTATCAGCCGATTCGGTTCAAGAATTATTTGCTCGGCCGATCCGCAATCTTCGCCGATTGTTCGTTTCTTGTGTCCTTATTGCAGCACCCATCTGTCGGAAACTTCCGGAGCAATAGTTTCCTGTCCGTCTTGCGGGCAATTAGTGCTGATACCCGGCCCCGGCGTTACCAAAACGATCATCGCTGTGTTACCACCGGCCAATGCGGTGGTCAGGGCATCGCCGGAACCACAACTTGAGGCACTCCTTGTGAGCCCTCCAACCGCCCCACCCGAGAACAATAACGATCCGTTTGCTACTAGCACGAATACTTGCCCGAACTGCCACTCGGAGAGCACTTGGGATGGGACGAAATGTGCGAACTGTAACTATCGCAGAAGTGAGCAGCAGACGACGAGCCCTTCTCCCACTGACATTCGACCGCAGGAGGTATTCGGAAGTAGGGCCTTAGTCGCCTTTATTCTCATTGGCGGGGCATTTGGAGCTGGGCTTGCTTTCGTTGGTCGTTCGAATGACGTATGGGTTATTGCCATATTGGGGGCGATTATCGGTGCAGCGATATGGGTCTATGGTAGCCATCGTGGAAACGAAACACGGTGTCCGTCTTGTGGGAGGCCGTTTGCCAGGGTACATGTCAATACGACCAAAACTGTTATGGGAGAACATTTCGAGGGACGAATGGGGTATAAGCCCGTGTACGACCGTGACTGGAAGGTCAAAGAGTGGCACCAAAAACCCTATACCGTGCTCGTGCAAGACATTCACCACCTTTACGAATGGAGTTGCAAGTATTGCAACCACGGCTGGAGCACTGAGCAACGGACAAGGGAATGACGAACTTATTTTGTGGAAAAAACCCATGACCGAGGCACATGTAGGATCACCCCGCGCTCGGCGGGTCTCCTGACCCTGCCGCTATGCCCGACCGTAGGTCTCCCTATTTTTGCAACACGAGATAAATTACAGGCGAGGACGTATTACCGGAATGGTAGGCCGCGTGGGGAACGGAGGCTACCGCGCGGAATGGAGACCTACGGTCGCGAAGCGGCGGGGTCGGGAGACCCGCGCCAGCGCGCAGCAAGCGTTTCGGATTTCTATGGCTTCCCTGCCGCCTTTCTGACCGGTTCGTAAAAATCACGGAATCTTTCCACGCTTTCTCCACTTCTGCCGCGTTTCGATTCATGGCGGCCTGCCGGGCTTCCAGCAGGCTTTCGTTCGCGGACTTAAGTTGCGCCCGCAATTCCTCCATGCTGGGCGATCCTTGGCCAGACGTCAACGAACCAAGCGCGGCGCTGCAGCCATCAACTCATCAATGGCTCGCGAGGCCTCCCGCGCATTCACCGCAATTTTCTCCAACTCCCCTTTCGGGAGGGCACGCTTGAGATCAACCCGCAACTTGTTAATTGTGGCAATCTGCTGCATCGCGAAAGTGCGAGCAACCCGGCCCGAGGCCGGAGCCGCCAACAAGTAGGGAATCACCAACGATCCCGCCGTGACGATGGCAGGCACCATCAAGACCACGGCAATCGTGCCCCACGCCGACAGACGAATGAATGATTTGTTCTCGCTGCGCACGCGCCACTCGAAAAGACCAACCAAGAGGGCCGCGAGCAAGAGGAGCCAGCCTGTAAAATGCCCGCCCACGTACTGAAGCCTATTCAGAAACGACGCCATCCACGCCGCCCCTGACGTTTCGAGAATCCCAGAATCGATGATCCCGACATGCATGAGCTTCTGGAATTTCGGCACCAGGAACACGTTGGCGAAAGCGATCCACAGCACTTCCAGGATAATCAGGAGCGCAAGCACCAGGTGCGCCCACGTCATCCATAGCCATTTCGCCCGCATGGTCCGCTCCTTCCACTGTATCGCCTTGTCGATCAATACCGGCAGCAATCGATGTCCGTGCGTCTCCTCCAAACCTGCTCGCACTTCATCCGGCCCGCCAAAGTCCGCCACGGCCCGGTCCAGCGCCGCCTCCGGCGCAAGACCGGCCGCCTGGTGCTGGGCGGCGGCGTCGAGCAGATGCTCGCGCAGCTCCTGCCGAACATGTTGGCGGAGCGATTTCGGGCCGCCCATGCTTCGGCAAACCTGGTCCAAGTAGCTCTCAAGCTTGTCCATCGGATTTCTCCAGGATGACGTTCACGCTTCGGCAAAGCTCGGCCCACGCCTCTATCTTTGCCTTCAGCGCCGCCCGGCCTTTCTTCGTGACCTGATAATAGCGGCGTTTGCGGCCCGTCTCCTTTTCCTCCCACTCGCCGACAATCAAGCCCTCCGCTTCCAGTTTGTGCAGGCTCGGATAGAGCGACCCCTCGCGCCAGGTAAACGCCCCGTCGGTGTCGCGGTGGACCGTGGCGGCGATCTCGTAGCCGTACATCGCCTTGCGACTCAAGAGCGAGAGGATGAGCAAAGTCAGCGTGCCTTTGAGAAGTTCGGTGTCCATGATGCTAAATGACAAAGGAACTCGATACATAGGATTACTATGTTTTAGCTCATGCGGTGTAGTAAAGCAAGTGTGAATTGGTGACAAAAGCGAATCGTAGGTTATTCTTTCGTGCTACCCCGGCTCGGCGCGGGTCTCCTGACCCCGCCGCTATACCCGACCGTAGGTCTTCCTGTTTTTGCAACATGAGATAAATAATCCGCGAGAAATTAATGTCAGAGTTGCTAGTCCACGTTGGGATCGGAGGCGGGCGAAAGGGATGGAGACCTGCGGTCGCGAAGCGGCGGGGTCAGGAGACCCGCGCCGACGCGCGGCTCACTCCCACTTCCCCAGCGGACATTTCTCATGCGGCAACCACGCCTTGGCGCTGGTGAAGCGCCGGAGGGTTTGCAGCGCATGCCGGTGTGCTGGGGGCAGGCGGCACATTGTTCCAGGCGTCTTTGAAAGACTTCGGCGGTGACGGTTTTCATGCCGGACGTTGCGCTGCTTTCCAGCGCTTTGACGGCGCTGAGCGCCCGCGCAAGAGGCCGGGGTCGCACGGGGCGGTCGCCGACACCGTTGCGGGTGGGACGACGACCTGTGTTTTAACAGCGGTTGGTCCGGTGTAGTAGGACTTTCGGTGCCGCGGCGACGGAGGCGTAGCGGGTGGCGGGGTTCGCCGGGGTGGGCGGAATTTCTTGAGTTGGGCGGTTAGCCAGGCGACGTGCGGGCTGCGCAGGCTGGCGTGGATGTCGATTGCCAGTTGGGCGAGCTTGGCGGCTTCGTCCGCGTGTCCGAGTTCGGCCTGCTGAATGGATTGAAACCAGAGCAAGTCCGCTTCGTGCGGCGCGATCGACCAGTTCGCGGGCCAATGCCAAGGCGTGTTCGGAGCTGACGAGTGCTTCGCTGAAGTTTCGCATGTTGGCCAAGACGACCGCGATGCTTGCGAGAGTGCTTTTTTCCAGGTAGCGATCGCCCGTCTCGCGGGCAAAGGCGAGCGCTTGGCCGAGCACTTCGAGGGCCCGCGCCGCCTGGCCGGTTGCAAGCAACGCCATGCCGAGATTGGCGAGCGCATCGTTTTCCAAGGCGCGGTCACCGAGGCTGCGCGCCGCCGGTCAGCGCCTCTTCGATGGCCGCCAATCCGTGGTGGCCGTCGCCGGTGCGGGCCGAGGCGATTCCCAGGTCGATGAGCGCGGAGATTTCGGCATGCCGGTCGCCGGCCTTGCGGGCCTCCGCGAGCCGTTGCTCGGCTTGGACTTTTGGATTTCCGAGCAGGTTGGGAGTGTCTTCGCCGAGGATTGACGTGGATGGGCCTGGGCCCACGACGAATAGATTCGCGCCTACCTGCCAATGCGTCCGCTCGCCTAACCATGCAGTTGGCAGAGCGGTCGTCGCTTCGGCGGGCGCGGCTTGCCAGGCGAACAGCAAACCTTGCTCCCGTGTGCCGGTCTCTTCGACAAACTCACCCGTCGGCAGCATCCAGCGGCCGGTTGCCGCCGGCTTTCGCAGCCAATCGACGAGCTTACCGAGCAAACCCTTGAGCTTTTGACGTGCCGGCATGCTGGTCGCGGGCGTGAAGCAGACGCCCTGTTGCTCCAAAATCTCGGCACCCGGAACATTGGCGATCCGCTCCCAATACTGATAGCCTGGCTCGGTCCTGCCCCGTCGCCACAAAATGATGCGGCTCTCATCCGGCGTCGGCTCGCGCAGCACGCCCTTCAACAATGCCATCGTGGGCCAATCGAATTTGGTCATCGCTCCCGCCATACCCTTTGCGTCGCGGCGCTCGTTTGTGTGTGAAGGTGGATTTTCTTCGATTGCGGGGAAGAATGCAAGGCACTCTCACCAAGCCGCGGTTGAGGTACTCCGAAACCCGCGGATGGCACCCGCCCCGGCCCCCCTTCGTAAGGGGGGAGAATACGTGAGAGTTCACGCGGCGCGGCGGACGTCTTTCACTTCCATGATCTTCGCGAGATAGCCGAAAATCTCGCGCACGAAGCGGTCGGCATTGAAGTGAAGGGCATGCAGGCGGAGCGCGTGCGGATTGAAATCGGCGGCGTGCTTCTCGTGCATCTCGATGGCGGCTGCGAGGCTGCCAATTGTCTGCTCATCGAACCAGACGCCGGTGGGCTCGGCGTTGCCGTGATGCAGGGGAACGATGGTTTCGGTGGCGCCGCCGCGGCCGAAGGCGATCACGGGTGTGCCGCATGCTTGCGCTTCGACTGGGACGATGCCAAAATCTTCCTCGCCGGGAAACAGAGCGCCCGGCAGCGGCGCATGTGATCGCGCACGCTGTCATCGGCTTGCCAACCCAGGAATCGAACAGTGGGCCCGGCGAGTTGCCGCAGTTTCCGGTCGTCCTGGCCGGTGCCGATTATCACCAGGGGCCGTTTGAGCAGATTGCAGGCCTCGATCGCGAGGTCGAGACGCTTATAGGGCGCGAACGCGGACATGACCAAATAAAAGTTCTCGCGCGGCAGCGGGGCAGGGGAGTAATAATCGGTGTCCACCGGCGGATGGATGACTTCGCTGGCCCGGCCATAGCAATCACGTATCCGCTGCTGGACCACCTTGCTATTGGCGATGAAATGGGTAACGCCGTCCGCCGTCGCGCGATCCCAGCGCGCAGCCGCGCCAGCAAGCGGTCCAAGAGCCAGGCTTTTGGTCCCCTTCGTTTGAAATAAGAATCGCGCATGTGCCAGGCGTAACGCATCGGCGTGTGGCAATAACAAACATGCGGCACACCCGGCGGTGCGGTCACCCCCTTGGCCACGCAATGACTGCTGCTGAGGACCAAGTCGCACTCGGGCAAGCGCCAGACCGACGGCGCGCGGCATCAACGGCAACAAGTAACGGTAATAGCGGTGGACGCCTGGAAAGAACCGCAAGAAGCTGGTGCGTGGGCGGAGCGCTTCGATGGCTGGCGAGGTCGATGCCTTTTTTGTGCAGCAAGGTATAAAGAGAGGCGTCGGGCCAGCGCCGGCAAAAGACTTCGAGCACTTTCTCGCCGCCGCGCATGCCCGTCAGCCAATCGTGCACCATCACCACGCGCAACATATCCAGACCATCCATGGCCGCCCTTCCTTTCGGCTCGTGAGTGTACACAAAGGAAGGCAGTGGCGAGAAGGCGAAAAAAGGTGCCACCTGGGTGCCACCCAACGCCGGGAACGAATCGTTGAAGTCAATGGATGTATCTTATGACTAGGCTTAGGGATCTGTTGGAGATTTGCCTCAGCTGGCAGATGCATTGGCGCAGCTGAAAAAGCCGCTTCCCGTCACAATGAATGGGTTGTGTTCAAAGCAAGCCATTCGGTTATGGGAGAAGCGGCTATGAGCAGGCAACGAACTCCGAAGGAAAAGGTGTGGTCGATGCTGGGCCTGCTGCCGCGACTGGCCTTGCTCGTGACCGATGCGGGTTACTTTGGCTATCGTCTGGCGGAGCAGATGGTGCGCCGAGACGTGATGTTCTTGGTGCGGATGTCGTCGAATGTGAGGTTGCACACGCTTAAGCGCGTGCGGATGGATCGCTATCGGGAAGGTGAGGTGTACTATTGGCCGTCACGGCGGGATCGCCAGGGCGGGGGTTTCCATCCGCTCCGTTTGCGTTTGATTCGCATACGGGCCAAGCACCAACGTCATGACCTTTGGCTCTTGACCAATGTGATGGACAAAAAACGTCTTTCGCATCGTTTGGCCGGACAGATGTATCGTTGGCGTTGGCAAAATGAGGGCTGCTTTCGAACGTACAAGCATACGCTGAACAAGGTGAAACTCGTGAGTCGGAGCGTTCGTTTGGTGCATCGTGAAGCGGAAGGGTCGTGGCTGGCCATGCAGTTGCTGATGGGCCAAGGCATCTTGGCGCAATCGCGCGCCAGCCGCGGCGAGCGGTCACGGTGAGCGCTTGTGATCGGGAAGTAAAGTGTAGTCCAGTTAAAATTCTGAAGGCCATCCGTGCGGAGATGCACAGCCAGCCGCAGGGACGCCGACCGGCGTACGAGCAGCGACTGCGCGAAGCCCAAGCCGAGCGTCGCGAACGGACCAGCGCCAAAGCCAGCCGCATTTGGCCGCGCCGCAAGCCACACAAGCCGCCAAAACCGCCTAAACTCCGCAAGATGTCAGTCACTCAAAAGAATGAATTGCAAAAGGTTAACAGCGATGCGGCGTGAGAAATAATTACTGGCGTTGCATGGCACCCAACCCTGCAATTAACATGGCAACGAATGCGCTGCCCGATGGCATCGTCTTCACGGATGCGCACTTGCTGACGCTCACGGCTCGCCAGTCTTTGGCGAGCCGTGAGCGTCAGCGACCGGTGGCATTTTTTGGCTCGGTGACGCCCATCATTCGGCTTCCACATTTGGGCTACCACCCCACTTGCAAAATGTTCAAATATCGCTATTGACACCCTTTGGCGGGTTGATTACTGTTACTCATTAGTTTGCTCGGCCTCTTCTCTGTTCCGGCCCCGCCGCTTCGCGCTAGCGAACGGCGGGGTTTTTTACCCTACTGCCCGCGATTTTGGGGCGGTTTTTGTAAACGCAATAGTTCCTTGGATTTCGGTTGATCGCGTTCGTCCGCGCGTTGGTCGCTACCCGTACCCACTTGTAATGGCGCACATAAAGGAGGGCTGGCCATGCTATCGCAAGAATGCCTGCACGAATTGCAAACCTCGTGGTTGCCCAACGTCACCGAACAGGGCTTGGCACGCGTCATCGAATTGCTCGAAAAAGGGAGCCCGCTGCTCATTCACGGCAGCTTCACCCGCGCCGTGCCCATGGGCTGCTTGGCCACTCAACTCGGCTGGAACCATCCCCAAACCGCTCATCTGACTCTGGATGCCGGCATCTGCTGGCTCAACCGCGTTGCCGGCCTCAACCCCGCGACCTCGCTCATCATCCGCGAGTGGGACCGCTGCGGCGGCGCCGACTATGAAATCCGCGCTGATTTGCTTACGGCGTTTAAAGAGGAGCGCACGCGGCGGTCGTCATCAGGCATCGCGCCATCGAAACTCAATTCGAGCCGCGATCGTAAGGGAGTGGCCAACCGACAATTAGGTGTGGCTGCTTTTTAATCAGTTGCCTAAATCAACGCCCACGATTTTGTGACACCAACCCGAAGCGTAAGCGAGGGATCCCTCGCTTACGCTTCGGGTTGGTGTCACAAAATCGCCTGGATTACCTGACCTCGACTGATGGCGAGTGGGCGGCCGAGTGTGTCGTGTACTTCCGTCGTCGGGGGAAAGCCCAGGCAATGAAACACCGTCGCGGTCACGTCCTGCGGCAGCACGCGCCCCTCTTTCGGATGGGCGCCGATCTTGTCGGATGAGCCGTGAACTTGCCCGCCCCGCACTCCGCCGCCCGCGAGGGCGATCGAGAAGCCATATCCCCAGTGATCGCGGCCGCCGCGGGCATTGAAACGTGGCGTGCGGCCAAACTCGCTCAAGCAAACGACCAGCGTTTCATCGAGCAGACCGCGCTGAGCGAGGTCGTCGATCAGGGCGGCGACGCCTTGATCCATCGCCGGCGCCAGGGCAGTCCTCAAGCGGGCGCTTTCGTCGGTGTGCGAATCCCAGCAGGGATTATCCGGCGGCTCGTCCGGGCCGCGATACCAATTGACCTGCACCAAGCCCACGCCCGCCTCGACCAAGCGCCGCGCCAGCAAGACGCTTTGACCAAACGGGCCTCGCCCATAGCGTTCGCGCATCTGGATCGTCTCATGCTCCAGATTGAAGGCGTTGCGCGATTGGGCCGCGCGTAGAAGGTCGAAGGCTTGGCGTGTCTGCTGGTCGTATTGTGTCAAGATGCCGGCGCGTTCGACCGCTCGAAAGGTTTGGTCGAGCTCGCGCAGCAACGAGCCGCGGGTCTCGAGGCGCGGCGCGGGGACGTGGGCGTCGAGCGTGAAGTCGGGGACGCCGAAGCGCTCAGGTCTCGGCTCGCAATGGAGCAGCCAGGGATCGGCGGCGCGGCCCAAAAAGCCGGCATCTTGGCCGGGCCAGACCGAGCCATCGGTGTTGAAAATGCGCTGCGGCAGGCGAACCGCCGCAGGCAGCGCAGCTCCGGCCGGGGCGAAGGCGCTGCACGACGCCGCCGAGGCTGGGCCAATCGTTGGGCGCTCCGGGATTGGCATTCTCCACGTTCATGGGCACATGGGGTTGGCCCGTGAGCATGTAATAGCCGCTGGAGGAATGGGCATTGTCGTTGGTGGAGACGGCGCAAGATGCAAAGCTTGTCGGCCACGCGGCTCAGGCGCGGCAGCAATTCGCTGACATGGATTCCGGGGACGTTGGTCGCGATGGGACCGAAGTCGCCGCGAATCTCCGCGGGTGCGTCGGGCTTGGGGTCCCAGGTCGAATGTTGCGGCGGTCCGCCCATGAGGAAAACGACGATGCAGGACTTGCGCGCGGCCCGCGGCCACCGGCAGAGCCGAAGCTTGAGCGCGCATGAGTTGCGGCAAGGACAGACCCAGCAAACCGAGACCGCCCGCGTGAAAAGCCTCGCGCCGCGAAAGATTGTCGCACAGGCGTGGACCCGGCGTGCGAAACGTGAGCATGGTCGGCCTTCCGGCTCGGGGTGCTTGACGCAACGGATAAGGCGTCATTTTCCCCGATGGGCGACGTGAATGCAAGTAGCCGCGAGATTCGGAGTACCTCATCCCGCGGCTTCGGGGTAAAGAGCGCTTGCGCGGCGATTCAGTCAACAACGGGTGTTGGGCGGCGAGCTTGGGCGGGAGGATGGAGCTGAGTGTCGACCCAGCGCATCCAGTTTTCCCAGTCTTTCTTGCTATAGACTCCTTGCCCACGGAAAGCGTCGCTTTCCTCGGGCATGGTTTCGAGATCGGTCTTGAACTTTTTGAGCGCCGTCGGTGATCGCGGCCACGGCCATGCGCGCTTGGCTTGGAGAGTCGATTAGCACGGCCACGCAATGCCAGATTTTTTGACAAGCGATCAAGCCTTCGGCCTTTTTGCGATATTTATCCTGGATGACCTCATAGCGGCGCAGCGCTTCGGGGAATTCGTTCATGTTGAATTTCAACTCCGCCGCCGTGAACAGCGCCTCACGCAGCAAGCCTAATTCTTTGGGGACAAGGGGAGTCTGGCGTGCCTTGTGCTCGAGCTCGTCGGCCAAGGCGTCATAGACGCCGGCGGCTTGTGCCAGCCAACTTTGGCGGTCGTTTTGGTGATGTGCCTTGGTGCCGTCGTCCTTGGCGTCCAGGAATTTCTTCTGTGACAGCTCGGCAAGCTTGCAGTAGCAATCGGCGAACAGGGCGCGGGCGTCGCAAAGGTCAGCGTGATTAGGATACTGCTCGATGGCTTGCTTGAAGTAGATGGCCGCCGTGACAAAGTCGTGCATCAGGTAATTGAGCTCGGCCAATTTGTAGATGGATTGCTCATGCGCTTTTCGATCTAGGACAGGCACTTGCCGGACGACGTTTTGCTTCAAGATGCCTTTGGCCTCTTCGTAATTTTTCTTGTCGATTTCCTCGAGGGCGAGTTGATAGCGTGCCCGCGACTCGAAGGGAGTGCCCGGGAACTGGATGCACTTGTAATAGAACTCGCGGGCGCTGGTTTTGTTGCCGAGCCTCGCGAAAACTTCCGCCAAGGCCAAGTAGCCTTCCGCCAGGCGTGTCTCGTTTTTTTCGAGAGACACGAATTTACCGAGGACCGCGCCGGCGCGGGCGAAGTCTTGGGCAGCCAAATAGCACTGGGCACTGCGCCAGTAGATCAGCGCCGTTCCCTCCACACGCGCGACGGCGGCTTCCTCATAGGCGACGGCCGCCCGGTGAAACTCGGCGCGAACTTCTTGCATCTTGTCGCTATCGTCGGCCGTGCCAAGGCGGGTGGCTTTGTCCATGGCGGCACGCGCCAGGCCTTCGGCAGCCTGAGCGATGCGCTCTTCGGCGAGGCCCGGCTGAGCAATGCGTTTGTACAACTCGGCGACTTGCCGGGTGCGCTCGTAATCGTGGTTATCGAGGAAATAGATACAGGCGTTTTCCAAAATCGCGCGGGCCCGCTTGAGCTCGAGGGCCTGAATTTTGTAGTCGTTGGCGGTGTGAATGTCGGCGAGCGCTTTGGACCAAATGGCCAGGGCCCCGGGCGCATCGGCCTTGGGGCCATAAAGGAGCTTGATCTCGCCTAGACGGATACCGGCCGCCTGGCCGTCGCCGCCGCCCAGGGCAAATGCTTGTTCCCATTGGGTGGCGGCTTCGTCGTTTTGCGGCGGCGTACTGCTTTTATAAGCCAGCCCAAGCTCATAGAGCGCACGCGCTTTGCCGCCGTCGATGGCGGCAGCATCCTTGAGCAACTCCTTCCACACGGGGATGGCCCGGTTCCAAAGACCTTCCTCCGTGCAAATGCGCGCTTGCAAGAGGCGGGCTTTGACGCGGACGGGCTGCGGAGCGCCCTTTGCCGATCCGCTCGAGTTCCTTGAGCACTTCCAGGCGCTGCTCTTTGCGAAGAAGCAGTTCGCCGCGCATGAGGCGGGCTTGGGCCACGTCCTCGGCACGGCGCTCGTCGATAACCTCCAATTGCTTTTGGTTGGCGGCGATGGCCGCATCGAGATTGGGCTTGGGGAGCGCCAAATACGCATCCACCAAGGTGCCGTAGCCGCGTGCAGGGTGGTCGGCGCCTTTTCGACGGACTGGGCCATCAATTCGACGGCACGTTTGTGATCCTTGCCTTGCTGAAAGAGCATGAGGCCCAGGCGGAAGCGCAGCGGGGGTTGATCGTTGGCCGATACGCCCAGGGCAAGCGCTTCCTCCAAGTGGGCGACGGCCTTTTTCTGATTGGCAGCCAAGCTTTCCACGGCGCATGCCTGAGCTTGACGGAAATAAGCACTGCCGGCAAGAAATTGAGTTTCGCCGGCATGGCGGTGAAATTGGGACAGCCGCGCCAACAGGTTTTCCGCCTGAGCGACCAGAATGGCAGGCTTTTCCCGATCAGGTTGCAGCCCTTGTCTTAGGCGCGTCAACTCTGCTTGAAATTCAGTCGCCGCGGGATCGCCGCGCGAGGGTGCGGTGATGAACGTCAAGCCAAAGGACACGAGACCGATAAAGAACATGGGGACTTGCCAAAGCTGCCCGAGCGAGCGGCCGGCACGGCCCACATATCCCCGTCGTCCCCGACTATCCGTCTGCGGCTCCGCGTTCATGTGTGCCCACCTTCAACGCTTGCCAAAAGCGCCTGCCAATCCCTCCCCCCCACAGAGAAGAGCGCCGCCTTCTGGCATAAACCCTGCGAGGTGTCAAGGTCACCCGATTGCCTTTCGAAAGCGATATACACAAGCCGCGCATAGAACCCGGACGAAACATTGATACCGAGCAAAAGTGGCCAGTTACCGTCCACACAAGGTAAACGACGCACAATCGCTAACGTCGGCCTATTTTTCTCCGATTCCCAGGCGGCGATCGGATCGGTAAAGTACAACTATCTTGATTTGGCGAGTCAGCGTGTGCGATAATTACATGCCGGTGAACAAGTAACTGTTCGCGCCGAGCACGTGTTCGGACGCGGGATGCCAACCATAACGTCGTTGAGGATTCGCCGGAGTTTAAGGGCCTGTCATGACTGTCCTTGTGTGTCCCGGCTGCAACGAGCCGTTGGACTTAAGCCCTAGCGCCACCTCGTGTCCGCACTGCGGTCACGCGCTCGCGCCGTTGGATTCGCCGGCGTCCGAAAACCTTGAGCCCGGAAACGGTTTGCTGAATGATGCCACCAAACCCGGGGCAACGCGCTTGACCGCGCCGGTCAGACCGCGCTGAATCCATCGCTGGCGGCTGAAGCGAACAATAACGATCGAACATTGTCTTGGTCCGGTGACGGTCCCCCGCCTCCCACCAGCGCTGCGGCGCCGGAAAAGTCGGAGCTTACCTCCTTTCTGGCCGCTCCCCAGGCTGACGATGAACTGGGCCGCTTGGGCTCCTACCGCATGCTGAAAATTCTCGGCGCCGGCGGCATGGGGGTGGTTTTTCTGGCTGAAGACATCGTGCTCAAGCGACCGGTGGCTATTAAGGCGATGCTGCCGAATGTGGCCGGAAAACTCATCAATCGGCAACGCTTCCTGCGCAAGGCGCAGGCGATGGCGGCCGTGAAAAACGAGCACGTCATCACGATCTACCAGGTCGGCGTCGACCGGGGCGTGCCGTTCTTGGCCATGGAGCTCCTCGAAGGGGAACCGCTGGATTTGCGGCTCGCCGCGCGAGCATCGCTTGACCCCTTTGCAAGTGGCGCGCCTTGGCCGGCAAACGGCGGAGGGGCTCGCGTCGGCCCATGAGCGCGGGCTCATACATCGCGACATCAAACCGGGCAACCTTTGGCTCGTCGAGCCGCGCGATCGCGTGGTGATTTTGGACTTCGGCCTGGCGCGGGTGGTCGAGGAAGACACGAGCTTGACTCGCCCGGGCGTCATCTTGGGCACACCGTCGTATATGTCGCCCGAGCAGGCGCAGTCCCAAGCGCTCGATGGCCGCTCGGACCTTTTCAGCCTGGGCATCGTTCTATACCACCTGGCTACCGGCACGCTCCCTTTTCGCGGCAACGATGCGTTCGCGGTGATCACTGCCCTTGCGCCTCGAAGACCCGAAACCGGTTTGGGACATAAATCCCGAAGTCCCGTGGCCACTGGGCAAGCTCATCATGCAGCTTTTGGAAAAGGACGCCGATGAGCGGCCGGCGGGCGCCGCTGAGGTGGCGCAAACACTGATGGCGGTCGAGAAAGAGTTGCGCAACCCGCCGATCGAAGTGTTTGCTCCCATGCCGCCGCGCACGCCCAGGCCCGCGGCACCAACGCATCATGACTTGATCGCGGTTGGAAACCGCGGACGAAGAGGCCGTCGAAGTTGCTGACCTGGAAGTGCTGCCTGACGATACCGAACCCGGCTCGCCGCCCTTGATGCCCCTGAATCGCTTGCAGGAATTGACGGGCCATTTGTTGGGCGCCTACGAGGTTGGCCCGGTTCTCGGTCACGGACACCATGGCGTGGTTTTCCGTGCCCGCGAGCAGCGAACGGGCCACGCCGTCGCCCTCAAGGTGTTGTCACCGGATTTTCCGCACGGCGAGGCAGAATTGCAGCAGTTCAACCATGCGATGGCCACCGCGATTGCCCTGCCACACCCAAACCTTGTCCCGCTTTACGCCGCCGGCAAGACGGGCCGTATTGCTGGATGGCCCAGCAGTGCATCGAAGGCAAAAGCCTTGCGCAGATACTATTGGAGCTTGACGAATCCCCCAAGAACTCTTGGCAACTGGGCCTCCGTGTCACCTTGCACATTACCCGGGCCTTGGATTTCACCAAGCAGCATAAATTGGTGCACGGCAACGTCACCCCCAAAAACATTCTCGTACGCGCCAAGGACCATGTGGTTTTGCTCAATGATCTCCGTCTCCTGAAGGCCTTCAAGGGTAGCTTGCTTCAAGCCACCGTCATGGATCAAAAGCGAACGGCTGAGCGAACCTATCTGGCTCCCGAGCAAGTGGACGGCGACAAGTCGTATATCGACTTTCTGTGCGACCTCTACAGTCTGGGTGCGAGCGTCTACCACGTCATCACGGGCCGGCCCATATTCCGCAGTGAAACGCTCAAAGAAGCGATGGCCGCCATTCGCGGCGGCACTCCAGTCAGACCGCGCAAGCACCTCAAGTCGATCCCGCGCGCCTTCGAGGTCGTGGTCATGCGCATGCTCGCCAAGCACCAGGAAGACCGCTACCAAAGCCCCGCTGAAGTGCTAGCTGATCTGATGCCGATCGCGGAAGAATACAACGTTGCGTGACCGATTATAGTCGCTTTGGCGAGCCGCAGCGTTGGACCGGTGGGATATTCGAAGCACTGAGGGTATGACGCTTCCGGCTCGCCTGAACCATCGCTTCTGCCCAATCTCCCGCCTGCCCCGTCCGTTCCCCCAGTTCCCCTTGTAAACTTCCGGCAATTGCTTATACAGCCAGCGATTATTTCTACATCGAGGGCGCGGACCGGCGTCGGGCGGGAGATCTCAATCGATGAGGCGGGTGGTGCACAGGATGTGCCTTGGGCTGCTGGCCGGGCTGGCGGGCTTATTGTCCGGCTGCTTTGGCGGCAACGAAAACCCCAGCTATTTCCCCTATCTGCTGCCGTTCGGCGATGTGATCCAAACGCACGCCAAGCCGATCAGCCCCGGCTACTACGCCAACTTCGACCCGCACGCCGTGCGCCTGGAAGTGCGACCGCTCGAATCGACCAACCAGGTGCGCACGCAATATGTGCTCATCGCGACGGTCTACGATGAAAAGGGCCAGCCGCGCCGCAACCGCCGCGTCGAATGGATGCTCGAGGGGGTCGGTAATTTAATCGAGGTGGATGAGAGCGGGCGTCACGCCGGGGCGCGGCTACAAGACCGGGCCCAAGCATGGCGTCAGCTATACCGCTTGCAACGAGCACTCGTTCAACCGCGGCAACGACAATCCCGGCGATGATTTCGTCATCCGCCCCGGGCAAACCTGGTGCGTGGTCACATCGGCGGTCGAAGGGGATACGCACATCACGGCCTACGCCCCCGGCATCGCCAACTGGGACAAGGGCAAGGTATTCGTCACCTGCCGCTGGGTGGACGCCAACTGGGAGTTTCCGCCGCCCGCGGCCGCCCGCGCCGGCTCGGAGCACGTCTTCACCACGAAGATTTTCCGCCACACCGACCGCCAGCCGCTGGCGAAATACCGAGTCCGTTACAAGATCCTCGACGGTCCGGCCGCGATCTTCAAGCCGAGCGGCACCACGGAATATACGTCGGTCAGCGACTTGGAAGGCAACGCGCAAGTGGCCATCGCGCAACTCATGCCGGCGTTCGGCACCAACCGCATCGGCATCGAAATCATCAGGCCGCCCGATCCGACGTCTCCGACGGGTGCCGGCATCACCATTGCGAAAGGCGAGACAGCCATCGAGTGGCTGGCGCCGAACGTGACCCTGACGCATGCGGGGCCGCCCAGCGCCGTTCTGGGCCAGGACGTTGTCTTCGCCACTGCGATCAACAATTCGGGCCGGATCGAAAGCAAGTCGATGACCGTCACCAGTGCGATTCCAGACGGCCTGCAGTACTTGCGTGCGCAACCGCCGGCGGCTGTGCTTGACGGCAAGCAACTGGTATGGACCCTTGGCACGTTGCCGCCCGGGCAGACGCACCAAATCCAGGCGGTCTTCAAGACATTGCGACCCGGCCCGGTTACGAGTTGCGTGGCGCTCGCGACCGAGGAAGGCCAAAAGGACGAAAAGTGCGTCACCACCCAGGTAACGACGGCGTCCTTGCGCGTGACGCTGACAGCGCCGCCGACGGGTATGGTCGGCGTGCCGGTGACCTATCAAATCGCCGTTACCAATCCCAACAATGTGCCGCTCGCGGACGTGACCCTGAAGGCCCAGTTTGACGAGGGGCTGGAGCACGAAGTCGCGCGCTCAGACGGTGACCTTGCAGTTGGGGGAGGTGCCTGCGCAGAATTCCAAGAGCGCATCCTTGGTGCTGACGCCGCGCCGTGCCGGCAAGTTCGTCACCAAAGTCGTGGCGTCCGCCGGCAACATCAGCGACCAGGCAATCCACGAGCTTACGGTTGGTCAGCCGCAGCTGAGCCTGTCCATCGATGGCCCGCGGACGCGCTACCAAGGTCGGCCGGCCGATTGGACGGTCAAAGTCGGCAACCCCGGCGATTCACCCGTGGCCAATGTCGTCGTGCGTGACAAGCTGCCGGCCGAGCAACAGTTCTTGAGTGCCACGCAAGGGGGCCAACTTGTGGCCGGCGAGGTGGTCTGGAACATCGGCAACCTTAATCCGCACGAAGAACGGACGCTACAACTTTCGACGCGTGCGTTGGCGCTGACCAAGGCCGCCGTGCAAAGCGTCACCGCAACCGCCGATCCGGGATTGCGCAAGGACGCGCAGGCCCCGCTGGAGATTTATGGCTTGCCCGCCTTGCGCACGGAAATGGTGGATCGGGGTGATCCGGCAAAAATCGGCGACAAGGTCGGCTATGACATCAAGATAACGAATCAAGGCACGGTGCCGGCCACCGACATCGAAGTGCAAGCCACCGTGCCGGCGGAAATGAAAGTGCTGGACACTCAAGGCCCCACCAAGCCAAACATCGTCGGCCAAGTGATCAGCTTCCCGAAATGGGCGAGTTTGGAGCCTGGCAAAACGTTGATTTACACCGTCGAAGTCGAAGCCCTGAAGGCAGGCGATGTCCGCTTTCACATGGAAGTCCGCAGCCCCGTCTTGGAATCCGGTCCCATCATCGAAGAAGAAAGCACGCGTATTTACGGCTCGACTCCCGACATTCCCTTGCCAGCACCGCCCAAGTTATAATGCCCGAGAGCGGCAATTCTCTGCTTGGCCTGCTATAAAGCGCCAATCAAGAGATTGGCGCCTGCAAGAAGCCCACCATCTTTTTTTTCAACCGCCTCTTGACATCTCAGTCATTCTGTCTTATCCTCTGAACTCAGACAAGTCGTCTTGTATATGGGTGCTTGGCATAAGGGCCTTACGCGCTCCAACCTTTTCAGGAGGGCCGACAAATGATGTTGCGTGGCAAAACGTTGACGGTTTTGAGTGGTGTGCTCACCGGGGTCACACTCTTCGCTCACCAAGCTGCGAGCGTGGCGCAATCGCACTGCGGGCGGAGACACTCCTCGAGTCGAGCGCTTCGGTGATCAGCAGGATCCATTCTCGGCGGTGGAAAGAATGCAACAGGAAATTAAACGGATGCAGCAAGACTTGGCGCAGGCGCGCCGAGAATTGGATGCGCGCATGCACGATCTGCAGCACGGCCAGCAACAATTCAATGGCGCGGCCGGGCAGCCCAATGCGTCGGCCACGACGCCTTCGGTCAACAGGCGCACCGGGTCCGGTGACATTGCCCAGGCCCCCTCCGCCTTGCCGGGAAGCGCCACACCCCGGCGGCGCCGGCGTGAGCCGGAGCGGCATTCCAGCGCAGCCGGGAACCACATCCGGCGATTTCGATCGGCGCTTGCAAGATGTTGAACGGAAGCTGGACATGCTGATCCAGTTGATGCACCAAAATCAACGGTCCGGCGTTCGTAGCAGCACGAACACGGCTCCTGGCATTTCCCGCGACGCTAATCCGAATCGTCCAGCACCGGGAACGGCTGTCCCCGCAGGCGGCGTCAGCCCAGTAAGTCCGGAGGTGCCCGCGCCGCCTGCTCCGTCGGCGGCCCCGGCTCGACGCTCCTCGGACCTTGCGCCGGCACGTCCCGAAACACGGGTCGGGTTCTAAATCCGCGTGCGGGATCTTGCGACACTAACCCGAAGCGTTAGCGAGGGATCCCTCGCTAACGCTTCGGGTTAGTGTCGCAGAATCACGTACCGTTATTTAGTAGTCTTCGCCATCGTGGAACGGCTTTTCTGAGCAACCCGGTAGAAAAGACGGCTCAGGAGAGCCGTCCCACGGTGAAGGGCGCGATTAGAAGAACTTGCCCTTGGCACGGTTCCGCCTTTTTTCTTGCGGGCATTGGCAGCCGCATTGCTTTGAAGCGACTTCAACGCCCCCTGCACTTCTAGTGAGACGCTTTTGCATTCATGGTAGACCGTGGCACCATGCGCGGATAAGATTTGGCGGTCTTTTTGCATGCTTTCCAGCTGTTCCAGCACTTTATCCATTTGGGAGAAGGGAACATGAGGTTGAATATGATTCTTGTAGAGTTCCTCAAGGTGCTTTCTTTCCGGTGAACCGAGCCCCAGGTGGCACGATGCAGAAACTCTTTGACCTTCGGCAGGCCGTGGTGAACGCGGTTTTTTGCCTTGGTCCATTGCGCCACGTCAGGCGCAGAGCGTGGACCTTTTCTTCCGTCGTCAACGTCTTCCTCGACGAGGCTTCCATCTCCGAACGAAGGCTTTCCATGCTTATGCGCAAAGTCTCCATGGTGGCTTCCAACCCCAATATGACCTTCCACCGTGCTTCGAGATCTTGCCATTTTACCGCGGAAATCTCCAACTCATTCGTTTCACTGCAAGCAAGGGCTGGGGGCGGCGGCTTCAGCCGGACGTAAACGTGTACCTCGGCATCGTCGTGCGGAGGCGGCGGCAGGGGATTGCTAAAATCGGGATTGGACCCATTCATGCCGGCATGAGAAACGTCTCCATGGTGCCATGAGTCAACGTCCTGACGCGCTATGCCCACGGCCCTCAGGAGGTTTTCCATGGTCAATTGTTGACCCATTCCCGGATCTAGAAAACTCCGCTGGAGGATACGAAACGCCAGCGCCAAAGTGTCATCCTCGGGCTTGAACCAGACCTCCGCGAATTTTTCGCCGCGGTACTTCAAGGTTGCCCACTGTGTCGATGGAGGTCGTTCAAAAAAGTTCACTCGGCACCCCCGCGGACTGGTCATCGCACTTTAATATTGCGCAAGATTGACCTGATCGGTCTTGGTGATGGCGTAACAATATCACGCGCAACTTAATGCCGTCAAAGCATTTATTAGTAAACCAACGGCTCTGCGCATTTTGCCCGGTTTTTCCTTGCGGAAAGGCTTGCGCTTTGGGATATTTGAGCTACCCCAGCCAAAATGAAACAGCGCGGTGACGGCGCATCCTAAATGACGGTGCGTGATTCTGCGACACTAACCCGAAGCGTTAGCGAGGGATCCCTCGCTAACGCTTCGGGTTAGTGTCGCAAGATCCCGCACGCTGATTTAGAAATACCTGAAGCTGCTTTTTGCTCGCAACTCCTTCACTTTACGAGTCTAACCATGCGCCTTCGTTGGCTTCAGCGCCGGTCCGATGGCAAAACCGAGCAACCGGCCAAGAGGTATCGACCGCTACTGGAACCTTTGGAATGCCGCTGTTTGCCGAGCAGCTATACCGTCAACACGACCAACGACATCCTGCACGACACCACGCCGGGCGAGGTGACGCTGCGCGACGTGCTCACCGCGATTGATACCCAAGCGGCATCCGGTAACGCCGCGGCGGGGACTGCGGCCAACATAATCCAGTTCGCCATCGGTGGCCAAGGATCGGTGGCGACCATCAACGTGGGCAGCGGCAATACAGCCGGCCCGCTGCCGGTGCTGACGCATCAGGCTATCATTGATGGCTGGTCGCAAGGCGAGGGTGCCAACGTTCCTCCGCCATCCGTAGGCTCCTACACCGGACCGCCGCTCATTGTCCTGAATGGTTTTAGTGCCGGCAACGGCGCCAACGGTTTGGAATTGGATGCCGGGAGCGACGCCAGTGAAGTGCGCGGCCTGGTGATTCAGCAATTCACCGGCAACGGCATCGAAATCAAGGGGTCAAACAACAACTCGATTTTGGGCAATTACATCGGCACCGATCAAACCGGCACGGTTCTGATCAGCAACGGCATCGATGGCATTCGCGTCGACGGCGGCGCCTCGGGCAACACCATCGGCGGCACCGCCGCCCGGCTCGCCGAACGTCATCGTCGGCGGGCTGAGCGTTCCGGCCGGCGCCAATCCAGGCACACAAGCCGCGGTGTTTACCCTCGGAGCGGCGAACATCGCCGGCAGCATCGCCAGTTTCCCCATCGCCATCCACTACACCGATTCACTGCCCAACGAGATGGTTTATGTCGGCGTGGACGTGCGCGGCAGCAGCCCCGCCTTGGCACCGGTCAACTCGGCGACGAATCAGCCTGATTTTTCCGCGTTCAATTTCACGCCGTCCAGCATCATCGGCACCAACTGGGGTCCGGTGGTCAACGCTTTTCCCGGCGAATTCCTCTATCACACGCCGGTGACGACCGGCGGCCAAACGAGCGCCCTGCCTCCCAATGCGACCTATGTGGTCGGCACGCTCACCTACGATTTATCCAAGTTCGGCATCACGCCAACTTCCAACCTAACGGTTTCCATCGACGGCACCGACACGGTGATCGGCGCCGAGGTGCCCGGCCAACCGGCGACGTTTACCTTCGTGGCGCCGACTTTCGCACCGGGTCAGCAAGCCCTTGTCCCCGGAAATGTCATGGCCGGCATCGCCGTCAGCGGCGGCGGCACCAGCGGCAATAGCATCCAAGGAAACTTGATCGGCACCACGGCGACTGGCAGAACCGCGTTGGGCGGCCTCATCGACGGCATCTTTATCGACTCGGGAGCCGCCAACAACACCGTCGGCGGCACCACCCTGGGCAGCGGCAACACCATCGCCTTCAACGGCAACGGCGTGGTCATCGGCAATGCGCCCACTGACACTGCCACGGTGCACGACTCGGTCTTGGGAAACAATATCATCGGCAACACCGGCACCGCCATCACGCTCGGAAACGACCGGGCGACGCCCAACGGCGTCAATCCTGGCCCGGCTCCCAATGACGGACAAAACACGCCGCTGATCACCGCCTTGGCGCTGACCTCCGTGACCGGCACGTTGGCGAGCGTGCCATCGACGCCGTTTCGCATCGAAGTCTTCGCGACGCCGGTCATCAACACTGTTACGCAGGCCCAGGTGTTTTTGGGGTTCGTCAACGTCACCACGAACGCGTCGGGTATGGTCAGCTTCACGTTGCCGGTTACTACGCTGCCGCTCGGCTCGGCCATCACCGCCACGGCGACCAACCTCAACAATGGCGATACATCGGAATCGTCGCCGGCGCTCAAGCAACTATTGGTCACCACACAGCCGACCGTCGTGTCGAGTTCCGACGTTCAGACAGTTACCATTGCTGCCCAACTTTTGGGCGACACCGGGCCCGTGGTCTCGGCGACGATTCAATTCACCGTCCAGGGCTTGCCGGGAGCCGTCTCCACGACAACTACGACCGACGGCGTGGCCACGGTCACGTTTTCATTGCCCGCCGACGTCGCGCCGGGCCAATATCCGATCGTCGCGACATTGTTGGAAGATGGCGTTGCGACGACGACGGCGAGCAGCGTCTTGATAGTGTCGCCTCCGGTCACGCCGCCTGAAGGGGGCGGGAAGGGCAGGCGCTGGTCGCGGTGATTGAGCGTAAGCGAGGAATCCCTCGCTTGCGGTCTAGAAAGTGACCTCGAAGCCGAAGTTTATTCCCTGGGCCCAAAAGCTCGTGGAGCGCCAATCGAACGCGGGCCGGTTGGGGCCGCCGGGCGTGCCGAAATTGAAGTCGATGGGGACTCGGTTGACGTTGATGCTTCGATCGATTTGATCGCCCGGCCTGACGACGTTGCTCAGATACACGAAGGAATAGCCGACATAGGCCTTGATGCGCTGGGTGACTTGCACGCCCAGGTTCAGGTTCACCTCGGGAACCACCGCGAAGACATCCCGACTATAATGCCCGATGTTGCTTGTCTGGGCGAAGATACCACCGGCGGCCTGGTTAATCGCCAACGGCGCGGTGGTGCTGGTTGCGCCGTTGATCGTCACCGATTCGTGCATCGAGCCGAGCGCGAGCTTGGTGATGACGTCAATCGAGAAAATGTCATAGTGAGCGCCTAGCCGGGTGCCGATTTGACCCCCGTTGAACAGGTTGCTCGTTTGAAATTGATCCAATGTCGAGACCGTGAAAGGTGGATTGATGACGTTCTGCAAAAAGCGCGCGGCGCCCCGGGAATGATGTTGTTGACCGTCGTGGCGTAGCTCAAGTCTTCGCGGAGTGACGTCTGCCGAAACCCGGTCAAGAAGTCGGCGCTCCACGCGCTCGAGCGCGCCATGTTGGCGGTACCGTTAAGATCCCAATTCCATAGGCTCGTGCTGCTGGCGATGCCGACCGCTCCGGTAAGTTGGGCCGTCAGCTTTGGGTCGGCGAAGTTTTGCGAGATAAAATAGACGTTCTCACGGCCAGTGACGGCGTTCACAAACGGCGTCGCCAGAAACGGTTGGCCGTTGGCGTCGGCGCGCGCGCTGAACTGGACTGAGCGCCGCTCGAGCACGAAACCGCCGGCTTCGAGTCCGAAAAGGTTGTCGCCATCGAGCCAGCCACCCAGGCTGAGGCGCAAGCCGTTAAAGCGACCATAGTCGAGGTCGCGGTTGCCGAAGAGGATTTGGGTGCCGGGTTGATCGAGGGCGCCGGGAAAAGTGTCGGCGGCGGAGCCAGTGACGACGAGGGGCGGGGTCGGTCCTTTGCGAACCCACCACATGAGGTAGTCCACGCTGCCCCAAATGCGCGGACGCGGCGGTCGGGTCGCTCCGTTTCCACCAGGGGAGGATCGCAGGGGCACTCCGGCGCGGCCAGCGCGTGTACGAAAGCTTCGTCTCGCGGCGCGGACTCCTGGGCCACAATAGTCTCTTGAGCTATGGCCGGCGCCTGGCAGGCGGCCCAAATGCTCCAAGCTCCCAATAAGCGCCACTTCATCGCGAATCCCCTCTTTGTCGCTTTTGACATTTTTACACGTATCGACAAAAAACGGAGGCTGGCCTGACTCAATTTAAGCCGTAGCACCGACAAATTCGCGTGAGGCGTTAAAAGGCGCCATGTCGGTAAAGGCGCATCGAAGGACATCCGCGGGTTTCGGAGTACCTCAACCCGCGGCTTGTGGGGAGCAAGGAGGAGATGGGTATCAATGCGCCGGTGCGACGCCGCGCGGGACTTGTTGGTCGGCGCTGGTTTCGCGGTGGACGGCGACCGCGTTTTCCTTGGGGACGATGCGTGAGCCGTATTGGAGTGCGAAGGCTTTGGTCAGCTCCGCGCCGAACAGAAAGATCTGCGCGGAATAATAGAGCCAAATAAGTAGAACAGCCAGTGAGCCCGCGGCACCATAAGCCGAGGCCGTGCCGGCGCGGCCCAGGTACAGTCCGATAAGGAATTTGCCAATGGTGAATAGGACGGTGGTGACGGCCGCGCCGAACCAGACATCGTTCCAGGCAACTTTGGCATCGGGCAGAAAGCGGTAGATCATGGCGAAGAGCAGCATGATCACAATAAGGCTGACGACGATGTTCACCGCGTGGCCTATAAACGTCGTTTGCCATTCACCCATGAGCCCACCCAGGGCGTCAAGAGCCGCGCTGATCACGAGTGATATCAAAAGCAGGAAAGCAGTGCCCAGCACCATTGAGAACGACAGCAGGCGATCGCGGACGAATCCCCAGATCCCGCGCCAGGTTTTGGCTCAACATCCCAAACGGTATTGAGGCGCATCTTGAAGCTGACCAAACAGACCCAAGGCGCCGACGATCAACATGATGACGCCCGCCACCGTGGCGACCGTTCCCGAGGCGGGCTTGTTTGCGGCCTCGACCATGGTTTGCACGGCCTCGCCCCCATGCTCGCCAACAACGCTTTTTATTTGCCCGGAAAGCCTGCCGGCCGCCGCGTCGGCACCCAGGAAAAAGCCTGCGATGGCGATGATGATCACCAGCAAGGGCGCCAACGAGAAAGCGGTATAATAGGCGAGAGCGGCACCCAAGCGTGGCGCCTTGTCATCCACCCATTGAGAAGCGGCCATTTTAACGATGCCCCAAACGTCGCCTAACTTGGGGAAAGATGCCATGACGGTGTCCTCTCGATACGGATTGGCCTTGTTTGCAAATTGCAAAAGCTATGCCTAAATGTTCCACCGATCACCCTTGAGGTGTCCGATGCACGCGAAACGCACAGTGATTCACGCATTCATGGTTGTCGGCCGCCTTGGTGGTCGCGGCGTCAGCGGTGGCCCAGGAGCACACCAAGGACTCCATCCAAACGGTAAAAGAGGCGCTCGCCGGCAAGAAAGCAGTGCTTATCGACGTTCGCGAACAGGCGGAGTGGAACAAAGGCCATCTGCGCGATGCCAAGCTTGTGCCGCTCAGGAGCCTGAAGGCGGAGCCCCAGTCGGCGCGACAGCTATTGCCCAAAGACAAGCCCATTTATTTACATTGTGCCTCGGGAGTGCGCTGCCTGAAGGCTGCCGAGATACTTCGCCAAGACGGGTATGATGCTCGTCCCTTGAAGGATGGGTATCAAAGCTTGTTAAAGCTTGGTTTCGCCAAAGCGGATGATGGGCGGCCGTGAAGAACATGGAAAAGGGGACTAAAAACAGGGAACTAACGTCCCCCGCTCGCCTAAGAGGATTGGTCGGGCCAGGCCCAACGGTCGAAGTGAATCCAGATAATGCGGGAATAGCGCGTAATCGCCGGAACCAACGGTAGAAACAGGGCGCCGGCGAGCAGAACAATCAAGCCAAGGTCCCAGTCGGGCCTTATGGCATAAAGGGTGAAGGCGACGATGCCCAAAAAAAGCGATGCCAGGGCGTAGCTAATGTAAAGGGCGCCCATGAAGTAGCCCTGCTCGCGCTCCAAAAGCAGACCGCACACGGGACAGCGCGCGTTCATCTGCATGCCGCGCTGATAGATTTGCCCCTCCAGACAGGCGGGGCAGCGTCTGAGCCAGATGGCGACAAGATGTTGGCGGATGGTGGCCATGGCGAAACGGCTAGGCCTACTTGGGCAGCCAACCGGTGATCGCCTGGTTGCGTACGGCTTCGGAGATGGCACCGCCTTTAAGCACTTCGAGGTGCGCGCGGCGCAACAGCTCGTGGGTGGCTTCGTCGCCGAGCATAGGCTGGACTTTCGCCAACGCATCAACGAGGTCCATCGAGACGTCGTCGATTTTGGGGCGGAGCGTCTTGCGCAGATCGGGCACCTCGGTCGTCGGCAGTGTTTTTTCGTCCTGACTCCAACGATCATGCAGATCGAGTTGCAATTTTCGCGAAGCGTCGAACTGCGCTTGGAAGAATGCCCGCGTCTCCTTGGCGTCCATGCCCTCGTCTTCGGCGGCCTGAAGCAGTTTTGCCAGCTGCCGGTCTTCGCGGCGAGTATCGGCGATCGGCTGCTTATTGACATACTTGAAGCTGCGCCACATCGATCGATATTTCGAGGCGTTCCTTCATAAGAGCAAGCAGACCGTCGATGGCCTTGGTCTTTTCCTCTTTGGAATAGATTTTGCGCGTTTTCGAGTCAGCGGTCTCCGGTGGGGCGGGGGCTAGCTTGCCGGATTTCAGGTCGGCGAGGACCGTCTGCAAGACCTCGGAGGGAACGGCCCAGCTTTCGGTCCGGCCGGCCCGGCAGATATTGATGCCGATGACATGGCCGTCCAGATCGACAATCGGCCCGCCGCAATCGCTCGGTTTGACCACGGAATCGTGTTGCAGGATGGTGGGGTAGCCGGTGCGGCGGCTGCTGAGCTCGCTGCCCATTTTGTTTTGGAAGTCGCCGCGCGAGAGGCTGGAGGGGCGCTTGCCGAGCGTGGCGGTGATGTCCAATTCCTCCTCGTCGCGTAGGACTTTCAGCTTCACGACCTCGCCGGGCTTTTTCTTGGACATCGCCTGGATAAACGCCTCGACTTCGGTGATGTTCTTGTCGCCCAACGCGATGATGACATCTTGCACTTTCAGCCCCGCCTTGGCGGCGGCACTGCGCGGCTCGATGCGGTTGATTTTGACGCCCGCCTCGCCGGGCTCGAGGCTCACCCCTAGAAAGCCGGATTTCGAGTTGTCGATGTTGCCGAAAAACTTGGTCAGGATGGAGCGTGTGCCCACGCTCACGACGCCGACGGCAACCGGGTCATCCTTGATGCCCACGCAAGCCACCCAGGTGCCGGCGTCGATGCCTTTGCTAGGGGTTAACTGCATGGGAACCAGGTTCTGGGCGTCGATCTTGAGCATGGCCAGGTCGTGTTGCTTGTGCACGCCGACGAGCGTGGCCCCAAATTCCCGGCCATCCTTGAGCTTACAGACGATGGTCCCCTGCAAGTCGTTGGCCTTGGTTAGAATCCAGCCGTCGGGGCCCACGATCATGCCCAGAGCGGTTTCTTTGCCGTCGCAAAGAATTCGCACCGTGCTGGCGCTCGGCTTGGCGACCACGTCGCGGAAGGTGGCCACGAACTTCGGGTTGGTGCGAAGGTACTGATCTTTTTGCGCGTGTGCCTGTGATGTGGCGGACAGACCCAGGACCACAACGACAAAAGGAATGATGGTTTTCATAAGGGAACTCAATGAGTCCGGATGACGAGAAGGGAACCCGCGAACCAGCCGGTGAGTTACCCCGGCCGTTTGCCCAGGGTAACGTGCAGAATGACGATGTCTTCACCGCGAACGACTTCGAGCGTGACTTCGTTGCCGGGATGTTTGTTTTGCATGAGCCGCAGCAAGTCTTCCTGGCTGCGGATTTTTTTGTTGTCGAATAAACGGACGATGTCGTTGGCACGCAGACCTGCCTTGGCCGCGGGTGAGGCGTCGTTGACGGTGAGGATGCGGCAATCCCTGCTATCGGGATCAAGGCTCAAACCCATGTAGGCATCCGAGGCCTTGGCGGAGGTGAAGACCGAATCGTTGCCCCACTCCTCTCCGGCCGCTAAACGATCCCAAGTGGCGCGGTACGTGTCGACAGGAACATGGAGGTTCGCGGTGATCAGGTTGCCGATGCGGCTATGGATGGCGATGACCTTGCCGTGCATGTCGAAAAGAGGCCCGCCGGAGTCGCCGCCGACGAGGGTGCAGTCGGTTTGTATGAAGGATTTGCCGACGGTCTGAATGCGGCCGACGCGGACCACGGGATTACGTCCTTTTTGCCAACCCCCGGGGTGGCCGATGGCCAAGCACCATTGCCCCGCTTTGACATCGGCGGAGTTGCCCATCTCGCAGAAGGGGAAGTCGCCCTTGTCGGTGATCTGAATCATGCCGCTGTCCATGCCGTGGTCGGCGCCCAGCGTTTTGCCTTTGAGAACACGGCCATCGGGCATGATGATTTGGCATTTGCGATCGGGCAAGGCCGAGACGTGACCGGCGGTGAGAACAAAGCCATCCTTGCTGACAATTACGCCGCTTCCCTGGGCAGCCCCGACGATGACACCGACCGTGGCGGGCATGGTGGTTTTGAGCAACCGCTTGACATGCCGCTGGATCGCCAGCAGATCCTCTTTCGTTTGCGGCACAGCCTTGTCGAAGGCCGAAGGCAAAGGGGCGTCCAGCGCAGTCGTGTCGGCCGCCCGTGCCGCGTTGGCGGTAAGCAACAAGCCCAGACCGAAAACCACGCTGGGCAACCGACTGAGGCCGGCTAGAGAAACGTGCCGCAAGGCCATGCTCAACTCCTGATGCAGATGTGGTCGTCAGATGGCAGTTTCGCGGGGAGAGACTTCTACCCTATTTTTGTAACAGAACACCGAACGGGATTACAACCTGATATTTCGCTTCTCATTAAGTTTTCAGAAGTTTCGGTCCGCGCCGCTGCGCCGGTCAGCGGTCTCGGCGAGCGCCGCGCAACCGCCAAACCTTCGCCAGGCTCGCGCCTTACAAGCCGAGGACATCGTTCATCGAATACCTGCCCGCCGGTCGGTTGGCAAGAAATTTGGCCGCGAGCAGAGCGCCGCGGGCATAGGCATCGCGAGTGTGGCCTTTGTGGACCAACTCCATGGTCTCACCCAGGGTGCTGAAGATTATGGTATGCTCGCCCACATTGTCGCCGACGCGGACGGCGTGCATGCCGATTTCCTTGGCGGGGCGCTCGCCGACGAGGCCTTCGCGGCCATGCCGCACATCGGGCAGGTTCATCGCCTCTTGAATGATCTTGGCGAACTGCCAGGCGGTGCCGCTGGGTGAGTCCTTCTTGAAGCGATGATGGCGTTCGATGATCTCCACATCGAATCCTTTATCGCGGAGAATCGTCGACGCCTCGCTCACCAATTTGAACAAGATGTTCACGACGAGGCTCATGCTGGGGGCCATCAAAATGGCGGTGTGGTGAGCGGTGGCTTCGATCTGCGCGGTCTGCTCGGCCGAGTGGCCCGTGGTGGCCACGACCAGGGGTATCTTGCGTTCCAAGCATATGGGCAGGATGGCCATCGTGCCCGCAGGCAGGGAGAAGTCGATGGCTACATCGACGTGCTGGTGCGCGGGAATGACGTCAGAGACAGTCACGCCGAGCGGTCCCAAACCGGCGATGTCGCCGATATCCTGACCCAGGCGCGGATGCCCAGGGCCTTCCAGGGCGGCACCGAGCGCCAGAGCTCTTATCTTCGTGTGCCAATTGGGCAATGCGCAGGCCCATGCGGCCACAAACGCCGTTGATCGCGATGATTGTCTGCATGGTTAAAACTCGGCGTTGCCCGGCGTGCGTGGGAAGGGAATGACGTCGCGGATGTTGGCCATGCCTGTCAAGAAAAGCATCATGCGTTCGAGTCCCAGGCCGAAGCCGGAATGGGGCACGGTGCCATAGCGGCGCAGGTCGAGATACCACCAGTAGGCCTTGGGATCGAGGTTTTGCTCCTTCATCCGATCCTCGAGGATGTCCAGGCGTTCCTCGCGCTGGCTGCCGCCGATGATTTCGCCGACGCCGGGAACGAGCACGTCCATGGCCCGCACGGTTTTGCCGTCGTCGTTGACGCGCATGTAGAACGGCTTGAGCGTGCGCGGATAATCGAAGAGGATCACCGGGCACTGGAACTTTTTTTCGGTCAGGTAGCGCTCATGCTCGGATTGCAGATCGACGCCCCAGGTCACCGGAAACTCGAATGCCTGTCCCGATTTTTGCAAAGTTTCAACCGCCTCGGTGTAGGAGACACGCAGGAATGCGCTGTTCAGGATGCCTTCGAGCCGCCCGAGCAGTTCCTTGTCGATGCGTTCCTGGAAGAACTTCATGTCCTCGCCGCAGCGGTCCAGGGCATCCTTGATGATGCGTTTGATAAATGCCTCGGCCAGGGTCATGTTGTCTTGGAGATCGAAAAAGGCCATCTCCGGCTCGATCATCCAAAACTCGGCCAGGTGGCGTGCGGTGTTGGAGTTCTCGGCGCGGAAGGTTGGGCCGAAGGTGTATACCTTGCCCAAGGCGCAGCGCGAAGATCTCGGCTTGCAGTTGCCCGCTGACGGTGAGATAGGCCGGTTTGCCGAAGAAATCCTGGGTGTAGTCCGGCCCCGTCTTGGGGAGTTTGGCCAAGTCTTGAGCGTGGTGACCTTGAACATTTCGCCGGCCCCTTCGCAGTCGCTGGCCGTGATGATCGGCGTTTGCACGTACAAGAAACCTTGCTCCTGAAAGAAATCATGAATCGACTTGCAGACGCAGTTACGCACGCGGGCGATGGCACCAAAGGTGTTGGTGCGTGGCCGCAGGTGCGCGATGGTACGCAAAAACTCGAAGGAGGCACCTTTCTTTTGCACCGGGTAAGACTCGGGGTCCGCGTGGCCTTGAACGGTGATGCTCTGGGCTTCGACTTCGGTCGCCTGTCCCTTGGCGGGAGACTGGCGCACCTTGCCGGCCACGGTGACGCTGGCGCCGGTCCCGAGTTTTTTGATTTCGGTTTCGTAGTTGGGTAGCGTGGCGGCCGCCAGGATTTGCACGTTGCCCATCGACGAGCCGTCGTTGAGCTCGATAAAGCTGAAGCCCCCCTTGGAATCGCGGCGTGTGCGGACCCAGCCTTGGAGCACGACGTCTTTGCCGATAGCCGCCTCGCTCCGGGCGTGGGCGACGCTGAACCGTTCCATGGATGGACTCCTCGACGGGAAATGAGACGCTTCGATGTGTTTTATAGTTGGTGGTAGGAGGCTTTGCCAGCCTGGGAAGAACCGGGATTGGGTTAAGGTACGCCGTAGCGCGTCCTCACTAAGCTATATCGGTCGTCTTCTTACTTGGCCCGCCAGTTTATGCCAACCTTTATTGACGAATCAGGAGACACCGGCCACGCTACAGACTCGCTGCCCTATTTCCGTCTAGCAGCCGTTTGGATTCGGGACAGCGACACTGCTAATTCGTTTCGTGACAAGGTGAGAGATCTGCGTCGCCGAATGCGCCTTGATTCGTCCTTCGAGTTCAAGTTTTCAAAAACCCACGGCCACCACGATAGAAGGCAAGCGTTCTTTGCTATCGCCATGGAACATGAATTCAAATTCTCATTTTGTGGAATCAATAAGACAACGGGTTACTGGTCAACCGCATCAAGCGCGGAGCAGCATTGGGCAGCCGCCACGTGTCTGGCTGCGTGTCTAAAATCGACCTATCTTGAGGCCGAATGCCCTGATCGCTCCTTGCGTGAACCAATTTTAGTCGACGATAATGATGACCAAAGCTTCTTAAAGACCGTAAACAAGGCGTTTGGCGGTTTAAAGTCGCGGTTGCGCCCAAATTCGCCGATGACAATTGCCGCGAGATTTCGAGGGTCAAAATCCGACGAAGTAATGCACCTTGCAGACATGATTTGTGGCGCGGCCGGCGCGTTTGTTGACGGTGAGAAATACTGGTATGGCCTAGTGAAATGCAGATGCGCCGGCGAAGTCTTACTACCGTGAAACGGCGACAAGCCAAGCGGTTTTCGCTTGGCCTGTCATTTGCGGTTGAGGACAAAGCCCGGTGTTACCCGAACCCTGTTCGCAGTAGGTCGGTTTTGTGTTCTTCTCCGTCTGGTTACGGAACCCGCCCGTGAAGTCCTCTGCGGAACCCAATCCTGAGCACTCCGCCCGCATCAACCACTATACATTATTCGCCGAATCAGGCAATAAGGATCATCAAAAAAGCCGTTTTTTATGGTTTCTCTGGTTTTTTACTTGCCTATTCCATCGTTTTTGCGCAGTTCTTCGCGCAATATGGCTGCATTCACTCCTTACGTCGCCACGCGCAAGGTCGGCGCGCCGTGCAGTGGCAGCTTTTTCGTTTCGGCCTGAAGCTCTTGAACGATGCGCTCGCGGATTTTGAGAAACGCGGTGGCCACCCCGGGGTCGAACTGTCGGCCTTTTTGCTTCTCGACTTCGGCGAACGCGGTGTCGGGCGGCATGCTATCACGGTACGGCCGGGTGGTCGTCATGGCGTCGAAGCAATCGGCGACGGCCACCACGCGGGCCAAGAGGGGAATGCTCTCGCCCGCCAGCCGATCGGGATAACCTTGACCGTCCCAGCGTTCATGATGCGAGCGGACGATCGGAATAGCCTGGGCGAGCTCGGTAACGGTTTCGAGTATTTTCGCTCCCTTGGTCGTGTGCGTCTTCATGATCTCGAACTCGGCGGGCGTCAAGCGACCCGGCTTTTTCAGGATGATGTCATCGATGCCGATCTTGCCGATGTCGTGCAGCGGCGTGCCGATCTTGATGAGCTCCAACTGCTCGGGCGAAATTCCGAGTTGTTGGCCCAACAACACAGAGTAATTCGTCACGCGCGCAGTGTGGTTGCCCGTATAGTCGTCCTTGAGCTCCACCGCTTGCGCCAGCGCCGTGATCGTGTGGTGGAACAGCTTCTTCTGCTTGTCGATGAGTTGGGCGCACTCGATGCCGGCCGACACGTTGGCTGCCAAGGCGTCGGCCAAGTGGAGGTCGTCCTTGGTGAAAGGCTTTTGCATGGGCCCGCGATCGAGGTGGAGGACACCGAGCTTCTTACGAGGCGTCCGCAAGAGCACGACCAAGACGCTGGCCATCGCCCCTTCGGCAATACTGCGGGCGCCGACCAGTTCCGGGTCTTCCTCGACGCTGGAGCACAGGATCGACTCGCCGCTGCTATAGGAACGTTGCGCCAGGCTTTGGCTGAATCCGGGCCGGCTGGGAATTTGGCTGTGGCCGCTCGCGAGTGCGCGCAGCTTGAGCGGGCCCGTCGGAGTTTCGGCGAGAACGATGGCGCCGCGCTGCGCATCGAGGGTGCTGACGGCGTCGTTGAGGATGGTGTGGAGCAGGTCTTCTTCGTTTTCCAGGTGGACCAGGTGGTGGCCGGCTCGGAGCAAGGCCAACATCTGCTCGCCCGGGCGCGGGCTGCGATTGCGATCGTACGCCAGGCCGTTGATGGCGTCTTCCCACGAATTGCACGCGGCCATCTCCACGTGCAGGCCGTCGTTGGGGCTGACTTCATCCTCGTCGCGGCCTTCGTGCAAGAAAATCGATGACCATGGTGACATTGCCGCAGCGCAGGATGTCATGCGCGCGCACGGGCCATTCGCCCGGAACGAGTCGATTGCCGTTGAGGAAAGTGCCGTTGGTGCTGCCCAGATCGCGGACGCGCCAGCCGTTGGCAGTGGCGCGCACCTCGGCATGGCGGCGGCTCACGGAGGTTTCATCCAAGACAATTTCCAGGGTGGCGAGGCGGCCGGCGCGGAGGACGGTGTCGGATTCCCACACCTTGCCCTCAATGTCGCCGTTGACGCCCCGTAAGCGAATGCGTCGCTTCACAATGATCTCCTCAACCACTGACACCGACCGTAATCCGTCCTGGCTCCCTGTTCCTTGGACTCACCCTCATGCCGGGCGCAGGGCTGCTTGACAACTATAGGTCAAAAAATGGACCATGCGTCGGGTTTTTTACCCGGCACCCTGCCGTCAATATGACCGCGACTGACGGATTCTTGGCAATTTGCTTTCTTCGCCGCGACTCACCGTTTATTATCTACGAGCCTACCGTGTTTCGCGCGGTTCCTTATGTAAATAATAAAAGACCCGCCCGCCCGCGAAAGAACTCAAACACTGTTTTTTTGAGCGGATTGTCATTCATAACTGGATCTAAACATGCGTTCACAAAGCTTCGCCGCGTTCCTTGTTGCTGCCATGGCAGTGTTCGTTTTAGGGCCGCTTCCCGACGGCTGGGGCCAAAAGCCGCCTCCTCCGGTGCCCGCAAACCCACAGGCGCCGGTCTTGGCGATGCCAATGCCGCTCGGCATGCAGCGCGGCACGGGACTCGATCTCGTCCTGACAGGCAGCAATCTCGCGGGACCAACGGGTTTGGCGACCGATATTCCCGCGCAAATCACCATTCCCACGGCAGACAAAAATGGTCAGGATAACTCCAAGCTGAAGGTTCATCTCGACGTCGCCGCGGATGTTCCGCTGGGATATTATCCAATCCGCCTGGCCACCACGCGCGGCATGTCCAACCTGCGGATTTTTTGCATCGACGACTTGCCGCAAGTTTTGGAGACCGGCACCAATCATGTTATCACGGCGCCGCAGGCGTTGCCGATTCCCTGTGTGGTGGCGGGCCGGATCGTGGCCCAGACAGGCAGCTATTTCAAAATCACCGTGGCGGCCGGTCAGCGGGTGAGCTTTGATGTCCTGGGCCATCGCCTGGGCAGCCCCATCGACCCGCAACTCTCCATTTTCAGCGCCAAAACCAAGCGCGAAGTTGCGTACGACAACGATTCGCCGGGTTGCCAAAGTGACCCGCGCCTGACGCACGTCTTCAAAGAGGCCGGCGACTACATCATCGAAGTGAAAGATGTGCTCAATCGCGGCGGGCCCGACTTCGTCTATCGTCTCCGCGTCGGCGATTTTCCGCTGGCCACCGTGCCCATACCGATGGCAGCACAGCGCGGCAGCAAAATCACAGTCAACTTCGCGGGCCCGCAAGTCGCCGGCGCTATACCCGCCGTCGTGGCTGTGCCGAGCGATCCGAACGTCAATGTCCTCTGGATTGCCCCGCAAGGAGCCAACGGCCTGCACGGCTGGCCGGTGGCGCTCGCGGTCACGGACCTGGCCGAGTCGATCGAGCAGCGAGCCCAACAATCAACCGAGCCAGGCGAACCGGCTGACTGTTCCCGCGGGCGTGACGGGGCGCTTCGAGCACAGCGATGACACGAGATTGCTACCTCTTCGCCGCCAAGAAGGGAGCAAAAGCTGACGATTGTGGCGAAAACACTGGAACTCTATTCGCCGACGCTCGTTTATATGGTGTTGAAGAAAGACGATGGCTCGCGTCGGAAAACCCCCCCCAGCCCCCCCTTCGTAAGGGGGGAGCAATCCCGTTGCCCCCATTACGGTTGCTCGCCCATTACGAAGGGAGGTACGTCTTTGCCTCCCCGCCTTACGAAGGGGGGTACGTCGCCTCCCCCCCTTGCGAAGGGGGGGATTGAGGGGGGGTGGATTGAAATCGCCAAGAGCGATCCCCAGCAGCCGCCACCGGGGGATCAGCGGATCGCTTTCACCGCGCCACAAGACGGCGATTATCTGCTCGAGGTGCAGCATCTGACCTACGCAGGTGGTCCGAGTGAGGCGTATCACCTGAGCATTGCACCCACCGTGGCTGGCTTCGATCTATCGATGGGGCTGGACCGCTATGATCTCGCGCCGGATTCCTTCGTCGCCATCAACCTTGTGGTTAATCGCCGAGGATACGCGGGACCAATCGAAGTGAGTGCCAAGGGAACGCCACATGGCGGCGCGATGCGTGATCCTCAATTGGTCGGCTCCACGACGATCAAAGAAGGCCAGACCAGTGGCACTCTGCTGGTGACCGCGACTCCGGGTGCCGCCCTGGGGCCTTATGAGTTATCGCTGATTGGCAAGGCGGTTATCGACAGTCGGTTGGTAAGTCATCCAGTGAGCGTATCAAGCGCCGTAAATGCCGGCCTGAGCGGGCTGACATTTCCACCGCTTCAGTTGAACACGCAAATAGCGATAGCCGTCAAGGAAAAGGCGCCGTTTGCCATCGCCGCACACATGGATCCACCGGAGGCAGTGCCGGGCATCGCGGCGTAGAGTGACACTCAAGGTCACGCGCTCGCCAGGCTTCGCGGAGGCGATCACGCTCGGCGTGCCGACCGGACTTCCCGCCAACGTGGCTTTGCCCAAGCTCGCCACCATCGCCAAAGATAAAAATGAAGTGCAGTTCGCGCTCGATATCAGTGGCAAGGCGCCGCTGGGCGATTACCAAGTGTTTTTTACCGGCCAGGCGAAAGTGAAAGATAAGGAATTCACCGCGCGGGCGTGGCCGCTGCACTTGGTCGTTGGTCAACCGTTCGACTTGATCGTCTCGCCGACAGTCGTGCAAATGAAACCAGGCGACAAACAAAAAGTGAAGGTCAGCGCCAGGCGCAAGGGGGGATACAAGGGACCGATTGCCGTGGAGGTGCGCAAACTGCCCGCCAACGTCACGGCGGGGAAGGCAACCATTGGTCCTGACCAGACCAGCATTGACGTCGTCCTGAGCGCGGCGACCACGGCGGCGCTTGGTGACAAAAAAGACGTGGAGGCACTCGGCACTGCGACGGCGCTCAACAACATGCAGAGCGCCTCGCCGGCATTTACGGTCAGCCTGCAAGCCGCACCCGATCACGGGACCGAGAAGAAAATCACTTATCCGCCGCCAAGTGCGGTAAGGGCAGCGTTTCAAAAGTTGCTGGATCGGCCAAAAGTGCCCAGCGCCGTACAAAGCGACGGCGGCCAGCCCTTTCAGGATAATTTCGTTTTGGAAGAGCTTTCGTTCTCCACTGAAAAGAAACCGGACGGCACGGACGAACGCGTGCCGACGTTGATCCTCAAGCCGGCGGGCGCCAAAGGCAAGTTGCCGGCGGTGATTGTCTTGCACGGCACGGGGGGCTCAGCGCACGGCATGCTTCCCGTCATGAAGGAGCTGGCCAAACATAACATCATCGGTGTGGCCATCGACGCCCGCTATCATGGCAGCCGCGCCGGCGGAGCCAAAGGAGCGGCTGCCTACAACGCGGCGATCGCCCGGGCCTGGCGGACCAAGCCGGGCGAGCGGATGGAGCACCCTTTTTATTACGACACTTGCTGGGACCTTTGGCGTTTGGTGGACCTCCTCGCGACGCGTGACGACATTGACAGTCAGCGTTTGGGGATGATCGGCTTTAGCATGGGAGGAATCGAAACCTGGTTGGCTGCGTCCGTGGATGAGCGTATCCGAGTTGCGGTGCCTGCCATCGGCGTACAGAGCTTTCGCTATAGCCTCGACAACGACCAATGGCAGGGACGAGCCAACACCATCAGCCAAGCGCATCAATTGGCTGCCCAAGATTTGGGCGAACCAGGCGTCAATCAGAAAGTCTGTCGCGCTCTCTGGAACAAGGTGATCCCCGGGATCCTCGAGCAATTTGACTGCCCGAGCATGCTGCGCCTGTTCGCGGGACGATCGCTCCTCATCGTGGGCGGCACCAAGGATCCGAATTGCCCTTATGGAGGAGCCGAGCTCGCCATTGCGTCGGCCCAGCGAGCATTTCGTGAAGCCAAGGCCGAGGATCATCTGCGTGTATTAATGGCTCCCGTGGGACACACCGTCACCGCCGAGCAGCGTGAAGCGGCGCTGGCATGGTTCCAACGCTGGCTTAAGTAGGACCGGCGTCCCGCCGGTTTTACGTCGGTCTATGCCGCGTTTGCCGTTTATAGCGGCCTGATGTCCGCGAGGAACCAGACACATCGACTTTTTCCTGGACTGCGCGCTTTTTCGTCGGTAGGTTCAATCGAGTAGGCTGGAACAGGCGGCAAAAGCGGCGATCGTGTCGCGTGCGTCGCATTCGGCCAACTCGCCATAACCGTCTTCACCCTTGCTGTGCACCGAGAAATTGCCATGGCGCCGCGCATTTCGCTCGTTCTGCTCGGGCTGTCACTGTTTGCTTTTCCCTCCAGGGCTGAGGAGATCAGCGTCTCATCCTCTGCTCCGGGGCACCCGCCTACCGCTCAAGGGGATCCGCTGCCGCCGGGTGCGCGGGCCCGGTTGGGGAGCACACGCTATCGGCTGGAGGGGACCGTTGGGGCGGCGGCGCTGTCACCAATGGCAAATGGATCGCGACCGGCAACAACGGCGATCTCGTCACACTTGCCGATCCAACGACCGGCAAGGAAATCCGCCGGCTCCGCATTCCTGGCGGCTTCGGCGCTTCCATGCTCGTTTTTGCGCCGGACAGCGAAAATATCGCCGTCGTGGGTTATATGCCGTTCCTGCAGATCGTGGCTGTTCCCAGCGGCAAACTCGTCGCGAAGCTGGCCATTCCCCAACCCAACAACAATCGGCTCAGCGGCGTCGCATTTTCCGGCGACGGCAAGGTTGTCGCGGCCGGCACTGACAATTTTGGTCAAAGCAAAAACTTCGTGCATACCTGGGATGTTGCGACCGGCAGACCGCTCCATGATTTCGAAGTCGTGCAAAACTCGCAAATACGCGCCAGCCTTTCTCGAGACGGCTCTGTGATCGTGACCGCCGGCTTTTATAGTCCGAGGAATGCCGCGGAGACGAATCCCGATCAGGGCCGCACGATCCAGGTTTGGAATGGGCGCACCGGCAAGGAGGTCCGCAAAATCAAGCTTGACCGCAATCAGGTGATGGCGGTCGCCTTGAGCCCGGACGGTAAGCTCTGCGCGGCGGCGAGCGGCGGAGCCACATTCCATCTGTTCGCCACGGATACGGGAAGGGAATTGCGTCGCTTTGCCGGCCGGCGCGGACAAACGCAATTCCTGCAATTCAGTCCCGATGGTTTGCTGCTTGCCGCCGCGTCCGCCGGATGGCACCGTCCAGGTTTGGGATAGCAATAGCGGCAAGCGCCTGGCCATGACCGAAGGGCCGAAGCAGCATCTTTCGTCCATCGCATTTCCGTCAGCGGGTCGGGTTTGGGCGTTGGGCATCGAGGGTCAAGCCCTGGTTCTTTGGGACGCGCTCACGGGCGTACGTTTGTCAGCCGGGGAAGGCCACACAAGCTCGGTGCGGTTGCTTGCCTACGTCGACGGCAAGACGCTATGCTCTCCGGCGGCACGGATGGCACTCTCTGCTGGTGGGACGTCGGCGAGCGCACGCCAACTTCGCCGGCGCCTGATCCGCGCTGACGACGAGGTGCGCTCTTACGGCAATGTCAATGCCCACGTCGGCAACTTTGCGTTGTCGTCCGACGGCAAGTTTCTGGCGACTGCCAGTGACTATGGCACCAACACGATCAGGCTAATTGACATGGAAAGCGGCAAAGTCGTCTGCGATTTTGATGCGCCGAGGGCCAACAGCGCCGCGTCAGGTTTTGCGTTCTCGCCTGACAATACCCGCCTCGCGGTGGTTGGCATCGATGCAGTCCATATTTGGGACATCACCACCGGCCAGGAGCTCTCCGCGTTCCCATTCAAGACGCATTCCTGGAATCAACGCGGCGCCCAACGGCGGCAGTCTCGCTTTCGCGCCCGACGGGAAAACGCTTGCCGCCGCGCATTCTTTTTACGAACGCACGACCGGCAATCCGGGAGGAGAAGTCTATCTTTGGAACCTGACAACCGGCGGTGAAATTGCCTGTATCGAGGGCTCAGGCTATTTCAGCGGCAATTTGGCTTTTTCTCCCGATGGGCAAGTCTTGGCGTTGCCCGTGCAGCAGCAAAACATTCTGCTCATCAAGGCGGCGACGGGCAAGGAGCTAAGCCGGTTGGAAGCAAGCCAGGGCAGCCTGGTGCAGGCGTTGACCTTTTCACCCGACGGCCGACTTCTCGCCGGCGCCAGCGCGAGAATTATGTTTACAGTCGCTTTACGAATGCGGCACCGCCGCCCCCGCCGGCCAGCCGCATTTCCGTTTGGGAGTTGGCGTCGGGGCAGGTTCGCCATGACTTTGTCGGCCATCACGGTGCGATAACCTGTTTAGCTTTTTCCCCGGACAATCGAACACTGACCTCCGGGAGCGCGGACACCACCATCCTGCAATGGGACTTGAGCGGCAAAGTCGCCTCACCTATGAACCCAATGGCTCCCACGGACATCGAAGCCGCTTGGCAACGCTTGGCGGAAAAGAACGGCAGGCACGCCTATCAAGAATTGATGGCACCCATGATTCATTCGCCGGAGGCGACGTCCGAAATCCTGCGGCGGCACTTACGGCCGGCGGCTGCGAACAAGTCACTGCGGTCGAGATCGACAAATGGATTGGCGAACTCGACAGTGAGCACTTCGCGGTGCGCAACAAGGCCACTTCAATGTTAGCGCGGCTTGGCGTTGTGGCCGGCGGCGCGCTTCGGCAAGCCCAGGTCTCAAGCAACAGCCTCGAAGCCCAGCGCCGCTTGAAGTTGCTCGTGGAGCGCCTGGATCAACCGACGCTTGCGGCCGACGAGATTCGGCTTGTCCGTGCCGTGGAAGTGCTTGAAAAAATTGGTTCGCCCCAGGCGCGGCGCTCTTGCACACGCTCGCCTCGGGAGCGCCGCAACACCGCCTTACCATGGAAGCGGAAGCGGCGTTGTCACGTCTGCAAAGGAATTGATCGACGGCATTGTCAAGTGCCGCGCATGATCCGCGGGATTCGGAGTACCTCATCCCGCGGCTTGGATTCGATGCTCACTTTATAAGCCGCGGGATGAGGTACTCCGAATCCCGCGGATCGTCTCGCTAAAGTGCAACTGCTTTGACAGCCTTTAGGCTCGCCGCTATGATGGAAACGGCTATAGCTTTTGCCGCCGGACGGAAGCGGGGGATGAGAGCATGTTGCAGGGCCTGGTGACCAGCGCTTGTCGCTTGCTCAACGATTGGAGCCGATCGCTGCTTGGCGACCGGCTGCCCACGCTCGAGCCGGTGGCGCTGCCTTTGCGGCGACACTATCGTCGCCTGGAGCGGCTGCGATTGACCGACCAAGTCTGTCGCACGCTTTTCGAGGAATATGGCAGCCATCGGCGCAGCGAGCGCGGCGACGAGGAGATCGGCTGGGTGTTGCTTGGCTTGCGCGAGGAGACCGAGGCGCTCGTCTTGGCAACGTTGCCGGCAGGCGCTTCGCGCAGCGCCGGCACGGCGCATGTTCGCTTTAACAGCAGCGCTCAGGCGCTCGGCAGTCGCATCGTCCGCCAGCTCGACAAGCGTTTGATCATCTTGGGCGTGGTGCATACGCACCCGGGTAGCTTACGGCACCCAAGCGAGGGCGATTATCAGGGCGACAGTCTTTGGGTCGGTCAGTTGCGCGGTGGCGATGGAATTTTCGGTATTGGCACGGCGGATGCAAAGCGAGTAAATGGCGCGTTGGTGGCGGAGCAACCGGAACCGCATCGCCAAATGCTTGGCGATTTATGCTTCTCCTGGTATGCTCTGGCGCAAGGCGACAAACGCTACCGTAAACTGGATTTGGAGGTTACGCTAGGACCCGACTTGGCCAAGACATTGCATCCGGTCTGGGAGGTGATCGAGGCACATGCCGAAGCGCTCGATTGATCTATGCCGGCAACAAGTGGGAGTACGATTTGAGATGGTTTCCGGCATAAAGACGGCGACTCTGATCGTGGAAATGCCGTTGGCGGAAAAAGGGGACCTGATTCGAATCGAGTTGGAGCGTGACGATGTTCGTTATTTGGTGATGCACCAGGGACTGCTGCAGACAGTCGACCCCGAGGGAGACAGAGTGGATCGGGCGGTGTATTTGATCTTGGCGGAGTTGGCCGGCATGAAGGCACAGCCCGATTCGGTTGGAACCCGGCAACTGTCCTCATGATGAGTTGTTTGAGTTGAGCGCGAAGCCGGGACCGAGTGTGTTCCGCTTTTTCAACAGGAAGGGAGATAGCCATGGATTTCCGACCTTTGAACGACACCGAAAGGCGTAACTTGATCACGCGCACTGCGCGGCAATGGCGAAAGCAATCGCGCGATTTTGATGGATCAGCGCGACACCACGTTTGCCGGCACGATTGATGAAGTTACCGATGATGAGGTGATCTCCGCCATCAAATCGGTCCCATGCCACTATTGAGCGGACCGCCATGGGCCTCTTCGATAGCGAAGCCGGCAAGCGGCGCTTGTTGACTGTGGAGATTCCAGTCATCGAGCGCTACAACGACGGCCGCGACGCGGATTTCAGGGTCCAGATCGCCAAGCAGGGGAGCGGTCTGGTATTGTCCTATCGGCTCAAACCGATGCACAATGTTTACCAGATGGAAACGCGGTTGTTATCGACGTATCCAGCCGTGCCTCCCGAGACGCGCGTGCTGACGCCGCTTAAACCTTGCCCCCATATGCTTGAGGGCCAAACGTTGTGCCTTTGGCGCCAGGGAAGCACGCGCATAACCAGCCGCTGGGACCCGAGCCAATTCACGTGCGTGTTCGCCATTCAAGCCGCCTGGCGCTGGCTGGCTTGCTACGAGGTTTGGTACGCCACCGGGGAATGGCCTTTGCCCGAAGCGAAGTAGTCATTAAGTAAGTGCGCGGAGGCTTTTTACCCCGCCGCGATGGAATCGCGGCCTACGGGAGGACATCTTGGCCCATCTGCTGCAGGTTGGCGCCGGCAGTGGCGGCATGCCGGTGCTTGACATGGTGTGTCGCGACGCCCGCATCACGCACGTCACCTTGATTGAGCCCGACGTTTATAAAGAGCATAACGTCCAACGCCACCTTTTTCCGCGCTCGGCGGTCGGCCAACAAAAAGCGGCGCTGGCCCGCGCCTGGTTGCTGGATCGGCGCCCGACCTTCACGTCGACATACTCGCGCATGACCTATGCGATGCCCGCTTCGCCGGCGCCATCGAGGCCGCTGCGGCCGCTGCCGATATCGGCGTCTGCGCTGCCGACAATGAGACGGCGAAGCTGCACTGGGATGCGCTTGATGCGCCGCCACGGCAAACCGTGGACGCTCGGCGAGGTGCTCAGCGGGGGCATCGGAGGCTTCGTCCATTGGTTCATGCCGGGCGGGCCATGCTACGGCTGCGTGGCCAGCCACCTTCAGCGCAATGTCGAGGTCGAAAAGCCCAAGGCTCCCGATTATTCCGCCCGGGCGGCCCCGCGCCGGAAACGACCGTTCCGGCCAGCAAAGCATCGATCGGCGCCATTGCGGCCTTGCACGCCTTGATCACCTTGCAGCTTCTCGCCGATCCGGGCGGCTATCAGCCTGGCTTCACGAGCTTGCTGCTGACCTTGACGCGCGTGCCGGGCGTGTTCGAGGAAATGTATCGGCCGTTTCGTTTTCGCGTCGAACGCTCGGCCCAGTGCCTCTTGTGCGGGACCGCCGAGCAGTTGCCGGGCCAAGACCTCGACGCGGCCCTTGAAGAAGCGTTCACACGCATCAATCAATAAAGCCCTGTGGAAGCGGCGTAGCCATGCGTGACTTGTGGCACCTCTTTCGAGGCAGCATTCCTCGTCTTGAGGGAATGAGTTATGCTTTCGAGAAGGGCGGCCTCACCATCGAGGGGCAGCCGATCCCTTGGTGCGCGGACAGCGTGTTGGTGGCCGCCGTCGTGGAGATGCCGCACCAGGCGCCGCGGCGCAGGGGCGACTTTGAGCTCAATGTGGGCACCGAACTGATTCTTCCTGAAAGCGAACGCCTAGAGGAGATTAGCGAATTGGCCCGAATGCATTTTCGTCTGCCGGTGCCGACCAAGGCCGCCTCCGCCGAGTTGCTTTGGCGTGGGCGGTCGCTTGGCCAAGTGGCGCTGCCGCTTCTGGGGTCAGGCGAATTCACCAAAAAGCTGGCGCTGCAAATGCCCACGGTGAGCGTTCGCCTGGGAGAGCAGGCGGTCGCGTGTCAGACTTATGTAACCACGCAGTGCCAGGGGCTGATTCTGAGCGGCCTGCTGACGAGCCCCACGAGCCTGGCCCCGGTCTTGGATCTGGGACTGCGCGTGGAGCTATCCCGTGAGGACGGGGGGCCGGCCGCCGCCGCCCACGTCCAGCTCAGCAGCTCGCAGTTACGGTCACGGCAGGCGCTGGTGTCCGTGGTCCCGCCAAAGCCCAGGCGCATGGGGACCTGGCACGTCACATGGTATCTTGGGGACGCACCGCTGGAAAGCCACACATTGAAGGCCATTTCGCAAAAGCAGTTCTTGCGCTCGCTGCGGGTTTCGTCGACACGCTTCGTGTTGCAGAACCAACGAGGCAGCTTCAAAGTCGAGAGGTTTTTGCCCGATTTCAAGGGAGTCGGCCGCGTCGGCCCGTGCTTTTTGGTCTCGAGCAACGAAACCGGCATGGCGGGTTGGTGCACGTTGCAAGTGCGCGCCCACATGAAAGGCGCCGCGACGCCGCCGCTGCTCCAAGAGCAGGAAGTCTTGATAACCGACGGGCCGCTGCCGTTCATGCCGGGAACCTTGGAGATTCGCGATCTGGAAAAGATCAAGCACTTCGAGCTTCGGTGCGGCGCGGAAATCCTGGGAACGCTCCCCTTGACGCCGGTGCCAACCGCGGCCTTCACCAAAGAAGGCGGCTTCGTGGCGCCGGACACGTTCGAATGGTCCCCGACCGCTGAGGAGCAATTGCAGGAACGGCTGGGCAAGCTGCTAGGGCCGTGAAAGGGGAACGAGGCGCGAGGCGAACGAAGTGCGAACACAAACTTGTTAATTCATGATTTCTTAAGCAGGGCCGCATTGACTAGATTTCGGTCGTTGTCTTGCACGGTTCTGGGCGATGGTGGACCTTCAATTTCAAGTATGCGCCGTTTAGCCTTGGTGATTTCAAATTCCCACGCGGCCAAATCGAATGTTGGACGCTCCTCGCCTTTGATTGTAAAGAACTCAATTTCAAACAATTTGGTCACGTCGTGATAACGAACTGCGGCTACCATACCCAATTCGCACCATACCTCCGCAACCAATCCCGGTTGATCGGTGTAGCTTGTGATTATGACGTTTATGGAGTTCATGGATTTGGCTCCAAGACACCGATCAACTCTCCATTGGTGCGAAACCGAAGCCCACCGTTTGCTGCGATGATCTCAACGATGGCGCCGAACTTTGGATGGTTCGGCCTGACGTTCATAGTAGAGGCCTGGTCATTAAGGATATCATCGACCAGTTGCTGCGCGAGGGCATTCTTGGCTACTTGATTGCCAGTAAGATTGGGCCACGCGCTACCTGGTCGCTGACCGTGGGATTCGATCGCAGCTGCCGCCCTCGACGCCGATGTTCCGGGACGTACTGGAGCCGCAGCACCTGCCGACATGGCCGCTCGGCTGGGAATCGGATCCATGGCTGGCAACATTGATCGTATCCGAGATTGGACTACAGTTAAAGATGAAGAGGCTTAATTCGGACGCGGTTTCTCGCCCCTAACTTTCCCCCCGCGCCACCCGACCTAGTTCCTGGGCGTCGAAACGCTGTTGGAGTTCGGCACCACCTATGCCGTAGTGTTTGCGCATGGCGTCTTCATAGCCGTCGCGAAGGCCGTCGCGGATGAACGTGGTGAAGACTTGAGGACCGCGCAAGCTGGTCAGGTATTCGACCAGGCACACGCTCTGCGCATAAAAGGCGCCGATGCGGCGCGGTTGTGGATAATCTTGGAGTTGCATGAGCTCCAAGACGCCGAACACCGTGCCGTCTTGCCGGCACTTGTCCAGGTTTCGGCGATGTTGGTCCACCTTGGCCGGCGGCTCGGTCAGGACCGCGATGCCTTCGTCGGCCCAGCGCGGGACGTTGTGATTGCCGAACATGCCCGCCAAGACGACATGCGTTGTTTCATGGGGCAAGACGCCGTCCATCATGCCTGGGTTGTCGCAACGCAATTCGATGCGCCGGCTGACGACGCGCTGGCCACTCGGATCGAGCTCGATGCGCGAATGCCCGGGTGAGCTGCCCGGCACTCCCGTCATGCGGGTATAATTTTCACCGGTCGGGTGCAGGATAAGCTCGCATTTGGGCGCCCAGGTCGAGCCGTCGCTGCCAAACCATTTGCGGTACATTAAGCGGCGCGTATTTTCCGCGATGGCGGCGATTTTCTCCACTTGCTCACGGCTCTGGTTATGGAAGATAAGAAAGCAAGGCGTCTCAGCGACTTGCCAGCCTTCCTTGTTGCGGCCTAAATGCTGCACCGTGACGGCTGCGCTGGTATCGGGATTCGCGTTAGGCTGCGTCTTGGCACGCTGATCAATCTCGCGAAGGAGCGATTGCCCGGTTTGCCGCAACGTCGGGGCCAAGACGAGCGCCGTGTTGATCTGTTGTTGCAGATCGGTCAGCGAGGTCCGCTGGCGGCCGGTTGGTTCAGTTGGGCCACGACTTCATTGAGGATGCAGTAAGCCCAGCGGTCGCGGCTATCGTTGATGCAGTTTTTATCAGCATGGTAAGCCTGATCAAAGAGCGCGCGGGCTTCAGGGAAGCGGCGGCGCTGGAACTCTTGCTCGGCCCTGCTAACCAGTTGCCGGGCTTGCGAAGTGACTGATGAGGCGGATTGTGGATCTCGGTTGGAGAGCGCAAACGGATCGTCATCGAGCATGGCGCCCGCCCGTGTTACCTCGACCCGCGGAGCTTCATCGATTTTGCCCCGGACCGTCGCCGGTTTCACCGGTGTTTCGCTGGTCTCTTTTTTGGGACTGTTGCGCGCGAAGTCGGGGAAAAACTTGGCGGGCAGACCGGCCAAAAGTCCCTTGCGTTCGGGCGGCAGAATCTTCGGTGAGCCTTCGGGCGGCCTAAGCGAGGCGTCTTGCGCGGCGCTCGGCTCCAAAATGCAGAGGCGTTCCAGATAGCGCTTGGCAGCTGCCGCATTGTTCGCGATCCACAAATCCTTGATGTAACCGCGATAAGCCTCGCGCAAGAGCCGCAAAAAGGTGGTGTTGCCGTTGGCGCGTGCAAGTTGATCTTCGAGGGTTTCCACGGCCTTTTTATTGTCGCCGCGGCGCAGGAGGTCGGTGGCGGTCGCCATGGCCTGCTGCAACGCGAGCGTCGTATTGAAGGTCGTGTCTTTGTCCGGAGGTGGGCTGGCGGGAACGCGAGGCGAGCCAAAAGACAAGAGCCATCCCGACAACAGCGCGGTGAGCAGGCCGGTTCGGAGCATGCGCGCATCCTTGCGGTGAGACGGAGGGGCCTTGGCCGGATTGACGCCTTCCATGGCGCGTCCGCCAGGACGTGATACTGCGACACGTTAGAAAATGCGCCGAAAAAACGCAAGCGGAAGTGCAATCAAGCCGCGGGATGAGGTACTCCGAATCCCGCGGATGACATTAGTGACATGAAATATGATCCGCGGGTTTCGGCGTACCTCAACCGCGCGGCTTGGGATTATTTGTTCGGATAGGGCTTTTGCCAGAAGTTTTCACCGCTGATGTTGATGGCGGGCCGCGTCTCGACAGTGCAATCGCCATTCACCGTGCACTGGCAGCAAAGGCGCATCTCGTGTTCGAAGCCGATGGCCGAGAGCATGCGGAACATGGTCAGCTTTTCCATGACTCCTTTCTTGCTCAGGTTTTCCATGCCTTTTTTTACCAGAACCTTGCAGGTTCCGCAGCTACCGTGGCCGAAGCAGTTCAGATATTTGGTCAGGCCTGGGTAAACCTCCACGCCGGCTTTTTGCAACTCCAGCCGCAGGTTCGACCCCGCCGGCACTTCAATTTCTCTCTTTTCCTTGACGAGGGTTATCTTCGGCATCGCCACGAGTCCTAAAGCGTATGGGGTTCTCTGTCGAGCAAGTCCTCGAAATTGTACAAAAGGGGCAACCCCCTGGCGAGCCAATAGCGTCAGTGAGAGGTGGGACACGGCGGTCCGCTTACTGCCGTGCGCGGCTCCTTTGAAGAATCACCATGGTTCGCCTCGCCCATCTAAGCGACATTCACATCACGGCCCCCGAGCTTGAATGGACGCGAACCGACTGGTTCAACAAACGCCTGGCGGCCTGGATGAACTTCCGCCTCCTTGGCCGCGGCCTGCGTTTTCGTCACGCCAACCACGTCCTCGCGCGTCTGGTGGAAGCCATTCGCGAGCGCCATATCGATCATGTCGTCTTCTCCGGCGATGCGACCGCTCTGGGCTTTCCGGCCGAATTCAAGCGCGCTGCCCAGATTCTCCAGGTGGATTCCATTCCCGGCATGGCTGTACCGGGCAATCATGACTACTGCACGGTTCCGGCCGCCGCTGCCGGATGCTTCGAGCGCAACTTCGGGCCCTGGCAACGAGGAGTGCGAGTGGACGAGCAAACCTATCCATTCGTTCAGCGCGTGAACGGAGTGTGGTTAGTCGGAGTGAACACGGCGACCGGCAATCGGTTGGCCTGGGACGCCAGCGGCGCCGCCGGCTCAGAGCAGCGCCAGCGGTTGGCGCAATTGCTCGCCGAGCTCGACCCCGGACCGCGCATTCTCGTCACGCATTACCCCGTCTGCTTGGCCAGTGGCAAGCCGGAACGTGCCACGCATGGCCTGCGTGATTTGGCCGAGTTAATTGAGGTCGCCGCCCGAGGAGGCGTTATTCTTTGGCTCCATGGGCACCGCCATGGTGCCTATCATTTTCGGCGGCCACTGTGCGCCTCCCTTCCCCATTATTTGCGCGGGCAGTGCCACGCAAACGGGATTGTGGTCTTATGGCGAATATACCGTGACCGACGGCCGGATCGAAGTGCTGCGGCGTCGATTTAACGAGACAAAAGACACCTTCGAGGACGCGGAAGATTTCACGTTGCCTTGTTGAGATCGACTTCGCTTTGCCGTATTATTCATTTTCTGCCCGCAAGCCAAGCCGCCGGATGAGGTACTCCGAATCCCGCGGATATTACTCCGGAGTTGTGCATGAAGGCCTACCGCTTGTTGTTGCTTACCGTCCTCCTGTTCATCCCCTCGGGCACTCTGTTCGCCCAAAAAAACTTCGGCTTCGACAACCGCAAGGCGTCGGGCCAGCCCTATATCTCCGCCGCGGAATCTGTAAAGCGGTTCAAGGTGCCGCCGGGGTGGGAAGTGACCGTGTTCGCCGCTGAGCCGGAGGTCATCAATCCGATCGCGTTTTCGATTGACGAGCGGGGTCGGTTATGGGTCTTGGAATGCTTCGAATATCCCAGCCGCACGCCCAAGGGCAAAAAGCCTCGCGACCGCATCAAAATCCTGGAAGACACCAAGGGAACGGGCAAGGCGGACAAGGTGACGACCTGGGCCGACGGGCCAAGATCTGCCGATTGGCTGGGACTTGGCCAGCGGCCTCGAAGTCGGCCACGGCGGCGTCTTTCTCGGAGCGCCGCCCTATCTATTCTTTCTGAGCGACCGCAATGCCACGGGCCATTGCGACAAGCAGGAGATTCTACTCAAGGGCTTCGGCAGCGAAGACACGCACGAAATGCTCAACACGTTTCAATGGGGCCCGGATAGCAAGCTTTACGGGCTGCACGGCGTGTTTACGCATTCCGAAGTCGATGGCGTCAAGCTCGATGCAGCCGTTTGGAACTATGACGTGGCCGCGACAAGTTCGGCATTTTTGCCGAAGGCACCAGCAACCCCTGGGGCATGGATTTCGACCGCAACGGCGACTGCTTTCTGGCCTGTTGCGTCATACCCCACTTGTTTCACATGGTCCCCGGCGGCAATTACATCCGTCAAGGCGGCACCAGCTTCAATCCTTATGCCTACGGCCAACTCAAGGAAATCTGCGACCATACCCATCACAAGGAAAGCGGCTGGGCCCACGCCGGCCTCATCGTCCTCGAAGGCGAGACGATTCCCGCCGATCTGCGCGGCAGCCTCCTCATGGGCAGCATTCATGGCTGCTCGGTGAAGCACGACAATCTCCGCCCCAACGGCTCGACCTACATCGGCACCCATGCCCCTGATTTTCTTGTCTCCGGCGACAAGAATTTCCGCCCCATCAACATGCGCTGGGGCCCCGACGGCAGCATTTACCTCATCGACTGGCACGATCAAAACCCCTGCCACCAGGCCGACCCCGGCAGCTGGGACATGACGCATGGCCGCATCTATAAAATCCAGCGAACCGGCGCGAAGCCACAACCCGCCATCGACCTGGCCAAGCTGACCAACGAGGAGCTGATCGGCCTTCTAACCAAAGACAATCCATACTACTACCGCACCGCGCTTCGTCTGCTCAACGAGAGGAAGGGCGAGGGGCACACGAGGGTTGACGGGCAAGCGACGAAAAACACGGAATCTCTCCCCCCTTACGAAGGGGGGGCCATGGGGGGTCGGATGCATCCGTCAAGCTTCTCAAAAACCTCCTGTTCCACGACACCAACTCCACTCATGCCCTGCGCGGTCTTTGGGGCCTTCATGCAATCGGCGCCTTGGATGAAGCGACCGCTCGCAAGGCCCTCGAACATGCGAGTCCATACGTTCGCTCTTGGGCCATCCGTCTCATGGGTGAGTCGAAGCAAATGAACGACGGCCTGCTGGCCACGTTCGCCGATCTCGCCAAATCCGAGCCCGCCCCGCAGGTCCGCTCGCAACTTGCCAGCACCGCCCAACAATTAGCGAAGCGCCACACGCTGCCGCTTTTGCAAAACCTGCTCCAACACCAAGAAGATCGCAATGATCCCAACATTCCCTTGCTGATTTGGCTCGCGTATGAGCCGCACGTCACCGCGCAGCGCCAACCGACGCTGGAATGGCTCAAAAGCCACGCCGCCGGTAACGGCCTCGTGACATCTGAGATCGTGCCGCGCGTCATCCGGCGCCTGGTGGCCACCAATAAACCCGATGATCTCGAAGCGTGCGTGGCGTTTTTGGGTGACGTGGAAAAAGACGTTCGTCGGCAGTCGCTCGCCGGCTTGGCCCAGGCGCTCCAGAGCCGGCAGGTCGATGCGCCGCCGTCGTGGAAGCGCGTTTCCGCCAGCCTGCTCAAGGACGACGACGCCCAAACGCAAGACCTTGGCTCGGCGCTTGGCGATCAACTTCCAGGATCGCGAAGCCATTGCACTGCGCGGTGTCCACTGCACAGGACAAAACGCAAACCACGCTCGCCCGCTTGGACGCCGTCCGCGATTTGGCCTTGGCGCATCCGGCGAATGCCGAAACCGTGCTGCGCGACCTCGTGCTTGCCAACGAAGCGACTGAGCTTCGCGTCGAGGCCTGTCGTGCTCTCACGGGTTACGACAGCCCGGAGCTGGCTCGGCTTCTGGTCAAGAATTGGAAGCAGTTCACGCCCGCACTGCGAAATGAAGCGGTCAGTTTGCTGGCAGGCCGCAAAGCCTGGGCCAAGGACTTGCTTGCCGCGGTAGGCCAAGGAGTCGTGCCGCGGACGGATCTCAATGACAATACGATCCTCCGTATCAGGGCTTTCAAGGACGCCAGTCTGAACAAGCAAGTCGAGACGGTCTGGGGACGCTTCCGGGATTCACCCAAGGAGTTGACTGCGCTGATCGACAAGATGCGCGGCCAACTTTACGAAGGGCAGGCATCGTTCAGCCATGGCCGGGTCGTTTTCGAGAACCAGTGTTCCAAGTGCCATAAATTCGAAACCAAGGGGCACGAGGTCGGGCCGAATCTTGAAGGCGCCGCGCGCGACATCGAATATCTGATCGTCAACGTCATCGACCCCAATCGCGTCGTGGGTCAGCCTTATTACATCCGCACGGTCGAAATGAAGAACGGTCGTATCGAGTCGGGCTTTTGCATGCCGAGGATGAACAGTCGATTACCCTGAAGGTCGAGAATGACGTTCTCAAGGTGATTCAAAAGAAAGACATCGAAGGCAAGATTCAAATACAAGACAAGTCGATGATGCCCGAGGGGTTGGCCAACAACATGACCGTCCAGGATTTCCGCGACTTGATCCGTTATCCTGATGGCCCATCCCTTCGTGACGGACGTCGCCATCGCTGTATCCGAGTCGGCTCAGACCGTTGACCCGGCCCGACCTCTGCATACGCCTGGCGCCAAATGGACGCATCCCCCCGTCGGCGTGCCGGGGCGCATCCCGCTGCCGGCGTCCCAATCAAAAACCACCGCAGCAGTCGCCGCGACGGTGATGGCGCCGTCACCCCTGCGCACGCGGTTGCAGTTGGGGGCCGCCCAGCCGCTGAAAGTTTGGCTCAATGGAAAACTGGTGTTCGAAGGCCAACCCGGACCAAGCCCCGTCCAGCCCGATCAGGTTGCCGTCGATGTATCGTTAATCGAAGGAGCCAATCAACTCTTGGTGCAAGTCTCCTATCAAGGCGATCACGAAGCGCTGTATGCGCGCTTTCTCGATCCCGATCGGCAAGCTGCGCTACACCAATGAATCCAAATAAACAGCAGGCACCCCAAGCCGCGGGATGAGGTACGCCGAATCCCGCGGATAGTTCAGCGTCCATTGACGCCAACCTACCCTCGCCTACAATCAATCTTTTCATTCACCGACCGACGGTTGCCCTGGAAAAAACCAGGATGCCGCGTGCGAGCCGATTGATGGATGCAGCGATTACCAAGGCCGACATCCTGATCGAGGCGCTCAGCTACATTCGCAAGTTTCGCGACAAGCTGACGGTCATCAAGCTGGGCGGCAGCGCCATGGAGGATCCCGAGGCGCTCAAGGCGACGCTGCAAGACGTCGTCTTCATGGAGACGGTCGGCATGCGGCCCGTCCTGGTGCATGGCGGCGGCAAGCCGATCGACCGCGCCATGGCCCAGGCGGGCCTCAAGCCGCGCAAGGTGCAAGGTCGCCGCTACACCGACGACGAAACGCTGGCCATCGTCGTGCGCGTGTTGCTTCAAGGAAATCAACGTCGGCATCGAGCGGCAGATTCGCGAGCTGGGCGGTCGGGCCGTCGGGCCGCATCTGGGCTCGCTGCAATACCTCTTTGGCGAAAAGCTGACGCTGCCCGGCGCCGGTAATGAGCCGATCGACCTGGGGCGCGTCGGCCGCGTGACGCGCGTCGACGTCGATTTGATCCGCGATTTTTGTGCCGCGGGCGTGGTGCCCGTCATTCCGTCGCTGGCGCTGGATGCGGACGGCGGCTGGCTCAACGTCAACGCCGACACCGCCGCCGCCGGCGTGGCCGCCAGCCTCCAAGCCGAAAAGCTGGTTCTGCTCACCGACACGCCCGGCATCCTCCGCAACCGCAAGGATCCGCACTCGCTGATCAGCAGCCTGGATGCCGCCGGTTGCCGCGACTTGATCGCGCAGGGAATCATCGACGAAGGCATGATCCCCAAGGTCGAGGCCTGCCTGGACGGCTTGCGGGCAGGAGTGAAGAAGACCCACATTATCGACGGCCGCCTGCGTCACTCGCTTCTTCTGGAAATCTTCACCGATCGCGGCGTCGGCACCGTCATCGAGTTGGGTAATTAGCAGGTATCACCAATGACCACCAGCGAAACCATCGATCTGTTTCAGCGTTTCGTGATCGGCAACTACAAACGCTATCCCGTGGCGCTGGTGCGCGGCGAGGGCTCCAGCATCTGGGACGCCGAGGGCAATCGCTACCTCGATTTTTTCCCGGCTGGGGCTGCGATCTGATCGGCCACTGTCCGCCGCGCGTCGTCAAGGCGGTGCAAGAGCAGGTGGCTCGGCTCATTCACGTGCCGAACACGTGGTACATCGAGGAGCAGGGTCTGCTCGGCCAAGGCGCTCAGCGAGCGCAGCGGCTTCGACGGCCAGGCGTTCTTTTGCAACAGCGGCACCGAGGCGAACGAGGCGGCCATCAAGCTGGCCCGGCTCAACGGCAAGCCGGGTCGCTACAAGATCATCACCATGCTCAACAGCTTCCATGGCCGGACGCTGGGAGCCTTGAGCGCGACCGGGCAGCCGAAATATCACAAGGGACTGGAGCCGCTCTTGGCCGGCTTCAGCTACGCGCCCTTCGGCGATCTGGAGGCCGCTGCCAAGCTGATCGACGATGAGACCTGCGCCATCATGGTCGAGCCGATTCAGGGCGAAGGGGGCATCAACCTGCCGCCCGCCGGTTACCTGGAAGGGCTACGCGAGCTGGCCGACAAGCACAAGTTGATGCTCATCTTCGACGAAGTGCAAACCGGCATGGGGCGGACGGGCAAATGGTATGCGTTCCAAAATTGGTCGATCCAGCCCGATGCCGTCACCTTGGCCAAGGCGCTGGCGGGCGGCATCGCGGCAGGCGGCTTGCTTGCCAAGCCGCAGCTTCGCCGAGAAGCTGGTGCCGGGCACTCACGCCGCGACTTTTGGCGGCAACCCGATCGCCTGCGCCGCCGCGCTGGCCACGATTGAAACCATCGAGGCGGACGGCTTGCTCGAGCGGGCCGGCGCCATTGCGGACGGCTTTCGCGCGCGCTTCGAAGCGCTGCGGGAGCGATCCCCGCTCATCCAGGACATCCGCGCCAAGGGGACCATGATCGGCGTGGAACTCGCCGTCGACGGCGCACCCATCGTCGATCAATGCTTGCAAAAGCGGTTGCTGGTCAACTGCACGCACGGCAATGTGCTGCGGCTCTTGCCATCCCTCACCCTCACGGACGCCGAGCTCCACCAGGGCTGTGACATTCTCCAAGACGTATTGCTCGGCATCACCCTTTAACTGGGCGCATCACCATGCGGCATTTTCTCGATCTGATCGACTGGTCCGGCGACGAAATCCTCGATCTGCTCAAGCTCGCGGCCAAGCTCAAGAAGCGCAGCAGCGCGGCAAGAACAAGCCCACCATGCAGGGGCGCGTGCTGGGCCTCATCTTCGAGAAACCTTCGCTGCGCACGCGGGTCAGCTTCGAGGCGGCCATGGCGCATCTGGGCGGTGCGAGCATCTTCGTCTCGCAAACCGATGCGGGCATGGGCAAACGGGAATCGATCGCCGATTACGCCCGCACCATCAGCCAATTCGTCGATGCCGTCGTGCTTGCGCACCTTCAAACATGAAACCGTCGTAAAATTCGCCGAGCACGCCACCTGCCATGTCATCAATGGCCTGTCCGACTACTGCCATCCGTGCCAGGCGCTCGGCGACCTGCTCACCGTGAGCGAAGTCTTCGACGGCCTCGACGACAAGACCGTCGTCTTCGTCGGCGACGGCAACAACGTGGCCCGGTCGCTGGCGCTTGCTTGCGGCAAGACGGGCGTGCGCTTCGTCCTGGCCTCGCCGCCTGGTTATGGCTTTGATCGCGAATTCTTGTCGAGCTATCGCCGTAACGTGCCCGCGGGTCTCTTGACGGAGGAACCCAATGCCGTGAAAGCCGTCGCCGGCGCGGACGTTATTTATACGGATGTCTGGACCAGCATGGGACAGGAAACGGAGGCGGAGAAACGGCGCCGCGCTTTCGCCGCCTATCAGGTGAATGATCGCTTGCTCAAAGCCGCTCCGGATCATGCCAAGGTGATGCACTGCCTGCCCGCGCATCGGGGTGAGGAGATTACCGCCGAAGTGATGGACGGGCCCCGCAGCGTGGTCTTCGATCAGGCCGGCAATCGCATGCACGCTCAAAAAGCCTTGTTGCAACTGCTGATGGGCTGAGCGCAGGAGCCGGGCACGCGTTAAGCGGTCAAAGGGAGCGACGCTCATCTAGAAATGAAAGGCACCATGTTTCAGGTGACCAAGGAAATTCGCTTTTGCTATGGCCATCGCCTGCTGCATTATGACGGCAAATGCCGCTACCTGCACGGGCATAACGGCCGAGCCGTCATCACGCTGGGGGCCGAGAGCCTGGATACCCTTGGCATGGTCGTGGATTTCTCGCGGATCAAAAGCGTCGTCGGTGCTTGGATCGACGCCAACTTGGATCATCGCATGATACTGCACAAGGATGATCCGATCCTACCGGCGCTCAAGCAAGACAATGAGCCGCTGTTTGTCGTGGATGTCAATCCCACGGCGGAGAACCTCGCCAAGCTGATTTTCGATTTTGCGAGCGGGCAGGGCTTTCCCGTTCTCGAGGTCTGTTTATGGGAGACCGACGACTCCTATGCAGTCTACCGTCCTCGATAGGCAGGCGCTTTAGAACGCGAGGTTGAGCTGGGCGATGGCCTCGATATTGAAGGGACGCGGGCCGGTGACCGGAGTGGATACGCCCAAGGTCAGCAATGATCGCCTGCCAAAGCCCAAATGAACACCGGCCGTCAGATCTAGCTCGTCCGGCGCGTTCACCGGATCGTTCATGTTCCGATGATTGAGGGGCGTGGTGACATGGGCCTCGAATGTCGGAATGATCGCGGATAACAGTCGATTCGGAGCGCCTCGATAGAGCCAGTAACCGATGCCGACGTCGTTGAACATTGCCGTGACATCGTTCGAATTGGTCGGCGTGGCGACGGAACTAAACCCCTGGATGTACCAATCCGCCAAGTTCAAGCGATAGCCGACGAACGGCTGAAGATACGTGCTGTGCACGTTGCCGATGGTGGTGTCGATGGATGGTCCAGTGGGCGCGGTGACTAGCATGCCGCCCGAGAGCACGTTGCCGGAAACAGGATCGGCGTAAAAGGCGATGTTGAAGAATACGCCAAGATCGCCGAAATCCTGTTGGCTGAAACTCCCGTCCCCCTGCTGCTGGAAAAGCGGCAGACGCATGCCGACCGACGCTCGGCCATCGAAGAGCGTCTTCTCGAAGCCAATCACTTCGCCATTGAGGTCCAGGCGCGGCACCGACGATCCCGGAACAACAGTATTGGTTATGGTCGTGAGGTTGTTGACGGTGATTTGCTGGGTGATCGTTTGCCCATTGGCCAGCGCGGGACTGATCACGTGCATGTTGTTGAAGTAGTTGTACGTGAAGAAGACGCGGTCTTCCGGCATGGGGCTTTGGTTATCGGCGATCTTGAAGCCAATCGCGGAGGAGGCGATGGGCACGCAGGCCGTCACTTGCGTTCGCACGGTGGTTTGTGTCGTGCTAACGAGCACGGGAGTGGTTTGAAAAATAGGCTTGCCGAAGCTGTCGTTGCCGACTTGCTGGAGGACGTTGCGGAAGACACTGATGGTTTGCACGGCGGGAACATCGATGGTCCGCATGGCGCAGAAGCCGTAGAAATCGCCGATCATGCGCGGATTGGGCCCTTCCATCGCTTCGCCGCCGGTACTCGGGGCTTGCGTAAAGACGTCTGTCGCGGGTGGTTGCGCCTGCGCGGCAGGCGGTTGCGCCGGCTGGTCGGAGGAAGCCGGCGGCGTAGCGGGAGGCTGCGGCGCGGTTTTGTCTTGTGCGGCGAGCCATATAGGTGCCGGCGGCGCGTATCCAGGCACCGGCAGCAAGTACGTTTCCTGCGCTCCAGCTTGGCTGCCGGCCAACATTAGCACGGCCAAGCCCCACGAGCGATAAGGTCTCATGAACGGTTCCTTTAGGCGCTTAGCAAAAAATGGCGCTGATCCGCCGAGGCCACGTAACCTCATTATCGGATGAGGGACGGGAAACTGTTTATGCTAACTATTAACAAAAACAGGGATTATTCTGGCGGAAAGTGTGGCCACCTAGCGCAGTGCGGCTCATGAGGCCGCTTTTGACTTTTGTTCCAGATCGGCGATGAGATTGTTGAGTTCCGGCCGGGAACGAAGCGGCTCCAGCTCGGCGTCGTTCTTTAGGCGATAGACGTTTGCCCGGGTTTGAAAAAAACCGATTCCTCGAGCTTTTTCCAAAAGCTCGACCGCGCTTGCCGCGTCAGCGCCCCGTCAAATTCTGCCGCGTGTCAATCGGCAGCTTGTCGTCCCTAAGGGCCGCGCCAGCGCAGAGCGCATAAATCGAGGCAATTTGATAGAGCGACTCACCCGTCTTCGCCTGCGAGCCAAGCTCCTTCGCTGCGGCAACGGCCTGCTCGTGCTGTCCGGCGCGCGCGAATCGCGATCGCGTGGTGCAACTGAAACCATGGTTTTTTATCCGGTTGCGTTAGGGCAACGGCCCGTGCCGAATCCTGGGCCGCTTCCGACTGGTTCCCCAAGCGCGTCAAGGTTTCCGCGCGTTTCCAATAAACTTTCAGGAGCGCGGCGGCAACCGCCGGGTCGCGGCGTTGCTCGGCTGCAAGCGCCTCGACAGGTCGAACCGCCTTGCCGTACCATTCGAGCGCCACTTGAGTGGCGCCGTTGCCTTGGAACAAATTGCCAAGGTTGTAGGCCGTGGTGCAGCCTTCCCGCGCGAAGTCAGATTCCTCGGGATGGGCAGCCTCAAGCTTCTCCCAAATTGCCATGGCGTTTCGCAAGGCTTCTTCCGCCTTGGAATTGTTCTTTTGTTCAGCGAAGGTAAGGCCGAGATTGTTATAGGTCCGTGCCAGGTCGCTCTGTGCTTGGGGAACGAGCGGACCAGCGGCGGCGAGAGTTTCAAGGCGCGGATGGCCTGTTGAAAGGCCGACTGCGCCTTGGTCGCGTCAGCGCCTGCCCGATAGACATTGCCCAATTGAAAATAACCGTGCGCCAAATCCTCTTGGTAGCTGGCGATGCCCGTGTGCTCCAGCGCCAGCCTCTTCTTGATTTCCAAGGCATTATTTGCCGCATTCACGGCTTTGGCGGGTTGATCGATCAGGCTGTAAATCCGCGCTTGAGCCATATAAGATTCGGCCAAGTTGACCCGGAAATCCGAAACGTCAAAGTGCTGATTGACGAGTTCCTTCCAAATCGCTGCCGCCCTATCGAGCATTTTGATGCCGTCCTGAGACGGGCCAACCAGGTTGGCGAGGTTGAAATAGCTCTGCGCCAAATCGTTGGCGTATTGGCTAATCCGCGGATATTGGGCGACCAGCGCTTCCTGCGCCTTGAGGGCTTGCGCGAACGCCGGTTCGGCCTTTTGCCGCGTCTCTCCGAGGGCTGCGTACACCCTTGCCAGATTGCTGGCGGTCAAGGCAAAATCGCGCTGGTATTCCTGATTCTTGGGTTCACCATCGAGCAGTTTCCCGCGAGTCTCCAAGGCAGTCTCATACATCGCTCGTGCCTTTTCCCACTGGCGCGTTTTTTGAAATACATTGCCCAAACCAAGCTGGCTGCGAGCTAATTCCGCAAGGTAACTTTTCTCCTGGGGATGCGCGGCGCTCAAAGGTTGCCAGATCTTGATCGCTTGCTGATACTCCTTCTCCGCCGCTGCCAGTTGGTCGGCGTTCTTATGCAACCGGCCTAGTTGGTGCCAGCCTTTCGCCAAATCACTTTGCCACGCCGGGTTATTTGGTTCCGCGGCTGCGAGGGTTGCGAAAATCGCGCGACCTTGTTGATGCAATGCGATCGCTTTGGTCTCATTGTCGATGTCGCCGGTGATTTGCGCGAGCCGATAGATCGCCATGCCCAATTCGCCTTTGACGCCCGGATCATCGCCCCGTTCGGCCACGAACTTTTCGTAGTATTCGTGCGCCGCCTCGAGCAGCTTTTTCCGCAGCGGCTCCATGCCCGGCTCGTGCAATAGCACGCTTTCGCTCACCTCGGTGTGGTAGCGGTCCACGGCCTGGCGCGCCAGTTGATAATTGCGCTCGGCTGCTTCCTTGGCCGTTCGTTCCCGTTCGTTGGCCGCCGTCAGCAAAACCGTCGCCACGCCCAGCCCAATCGCCGCCACCAGCACTGCCGTCACGCTGCCGACGACCAGCGGCATGTGCCGGCTGACCCAGCGGCGGGCGGTGACAGACCACGGCTCCGTCCACGCGGACACCCGCTCATCCGCGAGCCAATGCTCGATGTCATCGGCCAGGTCGCGTGGGGAGACATAGCGGTCCGCGGGCTTCAGCGCCATCGCCTTGAGGCAGATCGCTTCGAGCGGCTTGGCGATGCCGGCCTTCACTTCGTGCGGCGGCGGAAACTCGCCGCGTTGGACCTTGGTCAAAACCGTGCCGACCTCCGGATCGTTGAAGGGCGGTTGTCCGGTCAATAGGCAGTAAAGGGTGGCTCCGAGGCTATAGACGTCGCTGGCCGGCCCAAGTTGATCCAGGCGGCCCGACGCCTGCTCCGGGCTCATGAACTGCGGCGTGCCCATCGCGGAGCCCATGACGGTTTGGCTGCCCAGACTCCCCGAACTGGGGGTCAGCGTCCCCTCGCCGGGCTCCGTGTTGTCATTGGGAGGCGGGCCACCGAGCGTTTTCGCCAAACCCCAGTCCACCACCAAAGTTTCGCCGTACTTGCCCAGCATGATGTTGCCTGGCTTCAAATCGCGATGCAAGACGCCGCGACTATGGGCATAAGCGATGGCGTTGCAGACATCCACGAAGCGCCCGAGCAACGAACGCATGCTGAGCGAGCGTTCGCTGGGATCGCGATTGGGCCCATCGGCTTTATGAAAGCGTTCACACGCCTCCTTGAGGCTGTGGCCGCGAATGAAACGCATGGCGTAATAGGGTCGGCCGTCGGCGTATTGGCCCAGTCCATAAACCGGCACGATGCCCGGGTGCTCCAGGCCTCCCGTGATCTCGGCTTCGAGCTTGAAGCGAAGCTGGCTTTCGCGATCATCGGCGTGCGATTCCTGAATTTGCTTGAGAGCGACTTCGCGCGCCAGCTCTTCATCGCGTGCCACGTGAACCTCGCCGAGCCCGCCCCGGGCATAAGGACGCAAAATGCGAAAACGCAGCCCCGTGGAAGTGGCCTCGCCGATGGAAGGAGCACGCGTCGCATAAGGATCGTGCGCCTCCGGCCGGGCGGCCACGCGCACCAGGCTGGCTTGCAAGTCGGGGTCGGCCACCCGGCGCAAGTCGTCCTTGACCGAGCCGACGCTGGTCATGGATGCCAGGCTCTTTTCAGGGTCGTTGTTGTGCTGCGCCAAATGCTTTTTGACCAGGGCTTCGAGCAGACCGTGGGTGTCCGCCGCGAGGATTCCTTTTTTAAGAAGGACTTCCCCTAGTGACTGGGATTTGTCGAGGACCCAATCCTGCATGGCCGTGACGAGCTGGTCACGCGTGATGAAATCCATCTGCAAGGCAATGATGCCAAAGAGCAGATTGCGGTCAGCATTGACTTGGGGCATGGCGGCACTCGCGTACGAGGTTGAAGGACATGGGGGGCAGAAAGGCGCCTTAGTCCATTATAGGTTAAGGTGCGCTCACTCACCCTCGACTGGACGATTGTCGGACATTTGCTTTATAATGTCCAACAAAGGTTTTTTCTGCGGAGAGTTCCATATGAACGATGCACGCATCAGCATTCGCCTAGATCGAAAGTTGGAGCGTCGACTCCGCGAGGAAGCGCGGGCGGTTGGAAAATCTGAATCGGAGTTCGTGCGTGATATACTCGTTGACTATTTCGCGGCGCTCCCCGCGACCAACCAGTGCCTACGATGTTGCTCTTCGCGCCGGGATTATTGGCTGTGCGGACGGGTTACCTTCCGATTTGAGCACCAATAAGGATTATTTAGAGGGTTTCGGGCGGTGAGTCGTGGCCAAGTCCTCATCGATGCCGGGCCCTTGGTTGCTATTGTCGCGCGTCTGGATGCAAATCACCAGCGCTGTGCGGTGCAATTAACCCTTCTTCCCGCCGCTCCTCACTTGTTGGCCTGCCGCAGCTGAAGCGTTTCACCTTGTGCGCCATAACCATGCCGCAGTCGCCGCCCTCTTCCGCGGCTTCACTGAAAAAGTTTGGACGATCGCGCCTATCGGCCAGGAAGCACTTCCCTGGATTGAGAAGTTTATGAAACGCTATCAGAGCCTGGGCGCCCAGTTAGCCGATGCTTGTCTCGTCTACCTTGCCGAACGCGACAATATGGACACTGTTTTCGCCCTGGATCGCCGCGATTTCAGCGTGTACCGCTACGCCAAAAACCGGCACTTAAAAATCATCCCCGGACCTGCCTAACCCCTCACTTCCCCGGCAATTTCCAAACCGGATCGAAGTCCTTGGGTTCCTCCAGCAGGCAGGTCACCGCCCGCGAGAGCAAAGCTTGTGTCGGTCCATCGTTGGGATGGCTCGGCAACAGCGTCCCGAGCAAATGGGCGGTTTGCAAAAAATCCTTCTTTTCAAAATGGGCCAAGGCTTGTTCGTATGTTTGTTTGAGCTCCATCCATTCCGAGTTTGCTTGCCCCGCCAGCTCGAAAATAGTCACCGGCTTGTCAATATTGATCACTCGGATCTGGCAAAGGCGGCGCGTGGCAAAGCCCGCATCGAGATGCTTGCGGCTCGCCTCGGTGATCAGCAGCGTGGCCTTCAAATACTTCGAGGCACCCTGCACGCGGCTGGCAAGGTTCACGGTATTGCCCAGGGGACCATATTTGAATTTCTGCGCTGAACCGATGTTGCCGACGCGGGCGGGGCCCGAGTTGATGCCGACGCCCACGGCCATGGGTTCTTGCGTCACATGGAGCCAACGTTCCTGGAGCCGTGGCATACTCTCCAGCATGGCGAGCGCCGCCCGGCAGGCACGCTGGGCATGGTCGGCATGGCTCACCGTGCGCGCCGAACATCGCTTCGAGTTCGTCGCCGACATAATCGACCAAGACGCCGCCTTCGTGCAGGACGCATTGCGACAACACGCCCAGGACATCGTTGATCCACTCCATGGTCCGCGCCGGGCCCAGCCGCTCGGTCACGCGGCTGAAACCACGAATGTCGCACACCAAGACGGTTACTTCGAGTTCCTGGCCCAGCAAAAGCTCGGGATGGGCGGTGAGCTCGCGTGCCAATTCCGGCGTGAAGAATTGCTCGAACTGAACGCGGCCACGGAGGGCAGCTTGCTCTTGCTCGACGCGCGCCAGACCGGCGGCTACGCCGCTGGCGAGCAATTCGACCAGCATCGCTTCGAGCTTGGTTATTGGACTGCAAACACTCTTGGCGGAATGGCAGCGATCGCCATAGAGTGCGCCGATTACGTCGCCGTGGCGGTTGAGGATGGGGGCGGCGACCACGGCGCTGACGCCCACCAAGCTTTCCGCGGCCGCAGTGGGGACTTGCCAGAAGGTGCGTTTTTCCTGTTGAACCTTGCTCAAGACCTGCCGGCTCGCGGCCCGTTCGGCGGTGGCCGCGTCGCCGGCGCGTACCTCACTGACCTGCAAGGCCAGGTGCCATTTTCCAAGAGCAGCACCCGCCCGGCGTCCAGGCCGACCAGATCGACGACCGCCCGCGCCGCCCGCGCAAAGAAATCCTGAGAGCCGGCGCCGCCGTGGAGGACATCCATCGTCGCCCGCATCCAGGGGATAAGCCCCTCCACATCCAAACCGCCGCCCGGAGGCGGTTTCAGTCCCGAGAGGACGGCGGCAGCATCCACGTCCGACGACGGTGCCAGCGTGGCTTCCGCCAGGCTTTGCAGAATGATTTCGTCGTCGCGCGGTTCTTGAAAGCGCACCGATTTGCTGCCGAACACAAGCGCCAACGGCAGTGGGGCCTCTTGGGACTCGCGCGGCTTGAGCTCCGCGCCGCCTTCCACGCGCACGGCGGATTTGGCGCTGAGATTGGTCAGGCGAACCGCGCCGCCGGCTAAGGGTTCCACACGGACATGGTCGCGCGAGACAAACGATTCATCGACGCGCGCGATGACGACCCGCCAGTGATCCCCATCGTGCGCGTGCGAATACGGCCTCTCCGCAACCTCACGCTGGCGACCCAGATGGACGGTGCCGTCGAGGTCGGCGGAGTAGACAAGCTGTCGGCGATCATGGATGCGTATTTGCACGCGGAAACTCTGGTTGGCTGTGGGCCAAGTCGATTCTACGCGATGTGCGCGAAACATTCGCCCAGAATCGTTTCCGCGAAAACGTCGATGCGATCGTGCCGTGACACGAGGGCGGTGGCGTTGATGTTGGCGAGATTCTGCATCAGCTCCGGCGTGCGCTCTGGGGCAAGCAGGATGACTCGGCGATTAGGGTCTTCGTTCATCAGCTTGGCGCACGTAAGCCAGCCGCTCTCGTCGGGCAGTTCGGTGTCAAGCACGATCACGCGCGGGTTGGTGTTGCCCGCTAATTTGCGGGCTTCAGCAGCGCTGGCGACTAAATGCACTTCCCAGCCCAGGCGGCGAAAATAGCGCCCGCACCGTGCGGCATGCGCCGAATCGGCATACGCCAGAATCATCACGGGCCGATGGGTCAATTTTCTGTCCAATTCAACCATTTTCGATCGTTTCGCACACAAGTTCATCTCAGCAAATCCGTTCATGGTTTGGCAATTCTCGCTTTTTCTTAGTGGTAAGACGGCACGGTGAAGGAAGGGTTCAGCCTCCACGAATATTTCTTGAAGAAATTAAAGGTTTTACGTGCTTTTTCGTGGAAAAACCGTAATCTCAGCATTTCAGGGGCGCTGCACCACCCCGTCGCCCCCCCTCGTGAAGGGGGGGAAGAGGCCCCACCCCGATTTTCGCGTTGGAGGACGTCAGCGGCATGGCGAAAAAACTAATCAAATCCAAGCCCGTAGCGACCAAAATAAAGCCGGTTCCAGCCAAGGCGAACACCGCTTTAATCAAGCAAGTGCTCGGCGCCGCGGGGGGCGTATTGAGGTTGGCACCGACCTGGGTGCCCCGCTCGTTTTTGATGCCCGGCCGCCGACTCAAGCTGGCATCCCAAGACCTTTACGCCTACGGGGCCAAGCGGGGGGGTATCGACGAACGCTGGTTTTCGTCCACCACGCCGGCCGCCAATGAGGGTGCCGCCTGGGACGAAGGCCTCAGCTACGTCGTCCACGAGGGCAAACCGGCGTTTACCCTGCGCGATGCGATCGCCCAGGCCGGCGATGCGCTGGTCGGGCCCGAAATCTGGAAGAAATACCAGCGCTGGCCCGTTTACAGCAAGTTCTTCGACAACCTGGGGCCTATCCCGCATCACATGCATCAAAGCAACGCCCAGGCTGCCCTGGTAGGGCAACAAGGTAAACCCGAGTCGTATTTTTTTCCACCCCAGTTGAACGCGACCGGCAACAACTTCCCGTATACGTTCTTTGGCCTGGAGCCGGGGACGACCAAGGCAGACATCCGCCGTTGCCTCGAACGTTGGAACGAGGGCGAAAACGGCATCCTTAACTACAGCAAGGCCTATCGCCTGCAACCGGGCACCGGCTGGCTGGTGCCGCCGTGCATTTTGCACGCTCCGGGTTCGCTCGTGACCTATGAGCCACAATGGGGCTCCGACGTTTTCGGCATGTACCAATCGCTCGTCGAAGGCCGGCCCGTGCCGTGGGACTTGCTGGTCAAGGACGTGCCCGAGGAGCATCATCACGATCTGGATTACTTGATCGACCAGCTCGATTGGGCCGGCAACGTGGACCCCAATTTCAAGGACAACCATTATCTGGAGCCGATCGTGGCGGGAGGCGGACCGGATGCGGGCTACGTCGATCAATGGGTCGTCTACGGCAAGATGGGTGGCGAGGAGCTCTTTTCAGCCAAGGAACTGACCGTTGACCCCGGCACGAAGGTCACCATCCGCGACAACGGCGCCTATGGCCTGATTGCCGTGCAAGGGAGCGGCTGGATCGGCAAGCACCGCTTGCACACGCCGGCCATGATTCGCTTTGGCGAGGTCACCGAAGACGAGGTTTTCGTCGGCTACGACGCTGCCCGCACCGGCGTGGTTTTTGACAACACCGGCTCCGAGCCGCTGGTCACGCTCCGCTATTTCGGCCCGGACACCAACCCGCAAGCGCCGCAGGTCGGCGATCATAAAAAGCGGTGATGGGCTTGGTACAATATGGGCAGAAAACGAGGGAGCCGATTTCGGAAGGCTGTCGATGCGCAGGACCAACTCAAAAGCATTGAAGAAGCTCAGCGGCAACGACGCTCCAAGCGGAAGGGACCCCTCATTGAGCGAATCGACAAAAGCAAGCAACGGCTCGATAACGCACTCAAAGGCATCAAAACGCCCGAAGAGCGCCAAGATGAATTCGACTGAGAGGGCCGGCTGGAAAGACGATGCCGCCGTGAACAGCATTCTTGAAAAAGGCATCGACCTTAAGAACCAAGGTGATTACCCCGCAGCCGTCCGCTCGTTCGAACAGGCCATTCGGAAATCGCCGCGCTGCTCATTGGCCTATTGGCTGTTGGGAGGCGTTTACTATTCCCTTCTTCACGATGCCCAGGCATCCCTTCCTTATTTCAAGAAGGCCGTCAAACTATCGCCAAAAACGGAAATGGCATCGCTAAGGGTCTTTTCCATGCCCTCTGGGATACTGACCGAATTGAAGACGCTCTTGAAGAATTGAAACGCTTTCAATTACTGACGAATTGGAGTTCCCAGGATTACCTTGAGATCGTCGACGAGATCAAAGAAAAATGGCTCAACTCACCGACAACCAAGAAGAGAGCGAAGAGTAGGAAGTAACCATGATGACCAAAAACCAATTCCCCAAACTGCACAACGCCGCCTGGCCCGGCGTCGTCGGCAAGGGTTCCGCCGGCGCCGAGCCGTTTATCGACCTGGACACCATGCTCGATTTGACGGCCAAGGCCGAGGTCAACGGCGTCAAGTTCGACGGCGTCGATCTGTTTCTGTTCGCGCCGCACGTCGATATCGATGCCTCCGACGATGATCTCAAAAAGCTGGCGGACAAGGTGCGGTCGCGCAACCTGGTGATCGGCTCGGTGGTGGCGCCGGTGTGGCCGCCGACCGGCGGCGGCTCGGCGATGGGCGGCGACGGAGGAACGCCAGAAGTTTCAGGAGCAGGTCCGCAAAGGTTGCCGCATCGCCAAGCGTCTGCGCGAGCTGGGGGTCAGGCCTTATGGCGTCGTCCGCATCGACTCGGCGGCCAGCCCCACCGAATGGCTCAAAGACCCGGAAGGCAACCAGCAGCGCATCGCCGCGACGTTCCGCGGCGCCTGCGACATTGCCAAGGATTATGGCGAGCGCCTGGCGGCCGAAGGCGAAATCTGCTGGGGCGGCATGCACAGCTGGAAACGCATGGTCCAACTGCTGGAACTCACCGATCGCCCCGGCATCATCGGTTTCCAGGCCGACATGGCCCACACGCTGCTTTACACGCTCGGCTACAACGCTCCCGAAGATCGCATCCTGCCCGAGAACTACAATTGGAGCGACCCGGCCAAGCTCGACAGCGCCCTGGCGACGCTCACCGCGGCTCTGCGACCCTGGACCATCGACTTTCACATCGCTCAAAACGACGCCACTGTCAAAGGCTCCGGCACGCCATGACAAGACAGGCCACCATTGCCTGCCCACCGACCCCAACGGCAAGCTCAAAATCGCCCACCACGCCGGCTTCTGGATGCGCGACAGCTATGGCAACCTCACCAAGAAATTCCGGCACGTCTGCTGGGACGGCTGCATGTTCCCCAACGAAGTCATGATGAAGCCGCAAACGTGGAACACGATCCTGGCGGCGATGAGCACGGTGAGGGATGCGCATGGGTGGAATGGATAGAGGGGTTTGACTCAAACGATCGTAACTTAGCAATAACTTTGGCATTGGGAAAAGCGAAGAGACTGCGGGGCACGTTTTCAACGTGCCGACGTCCAGCGGGCACGTTGAAAACGTGCCCCACGGTCTAGGCAACCCAGGGTTATTGAGCACCTACAAACTATGTCAGCCCAAAGGACACCTCTCCATGACCAAACCCCTCAACATCGGCATGATCGGCTACGGCTTCATGGGCCGGGCGCATTCCAATGGCTATCGCCAGGTCAACAACTTCTTTCGACGTTGCCGTATCACCCGGTGCTCAAGGCCGTGTGCGGCCGCAACGCCGAGCAAGGCGAAGGCGTTCGCCGAGACACTGGGGCTACGAGTCCGTCGAGACCGACTGGCACAAGCTGATCGAGCGCAAGGACATCGACGCCGTCGATATCTGCACGCCGAACAATACCCACGCGGAAATCGCCATCGCCGCGGCCAAGGCGGGCAAGATGATCCTGTGCGAAAAGCCGCTGGCCATGAACGGCGCCGAAGGGCTGAAGATGGTCGAGGCGGTCGAGAAGGCCAAAGTCCCGAACATGGTGTGGTACAACTATCGCCGCGTGCCGGCCGTCACGCTGGCCAAGAAGCTGATCGACGACGGCAAGCTGGGCCGGATCTTCCACTACCGCGCCAATTTCCTGCAAGACTGGACCATCTCCGCCGATCTGCCGCAGGGGGGCACGGCGCTGTGGCGTCTGGATCTGGCCGCCGCCGGTTCGGGCGTCTCCGGCGACTTGCTCGCGCACTGCATCGACACGGCGGTTTGGCTCAATGGCAGGCATCGACTCGCTGTCCGCGATGACCGAGACGTTCATCAAGGAGCGCAAGCACAATCTGACGGGCAAGGTGGAAAAGGTCGGCATCGACGACGCCTGCACGTTCATGTGCCGCTTCGGCAACGGCTCGCTGGGACTGTTCGAATCGACGCGCTATGCGCGCGGCCACAAGGCGCTCTACACCTTCGAGATCAACGGCGAGCACGCCTCCATCAAGTGGGACCTGCATGACCTGCATCGGCTGCAGTATTTCGACCATCGCGATCAGGGCATCGTGCGCGGCTGGCGCAGCATTCACGTCACCGACAGCGATCATCCTTACATGAGCCACTGGTGGGTGCCCGGGTTGCAAATCGGCTATGAGCACAGCTTCGTCCACCAGGTCGCCGATTTCTTGGAAGCCTTGGGAAAAGGTGAAGCCGCGCAACCGGATTTCCGTGGGGCCTACGAAACGCAACTCATCCTCGACGCGATTTTGGATTCGGCGAAGAAAGGGAATTGGGTTGAAGTGAAGGAGCCGCGCACGAAGTAAGCGGTTCAAATCGTCCCACGCCCCAAACCGCTTACTGCGTGCGCGGCTCTTTAAGAATTGATGTAACCGAACATAGGATCCACCATGAAAACCGGCATGAACCTGCTTGCTCTGGACGGGCCACGTCACGTCCGAGCATTATCCGCTTGCTGGCCAACCTCAAGAAGGCGGGCTTCGACGGCGTGGAACTGCCGCTCTTCGAAGGCGACGCCGACGCATTACAAGGGCGTTGCCGGCGAGCTCAAGAACCTCGGCCTGGCCTGCACCACCGTCACCGTCGTTGGTCCGGAAAACAACCCGATCAGCCCCGATGCCTCCGATTCGCCAGGCGGCGGTCGATCGGCACAAGTGGGCCATCGAAATGACGGCCATCTTGGGGGGCGAAAATCTGTGCGGCCCCTACCATTCGCCGCTCGGCGTCTTCTCGGGAGTCGGCCCGACCGCCGACGAGAAGAAACGCGCCGTCGAAGTGCTGCGCCGCTCGGCCGAGTTCGCCCAGCAGCACAAGGTCATGCTGGCCATCGAATACCTCAACCGCTTCGAGTGTTATTTCCTCACCACGGCGGCCCAGGCCAAGGAACTTGTCGAGCAGGTCAATCATCCGCACTTCAAGACCATGTACGACACGTTCCACGCCAACATCGAAGAGAAACGACCCGCCCCAACCATCAAAAAACTGGCCGGCTACTTCGTGCACGTCCACATCAGCGAAAACGATCGCGGCACGCCCGGCACCGGCATGGTGCACTGGCAGGAAACATTCCAGGCCTTAAAGGAAGTAAAATACGACGGCTGGGTCGTCATCGAGGCGTTTGGCCGAGCACTGCCCGCGCTGGCCGCCGCCACCAAGGTATGGCGTGACTTGTTTCCAATCGCCGAAGAGGTTTACACGCAAGGGCTTGCGGTTCATCAAGGAAAATTGGGGTAATGCCTGATGGAAAAGACGTAAGCCACGGATTAAACAAGAAAAGGCGTTAGCCACGGATCAAACACGGATCAAACACGGATAACGCAAAACTTTAGGCGGGCGGTATTTTCAAATTCTTTCCTCTTATCCGTATTCATCCGTGTTCGATCAGTGGCTGTCTTTTTTCGCATTGTGAACGCTTGTTCAACAAAACCCCAAATACGCCTTTTTCGCAAACCGCATCCACGTTAGAATTACCGCGACGGTTTAAGGGGTTTGGACCGGAAGGGAAGATCAAGCATGCACAAGGCGGTTTTCGCTATCCTCTCTGGTCGCAGGCGTCGTGCAATCGGCCGCCGCGCAGTCAACGGCCTGGGCTGACAAGATGTTCGCGGGCGATCTGGTCCACGATTTCGGCGTGGTGCCGCACGGGCAGCAACTCAAATACACCTTCAAAATGACCAATATTTGGAAGGTTCCGCTGCAAATCACCGACATCCGCGTTTCGTGCAGTTGCACGAGTTTCAAGGAAAGCACGCAGAATCTTGCAACCCAATGAAACGGGCTTTGTGACCGTCAAGATGGACGCCACCCGTTTCAGCGGCTCAAAGAAAACCCAAATCTTCCTCACCGTCGGCCCCGAATACATCTCCACGGCAACGATTACCCTGCATGCCAACGCGCGCCTCGATGTCGTTTTCAATCCCGGCGAAATCGACTTCGGCCTCGTTCACCGCGGTCAAACGCCGACCAGAGTTATCGATGTCGAATATGCCGGCAGCCTGCCATGGGCGGTCAGCGAGATCAACCAAAAGCCCGTCCGCGCCGTTCGAGCTCAAGGTCGAGGACATTCCACAATCGCAACACGAGAGGCTATCGAATCCACGCGACCATGAAGCCGGATGCTGCCGACCGGCGGCTTCAAGCAAGAAGTGCTTCTCAAGACCAACGATCCGGCCAGCCCCACGTTGGTGTTCAATGTTGTCGGCAATATCCAGGCGACCCTCAGCGTGGTGCCGGAAGTCATCACGTTGACCAGCGCCAAGGTCGGCGTCATGGAGACAAGAAAATCGTCGTCCGCGGTTCACGCCCTTTCCGCATCCTGGGCATGGACGGTCAGGGCAATGGCATGACGGCATTGGTTCCCGAAAGCAACGCCCAAACGCAGATCGTCGACAATCCGTTTCCAAGCCGACCACACCGGCAACACCGAAAAACAACTCGTGATCCGCACCGATTTGGATGACGAAAAAGTGACCATTACGGTCCAAGGTAACGCCAGTTAAAGGGTCCGCATGCGCCTGCTGCTCATCTCGCATGCCCAAACAGACTGGAACGTTCAAGCGCGCTTTCAAGGACACGCGGACATTCCGCTCAATGAGCATGGACGCCGCCAGGCGCTTGCTTGGCAAATGCACCTGGCGCAGGAACGGCTCGACGCCATCTGGGCCAGCGATCTGGCGCGGGCCGCCGAGACGGCGCACATCATCGGTGAACCTCATCATGTGCAGGTCCAAACCGATAGACGCCTCCGTGAACTTCACTTTGGCGACTGGGAAGGCCTTACATATCTCGAGATTCGGCAACGTTTCCCCGACCAGTTGGCCGCCTGGGAACGAAACTATGCCCAGTTCGCGGCGCCCGGCGGCGAAACCTTGGCTGACCTGGCTCAGAGATTACAACAGTTTGTAGAGGCCGGCGAACTGGCGCGGCCCATGGGCACGGCGCTCCTCGTCGCGCATCGCGGCAGCTTGCGCGCGCTTTTGTGCGTATTACTAAATGTGCCCATCGCGAGGCAATGGGACTATCGCCTCGAAATCGCGTCCCTTTCCGAAGTGATTGTGAATAAAGAGGCAAGCGTGCTGAAAGCACTCAACGTGACATTGGATGACGCATGACGGCCAAGACGCTGATGGTGATGGGCACTAGTTCCTCTGTGGGCAAAAGCCTGCTGGTGACGGCGCTGTGCCGCATCTTCGCCCGCGGCGGCGTGCGCGTGACCCCGTTCAAGGCGCAGAACATGTCCAACAACGCGGCCGTCTGCGCCGACGGCGCCGAAATCGGCCGCGCCAAGCAGTGCAAGCACGCGCTGCCGGTCTGGAGCCGCGCAGACATGAATCCGGTGCTGCTCAAGCCGGAGGGGCACACGCGCTCGCAGGTCATCGTGCTAGGCCGGCCTTGGGGCACATTGCAGGCCGCCCGCTACGGCGAACGCAAAGATGCGCTATGGCCGATCGTAACCGCCGCTCTGGACCGCCTTCGAAGCGAGTTCGACCTCGTCGTGATCGAAGGAGCCGGCAGTCCCGTGGAACTGAACCTAAAAGACGGCGACATCGTGAACATGGCCGTGGCCCGCCATGCCGCCAGCCCGGTCCTGTTGGTCGGGGACATCGACAAGGGAGGCATCTTCGCGCAACTCTTGGGGACTCTTTGGCTGCTGCCCGCTGAAGAGCGAAGACTTGGTGCGCGGCTTGATCGTCAACAAGTTTCGCGGCGATCCGGCTCTTTTCGTCGATGGCCGGGCTCTCCTTGAGAAGCGTGCTGAAGTGCCCGTGCTCGGCGTCGTGCCATTTATCTCCGACTTGAGAATCCCCGAGGAGGATGCGGTCGCTTTGGATGCGCCGCGCAGTTCACGGCCATTCGCACGACCCCCGAGCTTCGGACATCGCGATTTTGCAGCTGCCGCACATCGCCAACTTCGACGACTTCGATCCGCTTCTTCGTGAACCGGGCGTGCAAATTCGTTACGTCAAAAACGTTGCGGACCTGGGTTGTCCGCGAGCCGTCATCATTCCCGGAACCAAGAGCACTCTGGCCGACCTCGCCTGGCTGCGCGAGCGCGGCTTAGAAAGCAAGATTCAGGCGCTCGCCCAACAAGGCGTCGCCATCGTCGGCATATGCGGCGGCTTTCAGATGCTGGGGACGCTAATCCGAGATCCCGCGCTCGTCGAAGCCGATGTCGATCACTTGCCAGGGTTGGGCCTGCTACCGCTCGTGACGGAATTTGCAGCGGACAAGCGAACGGAACAAGTGTCGGCGATCATAGCGTCCGAAGCATTATGGCTCGCACCGCTCGCCGGACAGCGGCTGAAAGGCTATGAAATCCACATGGGCCGCACATGCGGCGGGCAAACATGGATGCGATCCGAGTCGCGCGGTGCGACCGATGGCGGCGAGGGAGCGATGTCCGCGGATGGCAAAATATGGGGATGTTATTTCCATGGCCTGTTCGCGAACGACGCTTTTCGCGGCGCTTGGTTAAGCAGCCTTGGCCAAGGGCCTGTCGAAACCTTGGTCCACGATGACGACGCCGAGTTGACTAGACTCGCCGATGTCGTCGAGAGTTCCCTGAACATGGATTGCGTGCACTCGATGCTTACGGACTGATGTAACACTAGCCCGAAGCCTAAGCGAGGGATCCCTCGCTTACGCTTCGGGCTAGTGTTAACGGAGGCGTACGGCGAGGCCAACATATATGACAACTGAAGACGACACGCTTCACAAAGAGAAAGCGGCGCGGCGTAAAGATGCGTTCGAGAAGCGCAAGGCGGCGGCCACGCGCGAGAAGGGGTTGATAATCGTCAACACCGGCGCCGGCAAGGGGAAAACGACGGCGTCGCTCGGCATGGCGTTTCGCGCCTTGGGCCAAGGCCTCAAAGTCGGCATCGTGCAGTTCATCAAGGGTGCGATTCCGACGGGCGAAGCCAAGCTGGTCGCAAGTCTCGGCTTGCCGATTGAAATGCACACCATGGGCGACGGGTTCACCTGGAACACCCAGGATCGCACCAAAGATGTCGCCAGCGCTCGGGCCGCCTGGGATAAAGCGGTGACACTGTTGCGTGACCCAACCTTCGGAATGGTAATTCTGGATGAACTCAATGTCGTGCTCGGCTACGAATATGTTCCCTGGACGGCGGTCGAAGAAGTGCTCAAGAGCAAGCGCGCCGATCTGCACGTGGTAATCACCGGCCGCAACGCCAAGGCCGAGCTCGTTGCGTTGGCGGACTTGGTTACCGAGATGAAATTGATCAAGCACCCCTATCGCGAGCAAGGAATCAAGCCGCAAAAAGGGGTTGAGTATTAGAGATGGAAGCAGCGATATTGCTGGTTGGCCATGGTAGCCGGGATGTGGAGGGAACCGAGGAGTTCACTCGTCTCGTCGATCTTTTCAAGCGCACCGAACGGGGCCGCATTGTCGAGTGCGGCTTTCTGGAGTTCGCCACGCCCTTGATCGCCGACGGCATTGCCGATTGTGTGCAGCGCGGCGCCAAGACCGTCATCGTGCTGCCGGGAATGTTATTGGCGGCCGGGCACGCGAAGAACGATATACCCGCGGAGATTCATGACGCACGCCTGGCGCATCCCGGCGTGGCGTTTCACTATGGCCGGCATGTTCATTTGCACGCCAAAGTCATCGAGTTAGCGCAGTTGCGCATCGAAGAAGCCGAAGCCGCGGCTTCGGCGCGCGAGCGGCGCGACACCCTTTTGCTCGTGGTCGGTCGCGGCAGCAGCGATCCGGATGCGAACGCCGACGTGCAAAAACTGGCGCGGTTGCTGTGGGAAGGCATGGGCTTCGGCTGGGCTGCCGCTTGCTACGCCGGCATCACCGATCCGCGCGTGCCCGAGGCGCTTGATCGCTGCCGGCGCCTTGGTTTCGGCCGCATCATCGTGTTCCCTTTTTTCCTCTTCACGGGTGTATTGGAAAAGCGCATCCGCCGCCTCGCGCAAGCCTTTGGCCAGGAGCATCCCGAGACCAAAATGCTGTACGCTGACCACCTCGGTGTGCATCCATTGCTGTTGGAGATATTTCGCGAACGCGCCCGTGAAGCGATCCATGGCAGTCCCAACATGAATTGCGACCTATGTAAATACCGCGTGCAGCTGCCCGGCTTCGCCGCCCATCTGGGCCAACCGCAACAAGGGCACCATCATCATGTGCGCGGCATCGGGCAAGACGAGCGGTGAGGTTTCCAACATGCCAACGCCGCCGCGCGGCAAAGTGTATCTGACCGGAGCAGGCCCAGGCGCCGCCGACCTGCTCACTTTGCGCGCTGCGCGGCTTCTGGCGCGGGCCGATATCGTTTTCCACGATTCCTTAATCAGCCAGGAAGTCTTGACCATGTGCCCAAAAAGTTGCGTGGTGCAATCGGTCGGCAAACGCTGCGGCTTTGCCGATCGCGAACGCCAACCGCGCATTCATGATTTGCTCGACGAGGCGACAAAAAAACACCAGATCGTGATACGGCTCAAAGGGGGCGATCCCGGCGTCTTTGGGCGCTCCGGCGAGGAGCTGCAATTTCTCGCGCGCCGAAACATTCCCTGGGAAGTCATCCCCGGCATAAGTTCCGGCATCGGCGGTCTCTCGGCGCTTGGCTTGCCGCTCACGCACCGAGACCTGGCGTCGAGCGTTACGCTCATGACTGGCAGTCAAGGGATTTCCGGTGCGTTCCCCGGTATTCCGATGCCGCTGGTTCCCAGCCAAACGCTTGTTTTTTACATGGGGTTTCAGCACACGGCTGCGGTGGTCGCCGATCTGCTGCGTCATGGGCTTGATCCGGCAACCTACGCCCTCTGTGCGTCGCGCATCACCAGCCCCGAGCAGCGGCTGCTCGCGGCGCCGCTCGAACGCATTGGCCGCGATGTTGCCGAGACGGGCCTAGATACGCCGGCGCTTCTGGTGGTCGGCAATGTCGTAAAGCTTTGGCGCGATTTGACGGCGCAACCATGACCACGGCCGGCAAATTTTATGGCATCGGCGTGGGGCCCGGCGACCCGGAACTTCTCACACGCAAAGCGGCGCGCTTGCTCGCCGAAGTCGATTTGCTTTACGTGCCCGCCGGGCCGACGGGGGAACCAGGCTTCGCCGAAGCCATCCTTGCCAACTTGGAGATTGATCCGCGGCGCCTACGCCGCGTGCAGTTATCGATGGCACGGCAGCGCGATGTCGATGTGGCGGCCTATGCCAGGGCTGCACAGGAAATAGCCGCCGAGCTGCGCGGCGGCAGCAACGTGGCCTGGATCACCGAAGGCGATCCGCTTTTCTACAGCACCTTTGGCCACGTGTGGGCCGAATTGCGCCGCCGTGCTCCCGACGTCACGGTTGAGATCGTGCCCGGCATCACCTCGTTTCAGGCCGCCGCGGCCCGAGCGCAAATGGCGATCGCCCAATTGGAGGATCGCGTCGCCGTGGTTCCGGCCGCCTATGGGTTACACCGGATGCCGTATCTATTGGAGAACTTCGCCACGGTGTTTTTGCTCAAGGTCCATAAAATTTTCGATCAACTCCTTGATACTCTGGCGGCACTGCCGGCGCCGCCGAGTGCGTACTATGTTGAAAGGGTCGGGACTGCGGAAGAGCGAGTGGTCCGGGATTTAGCAAGCCTGCGCGGCGCCAAGCTGCCATATTTTTCGTTGGTCATGCTGCGGCGCAACACTTCTGGAGATGCTGATGGAAGGTGACGGCGAAATCAGCGTGGTGGGGATTGGTCCAGGCTGTCGCGAACTCTTGACACCGCAGGCCGCAACGGCCTTGCGTGCGGCGGATGTCGTCATCGGTTATTCCGGGTACTTTGCATGGGTGGAGGACCTAATCGGCGGCAAAGAGCGGCTTGGCTTTGCCCTGGGCCAAGAGATCGAGCGAGCACGCGCGGCTTTGGACCATGCCTGCCGAGGACGCCGTGTCGTCGTCATTTCCAGCGGCGACCCGGGTATCTACGCCATGGCCGGGCTGGTGCTGGAGCTTTTACCGTCCATGCCGGCCGAGCATTGTCCCGAGGTCATGATCGTGCCGGGCGTATCCGCGCTCAATGCAGCCGCGGCGCTGCTGGGCGCTCCGCTCGGCCATGATTTCGCGGCCATCAGTCTGAGCGACTTGCTCACTCCGTGGGACACGATTGAAAAAAAGTTGGCGGCGGTCGCCGAGGCCGACTTCGTGCTGGCAATTTTCAATCCCCAGAGCGCACGGCGCGATTGGCAGTTGAGCCGGGCTCGGGAAATCTTGTTACGCCATCGGCGGGCCGAGACGCCGGTGGGCATTGTCCACAACGCTTGTCGGCCCGGGCAGCAGATCGCATTGACGACGCTCGGCGCCATGGACGTAAGCACGGTGAATATGTTCGCCCTGGTGTTCGTGGGCAATTCCACGTCGCGCTTTGTCGGCGACTTCATGGTTACGCCGCGTGGCTATAAACAAGCAGCGATAGCTGGAATGTAGATTTATGACGCCGCGCACGCCTGACTCGATAAGTGCTGAAAGCTTTCGCATCATCGAGGAGGAAATCGGCCCGCATTCTTTTGATGCCCATCACTGGCCCATCGTGCGCCGCTTGATTCACGCCTCCGGGGACCTGGAAGTCGCGGCGCTGGTTCGTTTTCACAATGATCCCGTTGTGGCGGGGTTGGCGGCACTCGCCAAGCGGGTACCGATCGTAACGGATGTTACGATGGTCCTGGCGGGCATCAACCGACAGGCGGCGCAGAGTTTAGGCGTGCCGCTGCATTGTTTCCTCAACGCTCCTGGGATCGAGGAGGAAGCCGGCGCCGCGGCATCACGCGCAGTGCCTGCGGCTTCGAGCGCGCTTTTACGGAGCTAAGCAATGCCGTCTTCGTCGTCGGCAACGCCCCGACCGCGCTTTGGCTTTAAGTGCCGCTGTCCGCGAAGGGCGCGCCAAGCCGGCGCTGATCGTTGCCATGCCGGTGGGTTTCGTCGCGGTGACCGAAAGCAAGCAACAAGCACTGGCTTTGCCGGTTCCGGCCATAACCGTTGTGGGCCGCAAGGGTGGCAGCGCGCTGGCTGCAGCCACGGTGAATGCGCTTCATGCTCATGGCTCTCGAAGGAAAGCAGTAATGGCCGTGGAACCGCTGGTCGTGGTCGGTGTGGGCCAAGACGGCCTTGAGGGTTTGTCGGCGGAGGCGCGGGCACACCTAGAAAGGGCGGAAATTCTGGCGGGGAGTAAGCGGCAGCTCGCGTTATTCCCGAATTCAACGGCCAAGCGTCTTTTGCTCGAAGGCGATCCCGATAGCCTGGATTCGTAACCTGAAAGCGCGCGATCCGGCGTCTCAAGACGGTGGTTTTGGCTACCGGCGACCCGCTGTTTTATGGCATCGGCCGCATCCTCTTGGCCGCCTTTCCGCGCGACGAAATCGTTTTCTTGCCCAATGTTAGTTCCGTGGCCCTGGCTTTCGCTCGCCTAAAGCAAACCTGGCACGACGCCACCTTCGTCAGCCTGCATGGCCGTCCCATGGAGACGCTGCTGCCAGCGCTCTGGCGCGGCGAGGCCAAGATCGCTATCTTCACGGATGCGAGCAACGATCCGGCTGCCATTGCCAGGCTTATTTGTCAGCAGGGCCTCTGCGATCATTACGATTTGTGGGTTTGCGAAAACCTGGGCGGTGCCGAGGAACGCGTCACCCAGTGGGAACCAGCACGGATGACGGGTGAAACCTTCGCGGGCCTCAACGTCGTCGTTCTCCTGGCAAAAGTGGCGCCGCCCGAGACAAGTGTGCCGCTCCTCGGGATTCCCGACTCCGCCATCAGTCATCGCGGCGCTCCCGGGGGCCTCATCACCAAGCGTGCGGTTCGCCTGCATGCCTTGGCCGATTTGGAGCTTCATTGTGACGACGTACTATGGGACGTGGGCGCCGGCAGCGGTTCGGTTTCGCTGGAAGCCGCGCAGGCTATCGCCCACGTTATCGGTGTTCGCCATTGAAAAGGCCGACGATGCGTTAGCGTATATTAACGAAAATGTGGAACGGTTTCGCGCGACCAACGTGCGCGTGATTGCCGGAGAAGCGCCGGATTGCCTCGCCGCCTTGCCCGCTCCGAACGCGGTGTTCATCGGCGGCAACGGCGGTCGGCTGCTGGCAATTTTGGAATGCGTGTTCGAGCGGCTCAAGCCGGGCGGCCGACTGGTTATGAGCTGCATCGCGCTTGAAACTTTTACGCAGGCTTGGACTTGGATGAGCGAGCGCGGCTTGCATCCGGAAGCGGCCTCGCTGCAACTGGCCTATTCCCGGCCATTGGGGAAGCTGAATTGCCTCGAACCGGAACACCCCATCTTACTTCTGCGAGTCAAGCTGCCATGAATGCACCCGAGGACATCGCCTTCATTGCGGTCACGCGCCAAGGGATCGAGCAAGCTCGCTCGGCGCGGCAGCGCTTGCGCCGCGGGGATGTCTTCTATTCGGCGACGAACGGCTCGGCGGAAAATGCCTGGGAACAACCATTTGCCGGCGCGTTGGCCGATGCGGTTGGCGCCTGGTTTCAGCGCTATGACCAACTGGTTTTCTTCCTCGCCGCCGGTGCCGTGACGCGCTTGATCGCGCCGCACCTTCGGTCCAAGGAGACCGACCCGGGCATCTTGGCGGTCGATGAGGCGGGCCGATTCGTGATTCCGCTCTTGTCCGGGCACCGCGGCGGTGCCAACGCCTTCGCGCGCACGCTGGCGGGTTGCCTTGGGGCCACTCCTGTAATCACCACGGCCTCGGACGTAATGGCTGGGCTGAGCCTCGACCTCCTCGAAGATACGTTTGGCTGGCAAGCCGAACCCAAGGAACGTCTCAAGGAAGTCGCGATGGCGTTAGTGAATAAGCAACCAGTCGGCATCGTTCAGGAGATCGGCACATCCGGCACCTGGCTCGCGGAAATGGAGTTGCCGGACAATGTGACGGTGGTTGCCGATGGGAGCCAGTTGGCCGACCAATCTTTCACGAAAGCTAATATGCGTGTCAGATACCACCTCGTTCCCAGGCTCCGCCTGGGAACGCGAGCTGCCGGGGAGGCTCCGCCTCTCCGGAGCAAGCAAGGCGAGGCGGAGCCTCGCGGGCAGTGCGTTCCCAGGCAGAGCCTGGGAACGAGGGATGTTTTGTGGTTTCGACCCAAAAGTTTGGTGCTGGGGGTAGGGTGCGAGCGCGGCATAACGTTTGGCCGCGCTGGAGCAAGGGCTGGAGCATTTCTTGGAGCGACACGGATATGCGCTTGCCTCGATCGCGCCGTTGGCGAGCGCGACCGTGAAGGCGGACGAGCCGGCTCTCATCGAGTTGCGCGCACGCCATGGGTGGCCAACTGCGTTCTACGCCGCGGAGGAGTTGGCCAAGGTACCGGGCATCCGCACGCCATCGACGGTGGTGGAGCAGTGCGTCGGCACGCCCGGCGTGGCGGAGCCGGCGGCGCTATTGGCTGCCGGGACGGATCAATTGCTGGTGCCCAAGCAAGTCGTCCGCGTTGCCGGCTCGCCGCGCGCGATGACGTTCGCCCTGGCGCGCTTGGCCCGCTTCCAGCGTAAATCCGCGGCTCGCGGCAAGGTCTATTTCATCGGCGCGGGCCCGGGCGAGGCGGACCTTTTGACGTGCAAGGCGCAACGGCTGTTGCAGCGCGCCGAGGTCGTCATCTACGCCGGCTCACTGATTCCCGAAGAGCTCCTGCGGCAAGTGCCCGCATCGGCTCAGTTCCACAACTCCGCTTTTCTGACGCTTGAGCAAGTCATGGCCATCCTGTTGCAAGCGGTGCGCGGCGGCCGCACGGTCCTGCGTCTGCAATCGGGCGACACCAGCATTTATAGCTCGATCCAGGAACAGATCGCCTTGCTGGAAAAAGAGCAGGTGGACTTCGAGGTCGTGCCCGGCATCAGTTCGTTTCAGGCGCTGGCGGCCGCGCTGAAAAGCGAATTCACCCTCCCCGAGAAAGTGCAAACGATCATCCTGACGCGCGGCGAGGGCAACACGCCGATGCCGGAAAAGGAAGCGCTGGCCGATCTCGCGCGGCATCAAGCGACCCTGTGCATTTTCCTCAGCGCCCGCCTGGCCGCCGACGTGCAGAGTCAATTGCTTACCGCCTATCCCGCCGAGACGCCCGTCGCCATCGCCTACCGGCTCACTTGGCCCGACGAGCGGATTATCGTCACTCGCCTTGACCGTCTTGCCGAGAAAATGGCCGAGCATGATTTCCAGCGCACGACACTGATCGCCGTCGGCGCCGCGATCGGCGGCCGGCATATGCGCTCGCAGCTATATGATGAAAAACATGGACACATCTTCCGCAAGCGCGCCGCCAAGAAAAAAAATTCTGCTCCTTAGCGGCACCTCCGAGGGCCCAGGTCTGGCCAAGCGCTCGCCGAAGCCGGTTTCGCCGTCCGCGCGACCGTGACGCGTGAAGAAGCCTGCGCCAATCTGTTCGGCCAAACCCACCCGCTGGTGTCCGTCGAACGGCGCGGCTTCACCGCTGAGACGCTGGCCGACTTTTTGCTCCGCAAGGAAGCCGACCTTGTACTCGATGCCACCCACCCATTTGCGGTGCGGATCACGCTCATGGCCCACGAAGTCTGCACACGGCTCGGGGTTCCCTACATCCGCTACGAGCGTCCCGATTGGCCGGCGCCGGCGGGCACGCACATGGTAGATAGTTTCACGGAAGCGGCGAACCGACTCCCGGAGCTGGGCAGCCGCGCCATGCTCACCATCGGCGCCAAGCAGCTCAAGCACTTCGCGCATTTGCACGAGCGACTGACGCTGTTCGCCCGCATACTTGCCGTCACCGCGTCTCCTTGGAGCAAGCGTTCAAAGAGGGATTCAGCAAGGACAAAGTCTTGTGCCTGCGGCCACCGTTCTCAACGGAATTCAATGCGGCGATGTTCCGCGAATATCGAATTGACGTGATGGTGACCAAGGCCTCGGGGCCGGAGGGGGGCGTGGTGGAGAAAGTGACGGCGGCGCGGGAGCTGGGGATCGCGGTGGTGATGATTCGGCGGCCTGAAATGCCGAGTCTGGTGGGGGTGACTACGGTCGCGGAGGCTGTCGCGAAGTCCGCGGGATTCGGAGTACCTCATCCCACGGCTTGAACAAGCGTCCGCTGCTTCATGTCGAGGGATGAGATGGTCCGAATTCCACAGATTTTTTTTCCCTTTTTTCGCTTGACAAGGCGGACCTGCGAAGCGATATTCCCTCCCCGAACTAATGGAGGAATATCGCTATGCGGAATATCGCATTGGCTAGTTTTGTGACGTATGTGCTCAGCGCCGCACCCCTGTTCGCCCAAAGCGCCGTTCCGCCGCCGCCGCCCGTTTCCTATCCCATCACCGACGCCGCCGCGCCCAATGGGCCGCCGTTGCGCCTCGTCAATCCCGATGAAAAGTTCCACATCTGGACTCGCTTCGAGGTGTTGGCGTGGTGGGTCAAGGATACGCCGTTGCCGGCTCCGATCGTGACGGCGACCGACGCCGGCGGCAATACGCAGACCGTCGTCGGCGGCCACAGCGCCGGCTTCGGTGCTTTCGCCGGCATTCGCTTCGGGCTGGGAGCCTGGTTCGACGAGCACAATAACTATGGCTTCGAAACGATCTTTTTCTCGCTCGAGCGCCGCCACAACAATCAGGGCGTCTTTTCCGATGGCAACGGCAATCCCTCGATCGGCCTGTCGTATGCGTCGGCGACGCCGGGCCAAACCGGCGAGTTTATCCAGCCGCTGTCGACGGCCGGAACCTTTGCCGGCAATGTGCTGGTCTCCTCGACACTGACCATGTGGGGCGCCGAGATTAACGGCGTCATCTGCGCTGTGCGCGTCGGCGGCCTCGAGCTCACGGGGTTGGCGGGCTTCCGCTACGTCCACCTGAATGAAAACCTTTACATCAGCAGCGCCTCGTCCGACATCGCCAGCGGGGACTTCATCGTTCTCAACGATCAGTTTTCGACCCACAACGATTTTTACGGCGGCCAGATCGGCGCCCGCGTCAACTGGCATGGCCAACGCTGGTCGCTCGATGCGACCGGCAAGCTCGCGCTGGGCGGCACGCAACAGGCCGTGAACATCCAAGGCGATTCGTTTTCGTCGGCAAGCGGCGCGTTTCCCGGCGGATTCTATGCCCAACCCAGCAACATCGGCCATTACAGCGCCGCGCAGTTCGGCATCATTCCCAGCTTGGAGCTCAAGCTCAGCTATGAGTTCACCCCCGCCTGGCGGCTCTTCATCGGCTACGACTTCATGTATTGGAACCAGGTCGTGCGCCCCGGCAACCAACTCGACCGCAACGTCAACTTGACGCAGAGCGCACTGCTGGGCAACGGACGTCTTGAGCGGTCCCGCGTCGCCCGCGGCACTGCTAAGCCGCAGCGATTTCTCGGCGCAAGGAATAACGTTTGGCTTGGAACTACGGTTTTAAGAAAGCGCGGCGTGGCGAGCCGAGAGCGTAAGCGACTGGTGTTGATCTAACAACCACCGGTCGCTTACGCTCTCGGCTCGCCAAGAACGTGCAAAGGAAAGCATATGGCACGGACATCCCTTTCTCTGACCGTCACGCTCACAACCTTGATAGTGGGCGTCGTGGCCGCAAGCCCCGCCGAGGACCGTGCCGTTGCGATCCTGAGTAAGGTGGGCGCCAAGGTCGTTCGCGATGCGCACAGGCCCGGGCAGCCGGTGGTCACTCTTTATTTGAACGGCGCAAACGTAAACGACGCCGTCATAAAAGAACTAGCGGGCCTCACTGAGTTGCAATACCTTGACCTGCGGCGCACCGCCGTTACCGACGCCGGTTGCAAAGACTTGGCCAAACTCAGCCAACTTCGAGAGCTGTATTGGTTCGGAGCCAAGGTGACGAACAGCGGCCTCAAAGAATTGGCTCGCCTCAAGAACTTGCAAAAAGCCTATTTAATCGGCGCCCGAATTACGGACGCGGGCCTGAAGGAGTTGGTTGGCCTGACGAACCTTCAAGAACTGAATGTCAGCGACACGCCGATTACCGCCGCCGGCGAACGGCAGTTGCAGAAATCGCTTGCCCAATTGCCGCGTGATTCGCTAACGAGCCGCGCATTCAAGGAGCCGCGCACGCAGTAAGCGGGTTCGTTCCCGAATCCGCTTACTGCGTGCGCGGCTCCTCATTTCTACGCCAGCACGCCATCGATCACCGAGCCGGCGCTGATCGGAAACGGCCGATTGAGCGCATCGCGCACTTCGGTATGCGGGTCGATGCCGAAAAGGTGATAAACGGTGGCGGCAATGTCTTCCGGGCGCACGGGTTGGTGCTGGGGTAGGCGCCGATGCGGTCTGACGAGCCATAGACGAAGCCGCGACGGACGCCGCCGCCGGCCAGAAGGACGGTATAGCACTGGGGCCAATGGTCGCGGCCCGCCATGTTGTTGATGCGCGGCGCCCGGCCGAATTCGCCCATCCAGATGACGAGGGTATCGTCCAGCATGCCGCGCAGATCCAGGTCTTCAAGAAGCGTCGGCAGCGTTTGATCGGTGATCGGGGTCAGATAGCTGTTGAGCACGGGATACATCGGTTTGTTGTTGAAGCCATGCGTATCCCAACCCCCGCGATTGTCTTGGCCGCCAATGGTGGAGGCGAAATAAACCGTGACGAATTTGACACCGGCCTCCACCAACCGTCGGGCCAAGCAGGCAGCCCTGGCCATAAGTGGTGCGGCCATAGCGATCGCGCGTGCGTGCCGGCTCGCGTCCGAGATCGAAAGCGGCGCGGAAAGATCGTGACGTGAGCAAGTTCAACGCGCGCTGATAATGCGACTCGATGCCGCGGGCACGCTCGGAGAATTCCAACAATCTCCGTCGAGCGATCAATCAGGTTCATCACCTCGTCGGCGATTCTCCAGCCGGTCCAGACTGAGGTTGGCGGGCAGGCTAAGCTCCGGCAAGCGAAAATCGGCTTGGTTGGGGTCTTGATTGATGAAAAACGGATCGTGGGTTTGCCCCAGGAAACTGGCATGTTGGCCGGGCGTGATCGAGCCGTCGCTGATGACATGTGGATAGGAAACAAAAGTCGGCGTGTCCGCATGCCCTGGCGCGAAGCGGTCCACCATGCAGCCATATGCCGGAAACAACTCGCGCGAATCGCGCAGCCGCTGGTCATCCGTCGGCGGCGGCATGCCGGTGAGGCTGTAGTAGCCCGCCGAATTGTGGTTCTTCATTTCATGGCGGACGCTGCGGATCAACGTGACTTTGTCCATCACCCGTGCCGTGCGCGGCAAGCGATCGCACACCATGATCCCCGGCGCCGATGACTGAATGGGCCGATACTCGCCGCGAATCTCGGCGGGAGCATTTGGCTTCATATCGAAAGTATCAACGTGACTGGGGCCGCCAAACTGGTGCAAGAAGATGACCGATTTGGCACCGCCTCGGCGTCGGTTGGCGGGCGCCGCCTGCGCGGCGGCACGACAACGCGCCGGTCAGAACCGAGCGCCCGATCTTGAGCAAACTGCGACGGTTCATGGATTGGGAGCCGGAGCAATCATAACGCATTAGTGTTTACCTCGGTGCCCGGCGAGCGAGGGGCGTGAGCCCCCTGATTCTTGTATTGACGCGCAGATAAAGAATCAGGGGGCTTACGCCCCCCGCTCGCCTGGATCACTTGCGCAACTGAAATTCCTTCGAATTAACCAATCCCCACAGCACATCCTCCAACGCCCGGCGGCGCTCGGAGCCGTGGTCCATGCGTTCGAGCAGCGTCGTCTTTTCCACGATGGTCGGCAATCGGCACAAGCACGCCAGGTAAAGCTCATCGAGAATGTCCGCGTTGGCATGCCCTTCGCCAAGGAGGCGTCCTAGGCGATTGTCGGGTTTTTCAATGGCACCGTTGATGATGTCCCCGGTAATCAGGTTCAGGGCCTGAGCGACGGTTGTGCTGTCGGAGCGCTCGCAGTCACAACTTAAAATGCGCTCAGGCTTGCCGAATAAGCGCAAGAAACGATAAGGGCCCCCGGACGCTTGGCTGCGCCGAAGAACCGGCAAGCTCGGAAGCTGCCCCGCGCGCTTGACCGCTGGATGCCCCTCGAATTTTTCGCGGGTGCCCGTGACTTGCGCGATGGCATCGAGTAGCGCTTCGGCAGGCAACGAGCGGCCACCTGGGCATGCGAGAAATTAATCTCATCGTCGGCATTGGTGTCGTTGGGAACCGACGACGACTGGTACGTGCGCGAATTCATGATGGTGCGAATGAGGTGCTTTTGGCTGAAACCGCCTTTGACCAGATCATCGGCGAGCGCATCGAGCAGCAGCTCATTGACCGGTGGATTGGATTGACGGAAATCGTCGTTCGGCTCCACGATCCCGCGACCCAAAAGATAGGACCATATGCGGTTGGCTTGGGTGCGTGCGAAGAACGGGTTCTTTGGATCGGCGATCCAATCGGCGAGCGGCACGAGACGATCGTCCTTGGGGCCAAGCTTTAGTTCGGGACCGCCGAGCAACCGGGGAGCCAAGATTTCCCCGGTGACCGGATGTTTCACTTCGCTCTTGTCGTCTTGATAAACCTCTTGTTCGCCGATAAATTCGTGCTTGTCGAGATTGTCCTTGCGGGTGTTGGCGACGATCTTGTACTGCACACGCGGAAAGAAGGCTGCCAGTTGATGGTAGTCGTTTTGGGTCCAGGTGTTGAACGGGTGGTTGTGACACTTGGCGCACAGCATGCGAATACCCAGAAACACCTGGGCTGTCGCTTCGGCGCGTGCTTGCGGATCGCGCAGCGCCCGATAATAGTTGGCCGCCGGCTGGGTGTAAGTGCTGCCGTGACTCACGATCAGGGCATGGGCGAATTGGTTGAGCGGCAGGTCCTTGGCCAGCGCGTCGCGAATCCATTCGTAATAAACTTGCGAGCCTTTGCGATCGAGTTGCTTTTCCTCGTTGCGCAACACATCCGACCAGCGGCCGGCCCAATATTCCGCAAACTCGGGCCTGATTAATAAAGCATCGACCAGCGCGGAGCGCTTGTCGGGCCGGGTGTCGGCGAGGAAGCGGCGGGCCTCTTCGGGGTTTGGCAGCAGGCCAAGCAAATCGAGGTAGGCACGGCGCATAAACTCGCCGTCGGTGCATTCCTCGCTAGGATTCATCCGCAGTTTGCGCAAGCGGACGTCGATCAGCCGGTCGATGTAATTGCGAGCGGCGGGCTCGCGCCATTGAAAATCGGGCCGGGCGGGGACAAAGGCCAATTGCGATGCTTGTTGCAAGTGGAGATAGCGCACGGTCACCGTCGTTTGACCCGGCCGATCGCTCCGAACCAACCCCTCGCGATCCACCTCGATGTTGAGATTGGAGGAATCAAAGACCGCCAGTCCCGTGACGTCTTTCTTGGAGCCGTCCCCGAAGACGGCCCAGGCGCTCATCCGAATTTCGCGCGCGGGCTCCAGCAAGAACAATTCACGCGGCTGAACCACCAGGTTCACTAACTTTTGCTTGGGCGCCTCGGCACGCACGCCCTCGGTCAGCCATCGTTTGAGGATCGCGTATTCCCGGCTGCTTGCCGAAAACCGCAACCCGCCTTCGTGCGGGACCTTGCCCGTGGGCTTTTGCAAAAGCAAGCTTTCCTCGGGGTGCTCGAGGTTGACCCGCCGGCCCATCTGGTCCTTCACCAGTGCCGCGATGTCATGATCGGGGTCCTGGCCTCGCAGCGAGAGCTTGAAACCCCCCTTGCCGTGCAAATTGCCGTGGCAGGCGCCCTGGTTGCAGCCGCCGCGCGCGAGAACGGCCATTACCTCCTGGCGGAAGTTGATGGGCTCGGTGCCCCAAACCGCCTGGTCCGGGCACAGGCACCCCAGGCCCAATAAAACGGCGAGTATAGGATTGATTCGCAGCATATGCATTCCGGGAAGAGAAACGCACCCAGGCAGGTTGTCAGCGGATCACCCCATGGTAACCGGGAAGCGGGCAAAATGCACCGAAAAAATCCATTGCGTTTGGCCGCGATTTGCTTTATCTCGCGATCCATTACCGTAGGCCGCCACTCCGTGGCGGAATCCCGCGATGAGAGTCACGGATCGCGTTTCACCGAGATCACCAATGCGTCCATCCAAGCGTCCATGGTTCGCCTGCAAGTGCTTGACAGTGTATCTCGCCGTGCACCTGGCTTCCTGCGGGACCTTGATCTATCCGGAGCGCCGTGGACAACCGCCGGGTTACTTGGATGCGGGCGTGGTGGCTTTGGACGCGGTGGGCTTGCTATTGTTCTTCGTGCCGGGTGTGGTGGCCTTCGCCGTCGACTTTGCTACCGGCGCCATCTACCTGCCGCCGCCGCCGCCGTATTATTCGTTAAAGAACGAGCCGCCGCGCGTCTTGCATGTCGATCCGGCTGAACTCACTCCGCAGCGCCTCGAAATCATCATTGCCAACCAAACCGGCGAACGCTTCCGCCTGGAACCGGGAAACTACCGCGCCATGCACCTTGCTCGCATCGAGGACTTCACGCCGGCCGCCGTCAGCGGCTTGGAGGCGGCGCCGGTTTCGAGTCGTGTCATTTTTCGCGGCACGTCGGAATAGCAGTGCTTTGAGCCGGCGATCGATGAGTCTTGTGGGACGGCTCTCCTGAGCCGTCCGTACCATTGGACGGCTCAGGAGAGCCGTCCCACACTCATCAAGGCGACGCCAGTCTACACAACAAATATCGAGCAATCACTTGTGCCCCGGCGCCGCCGCCGCGTTCCATAGTTTCACGGTGCCATCGGTGCTGCCCGAGGCGATAAGCTGCCCGTTCGGACTGAATGCCACCGCCGTCACGGTGCCGTTGTGTGCCTTGATGGTGAAGAGCGCCTTCCTGGTTTGCGCGTCCCAAACTTTAATTGTTTGATCCCAACCTCCCGTCGCCAATCGGCTGCCGTCGGAATTGTAAGCGAGGGCCCAGACGCCTTCGTGAGCTTTCAGAGTGCCGATGTCCTTGCCGCTGGCCACGTCGTAGATCTTGATAAGGCCGTCGAGATTGCCGGCGCCGAGTGTTTTGTCATCGGGACTAAACGCCAGGCAAGTAAACGGCCTGCCCAACTCCATGGTAATCACGTCCTTTTTGGTCTCGGTCTCTTTCTTTGCCTTGGCGTCGTCCTTTTTTGCCTCATCCTTTTTCTTTGCCTCGGCTTTTTTCGCGGGAGGCGGAGCCTTTTTTACCGGCGTTTCCACCTTGAAGGTCGCCAAGTCCTTGCCCGATTCGGCGTCCCAGATTTTGATGGTGCGGTCGGCGCTCGCCGTCGCCAGCTTCTTGCCGTCGTGCGTGAAAGCGACCGCCTGCACCATGCCGGTATGCCCCTTGAGCGTCTGCACTTCCTTGCCGCTCGCGAGGTCCCATATCTTGACCGTCTGATCTTCGCTCGCGCTGGCCAGGAGCTTGCCGTCTTTGGAAAGCGCCAGACCTTCAATCGTGTCCGAATGCCCCTTGAGCGAGCGAATTTGCTTGCCGAGCTTGGCGTCCCAAATTTTGATTTCGCCCTCCCAGGCCTTCTTCTCCTTATTCCACTTGCCCGCCGTCGATGCCACTTTGGCCGAGCCATCCAGGAACACCACCGCCTTGACATTGCCGGGGCTCCCCTTGAGCGTCGCCACATCCTTGGCGCTATCCACGTCCCACACCTTGATTGTGCGGTCGCGGCTGGCGCTGGCGATGTATTTCCCATCGCTGCTGAATACCAGGTCGTTGATCCAATCGCCGTGCCCTTTGAGCTCCTTAAGGGGAACGTCCGGCACGAACGGCTCCTTCTTGGGCTCCTCCTTGGCCGCCTCCTCCTTTTTGGGAGCGTCCTTCTTATCCGTCTTTGGTGCCTGCTCCTTTTTGGCCGTTTCCTTGACGGCCTCTTTCTTTTTCGCGGGTTCGTCCTTCTTGGCATCCTGGGCGGCAACAGGTAGACGCGCGCAACAAAGCATGGCCAAGAGCGCTAAACCCAAAAAAGCGACGCGATAATGGCGGTGCATGAATCGTTTCCTCACGGTGGGACAAATATCGGCGAAAGGTGATTGTCGCACACCCGCGCGTGGGGTCAAGAGGCTGCGGAGCCGATTTGAAGTTCTCGCTGAGAGTTAGGTAAACTCTCCAACACTGGGAGACACACGGTGAATTCACTCCCCAGCCCGGAACCGGCGCTGGCGGCGCGGACGCTGCCGCCGTGCATTTCGACCAGTTGCCGCACCAAGGACAAACCGATGCCGAGACCAGCTCGTGATCGCATTGACGAACCATCCGCCTGGGTAAATAAATCGAAAATGTGAGGCAGCTTATTGGCCGGGATGCCGATGCCGTCGTCACTCACTTTCACCACAGCGTTGTTCCCGATTCGTGCCACCGAAAGCTCTATGTGGCCTTTCGCGGCGCATACCGAGCGGCGTTGTTGAGGAGATTCAAGAACACCTGCGTGAGCCGAGCCAGGTCGCCATGGAAGACGATCGGCTCCGACGGAATGGTAACCGTTAATTCATGTCCAGCCGCTTCGATGACCGGCAGTGAGGTTTCCACGGCATTTCGTACGGCCGCCGCCAGCTCAATCCGCTCCGTGTGAAACTGAAGTTTGCCGTGGATGATGCGGGATACGTCCATCAAATCGTCGACCAGTCGGACCATCTGTTGAACCTGCCGTTCCATCACGCCGACGGCTTGCTCAACCATGCTTTTGTTGTCGCCGGCCACCCGGATGATATGCAACGCGGTACGGATCGGAACCAAGGGATTGCGCAACTCATGGGCCAAGATCGCCAAGAATTCATCTTTGCGCTGGTCCACGTCTTTGAGAAGGCGGGAGCACTCCTCCGCCGCGCGCTTCGCCGAGAACAAAAAGATCACCACCAGCCCTACCACCACAAAGAGGGCTATTTCGATCTGTTCGGCGGGATCGTGGATATCCACATAGTAGAAAGGCTCATAAAAGAAATAACTCATGGCGAGCGCACTAATGGCAACAGACAAAAGTGCCGGCTTCCAGCCGTTGAACCACGCCACGAAGATGATGGGCCCCAAAAAAAGCAGGCACGGGATATTGTTCCCCAGCCAGCCACTCAGCACACTACCCAGCAATGTAATTGCGGCCGGCGCCGCGATGGCAGTGAAGTAAGGCAACCCAGATTGGAGCAGCGGCGATTTCATGGATGGGCTCGAAGATTGGACTTGCGGACGCAAGCACCGGCGTCCGGTTCAGGACAAGCCAAACACTTGTCCCAAGTGAACGAACTCCTAGCATTATAGCGCCAACTCCAATCCTGTCAATTTCGTAAGGTTTGTTATTTGGTATTATTGGTGGGTGTTCAAATTGGCCGGCCCCGAAATCGGCTCGATCAGGCAAGCGGGACATCATCATGATCAGCGCCTTGTCCAGCCCTTTGTTCGCTGCTGCGGCTGTCCCGGTCGAGCCAGCATGGGTTTTCATCGAGTTGGGGGTCGCTATTCTCGGCCTGGCAACCTTGGCCCGGATCGCTCATCGCTTCGGCTTCTCCGCGATCCCGCTTTATCTGATCGGTGGACTTGCCTTTGGCAATGGCGGTCTCATTCCCCTCAACTTTACCCAGGATTTCGTTCATGTTGGGGCCGAGATTGGCGTCATCCTACTTCTATTCATGCTTGGCCTGGAGTATTCGGGGGCCGACCTGCGGGTCAACCTGCGTACTGGGTTTAGCGCCGGTGTCGTTGACCTCCTGCTCAATTTTCCGCCTGGCTTCATCGCTGGATTACTGCTGGGTTGGAGTACGCTCGCTTCACTGCTTCTGGGCGGCGTCACCTACATTTCGTCGTCCGGGATCATCGCCAGAGTTCTTGAAGAGCTCAAGCGACTGAGCAACCCGGAAACGCCCACGATTTTGTCCATCCTCGTTCTTGAGGACTTGGCGATGGCCGCCTTCCTTCCAGTTGTTGCCGTGTTGCTGATCGGGCAAGGCTTCTTGGCGGGGCTTATGTCCGTGTCCATTGCTCTTGTCACCGTTGGCATCGTCTTGTTCGCCGCACTGCGGCATGGGGAGGCAATCAGCCGGGTCGTATCTCACAAATCCGATGAAGTCGTCTTATTGTCCACGTTCGGAATCGTGTTGGTGGTTGCCGGAGTTGCCCAGCGACTGCAAGTGTCGGCGGCAGTGGGATCTTTCTTGGTTGGCGTGGCGTTGTCGGGGCCGATTGCCAAGCGAGCGCATCATTTAATCGGCCCTTTGCGTGATCTATTTGCCGCATTGTTCTTCCTGTTTTTCGGGTTGCAAATCGACCCGGCTTCGCTGCCTCCAGTTCTTTTTCAGGCGGTTGTTTTGGGCGTCGTGACGGGAATTACCAAAATCATTACGGGTTGGTGGGCTGCCAGGCGCGCCGGCGTGGACACGCTTGGCGGCTTGAGAGCCGGGGGAGCATTGGTGGCCCGTGGCGAATTCTCCATCGTGATTGCGGGCTTGGGAACAGCCGCGGGACTGGAGCCCCAGTTGGGACCCCTAGCGGCGGCCTACGTTTTGTTCCTGGCGATAGCCGGGCCAATCGTCGCCCGGTTGATGATGGACACGCCGCCGGCGCGGGAAAGCGCACAATGAACGCATCCTGCATTCGAGATAGGCGTTGCCGCAGCTTGGCGAGCCGCGAGCGTCAGCGACCGGTGGAACTGGCAAAGATCGTGTCTCAAAAACACCGGTCGCTGACGCTCACGGCTTGCTATTCATCGCGGCATTTTTGTCCCTTCAGTGCCCGGCAAGGCCCCCGATGTTAACGAACACGCTGCCAGCATTGACTTGGCCGATATTGAGCGCACAATAAATGATGCCATGATTATTCAAGGAAAAACCGTGGGCAGTGTTCCCGACGTTCTCGACGATATGCTTGCGGTGGCTGAAGCCGTAGCTGCCGGGCGCGCCATTGACCCCGAGTTGGCGAAGCGCGTCCGCGAGCGATCAGAGAATGTGCAGGACGAACTCCGGCGTCGGTATGGCGTGCGCGAGATCGCCGTCGATCTTATCCGCCAAGGCCGTGTGGAATGACGGGAATCTACTACTTAAGCCGGATGAAAGGCTCGAGATCGCCGATGACACTCGGGTCAACCTGACGATTGAGCCGCTGAGTGTCCAGATGGGGAGGATGCAAATGCCGATTTCGAAATGCCATGGAATCGTTCGCGGACGATCGGTTGTATTGGACAAGGCGGCGCAACTCAGAGAGGGAACGCGGGTTTTAGTAATCCCGGTGAATGAAGAGCGCGGCAGTCCTGCGGCCGTTTTAGCGGCGTTAGCGGGAACTCCTATCGTGAGTCCCGAAGACGTTGACGAATTAGAACGCCTTATTGAGGCAGGCAAGCGACCGTTGTCCAGACGCAATCCGCTCATCCCGAAGCGACTCAGGAAAAAGTCCTAATGGCTGTTTCGTACTTGTTAGACACTTCGGCGTTTAGCGATCTGATGCGCCTACCATCAAAAGATTATGGCCCGTTTCGCAACCTTATCCCCTGCCGGGCGGGTATTTATCAATCCAATTGTTCGCGGCGAAATCCTGTATGGGCTTAGAGTAATGCCGGAGGGAAGGAGGAAGCACAATTCATCGGCCAGGGCGGCAGAGCTTTTTCAAGTTTTGCTGTGCGAACCTATTCCGGAGAACGCTGGGGACCAATATGGCCGAATTAAAAGCGAAGCTGAAAGACGGGGCTTGCGTTTGGACGAGAACGACTTATGGATCGCGGCGACCGCCCTTGCGTTGGAGGCGGTTCTAGTGACGCGTGATGGGCATTTTAGACGTGTGAACCATTTGCTTGTTGAAGACTGGTCGAAATAGACCAGGAATACGGTGTGTAAATTGATGCTCTTTCTCCAAACCGACAGCGTTGGAGGCTAGCGCCGCTCCCCAGCCTATTGCCCCCGCCACCTAGCGACTCACCGTCTTGATTCCAGGCGTCGCCATTCCGGCGATCGCCGTGCTCGGCGCTTCGAGTCGGGCCGAGCCCTGATAATCCCAGCTTCCCTTGGCGATCGCATACCGCTCCAGACCGAGCGGGTGATTGACCCAATCGTGCGTCACTCCGGGCTCGATCATCCAATTTCGCAGGTGCATGGCCACGAGATAGCTGCCGTGGTGGCCGTGCGCCGTTCCGGTGCGGACGTGAGGCTCGCCCGGGTTGAGGGCGATGTCGCAGATGGCGTGCTCGCAATTGATGGCCTTCCCCGCGGGGTGCGCGAATGGCTCAACCGCCTTGTAAAGAATGCCGCCGCTTGCGAGCATGTGGGCCTGCTTCTTGGCGCGGTGAAAGAGTTCCTCCTTGATCTGGAAAGGGCCCCATTGCGCCACGCTTTGACCCGGCTTGATGCTCGCCAGCGATTCCTCGAGCGAGTGATTCGTCCCTCGCTCTGCGCGTTTGAGGAGCTTGACGATTCCCCGCGCCGGCAGCCAGCTTATGGTCGCCTGATCGACGATCTCCGGGCCGGTGATCGCCTGGCGGACTTGCACGAAGGTTGCGAAGGAGTGGGCCTCGCAGCAGCGGTTGTTCCGATCTTGGGAGCCGAAGACGACGGCGTAGTATTTGTCCTGGCCTCGGACTGCCGAACAGGTGAGCAACCCGTAAAGGCAAGCGATCGAGATGTTGCGGAGCATGAGTGTGACCTCCATTGGGGAAGACCGAGCACCGAACAAGCCGCGGCGGCTACACGAAAACGCCAAGGGGGCGCACGAGGAGGCAGGCCGAGAAATCAGCGGACGGGATGTAAGGCATCGGACGGGATTATCAGTCCGTCGACGGACGGGACGATTGCGACGGGAAGTTCAACACCAACTCTAGCTCATGGCGGCCCCAGGTCAAGGACGTCCGCAACATCCTCTTTTGGTCTCCCCTCATCCCAGCGGGTCGCGCTAGCATTGGTAAAGGACGTGCGACCGGGGTGTGCGCTGCGCACATGCGCTGTCGCCCGGAAGGTCGGCCATGATTCAATAACCGCACCGTTAACAAAAGGACTTTTGAACGGTGGACGACAGTTTGCAACGAAAGAAAACTTGCAACGACCAAAACTGCATGAACGAAAAAAATCGCCCAAGCCACCGTCACCTGACGGTGTTAACGGTGACAACTGAGCTTGCAAACGAGCACCGAAACTTCTTGACCATCGTTTCCCCGCCGATTAACATATACCCACTACCCTGGGCGCCGCTGCCATGGCAGCAGTCTGTCCTACACAGCGGCCTGCCGGTTTTCGCGCCTTGAGACGTGGTTTTCGCCTACCAGCGTCTATCTGACTAAGCTGCCCACCTGCCTTGCCGCCGCTTCACTGAGGAGTTCGCGCATGCTATCTCTTTATCCGCGCTTGGCCCGGCTCCGTGAGGTTGCCGCGTTGCTGGCAGCGTTGTGGCTGGCGAGCACGGCTGACGCTCAGGTCGCCAATGGCAATCTTTGGCCCAAGGCTCGCCTCAATGTACTGATGCCTCCAGGTGGGAAGGTCGGCAGCACGTTGGCCGTGACCTTTACCGGCACGGACCTGGATGAGCCGCAAGGATTGTATTTCAGCCATCCGGGCATCAAGGCCGAGCCTCTCATTCCGCCGCCGCCCAAGGTTGACCCCAAGGCGAAAGCCGACGCCAAGGCGAAAGCGGACCCCAAGGCGAAGGCCGATCCGAAGAAAAAGCCTTCCCCACCCGCCATCACCAAATTCGCCGTCACCATCGACAAGGATGTGCCCCCCGGCAACTACGATGTCCGCTTCATCGGCAAGCACGGCATCAGCAATCCGCGCGTGTTTATCGTCGGAACATTGAACGAGATCGCCGAGAAGGAACCCAACAACGACGTCGAGCAGGCCCAGAAAGTGGCCCTGGGCACCACGATCACCGGCGTCATCAGCGCACCCACCGATGTCGATTACAGTTCGTTCCCAGGCAAAAAAGGACAGCGGGTCGTGATCGCCTGCCTGTGTGCCAGCATCGATAGCCGCCTTCATCCAGAGATGGAATTGATCGGTCCCTCCGGCGCACGCTGGCCACGAGCCGGCCGGTGCCCGAACACGACGGCCTCTTGACGGCCGCCTTGCCCGCCGACGGCGACTACATCGTCCGTCTCGTCCACTTCACTTACACGCAAGGTGGGCCTGAGTTTTTTTACCGGCTCAACATTGCGACACAGCCCTGGATCGAAGCGATCTTTCCGCCGATGATTGAGCCGGGCAAGACGGCTCCAATCACACTTTATGGACACAACCTTCCCGGGGGCAAACTCGAACCAAGCACGATTGCCGGCCAGGCCTTGGAGAAATTGACGGTGAACGTGACGGCGCCGTCCGACCCCGCTGCGCTGCAACGATTGGCGTATGGCGGGCACGTCTCGCCGGTCGGCATCCTCCTGGACGGATTCGAATATCGCCTGCAAACGCCGCAAGGCGCCTCCAACCCGGTGCTCATCACGTTTGCGAAAGCCCCGGTCATTCTCGATAACGATAAAAACGACACGCCCGCAACCGCTCAAGAAATCCCGCTCCCGTGCGAAGTCGCCGGGCGCATCGACCGCCGCGGCGACCGGGACTGGTATGTTTTTTCATGCCAAAAAGGCCAAAGCTACACGTTCGAGTTGCTCAGCGATCGCCTTGGGGCGCCGACGATGCTCTATTTGAAGATTCGCGATCAGTCAGCCAAGCCGCCCCGCGACATCGTCTCACTTGAAGACAACAACGAGACCATGAGCAACAAGGGACTTTACACCGTCAGCCGCGATCCCCCCGTGTATAAATTCACGGCGCCGGCCGACGGCAAATATCACATCGTCGTCGGCACGCATTTGAGCACCTTGTCCGGTCCCACGCATGTATACCGGTTGCGGATCACGCCGGAGAAGCCGGACTTTCGCCTGATTGTCATGCCCTCGGAGGACTATCGCCCCGACTCGGGCCTGCTCGCCCAGGGAGGCGTCGAAATGTTTACCGTCTTCGCCGCCCGGCAGGATGGCTTCAAGGGAGACATCGCCTTGACCATGGATGGCTTACCGGCCGGCCTGGCGTGCCCGCCGCAAGTCCTGTCGTCGCACATGAAGTTCACGCACCTGGCCGTGACGGCCGACGACAATGCTCCCGCGTTCACGGGCCCGGTGAAAGTGACCGGCAAAGCCACCATCGGCGGGCAGCAAGTGATTCGTGAAGCCCGGCCCGCTTCCATCACGTGGGCCACGCAGGCACAGCAAAACATTCCCACCATCACGCGCCTCGATAAAACGCTTGTCTTGGCCGTGCGTGACAAGGCGCCGGCCAAGCTCTCCGTGACGCCGGACAAGGCGTTGATATCCGTGGGCAGCAAGCTCGATCTCGCGCTCAAGCTGACCCGCCTGGCCAAGGACTTCAAGGGCAATTTCCAAGTCACGCCGGTGCAAGGAGAGTTTCCCCCCGGCGTCAGCTTTGGCAATCTGACGTTCACTCCCGGCAAGGACGACCAAAAGGCGGTGCTGACCATTGCCTCCAGCACGCCGCCGGGAACTTATAACCTCGTCTTCCGCGGCTTCGCACCCATCGCGCCGGACGCCGCCAAGGCGAAGCCGGTCAACACGATCCTGCCGTCCACGCCCGTGCAAATCACAGTGCTGCCCAAGCAGGTCGCCAACCTGAGCGTCGACAACGCCAATCCCACGCTCAAGATGGGCGCCAATGCGACCATCCAAGTTCGCGTGGCGCGCCTTTTCGATTACGCCGACGCCTTCAAAGTCCAGTTAGTGTTACCCCAGGGCATGTCCGGCCTAACCGCCGACGAGATCACCATTCCGGCAGGCGCTAATGACGGCAAACTGACCCTCAAGATTCCCGCCAACACGTCGCCTGGCCCGCGGCAAAACATCATCATCCGCGTCACCGCCGTAGTCCAGGGAAACGTGACGTTGACCCATGAAACCAAGATCAATGTGAACGTCGTTAAATAGAGAATTACTGTTTTGTCAGATGTAATTGATTGAGTGAGTGGCACCGACATTCCTGTCGGTGCGGAAACAGACAGGAATGTCTGTTCCACCTTTCCTGGGAGTTTGCTCCATGCGCATGTTACTCACGCTTAGCCTGGTCTTATCCGTGCCGATGACCGCCGCCGCCCAGCGCAAAAAAGAGCCCGGCCCAGTCAAGGAAATCAAGCTCCAGCGCAGCGGCCCCGTGGTTTATGAAAAGGACATTGAGCCGATCTTTTACAAGCGCTGCATCGCTTGCCACAGCGGCAATGTCAAGGAAAGCAACTTCGATATCAGCAGCTACGAAGGCCTGGTCAAAGGGGGCAAACGCGGCACCGCCATCATGCCGGGCAAATCTGACAATAGCCTGCTCTTCCATGTGATCGGCCGAACGACCAAACCGTTCATGCCGCCGCGCAGTGAAGGCCCCGCGACTCCCGAAGAATTGGCGCTCGTGAAGCTTTGGCTCGACGAGGGCGCCAAGGCACCGACTGGCCAGCGCGAACGGCCCAAGATCATTGTCGGCGTGCCTCCCGCCAACGTGCATCCGGTGCGTGCCCTGGCCGTCAGCCCCGATAAATCGACCATCGCCGCCGGCCGCGGCAATCAAATCCATCTCTATGATGCCGGTTCAGGCACCTACGTTCGTTCCCTCATCGACCCGAACCTCATCGGTCCCGATGGCCGAACCGTCAAGGCGGCCCATCTGGCCCTGGTCGATTCCATCGCGTATTCTCCCGACGGCAAGTGGCTCGTTTCCGGCAGCTTTCAGGAGGTGGCCATATGGGATCCGCTCACGGGTCGCCTCCGTCAACGACTCACGGGCTTCACTCATGCCGTGGTCGCACTCGCTTTTTCACGCGACAGCAAGTTGCTCGCAATCGCCGGCGGCGAACCGACCGTCGAAGGAGAGGTGAAAGTTTACCAGTCCGGCACGTGGAAGCGCGTCATGGATTTGAAAAACGCTCACTCCGACACGGTCTATGGCATCAGCTTTAGCCCCGATCACAAGATGCTCGCGACCGCGTCGGCCGACAAGTTTGTCAAAGTCTGGGATGTCCCGTCCGGCAAGTTCGTCAAGTCGTTCGAAGGCCACACCCACCACGTGCTCGACGTCGGCTGGATGGCCGATGGCAAAATTTTGGCGAGCGCCGGTGCCGACAACACTGTCAAGATTTGGGATTTCGAAAAAGGCGAACAGGTGCGGACCATCAATGCTCACGGCAAGCAGGTGACCCGGCTAATGTTCATCGGCAAGAAGGGCGAATTCATCACCGGCGGCGGCGACAACGCGGTCAAGAAGTTCAACGCCGCCAACGGCGGCAACATCGGCAACTACGGCGGCGCCACCGATTACATCTACGCGATCGGCACCAGCCCCGATGGCCTCATCATCGCCGCCGGCGGCCAGGAAGGCCTCGTTCGCGTCTACAACGGCGCCAACTCGCAACTGACGCGCACGTTGCTTCCGCCGGAAGCGCAGGCTGCATTGAAGAAGTGACTACTCATCGCGATGCGTGTTTTCGCAAATGCCGCACGAAAGCCGCGTGTTCCGGGCTCGCCAACCCCTTGCGCAGAACGCGGCCTGCGCGCGTGGCATCATGTGCCAGGATTGCGGTGCTGTCGATCCGGTCGCCGTTGTATAACGACAACTCGACGGCACGGGATACTCTATCGGCGGATTTGATGGCTGCGTTCATGACCGTTCCGCTTACACATCGCAAAGCCGGACGGCTTGCCGCAGCCCCTCGAGCGGCTTGCGCGTCGGGATGAATTCTTGGCCGACGTAGCCCGTGTAGTGCATATCCACGAGCTTGCGCATGATGGGGGCGTATTGGATTTCTTGGCGGTCGTCCAACTCGCCCCGGCCGGGATTGCCGGCAGTGTGGATATGGCCGATGATGGCCCGGTTTTGCTCGAGCCGGCGCAAGATGTCGCCGTGCATGATTTGCACGTGATAGACGTCGAAAAGCAGCTTCATGCGCGGCGAATTGACGCGGCGAATGATGTCCGCCATCCAGTCGAGGTCGTCGCCTTGGTAGCCGGGGTGCCCTTTCATCGGATGCGAGCTATCGCGGGTGTTGAGGTGCTCCATGCAGATGGTGACGCCGCGCTTTTCGGCATGGCGCACCACTTCACGCAGACCGCGCACGCAATTGTCGCCGCCTTGCTGCCGGCTGATCTCGCCGCTGCGAGGATCGTCGGGATCGCGCCACTTGTAGCCGCTGAACGCGATGACATTGGGGAAATGGGCCTCGGCGCAAGCGTCGATGGCCTTTTTGGTCCGCTCGGTAAGTTCTTCATGGAATTTGGGATTGTTGAAGCCGCGCATGAAAGGCATGCCCGGCATGCCGTTGGGGGCCATGGCACAGGTCAAGCCGTGCTTGCGCAAGGTGCCCCAATCCTCCGGCGGCACGATCTCGACGGAAGGGCAGCCCAGCTCCCGAGCGACTTGGCAAGTGCGCTCCAGGCTCCAACGCTCGCCTGAGCCGTTGAAGCACCAGAAGACGATGGATTGGCGAATGCGCCGATTGGTCGCGGCTTGGGCTGGCGCGGGCGACGTATCGGCCGCGCAGAGTTGGTTGACAGCGGATGCAGCTCCGGCAGCCGCAAGGCCCCTGAGCACGTGGCGACGGGTTAATGACCGTGAAGTGTGCATGCGGCCCTCGCGGTGGAAGAGAAATCAATCTTCCGTCAGTCCTGGATAATTCCGCATAACCAGATGGCTGTTGATTTTCTGCACGAGATCGAGGGCCACGCTGATGACGATAAGCAGGCCGGTGCCGCCGTAAAAGCTGGCGACCGTGTAATTGACTTCCAGGGCCGACGAGATCAGGCTGGGAATGATAGCGACGATGGCGAGGAAGGCCGCCCCGACGTAGGTGATGCGCATGATGACTTTTTCCAGGTAGTCGGCGGTGCGCTTGCCGGGCCGATAGCCGGGAATGAAGCTGCCGTAGTCCTTGAGGTTGTTGGCCATGTCCTTGGGATTGAAGGTGATGGCCGTCCAGAAATAGCAGAAGAAATAGATCAGCACGATGTAGCAGATGTTGTAAAGATAGCCCTGGCGCTCGAAGGAGCCGCGACAGATTGAATGCCCAGTTGGCGTTGAAGGTCTGCGCGATCCATTTGAAGCCGAAGACCGGGATGAGCAAAAGGCTGCTGGCGAAGATAACCGGCATGACGCCCGCCTGATTGACGCGCAGCGGCAGGAATTGCCGAGTGCCGCCGTAGACGCGCCGGCCGCGCACATGCTTGGCCGACTGCGTCGGAATGCGCCGCTGCCCCTTGGTGATGGCGACGACGGCCACGACGACGCCGACGAACAAACAGATGAGCACGAGGATTTTTTCCAGACCGACGTCGCCGCCGGTGCCGCTGCCGCCCAACGTGAAGATGGACGAGCGCAGATGGCCCTTCTCGAAAAGCAGGCTCTGCGTCGCGTCGGGAATGCGGGAGATGATGCCGGCCATGATGATGAGGCTGATGCCGTTGCCGATGCCGTATTCGTCGATCTGCTCGCCGATCCACATGAGGAAGATCGTGCCGACCGTCATGGTGACGATGGACGTGAGCTGGTAATACCAGTCGTAATAGCGGCCGTCCTGCTGGCCCAAGTCGATGGCCAAGCCGAGTCCGTCCATACGCTCGAGGCTTGGAGATATAGGTCACCCAAAACCAGGCCTGGATGACGCAGATGACGACCGTGGCATAGCGCGTGTATTCGTTGATCTTTTTTGCGCCCGCCTCGCCCTCCTTTTGGAGCTTTTCAAGGGGCGGATAGACGCTGGCGAGAAGCTGGAAGATGATGGAGGCGGAGATATACGGCATGATGCCCAGGCCGAAGATCGTGCTTTGGCTCAGGCTGCCGCCGGAGAACATCGAGATCAGGCCGAGCAGCCCTTCGTCGGAGCCGCGCATCGAGCGGGCCATCTCGATCTGGTTGATCATCGGCAGCGGCACGTGAAAGCCGATGCGATAGATGGCCAGAAAGAGGATGGTGATGAGGATCTTTTGCCGCAGTTCCTTGATCTTGAAGATCGTGACCAGGCGGCTTTGCCCGAAGGAACTGAGGCCGGACTTGACGAAGGCGGTGGCCGTGGCCATGGGTGTATCCCTCACCATAAGAATAACGCAACGTTAAACGGGAAAAGGGAAAAAGGCAAGAGAACCTGCGCTATCGACTCGCCGGCTCTCGCAGCCAGAGCCCGACTCGCAGGCTGCGAGCGCGCTAGCCTCGCTGCAGGCTCGGCATCTCGGTATCCTTCTGCGCTTGGCTTCTGCGGCTTCATCTTGTTGCGACCGGCTTCTTGGGCGGCGGAATCACCTCGGTGGTGCCGCCCTTGGCCGCGATCTTCTCGGCGGCCGACTTGGAGAAGTGATGCGCCTTGACCGACGAGCTTCTTGGTCAGTTCGCCGTTGCCGAGGATGCGAACGCCATCGGCCGGGCCCTTGGCCAGGCCCATGCGCTTGAGCGACTGCGGCATCGACCGTGGCGCCGTCGTCGAACGCCGTGTCGAGATCGCCGACGTTGACGACATGATAACTCCTTGTCCCAGGTCGCATGGCTGAAGCCGCGCTTGGGAATGCGGCGGAACAGCGGCATCTGGCCGCCTTCGAAGGTCCAGTGGGGCATCTTGGCGCCGGCGCTGGCGTACTGGCCTTTGCTGCCGCGCGAGGCGGTCTTGCCGTGGCCGCTGCCGGGGCCGCGGCCGACGCGTTTCTTGCCCTTGCGGCTTGGTGACGCCGTGATGGACGGTGGACAGGTCCATTAGAGGGTCACTCCTCGCAGGGCGGCCACTTCTTCGCGGGTCCGCAGCAGCAAGAGCCCGTCGATGGTCGCCTTGACCAGGTTGAGCGGATTGGTGCTGCCGTGCGTCTTGGTCAGGATATTGTGGATGCCGGCAGCATTCGAGCACGTCGCGAACGCCGGGGCCCGCCTTGACGCCGGTGCCCGGACCGGCGGGCACCAGGATCACCTTGCTGGCGCCGAAGCGGCCGATGACGCGGTGCGGGATCGTCTCGCCACGGAGCTGGACTTTGCGTCTGCCGCTTGAGCGTCTCCTGCGCGTCCTTGGCGGCCTTCTCGACGGCGGGCGGCACTTCGTTGGCCTTGCCGTAGCCCCAGGAGACCCGGCCATTGCGGTCGCCGACGACGACCAGGGCATTGAAGCTGAAGCGCCGGCCGCCCTTGACGACGGCGGCGCAGCGGCGGATCTTCACCACGCGCTCTTCCAGGCCGTCCTGCCGGCCTTCCCGCGATCTTTCGCCATGAACAGACTCCTCGACCATGTCCTTGCAACATGCACGCTAGGACTCCGAGGCTCGAATAGCTGCCAGCGGCCAAGCTCTGCGATCTTAAAACTGCAAGCCGCCTTCGCGGGCGGCGTCGGCCAGCGCCTTGATGCGGCCATGATAACGATAATGGCCGCGATCGAACGCCGCCTTGGTGATGCCCTTTTCCTTGGCGCTTCGGCGATCTTCTTGCCGACGGCCTTGGCCGCCTTGATGTTGCCGCCGTAGGGCAGCGCCGCGCATCCTTGGCCGGCTGCTGGCCGCCGCGAGCGTGACGCCCGTCAGATCGTCGATGAGCTGGGCGTAGATGTGCTTGGAGCTGCGGAACACGCGTCAGGCGCGGCCGTTCCGCGTTGCCGACGATCTTGCGGCGCACATGATGCCGGCGCCGCAGTTGCCGCCGATGTTTGGTCTTTTGCTGGTCCATGACTTCTCGTCTGATCTTGCCGTCGACGATCACCAACGTCAGGCGAAGTCCTTGCCGACGCTCAGCCTCGCAATCGGACTCATGCTCAGCCGCCGCTGGTGAAGGACTTGCCTTCCTTGCGGCGCACCTGTTCGTTTTCGTAGCGAATGCCCTTGCCCTTGTAGGGCTCCGGCTTGCGGACTGGCGCGGATCTCGGCGGCGAACTGGCCGACCTTTTGCTTGTCCGCCCCCTTGATGATGATCGTCGTCGGATCGGTCAGTTCCACCGTGACGCCTTCGGGCGGCGTCCATGCGGATCGCGTTGGCATAGCCGACGGTCAGCACCACGGCTTTCTTGTCCATGCGCGCCTGGTAGCCGATGCCTTCGATCTTGAGCTTTTTCTCGTAGCCCTTGGTGACCCCTTCGACCATGTTGGTGATCAAGCGAGCGGGTCAGGCCGTGCAGCGAGCGGTTGCCGCGTTCGTCGTTGGGGCGGGTGATCTTGATGGCCTTGCCGTCGTCGTGCTCGACCTTCATGTTCGGATGGTGCGCGAACTCCGAGCTTGCCCTTGGGCCCTTCGACGCGGACCTTGCCGTCGGCGATTTGGACCTTGACCCCGCCGGGAATGGCGACCGGTTGTTTCCCGATACGCGACATGACGACATCCTCCTAAATCGACTCGCGAGCGGTCGCAATCGCCTACCAAACGTCGCAGAGCAACTCGCCGCCCAGGCGCTGGGCACGGGCCTGGCGATCGCTCATGATGCCCCGGCTGGTGCTGACGATGGAAATCCCAGGCCGTCGAGCACGGGCTGAGCTCCTTGTGGCTCTTGTAAAGCCGCAGGCCGGGCTTGCTGCGCCGTTCGATGTGCCGAATGACCCGTTCCCCTTCCGGACCGTACTTGAGGAACACGCGCAGGATCTTCTTCGGGTCCGTTGTCGTCGGCCGGCGTCTGAAAAGCCAGCCGGCCTTCCTCCGTGGCGGCCATCTTGCCGACCTGGAAGTCGATGATGAAGCCTTCTTCCTTGAGCACCTGGGCGATCTGCGTCTTCACGTTCGTCGAGGGCATATCGACGGCCGGCGACTCGGTGCGGTTGGCGTTGCGCAGCCGCGTCAGCATGTCGGCAATCGGATCGGTCATCATGGTCGCATTTCCTCAAATCCAGCACGAATCTCTGCGGTCTACCAACTCGCCTTCTTGCACGCCGGGGATCAGGCCCTTGTTGGCCATGTCGCGGAAACAGATGCGGCAAATGCCGAACTTGCGATAGACCGCGCGGGCCCGGCCGCACAGCCGGCAGCGCATGCCGAATCTTGATCCGGTCGCGCGGCCGCAGCTTTTTCTTCGCGTGCCCTTTTTGTCGGCTTCCAACTTGCCAGGTCGCGCTTGAATTCGACCCGTTTCGCCGTGGTGGACATCGACTGGTCCCCAAGTTCAGACGTCAGACTTCGCGAAGTCTGCAAGACTGTCGGAACGTCTTCATGGTTCAAGCTTCCCGGAACGGCATCCCGAACAGCGCAACAGCTCGCGCGATTCGTCGTCGCTGTTGGTGCTGGTCACGAAGGTAACGTCCATTCCCTGCGTGAACGTCACCTTGTCGGGATCGATTTCCGGAAACACCATCTGCTCGGACAGGCCGAGGCTGTAGTTGCCGTGGCCGTCGAAGCTTTTCGGATTGATGCCGCGGAAGTCGCGAATACGCGGCAAGGCCACGCTGATGAGCCGATCCAGGAATTCGTACATGCGCCGGCCACGCAAGGTGACCCGGCAGCCGATCTCGTTGTTCTTCGCGAAGCCGGAAAGCGCTGATGGCGACCTTCGGCCTTGGTCACCTGCGAGCGCTGGCCGGCGATCTGGCTCAGTTGCTCGGCGGCTTGCTCCATGCGGTTTTTGTCCTGCAGTGCCTTGCCGACGCCCATGTTGACCACGATCTTCTTGCAGGCGCGGCAAGCTGAGCACGTTCTTGCGCCCCAGCTTTTCGGCCAGCTTGGGGACGATCTCTTTCGTGTAACGATCCAGCAACCGAGCCATGACCACCTCTACGACATTCTATTGGACCTTGGCAGACGCCAATCTCGCACGGTCTTTTACCGACGTGCCAACTCTGCGGCACTATCTGCCACAGGTAGCACTATTTCTGTGCGTATTTCGCGCGGGCCTTGCTCAGAGTCCCCAGGCCGTTGCCGCACTTCTTGCAGAAGCGCTCCTTGTGGCCATCGGCCGCGTAGCGGCGGCCGACGCGGACGCCGCGGCGGCAGGTCGGGCAAAAGAGCAGCACATTGGAGATCGCGACCGGCATCTCCTTGGAAAGCCGGCCTCCCTGGGCATTGCGCCGGCTCGGCTTCATGTGCCGGTAGACGCGATTGATGCCTTCGACCAGGACCTTGTTCTTGTCGGGAAGCACCCGCAGCACGCGCCCGGTGGTGCGTGCCTTGGCGTGCCGGCATCGTCGCCGGTGATGACTTCCACGATGTCGTTTTTTCGGATGTTCATGTCGACCTATCATTTTCCGACCTGCGGGCTTCGAGTACCTCACCCGCGGCTTGGCTGTTACACCACTTCGTTGGCCAGGCTGACGATCTTCATGAAGCCCGCTTCGCGCAATTCGCGGGCGACGGCGCCGAAGATACGCGTGCCGCGCGGGTCCATCGTCTTCCTTGTTGAGGAGCACCATGGCGTTGCTGTCGAAGCGGACATAGCTGCCGTCTTCGCGCCGCGTCGGCTTCTTGACGCGGACGATCACGCCCTTGACCACATCGCCCGGCTTGACGTCGCCGCCGGGAATGGCCTTTTTCACGCTGGCAATGACCACGTCACCCAGGCCGGCATAACGCCGCTTGGTGCCGCCCAGCACCTTGATGCACATGCATTCTTTGGCGCCGGTGTTGTCGGCGACATCCATATAGGTATACATCTGAATCATGTGTCATATCCTCGTGAGGACCAGTGCAAAGTCGGGCCGTCTGTACATGCCAAGCTTCATGCGGTGTGGTCAGGAGGTTCACGACCGGTGAGACGGCCTGCGGCCGTTGGCGCCTGCTCGGGGGCCTTGGCGACGACCTGAACCAGGCGCCAGGTCTTCGTCTTCGACAAGCGGCGCGTTTCCATGATCTCGACCTTGTCGCCGACGCGCGACTGGTTGGTTTCATCATGGACATGGCAGATGGTGCGGCGGCGAATGTACTTGCCGTAGCGGGGATGCTTGACAAGCCGGGGAATCTCCACGCGGCGCGTTTTGTCCATCTTGTCGCTGGTGACGATGCCGATCTCGACCCGCCGTTTTCCGCGATCACTCTCCATCCGTTAAGCTCCCTGCGTGGCGACGGCCTGGGTGGTCGTTTCTGGCCGCGAACCCCAAGCGTCCGTTCCCGCATGATTGTTTTGATGCGTGCGACTTCCTTCTTGGCTTTGACCAATTCGCTGGGCGTTTCCAGGCGGTCGGTCGCCGACTGAAAACGCAAGTGAAACAGGTTTTTGACCACGTCTTTGAGCGCCAACTCCAGCTGCTCGTCGTTCATGCCGCGATATTCAGAGGATTTCATGGCTCACGCTTCCTGACTCAGCTCATTTCTATCACCGAGTAGCACGGAATGGCAATCCGTCGTCCACAGTCTAAATATTCGGCCGGCGCGACACAAAACGGCAGCGAAACGGCATCTTGTAGGCGACGCGGGCCAAGCAATCGCGTGCCGGCTGCTTCCGGGATGCCGGCCAACTCGAAGAGCACCATGCCCGGCTTGACGACGGCGGCCCAGTATTCCGGCTCGCCCTTGCCTTTGCCCATGCGGGTTTCGGCTGGAATGGCGGTCACCGACTTATGCGGGAACACGCGGATATAAAGCCGGCCTTCGCCGCGCGAGAAATGCGCCGCGGTGACGCGCCCCGCCTCGATTGCCTCGGCGCTGAGCCAGCCCCCTTCGAGCGATTGCAGGCCGAACTCGCCGAAGGAGACGGTGTTGCCGCGGGTGGCGTTACCTTTTACCTTTCCCCGCTGACTTTTTCTGAACTTTACTCGCTTGGGCATTAAGGGCATCGCTGTTCTCCTCGGGGTCCAGATAATCCCCGTTATTGATCCAAACCTTGATGCCGATGTGCCCCTGGGCAGTCTTGGCCTCGGCAAACCCGTATTCGATCTTGGCACGCAACGTCGAAAGCGGAATGCTGCCGAGCATGGCGCTTTCCGTCCGGGCCATTTCCGAGCCGCCCAGCCGACCCGAGAGCTGCAAGCGCACGCCCTTGGCCCCGCCTTCCATGGTTTGATCCATCGTCCGCTTCATGGTGCGGCGAAAGCTCTGCCGTTTCTCCAGTTGCTCGGCAATGTCCTCCGACACCAGCTGGGCGTCGATTTCCGGACGATTGACTTCCATCGTCTTGATTTCAATGTGACGATGGGTCAAGTCCTCGAGCTCCTTGGTCAGCTTGTCGACTTCCTGGCCCTTCTTGCCGATGATCATGCCGACGCGGGCCGAGTAAATGAAGACGACCACTTTCTCGCGGGTCCGCTCGATGCGCATGCGCGAAATGCCCGAGCGGCCGTACTTCTTCTTGACGAACGCCCGGATCTTGTGATCTTCGACCAGAAGCTCGGCGAAATCCGCCTTGCCGGCGTACCAGCGGCTTTGCCAGTCCACCATGATGCCGGTGCGAAAACCGACCGGTTGCACTTTTTGTCCCATGAACGACTCACCTTGCAAGTGGTTAACCAAGCCGCGGTTGAGACCATCCGAAACCCGCGGATCACCTATTCGGCCCATGTCCGAAACCGTGACGTGATATGTGGCATAGCGCCGTTTGATCGGATACGCCGTGCCGCGTGCCCGCGGCATGATGCGTTTCATGATCGGGCCGCCATCCACGCGCGATTCGCTGACGACCAAATCATCGACATCATGCGCGCCGCGGTCTTCCGCATTGCCCAGGGCGCTTTTCAGCACCTGCTCGAGCAGGCGGGCGCTCTTGTTGGGATAGAACCGCAACATCTCCAGCGCCTCGTCGGCCATGCGGCCGCGGATCAGCGCCGCGAACGGCCGAATCTTGCGGGCGGACATGTCGGCGTGGCGATAAATAGCCTTGTAATCCATGACCGTACCTCAATCTTGCTTGAACTTTCAAAGTTCCGGGGGCAGGATTTGAACCTGCGACCTCCAGGTTATGAGCCTGGCGAGCTACCACTGCTCCACCCCGGGATATACCACTTCGTCCGCTTTCGCTCGGCGAAAGTGCGTCCTTCGCGGCGCGAAAGGCGACGATCATTTGCTGGCTCACTTCGCCGGCGCCGCCGCTTTGCCTTGCCGCCGCTGTGGCCGCGGAACATCCGCGTCGGCGCAAATTCGCCGAGCTTATGGCCGACCATGTCTTCGGTCACGAACAACTTCGTGAACTGCCGGCCATTGTGGATCAGGAACGTATGGCCGATGAAATCCGGCACGACCGTGCAATCGCGCGACCAGGTCTTGAGCGGCTCGCGGCTGACGCCGCGCTGCTGCTTTTCCACTTTGGCCAGCAGGCGTTCATCGACGTGCGGGCCTTTTTTCAGCGACCGACTCATAACAATTCCTCGTTAACCGCCAGGCACTCGTCAATGCTCACCGCGCGGTTTGCACACTCGAAATTATTTACATTTCCGCAACTAATAGGAACCCAAAATTATATTGATAGCGTGCCCTCATGGCCAGATGCCGACCGCTATTTCTCCGCATAATGCGGGCCAGGCCGCCGACGCCGAATGATCGCCGAGTTCGACGGTTTCCGTCTTCTTGCGCGTCTTGCCCCCCTTGGCCAACACGCCCGTCGGGCTGCAGGGATGGCGTCCGCCGGCGGTGCGGCCTTCGCCGCCGCCCATCGGATGGCTCACCGGGATTCATGGAGGTGCCGCGATTGTGCGGCTTGCGCCCATCCAGCGTTTGCGGCCGGCCTTGCCCAGGCTGACGTTCATGTGCTCGGCGTTGCCGATCGAGCCGATGGTCGCGCGGCAATCGGCGCTGACGCGGCGGACTTCGCCGGAAGGAAGCGTGATCTGCGCCCATTTGCCTTCGCGGGCGCTCAAGCGTGGCGCTGGTGCCGGCACTGCGGCACATCTGGCCGCCGCGACCCGGTTGCAATTCCAGATTGTGAATGTTCATGCCCAGCGGAATCTTGCGAAGCGACATGGCGTTGCCGACGCGCGGCTCGGCGGCGTCGCCGCTCAGCAGGCGGTCGCCGGCCTTCAGGCCTTCGGGAGCCAAGATGTACGTCTTCGTGCCGTCCTCGTATTGCAAGAGCGCGATCCGGGGCGTGCGATTGGGATCATACTCGATCGAGACGACCGTGGCCCAGACGTTGTCCTTGTTGCGCTTGAAGTCGATGATGCGGTACATCTGCTTGTGGCCGCCGCCACGGAAACGCGTGCAGATGACGCCCTGGAAGTTGCGGCCCACCCTTTTCTTGGCGGGTGTGAGCAGCGACTTTTCCGGCTTCTTTTTGCGGTCGGTGATTTCCGCGAAATCGCTGACCGAACCACCGCGCCGGCCGGGCGTCGTCGGTTTGTAAAATCGAATACCCATGACATTTCCTTTGATTCCGCTTGGACGGCTCTCCCGAGCCGTCCTATCTATTGGACGGCTCAGGAGAGCCGTCCTCACAGTGCTCAATCCGGCTTAAAAGAACTCGATCTTGTCTTCCGGATGCAGCTTGACGATGGCCTTTTTCCAGTTGGACAGCCTGCCCTGGCGGAAGCGGTAGCGCCGCTTTTTGCCGAGGCGCAATTGCGTCCGCACCTTCTCGACACGGACGTTGAACAAATCCTCGACGGCAGCCTTGATCTGCGTCTTGTTCGCCCACAGATTCACCTGAAACGCATAGGCGTTGATGATGCACGTGGGTCGATTGGTGCGTCCCCTTTTCGGTGATCAGCGGACTCAAGAATCACCTGATGGGATTCAAGCTGCGGCCCAAACGTCGATTTTGTTTCTTCAGTTGCCATGGCATCAATCTCGTTTGCTTCCCTTGCGCAATTCTTCCAGGGCCGCCCGCGTCAGCAACAAGTCGCTTCGGCTTGAGCACGTCGTAGGCGTTAAAAGCCGATGTCGGCGACACGGCCACGCCGCGGATATTGCGTGCCGACATGTAGACTGTCTTGTTGTCGTCGATTTCGCCGGCCGCGATGCCGACCAGGCAAGTCGTCGCCTTCGAGTTGCAGATTCTTGAGGACGTTGACCATTTGTTTCGTCTTGATCTCGCCGAACTTCAGGTCTTCGACGATGACGGCTTCGTTGTCTTGCAGCCGGCTCAAGAATAGCCATGCGCGTCGCGGCGCGAACGGCCTTCTTCGGCAAGTGATATTCATAGTCGCGCGGCTTGGGGCCTTTGGCGGTGCCGCCGCCGCGGCGTTTGTTGGTGCGCTTGTTGCCGACGCGGGCATTGCCGGTGCCTTTTTGGCGAAACACTTTCTTGGTGCTGCCGGCCACTTCGCCGCGGCGGAGCGTCGAATGCGTGCCCGCGCGATGGTTGGCCAGATACATGAGGACCACTTCATGCAAAAGCTGCTTGTTGATCTTGCCGCCGAAATCGGCCGGATCGACCTCCACCGTGCCGACATTTTGGCCTTGGCCGTTCATCACGTTCAGGCTCAGCGACGGCGCTTTCTCTTGGGAGTGGCCACGTTAATCACCCGCATTACACGAAGTTCAACAAAACCAAGACTTCCAAAGTGTCGCCCACTTCGGAAGTCTGTCTTGTCAGCTTGCCAACAACAAAACCCAGGCCGACGCGTCGTTATCACGGGACCTGGGTTTCGCTCTGAATATCAGCCGGCGGCGCCGGACAACACGCGAATTTTTATGTCCACGCCAGGCGGCAGGCTCAGGCCCTTGTTCAAGGCTTCGATCGTTTTGCCGGTCGGCTGCAAAATATCGACCAAGCCGTTTGTGGGTGCGAATCTCGAACTGCTCCCGCGATTTGCGATCGATGTGCGGGCTGCGCAGCACCGTGTAGCGTTCGATGCGCGTGGGCAGCGGAATCGGCCCATGCACCAAAGCGCCGGTTCGCTGGGCGGTGTCCACGATCTCGTGGGCCGTCCGGTCCAGGACTTCATGATCGAAGGCTTCCATGCGAATGCGGATACGTTCGGTTGCTTCGCCGGCCAACGTGGTCACTCCCCATGCGCAAAACAATGCCAAAAAATTAATCTAGTAATCCAGGTTCACACTGTCAACGGCGGAAAAACGAACGGCGCCTTGACTTGCTGTGAATATCCGCAATACCACCCATGCCCACGATCCAAATTAACTCGTCGCTTCGCCCGGATTCGCACCAGCTGGGGAGGTGTCCGCCGCAGCGGGCACCGCTTCCGCCGGCGCAGGCCTGCTTCCGCGGCCACGGGCACGGGGACCGGATCGGCGGTCGGCGGACTTTTTTTCTCGGGCTCTTTTTTGGCGGCGAATAAAGCGCTCAACTCGCCGAAGGTGCGCAGCGGCACTTTGCCTTCCAGGGCGGCTTGCGATAATTTCGGCTTGGGCGGCTCGCGGCGCGGCTTTCGCGCCGGCGGAGGCGGCGCCGTGCGCGGCGCTGCGCTGGCGCTCGCCGCGGCTCCCGCGTCGTTCGCGGACGTCGTGGCCGGCGGCCTTCCCGTGCGTGGAAGCGATTTGTCCGCAGGACCGCCGGGGCCGCGCCGCCCGGGCCACGACCCTGCGGCGGACGCCGCTGCCCTTGACCGCCGCTTTGGCCGGGCGCTCCTTGCTGGCCGGGCGGGCCATCGGGCCGACGACCCGCGGCGCCCTTGCTTCACGCGGTGGACGGGCCTCACGGCGCTCGGGCGGCTTGCGCTCGCTGCCAGGCTGAATCATCGTCAGCGACACGCGATGGCGTTCCTTGTCCACCGTCAAAACCCAGACCTTGACCACGTCGCTGACGGCCACCACGTCGTAGGGGCTTTTGATGTATCGGTTCGCCATCTGGCTGATATGCACCAGGCCGCTGTCTTTGAGGCCGATATCGACAAAAGCGCCGAAATCGACGACGTTGAGCACCGTCCCTTTGAGTTCCATGCCCGGCTGCAAATCCTCGAGCTTGAGAATGCCCTTCTTGAAGATCGGCGCGGGCAAATCCTCGCGCGGATCGCGGCCGGGCTTGGCAACGCGTGCAATATATCGTCCAGCGTGCCGGCGACTGACATTCGAGCCGCTTGGCGACGTCGATCACATTGATCGCGTTCAACTTCGCTTGAAATTCCTCTTGCGCACCCTTGTCATCGATCACATTCGGCGTGAAGCCGATGTCGTTGAGTACCTGCGTCGCCAGCGGGTAGCTTTCGGGATGGATCCAGGTGCGGTCCAGCGGATTGGGACCGTCGGGGATTTTCAAGAAGCCCGCCGCCTGGACGAAGCGCGCCGGACCGAGGCCTGGCACTTGCAGCAGCGATTCACGCGTCGTGAACGCGCCATGCTGTTTGCGGTAGTCGATCAATTCCCGCGCCACCAGTTGATTCATACCGGAGACATGCCGCAGCAGCGGCACGCTCGCCGTATTGAGATCGACGCCCACTTGATTGACGCACGACTCGACCACGGCTTCGAGCGATTCCTTGAGTTCCTTGCGGCCCATGTCGTGCTGATAAAGGCCGACGCCGATGTTTTGCGGATCGACTTTGACCAGTTCGCTCAAGGGATCTTGCAAGCGCCGGCCGATCGAGATGGTGCCGCGCAAGGTCGCGTCAAATTCGGGAAACTCTTCCCGGCCGACCGGGCTGACGGAATAGATGCTCGCCCCCGCCTCGTTGACGACGATATACGCGAGGTCAGGCGTACTGGTGGCGATCAGCTCGGCGATCAACTCTTCCGTCTCGCGGCAGCCGGTGCCATTGCCCAGCGCCGCCGACTTGCAAATGATGCTTGCTGACGAACTCCGCCAATTTGGCCTTGGCTTCGGCCCGCTTGTCCACTGGCGGTGCGGCTGGAGTCGTTTGCTCGGCAGGCGGCACTGTTTCCGCGGACTGATTTATGTTATCGGCCGGCGCCGCAGGCGGCGTCGGATGGTTCCGCGACAGGCGTGCTCGGCGCCGCGTCCGCGGTGGCAGACTCCTCGTTTACCGGCGCTTGCTCAGTGCCGTATGCGGCGGCCGGCAGCATCATTGCTAATTCGGCAATGGGCACGCCGATCGAGACCGTAACGCTTGCAAACGGCGCCATGGCTCCCGGACCAAAGTCCGGGATCGTCGATGGTTGACCCGTCGCGGTTGCCGCGTTCGGCGCTGCCCCGGCATCTTTGGCCTTCTCCTTGCTCCTTCGCGTGTGTGTCGCATGCGGATAGATAACGCCGTGCTCGAGCAAGTTGCCGTATTCATCCAATGCGGCGATCTTGCAACCCGTGCGAAAACCGGGATCGATAGCCAAGCACGCGTTTGCCCCGCAACGGCGGCTGCAGCAACAGGCTGCGCAAATTGCGGGCGAACACCGCGACGGCGTGTGATTCCGCCTCATCGGTAAGCTCGCGGCGAATCTCCCGTTCCAGGCTGGGCAACAAAAGGCGATTAAGCGCATCGTCGAGGACGGTGCGTAAGAACGCGGCGTTCGGCGACTTGAATTCGCCGCCGGCCAATGATTCGCCTTGCAGGACGATGTCCAGCGGCTCCACCGACATGGACGCCACCAGCGGCGCGGCATCAGTCGGCGGCGCGGGAGCCGGGTCCGGCACTTCACTGCTCGTCGGTGCCGGCGTGATGTCCGCCGGGTTGGCTGATGGAGTGACTTCCGCCGGCGCCGCGTCGATGCCCTGCGGTGCGTCTGAAGTTGCCGCCTCGACGTTAATCGGCGCACCTTCTACGCTCGCCGGTGCAGGAGCCTGATTCTAGCGGTTGGGACGGCGCGGCTGCCGCGGCGGGAGGAGCAATGGCCGGCATTCGCCCCGCGTCATATAGCAATTGCTCGGACAGACGATTTAAGCGCGACGTCTTTCACCGCGTCGAGGTTCCACTCGAAGCGCACTTTGACGACGTGTTCTTTTTCGCCGCGATTGAGGGCCAAGATGCGATGCGGCGGAATCTGCCGGGCCGCTTCGGAAAACTCGAAATAATCCTTGTATTCCAGTCCTTGGCCTTCTTGGAGCTTGTCGCTTTTGGCAGCCGCGACTTTGCCGGTTTCCCACAGGACGGAACGGACATTGGCGCGGATCAGCGCCGTCTCGGCCATCATCTCGGCCAGGATGTTCTGCACGCCGACGCGTACGTCCTCCGGCGTATTGAGTTCTTTTTCCGGATTGACCAGCGCGGGCAGCAGCTCGTCAAGATTATCGGCGGAGGGATCGCTGTACCAAATCGCCAGCGCCAGAGGCTCCAGCCCTTGCTCGCGGGCTTTGGTTGCTTGTGAGCGTTTTTTGGGTTTATAAGGAAGATAGAGGTCTTCGAGCCGCTTGACGGTCTCCGCGCGGAGGATCGCTTGCTTTAAACGTGTCCGTGAGCTTGCCTTGGCCTTCGATGCTTTTGAGAATCGTTTGCTTGCGCTCGCCCAAATGCCTGAGGAACTGGATGCGGCTCTGGATTGCCCGAATGACTTCTTCATCGAGCCCGCCGGTGCGCTCTTTGCGATAACGCGTGATGAACGGCACCGTGTTCCCTCATCGAGCAATAGGGCCACGGCTTCCACCTGCACTTTTCGTATCTGCAAGTCTTGAGCGATCCGGGAGCAATCGAGCGAAGTGATGTCGTGCATGGGTTGATCCACCCCCAAGCCAGGCCGGGGGAAAAAACTGCGGACGGCGCCTCCGTTCCCAGACGACGTGGTCGCGCAAATAATCAGAGGCCAGTCAGCCTAACTTAGAAGGGCAAATCGCTAACGTCAATCCCGACTCGGCCGCCAGACTAAGCCTAGTGCCGTCAGGCTCTCGCGTTTCGCGAGAACTGCCCAGGGCGTGCCCGGATTCTCTCGCGGCGATGCGCTTCCAGGTCCTGCCGATGCTTTTGACCATGTCCTTGACTTTCGGCTCGTTGATTTGCACTTTTTTCTGCGAGCCGACGCGCCAGCCGTAATGGATCGGCTCGAGAGGCGGCAATTGTCGCTGCGGACTTGGGCGAGGATGTAGTCGTATTCGTAAAGATACACCAGTCGCTCCTGCAAGCGTGCCACGGCGATAATCATAGTGCGCCAACCAGCGCTTGGATTTCTCCTCGTCACGTTTAGCTGCTCGCTTCCTTGAGTTCGGCGAAGAGCCTTTTCCATTTCGAAGATCATCATGCCCGGCTCTTTTTGCGTGGCGGCGAACTGCGCTTTTCAGTTGGGCGTGATCGGTCCGCCGGGATTCGTCAAACGTCTCGCTCATGACCAGCTTTTCGCTTTCTTTCATCACCTTGATCGCCTGCAACACCGCCGCGCGCAGCGGATACTTGGTCTTGTCCTTGGCCATCTGCGACGAATTCAGCCCAGCTTCCATAGTCCGGCTTGTAGTCGTCCAACGTCTTGACGCTGAAGGCCGGCAGGCTCCCGGCCGGCATCGGTTTTTTGATGCGAGCGCACCGGGCGGCAAGCGATTCAGTTCATCGACGATGCCGCTCGCCATTGGCAAGCCGGCCTGCGCCCTTCCGCGGAAATGGGCAGCCTTCAGAACCAATTTCGGCGGCAACGGTTCTCCGCGTTGAAGTGAAACCGTCGACCAGCTTCCGGTGGCGTGCCGCTTAGGCGGGACACTTGCTCGATCTTTTGCGGTGCCAGGATTTCCTTCATCCGCTCGTTCACTTTGGGCACCATCATTGCCACCGGTAACGGCATGGTGGGTTCCTGGATTCCCGGCATGCGCTCCTGCAGCACGTTGCACAACGCTTGCATGAAAACACTGCCGCCTTCCAACTCGATGGACTGTTGCTCCTTTGACGCAGGCGGTCCACACCTGCACTCCGCGGGTGGCGCTGCCAGCATTCGCGTCGAAATCGTCGGTCATTTCATCCGTGCCCGGCAATTCCTCGCCGCGCGCCGGCGGATAGCGGAATACATCGAGAATCAGCACCTTTTGCCTGGCCCGGCATTGCGCCAGCTGTGTCGTAAATCCAAGCCAGTGGAATCAGCGTCTTGATGTCGTCACGGTCGCCTTCAACAGGAACTAGATACGCTTCCTTGTCCTTTGCGAGCGCATGCCCAGTGAACAAAACGATGATGCGATCTTGCGGGCGCGACGTCGCGGTGAATTCCGTCAGCGTGCTCTCGATGACCGGTTTCGATGTCGCGAACGGACTGCGGCCTCCGTCCGCGAGTTCCGTGATTTGCGTGGCGGGGATGTTGAGCGGCGGCCGGCTCAGCGTGTCGGCAAGGACGGCCGTGCTGCTGCCCGGATATTTTCCGGGAAAACTGTCGCGCGGATTGCCATAGTGGAGTGGATTGAACAATAGATAATTGCTCACGTTTATCAGTAGCGCACGCCGTGGAAAAGGCTCCCCTGCTTTCGGCACGAACTTCGGAGACGGTTTCAGCGGAGTTCGTTCCGGCTGCACGGCTCGTTGTTTGTCAGCGCCGGTTGCATCACTTGAGATGTTGTTCGTCTCTAACGAACGGCCTAAACGCGGCCAGGCGATGATAAGAACGGCGCCAATCATCGCCGCCAGGACGCCAAGAACCAACCATGGTTTCCACGGACCGCGGCGACGCCGCATTCGCGCGCGCCGCGTTTCGGCGATTGGCTCGTCTAGTTGGGCGAAAGGCGAGGCGGGCAGCGGCGTGTCGTGGCTTTTCCCTGGAGGAACGCGAGCCTGAAAAATGTGCTGGCAATGCTTACATTTCATCTGTTGCGCGATCCAGTCTGCCGGGATGCGCAGCGGCTTTTTGCAATGCGGACATTCGGCTTGCACCACGCGCGTCATGGTGAGGTCCTTAATATTCCCGGTAGCAAGGTCGCTCTGGATTCGAGCATAATTCGAGGGAGGCGGGATCACCGTCCGGCCCGGCGCCGCACATCGAGGCCATGCAGGTGAACTCCACCATGCCGGCCTGGTATTCCGGGTCATTTTGAAAGTCTTCGCCCCAGACTTGCATTGACTTGCAAGTCAGGTACATGCAGCGCGGTCGGTAGGCGTCGCCCGGCATCGAGGGTTCCTCAAAGTTTCGCCGGCTGCGCTTTACCATGGGCCGCCGTCGGCTCACTCGGATTATAGCAAAGGACAAGTTCATTTGCCCAAATAACCCAGCGGTCAAAGGCGGCATTTGTTTCCGCGGGCGCGGCGTCGCGGACCGACCGCTGCTTTTTTTCGGTTGACTTGTTTGGAGCCCCTTCTATAATTCAACTTACCCAGTTGTCTTCGCGTGTTTGGGCTCTTGATTGTTCACAGGGTCAAGTTCATGAGCTTGCGGCAGTCGAACATTGGTGCGACCGGGTGACGCTCTATCCAACTTTGTCGTGGATGGGGCCAAACCAATATGGTTTGGCTTTTTTGTTTGCAATGGGCGTATAGCTCAGTTGGCTAGAGCGCAGCTCTGATAAAGCTGAGGTCCTTGGTTCGAATCCAAGTACGCCCACTGGCGTTGGCACACGGGGACGTAGCTCAACTGGGAGAGCGCCGGCTTTGCAAGCCGGAGGTTACCGGTTCGATCCCGGTCGTCTCCAAGATTTTCTGGGCTGGGCGCGAGTCGCCGCATTCGTTAAAGCGTGCGCCGACTCCTGGCCAGTCAGAAATGATTGCGAAAACGCGGCTCCTCTGGGGCCGTCCAGGATGTTCTTTGACAATTCGGTAGCGGTAAGAGTTGCCTCACAAGAATGAAGTGGGACCGTGTTGGGGCGAGCGGGGGGCGTAAGCTCCCTGAATCTTGTCTTGACGCGAATCCCAAATCAGTTTTTGCGAGATCATCTCTGCATGAGCCCATTAGAGATAAGGGTTATTGTTACTCAATCGATCTCGGGATCAGCCTGGCTGTTTGCGGAGTAGCGCAGTCTTCGGGCGTGGTGCGACGTGGGCGGCGGGTACGAGATCGGTTTGGTAGCTGGTCGATCCACTTTTTCAAGGCGAGCCGAGCAGCGTAAGCTGCCGGATTTTTGTCTTTGGAGGGCGGGATCAATGCGGCCAAGCTACTAAGGGCGTGTGGGGGATGTCTTGGCGCCAGGAGGCGAAGAAGGGCGTGGAAGACTGCGATAAGCCCGGGGGAATGGTCAAACGCGTATTGATCCCGGGATACCCGAATTAGCATCCAGTGAATCCATAGCTGGATGTGGCGAACGGGGGGAACTGAAACATCTCAGTACCCCTAGGAAAAGAAAGAAACCTCGACTCCGTAAGTAGCGGCGAGCGAAAGCGGATGAGCCTAAACCAAGAGGACATGTCCTTTTGGGGTTGTAGGGCCGGTGTTTAGAAAGCGAGTAGCCAAGCGGAAGCGAGCTGGAAAGCTCCACCAGAGTGGGTGATAGTCCCGTAGGCGAAGGGCGAAAGCGGACGAACCGGTACCTGAGTAGGACTCGACACGTGGAAGTGAGTCTGAATCCGCGGGGTCCATCCCGCAAGGCTAAGTACTCCCTGGCGACCGATAGCGAACCAAGTAGCGCGAGCGAAAGATGGGAAGAACCCCTACAAGGGGAGGATAGTGAACCTGAAACCACATGCCTACAAGCGGTCGGAGGACTATGGCGAGGGGCGAGCGATGAGCTGTCGCTCAAGTGGTGAGGGCGAGTGGCGAGTGGCGAGAAAATGCAAGACAAAACTTGTATTTTCTCACCCCTCGCGACTCGCCCTCGCCCCTTGTCAGCAGCTTGCCGCTCGCTCCTCGCAACGTCTGACGGCGTGCCTTTTGCATAATGATCCGGCGACTTACCGTCACCAGCAAGGTTAAGCGGTTATGCCGCGCAGCCGAAGCGAAAGCGAGTCTGAATAGGGCGTCAAGTTGGGGGCGGTAGACGCGAAACCACGTGAACTACGCATGGGCAGGTTGAAGTGGGGGTAATACCTCATGGAGGACCGAACACACGAGTGTTGAAAAACTTGGTGATGACCTGTGTGGAGGATTGAAAGTATCATCAAACGTGGAGATAGCTCGTTCTCTCCGAAATAACTTTAGGGTTAACGTTGGGTGTTAAGTGTTGGGGGTAGAGCGACTGAATTCGATAGGGGGCCTACCCGGCTACCCTTCGAAACCAAACTCCGAATACCAACATGGATTGCCCGGCAGCTAGACGGCGGGGGATAAGCTTCGTCGTCGAGAGGGGAACAACCCAGATCGCCTGCTAAGGTCCCTAAGTCATGCTCAGTGCGAAAGGAAGTTGGATTCCTGAGACAGCCAGGATGTTGGCTTAGAAGCAGCCATCATTTAAAAAGTGCGTAATAGCTTACTGGTCGAGGAGTCCTGCGCCGATAATGAACGGGACTAAGCATGACACCGAAGCAGCGGGTAGTAGTAATACTACGGTAGGAGAGCGTTGTAGTAGCCTGCGAAGGGAGACGGATAACGACTCCTGGAGGTTCTACAAGTGATCATGCCGGAACGAGTAACGATAAAACGGGTGAGAATCCCGTTCGCCGAAAGCCTAAGGTTTCCTGGGGAAGGTAAATCCGCCCAGGGTTAGTCGGGCCCTAAGACGAGGCCGTAAGGCGTAGTCGATGGATGGCAGGTTAATATTCCTGCACCAGCGCCGGAGGTTGAGAGCATCAGGACGCTTTCTGGAAAGCGATCGTCCCACTAGACGTAGGACGTGCACCCGCAAGGGGGCCGAGGACATTTATGATTCCGAAGTCGTTGGAAGGGGAGACAAGAAAAGCCGATGCTGGACGAAGGTGTTGTCCGTACTAAAACCGACACAGGTAGGCGAGATGAATATTCTAAGGCGCTCGAGAGAACGCTCGTGAAGGAACTCTGCAAATTAACCCCGTAACTTCGGGAGAAGGGGTGCCCTTGGAGGTGTCAAAGCTTCCGGGGGCCGCAGTGAAATGGATCTGGCGACTGTTTACTAAAAACACAGGACTCTGCGAACTCGCAAGAGGAAGTATAGAGTCTGACGCCTGCCCGGTGCCGGTAAGTTAAGGAAGAGGGTTAGCCCCTTAAAAGGTGAAGCTCGCAACCGAAGCTCCGGTAAACGGCGGCCGTAACTATGACGGTCCTAAGGTAGCGAAGTTCCTTGTCGGGTAAGTTCCGACCTGCATGAATGGCGTAACGACCGGATCACTGTCTCCACGAGCGACTCGGTGAAACTGTAGTTGTTGTGAAGATGCAACATACCCGCAACTAGACGGAAAGACCCCGTGAACCTTTACTGTAGCTTAGTATTGGGTTTAGGCCCAGCATGCGTAGCGTAGCTGGGAGGCTGTGAAGAGAGTTCTCCGGAACTTTCGGAGCCGACGCTGAAACACCAGCCTTGTTGTGCTTGAATTCTAACCCCGACCCGTGAAACCGGGCGGCGGACAGTGCTAAGTGGGCAGTTTGACTGGGGCGGTCTCCTCCTAAAGAGTAACGGAGGAGTTCAAAGGTACCCTCAGCCTGGTCGGCAATCAGGCTTCGAGCGCAAAGGTAGAAGGGTGCTTGACTGCGAGTCCAATCAGACGAGCAGGTGCGAAAGCAGGACTTAGTGATCCGGCGGTGCTGGATGGAAAGGCCGTCGCTCAACAGATAAAAGGTACTCCGGGGATAACAGGCTTATCTCCTCTGAGCGTTCACAGCGGCGAGGAGGTTTGGCACCTCGATGTCGGCTCATCGCATCCTGGGGGTGGAGAAGCTCCCAAGGGTTTGGCTGTTCGCCAATGAAAGCGGTACGTGAGCTGGGTTTAGACCGTCGTGAGACAGGTCGGTCCCTATCTGTTGTGGGCGCAGGAGACTTGAGCAGTTTTCTCCCTAGTACGAGAGGATTGGGAGGGACGTACCTCTGGTGTTCCAGTTGTCCCGCTCGGGGCAGCGCTGGGTAGCCAACGTGCGGCCAGGATAAACGCTGAAGGCATATAAGCGTGAAACCCTCTGCAAGATGAGGTCTCCAGCTCTTTTAGAGCAAAGGCTCCCGGAAGACTACCGGGTCGATAGGCCGGGTGTGTAAGACCAGCAATGGTTTAAGCTGACCGGTACTAACAGCCAAACGCTTGACCGCATTGATCCTTTTCTCCAAGGCCGCTCGCGGCTTGGCCTAGCTAAACCCTTAGCGAAACCCAACCCTCGAGCGCGCGGGCCATGCCCCCGCGAGACCGCCTTGAAACCATGGATTCATGCAGAGTGCAACTCTTATCGCTGCCAATTGATATACGTTTGCCCGCCAAGGCCTTCACGCCCTGGCGGCCAAACGAGGCGTCTTTCCGGTGACCATACCTGGCTGGATACACCCGTTCCCATTCCGAACACGGCCGTTAAGCAGCCCGGGCCGATGGTAGTGCGAACAGCGCGAGAGTAGGTTATCGCCGGATTTTTATCAGCAAAACCCCTCGACCGGGACAACCGGGCGAGGGGTTTTTTTGTGCTTTTATGCATATAGATTTTGCTACAATGCACTCGCTGGCGAAATCATGCTCTCGAGGTAATGCAACATGGTTGTCATAACATTCCCCGACAAGAAAACACAGAAAGAAGCGCTGGCATTCTTGTTGGGCCGTTCTTCGGGAACAGTGTTAAAATCCGGTGAGCACATCGTGCCTGAATCGGCTTTGGCGGCGTTGGCAGATCAAAACTTCGTTTTCACCGTGCAGGGGAAAGTGAATGAGGAAGAAATGGCGGCGTTACGAAGTGCTGCTGCCACGTCGCTTCAACGAAGGCGGCCTAGTGCCAAAAGCATGGCTGGGAGAAGCCGTCAATGAAATTGTCACTCGCTTCGGAGCGGTGAGTTTCGAGAAGGGAAAAGTTGAAGGCGCTGGAGTGCAGAGAAGAGGATATATCGGGACGTGCTGGCTCGGATTGTCATTGACGTTTTGGATACGCCGCGGAATCAACAATGGCTTCGGCGCTTCAAGGCCAAATGGAAAAAGCGGCTCCGACAGCTTGAACTTTGGATGGTAAACTATGAAATCAAAGTCGAATGATTTTTTTTCGCACCAATTCGCAGCGTTCAACGCCGCGGCTTGACAGCCGTCAATTCCTCCACGGCCTCGGGTCGTTCGAATCGTGATCAGTTTCGAGCAAGTCTTTGATGCGCTGCTCTTCGCGTTCGCCGGCAACTTGCTGCGAGAGTGCATAGCCCCAGATCGCGTAGTGCAAAAAGCCGATGGCAGCGATGCCGATGATCGCGGCGACTACGTAAGCGAAAATGCCCAGGCTGACGAGATTGAGAAAGAATAAAAACGCGCCACCCAAGATCGCGACCAGCGAAAACGTAAGCAGCGTCTCGCGTCCCTTGGTTCCCTTTGGTGCCGGCTGATTCATGGCTCATTCCTTTCCCGGTGCGGATTGGCCTTTCCCTATTAGTCATTGTAGAGTGAAAGACGGCCTAATTCTTGGTTCCGTCTGTGGCGCCATCGAATGGATCCTCAAAATCTACTGCAGTTGCACCACAACCAGGCCCAGCGCCTGGGTTCACGGGTGGCCGTGCGCTATAAAAAACATGGCCTTTATCACGATTTTTCGTGGGCTGAATATTACGAGCATACGCAGGCCTGCGCCTCAGCGCTTCTGGACCAAGGCCTCAAACCTGGCGATCGTGTCGGTATTTTGTCGGAAAATCGTCTGGAGTGGCTGATTGCTGACATTGGTGTCATGGCGGCGGGAGCGATCACTGTGCCGCCGCATGCGCCGCTTACGCCTCACCAAATTGCCTATCAGTTTCACGAGACCGGCGTTCGCTGGCTGTTTGTCTCCACGGCAGCGCAACTCGACAAATTCTTGCAGCTTCGCGCCCAGCTTCCCGGCGTTGAGGGCGTGGTGATTTTCGAGGGTTGCCCTGAAAGCGGCCAAGTAGCAGCGATGAGCTGGGATGGCTTTTTGCAAAAGGGTCGGCTTTCGCTGGACCGCAACCGCGCCGAACTTCAGCGCCGGGCCGCGAGTCTGACTTCCGATGACTTGGCCACCATCATGTACACCTCCGGAACGACGGGCGTTCCCAAAGGCGTGATGCTGACCCACGGCAATCTGTTGTCAAACGCCGTGGCCACCAATCAGGCATCGCCGCGCGCGGAAGGGTCGGTGCTTCTCAACTGGCTGCCCTTTAGCCACATTTATGCGCGGACGGTGGACCACTACCTTAGCATGGTAGCCGCCGTGCCGATGTGCTTGGCGGAATGCGCCGAGACGCTGGTGCGGAATTTGGCGGAAACGCAACCGACGCATCTTTCGTCGGTACCGCGCTTTTATGAAAAGGTCCTGGCGGCGGTCAGCGGTCCTGACCTGGAGCAAAGCCGGCGACGGCTACGGGGAGTCTTTGGCCAGCGGATTGCCTGGCTCAGCTCGGGTGGCGCGCCGCTGCCCTTGTCGGTTGCCAGGGCGTATGAAGCGGCCGGTCTGTTGCTTCTTCAAGGCTACGGCCTGACGGAAAGCTCGCCGGTCATCTCTTTCAACCACACGAAAGCGTACAAGCTGGCGACAGTCGGGCGGGCTATTTCCGGCGTGGACATCGCGATTGCTGCTGACGGCGAAGTCTTGACACGCGGTCCGCACGTCATGAGGGGCTACTGGAACGATCCGGCGGCGACCGCGGAGGCTATTCACGATGGTTGGCTTCACACGGGCGACCTGGGCGAGATCGACGCCGACGGTTTCCTGATCATCACGGGCCGAAAGAAGGATTTGCTCGTTCTATCGAGCGGCAAAAAAATCGTCCCCACGCACATCGAAGGTTTTTTGATCGCCGACCCTCGCATCGATCAGGCAATCGTGTGCGGCGAGGGGAAGAGTTTTCTCAGTGCACTCATCGTGCCGAATTGGCCGACCGTGCGTGCCGCGTTAACTTCTACGCGAGCCATTGATTGCTCGGCAACCAGCGCCTGAGCTAGCGAACGACGCGGACGTTCATGCATTTATGGATGCCCGCGTGGCGCACGCCCTGGCGACACTATGCGCCATGGGAGCGCGTGAAAAAAATAGTCATCCTGGCCGAACCGTTCACCATCGCCGCGGAAGAATTGACGGTTAGCCTCAAGCTGCGCCGCCAGGCAATCTTGTTCCGTCATCAAGCGCTGTTGGACAAAATCTATTCGCAACCGTTAACGGAATGAGCGTGCCTCAGCCCCGGCCACGACTATCCATGATTCGTGAGTGTCTCGTTACCAATCCAACGATGCATCGCCTTGAGATATCGTATTCATCGGTTGTTTTTGTGCCGCTTTGACGACCGTCTCCGTGTGCGCATGCAGGCATATGCGTGCGGCGGTCGCGACTTTCAACAGGTGAATGCCGCCACGAAATACGATGAAGCCGATGAACGTCAGGGGGCCGGCTTCGAGCAAATGGGGGCCCTGATTGACGAGAATGACATAGCATGTGAAGAAGACATAAAGGCCCAAGGCGATCAAAAGCCATCCGGCCAATTCACGAATCCAGAAACGCATCGATGCCTCCAGGTTGAGTCATTTGTCACCTTGATGTTTTAACTTCCACCACGCCAGCCAGCGGTTGAGGCGCCGCTGTTCGCCGCGCGTATCGCGCCACAAGAGGTCTTGCAAATAGAGCTGGGCCCTGGCGGCATCGCGGTCGCGGTGTTTCCAATAGCTGAGAACCGCGTTAACCACGGCGAACGCGACAACCAGTGTCCACAAAATAACGAGAATTCGGACAAACGGCGCGGGAAAGCCGAGGAGATACCACTCCCACGGAATCAGTTTGTTGGCCAGCTGAGCCGCGACTGCCCAGAGCGGCAAAGTCGCCACCAGCCAGGCAAGTTCGCGCGGCGTGATGAACTGGGCCTCCCGCTTTTCGGGAACGAGCGGCGTTTTTCGCCGAAGCCAAGGAAAGACGCGACGAGGAGCGCCGGTGCGCATGCGCGTGTCAGTTGGCAATATGCCGTGCCAGATACTTTGGAGTCGAAAAAGGCACGATACATACCCGAGCACCGCGGCGCACAATAGCACATCGTTGAACTCCATCGTTCTGTTGAGAGAAACAAAATGATCGTCGCGGGCCAAAGTGAACTGCGCCACCGCCACTAACGCCACGAAGAGAATCGGTGCGAGGCGCCAGCGAAACATCAGGCCGAGGGCGCCGATCAACGCGGCCAAGAGATTCGTGAGCAAAAGGCCGGCTTGAAATTGAACGAGCGCAACGACGGCCAAGCAGAAGGCGGCCAGGACTTGATAATGGACCATGCCGACCCGTGGCCCTGGCGTGTCAAGGGCTGACTTCATCGAAGCCCCCTTTCAAGCCTGCGCAGTCGCCGCATGCGTTCGAGGATTAATCGGACGGCCAGATCGTCCGGCGCAAACAACGGCGACGCCCAGCTTCGCGAAGGCACGCTGCACTTGGGCAAATGCTTGATGGAAACGCAGAGTATTGGCCTGACTTAAAAAATGCTGCAAATCGGGTTTGAATTCCTGCGTGCTTGGCTGAGCCTTCGTTGCTTGACCAGCCGGCAAATCGACGCCCGGCGGCCAAGGACAGACGACGATCACCTGATGATGCCGGCTCAGCGCGACGCGCACGCGGCGCAAGGCCTTTTCGAGTTCGGCGCCCGTCTCCAAAAAATCCGACGAGCAGCACGAACAACTCGTTGTCGCGCGCCGCAAAACGGAGTGCATGTAGAGCACGCGCCAAGACGTCAATCTTGGCGGGAGCCCTGAACAAGTATTGGCCACGCGCGTCATATAACGCGAAGAGGGCAGGGGATTTGATGTTTGCTTAAGAAGCGTTGGATGAACCGGCCGCAGAGCCGGTCGTCTTCCAAAAGCAACGCCAGGCCGCCGGGTCCCAAGCCGATATTCTACGGACAATACCGCGGCGACCTGTTTGCGCCAGCGATAGGCGTGCGGGGATAAAAGCCCAAAGAAATTGCCGAAAAGTGCGTCGTGGATGTAGACGGGCCAGGAACACGCGAGCCAATTGAACGAACGGCCAAGCCCACTTGGATTGACTGCTTGCGAAGCGAGGCGGCAACGTGTACCAAGGTTGCGGCGACCAAAACGGCAACCAGATCGGCCAAGAGTTTATGTCCAAATCGAGCCAGTCGGGATACAAGTCTTGAAGCGCGGCGTAAGCCAGCGGCAAGAGCCGGGCGAGCGGAACATTGTCGGTATGGGGATACAGGTCCGCGGCCTCGGCAAGTAGATTGGTCGTTCGGAGCAAGTGCGGCGCGCCACGTGCCGGCCGCACCGTGTGCCGCACTCCTGCTTCATCGAAGAGACACAGCCCCGTCAAGTCGCGCGCCGCGGCACTGGCTTGGGTCACTGCGGACGCGATTTCCACGAGGCGCGCCAACGCATTGTGGCCCACGGCGCCGACGCGCACGGAATTGGAGCAATCGAGGAACAGCGTGCAGCGGACCGGCACTTCGCTTTCGAATTCCTTGGTCATGAGTCGGTCACGCCGCGCCGACGCTTTCCAGGCAATCATTTTGGGAGGATCGCCCGGTAGATAGTCGCGCAGATCAAGCAGTTCGCTGCCGGAGCCGGGCCGGCGAAAAGGATGATTGCCCATGAGGGGAATGAGATTCTGGCGCTTGGGGGCGGGAATGTGTCCACGCGCATCGGCAAGCGGGGGCAAAACGCGATGAGTTTTCTCAACTCGCACAAATGCCCGATGTGCGAAAAAGCCGTGGAGATCCGCGACGGCGATTTTGACACCCTCGAATCGCAAGCGCCCCGGCGCCGGGCACTCGATGACATAGCTCGTTTGTAAGGGAAGATCATGAGCTAATGGGCCGTCGGCAAAACAATTGCCTTGCCGAAGCTGGGCCAGCGTCGGCACGCGATCGATCATGCTGACGAACGGCAGCGCTTGGCGACCGTTGCATCGTAAAGTCACCTGAACTGTCGCGGGGATTCGCGCCCACAGCGTTTGCACGGTGCCGCGTTCGTCGCTCAGTTCGCGTTCGATGGACAAAATTCGGGCAACCTTCGAACGCAAACCGCAAAAATCAGCCATTGCCACAGAAACCAGCTCAAGAGCGTCAGCGCCAACAGGTTGACGTTGCCCGCCTCGACGGCGATGCTAAGCGCAAGCAAGGCGAGCACCATCACGAAAAACCACCAGCCGCGCTTGGTCAGCATGGGAGGTAATCACGCTCCTTCGCTTTGCAGTTGCTTCTCGGCCGCGGCAATTTGTTCTTCTTTAGTCGGACTGATCTCCGGGTACTTTAAGTCCAAACCTTCGATGGTGCTGGTGACAATCTTGGCGACCAAGGCCCGACTCATCCATTTGTGGTCGGCGGGAATGACATACCAGGGCGCCCAGTCGGTGCTGGTGGCACCGAGTGCTTCCTGGTAGGCGGACATATAATCGTCCCAGTGTGCAGCGTTCGGCGAGATCGGACTCAGAGAACTTCCAGTTTTTTTTGGGATCGCGCGACGCGCTCGAGAAAGCGCCGGCGCTGTTCGTCCTTGGAGATGTTGAGGAAAAACTTGAGAATGATCGTGCCGTTGCGGACCAAGTGTTGCTCGAGGTTGTTGATCGCATCGAAACGCGCTTGCCAAAACTTCTCGGTTGGCTTGGCGCCGGGAATTTGCTGAGCGGCCAAAATCTCGGGATGCACGCGCACGATCAGAACTTCTTCATAGTAGGAGCGGTTGAAGATCCCAATGCGTCCGCGCTCGGGCAGCGCGCGGGTGCAGCGCCATAAAAAGTCGTGCTGCAGCTCCTCCGCGGATGGATGTTTAAAGGAATAGACCTGGCAACCCTGGGGATTGACCCCTGACATCACGTGCTTGATGGTGCTGTCCTTGCCAGCCGCGTCCATCGCCTGAAAAATCAGCAAAATGGCGTAACTGTCGGAGGCGTAAAGCAGGTTCTGCGCTTCGGCCAGCGCGGCAACATCCTCGGTGAGAAACTCCTTGGCTGCCTGCTTACGCTCCTTTTTGGGAATGTCTTTGTCGCCCGCCCAGGCGGGATCGTGGTCCTTGAGGCGGAACTTCTTGCCGGGCTTGACGCGGACCGAGGCGAGAAGGCCTTTCATCGAGGGCATGGGTTGATCCAAGAGATGTTTAGCCGCGGGATTCGGCGTATCCCCTCCCGCGGCTTGGGGCACTTGTTATTTCACGGTTAAAAGTTTGTCTTCCGTTGGGAAGGTTGTCAGCACCAGGCCCTTAAAGTGTATCTCTTGGGGCATATTGTTGGAATGTAGTTGCAGGCCGATCGGGCCTTCCTTGATGCTGCTCGGGGCAGGATCACGCCAATCCAGGACAGCCTGGCCGTTGACGGCCAGACGGATGCGATTCCCTTGAGCGAGGATTTCCATGTCGTTCCAGTCGTGTTGCTTGCCGGCCTTCATGGCGGGGCGGTTGTCGGCCGGCAGGCCGTTGCGGCCGAAGAGGTCGTACAGACCCCAGCCCGACGGAAACATCACGAGGTGTCCGGCGTAGGTGTATTTCGTGCGGTCCACCTTGGGATTTTCGCTGACATCGGGCTTGAGTTGACCCCAAAGTGCCACGCCCGAATGCATTTCCGATGTCACCAGCTTCGCCGCGAACACGAGTCGAAAATCGGTGAACTTGCGCTTGGTGACAAGGTATGTGCTGAACTTGATGGGCTTGGTGTTTTTGGCGACGATGACGCCATCCTGGACGGACCACAGATCCTTGTAGCCTTCCCAGCCATCGAGATTGGTGCCGTTAAAGAGCTTGATCGTTTCGGAGGTTCCCTGACGTGGCGGCACAAGCGGGGCTTTCGCTTTGTCGGCTTGCGCGGCAAGTTGCGTGGTCAAAGCGACAGTGAAGAGCAGCACAGCAAAGCCGGCCGCGAGCGCGTGGCGTCTCATGATTTTCCTCCAAGTAAACAAATAAGATGTCCGTGGATGGCAACGTAGCACGGCGGGCGGTCCAGCGAAAGAAAAAAAATGAGCCAGTCACTTTTTGGCAACGCGCTCGAATTCGCCGCGGCGCAGGCGCGGCGTCTGATCCACCAGCATCCGGGCTACGTGCCGATGTATACGGTGGCAGGCAAGTGGAACCGCGAGGGTGAACGTTGGACGCATTGGTGCGATGGGTTTTATCCAGGCATCTTTTGGCTATTACACAAAGTCACCGGCGAAGCATACTGGCGGCACCAGGCTGAGAAATACACGGTCCCCCTCGCGGGCCGGCGTTTTGATCGCGACATTCATGACCTGGGATTTTTATTCTTTTCGACCTATTGGCGCTGGTATCGGACCAGCGGTGATGCTACTCATCGGCAAATCTTAATTGATGCGGGACGCACCCTCGCCCTACGCCGCCAGCGGGGGGGGTACTTGGCGTCGTTTCTTGGACCTCACTCGCTGTTCATCGACATCATGATGAACGTCGGCATCATTTTTTGGGCCGCCCGGGAGACCGGCGACGAGACGTTGCGTGAAATAGCGTTGGAGCATTGCCGAACCACGCAAAAATGTCTTGTTCGTCAAGATGGCGGCACCGCGCACGAAGGTATCTTCGACACGACGACAGGGGAGTTCCTGCGCGGAGCACCCAACAGGGCTATCGCCCGGAGAGCACTTGGTCCCGTGGATTGGCCTGGGCCATTTACGGCTTCGCCGCGGCGCATCGATTTAGTGGGAATAGTGAATTCTTGAATACCGCTCAACGATGTGCGGATTGCTATTTGCGACGGGCGCCGGCAAGCTTGGTGCCGCCTTGGGATTTTGATGCGCCGACGGATGAGAACTCCCCACGGCCCGTTCCCAACGAGGTGAAGCAATCCGACGATAGCTCCGCCGCGGCCATAGCGGCGAGCGGCCTACTCGATTTGAGCGCACAAACGGATGTAAATGCGGACAGTCAGCGTTATCGCCAGGCAGCGCTGCAAATCCTTGAGGCGCTGTGCGGCCCTGCCTATTTGGCGCAAAGCGAGCCCGCGTGGGAAGGAATACTGCTACACGGCGTTTATCATTATCACAAGAACCTTGGCGTGGACGAGTCGGTCGCGTGGGGCGATTTCTTCTTCGTCGAGGCGCTCGAAAAAGCGGTGGCGAGCGGGGAGCGTTAGCTCCCTGATTTTTTTTGGGCCCATAAGAATCAGGGGGCTAACGCCCTCGGCTCGCCTCGAAGGAGGATAACTCACGTGAAAATTGCGATTGTCAGCGATACGCATGGACGTGCGGCCACAGTGGAAGCCGCGTTGGGCTTAATCGCACTCCATCAAGTCGAATTGATAATCCATTGCGGCGACATCGACGACGCCGAGACCGTTGCCCTATTTTCCAAACAGACGCATTTTGTCTTCGGCAATTGCGATAGCGACCGCGCCCGCATTCGCGCGGCGATCACGGCGCTGGCGCTACCCTGCATGAACCGTTTGGCACACTCGAACTGGCGGGCAAGCGGTTGGCTTTCGTGCATGGCGACGATAGCCGGCTGTTGCATGACTTGGCGGAATCGGAGGCTTTCGATTTTCTTTTCCATGGCCATACGCATGTCGCTCGTGACGTCCTTCATGGGAAAACGCGGATCATCAATCCGGGTGCGCTATTCCGCGCTCGGCCCAAGACATTTTTGATCCTCGAAGTGCTTTTGGGTGAGGCGGAATTGGTGGTTGTGGATTAGCGATAGGTATGCAACGACCGCCTAGTGAGTGAAACTTGGGTGGCACGCCCTGAGGTACTCCGAAGGGCGTGGTTCAGGCGGCGACCACGCCCTTCGGAGTACCTCAGGGCGGGCCACCCAACGATGACCTCAGCCAGTTAATTGGCGTCCGCGGCGCGTGAGATGGTTATCATTTTCGAATGCGTCAAACCGGTGCTTGAGCGCACCCGCAAAGGAAACTGCGCCGGTTTTGAGAACGCGCGCTTTCCACAGGACGACGCTTTCCGGCCGATCCTCGGACGCCGGGTTGACCGGCTGGATTTCCTTGCCTTCCAGGCGTTCCATGCCAGGGGGCAATTCCAACGTCAGCGCTTGACCCGGGGCTGGATCCTGCACATAGGCAGCGACGGTGAACATTTTGCCCGGCTCGAATGAGCCGCCCAAGACGAGATTGAAGCGGCCCTCGTTTTCGGGAGCAATGGCGATGCCTTTGCCATAGGCATAAGTGATTTCGCGTTTACCGCCCGCTGGGATTTCCCTGGGTTCCCAGAAAATACCCAGCGCGGAATCGCCGCCCGCCATCGCCGGCATCATGTCCCAGGTGTTGAAGCCCATGCCATGGCGGGTCAGGACGAGGCGGTCGGCTCGATCCTTGGGACTGCCGAGGTTGAGCGAAACGTGCGCGACGTAGCCGGGGTTTTGCAAATTCGGGCGCTGCAAAATCTGTAGGTACTCGGGAAACGTCTTGCCCTTGAGCTCGATGCCATCGAGGATTTTGTTGGGGATCGTCGGCGCCGCGAACAGCGCGCCGTCGTTATCAACAATGTAAACGTCAATGTAGACGCGCAGGCCCATCTTGTGGGCCTGCTTGCCTTTGTTCTCCATCAAGTAACGAACCATGACTGCGTCAAGCTGGCGTTTTTGCCCGCGCGGCCGGCTTCGTGGCCACGAGTTCGATTGTTTGTATCAGCCGCATGTCGCCTTGCACGTAAACGTTCATGAAGCCGTTACGGTCTTTGCCCGTCGCGGTTTTCGGCAGCCTCTGATTCATCGCTTCGAAGCGGCCTTTCAAGCCGCCGTTGAAGGGGCTCGTGAATTGACCATCGATGTTGAAGCCCGGCGTGTGGCTCAAGTGGAGTTGTTGGGCTTGTTCCGTGGTCACGCCGATATCGAGTTGCGGCTTAGCCATGAAGCGGATGTGGGGCACCGGGTCGATCGGTGCGGAGGAGCCGACATCGACGAGCGCCGCTTGCTCGTCGCGGATCTTCACGTGAAAGGGAGATCGGGCTATTTCGTCGGCCTGGCCGAGTGCCAAACCGAGTCCGAGCAGACATGCCGTCGCCAGGCCGGCCTTCACCGGCGGCCAACCGAGGTTAGTGCAGCCGAGCATGACAGATTCCTCCCCAGGGCAAAGGTTTGCTCCCCGCCGCCAGGTCCTTTTTACCACGCGGCGCCGCCGGTGCCAATCGATGGTGGTACTCTCAAGGAGAGCGCACCAGGATGACAATTCTAACAGCCGTCATTCGCTAAGTGTGCTGGGCATTTTGCAACGCGGGCTCTTTAGCCACTGCGTGTTCACGGGGTTCCGCACCGCCTCGCCGATGAGCATTCGCCGCGCCTCGAGCGCTCCCTTGACGCGCATCTCCCGAAAACCTTCAATCGAGTAATAAGCGGAATGCGGTGTCAATACGACACGCGGGTGCATGCGGATGCGCTCGTCGCTTAATGGCTCGACTTCCACGACATCCAGCGCCGCGTAACCGACCTGCCCGCGTTCAAGCGCTTCGTAAAGCGCGCCTAGGTCGACGCAAGGGCCGCGCGCCGTGTTGATGACATAAGCGCCGCGCGGCAACTGTGCCAGCGTGCGGGCATTGAGTATATGCCGGGTCTCAGCCGTCAGAGGACAGTGTAGGCTGAGGAATTCCGCCTGGGATAATAATTCATCAAGCTTGTAACAGCGTTCCACGCCGAGCGCTTTGTCGATCCCGTCCGGTTGGTACGGATCGTAAAAAAGCACGCGCATCCCGATAGCTTTGGCTCGCAGCGCCAAAGCGGAGCCGATGCGGCCACAACCGACGATTCCCAAGGTGCGCCGCGCAGCGCGGCGTGCCGATATGCGTTTCCTTGGACCAAATCCCCGCCCGGATGGCTTGGTCGCACGGAATCAAACGCCGCGCCAGGGCGAGCAAGAACATGAGGGCATGGTCAGCGACTTCTTCGGTGCCGTAATCGGGGACGTTGCAGACGACGATGCCTAGCCTGCCGGCCACGCGCAGGTCCACGTTGTCGTAACCGACGCCGCAGCGAACGATGCCGCGGCATTTCGTCATGGCGGTGATCGACGCGCTCGGTGACCTTGGTCGAATGATAGACGAGGAGGGCGTCGAACGAATCGGCCGCGGCCAGCAAGCGCTCCTCCGTGTCGGCGCCGAGCACCTTCACGTCGGCGCAATCGGCCAGTACGGCGAGTTCTTGGCTGGATTCCGTCAAGTAATCGGCGATGCCGACCAGGTAGCGTTGTGTCATGTTTCACCCCCAAGCCGCGGGTTGAGGCAGTCCGAAACCCGCGGGTTTCGGAGTACCTCAACCCGCGGCTTGCACTCCTACCCTATGATTCCAAATTCCGGTCAACAACCTGCTTGCATCCGAGTGCCCGACGCGATACCCTCAAACCAGCAATCGTCTCCTTGGCCAACTTCGACCTTTTTCGAGGATAAATCATGCGCATGCAATCACGATCCTGGTTTCTCGGCGGCCTGGCATTACTGGCCTTTGGCGCCGGTTCTTGGGCCGATGAGGAGGGTTTCCGCCCCCTCTTTAACGGCAAGGACTTGACCGGCTGGGTCAACGTCAATTGCCATCCAAGCACGTTCTTCGTCAAGGATGGCATGGTCGTCACCACCGGTCACCCGACGGGTTTTTTGCGCACTGATCGGCAGTATGAGAATTTCGTTTTGGAGTTGGATTGGCAGCACGTAAACACCAAGGACGTCGGCAACTCCGGGGTATTTGTCTGGGGCGATCCCATTCCCGCCAAGGGAACGGGTTACACGCGCGGCATCGAAGTGCAGGTGCTTGTTAATTTAACCTACCGGAACAAAAAAGGCGAAATCACGGCCACCAGTCAGGGCGATCTCTTCAGCATTTGGGGCGCCCACTGCAAGCCGGATCGGCCTCACCCGGACGGCTGGGAGCGGTGCTTGCCGAATGAAGATCGGTGCAAGGGCGGCGGCGAGTGGAACCACTACCGCGTGGAAGCTAACAACGGCGTCATCAAGTTGCATGTCAACGGCAAGGAAGTCTCCGGCGTGAGCGAGTGCAACCCGCGCAAAGGTTACCTGGCGCTGGAATCTGAAGGTGCCGAGTGCTGGTTCAAGAACATCAAGATCAAGGAATTGCCCAGCACAAATCCCAAGCCCAATGAAATCGCCGACGTGGATCGCGGCTTCAAAAGCCTCTTCACCGGCTTGGACTTGGCCCACTGGAAACAGGATAAAGGGCACATCGGCCATTGGCGGCCCAGCGATTGGCGGCTTGTCTACGATGGCAAGAGCACGGCCAAGGACCGTAGCCTTTGGAGCGACGACAGCTATGGCGACTTCGAGTTCATGTGCGATTGGCGCCTCAGCGGCAAAGCGAAGAAGAAAACCATACCCGTGATCCTGCCGTCGGGCGAGCACGAGAAAGATGCGAGCGGAAAAGAAAAAACGATGGTCATCGACGATTACGGCGACAGCGGGATTTACGTGCGCGGCTCGGAGAAAAGCCAGGTGAATATCTGGTGTTGGCCCATCGGATCCGGCGAAGTCTATGGCTACCGCATGGATAAAAGCATGCCGGCCTCCGTGCGCGCCGGTGTCACTCCCAAGATGAAAGCCGACGAACCACCCGGGCACTGGAATCGGATGTTTGTCACCATGGTCGGCGACCGTCTGACGGTTAAGCTAAACGGTAAAACGGTCATCCAGAACGCCGAGCTTCCCGGTGTCGCTCCGCGCGGCCCGATCGGGCTTCAGGATCACGGCGATCCGATCGAGTTCGCGAATTTGTTCATTCGCGAGCTGAAAAAATAACCACTTCTCGTGCCCAGGCTCCGCCTGGGCACGCAGTGTCCAAGAGGCTCCGCCTCGTCGTTGCGAACGGTGCAGGCGAGCCTGCCAGGCAGTGCGTTCCAAGGCGGAGCCTTGGAACGAGAAGGGACGCCGTATTGAATTGGAAGAATCCCATGCCCCTCTTGAGCCGTATTTATTTCAATGCTGTGTTTGGTGCTCTCGGCGGGCTCATGGGATGGGTGTTGTTCGGCGTTTTCGGGGATAAAAATCCCGACGCGCAGGCTGTGCTTGCCAATGCCGCCTTGGGTGGTGCCGTGATTGGCGGCGCCATCGGCTATTTCGTCGTCAGCGTCGAGGCGATTCGCGATCGCTCGTTGCCGCGTTTCGCCCGCTTGGCTTCCTATGGAGTGCTTTTGGGGCTCGTCGGCGGTGCGCTGGGCATGACGGCCGGCGATCAGGTCAATTTCCTGCTGATCCGCTTGTTGGGCGATAGTTTGCCGGTCACGATGGTGGCGCGCGGACTGGGTTGGAGCCTGCTCGGGGTGGCCATCGGCATGAGCGAAGGCATCGCGGCCCGGTCGCTGGGTAAGTTCAGCTATGGCATGATCGGCGGGGCCTTGGCGGCTTTTTGGGCGGCGCGCTCTTCGAATGGTTTCACTCCTTTGCCCGCGCAGCCTTGGCCACCACTTATTTTTGGAGCGCTCTCGGCTTGGTGCTGCTCGGCGCTTGCATCGGCTCGCTATCGGCGCTCGTGCAATCGGTATTTCAGCCGGCGAGCGTGCGCGTTTTGCGCGGTTGGCAAGAGGGCGCGAATATCCACTCGATAAGCCGGCTAATTTGCTGGGCCGTGCTGAAAACGCCGATATTGCCTTGTTTCGCGACATGAAGATCGATAAACGGCACTGCTTCATCAACCGGACCAACGACAAATACGTATTGATAAACAATGGTGCGCCGCCGGAAAATACATGTGTCAACGATCAGCCGGTGGCGCGAACGGTGGAATTGCACGACGGCGACCGCTTGCAGCTCGGTAACGTGCTCTTGCGTTTCCAGTTGCGCGCGGCGGCGGAACGCCGGCGAAAGCGGTCCGCGGCGCCCCCGGTGGCTGTCGGTATACCCGTGCCGCGGGCAAGTGGGCCGCGCGAGCGATAAGCGGCCAAGCCGCCTCTTCCGGACCTTTCTATGCCCGTCCTTTTCTGCCCACGTTGCCATCGCTCCAATCCAGACGTCGCTGCGTTTTGTTATTTCGACGGAGCCGAGTTGCGGTCCCGCCAGGATGGCTCTTATCATCGCCTGGCGCGAATTCGTCTTTCCTTCCGGCGCCGCTGTCGGACATTTGACGATTTCGTCCAGGGCTGCCGCGATGAATGGGCGGCCGCTCGCGATCTATTGCGGCAAGGAGTTTTCACGCGTTACTTCGGCGGCGCCGGCCGCACGGATCTCGCCAAAGCCGCCGACGAAGCGCTGGCGCAAACCGACCCCGATATCGCGCTCACCATGTTTCTCGACGCGTTGCCGGTCGCGCAGACGCAATCGCCGAAGATCGACATCAACCCCCGGAGGTTGCTCCTGGGAACATTGATGGCGGGCGAGCAGCGGCACTTGCAGGTCGTAGTCAGCAACCGCGGACATGGCACCTTGCAAGGGACATTGCGGATCACGGAAGGGGCCAACTGGATCAAAGTGGACGGCGACTCGGCTCAGCCATGCGTGATCGCGGCGCCGCGCGAGCAGACAATTAACTTGCACGTCGATACGCGCGGCTTGCCGGCGGGAGGCACGTTCGGCGGCAAGGTGACCGTCATCACCAACGGCGGCGCCGTCGAGGTGATTGCTCGCATGGACCTGGTGGCCCAGCCTTTCCTCCAGGGGCCGTTTCAGGGTGCCCAAACGCCGCGCGAGATGGCTGAATTGATGCGCAAACAGCCCAAGGCGGCGGTGCCGATGCTGGAGAGCGGCGAAATAAGTCGGTGGTTTGTCGGCAACGGCTGGAACTTTCCGATTCGCGGAGTTCAAGCCAAGGGCGTGGCGGGTGTCCAGCAATTCTTCGAGACGATGGGCCTTTCTAAGCCGCCGGAGGTCCAAGTTGACCCTGCGGAAGTGCGTTTGACTTGTGATTTTCCTAAACTCGCCCGGACGCAATTGACCTTGAAGACCGCCGCCAAAAAATGGGTCTACGCCGCTATCGCCAGTGATAGCCCGTGGCTGAAGGTCGTCACCCCGCAAGCAAGCGGACCGCAACAAGCGAACATTGCCATCGAAATAGACACCCAACTGGGGCTGGGCACGCCTCTGGAAGGGAAGTTGCGCGTGATTGCCAACGGGGGGAGAGTTATCACAGTGCCCGTCAGCGCCGAGGTTCGGGGGCGCTGCGCGGGCACCAGGGCAGCGGCCGCGCGGTTCGGCGACGGAGGCAATTGTCGTTGGCGTGCCGATCCCCTCAGGAGGACTGGCGAAGGGTGCCCTTGCAATAGCCCTTGCGTTCCTGCTGCTGCGCTTGCTCCTTGTTCCCTTCGTGGATTTGGGAGGACAGGCTCATGCCATGGCGGATGCGGCGATGAAACTGGGCGTGAAACCTGCCACGGACAGTCCGCTAGAAACAGCAGCCGGTTGGTTGCAGCTGCCGTGGAATCGGATTCTTTTGGGCAGTGAGACGACGCTCCCGGTGAAAATGTTTAATCCGGGCCAATCCGGGGAACTATCGGTACCCGAATTGCGTCACTATTTCACCACATACTTTTTGCAGCGTTTGGCCATGTGGACTTGGTGGCTGGGGGCGGTCGTGGTTGGGTCGTGGCTGCTGAATACCGGGGTTGGGCCGGCCCAACTGCCCTGGGGACTAATAGCCGGGGCTGTCGCCGGCTTTTTTGGCAGCATCACCGTGGGAGCGGTCTTTTTGCTGATCGAATGTGTACCCCATTTTTTATGGAGCGTCGCGCCAGTCGGTTTGACGGGAGCGGCGGCGTTGACCTTGTGGATTATTCTTGCCCTCGGATGTTGGGCGGCTTGCGGGGCTGTCCTTGGCGCGGTCCTGACATTAGTGGGTCCGTGCCGCCGACTACTGGTGATGCCGGTTCAGCGCCTCCTTGCTCGGCTGTGCCGATTATGCGGGCTTCGCGCCCTCGGCGCGCCTGCGGCGCCTGAGCGTATCTCCATGGTCTTGTAATTCGGTTATCTTCCGGACACAATAAAGGCACGATATTTCGCCTCAAACTTGTAATGTAGACCGCGACTCTAGCGCGGAGAGCGAAAGACCGCCACGGAATGGTGCGCAACCATTCTAATCGAGGTTTTCGAGCGATGACGGCAAAGATCCATATCGAACGCATGATGCACCGCAACAGCATTGCCTGCGCCGGCGAATCCGTGGCCAGTTACGCGCTGATTAAGCTGATCCCTTCGGGGCTTGGACAAGTCACCAAACCGATGGGCCTTGACCTTGCATTGGTATTGGATGTCTCCGGGTCCATGTATGAAGAGGACGGCACCGGCATCAGCCGACTCAAACGCATCCAAGATGCCGCGGTCGCGGCCATCCAAAAACTCAAGGCTGACGACACCATGATGATCGTGGCGTTCGCGCACAACGCCTTGGTGTTGTTGCCGCCCACGCGCATCGCCGACAAAGCCACCATCGAGGATGTCATCCGCAAGGTCGATATGTACGATGTCGATCCGGGCGGGACGGCCATGAACGACGGCATGCGCCTTGCGCTCGAAGAGGTTGAAAAGCTGGCAAGTCCGGGCCGACTATCACAAGTGGTGGTGCTGACCGACGGCGAGACCTCGGGCGAGCAGGAATGCCGCGAGTTGGCGCAACGCGCGCACGACAGCAAGGTCCATCTGACGATGATGGGCGTGGGCCTCGATTGGAAGGCCAGCTTGATCAAGGATTTGGCCAAATTGAGCGAAGGCAAATGGTATTACATCGACGTCAATGAAGCCAGCGAGGCGGAGCGCATTTTCGTGGAGGAATTCGAGAGCCTGGCAGCGTCGGCGTTCATGAATGTCGAAATGCATTTGCGTCCCATGAAGGACATCAAAATCAAGCGCTGCCGTCAGGTCGCCCCTGAAATCACCGAATTAAAATTGGAAGAGCCCGAAGAACGCCACCTGGTCGCCGGTCTGGGAACGTTAGCCAAAGACGTTTCCGCGCGCTATGTGCTGGACTTGAGCCTGCCCAAGCGTCCTGACGGCAAGTTCGTGATCGCCCAATTGGAGGTCACCTATGACTTGGGTCAGGGCACGCGGGAAAGCTCCGGTTCCTTGCCGCTTGAAATCACCTACACCGCGGCGGGGCACGGCTACATCAATGCGGAGGTGGCACGCCATATCGACGAAGTGCAGATCTTCGAGCTCAACAACAACTTGCAAAAGGCGATTGCCAGCGACAACAAGGGCGAAGTGCAGCGCGTGGCGCAGGAGATCGAAAAGAAGGGCGAGCTCATGGGGCCGCGCGCGGCCAAAAAGACCATGCTCGCCAAACAGGTGTTGCAGGAGCTCAACGCCGGTGGACGCGTCTCGAAAAAGACGCAACTCGCCATGGAGGATTCGGCCCGCATGGCGGACGAAATGCCGACGAATTGACGCAAACCAGCAACCTTGTGGAGGTTAATCAAGTCATGACGAAATGTCCCTTTTGCGGCTTCGAGAACGAAGATGGCGCTTTATTTTGCGAGCAGTGCAAATCCGACTTGAGCGCGGTTCCCGCGCCGACCGCCTCGCCTGCACCGGACACGGTGCCGATGGCGGCTTTGCTCGAAGAAGGGCCGATGGCAGCCATCATTGAGGCCGCCCCCGCCGATGAGCACATTCCGGTGGCCGCCGTCGTCGAAGCCGGTCCCACGGTCGAAGCGGCGCCTGAGCCGGCCGCCGCTGCGGCGACGCTCCAAGCGGAGGCACTGCCATTCCCGCGGGCTCGAGCCCCAAGTTGGCGGTCATTCGCGGGCAAAAGATAGGTCTGGAGTTTCCGATCTACGCCGAACTCAACTTTATCGGCCGCGCCGACGAAAAGCCGGTGGATATCGATCTGGAAGACCAAGAGCCGCCTGATCGCGTGTGGTGCTCACGCCAGCATGCCGTCGTCCATTGGGACGAGGCTCAAGGCGTTTTGACGATCGAAGACCTCAACAGCGCCAACGGCACCTTCGTCAATCGCACCCGCATCCACCCCGGTCAAAAGCGGCAGCTTTTCCTGGGCGACGTTATCCAGATCGGGACGGTTCATTTGAAGGTGAAGACTTAAAAACGCTGGCCTCCGAGCCGCGACCGTTAGCGAGCGGCCAATAGTCGTCGTGCGCGGCGGTTGGCCATTCCCTCACGGTCGTGGCTCGGTAGCAAATTTCATCCATTTATTCATCGCGTCGCCCGAGGTTCCTCGCGGCGCTCGAATCCATTAGAATGCGGAGCAGAGAATCCCTCCGCGTTCGCCATTTCGCGGCTGAAGCGCCAGGGCAAGGATTAAGCCATGACCCACGTTTGCCGGCAGTGCTCGCGCGTCAATCCCGCCGACGCCGCCTTTTGCTATTGGGACGGCGCCATCTTGACGGGCGGCGGCAGCGGTCCAATCAACGCCGGCTCGGCGCCCTTTCGCAGCCACTTCATTTTTCCGGGCGGCCAGATTTGCCGCAATTTTGACCAACTAGCGACCACCTGCCAATCCAATTGGAAAGCCGCCGTTGACTTGCTCAAGCAAGGTTTCTTCGCAGGCTTTTTTGGCGGCTTGGGCCGCGCCGATCTGGCCAGGGCCGCGCAAGACGCTGCCAAATACCCGGACCCGGACCGTGGTCTGGATCAACTTTTGGAGGCGCTGCCCACGCAAGTGTTGCAGGCCCCCAAGGTCAAGGTCGAGCCAAGTGTGATCAGCTTGGGCCTCCTGCCGATGGGCACCGATCGCAACCTGGAATTGCACCTAAGTAATCAAGGGATGCGGCTCGCCTATGGCTCCGTTGTCTCGGACTGCAAATGGCTATCATTGGGCGAAGGCCCCAATGCGGCACGCAAGCTTTTCCAGTTCGGCGCCGAGGCGATCATCACGGTCCACGTGCGCGGGCCGTTTTTGCGCCGGCAACCAACCGCTCGAAGGGCATTTGGTTGTGGACTCGAACGGCGGCACGACCACGGTAACGGTGCGTGCCGACGTGCCGATCACGCCGTTTACGGAGGGAGCGTTGGCTGGTTCCTTCACGCCGCGGCAAATTGCCGAAAAGGCCCGGCGCATCCCAAGGAAGCGGCCGCCCTCTTCGAAAAGGGTCTGGTGGCCAAATGGTTCACGCGCAACGGCTGGACCTATCCAGTCCAGGGTCCAAGTGTCGCGGGCCTGGGGGGAGTGCAGCAATTCTTCGAGGCCCTCGGCCTGGCCAAGCCGCCCAAGGTGACGCTCAAGACCGCCAACCTGCAACTCACGGCAGATCCCGGCCAAGTCCTGACTGCCTCTCTCGAAGTGAGCACGTTGGAAAAGAAACATGTGTTTGCCTTCGCCGTCAGCGATAAACCCTGGGCAGTTCCCGGAAGCCAACCTAAACACAACAAGACGCCGACGCAAGTCACGCTCCCGTTGACGATTCATGTGCCCGGGACCCCAGGCGTGGTGCAGCAGGCGCGTATCACCATTACCGCCAACGGCAACCAAAAATTCGTCGTGCCGCTCGCCTTGAGCGTGACCGGCAAGCCGGGCGATTATGTGCCGATCCAGGCGATCTTGTTGCCCGCCGAGGCAGCCGCTGTCGGCGGCGCGGTCCCGATCATGGCGACGCCGATCGAGGTGCCCGCGGTGGCCTGGCCGCAGCGTGTCGCGGGCAATCGTGTCGCCGCGCGGTGCCGCATCGCCCGCGGTCGCGGAAGCCGTGGAGGAATCCACGCCATTCGCTTTTGAGCGCGGCTCCAATGGCACCGTGGCGACGGCGGTACGGCCTTCTCGGACGCAGACACAGTCCGAGGAATTGATCTCATTGGCGCCGCGCCGCAAAAAGGCCGGGCTTTCGGTGCCGCGACACCTCTTGCCTCTGGGCCTCTTGGCTCTGGTTCTCGCTATCGTGACGATGCGCGATTTGATCGGCAGGCCGTCGGTGCGCGGGGGCGCCATTGACAGCGGCGACATTGACCCAACGCCGCGCCTGGGAGTGTTTTTCGATTACGGCAGCGAGCCCGACATCGGCAACACCATGAATTTCGGCTTGGTCGCGGTCGATCCGAGCAACACCAAAGACCCCAATCCCAAGCGCTTGACCTTCGATTTCCGCGGCCGAACGAACAGCACGGTGGTGTTGATCGACAGTGTGGATAAAGTATTCGGCCTGGTGCCGTCGATGGGAAAATGGGTGGGCAAGCCGTCGTATGCGCGCGACTCCGGGGCGGCCGTCTTCCAATTCACGCCCGAGCCGATCTTTGTGACGCAAACGGTCCACGTAATTCCCGGCGAAGTCTACGAAACCGCGCTCGGCACCGGCATTTTCAAGAGGCCGCTCAATACGTGCCTCGTCAAGTACAAGATCGAGAACAAGGACACGCGCTCGCACAGGATTGGCTTGCGCATCATGGTCGATACCTTGATCGGTCAAAACGACGGCGTCCCGTTCACGATTCCCGGCGTGCCCGGATTGGTGGCGACCTCCAAAGATTTCCGGGGGCAGGCGGAGATTCCCGACTTCATCCAGGCGCTCGAAAACGCGGACTTGGAAAACCCCGGCACCGTCGTGCAGATGAACTTGAAGTTGTCGGAGAAACTGGCGCCCGATCGCGTAAGCCTGACGCATTGGCCGGGGCCGAACTTCACGAACTGGGACGTGCGCATGGACAATATCCGCGACGATTCTTGCATCGCGCTTTACTGGGATCCGATGGACATGAGGCCTGGCACGCACCGCGAGATGGCATTCTCTTACGGCCTGGGCAACGTTAAGGGAGGCAAGCTAGGTCTCACCATCGGCGGAACCTTGGCGGTCAACCGCGAAATGACCGTCATCGCCTATGTCGCCGAGCCCAAGCCTGGCGAAAAAGCAAAATTGGAATTGCCCAAGGGTTTTGAGTTGCTGGGCGGCTCGGCGGCGGAGCAACCGGTCCCGCGGGCGGAGCGGGCTGCCAACGGCAAGCTCCGGCCCAGCCCGATTACCTGGCGCGTGAGGCCAACCGTCGACGGTCGGCACACCTTGACCGTGACTACGACCAGCGCGCTCTCGGTCTCGCAACAAGTGACCATTCGCAAGAAGGGGATTTTCTAGGCATGTCGTTTCGTCTGTTCATTTATTACTGCGCTCTCTGCGGCGGCTGGGCGGCTTTTTTCGGTTGGATGCTGGGCCGCTTCATCTCCCCGGCGACAATCACCGGCCGCGACGGCCTCCGCGGCATGATGCTCGGCATCCTGGTCGCGCTCGGCCTGAGCGTCGTCGACAGCCTGTGGAACACCTCGTGGCGCAATGCCGGCACGATTCTGCTGCGCGTGGCGGTCGCCTTGCTCGTGGGGGGTGTCGGTGGTTTGCTGGGCGGCCTGGTCGGCAGCTTGCTTTATGGCGTCTCGGCGATCTTTTTTGTCTTCGGTTGGACGCTCACCGGATTATTGATCGGAACGTCCATCGGCGCCTTCGAGTTTTTGAGCAGCGTCATCTCAGGCAAAAATCAAGGCGGCGCACGCAAGAAGGTTCTCAAGACTCTGATCGGCGGCACGATCGGCGGCATCCTTGGCGGCGTCTTGGCGATGTTGCTCGGAACGCTTTGGGACAAGATCAAGCCCGAAGGGGGCGATTGGCTTTGGAGCCCAACTGCGATGGGATTCGTGGCTTTGGGCATGTGCATTGGTCTGCTCGTCGGTCTGGCGCAAGTGATTCTCAAGGAAGCGTGGGTCAAAGTGGAAGCCGGCTTTCGCAGCGGTCGCGAAATGATCTTGGCCAAGGAGAAAACCAGCATCGGCCGGGCCGAGGGGGCCGATATTGCCCTCTTTGGCGATGCGGGCGTGGAAAAGCTGCACGCCAACATCGTCTTGGAAGGAGGCCGGTATTTCTTGGAAGACGTTCCAACGTCTGGAGGCACATTCGTCAATGAACGCAAAATCGACGGCCGCGCGTCTCTGAACTCGGGCGACTTGATCCGCATAGGCAAAAGCGCGCTGCGGTTTTACGAAAAGGCGAAGCGAACCAATTGAAGGCGATCTCATGGCCAAAATCATCCGCTGTCCCCATTGCAAGAAGTCGATGCAGGTGCCGGAAAACGCCGCCGGCAAAACCGTGCGTTGCCCCTCGTGCAACCAACCCTTTGCCATTCCCAGCGCCACGCCAATCGCGCCGCCGCCCGTCAATCGCTCTTCCATGGCCGCTGAGGCGAATGCGCGGTCGCCGGCGCCAACCAATTGCCCCGCCTGCGGCTCCGAGTTGCTCGAAGGCGCCGTCGCTTGCATGGACTGCGGCTACCTCCTCCAAAGCGACCCGGCGGAGGCGGACGGACCGCCGAACCTCTGCGTCAATCCCGCCTGCGGCGTCGCCAATCCGCCCGGCGAGCGCAATTGCGTCCGCTGCGGCAATCCGCTGCCCATGGCCGGCGGGACCTTGCTCCATGGCCGCTATCGGCTTGACAAGTTGCTGGCCCAGGGGGGCTTTGGCGCCGTCTACCTTGCCACCGACACCAAGCAAAATAATCGCCAAGTGGCCATCAAGGATATGCTCGGCGACGACCCGCAGGAATTCGCCATCCGCCTTAATTTCTTTCGGCGTGAAGCCGAGATCTTGCGCTCGCTGGAAACGGTGCCCATCGTGCCGCGCGTCTTTGATTTCATCCATCAGGGGCAGAGCGCTCATCTGGTCATGGAGTTTATTCGCGGACAGGATCTGCTCAAGATCATGGAGGCCAACGACAACAAACCGTTCACCGTGCCGCAGGTGGTAGGCTGGGCGAAGAGCGTCTGCGATGTGTTGACCACGATGCACACGCAATCCCCGCCGATCATTCACCGCGATTTAAAGCCGGATAACATCATGCTTCTGGACGACCAGAAGTCGATCAAGATGATCGACTTCGGCACTGCCCGCGACTTGGGCCGCACCGCCAAGGAGCGCATGGCCGGCAAGACGCGCGTCTACACCGAGGGCTATGCGCCCCCCGAGCAGATCGTCGGCAAGCCCGAAGCCCGCAGTGATTTGTTCGCGCTGGCCGCCACGCTTTACCATCTGGTGACCGGCAAGGCGCCCGAAGGGTTCTACACCGCCAAGGAACTCGAGGGCCAACTAGCTGACCCTATTTCGCCCTTGCCCGCGGCGTATCACTGGTTTTACGAATTGATCAAAATCAACCTGTCGGAAGACATCAATGATCGTTATTTCTCGGCCAAGGAAATCAGGACGGATCTCGAGCGTCAGCGCGTCACCAAGGATGTTCCTTGTCCGAAGTGCAAAACCAGCAACAAAATTCGCACTCCCTACTGCACCAAATGCGCCGAAGCGCTGACCGACCCAACGGCGCCGTGCGCCATGTGCGGCAAATTCAATCGCATGGGCAGCCGTTGCTGCATCCATTGCGGCAACCGGCTTCGTTGATAGCAATATCGGAACACTAAAATGAGCGATCCGACATCACCCAAAGGAGGAGGCTTGTGGGCACGCCTGTTCAACATGGCCTCCGACGATGACCAAGAAAAGAACGCATCGCCGCCGGACCCGGCAGCGCCGGCCATGAGTTCGACCCCGCTTGCCCATGCGGTCAGCCCTGATATGCCAATGGCCGCTCCGGTCGCCTTGCCGATTGCGGTGCCGGTGGAGTCGACCGACGAGATTTCCTTGGCCATTCCCGTGGCTCCGCGCTCGCCCGAGCGAGCCGCCTTAGACGAAGCGGAGAACGCAGAGGAGCCGTCGGTTCCCGCCGATGGTCCGCCCGATTGGTCCGATCCGGAGAGCGACCCGTCCACCGCGCCAGCGCCTCAGGAAAAAGACCAAGATTCACCCTTTGTGAACACGGACGCTCTCGTGGAGGCCGCAGTCGTCATCCCGCAAGCTTGCATGGCCTGCGGAGGCGCCGCGCCGTCCCGGACCAACCTATTGCGACGATTGCGGATATATGTTTCCCACGGCCGATGCGGCGCCCACCGGTCCAACCATGGCTTCCAAGGTCACCCGCGAGAATTCCCCATGCCGACGCCGAATGCCCGCATTAAGGGTCGCTATGAGCTTGGCGAACTGCTCAGTGACAACCGAGGCGTGTTCCGCCAGCGAGGGCTCGATCACGGCAGCGGCAAGCCGCTGCCGGTCACCATTGTCTGGGCCCCCTTGAATGGCGGCGCCCAGGTCGCGCCCGAAGAAATCGCCATGCCGGTCGTCGATGAGGAGATCTTGCCCGATTTTGACGAGACGGTGCCGGTGGCCGAAGCGCTGGAGGAGGATGGCGGCATCGGCTGGGAAAAGACCGTGCTGGAAAGCGCTCGACACCCGGCCGTGCCAGCCGCCATCGAGTATTTCCAAGAGGATGATCGTGAGTACTTGATCGAAGAGGCCCCGCAAGGCGTCAGTCTTTGGGATGCCTGGGATGACCCGGACGCCGACGCCGCCGTTCGCTACGGCTGGCTTATCCAGATCGCCGAAGGGATGCAATCCCTGCAAATGGCCGGTGCCTTGATCGAAGGCATTCGGCCCGATCTAGTCGTGGTGACGCCTCAGGGCCAGGCGATGATCGCCGATCTCTCCGAGCTATTGCCGTTGCCGCTGCCGTCCGGGGCGCCGATCAAGGCGACTCTGTACACGGCTCCTGAAGTGATTTTGACGCCGGATCAAGCCGACGCCCGTGCGGGCCTTTACAGCTTTGGAGCCATGATTTACTCGCTCGAATACCTTCATCACCCGCTTGAAGAGAAGAACTTCGAGCACCAGTTGCGCCGGAGCAGATCACCGACAAGTTCCCTGACGTGCACCCGCTGCTCTTTCGGCTGCTCAACAAGACGTTCGTCCGCGATTTGCGCATTCGATTTCCGACGGACGAAGCGGTGAAAGCGGATCCCAGCGGCTTTGCCGAGCTCATCAAGTCGCTCGATGTCTGCCGGCGCAACCTCGACAAGGTACGCCTCGACATTGCGTGCTGGACGACGACCGGCATGGTGCGCACCGGCAACGAAGACGCCTTTGCCGTGCTGCACGGCAGCGAAGCCCGCATGGACGATCTTTGGGAATACGCCATGGTGCTGTTGTGCGATGGCATGGGGGGTTATGAGGCGGGCGAAGTCGCCGCGGCGTTGGCAATTTATGAAATGCGCAAGTTTCTCCTCGCCCAGCCGCTGTTTGCCTCTTTAACGGGCAAGGAGCCGCCCGCCGCTCCCGCCAATACCAAGGCCTATCAGGAAGTGCTGATGGCCGCCTTGCGCCATGCCAACAAAGAGGTGTACATGTCGTCGCGCACGCCAGGCGGCAAGGGCCGCCGCGGCATGGGCTGCACCGCCGAGTGCGTGTACGTCGACAATCAACAGGTCGTCGTTGGCCACGTCGGCGATAGCCGCACGTACCATCTTAGCCGGGGCCGGCTGGTGCAGCTTACGCGCGATCAAACGTTGGTCAACCGGCTCGTCGAATTGGGACAGCTCACCGAGGCGGAAGCGGAGGATCATCCGCGCAAGAACGAGCTGCAACAGGCGATCGGCGGGCAACCGGAAGTCCTTCCCGGCGTTTACAGCGCCAAGCTTCGGCGCGGTGACTGGGTGCTCGTCTGCTCGGACGGCCTCACGAACCACATTCCGAGCGCCGATCTGGAAAAGATGCTGACGCGCGAGGCGGCCTATTCCGCGGAGGAAGCCGCGCGGCGGTTGCTCAACCTCGTAAACCTGCGCGGGGCGACGGATAACGCCACGATTGTGGTGATTCGGGCGTCGTGAAGAAGGTTCGTGATGAATGAGAGTCCATCTTGATACTAATGTCTTGGGGAGGATGGCGCATCCATACCCTAGGGTTGCCCCGATACTAACCCGAAGCGTCAGCGAGGAATCCCTCGCTGACGCTTCGGGTTAGTATCGCAAGATCGCGCACGCTGATTTAACTCGTCCGCGCGCGCCTGCCTTATGGCGAACAACTCTTCGCGCAACGGTTTCCAGTATTCTTTGTCCACCGCTCGAATCGCGTCCTCTTCCGCGCGCAAACCCTGGCCTAGCCTTTCGATGTCCTGCTTCAAAGCATGTTCGAGCAACGGCCGTCGTTTGACGAGGCTCCTCGCTTTTTTTGCAAAAGACTTGCACACTTCCACGAGGAAGTCCGCCGTGCGCAACTCGAGCAACCAGAAGGCGACTTGGCGAGCGGCTGGACGTGGCGGGCGCCCCAAGTAATCCGCTTCGACCAAGCGCCTGATCATGGGCCAATCTTTGTCGCGTTGCGTCTTTTTCGCTTGGACCAGATCCGGCAAATCCATGACGGCCAAGGTTTTGATTCCGGGCAATGAGAACGTTCGTCGACGTTTCCAGAGGCTTGCAAAAGGCTCGCAGCCGTGAAGCACCGACATGATGTCGATGCGCAAACCTTCGGATTCGGGAAGCCGGCAGCGAAAATGACAGGCGTGGCCGCGCAAGAGGTCTTGACGATTGAGCGAAGGAAACAAGACTTGCTCCGCGCAACTCTTCGAGGGCCTGGCGGAGCCGGTCAAGGTTTTTTTCGTCCGGAAGAACGGCGAGGTCGATGTCCCGGCTGAATTCGGCGGCTCCGTAGAGGATGCAGGCCTGACCGCCCATGAGCAGCGTCCGGACTCGGTGCTTCCAGACCAAAGAAAGGACTTTGACTATCGGGCTCGGGGTCAAGCGAACCTCCCAGCGCCAGAAAAGTCGCCCAGAGCTTTTGGGATTCGGCGAAGCGCTGTTCGGGGGTCAGCGCCAGCCAATCCAGCATCTCCGGGTCCAACTCAAGATGGTGTCTGTGCATCGCTCACCCATCTGCCTAATGAGCATAACTGATGGCCCGCGCGATCTTCCAGGCACTATCTTGCTTCCGCCAAATATGGACGAATTTGAACGTTCCACGGACTTCCTTGCCGTTTTCGAGATGGATAAAAGTATGTGCGCCTATTTCGATGGCTCCATAATCCTTGATGGGATAAACTTCGAGACTGCCTTTCACCAGTTCTCTTCTCATTCCATTGTTTTGCTCAAATAGTGCTTTCATCTTTTCTGTCGTTTTTTTATAGGAATCCAAGCCGCCTTTATCGTGATAGAATTCAAGATCCTCGGCGAATAGTGTTTTTATCTTATCGAAATGACGCGCGTTGAATGCGTCAAACAAAGCACGATCCATGTGAGCGATTTCGTCAAATAACTCTTGGGATGCCGGCGGTTTTTGCTTGGATTGAGTCGTCACCGCGTTAGCTTGAGTCCACCCGAACGACGCCGCAAGGGACAACATAATTCCGGCACATGCCAATAGCAAACAAAGCGAAAAGCTGCGCACATTCATGTATAACCTTCTTAGCTCGATCAGATTCGGGTGCCACGGGCAGCTTGCCTGCCCCTGCGAACCCGGCACAGTCTCCGCCCCTGCACGGGCAGACAAGCTGCCCGTGGCACCCATGTTGTCTCCGAGCGTTTACGTACTCGCCAAGATATTCATGATATCGCCGTCTTGCACGATATACGTCTTGCCTTCGAGCCGAAAGACACCATGGCTTTTGGCTTCCTTCATGGAGCCCAGGCGTTTGAAGTCGGCGTAGCTGACGACCTCGCCGCGGACGAAGCCGCGCGAAAGGTCGGTGTGGATTTCGGCGGCGCTCTCCACGGCGCTGGCCCCGATAGGAATGGGCCAGGCCCGGCATTCATCCTCGCCGACCGTGAAGAACACGGAGTTCCCCATGGCATGGAAGATGGCGCGCAAGATCTCGGGGCGGGAAAAGCCGGTGACGTTGAGGTCTTGCATGAAGGCCTGCCGGTCCTCCTCGGACAATTCATCGAGTTCCTTCTCCAGCTTGACGGGCGCCTGCAACGCGGTAGGAGCCAAGGCGAGCAGATCGGCGGGCAACGCTTTGCCGATGCCGTCATCGCCGATATTCACCAGGACGACTTCGCGCTTGAGCGTCAAAAACTGGAAGGATCGGATCGCCTTTTCCTCGTCCTCCTTGAGGCCGAGCGTGCCCGCGCCTTCGCCTTTCTCCAGTCCATCCGCGATGCGCTGCAAAAGGTCCATCTCCGCCTGATCGATGTCCTTTTGTTTGGCGGGACGCGGCTTTTTGAGGAGGTCGCGCAGTTTGTCGATGCGATTGGTGACGATTTCGAGGTCCGCGAAGAGCAACTCATCGCGAAAGCGCCGCAACTCATCAGCCAGATTGCCTCCCGCGAAGCCGGCCAGCACGATCAAAAGTCCCCCCGCATCGCGCATGATGCCGAGCCGGCGCGGGTTGTCGCGCCGTTCCTCGGCCAAAAGGCCGGGCGTATCGAGAAACTCCATCTTGGCGAACGTCGTCTTCTTCGGCTTGAATTGAGCGGATAGCCAATCGAGGCGCTTGTCGGGCACTTCCGGCTTGCCGATTTGTCCGGTCTGACTTTTGGACGGGTCCGGCGCGGCGCCGGTAAGCCAATGGAACACCGTGCTCTTGCCTGAACCCGCGAAACCCGCGATGCCGACTTTCATGAATGCGTCCGTCCCAAGGCGATCAATAGTCCAACGGATACGTTAGCCCGCCGGCGTTACTTTTCCATAGCATAAAAAAAAGTCGCACCCATTCGTTGTTTCCAAGAGCCGCGCACGAAGTAAGCGGTTAACCCGGTGGCCAATGCCAACCCGCTTACTGCGCACGGCTCTTTACGGGGAGAAACGTGCACATGAATGTTAAACAGACGCTTGCCTGCCTCGTTTGCGGAGGGTTTATCATGGCCATGTCGCCGACATCCAACGCTGCCGAAATTTCCGGGCCCATGCCCTTTGGCAAAACAGCCGACGGCACCGACGTGGCGGTCTACACGCTCGCCAGCCAGGGGGGCGTCACCGCCAAGGTCATGACGCTCGGGGCGACCCTACTTGAGCTTCACGCACCCGACAAGGCGGGCAAAATCACGGATGTCGTTCTCGGCTTCGACAACCTGGCGGGCTATGAATCAGACGACAACCAATACTTCGGCGCCACGGTGGGGCGCGTCGCCAATCGCATCGCCAAGGGCAAATTCACGCTGGATGGCAAACAATACAGCGTGGCGACGAACAATGGGCCAAACCATTTGCACGGCGGCGTCAAGCGCAGCCTCGATAAAGTGGTGTGGAACGCCGCGATTGTCAAAGGCAAAGCGGGGCCGGTCCTGACGCTTCGGTATAGCAGTCCCGACGGCGAGGAGGGCTACCCCGGCAAATTGGACGTCGAGGCCACCTATCAACTCACCGACAAAAATGAGTTGATACTCGGCTACAAGGCGGTGACGGACAAGCCAACACCCATCAATTTGGCCAACCATAGCTATTTCAACCTGGCCGGCGCCGGCGCCGACACGGTTCTCAATCATGAACTCACGGTTGCGGCGGATCAATACACTCCCGTCGATGACACGCTGATTCCCACCGGCCTCCTGGCACCGGTGGCCGGCACCCCTTTCGACTTCAGGAAGCCGCACGTCATTGGTGAGCGCATCGGCGTACTAGAGAAAACACCAGCCATGGGCTACGATCACAATCTGGTGCTTACCAGACGCTTCCCCACGCCGACCTTTGCCGCCAAGCTGCGCGATCCGCAATCCGGCCGGGTGCTCACCGTCGCTACTACTCAACCCGGTATTCAGGTTTATTCGGGCAACTTCTTGAAGGATCAAAAAGGCCGCGGCGGCAAGGCCTACAAGCAGCGACAGCGCCATGTGCCTGGAAACGCAGCACTTCCCCGATTCGATCAACCAGCCGTTGTTTCCGTCGGCGGTTCTAAGACCCGGTGAGACGTTTCGGCAAACGACGATTTATGCACTGTCGGTGGAATAAACCGAAATCAATTCTTGGCGAGCCATGAGCGTTAGCGACCGGTGAAAGACACCGGTCGCTAACGCTCATGGCTCGCCAAAGACAAAAAAAGGAATCTTGCGCAGCAGCGAAACTTCAACCGCCCTCTTGCACTCGCGCTCGATTATGTTACCCTGCACCGAACGAGCGAAATGCTTCCAAGCCCGCGAGCGGGGTATCGCTACATGCAGTTTTCAATAGATGCCTTTGTCAAGGAGAAAGCAATGCGTAAGGTGATCGCGACTTTTGCCACCGTGCTGGCTGCCGGCTTCCTTTATGCTGCCGACGGCGGCGCCAAGGTGGAAGTGAAGGGGCCGCACATCTGCTGTCCACAGTGCGTTAAAGTGGTGGGGCAGATATTAAAGAAGGTGGATGGTGTTTCCGATGTCAAGGCCGATCGGGAAACGAAAACCGTGACCTTTACCGCCAAAGATGACAACGCCGCCAAGGCTGGGTTTGTCGCCCTTATCGAAGGTGGCTTCTACGGCAAAGCGACGGCAGACGGCAAAGAGTTGAAATCCGGCCTGACGGCCTACAAAAAGGGGACCAAAGCTGACGTGATCACGGTGAAAGACGTCCACGTTTGCTGTGGAGCTTGCCAGAAGGCGATCACCGCCATATTCACTGATGCCAAGGTCAGCTATACGGGCAAGGGTCCACAAAAAACGGTGCGCATCGAAGGCAAAGACCTCGAGGCCGCGCAAGTCATCCGGTCGTTGCACAAGACCGGGTTCGGCGGCCACGTGGAGAATTGACTTTCCGCCGCGGATTGGCAGACCGATACCAAAGCCCGGAACTCGTGGGACGGCTCTCCGGAGCCGTCCTTTTTCTTTTCCGGCTCAATAAGCGCCATGACTCAGTCCAACCTCGTCCTCTTTACGATCGGCCATTCCACCCGCGCTCTCGACGAGTTTATCGGCCTATTGCGGGCCCAAAAAATCGACCTGCTGGTGGACGTGCGCAAGATGCCGCGTTCGCGCCGCAATCCGCAATTCAATCGTGACACACTTCCCCAATCGCTTGAGGAAGTCGGCATCGATTACGTGGAAATGCCCGCGTTGGGCGGGCTACGCCGGCGCTCGAAGGATTCGCCCAACGGCGGTTGGAAGAATCCTTCCTTTCGGGCGTTCGCCGACTACATGCTCACCCCGGAGTTCGTCGAAGGCGTTCGCGACTTGATAAACATGGCGCAGAATCGCCGCGCTTGCCTCATGTGCGCGGAAGCGGTGCCCTGGCGCTGCCACCGCTCCCTGATCGCGGATGCGCTGGTGATTCGTGGAATCCGCACTGAACACATCATGGGCTCAGGACGGACTTTGAATCACGTCTTGAAACCGTTGGCACATGTCGATGGGTTGCGAATCACTTATCCGCCTGCTGAATGATCTGTGGCCATGCAACTTCGAATCGCTCCCCAATCAAATCCGGTGCATTGCCGGGCGGGGCGATCCATGTTTCCAGATTATGGAGGGCCAAAAGCTGCGTCACGCCGGGAAGCATGCCTGGTGCCTTTTTCGCGCGATCAAAAAGGCCTTTGTCGATGACAAAAAGCCGACGCAGGTGAGAATCCGGCAGGGCGAGTGGCTCGGTGAAGCCACCGCGCGAAGGTTGCCTTTGATCCGCAATAACATGAAGCGATGTTTCCTCGGCCTTAATGCTCGAGGCAAGATCATCGCGCGTCTTGAAAAACACGGCGACAATACCGTTTTTGTTGGAATAGGGATGGGATACAACCGCGCAGTAATACTTGTCCTCGGCCCATGATGGCGCGGCCACCAGAACAAGACTCAAAGCAGACCAAAAACGCAACTGCCCCATAGCCGAGGCCCTCCATGCAACAAAGGATGGCAGCATTGTTGGTGCCGCCATCCTTTCCCGAAGATCGAGAAGTTAAATAACGGTGCGTAATTCTGTGACACTAACCCGAAGCGTTAGCGAGGGATCCCTCGCTAACGCTTCGGGTTAGTGTCGCAAGATCCCGCACGCTGATTTAAATTGGGGGGCCGCTACTTCGGCCGACAACCATGGACACGACGGCCAAAATAAGAAACACCACAAACAAAATCCAAGCAATCTGCGATGAGATCACTTCCGTTCGGAACATTCCCAGCGCCCCTGCGATAAGCGCGATAACCAGGAAAATTAAAGCCCAGCGCAACATGTTCGGACTCCTCTCTAAAGTTGTTTGCTCAGGTCTCTATAAAAATCGCCTATTCCTGACGCTAGATCCCGCCGTTGCGTACGCTCATATCGCAACGCAATGGCGATGCCAAATTCGAGAAAAGCGCGGAAATCGGAGAAAATGGCGGCAAATGATCGCATCGTTGGCCTGAAAGAAAGGTCCGCGACTAAAACAGGAATCATCAAGGAAGCGAATTGCGCAGTCGTGCGAATATGCTTTCACCGAGGCTGCGGGGAGCCATCGGAACGCTGAAAGCGCTCAGCGAATATCCATCATTTATGAGCAACATACTGCCGGGCACGCTCTTTGCGTTGGGAGCGCTTGCGTTGTCGAGTTTGCACTTTGGCAGATAGGTCGCCCATTCGGGAAGTGATAGGTCTCATGGCTCATCGGCGAAGCAAATCCACGTTAATTGTTTCGGTTCGCATTTCCCCGCGTCGATCTTCTGCCGGCAAAGCATCCGAACTACCATGCGACCCCGTTGAGGCAGCCAAAGAAGCAGGCTTGCGCTACGTTCGCGGTGATGAGCCGGGGATTAAACGTTTGCGTGTGGGCCGGCTTTTCCGCTACGTCGACGCTGATGGCGAACCGGTACGCGCTCCCGAAGAGCGTAACCGCATCAAGGGCTTGGCTATTCCACCTGCATGGACGGATGTTTGGATTTGTGCCCGGGCGAATGGCCACTTGCAAGCGACGGGCCGTGACGCCAAAGGCCGCAAGCAGTACCGTTACCATGCCCGCTGGCGTTCGGTGCGCGACGAGAGCAAGTACGACCGAATGATCGCGTTCGGCCAGGCCTTGCCCGCGATCCGCCGGCGCATCGCTCAGGACATGGCGTTGGCCGGATTGCCGCGCACAAAGTCTTGGCCACGATTGTGCGGCTCTTGGAAACCACGCTGATCCGCATCGGCAATGAAGAATACGCCCGCGCCAACGGTTCCTTCGGCTTAACGACGCTGCACAATCGCCATGTCGCGGTCGTCGGCCCGACGCTACGTTTCGAATTCAAGGGCAAGAGCGGCGTCAAGCACTTGATCGACTTGCATGACAAGCGGCTGGCGCGGATCGTGAAAAACTGTCGCGACCTTCCCGGCCAGGAATTGTTCCAATATCTTGATGACGACGGCAAGCGCCACCCGATCGACTCGGCAGACGTCAACGGTTACCTCCATGAAATCACGGGGAGTAACTTCACTGCCAAAGATTTTCGCACATGGGCGGGCACGGTGCTCGCGGCTCAGGCCTTGCAAGAACTCGAGGAATGCAATAGCCAAGCCCAGCTCAAACGGAACATCGTCCTCGCCATCGAAATCGTTGCGCGGCGGCTGGGCAACACCAAGGCGATTTGCCGCAAATGTTATGTTCATCCGGCTATCTTCGATGCCTATTCGGCCGGCAAGCTATGCCGGCGATTCAGCAAGCGGGCCAGCGGGAATCGCCAGGCGCGCGCCACCGGTCTACATAGCGGAGAGGCCGTGGTGCTGGCGTTGCTGCGCGAGCGTTGCAAAATCAATTCTTGAGAACCGCCGATGGTCCTTCTGAGCTCCTTGTCGCAGCGGCGGCTGCAACCGGAAATAATGGACGACCCCGCGCTTGACCCGTCCGCCCACGAGCGGGCCTTGCGGGCCCTCGGACGCATCAATTGGCTGAGCGGCAGCTCACGCATAATTTGGCCGCCGTTGCGAAACCTCATGCTTGAGGATCGCACAAGAGTCTGGCGAGTATTAGACATCGCCACGGGGGGAGGCGACGTAGCCATTCGCCTCTGGCACCGGGCCCAAAGTGCCGGGCTTAAAGTTGAGGTGCACGGCGCCGACATCAGCGCGACGGCGCTGGAGTTTGCCCGCCGCCGCGCACAGCGCACCGGCGCCGACGTTCGCTTCGTGCGCCTTGACATCCACAAGGACACGATTCCCTCAGGTTTCGATGTGTTGATCTCGTCATTGTTCTTGCACCACTTGACGCACCAGCAGGCTGTTACCTTCTTGCAACGTCTTCGGCTAGCGGCCGGCAGCTTGGTGGTGATCAACGACCTGCGCCGCTGCCGGCTGGGGTATCTCTTGGCCTGCATGGCAGGGCGGACTTTGACGGCCTCGCCGGTGGCCCGAGTTGACGCGCCGCGCTCCGTTGAAGCCGCGTTTACCCCCAGCGAGGTAGGCGCGCTCGCGGCGGAAGCCGGCATGGACCGCATTGAGCTTTCGCGCCACTGGCCTTGTCGGTTTCGGCTCACGTGGAGACGTACGTGACGGCGGATTACGACGCCCTGGTGATTGGCGCTGGGCCGGCCGGCTCAACGACCGCACTCCTGCTCGCGCGCGCCGGTTGGTCGGTCGCGCTGGTCGAACGCCAACCGTTTCCGCGTTCAAAGGTTTGCGGGGAATACGTATCGGCGACGAATTTGCCTTTACTCGATCGACTGGGCGTCGGCACTGCTTTCCGCGCCATGGCGGGGCCGGAGGTGCGGCGTGTCGGTTTATACGCGGGCCGGCAAAAATTGGTGGCAAGTCTCCCACCGGCGGCTACCTCTGCGCATGAATGGGGCCGCGCTCTTTCTCGCCTGCGCTTCGATGCTTTGCTGCTGGACCACGCCCGCCAGGCGGGGGCACATGTCCGCCAACCTTGCAAGGTGCAATCGATTGCGTCAGAGGACGGCATTTTTCGCTGTGAATTGGAGTCGCCGACGTCGGCCGATTCTGATTCAGTGACCGCCCGCATCGTGGTGGGCGCTCACGGCTCTTGGCAGCCGGGAACGTTGACCACGCAACCGCCACGCCGTCCGCCGGCCCCCGCCGATTTGCTCGGGTTCAAATGTCACTTTGCAGGAAGCGCTCTGCCCCGGGGCTTGATGCCGCTTTTGGCCTTCCGAGGCGGCTACGGCGGCATGGTCCGTTGCGAGGACGATCTCGTCAGTCTCTCTTGCTGCGTGCGTCGGGATCGGCTGGCGGCACTACGACAGCTTTGCGCATGAGGCGGGTGAGGCCGTCCTACTTCATATCAAGAAGGAATGTGCCGGCGTACACGAGGCGCTTGTCGGCGCTCATTCCGTGACACCGTGGCTGGCGGCAGGTCCGATTCGGCCCGGTGTGCGCTCCGTGCGGAGCCATGGCGTCTTCTTGGTTGGCAACGCCGCCGGGGAAGCGCACCCGGCTATCGCCGAAGGGATCACTATCGCGCTGCAATCAGCCTGGCTGTTGAGCGCTAGACTGATTTCTTGGAGGCAGCGCGGCCAAAAACAGGAACAGCTAGACGCGTTCGCGGCATATTACCGCGCCGATTGGGAGCGCCATTTCACGCCACGCCTACACCTCTCAGCGCTGGTAGCCCAGTGGGCCATGCGGCCAACCGCTGTCGCGGCGACGCTTCCGATCCTGCACTGGTGGCCGAGTTTACTAAAAGGGGTTGCTCGCTTGAGCGGCAAAGCGCACTCGATTGTTCGTGCCTAAAAACTCAAGACCGCGAATGTGGCAGGAAACACCGTTGGTACACGCTTTGCACTGTCTGGCATGTGAATTGTCAATTCTCTAGCCGCCCCAGAGCATATTCACGAAAGGGGAATTCCCATGAGTAAACGGCATTCCAATGCAAAAGGAGCGATGCCCAAGGAAATACCGATGACCGACCTGGATTGGACGGAAAACTCCGAGGACGATAATCGGGACGATCGACAGGATCGACATGCTGCCGGCACGCCCGGTGGTGGCACTGCGTCGGGCGGTCTCGCCGGCACCAATAGGGGCCATGGTGATCCGGATGAAATCGATCTGGATGGCGCTCTCGGTAGTGGAATTTTGGACAACGACGGTGAAGACGAGGGAAGGCCTCCTTACTCTGGCAGCGCGGGGGGAGCCGTGGGGGGGACACCCGCGGAGAAGCGCGCAGTGGAGGGCGCGAACCCGGTGGCCTGTCGCCCGGCGGCGATCCTCCCGGCGACAGCACCATAGGTCAACGTCCCAAGAAAAAGCGTTAAGCATTTATATTTGGAGAACAAAATGACCGAAGCTCAAGCGGATGTTCACCGTCGGCGTTTGTCGGCGCAGGCGGATCGACTGAAAGGGGACATGTCGGGGTTGCGGCAATCGGCGCTTCGCAGCAGTGGAGGCGAGGCTAGCGGTGGCTTGTCCAATGCACCTTTGCACCTCGCCGATTTGGCGACTGATAACTCGGAGCAGGAAGTCTCGCTCGGACTTTTGCAAAACCAACAAACGGTGCTCAATGCTATCCTCGCGGCGCTGGATCGCCTGGACGCGGGGACATATGGACGCTGTGAACGCTGCGGCAAAGAAATCCCGGAAGAGCGGCTCAAAGCGCTGATCTATGCGAGCCGGTGCGTCGACTGTGAACAGCAGGCGGAACAGGAAGGCGATGATTTCAGTCCGGGAGCCGATGAAGATAAACCCGAGTCGTGACCGAAACGTCAAGTGTTAAGGGCGCAGCGCCGTAAACGGATCCGTTTCAGAACGCTTATGGCGTGCGCTCCTTTTATGAATATCCATGACCAACGACCGGCAGAATCTGACACGCGCTGACGTCGATCAATTGCCTGGCGAATTACTCCTGGAATTCGGCGCCGGCTGGTGTGGCTATTGTGTGGCTCTCCACCCCCATCTGACGAAACTGCTCACGAGTTACCCGGACATAAAATACATCTGGATCGAAGACGGCAGAGGCAAACCCCTCGGCCGCTCGTTTGCAGTGAAACTATGGCCGACGCTTATCTTTTTGCGTGACGGTCAGCCGATTCACCGCCTTGTGCGGCCGGCACCGAGGAACTCCAAAGCACCTTCGCCCTCTTTAAAGGCGAGCGGGGGGCGTAAGCCCTCTCTTTTTATGCATATTACTTCTTGCTTTTCTTCTTCGGCGGAACCTTGGCGCCCTTTTTGCGCGCCTCCGAAAGCCCGATGGCGATTGCTTGCTTGGGGTTTTTCACTTTGGTTTTTGACTTGCCGCCGCTCTTGAGGGTGCCCTCCTTCATCTTGTGCATCGATTTTTTGACGCTTTCTTGCGACTTCTTGCCATACTTGGTGGCCATGATATGGTCCTTTGAGAAAGGAACGTCACTACGCACGGACAGTTCAAATATCATGCCAACTCCGGGACCGCTATCCTGATTTGTTGTTCTTGGTTTGCAGAATCTTGATTGCTTTTTGGAGTTCCTTTTTTCGAGACGGCGCCAGGTTCTTGCCCGCTCGATTGATGAAAAACTGAATCATTCGTATGCCCGAGCCAACGCCTTTGGGACTGACCTTCTTTCTCGCCAAGCTCTTGGCAATGCTCTCAGCGTCCTTGGTGAATATCTTGTCGGGCGGAAATGTAGATACGGTTTTCACTTTGTGGACCCAGTAATTCTTATTTGGCTTTTTCATGGTTTCCTCGGCACGAAGCGTTTTGCTTCTTGTCCGTTTATAAGGAAATGCATGGGCGATGCCATAAGGCGCGTGGTACGCCGTTTGCCGCGTTTTTTCTAATCACGCTGGTGACGATTTATGCGAGCCGCGATTGCTAGAGATTGCCTCCGGTGGGGCCGGCCCCCACTTCCTTGGCGTGCGCGGCTCGGAAAAGAAACAAACGCTCAGACCGGGCGCACCTTAGCGCAAATCCATGCGCGTTTTTTTCAAAAGGAGATTCGTCATGAAGAGAATGATGGCTGTCGGCTTGTTGGCCCTGCTGGTGGCGCCAGTTGGCACAAATGCTTGGGCGCAGAATAGGAGCGGCCAATCGAATGCGGCTCCGAAGGTATTTCTGGGAGTCGCCCTTGACGGCAACCCCGACAGCGCCAATGCGGAAGGCATCGTAGTTCGGTCGGTCGCTCCGAATAGTCCCGCCGCCAAAGCGGGCATCATGCGAGGAGACATCATTGAAAAAATCGGCGACCGCGACGCTAAGGATTTCGAGTCACTCATGGCAGTCCTCACGAAACATCGTCCCGGCGATCAGTTAACGTTCCATTTGCTGCGCGACGGCCAACAAAAGACGATGTCGGTCACCCTGGGCGAGCGACCCGCTGAGCTTGCTCGAGATGGAGATTCCGGCCAACCACGAGCTTCCAGCTATATCGGCGTGCTCACCATGCCTCTCAATGCCCAGATCAAGGAAAAGTTGGGAATAAACGCCGAAAAAGGCGCTCTCGTCACCGAAGTCATGCCAGACACACCGGCGGCCAAGGCTGGATTGAAGCAAGACGATCTCATTATCAGTTTTGCCGGCAAAACGATTTCCAGTCCGCAGGCGTTGCGCGCGGCAGTGCATGCGGCGCAAGCCGGCACGGAAGTTCCCATCACCGTCCTGCGCGGGACCGAGAAGAAAGAGTTGCACGTCCGCCTCGAAGAATCGCCCGTCGGCGGCCTTTCGTTGCTGCCGCTACCATTTCCCGGCAATCCGGAAGTGAACGAACGCGACAGCCAACTCGAGCGACGTGTGCAACAACTGGAAAAGCGCATGCGCGACCTGGAGAAAAACCGCAACGCGCCGCCGAAATGAAGTTGTAGTTGCGCTAGTTCTAGGGTGGCACGCCCTGAGGTACTCCGAAGGGCGTGTGAGCTTAAGCACGCCCTTCGGAGTACCTCAGGGCGTGCCACCCTAATTAATAGAGCTTTTCGCGGAGCGAAAAGGAGACGATCTACGGCGAAATCACATAGTTCTTCGCGATATTCGTAAAGGTCTCGACTTGGCTTGCCTGCCAAGAACCATCATGCCCCAATTCGGCCGCGAGGAGGGCTGCCACCCTGGGGGCCATTGCGAGCGCTGCCCGGGCATTGAGAAACAATGCCCGGGTGCGGCGCGCCAACACATCTTCCACAGTGCGGGCCATCTCGTGCCGCGCCGCCCAGACAACCTCCGCGCCGCAGTAAGGGAGGTCGGGGATGCAGGCGGGCCGCCGAGTGCCTCATTTTCATCGATGAAATTTAAAATCGCCGAGGCGTCCGCACCATAGGCGGCTAGCGGACCGAGTTCATCGGGGCGGACATGATACCCATGAACGTTTAGCGTGCGCGTGGAACATCGGCGCCAGGGCAAGCGGCCCACTCGTATCGCGTGATTGACGCAGTCCTCGGCCATGTTGCGGTAGGTGGTCCATTTACCCCCCGTGATGGTGATAAGTCCCGAAGGATCGACGTGGATTGTGTGGCCGCGCGACAACTGAGCCGTATTCTTGGCGTTCGCACGCCGCACCAGCGGCCGAATGCCGGCAAAAACGCTCAGGACATCGCGCCGCGTCGGAGCTTTGGCCAAATAACGGCCGGCCGTCTCCAGCAGGAAGTCAATTTCTTGGTCCTGCGCAATCGGCTCCAAACAAACCTTGTTCACAGGCGTGTCGGTGGTGCCGATCAACGTATGGCCATGCCAAGGAATAGCGAACATAACCCGGCCATCGCTGGTGTGCGGAACCATCAAGGCGCTGTCGCCCGGTAGAAATGACTGCTCACATACCAGATGGATCCCTTGGCTCGGAGCGACCACGGGGGCCGCTTGGGGGTTCGCGAGGCGTTGCACCTCATCGCAAAACACGCCGGTGGCATTGATAACCACTCGCGCGGAAGCGTCGATCTCGTCACCGCTTTCCACATCAAGCGCTCGCACGCCATTAATGCGGCCTGCCTTGCATCGCGTGAAGCCGGTGACCTTCGCATAGTTGATGAGCGTGGCGCCCCGTTCGGCGGCGGTGGTGATTAGATTGATGAGCAAACGGGTATCATCGAATTGGCCGTCGTGATAAAGGACTCCGCCGCGCAGACCGGACGGTTGGAGAGTGGGCAGACGTCCCAGGGTCGCCTCGCGCGAAAGCAAATGGGACGGACCGAAGCGGTGCTTGCCGGAGAGAAGATGGTAAACTTTCAGGCCCATGCCATAGAAAGCGCCTTCCCACCACTGGTAGCGTGGGATCACGAACGGCAAATCATGAACGAGGTGCGGCGCGTTGCGGCGCAGCAAACCGCGCTCGCGCAAAGCTTCCATCACCAAGGGAAGGTCGCCCTCAGCGAGATCGCGCACGCCGCCGTGGACCAGCTTGGTGCTGCGGCTCGACGTGCCTTTGCCGAAATCGCTTTGTTCCAGGAGCAGCACATCGAAGCCACGCGCGGCGGCATCGACGGCCACGCCGACCCCGGTGGCGCCGCCGCCCACAATCACCATGTCCCACGGTTGGCGCCGCTCGCCTGCCTGGCGCAACATGGCCGAGCGATTCATGGCTTGGCCCACTCTTGGCGCGCTCAAGGGCTTCCGCCCAGCGACCGCGCAGCGCGTCTGCCTCATCCGGCGCGAGGCGAGGCTCGAAGCGCCGCTCGATGGCGTGGTGGGAGGCGATGGCCGCAGGATTGGGCCATAAGCCGACCGCTAGGCCAGCCAGGTAAGCCGCACCCAGTGCGGTTGTTTCCGTTATCGCAGGTCTCACCACGGGCACGCCGAGCAAATCAGCCTGAAACTGCATCAGAAGATCATTCTGGGACGCGCCGCCGTCGACACGCAATTCTTGGATCGCCGTTCCGGTGTCGGCGGTCATGGCGGCCACCAAATCGGCGACCTGATAGGCGATGCCTTCGAGAGCCGCCCGCGCGATGTGCCCCTTGGTGCTGCCGCGGCTGAGGCCCAATAATTGTTCCGCGCGCATAGGGATCCCACTGCGGCGCTCCGAGGCCCGAAAAAGCAGGCACCAGATAAACCCCGCCGTTATCGGCGACTGAGGCGGCCAGCTTCTCAATTTCGCTCGCGGATTGGATGATTCCCAGACCATCGCGCAACCATTGCACGACGGCGCCGCCTACAAAAATGCTTCCTTCCAGCGCATACGTCAGCCGGTCGCCGATCTTCCAGGCAATCGTCGTCAGCAGCCGATGCGCCGAGGCGATCGGTTTAGGCCCGATCGTCCGTAGCATGAAGCAACCTGTGCCATAAGTGTTCTTCGTCATCCCGGGACTCAAGGCACATTTGACCAAATAATGCCGCTTGCTGGTCACCGGCCACCCCGGCCATCGGCGCGGCAGGCAGGCCGAGGTCCGCCACGGTCGTCCCCATAGACTTCACTCGATGAATGCACTTCCGGCAACACGTGCCGAGGGATATTGCAAAGGCGCAAAAGATCATCGTCCCACTGTCCCGTATGAATATTGAAGAGCAGAGTCCGAGAGGCGTTGGTCACGATCGGTGATATGCTTGGCTCCGCCGGTGAGCTTCCAAATGAGCCAGCTATCGACCGTGCCGAACGCCAGTTGGCCCGCCTCGGCTTTGGCACGGGCGCCCGGACACATTGTCGAGAATCCAGGCGATCTTGCTCGCTGAAAAATAGGCGTCCAGCAGCAAGCCGGTGCGCTGTTGGAATAGCGCCTCGCTTGCCGGCGGCCCGCAAGCGCTCGCACCAGGGCGCGGTCCGCCGATCTTGCCAGACGATGGCGGGATAAACGGGCCGGCCGGTCGACCGCTCCCAGACGATCGTCGTCTCGCGCTGGTTGGTGATGCCGATGGCGGCGACGGCGCCGGCTCGCGATCGGCTCGCTTGAATCGCTTGCTGGGCGACCGCCAACTGGCACGCCCAGATTTCCTCGGGATCGTGCTCGACCCAGCCGTCGCGCGGGAAATGCTGCGTGAATTCCTTCTGGGCGACAGACTTGATGGTCCCTTCCTCATCGAAGATCAAAGCGCGGGCGCTGGTGGTTCCTTCATCGAGGGCGAGAATGTAAGGCACGCGCGGTCTCCTGCAGCGTTCTTACCGATTGGCGAGCGAGCCCAAGGCGTTGGAGCCGACGCCGCGGCCCGTCGGCACAAGATTGGGCACCACCTCGAATTGCACGCCGAAGGTGCTCACAATGGAGTTGTAGCTGAAGCCGAAGTTGACCGTCAAGTCGGTGCCGATGCGCGAGACCATGAGCGAGTTGGTTTGAATGTGGTTGCCGACATCGAAGTTGCTCGCGAAGGTGAGCGCATATTTGGGGCTAAAGGCATACGTGAGCGAGGCAATGATGGCCCGGCTTTGCAGCGGATCGATCTGGCGATAGCCGAGGTAAAACGAGGTCTTGTCCGGCCGGCCGATGTAGGCGCCGATGTTGAAAACCGCTGGGCCGTTCGTCGATCGGCTCGAACCAGCCATTGCTGACGAGGGCCGTGCGGTCGCCGATATTCCAGACCCAGTCGTATTCGATGTCGCCCCAGTGCGAGCCGAAGTTGTCGCGCTGCGCCTGCGGGAAGATCGAGGCTTTCACGTCCAGCGTCATCCAGTCGATGACGTGCTCCTGGCCCGGAAAGCCGCGCTTGGTCTGCCAGGCGCTGGCGCAGATCCAGTTGCAAGACGTCGATCGAATCGAGCGTGTCGATGCTCGAGATCACCAGCCGCCGCAGGGCGTAGATCTGCGGGTCGAACACCGGCGACGTGGTCAGCGCCAGCGCATTGGTGGGGTTGAAGATGGGTTGCCAGGGCCGAATGTCGCGCAGGGCCTGGTCGCTGGCGTTGTCGTTGAGCCGATCGAGCTGGGGCAAATCGGTGTGCGGCGTGTTGCTGTGGGCGTTGTAGTAATCGGCGCTCAAGACGATCTTGTGAAAGATGCCGTTGACGTTGAAGAGGTCGCTCTGCACATCCGGATAAAGGCGTGAGAACGGAATGCTGGCGCGAATGCCGCCGCCGCCATAGACGCGGCCGCGCGACTCGCCGGTCAAATCTTCCGTGTATTCCGTCAGATCCAGGTCACATACGGCACGATCTTGAAGGCGCCCAGCGTGAACGGCAGGCTGACTTCCTGCATGATGTCGAAGCGGCCCGTATTGTCGCGCTGGTCGGTTGGACCGTACGCGAACGGAACGACGTTCGTGGGCCGCAGTTGGCCATAGCCGGCGCTGGCGTGGACATCGTAGGTGAAGAGATCGAACGGCTTGACGCCCAAGCCATAGCCGTCGACCTTGGGCAGCCAATCGGTTTTCGTCATCCAGGATTCGAAGTCGGCCTGGGCGAGAAACGTCCAGGCCCAGACGTTGTTTTGCTGCTTGACATAGAGGAACGACTCCTGGTTGGGGCCGTTCATGAAATCGTTGGGAAAAAACTGCTCCAGGAAATTGCGATCGCTGAGGGCGGCCACTTGCGCCTGCACGCTGAAGCCGTCCGGCAACTCCTGGACGTTGAGATTGCCGAAGATGCGCCCGCGCCAATCGGGATGCTCGATGGGCACGTAGGTGGGCGGAAACGGCGTGACCAGGATTTCTTGGCCGCGGTTGCCGCCCAGGATATCCAGGCCGCGGTCATACATGCCATAGGCTTTGATCTGCCCTTCGTATTTGTTGGAGATGCCGAACATGTCTTTGCCGGCGGTTTGAAAATCGGTGCCCAGGGCCGGTCCGCGCAGCGGTCATTTCGTCGAGGAATAGCTTCCAGCGATTGTTTTCCGGCCGCTGCAGGCCCAACAGCTCGTACATGTCAAACGTCGTGAGCAGTTGAAAGCCAAAGATCTTGTTGTAATTGGCGCTGACCGCATCGAGCGGGCCGAGCGGGCGTTCGACATTGGCCGTCAGATACGGAAAATAAAAGATCGGCACGCCTTCCAGGCGGATGACGTTGCTCTCGCCCGTGAAGACGTGCTGCTGATACTCGATCGGTTTGCCCGTCTTGCGATCCAGGACCGTGGTGCCGAAGATCGACTTGCGGACCGTGTCGAACTCCTCGATCTTGGCTTCGCGCACCTGAATCTTGAGGCCGGGATCGGACGGCAGCACCGTCGAGTAGATCTCCGTTTGCTTGGCCAAGAACAGCTTGGCGTTGAGTTGTTGCAGTTCGTCCGCCTTGAAGTGAATCGGATAGATGGCCGTCGGCTGCTGGATTTCCAGGTCCGCGCGAATGGCGATGGCGACGTTGCGGTTGACGTCATAGTAACACTCGTCGGCGCGAATGATCTCCTTTTCGTTCTTCGATCTGGTTGCGCAGCTCGACGTGGCCGGACAAGTAGAATTCGAGCGACCGCGTCGTCTCGCCTTGAGGGGCCCGCATGTTTGCCGAAAAGCTCCTGAGCGTTGCCTTTGGTCCAAACGCAAAGGCGGTCGGATTCGAGGTCCAGCAGGACTTTTTTGGTGACCGGATCGGTGACGGTGACGATCGTGCCCGTGTTGAAGACCAGCGCGGTTTGGCCGGGCGGCACTTGCGGGCACGTTTCATGCGTGTAACTTTTGAAATGCCAAAGCTTCGGAACCGGAGCGTTGACGGATGCTTGAATGCCTTGGGCGTGCCTTCACCCGGCGGCCCGTGCAAGCGGCGCCGAAACCGAGGTGGACTCGGTGCGCGTGGGCAGCGCGGCGGGCGGCGTCACGAGCGGACCGGCGGGGACCAGGGCCTGCGCGAGTTGAATACCCGAGTCGTTCGCCGGTCGCTGGGCTTTGTCCTGCGACCTGCTGAATTTTGCCGTCCTGCATGAAACATGCCCGCGAGCGGCGTAGGCGGGCGGCACGGGACGGGCAGCGCCGCCTTTTGGGCGGTCGAGCGCCCGCGCGAAAAGCGGATCGTCGGCGTCGCTTGCTGCACGGCTTTGTTGGCGTAGGCCTTGATGCGCACTTCGCCGCGCGTGGCCCATCTTGAGGAACGCCGTCTTTGCTCGTTTGGCTGGTCTTGCCGTCTTCCAGCGCCACGGCCTCGCCATAAACTTCGAGCGCATAGATTCCCGAGGTTTTCTTGTTCGCCTGGTCGACCCAGACAACGGCGCTGCCGGCGCGCACATTAAGGGCGCCTTGCTCGATCCAGACTTTGCCTTTGAGGAGAAAGATCTGCTTGCCGCTGTCCGCCCAGGTGGTGATGTCGTCGGCGTGGAGTTGGATGGCTCTGCCGTCGCTGGGCGTGGCCAACGTTCGCTGGAGCACGTCTTGAGCGCAGGGCGCACGTTGGCAGCATGCTCGGTAAAAGCAGCGCAAGGGCCGCGGCGAGCGCCAGGGGCCACGGTTCGCCGTCGTGTCGACAACAACTGAAACACGGCGCCTCCCGCGCTGCACTTGGCATATCCGAAGAACAGCTCCACGAACGCATTGAGCTAATCCGCGAGCGGCGGATGATACAAACGGCCCCCCGCCTGTCAAGGGCGAGTCCGTCGGCGCGAAATCGACCGGAAACTTTAGAAAATGCTTGACAATCCCGCGAACGCGGCGACAATGTGAAACTGGGTAATGGAGTTGCACGCTCCGTTGCCCAACGACCTCTTCCCTTTTCCGACCTCGCTGGACCATTCGGACCCCAGCGAGGTCTATTTTTTGGGCCAATGGGGCCTCCGAGATTCGAACTCGGAACCAAGCGATTATGAGTCGCCTGCTCTGACCGTTGAGCTAAGGCCCCGTTTCACCTATCGTATCCCATCCCTTCTCTCATGCCAAGCGGCGCACTAGGCACGCCTTTTGCATTATGGCAAGCCGGTTTTCGCCCACGGTTTTGCATTGGAGACATGTCATGAACTGGGATCAAGTTGCCGGCAACTGGAAGCAATTCACGGGTAAGGTCAAAGAAAAGTGGGGCAAACTCACTGATAACGACCTCACAACGATTGCGGGCAAGCGCGACCAACTCTCGGGTCTTCTCCAACAAAAATACGGTTACGCCAAAGACGAAGCCGAAAAAGAGCTCGATGCATTTACCAACGCGCTCAAGCAGTGAGCTCAAAGAGCCGCGCACGAAGTAGAGCGCTCCGGCGGACGCCCAAACCGCTTACTGCGTGCGCGGCCCTTTTTATTCTTCGAACAAAAGCACGCTGGCCGTAAAACCGTGGATGAAGTTGACACCGCCCACAGGCCCCAGTTCCCCCTGGGCGAAAAAGCCGGCTAGCGGAATGGCTCCTGCCTCGGCGCGAATGGCCTTGGCATCGTGGTCCGGTTGCCCAAAAAGCCGCGTGCCTCGGCCATTGCAGCTGAAGAGCAACGCGGCTGCAGGCTTGTTGGGATTCATGCGGCTGTCCCATTGCATCAGCATGTGTAGATCTTCATCCGCCGTAACCGCGTCCCGAACATGGAATTGAATGGTTTGGCCCACGCGCACCCGCTCGGTGATCGCGAGTGCGCCTGACGCCTTGTCCATTCCCATCACATTGCGCACCAGAAAATCGCCTCGGCGAAACGTATCTTGGTATTCACTGATGACGCGGCCCACATGAAGGCCGTGCTGAACGAGTTGTTGATCGCGCGGCCCCAACTCCTGCCAGATATTTTGGAGTTGCGTGAGGGCGGTTTTGCCGCCTAGTTCCAAAATGATGTTGTCCTTGGCCTTGGTGATGAGCAACGGCTTGCCGATCGGTCGGCAACCCTGCGACACCACGCTGCGAGCTTTCACGGGCCCACGGAGCAAAACGCCCACGGCTCCCTCGGTGCGAATGTCCGCGCCGATCAGCAGCGGATTTTCACCCGGCTGCTGGGCGCCGCTGGCCATGCCGCCGACAATCCGCAGCCCCGGTTGGTCCTCGTTGACCTGGTTCAGATAGTCATCGACCGGGAAGGTGAACGGATCAGCCAGGGTAAGCAGCAAGCCGTCCTCGGCGGTCGCCTCGGCCAAGTCATCGGGCCAACCGAGCAAGGCCATGCCCTCGGACGTATCTTCCACCGTCAAATGAAATGGAGTCAACTCGACTTCGTCGGCCCATCGGCCCAGCCAAAGCGTGAGGGCCGGTCCATTCTCCACTTCCCGATCGTTGCCGACGACGGTTTCTCCCTGGCAACCGAGCAGGCAGCGTGGATGCAAAGTCGCGCTGAACGCCTGCGCTATTTTAAGGGCAGCGTCCCGATGGGCGGGCGAGAAAAACACCATCGCCAAATCGACCGCGCCTGACCAATTGGCGCGCACAGGCAGTCGGCGATGGCAGCCTGGGTCGCCGACTCAGTGGATAACACGCAAACAAACGGCATGGTGGTTACCTCTTATCTTTACCCGAAAACCTTGCGCGGCATGAGCAGACCGTGTTCTTTGTCTACCTGCGCGACAGCAAAAAGCGAACCGGTTCCCGAAAGGACAGCAATCTCCTCACCATCGCGAAAACCTTCGGGAAGCCCGACCCCCAAGCCTGCTTGCAGACGCACGAGACAATCGTTCCCCATCACCAACGTCCGCAAATGGCGCACCGACTCGACGAGTGGCCTTAGGCGACTTAGCAACTTCTTTGTCGTCCGAAACCGACAACGCTTCCTCAGCCGCAAAATGGCCCACGCGCACGCGCCGAAGAGCATCAAGATAAGCGCCGCAGCCCAACCGCTCGCCCAAGTCGCGCACGAGCGAGCGAATGTAGGTTCCCTTGCCACACTGCACATCGACGTCCAGATAAGGATAATTGTATGCGAGCAATGTAATGGCGTGGATGGTGACCGTGCGCGGCCCAGGCTCAGCGCTTGCCCTTGCCGCGCCAGCGCGTACGCCCGGCGACCGGTGACTTTCGCGGCGGAATGATCGGGCGGTACCTGCTCAATGTGTCCGACAAATTCGGCGAGCGTGCTGGTAACTTGCTCAAGAGTCGGCGGCGATTCGACAGTTTGGGGCGTAAGCGAACCTTCCCCGTCGTCGGTGCTGCTGCGCACGCCCAGGCAAAATCGGGCCCGATAAACTTTGTCCATGCGCTGCACATACTCTGCCAACCGCGTAGCCATGCCGACGCAGAGGACCAAGACGCCGCTCGCCAGCGGGTCGAGCGTGCCTGTATGCCCAATGCGCGTGCCGCGCGGCAACCAGCGCCACGCCATGTTGACGGCATCGCGCGAAGTCATCCGCAGCGGCTTATCGATCACCAAAAGCCCATTCACGAATGATCCTCATGCACGCGATCACAGCACCCAATTAAACCATGGCCGCGCTTGTACTCATCTCGCTCCGCGAGATGCTCTTTCATCCCGCGGAGCGAGATGAGTACAGCCCACCAAAGCACCCTCGCCCTCGACCATGACTAGAATGGTACATGGTATTGGAATTGTTGCGCGAGGCATAGCGGAATGGGGCAACCGAGCATCTGCGTGATTTTTAACCCAGCCTCGGGCAAGGGCCAGGCCGGCCGGCGGTTGGCTCAACTCGGCAAGCAATGGGGCGCGCACGCGCAGTTCCAGCCGACAGCGCATGCCGGCCACGGCGTTGACTTGGCCCGCGCCGCCGCGCAGGCCGGCTTTGGCATCGTCGTCGCGGCAGGTGGCGACGGTACCGTGCATGAAGTTGCCAACGGCCTGCTCCAATCCGGACGGCGTAACATCGGCTTCGCCATCATACCCCTCGGCTCAGCCAACGATTACCACGCCAGCCTCGAGATGGAGCCACCCGCCGATACGAGCGGCTCGCGTGTGGTCGACGTCGGTGTGGTGCGTGGCCCGGGGGGCCGGCAGACATACTTCGTCTGTTGCCTGGGTCTGGGGCTCAACGGCGCGGTCACTTTGGCAGTCGCGCAAGCTCAAGCGTTTGCAAGGCATTGCCCTCTACGGTTTGGCGACGTTGCGTGCCCTGTGGTATCACTATGGCTGCCCGGACATGGAGGTCGCCTTCGACGATAGCGCCGCTGATAAACTACCCACGCTCATGCTCAGCGTTTTGGTGGGCCGGCGCGAAGGGGGCTTCGTGATGGCGCCGCGGGCCAGCCTGCACGACGGCCGGCTCGACTATGTCCATTGCGGTGACCTGTCGCGCTGGGAAGTCATGAAGCTGTTGCCGCGCTTGGCTTTTGCCGGACCACCGGACGCGTATCCAAAGGTAAAGCAAGGCCAGTGCCGCAAAGTGAAGGTCACGTCAACGGCACCGCTCATCATTCATGTCGATGGCGAGTTTTTTTGCCGGCCTGAAGACGATGTTCGCTCGGTGGAAATTGAGGTCATCCCGGCGGCGCTGACGATTGTTGGCATTTAATTCCGATTTTTCTGACCACGCAACGCTTTTAACAATGCTGACCTAACCACAGAGTCGCAGAGGACACCGAGAAAACAAAGAAATCTCTTCTCTGTGTCCTCTGTGACTCTGTGGTTAAATTCGCGCGATTTAGAACTCCATCGCCCCCGGCCAGCACGCTTCCATGACGAAGATCTTGCCGTCGCCGATGCGCCCCGTGCGCGCCGTCTTGACAAGGTGGTCGGCCACCTCGCCGCGCGCTGATCGCTCACCCAGACGCTGATCTCCACCTTGGGCAAGAACGCCATGCTGTATTCGCTCCCCAGATAGCGATCCAGATAGCCCTTTTGCCGACTATAACCCTTCGCTTCCTGCACCGAGCAGGCAATCACATCGAGCTCATTGATGGCCTTGAGGACCGCTTCGGCCTTGAAGGGTCGGACGACGATGGTGAGTTGTTTCATGAGGTTGCCTTTTACTTCTTCGCAATACTAACGCGCTCGGCGCGGGTCTCCCGACCCCGCCGTTCTGCAGTCACCCCCGTGAAAGGCTTTGCACCACGATTCTCAACCGCACCTCGCGCTCGGCGCGGGTCTCCCGACCCCGCCGCTCCGAGCGATGCCCGTGCAACGTTTTGCACAGGGTTCTCAACCGCATCTTATTGAAATCACGGTCTTTGCGTTATGCAAGCGACCCTCGTGCAAGATTTTGCGTTGGCCACCCCCCCCGATTTCGCCCCATGCTTACATTACACTCACCGCCGCCGAGCGTCGTGTGAGGTCCAAAAGGTCTCTTTTCACCGTTTGGTGACGGTGACATCTGCAAGTTTCCATCGTCTGGCGAAAATCCACGCCTGATTTTGCACGCTTCAGCGCGACACCTTGATCGACATCCAAGCGCGTGCCAAGGCCGGTCGGCGCGTGATCCTTTCAAATCCAATTATGGCGCGAACGGGGCGGGGTGAGGGTAGAGCAGCCGTGCGAGGATGTCGTGCGTGTTTCGAATCGCTTCCGACGCTCGGGAGTAATTCGCAGTCCCGCCCACTTCTCATGCCCGCCCAAAATGCGGCGGGCATGCCACCCAACTTCATGCTTTTGATCCTCTCACCGCTTCTTCGCCCCCAGCGGAAACTGCGTGATGTTCAACCCTTCGCTCGACAAATAATGATCCAGCACGTCGATGCGGCCTGTCTCGCGCATGCGGGCATAGAGGCGTGTCATTTCATCTTGCCAAAGGGTGTTCAAGTAGTTCGGGTCCCGCGCCACCAGCCGGCGATATTGCTCCAGGCGTTTGCCAAAGGTCTCCGCCTCGGCCCGGGCGGCCAGGCGTTGCTCATCGGCATAGGCGGCCGTCATCCGTTGGCTGTTAAAGACCTTGGCTTGGGCCTCGCGCTCCTTGCGGTCGGCGGCTTGCTCGGCTTGATACACTTGCGTGCGAATGTTGGTCTGCGCCTGAGCCAGGCGGTCGAAGAACTCCTTGACTTCCTCCGGCGGATAAAGCCGCGTGATGCCCGCTTCCTCGATTTTCACCCCCAAGTCATAAGGCCGCAGGCACGCTTGCATGCGCGGCACCAGATAAAACGGCAGCAGCGTCTTGCCGCGCAACAAAACTTCATCCACGCCGTGACCGGCTACCCACTCGGCGAGCACCGTTTCCGCGACCCGCGCCACCAGCGCGTCGGCGCGATCCGCCTGCAAAACATATTTGTCAACTTGATCTTCGGCGACCGTGTAATAAACCTCCGCCTGCAGATTGACCAGGTTGTGATCGCCCGTCAGGAGTTGGCCCGCCGGCGTGTCGCGCCCCGACTCGTCGTTGTTATCCAAGCCTACCACGACGCGCTTGATCCGGCCGACAGCCACGCGATCCACTTGGTCCATGCCCCATGGCAAGCCCACGAACAGCCCCGGCCCCGGCTTGTCGTCCATGATCTTGCCGAAGCGGCGCACAACGGCCCTTTCGCCCGGCTGCACGCGCGTCAGCGCGGACAGCAAGGTCCAACCTAAAAAGATGACGGCGATAACCGACAGCACCCGCTTCATTTGCCGTCTCCCGCTTTGGACTTGGCGGCGTCTTTCGTTCCCGGAATGGGGGGCTGGAACAAGAGATCGAAGAGCGGCCGATGCGTCGAGAGCAGCAGTGTCGTTTTGTTGTCACCCAGGATGCTTTGCAGCTTGGCCATCCTTTGCAGAAAAGCGTAAAACTCGGGGTCTTGCTGCTGCGCCTGGTTGCGGATGACCATGGCCTCGGTGTCGGCCTGGCCCTTGAGCCGTTCTTCCTCGAAGCGCGCCTGGGCGAGCAAGGCCCGGACTTTTTCCTCGGCGCTGCTTTCGATGTTCTTCGCCTGGCGTTCGCCCTCGCTTTGATACTCCGTGACCTTCTTCATGCGTTCGCTGCGGATACGGCGAAAGATCGACTCCCGGACGTCGCCGGGATGACTGAACCGGCGCAATCGAATATCGACCAGTTCAATGCCGTAGTCCTTGCGCACCGGCACTTGCAAGGCGCCCAAAAGCTGCTCGCGCAAATACTGCATCTTGTCGTCCACCTTGGTGGTGTCCGGCCGCTTGCCGGCATCGGTGCTGACCAGGTCATCCATGGCCATCTGCGTGATGGCGGCGCCGAGCAGGCTATTGACGCGCGGGCCCAGGATGGATTGAGCTCGCTCAGGGGTGCCGAGGCTTTTGATGAACAGATCGACGGCATCCACGTCGGCGATGCGCCAGCAGACATACGCTTCGATTGACAGCGTTTTGTCAATCGTCTTGCCGTCCGGATCGTGCGTGAGGATTTCCGTGGCCGGCAAGTCGAAGTGTTGCAGCCGGCGATCCAGCCGCTGCACCGTTTGGATCGGCCAGGGCCAGCCGAAGTGCAGCCCCGCGCCGCTGTCGCTTTTGGCGCCGTCGTAGGTGGCTACCGGCTTGCCGAGCAGCGTCACGTATGCATATTCGGAGGCGTCGACGGTGTATGCGGAGAGACGCGCGACACATGACTATCAGAACAATGGCAGTTATCGTGATGAAAATTCGCATGGAGAATTACTCGGCTAATCCGTAACGGAACCCAGCATTGCACTTCTAGCTCGCAAATCATGAATCGTGGCCGGGGTTTCGGTACTCCGAAACCCCGGTAAGCGGGTGATTATTCGGGTCGTTCACCGGGGTTTCGGAGTACCGAAATCCCGGCCACGTTTTTTCTAGACGATGGCCTTACGGCTCATCATCCGGCCGCACGGGTGCTCTAGGCGCGATCGGCGTTTGCAGCAACGGCGCCCGCAGCGCGTCGGGGTCAAAAAGAAACAGGTTGCGCTGACCGCGGATGTTATCGGCGTCAATCAGAATAATGTCGCGGCCCATGAGCGCTTGACCCAACGCTTCCCAGTAAATGCGAAAATCGGTAAGCGCTGCTTGCGCGTGCTGCATCGTTTCGCGGCGGCGGCTCTCGGCGACACGAACATCTGCCAACGGTTGACCCCGCAATACCGCATCGACGGCTTGAGCCGCCAACGCAACCTCCTCCGCGAAATCAAGTTGCTTGCGTCCGTGGCTGCGGGCGCTGAAGCGTGCCAACTCTCCGTGCGCTTGCTTGGTTTTCTCGATGAACGCGGCACGCGCTTGGGCTTCGATGCGTTGGCTGTCGGCTTCGGCGGTTTTGATTTTCGCCGTGGCTTGCTCGGTCGCCTCGTTGATCTTCTGGGCGCGTTCCTCCATGGCCATCGCAACCTTGTAATAGGCGTCGACCACTTCTGCCGGCGGGTGCAAATCGAGAATGGACAGGCCCTCGATTTGAATGCCTAACTCGGGATACTCGTGTAGCCGGGCTTTGAGGCGATCCAATACTTCGTCCTGAAAACGCCCGCGATAAAGGGTCAGCAAATCGTGAAACGACTTACCGGCAACCGTACCGCGCAAGACAGACTCGCCCGTGGCGCGTAAAAGCTCGTCGCAGTCGTTGACGCCGAACAAGAAGGGCCGTGGCTCGACAACCCTGTAGCGGATGTCGGCCTGGATATCGACGAGGTTGCCGTCGCCGGTGATCATGAGCGACTTCGGCACCGATGCGATTTTCGCGGTGCTTGCTGTTCCAGGTGAAGGCTCGGGCGCCATCGAGCGGGTTTGGATCGTCACGAAAGCCGATGGGCACCGTGCGGACACGCCGGGAGACGCGACTGGTCGCTTCAATGGGCCAGGGCCAGCGCCAGTGCCAGCCCGGGCCGACATCGGCGACGGGGTTGCCAAACCGGCGCACGACCGCCAGTTCGTCTGGGGCCACCACGGTCAAACCGGAGACGGCGTAAACGCCCAAGATGCAAGCAGCGGCACCGCCCAGCGCACCGCGGCGATGGTGGCCCAGCCAATGAAAGAAGCCGTCGGCGTCGAGATGTTTTTCCATCCACACGTCGGTCTGGCGCAACCAGCCCTTGACGCCCGCCAGTGCCGGGACTGTGCTTTGGCGCTCAAACCACAGGAGGCGCATGGAATTGAGCAAGACGGCGAGCGAACCGAGTTGGTGATAGATCACCGCGGCCACCGGCGCTTGCTCGTACCACCAACCGGCCGGCGCCAACAAGGGCCACAGCCAGGCAGTCGCGACGATGCCGACCCCGTTGACGCCAAACGCAAAGACAAAGATGTTTTGCCGAATGACATGCACCGTGGCACGGGCCAGGCGCACGAGCATCGGCAAGTCACGCAAGGGTTCGCCCATGAACACCACGTCGCCTGCCTCGGCCGCGATGTCGGTGCCGCCGATGGCCAGACCGACGTCAGCGCCGGCCAGAGCGGGCGCGTCGTTGATGCCGTCACCCATCATGGCCACGGCCCGCTTGTCAGCGCCGTTTTGCAGGCCGGTCACGAATGCGGCTTTCTGCGCGGGGAGCAACTCCGCGTGGATCGCATCAAATGCAATGTCCGCCGCCACCGCGTGTGCCGCGCCGACGCGATCGCCCGTGAGCAGCACAATCGGCTCGATGCCAAGCGAGCGTAACTCCGCGATGACTCCGGCCGCCTCCGGCCGCACTCGATCGCGAGCGCCGATGGCGCCGAGAACTTGGCCATTGCGGGCCACCAAAAGCGCGGTTTGCCCCGTCCCGTCGAGCGTCGCCAGCGCAGTGATCGCCTCGGTGGGCAGGGCGATACCTTGCTCCTCCAAAAGTCGGCGAGTCCCCACGATTAATGTGTCGCCGCCGGATTGTACCGTCACGCCGGCGCCTGGATGCGCTTGAAAGCCATCAATCGCGGCTAGCGTAAGATGCTTTTTTGGGCCGCCTGCAGAATCACGCGCGCCAGCGGATGCTCGCTGGCTTGCTCGGCGATGGCGGCCAGGCGCAGCACTTCGTCGGGCGCGGTGCTGCCCCAGACATGCACATCGCCCAGTTCCAGGCGTCCTTCGGTGATGGTGCCGGTTTTGTCAAAGGCGAACGCGGTGACTTTCGCTAGCCGCTCGAGGGCGGAGCCGCCTTTCAGCAGGATACCCGTTCCCGCCAAGCGTCCCAGGGCCGCGATGACGGCAGCGGGTGTGGCCAAAATGAGGGCACATGGGCAGGCAACGACCAGGACGGCCAGGGTGGGATAAACGCTCAGCGTCAGGGCGGAGCGCAAACTCGAGCCGAGCCTCGGCTCCCCGGAATAGGCCGGTGCCGTTCACCAAGAGCGCCACAAAAAAGGTCAAGGCCGCCAAGCCCAGCACCGCCGGCAAAAAATAGCGCGCCAACCTGTCCGCGGTACGTTCGACTTGGGCCTTGTCCTTGAGGGCTCGCGCGGTCAGTTCGATGACGCGGCCGGCGACCGTTTGCTCGCCGACTTTACGTGCCTCGATCGTCAAGGCGCCGAATTGGTTGAGCGAACCGGCCAGGACATCGTCGTGCGGTCCTTTGTCTTGTGGCACGCTTTCGCCCGTAAGCGCGCTGGTATCGACCGCGGAGCGGCCTTCCAACACCACGCCGTCCACGGGAATTTTGCCGCCGGGCTTGACCAAGACGCGATCGCCGACTCGCAGTTGGCTGGTCAAGACGCGGGTTTCGTTGCCATCCTCAAGCCGCCAGCAACGATAGGGAAACACTTCAACAATACGGCCGACCGCGTTCTTGGTACGGGCAAAGGTGAACGCTTCCAGGCACTCGCCAAACATGCCGATAAAGACGATCTCGGCGGCGACCAGAGGCTCCCCAATCAAGATGGCGGCGATGCAGGCGATGGCCAGTGCCAAGTCGGCGCCAATGCGCCCTTCCAGCACGCTCTGCAACGCGCCGTAGAGAATGCGCGCTCCACCCAAGACGGCGGCGATCAGCGCGAAGCGATACACGCCGACGCCGATGGGCCAACTCGCCAGCGAGGCGATGCCCAGCCACGCAGACAAGCGCGGCAAAAAATCCAGACCGATGAGCGCACCGATAGGCGCCGTCATCGTGTAGAGCGGCAGATTGCTTTCCTGGCGAAAAGTGGCGTCGGTGTGAGAGATTTCGCGATGCATGGTCAAGCGCTGTCAATTGGTTAGCCGCGACGCGCTAGCGGGCGCAGGCGCGACGGGCCCGCGCTCCGCATTCGCGTCGCGGCTAACCTACGGAATTCTTTTACGCCTCCACCCGCCAGGGCGCCCGCTGCGGCCGGCTTAAGTGGGTGTTGGCTTCGGCGGCGTGGGCGCCTGTGAAGCGCTCTTCCTGTGGGTTCCAGTGCAGTTGCTGGCCCGGGAAGAACCGCACCGCGATGTTGCCGAGGTGGCACACCGTCACCGAGCGATGCCCCACGTTGACGTTGCAGATCGGCAAGCCGCCGGTGCGGCAGCAATGGATGAAATTGCCCATCTGGCTGTTGGCAACCTCGAGGCGCGTGGCGGCGGCGCCGAGCGGCTCGTTGAGGATGCGGCTCGTGCGGGCGTCGCCGTCACTGGCATTGATGCGGCCGCGATCGACCCAGATCCACTTGCCGTCGTCGCCCTCGAAGAGCACGCCGTTGTCGGGATGGGTCCAGTTCGCAGGCGGACCGCTGCGGCATACCAAGCGGGTGCCTTCGCCTCCATTGGGGCCATTGCCGTAGATGTAGGTGATCTCGAAGTTTGGATGGCAATTATAAGAGGCATTGCCGGTGGCCGGGGGCGTGCCGGTGCCGGTGACGGCGATGGGACCGCTATGGTCCATGTTCAGGGCCCATTGGGCAATGTCATTGTGGTGGGCACCCAGTCGGTCATCTTACCGCCGGAATATTCATACCACCAACGGAACTCATAATGGCAGCGCTGCTTGATGAACGGCGTCGCCGGGGTCTGTCCTTGCCAGAAATCCCAGTTGAGGCCCGCAACCGGTTGTTCCGTCGGGAAAGGCCCGCCGACCGGATTGGAACCCACGAGCGTCGTTATCTGCTTGATGGTGCCGATGCGGCCGTTGCGGACCATTTCACACGCCAGTCGGAATTTGCCGCCCATCTCGGTGCGCTGCTGGCTGCCGGTTTGGAATACCTTGCCCGTCTCGCGCTGGACGCGAACCAGAGCCTTGCCTTCATCGATGGTCAAAGTGAGCGGTTTTTCGCAGTAGACATTTTTGCCCGCCTTCATCGCGGCAATGGCGATCGCCGTGTGCCAATGGTCCGGCGTGCCGATATTGACGGCGTCAATATTCCGCAGAGCCAGAAGCTGCCGATAATCCTCGAATTTCTGGATTTGCGAGCCATTGCCGCGACCGGCGACCGAAGCGCCGTAATCCTTGTTGACCGCATCGACATCAGCGACGGCGATATACTGCACGCCCGGCTGGTTCATGGCATCGCGCATGTCTTGCACGCCGCGCTCGCCATTGAGACGCCCACCGTGCGCAAGCGCAGGCGGTTGGTGCCGGTGCCGATTGCACCCATGACGATGCGATCGTTCGGCGACAGCGGCGTCTTGGCCTTTTGCTCTTGCGCGTCCACGAGGACTTCGTTCGCGTACCAAACCGGCAAGCCCGCGCCGACAGTGAGCGCCGTCATCGAACGTGCCAAGAAGCCGCGCCGCGAGTAGTTCCCTGGATTCATGAGGGTCTCCCTAAAGATGGAAAAGTTGATTGTTCGCGTTCCTGATGGTAGGGCCCTTTGAGGCCAAATACAAAGAAATAATTCATGGACAGTGCAAGCCGCGGGATGAGGTAATCCGAATCCCGCGGATCGTGCCTAAACTAGACTCCCCGCGCCGTTGGCCCCCAAATGAGCTTATGCAACTGCAATTGAAAGCGCACCTGCAAGCCGGCATCGAGGAGCCAGGTTGCCAGCTCCAGCGGTGTGATGGAGCCAAATACGCCGCTCAATAACACCGCGAACCGTTGGTCCAAACCATGTTGCCGAACGACGCCCGCCGTCCAGTCAAAATCGGCGCGTGAAGCGATGACGAACTTGATCTCGTCCGACGGTTTCAAATGATCCAGGTTCGCCCAGCGGTTGTGCGCCGCCTCGCCGCTATCGGGGCACTTCAAATCCATGATGATATGGATCCGTGCATCGACGCCGCTTATGTCATGGGCGCCGCTCGTCTCCAGCAGCACAGTCAACCCGAGGTCCGCCAACCGCGTCAAGAGCGGCAACGTTTCCGACTGAACCAGGGGCTCGCCACCCGTGATCTCTACGAGCGGAGTGTGAAAATCGCCCACTTTGGCCACGATGTCATCGAGTGTCCACGCCGTTCCCTGCGTGAATGCATGCGGCGTATCGCACCAGACGCAGCGGGCATCGCAGACGGCAGTGCGCACGAAGACGCACGGCAAGCCGGCAAACGTCGATTCGCCCTGCAGGCTGCGGTAAATCTCGTGGATTAGCAGCGTTCCGGGCGGTTTGCCGGCCAACGGCTGAAGACGTTGCTCGATCGGGGTGGACACGGGCATGGAAATCCAAGTTCCTGCAATAAATCCGCGGGATTCGCTGCGCTCATCCGCGCGGCTTGGAGCGGTTATTGTACTGAATTCTCGTCGCCCGAATTGGTATCCCATTATTGCCGCGACCGGGTTATAAGACGCGCGAAACTCCAAGCCGCGGGATGAGCAACTAGATACGGCCCTCGGTATTGGAAGCCGAATTGAGCCACGGATTGAACACGGACAAAACACGGATAAGAAAAAAACTCAAAAAGCACGGTTGTTGCCCACGATGTTGACTTTCCGTGTTTGATCTGTTCCATCCGTGGCTAACGTATTTTCTAACCAGACACGGAGGTTACGATGGTCGAGCGGCAAGCGCTGGGGCAAAAGATCGCGGCTGTGGCAATGTTGGCGCTGTTGCGCAACGCAGGCATATTGCCAGGGCACGGTGGCGCGGGATAAGCCGGCGGCCATGGTAAATGGCGAAGCCATCCCGATGGCCGATCTCAAGGCGCTGTTGGAGGCCCGGCCATCGCCGGTGCCGCTGACGGCGGTCCAGCAACGCGAGTTGCGCCAGGCCGCGGTGGATATGCTCGTTGACGACACTTTGATGCGTCAATTCCTCCGCAAAAATGCCCTGCCCGCCCAGCCGGCGGAAATGCAAAGGGAGATCGACGAGCTCAAGCTCGCTCTCAACAAAAAGACGATGACCCTCGAGCAATTTTTGCGGGAAGGGAAGCAGACCGACGAGCAATTCCGCCAGGATGTCAATGCACGCATTCTCTGGAAGCACTATCTGAACGCACGCTTCCCGGACGCGGAGGTTCGGAGCTATTACGAAATCAACAAAGCGCTCTTCGACAAGATTTTTGTCCGCGCCAGCCACATCCTGGTGAAATTGGCCGCGACCGCCACTGCCGGCGGAAAAGCAACTGGCCCGCAATAAATTGGAGACGATCCGCCAAGACGTTTTGGCCAACCGGCTCGATTTCGCCGAGGCGGCCAAGCGCTATTCCGATTGCCCCAGCAAGGACAAAGGCGGCGACATTGGGCCCTTCCCATACAAATTCGTCGTCGTCGAGCCGTTCGCCCGCGCGGCCTTCGCCATGCGCAAAGGCGAGGTCAGCGACATCGTCGTCACCGACTTCGGCCTCCATCTCATCAAGGTGACCGATCGCACCCTCGGCGAGCCGACAACTTTCGAGTCCGCCAAAGATTCCGTGCGCGAAGTGATGGCCCAAGACATGGAACTCTTCCAGCACATTCTCGCGGACCAACGGAAAGCAGCCCGGATTGAAGTCAACGTTCAGTGAGAATTCAACGAGGGTGGCACGCCCTGAGGTACTCCGAAGGGCGTGATTCATAGGCAAGGCCACGCCCTTCGGAGTACCTCAGGGCGTGCCACCCAAAGCCGTTCCCGGAGGCGCGCATGAGTCGGGCTATTCTGTTCCTAATGGTAGCGCTGCCAATCGCCAGTTGCGCTCCGCTGGAAACGACGCTGCTTTATCATCCCACCGCGGGCGATCCGAGCTACGAGCCGCCGCCGCAACCAATCCAAGACTTGGAGCTGCCGCTGCCCGACGGCACCAAAATTCACGCGCGCTGGGCACCCCATCCGCAGGCAACCGGCGCGGTCCTTTATTGTCATGGCAACGCCGGCAACATCGAGCACTATGGCAAAGCCGTGCGCGAAATCTGGGAAAACCTGCATGAATCCGTGCTGATCATCGATTACCCCGGCTATGGATATAGCCAGGGCAAGCCCAGCGAGGCGGGTTGCGACGCCGCCGGTGAAGCGGCTTACCGGTGGCTGACGCAAAATCAAAAGATCGCTCCGGGCCGAATTTTGCTCATGGGTGAATCGCTCGGCGGCGGCGTGGCTGTGAATTTGGCGGCCAGCCATGACTACCGCGCTTTGATCTTGGTGCGCACCTTCACATCGATCGCGGACATGGCTGACGACCAGTTCCCGCTGCTCTTTTCGGCGCCGCTGGTGAGCAACCACTTCGACAACCTGAAAAAGATGCCGCTCTGCAAGCAACCGGTTTTCATCGCCCAGGCTGACCAAGACCGCACCATACCCTTCCGCCACGGCCAACGTCTTTTGCAAGCCTGCACGGCAGCCGGCGGAATTCTGCGTCCTCCGCGGCCTGGGGCACAACGATCCCCTGCCCAGCGAGTTTTACGCCGCGCTCAGGCAATTCCTGGCGAAAGTGCCGGCGCAAACCAATAAGGTATCGCACATTTTTTGTGGGACGGCTCTCCTGAGCCGTCCATCAGGAAAGGACGGCTCGGGAGAGCCGTCCCACAAGTAATGCCTGTCTTGCATCCATCAGCCCATCTTGGGTCCATCACACGCACGACTCGCGATGCACGCTGCACAATTCCCCGTCTTGCTTTTTAAACACCTCGGCAAATGCGTCCGGCCCCTTGCGTTTGAGAAAATCCAATTCCGCCGCGGAGATGAATACTGCCCTGGTAAACCAGCCCTGTTTCGCCGTCGCATTCGACTCGGCCGAAGCCCTCGTCAAAGCCGTCGGCGACGTCATAATAAATGGCCGCTTTGTTGTAATGCTCGGCGAAATCGGGGTTGAGCGAATCGACCCCGGCAACCGCGAAGCGGGAGCCGAGCGGGATGTCCTTGTCCAAGATGAAAAACAGCGAGTTGACGAATAGATCCGGCACGTCCTTGCCAAAATCATCGGACAGCAAGATCACCTCGCCCACATCCTTGGACACTTCGTCGGCCAGGCCGATGGACGCATAGACGCGAAACTTGCGGTAGCGCAAATCATAGGTCGCCAGCTTCAGCGGGATGCCGGTTGCCGATTGATACGACTGCACGTCAAACGGCTTGCCAAAGTATTTGGCGAAGTGCCAGTAATAGGCGCGGGCCCAGGGGCTTTCCATGCGGCTGCTCCAAAAAATGGATTCCAAGTAGCCAAGCGCCACCTTGGCGCTTACACTCCCTTCATGGTTTCCATTGTCATTCCCTTTTTCAACGAAGTCGAGAGTCTGGCGATCTTGCATGGCGAAATCGCGCGCAGTGATCGAGCCGGCAAGCACCGGGTTCGAAATCATTTTTGTCGATGACGGCAGCACCGACGGCTCCTGGGAGGTCATCACGAAGCTGACCGGTGCCGCAACTTCCGAGCCGCGCCGTCAGCAAGCGGCCAACCCCAACCGCCGCGTGTTCACGGCATCCGCCTCCGGCGCAACTTCGGCAAGGCGGCGGCACTATCGGCCGGCTTCGCGGCCGCAAAGGGTGACATCATCATGACGCTCGATGCCGACTTGCAGGACGATCCCGCGGAAATCCCCAATTTCCTGCTGGCGCTCGATCTGGGCATGGACGTCATCAGCGGCTGGAAAAAGACGCGGCACGATCCCTGGCACAAGGTTTGGCCGAGCCGAGTTTTCAACGGCATGGTCAGTTGGCTCACCGGCGTTGCATTGCACGACCACAACTGCGGCATGAAATGCTACCGCGCCGCGATTTTTCGCGAAATCCGCTTGTATGGGGAGTTGCACCGCTTCATTCCCGTGTTGGCAGCGGCGCGGCTTCAAGGTCGCCGAGGTCGTCATCCAGCATCGTCCGCGCAAGTTCGGGCGTTCCAAATACGGCGTGCGCCGCTTCGTCAAGGGTTTTCTCGATCTTTTGACCGTCAAGTTCTTGACCGGCTTCGGTCAACGCCCCCAGCATATGCTCGGCAGCATCGGCCTTTTGAGCTTTGCGTTGGGCACACTCGGTTTGCTCTACCTCGGCGTGACCTGGCTCATTCGCATTTGGCATCCCGATCTGTTCGAGCCGCTTCATCAAAGGCCCCTGACAATCTATGCCGCCGTCGCGCTCCTGCTCGGCGCCCAGATGATGTCGATCGGCTTTCTCGCGGAACTCATCACCGCCTACCAGAGTCGCGACCAGGATAGTTATAGCATCGCCGAGACGACCGACGAAAAAACCAACAGCATTGACGCGACGTAATAGAATAATGTCTCCGTTGTTCGTTTAGCCGCGACGCGCTAGCAGAGCGCGGGATGCATCCGCGCTCCGCTAGCGCGTCGCGGCTAACCTTGGCGTTGGAGAAAACGCATGATCCATGTGAGCGGGCTGACGAAATACTACGGCGATTACGCGGCCATCCGCGACGTCTCGTTCGACGTGCCGGCCGGCAAGATTGTCGGGTTTCTCGGGCCCAATGGCGCCGGCAAAAGCACGACGATGCGGATTCTGACTGGCTATTTGACGGCCACCTCCGGGCAGGCGACCATCGCGGGCTTTGACGTTTTTTGGGACTCGGTCGAGGTCCGCCGCCGCATCGGCTACATGGCTGAGAGTTGCCCGCTCTATCTCGAAATGCGCGTCAACGAATACCTGCACTACCGCGCCGGCATCAAAGGGCTGTCGGGTGCCCAGAGACGCCAGCGTATCGACTACGTACTCAAACGCTGCTGGCTTGGCGATGTTGGCCGGCAAATAACGGGAACATTGTCCAAGGGCTTTCGCCAGCGGGTCGGCCTGGCGGATGCGCTGTTGACTTCGCCCCCTGTGCTAATCCTCGACGAACCGACCGCGGGACTCGATCCGACGCAAATCCGCTCCACGCGCGAGCTAATCCGCGAGCTGGGCCAGGAACACACTATTTTGTTGTCGACGCATATTCTGTCTGAAGTGGAAATGACCTGCGACAGCGTCATCATCATCAACGGTGGCCGGGTGGTGGCGTCGAGTTCGCTGGCGGACTTGCACCGGCAGGCTGATGAAAAGGCCTGCCTGATCGCGGTTTTCAAGGACCCCGTCGAAACGGACGCCTTCCTGGGTTTGCCGGGGATCACCAGCGTCGCGCCCGACACGCGGCCCCATGGACGGCGCTGCTCACATGCGCATCACGGGACATGATTTGGATGTTCTCGCCCCCAAACTTTGTGCCTTGGCCGCCGCCAAAGGTTGGCATCTGCGCGAGTTACGAGTCGACCGGCCGACCTTGGAAGATCGGTTCGTGCAGATCACTGGGCAAACCCCTTGATGATGGTGACGGCAGAGTTTACTTGATCTGGGTGCTAGGAGCAGCTTGTCGTGTTGGGGCACCTGGGTGCCACGGGCAGCTTGCCTGCCCGTGTTGGGGCGGAGGTTGCCGTGGGTTCGCACGGGCAGACAAGCTGCCCGCGGCACACAGCGGGTTTATAACTAGCCACGCCCTTCGGAGTACCTCAGGGCGTGCCACCCACCATTGTGTACTTTGTATGCCGCAAGCGGAGTATATTTCATGCATGCCACGTTGAGCCTGATGCGCCGCGAGTTCAGTGCTTATTTTCTCTCGCCCATCGGCTATGTCGTCTTCACCGTTTTCCTGGTGGTCACCGGCCATTTGTTTTTTCTCACCATGGCCCAGCTCACCGCTACCGGCTCGCGCGGCATCTATTTCCCGATGCAGCTCATGGTCAGCGACAACTGGTTTTGGCTCGTGTTTCTCTTCATTCCGCCGCTGCTGACCATGCGGCTATTCGCCGAGGAACGCGGCAGCGGCACCTTGGAAATGCTGCTGACCGCACCTTTGCGCGATTGGCAAATCGTCGTCTGTAAGTTCATCGCATGCTTCGCTTTTTATGTGCTGCTTTGGCTGCCGACGCTGCTTTATTTGCCGGTGCTCCTGGACTGGCAATGGTGGACGCCTTATACCGGCATCGATCCCTGGCCCGTCGTTTCGACTTATCTCGGGTTGGCGTTGGCGGGCGCCATGTTTTTGGCGCTCGGGCTGTTCATCAGCAGCCTGGTCAAAAGCCAGATGGTGGCGGCGCTGGTGTCGCTGTTTATCGGCCTGGTGTTCATCGTCGCGGGTTTTTGGCGGCCGGATATGGACACCGGCAACACGCTTTACCAAGTGCTGTTTTTCTTCACCGTGCCGCTCCACTTCGAGCGCAATTTTAGCCGGGGCATGGTCGATACGCGGCAACTGATCCTCTATGCCTCGGTCACGCTGTTTTGCCTCTTTCTCACGGTTCGCAGTCTGGAGAGTCGACGATGGCGGTAAGCAAGAATTCCCCCGTCCTGTTCATGATGCGCCTGGCGGGACTGACCGGTTTGGTCGCGTTGGTCGTCGGCCTGGTGTTATGGCTGGCGATCGGCGTGGACGAGGCGGGCATCATCGTGACCGTGGTCGGCGCAGGCTTGCTCGTTCTGGCCGGGCTCGTGGAACTGCGCGGGCTCATGGGGGCCGTCTTGTCCCAGCGCGGGGCCATGGGCTTCAACGTGGCGCTGCAAGTCGTGTTGGCCCTTGTTTTGATCGTCGGCATCAACGCTTTTTCGTTCAGCCATTACCAGCGATTCGATTGGACAAGCGACCACCTGTTCACGATCAGCCAGGACATCAAACACAACCTCGAGCAATTGCGCGGCGAGACGGACATCGTCGTCTACTTGCGCAATACATCGGACCTGGGCCAGGCGACGGACAATAAGCTGGCGCATTTTCAAGCCGCCGCCCAGCGCAAGATCGTGGATAAAGTGAAAGACTTGGCCGACGAGTTCCAAGAGTTGGGGCCGCGCTTTCGTGTCGAGGTCCTCAACATTCAGGAAGAGGATTTCGAGCCCAAGCTGACCGGAATCAAGGACAAATCGAAGGCACTGGCCGACGCCATCCAGGCCGCTCCGGAGAATAGCGTGTTCTTTCTCTCGCAAGGGCGCGTGCAGCGCCTCGGCTTCAACGACATCTATCAACTCGACAGCGTCGCGTCGTTGGCGGCCAACGACAGCAAGGGCAATCTGATCCTCAACTACCAGGGAGTGGAGCCGTTCGCCAACAAGATTCTGAATATCGAGGAAAAGAAACCACGCATCGGCCTGGCGGTCGTCCATGAGATTCTGAGCATGGATGATCCGCAAGACCCTCGGCTCACGATGAACGGCGCCAAAAAAGTGCTGACGTCATATGGCTTCGACACGCGCGACATCATCCTCAAGAAGTGGAGCGAGACCGGCACCGGAGCCGGCCGTCTACACCTTCGATGAGAGCCGCTATCGAAGGCTTGGAAGACCAACGCCTCGAACTGGAGGCGACCGTGAAGGAACGCGCCAAGGAAATCGAGGACCTCGCCGAGCCAAAAGAAAACCTGGAAGGATTCCAGTCTCGCCGAGCTCAACAAGCGCTTCGTCATCGTGCTTCTTGCCCGAACGTCAACAACCCTTGCTCACCGAACGCGAACGCCTGGCGGCGCTGGACAAGGCGGGCCGAAAATACAAGCTGTTCCCCATCGAGGAGGAGGATCGGGGCGAACTGGTCCGCGGCATCGAAACCAACCTTACTTTGAACGAACTGAGTCTCAAGCAGGAGCAGAAAGAGTTGGCTGCCGTCAAGGCCGAGCAAAAAGACCTCAAGATCGACAACCTGAAGGAGCAGCAGCGCATCACCGATCTGGGAGCCAAGATGAATCGGCTGCTTGCCGACGTCGATCTCTTGATCGTCCCGCGCCTGACGCTGCTGGATATTCCGCGCCGCGAGATCATCCCCAATCGCGTTTACAAGATGGACGATGCCCAACTCGGCGCCGTCAAGGATTTCATGAAAGCGGGCAAGCCGGTGATGTTCCTTCTCGGTCCGGCCAATGAACCGACGCCGGGCCTGGAGATGCCTGGCATGTCCGGCCCCGATCCGCTCGAAACCATGCTGGCGAGCTTGGGTTTCAAGATGCCCAAGCAAACGATCCTATTCAACGTCGAAACCAAATCGTTCGCCGAGCGGCGCGGCAACCTGATCATTCAGGGAACGCAGGTGGAGGTTCCTCCCGTCGAGTTCGATTGGCAAGCCGGTGCCGGCTTGCCCGGACGGGTGCTGGCCAGCAAGGCGGCACCGCACGCCAAGGCGCCCACGGAGCATCCAATCCGCACAAGCCTGCGCCTGGCCGGCCGCAGCGTCGGCAAGGGCGAAGCCATGGACCTGCGCTTGCGCCATCCGCGGCCGATCTATTACCAAAAGCCGGGCGGCGAGCAAAAGCCGGTCGATCATGTCTTGATGATGGCCACGGGCGAATCGTGGAACGAGGACAATCCGTTCCCCACGCGCGAGCGCACGCCGCGCTTCGAAGTCGCCGAAGAATGACCCCAAGCAAGGGACGGTCGAGGAAAAGCGGCGCGGGCCGTTTCCCATCGCCGTCGCCGCCGAGACGGAATTGCCCGCGTCCTGGTTCGACAAGAGCAATCACGCGCCGCATGAAGATCGCGTCGCGGTCATCGGTCACGGCGGCGTTTTCGTCGGTCCGACGCTGACGCCCGTGCGTGCCAAGCTATTGCTCGATACGTGCAATTGGCTCTTGGGCCGCGACGACCTGTTGGCCAAGAACAACGAAGTCTGGGAATATCCGCGCGTTTTGCTGGGCGAGACGGAGAAGGAGCTTTGGCACTGGGGAACGTTCTTGGGATTGCCGCTGTTGTTCGTCTACATTGGTTTGTTGGTGTTCATGGTCCGGCGCATGCGCTAACTGCATTCAACGGCGAGCGGGTGGGGCGTTAGCCCCGCTGATTCTTGAATGATGTACGAAGGATCGTATCGGATGAATTGGAAGACAACCCTAATCCTGGCGGTGTTGGTCGGCGATTGGCGGCGTCAGCTTGGTTGCTGCTGCCCGCGAAGCACCACGGAGATCGTCGCCGGGCCGACGGTGCAGTTTCTCGACAATGATCTGACGCCCCAAGCCCTCACGCGCATCGAAGTCCTGCATGGCGACCATCCCGGTGATCACTGGAACGGGCCGGCGACGGCGCCTGGTCGTTGCCCGGTAAATGGCCCGTGCGGCACCGTTGAGGTCAACGAGTTGGTGCATACGTTGACGGACCTGCATTCGCGTTTTGTTCCAGTCAGTGTTGGCGACAAGACCAAGCTCAAGAGCTATGGTCTCGATCCCGCGGCGGTGGTCGTCAAAGTCACGGTCGCCGGCAAGGACCATAGGCTGGCCTTTGGCGAGGAGCAAGTCCGAGAGCAATCGCTTTTCGCGAGCCACTTTCGTGCGCCTCGACGATCAGAACGAAATCGTCCGCCTGGCTCCGGGCCTCATCCCCGCGTTGGATCGGCCCCAGGAATATTACCAACTCCGGCGTCTTTTCACGCCAGAAAACGTGGCCAAGGACGATGGGACGGCCGATACCGTTGAACAAGTCTCGGCCAAAGCAGCTAGCCGTCAAAAGCGCCGGAAGGCTCGTTTGAATTGGCCAAGGCGGACGGACGGCTGGCAAATCGCCGCACCCGGTGAAAGATCATGTCGATCCGGACAAACTCAAAGCACTGCTCGCCGCCTTGCCCGATATTTGGGCGGAGCGCTTTGTCGATGTCACCGACAAGAAAGCCGGCGGACTTCGGCCTGGAAAAGCCGCAGACCACATTAACCGTGACGCAGCCCAGCGGGGCCACCATCAAGTTGCTGGTGGGCAACGAGTCGGAGACGAAGCTGCGCAAGGTCGCCAAGCCGCCGCAGCCGCAGCAACCCTTCATGCCGCCCAAGCAGGATTTCGACTTGGTGCCCGAAGTTTATCGCTTCGCCAAGCTCGAAAACAACGAGCAGGTTTTCGAGATCAAGGCGGACAAGCTGAAGGATATCAGCCTCAGCGTCACCAACCTTCGCGATCCCCAGGTCGCCCGCTTTCGCGCCGATCAAGTCAAGCGTCTGCAAATCGACAGTGACGGCACGGCCGGAGTCGCCGTTCACCTCGTCTTTGCCAAGGACAAAGACAAGTGGCGCATTGAAAAACCCAAGGACGAAGCCGCCGAAACCGGCCCGATCAACGATCTCTTGGACAAGCTGTCGGGCCTCCAGGCCAAGGATAAGGACATCTTGGACAACGCTGACGCAAAGGTATTCGGCCTGGCCAAACCAGCTTCCAAAATCACTCTCCAGCATCGAGGAAGAGAAAGGTCCCAAAGACAAGCAAACGATCAACAAGCGAACGGTGACCTTTGACCTGGGAACCAAGGATAAAGACAAGGACAAGACCTATGTCCGCGTCGAAGGCTGGCCGCGCGTAAACGCCGTGGACGATTCCGTGCTTAAGTTGGCACGGCGGCCGGAATACGCTTACCGCAATCGCCAAGTGCTTGATATCGCGGCGGCCGATGTTAAAAAAATCGAGATTCAGCGCGGCCCGGAATCGTACGGTTTCGGGCACGAAAGGGCACGTGGAAGCTCGATGGCGCCCGTGCAAGCGGATGTCGATGTGAGCAAGGTTACCAGACTCGTGGATGAGTTGGGCAGGCTCAATGTCGCCGAGTTCATCACTGACAAGCCCTCCCCGCAAGACCTGGAAAAAGTGTACGGCTTAGCCAAGCCGGCCCTCACCGCTCGGCTCGTGCTCGCAGACCCAAAAAAAACGGCATCCACGTTGTCCATCGGTAAGGCAAAGGGTGACAAGGAGTTTTACGCGCGGCTAAACGATGGGCCGATCTTCGTCGTAAAAAAAGATCTGCACGAGCAACTGGACCGCGGCTCCCTCGCATATCTGTCGCTCGACGTTTTGCGGGAACCCAAAGAAAAAATGCGCGAGCTAGCCATTCAAAAGGGGGGGCAAGATTATCGCCTGGTCAATGACGGCAAAACCTGGAAAGTGCGCGGCCCGTTCGCGGCGCCGGCGCAGTCCGCAGTTGTGGACCCGATGGTCGAAGCGCTCGCGGATTTGCACGCCAACCGCTACGTGGCGCACGAGGCGAAGGATGCCAAGGAGTATGGTCTCGACAAGCCATACTTGACGGTACGCCTCGTACCGACCGCCAAGGAGGATGCCGAGCATCAACTGCTCATCGGCAAGACTGCGGACAAGGACGCGGACCGTTTCGCCAAGCTGGCTCAGGGATCGGCGATCTTTGTGGTGCCCGCGAAGACGGTCGCTGCGCTGGACCATGGCCCGCTCGATTTTCTGGACAAAAAGCTGGTTGACGTCGATACGAAAACCATCCAGAAAATGCGCGTGACAGGCGCGAACGCGTTCACGCTGGCGCGCAAAAAGGACCTGTGGGACGTCGTGGATTCGCCGGCGCCGACGTTTGTGGCGGAGGAAGACGCGGTGCAAAACGCCCTGCGTCCGTGGACGAGGCTGCAGGCGGCGCGGGTGGCAGCGTACGGTCCCAAGATCGACTGGGCCACTTTTGGTCTCGATAAGCCCGCCGCGTCATCACGGTGACCCTCGCCGGTGACAAGGACAAGACGAGCGAACATCAACTTGCGTTGGGCAAGGAGACCGACAAGGGAGGCGCATTCGCTCGGCTCGACAAGCGGGAAGAAGTCGTGGTCCTCGACGCGGGCACAGTGCAGGCATTAACCGCTAGCTATCTCGATTTCGTCAACCATGCGGTCCTTAAGTTCGATTTGGACACGGTCACCGGCATTGATAGACGCATGCCCGGGGCGGACATGGATCTAGTTAAACGCGACGATGTCTGGCGTTTCACCAAGCCGGACCAGAGAGCCGCTGACGACCCAACGGTGGGCGAGCTATTGGAGAAGACGTTTCGCCTGCGCGCTCAGCGCATTGCCGCCTATCCTGCCAAGGAGTTGGCAAAGTTTGGCCTGGACAAGCCTGCTGCCGTGGTGACGCTTAAACTGACGGACGTTCAAGGCGGCAAAGTAGAGCACATCATCAAGGTCGGTAAGCCCGCCAACGACCAGAAGGACGAACGCTACGCCATCGTCGATAAGGGGGACGCGGTCGTTGTGCTTAATGCGGAATTGTCGCGCCAACTGGTGGCGCCGCCGCTTTATTTCGCGGACCGCAATCTCCCGGGCCTGAGCGCGGCTGACAAAATTGCGGTGCAGCGACCGGACGAGAGGTGACATTTACGCGAAGCGATGGGGTATGGGCCATGACGGCGCCAGCGAAGGCCGAGGCCGAGACCACACAGCTCGACGACCTCGTGAAAAACCTGCGACGGCTTCGTGCCGAGCAAATGGTGGCTCTTAAAGGCGCCGATCTCAAGACGTATGGCCTCGACAAACCAGAGGCCCAGTGGCATTTTTGGGACGAAGGCAAGGAAAAGATGCATCTTTTGCTGGGCAAGGCCGACAAGCAAGAGAGCCATTACGCCAAGCTGGCGGGCAACGAAGCGGTGTTCACGCTGAGCCCAGCCCTGAGCAAACGTCTCTTGGAGGAGTACCGTGATCGGAAGCCCTGGCCGGCGCTCGACGCGGCGCAAGTGGACAAGCTAAGCTATTCAGGTCCCACGTCCTTTGCTCTAAAAAAGAAGGACAATGATTGGACGCTGGAGGGTCAGCCGGACATCAAGGTCAGCGCCAAGGAGGTCACGGACACGCTGGACGCGCTGGCGAGCCTCAAGGCCGAACGTTTCGTCGCGGACGCCAAGGCCGATTTGAAGCTGTATGGCCTCGATCCCGCGGTATGGACGATCACGGTCACAACGCCCGCGGGCACTCGGACTTTGTTGATCGGTCGAGCTGAAGGCGATTCCAAGCGCCTATATGCCACGGTGCCGGGCAGCGGCGCGGTGTTCATCATCGGCGAATCCGTGGCGCCGCGCATCGTGCGATCCAGGGCGGCGTTTCAAGGCGAGCGGACGGCGTCAGCTCCCTGATTCCGGGCTTCCGGCGTGGCGCCTACAAACCATGGAGGAGCGACGCCCGTGTGGACCGCGCGCCTGCGATTAGTCACTTTGTGGATTGCCCACACTTCCCGCGTGCTGGCCGAACAACTGCCTGCGCATTTTTACGGCCCTTTCTATCGCGCGAGCTCGGCCAATCGCAAACGCAAAGCGCCTGGCATTTGGTGACGTTGTTACTGATGCTGCCCGCGGTTCTCTTGGCCCCATTCAATGGAGCGATTTGCAATAGCTTGCCCAAGACGCGGGTGTTAGTCGTTTCCAACCTTCTTTGTTTGCTGGCCGTTGGCTTCTTGGGCGGATTTTGGGACGCGCATCCTCATCTCTTGGTCTGCTGGGCACTGGTCGCGCTGACGGCGGCCATCAATGGGCCTGTTCGCTATGCGTTTCTGCCGGCAGCGGCTATCGACACACACTGGCCGCTCACGCGCATTAACGGCTTTTTTGAGATGGGTTCCGCGGCGGCGATCGTCGCAGGATTGGTGATTGGCGCGGCGGCGCCTGTGGGCGATGACGGGCCCATGGCGCTGGTCGCCATGCTCCTGCTGTTGGCTGTGTTCGCCTCCTTCTGGGTGCATTTCGCGCACGATTGCGCGTCGGCCGGAAGCCCCAGTCCAGGCCCTCGCTGGTTTTTTCACCGATTGCCGCCGCATCTGGAACGTGAAAATGATGCGCGGCTGCTTGCTCGGGCTGGCTTCCTTGCGCGGTCTGATGACAGCCATGGTGGGCGCACTGATCGCGGCCAGCTTGGGGGAAGGCACGTTTTCGCTCGACGCAATTGTTGGCAATCGGCGGCTGGATCATGGCCGGCGTGGCGGTTGGCTCACTGCTCGCCGGCCTGCAACGCCATCCGCGCCGCGTGCTCGGACTGGTGCCCTGGGGCGCCACGGGTTTGACGGCGGGCCTCATCGTTGCGGCCTGCGGAGCCATTCCCGGCAATGCGTTTTGTTTGGTTCTGGGCTTCATGGCCGGCCTGGTCAACGTCCCATTGGCCGCGACCTACCAAGTAGAGTTGCCGGCGGATGGCGCGGCAACGGCATGGCGGTGCGGAATTTTGCCGATTACCTGGTGACGGCGCTGGCGGCCGGTTTGTTTTTCGCGCTGGGCCGTTGGGGCGGTTGGTCCGCGTCGGCGCAGCTTTGGCTCATCGCCGGTCTCGCCGGCCTGCTTACCGTGACGTCATGGCGCTACCTGCTCGGGCCGGTTTTTGAGCAAATTTTGGAAATCATTATTTGGCCAATCTACCGGATCAAGGGTTTTGGACCCGGCCTTACGAGCATTCCCGCTCAAGGTCCGCTTCTGCTGGTCGCCAACCATACGGCTTGGATGGACCCGGTTTGGACCGGGAAGGTTGTCCCGCGCCGGCTCGTGGGCATGCTTACCAGCGTGTTTTTTGATTTGCCCGTGTTGCGCTGGGTCTTGACGCATCTCGCCGAGACCATCCGCGTGGAGTTTACGTCGTTTCGCCGCGAGGTTCCCGAGCTTAAGAAGGCGATTGCGGTGCTGGATCGAGGCGATTGCGTGCTCATTTTTCCGGAAGGCGCCCTGCGCAAAAAGGAAGAAAACCTACTTAAACAATTCGGCCAGGGCGTCTGGCATATCTTAAACGAGCGTCCCCACGTTCCCGTCGTCGCGGTCTGGATCGAGGGGGGCTGGGGCTCTTACTTTTCCTACTTCAAAGGACCTCCCACCAAAAACAAACGCTTCGATTTCTGGCGACCCATTCGCGTGGCCGTCGACGATCCCATTTTGGTTCCCCCGGAAGTCCTGGCCGACCACCGCTCAACGCGTCAATATTTGATGCAACGGTGCCTGGAGGCGCGGCGGCATTCTGGGGCTGGAAGTGCCGACGGCGGAAAGAACGCGCGATGAGGAGGGAGTGGAAAAAGTATTGTAATGCTCACCCTTGTCCCACTAGCCTGGCGAAATCTGACGCATGACAAGCGCCGCTTTGCCGTGTCGGTGATGGGTATCGGCTTTGCCGTGCTGCTCATGTTCGTGGAACTGGGTTTTTGGAACGCCATGCTCGATGCGGCGGTGAGCCTGCTCGCGCAGTGCAAGGGAGACTTGGTCATCGTCAGCAAGGCGTACCTACACGTTGGCCATTCGCGAATCTTTTTCGACGCAGCGGCTCGAGCAAGCGCATGGCGTGCCCGGCGTCGAGGCCGCGGTGCCGCTGTATTTCGAGACGACCCAGTCACTGTGGCGCGACTCGGAAAATCGCGACTATGACAAGCCGCGCACGCATCCGATCCGGGTCATCGCGTTTGACCCAGCGTACGATGTGTTCAATAATCCAGAAATCGCGGCGCAGCGGCATCTGCTGCGCCGCGACAATGCCGTGCTGCTGGATCGCCGATCCAAGGAGGATTACGGCAAGCGCGAAGCGCCGCTGCAACGTGAGTTGGCCCGCAAACGGATCGAAGTCGTGGGGACGTTCGCGCTCGGCGGGGACTTCACCAGCGACGGCAACTTGATCATGAGCGCCGACACATTCGCGCGCTTGTTTCCCAGATCCGCTGGCGCCGCGTCTAACTTTGCACCTGCGCACCTGGGGCTCGTTCAGCTGACGCCGGGGACGGATCTCAATGATGTCAAGAATCGGCTGAGTGCTGCCCTACCCGACGACGTGCGGCGTGCTGACCAGGGACGAGTTCATGGCGGAAGAGCGCCATTTTTGGCAAGACGCCACGCCGATCGGGTTCATTTTCCGGTTCGGCTTGGTGATCGGCGTCATCGTCGGCATGGTCATCTGCTCCCAAGTGCTGCAAGCCGATGTTGCTTCACATCTCAAGGAATATGCAACCCTGAAAGCGATGGGTTACACCAGCGGATATTTAACCTGGGTCGTGCTGCAGGAGGGGCTTTGCCTCGGAGTTCTGGGCTTTGTGCCGTCGCTGATCGTGTGCGTGTTTCTTTATGAGCAACTCGCCAAGCCACGGATTTGCCGCTCTATTCTTGACTCTCCAGCGTGTGGCTATCGTTTTCGCCCTTACTTGCTGCCATGTGCGTCGTCAGCCGGGTTGCTGGCGGTGCGGAAGGTCCAAGTATCCGATCCGGCCGAGGTGTTTTGATGGATGCCCAACTCGCCCTGGACTCCATGGCAGGCACGGACGACGCGGTGAGTCCCCTCATCCGCATTCAACATTTGAACCACTATTACGGCCAAGGCGAAGCACGCAAGCAAGTGCTCTTCGACAACAACTTGGAAGTGATGCCCGGCGAAATCGTCATCATGACCGGGCCATCCGGTTCGGGCAAGACAACGCTGTTGACTTTGATCGGCGGCCTGCGCACGGTGCAAGAGGGGAGCTCTGGAGGTCGACGGCAAGTTGCTCAATGGGTTGGCGGAGACGGAGTTGGTCAAGTTGCGCCGCGGCATTGGCTTTATCTTTCAGGCTCACAACTTGTTTTCGTCGCTCAGCGCTCTGCAAAACGTGTGCATGGCCTTGCAACTGCGTGGCGGCCGAGGCAGCGGCCATGCGCGCGCGCTCGACCGAGGTGCTCGAGCGCTTGGGCTTGGCCAGCGCATCCACTATAAGCCGGCGAACTTATCCGGGCGGCCAGCGGCAGCGGGTTGCCATCGCGCGAGCGTTGGCGAATCGTCCTCGGCTGATCCTCGCCGATGAGCCGACAGCGGCGCTGGATGCCGCTTCCGGCCGCGACGTCGTCAATCTGCTCAAGGACATCGCCGATCACGAACGCTCGGCGATTCTCATCGTCACGCATGACAACCGCATCCTGGACGTCGCGGATCGCATCATCAACATGGTGGATGGCCGGATTGTCTCCAACGTGATGGTCAAGGAATCGGTGTCGATCTGTCTCTTTTTAAGTAAATGCGAAGCGTTCGCCGGCCTGACCGTGGACGCGCTCACCAAAGTCGCGGAAAAAATGTCGCTGCGAGCGCTATCCGCCGGGTGCGGTGATCATCCGCCAAGGCGACGTGGGCGACAAGTTTTATTTGCTGCGCCGCGGCAGCGTCGATGTGTTGGTTGCCGACGGCGACCAGAAGCCGCGGCTGGCAACCACGCTCAAGGAAGGCGAATTTTTCGGCGAACGCGCCCTGCTCAGCGGCCAAGGCGCGCAGCGCCACGATTAAAGCACGCGATGCCGTCGAAACATACACCCTTGGCCAAGCCGATTTTCAAGCGGCCCTTCATTCGCTCGACTCCTTCAAACAGCAAATCTACAAGGCGTATTTTCAGCGCCAGTGAGCCGTTTGTGCTTGCCTGGTCCCGATGATCCGCTGATTTCGAGCTACCTCTACCCGCGGCTTGGCACCTGGGTGGACCCCTGCTGAAAAGTGACCTATCTTTGCAATGGTTTATAAGCGGCGGCAGCAACGGAGTCTGTTTCTGAGGGGTTGCCCGGTGATAACCACGCAGTTTGTCAGTGAGCCCGAGGCCGGTCTCGGACATGGAACGGCCTCGTGTGGATGTCCCGGCTTTGAGCGTCGCGGACTTCGCTTTTGTCGCGCTGCTCGACAAGACCGATTTTGGTGAAACCTGGCAGGTGAAAATCGCCGCCGGCAAGGCTTATATTTGCCAATTCGTGCCGCCCAACGACCCCGAAAAAACCGCCAAACTGTTGGCCCATCTGTGCGTCTATCGGCACGCCGGGTCTGGTGCCCTGGCTCGCACTTCGCGAGGATGCGACACGCCCCGCATTGTTAGGGGCCCTCGAGGGCCAGACGCTCGCGGACCGCTTTCGTGAACTATGGACGGCGAACCGGCCCGGCGTGCCCCGCGACGAACTGCTCGGCTACCTGCGCTCGCGCGGCGGCAGCGCTTCGACCAGATGCACTCCCGCCAGCAGGTCCAGCACCTATGGCTCGAACCTCGTCAGTTCGTCGTGCGCGACGGTCGCGCCGAACTATGGGTTTCGGCCTCGTGGAAACCTGGTGGACGCACCGACCAGGCGGCCCACCGCCAATCTTGAGCCCTCGCTATGCCGCCCCGAATTGCAGCGCAAAGTCCGGCGCGCTGCGCTGCGATCAGTATAGCCTGGCACTTATTTACACTGAGATGTTGACAGGGACCCATCCTTGGCGAGGCCGAGGCACGGCCTGGGCCACGGCCAACCCGGATCTCGGCCTTTTGCCCCGGCACGATCGCTCGTCATCCGCCGAGCGCCTCAACCCGGATTACCGGCAGCGCTTCGAGACAAACGCGGAGATGATTGACGCACTCGACAGCGCCGGCAGAGCAAGCGCTCGCCGCCGCCTGCGCCGCAACCATTGCTCGCGCGCCCGACGCAGTTTGGCCAGTTCAAACGAGGTTGCTGGCCTGTCACACCCTCGATCAATTCGTGCATGAATTGGTCAAGCTCGTGGCCGGCAATGCGCCGCCTCCAAGTGAATTGGCCGTTCGTTTCACGCTTGAACCGGGCCGGCATTTGCAGACGCCGAAGTTCCTGGCCGGCATGCCGAACCAACTTCCGCAATTCGACGATTTTTGCCGCCAATGGCACGCCAAGACGATTCGCCGGGAGGATCGGTTGACCATCTTGGCGATCAATGCGGCGCCATCCGTTTGGCAATGGCTCGCGGGGCGGCGGCTGGGACTGGAGGTGCGCCTCGAATTCTTGCCGGTTGCCTGGGGCAACCAACGCGCCCAGGTGGCGGTTGCGGTCAAGCCCTTCGGCTGCGACGGCGAGCGAGCGTTGCGGTTGCTCATGGAGTTGGGCCCCAAGCTCTTGCAAAGCGTGCGCACCCATCTCGATGGCCAGCCGGATCAGCGCGGCCTGGAACGCCTGACGTTTCGGGAACATTTACGCGTCTGCCCGGTGGTCAATGGCACATCGTCGGAGCCTCTCGACTGCATCACCAAGGACATTTCCGCCGGGGGCATCGGCTTCTTCTTGCCCGTCGAGTTGCCCGCCTCGCAAGTGTACGTCAGCCTGCCTGAAGTGGAAAAAATCTCAGCGTATGCGGCCCTCGCCCAGGTCGTCCGCAAGCAACCGGCTCACGAAGGCTGGTATGAAATCGGCGCCGCGTTCCCCATCAATAAAACCACAAGCGGGACGCTTGTGCTACGATCGTAGCACAAGCGTCCCGCTTGTGTTCTTAGACCTCAAATTCCAGCAAGCGGCACGGAATCTTTCCATTGAATAAATGAATTTGCCGCGTCGGCTTTAGCCCAATTTGCCGCGCGAGGAAAGCGTTGCCCGTGAAAACATGCACCCGCCAACCTCGGCAAACCTCTCGAAACACACTGCCCATCTCCTTGTAAAGACTCTTCAATTCCTTCTCTTCGCCAAGGCGTTCACCATAGGGCGGATTGCAGAGCAGCACCCCGGCCGCACCGTCAGGCGGGCGGAAGTCGCGGAGGTCCTTGATGTCAAATCTCACGAGATTGCCGATACCGGCTGCCTTGGCGTTGCCGCGTGCGAACTGAACCGCATCGCGCCGCTGATCGAAGCCACCGATGGTGTGGTCCAAGTGAGTCAACATTTGACGGCGGGCCTGGTCGCGCAACTCGGTCCACAGGGCGATATCAAAGTTGATCCAACCCATGAAGCCGAAGCGGCGTCGCGTCAGGCCGGGCGGACGGCGCAAGGCGATCCAGGCGGCTTCGATGCACAAAGTGCCGGAACCGCACAGCGGATCGACGAACGGTGCATCGCCGTGCCAGCCGGTCATGAGCACCAGGGCGGCGGCCAAGGCTTCATTGAGCGGCGCCCGCGTGAGGATGGGCCGATAGCCGCGCTTGTGCAGCGACTCGCCCGAGCTTTCCAGACTCAGTACCGCCTGTATCCTTGTAGATGTGCAAGTTGAGGCCGACCATGGGTTGCTCGACATCGACGCTGGGCCGCTTGCCGCACTTGCTGATGAACTGATCGCAGATGGCGTCCTTCACCTTCAAGGCGGCGTATTTGGAATGAGTGATGTGCGAGTCGCGCACGTTGCAATCGACGGCGAGCGTGTGCTCGGGCGTCATATAGCCGCGACCAGTCGATGGTGCGCACGGCATCATAAAGTTCTTCAGGCGAGGTGACGGTCGCTTCGAGAATGGGCCAGAGCACGCGGATCGCGGTGCGCAGCCATAAATTCGCTTTGTACAAAACGGCTAGATCGCCCACGAAATTGCACCCCGCCGCGACCGGGGATCACTTCGGTTGCCCCAATAGCCTGCAATTCATCGGTGAGGACCGATTCCAGGCCGCGGGCACAGGTGGCGAAGAGTTTGGGCATCGGCTTTCTTCCCCATAGGCATCAAGTTAAGGAGGATTTGTGAGATCTCACGCTACGTGGGTGGTGAATGTTCGGTGGCCGGGGTCGGTACTCCGACCCCGGATTTACTTACACTTGCTATATTCCAAACAACGGCTAAACATTGTGTACGTGCGTCGTCAAGAAAACCGGGGTCGGAGTCCGACCCCGTCCACGGCTTTGGAAAGACGTTTACCTTGATGCGAATGGGGCATTGGTTTTCTTCCCCGCACAAAGGGGAAAGGGTTGACATAGATATACGGATATTGGCGCACTGGCTTCGTAACCGAAATTCGCCGATTCTTGGCCACTCAAACCCTTCTTGACGCTTGCACCGCGACAAACTAGGATGACAGGGAACGCACAACGCTCCGGTTGGTGAAAACCCAGGGACGGTAAGCAATTTACGCGAGGATTTCATGGCCTATAAGCACGCATTCCAGCGGCACAAGACGCGCGAGGTCAAGGTCGGCAACATCGTCGTCGGCGGCGACAACCCCATCTGGGTGCAGTCGATGACCACGCCGGACACCCACGATCTCGAAGCCACCGTCGCGCAAATTCATCGCCTGGAGGAAGCCGGCTGCGAGATCGTCCGCGTCACGGTGCCCAAGCCCCAGGATGCCGCCGTGCTGTCCGAAATCAAGAAACGCATCCGCATGCCGCTCATTTGCGATATCCACTTCGATTACAAGATGGCCCTGGCCGCACTCGATCATCCGGTTGACAAGATCCGCATCAATCCCGGCAACATCGGCGGCTATGATCGCTATCGCCAGGTGATCCGCAAGGCCAAGGACAAGGGCATTCCCATGCGCATCGGCGTCAACGCCGGCAGCCTGGAACGCGAGATGGCCGAGAAATATGGCTTTCCGTGTCCGCCCGCGATGGTGGACAGCGCCTTGCGCTATTTGGAGATCGCCGAGTCGGAACATTATCACGACATCATCGTCTCGCTCAAATCGAGCGACGTGCTGACCGCCGTGGAAGCGTATCGGCTTTATGCCAAGCAAGCCAATTATCCGACGCATATCGGCGATAACTGAAGCGGGCAAGGCACCTATGCGGTCACCAAATCGGCGTGCGGCCTGGCGCCCATCTTGCTCGACGGCATCGGCGACACCATCCGCATCAGTCTGTTGGGCGATCCGGTGCCGGAGATCGAAGCGGCGTTCGATATCCTGCAAGCGACGCAGCGGCGCGTGCGCCGGCCGGAGTTGATCGCGTGCCCGACGTGCGGCCGCCTCGAAATCGACCTGGAAGGGATCATCGCCCAGTTGGAAAAGCGGCTGGCCGGCCGGACCACGGCGATCAAGATCAGCGTGTTGGGATGCATCGTCAACGGCCCCGGCGAGGCGCGCGAGGCCGACCTCGGCATCGCCGCGGGCAAGGGCAAGGGCGTGATCTTCAAGCGCGGCGAGATTGTTCGGCATGTCTTAGAGAAAGAAATGGTCGATGCCTTGATGGAGGAAATCGACACCTGGGAGCTGCGAGGAGGCCGCCAAGGGTACGCTAAAACCCGGAGCACCAACATCACAGCGAAGGCCACCACGCGGCCAGAGGTTATCGAGGCTCCGGTCAAAGGACGAAAAAAACTGCCAGTAATCGCGTAGCCGCATTTCTTTCCCCCCCTTACGAAGGGGGGGAGAAGGCGTCTCCCCAGGATTCCCCTCCATGACGATCCGGTTCAAATGCGAGCATTGCCACAAGCCGCTCAGTGTCAAAGATCACCTGGCGGGCAAGAAGGCGGCGTGTCCGGTCTGCAAGAAAACGATTGCGATTCCCGCGGCGGTCACCGCCCCGGTGGACGTGGACGCCCTCGTGGCCGAAGCGCTGGCCGATCAAGCGGCGGAAAAGGCGGCCGAGCCGGTCAAGTTTATCGACTTCATTTGTCCCTTTTGTGATGAGGATTTAAGGTTACCGGCGGATTTGGGTGGTAAGAAGACGCCTTGTCCCAAATGCACCAACATTATCAAAGTTCCATTGCCACAGGTCACTAAGCCGAAAGACTGGCGCACGAACCAGAGCGTCGGCCCATCGGCGGCCCGCGCCAATTTGCCGGAGCAGCCCGACGACGCCTGGAGCACCGCCCAAAAAACGCGCGTCAGCCAGAGCAGCATGGAAGAAGCCGGGGCCTTGCCGGATGACAGGCCGCCCATCGGTGCCGCCGGTTGGATTCGGCGTGGCGCGTGGACTTGCGTCCTCATCGCGGTGATCGCCGTCGTATTCACTTTCGCCAGTCGCGCACGGCAGTCGAGTCGTGAGCAGAACCATCTCGAAGAGGCCAAGAAATACATCGACAAGCTGCCCGCCTTGCAGCAAGGCGAATTCTTTCGCGCCGCAGGAGAAATCGCGGTGCGCAACCGGCGACTGAGCGATGCCCAGACCAACTTTACCGTGGCGCAGTCTCTGCTCGCTAATGCCCCGCCAAGTGAAGATCGCGACCGCCTTCTGATCCACGTCATGCTCGGTCAGGCGGAGATGGGCGGCACCGATGAAGAAGCGCTTGGCGGCCGCGAACGCTACTCCTGGAAGGACGGCAAAGTTCAAGACGAGATGCGGCGCACGGTGGAAGCGATCGGCGCGCCGGAAGCCAAGGCCTCGGCGATTCGCGCGCTCGCCGGCTTGCTGCGCGACAAGAACCAACCCGACGTCGCCATCGGCCTGGCCGGCTACTTGGCCAACGGTCCGGGGCCGACGATCCTGGCCGAGCAGGTCGGCCTTCAAATCGCGCGTGGCGAAGGGCGCCGCCGCCATCCCCGATAGCACCGCAGGCGAACGCTTTGCACCGCCCGACGCCAGCCAACCCATCACCGATGTGCTCGTGCGCGTCGCCTACACGGAAGGCAATGCCTTCAAAGGCAACTATGGCGAAGCGCTGCGTTTTGCGATCAGCCAGGGCTCTGCGGCCGATCGCCTCGCAGCGTGCGTGGCGGGTGCGTCCATCGCGCTGATGGATGCCAAGAGCAAAAACGCCGGCCAGGAGGCGCTGCCGTTCATCAAAGAAGGTTTGGCTGCTTTTCGAGATTACCAGAAAGAGAACGGTAGCAAGTTTCCGGGCTGGGTTGGCCTGGAATTGATTCGTCTCGCCAGTCTGACTGACGCGGCTCCTGACTTAAAAGACCTCGTCGACAAACTACCCTCCGCGCTGGTTCCGCGCGCTCGTCTGGACATGTTGGAGGCCAAGCTCGCCAAATTGAAGACCATTCAGCCGACGGCGACCGTGGGCGACATCGGCGACGCCAAAGACATCGACTGTGCCTTGGCATGGGAGGCATTGGCACGCCACAACGCCCGCCTCGGCGATCACGCGAACTGCGATGCGGCGCTCGCGGAGATAGCCGAAGTCCTCAAGCCGTTTTTGCACATCGGCATGGCGCTGGGCGACCAGGATCGCCAGAAATGATCAACCGGAGAAACATTCCTATGTTTTTGCCCATCCTCGGGAAGCAGTGCACCTCTGCATGAATATGGACAAATTGATCGGCGCGGATTTTGAGAAGGGCCTGTGGCAGATGAAAGCGGTGGTGGAACGGAAGGATCAGGTCTTAATCCCCCCTCGCAAAATTCTCGCGAAGTAGCCGCCGCGCCCGCTCCAGACCCTCCTCAGTGAATACCACCGCTTTTGCTTTGCCGCGCGGCTCAGAAATGAAGCCGTTCTCGTGAAGCCGATCCATGGCCTCCCAATCAAAGCCCTTCCAGGCACGCACGCCGTCGTGCAAGCCGAGACACAGCAATGGTAGGACGGCGTCATCGATTTTCTGGCTATCGAGTTCCATGGTTTTTTAACAGTGCCTCGCGTCGACAGGTGACTTCAGCGATCATGCCCGGAGCGTTCCGCGCCAAAAGTCAGTTCTCAGACTACAACCGCGCAGAGCAACAAATTGCGCGGAGACTCACGTTGAATTCGCGCAGCCATTTGTGGGTGGCTTTGGCGCAGCCAAACAATCCAGGCGTTGGAATCCAGTAGGAACGGCATTAGAACGGCTCGCGGTCTTCCAAAGGAGTCTGTGGCGGGCGCTCGAAATCCCCTTGCCACGATCCCGCAATCGCCTTGACCCAAGCGGCCCATTCATCCTGCGTCATTGGATGCTTCGTCTCGACCGGGTCAACGGTCACTTGGACTTCCCGATCCGCTTCGTCCCTACCGACCGGCAAAGTGACGCGCAAGATGCCATCGGCGCCTACTCGCGATTTGACAATCATGCGGTTCATGGACTTGGCTCCTTGGCATAGTAGCCGATTATCGCGCGCCTGCGCTGGCACCGTCTCTCTAATGCTGTAATCGGCAGGCATTCGGCCCAAACCGTCTTTTCAACGCTGAGTCGTCGCCCGCGCCGCCTTTTCATATACCAGCGTTGTCATCCATTGCATCGTCAAACTCGACATAATTTGGGACGGCTCTCCTGAGCCGTCTGTTCGGACGGCTCAGGAGAGCCGTCCCACGCCATATAGAGCGGACTCCCAATCCCGCGTTCTTGGAGGCTCCTTGTGACACCCAAAGAAGTCCTGGCCCTGATCCGCGAAAAGGAAGTCCGGGCCGTCGATCTGCGCTTCATGGACTTCCCCGGCCTGTGGCAGCACTTCACCATCCCCGCCGAGGCCCTCGACGAGAGCACGTCTTCGAGGAAGGCCTCGGCTTCGACGGCTCCAGCATCCGCGGCTGGCAGGCCATCAACGAGTCCGACATGCTCGTCATGCCCGTCAGCCGGAGACCGCCTTCATCGATCCGTTCTGCAAGGACACGACGCTGACGATGATCTGCAACATCCAGGACCCGCTCACCAAGGAGGACTACACGCGCGATCCGCGCAACGTCGCCCGCAAGGCCGTCAACTACATGAAGTCCACCGGCATCGCCGACACCGCCTACTTCGGCCCCGAGCTGGAGTTCTTCGTCTTCGACGACGTCCGCTACGACCAGACGCAGCACTCCGGCTACTACTACCTCGACAGCGTCGAAGGCGCCTGGAACACCGGCCGCGACGAGAAGCCCAACCTCGGCTACAAGCTCCGCTACAAGGAAGGCTACTTCCCCGTGCCCGCCGTCCGACGCCCTGCACGACCTCCGCTCCGAGATGATGCTGACCATGATCGAGTGCGGCCTCAAGATCGAGGCCCAGCACCACGAGGTCGCCACCGGCGGCCAGGGCGAGATCGACATGCAGTTCGCCCCGCTGGTCGAGATGGCCGACAACGTGCTCAAGTACAAGTACATCGTCAAGAACGTCGCCACGCAAGCACGGCAAGACGGCGACGTTCATGCCCAAGCCGCTCTTCCTGGACAACGGCACCGGCATGCACGTCCACACGTCGCTGTGGAAGAACGGCAAGAACCTGTTCGCCGGCTCCGGCTACGCCGGCCTGTCCGACATGGCCCTGTACGCCATCGGCGGCCTGCTGCGGCACGCCCCCGCCCTGTGCGCCATCACCAACCCGACGACCAACAGCTACAAGCGGCTGGTGCCCGGCTACGAGGCGCCGGTCAACCTCGCCTACAGCCGCCGCAACCGCTCGGCGTCGATCCGCATCCCGGTCTACTCGCCGCAGCCCCAAGGCCAAGCGCATCGAGTTCCGCTGCCCGGACGGCTCGAGCAACCCGTACCTGGCCTTCTCGGCGATGCTGATGGCCATGCTCGACGGCATCAAGAACAAGATCAAGCCGGGCGAGCCGCTCGACAAGGACATCTACGACCTGGAGCCGGAGGAACTGGCCAAGGTGCCCAAGACGCCGGGCTCGCTGGAGGAGGCGCTGAACAGCCTGGAGCAGCGACCACGAGTTCCTGCTGCAAGGCGACGTGTTCACCGAGGACGTGATCAGCACCTGGATCTGGTACAAGCGCGAGAAGGAAGTCGACGCCATCCGGCTGCGGCCGCATCCGTATGAGTTCATGCTGTACTTCGATATTTGAATACCAACCCGAAGCGTTAGCGAGGGGGTCCCTCGCTAACGCTTCGGGTTGGTGTCTAAGGCCCGCCGATCACCAAGCCAACCAATCCTCGGCTTGCAACTGATTAGCCAACCGCGCGGCGCGGATGCGAGCGGCGCCGTTGGCGGCAAATTGATAGACGACTAGGGTCGCTTCGCCGTGATCCTTATTGGGGTCGATGGTGAATTTGTTCGGAAACGCCGCGACCCCATCGGGTAGGTTGTCCAGCGTGACGACTACCGGACCGACAAATCCCCTGCGTATTACCGAGAGAATGATGGTCTTGCGGTCTCCCCGCTTCAAGTAACGCTCGGATTCCTTGAAGGCCACGCTCAGCGGGGGGCCGCTACCGTAGCCATCCGTCGGCGCGATCCAATTCCAAACACCCAGCCAGCACAACAGAGCAAATATCAGCACGCATCCGCCCACCATGCCCCCGACCCAAAGTGCGCGGCGTCTCACGAGGTGTTTACTTATACCAGCGCCCCCAGGGGAAGCGGCGGCACTCGCTTCCCTGCGTTGCAACATGTTGCCGATCTCCGACACGCTAAACGTGAAAGGGTTTATGGCACTGGCGGAGTCATTTGTTGCCTTCTGATGCACCGTCGGCGCCCCGTTAACGCTCCGTGAACTTGCTTCGCGACCAAAGGGCGTGAGCGCCTGAGCACACTCGGCCGGCGTTTGATAGCGCTCGGTGCGATGCCGAGCCATCATGCGCTTAAGAACGGCGATCAGGTCGGAAGGAATCTCCGGGCGGTAGAGCCGAATGGCGAGAGGTTCGCCTTTGAGGCGGGCGCTCATCTTTTCGGTGACGGTTGTCCCAGTAAACGGCGGCTTGCCCGTCAGCAAGTAGTAAAGAGTGCATCCCAGGCTATAGATGTCCGAGCGAATGTCCGCGCTTTGCGCATTTTCAGCCTGTTCGGGCGCGATGTAATCAATGGTTCCAAGCACGGTGCCTTGTTGCGTGAGCCGGCGTTCGGAGCTGCGCTCGCTTTCAAGTCGGGCCAGGCCGAAGTCGGAGATTTTGACGAGCGGCCGAGGATCGCGCGTGACCAGTAAGTTGCCCGGCTTGATGTCGCGATGCACGACGCCACGCTCGAAGGCGTGTTGCAGGCCAAGAGCCGTTTGCCGGGCGAAGTCAGCGGCTTGCTCGATGGGCAACGGGCCGGCCTGCTTTACCAGTCGCGACAAGTCGGTGCCTTCGACAAACTCCATGACCATGAACGGGCAATCGGCGATGCGGTCGGCGTCGCGTAGCAGCACGATATTGGGATGGTCGAGTTTGCCGGCTGTTTCCATTTCGCGGAAAAAGCGATTCAGGGCTTTTTTGCTGGCCAGGTGCTCCTTGTGGATCATTTTAACCGCAACGAACATTTGCAGTTTTTGGCTCCAGCATTTCATCACCTGCCCCATGGCGCCTTCGCCCAGCCTTTCGACGACGCGGTAGGGCCCCAGTAAAAAGGCGACTCACCGTTGCCCTGCAAGACCTGGTTGATTTGATAGGGCGTGAGCAAGTTGCGCTCAAGCAGCTCTTTGGAGAGGCCATCGCATCCCCATAGGAAGCGGGCGGCGTTAATAGATTGCGTGCCACGCTTTCGGTCAAAAAGTGATGATCGACAAACCAGTTAAGCAGGTCATTGGGTAAGGGAAGCTTGGCGTCAGGCTTGCTCATTGTGCCCCTATTATAAACCCATTTGGCTACTCCGTCGTGAGATGCGAAGACCGCCACGGAGTGGCGGCCAACGTAGACCGCGACGCCGTCGCGGATTGTAGGCGCCGCCACGGAGTGGCGGCTCTTTCCGACGTTAACCTGGGCATTTTTCGGGCACCATAACCATCTAGGCAGCCGGCGTTCACTTTGGCGCTTGTGCTCGCGGTAGGTAATCCTCATATTGCCCATTCAGGCAAGGACTGGTTTTTCTTACGATCTTGCCAAACAACCGGCCGATTCTAGGTGTGCTGGATGCGGCGTTCCTTTCGGATGCAAGGCCGCACGACGAACAAGTCCGAAAAGGGGTCAGACCCCTTTTTCCGGATGGTGGGCCGGAAAGGAAGCCGGCGCATTTCGGGGTCACCCTGTTAAAGGAGACGCGATGAAACGGTTTGCAACTTTAGTGGGCGCCCTGCTGGCCATGGTCGCGGCCGCGGGTGTTGCTCGGGCCGATGCCAGTTCCCTCCACTACGGCGGCTACCAGCCTTGGTGGAACATCTTCGCGCACCGCAATAAATGCATGACGCCGGAGGAAGAGCGCCTGCAGCGCTTTTGGCACGATTATTACGATGCCCTGCGCCACTATTACCAATCCCTCGATCACATTGACTGGGTTTCTTATTACAAAAACCACGGCTATCAAATCAATGCCGCTGGCGGCGGCTATGGCCAATGCGCCTACGGTCAATGCGGCGGCGCCCAGCGGGTTCAATTCGCCCCGGTGTTCGTCAGCCCGCAAATGCAGTGGGCAGTTCCCAATAGCTGCATGACCGGCGCCCCCCAGGTGCCCGCCGGCATGCCCATGGGTTATGGTCAATAATTCGATCCCCCGAGCCGCGGGATCAGGCGCATCCCGCGGCTTTCTCCTCAACCTTTCCCCATCTCCTTCCACCGGCACTCACCCGCGGCATATTCTCCGAGAAAGCCTTCCTCCGAAGCGCCGCTATCTCCCGCGTGGGTTAAGCTCAGGACGTAGGCGCTCCGCGCCCTCACCTTGGACCCACACACGACATGGAAGGAGTCGCCATGAACGCGACCGTCCGCTGCTTCGCCGCGGTGCTGGTCACCAGTTTGGCTGGCACGTCGGCCAATGCCGATCCGTATTATTCTCCCGTGTTCCACACACCTTTGCCTCCCGCTCCGAACACTTGCGGCCCTGGCTTTTATGCCGCTTGTCCCAACGGCACCATTTACGGTCCCAATTATTGGCTGCGCCCCGCCTCGGGCCCTTACAACGGTCCGGCAGGTCCGGCCTTTTCCATGGGCTCGCAAGTCAATTTCCCTTATCACGCTTACGCCCGCGGGCCACGCGATTTCTTCATGTGGCGCGAAAACATGGAAGACCAACTTCACCGCAGCCAGAGACCGGCACTCTTGCCCTGATTGCCTTGCCGAGAACGACGCACGTTTAATACGAGCCGCGCACGTAACAAGGGGCACAATCTGCTTGCTGCGTGCGCGGCTCCTTCTGATTCACATCGCGCAATCTTCCCCTCCGACGGACGAATAAGCTAGGGCCGCGACTTTTGACAGCCTGCGACGGCCCGCTTATAATGACAAGAATCTTGAATCGGCACATGGCAGGCATCTCGCGGCGCAAGCGTTCATGATGGGACGGGAGCGCAACCTTTCATTTGCATGGCATTATCGTTCGGAGGTCGTTCGATGATTCCTATCACCATGCCAGCCGCTCGCACCGGCCAGGTCTTGGTGTTTCTGATCGCCCTCTGCCAGGCAATTCTCGTGGCGGCCCCGTCGGCCTATGCGCAGCCCCGTCGAGACGGGCTTTTTATCACCGTGCCCAATCCGATCGACGACAAGGGCGTTAGCCAAATCGAGCGTAAGGTGCAAGAGGCTATCGAGCGGCAAAACCGCAACATCACCATGGTCGTATTCGATTTCAATCCGCGCGGCTTGCCCAGTGCCACCAGCGACTGGAACTCGCCCAATCGCTTGGCCGAATACATTCGCAACCTGCAGCAGGCGACCGTGCCCGGCAAGACCTATCCCAACATCGCCACGGTGGCCTTCATTCAAAATCTGGTGAGCAAGCACACCGTTTTGCCGGTGCTCGCTTGCAAGCAGATCATCATGTCGAGCGAGGTCGATCCTGCCACGCGGCAGATCAAAGCGCGGCTGGGCGGTGTCACGCGCGATCTGGGCGGCTTCGTCAGCGAGACCGCGCGATCGGCCTACACGAGCGTCGCACGCAACTTCGCGTCCCCCGATCTGATCATGCGGATGCTCGAGCCTGATCTCGTCATCAAACGCGTCAAAACGACGGACGGCCCCCGCTATCTCAGCGAGCAAAGCCTGCGCGAGCTGGAAAAAAACAAGCGGCCTTTCACCGTGGACGAACATCAGCCCGAAGCCTTGCGACCCGGCCATGCCGTCTTCGACGCCCAGGAGGCCCTGGAGCTGGGCCTTTGCAATGGCATCAAGAACACGCCCGCTGAGTTGGCCGTCGCTCTGCACTTGCCGCGCAAAAGTCTGACCGAAGATTGGCTGCTCGTGCGTGAAGCCGTCTACCCTTGGCGTATTGAAGTCCGCGGTCCTCTCGATAAGGGCAAGCTTGATGCAATTGAACGGCGGCTCAAGGCGGCCGTCGGTCGCGGGGCCAACCTCCTCATTTTACAATTAACGCGCCGAGGGGGGTGATACCAAACACGTTGCCTCCACCGCCCAGATGATCCGCGAGCTCCGCGACGACAACGAACTTCCCGTCAAAACGGTCGCATATCTACCCCCCGGCTGCTCGCTGGGGGCCGCTACCTTTCTGGCGCTCGGCTGCAACGAGATCGTCATGGCCAAGGATGCGGCGCTCGCCGACTTCGCCTACTTGCCCGAAGACCAACGTGAAGATGTCAAGGCGATGCTGATTCCGTTGGCCAAGGAGCAAGGGTATCCGGCGGTTCTTTTCGAGGCGGCGCTGACGAAGGGAATGGTGCTTTACCGGGCGAAGACCAAGGACGGCGAGGAGCGCGTGATTTCCGAGCAAGAGTTGAAGGACTTCACCGGGCAAAAGATCAGTCGCCTGGAGCAGGCGCCGGGAGGCCTTTTCAAGATCACGGCGCCGCTCGCCAACGAGTTCCACGTAGCCCAGGCCGCCGACATCGACTCGCTGGAGGCCTTGTACACCCACTACGGCATAGACCCGGAGCGTATCCGCATTGCCCGTGACGATTGGCTGGAAAAAGTCGCCGAGTTCTTCCGTGAGCCGGTGGTGAATTTCATCCTCATCATGCTGGGCATCGTCGGCCTCATCCTGGAACTCAAGCTGCCTGGCACCACCGTCCCCGGCGTCATTGCCGCCATCTGCTTCGTGCTCTTTTTTTGGGCGTATTCGTTTGTCGGTCAGTTCACGTTGCTGGCGGTGCTTTTGTTCGTGCTTGGCCTAGTCCTTATTGGTTTGGAGATTTTCGTTCTGCCCGGCTTTGGCTTCACGGGTATCAGCGGCATCGTCTTGCTCATCTCCAGCCTTGTGCTGGTCACGCTCGAACGCATGCCGCAAACGTCGCAGGATTGGGTGAACCTGGGGGGCACCTTCGGCACTTTTGGCATGAGCTTGGCCACCGCGATCGTTGCGGCCTTTTTGCTGGCGTGGTATCTGCCCAGCATCCCCTACGCCAATCGTTTGGTGTTGCAGCCACCCGGTGACGAGGCCGGGGAAAGCCAGGCACCCATCGATCCCGGGTTGCTCGGCGCGATCGGCGTGGCCGCCACGCCGCTGCGGCCGGCGGGCAAAGCCCAGATCGGCGATGACTTCTTCGACGTCGTCGCCGAAGGCGATTATGTCCAGCCCGGTAGCCGCATCCAGGTAATCGAGATCGAAGGGAATAGAATGGTCGTCAAGGAGTTAAGCTAACGCTCGCACATGGATCAAACCGTGCTCGCATATGTCTTGGTTGTTATCGGCCTCGTCCTGATGGCCGCCGAGGTCTTTTTGCCTACGGGCGGCATTCTGTTCGTCCTGGCGATTGGGGCGCTGATTGTCGGCATCGCCATGTCGTTTTACGGCAATACGACGCAAGGAATGATTACGCTCCTGGCCGTGTTCATCTTGATCCCGGTCGTGGCTCCGGTGCTGCTGCACCTCATGCCGCGGACGCGCATGGGGAAGCGGTTTTTCCTCACGGCCCACGAGGACGACGCTTCCGTGGCGGCAATGCCGGTAAATCTTGAACTGGAGCAATTGCGCGGCCGCTACGGCAAAACCGTGTCGTCGCTGCGTCCTTCGGGCATCACGCAGTTTGACGGCCGGCGCGTCGATACGATCAGCGAAGGTGAAATGATTGCTCCCGGTCAATGGGTCCGCTGCATTGACGTAAAGGCGGGCCGAGTGATTGTCCGCCAAGTGAGCGCCCCGCCCGATTTGGCCGACATGGACCCGACCGAACTTCCCGTAGGATAGGTTTCCAACCTGTCCTCTTCTCCAAGAGGATACAAGACAATGCAGACATCCCTCCTTCTTTTCGCCCAGGGCCAAAACCCCGGCGGCGGCCTCGGCGATGCGCTCAATCGCAACACCTGGATGCTCATCATCGGCGGCGTCGTCTTGCTGGTGGGCATCTTTTTCCTGGTAATCTTCTTCAGCTTCCTCCGCTTATGGATTCAATGCTTCCTGACCGGCGCGAAGATCAGCATCTGGGACCTCATCGGCATGAAGCTGCGGAACGTCGATTACAGCATGATCGTGCGGCAAAAGATCTCGCTGGTGCAGGCCGGCGTCAAGGTATCGACGCAGGAAATGGAAGCGCATTACCTCTCGCGCGGCAACGTGCCCAAGACGGCGACCGCCGTCATCGCCGCCCACAAGGCCGGCATCGAGCTGCCCTGGCGCACCGCCGCCGCCATCGACCTCGCCGGCCGTGACGTACTCGACGCGGTGAAGACGAGCGTCAATCCCAAGGTCATCGACTGCCCCGACCCAGCCAAGGGCCGCCCGACGCTCGACGGCGTCTGCAAGAACGGCATCCAGCTACGCGCCAAGGCCCGCGTCACCGTGCGCACCAAGCTCGATCGCCTGGTCGGCGGTGCCACCGAGGAAACCATCATCGCCCGCGTCGGCGAGGGCATCGTCAAGGCCATCGGCTCCGCCGACCACCACACCGACGTGCTCGCCAACCCCAACATGATCTCGCAGGCGGTGCTCAAGAACTCGCTGGATTCGCAGACCGCATTCGAGATCGTGTCCATCGACGTGGCCGAGATCGACGTGGGCGAAAACATCGGCGCCATCCTGCAAGCGAACCAGGCCAAGGCCGACTTGCAGGTCGCGCAGGCGCATGCGGAGAAACGGCGCGCCGCCGCCGTCGCTCAGGAGCAGGAAATGAAGGCAGCCGTCGAGGAAAACCGCGCCAAGGTCATGCTCGCCGAGGCCGAGGTTCCCCAGGCACTCGCCCACGCGTTCCGGTCGGGGCACCTGGGCGTCATGGATTATTTCAACATGCGCAATGTGCAAGCCGACACCGAAATGCGCAACGCCATCGCCGGCACTGGCACCGGCACGGCGGCAGGCACCGCGTCTGCCACCAACGCCGCCCGCAACGATCGGGCGCCGACGCCGACGCCATCGTAGGTTAGGTTTCCAACCTGACCGAATCCGACTAAGGGAATCACATATATGGACTGGGTCAAACTCATCATCCCGCTCATCGCGGTGGCGGTTTGGATCGTGAGCAACATCGCCAATCAGCAAAAGGAAACGCGGCGACCGCCGCGCGTGCCGCCGCCTCCGCGCCGCGCATCCCCACCGAGACACAACCACTGAATCCCTTCATTAGGCCCAACGAGGAAAACAAGTACCGCGAGGAACTGGATCGCAAGCGCGAGAAGAAGAGCAACACGGCGAAAGCTCTGTCGAAAACATTGCGTGCCAAACGCCCGGAGCCGATCCCCAGGTCGACCCGCATGTCGCCCGCCCTCAGGCAAACGACTCCTGAGCAGTCAATTGGCGGTTTGATCGTTGAGATACCCGTCTTGGCCAAGCTCGAACCGATCGGCCAAGTCGGCGCCCCGGCGGTGCCGCTGGTAAAAGCCACGCCCACGGCCATCAAAAACATGCGTGAGTTGCTGAAAAACCCCGAAAGCCTGGCGACCGCCTTCTTGCTCAGAGAAGTGCTCGATTTGCCCGTGTCCAAACGCGCCCGCCGCCGCCTTTAGCAGACCCAAGAGCAACCGGACACAAAGAAAGTAGCCACGGATTGAACACGGATCAAACACGGACAAGGCAAAATGGGCAGTGAGTATATTGCCGATTGCCTTATCTGTGTTTGATCCGTGTTCAATCCGTGGCTGTTTGTTTTGCGGACTGACCTGGCTTGACAGGGCAGTTTGGGGAATGTTACAAGCCGGGTTGCGCCGCGTATCCCATGGACGGGGCAGGCATGATCAAGAGAAAAAGCCAGATTCTGATTCTGTGGTTCTTTTTGTGGGACCTCAGCCTGACCGCACTCGCCTGGATCGGCGCTTATCAAATCCGTTTTCACTCCGGTTGGTTCAAAGTCCACAAGAATACGCCGGACTTCCGCCTTTGCCTCAATAATATCCCGCTACTGCTACTCATCAGCGCGGTCGCCTTTCGGCTCACAGGCCAATATGGCATCCATCGTTTTCGCCGCCTGCGCGAGGAGTTTGCCAGCGTGCTAAAGGGCGTGGCCCTCATGGGCCTCTTGGTGATGGCCACCACGTTCACCTTGCAAGACCGCTATGAGTCGCGGGCCACGTTCTTGATTTTTTTCGCGCTGACCATGGCCTCGATTTTGACGGCGCGCCGGTTTACCTGGGCTGGCGTTCGCTGGCTGCGACGGCGCGGCTACAACCAGACGCAGGCCATCATCGTCGGCACGGGCAGAGTCGCCCGCAAGGCGGCTCATTCGTTGCGCGTGACCAGTTGGCTTGGCATCAAAAACATCGGTTTCGTCGAGGACCAGCCGACGCGCTGGACCAGCGACCTCGATATCCTGGGCACACCGGCCGACTTGCCTCGGCTCATCGACAAATATCAAGTCTCACACGTCTTCATCTGCTTGCCCATGAACCGCTATCACGAGGCCCGCAAAGTCTTTGACATTCTCGCGCAGACGCTCACCGAAGTGCGCCTCATCGCCGACGTGCCTGAACTCGCCGGCCTGACGCTCACTACCACCAACTTCGACGGTATGCCCATGATCGGCCTGCGCGAAAGTCCTCATTTCGGCTTTAATATCATCTTCAAGCGAGCCATGGACATGCTGTTGGCCGCTTGTGCCTTGATCCTGCTTGCGCCAGTGATGGCCGTAATCGCCGCCCTCATCAAGCTCACCAGCTCCGGACCTATTTTCTATCGCCAGGAGCGTTGCGGGCTCAACGGCGGCAAGCTTCCAGATGCTCAAGTTCCGCAGCATGGCCGCCGACGCCGAGAAGAATTCCGGGGCCGTGTGGGCCGCCAAGAACGATCCACGCCGCACGCGGCTGGGCACCTTTTTGCGCAAGACCAGCCTCGATGAGCTGCCGCAGTTTTTCAATGTGCTCGTCGGCGACATGAGCCTGGTTGGGCCGCGCCCCGAGCGTCCGGTGTTCATCAAGAAATTCAGCAAGACCATCCCCAACTACCAGGCGCGCCACTGCGTCAAAGCCGGCATCACCGGCTGGGCCCAGGTTCACGGCTGGCGCGGCAACACTTCGCTCCGCAAACGCATCCAATACGATCTCTACTACATCACCCACTGGACCCCGCTACTCGACATCCGCATCTTGTGGATGACGCTCTGGCACGGCATCGTGCATCGGAACGCCTATTAGTAGGTCCCGCCTGCCAGCGGCTCTCTTGTACGTTAGGTCACTGCTCACGTTGGCCAAGCCATAACGGCTTATCAGGGCAAGCGCACCGGCACGACGGCTGAGCTATCGCCGGTGTCGTTGACGACATCCGGGATCGGCGAGGCCGGCGGCAATTCCAAGTCCGTTATTTCCGTTCGCGGCGCAGGCGGCGCGGTCGAAGTCGTTGGCACCATCGGTGCCGGCACGACCGTCGGCATAGTCTTTTGCGTCCGTGAAATCTCGGGTAGCGGCGGAGGTGCCAGGTTGGGCGCCGCCTTGGTTGCCGGCGTTGTGGTCGGCGGCACCAGCGGCCGTGGTGATGGCAGTGGCGGCGGCTGTGCCGCTTTGGGAAGCGCCGGCGCTTGCTGGCCCAGTGCGGGGCCGGCATTTGGAATTTCCACCGCCGGCACGGTAAGCTCCGGCAACGCCGCGGCCTTCGCTTTAAAGGCGGGCTCGATCAAGTCGGGCGCCAGCGGCGGCAATTCCGGAGGCGCGGTGCTTCCCTTGGTTTCCGATGGCACCACGCTAGAAGACGCCGCCGGCGTTTCCTTGGAATCCTCGCCCGGCGGCGGCGCAGTGGTCTGATCGACGTGCCTCGGCAGATTCGGGTCATCCGCGACCAGAGCCGGTAAATTGATCGGATCGGGCTTCGTGTGTGGGTCGGGCCGCTCCAACAAGACGAGCGCCTTGGTTCGCTCTTTCTCATGCTCGACCGCGCGCACCTGGGCGCACTGCGTGAAGCCGTTTTCCGCGATGACGACATTGTCGCGCTGCATGATCGTCCCGCGAGCAAATTCCATCCGTGCCAGCGCATTGTTATACTCGGCGATGGCCTGATACTCTTTGGTCAACGCCAACGCCAGGCGGCGCTGCACGTCGAGCAAGTCGAGGTCCACCGACTTTTTACCCACTTTCACCTGGTCGAATTTCTTCTGCAGAGCTTCGGCATAGGAGCGGCGTTCATTGCGGCGTGCCTCGATCAGGCGATACCACTTGTTGACTCCCTGATATTGCTGCGTCAAGGTCCGTTTGACGCGATCCTCTTGATCCTTGAGCACATAATAGGCCTGGGCCAACTGCAACCGGGCGGTCCGGACCGACGCATGCTCGAAGCGATAGCCTAGCGGCACCGACAAGTTAAGGCCGACCGTCCAGTCGTTGAAATGGTCCGACGACAGCGAGCGGAAAGCGTTGGCGGGCTGGACATTGCCGGCTCCGTCGACGAACGAGCCGTTGCCGTTCAGCGTGGTGCCGAAGCCGACGGGCTGATATTGGGCCACGAAGCGCAGGTCGGGCTTGAGCGAGTTTTTCTCGCGCTTGAGAGCCATTTCATGAAAGCGCAGGTTCTCCCGAGCGATCACCAGATCGGGGCGATGAATGAGCGCGTCGCTCAGCGCGGCATCCCAGTTGGGCTGATAGGGCGACAGCGTTGGCGGCGTCACCGGCACCAGCCGCGTGCCGTCTTCGGCGGCCAATCCCAGGATGCCGCGCAAGTTGCGTTCCGCTTCAAGCACGGCGCCCAATGAATTAGTGCGTTCGCCGCGAAACTCTTCATATTGGCCGCGAATTTGCGCCAGGATGGCCAGATCGACCGTGCCCCCCTGTGCCTTGTAGTAATTGTCCATCCAGGTCTTGTGCAAGACGCGGAGGACTTCCTCGTTGGCATAGAGGGTGCCATAGGCTTCATAAAGGTTCCAGTAGGCGACTTCCACGTTGAGCAAAAGATTGTGCATCTGCCGCTCGAACTCGGCCCGTTGCTGATCGAAGCGCAAGCGCGCGATGAGGATGCCTTCGACCGGTTGGCCGGAAACGGCAGTCAGATTGCTCTGCTGGTTGTTGAAACCGGTCGAGGCCTGAGCCGGCATGGTGACGCCGGTGATTGGCGCGATGCGATTGAGTAGTTCGTTGATGTCGGTACCAAAGTTGCGCAACAGCGGTTGCTCAAACCCGAAGGTCAGGCGTGTGGTGTAGTTGGGGTTGATGACGCCGAAAGCACCGGCGGGGGGTTGGGACAAAAGAGTATATTGCGTCTGGAAGGTGGTGTTGGCCACGCCGCCGCTCGACAGGGCCTTGATGATCGAGGTGTTGAAGGTCGCCTGTGTGCCGTTGTTGAAGGACGAAAGTCCCTGGAGCAACTCGTCCGTGCTTGTCGTAGTGAAGCTGGTGACCGAGAGTGCGTCAAACCGCGATAAGGCTGCCTCGATGGCGGCCTGCGAAATCGCCGGTTGCAGTGCCAGGACGCGGACACGATCAGATTGGGCGTTGAGCGAGCCTCCAGTGACGACGGCTGGGCTGTCATCGACGGTTCCCGGCGTGTTGGCGCCGCCGTTTCGGGAACCGCTGGTGCCGTTTTCCAGGCCGATGGCGATAGCTTCTTGCAAGGACAAGGGGCGAGCCGGCCGATCAGGATTGTCGATGGTAGGAGGGGCAGCGGTGAGGGCATGGGTCGGTTCCACAAGCGGGGTGGGATCGCCATCTTCAAGGCCCGGGGGGAGCAAGTTGCGATCGTAGAAGTCCTTTTCCGCGATGAAGCATTTTTGCTGGCAGCCGGTGCTCATTCCCACGGTCAGGATCAGACCTAGGAACGTGACGATCCATCGCTTCATCGTGCCACCCCATGGAACGGGACTACCGCCTCCCTGGCGCAATCCAAGAGTACGTGCTTGGATTATCGGCAGCCGATCATTGGTGGTTTAGGAAAAATCTACCGAAGATGCCGATTGTAGTGAGAAAAAGGGTTGTAAGGGGGGGCGGGTGGAAGATACAGAGGGTGGGTAGAGTTCCTTTCCAGCATCTCTAAGCCGCGGGGTTGAGGTACTCCGAAACCCGCGGATTCGCTTTCCGGGGCACTTGCGATACAAGCCCCGAAGCGTAAGCCGGTGATCCTCACTTACGCTTCGGGCTAGTGTCGCCGAATCACGGCACCGTCATTAGGCTTAAAACCCCGCGTCCGCCAACCGCCGCAACAGCGAACCATATCGCGCCGCCGGGTCGCGCCAGGTCCTGCGATACCGCCCCAGGGGGCTGTCGAGGTTGACCAGGCTCAAATGATCTCCGTCCCAGATATCGAGGCGTTCGCCATAGGTCGCCGACGCCACCGATACCATGCCGTCGTTGGCCCCTTCGCTGCCCAAGATGATGCGATAGGGGAGCAGAAACTCCGCGCTCGCCAGGCTGCCGTCGTGTCGGCCGGCGACGCTGAAATAGCGCACGCCTGGGGCATCGCGCACCTGGTCGTTGAAATGCCGGCAGCGCGTCGTCGTCAAATCATAAAAGGCCTCCGTGGGCACGCCGAGAAAATGGAACACCGGCTTCACGATCCGTTCCAGCCGCGTGATGCCCCAATCGGCGAACGAGCTGCCGCGGTGCGGCGTGCCCAGCGTGGTCAACGTCAGCACCCGCTCGGCCATCCCCAGGCAGGAGATCATGTAACGCGCGTCCAGGCCGCCCATGCTGTGGGCGACAAGGTGAACCGGCTCGTGCGGCGACTCGCGCTCAATGAACGCCTTCAATTGGCGCGGCACGCACGGCCACGCTGCCGGTGGGGCTGAGGCACGGCACGAACACCCGATTGCCCGCCGCCTCCAGGCATTCGGGATGCCGGGGAAATAATTGGCCAGCGTGATGCCGCCGACGCGGACGCGGCCAAAGCCCAACAAGCCGTGAACAAGAACGATCGGGAGCGCGCAGTTTCGGAATCATGATCCAATATCCGTGAACGAGTCATGAAGACATTCTTAACAATACAGGGAAGGGAATGTGCGTCGCAACCGCGAATCGCCCATGCATGGCCGCCGCCGACGAATCCCTCTACGATATCGTTTAGCCGCGACGCGAATGCGGAGCGCGGCGGGCGGCAGCCGTTCTCGCGCATCCGCATTCGCGTCGCGGCTAACCGAACGTCAAATAAAATCACCGCGAGAACGCCATGGCAATCAGCAAAGCGGAACCGGGCAAGACGCGTATGGGTTGGATCGGCACGGGCGTCATGGGTCGCTGGATGTGCCAGCACCTGATGACCAAGGGCTACAAGGCGACGGTCTTCAACCGCAGCAAGGACAAGGCCGACGCCGCTCTTGAAGCGGGCGCCGCCTGGGCCGACTCGCCGCAGAAGGTGGCCCAGAACGCCGACGTGATTTTCGGCATCGTCGGCTTTCCCAAGGACGTGCGCGAGGTCTACTTGGGGCCCAGCGGCGCGCTGGCCGGCGCCAAGGCCGGCGCGGTCCTCGTGGACATGACGACGAGCGAGCCGTCGCTGGCCGTCGAGATCTACGAGGCGGCCAAGGCCAAAGGCGTCTACAGCGTCGATGCCCCGGTCTCCGGCGGCGACGTCGGCGCCAAGAACGCCGGCCTGTCGATCATGATCGGCGGCGACAAAGACGTGGTCGAGGCGCATGCGGCCCTTGTTCGAGTGCATGGGCAAAACCATCATCCATCAAGGCGGCGCCGGCGCCGGCCAACACACCAAGATGGTCAATCAGATTCTCATCGCCTCCAACATGGTCGGCGTCTGCGAGGCGCTCCTCTATGGCTACAAGGCGGGGCTAGACCTGGAGACGGTGCTCAAATCCGTGTCGCGTCGGCGCCGCCGGCAGCAAGTCGCTGGAAGTCCTCGGCCCGCGCATTCTGGCCCGCAATTTCGAGCCCGGCTTCTATGTCGAGCATTTCATCAAAGACATGGGCATCGCCCTGGACGAATCCAAACGCCTCGGCCTCGTCATGCCTGGCCTGGCCCTCGCCAACCAACTTTATCTCGCCGTCCAGGCGCAAGGCTATGGCCGCAAAGGTACCCAAGCCCTGATGCTCGCTCTCGAGCACATAAGCGGACAGGACGAGGGGCGAGGGCGAGTGGCGAGTGGTGAGTAATTCTTGTGCATTTTACTCGCCACTCACCCTCGCCACTATTTTTTCGGCCGGCAGTAACTCAATGCCATCAGCGCATAGCCGGTGTCCAGATTGGGATCGCCTTCCATCCAGTTGGGCACGTTGGCGAAGCTGCCGTCGGGGCGTTGGCGTTTGGCAAGCGCCTCGGTAATGTCCTTGCGCCAGTCGTGCTTTTGGCCCTTGGCGTCGATCGACGACATCGATGCCCAGCGCATCGAGGGATTTGGCCATCGTGTGGTAGTAGTAGTACATGCCCCATTTGCGATCGTGCCTCGGGCATGCCGGGGTTCTTGTCCACGGAGTAGTTGTTGCGAATCCATTCATAGGCTTTCTTGACGCGCGGGTCGTCCTTGGAGACGCCGCAATAAATCAGGCTTTTGATGCCGGCGTAGGTCATGCTGCCGTAGCCGGGCAGGCTGCCGTCGGCGTCGGCCTTGTCGACGACTTTGGTGACGCCGCCTGTCGCCGGCGTGTAGATGAAGCTGCCATCGTTGATGAGCTTGGCCCAAGGCTGATCGTTGGTTTCGCCTTTGATGTTTTGGCAACGGCTGACGAAGACCAGGGCCTTTTTGAAGGCTGGATCGTCCTTGGGCAAACCGGCGGCCTTGAGCGCGTCGAGGAAGAATTGCGTGTTGGACAGATCGGGACGCGATTTGCTGTCGTAGCCGGCGCCGCCATAGTAATCGCTGGTGGCATCCTTGCCTTCCTCCTCGTCCCATTGCAGGTGCTTGAGGAAGGTGACGGCATCGCCGATGACGCCCTTGTACTTGTCCGCCTGGTTGGCTGCCACCAGGGCCATCACGTTGATGCTGGTCACGTAGTTCTGCAACTGCACCTTGGCGTTTTTGCCGGCAATGTGCTTATGCTCGCGATTGACGAGGCTTTCGATATAGTTGAGCGCCTTCTCCGCGACGGGATCCTTCGACGGTGACCTCGCCGGACTTGAGGAGGCCGGTGAGGACCACGCCGGTCACGCCGGGGCTTTTGGCGGTGCTCCAGCCGCCGTTGGCTTCTTGGGTGCCCTTGAGGAAGTTGGCCGCCTTGCCGGCGACGCTGTCCCAGGTTTTTTGGTCGGGGCCAGCTGGAAGCCGTGGCCGCGCGTGACGCTGATAGGCCACTGGCCGCTAAGCCGCCAAGCGGTCGACGATTGGCCAACATAGCGACTATCATGACATTGTCACTCATGGTTCCCGCGCATTCACTTCTTGCGTTTCTCGTACTTCGCGATCTCCGGGTCCTCGATCACCTGCAACAGTTGCCCGATCACGTCCTCGCTGGTCTTGCCTTCCGCCTGGGCCTGGAAGTTCGTGCTGATGCGATGCCGCAGCACGGGGATGGCGACCTTCTTGACATCGTCGATGGCCACGCTGAAGCGGCCATCCATCGCGGCCATGCGCCGGCGCCCTGGACAAGGAAGATGCCGGCCGCGGCCCGGCGCCCCAGTCGACCATCTTCTTGACGAACTCGGGGGCCGTCGGATCCTTGGGCCGAGTCGCTCGCACCAGCCGCGTCACGTAATCCTTGACGTAATCGCCGACCGGCACCGAGCGCACCAGCTTCTGCATGTTGAGAATCGCCCGGCCGCTCAAGCACCTTGGTGATCTCCGCCGGCTCCTCGCGCGTGGCCATGTCGAGGATGCGTTTTTCCTCGTCGAAGGCTGGATAATCGACCTTGATGTTGAACATGAAGCGGTCGAGCTGCGCTTCCGGCAGCGGATACGTCCCTTCCTGCTCGATCGGGATTTTGCGTGGCGATGACGAAGAACGGGTCGGGCAAGTTGTACGTTTCCTGGCCGGCGGACACTTGGCGTTCCTGCATCGCCTGGAGCAGGGCGGCCTGCGTCTTCGGCGGCGTGCGATTGATCTCGTCGGCCAGGACGATGTTCGCGAAGATCGGCCCCTTCACGAAGCGAAACTCGCGCTTGCCGGCTTCGTTTTCATCGAGGACGGTCGTGCCGGTGATGTCCGACGGCATCAGGTCGGGCGTGAACTGCACCCGCTTGAACGTGACATCGAGGATTTGGCTGATCGAGCTGACCATGAGCGTCTTGGCCAGGCCGGGCACGCCGACGAGCAGACAATGGCCGCGCGTGAAGATGGCGGCGAGGATTTGCTCGATGACGTCCGCCTGCCCGACGATGGTCCGCCGCAGTTGCTCGATGATCTGCGTGCGTGCCTGGCTGAACTGGGCGAGATAGTCGCTGATGCGTGTCATTGGACATAAGCAGGGCGGGGGCTCGAAGAAAGCGGACGTCCCATCGGTTCATTGTAACTTGGAGCGCACGCGGAAACACAGCCACGGATGAAACACGGATCGAACACGGATGGAATAGCAGGTTTGTTTTCGATTTATCCGTGTTCGATCCGTGTTTCATCCGTGGCCCTTATTCATCCACGAGAACGGCCGCCTTTTCCACCCAGCCCGACGGCGCCCGCCCGCGAACTGAATTTGCAGCCAGCCGCCGCGCTCACGCACGCGGCGCGCTTCCATGCCCGCGCCAGTTGCGGCAAGTCGGCATTGACTTCATAGCTCGGGCCATTGCCTTTGCGGAGCGGCAAGCGGTCGGTGCGAATAACCACCAGCGGATGCTGCCGGCGCCAGGCGGCGTTGCTTTCCAGCGAGAGCCAACCCACTCCACCGGCGGCGGCCAAGACAAAGACGACGACCGCACGCGCCATTAACGCGCGGCGGCGCGTCATATACCAGCGTGTCAGCAACAGGCACGCAACGCCATAAAGGCCGAAGCGACAGCGAGCAACACTTGCCACGCCGATGGCCGATACAGCCATGGCGGCCAGATGATCTTCTTCCGGAGTCCGCCCAGGACGCGAACGGCCCTTGCACCCTGGCACGGGCATAATCCAGGTTGTCGCGCATGCCGGTGTCGTTGGGATCGAGGCGAAGTCCGCGGCGGTAGGCGAGAATCGCTTCGGGCAGGCGATCGGCAAGATAAGCGGCGTTGCCGAGGTTGTAATAGCGCACTGCGCTGGGCGTGCCAAGGATTGTATAAAAATCGGCTAAGCGTGGCGCCGATTGCGGCGTTATGCTGTCGGCCCCTGGCAGCGGAGCAAAGCATAGCAGCGTTAGCGCTGCCCATGGGGTCACGAATGGCATGCGTCGGCCTCCACTGCTTTTATCAGGCGCACTGCGTCGCTTTGCAGCGAGAAACATGCCGGCGCTGAAACGGACGCGAAACGATAGCGGTCGATCCCCTCGAGAAAGGCCTGCCAATCGCCAGCCAAAGCCTTGCCAATGCCTTGACGCCGCAGACAGCGGGCGACTTCGACGGGCGTAGGGTCCTGGGCGGAAAGATCGAAACGCTGGCGTAGAAAGTGGACGGCTATGGTGCGCGTGGTCGGAATCTCAGTACTTGGTTTTCCCAAGTTGGCGATGGCCGATCGAGCCGCCCGGCTGCGGCGCCACGATTCGCGCTGGGCCGCGCCGGGATTTAGTCGACGCCATAGCTGATATCCGCCAAAACAAAAAAGCGGTGGCACCACCAGCATGAGTCCGAGCAGCCAGGGACCGGGGGACGCCGCGGGCGAATCGTCGGCCAGCACCTCGGGAAGCGGACGAAGTTGATAAAACCGCGCGGGGGCTTGCACGACTCGGAGCGCCAGCGATTCCGCCGTCGCTTCCGAGCGGGGCGTCACCGTAATGGGGATTTCGTCGCTAAAGCTGCTCTGACACTGGCTGGCACCGGTCGGCAAGAAAACCAGTTGCAGTTCCGGGATCACCTTGACCTTGGTGCTTTTCGGTTGCAAGCGATAAACAAATTCCCAACGTCCCTCATGCGGCGATGGTCTTATCGCGGTCGGTAAGAGGCTCGATGTGGAAGCTGACCGCGATGTCGTCCGGAAAGATATGTAAGTTTTTGCGCTCAGGCTGATGGTCGGCAGGCCCCTCACCCTGGATGGCGACCGTCAGGGTGATGGGCTCGCCGACTTTCACGGCCAGCGGGGTTGCCTGGCTGCTGATGCGGTATTGACCCACCACCTGGCTGAAGTTGGCCGGCATGATCGCGGGCAAATCGCCGGCGCGCACCGTAGTCCCGGTGAGAATCGACGCGAAAAATAGGGATAAGCGAAGCATGGGCACGAATCCGTGAAGTATAGGTAAATGATAACGCATCCGCGGGATTCGGAGCACCTCATCCCGCGGCTTGGCGCATTTTCCCAAAACAAGCCGCGGGCTGAAGTACTCCGAATCCTGCGGATCTGGCACAGGATGGCCCACTTTTTTGCACACTGGCTGATTTCTCCCCTTTCCCTTTTTCGATTTTATGTCATAATGGAGATATGCTTCTTGATTCGTGGGGGTTTCCGCCCTCGGTCAAAGACATCCGCAACTTGCCAGTCCAAACAACTAATCCAGCAAAAAAAACGAGTTTTTGGCAAAATTGCGCTTTCCTTTTTCCACCCACACGATCAAGATACGTTTGCTCAGTCGGCTTGGTCCCTTAACTTGGGGACGAAGCAGGAGGAGGGCTCGCTTTCCATAGGCTCGCGGCTAACGGATAGACTCGCGGCGAGTCGTCGGTTCCTTGTCCATCGATCCGAGCATGTTTCAACTTTGCCAGCGGCGGGATACCACTTCCCGGCCGAGCGTTGGGCAGCGTGCATATGCCGCCAGGTAAAGTTGCGTGATTTCCAGTCCTGGCTGCTGGAAAATACGTTTCATTGAAAGATTTTTATTTCTTGGAGGAGACACCATGGCCGTCGCTCGTAGCGACGACGGTTCCAGCAACGTGGCTGGCAACTTGACCCGCAGACGCTTGATGCGCAAACCGCTTGAAGTCGGCCCCGGCGGCGGCAGCGCCCCGCCGTCCATCCCATCTCCGGCGACTCCACCGCCGACAGGCCCCACGTCCGGCGGCGGTTCCTCTCCTCCTCCCGGCACGCGCCTCGACGATCTCTACCGCCTGCCCATGCCCAAGCTGTTCGCCTATGCCGAGCGCGAAGGCATCAACGAACACACGGGCATGAACCGCGGCCAACTCATCATGGGCATCGTTCGCCGTCAGATCGAGCGCGGCATGGTGGTGCGCGGCTCGGGCACCCTCGAAGTTTTGCCCGATGGCTACGGCTTCCTACGTAGCGTGGCCCACAACTATTTGGCCTCGCCCGAAGATATCTATGTCTCTCCAAGCCAAATTCGCCGGCTGGGCCTCAAGACTGGGCTCATCGTTGAAGGCCCCATCCGGCTACCGGTCGAAGGGCAAGACAACTTCGCCCTCATGCAGGTGGACCAGGTCAACGGCGCCAATCCCGAGCATCGGGTTTCCCCGACGACGTTCGAAGACCTCACGCCGCTGCATCCCAATCGCCGACTCATCCTGGAATCGTCGGCCGAAGAGCTCAACATGCGCGTGGTCGATTTGGTCACGCCGATCGGCAAAGGGCAGCGCGGCCTGATCGTCTCGCCGCCCCGTGCCGGCAAAACGATCTTGCTTCAGAAAATCGCCCTGAGCCTCCTCAAAAATCATCCGGAATCGTACTTGATCGTGTTGCTCGTCGATGAGCGCCCGGAAGAAGTGACCGACATGGCCCGCACGGTCGCCGGCCCCATGTGCGAAGTGGTTGCCAGCACGTTTGACGAACCGTCGTCCGAGCACATCCACGTCAGCGACATCGTCTTGGAAAAGGCCAAACGCCTGGTCGAGCACGGCAAAGACGTGATTATCCTGCTCGATTCGATCACCCGCCTGGCGCGGGCCCACAACACCGAGGCCCCGTCGGGCGGCAAGCTGCTCTCCGGCGGTCTCGACACCAATGCCATGCAAAAGCCCAAGCGATTCTTCGGGGCGGCCCGCCAAACGGAAGAGGGCGGCAGCCTGACGATTCTCGCCACCGCCCTGATCGACACCGGCAGCCGCATGGACGAGGTGATCTTCGAGGAATTCAAGGGCACCGGTAACATGGAGCTGCATCTCGACCGCCGCCTGGTCGACAAGCGCGTTTGGCCGGCCATCGACATCAATCGTTCCGGCACGCGCAAGGAAGAATTGCTGCATCACCCGCAGGAAGTCGAGCGCATCCGCATTCTCCGTCGCGTGCTCAGCGACATGCATCCCGTCGAAGCCATGGAAATGCTCGTGACCCGCTTGCGCAAAACAAAGAGCAATGCGGAGTTTTTGATGAGCATGAATATGTCCTGAGCGCTCGCTTGACGCTCAAGGAAAAGGCCCTTCCGCAATGGAAGGGCCTGGCAAGCGTGGGCCGCCACTCCGTGGCGGTTCGGCAGTCCGCGACATCGCGGACACGGTTATATCTCTTCCTTCTGCACATCGACTAGGCTGCGAAGCTTTTTCATGGCCCGGACGTTAAGTTGGCGCACGCGTTCTTTCGTGATGCCGAGCCTCTCCCCGATCTTTTCCAACGTCATCGCTTCGGCATTGCTATCGAGGCCCGCCCGCAGGCGGATGATCTGCCGCTCGCGCGGATCGAGATATTCCAAGAGCCGGTTGACCTTATGGCTCGCCTGCTCCGCAGACGCCAGGCACGCCTGCTCATCGGTGCGATTGTCGGGCGCGGCGTCGAAAAGCTCCTCGGCACCGGTCAGGTAGCGCTCGCGGCGATTCTTCTCTTCCGGGATGCTGCGGGCGAAGTTCTTCATGATCGCCCAACTGCCGTAGGTGCTGAACTTATTGCCGCGGCTGAAGTCGAACTTCTCCACCGATCGGATCAGTGAGACGTTTCCATCGGAGAGCAACTCGAAGAAGTTGTCGGTCTGGCCGCTGTGGCGCTTGGCGATCGAAACCACTAAACGCATGTTGCAGTTGATGAGCAGGTCTTTCGTGGTGGTGGCCTCGTCGAGAAGCTGCTCGACCCGGTCAAGATCTTGAGTGCGCACCTTGTGCGGGTCGATGCGGCCGCTCGCCGTCTTCATGCCGGCCAGCAATTGATTGGCTTTGTGCTTGAGGAAGTTCATCTTGCGGAACAGGTGTTGTTCCTGATCTTTGTTCAAAAGCGGTGTTTCGTAGAGCGAGGCAAGCTCGGGAGGAGCGTCCTTGGGCACGCGGAGTTGGCGTCGTTTCTCGGCATACTCCTCGGCGCCCGGCATCTCCGCGACTATCGTTGCTTCAACGGCCGGATCGTCGAACGAAGCGTTATAGATGTAATCGATCGGCTGTTCCATGAGCCGCTGGCGCGGATTTCATTGAGAACGCGGTACATCGAGGACCGCGTGCGATCGAAGCGTTTGGCTAAGGTGTCCACGGGAATGCCTCTTCGGAAGGAGTTAAAGATCATTTGTTTGGTCGCTGGGTCAAAAGCGCCCGTAAGCGATGGAAACAAAGCCTGTCCCGGATTTTCGCGGTCGAAATTCTTGATGGTGTAACGAACGGTTTCGGGGGAGCGCCGCAGCCGGCGTGCGATGCGCTTGCTGATTTCAGTCAAACTGCCGGCGCCCAGACGCGTGAAACGGCGCGCGCGACGCAGGATTTCATCCTTTTCAGCGCGCGTCAACTGGGAAAAGTTGCTGCTTTTTTCCACGCGGTTTTTGTTGGCGGTCAGAAACGGATCGACCAGCGAGGGCAAAAAGCCGACGTGCCGCCGACCGTTGACCAAGATGGGAATGCCGATCAAACCACGCTTCCGCCAGCGGTTGATCGTCTTGGTAGTGACGTTGAGTTTCTTGCTTATCTGATCCAGCGTCAGCACCGGCTCCGCCATGGTCTCGACAGCCACGGCCGGCATGGATCGGGCCAAATCCGCTATCATGGTACCCAGGTCATGGACAAGTTCCTTGCCTGGGATCAGCATTTCGGGGTACGCCTCGGGCCGATAATCGGTCAGGCGATAGACCACATATTGATACGGGTATTCCTTAGCCGGGTCCATTTCAACGAGAAGGCGTTCGGCCCGCGTTAAATGGTCGAGCCGCCGCGCGGGCGGAGCAAACCGAACCTGCTGATCGGTGAATTCTTTAAGGGCTTGGTGTTTGTAGCGGATCAAGGTAATCACTCCTTTGCCGGTCCGGGCTGGACCGGATTAGACTGCCGGCTTGCCTCAAGCCAGCCGCCTGGGTTCACGATGCCCGTATCCTTCTAGACAAGGCCTCTGCGTCTGGTTCCGTTGTTTAATACGTTGCCGCCAAGGAAACGTTGCAAACTCATTCAAGATGCGCTCGCCTTTTGCCGACAACTCCCTGTTCATCAAGTTAGACACTTCCCGGCCTCTGGAGGGTTCAGGATTTTTGGGATCAACTCGGCAACGAGGCAAGAGAAATCTTCTGGTTCGCGAGTCGTTACGATGCGTTTCGGCCCTAACTTTTGGACCGCGATGCGTGCGGCTCCCTTTAACCGCAAATAATGCGCCAACATTCCCGGCGAGATAGCAAGAAAGTGCCAAATCCTGGTCACACTTTAGAACATAAGATATTTCATAATAATAAGTTATAGTTTTCATTCGGAATGCCTTCCGCGCCCCAATTGCGCCTGTTCTCTCGTGCATTGTGTGGACAAATTTACACATGAAGTGTTCAATGTTGCAAGCTCGGTAGTTTACAAATCATCCAGTGGCGTAAACCGATCAGCGAGCCAAAACCGAGCGGTTCTTCCATTAGGATCGCTAGGTCTTACCGGCGCTATGCCTGAAAAGCGCGCCGGTCAAGGACTAGCCTTAACCATCTCTCATTAGCGGCGGTAAAATGATGAGCGGCAACCAATGAAGACAACGGCAAGCCGGGGAGGCGTCAGCAATGAAGATAACCCACCGAATCGTTGGTACGGTCCATACCGCACCGGGGCTTGTCAGTCGATTTCCTCTGCTCCGGCACCGCTCATGGATCGCACCTGCCGCGGTTTTATTGCTCGCCGCACGGGGCGTTGGCCAAGAGCAAACGATCCGCATGCTTGAGACTTTCGCGCCGGGTTACCAATATCACGTGAGCTGCCGAGTCAACATCACGGGAAGTCTGAAGAGCGCTGACATCAAGGACAAGCAGCTTACCTTGACGGGATCGAGCGCCATCGAGTTCGACGAACGGGTATTGGTCGAAAAAGAAAAACGCGTCGACAAAACCGTGCGGGTTTATCAAAAAATGGACTTCGAGCGCACCGTCGGCACGCAGCACCAGCAAAGTTCGCTGCGTCCCAGCGTGCGCCGCATGGTGATCCTGCGTCACAACCAGTTCGAGGTGCCTTTTTCTCCCGAAGGTCCGCTCACCTGGGGTGAAATAGATTTGGTGCGCACCGACGTCTTTACTCCCGCGCTCGCCGGCCTGTTGCCGTCGCAGGCCGTCAAGACCGGCGACCGTTGGCAAGCGGACATGGTCGCGCTCAAGGAACTCACCGATCTGGAGCAAATCAGCGACGGCGGCCTTACGTGCACCTTTGATTCACTGACCACGTTGGTGGGCCGTAAACAAGCCCGGATCAGCTTTCAAGGAACCGTCCGCGGCATCGGCGAGGACGGCACGGCACGCCATCAACTCGAGGGCCAGCTATACTTTGATCTGGTTTCCAATCACCTGAGCTACCTCCACGTCAAGGGGACGCATTACCTGGTGGACAAGACCGGCCAAGAGCAGGGTAGCGTGCAAGGGACGTTTGTCCTGACCCGCGAGCCGGTGAGCCAGGCGCCCGGCCTTGGCGATGCCGACTTGCGCGGTGTCACTTTGGAGCCGACCGATGACAACACACTCTTGCTGTTCGAGCGGTCGGACCTGGGCGTGCGCCTGCTCTATCCGCGGCGCTGGCACGTTGCCGGTGTTTCGGGCCGACAAATCGCGTTGGACGAGAAAGGCGGCAACGGACTGTTGCTGACGATCGAGCCGGCCGCCAAGCTGCCTACTGCCGCCCAATTCCACCAAGAGGCGCGCACCTGGCTCAATCAACAAAAGGCCAACATCTACCGCATGGACAGCCCTAAATCGTTGAGTTCCGGCCTCGATAACTTCGCCGTCGACGCGGAGCTCAACAAGCAACGCCTGGTACTCGATTATTACGTGCTGCGCCAAGGCGGCGGCGGCGCCACCATCGTCGCTCGGCTGGCGCCCGGCGACCTCGTCGAGCTGCGCAAAGATGTCGACCGCATCATCAAAAGCATCCAACTCAACACCGCCCGGTGAATTGTTTAGCCGCGACGCGCAGCGGAGCGCGCGGGCGACATCCACAAACAATTTGCTGGCAAATCGGCGGCAAACCCGGTAAAAACCAACTGCACGCGCGGTTGCGCTTCCGTCTTCACTTAAGGAACTACCGATGTCGCGATTCACTTGCTCGCTGGCTTTACCGATTCTTTTCGCTTTCTCCGTCCGCGCTGACGAGCCCGCCAAGGAGAAGGCCAAAAAGCCGTCGGAAGCAACCGTCAAGACCGCGGAAGTGAAGACGGCTGCCGGCGCAAAAAAAACCACCCATAAAGTCACGAAGGGGCCGTTCAAGGTTGACGTGAGCCTCAAGGGGATTTTTGAGTCGGGAGCCATGAGTGAGGTCCTGATAAGTCCCGAAGCGTTCACTCCCGAGAATCGCGGCCAACTGCGCGTGCTCAAAGCCCTCGACCATGGCGCACACGTGCATAAAGGCGACCAGTTGGTCTGGTTCGACATGGAACGCCTCGATCAGATCATCACCGACCTTGAGAAAGACCGGGCACTCGCTGAACTTTCTTTCAAGCTGGCTCGTGAGGACCTCGCCGCTTTGGAAAAGGCGACGCCCATCGATATGGCCTTCGCCGAGCGGGCCAAGAAACTGGCCGACGAGGACCTCAAGCGTTATCTGACGCTCGACAAGGATTTCTTCATCAAAATGACCGATCAGGAAGTCAAGAGTGCGACCAACTATCTGAATTACGCCAAGGAAGAGCTTGGCCAACTTGAGAAGATGTACAAGGCCAGCGACCTCACCGAATCGACGGAAGAAATCATCCTCAAACGCCAACGCGACGCCGTCGAGCGAGCGGCGTTTTACTTGAAGATGGCCGAGTACGATCGCGATCTGACTTTCAAGGTGAGCTTGCCGCGCCGCGAACAAGCTCTCAAGGAATCGAACGTCAGGCAAACGCTCATCCTTGAAAAGACCAAGACCAACTTGCCGTTGCTGCTCAATCAAAAACGGCTCACGCTCGACAAAATGAAATTCGAGCGCGAACGCACCAGCGAAAAACTGGAGAAGTTCAAGAAGGATCGCGAGGCGATGATCGTCAAGGCGCCGGCCGACGGCATCGTCTATTATGGTAAGTGCGTGCGCGGCCACTGGTCCTCGTCGTCGATGGAGTCCCGGCTCCAGCGCGGCGGCAACTTGATGCCCGATGAAGTGTTTCTCACCATCGTCGAGCCGCGCCCGCTGTTTGTTCGCGCCACGATCGAGGAGAAGGACTTCGGTGCGGTGCATGCGGGGCTCAAAGGCAAAGTCGTGCCGACCCCTTTGCCGGATGTAAAGCTGACCGCCCAGATCGATTCAGTCACACCCATACCCGTGGCTGCCGGCAGCTTCGAAGCTCGACTCAAACTGGGGGAATTCAAAGACGCCGCCCTCATGCCGGGCATGGCTTGCACTGTCAAAATGACGTCCTACCACAAAGCCGATGCCCTCACTATTCCCGCGTCGGCGGTTTTCACTGACGATAACGACGACGACATTCACTTCGTCTACGTCCAGGGAAAAGACGAAAAGCCCACCAAGGTTTATGTCACTCCCGGCAAAAAGAGCGGCACCAAGATCGAGATTCTCCAAGGAATTCGCGAAGGCGACGAGGTCCTCCTCGAAAAGCCGGCGGACAAAGAGAAGAAGTAATTGTCCCAGCGATAGCGGTGGCCGGGTCTGAGGCACTCCGAAGGCCCGGAGTGTGCGGAACCGGGCCTTCGGAGTACCTCAGACCTGTCCACGACTAATTATTCAAATTCAGGAAACCCTGCTCATGCGTCGCGCGTTGTTAGGCCTGGTTTTGCTCGTTGGCACACCGGCATGGTTCCTGGCGGCGCCGTCATCTGACAAAGACATCACTGGCCCACGCCCCGGCCCCGTCGATCCACCTAGCGCCGAAGCTTTGGCCGGCGCCATGAACCGTGGCATTCAATTCTTGGTCGAGAATCAAAACGCCGATGGATCATGGGGCTCTTACCGTTATGAAGGCGGCGTCATCCTGTATGCGCCCGTTCCTGGCGCACACGATGCGTTCCGCGCCGCCGTGACCGCCTTGTGCGTTTCCGCACTCATTGAAACGGGAGCCGCCGTTAAAGCTCGCGACCGCGGTGAGGTCTGGTTGCTGGCCAACCTTGCCAAGGTGCGGCGTGCCAGCGCTGACACAATTTACAACATCTGGGCGCACGCCTATGGCATTCAGGCCCTCGTGCGCATGCACAAACGATTGCCCAACGATGCCGAGCGTCGGCGCGCCATCGAGGAGTTGATCCGCAATCAGATGGGCTACCTGGCCCGCTACGAGTCCGTCGATGGCGGCTGGGGCTATTACGATTTCCGCGTCGGCGCGCAAAAGCCCGCCACCGACGCCACCAGCTTCATGACCGCCACCGTCCTCATCGCCCTCAAAGAGGCCAAGGACATCGGCATCGAGCCCGATGCCAAAGTCGTCAAACGCGCCATCGCTTCTATCTTGCGGCAACTCAACCCCGACTTCTCCTATCTCTATGGCGAATACCTTAAATATCGGCCCGTCATGCCCATCAACCGCGCCGGCGGTAGCTTGGGACGCTCCCAGGCCTGCAACCTGGCCCTACAACTCTGGGGGGAGAAACGCGTCACGCACCACGTCATGACCGTTTGGCTCGATCGCCTTTTTGCCCGTAACCTTTGGCTCGATCTGGCACGCAAACGCCCCATTCCTCACGAGTCGCATTTTCAGGTGGCCGCCTATTTCTTCTACTACGGCCACTACTACGCCGCCCAGTGCCTGCAACAACTCCCCGCAAACGAGCGGCCGTTCTTTCAGAACCATCTCGCCAAGGTCTTGCTTCCTCTCCAGGGGAAAGACGGCACCTGGTGGGACTTTCCCATGTATAACTACCACCGCCAATACGGCACCGCCTTCGCGCTCATGGCGCTGGAGAAATGCAAGGCCGCGTCAAACTAAGAAACACAAGCGGGACGATTGTCCTACGGCGTAGCACAAGCGTCCCGCTTGTGTTTGTGCTGATCTAGCCTTGACTGACTCCAATACTTAGGCTAAGCTAACACAACGTTTTGTTATAGCTTATCCCTGTTTGGATCACTGGTGGCCATCGATTCGCCGTCAATATTTGACGCCCATGACCGCCAAGTCCCTGGAAGGACTCCACGGCACCGTTGAGCTACCGCCGGCATCCGGTGGGTTCTGGCGGCAATGGCGTGCCTTCACCGGGCCGGCTTTTCTGGTGAGCGTCGGCTACATGGATCCCGGCAATTGGGGCACCGACCTCGAAGCCGGTGCCCGGTTCGGTTACGGACTATTGTGGGTGGTGGCCCTATCGAGCCTCATGGCCATCGTCATGCAGGTCGTGGCCGCGCACTTGGGAATCGTCACGGGCAAAGACTTGGCTCAGGCTTGTCGGGATTATTATCCCAAGTGGACGCGCTATCCGCTTTGGCTAACTTGCGAAATAGCCATCGCCGCCTGCGACTTGGCCGAGGTTCTCGGCAGCGCCGTGGCGCTCAACCTTCTCTTTCATATTCCCCTGCCGTGGGCCGTTGTCATCACCGCCTTCGATGTGCTGCTACTTCTAAGCCTGCAGGGGCTAGGCATGCGCTTCATCGAGGCGATCATCGTGGTCTTGGTTGTGACCATCGGTGCCTGTTATTTCGTTGAGATTTTTGTCTTGCCGCAAACGCGGCCTGATTTTGCCGAAATGGGACTGGCGCTCCTTCGGCCCAGCTTGCGCAAGAAGGCATGGTCTTTCTCGCCATCGGGATTATCGGCGCCACGGTCATGCCTCACAATCTTTATCTGCATTCGGCGCTGGTCCAGTCGCGCAAACTCGCCGACGACGAGCCATCGATCCGCCAGGCCCTGCGCTTCAACATCATCGATACGGTCATGGCCCTGTCGGTAGCGTTCCTCGTAAACGCCGCCATCCTGGTGCTCGCGGCCCTGGTCTTTTTCGGCAAAAGCGGCGTCACGCTGGCCAACGGCGACATCGTGCATTTCACCGAAGAGACCGACTGGATTCGCGACGCCTACCTGACACTGGCACCGCTTTTAGGCACCGCGCTCGCCAGCACGCTCTTCGGCGTGGCCCTGTTGGCCAGCGGGCAAAGCAGCACCATCACCGGCACGCTGGCCGGGCAAGTCGTCATGGAAGGATTCATGCACTGGCGCGTCCAGCCCTGGATGCGCCGTCTCCTCACCAGGCTGCTCGCCATCATTCCCGCCGTGCTCATCATCAACTTGCATGGCGACAACAGCGTCACCGACTTGCTGGTTATAAGCCAATTCGTCTTGGCCGTTCAGCTACCGCTGGCGATGTTTCCCCTCTTGCATTTCACCAGTTCGCGCAAACGCATGGGAACCCACAAAAACGGCTGGTTTCTGCTCATCACCGGCTGGGGATCGTGCCTGCTAATGACGGCGTTGACGGTCTATGGCGTGATCGAGGTGGTGCAAAAAGCGTTTCGTTGACATCCTTCGCCATCAATCAACGCGCATCGCCCGGCGCACACCGGCATGCTGTGATTTTCGCCAATGGTCGCAATTCCGTCTGGCATGAGGGAGAGACCAATAGCGATCCTAGAATTTGCGTCGGGTGAGCGGTGACTGTATAATCGGAACATCGCATTCACCAGAACGCATGCCGTGATGCACGTGCGATAAATGGGTCAAAGTTATGCCACGTAAAACCAAAGCAACTCCGACGCGAACTCTTCCATCGTCCGATTTGATCAATGGGCCAACTCCGGCGGAACGGCTCACCGATTTAGAAGCGCGACAGCCGCTCGTGGTTATCGCCCGATGACTCTCGATGAGTTCAACCGGTATTTAGACGAATTCCGTGATCTTTGGCCAGATCCGGCTGAAATCGACGCCTTCGTATCCTGGCTCCGCCGCTCCCGCCGACAAGGACACTATGCCTGATGGCCATCGTCGTGGACACCGATGTGGTCAGTTATCTATTCAAGAACGACAGTCGGAGTAGCTGGTATCGGCCGCGTTTAGTAGGCCAGGTTCGGGTGCTTTCTTTCATGGCGGTGGCTGAATTGGAAAAATGGGCGTTGAGCCACCGTTGGGGGTTGGCACGTCGCCATCGTCTGGAATCCTACTTGCAGGCTTATGAAGTGCAGGATTCCGACGTTTACTTATGCCGCAAATGGGCCGAAGTCGTCGTAGTAGCGAACCGAAAAGGCAGACCAATGGAAGTTGCGGACGCCTGGCACGCCGCCACTGCTTTGGCTCTCGGCGTGCCACTAATGACGCACAATGCCGTCGATTATCTTGGCGTCAATGGGTTGAGAATCTTGACGGCACCTTAGGGCGCCGACCCTGCCCCCAAACCGATACCCGTCAGCGTTTCCGTCGCCATGACGCCACCTTCAATTGTGAAGATCCCCGGAAACCGCTCTTCCCACATTTTGCTCGCGCCGGGCACATATTGGCGGGCGTTGGCTTCGATGGCAGCCACGCCGGGAATGTGAGCGGCCAGGCCGGCGGAGTGAATGAGCGAGGCGCCGGGACAGGTGAGATCTTGCACGCAGAGGAATAGGCCGAGCTTTTGGGCGGCGGCGGCCAGCAGCAACGTTTGCGATTGGCCCTTGCAGGCTTTGAGGGCTGCGCCGGTGTAGCCAAGGGCGTGCGCCAGCTTCAGACTTTCCAGATCGACCAGCGATTCGTCGATAACCACCGGGCAAATCCGGGACGCCTTGTGCATCCGCATCTCGGGCGTGTCTTTCAGTGCGCGCGCCATTGGCTGCTCGATGTACTGGATGCGGTCCAAAACTGCCGGCGCTTGTTCACGTATCTTCGCCAGAAACTCCAGCAAGTAATCCACGCTGGGGCAGCGCTCGTTGAAATCGAGTGAGAGGCGAGAGGCGGGAGGCGCGGCGTGAGGAAATGCCGGCGCTTTATCATCTCGCGTCCCTCGTCCGTCGCCCCCGCTTGCTCTCTCAATCCTCATTACTCTCAACACTCTTTCAACGTCCCAACGGAGATCATCGCCGTTGAGCTTGACCTTGAGGTGGGTCAAGCCGTCACGCGCGATCCACTCGGCGAGCGTTTCCGGGAGCCCGTCGTCTATGGGCGTGGTCACATCCGCGGGTTCGAGCGGATCGAGGGCACCGACAAGGTGATAGACCGGCAGACGCGGCTGGGGCGAACGGCGCACATATTGATCGAGCGATTCTCCTTTGAACTCCGAGCCCAGATAATGCGCCAAGTCATGGTTCATGAAGTCGGGGCCGTAAGTGTGATAGCAGTTAAGTCCATGAACTTTGCCGAAGGCGTCATGCAAGGCGGCATCGAAGGGACTGGCGCAAACGAGCGAACATAAAGTCGGGATCGGCTCCGGGAGTTCGTTGGACACCTCCAGCGCGGCATCCATGAAATACGGCTCCATCGTCAGCGCCAGGTCGATGGGATGGCCAAAGTCCTTGTGGTCGGCGGTGATTTTGGCGATGCGCTGACTGACTTCCTTCATGGCGGCCAACGTCTGCTCGTAAGTCAACGTCTTGGAAGGAAACGACCACACATTGCCGAGTGGCATCGAGCCGCAGCCGCGCACGCGCCGGCCGCCTCTGGTGCTGACCGCAATCGTGGCATTGAGAAGCGTCACCCGATCAAGCGCCGTGCCGCCGAACTTGATAGGCGTGCGGTAGCGAAAATCCTCGTAGCCGAAGGTGACCTGGTCGATGCGTATGTCGGAAGTTTTCATGCGGATTTTACATTATTTGAAATGGACCCGTCTGCGCAAATCATACCGGCTTCCCGGCGTCAGCACCTGATAATCGCGGCCATCCTTGTTGGCGTGCGTGCGATCGTAAACGAGGACATTGCTGCGTCCCATGACTTCCATGGTCGTGCCATGCACGTAGAGTGCGGTCCCTTCGTCGATGCCAATGCCGAGCAATCGTGGATAGCGGTCCATCAAGAGCGACATGTCGGAGGTGCGGTTGCGCTTGAGAAAATGCTGGTCGATGGCGACACCCTTGAGAAAACCAAAACCCTGCTCGTAGCCCTCGGCCATGATGGTGAGATTGCCGAGCGGGTCGCCGCGCACCAGGTAGTCGGCCTGGATGCTGGCGCCGGCGGAACTACCGCCGATGACGCCGCCGCGCGCGAGAATCGCGTGAAAGGCACCGGCGGCGGCGGTGTTTTCGTAGGTATCGACCAGGCGCCATTGCCGGCCTCCGGTGAACCAAAGACCAGTCGCTGCGTTTATGTCTTTAAGAAAGAGACGCTGTTGGCTTCGGCGCGGCGTCAGGGCGTGCAAGGTTTTGACATGAACGGCCCCGAGTTTCTTTAGGCGCACGACCTCGGTTGGCTCACCCTTGAGCGGGTTATCCAGGGCGGTGGCGATGCAGACGATGTTGGCCTGGGGACCGCCCGCCAAGTTGATGAATTTGCTCCAGACCGAGTCGGGCAAGCCGCCGCCGCCACCGATGATCAATGCGCCGTTGGGCACCTTCCCCCCGGCCTCCTTCACTTCGTAAGGGGGGGAATAATCTTTTGCTCGCGCCAGAGCGGAGCGGCTCAAAGTGACGAGGTCGGCCTTATCACCCTTTTTGAGGAATTGACAACTTGAGGCGTGATCGGTGCTCGCCGCCAGGCACGCAACGGCGTAGGAATTGCCGACGATCGTCAGTGCTCTGCCATCGACAACGACGGCGGTCCCTTCGTCGATGCCCAGGCCGAACCAACCGGGGTTGTCGTTAAGCGCGGCGAGCAGACGATTGGCCCGATTGCGCTTGAGAAAATGCTGGTCGACGATGGCACCGGGCAAAAAACCGAAGCCGGTCGCAAGCGTGGCCCGGTCTTTGCCGCCGGCGATCATGGGCAGGCTCATGACGGCTGCCCCCGCCGACGTGCCGCCAATGACGCCGCCGCGATCCAGCAACCTCCGCAACTCCGTCTCAACCGCTGTTCCCCGATAGGTATTTACCAACCGAGTTTGGTCACCGCCGCCGAACCAGACTCCGGTAGCAGAGGTAAGAGGCTTCACGAAGTCCGATTCATTGGCCTTGCTAGGCGCGTAAAGTATGCAGCAATGTCACGCTTGCTGGCCCGCGTTTCTTCCAGAAATCCAGATATTTGTCGGTGTCCGGCGCAGTGTTGGCGCCGCCGGCTGTCGGAATGATGACGAGCCGCGCATCCGACCCGCCGGCGAGTTTAAGGAAAGTATCATACACACTCTCGGGGAGGGAACCGCCGCCGGCAAGGACGAGTGCGCCGTGAATTTTTTGGGCCGGCTCGGTGGGAGGCGAAAAGGCGTGTTGAGCATGCAGGCTCGGGGCCAGGCAGAGAAGCGCGAGGAATGGGGAGATAAAACGGCGCACGAGGATCGCCTTAAATGAGGGCTAAAAAAGCTTCGAGAAGCTGACCGAAGCGGTCGCGTCCGGCGCTGCCCGCCGCCATGACATCATCATGATGAATCGGACCATCGGCGAGCCCGGCGGCGCGGTTGGTGATAAAGGACACGGCTGCGCATTCCATGCCCAGCGCTGTGCGCGATTGATTTCACGGCAAGTGGACATGCCGACCGCATCCGCGCCGCAAGCCCGCAAGGCGCGAATTTCCGCCGGAGTCTCATAGCAAGGGCCGGTCACTTGGGCATAAACGCCTGGTTTGACCGTCATACCGACCGTGCTAGCTGACCGGCAAACGAGATCGAGCAAACGCAGGGAGTACGGGCTTGGCCAAGGCGCCGCCATTGCGCAAGATAGCGCGCCGGTCCACTCAAGGTGATCGGCGATTGGCATCACGCTGCCCCGCACCAGGTCATCGCGGATGCCGCCGGCCGCATTCGTCAACAGAAGGAGCTGCGCACCCAACTCGCGCGCCATCGGCACTTGCTGTTCGACGCGCCGCCAGGGATGGCCCTCGTAATAATGTAACCGTCCAACAAAGAGCAGCAAGCGCCGGCCCGCCCAGGTTGCCAAGTGCAATTCACCCTTGTGACCGATCACACTGGGAGCGGCCATGTCGGGAACGGCGCCAAATGGCACTGTCAGTTCACGGTCGAGCAAATCGGCCAGTTCTCCCAGGCCCGAGCCGAGCACCAGCGCGAGGCGCGGCGGTTGCCGGCGGCAGCGGTCGAGCAATTCTTGATAAGGGGTCTGGGTTTCGCTCAATGGTTCAGCTCTCTTTGGCTGCTACCAACGCCGCCTTGGCTCGGGCGGCTTGCACGATCAGATCGGCGCAGCGCTCCTCGCCCAGCAGGCTGGTATTGAGCACCATATCGTATTGGTGCACGTCGCTTGGCTTGCGATGAAAATGGGTGGCGATGAATTCGGCGCGGCGACTGTCGCGCTTGCCGACCTGCTCGGCTGCCTCCTCTTCGGTCAGGCGCATCCATTGGCTCATATAAGCCACGCGGTCGGCAACTGGCGCCACCAGGCGCACGTGCAACGTCGAGTGCGCGGGCAAGATGCAGCCCGCCCCCCGCCCCAAAAGCACGACTTCGCCCTGGGCGCCCAGCGACAACACCATCCGCGCCAAATCGAGCACCGACGGGTTACGGCTCAGGTTTTGTTGCTTGAGGAGGCCATTGAGTTGATCGTCGACCCAAGCGCCGGCACTCACGGGCAGATGGTCGAGCACGTCCTGGCGAAAGGTGCCTTCTTGGGCGATGTATTCGAGCAAATCTTGGCTATAGATCTGCCAGCCCAACTTGATGCCGGCCCGCTTGGCGATGGCCGCCCCGCGAGCGCCGGCCTCCCGGCTGATGGCAATCGTCAGGCCCCACGGAAAAACGGGCGGTGCCCCTTCCTCGTGGCCGCGAAAACCGTGGCGAGGAGTTTCCCCGGCGCCCGCCAAAGGCAAAGCAAGCTCGTCATTCGAGGGTGCCGTCGTGTCCGCCATGAGAGGTTCCTTGTTCCGATTTGCGGGAAGGTCACGGGAACTGCAAGGATACTATGTTTTTGTGAGGAGTTCCACGGCGTTTTTGGCGGCAGCTGTGAAAAGTTCGTGTAGAATCGAACAACTTCTCGCAGTTTGGCATCAACTGGCCAAACGCATCGTCTGAATTTGGGGGAGGCGAAAATTGGGCACTATTTCGGCACTTCACCGACGGTCGCTTGCCTCAAAGCTGCAACGCTTAAGAGAACGTGTCGATGCCGACATTGTGGATGACATTCTCAATGAAATCATGTTGGATTTTTCAAACACGCCGGATTTACAGTGTTTCCAGATCAAAGTGCGAGCTTCGAGCGCGAATCCCGACAACGCCCGTAGCTCGCGAGCGAAATAGAATCCCGCTCCTACTTCGGTTGTCAATCATTCTCCGGATGCCGCACCAGCGCCCGACTGCCGATCCGCGCCATGAAGCGAACCTTTTGGTCGCGTGTCAGTTCTTTCGTGAAGCGGTCCTTGGCGGCTTTGATCCAGCGGACCTGGCGGTGGCCGTAATCGGTGACGACGCGGACCAAAACGGGCCCCGGCTGTTCCAAGGCGCAGCGCAGTCTGGGTTCCAGGTCGGCGTTGTCAACGATTTCCTGGTAGCCCACACCCATGGCCAGTGCGAACGAGCGATAATCGAGCCGGGCCAGGACGGTCGCCGTCGTGCGGCGATAGGCGGCTTCCTGCAGGGCCTGCATATAGTGATAGGCCTGATCGTCGAGCACGAAGAACTTGACGGGCAGATGTTCCCGTGCGGCCGTGGACAACTCGATGGCCGACATCAAAAAGCAGCCGTCGCCGGTGATGGTGATGGTCTGTCGATTCGGGAATGCCCGCTGGCCGCCCAGAGCCGCCGGAATCGACCAGCCCATCGCCTGATTGTTAGTCGGATTGAAGAAGGTGCGCGGCTGGTCGACCGCGAAGGTCTCGGTGGCCCAGTACTGGGAAACCGTGACATCCACATACGTCAAGGCATCGCAAGCACTCACGCGCCGCAGCGCCAACAGAAAGGCCATCGGATCGACGCCACAACGCGAGCTGATTGCGGCATGGCAGGCCGCTTCTTGGTTCTTGGCGCGGCGGATGTCGTCCGCCATGCGCGCGTTGACCGGCCGGCGGATGGTGTCGCTGTTAGCCAGCGCTTGCCCGAGAAAGACGCCCGAATCGGCATGGACGCACACGGATGTCGGCATGATCTTGCCGAGGTTGTCGTTGTTGATGTCGACGTGAATCATGTGCCGATGCCGGGGCAGCGAGTAATAGCCGGTCGAGACTTCACTGAACTTGACTCCCAGCGCCAGGACCAGGTCAACGTTCTTGAACGCCATCTCGGCGGCGACGGTCCCCTGCGGCCCATAACCCCAGCCGACCGCGAGGGGATGGTTTTCCGGCATGGCACCCTTGCCGGCGATGCTGGTCGCCACCGGCGCCTGCAGGACTTCGGCGAGCGCCACCAAGTCCGCCGAGTGGTTCATGCAGCCCAGGCCGGCATAAATGCCCACGCGCAGGTCAGCGCGCCGGAGCAGACCAAACGCGCGGTCGGCCGCCCCTCCGTCATACGGAACCCCTATCGGCTCCAGCGGACCTGAATGAAAGCGCTGCGCTTCGATCAGCAGGTTATAAGGAATGACGATGGCCACTGGACCGGGCTCACCAGCCATGGCTAACTGGAACGCTTGGCGAACTTTGCAGGGAATGTCGCCCACGCGCTCAACGGCAAAAACTTCCTTGGTCACCGGCTGCAACAGCGCGACTTGGTCTAGGCAGTGAACCTGAAAGGGCCGAGCACGCGCGCCGTTGGCCACATCGCCGACAATGCACACCATCGGCACGCTATCCAGCAAGGCCTCGCCGATCCCTGACAATGCGTTGGTCAGACCCGGGCCAGGAACGACGCAAATCACGCCGGGCTTGCCGGTGGCGCGTGCATAACCGTCGGCCATTGTGGAGGCGGCGAATTCATGGGTGACGAGCAGATAGCTGAGCCGCTTGGTCTTCATGGTGTCCCAGAATTCATTTTGCTGGGCACCAGGGATGCCGAAGACGCAGTCGGCTCCCTCCTGGATAAGCGTTTCGACCAGCGCTTCGGCGCCGGTCATATGCCCGTCCACCCATCCGGGCCGGTGTAGGATGCCGGCGGCAGCCGGGCCCTCGACGGCGGCCAGCCCGCAACTTGCCGACACCGCCTTCAAAAGTTGCCTGCGCGTCAAATCCATGGCAATCACCCATCTTTGTAAAGCTGCGACGGGCAGCGGAGCGCCGCATCTCACGGCGTCATCGAGACTATCGGCACTTTAGGCAAGTTTCTTCAAACGAGGAAAATGAGGCCCCATGGAAAAGTGAAACCATACAAAAAGTGAAATGTGGTAGGGATGTGCTGCACTGTTCTAGCGGTTCCAGGGAGGTTCGGTGACCAAGTTCAATAGACCACTAATGGCCGGCAGCGCCATTGCCTGCGTGGCGACTGCACTTTTCATCCTCGTCGCCTGGAACGCCCTGGCCCAGGGCGACTTGGTTTCGCTGGATGAATCGATTGCCAGGGAGATGATCCGGGCGGGGCAAGATCACGGCATAATGCGGCGGCTGATGATCGTCGTGACGTATTCGGGAGGAGTCGCGGCGATGGCTGTGTTGGCCACCTTGGGAGTCATTTGGGAAACCTGGCGCGGGCATGGCAAAGGGCGTGTCGCGGTCGGTTGGGCGCTCATCATGATTGGCGGCGCCTTGCTCAACGTGGCCGTGAAAAACGCCGCTTCAGCGGGAGCGCCCGCCTAAGGAATGGCGCGACGAGGCGGTGTATGAAACGAACAAAAGCTTTCCCAGCGGACACGCCATGGGGGGCACGATTGGCATCGGCCTATTAGGCTACGCCATCATGTTGCGCGACCGTCACTGGCGCACCAAATTGGCGATTGTGCTGGCTCTCGGCGCCTGGCTCATGTCAATCGGTTTCAGCCGCGTCTTTTTGCGCGCCCATTGGTTTAGCGACGTGCTGGGCGGTTTTTTCCTCGGCCTGGCTTGGCTGAGTCTGGGTCTGGGTATACTCGAGACATGGCGACGGCACACGAAAATCGTTTAGCCGCGACGCGCAGCGGAGCGTGCGTTCGCCGCCGCATCGCGCTCCGCTGCGCGTCGCGGCTAAACGATATCACCCCGGCGGCCATCCGAAATCGCGGCCGCCCAGAAGGTGCATGTGCAAGTGGGGGACTGTTTGGCCGGCGCTTTCTCGGCAATTGATGACCAGGCGATAGCCGTCGCTTAAATTGAATTGCTGCGCCAAACGGGCCGCGACCAGGTGCAGATGTCCGAGCAAGTCGCCATCGGCTTCCGTGATGTCCGCATGCGTGGGGATCACTTTTTTGGGGATTAGCAAGATATGCGTCGGCGCTTGGGGATTGACATCGCGAAAGGCAAGGCAGCGGTCATCCTCGTAGACGATGGCCGCGGGAATTTGGCGGTCGATGATCTTCTGAAAGAGATTGTCCTTTAACATTGTGAATTTCACCCAAAAACTAACCACATGGCAATCCATAATCTATCAAAACGGAGCCGCACACGCAGTAAGCGGATTTGATGTTGGTCCACGCTAGACCGCTTACCGCGTGCGCGGCTCTGATAGCGAGAAAACCCATGCCCTGGCAAGTTGGCATCGACGAAGCAGGCTACGGCCCCAACTTGGGACCGCTGGTCATGACCGTCGTCGGTTGCCGGGTTCCCGCGCCGGAGATCGACCTCTGGGACGAGATGGACGGTGCTGTCCGCCGGCACGGCGAAGACGACGACGGCCGACTTTTGGTTGCCGATTCCAAGCTCGTTTACAATCCCGGTAAAGGTCTCCATTGCCTGGAATGCGGAGTGCTCGGCTTTTTGTGCGGAGGAGACCGCTTGTCGAGCGCTGGTGCGGCCGCCAATTTAGTGGAAGCCGTATTTACGGGTTCACTCGCCGAAATGCGTGATGAGGCGTGGTTCGACGGGACTACCCGGCTTCCGATTGTTGTCGAGACGGATCATTTGCAAGCGGGCGTCGATGGATGGCGCGCGGCGACTGCAAACGGGGAACTGCATTGGGGATTGGCGGCCGGCGTGCTCGTGCCCGCGCGGCGGTTTAACGGGCTTGTCGATAAGTGGGGGAGCAAAGGCGCGGTGCTGGCACTGGCGCTTGCGGAATTGCTGCAACACTGCTTGAACCTCGATGGCCACGAACCGATTGAGATCATCGTCGACAAACATGGCGGCCGCAATCATTACAGTGCGCTCCTCCAGAACGCCTTCACCGATGGCCTGGTGCTGGCGCGGGAGGAAGGCGCCGAGCGGAGCGTCTATGAAATCATCGGCCTGGGCCGCGCTATGCGCGTGACATTCATACCTAGGGCAGACACCTCGACATTTTGCGTGGCACTGGCGTCAATGGTTTGCAAATACATGCGCGAGGTGTTGATGGTGGAGTTCAATCGTTATTGGCTGGATAAGATCCCTGGCCTGGCGCCGACGGCAGGTTATCCCGGCGACTCACTGCGGTTTTACCAGGCGATTGAACCGGCGCTCGTGAAGATGGGAATCGCGCGCGAAACCGTTTGGCGCAGGCGCTAGTTTGGGCGTCTCCGCGACGGAGTCGCGGGCTACAGGGTGGGGCCGATGCTCCAGGGGGCGAATTCCTCTTCGCCGACGCCGCTCAATTCGCTCTTGGTTTTCTTGCCCGAGGCGACCGCCAGAATTTCGTTGTAGATTTGCTTGCCGACGACGGCGACGGGCGTGCCATCGAGGATGACGCCGGCGTTGATGTCCATGTCGTCGAGCATGTGTGTGTACATCGGCGTGTTGGTGGCGACCTTGATCGAAGGCGCCGGTTTGCAACCGAAGACGGAGCCGCGGCCGGTGGTGAACACCAGAACGTTGGCGCCGCCGGCGACGATGCCGGTCATGCTGACCGGGTCATAGCCGGGGGTATCCATGACGACGAAGCCCTTGGCGCGTACCGGCTCGGCATAGCCAACGACATCGACGAGGGCAGTGCTGCCCCCCTTGGCGATGGCCCCCAGCGACTTCTCGAAAATCGTCGTCAGCCCGCCTTCTTTATTGCCCGGCGAGGGATTGTTGTTGATTTCGGCGCCGAAGATGCTCGTGTACCATTCCCACCATTTGATGCGCTCGATCAGCTTTTCACCCACGGCCCGGCTCACGGCACGGCGCGTCAGCAAATGCTCGGCGCCATAAATCTCAGTGGTCTCGCCGAGGATGCTGGTGCCGCCTTGAGCGACCAAGAGATCAGAGGCGACGCCCAAAGCGGGGTTGGCCGTCACGCCGCTGTTGCCGTCGGAACCGCCGCAATTGGTCCCCAAAATAAGCTTGTCCGCGGCTAGCCGGACGCGGCGTGACATCGTTGACCTGGGGCAAAAGCTCGCAATGGCCCGGACGCCCGCGTCCACGGTTTTGCCGATGCCGCCACACTCCTGGATCGTCAGAACAAGCGGTTTCTTCTTTGAGCCGTTCAATTGAACGAGCCCCTGGTTTTCCACCAGATGGATCGCTTGCCCGGTCTCGCAGCCCAAACCGATGAGGATGTAGGCGGAGATATTGGGATGCTTGGCAAAGCCGGCGAGCGTGCGATCGAGTTGGTTGTGGTCGGGGCCGTCGTATTGCATGGCGCAGCCTTGCTTGTGCGTGATGGCCACCACGCCGTCGACGTTGGGATATTTCTTCAAGAGATCGGTGGCGCGAAACCGCTCGGAGACATATTTGCTCGTGCTCGCCGAGCAATTCACGGTGCTGATGATGGCGATGTAGTTGCGCGTGCCGTAGCGTGCATGGTCGGGGCGCTCGGCGCCGCGGTCGTAGCCCATGAAGTAATCGGGGACGGGCCGTGGCGGCGGGGGCGGGCAGTCTCGGCAAAACGCATAATCGCGCTCGAAGTTGTCGGCGCCGATATTATGCACATGTACATGGTCGCCCGGGGCAATGTCCTCCTTTGCGAAGCCGATAATTTGGCCATATTTGGTGACGGGATCGCCTTTTTTGATGCCGCGGATCGCGATCTTGTGACCCATGCCGATGCGTTTCACGATCTGGAGGATCGTGCTATCGGCGCTCACCAGCAAGCCGGAAGCCAAGTCGCGGGCGGCGACGGCGATGTTGTCTTCGGGCCGCAGGTGCACGGCGACTTGCTCGAGGGGAACAGGGGGCATGGAGCCTCTCATATGATCGATAGAAATATACCCGCGGGATGCGGAGTACCTCAGCCCGCGGCTTGGGGTTTATCCCAGGATTCCAAGCCGCGGGATGAGGTACGCCGAATCCCGCGGGTTTGAATTACCCAGCGTCCCAGTAACCCCAAACCGACGCCGCCCGTCAGCCCGGCGAGCACATCAGTAACCCAATGCAATCCGAGCCAAAGTTGACTGACGCAGACAACAACGATGGCCGCCGCGGCCAACGCATAAACGCCGACGCGCACTGAGCGGGCCTTAAGGCGGCCCTCTAATGCCAGCGCTACCATCAACCAAGCGAACGCCGCCAGAAAAACTCCGCGACTGGGAAAGCTCGTATACACGGCGCCTGCACCCAAAACGTTTTCGGCATCGGCAGGTCGCGGTCTTTGGGCCAGTCCAGTAACTCCCTTGATAATTAAGTATCCCAGAAACGATGTCACGATGACCGCGCCCGCCATGCGCATGCGACCGCACGCGGAGAAAAGGCGACCGCGAGCACCAAAAGGACGCCAACTGCGGTGTAGGAACCGAGACCGCTTCCCCACCGCATCCACTCGGTGAGCTCGGGCAAGCGAGCGGCGGCATAGCGAAAGGAATTGTAGGCCCCCCAGTCCATCCCGTTAAACAAATCCATTTTGTTCGTCCCTTTGTCGCCGGCACGCGGATTGCTGCGGTTTCCCGATACACCGATAATTGACTATACTGCGTCGTCTGTTTATACTCTAGGCAAATGCCATTGGCGGATTCCTCTCTCCTGCTCCCGTCAGGAGAAAAACGGGGACGCGGGCCGGTATCCCTTCTTTACCGCCCGCCAAGGGCGCAAGGATGTTTGACGCCGCACGAATCATAGGGTGCGGCAGCACGCGTGTCCCAGGAGGGGCGGGCCGAATACCCGTGTGTTTATTCCATGTCCGATCAAGCGCCCAATCGACCCGATGCACCGGCCCCACCCGCTTCGGGCAACGATCATGGAGCGAGCGATTCCCAATTACGCCTCTTCACGGCTGATGGGAATTTCGTTTTCCCCCAAGGCGCCGAAATCCGCGACGACAGTCCGACCATCATCTCCAAAAACAAGCCCGCCGACGTTCTGCCCGCGATCGCACCCTCACTCACGGGAAGCTTGCGCGGTCGCAAACTCGCCCACTTCGAGCTTTTGGAGCCGATCGGCGTGGGGGGCATGGCAGCCGTCATGCGTGCGCGCGACACTCAGCTCGAGCGTATCGTGGCCCTAAAGATTTTACCGCCCGATATGGCCCAAGACGAGGAAAATGTCCGCCGCTTCCACCAAGAAGCGCCGCCGCTGCCCGGCTGGACCACGAGAACATTGCCCGCGTTTACTTTTGCGGCGAAGACCAGGGCCTGCATTTCATTGCCTTCGAGTTTGTCGAAGGGATCAATCTACGCATGTTGCTCGACGAGCGTGGCCGCTTGCCAGTTGCCGACGCCGTGCGCATCATCTTGCAAATTGCCACGGGACTCGAGCACGCCGCCTCGCGCGGCGTGGTGCATCGCGACGTCAAACCGTCGAATATCATCATCAGCCCGAACGGTCGCGCCAAGCTGGTTGACATGGGCCTAGCCCGCAGCCTGGAGCCGCACAACGACGGCGCCCTCACGCAGTCGGGCGTGACGCTTGGCACGTTCGACTACATTTCCCCCGAGCAAGCCCTGGAACCGCGCGAGGCCGACAGCCGCAGCGACGTCTATTCCCTTGGTTGCACCTTTTACCACATGCTAACCGGCCAGGCGCCGGTGCCCGAAGGCACGGCGGCGAAGAAACTACACCACCATCAGCATCTGGCCCCAATTGATCCACGCCAGTTAAGTCCCGACACGCCCGATGAAGTGGCTGCCGTCCTGGGGCGCATGATGGCCAAGGACCCGAGGGATCGCTATCAACGGCCCGCCCATCTGGTGCAGCATTTATTGCAGGTGGCCCAAAAAGTCGGCGCCATGGATGATGTGCCCGAAGGCGTTCTTTTTGTCGATGCACCGCTGCCCGGCGATCCACGCAGCCGGCCGCTGCTTTTGATATCCCTCGGCGCGCTGGCGTTGGCATCGATTTTGGCGCTGCTTTCACTGGCGCCGCCGCGGCGGATGGAGGTCTCGGATAGGGCACCGCGCGCGCAGGTGGACAAGGCGACGGTTGCCAAGGAGACTGTGATTGCGCCGATGCCCAAAACCGGCACCCATCCACCAGGCGCCGGTAAGTTCTCGATTTCCACGTCTGACGAACTGGCCCAGGCAGTGGCGGATTATAAAAGCGTCAACTGCACGTTGACTCTGAAAAAGTCGATCGATCTGCCCGAGGCAGGCTTGATTTTTCAAGGGGACGGCAAGCATGGTTTGACCATCACTTGTGAAGACCTCGAGGAGCCGAAATCCATTCGCTATAAATATGTTCCTCGGCTGGATGGTCCGGATTTCGTGGCCGGCCTGACGGTGGTCGGGGGGACGGTCACTTTTCAAAATATACTTTTCGACATCGACGCGAGCGAGACTCCAGAGCAGACCGTGGCTGCGCTCGGCATCAAAGGTGCCGCCAGGGTCAGCTTTCAAAGTTGCACATTCGTGCAAACGCACGTGCCTCAACGAAAATTCATTCCACAACTCAAAACGTTGGTGCCGGTTGCCTGCATCGCCATCGACAACCTGGGAGGCGAAATCAAAGACCGCCCGCGAGTGACCTTCGACCAATGCTTCTTCAAGGGAGGCCAAGCCGCCATCAGCGTAAGCGGACCTGCCGAGGTGGCGCCGACCGATTGTGCGTTCATGCCTTACGGGGCCCTCTTCCACTTGCGCGGCGATGTTCCCGATCACGGCATCGCCATCAAGGTCAAGCGCTGTGATGCCCTTGTCATCAACGGGCCGGCGTTTCGCCTCGATGACAATCCCACTTGCGAGCTCAAGGTGGAATCCTCCGTGTTCAGTCATCCCGACAAGGCTCCTTTGGAGAAAAGCGACGAACAAGACTTGATACGCCAGACATCCGCCTCCGAGCCGCTCGTCAAGTTCGAAGGTAAACGCAATTGCTACCACAACCTCAACGCCTTGTGGGTGCGCGGCGTCAAACTGTGCAATGATCTGGAAGACTTCCGCGGATTAGTGCTGGAAGCGGGCGGCAACGACGCCGGATCCGTCTTGCTCAATAAAGACACGCCCATCTGGGTCTCGGCGGCGCCGTGGAAAGAAGATTATCCTGGGGCATTTCAACCGTTGGCCGATGTGCGCGAGATCCGCCGCGCCGATGGCAAGGCCCTGGGTTTCGAGAAGTGCCTCAATTTCACGATGGTCCTGGACCCGTTGCCCGTCAAGGAAACCAAAATCGCCGAGCCCAAATTGAGGCCCAACGACAAAGTCGTGGATCCCGACGCCGCGGACAACGGGCCCGTCGTCTTCCAGACGGTGTTTCAGGCGGTCGCACTGGCCAAGTCCGGCGACCGCATTCTCATAAAGCATGGCAAGTCGCGCGACGTGCACGTCGCTCCCATTACCCTCAGCGCCGAAATTACTTTGGAGAATTATCCTGGCTATGCTCCCATTCTGCACATGGCGGCCACGCAGGACCCCGACGCGGCCTTTTTTCGGATGGCCGACGGCAACCTGGTGCTCGAGCATCTGGAATTCGTCTTGCGCGAGCCCGAACAGGCGAATTTCAAGGCCCAAGCAGTCGTGTCGATGGGGAGCGCCGCATCATGCACTTTCCGCGATTGCGTCTTCACCCTGCGCCCGTCCGAATCCATTCGGCACGCCAAACGGGCCCCCTTGAGTCTCATCACGCTCGCCGACCCGGAGGAAGCCATGAAGATGCCGGCCACGGTGGCAGTCCGTGCCGGCGCCGAGATTCATATTCAGAATTGCTTCATCCGCGGCGAGGGAGATGTCGTCACGGTCCGCGGCAACAGGCCGCTCGATCTGGACGTCAATAACACCATGCTCGCTTTGGCCGGCTCGCTTTTGGGCATCCACGCCGGCGCCAAAGAGCCGCCTCCCGAAGCCGAAGCCAGGATCAGGCTCAATCACGTCTCGGCGCTTTTGACCGAGCCGCTTTTTGCCTTTTATGCAGGCAAAAACCCAAAAGGATTCATCCCCGCTCATCTCGACGGGGCGCAAAACTCCCTCTTTGTCGCCATCGCCGAAAAGCCGCTTGTCTCCATTGAAGCCAACGATTTCGCTGACGGCAGCGTGCGCGAATATCTCGACTGGAAGGGTCAGCACAACGCTTATGGCAACTACGAGAAGATGCTGCAGGCCACTCGCCCCGACGATGAAGGGCAGCCGATTGTCAATCTGAATCCCAAGCGCTGGGCCGGCTTGTTCCGCGAAACGGACTCGAGATATCTGACGACACCTATTAGCTTTGGACCCAACGCCAGCCGCTCCTTCTGGACCGCCTTGCCTGACCAATTCGCGCCGCCGCCGGAACTCGCGGAAGAATTGACGACCATTGGCGCCAGCCTCAATACCGAGTCGTTGCCCACCATGGTTCGCGAGAAGTAGGTCCGTTTGCCGAGCGGGACCTCGACGCTTGCAACGGCGTGACATCTTTCCGAAGCGCATTCTGGATCGTAACGGTCCCACCCGGCAGGTGGGATCTACTGCCTACACACGCGGCATGCCTTGTTCGGTTCGCAGGCAGCGATTAGCTGACATGATTTCCCAGCGCGCCCATTTCACGTTGTCCACAGCACATAAACTTTATTCTCATCGCCATTTACGATAATTCGTATCCAGAAGCAATAAGCCGCGCCGCGCTTGGCATAGCCTTTGCTTTCAGAGGCTCACCCCCGGCTCAACAATACATCGCGAAGGATGCGAGCGCAGTAGTTCCACTCTTGGAGGCCCGGCCAGGGATCGTGGCATTTTGGCTTCTGGTTCGCCTTGGCATCTTTTTAAGGTCTGGATTTTTTGAGTTCCGCAATCGGCGCAAGCCTTGATCTAGTGACGCTTGCTCGCCTTTATGGTGAGGGGGTGATCGCACCTGCGCAACTGGTTATCGAGATTCGCGCGCGCATGGAAAGACTCAACGATGCCGCGATCTGGATTGGACGCGTGCCCACGAATGTTTTGCGGCGCCAAGGGGAAGAATTGGCACGCCGCCGGGCAATGGGGGAAAAGCTGCCGCTTTATGGCGTCCCCTTCGCAGTCAAAGACAACATCGATGTTGGCGGCATGCCGACGACGGCGGGTTGTCCCGCGTTCGCCTACACGCCGGAAAAGTCGGCGCCGGTCGTGACGCGACTGCAAGCCGCCGGTGCACTACTTATTGGCAAAACGAATCTCGATCAATTCGCCACCGGCCTCGCGGGTGATCGCAGTCCGTATGGCGCATGCCGCAATCTCTTCCATCGAGACTATATCGCCGGCGGCTCGAGTTCCGGCTCGGCGCTGGCCGTGGCTGCCGGGCTGGTGAGCTTCGCGCTCGGAACCGACACCGCCGGCTCCGGCCGCGTCCCGGCCGGCTGCAACAACATCGTCGGCCTCAAGCCAACGCCCGGACTGTTGCCGACCGACGGAGTCGTGCCAGCCGTGCGTTCGCTCGATTGCGTCTCGATCTTCGCCTTGACCGCCGATGATGCCCAGCGCGTGTGCGCGGTGGCCGCAGGGCAGCCCTGTGCGGACCTCTCCACTGAGCCATCCCTGGACGCTGAACCACCGTCGTTTCGTTTTGCGGTGCCCCGCGGTCAGGATTTGGAGTTTTATGGCGACAGCGCAAGCCGGCCTTTTCGACCAATCCGTGCAGCGGCTGACCGAGTTGGGCGGACAGCGCCAAGCGATTGATTTTCGTCCCCTTTCGCAAGCGGGCGCCCTTCTTTACGACGGACCCTGGTTGGCGGAACGTTTGGCCGGGCTGGACGTGTTCCTTCAAGATCATGGCGACGACGTTTATCCAATTACGCGCGACATACTCCTGCGCGGCGCTCGCTTCAGCGGCGTCGACGTATTCCGCGGCAAGCGTGCCTTGCTGACTTACGCGAACAATGCGCGGGCATTTTCAAGGAGGCCGATGTGTTGGCGGTGCCTACGATGCCGGCGCTGCCGACGCTTGCGGATGTTCAAGCGGATTCGGGAAGCTGGAGCAAACGCCTGGGCTATTACACCAACTATGTCAATTTGCTCGGCTGGGCGGCATTGGCATTGCCCGCGGGCTTCACGCCGCGCGGCTTGCCGGGGGGTATCACCTTGATCGGTCCGGCCGGCAGCGACTTTCGTTTAGCGGAGCTGGGCATGGCCTGGCAGCGGCGTTGGCGTCTGCCGCTGGGCGCAACCAAGCATCGTCTGCCCGAGCGTCGGTCAACGTCCGCCGACGCGCCACCGGCAGCCGTCAGCCCCGGCTGGGTTCGTGTCGCGGTGGCCGGAGCGCATTTGCGCGGTCAGCCGTGGCATCCGAGCTTGCGAGCGCTGGGGGCGCGTTTCGTTGCGCCAGCCTGACCGCACCGCGCTACCGCTTCGTGGGTCTTTTAGACCTTGATCCGCCGCGCCCTGGTTTGGTTCGCGACGACAGCCCGAGCCGGAGCCATCGCCATCGAAACCTACGATCTGAGCCACGAAGCCTTTGGCAAATTGGTGGCCGGCGTAGCGCCGCCACTCGCGATCGGCACCATCGAATTGGCGGACGGCGAGCGCGTCAAAGGCTTCCTCTGTGAATCGTGGGCCGTCGCCCAGGCCCGCGATATCACCGATTTCGGCGGTTGGTTGGCATTCGTATCCAGAAAGGACCTCTCATGAAGATGTTTCGCAATGCTTTGTTGATGCTTGGGGCGGCCGGTTTGGTGGCCGCGCTCGGCTTGCCCGCGCAAGGGGGCGGCAAAGATGTCGCCATCGGCTTCATCTACGTCGGCCCCAAGGATGACTACGGCTACAACCAGGCTCACGCCGCCGGCGCCGCCGCCGTGAAGATGATGCCCGGCGTCAAGATCGCCGAGGAAGAACGCGTCCCGGAGACCGTTGACGTCCAGAAATCCATGGAAAGCATGATCAAGCTCGACGGTGCCAAGATCATCTTCCCCACCTCGTTTGGCTATTTCGACCCACATGTTTTGAAGATGGCCAAGAAGTATCCCAAAGTCATGTTCCTCCATTGCGGCGGCTTGTGGGATGCCAAGAAACATCCGAAAAACGTCGGCAGCTACTTCGGCTACATCGACGAATGCCAATATCTGTCGGGCATCGTGGCCGCGTTTGCCACCAAATCCGACAAAGTCGGTTTCGTGGCCGCCAAGCCGATTCCCCAGGTGTTGCGTAACGTGAACGCCTTCACCCTGGCGCACGCAGCATTAACCCCAAAATCACTTGCTCCGTGATTTTTACAGGTGATTGGTCCAACCCCGTCAAGGAAGCCGAGGCGACCAACACGCTGATCGACAAGGGCGTCGATGTCATCACGTGCCACGTCGATAGTCCCAAGGTCGTCGTCGAGACGGCGGAGAAGCGCGGCATTAAAATCTGCGGCTATCACGCCAGCCAGGCGGTGCTCGCACCCAAGGGTTATCTCACCGGCGCCGAATGGAACTGGGAGAAAGTCTACACCGATTACGTAAGCACCTTGCAAGCCGGCAAAAAAATCAAAAACCTTGTGCGTGGCGGCCTCAAGGAACAAGTCGTCAAGATGTCCCCTTACGCCGACCAGGTGACGCCCGAAGCGCGCAAGGCCGCCGATGCGGTGAAAGCGCAATTCATGGATGGGACCTTTATCATCTTCAAAGGCCCGCTCAAGGACAACACCGGTAAGACCGTGATCCCCGAAGGAAGGAACCTTGTGCAGACGGCCATTGAATTGGAAGGGATGGATTATCTCGTCGAAGGGGTCATCGGGAGTTAGCGATACTATTCGCGAAGGCGAGCGGGGGCGTTAGCCCCCTGATTCTGACCAGCCGGAATGAAAACCAGATTCAGGGGGCTAGCGCCCCACCGCTCGCCAAAGGGATTCTCCATGCGTAACCTCGCGCAAACATTGTTCATCACCATCGCCGCCATTTTGGCGTCGGTGCTGGTTTTCAGCGCCTTCATGTACTTGCACGACAATGTCGCTCCCTTCGAACTATACGCGCAGTATGTACGAAGGCTCCTTCGGTAGCGTCTTTTCCATCGGCAACTCGCTGGAAAAGGCGGCTCCGCTGATCTTGACCGCTTTATGCACCGCTTTACCCGCTCGGATTGGCCTGATCAACATCGGCGGCGAGGGTTCGCTGGTTCTAGGGGGATTGGCAGCCACCGCAACCGGGCTGCTATTGCCGACGGTCCTGCCCAGTGCCTCGCCGTTGACGGGTCAACTCGCGATGGCCGTTGCGGCCATGTTGGTCGGAGGTTTGCTGATCGCGTTCGTCGGATGGCTGCGGCATTGGCGGGGCGTCAATGAAACCATCTCCAGCTTGCTCATGGTTTATATAGCGATCGGTGTTTTCAATTATCTCGTCGAAGGGCCGATGAAGGATCCGGCCAGCGCCAACAAGCCGTCCACCTTCGAGATTGACGAAAAGTATTGGGTCGGCAAATTGCTGCCACCGGAACCGGAACAGTCCTCCGAGGGAGAGCCAACACCAGAGACTGAAATTCCGCCGCCGGCGGGTGCCGAAAACCCGGGCGGCTTGTGGCACGATGTCACGGATATTCTCCGCCAGGTGCATTGGGGCTTGGGTCTGGGCATCATCTTTTGCTTGGTCGCGTATCTCCTCATGTACCACACGACGTTTGGCTTCGGGGCCCGCATGGTGGGCGGCAACGTCCGCGCCGCCCAGGCCTCGGGTTTGCCCGTCGGCTGGATCATCTTCATCACCTGTTCGCTTGCCGGCGCCGCGGCAGGTCTCGCGGGCATGGTGGAAATCACCACCAGCGAGCATCGGGCCAACGCCGCCTTGATTGCCGACTATGGCTTCACCGGCATCCTGGTCTCCTTCCTGGCACGCCACCACCCGCTCGGCATCATCCCCGTCGCCATTTTGTTTGGCGGCCTCAACGCCTCCAGCGGTTTGATTCAGCGCCGGCTGTTCGTATCGGAAGCTTCGATCCAGGTGTTCATGGGGACGATGTTCATCATGATCCTGGCGTTTGAAACGTTTTACGGCCGGCTCCGCGTGTTTCAGCCGCGACAACTCAAGGAGGCGCCGGCACCATGAGCTTCGATCTGGGCCTGTTGCTGATCGCTCTGTTCGGCGGCATCATTCGCGTGGGCACGCCCTATCTCTTCGTGAGCGTGGGTGAATGCATCACCGAGCGCTCCGGCCGCGTAAACCTCGGCCTCGAAGGCACGCTCTTCATGGGCGCCATGACGGGCTACGGCGTCAGTTATCTGAGTGGCTCACCGTGGTTGGGCGTGTTGGCTGCCGGCGCCGTGGGCATTCCACTCGGTGCGATGCATGCGGTGCTGTGCAACTTGCCGCGCGTCAACTTCGTGGCCATGGGCATCGCCATGATGTATTTCGGCAAAGGCTTGGCCAAGTTTTTGGGGAAGCCCCTCATCAAGCCCAGCGCGCCCAAGCTTGGCGATGTGGATATCGGCAGCTGGTTTTGCCAATTGATCGGCCAGGATCCGCAGACCTATTTTCCGGAGCAACTGCGTTTTGCTTTACGGATCAATGAGCTTTTCCTGATCGGTCTTATCATGACGCCGATCATCGCCTGGATGCTCAAGAGCACGCGCTGGGGCATGGTCTTGCGGTTGGCCGGTGAAAGCGAAGAGGCCGCCGCGGCCATGGGCTATTCGGTCAACATGATTCGCATTCGCGCAACCGCCCTGGGAGGCTTTCTGGCGGGAATCGGCGGCAGCTATTTATCGCTGTATTATCCCGGTTCTTGGAACGAGCAAATATCCACAGGCCAGGGGCTAATGGCCGTGGCCCTGGTGATCTTCGCGCGCTGGGATCCGGTGCGCTGCTTGTGGGCATCGCTTTTGTTCGGCGGCGCCGGCTCGCTCGGCCTCGCGCTGCAAGGGCAGAATCTGACTTCGGCATCCGCGGCGTATTTATGGAACTCCGCCGCCCTACGTCTTGACGCTGGTCATCATGATGATAACCTCGTCGCGCAGCCGCGCCATGGCGGGGGCGCCAGGCGTCTTGACGGGGGCGCATTGATTGTCGGTTAGCCGCGACGCGCTAGCGGAGCGCGTGTCAGACGCGCCTCGCGCTCCGCTGGCGCGTCGCGGCTGACCAAAAATCGTGAAAGGGTTTCGCATCGTGACCGGCACGTTCGTCCAAGCCAATCCATATCCGTGGCCTTACAACGGCGACTTAAAGCCGAGTAATACCGCGCTGATCGTTATCGACATGCAGACCGATTTCTGCGGGGCGGGGGGTTATGTCGATTCCATGGGCTACGACATCTGCGCTGACGCGGGCACCGATCAAGCCGATCGCCGCGGTGCTCAAGGCGATGCGTGCGAAGGGTTACACGATCTTGCACACGCGCGAGGGACATCGCCCGGACTTGAGCGACTTGCCGGCCAACAAACGCTGGCGCAGCCAGCGCAATCGGCGCGGGCATCGGCGACCCCGGACCCTGTGGTCGGATATTGATTCGCGGCGAAAAGGGCTGGGAAATCATCCCCGAGTTGGCCCCGCGCCGGCGAGCCGATTATTGACAAGCCCGGCAAGGGTTCCTTTTGTGCCACCGATTTGGAGCTGTTGCTCCACCGCTTGGGCATCCAAAATTTGATTCTCACCGGCATCACCACGGATGTGTGTGTGCACACCACCATGCGTGAGGCGAATGACCGCGGCTTCGAATGCTTGTTGCTTGAAGACTGCTGCGGCGCCACCGATCTCGGCAACCATCAAGCGGCGCTGAAAATGGTCACCATGCAAGGTGGCGTCTTCGGCGCCGTCGCCCAGTCCACCGCCCTTTTGGAGGTTCTGCCATGAGCTTGGTCCAGGAAATCAGCCCGTCCATTCGGGAAAAAACCTTTGTCCCCATCAACGGCTACCTGACGCACGAGCCCCCGCCCAGGCTGGAGGCCGTTGGACTTTCGAAGATTTTCGGACCTTTGACGGCTCTGGCCGACGTCTCGGTCACCTTGCAGCCGGGCCGCTTTCGCGCCCTGCTCGGTGAAAACGGCGCCGGCAAGAGCACGCTGGTCAAGTGCATCATGGGAACGTATCGGCCCGACAGCGGCCTCGTTAAGGTCGGCGAGCATTCCGTGGAGCTGAAAAACCCGCGGCAAGCGCATGCCCTGGGCATCGGCATGGTTTACCAACACTTCACGCTCGTCGAAAACATGACCGTCGTCGAAAACATGATCATGGCCCGCGCTCACGTGCCGGCCGTCATCAACTGGAAGCGCGAGGTCGAGGAACTCGAAGAGTTCATGGCCAAGATGCCCTTCCGCGTCAACCCGCGCTCCATCGTCCGCAACCTGGCCGCAGGCGAAAAGCAAAAGATCGAAATCCTCAAGCAGCTTTACTTGAAACGCAAAGTCATCATCTTGGATGAACCAACCTCGGTGCTTGACGCCCAACGAGGCCGACGAGGTTTTGGGCATGGTTCGGCAAATGTGCACCGATGGACGGCTCAGCGTGCTGATGATCACCCACAAATTCCGCGAAGTGATGAGCTTTTGCGATGAAGTCTCCGTCTTGCGGCAAGGCCGGTTGACGGGCGAAGGTGATGTCAAGGACCTGACGCCGACGACGATGGCCGAGATGATGATGGGCAAGGCGTCGATTCCAGCGCCGGCGTCGCGGCAAACCAAGCCCGCCGAGAGCAAGGGGGGCGCCCGGCTCATCCTCGACAAAGTCACCGCGGAAAATGAAATGGGCGTGCAGGTCCTGCGCGGCCTGTCGCTGGAAGTGCATCCGCACGAGATCGTGGGCATCGCCGGGGTCTCGGGCAATGGCCAGCGCGAGCTGGTGCAAGTGTTATCGGGTCAACGCGCACCAACCGGCGGCACGCAGGTCGTGCAAGGCAAGAATTATTTCGGCAGCCGCGATGAAATTCGCCGGCACCACTTCCATATTCTGCCCGAGATGCCGCTGCACAACGCCTGCGTCGGCAACATGACGACCGCGGAGAACCTGGCGTTCCGCGCCTTCGATCGGCCGCCGTTCACCCGCGTCAAATGGTTTTTGAGCAGAATCGCGCTGCATTCCAGCGCCAAGGGACTCATTGACCGCTTCAACATCAAGCCGGCGGTGCCGTCGTTGCCGATCCGCAATTTATCGGGCGGCAACATCCAGCGCGCCGTCTTGGCGCGCGAGTTGGGCGAGGACGTGGAGGTGCTGGTCGTTGCCAATCCTTGCTTCGGCCTGGATTTCAAGGCCGTTTCCGAGATACGCTCGCGCATCATGGAAGCGCGCAATCGCGGCGCCGCCGTGCTGCTTATCTCCGAGGACCTTGACGAAGTCCTCGAACTTGCCGACCGCATCCTGGTCATTTCGCAGGGCCGCATCGTGCATCAAACGTCCAACGAGCAAGCCGACCGCAAGGTGATCGGACACTACATGGCGGGGCATTAAGCGTTAGAACCGGCGTCTCGCCGGTTCAAACCGGCGAGACGAGGATCTACGGCTCTGCCTGGCTCAAACCGGCGGGACGCCGGTTCTACGACAGGGATAAAAGGGAACCGCATGTCCACCATTCACGCCCAGCCGTACGACTACACCTTCGACAAAAAGCGGCTCGCGCTCATCCTCATCGACATGCAGCGCGACTTCGTCGAACCCGGCGGTTTCGGTGCCGCGCTAGGCAATGATGTGACTTTATTGACGCCGATCATTCCAACGCTGACAAAGCTCCTTAGGCGTTTTCGCGAAGAAAAGCTGACGGTCATTCACACGAAAGAGTGTCATCGACCCGATCTCAGCGATTGTCCACCCGCGAAGCTGACGCGCGGTGGCAGCGCATTAAAAATTGGCGACCAAGGCCCCATGGGGCGCATCCTCATTGAAGGCGAGCCCGGCAATGATTTTGTCCCCGCCCTTAAGCCGCTGCCCGGCGAACTGGTGATCGCCAAGCCGGGTAAAGGTTCGTTTCACGCCACGCGCCTGGATGCCGACTTGAAAAAACGCGGCATCACCCACTTGCTCTTCACCGGCGTGACAACGGAAGTCTGTGTGCAAACGTCGATGCGCGAGGCCAACGACCGAGGCTATGAATGCCTGCTCGTGGAGGATTGCACGGAAAGCTATTTTCCCGAGTTCAAAAAAGCAACTCTCGACATGGTTCGCGCCCAGGGCGGCATCGTCGGCTGGACGGCCACCTGCAATCAAGTCTTGGCGGCATTAGGCGAGTGAAGCGCGAACAAATCGGCGATGGCGGCGGCGATTCCCTTGGGATTGCGAAAAATGCCGGTCCCGACGACGAGGACGTTGGCGCCCGCCTGAAGAGCCGCGCCCCGCCGTGTGATGCTCGATGCCGCCGTCCACTTCCAAATCACAGCCTGGCTGATGGCGGTCGAGCAGTTGCCGCAGTTGCCGGATGCGCTCCGGGCTTGCCGGCAAAAAGGGTTGGCCGCCGAAACCCGGGAAAACCGTCATGCACAAGGCCAGATCCAGAAACGCTAAATAAGGCTCGAGCGCCTGCACGGGCATGTCCGGATTGATCGCGAGACCCGCCTTTTTGCCTTGCGCCCTCATGGAGGTTAGCAGCGGTATGGGATCGGGCAGAACTTCCTTGTGGACAATGAGGATATCCGCGCCGGCCTTGATGAACGACGGCACGAACTTGGCCGGATCATTCACCATCAGATGAACTTCGAGCGGCAAGCGCGTGCGCGGCCTGAGTGCCTGCACAACGACCGGCCCCATGCTCAGATTGGGGACGAAATGTCCGTCCATCACGTCGATGTGAATTCGCCCGCGCACCGGCGCGCTCTGCCTCGGCCACTTGCTCTCCCAGGCGGCTGAAATCGGCGGCCAAGATGGATGGGGCGACAGTTATCATCGCGTCATTTTATGTCCATGACGTAAATATCATAGCCCCCGCCGCGGTTGGAGATGAAGGCGAGCTTGCGGCCATCGGGCGACCAGGCGGGGTAGTTGTCATACGCGGGATGGTTGGTGAGGTTGCGCTGGCCGGTGCCGTCGGCGTTCATGACATAGATTTCGTAGTTGCCATCGCGGTTGGAGGTGAAGGCGAGGCGCCGGCCGTCCGGTGACCATGTCGGCCAATAGGCCATCTTGCCGTGCTTGGTGAGTCGCCGTTGGCCCGAGCCATCGGCGTTCATCGTGTAGATTTCGAAGTTGCCGCCCCGGCTGCTTGCAAAGGCGATGTGTCTGGCCGTCGGGCGACCACGCGGGGCAGTTGTCCGCCGCCTGGTCGCTCGTGAGACGCCTGGGATTTTTGCCGTTGGCGTCCATGACCCAGATGTCTTGGTTTTTGTCGTGCGTGCTGGTCCAGGCGATCGCCTTGCCGTCCGGTGACCAGCGCGGCGATTCTTCGAAGGCGTTCTGGAAAGGAAAGATGTTCTTTTGGCCGCTGCCGTCCGCATTGGCGACGTCGAGTTGCAAGTGGCCATCGGTTCCTTGCAGGACGTCGTGTACAAAGATGATTTGCTTGCTGTCCGGCGACCAATGGCCGTCGAAATGCGGCAAAGCATTGTTGGGCAAGAGCCGCTTAAGATCGGTGCCGTCGACGTTCATCGTCCACAGGGCCATCTTGCCAGCGTGGATGCGCGTGAACAGAAACTTGTTGCCGTCGGGCGACCATTGCAGATGCTGAATGAAATCGCGGATCTTGGAAACTCGGACCGGCGACGCGTCTGTGCGCTGCGCTGGCGCGGGCGGCACTGCCAGGAGTGTCAGTAAGCCGACGCAAAATGAAACATGGCATCGGCACATGATGGCAAAGATTATTCGAGGTTTAATTGAGTGAGCACGTTCTCGAAGCGCCCCCAGGGCACTTCTTTCACGTCGATAGCGAACCGCACGCCGATCCAAAGCCAGATCGAGCACGTACATCGTCTCGACATATTGGGTTCGCTGTCCGGCGTTCCGTAGTTGAGCCATCTTGGCTTGTTCGGCCTTGAAACGCTGCGCGAGGTTCATCAGCGTCAAAATGCGTGCGCCATCGGAGCCATGCTCGACCTTGATCGCCCGGCAAGCAGGCCAATTGTCGAAAAGTTGCAAATCCTTCATGGCGATGAGCAACACACTGATCGGTTGGTGCTCGGCCAGTTCCTTGGGCTCGCAACAAGGAGCCATGACATAGAGATCATGCTCGAAAGGCGCGTTGGCGGCACGATCGCACACGAAACCGGTCAAAGTTTCCAGGAGGAAGGAACCCTCCGCGCCTTCCATCGAAATGAGGGTGTCTTTCGCCGTCACGCTCATGGCCCGATCGAGGAGAACGTCGGCGAGGTGGGCGTTGGGAATAACGCGCCCCAGTTCTTCTTGCCCCAGGGCTCGCACGCGCAGGGCCGCGGGGCGCTGCCTAGCGGCGCACCGGTCGCGGATTCCGTTTCGATGAGATGATGATGGATGACGACGGTGTCGCGCGCGTCTCCGCGGAGGACCTTGTGCCGCAGGTGGCGCCGGCACCAATAGCCGACCACCCAGGCGATGATGCCGCCCAGAATCAGACCGAGAACGGCACTCAGGCCTTTGCCGCTCAATTCATCCAGTAAATCCGCGAATAGCATTAAAACATTTCCTCGATAACGCGTCCCTGGACGCGGACACCAAGCGTGACGGCCTGCTCGCTGGTAATCCCCATGGCGTGGTGGATGGTCGCCGCTAGGTCGGCGGGAGTCAGCGGACGCTCGTGGGGACGTTCCGCGCGGGCGTCGGATTCGCCGATGACCCGGCCGCCGCGCACGCCGCCGCCGGCAGCCAGGGCGCTGTAGCAATGCTCCCAGTGATCGCGGCCGGCCTTGTCGTTGATGCGCGGCGTGCGGCCGAATTCGCCGATGGCCACCACCAGCGTGCTGGCCAACAGGCCGCGGTCGGCGAGATCGGTAATCAGCGCGGTAAACGCCTGGTCCAGCCAAGGGGCATGGCGATCCTGCATGATTTGAAAATTGCGGTAGTGCAAGTCCCAGCCGCCGTCGCCCGCATCCTCTTCAGCCTCGACATGATCGCTCCAATTCACTTGGACATAAGGAACGCCATGTTCGACGAGACGCCGGGCCAAAAGGCAGGATTGACCAAAGCGCGTGCGGCCATAGCGATCAGCCATGGCGGGAGGTTCCTGAGACAAGTCGAACATGCGCATGGCTTCGGTGGAGGTCAACATCGCCAGGGCCTGGTCACGGTAGTCATCGATGCTGCGCGAACCGGCGTCGGCGGCACGCTGAACAGCGCCAAAGGCCCGGAGTAGGGTCTGGCGATCGCCGAGGCGTTCGGGAGTCAGGTCGGGAGCCAGTTGCAGGGCGGGAATGCGTGTGCCGAATTCTGGGTCATATTCGAGTCGAAAGGGATCGTAGAGGGCGCCGAGCGCGCCGCCGCCTTCCCCGGTGATGGCCTTTTTGCCTTGATGGAGTTTGCCGCCGATCACCATGAAGGGAGGCATGGAGCCGTGCAAGCCCCTGGCGCGGGCGACGACCGAGCCGGTCGCCGGTCGAACCGAACCGGCCGCCATGGCGCCACCGAGGGCGACGCTTCCCGTGGAGCTGCCAGTCAAGCCGATGGTGCCGGCGACGCCATGATCGTTGGACGAAGTCGTCAGCGAACGCAAGATCGCGATTTTATCCTGGATGCCGGCAATCTGAGGAAACAACTCGGTGACGCGGATGCCCGGCGTGCGCGTTGGTATGGAAGCGAACGGCCCGCGAAATTCGAGCGGAGCGTTGGGCTTGGGATCCCACGTGTCGAGCTGAGCCGGCCCGCCCCAGAGCCAAAGAAAAATGACCGACCGCGCCTGGCCGACCTGATAATTCTCGCCGCGCGCAACCGCAAGACGTCGGCCAGCGACAGGCCCAACACGCTGGAAAAGCCCACCTGCACGAACTCGCGGCGCAGTCATCCCCTGGCATGTCCTGTGGAGTCCGCGACCGATGCGTAACATGAGGAACTCCCTGCGCTGGTGAGCCGTTTAATTTACCGATTATACCAGCAAGCGCCGGAGCACGGGAAAAGTAATTGTATTCCCATCCGTGTTTAATCCGTGTTCAATCCGTGGCTCCGTATTTTTTAACCGTGTCGCCCCGCGTTCGTCCGGTTCATCTTGAGAAACTTCACGCCTCCTGGTAAACAGGGTCGATTCGCGAGAGTCGTGGGGTTTTGTCATGAAACTGCGGCATCCTGGGCTGATTGGGCTGGTGGCGCTCCTTGCCACGTGGCTGATCCGCTGGTGGATCGGCACTTTACGTCTTCGCCTTGTCTATCTTGACGGCAAACGCCATCCAACCGACGCACGGCAGGAGCGATATGTCTACGCTTTTTGGCATGAGACGCTCCTTTTTCCCACCGCGTTTCGGGGACGAGCGAACGTCCTGATAAGCCAACACGCGGATGGCGAATTAATTGCACGGGTATGCCGGCATATTAGAGTCGGGGTAGTCCGCGGCTCGTCTACGCGCGGCGGTGTCGGCGCGGTGATCCGCATGGTGCGAAAAAGCGGCAGCGCCCACCTTTTTATCACGCCCGACGGCCCGCGCGGTCCACGAGGGCGGGCTCAAATGGGCGTCGTGCTTCTGGCCTCGCTCACGGGACTCCCGGTCGTTCCGCTCGGTTTTACTTTCGCACCAGCCTGGCGCGTGCGCAGTTGGGACCGCATGCTGTTGCCCAGGCCGTGGGGCGCGGCGTATGGAGTTATCGGCACACCCATCAAAGTCCCCGCGGGACTGGATCGAAAGCAAGTGGAAGCATTACCGATTGCAGGTTGAAGTAGAAATGAAGCGGCTCACGCACCTCGCCGAGGCCTGGGCGCACGACGGCATCCGCCCGGCGCTCCAAGACGCTCCCGTACAGACCGCCAATTACGCGGCTTGAACTCGATTGCGATCTGGCACGATCATGGACGATCCAGACCACAGAGACGAATGCGCCGTTCTCGGATTCGCCGCCGTGCGCGCCGGCTTGGATGAGATCGCGCAATTGCGGAAAGACCCGGGCCCCGGCCGGCCCCAGGCCCTTGAATTTCAGATCCTCAAGCATGCTGATGAGCAAACGGTCGTTGCGCTCGCGGCCATGTTGCACGCCCTGGCCGAGTTCCCCCACCTCGATTTCGGCGACTTGGAGTGTCGTGGCGGCGCCACGCTGGCCCGGACGCCTCGGCACGGCCGCGGCCCTGGAAAGGTATCAGGCCGACGGCGCGCAGGCGTCTCGCCGATGGCGATCCCCCATTTGTGTCTGCATTCCATGTCGGGAACGATCAGCCTGGCGTTCGCGATGCACGGCCCCAATTTTGGCGTAGGCGGCGGACTGACCAATGTAGCGGACGGACTTTTGACGGCCCTGGGGGTGCAACTCGAGCAGCAGCCGCCCGGCACTTGGGCGATTTTTTCCGAATGGGACGTCGAGCCGGGCCAAACGGCCGGCCCGCCCAGCGCATGCGCATTGGCGCTGGCGCTCGGCCCCGTCTGGCAAGCGCCGGCGCGCGCCGCTTGTACTTGCAGCAGGCCAGCGACGCACAACCGGGATCCCCCTTGGCACGTCTGCCAAGCCTTACCGATTATTTGCTCCAACCGGTTGGTCGCAACAAACCCTGGACTTGTGACCTCGATTGGGGCATGGAGCTGGTGTTGACCGCGGGGACCAAGCCATGAACCACGGTGAACCGATCTGGATTACCGGCCTGGGGACGGGCAACCCGCTTGGCCATGACTATGCCACGGTCGCCGAGAATCTCCTCGCGGGCAAGTCCGGCGTGCGTGCCAATCACCGACGTCGATCTGGATGAGCATTCCTGCAAGATCGCCGGGCGCTTCGAGCCGACACCTGTGCCTGCCGGCTTCGAAGCGGCATCGTTCGCCAAGCTGGATCGGTTGCATCAACTGATTTTGTGGTGCACCGTCGGCGCGCTAGTTGACGCCGGCTACTGGGAGCAGCGGGCCAACCTGCGTGTCGGCCTCATCCTGGGCCTTGGCGCGGAATGGCCCCAGGCGTGGGAGCGGGACGGCCATCGGGGCGGCAACCAGGTTCGAGCACCGCGCGGCAATGAAGAATCGCTGGTGCATACCGTCCAACGAGCAATTGGGCCTGTGCGGACCGGCGACTACGGTGGCCGCCGCTTGTGCCAGCGGCAACGTCGCGCTGGCCCAGGGACGCCATTGGCTTAAAGCGCGGCTGGGTAGATGTTTGCCTGGCCGGTGCCTGCGATATGTGGGTGACGCCCTTGGCTTTGGCGTCCTTTGGCCGTTTGCGCGTCTTGTCCGCGGCGCAACGATGAGCCGACCAGAGCCTCGCGCCCTTTGATAAAGGGCGCGACGGTTTCGTGCATGGGCGAAGGAGGTGCGATGTTCCTGCTCGAGCGTGCCGATCAAGCGCGCCGACGCTCGGCACACGCCTACGGCGAATTAGCCGGCCATGGCGGCACCAGCGATGCTTTCAACCTCGTGATACCCAATTCCGATCCGGCGCCGGCGGCGCGGGCCGTGCGCTGGCCCTGGCGGACGCCCAGACTCAACGCCGATCAGATCGACTATGTCAACGCGCACGGCACCAGCACGCCGGTGGGCGACTGTTGCGAAGCGAAGGTGCTGCAATCGGTGCTTGGCTCGTCATGGAATTCCGTGCCCGTCAGCTCGACCAAGAGCATGACGGGCCACCTTCTGAGCGCCGCCGCCGCCTTCGAGGCCCTCGCATGCCTCGTCGCCCTCGACCGCGGCGCGGTGCCGCCGACGATCAATCTCGGAAGATCCCGACCCCGAATGCGCTCTGTGCCATGTCGCCCAATCAGGCCCGCCCGCAACACGATTCGCGTCGCCATTTCCAATTCCTTCGGTTTCGGCGGCAACAACACCTGTGCCGTCTTCCGCAAAGTCGCCTAAAAAGTCCATGGCGAGCGGGGCGGCGTCAGCCCCCTGCACTGCCGTGCCCCGCGATCCGCGGCGCCTCGCAGCTAAACGAAGGTCCTCGTGTTTCGCGGAACTTTTGCCATTCCGGGGGTCTAATTAACGGACGGCAATCCTTGTCACCGGGAGTATTCACATGCAGCGCATCACTGACTTTTGGCGTTGACCGTCGCCATGATCGTCCTCATGGGTGCGGACGCGAGCGCCAAAAAAAGAAAAAAGACATCGTGGACACCGCGACGGACCAGGATTACAAGGCTTTGCAATCGATCAAGGAGTTGACCGGCAAGTTGACCGAGGTGAACACCACCTCCGCGGGCAATCGGTGGTGTTCCGCCTCGATATTCCGCACTTGACGCCCAATCCAAAATATCACCCGCCCAAGGGCAACAATGCCCAGTATCAACAACTGAACGACCATCTACCGCCAGCAGGCCAAGGTCATGGCGACCAAGAATCCCATTCAGCGGCAAATCAGAATGCAGCAACTGATGGCGACCATGCAAAGCGCCTACTACCAACAGTTGCTCCAGGCCGCCGTCGCGTCAAACAATCCGAGCAACCAGCCGTTCTTGTTGGCCCATGAGTATAAGGACTTTCAGCTCGATCTCGCGGAGAATGCCGTCATTCGCAAAATGAGCCCCGGACCTGAATATGACGAAAAAGGCAACCGCATCACTTACACGAAGGAAATGAAGGACGAATTGAAAGGCGACAAGACCAAGCCCGGTTACACGGCTGGCCTGCTGGATTTGGCGGCGGACGAAATGGTGAAGATCACCTTGAAAATGCCCAAGAAAACCAAGACCGCAGCGCCCACGGATAAAACTGACGACAAAGCGGAAGAGAAGGATAAGGTCGCGGATAAGGCAGACGCCGTGGCTGACAAGGCCGCTGCTGCCGAGGATAAAAACGCCCCCAAGGATGGTGTCGTCAAGCCGGCTATTACGATGATCGTTATTTTGCAAGCGGCCGATGGAGTGGCACTAGACGGTGTGCCGGCCAAGAAAAAGACTAGGTTGATGCAGGTCTCGGAACCCGCTTGGTTTGCGGCATTTCTAGCCTACATCGTCGTCTTTCGCTCCGCGAAAGTCGACGATACCATCTTGGCCATCGCAAATTGACGAATTTCGTCCGATCCATACCTAATCCCCTGGGGAAGTCGCACAGGTTTCAACCAGGAGGGCTCACCATGGCTCAAGTTAAATTTAAAGGCAATCCCGTGAACCTCGTCGGGCCAACGCTCAAGGCTGGGGATACGGCACCTGATTTCGAGTGTTTGGCCGGCCTCGAGATCGTTAAGCTGGGCACCACGCCGGCCAAGGCGAGGCTCTTCAGCGTCGTCCCGTCGCTCGATACTCCCGTGTGCAGCATGCAAACCAAGAAATTCAACGACAGCGTCGCCGCCCTAAAGGACAAGGCCGCCTGCTACACTGTCAGTCTCGATCTTCCTTTCGCCCAAAAACGCTTCTGTGACAACGAGAAAATCGCCAACATGCACAGCCTGTCCGATGTCCGCAATCACTCATTCGGCAAACACTACGGCGTCCTTCTCGACGGGCTGCCGCTGCCGCTGTTGGCCCGAGCCATCTTCGTCCTGGATAAAAACAACAAGATCACTTATTGCGAATACGTGCCCGAAGTCACGACCGAACCCGATTACGACAAGGCCCTGGCCGCTCTCAAGACCGCGGCGGCATGAGACCCGGAGTCACCGAGCCGGGACCGCGTGAAAGCGGTCGTTATCGCCCGGTCCCGACTCGGAGTGCCTAATGGCCACGTTTGCACAAACCCTGGATGATCCCTTTCCCGAAGCATGCCGCCGGGCGCCGTCACCATCGGCAATTTCGACGGTGTCCACTTGGGCCATCAGACGCTGTTGGCTGAAACCGTGAAGCAGGCCCAAATCGCGGTCGGGCCGAGCGTCGCTATCACGTTCGACCCGCACCCGCAGCAACTTTTGCGTCCCGCCGGTTTTCTGCCGCTGCTCACCACGCTCGACCAACGTGCGTGCCTCCTGCAGGAGCAGGGCATCAACCACGTTTTGATCCTGCGCATCACTGATGCCTTTTTGCAAATCAGTGCCCGTGATTTTTTCGAGCGGTTGGTGCATGGCGGCCTTCAGGCGCGCGCCATCGTCGAGGGCTTCAATTTCGCCTTCGGTCGCCGCCGCGAGGGAACGACCGACATGCTGCGCACCCTCGCCAATGATGCCGGCATTGTCGTCTCCCTGGTAAAAGCCTGCGAGTCGGGCGGGCAACCGGTGTCCACAAGCCGGGTGCGCGCGGAGCTTTTGGCGGGCAATGTCACCAACGCCCGCCAACTGCTGGGACGCTGCTACAGCGTGGCAGGGACTGTCGGCGTGGGCCAGAAACGCGGCCGAACTCTGGGCTTTCCCACCGCCAACCTGCATCATGTCGCCACCCTCATCCCGGCGGATGGCGTATACGCCGCCCGTGTCACGTTGGGGAGCCGCTCCTGGCCGACCGCGGTAAATATCGGGCCCAACCCGACATTCGCTGAAGCTGATCGCAAGATCAAGGCGCATCTCATCGGCTTCCAAGGCGATTTATACAATGACACTTTGAGGGTCGAGTTCGTCGAAAGGATTCGGGCCACGAAAACTTTTTCCGGCGCCGCCGAGCTTACGCACCAGTTGCAACGGGACATTGAGCAGGCGCTTCACTGCTTGGCCGCTGACGCCCGCTGATCTCCCATGATTCTCGAAGGTATCGTCACGACCATCTCCGCCGCCGGAGCCGTCAACGTCGCACCCATGGGTCCAGCCGTTGACGAGCCTTTCGATCATTTCGTGCTGCGCCCTTTCCCGACGTCGCAGACCTGCCAAAACTTGCTCGCTCATGGTGAAGGAGTTTTCCACGTCACCGATGACGTGCTGTTATTGGCCCGCGCGGCCATGGGGGCCCTGGAGCCGATGCCGATCCTGAGAGCCGGCTGCGAGCGTGCGCGGCTACGTGCTTGCGGACACCTGCCGCTTTTACGAGTTTAAGGTGTCCAGCGTCGATGCCAGCGAAACACGGGTGCGTTTTGACGTGAAAGTAACGCGGCGGGGCCGGCTACGCGATTTCTTTGGCTTCAACCGCGCCAAGCACGCCGTCGTCGAGGCCGCCATCCTGGCGACGCGCACCGCCTTTCTACCGCTTCAAGAAATAAACCAGGAGTTCCAGAAACTTAGCGTCATCGTCGACAAAACCGGCGGCCCGCAGGAACACGCCGCGTTCCGCTTACTCGAGGAACACCTGCGCACCGTTGCCGCGCAAGACAGCCATGATCCGCGTCATCGCACCCAGTCGCCTGCACTTTGGCTTGTTCCAGGTCTCTTCGGAACAGGAAGCCCAGGCTGGCCCGCCTCGCGCCAATACGGCGGCGTTGGACTGATGATTGACAAGCCCGGAGTAGAAGTGAGCGTCGCCGCGGCGCCCACATGGTCCGCGACCGGGCCGTGCGCGGAACGGGCGCTGGCGTTCGCCCAGCAGTTTATGCGGCTTGACCCGAAATCAGACGCGGCTTTCGCGATTACGGTCGAGCAATGCGCGTCCGAACACACCGGCCTAGGAGCGGGAACCCAACTCGGCTTAGCGGTCGCCAAAGCTTTAGCCATCGCGCTAGGCGAACCCGCACTGGGACGCGGTTGAATTAGCCCGCCGCACCGGCCGCGGGCTGCGCTCCGGCATCGGCGTGCATGGATTTGCCAAAGGCGGTTTCATCGTCGACGGCGGCAAAGGCGCCGAGACTATCGTCGCACCGCTCGTCGCTCATCACGAATTTCCACCCGATTGGGCCGTCCTTCTCGTGATTCCGCGGGAAATTCAAGGTACCCACGGCAACCAGGAACGGGCCGCGCTGATCCACTTGGCAAAATGTTCAATGCCGCAAGAAACCGATGCCCTGTGTCGCCTCGTTCTCTTGGGTTTGTTGCCGGCGCTCGTCGAACACGATTTGCCGGCCTTCGGCGCAGGCGCTCTTCGAGTTCAATCGGCGCGTCGGCGCTCTGTTCAAGCCATGGCAAGGCGGAATTTATGCGCACCCACGCACCGAGGCGCTGGTGCATTGGCTCAGAAACCAGGGCGTCAAGGGTGTAGGTCAAAGCTCGTGGGGACCGGCGGTTTTCGCCATTGAGAGCGTTGGAAAACATACGACGCCTCGCTGAGGCTGCGCGAGCAAAGGCGTGGGATGTGACAATGAGATTCTTGTTTGTCACGCAAGCAAAGGGCGCAACGTTAAAGGAGCCGCGCACGCAGTACAGCGGGTCGATCAGGCGGGATACCGCCAATCCGCTTACTACGTGCGCAGCTCTGCGCTCACTCCGCCAGCTTCCGCAGACGCAGCCATCCGCTTGGAGCAAGCTCCAGCGATGACGAGCAGATGCGTGATTAGCATGCCCAAGAAGACAATGACGGTGAGGTAGCTTTCTTGGCCGTATGCATGCACTTGTCCGCGGCTGCCAAAATCCCTCGCCACAAACCAGGCGAACGTGACGATCACGTCGCCAAGAACAGCCCAGCAAACCAACCAACGCATCTTGTCGGCCAGGCGCCACAGAGACAACAACAAGATGGACTTGCCAGATCACGGTCGCCAGCGCACCGATCTCTTTCAAATCCCAATTCCAAAAACTTCCCCATTGCCTGTTTGCCCAGATGCCGCCGAGCACGGTCCCGAAAAACGTCAAGGCAAACGCAACTACGCTCAAACGCCACAGAGCGCGCATCCACGGAGATTTGCTGGCCGACGCACAAATCCCGTGACCATGCGCCGCAGCGCGTAACACAGCGCCAAGCATGCCGATACTGCATGTCAGCAGATAACCGACCGTCACCAAGGACACATGCGCCAGCAGCAGACTATCGAGCGGCGTCCGCTGGGCCATTTGGATAATAAAATAAAGGAGAAGACAACGAAAGCGACGCCCGTGCCGGCAACCACGCAGCGAATCGGCCACCAGGCCACGGCATTCTTGGCGAACTCCGGCGCCAGTTTTTCCGGCGTGCCGATCTTGGCGATGGCCGTCCGGACTGCTTCATCGGGCGTTTGGCCGAGGCTGAACGAGGCGCTCGATTTCCTCGCGAAGGTGCTCCTCAAGCTCCGCGAGCACACTCGCATCCGGACCGATCTTGGCCGCCAAGTCGCGCCGCCATTCAGCGAGTTGTTGTTCCCAGTCAAGCATGTTGTGCCCTCCACAAGGTGGTCAACGTTTGCTGCACGAGCAGCCACTGTTGTTTCTGGTCGGCCAGCGCTTGCCGCCCTTTGCCGGCCAACGAGTAATACTTGCGTTTGCGGCCGGCGTCGGAAGTGCGCCACTTGGCGAGGATCCAGCCTTGTGCTTCGAGGCGATGGAGCACCGGATAAAGCATGCCGTCGGTCCAGGTGATTTCGCCCTTGGACAATTCGCCGATACGCTGGATGATTGCGTAGCCATAGCTCTCGCCCTCTTCCAAGAGGGACAAGATCAATGGAACCGCCGACGCCGCCACGAGGTCTTTGGTGAGTTTCATGACGGTGAGTATACATTGCGCTCTATGTATTGCAAGAGCGTTCCGCGATTTCTCTTTGGATTTGGCATGTCTGATCCACCGTGTTGTCGTGAGAGAGCCGTCGCGAACCGAGCCGCGCACGTCAGTAAGCGGCCATGTTCCTGCAAGCGATTGGCCGCTTATTGACGTGCGCGGCTCGGTTAAGCGCGCATCTCCTTCGAAGGGCACCAGGGAAATAAGATGACAACCGTGGCCTGATCCATCAGAATAGATATGTCCGCTTTACATAATTCGAGGGTGCGATCCCCATGTGGCAAAAACTTCCGCGTTTCGCAATGGCAGGCGCATTGTTAGCGCTCGCCGGCTGCGGCCAGGCGAGCGGCGATCCCCCCGGTCCGGTCCACTACCCCTTCATCCTTTCCCAAGCGGAAGTCGGCCTCGCGCGTGAGTTGGCCGAAAAGGATTGGCTTGCAGCCGAGCATCCCTCCAGCTTCAAGACGCTCTTTATCAAAGTCGATTTGCTCCCCGATACCCAGGCTGAGTCGAACCAGCGGTTGGTGATGGTGCATCATTATCGCTATCCCAATGACCAGACTGTCCTGACGATGATCGACCTGCACGCGCGGCAGGTGTTGAAACGCGAGATTCTTGAGCACTTCCCCACGGCGCTCGCGCCCGTTGAGATTGAGCAGGCCGCTCGCCTGGCCCGCGCGGATGCTCGGCTCAAGCCGCTGCTCGAACTGATGCCGACTCATTTTGACTTCAGGCCCATCGAATACGCCGTCCCGGGCGAGCCGCTCTTCGGTCATCGCGTCGTTCACGTGCTGATGCGCCAAGACGCCGGCTATGTAGTCAGCCCGCAAGTGTTCGTGGACTTAACCACGCAAGTGGTACACCTGGAAACCAACACGCAACAGCGAAATTAGCGATGAGGAGCTTTCGCATGGTTCGCACGAGGCTTGTGCTGCTCTTGGCCTTGCCGGCATTTCTGGGATTTCTGATCGGCGCTCCGGCGCGCCAGGTCGGCTGGTGGCGCGACAAACTTTTTGGGCCCACTTCCAATGAAATCGTGCAGCAATTCCCCACCAACGACGCCATGAGGACGGCCTGGAAAATCCACTGGGCCACCAGCAGCGGCCCGGGCCTTTACATCCAAGATGCCTGGTTCAAACGCGATCCCAAGGAACCGTGGCTCCAGGTGCTGGGCGACGCCCGGCTCGCCGAGATGTTCGTCCCCTATCACAGCGGCAGCCCGCGTTTCTGGGACGTCTCCTACAATTTCGAGTTATGTCACATGACCAAGGAAGACTGCGGACCGCTTCGGCAAGATCCTCAACAATCCGCCGACCGTTGTCCACGAGATCCGCGATCGCGGGCTCATGTGGGTCGATTCGGTCAAAGGCTCACGGCGCGGTCAAAAGCTCGTCCTCTTTGCCACCCTCAACGCCGCCAATTATCGCTATGTCGTCGAGTATGGTTTCCAGGACGACGGCCTGATCACTTTTCGTGTCGGCAGCACGGGACGCAATTACGGCAGCCGGGAATGGGAAGGGCACATGCACAACGGCCTGTGGCGCGTCGACGTCAATTTGGGCGGGCCCGGCGACTAACTCCGTGCTCGTCATGGAGCATGCGGAACCATCCGACACCGACAAGGCCAAGGCGCGCACTCTGCACCGTCCCTTTCACGGCGGCACCGAAGGCTGCGAGGATTGGGACCCGCTCAAATTCACGATGGTCTCGGTGCAGAACGACAAGAAACGCAATGGCCGCGGCCAGCCGATCGGCTACGATTTCATGCCCACCAAGCACGGCAACGCCCGGCACTATGGCCCGGACAAGGAAGAATGCACCTGGCACGATTTCTGGGTGACCAAGAACCGCCCAGGCGAAATCTACTACCAACGACTGCCGGAGTACGTCAAGAAAGCCGAGCCCGATCATGGACACCGACGTCGTCGTTTGGCTCAGCACGCCGGGCCACCACGAGCCACGCTCCGAGGACGGCGAGCTCAAGGGATTGCATTTCGACGGCGTCACGCAGCTCATGTGGTGCGGCTTCGACATGAAGCCCCGCAATCTTTTCGATCGCAGCCCGCTGTATCCGTAGCGAGCCGGAATTACTTTGGTCACGGCGGGTCGTAGCCCCCCGCGCTCCACGGATGGCAGCGACATAAACGCCCGATGCCCTTCATGCTGCCGCGCACGGGGCCATGCTTGTGTACGGCTTCAATGAAATACTCGCTGCAACTTGGATGATAGCGGCACACATTGGGCAGGAGTGGCCCGATAATTAGCTGATAAAAGCGCACCGGCACCAGCACTATTAGGGTGATGAGCCAGCGCACCAAGGCGAGTCCCCGGGCGATCATGGTCGCTTCTCGCCGTGTGCCAATTTGCGCGCCACTTCGGCGCACAAACTCGTCAGTACTCGTTGAAGGTCGCGCAACTCAGGCACGCTCCTGCCCCGGGGAATGAAAACCAAGTCGAGCCCCAGCGGCAATTGCGCGGCGTGACAGGCGAAAAGCCTCGCGGAACAAACGCCGGATGCGGTTACGCACCACGGCGATACCGACCTTGCGGCCGACCGAAAAGCCGACGCGGGCATGAGGCAGCCCATTGCGGCAGCCGTAAATCGTCAGGCCTTGGCGCCGCGCCCAACAGCGGCGGTCATACACGCGGCGAAATTCGGCAGGTCGGCGCAGGTGTTCGGCTTTGCGGAAACTGTGTTCGTTTGCGGGCATGATGGATGTCCGTTGGTGGAATCAGGGGGCTAACGCCGCCCCGCTCGCCTTTGTTAGTCCCAGGGCGGGCCGCTGCGCGGGGCTTGGGGGTTGAGGCGCGCGAATTCCTCGATGAGCTCGCGACTGCGGTCGTCCTTGGGGGCGGGCACCACGACCTTGATTTCGATGTACTGATCGCCTCCTTTGATCCCCTTGCCGCGCAAGCGGAGGCGGGCGCCGCTGGTGGCGCCGGGGGGAACTTTCACCGTCAGCTTGGTGCCGTCCAGCGTCGGCACGTCCACCTTGCAACCCAGCACCGCCTCGGACAGCGACAGCGGCGCGGTGAGGATCACGTCGTTGCCCTCGCGGCGAAAAAAAGGATGCGGCGTCGACCTTGAGCTTCAAATGCAGGTCGGCGCCGCCGGGGCCTTGCCCGTGCAGGCGCAGCGTGTTGCCCGACTCCACGCCCGGAGGAATGCGCACGTCGATCTGGTGGCCATCGACGGCCAGCGACAGCGTGCCGCCCAGGGCGGCGGTGAGGAAGGGAACATTGACCTCGGACGTCGCCGGCGCCGGCGGCGCGGCCGGCGTCGGCCGCCGCGGGCGCGCCGGCGCCGGGCATGGCATCGCCGCCCATGGGCATGCCCCCCATGCCGCCGAAGAGTTGGCTGAGAATGTCTTCCGCCTGGGACGGGATCGATGCCTTGAGCGCCGGGGAAGCCGCCGCCCCCCCAGTGGAACGTGGTGCCGCCCGGGCCGTCTCCCGGACCGGGTTGCGGGCCGGCAAAGCCGAATTGATCGTATTGGGCCGCGTTTGTTCTTGTCGCTGAGCACATCGTAGGCGTCTTGGATTTCCTTGAAGCGTGCCTCGGCTTGCTTGTCGCCGGGGTTGCGGTCGGGATGATACTTGCGCGCCAGGCCGCGGTAGGCCTTCTTGATCTCGTCCTCGGATGCGGTTTTGGCGACTCCCAAGGTTTCATAATAATCGCTGGGCATGGTGATGGTTCGGCGTGGACATATGGACAATCGTGGTTCCTTGCCAATTATATCAAGTGCGCTTGCCCCAATCGCGGCTACGGATTTCTCAGCGAGGCCCGCTAAAACAGGTTGCAGTGATTTCCCGTCAACTTCCCATCCTGGTAAAGCCGTGTCCGAGCTGCAGCACTTTCACTTGGGCGGCGTCCAACCAGTAACCGGGGCGCGCCGCGTTGCCCTGGTGCTCGTTGGCCTGATCGTCTTGTTCCTGTGCGCGTTGCTCGCCGCCCAGGGAGGCGGCTTGTGGTTGCCCAGTGCCGGCGTGGGGCTGGCCTTGATCGCATGGTCAGGCCAGCCGGTCGCGGTGCTGGTAATCCTTGACATTTGGCTGGCGCGGTTGCTTGCGGGTAGCGATCCGATAACTGGCGGCACGCTCGGAGATTGCGTTGTGCTCGGAGCGGAAATGGCATTCTCATGGTGGGCCTATGCGCGGCTGGCCAAGGGGAGCCGCACTGGACGATCCACGCTCCGCCACGCTGTTTCTTGATCCTTGTTCCCGGCGCTCTCGCGGCCGCGGCGGCCAGCGTCGAGGCCCTTTACTGGGGTTGGGCCGGTCCGCGCACCGAGCCTTTTTGGTCATTGGCCGGCGGTTTCTGGCTCAGCCGAGCCCTCGGTATTTTGGTTTTGGCGCCGCCGCTGTCTGGCGGCGCTCACGCCGATCGCTGGTCCGCTATGGCCTGACCCGTCCCGAACAAACCACGCGCCTGCCCGGCGGACACGAACCAGAAGATTGGACCTGGGGCGAATTCATCGAAGACGGTCGGCTTGTGCATCGGTGCCGGCATCCTGGCGTTGGTGCTTGGTTTATCTCTACGTATTGCAAGGGCGCTGCCCGGCTGGTCGGCGTGGGGCCTTTCGCTGCTGCTGGTGGTGTGGGCGGCGCTTGCGTCAAGGCCTGCGTGGCGGCGCACTGGTCGCGGCCACGAGCGCGGTCGTGGCGCTTGGCTATGCGCAGGTTCTGAAAGTCGGGCCGGCGGAATTCAGCCCGTTGCAAGGCAATCTGCTGGCGCAGTGCAGCACGGCACTGCTGGTCGGCGCTTCGGCGGGTTGGATTCGGCCAGCGAGGCACGCTATCGGCAGATGGTGGGGCATATCCCGGTGGTGCTCTACAGCGTCCGCTTGCCACGCGCGCTGGACGTTCCCGCCGAGCGCGAATCACGATCGCGAACGTCCGCATCGCCAAAACCGGCTTGCCCTCGGGTTGGGCCATCGCCAAGCGTGCCGAAGTCGTCCTCGTCAGCCCGGCCTGCCAGGCGGTGCTGGATTGCGCGCCCGAGCAATTGCTGGGCCCCTATGCTGCATGGCTGGAACGCATCGACCCGGCTGACCGCGAGTTGGTCATCGCGGCGCTGGCGCAGCTTTGCCTGCAAAAACAGCCGGTGACCTGCGAATACCGTGCTCGTTGCCGGCAAGCCACGATCCGAGTCACGCCGGCTGCCGCGCTGGCTGCGCGATACCCTGGTGCCGACCCATCATGCGCGAGGAAACGCTCGACGGCTGGGAAGGCGTGATCGAGGACATCACCGAGCAGCGCGGTCATGGCGCAAAACCTGCGCCGCAGCAACGGCATGCTCCAGGCCCTGGTCACGTATTTGCCGACCGGCGTGTTCTTCGTGCAAGGGCCGATCGGCCAGCCGATCCTCGTCAACCAGCGCGCCCGCCAGCTTCTCGGCCAGCGCGAAGACCTCGCCGCCGGCATCACCCACCTTTCGCGAAGCCTATCGCCTGCATCCGGCCCGACGGCTCGATTTATCCCGTCGATGAATTGCCCGTGGCCAAGGCGCTGCGGCACGGCACCACGCAGCATGGCCAACGACATCGTGGTGCATCGCCCCGACGGCCGCCGCGTGCCGCTGATCACCTGGGCGGCCCCGGTCGACTGGACCGGCATGGGCAATCCCGACGCCGCCGTCTGGGTCCTCGAGGATCTCACCGCGCTCGCAGCAGGCCGAGACCGCCCGGCGCGAGTCCGAGGCCCGCCTGCGCGGCGTCTTCGAGAGCATGGCCGAGGGGGTCGTCGTCCAGAACCAAACCGGCGTCATCATCGAGTGCAATCCGGCCGCCTGCGCGATTCTCGGCCTGACGCACGATCAACTGCTGGGCCGACCCGCGCTGGGCCCCGAGACGGCTGCGTCCGCGAGGATGGCACGCCGCTGCCTCGCGCCGAGCAACCCGATCTGCTGCGCTTGCGCGGCGGCGTGGCGGTCCGCAATGTCATCATGGGCGTTCCCGTTGGGAGAGCAAAGGCAACGCCTCGCCACCGATCCGCTGGATCTTCGTCAACTCCATGCCGCTGCCGGTCGGCACAGCCATGTACGCCCAACACCAAGGGGCCACGCCTGGTCACGACGTTCGCCGACATCACCGGCCATCGCCAGGCCCTGGAAGAACTGCAGCGCGCCCAACGGCTGGAACTCGTCGGCCGGCTCGCCAGCGGCACCGTACACGATTTCAACAATCTTGCTGACCGTCATGATCGGCCTGGCCGGCGTGGTGCAGACGGCCTTGCCCGAGCGACCATCCCGCCCAGCCCGACCTGGTGCGCCTGGTCGAAGCCGGCGAGCAGGCGTCGCATCTGGCCGGGCAACTGTTGGCGTTCAGCAAGCAAAGAAAATCGGTCGCTCATGGCGTCGATCTCAACACCATCGTCGTCCATTCCCTGAAACTGATCAAAGGCTCGCTGCCGCCGCGAGATTCATGTCGAGCACACCTGAAGGCGATGTGCTCTGGTCAACGGCGACGAAACGCAGCTCAAGCAAGTCGTGATGAACCTCTGCCTCAATGCCCGCGACGCCATGGACAAAAGGCGGCACGCTCACGGTGCGCACCGCGACGCGGCCAAGTAAGGCCATACCGACAAAGGCCGTAAGCTGAGCGTGCAGGACACCGGCCACGGCATCGACGCCGGATCTTCAGGAGCGCGTCTTCGAGCCCTTCTTTTCCACCAAGGAGCATGGCACCGGGCTGGGCCTGGCGGTCGTGCGACAAATCGTCGAAAGCCTTGGGTGGGACGCATCGAAGTGAGCAGCCAGGCGGGCGAAGGGGGATGTGCATGGAGGTGTTGCTGCAAGCGTCCTGATTGCCGTTCCCTCCTTCGCCACCCTACGGAAAAAGGCCGTTTCCAAACTGTGAAACGGTGCATTTTCTTGCTCTCATCCGGTGCGCCCCGGATTTCGCCACTTCAGATTCTAATTCAGACGAGATGGCTTTGGGGTAGACGAATTCAAGAAGCGGCGCATCCAGCAACCCACGAAATGGCACCGTTAGAGCCGTTAGGTGACGGTGGCGCGGCCGGGGTCCGGGGTACCGGACCCCATAGGCATCAAGTTAAGGAAACAGAAGGAAAACGGCTCCCCTCTCCCCTAGTACTCTGGGGGAGAGGGGCGGGGGTGAGGGGGAGTGCACGCGGGCGCATGGGCCACAACCTTCTTCGCTAGACTTTCTAACCCCCCCTCACCCCAACCCTCTCCCCCCGGGAGTACCGGGGGGAGAGGGGGCCGGTTGGTGCTTCTTTCCTTAACTTGATGCCTATGGGGTCCGGAGTACTCCGGACCCCATAGGCATCAAGTTAAGCAGAAGTCCAAGAGGTCTACATCGTTAAGCAATTCAAAGGTTCCCGGTTTGGAGCGTTTGTTGCGCCGGCAGGTCTTCGCCAGGCACCGCGGCAAGTCGGCGAGCACGCGCTCCAAGTTGCCGCGCGTTGATCCAGGGCGGCGGCCAAGCGGCCGGCGAAGTCGCGGACCGCTTCGCAGACTTTGCTCAAGCTCTTCGTCGGGATCGCCCCAGGCACTGCGCGACCACCAGCCAGTGCTGCACCACCGCCGCCAACAGCCGCGACCAGACGCGCACCATTTGCCGAACCACCGTCGAGCCGCTCAACTCGGCCACCAAGCCTTGCGATTTCCAACGCTTGAACAGCAACTCCACTTGCCAGCGGGCCCGGTACAGCACGACCGCTTCTCGCGGCGTCAACAATTCCACCGGCACGTTGGTCACCAGGATCGTCCAGTCGCACCAGGCCAGGCGTTCGACGCTCGGTTCCTTGCCGTCTTGCTCACGATTCTCTGACGCAACTTCTGCCGGCGCCGATTGGCTTGTTCCTCCGGCAGACGCCAGGCGATCAAGCGGCACGGCAAACGTTGCGTCTTGGCCCAGCAGGATCGGCTGATCGACGAACGGGCCCGGTTGCTTCGCCAGCCAGGGCAGCAAGTCGACCGCTTCGCCCTCCGCGCAGCAACACGTGCGTGCCGAACTGCAAACGCGACAGGAAATACTCGCCCGCCGCCGTCATGGCCGCGAACACCGCCAGGTTGAAATAGCCCAGATCGGTGATCCGCAACGAGCCCGCGCCGCGGCGCGCCTGTTGCCGACAGGTCGCGCCGTCGGGGCTGCGGCCCGGTTCGATTTCCACATGCGTCAAGGCGCCGCTGCGCAGGTCCAATTCGGTCTGCAGCTTCATGGCCGCCGCGCCGCCGCCATAGCTGCCGCCGCAACCGCGAAACTGCTCCTGCAGCTCGTCCGGCAGCGTGATCGTGGAACTGTCCAGCACGGTGACGCTGCGTGAAGCGTTCGAGGAGCGGCGCCAGCGCCTTGTCCGAACCGACCACCAGCTGGGTGGCGTCGCGCAAACAGCTCTTTCAAGAACTCGACCAGCTTGCGGCGTATGCCGCTGCTCGATCGCTTGGGGCGTGACGGCGGCTCCGCATTGCACGGCCATCTGGGCCAGTTCTTCATCGGAGGCCTTGGGATTCTGCAAGAACCCCAGGACGAACGTCCGAGCCAACGACAAGCCGGTGAACTTGCGCTGCCGCACGATGACGCCGCTGGCTTCGGCCGCCGCCTGCGCGCAGTTCGCCAAACAAGTGCTGCAACGCCTGCGCCGACCTTGGCTATAATCCCCATCGGAAGCTCCTTCTTCCAATCACCGTTTGTTGCTAACCGGTGATTGTGGAAGGACTTCCCGTTTTTGTAAAGACCAATGCCTCCTTAACTTGATGCCTATGGGGTCCGGTACTCCGGACCCCGGTTCGCCTCGCCGAAACTGCCTGCTCATCTCCTCGTTACAAGGTTCCGCCTTGTAACGCACTGCCTGACAGGCTCCGCCTGCACGAGTTGTGGAGGTGAGCGCGGAGGTAGTTAGCGAACCGTAGGCGGCGAGGCGGAGCCTGCCGGGCAGCGCGTTACCAGGCAGAGCCTGGTAACGAGAAAAATCCTGCATCCGGCAGAGTTCGTTACCTTGTCCTGTAAGCAGCAACATAGCGATGTCCGCAACTCTGACAATGTCCCGACGAAGCTCGGTGACAGAGCATGCACAACCAACGCATTACTTCGCCTTCACGTCGTAGCAGAGCAGCACGTCCTGGTCGCGCAGGTAGAGCTTGCCGTTGGCGATGACCGGGTGCGGCCAGGCCGGTTGGCTGCTGCGGTCGGGCTGCTCGAAGCGGCCGCGCTCGATGTACTCCTTGGGGCTCGGCTCGAAGAGGATCATCGTGCCGTCCTCCTGGCGGTAGTAGAGGCGGCCGTCGGCGCAGGCGACCGAGCCTTTCTTGACGCCCTTGCGGCCGGGCTTGTCGCGCTCGTCCCACATCACCTTGCCGGTCTTGAAGTCCAGGCAGATCAGGTAGCCGCCCTCGTTGCCGCCGCTGGCGCCGTACAGGTAGCCGTCGAGCAGGATCACGCCGCCGTGGTGGTTCTGCATCTTGCGGGTGAAGTAAACTTCCTCGGCCTTCACGCCTCCCTTGTCGTCCTTGCTCAGCTTCGCCAGCCCGCCGCCCGCGCCGTAGGCCGAGGTGGCGAAGACCAGACCGTCGTGGTACAGCGGCGTGGTGACGTTAATGCCGATGCCGTTGGCGGGCTGGTCGTAGCGCCAGAGGAACTTGCCGTCCGTCGGCCGCGACGCCGACGACGCCGCCGCCGAGGAACTGGACGTACTGCCGCTGCCCGCCGACGTCGATGGCGATCGCCGAGGCGTAAGCCGCCGCGTCGCCCCCCGGCACCTGGGCCTTCCAGACGACCTCGCCGGTCTTCTTGTTGAGGGCGACGAGCGTGGCGTCCTTGCCGCCGGGCGTGACAGATCAGCTTGTCGCCGTCGATCAGCGGCGATTCGCGGTAGCTCCACGCCGGCACGGTCCCGCCGAAGTCGGCGGTGAGGCTCTTGTGCCAGACGATCTTGCCGTCCGTCGACTTGCAGGCAGACGAGGTCGCCGCCCATGCCCAGCGCGTAGGCGAAGTCGCCGTCGACCGTCGGCGTGCAGCCCGGGCCCTCCTTCGCCTGCGGCATGCGCTGCGCTTGTACGGCGGCGCCCAGGCGCGTCGCCCACAGCTCCTTGCCGTCCGCCTCGTCCAGCGCCCAGACGACTTCGTCGTTGCCGCGGTTGCACATGCCGAAGATGCGGCCGGCGGCGACCGACGGCGCGCTGTAGCCGCCGCCCAGGTTCTTCACCTTCCAGGCCAGCGGCGGGCCGTCCTTGGGCCACTCCTTGAGCAGGCCGGTCTCCTTCGACACGGCGGTGCGGTCGGGTCCCTGCCACTGCGGCCAGTCATTGGCCAAGGCCGTACCGCCAAGCAGAACCAGCACAAGGTGAATAGGAATCCGTTTCATGGTGAAGTGCCCGTAGTTTCGCTTTTGCACGATTTCTCCTGGGTTGTGATTGCAGATCATTTCTTTCAGGTATTGCGGTTTGCCGTGCCTAACCTCTTCACGACCTCGGGATCGCGGTGGTCGAAGAAGGCGCTTTGCCCGGTGTCCAGCGTGGCAATCGCCGCCATGTCCTCGGCACTGAGCTGGAAGTCGAAGATGTTGAAGTTCTCGACGATCCGCTCCTTGCGCACCGACTTGGGGATCGCCACCACGCCGCGTTGCGTGAGCCAGCGCAGGATCACCTGGGCCACGCTCTTCCCGTACTTTCCGCCGATGGACCGCAACACTTCGTTGTGGAAGATGTTGTTTCTGCCTTCCGCAAACGGCCCCCAGGATTCGATCTGGACGTTGTTCTCCTGAAGGAACTTCTGGGTTTCGATCTGCTGATGAAAGGGGTGCGTTTCGATCTGATTGACCGCCGGCGTCACTTCGTTGTGGAGGATGAGGTCCATCAAGCGGTCGGGATGGAAGTTGCTCACGCCGATGGCTTTGACCCGGCCCTCCCGGTACAGCTCTTCCATCGCCCGCCACGAGCCGTACACGTCGCCGTAAGGCTGGTGGATCAGATACAAGTCCAGGTAATCCAGGCCGAGCCGCCGCAAGGAGCGGTCGAAACGCGCGCTTGGTGTTTTCGTACCCGGCATCCGCGAGCCAGAGTTTGGTGGTGACGAAAAGCTCCTGGCGCGGCACACCGCTCCGCTTGATGCCTTTGCCGACGGCTTCTTCGTTTTCGTAAGAAGCCGCCGTGTCAATCAGGCGATAGCCGGTCTGGATCGCGTCGTGAACGCTTCTTTCGCACTCTTCCAGATCGGTCATCTGGAAAACGCCAAACCCCAAAATCGGCATCTCCAGGCCGTTGTTCAAGACAACCTTTTGCATGCGATCTCCAGTTTGGTTTGCGGCTGATTGCCGGCCCTCGATTATTTGCCAACTTTCTCATCGATCCATGTCAAGATCAGGTCAGCGACCTCGAAATTGTTTTTGTCCTGCATGAGCATATGACTGTTGCCTCGGATGCCCCGGTCCGGCAGGTAGAGCATCTCAGCTTTACCGCCGGCCGCATTCACACGTTTAATGAAAGCGTTGCAACCGTCGAAAGACCTCTTCCAGAAATGTCCGGTAATCTCGACCGGGCTATCGTCAAGATGATCGCCAAAGACCACCAGGATCGGCAGTTTCGCCAGCGTGGCAATTTCCTTGTCTGTGTAGTTCGGCCGGATGCCACCTGGCTCGATCACAATAGCACCTTTGACGTTTGCGGAATCGATCAGCGCCGCGTCGAGAGGCCAGCTACCCGACTGGGAGTGCCCCATCAGCACAGCGGCCTTCAGTTGGGTTGCCAGATCTGACATCGCTTTGATGTTGGGATTGCTCCGAGGAAGGATCGCGGCTCATATCGGGGACCGCCTGCTTCGACAACTCTGCCAACGCTTCGACCGGAAACTGCCCGTCCTTATACGATTCGCCGTCCTTCGGGCCGAAGCGAAAGTTCGTCCAATTGTTCTCGTCACTGAATCGCCACATCCGATGGAAGTGTGTTTGGCTGAGCTTCCCCCGCGCGAACATTGTTAAAGACCGCCTGGTTGAAGCCCGAGCGCCCCCGCGCGACCTGATCGGGGACGTACGCAGCGTGGCCCTTCCGCACGAAGTACTCATCCCAACCCATTCGGCCATCGGGCGTGGTCTCCCAACACTTGCCGGTGAGGGTACTGCCGTGCATCATGACGACCGGTGGCTTGCTACGCCGTCCTGCGGGATCATGTACCGCACGTACATCTGGTTAATGGTAATCTGACCGGCCGGGCCAAAATTGCCGAGTTCGCCTCTGGTCTGTTTGACGGCCTCGCCGCCCACGTAGAAGCTGCCTTGGGCCTTCAGCACCAAGGGATCCTTCGGAGTTTGAAGGGCTTTAAGCTCTTGGGCGTTAGCCGGAGTCGTGGTTCCAAGGATGAAAGCGAGGGTTCCAAGGGTCAGAATGACCGATTGAATCGTCTCAGGAAATCGCATGTGCATGGTAACCTCATCGTGTTAAGGACGCGTTCCGCCGCGTAGGCCGGTGGCTCTCGCCAGACGTCAAACTTGACGTGGAGTCTAGGCCACCAATACCACCAGGCTCTTGCATTCCACCGTTTAGGCCATATTTTACAGGTGTGGCATAAGCCATGGGTATGACGATTCTCTAGGGTTCTTGAACAATCCTCCAGAGTTCTCAGCCCGCCGGAGGGACTTCTAGCGATGTTTACAACGCGGAAAATGTGCAATCCCCTGGACGAACGAAAGGCCAGCCGTATGCAGGCCGACCGGGAGGAACTCGCCGACCGAATCGCCCAGGCGTTGCCGCACGACGGCGCCGTCGAGCCTCAACCGGGCCTCCACTACCGCCGCTGTTCGAGCCCGGCCGAGCGACTCTACGGCTTCTACCCCGCCGTCTTTTTTGTCATTGCGCAAGGCAGCAAGAAGGTTCTGCTCGGCGAAGACACCTTTCGCTACGACCCCGCGCATTACATGATCAGCACGATGGCATTGCCGCTCTGCGCGAAAGTCGTGGAAGCATCGTTGGCGCGGCCGTATCTCGGCCTCGCGTTGAACCTTGATCCTGCAGTTGTCACATCAGTGACGGTGGAGGCGGGTCTCGTGCCGCCCCGCGCAGACGGCGGCGTCAAGGCAGTCGATGTGAGTGCACTTGACGCCGAGTTGCTTGATGCGACGTTACGGCTCGCACGGCTGGTCGATTCGCCGCTTAAATACCGCATGCTCGCACCGCTCGCCGTCCGCGAGATCGTCTATCGCCTGCTAACCGGCACGCAGGCCCACCGAATGCGCCACCTTGCGACGTTCGGCGGTCAAGTTCACCGGATCGTTCGCGCCGTCGAAAAGATACGGGTGAGTTTTGACAAGCCGCTGAGCATTGAGGGCCTTGCGCGGGACCTTAGCATGAGCGTCTCGGGGTTCCACGCCCAATTTAAGGCGGTGACAGCGATGAGCCCATTGCAGTTTCAGAAGCACCTACGCCTTCAAGAGGCCCGGCGGTTGATGCTCAGTCAGAATCTTGATGCCGCCGTGGCAGGCTACCGCGTCGGTTACGAGGACGCCTCGCATTTCTGCCGCGACTACAAGCGTCATTTCGGCAATCCGCCAATACGGGATATTGAGCAGATTCGAGCTTTGGCCGGAGCCTGCGTTACTCCAAAACTGTCCGAAAACCTGCCATCAGCTGGGCAGTTCGACTCCGATTTTTTGGCAAGAGCGCAAGACGACGTTGCACGCTGGGGTGCGACATGCCGAAGGCGATTCTGCTCTTGCGTTACGAGCGTCGGTCGGATTGACCGAAGCAGCCAGCGTGATATGCCCAATCCGCCCCCTGCCGAACAGCCCGGTTGCCATGCCCCCTCATTTTGGGCGGGCACAGTTTCGTGAAGGCGAGTCAAACACCGCTGAGCGCCGGCAGAACATCGTTACCCCATGGAGCTGACATACCACGACCAAAGATTTCATATGTCCTTCGCCCGAAGCTGGATTACAACAGACGACAAATGACCAAGGACCAATTTGCGAAGGCCCCATGTGCAAACGGCATCTTGCCCTCGTCATTGCGCGTAGCGCGGTCGGCGTGGCTAACGGCCAAGAACCTGCCAAAATCGACTTCATTCGTGATGTGCGGCCGCTGTTCAAGGTCCACTGCATTGGCTGCCACGCGCCGAAACAGCAGAAGAACGCCTTTCGGCTGGACCGCCGCCGGGTGCCATGCCCGCCGCGTTTGGGCGGGCATGGCGGGAAACTTGTGGCCTGACAGTTCCCAGAATCTATTTGACAGGCCGCCAACCGTGCAGGACAATTCGTCTCGTTGCTTGAGCGCATCTTGACTCGCAGCTGGAATTCTTGGCCTTTTCAAGTCCTCCATCTCCTAGTTGCCTTTCGCCCATTCGAACATCAGATGGCGTTAAAACTAGGCGGAGACACTCCGCAATCGCCTCTGGATTTAAGGTGACCTAATTGGGGGGAGCGTTCCTTGGCCAAGCATTTACGTGGATTCTTCGTCTCGTTGGCCCTATTGTCGGCCTGCGTCAACCACTCAAAAGCCGCAAACCTCGTTGTCAATGGCGGGTTTGAAACCGGCGATTTTTCATCATGGACCGTAGCGTCCAGCCCGCCGGTGTTTTTATCCCCCGGTGCTGATATATCGGTCGACAATAGCGCAGGCAGAGCGCACTCGGGGAATTTCTCGGCGTTGGCTATATCTAAGGACTCAATACCGGCTCCCGGTTATTTTACGGCCTCGTTTTCCCAGACTTTGGCGACAGTGCCTGGACAGAATTATCGAATTGACTTGTTCGCCGAGCTGGTGCTCTCCGCTTCAAACACGCTTGACGTTTTTTGGAACGGCGCGGCGGTTACAGGTTCCCCCGCCTTTCCCGACAATTCGAATGCCAATTACCAAGAGTTCACCTTCTTTGCCGAGGGCGCGGCTGGCTCTACAAGTCTAGAAATCGACATCAAAACAATGAATGAAGTGCATCTCGATGATGTGTCTGTGTCCCCGCTCAGCGACGGCACTGTAGTTCCTGAGCCAACGAGTTTAGCCCTATTAGGCATCGGCACGGTAACAATGGTTGGCTTCGGATGGCGCTATCGGCGCAAGACTAGGCGGATCGCATGATTCCGGTACGATAGCCCTCTTCCTCGTTACAAGGCTCCGCCTTGTAACGCACTGCCTGGCAGGCTCCGCCTGCACGAGTTGTGGAGGTGAGCGCGGAGGTAGCTAGCGAACGCGTAGGCGGCGAGGCGGAGCCTCTCCGGCATTGCGTTACAAGGCGGAGCCTTGTAACGAGGAAATTTTCCTGCACGAGCCACGCTCAGCCCTCGACTGTCCGTGAAGTTGCCGCGACCGACGTGCAGGCGGAGCCTGCAGGACAGCGCGTTACCAGGCAGGGCCTGGTAACGAGAAAAATCTGCTCCGGTGTTGCGGACTGACGCACGCCGAAAAGCTTACGAATAATTGGAAACGCTGCGGTGAGATCCGGTCCAAAAACCTATCATGTCCTCTGGACTAGTTCCGTTACCGGTGAGTATCTGGACGAACTTGCTATCCAGAAGCATAAACATGGACACTACGATATATAACCGTGAGGCCTGGAACAGCCAGGTTGAACAAGGTAATCGCTGGACACTCGCGGTCGGTCCCGAAGTGATCGCTGCGGCTCGGCTCGGCGACTGGAACGTCGTTCTGACCCCAATGAAGCCCGTACCCCGGGTCTGGTTTCCTCCCCTTGTGGGACTCGACGTTCTCTGCCTGGCGTCTGGCGGTGGCCAACAGGGACCGATTCTAGCCGCTACGGGCGCGTCCGTTACGGTGCTTGACGCATCGCCAGCCCAGCTCGATCAGGATCGTTTGGTCGCCAAACGAGAACAACTCCAGCTACGCACCGTAATCGGAGATATGAGAGATCTATCCATGTTCCCCGATGACAATTTCGAGTTGGTCTTTCATCCCTGCTCGAATTGTTTCGTACCAGACGTGCGGCCGATTTGGCGAGAAGCGTTTCGCGTGCTACAGCCTGGAGGCGTACTTCTTGCGGGATTCGCCAATCCGGCTCTGTACATTTTCGATGATACGCTTGCTGAGCAAGGCGAGTTGCGAGTCCGACATGCCATTCCGTATTCTGACGTGACAAGCCTCAGTGAGGCTGAGCGCCAAAGGTATATCGACAAGAAGGATCCGCTCGTGTACGGTCATTCGCTGGAAGATCAAATCGGCGGTCAACTCGACGCTGGCTTCTGCCTTACGGCGTTCTACGAGGATCACGACGCGAGGCACCCGCTGGCGCAATTTCTGGCGACGTTCATCGCCACACGTGCCGTAAAACCTTCCCGCCGGGCCAATCTGCCCGCCCCAGCGGAGGTAGCATGTTGAGCGCGGTGCTCCGACCTACGTCAGAAGTAATCTCCTCGTTACAAGGCTCCGCCTTGTAACGCACTGCCTGGCAGGCTCCGCCTGCACGAGTTGTGGAGGTGACCGCGAAGGGTAGTTAGCGAGCCTGTAGGCAGCGAGGCGGAGCCTCTCGGGCAGTGCATTACAAGGCGGAGCCTTGTAACGAGGAAACGAGGAAAAGGGGAGCCAAGAAATATGCCTGATCACAAGACGAAAGCGCTACCATTCGTTATTCTGGTCGCACCGGGCGTGGCATGCGCACGACGATATCGTCGCCGGGTGGTAGGAAATTCAAAGGGGACGCACCTCGTTTTTATCGTTCATGCAAGGAGCATGGTAAACGGCGGTGGGCATGGGTACAATTGAAAGCGTAGATCAGCGAGCCGGAGGAGCAGCCCATGCAACCGAATCCGTCCAACCAACCCGAGCCTTCTCGTCATGAGAAGGTGCCAGCCGAGATCGTTGAATGGGCGCGTCAAACATTCGACGAGGATGAGTTCTTGGAGCAGGTGCGCGAAATCGAGACGACGGGCGGCGTGGGGTTGGAGGCTTTTATCGCGGAGCTCGAAGCACGAGCGAGGCGCAAGTGAGCGGCACGACGCCCAGCCCGGAGCGTTATCGTGTGGCTTACTCGGAACGAGCCCGACGCCGGCTATTAACGTTGGCCGATGTTGCCCAAGTTCGCGGTGACGGCGTCTTTGAAGAGCGACGCCTCGTCATGGTGGCGGCGCTGCCTGTTCTGCTGCCGCGCTCGGAATCGATCCTAGGCGATTGATGTGGGAAAAACAAAGGGGACGCGGACAGATTGACATAGGTATGCCAATCTCCCCGCGCCCCCTTTTTGCCCGTCTATTTCTTCCTGACGAGCTTCAGCCCGCAGCACATCTCTTTCAAGGGAAGACCGTTCTCCCAGCCGATGCCGTTTACCTCCAATCGATTGTCATCGAGGATGGTCAGAGTTGCTTCGTGCATGTGCTTGTCTTTCTTCGAGTCGAGATTGGTGCCGCCGGTGAAGCGGAACACGATTTTGTTTGCCGGGGATTTCGAGTCGGCCTTCATTCGAGGTTGATTGCCCAGCACGCAGTAATGCGTCATGATCAAATCCGGGCCGTCCACCGTGTAGATGGAGACCATTTCGTGCGGCTGACCGGGAAACAGCGTCTCATGCACCACGCTGCCGCCGGCGGTCACCTTGATGATGGAGGCGACCTGATCGGTCGGCTTGCCGTCTTTGTCCGCAAGAAGCCATGTTCCCGCAAGTTTTTTCATCTTTTCCAACGCCGCATTGGTGGGCGGCGCCGGCAGCTTCGGCACGGACTTGTCGTCGCCGCGGCTTGCCGGCGAGACGGTCAGTGTCAGGGACATGAGCAGGCCGCATGTGAGTAATCGTCGCACCATCGTAGTTCTCCTTCAAACGAAACTGGCTTGGCTCGTCGTTGAGACAGTCTCACGACCCTATCATGGTCGAACGGTAACCACTAAAATCGACACGATTCAAAAAAAAGCCGGGTTGTCGATTTTGGCCCCGGTTGAGCGACTATAGAGTATCAGCGATGCGGCCTAAATAACGCTGCATGGTTCGGCGACACTAACCCGAAGCGTAAGCGAGGATCCCTCGCTTACGCTTCGGGCTGGTATCGCAGAATCGCGCACGCCGCTTTAGGCCGATATCCTGGTCGAAACCAGGGGCGGCATAACCCAAAACCACAAGGAGATTGACGATGCGATTCATGTTGGCGGTCAAAGCCACCGAGGATTTCGAGGCGGGAGTTTGGCCAGACGAGAAAATGCTGTCGGAAATGGCCAAATGGACCGAAGAGTTGGTCAAGGCCGGGGCGCTGCTCGCGTGTCAAAGGCTGCAGCCAAGTTCGCAGGGCGCGCGTGTCCGCTACGCCAAGGGGAAAATCACGGTGACGGATGGGCCGTTCGCCGAGACGAAGGAGCTGATCGCCGGATTCTGTCTGATCGAGGCGAAATCGCGGGATGAAGCCATTGCGTGGGCCAAGCGAATTCCCTTCCAGGAAGGCGAGGTCGAGGTGCGCCCGCTCTTCGAGCTGACGGACTTCCCGGTTGACCCCGCCGAGCAGCCCGGCGGATGGCGCGACCAGGAGGAGCAGATGCGCGCGGCACCTCTGCCGGCCCGAAAGCCTGGGACAATCCGGTACTTGGGCATCGTCAAGGCCGACAAGAACACGGAGGCGGGCGTCATGCCGGACCAGAAATCTCTGGCCGCCATGGGAGCGTTCATGGAGGAAGGAGTGAAGGCCGGCGTATTCCTTGCGGGCGAAGGGCTCCAGCCCAGCTCGAAGGGCGGCGCATCCGATACTCCGGGAGCAAGCGCATGGTGATTGACGGACCCTTTGCCGAAACGAAGGAGCTGATCGCCGGCTACGCGATCCTTCAGTTCGCGACCAAGGCCGAGGCCATGGAGTGGACCAAGCGATTCGTGGAGGTTGACGCGCCGCTACGGCTTGGCGGCGAGTGCGAATGCGAGATTCGCCCGATCGTTGGCCAGCAATGAGCCTAGGCACATAAGACCCGACCAGCAAAGCGCCAGTGCCGGCTGCGCTACTTCTGGGCGTCTTTTTGAACGACTAGCGCTCGGACCTTATCGATGCTTACATCAAATTCCGAAACCATGGTGATAATCGTGGTTCCATTGCCGCCGGCGGATGCCGCGTTGCTCCATTGAGGCTCATGACGTTTGTTCTCGGCATCGACGGCGATTAGCCGGAATTTTGGAGGCGGCGCCTGCTCTTCCTTGACTGCCAGCGATACGCACAGCTTGGTTCGGCCCTTAGGCGCATCCATGGGGACGACGGTGAAACCTCCCTTATCCCTAATTCCTGTTGCCGACATGCCGCCGCCGCCAAAGTTGAAACGGGTGAAATCGCTAAAAGTAATGGGATCATTTGCCTTGCTTTCGATGCCGACATACTTAACCTTCGCGCCCGGCAATTGCTTGCTATCCAAGCGATAGCTATGCGTGAATAAGCTAAGCTCTCCGTTGGGGCTGGAGCCGCCTCCGCCGCACTTCGGGCAGGTAGCGCGTTCCATGATCGTCGAAGACAACGGGACGGTAAATGGTGCCGGATTTCATTGTGGGTTCGGCCCCGCTCAGTACAATGACCAGCGATCCGTTGTGCGCCGGTGTGACCGTCAGCGACCCGCCTTTGAATTGACTCGCCTGTATTGCGCCCGGGTCCGAAGCGGCGTGCCATTTGAACGGGTGAAGGAACCACGAAAAGCCTGGGGCGCTTTCGAATTGTTTCAGGCTACCGGGTTCGTCGGCTTTTTGGCTGTCGCTCTCTTTTGCGTCAGATACCCCTTCCTTGGCTGCGACCTTGCCCGGTGCGGGGACACTGGAGTTCGCTAGCAGCGTCGGATCTGTGGCCTTCACCGAAAGCGAATGAAACCCGACGCCGGTGGAGGCCAGTGCTGCGATCATAATCCCGGTTGCGACTTTGAGTTTACTCATGAACATGGCGTTTAGCACTCCTTGGGTTAGAGCGGCGACCCTGGTCGAGACGATCAAGACCGCCGTGCCTCCTTGGGCGATGGATGTTGCGGCTTTTACGGTCATTTCGACAATTGCGGTGGGCACCAACGCCCGGGCGGCGCTGGCGGACAAGCCCGTGGTGATCAAGGCAGCGCCCATGGTGACGCCGCGTCGTGTGAGACGGCCACGCAGCAATTGCCGACCTTTTTCCAGGCGGCGCATCACTGTTCTTAACGACCAGCCTAGTTGGTGAGCGGCCTCGTCGCGGGTCTTGGCCTCCAGATAGCACAGCACCAGGGGCGCCGCAAGCGACTCGGGCAAGCGTTCGAGTTCCTCGTCCAGGATCGGCTGAATCTCATCCAGATTGATATGCGGACGCGGACGATCCACGCATGCATCAGCACAACCCATTCGCGCGCCGTCTCGCTTCATCGCGTCGCGTCGCGCTTCAAGGCAAGGCGGCGCACGACACCGTAGAGCCAGCAACTGATCGCCCGTCCCTTGTAAATGGATCGCGCTTTATTGCGCTGGCGCCAAAAACGTCGCCTGGAAAACATCTTCCGCGTCGTGGTCATTGGCGAGCACGCGGCGACACACCATCCATACCATGCCGCCATGGCGCAAGAGAAGCGCTTTCGAACGCAAGGGAGTCGTGGTGTTTGGCGAAGTCATTTAAGAGCTGACAGTCCGATAAATGGCGCGTCGTTTCATCCACCCTCATCTTGTGGATGTATCGCACGACAGGATTTACCGTGGGCTTGCTCAAGCTGCAGGCCTATTGATCGTGTTCGGGCGTTTCTCTACCTTTATAGTTCCACTTTGCCGCCAAGTGTGCCATTTATTTAGGCTTTTACCCAAAGTTGGGCCTCCGGCGAAGCCGGCTGGCCAGCCCTCTCGGCCATTGTATATCGAAGACGTTCATCGTTTCGCGTTCGACCCGGCCACGCAAAAACTTGTTTCATCGAGGACCAGTAGACGGCTACAATACCGCTTCGACCCGTTAAGCACCAAGTCGAGGCGCAACGCCCATGACTCACCACGATGATGTCGAAAAAGTCGCCCGTTTCCAGGCCGCTTGAAGCAGTTGATCGAGCGGATCGCGGAGGATCGTTACGTGCTCGCCGTCGTGCTGGTGGGGAGCTTGTCGGCGGAAACGATCTGGCAGCGCGAGACGCTTGGACTGTGGATTATCGAGGCGGATGGCGTCGGCCGGCGCCTGCCGAGCGACGGCAATGACGAACGAGTATTCCGTATCCTGGTCGAGAACGACATCAACATTCACGCCGAAGTCATTCCGCGCAGCCGTTTCAAGAAAATGGTCGAAGGTGCGTCGCGGACGGCGTTCTCCTGCAATTTCTTCGCTCAGCGCCGGATCGTTTACAGCAAGGATCCGTCGATTAAAAGCTGGTTCGACAAAGCGAACAGCATCGCGACCAAGGACCAGGAGCGGGAGCTGTTGACATTCTCGACGTGGACGATCCACGCGCATCGACATGCCCGCAAACGATTGGACATCAAGGGCGACCTGGAGCTGGCGGCGCAAGAAACGTTGGGGGCCGCGCACAGCGTGGCCCACACCGAAATCATTCGGCGCGGTGAAGTTTGGGAGCAGGAGGTCATTTATCGGGCAATCGATGGAGCCCCGGCCCTTTTTAAGACCATCTATCTTGACGTGCTATCGAAACGCAAAAATCGACGTGTGCTGTCGACAGCGCTCGACGCAATCGATGGCTATCTTGATGAGCATTACTCAATTCATCTGAAACCGCTCCTTGGCTATCTCAAAAAGCAAAACCGGGTTGTTCCTTTATCCGAGGTAAGCGATCACTTCGCATTTTCGCAGTTATACCCGTGGCATTTGGAATCCGCCTGCGAGTGGCTGAAGCAAAAAGGCTTGCTGGAGAAATTCTCCGCTCCGTTCAAATTGACGAAGCGCAGCCTGGAGCGGGTCGAAGAGCCGGCGTATTTCCTCGATAGCTAACGCTGCGAGCAATTCATGCGAAAGACGATTCAGATTCAGGGGCGCGCGAGAACAACTTGCAAAATGTCGACGTGGAGATTCCGCGCGACAAGCTGATCGTCGTCACCGGGATGAGCGGATCCGGCAAGTCCTCGCTAGCCTTTGACACGATCTATGCGGAAGGCCAGCGGCGCTTGCTGGCGTCGATGTCGACGTTCGCAAAAAGGTTCGTGGGGCAACTGAAAAAGCCGGATGTCGACTTCGTCAATGGTTTGTCCCCCGTCGTGTCCATCGATCAAAAAACCGTCGGCGCCAATCCTCGCTCCACGGTCGGCACCATGACCGACATCTCGGACTACCTACGGATGCTGTTCGCCACGATGGGCACACCGCACTGCCCGCTCTGCGGCGAGGCGCTCGCGATTCGCACTCCACAGCAGATGATGGAACATCTGTTATCGCTGCCAAAAGGCACCGAGGTGGAGGTGAGGGCGCCGGTCTACAAGATCTACGGCGAGGACTTCGACTACCTGTTCGAGCAAATCCGCGTCAATGGCTACCGGCGGGCGCATCGACGGCAAGCCGTGCGACCTCGGTGACCATATCGAGCTCGACGAGGACAAACCACACACGGTCGAGGCCGTGATCGATTCGTTTGTCGTCGGCCCAGGTATCGATCATCAAGTCGTCACTTCGCTTGAGCACGGACTGAAACTGGGCGACGGCCTGCTCGGCTTCCACGTCGTGAAGCGCAAGCAACATGCCGAGGAGCACAAGAAGTTTTACGACGGCTTCGGCTGCGCTCGCCATCGGCTTGTCGCCGGCGAAATGCACCAGGCCCAGTTCACATTCAATGACCCGGCGGGCGCCTGCCCAACCTGCGCGGGCATCGGCACGTCGATGCGGGTTCACGCGTTGCTATTGGTGCCCGATCCGACGCGATCCTTGAACGAGGGCGCCTTCGTCACGGCCGCGCTCAGCAATAGCCGCGATAGTTGGGGCGGCCGCATTCTCCATAGTCTCGCCGCGCATTACGGATTCAGCCTTGACACACCATTCAAGGACTTGGCTCAGGAACACGTGGACGTGCTGCTTCACGGCACCAAGGGGGAACAATTCGAGGTCGTTCTGCCGCTGGGTGCGAAACAAGGGCAGCAGCACGCGGGCAAGAAGATCAAGTTCAATGGCGTCGTGAATCAACTGGAGCATCATTACCGTCAATACCGCAAACAAGGCACGTCCAACGCCGGCATGGACGAGTATCTGAAAAAGGTGATGGTCGAATATGACTGCCCGGAATGCGGCGGCGCCCGTTTGAAGCGCGCCCGCCGCCTCGTCACGATCAGCGGCCGCAATCTCTTCGAGCTCGGCGAGATGCACTTCGCCGAACTGCTCGAATTCTTGAGAGCGATCGAGCCGACCGCGCGGCAGCGGGCGATCGCCGAGACGATTGTGCGCGAAGTGGCCACGCGCTTGGAGTTGTTGATCGCGATCGGGCTGGATTATCTCAGCTTGAATCGCCGTTCAGCGACTTTATCGGGCGGCGAATCGCAGCGGATCCGGCTATCGTCACAGATTGGGTCGGGCCTCATGGGAATGCTTTATGTGCTTGACGAGCCAAGCATCGGGCTGCATCCCAAAGATAACGTCAAGATGATCGAGACCTTGAAACGGTTGCGCGATCTGGGCAATACCGTGATCGTGGTCGAGCACGACGCCGACACGATTCGAGCGGCGGATCACATCCTGGAAATCGGCCCCGGCCCCGGCATACACGGCGGCAAGATCGTGGCCGGCGGACCTCTGAAAAGTATCCTGCAAGACAGCAAATCCCTCACCGGCAGTTATCTCAGCGGCAAGAAAGCCATCGGCATCCCAGACCGGCGCCGTCCGGCCAGCGGCAAGTCGATTGTGGTGCGCGGCGCCCGCCAGAATAATCTCAAGAACATCCGCGTCGAGATTCCGCTCGAGCAGTTCGTTTGCGTCACCGGTGCTTCCGGGTCGGGAAAAAGCTCCCTCATTCACGGGATCTTGCATAAGCGTCTTTATTCGCTGCGCTACGACAGCCGCGTCTTGGCCGGCGAGCACGACGAGCTCACCGGCAGCGAGCACGTTAGCGACGTGATTGACGTCGACCAAGTCGCCGATCGGCCGTTCCTCGCGTTCCAATCCGGCGACCTACCTAGGGTTCTATGACGCCATTCGCACCTTGTTCGCCGAAACCGAGCAAGCTCGCAAGCGCGGCTTCACGGCGTCCACGTTCAGCTTCAACGTCAAAGGCGGCCGGTGCGAGGAATGCACCGGCGAAGGGACGATCACGACGCAGTTGTCGTTCATGCCGGACGTGGAAGTCGTCTGCCCGACTTGCAAGGGGGCGCGCTACCATCAAGACACGCTTGAAGTCAAATATCACGGCAAGAGCATCGCCGAGGTTCTGGATTTGTCTATCGAGGAAGGCGTCGCGTTCTTCGCGGATCAAGCGTCGATCGTCCGCAAAATCGGCGTCTTGAACGAGCTTGGGTTAGGATATCTCAAGCTCGGCCATCCTTCGACGATTCTCTCCGGCGGCGAAGCTCAGCGAGTCAAGCTCGCCGGGGAGTTGGGCAAGCTCAAGCGCGGCAAGCACAACTTGTACATTCTCGACGAGCCGACGACCGGCCTGCATTTCGCCGATATTGATCGCTTGCTGGAAAGCCTCAACCGCTTGGTCGATAATGGGCACTCGGTCGTGGTCATCGAGCACAACCTGGACGTGATCAAAACGGCCGATTATGTCATCGATCTCGGCCCCGAGGGAGGTCACAAAGGAGGCCAATTGGTCGCCTGCGGCACTCCCGAGGAGATCGCCGCATGCAAGGCATCCTACACCGGCAAATTCTTAGTGCAATTGGTGCGTAAATCGAGGCAGTCATGAAGCGATTCATCAAGTGGTCGATATTTCTCGGTGTGCCGGCTCTCATTGCCTGGACCGCTTTCGGTCCCTTTTGGGCCCGCTGGAAGGAGCATGGCCGAATCAGTTACCGGGAGGCGGAGATTACTCAGGGAAAAATCGTCGTAGTCGTCAATGCCACCGGGACCATCAAGCCGGTGCGGTCCGTGACGGTTGGGACCTTCGTCTCCGGTCCGATCAAATCCATTCTCGTGGATTTCAATGCGGAAGTGAAGAAAAACGAGTTGCTGGCCACCATCGATCAGCGGATATATCTGGCCGCCGTCGCCCGTGACAAAGCCACGCTGGCCACCCAGAAAGCGAACGTGGATCAGACCCGCGCCAAGCTGCAGCAAGCCATCAATGACGAAAAGCGCTCGAAAGATCTGCGCGCCCAGAACAAGGGCTTCATTTCCGAGTCCGAAATGGACCAGTTCAAGTTCAATCGGCTATCGCTGGAGGCGCAACTCGCGGTGGCCGACGCGACCGTGCTTCAGGCCGACGCCAACCTCGACACTTCGGTGGCCAACCTGGAGTACACGGAAATCCGCTCGCCGGAGGACGGCGTCGTCATCGAGCGAAAAATCGATCCGGGGCAGACCGTGGCGGCCTCGTTTCAGACGCCGGATTTGTTCGTCATCGCACCGGACATGCGCAAGGAAATGTACGTTTACGCTTCAGTGGATGAATCCGACATCGGCCTGGTCAGCGAGGCCCAGCGGGCGGGTCTGCCGGTGCATTTCACGGTGGACGCCTATCCGGACGATCTGTTCGAGGGCAAGATCTATCAGATCCGCATGAACTCGACGACGACGCAGAATGTCGTCACCTACCCCGTGATCGTCTCGGCGGCCGAACCCGGATCTCAAGCTCAGGCCCGGCATGACGGCGAACATTTCGTTTCAAGTCGGCCAAAGGACCGACAAGCTGCGACTCCCGAACGCCGCGTTGCGTTTCTTTCCTCAGCGCGACCAGGTGCGCCCCGAGGACCGCAAGCTCCTGGAAGGGGCCATCGAGAATGAGGAAGTCGATGAGCAGGCGGTCTCGGCCCGCTCGGCGGAGGAAAAGGCGGAAAGCCGTCGCCGCCGCAATCGTCCGGCATGTCTGGGTACAGCGACGGCGAGCTTTTGCGTGCCGTCGAGGTCATCACCGGGACTCAGCGACAGCAAGAACACGGAAGTCGTTTCCGGCGACGTCAAGGCCGGCACAGCAACTCGTCACCGGCCTGGAGCCGAAGGAATAACGCTCATGAACATCTGGCTGACCATCCGCGTCGCCCTGCGCGCCCTGGCGAAAAACAAGCTGCGGGCCGGGCTGACCATGCTGGGCATCATCATCGGCATCGCCTCGGTGACGACCATGGTGTCGCTCGGAGGCAGCGCCAGCGCGCTGGTCCAGGGCCAACTGCAAAGCCTCGGCACCAACGTCATCATCGTCATGCCGGGCTCCAGCCGCGGCGGCGGCGTGCGCGACACCTTGGTCCCCACCTTGACCGCCAAGGACAGCGCGGCCATCGGCAAAGAGTGCCCCGCCGTGCTGGCGGCGTCGCCGCTCATGGGCGCCTCCGGCCAGGCGATCTTCGGCAATACCAACTGGAAGCCGAAAGACATGTTCGGCGTCGGCGCCGATTATCTCGTCGTGCGCAACTGGGAGGTGCGATCCGGCGGGTTCTTCACCGCGCGCGAGATCACGTCCGCCGCCAAGGTTTGCGTCATCGGCCAAACGGTCGCGACCAAGTTGTTCCAGACCAGCAACCCGATCGACCAGACCATTCGCATCAAAAACATCCCCTGCCGGGTCATCGGCGTCCTGGAAAAGAAAGGGGCCAACCTCATCGGCGACGATCAGGACGACATCATTCTGCTCCCCTACACGACCGTGCGCAAGCGCCTGCAAGGGTCGAGCTTCGACAACGTCAACGCCATCATGGTGTCGGCCCGGACGCAGGGGCAAATGGCCGACACCGAGGGCCAGGTCCGCCGCCTGCTGCTGGAGCGCCATCGCATCCATCCCGGCGAGCCGGCGGATTTTCAGGTGCAGAACACCACCGAGATCGCCAACACCCTGGGCGTCATCACCGGCGCCATGACGCTGATGCTGTCCGCCATCGCGGCGATTTCCCTGGTGGTGGGCGGCGTCGGCATCATGAACATCATGCTGGTCTCGGTCACCGAGCGCACCCGCGAAATCGGCATCCGCATGGCCATCGGCGCCCGCTCCAGGGACATCCTGCGCCAGTTTCTGGTCGAATCGATCATCTTGGCCACCATCGGCGGCGTCATCGGCGTCGTCTGGGCGTGGCCGCCTCGGTCGGGCCTGACGATGCTGATCAATTCGTTGACCAAGGGGACGCAATGGCCCATCGTCGTCTCGTTGCCCGCGGCCGTCGTCGCCCTGTTGTTCGCCGCCGCCGTCGGCTTGTTCTTCGGCTATTACCCGGCCCGCCGCGCCAGCCGGCTGGACCCCATCGAGGCGCTGCGCTTCGAGTAAGGAAACGACATTCATGAACGTCATCGAGCTGCGCGACATCCGCAAGGTCTACAAGCTGGAGGAGGTGGAGGTCGAGGCGTTGCGCGGCGTTTCCCTGGACATCGCCCACGGCGAATTCGTGGCCCTGGTCGGCCCGTCCGGTTCCGGCAAATCGACCTTGATGAACACCCTGGGCTGCCTGGATCATCCCACCAGCGGCAGCTATCGGCTGGCGGGCGAAGAAATCGTCACGTTGTCCAGCGATGAGCGTGCCTACGTGCGCAATCGGCGGATTGGATTTGTGTTCCAGAACTTCAATCTGCTGGCGCGGACGTCGGCGCTGGAAAACGTGGAATTG
>CAVVSQ010000009.1:0-48509 GCA_963750865.1 uncultured Planctomycetota bacterium
TGATCGGCGAGATGATCGCGGTGTTGACGCCGATCACCTCGCCATCGAGGTTGAACAGCGGCCCGCCGGAATTGCCGCGATTGATGGCGGCGTCGGTCTGGATGTAGTTGTCGTAGGGGCCCGAATTGATGTCGCGGTTGCGCGCCGAGACGATGCCGGCGGTGACCGTGCCGCCGAGGCTGAACGGGTTGCCGATCGCGATCACCCATTCGCCGAGCCGCAGTTTGTCGCTGTCGCCGAACTTCACCGACTTGAGCGGCTTGTCCGCCTTGACCTGCAGCAGCGCGAGATCGATCTTGGTGTCGCGGCCGAGCATTTCGGCCTTGAGCGTGGTGCCGTCGTTGAGGATGACGTTGACTTCGTCGGCGTCGGCGATGACGTGATTGTTGGTCACGACGAGGCCGCTCGGATCGATGATGAAGCCGGAGCCGAGCGAATTGACGCGCCGCGGCGTCGGCGTTCTGCCGCCCGGGCCCGCCTGGCCGCCCGGGCCGCGCCGGTTCTTGAAGAATCCTCGAAGAATTCCTCGAACGGCGACCCGGGCGGCAGATGCGGCATCGGGCCGGCTTGCTGAGTCCACGTTCTGCTTGGTCGAGATATTGACGACCGCGTCGATCACCTGCTCGGCGACATCGGCGATGCTTTCCGGCCCGCGCGCCTGAGCCGGCCCGGTCAGCGATCGGCCAGAGCGATCGCGGCCGCAGCGAGGAGAATCGCGCGGCCGGCGGCAGCAGGCGTCGTCATGCGGTGTCGGAAGAGTGCGCCCATGGGCGTCGATTCTCCTGAAGGGAAATCGGCATCAGACAGTGCCCTGTCTTCGGGGCGGATTCAAGGGCGCGCGGCCATCAACTACCAGCGAGAGGCCGATTTGATCGGTAAAAGCGACGTTTCCCGCCTCAGCCGCGCACCAGCCACACCAGAAGCACGCCGACGACCGCCGAGCCGATGCCCGATCAGCGCAGCGTCAGTGTCCGGCGTCTCCAGCACGCTGTGCCATCGCCCGCTTGGCCGCGGCCGGAAAGGCCGCAAAGACCAGGCCCTCGATCACGAACACCAGACCGAGCGCGGCCAGGAAATCGGACATGCCGCGCTCGCGTCTGGCGCCAGCGGTCGGCGCGGGTGCCGCGGCGCGCCGCCGGCGGCTTGTCGGCGCCGTCGCCGCGCTTGCCCGATCGGATCGTTGAAGTAGCGGAAGAAGTTGGTGTCGGGCTTGAGCAGCAGCCGGGTGTCGTTGTGGCTGCAAGCCGTTCTTCGTAGGCCTGCATCGAGCGATAGAAGGCGAAGAAATCCGGGTCGCGATTGAAGGCGTCGGCGAAAATCTGGTTGCGCTGTGGCGTCGCCCTCGCCGCGGATCTGCTCGGCCTTCGAGGTCGCGTCGGCGACCAGCACGGTCACCTCGCGGTCGGCGCGCGAGCGGATTTCCTGCGCGCGCTGGCTGCCCTGGGCGCGGAACTCGGCCGCCTCGCGCTGGCGCTCGGTCTGCATGCGCTGGTAGACCGCCTGGCTGTTCTGCTCCGGCAGGTCGGCGCGGCGGATGCGCACGTCGACCACCTCGATGCCGAAGGCCGCCGCCTCGCGATCGACAGGTCGCGGATGCGCGCCATCAGGTCGGCGCGCTGGTCGCGCACGACGTGGATGAAGGTCGCCTCGCCGAGCACGCGGCGCAGCGCCGAATTGAGCAGGATCGGCGAGCTGCGAATTGGCGCCCTCGATCGAGCCGAGCGTCTGGTAGAAGCGCAGCGGATCGTTGATCCGGTAGCGCGCGAAGGCGTCGACCACGAGCCGCTTCTGGTCGGAGGCGATGACTTCCTGCGCCGGCGCTTCGAGATCGAGAATGCGCTTGTCGATGGCGATGACGCTGTCGATGAACGGCAGCTTTCACGTGCAGGCCCGGATCGGTGACGACGCGCACCGGCTGGCCGAGCCGCACCACCAGCGCCTGCTGCGTCTGGTAGACGCGTGAACAGCGAGCAGTAGGCGACGATCAGCGCGGCCAACGACCAGGACGGCGACGACGCCGCCGGCGAAATTCAAGTTCTCATGGCTGGCCTCCCGTCGTGCTGCGGCTGGCGCCGGCTTGCGGACGGCGCGTCAGTTCGTTGAGCGGCAGATAGGGCACGACGCCGTGCGCCGCCCGGCGCCGGAATCGAGGATGATCTTGTCGGTGCCGCCGAGCACGCGCTCCATGGTCTCGAGATACATGCGCTCGCGGGTGACGTCGGGCGCCTTCTTGTATTGCTCGTAGATCTTCAGGAAGCGCGAGGTCTGGCCCGTGGCTTCGGCGACGGTCTGCTGCGATAGGCTTCGGCCGCCTGCGTGATCTGCGCGACGCGCCCGCGCGCTTCCGGGACGACGCGGTTGGCGTAGGTCTGCGCCTCGTTCTGACGCGCGCTCGAGATCGGCGCGCGCGGCCTGCACGTCGCGGAAGGCATCGATCACCTGCGTCGGCGGATCGACCTTCTGCAACTGCACCTGCGTGCACATGGATGCCGGCGCCGTAATGGTCGAGCGTCTTCTGCATCAGGTCCTGCACGGCGGTCTCGATGGTCTGGCGCGCGCCGGTCAGGATCGGCTGGATTTCGGAGCGGCCGATCACCTCGCGCATGGCGCTTTCGGCGACCGCCTTCACGGTGCCTTCGGGATTCTGGATGTTGAACAGGTATTCGCCGACGCCGGTCGGCTTGACCTTCCACAGCACCGAGAAATCGACGTCGACGATGTTCTCGTCGCCGGTGAGCATCAGGCTTTCTTCCGGCACGTCGCGCACGTGCCGTGCCGCGCCGCGATGTCCTCGACCGCGCGCATGCCGATGTCGATCTTGTTGACGCGCAGCGCCTTGGGCGTCAGCACGGTCTCGATCGGATAAGGCAGATGGTAATTCAGGCCGGGCTGCACTTCGCGCACATCCTTGCCGAAGCGCAGCACGACGCCGAGCTCGTCCGGCTCGACCCGGAAGAAGCCGGAAAAGCCCCAGAGCACGAATCGCCGCGAAGCACGAGCAGCGCAAAGCCCTTGCCGCCCAGATTGCCGCCCGGCAGCACGCTGCGCAGCTTGTCCTGGCTGCGGCGCAGGATTTCCTCGAGATCGGGCGGCGTCGGGCCCGACGATTGCGGTCCCGAGCCCCAGGGGCCCTTGCCGCCCGAGCCCCACGGGCCGCCAGCCGCCGCCCTGATTGCTCCATGGCATTGAAATGCTCTCCCGGCGCCGGCGCTTTACGCGGCGGCCTGTTCGCCTTTGTTGGGATGGGTTATAGGGGACGCACGCGCGCGCGTTACAACGCGCGCGCATGCCGCGGCTTAGGCGCCTTTGCCGGCTTCAGCGCCTCGCATAGGTCGCGACGGTGAAAGTCGGCATCGTCCTGTGGTCCGGCCGGCGCTGCTCGCTGCGCGACACTTCGCGCCACATCTGCCGGGTCGATCGCGGAAAAAACACGTCGCCTTCCGGCGCGGCATGGACGTGGGTGATTTCCAGCCGCGTCGGCGCATCGGCATGGTGGCGGCGAAGATGTCGCTGCCGCCGATGACCATGATCTCGTCGACGCCGCGCTTTTCGGCATCGTCGCGCGCGATCGCCAGCGCCGCCTCGAGGCTGGTCGCGAGCACGCACGCCCGGCGCGGCAAGGCCGAGGTCGCGCGTCACGCACGATGTTGGTGCGATCCTTGAGCGGCTTGCCGATCGACTTGAAGGTCTTGCGGCCCATGATCACCGGCCGGTTGATGGTGAGCGCGCGGAAATGCTGCAGGTCGGACTTCAGCCGCCACGGCAGATCGCCGTCCTGGCCGATGACGTTGTTTTCGCCGATGGCGGCGACCAGCACGATCTTCATCGCGCGCCATCCGCGGCCGGCAAATTGCGCGCAAGGCGTCGCCGCTCAGCCGGCAGATGCGCCAATCATCCAGCACATTGCGCGCCGATCGATTTGTAGAAAGCGATCGACGGCTGCGTTCCAGTCGAGCACCGCCCATTCGAAACGCGCCGTAGCCTTCTGCGACGCATCGCCGCGCCAGGCCTGCGCATCAACGCCTTGCCGATGCCTTTGCCGCGAAAGCGGCGGCCGCACGAAAATATCCTCGAGATAAATCCCGTGACGGCCGCGAAAGGTCGAGAAATTGAGAAACCACAGCGCGAAGCCCGCCGGCGCGCCATTCCACTCGGCGATATCGCAGAACACGCGCGGCTGCGCGCGCAAACAGCGCCGCGGCGATCTGCTCTGCGCGTCGCATCGACCTCGGCCGACAGCTTCTCGTAGTCCGCAAGTTCGCGCACCAGCGCGAAAATGAGCGCGCTGTCGGCCGGCCGCGCCGCGCGGATGGCGAGGCTCACACCGCCACCTGCGCCTTGATGTGCGGATGCGGGTCGTAGCTCTCGAGCGTGAAGTCCTCGTAGCGGAAGGCGAACATATCCTTCACCGCCGGATTGAGCCGCATCGGCGGCAGCGGCTGCGGCGCGCGCGAGAGCTGCAGCCGCGCCTGCTCGAGATGATTGAGATAGAGATGCGCGTCGCCGAACGTGTGGACGAACTCGCCGGGCTTGTAGCCCGGTCACCTGCGCCACCATCAGCGTCAGCAGCGCGTAGGAGGCGATGTTGAACGGCACGCCGAGGAACACGTCGGCCGAGCGCTGGTAGAGCTGGCACGAGAGCCGCCCTCGGCGACATAGAACTGGAACAGGCAATGGCACGGCGGCAGCGCCATCTTGTCGACGTCGGCCGGATTCCACGCGGTGACGATCAGGCGGCGCGAATCCGGATTGCGCCTGATCATCGCGATCACGTTGGCGATCTGGTCGATGGCGCCGCCGTCGGGCGCCGGCCATGAGCGCCATTGCTGGCCATAGACCGGGCCGAGGTCGCCGCGCTCGTCGGCCCATTCGTCCCAGATGCGCACGCCGTGGTCGTTGAGGTATTTGATGTTGGTGTCGCCGGCGAGGAACCAGAGCAGCTCGTGGACGATCGACTTGAGGTGCAGCTTCTTGGTGGTGAGCGAGCGGGAAGCCGTGCGCCAGATCGAAGCGCATCTGATGGCCGAACACCGACAGCGTGCCGGTGCCGGTGCGGTCGTGCTTCTCCGCGCCGTCGGCGAGGATGCGTTCCATCAGGTCGAGATATTGGCGCATCGCGGCGACTCTCGGTTCACGTGCGACTCGCGGAAACAGCGCTCGTGGCCGAAGTTTACACCTCGCCGGCAACGGTGGAAGTCTGCGATATCCAAGCGCGCTGAAATGGCCCGCGGGCGCGCTTGGCGCGCGCGGTCTGCGCGCTATTTCGACGAAACACCTCGTCGCGGCGCTTGCGGATCATCGGCAGCGCCGCGAGGACGAGCAGGAAGATCGCGATCGCCAGCAACAGCCCGCCGAGATCGGCCGCGTGAAGAACACCGTGGCGTCGCCGCGCGCGATCAGCATGGCGCGGCGCAGGTTCTCCTCCATCAGCGGGCCGAGCACGAAGGCGAGCAGCAGCGGCGCCGGCTCGAAATCGTGCTTGGTCAGCCAGTAGCCGACCACGCCGAACAGCGCGGCGATCACCACGTCGGTCGGCGAGTTGTTGATCGAATAGATGCCGATGCAGCAGAACACGACGATCGACGGGAACAGCAGCCGGTAGGGCACGCGCAGCAGGCTGACCCAGACGCCGACCAGCGGCAGGTTGATGACGACCAGCATCAGGTTGCCGAGCCACATCGAGGCGATCATGCCCCAGAACAGCTCGGGCTGCTTGGTCATGACCTGCGGACCCGGCACGATGCCGTGGATGGTCATGGCGCCGACCATCAGCGCCATCACCGCGTTCGGCGGGATGCCGAGCGTGAGCAGCGGAATGAAGGAGGTCTGCGCCGCGGCGTTGTTGGCGCTCTCCGGCGCCGCCACGCCCTGCGATGGCGCCGCGTGCCGAACTGCTCCGGCGTGCTTCGACGATCTTCTTCTCGAAGGTGTAGGCCGCGAACGAGGCGATCACCGCGCCGCCGCCGGGCAGGATGCCGAGCAGCGAGCCGAGGATGGTGCCGCGCGCGATCGCGCCCGGAGGAATCGATCAGGTCCTTGCGGCGTCGGCATCAGGCCGGTGACCTTGGCCTTGACGATGTCGCGGCTCTCCTCCGGCAGTTCGAGATTGCGGATGATCTCGGCAAAGCCGAACACGCCCAGCGCGATATTGGGGAAGCCGATGCCGTCGGCGAGTTCGGCGAAGTCGAAGGTCATGCGGCCGGCGCCGGTTTCGAGGTCGGAGCCGACCATCGACAGCAGCAGGCCGGCCAGGATCATCGCGATCGCCTTGAGCACCGAGCCCTTGGCCAGCACGACCGCGAAGATCAGGCCGAGCACCATCAGCGAGAAATATTCGGCCGGGCCGAACAGCAGCGCGAGGCTGGTCAGCGGCGCGCCCAGCGCCGCCACCAGCACGGTCGAGACGCAGCCGGCGAAGAACGAGCCGATGGCCGCGATCGAGAGCGCGGCGCCGGCGCGGCCTTGCCGCGCCATCTGGTGGCCGTCGAGACAGGTGATCACCGACGTCGCCTCGCCGGGGATGTTGACCAGCACCGAGGTGGTCGAACCGCCATACTGCGCGCCGTAATAGATGCCGGCGAGCATGATCAGCGCGCCCACCGGCGGCAGACCGAAGGTGATCGGCAGCAGCATCGCGATGGTCGCGACGGTGCCGATGCCGGGCAGCACGCCGACCAGCGTGCCGACCAGCGCGCCGATCAGGCAGAAGCGAGATTGTAGGGATTGGCCGCGACCGAAAAGCCGAGCGCGAGGTTGGCGAGAAGATCAGTCATGCGGATGTCGCTCGTTCCTAGAAAAATGCCGGCCAAAGCTGGAACGGCAGTTTCCTACTTTTAGAAGGGAGCGAGCCGGCGAGCTTTGTTGAGTTGCGAAGCGACGGTGCTTCAAAGGCACCGTGAGATTCAATTTTGCGGTTGTCGCTGGGGCACCAGCGGCACGAAGGTGCCGGGCCGGCCGCCGCAACGATCTCGAAAAGCCGGCCAAGGCCTGCGGCACGCGAAGGAGCGGGCTAAGCGCACAACATTTTGTATCCGGATTCAATATTTGAGCCCGCCAGTCATGGTTTTTGAGAGCGAAAGTTAAGAAAACTCACAGTCAGCACGGCCGCCACGGCGCCCAACGTTTCGCCGGTATCACCCATCACGCACGGCAACGATTGGGAGTCTGTAGCGAGCAGTGGCTACTAAGCTGGCCTTGGCTGCTCCTTCGGGCGCTCGGCAAAACCCGGCGCCGAATATCGCATCGACTACCAGTTCCGCCCCCTCAAGGACGGTGGGCGTCAGAGGCGCGATAGCCCCACGCCATAAATGGGCGTGATAACGTGCCGCGTCCGTCAGCGCTCCCGCGAGCCAAGCATGGAAACTTCTACCGTCCACCCTGCTTCGGCAAGAAGCCGGGCGGTCACGAAATCGTCGCCGCCGTTGTTTCCGGGTCCGCACAATATCGCGACCGGACGCGGTGACCAGCGCCTCCAGAAAACGGCCTTGCCGGCGTTGGCCATCAATTGAATGGCCGATATGCCAGCCGCTACCGCGAAGCGATCCGCTTCGCTCATTTGCCGGACGTCGAGCAACGCTGTTTGGGCGTTCATGCGGCTCCTACCCAAAGTGGTAGCGCGTGGCCAACCCATGCGCTTTTTCACCGCCGCCTCAGCGCCTTAGCCGCCGCGCGCGTCAGCCGATGTCCGGCGACTCCTTTGGCCAGAGTTTCTAAATGCGCATTTGCGGCCGGCGTGCCGATCGCCTCTAGGATTTCCACGGCTCGGACGGCGCGCACCGCATTGCCGCCTTCGGCAATGTTCAGCTTGGCGAGCAAGGACTCGATGCGCCGGCGTGTCTCCAACGAAGGCTGCTTGGCCAATAATTGGTTCAAAGCGGGCTCGGCGAGACCGCCCAGCTTCGCTAATGCGTTCGAGGCGTCGCGCCGGGCTTGAAAATCTTCGCTTTCAAGTCTGGCGATCACGGCGTCGATGAGCTTGGCGTCCGGAGCGCGAGCCGGTATCAGATGGCGATTCAAGTAATTTGCCGTTTGATCAGGCATGTGGATCAGTGTGGTCATGGCGGCGAATGCCTGAGCCGCGTCTTCACTCGATAGCTTGGTCCAGAGCTGGTCGAGCGATTCAGGTTTGCCGGCTTTCGGCGCGGCATAGGCGTCCCAGAGCAGGGCGGTGGTATCGTCGCTGCCTGATGCCAACGACTTGCCGTCGGGGGAAAATGTCAACGCCGTGATGGGACCACCGTGCCCATTTAAAATGCGCCCGCTCCTTGCCAGTGGCGATTTCCCAAAGTTGAATTGCTCCGTCGGTGCCGGCAGTGGCCAACATGCGGCCATTGGGCGAAAACGCAGGCATGCCGGTGCCGCGATCGCCGAGGTCTAATTGACGGCGGAGCTTGCCTGTGGCGGCTTCCCACAGGCGGATCACCCTCTCTCTCGACGGAAAATTGCCGAATTGGGGATTTGCTCCTTTGGCGTCATGAGTTGCAACCAAAGAGCCGTCGGGCGAAAAACATATACGGCCTCCAAATGGATTAGGCCAATACCGTAATGTCATGCCAGTGTCGGCGTCGTGAATGCGCAACACCTGGTCGTCGCCGCGCTCGCGAGCGTTTTGCCGTCGGGAGCGAAGGCTAAATTGTAATACGCGCTTTGAAAGTCCAGCCGACACACTTCGTTGCCGGTTGTTGCATCCCAGACACGGGCGGTGTTGTCGTCAAGGCTGCCGCCCCAGCCGGCAAGCCGTTTGCCGTCGGGTGAGAAAACCAGCGTTTGCAGATTCTCGGACCTGGTTTTCAAAGGCAGCTTAAAGTTGCGGACTTCTTTACCGCTCGCCGTGTCCCAAAAACGCATATGCTGGTCGCTGCTGGAAACAAGGACGCGCAAATCCGTACTAATGTCAAAGCTGCCAGGCCAGCTAAACTCCCCGCGCAAGCGGCGGACCAATTGGCCCGTTTTCACGTCCCATAGCGCCGACGGCATGCGCGGATCATCACTCCCCGTCGCCAGCGATTGGCTGTCGCGCGAAGCGCAGATAGTGGACGAAGCCCGCCGAAATATCCGCGGGTTCCAAGTCTTGTCCTTTGGCAATGTCCCACAGGGCGACCCGGCTGTCTTCGGCGAAGGCCACGCGCGTATCGTCCGGTGAGAACGCGACGCTGGGAATGCCGCCCCAATGCCGGCCACGAAACGACGTGCTGGGCCAGACACGGCGGTGTTCCTTGAGCGCGCGTGTCGTTCTGTCCCAGATCAGAAATTGACGGGTAGCGGTGCCGGCGGCAACCATTTTGCCGTCGTGCGAAAATGCCAGGGAATAAAAATCTTGTTTCTCGTAAGGCAGTCGGCACTCCAGCTTGCCGGTGGCAACTTTGAAAATGCATACGCCCGGCTTGCCGTCCGACGTTGCCAACCACTTGCCGTCGCGGGACAAGGCGAGCGTCACGTACTCAAGATTATTTCCTGGCGGAACGGGCTTGCGGCCGGTGAATTCACGCTCCATCTTGCCGGTCGCCAAGTTCCATAGACGCACAGTCATGTCGCTACTGCTCGACAACGCGAAGCGGCCGTTCGGCGTGACGGCGACCGACCGAATCTCACGTTCGTGACCTTCGAATTTGGCGAGTTCCTCGCCCGTCGCGGTGTCCGACAGGCGTAAGATTTTGTCCTCCCCGCCGGAAATGATGCGCTTTCCGTCCGGCGTGAAAGCAAAACACCAAATCTGTTGTTGAGGCGTATCGATGCCATGGAGCTCTTGGCCCGTGGACACGTTCCAGCGCTGGATGGACCCATGCATGCTCGCCGCCACGGAAGTTCCGTCCGGCGAAAACGCGCAAGCGGCGTGGGTCCCATAATCGCCGTACCTGCGCACACACCGCCCGTCAGCCATATTAAAGAGCACGACGCCTTGGTTTTCCGTGGAGATCAAAAGATATTTGCCATCCGAAGAGAAAGCACACGCATAGACCAGTCCACCGGGCCGAAAGCGAGCGGTGCCGATCCGCTGGATGGTGTGGTCGGGCAACGGATCGCCGTGCCGGTCCACGTGCGGCTCCGTGCCCGAAGCGCCGGCGACGGCTGCCCGCACAAGCGCTTGGGGCTGAGTAACGCGGGCCTTGGGATGTTGATTGCTTTCTGCCGGCGACGCTGCGTATTCCGCCCATCCCACGCCACCCAAAGCCAGGCCAATTACGCCCACCGCCACTATTACCTGCTTCATCCAAACCATTCCCGCCATCGCTTCTTTCGCAAGCGCGAGCGCGCTGGCAGTGATGAATCCGTCGGCCACTCCTTTCCCGACAGCAGCCAGTGCCGCGGCTTTCACGGTGTTGGCCGTCAAAACAGCCGAAAGCGGCGTTGCCTCAGCCATGTGGCCCAGTGTCGCGGCGAGCGCTGCGGCTGACAGCCCGATGCCGCGGCGCTGGAGTTTGGCTGCGCAGCAGGCCCAAGGCTTTGGTCAGCCGGCTGGCCAGCGTCGATTTCGGACAACCCAGCTCGCGGGCCGCCTGATCATAGCTGCGTCCTCCAGGTAGCAGAGCACCACCGGAGTGCGATACTTCTCGGCCAGCGCGCCGATCTCGACATCGAGGATGGTGCGCAACTCGTCACAGGTAGGAGCGTCCTCATCGGCATGCTTGCGCTTCATGGACTGCATCTCCCCTCGTGGCGACGGCGCGTGTCGGCTTGCGCCGCGCTTTCCAGGCGATGCGCTGGGCTACGCCGTGGAGCCAGCCGCCGACGGATTTCTTGCCGCCAATGGAACGCAGCTTCCGAGCCATCACAAGGAAGGTGGCTTGGAAGACATCCTCGGCGTCATGGGCATTGCCAACGGCACGTCGAGCGACGGTATAGACCATGCGGCCATGCCGCTGGATGAGCAAGGTGATAACGGTCTCTTGGCCCAGGGACTGGAAGCGATCCAGAATCTGCCGGTCGGTCAGTTCGTCGGCGCCGCTGGCGGCGCAAGCGCGGAACAGGAAACGGACAATGTTCTCGAATGGCGCCTGCGGCATGGGGGCCTCCGTGGCATGGTTACCTTTACCCTTATAATGCCGGCAGGAGGCTGATCGTACGATAAAACTGAAGATTATTTATGGAATGCTTCGGGTCGTGGACCCACTCGCGAAGCAAATCATCGGCTTGCTTGCGCATGTCGATGTGGCCCGAGCGCGACACGCCATTGCGACCGATTGCGGCACGGCCGCTTGCGGGTCCGTTGCCCTCAGGCCAAGTCAAAATCGGCCGGCGATCATAGGCCGATACGAAAGCAGCACTCCCACGCCGAACAACACGGCGCCTGCAAGGGCCGGGGCCAGATGCAACGGATCGGTGTAACCGATTGCGAAATGTACCACGATCGCACACGAAAAGGCAACGGTTCCGACCAGCGCCAGTAGCTGCCATAGACTGCGGCTAGGCGTGGCGCACCAGATGATGCCCACGAGCGCAATCCCACCCGAGCACAGGCCCCCGCCGAAGCCAGCCCGGTCGTGAGCAATCAGCGGCACGAGCCGTGGGTTGACGCTTCGCAAGTAGTCCGCCGTCAGATTCATAAAGGCCAAATCTTGCGGCACGAAGACCATCGTCATGCCAATCGTGGTGATCGTGATACCCGCGCCGACGATGCCGAGCGCCGCGAGCAACAGGCACATTCGCCCGGGATTGAATTGCGTGCTCGGCGTGAGCAAAGCTGCTGGACCTTTGGGTTTCGGCAGGCATTGCCACGCGCGATACATACCGACCATAAAAATGGGCAAAAGTGTCAGTGTGGCCACTCCGTGCCATGAGTCGAGATACCCGTAGCCGAGGTAGGCAAGAAAACTGGTGAAGCCAATACTGCCGCTGGTGGCCAACGTCCACCAAGCCCAGGCGCTTCCCTGCTTGACTGGAAACTCGGCCAGCCACATGTACATCGCCCCGATCGCGATCAGGACCCCGCCAAACGAGACTCGATCATGGATCATGAAGTGCACGACCCGGCACTCGTTGATCGCACACAACTCGCGGGCCGTCATGTCCAAGTATTCGGTGTCGTGGGGCAGAAAGTGTCCCGTGGCCGATTGAAACACCGCGAAGCCGCCAGCCAAAACCAGGCAGATTCCCGTCAGGCCAATGAAAAATCGGCCGTCGCCGACGAGTGCATCAATCAGTCTGCGCCGGTCGGCGTCGGTTTTTCGGTACATGGGTTCCACGGTCTATATCCTGCGCATTGGTGGCAGCGGCACGGACGCTCCTGCAGAGCATCGGCCGCACCCGGTGCGATTGTAGCGTTGCCGCGGGGGAGTTGTCACGATTAGAACCATAACACGATCGGCGGCACACCGGCGCGCTCGAAATGCGGGTCTAAGCGGGCGGCCAGTTGCGGCCAATGTTGGTGCGGCACGGCCGGGTATAGGTGGTGTTCGAGGTGGTAAAGATGCTGACGGAACAGCACGGCGGCCACGGTGCCACGAAAACGTCTCGTCTGGGTCAGTGCATTCGCTCCCTCGGGACGGTGCGGTAGGTATCCGGTGATAAGCGGAAAAGTCCAGCTTCCCAGCACGACTAGGGCTACGTAAGCCGACGGCGCACGGGTTACCGGCCATGACGCCAGACGCCCAGTGCCATCGCCAAACAACCTAGCCCCTCGGCGACGATCCACGCGCGATGTCGCCGAGCGTGCCGTACGGCCCAGAACCATATTCGCAGTTGTTGCAACGGCCCGGCTAGAACGGCACCGATAAAGGTTCCATGCGCCGGCGCCCCTTCGATGTCGTCGGCATGCGGAAACCGCGCATGGTGCCGTAAATGGGCTTCTTGGTAAGCATGTCCGCTTCTGAGGCCGGCCAGTTCGATGATTGACAATAAAACCTGATTCAGCCAGTGGGGCAGCCCCAAGGTGCCGTGCACCAAATCGTGGGAGGTCGAGCCGTAGCTATAAAATGTGTACATAGCGGCCGCAAGAACGGCCGCTACGGGCCAGTCCATCGCAATACAAAGTGCCAGCGTCACTGCACTCGCCACAGGCAATAACAGCGTGTAGCATCGTTGAACGGGAGTAACGACCAACAAATCTTTGCCCAGCAAGGAGAGCGGTGGCATACCAACCTGACAGCGAACGGCATCCTGTCTTTGTATCATCTTCAACCCTCAGCCACGCGACGCGGTGATCGAACGATCGTCCGCCACTAGAACCGCGAAAGCCGGGACGTTGTTAACAGCAAAAAGCAGCACAGACGTTGCGACCGCGACAAGATCCTGCCGGCACGGCGCATCCCAGAGGGCGTCGCTTCGACATTCTCCAGCGCGCTTCGCGAGGCCTGGTGATCCTTGTGGCGGCATTTTCATTGAAACGAGCGCGCTTGGCGCGGCCTGGGTATCTTCGACGCGGGGACGCTTGTGTACACGCAAAAGGGAAAAGGAATCCAGCGTTCGACCGACGGTGCCGCCCGGTGGCAAAAGGTAAAGTCCCAAAGAGAACCACGCCAACAGGGGCGTGCAAGCCATGGATCGCTCGCCTTGGAAAAAGAATAATCGGCACCAAATAGCGATTTACAGTGCCCGCACCGCCGGTCCTTGTCACTGCCTAAGAGGCTATTTCTTTGTGAGGCAATTCCCAAGTCTATGCGTTCCTTGCGTCTCCTTTGTGACACGGTTGCACTTCATCAGACAAAGCGCGCGATAGAAAGGCAGGCCGCCCTGTGCAGGTCACTTAAACCGGGCGAGGTCACTCATGTCTTTGAATCCGTTTTCAGTAACAGCGCTGCCCCGGACATCGTGTCCCAAGGGTTGGACGCATTCGCGAGGGCGCGTGACCGCCATGGGTTTTGAATCCGGTTACAAAGTCATGCGTGTCATACGGCACCCGCAATATAATTTCCTTCGCGGCGATCCGATTATGGCAGGGCGGGCAGCATCAAGCGGCGTTCGGGCCGCACAGACAATAATCGGACTCACGGCCACACCAACACATTCAGTTCACAGGGACCGGCCCCGATGCTTGTCGAGTTGCTACGAGTCACCACGCGTGATGGCTATGTGCTGGATGGCATTCTCGCACGCTCTTTGGCCCAAAAACGAATCGAACTGGACGCCGTCTGCTTTTTCCATGGGACGGGCGGCAACTTTTATTCCTCCAGCTTGTTCGACGGTTTCGCCCAAAAGTTTCTGGAGCTGGGCTGTCCGGTCTTGCGCGTAAATACGCGCGGGCACGATGGCATCAGCACGGCTGTCACCGCGCACGGCGGTCGGCGCTTAGGAGCAGCATTCGAGTCTGTTGACGAATGCCGGCACGATTTGGCGGCGTGGTCGGAGTGGATGCATGCCAACCTGGGGCCACGCGTGGCTCTGTTGGGACACAGCCTTGGAGCCGTGAAGTGCCTGTACGCAGCCGCCCAAGAGCCGGCCGTAGCGCCGCACGGCATTATCGCGGTGTCACCGCCGCGGCTTTCCTACTCCTGGTTTTGCGCCAGTGCCCGGTCCTCGGAATTTTTCGCCACCTATCGAGAGGCCGAAGCCCGTGTAGGCGCTGGACAAGGCGGCGCCCTATTGGAGGTGAACTTGCCGCTTCCTCTCGTCATTACCGCGGCTGGTTATGTGGAAAAGTACGGTCCCGACGAGCGTTATAATTACTTGCATTTTTTGCCCAAGGTTCGCTGTCCGACGTTAGTGCTTGTCGGCAGCGTGGAGGCAGACAAGAACATCGCCTTTCAAGAGACACCCGCCGAGCTGGCGCGGCTGGCGGAGCAGCACGCCCATCTCACTGTGGCCACAATCGCGGGCGCGGATCACTTTTACAATGGCGTGCGCGAAGAGGCGTGGCAGGCGATTGCCACGTGGCTGGCCCCCATGCGAACCATGGTTTCAGCAATCAGCAAAGCCCCTTAGGCAGTGCGGACCACCGGCGACGGCTTGGCAGCCAAAGGGACGCCTAGCCGCAGACGCGACCGGGAGCGCTTCCAACACCGTTGCTTTTGATCCAATTGTCAACCCTTTTTGGCCCCAAAGTAGCGACGCGTTTGCTCCTTCACAGCAGTGCGTCCTTGCTAAATAACCCCTAAAAGCGTGGCACAAACTTTGACCGGCATCCGGTTTAGGCCTCGGGTAACGTCAGCCCGCGTGTGTCTTACGTCATTGTTCAACAAGGAGTTGCCATGAGCCATGTTGTTACGATCCAGTCAAAAGTCCATGATCCCGCCGCCGTAGCCGCAGCTTGCCAGCGACTCAAATTGCCCGCGCCGGTTGAGGGAACCGCCGAGCTATTCAGCGGCACCGCGACTGGTCTCATCATTGGGTTGCCCGGGTGGCAATATCCCGTGGTAGCGGACACCCTTTCTGGGACTTTGAGCTACGACAATTACGGTGGCCAGTGGGGCCGGCAAGAGGAATTGGGCCGCTTCATGCAATCGTACGCGGTTGAAAAAGCTCGTATCGAAGCATCCAAGAAAGGCTACACGGTGAGCGAGCAAAATCTGCACGATGGCGCTATCAAACTGCAAATCGTCGAATCTTAATCGTCTGAAGGTCCCCACCGCAAAATCGTTCGGCATAGCGGGCGAAATAACCATATTTCTTTTTCATTGCCGCCGCAACGCGTTCAATGCCCGTTTGCGCCCATCGTTTTCCGTCCTTTCCGCCGCACCAATCTGGAGAATCTCATATGCGCATTATCGAGATCGTCGTCTCGCCACAGGGCGAAACGACCGTGCAAACCAAAGGCTACTCGGGCAGCGATTGCCTGCATGCCAGCAAATTCCTGGAAGAAGCTCTCGGCGCCAAGATCGCCGACACCAAGACGTCAGAGTTTTATGCCACCGTTGAAGAACACCAAGACGTTCGCGCCTGACGCGTCGGTCGCCACGCACCCTTATATTCATTGAAAGGATCACCATCCATGAAATTGGTCGATCAGATCAGCCCCTACATCAACGCCGCCTTTACGGGGCTTTGGATTCAAACCCACGAGCCCGACGAAGCGGAGCGCGAGATGGTGCAACAGGCCAGACAGCGTGAGTGGAAAGTTGCCGTCTGGGATGTCGCCAGCGGTTTGCGCCTTCCGAGAAGCGAACGCGCGTCGCAAGATGCGGGCGCTGGTGACCCGCTTGCCGCTCTGCGTGCGCTGCCGGCCTTGGCCGACGCCAATGGAACGGCTCTATTGCTACTACACAACTTCCACCGTTTCTTCACCAGCCCGGAAGTGATCCAAACAACCATCGCCCAGATCATCGCCGGCAAACAGCGGCGTACCTTCGTGGTTGTGCTTTCGCCCGTCGTGCAAATTCCAGTTGAGCTCGAAAAGCTGTTCGTCGTGATTGAACATGCGCTGCCCGATCGTGACCAGTTAGAGCGCATCCTAGGGGAACTGCTCAGTGATCAGCCGAACGAAAGACCGACTGGCGAAGACCTCGATCGCGTCCTTGACGCTGCTGCCGGCATGACGCGCGTATGAAGCGGAAGGCGCGTATGCGCTCTCGTTGGCCAAACACAACCAGGTCCGGCCCGATGTATTGACGGAACTCAAGGCGGGCATGCTCAAGAAAAGCAACTTGCTCAACCTGCATCGCGGCACGGAGTCGTTTACCGAACTGGGCGGCCTCGCCAACCTCAAAGACTTTTGTCGGCGCGCCTTGCAGCCGGCCAAAGCTGTCAACCCACGCGGCGTTCTTCTCTTGGGCGTTCCAGGGACGGGGAAGAGCGCCTTTGCCAAAGCCCTTGGCAACGAAACCGGGCGGCCCACACTTCTGCTCGATGTCGGTTCGCTCATGGGTAGCCTTGTGGGCCAAAGCGAGCAAAACATCAGGCAAGCCTTGCGCATCGCCGATGCGATGAGCCCATGTCTACTCTTTTTGGACGAGGTCGAAAAAGCGCTGAGCGGCGTCGGTTCGCAGGGAGACAGCGGCGTGTCCACGCGCTTGTTTGGGTCCTTTTTGACCTGGCTTTCCGATCACACCTCGGATGTCTTTGTCGTGGCCACCGCCAACGACATCTCCAAATTACCGCCTGAGTTTGCCCGCGCCGAGCGCTTTGACGGTGTCTTTTTCCTCGACCTGCCCGATGTGGCGGAAAAGCAAACAATCTGGTCCCTCTACCGGCGCCACTTTGGTATCCCTGACAGTCAGCAGAGGCCTGACGACGCCTCTTGGACCGGGGCCGAGATCAAGGCCTGCTGCCGCCTGGCAGCGCTTCAGGTCAACCGCTCACGCAAGCGGCCCGCAACGTCGTGCCCGTGGCCGTGACTGCCGCCGAATCGGTGGAACGGCTGCGGTCCTGGGCAAGTGGCCGCTGCTTGTGCGCCAACAATCCCGGCATCTACCTGCGCGAAGGCGTGGCGCCGCCCAAGGCCGCGCGGCGCATCACCCGTCCGTCCGACAATTAACCAAACCCAAAATACTAATTCCCAGGAGAAGTCCATGACCTCACTTTTGGATCATGTAGATGCCCCCACGTCCGTATCGCCGGCGCAGTGGCTGCGCGAGACCACCGCCGCCGTGCGCGTCTCGTTTACATGGATGGGCGTTCGCAAGACCTTGACCCCAGAGCAGAAGAACCAAGCCGCCGAGTCGTTTGGCGCCGAAGGCGACTTCCTGTCGGCGCGCAAGAAGCTGCTCGATACGCGGCATGCCGCCTTCAAGGATGTCACCGCCATCCGCGGCAAGGTGCTGGCTTTTTGGCGCTCGCTGACGCTGCCTTACCCCGAGCCGGGCTTACGCCTCATTCGCCAGCATCAAATCGACCATTTCAATCAAGAGTTGCTTGATTACCGCGCCGAGCTCCATGCCGCCGTGCTCCGACTGAACGATCATTACTTCGAGCTCAAGGCAGCCGCGCGCCGGCGGCTGGGCGATTTGTTCAACGCCAACGATTACCCGGTCTCTCTCCAAGGCTTATTTGCCGTGGATTGGGATTTCCCCAGCGTCGAGCCGCCTGATTATTTGTGTCAACTCAATCCTGCCATCTACGAGCAAGAGAAGGCCCGTGTGGCGGCGCGCTTCGAGCAAGCCGTGACGCTGGCCGAGCAGGCGTTTATCTCCGAGTTCGCCAAGCTGGTCGAGCATTTGACCGAGCGGCTTAGCGCAGGTGAAGGTGAGCGCAAAATCTTCCGCGATTCGGCCATCACTAATCTGACCGAGTATTTCGGCAGGTTTCGCGACCTCAATGTTCGCTCCAATGAGGAATTGGACGCCTTGGTCGAGCGTGCCCAGCAGATTGTCCGGGGCATCGAGCCACAAGCGTTGCGGGATAACAATGGCTTACGGCAGCAAGTGGCCACCCAGCTTAGCCAGGTGCAGGCCGTCATCGACGGCATGTTGATCGATCAGCCGCGGCGGCGCATTATCCGGGCGCAACCCAGCACCAACGGAGATAACCATGGATCTGGTAATTGATGGGCGCGGCACCGTCCACTGTGTTTATGGGGAAGCCATTCCCCTGGACCAACTGGGCCAGGCAGCTATTCACCGGGCCAGCCATGTCGAACCCGACGCTCAGGGACGCTGGTGGGCCGACTTGGCGCCGGTGGAAGGTCCAATGCTCGGCCCGTTTCAGCAACGCAGCCACGCTCTCGCCGCGGAAAAGGCTTGGCTGCAAGATTGGCTGGTGAGCCAAAGGTTACCTGGTATAACCATCCCAAACCTGGCGGAGACATTTCATGGGTCTGACGATTCATTACAACTTGGAGACCAAGTTAACCAGGCCGGACCAGGTTCGCCGCCTGGTTGAGGGGCTGCGCCAATACGCGATGGACCTGCCGTTCCAAGAGGTCGGCGACGTGGTGGAGTTCAAAGGCGAAGACGTGGGCTACCAAAACCGAGATGATCCGAACCGCTGGCTCAAAATCCAGGCGGGCCAATACTTGAACGACGGGCCCTACAGTTATTCGGTAGCGCCGCTGCACATCATCGCCTTCACCACGGTTCCCGGCGCAGGCTCCGAGCCGGCCAACTTTGGCTTGTGCTCCTATCCGCAAACGATCGTCCCGCCCAACCGAAGGCGGATTCGCACCAAACTCAAGGGTTGGCTGTGGCGGTCCTTTTGCAAAACGCAGTATGCCAGCGACCCCGCTTGCGGCGGCGTGACCAATTTCCTGCGCTGTCATGCGACCGTCGTCAAGCTCCTGGACTTCGCCAAGAAGACAGGCGTAATTGATGTCGAGGTAAGCGACGAGGGCAAGTATTGGGACGAGCGCGACCTGGCCAAGCTGGCCAAAGAAGTTGGCCAGTGGAATGAACTGATCGCCGCTTTCGCCGGTCAACTGGGCGACGCGGCGCAGGCCGCCGGTTTTACGGTGGAAAGCGCCATCGCTGGGTTCCAAAACTATGAGCACCTGGAAGCCCAAGGGCTCCAGCGCTTCAAAGAACTCGGCCTTCAGCGCTGATTGATCACTTCTCAAACCCAACAACCACGATGCCATCGAAATTCGTCACCGCGTGCGTGCCGCTGCGCGCCTTGCACACCATTCTCGCGGCCCTGCGCTATTACCAAGAACGCGGGCAAGGCGAAGCCGCTAATCGCTCAGACATCATCCAGGAAATCGCCAGCAATGACGGGGCAGTCCGTGCTCTGGATGCTGCTGAAATCGATCGACTTTGCGAATGCATCAACACCACAGCTTAACGGAGGTTCTGATGGCGGATTTCTGGTTTGCCACCGCGTGCAACCGGCCACGGCTGCGCGATCCGGGCCCAGTTCGCGAATCATCGCCAAATACTGGTTCGATTTTGATTGCGCGGTCCAGATCGAGATGGATTCCCTGGGCCAGTCGCGCCTTACGATTGATGGCGACGGTTGGCCCGCCGCCTGGCCGTTGCCATGGGGCATTTCAGCCGAGGAGTATTATCCCGAGTACCCGACATTGGGGCAGGAAGAGTTTGAAGACTTCCTCCTCGAAGTCGCCGCCTATTTGGCCGAACCGTTGGTGGTTCAAGCCATTGGCACGGTCAACGGCCGCTTCCCGCTGTCGGCGTGTGAATGGCGGGTAACGCCGGGCGCTACGGCCGTCGCCAAACAAGAGTTCACGTCTGCCGTCACATCTGAGGCCCCCCTCACATTGGTTTCGGCCTGAATCAGCTTCCATTCGATTCCGCCGATCATTTTCTCTCACTCAATCAACATCAAGAAAGGTATCTTGCCATGACCCAAGGGCAATTGGAGCGCGCCGTGTGCCGCGCCACCGGAGAATCCAGAGACCGTGTTCGCCGCGTCGGCTTTCAAGAAATCCGCGTGCCGTCGGTCGTCGTCTTACCGCATCCTCGACCCACGTTCAAGCTGCGGCATCCACGCCTTGTTGCGCGGGCAAGTAATACGTTGTTTTTCGTTTCGGCGGCATCCGGTAACGGGATGCCGCCCTTTTTTGCATGCATGACATCTCAATAGGGAGCTAAACGTGATTCAACTCAGTCGCGCTTGTGTCCGCCAATTTCGAGCCGCCCTCAAGAAGGTGGGCGCTGGCAAAAACCAGCGGCCCATCGTGGAAGTGGTGGCCAGCCACGCTGACCTGCGCCTGCGTGGCGTGATGCCCGATGTAACCATCGAACTTAAATTGCCGGGCTCCTCGCAGGAAGAATCGATCCGCATACCCTTCGAGGCGTTGGCGGATTTTGAAGCCAAGTCCGATGCCACGGTCACCTTGGTCAAGAGTCCCGGGGGAATGGTCGCTTCCTGGGACGACGGCAGAATCCCTCAGCGCAAATCGTACACGCTCGCCGAGTCCGCCAACGAACAGCTAACGGTGCCGGAGGTGGATTGGTCCACGGCGGCGGTTGTGCCGGGACTTGTTCAGGCATTGGGCCACGCCAAGCAGTGCTTGGCCACCGACAACGTTCGCTATGCCACGGACAAGATTCAGCTCCAGGGCGAGCGCGGCACCATCAATGCCACGGATGGTCGCCAGGCGCTTATCCAAAGCGGCTTTGCGTTTCCATGGAAAGAAGATCTGTTAATCCCCGGTTTGGAGCTGTTCGCCTGCCGAGAACTCCTTCCCGATCTGCCGGCAACCGTCGCCAAGGGCAAGAACCGCATCGCCATCCAGGTGGGCGATTGGACCATCTACTTGGTCTTCGACACCCAGGGACGCTTCCCCGATATTGGTGCGGTCGTTCCCCACCTCACCGCCAGCGCTTCGACGCTGCGCCTGCGCCAAATGACGCCGATTTCATGACCATGTCGCTGACGAGGTTGCCCGGCAGCCGTGAAGCGCACGCCCCCATGACGGTCGATTTAAACGGGCAAGTGGCCTTGCGCGTCAAAGAAGAAGGACAAGACAATCCGACCGAAGTCGTTTTGGCCGACTCGCACCTTATCGGCGCGCCGGTGCGCCTCCACACCGATCGACGCTTCTTGGCCCGAGCGGTCTCCTTTGGTTTTACGGAGTTGACCATCGTCGATGCCGACAAGCCGGTTGTCTGCAAGGATGCTACCCGCACTTACATTTGGGTGCCATTGGCCAAAACGCAAGCCATCCCGCCCAATGCCAACGTCACCCGGATTTCTACTCAACCAGGCACGCATCCACCCCAACCTCTTCGAGAAAGGACCAAACATCCCATGGCTCAAGCTCCAACGAACGGCGCCGGGAACGTCAGCACCAATGGCAACGGCCACGCTCACGGCCCGGAAATCACCGCCAAAACCAACACGCTGGCCGCGCTCATCGCCGAGGCCCAAAGCCTTAAAGAGTATCTCCACGAAGGCTACTCCCGTGCCAGCCGCCTGGCGGTGGCACTGAAGCGGCATCGCCAGCAATCGCGCCTGGTTGCATCGACATTGGCGTCGCTGCGGCAACTTCAGCAAATCGAAGCCTGAGACCAGATTTCCGGCCCTGGTCACGTGAACCGGGACTTATCGACCAAGGAGTAAAGCATGCCTCTCAAACTCAATGTGGGCCTGAGCAAGAAGGTGGGCGATCCCAACTACGGCTCACGCGGCGCCTCGGTGAACGTGGAGCTGGAACTGGAATCCGCCCTGGTCGGCGAGCCCGACAGACTCAAGGAGCGGATTCGTCAAGTTTTCAACTCGCTGCGTTCTTCGCTCGCCGAGGAGCTTAACGGCAGCCACCAAGCGTCTTCCAGTTCCACCAACGGGCATCATAACGGCAACGGCCAGCAAAGCGGCAACGGCCACGTGCCGGCCAGCGGCAATTCGCAAGCCACCGTTCGCCCGGCGACGGCAAGCCAAATCAAAGCGATTCACGCCATCGCCCGCAGCCAACAGATTGACGTCAGCCAGTTTTTGCACAGCCGCTTTCAGCGCCAACGGCCCGAAGACCTCACCATCAAGGAGGCCAGCGGCGCCATCGACGACCTCAAACGCAAGGAGTAACCATGCTGGATTTATTGGGCCAGCAAAGTCCACCGCCCAGAGACTACCTTTCCTACTCCGCCATCCGCACCTATCAGGGATGTCCCTTGCGGTACTACTTCCGGTACATCGCCGGCTTGCCCGAAAACATCGTCGCATCCAGCTTGCTTTTCGGCATTGGCTTGCACGCCGCCTTGGAGGCGCATTTTCGCGGCTTACTCGTGGGCCAAACGATCGGCCTGGATCAGCTGTTCGGCGCCTTTTGGCGGGGCTGGAACGATCGACAACCGCCGGAAGTCCTTTTCGGCAAGGGCGAAAACTTTACCACCGTCGGCGAGCTGGCCAGTCGAATGTTGCGAACATTTTTGAATAGCGATCAGGTGACGCCGCGCGGCACCATCCTAGGGGTGGAGGAGGAGCTTCGTGGCCCCGTGATTAGCGGCTTACCCGATTTGTTGGCTCGCGTAGACCTTATCGTCCACGCGGGCGATGCCTTGGTCGTGACGGACTTTAAATCGTCGCGCAGCCATTGGGACCGAGATCAGGTTATCAATGCAGCCGACCAGCTTTTGCTTTACAGCGAGTTGGTCCGTGAGCTTGCCGATGGCAGGCCACTGCGTCTTGAATTTGTCGTTCTCACCAAGACGAAGGTTCCTTCAGTCACCCGCCATCCGGTCGCTTACGATGCTCGCCAAGTTGAGCGTACCAAACACACCGTCGAGCATGTCTGGCACGCGATCGAGGCCGGACACTTCTACCCAAATCCCTCATCGATGCTGTGCCCCACCTGCCCGTTCCGACAGCCTTGCGCCAACTGGCAAGGTTAATGTCCATTCACTAAAGGAGGAGTCACTATGCCCGACCTGTTGGACGGCCAAACCACCCAAATCCAGGGCTCCGCCAGCAAGCCCTACACGATCAAGCACATCGCTGGCGTCTATTCGTGCTCGTGTCCCGCCTGGCGCAACCAATCGTTATCCATCGACCGGCGCAGTTGTAAACATATTCGGCTTATGCGCGGTGATGACGCCGAAGCGGCGCAGCGTCGGCACCGGCTTGGCGAATTCGCCAAAGAGCAAACCTTTCGTGAAAGCGCCGCCGCTGCTGTTGGCTGAAACCTGGAACGACAGCATTGATCCTCAAGGCTGGCTCCTCAGTGAAAAGCTCGACGGCGTGAGATGTTTTTGGGATGGTAAGCAATTCGTCTCGCGCAAGGAAATCGGTTTTTCGCTCCCGAGTGGTTCACAGTGGGCTTGCCGCTTGAGCCGCTCGATGGCGAGCTGTGGATAGGCCGCAAGCAGTTCCAGCGCACGGTGAGCATCGTGCCGCCGCCAGGACGCCGGTGATCTTTGGAAAGAAGTTCGCTTCCTCGTGTTCGATGCGCCCGCCCACGACGGCCCCTTCGAGGAGCGCATCGGCCTCGTAAAGCTGATCATGTCCATGAACGAGCCGGCATTCGTGCAAGCGCATCAGCATGAGCTTTGCCATGGAACCAGCCACCTCAACGAAATGCTCGCCCGGATCGAAGCCAGGGGTGGCGAGGGTTTGATGCTGCGGCGGCCTGGATCGATTTATGAAGCCGGTCGTTCGAGCACGCTGCTCAAGGTCAAAACGTTCCACGATGCGGAGGCTGTTGTTTTGGGCCACGAACCGGGCAGCGGCCGTCACCGTGGCCGCTTGGGAGCTTTGCTGGTGGCTTTGGCCAACGGCACCCGCTTCGCGGTGGGCAGCGGTCTCAGCGATCGCGAAAGAATGAATCCCCCCGCGATCGGCAGCACCATCACGTTCAAGTACCAAGAACTGTCGGATGCCGGCGTGCCCCGGTTCCCGACGTATGTCGGCGTCTGCAGTAACATCCAGCCGTCTTTGACAAAAGGAGAATCCATGAGCATCAAAACGCAAACCACGCGGCGCCTTGAATTCGTTCAAGGCAGTTCCAGCAAGTTCTGGCAAATCGAAGTTGATGGCTCCGAAGTGCGCATACATTTTGGCCGCATCGCCACCAACGGCCAATTCGTCACGAAATCCTTTGCCGACGAGCAAACCGCCGCGAAGCATGCCGAGCAAGTGACACGCGCCAAGCTTGCCAAGGGCTACACCGACGTGGCGGCGTAAAACTGCCAACGACCGCCAGTGCCCTCGAAACCCGGGTGCACTGCCGGTTATTTATTCATGGAATCGGGCAGAAAGGAGAACCTGCATGGGTGCCCGGCAAAAACTCAACTCGGGCTACTTCTTGGGAAGCGTGCTGTTGGCCGGCCTTGCGGGCTGGCTCACGGGATCGTGGCTGGTGCTGTTTTTCGCGTTGGCGGTGCTGGTAACCATCAACCTTAACAACGGCGAGATCCGGCCCACCAAGCGGCATTAACTCGCAGTCATCTCAAAGAGCGGGGGACATCAAATGAGTATCGAATTACGACGCGTTGAGCGAACGGTGCAAATCGTCGTGGCCAAGCCTCTGGCATGGGCGCTTTATGCCTGCGGTATGGTCGCCATCGGCCTGGCGCGGGCGAGCTTGCGCGGCGTACGTTCGCTGCTCCGCACCGAACCGCCTGCGGTCAACGGCGCCGCGCCAAAGGAGGGTGCATGGCAAAGACAATCTTGATCGACGAAATCCACCTAAGCTTTTACGTGCCGCGTTCTTTATCCGACGCCAAGTGCGATGCCATTCGAACTATCTTGAATGACGCAATCTTTTTGCGCCAGCTTCGGCGGTCAGTTCGAGGCATCCTGCGCCTGCATCCGGCCTTGGGATCGCTTCGATTGACCGTCACACGTTAAGCGTTCGAGTCAAACAAAGTGGGAGAAGAGCATGCGCGATCGTGAAACGTTCATACTGTTTGTGCTTGCTGTCCTGGGGGGGTGGCTGCATCATAACGCTTGTTGGTGGCGAATATGTCCACTGGGTGCCGATCCTGCTCGCGCTGGGGGTTGTCGCCGGGTGGGCGTGGAGGTTAGACCACTAGGACGTGATGTCCGCGGCGGCTGCCGCCCGGACTTTTTTTTAGATATTTAGCTCGGATTGTCTCCCAGCCAGCGGCTTTTCTTCGAGCACGGCGCCGGACCGCTTCCTGAGCCAGAGTTTTATGCGTTTCGCGGCAACCTCGCATCGACTGGATCCCTCACGGAACCCGCCCTCGGCGTGTTTAGCGATTCTTTTCAGGGTCATCGCGGAGTTTTGCCACCACATGGCCATCATCGTGGCGGCCACGAGTAGCGTGATCAGCAGAACCAGGGCAAAAGTAGCCCGATTGCGCCAGCCGGCGTAATCGTATCGTTGAGCGGAGTCGTCAGCACTTGGTTGGCCAGCGAAAGCCAATGAGCTTTGTTCGTCATAAGCGAAGCTGCGCAGAATGATGTCGGCATATCGGGAAAGCGTAAAGTAAGAAAAAAAAGGGGACAGCCAACTCGGCAGCGCTTGCTCGCCTTCTTCTTGTGCGTCCGCGGTCGGCTGTGTCGCCCGCAGTGACTCGAAGACTTCGGATTGATTGGTACCAATCGCCGTTCCGTTGAGCTTTCGCTGCAGTGCGGTGCGGGCGCGAGCACAGACCCAGCCGCCGTAGGCGGGTATCCACATATCCGCGCGGCGGTCGGGCCAGACGGCGCAACGGTGGATTTGAAAGCGCCCGTAAACATCCTGCAAATAGGTCTTGTCGCTATCGCTTACCTGGACGCTGAAAATGATCTGCATCATCATGATTAGCGGCAAGATCAAATTCGCCGTCTCTTTTCGCCGTCCCGATAAGGCTGAAATGAACAAGCCCAGTGCAATTGCGGCGATGGCTGTTGACAGAAGCGAAAGCCAAGTCCACCATGGCGTATAAAGCATCGGCCCCCAATCCAACACGCCGCGCATGAGCCAAAGCGCCGCGAAAAAACAACTCACCTGCCCAGCCGAGATCAAACTCCAAACCAGGAACTTGGCCAGGACATAGGAAGGAATCCGCAAGTAAAAAAGAACCTCGTGATCGATTATTTCACGCTCGGAAACAATGGAAAGCAGACTGAGACTGGCCCCCATCCAAATGGTCGCGAGAATTGCCAAAAAGCCAAGCATGTCCAATTTCGTGGAATTGCCCAGACCGAGGTGGATTGAAAGCGCAAATACGAGGGGGACAATTACCACCGGAACGATGAGCTTTTTCCACCCTTTGCAGGTCAATAGGAGCTCGCGCTGCACTAGAACCTGGGCCTGGGTCAACAGCCGGCCGGTTTGTGGGAGCATACGCGCGGTTCGCCTGGCTCGCCAGTCCGCCCCCGGCTCTTTCGGCTGACCATCTTGGAGTCTTGAGGTCTTTCCCTCCTCTGCCGCGTGACGCGGCGACCGGCCTGTCTCATGAAAAAAGAAGCTTTCATCGCTAACATCAAATTCCTCGTCACAGACGCCTTGGTGTGCTTTGCCGTGCGTCACCATAACCACCGTGCATCCTTGATGGCTTAGGCTGCGCAACATCTTGACCAAACTCTTTTCGCGCTCCGCGTCCAGACCGCTGGCTGGCTCATCGAGCATCAGCAGGCGTGGACGCATGACGATCTCATTAGCAATCCGGACCCTTTTTTGCTCGCCACCGCTCAGTTCCGCGATGGGCGCATTCCAGCGGCTTTCGGGAATGTCAAGTTCGCGGAGCGTTTTTTTTACTTCGTCGGTATTAGCACGGCCGAGACGCAGCCGAATGTTGAATCTCAGGGCCTGAAGAGGTGATAATTGGGCATGCAGAATCGCCTCTTGTGGCATGTAGCCCAATATGCTGCGATACCACCGTTCATGCTGATCGACATTGAAGCCGTCGATGAGCACGGATCCTTCAGCTTTGACCTCGGGCAGCCTGGCAACCGCTTTTATTAACGTTGACTTGCCAGCCCCGCTGGCTCCAACGATGGCAACAAACCGCTTCGCCGGTATGTGCAAACTGTCGATACCCAAACGGTTCGGCACTCTTAGACCGGTGATTTTTACGTCCGCGCCAACGATTCCTTCGGTCGGAACAAAAAAACCATCGACCTCGTTGAAGATCCAGGCAAACGGACCAACTTGGACCAAGTCGCCTCCCTGAAGGCAACGAACCAAAACGGGTCTGCGGTTCACGAATGTACCCGACGCCGTTCTCCGATCGACGATGTAAAAGCTGGCCGTCCCGGGCCGATGGACGATGATGCAATGCTGTTCTTCAACGGCGACATGTGAAAGCTGCTTGATCCCGTGCTGATCCAAGCGCCCGAGCGCCGTCTCGCGATGTTTCAAGGTAAATTCTTTGGTCGTACGCCCAATGGCCAACGGCTCAAGCAAGGCGTTCTTCGGCATGGCCAGCATTTGCACGCGGACCTCGATGCCATTTCGTAGAATTGTTCCGGGCACACTGACGGGCGATAGGCTTCCCTGTTCGCGGAGCTCTACGGTGCCGGTTTCATTGTCGTAGCGAAGACTGGGCAGTCCCGGGACGGGGATTGTTATTGGGCCATCCAGCGGACCTTGCACCGCGGTGCGCACGTCCAGCCAACTCGCTTTAGCCTCCAATTGAACGTTCCAATGTCCCAAAATAACAAAGGGGTTGTCCACAATGAGCGCTTGCCAAAAGCGCGGATACCGGCCTTTATCCAGCCAGCTGATGTCGTGACCGCAACTCAACGAGCAAGCGTCTGCCAAGGGGGTTAACGTGCAGCACTCCGGGCACGTCAGCCACGCCCCTTTTGCGTTGCTCTGTCCCATGCGGCGGCTCCCAGGCGAAATTCGAGCAGGCTCGATCCACTACGGACGGGCCGGTGTCACCATTTCAGCGCTGTAGACGGTGGTGATTTCAATATCGCGACATGCACTCGGCGCGAAACAGCAAGTGGTTCTTGCTTCGATAGAACGATTGCGCAGCTAACTCACACCTGGCGCTTTCGACAAATCGGCCTTCCAGTGAATAGTGAACGGTGCCGGACTTGACTCTCACAAGACCGCGCTCGTCTTGCTGGTCACCGCGTCCAACAACCGTCACTTCTCCCTTGGTAACGCTCAAACGTGCCTGTTTGTCTTTTGCGGCGTCGGGTTGGCGCTTCAAGGTTATGCTACCGAATAAGCTAGCCTGATCGGCAATTGGCAAGATCGGCGCAATGTCCCGGGCACGAACTTTCCAGCTCTCACCGACTTTTTTGTCGGCGTCCGGAAATATGAAATAATCCAGCAAGGCGCCAGTGTTGTCGGCTAGCGCTTGCAACGTCCTGGCGTCGAGCTTGTGCCCGCCCAGCACGTGAATACTCGACACGCCCAATCCGTCGACGTAGTCAAGTTGCAGCCGTACTCCAGCCAAGTTTTCAATTTCCGCAGTCACCGCAGTGTCGGCATCATCGCCCAATCGCAATCCCCATCCCTGCAGCGTAGTCAACGTCTTTTTGAGACGGCGGTCAAGGTTCAATAAGCTCTTAGCGACGCTGTAAGATGGGATCCCCCGCAGCCAATTATCCTCCACGTTAGTCCAGAGCGCAGACACTAGTGGCGAGCCGGGCAAATCCAATTCGAGGGAGTGCTTGGCGTAATAAGCCACCTGTGACGCCTCCGGGCAGAAAAGCTCAAATTTAACCTTGTGACCGTCATTTGAAAGCACTTGCGAGTCCAATTGCAGCTGATACAAATAAACGAAATTCGTCTCGGCGTGGAGGCCCCAATCCTTGTTGGTCGCGCACCCTGTTACCTTTAACAAGGCAACGCTGCGCATGTGCTTCCCGACCGGGTAATACCGCTGCAGGTCTTTGTCCTTTAGGGCCACTGGCGGCTCGTTTGACACCGGCAGTTTAATCGCCTCCACCCCCGCTTTTCTCATGACATTTGTGACGATTTCTTCGTTACGCTGGGCCACCGCGTGCTCGGCGCCTAGGTTGGCGCGGTCATCGGCCGAGTCAATTTCTTTCAGCGCCTCATCCAAGAGCTGCTTCGCTTTTTCCCAATTCCGCATGTTCTGCTGTTTTCGGGCATCCCGAATAAGATCGTTGATCCTTTGCGTCGGTATTGATTTGCCAGTCTGCGCTTTTCTCTTGGGCACGGCTTAATGTCGGCGCACAAACACCCAAGGCAAATAGCCCAGCAAGTGTTGGAAGAACGAGCAGGATAAGTATTTTGCGAGTCGTCATCTATCCTCTCCTTTCCTATGCCAACGATTTGGACCGGGGCAATCGGTCACCTCCAAACGGATGCCGACCCAGTCATCGCCTTCCACATGGTAAAACCATCCCAAATTGTTCAATTGCCATATGGCGACCGGACCGTCGATAAGCCTTGTGATTAGCGGTGCGTTGTACACCTTGCCAATCTGAGTTAGGCTTACCCAAATGGGCTGGTTTGGCCTCCAGGTCACATCAGCCGAGGCGTCCTCCCCATAAACATGCTTCTTGGCATCGTCCCAGTCATGATTGGGCATCAAAACCATCCAGTCTCCAGCGCCGATCTTTAACTCGACTTTCCATCGTTTCCCCCATCGGTCCGAGAAGGCTCGCGCCTGCTTGAGATTTATATGCCATTTTTTTTCTGTGTTCGTAGGCTCGAATTCGTCCACCCAGACTTTGACTCTTTCCAAAATCCTTCTCGCCTTGATGTGTTCATCCATTTCCTTAAACGAAAGTTCCGGCGAGACAGCCCGTTCAAACCAAATGCTTTCAGCGGTTACGTCGTCCATTCGCACTTGCTGCGACGTGAGCTGCGCTCTCATATCCGCCGCCTTTTTTTCCGCCGCAGCCAGCCTTTCGTCGACTGGTATGCCATTTCGTCGCTTTTCGTCCTCCATTTCCTTTTTGTGTCGCTCGTCGCAGTCAGCCAAGGCACGCTGGTGTTCTTCTTTCTCGTGCAGTTTGTCAGCTTTCAATTTTTCTATCGCGGCGTCCTTGTTGTCGAGCTGTCCGCTGGCGTAACTTAGCTTGTTCGAGATTAGGAAATGAACGCTCGCGGCCACGACAAACACACCAAGAGCCGTGAGAACTGTGTTTCTCGGCGTCATGAAGCGGTTAAACGGAGCGGCCTTTTGCACAAGCCAATTTTTGACGAGTTCCTTTGTGACGGGAGGGCGTTTATACTTCTGAAAGCGCCGCTTCCGCGTTGGCAGGTCGTCCGCTTCGCTCCGCCAACATCGCGGTAAGAAACGTGCGTTGGATCGATGATACACGGCTCAAGGCAAGCGTGGTATCGCTCGGCGAGCTCAAGCGGCTTCCGGTCAAAAGCTGGAGGCCTAGGCGCCCTAAAGCGTAGACGTCGGCTGGTGGTGTTGGGCTTTGGGTCTGTCCGTCGAATTCGGGCGGGTAACTGGCACTCGTGTCGTTGGCCAGGAATTTGCCGCGCGACCAATACGCCAACGGCCCCCAGGCGGTGGCCGTGATCCAAGGCGTGTCTTCCTTGTCTTCAAAAAAAAATCGTATCCAAGCGAAGGTCGCCGTGGCAGATGTTGCGTTTGTGCAGCGCGGCAACGCCTTCAAGAATTTTGCCGAACACCTTCCACGCTCGCTCGGAGCCGCCTTTCAATCCTCTCTCGGTCATTAAATCGGCAAGCCGATGCTCGTATTTGTCCGTTAGAACGCATAAGGTCCCGTGGGCGGTTTTCGCGAGTTCCAAAGGCCGGCAGACATAAGGTAGATCAAGCGTCTCCGCGAGTTCGACAAGCCGCTTGAGCAAGTCGGACGTTCTCTCAAATTCGTCGAACTGGTCAAATTGATAGGCAAAACGCTTGATTGGGTGACCCACGCGTGCACCATCATCCAGCACGACGTAGTGCGCAAAAGGCCGCCGTTCCGCGTCGGCATTGACCCCAAGCGTTTCCAAAATCGTCAACTCGCGGTTCGTTATGTGTATGACTGCCATCCGCGTTTACCTTTGCTTGTCCCACTGCAACGTCTTGAGAATGTGCTCCAGCACCGGACTTGCTCCACCGGCACCGAGCAGACTGGCCATGCGTCAAATGAAAGACCTTCTCTGAGTACCGTCCTTCTAGCCTGGCGCTGGCCAATGAAACGGCACCGTCACCTTTCCCAGTGACAATTTCGTCGAGTTGATCAAAAGCGTCGAGGAGGCGCAGCAATTCCCGGTTGGGAACCTCGGTGCGCCGCAAAAACTGTGCGTAGCCCGTTTTTAACTCGGGAAGGTTTTCGGCCCACACGATCGCCCGGTCGCCGGCGATAACGTGGTAGCGAACGTTTTTCGCACGCGGCGAAGACTGGATCACCTGCAGCAATTCACTTCCCGGCAGCAAATCAAGGCCCGCTTCGCCAAAGCCGCGCCGCCATAAGCCACCAGAGGGCGGGGAGCCTGCCAAGCTTTCAATAAATTCAACGGCGGGCTGGTACTTGGCCATCCGCGACCCCTGGTGTGGCGTCCCAAGGGTGAACAAATCAGTGACGCAAGTCGGATGCGGCGGGGCGACTTCCAAGGCGTAGCGGGCCACCAGGCCGCCCATGCTATGGGCCACGATGACGATGCGCAAGTCTGGATATCCGTGTTCGAGTTTGGTCAAATCCGCAGCGAGCCGTTCGCCGGCTTCTTTGATTGCGCCGTCGCCAAGGTAGTCAAAGGTGAGCACTTGAACGTGGTGTTCTTTAGCCACCGTGGCAAAACTGGCGAAGGTCGCGGACGAAGACGCCAGGCCATGAATGAATAAGACGGAGCGGGCACCGGGAGTGAACGCGGGGGGCACCCGCAAGCCAATATGAGAATCCCATGCGTCGGAGGGGATGCCCAGCATCCGTTCCAATAGTCGGCACTGTTTAGGCGAATGGCTCCATTTTGCGGATTGGGCAGCTTGAGTGTTAAACGCCTTGGGTCGAACCGAACCTGAAGCAGGCCCGCCGCATCCGCCAACAGCAACAGTCGCTTTTCTTCGGGTGCTATATGGACGATGCGGTCAGTGATTCGATCCACTGGGTAGTCAGTGTTCAACGCGTGATTACTCGCCTTGCAAAAATCCCGCAAAGAATAGCTGTTGTTGCTTTGAAGCGGTATCACCAGCTGTAAGTATTCGTCGGTGCACGCATTCGCTTTTTGGGGTAAACGCTCATCAGCATTCCCGGTTGAACCCGAGACAACCAACCACAACCCCGCAAGCTTCAACAACAGAAACCTGGCGCGGAAAATTTCAAATCCCGATCGTAATGGGTTTCCCGAACCTTGCACTATTCACCCGGGCCGTGGATGCCGGCAGTTTGTTTGATCGCTGGCGCATACGCGGAGCCCCTCGGCACTGTCGCTTGCCAGACGAAGGGGAATGTCACTCATAGTCGATACTCTTAAAGTCTACACGCGGCTAACGTGGCCGCAATGGGGAAAAAGAAAAATCCGCCCGACATTCGCGAGCGGTTTGGATTCGCGGTCAAAGCGCAGCGCGATCGAGCTGGGCATGACCCAGGAAGACCTGGCGGAAAAGGCGGGAATTCACCGCACGTATGTGAGCGATATCGAACGAGGAAGCCGCAACGTCGCGCTCGTAAACATCAGAGCACTTGGCAAAAGCGCTTCGCTTGGACTTAGGGGGCCTCTTTGAATTGGTGGACCAATAGTCGATCGGCGAACGCCATCACCGGATGCCTATCCCGCGAAGATTAGCACCAGAATCAGCATTACTACGACTTGAAGCGGATAGCCCACCAACACGAGGAGCGTGCCGAGCCTCAGCCTGCGTTTCATCGAGCCGATCACCAGCCGATCCACGCAATTCACCAATTCCGCCTGCAAACCGATCAGGTCGACGTCGCCATCCGGTTGCAAATGTTTTTTAAGCCGCGCTGCCGCATACTTTTGGACGGATCCCAACAACAGCGAGCGAATCCAAAACAGAACCATTTTTCTCTGGGTTACCGCTTCGGCCGGTCGGTGGCAAGGCGTCCACCGCGCTGTTCAACTGGCGATTGGCTTGCAGTAGCGGCGCTGTGGCGGTGTTGTCGACAGGCATTCCGTGCGTTTCGCGATTCTCCGGGACGCCCAACATTTTTTCGAAAACCAGCCCTACAACCGACGCACCGACACGGTATTCCTCCAAGCAGCGAATCAACACCACCAGCATGGCACGCTGGCGAGCCCACATCAGGGCGACAAAAATTCCCTCTAGAAACGTAAGCGCCGCGGCGACGAGAGCAACGATAAAATGATGCGGACTTAGAAAATAATAAACAACAACCGCGAGCGTGCTGGCAACACTCAGCGCCAGCGCGAAACCGATGACGAAAGATCGCACCGGAACGAGCGCGAGACGATGGGCGTTGGGCCAAAACTTTAAATCGTCCACTCAAGCTCCTCACGCTGTTCCTCATGATTTGGACAGGCCATTCAAGTGCAACAGTGAGGCACGCATTGACTGCTCCTCGGCGGCGGTACACTGAATGACAACCCGGAAAAGCATGGCGTCACGCGGTTGCTTACTTTCGCGCGTTTGATGCCTATCGTGGACGGCATTTTGAACTACGTTCCAGAACGTTTGGCGTGCCTCAGCGCTATCTGCGTCCAATAACCTGATGGCGTCCAGAATTACGATAACTAAAGCGTCAGCGTGCAGGCATGCCAGGTCCGTGAGACATTCATCGAGCGCATGTCCCAGTTTTCGCCGAAGTAATAAGGAAATTGCAACGCCGCCGCCATCTCATCGAATAAATTCGCCATCCTTGTCATTTTCGTGCCGCGCAGCCAACGCGTAGCCGTTCCAGGCCTTTTGTGCGTCAGCCCCATGGCCATGTCAGTACCGTCGGATGGGCTGCCGACAAACACTTGTAGCCAAGGTCCGCCGGGCCGCAAAAGTTGGTTAGCATCCATCGAATCACCGGACCTTCTTGAATGTTCGATAATGGTCGGAGGTGTAATAGCGCATCCCGTCGGAGCCTGTTACCAGTCTATCGGCGCCGCGGTTCACACCGGGCCGTTTGGGGTGAACGTCCCACTCGTGATAGGTGATGTGATCACCCTCATCGTCCGTTCGCGGCAAGGCTTGCTCACCGCCGCTGCCGAAGTTGTGAAAAACCCGGCCACCTTCGTAGCCATCGGGCGCGCGGTGGTGCTTCTCTACGTAGGCGAGTGTTTTTAGGACGTGATCGGGGAGGCCGGTAATTGCGTTGTTCGAGCTTTTCGGCGCAGAGTCACGCGGCGTTGACTGGTCCGGTCCTTGGTGATGTGAGGCGTCTGATTTTTCGACCGCGCGGTCGCCATGATGCGGCCGATGCTTGGAATGGGTTAACACGGGCTCTGGGTTTATGGAATCCGGCTCGCCCTTGTCGGAGGGAGGTGGCGCACAGCCAGTTAAGAGCCATACCGCCATCAGCCCAAGGCACCATGGCGCTTTCACAAAGCTTTTAAGGCTTGAACATGCCACGGAATTATTCCCCAGATTGCCGAAGTTAATTATACGGACCTGCTGAATGCGGTGTTGCACATCGGCGAGTCGCCTCGCCTCACGCCTTAACAGCCGGACACCAGCGCCCAAGTTTCAACGGTTTGCCGCTTGAAATGCATCGCGGCGGCCGCGCCCGGTGACCATCGGGAGTATTCTCGACCCTACGATACCATCGCTGGTGAAGGCGGGCGGTGCGTTAATAGGCCGTCACGATGAGCCGGACGTGACAACGGTCGTTGGGGCGGCAAATCGGAAAGTAGGCCGCGTTGCCCGGCAATCTGGTTGCCTGCTCAATGACAGCAACGGGCATAGCAATTCAACCCAGAGGTGTAGCGACCTGGGCGCGAACATTGCCCTTCCTTGATCCGCTGCCAACTGTTCACACCCGGCGAGGCCATTTATGTCTTTGAATTCGTTATTAATGACGGAGCTGCGCCGGACACCATGTCCGAAAGATTGACACATTCGCAAGCGCACATGACAGCGTTCGTTTTGAATCCGTTGGCAAGGTCATGCGTGTCACGTCGGGCCAACGAGATCATGGTTGTGCCGCGACGTGCTTAACGGGCGGTAAGCACTACGTTTGCCGCGCCCAAGGGCCCCACGCTTCGGCTCGAGTATGCTCTACAAGGGAGCATGAATCACCTTGACACCCTCTTTGCGACCAGGTGCTAATTGGGGTGATTGTTGAGATTACCAAATCGCAACACCCCCTTAAGCCGACTTGGTCCGGAAACCGAGAAGGAACACGACGCAAAGCGTAGCCGCCAAAGAAGCCGCGAGCGCGAAGGTGGAAGTGAATCGCTCGCCATCCAGGGAGCGGACCCAACCGACGAGTAAATTTCCGGCCAGAAGGCCAATTCCGTTCAGAAACTGCAACATGGCCTGCGCGCTCGTACGTATGTCGTTTTGCGCTCGCTGGTTGACAAAAACTTGGCCGGCCACCAGGAAGCAGCTGATGAAGACGCCGTGCAGGCCCAACGACGCAATCACCAGCCAGACCGGTTCGCCGATGGCTAACACCGTCAGCGCCATCGTCCAGGCAGCCATACCCAAAAACAGCGTCGCTTTGAGCGACAACGTTCGATAGACAAAAGGCAGCAGCCCCAAGGCCGCGACCTCGGACGCCTGGGCAATCGTCAGGGTTGCAGGCAGCCAGGCACGCGGCACTCCCAGATCGGCGAGCAACAACGGCGTCATTTGCGTGCTGCAGGGGAAGGCCACATAAAGCCCCATCAGACACAAAGCAAACACCAGAAAAGCGCGTTGGCGAAAAAGCCGAAAGGTTAGCACGGGGGCTTCGAACGCCAAGCTAAGCCAACTCCGCGCCTGTGCCAGGGCATGCCCCGACCGCGGCGGACTCGGCGGCGTGTTCGGCAACGTCAGCGCAAACAGGCTCAAAATAAACGCTAGGGTTCCTCCCAAGCGAAAAGCATCGGCCAACTCGCTCGCCGCGTGCGCCGGCCGAATGTACGCCAGGCAGGCGCACACGATGTCGGAGTCGGAGTACCAGCAACCCAAAAACAAATTCGCGGCCATCCAGCCAATCGTGCCCCACATGCGCACAGGCCCAAATTGGCGATCGGGCGCCAGCAGATGGCGGAATGTGAGCCCGTTCCCAAGGCTCAAAGCCGGCGTCATAAAGAACCAGAAGCCGAGGGTTACGAGGAAAACGGGCCATGGCGCCCTCAACTCGGAGAGAACCCACAGCAATATGCCGCAAAGAAATGCACAGATACTGATGCAACGCTGGGCCGCGAGCCAGCGATCGGCAATCTGGCCCCAAGCCAGCGGTGCTATCAGGGCCCCCAGCGCGACGGTGGCGCAGGCCCAGCCAGTTTCCACCGGCGTGAAGCCGCGATCCTTGAGGATCAGCGTAAAGAGCGGCACCCATGATCCCATCACGGCGTACTGCAAGAACATCAAGACCGACAAGCGCAAGCGCATCCGAAGCCCGACAAAAGGGTGCAACGAGGCGATGGGCGCCGATACAGAAGCGATCGTGCTATCCGAGCGACGCCCAAGAGGCAGGCCGAACTCAGCCGCCCGCTGGCTATCCAGGCGGCTGAACGGTCCTGGAAAATTAATTCGGCGGCGGCGGCAGGTTCAACGTGTTTAATTTGGCCCCGTCAAGCGCGTTGCGATAGCGAAGGAGCAGTGCGTGAGTCTCCCGGAACTCAGCGCGGGCCGATAGCTCCTGGTAGCGTGCATCGTTGGTGACCACGCTGTAGCGGCTAAGGCACTGGTCGAACGCCTCCTTGGGCGGCGTCTTCCCTTCGGCGTAAAACTCTCTCGGCAGCATCAGAAATCCTTTCCAGCGCGAGTCGAGAACCTTGTCCAAACGCAGCGCGCTTTCGGCGAGTTGGGCCCGCAGTGTTTCCAGATCGTCGGACTGCGGCAAGCTCGCAATCATCGGCGTATCCCTTAGGTTGACTATCACCTTAGCCTTGGGACCGGCGTAAAAGGCGATCTGCTCCACGAGCTTGACCGCGGCGGCCGGCACTGCATCCTTGGGTTGGCCCGGCCTCGGCGCATAGTAGGCCGCGTTTGCCCGGTGATTAATCAGCATGGCAGCGCCGTCGATGGCAATGCCGGCGAACAGGCCGCGAGTCCGCGAATACGATACGATCTCCGCTTTCAAAATAGCGTCCGTCGCCACCGACGCCTGGCGTCCCACCGGGCCGGCAGCCACGGTGGCATCGGCGCCCAGGGTCAACTTGCCGCGCATTAGCCCCTCAACGCCACGGCGATTGCGGAAAACGGCGATGACGTCCGTGGACTCCAGCCCCGCTTGCCAACCGACGCTTCCCCCAGTGACGGTAATAAAAACCGGTGCACGCCAGGCACCGGATGCATCACGTGCCACGATGACGCCCTTGCCCCGGCGTACGCCGACGATGAAGGCTCCTTTGACCATGCCTGGAATGATGGCCACCCCATGCGCCTCGGCAAGCAGCGACTCGGGTATGGAGTTATTCGGGATCGCCATGATCTCACGCAAGACATCGCTCGCTGCCTCGACCGTGTTTTCTTCGACGCCTTGGCCCCGAGCAGCTCCAGCAAATGCGCTAACAACGAGCACCGCCCCAAGGCATCTTTTGATCCCATTCATGTGCAAGTCCTCCATGGGCGTTTGCGTCGCGAAAGCGATAATAAGAGCCCGAACAAACTGCGAACGTCGAGTTATACATCATCGCGGTCAGGCAAACCACCTGACTTGCGCCTGCCAGGACAAAAGTCTCGGGGCGATCGACTTGTTGGCCGCGCTTAGAGAAAGCTTGCGCAAGTCGCAACGCGCGTCAGGATCGGCATCACGGCGGAGCCGCGTGTCGCTGCTTCAACGGGCGCCCACGACGAAGAAAGTCGGCATGCGCTGCAAAAGGAAACAGGCCGGCTGGAACAATGAATTCTTGGCCGGGGTGTTGCTAGGCACAGCGGCCTGGCGACCAACGAGCGTGGAAGTCCTAGAAAAATTATCCAGTTTTTGCTCGGCCGACATTTATGGGCTGGTTCGGGAATTCAAACCATGCACCGCGTCTTTTGGATGAGCTTCCGGCGCCCAGACTTTCACCAAAGGATCGCAACTGCAGCCAGGTAATCTGCTCGCTTGTCACCAGATCTCCACCGGCCGCACATTGAGGCGCCCCCGGCCGTTCTCCGGCCCGAACGCCTGGAAGAACTCCGGCATGTTGACCAGCGGCCCCAGCACGCGAAAGCGCGGCGGCGAGTGTGGGTTGGTCTTTACCATCAGCCGCAGCGCTTCCGGCCGCATCAGTCCGCGCCATACCTGGGCGTAGGACAGGAAGAAGCGTTGCTGAGGCGTGAAGCCGTCGATCTTGCCCGGCGTCTTGCCGCGCAGCGTTTTCTGAAGCGCCAGGTAGGCGATTTTCAGGCCGCCAAGGTCGGCGATGTTCTCGCCCAGGGTCAGCTCGCCGTTGACGTGCAAGTCGTCGACCGCCACATAGCCGGCGTATTGCTGGGAGAGCAGGGTCGCCCGTTCCTTGTAGATGCGCTCATCTTGCGGTTGCCACCAGTCGCGCAGGTTACCGGCCGCATCAAACTTCCGCCCCTGGTCGTCGAAGCCATGCGTAAGCTCGTGGCCGATCACCATGCCGATCGCTCCGTAGTTGAGAGCGTCATCGGCTTGGGCGTCGAAGAAAGGAGGTTGCAGGATTCCAGCCGGGAAGACGATCTCGTTCAGGTTCGGGTTGTAGTAGGCATTCACGGTCGGCGGCGTCATCTCCCACTCGGTCCGGTCGGTCGGCTTGCCGATTTTCCCCCAGTCGTGCCGTGTCTGAAAAATTCGGGCCGCCAAGACGTCACGTGTGTAATCGCCGGTGATCTTCAAACCCGAGTAGTCGCGCCACTTGGTCGGATGGCCGATTTTCACCGTGATGGCGTCGAGCTTGCGAAGTGCTTCCGCCCGCGTCGCCGGGCTCATCCAGTCGAGGCTCGCCAGGCGTTCGCGTAAGGTTGCCTTGACGTTTTGCACCAGAGCCTCCGCCTTGGCCTTCACTTCGGGCGGGAACGCTTTGGCAACGTACAGTTGCCCAAGGACCTCGCCTAGATTTCGGTCGGTTTCTTCAACCACGCGTTCCCAGCGCGGCTTGTTGCGTGGGATGCCGCTCAGCACGGTGCCATTGAAATGGAAGTCCTCGGCGACAAAAGCCGAGCTGAGCGTGGACGCATAGGCGTTGAGCAGGTGCCAGCGGAGGTAGGTTTTCCAATTATCGACAGGTACTTCCTGCACCATCCGCCCGACCTCCTGGAAAAAGGCCGGCTGGGCAAGGTTCACCTCACGCAGGGGGTCAAGCCGCAAGGCCGGAAAATAACCAATGGTGATGGCCGGTGTCTCCTTCGCCAATTCGGCAAGGCTCAGCAGATGGTAGTTGCGGTGGGGATCGCGCAGCTCGACTCGCGTCCGGGAGACCTTTGCCAGACGCGTCTCGAAATCCAGAACGCTCTTGGCACTGCGAGCCGCTTCATCGGGAGAGTCACCGAGGAGGGTAAACATCTTGCCGATGTGGGCGAGATAGGCGGCGCGGATGGACTGGGTTTTCTCGTCCTTCTGGAGGTAATACTCCCGGTCGGGCAGCCCCAGTCCCCCCTGGGACAATTCGCCGATGGTCCGCAGGCTATTCTTGGCGTCCGGAGTCGAGTCGAAGTGAAAGCCGGCAAAGGCGCGGAGCGTGTGCAGCCGGGCGAGCGCGGGCAGCAGGTCGCTGGCCTCTCCAATCGCAGCAATGCGGTCGAATTCCTCTTGCAGCGGCTTGGCGCCGGCCGCCTCGATCCTGGCCTCGTCCATGGCGCCGCGGTAGAACGAGCCGACCATGCCCCGAAGGCTGTCCGCGGGAGCGTCCTTGTCTTTCGCCGCCTCTTCCAAGATCGCCTTAAGGATTTCGCGATTGCGGTCCGCGAGGAGAGTGAAGACATAAAGGGCCGGCCGGTCGGACGGAATGTCGGCCTGGGCGATCCATTTTCCGTTGGCGTACTGGTAGAAGTCCTCCCAGGGTTTTCGCGCGAGGTCCATCCCGGCAAGATCAATGCCGCGCCAGAGGCGGGGGGCCTTGCGCGAAGTATCCTGCGCCTGGGCGCCAGACAGTTGCGCAGACACAAGCAAAACGAGAAGGACACATTGGGGTTTCATCGGCATCAACATCCTGTGACGGGTTGCTTGTCAATCTCGGCAATTTCGTTACTGCTCACTCATTGTATTCTTGGGCCTGGCTGTGCCATGGCGTGACCGTTGCTTTTCCGGCAGCCGCACCGTCATTAGCCACGACATCTTCAGTCACGTTCCAAGCAGCGGGGATGAACCTTCGGCGCCAGCGCCACCCCACATCCAACATGTTTCTGGCAACCTGCGCTGAGCTTTGTGTCCGCTGAGCTTTACGTGAAGTGCGGTCGGCGCGTGTTCGTCGCCGGGGTGTGTAGTTCCGGGTTTTATGGTAGGGCCTGAACGATGCGCGTCACAACGGTGACGGGATAATGCGCCATGCCGGCGCCGGCGATAACTAAACATGTTGAAAGCAAGCAGGCGCCAGGCATCTTCGTCGAGAGCGACGAAGTTGGCTTTAAAAACAGGCGCCCGGATTCTGGTCGCAACGGACGAAGGCGGTTAATGAAAACAGGCGCGCCTCTTCTCGTCGCAAATGGCGAAATCGGCTTTTAAAAGAGGGGCGCTCTTTTTTGTCGCCGATGGCGGATTTCTGGAAAATACTGGACGGGCCGACCCAAAGAGGCCCGTCCGGGTGAATTTGGTGTATTTAGTGGCAAAACGACGAAAGCCATAAGTTTCAAACAGAAAACCGGCTGCGACGACCGACGGTGTGCAAAGTGAGGCCAAAATTCCGAGTTTTTGCTTATATTTGAGCTCAAAATCCCGAGTTTTTGCTTATATTCAGCGCCAAAATTACGAGCAATATAAGCAAACTGACGCCGACGAAGCGGAGTGTACATGGGGCGGTGACGATTGTTGGCTGTGCCCAATACCGGACTTGCCAGAGACGGTTGATCGTACCTGAGCGCCCGTCGTGGCAACCCGTTTTCAGAGCGTCTAGGAGTGCCGGCCGCAGCGTGGGCAGCGCGAGGCTGCGGGTTCAGCCGGCGATGCGCAACCTCCTTCAATAAAGGCTGCGCGATCACGACGAGCGCACGCATCAATCAATGCTTTCGTTATTCTGGCGTCGATAGGACGGACCCCCTAGAGCACATCCGATAGCTCGCGCTGTCGTCATGGCCGAAGCAGATTACGCCATGTGCCAAACACGCCTACACCGTCTCTGACCGTTTTTGCTTTCTTACGTGCCGGGCCATTCCGGGCACGCGCCTCCGCGCCTTTGTTTCGGCGGCAGCGGCACGCTATAAAAATGGCTTCGCCGCCATGGGCAGCGACGCGGCCCGCGGCGGTATCTTGGCCGCCGCACGAAAGCCGACACTAATTAGCCTTCTATTGGCTCATATTTGAACCGATGAGCGGACCGAACGTGCGCTGCGCGGCAAAGAGCCGGCTGGCCGCGCCGGAACGGGTAGCGTTTGATGGATCTTGATGGACGGCGACGCCGGGGACAGGCGGTCTCGCGGCAACGGTGGCCATTCGAGCCCAGGATCAGTCCAGCGGCCCGGCACATCCAAATGATCGCCTTGACGCTTGGCGGGTGACCGGGATCGCCGCCTGGCGGCCGGCATGGGGTCGTCGCGCCTGACTCGGTTCAGGCACCTCGTGCAACTCGGCAAGCTCCAAGAGCGGCTTGGGCCGAGCTTGGCTGCAAGCATGCGCGCATGGCGGTCGCAGCCGTCTGGTAACCCGCCGGCACTTCATTAAACTGAATGCTGAATAGTAAAGCGGCATTCCGCAATAAAATGTCGTTAGTGAATGAACAACCGAAGGTTGATCCCATGCCCACGAACCGCAGGTTTTCTACAGCGCGCCGCACGTTCCTCCACGACACAGCCACCGGTTTGGGCATGATCGCCCTCGCCTCCTTGCTCGAAACAAAAACCGGTCGTGCTGAAGCGGTGGGAACCTCGCAATGGCGGGGGGTGATGCAGCCACCGCATGTTTCGCCACGGGCCAAGCGCGTCATCTAGCTCTACATGGCCGGCGGGGCGTCGCATCTGGAGAGCTTCGACCACAAGCCGCGCTTGCGGCAGATGGATGGCCAGCCGATGCCGAGCTCGTTCACGCGCGGCCAGCCGATCGCGCAGCTGCAAGGGGCACAAGCTCCGCTGCTTTGCGCCGCAGCATCCCTTTCGCAAGTTCGGCAAGTCGGGCCAGGAGATCGCGGAGATCTTTCCGCACATCGGCTCCATCGCGGACGATATCTGCATCGTCCGCTCGCTCAAGACCGAGGCGATCAACCACGACCCCGCTCACACCTTCATGAACACCGGCACCACCATCTCCGGCCGGCCCGCGATGGGTTCGTGGCTTTCCTACGGCCTGGGCAGCGAGGCCGACGACCTGCCCGGCATTTTGCGTCCTGACCTCCACCGGCCGCTATGGCCAATCGCAGCCCATCGCGGCGGCAATGGCACAGCGGCTTCCTTCCCAGCCGGTTCCAGGGCATCCACCTGCGCGGCACCGGCGACCCCGTCCTCTATCTTACCAGCCCCCCCGGCGTCGATGCGACAGCCGGCAGCGCGATGTCGTCGATGCCGTGCCAGCGCTCAATCGCCTGCAAAACGACGTCGTCGATGATCCCGAAATCGCCACCCGCATCGCGCAATATGAGATGGCCTTCCGCATGCAGACCTCCGTGCCGAGCCTGCAGCGATTTCTCCAACGAATCGCAGCGCACGCTCGACCTCTATGGCATCCGCGCCGCCGACGGCTCCTTCGGCGCAACTGCCTGATGGCCCGCCGCCTGGCGGAAGCGCGGCGTCCGCTTCATCCAGCTCTATCATCGCGACTGGGACCATCACGGCTCGATCCGCGACCACATGCGCGGCAGCGCCGGCGAAGTCGATCAGGCCACCGCCGGCCTCATCAAGGACCTGAAAGCGCGCGGCATGCTCGACGACACGCTCATCGTCTACGGCAGCGAATTCGGCCGCACGCCGATGGCCCAGGGCAATGGCCGCGACCATCACATGAAGGGCTTCTCGATGTGGCTGGCCGGCGGCGGCATCAAGGGCGGCATCACACACGGCGCCACCGACGAGCTTGGCTACAACGCCGTCGACAACATGGTGACCGTCCACGACCTGCATGCGACGATGCTGCATCTGCTGGGCATCGACCACCTGCGGCTGACCTATCGCTTCCAGAGCCGCGATTTCCGCCTGACGGACGTGCGCGGGAACGTGGTGGAGGAGATTTTGGCGTGAGCAGTCCCTGCGGAGTTTGGAGCATGCAATCGTTACTGGTACTCTTGGCAAGTCCCTTGTTCGCCGGGGCCGCTGAACCAGCCGTGGAGTTTAACCGCGATATTCGGCCCATTCTGGCGAACAACTGTTATGTCTGCCACGGTCCGGATAATAACTTGCGCAAGGCCAAACTACGCCTGGACCGGGACCACGATGGACAGGGACTGCGGGGCGGTTCGTCGGTCCTAGTTGCGGGCAAACCGGGAGATAGCGAGCTGTGGAAGCGCATCACCAGCGCTGATCCCAGCGAACACATGCCACCAAAAAAAACAAACAGGGAACTGACGAATCAGGAAATTAAACTGCTCCGCCGCTGGATCGAACAGGGGGGCAAATACCAGAAACATTGGTCGCTCCTTGCCCCTGTCAAGGACACAATTCCGCCAAACAAGAATGCCGGTTGGGCGAGGAATCCGCTCGATCATTTCATCCTGGCGCGGCTGGAGTCTGAAAAACTGGCGCCGGCGCCTGAAGCGGACCGCCGGACTCTCTTGCGGCGCTTATCCTTCGATTTGACCGGACTGCCGCCGACGCCCGGGGAAGTGGATGCCTTCATCGGCTCTACCAGCCCCACGGTGTATGAGGATGCCGTCGACCGGCTGCTCGCATCACGACATTACGGCGAACGCTTGGCCCTCTTTTGGCTCGATTTAGTCCGCTTCGCCGACACGGGCGGCTACCACAGTGACAATCACCGGGACTTATATCTTTATCGCGACTGGGTGATCGACGGCTTTAACCACAACCTGCCGTTCGATCAGTTTACCACCCAGCAATTGGCCGGCGATCTGCTTCCGCATCCGACACGCGAGCAAGAAATCGCGTCCGGGTATAATCGACTTTTGCAAACGACCGAGGAAGGAGGCGCCCAGGCCAAAGAATACCAGGCCAAGTATTATGCCGACCGGGTGCGAAATCTTTCCACGGTGTGGTTGGGGCTGACCTTGGGCTGCGCCGAATGCCACAACCACAAGTATGATCCGTTTAGCACGAAGGAATTCTACGAGCTGGAGGCGTTTTTCGCGGATATCAAGGAACGGTCGGTGGGTCGGCAAGATCAGGTGCCGATCTTCCAACTCGGTCAAAAGGAGCAACTCGATAAGCTGGAGGAAGCGAGTCTGCACCTGCAGAATGTTCTGGCGGCCACAACGCCGGCATTAGACAAGGCCCAGGCCAAATGGGAGAAGGAGACCCGCGACAACGGAGCCAAGGCGTTGCCCAAGGAGATTGGGGCCCTCTTTGCCGTCGACGCTGCGAAATTGAGCTCAGAGCAAAAGCAAAGACTGGGACGCTTCTATCGAGCTAACGTCGCACCAAGCCTCGTGGTGCCGCGCAAGAACTTGCGGCTGTGCAAATGCGTAAAGCCGACTTGCTCAAGGCCGTTCCCACCACGCTCGTAAGCATGGCCGTTCCGCCGCGAACGATTCGGGTCTTGCCGCGCGGTAACTGGCTCGACGACTCCGGCGCCATAGTCCAACCCGGTCTGCCGGCGTCGTTGCCCAAGCTCGATAGCGGTCCTCGCCGAGCCACTCGATTAGACCTGGCGCGATGGTTCATCGCGCCCGATAATCCGCTAACAGCCCGCGTTTTCGTCAATCGCTTGTGGGCCCTTTATTTTGGCCAAGGAATGGTGAAAACCCTGGATGATTTCGGCGCTCAGGGAAGTTGGCCCACGCACCCGGAAATGCTCGACTGGCTGGCCGTGGAATTCCAAGAGAGCGGTTGGAATGTCAAGCATGTTATCAAGCTGATGGTTATGTCGAGTGCTTATCGGCAATCGTCGCATGCCGTCCGCAATCTCCGCCAGCGTGATCCAAGCAACACGCTGTTGGCTCGCCAGGCTCGATTCCGGCTTGAGGCCGAATTAGTCCGGGACAACGCCTTGGCCGTCAGCGGCTTGCTCGTCGACAAGGTCGGCGGCCCGAGCGTCAAGCCCTATCAACCTGCCGGCTATTGGCGCTTCCTCAACTTCCCGACACGTGAATGGATCAACGATTCGGGCGAGAATCAATATCGGCCGGGTTGTATACCTACTGGCAGCGGTCGTTTCCCGCACCCCAGCCTGATTGCGTTCGATGCCCCGAGTCGGGAGGAATGCACGGTCGTAAGGACTAGCTCCAACACGCCGCAGCAAGCTTTGGTCCTCCTAAACGATCCCACTTATGTCGAAGCTGCCCGGGCCGTTGCCGAAGCCATGATTCGTTCCGCGAAAACGCCGGAACAGCGCGTCGAGGCGGCGTTTCGTCAAATATTGCAACGGTCGCCGCGTGCGGAGGAAAAGAAATTGCTGACTCACTTGAGTGAAATGCATCTCGACCAGTATCGGGCAGACACCAAGGCTGCCCAGATGTTTTTGGCGATCGGCAACCGGCCGGCCCCCAAAGACATCCCTGCTGCCGAGCTCGCCGCCTGGACCAACGTGGCCCGCGCCGTTCTCAATATGAGTGAGACCATTACGCGAGAGTGATCGGCTGCCACCCCATATGCCAGATGTGCCGGCTGATAACTGCTCAGCATATCGTAATGCGGCCACCTGCCGTTTGGGCCGCGGCAGCTGCGCTCCGAGCGACAGCCTCACCCGGGCCCGCCAAACACGTTGTTGCAGCTGTTACATCCCACCGGAAGCAGCCGTCGCCACCGTCAATCTGATTTTGACCGACGCTGGCCGATTTTCTCAGCCGCATGACCTTGCGCCGTGGGACCGGCTCAGCGTCGTTGAAAATCGGTGACGGCGGCGCGAGTGTTTTCGGTCGCAAGGGGCTGATGATCGACACGACAATCTCTCGGTGTGCTATTTCGGCGCGCTATGGTTTTGGCGGTTGTCTTGGCAAACGCCTCGATCCCGTGTTCCCAACAGATCTCTGATCCCCAGAGGCTTACTGTTGAAGATCGCAGGCCGATGCGTTGCTCCATCAGTTATCGCATTATTGGCAAAACCAATTTGAGATCCGCTTCGCGAAGTCGCTGGTAGTGCATTCCGACGAGGCGAGCTGGAGCGCGCAGATCTCGCTTAGTCTTTACCAGTTCCGTGACGTCTGGGGCTTTAGACGAGCTCTGATGGGATGCTGATCCCCCGGGTGAAGGGCAAACGGCGTGAGTCCAGGTCTGTTTTGCGGCAGGCGTTTCCGCATTGGGAACTACACGATCTCATGGCTCTTCTCCCTCACTTAAAGAGCGGCAGGTCCATGGGTAGTTTGCTCGGCAGATTCGCCGCATCGAGATTGATGATTTCGCGAAGCTTCGTTGTCTTATTCTCAATCCCCCCGCCGGTTGCGAGGAAGTAGTGTCCGCCAACTGACCCGGCATTGATGTTTAACACGGGATTGGAGTCCGCCGTGAATCGGGCTTTGCGCAAAGGCACCCAGCCGCCCTTGATCTCTTTTATCCAACCATTCCCAAAGTTTGCGAGCCGCACTTTCGTTGTTGAAACTCGGTTTCTGCGAAAGTCTTCAATGAACGAATAGTAGCCCTTAAGCAGTGTGCCGTTCGTAATGGTCGAGAAGGTCACCAGGTGCGTCCATTTCTTGGTCTCGGGCACAAAGAAGTAGCCGCTGTAGGCCGTTCGCGCATCGTCCTCCAGTTTGGCGGTAACGAGGAATCGGTAGATCCGGCCAATCTTCCAATCGTAATTTAAGAAAGACTGTCCGCCCGTGCCTTCGCCGCCAAAGCAGCCCACACGCACCGCCGCGTCCTTGTACAGCATTTTGACGCGTTTGGTCTCGTCCACGGCCTTGGCATTGTTGCCGGAGGCCGGGTCCCACACGGAAAAGAGGACCAGCTTTTTGCCGCTCGCCAGTTCCTGGATGCCGAAGTACCCTTTACTCCACCCTGCAGCCATGAAGTAAGTTCCGTCAGCCGATTTCTCGACAGTCATTTCGGTGTAAAAAGCGTCTCCTTCTGGGGCCGGGTAGGCAAGATGCACCGAGCGACAGGCAATGCCTGTGAGCCGTTCATCCGCGCTTGCGGAACAAGCAAGCAAAAGGGCAAACACGACAACGCAACTGGAGTGGCGCAATGAGTTGACCGACCATTAGATAATTTCCCGCAGCGGGTTGGCGTCGCCTTCGACCGGGAACTGCGGCCGGCCGGTGAGGTCAAGAAGCCGCGCCTTGTGAGAGTCGATTCCGAGATTGTGGTATAGGGTGGCGAACAATTCGCCCCAGGTGACCGGCCGGGCGACCACCTCACTCGCGATCCTGTCGGTCGCTCCGATCACCTGACCGGTCCTCATCCCGCCGCCGGCCAGAAGCGCGCAGTTCACCTGCGGCCAGTGATCGCGGCCGACTTGGGCGCTGATCTTCGGCGTCCGCCCGAACTCGCCCACGATCAGCACCGTGCAATCCTTGTCCAGGCCGCGCTGATGAAGGTCTTCGACCAGGGCACTGACGCACTGGTCAAAGATCGGGAAGTCTTCCGCCTCCCGCAGGAAGATGGAGTTGTCGGCCCTGCCCTCGGCGTTCTTGCCGCCGTGCCAATCCCACTTGCTGTAGTTGAGCGTGACCACCCGCGCCCCGGCCTCGACCAGCCGCCGGGCCATCAGCAAGCTTTGCGGCACGCGCGGGGCGCCGTTGCCGTCCATGAACACCTTCGGGTCGCCCGTGCCATAGCGCTCGAGCACGCTTACCGGCTCTTTCGACAGGTCAAGGGCATCCGCCATGCGAGACGATGTGAGCAGCCCAAACGCCTGCTCGGTGAACGCGTCCATCGCCTTGACCGCGCCGTTAGCATCGGCATCGCGGCGCATGGTGTCGAACCTTTTGAGCAGCGTTTTGCGGTCGGCGAGGCGATCGACCGAAAGGCCGTGCAGCAGCATGTCGTCGCGCCCATGCCCATGATGCGGAACGGGGCCATCGACGGCCCGAGAAAGCCCGGGCCCCGGCTCGTTGTAGGGGCCGTGAGTGCATGGGTAACACAGACTTACGAACGGCGGCACGCTCGGTTCGACCCCTCCTTGCAGCCTGGCCACCGCGGAGCCCAGTTGCGGCCAGCCGCCGCTCGGGGTCGGCTTTTTGGCATCGTGCCCGTTGTAAACCTGGGTCGCGTCAT
>CAVVSQ010000010.1:0-81595 GCA_963750865.1 uncultured Planctomycetota bacterium
TAACCGATGTCAAGGCCGGCCCTCCGCGAGATGGTGGCGAATTGCCGGCGCAAGTAGTCGGCGGCCATGTCGGCGACTTCCGGGTTAGCCAAGCTGCCAAGAAGGTCACGAAGCTGATTGATTCCGAGCAACGGCGCCGGCGTGCCTTGAGCGAACCGGTCGGCTGGTCTCGCCAGCCAATCGCGAGAAGCAATTAAATCGCGCCAGTTGTCGTTCGCTTCCGCCAGATATTCCAGGGCCAGCGCTTGGCGGCGGCAGGCATCGCAGAGCGAGTGAGGCCCGTCGACGCCGCATACGAGCGGGTCATGTGAATCACGGGGCTAAGCTCCGGCTTCCTACGCAGGGACGCCTCTCGCCCCTTGTGATTTGCTTGGTCTGGTCCTATCATTTGAATAACTCCAGCCCTTGCTGGTAGGGAGCCCTTTTCACCGGTTTGCCCCCGGTCGGGTGCCGGTGAAAACAGTTGATTCCCGCCCCCGGGCACCATGCCCGGGGGCACCGACTGCCTCGGTCAGGTGAGGCGAGTTCTCAAATCCCCAATCTGTTTTCCCTTCCATCCGTCGCGTCGCCATGTCTGGCGAAGCTTCGCCGCGCGTGCAGCCTCCGTTCGATTGCCTGGCTTGCCGATCTGGACAACCGCCGTTAATCCAGTCTTCGATTTCTTGGCGGCGCCACCGAAGAAGTGAGCCCAAGCGAACAGGGGCAGGCATCAAGGTGGTCTGGTGAGGCGGTACACGTGTCGCTGGGAACACCCGAGTAATCGAGCAATCGCCCTAGCGTTGAGTAACGCTGGCTCGCCGACATTGGCCGAAGATGTTTGGGAAAGAGCAATGGGCACAGCCGAGACTCCTCATCGGCGTCAAGGATCGGGGAACTTAACGTTCACCGGACACCCATAAGTCTAAGCTGGCGAAGGGTGGCAATTATGACATAACTCTGCGTAACTCTGCTGCAGAGTTGTGTCATTGTTTTAAGAGGTGTTCAACGATCTGTTTTTTCTTGGGGTCTATCCACATTCCTCCAATCGGGCCTTCGCGTGAAGAGGTAGGTATCCCCGCTTTACAAGGCTTGCAAAATAACGGGCATAGCTGGCCGCGTTATGGTTTCTGTTAATGAGTGAAACGATATCGGCTTGGCGTTGCCGTCGCTTTGGGGATGCGATGTCATGTTCAAGCATCGTTTCCAAGATCAATAGCTCCTGGCCCGTTAGTTCTTCGTTTTCATCGCCAGGCGTCTCACCTGATGCTCGAATCGGGGGCGACGTCGAGGTCGCTTGTTCCGCGCATTGGCACTGGCAGGCGACCTTGCTTCCAACTCGGCCTTCAACTCGGCCAAGCCGCTAAGGCAGACTGCCGCGTATTTGTCGATCTTGACGAGAGTCTTTTTGTCCTTGCTGATCTGAGCGGCATGCAACAACTAGCCCGCCGGGACCTATCGCCGGCAGTGCCCGCACGTCCGGTGCGAATGCACTAGGAACATAAGCCAAGCCTTGCGCGGAAGCACGATTTCGTAGTTAATTGGGTTGATGAGCCTGGGGCTGCATCGCCCTGAATTACACATTTCCCGCAAGAGGATACCAGCCCGTTCGGTGACGGTCAGCAGTTCGGTATAAACGGGTTCGTGTCTTGTAGCGGTCTGCACCACGGCCAAGGCCAAAACTAAACTCCGCGTCGGGCCCCACGGTCAACAACGCATTTGCCGACGGGTCCCGGTTGGCGATACCTTGAAAGTCCGCTTGCATGGCGGCGATACGAGATGCGAAATCGGCCATGATGCAACTCCGTCTAAAAGCGCCCAGCCCCCGGCCGCGGGGAGTTGCGACCGCGGACACGGGGGCAAGGCAGAATCCGGGGATCAGCCGGACCCCTACTTACACGCGGTCATCTTATCATCGAGGCTTAACGATTGGCAAATCGGCGATGTGCGGGCCACGCCGATTGTGTCGGCGGTGCTTAAAACCTCGCTGCCTCCGCACTTGGTTATTTCAAAACACGGGAAGCCGGCGGGGCATAACCCGATAGCAACCTGCTGCGCGGTGATCAATGGCGAAAGGGGGGCACGATAGCTTGGCCCAGACGTTCTTCGTAATAGGAATGGAGAATCATAGGATACTTCCAAGTGAATTTACTTGGTGCCGGGCAATTGGCAGCCGAGAATGGCTAGGACTCTTTATCGAGGTGACCAGGTGGGAACACTGACCTATGTCAAGCCGGAGAGAATCTGGCTAAAGGACCATCCGGAGCTACAGGAACGATGGGTCCAGGACCGGATCGCCCAAGACCCATCGCTTTTAAATCTTGGCGATCTTGTCTTGAAGGACAAGGAACGCACACAGCCAGCGCGGGACGATTGGACTTGCTCCTGCAGGATCCGGACGCAGTAAGCGTTACGAGGTAGAGGTTCAGCTCGGCAAAAGCGATGAAGCCCATATCATTCGGACTATCGAATATTGGGACATCGAACGGAAACGCTACCCCCAATACGAACACACCGCAGTCATTGTCGCTGAAGACATCACTTCACGATTCCTGAACGTGATCGCCCTCTTCAACGGATCGATCCCCCTTGTTGCCATTCAGATGAACGCGGTGAAGCTCGGCGAACAAGTTTCCTTGATTTTCTCGACCGTGCTCGACGCAGTGCATCGGGGTTTGGAAGGCGATGATGAGGAGGTACATGAGGTTGCGGACCGGGCCTATTGGGAGAGACTCGGAAGCAAGAACAGCTTGGCGATGGCCGACCAGCTTTTGGAAATCATCAAGAAAATCGATCCAAGCTTGCGAGATGAAGTACAACAAATTCTACATTGGCCTCGCGAGGAACGGGCAGCCGAGTAATTTTGTGATTTTCCGCCCGAAAAAGGATTGGATTCGGATCGAGCCGCGTCTCCCACGAGCCGACGAAATACAAATGCAGTTGGAGAGTGAAGGGCTCGACTTGATGGATTACGATTCGCGATGGGGAAGATACCGCATCAATCTTGCAACGGGTGATGTGAAAAAGCACGAGGAATTCCTGACGAGCTTTTTGAAACGCGCATTCGAGGAATCGGCGTAAACTTCCGGTGGGCGAACTATTTCGACTAAACCGCCGGCGAGGATGCGTCGAAATTGCATCCGCCCAGCATGCAACTTCAGTTCTTATTTCACCAAAGGGGGAACCCCATATGGGCGATCCGCTTACGCCACTATGTTTGGATCTTTTGGAAGAGATGAAGGACAAGAATATGCCCACCACATTGAACTTTCCCAACCACAAAGGAGTCGTTTTCGCCTACGCCGGCGAGAATTGGGAGCTTTTTGCCAATGCCATCAGGCAAGCGGTGGACCGGGTGCAAGAAAGACTCCTTGAAAGCAAGAAGGCACGATAATTACGCTCGCCGCTAAACGGCTTAGTTTTTCTACGGCCGAGAGCACGATTATCCTGAGAAGGAGAACTGCGAATGGCATCGGAAATTAAACGCAAGTAAACCTTTGGCTCGGTATCCGTGGATCATTTTAGTCCCGATCTTGCCGAGAACATGCCCAAGGCGATCAACATTCACCTTAGCTTCGAGGAAGCCCTAAAGCTGCATTTGAGTTTGGGCCAAGTTCTTGCCCATTTGAACGGATACGACCGTTCCACGGCGGCAGGGCGCCTCTCTGGAGCCAACCTGTGCGTTTTTACGCATAAATCACGCATCACGGTGAATGAAGGCAAAACGCGGCGTGCAAACCCCCAATGGGAATGAGCTGGTGAATGAACCGAACGTTGACGTGTTGGAAGGCCATTAAAATGCCTTGAAACCAGGGATTATGAGATTCCCGACCGATAGTAACAGTCCAGGTCCATTGGCGGCCGCCCCTACCCCATCTCCTCGTTCGCAAGCTGCTTCGCTTGCCGAATGCCTTCAAGCGTCCAAAGCCCGTCAGCTTGCATGAGCCAAAGCGCATAAATCAGCTTGGCCCGCCGTTCCGCCGTGGCCCTGATCCTTCCGAGCGTGAACGACTGTGCCTTCGTTATGCCCTGCGAATTGTGCCGGGCGCCGATCAAGGCACAAAAAACGCCATCTTTGTCGCGTTCGATTTTCATTGGTGATCCACGACGCAGGCCCACGATGCCGAAAGCTATGCCTGCCCGAAGCCCTTCGGCGACCCAGCACCGCCACAAGCGAGGTAATGGGCCGACATGCGGAGGCGGTTAATGGCCTCGTGCGCTATGCACGCCTGGCGATATAATTCATCATCGTGCGCGAAGCCGGTTTCCTCCATGCGGCGCCGGAGCCGTATGAGGTAGTTGGTTGACGGAAACAATGCGTCCCTGATGGCCGCGGCTTGCCATTTTTCGAGGCTGCTGCTATCCATGGCTGGGTCCTCCTCGTGGTGTGCCAGTCCATTTTATTCCGCAATCGCTCGCACGCCTTTCAAGGAAATCGCCAATGTGCGGCCGCTTTACCCTCAGTGCCAACGCCCAGCGCTTGAAAGACTCGTTTCCCATGTTCGAGCTCTTGGAAACGAAGTGCCGCTTCAACATCGCGCCCACGCAAACGGTACTCGCGGTGAAGCAAGAACCCGGGGATAAGCCAAAAACAGCGTTCCTGCGCTGGGGCCTCATCCCGTCGTGGGCCAAGGACAAGAAAATCGGCGCCAGCCTCAACAACGCCCGATCGGACGGCGTGGCCAGCAAGCCATCCTTCCGGGCCGCCTTCAAGCGGCGCCGCTGCCTCATACTGGCGGACGGTTTTTACGAATGGAAAAAGGGACCAACTCCCAAGCAACCCTTCCATATTCGGATGAGCGATGGCAGCCCGTTCGCCTTCGCCGGCCTGTGGGAGCGTTGGTCAGGGGAAGAGCCGGCCATCGACAGTTGCACGATCATCACGACCGACGCCAACGACGTTCTCCGCCCGCTGCACGACCGGATGCCGGTGATTCTCGATCCGCGCGACTACGACCGCTGGCTCGACCCCGCGAACGCCGATCCCGGCGTGTTGCAAGAAATGCTCCGCCCCTATCCGCCCGAGCACATGACGGCCGTTGGGCTGAGTACATACGTCAACAATTCACGCAACGAGGGGGAACAGTGCCTCGCCCCCGCTTGATGGGCACCCTTGGATGCCTCACCCTAGGGACGAACGCGAGTCATCGTCCGCCGCAACGGATTGCTACAAGAGCTGCGAAGTTAGGTTTGTGGCGTACAGCTTACTTGGGCACGTTCTGCAGGCCGCCACTTCGGAACGGCGCTGGTCCGCACTTATTCATTCGGATCAAACCCATGATCCGTCAAACCACGTCGTGCCTGGCGGCTACCCCCTGGTTCGTGCGTTGGCGCGCATGGTATCAATCATATCGTCAAAGTCGTCCTCGGGTGGAAGCTCATCCTTCTTCGGGCGATGCCGGCTCATGTACCGCTTCCTCAAAGCCTCCGCCGCCTGCTTCCTCATCGTGAACGTCTTGAAGTCCTCATCCATCAACTTTCGCCAACGACGCTGAGCGTCCGTCGTGTCCTCCTCGGGGGCGCGGTTCATCACCCAACGCATGTGTCCTAGGTCGTCGGGCAGGTTGCCGTATTTCTCCACCCGGCCACGACGTAGACCGCTTGTATTAGGATGTTTGTTGGCCATCTTTCCTGTCCCATTGGTGTCCGATTGATCTGCTACGCCCGCCCATTAGCTAAAGCCTACCAAACCACCCGATAGTCCGTCAACGGCCACGCCCTGACGTGTCCGGCAGCCAAGGACCCCGGTAATAAACCATGCTTTTCTGTGGCGCGCGCGAAAGAGCGGCGGAAAGGGTTAAGCATGATCGCCGTCCCATGCCCGCTCCGTGCCCATTCGCACGGCCGCAAAAACCGCAATTGCGGCACCGCAAAGCACGCGAGGAAGCCAAAATTGAGACTAGTCCCAATTTCGACGGCGGGAGCTTTCACAGCTCCGCATCTGATCCACATTTCGGTTTTGGGCCAACAATGTGTTGACGATCAATCAAGATCGGTACTCCGCTCTCGACTGCAATCCCAACGAACCCATACTCACTTCGCTTCGAGCATTCCCTTAAGGCTTGCCATGGCCTGACGCGTCTGTTTTGGTAACGCCAGGCGAATGCATGGCGACATCAGTTTGCCCATCAAAGTCAGCGGCGTAATCGTGATGACGTGCGTTAGGCGCGAGCCGGTTTTCGTTGCACTTACTCTGAGATCGACGACGACCTCCATCATCCTGTCAAAGTAACGGCAGACGAGTTTTTCATTCGGCTTGCGCGTGACAATCTCTCCGTCCATGGTCCCGGCGCGGCCACCCTGTTTGTAGGAGTATTTCAATCTGTCACCGACCGCATTTGGGCCAGGGGATAGTTTCTCAAGGGCCGTGCAAGGACCAAGCCACTTTGGCGTCTGAGGCAGGTCATCCAGCAAGGCGAAGGCCCGCTCCGGGCTGGCGTCAACATCGACGGTGTGTTCACAACGAATGGGCATTTTCTCCTCCCTCAAACGAGTCCTTCCCAAATATCGTCAACGCGGTGGCATGGATGCGATCTTGAGGTGCTACCTTATCGCACTCAGGATAGAAGGCCACGGCTCAAGTTCAGCATTTTTACAGCTTCGCGACGAAATCATGGGTTGGTATTGCCAGGAACACCGCCGCAAGCGCGCGGGTAAGGACGATGTGAGTGGAGCAGCGCGGCGGTCAATCCGACCTCCGCGCGCTTGGTTTATTGACAGCTACGCCGCGGTCAATACGACCTCGCGGGGCCGGACACTGATGTCCGGATCTCAGTTTCCCCGGAGATGGGGACCACTTCTTCCCCCCGTGGCCGCAGTACCAGGCGCGACGCAGGACCGCGATTATCGCGGACCGCCCGCTGATCGGATGGCATCCTGTCGTGCATCTCCCCATCTCAGTTCCTCTAGCCGCCTGACCAGGCCGCCGATACACTCTTGGGTCGTTCCGAACCCACGTAGCCTGCCCCGTCGCTCGTGTTTTTTTGTTTTTTTCCGCGACGCGCCGGGCGGCTTCCTGCCAATACTCTTCGTGAGCCGTGGCGATTCATCCGGAATCTCGGACAAGCCGGCAGGAGCGCCTCGTTCGCATCGGTCCTCGAGCCAGGAAGCACTATGGACAACGTCGGCCTCTCGGCATTCTTGACATCGCTCAAGCGCCGCGCCCTCCGCAGCATATCGGAGGCGATCGTCCCCGATAGTTGTCTGCTGGATCGGTTCGTCACGATGGACGACCAGGATGCCTTTGCGGCCCTGGTGCACCGGCATGGGCCGATGGTCCTGGCAGTCTGCCGGCGTGTGCGGCGACGAGCAACTTTCCGAGGACGCGTTCCAGGCGGCATTCCTCGTGCTGGCCCGCCGAGCCCGCGATGTCAAGCCGCGCGAAGCTGTCCGCGCCTGGTTGTACGGTGTCACGGTCCGCACGGCTCGTGCAGCGCGTGCGCGATCCGCCCGCCGCCGTTTTCGAGAGATCCGCATGCCGCTGGTCCCAGACTGCCCGATCCCCGCCGCAGTGGCTGTCGATAGCGATGCAATCCAGGCACTGGACGAGGAAATCGCTCGTCTGCCGCTGCATTTACGGACGGCCGTGTTGCGGTGCGAGCTGGATGGCTTGCCTCGGAAGGAGGCGGCGGCCCGGCTCGGCATCCCGGAAGGGACGCTCTCCAGCCGGTTGGCGAAGGCGCGCAAGCTGCTCGCGCGCCGGTTACGCGGCCGGGGCGTCGCCCTGTCGGCGGGTGCGCTGACGATGCTGTTGGGCAGTGCCCGGCCGGCAGCCAGCGTGGGTCCGGCCTTGGCCGAGGCGGCGATGCGGCTGGCCAGATATGGTCCGGTGTCGGAAATTGTTGCCACATTATCGCGGGAGGTATTGCGAATCATGCTGTTGAGCAAGTTGAAACATATGGGGTTGCTCATCGTCCTCGTAGCGACCGTGGGCTCCGGCACACTTTGGCAGGCTCGGAACCTTACCTGGGCCGACGACCCGCCCGCGAAACCTGCGCGCGCAGGCCGAAGTGCCAAAGCCCACGGGTCCCGGCCACATTCTGTTTGGCCGCGACGGCAAATTGTACATCATGGAGCCCGACGGTAAGAATGAACGCCACATCGAGCTGCCGCCCATGGGAGGCCGAGCCCCCATGAGTTGTCTGTCACCGGATGGACAGTCGCTGGCGTTTTGGACCATCGATGCCAACGACGATCTCGTGGTGTCCGTACGCCGCGCTCGACGGCAAGGGTTTCGGCGCCAAGTTCGAATTGAAAGAGGACTTCGGCTTCATCAAGTTGTTCTGGTCGCCGAATGGCCAAGAGCTGCACGTGAACCTCGGAGGACTCGACGCCGAGATACGCCACTTTCGTCTCGATTTTAAGGCCGGGAAAGTGACTCGCTTCAACGGGCTGAAGCAATACCTGCTGGCGGATCAAACGCGCGACGGCAGGCTGTTCCTGGCGACGTCCTACGGCACGGAAGCCGATTGGCGCGCGAAATCCATTCATCTCATGACTGCCGCGGGCGCGGAGGAAAAACTCCTGGCGAACCCGGGGGCCTGGACTTCGGCCGAAAGGCTTTCGCCCGACGGCCGGCGCGCGCTCGTCATCCACAATGACAAACCATATGTGATCGACGTCGACAAGCCCGGCATCCTCAAGCCGGTCGCCGGCATCCCAAAGAATGCCGAAGTAAACGCTTGTGCCTGGGCGCCGGACGGCAAGCACATCGTTTACGTTATCGGGACGGTTCATTTCCTCGATCCAGAAGCCTTAAAGAAGTTCGAGTCTCGGCTCGTCGTCGCCGATCCGGATGGCGGCAATGCCAAGGTCGTGCGTTCGGAGAAGGGCAAGGTGTTTATCGGGGTGGACTGGCGCTGAAGCACCGTCATAGGAAAGACAGGTCACGTGCTTGCTGGCTCACATCCACACGGGCACGCAAAGCTGTTACCAGTTGCGCGGTGAGGTCCGCAACGCCGGAGCGGCTTTCACGAGCCAGCGCGGTCGATCCCGACGGACGCGCAACATGAAAACCGACTTAACCTTCCCCTGAAACTATGAAGGCAGCCTCCATCGATCGGGTAAAGAGGAAAGAAACGGCGCTTTTGTGCTGCCCAGCGCGTCGCATGTCGGACTGGCCCTTGTTTTGCTGATATTCACTAGGCAGGCCGGGATAATTTACGGCAATCGTCGATTTCTCGATTGCCTCGCGGCGATTGCATCCAGGGCGCGCTGGGCTTTTGCACGGCGCAGTTGCTCGATGTCCCGACCCGCCAACCCGGCGAGCAGCGTAGTAATGCGCCGGCGGACTTCCGCTGACTGCGAGCGAGCCAACTCGGCTTCCAACAGCGGCGCAGCCGAGCGCAGGTTTTTCTTCAGTTCCGCCGTGGCCTTCTGGCGCACCGTGAACATGTTCGCGTCCAGGCTGTGGATCCACTCAAGAATCTCCTTTTCTTTCGGGCCACTTGCCTGGGCCGGCGCCAGTCGCTCCTTGATGAACGCCGCGCTTCGTTCACCACCGGCAACCAGCATCCAGAAGGCTCGATATTGCCTGGCCGCATCCTCGGCACTCAACTCCCGCCAGAGCCGGCCGAGATCCTGTTTATCCAATAGCGGTCCTTGTTTAGCCAACCCGGTCGCGTCGATCAGATCGAGATCCTCGACCGTGCGGCCCAAGTAAACGTGATCAAAATAACCCGCGCCGCCATGAATGGTGAAGGCAATCCCAGTCAGGTTGCGTTCACCGAAATCCTTGAACAAGTCGAGGGTCGCCAGCGTCCAGACCGCCGGCGCCTTGTCGGCTACGAACCGAGTCGTCCAACCATAGGGATTGGGGCCGGCCGTGTAGCGGATGTGCCAATCCGTCGCGTCATGGAGCTGCACCATCATGCTGCTCGCGCCGTCGGCTTTCCACGCCAGCCGTAAGTAACGATACTCGCCAAACCCGGGCTTCTGCCGGATTGGGTAATCCCATCCAGGCATCTGCCGCTGAAAACACTGATACTCCGAGACTTTGAGGCTTGCTCTTCCTGAGAATACTACCTTGTTCTCCGCCTCGCCTTTGCCTGGAGCGTCGCCCGGATTCGTTAACAACTTGAGCAAACCGTCAACATCGTCTTCAAACAGTTCCACGACGCCAGGAGGAGCCGGCGCCACTAGGCGCTGAGCGGCGGTCAGGGCAGCCGCCACGTTCCAAAGCGATATTGCAACCAGGCATTGAAGCATGTCATTCACCCTGAGCAAAAGGAGAAGGTCCGCTCACCAATCTTTTAAATGGGTCCAGAGGGAAGACGAGACGACCGCATCTTCGGATTGTGGGCCGGTGAGGTTGGACTTGAGGAACGACACCGTCCACCTGTGGCGGCGGCTCGCGAGACGATGAACTCTAAAAAGCCGGCAAGCCGCCGGGGTCAGGTGCAACGGCTGGTTCCGTGTGCCGCAACCTTCTCCGGTCCGCAACCCCGAAGGACGCTGCGTCGGGTACACCCACTTGCGCAGGCAAGCCAATGTCGATAACGCGGCTCAGTCCGCAACACCGAGAAATCATGAAGGCGTATCCAAAAACACGGGATTTGACTGACACAATGCCCGATGCGACTTTAAGTTTCCGCCCAGCCTAAAGTCGACGCCGAAAAAAATGTTTCGGTCAAAAACTCACGAAGCTATTAAAGGAAAGCCGTTGGTTCTGGCCAAAAGCGCTGGTAGGTGGTAGTTCACCGCTAATCGAAGTGCCCTTAGATTTGTCATCGGCACACTGGACAAGGGTTGTCCCCAAAAACGCCGGCCATATATGATCTGTCATGGCAACCGCAAGCTTGTTCGAACCAATTTCCTTCCGTTCCGTCACCTTCCGCAACCGCATCGGCGTCTCGCCGATGTGCCAATACAGTTGTGAAGATGGGTTGGTCGGCGACTGGCACCTCGTCCACTTAGGTTCGCGTGCCGTTGGCGGCGCCGGGCTGGTGATGGCCGAGGCCACGGCAATAACAGCCGGAAGGGCGAATCTCGCCTGCCGATACGGGGATTTGGAAGGACGAGCATGTCGAAGCCTGGCGGCGGATCGCCCGGTTCATTGCCGATCATGGCGCCGTGCCTGGCATCCAACTCGCCCACGCGGGTTGGAAGGCATCGACCGCGCCTCCATGGTTAGGGAGGCAAGGCGGTCAAAACGGAGGAAGGCGGTTGGCAGCCGCTTGGAGTCGGCGACGAGCCGTTTACCGATGGCTATCCAAAGCCTCGCCAAATGGCCGAGCAAGACATCGATCGTTTGTGCATTGATTGGCGGGAGGCGGCGCTCCGGGCCCTCGACGCCGGCTTCCGAGTAATCGAAATCCACGCCGCCCACGGCTACCTCTTCCACAGCTTTCTCTCGCCGCTCTCCAATCGGCGAACCGACGACTATGGCGGGTCCTTCGAAAATCGCACGCGGCTGCTCCTCCGCGTCTGCGCGCGACCTGCGAGCCACCATTCCCGACCGACCTACCGCTGTTTGTCCGGCTCTCATGCACCGATTGGGTCGATGGCGGGTGGACAATCGAGGACTCGGTGCGTCTCGCGAGCCTCCTCCGGGACGGTCGGCGTGGACCTCATCGATTGCAGTTCCGGCGGCGCCGTCGCCGGCGCGAAGATTCCCGTCGGGCCCGGCTACCAAACGGCTTTCGCCGAGGCAATCCGACACCAGGCCAAGATTCCCACTGCTGCCGTCGGCATGATTACCGATCCGCACCAAGCGGAAACCATCCTGAGGACCGGCCAGGCCGAAATGGTGTTTCTCGCCCGCGAAATGCTTCGCGATCCCTATTGGCCAGGGCGCGCCGCCAAGGCGCTCGGAGTGAAGACGGACGGGTTTTTGCCCGTGCAATATGGACGTGCGTGGTAGGCCGCATTTGCGTTTCCTGGCCCAGTCGCGATCGGCGCGGCAGATTTGGCCTTTCGACTACTTCGGGCCATGCACACACATCCCCTAAACCCAGTCCGCGCACAACAACTCCGCCTGCATCAGCACGGTCTTCACCGCCTCTTCCTGTAGGTCCGGCGGGTAGCCGTGCTTTTTGAGAATGCGCTTCACCATCACCTTGATTCGAGCGCGGGCGCTTTCGCGAAAGTTCCAGTCAATCGTGACGCTTTGACGCACCTTGCTGACCAGTTCGGCGGCGATGACTTTCAGTTCCGCGTTCCCCATCGCTTGCACTGCGGATTCATTGGCGGCCAGCGCATCATAAAACGCGACCTCGTCGTCGTTCAGGCCAAGGTCCTGGCCGCGCTTGGTCGCTTCGCTCATTTGCTTGGCCAGCTTGATAAGTTCCTCGATCACTTCCTGCGTGGCGATGGCGCGGTTGTGGTAGGCGTTGAGCGTGCTTCTTCAGCATCTCGGAAAACTGGCGGCTCTGGACGAGGTTGCGCGGAGAGCGGGTCTTGATCTCATCCTTGAGCAGCTTGGCCAGCAACTCGGCGGCGACGTTCTTGTGCTTCAGGCCGCGCACTTCAGCGAGGAACTGATCGGACAGAATCGAGATGTCCGGCTTCTTCAGGCCGGCGGCGGTGAAGACATCAATGATGCCTTCGTCCGCCATGATTGCCTTCGAAACCAGCTGGCGGATGGCCGCGTCCAGTTCTTCCGGCGGCCGTTGCGAGCCCGACGTTTTGGCGAGTTGCGCCTTGATGGCTTGAAAGAAGGCGATGTCGTCGCGCAATTCGATGGCGTCATCCGTCGCGGCACAAAGGGCGAAGACGCGCGACAGGTCGGTCACCACCTGCACGAAACGTTGTTTGCCGTCTTCCTGCTTGAGGACATGCTCTTGCCCGGCGGGAATCAGGCCAAGGCGTTCGGCCGATGTGCCGGTCGTCCACTTATCCCATTTGAAGCCGTGCATGATCGCGCACGCGACTTCGTGCTTTTCCTGCATCACCGCGATGGCCTGTGCGGTATCGATGCTGGGGCTGCCCTGGCCTCCGCTCTGGGTGTAGGTGGCCAGGGCGTGTTTCAATTGGTCGGCGAGGCCGAGGTAATCCACAACCAGGCCGCCCGGCTTATCGCGAAAGACGCGGTTTACCCGCGCGATGGCCTGCATAAGGCCGTGGCCGCGCATCGGCTTGTCGGCATACATCGTGTGCAAGCAGGGCGCGTCAAAGCCCGTAAGCCACATGTCGCGCACGATGACGATGCGGAATGGGTCCTTGCTGTCCTTGAAGCGGGTCGCCAGTTCGCGGCGTTTTGGCTTGTTGCGAATATGCGGCTGCCAGTCCGGGCCGTCCTCGGCGCTGCCGGTCATGACGATCTTCACCACGCACGCTTGCTTCTTCTCGGCTTCACTATCGTCGTCTTTGGCGCTGGCCCATGCGGGCGCAGTTTGATGATCGCATCGTAAAGGTCCACACAGATACGGCGGCTCATGCACACGACCATCGCCTTGCCGTCCAGCGCTTCCAGCCGGCGCTCGTAATGTGCCACCAGGTCGGCAGCGATGAGCGCAATGCGTTTGGGATCGCCGACCAGCGCCTCCAGCGCGGCCCACTTGCGTTTTGAGCTTTTGCTTTTTGGCGTCTTCTTCGCCCTCGGTGATTTCGTCGAACTCCTCGTCAATCTTCGGCAAAACGGCTTCGTTGAGCGCCAGCTTGGCGATGCGGCTTTCGTAGTAGATCGGCACCGTTGCCTTGTCGTCGACTGCCTGCTGGATGTCGTAGATGCTGATGTAATCGCCAAAGATGGCCCGCGTGTTGGCGTCATTCTGCTCGATGGGCGTCCCGGTGAAGCCGATGAACGAAGCGTTTGGCAAGGCATCGCGCAGGTTCCGGGCAAGGCCGTCGATCAAGTCGTACTGACTGCGGTGCGCCTCGTCGGCGATGACGACAATGTTTCGCCGCGGCGACAGCGTCGGCATCTTCTCGCCCTTTTCCGGCATGAACTTTTGGATCGTGGTGAATACCACGCCGCCGCTGGCCACTTGCAGCAAGCGGCGCAAGTGCTCCCGGTCTTCCGCCTGCACCGGCATTTGTCGCAAAAGCTCGTGGCAACGCTGAAACTGTCCGAAAAGCTGATCGTCCAGGTCATTGCGATCCGTCAGCATCACCAGCGTCGGGTTCTGCATTGCGGGATGCCGCACGATGCGCGCGGCATAGAAGAGCATGGAGAAGCTTTTGCCGGAGCCTTGGGTGTGCCACACGACGCCGGCGCGACGGTCGCCACGGTTTGCCGCCTTTAGAACCGTGTCGCCGCGCCCATGCCGCTCGCCCGCACCGTTTCTTCCACGGCTGCGTTCACCGCATGGAGCTGATGGTAGCCGGCGATGATTTTGTTTAGGCGGTCACTATCGGTGTCTTCCTCAAAGACGATGAAATGCTGAATCAGATCGAGAAACCGGCGCGGCTCGAAAACGCCACGCACCATCACCTCCAGCTCCAGCGCGGTCTTGGCTGCCTCACCTTCGCCTTCGATCGTGCGCCAAACCTTAAACCACTCCTGGTTGGCTGTGAGTGAACCGATGCGCGCGCTGGCGCCATCGGACACGACTAGCACTTCGTTGTAATTAAACAGGCTGCCGATCTGCTCCTTGTACGTTTGCAGTTGGTTGAAGGCGCGTCCAGATCGTCGCGTCCTCATCCGCCGCGTTCTTTAGCTCGACAATTGCCAGAGGTAAACCGTTGACAAATACCACGATGTCCGGCCGCCGGTTATGCTGGCCCTCGATCACTGTGAACTGATTGACCGCCAGCCAGTCATTGTTCTCGGCATCGTCGAAATCCACCAGCCGCGCATTATCGCCCGCGATGCTGCCGTCCGCTCGCTTGTATTCCACCGGTACGCCGTCGCGCAGCATGGCGTGAACGTTCCGGTTCGTCTGTGTGAGCGACGGCGTGCCGACGCGCAGCACCTTGCGGAGTGCGTCGTCCTTTGCTTCTGCAGGGATGGCCGGATTCAGTCGGCGAATGGCGTCGCGCAGACGCCCCACGAGCACGACGTCGCAAAACCCGTCACGCTCCGCCACCGGTTCACCGGGCGCAATGTGTGGACCGTGGCCAATGGCGTAGCCAAGCTCGCCCAGCCACGTCATGGCGGCGTTTTCGACGACTGATTCTTTGAAAGTGACCATCATCTACAATACCATGCCAAGGCGTTGTGCAAGCTTAAGACAATGGTAGTTTTCGGGCTCCATTCGCAGCCCTGCTTCCACATATTCTCGTGCGTTGCTTTCCTGTCCCATATGAATTGCAAGCCACGCCATTCGCGATAAATCATCTGCTTTCGCTTCAGCACGTCTGCCAAGAAGAGTGGACGCAATTCGATCTGCTAAATACCTCTTTTGCTCTTTGTCGATTCCCAAGCTTTGATCACGTAAAAGTTGATTCAGTTTATTTGCAGTATTCGATAAGTCATAGAATGGCACTTTGCTGATACGCGCACGTTCGATAAAGGAATGAATTTCACCGAGGAGATCAGCAGTCCGATAACAGGCATGAGCTAACATACGCCATGCTTCAGCTGCATCTTCATCTGGTGGACTATTTTCAAGGAATCTGTTCAAATCCTGTTTCGCCTTTAAGTAACCATCCTTCGTTCCCGCCTCCATGTGCCACCTTGCAAGAAGGAGCCAGCCAGGATTATAAGCCAGGCAGATCATCTCAAGAATTGCAGAATAACTATCAAAGGATGCGCCAGCATCGATTCGGCGTGATATGTTTGCGATGAAACTCTCAAGACGTTTTGCCAGCCCTAAATGGACATCATCGCGCCGGCTTGGCCCGAGCATTTGCAGAATCTCGACGTCCGACTCAACTGCACTCCTAAACGGACTGATTTTAAGCTTCCTCCGCCCGAACACACTCGCCACGAGTGGCAGGCTGATAAACTCCTGTGTGTCCGTTGGAGCTACTTGAACATTAATCATCGAATAAAGCACTAGTGAATCGATTCCTTTCTCGACTTGTTGCCTTTCTTCAGTCGATCGAACAAGGACCGCCTCTAATGCGAGCCGAGGAACCGATGAGTTCCAAGCGGAAAGTGTAAGGAACGCCCGCTGAGCACAAGGAGCGAGCGACGCGTATGTCCTTTCAAACAGCGCCGTTAGAATATCCTCGCTTCCCGCAATAATGCTTTTGATGTTTGCCGCACGTCCGGCCTTTGCAACTTCGCCAAGAAGGATTTTTATTATGTAGGGGTGCCCTTCAGACTTTGAGATTAGCTCGTTGACATATTTGTCATCGAGAAGGTGTTGGATGCCGAGTGAATGGGCGGTCTGAGTTAGAAGCTTGTGTGCCTCTTCATAATCCATTCCATCCACTTCCAACGGATAATCACCCTTAAAATCCCGCAGCCTCGTCGTAATAAGAGCCTTGTTTGGCAAACGAATGAACGAATCGATCCAATTAAACATCTCAATTGGGTTTTGCGTGGTTTCGAAGTTGTCAAAAACAAATAGACAAGGGCCTAAATCACATTTTTGCAACTGTGCCTCTAGAAACGCACGGGCATTAAACCCTTTGGTCTTCGTCTTCTCTACTGAAAGCACAAGACTTGCATAGAACTTCCCCATGTCGTCTGGGGATAGGACGAGCGGATGAACAGGTTTTGGACCTGTAAGCTGCAGATCTACGTCTCGGCGCTGAGCCACACGATTACTTTATAGCGGAGGCCATCGTATAGTTCTGGGATGACTTTCAACGCCAAGGATGTCTTCCCAATCCCTCCCCGCCCCACAAGCGTAACAATTGGCCGCTTGTCATCTTGTAGCAAGCGGTGCAAGTTATCTTCAAGCTTTGAGCGGTTTACATAATCGGGAATTAAATCGGGAACATTAGTGAAACAATTATCTTTGGGAATCAAATCCCCTAACCCTTGCGTCTCACTCGCGGGTAGGGTTCCAGGCGGAATGAGGTAGGCAGATGCATCGCCGTTGATTTTGTCGTCCGTGTAGTAGGAAAGGAGTTCGAAAGTCTTACCACCGAGGCCACCGTTTACAAAAAAGAAATCTTGGAGATCAGGATCGCTTTGGACGAGCGCGACTCGTCGCGGTGCGCCTACGAAAACATAGACACCGTCCGCCAGGGTTCGGTCGTTAACTTTCTTGAAGGATTCAAATAAATCAGAATTGCCCGCGATTGGGGAAACGCGATATTTGCCGGAGATGTTTCTATGCAAGTAAACCCAGGATCTTCGAAACAAACAGAAATTTTGATAGACTATATTGATACTTAACGCCAAGCACGGAGACGCTGTAGTGGTTTTTGCCGGTAGGGTTGCTCCATGTGCACGTGTCTTATTCCGTAACGTCGCAAAGAGACGAAACCATCGCTTCATGTCTGATTTAACCGGAAGTTCCTCCGCTTCAATGTCGAGGTAATCCAACGTTTCCTTCAATGCCTTAACGGCGGCGTACTGCCATTCACCTTCTTTAGACAATTTAGTCAACTCGACCTGTTCTTCGCGCGCGTCAGCGAGTAGATATTGAGACGCTTGTCCCGTTAGGGCATCTTCAAGAGCGTTCCCCCAGTCTCCAAGACCATTGGATCTCACAAGCTGATGTTCGAGACGATATCTGTTTCGATCTTTTTCGTCCTTGATAGAAGCGATAACACCCGAAACAACTGTTTTGGCGAGCGATTCCGCAGCTAGGAGAAGAGAAAAGAAGTACGTGAAGTCTGAATCGGATTTGGCCCGTTCTGTCCGCTCAAGAACCTGGTCGATCGCTGATATGTTTCATAATCGTGTCTCCAGAGTTAGTTTTCCGCTCAACAGCTTCGGCAGCATCGTGTCACGGACCATGGTAAGAGTGCGCGATTGATTGCGGCTCGCGTCGGCCTTTTCAAACAAGGGGGCACACCCGCGATGAAACGCTTCCAGGATTTCTATTTTGTTCGGGACAGCTACTTTCCATGCGCGAATGATTTCAGGCCGCACTGCGGGATAGGCCCCGCCATCGGCCATCTGGCCAAGATGATCGGAAACTTCGGGTTGGGTCAGCGCTGCGTGAATGTAGGACCATGGAGCTTTTGTCGGCGTGAGCACCGCAAAACCGGTCGAGGCGACGCGGTTGCAAGGTGGGTTTAGCGCGAGGAAGTAAGAGCCACGGTCGGGCCGGACGGTTGAGAGAACGGTGTCTCCGTGACGTAAGCGACGACGGGCACGACTTGGCTCTTCACCCCGTTGGTGAATTGCAATGTTGGCGATATTGCCTCGTCTGACTTCGGAAATCTCGACGTATTCGAGCGTGGCGAGTTCATCGTTTTTCCCTAATGTCCACGAATTAATGGCGCAGAGTTCATCGATAGAAGCCATTCTCCAACCGAGAGGGACCTTGCCCACGTCGGAGCCCTGGAAGTGAGCGGGAAAGAAACTTGCGGTGACAGCATCTATGCAGCACGGCTTGCGCCCATCGAGTTTGGCCCGAACGGGATCAAAATCCACGAACCAGCTCTGAAACAGCGCCCGCGCCATCGCCTCCAGCGTCCCGTTCATCCGCCGATTTAACTCGATCTTGTCGTCCAGAGCCCCGAGGATTCGTGCGATGGCTTCGCGTGTGCCGATCGGCGGGATCGGAATCGGAAGCTTCGCCAGGTTGTGCAGGTTGAAAGTGGCTTGAACTGTCGTCGTCGCCCACGTGCGAATACAGTGCTGAATGAATGCGGAACGAAGGCAGATAGAAACCCAAAGGCTGCCAGGGTCGCTGCGCACGGGAATCACGCCAACGGCGCGAGCCACATTGCAATCGCGAAAATGGTGCGGGACGATGGCCACCTCGCCAAGCGTTCCAACAAGAGTTAATAATACCTCACCGCCATGCAGGCGAGAACGCTGGAACTTTCCCTCAATGCTTGACTCGACTTTGAGCATGTCTGACGTGTCAATCCGTCCATTGCGAATGTTATTAACACGCACAATGGGTACGCCGTCCGAAGTCGCATTTCCGGGCTGAACGATGCCGTAGGAAACTCCTCGCTCTTCTACGAGGTCGCCAAGCGCCTCGTAACGCCAGTCATCCGGGATCAATGGTAATTCATCGGGAAGCGGCAAATCTTCGAGATTAGCTGACATACCCGAGCCCTTCCAGGTTGGCCTTGATCGCCTTTTCCAATTTTGCGGACTCGGCGAATTGGCCATTCAATTCGGCCACAAGGCGGGCCATCTTTTCCTCAAAGGGTTCGCCGTCGTCTTCAACTTCCTCGGCGCCACATAGCGGCCTGGCGTAAGGACATGGCCATGGGCGGCAATCTCGGCGGTAGTGGAGGATTTACAAAAGCCAGCGACGTCCACGTATTTGCCTGCGCCCTTGTCCCTGCGCCAGGCGTGGTAGGTGCCGACGATTTTGGCGATGTCGGCGTCGGTCAGCTCCCGGTGAACGCGATCGATGAGGGTGCCAAGCTTGCGAGCGTCAATGAAGAGGGTCTGTTTGCGGCGGTCGCGGCGTTTGGCGTTATATTTGTTTTTCGTAAGGAACCAGAGGCAGACGGGAATCTGCGTCGAGTAAAAGAGTTGGCCGGGAAGGGCGACCATGCAATCCACGAGGTCGGCTTCGATGATTTTTTGCCGGATGACCCCCTCGCCGGACTGGTTCGACGACATGCTGCCGTTGGCAAGGACGAAGCCAGCGAAGCCATCAGGAGCCAGGTGGTGAATAAAATGCTGCACCCAGGCGAAGTTGGCGTTGCCCTTGGGCGGAATTCCGTAGCGCCAGCGCACGTCGTCGTCAGCGCGGTGCCAGTCGGAGTCGTTGAAGGGCGGGTTGGCCAGGACGAATTGGGCCTTGAGATCCTTGTGGAGGTCACGGCGGAAGGTGTCCGCATGCTCGGAGCCGAAGTCGGCCTCAATGCCGCGAATGGCGAGGTTCATGACCGCCAGCCGGCGGGTGGTGGCATTGCTTTCCTGGCCATAGATGGCGATGTCACCGATGCGGCCGCCGTGCTCGTGGACGAACTTTTCCGACTGCACGAACATGCCTGCCGGAGCCAAAACAGGGGTCGTACACGCGGCCCTTATAAGGCGAGAGCATCTCGACAAGGACCCGGACGACGCAGTTGGGGGTGTAGAACTGCCCGCCGTTCTTCCCTTCCGCGCTGGCGAACTGCTTAAGGAAATACTCAAACACCCGACCGAGGATGTCCTTGGATCGATTGGCGGCATTACCCAACTGGATGGTCCCAATAAGGTCGATCAGTTCCCCAAGGCGGTGCTTGTCCAGCGCCTGGCCGGGCGTAGTCTTTCGGCAGCACGCTTTTGAGCCGAGGGTTGTCCCGCTCGATGGCCACCATCGCGTCGTCCACGATTTTGCCGATCGTCGCCTGCTTGGCACTGGCTTGGAGGACGGACCAGCGGGCTTCCTTCGGCACCCAAAAGACATTCTCGGCGCGGTATTCGTCGGCGTCCTCGGGGTCGGAGCCTTCGTAGTTGCCCTTGCCGGCCAGCAGCTTGGCACGCATTTCCTCGAAGGCGTCCGAAATGTATTTGAGGAAGATGAGGCCCAGGACGACGTGCTTATACTCCGCCGCGTCCATGTTGTTGCGCAACTTGTCTGCGGCGAGCCAGAGCTTGGCCTCGAAACCAAGGTTGGCGGACGAATCGGCTGCGGCGGACCTTTTGGCTTTGGGTGGCATCAACTCCCCAGATTGTCAACGTCGTGGCCCTAAACGATTGATCGTCGCGGGCGCCGCTTCAAGGAAAAACGCATTATCGCGAAAGGTAACCACATGTCCAGGATTTGATGGGAAATTCCGGGTGGGTCGGCCAAGTGAAAGGCGACACGCGCTTTTGGATCCTTCTCATGGATCAAGCCTTGGCGACCAAAAGCCGCCCGCAAGATGTGACTCTGGGTGGACGGTCACCCATTTTGGTGTTAGCGTGAGTGTCCGAGAAGCGACCATCGAATTCTCGCCGGCCCTGTCCATGACGTGGAACTTATTGCCGTCGAAACCACCGACGCGACCCCGGCCAGCCGCAGCGCTTGTTCGGACTTCCTTGGAAGCTACGACAGCCACCCGACTTCCCGCCGCCATTTGACCTCCGCCTCATCTTTCGCCGACTGATTCCGCGAGGGCGGAGGCGCGTTGGCACGCGCTTGGGAGAGAATTTCTTCGAGTGTCGGTAGACCAAGCCCCTTGCGCCACTCTTCGACGCTCTCCTTGTCTTCCAACGGGTACGGTTCTAACCCATTTGGCCCGCCCCGAAGCTGTGTGCCGTATCGCTGCGGCCGGCCCTCGTACACACGGATACGGTCGTCGATTAGCGCGAACTGCCATCGGGGAACATCCGCCTGGGCGACTGCCGCTTCGAGAAGATCACGGCAATGCCGCATGAACGTCGGCTCGCCAATCGAATGCTGCCGCGATCCGCCACGCAGCGGACGCGCCCCGCTCACCGACAAGAAGGACGCCAGGCCATCCGTACTCGGCGATGATGATTCGGAGCCGAGCCGCGTTGGTGCGATGAACAGACTCCATCCTTGGGTGATATCCATTGAACAGCGACCCGCATGCCGCCAACTCGGCACGCACAGCCTGGTCGTGATCGTCCATCGCGACCAACTCATCTCGCAGGCCGATTTCCAAGTCATCCGCCTCCGACTACCAAACTGGTGATTGAGACAATTGGCGCCAGCACGATTACATCGCCTTCGCTCGACCACCCGGGCATCCAGCGCGATATTATATGCCGCCGTTCTATGCACTTCACATTGAAACCGTGTCGCGCTGGGGTGTCAACTCGTTCGCCGTTCTTACCCTATGCGCGCTGTGACAGGGCGGCTCGATCCATTGTCGCGTCGTGATCGCTGCGGTCGTATCCTCGCTGGGCTTACGCGTCCGCGAACAATCGTCGAAGTGGTGGGCGACCTAATCATCCGGGTAACCTTTCGGCGTCACCCTGACGTACAACGTGTCCGCTGGCAGGATCGTGTCCAAGTCATGCGAACCTCCAAGCACGATCACGGCCACGCCTTCTTTCGGCAGCCGAGCAACCATCGCCTTGTGGCGGACGGCGATTTTTGCCTCGTCCAGAACGACCTTGCCATCGAGCACGGGCTTGGCGTCCTGGAGCGCCTTCTCGTCTTCCAAGGGCAGGACACTCTGAATATGGCCTCCTGCCAATAGCCGACCGGGTGTTCCGACTTCCAGGACCATTTGCCCTATCGGCTTGGCCAGATCGCCCGCGCCCGCCAAATCCTTGATGACGCTCACGCGGAGCGTTACGCGCCGGCAGAGATTTCTCGCTGACGCCTTCGGAATACACGCCTTTAAGCGAATGGCTTCTTATAAGCTCGCGCCGATCGCAAGCTGGCTCTCTTGAACCGTTGCAGCCACCTTCAAGACCTCATCGAATGAGATACCCTCAATCTCACAAAGTTCGCGGGGGACAAAATGATAGTCCCGCAAATGCACCACTACCTGCTTGGCGTCGATTGGTCCGGAGTAATCCACGCGAACGACTTCCGGCATTGCCCGAATCTCTTGGACGATGCTGGGAGTCTTGGGCAGGAATGCAATGACCAGCGTTGCGCCCACGACGCACACGGCCAGACATGTGGTTGTTACTCGTCTGCAGTAGGTCATGCGCGTTGTCCCCCGTTCGTAGTCGCACCATTCCGCACGGCGTATATTACCCGAAATCATGCCGCGCATGCGGCGGATCACCTACCATTTCCACGAGGACAGCACCATGAGAAAGGCACTGGGAATCTTGCTTGTGTCCGTGTCCGCGGCCCTATTCTCGCTGAGCGCGCCCGACTTGAGCGCGCAGGCGAAGAAGGCTCCCAAAGCCAAGGCGTCCGGCACCATCGAGCTAATTAAAAGTAAGGACGGCAAGTTTCGCTTTTCCGTCCGCAATTCCGATGGGAAGTACGTGGGCGGCTCGATAGTCCCCCACGCCACAGAAAAGGAAGCCAAGGAGGCCGCCGAAGATCTCAAGACCGTCATGGCCACCGCGACCTATGTGAGCAAGGACTCAGACGCCGCCAAAACCAAATCCGGCACTTAGGCCGCATCAGCCTCACGGCGCCCGTGATGGTCAAGAAATGGACGACGCGCACGGGTTGCACCCAATACGACCTCACGGGCGTGGGGCGCGTCGAAACGGGACTAGTCCCAATTTCGACGACACTAGCTTTTGCCGCTCGGGCATGACCCGAGCGCCGTCCCATGGGCCATTACCGAATTGGGCGGTAAGACCGCCCTCTTCCTCCGGGATTGGGCCGACGTCACTATCCGGGTCTAGCAAGTCGCGTCAAGGCGTCCATAAACTTAGGGTTGCGCAGGCGCTGACCCGCTTGGTGCGATCTGTATTTGCTAGCGCTTGGTTCGAACCCAACGAAGCTCAACCGTAGCCCAATCTTGGCATCGACACTACGGCCGGCGATGATCTTCCCATTCGCCAACCCCAATTGTTGCGCCGGCATAGAATCTACCTGTGCCTTTTCTTTCTTCTAGTACGGTAACAGGCCGGAATGACAGTTTTCGAGATATCACGTTTCTTGCTGCCGGCCCGGCAAGTGAAAGCAGTCGTGAGCTCGCACGGCGATGACATCACCGCGCCGAAGTCTGACGCCCGATGAAGCGCAGCGTCGAAAGAAGGGAGCACACAAGGCAAGCAGGCATGGCGCAGTCGCCTTGTCCGGTAACTCAGCTCGATAGCATCTATCCGCTCACTTGAGTCGCGGCGAGGAGTGACGGCTCGTGCTTCCGCTTCCACGTCTCGAAAGCCGGCTTCGCGCCCGCGATGTAGAACAATTGAAGGACAGTCCCGTCATTCTCGAGGTACACAAAGCCGTCTTGGCGGCGATCTGCCGCGAAGATGTTCGTGCTCAGATCCTCGAACGAGAGAATCCCTGAGGCCCCGATTGCCCTAATGGATATTCGCTTGCGCTGATACTCGTCGCCCCATTCAGTCGTAACGGTATCACCGTCTGCTTTCATCTTGACAACCACCCCATCAGCCATGGTCCACTGCCCACCAAACGCTGCTGGTTCCTTGGTGACCATGAGGCCATCAATGCACTTGCTTAGGAACAACTGCTCCTTGTGTGCCAGCGCTATCGCTGTTTCCCAGATCACGCCTTCCTGCTTGAGCTTTTCGCCCATCTCCACTATCACCCGCCCGGTGTACTCGGTGGCATTGGAGTCTTTTGCCGCATCCTCGAGAATCTTCTTGGCATCAGGTAAAAATCCCCCCTTGAGGTATTGAGATGCCAAATTCGTCTTGGCAAGCGACACACCGCCTTCCGCGGCGATGCGATAGTAATCGTTCCCCTTTATCAACATGCCGAGTTTATGGCATGCAATGGCCAAGTTGTTGAAAACGCCCAGATTATTCTGGTCTAATCCACTTAGGCGATCATAGAGCAGAAGGGACAGGTGCGTTATCCCGACCTCACTCAGCTTCAGCGCGGCACTGAAGCGGGTAACGCGATCCGCCGGAAGGAGCTGAGCGGCTTTCGCCAGCAAGGCAGCACTCATGTAGGCTTCTCCGGACTTGCCAAATGTATGCGATAGGGCCTCAAGCAGGATCGCGGTCTCCCCCACTGGCAAATCAGGTTTCAGATGTGACAGCAGAAGGTCCAACGCTTCACTTCTGGACTCCATAGTCATCAGGGTTTTTGCCTGAGACACGATCGCTCGAATTCGGGACGCGGGGAGCTTTGCGCACTCCGCCGCCTTGGCATAATAGTTGCACGCGGAAGCCAAGTCGTTCGCAAGCAGGGAAATTGCGCCACACCTCATCGCGGCGTCGCTGCCCGCCGTCTCATCCTGGATGATCGCTTCGAGATTAGCCAGATCTTCCGGATCGCCACCGGCGCGGTATCGCAGGTCATAGTACACCGCGTCGAGATACGGACCCAATTCTTTCTCCTGGAGTTCTTGCGAAAGCTTCTGATACAGGGCATCGCCTTGTGTTACGTCGCCTTCGCTCAAAGCTCTCGTGAACGCTGCAAAAGTGTTAATTTTGTCCTGTCCACTAGTTAGCTCAGGCGTTGCTGGCGCTGCCGCTTGCTTAGTGTTTTCCTCAGGGACATCGCCTTGCGGAACCGTAAGAAGAGTTGGGACCGCGTGTTGGCGCTTGGGCCGGTGGTGGCGAACGAAGTCTCGGTTAAGGTCCTCCAATTCCGCCATAAGCTCGTGCGGGAATACGTCGGTCGCTATTCCGGCCTCGCGCAGCATCCAAAAGCCTTTTCCGCAGATATCGGGATTCGGGTCGAGCATGCCGATGACTACACGTCCCACCCGACGTGCGATAAGCCGATCGGCGCAGGGCACCTTCTCCGGACTGCGCAGGGTACAAGGTTCCAGGGTCGTGTAGACGGTTGCCCCTGCGGCCTTTACGGTCGCCAACTTTTTGTCCAGCGCCGTGAACTCGGCGTGGTCCCCCTCGGACAACTCACCGCGGTAAGCTGTCGTCAGAACTTCACTGTTCAGTACGACGACGGCACCTACTTTGGGGTGAACACGTCCGTCTTCCCCTTGACACTTTCGTGCTTCATCTATCGCCATTCGCATGAACTTCAGGTCGTCACTGTGCATTGCTCTAACCTGCCGGATCCCGGCGTACAATACCGCGGAAAGCGGTCATTATATCAGCGCACTAGCTTAGTCAGCATCGCCGTGTAGCGCGGTGACCGCTTGACCATGGGGAATGATTCTCGGGATGGTCACTGCACTGTCGGCCACGGGACGATCCTTGCTTGACGCCACGCTTTGAACCACTTGGCATTGCACCAGGCCCTTGCCGCAGCGTATAGCGCGAGCATTTACCTGCTCTGAACCTGTTTTTGCTCTGAAGTGGTGAGTAAGAGTTAAGTCCCGATGGAACCTGCCGCGCACCCCCCGGGGGTTGGCTCAGATTTCATGGGCCACGACCCCTCCCCCCCGCGCGCGCGAAACTCAATCATCTTTCCGCACAAATTTGACGCCGAACCCATTTAGCAAGCGGTCACGGTTGCGACCGCAAGAAATCTCATTTGGAGGGTTAGCGATGGAAAGCGTTAGCGTGCCCGAGTCAACGGCGTTGCCGACGACGGCGCAGACGTTGGAGCGGGCGCTTGACGTGGCGCGCTGGGCGTTGGCCGACGTGCAGGATGCACTATGCAACGAGAACGTTCACGCGGCACTGTCCCGGAGCGTTCGCGTCGAGGAGGCTTTGGCCAACATGATGGCGCTCGTGCGGATGGAGGGCCGGCAATGTACCGCGTGATGCGATTGTGTCAGGGGGCCGCTCCCGTCCTCGTTGGCGAATACTCCACGGAGCGGGAAGCCCATCGGCTATGGGAGACGTGCGAACGCTTGCCCCATGACCGACTGACGAGCTACGCGGTCGAGGAAGGTGACGAGTTCGCGGACGCTTGCGACCAGTGCCGCGGGTTGGGGGCCACTATCGGCTGTCCCAATGGCAAGCATTTGTGCCAAGACTGCTTCGACGCCGGCTTCGACAAGGCGGATGAAACAACCGACTACTTCGCCGTCAAACCCGAGCAACGGAACTTTTACCAAGAGGGAGTTTGCCGACCCGGTTGGATTGGCTCGATGCCCGAGCCGCCGGCGGCGCCACTTTACAAACCCAACGAAAGGGGGAATGACCAATGACCGCAACGCTTACCAGAGAACAGATTCAACAAGAATCGCTCACCCGCGCCGTCTCCGGCCAATCATTCACGAATTGGCCCGCCATCATCGAGGGATTCCTGGCCAAGGGAATCCCCGAGCACGACATCCGCCCGCGTGAAAACGTCCTCACCTACCACGCCTGGCGAGCGCTCGGGCGCAAGTGCGCCGCGGCGAGCATGGGGTAAAGGTCGTGACGTTCGTTTCGGTCGCGGGCAAGGACAGCAAGGAGGATTGCGACGGCATCGCAACCAACGACGTGGACGGCACCAACAAACGCAGGGGCTTCCGCCGACCGTGGACGGCAACCGTGTTTCATGTGTCCCAAACCGATCCGATCCAGCAATAACGCAACCGGCCAGCGCTCGCCCAGCGCTGGCCTTTTTGGAGGAATGTACCGTGGTGACATTTAAGAGTGCCATTGCCCGCGGACAAGTAACGGTGAAGTTCAGCGGCAAACCCGATGGGAAGATTCGGTCAGCGTTGAAGGCCAACGGCTTTTGGTGGTCGCCCGCCGATGGCGTTTGGTGGCGCCGCCGCGTCGAGGGCGCCGCGGACTTCTTGACCTGGCTCGACCGCGCCTTGAATCCCGACCGTCCCGATGGCGCTTGCTGGCGCTGCAAGTCGCCCGAAGGGTTCTTCCGTCCGCGCGGCGCCGCAACGCCCGTCTTATGCGCAAGTGCGACGCCGAGGACCGCGCAATGCGCGACAACCCCGACCGCTCCGACCTGGACTTCGAGGACCGTTGCCGCGAGGCATGCGGATTGTGAACCGCCGGCCGCAGCGTCACCGCGGGGAGTCGCGTTCCCGCCGGCCGCTTGCCTGGCCCATTCCGGGCCGGGCGCTTTGCAGAGGGTAAAATCATGGCTCTTGCAGTTCGACAACGGCTAACGCTTCTCAAGATCGACGACATGATGGCGATGACGCATCGCTATGAATTGGAGGTGCGCTCGGTCCTGGACCGGCAAGCCGTCGGCTATGAAGGCCGCAAGCAGCGCGTCGCCACGGTGCGCCAGCGCGGCAAGCGGAAAGACATCTTCCTCGACCTCGCCCACGACGACATTGTGCTCGACGGTTGGGACCTGCCCTTCAAGGCCGACACCGAATGCAGCGGCGTTTTCGCCGGCAACGCCTGCTTTAACCTCGTTGGCGAGCCCGAGGCGATCCGCGCCTGCGTGGAAACGCGGGCCGTGTTCCCGGTGAGCGATCGCGCCAAGGCCAAGGTATTGGTGAGCCGGTCGCCGCGCACCTCGTGCGACGAGATCGGGGATCGAGCTACTTTATCCGCACATCGACACGCCCCACGCCGTCATCAACCGCCTCAAGGAGGACCAGCGTGCCGACAATCCGTTGACCGTCGCCGCCGCTGAATAGTTCTCCGAATAGCCCTTCCCTTCCGCCCCGCGCATGCCGCGGGGTTTTTTGTTCGCTTCCTGTCCTTGCAATCACCTCGATTAGTCTTGAAGCGATTACTTCAATGCACGCAAGTTTCCAGCTGACGGACCCTCACAAAGGTAAAATCCTGCACTCAATCTGTCCGCGCTCGAATATGGTGCACTCCGAGGGCTTAACGGCGGCCTTCCACCAGGGCGATGATTTCCGCGCGCGTTTCCGCCGACAACTCCGGCCACGCGGCCAGGATGGTCGCCAGGGCAGGGTACTTTTGATTCAAAAACGCCAAGCAGGACGCCAAGACGCTTTTGTAATGATCGGAAGATGTTAATTCAAAGGTGTTTGCGTCTGAATGGGGACGGTTTGCTAAACCGGTGTAGGGGCTTATACCTCTACCGGGGGTTCGAATCCCCCCCTCTCCGTGGTCAATTCGTTGCAAGGAGCGCAAGTGGCTTTAAACAAAGCCCTTGCGCTTTTTTTGCGCTATGGAAGCCGGTCTTGGTGCACAGTTGGTGCACAAAGCGTGCACGGGAGGCTTCCGTGTCAACATCTCCAAAGCAGCGCCGGCCGCGCCGCCAGCGGATCGGCCGCGTCTCGTTTTACGAGCATCACGGCGCCTGGTATGTGTATTACCGGGAAGGCCAAAAACAAATCCGGCGCCGTGTTTCTGCCTTGCGGGAGGACGCGGAACGCGTGGCGGCTCAGGTCAACAGTCAGCTAACCGCCGCCACGCCAACACTATTGGCGTTTACTCCTATACCAGTCGCGGAACTGCGCCGGCAGTTCCTTGACCACCACGAGCAGGTGCTGCGGTCATCGCTGGCGACCATCTCTCGCTATCGGTCAGCAACCAAATATTTGGAGAGCTTTCCGCAGGCTCAGGGCGGCGCAACGCTTGCCCATAATGTCCAGGCCAACAGCTTCGTCCATCACCTGCGTGGCCTTCTTGTGGCGCCAAATGGCCATGCGAATTCTCGGCGGCGGCCGCTGCGCGACAAAGGCGTACGGTACATCCTCGAATGTTGCCGCGCCATGTATTCGTTTGCACAGCGCAGTGCGCCATCTGCCACCTTATGTCCCCAATCCGTTTGCCGATCTTCGCATCCAGCGCCTCAGGATCGAGGACGCCAAGCCGATTTTCGTATTTGACGCCGCCACCGAATTGAAGTTTTTCCAGGCTGCTGACCGCTGGGCGTTCGCCATTCATTTCACCCTTGCCAAAACCGGAATGCGACCTGGCGAATTGGTGCACCTTCTGATTGAGGAAGTTGATCTAGAGCGGGGTTGGATACGGATTCGCGGAAAACAATCCCTGGGGTGGCGAACCAAGACGGGGCACGACCGAGTCGTTCCCGCTGTGAAGGAACTCACAGGCGTTTTGCGCTCCGTCATCGGGGAACGTGTCGCGGGATTGGTCTTTCGACGCCCTCGGTTCCGGGATGGAAAGGCCACAGGTGCTGACCTGGGCCTGAATGGCTTGCAGCGAGCGTACGACCAAAGATTAGCCGCTCACCTAAGCACGGTGAACCATTCAATGGCCCGAAGGGAACAAGCCGGTATCGCGAAAGCAGTTTGGCAAGATGCTGGCCTTGTAAAGGTCGACGCGATCCGGACTTCCTTCATCCGAATCATGACCGCGATTGGGCATCCTGAAGGCACATGTCCCAAGTCCTGGCGACATTCATTCGCCACTCTGCTTCAGGATGCCGATGTAGATCCGCTTGTACGCCAATTGACCCTCGGCCACAAGCCAGTGGCCCCCGCCGCTGGCGCTTTGGGCATGACCACTGTGTATACACACACTCGCCCGGAAACGCAACGCGGCCAGCTTGAGGCAGCGCTTCAGCGGTGGCCCGCTTCACTTGATTACGCCCAGGAGTGGGTGAAAGGGGGGGTCGCATGCTAACTCACACGCCACCTCTGGTTTTGAAAAATCCTGACGGGCCGGCGCAGGTCGCCTTGATTGGACGCATTTCAACGGTCAACCAGGATTTTAACAACGTCGCCGCATCGTACAAACACGCTGAAAAGATTCTTGAGCAGGTCCACAAAGGTGAAGCGAATATTCAAACTTTCGGCGAGCAGGCGAGCGGCATGGTGCCACATCGCAGAACAATGCAGGCCGCTGAGGCCTGGATTAGATCCGGAAAAGTAGACTTGGTTTTGGCGGAGGATGTCGGGCGCATTTACCGCAACCCCCGCTTTCTTTTCGAATTCATACAGAATTGCGTCGATCAAGACACTCGCGTCATCTGCCCAGCAGATAATTTCGATACGGCGGATGACGCGTGGGAGATGATGCTGGCTTTTGCCTGCTCTCATCACGGTTTGGCCGTCCCGGATGCGCGCCGACGTGTGCGGCGAACGGCGACGCACACGTTTAACCAAGGCGGCATGGTGCTCAAGAATCGCTATGGCTATCGCAAACTCAGCCATGAGGAAGCGGATAGCGGACGATTTGGACCAATTGGCCTTCGGATTGCCAAGCTGGCCGAATGCACACCGATTATTCAGGAAATGTGTGCGCGATTCCTGCGCGGCGCGAGCTATGTGGCAATTGCAAAGTGGCTGAATGCAGAAGGAATCGCCCCAGGACCATACGCGGACCAAAACCAAGGCTGGAGGGGTCGTCTGGTCCGCGATCTTTTGAGCGATCCGATTTTAAGCGGCCAGAGGCGTTTTCGTACTAACATGCATAAGCTGATTTTCCAGACCGGCAAGCACAAAGCCCGCCCGAACCCAGCCGGCCCGGAAGTCAAGCAGTACCTTGAATTGGCTCACTTGACCCTCGAGGACCATGCGGCCGTTTTAAAAGAAGTGAGTATCCGCAAGCAAGCCTCTGCTGCCGGGCAGGCGGAGGGCTCCGACAGCGTGCTCTGGAATCGGCCGCGGGCGCGTAGCCTTTGGCCTGGTCAGCAGGTGCATTGTTCAGTTTGCGGCCAATTGATGTATCGTTGCGGAAACTTCTTGAAATGCAAAAATGCACTGCCGAATGGGACAGGCACCTGCTGGAACCACGTGCAAGTTCCCTACACATTGCTCACGGAAAAAGTACTCGGGTGGGTGTGGTCGGTGTTGGAGTCTTTCCCGAGTTTTCGAACGACCGTTATTGAAATCGCGTGGAAAGAATTTGAACGCCAACATCGGGACAACGATCGCTCCAGCAATGTCCAGGTCCACGCATCACCGAGTTGACGCATCAACAAAGCAACTTGGTAAAAGCGATTGCCATCGGGGGCGATTTGGAAGTGCTGGTCAAAGAGTTAACAACGACCCAAAAAGCACTGGCTGAAGCCAAACAAGCGAAACAGGCGCTCGAAAACCCGCGAGGAATCAAAGGCAAATTCGTCTCCCAGGCCGCGGTTGCGGAGCATTTGGACGAAGCTCTAAAGAAGTTATCACTCACCTCGCTAGATTTTGCCGATTGGTTGCGACGGCTGATTCCCAAATTTGTCATTTGCCCTGTCCACGCACAGGACAGCCCATTAATTCGCCCTCGCGCTAAGCTTACATTATGTATGGACGCGTGGGGCGACGGCGGTGATGCGCCACCGCCCGTTTCGGTAACGTTGGACTTGTTTGAGCCGCCGGTTCATATCCGCTACCTGGACGCTTGCTTGGCTTTAAGGCAAGCAGAGCCGAAAATCAGCCTTAAAAAAATCGCCGTCCGGCTGCAGATCAATTACATGACCGTCAAGCGGTCGTTCGATTTTGCACGGAAAATGGAGAACGCTGGCGCAACCGATCCCTATCAGGAGGTTCTCGAACGACCGCTACACGCATCGAGATGGAAAAAACGCCAAAAACAAGGCCCAAAAATGCAAGGTTCTTGACTAATCGTGCTCCAAATTACAAACAATTCGGGGTCGTCTTGCAAAGCGCATGCTGTTAGATCCAGCTCGCAACGCTTATTCCCGAGCGGGTCTCTTCCATGCGGGCAAGTATCAATCAACAGGTTTTTGGAATCCCCCACCTATGCCTGTTGGCCGAAATGCAGCAACGAGTTGACGGCGGAACAAGAGTTTCCATCGCTAAATAACCGCTTAAAAGGGGGCACAAACGTTGACCGGCATCCGGTTTAGGTCTCCGGTAACGTCAGCCGGCGTGTGTCTTACATCATTGTTCAACAAGGAGTTTTCATGAGCCATGTTGTCACGATCCAGTCAAAAGTCCATGATCCCGCCGCCGTAGCCGCAGCTTGCCAACGGCTCAAATTGCCCGCGCCCGTTGAGGGAACCGCCGAGCTATTTAGCGGCAGCGCAACTGGCCTCATCATTCGGTTGCCCGGCTGGCAGTATCCCGTGGTGGCGGACATCCCTTCGGGGACTTTAAGCTACGACAATTACGGTGGCCAGTGGGGCCGGCAAGAGGAATTGGGCCGCTTCATGCAATCGTACGCGGTTGAAAAAGCTCGGATCGAAGCAACCAAGAAAGGCTACACGGTGAGCGAGCAAACTCTGCACGATGGCGCTATCAAACTGCAAATCGTCGAGTGTTAATCGTCTGAAGGCCCCCACCGCAAATTGTTTGGCGTAGCTGGAGAAATAACCCGATGTCTTTTTCATTGCCGCCGCAACGCGTGCAATGCCCATTTGCGCCCATCATTTTCCGTCCTTTCGGCCGCACCAATCTGGAGAATCTCAAATGCGCATCATCGAAATCGTCGTTTCGCCACGGGGCGAAACGACCGTGCAAACCAAAGGCTACTCGGGCAGCGATTGCCTGCGGCCAGCAAATTCCTGGAAGAAGCTCTCGGCGCCAAGATCGCCGACACCAAGACGTCAGAGTTTTATGCCACCGTTGAAGAACACCAAGACGTTCGCGCCTGACGCGTCCGCCGCCGCGCACCCTTACATTCACTGAAAGGATCACCATCCATGAAATTGGTCGATCAGATCAGCCCCTACATCAACGCCGCCTTTACGGGCCTTTGGATTCAAACTCACGAGCCCGACGAAGCGGAGCGTGAAATTGCGCAGCAAGCCCGACAAGGCCAGTGGAAAGTGGCCGTCTGGGATGTCGCCAGCGGTTTGCGCCTTCCGGGAAGCGAACGCGCGTCTCAAGATGCGGGCGCTGGTGACCCGCTTGCCGCTCTGCGTGCGCTGCCGGCCTTGGCCGACTCCAATGGAACGGCCCTATTGCTGTTACACAACTTCCACCGTTTCTTCACCAGCCCCGAAGTCATCCAAACAACCATCGCCCAAATCGTCGCCGGCAAACAGCGGCGTACGTTCGTGGTTGTGCTTTCGCCCGTCGTGCAAATCCCCGTGGAACTGGAAAAGCTGTTCATCGTGATTGAACATGCGCTGCCCGATCGCGATCAGTTGGAGCGCATTCTTCGGGAACTTCTTAGTGATCAGCCCAATGAAATGCCCCACGGCGAAGACCTCGATCGAATCCTCGATGCCGGTGCTGGCATGACGCGCTATGAAGCGGAAGGCGCGTATGCGCTCTCGTTGGCCAAACACAACCAGGTCCGGCCCGATGTTTTGACGGAACTCAAGGCGGGCATGCTCAAGAAAAGCAACTTGCTCAACCTGCATCGCGGCACGGAGTCGTTTACCGAGCTGGGCGGCCTGGCCAACCTCAAAGACTTTTGCCGGCGCGCCTTGCAGCCGGGCAAAGCTGTGAAGCCACGAGGCGTTCTTCTGTTGGGCGTTCCAGGGACGGGGAAGAGCGCCTTTGCCAAAGCCCTTGGCATCGAAACCGGGCGGCCAACGCTTTTGCTCGATGTCGGTTCGCTCTTGGGCAGCCTTGTGGGCCAAAGCGAGCAAAACATCAGGCAAGCCTTGCGCATCGCCGATGCGATGAGCCCATGTCTACTCTTTTTGGATGAGGTCGAAAAAGCGCTCAGCGGCGTCGGTTCGCAGGGAGACAGCGGCGTGTCCACGCGCTTGTTTGGGTCTTTCTTGACCTGGCTTTCCGATCACACCTCGGATGTCTTTGTCGTGGCCACGGCCAACGACATCTCCAAATTACCGCCTGAGTTTGCCCGCGCCGAGCGCTTCGACGGCGTTTTTTTCCTGGACTTGCCGGACGTGGCGGAAAAGCAAACAATCTGGTCCCTCTACCGTCGCCACTTTGGTATCGCTGACAGTCAGCAGAAGCCTGACGACGCCTCATGGACCGGGGCCGAGATCAAGGCGTGCTGCCGCCTGGCAGCACTTCTAGGTCAACCGCTCACGCAAGCCGCCCGCAACGTCGTGCCCGTGGCCGTGACTGCCGCCGAATCCGTGGAACGGCTGCGGTCCTGGGCAAGTGGCCGCTGCTTGTGCGCCAACAATCCCGGCATCTACCTGCGCGAAGGCGTGGCGCCGCCCAAGGCCGCGCGGCGCATCACACGTCCGTCCGACAATTAACCAAACCCAAAATACTAATTCCCAGGAGAAGTCCATGACCTCACTTTTGGATCATGTGGACGCCCCCACGTCCGTATCGCCGGCGCAGTGGCTGCGCGAGACCACCGCCGCCGTGCGCATCTCGTTCACCTGGATGGGCGTCCGCAAAACGTTGACCCCGGAGCAGAAAAACCAGGCTGCCGAGTCCTTCGGCGCCGAAGGTGACTTCTTGTCGGCGCGCAAAAAGCTGCTCGATACCCGGCATGTTGCTTTCAAGGACGTCACTGCGATCCGCGGTAAGGTGCTGGCTTTTTGGCGCTCGCTGACGCTGCCGTACCCGGAGCCGAGCATACGCCTCATTCGCCAGCATCAAATTGACCATTTCAATCAACAGATGCTCGAACATCGCGCCGAACTCGATGCCGCCGTGCTGCGCCTGAACGATCATTACTTCGAGCTTAAGGCAGCCGCGCAGGCGGCTGGGCGATTTGTTCAACGCCAACGATTACCCGGTCTCTCTCCAAGGTTTGTTTGCCGTGGATTGGGATTTCCCCAGCGTCGAGCCACCCGATTATTTGTGTCAACTCAATCCTGCCATCTACGAGCAAGAGAAGGCCCGTGTGGCCGCGCGCTTTGAGCAAGCCGTGACGCTGGCCGAGCAGGCGTTTATCTCCGAGTTCGCCAAGCTGGTTGAGCACCTAACCGAGCGGCTCAGCGCCGGTGAAGGTGAGCGCAAAATCTTCCGCGATTCGGCCATCACTAATCTGACCGAGTATTTCGGCCGTTTTCGCGACCTCAATGTCCGCTCCAACGAGGAATTGGACGCCTTGGTCGAGCGCGCCCAGCAGATTGTCCGCGGCATCGAGCCACAAGCGTTGCGGGATAACAATGGTTTACGGCAGCAAGTGGCCACCCAGCTAAGCCAGGTGCAGGCTGTCATTGACGGCATGCTGGTCGATCAGCCGCGGCGGCGCATTATCCGGGCGCAACCCAGCACCAACGGAGATAACCATGGATCTGGTAATTGACGCGCGCGGCACCGTCCACTGTGTTTATGGCGAAGCCATTCCCCTGGACCAACTGGGCCAGGCGGCTATTCACCGGGCCAGCCATGTCGAACCTGACGCCCAGGGACGCTGGTGGGCCGATTTGGCGCCGGTCGAAGGTCCAATGCTCGGCCCGTTTCAGCAACGCAGCCACGCTCTCGCTGCGGAAAAGGCTTGGCTGGAAGATTGGCTGGTGAGCCAAAGGTTACCTGGTATAACGATCCCAAACCTGGCGGAGACATTTCATGGGCCTGACGATTCATTACAACTTGGAAACCAAGTTAACCAGGCCGGACGAGGTCCGCCGCCTGGTTGAGGGGCTGCGCCAATACGCGATGGACCTGCCGTTCCAAGAGGTCGGCGACGTGGTGGAGTTCAAAGGCGAAGACGTGGGCTACCAAAACCGAGATGATCCGAACCGCTGGCTCAAAATCCAGGCGGGCCAATACTTGAACGACGGGCCCTACAGTTATTCGGTAGCGCCGCTGCACATCATCGCCTTCACCACGGTTCCCGGCGAAGGCTCGGAGCCGGCCAACTTTGGCATGTGCTCCTATCCGCAAACGATCGTTCCGCCAAACCGAAGGCGGATTCGCACCAAACTCAAGGGTTGGCTGTGGCGGTCCTTTTGCAAGACACAGTATGCCAGCAATCCAGCCTGCGGCGGCGTGACCAACTTCCTGCGCTGCCATGCGACCATTGTCAAGCTCCTGGACTTCGCCAAGAAGACAGGCGTAATTGAGGTCGAGGTAAGCGACGAGGGCAAGTATTGGGATGAGCGCGACCTCGCCAAGCTGGCCAAGGAAGTTGGCCAGTGGAATGAACTGATCGCTGCCTTCGCCGATCAACTGGGCGATGCAGCGCAGGCCGCCGGTTTCACGGTGGAAAGCGCCATCGCGGGGTTTCAAAACTATGAGCACCTGGAAGCCCAAGGGCTCCAGCGCTTCAAAGAACTCGGCCTTCAGCGCTGACTGATCACTTCTCAAACCCAACAACCACTATGCCATCGAAATTCGTCACCGTGCGCGTGCCTCTGCGCACTGCACACCATTCTCGCGGCCCTGCGCTACTACCAAGAACGCGGGCAAGGCGAAGCCGCCAATCGCTCAGACATCGTCCAGGAAATCGCCAGCAATGACGGGGCAGTCCGTGCCTTGGATGCTGCTGAAATCGGCCACCTTTGTGAATGCATCAACACCACAGCTTAATGGAGGTTCTGATGGCAGATTTCTGGTTTGCCACTGCGTGCAACCGGCCACGGCTTCACGTCCGGGCCCAGTCACGCGAATCATCGCCAAATACTGGTTCGATTTTGATTGCGCGGTCGAGGTCGAGACGGATTCCGCGGGCCAGTCACGCCTTACGATTGATGGCGACGGTTGGCCCGCCGCCTGGCCGTTGCCGCCGGGCATTTCAGCCGAGGAGTATTATCCCGACTACCCGACGTTGGGGCAGGAAGAGTTTGAAGACTTCCTCCTCGAAGTCGCCGCGAATTTGGCCGAACCGTTGGTGGTTCAAGCCATTGGCACGGTCAACGGCCGCTTCCCGCTGTCAGCATGTGAATGGCGGGTTGCGCCGGGCGCATCAGCGGTCGCCAAGGTCGAGTTCAATTCTGCCTTCGACTTTGGGGCTTCTCTCGCATTGGTTACTGCCTGACTAGCTGCGATTCGATCAAGCCGATCATTTTCCTCTCAACCGCTCACTACCAAGCCATCAAGAAAGGGATCTTGCTATGACCCAAGCGCAATTGGAGCGCGCCGTGTGCTGCGCCACCGGAGAATCCAGAGACCGTGTTCGTCGCGTCGGCTTTCAAGAAATCCGCGTGCCGTCGATCGTCTCTTTGCCGCATCCTCGGCCCCGCTTCAAGGTGCGGCGCCACGGCTTATGAGCCCGGGCAAGTAATAAATCGCTTTTCCGGTTGGGCGGCATCCGGTAACGGGATGCCGCCCTTTTTTTGCGTGCATGACATCTCAATACGGAGCTAACAGTGATTCAACTCACTCGTACTTGTGTCCGCCAATTTCGAGCCGCCCTCAAGAAGGCGGGCGCTGGCAAAAACCAGCGGCCCCTCGTGGAAGTGGTGGCCAGCCACGCTGACCTGCGCCTGCGCGGCGTGATGCCCGATGTAACCATCGAACTTAAATTGCCGGGCTCTTCACAGGAAGAATCGATCCGCATACCCTTCGAGGCGTTGGCGGATTTTGAAGCCAAGTCCGATGCCACGGTCACCTTGGTCAAGAGTCCCGGGGGAATGGTCGCTTCCTGGGACGACGGCAGAATCCCTCAGCGCAAATCGTACACGCTCGCCGAGGCCACCAACGAACAGCTAACGGTGCCGGAGGTGGATTGGTCCACGGCGGCGGTTGTGCCGGGACTTGTTCAGGCATTGGGCCACGCCAAGCAGTGCTTGGCCACCGACAACGTTCGCTATGCCACCGACAAGATTCAGCTCCAGGGCGAGCGCGGCACCATTAATGCCACGGATGGCCGCCAGGCACTTATCCAAAGCGGCTTTGCGTTTCCGTGGAAAGAAGATCTGCTAATCCCCGGTTTGGAGCTGTTCGCCTGCCGAGAACTGCTTCCCGATGTGCCGGCGACCGTCGCCAAGGGCAAGAACCGCATCGCCATCCAGGTGGGCGATTGGACCATCTACTTGGTCTTCGATACCCAGGGACGCTTCCCCGACATCGCTGCCGTCATTCCCAAAGTCACGTCCAGCGCCACGACGTTGCGTCTAGCACCTCAGGACGCTGACTTCGTCGGGACATCGCTGTCGAAGCTGCCCGGCAGCCGTGAAACGCACGCCCCCATGACCGTCGATTTAAACGGGCAAGTGGCCTTGCGCGTCAAAGAAGAAGGCCAAGACAATCCTACCGAAGTCGTTTTGGCTGATTCGCATTTAATCGGCGCGCCGGTGCGATTGCACACCGATCGGCGCTTCTTGGCCCGTGCGGTCGCCTTTAGTTTTACGGAGTTGACCATCGTCGATGCCGACAAGCCGGTTGTCTGCAAGGATGCTACCCGCACTTACATTTGGGTGCCATTGGCCAAAACGCAAGCCATCCCGCCCAATGCCAACGTCACCCGTATTTCTCCTCAACCACGCACGCATCCACCCAAACCTCTTCGAGAAAGGACCGGACGTCCCATGGCTCAAGCTCCGAGAAACAGCACCGGAAATGTCAGCACCAATGGCAACGGCCACGCTCACGGCCCGGAAACCACTGCCAAAACGAACACGCTGGCCGCGCTCATCGCCGAGGCCCAAAGCCTTAAGGAGTATCTCCAGGAAGGCTACTCACGTGCCAGCCGCCTTGCGGTGGCACTGAAGCGGCATCGCCAGCAATCGCGCCTGGTTGCATCAACCTTGGCGTCGCTGCGGCAGCTTCAGCAAATCGAAGCCTGAGACCAGATTTCCGGCCCTGGTCACGTGAACCGGGACTTTATCGACCAAGGAGTAAAGCATGCCTCTCAAACTCAATGTCGGCCTGAGCAAGAAAGTGGGCGATCCCAACTACGGCTCACGCGGCGCCTCGGTGAACGTGGAGCTGGAACTGGAATCGGCGCTGTCGGTGAGCCCGACAGACTCAAAGAGCGGATTCGTCACGTTTTCAACTCACTGCGTTCTTCGCTCGCCGAGGAGCTTAACGGCAGCCACGTAGTGTCTTCCGGATCCACCAACGGCCATCCTACCGGCAACGGCCGTCATAACGGCCAGCAAAGCGGTAACGGCCAGCAAAGCGGCAACGGTCATGTGCCGGCCAGCGGCAACTCGCAAACCACCGTTCGCCCGGCGACGGCAAGCCAAATCAAAGCGATTCATGCCATCGCCCGCAGCCAACAGATTGACATCAGCCAGTTTTTGCACAGCCGCTTTCAGCGCCAGCGGCCGGAAGACCTCAGCATCAAGGAGGCCAGCGGCGCCATCGACGACCTCAAACGAAAGGAGTAACTATGCTGGATTTATTGGGCCAGCAAAGGCCACCACCCAGAGATTACCTTTCCTACTCCGCCATCCGCACCTATCAGGGATGTCCCTTGCGGTACCATTCTCGGTACGTCGCCGGCTTGCCCGAAAACATCGTCGCATCCAGCTTGCTTTTTGGCATTGGCTTGCACGCCGCCTTGGAGGCGCATTTTCGCGGCTTACTCGTGGGCCAAACGATCGGCCTGGATCAACTGCTGGGGGCCTTTTGGGGGGGCTGGAACGATCGACAAACGCCGGACATTGAGTTCTGTAAAGGTGAGAATCTCGCCACCGTCGGCGAGTTGGCCAATCGAATGTTGCGGGCGTTTTTGCATAGCGATCAGGTGACGCCGCGCGGCACCATCCTGGGGGTGGAGGAGGAGCTTCGTGGCCGCGTGATTGGCGGCTTGCACGATCTGTTGGCTCGCGTAGACCTTATCGTCGACGCGGGCGATGCCTTGATCGTGACGGACTTTAAATCGTCGCGCAGCCATTGGGACCAAGATCAGGTTATCAATGCGGCCGACCAGCTTTTGCTTTACAGCGAGTTGGTTCGTGAGCTTGCCGATGGCAGGCCACTGCGTCTTGAATTTGTCGTTCTCACCAAGACGAAGATTCCTTCAGTCACGCGCCATGGTCGCTTACAATTCACCAGGTGGAGCGTACCAAACGCACCATCGAACGTGTCTGGCGTGCGATAAAGGCCGGACACTACTACCCAATCCCTCGCCCATGCAGTGCCCCACCTGCCGTTCCGACAGCTTTGCACAACTGGCAAGGTTAGCGCCAATTATAACAAGGAGGAGTCATATGCCGGACCTGTTGGACGGCCAAACCACCCAAATCCAGGGCTCCGCCAGCAAGCCCTACACGATCAAGCACATCGCTGGCGTCTATTCGTGCTCGTGTCCCGCCTGGCGCAACCAATCGTTACCCATCGACCGGCGCAGTTGTAAACATATTCGGCTTATGCGCGGTGATGACGCCGAAGCGGCGCGCGTCGGCACCGGCTTGGCGAGCTCGCCAAAGAGCAAACCTTTCGTGAAAGCGCCGCCGCTTTTGCTAGCTGAAACCTGGAACGACAGCATTGATCCTCAAGGCTGGCTCCTCAGTGAAAAGCTCGACGGCGTGAGATGTTTTTGGGATGGTAAGCAATTCCTCTCGCGCCAAGGAAATCGTTTTTTCGCTCCCGAGTGGTTCACGGCGGGCTTGCCGCTTGAGCCGCTCGATGGCGAGCTGTGGATGGGCCGCAAGCAGTTCCAGCGCACGGTGAGCATCGTGCGCCGCCAGGACGCCGGCAATCTTTGGAAAGAGGTTCGCTTCCTGGTCTTCGATGCGCCCGCCCACGACGGCCCCTTCGAAGATCGCATCGACCTCGTAAAGCTGATCATGTCCATGAACAAGCCGACATTCGCGCAAGCTCATCAGCATGAGCTTTGTCATGGAACCAGCCACCTCAACGAAATGCTCGCCCAGATCGAAGCCAGGGGTGGCGAGGGCTTGATGCTGCGCCGGCCTGGATCGATTTATGAAGCCGGTCGTTCGAGCACGCTGCTCAAGGTCAAAACATTCCACGATGCGGAGGCTGTTGTTTTGGGCCACGAACCGGGCAGCGGCCGTCACCGTGGCCGCTTGGGAGCTTTGCTGGTGGCTTTGGCCAACGGCACTCGCTTCGCGGTGGGCAGCGGTCTCAGCGATCGCGAAAGAATCAATCCCCCCGCGCTCGGCAGCACCATCACGTTCAAGTATCAAGAATTGTCGGATGCTGGCGTGCCTCGGTTCCCGACGTATGTCGGCATCTGCAGTAACATCCAGCCATCTTTGACAAAAGGAGAACCGATGAGCGTCAAAACCGCAACCACGCGGCGCCTTGAATTCGTTCAAGGCAGTTCCAGCAAGTTCTGGCAAATCGAAGTTGATCGCTCTGAGGTGCGCTTACATTTTGGCCGCATCGGCACCAGCGGCCAGTTCATCACGAAATCCTTTGCTGACGAGCAAGCCGCCGCGAAGCATGCCGAACACGTGACGCGAGCAAAACTCGCCAAGGGCTACACCGACGTGGCGGCGTAAGACATTTCAACGACCGGCAGTGCACTCGAAACCCGGGTGCACTGCCGGTTATTTATTCATGGAATCGGGCAAAAAGGAGAACCTGCATGGGTGCCCGGCAAAAACTTAACTCGGGATACTTCTTGGGAAGTGTGCTGTTGGCCGGCCTTGCGGGCTGGCTCACGGGATCGTGGCTGGTGCTGTTCTTTGCCCTGGCGGTGCTGGTGGCCATCAACCTCAACAACGGCGAAATTCGGCCTACCAAGCGGCATTAACTCGCAGTCATCTCAAAGAGCGGGGGACATCAAATGAGTATCGAATTACAACGCGTTGAGCGAACGGTGCAAATCGTCGTAGCCAAGCCTCTGGCCTGGGCGCTTTATGCCTGCGGTATGGTCGCCGTCGGCGTAGCGCGAGCCAGCTTTGGCGGCCTGCGTTCGCTGCTCCGCACCGAACCGCCTGCGGCCAACGGCGCCGAGCCAAAGGAGGGTGCATGGCAAAGACAATCTTGATCGACGAAATCCACCTAAGCTTTTACGTGCCGCGTTCCTTATCCGACGCGAAGTGCGATGCCATTCGAACTATCTTGAATGACGCAATCTTTTTGCGCCAGCTTCGGCGGTCAGTTCGAGACGCCTTGCGCCTTTATCCGGCCTTGGGATCGCTTCGATTGACCGTTACACGTTAAGCGTTGGAATCAAACAAAGACGGAGAAGAGCATGCGCGATCGCGAAGCGTTCATACTGTTTGTACTTGCTGTCCTGGGGGGCGGCTGCATCATAACGCTTGTTGGCGGCGAATACCTTCACTGGGTGCCGATTCTGCTGGCGCTGGGGGTTGTCGCCGGGTGGGCACAAGGACTGGATCGGTAGTATTGACTCGGTTCGCGGCGACAGCCGAAGGACCGGGCTTTTTTTTAGCAATCGAAGCACGCGACGTTTATTCGTGACCGATTTGCTTACCTGGTTCACACACCTCGCCAGAAAATTACACACTGGTAGTCCGGGACAGATACGTCGGACAGTTCTTACGCTACCATGGCGCCAACGCACGCACGCTTTTTGCCACCCAGATCAGCACTGATCTGTGTATGTGAATGTCACCGGTTCGAGTCCGATTCTCCACCCCGAACAGGACTCGAACTTTTGACCCATTGGTTTATGCACGCACTTTGGACCAAGGATCAGGAAATGCACCCGCCGCGCCGCGGTAGCAAAGAGCATAAGAGCCCCCTCTGCCCAAGCTAAGCGTTGATTGCCTGTGGATTACGCGTCCAGAGCAGCCAGCTAGGGTTGCAATCGAGATCGTGGGCACCGGAAACTCACCGCCTGCAAAGGAGATTTCGGCCAGAGGCCATCGTTAACTGGTGGGTCAGGATTTCGAGTCCTGTTCGGGGAGCCGGAGATATTTCTCGAACTCGCTCTGACCCAGCGGTTAGCGCAAAATGGCGCGTAGATTTCTCACGGCATTGTCGCTTTGTCTGCGTTTTTTCGCGGTATTTCACGCGGCAGATCGCGTTTCTCGAACATAGAAGAGAGTCAAGCCGCTCCGAAATCGCAACGGATTGCTCCGTAGGCTCACAGTTTTGGCGAAAAACTCTCAGGCTCTCTCGCTTGGCCTGACCCACTGGTTAATACACCGCGCGCATCAGGAGCCAGTCGGCAGCACAACGAGAGTAATTGGCAACGGATGTCATCCGGCGCTCTTCACCGGTCGCGACTTCCCACAGCCGCATTGTTTTGCCGGAGGTTTGCACCATGGTGCGGCCATCCGCCGAAAAGCCTAACCAATTGGTGCCGCCTCCCGCGGAAATGCGCATTCGATTCTTTGCCGGTGGCCAGATCCCATAGATGAATCGTGTCTTGCTGAAAGTCCGTGGAAGCGGCCAAACTCAAATCGTGACAAAAGGCAATAACGGTGGTCGGCGCCTTGGTTCCATTATGAAACTTTTGAAGTTCCTTGCCGTTCAGCCAGTCGTACACATGGATGGTCCCATCGCGATCACCTGACGCGAGCTTGGCGCCATCGGTCGAGAATGCCAACGCTTGCGCGTAGTTGGCGGGTATCTCCTTTAACAGTTTGCCGGCCTTCCAGTCCCAAAACGTTATTTCTTTCACATGCGCAGCCGGTGATTCAGATGCCTAGCGTTAGAATTGCGGTGGCCGAAAGTTCGTTACCGGGCCCCGAGGCGAAGGTACCGCGAAGCCGGGAACGTTCTCGCGGATGATACCGGGCATGCGGAGCGGGTTCATGTAGGACCGCGATTGCCGTCTATATGTTTTTCGACGCGAAAGGACGAGTAATCCGGTATTGGATTCACGAAAATGAATTCGGGCCAGGCGGCACGCCCAAATACTCGAACTTACGCACGGGACAAGATCGCCAGCCGTTAGCCAGAGACGATTTGGCGCCGTGACGGGAAAATGGCCGGAGCAATCAAATCAGCCAAGGAGTTGGGCGGCAACCAGGAACGATCGTGCTACGGCACCTGGCCCGGGACAAGTGGAGAATTTGCCCAATGAAACGGCCCTGTTGTTTGGGTCTAGCTTTGTGTTGGCAGATTCATAAAAGAGGTCATGGGACAGGCAGCTTTCTTTCTATTACGCCGCCCCGTTAGCTTGATGGTACATTAGCCGCTTGCCTTCGATGCCTCTCATCGCTTCCACCATTCGCTCCCCGTCCGTAATCTTGCGGCGGTTCCATGCACCGCTGATTTTGCCGCTGCCGATGAATCCAATTGTTGTGGTATGGTGTCGGGCCGTTCAATCAGTCGTCGACTCCGCGGAACGGTCGAGAACGACCGAAGTCATTTCTTTACCACGGGAACGGCATCTCGGGGTGGCTCAGAAGACAAGGCCTGGTTTATGTCCCCGAGAATCTCTTGCATAATCGGCTTTCGGTCGCGGAAGAATTGCGGGGACCAAACTCGATTGATTTTCCAACCTTGGTTTTCGTGGACCCAGTTACGGAAGACCTCCCACTCGACCGGGTCAGACGCCTGCTCGAAACGGTTCATATCGCATTGAATGCCGATTGTCACGTCTTCGGCATGCGTCGGGTGATGGAGAGCCAAGTCAACGGCGAAGCCATCATTGCCCCAATGTACGTCGCTGCCGATTCCGTGCGGTTGCTTAAGCCGTATGGCGAGTTGTTGAGCGAAGAGCGAGGGGAACCGGGTCTGTCGCACTTGAATTAGCACTTCCTTCCGTTTCTCGGCATTTTGATGCTTGCGGTTGCTCTCCTCGTACACTCTGGCCAGGTACTCAGCGAAGTTCAAGTAGGCAAACAGCAGCCATGCGCCAGCCGGCGCAACGCCAGGCGGGACCGGCGGCAGATTTCGATAGACCGATTCTGGGATCGAGGTCACAAGATGCACCTCTTCCCGGGCCCTTGTGACCAACACATTTAATCTGCGGCCACCATTCGCGCCGCCGACAGGTCCGAACCGCCGATAGAACCGGCCTTGCGGATCAGGTCCGTATGTCGTGCTTATAATGATGTGGTCTCGTTCATCGCCCTGCACGTTCTCCAAGTTCTTGACGAATAAACCCTCGAAGGAGGCGTTCCCGCGCCTTTCGCGAGCGGCCGAAAGCGCCTGAGTGAACTGCGAATCCGATGATGCCATCTCTTCAAGGCGTTCATTGATCAGGTCGCGCTGGGTGATGTTGAACGACGCAATGCCGATGCTCGGGGGCTCGGCCCGGCGAAGAAGGTCTCGGACAATCGAGCACACTTTCTCTGCTTCGATCTTGTTCGCTCGCTTATCGTAAACACCGCCGGCACGATAGAGGGTTAATGGAGCATATTGTGTTCGGTTCGACGGGTGTCCGGGGATTGCCTGGAGCCGTGAGTTGTAGAATTTATCGTTCGAGAATGCGATGAGATCAGAGTTACGCGACCGATAATGCACATCGAGATATGCCTCGTCGATCTCGATGTTGAGAGCGGCGCTAAGTAGATCCTCCATCTCGCCTTGCTGCTTTTCGAATAGGTCCTGATCGGTTTCGATCTCATCCAGTTCGCTAACGATGACCGCGGACTCAAAGAAGCGAGTGGGAGGAAGTTGCTTCGGATCGCCGGCGATGACGACCCGTTTGGCACGACGCAGCACCGGCAATGACTCTTCGAGTCGGCATTGGGACGCCTCGTCGAAAACGACGACGTCGAACAACTCTCGCCGAGGAAAGATCTGGGCGACCGTTTCCGGACTGGCCATCCAGACAGGACGCAGATCGAAAAGCGGATCGCCTCCCGCAATCTGTTCGCCGAGCTCAAGCACTTGACGAAGACGCAGCGCAGCCTCGCCACGCAAAGTTAATCGGCGCCTAACTTCCGCGCCTTCGCTGTTGAGCCGACTATTTGTCGAGACAAGCAATCGCGATTTTTGAATCTCGGCCCAGGTATGGCACAACGTCTCGACCGTCAAACCGCGCATTCTGCTCTTCGACTTCACGGTACCGCTTAAAGCTGGTTTCGAGCCGCAACGCATCTTGCAGAACCAGCGATTGGTTCGTCTGAATGCGCTGGCTAATCGCCTCGCTGAGCGCAGCCTTCTTGAGCACTTTGAGCGCTGTTTCGCCTGGCACCGATTGCTTAATGAGTTGCATCAGGCTTTTGCGAAATCCGTCAGGAATGGTGCAGAGCCCGTGTTGAACGCGCAGCACGTTTTCGAGCGCATCAAAGTGATCGGCCAGCGATTGCACTACCTTTACGGGCGGTTGATCGGCGCAACATTGGCCGATTAAGTAGTCCTGCCGGTCTTTGACAATAAGCGGAGTGCGGATCGCGTGCTCGCACTTTAGAAGTAAATCCCCACGATTGGCGCTCTCTCGGAGTCCGGCCAGGAGTTTTGCTGGTGACTCCTTCGATTTCAGTGCCTCTCGGACCCGAGTTACAAGGTCGGCCAGCGCCGATTCGGCGATCAGCCAGGCCAGGAAGTCGAGAAGTTGGCACAACCTTCGGTATGGGTTCGCCAGGTCAGCTTCTCCGATAAACTTGGCTTGCAATGCCAATCCGAGCGATTCGATGGCTTCCTTGGCCATCATTCTTGCTTTGAGCCCGTTCAGAAAATCGCTGGCTCGCTGTGCATTGGCAATCGAAACCGTCATGCCGAACTTGGCAAGAACCAATTCCGCCGCCTTCTTTTTTCCGAAAAAAATAAATCCATACCACTTCGAAGCCAACTCAAGATATGAGCTGAGAACCACGAGTTGCTGGGCGACTGACGATAACGATGGGGCCTCTGACCGAACAAAAGTAGTAAGTTCCTTGTCAAGTGGCCGGCTCCCACTCGCCTCGAAGAACGGACATGCTTCCGTCAGGATCTGGCGATCACGCGCAATTCTCGTCGCATCCGCCTCGGCCCATCGGCTCCTTAACGTGGCGCCAATTTCGCCGACGATCTTGGTAAGTCGGGCTGCCAAGACGGTCCTTGCGCTCGCAATTGTCGCAATATCCAAATTAACCGGAAATGGAGGCACCGAACCCCTTGGCGCTTGAGCAAGCGCGTTGACTGCCTCAATAATCGCATGGAAATTGGCTCGATGCTGCTTCACGGGCGCGGCCAAGAACGTTGCTAATGTCGTTCCGACTGCAATCGACCAAGGGTTCGATGCAAATTTGCACTTGGCTGCTCGGTCGAGAATGTCGCGGATCGCTTGGCTTGCGTTTTCAACTTCGTTTACGGAGATACCGCGAACGAGAGACCCATCAAATTCAACTTTGTAGGTCGGGATGGCAAGCCACTCGCCTACCAGTTCATGAAACGACAACGAGTTTTTATCAGGACGCACCATGAGCGCGCGATGGAATTGGGTAAGCTCGCCATGAAGTTGTTGCAGTTCGGCGTCCGTCCTATTAAGCCCATTCTCGGCGGCGGCATTCGTGCGCAGTTCGGTCAAATTGTCGAGTTGCTCTCGGATCCCCTTGTAAAGGTCGCGCTGATCGCGTTGCGGATCATGGACGATGGCACATAAAGAGCTTAAGCCCAGCGCTTCTAGCCGGTTGTGGACCACATCAAGCGCTGTCCGCTTGTCGCAGACAAAAAGAACTCGTTCACCGCGGGCCAGATGGTCGCCAATAATATTGGTAATCGTCTGGCTTTTGCCGGTTCCCGGCGGACCGTGAATGACAACGCAACGGCTCGTTCGCGAAAGTCTGACGGCCCGCGCCTGGCATGGGTCGGCAAACGCAACAAGGCGCTCAACCGAAAAGTCGCGGGTCTGCTTTTCCAGTGGCTTATCAGGTCGAAGGTCGAGCCGTGCCTCCAGGCTGGGATCGATTTCAAGAAACTTCGAGATAGGCCCCGCGAGCTGGTCCTCTTCGCACATGGCCTGCGTGTCACGCAAAAGTCCCTGATTGGCCATCGGAAAGAGGCCGATGACCACGGCCGGAGCGATACCCGGTTGTCGGGATTCGTCATCGCTTCTGGGTGACGACTCGACCGCGAGCGAGGCCGGAATCTTGACGTCATCCTTGAACAGCGCCGGCACTTCCATTCCGAGTTGTTTGCACACCGCTTGGACAATTGACACGATTTCTTTCCAAGGCTTCTTCCCCTCCTCGTCGGCGAAGAGGTTCTTCGGCGCGTGCCCCGTCTGTCGTTCAAGCCAGGCAAGCAGGGCGATGTTTGGCACAACGAGATCTACCCCCTCGTTGCGACATTCAAGCTCGATTGCCGGACGAGCTCCAGTTTTGACGCTGACCGAAAGCGAAATGAATGCCAATGGCGCCAAGATGCGCCGAGTCATACCTGGCATCCCAGATTTACCAGGCGGCAGGTTTAGAAGCGGGAAACCTAGTTGCAATACATGGACACCGGTGTCGTTTTGGTATGTCCGAGCGTCCTCCACGATCCCACGCACCTTGTTCAAGACGCTGGTTTGTTCAGCGAAAGCTTTGCGTACCTTTTTTTCAGCCTTTTGCTCCTCAGTTTCTTCCGCCTCAGGACTGTCAGTCGCGTTTTCCTCTTGCTTTTTCGGTGGTCTCGCCAGAGCAGTGACCTTGCAAGCCCGGTTCTCGCCAAGTAGGTCGCGAAGAATTTGTTCCGGTGACGTGTCCTGGAGTTTGGTCAACTGGCTAAGGTCGATCCGCTGCCGGCTCGCGTGAGGTCGGCAATTGAGGTTCGGCCCATTCATCAATGAGGCGAACAGGCGATCTAGCATCTTTTTGAGAATGGGCTGCTTCGGTGATGACATATTCGGGCTCCCATTGAGAACCGCCGATTATCCGACAAAGGCACTGGGGACAGCAAGCAAAAAAATTGAAAGCTAAGTCCTGGCAATTCCGATAGCGGCAGAGGATCGCCCCGTCGCCTGGCGCCGAGCCGCCGTCACTTAGTCATTCGTTCGGCTCCTTCCGGCCGTAGAGGAGCGTCGCCACGCTCCCGACGCCTCCGAACGCCAATCCCATGACCACGCCGATGAAAGCTCCGCCGAGAATTCCTTGAATGGGGTTCACATCGAGGGAGGACAACCCACCGCATACGGCGCCCAGAGGCACGCAGACGCCAAGGGCCAGGACCAGTCGCAGCGCTTTCACGCCACCGATGGTAACGCGGTATTGCGTTGGTGGGAAATCGAAAAGCCCGGCGCCAACGGACGCCGGGCCATGGTTGCCAAATCCGCTTGATGTCTCATCGGACGCGAGGTAACTCATGTCGTGTCCGTAGGCACAAACCATTCTTTTGCAAGGAGAAACGACCATGAGCGCGAAGAAAACCGGCAAGACCTCGAAGACCGAAACGCTCAAGGCGAAGAAGGCAGCCGAAATCGCTGCGACGGAGAAACCGACGCCGGCGCCCGAACCCCAAGCGACCAGCGAAACGCCGGCGAAGATCCAAGCCCCCAAGGCCAAGCCTGAACCCAAACAGAAGAACCTTAGCGCCCTGGACGCCGCTGCCAAGGTGCTCGTAGAGCAGGGCAAACCGCTGAACTGCCAAGAGATGATCGACGAAATGAGCCGCAAGAAATACTGGACATCGGCCAAGGGCTTAACCCCGCATTCCACTCTTTACGCAGCAATACTTCGTGAGATCAAGGTGAAGGGGAAGGACGGCCGCTTTCAGAAGACGGAGCGCGGCAAGTTCGCTAGTGCGGCGAAGTAGCCTTTAACCTGCCCCATTTCCTCACGAGACCCCTTGCGGGGTCTCTTCTTCTTGGCTTCGCGTATCGACCAAACCAGACTAGCCGAGCCCAAGAAGGTCCCACCCATCGTGGTACATCCCTCTCGCACGCGGCGGTCGATCCGACGCCAATCCGACCGGTGCGCGCAACGCAACTCCGAATTGCCCTCGGGGTGAACCAATGAAGGAAGCGTCTGCCGATCGGTTAGCGCGACAAAGGTGCAGTTGAGTTTTCACGTTCTCGGCGGCTTGCTCATTAGCCTCTTCCGATCGAAACGCTCAGGCTGCGGTCCACGCCGATGTGCAATGGCGCTGAGGCGGTCCTACGGCGCACGAGCATGCGTCTAAAAAAATCGGCTAGCGACACACTAAAACTCCTTGACGGTGGCAACAGCTGCTCCCGGCGGGATATAATCAGCTGCAACAACGTGATTGGTGGGTCCGGGTGAGGCTGTCGCTCGGAGCTCAGGTTCCCCAGCCTAACCCTGGCGGTCTAGCATCAGTTATTTCGGTTGTCTATGGACACCCCACAAACCCCATCAGGCGCCGTAAAACCTCTATTATGCTCCGCTACTTCCGCCTCCATTGCACCCCAAGCGATCGCCTCGTCCTCCTCCTTTTGATGATCTCCGTCATCGTCGCCGCCGCGCGCCTGCCCTGGGCTTCTTCACCCGGGCTTCTGGAAGAATTGCTCGGTATTCAGCTCGGCCTCTTGCTGGCCTTTGCCACCACGGTGTGGGCGCTGGTGCGCTGTGAAAAGGCCTGGTGGGTGCGCTTGGTGCGGCCGCTCGCGACCGTGACGGTCGTTTTTACGTGCTACACTACGCTCGGCAAGCTTGGCGTCGTGGCCATGCCTTACCGGGCCGACGCGTGGCTCTCCGGCGCCGACATCTGGCTATTCGGCGTCAATCCAACCTTTTTCCTCGAGTCCTACGCCACACCGGGCACCGTCGAGTTCTTCAGCTTCTTCTACGGCGCGTTTATACCCTATATCTATGTCACGATTGCTCTGAATTGCCTGGGCCAGCCGTCGGGGCTACGCGAAGAGTTTTTGACGGGCTGGGTGATCTTGTATTTCTTCAGCTATCAGGGCTACATCTTCCTTCCCGCCGGCGGCCCAGTGGTCTACCATGCGCAAGCATATATCGCGCCGCTTTCGGGCGGTTTCTTTTATGGCCTCGTCGTGGACGGCGTGACCGCGACCGGCGGGTTGCAAGGCGCTTTTCCCAGCCTGCACGTCGGCGGCGCGCTCTATTTGTGCCTTTTCGAGCTGAGGACCAATCGTTTGCGCGGCCTGATCTTTTTGCCCCTTGTGCTCATGATCTACGCCGCGACACTGGTGCTCCGCTATCACTATGTCATTGATCTGGTCGTCGGTACTGCGCTCGCAGCCGTGTGCCTGCCTCTTGGGCGCGCGGTGTTTGGACAGTGGGTGCGGCGCCGCCGGCTTGCGGGCTTGCCCGCACTTCCCGGAGACGAAGCGAATGTTTTACCCGCTTTTTCGCACGATGGCGGGCGTGATGCTGCGTCTGTTTTTTCGGCGGATTGAGGTGGAGGGTCTGGAGAACGTGCCGGCGGCCGGGCCCATCCTGCTCGTGCCCAACCACACGAACGCGCTCGTCGACCCCTTGCTGCTCGTCACAACGCTGAAACGGCGCGTCACCGTGACGGTCAAAAACGTCCTTGGTAAAAACCCGCTGCTCGCCCTCGTCTTGCGCGGTGGGCGCAGTCGCTTTTCACCGCCGCCAGGACGTTGGCAAGGGGGCCGAGCGCCGTAAAAACTTGCGGGCCATCGACCGCTGCATGGAAGTGCTGGCTCGCGGCGGAGCGCTCTGTATCTTTCCAGAAGGAGTCAGCCACTCCGATACGAAAATGCGCCCCTTCCAGGCCGGGGCCGCGCATATCGCCCTCGACTTTACTAAAGAGCATAAAGGCGCAGGCTTGCTCCAAATCGTTCCCGTCGGACTCCTTTACACCCAGAAGGATCGTTTTCGGTCGGCACTGTGCGTGTGCTACGGAGCGCCGCTTGACGTCGGCCGCTGGTGCGACAGCCGTCCCGCCGCGACCAGCCTAGCGCTCACCGAGGAAATCCGCAGCCGCGTGAACGCGGTCACGCTCAATTACGAGAGCCGTCGCGAAAACTTGATTTTGACCTGGGGCGCCGATATTGTTGCGACCTCGGCAGCGGCGCCGCGGCCGCTGGGCTGGCAAGAGCCGCCCGTGGCCGAGTGGTTCACTCTCTTGCGCCGCCTGCAAGACGGCTATCGCGAACTCCAACACGTCCGGCCTGCGGATATCGAGGCGCTCGGCCAGCGCGTGCGCCGCTACCGCACGGAGTTGAAACGGCTGGCCATTGAGCCGGGCGAAGTCTATCTGCCGATTGACGCCGGCAAGGCGGCTTTCTTTGTATTTCGCGAGGTGGAATTGGTCGTCGTCGGCGCGCCGATCGCGCTCTACGGCGCCCTCAACCACCTTGGACCTTATCTCGTGGTTCGCGGCATCGCCCGGCGCGTATCGAGGGACAACGATCACTGGGCCACGAACGTGATCTACCCAAGCCTGGCGGTCTTTCCTTGTTTCTATCTTTTGCAAATCGGCGCCGCCTGGATTTTTCTCCCTGCGCTGTGGGCCGCCCTTTATTCTTTATCATTGCCTTATAGCGCGGCGGTGGCGATATTGTACGGCGACCGCTTGCGACAGTCGTGGCGTCGGTTTCGGACCTTTTGGTACCTTTGGCGTCATCCCGACCGGCGCAGAGCTGGCTAGGGAAGGACGCGACATTATCGCGGCCGTCCGTGCCCTCGATGAGACTACAGGAGCCCCGCCATGAAACTCGTGGTGAACTTCAAAGAGGCCGACTCCGGCCTAGTGTCGGTTGTCGGCGGCAAGGGGCACAACCTTATCGTACTCACGGCCGCCGGCTTCCCTGTCCCGCCCGGCTTCGTCGTCACAGCGGAAGCGTATGGCCTTTTTCTTGCCCAGGTCGTCGATCTTGAGAGTGCACAGGTCGAGTTCAATTACGACAGCCCCGACATTCTGCGCGGCCAGTGCGAAGCGCTCTGCGCGAACGTTGAGCAGATCACCTTGCCGGACCCCGTGGCCCGAGCGATCGAGGCGGCGCTGGCGGCGCTACCAGATGACGCGTACTTTGCCGTTCGCTCGTCCTCCACATTCGAGGACCTGGCCCAGGCCGCCTTCGCCGGACAGCACGATACGTATCTCAACGTCCGTGGGCTGCCGCAGATCCTCGACAAGGTGCGCGATTGCTTTGTCTCGCTCTGGCAAGACCGGGCCGTCTTGTACCGTCACCGCCAGGGTTTCACGCAGCGCGACGCCCGCATGGCCGTGGTCGTCCAGCGGCAGATTGCCTGCGACGCGCTGGCGTCTGCTTTTCCATCAATCCGGTGAACGGCCGACTCGATCGCCTGGCCATTGACGCCAATTACGGCCTAGGCGAATCGGTCGTGTGCGGCGATTATGCGGTCGATCACTTCGAGCTCGACAAGGCCAGCCTGGAGGTCGTGGAACGGGCTGTCGGCACAAGGACCGCATGGTGATAACGAATGCCGATGGCGTTGCCGAGCGCGCAGTGCCCGTTGACCTGGCTGATAAGGCGTGCCTTGACGACCGGCAGCTTCGTGAGGTGGGCCAGCTCATCAAGAAGGTGGAAGCGCATTACGGCTGGCCACAAGACATCGAATGGGGCTGGCACGGGAGTGAACTGTTTCTGCTCCAGTCGCGCCCCGTGACGACCATTCAAGCGCGCTGGACGCGCGACGAATCCGCTGAACGCTTTCCCCGACCGATGACGCCGCTGTCGTGGGATTTCCTGCAAGTCGGCTTCAAACGTTCGCTGACCCATTCGCTAGCGTTGATGGGCCTGCCACCTTTGCGCGGCGACTGGTTCGGTTGGTTCGATCACTACATCTACGGCAATCAAAATGCGGTGGACCTGATCGCCTCCTACCGGCCGCTCAAGGCGCGGTCGCCGCAGGAGTTGATTGAAGAGATCCCGGGGCTGCGGCAGCGCTTTAGCTGGGTGCTGGAACTGCCGGTCGAGTGGGCGCGCGACCTCGACCGTTACCTGTTGCGCTTGGGGGCTTTGACTGCCGAAACGCTCGACCCCATGACGGTTCCAGAGGTTTGGCGGCATATTCTCAGAGTTCTTGAGACCGCCGCCGACTATTTCCAGCCCAACATTGCCATTTCGATGACGCAGGCGTTTCTACATCGAATTCTGCACGCACTCGTGGCTATGGTGGTCGGGCCCGACAAGGCGCTGGCGGTTGTGGACGGCTTGCTCGCCGGCTGCGAGACGAAAACGTCGGTGGTCAATCGCGAGCTGCACGAGCTCGCCCAGTTAGCCGGCCGGGTTCCGGCGTTCAGGGAAGCGCTCGAGCGGCAGGGGAGCCGAATGCTGACCAGCGACGGTCTCCAACAGTTCCCTGACTTTCACAAGCGCTTCCAGCGCTTCCTTGAGGACCATGGCCACCGTGAGATGGACATGGATTATTATCATCCCACCTGGTCACAGAATCCTAGCGTGGTGCTCGATGCTCTGGCCCTGATCTTGCGCGGCGGCAGCGCCGAGCCCGCGGCTTCGGCCCGGCAATTGCGCCTGCGCTACTCCGAAACGGAATTGCAATTCCTGACCAGCGTGCCCACGGAAATTCGTTTCTTTCTTAGAGAGTTGATTCGCTTGGCCCGCACCTATACCGCGCTCGACGACCTGGAACACTACCAGACGACCCGCGTCAATCCGCTCGCCCGCAAGGCGGCGCTGGCCCTGGGCGGCAAGCTGCAGGAACGCGGCGCCGTGGCCGCCCCGGAAGACGTCTTCTTTTTGCACAAAAGCGATCTCGAAGAGCTGGTGGCCGCTTATCCCAACGAAGACAGAGCAGCCTTTCGGGCCAGGGCAGACAAGGGCAAGCAAGCGTACGAATTGGCCCAACGCCGCACGCCGGCCTGGTCGCTCGACGGCCCCCCCGCGGAAGCCGCGCCCCTCGAGGACGGTGTCTTAAAGGGCCTGCCGGGCAGCCCCGGCAAGGTGACCGGCCCGTGCTTTCGCGTTCTCGATCCCTCGGACTTTGCCCGCTTCCCTAAAGGTGCCATCCTGGTGGCCCGCACCACGAATCCGGCCTGGACGCCTCTTTTCTACAGCGCCACCGGCCTCGTCACCGAAAGCGGCGGCCCCCTCTCCCATGGCGCCGTTACCGCCCGCGAGATGGCCCTCCCCGCGGTCATGTCCGTCCGCGACGTCATCACGAATCTGCAAGACGGCCAGGTGATCACGGTCGACGGAACGCAGGGATTGGTGCGGGTGAAAGGGTAAGGATAACACCATCTGGGTGGCACGGTCCCTGAGGTGTAGAGGCGAGAGGTAACGCGGCGGTTAAGGAACGCCATGCTTGTAGCCGCCACCAAAATGCTTAAGACAGCGGAGCCCTACCAAGGGCCCTCCGTTCCCATGTTTTCGCAGCATGTGACGCAGCACCGCAGTTTTATCGTGCTCGGTCATCTCCAAGGAGTTCAATCCCTTCCACAATCCCGTCCGCTGCCAAGCGGAGCCGGCGGGTGGAGTCTGCCGGCGCATCGTCGGCGGTCAGCCAGAAGGGGGCTGATTGGATGAATTGTTCACCCGGGCGTATAAAGCGCAGCTCAAAGGTGCCGTCTTCTTTGGTCTTGGTCGTCGGATCGTAGTAGCGGTTTTCCAGTTTGTCGGCAGCATGGGCGCGGACCTCGCGAAACGCCACGGCTTTGCCCTTGGCGTCCACGACCTTTCCACGGACCGTTGCCGGCTTCGTCAAAGTCAGCACAACATCTTTAATTTCCTGACCAGGAATCGTCTGCAAAGGCGGCAGCACCCCGTTGGCCCATTGACGCCACTCGCCGTACTTGCCGTCGTGCGCTACCAGGTTGTAACGTGCCTTGCCGCTCGCCGGCAGCAACATCGCGAAGGTGCCATCTTTCTTTGTTTCGACACTAAAGCGCGTATCGCCGGTCAATGAGTTTCCCGTCCCGGTCAGTGCCGGCGCTACCGTAGCGCCGGCAACCGACTTGCCGTTCGGATCGAGAACACGGCCCGTAACGCGCACGCCTTTTTCCAGCACGATCTCGACCGGCGCCATGCCGGACTTCATATCAAAATCAATACTGTCAAAGTTTCGCTGCCAGTCCGATTCCGCCCGCATTTGCGGTTGAAAGCGGCTCGATTCGCTAGTCGCCTCGGGCGACCACCAGCGTGTGTATCCGGCCGCTTCCACCTGAAAATCGAATCGGCCAGGGAGCATCTCGCCTATGGTCACTTCACCGGCATCATTGGACCGGCCCTCCACATCTTTGTGTTGCCAGTTCGAAAGACGAACGCCGGCCACCGGTTTTCCCGTCCCAGCATCAGTCACCCGCCGCGGTATGTGATCCCTGGACGGAGGTGGATATCTAGTTTTTGCGATTGTCCGTGGGCGATGGGAATCTTGGTCAAGCGGGCCACCCCAGCGCCCGGGGCCTTGACCTGGAATTTGTAGTCATCGGGCTCGACATAGAGACGATAATTGCCCGAGGCGTCTGTCTTCGTTTCAGTCCAGATATTTGTAATCAGCACACCGTCAGCCATCTTTGGTCCCTGGTCAGCCCGCACGAGGACGTTGGCAACCGGTTTGCCCTCGGGACCGTACACGATACCGTCGAAGTAGGTCTTCCTGTCCATCACAACGACCAAGCCTAGGACACCGGTCGGCTGCTGTACGAACATGATGGGCGAGAAACCCGGCTTGCGAAAGCGTACTTGCACCTTTTGGTCACGGTCGCCGCAATCTTTGATCCGAAAGACCCCATCCTTGCTGGTCCGCGTCTGGTTCTCCGGGCTGTCCACCCAGTCCCAGACATGGACGTGAACACCTTCCAGCGGTTTTCCTTTTTCGTCGACGACCACGCCGGCTAATTCGCCGGGTTTCACGCTATCCGGCCCCTTGATGTCGGCGCCGAGGATAGTGGGGAGTCGAACTTCCACCTCCCCCTTGACAACGACAACGCGGACTTCAAATACCTTGCCGCCGGCCACCGCGACCTCCAAGCTCGTGAGTTCGCCGAGGGGGAAGGCGCCGTCCGGACCACTGTCGATGCGGAAATGGCCGCGGGGGTCGGTGGTAACCTTTTGGCCCCCAATGCGCGTGCAAATACCGGCACGGCACAGGCCAACAATCTGTGCCTGCGCGACCGGATTGCCACGGGCATCTCTTACGTATCCTTCGAGGGCTCCGGCTGGGCGTGCCCGTGTTAACATTAGAGTGGGTCCCATAACCTGAGCTTTGCCATCGGCAATCACGGCTCGGGAGCCAGGTTGTAGGGAATTGTCTTCGCGCACCGGCGTATAATCAGCCGGTATGTTACCTACGATCTGGAATTCCGCTTCCCCGGGTGGAAGCTGGAAGCGGTAGTGTCCTTCGGCGTCAGTCCAGGTACTAAACTGCTTGATGCCGCGGGGGCGAGCCGCGCAGCTGGCAAAAACTTGAATTCTTGCCATGGGTAAGCCGGTTTCTTTGACGAGAACGCTGCCTTGGACTTGGATGCCCTTGATCAGCTCAACTTGCACCTTATTGGCTTCCCCCGCGCGAACCTCGATGGTCGGAGCAGTCCGAGCAACCCAATGCTCTCCCTCCGGCGCGTCTTCCACTAGGACGTGAAACTTGCCGCCGGGCAATCCTTTAAACGAGAATTCACCTTGCGCATTGGCTTGGGCACGCCTCTTGATTAGACCGCCTTCATATAACCAGATTCGGAGTCCCTGCAGCGTGGCACCATTTACCTGATTAACGATTTGACCCATGATGCGGGCCTCAGGTGCCAAGACGATGTCCACCTTGGGTCCTCCCGGTCGAGCAAAATACTGTGCCTTGGGTCCTTTGGCACCGGTGTCTTTCTCGGCGAAGCCCTCGGCGTTAGCTCGGAAAATCAATTCCGCACCGGCCGGAACTGCATTTAATTCAAACTCTCCCAGTGCGTTGGAAGAGGTAATGAAGAACGTTTCCAGCGACGTGCCGCTAAGCATTGTTTCGTCGGCATATCCCCATGAAGAGAAATTCTCGTGCCGCTCTACCGTGCCAAATTGCACTCTCGCGTGAGCAATCGGTTTGTTGTCTTTGTCCCTCACCGTTCCGCTTATTCTGATGGCTTTGGCGAGTTTCAGTGTAACTCTTGGCGTCCCGAACGGATGATCCCTCGTCGGCGCGAATCCCTCTTTCGCCGCCAGCAGGACGAGAGCAAAGTTGTTTGGCGGATCGCTGGGCAGCGACGCAAATGCGAACTTGCCGTCGGCATCGGATTGGGTCGACAGGGCCTTGGAACGGCCTTGAATGCGCGCAAGCAGAATGGTTGCGCCCGCCACGGGCTGGCCTTCGCTGTCCACGACGTCGCCGCTGACTGCGGGCGCTTTCTTGGCTTTCGCTTGTTCGGGAGCGGGTTCCTTGTTCAGCTCTGGCGGAGCGGCCGCCTGCAATCCGAAAGTCCCGAGCAGTGCGGTGCTTCCGAGCACCATAGCGCTGAGCGCCACCTTGAAGTGTTGCGGTAGGGGTATTGTCCAGCGCGTCATGTCAGCCTCCATTAGTTGATGGATTCGATCCTTGATCGTGATCTGATTAAAGAACGGCAGTGCCTTACCCAGGGCAAGCGTGGGCTGGCCGGCGCCCACCAGCTTGGTGAAATCGACGAGGACGCGGGCGAGCAGGCGGGGGTCCAGGCCCTGGCGCACAACCACCGCGTCACATAGCTGCTCGCGTGTGCCCTCCAGCCGGCGCAGGAGCCAGCACACGACCGGGTGAAAGAAGAAAACCACCCGCACAAGTTCCTCCAGAGTCTTGGCCCAATCATCCCGCCCTGCCAGGTGCGCCGCTTCATGCAGCAAAGCGGCGCGGCGATGGTCAAGCGGCAATGCATCCCAACCCGGCGGCAAAAGAACGGCCAGGCGCAAGCCTCCGAGGAGGACCGGCACTGAGCTGCGGGATGAATCAGTAGCGCGGCTTTGCGGCGTGCCCTCATTTCGGTCAAACACGCGTGTAAGAGCGTCACGGACTCCGCGGACGCGCATTGCGCTGAACGGCGCAAATGACTCAGCTGTCGCCGTCCGACCATGAGGCGGGCGGCAAAAAGGAACATCCCCAAAAGCCACAGCATTGCTACCATCACTAGTCCGACATGCCCCATGTCCCAATTGCTCCCGGCGATTTCCGAAGACGGGGTGGCAGCAGCACCCACCGGCATGAAGGTGCGGGTGAGACCGCTTGCAGGTGGCGGTGACTCTGCCGCATTGGTCGGCGATGGCACGGGTACTCGCTTTTGCGCTACATGGTCCTCTGGCTCGGGTCTCGATCGCCGAGCAGGCGCTGCTGGCGCGGGCGCTCGGAAATCAGCTCTGCGTTCCGAGTCGGCAAGGACTACTGGATGGGGCACTTGTGTTGGTCCCCAGCACCGAGGGAAAAAAGGCAGAAGAAGACCGCCTAAAAGTGCGAGCCGGCAAAAGAGATAGGTGGTCGCTGCCCTTTTCGGCCGCCACAACGCCAGCCCGACTTCTAAAAGTGCAATAAGCACCGTCCAGCGCAACGACCAATCAGCCAAAAGGAGCATGACCGGTTGTAGTTGGGACTCGACGAGTTCGCTCATGGCTTTCTCCGGTTGCGAGGGGATCCGGTCCGGCCCGCTTGCGTCGAACGCTTGGGTTCTTCCTTTTCTAGGCGGGTTTCTATGTCGCGGAGGTCTTTGGCCGACAGTTGCTGGGCATCCACCAGGCTCAAAACCAGCCGCTCGGCCGAATCTCTGAAAAAGCGTTTCAGGAAATCCGACAGCAGATTGCCGGTTGCCTCTTCCCGCGACACGAGCGGTCGGTACCGGTGCGTTTGCTTTTCTGCGTCGTGTGTGATCAGCCCAGCTTTTTCCATATTTTGGAGCAAGCCAAGTACGGTCGTGTACGGCAAGTCGCGGCCGCGCGGTAACAGCGAGAGCAGCTCGCGCACGGTTAATGGCCCATTGTCCCAAAACAACTGGAGAGCCTCGAATTGCCGATCAGTAAGGGCTAAGGTTTTGCGTCCGGCCATTGCGTTTGTCCTAATGGTGGTACTTATTTTGAGTACGCATTGTTGCGTTGGCAGGTATGGTTGTCAATGCGAAAATCTGGAAATGCCGTTGCAAAGGGGTCGCAGCAGATTCGTGTGTCCGTTTGAAGCGGCGGCCATTGAGTGGTTAAAGCCGCCGTGGTGAGCAATCTTTGCGGCTTCAACGAAACAGGGAATTCAAGGTCTGGCAGGCACCCGAGACAAATCGGTGGTCTAATTGCCTGAGGATTGCCTCATTATAGTGGACGCAAGCCAACCCTTGCGTCCAGGCGGTTCATCGGCGTCTATTTCAACGCAGCCCATCATTCTCCCATAACCGTCAAGACAACGGTTCGCTGGCGTGGCCGAGTATCACACTCCAAAAGAAAGATCTGCTGCCACGTGCCAAGGATGAGTTTCCCTTCACCGATTGGGACCGTCACGCCTTGGCCCAGAATGGTAGCCTGCAAGTGCGAGTGGCCATTGCCATCGTGCCAGGTTTGCTCGTGTCCATAATCACGACTGGGCGGCATTAAGCGGTCCAGCGTTGAGGGTAAGTCCTGCCGGAGCCCGGGTTCGAATTCAATGGCTCCCACTGCTGCGGTGCTGCCGACTTGAAATACATTCGCTATACCGACGCGAACCTTCGAACGCGCGATTGCAGCGGCCAACTGTTCCGTCAGGTCATGCATGTCGCCGTGGCCGCGAGTGGACACGCTGAATTGTTCCTGAAAAACCATGTTCGATATTCCTCTAACTACAGCGTTGCGGTGATTTGGCACCTACGAAACACAAAGCTGCACTGACAGCATTAACGCGACTCACTTTTTCTTTTGCAAAAGGACGTGTTCCGAAAGGGTGAAACTTCGAACGGATAATCCGCCATCGTCGGCATTAGTTACCGTGTTTGAAACCGGGAGGTCCCAAGCGCCAACGCGCTGCCAGCGATTCTGAAAGGTTTCCGTGCGCCGCGGCTCGCCGGTCTTGGCGTCCCAATATTGGACCTGGTAGGTTCGCGGCAAGAACTTGCCCTCTTGATTAACGTCGTTGTCCAGGACAGTAATGGTCATGGTTTCGTTGCCAACGATTCGATTGACCACCAGGATTTGCCGATCCTTGATGCGGTAACTGGACGCGAACCTGCCGCCGTCAAAAATCAGCAGTGGGCCAAATGGATGCGCCGGTGATTTCGGCAAAGCGCAGCACTGGCTTCGGACGGCCCGGTGATGACGGCTTAGCTTGGCGATGCAGAACGATTGAGCCCAGTTGCGCCTCCACCCAATCCGCCACGGCTTCCTGGTGGCTGGGATCGGCATCGGAAAAAGAGACTTTACCGCTGGCGTCGACGGTCACCGTTCCTGAAAATCGCCGGCCCTGGAAATTGCCTTTGATTGTCGCTGCAAAACCGGGAAAATGACGCCACGCGGAGCGCGCGGCCAGCGCTTCCTCGAACAATGCGACGGCTTGAGGGTCCGCGTCCTTGCGCTCCAAAGGCCAATTGAAAGCTAACGTGGCGAAATCGCGGATTTCCATGTATTTCTGACCGTTGAATTCACCCGATTCTTTGCGCGTGTTGCGAAAATACACGGAAAAAGCACCCGCGCGAGGTTTCCAAACAACCTGGCCCTTCTCGTCAGCAGTCAGCCTGGTGTTGACAAGTTTCTCATCCACCGTGGTGAATTCGGCTTTCGGCAATGGCTTGCCATCTAGGAGTGCCAGCATGCGGATTTCATCGTCCCGGATCGTTGCGACAATCTCCAAGGGGACTTTGCCAAACGATGCGAGGCGATTCAACTCCGCAGGACGCCCCGAAATAGCCTTGGGGTAGTGACGCAATAGAAAAGGCGTCTGGTCACGTGTCAACACGCCATATTGACAAGCGCCCACAACTATCAAGCTGCCGGAGGCCGGTAAATGGGATCGCAACCGATCAAAAGCCTTGCGCACCACGAGGGGCTTGAATTCGTTCGGCGACTGCTGCACCCAAAGTTGAGTTTGAGCAATTTTGTCAATGAAACGCGGATCGCCCGCTTCGGCCAATTCGCTGAAATAGACTTCAACAGCGCGGCCGGCTTCTGCCGGAGGCAATATCCGGGCAAACAGAAAGTGTGCCCGCGCCGGCGGGGCGAAGGTTGCCAAGATCAAGGAGAAAACCAATAAAGGGCGTATTCCCATGGCAGATACTCCTTGTTGGATTGAATTAGCCGAACGACGACTGCGGTGCTTGCAATATTTGGCTACTACCGCCCGCTTCAACAAGCAAAAGTGCCGCGCTCGCTTGGCCACGGTCTGTGTACCGCGCCCCATCGAGATACAATACGCGCTGATCATTAATAAGGCCGCTTCCATGCGCATCAGGACGGCGCTAGAGTTCATTGAGTCGACCCGCCAGCAAACACTTTCATGAGAACCCGCATGCGTGATCTGACCTTCCCGTTGGCTATACTTCTCTCGTTTGGCTGGACATTGCCCGCAGGCGCCGAGAATTGGCCGGACTTTCGCGGCCCCACCGGTCAGGGCGTATATGCCGGCAAAGGGCTTCCCATCGAATGGAGCACGACGAAAGACGTCGTCTGGAAGGAGCCGGTTCCCGGCAAAGGCTGGTCGTCGCCGATTGTGTGGAATGGGCGCATTTATCTGACCTCCGCGGTGCCGATGGAAAACAGCAAGAACCTGAGCTTGGAAGCGCTTTGCCTTGACGCCTTGAAAGGCACGCGGCTCTGGCGCACACAAGTCTTTCGCGAGGACGAGGCTACAGCACCGAGAATCCATGGCAAAAACAGCCATGCCAGTCCCTCGCCCTGCACTGATGGCGAGCGCCTCTACGTCCACTTCGGCCACCAAGGGACCGCGGGCCTTGACTTGAACGGCAACGTCCTGTGGCGCAACACAGAACACAGCTACGCCCCAGTACACGGAAATGGTGGCTCGCCCATCCTGGTCAATGATAAACTCGTTTTCTCGGGGGACGGGAGCGACAAGCAGTTCGTGGTCGCCCTCGACAAAGCGACTGGCAAAACAGTTTGGAAGACGGACCGCGCCAGCACCGCCGGCAAGAAGTTCTCCTTCGGCACGCCGCTTCTCATTACCGTGAGCGATACGCAGCAAATCATCAGCCCTGCCAGTGACTCGGTCATGGCCTATGATCCGGTGGATGGCCGGGAGATTTGGCACTTTCGGTATCAAGGTTATTCGGTGATTCCCCGCCCTGTTTTCGGGCACGGCATGGTTTTTCTTAGCACGAGCTTCGACCGACCTAAGCTGCTCGCGATCCGGGTGGACGGAGCTGGGAGATGTCACGAAAACCCATCTCACGTTGGAGCACGGCAAAGGCGGCCCCGCACACTCCCTCTCCGTTGTTGATTGGCGAAAACCTGTTCATGATCTCCGATAACGGCACCGCCAGTTGCCTCGACGCCCGCACCGGGAAAGCCCACTGGCAGGAACGGATCGGCGGCAACTTCTCTGCGTCTCCAGTTTATGCGGATGGCAAGATTTACTTCCAAAGCGAGGATGGCGTCACTACGGTGATCCAAGCGGCCAACCGATTCGTCAACCTGGCTCAAAGTAAACTCGACGAACGCACCTTTGCCTCGTTCGCCATCGCCGACGGAGCTATCTATCTTCGCACGGAAAAACAACTTTATCGAATTCAGCAGAAATGAATGAATATCCCGTCAAGTTGACGGACGCAGGGGGTGAGTGGACACACAAGTTCCCGAATTGGTTGCCCGGTTTCGATCAAGTGGACAGGCCGGCCGAGGGCATCGGGGAAGGAAATATTGCGACTGTCGATGCCCAAGTGATGGAACACCGTGGCGGCCACGTCTTGCGGGGTAATCGGACGATCAGCGACATATTCCCCGCGCGGACTGCTGCGACCGATCACTTGACCCATACGCATTCGGCCATTGCCCACCAGTACGCTGAAAGTCTTGCCCCAATGGTCGCGGCCAGCATCGGCATTCATACGCGGCGTGCGGCCAAATTCGCCCATCGCCACCACCAAGGTTCTCTCGTAAAGGCCGCGCTGGCGCAGATCTCCGATCAGGGCGCCCAGGGCTTTGTCAAGCGGCGGAATCAACAAACGGGCGCCTACTTCCGTTTGCAATTGTGGCGGTGTGCCATGATGGTCCCATGGCACACAATTCACCGTCACAAAAGTGACGCCGCTTTCAATCAGACGCCGGGCCAAAAGCGTGCTTTGCCCGAAAGTATGCCGACCATAGCGGTCCCGGACAGCCGCGGGTTCTCGGCCAATATCGAACGCTTCAGTCACGTCACGGCTGGTCATCATGCCGAAAGCACGCTGGTAATGCTCGTTCATGTCGTCGGTGTGCCGGTCGAGGGCACGCCGCGCCTCATCCATTTGGTGGACGAGTTGGTGGCGGTCTTCCAGACGTGCAAGAGTCAGCCCTGGCGCTAAGGAGAGGTTTCGAATCCGAAAGGCCGCCAAGTTAGGATCGGATTCGACCACAAACGGATTCGCACCACCCCCCAGGTAAGCGGCATAGTGGAAAAAGTTGTCCGTGCCCCCTCGCAGGTGTGGCACTGCGGCATAGGGCGGCATTCCAGGACGATTGGAGCCGCGCAGACGGGCGGTGACGGAGCCAAGTGACGGTCGGCGCTGCACCATGAAGTCGGGTGCATTGAACGCTGGTCCCTCGAAGCCCGTGAGCATCCAGTGATTGGACTTGGTGTGATCGCCAGAGCCATGATTCACCGTGCGCAGAATCGCCAAATGGTGCATGATGCTCGCCTGGCAAGGCATCAACTCGCCAACATGCACGCCCGGAAGCGTGGTTCGGATGGCCCGCAAAGGGCCACGGAATTCGTCGCGGTGCATCCGGCTTGGGGTCCCACGTTTCCATGTGTCCTGGACCGCCGCTGAGCCAAATCAGTATCACGCTCGTGTCCGCGCGGTTGCGTGCCGGTTGGGCAGCCTGCAATTTGAAGAAATCACCCAGTGCCAAGCCGCCCACGCCCAATAACCCCGCCTGCACGAAGCTACGGCGACGTCAGGCCAGTACATTCCGTTCCAAGTTGTCCAAGAACGCGAAACATGCGAAGTTCCTTTTAACTGGCGGAGTAAGGCGAGTCATTTTCGGCGGGGCATCAGCCATTCTCGATAAGCAAATGATTCGCATTTGGGAGCCGGTGGCTCCTACCGGACTCACGGGTGTTCCACGTCGGCCCCCGCTGCGGAAGGTCCGTCCGCTTGTTGCATTCCCGGCACTCCGGAAACCCATGTCGGACACTGCGAATGATTCGCTAGCGTTTTCAAGGCCGTCGTCCGGCGACCACAAAGCCGGTGAGACTGCTGAAAAATCGCTTCGTGCGCTGTAAGTCGTCCAGATGTTGCAGCCACCGCTGACCATCGGATGCCGTTATGGCGCCGTTTTCGACGGCTCGGTCAACGGTGGTCGATCCCAGCAAGGGATAAGCCAGGGCCGGGGACAGCAGCAGGGTATACGGCAGTATTTGAATGTCGTCCCATCCCAGATCGGCCGCTAACGCGGGAATGCGTCTGCCCAACCAGCCATCGCGGAAGCCATCGCACCAGGTGTTGGCAATTTTGCGGGCTAAGAGCCGATCATCGGCGTCGATCACTATGGTCTCGAAATCAACTTCAAATACGACGATGCGTCCGCCCGCTTTGGTGACGCGGGTCATTTCCGTTAGCGCCCGCGCCGCGTCTGGAACATGCATGAGACTGCGGTCCGCCTGGCAGCCGTCAAAGCTCGCCGATTCGAACGGCAAGTCGTGTGCGTCGCCAACAATGAACTCGACGGACATTTTCGTTCCGATGCCACGCTTCTGCGCCACGTCGACCATGGCTCGGCTATTGTCAATGCCGATGACGCGGCCATTGGCACCCACAATGCGAGCCATTTCGCGAACGTCGTCGCCCGTCCCGCAACCGACATCGAGCACGCGCTGACCCGGACGTAGGTCCAAGAACTCGACGAGTCGCCGCTTATACGCCTGCACCGATGGCGCGGCGCCGGCGGTATCCAAGAAGCGCACGAAATATGTTGGGTCCGACGTCGCGTCAATTCGGCCGAATTCCGTCAATCGTGTCGATCCCGAAGTGGACAACCTTATTACCCACCTTTCTGGGTAAAGTCACAAGACGCACGCAACGTGGCACACCCTCCAACGAGACAGCCGCGCTTGGCCGCGGAGGCTATTTTCGCAAATGCTTGGCGAAGAAAGCGATCATTGCTTTTTCCGCCTTATCGGCATCGGCGCCGCTAAAGCCATGGCCGGCGCCTTCCAAGCTTAGCAAGTCTGCTTCAACGCCCGCAGATTTCAAGCGGTCCACCAGCCAGACGGCTTGTTCGTGGGCGACGTAGTTGTCCTGGGTGCCGTGAATGCACAGCGATGGAGCCGCGTGGGGCGTTATCCAGTTAAGTGGGCTGGCGACAATATGACGGTGCCTGGCATTGTCCAAGTTGCCGCCCAGCCAAAGCGGGAGGACTTCCGCGGCGTCGACGCTTTTGCCGTACGATTTGGTGAAATCACTGGGACCATAGTAATTCACCACGCAGCTCACTCGACTGGACTTATCTAGGTGGCCGCCATTGCCTTCGAAACTTTTGACGTCTGCGGTGACGCCAAGGAACTGGGCGAGGTGGCCGCCTGCCGACCCACCCATGACGCCGATACGCTCGGGGTCAACGTGATATTGCTTGGCATTGGCGCGTAACCAGCGGACTGCTTCCTTTACGTCATGCACAGCTGCGGGGAACTGGTACTTGGGGGCCAGGCGGTAGCTGACGGTAACGGCGACGTAACCTTCGTGGGCGAGACGCACACACAAGGCATCGTAGCCTTTGCGGGAACCTGCCCGGAAACCGCCGCCATGAATGCACACTATCGCCGGGAAAGGACCGTCCCCCCTCTTGGGCCGCGCCATGTCGAGTTGGAGATGTTGGTTGTCGGGATTGGCGTATTCGATATCGGGTTCGAATATGACGTTCTGGGGAATAGCAAGCTTAGTTTGCGCTTGTGCTGGGCTGCCTAGTAAAACAGCCAAGTGAAGAGCAAGAAGCTTGTGCAGCGGCATATCGGGGATCCTTTTCTTGGTTGTAGCCCGCGTTGGCGGGAATCTCGGTTTAAGTGACTACGCCATCGTGATGAACACGGGCAGGTCTGTTTTACCAGGGAGTTGCAAGCCGCACAATTTTTTTTACACACGCGAATAAGTCCGACGACGCAATAAAGGCAGCCAGACGCCCGTCTCCTCGCCCACGTTGGCCCACGTCGCGACCGGTTATCCCGATGAGCCAAAAATGCCGCCAGGGGAAATGGCCCCGCTTGTGGAGCCTCGTGGTTCGGATGTCGAGCATATTGGCGGACGCAACCGGTGGGTTGCGTCCACGTTTCCCTTGCTTTTCCGGGCAAATCACGCCCTCATGGTGCTTCCTAAAGGAGGGAACACCATGCGAACCGCATACGGTTACGTTCGAGTCAGCAGCGAGGACCAGGCCGACAGCGGCCTTGGCCTCGAAGCCCAACGCCAACGCATCCGCGCCTATTGCGAATTGAAGGGCCTGCACCTCGCGGAAATCCTCGAGGACCCCGGCGTGTCCGGGGGGAAGGCCCTTTCTACCGCAAACAATGGCCTGGGTGCTGGCCCAGCCGGAGGTCACGTCGGCGATCGTCGGCGCCAGCAAGGTGGAGCATCTTGACGAAAGCTCGGCGGCAGTGGACGTGACACTGGAACCTGAGGAGAAACAAGCATGCGATGCGGCGTGGTTCAGCCTGCCGCGAGCGGGGGCACCGGCGAAATGATGGCTTGCCCTCAAAGTCACGAACTACAATCCGAGGTCATCGCCGAGTTGGAAACGCTGGGCTACAAGGTTAAGCGGGTCGAGGGCTGGCATGAAGAACGAAGCCAGCTGCGTCTGCGAATCCTGCGGCGAAGAAACAGTGGTGCCAATCGACCTGACGGCAGCATCGAGCCAGCATTACGTGGAAGATTGCCCCGTTTGCTGTTGCCCAAACGTCATTCACGTCGAGATTGACGAGGATAGGGCCCGCCTTCGCGCCTTTTGCCGGCATCTCGCCACCGCGGATCAGCGTCCATAGACTCGATTTCTCCGGCTCACAGGCTGGGAACCAATTCCCTTTGCCCTGCCTTTGGGCGACGATTGGGCGCAGCATGGTTGCGTTGGCCCATGGAGCCGGCTACGTTGTTACATTGAGGCGAGAAGACAGCCGGCCGGGTCCAGGAGATGTGCCATGATTCGTTGGGTGGGACTTTTCCTGCGCGGCTTGCTTTACTCATTCTATATCTTGATGTTCGTGGCCGCGTCGACGCTGCATGCGCAAGAGAAAAAGCCGAACATCTTGTTCATCCTGTCCGACGATCAACGATTCGACGCCCTGGGCTGTGCCGGCCATCCAATCGTGAAGACGCCGAACCTCGATCGCCTGGCGGCGCGCGGCATCCGCTTCCGCAACAGCTTCGTGACAACGCCGATCTGCGCCGCCAGCCGGGCCTCGATTCTCACCGGTCTCTACGAGCGCAAACACAAGTTCACCTTCGGCACCCCGCCGCTTGCGGCATCGTTTTGCACCAGGAGTTACCCGTTTCTTCTGCGGCAGGCGGGCTATCACAACGCGCTCATCGGCAAGTTTGGCGTCACCGTTGATGCAGGGCAAACCGCAAAGATGTTTGATCTTTTCGTGCCGATAGGCTACCCGTTTCAGCGCAAGCAGAAATCGGGTAAAACTCGACACATCGACCAGATCGCTACCGATCGAGCAATCGAGTTCCTGCAAGAGCAAACCGCGAAGAAGCCATTTTGCCTTTCAATTAGTTTCAACAGCCCGCACGCCGAAGACGGTAAGCTCGACAACCTCTATCCGTGGCCGACGACTGTAGACGGTCTCTACGATGATGTTCGCATCCCGCCGCCGCCCCTCGTTCACGAGAAGTTCTTTCAGGCGGAGCCGGAGTTTCTCCGCGCAGCCTTAAACCGTATCCGCTGGTACTGGCAATTCGATACGGCAGAGAAGTACACCAAGAACGTGCGCGCGTATTACCGCATGGTTTCCGGCATCGACTTCGAGATTGGGCGGCTTATCGCCGAGCTCGAACGCCTTGGTTTTGCCGAGAACACGATCGTCATCTTCATGTCCGACAATGGCTATTTCCTCGGCGAACGCGGTTTTTCCGGCAAATGGGTCCACTACGAGCAGTCGCTGCGCGTGCCGATGCTCATTGCGGATCCGCGTCTACCAACCGAACGGCGCGGCAACACGGCAGACGAGATGGCGCTCAATATCGACATCGCACCGACTTTGCTGTCGTTCGCCGGGGTCGACATCCCCAACGAATACCAGGGGCGTAGCCTAGTGCCGCTGGTCCGCGGCGAAAGGATCACCTGGCGGACCGACTTCTTCTGCGAGCATCTCTTCGTGCATCCGGATATCCCGCAATGGGAAGGGGTCCGCGATGAACGCTATGTGTATGCGCGGTATTTCGCTCAGAAACCGGTGTACGAGTTCCTGCACGATCTCAAAGATGATCCTCAGGAGTTGAAAAACCTCACGCGCGAGGCAGGCCACACCGCATTGCTGGAGCGCATGCGCCGACGTCTTGAAGAGCTGCGCGATGCCAACGGCGGGCCGTATTCGTCCGAGCGCTTTCCGCTCCTGCAGATGAAAAATTAGATGCACACGCCACCATGAACCGGCGGGCACTTTTTTGAAGGTAACAAACGGGAGGAACAAGAACATGAATCAAGCCGCGTTCGTCGGAACGGTACTTATTGCCAGCGCGACAAGCGCGTTTGCTGCTGCCGACCAACCGCGAAAAACACCCGTCAAGATATTCATCCTGGCCGGCCAATCGAACATGGAAGGTCAGGCGGTCGTGGACCTCGATGGCAAGGACTACAATGAGGGCAAAGGGACTTTGAAGGCCCTGCTGAACGACCCCGCCAAGCGTAGCCTCTTCAAGCATCTCAAGAACGATAAAGGGCAATGGACCATGCGCGACGACGTGTGGGTCCGATTTCAGCCTGAAAATGGGCCCTTGAAGGCGGGGCCGCTCACGCTGGGATTCTCGCCTTACGCGGGCAAGCATCACTTCGGACCCGAACTCCAGTTCGGCCATGTTGTGGGCGACCACCTTCGCAGCCAAATTCTGCTCATCAAGACGGCATGGGGCGGCAAGAGCCTTTACAAGGATTTCCGTCCGCCAAGCTCCAGCGGTGACGTTGGGCCATATTACACGAAGATGCTGACAGAAGTTCGTCAGGCGCTCGCGAACCTTAAGACCGACTTCCCCGGTTACAAGGGCCAGGGCTATGAATTTGCCGGCTTCGTTTGGTATCACGGCTGGAACGACGGTGTCGATCCGAAGCATGCGGTGCCGGAGTACGAGCAGAATCTGGTGAACCTGATCAAGGACGTGCGCAAGGATTTGAAGGCCCCAAAGCTGCCGGTCGTGATCGGCGAGTTGACGGGGCCCTGGGTGCAAGCTCCGGGCGCGTGGGCGACCCTTCGGAAGGCCCAGGCCAAGGCGGCCGGCCGAGCCGAGTTCAAGGGAAACGTGATCTTCGTCGAGACGCACAATTTCGTTCGCCTGCCCGAGAATTCACCAAATCCCGGCCATGGCCATCACGAATTCGGCAATGCCGAGACTTATTACCTGGTCGGGGATGCTCTAGGCAAAGGCATGGTTAAACTTCTTGCGTTTTCAAAAGCTGGCGACGCGACCAAGGAAGGCATCGCCCGGAACCAGGATTATTGGCCCAGATTTCGCGGTCCCCACGCGGATGGCGTTGCGGCCGATGATGCGCGCTTGCCCGATACCTGGGACAAGAAGAAAAACGTCAAATGGGTTGCCGAAATCCCGGGGTGGGGCTTGTCCTGTCCCATCGTTTGGGGCGACAAGGTCTTTGTGACCACCGTCGTCAGTGACGGTGACCAAGCTTCACCCAAGAAAGGCCTTTACCTCGGCCAAGGAGTGAGAACACCGGCGAAGGGCATGCACCATTGGCTGGTATATTGCTTCGATTTGAAATCGGGCAAGGAACTTTGGAAACACGAAGCGCACAAGGGTGAGCCGAAGGTGCCGCGTCATCCCAAGAGTGGCTACGCCGCAGAAACGCCGACCACCGACGGCAAGCGCCTCTATGTATTGTTCGGCGACCTTGGCTTGTACTGTTACGGACTCGACGGCAAGCCGCTCTGGGCGCACATGATCGAACCGAAAAAGACATTTCTCGACTACGGCGCCGCGGCGTCGCCGGTCGTCCATGATGACCAGGTTTTTGTGCTGTACGACAACCAAGAACGCTCGTATCTCGCCTCGTTCGACGCGGCAACCGGCAAGCAGCGCTCGCGCACGAGCGCGAGGAAAAGACCACGTGGGCGACGCCCTTCATCTGGCAGAACAAGCTGCGCACCGAGATCGTCACCTGTGGCAAACTCAAGAATCGCAGCTACGACTTGTCCGGCAAATTGCTGTGGGAGTTCGACGGCCGCATGTCGAACCTCGTCATTCCATCGCCGTTTGCCGCCCACGGTTTGCTCTTCATAGCGTCTGGGTACGTTGGTGACGCGAAGCGCCCCGTGTTCGCAATCAAGCCGGGAGGCTCAGGCGACATCTCCTTGAAGGGCGAAGCGAAGTCGAATGAGTTTATCGTATGGTTTCACCCGCAGGCGGGGCCCTATAATCCTTCGCCGATTGTCTACGGCGAGCACTATTACACTCTCTTCGATCGCGGTTTTCTTGCATGCCACGACGCCCGGACAGGCAAAGAGATCTACGGAAAGCAGCGTTTCCCGGCCGACGCCTCATTCACCGCTTCGCCCTGGGCCTACAACGGCAAGTTGTTCTTCTTAAGCGAAGACGGCACCACCTACGTGGTCAAGGCAGGTCCGGAATTCGAAGTGTTGCAAACCAACGCGCTCGATGAATTTTGTTTATCGACGCCGGCCGTGAGCCAAGGACATTTACTCATTCGAACTGCTTCTAAACTGTATTGCATGCATCGGCCTCCTTCATCATCGTAAACATGCGCTGCCTCGATTCAGCGGCGACACGGTTATCGGCGGACAAGGCGCGCCGTCATAAAGGGTCAGCATATCGCCGACCGTAAAATTCATATCGGTCCAGGCGTGGAACAAGCCAGAGGCCAGCAATGGCCGTAGGTGCGCCCCGAGACAAGCCGTCAGTTCGCGTCGCCGCAGCGGCGCAATCGCCTCCATGGCGTTTATCCCTGACGCACCGCCGGGCCGTCGAGCTGGACCCCAGGTACGCCCGGGCCCAAGTCAATCAGCCGCTGCCGGCTGAGGCCAATTCAGCGACTGGCCAAGACTCTCAAGGGCCGGCTGAGCATCTTACTCAACTGGTGCCGCTGCCCGATCACCAACGCCATCACGGAGGGCTTGAACTCGAAGATCCAGTGGATCAAGTACACGGCCCGCGGCTTCGGCAGCCGCGACGGTTTTCGCAATCCGACCTCCGCGCACAAGGTCCACTCAGTAACCTGCCAAAAAGTCGCACCCGGAGCGGACGCAATTCCCATTCGGTATCATCCATTTTTGGGACAGAAACCGACCCCATGCCGGCGTGCGGCGGTTCCGCTTCAATTGTTTCCCGAAAAGAGTTCGAGGGATTTGTCTCGGCCATTATGAGGTCTACCACCCGGCTGGCAACACCTCGTCGGCCGCAGGCAACGTAGCCACGGCGCGGCTAAGTCCCGCCGCTAGCGGCCAAACTTCCGAAGTCGCCAGGACTTCGGAAGTTTGCCTAGCCTTTCGCTCATTGCAGCGTGAGCGTGATCGCAAGCGGATCGCTGAAGATCCCGTTGCTGTCCACCGCCTCGGCGTAAAGCGTGTGGGTGCCCGTGGCCAGGCCGGTCGTGTCGAAGGAATAGGTCCAGGTGCCGCTGCTGTTGCTGATAAGCGTGGCGGTTATCGGCGTGCCCCGATGGAATCCACGTAGAAAACCACATTGCTTATGGTGCTCGTCGGTTTGCGTTTCAAGATGCCGGAGACGGTCAAGGTTACAAGGCTGCCCGCCGTGACCGGGTTGGGGTTGGCCGTGAGCCAATTCTGACATCGGCACGGTCACGCTGTACGCGGCCGGCGCCACGCACATCGGTTGCTGGATGCATGTCCGCCGCAAGTTTTTCGACGCCAAGATGAATGATCCGGCGCAGGCGCACGAGGTTTCTCAGCCATGATTAACAATTGGAAACTTGAACTTCACGGCCTTTTTCCCAGGCAATACAAATACCTATTGGAACGTAGATACAGGCGGTCATTGCTGATCGCTGGGCTGGCATTGAAGAGGCTGTCGTCGCCGTCGAAATCAAAGTGGTCCGTTTTCTCAAGCTTGGATGTGCCACCCAGAACAAAGAGGCCGTTTTGGCGTGTGAGGGCGAAAATTCTGTTTCCGGCCGCGACAGCGGAGACGTATTCGCCCCGGCTGTCATAGAGGCGGTCTTTGACGATGGTTTTGCCGTCGGCAAGCGCAAGGCCTTGCACTACGCCATCGACCCAGCAAAGGTAATCTCCGACCAGAAGCGGTGAGCAGTAGCTGCTGCCGACCCTTTGACGCCAAAGGACATGGGTTTGGCTAACGTCGCCCGTGCCGCCGGTTTTGACGGCCAACGTAGCCAATGGCTCGGGACCACCACCACCGGTTACATAAACTATTCCATCCCTCTCTACTGGCGTTGTGGAAGTGCCGCCCATGCCGCCTGGACTGCCGATTCCCGCGCAATACCACAGTACCTTGCCGGTCTGGGGATCGTAGGCCACGACCTTGCCGGGTAAGTTCAACACCAGTTCCGTATTGTGACCTTTGTTCTCAACCAACACGGGTGAAGCCCACGTGGTTCCCAGCCCTTTAGCCCGCCATATTTCCTTGCCTGTCTTTTTATCCAGCGCGACAAGAGATTGACTTTCAATGGCAGCGTTGACAATGACACGGTCCTTGTAGAGCGCGAGACTGGACGCCGAGCCCATCGAATGGATGCCGGCGCCGACGTCCGCGCGCCATAGCTCGTTCCCGTCCAGGTCAAACGCGAAGACACCGGACTTGCCGAAAAAGACATAGAGGCGTTCGCCATCGGTGACGGGGGTGCTAGACGAATAGCCATGCTCGCGGATCATTCCGGAAAAGTTATTTTCGGGCAACTTGGGCTCAATCTTTTTTTGCCAAATGACGTCGCCTTTGGTTCCATCGAGGCACAGAACGAGGAGTTTGAGTTTTTTCTGGTCCGGGTCGGGGGGTCCGGTCTTGCCGAAGCCTCCCTTGCCGAAATTGCCTTTATCTCCCTTTGGACCTCCGAACCCACCCTTGGGGCCTCCCCCCTTTGGCCCGCCAAAGTCCGCCTTGGGGCCTCCGCCGAAGCCTTTGGAGATTGCGACTCCGTATCCCGTGTAGCAGGTTACAAAAACTTTGTCACCGTAAGTGATCGGACTTGACGTGCCCACTCCTGGCAATTTGCTTTTCCAAAGGACGTTGTCCGCGGACAACTGCCGAGGTAAATCCGCATCCGAGGAAATGCCTCCATTATTTCCCCGGAATCCCGGCCAATCATTTGCCAACGCCAGCGCGGAAAAAGCCGTTAAAGCAATTGTTAGCGACGCGAACATGTGACTGAGTTTCATGACCAATCCTTTGGAAAGTAAAGAAGATCACTGTGCTCCAAGACCGCATCTGCCACGACATATCAAGACCAACGAGCACCCAATGGTCTAATTTTCAGGGGGTGTGTGGTCCACGAGACAACGTTAAGATGAAGGATTTACTCGTCCGGCCGTCGCGTCGAGTCTTGTCTACACCAATAGTAACGGCATGAGGTGCTTTACCGTCGCGCATTTCAATTTTTTGCGTCAGGCTGGTCGCGCCGTGGTTCCAAGGCGCACGCCGGGGCGAGCGGCCCCGGAACTGACAACACCCAAGCCGGCTCCGGCAGTCGCGGCGGACCCCGCCGGCGCCGGCGGACCGCCCGAGGGGGAAATGAAATCGCGCTCGCTGCAACAGAACGGGCCGGGATGTCCCGGCCCGTTCTGTTACCTGTCTGAGGGGCAAGCTCAGTGGTTGGCGTCCTGATTTTTACTGGCGTGCTGGATTTTGGCGGGGTGCGTCAGTTGATGGCGGCCCAGGATGGCATCCAGATCTGGCAGACCCTGGGACAGCAGCACCAGCTCGCCGTCAAGTCGTCGTTAGTTGATGTCGCCGAACTTGCCGAAAACATTTATGATTTGACCAAAGCGAAGGACTGGGCCAAGGTCGGGGAAAAAACGAAGGCATCACCGTGACTTCCCTTCGCCGAAGGAACGCACGTGAGCGGGCAGGTTGGGCGGATGGTCTGCGGGCGGCGCTGGCGCATGCCGAGGTTGAAGTCCCCACCATGCCCGCCCAAAATGCGGCGGGCATGCCACCCGGCAGAATTTTTGGGCGGCCAAGGCCCGTGGCTCGCCCGTTCCGCACCTTAGTGGTGGCACTGAGCGCACCGTGTAGCCGCCATCGATTACGAGTGCGTGGCCGATGACGAAGCCCGCCCCCGGGCTGCACAGCCAGAGGACGGCGTCGGCGATCTCCTCGGGCCGGCCCAGCCGCCCGATCGGGAGGTCTCTCAAAACGTCCTTCATCGCATCCGGCTCCTTGGCGAGCATGGCCGCGACCATAGGCGTGTCGATGGTCCCCGGACAGACCGCATTGATCCGGATGCCGCCAGCGGCGTACTCCAGCGCGGCGCTCTTCGTCAGCCCGATGACCCCGTGCTTGGTCGCGTGGTAGGTGGCCCGACCGGCAATGCCGATGAGGCCCCCGATCGACGAGTTATTGACGATGGCCCCGCTGGGCCGGCCCGAGGAGATCGCCGACGCCGTCCTCTGGCTGTGCAGCAGAACCAACGCGGTCGATCCGACCAAAGCGCGCAAGGGCTCGACGTTTTACGGGTAGAAACTTGTTGGTGGAGCATTGATGGGCCAAACCGTAAAAAGACCGAACGATGTCGGTCTGGCGCACCTGCTGGCAGCGCGGTTTCAACGCCTTGGACTTCCTCAGCCAACTCTTACGTCGCACACCAGCATGGCCCAATTGCTGCCGTCTGTGCGGCGGGCGTCTGTGCACCGTGGCTCATCATCGCGACCGTGGAGGTTGCCAAGCGGTTGAACGTTGAGCCAGCGTCGCGAGCTTTCCGGCCTGCGTCATCAACGCCAGCGTCGCAGTGACTTCTTTCCCTTGAAACGAGCCGCCGCCAATTCCTGACGCTTGTCACGAAACCGTCCAGGATAACCCGGACACCAGAATACGCGGATTGTTTTGGCCGTTCCGATACCGCGCGAGTTATGGCGGATAATGGGCAAGGCGGATGCTCACGCAGCGTATGAGGTAATTTGCCGCACTCCGGCTCGGGGTGATACATGCGTTGTTGCCTAGGAGATGCGCCCGGTGGCATCGCTCGATTACGCTAAAATTCGCCGCTCAATTGGGGAGTTGACTAACAAGGATTTTGCAATACGTCAGCAAGCAGTCCGCTTCCTCGCGAATGTCGAGGAACTCGCCGAGCCGGAACGCCCAGCCAACGAGCGACCGTGCCGCCGACGCCGCCGATTTTTCGACCACAAGATTGTCGTTCAACGGTGGGCACGGAGAAACGCCATCCAGCGTGCGATAAACCTCGAAAAAACGCAGATAAATCGACAACTCCGTGTGAAATATACGCGCCATTTTGCCTAACTGCGGGTCACAGCGAGTTCGAGAAATATCTCCGGCTCCGCGGTTAGGACGGGATTCGAAAGACTCTGAGAGAGAGCCGAGAGTCCGAAATGGCTCTCAATGAGTGCTTCCTCCCAAGTGGTCATAGCCGGTCGTTTGGCAGACCTTGGGCTGTGATAAAATGACCTAAATGGCCGCCTGACTTATGGTTGTGTGGTGTATAGGTAATAATGGTGTGACATATGTCTGATCAGCTCTTTTTAGAGTCAAATCTTAATTGACAGAGCTATGGTCTCACGAAAGGCATACCTGCAAATCTGCATCAAGGCAGCGTTTGGTTTGGGCAGCGAGACGATCCGGAACGCGTAGATTAAATCGTTAAAACATTCCCCGGGTCGCGCCGGAAACTGTCATCTTCCGGAGGCCGGAGAACCCCGTCGCATCGAGGCCGAAGGAAAACGGCGCCCTACTGTTTTCGAGGGGGGGTGGTTTTTCGGAGGCCAGAAGTGCATTGGGAGTAATACGGAATTGCCTCGCGGTGCCACACGCGCACGGAGTAAACATGCCCCCTACGCGGAAATCGTGTCAACCTATTTTTCGGTGAGCAATGACCAGCCTGCGCGGTCTGCGGCGATCCGCATTTCTGCTTAGCCGCCGACGCTTAGATGCCACTCGTGGAGCTTCAGCCCAATCTAAATTAGCGAATATGCTACAAATGTACCGTGTTGTAACGCCGCCAAGCCGCGGAATCCATCATTGCGAATGGTCGCGTCTGCATAGGCCTGGCAGGGAACATTCTGGCCCTTCACCTTGTAATTATCCCGGACGGGGGATATCGACTCCGAAGTTACCAAGCGTGATTTTGGCCTCTTCCGCTCCACGCAGCGAGCCCTATTGCTAACACAAGATCATCGTGCACACCCGTTCCGGGCGTTAAACACTTCATGGGCCGCGGCCGTGACCTTGACACGGTAGCTTTGCAGCTCCCGTATAAGGACGGCGGTCTCGGGCATCGCCTGGGCAAAACGCAGCCTGCGTTCCTGCAGTTGTTTAAGCAAATTTGAGACGAGGATGGCCTTGGCCACATGGTAATAGCCGTCTTGATAGCTCTGCTTGCGGCCTGCCGTGATAACGACAGGGACCAGGTCCACGGCCAGGCCGGCCTTGACGAACATGTCCACAACGGGCCGACCCACGCCGGTGGCGTCGATCGCCAGATGGCCATACCGCAAGGGAGGCTTGCTTAGCAGTTCTGTCACGTCGTCGACGATAATTGGATAAGACGTGCCCACCGGCCAGCGCTACGACCGCAGCAGTTCAACTGCCAGACGTGTTTGTGTGGGGCGGCATGCCCTCAGGAGCGGGCCTGCCCGTGAGTTCGAGAACGGCCGCGCTGACCGGTCGGTCACCTGCCCTAAATCCAAGCCGAAGAAATAAGCTGTCGTGCGCATTTGGTTCCTCGACGATTGCCAGGTTCAGGATTCTCTCGGCTGGTATTCGGTCAAGTACACATCCGCGGGTATTTGTGCGACGAGGCTGTCGCCTCCCGCAGAACCGCATCACAACTTTCCTTATATGGAACACGGCCGGGGACGCGATTCCCAAGAAGTCTGCACCATGACCGTTCGCTCAGCGGTCGCGACGGCCGCCCGGTCTGCTAACGACATTCCGCTTCTAGCCGGCGGGCATTCCTTCGGCGGCCGCATGACTTCCACGGCAGCTTCGGAGTGCCCGCTTGTTGGGGTGCATGGCCTGGTCCTTTTTGCCTTTCCCCTGCATCAGCCCGGGAAGCCAGACACGAAGCAGCTCAGACCACCTCGGCACCATCACCGTCCCGATGCTCTTCCTCAGCGGCACGCCCGACGACCTGGCAGACCTGAACCTTTTGCAACCGGTCTGCAAAAAGCTGGGCAAACCCGCGAAACTCCACCTTCTGGACACCGCCGATCACGGATTCCGCGTCCTCAAACGCTCCCGCAAGAGCGAGGAGGATGTATTCGTTGAAATGGCCCGCGTGGTGCGGGAATGGGCGATCAGCTTGAAGTGAGGGTGAGGCTTCTTGGAATGGACGCTGACCCGCTGACCATCTTGCACGTGGATATGGACGCCTTCTATGCGTCCGTCGAGCAGCGCGACCGGCCCGATCTACGCGGTAAACCGGTCATCGTCGGCGGTACTCGAAGGACGCGGCGTCGTCTGCGCAGCTTCTTATGAAGCTCGGCCGTTTGGTGTCCATCACGCAATGCCCATGGCTCAAGCCAGGCGACTTTGCCCTCAGGCCATTGTCTTGCCAGTTCGCATGACGGCATTACGCTGCGGTCAGTCGGCGAAATCCGAGACATCCTTCAGACGTTCACGCCTCTCGTCGAGCCATTGAGCTTGGATGAGGCGTTCTTGGACGTCAAGGGCTGCCGGGACTGTTCGGCCCAGGTCCCGAAATTGCTCGTAAGATTAAAGTTCGCATCAAGCATGAAACAAGACTGAACGCTTCGGTCGGCGTTGCCTCCGACAGAGTTCTTGGCGAAGTTGGCAGGGGACATTAGCAAACCCGATGGTCTCTTGGTTTTGCCAACGGAAAAAATTGCAGAATTTCTGGCACCGCTGCCGGTTAATCGCCTCTGGGGCGTCGGGGCTGCCGGTGAAAAGAGATTACAAGCCCTTGGCCTGCGCACGATCGGTCAGATTGCCGCTTGCACGGAGCAATCGTTAATCGATCACTTGGGCCACACTGGCCATCTCCTTTGGCAGTTGGCTCATGGCCAAGACGGTCGACACGTGGTCCCAGACCGGGAAGCGAAATCCATTAGTACGGAAACCACTTTTCATCACGATATCACGGACCAGGCGACATTGCGGTTTTGGTTACTCGACCTGGTGGACCACTTGGCAAGCCGTGTGGCCATGCTGGCGTCCATGCCAAAACCGTTGAACTGAAGATCCGGACGTCGGATTTTCATACCTATTCCCGCTCTCAGTCCTTGGCGCAACCGACGCATTCGACGGATGTTTTTGCGAAAGCAGCGGCCAGTGTTGGAACGCTCCTTGGTGCCCGGGTTATTGCCCATTCGCCTTTCAGGAATCGGAGCCAGCAACCTGAGCCGCGGGCCGGCGATCCAAGGTGATTTGTTTGACATGGAGCGGCAAAAAAAACAAAGCTCATTGGACCGGACCGTGGATGCGATTCGCGATCAGTTCGGCGCAGGAGCCATTCAGCGAGGGAGTTTGCAGGGCAGAATCAAGAGCGCGGGAGAAGGGCTTGCACAAGACTAATACCAGAGCACGAAATTTCTATTGGTGATAGCGGCGAATTGGTGAAAAATGGGCGAGGGTCGGCTCCTGACCCAGCCGAGCGGACCCAGGAATCCATGCCGCCGGGGTCCGCGACGGCTAAACCGCTCGAGTAAGTGGACGCAAGGGTTGGCTTGCGTCCGCTGAAACCGCTCGACGTATCCGGTCGATGGTACCCATTGCCGCTACTATTCTGCCGCATCCTCCGCCACAAGCGTCTGCTCGGATCAGCGTGCGCCGCCAGATCCGGCACCGCGCAGAACGTGAATGTTATCCCTGCGTGCGAAACTTGCGACATCGTGCTTTTGAAAGCTGTAGCCTAAAGTTGGATCCAACAGAGCAAGCATTCCCCTAAACCGGCCGCGTAGTGCATGGATTTTTGTTGGCTGCCCCCTATCCTTTTCCTGTGGCGGACGGCCAGACTGTCTAAGCGAGTCGCTTGGCTTTCGAAAAGGGCGGAAACCATGCGTACCGGACATTCGGGCGGACCGGTTGGCAAGTCAGCGAAATCGGTTACGGCATGTGGGGCATGGTCGGCTGGACCGGGGCCGACGACGATCAATCGCGCAGACGGTCCAAATCGCCGCCAACCTGGGCTGTAACTTCTTCGACACTGCCTGGGCATACGGAAACGGACAGAGTGAGCGACTTCTCGGGGAGCTTGTGCGCCCGAACCCCGGAAAAAGGCTGTACGTGGCGACCAAAGTTCCGCCCCGCAATGGCCGTTGGCCCTCCCGAGCGAGGCGACGCATTCCCGACGTATTTCCACCAGATCACATCCGCCTATATGCCGAGAAAAGCCTAGCAAGCCTGGGCCTCGCGACCGTCGGACCTACTCAGTTTCATGTCTGGGAGAACGCCTGGGCTAAGGACGAGAGTTGGCAAAAGGAGATAGAAGCTCTAGAACGAGAGGGTCTGGTCCGGGCAATCGGCATCAGCCTGAACCGGTGGGAGCCGTGGAACGGGCTCAGGACACTGCGAACGGGCCTTATCGAGCAGCGTACAAGTGATTTACAACATCTTCGACCAGGCACCCGAGGACGAGCTATTTCCGGTATGTCGGGAACTTGGGGTCGGCGTCATTGCCCGAGTGCCCTTTGACGAAGGAACGCTGACAGGACAGCTCACCAAGGAAAGTCGCTGGCCTGAGGGAGATTGGCCAGAACAGTTACTTCGTGCCGGAAAACTTAATACGCGAGCGTTGACCGGGCCGAAGCTCTCAAGGCCCTCGTGCCTGCAGGTTCATCTATGGCGGATCTGGCCCTGCCTTCATACTCGCCAATTCCGACGTCGGCACCGTCATTCCCGGCATGCGCAAGGCGGCCCACGTTGAGGCCAACTTGGCGGTCAGCGCAAGCGAACCTTTGCCCGCTCACCTGCTAACCACCTTGCGAAGCCATCGTTGGGATCGCCAACCGAAAAGCTGGTCGCAGTGATGCCCGCTGCCAGGAGACACACAATGCTTCGCAGGGGGCTGGGCTCGCGGCGGTGGTTATCTTACCGTCAGCGGCTGTGAACTAAGGCGCCGAATAGCAGGGCGGACAGAAGGAGGAAGGTTGGACCAAGCTTTTCAATGGCAAAGATTTGAGTGGCTGGAAGATATTCCTCGACCCTTCGACCAAGGTGAGCCCGAAGGCAATGTGGAAAGTCGATGGCGGCATAATTGTCTGCGAGGGGAGTGTGAACGGCTACCTCATTACCGAAAAGAAATACGATAACTACGTCCTCAAAGTACCGAGATGGCCATAGGGGCGAACAAGTTGCGCGGTATCGCAACAGCGGCGTGTTCGTCCATGTCACCGGACCGGACAAGATCTGGCCAAAGGGAGTCGAGGCTCAGCTGGAGGCTGGCCATGCCGGCGACTTTTGGCTGGTCGATCAGTTCAAGTTAAAGATTGACCCGAAACGGCGCGACCCGCAGATTAACCGTCATCTACCGCCTCAAGGATCGCGTGGAAAATAAGATCGGTGAGTGGAACCAATACAATCACCTGCAGGGGCGACTCCATTGCACTGGTTATTAACGGCCAAACGGTCAACGAGGGCACTGAAGCCGAACTCACCAAGGGCCGGATCC
>CAVVSQ010000011.1:0-389517 GCA_963750865.1 uncultured Planctomycetota bacterium
GCTCGCGCCGGCAGCACCGCCTGAGCAGCGCCGCTGCTGAAATGCACGATGCCGGTATAGCCGGTGGCAATGTTGCTCCAGGTCATGTGCAATATCATCGCAACCCAAGTGCCAACTACGCGCACGGCCGTGATTACTTAATTTAAATTGTTTTATCGTAAAGAGTTAAGGAAATAGTTGTCGGTTGAGACAAGCCGCAGCAGCCGCGCGAATCGTCTCACAAACGATACAAAGGCAGCAAAAGTGATACAGCCCGAGGGCGACGCTATTGCCTTGTTAAAAAGTGTTGGCGCGGACGCTTGTTCTGCTCCCGTATCAAGGCGGCACGTCCCGTCCCGGTCAGAGGCTCGTGCGCCGGGCCTCAAATTCCGAAGCAGGGCTTGGCCCAGAAAGCTACTTGGGGTCAAGCCAACCGACCCGCGCAATGCCAAGAGCCGAATTACGCTGCGGGTGTCGGAACCGGCGCAGGTTGCTGTACACGGGGAGTCGTCCATTGAATCGAGCCGTCCTTCAATGGAATCGATTTGCCGGACCAGGGCGTACTCAGGCTGTGGCATAAAATGACGCCGAATGGCGCCGGTTGAACGGCATTCCGACATAGCATTGAGCAATACTTGCATAAACTGACTCATGGCCTTTAGTTGACCTTGAATGTTGCTCTGGGTTCCATCGTGAAGCATACTTTCGCCTTGTTTTGTTCGATCCTACTCGCCCCGAGCGTTGTCTCGGCCGATCCTCGTCGCGACTTCAGACCAGATGTACCGGTTCTCGAAGTGACAAAGGACACGACGCTCGACCCCAAGAAGAGTTATGGCCGCCTGATTGTGAAAGCCTCGAATGTCGCCATCGACGGTAAGGGCGCATGGGTGATCGGCATTGATGGCGGCAATCCGAAAACCTACAAGGGCATCGGAATCGAGGCGAAGGGTGTGTCCGGTGTCACGGCTGAAGAACGTCAACGTCCGCGGCTTCGAAACCGGCATTCGGATTGAGGCCGGCAACAAGTGGGCGATCGAAAACTGCAACTTCTCGGACAACTTCCACGACCCCGAATATGGTTGGGGGGAGAACGGACGGCGCGGGGGCATTCTGCTCGTCGAACGTGCACGAGTCCACGATCAAGAACTGTAAGGCCAACCGCGTCTGGGACGGTTGCGTCCTCGATCATTCGGACAGGAACACGCTCAGCGGCAATGATTTCTCCCGCTGTTCCAACACCTGCCTCAAGCTCTGGCGTGCCTGCGATAATCGCATCAGCGACAACAAGCTCGACTACGGAATCCGTATCAAACCCGGTGAGGTCCATGCCCGCGATTCAACCTGCGTGCTGATCGAGACCGGCTCGGATCGCAACCTCTTCATCAAGAATTCCTGCACGCATGGAGGCGACGGCATCTTCATCCGCTCGCTCAACAACTGGATCAGCACCGGCAATCATGTTCCAGAGCAACGACTGCTCGTATGCCAACAATAACGGCTTCGAGTGCTGGTCGCCGGGCAATACGTTCTACAGCAACAAGGCCAACCATTGCAGCTACGGGTTCTGGATGGGCGGCTCGGACCGCACCGTTCTGGACAGCAATGAAGCCTCGTTTAACGGTGATCCCAAAGGCAGCCACAACTCGCCTCACCTTCCCAAGAGCGGCCATGCCGGCATCGTGTTCATGTTCGGCTCGGCATCGCACATCGCGGTTCGCGGGAACACGTGCACCGGCAACAACGGCGCCGGCATTGCCGCCATCGGCGACCAGGGCAGCCAGGGAAAGCAATGGAAAGCCTACCACTGGGTCGTGGATGCCAACACGCTGATGGAAAATCGCTGGGGCATCTTCGTTGAATACGCCGACTGGATCGACGCGGGGGCCAACGTCTTCAAGAACAACACGAGCGACGTGCACAAGGGCGCCGGAGTCACGAACTTCACCGAGCGGCCCGTGGACCCCAGAGTCACGGCGGCGCCGCTCTTGACGATGGCAGGGCCGGAAAACGTGCGCGTGGGCCAGAAGGTGGAGTTTAATGCTGGTCTCAGCAAAGACCCATCGCGGAAAGCCGCTGACCTATCGGTGGGACTTGGGCGACGGCGCCATCTCCACCAGCGCCAAGCTTGAACATGCCTTCGCGAAGCCGGGGTTTTATCGCGTCGGCGTGACGGTCTCCAATGGATCGCGTTCGACCCTGGCGTGGCGTAATGTCTACGCCGTCTCGGACGGCAGCGAGGTCGGAACCGAAGGGCAGGCGGCGAAATGGGACTGGGTTGATCCGGGTTCGAAGGTCGTTTTCGCCGATGACGACAAGTTCAAGCTCGTCGGGAAATCGAGCCTAAGGGCAAGCGTGGGGCCGCCGTACAGTGGGGGACGCACGGAACTTCGCTTCACGCTGCCCGCGGACGCCGCGATCGATCCCGCCAAGAAAACGCACCTGACACTCTGGCTGCGGGCGCGGAATCCCAACGTGCCCGGATGGCAGGACGGCAATCCGCTCGTGACACTGTACGGTCCGCACGGCGCGGTCTATCGCATCAAACCGAAGAACGAACTGGCGACTTCGCCGGCGGACAGCGAGGCGCGCGAGGGCTGGCTCCGCCTAGCGATTCCGCTGCGCGGCGCCGCCGGCTGGTCCACGGAGGGCAAACTGCCGAAGTCCATCGAGCGATTCTCGCTTGGCTTCGATTCCTGGGGCGGCGAGCCGTTCGTAGTCTGGCTGGACGGCATCAAATTCGAGTGATGAACGCGAGCTACGAGCTGCCTTTGGACGGGTCACCGGTCGGACATCGGACGCCCGGGTGGATGTCGGAAAGCATGATTTTCATCGAGCTTCCGTCACTCTTTCCTGCGACACTTGCCAATTTGACAAACAAAATGACTTCGGTCCACGGGAGGCGAATGCTCCCGCTGTTCAAGTCTCGAAGCGAATCGCTAACTTCGCTTCGAGGCGCTTTTTGCACCTCGCTCCTCGCCGCCTTTCAGTCGTTGTTGCTTTACGACCGCGCCAACTCCGCGACCACGTTGCGCCCACTGGCCCGGGACATAGCGCGCCTCTGTCACGCTTTCAAAGCTGCTGACAACCCGACATTTTAATGGTGACCAAGCACTAGGAGCGGATTGGCGTTTGGCCTGTGCCAAGTGCGGGACGGTGTGATTGCATGTAATAGAGAAACCATTTTCATGATAAGCAGCCCATTTGACATACGGGAACTGAACCCTAAGATAGTCCGGTTGGTTTTCGCCGCGTTTGGTGTATGAGCGTGCGACCGATGGCGCGTCCTGGCAAGAAATCGGAAGCGATTGCGCGGGCCCAAATGAAAACGACCAAAGCGATCGGTCCCATTAAGGAGATCACTCTCGTGCGTGGCAATCTGACGATGATACGGCGTTTTGGCCTGGCAGTTTTAACTTTCTTTGTGGGACTGGACGCGGCGCAAGCCGGTGCCATCTCGGTGGCTAATCCCGGTTTCGAGAGTCCGGCAACAATGACCACTGCTGCCCCCAGTTCATGGACTCCCATCGGGACCACGAGTAACGTTTTCGCGTACAACCCTTATGAACTCGGCGGCGGAAATGTTCAATATGTGGGCGCGAACGCCACCACTGATCCCGCCAACGGCGGAGCGGGCTACCCCGGCATCTTCGGCGAGAATCTGGGGTCCGCACAGCACGCGGTCGCGGGCTCTGGTTTCCAACAAACGCTGAGTGCGGTTTTCACGGCGAACACTGCATACACCCTCACCGTCGAGGAAGGAGGCGCGGAATGGCGTAGGTGCGAGTTCAACTCTTGGCTCAGAGATCCAATTGCTTGCCGGCAGCACCGTGGTTGCCAGCGCGATGGACAATATCGGCGCTACACCAGGCACTTTTAAGGACCAGACTACTTTTTTGGCCAATTCCAATACATTTTCAGCACTTTTTGGTCAGGCGTTGACCATTCAAATCACTACCACGCTGCCCACTACCGACACGAGCCAGGCAACGGACTGGGACAATGTTCGCCTCGATGGCACATTGCAGGTCGATGCCGTTCCGGAACCTACCGGCCTCGCTTTGCTCGGCATCGGCATCGCCGGCGTGGCCTGCTATGATTGGCGACGCCGGAATAAGGGTCGCGTGGCTGTCTGAAGAGATACCTCAAAACAGAGGCCCCTTCCGCAGTGATCCCCTCGGCCCAGGCGCGCACGCGGTGTTATGTTTGCGGATCCAGTATCGACACATTTTCAAGAGCCGACTGAACTTCCCGTGCCCCCGCGCAGGCGCATCATACCTAGCTTGAAGTGATTAAATGCCAATGGTTTGCTTTGAAGCAAGCCCTTCGCATCTCTCGTGACCCCCGGTAAAAGCTGTCCGATTCATTCTTGGCCGTACATTTCCCTTAACGAACGCTGTAAAGCTCAGGCAATTTGATTTGCATAGATTGGAGCCGGCGACCGCGACCCGATCATGTACCAAAGGCAGTCTTCGCCGCGCCAAAACCGGGCGGGCTGACGACGCGTACTTCGATATACATCTTCACGCTCGGGGCCAAGCGTCGGATTGTCGCCCCCCGCAGATGTTGGCGTGTATATTCTCCAAAACATGAACTGGGCCAATGGTCATGAAATGCGTTACGTTAGTGGCGATACTTCTCGGCCTCTGCGTCCCAACGGCTTTCGGCCAATGGCAACCACAGCCCGTCGACACGAAATCCGACTTTCGCGGCCTATCCGTTGTGAGTGCGAACGTCGCCTGGGTCAGCGGCACCCTGGGCACTTTCGCGCGAACTACCGACGGCGGCAAATCTTGGTGGGTTGGCATCGTGCCCGGCGCGGAAAAGCTCGACTTTCGCGATGTGGAAGCCTTCGGAGAGGCGACCGCCTATCTGCTCAGTGCCGGCCCTGGCGCGGCTTCCCGTATTTACAAAACGATCGACGCCGGCAAATCTTGGTCGCTGCAATTCAAAAACACCGACGCTGCCGGCTTTTTCGATGCACTGGCATTTTGGGACGAGAGGAACGGCATTGCCCTGGGCGACCCGGTAAACGGTCGATTCCAATTAATTATAACGGCCGACGGCGGCGCCCATTGGAAGCCCCTTGCGGCCAAGGCCCTGCCACCGGCGTTGTCCGGTGAAGGAGCCTTCGCTGCCAGCGGCACTTGCCTCGCCACGTTCGGCGAACGTGACGTCTGGTTCGCGACAGGCGGAACCAAATCGGCGCGTGTCTTTCGTTCCACGGACCGAGGCCAACACTGGGAGGTAAGCAAGACGCCGATCATGGCTGGCGCCGAATCGGCTGGGATTTTCTCGATTGCGTTTCGCACTAAACATCACGGCATGGTCGTCGGCGGCGACTATCGCAAACCCGACGCCAATGGCGTCACCGCAGCCATCACTTCCGACGGTGGCAAAACGTGGACCCGTCTCGACCAGCAGCTGCCCTTTTTATCGGCGGTGAGTTGGGCGAACGATCGTTGGGTCACGGTAGGAACGGCTGGATCCTATTCTTCAATGGACGATGGCGCCACCTGGAAGCTGCTTGACCGCGAAAGCTATAACAGCGTTGGTTTCACGAAAACCGGTCAAGGCTTGGCAGTCGGGCCTAAAGGCCGCATCGCGAAGATCATGAAGTAATCCCGCTGCTGTCTCGGTGGCGCCGTTTTTGAATGCCTGGATCGAGTGCACCTGCAGTTCGAGGCGATTCGTAGTCGACGCCACCAAACCACGCACGAATGGTGACCGAAAAGCGCCGACACCGACGTGACACGAATGACCTTGCTAACAAATTCAAAGCTAGCGGTGCCGAGCATTCTCGCGAGTACAGCCAGCACACGGACACGATGTCCGGTGCAGCGCTGTCATTGAAAATGGCTTCAATCTTGCGTCCTCTGTAGTGATGCAGCGGGCGAAGCGTAGACAGCGAGTGTCGAGGCCGTGCTATTGAGCCCGAAATGTTTATCGTCGCGGGTAGCCTTCGTCGTTTGAATAACGGGGGCCGTGTCGGTGCGTTGTTATGGCTAGATGCCACCGGTCTCGCCGGGGTCTGAGAACAGGGCGAAGACACAAGAGGGTTTCCCAGGAACTTGGGAGGTCCAGTCGTTTCCATTCCGCAAAAACTGGCTTGGGGTTGCCAGACCTAAAACTCCAGGCCTCGTACGGTGTCGGGTTCGAGAGGAGAGACGAAAGCGAGCGCACGGGGATGGTACCGCCAAGCGAAGGAGAACGAAGCGCGGCGGGAAGGACGGCGGGACGTCGGAGCGTCTCATAGTACCGCAGAAGCCAGGGGAACTCGCCTCACGGGAACCCTGGGGAGGGAAGGGGATGCCGGATTATGGAACCGTTGGAGGGAAACATGGCCGGAGCATCGGAGCCGGACACCGTGTCCACGAAACAACAACGGATAGCGGAGCTGGCGAAACAAGCATCGCACAGGGGATTGACTTCCCTGGCCCACCACATCGACCTGAAGTGGCTGCACGAGGCGTATCTGCGTACGCGGCCGGACGGGGCAGCAGGCGTGGACGGACAAACGAACGGAGGATTTCAACGAAACACCTTGGGGACAACCTACGGGCGTTGTTGGAACAGGCCAAGTCCGGCACGTACCGGGCGCCGCCGGTGCGTCGGGTGCATATTCCGAAAGGAACGGGCGGGGGAAACGCGGCCGATCGGCATACCGACGTATGCGGACAAGGTACTGCAACGAGCGGTTGTCATGGCTTTGGAACCGATTTATGAGCAGGACTTTCTGGACTGTTCATATGGATTCCGGCCGGGACGGTCGGCGCACCAGGCGTCAGAAGCCTTGTGGGAGCAGACGATGGCGCATGGGGGGAGGCTGGATCGTGGAAGTGGACATCCAGAAGTTTTTCGACACGCTGGATCAGGCCCACTTGCGGGAGTTTCTCAGCGACGAGTGCGTGACGGGGTACTGTTGCGACTGATCGGCAAATGGTTGAATGCGGGGGTCTTGGAAGAAGGAACCTTGACGAAACCGGAAGCGGGCACGCCGCAAGGCGGGGTCATTTCGCCTCTGTTGGCCAACATTTACCTGCACTATGTGCTGGACATGTGGTTCAAGGAGGAAGTGCAACCACGTCTGCGGGGCCGGGCCTTTTTGATTCGCTACGCGGACGACTTCGTCATGGGCTTTGCCTGTGAAGAGGATGCGCGCCGGGTTATGGAAGTGCTTCCCAAACGCTTCGGCAAATTCGGCCTGACCCTTCATCCGGAGAAGACCCGCTTGGTGCCCTTTCAGAGACCCTTCGTTTCAGGGCCAGAAACCGAGAGATCCCGACCAGGCGCGTTTGACCTGTTGGGATTCACGCATTTCTGGGGCTTGTCACGTCGGGGCTCTTGGGTGGTCAAGCGTCAGACGGCCCGCAGCCGGTTCAGCCGGGCGCTCACGAGGATCGCCGACTGGTGCCGGAGAAACCTCCATCAGCCGCTGGCCGCGCAGTGCCGCACCCTGGGACAAAAGCTGAGGGGTCACTTCGCCTATTACGGCATCACCGGCAACATGGTAGCGTTGCAACGCTTCCGCCGGGCAGTGACGTGTATCTGGCGGAAATGGCTGTCCCGGCACCACCGCCAGGGCTACCTGGCGTGGGCCCGGCTTCCTCAGTCTTTTGCACCGATTCCCGCTGCCCAAAGCAACGGTAGTCCACTCAGTGTATCGTTACGCGGCGAAGCCATGACTGACGAGCCGTATGCCTTAATTGGGCAAGTACGGATCTGTGGGAGCCCTGGGGAGCAATCCCCAGGGCGACCCGGCAGACACACATGGTCTACGAAATTCAAACTGTTGGCAGCGCATAGAGAGACGGTGGCCGCTGGATTAGTCACGTTCGATGCGCAAAATGGCCACACCCGCTGGACCACCGGCAACAATGTGATCCACATGGTAGTCCGTAACAACTCATTCCAGTGGCGCGCCATCGGATTTTTCTCCCAATTCGGCGCGTGAGCCCCTGGGTCGGCGGCGATGAAGAATTGGCTGACCACTCACCCAAGGAAACACGCTAATAGCTATGTTAGAATTGGCGGTTCAGCCCAGGACGTGAGCCGGCTCGGAAGATTTCTTCAATGGTGAGATCAATCGCAAACCTTGAAAGGAAGCCCGCATGCTTTCCATCACGTCGGCCAACCCGATGACTCGGCGTGAAATACTGCGCGTGGGCGGCTTGGGCTTTCCCGGTCTTTGGTTGTCCGATTGGCTGGCACATCGGGCTACAGCGTCGCCACCGGCGCCAGGCCAAGCCGAGCAACGGCGCTCGGCGGGAAGCTTCGGCAAGGCCAAGGCGTGCATTTTGATCTTCAATTACGGCGGGCCGTCGCATATCGATGTTCTCGATCCCAAGCCGGATGCTCCCGTGGAAATACGCGGAGACTTCCAACCGATCGCCACGGCGGTGCCCGGCATGGCGATCACCGAGCATTTGCCGCGGCTGGCCAGGGCGGCGCGGCATTACGCGATTGCTCGCTCCGTAAGCCATATCGACAACGATCATGCCGTCGGCACTTATTTGTGTCTTACGGGTTATCCGCATCCGCGCTCGCGACCGCTGGGCATTGAGCCGCCCGCGACCCCGCAGGATTTGCCGTCACTGGGGTCCGTAGTCAGCAAATTGCGTCCTGCCGACGAGGCGGGGTTCTCGTATGTCACCCTCGGCGACTTGCGGCATCTCGGCAACAATGACAGCTTAGGCCAAAATGCAGGCTGTTTAGGAAGAGCCTACGATCCGTTCACCATTCCATTTAGGCGGCCCGTCAACGGGCTACTGGACATTCAGGGCGTTACCTCCGTGCTGGCTGACGCCGACCGAAGGCAACTCGACACCCGCCGAAGAATCCTGACCGAGGTGTCCAAGGCGGGTCCAAAGCTCACTGCGACGGTGGGGATGCGGAACCTCGACAATTTCACACGCAGGGCTTTCGAGCTGCTGACATCCCCAGTCAGTCGCCGCGCATTCGATTTGAGCCATGAGCCGCAGCCGGTTCGCGACGCTTATGGGCCGACGCCGTTCGGGCAAAACTGCTTGCTGGCACGGCGGCTGGTCGAAGCCGGCGTGCCGCTGATCACCGTCTATTCCGTGGGCAATCGCGATTGGGACACGCACGGCGACAACTTCCGCACGTTGAAAGACACGCTGCTGCCGCCGATGGATTGGGGCATGGCGGCGCTGATAAACGATTTACAGCAGCGCGGGCTGCTCGACGAAACTTTGGTGATTTGGATGGGCGACATGGGCCGTACGCCACGCATCAACAACGATGCCGGCCGCGATCACTGGAGCTTTTGCTATTCCATCCTAGCGGCTGGCGGCGGCGTGCGCGGCGGGCAGGTCTTCGGCTCCTCCGATCGCAGCGCGGCCTATCCGTCCACCACCCCGGTTCATCCCGCCGATATTGCCGCGACCATTTATCACTGCTTGGGCATCGATCCGCGCGCCCAACTCTCAGACCAGCAACGCCGACCGCTCGTGGCCAGCATGGGGGACGTAGTGCATGGGTTGTTGGGGTAATCCGAAGAGGCCAGATCCCAGGAGCTCGGCCCCCAAAAAGCAAAGGGGCGAACCACTTCACACCCTTTTTGCCGTGTACTCTAGGTTCAAGCATTTAGCGCTACCCGCGGCAAACGCTAACGGCCTCGGCCACTGATGTTGGTGGCGGCGCCGTGGGGCGGTGTTTGCGTTAGGTGGCAAACACGCGTACCGGGTTTAGCGATCAAATCTCGGCATCCATTGCCCCCAGTGTTGACGGGCCGGGTGACCGCTAAGAGCACAGCGCAAAACGACTCTGGGGCCGAAAATAGCGATAAAGAAAGCGTCACCTCTCTGTTCCGCTTAAGGTGCACGCGGTTGGTAGCAAGAAGACCACCTCCCTATTGGAACCGCTGCAAATCCTCGGCGGTAATCTGATGGCCTTGATCGGCGAAATGCGAGACGCTGGGAAGGCGGAAGCCATCATGCTCGCCGTCCCGTGGAGTGCCGTGTCCGACGCACTTAAGGCGGCCGGGAACCTGTCCGGCAAGGTGTTGCTGGACTGCACCAACCCCGTGACCCCGGAACTCACGCATCTCACGCTTGGGTATTCCACTTCCGCCGGGGAAGAGGTTGCGCATGGCCCCATCGGCCCGCGTGGTCAAGATATTCAACACCAACGGCGCGAGGAATATGGGCGACCCGGATTACGGCGGCCACAAGGTCACCATGCTCTATGCCGGGGACGACGACGGGGCAAACCAGACGGCTGCGAAGCTGGCCGAGCAGATCGGGTTCGAGCCAATCTACCTGGGACCGCTTCGAGAAGCCCGATTACTTGAGCCTCTTGCGATGGCGTGGATCGTCCTCGCGCGGCACCGCGGCTTGGGGCGTGACTTCGCGCTGGACGTGGTTCGCCGCCCAGGCTCGTAACTTACGTGCCCTTCTATCAACAGGAGACAAGACATGACTGGCACTGAATGTGGCAAGTGCAAAGACTGCAAGTGGTTCGAGTTTGAGCCGGACGCGGCGGCGGCTACAACACGATGGGCGGTGCATCGAAGAGCAGTTGCAGCAGGTAGAGCTGCGCAGTCTCCGCGGCGCGGCTTGCCAAGCGTTTGGCGGGAAGCTCGCCAGGCGTTGCAGCGCCTTAAGCAGCGTTCACGTTAGGTCCAAATCATGCCGTCCCAGAATGCGGGTTTGACACAGCCCACCTCGAAATGTGGTACTAATAGAACTTGCGCACTCCCAGATGATGCCCACAGATGTTTTGTTTTCGTCGGTTCGCAACCCCAGAGCAGATTTCACCCCGAAGCTAATGCGGTCGATCGGACTTGACCCGACCGAACCAGGAAATTCCATTGCGGCTCAGCCGGATCGATTACTTCTGACGTTGGTTGGAGCGCCGCGTTCAAGGCGCCACCTCTGCTGCAGCGGACAGATTTGCCCGGCGCGAAGTTTTTACGGCACGTGGGGCGATGAACGTCATCAGAAATCGCGCCAGCGGGTGATTCGCGTCGTGAGCACGCCAAGAGCCGAATTGCCGTGGGCGTGTTGGACCGACGCACTTTGTTACTTGCCTGTCCATGTCGGTTTCAATGCCAGGTCGCCCACCTTCAACTCGCCGTCGGCGGGGACGTCGATGGTGATTTGGGCTCGATGCGAGGGACCGATGACGCCGGTCCGGAAGCGCTGTTCCGGCGTCAGCGGCGTGTAGGCATCGGCGACGAGCAGGTACTTACCTGGGGCGATCCGTTCGGTCAGGAATGTGCCATCCGCGGCTGCGGTTTGTGAGGCGTAGGTTGTCGTCCACTCGTGCGCGTTGAACGGACTCTTCTCAGCCTTTTCGCTGCGCACGGAGATCACGATACCCATCAACTTCGTATCCGCGGGCCACGTTGCCTTGCCGCGGACTCGCGCGCCCTTCTCGCGGACGAAATGGATAAACTTGGTTTCGCCGGCCTTGAGCTCGAAGAACTGCCGTTCGAGCATGGCCCCGGTGCCGATCTCGCCCAGGTGGTTGCTCACGCTGCGGCAGAGCTGATACCTGCCCGGCGGCAGAGCGGCCAGCGAAAGCTTTCCCGGGTTAACCATCTTCACGTTACGTTCCAATCGCAGCCCCGGGAATTCGGTCCTGCTTTCCGTGAGGAGCTGATAGAAGATGATGCTCTCCTTGTCGGCGCCGTCGATGGCGAGCTCGATATCAACACGGGCCGGCCTCGGCAGGCGGACAGTCACTTCACCATTGGCGGGAATCGCCGTGGGCCAGGCGTCAAAGGTCGTGTGCGAGACGGCCAGCGCTTTGGCTTCACCAAAAGGCAGCTCGAAGCGGCCGTCCACGTCGGTTCGCACCCCCTGGGCCTCGTCGTCATTGCCGCCAATGCGCAGAGGGCCTGGCCTGCCGCCAGGTTCACCCCGGTCGGGCCGATGGCGAAGACCGCGGCATCCTTTACCGGTTTGCCCGCATGATCGAGCACCGCGCCACGGACATTGGGCCCCCGTTTGAGCCGGATCGTCACTTCGATGTCGTTTTTGTTGGCCGGCGGAGCGGATCCAAGCACCGGCTGCGGAATATAGCCATCGGCCACAATGCGGGCGGTCCAGCCCTCGGCCCAGCGGATGGTGGTCGAGAATGAGCCGTCGCGGCTGCGCGAGCGGCTTTCCGAGTAACCCCACGTCACTTTCTTCGGGTCGGAGGGGTCGAACTTGCCTCCTTGCGTGATGAGTCGGCCAATAGGCTCGCCCGTGGCGTCGTCCACCACCTTGCCACGGATAGTGATGGTCTTGGCCGCTGGCTTCTCGGTGGGTTTTTCCGGGGCAGGCTTTTCTTTCGGTTTCTTCAACTCCCGAATATCCTCTGCAATAGCCACCATCGTCCGCGTCTCTTCTGCCGGCCTGGAGGCGGCTTTGTCCAGTTTTTCGAACGCCATTTGAAAAACTTTGCGGATATTCATGTCCGGGTCATGGAGGCCTTCTTTTAGAATCGGTAGGGCCGAGCGAGCCGAAAAGCCGATATCGGCTAGGTTCAGGGCCGCGACGCGGCGCACCCATTCGTTTTTGCCATTGTCCAGCATCGTCATGATGGCGGGAATAACTCTGTCGCTGTAGAGAGCCAGCGGCGCCAGCTCTTCGAGAGCGTCGCCGCTCAGATAGGTATCCGGATCGTGCATCTTTTTAAGATTCTGGGCCAGGAGGTCATCGATAGTCACCAGGGCAAGGCCGGACGGTATTTCGAAATCGGTTACGTCATAGCCGCGCGGCAGCCGATCCAGCAAACTCTCGACGCGGCGGCGTTTCTCCAGACTAGGCTGCCCCTTGAGGGCGGCGCGAAGAAATGGCTTGGCGTCGTTGCCCAGCTTAGCCAACTCCTCCATGGCTTTGGTGGCGCGGCGCGAAGGTCTCGCTATCCAAATCACTGAGCCATTTTTCCACCGTCTGGGCGTCCAAAGGCCGGGGTTTTTGAAGGTTGACATAGACGCGCAAGACAGCATCATCCCGCTTGAAAAGGGCCCGGTATCTGCCCCGGGACAGAGTGAACTGCCAATCGAATTCCACCGGTTTTCCGTCGAAAGAATGTGTTTGAGCGGGACCTGGTAAAACGATGAGCTGGTGCGATTCACCCTTGACGCTAGCGAATCGCCCTAGCGCCTCCTCCAGCGCCCGCGCATCGCCGCGATAATAGAAATTCTGAGGGCCGTCGCCGGTTTGGCAGTAAACTCTGCTCGGTAAAATGACCACGCCGGCAACACCCTGGGGTATGTCACCAAGGTCGGATATGGCCGCATTGCCAAACGCCTCACGCCGCAGCGCAAAGGCGGTCGTGGGCAATGCCAAGACTAGACCAAAGAGAGCAAGGGTATAGCAGGATTTCATAGCTACTCCTTCCGGAACGGCACGGGGCGATTGTAGCCCATACATAAGACGATAGAAAAGAGGATTCGGTACTCCGAAAAGCCGTGATGCCGCCGCGATCAGGATTCCAGCGCATGCGACGGTTCGCGATACTTGTGTTAGCCATTTTCGCCTCGCTGCCGAGCGCTGGAGCGGCGCCTTCCGAAAAGGATTTTCAAGCGCTTGCCGCCTCATTGCGGCCCGTTATTCTAAGCGCGCTGCCCAAACCGCTTTATGAAAAGAGCGAAAACTGGGGTAATCAGGTGCCGGTGCTCGAGCGCATTCGCTGGCGGCGCTTGCATCTTCAAATCGTCAAGGCACCTCGTAACGACGGAACTTGTGCAAATGCGCGTGACCCTCTCGACGCGCCGGCCACGTTAGAATTTCGCCTCAGCGACTTGCGTGCGCTCGACGCGGAGCGGCACACTTTCAAGGCGTATATCGCCCTTGGGGTCCACGTCGATCATGAGGAAGAAATCTGGGAGAAAGGGTTGCGGCTCGTGCGAACGACGGCGGAGGCACGCCTGCGCTTCAAGGCGGACCTCGAAATCGAGGCGACCATGCGCTTCGAGGCCAATCCCAAGGCAGCGTTGCCGGACGCCGTCTTTCGCATGCGCGTCACCAAGGCGGATGTCGGCTACGACAATCTCGTGGTCGAAAACATCGGCGGCGTCGGCGGCACGGCCGCTCGTTGGCTGGGCGAAGCGATTCGCTCCGGCCTCAAGAACTGGAAGCCGTCGATTGAACGCGAGCTGATCGCCAAGGCGAACGCGGCCATCGTCAAGAACGCCGACACGCGCGACGTGCGGTTGAGCCTGAGTAACCTGGTCTCGAAGCTTGCGACGACGAAGAAATGAATGTCATATGGTGGTTAGCTGGCTGTCACGTCCAAGTCGGCTAACCATGATGAGGCCATGGTTGCAGGCAGGAGGGCGGCCTCGGTGGCGGTTCGGCACGTCCGCGACCCGCGCCCCCGAAGCAAATTTCACTCCTAACTCGGCGACTCGCTCATCAACTCCTTGCAAACGAAAACGCTCGCGCCGCCGTCCGCCGCAGATCCACAATGACACTGAACCGGTCCCGCCGCGCCCGGGAATGGCTGGGAAAATCAGCCAGCGTCAGTCAAAAATGGATTGACGGTGGCGACGGCCGCTTCCGGTGGGATATAATCAGCTGCCACAACGTGTTTGGCGGGCCCGGGTGAGGCTGCCGCTCGGTGCGCTGCTCGCCCGGCCCAACGGGAGCGAATTCCTGCCCTATTTTGTCCTCGAATTTGTGCAAGGATTTCGTGCAGGCCACAACATTCACCATCTCGGTCAAGCACACGCCTATGAACAATTGATTCCAGGATACATGCGCAGCGTTGGCCCCGCTATAGCGCTCCCTGAAGCAGAGCACGCATTAATCCCGACTCTTCGTGGAACAGTTTTAACTGTTTTCCCGTTTTCACGTCAAAAAGGAGCACTCGATCTCCACGGTCACGTCCCATGGACTCGTCTCAAATTGCGGTCTTCGACCTCGGCCGCGAGCGTTTTGCTCGCGTCGGGTGAGCCTGCGCTGAAGCAGTTCGCGGGCACGGGCGAGTCGCCTAGAGAGGGAGATCTTGGTGCAACCAAGTTCTTGAGCCGCCCGGTCGTAGCTTTTGCCCTCCAGGTAGCAGAAGAAGAGCGGTGCACGGCACTTCTCCGGCAACGAGCCGATCTCCTCGTCCAAAGCGGTGCGGAGTTCTTGGCATGACACCTCATCGATGGGATGCTTCCCGTGCATGATCGTTGCCTTCCTTTCCAGGCTACGACGTTTCGCCGCCTGGCTCCGCGTTCTTAAAGCGATGCGCTGCGCGACGCAGTGTAGCCAGCTTCCCACCGATTCCTTGCTGCGGATCGAGTTCATCCGGCGCACAAAAACAAGGAAAGTCGCTTGAAAGGCATCCTCCGCCGCGTGGGAATCGCCTAGCAGCCCTAGGCAGACGCTGAGCACCATGGAGCCTGTCGTTGCACTAGGAAGGTAAAGGCGTTGTCTTCCCCATGGCACCGATAGCGCTCCAAGAGCTGGCGATCGGTGAGATCACAGCCTTCTTGCAAAGCACATGCGTAGTGCACGTATCGGAGAACTTCCTCGAACCCTGACTGTGGCATCTTTCCCGCCTCCCTGTGTTCTTTACCGTTATAAGTGCAGGCATGGGGCCATGCGCATCATCAATTCTCGGATATCTCAAAAAATACCTTCAGCGAGCACAGGCGAGTGTCGTCATACGCGCCGTTTCACCGGACGCAAGGGTCCCGTTGCATCCAATAAGATTCGGGCATTCCGATACAGCTAATTGACCTGGTTGTGGCCGTGGGTTAGTATCGATCCATTCGGTCGGGTCCATTTAAGGAGGTGTCGCAAGTGTCCACAGACCTGCGCCGGCTTTGGTGTCTCGCCATCCTGTGCTTGTGTCTTAACCGCGCCGCAGCCGGCGACGACTCAATGGACCTGTGGGCGCTCAAACCGATCTTTCGGCCCCACGTCCCTGCTGGCGTCACAACTTCCCCTAACCCCATCGACGCGTTCATCGCTGCGGATTACAAGGCGAAAGAGCTAACACCGGTGGGGCCGGCCGAGCCAAGAGCTCTCTTGCGGCGTGTTTATCTCGACTTGGTCGGTATCCCACCGTCCCCCGCTGAGCAAGAAGCTTTTCTCAAGGACTCATCGCCCCATGCCTATGAGCAAGTCGTCGATCGTCTTCTGGCGAGTGAGCAACACGGCGTTCGCTATGCGCGGCGCTGGCTCGATGTGCTTCGGTATGCCGACGTTGACGAGCGCATGATCGCGGCCCCCGGTATTCATCTGTGGCGCGATTGGGTGATCAACGCCCTCAACAGTGACTTACCATTCGACCAGTTCGTGCGTGCTCAATTGACCGGCTATCGAACGACCGCCCGCACGCAAATGGCGGCCATCGGCGTCCGCTCCAAGGCGGAGCCACGGCCCGATGACATGTTCGCGCTCGGTTTCCTCGCCCGGGGCGCCGTCATTCGGGACAACCAGGACAGCGAGGAACTGGCCATCTCCGCGGTAGAAACTGTGTCCAGCGCTTTCCTGGGAATGACGGTCGCCTGCGCAAAATGCCACGATCACATGTACGATCCGATCACGCAGCGGGACTTCTATGCCATGAAGGCACTCTTCGATCCTCTTGTCGTCAAAAAGGTTTTGCTCGGCAGCCCCGCCGAGATCTTCGCCCAGGGCAAGGCGGTTGAGGAAGCAGCCCGGAAGCAGGCCGCACTTGAAGGGCCCCTAAATGACCTGGCCGGGCCTTACAAGAAAAAACTGTATGACGAGCGCGTCGCCATGTTGCCCGAAGACGTTCGGCGCATCATCCGCAAACCGGAAAAGGAGCGCACCGACCAGGAGCAGCGAATTGCCGACGATTATTTCCCGATTTTGCGCATCGACGCGGAAAAATTCCTCGCGATCATGCCGGCGGCACAACGGGCCAAGTTCCAGGATTTGCAGAAACAACTGGCGCAGCGCAGCAACGGCAGGCGAGGCATCCCCGCTTTTTGGACCGTGGAGATTGACCACAAAAAGGAGCTGGAAAAGACGTACATCTTGACCAGCGGCGATCCCAAACGGCCCGAGCTAAACCATGAAGTCAAAGCCGGCTGGCCGTTCGCGCCGGCCAAGATCGACTTCCGCGACGGGAGGATCGAGGCATTTTCCGACTGGCTAACGGCGCCGGCCAATCCGTTGTTTGCCCGGGTGGCGATCAATCGCCTGTGGCAATGGCACTTTGGCGAGGGCATGCAGAAGGTTCCCAGCGACTTCGGCAAACTGGGGGGTAAACCTTTCAACCCGCCCTTGCTCGACTGGCTGGCGGCGGAGTTCGTCAAGCGTGGCTACAGCATGAAAGAGATGCACAGGCTGATCGTCACCTCTCGAACTTACCAACTGGCGTCTGCAGCGGACTCTGAATCGGCTCGGGCCAACAACAAAATTGACCCGGACGATACATACTTGTGGCATTTCCGCCTGCAACGCCTCGAGGCTGAGCCAATCTGGGATTCGATCTTCACGGCAGCGGGCAATCTCGACCTCGCGGTCGGAGGCCCATCATTCGACATCAGCGGTCCGGAGGCCAAACGCGGCCGCCTCGGGCGTATTTCGTCCGAAAGTGCGCGCGGCAACCGGCGCGCCGCCTACATAACGCGCGGCTATGCGACGAGCCGCGAGGCCGTGCCCACTTTCCTGCAAGCCTTCGACGTCGAGGATGGCCGCGTCCCCTGCCCGTTGCGAACGCAAACGGTCACCGCGCCGCAGGCTCTTTTCTTGATGAACAGCGACATAATCGATAAGGCAACCACGCGCTTCGCGGATCGGCTCCAGCAAGAGTCCAGCAGCGATCTTCCGACTGCCGTGGACCTTGCCTTTCGCATTGCTGTCGGGCGGCCACCGTCGCCGATCGAGGAAGGTCGCGCGGCTCGCCTACCTCAGCAATGATCCTGCCCGACTCAAGGGGCTGGCCTGGCTCATGTATAACCTCGACGAGTTCATTTATGTGCGGTAAGTCACGATGAGCGTGAGTAATTTTTATTCCTGCGGCCGCGTTAACCGGCGTGGTTTCCTCCACCAGGCCGGTGGCGGGTTTTTGGGCGTCGCGCTGGGCGGTCTTTGGTCGGAAGCAGGCGAGATTCCCCATGCCACGCTCGGTCCGCACTTCCCTCCCAAGGCGAAGTCCGTCATCTACCTCTTCATGTGCGGCGGTGTCAGCCACATCGATACGTTCGACCCCAAAGACAACCGCTGGGCGGGCACGCTTGTTGATGCCACCGCGTTCGGCGACAACGTGGCGTCCATTCGCCGACCCGTCATTCCTTGCCTGCGTACGTTCACGCGGCACGGTAAGTCCGGCCTTCCCGTTTCCGACTGGTTCCCTCACATCGGCAGCGTCATCGATGAAATCGCCGTGGTGCGCTCGATGTGGTGCAATGAAGGCAACCATTTCCCCGCCGTGATTGAGACATGCACCGGCCATCGCGGCCGCATCTTCGATCATCCAACCTTTGGAAGCTGGGTCTCCTACGCGCTCGGCAGTGCCAACAGAAACCTGCCGACTTTCGTGAACATTGGCCGGCCTTCTTCGCCGGTGCAATTGACGGGCGGCTACCTCGGTGCAGGCGTCGCCGCTACGCCGTTCCAATCCGGCCCGACGCCGATCCCCAACCTATATCCACCCCGTGGTGGCAACGCTTCGGAGCGAGGGCGGCAGCTCGCGGCATTAGATGAGCTAAACGAAGAATTTCGCCGCCGCTATGCAATGAATTCCGATATCGCAGCCCGCGCACACGCGTATGAGCTGGCAGCACGTATGCAACTCGCCGCTCCGCAAGTGGTCGATTTTGCTCGAGAACCTCGGTACGTGCAGGCTCTTTACGGAATCGGCCAAGAAGAAACGGACGCCTTTGGCCGGCAACTCCTGCTCGCTCGCCGCCTGGCGGAACGGGGAGTTCGCTTCATCCAAGTGTGCCATGCCGGCGGTGGGAATGGCGGCTGGGACGCCCATGGTGACATTAAAACCCAGGGACCCCTGTGCAGAGCCACTGACAGGCCCATTGCCGGACTGATTCGCGACTTGAAACAACGAGGCATGCTGAATGAGACGCTCGTCGTCTGGACCAGTGAGTTCGGCCGAAGCCCCTGGTCCCAGAATACAACCGGCCGTGACCACAACCCGAGAGGATACACCGCCTGGCTCGCTGGCGGTGGTATCAAGGGCGGAATTGCTCACGGTGCCACCGACGACGTCGGCTATCGAGCCGTGGTTAATCGCCATTATTACAGCGACCTGCACGCTACCATCCTGCAGCAACTTGGACTCGATTACAAAAAAATGGAAGTCCAGGTCATTGGCCGTACCATGCGCCTGGTTGAAGAAGGAGGCGGGCCGATCAAGGAAATCCTGACTTAGGAGTGAGCGGCTTACCCCATTTCAAAGTGCCGGAGGCGTTCACCGTGTCCGCGCCAAGCGATCCCGTTGGGCAGTTCAAATCCGCATTCAGGGCAGATGACGCTGCGGCCGTCGCTCAAATCCTGGCCCAGCAACCTGAACTCAAAGCCAAGATCAACGAACCTCTCGGCTCTTTTGACTCGCCGGTGATTATCTGCGCCGCAGCCGCGCCATGTTAGATGTGCTACTCGCTGCCGGTGCTGACATAAATGCCAAAAGTCGTTGGTGGGCGGGTGGCTTTGGAATTCTGCATAGCGCCGACCCTGGTCTCGCGACTTATGCGATTGAACGCGGCGCCGGCGTGGACGTACACGCGGCGGCACGCTTGGGCATGCGCGACCGGCTTGGGGAACTAATAGAGGCCGATGCCGAACTGGTACATTCCCGCGGCGGCGATGGCCAGACGCCGCTCCACTTCGCGTGCAGCGTTGAGATTGCGCACTATTTGCTTGACCACGGCGCTGCAATTGACGCGCGTGACGTGGACCACGAATCTACGCCCGGCCAATACATGTTGGACACTCGGCAAGACGTGGCACGATTTCTGGTCACGCGCGGTTGTCAAACAGACCTGCTAATGGCCGCCGCTCTTGGAGACCTTGCCCTTACCCGAAAGCATCTCGATGCGGACCCGGCCTGCATCCGCCTGCGCGAAATCAAGATTTCTTCCCGATGGTCAACAAGCACGCCGGCGGCACCATTTACCATTGACGGCCTCGCCGGGCGTTTTTTGTTGACAACCGTTAATCGTCCAAACTAGTATCTAACCCATACGTTAAGCTCTCGACTCGCTTCGCGGCGATGCCATCGTGCCAATTCCGAGGAAGAATCGGCACGCCGAGTCTCTATTGCCACCGGCCGATTGATGCTAAAGTTTGCCTCGTTATTTCGCCGTGCCTTTCGCAAAGCAGCCACGCGCAAGCGGCATGCGCGACCCGTTCTTGAGCGCTTGGAGGATCGCCTGGCGCCGGCGGGGAACATCATCGTCAGCACCGGCCAGGAGTTCACCATTGACGGAACGGCTGTTGGCCGGGTAGCGATACCTCCGGTCCCCGGGTTTCAATATGCCCAGCCGCTGGGATTAACCGAGGATCCCAACGGAAATCTTTATGTTTGGAATGGTCTCTATTCATATAACTCGACCTTGGCAATTTATCACAAGGCAACGAACTCGTGGACACAACTAACCAATGCCAGCTGGAATGCCTATTCCGATGGCGACGTCGTTTACAATAAGGGGTTTGTCTATGCCGCGGACCAGTATGCCGTCGGCGACCCCCCGCAAAATAATAACGGCATCGTCCGCTATGACGTCGCCGATGGCACGGTTACGCGGTTTTTGGAAGGAACCGATTTTGAAGGCGTCAATATTGGCTTTGACGGCAAGCTTTATGCGCTCACCAGTGCCGGCGTGCAGGTCATCGATCCGAGCACGATGACGGTCGTGCGCCAGGTAGATCTCAACGCCAACCACACTTTTATTGACGTGGCCGTGGCTGCCGGTGGGGACATCTACACCGCCAACACGGATTACAGCGTGTCGCACTTCGACGGCAACGGCAATCTCATCGCCAAGACGAAAACGCCCCAATACTTGGTCAGCATTAATTTGGAATCCGACGGAACAGTGATTGTTGGCAGCCTCCAAGGTCAGATTTACGAGCTTACGAGTTCCCTGGCATCTATTCGGACCATCAACACGGGCGCGTCGGGAGCGATTCACGTGGCGTTCGCGGCGACTCCAGGCGCGGGTTATGATAGCTACGCGACCCCGCGGAGTACGGCCTTGACCGTCGCCGCCGGGCAAGGGGTGCTCGCCAACGATTTTGATCCGACCGGCCAAGGGATCACTGCGTCCCTTATCTCCGGACCAAGCAACGGCACGCTCGATTTCCACGGCGACGGCTCGTTTACGTACACCCCGAACTCCGGGGATATCGGCAGCGACAGCTTTGTTTACCAGGACAGCAACGGCCTTGCGGTAAGCAACCAGGCGACGGTTACCGTAACGACCGAAGATCCGCCGGTGGCCGTAAACGATTCCTATGCGATTGTGGCGAATCTGCCTTACACGATCTCCCTTAATCCCGCGGTATCGTCGCTTACCATGCAGAGCCAGCCCGGCGATTATTTGGGGCTGGGCAAAAGTTACGACTTTACAAGTCCCAGTGCATCCTTTCAGGTCGGCGGCTACGACATTACCGATACCAACGTCGTGGAAATATACCTGGGCCAATCCGCGGATTTTTGGAAGCTAGCATTTAAGGCACCGGGCACCGCAAAAATCGTGCCCGGAACTTACCTCAACGCCGCCCGCTATCCGTTTCAAACAAATACCCAGCCAGGTCTGGATGTCAACGGTGACGGTCGCGGCTCAAATACCCTCACTGCTCAATTCACGGTGCTTCAAGCCGTGTTCAGCGCTGCCGGCACGATTCAGCATTTTGACGCAACCTGGATTATTCATAGCGAGGGAGCTCCGCCAACTTTCTCCGGTGAGTTGCGCTACAATTACATAGCGCCTTCCGGTGTTCTCAGCAACGATTCCGATCCAGAAGGCCATCCGCTCACCGCGTCCCTCGTCGCCGGACCTTCGCACGGCGCCGTCACGCTTAACGCCGACGGCACTTTCACCTACACCAACGATGCCACGTTCTCGGGGACCGATTCCTTCACCTACAAGGCCAATGACGGCTATCTCGACAGCAACGTCGCGACCGTCAACATCACGGCGCCGCCCCAGCAGACGACCACGACCGTGACGGCCTTGCCGGCCGAGGCCCAATACGGCACTCCGGTCACTTTTACCGCCACGGTAAGCGACGCGGCCACGAGTCCAAACGGCTCCGTTGAGTTCTACGACGACACCACAGGCGCCGATTTAGGCGCCGGCGCGTTGGTCGCGACCAGTTCGACTAGCTCAACCTGGACATTGGTGACGGCCGCGCAACAACTTGGTGTGACGGCTGCCCATCACGCCATTCGCGCCGGGTTCACCGGCCAGACATTTTTCCAAAACAGCGCCGGCACATTGTCCGGAGGCTTTGCGGTCACGCCTCTTCCCATTAGCGTGCATGGAATCACCGTCCATGACAAAGTCTTCGATGGGGCCCCGGGCGCTCGGCTGGACGTCGGCACGATGTCATTATCCGGGCTACTTGCCGGCGACCAGGTGACCCTATCGGCGGGTCCGGCAACCGGCATGTTTGTCAGCAAGGACGCCGGCAACAACGTCCCGGTCATCGTTTCCGGGCTGACATTGGCGGGAGCGCAAGCGTCGGATTACGCTATCGCTCCGCTTGCCGCCAACATAACGCCCCGCACGCTGCAAATCTCCGGCATTGCCGCGAAGAACAAGACCTACGACGGCACCACGACCGCAACGCTCGATGTCAGCGGCGCGCTCATCCAAGGCGTGATTTCGGGAGACACGGTGTCCCTCTCCGGAGGGAGCGGCAGTTTCGCCGGCAAGGACGTCGGCACGAGTATCCCGGTAACGATAACGGCACTGACGCTGAACGGCGCGAACGCTGCCGATTACAGCGCTTCCCCGGTGCAATCTGCGCCGACCGCCGCGATCAACCCGGCGACAATAACGGTGTCGGGCATCGTGGCGAACAAAATCTATGACGCGACCACGTCAGCAACTGTCACCCCGGCAACGGCGAGCCTGGTCGGTGTTTTGCAAGGGGACCTCGTTGCCCTCCTGCAAACCACTCCCACGGCGACATTCATACTCAAAATGGCGGGTCCGCAGGCCGCCGCGACAGTCACGGGGCTATCGCTTGGCGGTCCGCAGGCCTTCGACTACGCCTTGACGCCGACAACCGCGGCCGCGATCACCCCCGCGCCGTTAACGGTGACCGGCATCATTGCCGACAACAAAGTTTACGACGGTACGACAAACGCGACCGTGCATCTTGATCAGGCAGCGCCAAAGGGGGTGTTTGCAGGAGACGATGTACGCTTGGTGGCGACGGGGGCGACCGGCCGATTTGCCGGCAAGGACGTGACTTCCGCAATTTCGGTTGGCGTTCTCGGACTATCGCTGAGCGGGGCTAATGCCGGGAATTACAGTATCGCCCAGGCGACGACACGAGCGGACATCACGCCCGCGACACTGACCGTCTCCGGGGTCATGGTGCGGAATAAGACGTATGATCGAACGACGTCCGCGACTTTGGTGACATCCGCTGCCGCGCTCGTCGGCGTTTTGCCGCCTGACGCGGTCGGTTTGGACGCGTCCGCCGCGGCCGGCGCGTACGCGAGCCCGGACGCGGGAACCAACATCGCCGTGGCCGTGACGGGGCTGAGCCTGACGGGGCCGCAAGCCGGCGACTACACCCTGACGCAGCCCAAGGTGACCGGTGACATTCTACCGGCAGTGCTGACGGTCACCGGCATAAAGGCACAGGACAAAGTATACGATGGAACAAAAAGCGCCACTCTCAATACCGCCGGCGCGTCACTCTCCGGAATCATGACGGGCGACGCAGTCACCCTGGACGCGAGCGGCGCCGTCGGGACGTTCGCGAGCAAGGATGTGGGAACGGCGCTGCGGGTGATCGTATCGGGCCTGAAGCTAGGTGGGCCCCAGGCGGGCGATTACACTCTGGGAGATACGGCGGCGCCCGGCGAAAGCTGGACGCAGTTTCAGGGCAATGCCGCCCACACCGGCGCCGTATCCGCCATCGTCAATCCGGCAACCATTTCATCGGAGTGGACCTTTAGGGCCGCTTCGCTTGGCGTTTACACTTTAAGCAGCGTCGTAAATGCGGGGTCGGATGTCTATTTCACGGCCTCGAACAATCCTCAATACGTTGGCTTAAGCGGTAGCTACAGCGTCTACGCATTGGATCCGAGCACCGGCGCTCCCATTTGGAATTATACCCATTCAACGTTCGGCTCGACCGGATCGCCGCCGAGCGTAAGCGGCAAGACGGTTTATGTGCAGTTCGGCGGCCATTCCGAAATCTCCGGCGGCAACTCGACGCAGTTTCCCTACATGGTCGGGCTTGGCTCCGCGGACGGGTGCAAGTCTTCGCGACCTATTACAGCGCTCAATTTGGATACCCCAATCAGCCGACGGTGGAAGGAAACGGCGTTTTTGCCGCTGCCGGATACTATGGAGGGATGCGCGGTTACGACGCTGCCGGTGGCGCCATACTTTGGGACGCCCGCCTGCACCAGCAAACCAACTTTATTCCTGCCGCGGACGCCAACTTCGTGTACTTGTACCTCGGGCCCGGTTCCGCTAGTCCTGGCCCCGAGGTGGCGACATTCTATGCCATCGATCGCAACACCGGAGCGCAGAGTTTCACCATCCTCAATCCCGCGGACGCAAACTTTTTTAATTATTCGAATGTCACGTTGGGTGGCCAGGGCGACGCCTTTGTTTTTGACGGCAGCGGCCCTCAGCGCTCGCTCGTTTGTTTTGACCTGGTCAAACACACCATTCGCTGGCAGCAGACGGTCAATTCGTCCGGCACCATGGCGATCGCTGACGGCAACTTGTACATCCCAACGGGCGATCGCATTGCCGTTTTGGATGAGGCCACTGGTGCCGCAGTCGGGCACATGATCGTCGGCAACAACGTTTCGTTGGTGAACAATATCCTTGTTACCGGCAATTTGGTGTTCGCGTCGTCGGCGACGAACACCTATGCGTTCGATCGTTCGACGCTCGCTCAAGTTTGGTCGGTGAATTACGGCGGCAATCTGGCATGGGACACACACCGCCTGCTTATCAGCGATGGGAATACCATTCGGTCCTACACGACAATCCCGACGAACCCGGTCACCGCGAGCATCACGCCGGCTCCGCTCATGGCAAGCGGGATTACCGTTAGCGACAAAACCTATGACGGCGCAACTGCTACGCCCCTCAATATGCAAACCATGTCGATTGCCGGTATTCTCGGCAGCGATTCCGTTAGCCTCGATGCCACGGAAGCCAAAGGCGCTTTCGCGTCGAAGGACGCGGGTCGAGGCATTGACGTGACAGTGAGTGGTCTCGTGCTGACGGGTCCACAAGCAAGCGATTACATGATTACAGGATCGGCGAAGGGAAACATTGTTCCGGCCGCGCTCACCGTGAACGGGATCACCGTGCCGGATAAAGTATACGACGGCACGACCGCGGCAAAGCTGATTGTGAGCCAGTTGTCGCTGGCGGGAGTCGTGGCCGGCGACCAAGTTACCCTATCCGCGACGAATCCAAGCGGCGTGTATGCGGCAAAGGATGTCGCGCGCGCCATTTCGGTCACTCTCATGGGCCTCGCGCTTGGCGGACCGCAAGGCTTCGATTACTTTATCGTGCCCCTGACAGGAAATATCACCCCGGCGACCGTGAAAATCTCTGGACTCGTCGCGGACGACAAGATTTATGACGGCACGACAACGGCAGCAATCAACGTTAAGGGCGCCGTGCTCGCGGATGTCTTTTCCGGCGATTCGGTAACGATGACGGCAGCCGCTGGTATATTCGCACGCAAGGATGTTGGCTCAGGCATTCCGGTTAACGTTGTCGGCATTACACTGGGTGGACCCCAAGCTGGGGATTACACGCCTGGCTTCTCGCAACAACCGCTGTCCGCCGCGATCACGCCCGCGCCGCTCACGGTGGTAGGCATCGTCAAAGACAAAATTTATGACAACACCGTGTCGGCAACGATGACTCCGGCCAGTGCGGCGCTCCCGGCGGTATTCGCCGGCGACACCGTCACTTTGGTTCAAACCAACACAACGGCGGTATTCCAGAGTAAGGACGTTGTGCACAGGTGCCGGTGACCTTGACCGGACTGGCTTTGGGCGGCGCTCGAAGCAGCGGACTACCTGCTCGAGCCCACAAGCTACGCCGCGATAACGCCGGCACCGGTGACAATCGTCGGCGTGAGGGCCGACGACAAGCCGTACGACGGAACCACGGCAGCCAAGGTTCACACCACCGGAGCGGCGCCTGTCGGCGTTTTTGCCGGGGATAACGTGCAAGTGGCGCCCAGTGGAGTCACGGGGACCTTTGCCCAAAAAGACGTAGCCGACGGCATCGCGGTGGCAGTGTCAGGCGTGATGCTTGTGGGCGGCCAGGCGCAGGATTACGCCGTTGTTCAGCCCAGCACAAGCGCCAACATAACGGCCGCGCAACTAACGGTTACCGGTATTGCGGCATACAGCAAGGTCTATGACAGAGCCACGTCCGCATCGCTCAAGATCGGCCGGAATTTCCTTAGCACGGGCAATGTGCTGGTCGATAACGAAGCATTTAGTTCACCTTCACAAGTCAGCGAAATAACGCCTACGGGGTCCGTCGTTCATTCGATTCATTTCGCAACCCCGGGACAGCCCCGCGCTGCCGTCATGGATAACAACGGGAATATCGACGTTTACAACGGCACTTTCACGCCGACTCTGACCACCCTCAATCCAGCGACGGGCGCGGTGGTTGCCAACACCACGCTCGCGGGTTGGAGCACGATCAACAACACGACTTACGGCGGCCTCGCGGCCTACGGAAATTACGTGTTCGCAACTGACGAGACGACCGCCAACGGCGGCGACGCCAACGGCATCGTCCGTTTCGATATCAACGCATTTACCGCCGAGCGCTTCGACAACAATGTCGGCGACTACATTCAAATTACAATGGGAAAAGACGGCCTGCTCTATGCGCTGACGCCCAGCGGCAGTCCCGGCGGCCGAGAGTGCGATGTATTCGACCCGAATACTCTTGCGCGTCAAACACATCTCGTTCGGCTTCCGCGATCTGCGCGATATCGCGGTGGATGCGAGCGGCAACATCTATGCTGTCACTATCTATGACCCGCATATCTATGTATTTGATAATGATGGGACGCTGCTTAGCTCCGTGACGACCGCGAACAATGGTTACACGGGAATTAGCATTAATAATAAAGGCCAAATGGTTGCTGACGGTGGCAGCTACCTATTGTTCACCGACACTTCGTTTAGCAGCTTGAAAACCGTGGCGATTTCCAGCCAAAGCCCCGACGGGAGTTTCGCCACATGGATAGAGCCGCCATTGGGCGGGTCTTCCGATACGCCGCTGCGAGGCATTGTTGCGGGCGATTCGGTTTCCGTCGATTCGACTCACGTTGTCGCGACCTTCGCGAGCAAGGACGCCGGCAAAAACATCGCGGTCACGGTTGCCGGCATTACGCTGTCGGGTCCCCAAGCGCGTGACTATACGCTGGCGCCGCTGGTGCTCCACGCCGACATTGCGCCCGCTCCCGTCACGGTGACCGGCGTGACCGCCAACAACAAGATTTACGACGACACGACAAGCGCGACTCTCAATGTCGGTGCCGCGGCGCTACATGGGGTGCTGAACGGCGATGATGTAAAACTACTAACCGGCAATACGGGCGCCTTCGCAAGCAAGGACGTAGCCTTCTCGATTCCAGTGATGGCCTCGGGGTTAAGCCTAAGCGGCGCCCAAAGCGGCGACTACGCATTGAGTTTGCCCAAGATCACAGCCAATATCAGCCCCGCGACATTGACTGTGACCGGCGTCAGCGCAAACAGCAAGACTTACGATGGCACAACCGCGGCCCAAATCAACACCGTCGGCGCTAAGCTGGTGCGGATTTTCGCCGGCGATAATGTAATTCTGAACCCGTTCAATGTGGTCGGCACCTTTGCCCGTAGTAACGTCGGCACAAGCGTTCCGGTAACGATCATGGGTCTGTCCGCCGTCGGCACTCAAGGAGGCGATTATGTTTTGGAGCCGCCCATTGCCACGGCCAACATTGCTGCCGCCCCGTTGACAATCACCGCCGTCACGGACACTAAATCCTTTGACGGCACCACTGGCGCCGCTGCCCTGCCGTCGATCGTGGACTGCGACCGGGCGATAGGGTGATCGGCCTGTCGGAAGCATTCAGCGACCCCAGCGTTGGAAGCGGCAAAAACCTTACCGTGGCAAACTACGCGATCAGCGACGGCAATGGCGGCGACAATTACGTCGTAACCAAGATCAGCAATGCCACTGGCACCATCACGCCCGCGCCGGCTCAGCTTGTCATCGCCAATCTCAGCTCCACGAATATCACCGCGGGCGGCAGTGTCACGATTACCGTGAACGCGGAGGATGGTTTAGGCCAGGCGGTGCCGGGTTACACCGGAACGGTGCAACTTTCGAGCAGTCTCGGCGGCGCCGGGTTGCCCGCGACGTATACATTTTTGCCGAGCGACAAGGGCGCGCACTCCTTCACGCTGGCGCTGAACGCTGCGGGGATTCAAGCAATTACCGTCGCCGATCAGGCTAACAAAACGTTGACTGCCGCAACCGCACCGATCACGGTCAACACTGCCCCGCTAAGCAAGTTTGTCGTCAGCACCGTTGGCGGCAACTCTTTTTCCGCTGGGACCGCGTTTATCGTCACGGTTCAGGCGGCCGACGCGTTCGGCAATCCAGTCAGCAATTACGCTGGCCCCACTACGATTCCAATCACGCTGACGCCGACCGATCCGTTGGCCGTGATTCCCAGCGCGGTGACTCTTCACAATGGCTTCGGCGTGTTTCTCGCGGATCTCAAAACCAAGGGCTCTTACACGATTTCCGCAACTGACGCGGCCGATTCGATTATGGGAGCCACGCCCAGCATTGCCGTGACCGCCGGCAATGCGGCCTACTTCTCGGTGGCTGCCCCGACGGCCGCTGTCACCGACACCAGCTTTCCGCTCACGGTCACTGCCCTCGATCTGTTCGGCAATGTCGCCACCAATTACACCGGCACGGTGCATCTCACCACCACCGATAGCTCCGAGGTAGTAGGAGGCGACTTGGGAAACATTTACACCTTCACTGCCGGCGCGGGCCAAGACAACGGGGTGCACGTTTTCAACGTGCAATTGTTCACCAACGGAACCCAAAAAATCACCGTCGCCGACACTACGGCCACCGTTCCCGCCATCGTGGGGACGAGCAGTGCCATCGCCACCTTGGGCCTGAGCGTCACGGCTCTCACCAATACGCCAACGGGCTTCACGGCGACCTTCAACCAAGCGATCAATCCCGCCGAGCTAACGATCTATGGCCGAGGGAACACGCAACAAGACGTTTTGCTGGTCGGCAAAAATACCAACAACGGCCAACCCTATCCGGGCACCTTGATCGTCGATGCGTCGAAAAAATTGGTGACGTTTAACGTGTCGTCGAACTTCTTAGCCGCGTTCAACTCCGGCAACTCGGCGGTGCTGCCTGATGACACGTATACCGTGACGCTCGCGAGCGGAGTGGGCGCCAACGGCTTCCAAGACGTTTCCGGCCAAGGCATCGACGACGGCCACGGTGGCCATGCGGATTTTGTCGGCAGGTTTACCACCACTTATCAGCACGACAATACGGAAGTCCTGGGCATCCCCGATTTCGCGCGGGGCCTAACGCATCCGGCGACACGACCACGCTCGTCAAGGTTTCCAACGATCCGGCCAACGGCGGCCACGTCGGCATTCCGATTACGATCTACAACGCCGCCAATCTCACCAGCGCCGGTTTTACGTTGACTTACAGTGTCAACATTCTCACCGTGACCGGCGGCATCAGCGATCCGTCCAACCCGGCGGCTAATTTTCAGATGACGAGCAATGTCCTGCAAGCCGACGGCGTTCATTCGGTGGCCACGTTCGCCTTCAGTGATAGCGCGATCCTCAGCGGTACGCAAATCCTCGGTGACATCACGGCATATGTGCCGTATTCGGCGCGGCAACCAATACCAGGTCAAGGACCTGCTGGCGCTGGGCAACATCACCGTCAATAGCGGCGCCGCCGTCGCGCCCGGCAATGCCGTCGACGTCAACGCCTATTTGGGCGACGTCAACGGCGACCACCATCTTGACGGCCTCGACAAGGGATTAATCGCCAACGTCGCATCCACGCTCGACACCGGCTTTACTGCCTTCACCCTTCTCGACCCCGCCATCATCGGCGACGTGAGCGGCGACAATGCTGTGACATCCAATAGCACGTCTCTAATGAGCAATTATTTGTTGGCTTTGCCGGTCGCCAAGATTCCAGCGTTGCCCAATCCACCGATTGCCGACAATTTGTTCACATCGCCGTTCGCCGCCGATCCCGTGTTGAGTTTGCCCGCAACGGTGACGGCGACCAGCAGTGGCGTGGTTAACGTGCCGGTGCTCTTGGATGAGCCGCATCCAAAGGGCAGCACGGGACTTGTCGAAGCCGAGTTGACGCTGAAATATGATCCAGCGGTATTGAGCGTATCTGCCGCCGACATCACGCTCGGCTCGATCCCCAGCCAAGGCACCGGCTGGCAGCTATCGGTAGTTGTAAATGCGGCGGCCGGGCAGATCACGATCCAGCTTTACAGTGAGACACCCGTCGCAAGCGATCAGGCCGGCAGCCTGGTGAACATCGCGTTTCATGTAACGCCCGGGGGGAACGCAGAGGGCACAACCACGGTTCGATTGTTAGACGCCAGAACGGTGCTCGCTGACGATCAGGCGGCGATGATCCTCAGCCCCGGCTTGGATTGGACATTTGTGTTGACCAGTGATTGGTTGCAATCGTTGATACGAGGCTAACGTAGTGTTCGAGTCCTTCTCGAAAAAGAAATACCGAGAGCGACTCGGAATCCGTAAAGCATTTGCAGTCAGGTAGTTCTGGCTTTTCGAAAAGAGAGTATCTGTTACGAAGAGGGTTCCTCTCGGGGAGCTTTTTCACATCGTTCGATGGCGATAGAAGTGTTCGCGATCCCGACTTCACGGCCATTTGGAAAAAAGGAGACGCGGACTGATTGACGTTGGCATGTCAATGGGTCCGCGTCTCCGTGTTTGCTTGCACAAGCGAACATTAATCTTGCTAGACGCGATTGCGCCGGCGCCGATAGCAACCGGCCAACAGGCCGCTCCCCAAGAGTAGCAAGGCCACGCTCGATGGCTCGGGTATGGTTGAGACGATGTTCACGTCCACGACGCCGATGAGCACGTTTGGCTCGCGCGGGCCGCCGGGGACGTTGGCGAATTCCTGGTCGGTGGGCGTGCTATCGGTCCAATAGGTCAAGGCGGGATTGGATGGATCGCCGACCGCGCCTCCTGGCACGGCATAAATGCCGAACGTGCCGGACGTTCCTGCCGTGGCCGAAAAGTCGAGCTGCAGCAAGTTCTTCGGCGTCAGGCCCACTACCGCGCCGGAGGTGAGCGAGCTGGCGTCGAAGTAGAAGTCATTGGCGCTCAGCGTGGTGCCGCCGTTGGTGACGGTGATGCCCACGTTGTTGGCGAGGGCGCCATTGCCGAAGATATAGTTGGGCGGATTGACGGGCGAGCCGGTCGCCGGATCTTGGAAGGTGAGCGATCCCGAGCCCGCTATCGGGGCAATCTGCAAGTTAACGAACCAGGCTCCCATGATGTCGTTGGGGACGTTGTTGCTGGTGACGTTCACATACATGGCCGCCGACGGATTGGTGGTCATGTTGAGGTCGCCGGCGGTCTGAGTGAGCGGGTCATTGCTTGTAGCCAAGATGACGCCGGCGCGGGCATTCGTCGCGAGCATGCCCAACAGAGCGAAACACAGGACAGAATACTTCATAAAAGGTGCCCTTCTCATGGTGCGGACTCCAGCAAAACTGGTTCATCATCTTAAACGAAAACGGCAAGTTAGCAAGGTTTTCGGTCGCTTTTTAGCCTAAAAAACAATGCTGACAGGCTTGTCATGGCTCTATTTGGGTAAAAGGGTGCCACGGGCAGCTTGTCGGCCCGTGTGAGCATAAAGCAACCTCCGCCCCCCCACACGGGCAGGCAAGCTGCCCGTGGCACCCATTTTTTAGTGTAAACAAAACTTTACGCTTCCGATTGTCCCAAGCTGTCGCAAATCACTTCTGCTTTCGCGTCACCGGACCCATCTTGCCCACCCTCCACCGAACTCTCTTGGGCGAAGAGGTTAACCGTCGCGTCGCTGACCGGCGCATCCGTTGGGAGCGTCGTCAACGGTGCCATCCAGTCTGTTGTGGCGAAAGCTTCGTCAAGAGCGGCGACAGCGGTCGGCGCGGGTAGCGGCGCTGCGTAGATGGCGGCGGCGACGGGCGCGAAATCCAAAGCCGGCGGCGCGGCGGATGTCGGTGTGGCACCCAGCGCAGCCGCATGCACCGCGTTGATCGCGGCCACATCGAGAGCTGACGGCAGGCGGCCCACGCCCGGAGCGAGAGTTTCCGTCATCAGGTCGTTGGCGACCTGGGAAGGATTGAGATCGCCTAAACCGAGCGAATGGCCCAACTCGTGGGTGACGACCGTGAGCAAGTTCTCGGCAGCCCAGCCGTGGCCCGGCGGCGTTCGGAGAGAGATAAATGGTATGGCCGCCCAGGGCCGTGCCGCCGAGGAAGCCAGTCGGGAGGACCGCGATCTGAGCCGAGACGCCATGAAGCAGGGCCACGTCCGCCGCAGATACGCCCGCGGCGATCCAATGCTGCACGGCCACTTCAAGTGCCGCATTCAATTGCGCCGGCGTCAATGAGCGCGGCAGCGCCGCTGCCGTCGCCGCCGACGGCCAACTGGGCCAGCAGGATCGGCCTATTCGGCAAGGCGGTGCCGAGATTGGGACGGTAGGCGTTGAAGTCGGCCGTGTTGACAACGCCGTCACCGTTCAAATCCCTGAACGCCGAATATGTCTTGGGCGGGCTGAAGTTTTGCAGAATCAGCACGCCATCGGCGCCGGAGACGAGGCCATCGTCGTTGACATCGCCCGGCAGCACGTCCAAGCGCCGCGTGAAGGTGGTAATGCCGGCGTTGCCGACGGTGACCGTCACGCGATCGGCTTTGGAGACCGCCTGGGCCAGCGTGATGGTGTAGCTGGTCCCCGACCCGCTGATGGTGACCGGACCATAATTGGCGACGCTGATGCCGGTGACACTGACGTCGCCGGGGCTTAACGTCTCGGCCGCGCTCAGCGTGATGGTGATGGCATTGAGGTTGACCCACGGCATGTCGGTGTTCCGCCCAGCCGGGAGCAGCCGTAGGCCGTCTCCATTCGTTTGCAGGGCCATGGTTTGCGTGCCCCATTTGGCGGAGACTGCGGTGACAGTGGCCGGGGCGGCGGCAGTTACGGTCAACACCGTCGATCCGGACACGCTGCCAACCGTCGCCGAGATGGTCGAGGTGCCGACACCCACGGCGGTAGCCAGACCGGCGGCATTGATCGTTGCGACACTGTGCGTGGCCGAGGCCCACGTCGCCGTGTTCGTCAGGTTTTGCGTCGAGTTGTCGCTGAACGTGCCGGTGGCGGTGAATTGCTGGGTCGAGCCGTTGACTATGCTCGGGTTGGCCGGCGTCACGGCGATCGATTCCAACACCGCGGCTGTGACCGTGAGCACTGTCGAGCCGGAGACGCTTCCTTGAGTTGCGGAGATGGTGGAGGTGCCGACTCCCGCACCGGTAGCCAGGCCGGTGTTGCTGATGGTGGCGACGCTCGGCGTGGCCGAGGCCCAGGTCACCGTGTTGGTCAGGTTTTGCGTCGAACTGTCGCTAAACGTGCCGGTGGCGGTAAATTGCTGGGTCAGGCCTTTGGCCACGCTGGGGTTGGCCGGCGTGACGGCGATGGATTGCAACACCGCCCCGGTCACGGTGAGCACCGTCGAGCCGGTGACGCTCCCTTGCGTCGCGGAGATGGTCGAGGTTCCGACCCCGACGCCGGTAGCCAGGCCGGTCGAGTTGATCGTTGCGACACTGGGCGTGGCCGACACCCAGGTGGCCGTGTTGGTGAGGTTTTGCGTCGAGTTGTCGCTGAACGTGCCGGTGGCAGTGAATTGCTGGGTCGAGCCTTTGGCGATGCTGGGGTTAGCTGGCGTGACGGCGATCGATTGCAACACCGCCCCCGTCACGGTGAGCACCGTGGAGCCGGAGACGGAGCCAACCGTCGCGGAGATGGTCGAGGTGCCGACTCCCACGCCGGCTGGCGAGCCCGGTGGCGTTAATGGTTGCGACACTGGGAGTGGCCGACGCCCAGGTTGCCGTGCTGGTCAAGTTTTGCGTCGAATTGTCGCTAAACGTGCCGGTGGCGGTGAATTGCTGGGTCAAGCCTTTGGCTATGCTCGGGTTAGCCGGTGTCACCGCAATCGATTCCAACACTGCCGCGGTCACGGTGAGCGTCGTCGAGCCGGAGACGCTGTTTTCCGTCGCCGAGATTGTCGAGGTCCCGACATTAACGGCGGTAGCCAGGCCGGCGGCGTTGATGGTCGCGACACTGGTCGTGGCCGACACCCATGTGACGGAATTGGTCAAGTCTTGGGTTGAACTATCGCTAAACGTGCCGGTGGCGGTGAATTGCTGGGTCAGGCCCTTGGCTATGCTCGGGTTGCTCGGTGTCACCGCAATGGACACCAAATGCACCGTTTGCTGAACGACGAGCAGATTTAGGCGGACGGGATTGACGGCGGGGTCGAACTGCTCTTGAAACGTCAGGTTGCCGGCTTGCGCGAAGCCATTATGCGTGGCGAAATCGCCGGTTTTGGAGGCGAAGTCGATAACGTCCTTGATCAGGTCGTTGAGGGCCGGCGTGTAACCATTGAACAGGCTGACGCTGATGTTGCCGTCCAGGGCGGCGGTGCCGGCGACGGTCAGCTGGTCATAGTTGCTTCCTGGTCCAGTGGTGCCGCCCAGCTTGACCGCGAAGTTGCCGGTGGAGGTTTGCGTGTAGTTGCCTGTGATCTGGATCTCTCCGGCGGCCAATGTGCCTGAGTTCACCCCCGGCGCCAGGGTGCCGGAGTTGGTGAGGTTGCTGATTTGTCCGGTGCCCTGGATCGTGTGGCCGGCGCCGTTGGTTAATATCTCCGGACCGTTGGTTCCTATGATCCGGTTGGCGAGCGTGGCGGACATCGTGAGCGTGCCGGTGCCGCTCAGCGTGACGTCGCCGATAAGCTGGATCACGGTGACATTGCCGACCGAGTCTTCGAAGATTGTGCCGTTGTTGGTGATCGTTCCTTTGATAAATGTGATCGTATTGTTTTGCGCCGTGACGGTGCTGCCGGCGCTGATGGTCAATGTGTCGAGTGTGCTGCCGCCGCTGAACATTGTGCCGCCACTGGCGGTCGTTAGCGTGCCGCCGGTGACGGTGGCGCCACTCAGGTCCACGACGGAACCCGCCCCGGTGGAAAGAATCGTGCCGCCGGCATTGTTGACGCTGGTGTCGACATGGAGTTGGCCGCCGGCGCTGGCCTCGATGGTGGCGGTGTTGATGGCACTGCTGGGATTAATGGTCAGTAAACTCGACTGATTGGCGTCGATAGTCGCCTGGTTGATCAGCTTCAGCCCATTGACGCCGATCTGGCCGGCGCCTTGAATCGTGTTGTCGACGTTGGTCAGCACGTCAGTCGCCGCCGCATTCAAGCTGTCGATCCGGTTGGCGGTAGTATTGGACATGGTGAGGGTGCCGCCGCCGGTCAAGCTGACGGCACCGTTGATGAAGATGTCGGTCGTGTTGCCGACCGAACTCTCGGCGATGGTCCCGTGGTTGGTGATGGTCCCCACCAGCGTGGTGGCCGTATTATTCTCGACGGTGATAGTGCTGCCGCTGCCGATGGTCACGCCGGTCAGCGTGGAACCGCCGACGTCCATGACGGCGGGACTGGCGGTCGATAGCGTGCCGCCGGTGATGGTGCTGGCGCTCAGGTCCACGACGGAACCCGCCCCGGTCGAAAGAATGGTGCCACCGGCATTGTTGACGCTGGTGGCGATATGAAGTTGGCCGGCGGCGCTCGCCTCGATGGTGGCGGTGTTGGTTGCGCTGGAGGGATTGATCGTCAACAAGTTGGTTTGATTGGCGTCGATGGTCGCCTGGTTGATTAGTTTCAGCAGACCGGCGCCGATCTGGCCCGCGCCCTGGATGGTGTTGTCAACGTTGGTCAGCACGTCCGTCACCACCCCATTCAAGCTGATGATCCGGTTGGCGGTGGTGTTGGACATCGTGAGGGTGCCGCCGCCGGTCAAGCTGACGGCGCCGTTTATGTCGATGTCGGTCGTGTTGCCGACCGAACTCTCGGCGATGGTGCCGTGGTTGGTGATCGTCCCTACGAGCACGGTGGCTGTATTGTTCTCGACCGTGACAGTGCTGCCGCTGCTGATGGTCACGCCGCTCAGCGTGCTGCTGCCGCTGAGCATGGACCCGCCGCTGGACGTGGTGAGCGTGCCGCCCGTGATCGTGCTGCCGCTGAGGTTGGCGACGGAACTTGAGCCTGTGGAGAGGATCGTGCCGCCGGTGTTGGCGACCACGGAGGCGAGGCTGAGTTGGCCGCCGGCCGAGGCATCGATCAGGGAGGTGTTGGTGACCCCGCCGCCGGCAGCGATGGTTAGTATGTTCGACACGTTGGCGTCGATCGTAGCCTGGTTGACCAGCGTCAGCAAGGTTCCGGCGCCGATTTGGCCGGCGCCTTGGATCGTGTTGTCGACGTTGGTTAGCACGTCTGTCGCCGCCCCATTCAAACTTCGGATACGGTTGGCCGTGGTGTTGGACATGGCGAGGGTGCCGCCGCCGGTCAAGCTGACGGCGCCGTCTATGTCGATGTCGGTTAGGTTGCCGACCGAGGTCTCGGCGATCGTGCCCTGGTTCTTGATCGTCCCATGGAGGGTGGTGCTCGAAGTGTTAAGGAGCGTCAGGGTGCTGCCGGTGCTGATGGTGACGCCATTAAGGATCGTCGTCCCGTTGTTTTCGATGATGCCTGGTGTGGTCGTATTGAGCTTGTTCGTTGTCAGCGTGCCGCCGTTGACGTCGATGCCGTTCAAGTTGATAAAAGAGCCAAGATCGGTGGAGACAATAAGGCCGGTGGCTGTATTGTTGACGGTCGCAGGTAAACCGAGCGTGCCGCCGGCCGTGGCCTCAAGCGTGCCGGAGTTGGTCACCGGCAGGGTGGGGCTAATCGTCAGGCTGTTGGAGATGTTGGCGTCGATGGTCCCCTTGTTGTTGAGGGTCAGCGCCTGGCCGGCGCCGATCTGGCCGGCGCCCTGAATGGTATTGTTCGTGTCGTTGATCAGCGTGCCGGTTCCGATAATGCGGTTGGCGGTGGTGTTGGACATGGTGATGGCGCCGCCGCCCGTGTTGGTGACGGTGCCGCTGATGACCACGTCGGTGACGTTGCCGACCGAGTCAATAAAGAGCGTGCCGTTATTGGTGAGGGCGCCCGCCAGAGTGGTGGACGTATTGTTCTCGGCCGTCACGGTGCTGCCGGTGCTGATGGTCACGCCATTGAGCGTGCTACCGCCGCTGTCCATGACTCCGCCGCTCGCTGTCGTGAGCGTGCCGCCGTTGATGGTGCTGCCGCTCAGGTCAACGGTGGCGCCGGCGCCGGTCGAGAGAATGGTGCCGCCGGTGTTGGTGACGATGGCGCTTAGAGCCATTGTGCCGCCGGCAGTGGCTTCCAGGGTGGCGGTGTTGGTGACGCCGCCCCCTGGGTTAATCGTGAGGCTGGCGGAATCATTCGCATCGATCGTCGCCTGGTTGACCAGCGCCAATTGGTTCACGCCGATCTGGCCGGCGCCCTGAATCGTATTGTTCACGTTGGTGAGCGTGTCGCTCGTCAGGCCGTTTTTGCTGAGGATCCGGTTGGCGGTGGTGTTGGACATGGTGAGGGTGCCGCCGCCGGTCAAGCTGACGGCACCGTCTATGTCGATGTCGGTTAGGTTGCCAACCGAGTCTTGGAAGATCGTGCCGTTGTTGGTGATGGTCCCCTGAAGCGTGGTGGCCGTGGCGTTGTCGAGCGCGAGCGTGCTATTTGAGCTGATCGTGATGCCGTTGAGGGTCGCCGTGCCGTTGTTTTGGATAACCCCGCCGGTCGTTGTCGTGAGCGTGCCGCCGTTGATGATGGCGCCATTCAGGAAGACGATGGAGTTGGTGCCGGTCGACTGGATCGTGGCGCCGGTATTGTTGACGGTGTCAACCAGTTCGAGCGCGCCGCCGGCCGTGGCTTCAAGCGTGCCGGAGTTGGTCATCGGCACAGTGGGTGCGACAACGAGCGCGGTGGACCCGGTGGCGTCGACGGTCCCCTTGTTGTTAAACGTCAGGCTCGTGGCGGCGCCGATTTCACCGGTGCCTTGGATGGTGTTGGCGGTATCGTTGATCAGAGTGTCGCCGCCGCCGCTGGTGCTGCGAATGCGGTTGGCGATGGTGTTGGACATGGTAATCGAGCCGCCGCCGGTGTGAGTGACGGTGCCGCTGATGACCACGTCGGTGAGATTGCCGGTCGACGCGATGGCGAGGGTGCCGTTGTTGGTGAGCGTGTCTTTGAGCGTCGTGGCCGTATTGTTCTCGGCCGTGACCGTGCTGCCGGTGCTGATGGTCACACCGTCAAGAGTGCTGCCGCCGCTAAGGATGGCTCCGCTAGTCGTTGTCGTCAAGGTGCCCCCGGTGATGGTGCTGCCGTTGAGGTCTACGGTGGAACCTACGCCGTTCGAGAGGATGCTGCCGCCGGTGTTAGCGACTGTCGCTGAGAGCGCCATCGTCCCGCCGGCGCTGGCTTCGAGGGTGGCGGTGTTGGTGACGCCGCCGCCGGGGTTGACCGTCAGCGTGTTGGATTGGTTGGCGTCGATCGTGCCTTGGTTAACCAGCGTCAACAGATTAATGCCGATCTGGCCGGCGCCCTGGATGGTGTTATCCACGTTGGTCAATTTGTCGCTTGCAATATTGCTTTTGCTGATGATCTCGTTGTTCGGGTTGTTAGACATCGTCACGGTGCCGCCGCCAGTCAGGGAGACGGCGCCGTCGATCTCGATGGCGGTGCCGTTGCCGACGGAATTCTCCAAGATGGTGCCGTTGTTGGTGATCGTGCCTTGGAGGATGGTGGTCGTGTTGTTCTGAGCCGTGACGGTGCTACCGGTGCTGATGGTCACGCCGTTCAAGGTGCTGCCGCCAGTGTCAATGACGCCGCCGCTGGTCGTCGTCAGCGTGCCGCCGTCGATGGTAGCGCCGTTCAAGCCGACGACCGAGCCACTGCCTGTCGCTTGGATCGTGCCGCCGGTGTTGGTGACGGTCAGAGCCACGCCGAGCGGGGCGCCGGCCGTGGCTTCGAGCGTGCCGGTGTTCGTCATCGTCGCGCTGGAACTGACAAAGAGACCGCTGGAAACGTTGGCGTCAATCGTGCCTTTGTTGTTGATCGCTAGACCGTTAACGCTGGCACCAAGTTGGCCGGCACCCGATATCGTGCTGCCGGTGTCATTGATCAGCCCGACGCCGCCGGTGCCTAAAATGCGGTTGTTGACGTTGTTGGACATGGTGATGACGCCGCCGCCCGTATTGTCGAATGTGCCGCCGGTAAACAGGGTGGTGGTGTTGCCGACGGAGTTGAGCGCGAACGTGCCTTCGTTGTTGAAAATGCCACTTGTAGTGCCCGTAGAATTGTTGGGGATGGTTAAGGCCCCCGTATTGGTCCAAGTACCGGCGCCGCCGGTGTCGAATTGGCCCCCGATCCACGTGGTAGTGCCCGCCAGGGTCGCGGCCCCTTCGGCAACTACCGATATGCTGTTCGAGATGGCGCCATTGAGCGTGGAGGTGCCGTCGAGGATCAGAGAGCCGCCGTTGAGGGCGAGGCCGGACGTGCTGCCCACGTTCAGTGTATTGAGCTCAACGCTGGTGTTATAGTCGGGGACCGTGCCGTTGTTGATGATCACGTCGGAGCCGGTCGTCGGGGCCGTGGGTTGGCCCCAATTGGCGGGCGTGGTCCACAGGCCGCCGGTGGCCCCCTGCCACGTGAAGGTGGTCGGTACAGTGCGGTCTTCGAGCAACTCAAGAAGGAGCCTTATCGTGTTTTTGCGTATAGTTCGCGTCCCGCGGGCACCACATCGTTGATCACGGTTGATTTGCTTACTTAACCAAGAGAAAAACATGATAAAGGCCCCTGAAAGAGGATCAAGTTGCCAACACTGCGGGCATACGCAGGCAAATGGACTGCCGGGAAACTAAAGAAAGGGGAAGTGTAAAGCATCAAAACTGCTTAGTCAAGCATTTCCGTACTAATTTACCAAAACACCAAAACATGAGAAATCGGTGAGTGTTTGCCCGGCGCACTTGTCGCGTGCGGCAACCGGGACTAACCCAACCCCGGCGGTGCGACGGTCGGTTCTCAGGGCACCTTTTTCCAAGGAGAGTCATCATGGGCAGGTCTACGCGTAAGATCGGTATGCCGGCAGGCCTGGCGCTGCTTCTGGGTGCCGCCACACTCTGGGCCCAAGATTGGCCGCAGTGGCGGGGGCCCAATCGCGACGCCAAGGTGACGGGCTTCGTGGCGCCCAAGACCTGGCCCAAGACGTTGACACAGAAATGGACCACCATGGTAGGCAGCGGAATTTCGTCGCCCGACCTGGTGGACGGCAAACTTTACACGTTCGGGCGGATTGACGGCGATGAGGCGACCACTTGCCTCGATGGGACCACCGGGAAAAAGATCTGGCAGGATAAATATCCGACCGCCGCTGTCGGCGGACCGGCACAAGGCTACGGCGGCCCGCGCGGCACACCGGCGGTGGCCGGCGGCAAGATCTACACCGTGGGCGTCAATGGGACGGTTTCCTGCCTGGACGCGACCACAGGCAAAGTCGTGTGGCGCAAAGAAACGAAGGAAGCGCCACAGTTCAAAACATCGACCTCGCCGCTCGTTGCCGGCGGCAAATGTATCGTTTTCCTCAGTGCCCTCACGGCCTTCGATGCAGCGACGGGCGAGGTGGTTTGGAAGGGACCCAGCGGCGCGCCTTACGGTTCACCGGCGCTCATGTCCGTGGACGGCGCTGAGCAGGTCGTGACGCCCACGGCGAATGCACTCGTGGGTGTCAGCCTGGCGGACGGCAAAGTGCTCTGGCAAGTGAAGTTGCCGGGGGGCGGATACTTCGTCAATTACGGCACGCCAATCATCGATGGCCACACCATAATCTACGACGCGCCGGCCAAAGGCGGGCGGGGAACATCCATCGCTCTTAAGATCGAAAAAACGGGCGATGGGTTCAAGGCAATCGAGTTGTGGAAAAGCACGGCCGCCTACCAATACAACACGCCCGTGCTCAAAGACGGCTTGCTGTTTGGCCTGTCGCCGGAAAAAACGTTCTTTTGCATGGATGCCAAGGACGGCAAAATCCTCTGGACCGATGAGACGCCGCGCGGCGAGGCAGGAGGATTGCTTAATGCCGGCTCCGTCATCGTCGCGCTCACCGGACCGGCCGTGGGAGGCAAAGCCGGCGGCGGCGGCAAGGGGCCTCCGGGCGGCGCCAAAGGCGGCGGCAAGGGCAAAGGCGGCTTCGGCGGCAGAGGCGGCGAAGTTGCCACGGGCGACGCGGAACTTATTGTTTTTGAGCCTAGCAGCGCCGGTTTCAAGGAAATCGTTCAGTACAAGCTCTCCCCCGGGTCAGGGTTGGCGTATCCCATCTTGGCGGGCAAGCGCGTGTACGTAAAGGGGAACAGAGAGTTGACTCTTTGGGGAATTGATTGAATTTGATTTGGTAGAATTAATTGGGGGCTATAACAGCGGTTAAACGCGGACTCATCGGGCTGGAGACAACCGGGAATCAGACCAATGTGCGGACGCTTCACGCTTAGTGTCAATGCCCAACGCCTGCAAGCGTCCTTTCCGCTCTTCGAGCTACCCGCTACCGTGGAGCGCTTCAATGTTGCGCCGACGCAACAAGTCTTGGCCCTCAAACAAGAACCGGACGCCAAGCCGGAGGCAGTCTTTCTACGCTGGGGCCTGATTCCATCGTGGGCGAAGGAAAAAAAGATTGGCGCGACGTTGATCAATGCGCGTGCCGACACACTGGCGAGCAAACCCGCATTTCGCGCGGCGTTCAAGCGTCGCCGTTGCCTGATCCTGGCGGATGGCTTTTACGAATGGCGCAAGGGAGAAAAAGGCACGCCAAAACAGCCGTTTCACTTTCGCCGCGGCGATGGGCAGCCCTTCGCCTTTGCCGGCGTTTGGGAGCATTGGGCGCTTGGACAACCGGCCATCGAAAGTTGCGCGATCATCACCACCGATGCCAATGACATCGTCCGCCCACTCCATGATCGTATGCCGGTTATTCTTGACCCGCGCGATTACGCCCGCTGGCTTGACCCCGCCACATCCGATCCCGGAATTTTGCAAGACCTTTTATGCGCCTATCCGTGTGAGCAGATGACGGCTGTCGCGGTCGGTCCCTATGTGAACAACGCGCGAAACGAAGGCAGGGATTGCCTTGCCGATGGGCCGGCTTCACGGGGCTAAACAACTCAAGGCACGCTGGCGTTGCTCGGCAATCGAATCTCCGTGCCGCCGCTCACGGTTTGCGGCAAACGGCTACGGATGGCTATTTGGATCTTCTACAAAAGTTTCATAGCGTGGGCGGCAGCGTTTAATTCAAGGTCGGCGGAGACCATGGCGATCTGGCCGAGATTATGAGCGGTCCAATTAGCTTGCAAATGGGCGAACGCAGCCAATTGTAAGGCGTCGTTGGCGCGGAGTGAGTGGGAATCTGCCAGGCGGATCGCGTCCTGAACGAGAGTGCCGTGATTTCGACGATGCGGTAGTCCAGTGTGAGATCCTGATAAAACTGAGCGAGGACGGTGGCTGACTGATTCACAGTCAAATGGCCGGTGCAGCGGCGGCGGGCAATGGCAGAGGTTACCTCTATGGCGGCGATACGCGCAAGTAGAGCGTGTTGCCCGTTGCCGGCTTGCAAATGTGTTGCACCCACTGAGAGCCGGTTTCCTGTATGTAACGTTTGACGATGCCACTGGTGTCGAAAAAATAGACGCCCATTTATCGGGCTCGTGAATCACCGTTTCCGACAACGATTCACCTTGAATAAGAACCGGTTGGAACTCGCCACGAGGGTTCGTCGCGTTCGGAGCGGTGGAATACTCCCGAAGAAACCAGATTGCATTTAATTGGCTTTCCAATTGCTCTTGAGTGAGGAGCGTTGGTTGAATTACGTTTTGCCGCGAACGCTGGCTAAGCAAGCGAACGGCTTCTTCGATAGCGTCTTGCTCCGAAGCGAAGTGGCCGCACAGGACTTCGCTTTGGACATAGCACTTTAGGTCTTCAGGTAATTCAATGTTCATCGCAGCCTCCTCCCTTTTGAGCCTATCACAATGGTTCGTCTAAACCAACCTTCAAACAAGTAAGCCCGCGATGCGAAACGGGGTTTGCTAGCCGCCCCGCGCACTGCGCTAACCCGTTGGGCTAACCCACTCAGGCACGCTGCGTTGCTGGCAGACGAATCTCCGTTCCGCCGGGCACGGGATACTCCGGGCGGATGGTCGGATTGAGACGATAGATCTCCGACCAGCGTCCGCGGTCGCCGAGCGTTTGCTGGGCGATTTCGATCAGCATTTGGCCATCGCCGGCGACGCGATAGGGTTTGGTGGCATCCTTGGTTGGGACGTTCGGCGTGGGGGTGCGGCCGATTGTCGGTGTGGCGGTTGAAACCGACGGGGCGTTCGGGTTGAGCGGAGAGCTGATGCTGACGGCCGCTGTCGCCGCAACCGGACGATTGTCGATCAACGAAGCGAAATGGCTTTCCAGGAAATCGCGCGGCGGGATGTAGACTTGCTGGCCCGCGAGCAAGCGCGGGTTTTCCTGGCGCAGGTTGTCTTGTGCCTTTGGATGGCCGCGATTGTATTCAAGTAAAGCGCGGGCGTATTTAGGGGAACCGAAATTGTGGTTGCTGACAGCTTCGAACGACGTGTCGTCCGGCTGACAGTTATAAGGCTGCGGCGTGAAGCTGGTGACTTGGGGTAGCGTCCCCGCAGCAGGATTGGCGAGCACCGGCGGAGCCGTGTTGTACTTGGGTCCAGACCCCATGGCGGGCAAGTTTGGGTTGGTCACGTCCTTGAAGGAACCCGGAGGGGCGGGTTTGGGTGTGAGGTCTGCAACCTGAACGGACATCGGCGGATTGACTTTAGGAAGGGTAAGCGGGGGCGCCGTCGCCACGGGCCCTGGAGCCGGTAAGGGCGGCGCGGCCGGCGCCGTGACAACGGTCGTTTTCTCCGGTGCCTCTTTCAGGGGGCCGACAAACACATAAGGCGTCGCAATAGGCAATAGTGGTACCTTGGCAATGGCGGCGGCCAGTGATTCCGTTGGCAGCCCGTTGGCGTCGGTAACCAGCTCTTTCGCCTGCGGCAGCGGCAGCGGGGCAGATGTGGACGGGTTCGTCGGCAACGGGCGGCGGGTCATCAAGCGATTTACCGGGTAGGATCGGGGGTGGGTCCATGTTCTTCTTTTGTTGGGCAATGCGATTCTGCAATTGTCGAGCATATGCTGTTCTCCGCGGCCGTAGTGGCGACGAGTTCTGCCTTTTTTGTCTTTTCGTTTTGAAGTGCGGGCCCCACATCTAGGGCGGGCGGCCCCTGGGGCAACGCGGGCGGACTCGTTGAATTGGGTTGAGCGATGGACGTGTTAAAGACCGCAGGTGCGATGGCTTTATCGATGCGCTCCGATTTTTTGGGGTCCTCTTTAGGAGCCGCGGGGGGATCGGTGCGAGGAACGGACGTTTGGGCGACCGACTCCGTCGGCGCTTCGTCCGGTTTGCGCTGCAAACGCGAGGCGGCGACGACGCTCACCAAGCAGATGAATGAACCGGCGACGACCAGGCCAACTTTCGTTTCTCGTGTCATGAGCCTCTCCACCTCTCCATATGGTCCAAATGACTTGCCGTGGGACGGCTCTCCTGAGCCGTCCGTCTCTTGTAGGCGGCTCAGGAGAGCCGTCTCACCGCCCGTAGCTTGGCGCTGCGGGCACGCGGGTTGATCCGTTTTTCCTCGTCGCTCGCCTGCACGGCCTTGCGGGATAGTTCTTCGAACACCTCACGATCGCGAAACGCACGTTTGACCAGGCGATCTTCCAGCGAGTGAAAGCTGATGACGACCGCGCGGCCGCCCGGCTTGAGGCAAGCCGGTAGGGCGAATAGAAATCTTTCGAGCGCTCCTAGTTCATCGTTGACGGCGATACGCAGCGCTTGAAAGACGCGCGTGGCCGGGTCGATGCTGTGCCGGCCATGAAAGCGCGGCACGCAGCCGCGCACGAGGTCCGCCAATTCACTGGTCATCGTCAACGGCGCCTTTTGCCTGGCTTCCACAATGCGCCGGGCAATGCGGCGACTAAAACGTTCCTCGCCAAATTGCCAGAAAATATCGGCGAGTTCGCCTTCTTGCAAACGTTGTACCAGGGCACTTACGGGCTCACCGCGGCTTTGATCAAGCCGCATGTCGAGCGGGCCATCCTGCTGAAAACTCAAGCCCCGCTCAGCTTGGGCGAGTTGGTCGGAGCAAAAGCCCAGGTCGGCGAGGACGCCGTCCACGGCGGCGATTTGCATTCTTTGCAATATCTCTGGTAAATCTTCGAAGCTGCCGTGCACCAACCGCGCTGGTTTACCTTGTAGCCGCTCTTGCGCCAACCGCAACATCTCAGGGTCTTGATCCAGAGCCGAGAACGAGGCCATCCGCACCCACCTTGTCCGCCAACAGGAGCGCATGCCCCGCTGCCCCAACCGTCGCATCCACGACAATTTGCCCCGGCTGCGGATCGAGATATTTCAAGACTTCTTGGGGAAGGACGGAGACATGAAGGGGTGCGGCCATGATCCTCCCCGAGCGCAAAAAAAGAGCGTGCGAGAAAAGAAATCCTTTCTCCCACGCTCCATGTTAAACCGCGGCTTTTGGAAACCACGGGGGAAATTCAAGGGGCTGTCGGCAAACCTTGACGGATTGGGGGATCGATCGAAAGTTTATGGCTGGAAGACTTAAACACAAGCCTCGCAGCTGCGACAGCCCCCTGTCGGTGTCAGCGAATCGTGGATGGGAGCGGTTACCTTTCTCACGCGGCGATCATCTGTGGGACGGCTCTCCTGAGCCGTCCACCGGATAAGGACGGCTCAGGAGAGCCGTCCCACGGAATCCATTCACTTCATGAGAAGCGCCATCCCCATCGTTTATTTGTGAAAAGACGCCTCGGCTACCGCGTCAAATCGGGACCATTTTGGCCCAGGTATTCGCGCCAGCGCTCGGCGTCCCAAAGTTCGAGATGGTCCCGGACACCAATCAGCACCACCTCATGTTGCAAGCCGGCAAAACTCAGCAGACGCTCGGGCACCAAAACCCGCCCGACCTTATCGACATCGACAGCTTCCATCTGTGCGAAGAAGAGCCGGCGAAAGACGCGTGCTTCAGCATCGGTCGCGGGCGTCTGGTCAAGCTTCTCCGCCAAACCTTCGAGTGCCCGCTTGTCGTAAATCCACAGGCACTTATCCAAACCCTGCGCGACGAAAAGCTCGTTGGCCTCCCCCAACTGGTCGCGAACCTTCTTGGGCAACGTAAACCGCTTCTTCTCGTCAAGCGTGCGGGGATGCGTGCCAGTGAGCAACATGGTTGTTTTAGCAATCCCGCGGCAAGTTTCCCACTGGCAACCACTTTTTACCACTCTATACCACAACTATACCCGCCACAGTTCAACAATCAAGGGCCTGTGTCATGTTTTCTGCGCACAAATCCGCGGGATTCGGAGTACCTCATCCCGCGGCTTGGAATCAGGTGAGCTATCATGTAAGCCGCGGGATGAGGTACTCCGAATCCCGCGGATGAGACCCGCTTGAAATTAATCACCGGCCCGCTATACTTCACCCTTTGGGACTTTCGTGGATTCGCAGGAAGAGAGTTGCCATCATGGGAATGAAGTGTGCCGTCACGGGCAAAGTTCCGGTCAAAGGCAATCATTATGCCCGGCGCGGCAAAGCTAAATACTTGGGCGGCGTCGGCCGCAAGGTGACTGGCATCACCAAGCGCACCTTCAAGCCGAACCTGCAGCGCATCAAGATCGTCATCGACGGCAAGGTGCAGACCGTGCGCGTCTGCGTGAAAGCCATTCGCAGCGGTCTAGTTCAGCGCCCCATCAAGCGCAAACCCTTCCAGATGCCGAACCTTTAATCGCGAGCCGCGCATGTCGCCGGACGAAGTACGCTGGGTGGCCCATCTCGCTCGGCTGGAGCTTGCCGACGCGGAAGTGCCGGTCATCACGCGCCACTTGAGCGCCATCATTGCCTACGTCAATCAACTGCAAGAACTCAACACCGACGGCGTCGAGCCGATGGCCCATGCGCTGGACATTCACAACGTCTTTCGCGAAGACGAGCCGGCGCCATCGCTTCCGGTGGACGTGGCTTTGGCAAACGCGCCGCTGCGCAAGGGCGACTTCTATAGCGTCCCTGCCGTTTTGGATTGAATGTGGCCTGAATTCTCCCATGCGGGTGGCCACGGGCCTGCCCGTGCTTGGCGAAGGGCGTCGGTTAACAGGCAGGCAACGCCCGTGGACCGAAGTACCTCCGGCACGTGCCATGCGTGTATTGATTAAATTGACATGAACCTTTCCGCCGCCGAGATCGTCAAGCAGGTTGCGAGCGGGGCTGTCACGGCCCAGGCAGTCACCGATTCATTTCTTGGCACCATACGTCAACAAGACCCGCGCATCGGCGCATTTCTCCGTGTCGATGAAGATGGCGCGGCGCGGCCTCGGAGGCCATCGACGCCAAGCGCCGCCGCGGCGAGAAGGTCGGCCCGCTCGCCGGCGTGCCCGTGGCCATCAAGGATGCACTCTGCATTGCCGGCCAAAGGACGACCGCCGGCAGCAAGATGCTCCGCAGATTTCATCCCTCCCTACGACGCTCATGTCATCACGCGTCTGCGCCAAGCCGACGCCGTCCTGATCGGCAAGACCAACCTCGACGAATTCGCCATGGGCTCATCGACGGAAAACAGCGGCTATCAGGTAACGCGCAACCCGTGGGATCTCGAGCGCATTCCCGGAGGCTCGTCCGGTGGATCGGCTGCCGCTGTGGCCGCGCTCGAAGCCCCATTGGCCCTGGGTACCGACACGGGCGGCTCGATTCGGCAGCCCGCGAGTCTGTGCGGCGTCGTCGGTCTCAAGCCCACTTATGGGCGCGTCTCGCGCTTCGGCTTGATCGCCTACGGCAGCTCGCTCGATCAAATCGGTCCGTTCGCTCATTCCGTTGAGGATGCAGCCCTCCTTCTGGAAGTGATCGCCGGCCACGATCCGCGCGACAGCACGTGCGTCAATAAGCCGGTTCCCGCGTATGCCACGACCATCGATCAGCCGGTACGCCCGCTCACGATTGGCGTTCCCAAAGAGTATTTCGCCGAGGGTCTGGATCTCGAGGTGGGGCAAGCCGTCCGCGCCGCATTGCAGCGTTTACCAAGACCAGGGCGCCGATCCTTAAAGACATCACCCTGCCCCACAGTCGCTACGCCGTCGCGGCTTACTACCTGGTGGCCACCGCCGAGGCTTCCAGCAACTTGGCCCGCTATGACGGCGTTCATTTCGGCCATCGCGCCGCCAAATTCGGCAACCTGATCGACATGGTCTGCCAATCGCGCGGCGAAGGATTTGGCAACGAAGTCAAACGCCGCATCATGCTCGGCACCTATGCGCTGTCGAGCGGTTATATCGACGCTTACTATTTGAAAGCTCTGCAAGTGCGCCGGCTCATCAAGAATGATTTCGACCAGGCGTTCGCTCAATGCGATGTCGTGATGGGACCGACGTCTCCCACTGCTGCCTTCAAGATCGGGGCGAAAGCCGACGATCCGCTGGCAATGTACCTGTCCGACATTTACACGATCAGCGCCAACTTGGCCGGCATCCCGGGCGTCAGCATTCCCTGCGGTTTTACCAAAGGGAATCTACCGATCGGGCTGCAAATTCTCGCTCCCTGGTTCGAGGAGGAGAAGCTATTGCGTGTGGCCCACATGCACGAGAAAGCGACGGAATGGCACAAACGGCGGCCGACGTAGAACCGGCGAGACGCCGATTTTACGTAAATGAGGCATACCCATGGATTATCGCATCATCATCGGCCTGGAAGTGCACGTCCAGCTCTTGACACGGACCAAGCTTTTTTGCGGCTGCAGCACCAAGTTTGGCTTGCCGCCCAATTCGGCGACTTGTCCGGTGTGCATCGGCATGCCGGGCGTCTTGCCGGTGATGAATCGGCGTGCCTTCGATTTGGGGCTCAAAGCGGCGCTGGCGCTCAATTGCCGAATCGCGTCGTTCACCAAGTGGGACCGCAAAAACTATTACTATCCCGACCTGCCCAAGAACTATCAGATCAGCCAATACGATCTTCCTTTCAGCGCGGACGGCTGGCTGGAAATTGACGCAGATGGCGGCCAAGAAGAAGATCGGCATCATTCGCGCCCACCTGGAAGAAGACGCCGGCAAGATGCTGCACGACGAGCAAGGCGGCGGCCGCGACAGCCTGGTCGATCTCAACCGCACCGGCACGCCGCTCTTGGAAATCGTCAGCCAGCCGGACCTTCAGGCACCGCAGGAAGCGAAGGCCTACCTTGAAGAGATTCGCCTCCTGCTGCGCGAGATCGAGGTCTCCGATTGCGAAATGCAGGAAGGCAGCTTGCGCTGCGATGCCAACATCAATATCCATGTGCCGCTTGACGCATCCGATGGGCACTTATGCGGCCACGCCGATCGTGGAGATCAAGAACCTCAACAGCATTCGCGGCACCGAAAAAGCGCTGGAATATGAGATTGGCCGGCAATTCCGCGAGTTTCAAGCAAAAATGGGAAGTGACTGGCAAGTGGACGCCTCAACGGCGAAGGCTTTTAGAGATTATAAAGTCGCGCCCGTGGCAGAAGCCCGCGACGGCAAATGGTCCAGCGTCGCCAAGGCGACCGCTGGCTGGGATGACCGCACGGGACGAACGGAGATTCAGCGCCGGAAGGAAGAGGCGTCCGATTATCGCTATTTGCCTGATCCCGACCTGGTCCCCGTTGTTGTGTCCGCGGCGATGATTAACGAAGCCAAGGCAACGCTTGGAGAATTGCCGGCTGCGCAGATGGAGCGGTTGCAAGCTCAGTATGGCCTGTCCGAATACGATGCCACGGTCATCGCTCGGCAAGGGCGTGCATTGGTGGCCTACTTCGAGCAAGCGGCGGGTCTAACGAAAGATGCCAAGGAAACTTGCAATTGGATAACCAACGAAATTCTGCAAAGCCTCAATGAACGCAAGCTGGCGCTCAAGGACTATCCGATCCCGCCACCGTCGCTTGCGGAACTAATTAACGAGGTCAAGAGCACCGGCCTCAACAAACAGCGTGCCCGCGAGGTGTTCGCCTCGATGCTGGCGACGGGTGCCACGGCCAAGGCGGCGATTGCCCAACTGGGTTTCAAAGTCGTGGCCGACGAGGGTCAGCTTTTGGAGATTGTCCGCCGCGCCATCGCCGCCAATCCGAAAGCCGTCGCGGATTTCAAGAAAGGTAAAGTCAAGGCCGCCGACGCCATCAAAGGCGCGGTGATGCGGGAAACGAAAGGGTTGGCGAAGACCGAATTGGTGCAGCACTTGTTGCTGGAGGAATTGGGGAAGGATTAATGTCGAAGACCACGTCAGAAAGGCCCCTATTGGGTGGCACGCCCTGAGGTACTCCGAAGGGCGTGATGCAACCAAGCCCACGCCCTTCGGAGTACCTCAGGGCGTGCCACCCGAAGTAATGCACAAGTTTGGAAGCCTAGCCTACATCGATCACAACATACTCAGAAATTCCCACATCTTGTCCGCGCCCAGCGATTGCCGCATGCCCAGTAGCACCGCTGCGGAGATGACCAGCATCAATAGCACGACGCCCCATTTCAAGCCGAACAAATGACGTTGGAAGCGCGGTTCCACGGTTGGATCGCGTTTCAGGCCCTCCAAAAAGGAGACACGCTGGCCGATCGTGCCGTGTTGCCAAGACCAGAGCCAGCCCGGCTTGTCGCGCGGAATGCCGTTGAGCAAGGCGACTTTTTCCAGGGCATCGATGAACGTCTGCGGGCTGGTGCTGCGGCAACCGTATAGATCAGCCTGGCGCTCGCAGCGACGCGAGAGAAATCCGAAAATAACGAACATGTAGATCGCGAACAGCATCATGATGGGCAACAGGGCATAAAACTTGAGGCTGTCCAGGAGTTGGGACAGATACGGCGCATTGTCCACGAGCCACGTTTGCATGTCCGCTTGCTCGATCAGGCCCGCGGCCAGGTAACTCAGGCCGCCCAACGCGAGAAGGCTCGTGGCCATGAAGAGCAGGTAAAAGAACATGTGGTGATGCTTGATATGGCCGACTTCATGGCCAAAGACACCTTCGATCTCGTCGGTCGTCAGCGTATCGATCAGGCGATCGGTGATGACGACATAACGGACCCACGGAACGACGCCGGTGACCATGGCATTGGCGACGGTGTTGCCGGTGTTCCAAACCAGGATGTCGCTATAGCGAAAATGTAAACGGCGGGCGACACCTTCAAGTCGAGCGCGAAGCTGTCCCTTCGGCATCGACCGCAGGCCCAGAAAGACGCGCAGGAGCAGCGGAATGCACATGAAAGCCAGGCAGAGCAAGGCGAGGCTCAACGGCAAAACCTCGCCGCGTTTGCCTAGCTCCGGAAAGAGCCCAAAGACAATCTGTTGCAAGACGAGCAAAACCAGCGGCGGCACGACCAGCAGCAAATTGTTGCGAGCCTGCAGACCAACATAGGCCCAGCGGCCCAGAAAGGGACTGCTTTCCGGATAAAGCGCCACGTCGTGGGCGGCGCGTTCCATCGGATAAAAAATGGCCCAGGAGCCGACCAGGCCGAACACCATGGGCGCGAGCAAAACGAGCTCCAAGCCCGGGATCGGGCGGCTGTTGGCTTGCAGCGACTTGATCGTCCAACCCCAGCCCAAGAACAGGGCGGCCAAGAAGAAGCCGAGCATGGCGAAGAAATGATTGCCGCGACCGGCGGCGAAGCGGCGCATCCAATGGTGGCGCATGTCCGGCTCGCGCAGCAAGCGACTCCGGCAGCGATAGGTCAACAGCGCCGCCCACAGCCAGAGCAGCGCAACGCCGGCCCAAGTGGCCAGCACGCAACCGGCGCCGCCGAGCCAATCCCAAGGCGCCGGCCATTCCGGTTGCAGGCAAGTAAGCGTGAGAAGGAAAAGTAACAAAAACGGCATGATTCGTCCCAATACTCAGATATGTCCAATTGTACGTTATGGAAGAAGGCAACGCGATAGGAATTGACTTATTTCAAATCTGCTTCTGATATTGGCGAGCCGGAAGCGTCAGCGCCCGGTGTTCTGTGCGAATCCACCGGGCGCTGACGCTTCCGGCTCGCCAATATCATGGCGCTTGGGTCGCCAACTCGCGCGCCATTTCTTTGCATCTTTTCAGGTCTATTTTGCCGCTACCCAAGATTGGAAGCTCGGGCACTTCGAAAAAATCGCGCGGGCCCGGAAGATAGATGTTCGGCAGCCCGCGTTCGCCCAACTTCTTCAGCAGTTCCGCGACCGGCATCGCCAAGGGCAAATGCAGGACGACGATGCGTTCGCCGCGCTTGGCGTCGGCGATGGCCGTGACCACGACCAGGCGTTCGCTGCTGCCCAACGCGAGTCTGAATTTCTTCCTCGACTTTTTCCAACGGCACCATTTCGCCGCCCACCTTGGCGAAGCGTTCCTCACGTCCGGTAATGGTCACGAAGCCGTCGTCGTCCATCTTGGCAAGGTCGCCGGTGACATACCAACCGTCGATGATCTTTTTGCGGGTCAAGGCGTCGTTGCCTAGATATCCTTTCATGACGTTGGCGCCATAAACGAGCAACAAGCCCTCTTGGCCGGCCGGCAAATCTTGGAAAGTCTCTTTGTTGACGATGCGGGCCGCCACGCCGGGGACCGGTTGCCCGATGGTGCCGGGCTTGTTCCCGGTTTGCCGCAAGCTGCCATCCTGCCAGTCGGGCACGTTGACGATCGCCGCCGGTGAGAGTTCGGTGCAGCCATAACCTTCGAGAACGGTGACGCCGAACTTGTCCTTGAATTCCTTGACCAGCGCGAGCGGCATTTTCTCGGCGCCTCCCAACAGGATGCGCACCGAAGAGAAGTCGCCCGGCTCACAACGCTTGATGAACGAGCGAAGAAACGTCGGCGTCGACAGAAAAATCGTGCAGCGGTGCGTGCGGCAAAGCTCGCCGATCTCCCGCGCTTGCAGCGGATTGGCGTGATAAACCGTCGAGGTGCCGACTTGCAGCGGCACCCAGAGCGTCACCGTGTAGCCAAAGCTGTGAAAGAACGGCAAGACACCCAGCAAGCGGTCGCTTGGCCCGGGATCGACGGCCTGGATAATTGACTCGACGTTGGCAGCGATGTTGGCATGCGTGAGCATGACCCCTTTCGGCTCCCCGGTCGAGCCGCTGGAAAAAATGACGGTGGCCAAATCCTCACCGGTGTGCTTGCCCAGCCCCAGGAGGTAGCGCTCCTGGATAAAGCCGGGCACGAGCCAGACGCTGAGCATGGAGCGGATTCGTTCCCATTGGGTGATGCCCTTGCGAAAGTCTTCCAGGAAAATGAATTCGACATCGGGCCCAGGATCGAGCGGCACCTTGTGCGTGAACAAACGCGATGTCAAGACATGGCGGATGGCGCATTGCCGGATCGACGAACGCACGATGTCGGCGGTCGAGGAGTAATTGAGGTTGACGGCAGCCTTGCCCAAAAAACTCACGCTGATGTTGGCGACCGTGGCCGCGAGGCTGGGGGGCAGCCAAATGCCAACCATGGCATCGCCCGCCAAAAGCGGGCGCAGACGCTTGGTGAGAATCTTCGCGCCGACCAAGATCTCGCCATACCTGAGCATGGGTTTGGAAGCGTTGGCGTCGAAGATGCACGGTCGCCGCGGGTGGCTCACGGCCATGCGCACGAACTGCCGATGGACCGGCCGCCGGCTGGGCGCCCGCCGCACCGCCGACGCGGCTGACAACCTCTGAATCGCCTGATGCACCTCGAACGCCGAGGCCGTTGCCGGCAGCGCCTTGCCGAAGCTGACGTGCACGTGGTAAGGCAAGTGGCGCGGCAGCTTCCAGAAGAAACGGCGGCCCTGGTAGCTGAAGATGCTGCCCCACACATGGTCCAGGCAGACCGGCACGATCGGCACCGGCGTCCGCTTCACAATCTGCTCGAAGCCCCGCTGAAACGGCAGCAAAAAGCCGGTGCGCGAAATACCCCCCTCGGCGAAGATGCACACGACATCGCCCTTGGCGAGCGCCTCGGCGGCAGTCCGCAGCGACTGCACGATCGCGCGCGGCCCGGAACCGCTATCGACCGGGATGACTTTGGCCAAACGCAGAATCCACCGCAGGAACGGCACGCCCAGATACGGCGCCCAGATCAAGAAACGAACCTGACGCTGCTGGGCGGCCAACACCAATAGCGCGTCGATGTGGCTGACATGGTTGGACACGAGCAGCACCGGACCGTTCGCGGGAATGTTCTCGGTGCCGTAGGCATGCACGCGGTAAAGCGTGTGCCTCAAGAGCCACAACGGAAGGCGAACGAGGAAGGCATAATGAAACAAGGCGACGAGCGTGACCAGGCTGACGCCGACCAGGGCCCCTATCCACCAATTGTCTTGATTGAGCCACAGAAAGGCCGGACAGGTCGGGAAAAGATTTCCCACATCGTGCTCCGCTCGCAGAGATGGACTTGCGGCATTTTCAGCAAGGTTAACTATCTTGCCCGGCAACGTCAAGATGGGCGGAGTTGGTTTCGACACAAGAAGACAGCCACGGATGGAACACGGAAAAACACGGATAAGAGAGCAAGATGGGTAACCTAAAAACTCCTCTCCTGTCTTATCCGTGTTGGATCCGTGTTTCATCCGTGGCTAGTGTTTTTTTCCCAAAGTCCGACCCGCCCAGCATAGTTGTCATCTTGCCCGCGAAGTGGCTTGGCGTTATAGCACTGTCACTTATGTGACCCAAGGGGAAAGTGGCATGCTCTCCAAGACGATTCTGAGTCCGATTCTCGTCGATGACACCCTTACGCGCGGACTGGGAGACGCCGAGGCGCGAGTCTTGGTGGAATGGCTGGTGGAGCGGACGGAACGCTCGCATGCACAGACGGGATCGGAAGAAAAGACCCGCGACGAACTGGCGTTTTGGTGCCGCCGCGCCGCGCCATCGGGCGATTTGTCACGCTTTGGTGCTACCACAGCGACCACGGCGCCGCCTGTCAACTGGCCGCGACCGAACGCTTCCCCTGGCCCTTCCCGCCGACGGATGCTGATGCGTGCGACCTGATGATGGACATTTTGGCGTGGGAGAAGGATCAATATCGGGACGAGGATGATTAAAGGGTTTGCATCCTACTGTTCAATGGGATGGCCGCCTTCGCGGGGATAGCTTAATGCTTTTGCACCATGGAACAACCCGACGCAGAGCTGAGATGATTTTGCAGCGCGGGCCGGATGCGAATTACCGTGAGGGAAACAGCCAGGCAGAGGGGTTTTTTGTGGTTCCTGCTGATCTAATACCGGACGACAAGCCCGGATCGGCGGCCAGTTACGCGCGCAAAGGCGAGCCATAAAGACTTCTTGAATGAAGGCGGTCCTGCTATTGTTGAGTTTGAATTGTCAATTGCTCAAACGTCCGCTATCGTAGGTGGCGAGGGCGAAATTGCACCGGGCAAAGCCCTGAATGCACGCCTTGAGATCGCTTTTCAACAGGAGGGTGGCGCGGAAGAATTGTTGGAGCTTTGGCCTACCTTGAAAAAGCGCATCGTTTTTCTATCGGTGGAATAACCATGAGTGTGATCACGGGCGAATTATCGGAATCACTGGAGTCCGGATTGCTGGGACGATTGGCAGGCGGTGTCGACGATCAAATTCTGGACCATTTCTTGGATAGCCTCCTCATGCTTGTCGAAAAATGGAACACCGTAACATGCCCTTTGTGCGGCGATTCCAGCCTACGCCTGGAATCGGGAAAAAAAGTTCTGCATGAGTTGCCGATAGCACGCGCTCGAACCAAACTTCGCATGCTTTGCACCGCTTGGCCGTTAGATGTGCCGTTTGGTCCAACCGGCAAATCTCGCCATACGGTGATGTCGTGGAATTTCAGACTGCCTTTACATAGACGGGTTTTCAAAGTTAGCTTTGAAAACACCGCCGACTCGCAAAAACTTGCGATCGAAGCGCAAGCCGTGAATTAGTCCCTTCCACCCACCCAACCGCTTACTTCGTGCGCGGCTCTTTTCTCAAAGCGACAGCCCCAAATCGAACGTCGCCGAGATCGTACGCCAGGTCCACCAGGCGGCGGAGCGGTATTCGCAATGAATCTTGACCTGGGCCATGGTTCCAGGAACGATGGCGGCGTCGGGATGATCGAAGTTTATCGAGACCAGATAAACCTGCGCCTGCGGAATGAGCTTGCGAGGATTGTCGCTTGGCTTGACCGCCAAGGGTCCGCCCCCTTTACTGGATAACGCGACGGGCACTTCGCTCGCTTCCGACTGCGGCAGGCCGGTCGTTGTGACGCGGCCGGTCCAGGTCATTTCGGCGCGTCCCTGAACGCGAATGGTCACGGGCAAATAACGCACCTCTTTGCGCTGGATTTTTTCCAGGTTGTCGCTGAACCAGCTTGTAATCGGATGTCGGCAAGCGGCACCAAAACTTGCAGATACTTCGGATCGCCGATGCTGCAAAACGGCATCCCGCCCGGATCATGGTCCCAGCGCTTGCCGATTTCGTCTTTCAGCGGCAATCCCATGACGACGCCGTCCCGCGGAGCCGTGAGCGTCAGTCGCTTGCGCTCCTGATCGGCCTGTTGCATCAGCACGCGGCCGCTGTTTAGCTCGTTGTGTGCGGAGACACGCGCTTTCGTCAGGCTATCCCGCTCGCGGATCCCTGACCTTTTCCGCGTAAGTCGTGTAGTCGTGGATCAGTCTTTCCTTGAGAGCCACGGTGGTCTTAGCTTGATCGTATTTGCCTTCAACATCAAGGTTATAAAACTCGGCGAGGATTTTGCCTTTGCGGACGAACTCGCCTTCGGTGACGAATACCCGTTGGAGGATACCGCCCACCTTGACGTGGACCGGCTCCAAATACTCGGGCTGCACTTGCACGACGCCGATTTGCCGGACGCGGCTCACGGGCAGCGGCACGAAGAAAAAGGCCAGAAGCACCGCGGCGACCACGGCCGCGGTGATGGCGACGCGGACGGATTTCATGTCAGGAAGCCTCCCTCGCTTGCTAATGTTCTTGACCATGCGCACCAAGGGCCAGCCGATCATCGACGCCAGGGCCAGCAGGGCCAGCATGGAGCTGATGATTTCAAGCTTGTACGGTTTCAGAAACGTGGCCATGAACTTGAGGATGACGAACGTCACGACCCAGCGATAGACCCAACTGATGATGGCGAACGTCACGAACAGGATCCGCCGGCCCAATTCCATGTACGGCTCGGGCTGCGTCTCGATGCCCAGGCAGTACTCCATCACCAGGCGCTGCAGATAGCGGTTGGACCGGTCGCGCAGGTTGGGGATTTCCAGCCAGTCGGCCAGCACATAATAGCCGTCATAGCGCATCAGCGGATTGCCGTTGAAAACGACCGTGCTGACGCTGCAGACGATCATCAGGCTCAGGCTGAGGTTGTTGACGAACGGCTGGCTGGGCGTGTTCCACCAGATGAAGGTGGCGAAGGCGGCGATCATCAGCTCGACATAGATGCCGGCGCCGCTGATGATGATGCGCTGCCATTTGTTCGGCAGCGTCCAGGCGTCGGAGACGTTGCAATACATGGCCGGCGACAGGCACAGAAACAGCAAGCCCATCTCGTGGACTTCGCCGCCGAACGCCTTGCAACTCAGGCCGTGGCCGAACTCGTGGATGACCTTGACGACGCCCAGCGCGGCCCAGAGGTAGATCACCGTCTTGAAGCTGAAGAACTCTTGATAGCTGGGCAGCCGATCGAGGAAGGTCTCGAAATGCGTCAGCACCAGCAGCACCGCGCCCAGCATGACGCCGAGGCTTGAGAGCAGAAACGTGATGCGTGAACATCCAGCGCAGGTAGGGCAGCATCTTGCTCAGGAGCTTTTCCGGATCGAAGACGGGAATCTTGATGTAGAGGATGTTCGTCAGCGTCTGCAAGATCTCGGTGCGGCGGCGCTTCTTGCGGCGGTCGAAAAGCTGCTTGCCCGCTTGCGGCGATTCGTTTTGCACCAGGCCGGCGGTCAAAAGCTGCTGGCTGAAATGCTCCAGATCCTCCAGCGTCAGACGATCCGGGCGAAAGCGGTCCTCGAAGTCCTTCTGCGCCTGGTCGAGGGTGTGCGTGCCATCCATCAGCTTGAGAAGGAAATACTCCTGCTCCTTGAAGCGGTAATAGCGCAGGCTGACCGGGTCCTTGATGACGTAGTAGGTGCGGCCTTCGTATTTCTGCGGCGTGATGCCCAGGTCGCCGCGCACGCGCAGACGCACGAGCTTGCGGCGTTCTAGATCGGTGACGGGAGCGTCAGCTTGCATAGACCCAATCTCATGTAGGTCCCGCCTGCCGGGCGGGACGTTCGGAGGCGAGGTGACCGGTCTTTGGTGCAGTCGCGTGATCGGCCAAAGTCCCGCCCGGCAGGCGGGACCTACTTATTCAATGACGATCGTCACCGGCCGGCCGGATTCGAGGCGGCCCTTGGGGTGTTCGCGCGTCGGCGGATTGGGCACCTTGAAGCCGATCTGATCTGGCGGGTGCTCGGGTTGAGTCCGGCGCTGATGAGGCTCACGCGGACGTTGCGGATCGGCTGATTTTCCACGGACGTGCGCGAGGGCAACGGCCAAAGGTAAATCTGGCCGTCTTTGTTGCCGGAGACCGCGAAGCTGCCCTCGCCGTTGTAATCTCCCATCGGAGCGAAGGCGGCGCAACTGACCGGCGGCCTGCTCGCGCGGCGCGAACTGACGAACCTCGTAGCCGCGTGCGGATTCCGTCGGCGTTTGCCACAGTTGTAGACGCCCCTCGGGAGCGCCGGCGGTGAGCAGCAGCGAAGCGTCCGGCGAAAACTGCGCCAGCGTCTCGAATGGAATCACGCCGCCGGGGTTTTGCAGCGTGTTAATCATGCCGCCGTCGGCCACCGACCGAATTTGCAGGGCCTTGCCTTGATCGAAGAGCAACCAGCGGCCGTCGGAGCTGACATCGAGCTGCCCGACGCTGCCGCTGCGGTCCGGCCAATTCGGAGCGTAATCCGAGACCGACCCCCTTTTCCTTGAGCGACCAGACGTGGATCGTGTTATCGAGCTGGCGGAGACCAAGCTTGCATTGCGGCGTGAAGTGGAGCGACGTGATCGAGCCATGGTGCGCGTCGGTGACGCCATGCTTTTCGTCGAACGAGTAAACGGGCTCCATCTTGTCGGTGTTCCAGACAGTAATGGCGCCGTCGGCGGTGCCGGTGGCAAAGTATTTGCCGTCCGGGCTGAAAGCCAACGCCGTGATCGATGTCCCTTGCTCGCGAATTTCCTTGACCAGCGCTTTGTCTTGTGCTCTTACTGAGGTCGTAAAGCCGCAAAGTGCCGATCGACGCAGCCGGTCAGGAGTAAATTACGGCTCATGCCGCGCGGGCTACAGGCGAGGGCCTTGACCGCCTCGGAGTGCTTGAATTCGCGCACCGGTTTTTGCTCGATAGCGATTCCAAACGAGCACCGTTTGGTCTTCGCCGCCGGAGACGATGAGCGGGTTGGCGGCGTCATTGGTGACGGCCAAGCAGTTGACGGTGCTCACGTGGCCGCTAGTACGTCTTGGGCGGCGAATCCACCAAGGTCGGCTCGATGGTGACGCGCATGCCGTCATGCAAGCGGCGGCTGTATATGGGCGTCGATCTGCGCCTCGGCCAAGAGCGGATCAAGGCTGTAAAGCTGCATCACCGGCTCGAGGTCCTTGACCGCCTCGCCGCGTTGCTTGTAGATCTTCTGAATGTAAGGCTTGCTTGCGGGGAATCTTGTTGCGAATTTCATGTTGCTTATAGACGATGCTGCTGACAGTTCTCCTCGGTTTGCGCCAGCGCCAGGCCCTCGAACTTGGCAATGCTGTCAAAGTACATCTTGTCGCGCGTCAGCCTGGCGGAGCGATATTCTTCAAGGGCGATGGACCGCTTGGCGTAGAGTTCCTCGGCCGTCTTGAGCTTGGATTCGGCCTCCTCGGCGATGGATTTGGCGCCGTCGTCGTCGGCCTTGGCGGAGACAACCTTGCCGCGCTTCATGTCCATATCGCCCAGGGCCTTGGCCGTATCGACCATGGCCAGGATTTGGTTCTCATACACCACTTGCCCTTCTTCGAGGCGGCGATAAGGCTTGATGACTTCGCGGTTGCCGTGGTTAACCTGGGCGAAATCGAAAGGCTCGGCGAGAAACGCGGCGGCGCCGGCGACTTGCATGGCTCCTTCGGGAACTTCCTCGCCGACAAACATGAGAACGCCCGGCGATCTGCGGCAGCGATTTCGGGATGATCGATCACCGCCATCGTGCCGGGAATGACCACCGGGTCCATGCGGCGCTCGGCCGACATGGCGGGGCTCTTGGGCGTCGGCTGAGCGGGATACAGGCTGCCGCCAAGATTGTAGCGCGGCGGCGGCCTTGCGGCCGGCACTGGTCGGGCGCGTGGACGCTTCGCCCGGAGAGATGAAATCCGAATTGCCAGGCCGCCAGAGCCGAAAATCGGCGACACGCCCCCGAGACGCATGCAAGCAACAGACGAAACATGGATCAGACTCCAGGACTTAAGAAGAAGAACACGATCTTTTCGTAGACGAATTCCCAAACACCATAGAAGAGCGAATACCCCATGGCTCGATTGCCGCAGAGGATGCGGGCATGAACCTCGGTGCCCGTGAGCAACAATTCGGGAGTCGAGGCGCATGTTCTCGGGGATGTCGTCGCCGGAAATGCGCACCCAGGCCAGGACCACGGGTTCGGGCTCATTGTTGGCGTCGCGATTGGGCTTGGCCTGCTTGGCGACTTTGTCGAGCTAGTTTGCCTCGATAACTTCGGGTCGGATCGCTCACCATAAGAAGATTGACGTCGAGCTCCGCCTTGGGATCGTTTTTGCGCAGGAAGGCCTGGAGAACCTGGCCAATATGTTTTTGCGGGATCTTGAGCTCGATTTCCCAGTCCGATGGCTTGGGATTTCTCACGTTCGTGTAGCCGACACGCAGCAAAGGCTCATTCGGCTTGACGAAGCGATCCCGTCAACATTTCGCGGAAATCGGAACTCAGCAAGATACCGGCCTGCGGCGACTTGACGGCAAACTCGCCCGGATTGTTGAGCGAATTCGTGCGCTGCTTGAGGTTTTCCAGAGCTTGCGATTTCATGAGGCGCGTGACCGTGGCCTCGTTAATTTCCTTGGCGAGCGCTTGATCGTTACCGTCGCCCTTTGAGTTCGAGCTGGTTTGATGCTTGATGATGGCGTCGGCGGAGTCGATGTCCTGCTTGAATTGCAGTATCTTGTTGGCCAAATCGGTATCGTACATCCGCAGCAATTCCTGGCCCTTGGCGACCGGTTCGCCCGATTTCAAGCCGACGGGAATCTCCACGATTTGACCGTCGGTCGGCGCATAGATCTGGCTGCGCTTGATCGGCAGCAACATGCCGTTCGCTTCCATCTTGAGCGGATAAGGCACGAAGATCAGGGCGATGATCAGGGCGACGAGGCCCGCCATGACGAGCGTCATGATCGCCTTGACCTTGCCCCCCAGGCCGTCTTGCAGCTTGGCCAGGGGCAGCCACAGAAAGCGCATCGGAATGCGGCGATATTCGGCGGAATTATACAGCGCCGGCCCGGCATGGCGGCCGACGACTTCGAGCTTGCCGACCGCCAACTCGCCGGTGGCGCTGCTCTCGAAGCTCTCCATCATGATGGCCGAGCGTGCCTTTTTCTTGGTCTCGGCGTCGCGTTCGTCCTTGAGCGGCAAGACCACCAGAAGCTTGCTGTTGCTTTCCGCAAGGTAGGCGTCGAGCGCATGGAGGACACCTGGCGGCAGGCCTTCGTCCTTCGTTCCGGTGTAAACGAGCTTGTCGCCCCACTCGATGACCTTTTCGAAAAGCGCCCGCATGAGTTGCACGAGATTGGAGCGCTTTTCGACCACGTCGGCGCCGCTGATCGCCTTGACCTGGGCCTTTTTGCCCTCGCGGACGGCCACGCTGACACGGTCCGCCTCGACCAGGCGGCGGCCTTCGTTGGCGACCAGGTAGGCGACTTCCGTCGGGTTCAAGCTGGCGTGGATTTTTTGGGCGAACGCTTCCAATTGCAGCCAGACTTGCTCCTGGCTGACCATTTGCCGAAGTTGATGATTGCGCGTGTAGCCGGCGGCCAGGGCGGCCATGCGGATGACGAACTGCAAAAAGCCGCGTTGGGCATCCTGGCCGCGATTGGCGTCTTGCCAGATTTCGACCAGCCCGGCAAGCTGCTTGTCATACATGATCGGCGCCAGCAGGATCACGTAATCCGTCGGGTTGCCCGGCACCGTCTTGCCTTCTTCCGGTTCGCCGGTGCTGCTGTGCGGCATGATGATGCGCGGCTGCACCTGGGCGGTCACCTGCCGCAATAGCTCATCGTGCTGCGCACGGCTGTTCTCAGCTTGGTCGAGGCCCACTTGCCGCATGTTGATCTGATACTGAATCTGCAAATTGCCCTGCGGCGTCTTGACCCAAACCGCTCCGGCTGGAGCGGCGATGGCGGTCATAAGCCGTTGCAGGAACTCGCCATAATACTCCGGCGGCGAGAGTTCCATTTCCGAGAGTTGGGCGATTTCTTCCGCCAGGCGATTGATCTGGCGGCGGGCTTGTTCGATTTGATTGAGGTCGATTTGCGGATCGGGTCCAACGTTCACGGCAAACCTCTAAGAAGGGATGGGGCCAAGACAATGGCATTACCAGACATTGTAGGGGGGCATAGTCGAGAAAAGGAATACGAATGTATAAAAAAAACGGCGAAAGGACGGGCGAGGGAGAAGGTTGGTCAAGATATGCGGGTTATGCGGGAGAGAGGGCCTAGTTCCGCGTATGCCCATAAAACGTGCCGCAAACCGCGATGCGATTCTGCCGCTGGTACGTCCTCGGCACTTCGACCAGAAAGCGTGCGTCGAACCGCGAAGCGGTTCCACTCCAAAGCCCAGGGTCGCGCAGCGCACCCTGGGATTAATCGAAAACCAAAATGTGAACCCCAACGGGGTTCAACAGGAGTTGCTCATGCCACAATCCCTTGTTCAAATCTACGTTCACATCGTCTTTTCCACCAAGAACCGCCAACCATTTTTTTCGGACAAAGATTTTCGCTCGAGGGCGCACGCCTACTTGGTCGGCATGTGCGACAATCTCGGTTCGTCTTCTCTGCTCACGGGAGGGGTTGAAGACCACGTACACATTCTTTGCCGACTTGGGAAAACATGTGACGTATCGGATCTTATCCGCGATTTGAAGCGCGATTCCTCGAAGTGGATTAAGGCGGAAGTCCCCACGCTACAAGATTTTTATTGGCAGCAAGGTTATGGAGCTTTTTCCGTAAGCCCAAGCCATGTTGAGCCTCTCAAGAAATACATCGCCAACCAGGAAGAGCATCATAAAAAGGAAACATTTCAGGATGAGTTTCGACGCCTTTGCAAAAAGTACGGACTAGAGGTCGATGAGCGGTACGTTTGGGATTAGTCCTTTGTTGAACCCCTGCGGGGTTCGTCGTTTTTTCTCGTTCCTACCCAGGGTGCGCTGCGCGACCCTGGGCTTTGGAGTTTTACCCCTTCGGGGTAAAAAAAGGGGCCGAGTAATCCATCCGAGCCGCGCCCGTCAGGAACCCGCCAAAGCGGGGTGGGCTCTGGCCGCTTCCTGACGGGCGCGGCTCGGAAAAACTGCGGCCTGCTATTGCTCGCCCGCTTGCTTCATCGCTTCGCGCAATTTATCGAGCACATGTTGCGGCGGCGGCTCTTGCGGCAGGTCGCGGCAGATCCGGATCGTGAGGCGGTAGCTTTCCATGTAGTGGCCGCACGGGCTGCACTGGCGAATGTGTTGGCAGATGAGGTCGCAGTATTCCTTGGGCAGTTCGCCGTCGCAATACGCCATCAAGAGCTCGGCAAGTTCCTTGCAGGTCATCATGTGGCGGCCTCTTCGAAATGGGGTGCAAGGGCGTCGCGCATGAGCAGGCGTCCGCGATGCAGCCGACTTTTGACCGCGGCCAAGGACAGGCCAAGCATCTCGCCGATGTCGCTATTGGGCAAGCCCTCGACATCGGCCAGCACGTAAACGTCGCGATAAAGCTCCGGCAGGTCGCGGATTGATTTTTCGATGAGCTCGGTCGTCTCGCGCTTGAGGCGCCTGCGCGCTCGGGAGTGACCGACCAGGGCCTGACCGAGCGGACATGGTAGCCGTTCTCGGTGAACATCTCGAGCGGATCGTGGATTTCACGATGCTCGCGGTTGGTTCGCTTGCGGCGATGGGCCAACGCGGCGTTGACGGTAACGCGATGCAGCCAGGTGGTCAAGTTGGCGTCGCCGCGAAAGGTATCGAGCTTGCGGACGACTTGCAACAGGACATCTTGGGTGACATCTTCCGCGTCGGCGTCATTGCCGAGCATGCGCCGGGCCAGGTTGTAGACGCGGGGGGCATGGTCGCGGAAGACCTGCTCCGGCGTCGGCGCACCGTCGTCGCGCCACGCCATCGTGTGCCGCGCCATTGGCGATTTTGCTTGCCTCTTCCATGGTGCGATTTCCCAGGCGGATCAGCCTGCCCACGCCGCAATGGGTTTATTGTAATGGGGGCTGAGGGTGTTTGCCATGCCCGAGCCGGGCAGGTTGAGGTACTCCGAAACCCGCGGATAAGTCAGCACAGAAACATTCCGCGGGTTTCGGAGTACCTCAACCGCGCAGGCTTGATACAAAAAAAGAGGCGGCAGGATCGCTCCTGCCGCCTTTTGGCTCGTTTCCCCCGAGTCGCGCGCCTATGGTCTGGGGATGGGTTGCACGGCCCCGGTGAAGATCTGCTCCTCTTCCTCGTTGATGATGATGCGCGGCGTCACCATGATCATGAGGCTTTGGCCGTCGCGGCCATACGCGACGTTCTTGAACAGCCGGTTCAGGTACGGGATCTTGCTCAAGATCGGCGGCCCGAACTCGTTGCGGCCTTCCGACAGCGTCTTGAGCCCGCCCAGGAGCACCGTGCCGCCGTCGGGGACGTTCACGGTCGTGTTGAGCGAGATCGTCGTGAACGTCGGCTGCTGGAAGAACATCTGGAAGATCACCGGTTGGCCGATCGCCGACGCCGCGTTGCCGGGGCCTTCCAGCAATTGCGGCACCGGGATCTGCACCGGGATAAGCGGCACATTGGTGCTGGCCAGGTTGGTCAGGTTCGGCGTCAAGTTCAGACGCACGAAGCGGCGATCCGCGGAAACCACCGGCGTGACCTGCATGGTGACGCCGAGCGGGAACGGCTGGTTGTTGGGCGAAAAGAAGATTTGGCCGTTCGCCTGGTTGATGTTCACCCCCGTCAAGAAGAACTGCTGATCGTTGACGGTGATGTTCGCGGTCTGGCCGTTGAACACGGTCAGCTTGGGGGCCTGCATGACGTTGAGGCGGCGGTCGCCCTGGGCGGCTTCCAGGAACATGAAGACCTGGATGTCGCTCAGGAAGGCCAGGCCCAGCGACAGGCCGCCGTCGGCGCCGAGCGTGCCCGGATAGCCGCCGAACGGAGGCACCGAGAAGTCGAAGCTGCTGTTGCGGATCGGGATGCCCAGGTCCGGCGTCAGCGTGCCGGCCGGCGTCAGGCCGGTGATGGCCTTGATGCCCTGGAACTGGCTGTTGACCTGACCGAACGGCGTGAACTGGCCGTTGACCAGATCGATCTGGTTGGCCGCTGACGTCGGCGACTTGATGTTCACGTTGAAATCGACGCCGATGCGCTCGAAGAAGCTTTCCGAGACGGACACCAGACGCATCTCGATGGCGACTTCCAAGTCTTGCAAGCGGCGCAGTGAGGCCAGCAAGGCGGCCACGTCCTCTTGCACTTCCTGCGTCTGGTTGACCACCAGGGCCATGCCGAGCGGGTAGTACTGGATTGTCCCTTGGCCGCCGACGCTTTGCCAGGTGTTCTGGGCGACCGTGTTTTGAATCAGGTCGATGAGCAAGTCTTGAATGGTCTCGCCCGGTGCCCGCGCGGTGCGCCGTGTTCGGGGCGCTGACGCCGTTCGAGTTCATGGCGAAGGTCGAGCCGACGCCGCTGCTCTGCGAGCTGACCGGCGAGCCGTTGGGCAACGACGTGGGCGTCGTGTATGGCGACGAGGTCGCGCTGGATATGCCCGAGGCGGCGGCGAGATGCCGGGCCAGAGCGGTGTTGATGTCGGCCATGCCCGGGCGTGGGATGGTTTTCGATCGGCACCACCAGGTCGGCGATGGAATACGTCTTGGTGATCGTGTCCCCACGCGCTTTCTCCTTGGTCGTGATCTGCAAGACCTGGTCCTTGATGACATAGGTCAGCTTCAATTGGTCCAGGAGAATCCGCAGGGCGGACCGAAGCGAAATTTTCTCGACCGGCAGCGTCAGCGGCATGTCGAGGCTGATGTTGGCTTCTTGCAGTGCCGCCCGGTCCGGGATGATGTTGACGCCCGTCATCATCTGCAAGTCGGTGATGACATCCTTCAGCGGCGTGTCTTTGAAGGTCAGGCTGATCGGCTCGTTCAAGCGGCGTTCGATAGAACGTTCGAGCGGGTCGCGCGGCGGCGGACGCGTTGTAGCCGTTCTTGCCGGTGTCGCGGGCCTGGGCGCGCTTGAGGGCGTCCGGATCGAATTTGAGCGGATTGGTCGATATCGACATATGGGCCGTTGTCCGGATTGAGGCTGGCGAGGAACATCTCCTCGTTGTGGTCGCGGCCCTTGTCGTAGTTTTGCTGAGCGATCTTGATGGACGTGATCTGCATGGCCGCGTCGGCGGCCAGATTGTCGGGATCAAGCTCTTTCGCCTTGCGCGCCGCGGCCATGGCTTCCTTGTATTTGCCTTCCTTGGCAAGCGTGCGATATTGCTTCATCTGCTCGGCGACTTCCTCCTGTGTCTTGCGGATGTTCTTCTGGAAACGGTTTTCGTCCCAGTGGGAACCGGCGCTGTCAACTTGTTTCTCGAGCGCTTCCTGAGCGAGGACGGTGCGATATTGCTGCATGCGGTTTTCGACGGGCCGCTTGAGCAGCGCCAGGCGCTGGGCGTCGAAGCTGGCCGGCGACAGCTCGTCGAGATACTCGCGCAGGGTATCGACCGCCTGGGCTTTGCGGCCCGCTTTGAACAGGTCCATGGCGGTCTTTTGGGCGGCGATGCCGCGTTCACGCATTTGCTGGAACTGAATCTCCTCCATGGCCCGGAAGTTCTTGGTCAGTTCGTCGCCGGGCTGAAGATCGGTGGCCGTGGCGCTGCCGGCGTTCATGCCGGGAGTCGGTCCTGGCAGCGGTCCCTTGGCCTCCACCAGTTGCAACGGTTGCATCTGGGGAGTGTTCATGAGTTCGCCGATGCGGCGGGCCTTGTCGGCCTGAACCAGACGGATATCGACGCTGTTGAAGATGGTGGCCGCCTGGCTGTATTCGCCGCGGCGATAGGCATCGATGCCGGCCTCGGCGTTGCGATTGGCGAGGTTGGCGCGGTGGTTGTAATCGTCGGCGTCGACGCTGCGCAGCACCATGGCGGCTTCTTCCTGGATGCCGTACTGCGGATTGAATGCTTCCTCGGCGAGTCGGCGGGCCATGGCCACATTGCCGGCACGCAGTTCGAGTCGGGCCTTGTCAAGCTTTTCCAGTCCCAACATGCGGTTGCGACCGGCGGGCGAGTCTGGACTGGGCGGCGGCACCGACTTCAAACCGCCGGCTTGAAACAATCCTGATGGGTCGTTGGGAATGCCGGCGGCGGCAATCGGTTGCAGGCCACTGGAAACGGCCGCTTGCTGGAGCCATTGGGCCTTCTGCTCGATGCGCATGTTGTCGAGCCGGAAGGTTTGGGCGATGCGGCGGGCGGCCAAGAGGTCGGCCTGAGCCTTCTGGAAGCGCGTGGCATCGGTGGGGTGATTTTGCACCTCGTCGGTGGCGCGCTGCAAGTATTGCTCGACCATGCGTTCGCATTGAGCGGCCAGGCTGACCAAAACGCTCGCGGGGCTGTCTTCATCGGGGCCGAAGCTCACGCGCAGGCTGTCGGCTTCGATGGTTTTGGCTCGGGCCTCGACAAGCATGCCTTTCTTTTGCAACTCGCGGGCTTCCTGCAATAATGCCACCGCACGCAGCTTGGCGGCCGCCTGGGAAGTGCCGGACACGAGCGGCGGCGTTCCTTTGGCTCCCGATTTGTTGTTGCCGGTGAAACCCGAGAAGTCGCCGCTAAGCCCGTCCTTCTTGGCCTCGATCATGCGCGTCATGTCAGCGGCGGCGAGCGCCGGGTTCTTGAGCTCGGTACGGTGGATTTCATCGAGCAACTTCTGCGGACGATCGCCCATGTCCCACATGCTGTAGGGTCCATGCAGCTTGGCGGCGCGATTGGCCATCGCCTTGGCGTCTTGCAGCTTGCCGGCGGCGAAGACCTTGCGGGCCTCCACTAAAAGCTTGGCGGCCTCATCGCGGTCACGTTTCCCGCGAGCTTTTTGGATGTCGGCGCGCAGCTTGTCGGGCGAATCCTCAAAGAGTCCCCAACCCTTGGGTTGTCCGGAGGCGCGCGCAGGCACAGGATTTCGGCATCGTCGATCTTGTCTTGCTGGAGAAGATTGCGGGCTTCCTTGACGAGCTTGGGCGCTTCGCCCGGCGTCAGGGGTCGGCCCGCGTTGGCGCCCGGCATGCCGTTGGTGGCGGCCCGGCGCTGAATATCTTCCAAAAGCCGGTTGGGGCTTTCCTCCCACCATTCGAGGTCGGGATTGAGCTCCTTGGCCTGGTTGGCCAACTTGCGGGCCCGGTCGAGTTCGTTGGCTTCGAGGGCTTTATAGCCTTCCTTGATGAGCCGGCGCGCGGCGACCTTGTTGGCCGTCGCCGCCCCAGGATTGGCGTCGCCGCCTGGATAAATCGTTTGCCGCACGTTGGGACCATCGTTGGTTGGGCCATATTTCGAGCCATTCTTGACGATGCCCAGCGGCGGGCCGTCGCTGCCGGGGCCTTGGATGACCTTGTCGAGGCTGCCGGGGCCGTCAACGATGATCGGGCCGTCCTTTTTGTCGTCCTTGCCCTTGAACAAGTTGCTGACTGTCTTGACGATGCCGCTCGATTCGCGCTTTTCAGCGCAGGCGCGTGCCGCCATGATGTCGCGCCCCAATTTATAGGGCGTGTCGCTGGCGAACGGTGAATGGATATAGGGCTGCAACTTCTTCGCCTGGTTGTTGAGCGCTTCGGCGGTGTCAAAGTCGCCGCGCTTCAGGGCTTCACGACCGGCGGCGAGCAAAGCCGGTTCGTTATTGGGAACGACGATTTCCGTGCCCTTCTGGACGACGGCCGGTGCGGAGCCTCCGCGCAGATTGGCGTTGAGCGTGGCCAGCGTCTGGCGATCCGCGGCGGAGAGATATTGGTTGGCCGTCAAGCCCTTGATGAGATCGCGTGCGGCCAGCGGGTTGCCGCGCTGCAAGGCATCCTTGGCCTGGCGGACCTGCGTGTGGCCTTCGTGTTGGGCGGCGAGGGCGTCGCCATTTTTCTGCATGAAGTTCTTGAGATCGTTGCGTTCGGTAGGTGAGAGATCGCTCTGCCCTTGCTGCACCTGGCTGAAGAACTTGGCGGCGCCTTCGTAGTCGCCGGATTTGTAATGATCGAGGCCGCTCTTGAGCAATTCGCGGAGGCGCGGCGAGCGCACACGCGGCGGCCGGAGTGCCCTGGTCCGTTTGCTGGGCCAGGCCGACCTCCGCCGACGAGAAGACCAGCACGAGCGCGATCCCGGAAAGCATGCGTCGCCAAATGCTGGTCCAGCGTTTGGCTCTCGTTGAGTTAACCACCCCCGGCCTCCTTTTCGCGTCGGTCCCCCACCGGACACCGTGTCCCCGCTTGGCGCTGTCCACAAAGCCCCTGGTAGTCTGTCGCTCCATAGTGCATCCGCTCCCGCGATGGAAGGCGGCTTCGCGGAAACCTTTTCCCCAAAGGTTCCTCGCGGCGGCCTGGCCACCTGGAGAAATAATTTTTCGCTCAAGTTAGGACAGTTAAGCGGCGGGACCATAGCGGCACCAGCGTCGCGAGTCAAGACGGGATTTGACGTGGGCGGAGGTGGTTCGCGCATTTGACGGCGCATACAGCCGTGGGGCACCTTTTCAACGTACCCGGGATGCACGGACACGTTGAAAACGTGCACCACCTTCTCCGGTTCCGAAGAAAACCATGCATGGCGATTGAGGTCCGCCGGTGATATTATTTACTCAAGGAGAACCTCAATGCGACCCGACGACTTGCTGGCCTGGACACGAGCCACCCCCTTCATCCCATTTCGCATGCGGCTAAACAGCGGGCGCACATTCGAGATCCGCCACCCCGAGATGCTTCGAGTCGGACGGTCAACCGTGAATGTCTATACGTTCGCCGGGGAACCGGCCGATCCCTTCGAGCGGATGGACATGGTGTCCCTTGTCCTTATCGAAAGCATCGAGCCTGTCGAATTGCCTCACCCGGCCTAACGATAGAATCGTGGCGTATGTAGTCATCTCGCTCCGCGAGGTGGTCTTCATCTCGTGGAGCGAGATGTGTGCAAATGGAATTTAGGAATTTAAAAGGGGACGCAGCTCTTTTCCGTCGTCTAGCCTAAACTGATGCCTATGGGTTCTGGATACGCGGCCCCCCGCTGAACGACAAAAACGAGCTGCGTCCCCTTTGAATTTCCTTCCCCTTTGAATTTCCTCCGGTGCTAAGCTGATCGACAACCCGGCCCCTTCTTCGGCTCGATTTTTTCCGTGATGTGGCCCCCACTTTCTTTGAGCGACACCACCCGTTCAGCGTTGAGCTGTATGAAGTGCGACCACTCAGACGAGACGGCGGTCTCCGGGAATATCGCTTCCACGGGGCACTCCGGCACGCAAGCATCGCAGTCGATACATTCATCTGGGTCGATATAAAGCGCCAGGTTGTCGTGATAAAAGCACTCGCACGGACACACGGCGACGCAGTCCGTGTACTTGCAGTCATGACAGGGTTCGCAGACGACGTAAGCCATGAGCGTTGCTCCTCGGTTTTTTCCGACGGCACAGAGAATCCTTCTTGCTCTTTCGCGAACGGTGTGCCGTGTCAGCAACTAGCGTGAGTTTGAATTACAACCTATGTCGCTCACGTGGATTGCGAATTTGAGCGAATTTCTCGGAATTGAATAATAACGGGTTTCGGCCATCGCTATTTGGTCATAACGACCATGGAGAGTCATCGGCGGCGACATTTGATGTGGGTCGCTAGTTCGCAGGCGCATGTTTGGAAATGTGATGCTTCGCGCATTTTTCCATAAAGAGTCGTCGGCTTTAATCCAAGCAGCGAGGCTGCCCCGTTTGGGCCGTATACTTTTCCATGGCAGCGTTCCAATGCCTCCAGGATGGCTTGGCGCTCGAGATCGGCCAAACCGGAAGCGACCCTTGGCGGGGCGCCGTGGAAATCAGCGGGCTTGAGCCAATTGGGATCCACATGAAGCGTCTCGCCGACGGTTACGATCATGGCGCACTCGACAATGTTTTCCAATTCCCGGACGTTCCCTGGCCAGTCATAGTCCATGAGCAACTTCATGGTGGCGGGACTGGCCGCAGCGTTTGTTTTGCCCATGCGCCGGCCGAAATGGTGGAGAAAATGCCTCACCAGGTCAGGAATATCGTCTGGACGCTGGCGTAGCGGCGGGACATTAATTGGAAAAACATTGAGCCGAAAAAACAGATCAGCCCGGAAGGTGCCTCGGCTAATGGCCACGCTTAGATCCTGATGGGTGGCGGCGATCACACGGACGTCAATCATGATACTCTCATTGCCGCCGACGCGCTCAAGGATGCGCTCTTGCAACACGCGCAAAAGCATTACCTGGGTCTCCGGCGGAAGCTCGCCCACTTCATCCAGAAAGATGGTCCCTTGGTGAGCGATCTCAAAGCGGCCAAGTCGATGGCGGCTCGCGCCTGTAAAGGCTCCCTGTTCATGGCCGAACAACTCGCTGGCAACGACGCCCGCGGCGAGAGACGCACAATTCACCTTGACCATAGGATGATCACGACGTGGGCTGAGTTGATGAATAGCGCGGGCCACCAATTCTTTCCCGGTGCCGGTCTCGCCAAAAATCAAAACCGTGCTGTCGGTGTGCGCGACCTGTTGGACGGCCAACCGAACCGTCTTCATCTGCTGGCTTTCACCAGTCAGCGATCGAAGGTCGCGCTCGGTCTTAACTTCAGCGCGCAGATAAGCCGTCTCCCGCTGGAACCGTTGAAGCTCCAACACGCGCTGCTCCAATTCGGCAATGCGGCTATCCCGTGCGCCGCAACCTTGGCAGGAAGGATCGTTCATGGTGACATTCTAATGGAATAACATGGTAGTAAATTTCGCACGGGTCCATAGACCGATTCCACCACGCTCTCGTGTGGGTCTTAAAAGGGGACGCAGCGTTGCGTCCCCTTTTTCGGGCCCCCCTTTTTCGAGCCCCGGTGCTTCCGCGGGCGACCGAGTAGGCCGGCTTTCGCGTAGGCCTCTTGCGCATGGATCGCTAGTCGTTACCGATGCTTCGGCAGTCATTGACTCGCATGTCGCCTTCCATGCCCGCCCAAAATGCGGCGGGCATGGCACCCGGGCGTCATCTTCACATCGGCCATTGTGGAGCACGTTTTCAACGTGCTCTGGATACTCTGGCATCCCGTTCCGACAACTTACCTGCTCCACCCCGCCCTCTTTCGAGTATAAGGGAGACAGAATACGCGCTTCACGGCGCTTTGCGAAAGGAAAGAAGCGCAAATCACCGTTACGAAACGGTGTTTTAACGGTGAATTCACCGGAAGAAGCGTTTGGGCTACTCCCAACGCGGGCCAAGGTGGAATAATGGGACGGCCGACGATCTGCGTTGAAAGAGTGATATAAAGAACCAGACAAGCGTTTATCTAACCCTTTCGGGGCATGTTCATGCGTGGCCATATGAGGTCTCTGCAATTCATCAGCGGCGTGGCGTGCGCCTTGATCCTGCTCGTCACCGCCGGGCCAAGCGGCGCTCAGCCCAAGCCCAAGGAAATCCAGTGGTCGCACGCTTTCGACCTGGCATGCCGCCGATTGGGCGAGTTGGATTTCACCAAGACGACGCAGAAATTCGGCGTCGAGGCGTTCAAGGATAACAACGACGGCCTGGGCCTTTACCTTTCGCAGGTCGGCTCGCTGGCGGTCGCGGGCGGGTTCAAAGACCTCAAGTTGCCGCTGACGAGCAAAGGCCCGGAGTGGATCACCGGCCTGGACTTGCCGCGCACAAGGCGGGCGAGGAACGCTTCGAGAACGCCAAGAGCCATAGCATGGAGGTTTTCCGTGATCCCAACACCGCCGATTGGCTTTACATCACGGAGAAGGGTTACCTGGCCGCGGCGTCGCCGCGCGGCAAGAGCGTGACCGGCGGCGACAACAAGCCGCGCTGGGACCATAGCGTCGATCTGTCCGTGCGCAAAGGCGGCGTGAAAAGCTGGCAAAACGCCGCCAAGTTCGGCATCGAAGTGTATCGCGACAACGCCACCGGCAATCTGATTTATATATGCGAGACCGGGGCCATCGCGGTCGTGCCCGATACCGGCGACGGCAAAGGCCCCGCCCAAGCCAAGGCGCCGGCCTGGCTGCACGGCTTGGATTTGGCCTGCCGTAAACATAGCGAGCAGAGCTTCACCAAAGACACGCGCAAGTTCGGCGTCGAGGTCTTTTTGGATGCAAACAACGACAACCTCATCTTCGTGTGCGAGAACGGCAATCTGGCCGTCACGCCAGGCCGCAAAGACCTCAAAGCCCCGACAACCAATGTTCAAGAGCCAATCTGGACGCACGGCTTAAACCTCAAAGTCCGCAAGGCCGGTGAGAAGGAGTTTTCCGAAAAAACAGCCATTTACGGCGCCGAGGCTTTCGCGAGGACAATTTGGGGGTCGTTATTTATATTGCCGAGAGCGGTTCCATCACGGCGGCGGCAAAATGAGGCCCGGAGCGCGGATTTGTTGGAATTCAGGGCGAAAAATGACCTAAGCTACCACCGCGTAGACATTAAATCTTGTTCCGGGAGCGTTTCCTTTTCTGTCCCTCGCCCACCAGAAAGGACCGGAGAGGCCGGTGCCATGGAAAAAGTGACCGAAACCTGGGTGACGGCGCCGGACAGGCCGATCTCCATCACCAATCGGAGCGCCTGCCTGGTGCATATTTACCCGACCGGTCCGGGCATGGGCACTCGCTATGCGCTGGGCGACGCGCCGCTGGTCTTGGGCCGCGGCAGCGATTGCGAGATCCGCATCAACGATCATTCCGTCTCGCGCCGCCACGCCCGCATTCAGCCCGGCGCCGACGGCTATTATGCCGTCGATCTGCAAAGCACCAACGGCACCTTCGTCAACGACGTGCCCGCCTCGATGTACAAGCTCAAGGACGGCGATTACCTGCGCATCGGCAATTGCATCTACCGCTTCCTCATGGGCGGCAACGTCGAGGCCGAGTATCACGAAGAAATCTATCGCCTCACGATCATCGACGCGCTGACCGACATCCACAACAAGCGCTATTTCCTCGAGTTCCTCGACCGCGAGCTGGCCCGCTCGAGCCGCTATGAACGGCCGCTGTCGCTGGTGATGATGGACATCGACAAATTCAAGGCGATCAACGAGGAGATGGGTCACCTGGGCGGCGACTTCACGCTGCGCGAACTGGCGGCGCGCATCAAGGGGAACATTCGCAAGGAAGAGCTGTTCGCCCGCTACGGCGGCGAGGAGTTCGCCGTCGTCCTGCCGGAAACGACCAGCGAAGGCGCCTTGGTGCTGGCCGATCGCCTGGTCAAGGTCGTCAGCCAGCAGCCGTTCGAGTATGAAGACAAATCCTATCAACGTGACGATCAGCGCCGGCGTCACGACCACCGTCGGCGAAAAAGGGATGACGCCCGTCGACCTCATCCGCCGCTCCGACGAGAAGCTCTATCAGGCCAAGCACGAAGGCCGCAACCGCGTCGTGGCGTAACCGTCTTCCTCGCCCCTTATGAGGAGGGGCTGGGGGACTCATAACTCCGCGGCGAGATCAGCCCCCCTGGCCCCCCCTTCGTAAGGGGGGAGGAAGACAGATCACCGGCTGGCTAGCCGATCTTTCGCGAAATAAGCGGGGCCGGCCATCAGCGGCGTGACCTGGCTGGGGCTAGCATGAACACGGCATCCGGCAGGGCGCTGGTCTGGGCGTAGAAGCCCAGTTGCTCGAAGAGGCGCACCGACGGTTAGCGTGATCGTGCGGTCATTGTCCAAAATCACTTCGATACGCAGCGTCGCCGAGCGCGGCGTCAGCTTTTGCTCGGCCTTGGCGCCCCCCGCGAGGCTTACCCAACGACTGGCTTTGAGACTGGCCAGTTGCTCGACCAGCTTGGTCACCTTTTGCGAATCGAGCTCGAACTCCTTGAGGCCCGATAAGTCTCGCCAACTTTGGCTTTGCCTGGCATCGCGCTGAAAAGCGAGATTGCGCAGTTCCTGCGGCGTGCGGATGGCCAAGGTGATTTCCTTGACTTTGGCTCGGGTCGAACGATTGCACTTGGTTGGTGGCGAGCGGAGACGCGGCTATGAAGCCCGAAGGTCCAGAGCAGTGCGGAAGGGTCAGCGATGCCGCAGCCGACAAGCGGCTCGGCGAGAACGACGCTGGTGCGGTCATGCAGATCCGTGTCGCGGAGTAGACGCACGATGTCGTCGGGCAGCAGAAACAGCATGTCCTTGTCGCTGCGCTGGGCGTAATGGGCCGGCTTGTCGCGTGCGTCCGGCGTTTCGTTGCCGATCTTGAGAACGATGGACTCGCCGCGGATCGGCCTGGCGTTCGGCAAAAACCGCGGCGCCGCCCAAGATGCCGCGCCACTCCGAAACCGTCGCGAGAAGGCCCATCAGGCTGGCGGTCGTCGCCGCCCGGTCTTTGTGCACGTGGAGAGTAACAACAATGCTGGGATCCTTGAGGCCATACTTGGCCAAATCTTCCTTGGGGTCGATTTTCTGCAAGCCATTTCTTGGCCGACAAGTTGGCGCAGGGCGTTAACCAGCAAGCTAGTCTTGGCCTCGTCCGTGTAGCTCTTGTTGGCCGATTCGCCGCCGTCCTTGAAATACCAGCGGGCGGCATCGTCCTTCCAGGATTTTACGATGGCGGTCGTCTGATGATCGCGCGTGATGTCGATGGCCGTGATGTCGTCCGCGGCGATCAGCGGGGAGGGCGGTGTCCAAGAAAGCCAGCGTAATGTCGTCGGGCACGATGCCGTCGAATATGCCGCGAGGCAACACGAATCGGCTCGTCGTGCCATCGGCGAGCACGCGCTGCACGTCGACGTTGTCCGCGGTCAAGCCGGCGAAGCTAAGCGTCAGCGCCGGTTTGGCGTCTTTGCGGAGCGCGGGCGGCGCTTCGCCTTTGTTATCCTTCTTATCTTTGTCGGAAGCTGCCAAGCCCTTCTCGAAAAAACTGATGACGGCTGCGGGGCTTTTCATCTCCGCGTCGAGCTTTTTGAAATCGGCGCCGTCGTAAAACCGCGTGATTTGCCCCTTTGCCTTGTACGGCGGTCAAAAAAGCGCTCGATAGCCTGGTTGTTGGCTTTCCGCGGTGCCGCGGAGCCGACTTGCACCTCCCACGGCTTTACCTTCGGGATGCAGTAAGGTGACGGTTTCCTTGTTTTGCGTGAACGTGATCGCATCAACCTTTTTGGGATCGATGTTCGCAAGATCGCGGCTGCGAAGCGTGCCGGGATACTGCACAACGCTTTTGATCGGCCCAAGAGCTTGGCGTTGAGTTTGAAAACGCCTTCGTCGCCCAGGATACGCGCATAAACCTGGCCGCGCTCGGGCAACCGCTTGCCGATCGCCAGCGTTTCCTTGACGGTTTCCTTTTTCGCGGCCGTTTCCTTGAGCGTGCCAACTTCAATGCGCATCGTCTCTTTGCCTGCTTCAAGGCCATAGGTGTCGAGACTTGGCATCGCTGAGCGGCACGAAATCGTCCTCCGAATCGACGCGCATCGTGGCAATGGACGCAAGCAATCCCTTGACGCCTCCCTCGGCGGGTTTGGCTCCCGGCGGCAAGTCCTTGGGAGGCGGCGGTCCTTCGAAGTCGGCAACACCGAGCGGCGGCTTTTCAAAGCGCCAGATCGTGTCGTCTCCCTTCTTCAGCGCCAGCTTCGGCGATTCCCTCCTTGATGTCGATGCCCCGGGCGGCGCTGTCGCTGAACTCGAAGATGCGCCGCGCCCGCAGATGGTTGGGATCCTTGAAAAGAACGCTGTCGATGCTGTTTTTGGCGATGCCGAACACTTTGTTGGGCCGATCCGAAGTGTTCACATACATCAGGGCCTGATCGGGACTTTCGCGGCCCACGTAAAACTTCCACTCTTGCTCCTTTTTGTTCGGCGCCGCGCCTTTGAGCGTGATCGTCAGCGCCGGCTGATCGAGACCATAATGCGCAAGGTCATTGGTTACGCCGGCCTCATCGCTGCGGCGGGCGTCGCTGATTTGCTTGACCATCTGATCGACGCGGAACGCTTCGAGCTTGACGGATTTGTGCACGCCCGGCACTTGCAGCGTCCAGACGTCGTTGGCCTTGTCTTTGGTGAACTGGAATGTCTCCGGCTCTTTGCCTTTCACCTTGCGCTGGATAGTGATCGCGTCAATGACAACATCGGGATTGGCCTGCAGCGTCGGCAATAGGAAACTGGCATCGACGGCGGTCTTCTGCGCGCGCGACCGTCAGACCAAATAGCCACAACATGGCGAGCAGCAAACCGAAAAGGATGATCGTGCCTTTGAAATTCATCGCGGGAGATACTCCATGTTTTTCGGTTTAGCCGCGACGCGATTAGCGGAGCGCGGGATGCGGCGACCGCGCTCCGCTTGCGCGTCGCGGCTTAACCATTGACTAGCGCCGGCGCACGACCCAGATGCCGGCCCCCAGGCCGAAGATGCCCAGCAGCATCAGCCAGCCGGGCAATAGCTGCATGCGCTGCATGTTCACCTTGAGCGGGTTGAGCGAATAAGACGGTGTTTCTTTGTTGCGCGGGCCGATGAGGCCTTGCTTCTCGGCCATCCATTCCAAAGCGCTGGCGGTCCAGGCGAACGACAGATCGTTGCGGACAATAAAGTAATTGGCGAGGCACTCCGCGTCGCCAAAGACGAGCAAGCGAGGCTTCAGATTTTCCTTGCCGCTGCCGGGATCGAGTAGCTTTTCCGAGACCGCGACGGCCACCGGCAACGGTTCCGCGCTGATGCGGTCGAGCAATACACCTTTGGTGTCAAGTTCCTTCAAGATACGTCACCGGATTGACGAGGGCATGCACGTCCGACTCGTCGAGGTAATCGAACTTGCGTGGGCGGCTCGCGGCGATCCAGTTGCATGACGATGTCGGCTTTGTATTTGTTGGCCGCCGGATCGGGCCGCACGATGCGCACGGTCCGCATGGGGAACGGACTGCCGAGAAACGATTTGGCGAGCTCGTTGGTGGTCTCGCGCGGCACGGTGCCGATGACGACGCGCGGATCGTCGAGCGCCAGGCGCAAGGGAAAATCGACTGCCCACGAGCACGCCATATTTCCGCAGAAAATCCTCCATGCCGGTCGTCACGAGCTTGTTTTCCTTGGCATTGAGGATGATGTCGAGATAGACGAGCAGCTTGCCGCCGCGATCCATGTAGCGTTCCAGTGCCTCGATGACTTTGGTCTCGAGCGGCACGCTCGGCCCGGCGATAACGAGGGCGTCGGCATCATCGGGGACTTCTTGCCGTTTTTGAGGGCCGGTGTTTTTAGCGAAAACCATGTTGGCGGTTTTGTCCTTGGGCAGTTGCTCGGCGAAGCTCAAGCCCTGGACTTCATACTGCTCTTTTTTCAGCGCTTCCACGAGCGTGGCACAACCCAGAGAAGCGAGTTCGGAGCGCAGATCGGGCCGGGTCTGGTCTTCGGTCTGATTGATGTCGAGCTCGCCGTCGCCTTGCAAGAAATAGATTTTGCGCTTTTTGCGATCCTGGGCGAGGAAACTCAACTCCTTCATGACCTCCGATTCGCCTTTGAAGACAAGCGTCCCTTTGACCCCTTCATCCTTGGATTGATTGGCTTGCTGCTCGACAAGCCGGCTCGCGGGAATAAACGCGTGCGGCACCTTGGCGGCGGGATCGACGGGGAGCGCACCGATAGACTAGGAGGATGCCGCGATCGAGCGCCGTGAACCGGCCCTGGCCGTCCGCTCAGGCTATCGGGGAAGCGCTTGACCAGACCTTCATATTCCTCGAAATCTTTGTCCGGCGAGACATATTTGACCTGAACCTTGGGCGATTGATACTGGCAATTCTCGAAGAAATTGCGCAATTCGCTCGGCACCACGTCGCGCGGGATGCAGCACATAGATCGTGGTCGGCTCGCGCAGGCTGGTTAACAGGTTCTTGCTGCTCGGGACTCAGCGTGTGCGCACCGCGCGATTTGCTCCATTCGAAGGAGAATGGAAACAGGGCAAAGAAAACGATGTTGACGACCACCAATGTGGCCAGCAGCAAAAGGCCGGTTAATGCCGCGTTATAGCCATAAAGCGCCCGCCGAAGCACGGCGCTGGTGCGGATGTCAGCGCGTGCCAAGAGCAGGCTGCCGAACATGAGGGCCAGGCCGATCAACTCGACATAAGCGCACAGCCAAAGATGCCAGGCTCGATCACCTTGCCAGGCGCGCATGCCGCCGAAAACATCGGCGCGCCAAAGGATGGCGCGCGTCAATGCGCCCAGTGCCAGGATCAAGCCCACGACGCCGCCGACCACGAGCATGAAGACTCGCATCTTGGCCGTTGTCAATTCCTCGTTGCGGGCGAGCGTCAACCAATAACCGGCGGCGATTCCCAAAAGTCCGAGCAGCAGCAAACCCGCCGTCTCGGGAAACCATTCTGGGACCAGCTTGGCAATGAAGATGAGCCCGAGCGCCGTAAGAGCCAGCACCAGGCCGACGCCCAATAGCGCCACGCCGAGCTGGGCGTGCCGGCCGCGCAGCCAGTCGAAGAAGGGATGCCGCATGCTCGGCGACCGTCGGTCGCCGAATCAGCCGAGCACCGCTGACGCCCGCGGTCAGGCCCAAGAGCCACATGCCGACGACTTCGCCGAACGCGGTCAATCGATACGTGAGGGCCAAGAAAAATCCCAGGCCGATAAGCGCCAAGTCCGCCGACCAGCAACACAAATCCGAGGATGCCGCGTTGCCGTGCCAGGGCGGCCTGCTTTTGCTCCGCAGTCGCCGCCGGCTTTGTCAATGAGGCATATTGCCAGGCTCCGAAACCCAATGAAAAGACGCCCAAGATCCAGACGATAATAAGGCACAGACGCGGTAGATCGTCGTGATTGACCTGGAGCCAGCGTCCCAGGATGAACAGCATGAAGCCGCCCCAAACCAGGCTCATGGCCAGGGTGCGGTTGGTATCGGAGGCCGCATCATGCACGGGAGGTTCGGAATGTTCCACCGTCGAGCTAGCCATGGCAATCGATCCTATGAGCCTAAACAATCATTAACAATCGTGGCCGGGTCTGAGGTACAAGGCCCGGTCTGGAGCGGAGCGAGCCTTCGGAGTACCTCAGACCCGGCCATCCAAGTGACGTTTGGTTTCTGTTCAACTCCACCGCCGCGCTTCGAGAACCTTGTTTGTCAGGAACAAGAAGAAAATCGCCGCGGACACATGGAACACCAGGTAGCGCGGCGCGAGAATGCCTTCCAGGGCGCGAATCCACAGATTGACAAACGACATGTAATTGAACAAGTTGCCCCAAATGCTCGACTCGGTGTCCTGGCTCGGCCTGGCCAAAAAATAGGCCGCCAGGTGAACCGTCATGCCGACAAAGGTGAACACGGCGGCGATGATCTGGTTCTTGGTGAGACTTGAGAAAAACAAGCCCATGGCAATGAACCCGGCTCCCGTCGCCATCACCGCGAAGCTGAAACTCAGCAGTGGCCGATAGTCAAACTCGCCGCCGCCCATCGCCCGCATCGCGACCAAAAACAAGAACGTGGGCACCCATGTCAACAGGTAAAACAGCCAGGCCGCCAGGAACTTGCTCAGCGTGATCGTCGTTTCGTTCACGGGAACCGTGAGCACCATCTCCAGCGTGCCCGTGCGTTTTTCCTCGCTCAACAGCCGCATCGTGAGCACAGGGACGACGAAGATTTGCGCGATCACCGGAATGAGATCCACGATATAATTGCGCACGATCGGCTCAAAGATCAGGCGGCGCGGATCCAGCATGCCCTCGGCCAGCAAATCCACGAAAAACATGAAATTGAGCCAGGCCACCAGCATCATGGCGATCAAGACGAGATAGGCCATCGGCGAGTAGAAATAAGCGGCCAACTCGCGCCGCACGAGCACCACGAGCGGGCGATCGGAGCAGACCGCCAAGGCAACCGCGATGTAGGCGAGGCTGACGCCAAGCAGAATAATCCCCGAAGGAACGAGAAAGGTGTCGGTTCCCTCAGCGCCGCTGGTGAAAGCGGGGATCAAGACGCGGATGAGCGTGACGACGAAGCTAACCGCACCGGCCACACCCAGCCCCAAACCAGCGGCATAGCCTGCGCCGCTGGTTACGTCTTGCATGCCGATGAACGCGCCGACATAGAGCACACCGAGGATCAACAGCAGGATGCCTTCGCCGGTGAGGAAATCGGCGTTGAATTGTCCGACGATCAAGCCGGCCAACACCATCACCGCGCCCAATGCACCAATGAGCCGCAGCAGGCCTGCGCGCAGGACGGCATTGTCCTCATAGCGCAACACCGCCACCAAAAAGAGCAGCGCCAGGCCGAGTGCGTAAATGCCGTAGGGCAAAAATAATCCGCCGACTTGCCCGGCAAGCGGCAGCAGGTGGAGCAAGATGCCCAGACCGCCCAGCAGCAGGCCGGTCGTCATGTACACCCGGCGAAACTGCAAATCCCTGTCGATGAAAGCATGATGCAAAACCAAGATCAGGCCGATCGACAGCAAAAACATGCCCCAGCCGGCGCTCACGGGATAGTGCCGTCCGTCCGGGCGACATCGCCAACAGACCCACGGCAATCAGCATCACACCCAGCATCGCCAGCACGCGCGCCACGGTGGGTTGGTCGGCGCGCATGATCGACGGCGCCTGCTCCGGCATCGACTGCCAATCGGTCAGCATCGTGTTGTCGCGTTTCGGCTTGATCGCCCGGGTTGGCATGGCAGTGTCACCTTGCGTCTATTGGTTAACAAGCCGCGGGTTGAGGTACTCCGAAACCCGCGGGTTTCGGAGTACCTCAACCCGCGGCTTGTTATTAACCCGCCTTGAGCGGGTCTTGCGCTCGCAGCACATCGAAGAACGCGTCATCGAGGCTGCCGCGCTTGCGATCCAGGCGGCGTATTGACCAGCCTTTGCCCGCGACGGCTTTGCTGATCGGCTCGCGCAAGTCGGCGTTCTCGTCGGTGCGAATGGTGAAGGCGGCAATGCCGTCGTCGGCCTCGTTCTCCGTGACCTGAATCACGCCGGCCAGCCCGCGGAGCACGCCGGCGAGCTGATCCGCCGGTCCACGCGCCTCAAGCAAGATGACGGCCTGCGATTCGATCTCGGCCAGCGTGCGGCTAAAGCTCACGCGACCGCCGGCTATGATGATGACCCGCTCGCAAATGGCTTCGACTTCAGGCAGAATATGCGTCGATAGCAAAACGGTGTGATTTTCGCCCAGTTCCTTGATGAGCGCCAAGGTCTCGCGGATTTGCATCGGATCGAGGCCGGATGTCGGCTCGTCCAGGATGAGGATGGCCGGATCGTGTACCATGGCATCCGCCAACCCCACGCGCTGGCGATAACCCTTGGACAGGGTGCCAATCAGGCGGCGGCGCACTTCCTTGAGACGGCAGCGCTCCAGGCAGTATTCCACTCGGCCCAGCCGCTGCGAGCGCGGCACGCCTTTGAGCTTGGCGCGAAAAATGACATATTCATCGACGCGCATTTCCGGATACAGAGGCACGCTCTCGGGCAAATAACCGATGTTGCGACGCACGTCGAGCGACTCGGTCATGACATCGAAACCGGCTACCTTGGCAATGCCGCTGGTCGCCGGCAAATAGCTGGTCAAGATGCGCATGGTCGTCGTTTTGCCGGCGCCGTTGAGGCCCAGGAAACCGACGACTTCGCCCTTATCCACCGCAAAGCTGACGCGATCGACGGCCAGCACCGGCCCGAAATACTTGGTGAGATTGTCGACCTGAATCATCATGACGGCGATTTCCCGAAGCGAGCCGATAAACGGTGCGTTTGGGTATTATCTAGGGATTTTACGCGTGTTCGGGCAGGTGGGTTCGGTTTAAGCGAAGAGAGACCTACGGCTGAAACTCGGCGACTCCCGCCGAAGCTGCGGCATGTTTCAATTTGTCATCGAGTGAGGCCAGAGGAAGACCTACGCGAAATGCCAACTCTAGATATGAGGCGTCGTATGTGGAAAGTTTGTGCGCGCGTGCGATTGGAAGAATATCCGAAAAGGCCCGGACAGGGCCTTCATCGTCCACCCGAATTGGCAATCTTTGTAAAAAGGCCAGCCATTTGCTTGCCTCGGCTTTCGTGCTCCGATTGTGGCGTTCAGCTAGCACGAGGACATTGGCGACTTCGAGCGGCCATAATACGGGTACCTGCGCAATGTATTTTGTGAGGCTTCCCCGGATTCGTTTTGCGTATGCATTGGCCTCATCCTTAAAGTACCAAGCCATCGTGACCGAGCAATCTAAAACAAATTGCTGTGGCGCCTTTTTTGTTGGGTTACGGGGCATGGGGCGCCACCTGCTCGTGGTTGGTGAGACTCAGAAGCGCCTGCCTTCTTCACGCAGATCCCGGACCGTGAGATCAGGGCCCAATGCTGGCCCGCTGCGATCCTGCCAATCCTCCATCTGCTGAATGATGGCTTGAACGTCTAGTTCTTCGAGGCCAGTGGCCGGGATTAACTCGGCTACCGGCCGGCCCTGCTTGGTTATGACGAACCGCTCGCCCCGGCTCACCCGCTTAAGCAATTTCGTGAGTTGAATTCTGGCGTCAGCAATGCCGATCGACGTCATGTTTCACCTTCCGATCTAATATGGCTCACTCTTCCTCATTCTGCATCTTGCGCCGAGCGCGATAGGATGGGGCCGATGCTGTTCATCGGAATCGTGAGTTCCTTGGCGATCTCCTCGTAGGAGCGGCCTTCCAGGAAATAGAGCTTCACGACGGAGCGGTCCTTTTCCGGCAGCTTTTTGAGCAGGTGCGTGACCTCGTCGAGGTTGTCCAGCCCCTTGCTCGGCGATGCGTCGGGAGCTTCGGCCAGGGCGTGATTGTTGGCGGCCGAAGGCTGGTCCCTTTGCTGGGCCCGGCGGGCCAATTCATTGACGCAGGTACGCCGGGCGATGACGGTCAGATAGGTGGCCAGGCTGCTGTTGCCGCGGAATTGACGCAGGGCGGCATAATCGTTGTCAACGATTTGCACGAGCACCTGGGCGGCGATGTCTTCGGTGTCTTCGGGCCTCAGGGTAACGCTGCGCAGGTCCGCGGTGTGGCGCACGACGTGATAAACCAGGCCCAGAAAGCGATCGACAAAGTCGTTCCATGATCCGGGTTCATGGTGCAAACAGCGTTTTAACAAGTCCCGATCGCGGGGTGTCAGTGCCACAAGCGCCCCCGTGGTGCCTCATCTATTGTCAATAACGCAGTGCCGCGCAGTCTAGCCAAGACATTACAATGAGCATTTTAGCGGCCTCGTATCCCTCGCGGTAGTCCGGTCGAGTAAATTCCCCGATGTGGCAATTCTCCCTGCCCTCTTTTTCGTGGCAATCGTTTTATTCTCAGCCCTTTTCGGTATATTTGACCACATGCTGCGTGGATGAGGCACTCCATTCCCGCGGATGATCTCACTCCATTTGGATGTCCCCAATGAGCACATCACTGCCCTGGTTCCAATCCCTCTTCGCCGACCGCATCGGCGGTGCCAACTACGGCAAGGGGACCGAAATCTATAAGTTCGAGAAGATCAAGCGGGCCAAGCGAGCCGTCCTCGCCGCCCATCCTGAGCGGCAACTCCTCGACTTCGGCATCGGCGAAAACGACGACATGGCCGACCCCTCGGTGTCGCGAGGTCGGCAAGGAAGCCATCGACAAGCTCGAAAATCGGGGCTATGCCGACAACGGCATCACCGCCTTCAAAGAAGCGGCGGCCGGCTTCATGAAGAGAGCTTTCGGCGTCGCCCTCGATCCGGAAACCGAGATCAATCACGCCATCGGTTCCAAGCCGGCGCTGGCCATGCTGCCGGCCTGCTTCATCAATCCCGGCGATGTCACCCTTATGACCGTGCCCGGCTATCCGGTCGCCGGCACCCATACCAAGTATTACGGCGGCGAAGTTTACAATCTGCCCTTGCTTGAGCAAAATGGCTTCCTTCCCGACCTGGCAGCCATCCCCGCCGACATCAAGAGGCGGGCCAAGCTGCTGGTCATCAATTACCCCAACAGCCCGACGGGCGCCGTCGCCACGCGAGCCTTTTATCGCCAGGTGATCGACTTCGCCCACACGCACAAGATCGTCGTCGTGCAGGACGCCGCCCATATCCTGCTGACGTTCGATGGCCCGCCCCTGAGTTTTCTCCAAATGGATGGCGCCAAGGAAGTCGGCGTCGAGATCCACTCGATGTCCAAGGGCTTCAATATGATCGGCTGGCGCATGGCGTTTGTCGCCGGCCATCCCAAGATCGTGCAGGCGTTCGCCGACGTCAAGGACAACAGCGACTCGGGCCAGTTCATGGCCATCCAGCAGGCAGCCAAGGCTGCCCTGGATCGTCCGGAAATCAGCGACGCGCATTCGCGAGAAATACCGCCGCCGCTTGCAAAAACTGGTTGCGGTCCTTAACAAAGTCGGCTTCTCGGCCAAGATGCCGGGAGGGACTTATTTCCTATATGCCAAGGCGCCGACCGGCTGCGGCGACCGCAAGTTCGCCAATGCCGAGGAGGCTTCGCAGTTTCTCATCGGAGAGCAATCGGTCATCTGCGTGCCCTGGGACAACGCCGGGCGCGTACCTGCGTTTTTCCGTCACATACATCGCCAAGAACGAAAAGGAAGAGGACGCCCTGATGGAGGAGACGGAACGGCGACTCGGACGGTTGGCATTGCGATTTTAGGGTAAATAGCGTAAAAGCTGGCGTGGATTTTTCGGTTCTCAGCTGGCACCCAAGTGCATCCCTAAAAAAGGTTAGGCTCTCATGGACGAGCAGCCCAAACGCTTTCGGCAAATCCTGGCTTGGCTATGGCTACCGCCGGCACTCCTCCTCATGGTGCCCGTGGTGGCTCTCTTCGCTATCGCCTTATACCTTCGCGCCGCGGCCATCGGTTTGGCGATGCTCGTTCGCGCGGCGCTCAAATACAGGACTCCTTCGGTGACGGCGACGCAGGGGCCGCACCTTTTCAAGGTCAGCATCGGGGCAAGTGTTAAAGGTGAGCGATCAGCGTGATGCGCCGCTGAAAAGATGAGGGACGAGTTCACTTCAGCTTACGGCTCGCCGACGCCTAAGTCGCGACATATCTTCCGCCCAAGATAGTCATTTATTTCCCGGTGACGTGGAACAGCCGTCACTTGATTGTTGGCCGGGTTGATATAAACGCTGTGCTTGCCTTTGTCTCGCAACAGCCGGCAACCCAATGATTCCAGGTGCCGTATTAAATCGTGTCGTTTCACGAAGTTCCTAACACGAAGGCTTCCCGCGTCACCGACTGGCCGGCCAGCGATTTTTCGGCGAGCTCTCGGTTCGCCTCCAGCACTAACTCGACCGCTTCGCGCAGATTTTCGCGAGCTTCGTCCAATGTGTCACCTTGCGTGTTGGCGCCGGGAAGTTCCTCGACGAATGCAATGTAACCTTCGGGCACGGCGATGTAGACGGCGGTTAGTTGCATGGTTCTGCCTCCTATAGCTAGCGAATTTTTCACCCAGCCAGCAACGATATTTGGCGGGATCCCTTAAAGCCGCAAGAAAATCTTGCGCCGATAGAGAAAGCCGCATATCGCGAACGTTATCAGAACCACGACGGCGGCAATAGCCAATTCGCCATAACGTCCCATTTCCACGTTGAGCTCTCCGCCCACGAACCGCAGCGCAAGCTTTCTGAAATCGATGATATTATGGGCCATGTAAATTGTGATTGAATTCATGCCGATCCAGACAAACGGCTGGGCCCAGGCCCTCAATTTCCACACGTCGACGACCTGATAAAAGACCCCCATGAGGATGCAACTGTAGCCGCCCGCGACGAGCACGTAGGACGACGTCCAGATTTTCTTGATCACGGGAAACTGCAGGCCCCAGAGCCAACCGAGCGCAGCCAACACGATTCCCCCCACGATGAGCGCTGACACTTTTCGACGGTCGCTGAGTTCACGCCTTCCGCAACAGCGTGCCGGCGAACACGCCAAGTAAACAAGTCGCGATGGCCGGCAATGTGCTCAAGAGACCCTCGGGATCGTGGTCGCCGTCCCATTTGCGCAACGGCAGATACTGCGAGTCCACGTAGTTCGTCAAATTCTTGCCTTCGGCGAAGTTGCCGGCGCCGACTCCCGGCACCGGCACCCAAGTGAGCAGCGCCCAATAGCCCACCAACAGCATCGCGCAAAGAATCACTTGGCCGCGCGTCGACAAAAAGCAATAAGCCAATCCGGCGAAGAAATAGCACAAGGCGATTCGCTGGAGCACGCCCAAGAGGCGAAACCAATGAAATGGGTCGCCCGGAATCATTTGATCGGGTGGAGCGTCAAAGGCTCCATAGCTTATGACGCCCAGCACATAAAGCACTACGCCCGGCGTACGAGACGCCGCACCACGGCGGAGCGGCCATCGCGCTGAATTGTTCGGCCCAGGGAAAAAACCAGCGACACACCCACGATAAACACAAACAGCGGGAAAATGAGGTCATAAAATGCCATCCCTTCCCACGGCTTGTGGTCCATCTGGGAAGCGACAACATTGACCGCGCCGCTCGTGCTGATGCGATGCAAAGCATGGACGATTTCTTCGCCGCCGACAATCCAAAACATGTCGAAACCACGCAGGGCGTCGAGCGAGACCAGGCGTTGACTTGGTACAGGCTGCGGCAGTTGCTTCGGTAGGTTTGACGGCGGTTTGCAGCATGGCGCGGCGGTTGCCGACTCCTTATTCAATCACCCAAAAGAACGGAGCAATCAGGGCGAGGCTTTTCACTGCCTTATGAAAGACCCGTGATCCCGGCTAGACAATCGAATATCGCCTCTCGGATAGCCGTGGAATTTTTTCGACCCTCATGCGGGAATATCGATCCTCCTGGCATTTAATATGCGTAGATGAAGCCAAGTCAGCAACCAAGTGAACCTTCCCACAACCGAGGTAGTCAAGCCATGGCTCGAGGTGATGCATTGCTGCGCTTGCAAAAAACCCTGTTAGCACGCAAGGAAGAGCTGCGCAGGCTGCTGGCGGACGAGTTGGCCACCTTGCATGATCTCCGAGGAATAGACGCCACCGGTGACAGCGCCGACCTGGCGTTCGACGCGGGTAGCGACGATATGGCGTCCCGCCTGGCGGAAATCGATGCGCGCGAACTGATGCAGATTGATCTAGTTCTCGCACGCCTGAAAAAGGGCACATACGGAATCTGCGAAGGCGGCAGCTTGCTGTGCCAAAAAAAAATCCCGATCGCGCGCCTGCGTGCACTGCCGCACGCGCTCTTGTGCATCAACTGCGAGCGCGAGCGCGAGAAAGGTTCAGGCGGCCCCTACTTGAAAAGCCGGAGCAACTGGGCCCAAGTTTACGCCTTTCAACCACCCACGGAAGATCGGCGCCTCGACGCCGCCAAGTTGGAAATCAATGCGCCACGTATTCATCGCGGCTAACCTCCGCTTGGTTTGGTTATGCGCAAAATTGGGAAACGACGCTCACAGGTCTTCTTTTCCTGGGAAATCGCATTTGTTCCAAGTGATTCAATTGCGTTATCGTTCATTACTCGCCAAATCCTTTCCACAATAGTGGTTCACCGATGGCACTCTGTATCTCCTCCGAAAACTGGCATGTGGCGAACACTGATCATCGAATCGTGGTCACTCTCAACAAGAGTGACCTCGATTTTAAAGCCGTTTGGCTTCTTGTCGATGAAATCGCCGAGCTTGCTAACGAGCACGCCAAGGTCAACATCCATGTTGATTGCGGCAAAGTGCGCCGCTTCGCCGGCACCGCCTTTGGCAAGTTTATAACCCTCGCCAAACGGTTGCGCAATCGCGAGGGGTGTCTCGTTTTGGCCAACGTCGACGCCGGCGTTTATCAGTCCTTCCGCGCGGCCCGGCTCACCGAAAATCTTGACATTCGTGCATGCTCCCGCGAGGCGTGATGTCCACGGATTTTATTCATCGTACTCTCATCTCCCCTTGCTAATATCAAAGAAACTCGCTGACCGGAGTTCCCACCGACCCAGGGATGAATCAGGCTCCGCCTTCTCCGGCTGAGACTCCGTAATTTTCCATTGACCGGAGGTCTGAACCATGACTGCGCAATCTCCCCGCGCCACACCACCCCCAGCCCCTCCTTCGCAAGGGGGCCAGATGCGTCTCGACGCGGCTTTACTCTCGTGGAGTTGCTCGTCGTCATCGCCATCATCGCGATTCTCGTGGCTCTTCTCGTTCCAGCGGTCCAGAAAGTTCGCGAGGCCGCCGCCCGGACACAATGCGAAAACAATCTTCACCAACTAGGCATGGCCGTCCACAATTATGAAGGCATTTTCAAGCACTTCCCCTCCGCCACGCGCTTGCCGAGCGGCCCTAACGACGTCGTCGGGATCAATAGAGTATTGGGTCCCTTCTGCGAGAACAACGCCACGGTTTGGCAGTGTCCATCCGACCGTCCCGATAGCAACAATCAGACCTACTTCGACAAGTTCGGCACCAGCTACGAGTATTACGTCAGTCAAGTCTGCACGCTTGTGACCAGCCCGGGGCCGCCGGTGTCGGCGGCGTGGAAAGGCGACACCATCTCCCAACTTGAAGCAAGCCGGCTCGGTGCCCGTGTGGGTTTGCCCTGGATCCCCGTCGCCGGCGATTTCACGGTGGCCTCTCCCAACACCAGTCCCGACTTTTCCGGCGACTATAACGCCGATCAACCGGTAGGCGGTCCACACGGCAGCCCGCAGTTGGGCTTCTCGATCATCATCCTCTACGCCGACGGTCACGTGCAATGACTCATAACGTCGTCTTTCGCGGAGCGAAAGACGACGTTGCCACGCGAAATCCTCTTATTATGGAGAACTGACCATGAATGCCCCAACCCCCCGCAGCCTGGCCGGCAAAGCTCCGAATGGCAAAGGCGGCAAATCGACGCCCGCCGCGACTTCCAAGACAAAACGCCGTCTCACGATGGCCGGCAGCGTCTTGCTGCTGTTCTTCATCGCCTGGTTCGCGTGGCCCAACAGCCAGGTGGATAAGGTTCGCCAAATGCAGAAAGAACTTTTTACCACGCCACGCGACCAACTCACGCCGGAGGAGCGCAAAGAGAAGTTTGACGAACTTCGCGCCGAGCGCGAGAAACTTTCACCGGAGGAGCGCAATCAACTCCGCCAGGAGAAAGGCAAGCAATTCCAACAAATGATGAACGTCGAGGCGTCGAAATACCTGGCGATGTCCCCCGAAGATCGCCGCGAGTTGATCGACGAGCAAATCAACCGCCAGCAAACGATGCAGCAAAAGCGCGCTCAAGGAGCCGGCAATGGCGGTGGGCCCGGCGGAGGTAACGGCGGCAACGGCCCGCCCGGTGGACCCGGCGCAACGGGTGGACCCGGTGGTCCGGGTGCCGCCGGCGGGCCGGGCGGCCCGCGCGGCCCACAGTCTCCCGAGGACCGTGATGCCAGACGCCGTGAGATGTTGATCAACATGACCCCCATGGCCCGCGCCGGCATGGACCAAATGCGCCTCGACATGGCGACACGCCGCGCGGAACTCGGCTTGCCCGCTAGCACCGGTCGCGGCCCTGGTTTCGGACCGCGCGGACCCGGCGCACGCGCTGTGCCGTGAAAGCATCCGATTAATCCATTGCATTAACCACAGAGTCACAGAGAACACCGAGAAGTACTGATGCTAGTCTCTGTGTCCTCTGTGGTTCCATCCGTGACTAATTCCCATCGGGTACGCCATTTGCTCCATTCTTCTTTGGTCGTCCAACACAGCGCGTGCATCTCTCACGAAAGGTTCCAATCATGTCACCGCATCAATCCTATGGCGTTGATCCGACCGTTATCCCCGATGTCGCCACGCAGCCCCATCCGACTCCGGGTATTCTCTTTGACGACAACACTCCCGAAGCCGGCGACACCAAGCTGCAAGACCTGCTCCCGGAGATCAACGAGCTCGCCCAAAAAGTCGGCGGTTACAAAAAACTGTCGGAAATCATCGCCACTCTCGCTAAAATGGGCAAATGATAAAGGTGCCAAGCACCGGTCGCTAACGCTCGCGGCTCGCCAGATGGCGAGCCGCGAGCGTCAGCGACCGGTGTGCTGCCTATTTTGGAGATGGTTTCCCATGCTTGCCCGCCGAACGCTTTGCCTTCTTTTTTTAACCACGTTCCCGCTATTCATTAATTCCCTCCCCGCCGCCGCTGCGTTGGATGGACCAAGCAATTTCGGCAAAACGAAAGAAGGCCAAAGTGTCGAGCTCTACACGCTCACCAACAGCAAGGGCATGAGTGCCAAGGTGATGACCTATGGCGCGGTCCTCGTGGACCTCAAGGTTCCGGACAAGGCCGGCAAGACCGACAGCGTCGTGCTCGGCTACGACCATTTCAAGGACTACGAAAAGGGAACTTTCTACGGCGCCACCGTGGGCCGAGTCGCCAACCGCATCGCCGACGCCCGCTTCAAGCTCGACGGCAAGGAATATAAACTCACGGGCTACATCCACGGCGGCCGGCGTGGGTTCAATCAGGTAGTTTGGAGCGCCGAGCCGTTGCCCAAGCAAAATGCCGTCCGCTTTCACTACCTCAGTGCCGACGGCGAGGAAGGCTACCCGGGCAACTTGAAAGTGGCCGTCTCGTACACGCTCACGGATGCCAACGAGTTACGCATCGACTATGAAGCGACGACGGACAAACCGACGCCCGTAAACTTGACCAACCATAGCTATTTCAATCTGGCCGGCACTGCCTCGAAGACCGTGCTGGACCATATCTTGCAATTGCATTGCACCACGTACACCGTCTTCGACAAAAACCTGATTCCCACGGGCAAAATCAGTGAAGTTGCCGGCACTCCGCTGGATTTCACCAAGCCCAAGCGCATCGGGGCGGGCATCGCCGAATTGAAGAAGGCCGGTTCGCGCGGCGGCTATGACCACAACTTCGTCCTGCCCGGCAAGACGGGTCACGTCATTGAAGCGGCCAAGATCGTCGAACCGCTTTCCGGTCGAAGTATGACCGTCCACACCGACCAGTCCGGCATGCAAGTCTACACCGCCGGCGGCGAGTCCATTTGCTTCGAGACCCAACACCACCCCAATTCCGTCAACATCCCGCAATTCCCATCCACGATCCTCCGACCCGGCGAAACCTATCGCACCACGACCATCTTCGCATTCGCGTGGTAAAAGGTTGGCCGCGACTCGTGGGCACGTTTCCAACGTGCCTAAACGGATCGGCACGTTAAAAACGTAGCCCCCATTGGGACCGCGTGGTTTTCCCTTGCAATTCGCGGCGCGATTCTTCATTTTCGGGAGCTAAGTCTCTGATAGCCCTTAAAACGGGTGCCCCAGGCAGCTTGTCTGCCCGTGCGAGCCAACGGCAAGCTTCGCCCACCGCGCGGGCAGGCAAGCTGCCCGTGGCACCCGAAGTTTTCCGGATGTGCTTCTCTGTGTCCTCGGTGTCTCTGTGGTTCAAATTTTATTTTGAATGACTCAGAATCGGAGGATGTCTCCGTGGAACTCGGCCCTAATCCCGACCCGGAAAACCTGCTCGCCCAAGCCAAAAAGGGCGACGACGACGCCCTCGGTCAGCTGCTGGAACTTTATCGCGCCTATTTATCCCTTTTGGCACGCTTGCAAATCGGCGCGTCTCAAGGTCAAGGCCGACGCCGAAGACTTGGTGCAGGATACATTTCTCAAAGCGCACCGCGATTTCGCCCAGTTTCGCGGCTCTTCCGAAAAAGAATGGGTGGCCTGGCTGCGACAAATCCTCGCCTATCAGTTGGCCCACCTGGTGCGGCGCTACCACGGAACCAAGCGGCGCGACATCAAACTCGAACGCGCCATGGAGGATGCTTTGAACGAATCATCCAGCGCCCTGGACCGCGGACTCGCGGCGGCGCACAGCACGCCGAGCCAACAAGCCCTGCGGCGCGAGCAGAGCGTGCTCTTGGCCGATGCGTTAAATCAGTTGCCGGCGGACTATCGCGAGGTGATAATCCTGTCACACTTGCAGGGCCAAAGTTTTCCCGAGGTGGCCCAGGCCATGGGCCGAACCCTCGATAGCGTGAAAAACATCTGGGCCCGCGCCCTGGCCAAGCTGCGGCGCATTCTCGGAGAGTCGACATGAATCCAAGCGAAGCCGAAGTGACGGTGGTCCATGGCCCCTCGCGCGCCCCACTGGCGGGCCAAGACGATCCGCGCCTGGTGAAGGCTCTCGAAGAATATCGCTCACTCCTGGAAGTCGGCACCAAGCCCGACCGGAAGAAATATCTCCAGCGCTACCCCGACTTGGCCGGCGCCTCAACGACTGTTTCGACGGCCTGGAGTTCATCTTCACGGTCGCTCCCGACATCCGCGATTTGGCCGGCGACAGCCCCACGCCCACGGGCCAAAAGCTGGCCAGCCCCGTGCCGCTGGGCGATTACCGCGTCCTGCGCGAGATCGGCCGCGGCGGCATGGGGGTCGTCTACGAGGCCGAGCAAATGCTCCTGGGCCGGCGCGTCGCCCTCAAGGTGCTTCCCTTCGCCGCCACCATGGACGCCCGCCAACTCCAGCGCTTCCAAAACGAGGCCCGCGCCGCCGCCTGCCTGCACCATCCGCACATCGTGCCCGTCTACGCCGTCGGCTGCGAGCGCGGCGTCCACTACTATGCCATGCAGTTCATCGAAGGCCAAAGCCTGGCCGACGTGATCGGCGATCTTGGCGTGCGCATCGAAGAAGCCCGCAAGAGTGGCGATCTATCCCCAAACGTCAGCCTCCAATCGACCATCTGCAACCTGCGCTCCAACACCCCGCTCTCCAACCGCGAGCGCTCGTCCTATCACGCCGTTGCCCGACTCGGTATGCAGGCTGCCGAGGCCTTGCACTATGCCCACGAAGTCGGCGTCATCCATCGCGACGTCAAGCCCGCCAACCTGATGCTCGACGGCAACGCCAACCTCTGGATCACCGATTTCGGCCTCGCCCAAATCCAGGGCGACGCCCAACTCACCATGTCCGGCGACCTGGTCGGCACCCTCCGCTACATGAGCCCCGAGCAAGCCCTCGCCAAACGCGTCCTCGTCGATCACCGCACCGACATCTATTCCCTGGGCGCCACCCTCTATGAACTTCTAACCCTGCAACCCGTCTTCCCCGGCGCCGACCGCCAAGAACTCTTGAGGCAAATCGCCTTCGAGGAACCCATCGCACCGCGGCGGCACAACAAGTCAATTCCGGCGGAGCTGGAAACCATCGTTCTCAAGGCGCTGGAGAAAAATCCGGCCGATCGGTACGCCACGGCGAAGGAGTTGGCGGATGATTTGGAGCGGTTTGTGAAGTATGAGCCGATTCGGGCGCGGCGGCCATCGCTTGGGCGGCGCTTGCGCGGATGGTGTTGGCGCCACAAACCGCTGGTGTGGTCAGCAGCGGTGATCTTGATCGCGCTCGCGGCTTGCGCCGTCTATGTCGTGAGCGACCGAGTTAACCGGCTGACGAAGATTGAGCAACATGTGAGGGAAGCGCTCGCTGGCACTCGTACTGCCATCGAGGCAAATAACCTGACGCTCGCCAGTCAGCGCCTGGCGGAAGCGACGGGCCACTTGGGTGGCGAGAGCGAGCAATTGCCCGCTGCCGGTGCGGATATCACGCGCATCCAACAGGAAATTGAAGACCGGCAGGCTGATGAGGCCCGCTTTAAACAGTTCGTGCAAATGCCAAAAGATGCATTCGACCTCGATCATATCGGCGCCGATGATGGTCGCATGGCCAACGTGGAGAAGACTCTTGACCTTTGGGGCGTGACGACCACGGATGATTGGTCATCGCGCCTGGAGAGTACATACCTGACGGCGACCCAGAAGCGGCAGGTCCGGGAGGCGGCGTACGTGGCCGTGCTTTATCTAGCTGATAGAAAGGTTCGCTGGCCGCAGGATAACCTTCAGGCGGCGTCTCAGAGCCTGAAACTTCTGGCACGCATCGAAGCCTTGCAAAAGCCGACACGGGCATTCTACTTTGTGCGCAGCCAGTGCTACCGCCGCCAAAATAATGCCGCGGCGGCCGACGAGGACGATAAGCGCTTCCAGGCAGCTGCGGCTCGGACAGCCTGGGATTATTATTTTCCCGGCCACACAGCGGGCCAAAATGGCGATCTCAAGGAAGCGATCCGGTCTTACCAGGCGGCATTACGCGTGCAGCCGAATCATATCCCCTCACTGATTTTTCTCGGCATGCGTTTAACTAGTGACGAGGGTAATCGCCTTCCCGAGGCCATTCAGGTGTATACCGCTTGTAGCGCTCTTATGCCAGACGACTGCGTCTTTTACCGAAACCGTGCCATTTGTTACACGCGGCTCGGCCAACCTGAGCAAGCGGAAGCCGAGATGACCGCTGTGATAGCCAAGGCCAAGGCCAAGTTCGGCCCCGACCACCGCGAAATGCTCGACTGCATGGAGGTTCAGGCATGGGTGTACGGGCAAGCGGGCCGGCTGCAAGAGGCTGCCGCGGTTTATAAAGCTACGCTCCAGAAACAAAGGGCCAAGCTTGGCGCCGACGATCCGGACACGCTCGAAAGCATGAATGGGCTGGCGCTCATGCTGCTGAAGCAGAAGCAATTTGGCGCGGCCGAACCGCTCCTGCGTGAGTGCTTGGCTAGCCGTGAAAAGCATGGGCCCGACGACTGGCTGCGCTTCAACACCCTTAGCATGTTGGGGGATGCGCTCCTGGGCCAACAGAAGTATGGCGCGGCCGAGCCAATGCTGTTGGATGGGTACCAGGGGATGAAACAGCGTGAATCCCCGATACACCGGAGGCGAGATAAGGTGGGACTGCTCGAAGGGTTGCAGCGCATCGTCCGCCTTTACGAAGCGACTGGGCAATCTGAAAAATCTCGCCTTTGGCGCCGGCGCCAAGAGTGGCGAACACTGTTCGCGGAAATCGCCGCCTTGACAGGATCTGAACTGATCTCGGGCATAGACAAACTAGAAAAAACTGCAGATCCTTTGGACCTAGTCACCCTGGCTGATTTTTGCAAGCAACCCCATAAGCAGTTATACGCCACTTCTGCCCGCCTATACCGCGCGGCCATTGCGGCCGCCCCGAATGGTAATATCAACTCTTCAGGAAGCCGCGCCGATGCCGCCGGTGCCGCTGCCCTGGCCGGGTGTGGTCAAGGGAAGGAGGCAGCCAGGTTAGGGGATGCAGAGCGCGCCCACCTGCGCAGAGGCCCTTGCTTGGCTTCGGAATGATCTGGCCGGCTGGTGGACCGCCGACAAAACCGCGGTTGGCACATGGGCGCAGTACTGGCACCAAAACCCGGACCTCAAAGGTGTCCGCGGCGATGCGGCCCTTGCCAAGCTGCCCGAAGCCGAGCGCCGGGAGTGGCGGAAACTGTGGGAGGACGTGGAGGCCTTGCGGAAACGAGCGGCGGATCCTCAGCCCCGGTAGGGGCGACAGACAATAGCCCAGCGATTCATCGCTGGGTTACGCCGCGACGAGCCAATTGAGTCCCGGCAGGGACGGCAGAGACGTCACCCAACGCGGCGCCGCCGACCATGCGCCGGCCTCTGCCGCCCCCACCGGGGCTTCGTCGAGCAGACGCCGCGATACCCAGCGATGAATCGCTGGGCTATTGTCGGCCGTCCCTACCGGGACTGAATACAAAATGCGGCCCTGGCCAAGCTGCCCGAAGCCGAACGCCGGGAGTGGCACGCGCTGTGGGAGGAAGTGGAGGCATTGCGGAAACGGGCGGCGGATCCTCAGCCCCGGTAGGGGCGACAGATAATAGCCCAGCGATTCATCGCTGGGGTAGGCCGCACGGCAACGGCATTTAGTCCCGGTAGGGACGGCAGAAAATAGCCCAGCGATTTATCGCTGGGCTAGATCGGGCGGAAAATAAAATGAGTCCCGGTAGGGACGGCAGAATCATCGTCTCAACGCGGCGCCGCCGATAATGCGCCCGCCTCTGCCGCCCCTAACGGGGCTTTGCCGGACGAATGCCGCGATGCCCAGCGATAAATCGCTGGGCTATTTTCGGTCCTCCCTACCGGGACTGAAAGACAAAATCGCCGCGATGCCCAGCGATAAATCGCTGGGCTATTGCCGGTCGTCCCTTCCGGGACTGAAAACCTGGAGATCGCTAGCCCCACACAAAGTGCGAATCATATTCGATGTCGTGCTTCTTCAAGAAGCTCAGATATTCCTCTTGAAACGTTTTGCGCCGGTGGTGTTTTTGTTGGTTTTCGATGTACGCCACCGTAGTGGCGATCTGGGACATGCCAATGCTGAATGCCCCGTACCCCTCTTGCCAGGAGAAATGGGACGGGGCGGGAAAGTTCTCATGCATCCACTTGGATGAATTCCCTTTGACCAGTTGGATGGCTTTCGCGATTGCCAAGGTGGACGGCAAGGACAACAAGAGATGCACATGGTCCTCAATGCCGCCGATGGCCAACGCCTTCATGCCGTTTTCCCGCGCGATGCCGCCCATATAGGGCCAAAGGCGTTCCTGCAATTCCGGGGTGATGAGCGGGGCGTGCTCCTTGGTGCTAAAGACGCAATGGTACACGGAGGAGGTGTATGAATGAGCCACGGCAACCTCAATTGGTTTCTGGCCCCAGTTGGGCCGATTAGGCTATATCCGCGGATTCATCACAATTTTTAGCCCCGGTAGGGGCGGCAGACAATAGCCCAGCGATTCATCGCTGGGTGACGCCGGCGGAGGACATGTTGAGTCCCGGTAGGGACGGCAGAAACCTCATCCTAACGCGGCGCCGGCGGCAACGCGCCAACCTCTGCCGCCCCTAACGGGGCTTGGCCGGACGAAGGCCGCGATGCCCAGCGATAAATCGCTGGGCTATTGTCGGCCGTCCCTACCGAGACTGAACGACAAAATCGCCATTTCCCATAAATTCCGCGGCGCGATTGCCCCCGTTTTCGGTGCTACCTTCAGTCCTTCCGCCTGAGCGGCGCGGAGAAGCCGCTGGTCGGAAGCGACGAGAACAAGGTCATCGCCGCGTACACGCAGCTTGTCGGCGATTGCCAAAGCGGATTTTAGCGCGATTGCGTCCGTGGAGTTAATTGAATGGGTCACGATCAGCGGAAATGCGTTTATCGCAAGCCGATTGGTAATCGGCATTTTTCGCACCGGGCGACGATGGACGAGAATCTCATCGACCAACTCGGAACCCGTTTCCGGCACGTAGCGTTTCGCAAGCGCACTCGAATCCATGTAGAACGAGTAAGCCAAAGTTACTCCTCGCGCGCAGCGATAATGGCTCGGCTAAACTCGTTTTTACTGGGGTCCATGCCGTCCCGAAGAAGCCTTTCGCGCAATTTCTTGGCGCCGATGGGCTTGGCTTTGCCCTTGACGCCCAGTTGCTTCAATAACTGGCGAAAACCCGCAGCGAACTCAGCATGCCCTTCATCCGCCAACCGAATGAGCTCGTCGCCGAGAGATTCACGCTGCCGTTTGACTTTCTTGGTTTGCGTCGGCGGCTGGACGGTGTTTTTACAGGTGTTTTTCGTTGCTTTGCCATTAATTTGACCTCCCTGGTAGTTTACCAGGTAGCTAACAATCCAGCCACTCACTCAGGTCCGCCAACGTCATGGATAGTCCTCCGCTTCGTCGGCTTCCGCGAGAATACGCTCCAACGTTTCGTGGTCCCCTTTCCAACCCATCATCCCCGCCGTTCGCTCCGCCACCGTGAGCGTGGGCTCAAGGGTAATCCGAACTTTCTCGTGCTCTTTAAGCGGCAAAGGTTCGACCGGTTTAAGGACGCCGTTTTCGTAAATGGCTTCGATGGTAATGGTAATGACCCGCTCCCACGACGTTGCTAAACGAGACGGCTGGCGCATCGATTATACCATATCCCGCTTACACGTCATCGTTTCCCATAATTCCGCGGCGCGATTGGCCATTTCCCGGTGCTAGGTCAAGAGAGCGAGGCTTGACTCGTGCCGGCCTCATCCTAATCCCCCATTCATCGGAGAATGCCCATGTGGTTCGCAAGCGCTCGCAAGGCTCCGCGCACTCCCCTGGCTCGCGCATCGCGTCAATCGTTTCATCCGCGTCTCGAAGCGCTTGAGGATCGCCGCCTCATGGCGCCGGGGCGCTCGACCCGACGTTTGGCCATGGCGGGTTGGTGAGCGGCGGGTCAACGGCATATCTCGCCACAGCCGCCGTCGTGCAACCGGACGGCAAGATCGTGGTCAGCACAAGCTTCCCAGGCCGACCCGTTCAGTTCGCACTCGAGCGCTTCAATGCCGACGGCAGCGTCGACACGAACTTCGGCAGTAACGGGATCGTGCAAAACGGCGTTGGAGCGACCGACGCCTGGATCAACGGAATAGCTCTCCAAAGCGACGGCAAGATCGTGGCCGTCGGCAGCGCGGCTATTAAAGTGGGCCGGAATGGCTACGATGATGCGTTCGCGATCGCTCGCTATAACTCCAACGGCAGCCTTGACACGAGCTTTGGCAACCGTGGCATCGTGCTGACGGACGTGGGACCGTCCTATTTCCCCATACCCAACGTGAATTTTGGCCCAGGCACCACGCGGTCGCCATCGACGGCAGCGGCAAGATCGTGGTGGGCGGCACGGCCAACTCGGGGACCACCTATCAATCCGATGAATTCGCCGTCGCCCGCTACAACGCCAACGGCAGCCTCGATACGAGCTTTGGATCCAGAAGGAATGGCCTTGTGATTACGCCCCAATTCGGCGGCAACGTCTCGGATGAAGCCAGTGCGCTGGCCATCCAGCCTGGCGGGCAAATCGTATTGGCGGGTTACACCACTCCGCAATCGCCAAGCAGAACGGGAGCGCTGATTGCCGTCGCGCGTTACACGGGTGCCGGCAGCCTCGATGGCTCGTTCGGAACCGGCGGCATCGTCACGGGACTGACGCCAAGTGGAACAACTAACGCGTATGCCGAAGGCGTTGTCGTCCAGAGCAGCGGCGCCATCGTCGTCGCCGGTGGTGCCCACTCGACGAGTAACGTGCTCACGCTGGCGCGCCTTACCAGCGCCGGCCAACTCGATCCCACTTTCGGCACCTCGGGCTACGCCATCAGCAATGCCCAAACGCACGCCAACACCCTTGCCCAGGACGCCAACGGCGATTTGCTGGCTGGAGGCAATACGCCGCCCGACAATAACGGACATCCTGACATGGCCATCACGGCGTTTCTGCCTGGCGGCACGCCGGACACAACCTTCGGCACCGCCGGCACCACAACCGCCATTTTCACCGGTGCCAACAGCGCTGCCTATGCGCTGGCGATCCAGAACGACGGCAAGATCGTGGCCGCGGGGAACGGCAACGGCACCCTCGCCCTCGCCCGCTTCCTCCCGCCTGACACCAAGATCGGGTCGTTCAGCGGTTACTCCGCCGCCGGCAACATCACCTTGACCGCCTCGAACATCCTCAACAGCAATCCGACGAGCACCATCAACCAGGTGAACTTTTATTTGCAGAACCCGGACCTGAGCTTCACCCTCTTGGGCACCGGCACCAACAATAACGGCACCTGGACGTTTACCTTCGCGGAGGCGACCTACGGCCTCACGGCGGGCAATACCTACACGTTCGTCGCCCAGGCGGTGGACAGCAAGGGAGCCCTCAGCGATCCGGTGAGCGTGGCGCTCATGGCAATGTGATGCGTTGTCGGTTAGCCGCGACGCGAATGCGGGAGCGCGAGGCTCGCGACCTCACCCGCGCTCCGTATGTCGCGGCTAACCATTGGTCAATCGAGCCAACCAACTCCTTCAACGTTAATACGGTTTTCCGCAATCGAGAAATAAACCGCCAGCGGGTGCGAAAGGATGCGCCGAAGCTCTTCGGCAACGGGTTGACTGAAATGTACGGGATTCTTGCGAAGCTTGTAATCGATGTCGTTCGCCGCGGCGTCGATGTCGCTCCACTGGTGCGGATGGTCGCAGACGGCAGCCAGGTCGTCCAATGCGCTGGGCTGCCATTCAACGTGGACCATCACTGGTCTCCACTTTCTATGTGGCGAACCAGTTGATCTACATATTCTTTGGAAAGAGAGCCGGGGCGTTCAATCTCATTACCAATGTCCGCCAGAAAGGCCTTCACTTTTTGTGCGGGAATGCCAGGCTTTCGGTTTCTCATGCGTGCCAAGACCTTCTCGATCATGGCTTTGTCATCCAGCAACGTGTCCTGCTTCATAAAAACCCCTTCATTCAAGAGCGAGCGTCGATCAATTCTACCAGAAGCATAAGCACACGGTAAACATTGGCATGTCTACCCCGGCACCTTCTTCGGCTCTGCCTCCGCCGCGTGATCGTCCTCTTCCTCCCAGGTCGGGAAGGGCCGCAATTTGCTCGGCGGCTCGGAACGAACCATGTGCGGCGCCGGTCCGGTCGAGCGCGGTTTGGACCACTTCCTTTTGCTCGCGCAAGTGGACTTGACGTGAGCCGGTCGCGGGGCTGGCGCTGGCATCGCGGCCGACATATTTCGCCTGGATGCCGAGCGCCCGCAAGCGAGCCTCCATGAAAGTCCAGGCCCCCATGTTGCGGGATTCTTCTTGGGTCCAGATGATCTCGCGCGCCTTGGGATAGCGTTTGACGGCGCTTTGGATCTGGTCGCCGACGAACGGGTAGAGTTGCTCCACGCGCACGAGGGCAACCGAGGCGTCTTCCTTGCCGCGTTGTTCCAGCAGGTCGTAGTAGATTTTGCCGCTGCACAAAACGACACGGCGCACGCGGCCGGGATCGGCGCGCGCGTCGTCCATGATTTCATGGAAATGATCGCTGGTCAGTAGTTCGACGGGCGAGACGGCTGCCTTGTGGCGCAGCAAGCTTTTGGGCGTCATCACGATCAAGGGCTTGCGGAAATTGCGGTGCATTTGCCGGCGCAAGAGGTGGAAGTATTGCGCGGGCGTGGTCGGATCGCATACTTGGATGTTGTCCTCGGCGGACAGTTGCAGAAAGCGCTCCAGGCGGCCGCTCGAATGCTCCGGCCCTTGGCCTTCATAGCCGTGGGGCAAGAGCAATACCAGGCCGCTGTCACGTTGCCATTTCGAGGTGCCGCACACCAAGAATTGGTCGATGATGACCTGCGCGCCGTTGGCGAAATCGCCGAACTGGGCTTCCCACAGAACCAGTGCCTCGGGCATGTCAAGGGAATAGCCATATTCAAAACCGAGCACGGCGGCTTCCGAGAGCAGACTGTCGTAGACCGAAAAGTCGCCCTGGCGCGGATCGAGGTGCGCCAGCGGCGTATAAGATTGGCCGGACTTGAAGTCATACCACACAGCATGCCGCTGGCTAAAGGTGCCGCGCCGGCAATCTTGCCCGCTAAGCCGCACCGGCACGCCTTCCAACACAAGCGAGCCAAAGGCCAATGCCTCCGCGAACCCCCAGTCGACCGGTTTGCGTTCGCGCATGTCGCGGGCCCGCGCCTCCAACATGCGCAATTTTGGCGTGCGCGGTGAATGAGTCGGGCACCGTGGTCAGCACCTGCGTAATGCGGTCCAATGTTTCCAGCGGCACGCCCGTTTCCGCCGGTGCCCGACTCACTTGCGGACTGATCGCTTTCCAGCGTCCCTGATAGCCCTTCATCCCGACGTGGCGCGGCGCCGCCTTGACTTCGACTTGAGACTTCTCCAGGCGCTCTTGAAAATCGTGCACGATGGCCTGGGTTTCCTCGTATTTCAAGTCGCCGCGCATCAGCAACGTTTCCGTGTAAACCTCGCTCAAGCTCGGACGGTCCACGATCTTGGCATACATGACCGGTTGCGTGAACGACGGCTCGTCGCCCTCGTTGTGCCCCCAGCGGCGGTAGCAGAACATATCGATGAAGACGTCCTTGTGAAACGTCTGCCGAAACTCCACCGCCAGCTCCGCGGCAAAAGCGGCGGCCTCCGGGTCCTCGCCGTTGACGTGAAAGATCGGCACCTCGATCATCTTGGCGACATCGGTGCAGTAACGCGTGGACCGGGCATCGCTCGGCGCCGTCGTGAAGCCGATTTGGTTGTTGATGACGACGTGCACCGTGCCGCCGGTGCGGTAGCCATCGAGTTGGGACAGATTGAGTGTTTCCGCGACCAAGCCTTGGCCCGCGATCGCCGCGTCGCCGTGTATGAGGAGGGCCATGCACTCTTTGCGCCGAATCGCCGAACAGTTGCTGCTTGCCGCGCACGCGGCCCTCAACCACGGGATTGACCGCTTCCAGGTGGCTGGGATTGGGCGTCAAGCTCAAGTGGATTTTACGGCCCTGCGAGCTGACAACGTCGCTGGAAAAGCCGAGATGGTATTTGACATCGCCGTCGCCGGCCATCGAATTGGGCAGGTAGTTCTCCTCGAACTCGCTGAAAAGCTCGGCATACGGCTTGCCGATGATGTTGGCCAAGACGTTCAGGCGACCCCGGTGGGCCATGCCCAAGACGATCTCCTTGAGATCGCTGTCGGCAGCCGTTTCCACCATGCGATCAAGTAGGGGAATGAGCGTCTCGGCCCCTTCCAGCGAAAATCGCTTTTGACCCAGGTAGCGCGTGTGCAGAAACTTCTCGAACAACTCGGCATAATGCAGGTCCATCAAGATGCGCAGCTTTTGTCGGCGACCATATTCGGGGTGACTGTGGCATGGTTCCAGCTTCTCCTGAATCCAGCGGCGAATCGTCGGATCCTGGATATGCATATACTCGACGCCCAGCGTGCGGCAATACGTCTCGCGTAGGGCGGCGATCAATTGCCGCAGCGTGCCGCTTGTCAGGCCTAGAAAATGGCTGGTGTCGAACGTCCGATCCAGATCGCTGTCGGTGAACCCAAATTCGGCAAGCTCGAGTGCGGGTAGAGTCTTGGGAGGCAGGTTCAAGGGGTCAAGTCGGGCCAGCATGTGTCCCAGACCGCGATAGGCGTCGATAAGACGAATAAGCGCCGTTTGGTGCGCTTCGCTGACGCCGGCGGGCTTTTGCGCGAGGCCCAGGTCGAACCCCTCGAAGAACAGACGCCAAGAATCATCAACCGTCGCGGGATCCTGCCGCCAACGCTGGTAGGCTTGCTCGATGGCGTCCAGATTGTAGCGGCCGGCAAAGGTGCGGGGCGTCATGGTGCGTTCCACAAAGAGCCGCGCACGCAGTAAGCGGGCCAACCGCGTGGCGCACTGATTAACCGCTTACTGCGTGCGCGGCTCTTCCACATCAATTGTATGCGGCGCATTCAACCGAAGGCGAGCGGGAGGCGTAAACCCTCTGTTTTTTGTCATTTGCGTTTCTTGGAAGCGCGGATCAGCTTCTCGAACCTCGCCAATCCCATTTGATAATCCGCTTGCCACTTGGCGACCGGCTGCACCGGCGCGGAACTTCACCATCTGGGCCACCGCGTCGGCAACGGTGAAATTTACTTCGCCTTGCTGCCGGCCACGATGGTTCTCCAGGGCAGCCAGAGCCGTCACGGCTGCGCCGAGGGCGGACCCTTCGTTGGATTGCAACAATTCGAGCGGCCTGCCGAGCACCGAGGCGAGAATCTCGCACATGAGTTGGTTGCGGGCGATGCCGCCGGAGACCGAAATGCGGCTGATCTGTTGGCCCGCCTGCTCATGTTGGCGAACACCGAGCGCGATCATATAGGCGAGCGCTTCGAGAGCGGCGCGAAACTTCTTGCCGGCGTGCTTGGGCTCCTTGGGTTCCCATCGGAAAAGCTTGTGATGAATGCCGAGCGACGGCTCGGCGTGCAGAAAAGGCATGACCATGGTGCCGCCGGCACCCGGGGGAATCGCGCGCGGCTGCCTCCAACTCACCCCAGTCCGGCTCATCGCCGACGATCTCGTTGAGGAAGTGACGCGCCATTGTTGTAGCAGCGCATCCACAGATATGGTCCCCAATTGAGCCGCATGGCATCCAACTCGGCGGTGTTGGGCAGAGTCGCCGAGGAGGCATTGACGACGGCAGACGTTCCCAGAATCACCGCGACTTGGCCGGCATGACGGCGCCCCCGCCGATCAAACCTGCTTGTTGATCGTCGGACGTCGGGAAAATCAGTGGCCGACGCTCCATGTCGATGCCTGCCTCGATTGCCAGCGACGGCGCCAGCGGGCCGACCAGGTCGAATTGATCGACGATGCGCGGCAACTGTTCCCAGGCCAGCGTGCGATTCTCTTCCTTCTTGAGCGCGCCGAACATCCCTGGGCACCATTGACCAGTCCGCAAGTCCATGATGCCCGTCGAAGCAGCCGAAGACAGGCTGGTGACTTCGAAGTTGCCGGTCAAAAAGCCGGCGGCCAACGGGCCATGCAGGAGGATGCGATGCGTGCGCCGCCAATCCTCCGCCGAGAGCTTGGCTTCGTCCTTGACCAGATGGCTCAGGCTATAGCGAATCGCCCAGGGCCCGCCGATTAAGGCGCGGACCTGGTCTTGCCCGCCCAAACGTGCCAAACCGCGTTTATGATACTTGGCGAGCGTCTGGTCATTCCAGCAAATCGCGCGGCGGACCTGGACATGGTCCTTGTCGATGCGCCCGGCGGAGTGATGCGTCGCGGAAATGCCGCCGGCCACCCAATCTTGCAGCCGGCCCACGAAGCGCAGTTTCGCCGCCATCGCTCGCACGCTGGCCCGGGCCTGGCCCTCCAGCTGCATCAAATTGATCTCGCAGACATTCCCCTTCGTCCACAAATCCGTCGGCAAACGGATCTCGGCAACGGCGTTGCCTTCCAAATCGAACGCCAGGCATTTGACGCCGCTGGTGCTAAAATCCCAGCCGGTGATGATGCTGGACGGAGCGACATGGCGCAGTTGCATGCAATATCCCTTTCGGCCGACCACTTTCCTGAATCTTTTTGCACTACTTTCGCCTCTGACATCTCGCAGCATCATCGGCAGGCGAACGCAATGATCCGGGCGGCGCCAGACTGAATCGGTGTTTTCGCGCGGAAAGTTGATTATATTCCTTATAATTACGCGAGGCCACACGGAGGATCCGCGGGATTCGGAGTACCTCGTCCCGCGGCTTGAATATCATGGCGGCCAAGCCGCGGGACGAGGTACTCCGAATCCCGCGGCTTTCAGACGACATCCATTAGGAGAACCTGCATGCAAGCGAAAGAAGCCTTAAAGCTCGGCCTTACCTCAACCCAAGGTCTGGTTACGTGGTACGTCAGCGATCTCAGCGATCACGATTTGACGGTTCGGCCGGTGCCTAGCGCGAATAACGTCGCCTGGCAACTAGGCCATCTGATCGAAGGCGAGATTCATCTCGGCTCCGCTCTCCCCGGGTCGCACTACCCGGAAATCCACGCGTCCATCAAAGGTAAATATGATAAGGCGTCAGCCAGCGGCGTGCCCAGCGGCGGGTACTTGACCAAAGACGCTTACATGGAGCTTTTTAGCCAGGCGCGCGCCGCCACGCTCGCCAACGTGGACAAACTCGCCGATGCCGACTTGGATAAGCCCAACACCGGCGGCATGGCCAAGTTCGCGCCGCGCTACGCCGATCTGATCGTGTTGATGGCAAACCACACGCTCATGCACGCGGGCCAATTCACCGTGTTGCGACGCGCGCTGGGCAAGCCGGTTTTGTTTTAATAGGCAGGGCAAATGGCTCCCCTGTCCCCCTGTACTCGGGGGAAGAGGGGCAGGGGTGAGGGGGGATAGAATTCCTCGCGAAAGCTCCAAGTTTTTGCATGCAGCCTGCACCCCCTCACCCCTGCCCCTCTCCCCCGAGTACAGGGGAGAGGGGAATACGCGCAACAAATCTTGGATGAAGGGGAACTGGGCCATGGCTCCTCCGGAATACAACGTCACCGATACCAGCTTTCCGCGAGATCATTTGACGTATCGCGGGCCGATCATTGACTTTCACGCTCACGTCATGGTGACGCGCCCGAGCGATCCGCCCGCGGGGCCGCCCGTGGGCGAGGGCCCGGGAGCGAGCGTCGATCAAGCGGAAACGATGCTGAATATCGGTGCGGATTTTGGCGTCACCACCACCGTGACCATGTGCCTCGTCGACGACATCCCGCCCCTCCGCGAGAAATTCAGCGATCGGCTCCTCTTCAACGGCCTGATCATGAAGAAGGCCATCGGCGACCCCGATGACGAGGCTTATCGGTTGCTCGACCGCTATCTCGCGCTCGGCGTCAAGATCATCAAGTTTTGGTCCGCGCCGCGCGGCGTGGACCGGGGCCTGTTTGTCGACGCCCCGTGGCGCATCGAATGCGCCAAGAGGGCTCGCGCCGCCGGTGTTCGCCTCATCATGGTGCACGTCGCCGATCCGGACAACTGGTTTCGCACGGTCTACGCCGACAGCGCCAAATATGGCACCAAGGCCGACCAGTATGTGCGCCTTGAAAGAATGCTCAACCTGTTTCCCGATATGACCTGGATTGGCGCCCATATGGGGGGCGATCCCGAGCATCCCGAGCACCTCGAAGCGCTGCTGGAAAGATATCCGCATTACCACATCGACACCAGCGCCACCAAATGGCAGGTGCGCGAGGTCTCGCCGCGACGCGATGCCATCCGCGACCTGGTGTGCCGCTATCCGGACCGCTTTCTGTTCGGCACCGACCTGGTGACCCGCCACGGCTTGGTGCCCGAGCACTATGTCAGCCGCTATTGGTGCGAGCGCACTTTGTGGGAAAGCCGCTGGGAAGGGCGCAGCCCCATCGCCGATCCGGATTACGTTCATGCGGACAACGAACCGGCCACGCCGATGCTGCGCGGCGTCGGCCTGCCGCCCGACGTGCTGGCAAAGGTGTACTACCGAAATGCGGCGAAACTGTTGGGCATGGTGTAATGTGATGATGAGTGGTTTGCATTTGTGGGACGGCTCTCCTGAGCCGTCCGGCAAGAATAACGGCTCTGGAGAGCCGTTCCACTGAATACAGGGTGCCACGGGCGGCTTGTCCGCCCGTGTCCGCGAGCGGAGGCTCCTTCGGGGTCACACGGGCAGACAAGCTGCCCGTGGCACCCGATGCAGCAAGCCTTATTAGCCACCTACCTGATTCCTCAAGCGCCGACCGCGTCGCGGCTTGGCGTCATCCTCTTCCTCCTTGTCGCGGGCCAGCAACACCAAGCCCACACCGCACAGGATCAGCAACAGCAGAATCGCCAGGAACCAAAGTCTGCCATTGCCGGGCGGCTCCTCGATCGGTTCCGCGACCGGCGCCGCGCGGCGGACGGGCGGCGCGACCGCTTGAGTTAGGTTTTGTTTTACTTCCTCAGGCTCGCCGGTCTTCTCATCTTCTTTCAGGACGGGAGGAGGCGCTTTCTTCGTGTGCTTATCCAACGATCCCGTTTTGCCCGAACTGATTGGCTCATTCGGAATGCGTTTGGCGAGCGCCATGAGAAGGTCGTCCGATCGGAACGCGATCTTGGCGGTTTGCTCGCGCGTAAGATTGGCACGCTTGAGGAACAAAAGTGCCATGCACGTATCGGAAATGGGTTTCGCCCCCCAATAGCCGCCATTATCCCAATGGCCGGCCTGACGCTGGTTGGCGATCAGTATCTCGGCGCCCCACCGATACCAGTCCTTGTTGCCGATCGTCGGCAAATCATACAACACGCCTACGCGCTCAATGGCCCACAGGAAGTAGAGGTTGGCCATCGGCAAATTATCGGTGCGGCCTTGGTGAGTGCCTACATTTTTCGAAAGTGCCACGAGTCCGTCCAATATCCATGGATCTTGCATTCTTAATAGACTGGGATCGATGTCGTGAGCCAGCCCGTGCGCGACGGCGAGGCCTAAAAGCCCGACACAAGTCATGGGAGGCCGTTCGGGATCGCCGCCGCCGTAGACATAATGATAGCCCCAGCTGCCGTCCTTGTTTTGACTGGTGTAAAAGCGCTTGGCAACCAAGTTCATCGTTCGTGCCGTTGGGATCTTGTGCCGTTGCGCCGTCCACAGCGCCAATATCGCGAAATGCGTGTTGGAGTTGTCCGAGGTGCCCATTATCGGAAGTTCACCCTTGTCTTTGGGGTCCGCCACTGGAAGTTGTGCTGTCGGCCAAAACACGGGCAAGCCGCGAAAACGCGACGGAATCGTGACCTTGGTCGGCGGCGGTGGCAGGGCCGCGCCCGAGTCTTCCATCTTGATGCACCAGGCCCAATTGCGGGAGGCCGTCGGCGAGGCCGGCTCTAGCCGCGGCGCCGACTTCGCTGGATATGGATGCGTGACTGGGGAACCATCGGGGGAACTGCTTGGTGCGTTGGGAAGGGGCGTCACGCCGTTGCGCTCGATGCCCTTGCGTCGATAGGTAGCGGAAAGCGGATCGTTCATCCCCAGATTGCCTTGCAGGGTCATGTCAAGCCTGGCGTCGGCCGCCCTAACCGGATCGAATAGCTCGGGTTTGGCGAGCTTTTTCAAGAGCGACAGCAATAACTTTTGATCGGGTCTTTCAAGAATGGGGCATTTATACGTCCAGCCCCCCGTCGGCGTCTGGCCCGCGATCAACCTCATGGCGAGCATCTCGATCATGGCGTCGTCCCGCGACTCGCCGAGCTTATCGAGAAACAAGATGGCCAACGCGATTTCATAGGTTGCCTTGAGGCCGGGTGCCATTTGGCGGACAAAAGCCGCCGCCTTTTGCACTCTTTGGTCCTTGGGCGGCTACGCCACACTCCAACAGAGTGAGGCCCGGCAGTGCTGAATAACCGACGAGATGGTTCTTTTCCGGCGCCCAATGGCCCCAGGGATTCATGGAACTCAAAAGGGCGCTCACGCCCTTGTCGATGGCCTTGTTAACTTTCGCTTGCATGTCCGCGGGCAGCGGGGGCACGTCGGCCCGGCCGATCGCCTGGCAGAGCGCCCCCAGCAACAAGACAAGCGCACCACCGCCGCGGGGCCAACGCCCCGGCCCTGTCGAATAGGAGTTCATCGCTGCAAGCTCCGCTCGCGGACCGAATCTTTGCCCAGGAGACAAGAGGTTCCGCACCCTTGCTGGCAAGAAATCCAAAGACATGTAACGACTGCTTGCTTAGTCGCTGGATTGAATGGAAAAGTTCCCGAAAGGCGGAAGTTGGCCACTCCCTAACGGTCGTGGCTCGGAAACAACACGCCCGCGTAACCGACAACCCGGCTGGTATCGCCGGTGACGTCGGCGGACGTCGCATAACCAACGCGCTCGGCTTTTGGGGACTTTCCGAGCAGACGCAGCGTTTCCAGCACGATGACGGCCGGCAAGACACCGCACATGCTGATTTGGTTTTGAGTCACGGTTTCGTAAAGCCGCGTGGGATCGCAAGTTTCCAGAGCCGCCAGGGCCAGCGCATCCAGGCGGCGGTTTTCGGCGTCCTTGGCGAAGTGATTCATGTCGCTGGAAATGAGCAGCAACGGTTGTTCTTTTCGGCGACCAAGCAACTCGGCCAAACCTTTGCCGAAGCGCAAGCAACTTGCCAGGTCGCCTTGGCCGATGGCGATGCCCACGACTTTCGTGGCAGGCGCCAGGCGCGCGAGCAGCGGCAGCTCGACCTCGATGGCGTGCTCGCGCTGGTGCGCCGCCGCATCCAATGCCAGGCCCGGTATGGCCCGGCATAACTCGCTGGCCAACTCGACATCGGCTTGGATCGTCGCGCCGGGGATGCGCCACGTCTGGTGCGGCGCGACGGCCCAGTCCATGCCCAGGGCGGTGTGCTTGGGACCGATCACGATGATGGTCTTAGGCAGGGCGATGCGCCGCAGAACATTGGCGGCGATTTGGCCGGAATACATGAGGCCCGCGTGCGGCACCATGGCGGCCAAGCAGGCCCGCGGTGTCACCGCCTCGCCGCCGGCCGCAAACAAGCGATCCAGCGTGCGTGCCAACTGATCGGGATCGGCGTCATAAAAGGTGCCCGCCAGCGCAGGTGGGCGCATGGCCGGCCCGCTTACGGGCTGCGGAGCCGTCGAGACGCGGACCGGGGCCGACGTGCTGAGCGCTTCGAGCGCGAAAACAGCTGCTCCGGCGTGGGCGCTGACCCGCGCCAACTTGACCGCTTCCACCAGCAAATCTTGCGCGGACCGCTCCGGATCGAAGATCAAGCCGGCCTTGTTGCGGTCCAACACAAGGACGGCCCGGTGCCGGGATTCAATTCCTTCGAGCCGTGGGTCCGCGGCGCTGCCGTGCATGGTCGCGTCGTGCAGCAGCAACAAGTCAACCTGCAGGCCGGCGAGCATTTCCTGGTTTAATTTGTGTCCCGCGAGGTTTTGCGCCGCGGCCTGGGCCAGCGCGTTCAAAGTTGCTTGAAGCGGCATGCCGGGACGCAGTGAGATTTGACTCAAAACGACTTCCGGACAACCGGCGACGCGCACCGAAAGAATGACGCCGCTGATGTTGCCGTCGGCGGCACCGGTCAAATAAAAGTTCGGCATGGACCCCGTAAGGAGCGCACCAATGTTATTGCGGCAAAACGCCGCCAAACTTGGCAAATCTTCCGCGCGGCAGAAGAACGCCGGTCGCGCCGGCGGTCCGGCAGCGTTCGTTTGCGCCAGGGAGGCGTGCAGCGCTTCGCCCTCAAAGGTGTATAGCCTGGTGGCGTCATCCTTCCAGGCGCTCGGAGGCAAGCCGGCCTTGACGCACACCTGATCGAGGAAACGCCGGGCGTCCCAGTTGGCTTCCACCGCCACGCTCGGCAAGAACAGACCGCTCGCCTGACCCTGCACCACCTGGACGCCGTGCTTGCCCACTTCCACAGCCTCGCTACGTTCGGCGCCCGCGCGTCCACAAGTCGTGATGGACCGAGCAACCAGACTTCCATGTCGAGGTAATCCAGTTCCGTCGGCGAGACCGGCGGAAAACGCACGTCGTCCACGGCGCTGCGCCAGGCGGCATGTTCGAGTGCGTGTCTCAGGGGCACCATCTGGCCAAGCATCCCGCAACACGACCGCAGGTGGCCGCCGCGCTTGAGCGTGACAAACGCCCCCGCCACCGGCCGATTGCTCACCTCATGCAGCTCGGCGGCAAACTGCGCCGGACGGCCCTCCACGTTGGCACGGACCAGCGCTCCCGTCGCCGCCACGATTTGTTCTTTTTGCGCCGTCGTGAGCATTGGCAAGACTCCCGGTTCTGTACGAATCGTTTCCACCCGACGCGGCAAGCGGCTCAAGTAGGCCGCCTGATCGTTGCCGGTTCGCACATCGGCCGGCGTGCTTGGCCAAACGCCCGGCACACGCGCTTGGCACTTGGGGCATTGACCATCGGGGCCGAGGCTGTAGGAGCGTATGAGATAACCATGGCGCTCGATGACCGTCGCACCGCATGAAGGGCAACGGGTGTTCTCCCATGGTCCCACGCCGCCCCGGCAGGTTGCCGGCGTACACAAAACGCAAGCCCTCCTCTGTGCCGATCTCGGCGGCGCGGATCAGCGTCGCCGCCGGTGTGTCCTCGGGGTCGGTCATGCGGTAGTCCTTGTGGAATGCCGTCACGTGCCAAGGAATGTCGCGGCTCACCGAGGCGAGGAAGCGGGCGGCCTGACGCAGTTCATCTTCGCTGTCGTTGAGGCCGGGAATAACCAGCGTCACGACCTCGAGCCACAAGCCGCGCTCGTGGACCATTTGTATCGTGCGCGTGATGTTTTCCAGCGTGCCGCCCAGGCCGCGGTAGGTGGGATCGCTGAAGGTCTTGAGGTCGATCTTGTAGGCACACAGCCAAGGGCGGAGATAATCGAGCACTTCCGGCGTGGCGTTGCCGTTGGAAACGAAGGCACAGGCCAGGCCGGATTGATGAGCCTGGCGAAAGACGCTCACCGCCCATTCGGCGGTGATCAGCGGCTCGTTGTAGCTGGACACGACCAGGCGGGCGCGCTCGCGATTGGCCAATTCGACCAATTGCTGGGCCGTGATCGGTCGCAACGGCGCCACGGCCTTGGTGTCGCGCAGCGCCTGCGAGGTCACCCAGTTTTGACAATAGGAACAGTGCAGGTCGCAGCCGAGCATGCCAAAAGTTCAGCGCATCGCTGCCGGGATAGACATGAAAGAACGGCTTCTTTTCCACCGGATCGCATTGCAGCGCCGCCACATAGCCGAAGGGAACTTTGAGCTGCCCCCCTTCATTGACGCGCACTTTGCAGATGCCGCGCAAACCTTCGCCGATCAAACAGCGATGCCCGCAGGCGACGCAGCGCAGTCGATCGCCTTCGGGCCACCATAGGGCGGGGTCACCCACCACCGAATGCTCGTCCATCACCTGCGCCAACGATTCGTTGGCAACGCGTGTGGCCATGTGCCAGCCCTCATTTTAATTGGGCGAATCCGTAGGTTAGGTTTCCAACCTGACCGGAATGATTGACGGTCAGGTTGGAAACCTAACCTACGGATAATGCAAGATTTTCGCCGTCCGAAACACCTCTTGGCCGCCGCGCAGACAGGTCAGCACCAACTCGCAGCGGGTGCGCGCCGGCAGCGGCGGCATGCGAAAGGTTATGGCGTACTCTGCAGATGTGCCCGGTGCCAGCGTGAACGTCTCCGCTCCCTCCGCATATGCCTTGCCGCCGCTGCGGAATGACCATTCCATGTCAATCGGCTCCGCGGAGCGGGTGTCGTTGATGATCGTCAGCGTGCGCGTGACTTGTTGACCCGCGGCGAACGTGTCGTCTTTCTCGCGGCAAACGACGCGGATGGGCGAAGGCGCCTCTAGGAGAGAGGGCACGCCGGCCAGCGCGGCGCCGGCCAAGGCGCCGATAACTGGGGACCAAAGTATCACAGCGATGAACATGGTGATCTTTTTCTCGGTTCGCGCCTTTATCCGCGGGATTCGAAGTGCCTCATCCCTTCCCCACCGGTTTCCCTTACCTTGGCAAGCGCCGCCGCATATGCTTTCTTGGAGGCCGACGTGCAGGCCGGCCCATCATCATCCAAAGGAATCATTCATGACTACTCCGTCGCAACCGGATAACGAGGGCAACAAGCCGCAGGGCGATCCCAATACCATCGTGCAGGAGTTTCAACACGGCAATGTCGGCGCCCGTGTCCCGGAAAAAGTCGCGCGCGGCGTGTTCAGCACCGGCGTTTTGGTCCTGCAAGGCGCCTCCGAGTTCGTCCTCGATTTCGTCCTGCGGATGAACCAGCCGCATCAAGTGGTGGCCCGCGTCGTCATGCCCAATCATTTGGTGCCGCAATTCATCGAAGCGCTCAAGACGAACTTGGAGAACTACCGCAAGACGTTCGGCTCGATGCCGCCCCCCCTGCCCCAAGGCGCGCCGCCCGCCAAGCCACCGACCATCGAGGAAATCTACCACGATCTCAAAATCCCCGAAGACATCATGGTGGGGGCCTACACCAATGCCGTCATGGTAGTCCATTCGGCGTCTGAATTCTGCCTCGAATTCATCGCCCAGTTTTACCCCAAATCCATGATAACCGCTCGTGTCTTTTTGAGCGCTCCCCAAGTGCCCGTGCTGCTCAATTCCATGAACCAATCATGGCAGAACTTTCAAGCCAAGCTGGCACAGCAGCAACATCGCCCGCCCAACCCGCCGCAAGGTTAGCGTTTAGCCGCGACGCGCAGCGGAGCGCATGGTGTCACGCGCTCCGCTGCGCGTCGCGGCTAAACGGCGCATGTCAATCCTCTTCCACCTGGATCGACGTGCAGATCGCCCGCAGCACCGGCTCCAAGCTCGCCAAGTCAAGATCGTTGACTTGCCACATCGCCAACACGGTGCCTTGGCGCTGTAAAAGCTGCGAATCCAACCGGTGTTCGTGAGGTCGAGGCTGAAGAAGCGCACGTCGTAGCCCAGCGCCGGTTGGCCGGCGATGGTCTCGACGGCATCGTCGGCTTCGAGATCTTCGTATTCGCCTTTGAGGGCGTCGAGCGCCGCTTGAGACATGACTTCCATCTCGGGCATGTCGGCGTCGAAAGAGACGACGAAAAAGGCGGTCGCTGGGGCTTTGCAGGGAAATTGTCCAACCCGTTTCGCTGTCCTGGCGCTGGAGTTCCCAGTTCTCGGGGTAGAGCAGCTTGACGCCGTCTTGGTCAAACAGGGCTGCCATGGGTCATCGCCTCACTCGCGCCGCATCTCCACGATGATGCCGCCCAGCTTGAACATCGCGTGCAGCTTGGAGAAAAAGTGGTGCCTCTGCCAGCGCAGGCCGCAATCCAGGCAAACTTGCTGGAGGTCGCGCCGATTATAAGTTCGGCAATGCCACATACGGCTGCACATCGAGCCGGTGATGGTGTCCTCGGTCGCCAACAGCAGCAGCTTGCCGCCAGGCCGCATGACGCGCGCCAGCTCGGCGAGGCCGGGGCGAGGATCGGGAAGGTGCTCAAGGACGTAGCCACAAACGACGGCGTCGAAAAAGCCGGTGGCGAACGGCAGCTTGGTCAGGTCGGCGGCGACGTGATTGATGCGCTGGGAATGAAGCCGGCGGCGGGCGCGTTTGAGCATCCGCTGCGAAAGGTCGAAGCCGGCGATCACGGCGTCCGCGTCGGCCCAGCGCAACAGAAACCGCGAATATCGCCCGTTGCCGCAGCCCGCATCAAGGATGCGCTTGCAACCGCGCACGTCAAAGGCGCTGGGGCGAATCAGGCGACCCGCAAGCGCCTCGTGACCGGTGACCAGCCCCGTGAAACGCGTGAGCTTGCCGGCGATGCCGTCATAATGTCCCTGGATGAAGTTGCGATATTCACGAAAGGGCTGGCGCCGCATTTTTTTCGATTCGATGGCCCATTTGAGCCCATGCTTGCTGGCGGCTCCAATGCCTTCGGGCAGCGTTTGCTGGGAATCCATGTCGTCCACTCACGGGCCGGTCGGTGCCACGGGCCATTTTAGGAAGCAAACCTTATGCCTTTGCTCCTGGCGTCAAATGAGGAACGCGATTGTTATAGGAGTCCATGGTTTCCAAACAAGCGGGACGCTTGTTTTACGGCCTTTATCCGCGCGAATACGGATAAATTAAAAATTATGAAGTTTTTGCTTGACTGGTGACTTCTCGATCGACAACAATCTGGTAAGAACAAAGTGCCGGAAGACGAAGTGCCAGTTTATGGTGTGTGCGCCCAAATCACCATTCCTCGTTCCCAGGCACCGTCCGCGAGGTACTCGTTCCCAGGCTCCGCCTGAGAACGCACTGTTCGAGAGGCTCCGCCTCGATTGCGAGTTACGTGTTCTTTTTCTTTCTTTTTCCCGGAAAGGGGTGTCTTGTGCAAAGAGTTCTACGAGATCACTTCAAGCGGCGCGGCTTTACGCTGATCGAGCTGCTGGTCGTGATCGCCATCATCGCGATCCTCATCGCGCTGCTGGTGCCCGCCGTGCAAAAAGTCCGCGAAGCTGCCGCCCGGACCCAATGCACCAACAACCTGAAACAGATCGGCTTGGGTGTTCACAACTTCCAAAGCACGTTCACCCGCATGCCGCCGCTTTTCGGTGGTCCCAAGGCCTCGGCCAAGTTCCCCAGCACTTATGGCTCGACGCACGTCTTCATCCTTCCGTACATCGAGCAGGACAACCTTTACAAATCGATGTCCCCGAGCCCGCCCACGCTCGATCCTACCAAGAACAACGGGAACCAAAAGGTGGTGTCCACGTTTGTCTGCCCGGCCGATCCCAGCATGAGCGACGGCATCATCTCGGGTCAAGTTTTGGGCGGCACCAGCTACGGCGTTAATGCCCAGGTGTTCGCACCGATCGTCGACGAAAACGGCTCAGCGGGCGGCAAAATGCAAGCCTCCTCGGTCCAGAACTTCTGTGATCGTGGCATGAAAATCGAGCGCATCGCCGACGGCAGCTCCAACACGATCCTGTTCATGCATACCTACGCCTTGTGCCCAGGCAAAGGCAATGGTGATGGCAGCCCGCCAAGTCCATCGCCAAACAGTGGCAGCGCTTGGGGTTATACCGAGGGCGTGCCGTCCCCGCCGCAGGCCTCGGGGAAATTCGTTCCTTGGCAGCGGGCCACCTTTTTAGGGCAGAAGGGGATGGCGGTAAGCTTGCCGTTCCTAAACGCGCCGAATCCCTACACGACGGCGTGCGATTATACCGTCCCCGCGACGCCCCACTCCAGCGCGATGATGGTTCTCCTGGGCGATGCCAGCGTTCGCAGCTGCACTCCCAGCATCACCGCTCAAACGTGGAATTACGCTTGCCTGCCCAACGACGGCCAGATTCTGGGCTCGGATTGGTAAGCACTAGCGTAAACCTGATGTGAAAATCGATCCCTCTCGGAGTATAACTCCGAGAGGGATTTTTTGTGCGCACCGTGTCACCAGGCGGCCCCTCGTCACCAGGCTCTGCCTGGTGACGCACTGCCCGGCAGGCTCCGCCTGCACGAAATCTCCCGGGGATAATAATGTCCCCCACCAGCTAAATACGTGCAGGCGGAGCCTGCCGGGCAGTGCGTGACGAGGCGGAGCCTCGTCACGATGGTTTAAAGGGAGGTGCGGCGTGGCTCATTTAATCTCGTTACGAGGCTCTGCCTCGTAACGCACTGCTTGGCAGGCTCCGCCTGCACGTTCATCGCGGAGAACACCCATGTCCCGTAGCCGCTACCGCTTCTTCGAGGAAGAATACCCGTACTTCATGACGGCAACCGTCGTAGCTTGGCTTCCCGTATTCGCACAGCCCCTTTCGCGAAAATCATTTTCGACTCCTGGGGGTTTTTGCAAAAAGAGCGTGGGGTGCGCATCTATGGATATGTTGTCATGGAAAACCATGTCCACTGGATTGCCGGCGGCGCCAAGCTTGCGGAACAGGTTGGCCGCTTCAAATCCTACACGGTGCGCCGAATTATTGACGCCATGGAATCAACTGGTTACGCGAGCTTGCTGCAGGAATTGACGTATCACAAACTTAAAAACAAAGTGGATCAAACGCACCAGCTATGGCAAGAGGGGAGCCATCCGCAGCAGATACAAAACGATGACATGATGCTGCAAAAGCTGGAGTATGTTCACAACAATCCAATCCGGCGCGGGTATGTGGATGAGGCGATCCATTGGCGCTATTCGAGTGCGCGGAATTATGCCGGGTTGTCGGGATTGATCGATGTGGTTACGGATTGGCGGTGAAGTGTGCGGCGGTTTCGTGCAGGCAGAGCCTGCCGGGCAGTGCGTGACGAGGCGGAGCCTCGTCCCGAGGGTTTAAAGGGAGGTGCGTCGTGAGTCGTCGCTCTCGATCCAGGATTTTTCGGCGTGCCTTTACGCTCATCGAGCTCCTCGTCGTGATCGCCATCATCGCGATCCTCATCGCGCTTTTGGTGCCTGCGGTGCAAAAGGTTCGCGAAGCTGCCGCTCGGACTCAGTGCATCAGCAACTTGAAGCAGATTGGGCTGGCATGCCATAACTTCGAAGGAACGTTCAAGACCTTGCCGCCGCTTTATGGCGGCAATCAGGATCGGGCCTCGCTAAAGTTTCCCGACATCTGGGGCTCGACGCATGTTTTCATTCTTCCGTTTCTGGAGCAAAGCAATCTTTATAGCTCCATGGGGACGCCGCCGACGTGCGTTCCCACGGTAAATTTGGCCAACACGAAAGTGGTGCCGACTTACGTCTGCCCCGCAGATCCGAGCATGAGTGATGGTATTCAAAGTGGCGGCGTTTTGGGGGGCACAAGCTATGCGGCCAACGCACAAGTGTTCGCGCCGCTTCTTGGCGAAACGCCTTCGGTTGCTCAGGCAGGCATGATGAAAGCGCCCGGCACGACCAATTACTGCGATCGCGCTGTTGCAGTAGCGCATATCGGCGACGGTAGCTCCAACACCATCTTGTTCACTCATTCCTACGCGCGGTGCGGACTTGTCGGCGGCACCGCCTGGGGATTCACCGCCGGCAAAAACTCCGGCCCGTCCAAAAACGGCATGTACCCTTGGTCGCGCGCCTCGCACCTCGGCCAGACCTACATGACAGCGACCAGTGCAGCGCCGTTTCAAAACATGCCCAACCCGTATTCGGACAACTGCAGCGCCACCGATCCCGCCACGCCACACTCAAGCGCGATGATGGTCCTCCTTGGCGATGCCAGCGTTCGCAGCTGCAGTCCTAGTATGACCGCGCAAACGTGGAATCTGGCGTGCTTGCCCAATGACGGGCAGATTTTGGGTGAGGACTGGTGATTGGAAGGATAAAGGATTGAACTCATGCAAAAAAACCTGCTCGCTTTCGTCGGCGACATCTATGAAGATTTGGAACTGTGGTATCCCAAGTTGCGTCTGGAGGAGGCGGGCTTCGGGACAAAGCTTGCTGGGGAGGAGTTGCGCGTCTATGGCGGCAAACATGGCTATCCGGCGACGGCGGACGTATTGCTGACCAAGGCTCGAAGCGAGGAATACGTGGGCCTCTTGATCCCGGGTGGATTCATGCCGGATAAGCTGCGGCGGAATGCCGACGTGTTGCGGCTGACGCGCGAGTTTCACCAGCAGGGCAAGCTGGTGGCGTTTATTTGTCACGGCGGCTGGATCGCCATCTCGGCGAAAATTGTCAGAGGCAAACGCGCCACCGGGTCGTTGGGCATCAAGGACGATCTTGAAAATGCCGGCGCGGTGTGGGTCGATGAACCCGTTGTCATTGACGGCAATTTGATTAGCAGCCGCACGCCGAAGGATTTGGCGGCGTTCGCGGCGGCGATGGTGCGGTTTCTTGGCTAGCCGCCTTGCACTATACTCGTCACCAGGCTCTGCCTGGTGACGCCACTGGCCGGCAGGCTCCGCCTGCACGAATTTAGCCGCTACGGGACATTAATTGCCCCGGGGATCTTAGTGCAGGCGGAGCCTGCCAGGCACTGCGTGACGAGGCGGAGCCTCGTCACGAGATGATCTCGCTCCGCGAGATGGTTTTTCCTCGCGCGGAGCGAGATGAGTACAATGGCACCCGCCGCGCTCGCGGCTAACCGGGTTACTTCTTCACCTCGAACTCGGCGTCGATGACGTCGTCCTTCTTGTCACCCGCTCCCGTGGTGCCGTCCTGACCGTTGGGCGACGGTCCGGGTTGAGCGCCACCGGCATGCTGCAGATGCTGGGCCATCGCATGAGCCGCGGATTGCAGGTTGTTGAGGGCCTGGCGGATGGCGTTGATGTCGGTGCCGCTGGCCGTCTGCTTGACTTTTTCGATGGCGGACCGCACTGGGGCGGCGTCGCCCTCGGAAATCTTGCCGGCGTTTTCTTTCAGCAGCTTTTCGATCTCCCAGATCGTCCGATCCGACTCGTTGCGCAGGTCGGCCAATTCGCGCTTGTTCTTGTCCTCGTCCGCGTGCGAATCGGCGTCGCGGCGCATCTTTTCGACTTCGTCCTTGCTCAGGCCGCTCGAGCTTTCGATGCGAATTTTCGCTTCCTTGCTGGTCTTTTGATCCTTGGCCGAGACCTGGAGGATGCCGTTGGCGTCGATGTCGAAAGTCACTTCGATCTTGGGCATGCCGCGCGGGGCCGCCTCGATGCCTTCGAGGTTGAAGCGCCCGAGCAGGCGATTGTCGGCGGCCATGGCGCGTTCGCCCTGGAAAACCTGCACCGTGACGGCCGTTTGATTGTCGTCGGCGGTGGAAAACGTTTCCTTCTTGGTCGTGGGAATGGTCGTGTTCTTGTCGATCAGCTTGGTGAACACGCCGCCCAAGGTTTCGATGCCCAGCGACAGCGGCGTCACGTCGAGCAGCAGCACGTCGGACTTGCTGCCCAGCAGCAATTGCGCGCCCTGGATGGCGGCGCCGACCGCGACGACTTCGTCGGGATTGACGCCCTTGTGTCCTTCCTTGCCGAAGACTTCCTTGACCAGTTCCTGCACGCGCGGCATGCGGGTCATGCCGCCGACGAGGACGACTTCGTCGATGTCGCCGGGTTTGTAGCCCGCGTCGCGCAGCGCCGTCAGCACCGGGATTTTTGCAGCGCTCGATCAGGTGGGCCACCAGTTGCTCGAACTTCGAGCGAGTGATATCCATCTGCAAGTGCTTGGCGCCGGAGGCGTCGGCCGTGATGAACGGCAAATTGATGCTGGTGTTGGTCTGCTGCGACAGATCTTTCTTGGCCTGCTCGCACGCTTCCTTGAGGCGCTGCAGGGCCATGGGATCCTTGCGCAGGTCGATGCGATTTTGGTTCTGAAACTCGCCGGCCACATAGTCGATCAGCACCTGGTCGAAGTCGTCGCCGCCCAGGTGGGTATCGCCGTTGGTGGCCTTGACCTCGAAGACGCCGTCGCCGACGTCGAGGATGGAGATATCGAACGTGCCGCCGCCCAGGTCGAAGACGGCGATCTTTTCATTTTTCTTTTTGTCGAGGCCATAGGCCAGCGATGCGGCCGTCGGCTCGTTGATGATGCGCATGCGTTGCTTGGTTTTTTTGCCGTCCTTGCCTTCGATGTCCCATTCGGTGTCGAAGCCGGCGATCTGGGCCGCGTCGATGGTCGCTTGGCGCTGGGAATCGTTGAAATATGCCGGGACGGTGATGACCGCCTTGCGAACGGTGTGCCCGAGATAGGCCTCGGCGGCTTCCTTGAGCTTGCGCAAGATCATGGCGCTGATTTCGGGAGGCGTGAATTGCTTGCCGTCGATATCGACTTTGACAAGTTCGTTGGCGCCGCCGACGACTTTATAGGGGACGATCTTCTCTTCGGACTGCACCTCGTTGTGGCGCCGGCCCATGAACCGCTTGATCGAATAAACGGTGCGGCGCGAATTGGTGACTGCCTGGCGTTTGGCCGGGTCGCCGACGAGCCGATCGCCCTTGTCGGTGAAGGCCACCACGCTGGGGGTCAGGCGCTGGCCTTCTTGATTGGGGATAACTTTGACTTCGCCGCCTTCCATCACGGCGACGACGGAGTTGGTGGTGCCAAGATCGATGCCGATGATTTTTTCTTCCGCCATTGGAAAAGCTCCTTTCTTGCCGGTCCTTTCCGGCGCGATCCTAATGCTGCGAGCAGTGTTATACTTTTTTATTAGGGTAAACGTGTATACGGGAGCAAGTGATGTGCCAAACATCGGCCCCGAGCGTATACGCACCTAAGCATTCGGTATTTGGATGGTTAGGACGAGCAAAAAGATTCTCATTTGGCGAGGCGGAAAGCCCGATGGCCGCAGCTGAATGCCATATTGACAGGATTGCAGTGGGAGTTGGCGGGCGCACTCGAACCCGAAGCGTCAGCGAGGGGCCTCGCTGACGCTTCGGTAGTGAGGCAGAGGCCTCGCTGACGCTTCGGGTTAGTGAGGCAGAGGCCCTCGCTGACGCTTCGGGTTAGTGAGGCAGAGGCCCTCGCTGACGCTTCGGGTTAGTGTTTGGACTCCGAATTTCCACGATATGAGCCACTCGAACAAAGTTACCGAGAAACGGAGTTTATTGGTTGGAGTTAGTTGACGCACCCAGGCACGGTAAGTAGATTGACGGGGAATTGCGCAGTAAAACATCCACGAGACAACCATTTATGGCGCAAAACCGAGTCGGACCAGGCCCCGCCAGCCGGAAAGTCCCTAGCGGCACTCAAGAGCATTCGGGCCAACATCGACAAGCTCGACCTCAAGATCCTGAAACTGGTGAACGAACGTGCGTCACTGGCGTCGGAAATCGGCAAGATCAAGAACGATCAAGGGGCGGAAGTCTTCAACCCGGCCCGTGAAGAAGAGGTCTTCAAGAACGTCCTGGATGCCAGCAAGGGGCCGCTCGACGAAGCCACCATCCGCGCCGTCTTTCGCGAGATCATGAGCGGCTCGCGGGCATTGCAAAAGGTTCTCAAAGTCGCTTATCTCGGCCCTGAATACAGTTATAGCCATCTGGCCGCCGTCGAACGGTTTGGGCAAAACATCGAGTACATGCGTGTCGGCAGCATCGCCTCCGTTTTCGAGGAGGTGAACCGCAGCCACGTCGATTTTGGCGTCGTGCCCCTGGAAAACTCCACCGATGGGGGCGTCTCCGACACGCTCGACATGTTCATGCGCTTGCCGCAATTGACGATCAGCGCGGAAGTTCGGCTGAAAATCCACCACAATCTGCTTGCCAACTGCGAGCAGGAGATGATTCGCCGCGTCTACAGCAAACCGCAGGCGTTGGCCCAGTGCCGCAACTGGCTGAGCAAGAACTTGCCCCATGCCGATCTCAAGGACGTGTCCAGCACGGCCGTCGCCGCCCAATTGGCCCAGCAGGAACCGGTGCCGCCGCCGTCGCCAGCCGCCAGGCGGCGGTGCGTTATGGCTTGCGCATTCTTTTCAGCGATATCGAGGATTATCCCCACAACGAAACGCGCTTCGCCGTCATCGGCCATCAAGAGTCGCCCAAGACCGGCCATGACAAGACGGCCCTCATGTTCCGCGTGCCGCACAACCCGGGTTCGCTGGTCGAGGCCCTGGATATCTTCAAGCAGAACAAGCTCAACTTGACGTGGATCGAGTCGTTTCCCGCCAAAACCGGCAAGCAGGAGTACATGTTCTTCGTGGATTTCGAAGGCCACGTCGAAGATCCGAAGGTCAAGCGGGCCCTCAATATCTTGGAGCAAAAGTGCGAGCAGTGGGCGGTGCTAGGCTCGTTTCCCATCGCCATGGTTTGCGGATAACGTCCAACGTAGTAACCGGCGTCTCGCCGGTTCAACAAACCGGCGGGACGCCGGTCTACGTCGAGGATTTCTAAATGATAATCGTTCTAAGGCCAAACTCCACCCCCGCGGAAGTCGAGCATGTCATCGAGCGCGTGCGTGAACTGGGTCTCAAGCCGCACCTGAGCCAGGGTGAGCACCGCACCATCATCGGCGTGATCGGCGATGAGAACAAATTGCAAGCCGAATCCCTCCAGGCCATCGTGGGCGTCGAGCAAGTGTTGCCGATCATGAAGCCCTTCAAGATGGCCAGCCGCGAGTTTCACAAGCAGGACACGGTGGTCTCGGTCGGCAAAGTGAAGATCGGCGGCGGGGCCATGGCCATGATCGCCGGGCCCTGCGCCATCGAAAGTGCCGCCATTCTCGATGAGATCGCGGGCAGCGTCAAGAAGGCGGGGGCCAACATTCTGCGTGGCGGGGCGTTCAAGCCGCGCACCAGCCCGTATAGCTTTCAGGGCCTCGGCGAGGACGGGCTCAAGATTCTTGCGCGACGTGGGCGACAAATACGACATGCCGGTCGTGACGGAAGTCATGGACCCACGGCAAATTCCGCTGATCGAGAAATACACCGATATGTTTCAGATCGGCGCCCGCAACATGCAAAATTTCGACCTCCTCAAGGAAGTGGGGCAGACGCGCAAGCCGGTGTTGCTCAAGCGCGGCATGAGCGCGACCGTGAAAGACCTGCTCATGTCGGCGGAATATGTGCTCGCCGAGGGCAACCCCAACATGGTGCTGTGCGAGCGGGGCGTGCGCTCCTTCGAGGATTCAACGCGCAACATGCTCGACATGAGCGCCGTCCCCAACGTCAAGGGCATGAGCCATCTGCCGATCATCGTCGATCCCAGCCACGCCACCGGCCGGCCCGATCTGATTCCGGCCATGGCATGCGCGGCCGTCGCCGCCGGTGCCGACGGCGTCCACATCGAAGTCCATAGCTGCCCGGAAAAAGCGCTCTCCGACGGGCCCCAGGCGCTCTTGCCCAAGGGCTACGCACAACTGATGGACCGCATTCGCAAGCTCGCGGACGTGGTCGGCAAGACGTATTAGACTTTGCAAAGAGCCGCGCACGCAGTAAGCGGTGAACAAGTGGCATATCGTCGGCCCGCTGACTGCGTGCGCAGGCTCTTTGAATGGGCAATCCTGTGTCATGCAACTACCCGCTTCGTGGAAGCCCGTCGTTGGCGAGGAGTTGACCAAACCCTATTTCCAAGCACCTCCGCGAATTCCTTGACGCCGAACGTGCCGCTCACGAAGTGTACCCTCCCGAAAACCAGGTTTTCAACGCCCTCAAGCACACGCCGTGGGCTAACGTCAAAGTCGTCATCCTTGGTCAAGACCCCTATCACGATAAAGGCCAGGCGCATGGGCTCGCGTTCTCGGTGCCGCCCGGCGTCAAGAAGCCGCCGTCGCTCGTGAACATTTTCAAGGAATTGACAGCCGACCTCAAGATTCCGCCGCCGGCAAGCGGGTGCCTTTATCCCTGGGCCGACCAAGGGGTGCTGTTACTTAACACCGTGCTGACCGTGCGCGCCCATAAGCCGCAATCGCATCGCAATAAAGGTTGGGAAACCTTCACCGACGCGATCATCAGCAAGATCAATGAGCGCAGCGAGCCGGCGATTTTTGTCCTATGGGGCGCACCGGCGCAGAAGAAGCACAAGTTAATTAATCAGGACCGGGCACCTCGTCATCACGGGAGCCGCATCCCTCGCCGCTGTCGGCCCACCGCGGCTTTTTCGGCAGCCGGCCCTTTTCCAAGATCAATCGCACGCTCGCATCCTGGGGCAAGAAGGAAATCGACTGGCGGATAACGGACTAGGTTCGTAACACCAAAGAATGAGCCTGAGCCGCGACCGTAAGGGAGTGGCCAACCGCGTGGACGCGAAGTTGGCCACTTCCTTACGGTTGCGGCTGCGGATAGCTTATACCGCAAGCAGTGAAGGTGGCTATGATCATGCGCAAGAAAGTTCATCGCCGGCAATTGGAAGATGTACACCAACGGCGCCAGCGGCCAAGCCCTGGCGACAGCCGTCGTGCGTGGGTTGGCCGGCGAGACACGCGTCAAGGTTGCCGTGTGCCCGCCATTTCCTTTTCTGGGCCAGGTCAAAAAGGCGCTGGAGGGAAGCCCGGTGGCGCTCGGCGCTCAGAACCTTTATCCGGAGAAGGAAGGCGCCTTCACCGGTGAAGTGAGCGGCCCCATGTTGATCGATGCCGGCTGCACTTATGTGATCGTCGGCCACAGCGAACGCCGCCAGAAGCTCGGCGAGTCGGATGCCTTCATCAACAAGAAGGTGCATGCCGGTTTGGCGGCCGGCTTGGAAGTGATCCTGTGCATCGGCGAGACGTTGCAAGAGCGCGAGGCGAACCAGACGGAAAAAGTGCTCGACACGCAAGTCGAGCGCGTGTCTGGCCGGAATCACCGGCGAAGCTGTTGGCGCAAGATCACGCTGGCCTATGAGCCGGTCTGGGCCATCGGCACTGGCAAGAACGCCACGCCGCAGCAAGCGCAAGACGCCCATGCCTTCATCCGCAACCGCGTCGCCCAGCTGTGCGGCGCCGGGCCGGCGCAACAATTGATTATCCAATATGGCGGCAGCGTCAAACCCGACAACGCCGCCGTCTTGCTGTCACAGCCGGACGTGGATGGCGCTCTGGTCGGCGGGGCGAGCCTGCAAGCGGAGGCGTTTTTGGCGATCGTGCGCGCGGGGGTGGGGTAATTGAACCACCGATTGCACGGATAACACGGATAGCACTAAGAGCCTGCACGCAGTAAGCGGATTCGGCGAGGCGTGTCGATTTGACCGCTTACTGCGTGCGCGGCTCTTTTGTAAGACTTTATTTCCCGCACCCCCTCTTGCTTCTCCTGGGTGAATTGGAATAATAACCCTTTCGTAAAACTGAATTTACCATGGAACACCTCCGCTGGTGTTCTGTTTTGTTTTTGGCGGTGTGCCAGAGGAAAAGTCATGGCCGAGTCTGTCGTGTTGGTGGCCCAGGAACGCAAAGGACTGGGGACTCGCGAAGCGCGGCGGTTGCGCAAGGAAAACAAGGTTCCGGCCGTCGTTTATGGCCACGGCGAAGGAACCGTTTCCGTTTTCTTGGCCGCCGACGAATTGAGCAAGGCGATCCGCCATGGTGCGCGCGTCATCGACCTCAAGCAGGGCGAGAAGATCCAAAAGGCGCTCATTCGCGAGCTCCAATGGGATCCGTTCGGGCACGACATTCTCCACGCCGATTTCGCCCGCGTCTCCGCCGATGAGCGCATCACCCTGGATGTTCGCGTCGAGTTGCGCGGCACCGCTCCGGGCGTCACCGCGGGCGGCGTGCTGGTGCAGCAGATTCACAACCTGCACGTCGAATGCTCGGTCGTCAGCGTGCCGGAGTCGATCCGCGTCAACGTCGGCGAATTGCAGATCGACCAGATTCTGCACGTGCGCGATTTGGTGTTGCCCGAAGGCGTCACCGTGAAAAACGATCCGGACGCCATCGTCGTGCAGATCACGCAGAAGGTCGTCGAGGGCGAAACGCCGGCGGCAGTCGCCCTGCGCGAAACGGCCGAGCCGGAAGTCATCGGCAAGAAGAAGGAAGAGGAGGGCGAGGAGGCGGAGTAAGCTCCGAAGCGTCGCCGGCACTCAGCCGCTGTTTGGCCATGAAAATCGTCGTCGGCCTGGGCAATCCTGGCAAGAAAGTACGATGGCACGCGCCACAACGTCGGTTTCGCCGTGGTCGATGCCCTGGCCGTGAAGCCCGGCGCTTCGAAGCTTTCAAAGCCGCTTCGACGCCAGAGTCGCGGAATGTCGGGAGGGGGCCGAGAAGGTTTTGCTGCGTCAAGCCCGAGACGTTCATGAACCTGAGCGGCCGGGCGGTGCGGCAGGCGGTGGATTTTTATCAGCTGACGACGACGGATCTGTTGGTGGTCTGCGACGACATCAATTGCCGCTGGGCAAGTTGCGTTTCCGGGCGCGCGGCACGCACGGCGGCCACAACGGCCTGCGGGACATCCAGAAGCCACCTGGGAACCACCGAGTATCCGCGGTTGCGCATCGGCGTGGATGCGCCGCCGGAGGAAGGAGCCGTCGATCATGTGCTCGGCCGCTTTCGGGCCATCCGAAAAGCCGATCATCGCCGAAGCCATCGCCGACGGCGGTGCAAGGAGTGGTGCTCTGGGTTCGCGAAGGAATCGAGCCGTGCATGAATCAATACAATTAACCCCCAAGCCGCGCGGATGAGGCACTCCGAAACCCGCGGATAGATTCCTTTGACGAAGTTGCTTAACGAGAACCATTAATGCCAGCCAACGTCTACGAATGCATGTTCATCCTCGACACCACCAAGGTGGCCGGCGACGTCCCGGAGCCGACAAGCAACTCCGCGCTCTCTTGAAAAGAACCATGCCGAAGTGCTGGTGTCCAGGCCCTGGGACGAACGCCGCTTGGCTTATCCCGATCAAGAACCAGAAAGAAGGCGCCTCTACTACCTGACCTACTTTTCGTCCGAAGGGAAGAACCTGGTCAACATCGAGCACGACTGCGCCTCAATGAAATGATCCTGCGCATGATGGTCCTCAAGATCGATCCCAAGCTGGTTGACACCATGCTGTCACTGGCCAAGGGCGAGCACGCCGTCGGCGCTGCACAACTACCAGGAAGAGCCCTCCGACAGCATCGGCGGTTCGGCGACGAAGAGGGCGGCCGCCGCAAGCGCGCCGAGGCGCGCGAATGATTTTCGCCAAGAATTTGATTGTTGTCCTGGGTTAACGCTTGTATACTAGTCGGTGTCGATACGATTTTTACAAGCTCCCGAGGTCTACCATGGCAAATCTCAACAAAGTGATGCTGATCGGCCGGTTGACGCGCGATCCGGAGATGCGCACGTTTTCCAACGGAGGCAAGGTCGCCAAGTTTGGATTTGCCGTGAACAATCCGCAAGAAAAACATGCAGACCGGCCAATGGGAAGATGAGCCGGTCTTCCTTGATGTCGAAGCCTTCAATCGCGGCGAAACCGGCAAGAAAGCCGACCTGGTCGAGCAATATCTGCATAAGGGCAACCAGGCTTTCATTGAAGGCCACTTGAAGCTGGACCAATGGACGGCTCAGGATGGCCAGAAGCGTTCACGATTGATCGTTATTGTCGACAATGTCCAGTTCCTGGAACCACGCGGCGAAGGGAGCGGCGGTGCCCCGCGCGGCAATTATCCGGCACGCCAACCGGTGGCACAGACAGCGCGCGGCGACGATCAATACGAGTCCCACGAAGCCCGCCCATGGACCCGCCGCCGCCCAGGCCGTTCCGAGGAAGATATTCCGTTTTAATCCGTAGGTTAGGTTTCCAACCTGACCGGTTTTATCGAGTATCCCCATGCAATCCCGACAGCGCAAGCAGATTCTCAAGGGCAAGCACGGCGGCATGCAGCTGGTGCTCACCGAAGATGTGCAGCACCTCGGCAAGCAGGGCGACCTCGTCGAGGTCAAGCCGGGCTATGGCCGCAATTATCTGCTGCCCCACGGCCTGGCCACGGTGCCGACGCCGCACAATATCAAGCTGCTCGACCTTTACAAGGAGCGCGTCAACCAGGCGCGCGAGGCGAAGATCGCCGACCTCAAGGTGCTCGCCGAGCAAATCCGCGCGTGCCGCACGTCACCATCGAGGCCAACGCCAACGAGGAAGGCCATCTCTATGGCTCGGTCGGCGCTGCCCGAAATCTCCAAGGCGCTCAAGGGCAAGAACCTCAAGGTCGAAACGACATGGTCCGCCTGCAAGGCGTCATCAAGGAATGCGCCCTTTACGAAGTCGATCTCAACCTCGGTTACGACATCGAAACCAAGGTCAAGGTCATGGTCGTGCCCATCAAGCAAACCGACAAGAAGTAGTCCAACGCATCGCGGACACGTTTGGGTTAGCCGCGACGCGGAGCGGAGCGCCGTCCGGCCTGCGCTCTGCCGCTGCGCGTCGCGGCTAACCATTGTTCGAGATCACCATGCCGCCCGGACCGCGAAGCCGCTGACCGCTTGCCGCCGCACAACCGCGAGGCCGAACGCAGCGTCCTGGGCGGCATGCTGCGCGACAACAAGGTCATCCCCGACGTGGTGCAGACGTTGCGCGCCGAGGATTTCTACGTCTTCGCCCACCAAAAGATCTACGAGGCGATGGCGGAACTTTACGTCATCCAGGGCAAGCCCGCCGACGCCGTCACCTTGGCGGACTATCTCAACCAACGGCAGCTGATCCAGGACGTCGGCGGCTACGAGTATTTCGTCGAGCTCTGGGACGCCGCCCCCAGCGCCGCCAACGCGGTTCATTATGGCGAGATCGTTCGGCAAAAGGCGATCGTCCGCAATTTGATCCATGCCTGCAATGAGCTGCAGCGCGACGCCTTCGATCAGGTAATGCCGCCGCACGAGCTGCTCGATTCGGCCGAACGCCGCATCCTGGAAGTCGCCGAGATGGGCGTCACCGGCAGCACCACGACCCTTCAGCAAGCCTTGAACGAGGCCTACGACCGCATCGACGCCCGCAAAGGCAAGGACTTCACGGCGGTCAGCGGCGTGCCCACGGGCTACATCGATCTGGACAACCTCACGGCCGGCTTTCAAAATTCCGAGTTGATCGTCATCGCCGCCCGGCCCAGCGTCGGCAAAACCGCCTTCGCCCTCAATATCCTGCGCCATATCGCCGTCGAGGAGAACATGCCGGCGTTTTTCGTCAGCCTGGAGCAGGCGCGCATCGAATTGGCCGAGCGTTTGTTGTGCTGCCAGGCCCGCGTCGATAGCCATCGGCTGCGCAAGGGCCAACTGTCGTCGGAGGACATGGATCGCCTCATCGCCGGCGGCGAAGTGCTGCGGCAAGCGCAGATTTTCATCGACGACACGCCCGGCCAAAGCATGCTGCGCATCGCCGCCAACGCCCGCCGGCTCAAGCTCCGCCACAACATCCGCCTCGTGGCCATCGACTATTTGCAACTCATCGATCCGGACAATCGCCGCGACAGCCGGCAGGAGCAGGTGGCGGCCATATCGCGGCGTCTCAAGTTCCTGGCCCGCGAGCTGAAGATTCCGGTCATCGCACTGGCCCAGGTCAACCGCAGCTCGGAAGATCGCCAAAACCATCGCCCGCGCCTGTCCGACTTGCGCGAATCCGGCGCCATCGAGCAGGATGCCGACACCGTGTTTCTGCTGCATCGGCCCGAATACCACGAACCGGGCCAGCAGGAAGGCATGGTCGAAGTCATCGTCGGCAAGCAGCGCAACGGCCCGACCGGCGAAGTTTCGCTCATGTATGTCAAGCAGTTCATGCGTTTCGAGAACTTCGCGGTCGATCATTCCGCGACCTATGGCGGACTTTGAAACGAGACTCGCGTTGTCACGTTCCCCGGTTCCCGGCTAGAATCCAGTCACCCAGGGAACTCCATGCGCGTCGGCATCGGCCATGACACTCACCGGTTGGCGGAAGGACGCCCCCTGATTTTGGGCGGCCTGCGGATCGAGCATCCGCGCGGGCCTGGTGGGGCACAGCGACGCCGACGTCGTCTTGCACGCTTTGACCGATGCGCTGCTGGGCGCGGCCGGGCTGGGCGATATCGGTGATGCCTATCCCGATACCGATCCGGCATACAAGGATCGCGATTCGAGCTTCTTCGTGACGCGAAACCTTGGCGCGGCTGCGGAGCAAAGGTTTCACTTGGTGAATGTGGACATCACCATCTTCGCCCAGGAGCCGAAACTTGGCCCCGTCAAGATAGCCGATGCGGCAAAAGATCGCGGAGTTGCTTGGGCTAGAAGCCGATGCGGTCAACGTCAAGGCGAAGACGGGCGAAAAGGTCGGGGCGATCGGCCGGGCCGAGGCGATCGGCTGCCAGGCCGCCGTTCTGATCGACAATTCGTCGAATTAAGAATGAAGTTTTAACCACCGAGGCACAGAGTACACAGAGGAAAGAAAGAATAATCTGTCACGATTCATCGAGTTTTTGAACTTCTCTGTGTTCTCGGTGTCTCTGTGGTGAGCAATTCTTGTTAATGAGGGCCGTTCATGGAAGTTGCTCCGGTTCAAGTTTACAACACGCTGACCAAAAAGAAGGAACTGTTCACCACGGTCGTTCCCGGCAAGGTCGGCATGTACTTGTGCGGCCCGACGGTGTACAAGCCCAGCCATCTGGGTCACATGGTCGGCCCGGTGATTTTCGACACGGTCAAGCGTTACCTTGTCAATATCTGGGCTACGAGGTCAATTTCGTCGTCAACATCACCGATGTGGATGACAAGCTCATCGTCGAAGCGAACAAGCAAAACACGACGGTAGCCGAGCTGGCCGAGCGCATCACGGCGGATTATGTCAAGAACCTCGCATTGCTTCAACGTCACCGGCATCGACCACATGCCGCGGGCGACGCACTACATCGACGACATCATCGCCATCATCAAGACCCTCATCGCCAAGGGCTATGCCTATCCGGCGGGCGGCGACGTTTATTTCGACGTGACCAAGGACGAGGACTACGGCAAGCTGTGCCATCGCGACCCCGAGCAGCTGGAGGCCGGCGCCCGCATCGAGGTCAGCGACAAGAAGCGCAACCCCGGCGACTTCGCGCTGTGGAAAAGCGCCAAGCCGGGCGAGCCGGCCTGGGAGAGCCCGTGGGGCAAGGGTCGTCCCGGCTGGCACATCGAATGCTCGGCCATGAGCATGAAGCTATTGGGCAAAACACTCGACATCCATGGCGGCGGCTTGGACCTGCAGTTTCCGCATCATGAAAACGAGCTGGCCCAGTCGGAATCGTGCAACGGCGTGACCTTCGTGCGCTACTGGATGCACAACGGCCTGATGAAAACCGGCACGGAGAAGATGTCCAAGAGCAAGGGCAACGAAATCGTGGTCGCGGAGCTGCTCAAGCGCCACGATCCGGAAACGCTGCGTTTTTTCCTGCTGTCCACGCATTACCGCCGGCCCATTGACTATAGCGAGGAACGGCTCGAAGAGATTCGCCGCGGGCTTGGATGGCTTTTATCGTTACTTCGAGCGCTATCGAGCGCATCGCCAAGCAAAGCTTTTATGAGCTCAAGGCACCGAGTGAACGCGGGTCGACGGGTCCTGGCGGCATCGATTCACCGTTCCTCACGGAAATTGCCAGCCTGCGGAGACGATTCCTCGAGCACATGGACGACGATTTCAACACCGGCGGCGCCATCGGCATCTTGTATGAAATGCTCACCGCGCTCAACCGTTTTGCGGACACACAGCACTTGGAAGGCCCTGCACCGGCGCCCGACGACGTGGAAGCCTTGCGGCGGGCGACACTGCTTCTTAAGGAGTTGACGCAGATTTTGGGCATTTTTCACAAGGCGCCGCCGCCGAAAACCGTGGCGCCGGACACGCTGACGGCCGGTCTCATGCAACTGCTGATCGACCTTCGGGCGGAAGCGCGCAAGGCGAAAAACTTCGCGCTCGGCGACCAAATTCGCAAGCGTTTGACGGAGTTGGGTGTCACCCTCGAAGATCGCGCCGGCGGCACGGAATGGCGGGTTAATTGATGCGTTGATGGGGGCTTAGATCCGCGGGATTCGGAGTACCTCGTCCCGCGGCTTGCGGTGGCACCTGGATAGCAAGCCGCGGGATGAGGTACTCCGAATCCCGCGGCTACCACCAATGTCCCCTTTTTTGGAGCTTCGTGTTGCCCGAGTCAACCCGCATTCTGGGCATTGATCCGGGCCTGCGTATCACCGGCTATGGCGTCGTGGAATCGAGTCCGCAGCGTCCCATCGTTCTCGAAGCCGGCGTCATTCGCAGCGCCGGCTCCAAAACCAGCATGGCCTTGCGCGTTCTTTCTGTGTACAACGGTATAGTAGAGATTATCGACCAGTTTGAGCCCGCGGTATTGGCTGTCGAGCAACTTTACGCGCACTATCAACACCCGCGCACCGCCATTTTGATGGGACATGCGCGCGGCGCCATTTTGTTGGCGGCGGCGCAACGGGGCCTGGAGGTGGTCAGCTATAATGCCACGCGCGTCAAGAAAACCATCACGGGCAACGGCCGCGCCTCCAAAGACCAGGTGCAGCGCACGATTCAGCGCGAGTTGGGACTGACCGAAGTGCCCGATCCGCCGGACGTCTCGGACGCCTTGGCGGTGGCCTTGTGCCATTACTATCTCGTGCGGCTCCCGAAAGCATAGAATCTCTCCTGGGCGGACTCTTGAATGGTACGCCAATTTGTGGGAACGGCGTCGCCGATTTGTGGGACGGCTCTCCTGAGCCGTCCCTTTGGCCGGACGGCTCAGGAGAGCCGTCCCACTTAGGGAGCGCCGTGCGAGCCACGCGATAGGATCGCTGCATGATCACCAAGATCGCCGGTTACCTGAATCGAGTGCTTGACGAGGAGTTGCGGCTCCAGGTGGGGCCGCTCGAATACCAGGTTTTGGTTCCCGAATTTGTCCGGCGGCAACGTGCAAACGAAGCTGGGACAAGAGCTCATGCTGCACACCACCGAATATCTCGAAGGCAATCCGATGCAGGGCAAGATGGTGCCGCGCCTCATCGGTTTCGTCAGCGAGGCGGAACTGGAATTCTTCGAGTTGTTTTGCACGGTCGATAAGGTCGGCGTCCGCAAGGCGATGAAGGCGCTGGTGCGTCCGATACGCGAGATCGCCGACGCCATCCAGCGTCAGGATCCGAAGTGGCTCACCTCGCTTCCCGGCATCGGCCCGGCCACCGCGGAGCAAATCGTGGCCACGCTGCGGCGCAAGGTGACCAAGTTCGCGCTGATGGCGCCGCCCAAGGACGATGGGAGCCCAGCCGCCCCGCCGGATGTGGACGGAAGCGTGATCGCGGATGCGTATCGACGCTCTGCAAAGTGTCGGCCACAGCCCGCACGAGGCCCGCGAACGCCTCGATCGGGTGCTCGCCAAGGGCAAGAAATTCGCCAGTGTCCAAGAAGTCTTGCTGGCGATCTATAGCGAGAAATAATCCATGGCTCGCGAAGCCATCGTTCAAGGCGAACGGTCGGAGGACGAGGAGAAGCGGCGTGACGCCGCGCTGCGGCCTCGTTTGTTGACGCGAAGTCATTGGCCAAAAGGCGGTGGTGCAGCGTCTGGGGATCGTGCTCAAGGCTTGCAAGAAGTTGAAAGAACCGCTCTCGCACATCCTTTTCGACGGTCCGCCGGGTCTGGGCAAAACGACGTTCGCCACCGTCCTGCCCAATGAACTTGGGACCACCATTCAGATGACGAGCGGGCCGGCGCTGACCAAGCCCGGCGATCTGCTGCCCTTTCTCACCAATGCGGGCGAGGGGTCGATCCTGTTTATCGACGAAATCCATCGGCTGCCGCGTGTGGTCGAAGAGTTCATTTATCCGGCCATGGAGGATTTTCGCGTCGATATCGTTCTCGGCGAAGGGATCAACGCCCGCACGCTGTCGATGCCGCTCAAGCGGTTCACGCTGATCGGAGCCACCACACGCAGCGGCATGCTGTCCAGTCCGATGCGCGACCGCTTCAAGATGCATGAGCACCTCGATTTCTACACCGTCGAGGAATTGGCCCAAATCGTGACGATCAATGCGCGCAAATTGCAAACCAAACTAAGCACGGAAGCGGCCCTCGAGATTGCCGGCCGCAGTCGCGGCACGCCTCGAATCGCCAACGCCCGTCTATGGTGGGCGCGCAACTACGTCACCAGCGAGGCCGAGGGCGAGATCTCCTTGGAGCTGGCGCGAGCGGCGCTGGCGATGGCCGAAGTGGACCAGGAGGGTTTGGACAAGCAAGATCGGCGCTACCTGGAAACGCTGATTGACGTCTTTGGCGGCGGCCCGACGGGCGTCGAAGCGCTGGCGGCCACGATGAATTTGCCCGCGGATACTTTGAGCGATGAAATCGAGCCATACCTGTTGCGCGGCCAAATGATCGTGCGTTCGCCGCGGGGCCGAATCGCGACTGGGCGGGCCTACGCGCATTTAGGTCGGGCGCGGCCTTCTGGCGAGGGGGGCCAAGCGACTCTGTTTGGCGAATGAACTTCTGGCCAATTCGTCCTGTTTTACCTACATTAACGCTGTCCGCGCTGACGGCGTTGCCCGGCCCGCGGTAGCTTGGATTATCCATGGAACTAGGGTTTCCAGGTATCCAGCCGCATAGGTCGCTAGTTTTCTTAAACCTGGAGAGCGGCACTGGATGGCACGTACATTGACCATACTTTTTCGGCGGGATCCTTCCCGTGATCGGTTGCATGACGAAATCCAGTTCGAAGGTTATCAGCCGCTATGGCCTGACGGCCGTTCCGTGGCCGTTGGCCTGGATGCGTTTTGCAAGCACGGGATCCGCCTTCTCGGCCTGGGTAGGCACCTTGCCGGTCGCCGTGAACGGCTGATTCGACTGGTTTGCCTCCCTCTGGAAGGTCCTGACACCGACATTCATCGCCTGCCCGGCCACCGGGTCCGCCGTTTTTTCATCGAGCGCAGCGGCTCCGTGGGCCGCATTCACTTTTTGGACGAGACTCCCACAGCCGTCACATTCGAGATCGGCCGCGACGAGCCACGCGTCCTCCGCTGGATCGGCCTGCCCGATGTTGAGGACGGCAAACGCCTTTGGTTTGATCTGGGCGCCACGGCGGTTGAGAGCCCGATCAACGTGTTTCCCGGCCATGCCAATGCGGGCGTCGGATAAGAAAACCGGATGAGCTTCATGAACCGAGATGCCAACCCAACGCGACCCGCGTGCCGCAGTCTGCTGGGTGTGCGCATCGCCGGTATCGGCAGCTATGTGCCGGACGCGGTCATCACCAACGAGCATTTGCAAAATCGGTTTCGGTGCAAGCACGACTGGATCGTCAGGCAGACCGGCATCCGCGAACGCCGGCACGCGCTCGCCAATCAAGCCACCACCGACCTCGCCTTCGAAGCCGGCAAACGGTGCCTCCAAAGAGCCGGCGCACGCCCTGCCGACGTCGATATGCTTCTGGTCGCGACCGTCACGCCGGACATGTCGTTCCCATCAGCCGCTTGCCTGGTGCAAGACCGATTGCAGCTTGGCTGCGGCGCCGTGGACATCCAGGCCGCCTGTGCGGGCTTCATGTATGCGTTGGTCACCGGGGCGGCTTATGTCGTGTCCGGGGCCTGCGAAACGTGCCTGGTCATCGGCGCCGATTGCCTATCGCGCATCGCCAACCCCGATGACATCAAAACCTATCCGCTCGTCGGTGACGGCGCCGGTGCCGTCTTGCTGGCGCGGGAGGCCGGACCAAGGCATCGTGCAATACTCAATGGGCTCGGACGGAAATGGAGGCACGCTACTCCAGAGGCGCGCATGCGGCAGCCGGCTACCTCCTTCCGCGGAAGTTCTCGAGCAAGGGCTTCATTTCATGGAGATGGACGGCCGCGGCGTCTTCAACTGGGCGGCGTCGATTCTGTGCGACTCGATCATGGACGTCCTCACCGCCGCGCACATGGATGCTCGCGACATTGATCTCTATGTGCCCCACCAGGCCAACATCCGCATCATCAATGCCGCCATCGACGTACTCGGCATCGATCGCCAGAAGGTCTACACCAACATCGATCGCTATGGCAACACGTCAGCCGCCTCGGTGCCGCTGGCGCTGGACGAAGCGGTCGCGGAAAACCGCGTGCATGCCGGCGACCACATCATCCTTAGCGGCTTCGGCTCCGGCCTCGTCTGGGGCACGACACTTTTACATTGGTGAGAAACCAATTATGCGGTAGGCTCAATCGCGGCGATGCCGGGAATTCCCTGGAAATCGGCAGTGTTAAAAGTGTAGACAGTCGAAATGCCGTGAGCAAACATCCCGGCAGCGATTTGGAGATCAAACACTTTACCACCTGTGACGGCCTTTAAACGAACAAGTCCAATCCAGTGGGCAACAACGTCTGCAGGCAAGGCTAATACGACAAGGCCAGGTAGGGCAAGAAATTGCTCGATGGCCTGGAGAGCGTCTTCCCACGTCCGCGCCGGCGACACACGCTTCGGATTGGTAACGACGGCGAAAAATTCCGCAAGGATTTGTGGAAAAACACAAAGCCCCGCGTTGGGATCTTTCGCCTTCTCGATGAGCGACCGAGAAACGCCATGGTGACAACTTGAAGGGAAAACCGCGTAAACCAGTATATTGGTGTCAACAAGTTCATTCCCCATCGTCGTATATCTCGCGTCGGTCCAGCCGGCCCATTAATGTGCCGTCCCACCGAGGAAGTGTCACATCCGGTGTGGATGGCTTGTGTTCGGCGAGCTTATCGCGGATGGACTGCACCAACTTTTGGATATCGTTGACCACTTGCTCGGGCAACCCGGAAACATCGACGATAGTGCCGTACATTTTTGCGATCTCCACAGTAACCGTCATTGTTCACCAATCTACTAAATTGCGGCGGCAGATGTCAAAGTGCCATTCGAAAATTCGCACGCTTAACCACCGATCGTGTGCATGGTCCGTAGGGGCTTGATGAAGCGGGCCGTGTTGATTTCGTGCCCTTCCCACTTGTGCGCTGACGTTTTGACGAACCAAGTCGCGGATGGAATCCGCGTCGGTGCCGCCGCGCAAGTGCGGCTTGAGATCGACTTCATCCAGAGCGAACAGGCAGTTGCGCAGTTTGCCGTCGGCGGTGAGGCGGACGCGGTTGCAGCTCATGCAAAAGGGCCGTGAAATGGAAGCGATGATGCCGACGCGGCCGCCGCCATCGGCATAGCAAAATTCCATGGCCGGCGCCCGCGGATCATAATCCGGAGCGGGCACGAGCGGACTGACTTCTTTTTCCAGCCGCTCGAGAATCTCATGCGCGAAATAAACTTTGCCGCGCTCCCAGTGGTCAGCGCCTATGGGCATGTACTCAATAAATCGCATCTCCAGCCCGTGGGTTCGGGCAAAGCGGGCCAAGGGCACCACTTCCGTCTCGGTGATGCCGCGCATGCTGATGGCGTTCAACTTGATCGGCTCGAAGCCGGCTTTCTTCGCGGCCAGGATACCGGCGATGACTTTCTCCAAGCCCTCGCGCCGCGTCAACTGCCGAAAGCGCTCGGGATCGAGCGTGTCGAGGCTGATGTTGATGCGCCGCAGGCCGGCGTCGAAAAGGGCCTGTGCCTGGTCGGCGAGCAATAGGCCGTTGGACGTGAGGCCGAGATCCTTGAGGCCCGGGATCCCGCATAGCATCTGGACCAAACGCGGCAGCTCGCGGCGCATCAGCGGCTCGCCTCCCGTCAGGCGAACTTTGTCGATGCCCAGAGGAGTGACGATCTCGACGAAGCGGGTGATCTCCTCGAAGGAGAGAAGGTCCACCCGATCCATGAAGGTGACTTCTTCCGGCATGCAGTAGGTGCAGCGCAGGTTGCAGCGATCGGTGACGCTGATGCGCAGGTTGTTGTGAACCCGATCAAAGGAATCGCGGAAATGCCCGTCATATCGTCACTTGGCAATTCAACCTCGCGTTCGGCGGTCACGTGCCTGGATGGACCCAGGCCGTCGACCCGTCGGCCCAATTCTCTTTCTTCCAAATCGGCACCAGCTCCTTGAGACGATCGATGGCATGGCGGCAGGCTTCGAAAGCCTGCGCCCGATGGGGGCAGCTGACGGCAACAGCCACGCTGATCTCGCCGACGTCGAGATGACCCAAGCGATGCTCCAGCACGATTTCCCCCACCGGCCAGCGCTGTCGCGTGTCGGCTTCAATTTCCGCCAGAACCTTCTCGGCCATGCCGGCATACGCTTCGTAGTCCAGAGCAACCGTAACTTTTCCATCCGTAAGATCGCGAACCGTACCTAGGAACACCACCACGGCGCCGCATTTAGAGCTTCGCACTTGATCGGTGAGTTCATGATAGTCGATAGCATCTCTTGTAAGGCTAATCATACCAGCATTCTAGCCTCCGCTCACGGGGGGCAACAGTGCCACGTCCGCGTCACTCGTGAGTTCGATGGCATCGGCGGCAAACTCGTTGTTGACGGCGATCGCCGAGCGCTCGAGCAGGCGGATCAGGCTGGGGCAATCCTCGCCCAGCCGCCGGCGCAAATCAGCAACCGTGGCGTGCACCGGCAAGTCGACGGTGATCGAGGTGGCGCCGACTAAATCTGCGCTCTGGCGAAAAGGCGAACCTGAACTTTCATCGTAGCACCAGCTTGCCAATGGGTTGCTGGAGGCGTTTTTGCACTTCCGGCAATAAGCCATACGCCAAAGCAAGATACTGGGCCGGATGCAACGTGCGCTTACCGGCGCCTTCTTCCATCTGCATGCGGCAGCTGCTGCACTCGGTGGCGCCAAAGGCAATATCGCTGTTCCTCAATTCGCCGAGCATCGGCCTGCCGGCTTCAAGCGATAGGGCGAAATTGGCCGTCTTTAGCCCAAATGTTCCTGCCATCCCGGAACAACTGACGTCGAGCGTATGCACGTTCATTGAAGGGATGAGTCCCAGAATTCCGGGGCCGTCAATCGGACTGCCCAGGGCTTTCAAATGGCACGGGACGTGATGGCCCACGGAAAGCGCCAGGGGAGCAAAGTCGGTGCGCAAGTTGCCCTGCCGATTCAGATCGCCGAGAAACGCCGTCAGTTCGACCGTTTGTCGAGCGACCAGCCGCGCATCGGGCTCATCGAGCAAATCCAGATAATCTTGGCGCAACATGATGGCCGCACTTGGCTCGGAGCAGATAATCGTGACATCTTCACGGGCCAACTCGGCCAGGATGCGCAGGTTCGCGCGGCGCTTTCGCGTGCCGCCCCAACGTCGCCGTGGGCCAACGCCTCGATGCCGCTGCCTTGTTGCTGGGGCGGGACATAGACCTCGAAGCCGTGGTGTTGCAAAACGCGCACCGTGGCTTCGCCGATTTGGGGATCGATGTAGTTCGCATAAATGTCGGCGAAATATGCCAGCCACGGCCGTGCGCCATCGGGCCGACGAGTCCAGCCCTGCTTTTTGGCTCGGCTCAAAAACGTCCGGCGCGCCAGGCGCGGCAGGCGGCGCCGGGCTGACAAGCCAAAAATCTTGTCGAACGCCCAGCGCAGCGGCCGGCTGGCCATGGCGAAATTGGCTAGAAGAGGCAGGGCGCTGCCAAAGCGCGCGAAACGCTCCAGGCGCGCCAGGAACCACTCGCTTCGGTCGAGGCCGTGTTGGGCCACGTTGGCAGCCTTGGCCTCAAGCATCAGTTTGGGAATGTTGACGTGAGCCGGGCACTCGTGGGCGCACATCTTGCAGTTGACACAGAGATCGGCGACCGCGCGGACTTCGTCAGCCGCCAAGGACAATCCCTTCCAGTCCTTCCGCCAAAAGTTGGCGCAATAAATTCGCCTTGCCGCGCGGCGTGGCGGCCTCGTTCGGCTCGGCCCGAAAGATCGGACACATCCGCTGCGACGGCGCCTCGGTCCGGCACTGGCCGCAGCCGTTGCAATGGCTGCTTTCCGTTGCGACGGCGCCGTCGGCCCACTGCAATTCCCACCGTCGCGGGGCGGCCGCCGAATCCGGCAGGCGCCGCAAGGGCCAGGCCGGCTGGTCGGGGTCGGGATCGACAATCTTGCCCGGATTAAACAGCCCGCGCGGATCAAAGACGGCTTTGATCTGGCGCAGGACTGGGTAGAGCGGACCGTATTGCCGGGCAACCCACGGCGTGCGCGCCAGGCCGGTGCCATGTTGCGTGCTGATGGTGCCCTTCATGGCGAGCGCGAGCGTATGAATTTGCTCGGCTATCGCGGACAGACGCGCGACATGCTCCGGGTTGCGCAAATCCAAAAAAGGGCGCGTGTGGACTTGACCCGAGGCCGCATGAATGAGGAACGACGCCGTCGTCTCGTGTTCCCGCAAGATTTCTTGAACGCGGCGCAGGAACTCAGCCAATTGCTCCGGGGGCACGCCAATGTCTTCCACGAACGGCAGCGGCTGCGCCCCCTTTGAGACCATATAAGCTGGGCAGCGCCAGCGCACGCAATTGCCAAAGGCGGTCATATTGGTCGGCGTCCGCGCCGATGCCGGCGTGTAGCGCCAACCGTTCGCCATGCGCCAATTCATCGACAAGCGTGCGGGCAGCGGCGTGCGCCTGGGCCGAGCTATCCGCCTCGTATTCCACCAGTAAAATCGCTTCGGCTTCCGGCGGCACAAGCGCGGCGACGTGGCCGGCGTCGTTGCCGCGTGCCAGGCTTAGAAGGCGCCGATCCATCAGTTCGCAGGCAATCGGGCCGGTGGCCGCCGCGATTTGCGCGCCGAGGAGCGCCAACTCGAGGCTGGCAAAGCCCAAGAGGACCAAGACCTTGGCTTCCGGGATCGCGACGGTGCGGAGCGTCGCCTCCGTGAACAGACACAGCGTCCCCTCCGAGCCGACAAGCAATTTAGGCAAGTCGAGCGCCTCACGCGAATAAACGCCGTCCACGAGGTAGCCGCAGCGATTGAAGCGCGTGCGCGGTTGCTGGTCGCGAATGAGCTGGGCATGCTCGTCCAGCAAAAAACTTAGCGTGCTGACAATGTCGTGCCAGTGGCCTGGCGCCAGGTCGGCGCGGACCGGCAAAACCTCCCTACCCGCTTCGGCGATTTCACCGGTGTCCAAAACGATGCGCAACGATTCGACGTGATCGCGCGTGTAGCCGTGCCGCAAAGCGCAGCGCCCGACGCGTTGTTGGCCAACATGCCGCCGATCGTGCAAACTTCACCGCTGGCGGGGTCGGGAGCAAAGCGGCGGTTTTGCAACGCCAGGCGCTTGTTAAGCGTTGCCAAGGTCACGCCCGGCTGGACGCGAACCGTTTGCTCATTCACCTCGACAATCGACCGAAAGTGCTTGCTGAAGTCGATGACCAGTCCGCGCCCCAAGGCTTCGCCCGCGACGCCAGTGCCCGCGCCGCGCGGCACCAACGGGAACTGCTGCTCGGCGGCATAGCGCACCAGCGCTTGCACATCCTCCTCGTCGCGCGGCACCGCCACCCCCAGCGGCTCGACCTGGAAGATGCTGGCGTCGGTGCTGTAGAGCGCGCGTGACAGGCCGTCGAAAAGCAAATCGCCTTTGAAAAAACCCTTCAAATCGTCACGAATGCGTCCGCGCTGTTGCTCGTCCACGCCGGTCCTCGAGAGAGTGCTATTGCATTGGGGTGGCACGCCCTGAGGTACTCCGAAGGGCGTGCCTTTGCAAGGGATCACGCCCTTCGGAGTACCTCAGGGCGTGCCACCCAATCGCTTATTTACCTGCGCGGATCGGATAGCGCACGTGCAGGGTCTTTTGGAGTTAGCCGTGCGTGCCGCAGCCGTTCCTGGCGATAGCGTTCGCCTAGTGTGATCTCGAATGGTTGATGGGCCGCGGTGGCCTCGAAACCTCGATAGTGGGCATTGCAACGATAGCAAACGATGGCGTCGCCGACCCACAGATAAAGAAGCCCATCGAACGCGGCCGAGCCGATCAGAATTACCCAGGTCCACACCGGCTGGTAGAACCAATAAGTCAGGACCGAAAGGATGCACGCGCCCAGCAGGATCGACATGCCTAGCCAATGCGGGAAATCCTTTTTTTTGTAGAGGTCCGCAGTGCGGCAGATGACGCAATGGGGCAACGCCGCTTCACCGGCCTCAATGTGCAGGCGATGATCGCAGTGAGCACATTGCCAGTCACAGGCTTGCCCCAGATCGACGACAGCGGGGGCATCACAAGCGGGACAGGAAAAACAAACGTTCACAGAACGAGCCTCGTCTTTTCGAAAAGTAGTTGGCTGGTGAGCTCACCCAGGAAGACAAGTATCACGACAACATACAAGATGCCGGTGGCCGACTGCGTGGAACGAATGCGGGCCGTCTCCCACGCCAGCCAAGTGAGGACGAGAGGACCGAGCAAACCAACAAGCCAGCGCACCCCAAGCCACAGCACCATCTCCGTTTCCAGGTTACCCGCGCCGGAGCGTCCTGTCCACAAATAGAGTCCCAGGCACGCCAAAATCGCCCGGCCGACAAGAGCGGCCGCCAAGCTCGCCAACAAGCGATACAGCGGCCTGAGCGACATGGCCGGCGCGATGAGGTACGAATGCCCCATCAGCATCGCCGAGGTCGCGGTGCCCAATACCGCGACGGACGTCAGATCATCGGCAAGGATCCATGAGGAACCATCGGAACGAGCGCCAAGCTTGGGTCCGAAAAGCAACCCGGCCGCCAAGGCAAGGTTCGCCAAGACTAGGATGATGCGCTGACCCGGATGATTGTCCAAATGCCAGATGATGGAGCCGAGAAAGCTGAGCGTCATGGCCACGCCCAAGATGACCCAGGTCGATAACGCCGCTTCCTCGCGCTCGAAGAACGCGGCCACGGCTAAAAGCCCCAATGCCGTTAAGTATTGCACACGAAAAAAGCGCGGGGGAACCTCTTTCACGGATAGCACAAAGAGCGAAGCGGCCAGGCCCCAGGCCAATCGCAGGCAAAAGATGGCAAGCATGGGCTTAGCGTTTGTCGTGGATAAGGGCCAGCAACTCGGAGCGGGTAGACAGGTTGGCCTGGAAAGAGCCGCGCATGGCGCTCGTCGTGCAAATGGCACCGGGTTTGCGAATGCCGCGAATCGACATGCAGGTGTGCGCCGCCTCCAAAATGACGCCGACGCCGCGTGCGTCCAACTCCTGCATGAGCAGATCGGCCAACTCCTGGGTCATGCGCTCCTGCACTTGCGGCCTGCGTGAAAGAATCTCGACTGCCCGGGCGAGCTTGCTGAGGCCGACGATCTTGCCGTTGGGCAAGTAGCCGATGTGCGCCTTGCCGAAAAACGGCAACAGGTGATGCTCGCACATGCTCTCGAAGCCGATATCCTTGACTACGACCATCTCGTCATATTTTTCAGTGAACGTTTTGCCAAGAACGGTCGCCGGATCGGTGCGCAGACCGGCAAACATCTCGTCGTACATGCGCGCCACCCGCTGCGGGGTGTCGCGCAGACCTTCGCGCTCCGGATCCTCGCCGATCGCCAACAAGATTTCCCGCACCGCCGCCGCGATGCGTGCCTGATCCATAAGTGCCAAACCGACCTCCCGCGAGACAGCAAAACCCACGGAGGTTGACCGTGGGCCCGGTGTGAGGAATTCTTGCGAATATTGTATGCCCACGCCAAGCAGGGGCGAGGGGTGAGCGGGCGTAGGTTATGGGCGGATTTACCCCCGTAGGTGTTATATCTCACAGCCCAGTTGGCTATAGAAAGGGTGGACAAAGGGGATGCCTCGAAAGTGGAATAGTGGTGTTCGGTGAACGAATACCGGTCCACGTACAGGAGGTCATCCCCATGAAGAGCAGAGCATATCGGGCAGTGGATGTCAATCGGGTTGAGCCGGAGTCGTGGTGGCGTGAGCGGGAGCAAGCGGTGGTGCATGCGGGCTTGGATATTGGCAAAGAAACGATCCGCTGCACCCTTCGATGGGGTGCGGATGATTTTGATCGGCCTTGGCATGTCCGCAATCCGTTTGATGTGGCCCGGCTTGTGGAATGTCTGCGTCAGGTCAGACTGCGGTCGGCGGTTGGTCGTGGCGCTGGAACCAACGGGTACTTATGGCGACGCGTTGCGGCAAGCGCTCGTTAAGGCCGATTTGGAAGTCCATCGGGTCAGTCCCAAGCAAGCGTCGGATTATGCGGAAGTGTTTGATGGCGTGCCTTCGCAGCACGACGGCAAAGACGCCGCGATAATCGCCGAACTGGCTGCCCAGGGACGCAGTTGGCCTTGGCCCATGAAAACGCCAAGCGAGATGGAGCAAGAGTTGGCTTATCAAGTGGAATGGATGGACGGTCAACGGCGCCAGATGATGCTATGGTGTGGCCGAGTGGAAGCGTTGCTAAGTCGGCATTGGCCGGAAGCGACGCGGCTTGTCCAATTAACATCGGGCACGCTACTCCGTTGCTTGGCGGAGCATGGCGGCCCGCGAGGCCTGGCGGGCGCAGTCGATGCGCAGCGTGCGTGCGCCGATGGTCACGTCAGTATTTGTCGGCGGAAAAAGCGCAGCGCTCGTGGACACCGCACCGGCAAACGGCCGGGGTGTCGATGGGTCGCTGGGACGAAGAGCGGCTGCGGCGTTACGCGCGGCAGATACAGCATTGCCGAGGCGAGATAGCGGCGGCGCGAAAACGTTTGCGTGCGTTAACGCGCGAGCATGCGGCGATTGGCGGCATGGGTGAGGTGGTCGGCGTGCCGACGGCGTGCGTTTTGTGGGTGGAGCTAGGCGATCCCAGTAGCTATCACTGCGGAGCTGCCTATCGCAAGGCGATGGGTTTGAACCTGGCCGAACGCTCGAGCGGCCAATGGCAGGGCAAGTTGAAAATCAGCAAGCGCGGCTCGTCGAAGGTTCGCCGTTGGTTGTATTTGGCGGCGTTGCGTTGGGTCAAGCAAGAGCCGGTGCATAGTTGGTACATGCAGCAAAAGGCGCTGCGGCGTGGCGAAGGCAAGCCGGCCGTGATCGGCGTGATGCGGAAATTGGCGTTGGCCTTGTACCGGGTCGGCGGTCGCGGGGAGAAATTCGATCAGAGCCAGTTGTATCAAGGTTTGGCGAGAGCATGATTCTGTTGGAGCCAAGCTCGAAAGCAATCCTCCAGGAAAGAAAGGAGCGGACTTCGACGAAGCAGCGAGACCGCCTTTGTTGCGCCACCTTCCACAAGAGACCCTTAGCGCCCCCAGGGGAGCGCCGAGCCCAGTATCGAGGGGCGTGACCGAGGCATCGGCGCGATCCTCCATGAAGCCAATTCGATGGTCGCTCTTGGCAACAAGGGCGATACATTCCAGGAAAAAGGTTAGGGTTAGCCGATGGCCAAAGTCCAGCAGAGGCGTTCGCCGCGAGTCGAAGGGACAGCTTGCAGAGCAATGATCGCATGAAGCGAGGACAAGGAAGGGCAGACCGCGACGCTGGGTGTGCTCGGACTGCGTGCTACGTGGGCGCGGCCAAAAATCCTCGTATCTATAGAGTCGCCAGCATCCCCGATGAAAACCTTCTTGCCACACATAGAAAAGGGTTCGCGTAACGTACCCTGGGAATGGAACGGAGACCAACCCTACCCCGAGGGGGTTGCATCGAGGCTAACGTCATCATAACCCTATCTTCACATCAGTTTGGCCGACCAGGGTCAACGCTCTGTTTGGGACCATGCAGCAACCCCTTCGGGGTGTTTCTTCGTGGGTCATTGCACCCAGGGTACGCGGCGCGAACCCTGGGCTGTGAGATGCAACCCCTATCGGGGTAAAAAATCGGCGTGCAGGCGAGTGTGTGAAAACATTTTCCGACGCTAGCACTTCTTTTTCCACGCCGATCCCCACTCGCCCTCGCCACTCGCCCCTCGTTTTCTGACCGCTCATTTGACCCGCGCGCTCTCCCGGCGCCTTAACAACTCATCCAGCGTGATGCCGACCAGCAAAATAACGCCGATCATGATGCCTTCGACGGCGGAGGGGATGTTCCAAAATGTGTTCATCATGCTGAGCAGGCGAATGATCAGCGTGCCGACGATCATGCCGTAAACCGTTCCCTCGCCCCCGCGCAAGGAGACGCCGCCGAGAACCGCACCGGCGATGGCGATGAGCTCGTCTCCCTGGCCGGCGGACGATGGCGCTACCGAGGGAGAATTCATCACCGATAAAAAAGCGTAGAGCGCCGTGAGAAAGGAACAGATCACGTAGGAGAGGATCTTGTAAAAGTCGACCGGGATGCCGGAAAAGCGCGCGGCCTGCTCGTTGCTGCCCAGGGCGACAAAATAGCGTCCAATCACGCTGAAGTGCAGAAAGATGACGGCAATGACCGTCAATCCCATCAAGATGATCAGATACACCGGCAAGCCGAATATGGCTCCTTCGAAGAACGCCGACAGATTGCGCAGCGGGGCCGCCAGTTCCTCGATCTTGGCGTCGTTGGTGAGCCAACGAGCCACACTGCGAAAAATAAATAGTCCGCATAGCGTCACCATGAACGGCTGCAAGCGCAGCTTGGTGACCAAAAGCCCGTTGATAAGGCCCACCAAGATGCCGAGCAACAGCATGGCGATGAATGCCATGGGCACGGACCAACCATATTTGACGATGAGCAGACCAAACACCGTGGACGATAAGCAAACGAGCGACCCCATCGACAAGTCGATGCCGCCTGCGATGATGAGCAAGCCGGCGGCGAGGCTGAGAATGCCATAAAGTCCGAGGCGTTGGCCAATCAGAAAATGAGTGTCCGCCGATGCCGCGTTCTCATGCGAGAGAAGCAAGGTGACATAAACCAGGATTAGAAAGACCGTGATGCCGAGAAGTTTTTTCATGATTATCTTCAAGCCCCACCATGAGGGTACTCCCGAATGGTGGGGATATGTCACACTCTGACCCCCACCATTCGGGAGTACCCTCATGGTGGGGCTTGGCTTTATTTACCACCCGTCGCCAAGTGCATGATGGCCTCTTCCGACATGGCGGAGCGCTCGATCGTGCCCGCCAGCGAGCCTTCGTGCATCACCAAGGCGCGGTCACTCATGCCCAAGATTTCTTCCAGATCGCTGGAGATCATGAGGACGGCCATGCCCTCCTGGGCGAGTTTGTCCATGAGTGCGTAGATTTCGCTCTTGGCACCCACGTCGATGCCGCGAGTCGGCTCGTCGAGGATGAGCACACGCGGCGTGCGGCACAGCCACTTGGCGAGAACCACCTTTTGCTGGTTGCCGCCGCTCAAGAGACCGACCCGCTGGTTGATGCTGGGAGTGCGGACGTTGAGGCGCTCGCTCATCGACTCCGCGAGCATGCGTTCCTTGCCCGCCTGGATGATTCCCAGCAGCGCCACCAGATTCATGCTGGCCAAGCTGATGTTCATCTTGACGCTGCCCGCCAGCACCAGGCCCTGCACCCGGCGATCTTCGGGCACCAAAAATAACCCCGCCTTGATCGCTTGCGCCGGCCGGCGAATGTTTTGTTGTTGGCCCGCGAAGGCGACGGTGCCCGTGACATGAGGGCGGATGCCGAACAGGGTCTCGGCGAGCTCAGTGCGCCCAGCGCCCATCAGGCCGGCCATGCCGACCACTTCACCGGCTTTCAGATCAAACGATATGCCCTTGGCCTGGCTGCGCGACCAGCGCAAGTTGCGCACTTGAAGCGCCGGCGCCGCGTTGCCGCCGCCGTCATGGCGCGTCCGCTGAAAGAACTGCTTGAGCTCGCGTCCCACCATGAGACGCACGATCGCCTTGTGATGGATGTTCGCGCGCGGCAATTCGCCGGCGTTGCGGCCGTCGCGCAACACGCTGACGCGATCCGCTATTTCCTCGACTTCCTTGAGCCGATGTGAGATATAGATGACGCTGATGCCGTCCCTTTTCAAGTCGCGGACGACATCAAAAAGGCGGGCCGTTTCGCGTTCGGTCAAGCTCGACGTAGGTTCGTCCAGAATCAGCACGCGCGATTTGAGAGACAAGGCACGGGCGATTTCAACAAGCTGTTGCTGGCCCACCGACAGTTTGCTGACCTGAGTGCGCGGCGACTGCTCCAGGCCGAGGCGGCGTATGATGCGCGTTGCATTCTCGTAAATCACGGGGTCGATGAGATGCAACGGTCCAAAACGTGTCGGCTCCCGGCCTAAGAAGACGTTGCCGGCGATATCGAGGTCGAGCGCGAGGTTTAATTCCTGGTGAATGAGCGCAATGCCGAGGCGCTCCGCGTCTTTGACCGAGGTGATCGTCACGGCTTCGCCGCCGACGCGAATGGTGCCCGTATCGGCGCGCTGGACGCCGCCGAGGATTTTCATGAGCGTTGACTTGCCGGCGCCGTTTTCACCAACTACGGCCAACACTTCGCCCGCCATGACGTGGATGCTCACGTCGTCGACGGCACGAACGCCGGGAAACTGCTTGCTGATACCTTGGGCTTCAAGAATGGCAACCATAAACGTGTCGGCGATCCGGTTACTTGTTCTCGCCTCTTAGCTTCTTCACTTCCGGGAAAAACTCGTCCACGTCGATGGTCGGCGAGTCGCCGATGCGCTGGTTGCCGGCGTTTTTGATGATGACGCGATGGGGAATGTAGATGCGGTTTTGGGCGTCGATGTCCTTGCGGTTTTTGAGGACGCTGTCGTCCCCCTTGGCGAGCGCGGCGAGGATTTTGATCGACTCGTAACCGAACAAAAACGGATTTTGGACGACCGTGCCGAAGATTTCGCCCGATTGAATGCCTTCGAGCGTCTGGAAGTTCTCGTCAAAGCCGACGATGGCCGGCTTAGCCTTGCTTGAGCCGCGAACCGCCCGCAATAGCGCGGGGGGATTGTATTCCCACAAGCCGATCAAGCATTTGAGATCGGGATCGATGCGCAGAATCTCTTGGGCCTTGTTGAGGCAGTTGGGCTCCAGACTATCGTCGGTGAGCGTGGCCACCAGGATGTATTTGCCGACGGCCAAATTGGCGGCGTCGGGAGGCGTTTTCTTGTCGATCTCCGTTTGCTGGACACCGGCCAAATAATCGAGCAAGCCTTGGCGGCGCTCGACGGCGTTGGGGGAGTCCATTTGGCCTACAAAAATCGCGATCTTGCCGCCGTCAGGAACGGCCTTTTCGACGAGTGCGCCGGCGGCCCGGCCGGCACGGTAGTTGTGTGTGCCGATGTAGCAGCGGCGCACGCTGGGATCCGGCACATCGTTGTCCGTGGCTATCAGCGGAATCTTCGGGGATACCTTGTTCTTGAGAAATTCTTGGAGGTTGCCGGCATCGTTGGGGCTAATCGCCAGTCCCTTGATCCCAGTGACCATGAGATCGTTGATGATATTTTGCTGCGTCGCCGAGTCACCTTTATCAGGCCGCCGAAAGACGAGATCAACGCCTGTTTCCTGGGCCGCCTTCTCGCAGCCACGCTCGGCATAGGTCCAAAAGCCGTGAGCGTTGTTGCTCACGAACGCCACGCGTGTCTTGCCGGTGCTTCGGTTACAGGCGGGGAGAAACATCAATACGGCAAGGAGAAACCAACATCGGGAGAGGCTGCTGCACATGGATCATCTCGTTCGGTTGGATGGGTCAAGCTCTCCCCGTCTTGCCAAGGGGGCCCCGGGGGCTTGGATAGCGTCAACATAGGAGGACGAAAGGCGTTTGTCATGGGCAAAGTAACGCATACGTTTGTAAGATGGAAAGAGCCGCGCGTGGTAAGCGGTGAACCACGTTGGAGCCTGTCAGTCCGCTTACTCCGTGCGCGGCTCCTTGGAGATTTCCTTATGACACGTCCGAATCGTTTGACGGCGGCAACCGTGATCGTCACCGTGGCCTTCGGAATGTTGGCGGCATCGGGCCATGGGCAAGCCCCCGTGCCCGCGGCGGACTTGCCCAAGCTCATCGAGCTGGAGAAAAAGCACATCGACGCCGAGTTGGCAAAATCCTCGTTCCTGAAGAAAGGCCAGGGCCGCGTGAAGATGGCGGCGTTCATGATCGCCGTGTATGCTCAGAACGGCAAAGACAACGTCGTGCAAAGAGCGGCGTTGCGCGACCAGGCCCTCAAGCTTATCAAGGTCGCCGGCACGGGCAAGGCCGACGAGGCCCGCAAACTGGCGGCGACGTTGACGATGGATTACCAAGGAGACCCGGCGGCAGCCCACGTTGGCATTGTTCCCCTGCAAAAACAACTCGATCTGGAAACCGTGATGCGGATGTTTTCCGGGATCAAAGTCGGCGGCTTTGACATGGAAAACGAGATCGAGAATCTCGCCGATGCCAAGGGCCTCGACGCTCCTCAATTCGAGCAGGCAGCTCTGCTGGGCGACAAGCTCAACATGCTCGGGCTAGTTGCGCACGCCTACGCCCCCGCAAGCGATCAAGGCAAGAAGACCAATACATCTTGGAACGAAATCGCCACCCAGATGCGGGTGGACGCGAGCGCCCTGGCCGCCGCGGCTCATGCCAAGAATGCCGGCGCTGTGGCGCAATCGGCCAAAAGTTTGATGGCAACTTGCACGAGGTGCCATGATATTTTTCGATAAATCGCTGGGAGCCAGTAATCATAAAATGGAATCAACATGCCCATCGACATCAAAGTGCCCTCGGTCGGCGAGTCCATTTCGGAAGGTAGCATCGCGCGCTGGCTGAAAAAGGATGGCGCCCAGGTTGCCACCGACGAGCCGCTCTTTGAGCTGGAGACGGAAAAAGCGACGCAGGAAGTGCCCGCCCCGGCTGCCGGCGTTTTGCGCATCAAGGTGGCGGAGGGAAAAACGGTCGCCATCGGTTCCGTCGTCGGCACGATCGATAGCTCGGCAGCCGCGCCCAGACCTGCGACGCCGGCGCCGCCAAGCGCTGCCGCGCAATCAATCGCGGAAAAAAGGAATGAGCCGAACGATGGTGTCAAAGCCACGCTCTCGCCGGCAGCGCGCCGTCTCGCCGCGGAAAAGGGAGTCCAGACGGAACGTCTCGCCGGCTCGGGGCCGCGGCGCCGTGCTCAAGCCCGACGTGCAAGAAGCCCTCGACCAACGAAACCCGCCTCAACTCAGCGTTTCTCCCCCTGCTCCGCTGCCGCGAACCGGCCGCGAAACCCGCGAGCGCATGTCCGCCATTCGCCAGCGCATCGCCGAACGCCTGCTGCAATCGCAAAAGCAGACCGCCAGCCTGACTACCTTCAACGAAGCCGACATGTCGGCCATTGCCGAGTTACGCTCACGCTACAAAGAGAAATTCAAGGCAAAGCACGATGTAGGGCTGGGGTTCATGGGCTTCTTCGTCAAAGCCACCATCCAGGCACTCAAGGCGTTTCCGCTGGTCAACGCCCGGCTTGAAGACGCCGATATCGTCCAACAGCATTATTACAACATCGGCGTCGCCGTCAGCACGGAGAAAGGCCTCATGGTTCCTGTCCTTGCCGATGCCGACCAGATGACGTTCGCGCAAATCGAGAAAGCCATCGCCACGATGGCGCTCAAGGCACGCGACGGCAAGATCAGCGTCGGCGATCTCCAGGGCGGCACGTTCACGATCACCAATGGCGGCATCTTCGGCTCGATGTTATCGACGCCGATCCTCAATCCCCCGCAAAGCGCGATCTTGGGCATGCATGCGATCCAGGAGCGCCCGGTCGCGCGCGACGGTCAGGTCGTCATTCGGCCCATGATGTACTTGGCCCTGACCTATGACCATCGCATCATCGACGGCCGCGAAGCCGTGCTGTTTCTGGTGCGCGTCAAGGAATGCCTCGAAGACCCCGAACGATTAATGCTGGACATCTAGTAGGTTAGGTTTCCAACCTGACCGTTTTTTTTCAGCTGATCAAGTTGCGGTAACTGCGTGAATCCGGTCAGGTTGGAAACCTAACCTACGTAATTGGGAAAGCCACCATGCCCGAACATTTCGATCTCGTTGTCATCGGCGCCGGGCCCGGCGGATATGTGGCCGCTATCCGTGCGGCGCAACTCGGCATGAAGGTGGCCTGCGTCGAAAAAAGCCGAACCCTGGGCGGCACTTGCCTCAACATCGGTTGCATTCCGAGCAAGGCGCTGCTCGATTCCAGCGAGCTTTTTTACCTGGCGCAAAAACGCTTCGACCGCCACGGCATCATCGCCGAGGGCGCGAAAATCGATGTGCCGAGAATGCTGGCCCGCAAAGATGCCATCGTCAAAAGTCTCACCGACGGCGTGGCCTTTCTCTTTCGCAAAAACAAGATAACACCCTTCACGGGCACGGCGAAATTGCTCGGCAAGGGCAAAGTCAGCGTTAGCGGCGACAAACAGACGGAGCTGGAGGCTCCGGCGATATTGTTGGCCACCGGCAGCGAGCCGACCCCCCTGCCCTTCCTACCGTTCGACGGCAACCAGGTCATCAGCTCGACCGAAGCGCTGACATTGCCTGCGGTGCCTAACCATTTGATCGTCATTGGCGGCGGCTATATCGGTTTGGAGCTTGGTTCCGTGTGGTCGCGGCTGGGGTCCAAGGTCACGGTCCTCGAGTTTTTGCCGCGGCTGTTGCCGCTCAACGATGGTGAACTCGCCGGCATGTTGACGCGTTCGCTGGCCAAGCAAGGGCTGGAGTTTCACCTGGAAACGCGCGTCACCGGCGCCGCCCGCGCCGGCAATCAAGTCACCGTGCGAACGGAAAAAGCCGGCCAAGCGGGCGAATTCACCGGCGACAGGGTGCTCGTCGCCGTGGGCCGGCGGCCATACACTTCCGGACTTGGGCTGCAAGAGGCTGGAGTCCAAACTGACGAGAAGACCGGCAAGGTCAAGGTCAACGATCGTTACGAAACCAGCGTACCGGGAGTGTTCGCCATCGGCGATTTGATCGACGGCCCGATGCTGGCGCACAAGGCGAGCGAAGAGGGCATCGCCGTCGCCGAGAACCTGGCCAAGAAAGCGGGCCACGTCAACTACGCGGCCATTCCGAGCGTAATTTACACCGCTCCCGAGTTCGCCGCGGTGGGCTTGACGGAAGAGCAAGTGAAGGCCGGCGGCCGGCCTTATAAAGTCGGCAAGTTTCCCTTCCAGGCCAACGGCCGAGCCAAGTGCCTCGATGAGACGGAAGGCCTGGTCAAGATCATCGCCGACGCCCAGACCGACCGCTTGTTGGGCATGCACATCCTGGGCCCGCGCGCCTCGGACATGATTGCCGAGGGAGTGCTGGCGCTGGAGTTTGGCGCTTGTGCCGAAGATTTGGCCCGCACGTGCCATGGCCATCCAACGCTGTCCGAAGCGGTTGGCGAAGCTGCGCGGGCGGCTTGGGACAAGGCGATCCATGCGTAGGATCCGCGGGATTCGGAGTACCTCATCCCGCGGCTTGAATCCCCAACAAGTACCAAGCCGCGGGATGAGGCACTCCGAGTCCCGCGGATCAGTCAAATAATCAATCCCCCGCGAAAAATGAAGTCGTTTTCCACCGCGTTGCTGCGTACGCGACCATTGACGCCAGAGCGTTCCCTACGCTCCGAAAACTTTAACGCTCGCTTCACTTTCCTGATCATTTTTTTCCGCCTCAGCATTTCTTTCCTGGGCATTCGCCGCCAGAATTATTAAAGACGCATTCGAACCGCCATCCGTGCACAGCACCCGAAACTTTGAGTGTCCCCATGCATCGCAAACTTCGCCCATGCAACCTGGTCGCCGCAATAATTGCCTTGCTTGCGACCCGCGGCCTTGGCGCTCAAACCCCGGACGAGGCCCTCTTTCGCGATCTCTGGCAAACGGTGCAAGCCCGCAAAGCCATATCCGACGATCCGCAACTGGGCACGCTCAATCTGGGGGTGAAGGTCGCGAACGGCGTGGCCGTATTATGGGGGCCCATTCCCTCGCAGGCGCTCTCCGTTCGCGCGGAGCAGCGTTTGCGAAGCATGGTGGAGTTAGTCGAAATTCGGAATCAAATGTCCATCGAGCCGGATGATGGCGTGACGCCGCGCATACCCGAAGCGCCGCGCTATCTGCCCGAACCGATGCCCGCCGCCCCTTCCGCCCCGCGTCAACCGGCGCTCGAACCCAGCCGCGCCGTCATCCTCGCCGGCATCGTCACGCCGGATGAAACACTCACCGCGCTCCTCTCCATTGGCGCAGCATGACCGCACTGTCGGCGACAGCCACACGTCCACGCTGCGCCTCCCCTTCCTCGGCAGCGTCACTTTGCCTCGATGATTCTCGTTACGAGACGCGTCGCTCCGCTGGATTCGCGCTCCGCTGCGCGTCGCGGCTAAACGATTCCGTTATAAAACGATTCCGTTATAATAAGGGGACACTTTATGCCATGATTCTTGGGGAGGCCTCATGCACGAGCCGTCGTACGCGTTTCTTAAAAACTTACTAAACACGCCCAGTGCGTCGGGCTTCGAGCGCCAAATCCAAGAGGTCGTGCGCGTCTGGGCGAAGCCGCTCGCCCAGGAAATGCGGACCGACCGCCATGGCAACGTTTTGGCGGTGCTCAACCCCAAGGGCTCGCCGCGCATCATGCTCGCGGGCCATTGCGATCAAATCGCGCTGATGGTCCAGCACATCGACGATGCCGGCTTTCTCTATGTCCAGCCCATGGGGGGCTGGGACATGCAAATCCTCCTGGGCCAAAAGCTCATGGTGTGGGCCAAAGGGGGCGGCGTGCCCGGCGTGGTCGCGCAAGGCGCCGCACCTGCTCACCGGCGACGAGCGCAACAAGGTCCCGCAGTTTCATGACATCTGGGTCGATATCGGTGCCAAGGACAAGGCCGACGCCGAAACGCTCATCACGCCCGGCGATTCGGTGACCGTCGAGCTCAGTTGCCGCGAACTGTGCAACGGCCTGATCTCGGGGCCGGGTCTTGACGACAAGGTCGGCGTCTGGACCGTGATGGAAACGCTGCGCTTGCTGCACAACCAACCGCTCAAGGCGGCGGTCTACTGCGTGTCCACGGTGCAAGAGGAGATCGGGCTACGCGGCGCGACGACCAGCGCCTACGGCATCCATCCGACCGTGGGCATCGCGGTGGATGTGACGCATGCCACCGATACGCCGGGCAATGAAAAGAAGCAACTCGGCGACACCAAGCTGGGCGCCGGCCCGGTCATTTTTCGCGGCCCCAATATCAATCCCCACGTCTGCGAACGCCTGACCGATGTTGCCAAGGCCAACGAGATCGCCGATGCAACCGCGAGGCGTGCCGCGTGCGACGGGCACCGACGCCAACGCCATCCAGTTGGCGCGCGACGGCGTCGCTGCCGGCCTCGTGGGCATCCCCAACCGCTACATGCACAGCCCCGTTGAAGTGGTGAGCGTCAAGGATTTGGAGCGTGCCGCCAAGCTGCTGGCCGAATTCTGCTTGAGCGTGACGCCGGAGATGGATTGGGTGCCGTAAAGCCCCTCCGCCCCCCTTCGTAAGGGGAGGCGAATACAGGACGCTTCCATGTTTGACGACCTTCCACGCGAGGACGTAGTCACGTCGGTCGATCGCATGGTCGAGGAATTGTTAAAGGCGGCCGGCATCGAGCAGCCGCCGGTGGATGCGATCGCGCTGGCGCAAAAGCACTTGGGGATGGTCATCTGCCTCGACAACCGTCAAGCGCAGCGCGGGCGTGCCCAGCGGGCCGGCGGCAAAAAGCAAATCTATCTTCGTCCCGAGCCGCGCGAGGAACGCCATCAATGGACGGTCGCCCATGAAATCGGCGAGCATCTCAAAAGCGACTTGCTCGTGCGCCTCGGCATGGAACCGGGCCAGACCGGAGCGATGACGGGCGAGTCGCTGGCAAACCTGTTTGCTTATCGCCTGTTGGTGCCGACCTGTTGGTTCGCCGATGATGCCCCGGCATTCGATTACGATCTCCTTGCACTGAAGGAAAAATACGCGACATCCAGCCACGAGGTGTTGGCCTGGCGCTTTCTCGACCTGCCGGAGCCGTGCATCGTCACCATCCTCGACAATGACGTCATCACGCGGCGGCGCAGCAACGCCTGGCCCACCAAACGCAAGCTGGAGCCGGCCGAGCAAAAATGCCAGCGGTACGTTCATGAGCGCGGCAAGCCACATGTCGTGCGCGAAAACGGCTGGACGGTGCAAGGTTGGCCGGTGCATCAAGTCGATTGGCAGCGGGAGGTTTTGCGCAGCGTGGTGGAGGAGATGGTGCAGCGAGCCTGCGCACGTCACTAAGGCCGGTTCGGCATAAGCCGGCACGCAGTAGCGGTTTAACCGACGCTCGGGGGCCCGCTTACTTCGTGCGCGGCTCCTTGCTCCACCGTGCCGCCGAACGCTTCCGCCAGGGCCGATGTGAGTCGGTTCCATGCTTCCAACAACGGTCCCTCGGCATTGCCCCACGTCACCACGCGGACACCGTCGCATTCACGGCCAGAGCGTCACCATCCCCAGCGGCGTGCCGACGCGCAGGTCTTGCCAACCATCCGGCGGTTGCTCATCGGGAAATGACAACTCGCCGTCAATCATCATCAACTTGAGCGGAAATTGCCGTGCCGCGCAAAAGTCCGCCAGCCGCGGCCAAATCGGTCCGGTCGCGGTGAATGTCACTTTGCGGTCCATGCCCATCGTCAAAACCTCACGGTACGATCTTCGCATTTTCTCGCCACTCGCCACTCGCTCTCATCACTCATTCCCTCCACGCTTCCCTGAAGAATCGCAGCCAATTGCCGTGCAGGATGCCCTCGATGTCCGCTTCGCCGTAGCCGCGGGCGCGGAGCATGTCGGGAACTTTTTGCAGGTCGGCGATGGTGTCCAAGTCGCAAGGGGATTGCTCGCGGCCGAAGCCGCCATCGAGGTCGGTGCCGATGGCGACGTGGCGGGCGTTGCCGGCCAATTCGCAGACGCGGTCGACGTGGTCGAGCATGCGTTCGAGCTTGACCATTTCGGGCTTGGACTCGCCGCGGACCCAATCGGGGTGCAGCATCCAGCTATCGAGGGCGATGCCGATGACGGCGCCGCGGCCGATGAGGCGGCGTGTTTGCTCGTCGGTCAATTGGCGCTGATTGGGCACGAGCGTGCGGTTGTTGTGGTGGCTGGCGAGGACCGGGCCGCCGTAAATCTCCAGCGCTTCATCGAAACACTGATCGGACAGATGGGTCACATCGAGGATCATGCCGACGCGCTCCATCTCCTTGAGGAGCGGCTTGCCCGGCGGGAACAGGCCGCCTTCGGTGCCGGTGCCGTGGCCATACGGGCTGATGCCGTAGTGTGTCGGTCCGATGATGCGCAGGCCGGCATCGTACCACTCTTCAACCTGATCGGGCCTTAGCACCGGGTCGGCTCCCTCCATGCTGAGGATGAAGCCGAGCGGCAAAGTGGCGGATTGCTCGTCGCGCTTCCACGCATTGACGTGGGATTCGAGCGTGGGCCAATCCTTGATGAAGCGCAAATAGCCCTCTTGCTCCAGCCCGCGATAATACGCGAGTTGACCATACGCCGCGCCATAGGCTGCGTTCATCGATGCATAGCGCTGGATCGCGGGCATGGCGCCGGCACGAAAGAGGCGGCGCCAGCAGCGTGGCGATGAAGACGACGACTTTCCCGCGGCGCAGCTCGGGGAAAGAGACGGTATTGCAACAGCGTCCCTTGTCGGTAAGGCCGGCGTCCTTTTCCATTTGGCGAATGCGCTCGACCGGCAAACGGAGATCGCGGTTCCAATCGATGGCATTCCAGGCGAGATCGAGATGGGCATCGAAGATGAGCATGGCGTTTCATGTCTCCACAGTGGGTGGCACGCCCTGAGGTACTCCGAAGGGCGTGCTGATTTGCCGCGCACGACCTTCCGAGTACCTTTAGGATGAAATACGAACCACAGATAACACGGATGGCACGGATAAGAAAAGCAGGGAAGGCGGCTCCTCATGCGTCTGTCTTATCCGTGGCATCCGTGTTATCCGTGGTTAATTCTGCCTCGTCTTTCCTTTTAGGGCATGCCACCCATAAACTCCACCCAAATACTCGCGCTGGCCTTTCTTGTTTTATGGTTTTCACGGCCCCGGCTGCCACACGATTGCCGTAAGAATGATGGCGCCTGCCGCCGCGAGCACCGGCAGCGCGAGGCGGCGGGTGAGCTCGAAGGAACTCGTGTCCGTGAGCCGGGCTGTCATGAGGTTGACGGCGGAGACCGGCGAAAGCGTGCGCCCCGCGGCGGCGGTAAGGGCGACGACGGCGCCGACGTGCATCGGATCGACACCAGCACGCAAGGCCGGCTCGGCGAACAAGACGAACAAACTCTGCGTGGCGGCCATCCCCGAGCCGCACAAAAAGGCGAACGCCAGCGAGACCAAGCCCGCGAGGCAGATCAGCACGGCGGCATCATCTTGAATGACGCTGCCGAGAGCATCGGTGAGGCGCAACTCTTGGATGGCGGAGCCGAAACAGTTGGCGGTGACGATCAGCGAGATGATATGAGTGAAGCCAAAGCCGGCGCCATCGAAAAACGCCCTGGCGGTGTCGAGCCCGCGCCGCCAAACGACCAGGCCCGCGGTTGCGCTGCCAATCAGCATTGCCAGGCCGATGAGGCGGCTCTCGAAGCGACCCGGCGGGGCTAGCGGCTCAGGTAAATCTTCGAGCCAACCATGCGGAATCTCGAAAAGTTGCCAAGGGGGCGCCGCGGCGTAGAGAAACACCAAAGGAACCAACGGCACCATGGCCTTGACCAGGTTCACCTTCAATGCCCCGATTTCGGCCGTGGGCGCGATGAGTGACGATCCGTCTTGGCCTGATGCCACCCTCGCGCACGGACGTCAGCCAAAAGAGCAGCGCGGCCACGCCCAGACCCAGCAAATTGAGCGGCAAAATGCGCTGCGACGCAGCGCTCGGTCGTGTAATCCTCGAATGGAAGTTGAAGGCGCCTGGCGGCAGTGCGGCTTTCCACGATGACCGTGCGCAATTCCGGCGCACCGGGATTGAAAAGCTCGCCGCCGATGGAACTTCCCAAGAGCAGCGCGGCACCGGTGGTTGGCGGAGATATACGCGCGGCGAACAAAATGGGAATCACCACCGGGCCAATGGTCACCGCGGTGCTCGTCTGACTTACGATGGGCATGTTGACCAAAAAGCCGACGACGACCGTGCCCGGCAACAGCAGCCAGCGCACTCTGGTGAGCGGCCTGACGAGCAGGCGCACGAGGTGTTGGTCGCAGCCAGTGTGGCGCAAGACATAGGCGAAGCCCATCGCGGTGCAAATGGGCACCACGAATTTTTCGTCCGCGAATGTGCTGAAGAACTTTTGAATGACGACCCAAACGTTGCCGGCCAAAGCGGCGATAGCCAGGGCCGCGAGCAGCAGCGTCAGACGAACTTCGAGCCGGCGGTAGACCGCGTAACCGGCGAGCAGGATGAGAAGGGAGCCGAGAACTTGAGACGTGGGAAAGGCGAAGCAATGCATGACATACAGCGTCGGGTGGCACGCCCTGAGGTACTCCGAAGGGCGTGTTTAGTACCCGACCCACGCCCTTCGGAGTACCTCAGGGCGTGCCACCCACTTGCAAGCATATTGAGTGAGTAAGTTCCGCGCGGCCGCTTACTGCTTCGACGTCATGGGCGGCGCCACCAACTCATTGACGACATCGCGGACGCCGGGCGTCATGCGGACGAAGCCTTCCACGACGCGGCGTTCATCGGGATCGGCTACCTGTCCCTTGAGGAAGACGGTGGAGCCGTTGACCGCGATGGCGATGTTACGCTTGTCTTTGAGGAAGTCCGAGCGCTCCAAGGATGCGAGAAGCTCACTTTGGAGTTGAATCGGAGCGAGCCTGACCACCGGCAACTTGGCACTCAAGACAGTCGTGTAATGAGGGGCTTTCGGATAGTTCAGCGTGTTGAAGCCTTGGTTGTTGATGGAGGTGGAACTGCCCAGACCGGTGGTGCCGCTCGTGGTCGTGGTGGCAACGGCGTAGGCGGGTTGGCCAAAGCCCGATCCTTTGACCCCGGTGCTGCTATAGGAAAAGCTCGTTGATACGGAGGACAACCCCAGTGAATAGGGGCTAGCATAGGTCGTATTAAAAGGATCGGACGTAGCGGGGATCGCAGTTGATGTCCCGGCCCCCCCTTGCCGGTGTTCGATATTCCCGAGCTGATCTTGGCGATGCCGGTTGTTCCTGTGGACGTGGAACCGGTGCCGGACCCCAGACCGGACCCGGAACCAATTCCGCCGCCCGAGCCAATTCCGGAACCGGAACCAATGCCCGAACTGGAGCCGGACCCTGAGCCAGTCCCGGAACCCGTGGTCTGCGCATTGATCATGCTGGTATAACCGACGAGGGCGGCACAGGCCAAAACCCCGCGTAGCCGGCATTTGATGCGCATGGGACACTTCCTTAATCGAAAGACGAAAACGGCTCTTGGGTAGTAAATCGACAGCCATCGACGCGATCTTTAGCGATTTTCGCCGCCAGCGCAATTATTGCGAAGTCAAATGTTAGAACGCAATGAAAAGGCGAGACAAGATTTCGCGGGCAGCGCGCGAAGGCTGCAAAAAGGGCAAAGACGGCATGACCGTTAAACCGATAATAATCGCGTCCTTCAGATTCTCTGCTTAGGTCGTCCGGCTTTCCCTAGACAGGGGCCGCCGCGGCCAGGGCACGACATAGGGGACCGTCCCATGCTTCGATTCCGGGTTGCCGTCCTGCTGGGCGGCTTGCTGCTAAACGTAGCGCTGGTCGGCCTCGGCGCCGGCTCAAACGCCTGATAAGGATTTCGAGTTGCCCAAGCCCACGCCGGTTGAGCCGCAAGCCAAGAAAGAATTCGAATTGCCCAAGCCGACCCCGGTTGATCCGGAAACGGTCGAGGAGTCGCCGGCGGTCACGACGGAAGTCGAAGTAACGCCGATGGTGCTCGAGCAGCGTGCCGTCAGCGATCCCTGGCAATTCTGGGTGCAAGCGGATTTCGCGGTTGCCTTTCTGAAGGCGAAACCGCTGCCGGCGATCGCCACGACCAGTCCCCCGGGCACGCCGCAGACCTCCGCGGGTGTGATCGGCGCCGTGGGGACGACGGACTTGATTGGCAACACGCCGATTTCAGCGGGTCCGCGCATCATGGGCCGGCTCAATTTCGGCTATTGGTTTGATCCCGAACGTCGTTGGGGCGTCGGAGCCGGCTTCTTCGTGACGGAAAGCAAGGGCGAGGCGTTCACCACGACTTCGGACGGCACGACGATCATCGCACGCCCGTTCACCGATGCCACCACGGGCACGCGCCAGCTCGGTGTTGGTCGCGTTCCCGGGCGTCAGCTCCGGGTCGGTCAATGCGTATGCCGCCATGCAAACCTTTTGGGGCGCCAACGTCGATTTGCGCGAGTGCTTCGTCTCGCAGCCCTGGCTGCGCATGGAGTCCTTGTTTGGCTACCGCTATCTTCACTATGGCGAGAGCCTGGACATGGTGCAAAACCTGCTGGCGACCGGCGGTGCCTTCGTGCCCGGCACCACCATCGTCTCCGGTGACAGTTTCCGCACGATCAACGACTTTCATGGCTGCGAATTCGGCTTCCAGACTGGAATTTTCGGAGAGCGGTGGTCATTGGACATATTGACCAAAATGGCGGCCGGCAGCATGCGACGGCTAACCATCATCAACGGCACCACGCAAACAAGTGTCCCAGGAAGCACCGACGACCACCAGTGCCGGCGGCGTCTACGCGCTGGCGAGCAACATTGGCACGCAGCATTCCAATGATTGGGTCGTGGCACCGGAATTCGGCCTCAATGTCGGCTATCAGTTGACATCCAACGTGCGCCTGCGCCTCGGCTACTCGTTTTTGTTCCTGGACGGCATCGCCCGTGCCGCCGACCAGATCGACTTCACCATCAATCAAAACCTGTTCCCACCCGCGATCACCGGCGGACCGAACCGCCCGGCTGTGACTCCGGTTCGCTCGGACATCTGGGTGCAAAGCATCAACTTTGGCGTGGAAATCCAGTATTGACGATGTAGGTCAGGTTTCCAACCTGACCGGGATAGGTCAGGTTGGAAACCTGACCTACGGACCGGCGATGCGGATTTCGCAAGCGCTTTTGGCATCCGTGCGCTCATTTTTCGCGCAATTCCGTTTTTCATTCTATCGGCGTGCAATGTGTAACCGATTTGCCTCCTAGTGCGCGCTTTATCCGACCCCGGATCGATGTGATCCTGGACCATACGTGAACATATGAACAATGCACAAGGAGTGTGGCCGGCGAGACACGCGGCGTTGCCGGGCGGTACCGCCATTGGAGATGTTTTTGACTTGCGGGGAAAAAACAACTCGGCAATTCCGGTAAAATGTTTGGTGCGGTGGAAAAGTCTGCGTATAATAGCATGTCTCCCGCCGGAACGGGAAGCGCGGTTCCCTTCATCGGACGAGTCACTCGCCTTTGGCCCATTGCCTGAAGGCCACCAAATCCCCCTCACGATGCATCAGCCCGATTTAAGACTTTGAGGAGATTTTCATGCGCCGGTTGGCTCAACAGCTTTTCAATTTACTTAGGAAGCGTGCCTGGCTCGGGAACAAGCCCAAAGCAGCAGGACGGGTGACGCGCAAGCTCCTCGTGGAAGCCCTCGAAGACCGGTTCATGCCTGCCACCAGCGTCACCCAAGCTTTTGCCGGCCGCGCTCACGGGAACTGCCTTCATCGACCATAATGCCAACGGCGTGCTCGACGCGGGTGAAATCGTCCTTCCTGGCGCCACCATCAGCTTGACCGGTAAGGACATCAACGGCAAGGCGGTCAGCGCCAGCACCAAAACCGACGCCAACGGCGTCTACAAGTTTTTGCAGCTCAATCCGGGCACTTATAACCTCAGCATCTCGACCAACGGCAGCTTTTTAGGTGGCCAGGCGAGCGCCGGCAGTCAGGGGGGCATCGTCAGCGGCAGCGTGGTCTCGTCAATCTCGATCACCGAGGGTGAGACGGCGGTCGGTTACAACCTGGCGGTCATCGGCTTGGCCAACGTCGGTATTTCGCTGCGGCAATTCTTATCCACGACGCTGCTCGTCCATGGCATCCCGACGTTCGCGGAAAACTCACCCGTGCCGGCCGCCGGGTACCGGACTGGCTTACGTCGATGGCGCTCCGCCGCCGGCGATCTTGACGGCCGTGGGCACCGGCTCGCTGGCGGGCTTCGTCAAGGACACCACCGGCAATCCCATCGCCAATGTCACGATCGGCCTGACGGGCATCACCGGCAGCGGCACCAACGCGGGCTTGCCAACCTTTTTCACCACGACCACCGATGCCACCGGGGCCTATTCCTTCAGGACGCTCGCCTCCGGCTCCTATTCCATCAGCGTGGCCAGCCAACCCGACGGCTTCCGCGCCGGCAGCCCCGGTTCTGGGCAATCTCGACGGGTTCATCAGCAGCAACAATTTGTTGGCCGGCATTGACGTGACGACCACGGCGGGAACCGGCTACAACTTCGCCGAAATTCCCGTGACCGAACCGAGCGGCACCGCGGCGGCTATCGAAGTCCATTTGCTCGACGACACGTCCGGTCCAGGGCTCAACGGGCCGTCCGGGTTAGCCGGCACGGCCAGCGACAACATTACTTCCGATCCGACCATCGCCGGTGAAATCGCCAACGTTGGCCACGTCAGCAGCTTCACGGGATTCATCGACGGCCGCGCGGCCGTCAGCTTGCCGCCGCCCAACGCGAACGGCTCGTTCTTGCTGACGCGCGCCTTCATCAATCAAATGGCCGGCGGCACCATCGCGGACGGAGTGCACACGATCAATCTGTCCGTCACCGGCGATGCGGGCACCGCCAATGCGTCGATCACGTTCACGTTGCAATCGGCGAAGCCCGTCGGTGCCCACGGTGCATCTGGATACAACCTCCGATCCAAGCCAAAACGGCCGGCCTATTTCGGCGAGCGTGACGATTTTGGGCACCACATCGCCGAACGCTCACGTTGACCTGATACCGGCTGCGACCGGGGCCGCGACGGTGTCCGCCACCGCCGACGCCAACGGCAATTTCAGCTTCGCCCAAACACTCGCCGTTGGGACGACCAACGGGATCAACGACTTCACCGTGCGCGTCACCGACAACGCCGGCAATCAAAATCAAACCACGGCAACCTTCGTGGCCCTGGATCACGCCCCTGTCGCCAGCGCCACGCCGCTCACCAACATTAGCGTCAGCGCCGGAGCGGCCAATCAAATCCTCGATCTGGCGTCGAATTTCACCGACGCGGACACATCGAACTCGATCCTGCGCGTCCACACGTCGATGGGCGATGTGAATATCCAGCTCGACGACGCTCAGGACCCGCAGACGGTGACCAACTTCCTCAATTACGTCAAGAGCGGCAAGTTCAACAACACCATCTTCCATCGCCTGGCCACCGGCTTCGTCTTGCAAGGCGGCGGCTTCACGCTGGCGGCGGCTCCCACGACCATCACGCCGCTCGTCACCGGCCCGACCGTCAAGAACGAGTTCCCGCCCTGCCCCGACGGCGCCGGCCACCCAGCCGCCGGTCAACGTCGCGCGGCACGATCGCCATGGCCAAAGTCGGCTCCGACCCCAACAGCGCCACCAGCCAGTTCTTCTTCAACCTGGCCAACAACAGCAGCAACCTCGACGCCCAAAACGGCGGCTTCACCGTCTTCGCGACCATCGCCGACGGCTATCAGCCAGCGCATCGTGGACAATTTGGCCTCGCAACCTGTCGTGGATGAAAGCGCCGCCAAGGGGGCAGCCGTCAACACCGTCCAGACCATCACGATCAACGGCTCTCCGACCGGCGGCACCTTCACGCTCAACAACGCCGGCGTGGCCAGCGCCCGATCGCCTTCAACGCCAGTGCCGCGGATGTGCAAAACGCGATTGCGCGGCTTGCCCGCGATCACCGGCACGGGCACGATCGGCACCGCCAATGTCAATGTCACCGGCTCCAACGGCAGGTTCACCGTGACTTTCGTGGGCAATTTGGCGGGCACCAATGTCTCCCGCGCTGACCGCCTTCTCGAACTTGACCGGCGGCACTTCGCCCAGCGTGGCGGTGGCCGTCGCCACGCCGGGAAGCTCGACCAACGGAGCACTGAATCAAGTGCCACTCGTCAATTACAGCGGCACCAATTTCCCGTCGGACGCGACGGCGGCAAACTTCGAAGTCGTCAACAGCGTCGATATCGTGCGCAATACCGAGTTCCTCACCTACACGGTGACCAACAACACCAATCCCGCAATCGCCTCGGCCACGCTCGATCCCACGTTCAACAACCGCCTGACGCTGCAATTCCTGACGCCGGGCACGACGACCGATCTCCGTGGTAGCCACGGATAAATCGAATAAATCCGTGACCTCGAACTTCACGGTCACCGTCGCCCCCGCGGCCGCCAACCAGGCGCCGGTGATTGCCGCGCAGACGCTCACCGCGATCGCCGGCAGCGCCAACGGCACCGTCGTCGGCAGCGTGCAGGCGCACGACCCCGACGCCGGCCAAGTTTTGACCTACTCCATCACCGGCGGCAACACCAACAGCGCTTTCGCGATCAACCCGACCACCGGAAAGATCACCGTCGCCGACACCGCGAGCTAAACATCACAAATCATCCGACGTTCGCGCTCACCGTGCAGGTGACGGACAATGGCACGCCGCCGCAAAGCAGCTCGGCCATCGTGACGATCAACCTGGTTGCCAACACCGTCGTCCCGACCATCAATGCCCAAAACTTCACGGTCGCCGAAGGCAGCGCCCCGGGCACGGTGCTGGGCACCGTCGCGGCCAGCGGCTCCAGCGGCCAGGGCATCACCTACGCGATCACTGCCGGCAATACGGACAATACTTTCCAGATCAACAGTTCCGGCCAACTATCGGTGGCCAGCGGCGCCGATCTGGTGCTGGCGACGCATCCATCGTTCGCGTTGACTGTCACCGTCACCGACAACAATTCGTTCCCGTTGGCGAACGCCGCCACCATGACAATCCAATTGACCGCCAACCACGCTCCGACTATCGCCACCCCGCAAAATTTTGGCGTGCCGCAAAGCAGCCCCATTGGCACGGTGGTCGGCACCGTGAGCGCCGACCGATCAGGATCCGGGCCAAACGTTGACACTACCAAATCGTCACCGGCAATACCGACAACGTCTTCGCCCTAAACGCGAGCACGGGCCAAATCACCGTCGCGGACAACACTCATCTGAACGCCGACGCGCCCTACCAGTTGGTGATGACGGTCACCGACAACGATGCGACGCCGCTCAGCAGCGAACCGACGACCATCAATATCCAGGTGACGCCGGCCAATCACGCGCCGACGGTCACCGCAGGCCAAACGTTCAACGTGGTCGATGGCGCCGCGGTCGGGACCGCCGTGGGAGGCCCCGTGGCGGCCACCGATCCCGATGCCGGCCAAACGCTGACCTATGCGATCACCAGCGGCAACACCGGCAACACCTTCCAGATCAACAGCGCCACCGGCCAAATCACGGTCGCCAACAATGCCGACCTGAACATCGGCGTCTTCCCGTCGTTCACCCTCCAGATTCAAGTGCTCGGACAACGGCTTCCCGCCGCTGACGAGCCCCGCCACGCCGGTCATCATCAACCTGACCAACAATCAGGTCCCCGACGATCACCGCCCAGACGTTCACTGCCGCGCAAGGCAGCGTCAACGGCACCATACTTGGGACCGTGGCCGCGACCGATCCGGTCACCGGGCAGACGCTCACGTATTCGATCACGGGCGGCAACACCGGCAACACCTTCGCAATCAACAGCAGCACCGGCCAACTCACGATCAACAATCAGGCCAACGTCAACGCGACCACCAACCCGACGTTCAGCCTCACGGTGAAGGTCACCGACAACAACGCCAGGCCGCTGCAAAGCTCGGCGACGGTGACCGTGAACGTCACCGCCAACCATGCGCCGGTCGTCACCGGTCAGAACTTCAATGTGCTGAGCAGCGCCGCCAACGGCACCGTGGTCGGCACCGTCACCGCGACCGATCCCGATCCGGGTCAAGTTCTGAGCTACGCCATCATCGCCGGCAACGCCAACGGCGCTTTCCAAATCAATTCGGCCACGGGGCAGATCACCGTCGCGGACCATACGCAGCTCAGCGCCGCCAATTCACCGATCGCGCTGACGGTGCAGGCGACCGACAATGCCACCACGCCGCTCAGCACGCCGGCCACCATAAACGTGACCGTGTTATCGGGGGCCATCATCACGTCCTCGCTGGTGCATGACACCGGCAGCTCCTCCACCGACGGCATCACCAGCGATCCAACGATCGCCGGCACGCCGTGACCAATGTCGGCACGGTGACGTCCTTCAAGGCCGGCCTGGATGATCCGAACTCCGCCAACTGGGTGGATGTGACCGGTCAACTAAACAGCGGGGCCTTCACTTTCACGCCGGCAGAGCTGGCAATCATCAACCATGGCACCGCGCTCGCGGACGGCCCGCACACGCTCCGCATGCAAGTCACGGATAGCAACAACAGCACGTCCGCCGTCTTCACCGTGACCTTCACGCTGAAATCGAGCGTGACGACGCCGACCCTCGATCTCGATCCGAATTCCGACACCAACGTTTTGGGGGACCACATCACTTCGCTGGCCACGGTCAGCCTTGTCGGCACGACCGATGCCGGCGCCAGCGTGGTGCTCAAGGACAACTCGAACAACACCATCGGCACCGCCACCGCCGACGTGTCCGGCAATTTCAGCTTCGCCGGCGTCGCCCTGCAAACGGGGGCCAACATCTTCACCGTCCAGGCAACCGATCTGGCCGGCAATCAGGCGACGTTCAGCCGCACGATTACACGGCAGGACACGCCGCCCACGATCAGCACGCCGATCGCGAACGTGGCCGTGGCGCCGAATAGCGCCAGCACCACCATTGATCTGGCCGCTCATTTCACCGACGCCGACATGAGCAATAGCATCGTGCAGTTCAACACTTCGGCTGGCCCGATCGATGTGCAACTCTTCGACACCCAGGCGCCGCAGACGGTGACCAACTTCTTCAACTACGTGCAAAGCGGGGCCTACAACAACTCGATCTTCCACCGCCTCATAGCCGGCTTCGTGCTTCAGGGGGGCGGCTTCACCTTCGACCCGACGACACACACGCTTCCGGCTATCGCCGCCCTGGCCGCGGTGCCCAACGAATTCGGCGTTTCCAACACCCAGGGCACCATCGCGATGGCCAAGTTGTCCGGCCTTCCCAACAGCGCCACCGATCAGTTCTTCTTCAACCTGGTGAACAACGCGTCCAACCTCGACAACACAAACGGCGGCTTCACCGTTTTTGGCAAGATTCTCGGCGCCGCCGATCAGGCCGTGCTCACCACGCTAGCCGCGACGCATGTGTCCACCGAGACGTCGCCGTTCGACACCATCCCGCTGAATAATTACACGGGCAGCAACTTCCCGACCGACGCGACCGCCGCCAACTTCCTGACGATCTCGAGTGTCACGATCCTCAAGCGCACGGAGAAGCTGACTTACTCGATAGTCTCGAACACCAACGCGAATCTGGTCACGCCGTCGCTCGCCGCCGGCGCCAACGAGATGCTCACGCTACAATACGCCGCCGGCCAAACGGGCACCGCGACCATCGTCGTCCGGGCGACCGATCAATTCGGGGCCACGGTCGATCAGACGATTTCGGTGACGGTGAGTTAAGGCGAGCGCCAGAAGGCAAAGGCCGGTGCCGAGCCGGGGAATCCCTTGACATATCGCAAATTGCGATTAAACTGCCTTTATTGGTGTGTAATCTCCAACAGAGTTTGGCGTGCGAATTATTTCCCGGCGCCGCCTTCGGGAATTCTGGACATCTCGTAAAGGGGATGCGCCCATTGCGGAGCGTGATTTCTCCACTTGGTACAAGTTGGCTAAACATGCGGAATGGAGCAACTTCGCGGCACTTAAACAGACATTCGGTTCGGCCGACCAAGTGGGCAACTGTACCATTTTTGATGTCGGCAACAATCGCTTTCGCTTGATCACTCGTGTCAACTACGCTAAAGAAATCGTTTATATTCTGCGCCGATGGACCACGCCGAATACGACAGGAATACATGGCCGTCAACTTGCGGGTGCTTTAAGCCCCCGCCTCGAAAACCAGCAATAAGAACGCGACGATTGCCTGGGCGAAAGAAATGGAGGTAATCCATGCGGCTCCAACCAAGCGCTAAGAAACTGCCCGACAGCTATTTCCAATTAATCAAGCGTTTCCCGCTGGCACACCTTCTCGACGACTCGCAACTCACCATGGCCCAGCGCTTGATCGATGATCTCTTAGAGGGCGACTTGGATGAAGGCGTTCGCAGTTACCTCGATGTGCTTACGGATCTCGTCGAAGCTTACGAAGAAAAACACCATCCCATCGCTGATGTTTCTGAAGCCGATGTCTTGCGAGAATTGCTGCGCGGGCATGGAATGAGCCAAGCGCAACTCGCCAAGAAGGTTGGCATCGCCCAGTCAACACTCTCGGCGGTTGTAACAGCGGCACGCTCGCTCACCAAGGAGCAGATTATCGTTTTGGCGAAATACTTTCATGTCGCGCCCGCTACGTTTCTGCGGGCGGAGTGATGATGCGGGCGCTGTGGCAGGGAGGGAGCGGTGCACTAAAACTTATCCCGAAGGGGTTGTATCCTATGTAATCCCAAACATAACGTTCATCCCATTCGCTCCCGTATTTGAGTCAATGACTGTGGCATGACACTTTCCTTGATGCAACCCCCTTGGGGTAGATTCCTGTGCCTCACTGTACCCAGGGTACGCTGCCGAACCGTGGGCTGAGGGATATAACCGCTTCGCGGTATTTTGAATTTGCGATAAAGCCGGAACCGCTTACTTCATGTCACAGCTTTATTCTTACTTCGTGCGCGGCACTTCCAATCGCACAAACGGCGTTTCGCGTGCTTTACCCAGCTGCCTGATCCAGGCACTGATAAGCTCAACCATTTCCTGATCCACCATCGCGGTCGCCAGGGGCGGCATGTGCCCTTTGCCGCGGTGGCTGATGCGCTTCAGCAGAACCGACTTCTCGGGATGGCCCGGATTGACTAGCTTCGCATCGGCGATGCCGAAGGTGTCGTGCAGCGGCTTGACGTCGACCAGGCGCATCTTGTCGAGCTTCGTCGTGAACTCCAGGTCGATCTGGGCATTGCCGCCGCCGGCCTCGACGTGGCACTGGGCGCAGTTGCTGTGCAGATACGAGCGCGGCGCGTCAGGTCAAGTCTTTGGTTTTGTCGTACGGATCGACCAGGCTGCTGTACTTGTCGGGCGGTTGCGTCAACAGCGACGACGGCACCGCCGCGCGCTGGCCGCGCGTGGCGAACGCTTTTGCCACGTATGCGTTGGCTAGTTTCTCGTCCATGCCGCTCGGCCTTGCTTGCTCGCGCATCAGCGCTCGCGTCTCGTCATACCAGTCGACCTTGAAGAGCCCCAGGTGCTCCAGGGCGCGGAGCTGATTGTCGGACTGCCGCCGTAGTCGTGGTCCTTGTTCATCTGCATTCGCTCAGGCCGAGCACCCAGTTGGCGGCCCGGCTGTGGCAGACCATGCACTCGGTCCGGCTGGGATAGTGCCAGGTCTGCTTGCGCGACGCCGTCGGGATGCTTCGTCGGACTTCGGCACCTTGATCATGAAGTCGCGGTCCGCGCCCCTGCGCCTTCGACCAGCGTGCCTTCGGTCTGCTCGTCGTTCCAGGCGTAGGAGTAGCCGAACCATTCGCCCTGCTTGCTTGGTGAGGAAGCGCGTCTCGATCCAGCGGCGCGAGGCGGCGTTGCCCTCCTCCATCTCCAGGGCGAACGATTTGACCAGCACCGTCTTGTCGGGAAAGTTCCAGCCGCGCGAGCGTGGTGAAGTCGATCTTGCGCCTCGCCCGGGCAGGCCGAGCCAGCGCTCCTTGAAGGCGCCGTCGCGACCAGAGCGGGGCGTTGACCGAATAGGGGATCAGCGCCGGCTCCATGACGTGGCCCTTGACCGACTGCGAAACAGGCCGCTGTCGCTCAGCTTGCGTGGGAACGTCGACTGGCTGCGGTCCTTCGGCGTCGGCTCCAGCGTGTAGAAGCCGCCCTTGCCGTCGCCGCGGTGATCGCGCGATCAGAATTTCGCCCTGCGAGTCGGCGCCGAAGCCGGTGATCTGCAGGCGCGTGTCGGCCATCTCCTTGTGCCAGACGATCTTCGTGCCGTCGTGCTTGACGCCCCAGATCTTGCCGGTCGAGTAGTCGCCGTAGATGTAGGCGCCGTGCAGTTCGGGGAACTCTGTGCCGTAGTAGACGATGCCGCCGGTCAGCGAGCGCGCTTCGGAATGGTGATGCTCGACGGTCGGCTTGACGAATGGCGTCGGCCCCGGCTTGCGATTGGGATAGAACTGGTGGCTCCCCTCCGTGACGCTCCAGCCGTAGTTGTCGCCCTTCTTGACGAGGTACGCCTGCTCCCACAGATCCTGGCCGTTCTGGCCGACCCAGAGATGGCCCGTCTTCTCGTCGACCGTCATGCGCCACGGATTGCGCAGGCCGTAGCGCCCACATCTCCGGCCGGGCGTCTTTCATGCCGACGAACGGATTGTCCTGTCGGCACCGAGTAGGTCTTGCCCGGTGTCGGGATGATCGACGTCGATGCGCAGCACCTTGGCCAGCAGCTTGGTCATGTCCTGGCCGACGATGTTCGTGTCCGAATCGGAGGTGCCGTCGCCGGAGGTGACGTAGAGCATGCCGTCGTAGCCGAAGGCCATGGCGCCGCCGTTGTGGCCGTCGGAGTCCCATTCGATGATGATCTTCGCCGACTTCGGATCGAGTCGGTACGGCGGCTTGCGGTCCATGGTGTAGCGCGTGACGCGCGTCTTGCTTGCGGTTTGCCGGCGCGGGAGCCGTTGCTGCCGACATAGACGTAGCCGTTCTCCGCGAAGTCGCGGATGGAACACGATGTCGTAGGCGACGTCGCTCAGGGTCGAGCAGCGTTTCCAAGTCGTTGGCTTCGGATCGTCCTTGATGCGCTGAATCTGGTCGGCCCATAGGACTGCGCTTCGCGTGATGACCAGGAGGCGATCGCTGCCCGGCTGGTGCACGACGGCGATGGGAAACGACAGCTTCAAGTCCGGATACGCGCTTGACGGCGCGATAGGGCGGCGGCGGGTCGGGCGAGCCGACCACGTTCGAGGTCGTCAGCGGCAGGCGCTTCGTCGATGCCGTACGGCTTGGCGGCGGCCTGCTCGCGGGCCGACGAAGCGGAGCGTGGCGTAGTCCTCGAAGTGGTGGAAGTTCGGCCAGGTGCTGCGTCTTCAGCGGGGCGCAGGTCGACAGCTCCGGGCCCTCGAAATCGACGGAGTAATCGTAGCGGCACAGGGCGAACTTCCACGTCTCGCCGACTCGGGCCGGCCGCCGGTGCGCAGGAAGTCCTTCCAGGGGATGCTGCCCTCGACCGACCAGCCCTCGTCCTTGTCGGTCCAGTTGTTGAGCGTGCCGCGCAGACTGGACCTTGGCCTCGACGTGGAAGTCGCCGTCCTTGCGAAGCGCTCGATAGCCGCCCGCGCCGCGCCGCGGCAGGAACATGTCGATGATGGTGCCGGCGGCGTTGACCTGGAACTCGTAGTAGCCCGGCTTGTCGTCGGCCGGCTTGAAGAACAGCTCGAAGACGTCGTTGTCCCAGGTCATGGCCGTCGTGCTCCTTGACGTCGGCGTAGAGGTCGGTGTCCTCCATGTCGGCGAAGAAATAGAGGTATTCGCGGTCCCAGAGCAGCTTGGCCTGTGGTCTTGGTCTTGGCGGGCGGCGCCTTTTTGCCGAGCCAGGGGAGATAGAAGTTGTCGATGACCTGGGCGTGCTTCCAGGCCTCCTCGTCGCCCTTGCCGTCGATCGTGATGGGCGATTCGGCCCAGCGGCACTCGAACGCGGTCGGCGGCGGGTTCCAGGCGGGAGCGGTTTTTTTTTCGTCGGCGGCACACGGGGCCACGGCCCATCCCAACAACAGTCCGGCGCAAACGACGCTACGCATTGGTGTCACCGCGTGTCTCCTCATGGTCATGTTTGAGCGTGCCACAGGCAACTCGTCTGCGCGTGGCACTGATCCCGGTGTCGAATCAGGGGGCTGACGCCCCCCGCTCGCCCGTCATTTTTTTCCCTTTTTGGGTTTGTCGCGTTACTTGACCACCCTAACACGCGCTGGGGAAAGTGTAAAGCAAGCGCCCCACTTCATGGAGGGCAACACCCGCTCCCCCTTGACAACAAACGCTTGCCCAGACCACAATAAGCCTTCACCAACCGGCGATGGATACCGGCACATAGGGTTCATGGATGATAATCAGTCGCACTCCGTATCGCATCTCGTTTTTCGGCGGCGGCACGGACTACCCGGGCTGGTATCGCAATCACGGCGGCGCGGTGCTGGCGGCCAGCATCGACAAATACTGCTATCTGACGTGCCGCTACTTGCCGCCATTCTTCGATCATCGCATCCGCCTCGTCTACCGGCAAATTGAAACCTGCAAGACCATCGATGAGATCGTTCATCCCGTGGTTCGGGCGACGCTGAAGCATTTGGATTTCGAGCGCGGCCTGGAGTTGCATCACGACGGCGATCTGCCGGCCCGCAGTGGCATGGGCTCGAGCTCCGCCTTTGCCGTCGGGCTGATTCACGCCTTGCACGCCCTGGGTGGGCGCCTGCGCACCAAGATGCAACTGGCCCAGGAAAGCATCTACATCGAGCAACAATTGATGCGCGAGACCGTCGGCTCGCAAGATCAAGTGATGGCGTCTTTTGGCGGGCTGCGCTACGTCCAGTTTTATCCCGACGGCAAAATCACCGCCGACCCGTTGCCGTTGCCGCCCCAACGCATTGTCGAACTGCAAGCCGCACCTCATGCTCTTTTACACCGGCATTGCCCGCACGGCGGCGAACGTGGCCAAGACGTATGTGAGCAACATCGACAGCCATCGCCGCCAGCTGGAAAGCATGCGGCGCATGGTCGAGGAAAGCGTCGATATCCTGGTCAGCTCGATGGACCTGCGGCCCTTCGGCCAACTGCTCGACGAAGCCTGGAAAATGAAACGCTCGCTGAGCCCACAAGTCTCGCCGCCGCGCGTCGATGCTTTATACAACCGCGCTCGCGGCGCCGGAGCACTGGGGGGCAAATTGACCGGTGCGGGCGGGGGCGGCTTCATGTTGCTTTTTGTGCCGCCGGAAAAACAAGATGCGGTGCGCCACGCCTTGGCTCCGCTGGTCGAAGTCCCGTTCGCGCTGGAGACGGCGGGCAGTCAAATCATCTTTTACGAACCGGGGATCGACTACGCCGCCGCGGAGAAAGCACGCATGAATCCCGTGAATGCGGTGCCGCGCTTGGCCCGAGCCGTTTAAGCAGGTACACCCATGGAGTCGCAAACACGTATTTATGTGGCCGGGGGCAGGACCGTCCTCGGGACTGCGCTGATCCGGCGCCTCCAAAAAGATGGGGCCTGTCTGGTTGGTGCGCCGCCGGACGAGCCCGCGCTGACCAATCGCTTCGCCGTCGAGCGTCTCTTCGCCGAAGACCAGCCGCAATGGGTCATCATGGCGGGCGGCCTGTCGGGCGGCATTCATGCCAACGAAAACCGTCCCGCCGATCTCATGCTCGACAACCTGCTGGCCGGGGCCCATGTGCTTGACGCCGCCACCCGGCATGGTGTCGAAAAGTTGCTTTACCTGGGCAGTTCGTGCATGTACCCACGGGACGCGCCGCAGCCAATGCGGGCTGAGTTTCTTTACACCGGCCCGCTCGAGCCCACAAACGCAGCCTACGCAACTGCTAAATTAGCGGGCCTGACGCTCTGCCAGGCATACCGCCAACAGAAAGGCGCGCCATTCATCGCGGGCATACCAGCCAATGCCTTCGGCCCAGGCGACGATTTCGATCCGGCCACCAGCCACATAATACCCGCTCTGATGCGCCGCATGCATGAAGCCAAATTGCGCGGCGATGGCGCGGTTGATATTTGGGGCACCGGCACGCCGCGGCGCGAGTTCGTCTTCGCCGACGATCTCGCGGATGCCTGTCTTTTTGTGATGCACCATTACGACGGCAAGGAACCGATCAATCTGGGCTGCGGAATCGATCACTCGGTTGCCGAAATCGCCGCGCTGATTGCCGAGATTGTCGGCTATCGTGGTGAACTTCGCTTTGATCCGTCCCGGCCCGACGGCATGCCGCGTAAATGCCTCGATTGTACACCCTTGTTCGATCTCGGCTGGCAACCGGCGACGCCGTTGGGCGTTGCGCTGGAGGCGACATACGCCTGGTTTCTGCAGCAAAGGAGCCGCGCACGCAGTAAGCGGGTGGAACTTATCGCAGCCGTCTAACCGCTTACTACGCGCCGGCGCGGGTTCCTGACCCCGCCCTGGAGCGGCCGGGTCAGGAGACCCGCGCCGACGCGAGCCCTGGAGCGGCGGGGTCAGGAGACCCGCGCCACGCGAGAGCGCGAGTGACCCGCGCCGAGCGCGAGGTCTAACCGCTTACTGCGTGCGCGGCTCTTTTTTTACTTTGGATGTTGCACGATGTACGAATCGCTCTACCGATCGATCTATCGCATTCGTCGCGTCGAGGAAGAGATTGCGCGCATCTATCCGAGCGATCAAATCAAAAGTCCGGTGCATCTGTCGATTGGTCAGGAAGCAGTGTCGGTGGCTGTTTGCGAGGCTTTAGAGCGGCGTGACGTGGTGTTCGGCACCTATCGCGGCCATGCCCTTTATCTCGCCAAAGGCGGCGACCTGCGGCGCCTCATGGCCGAGCTGTTCGGCAAAGCCACCGGCTGCGCCCGCGGCAAAGGGGGCTCGATGCACTTGGTCCACACGGCGGCCGGCGTCATGGGCACGTCCGCCGTCGTGGGCACGACCATCGCCAATGCCGTCGGCTTTGCCTACGCACTACAGTATCGCCAAGAGGACAAGATCGTGGCCAGCTTCTTCGGCGACGGAGCGACGGAAGAAGGCGTCTTCGCGGAGAGCCTCAATTTCGCGGCCCTCAAACGTTTGCCGATTCTTTTTGTCTGCGAAAACAATCAATACGCCATCCACACGCGCCAACAGCGCCGGCAGGCGTCGCCCGATATTTGCGGCCGTGCCGCGCGCATGGCATGCCCGCCGAGCGCATCGACAACAACGATTGTGTGCGCCTCTTCGAGCGCGCCAAGGAACTAGTATCCGCGCTGCGGGCCGGTGAGGGACCGGCGTTTGTGGAAGTCATGACCTATCGCTGGCAAGAGCACGTCGGTCCCAACACGGATTTCCAACTGGGTTATCGCACACGCGAGGAGGCGCAACCGTGGCAGGATAACGATCAAGTAACGCGCCTGGCGCGAATGATCGATGCACGGCACCGTGCTTGCATCGAGGCGGACGTTGAAGAGGAACTTCGCGGTGCGCTCCATTTCGCGATGAACAGCCCGTATCCCGAGAAAGCGGAACTTTATGCCGACGTCTACCAGTAGGTCCCGCCTGCCGGGCGGAAGCTCCGCCCGTGCAAGCGCCTCAACCCGTGGGAATCCGCCCAAGAGGTCCCGCCCGGCAGACGGAACCTACGCGATCCTATGTCGAAGCCTTGCGCGAGGCGACCGATCTGGAGATGGCGCGCGACGATGCCGTCGTGGTATTCGGTTTGGACGTGGACGATCCCAAAGCCATCCAAGGCACGCTGCAAGGCCTACTCGCCAAATACGGACCGAAGCGCATCTTCGGCACGCCCCTCTCCGAAGATGCCATGACGGGCGCCGCCATTGGCATGGCCCTCGCCGGCTTGCGTCCCATTCATGTGCATATCCGCATGGATTTTCTCATGCTGGCCATGAACCAGCTTATCAATGTGGCCGCGAAGAGCCGTTATATGTCGGGCGGCGCCGTGCATTTGCCGCTGGTCGTGCGTGCCATGATCGGCAAGAGTTGGGGTCAGGGGGCCCAGCATTCGCAAGGGCTGTACAGTTTTTTCATGCACGTGCCGGGGCTCAAAGTGGTTGCACCGACGACGCCCCACGACGCCAAAGGCTGCCTGGCCGCTGCGGTGCGCGATGACAATCCGGTGATTTTCGTCGAGCACCGCCTGTTGCATTTTCAGCGAGGCCCGGTGCCGGAAGAAAGTTACACGGTTCTGCCAGGTAAGGCTCGCTGCGCCGCGAGTGGAGATGACGTGACCATCGTTGGCATCTCGGCGATGCAAGTGGAATGCCTGGCGGCGTGCCGCTATCTCGCCGAGGTCGGCGTAAGCGCGGAAGTCATCGATCCCATTTGGCTCAGTCCGCTCGACGTGGACACCATCGCCGCCTCGGTGGCCAAAACGGGCAGGCTCTTGGTTGTCGACAACGGCTGGGTGACGTGCGGTGCGGGCGCGGAAATAGTGGCCCAGATTGCTGAGCGTCTCATGGGTGTGCGCGACGTGCGCGTGAGGCGCATGGGCTTCGCGCCGGTGACCTGCCCGACGACGCCGGTGTTGGAAGAGCTGTTTTATCCCAAACGCGCGCACCATCGCTGCCGCCGCGCGCGATCTTGTCGAGGGCCAGCCAACCGGTTGGTTACCGGAAGAAAACCGTGAACTTGCCAACGTTGAATTCAAGGGGCCATTCTAATGCAGCAACTCGCCAAGCCGATAAGCGGTCTCGATTGGCCGCTGATGAAAAACAATATTACCCGTGCCGACCTGGACGCTGTTTGCACTTTTCTGCAGCAGGATGATCCGGTGCTCACGCAGTCGCGGCAGGTGCGTGCCTTCGAAGAAGAATGGTCAGCGTGGCTCGGCGTGCGCCATAGCGTGTTCGTCAACTCCGGCTCGTCGGCCAACCTCGTGACGCTGGCGGCGCTCAAGGAACGCTATCGCGGCGGCGAGATCATCGTGCCCACGATCACCTGGGTCTCGGACATTGCCTCGGTCCTCCACTGCGGCTTTGAGCCGGTGTTCGTCGATATCGACCCGCGCACGCTGGGGATGGACCTCGGTCAAGCGCTTGGCAAAATCACACCGCGAACGCGCGCTGTTTTCTTGACGCATGTGCTGGGCTTCAATGCTCTGACGGCGGCGTTCTTGGAAGAGTTGGGCCGCCGGGATGTGATCCTTATCGAAGATGTCTGCGAAAGTCACGGCGCTTGCCTGGGCGCGCGACGGCTGGGTTCGCTGGGCTGGGCATCGAATTTCTCCTTTTATTATGCGCACCACCTGAGCACGATCGAAGGGGGCATGGTTTGCACCAATGACACGGAACTTTATGAGACCGCTGCGCATGCTGCGATCACACGGCCTGGTGCGCGAATTAGATTCGGTGAGCCGTCGGCGCGAATATTGCGATGAAAACGCCGACCTCAACCCGGAGTTCATCTTCGCCCTTCCGGGCTACAACGTGCGCGGCACCGAAATCAATGCGGTAATTGGGAGGCGCAGCTCCCGCGGCTGGAAGAGAAGATCGCGCGGCGAAATGAAAACCTGCGGGTCTTTCTCGCCAACCTCGATCCCGACGTATATCAAGTCGACTTCGACTGCGCCGGTGTGAGCAACTACGCCTTTCCCCTGATACTACGGCAGCAAGACCCCGCCCTTTTTGATCGCATCATGAGCACGCTAAATGCGCAGGGCGTCGAATTCCGTCGCGGCACGTCCGGTGGAGGCAATCAGGTTCGCCAACCATATCTGCGCCAAGTCGTCGGTGCGGATGCCTGGAAAGACTTTCCCCACGCCGATCACGTGCATTTTTACGGGATGTATATCGGCAACTATCCAACGCTGGAACATGACAAGATTCAGCGGCTGTGCGCTTTGCTCAATGACTTGGCGCATGAGTAAGGGCAAGGCCGGGTGCGGCGGGCAGCTTGCCTGCCCATGCGTGCTAGGTGAGGGCTTCAGCGGGTTCGCACGGGCAGACAAGCCGCCCGTGGCACCCTTTATACTAGAAAAGCCGCCATACAGGATTCTTCCATGTCCGCTCAAGGCTTCGATTTGATCCTTATCAACCCGTCCAGCCGGCGGCGCGCCTACCAGGCGCTCGGTCAGGAGTTGGCGGCGGTCGAACCCCCCGTGTGGGCGCGCATGTTGGCCGCCTACTGCCTGGGGCACGGCCTAGCGGTGACCATCATCGACGCCGAGGCCGACGAGTTAACGCCCGACCAAGTTGCCGAGCAGATCGCGTATCTGCGACCGACATTGGCGGCCGTCGTCGTCTATGGCCATCAACCGTCGGCGTCAACGCAGAACATGCCTGCCGCCGGCGCCATATGCCGGGCCATCAAGGAACACGCACCGGAGCAAAAGGTGCTGCTGATCGGCGGCCACGTCGCGGCATTGCCGGAACGCACATTGCATGAAGGGCGAGCCGATTTCATCGCGGGCGGCGAAGGTTTCTCAACGATCGTCACGCTGGTGGAAGCGCTGCGTACGCGCAGTCCGGATTTCGCCAAGGTTCCAGGACTATGGTATCGCGCCGATGGCCAAGCGCGGGCCAGCGCCGATGTGCCACTGGTAAGTGATTTGGATGCGCAAGTTCCCGGCCAGGTGGGCTGGGAATTGCTGCCGATGAGCAAATACCGCGCTCACAACTGGCACTGCTTCGGCGGCCTGGAGCGCCAACCGTATGCCGCCATCTACACAACGCTCGGCTGCCCTTATCACTGCAGTTTTTGCTGCATCCAGGCCCCCTTTCGGCAAGGCGAGCACGCAGGGGGCGCACGCGGCAACACCAACAGCTATCGCTTTTGGAGCACGCGGGCCGTGCTTGACCAGCTCGACGTGCTGGTTAATCGGTATGGCATCCGCAATGTGAAAATCGCGGATGAAATGTTCGTGCTCAATCGCCGGCACGTGCTTGAGCTATGCGCCGGCATTGCGGAGCGCCGTTACGATCTCAACATCTGGGCCTATGCGCGGGTCGATACCATCAAGGACGATATGCTCGAACCGTTGCGTGAGGCTGGGTTTACCTGGCTCGCTCTGGGCATCGAGGCCGGCGCCGAGCGTGTGCGTGCCAACGTAGACAAGCGCTTTGATCAAGAAGAAGTCTTCGAGGTGGTCAATAAGATACGCTCGGCGGGCATCAACGTTATCGGCAACTACATCTTCGGCTTGCCCGAGGACGACGCCGACACCATGCAAGCAACGCTTGACCTCGCCGTCGAGCTCAACTGCGAGTTCGCCAACTTTTACGCCACCATGGCCTATCCCGGCTCGGCCCTCTATACCCAGGCACTTCACACTAATCTGCCGCTGCCCGCATCCTGGTCCGGCTACGCCCAGCACGCCCGCGACTGCTTGCCGCTGCCCACGCGGCACTTGAGTGCGCGCGAGGTGCTGCAATTTCGCGACGACGCATTCTTGCGCTACTACACCGCCCCGCGTTATCTCGACATGATTGAGAGCCGCTTCGGCATAGCGACCGCGGAGGGGCTGCGGCAGATGACGCGGCTCCGGCTGGAGCGTGACCTATTAAGTGGCGAGCCGGACGTGTCAGCGATCGGTGTTGTGCAAGGGGCGGGACGATGACGCGTCAGCCGGAAACCGTTATCGCAGGATAAGCTTCGTGAACATTTACGTGGATGTATCTTGCTTAAATCGACCCTTTGACGATCAGAGCCAAATCCGTATTCGGATGGAGGCGGAGGCGATAGCTTTGATAATGGATCGCTTCAATATCGGGGAATGGCGACACATATCATCGGCAATGGCAACAATCGAAATTGACGCCATGGCCGATCAGGTCCGACGTGCCAGAGTCCGTTTACTGTTGCCTCCGGAAGAGGATATACTGGAGCTAACGGACGCCGTCTGGAATCGGGCAACGCAATTGGAGACGCTGGGCTTCAAACCCGCGGACGCGGTTCATCTCGCCGCTGGCGAGGAAGGCGGCGCAGATGTCTTCTTGAGTTGTGATGATCGATTATGTCGTTTGGCGGCACGTTGCCGACGTGCGCTCAACTTGCACGTCGCCAACCCGGTGGATTGGTTAAAGGAGAACGACCATGGCCCGAACCCTTGAGGAAATTCGCACGCTGGGACTAGAGGCGTTGCGCGAACGCTTGGGCCAAACCGGCATGATTCGGTTTATGCAGCAATTCGAGATAGGTAGCGGGGATTACGCGACGACGCGCCACGAGTGGGTTGATCGCATGTCGATGAAGCAACTGAAATCGCGAGCCAATGCAAAAGGGCGCAAGAAACCCACTTCCCACGGGGGAAGGGATAAGTAGCTTAAACGCCATATGTTGGGATTCCACTTATCGCCAATTTTGCCCTTCGCATATCGAACCCAAAAAGCCAAGGCTCTTGCCGAGTTTCAGTTCTTCCAACGTTGTCGGGTCAATGCTCCATGCTCCCGCCAGTCGCATTACGTCTTGCTCGGAAGGCATCTTTGATTTATTGAAAATAAGACCGCCGTCGCGTTTTTCCGCAGTTGGTTTCGTGCGCCATGTTTAGCGGGCCGGTAACATGGCCACGGAGTACCGTGGCCATGGCACCCCGAAACTTTGCAAATTAGGGAAGTGGAACAGACATTCCTGTCTGTTCCTGGACAGACAGAAATGCCTATGCCACCCCATATGCTTACTTCGCCGATGCGCTCGCCGACGTCGGCATCGCGTTCGCCTTAAGATCGCCGAGGGCGTATTGGACGCCCGCCAGGTAATGCTGGAGGATGGCGGGGTTCCAGTAGATTTCCTCGCGGTGGCCGAGCGAGCAGTAGAAGGTGTGGCCTTTGCCGAACTTGCTGATCCAGCTTACGGCGTACAAATTGTCTTTGCGCTTGCCTTTCGCGAGATCTTTTTTGGCCATCTTATCGGTGTCGAGTGCCAGCAGGATTTTGCGGTCGGTCGGCAGCGCGGTGTCGGCGCGGAATTGGTAGATTTCGTCGGTGATCTCGAAGCCCTTACCGTGGAAGGCGGCGTTGACGGGATTTTTCGGCGCCATGTTCTTGATCGGCACTTTCTGGTGCCAGGGGTGGCCGTCGAAGCAGCCGCCCATCATCACGTTGTAGTCTTTCCAGTCATGGTAGGTGTCGGTGGCCGCGTGAACGCCGATAAGGCCCTTGCCTCCTTTGACGAAGTCCTCGAAGCTCTTTTTGAGCATCTCTTCACGGGCATTGACCTCGCCTTTCTTGGCGTCCTTGGGGCGTAGGCAATCGAGCGTGGTGTTGAGCATGAAGACGGCGTCGAAAGCCTTGAGTTTTTCGGGCTCGAAGAATGACTCGTCTTCGGTAGCGAGGACGGTGAAGGCGCCGGTCTTGTCGCCCATCATGGTGATGGTTTTGATGCCGATGGGAATGGAGCTGTGGCGGAAGCCGGCGGTTTTCGAGAAGAGTAGAATCTTGCGCGGTTGCTTGGGCTGAGCGGGCGCCTTGTCGGGCAGCGCTTGCGTGATTTTTTCGATCATTTTTTCCTGGGCGGAGGCGGACGTGCTACACGCCAGCAAGGCGCCTAAAGCCAAGGCCAGCCCGCTAGGCAATACCAAACGTCGCATGGTGCACCTTTCGAGAGAGAGTTGAAAATGGACCGTCACATTTGAGCATTCTACTTTGTAGGTCAGGACATTCCAGGAAAAAGTGACAAACGTGGACGGATAGAACAGATGGCAGGCACCGAAAGCGTCGAGCCCCGGAGGGGCGAAGGTCAATAGCCAGGGGCGTTAGCCCCTGGAATGCGTGCGATAGGACATGCAGCGCTGTAAGGGCGGAAGTATTCGCGGCGTATGCCACAACCTGCCGCCCCTACGGGGCTAATGATCTTACTGAGATTGTCTGCCAGGGGCTAACGCCCCTGGCTATTGGCTTTCGCTCCTCCGGGGCTTTGTCACTCTTACAACAACTCCGCCAGGGGTTCGCGATCGTCGAGCACATACATGGGGCGGCCGGAATTATTCGGGAACGTCATGGCAGGGTCGATGCCCATCTTGGTGTAGATGGTGCTGAGGAGCTGCGAGGGGGTGCAGCGACGGTTGCGCGGCAGCTCGCCGCGGGCGTTGGATGAGCCGACTACTTGGCCCATCTTGAGGCCGCCGCCGGCGACCAAGGCTGACATGACGTTGGGCCAATGGCCTCGGCCATCGGGGGTCGAGTCGCCGATGCGCGGGGTGCGGCCGAACTCGCCCCAGACGACGGTGACGACATCGTCGGCCATGCCGCGCTCGGTGAAGATCGTGGATCAAGTTGGCGATGCCGCGATCCAGTTCCGGCAGCTGCCGGCGAAGCGTCTTGAAGTTTTCGGAGTGCGTGTCCCAGCCGCCATAAGCCAAGGTGACACAGCCGACACCGGCCTCGATCAAACGGCGGGCGGTCAGGAATTGCTCGACGCCGTGGTAGCGGTCGCGGACGCGCGGCTCCTCGCGGGTCAAGTCAAGAGCCCGGCGCGTGGCACCGGAGGCGATCATGTCGAAGGCGCGGGCGGCAAAAGTGTCGAGGCCGCGCATGGTGCCGGTGGCGTCGATGTCGCGGCGGACGGTGTCGAATCGCTGAAGCAGACTTCGGCGATCGTTGGTCCGCTCCATCGTGAGGCCGCCGTTGAGGCTGAGATTGGACAGGCCCTCACCGTCCGGAGTGAACGCGCGATTGGCGACGCCGAGATAGCCGGGCTCGCAACCGATCGCCTGGCCGCGCAAGCTGACGAATGCCGGGATGTCGGCTTGGGCGTTGCCCCGCAAGCGCGACAACACCGAGCCGAACGAGGGGTGGTGGGCGGTACGATTGACCTGCTCGCTATAGCCGGTCATAACCTCGGCGTCGGAGTGCTCGCCAACGGAAACCAGGGAACGCACGACACTCAGCTTATCGAACATGCGTGCTTGCTGCGGCATATGCTCGCAAATCTGAATGCCGGGGACATTGGTGGCGATGGGCTTGAACTCGCCGCGGTATTCGGCGGGAGCGTCCGGCTTCATGTCGTACATGTCGAGATGGGACGGACCGCCGGGCAGGATGATCATGATCGCGGCTTTGTTCGGCCGCGCTGAGGCACTATCGCCGTTGGCGAGGGCTCGCAAGCGGAGCATGTCGGAAAGGGCCAGGCCCGCGCCGAAGGCGCCGATCTTGAGAAAGCTTGCGGCGATTGAGCCCATCGCAAAAGCGCTTCGGGCGCGCCGAGAATGTTTAACATGGTTTCCCCCCTAGTTAAAATTCACTTCGCGGAACGGGTTGGAGCGAGCGAGGCAGGTTATAGCGTACGCGGACGAATCACAAAGCGGCGGGCTGTCCACAAGCCAGGATGCCAAGGCAGGATTGACAACGGCATCTTAAGTTGATGCGCGAGCGGTGTCAATCATTTTGTGAAAGGATTTTAATGACCGCGTAAAGTGCCGCGTGCCGCAAGCGGGTGGAATCGGCAACCACTCTCGTCACCAGGCTCCGCCTGGTGATGCAATACTTGGCAGGCTCCGCCTGCACGAAAATCGCTCAAGGGCGCGGATGCTCGCGGAGGGTGTGGTCGGAAACGAGGCGGAGCCTCGTGAGCAGTGCGTGACCAGGCGGAGCCTGGCCACGAGAATTCTGCTGAATTGCGCGTGCGCTGCACTTGTGCAAAACAGAAAAAAGCGGAACTGTCGAGCCGTCGGCGGTGTCTAATGAATACCAGGAAAGAAGCGCCAGGGGACGGCAAGCATATAACTGGAATAGACGGGGTCATGTCGCAGGACTTTTTCTTCCAAGCGTGCCCGCAGACAAAAGGCACCGGCACCGAGCAGAGCTACACCAAGGTTCCACAGCGAAGGTTGCAAAAGAATCACGATGACGTCGGCCAAAATGTACATGGCATACACGGGGTGCCTCACATAGCGATACACGAATCCTTTGCGCACGTGGCGTAGGGCCGGCAACAGGGCGTATGACGTGCCCAGACTGAGGAGCACGATGCCCGCCAGGAACTGCAGCCCAATTCGCCCCCAGAAAATGAGCCGCAACCGCGGACTGTACGGATCAAACTCGTAGCCGAACGCGTAGAGCATGGAGACCAGACAAATCGCCAACACCCACCAACGTTCGTCTCGATTCTGCGCCGGGGGCCTGATCAAGGCGACGATGGCCAAGGTGCCGGTGGTCGCAGCCAGCGCTCCATAGGCGAGTTGTGAGGTTAGATCGCCCGAAGCCAGCACAAACCAGCTAGTGATTATGGCAACCAGGACAGCGGCCAAAGCGAGGTTGGGACCGAAGGCGCGTGGGGGGACCATGTGTGCTCTCCTTATGTCCCCCGCCTTATATCGCGGGACTTCGGCGGGTCAAGTCGGATCAATTTCGAGTGAAGCGGTTTGCCACTGCCAAAAATGCTTAGCCACGGATGGAACACGGATCGAACACGGATCAAAAGCGCTGAGGAGACATGACCTTGGTCGCGGAACTTATCTTTCCCATCCGTGTCTGATCCATGTTTTATCCGTGGCCGTTTTGAATTTATGCGGCATCAAAGATAACCCAGATTGCCTATTATCTTTCGCCTTGCCCCCTAAATTGACCTATACTCAAATGCTGGCCCAAAGCGCAGCCACGGAACCGCTGTTTTCATGCGCCGGCGCAACTCGGCAAAAGCATACGCCGTTCCCGGTTTATTCGATTGCGGAGGAGACGAACCATGAACGACATCAACCGCAAAAAGAAGATCCATCGTGGCTTTTTGCGCCGGTCAGCGAGCACGCAAGTGAAAATCACGTGCCGCAAGAGAGAGCCCAGCGACGGCGGTCCCAACCTGACGACCGTCGTGTTAGATCTATCCGAGGCCGGTGCTCGCCTGCTCGTCGCGGCGCCGCTCGAAATCGGCGAGGACGTGGTGCTGCAGCTCGAAGGCCCCCTGTACCAGAGTCCCGTCACGCGCTACGGGAAAGTGGTCTGGTCGTTTCAAGTGACCAAGGAAGACTATGCCGTCGGTCTGCGGCTCGAAGAATGCCTGGATGGCGAGGAGATCGAAAAAGCCACCATTCAGCCGATGCGCCTGGATTATTGAGGTTCACTTCGGCGTGCCGGCGATGCGCAATTGCGTCGAAAGAAAAAAGGGCACGCCGTCAATTTCATACTCCAATTCCGCGAAGAAGACCAAACACCCGTCGGTCGGGCCGACAACGTCGGCGCTGATCGATTTATCATTGACGGCGAGCGGTCGCTGCGACCATTTCGCCTGGCGGAAATCGCGCGTCGCCGCCTGGGCAGACCAAAGCCGGGCCGCTGTCGGCGCGGGATCCGCTTCCACTTTGAGCTGCATGTTGGCTTCGGCACCTTCGTGGTGCCATCGAAGGGTAGGCATGGGTAGGTCATAAATCTCGTGTCGCGCGAACGCCGCCAAAGTATTGGTGGCACGCTTGAGGTCGGGCACGATGGTGACGTTGTCGTGCTTTTGCACGAGGTTGTGCCCGGCGTTGGGAACATAGAGCACCCACTTGTCCCCTTGCAAGTCTTTCCAATAAAGGTTGAGGGCATCTTGCGACCAGTAGGGATCGTTGGTGCCCAAAACAATTAATTTCGGCTGTTTCAGCTTGGCGCGATAAATCCAGGGATCGACCATCGCCCAAAGTTTTTTCGCCTCCGGAATGTCGGGCATCGGCACCAGGCCGCGCTTGGTGTAGTCGGCGATCATGTCGCTGTAATGGCCATAGGATTTGAGCTGGTGCGGCAACTGCGCCTGCATGTTGAGCGTGTCGATGACACAGGGGGCCAAAGCCTTGACGCGCGCGTCGGCGACGGCGGTGAGCCAGGTGGTCCAGCCGCGCTTGGAAGCGCCGGACACGACGAACTGCCGGATTTCAACATGCCATTCCTGCTTGGCGAACGCTTGCAAGGCGTCCATGGCTCGCACCAGGCTTTTCACCATGGGAAAGAGAAGCGGCCAGGCCTCGTCCTTGGTTTGCAGATAGCGAACAAAGGTCTCGGCGATGAGACCGTCTTCCGTCTTGCCGCCCAGAAGGGGCTGATTGGGGATACCGAAAAGAAACGCGACCGGAGCTTTCATCTTCGCGCCAGTTCCATGCCCAGCGCCATGCTGCCGGCGTTGGCTTTGCCCCCCTGATTCCACAAAAACATCGTCGCGGTCGGCTTGACGCCCGTGGGCAAATAAACTTGGAGTTGATGCTCCCAGGTGATTCCTTCCCAGACCTGCGACACCAAATGCAGATCGTAGACCGTGCCGCCGGCGACCTCCTTTTTGCTGTTGAGCTTCCACGAAAAGACGGGGTCGGGCGTGTGGGCGTAGGTGATGACATCCGCGTGGGCGTTGTGGAGACAACCAGCGAAGAGCGACAGGCAAAACAAAACGCGGCAAAGGTGACGCAGGAGGAACATAAAGATTTCCCGTTGGTGTCGCGGAACCACGGACAGATATGAAGGCATGGTAGCAAAAAACCGGCATATGGCGAGCCGGGAGGGTCAGCGACCGGTGGCTATCGCGTGACCTGGGGAGCCACCGGTCGCTGACGCTCCCGGCTCGCCATATTTCACTTTGTTCGAACCACGGACACCTTGGTCCGCTTGCCGCGCGGCGATCGAGTGTCGCGGATCGGCTCCACGGTCAAGAGCAGTGCTGTCCCACGGCGGCAGCGTAACGCCAGAGTGTGTCCAGCGTCGGGTTCCTGTTGTGACCCGTTTCAAGTCGGGAAAGGGCCGGCTGGTCAATCCCACAACGGCGTGATACCTCGGCCAGTGTCAGTCCGTTCTCCTCGCGGGCATGCTTGATCCGCTCGACAAACGGGCGCAATTCTTGGTATTCGCCGTGCAAGTCGAAGTTGGCTCCCTCGCCGCTCGCGATCAATTCTTCCGGAGACGGGTGCCAGTCGCGGAACTTCTCTCGGATTGCTTTATGACGAGCCCGGTCCTCGGCGGACAAGGAAACCTTGGGTTGAGCCTTGCCTCGGTTCTTGTTCGCGGTCATTGTTGCTTTCTCTGTTTGTTGGGCCTTGGTGTGACTGCGGAATAAAAACACCGCGACTGGATCATTATCACAATGCTCCTCTATGAATGCCACCCGGAGATCTTACCGTGAGCACGCGCCTTTGCCTCATCCTATCTCTGGCGACGATCGCACTTATCCCTACCGTTTGGATTTCGGTAGCCCTCGGCTGTTGTCCGGTGTCCCGCTCTGGCATGCCGGTTGTCAATGCCGATCAAACGGTAATCATCCTCTGGGATGCCGCCTCCAGAATCGAGCACATGATCCGCAAGGCCTCTTTCAAGTGCACGGCCGACGACTTTGGCTTTATTGTGCCTACTCCCAGTCAGCCTGAACTGGACGAGTCTGGCAACGATGCCTTTCCTTACTTGCAAAAGATTACCGAACCGGAAACAAAACAGGTTCGGCACCCAATCGGGATTTCCTGCGGTTGCTCCAAAAGTGCGATAAAAAGCGCCGTCAAATCCGAAGTGAGGGTGCTTGTTGAGAAAGAAGTCGCCGGTTTCAAGGCCGCCGTGTTGGATGCCAATTCAGCGAGCGCTCTCGTGGGCTGGCTCAAGGACAATGGCTACAACTACTCACCGCAAATCGAGGCTTGGGCGAAGCCGTACGTCACTGCGGGCTGGAAGTTTACCGCCCTCAAAATTGCAAAAAGCGACGACGGCAGTAATGATAAAACGGTCAAGGCAAGCGCTCTGCGCATTAGCTTTAAAACTGACAAGCCTCTATTTCCCTATCGCGAGCCCGACCCCCAAAGCCCGGCCGAGGCATTAGGGGCACGCAAGCGGCTTTTGCGGATTTATTTCTTGTCCGATGGCCGCATGGAGGGCAATCTAGCTGAGCGCGAGCGCTGGTCGGGTCGAACAGCCTGGGCTAATACTCTGTCGCCCGAACAGCGAGCCAAAACGCTGCAGCTTTTAGGATTGCCCAAAAATGCTGTACCCGAACATTTGTGGCTCACGGAATTTGAAGATAATTGGCAGTTTCAAGCGGCGCCAGCGGACTTATACTTTGCGACTGCCGGGGATCAAAACCCGCTTCATCGCGATCCAATCATTCAGTACGTCACGTCCTTTTGGCCCGCTGATATTACTGTACCCGCATTAGCCACAGTATTGATCGTGCCACCATTAGTCCGGCGGTATCGCCGAAAGAGAAAGAGTTCTAAATGAGCGTGCGCGATCTTGCGACACTAACCCGAAGCGTGAGCGAGGGATCCCTCGCTCACGCTTCGGCTTAGTGTCGCCGAATCATGCAACGTTATTTAGGTAGCGTTTCGTTGCTCGAACGATTCCAACGCTGCGCGTCCATCGTTTGTATTTCTTCCCCCAGCACCCGATACACCCGATAATCCGCATACACTTCATACCGGAAAAGCCAGCGGTGATGCGGCAGGCCACAATAAAAATCGTTGACCAGGTCGGGTGCGCCGAGAAACGACACATATTCCCTGGGCACAAAATGGCGGAGCGGATCGAGGAAAAAGTACCGCGTTTTCGATTGATGGATGAGACCGAGGGGTTCTTGCGGGATCAGCGGTTTGCCGGCAAACTTATGACGGTGATACCCGGCCTGCCGCGGCCAATAATCGAAGCTATCGTTCAAAAAGTAAACGGGCCGGTCGCCTCGATCAGCGAGCAAGCGCCGCAACTGCGCAGGTTCCTCAACGACGCGACTGGGATCGGAGACGCCCAGACGAACGGTCCAGTAGTTCTCGAAATGCCCGCCCGAGTAGCGTTTGATTTCTTCGGCGTGGAGCATGTTGCTTACGACGAATGCCCCTTTAGGCACGTGTTCTTCAAACCACTGAGCGACCTCGGGCATGCCCCCATAAGTTGCCCGGTTCACCTGAAAAGCCCCGACAAAGTTCAAGCCTTGATCAAGCGTCAACAGGAGAATCGCCGTGATTAATATGGCCTCACGCCACCGCAGTCGTGGTATGTTTGCGGAAAGCTTGGAAGGGTCACCCGCTCGCCAAGCCGCGCCGACCAGCGCTTCGATTTCCATCGCCACGATGATCGCGGCGGGCGGCATGGTATAGAGGTAGTGGATATGCTCGGTGAACACGCGAAGAAACGGCAAGAGGGCCGTTAGAAACCAAAACGGCAGGAAAAGTCCGCGCCGTGAGCCGATCGCCGCGAAACCCAGACAGACGACGATCCCGTGTAGCGCCGGGGCCAAGCCAGTGATTACCAGGCCCAGGGTAAGGGCAAGCCAAATGAGACACACCCAATTTGCGTTTACGCGCCAAACTGGGTGGCACGCCCTGAGGTAATCCGAAGGGCGTGGTTTAGCGTAGTTCCACGCCCTTCGGAGTACCTCAGGGCGTGCCACCCAACTGAACTCAGGGTGCGTATTCAATTCGGAGTGCGTGTATTCGCCTGCATTCCCCTCTCCCATGTACTCGGGGGAGACGGGTAGGGGTGAGGGGGTCAGGCGCGTGTGCAAAAACGTCATGTTTTCGCCAGGGATGCTGTCCCCCCTCACCCCGGCCCTCTCCCCCCGAGTACGGGGGAGAGGGGGCAGAAGAGCCGCATGGTTACATGTTTCCAGGATGCCGCCACACCGGTCGCCGCAGCCAAAACAAGCAACGACGGCGGCAGCAGCGGGATGAAATGCCAGAGGGCGTACCAGCGGATGCCGGGGGAATTGAGCGAGCCGGCGAGACTGCCCATCGCGAACACCGATCGCAGCGGCAAACTGGGAAAGAAGAGCCAGTGCATGAGTGCCGCCGGAAAAATCGCATGCAGAAGGCAGAGGGATGCAAGGGCCATCAGAGGAGTCGGTCGGTGGCGGCGCTGCCATTCGAGAAATATGACGAGTATGGCCACGATGCCGAGGAACTCGCGGAACCACGGGCCGAACACCATAATCGCGAGCAACACGCCGCGCGCTGTAGAATGCCGACCGGGTTCGCGACTTTTGAAGTAACAAAGCAGCGCCACGCAGGTTGCCAGCGGGACGATGGCCTGCACGCCGGTCATCACGACCCAGGACGTGGCGGCAAGCGGCGGCGACGCCATCACCAAAAAGGCGGCCAGTGCCGCGGTCCAAGCGTGGCGCAAAAAACGGCACGCTAAACAAAACAGGCTGACCGCCAAACCGCCATAGATGCTGCCGACGATCAGCAAATGGAGGATGGTGGGGCTTTCGGTGTCCAAAAGCCAGCAGTGGGTCAAAACGGAAAAGAGTTCGGCAAGCGGCCGATAGCCGCCGCCGGCGATGTGGCCAAAGACGTCCATCCAAACGTGGCCCAGCCAAACGGACAAGCCGGGCTTCGTCTCCGCATGATGAAATTCTTCGACGCAACGACTCTTGGCCACACCCTCGGCAAGGTTGACGCTATCGTCCCATACATAAGGATGGCCATGGCGATAGCCGACGAATAGGAGCGTCACGGAAACGAAAAGAAGGCACAGCCATAGGCGCCCTGGCGATAGAATTGAGTGCCTCACTCCGGGCATGAGGGGCGGCGAGATAATTCGTTGGTCCATGGTTTGGGCACTTGGGTGGCACGCCCTGAGGTACTCCGAAGGGCGTGATTTTCCGTCGGCCCCACGCCCTTCGGAGTACCTCAGGGCGTGCCACCCACAATTGACACAACGTTGTCAATAAGTGCCGTTTTTTTTGCGCGGACTTTTACCGCCAGAGCGCGGCGTCTCGATAGAACTGGTAGTAGTACGACGCTCCCCAGCGCCAAATGCGCAGCTTGCGCTCGCCGCCGATGCGGGGCGGTTCGTCGCCGGCAATCTCCGCGACCTTCAAGCCGCGCCGCGCCGCCCGCGCCGACAACATCGGCTCCCAGCTAATTCGGCAACCGAACACACGTTCGGGAAGCCGATACCAGCGATCTTGATCGAGCTCCAAGTCATGGATGAGTTCTTTGCGAAAGGCCCGGAAGATGACCATCGCGTCGGTGTAGTTGCCGCCATGCAAAAGATTGACGGTCTTGGTGAAGAGCCAATTGCCGAAAGCAGTGAGGATATCGTCATCGGCGCTCTTGGCGGGCGGCAGATAGCGCGAGGCGATGACCATGTCATAGCCCTGGGCCATCTTGTCGATGATGGCCGGTATCAAGTGCGGCAAGCTGTTGCCGTCCGGGCTGAAGGTCAAAATGACATCGCCACGAATATGCGGCAACGCTTCCATGTAGCCTTGGCGAATGCCTGGCTCGCGCTGCACGTAAACCTCGTAGCCGTTGGCCCGCGACCACTGTGCTGTCCCATCGGTAGAGCCGCCGTCCAAGATGAGAATCTGATCCACCCAGGCGCACCGCACCAGCGGCATGATGGCCTTCATGCCGACGATTTCGTTCAAAGCGGGGATCAACAAAGTCACGGTCATCGGCACGCCACCTCACGGCGGGCGATGATAGGGGTTTGCGGCGAGGGGTGTCAAGTGCGGTTGGGCGCTATGCCCCAACTGGATTGTGAGATACGATGCCGACGCACCAACGCACCATTGCGTATATTTACCATTTCCTAGGAACCAACTGCCGAGATATAATCAGTAAAAAATCAACGGCGCGGAAGTAACGGACCATGCATACGTCATCAACTACCTCTAGTGAGTCGGCGATTCTGAGCAGAGTGTTGCAACCGGAGAAACCGTCGTTCTCTGCAGCAGTGGCGCGCGCCATTCTCACCTTCGACTTTAACGCGGAGGACAAGCAGCGAATGCAGCAGTTATCGGGCAAAGCACAAGAAGGCACACTGACCGGCCGGGAACAGGCTGAACTCGACAACTTCGAGCGCGTGGGAGACCTCATCAATTTGTTGCAATCCAAAGCCCGCCGGGCGCACGACGGTGAGCGTTCTGGAAATCAACCGAGATGACCGAGCGAGCTTTCGAGAAAGCCTTATCGATGAGGGAGTGTTTCCACCTCGTTGACGTCCACGCGGCTTAGCGCGTGAACATTCATTCCACCGGTTCGCTGACTTCGCCCGTGATCGTGAACCGCAACTTCCCCACACCTTGCGGACGCTCGCGATTGAGGCGGCCTTCCAGACCTTGCAGTTCCAACGTGGTTTTTTGGATCGTTTCGATGGGCAGACTGCGATCGGCGCGCAAGCGGATATTGACTTCGCCCTCCGCGCCGCTGAGCGATTTGGCGAGTGCGTCCAAGACCGATCCCTGGTCGGTGGTCGGCTGCGCGAGCTCCTCATTTTCTTTGCCGAAGCTGAACCACGGGAGCGGCTTGCCGTCGGGGCCCTTTTCGATTTGGCCGCCGCGGCTCTTGGTGTCGATGCCGACCCAGAAGGAATCGGCGCTCGGACTGGCCAATTGATGCTTGGCGCCGGGGGCATTGATCGTCGAGAAAAAACCGGAACTGATCGATGCGGTCATCATGAAGAAGATGAGCAGCACCAGGCTGATGTCGATGAGCGGGATCATATCGACATCTTCGTCCTCGTCCTCGAGCCGGCGCGTCGGCCGAAACCGAGATCGACGGCTTCCAGCGCCTCGGCCTTGTCATTGGCGGCGAGCGGTTCGGGTTGCGGCAGGTAGGCGCGAAGGCGGGAACGTTGGCTGACGGCGTGCCAGGTCTTGCCGCCCGCGAGGCGCACCTTGTCCTCGGCCAACAGCCGGCCCTGCTGGAGCCAGTCGGTCACGACCGCGAAGGGCACTTCGCGGTAGACCTTGTTGATCTCCACGATCCAGACGTCGAGGAGGCGTTTGTTGTCGCCATGGTTCCAATCCCGAAGAACTGCGAAGTCCGTGGCCGGGTCTGAGGTACTCCGAAGGCTCCGGCGATGTGCAGACCGGCGCCTTCGGAGTACCTCAGACGCCAGCCCGCTTATGTACGATAGAGCGGATCACGGCGTCTTGCTTGCCCGCCTGCACCAGCAGCAAGCAGTTTCTGCGCGGCGCTTTTGAGCTTACCTCGAAGTTGCCGATCCAGGCCTTGAACAGCACGTGGGCGAACACCAGCGGGATGGCGGTCACCAGGCCCAGGGCCGTGGCGAACAGGGCCAGGCCGATCGAGCCGCTTTGGGACGTGATGTTGCCCTTCTTCTCGCTGCAGTTCCTGGATCTCGGTGAAGGTGCCGATCATGCTGATGACCGTGCCCAGCAGGCCGACCATGGTGGCGATCTTGGCGATGGCGAGGATCGGCGGCAACAGGAAGTTGAGGTCGGGCAGGATCTCCAGCTCGATGACGTTGGCCATCGCCCGGCGCATGGCGGCCAGGCCCTGCTTGGAGATTTCCAGGCCGCCCACGATAGAGGCGCGCGGGATCATGCCCGTGCTGGCTCTTGCAATAGCGCAAGCGCCCTCGACGCCTTCCTTGGCCAGCCGTTCTTGCAGGTCGGGCAAAAACTGGTTCATGTTGGTGTTGGCGGTGCGGTTGAGCAGAGACGCCAGACGACCATGGTGATGGCCACCAGCGACATGCAGAACATCGGGATGGCGAAGTACCAGTCGTGCTGGACGAACTTCCAGAATTCGCGCATGTTATTCGTCCTCGTCGGCAGCCATCTTCGCCTTGCTGACGATCTGCTGCTGCACGTTGCCCGGCACGATGTCGTAGTGGCTGAACTCCATCGTGTAGGAGCCCTGCCCTTGCGTGATGCTGCCGAGCTGGGCGGCATAGCGGGTCATTTCGGCCAGCGGCGCCTTGCCCTGGATGACCGCCAGATCGCCCGGCAGGCTGTCCTGGTTCTCGATGCGGGCCCGCTTGGTGTTCAGGTCGCCCAGGATGGCCCCGGTGTATTTCGACGGGATCGTCACTTCGAGGTTGACGATCGGCTCGAGCAAGCACGGGATGAGCCGCGAGAAAGCCGTTCTTGAAGGCGATGCGGCCGGCGGTCTTGAAGGCGGCTTCGGAGCTATCGACCGGGTGGTCCTTGCCGAAGTAGACTTCGACGGCGACGTCCTGGATGCGATAGCCGGCCAAGGCGCCGCGTTCGAGCAGTTCCTTGCAGCCTTTTTCCACCGCCGGGACGAACTGGTTGGGAATGGTGCCGCCGACGATGGTGTCGATGAACGCGAAGTTGTGCTCCGGATCGTAATGGGCCGAGCGCATCTTCTCGAATTTCGACTTGTTGGCGAACTTCTCGAGCAGTTCTTCCTCGGCTGTGAATGTCGCGCGGCAAGTGGTAGACGCGCAGGTGCACCTCGCCGAACTGGCCGCGGCCGCCCGATTGCTTCTTGTGCCGATGGCTCGCCTCGGCGTGGCTGGTGATCGTCTCGCGGTAGGGGATCTTCGGCTCGTGCGAGATGATTTCCAGGTCGAAGCGCGTCTTGAGCCGATGCTTGACGATGTCCAGATGAAGCTGGCTCATGCCGGTGATGACCATTTCCTTGGTCTGGCTGTCGCGCGTGACCTTGAAGGTCGGGTCTTCGTCGGCGATCTTCTGCAAGCTGCCGGAGATCTTTTGCTCGTCGCCGCGGGCCTTGGGTTCGACCGCCAGGCCGAACATCGGCATCGGGAAAGGTCAGCGCGGGCAGCTGCGGAGCGTTGTGATTGGTAGTCGAGCGTGTCGCCGATGTGCAGATCCTCGACCTTGGCGACGGCGACGATGTCGCCGGCGACTGGCCTCGTGCACCGGCTTTTGCGTCTTGCCTTGCATGAGGATGCAGGCCGCTGATGCGCGCCGACTTGCCGGTGCGCATGTTGTGCAGTTGCTGCTCGCCGGCGATCTTGCCGGAGAAGACGCGGAAGAAGCCAGGTTGCCGACGAACTTGTCGGACAAGCGTCTTGAAGACCTGGGCGACGAACTCGCCGTTCTCGGTCGGTTCGATGACGACGTCGGTCGCCTTGTCGCCGGTCCCCTTGATGCCGTGGCGCTTGACGCCCTTGACGGGCGAGGGAGCGTACAGCGTGATGGCGTCGAGCAGCTCGGCGACGCCGATGTCCTTGTCCTTCTTGGCGGCGGTGCAAAAGATGGGAATGATGGTGCCGGCCGCGAGGGCGCCGGGGAATGCGGCGGCCAATTGCTCGGTGGAGATTTCGCCTTCGCTCAGGTATTTCTCCATCAGCGCCTCGTCGCTTTCGACGATGGCGTCGATGAGCTGCGAACGCTGCTTGGCCAAATCGACCAGGCAACCGGCCGGCGGCGGATTGGGCGGATTCAGCACGCTGAGCGACGCCGCTGAATTGCGGGCCCAGGCCGATCGGGGCGTTGAACAGGACGCAGGCCTTGCCGAAGGTGTCGCGGATGTTCTTCAGCAGATCGTCGAAGTGGATGTTGTCGCCGTCGAGCCGATTGATGACGATCATGCGCGCCAGGCCGCGCCGGGTCGCTTCGTTGAACATGCGGCGGGTGTTGACTTGCAAGCCGGCCTGGGCGGAGACGACGATGACCGCCGTCTCCACGGCGGCCAGCGGCGCCAGCGCCTGGCCGAGAAATCGGGCTTGCCGGGCGTGTCGATCAGATAAATCGCGCGCCCTGATAATCCATGTGCAGGAGCGCGGAATCGATGGAGTACTTGTGCTTTTTTTCCTCATCGTCGAAGTCGGAGACGCTGGTCCCATCATCGACGCAGCCGCGCCGGTCGACCGCCTTGGCCTTGAACAAGAGCGCGTCGGCCAGCGATGTCTTGCCCGCGACTTCGTGTCCCACCAGCGCGACCGTGTGGATATCGTTCACGTGAAAGTTTGCCATGAAAAACTCCAAGGGTTCGGACTGTTATTCATGCTTCATTTATTCTTCATTTCGGCGCAAATCGCAAGGATTTCTTTTAGCTGAAGACGATTTTCATAGAGCGCCCGCCCGACGATGCAGCCCGCGAGCGGCAGAGCCGCCAACTGGCGAATGTCATCGAGCGTCGTCACGCCCCCCGAGGCGATGACCGGCAACCGGGTGGCCGCGCACATTTCCGCCATCGCCGCCACGTTGGCCCCTGCAGCATGCCGTCGCGGCTGATGTCCGTGTAGACGAGTGCTGCCAGCGGCAGTTGCTCGAGCTTGCGCGCCAAATCGAGGGCGGAGTTGCTGGAAACGTCCAGCCAGCCGTGCGTCGCCACCCTGCCATCCTTGGCGTCGATGCCCAGGACGATTTGCTCGGGAAACTTCCGCGCCATCTCTCGCAGCCAGCGGGTTCTTGCAGCGCCTTGGTGCCGATGACGACGCGATTGATTCCCCAGGAGAGGACTTCGGCGATATCGCGCTCCGAGCGCAAACCGCCGCCGAGCTGGCACGGGACGCCGCTTGCTTCGACGATGGCGCGGATGCGCGGCGCCGTTCACCGGCTTGCCTTCCCTGGCGCCGTCGAGATCGACGATGTGCAGGATATCGGCCCCGTCCTCCACCCAGCGGCGCGCCACCGCGGCGGGATCGGCGTCAAAGACGGTCTCTTGCTGATAATCGCCTTGCCGCAGCCGGACACACTGGCCGCCGCGCAGGTCGATCGCGGGAAGAATTTGCACGAATCGCGTCTCCAAATGCGGCGGGGTCAGGAGACCCGCCGCGCGACCGCGCCAGCGCCGCTCGCGCTGGCGCGGCTTCGACCCGCCCCAACACCCCTCGCGCTGGGCGTGGGTCTCCTGACTGCGCCCCAACACCGGAAGGTTCAAAACAAGCGGGACGCTTGTTCTACGGCATATTACGACAGGGCCCCGAACTTGTGAAGCATCGCCAGTCCCACGCGCTGGCTTTTTTCCGGGTGAAACTGCGTGGCGAAGACATTGTCGCGCCAGATGGCTGACGTGAACGGCGTCGGATAGTCCGTTTGGGCGGCAATCAAACCGGTATCTTTGGGCACTACATAATACGAATGCACGAAGTATACGGACGGCTCGTCGCCCAAGTCCGCCAGATGCGGCGCCCGTTTCTTGATGCGAAGCTGGTTCCAGCCCATGTGCGGCACCTTGAGGCCCGGCACATTCCCGAAGCGCACCACTTCACCGGGAAAAATATCCATCCCCTGGTAGACGCCGTCCTCGTAGCTGGTGGTGAACAGGAGTTGCAAGCCCAGGCAAATGCCGAAAAACGGCTTGCCGCCATCGATGTGAGCCTGGATCGGCTCCACGAGACCGGCCGCACGCAGGCGCGCATGGCGTCGCGAAACGCGCCCACGCCCGGCAGCACCAGCTTGTCAGCTTCGGCAAGCCGATTGGGATCGCCGCTGATGTCCGCCGCGTAGCCAACTTTTTCGAACGCCTTCTGCACGCTGCGCAAGTTGGCCATGCCGTAATCGACGATCACAATGTTTCGCATGATGATGTCTCATTGTAGGCCGCGCCGCCCGACCGCGGAAGTCGGCACAGGGAAATCCGTAAGATCGACCTTATACATTCCTGATGCACCAACCATGATGAAGGGTTCGCGCGATGACACATGCATGGCACGACGTGACGCCGGGGGCCCATTTGCCCGCCGAGTTTCTGGCCGTTATCGAGATCCCGATGGGTTCGAGTGTCAAATATGAGCTCGACAAGGAAACGGGCATGCTGCGGCTGGACCGCATCCTCTACTCGGCGGTTTACTACCCCGCCAACTATGGGTTCATCCCGCAAACCCTGGCGGAGGACGATGATCCGCTCGATGTGCTGGTGCTCTGCCAAGAGCCCGTCGCGCCGCTGACCTTGGTTAGCGCCCGCGCCATCGGCCTCATGACGATGGTCGATAGCGGCAAGAAGGATCACAAGATTCTGGCTGTGGCGGTCAACGACCCCGAGTACAACGGCTTTCAGGAAGCCGCCGAATTGCCCGGCCATCGCCTGAACATGTTGCGGCGCTTTTTCCAGGATTACAAGAAGCTGGAAGGCAAAGCGGTCGAGGTGGACGAATTGGAATCCGCGAGTGCGGCACTTCCGGTGATCGAAGATGCGCTGACGCGGTACAGCGACCAGCGGCGGCGGGGGTTCAATGCGTTTGGGAAGCCGGCGTGAAGTTTATGGCCGCATCACGCTACGCGGGTGGCGAATGGTCGGTGGCCGGGGTCGGTACTCCGACCCCGGATTTGCCCACATTTGCTACATTTCCAAACAACGGCTAAACAGTACGTGCAGCGTTCATCGCAAGAAAACCGGGGGCGGAGTACCGACCCCGGCCACCGAACTAGCCGCGACGCGCAGCGGACGCGGGATGCATCCGCGCTCCGCTAGCGCGTCGCGGCTAAACGACCGTAGCGCTCGTTTGCTTCTATCTCTGGCAGACGTTGCCAACGATGTTAGCAGTAAACGGGCTCACGACGACCACGTTTGCAGTCCGCGAAAATAATTTGGATTACGCAAGTCCGTGTGATGCAATCCGATACAAATTGCGTTGACATTCTACCGAGTGCGTCTATGCGGAATTGGCCCGCGACTTGCTTTTAACAATGACGACCGCTCGATTTGCTCATTGCGGGAGAGGTGGTGTAGCAAGTCGAGCGGTTACTTTTTTTATGGCAGTTGCTGAAGAAGATTGACCATTTCAATGGCGGTGGTCGCCGCTTCAAAACCCTTGTTGCCCGCCTTGCCGCCGGCCCGATTGGTGGCTTGCTCAAGTGTATCGCAAGTCAATATGCCGAGAATCACGGGCACGCCGCTGTCCGCACCCGCTTGGGCAATGCCGTTGACGGCACCGCTGGCTACATGATCGTAGTGGTCCGTATCGCCACGGATCACTGCGCCCAGGCAAACCACGGCGACATATTTCTTCGACAGCGCCAGCCGGCGCACCACCAAAGGTATCTCGAACGAGCCGGGCACCCAGAACAGATCGACCGCCGCTTCCGCCACGCCATGCCGGCGCAGCGCATCCTTGGCGCCTTGCACCAGATGATCGACGACGACATGGTTGAACTTGGCGGCGACCAGCGCGAAACGGCCGGGCGGTGCGGCGAGCGTGCCTTCATACGTGGGCATAAGGTACCTTTAGAGTTATTCTGAATCAAAAACGTTACTTTCGTAGCCGGGGTTGAGGTACTCCGCAACGTTGGTTTGGTGTACTCATCTCGCTCCGCGAGATGCACTTTCATCTCGCGGAGCGAGATGAGTACACACCACCACGGAGTACCTCAACCCCGGCCACGATTTTTAGTTATGCTTATTCTCAGGACAGGTTCATGCTGTTGAGAAACTCAGCGTTGCCTTTGGTGCGGGCCATGCGGTTGATGAGCAACTCCATCGCCTCGACGGGGCTCATGTCGCTAAGCACCTTGCGCAGGATGTAGACGCGGCGCAACTCTTCGGGAGTGAGCAACAGGTCTTCCTTGCGCGTGCCGGAGGCGTTGACGTCCACGGCGGGCCAGACGCGTTTATCGACCAGGCGCCGATCCAGGTGCAACTCCATGTTGCCCGTGCCCTTGAATTCCTCGAAGATCACCTCATCCATGCGGCTGCCGGTATCGACGAGCGCGGTCGCCAGGATCGTCAGGCTGCCGCCCTCTTCGATGTTGCGGGCGGCACCAAAAAAGCGCTTCGGCTTGTGCAGGGCGTTGGCATCGACGCCGCCGGAGAGAATCTTGCCCGAGTGCGGGATTTCGGTGTTGTAGGCGCGAGCCAGGCGGGTGATCGAATCGAGCAGAATGACCACGTCATGGCCGAATTCCACCATGCGTTTCGCTTTCTCGATGACCATCTCGCTGACTTGCACATGCCGGCTGGCCGGCTCATCAAACGTGGAGCTGACCACCTCGGAATGGTTGCCTTTGACGGTGCGCTCCATGTCGGTCACTTCCTCGGGCCGCTCGTCGATGAGCAGCACGATGACGTAGCATTCGGGATGGTTGCGCTGAATGCTGGTGGCCATCTTTTGCAGGAGGACGGTCTTGCCGGTGCGCGGCGGTGCCACGAGCAAACCGCGCTGCCCCTTGCCGATCGGCGCGATCAAGTCCATGACGCGCATGTTGACTTCAGTCGGGTCGGTTTCGAGGAAAAGGCGTTTATTGGGATGCAGGGGCGTCAAATCTTCGAAGACGACCTTTTGCGTCAGCATTTCGGGATCGCTGTAGTTGATCGCCTCAACGCGCAAGAGGGCGAAGTAGCGCTCGTTTTCCTTGGGCGGCCTGATTTGGCCGGAGACGACGCTGCCGGTATGCAGCCCGAAACGGCGGATCTGGCTGGGCGAGATGTAAATGTCATCCGGGCAAGGAAAGTAGTTGTAATCCGGGCTACGCAAGAAGCCGAAGCCGTCGGGGAGGATTTCGAGGGTTCCCTCGCCGAACATAAGGCCGTTCTGCTTGACGCGCTCCTTGAGGATTTTGAAGATAAGGTCTTGCTTCTTGAGACCCGTGTACTCGGTCAGGTTTTCGTCCTTGGCCGTCTTGAGAAGCTGCGGCATGGTCATCTGTTGCAGCTCGGAGATGTGCGTGGTGCCGCGTTTGATCTCCTCGTAGCGATTGTTGGTCTCTTCATCGAAACCGCCGGGAAAGCGATCATCCACATAAGGCGGCGGCGGTGAACTCGCGGGCGCAGCGGTCGTGGGTGCCGCGGTGACGGGAGCCGCCATGACGGGGCTCGCCGCGACGGGTGCGACACTCACGGCGGGCTCAGCCTCTGGGCCGGGATCCAGCGACTCACCGTCCGGGTGGTCTTTGGCCCTCATCTTGTTAAACGGCTGGCTATCGCGACGGCCTTTCGCTTCGGGCATGGTGCTCTCCTTCTTCGGCGGGGAGACGTTCGCCGACGCGGTTATGCGGCAGTCAACGTTCCTCGTGGGCGCTAACAACCAACGATCTTCCATCCTCGTAACAGGGCGTCAATTTGGCAACTCAGCCGCTCGATTGTCCCCGAGTTGTCGATGATCGCATCGGCGCGGCCACGTTTCTCAGCGAGCGGAAGCTGAGACTTCTCGCGCTCCGCCAGGTCGCTCTCGCTCCAGCCGCGTTTTTCCACGAGGCGTGCCAGGCGCAGCCTCGCGCGGCGCCTCGACAAATATCACGTGCTCGCAGTTCTTGTCCCAACCCGCCTCGACCATGACCGCGGCATCCAAGACGATGAACGGCACTCCTCGATCGCGCGCCTTGGCAATCTCTTCCCAAATCCTTCGGCCGATCCAGGGAAACACCAGGCCCTCCAGTGCCCGCAGCGCCTTGGGATCACGAAAGACGATGTGCGCCAGCCGGCGCCGCTCAATCGCTCCGTTCGAGTCGAGAAGGTCCAAGCCCCAACGCTTTACCACCTCTTCTCTGATGGCGGGCTGGCGCAGCGCTTCGTGGCCTAGTGCATCACCGGTAATCAGCCAGCCTCCATGTTTAACAAACTCCTCGGCCACCCGACTTTTGCCGCTGCCGATGCCGCCGATTATGCCCAAAACAGGGGGCGTCATGTTAACGGCACCCGGACCAGTAAAGACGAACCATAGTCGGCTAAGCCACGTCGAGCCAATTCGGCCCGACGCCAATATCGACCCGCAACGGCACTTTTAGTTGCGAACCCAGCGCCGTCGTCATCTCTTCGCGGACCAGATTGACGGCGTCGGCGCGTTCCTCCGGCGGAACTTCGAAGACCAATTCGTCATGAATCTGGAGCAACATTCGCATGCGCCGCCGTTCCCTTTGCAAACGCCGCTGAATCTTGACCATTGCGACCTTGACCAAATCCGCCGCTGAGCCTTGGATTTGCATGTTGATCGCTTCACGCTCCGGTTGATTGCGTCCCTTGTACGAAGTCCGCTGCCGGATGCCCGCAATGGCGCGCCGCCTGCCTAAAATCGTCCGCTACATGGCCCTGCCGGCGACAATCCTCCAGGAGCTTTTCCTGGTAGGCGAGCACCCGCGGGTAGCGAGCGAAGTAGGCGTCGATGAACGCGGCCGCTTCCTCGTTGGTGATCTCTAGCCGGGTGCTCAGCCCAAACGGGCTGATACCGTAAACCACGCCAAAGTTGATCGTTTTCGCCATGCGGCGCATGTCCGCGGTGACGTCCGGCTCTGAAACACTAAATACCTGGGCGGCTACTTGGGCGTGGATGTCGCGGTCTTCGGCAAAAGCTTGCAGCAGCGCTTCGTCGCCGCAGTAATGGGCCAGCAGGCGCAACTCGATCTGCGAGTAATCGGCGCTGAGCAAGTCCCAACCTTCAGCCGGCAAAAACGCCTGGCGTATTTGGCCCCCCATTTCCGAGCGAATCGGAATGTTCTGCAAATTCGGCTCGCTCGAACTCAAGCGCCCTGTCGATGTCACCGTCTGGTTGAACGAGGCATGCACACGGCCGGTTTCCTCGTTGACCAGCGCCGGCAGGGCATCAACATAGGTGCTCTTCAGTTTGGCGATCTTGCGCTGCTCCAAAAGCTTGCGGGGCAACGGATCGCCCGCTTGCGCCAATTTCTCCAACGTCTCTTGGTCCGTGCTCGCATGCCCCATGATGGCCGTTTTCTTGGCCGATTTAAAACCCTTTTCCGCGAACAACACCTCACGCAATTGCTTGACCGACGCGATGTTGAACTCCCGACCCGCCAGCTCATAAATGTCGCGCTCGAGCCCGCGCAGCGACTGCTCCATCTCCTCACTCATGCGCCGCAAGAGCGGCAGATCGAGCCGTATGCCGGTAAACTCCATGTCGGCGAGCACTTCAATGAGCGGAATTTCCAAGTCGTCGTACAAGTACAGTAGGTCCCGCCTGCCGGGCGGGACCTCTTGCTCGCTGTGGCTTCCATTCTTGTACTCAACCGCAATACCTTGCTTGAAATTCAATTCCTGCAACAGCGGATCGAGTTTCGCGCACAACCGCCAGGCAACGTCCGCATCCTCGCCGGAATACTCCGCCACTTGGGCACACGGCACCTCGTCCATGCGTTTCTGATTTTTACCTTTGCCGATCAAGGCGCTGATGGGAATGACCTGATGGTGCAGATGCTTGTCCGCGAGAACCTCCATACTATGACTGCGTTCGCCCGCGTGCAATAGATAATCGGCGACCATCGGATCGCCGACGACGCCGGCGACGCGAATGCCCTGCCGTTGCAGGACTTGCAAGTCGTATTTGATGTTCTGGTTGACCTTGCCGATCGCGTCATCTTCGAGCAATGGCTTAAGCGCGGCGAGCGTGGCCTGGGTGTCGAGAACCGGCTCGCCGCACGGCCCGCGCAAGGGCAAGTACCAGGCTTCCGCCTCGCGCCAGCAAAACGCCAAGCCCACGATGTCCGCCTTGCGCGGTTCCAGACTGGTCGTCTCCAGATCGATCGCGAAGCAGCGTTGCGCCTTGAGCTCCCGCAAAAAGTCGGCGAACGCCGCAGGCGTGTTCACCAGGTGATAGGTTGCCGCCCAAGCGAGACTGGGCCGCGTCGCCGTCACGGGCGCTTCGGTCGAATCGCCGAAGAGATTGCCCTGCACCACGCGCGGAGTGTCCGCCGCTTCTTCGGGCTCGGCATCTTTGGCTGCCGGCGGCGCCTCGGCCTTAACAACGGCGGAATTGGCGATGGACGCCTTGGCGAGATCGGTGAAACGGTGAAAGCCCAGGCTGCGAAAGAGATCGACGAGCTTCGGCGCATCCCACTCGCGCAAAGTCCAGTTGTCCCAATCTTCCGTGAGCGGCACATCGGTCTTTAGCTTCACCAGTTGCCGGCTATTAAGGATGATGTCGGCCGACGCTTTGAGCGCTTCTTGCTTTTTGCCCGGTATCTCATCGACGTGGGCCAAAAGATTATCAAGATCGTGATAATCCTGCAGCAGCTTGCCGGCGGTCTTGGGGCCGATGCCGGGCACCCCCTTGACGTTGTCAACCGAGTCGCCGACGAGCGTTTGAAAATCGACGACTTGCTCCGGCGTCACACCCCAATCGCGCAAGAGGCAGGCGGCGTCGTAGACCTCGGTTTTACGCAAATTGAATACCTTGACGCGCTCGCTCAACAGCTGCCGGCAGTCCTTGTCGCTGGAGCAGATGTAGACATCCAAGCCGCGCTTGGCGCCGAGTGTGGCCAGCGTGGCGATCAAATCGTCGGCCTCGAAACCTTCGATGCCCAGCACCGGGATGCGCATGGCTTCGAGAACTTGGTAAATGAGCGGTATCTGCAGTTGCAGGTCGTCCGGCATGGGCGGGCGATGCGCTTTATACTCGGTGTTGATGGCATCGCGGAACGTGGGGCCGGACACATCAAATAGGCAAATCAGATAAGCAGGCTTGCGCTCGTTGCGGAGGTAGAGGAGGTCTTTGGTGAAACCAAACACCGCGTTGGTGGGCAGGCCGGACGGGCTGCTCATTTCCGGAAGTGCGTGAAACACTTGGAAAATCAGCGAATGCGCATCGATCAGGTATAGGCTCTCGCTACCTGCCGACATGGACGGATCCAGTTCCAAGGAATTCAGTTGGACGGGTCACATTGTCCGCGCTCGGACAAGGCCTGCCGGCGACCAGGATGGGAGAGACCCCGAGGGCGTCGGCAGACGGGGGTTTCGGATAGGCTGATCGGCCTTACCTTTCTGGCTGCCATGATGGCAAGGAACACCGGCACGATCTGGGCGGAGGTCGCGGCCAAAGGAAGGACCGAACAGCGGGAAGGTTTATGTACCTTTATTCTAGGCGGGTGCGCAGACCTGTCAACGGGTTTTTGCGCGGTCGCCAGATCCGCGGGTTAACGCTCCGCGCGCGCTCGGCGCGGGTCTCCTGACCCCGCCGCTCCGGGGCGGGGTCAGGAGACCCGCGCCAGCGCGTGATACTCCAACACCCGCGGGTCCAGTTCAATCCGCATAATCCATCCCAGGCATTTTTACCGTCGTCCGGCACTGTTTTCCCAGTCAGAATGGTTTGACAAGGTTCCGGAACCCTTTACACTTGATAAATGGGGCATCGATGCAGTGTCCCCACCCTTCTATCTGTTCCCTGTCCGCGCCCTTTCTTGAGGTATTTTCATGGCCGGTCTGAAAACTCCTTCCAAAAAGAAACGTGATAGCGTCCAAGCCCAGCACCGTCTTGGTGATCTTTCTCGTTTTCTTCATCCTCATCAGCATCGGCCTGGGCGTCTGGGGATACTATGGCTACGCCGGCCAAGAAAAGCTCGAAACGGCGACCAAATCCGCCAACAACGCCGCCAAGGCAGCCAAGGATTTCGCCAATTACGCCCTCTACATGAGCAACGAAGCCCGCCTGGCGATCGGCGCTCCCGGCAATCCCAAAGACGCGGTCATGACTCCGGAAGACGCCGTTTTCTTCGATGACACTCGCAAACGAGTTCTCGACGACAACAGCGCCTATAAAGCGGAAAAGTCCCTGGAGCCGTTCAAAAAACTTCTCGAAGCACTCAAAACCGACCTTGGGCCCTTCGATGAAGCCGGCAAGAAATACCCCACGACCTATCGTGAACGACTGGCCAAAGAAAACGCCGAACTCAAAAACGCGCAAGCGCAGTTGGCCACCACCCAGGTCGAGCTTAAAGGGACCAACGACAAGATACGTGCGCAACAGACCAAGGAGGAGAACTACTGGAAGACCGCGCTCGCCGACATCAAAAAAGGCAATACGGCCGCGCTCAAGGCCTCGACCGATCGCACCAAGGAGATGGAAGACCAGTTTGTTTACAACAAAAAATTGAATGAGGACAGCGAAGAGCTCAAGAAACAATTCGCGGACGAGACCGATGCCTACAAACGCAAGATCAAGAAGCTGAACGACGAGATCGCCCGCCTCACCGACAAGTCGGACGGCGGCGCGGCTGTCGCGGCCGTCAGGACGAGCGGCGAACCCGTGCAAGCGCTGGTCTTGGATGTCTCGCGTGGCCGGCCACTGTGGGACAACCCCCTCGGCAAGATCACCCGTGTCGATTTGCAGAATCGTCAGGTCTACATCAATCTCGGCTCGGCCAACGGCATGAAGCCCGAGGTGACGTTCAACATCTTCGGCGCCGGCGCCAATGGCCGGGCCGACCTGGAGCTCAAGGGGACCGTCGAAGTCATTCGCGTCATCGACGCCAACAGTTCGCTGGCGCGGATCACGAGCATCTATGATGCCGAAGGGCGCGAGATCGCCCTGGGCGACTCCACGCGCGGCCGGCCCAACCGCGAGGCACAAAACGCCCTCAAGGAAGGCGACTTGCTCTTCAATATGTTCTGGGGCACCCGCGTGGCCCTCGACGGCAACATTCCCTTTGCCGGCCAAATCAGCGACAACCCCGCCGAGCAAATGCGCATCATGGCCAGCTTCGTCAGTTTCCTGAATCGCCAAGGCATCACCGTGGATGCCTATCTCGACCTCAACGACGGCCAGGTCAAAGGAACGATCACCAACCGGACCCGCTATTTGATTCGCGGCGATGATTTGGTCGATCCCGCCGCCCAAAACGCTCCGATCAAGAAAAAGGAAGTGAAGGAGGACGACGAGGAAAAGAAGGACGCGGCACCCAAGGTCGACGTGGTCCCCGATCGCATCAAGAGCATCAACGACGCCGCCGCCAAGATGCGCCAAGAAGCCGCCGACAAGGGCCTGCTAGTCATCTCCGTGGACAATTTCCTCAACGTCATCGGCTACCGCCAACCCCGCAGCGCCGTCTTCGGCGAACCCGGCGGCTTCCACCCCTCCGCCATCGTAGCCAGCCCCCCCGCCGGCAACCGCCCTGCCCCGCCGGGGCAGGCACCGCCGCCGCCGAATTAGGGGTTGAGGATCGGCTTCCATCAAATCACCGACGGCTTGAGCAACACCTTCATGCTGGCCAAGGACTGGTGAGCCGGAAGCGTTGCGCTTCCGGCTAGCACGGCCCAGCAAGAGTCATAGATTCAGGTGACACGCCCCATTCAACTGAACAGCGTCAGGTCGTCGGAGCGCGTCGGCCCCTGGATTTTGTCCGCTCTGTCGGCGAACAGCGAGTCGTTGCCGGCCCCCCCATTGAGCGTGTCTTTGCTCGGGTCGTTGAACACGCTGACGTTGGCGATCAGGAAATAGTTGCCGTTGCGCCGGTTGGCGAAGCCGGCCGCACTCGTGGCGTCGCTCAGGTCGGCCACGCGCTGGGTGAAACTGTCCGCCGACGTCCACTCCGCCATGATCGCCCAGAGGGCCACGTCGTTGGCGTCGTAAATGGTGTAGCCGGAGATAAGCACAAAAAAAAGGGAACGCGGACAGATTGACACTTAAATGGCAATTTATCCGCGTCCCCTTTTTTACTCCAATCTCAGATCCCCGGGGGAATCGTCACATTGGCGATAGGTTGCACGAAGGACGTATTGTTGTTGGCAGCCTCGAGCGCGTCTTCCAGGGCGTCCAGGTATTTGCTTAGCCCACCGAGATCGTTGTTGCACTTGGCGGCCGCTGTGTAGTTGGCCAGGGAATTGTTGGCCAACGTCGTCAGATTGCCGACGGTGATGAAGCCGCCGCCGTCCAAGCCCGTGACGCTATAAGCACTGCCGGCGAACTGCAGCAGATTGCCCGCATAAACCACATCGGTTGTTTTGACGTAGCCGAAGAGGACATTCAGGTCCATCACCGCCAACTGGATCGACAACGCTTTGACGACATGGTCGGTATCGCCACGGAGCCAGTTGTCGAGCTGAGCCGCAGTCGTTGGATCGAAATTCGACCCATTGTCATTCCTCAGGTTGAGTTGGTCCAGCGACGTTAGATCGGCCGCCGTGATCAGCTTGGCGTTACCCTTGGTGTCCCAGAAGGAAACGTTTCTGGCACCGGTGCCACTGTCATCGCCGGTGGTCACCACGTACAGATTCCCCGAGGTTGGTTGCACGTAGTTGGCACTGGCCGCACCCGTGACGGCGGCCACGATGGGATAGGCGCCGACGTCGCTCTTGCCGGTGACGCCGCTGCTGAGCGTGACGGTGAGCGTGTCGCCTTGGGCGGTCTTGAAGGTCGTGGTGACGGTGAAGGGAGCGCCATTGAGCATGCCGGTGAGCGGCGGCGGCGCAACGCGCGGGTCGCGATGATTATCCTCGTCATGCTCGTCGCAGCCCGTTTTACCGGCGAGCATCAGGTCGCTGGTCACCGACACCGGCAAGGTCGCCTTGTTGATGGTAATGGCGACGGCTGCGCCATTACTGGGCGTGTGATTAGTGTCGCCGGCGTAGTGCGCGGTCACGTAGTAGGTTCCGGCGTCGATCTGGTCAGCTACTCCCGTGCCGTCGCTGTTCCCCGAGTAGGTTACCGAGGTAGCGCTGGTGCTGAAGCCGTCCGGTCCAGTCACGGTGCCCGAGCCGCCCGCGTGGACTGTGCCATCGTAGGTGAACGGACCGGCGCCGACCGTGGTGGTGGTCGACAGAGCCAAGTTCGGGGAGAACTGGGAGGTGTCGCGGGTGCTTAGGTTGGTGGCAGTGGCTGTCAGATAGCCTTCACCTGTGGGAATGGCGGCCAGGGTGGTCGCCGTGAAGGTGGCGTTGCCGTTAGTGTCCGTCGTGACCGTCGTGAAGCCCAGGTAAGTCTGCCCCTCGGCGTGGCCGGAAGCGTCGAGGCCCTGGTTCGCGAAGAACTCGATGCGGAAGGTCGTGCTGGCGACGCTAGCGAGCGTGCCGCTGATCGTTGTGCCCGCCGCGGAGCTGACGTCGGCGGTCAATGCCGGGGCAGCCTGGTTGTCGTTGGCGTTGTTGGCGCGATTCGAGAAGGATCCCCAGGCCGCTGTTCGAGAAGATGGAGTTTCCGAAGATGCTATTGCCGGCGCCGGAATCAACGTCCACGCCGTTGCCGACGTTGAAGGCGATAGCATTGCCGGCGCCCGAGGCCGTGCCGCCGATGGTGTTGTTATTGCCGCCGTCGATTTGGATACCTCCTGCGTAGCCGCCGTTGCCGAGCGCGACGATACCGGTTTTGTCCGTGCCGATGAGGTTGCCTTGGATTACGTTGTTCGTGGGGGCGCCCGTGCTGCCGCTTTCCATTCTAATACCACGTCCGTTGCCGGAGATCAGGTTGCCTTCGCCAGAGAGCGTGCCGCCGATGATGTTGTCAGTGGTCCCTCCAAAAAGCCAGATTCCTCCCTGACCGTTCGGCACGGCTTGTGTGCCGCTAGGATCGGCGCCGATGTAATTGTCCTGGACGACGTTCGCATAGGCGAAATTGATAGAAAACTGTATCCAGTAAATCGCTATTCCAAAGCCACCATTGCCGCTGATGATATTTCGGGCCGAGTCCGTGCTCCCGCCGATCGTATTGTACGCGCCGGCAATAGTGATGCCGCCAAAGACCTGCTGGCCGAGGGCCGTGGCGCCCGTGATGTCGGTGCCGATGTAATTGCCCTGGACGAGATTGGATTGGGCGCTGTTAGAACTGACGGGACTGATGTTGACGCCCCATCCGAGGTTCCCTGAAATGATGTTCCTGGCTCCGGCGGTCGTGCCGCCGATAATGTTATTGTTGCCCAAAATCCCGATCCCCATGGCATTGCCGAGAGCAGCCAGGCCGGTGGCGGTGGTGCCGATCAGGTTGCCGGCAACCAGATTCTGATTGCCGAACAAGACGATACCCGCCCCGTCATTGTTATTGTTATTGTTCCCCGAGATCACATTGCCCGCCCCGGCTGCCGTGCCGCCGATCGTGTTATTCGCGTCGACACCGACGCCGGTTCCGTTAGGCAAAGCGAAAGCGCCGCTCTTATCGGTGCCGATGTAGTTGCCCTCGATCTGGTCCCCGTTGCCTCCGTAAATGCCGTAGTCATAGGGTACGCCTCCGCCATCAGCGGCATCAGGCAATGCGGAGTTGTTTCCGGAAATGATATTCCGGTCCCCAGGCGAGGCGCCTCCAATCACGTTGCCCTGCGAAGGGGGATTGGTCTCAATGCCAATATTATTCGCCGCTGCAGAGTCTCCAGTAACGTCGGCGCCGATGAAGTTGCCTACCACCAGATCCTTACCGCTGCCGTTCAACACGATCCCGCTACCTTCGGCGAAGTTGCCAATCACCAACCCGCGCACCGTGCTGTTGCCGCCTGCGATCACCAAGCCGTCCACCGCTCCCGCCAGGGTGCCGTCCAAGACAATCTTGAGGACCGCGTTATCGCCAAGGGGCAGGGTGTTGGGGCTGGCCCCGGGCTGGGTGTAGCCGTCGAGGACCACCGGATGGGTGATGGTCGGCAGCGCCGCAGTCAAGGCGATGGTCTGCGCGCCGGTCCCCGGAATATTGAAATTGATGTCGGAGAGCGGGTCGGCGTCGGCGTTGGCCTGAGTGACGGCCCAGCGCAGACTGCCCGCGCTGCCGTCATCGAGCGTGTTGACGACAGTGAAGACGGCCGGCGCGGTTCGGTCTTCCAGAGCGTCCAGTCGCGGCCTGAAGGAGGAACGAGCGCGACGAGCGGTTTTCAGCTGGCGAGACTTGTGCGAGGTGAATGGCCACATTGAGGAACTCCTAGTCTGAACGTCGTTAAAGGAACGCGCGATCTGGCGGCGCCGCGCGTTTTTATTGTGGCCCAACGGGCCTGACGTGGGAGATTGTCAGCGGCCTGCAACCGGCCCTCAATCCCTAAAACTAGAGGGGTAGCGCTTGTGTGCCGCTTACAGGAGTGGTACATTCATTTCCCCAATTGAACGATCCCTAATTCAAGGCCGGCCATGTCTCGCTCCAACGTCCTCCGCGTCGCCGATGTCCGCGCTGTGTTCGGCCTCATTGGAGAGTGCCGTGAACTTGGCGACGACCCGGTGCGGTGGCGGCGACACCTGCTCGTCGGGCTGGGCCGGATGACCGGCGGCGGGTTTTGCGTCGCGGCCGAGATCGGCGACGGGACACAGCCGTCTCGCTACGACATTGGGACTGTTGACTTGGGGGCCGATAATGGGTTCAACCGAACTTATTGGCTGGCGTCGTTGGCCGAGTTTGTTACGGACGCGTTCTTCAACCCGCTCATGAACGCGTATTTCGACCGAGCCTCGCTGGGAGTCGTGCTACCCCGTGTCGAGCTAGTGCCCGATAGGGAATGGTATTCATCTTTCTACTACCAGGGAGTTCACCGCACGCTTGGGGCTGATGCCCCTCTGATTTGCATTCGGCCCATCCCCAACTCGCGGGATGACTACTGCGGGCTATACCTGCTCCGCGCTCTTAAAGAGCGGGATTACAACGGACGGCAGCGGGCGATCGCGGCGGAAGCCATGGCGCTGGTCACTCCGTTGATCGGTGGTCCGCTGGCCCGATTCCACGAGCCGGCGGCGGCCGACCTGACTCCGCGGCTGCGGCAAGTGTTGCGGCGCCTGCTGGAAGGCGACTCGGACAAGCAGATCGCGGCCCGGTTAAGAATCTCCCCTTACACTGTGAACCAATACACGAAAGCGGTGTACCGGCACTTTGGAGTGTCCGCCCGATCCGAGCTGCTCGCCCGCTGGGTGCGCCGCGGCTGGGGCGGGCGATTCGCGTGGGCGAACGAGCTTGAGGCGGAGCGGCGGAGGAAGTACCAGCCGTAGAGCAAGCGTCCCCGCTTGCTCAAACAACGCCGGCCCATCACCCCCCGCAGCCACAAGCGAGGACGCTTGTGCTACGGAACGAGCGCGGAGCGCGGGTGACTGCTATCTCACCGACCCCGCCTTGGGTGCTATTATCGGCTTATCGACCATGCGCCCGTGCGCGCGAGGGGAGTGGTTTAATCGCGGTGTGGTCCAGCTGCCACCGTTTGGAAACGGTGTTTTTAACGGTGGCATCGCATGGGCCTGGTCGAAAGCGGATTTGACTGTGCTAAGGGAGGTCCTTGGCCAGGCGCAGACCGGTGAATTGCCAGCGGGCTTCGGGAGGGAAAAAATTGCGATAGGTTTGCCGGGCATGGCTCTGGGGGGTGGCGCAGGAAGCGCCGCGCAGGACGAACTGATTGCACATGAACTTGCCGTTGTATTCGCCCAGGGCACCGGCCGTGGGCTGGAAGCCGGGATAACCGACGTAGGGGCTGGCCGTCCATTGCCAGACATCGCCGAACATTTGCACGAGCGGTCCCTTGTCAGCCAAGGCAGGAGCGGCCGACGGGTGAAAGCGACCCTCTTCCAAAAAGTGACCAGGTAGGAGCCCATCATCCGTGGATGCACCGGCGCAGGCTGTTTCCCACTCCGCTTCGGTGGGCAGACGCGCGCCTGCCCAGCGGGCATAAGCGTCCGCCTCATAATAGCTGAGGTGGCAAACCGGCTCCTGGCGTTGGAGAGGCTGAACTCCCGCCAACGTCACGACCGACCAGGCGCCGTCTTCATTTTCCCAATAGAGCGGCGCGGACCAACCGTGCGTTTGCCGAGCGGCCCAACCATCGGAGAGCCAAAACTCGGGCCGTTCGTAGCCCTGGTCCTCCATGAACGCCAAATAATCGGCGTTGGTCACCAGACGGCTCGCAAGTTGGAAGGATGGACGGAAGACACGATGGCGCGGCGTCTCATTGTCGAAAGCAAAACCGTTGCCATCGTGGCCAATCCAGGCGATCCCTTCTGGGAATCTGATCCAGGAAGCGACCGGAGCGACACCGGTCGCGGGCAACGCTTTGCGATAAACCGGGTGCAGCGGATTCGCGGCCCAGGCATGCTTGAGGTCGGTGAGCATCAATTCCTGATGTTGCTGCTCATGATTTATGCCGAGCTCGACGAGGGCCTTCATGGAACCCTCGGTTGCCGACGACGCCAACAACTTCTCCATGTGCCGATTCACATGGGCGCGGTAGTCGTAAATCTCCGTGACCGTGGGCCTCGACAACAGGCCGCGCAGAGGCCGGCTCCAGCGCGGCCCGACGGCGTTGTAGTAGGAATTGAAAAGAAACGCGAATTGCGGATGGAAGATCCGATAATTGGTTTGGTGAGGGAGCAAAACAAAGGTCTCGAAGAACCAGGTCGTATGGGCCAAGTGCCACTTCACCGGACTGGCATCCGGCATGGACTGGAGCATGTAATCTTCCGGCACCAACGGCTCGCAGAGGCGTTCGGTCTGCTGGCGCACCGCGCAAAACAACGCGCGACATGCGCGGCTGCTTCGACCATCCTTCGAACTGGGCGACACAGCGAAATTTGGCAGAGTGCTTGTCATCGGTTGCTTCCAGGTTTCGTTTAGGGTGAGAAGCGAAGTTTATAGCAATAATCGTGCCAAGTAGTCGTAGAAGGCGTGATTTCCAATGTCATCGACTTCGATCGAGGCATAGCGGTCGCAAGGCAAGGTGGCCTTGGTAAACGGAAAGAGCGGCAAAACCGGCTAAGGTTTCCGTGGCTTCTCGCACCGCCGGGGTTTACGTCGGCAAACGGCGCGCGTAGAATTGCTTTCTGTGACACGCCGACTTAGCTCAGCGGTAGAGCAATGCTTTCGTAAAGCATAGGTCCTGGGTTCAAATCCCAGAGTCGGCTTTTGTGCCGTCCAGGTCATGTGCGAGCGCCGCGGGTAATAAAGAAAATCTCATCGGGCGCTCACCGCTCCTTTATCTATATTTGCTATGCTTGCCTCTTGTGCTCGCAGTGCAACTTCAAACAAAGGAGTCAGCGATGAAAAGAATCATGGGGCGGTGCGTCGCGGTGCTGAGCGTGGTCATGCTAACGACGCTGATCGCAACGGCCGACGAGGAAAAAGTCGCCTTGGACAAGCTTCCTCAAGGAGTCGTCGATGCGGTCAAAGCCAAGTTTCCGAAGGGCAAGCTGGTCGAGGCCGCCAAGGAAGTCGAAGGCGGCAAAACGGTTTTCAAAGTGACCATCAAGAATGGCAAGCGGGCGATTGACGTATCGGTGTCGGAGCAAGGCAAAATTCTGTCAATTGAGAAAGAGATCGCGATTAACGAGATACCCAAAGTCGTCAGGGAGGCCCTGGATGCCAAGTATCCCAAGGCGAACGTCAAGTCGGCGGAGGAAATAAGCAAGCCGGACACGGTGGCCGCCTATGAAATGGTGATCGTCACCTCGGACTCGCATAATTTGGAAGTCAGCTTCGATCCGCGCGGCAAGTTTCTCACGGAAGAAAAGATAGCGGGAGCGAAAAAGGGAGAGAAGAAGTCCAGTAAATAGGGCGACTGACTGGCCCTACGCGTTATTTCGGTGACCCGATGGAGCGCGAGCGGTAAAATGATTCACATGAGTCATTGTGCGGCGCGCGCTCCATTGCTTCGGGACGTCCATGGGCATTCGCATTCTGGTTATCGAGGACGAGGCCGAAATCGCCGACTTTCTTGTCCGCGGCCTCCGCGAGGAAGGGTTCGTAGTCGAGCATGCGGCGGATGGGACCGACGGCCTGCACCGGCTGCAAACCGAGTCGTGGGACCTCTTACTGCTCGACTGGTGGGTGCCTGGGCCGGACGGCTTGCAAATCCTTAAACGGTTTCGTCAAGCCGGCGGCACGACGCCGGTGTTGTTTTTGACCGCGCGTGACGCGATCAGCGACCGCGTGCAAGGTCTCGACGGCGGTGCCGACGATTATTTATGCAAACCTTTCGCCTTCGAGGAGCTATTAGCCCGCGTGCGCTTCCTTATCCGCCGTCAAGACCATCGCCAACACTCGCGCTTGACGCATGGTGACGTGTCGCTCGACCTGGTCACCCAACGCGCAGAACGGGCGGGGCGTCGGCTCGACTTGACTGCCAAGGAACAAGCTCTCTTGGTGTTGTTTTTGCGCCATCCCGGCGAGGTGCTTTCACGCACGCGCATTTATGAACAAGTCTGGGAAGACCGCTATGACGGCCTTTCCAACACACTGGAAGTGCACATCAAGGAATTGCGCCGCAAGCTGGAAGCGTTCGGCCCGCGACTCATCGGCACGGTGCGGGGCCGCGGTTATGTTTTTGGGGAATGAGCATGACCCTGGTGGGCCGGCTTCTGTTATTCTTCCTCGCGGCGCTGGCCTTCGTGTTGATCGGTTTTTCCGTTACGCTGTTTTTGCTCGCCCGCAGCCATTTGTATCGACAACTCGATGATCGCGTAAGCGCCACCCTTAACACTCTCGTCGCCGCAGCCGAGATTCATCGACGCGGAGTGGAATGGGACGTGCACCAGCGCTCGCTCTCGATCGACATAAGCGACGGCACGTCGATTGTTTGGGTTATTCGGGACGGCGAAGGCAAACGAATCGATGGCACTGAAGGTAGGCCGCCGTCGATCCTTGACGCGAGCAACGACAGTCCGACCGGTCGCGAGGACACCAGCGAGATAACCGAACAAAATGCGATCGGGACAATTTACTGGCACGGCCAGTCGTGGCGCGTGCAACGGCGGCGCTTGCAAGCCGGTGGCGCGAGTGCCGCAGGCGCAGCCCGATGACAATCCCTTGCGGCAATATCCCGTGCTGGCTTTCGGCGTGGCCGCTCCCACGGCGCCGGTTCAGGCGAGTCTGCGAAATCTAGCTTGGGTGCTGACGGCACTTGCCTTGGGACTGTGGCTGGCGGCGGCGCTGACCGGTCGTTGGCTCTGCCGGCGTGCCCTTGTCCCGCTCACGCGCATGGCTGCCACGGCGCGCACGATCACCGCGGCCGCGCTTGACCAACGGCTCGCCGATACCGGAACCAATGATGAATTGGCCGATTTGGGCAATGCGTTCAACGACTTGCTGGCCAACCTGCAGGAATCGTTCGAGCGCCAGCGCCGTTTCACCGGCGACGCGGCTCACCAGATTCGCACGCCGCTCACCGCCCTGATCGGCCAAATCGACGTGGCCCTGCGGCGCGAGCGCCCAACGGAGGAATATCAGCGTGTCTTGACGCTGCTCCACAAGCAGTCCGCTCACTTGCGGCACATCGTCGAGATGCTGCTCTTTTTGGCCCGCGCCGATGCCGACGCGATGCTGCCGCAAATGGAAACGATTCATCTCGATTGTTGGCTGCCGGAATACCTGCGGCTTCGGCCCGTGCAGCCGGATTGCCGGGCCATAGGCCTGGACGTGAAAGGGAGTGGCGATTTGAGAATCCGGGCGCAGGCACCGCTTTTAGGGCAACTGCTCGACAATCTTCTTGACAACGCCCGCAAGTATAGCAACCCTCAGACTTCGGTCACCATCAAGGCTTGGCGTGACTCGGAAAGCATCTTTGTCGCAGTTGAAGATCAAGGTTGCGGCATCGCCGCCGGTGATTTGTCGCACGTATTCGAGCCGTTCTATCGATCACCGCAGGCCCGGCGCGACGGCATCAGCGGCGTCGGCTTGGGGCTGGCGGTGGCCAAACGGATCGCCGAAGCGTTTCACGGCGATATCCGCGTGGTGAGCGAAGCGGGCAAGGGTAGCTGCTTCACAGTGCGCTTCCCGGCCGCGGAAAACAAAGAGGCACGGTCCTAAATCAGCGTGAGCGATCTTGCGATACTAACCCGAAACGTTCAACGTAGGCCGCCGTTCCGAGGAAAAAAGCCGCCACGGAGTGGCGGCCTACGTGGCCAACTTCATGCGCAATTATGGTCTCGTGGCGGTGTTTCCCGTCGGGCCAGTGTCGCGCCGGTAGGTGGTGCCTCGCACCAAACCAAATAAACCAATTAGGCCAACCAGTCCGAGCCAGCCCCAGTCAAAATTCGTGCGGTTGGTGCGACCATCGTCGGTGCGCGTTCCCGAAGTGACAGTCCCTTGTCCAGTGGTGCCGTTCGTGCCCGTCGTGCCCCCGGTGCCGGTTTGTGCGACGACGGCGCCGCTCGTGCCTGCCAGCAACGAGAAACTCAAAACGGCCACGCGTAGTGCTTTTCCAAAACCTGTTCGCATCGCTGTTCCTCCAGCGGCCTGGCGCAATGAAAAGGCACCACGGATTCAGGCCAAAATCAATGGACCTTATTGGGGTCCGCGAATCTTTCGCGGATAACGCAAGAAGCCGCCAGGACCGGCGGTCTACCATCAGCTTGGTGGGGAATTTGCAAAAAATATGCCGCTGCTCGTGCAACGCCCGGAACGCCGATCTCCCGATTGGCGTAGTTCGCTGAATGCCAATCGGGAGATTGGGGGATTTTCAGGCGTGTATCACACGGTTACGTTGCGGGTAATCCGCTCCTTCCCCGGCAGCCACTTTCGCAGCACTTCGGGAATGAGCACGCTGCCGTCGGCCTGTTGATAGTTTTCCAGGATGGCGACCAAGGCGCGGCTGACGGCGACGGCGGTGCCGTTCAAGCGTGTGGACGAAGCGGGTCCCCTTGTGCTTGGGGCTCTTGTAGCGGATGTTGAGACGGCGGGCTTGGAAGTCGGTGCAGTTGGACGTGCTGGTGACCTCGCCATACTCGCCCCCCTGGCCGCGCGCGGGCATCCAGGCTTCGAGGTCGAACTTGCGATAGGCGGGGCCGCCCAGGTCGCCGGAGCAGGTGTCGATGACGTGATACGGCAGTCCCAGGCCCTGAAAGATCGACTCCTCGATGGCGAGCAACTCTTGGTGGATCGACTCGCTTTGGTCCGGCGTGCAGAAGACGAACATCTCGACTTTGGTGAACTGGTGGACGCGATAGAGGCCGCGCGTGTCGCGGCCCGGAGCGCCGGCTTCGGTGCGGAAGCAGTGCGACAGGCCGACGTACTTGATCGGCAGTTGCAATTCGTCCATGATCTGATTGCGGTGCATGCCGCCGAGGGTGATTTCGGCGGTGGCGATCAGGCACAGGTCGGTGTTGGCGAGGCTGTAGATTTGCGTCTCCGGCCCGCGCGGCATGAAGCCGATGCCTTCGAGCACATCGACGCGGGCCACGTCGGGCGTGCTGACCGGCGTGTAGCCTTTTTCCATGAGCGTTTGAAAGGCGTATTGCACGAGCGCCAGTTCGAGCAACACCCCTTCGTTCTTGAGGTAGTAGAATTTCGGGCCTGCCACCGCCGCCCCGGCTTCGAAGTCGGCCAGGTTGAAGGCTCTCGGCCAACGTTACATGATCTTTGACCGGGAAATCAAAGTTCGGTCGCTCGCCCCAGACGCGGATGACCTTGTTGTCCGCCGGCGTGCCGCCGATCGGCGCGTCCGGATGGGTCATGTTGGGAATGGTGACCAGCACCAGGTGGAGGTCTTCCTCGACTTGCTTGACCTGCGCTTCCAGGGCGCTCACCTGATCGCGCAAAGCTGCGGCCTTCCTGGATAAGCGCTTGCTTGGCGGCCTTGTCCTTCTCCGCCGGAATGCGCTTGGAGATCTCGTTTTGCCGCTGCTGCAAGACCTGCGTTTTTTGCAACAAATCCTTGCGTTGATCGTCCAAAACGACGACGCGATCGACATCGGCCGTGACGGTCCGGTTGCGGCAATTGGTTTTGACAAGGTCCAGGTTGTCGCGAATGAATTGGGCGTCGAGCATCACGGCCTCTTGTCGAGCGACGTATAGGCCACGTTGGTTTTGCCGACGTAAATCTGCTCGGGGCGATAGATGCGGTTGTTCTGCAGTTGCTCGAGCCAGTGGGCCAACCAGCCGGCGACGCGGGCAATGGCGAAGATGGGGGTGAACAAATCGCGCGGGATGCCGAGCGAATCGTAGATGATGCCGGAGTAGAAATCGACGTTGGGATAGATGCCCTTGGGCCCGAGGATGCCGGCCATCACCTTTTCCGTCTCGACGGCCAGATCATACAGCGGCGGCCGGCCGGTCTCGGCGAAGACGTTCTCGGCCAGCTCCTGCAGCACCGTCGCGCGCGGGTCTTTGACCTTGTAGACGCGATGGCCGAAGCCCATGATCTTCTTTTTCTTGACGATGGCGTCGTCCACCCAGGCCTTGACGTTGCCGATCGAGCCGATCTCCTCGAGCATGTCGAGGACTTCCTCGTTGGCGCCGCCGTGCAAGGGGCCGGTAAGCGTGCCGATGGCCGAGCTGATGACGGTGTAGGGGTTGGCCAGGGTCGAGCCGGTGACGCGCCCGCTGAACGTCGACGCGTTCATCGTGTGTTCGGCGTGCAGGATCAGGCAGGCGTCGAGAACCTTGCGAACGGCGGGAGTCGGCTCCTTCTCGAAGAGCATGTAATAGAAGTTGCCGGCGTGATCGAGGTCGTCACGCGGGGTGATGGCTTCATCGCCGACGCGCAGCCGATGGAACGCCGCGACCACCGTGGGCATCTTGGCGATGAGCCGAACCGCCGAGTCCCAGTTGTTTTGCTGATTGGTGATGTCGCGCGAGGGATAGAACATGCCCATGGCCGCCACCGCCGCCTGCAAGGCGTACATCGGGATGGCCGTTTTCCGGCAGGCACTTGATGAGGTCCTTGAGCTTGTACTTGATGCGGCGATGGTGCCGAAGCTGGTCGTCGAAATCGGCGAGTTGGCGCTGCGTGGGCAGGTCGCCCTTGAGAAGCAGCCAGGCGGTTTCCTCGTAGCAGCTTTGGCGGGCCAGCGTTTCGACGGAAATGCCGCGATATTCGAGCCGGGCGCGTTTGCCGTCGATGAAACTGATCGCCGACTCGGCGACCGGCACATCCGCAAGCCCGGGACGCAACTCAATTTGGCTCATGGTGCTCCTTTGGCGAGGAGCGTGGACTCCTCCCACCGGTAATTGATCGTCATAAGGCAACGCCCTCTTCTGCCCGGATAACCTGAGAATATGTTTAGGCGACGGATTTGACCAGAGCGAGCAGGGCCAAAAGTACGTCCCGCTTGCCGAGCGGGACCTCTGCACGTGCAATTACTTCATCCGCTTCACTCGGCCCAAAGTCCCGCCCGGCAGGCGGGACCTACACGAGCACCACGTGCACCTGCCCAGGCCCATGTACACCGGTGACGAGCCGTAACTCAATGTCGCCGGTTTTACTGGGACCGGTAATGAGGGTGAGACACGACGGCACGACCGCCTGCGGCGTAGCGTCCAAGCGTTCAAATAGATCAAAAAGGTCCGGCAGAAGTTGCTGCCGGCTGGCCAAAGCGATGTGCACCGGCGGCAGAAGACTAAGCGAGCGCGGTTCATTCACGCCGGACGCCACGACCACGCTCCCCGTTTCCGCGATCAAATACTCGACATTGGATATGCCAACATCCGCGGTGAAAAAGCTGTCGCGCATGCCGGCAGAGGCGTCCGCCGTCGTCACGTCGAAACCTTCTCGGCTAAGCCGATCCAAGCCAAGCCGCTCCACCACGCCGCCGCGACTCAAGACTACCTTGCGCGCCGCGGTGTCCGCGAGCAGCTTGCGAATGATCCGCCAGGCCGCCTCGTCGCTTTCGGCAACATACGGATAGCCTCCCGCTGCCTTTAACTCCGCGCAAAACCGGGCCACGGGATCGGCGCCGGCGCCTTGGTAGCCGAGGCGGCCGCGCTCAGGCAGAGAGTGGGTCAACCCGGCCGCATTGCCGTCACGCACCGCCTGGCGGACCGTGCTCAAAAAGGCTTCGCGATTGCTCAAGTCCGCAACTCCTTCCAGCAATCTCGAAACGACCGCGCTGGCCGGCGCGGGGAAATCGCGGACACCGGTCCAATTGCCGCCGGGTCCGGGTAACCAGCGGCAACCAGCCGTTGCGTGATAAGAGACGCGAGCCGAATTGTGCCATCCGCAAACCCAGCCGGTAGAGCCTGGGCCGCGTCAGCAGCAGCCTCGCCAACCGGTAGGCGAGCGTTTCCAACCCCGCCGGCTTCCCCTGATGCTGCAATTCGCGCAGGCCGATCAACATGTGCGGGATGTTGATTTTCACCGGACAGGCCGCCTGGCACGCTCCGCAGAGCGACGACGCATGCGGCAACTGCGGGTTGTCGGCCACGCTGTCGAACAGCGGCGTCAAGATGCTGCCGATCGGCCCGCCGTAAACGCCGCCATAGGCGTGGCCACCGATGCGCCGATACACCGGACAGGCGTTGAGGCAGGCGCCGCAGCGGATGCATTGCAAGCTCTCGCGAAACGGCGACGCCAATATCTTGGAGCGGCCGTTGTCCAAGACGACCAGGTGAAACTCCTCCGGCCCGTCCGCTTCCCCGGCTCGGCGTTTCCCCGTCAACAGCGTCGTGTACACCGACAGCGTCTGCCCCGTCGCCCCGCGCGCCAGCAGCTTCAGGAACGTCGGCAGATCGCGCAGCCGCGGGATCACCTTCTCCATGCCCATCAGGGCCACATGCACGCGCGGGCAAGTCGTGGTCAGGCGTCCGTTGCCTTCGTTAGTGACCAACACCACCGTGCCGGTCTCGGCGACCGCGAAGTTGACGCCGGTGATTCCCAGGTCCGCGCGATAAAACTTCTCGCGCAACACCCGCCGCCCAGCCTGGGCCAACGCCTGCGGATCTTCCGGCAACGTTTCCCCCAGATGCTTGGACAAGATGCGCGCCACGCTTTCGCGCGTGTGGTGCACCGCCGGAGCCACCAAATGCGACGGCCGCTCGCCAGCCACCTGGAGGATGTATTCGCCCAGGTCCGTCTCCGTGACCTCAATCCCCGCCGCTTCCAGTGCCGGGTTGAGATGCACTTCCTCGGACGTCATCGACTTCGATTTGACCGCATGCCGACAATTCCCGGCGCGTGCGATATCGACAATGATCTCGCGTGCCTCCTCCGCAGTGGCCGCCCAATGAACCATCCCACCCAGCTTGACCACCGACGCTTCGAGTTGCTCCAGATACTGATCCAAATGCGCGAGCGTATGCTCCTTGATCCGCTTGGCGTGGTCGCGCAGCCGATCGCTGTCCGCCAAAGCCGCATACCCCCGCCGATTGCCCGCCATCAGCGTGTCGGTGAGTCGCACCAGCGCCGCTTGCAATCCCCGGTCCGCCAACGCCTGCGCCGAAGCTTCGGTGAACTCGTGGTGCTCGTGATGGGAATACGATGTCATAACGAAGGCCCAGTGCTAGGTGTATGGTACGCCCGGATCGTCTTATGGAAAACAACCACCGGGATGGGCTAAAATGCGTTTGCCACGGATCGAACACGGATAGAAACACTGATAAGAGCAGAAAGCGGGCCATGATCGATCTCACCCAGCGTCTTAAGTTGCCCGTATTCATCCGTGTCATCCGTGCAATCCGTGGTTAGTGTTTTCTTGTGGCATTTGTTCAAAACTCACGCGCATGGCAGCCCCGTCGCGCCAGCGCCCACTGCGCACGGGGGTAAAAGGCGTTAGCCACGGATCGAACACGGATAAGAACAGACAGCGGGCCATGATCGATCTCACCCAGCCTCTTAGGCTATCCGTCTTCATCCGTGTCATCCGTGCTATCCGTGGTTAGTGTTTTCTTGTGGCATTTGTTCAAAACTCACGGGCATGGCAGCCCCGTCCGACCTTTACCGCCGGCGTTGTGGCGATCGCGACTTTTGGTTTTCTGCAAAATGCAATCTGGGGCCATGCTGCATCTAACAAGGCGCCAGGGAACAAACAAAACTTAAAAGGCAGTCCTGCGAACCCACCTTCCGTCACTGTGCATCGCCTTGATAAATGCCGTACTAACCTGTAGAATTCCTAGTCAGGTCTACTGTTTACGCTTTCCCGCGATCTGTTTGACATGGTGACGACTGCTGAGTTGTTCGACCTGGCCCAGTGGCACCATAAGGGCGGCAATCTGCCCCAGGCGGAAGCAGTTTATCGGCAGATCGTTCAGGCTGAACCGTCTCATGCTGCCGCCCATTGCGCACTGGCTACCTGGCCCATCAGACGGGCAACCATCAAGCCGCCCTCGCCCTCATTCGCCAGGCCATCTCCCTGAATCCCGCGGTCGCTCTCTTCCACCTCAACCTGGGGATGGTGCTCAGGCACCAGGGCCAATTAGTCGAGGCGATCGCGTGCTATCGGCAGGCGCTCCGCATTGACCCCCATCATGCCCATGGGCACAACGCGTTGGGTATCGCTCTGGGCGATCAAGACCAGCACGAGGAAGCGGTGGCCAGCTTCCGGCGGGCACTGCAAATTCAACCGGACCTTGTGGATGCGCATATCAATCTCGCGATCATACTCGTGCAGCAGGGAAATCCAGAGGAGGCGATGGCCGGCTTGCGCCATGCCCTGCGCCTCAAACCGGATCATGCCGAGGCGCACAACAACCTCGGCAACATTCTGAAGGATCAGGGCAGGCTCGACGAAGCGGCTGCATGCTATCAAAAAACCGTAAAGCTCAACCCCACGTGCGCTGAAGCCTTTATCAACCTCGGCTGCGTCCTCAAAGAGCAGGGTCGATTGGACCCGGCTCTGGCGCAATTCGAGCGTGCGCTCGCTCTCAAGGCGAATTCCGCGGTCGCATACAAGCACGTCGGCGAAGTCCTCATTGAACAAGGCAAGCCGGACGATGCGGTCATTCACTTGCAACGTTACCTCGAGCTCGATCCGATGGATCATCATGGTGTCCGCTTGCTTCTGGCAGGAATGGGGGTCGGACCCATGCCGGAACGGGCCTCGGCAGCGCAGCTCCAAAGGCTTTATGCCTGGCGGCGCATGTCTGGCGCGCCGAAGGGACCAACGCCTCCAGGGGGCATACGCTGGTGGCAGATCTTTTCAACCGGCTGGATAATCACCAAGAAAAGCTGGATATCCTCGATGCGGGGTGCGGGACAGGATTGGTGGGCCAACTCGTGAGGGACCGGGCTCGGCGACTGGATGGCATCGACCTATCGCCGGACATGTTGAAAAAGGCCAAGGAAAAGGCAGTATACGACCAGCTTCACCACGGCGACCTCGTGGCCTTCATGGCGACACCATCCGGAAGAATACGATGTCATTACCTGTGCCGCCACGCTGATACACTTCGGCGATCTGAACCCCGTGTTTCACGCCGCTGCCATTGCCCTGCGTAACGATGGCCTGTTGCTAGGCACCGCTTTCGCGAACGACAATGAAAAGGACGCACACGGCGTGGCCGTCGCTCCTTTTGCCAGCCTTGCCCAAAGTGGTTGCTATTCTCACGGAAGCAATTACGTCAGACAAGCGGCCAGACAGAATGGATTCACGGTCGAAAATCTTGACAGGCAAATTCACGAGTTCAACAAAGGCACGCCGGTAATCGCACTGGTAATGGCGTTGCGCCGAAGACGATAGAGTGAAAGTCAGGAGATTGCTAACGCATGGCCACCCAAATGCGGTGGCCAAGGCACCCCTAAGTCGATCCTTTTCATCACGTCACCCATGCCCCGAGCCCTTTTGCTCTCCCCTCATCCCAGGCGCACGCGCTACCGTGGCTGAATCAGCCGCCACCGGTGCGCGCCGCGCCACCGGCTCCGGTCAAACGACGTCTGGGAGTTCGCCATTCGTCAAAAACGGGAGCGGAAGGTTTGGAACTCACTACCGGCACCGTCACCAAACGGTGTTTTAACGGTGAGAATCGAGGGAATTGAATGGGGCGAAACTTTGCGTGAATGAAAAATCCACCGTCACCTAACGGCTCTGACGGTGACAACTGGGCTTGCACAAGAGCTGGAGACCACCGGTCGGGCAAGCGGCGGGCTCGGCACGCTTAGCGCGGTGGTCCATGGGAATGTCTCCCAGGTAACGCCAGTCCAATTATAACTCCTAGCCTTACGCGGCAAACGACACGAATTGCATTTTTCTTCTTGACAACACTTGTCGTCAAGTTTAATATGACGACATCTGTCGTCTTAACAAGGAGGACGATTCATGCGTCAGCCCAAGGGGAGCTTGACCGCGGCTCAGTATGAGATCATGAGCGTCGTCTGGGATGTCGGCGAGGCGGGGATCACGGTCGCCGACATGTGGCAAAAGATCGCGGCGGCGCGCGACATCGGCCGCACCACCGTGCTCAACCAGGTCGATCGCTTGGAAAAACGCGACTGGTTGCGGAGGCTGCCCGGCGATGGGCCGACCCGCTTCGTCGCCACGCTTTCGCAAAAAGATGCCTCACGGCAACTGGTGGCCGGATTTGTCTCGGACTATTTCCAGGGCTCGACCGTCGATCTGATGTCGGCGCTTCTGGGCGGCGATGCCGGGTCGCTGTCCAAGCAAGAAGTGGATCGGCTGCGCAAGCTGCTCGAGCAAGCGCGGCGTTCGTCGCAGGAGGGTCAGCCATGAGCGAATTCCTTTTGATGCCAGCAGCGGAAAACGCCTTGTTAGTGGCACTCGAAGTTGCCGCCAGCGGTGCGTCCATTTGCCTGATCGTATTGGCGGCAGCGCGCTGCGTCGGCCGGCGCTCGGCGCCGCTGAGGTATGGCATCCTCATGGCCGGCATCGTCGCCTTGCTCGCCGTTCCGGTCGTGATTCCCCTGGGCCACGCCTTACCCAGCTTGCTGGATTGGCCTGCGGCACAGGAAGTGACCGAGGTCGTGAAAGTTTCCGCCGACGAGTTGCCGGCATTGCTTAACCGGCCATCGCCGGACGACACGCCCCGCGAAGCCGAGATGCCGCTCGCCGCGATGCTCGGAATCTTCCTCATGAGTGGGTGGGCGCTGGGCGTGGCGCTGCTCGTGGTCCGACTTGCGCGCGGTTGCGTCAGAGGGCAGCGCATGCTTATCGGCCAGCCGTGGCAGTCCGGCTTTTGGACTGGTGAGACAAAGTCCCGTCTCGCCGGCGGGCTGGGACTCAAGCTGTTTCCAGACGTGTACGTCTCGCCGATCGCGCCGATGCCGATGGTTCTGGGCGTTTGCCGGCCAAAAATTCTGTTGCCGGCCGAGTTGCCCGCGTCCTGGCAACAGTCTCAGTACGAAGCGGTCTTGATCCACGAAGCCGCCCACATCGCTCGGCGCGACCATTGGGCGGTGCCGGCGCAGCGGCTGGCCGTGATGCTGTTTTGGTGGTGCCCGTTCGTTTACCTCGTGGCGCACCGGCTCAATGACCTGCGCGAAAGCATCTGCGACGACTACGCCCTCCAAGGATCATGCGATGCTCTCGCCTATGCCGAGGTGCTCATCGAGTCGGCCGAGTGCCTCTTGAAAATCAAAAGCGTTCCCGTGGCGATTGCCTTGTTGAATTCAGCTCACGGTGGGCTGGAGGCCAGAGTGACCCGTTTGCTTGAAAAGGAGCGACAACCCATGACCCCGTTATCCCTGATCGGTAAGCTAGGTGCCGGCTTGCTCGTCGGCGCCTGCCTGCTCACGACCGCGGCGACCGCCATTTCCGGCGGCCAACCGGCGCCCGCGAAAAAAGTGCAAATCAAGATCATCGTCGACGGCAAGGAGATCGACCTCAGCGATCCACGCCTCTGGGAGCAGTTGGAAAACGTCGACAAAGTGAGCAAGACCACGACTGTGAAAAAAGACAATCTTCTTCAAGTTAAGTCGGGTGCAGTTTCCGTTGACTTGCAATACGCCCCACTTAACGTCAGAACTGTTCATACAGAAAATCTTCTTGTTAAGCCCGGGGAAGCCGCCCTTGATTTGCAATTCGTCCCACTTAATGTGACTCCAACGGGCAATGAGCACACCCCGTTGTTTCTTTTCAAAGATTCGGACGGTAATCTGAAATTAAATCTTGATCTCAAATTCAAAGTTGACCCACGCATGGAGCAACTCATTAAAGCCGCGGACGCCATCAAGGCCGGTTCGGGCGCCCAAATCCGCAAAGCGCTGGAAGCGGTGCCTCTGCTGAGTGACAAGATCAATGAGCGGTCTCTAAACCTCTACGTGCGGTCGATCGGCGAAGCGAGAAAAGCGGTCGTGATCGCGCCGAAAACGGGTGATCAAAGCGACGAGGGCGTGCGCGTCATCCTTGCCAAGCCCGAGGCGGACCATGTGCGAAAAACCGTCAAAGTAGTTGACGACACCACGTCGCCCAACTGGACGCGCGAGCTCGAAAAGGTCATCGGCAATCAGGCCATCGTTGTCACGACCAAGGACGGCTCCATTATGGTGCAACTGCCCGAAGCGGACCTGAAGAAACTTTTGGAAAACGCCAATAAAACCGTGATAAAACCTAAAGCGAGTGAAAAAATCAGGAGCGGTGGAAAAGAACGCACCCAGAAAGATGTCTACCCGCTGGATCAGCTTATCATTCAGGCGCTCACAAAGGAGCACGCCAAACCCGTCACTCCGGCGGATCATGAAAAGTTCATTCACCGCGTCGAGTTAAACCTCACGGGCCCGCCGAGCCCGCAAAAAGTCGATGCCAATTACGTCAACAAACGTGATGGAGGGAATGCGGCGGATATCGAAGCGCTGCGAGCAAAAATCGAGCAGCTCTCGGCGGAAATCCGGGCCCTATCCCAGCAATTGAACCAGGGCAAAAAGCAGTAATCGCCGTTTAGCCGCGACGCGCCAGCGGAGCGCGGGCCGTCATCGGGTGCCACAGGCAGCTTGTCTGCCCGTGCTGGCTCGAGGTAGCCTCTCAAACACGGGCAGACAAGTCTGCCCGTGGCCTGAATCGTGGAGGCTGGAGTTTCCGCGCCAGCACGGGCAGGCAAGCTGCCGGGTGGCACGCCAATCGTGGAGAGTATCCGAAGGGCGTGTCTCGCGCTACGTTACCGCTTCGAGTACCTCAGGGCGTGCCACCCAATGTTGTGCCCGCGAGATCACTGTCCTCGCCGATCCGTGCCGGCCGCCGGTCTTTGAACCACTGAATGACGTAGTAAAAGACCGGCGTCAAGAAGATGCCGAAGAGGGTCACGCCCAGCATGCCGGAAAACACCGCAGTGCCGAGCGTGCGCCGCATTTCGGCGCCGGCGCCTTGCGAAACCATCAGCGGCACCACCCCCAGGATAAACGCGAACGACGTCATGATGATCGGCCGCAGCCGGAGTTGGCAAGCGTCGAGCGTGGCCTGATGCCGGGTGCGGCCTTCCTCGCGGCGAGCCTTGGCAAACTCGACGATGAGAATGGCGTTCTTGCAGGCCAGGCCCACGAGCACCAAAAAGCCGATCTGCGTGAAGATGTTGATGTCGCTGTGGGTTACAATCACGCCCGTGATGGCGCATAACAGGCACATCGGCACCACCAGAATGACCGCCAAGGGCAACGACCAACTCTCATACTGAGCCGCCAGCACCAAAAACACCAGGAGGACAGCCAGGAGAAAGACCCACATGGCGGTATTGCCCGTTTGCAATTGCAACAGAGCGAGCTCGGTCCATTCGGTCCGCATCGACAAAGGCAATTCATCATCGGCCGCCTGTTCAAGGTGCGCGATTGCCTGGCCCGAACTGGTGCCCACCCCTGGCTCCGCGTGCACGGCCGCCGCGGCGTACATGTTATATCGCATGACCAGCACCGGTCCGCTGATATAGCGAACCGTGGCGAAGTCCGCCATCGGCACCATATCGCCGCCGCTGTTGCGAACCTTGAGTTGTTTGACGTCGTCGGCGGACTGGCGGAACGATTCACTCGCTTGCACGTTCACTTGCCAGGTGCGGCCGAAGCGGTTGAAATCGTTGATGTAATAAGGGCCCAAGGTCGATTCGAGCGTGGTGCGCACGTCGTCGATGGACACGCCGCGATCCTTGGCCTGCGCCCGATCGATGAGCAACTCCAGCCAAGGTGTATCGGCGCGGAAACTCGTAAACAGGCCCTGAAGGCGCGCGTCGGCATCGCCGTTGGCCACGGCTTTCTCCGCGGCTTGCTGGAGCGCCGGCATGCCATTTTCCCCGGTGTCCTGAATGATGATCTTGAAGCCACCCGCGGTTCCCAGCCCCTCGACCGGCGGCGCCCAAAGATGTTGATGGCGGCTCGCGGCACCTTCTTTTGCAGGTCGTCCTGAAGGCGGGCCGCAATCGCCTCGCTGCTCAGGGAAGGTCCTCGGCGTTCCTCGAAGGGTTTGAGCATCAGGTAAAGGGCGCCATAATTGGAGGCGTTGGCCCCGAGCAAAATCGACTGGCCCGAGATGGCGACCGTGTGTTCAATACCGTCCGTTTCGCGCGCGATCGCCTCGATTTGATCGACGACGGCGCGGGTGCGCGTGACGGAGGCCGCATCGGGCATTTGCACATTGACCAGCAAATAGCCCTTATCCTGCTGCGGAATGAAGCCCGTCGGTGTCGTCGTGAACGCCGCATAGGTCAGCGCCAAGAGGCCGGCGTAAATGGCCAACACCGGCACACTGACAAACAATAGGCCGGCGACGGTGCGCGTGTAAGCGCGCGTGGAATAATCGAAACCCTGGTTGAAAGCCCGAAATGCCCAGCCCAACAGCGCATTGAGCGGCCTGCCCAGCAGGAGCGCGACGATCAAACCCGCGCTGGCGCCGAGCACGATCGGTCCCCACAGGCGCAAGAGTTCCACCGACTCCGGCCGCACGTACGTGTTGAGCGCCGCGAGCAGGTCCGCGGCGAAATGCAGGCCGACCTTGTGTCCCACCCACGCACCGATTGGTACAAACGCGAACCAGGGCAACGCCTCGAAGGCGCCCTTTGTGCGGCGCCGCAGCAAAAGAGCGGCTAGCGCGGGGCTGAGCGTCAGTGAGTTGAATGCCGAAATCACGGTCGAGACGGCAATCGTGAGGGCAAACTGCCGAAAGAACTGGCCGATGATGCCCGTGATGAAGGCGCATGGGATGAATACCGCCGACAGCACCAAACCAATGGCAATCACCGGCCCGGACACTTGCTCCATCGCCCGAAGGCTGGCCTCGCGCGGCGACAGACCATGCTCGATGTGATGCTCGACCGCCTCGACCACGACGATCGCATCATCCACCACGATGCCAATGGCCAAGACCAGGCCAAAAAGCGTGAGGTTGTTGAGGCTGAAGCCGATTGCCGCCATGACCGCGAAGGTGCCGATCACCGCGACCGGCACGGCGATCAGCGGAATTAGCGTCGACCGCCAGTTTTGCAAAAACACCAAGACGACGATGGCGACGAGCACGATGGCGTCGAACAGCGTCTCGAAAACTTCGTGAATCGACTCCTGGATGAAAGGGGTCGTATCGTAAACGATCTTGTAGTCGATACCCGGCGGAAATCGGTCCCGCAGCTGCCTCATGCGCTCGCGGACGCGCTGGGCCACATCCAGGGCATTCGAGCCGGGCAATTGGTAGACGGACAGCGCCACGGAAGGGTGCCCGTCGAGCGTGCAACTCTGGTCATACGATTGCGCTCCCATTTCGATACTGGCCACGTCCTTGAGATAGACGAGCGTGCTGCCAATGTTGCGCAATATGATGTTGGCGAATTGATCGCTGTTTTTGAGCCGGCCCAGCGTGGTGATGATGTACTGCGTCACTTGCCCGCGCGGCGTCGGCGGCTGCCCGATCTGTCCCGCGGCGACCTGAATGTTCTGGGCCTGCACCGCCGCGATCACGTCCTGGGCGTTGAGGTTGTAGGAAGCCATCTTCTGCGGGTCGAGCCACAGCCGCATGCTGTAGTCGCGCTGGCCAAGGTAGGTGATGTCGCCGACGCCGGGAAGCCGCGACAATTCATCGCGGATTTGGATCGTGGCGTAGTTGCTGAGCTCCAGGCTGGTGCGGCTTTCATCGACGGAAACCAGGTTGACGATCATCAGCACATTCGGCGACTTCTTTTTGACGGATATGCCGCGGCGCTTGACCAGATCGGGCAAGATGGGCTCGGCCAGCGATTCGCGGTTCTGCACCAAGACTTGGGAGATATTTAGATCGGACCCCGGCTTGAAGGTCACCGTCAGCGTGTAGTTGCCGTCGTTGGTGCACTGCGACGACATATACATCATGCCTTCGACACCGTTGACCTGCTGCTCGATCGGTGCCGCCACGGTGTCAGCGACGACCTGGGCGTTGGCACCGGGATAAGAGGCCGACACTTCCACTGTGGGCGGCGTGATCTCCGGATATTGGGCGACGGGCAAAGTGAACAGCGCGATGCTCCCCGCCAGCACAATCACGATGGAAAGCACCGAAGCAAAGATTGGCCGATTAATGAAGAACTTGGAGAACATCGCGACGTCTCTTGGAATTCTGCTTCCGCTGCCCGGTGGCTTGGAACATTGTCCGCAATCAGGCGAAATTGACTGTCACTGGCAAATTCGGGTGCCACGGGCGACATCGGGTGCCACGGGCAGCTTGTCTGCCCGTGCGAACCCCGCCAGACTTTACGTCGCTCCGCATGGGCACACAACCTGCCCGTGGCACCCTTTAATCCATCGCCCCCATAACTACTATGGACTCTCGTTTGAGGTTGTCCCCTACCTACAAAACTGTGCTAGTGTTTTTCCGACCCATGACTGCCGACGCTATCGCCATTCTTGCTAACCAACTCCCCATTTCGCGGCGTGCCATTGACCGGCACCGCAGACGGCACACGCGATCTGTGGAACTCCGGTAGTGGTCGGCGAGTTGCGCGCCCGATGATCCACGGGATGCCCAACGTGGCGATGGCCAAAAAATACCGCAGCGCGTGAGCGGCCGACGCCGCTCGGGACGTGGAGAACAAGGGCGTCTCGGCAAATCCCGCGATCACATAAAAGAACACCGGTGTCAAAAAGATGCCGAAGAGCGTCACGCCGAGCATGCCGCTGAAAACCGCGGTGCCCAGCGTGCGCCGCATTTCGGCACCGGCTCCCGTCGTGACCAAGAGCGGCACCACGCCCAGAATGAACGCGAACGACGTCATCAGAATGGGCCGCAACCGTAGTTGGCACGCCGCCAGCGTGGCGTCAAAACGCGATAGGCCCCCTTCCTCGTGCTTGTGCTTGGCAAACTCCACGATCAAGATGGCGTTCTTGCTGGCCAGGCCGACCAGCACGACAAAGCCGATCTGGGTGAAGATATTGATGTCGCCATGCGTGACGGCCACGCCGGTTAGCGAGCCGAGGATGCACATGGGCACCACCAAGATCACGGCCAGGGGGAGCGACCAGCTTTCATATTGGGCTGCGAGCACCAGGAAGACGAACACCACCGAGAGCGGAAAAATGAGCGTGTTCCAGATGTTGTTGGCGGCGTCGATCTGCATGTAGTTGATTTCCGTCCATTCGAACGCCATGCCATGAGGCAAGATGGCGTGGCACAGGGCCTCCATTTCCTCGATGCCCTGCCCCGTCGAGATGCCGTTTTCGGTGGCTCCCAAAATGGCCGCCGCCTGATACATGTTGTAGCGTCCGATATTGATCGGACCGCCGACGTCCTTGACGCTGAGAACTGCCCCCAAGGGAACCATTTCGCCGCGGTTGTTGCGGACTTGCAGCAACTTCACCTTGTCGAGGTCCGCGCGGTAGTCGCCGTCCGCCTGGGCGATGACCTGCCAGGTGCGCCCAAAGCGATTGAAATCGTTGACGTAAAACGACCCGAGGTAAATCTGCAGCGTGTCGAAGACATCGTGAGGGTTGACGCCCATCGTCTGGCACTGGTCGCGATTGAGATCGACAAAAAGCTGCGGCGTGTTCGCCCGAAACACGGAGAAGAGCTTGCCCACGACCTTGCGGTTTTCGGCCACGGCCAGCGATTCGCTTGACCCACTGGCTCCGCTTTTCCAAGTCGCGTACCTCTGCCTGCATGAGCGCGGCGTCCACGGCGCTTTCGAAAAGTTCTCGAGCAAGGTACTCGTGACCGACCAATGGTTGTAACTGGTCGCGGCACGCCTTGCGGCATCGGTTCCTTGGCAAGTGCCGCCCAAGACTTCTCGGTAAGCGTGAAATGCCCCTCATTACCCGCCGCGATGAGCCGATCCACTTGTTTTTGCAACTCGCCGAGCCCCAGGTCGCCGCGATCTTCAATGATGATCTTGAAGCCGCTACCCGTGCCGAGGCCGGACACCGGCGGCGGCGTGAACAAGCCGACATTGGCCTCCGGTATCTTCTGAGCGAGGTCTTCGCGCACACGGTCGGATATGGCGAAGCTGTGCATCCGCGGATCGCGGCGCTTGTCGAACTCATCGAGCGTGACGAAGAACTGGCCAAAGTTGGAGCCGTTGGCGTTCAGCGTGAACGACTGCCCGGCGATGCCGGTCGTATGCACAATGCTGTCCTTGGCGCCGCCGCCTTGCGGATCGAGAATCTCGGTGATGCGATCGACGACTTTTTGCGTGCGCTCCAACGAAGCGCCGTCCGGCAACTGCACCGCGACATAGAACCGCCCCTGATCCTGGTTGGGAATGTATCCGCTGGGCAATCGGGAGGACGTCCACCACGTCAGCATCAAGAGGCCGCCATAGACGACGAGCACAACCGCGCTGGCACGCAAGGCCCGGCCCACGATGCCCGTGTACCAATTCGTTCCTCGATGAAATGCCCAATTAAAGGAGCGAAAAAGCCAGCCCAGCCACCGATCGAGCATTCGGCCAAGCAGGTCTTTTTTCGCGCCGCGCGGGGCAGCAAAATGGCCGCCAGCGCCGGGCTCAAGTCAGCGAATTGAAAGCTGAAATCACCGTTGACACCGCGATCGTCAGGGCGAATTGGCGAAAAAACATGCCGTTGATGCCGCTGATGAACGCGCACGGCACGAACACCGCCGACAGCACCAGCGCCACCGCCACCACCGGACCGGACACCAGGTCCATCGCCTTGTGGGCCGCCTGGCGCGGCGACAGACCATCCTCGATCTGGCGCTCGACCGCCTCGACCACGACAATGGCATCATCAACGACGATGCCGACCGCCAACACCAGCCCGAACAAGGTTAGCGTGTTCAGGCTAAAGCCGATGGCCGCCATGGCGGCGAAAGTGCCGATGATGGCCACGGGGACGGCAACCAGCGGGATAAGCGCCGACCGCCAATTTTGCAGGAAGATCAACACGACGATAGCCACGAGGATGATCGCTTCCACCAGCGTGCGGATCACCTCGTCAATCGACTCCTGGATGAAGGGCGTCATGTCGAGCGAGATGGTGTAGTCGATGTCCTCGGGAAAGCTTTTCTTGAGTTCATCCATGCGCTCGCGCACGCGCCGCGCGGTGTCAATCGAGTTGGCGTCCGGCAGCGCCCACACGGCCAGGCTGGCGTTGGGCATGCCGTCGACGTGACTGGTCGAATCCAGGTTCCGCGCACCCAGCTTGACGTGGCCCACGTCCTTGATGCGGACACGGCGGCCGTCGGCGTCGGTGCGGATGATGATGTCTTCATACTGCGCCGGATCGGAGAGCCGGCCCGTGGTGGTGATGGTGAGTTCATGGGCGGCAGGCACTCGGCTGGATGGGGCGGAGCGATTAACGGCCTCGGCGCTGCCGAAATGCCCGGCTGCGACTTGCCGGTTTTGCTCGCGCAAGGCGTTGGCTACGTCGCCGGCATTGAGATTCAGCGCGGCCAGCCGGCCTGGATCTAGCCATATCCGCATGCTGTAGTCTTCTTGGCCAAACTGTTGACAATCACCGACGCCGTCCACGCGCGCCAGTTCGTCCTTGATCTTGATGGTCGTGAAATTGCTGAGATAGAGCTGGTCGTAGCGCCCTTGGGCGAATATACGGCGACCACCAGCAGAATATCCGGATTGCGCTTGCGTGTCGTCACGCCCGCTTGTTTGACCACATCCGGCAACAGCGGCAAGGCAAGGTTGATTCGGTTCTGCACCAGCACCTGCGCGAAGTTGAGATTCACGCCCGGCTTGAACGTCACCATCAAGTTGTAAGAACCGTCGTTGTTCGATTGCGAAACCATGTACATCATGCCTTCGACGCCGTTAATCTGCTGCTCGATCGGAGCGGCCACCGAGTCCGCCACGTCCTGGGCGGCGGCACCGGGATAGGTGCACATGACGTTAATCGTCGGCGGCGTGATGGGGGGATATTGGGCGACGGGCAAATTGAACGCGGCCACGGCGCCGGCGAGCAAGATCACGATAGACAGCACCGACGCGAATATCGGCCGTCTGATGAAAAAATGCGAGAACATATTATGCCGGTCACCGAGCCGCATTGCGCTTAAACAGTCGCACCAACGCCAAATCGGGTGGCGCAGGCGCTTGCAGTTGGGCGTCGACGACCGTCCCTTTGCGCACACGCTGCATGCCGCTGACTACGATCCGATCGTCGGGCTTGAGGCCTACTTTGTCTTGCTTGCCTGGCTCCGGCGCTCGCAGCGCGCGCAACTCCCGGATTGACTGGCCCAGTTCGACCGAGCGGTACTCGACTTCGTTCTGCGTATTGACCACCCAAACGTACTTTCGTTCTTGATCGCTGAGTATGGCTTCGTCAGGGATCACCGTCGCCGTGTAGGGCAGTCCAATCGGCAGCCGGATGCGTACGAACAAACCCGCTTTCAGCAAGCCGCCGGCGTTATCAAATACGCCGCGCATGCGCACGGTGCCCGAGGTCGCGACCACGCGATTGTCGACGAAGTCGATTTTGCCCACGCGCTCGAATTCCGTCTCGTTGGCCAATCTCATCATCACGGGGATGTTAAGCCCCTCATGCCAGGAAGTCTTGTCCGCTCCGGTCATCGCCAGGAGATTGAGATACGTTCGCTCGTCCACGTCGAAGTAGGCGTACATCGGATTTTCGGTCACGATGGTCGTGAGCACGGTGGCATCCGCATTGACCAGATTTCCCGGATCGATATAGCGCCGGCTCACGCGGCCGCTCACAGGAGCGGTCACACGCGTGTAGTCCACATAGAGCTTGGCCCGGTCGCGCATCGCTTCCATGGATCCCACGGTGGCAATGGATTTCTCCAGCGTGGCCAATGTCGTTTCGTATTCCTCGAAGGAGATCGCCTTGGCCGGGAGCAAGTTCTTGGCACGCTCGGCGTTTTTCTTTTGCAGGTCGCGGTCGGCCAAGGCAACCTTGAGGTTGGCTTCGGCTTGGTTCAAATCGGCCTCATAGGGTCTCACGTCGATTTGAAAAAGCAGATCGCCCTCTTGGAGCTTGCCGTCCTTGCCAACGGAAGGGCCACGCACCAGCTCGCCTTCCTGGACGACGCCTTTTTCCTTGCCCGGCGCCTTGGTGACATAGCCGGAAACGCGCGCCCGGATATCGACCGTCTTGACCGCGTCAAGCCGGCCGGTGAAGTCTTGATAATCGAGCACCACCGCGCTGATCGGTCGCGTCACGATGACGCGGGGGCTTTTGTTGACTTTGGCTGGCTGCTCGTTCTCGCAGCCGACGCAAAGCACCAGCAGCGCCAGCGTGCCGGCGCGAGGGTTCTTCGCAAAACAATGGCCCAACGGCGTGGCACGACTTCACCACACATCGTCAAACTCCACAAGTAATAAAACGCATGTCGGCGTGGGTGGGACAATTCGGACAAGATCGCAACCGAGCCACGACCGTTAGGGAGTGGTCAAGCCACAGCGGTCGTGAGAACACTCGTTGACCGCTTACTGACGTGCGCGGCTCGGTTAATCAATTATACCCGCAACTTTGATATCGGTCTTGCCGAAAGCGCCGCGGCTCTAATTGTTGCCAAGATCGGCCAGCGCGTCGCTTTGCAGCGCCAGGCCCGCGAAGTAGGTGTCGAAGCTGTCCTGAGAGAGCGCCGGTGCGGGATCGTCGGCAGGCGCATTCGCACTCGTGGGCATCTCTTGAAATACGCGTTCCAGCACGTTCCATCGATTGGCGCCGCCAAATAGGTCATCCAGCCAGTAAACGCTGGTCACGGGAATGACCGAGCCAACCGCCTGCACCAGGAATCGACTAGCGGAAATAGCCGGCACGCCGGTCACGAGCAAGTCGATTGGTACCGCCGCGACAATTGGAGCCAAGCCGGCGCCGGGATTAATGGCAACGTCCACTGAGGCGTCTTCTGGCAGGACGCTTGGGAAAGCAGCGGGCAAATGATTCAACTCCTGCGGATCGGTGTCGTCCACCAAGCGCACTGAAGCTCGCGACGATTCGAGCGTAGAACTTGTAGGAACGCTCGAAATCGGTGGCGTGGCGACCGAGGGCGCAACGGAGATTGGCAGGGAAAGTTGACTAATGCCCGGAGTGAGGATCATCGCCGCCTGGGCGTCGGCAAGCACGGTCATGCTGCTCAAAAGCTGAACCGTCGTGGTTGCCGCCGCAGCGGCGCCGCTTTTTTCATGAAAGGCGATATTCACCAAGCTGCCCGCTCCGTTGCTTGTTATTGGGTTGGCACTGTAAAGCTGGATGGTGATTTGTCCCGTCGCGGCATCCACTGTCGAGGTTAATTGCCAACCCGATCCCTGAGTTGGGATGGATCCGAGCGATATATCGGACGCCGAGAGGTTTAGCGCCGTGGAATCATAGGACAGCGCCAATTCCGCTTCCACCAGGCCGGTGCTGCCTTTCGGATGCGGTTGATCGAGCAGCACGGGCACATTGACAATGCCGCTGGTGAATTGCGCGGCCCCCGGCAAACTTAGGATAGGATCGGCGCCGAACGGCGAGGCGAACAAGCCCTCGGCAATCGGCGGGTTCGGCAGTGGCGGAATCTTGGCGACCGGTAGCGCCAACAAGTAGTTGGACATCAAGGAGGTGCTGTTGGAAGTCACCGCATTGTCCCCGCTCACATCGCCGATAATGGCTGGATCGAGCAGCGTGTATGCCGTGAAACCCGTGCTTTGCGTGGAGGCGACGTTGGCAAGGAGCGCTTTGTCCAGAGCGTCAAGATGGTGATCGCCGTTGACGTCGCCGAAATAGGCGTTGACGTTCACCGCATTGGCCGGCAGGACAGTCGCGCCGCCGCTTACCGTGATTGCCCCCAGCGCGAGCAGCTCTTTTACTTGATACTGGTTCTTGGCGGCAAACGGGACGTATGCCGTGATGTCGCCCAATATCTGCGTGCCGCTTTCCGGCGTAGGGTTCGTAAAGGAAAATGTGGCAACCGAATGAATTCCGTCCGCGCTTGCCACGTTGCTCGCCATTTGAAAGGCTGCCGCCGCATTGGAAGGATCGCTGGTGCCGCCGGTGATAGTGAGAATTTTGGCGTTATAAGTCAGCGTAAAGCCGGCGCTGGTCAGGTTGGCGGCGTTGTAAATAGTGATCGGTATGCCGACGTGGCCACCGTTGGCGGGATCGTTGGGCACTTTGACAAGCGTGGTGGCGTCGCCGGACGCATTGGGACCGCGGGCGAAATCGACGATGCCCAGAACCTGCGTTTTGTCCGCCTGATAGGTGGTCGTAAAAGTGCCCTTGAAATCCGCGTGGCCACCGCTGCCGTTGTCAAGGCCTTGGCCGGAAACGTCTTGAAAGCCGTTGGCGCCGACGCCGCTCAAGAGGGTCAGCGTGTAGGTGTCGTCGGGCAGGGTCGCGGAACCGGTCGGATTGGAGGCACTCAAGAAGTTAGCCGAGACATTGAACGTCACCAGTTTTTTCGAGGCATCCACGATGAGCGTACCCGGAACCGAATAAGACGGCTGGCTAGGGGTTTGGGCGGCGATGAGAAGCACGTCCTGTTGAGTGTTGCCGTTGCCATAGATGGTGAGATCGGCCGGATTGATGGCTTGGTTAAAGGTCACCGTGAAGCCGGTCGGGGTCTTGTTGAGTGCCGTCACCTTCAGGCCGGAGGCGGTGACAGCGCCGCTGGTGCCGACAATGGCCGGTACAGTGGCTGTGGTGTCGGCGGCAGTGATCTTTTGCGTCCCATTGGTCAGCAGTTTCACGTTGAAGACATGAGATCCGTTGTCATTGCCGGTGCCTGTCGTGAACGTGTAGCTTCCACCCAAATCACCGGCGGCGACGGCGGCATTGTCGGTGCTGGTTAACTGCACGGTGCCGGCGTAATTCGTCGCCAAATTGTTAAAAGCGTCCAGAGCGGTGACGGTTACCGTACTGCCGGCGTTCGTAATTGCCGTGGACGGGGCGCTGACGTTGAAGTAGACGGCATTTCCGGGCGTTACGGAAATGGGAGCGCTCGTTCCTTTGGTGCCGCCGGACGCCGCCGTGATGGTCCACGGACCGCCGGCGACGGTTTTCAAAGTGCCTAATGTTACGCCGAACCCGTTACTCAACGTGGTGCCGGATAAAGTTGGGACCTGAGGATCGGTAGTGGTGAAAGTGATCGGCCCGGAAAAAGTAGTGACCGGATTGCCAAACTGATCGGCAGCTTGCGTGGTGATGATAAATGGATTGCCGGCAGTCACCGTGTTGCCGCTCACGGAGGTGACGACGAACTTATTGAAGGAGCCGGCTGTGACGGTAACGGGGCCGCTCGTGCCCGTTATCGTCGAGTTACTCTGGTCCGCAACCGTAACGGTCTGGTTGCCGGCCGTATCCAGCGTCGCCGTGAAGGTATGCTTGCCCGCGTCACCGGCAACGAACGTATAGGGCCCCTGAAGACCGGCCTGCGCATCCGAGCTCGAGAGTTGCACGGTGCCGGTGTACCCGGGAACGGGATTGTTGGCCTTGTCCTCGGCAGTCACCGCGAACGTGATGGTATTGCCGGCTGTCACGCTGCTCGGCGTAGGATTGCTAATGACGAAATGGGTGGTCGGATCGGGAACCAGGTCAAGTTGTGAAATGGCGATGCCGGATGTATTGCCGCCGCCCGGCGCGGGGCCGGTATTCGGAAACTGGCTGCTATCGACGAGAATCTTGGAAAATGTGCCATCGGTGTTGAATTGGTAAACTGAGCCGACCAATGACGGCGGAAAACCTTGCCCGAGGTTGCCGGTCAAGATGTGCCCCTGGCCATCGAAAAGAATGTCCGATGGGAATTGCGCCTGGAGGTTGCCCGCTTGGCCGCTCGTAGTTGGCGAAATGACATTCACCGTTTTTCCGTCGGCACTGATCTGCAGGATGTTTCCTTGAAAGGGCGACACGGCGCCGAAATCAATCGCATAGAGCTTGCCATCGGGTCCCCAGTTGAGTCCCGACGGAAAACTGCCCGCCTCCGACGCAAAGATGCTGGGAACCGGATTCGCGGACGACGCATTGGCTAGCTTGACGATGTCGGAAGCCGCGAAATTGCTGACATAAAGGCTATCCGTGTCTCCCGTGGCCGTGCCGAATATCAGCCCGGAAGGCTGAACCAGGCCCTTGGCAATAGTCGTGGAGGTGCCGGTGAATGACAGGCCGCTCGTGCCCATGCCGATGTTGAACCGAACGACAGCACCGGTGTTGGTGCTATTTTGACCGCCATTCAAGCTCACATACAGGTTCCCATCGCCGCCAAAGCGCAGACCCGCCGGGGCGAAAACTTGGTCGCCATTCGCCGTCGCGATCGGGTCGAGCACGCTGGCGGAAATAAATGTGGACAGCGTGTTCGCGGTCAAGTCATATTTCACGATCGTGTCGTTGAATTGGCTGCTGATGTAAAGATTGCCGTCGGGCCCGAGCGTAAGTCCGGCCGGACCTGAAAGAAGCGGCGACGAATTGGGCGCCACCAAGGTCGCTTTGAGAGCACCCGTCCCCGGGTCGAACTCGTAGACCGCGCTATCGAAGAACGATGTCGCCGCCACGGTCGCGGAGGGCGTCTCCCGCGCTTCAAGTTGGTCGACTGCGAGATGCACTTGGCGTCGCTTCCGGGCTGTTATAGGATGGACGCACTCTCCCCTTCCGTAGGTTCGATCGCGCAAAACGCCCATAAGTTTCTTCATCTTGGCCAGGGAAGTGACGGCGGTACGCATCATGGGTGAGAATCCATAGTTGCTGGAGAGTTAGCGCGACGGGATTGGCAAGAGCCGCAAGCATGGTCAGCTTTGCCGCCGCGGAAGTAAACGACTATCCTAACACGATTGGTATTCCAAGTAAACGAAGTTGACCTGCGGGAAAAAGAGGCCTGCGCAGGGATTGTCACTGTGAATAAGTCATAACAGTATTCGTCTAAATGTCAATATATTGGGGTCCGGAAAGCCCGGCTCTTTGCAGCAACTTTGCGGATATTCCTGATCGCCTCCAACCCACGCGGAGTGGATCGCTTTGAGCAATCGCCGCGCTTTCACCTTGATCGAATTGCTCGTGGTGATCGCCATCATCGCCGTCTTGGTGGCTTTGCTGGTGCCGGCGATCCAAAGCGTGCGCCAGGCCGCCTCGCGCACGCAATGTCAAAACAACCTCAAGCAAATCGGCCTGCGCTCCACGGCTATGAGAGCGTCAACCGCTACCTTCCACCCGTCTTTCCGGCGACCCCCAAGCCGCCCTTTATTGGACGGGTTCCCGACTACTTTTATTCGTGGAGCGTTCTCGCCCAACTCAGCCCCTTCCTCGAACAGACTGCCATTTTCAACCAGCTCAACCTCAACGAACCGCTCTATTCCCTGCCGGCCGTCAACGTGCTGCCCGACAACATGTTCGCCGTGCAGCAAACGATCGAGCTTTTTCTGTGCCCGGCCGACAAGATGCAACCGGTCGGAGGCGGCTATGGCGTGCCCGTGTTCGGCCCCGTCAATTATTGTGCCTGTGTCGGCTCGGGAACGACGGATGGCGGCGCTCCCTACGGCTCGCCCTGGGATGCCGATGGCATCTTCCGCGCGGCCGAAAAGGGGACGCTGGCCGAAATCACCGATGGGCTTTCCAACACCGCCGCGTTCTCCGAAAGCACGCTGGGCGAAGGGCCAACCGTGAATTCGGGACCCATTCCAGGCGATCCGCAAAAGGTCTACGCCAACGTGGGCAATCCTTTAACCCCGGACGCCTGCGCCCAGGCCACCTCCTGGAACGAACAACTGCCGCGCGGCTACTTGTGGGCCTCGGGCGAGATTCGCTGCGCCAGCTACAACCACTTCTATCCGCCCAACCCGCCGGAATATGATTGCGTGGCGAATCTTTCCACGCCCGGGCCGCAACAATACACCGCCGTCGGCTTGAAAGCCGCGCGGAGCCTGCACCCCGGAGGCGTCAACCTCCTGATGGCTGACGGGGCGGTCCGCTTCGTCACCAACGGCATTCAACCGACCGTCTGGACTGCCTGGGCACGCGGGCGGGGGGTGAAGAAATCGACGGCGCGCCTGAATTCGATAATATGGACTTCCAACACATCCTAAAAACAAGCCGCCTTTTTTACCGCGATCACGGACTGCCATCTTGGCGCGCCGCGTTGCCAAAGATCGCAAACATCGCAGAGCCGGATGAAACTCGCGCGGAAGTCGCCAAATGCGGTTTTGATCAAGGTTTCGCGTTTCCACCCTTTGCGCTGCAAATGGTAAGCATCCAGCAATTGATCGAAGAAACCGCGCGCAAGCCGTCGCCCTGCTCGTGGACAATCAACAATACGGGCCGGAGGTCATCCTTTCCGACACGTGGAGCAAGGAGCCTAACGGCCAAATCTTGCAGACGGACGGACGACCTGGGCGGCCGGGCGGAGGGGCCTATATCTTGTTCTTTTCGACAAGCCGGTACACAACGCCTGGGGCCGCACCGGCAAGCAAATCGAGGAGTTATTTCGGGGCAAGGATTGGCAAGGCCTGACCGTGCCCGAGTATTTCGTGCTTCAGCGCCATTTCGCCGAGCGGCATGGCGATCACCGGTTTCACGAGGAAGCCGGAGAAGGCCATCCCAAGCACTGGCTTTGGCTCATCGACTCGATGAGCGACAGGGAACTGCACCGTAGTGCTGGGCAAAGCCGGAAGCTTGAACTTGCAGGCATGCCCCGCGGGCAATCGCGATTCGCGCCGTGCCGCCATGGCCGGTCGGGTCGTGCCGCTGCTGGATGCGCACCAAGCGGGACGCTTGTGCTACGTAGCACAAGCGTCCCGCTTGTGTTCTTTTCTCAACGACCTACCACTTGAATTTCGCCCGCACCTCGGGATTGACGATCTTCTCCGCCGGCCATTCCCCTTGGCTCAAGCTGACGATCGCCTCCGCCGCCGACAGGGCCATGTCGTCGCGCGATTGCAGATCGACGCCGGCGGCGTGCGGCGTGATCACGACGTTGTCTAGCTTGAACAGCGGATGGTCGCCGGGAGGCTCTTGCTCGAATACGTCAATGCCGGCCCCGGCAATTTTTTTCTTCTTGAGCGCGGCCACGAGGTCCGTTTCATTCACCAACGCCCGCGCGCGGTGTTGATGATAAACGCCGTCGGCTTCATCATCGCCAACGTCTGCCGATTGATGATGTGCCGCGCTTCCTTGGTGGCCGGCATGTGCAACGTTAAGAAATCAGACTCGGCAAGCAATCGCTCCCAAGGCACGAGGGTAATGTCATGTGCACTTGCGCGAACGCCTCGTCAGGAAACGGCTCATAGGCCAATAGCCGCATGCCGAAGACACTCGCCGCGCAGGGCCACGGCTTTGCCGATGCGTCCCAGGCCGGCGATGCCAAGCGTGCGGCCGCGCAGCGGCAGGTTGGCCTGGCGCGGCCAATGCCCGGCCACCGTGCCGTTGTGCTGGGAAATCAGGTTCTTGGCGAGCGCCAGAATGTGCGTGAAGGTGTGCTCGGCGACGGCATCCTGATTGGTGTTGGGCGTGATGGCGACGGCGATGCCCTGCTCCGTCGCGGCCTGCACATCGACCGCATCATAGCCAACGCCGGCCCGCGCGATGACCCGCAACTGCGGATGAGCGGCCAGCACTCGGCGCGAATACGGCTCGGAACCGGCCAGCGACGCCGTGACGCCGTTCAAATGATGGAGCAACTCGGTTTCCGTCAGTTGGTTGTTCGTCCCCGGATACACCAACTCGAATCGGGCGGCCTGAAGCGCTTGCAAATACGGCCCGCCGATTCCCACCAATGTCGCGGGCGCGATCAGAACTTTTGCCATGAAGGTTTCTCGCGAAAGTTTTGCTGTACCTTACACCAATTTACGCCGCCATCAGCATCCGTCCAGAGACACGCGGGCACGCGTTGTCCAAAGGTGTAACAAAGTCGTGCGGGCACGCCAAAGTGCCGCGGCTTCATCCAGGGTCACTTTTTGAAACCGCAGCGAATCGCCGGGCCGAACTTGAGCGAGCTTATCCAGGTCCGCCTTAATGACTTGAGCGATTTTCGGATAGCCGCCAATCGTCTGGCAATCGACGCCGAGAACGATGCACTGACCGTCCCGTGTTACTTGGACCGCGCCCGGGCAGACCGGCTCGGATACCAGTTCGCGCCGCGGCGACGGCAATAACGGCCCATCCAGACGAATGCCCATCCGATCAAGGGCCGGCGTCACTCCGAAGGATTGATCCACCAACGCCGAATCTGAAAACCACTCAACCTGCAAACCCGGCACGACGCGGAGCAGCAATCGGTCCTCTGTTAATGCATCAATAACATCCGGCGAAAAAAAACGCCGCCGAATCTGTGCGGTGCCCGCCTTGAGTTGCTGGCCAGGGCGGATGTTATCCAGACTCGACGCACTCCCGAGGATTACTTCTCCATGGAAGCCGCCGCGCACGCAAAGGTATGCGCGCATGCCCCGACCCGTGGAACCAACATGGAGTTCCTCGCCCGCTGCCAGGGTGAATGTGGTGCCGGTCGTGAGATTTTGACGTGCGCTCGCCAAATTGAAGGGCGCTCCGAAGACGACACAGCCAAGTTGTGCTTCGGCCCGCAGCACGGGCCCACGCAGACAAACTTCGAGCGCCGGCGCCGCGGAGCCATTGCCCACCAGAGCTATTTCCCAGCATGAACGCGGCACGATCCGCCGCGCCGCCAATCGGCACGCCCAAGCTTCGGCTCCCCGGGCGACCGAGGTCCACGACCCGACTCGCTTGTCCCGGATCGACGACAATAAGGCTCATGCGAAGGCCCGCACGTTGAATCCGCGCCGTCCCAATTCCGAGCGCAGGTCCCGGACGAAAGTGACAGCGTGCGGGTTGTCGCCATGCACGCACAACGAACGCACGCCGCGCTCGCGCACGAGCCATTCCGCCTGGCGCACGGCCTCTTCGGGATCCACGATCGTGGCGTCCGGTTGCGAGCGCGGCACCAGGGTGCCATCCGGCTGATAACGGCGGTCGGCGAAACCTTCGGAAATGAACGGACACCGCAGATGCGCCAAAGCTTCCATGCGTGTGCCCGGCAAGCCCAGAAGCGGCAGCCGAAGCACTTCCGCCGCCTCGGCTACCGCGCGCGCGTAACGATCGTCTCTGCAAGCTTGGCTGTAAAGGCCTCCATGCGGTTTCAGGTAGCGTACCGTAAGATCGAGATCCTGCGCCAAGCGCCATGAGGCCGCCCACCTGATAAAGGCAAAGGAAATAAACTTGATCCTCGCTTAGATCCAGTTCACGCCGGCCAAAATGGGCCCGGTCGTCGTAGCCCGGGTGGGCACCGACCACAACGCCGTCTCGTGCGGCTAACCCCAACGCCGCATAGGAACTCGCCAGATCACCGGCATGGACGCCACAGCCGATGTTCGCGGAGGTGATCAGCGGCATCAAGGCGGCGTCATGTCCGGCACCTTCGCCCAAGTCGCAGTTGAGGTCAATGTCCATGGCGTTCATGATAAGAGCGTGAAAACTCCCTGCCAAGCGGCACCGTGTAAGATGATGGCATGGACGATCTGGACTCTCGGCCTCCCTGGCTCTGGCCGCGCGCCGCCTACATACATGTGCCCTTCTGCGCGCATCACTGCGGCTATTGCGACTTCGCGGTTGCCGTCGGCCAAGATGACCGCATCGAAGAATATCTCGATGCGCTGACCACGGAATTACGCGGCTTGGGCAAGCCGCAACCGGTGCGCACGCTTTTCTTCGGAGGCGGCACGCCGACGCATCTGAGCGCCCGCCAACTCGCAGCGTTGCTGGAGCGCGCATGTTGCGCTGGTTACCCTTGCTGCCCGACCATGAATTCGCCGTCGAGGCCAATCCCGGCACTCTCGATGAAGAAAAAATCCGCATCCTGGCCGAGCACGGCGTCAATCGGCTGAGCCTCGGCGCCCAATCGTTCCATCCCGCGTTGTTGCAAGTTTTGGAACGGCGCCACGAGCCGAGCGACGTGGCCCGCGCCGTCGAACAAGCACGCCGCTATGTTCCGAACATCTCACTGGACTTGATTTTTGGCGTCCCCGGTCAAACGCTTGACGCTTGGCAAAGCGATCTGGATCAAGCGCTGGCGCTCGCGCCAACGCATTTGGCAATTTACGGTCTTACGTTCGAAAAAGGCACGCGCCTGTGGAAACAGCAGCGCTCCGGCCTGGTGCATGCGCTTGATGAGTCGGCCGAACTTGAACTCTACACACGCGCCATGGACGTGCTCGAGGCGGCAGGATTCGAGCACTACGAGATATCCAACTTCGCCCAGCCGGGTTTTCGCTGCCGCCACAACCAGGTTTACTGGGCCAATCATGCCTATTTCGGCTTCGGCCAAGGCGCGGCGCGTTATGTCGAAGGCGTCCGCCAAACCACGACGCGCGACTTGGGCGATTACCTCAAGCGCGTGCGCCTGGGTCTGCCGACCCATTTTCAGTCCGAACACTTGCCGCCGCGCGAGCGGGCGCTGGAAACCATCGCGCTCCAGCTACGGCGCGCGGACGGAATCGAGCGACGCCGATTTCATGAACAAACAGGAATCGCCTTCGATGATTTGGTTGGTGATAACGTGGCACGCCTGTCTGCGCTGGGCTTGCTTCAGGATGATGGCGTGTCAGTGCGGCTTGACGCGGCAAGGGAAGTGTCTCGCGGATGGGGTGATTGTAGAGTTGTTGAAGTAAGGAGCCGCGCAGGAAGTAAGCGGTACGTGACCCATTCGGACGCTTACTTCGTGCGCGGCTCTTCAGCGACTTACCACCGATATTGCAAGCCGAAGCTGACGCCCTGTGCGTAAAACGTCGTCGTGCGGAACAACACCGCCGGCTGGGCAACGCCGACAAGCGGTTGGGCGCCCGCGGGGGGCGGCAGCGGAATTTGCGACGGATTGATGCGCCGATCAATCTGGTCGCCCGGGCGCACCACGTTGCTGATGAAAAGGAAATCGTAGCCGGCCCAGACGCGCCAGTGGTCGTTGATTTCGTAGCCGAGCTTGAAATTCATCTCGGGAATCACGGCAAAGCGGTTCGATTGACGGGTGCCGATGTTGGTGCCCGCCGCCAAGATGCCGCTGTTGAACGTCGTGGTGGTGCCGTTCGGCAGCGGCGTATAGGCGATCGAGCCATTGATATTCACTTGCTGATTCATGTTACCAACGGCGACCTTGACGGTCTGACCGATGAAGAAGCGGTTCCAGAAGTGGTACTCACCCTGGATGCCGATTTGCGGACCGTTGAAGACGTTCCGTGTATGGAACTGATCGAGGATGTTGATGCCGAGATTACCTGCGGGATTTAGCTGAACCAGGCTTTCGCTGATGTCGATGCCTTCGGAAAGGTCAAGGTGGCGATAGCCATAAAGCATATCGACCCAGTAGGACGGACCGCAGCAGAGCTTTTGACGCACATTGCCTTCGAGGCCCCACATTTGCGACTGCATGTTGACGCCGACGGTGCCGTTGACCACGCCGGGCAGCGAAACGAATTGCACGGTCTCCTGACCACCGATGATGACCGGGCGCGAGAACTGCGGATCGCCGGCCGAGCCAAAGGAAATGTTTTTTTGTTGTTGAGCGAGGAAAAAGTAATCCGCCTCGATGGCCCAGTTTCCGCCCGGTAGCCACAACCAAAGTTGAAGCGTCCGCCGGAATGGAACCGATCTTCCTGGCTGCCCTGGTCGACAAGGACCGTAGTCGTGGGCAGCCCCAGCACGCCCGTCATGCCGGCTGGTGTGCCGGCAGGGCTGACGGTGACGAGCGGCGGAACACCCTTCCGCTGGAACGACCAGCCGAGATAAGACGCGCTGGCGTAAAAGCGGTTGCCGCGATACATGCAATCGTCACCGCAACCGCAGTCGCCGCAGGTGTCGCAACAATCGACGATAGCGCCGCAGCCGCAGTCTCCCACGGAGACCAGGGCCCCGCCATCGAGAATTGCCGGCACGGAGCCGGCACGCGACCAAATGGGCGTGCCGCAGTCACACGCGCCGCTGGCGCGCTTTGCATGACGCGCGGCATCGGCGGGACAAAATCCGACTCCATGATGATCGGTCCCGGCTTGGCTCCTTGCCCGGAGGGCACCGCGTTGCCTTTGCGGTTGCCCTGGGTGCCGTCACCTTGAAGAGGCAAACCGACCGGCAGCGGTTGCGTCAGGCTGTCGGCTGCCTGGGCGCGAATCAACGGCTGCGGTCTATCGAGGGTCAGCCCTTTGGGCCGCGCTTCCGTCGCACTGGGGTCGCTGCCGTCACCGGGTGCGGATGTCGCGATGGGGCTTCCCAATCCGATCCCAATAGACGTTGTCGGCGTCGTCACAGGTGCCGTGTAGCTGGCGGGGATCACCGCGGCGCCGGCCGGAGCCGGCGTGCCCAGAATCGGCAACGACGGACGCCAGTGAATCTCCTCGGCAAAAGATCGCGTCGAGACGAACGCCAAAGCCAGGCAGAATCCACTTCCGATCAAGGCCTTCATGGGATGTCCTCAAAGGGCTTCGCCAGCTGCTTCCCCAAATCCTTTGGCACGGTCGGCGAAACCACACTTTCTTTTTCGGTTCGCAATCGCTCGGCGAGGAAGTGCTTTCGCCCGTGTCTCCGTTTTAACAGCCATCAGCGCCTGACATGATTGGCAGAAGCCGCGCGACCTGCATGACCCGTGCAACTTTTAACAAGCGAAATGAGCGAAAAATGCACGGAAGCCCTATAGTTTCGCGTATTCCCCTCTCCCCTATGTGCTCATGGGGAGAGGGGAGTTTTCCGCGCCTCTGTGGCGGACTCGGTCTCGACTTTGGCTTGCTACGACTTCGCCGTGGACTTCGCCGCCAACTGGTAAAACTCCGGCGAAGCCAGCAGATCGATCTGCATCTGGTCCAAGGTGACCTGGTTGCCTTGAAGTTGCGCGACCCAGCTCTGAACTTCGCTCTGCGAGGCCGAGCGGCGCAGGATCGACAGGTATGCCTGGTTGACGATCGTGCGTCAGCCCCGCGGTCGAGGTCATCAGCGAGAGCGCAAGGTCGCCCACGCTTTCGTTCGCCAAGGCGCCGGCCGCCTGAAGTTGCGTGGAAGCGTCGGGCACTTCGTTCAGGATGTTTTCATACAAGCCGGCCACCAGCGTGCCCGGCGTCGGATGCGACGCCTGATATTCGGCGGAGTTCACCAGTCCGACCGACAACGCGATTTCCGATGTCCCCGATTGCAGCGACTGAATCGCGGCGAGGCGCTCGGAATAACTTGGCGCTCGGCCCAGGAACGTCTGGTAAAGCATGCCCGGCTTGGAGCGAGCGATGCTCGTCGGAGTTCCACAGGGTCGTCGCAACCGTGGTCGTCGACACGCCGGCTTCCAATTGACCCAGCGCGGCTTGGAATTCGCTATACGACGGTGCCCGACCAAGGAACGTTTCATACGCTCCACTGACAAACGTCATCTGATTCAGCAAAACCGGATTGATGTAAGCCGTCGTATCGACGCCAAACAACTGGATTTTGCCCAGCGCCGGCAAGCGCCCGAAGCCATTGACTAGAGGCGTGATGCCCTGCGGGAAAGTGGTGCCCGGTTGGTTGATGACCATCGTCGTGACGGTACTGGTGTTGTTCGATCGGATTGCTGTCCGGAGTCGTGGACGAGACCGTCGCCGTGTTGGTCAGCGTGTCGGCGACGGCCGGCGCTTTGACCATCACGGTGATCTGCGAGCTGGCGTTCACGGCCAGCGACGGCAGCGTGGCCGTGATGGTGCCGCCGGTTTGGCTGATCGTCCAGCCGGTGCCGTTGGCGCTTTGGTAGATGGCGTCCGGGGGCAAGGTGTCGAGCACTTGCACGCCTTGGGCCGCGGATATGCCGTAATTCGTCACCGTTAGCGTATAGGTGATCGTCGCCCCCACCGGAACCGAGGCCGCGTTGGCGGTTTTGACGATGCCCAGATCGGCGTTGGCAGGCAATATCTCCGCGAAGTTGTTGTTCACGCCCAGACCCCGGCAGGCCGAGCATGATGTTGCTGAAATTGTCGGTGGCCGCGGTGCCGCCTTGCGAGCCGATGGAGTCCTTGCCGTCTACGTAAGTGCTGGTGTTGGTCTCGGTGAGGGCGTAGTTACCGGGCCGCAGGTTTTGGAACTGATAGAAGCCGTTGGCATCGGTGGTGGCCGTCGCGTTGGTCGGCCCTTGATCGTTGAAGCCCGTCAGCGTCACGGTGGCGCCCGCGAGGCCGTTCTCGCCGGGATCTTTGACGCCATTGTTGTTGGCGTCGATGTAGACATAGCCGGACAGCCCCGCCGGCACCAATTCGCCGAAGTTGTTGTTGGTTCCCTGCACGCCGGTCGCCAAAGCGATGTTATTGAGCACGTCATTGCCCGCAGTGCCGCCTTGGGAGCCGATGGTTGCCTTGCCATCGAGGTAGTTGGCCGGCTGGCGTTTGGTGATGCGTGTAAGTGCCGGCCTTGAGATTCAGGAACTGATAGAAGCCGTTGGCATCGGTGGTCGCGGTTTGGTTGACGGGTCCGCTGCTATCCGTGCCAGTGAGGGTGATCGTATTGCCCGCGATCGGCGTTTCACCTGAATCCTTGAGACCGTTGTTGTTGGCGTCCGCGTAGACATAACCGGACAAGCTGGCGGGCGCCAGTTCGCCGAAGTTATTGTTGACGCCGTCCACGCCGGCGGCCAAGTTGATGTTGCTCAAGAGATCGGCGCCAGTCGTGCCTCCCTGCGAGCCGATCGCGGCTTGGCCGTCGAAATAATTAGCCGGCTGCGCCTGCGCGATGGCGTAGGTTCCCGGATTGAGATTCGTGAACTGGTAAAAGCCGTTGGCATCGGTGGTCGCCGTCTTGCTCACCGGCCCATTCGAGTCCGTGCCCGTCAAGGTGATCGTGTTGCCGGCAATGGGCGCCTCGCCGCTGTCCTTGACGCCGTTGTTGTTGCCATCGACGTAGACATAGCCTGACAAGCTGGACGGCTTTCAGCTCGCCGAAGTTGTTGTTGATGCTGCCGCCGCCGGAAGGCAGATTGATGTTGGCGATCTGATCGTGAGTCACGGCGCCGCCGAGCGAGCCGGCGGTGTCCTTGCCGTCAAGGTAAGTTGCGCCGGCTCGTCTTGTTGAACGGTGTACGTTCCTGGCCGCAGGTTGGTGAACTGATAAAAGCCGTTGGCATCGGTGGTTGCCGTCTGGGAAACCGGGCCCAGGTCATTGGTGCCGGTCAATGTAATCGTCGAGCCGGGAATGCCGGCTTCGCCGCTCTCCTTGATGCCGTTGTTGTTGGCATCGAAATAGACGTAGCCCGAGATGCCGGCGGGCACCAGCTTGCCGAAATCGTTGTTGGCTGAGTTGTTGGTGCCATCCAGCGTCACCGGGATGACATCGACATTGGGTTGATGGCTGATCACGGCGCCGTTGGCTGAAATCTTGCCGTCGGTGTAGCCGCTCGGCTGCACGGTCTGGATGACGGTGTAATTGCCCGGCTTCAGGTTGTTGTTGGGAATATACGTGTAAACGACAGTGACCGTGGACGCGCCGGAGCTGTTGAGCGACACGTTGAGGTTGCCGCCGCCGGCCGCATACGAAGAGGCATGCGCGTTCTCCGTGAACGCAACGTGGCCGGTGCCGATGTAGGACGACATGTCGCCGCCGGTGAGCGTGATGGTCTTGGTGCCCGAGGCGGTTTTGGCGCCGAAATCCGTGCCGCTGGCGCCGCCGTAGTCCAGCGTGCCGTCGAACGCCGAGGCGTTGAAGCTGCCCGCGTTTTGCGACATGGTGAGGATCGCGTCCACGCCGGGCCCGGTCAATTCGAGCGAACCGCCCACGGTGCCGGAGATCGACGACGACGAGGTCGGGCTGGTGTTCTCGACCTTGATATCGCTGGTGATCGAGCCGGCATGCGTGATCTGGACCGATTGCAATTGGCCCAGCGACGGATCGAACTGGTCGAGCGTTCCCGGCAAGCGTGTAGTCGGTCTGCGTGCTGGGGAACGTCAGCGTCTTGGTCAGCGTGATCGGCGTTTGACTGACCGTGGGGTCTTGGCTGAACTGGTAAAAGCCGGTGGCGTCCGTCGTGGCGTTGCCCAGGATGTTGTTGTTGGCGTCGCGCAATTGCACCGGCGCATTGGCGATCGGCGTCTCGCCGGGATCGAAGAGGCCGTTGTTGTTGGCGTCGGCGAAGACATAGCCGCTGATGTTCGTGGCACTCGGCATGAAGCGATCTTCCAGGGCCTCGACGTTGCAAACGAGCCTTCCCCAAGAGCGGTCTTGGCGGGCTTGCGCTTGTTGGGCTTGGGGCGGCGGAAGAAGAACGAAAAGATGCTCATGGGATTCACACTCCGTTGATAATGCCACGGGCCTGCGAAGGCACGCGCGATGTCTCGCTGGTTCGGGAAACCGCGTAGTCCCCAAACATGGGGAGGATTGGCAACCAGATGAAGGCGCAGTAGATGAGAATCCCAAGGTGCCAGGCTTACGCCGGGACTTCCATCAATCCTAGATCGGCGGCACGCGGCGCAAAGTTGAGCAAGAAATGCCTGACCATCCTTATTTAGGGAATAGACGTAATATCTTGCCAATCAACGTGGCGAGAAGTGCCTGTGAAGATAGGTGGCTGGGGAAAAGTCTACTACTTCTTCAAGTACGCATACAAATCGACGATTTCTTGATCCGAGAGCGGATCGAGCAATCCCGGCGGCATCAGTGACAATGGGCTGACGCGGCGCTCAATGACGCTTGGCCGGCAAGGCGCACGGTGGTCGCCGGCCCTGTTTGCAGGATCAGGCTGTCGACGGCGTCGTAAATCACCAGGCCTTGATAGATTTTGCCATCACTCGTTTCCACCACGGTCGTTTGGTAGCGTGCCGACACATCGCGGCTTGGCTGCACGATGGCGGTGAAGAGATCGCCGCGCGAGAAGCGGCCGGCCGCACCGGCCAGATCAGGGCCAATGGCTTGGCTGCCCGAGTGGCAATTGACGCAGCTTGCTTTGGCGAACACGCGTTTACCTGGCTCGCTTCGACCTTTGCTCCAATCAAGACGCGCCAGGCGCCGCTTCCAGGCTTCGACATCGACGCCATCGGGATTGGCAAGCCGAGCAGCTTTATCGGGATAAGTCTTTGCGAACCACGCCGTCCAGGCGGTTTTATCGGTGCCAAGTCTTTGTCCGGTGATGGTCGTCAGGCGGACTGCAACCGCCTTGGTAAGCTGTTGCTGCTTGTCGCTCAGGCCGCGCAAGGCATGAACGAGCGCCACGGCCTCGGTGCCGTCGTCATGAGTCGGCAATTTGGCCAAACCCGCCAAACAAGCTGCCAGAATACCCGGCTGGTTGGCGGAAAGCCCGGCGATGAATTGGCTCGGTCCTCAAGTTTTGGGCGCCTCGGCCAAGAGCGGCAGAATGCGAGCTCCGCGCCGGTCTGGCCCCAGCGCGGCCGCAACACCGCCAATACCTCGTTGGCAGGCAGCTCGCGAAGCAGCGCGACGATGGCCGAATTCACGGGATAATTCTTGCCGTTCGCGATTCGAGCCAGAAAGATGGCGGCGGCTTTCTTTCGATCCAACCCCTTGGCTTCCGTAAAGAGGACATGATCGGGCCGGCCAAAATCTGGGTGCTGTAACATGGCCGCTGGTAGATTCGGGTCGTTGTCCACCAGCCCTTGATACAGTTCCTTGATGCGCAGCGGCCAGTTCGAATCGCGATTCCAGTTGCCTTTCAGCGCCAACTCATCCAAGCCCAGAAGTGCCGTTGCGGTCGCCTCCGTCTCCGCGCGTGCGCTGCGCCGGGCATGCGCGCCAGGCAAGCTAGATCGTGAATGCGCTGGGGCGGCGTGTCAGCAATGGCGGCATGCCCGCCACTCATGGCGGCCATGAATGCGGCATGGTCCATTGCAACAGCGCGGCCGTGCGGGCAAACTCTCATGGATGCGCCGTCCACTTTGGCGGAAGCCGCGGCTTTCTGCCAGTCGCCAAGCAAAGCCGGCATGCCCTTTCGTTGATCTTGTCGAGACGGTGGGCTGCGCGTAGCGTATAGCCTTCCCAGATCGTGCCGAGTGCATCAGGGGCGCCGATATCGCCCAGCGCGATTTGCAACACGCGAAGCACATCCAGACAAATAGCCGGCGGCGCTTACTGGCCATGATCGATTCAGTAGCCTCAAAGTCTCCCGTGGGTCGATGGTGGCATAAGCGTGGGCAACTGTCAAAAGCGCTCGCGGCGACGTAAGCTTGGTTTCCCAATCTTGTTTTTCGTCGGCGTCAAGCGACGGCAGCAGGTCGCGCAAAAGATTCGCACACGCTAAATGCATCAGCCGGTCTTTGGTAGCGGCGTGTCTCGATAACCGCTTGCCACGCGGCGTCGGCGATGAAGCGTTCGGGGAAGCGTCGCATGTCTTCCAGGCTCTGCCGCGGATTTGTCAATTTATCACTTAAGGCATGCGCCGGTCCCGCTTTTCGGTAATGAACGCGGTAAACGGCCGCGCGCGTGCCTCGCCCGCCGATGGCAATGAACAAATCGCCGGTGTGCGGATGCACCACGGCCGCGGTCGGCGCGAAACCGTTGTCGCCGGTCGCTTCGAGGAACACCTTCGTCTTGGCCTCGTAGCCGGCTCCCTGCGCGTTTCAGCGTGGCGAAATAGACTGTGACCAAACGTCCAGTCGCACAGAAAAAAGCCGCCTTGATATTCGCCGGGAAATTGCGTGTGGCGATAGCACACTACACCGGTCGGCGAGCCGCGCCCCAAGCGTCGCGACCGGCGGCACAACGTCGATGAAATAAGGCGGCAGCCGCCAAAAGCTTGCCCGTTGCGGCGCCAGCCAGCCATAAAAGCCGCCCGCCACCACATGATAAAACCGCGTCGGCTCATACCACGGCAGCGACACGCAGCGCTCGTTGTCGGAGTCGAAGGTGAATAGCTCGCCGTCGAGATTGAAATCCATGCGCATAAGCATTGCGAAAACCGTGGGCGACGATCTCGGAGTGCTTGAAGTCGGGCGTCAGACGCAGCACGCAACCCGCGATCGGGATTTTTGACAGGCGAGGTGGGCAGTGTGGCGTAGCTCTTGTCGATGCCGGTGTTGTTGCCGCACAGCACGTAGAGCCAGCCATCCGGACCTCGGCGCAGTAGCATGAGCCGCATGCTCGCCGCCGGTTTTCATCGCCTTGAGCAATTCCGATGGCCCGTCGGCCTTGCCGTCGCCGTCCGCGTCCACGTAGCGCCGCAAGCCGCCATCGCCCATCGCGAAAAGCGTATTGCCTTCCCACAAGAGGCCCATGGCGCCGTCTTTGGGTTCGGCGGCGAATTCGATGGCGCGGCCGGCGCGGCCGATGCCGTCCTCCACGAGGATGCGGATGTAGCCGCGCCCGGCAACGACGATGCGCCCCTGCGGCATCGACCGTCATGCAATAGATATCGTTGGCCAGCGTTTGGTCGGCGTATTCGGTGACGAGAAACCGGCGGCACTTTAAGGCCGGGGGCGGTTGGGCAAAGCGGCAACGCGGTGATTAGCGTCAGCAGAATCGAAAAGAGGAAATTGATGCATCTAAAACCCAATTCCGGGTGCCATGCTTCGCGGCTCGTAGTAACGACAGTGTCAGTGCAATGTCCGTGAACAGGGCTCTCCAAAGCGAGGCGTTGATGATGTTGCCGTTACAGCTTTCGCGGTGATTTAGCGTGTGCAAGTTTTGCAAGTAACCGCGAAAGCATGGCACCGTCGATTTATTTGCATCAGATTGGTCACAGCGGCTTGGGGCCGCCGTGCCGCTTGACGAAGCCAATCGAGCGCCGGCAGGCCGTAGGGCCGAAACTTCTCGAGTCGGCCTTGATCTTCGCTATAAAGCAGGGCGCGGTGCATGCCCAGCTTGGCGGCGAGCGGGGTGTCCATCAGAGTGCTGGAGTCGGTCGGGCTCATCTGAAACAAAACCCGCATTTCGAATTCGCGCAGGCTTTGGCGGTCAAGGTCCTCTGCAAATTGGCCAAGCGTGTCGCACCATAGCACCGTGAAAATGCCGAGCGGCGGGCCTTCGCGCAGCAGATGTTAGAAATTGCTTGTACGGACTGACGCGTGGTTTCTCCCTTGCGCCAAAAGCCGAAATCGTCATCGGGCCGGCGCAAATCGCGCAGTCGCTGGAGGCCGTGCAAGAACAGAAACTGCGGCGGTCCGTCGCCCTCACCCTTGAGTCGGCGGTTGACCTCGTCCGTGAGGCGATCAGAACAGTTAGCCAGATCGCGCGGCGAATAAAGACGCACGGGCAGGACGTCCGGCAACAGATTTTGAACGGCCGGCGCTTCCCCTTCGAGCGGGTTGGCGATCAACCAAATTGAGCAGACCCGGATCGGCATCCGGCACTGCCGGCAATTGGGTCGCAAGCGCTACCAGAGCGCCCACGGTCATGCTGAAAGCCAGTGCATCCTGTTGTCCGATGATAAGCAAATTGCCGCCGCTCTGGCGGCGAAACGTTACGGTAGTCGGATCTTTGATGGCGACCGCTTCGCCCAGCCAGGCATGCACCGGTTCGCGCCAGGCAGGGAGCGTGGGGCTGGCAAGCGCACGCGCTAACAGTGGGTTTTTGGCGATGTCCGACGGCGCCGTTCCTTCAAAGACGATTTGATGCGGGCGCACGTGGCGCTCATCGGCCGAAGTCGGCGAATGCTGCGCCAGGCATTGGTCGCGCTGCTCGTCGCTGAGCCAAACGACCTGAAACAAGTGATTGCCTTCAAGCAAGCCGCCGGCCGCATTGTAAATCGCTTCGCCCGGACGCGACAGCAGCCGCGCATCGTGAATTATCCTTGCTCAGAATCAAGTGGGCGTCGGTTTCGCTGCACTGCAGGGCGATGCGGACTGCCATCTGGTCGATGGTGCTGCGGCCAGGCTATAAGCGCCGCCCAAGGTTTGCGAGCCGAGCAGGATATGGATGCCGAAAGCCCGGCCCTGGCGGACCAGGCGATCGAGCAGCAGCGCCGCCTCTTGCGAGACCTTGTCGTCCTCGACGAAAAACTCTTGAAACTCATCGACGACCAACACCAGGCGCGGCATCCGCTCGGAGTGCGGCTTGCCATTGGTGCCGGCCGGCTCGGCGAGATTGCGATAACTGGGCAAATCGTTGACCCCGGCGGCCCGAAACAGGTCGCCGCGCCGGACCAACTCGCGCATCCAAGCGCTGCAACACGCTCAGGCCGAATTCGCGCTCGCTTTCGACCGCCACCACGCGGGCATGCGGCAGCTCGTTGGCCGCATAGGTCTTGAACTCGACCCCTTTTTTGAAGTCGATGAGATAAAGCTCGACTTCCGACGGATGATAACGCATGGCGAGCTGGACGATGAGCACGTGCAGCAGCGTCGATTTGCCCGAGCCGGTTTTGCCGGCGATGAGCACATGTTGCGAGGTGCCCTGACCCAGCGTCAACTGTTGGCGCGCCGTGGCGCCCGCGCGACCCAGCGGCACCGACAGCCCGGAGCGGCTGTCGCCTTGCCACCACTCGCCGGGCGGCAATGGCGATAAGCTCGAACGGAACCTCGACGCGGCCGGCGCGCTTGGCTTCGGCGCCGGCGATCTGCAACAGGCGCGTGCTGGTCTCGGCATCGGGCGGGCCTTCCAGTTCGAGCGGAAAGCCGCCGAAGTCGGCGTCGAACCAGACGAAATGATCCCGCTTCCAGGCGAAGTTGTGCAGAGCACGCTGCAAGATCGGCCAAGTCGAAGCCTTGCGGCAAATCCTGCTTGGTGTCCACCATGATGAACGTGTAGATGCCGCAGCGGGCGCCGGCGCTGGCCAAGCTGAGCAAGCGGCGGGCGGCGTCGGGCGTGAAGTTCACCGGAAAATCGGCGACGACCAAGAAGCGATAAGGCTCCGCGACCTCGCCGGCCTGAGCGTTGTACTCGGCCAACGTTTCGTATTGATTGCGCAGATACTTTTGCAGCACATTCTCCATGTGCGTGGTCAGATCGGTGAGGCGTTGATCGATGTGCGCCGGCTCGGTCCAAATGCGGCTATTGACCAGCGCTTCCTCGAAGTCAGCCAGGTGCATGAAGGCGGAGAAATTCTCGCCGCGCCCGACCGGATCGATGATCGTGCAGCGTGCCTTGCCCGCCGGCAGCGCGGTCCAGCAGCGCAGCAGCAGCGCTTGCAATGACCGCAGCGCCTGCCGCTTTGCCTTCGTCTTGCGCTTTGAAGAGCAGGGCGGCCCGCTCGGGGAAAGGCAGCAGCGCGGGAAATAGACCTGATCCAAGTCGGTGCGCCTCAGAGGTGCTTTTCTTGAGGCGGACCGTGCGGAATGTCCTCGAGGCGGACGTGGATACGTTCCCAGCGGCAGCCCGAGCGGGACCTCCTTGGGAAGTTGCCAATGCTGCCAGGCGGAGTCGGACCACGCCGGGAACCAGCGCGCCGTCTTCGCTGGGCAACGCCGCGGCTCTCCGCCAAAAACTTGTCACAGCCGTCCTTCCAAAGCGTCACCAAGCGGGTCCAGTCGTCGGCATGCTGCCGGTTGATCTCGTCGCGCAGTGCCAAAAAGCGGTTGCCGATGTCTTGCAATTGCCGATCACGCAAAGCCGTCAGGGCCGCCCGGTGCTCCTCGGATGCCGCGGCGGCAGCCGCTAGTTCGCGCGGCGCCGTTTTTTGAGCATCTTGCTGAGCGGCGCAAAGGTGGCTTGCGCCTGGCGGAGCTTGGCGTTGCGTTCCAACGCAGACGCCTTGATCGCGCTCTTGGTCGCTGCGCCGGCCTGATTGAGGGCAGCTTTGATTGCGGCGTTTGTTTTGTGTTCTCTCCGCGCGATAGGCCTGCCTGGCAAGATCGAGACAGCGCGGCAACAGTTGCTCGGCATCGGCAGCAACTTGCGCAAGCGCGCGCCACAAATCAAGAGCCCGGGCACGGGCCGACCGCCTTAGCCACAACCGAACGAAGATGCCCAGGGGAATGATCGACGCCGTCGTCGCTGCCAGCCAATAAATCCATTCGTTCACTAATAGCGCGGGCAGGGAAGCGACCAGCCAGACGACGGCGACGATCAAAACCGGTTTCACGCCGCGGACATAGCCGGGCAGTTTGAATCCTTCGAGCTGACTTAGATAAGTCGTTCCCTGGCGCGCGCAGCGGCGCAACGCTTCCCAGAGATCGGTGTCGTTATTCTCCGGGTTATTGGGCAATGGCAAATCGTCGGGAAAGCGCCATTGCCGCAAAAGGCGGCGGGCTTGTTCTTGCTGATGGTCGAGTTGCTCTACGATAGCGCAGGCGCGGGCCTCTGCCGCGGCACGCTGATCTTTGGCTACTTTCCTGCCCGAATCGTAGACAGTCGTGATCGTCCAGCGTTTCTCCTTGAACTCGGCCTGGGCGTGCTCCTTGCCCTGCGCGTAACGCGCAATAGTGCCGCGTTTGGCTTTGGCCGCCTCTTGACTCGCTTTGGCTTCATCACCGTCGCATTGGGCGATGATGCTCGTGCGCAAGGTCAACAACTCCTGCTCCGCCGCCGGCGATGCCTTCTTCATGGGCAGCATGGATGCCGCGCGCATCGGTTTGGTACTCTCTTTCGAGAGCCTCGGTGCGCTCCCGGAATTTGTTTTCGGTCTCGAGCTCGAGCCGCGCCCGAGCCGCGACGACCTGCTTAAAGTCCCGCAGGGCCTGGCGCAATCGTTCGCTTAAAAGTTGCGGCATGACTTAACTACATTCCTGACGGGTGCGTCCCAACACTTGAGCCAATTGGTCGATCGCTCCCAGGGTTGTGGTCAAGAGCGGCGCGAGCGGTTCCAGATGGTCTCGGCCAAACTCGCGCGGACCGAGTCGTGCCATACCAGGCGGGCATCCTCCCAGCGCTCCAAAAGCGTCTTGTGGGCCGTCATCAAGCGGTAGCGGCCGATTTCGAGACTCACGTTTCACTCCCCAAAGGTTAGGGCTTGGATCAACCCGGTGGAACGCGCAAATAATCCTCGAGGGCGGCGATCTTGCGTTCGAGAAATGCCAGCATGCGCGGCATATCGGCTTCGAGCGTGTTCTGCAGTTGCCGCGCCGGGCCTTCATAATTGAGCAGCTCATGCGGGAAATCGCGTTGCCAGCGTTTGGTGGCAGCTAATTTCTCCTCGGCATATTCCAGGCGTGCCTGCGCTTGTCGCAAGGCCTTCTCCTGAAACGTGGTGTCCGGCTTGCGGTCGCCGATCCGCTGGTTGCGCCGCTGGCTCAATTCAATCTTCGCCTGAATGACTTGCTCTTCAGCATGGCGCACGGCCGCATGCCACTCGTGCAAACGTTCATCCAAGAAGGAATAGGTCCGCTGAATCTCGTGGGCGATGATGCTCAAAGCGTCCTTGGTCTGGTCGGCGAAGGCGAGCATTCGCCCGAAAATCGACCAGTGCCTCGGTTTGCGTTACGTGAGCGGCTGGGCCCATGGTTGTCGCCCGTCATTTCTGTTGCAAATATTCTTCGACCTTTTCCGCCTTGCGTAGGAGGAAGGGCACATGTTGCTCCGCGCTGGCGAGAAACGTTTCGAGGACATGGGCCGTTTGCTCGAATTCCTGAGTGAAACGCTCATGCTCCTGGTCGCGCCAGGTGTCGCCCAGGCCCGTTAGCTGGCCGTGCAAGACGGCCATGCGGTCGCGCAACTCTTCGCCGAACTGCTTGAGATGATGGGCAAAGCGCCGGATTTCCGCCGGATCGACGACCGCCTGGGCCATGTTGTCCTCGCTCGCTAGTAGAGGCGCGCGCCTATGCGGGTGGCGCGGCAACCTCTATGCTATTTTCGCCGCGCCCCTGATTTCTGTACAAGGAGAATTCTCGATATATTGATGGAACCCCAAGACGAATGCCCCTCCCCATTGGGCTTGGCATGACGAATTCCCATCCGCGCTATCCGATTGTGCTCTCTATAGCGGCGGCGCTGATTACGCTGGGCCTTAAAAGCGCCGCCTATGCCTTCACCGGCTCCGTCGGTTTATTTTCCGACGCCATCGAGTCATTGGTTAACTTGGTTGCAGCTCTGACGGCCCTTTTCTGCCAATGGTTCGCCGCCCGGCCAGTTGATCCTTCCCACACATATGGGCACGAAAAGATCGAGTATTTCTCCAGCGGTCTGGAAGGCGTCTTGATCTTGGTGGCCGCGGTTGGGATCGGCTGGTATGCCGTCCTACGCCTTTTCCATCCCCAGCCGTTGGAGGGTTTGGGTTGGGGAGCGGCGCTGACACTGGCCGGCACGGTGGTCAATTATGGTGTCGCCCGCCTCCTTTTGCGCGTCGGCAGGCAAGCCCAGTCCATCGTCCTGGAAGCCGATGGCCAGCACTTGATGACGGACGTGTTGACCTCCCTGGGAGTCGTCGCCGGCTTGGTGTTGACCTTTGTGACGGGTTGGGAGCTGCTCGATCCCATCATCGCCTTGGTGGTCGCGGCATACATCGTCACGACGGCTGTCGATCTTTTGAGGCGGTCCTTCAATGGCCTCATGGACCATGCGCTACCCGAGCCGGAGCAAGCGACCGTCCGCGCCGCCATCGATACCACCCTGCCCGCCGGTGTCACTTTTCACGCCATGCGCACGCGCCAGGCCGGGGCGCGGCGCTTCGCGGATTTTCATCTCCTGGTTCCCGGCGCCTGGTCGGTGAAAAAGTCGCATGATTTGACGGGCCAAGTGGAAGAAGCCATCCGCACTGCCCTGCCCAACATCGAGATCACCGTCCACATCGAACCGATCGAGGAGCCGGCCGCCTGGCATGACAGCGAACTGTTGCCGCTCGAAGATAAAAAAGGGACCAGTGAGGATTAAGCAGTCATGTTGGGGTGGCACGCTAATGTTGGGTGGCACGCCCTGAGGTACCCCGAAGGGCGTTTCTTCGTCAGCACGCCCTTCCCTTCAGGGCGTGCCACTCGAACGCGTCATTTGTTGTCTTGCATGGGCCGAATGGTATATGCTTTGCCCCCCTGCAAGGTGCCGCTGGCGCGATGCGGCCCTGCCTGCATTTCATAAGAGACCACGCCTCGGGCCGCGGGCAAGGTCGTTTCCCCGCCGGCATCGATTCGATGGCTCACGCCCTCGACGACCAGCGTGATCGGTTGGCCCCAGCTATTGAAGATGTGCACTTCCGAGGCTGTTGGCTGATTGGCTGGAGTGCTTGCCTTGGTTAACTGCCGAGTGCTTTCATCCAGTTCATCGGCACGTTTGCGGTCCACCTTGGCTTCTTGAGGACGGTTGAGCAATTCATAGCACTGCGCCCGCGACCGATAAGCGCCGGCCGCCTCGCCCAATATCTTGCTGCGATCGGGGGCGTCGAGCCCAGCAAGAATCTCGGCCTCCAAGGCATAATAAAGCACCAGCATCGTGTGATCCGCCAGCGCTTTCTCGAACTCACCCTTTTTCTCATAGGCGGCCGCCCGGCCGCTGTAGGCGGTGCGCATTTCAGGCACGACATGATTCTTCCAGGCCGAACTTGTCGATGAACTTGGTGTATTGGGCGATCGCCGTGTCGTATTTCTTTAGGTCCAAATTGGAGTTGGCGCGCTGAAGATGAACACGCGGAAAGGCCTGCATGCCAAACTGGATCGCCTCCTCGAAGGCGGTAATGGCTTCGTTGAACTTGCCTTTCTTCTGCAGGTCGCGCCCTTGCTCGTAACGTTGCTGCGCTTGTTCGGGAAAGCCGGCCGGCTCGCCGGCATGGCTCGCCTGGCAAACAACTCCAAAAATCAACGCCGGCATCATCCCAAAAGACAAGCGAGCGCGCATCAACATAACTCCTCCGAAGTTGGTTTGCCGAATCGTCGCCTTTCGCTCCGACTCAATCATGCAAGCACGTTCAGTGCCGCGCACAATTATTGCCTCTGAGCGGCAATACTGGGACGGAAGTTGAGGGGATTTGGATACCGGCGCGCGTAAATACCGCGCACCGCCCGCAGAAATCGCATGCCCGGCATGGACCAAAAAGCCGGAGTTTGCGTAAGATTTGGCCCACGAATCAGGGGCCGAAATGTCCGCTCGCGTTGGGGGGCCTACTGTCCGCGCTTGCGGCCACGGCTGCCGCGGCCGAAGGTTCTTGGTAGCGAAGTCGAGTTGTCGCGGCGGGCGGCGGTCGATTCGGGCGCGCCGACTGCCGGGGATGAATTCGCGGTCACGACCGCCGGGCTCGCGTGCTGCTTGTAGATGGCTTCCTCGGGCGTGATGTAGCCGTCGTCATTGCGATCCCATTCGCGAAAATCATCGAGGTTTTTTCCCGCGCGGCGCCATTCCCACAACGCGACCTGGCCATCCTTGTCCGTGTCGAGCGTTAGAAACCAGGCGGGCAACTCCTTGGCGGCGTGCAACTTGCCAACGCGCAACAGAATGGGCCGGGCGTCCAAATCTTCCTCTTCGCGAATGATCGTGGAGGGCACATTGGTCTGGTGGCCATCCTGCCGGCGGCGCTGCCTCTGTGCGCCATAGAAATACTTATATTCGTCCAGGTCGATTAAATTGTCGCGATTGGTGTCCCATTTGCTCAATTCCGCCTTCAACTCATCCGGCATTTCGTCCTGATTGAGAAAGCCGTCGCCATTGCGATCGTGAAAAGCAAAATCGGGCTGGCGCTGCCGAAGAACGTCCACCGACTTCGGAGCATCGGCGGCAATGAGCAATGCTGTAACCATTATGAGGATGACGCGGGACATCAGGGGATCTCCGAACGGAAGGTGGGATATCTGGCAGGACGTATCCGCATACAGCGGCTGGTGCGAGGGCGGGATACTTTGGTAGGCAGCAAGGATCGTACCCGCGCGGGCGATTTGTGTCAAACAGAAAAATGTCAGCGCAACGCCAAACCAACAACTGCGCACGCTCGGCGGGGTCTCCGACCCCGCCGCTTCCCCGACCGCCGGTCTCCATCCCTGCAAGCGCCGTGTGGACCGTCACCACCGTTAAGCCCGTTTGTTAACGGTGGAACCCTGCGATTTCCTGCCCGGCCGCGCTCGGCGGGTCTCCGACCCCGCCGCTTCGCCGACCGCCGGTCTCCATCGCCTGCATGCGCCATGTCCACCGTCACCACCGTTAAAAAAAACCCGTTTGTTAACGGTAAAACGGTGCAATTCCCTGCCCGGGCGACTGGCGCCTGCGCGGCGCACAGCCGCAGCCGTTCGTCCATGGTACGCGCTACCGCCCGGCTTCAGGGTAGACCAAAAGCATCAGTGGCGGAGGAAGGGCGACCTCAAACTAACGATCTCACCCAGTCGCTCCCCAGCACGGCGGTCCAGTCCAAGCCGGGACTGAGGATCAGCGCTCCTTGACCGTCGGCGAGCACGGTTTGGCTGTCCACTAATTGGATCATAATTGATGCGGAGGCGTACGCGCTCGCTTTCAAGTGAAAGGCGATGTTCACGAGACTTCCTGCTTGATCTACTTGGATCGGTGTATCACTGTAAAGCTGGACCGTGATTTGCCCTGCCGCCGCATTCACCACCGAGGAGATTTGCCAGCCGGTGCCCTGGCTCGGGATCGTGCCGAGCGTAATGTCGCCGGCAGTCACGCTCAACGCGGTTGGATCGTATTGCAGCGTCAGCTCCGCTTCGATGAGGCCCGGTGCTTCCTGCGGGATGCGGCTCATCCAGCAGCACCGGCACATTGACCACGCCGGCGCTGTCGGCTTTGACCGACGCCGGCAGGCTTAACACCGGGTCGGCAGCGAACGGCGAAGTGAACAAGTTGTCGGCAATCGGCGGATTGGGCAACGCCGGAATCTTGGCGACCGGGAGCGCCAATAAATAGTTAGAGAAGAGCGACGTGCTGTTCGAGGTCACCGCGTTATCTTGGCTCAGATCGCCAACGATGGCCGGATCGAGCAACGTGAATGCACTGAAGCCGCTATTCGTGGTGGAGGCGACACTCGCGATCAGCGCCTTGTCCAGAGCGTCGAGATGATGATCGCCGTTGACATCGCCGAAGTAGGCGTTGACATCGACCGCATTAGCCGGCACCACGGAGGCACCACCGTTGACGGTGATGTTTCCCAGCGTCAGCAGATCCTTGACCTGATATTGGCTGCGCGCCGAGTAAGGCACATACGCCGTGATGTCGCCCAAGATTTGCGTGCCGCTAAGAGGCGTAGCGCTGGTAAACGCAAACGTGGCCACCGAATGAATGCCATCGGCACCCATGACATTGCTCGTCATCTGCAAAGTCGCATGCGCATTGGACGGATCGCTGATCCCGCCGGTGACGGTCAGTATGCCGGCGTTATAGGTCAGCGTGAAGCCGGCGCTGGTGAGACCGACGGCATTGTAGAGGGTGATCGGAATGCCGATATGGCCATCGTTGGCGGGATCGTTGGGAACTTTGACGAGCGTGCTGACGTCACCGGATTCATTCGGCCCGCGCGCGAAGTCGGGGATGCCGAGGATCTCCGCGTTGTCGTGCTGATAGGTGGTGGTGAACGTGCCCACAAAATCCGCATGACCGCCGTGGCCATCGTCCAATCCCTGACCGATGACGTCTTGGAAGCCGTTGCTACCGACGCCGCTCACGAGCGTCACCGTGTAGGTGTCGTCCGGTAGGGCCGCCAAGCCGCCGATGTTGGAAGCGGCGAGAAAGTTGGCTGAAACGTTAAACGTGACTAACTTCTTCGAAGCATCGACGATTAAGGTGCCTGGGTATGGTTGACCGTTGTTGGTGTTTTGGCCGACGAGCAAGACGTCCTGTTGCGTGTTGCCCTTGCCGTAGATCGTAACGTCTGCGGGATTGAGCGCTTGGTTAAACGTTGCCGTGAAGCCGGATGGCGTCTTCGTGAGCGCCGTGACCGCCAGCCCCGACGTAGCGATGGCGGCACTAGTGCCGAGAATGGCCGGGACGGTGGCGGTGGAGTCGGCGACGGTGATTTTTTGATTGCCCTCGGTCAGCAATTGCACGGTGAAAACGTGCACGCCGTTATCTTGGCCGGCGCCGCTCGTGAACGTGTAGCTGCCTCCCAAAAGACCGGCGCGTACGGCGGCGACATCCGTACTCGTTAATTCCACGGTACCCGCATAATCGGAGGCGACGTTGTTGAAGGCATCCAGAGCGGTGACCGTGACGGGTAGCAAAGTGTTCGTGACCGCCGACGCGGACGTTTCGACTTTGAAATGAACCTGCGCTCCCGGCTGCGACTGAGAGGCTGGGACTGCTACTGATAATCGAGTCCGCCGCATCGCTGACAGTGATTGCGTTGGAGCCAGTCGTTTTAAACGTCGCCAGGAAGTAGCCGAAGCCGGCACTGTTGAGAGAAACCGTGCCTGGCACGGTTGCGGATGATCCGTTGGGGACGGCAACCGTAAGCGGAGATTGCTCATTGAAACCACTGACCGCATTGCCGAACGGATCGGCCGCTTGCACGGTGACGAGGACAGGATTGCCCGCGGTCAAGGTCGCGCCGCCCAGGGCACTGACAACGAATTTGCTCAAGGTGCCGGGGTTCACCATGATCGGCGCCGTCGCGGTGGTCAGGGCCTGGTCGTTTTGATCGGTGATTGAGATCGTTTGCTGTCCGGCGGCTGTCAGTGTCAGTGCGAACGTATGGATGCCGTTGTCCGTGGGCAAGAACGTATACATGGCGGGTAGACCGATGCCGGCGAGAGAACTCGCAAGCTGCACCGTGCCGGTGTAGCCCGGCACGTCGTGCCCCGCGCTATCTTGCGCCGTCAGGGTGAAAGTGACGCTGCCGCCCGCGGTGATGTTGCTCGCGCTCAGAGCCGAGACATTCAACTGACTTGCCGCCGGAGCGTTGCTCGCCGTGAGAGTAACCGTCGCTTCTGTGGCATTTTGGGAGCTGTCGATGGCGGTCGCGGTCAAGGTTCGCGGGGCTGAGGGGCCCGATATATTGGTGAAGGTGGCGGTGTACTTGTTCGCTCCCGCTGGCGTGGCGACAACGGTTTCGCTGGGGTCGATGGTGCCGTCCCCATTGACGTCGAAGGACACCGTTACCTGGGCGACGGCGACGTTGTCGGCTGCCGTGAGAGTGACCGTCAAGGTGCCGTTGGGCGGAATGACGGCACCGTCCAGCGGCGCGTCAATCGTCACCGTCGGGTGGCTCATATCCAAATTGGCGCTGTTCTGGTTCACATAATCGAGGACCGTTTGCTCTTTCGAATCGGGTTCTGTGGTCACCACGGTCGAATCGCCTTTCACCAGTGAATTGCCGACATGCCCGATGGCATTTTGAAAATCCAGTTGCAGGTTGGCCCAATCGTTGTAAGTGGGATCCGTCGCACCCGCATAGCTATTTACCACGGAGGGCGGGCCGTTTAGTTGCCAACTGTAGCTCATCAAGCTGAGGTAGTTGTTGCCCTTTTGCGAATTGTGGTCCGTGCCGCCGTGCCTCAAGCCGAGCGTATGCCCCAGTTCATGAGCGACGGTGCGCCACTGGATGAAAGGAAGGCTTGGCTTGACGCCATTGATCAATCCCCAGGCGCCGACGGAAATGATCTGGTCATTGCCGGGAATCGAACTATTGTCGGGCCGAAACGAAACTTCGGCCAGGCCCGAGGAGCCTTGATAAAGCGTGATGACGCTGGTCGCATCCGGATTGGTTGACCAGTTGGGGCTGACCGTCAACTGACTGGTGGTGGCCGCGCTGATGAAGCGGACCTGGCCGGCGCCCTTGCCGCTGATAATTTCGACAAAGCCGCCGGGCAAAGAACCATGCCCGCTCCCGTCCCGGTCAAACACCGAAGCCGCGGCAAACGGCGTGCCGGTGACGTTCAGCGTGCTGGGCGTGGCCGCGGACACGGTGGCGGTGAATGGCATCGTGGCGCCGCCGCTCATGCTATAGACGAAATCTTGGAAGTCCGCGAACACGACGTAGTGAAACGCAAGTTCACGCGCGTCGTTGTCGTTGGTCCCGAAGAAATTTTTCTTGATGTCGTCGAAAGACCGCGCCTGGCGCCGCCGGGCACGTTCGTGATGGCGGGGCCAAAGTTCACGACATCGATATGGGTGCTGTGCGAGCCCGGTTGGCCGACTTTGTCGCCGCCTTGGAGCGAGCCGGTTCCCATATTGATGGACATGCTGCTGCCGGCATCCACGTGAAGCGTGATGCCTGCCTGCACGCCGTTGGCCAATGCCGGCGCCGCGGCGAACATATTTACGAGGTTTTGAAAGACGCCGGCGCTGGGGCATCGCTCCAGGTATCCGCGGCCGTGGGCCCGTTTCGTGGCGCCGTCCAATCCGCTTCCATGAAGAGGTCACGCTTCAGAGGGTCGGCGCCCATGGCTTTGAGATCGAGATCCACGATGCCATCTTGATTGATGTCGATCCCTTTCGTTTCCCAGTGGTCGAGCAGCCCGTCTTGATCGCTATCCAAGTGGCTGCCGCGCACCACCATGTTGCCGGCCGAGGTCGTGGCGACGAAGGCGATCATGTGATCGCCGCGCCGCGCCGTCCTGGCGGTGCCTGCGCCGTTGACCCAGTCGGCCTTGGCAGTGCTCAATGGATCGGACGTGGCGATGGCCGTGACCGCCGCGCCGTTGATTTTGTCGCCGACCTGCACGACGGGAATCGGGCTGGTGTGGTGGTAATCGGCTTGTGCTGGAGTTGCAAGATCGGGATCGACGTCCAAGCGAATCGTCCACAGGCCGTCGTTTTGCGAAAAGAGCAAAGGAGAGCTCGTGTCCGGATTGACAATGCTGGCGGCGCTGGGAGTGCCGCCGAAGGAGACGACGAAGCTGTCACCTAGCGTGTTAGCGCCATTCAATTGATCGTCGATGATGGCGACGTGCGAATCGATGTCAAAGGAACTAAACGACAGCGGGCTGCCGGTGGCGTCGAAGCCCAGTTCGCCGGCATTGCCGACCAGGTGCAGAATCACGCGGTTGGCAAATGCCGGCCCGGTCGGAAAGCTGACAAAGATGCCCGGCCCAGCTTGCAACGCCGGCAGGTTGGGCTTCGCCGTGTTAATCGCCGTGGCACCCGCCGCGGTGAGGTTGCCATAAAACGCCACTTCCTTGCCGTCGTCGCTAATCCCAGGCCGGATGCCTAAATCCGACCAACTACCGCTTGCCGTCGTGGCTACCGCGGAGACGGCCAACGTGCCCGAGTTGTCATAAAGCACGATGCGTTTGGTTGTGCTCTGCCGTGACGCAATGACGACGCGCGAGTTGTCCGCACTTTCCTGCCGAAAGAAGTTATTGGTCGGCAAGCTGGTAATCAACGTAGCCGTGTCGCTTCGGTTGACCCGGCTCGCGCTTTGCTGAATGTCCCAGCTCGTATTGTCCAGACCGGCAAAGGCGACCTTGCCGTCGTTGGAGATACTGATCGCGCCGGCAATGGCGTCGAAATCGGTGTTGCGCAGGAGTGGGTTGCTGCCGATGGCGATGTTCGTGAACGAATTGGTGGTGTTGCCGTCGTAGATGCGTGCGCCGTGCCGCTGCCGTTCAACCGATCGCCAACCGCGATTTGATTGCTGTTGTTGATCTGCAGCTCGGTTCCCAGGGTGCGCGTTGGGCTGACGAACGTGGAGTCGATGTTCGTGAGCGTGGTGCCGTCGCCGACAAAGATGCCCTGGCCGCTCGCGAGATCTCCGACGAAGGCCACCTTGCCGGCGTCGTTGATGGAAGCACCCTGTTCAATGTTTGTGAGGCTGGATTGGCCAACTTTGGCGATGACATTGAAGTCATAGTAGACGCTTGGACAGACCCTGCTCTCCAGCAGCTCCAAGCCAAGCACAAATCGAGCTGTATGTCTGCGCGTCGGCTTGCGAAGCTTTGCCTTTGCCAAGCCGATGATTGAATAGATAAGGCGACCCATGACGGTCCTCGCAGGCACCTGACTCGCAGGCATGAAACAGCGTCAGCGTCGCGCAAAGAGCGCTGCCAAACTTTGGAAAGGCAACTTCCCTATTCGAAATGCTGGTGGAGTGGCATGATACCAGCTAAATTGGTCATTTCAAGCAATTTCGCGGGTATTCAGATGCCAACGGGGGAGGCAATTGAGCTACGGGTGGGCAGCATCCCTGGACCGATCCAAGGTTGCGTGTTAAATTGGCACTAGTTCAAGTTCCCATGGAGTTGCCGTCATGGACATCGTGACCGAAGCCGTCTACGAAAACGGCGTGTTGAAACCCAAGCAACCGTTAGCCCTCACCGAAGGCATGGAAGTTCGGGTGACCATTAGCCAGGCGACCGGTGATGACGATCCGCTCGAAGACGTTATTGGTATCTGCGATGACGGACCCGACATTAGCTTGGCCGCCCGCCATGACGAATTCATTTATGGTCTGAAGCACGATGCCAAGGTCAAGCCATGATCTTCCTGGATACGTGGGCATGGCTGGCGCTTGTGCATAAACGCGATCCTTACCACTTCACAGCCAGCCGCCAACACCGTTCATTTCAAAAGCAGAAGGGCAGGTACGTTACCACGGACTACGTGCTGAGCGAATTCATGGCTCCTTTGTTCGGAATGCTGAATTTCGCCAAGGCCCAGCAGTTCATGCTGAGACTGTTTCACGTAGTGAATTCCGGGCAATATCAACTTTACTTCGTGACGCCGACTCAATTTCAACGGGCCTGGCAGCTGCGGCAGAAATATCACGACAAGCCCGACATCTCCTTTGTTGATTTCACCAGCATGGTGGTCATGCAGGATCTAGGCATCACGGACGTGTTCACCGGCGATGCGCATTTTCAACAGGTCAATCTGGGCTTTCGACTTCATCCGTGATGAATACAGAACGCACTCGACGTCAGCCAAACAAAGCGGCGGACGGTCCAACGGTCTTGCCCCCTTCCAGCGTCACGACGTTCGTCGTCAGCCTCTTGACATCCGCTTGGTCGTGGCTCACGAATACCGTCGGTATGTGCCATTCAGCGATGGCGCATTCCAGGTAGGTCAAGATGCGGTCCTTCAGATTCTGATTGAGCGCAGCCAAGGGCTCATCCATCAGCAGGAGGTCAGGACCACGAAGGATGGCCCGGCCCAACGCCACCCGCTGGCGCTCGCCGCCACTCAAGGTTTTGGGAAACCGCTCCAGCAGATCGCCAATTTCCAGAATTTTAACAACGCGATCCCAATCGATGGCTTGGCAATCGCGGCGACCGTTTCCGAAGAGCAGGTTCTTGCGGACCGTCAGGTGCGGAAACAACAGGTGGTCCTGAAACACGATGCCAATGCGGCGCCGCTCCGGCCGGACGAACACGCCGCCCTGAGTGTCTACGAGCGTGCGGTTGCCAAGGCGAATGACACCATCCATGGGTCGCAGCACGCCGGCGATGAGCGCGAGCACCGTGCTTTTGCCGCTGCCGGAGGGCCCGAACAGCGCGGTCACGCCTGGACAGGCGTCAAACCGTGCATCGAGCTGGAAGCCGCTTTCAAAGCGCAACCGGGCATCGAAGTGAAGTTGGCTCACGTCGGTTGCTTACCTCCCCGGCCTTTTGCGTTCCAAGTATTCGGAAATCCCCAGTGCCGTCGCCGCTATCACGACGGAGGCGATGACGATTCGAACGCTGGCGTCGATGCCGCCGGGAGAATTGGCCTGGCTGTAAATGAACAAGGGAATCGTCTGCGTCTCACCGGGGATGTTGCCGGCAATCATGACGGTGGCCCCGAATTCGCCTAGACTTCGAGCGAATGCGAGAATTGCGCCGGCGATGATCCCACGCCGCGCGAGCGGGACCGACACACGAGCGAACGTCTCCAGCGGGCCGGCTCCAAGCGTCCGCGCCGCTTGCTCGAGGCGCACGTCCACCTCCAAAAAGGCCACGCGGATGGCGCGCACCATCAGCGGAAAGGCCATCACTCCCGAGGCCAGCGCGCCCCTTCCCAGGTGAATACAACGCGCACGCCGAACCATTGATCCAAGAATTGGCCGATCCAGCCGCGTCTGCCCATGAGAACCAGCAGAAGATAACCCGTGACGACGGGCGGCAGCACCAAAGGCAAGCTGACAGCGGTCTCCAACAGGCTTTTGCCCCAGAATTGACCGGCGCAACGCAATAGCCCATGAGCACACCGGCTGGCAAGCTAACCAGCGTCGCGGTCAGGGCCACGTGCAGGCTCAGCCAGGCGGCGGACCATTCTTCCGGACTGAGCAACCAATCGCTCATGGTTCATTGGCCGCCCAGAAAGACGAAGCCGTATTTCTGAACACTCCGCCCGCGCGGTGTTTGCAAGTATTTGAAAAAGGCACGCGCCGCTGGAACTTGCTGCCCCGCCTTGAGCAGAATAAGCGGATAGCGGATCGGATCATGGACAGACGGATCGAACGTATAAACGATTTCCACGCTTGTCGCTAATCTTCCCATCGGTGGCATAGACGATGCCGGCCTCCGCCTCGCCGCGTTCCACATAGGTTAGCGTCACACGCACGTTCTCACCCGAGACCACTTTTTTGGCTTTCTCCAAGTCGTCCCACAGATTGATTTTTTTCAACGATTGCCGGGCGTAGATACCGGCGGGAACCGTCGGTCCGGCGATCGCGATATGCTTGACCGCCGGATTGGTCAAGTCCCTGGGCTCTCGCACACCGGCAGGATTGCCTTTGGGCACCACGATCACGAGGGAGTTGCCCAGCAGGGTCTTTATTTCCTGAGCGAAGCCCTTATCCTTCACGAACTCAGCCCACTTTGAATTGGCCGAAAGAAACAGATCGGCCGGTAGCGTCCTCACCGATTTGCATGGCCAGCTTGGAGGAATCATCCGCATTGATTTTGATTTCAGCCTTCGTCTCATTACTGAAGGCCGCGGCGATTTCCTTGACAGCATCAACCGTACTGGCGGCCACGAACGCGACGACCGGCTCCTGGTCTTTCTCCGTCAAGACATGCGGCAGGTCCGCACCGTGCTTGCAGCCGGTGCTCGCGGTGACCAGACGCGCCAGCAACAACCAACGCAGTCCGTGATTTGTCACCTGCATTAATCCAATGAGTGCCACGGAAACCCCAAAGGGTGCCACGGGCAGCTTGTCTGCCCGTGCGGACCGCGGCAAACATCCCGTCGAGTTCGCACGGGCAGACAAGCTGCCCGTGGCACCCAAAATCCGTTACACATGGTTCCGGTGGCATCCTAGTCCATCGCCCTCCGCACGCAAACGTTACCCCAGCTTGATCGTGACCGTCTTGGTTTCGGTGTAATGCTCCAGAGCCGCTTCGCCGTTTTCGCGGCCCTGGCCCGACATCTTGAAGCCGCCGAAGGGCGTCGTCGTGTCGACGACGTGGTAGCAGTTGACCCAGACGGTGCCGGCCTTGACCTCCTTGGCGTAGAGGTGCGCCTTGTCGATGTCCTTGGTCCAGATGGCGGCGGCCAGGCCGTAGGAGGTGTCTGTTGGCCCGCTCGATGACTTCGTCCATGCTCTTGAAGGGCAAGCACGCTGACGACCGGGCCGAAGATTTCGTCCTTGGCGATCGTCATGTCGTCCTTGACGTTGTCGAAAATCGTCGGCTCGACGAAGTAAGCCCTTGTCGCCGACGCGCTTGCCGCCGGCAACAGCTTGGCGCCCTGGTCCTGGCCGACTTACGTAGCTGCAGGATCTTGTCGAGCTGCTCCTGCGAAACCTGCGGCCCTTGCTCGGTGTCGGGGTCGAGCGGATCGCCGACGCGGCGCTGCTTCGCCTTCTCGGCCAGGCGTGTCCACGAATTCCTTGTGAATCTTCTCCTCGACGAACAGCCGGCTGCCGGCGGTGCAGCACTGGCCGCCGTGGAAATAGATGGCGTGGAAGGCGCCGGCGACGGCCTCGTCCATGTCGGCAGTCGGCGAAGATGACGTTGGGGCTTTTGCCGCCCAGTTCGAAGGTGGTGCGCTTGAGCGTGTCGGCGGCCGCCTTCTGGATGATCTTGGCGGTATCGACGTGGCCGGTGAAGGCGATCTTGTCGACGTCGGGATGGGCGACCAGGGCGGCGCCGGCGGTTTCGCCGTAGCCGGGAACCATGTTGATGACGCCGTCGGGGAAGCCGGCTTCCTGGGCCAGGGCGGCGACGCGCAGAGCCGTCAACGGCGATTGCTCGGCCGGCTTCATGACGATCGTGTTGCCGCACGCCAGGGCCGGGCCCCACTTCCACGCCAGCATCAGGAGCGGGAAGTTCCAGGGGATGATCTGGCCGACCACGCCGACCGGTTGCCGCAGCGTGTAGCTGAGGAAGTTGCCGCGCACGGGGACGGTGCGGCCTTCGATCTTGTCGGCCCAGCCGGCGTAGTAGCGGAGCGTGTTGACGACGCCTTGCATGTCGCCGCGCGAATCGGTGATGGTCTTGCCGCAATTGAGCGATTCGAGGGCGGCCAGCTCCTCGGCATCCTTCTCGATCAGGTCGGCGAGCTTGAACATGAGCCGGCCGCGATCGGCGGCGTCCATCTTCTTCCAGGGGCCGGCTTCCAGAGCCTTGCGGGCCGCCTTCACGGCCAGATCGATGTCGGCCTTGTCTCCCTCGGCGACCTGGCAGATGGTTTCGCCTGTCGCGGGATTGATGGCCGGAAAGGTCTTGCCGGAACGCTGTCGAGCCATTTGCCGCCGATGAACAGCGGTTGATCCTTCACTTGCGGGGCCTTGGTCGCTTTGGGTTTGCTGGGAGCCGCTGTCGCCATGTTCGTTCTCCTTGCCGTTGAAGAGGCGGTTTAAAAAGGGGCTCAGGCCCCCTTGATTTGAGGTACTCGTTAACCTGATAGCCGTTATGATATGGTCTTGGATACGCTGGAATCCTGTCCGTGGCAATGCCCGCGAATGCGGAATAGACGTGACGCGACTCTCGGAAAGCCAACGACGTTGTTTGCGGCTCTCCTTGATCAAAAACTTCTTAAGCCAAGCTCCTTCTCGGTTGACAGGGCCGTCACCGATGGCGCGTCCAACGGAGAAAAGTTGGGGCTGCGCTATCTCAAGAAGTTCATTTCAACGTTTGCACCCAATCGCTGGTCAACACAGACGTCCAATCCAAGCCGGGACTAAGGATCATCGCCGCCTGAGAATCGGCAAGCACGGTTTGGCTATTCAGAAGTTGCACCGTGGTGGATTCCGAGAGGCTCGTATCGGATTTCAAATGAAACGCGATGTTCACCAGGCTGCCGGCCTGGTCGATCGTGATCGGCGTTTGACTGTAAAGTCTGGATGGTGATCTGTCCCGTCGTCGCGTTCACCGCCGATGATGAGTTGCCAGCCGGTGCCTTGGCTTGGGATCGTGCCCAGGGTGATGTCTGCCGGCGGCAACGCTCAAAATGGCTGGATCGAATTTCAGCGTCAACTCCGCTTCGATGAGGCCTGTGCTGCCTTGGGGACGTGGCTGATCCAGAAGGACCGGCACGTTGACGACGCCATTGCTGTTTGCCTGCACCGATGCCGGCAGGCTCAGCGCCGGATCGGCAGCGAACGGCGAGGTGAAAAGATTGTCGGCGATCGGCGGGCTGGGCAGCGCGGGGATTTTCGCGACCGGTAAGGCCAATAAATAGTTGGACAAGAGCGACGTGCTGTTTGAAGTCACCGCGTTGTCGCCGCTCACATCGCCGATGATGGCGGGATCGAGCAGCGTAAAGGCGCGTGAAGCCGGTGTTGAGCGTGAGGCGACATTGGCGATCAGGGCTTTGTCGAGGCCGTCAAGATGATGATCGCCGTTGACATCGCCGAAATAGGCGTTGACATCGACGGCGTTGCCGGGCACCACGGTGGCGCCGCCGTTGACCGTGATGTTGCCCAGCGTCAGCAAATCCTTGACCTGATATTGGCTCCGCGCCGAATAGGGCACATAGGCCGTGATGTCGCCCAGGATTTGCGTGCCGTTTTCCGGCGTGGCGCTGCGTAAACGCGAAGGTGGCCACCGAGTGAACGCCGTCACTCCAAGAACATTGCTCGTCATCTGGAAACGGGCCGCCGCGTTGGACGGGTCGCTGACGCCGCCGGTGACGGTGAGAATGTTGGCGTTGTAAGTCAGCGTAAAACCGGCGCTGGTCAGGTTGGCGGCGTTGTAAATCGTGATCGGAATGCCGATGTGCCCGCCGTTGGCTGGATCGTTGGGCACCTTGACGAGCGTCGTCGTGTCGCCGGACGCATTCGGCCCGCGGGCAAAATCGGGGATGCCTAAGACTTCCGTGTTGTCGTGCTGATAGGTCGTGGTGAAAGATCCGACAAAATCCGCATGGCCGCCGTGGCCATCGTCCAAGCCCTGGCCCGATAGGTCCTGGAAGCCGTTGTTGCCTATGCCGCTCAAAAGCGTCACGGTATAGGTGTCGTCCGGCAACGCGGCGGACCCGCCGGGACTGGAGGCAACGAGGAAATTGGACGAGACGTTGAACGTAATCGACTTATTCGAGGAATCGACGATAAGGTGCCGGGGTAAGGGTCTGACGTTGTTGCTTTCTTGCCGATGAGCACCACGTCCTGCTGCGTGCCGCCGGTGCCGTAGATCGTCAGATCGGCTGGATTGATGGCTTGGTTAAACGTCGCCGTGAAGCCGGTTGGCGTTTGGCTGAAGCCCGTGACCATCAGGCCGGACGGTGGCGATGGGAGCACTGGTGCCGTTGATGGTGATCGGGCTGGCGGAGACCGCGTCGGTGGCCGTGATGGTCTGAGTGCCCGCGCTGTTCAAAGTGACCGTAAAGGTGCCGATGCCGCCAGTCAACGCCGCGTCAGGCGGTAGCGCCGCCTTGGCGTCACTGCTGCTGAGGTGGACCAAGCCGGCATAGTCCTGTCGCAAGGTTTTGGAATTGATCGAAGGCCTTCACGGTGACGATGAAAGAAGTGCCGGTGACCGTGGACGGTGGAGCCGTCGACCGTGAAATAGGCGGCGCTCGCGGGCGTAACGGTGACCGGTGGGCTGACGCCGGTGACGGTGTCGGGCGTGTCCGTGGCAGTGATCGTGTGCGCCTGCCGTCTTGAAAACCGCGACGAAGAAGCCGAAACCACTGCTGTTCAAGGAGACGCTGCTTGGAATCGTGCTGACCGTGTCACCAGGCGAGCCCGCGAGGGAGATACTCGTGGGTCCGCCTATGGCGTCGCCGACTTGGTCAACGCCCTGGACCGTGAAGAGCACGGGGTCGCCCGCGACGACGGTGCCGCTGCTCAAGACGCTGACGACGAATTTGCTCAACGGCGCCGTGGCGATGTCGGCCGCCGTCGTGGCCGTGGTCGCCGTTAGTTGATAGTTGCCGGCGTCGGTGCCGGAAATCGCGATGCCGCTGACGCTAATCGGCTTGTTCACGCCCACGTTTTTGTCGGCGAACGCCGCACTGGCATAAGTATCCGTAAATACGTCCCCCGCGATGCGATTATCCGATAGCGTCACCGCGGCGACCGTCGTGCCGTCATATGCCTTGTCTTGGCCCGAAGTGCTGACCGTCAGCGGCCGACGAGTGATGTCGGCATTGGCAGTCGCGGTGCCGTTGACCGTGTAGTTGCCCGCGTCGGCGCCGGCGAGGCTCAGGCCGATGGCGGTCACGGTCTTGCCAGTGCCCACGTTCTTATCGCTGAAAGTGGCCGTGCCCCCCACGTATTGGACGTCGTCCAAACCGAGAACGCCCGTCAGGCTGCGAGCCGTGATTGTGGCCGCGGAACTGGCGTCATAGATCTTGTTGCCGGCGCGAATGCTACCCGTAATGCCCAGTGGATCGATGACTCCCGTCGTGTCGGCCAGGAAAGTCATGGCATAGTTATTGCCGCCGTTGCCGTCGTTGACGACTCCGTTGGCCGTCAGCGTTTTGCCGGTGCCGGCATTCTTGGTGTCATAGGTTTCCGTGAAGTTGGCGGTATCGCCTGTGGCCAAAGTGCCCGCCGTGATGGTCGGCGTAGCCGCCGCATTCGTGGTGCCGTCATAGCCCTTCGTGTTCGTCGCCGCAGTCACGGTGATAGCACGCGCCGTGATGGCGCCGCTCGTGTCGGCCACGAAGGTCACCGCGTAGTTGTTGCCGCCGTTGCCGTCGTTGACCACGCCGGTGGCCGTCAGCGTTTTGCCGGTGCCGGCATTCTTGGTGTCATAGCTCTCGGTGAAGTTGGGCGTGTCGCCGCTTACCACCGTGCCCGTGATGGTCGGTGCCGCCGCCGCAGTCGTGGTGCCGTCATAGCCCTTGGTGTTCGTGGCCGCTGTCACCGTGATGGGTTGGGCCGTGACGATTTGCGTGACGTTATTGCTGGCCCCGCTGTCGCTCCCCAAGAAACCGCTGCCTGGCGTATACGTCGCCTTGATGACATCACCCGTCGTTACGTTGAACGTCTTGGCTGCGGTCAGAAACGTCCATACCGACGCATTGCCCGTCGATGAGCCAAAGGTGCCGTTGCCCAAGTCTTTGTTGGCCGTCACATCGAAGAAATCGACGTTGCCTTGAGAAGGCGCGGTGGTGCCGGAGGTAGCGGAGACGGTGGCCGTGAAGGTGACGGCCGTGCCATAAGGAACCGACGCCTGCGACGAGGTAATGGTCGTCGTCGTCGCCGTGTTCGCGGTCGTCGCATTGATAACGCCGGTCGTGTCCGCGACGAACGTGACCAAGTAATTCTGGCCGCTATTGCCGTCGTTGACCGAACCCGACGGCGGTCAGCGTCTTGCCCGTGCCGACCGTCGCTGAATCGTAGGTTTCCGTGAAGTTGGCCGTATCGCCTGTCGCCAGCGTGCCCGCCGTGATGGTCGGCGTCGCTGCCGCACTCGTGCTGCCGTCGAAGTCTTTCGTGTTCGTCGCCGCCGTCACCGTAATGGCCCGCGCCGTAATCGCGCCGCTGGTGTCGGTGACGAAGGTCACGGCATAGTTGTTGCCGCCGTTGCCGTCGTTGACGGTGCCGGTGGCCGTCAGCGTTTTGCCCGTGCCGGCATTCTTGGTGTCATAGCTCTCTGTGAAGTTGGCGGTATCGCCTGTGGCCAAAGTGCCCGCCGTGATCGTCGGCGTCGCTGCCGCACCCGTGGTGCCGTCGTAGCCCTTCGTGTTCGTCGCCGCCGTCACCGTGATGGCCCGCGCCGTGATGGCGCCGCTGGTGTCGGCCACGAAGGTCACCGCATAGTTGTTGCCGCCGTTGCCGTCGTTGACCGACGCCGGTGGCCGTCAGCGTTTTGCCGGTGCCGGCGTTTTTGGTGTCATAGCTCTCCGTGAAGTTGGCGGTATCGCCTGTGGCCAGCGTGCCCGCCGTGATCGTCGGCGTGGCCGCGGCAGTCGTCGTTCCGTCGTAAGTCTTGGTGTTCGTGGCCGCCGTCACCGTGATCGCACGCGCCGTGATGGCGCCGCTGGTGTCGGTGACGAAGGTCACCGCATAGTTGTTGCCGCCGTTGCCGTCGTTGACCAGGCCGGTGGCCGTCAGTGTCTTACCGGTGCCCGCATTTTTCGTGTCATAGCTCTCCGTGAAGCTGGCCGTATCGCCTGTGGCCAGGGTGCCCGCCGTGATGGTCGGCGTCGCCGCCGCACTCGTGGTGCCGTCATACCCCTTGGTGTTCGTCGCCGCCGTCACCGTGATGGCGCGCGCCGTGATGGCGCCGCTGGTGTCGGCTGACGAAGGTCACCGCGTAGTTGTTGCCGCCGTTGCCGTCGTTGACCACGCCGGTGGCCGTCAGCGTCTTGCCGGTCCCCGCATTTTTCGTGTCATAGCTCTCGGTGAAGTTGGGCGTGTCGCCGCTTACCACCGTGCCCGTGATGGTCGGGTGCCGCCGCCGCAGTCGTGGTGCCGTCATAGCCCTTGGTGTTCGTGGCCGCTGTCACCGTGATGGGTTGGGCCGTGACGATTTGCGTGACGTTATTGCTGGCCCCGCTGTCGCTCCCCGAGAAACCGCTGCCTGGCGTATACGTCGCCTTGATGACATCACCCGTCGTGACATTGAACGTCTTGGCTGCGGTCAGAAACGTCCATACCGACGCATTGCCCGTCGATGAGCCAAAGGTGCCGTTGCCCAAGTCTTTGTTGGCCGTGACATCGAAGAAATCGACGTTGCCTTGAGAAGGCGCGGTGGTGCCGGAGGTAGCCGAGACGGTGGCCGTGAAGGTAACGGCCGTGCCAGTAAGTGACCGACGCCTGCGATGAGGTGATGGTCGTTGTCGTCGCCGTTGCCGTGCGTTGATGACGCCGGTCGTGTCCGCAGCGAACGTGACCGAGTAATTGTTGCCACTATTGCCGTCATTGACGAACCGGACGGTGTCAGCGTCTTGCCCGTGCCGACTGTCGCTGAGTCGTAGGTTTCCGTGAAGTTGGCCGTATCGCCTGTGGCCAGCGTGCCCGCTGTGATGGTCGGCGTCGCTGCCGCACTCGTGGTGCCGTCGTAAGTCCTTCGTGTTCGTCGCCGCCGTCACGGTGATGGCTCGCGCCGTGATGGCGCCGGTCGTGTCGGCCACGAAGGTCACGGCGTAGTTGTTGCCGCCGTTGCCGTCGTTGACGTGCCGGTGGCCGTCAGCGTCTTGCCGGTCCCGGCATTCTTGGTGTCGTAGTTTCCGTGAAGTTGGCGGTATCGCCGGTGGCCAGCGTGCCCGCCGTGATGGTCGGCGTGGCCGCTGCGCACTCGTCGTGCCGTCGTAGCCCTTGGTGTTCGTCGCGGCCGTCACCGTGATCGCACGGGCCGTGATGGCGCCAGTCGTGTCGGTGACGAAGGTCACGGCGTAGTTGTTGCCGCCGTTGCCGTCGTTGACCGAACCGGTGGCCGTCAGCGTTTTGCCGGTGCCGGCGTTTTTCGTGTCATAGGTCTCCGTGAAGTTGGCGGTATCGCCTACCGCCAGCGTGCCCGCCGTGATGGTGGGCGTGGCCGATGCGACTCGTCGTGCCGTCGTAAGTCCTTCGTGTTCGTCGCCGCCGTCACCGTGATGGCGCGCGCCGCGATGGCGCCGGTGGTATCGGTGACGAAGGTCACGGCGTAGTTGTTGCCGCCGTTGCCGTCGTTGACGATGCCGGCCGGAGTTAGCGTCTCCCCGGTGCCGGCATTTTTTATGTCATAGGCATCGGTGAAGTTGGCGAGTGTCACCGCTGGCCAGCGTGCCCGTGATGGTCGGGTGCCGCCGCCGCCGTCGTGGTGCCGTCGTAACCCTTGGTGTTCGTGGCCGCCGTCACGGTAATGGACCGCGCCTTGATGGCGCCGCTGGTGGCAGCTACGAATGTCACCGCGTAATTGTTGCCGCCGTTGCCGTCGTTGACCACGCCGATCGGCGGTCAACGTTTTGCCGATGCCGGCATTTCTTGTGTCGTAGCTTTCGGTGAAGTTGGGAGTGTCACTATTTACCACCGGCCCCGTGAGCGTCGGCGTCGCTGCCGCACTCGTGGTGCCGTCATAGCCCTTGGTGTTCGGGTTGGCGGTCACGGTAATGGCCAGCGGCGTGATGGCGCCGCTCGTGTCGGCTACAAAGGTCACCGCGTAGTTATTGCCACCGTTGCCGTCGCTGACCACGCCGGTCGGCGTCAACGTTTTGCCGGTGCCGGCATTTTGCGTGTCATAGGTCTCGGTAAAGCTGGGTGTGTCGCCGCCGATCACCGTGCCCATGATGGTGGGTGCCCCCGCAGCCGACGGCGTGCCGTTGTAAGCCTTTGTGTTCGTGGTCGCCGTCACCGTGATGGGTTGGGCCGTGATGACTTGCGTGACGTTATTGCTGGCCCCGCTATCGCTTCCCGAGAATCCGCTGCCTGGTGCATAGATTGCCTTGATGACGTCACCCGTCGTGACGTTGAACGTCTTGGCGACGGTCAAGAGTGTCCACATCGAGGCATTGCCCGTCGAGGAACCAAAGGTGCCGTTGCCCAGGTCCTTATTGGCCGTGACATCGAAGAAATCGACCCCCCCTAGCGAAGGCGCGGTGGTGCCGGAAGTGGCCGAGACGGTGGCCGTGAAGGTAACGGCAGTGCCGTAGGCAACCGACGCCTGCGAGGTCGCAATCGTCGTTGTCGTCGCCGTGTCCGATGACGCGCTAAAGGAGAACTTGGCGACAAACGCGTCGCCGGAGCCTCCATATGTAGTCTGATAAGAGCCGGTCGTGGTGGGAAAATCGCTCGAGGCAGTTCCGCCGGCCACATAGGCGTTCCCGGAAGTGTCCATGGCGATGCCAAACGCCTGAGTCGTGCTGGTGCCGCCCAGATACGTGCTGTCAATCAGGGCCGTGCCGGTGGCGTTAAGTTTTGTCACGAAAGCGCTAACAGGACCGGCCAAACTGCCCTGGAAAGCCCCGGCCGTTGTCGGGAAGTTCGCGGATTGAGTGTTTCCCGTGACATAGGCGTTGCCGGAACTATCCACCGCGATGCCGAGGCCTTCATCAAGACCGCTGCCGCCGAGGTAGGTGCTGTAAACGAGCGTCGAACCGCCGGCCGCCAGTTTGGTAACGAAAGCGTCGTAGAAGCCGCCGCCGCCGAAACTTGTCTGGAACGCTCCGGCGGTGGTGGGAAAGTTGCTGGATAAGGTAAAGCCGGTGATGTAGGCGTTGCCGGCGCCGTCAAGCGCCATGCCGTAGCCAAAATCAGCGCTGGCGCCGCCGAGAAAAGTGCTGAAAACTAGGGCCGTGCCGCCGGAGTTTACCTCGGCCACGAACGCGTCGCCGCGCCGCCGGCGCTGGTTTGATATGCGCCCGTCGTCGTGGGAAAATTGGCGGAGGAAGTCGCGCCGGTGACGAACGCATTGCCTGAAGCATCCAGCGCAAGGCCTATGCCTCCGTCCTGACCGCTGCCGCCGAGATAGGTGCTATAGATCAGTGCCGTGCCGGCGGGGTTTAGCTTCGTCACGAATGCGTCGCCGCCGCCGCCATAACTCGTCCGAAAAGCGCCGGCCGTTGTCGGGAAATCGCTGGACTGCGTGTCGCCCGTGACATAAGCATCACCGGAGCTGTCCACCGCGATGCCATAGGCCTCAGCCCCTCTGCTGCCACCGAGGTAGGTGCTGTAAACAAGGGCCGTCCCCGTCGCGTTCAACTTGGTCACGAAGGCGTCGCCGCCTCCATTCGCAGTCGTTTGAAAGGCGCCGGCCGTCGTGGGAAAGTCCGTGGATTGGGTGGCTCCCGAAACGTAGGCGTTGCCGTTACTATCCACCGCGATGCGCAGGCCTCCATCATAGTCGTTGCCGCCGAGATAAGTGCTGTAGACGGCAGCGGTGCCGGTGGCATTCAACTTCGTCACGAACGCATCATAGGTGCCGCCGAAACTGGTCTGGTTGGCGCCGGTTGTCGTCGGGAAGTTGGTCGACGTGGTGTAGCCGGTGATGTATGCATTGCCCGCACTGTCCACTTGAATGCCTTGGGCGGCGTCATCGTTATTGCCGCCAATGAAAGTGCTGTAACTGAGCACCGGATCGATGGTCAATGGCAGGGCGGGATCGTATGCGCCGAGTTGGAAACCCACTTCATTGTTGCCTAGCAGCACGAACTGCCCAGCCACCGCTTGACGCGCGCCGTCCACTTCCTGGTAGGCCACAGGGGCGTGTTCGAGGACATTGCCTGTAGCCGTGCCAATGACGAGGTTCCCTTGCTCATCCAGGCTTAGGTTGTCGGCTCCTTGAAAGCCGAGCCGGATATTTTCCGGGTTCGCCCCCGGCACGACCAGAAAATCGTATTCAAGCTGCTTCTGATTGCCGTAATAGAGAACATTGATGCCGGAGTAGACATCCTGGTAAGCGACCTGGCCGTAGTTCGCGATATCGGTGCGCCATTTGCTTGAGTCGTTGCCGATGAAGTAATTGCTCGTGCCGGGCAACTGGTCCAGGCCCACGGCTGATGCCCCCGAATCCGCCCCGATCAAGTTCATCGTCAAGGCCGATCCGGTCACGGTCAGCGGCGTGGAGTTCGACGTCATCGCCGGAGTAACTTTCTCCAGATCAAGCACGGCGCTCGTGGAAGTCAAAAACAGGGCATAACCGTTACCCCGCGTCAGGTATTGCACCTCCGCGTTGGTTTGGCCCGCGTTGGCCTCGAAGCTGATCGGCAGATTGCCATACGCTTGCATTAACTGTTGATTGCTGCTTGTCAGGCCGGTCGCGGGAGCCATTCGATCTTCCAAAAACTCCAAAAGCGGTCGAATGGAGGCACGTTTATGGCGAATCGTGTTTTGGTGTCCGGCTACAAACCACGATCGAACGAGTCTATTGACGGAACGGAGAGGTTTCAACATTGTGGGGAACCTGCGTAGGGTGGGAACGAAATCGCTCAGACAGCAAAGCAAAAACTAAGCGGGCGGGACGGAAAAGACCATCGCAGAGGTTGTAAGGTGCGCATTCATCGGGAACGTAATTGCGGGCAATGAGCACGCCTGCGCACAAAAAAGTGCTTGAATCACATCCTTGGTAACCTATGACTTCTTAGACACGCATCGGCGGTAAAAGTTCCGAAGGAGCGGCGCATTTTTTAAAACAGATTTCTCCCAAACCGGACGCACTGGCCATGAACACTGACAACATCCTGCGTGACCACCTACGCTATCTACTGCAAGAGGGCGGCGCCCACGTCGGCTTCGAGGCCGCCGTAGCTGCCATGCCGGCGGCGCTGCGCGGGGCCAAGCCGCCGGGCGTGCCCCATTCGCCCTGGCAGATCTTGGAGCACTTGCGGATCGCCCAATGGGATATCCTTGAATTCATCCGCAATCCACGCCACGTCTCCCCGGAATTTCCCGACGGCTATTGGCCGAAAGGCGACGCACCTCCGGATGACGCGGCCTGGAACCGAAGCGTGGCCAACTTTCAAGCCGACCACCGTGACCTTTTAGCTCTGGTCACCGATAGCGCCACGGATTTGTTCGCACCCATTTCTCACGGCGACGGTCAAACTATACTGCGGGAAGCGCTTTTGGCAGCCGACCACAACGCTTACCACCTGGGCCAACTTGTAATCATTCGCCGCGCGTTGGGCGCCTGGCCCGACCAGGCTTGAGCTATTTCGCGCTTCCGCACGATGCTGGTCACAGGGCAACAAGGCATTTGTTCAGCCCATCGAGGCCCCTAGAATGGAGTAAAAGACTCATGGAGACAATCTCATGGTGCCAAGGTCGCGTTTTCTCAGTGACCAGTCGAATCTCACGCAGCCGCCCAATCCGGGCGAATCCCACCCCGAAGATGAGCAGGCCCTGGATGCCTTTTCCCAGGTGGTGGTCCGCGTGGCCGAGCTGCTGCGGCCGGCGGTGGTCAATCTCCGCGGTGAACGGGGCAGCCCGGGGTCTGGGTCCGGCATCTTATTCACCCCCGATGGTTTCTTGATGACCAACCACCACGTGGTGGGCAACAAACAGCGTGTGCGCGTCCGCCTGAGCGACGGCCGGGAGCTCTCCGGCGCATCGTCGGCGCCGATCCCTGGACCGACCTGGCCGTGGTGCAAGCCGAGGCTTCCAATCTGCCTTATGCGGGCTTCGGGGAGTCGGCCAAGCTCCGGGTCGGCCAGCTCGTGGTGGCGATCGGCAGCCCCTTCGGCTTCGATTCCACGGTCACCGCCGGAGTCGTCAGTGCCCTGGGCCGGACCTTGCGCAGCATCACCGGACACCTCGTCGATAATGTGATCCAGACGGATGCCGCCCTCAATCCGGGCAACAGCGGCGGCCCACTCGTCAACGGACGCGGACTGGTCGTCGGCATTAACACGGCCATCATCGCCCCGGCCCAGGGCATATGCTTCGCCATTCCCATCAGCGCTGCCCAGCACATCTTGCCGCAGCTTTTGCAACACGGCCGGGTCATTCGCGGTTACCTTGGCCTGCACGGCCACACCGTCCCCATCCCCCGCCACCTCGGCCGTTTGTTCGGCTTGACGCAAACGACAGGCGTCGAGGTCATTGCCGTTGAACCCGGCGGCCCCGCCGAAGACGCGGGCATCGAGCCGGAAGACGTCATCGTCTCCCTGGGCGAGCAGTCGGTCGCCAGCGTCGATGATCTGCACAAGTTGCTCACCCAATTGCCCGTGGCCGTGCCCGCGTCCGTGGTCCTGCTGCGTGGCGAGCGCCGTTTGCAGCGCTTTGTCGTATCCAAGGATTATCCGCCTTTGTAAAGAAACTTGGAGTCCCACCATGTCCATTCGCCCCGTCAAGCGACTCGTTCGAGCCAAGCCGACGCTCGAAGGCGCGGGCGTGCATCTGCGCCGCGCATTCGGCTTTGGGAATACCTCCGACTTTGACCCGTTCCTCCTTCTTGACGACTTTCGCAATGACATACCCGCGGATTACTTGGCCGGCTTTCCCTGGCATCCTCACCGCGGCATCGAGACCATCACCTATGTGCTCGCCGGCACCGTGGAGCACGGAGACAGCATGGGCAACCAGGGGGTCATTGCCGCCGGCGACATCCAGTGGATGACGGCCGGACGGGGGATTCTCCATCAGGAGATGCCGAAAGGCGACTCGGTTGGACGCATGCACGGGTTCCAGTTGTGGGCCAACCTGCCGTCGTCGCTGAAGATGACTGCGCCTCGCTATCAAGAAGTGAAGGCAGTCGAAATTCCACTGATCACGGATGACGACGGCACTCAGGCTCGGGTCGTTTGCGGGACATTCTGGGGCAAGACCGGCCCCATAGACGGGATTGCGTCCGACCCCATTTACCTCGATGTATCGGTGCCTCCGGGCAAACGCAAGACCCTCCCGGTCGAGACCACACGCCATGCCTTCGCATATGTTTTCGCTGGGTCGGGCAAGTTCTGCAATGCGTCCGGTCCGCTCGCCGTTCCAACCGAAGGTGTTGGATGGGCGGACACGTCGCTGCCAAGAGAGGTGGACAACCGCGCGCTCGTCCTCTTCGACAGCGGCGACGAAGTGTCGGTGCAAGCGGGCGAAGATGGCATTCGGTTCCTGCTGGTGTCGGGCAAGCCGCTGCGGGAGCCCGTGGCGTGGTATGGCCCCATCGTGATGAACACCCAGGAGCAGTTACGGAAGGCCTACGAGGAACTCGAAGAAGGGACGTTTTTGAAGTGATCCCCGCGGCGTGCGATCTTCAAGGAAGGGCACCAGCTCTATCGTCTTTTATATAGTCCCATTCAACGATCGCACCCAATCGCTGGTCAATACGGATGTCCAATCCAAGCCGGGACTAAGAATCATGGCCGCTTGAGCATCGGCGAGCACGGTTTGGCTTGTCAGCAGTTGCACCGTGGTTGCCTCGGAAAAGCTCGTGCGGGAATGGACATGAAACGCGATGTTTACCAGGCTTCCGGCCTCATCGCTCGCAATCGGCGTTTGACTGTAAAGCTGGATCGTGATCTGCCCCGTCGCCGTATTCACCTGTGCCGAAAGCTGCCAGCCGGTGCCTTGGCTGGGAATCGTGCCAAACGTGATGTCGGCGGCATTCACGCTCAAGACGGTCGGATCATATTTGAGCGTCAATTCCGCCTCGACCAGGCCCGTGCTGCCCTGGGGATGCGGCTGGTCCAGCAAAACCGGCACATTGACGACTGCATCGCTTGTCGCCTGCACCAACGCCGGCAGGCTCAGCACCGGATCGGCTGCAGCCGGCGATGAGATCAGAGTGTCGGCGATCGGCGGATTCGGGAGTGCCGGAATCTTGGCTACCGGAAGCGCCAATAAATAGTTAGAGAAGAGCGACGTGCTGTTCGAGGTCACCGCATTGTCGCCGCTTACATCTCCGATGATGGCGGGATCGAGGAGAGTGAACGCGGTGAAGCCGGTGTTGAGCGTGGAGGCAACATTGGCGATCAGCCCCTTGTCCAGGCCGTCGAGATGATGGTCGGCGTTGACGTCGCCAAAGTACGCATCGACATCGACCGCGTTGGCCGGCACCACCGCGGCGCCTGTGTTGACCGTGATGTTGCCCAGCGCCAGAAGATCCTTGACCTGATATTGATCTGCGCGCTGAATACGGCACATATGCCATGATATCGCCCAGAATCTGCGCACCGTTTATCGGCGTAGCGTCCGTGAACACGAACGTGCACACTGAGTGGACGCCATCGGCTTGGAGGACGGGCGCACCGGTCAGCGCGAACAAAGCGCCCGAATTCGAGGGGTCGCTGACGCCGCCGGTGATGGTAAGCAGGTTGGAATTATAGGTCAACGTGAAGCTGGCCCTTTTAATGTTGTTCGCGTTGTAGATCGTAATCGGAATGCCGACGTGGCCGCCATTGGCGGGATCGTTTGGCACTTTGACAAGTGTGGTCGTATCGCCGGACGTGTTGGGGCCGCGCGAAATCGGCGATGCCCAATACTTTCGTCTTGTCGAGTTGATAGGTCGTGGCAAAGCCGCCGACATAGTCCGCATGGCCGCCGTGGCCATCGTCGAGACCGTGGCCGGTAACGTCTTGAAAGCCGTTGGTGGCGATGCCGCTGAGGAGCGTCACGGTGTAAATGTCGTCAGGCAGCGCGGCCGAACCGCCGGGATTGGAGGCCGCGAGAAAATTGGACGAGACGTTGAACGTGATCAGCTTTTTTGATGCATCGACAATTAAGGTTCCGGGATAGGGTTGCCCGTTATTGCTGTTTTTGCCGACGAGCAAAACGTCCTGTTGCGTGTTGCCATTGCCGTAGATCGTCAGATCGGCGGGGTTGATCGCCTGATTGAATGTGGCCGTGAAGCCGGTCGGGGTTTTGGCAAGTGCGGTGATTGTCAGGCCGGATGTGGTGATGGCGGAACTCGTGCCGAGGATGGCCGGCATGGTGGCCGTGGTGTCGGCGACGGTGATCTTTTGACTGCCCTCGGTCAGCAGTTGCACATTGAAAACGTGCACCCCGTTATCTTGACCGGCGCCGATGGTGAAGGTGTAGTTGCCGCCCAGATCGCCGGCCAGCGCAGCGGCGGCATCGGTGCTCGAAAGCTTGACGGTGCCGGCGTAATTCGTCACGACATTGTTGTAGGCGTCGAGGGCCGTCACCGTGATCGGGAAGCTGGTGTTGGTAATTGCCGTCGACGGAGTAGTGACCATGAAATAGACCGGGCTAGCGGGCGTTACGGTGATGGTTGAAGTTGCGCCCGTGATCGAATCCGGCAGGTCCGTGGCGGTGATCGTGTACGCCCCCGGAGTCTTGAACGTCGCGAGAAAGTAGCCGAAGCCGTTGGCGTTCAAGTCGACGCTGCTTGGGAGGTTTCCGATCGGATCCTTCGGCGACATCGCCAGGGTTATATTGCTAGGCCCGCCGTAGTTGTTAATCGGGTTGCCGAGCGCGTCAGCCGCCTGCACAGTGACTAGAAAAGCGCCGCCCGCGGCAACGGTGTTGCCGCCCAAGGCAGTGACCACGAATTCGCTGAAGGCGCCGGAGTTTACGGTCAGCACGACATCGAGGTGCAACGCGCCGCCCTTGTACGTGATGGCGAAATGGATGCCGGCCGCGGTAAACAGGGAACCCTCAGGCAGCCCCGCGAACGTTCCCGCGGTTCCAGTCGAGCCGTTGTATTGAATGACCGTGAAAGTCTGACCCTTGACGGGAACAAAGCCATTGACCAGAGACAGTTTGAGCGTGGCGCCGGTGCCCGCATCGCTGTTGAGGTTCACGGTGCCGCCCGAGACTATTTGATCGAACGAGCCCGCGCTGGTGCCGCCCAACTCCACGTCGTCGGTCGCTCCTGATGCGAACAACACATCGCTGAAAGCGCTGAGGGTGCCGGTGGTCCCTGGACCATTGCCTGGGTTGACGGCTCCGCCGCCGGCGATGGTCACGGCCTGGCCAAGCCTGCCGGTGCCCGCCAGCGTAATACCGCTTGGGATGTTGGGAAGATTGACAACACCGGGTCCACTTACAGTGAGCGTCGTTGCCGTGCCGCTCTTGATGATCGTTCCCAGATTCAAGGTTTCGCCAAAGGTCGGGCCGGGGAAGAAAGTTGGATTGCCGGTCAAGGTGGTGGCGCCCAAAGTCAGGCTGGGCCCGCTGGACAAGCTCGGCCCGCTGCCCGTGACCGTGAGCGTGCTGTCGCCGATGCTCAGCGTGCCCATGGTCGCGACGGCGTTTTGCACGTCAATGCCGGAGTTCGCCGTTACCACGACGTTGTTGGCATAGGTCTGCGTGCCACCGCTTTTGCCGGTCTGCAGGGAAAGCAGGCCGCCGGCCATCGTCACGGCGCCGCTGCCGAGAGCTTGAACATTCGTGACATCGATCGCGCCGGCGGCGTCCGTGGTGCCGCCGCTGAAGGTGTTCGCACCGGCAAGAGTCAACGTGCCCGCGCCGGCTTTGGTGAGTTGATTATTGCCAACGACGGCACTGGAGATCGTGCCGCTCAGGGCACTGGTGCCGGCCCCGGTCTCCGTCAATCCGAAACCGGCCAGGTCTACATCAGAGGTGACGTTCAGCGTGCCGACGGCATTCGTCCACTTATTTGCTGCCGCCAGGTGGATGGTGGTCAAGCCAATGGTCGCTGTCGGGCCGGTGGAACTGCTGGTGATGCCGACGGTTAGGGTGACGGGCATGCCGGTGATGGCGAAGGCGTTCACAGGATCGGTGTCGTTGATGACGATGCTGTTCAGAGTCAAGTTGGGGATGTCGTTATCGCTTGCGTAACTGCCGATCTTGCCCACCGTCGTGTCGAAATCGACGACACTCCCGTTGGTGGGAACTATTTGGTTTTGCCAGTTGTTGGCATCGCTCCAACTCGTGGGATTGGCCGCATCGCCGCCTAGCCAAATCGAGGGCCCTCCCACTAGGGGAGCTCCGGCGGGGTTGTACAACTCCGCGCTCGACGAATCGAGCTCACCAGTAATCAGCACTTGGCCATTGCCCAGCAGCGTCGCCGTGTTCGCGGACCGCGCCATGACCATGGAACCTGCGCCTGGACCATGTGTTAGTCACCGCGTTATACAACTCCGCGCCGGCCAGTTCGTTGCTCGCGGCATCGTTGCCGCCGGCGACCAGCACTTGGCCGTTGCCGAGCACTGCGGTCATGAACTGATCCCGCGCCGTAGCCATGGACGCGGCTGCCGACCAGGTGTTGCTCACCGGGTCGTAAATCTCGTTCGCCGAAACGAATGTCGTGTTGCCGCGCACGCCCACGACCAAAACCTTGCCATTGTTCAGCAGGCTCGCCGTGAGGAATTCTTTCGCCGTGGCCATGGAGCCGGCCGCAGACCAAGTGTTGCTGACGGGATCATACAACTCCGCGCTTGATAGCAACAGACTGCTCGTGCCGTTAACCGACTGCCCTCCCGCGACCAGCACCCTGCCGTTGCCCAGCAGCGTCGCGGTATGGTCCTCCCGATCGGTGGCCATGGATCCCGCGCTTGACCAGGTATTACCGACCGGGTCATATAGCTCCGCACTCGCCACGGTGTCGCCTGTGTTGTCGACGCCGCCGGTGACGAGCACATCGCCGTTGGCGAGTAGGGTCGCCGTATGGTTGCCCCGTTCCGTGGCCATGATACCTGCGGACGACCAGGCGTTCGTGACCGGGTTATACAACTCCGCGTCGGCGAAGAAATTGCCGTGACCGTCGCCGCCACCGGCGACCAGGACCATGCCGTCACCCAGCAGCGTCGCCGTATGGGCAAACCGCCCCGTGGCCATGGAACCCGCGCTGGACCAGGTATTGCTCACCGGGTCGTATAGGTCCGCGCCGGCCAGCGCGATGTCCGCACTGAACCCGCCCGCAACCAGCACCTTGCCGTTGCCAAGACGAGTCGTCGTTTGTTGAAGCCCTGCCAGCATTCCCATGGACGCCGCGGCTTTCCATGCCCCTGGAGGGTTCCAAAGGCCTGGATTGTATAATTCCGCACTTGAGTGACCGTTAGTAGGGTTATCCCCACCTGCGACCAGCACCTGGCCGTTGCCTAAGAGAGTCGCCGTGTCATGGCTTCGTGCCGCGGCCATTGAAGGCGCGGATGACCAGGTGTTGCTCACCGGGTCGTACAATTCCGCACTGATCAGGCTGGTGTTGCTCTTTCCTATCCCTCCCGTAACCAGCACTTGGCCATTGCCCAGCAGCGTCGTCGTGGGATACTGCCGCGCCGTGGCCATGGAGCCCGCGCTGGACCAGGTGTTGTTCACCGGATCGTAAAGTTCCGCACTAGACAGCGTGGTGAAGACGGGAGGATTGCCGACCGGACCGCCCCCACCCGCGACCAGCACCTGGCCGTTGGCGAGCAGGGTCGCCGAGAAGTTATATCGCACCGTGGCCAAGGAACCCGCGGAAGACCAGAGGTTGGTCACCGGGTCGTACAGCTCCGCGCTGCCAGTTGCGTTGCCACCTACGATTAGCACCTTGCCATTGGCCAGCAGCGTCGCTGTGTTAAGATAATGCACCGCGGCCATGGAACCCGCGGGGGACCAGGTATTGGTCACCGGATCGTATAGTTCCGCACTGGATAGACCCGGCCCAACATTGCCTGGGTTATCGGATCCGCCTGTGACCAGCACCTTGCCGTTGTCCAGCAGCGTCGCCGATTGGTTATACCTTACCGTCAGCATGGAGGCTGCAACCGACCAGGTGTTGGCGATTGGATCGTATAGCTGTGCACTCGATATCGGGAAATTGAACGCACCGTCCCATCCCCCCGCGACCAGCACCTTGCCATTGCCCAAGAGTGTCGTCGAGCCGTCAAGCTGGGACTTGACCATGGCACCTGTGGTGGACCATGCGTTAGTGACCGGGTCGTATATAGGTGGAACGGAATTCAGATTCTGGCCCGACGTCCCATTCGTGAACAGCACCTTGCCGTTGCCTAGCACTGTCGCCGAATGACCGTCAAGCGGCGTGGGCATCGAGGCGGCGGCGATCCAGGTGCCGGCAGGCTTCGCAAGGCTCGGGTCGTACAACTCCGCACTGGATAAATTCAGTGAAACAGCGCCGTTATTGAGTACATACCCCCCTGCGACCAGCACCTGGCCGTTGTTCAGCAGCGCTACCGTTTGGCCAACGCGTGTTGCGGCCATGGAGCCTGCGCTGGACCAAGTCTTATTTACCGGGTCGTACAGTTCCGCACTGGACAAAGAATTGGCACCATTGTCCTCTCCCCCCGTGATCAGCACCTGTGCGTTGCCTAAAAGAGTCGCCTTTTGTTGCCAGCGCGCCGTGGCCATCGAGGGCGCGGCAGACCAGGTGTTACTAACCGCGTCGTACAGCTCCGCACTGGATAGGACGTTGATGGCGCCGTTAAACCCGCCCGCGACCATCACCTGGCCGTTGCCCAGCAGCGTCGCCGTATGTTCATTACGCGCCGTGGCCATGGAACCCGCGGCAGACCAGGAGTTACTGACCGGGTCGTACAATTCCGCGCTGGATAGAGTATTATTGCCTCTGCCCCCCGCGGCCAGGACCTTGCCGTTGCCCAGCAGCGTCGCCGTATAGTCATAGCGCGCCGCGGCCATGGAGCCGGCGGCAGACCAGGTATCGCTAACCGGGTCGTACAGCTCCGCGCTTGACAGGAAAAAGTTGTTGAGACTTTGAAGTCCCCCCGCGACCAGCACCTTGCCGTTGGCCAGTAGAGTCGCCGTTTGCCTAACTCGCGGTGTGTCCATGGAGCCTGCGGCAGACCACGTATTGCTCGCCGGGTCGTACAACTCCGCACTGGACAAGCCGGTGTTGCCGGTGTTGCCGTCGTACCCTCCCGCAACCAGCACCTTGCCGTTTGCCAGTAGCGTCGCTGTGTTGTAAATCCGAGCTGTGGCCATGGAGCCCGCGGTGGACCAGCTATTATTGCCCGGGTCGTACAACTCCGCACTGGACACGACCTTGGTGCCGTCGTACCCCCCCGCGACCAGCACCTTGCCGTTGGCCAGGAGCGTGGCCGTCGCGCCGAGCGCGCGGCTGCCATCGAGCCTGCGCCGGACCAGCTGCCCAAAACCTCGTGAAAAGCCCCGAGGGCAGCAGCGGAGAACGGTATTCTCCCCTGTGCACCAGCAAAGCGGGCGTCGAGCCGCCAGCTACCGCCGTCCGCTGCCGAGCCGATGATGTGATCCGCCGCCGCCACGCCCGCGCCGGTCGCCACCGCGACGTCTTGCACTAGAAAAGCACCGCCTGGTCCCGCGGCAACGTCGCAACTCCACAAGTCCATCTCGCCGCCACGGCCCAGCGCCGCGCCAATAGTCGCTAACTCGGGCGCATAATGCTTCAAACTTTGGACATCGAGCGTCGCTGTCCCAAGTGCCACCGACCCAGCGGCACCGTGGGCCACCACGCCGATCGATGTCAAGTCGTGACGATTCGCCAGGAACGCGGCCATCTCGCGCAGGCCGTCGCCGCCGCTAGCGAGCACCACCGCGTCGGTGCCGGCGCTCAAGCCTTGGCGGAGAACCTGATAATCGGTCACTGCCGACTCGAAAAAGACGACGGCGTGTGAGGCTGGTGATGTTCCAGCGGCACCGGTCGCTAACGCTCCCGGCTCGCGTAGAAGGGTGATTTGTAGTTGGGCATTGACCGCAAAAGAAGCGGGGGCAAGGCGCGATTCTAGTTCCTCCAAAAGCGTGCTTGCGAGCGGACGAGCGGACGCTCTTTTCTTGGTTGCCAAGCGCCGCACATGCCCAGGGTAAAAGGCGGAGATAAATCGCCGTAGCATTAGATTTCCCGTGCAATGACTCTGAATGAAACCCGACAATCGGTAGGGCTCGATTGGATAACGGGCGAATCAAGCACTGATCTTGATGGCAAACACTGCCAATGTCAACGAAAAACGGTGACGGGCTCGGATTATGTGAGTCTTGGCCTATTTCAACCGGCCGCCAGAGGCGCGACGATGAAATTCTGCCCGTCGTCCCAGACGGTGGCAAGTCCATTGGTACTGACCGCGCCGACCCACCAAGTGAACCGGTCGCCGGGCCTAAGGGCTTTGGCCGCCGGCCAATTGAGCGATGTGGCGGTAATTCCAAACACCTTTTGGCCCTGCTTGGTGGTCAGATCGGTGATCCAGATTTCGTAGGAAGCGGCTTGCGAGACGCCTGACCAAGAGAATAATGGCTGGCCGGTCGGCTGAGATTGGGCGAGCGAGTTGGCCACGGGCGCTATCAGCGGTGCGACGACAAAGCTTTGCCCGGCATTCCAGACGATGGCCAACCCATTCGTGCTGACCGCGCCGACCCACCAGGTGAAATGGTCGCCCGGGGTGAGGGCCTTGGCTGCCGGCCAATTGACTGACGTGTCGGTGATCCCAAACATCTTCTGGACCTGTTTCGTGTTCAGACAGGTGATCCAAATCTCATAAATAGCGGCATCCGCAACCCCTGTCCAAGCGAACGATGGCTGGTCGGTGATCCCCACGTACTGGGAAGCGACCGTCGAAACGCGTACACTGGTCAAAGTTAGGTCGGTGGCTGGGGCGGCCGTTTGCGAAGGTATAATTCGTGCCGCCGCCGGCGCCGCCAAAGGTGCGATGCTAAAGGTCTGGCCGGCACTCCAATCGGGGGCCACGCCGCCGGCGCCGAGAGCGCCGACCCACCAGGTGAACGTATCGCCGGGAGTAAGGGCCTTGGCTGCCGATAAAATCAGCGATGTGTCCGTGATCCCAAACACCTTCTGCACCTGTCGAGTGTTCAGATCGGTGATCCAAACTTCGTAAGTCGAGGCGGCCGCCACGGCGCTCCAAGAAAGGGTCGGCCGATCGGTCGATTGCGGCGTGGTGACCGGATTGGTTGTGGGAGGCGCCACCTCATAATAGGTGTACGAGAGCCCGGCACTCCACGCGCCGGCTTGCCCGATCGCATCGACCGCCCGCACCCACCAGCGGTAGCTGTGGCCGTCGCTGAAGAAACTCGGTCCAGGCGCGGCAAATGTGCCGGTGACATTGGAGCGATAATTCGGAGACACATTTGCCGTCACGTCATTGATCCAGAAATCGTAGTGATCCGCGCCGGCCACGGCAGTCCAGGAAAAGGACGGGAGCGAGGCATCGGCACTATTGGCGCTAATCGAGGTGAGATAAACATCCCCTGAGGGAGCGATCGGAACGGGTATGCCGAGGTTAGGCCCAGGAGGGCTAGGGGGCATGGTCCCATGAAGGGAGAAAGTGAAGTCGCCGGCCGTGCTCCAAGGACCGGGTTGGCCGTTGGCATCGATGGCTCGTACCCACCATCGATAATGGTGGCCATCGGCTGAAAAGTTCGGACCAAGCTCGAAAATAGTCCCGATGACGCCGCTATCATAACTCGGAGACACGTTCGCGGTGACATCATTGATCCACAATTCATAGTGAGCCGCGCCGGTCACGGCAGTCCAGGAAAACCAAGGACCGACCGTCCAACCGGAAACGACAGGACCGAACGGAACAAGCGGAGTCGGCGCGCTGGCAATCGCAATGTCGCCCGTCGTGTTCGCCACTTTTGAAACGCTGTAGTTGTTGCCGCCGTTACCGTCGTGCACCGTATAGGAGCTCACCTTGAGGGTCTTGCCTGTCCCAATATTCGCGTCGCTGTACGCCTCCGCCAGACCGGTGACAGTATCATTGCCCACCAGGCCGGTTACGGTCGGAATCGCCGCTGCCGTCGTGGTCGAGTCGTAGGTTTTCGTGTTGGTAATCGCTGTAATGGTGAGAGGCGCGGGGGTGACGGTTTCTCCACCTGGGAGATTATTCACGATGCCCGCGGAAGTGTCGGTTGCGTCATAGACGGCATGGATATCTTGTCCAGTCCCGGCATTTAGTTGCGTCGGAGTCGTGGTGAATTGCCAGGCCTGCCGATTGCCCACGGTGCTCTGAAGCGTGCCAAATTCAAGGAAAGTAGAGCCCTGATAGAACTTCAAAGTGTTGGTGCCGGCGCTGGGGCTCACATTTTCGGTGACCGTGAAAACGATTGGCGTGCCATAGGTAACCGACGCTTGTGACGCGCTTATCGGTGGGTTAGCCTCGTCCACCAGCACGTTGGAAACGGTGGCGCTGGTGTTTGGCGCGAAGCCCGGGGCAGCCACCGTGGCCGTATCGCTCATGGTGCCGGTGGCGGATGGATCGATCGTCGCCGTCACGGTGTACGTGATGAAGCCATTGTCGGGCATGGTGACGGTGTCGTGGATGTCCCCCGAGCCGGACGGCGTGTTACCGGTGACACCTGAACTCGCGGTTGAAGTGTATGTGACACCGGTCAAAAAGCTTGGAAAAACGTCCGTCACCGTTCCGCCGACAAACGCGATTGTCGGAGGTTCATAGAACACCGGCGGTGGCTGACCGACCACGATGAAATCCGGCGTGACCCAAACGGGACCACCCTTAGTGCTTACCGTAATGGTATAGGTGATTTGTTGGCCGGGAACCGCGAACGTCTGGTTGTACGTCGGCGTCTCGGTATTGGTAATCGCCAAGGATACATCATTCGGAAATGATAACGCATTGGCCATGGAAACAGTCGCCGGCGTTTGCCGAAGCTCTAGTTCCTCCAAGCAAAAGCGAACCCGGCGAACCGGCTTTTTTTTCTTGGGGCCGTGCCGGAATAGCGAGTGGATGAACTGGCGGAACAGACTCGTCATGGTGACCTTTCCCAAAGGTTGGACATCGCTGGAGGATATGAAAGTATTGCGCCTGGATGGCGGAGACTGTGGGGCACGTTTCCAACGTGCCGGAGTCCAGCGGGCACGTTGGAAACGTGCCCCACAGCTGTTCGATTCTGCCAGTACCCACAGTTATTGAGAATCTACAACTAACGCTCTTCAGTAATAGACGGGACGGTAGGAGATTTTGCACGCGCTGAAAAGCTGAAATGGATAGCAACCCAAGTAACGGCCGCCTGGACCATCGCGCCGACGGTGATGGACCATCGGCCGGAATAGGACTTGTCCCCGTCGTGAACTGAACTCGGCGTGCGTGCCATGTTTTCCTCTGCGCCCGCGGGGCGGAGGTTGTTGATGGCTCCGCCTGGTGCCGTACCTAATGGAGGATTGGTCACAGGAGCGGAAGGCATCCCGATGAGAGAAACGCCGGCTAAGCCACGCAGTTCGGCGCGGTCGGCGACCAGGTATAGCGGCAAACGGAAGCTATCGCGCCGGACTCCTCGTGGTGGGCGGTTTGATCGGCCTCCGCGTTGTCGGCCGGATCAGAAGCGGCAGCAAGCACGCTATCGGGCTCGTGCGGCGTCACCGATCGTGCATCCGACGACGGTGGGATTTCGAAAACCATGACCAACGTGACGGCCGTAGAGCTGAGCCAAGTCGGGACGGTGATTAGCGCAACGCCGTTTTGATCCCGCGTAAATGCCGCTCCCGCCCCCAGAAGATCAGCTTGGACAAGTTGACCGACGGCGGGTCGCACCTTGGCCGGCACGGCTGACGGAACCAGGGACACGTCCAGGCCCTGCTCGCGCATGCTGCGCCAAGGAACGTAATCGGTGGACGCAGCGGGTATGGGGCCTGTGATTTGAATCTGAATGGAATGCGTTGTTGGAATGGTGTTGCCGGTCGGCGTTGCCGCGACAACCACTCGCCAAACCGTGTCCAGCAATTGGCCGTTGCTTCCAAGCGCGTTCGCCACCGCTGGTGTCGTGATGAAATAAACGGTCGCAGTTCCGATATCTTCCGTCAACCCAAAGGATATTTGAACGCTAACCTGGCCTGCCGGGACCACGCTCGGCATCATATTCGTTGGCGGCGCCAAAACCGTCGCCGTTGCCTGAACTTCGGCCTCGGTGCTCTGGCCGGCAAAGATGGTAACCATCATGGTGTAACTGCCGGGCTGAGCAAAGATATTCGCTGCCGAAATCTGAAAAGAGTGAATGCCCGCGCCGGCAATGATCCCTGTTCCGTTGTGACCATCTCCCCAGTCAATCGTCGACGCGAGGCCGGTAACGTCCGGCGTGTTGAAGGTCGCTACCACTCCGGAGAAGGGCTGGCCGGCGATGGCCGTGATCGCAACGGCGGCCACATGATCCAAAGGCGGCATCAGCGGGCCCACGGCGGACGTTCCCGGCGCCGACAAAACCAAACGACCCTCCAGCGCCTCAAGACAGGGCTTGTAGTGGAATCGGCTGGCCGCCGGCGGAAGCTGGAGGCCTGGCTTGGCTCGGCGCGAGCGCCAAAACCGAAACATGAGTGCGCAACCTCGATTTTCTGTTTACGGAACCACACGAATTCTATTCACATCCGCCAATCCCTGACACGGACCATCGTTCTCCAGCCGCAACGCCGTTCGCGCCTCGCGGCGCAGGCGCCGGTAGTAGGGCGATTCGGGAAAGTCGGCAGCAAGCTTCTCAAGCACAGCCAGGGCGGCGCGCTGAAGCTGTTCCGCCTCATCCAAGCGGCCGGTGCGCCGATAGACGCATGCCAGGTCGCTGCGTCCTGACGCCAGCTCGAGGCGAAAAGCAGGGACTAACGGAAATGTGGTCGCCAGCTTTTCAAGCTGCGTGATCGCCTCGCACCCAAGCTTCTCCGCCTCGTCGTTTTTGCCGACGCTTTGCAGGATTTTTCCCAAGGCGCGGTTGCCGCGCGCAGATCCCATTGCGCATCCGGGGTGTCCGGCGAATCCTTGGCGAGTTGCTGCCGTAGGCGTTGCGCCTGGCGCTGGGCTTGCTCGGCTTGCTGGAATTCAGCGGCAGCGGCGAGCAAGGCGGCCAATCCATCGTGGCTATCAGCCAACTCCTGTCGATAAGACGGCACTGTGGGCATGTCGTCCGCTAATTGTTGACGCATCGTCAGCGCCTGATCGAAGGCGGTTCGCGCCTCCTGGACACGCCCCGCCGTAGTGAGAAGCCGGCCTAAGCTCTGCTGGCTCGCAGCCAAGGCTTGACGGTAAGCAGGCACGCCCGGATATTCCTGGGCCAAACGTTCGCGCAGCTTCAGCGCCGCGCTGGGCTGCTTCAGCGTCACTGGTCTGACCCTGGGCCGCGTAAACGATGCCCAGTCCGCTATAACTAGCGGCCTGCGCTTGGCGAAAAATCGGCATGCCGGGCAGGTCGGTCGACAGTTTGCGCCATGTGTTCAAAGCTTGCTCATAAGCATCCTGCGCCGCGTGCGGCCGACCGGTGTCGCGGAGCAGGTTCGCCAAGTTATTGCGGCAGCCGGCCAGACCGTGAGCGTAAGCGGGAACGTTTGGAAAGTCTTTGGTCAGCCCGACGAATATGCCCAAAGCCCGTTGATAGGCCTCTTCCGCGTCAGCCGGCTTGCCCAGGGCATGCATCACCATGGCAAGATTGCCGAGCGTCCCTGCCAGGCCGTCGCGATAGCCGGCCGAACTCGGGTCTTCGGCCGTGAGGGCGGCAAACAGCGTATGGGCCTTACGGTAAGCTTGCTCCGCGTCGGCCAGCCTGCCCTTTTCGCGCAACAGGCTCGCGCGGCCATTTTGCCGCATTGGCCAGTTCATCGCGCTGGACCGTCTCGCCAGGAAATTCGGCCGCCAACTGCGTCAGTCGGTCGATGGCCAAGTCATACGCCGCTTCCGCCTTGGCGTGTTCACTCAGTTTGTGTTGGATTTCCCCGACGCGACGGGCGGCCTTGGCGGCTTCCAGCCGCCAGCGCGGCGCCGAGCTGTTTTCGCGAGAAAACTCCTCGTAGAAATGAAGCGCCTTGAGCAAGAACTCACGCTGCACTTGCTCCAGATATGGCTGCTGATACCACCAACGTTGAGCCACCTGCGTATACATCTCGTCCACGGCCTGGAGAGTTTGTTGTGCGCGCCTGTCCGCTTCCTTGCTCTCTCGCATGATGAGGATGCTGCTTACAACGAGACCCAGCACCGCCAGAATTGCCATGACCGCGACACCTGCCAACATCGTCTTGTGCCGACGGGCCCAGCGCCCCGCCCGCTTCACCAGCGTGGGCCGTTTGGCGGCGATTGGTTGGTTCGCGACAAACCGTCCGAGGTCGGCGGCCAACTCTTGGGCCGTTGCGTAGCGGTCGGCGGGTTCCTTGGCGGTGGCTTTAAGCAAAATCGTTTCCAGGGCCGCCGGTATAGCCTTGTTGAGCCGGCGCGGAGGAGACGGATCTTCCTCGGCGATTTGCCGCAGCAATTCTCCACGATCGTTGCCCCGAAAAGCGGGCTCCAGGGTAACCAGCTCATAAAGAGTGATGCCCAAGGAATAGATGTCCGCGCGCTGGTCGATGAATCCGTGCTTGGCGAGAGCCTGCTCCGGGCTCATGTACCGCAAGGTGCCAATCACGTCACCTGTCCGCGTCAAGTTGCGCTCGTCGCTCTGAAAACGGGCCAAGCCGAAATCGGTCACCCATAAATGCCCGCTCGTGTCGATCAGTAGATTTGCAGGTTTAATATCGCGGTGGATGATCCCAGCCTCATGCGCATGATCAAGGGCCTGGGCCGCTTGAATGCCCAGGCACGCGACGAGACGATAGAACGGCTCTTCGTTCTCGGGCCTTGCTGCCTCCTGGTTTTCTGCTCTGTTGGTTTGCTGATCCACGGCCCAGCGGCCCGAAGCCAGACTGCACGCCAGCCTGCGGGCGCCGCCATGAGCCGGTTCTTGGCCGCGGCGCAGGCGCGGCAATTCATCGATCACCTCGGTAAGGGCATGGCCGTCGATGTATTTCATGACGTAATAGTGAACGTCACGCTCGGAGCCGACGCCAAGAACGGGGACAATGTGCGGATGCCGTAACAGCGCGGCCGCCTGGGCTTCGGTCTTGAAGCGCTGTAGTTGACGTGGATCGAGGGCCGCCGCGAAGGGCAACACTTTCAGAGCGACGTGGCGGCCCGACGCCGACTGCTCGGCTTCATAGACAATGCCCATGCCGCCCCGACCGATCTCGCGCAGGATGTGGTAATCGCCAAGGCTGACCCGTTCGCCCACCGTATCGGCCGGCAAGGTGCCGCCGGGACGAGGCGTGCCACTTGGGATCGAAGATTGAGGAGGAGCGGCTCGGCGAATGAAATCAAGACTCGCGAGGCAGGATTCCAGTTGCACAGCCAATTCGGGGTGCGTGGCAAGCAATTCGGCGCGCGGCGGCGCAGTGCCGGCGTGGGCGGCTTCCAGATATTCTTCCAACACTTCCGCCAGAATGGCATCGAGTGTCGAGGCGGTTTTGTCCGGGTTCACAAGCGTGCTTCAATCAAGGGTCGTAAACCGGCCAGGGCGCGAGCCCATAGCATGCGCACCGCGCCGACGCTGCGCCGCATCTTGCGGGCCACTTCTTCCCAGTCCCGTTCTTCCAGACTGCGCAAAACGATGACCGTGCGGTAATCGTCGTTCAGGTCCGCAAGGGCGTCCGCAAGCACTACGCACAATTCGCGGTGCTGCGCGTTTTCGCTCGGCGAGAGAACGTCGATGGCCACCAGGTTGCCCAGGGCCAGCGATGATTGGTCGAGCAACTCTTCCAGAGACCTTTCACGGCCGACACGCCGAGCTTCCGTCTGATGGAACCGGCGCGCCAGGTCGACCAAATTACGGGCCAAAATCTGCCGCAACCATCCCGCCAACTCAGCCTCGTTTCGGCCGCGAAACTGACCAAAGCTGGCGTGAGCTTTGAGCATCGTCTCCTGAACGACGTCGGAGGGATCGGCCTTCTCCCGCAACGCCTCGGCCAGCCCCGTGTAAGCAAGCAACCGCAAATAATTGCGAAACGACTCCAACAATTGCTCGCGTGCGTCCGCCTCTCCCCGGCGGGGCGCTCAATCAGCAAAGAGGCGTCCTGATCGCGTTTGACCATTAAGTCACCATTACACTAGACGGCATGCCGCGTGGTTTTACACGCACAAAATGGCCCGACCGAACAAAAAAAGACGTATCATCAATCCATTACAAGGCTTAAGAATGGAAAAGCGGCCACACGATTCTCCGCCTCCGCCAACCTTGTCTCGGCGATGCGACTGGCCGGCCAGCTCGACCCCCCGCATTGCGTTCATCGGCCAACGGCAACAGTCCGCGGCCAGGCGGCAAGCGCTTGCACACCGATAGATCGCTTGTTAGGCTTGGAAGCGCTTGCAACGTTCCAATCCATCCTTCTTATTTGGGGCAACCCCTTCTCCATGAACAAGCTCAAGCGACTTATCCGCGTGCAGATGTTTTCTTCGATTCTTCTTTGCTCGTGTCCGACTTTGGCTAATGCACAAGGGACGACGGCCGATTATCAGCGATCCGAAAACTTTGCCACCTGGACCAAGAACAAAGTGTTTCGGGCCAAGGTCGATCCGCACTGGAGCGGAGACGGCGGTCGCTTTTGGTACAAAATCGATGTGGCCAAGGGCGAATGGGAATTCGTCGCGGTCGATGCGGCCAAAGGGTTGCGCCGTCCGGCTTTTGACCACCTCAGGATGGCTGCCGCTCTCGCCAAGGTCCAACTCAAAGCACCGTCAGCGAAGGCGCTTCCTATCGACGCACTGAGCTTCGATCGCAGCGACGTCATCCGTTTCACATCGCTAGGCAAACATTACCAATGGAATCCGTCCACTTATGAGCTCAGCGAAGCCGTCAAGGATCAGGCGGAGGCCGTGCCGCCGGCACTGCCCAAAAGGAAGAAGGCTGCTTTCAAGTCTACGAGCCGCAACACATCCCCCGACGGCAAATGGACCGCCCTCGTGCGCGATCACAACGTTCGCCTCAAGGAAAACGCGACGGGCCAGGAACGCGTGCTTACGACGCAAGGCACCGCCGAAGACGGCTTCGGCGCGATTTACTGGTCCCCGGATAGTTCGCGCCTGATCGCCATGCGCACCCGAAAAGGGGATCAGCGTAAAGTCTATCTCATCGAGTCGTCGCCGCGCGATCAAATCTACCCCAGGCTGCATACGCTCGACTACGCCAAACCAGGCGATCGAATGCCGATCGATCGACCGCATCTGTTTTCGACCGACGGGTTCAAGGAAATACCGATCGCCGACGATCTGCTCAAAAATCCCTGGAGCATCAGCGAGCTACACTGGGACGCCGCCGGCAAAGAGTTCATTTTCCTCTTCAACGAGCGCGGCCACCAAAGTCTGCGCCTGATCGGCATTGACGGTCAGACCGGCCGGGCTCGCGCCATCATCAATGAAACCAGCACGACCTTCATTGATTACAATTCCAAGTTTTTCTTGGAGGAATTACCCGCGACGGGTGAAGTCATCTGGATGTCCCAGCGCGACGGCTGGAATCATCTTTATCTGATCGACCGGAAATCGGGGACGGTCAAAAATCAAATAACGCGCGGCCCGTGGCTGGTTCGCGGCGTGGACCGCGTCGATGCGGACAAGCGCCAAATCTGGTTCCGCGCCGGCGGCATCCACGCGGAGCAAGATCCCTATCAGGTCCATTATTGCCGAATCAACTTTGACGGCACCGGCCTGGTCCATCTCACCACCGGCGACGGCACTCACGTCATCCGCTATTCACCGGACAACCGCTTCTATCTCGATAGCTATTCCCGCGTCGATCTGGCGCAGATCACGGAGCTGCGCCGCGCCGCGGATGGTGCCCTCTTGTGCACGCTCGAAAAAGGGGACATGCGCGCGCTCGTGGATGCCGGCTGGCAGGTCCCCGAACGTTTCGTCGCCAAGGGACGCGATGGCCGCACCGACATTTACGGCGTGATTTATCGACCGTCCAACTTCGATCCAACCAAGAGCTATCCGGTCATCGAGGCGATCTACGCCGGCCCGCAAGGTTCGTTCGTTCCCAAGGATTTCCGCCCCTTTTATCGGCCGCAGCAGATGGCTGAGTTGGGCTTCATCCTGGTGCAGATCGACGGCATGGGCACCTCGAATCGCTCCAAGGCGTTTCACGACGTCTGCTGGAAAAATCTTGGCGATTCCGGCTTCCCCGACCGCATCCTGTGGATCAAGGCCGCCGCCAAGAGATACGCCTACATGGACCTGAGCCGCGTCGGCATCTACGGCGGCTCGGCCGGCGGCCAAAGCGCCCTCCGCGCCCTCTTGGCGCACGGCGACTTCTATTTCGTCGCCGTCGCCGATTGCGGCTGCCACGACAATCGCATCGACAAAATCTGGTGGAACGAGCTCTACATGGGCTACCCGATCGGTCCGCAATACAGCGAGCAATCCAACGTGACCAATGCCCACAAGCTCACGGGCAAGCTACTGCTCACCGTCGGCGAGCTCGATCGCAACGTCGACCCGGTTTCGACGATGCAAGTGGTGAATGCCCTAATCAAAGCGGGCAAGGATTTCGACCTCCTTGTCGTCCCCGGCGCCAACCACGGCATCGGCGAGTCCCCCTACGCCGCGCGCCGCCGCAAGGACTTCTTTGTGCGCCACTTATTGGGCGTCACGCCGCCGGATCGGAATGCCGGCGGCAAAAATGCAACCTAAATAACGGTGCCTAATTCTGCGACACTAACCCAAAGCGTTAGCGAGGGATCCCTCGCTAACGCTTCGGGTTAGTGTCGCAAGGTCCCGCACGCTGATTTAGCCACGCTTAGTGGCGCACCCGTTTATTCAGCCAGTCATAACACGATTGAGGCAAACTAGCGGAACCATAGAATGCGGCCCAGGCTGCCGAAGCCGGTCACCCACAATATGACAAGCACGATGAACACGATTGCAATTTTGTTACTCATTGAGTGCCCCTGCCGTCACGCACGCGCGTTCTGATTAAAGTCAAACCTAGCTTAATCGGTAAAGGGGGTCAAACGGCGGGGCGGCTCGAATGCTCACGCCAGCAGTTTCTCGACAACCTGGCCATGCACGTCGGTCAGGCGGAAGTCGCGGCCCTGGAAGCGATAGGTCAGCTTGGTGTGATCGAAGCCGAGCAGGTGCAGGAGCGTCGCGTGCAGGTCGTGGACATGGACGCGGTCGGTCGTGGCGTTGAAGCCGAAATCGTCCGACTCGCCCAGCGTCAGGCCGGGCTTGATGCCGCCGCCGGCCAGCCACATCGAGAAGCAGTTGGGGTGATGGTCGCGGCCGTCATTGCCGCCCTGGACCATGGGCGTGCGGCCGAACTCGCCGCCCCAGATGACGAGCGTGCTGTCCAGCAGGCCGCGCTGCTTGAGGTCCCTGACCAGCGCGGCGCTGGCTCGGTCGGTGTCCGCGACAGTTCTTCTTGAGGTCGCTGACCAGGCCGCCGTGCTGGTCCCAGCTCTCGTGGAACAGTTGGACGAAGCGCACGCCTTTCTCGACCAGCCGGCGGGCCAGCAGGCAGTTGTTGGCGAACGACGGCTTGCCCGGCTCGGCGCCGTACATCTCCAAGACGTGCCTCGGCTCCCTGGCGATGTCCATCAGCTCGGGGGCGCTGGCCTGCATGCGGTAGGCCATCTCGAACGCGCTGATGCGGGCGGCGATCTCCGGATCGCCCATGACGCCCAGGCGCCTGGCATTGAGCGCGCCGAGGGCGTCGAGCGAGTCGCGCTGGGTCTGGCGGTCGATGCCGGCGGGGTTGGAGAGGTAGAGCACCGGCTCGCCGCCCGAGCGGAAGAGGACGCCGTTGTGGGCGGTGGGCAAGAAGCCGCTGCCCCAGTTGGACGAGCCGCCGCTTGGCCCCTTCTTGCCGGAGCTGAAGACGACGAAGCCCGGCAGGTCGCGCGATTCGCTGCCCAGGCCGTAGGTCGTCCAGGCGCCGAAGCTGGGCCGGCCGAACTGCTGCGTGCCGGTGTTCATGAAGATCTGGGCCGGCGCGTGGTTGAAGGCGTCGGTCGCCATCGACTTGACGACGGCGATGTCGTCGGCGCAGCCGGCCAGGTGCGGCAACAATTCGGACAGCTCCATGCCGCACTGGCCGTGGCGGGCGAACTTGAACTTCGGGCCGAGGAAGGTGGCGTCGGGCCTGATGAAGGCGGCACGGTAGCCCTGGAGCAGCTCCGGCGGCGGCAGCTTGCCGTCGTACCTGGCCAGGGCCGGCTTGTTGTCGAACAGCTCCAGATGGCTGGGGCCGCCGGCCATGAACAGGTAGATGACGTTTTTCGCCTTGGCGGGGAAGTGCGGCTGCCTGGGCGCCAGCGGGTCGGCAGGCGCGGTGGCAGAGGTCGCGACGGCACGGTCTTGCAGCAGGGCGTGCAGGGCGATCGTGCCGAGGCCGACGCCGCACTCCTTGAGGAACCAGCGGCGGGTGAGGTAGTCGTGGTAGGTCATGGGATTCACTCCCTATCATCGGACGTTTTCAAGGACTGATTGGCGCGATGCCAGCGTTATCGTCCTTTTTCTTTCTCGGCTTTCAATAACGCCCGCTCGATCTTATCCACCGTCGCGACGGCCGGCGTGCGCAACCCGTGCTCGATGCCGTTGAGGGTTTCGATCTTGATGCCGGCACGGCGATTTAGATCCATCTGCGTCAGCCCCAATCGCCGGCGGTGGCGGAGGATTTTTCGCGCGAGAGCGCGCAGCTGCCTCGACGGCCGGATACGTGCCATCGGCATTCGGTGCCGGCATCGACGGCTCCCATTCGTCGGCTTTTTCTCTCAAATGCTCGTACTCGCGTTCGTCGAGAACAACAACGCGTCGGCCATTTACCGTGCGACGATTCGGGCGCGCCGATTCGCGATTTGACTCTAGCCTTCATAAAAATCCTCGCGGTGGCCGATTTTATCGGCCGGGTGGCACGCCCTGAGGTACTCCGAAGGGCGTGCCGAACCTGCAACAAGCCTCATCCTCGTGCAAGTTCCAGGAGCACCGCTTCATCCATCTCCAACTGCACTGGCCGCGTTTGAGCGTACCAGCGCACACTTGACCACTCCCAATCCTCGGCTTTGCCAACAAGTCCACGACGCACCGGGTTGCCGCATGAATATAGTCGATCATGGCACGTAGTGCCTCGGTGCTGGTTATGTTCCGGTCATAGCCGCCGCCCGGCTGCCAGAAACGGTGACGCAGGCGCCGGCCTTCCGGCACCGCGAGCCGAGCCAACCACTCGGGCGAATTTGCTTTTAAGTGCCTGATCGCCTGACGAGCGACGGGTTCCTTGACCGCCTGAAGGAAACGGGACATTCGCGCCGGAGTGTCTCCCGGACAAATTAGCAGGTGAACATGATCGGGCATGAGCACATAGGCCCATAGCTGAAAACCGAATTGTGTTCGCGCCTTTTCAAGTGCGTCGCGAAGCCACTCGCACGTCCTTTTCCGTCCAAGGAACGGATAGCCGCGGTAGCAGGAAAATGTCAACTCGCGCGGCTGGCCCGGCTCGTTGAAGCGCCGATCGGCGCTTCTCCACGTATGTTTTGCCGGTCCGGGGATCGCTCATTCTCATGGACGTGAGGTTACACGCGAGTCACGCCTACTGCAAGAGGGCACCTTCTCTGGCGCTTCGGCACGCCCTTCGGAGTACCTCAGGGCGTGCCACCCACCACCGGATTTCGCAAAACCACAAGCCGCGTTTACTCCTTCGTAATCGTCTCATCCAAATTCAGCAGCACGCGCGCCACGATCGTGTAAGCGGCCAGGTCGTCGGCCCTCAGGCCCGCCGGGCAGCGGCGCGTCCTTCTTGCCCGTCGCCACTTCCACCGCGTTGAGCGCGCCGTCGGCGATGCGCTTCCGCTCCTTGCCCAACAGCGCCGTCAACGTCGCCTTCTCGCCATCGTCCGGCGGCCGGCTGACGCACAGGCGGAAGGCGTAGGTCAGCCGCTCGGCGTCGCTCTTGCCGCCCTCCGTCAAGGTCCGCGCGGCGAGGGCACGGGCGCAGTCCATGAAGATCGGCTCGTTCAGCGTCGTCAGCGCCTGCAAGGGGGTGTTCGAGCGGCTGCGGCGAACGCAGGAGAAGTCGCCGTTGGGCGCGTCGAAGGCTTGCAGCATCGGGTACGGCGTCGAGCGGCGGCGGAAGGTGTACAAGGCGCGGCGGTAGCGGTCGCTGCCCTTGGCGTCTGATCCAGTTGAACGGCCCGTAGCTGGCCGGCGGCATGAACAGGAACGCCGGCGCCGGCGTGTAGATGCTCGGGCCGCCTATCTTCGGGTTGAGCAGGCCGCTGGCCGACAGGGCGATGTCGCGGACCATCTCCGCCTCGACGCGCAGCCGCGGGCCGCGCGCCAAGAGGCGGTTCTGCGGGTCTTTTTCCAGGAGTTCGGGTGTCACGCGCGACGACTGGCGGTAGGTTGCCGAGGTGACGATCAGCCGGTGCAGGTGCTTGATGTTCCAAGGCCGAGCCACGCCGCCGCTCGGTCCGTCCATGAATTCGACGGCCAGCCAGTCGAGCAGCTCGGGGTGCGAGGGCTTGTCGCCCTGCAGGCCGAAGTCCTCGGGCGTGGCGACGATGCCGGTGCCGAAGTAGGCCTGCCAGATGCGGTTGACGAAGACGCGCGCCGTCGTCGGCGAGCGGCGATCGACCAGCCACTTGGCCAGCGTCAGGCGGTTGCCCGGCGCCTTCGGGTCGGCCAGGGGGTGCAGGAACGCGGGCACGCCGGCGGTCACCTTGCTGCCCGGCTTGAGGAAGTCGCCGCGCTTGAGCAGGTGCGTCTGGCGCGGCTCGTCGCGCTGCTCCAGGCGCCAGGGTTGTGCTGCCCTGGGGCCATCCTTGCCAAAGTTCCTCGACCCAGGCGTTGGCCTCGCTGCCACTCGGGCACGGTCGTTCGCCAGTAGCTGAAGACGGCGGTCTGCTGCGCCGGCGTGCGCCGTGCGCGGCGGCACGGCGAGGATGTCGCGGATCTCTCTGCGGCAGTGGGTCGGCGGTCGCGTTGCCGTCGCCGCACACCGAGAGGCGGAAGCGGCCGAGGTTGTTGTTCATGCGGTCGTCGCTGTTCCAGCCGCCGTGCCGCTGAGCCAGCCGAAACGTCACTACCGTGCCGCCGGGCTGAGCGACGTTCGCGTGAGGTGGTGAAGACGGCGTTGCGCGGCTGGTTGCGGCGGCCGGGTCCGGCGTCGATGCCCCAGGCCGTCTCGTCCTTGCCGTCGATGGCGAACTCGACCGGACCGGTGACGCGGCGGCGCTTGGAGCGGTCGTCGAAATTGGGCTCCAGGGGACGCTCGGGATTGGCGTAGTCGGCGGTGGCCTTCTCCAGCTTCACCCTGGTCTTCTTGCCCGGCTCCTTGGCGTCGGCGACCTCGACCTTGAACTCGGTCAAGGCGCACGTCCCCATGAACGACCGGCCCGGCCCGCCGCGCCGGCAGGTTCGGGTCGTTGAGCAATTCCAGGCGGAAGGCGCGGATTTCCTTCAGGTCGGTCGTGGCCTGGAAGGCCTCCGCGAACAGCGTTGGCGCGTAGCCCTGGGCCAGGACGGAGCCGTCTTTGAGGTAGAAGTAATGCTGGTCGTGGTCGCCGACGTGCCGCACGTTGAGCACCGTCCAGTGCGGCTGGTCGTCCTTCACTTTCGCTTCCCACTGGGCCAGGCGCTTCTCCCAGTCGGGCATCCGCTGCTTGAGGCCGTCCTCGATCAAACGGATGCGGCGCGTGATCTTGGCCGCCTTTTTCTGCTCCTCGGGCGTGTAGACGACGGGGAAGGCCTCGTGGTCGTTGTTCAGGTAGGCGAACAGGCGGTAGTATTCCTTCTGCGTCATCGGGTCGTACTTGTGGTCGTGGCACTGGCAGCACTGGATGGTGAGGCCCAGGACGCTCTTGCCCAGCGGCGTCCATGCGATCGAACATGGCGTCCATGCGGAATTGCTCGACGTCGATGCCGCCTTCCTCGTTCACCATGGAGTTCCGCAAAAAGCCCGTGGCGACGCGCTGGTCCTGCGTCGGATGGGGCAGCAGGTCGCCGGCGAGCTGGTCGATGATGAACCGGTCATAAGGCATCGTCGCGGTTGAAGGCGCCGATGACCCAGTCGCGGAAGAAGAAGATGAGCCGCCACATGTCCTTCTCGAAGCCATCGCTAGTCGGCGTAGCGGGCCGCGTCGAGCCACAGCCGGGCCCAGCGCTCGCCGTAGTGCGGCGAAGCCAGCAGCCGTTCGACCAGCTTCTCGTAGGCCTGGTCGCTCTTGTCGGCGAGGAAGTCGTCCACTTCCTTGACGGTCGGCGGCAGGCCGATCAGGTCGAGGAAGACGCGGCGGATGAGGGTCACACGGTCGGCCTCGGGCGCGGGTGACAGCCCCTCCTTTTCCAGCCGGGCGAGAATGAAGCGGTCGATGGAGTTGCGCACCCAGCCGGCGTTGCGAACCGACGGTAGCGGTGGCCGCACGGGAGCGGCGGAATGCCCAGTGTTCCGCGGGGCTGTCTTCGTTGGCCGCAGCGCTTGGGGCCGGCGTCGCGCGGCTACTGGGTTCACTGCTGCCATCGGGCAACGGCGCATCGGCGGCTCCGAGCGGCAGGCAATAGCACAGCGCAGCGGTCAACCAGAGGCCAAGCCAAGGTCCAGTTCGCATGGATTGTTTGCTCCCGCGGAGTCGAGATCGTGAAACCATCACCAGATATATTATGCCAAGATGCAGCGCCGGAGGGGCCAAACATCTATTTGGGAAATCGTAAATGTTTTCTCAAGAACGCCAACGTCCCTTGGAGGTGAATCTCGTGGCCGCCGTTGAAGAACTCGATGGCGGTGCGGTCGGCGATGCCCATCTTGGCGTAGAAACGGCGGACCTTGGCGTATTCGAATGCGACGTATTCATCCAGGCCGACGCCGTCGGCGTGGCCGCGCTCGACCATGAACGGCCGCGGCGCAATCAGGGCTGCCATCTCCGCGTAGTTGAACGTGTTGGCCAGGTCGAACTCGTACATCTCATATTCGTTCGATGAACATGTAGCTGCCTTGCCAGTCCAGGTTGATGTTCTTCCAGATCCATTCGTTGAAATCGCCGGAGCAGATCGACAGGCAATAATCCAGGAGCAAGGCCGGAATGCGCATGGCCACCTTGCCGCCATAGACTGAGGCCGTAGTAGGCGATGCGCGCTGCCGTCGACGAAATCCAGCGTTTTCAGCCATTCGAGGATGCGCTGGTGCTGGCGAACGATGAACGAATAGAGCGACAGTTGCAGCGGATTGGCCTTGCGGACGACCTGGCGAAAATCGTTCTTGAAGATGTAGGGGTTTTGCGGCGCGAACACGACGAACCCCCCGTCGGCGAGTTGGGCGCCGAAGGAATTGTAGTGCCCCGTCTTTTCCTTGGGGTTGACGCACGTCCGTCGGCCGGCCTTCCAGCCCGTGCTGGCAGACCACGCACGGCCGGCGTCTCGCCCGGCTTGATGTCATTGGGCACCAGCAAGATGCCGTAGCTGATAACGTCCTCGTAGACGTCCAGCACGACCTCATAGCCCTTCCACTTGGGCGTTTCGTAGAGGAGCCGCGTGCGCGGATTCATCGGCATGGTCGGCTCGGGCAGCTTGCCGATGATTTCCTTCCAGAAATAGTCGCGCAGCGGCTCTTGCGATTTCTGTAGCTTGGCCACGGACGAGGTATCCAGTTTCGACCAGAAGAACTCGTCGCGGCGCTGCGTTGGCGGCAGGCAGAAGCTTTTGCGTGAAATCGACGAGTTGATCGAACTGGCGATGCTGGCGCTCGTCGGGGTTGAAGTCTTTGCGGTTGTCACGGAGAGCGGTTCTTCCGGTTTTAGATTGACTAGGTTTGACGCCCAGGTCTTGCCAAAAATGCGATTGTGGTGAAAAGATCAAATCGCCATAGCCAGAAGCTTCGCGGACAAGTAGACGGCCGATTATCGAGCGCGTGAGAATTCTTTCCTGTCGGGAAGCGTTGCCATGACGCGTTCGATCTCGCCCAGAGCGTTTCGAGCAATGCGTGGCGCGGTGTACGTGCCCGGCGCGGCCCCCGCTCGGCCCGCTCTAGCCGCAGGTGGATTGCCGGTTTGAAACGACGATCTCCAGACAATCAGTGCGCGCGGCACGATCAGCCTGACGATCTCGCCGTCGCCGAACTCGCGCAACTCGACTCCAAACATTGCGATAAATCGGCTCACTTATAAACCGATCCTCGCGGGCCGAAATAGCCATCCACCACCGTCACACGAATCCGCGTGTCCAGGGCGGAACTATAAAGCGCGAGCAGCCCGCCCTCGCCATAACCGAACACGGCGATCGGCGGCGCGTCCTTATCTTGGCTAAACCAATCGACGACGGACAGGATTTTTTGCACTTCGTAGCCAATGATGTGCCGGCCCATTTCAAAAGCCATGCGATAAACGAATTCGCGGTGAGTCTGGTTGGTGAAACGTTTCAGCTTTTCGCTACCCGACCAGGTGTCTTGCCGATTGATCAAGGTCGGCACGACGACCCGGCAACCCGCCTCGGCCAACATGCGGGCGAGTTGCGCATCCGGCGCTCAGGCCCGGCGCCAGCCCAGCCCACATCTCCGGCGTCTGGTCCGCGTCCGGCACGACCACGACACACGCGACGGGTTTGCCCTTGGGTTCAAGCAAAAGGCCCTCGCCGTAGACTCCTGATAGAACGGGCCAGCGGACAGCGTAAACGGTGTACATTTTAGTCTCGGCGACCACCGCTTTTTGGCCGGTGCCGCTGACGTATTCGAGTTCCTTGATCGGCAGCGCGTTGATCGACCGCGCCGATGATTTTCTTAAGGCGGTCGCGATTGGGCTGCACCGATTTGGCATACGCCTCCGCCGATGAATAATCGGGCTTCCAATAATCTTTGCGCTTGAACGGCCGAAGCAGCGGTCGCGCGCGTGAGGTAGCGATCAATGCCGTCGAGCATTTGTCGGGCCAGGTCGCCTTGCATCTCGAGCGGCTTGGTGCCGGGGAGAGGTTGTGCGCATCAGCACGGCTGCGAAAATAAGGTGCACGACCAACGAAGAAATGCATGAGTTGCGCATGCTGAGCCCCGTGAGTTTTTCCAACTGATAAGCGCGGTTCTTTCAATCGTACACTAACCCGAAGCGTAAGCGAGGGACGCCCTCGCTTACGCTTCGGGTTGGTATTATCGCGACGCGCCTCAGCTTACCTTCCCTCCATCAACGGCTGTCCCGAGCGTAGATAGGCGAACAGGTCGCGCGCCTCCTGGTCACTGAGGCCTTCCAGCAAGCCCTCCGGCATCAGCGAAATACCGGTCGCGCGGATCGATTCTATGTCGTCTTTCGGCAAGACAACACGCTGGCCGTCCGCCACTTTCAGCACCACCACGCGCGCGTCGTTCTCGACGACAATGCCGGTCAGGGTACGGCCGCTCTCGGTGATGATCACGGAGGTTTGGTAGCCCTCGCGAATCTCCGCGCTCGGATTGATGATGTGCAGCAGCATGTTGGCCACGTCGTCGCGCTTGAACGGAGTCAGGTCGGGGCCGACGCTGCCGCCCACGGCATGGAGCGTATGGCAATTGGCGCAGCGGGCGGTGAAGAGCTTTTTGCCGGGGTAGGGATCGCCGTTGCCGGCGTTCACGATCGCGGCGAGGCGGTCGATGTTCCTGCGCATTTGCTCCGTGGTCGCGCCTTTGACTTCGCCCCAGTGCTTCTTGACCAGCTTCGCGATCTGCTCATCACGGTAAAGGAGCAGCTTGCGCAGGGTTGCAAGTGGGATCGACTTGGGCGCGATCTTGCCCTCGTCCACGGCGGCGAGCAATTGCCGGCTCCATGCGCGGCGGCTCACCAGAAGCGCTTCGGCAACTTCGCGCACTTCCGCGGACATGCCCGGCAACAGCCTGACCACCTCGGCGCCGATCGTGTCGTCCCCGTAGGATTGCAACGACGCCGAGAATCGCCTTTTGCATCGATGCCGCTTGCGGCGTCGCGCCCAATCAGCGCCAGCAACGGCGCCACGCAGCGCGGCTGTTTCGCCTCGCCGAAGATGTCGATCAACTCCATGCGATCCGCGTTTGGTGTTTTCGGGTCTTGGATCAATCGCAGCGCCTTGTCAACGGCTTCGTTTTTTCCGTGGCGCACGCCGAACGCGAGCGTGCCGCCGCCTAGCTTGGCGATCTCCGCGAGCAATTCGCCGGGCAATCCCGCGATCGATCGCCCTTTGAAGGATTCCTCAAAGGCCTTGAGCAGAATCCGCCCGTGCTTAGTCTCCGGTGCCAGCCGAAACAGTTCGACGCAGGTTTCATAGTCTTTCTGCGGCGCCGGCCAGCGCGAAGCGTTTCATCAGACGCGGGAGTATGGTTTCCTGTGCGATTTTCGTGCGCCAGAGCGACGAGTCGCGGAAAAGGTCGAGCACCTTGTCGCGGTCCTTGGCGCAATGGACTTCGAGCGCCCACCAGAGCAGCAGCGGCACATGAATGTCGCCGGCGTCCTCGTCGTGCGCAAGCAAGCTGGGCACGATCGGCAAACCTTCCGCCGCGGACAGACGTTTGGCGCTGGCCGCATATTGGCTGCGGGCATGGACGATTTCGGCTCAGTCCGCGCTATCTCGCGCAAGCCTGGCGGCAATGCTTTCCCCCAGCCGAAAATCGTCGGCCAGCAGCCGCACTGTCCAAAGGCGAACCTGCGGCTCGGGGTGATCGAGCGCCTTTTCTGCCAGCGCCGCGTCGAAGCCGCCGGATAGGTTAAGCGCCCACAACGTTTCGAGGGCCAGTTGTCCTTTGCTTGCAAAAAGTTGCCTGGTTAAATCCGGTACGACCGAGCGATCCTTGCGATCGCCGAGCAAGCGCTGAGCCGTCTCGCGCTGCCAGCGGTTATCGGCGTGGAGAAGCGCGATCAATTCGGCCGAGCTTTTCTTGCCAAGGTCGGCTTGCTTACGCGGCCGAGCATCGCGGCGCTCAAACGGTAAATGCGGCCGGTGTCGCGATCGATGACGCCGTCGTTGTGGCCGAGATGGGCGATCTTCGCCTCGTAAAAGTCGGCGATGAACAGCGAGCCGTCCGGCGCGGGCTTGATGTTGACGGGGCGAAACCACGTGTCGCTGCTGGTGACGACTGGACCGAGATCGCGGGTTGCGAACGACGAGTGGTCGGGCTTGATCGCGCTCAGCATCACGCGGCCTTGCAGCGGCTCGACGGCGAACATTTGACCCCGGTAGTGTGCCGGCAAGCCGTCCGCTTCGTTGATGACCCAGGCGTGGCTGAAGCGCTGGGATTTGTTGGCCTTCATCGCCTCGAAGTAGCCGAAGGAATAGGGATTCGCCAGCACGCCGTGCTTATCGAAGCCTTTGCGGTAAGAGGCGCCTTGCACATAATAAAAGCCGCGGGTGTCGCCGCCGTTGTGGCCGGAGTAGACGCGGCCCTGGGCATCGAACTCGACGCCGAACGCATTGCCGCCGCCTTCGGCAAAAATTTCGAAACGTTTCTTCTCGGGATGATAACGCCAAATGTGCTGGCCGATCATCTGGATCGGCGTCTCCTTGACGCCGGGCCGGGTGATGTGAGCCGAAACAGTGCTGCCATGGGCACCGTAGAGCCAGCCGTCGGGGCCCCAGCGCAGGCTGTTGGCGCAGGAGTGCGTGTCCTCCAGGCCGAAACCTTGCAGGTGCACGATTGGTGGTCCGCTCGGAGCGTCGCCACCGGCATTGGTCGGATAGAAGAGCAGATAGGGCGGATTGAGTACCCACACGCCGCCGCGGCCATGGGCGACGGACGTGACGATGTTCATGCCGTCCAGAAATACCGTGTGCTTGTCGTACGTCCCGGTTCCCTGGGTATCCTCATGGATCGAGATGATGTCCCGCCCGCGAAAATGATGCGGGGGCGGCGGCGGGACCTTGTCATAGACGACGCGCCAGAAAACATCCCGGCTCAAAATTTTCAGCCCCGCGGGATGCGGATAGGTGATGTACTGAACGACCCAGAGCCGGCCGCGCTCGTCGAAGCTCAATCCCAGTGGTTGCTTGACGATTGGCTCGGCTAGCACCTGATCCAGGCGCAAATCGTCGGCGACGTTGAACGAACGCGCAGCCTCCGCGGGTGTTAGCTTGGCGGGCGGCGTCGCTGCCTTCTTGGTAGGTTGCGCGTCGGCGACCCACGGAGCTAGGGCGACGAGGACCGCTCCTACGCCACGGCTAAAACAAGTCAGGGTCTTTTTCATTTGATTGACTATCGTGCAATGTCCAGCGTCGCCTGGCGGACGGCAAAGTGATCGTCGCCGGAAAAAACAAGGTGGAGGGTGGTTCCGTCCGCGCTCATCCATTTGGTTGGCAAGCTGGACGACTCGCCGGGACCGACGTCCCATTTCTCCGTGAAGTAGACCGTGGTCCACGGTCCCCATGGTTCGGGGGCGTCATAGATGGCGAAGCCCCCCTCGAAGCGAGTGTCCGCTTTCTTTCCTTCCGTGCCCGGAATGATCTGCGCCCACAAGTAGCGTTTGAGACCGGCGTCGTAGCTGATGCCGCCGCGAAAACACCTTCCTTCGTGCGTGAAAACGGCTTCGCGGCGAGCGATGTCACGTGTCCAAAGCGGCTGTTTTTTGGAGTCGAAGCCCGTGAAGAATTCGTACGCAGTTCGCTCGACGATTTTATCTCGCGGCACCCGAGCCAGGACCATGCCGTTCGCCGGTTGATAGGCGCTGTCGGCGTCGTGCGAGTAAACATACACGAATTCATCGCGGGCGCCGGCGTAATTCTTGCCGAAGTTGAGAAACGTCGGACAGCCAAAGCTAGTCGTGAACTTCCAGTCGGCCCACGTCCACGATTGGCCATGATCCTTCGACCAGGCCAGTTGGCCGTTGCCGGCGTTGCGCGTCCACAGATAAAGCACGCCGCCGACGCAGAGAATGCCGCTGGCCTTCTTGGCCTTGGCACCATTGCCGATTTGCTCGCCGCTAGGGGATCGAATGTTTTCACCTGTTATCGCGGGCGGGTTTCCCTCGACCCGAGCGAAACCCAAACCCAGCTTTCCAGGCACAAACGGCTCGAAACCCCAGCCGTCGCCATAGGCCGTGTATTGTCGATCGTCGTCGGCCCAGGTGAGCGGCCAATTGTCGCTTCCCTTTGCCAGGCGGATGATCGTGGCCTTGGGAGCCCAGGTGAGTCGTTTGATGACTTTGCTGGCGGGATAAGGCGCGCCGCTGGTTGCCTTGGGCCTGTCGGTGATCGCGGCGACAATCGGCTCAAATAGAATTTTCACGCGCTGGTCGTGATAGGCTTCGAACACGTCTTGAGGATGCTTCGGCTCAGTCGCAAGCGTCTGGCCATTGCGCACCACAATCAAGTTTAGACTAGGGACGATGAATAGAAGCTGATCGCCGGCACCGGCGCCATAGTAGGCATCCTTCGGCAGATTGGGGTATCGCCCCGCGGCATTGGTCCAGATGCCCATGCCGCAATGACCGGGCAGTCCCGCGTCTCCTGTCAGACCGCGCACCGCGTCGGCGCCGAGAATGCGTTTGCCGTCCCAGTCACCCTCACGGAGCAAGAGTCGGCCAAGCCGCGCCATGGCCCGAGGCGTGTAACTACCGCCGCCCCAACCCGCGACCAGAGGCAGACCATCGACCGTGAATGTGCGGCCATAGCCGACCGACCAATCGCTAGCGGCGACGCCGATCGGTCGCATCACGCGCTCGCCGAGCAGGCTGCGAATATCCTTGTGCGCTTCATTCTTTAGCGCCGCGGTGACGGCGTACCCCAGCATCGCGATTCCCGGGTTGCTGTACTGCAACCGGGTCCCCGGCTCGAACAGGATCGGCGTCTTGTCGCGAGCGATGGTAAACGGATCGTTGGGTGGTTGCATCCGCTTCCAGAAGTCGCCCCGCCATCCCGTCAGCTTGTCATGCGCCAGGTTATCTTGTTCCGCGTCATCGAGCCCGGACGTGTGGGAGCCGAGCTGGCGCAAAGTGATCTTGCGCTTGCGGGGATCGTCGCTCCAGGCAGGAACGAGATCGCGAACCAGGGTGTCCAGCGTTAGCTTGCCGTCGCTCAAAAGCAGCGCCAGTGCCAGCCCAGCAACTATCGGCTTGGACAATGACGCGGTGCCCTGTTTCGTTTTTGGGCCCTGCCCCGCCGCATACCACTCATAGACGATCTTGTCATTGCGAACAATGAGCAATGCGCGCGTTGTGCGCGCCAGTATGTCTTTGAGAGCGTCGAGCCTCGTGCTCGACATTCCCTGGCTTTCGGGAGTCGCGGATTGCCATGCGAACGAGCCAGCCGTTGGCGGCATGCTACGCGGCTGGTGCATGCGCTTCGGCGCACCAAGCAAAGGCAACAGTCGCGATAATCCCTGCGAAAAAGGTCTGCCGCACGAAGAGGTTCCTTTCGATCTCACACCCTATCCGGCATCGCAAATGGTTTGCGGTAAGCGCGCGTCAACAGGCGATTTGCCTCCGCATCGTTGATGCAGGTCTCTGTGCGCTCGTCGAAGCGAATGGCGCGGCCGGTGCGGAAGGCGATATTCCCCAGGTGGCATAGACGCGTGCTTTTGTGGCCTTCTTCGATGTCCGCGTTGGGACGACGCACGTTCATGCCCGACGAGTTTTTGACGCAGTCGATGAAGTTTCGTTGATGGATCGTCCCGTCGGGCCGGCTGGGCGGGTCCACGTCGCCCTTGTCCGCCGCCTCGATGCCGTTTTCCACATGCCAGCCCTCGCGGTCGAAAACGAGCGTGCCGCGCTCACCGTACAAGACGGCGCCGTTTCCCGTTCCGCGCGACCAGACACGGTGTTCCCACGTGACCAAGCAATTGGGGAAGTCGTAGGCCACCGTCAGGGTGTCGGGAGTCTGCTGATCGTCGTCGTAAAAGAGCTTGCCGCCCGCGGCAACGATGCGCGTGGGAGCATCGAGATTGAGGAGCCAGCGGAGCCGGTCGAGCGCGTGAATGCCGTTGTTACCAAGCTCGCCGGTGCCATAATCCCAGTTCCAGTGCCAGCGGTAGTGGAAGCGATTTTCGTTGAAGGCCCTGCGCGGCGCCGGGCCGAGCCAGAGGTCGTAATCGACTCCCTTGGGCACATCCGCATCCTTGGCATGACCGATGCTGGGTCGCGAGCCGCCGACCCAGGTCCGCGCGGCCGCAATTTTGCCAAGCTTTCCCGACCGGACCAACTCGACGGCACGCCCCAGGCTGGCGCTGCTCCGGCTTTGGGTGCCGAGTTGAACCACCCGATTGTACTTGCGGGCGGCCTCAACCATGCGCCGCCCCTCGATGAGGTTGTGCGAGGCTGGCTTTTCCACGTACACGTGCTTGCCGGCCTGGCATGCCCAGACGGTGGCCAGCGCGTGCCAGTGGTCGGGCGTCGCCACGATCACGGCATCGATCGTCTTATCTTGCAGAACGCGGCGGAGGTCTTTTTCCACGCGCGCCTCACGGCGTTCGTGTCCCGTAAGCAGCTTTTGACCGATCGGAATGAAGTTGTCGTCAATATCGCACAGGCAGACGATCTCAACGTCGTTGAAGCTGGTGAACGGCCGCAGCAGTTGCCTGCCTCGCCCGCCGACGCTTCCCGGCACGGTGGAGCCGATGCCGATCAGCGCCAGCCGCACTTTTTCACTTGGTGCATCCGTCGCACGCGCGTAAGAAAGCGCCGACATGGCTGCCATGGACGCCGCGGACGATTTCATGAAGCCGCGACGGTTGACGGTGCTCATGGCTCGTTCTCCCAGGATACGGAACGTAGTTAGAGATCCCGAATGACAAATTCCTTCAAAATACTCTTTTAATCCCTTTGCGCGAAAGGAAACAACCTAAATCCGAATTATTTACCGCATTTCATCCCGGAACCTCCGTCTTTATGATGGGAGGATCAATGAGCGAGTCCGAACAACTGCTGGTTCGAAAGGCGCAAGCCGGTGATCGAGCCGCGTTTGAGGAGTTGGTGCGCCGCACTACCCGGCTCGTGTATGCACGCTTATATCTGGAGACCGGCGACCGGCACTGGGCTGAAGACCTGGTGCAGGAGACGTGGCTTCTTGCTTATCGGGCACTGTCTCAGCTACACGATCCGGATGATTTGCGTCCCTGGCTGTTGGCGATCGCCCGGAATGTTTGGGCGGAAACGCTGCGGCGCCAGTCGCGTAAAAAGCGCATGCTGCCACCTCGGGTTGGCAGTCATGTGCTTCCCGAGCTAGCAAGCCCCTGCCCTTCTCCCGCTCAGGATGCCGAGCAGTCCGATCTGAATAACCAGGTGCTGGCGGCCCTGCGATCCTTGCCTGAAGACTATCGGCTTCCCCTGACCCTTCGCTATGTCACCGGGGCCGATTACGAAACCATTGAAACCCAGTTGGGCTTGTCGAACGGAGCGCTCCGCGGCTTGTTGCAGCGCGGCCTGAAGCTCTTGCGCCCGTTTGGGCGGGTAATTGTTAAAGCCCATGAAAACCAGAGAGCTTCATGAAAACCAAAGAGCTTTTGGGTGGCACGCCCTGAGGTAATCCGAAGGGCGTGGCGGCTCACACGCCCTTCGGATTACCTCAGGGCGTGCCACCCGACGAAAGTTTATTGCTGACGAAAGTTTATTGCGCAAGTTCCCCTCTCCCCTGTACTCGGGGGAGAGGGGTCAGGGGTGAGGGGGAGCAGGTCGTGTGCAAGAACGTGAAGATTTCGCGGGGGATTCTGTCCCCCCTCACCCCGGCCCTCTCCCCCCGAGTACAGGGGGAGAGGGGGGCACGCAACAATGTGTTGGGAATCGAAACCGGCCGAGATTACGATTTCTCCCGTGATTTTCGTCAGCCCACCCGGAGCGTACCCTCAACATTGAGGAAATAGACATGTCCGAGCATGTTTGGACCCAGGAAAATATCGCGGTTTATGTCGCTGGCGGCTTGCAACCGTCAGAAGGCGAACGCCTCGAGAAGCACGCGGCCGGTTGCGCCGCCTGCGCCAAGACATAGGCGACGCTCGATCTTTGGAACAGAAGTTGGCTCCCTTGCGCCTCGCCGGCGATCCGGGACCATCGCTGGAGGATCGCATCATTCAATCGCTGCCGCCGGTGCAGGCGACGCGATGGGCAAGCAAAATGTCCAGAAAGGGCAAGGCCGTCCTTGCCGCAGCGGCGGCAGTGCTGCTGGCCGCCGTGGGGGCCGGCGTAAACTTGTCGATCGAGCGGAACGGCCTCGCTTTCCCGTCGGCGTTGCCATTTACGATGGCGAAGGCTCCCGAGAGTGACCGCCAACTCGGCCTCGGAGTTCATGCATTGAAACGTTCCGAGGATACCAGCACCAAAGCCCTGGAAATGCCTCACGCGGTGACTATGTCTAGTGCGGACGATCTAGCCAAGGGGATCCGCGATCAAACGCTGGCACCTTTGGCGCAGGTCCAGTCGAAGGTTGGTGCGGAAACAGCAAGGGCGACCACAGAGCGGGGCGCCGATGTATGGGCAACGACTGCCATGCCTCCTGCGAATCTTCCCGTGCCGCCCGCGGCCAGCGAACCAAGGTCGGGTGCAGTTCCCGCGCGTCCCTCGGGCGGCCTCGGCGGGGGAGCGGGGGGTGGCATGAACGCCTACCGTGGAGGAGGCGTGGCCGGTGGACGCCCAGGGGAGCCAGTTGTCGGTGACGACAAGGATAGCAAAAGGGAGCGAGGAAACCTGCTCGTCTGGAATTACACCAACAACGGGGCGCTTCCAAGTCTTGGAGCCACTTACTTCAAGCCCGGCGATGATTGGGCCCGCCAGGATAGCTTTAACGATAAACGGAAAGACTTGAATGAATTATCCGAAAGAGATCTTCAGAAATTGGACCAATTGGCTTCAATAGCTGGAAAACAGCTTTCAAAGGAACAAAACGCCCCAACCAAGACCGCCGAGGATATCAAAAAAACGGAGCCGGCACCGGCGCCACTCCCAGAGCCGCGCCGGATCATTATCCGAACCGGCGACCTCGAGTTTGAAATCGAATCGTTTGACGCTTCGGTGGCGACTATCCTGAAACTGGTCAGCGCTGCCAAGGGGTCGTTCGTGGCCACCATCAACAGCGACAAGTTGCCCAACGGCAAGGTGCGCGGCGCCGTGGTGGTGCGTGTGCCCCCGGAGTTGCTCGACAATTTCGTTCTCGATCTGCGCAAGGAATTAGCCAAGACCGGCGAACTCAAAAACCAGCGCATCGGCAGCCAGGACATCACCAAGCAATACACCGATCTGGAAAGCCGGCTGCGCGCCGCCCGCGCCATGGAAGAGCGTTTGCTCAAGATCATCAAGGACGGCAAAGGGCAAATCAAGGACCTGCTGGCGGCGGAAAAGGAGTTGGGTGTCTGGCGCACCCAGATCGAAAGTCTCGAAGGCGAGCTGCGCTATTACGGCAATCAGGCGGCTTATTCCACGCTGACGATCAAGCTCTACGAAAAGAACATCCGCAGCGCCGCCTCCATCACCGAAAGCGAACGGGTGCAAGCCGGCCTCGAAGTCGAGGATGTGGAGAAGGCCCATCGCGAGGCCCTTAAAGCCATCTATGACGCCAAGGGGCGCGTGACCCGCTCGGAGCTCAAACAGCATGGCGCCGGCCAGTTCAACGCCATCCTGAATTTCGAGGTCGGACCCGATGCGGCCGGACCCATGCGCGATCGCCTCAAACAGCTCGGCACCATGGTTCGGCTGCAAGTCGATCGCGTGCAACAAACCGAAGGCGGAGGCCCGGCGCCCAAGGATGGCAAGATCGAGCGCGGCCCCACGCTATTCTTCGTCTCCATCTACAACCTGGCCAACGTCGCCCCTCGCGAAACCGTGATCCTGCGTCTGGCCGCCGCCGACGTGTCAACTGTTTTCAACAAGCTGCGCGGCGTCATCGCCGTGGCCAAGGGACAAGTGATCAATGCCCAACTCGACGAGAAAGACCGGAAAAACGTGACCGCGCAGCTCGATTTTCACGTCAGCCGCCTCGGCGAAGGGGAAGTGCTGACCGCACTGCTTGGCGCGGGCGAGACGCTAACTCGGCAGGTGAACCGGGTGCCCGAAAATGACAATGTGACCGATGCCAAGGTGCTTTACCGGATCACGCTCGTGGATGCCGATTCCATCCAACCGCGCGAGACGGTCGTGATGAGGATCGCCGCCGCCGACGTTCCCGCCGCCTACCAAAAGTTGCGCGAGGCACTGGCCAAGGCGAAGGCACGCATTTTCACCGCTCAGCTCAACGAGCAGGATCGCCGCAACGTCACGGCACAGCTTGACTTCTCTATTCGCCGCGGCGAGGAGGCCATGCTGCAGGTCGCGCTCAAGGTTGCGGGCGAAACCCTTTCGCGCCAGGCCACGCGCCTGCCGGAAAACCCCAACCTCACCGATGCCAAGGTTCTAATTCAAGTGACGCTCTTCGATGTGGATGCCGTCCAGCCGCGCGAAACGGTGAACGTGAAGATCGCTGCCACCGATGTGGCAGCCGCCTACGAGAGTCTGCGCACCGCCGTCGCCGCTGCCAAGGGCCGCATCGTCACGGCGCAAATCAATGAACAGAACCGACGCAACATCACCGCCCAACTCGACGTCACCGTGAACCGTGGCGACGCCAAGGCTTTGGAAACCGCTCTGGCAGCCGCGGGCGAAACGCTCTCACGCCAGGTTACGCGGGCCGCCGAAACCGGCAATGTCACCGATGCCAAGCTGCACGCCGTCATCGAGTTGATGCCCGCCGCGGCCATCGCGCCGCGCGAGACCGTGACCCTGGCCATGGAAGTTACCGATGTCGCAGCCACCTTGACGCTTTTCAGCGCCCAGGTGAAGGAAGCGCAGGGGCGAACCGTCGAAACGCAAGTGGGTCAGGAGCGCAACGGTCAAATCAGTGCGCACGTTATCTTCGATGTGCCGTGGAGCGCCGCGGCCGCCCTGGCGGAAAAGTTCAAAACCGCCGGCCAGGTGCGCGTTCACCAGGTGACGCGCGACCCGCAGGCGCCGGAAGGCAACCTCGCCATCGGACGCCTTGTAATCACGCTGTCCAACACGCCGCTTTTGGTTCCCAGCGACCAGGGGCTATGGTCGCAACTGCGCAGCGGTCTGGCCATCAGTTTGCGCGGTCTGTCGATCAGCGCGAGCTGGCTTATCGTGGGTCTCTTGTTCGTGCTGCCGTGGGTTCTCGTCGTCTATGCCGTACTCTGGCTGGCCCGGCGCTTTGCGCGCCGAACCTGTCCACGCGGGCGCCACTGCTGCTCCGGCAAGTAACACTCAAACCGGCGACTAGAGTACTCATCTCGCTCCGCGAGATGACAGAGCATCTCGCGGAGCGAGATGAGTACAATTCGCCGACAGTTTCTTTACGTGCGATACTAACCCGAAGCGTCAGCGAGGGATCCCTCGCTAACGCTTCGGGTTAGTATCGTCATTATTTATTGTCAAAGGTCGCAACGTTGATATCGATGCCGTCATCGGAGGGGATGGTAACTTCGACAGGTGAATTCTGTTGGCCAAACTTCCCTTCCAGCTTGTCCGCTCCCATGGGGAATGGATCTTGCCAGGTAATCTCAACTCGGTATTTGCCGGGCGGGATGCCCTTGCCGCTGGGGCCGGGGACCGAAAAACTCCCATCCGGCTTGACGATGGCCCCGTAAGGACCCAGCGAGCTCGCGCCAGGATCCAAGTCGTGAAACAGGACCATGACACGGCCACCCGCGCCGCTGCGGAGGACTTGGACGTGCAACGGTTGACCGTTCCGATGCACCATCCCTTTGACTTCGACCAGCGGCTCGGAACCGGAACAACCGGCGAGCGTCAACATTGTTCCCAGGGCGGCACAAACCGTCAAATGGCGCATTAACTGGTTGAGCTTGGCAGTCGTCATTCCAATATCCGCGAATCTATCGTGTTGCCATCTTGCCAGTCGCCGAGATTCTTAAACGTGGCTTGGTTGATCGTGAAGCTGAGTAGCGTGACGTGTCCATCACAAAGGACCGCGAGGAACCCTCCCGCGTGGCTGGAGCCGAAGTGCATTTGGCCGTCATCGCTGCCGGGGTGATCAGGCAGAGGCGGGATATCGGTGCGGCGGACCCAATCGTCGTCCCATCCCTGGGCATAGCCTTCATTGTCGTCCCAATAATAATCGCTCACCTGATAGGGCCAGCGCTTTTCCGCGGCCATGAGCGTATTGGAAGCGCCGTCCGCCGCTGCGAGCGCGGTCATCGTCATCCGAAATCCCGTTTCCCAGGGACGGAACACCCCCGTCGGTACTGGTTGGTTAAAGTTGCTGACGGCATAATCGATGGAGGCGTGCCCAAAAGTGCCGCTGGCATCATTCATCCAGTTCGAGACGGGCTCCAAGACCGTGGGCGGTCGTCGCGTCGGGCAAAAGTAGATGGGAATCGCGGTGCTCAGAGCGTTCACCTGGCACTGGTTGATCGTTCGACCGCCACCTCCAAGCCAAACGGCTTGCTGCTCGATGTAGGGCAGGATCTGAAAGAACGTGCTGCCATCTTGTTCGGGGTTACTTCCCACAACCGCGGGGTGACCCGGACCAAGATAGGTCGGCGCCTGCAACCAGTCAGAATATCCCCCGGTTGGAAACACTTTAAGCACGTCATGGTGACTGTGGACGGCCAACCCAATCTGCTTGAGGTTGTTGGTGCACTGCGCCACGTTGGACGCTTCACGCACCTTCTGCACCGCGGGAATCAGAAGAGCGATCAGAATCGCAATGATCGCGATCACGACTAGCAGTTCCACCAGGGTGAAGCCGTGTTTTCGATGGCGGCACAATGGCAAGCCGTCAACGTCTCCGGCGCGGGATGTGAGGGCCGATGACAAACATCAAAGAGAAAAGCGCAACCTCTTTCCGCATGGCCATCCCCCTCATCGTTGCGGCGAACTTGCCACCAGTCAGTTTAGCAGTGCGGCCTTCCCTTGACGACCCGCCGGCGACGAATGATTCAAGCCGCCGCCGGCATCGACATGTCCCGATCACCAATGCACAAGCTGAGTAATGTCTGTACTCATCTCGCTCCGCGAGATGCAATTGCATCTCGCGGAGCGAGATGAGTACAATGCGGCTCCGTTCCACCAAGACATGGTATCCCGCGATCCGTCCTGCTTTACATCTCCTTGAAGTATTCATGCACGAATTGCACCGCCATCGCCCCCTCGCCGACGGCGGAGGCGACCCGCTTGACCGACCCGGACCGCACATCCCCGGCCGCGAACACGCCCGGCCGGCTCGTTTCCAGCAAGAACGGCTGGCGGCGCCGGCCAATGGGGCGACTGGGCGACTTCTGCCCCCGTTCGCACAAAGCCCTTGGCATCGCGTTCGATTTCGGCGGGCAGCCAATCGGTCCGGGGAGTCGCACCTATAAAGCTGAACACGGCGGGAGTCGCCATGGTCCGCGTCTGGCCGGTCTTGGTGTTGCTGATCTCGATCTCCGTCAGGTGATTGTCGCCGGCCATCCGCCGTATGGCGCAATTGCATTGCACATCGATGTTGGGGGTTCCCTCGATCCGGTGAGCGAGGTAGCTCGACATGTTCTTATGCAGGTCATCACCGCGCACCAGCAGCACCACTTTACGAGCATGGCTCGCGAGAAAGACCGCGGCCTGCCCCGCGGAATTGCCGCCGCCCACGACGGCCACTTCGGCACTCGCGCACTCCTTTACCTCATTGAGCGTCGCCGCGTAGTAGACACCTCGCCCTTCGAACTGCGCAGTTTTCAACGCCGAGCCGGCGGTAGTCGGCTCCGGTGGCGATCAGCAAGCACTTGGCAGTGACCGTCTCGCCGTCCAAGTGTAAAACCGGGTACGCTTGATCAAAGCTCAACGACGTCACGGGCGACGGCACGGACAGGCGGGCGCCGAACTTGTCCGCCTGAAGCGTGGCACGGTCGGTGAGCTCGCTACCCGTGACGCCCGTGGGAAAGCCGAGATAGTTCTCGATCCGCATGCTATTGCCCGCCTGTCCGCCCGGCGCAGTGCGCTCCAGGACGACGGTCCGTAGCCCCTCGGAAGCACCGTAAACGGCGGCGGCCAGCCCAGCCGGTCCTCCTCCGACCACAACCAGGTCATAAAGCGTTTGTTCCAACGGCCTGCGGATGCCGATATCATCAGCCAATTGGCGGTTCGTCGGATTGCGCAAGAGCACCATGCGGCCACAGGCGACGACGGGCGTGTCGGCTTCGCTCACGCCAAACTGCTTCAGCAAGCGGTCCACCTGCGGGTCGGTTTCCAGGTCGATCCACGTAAACAGAACGTGGTTTTTGGCCAAGAAGTCGCGCACGCGGAATGTGTCGGTCGAATAGCGCGAGCCGATGACGCGCAGGCCCGTGAAATCCGGCGCCTGGTGCAAGAGCTGACGGCGCGCAATAAACGCTTGCAATATAATATCGCTCAAAACCGGGCACTGATTGAGCGCACGCCGTAAAGCGTCCCCGGTAACCTCATAGACTTCCGTTTCGCCTTGCGCAACCGCACTGACCACGGCGGGGGCGCCGGTCAGATGGGTGACGTCCCCCGTGAATTGACCCCGACGGTGAACGGTGAGCGTCGAAGGCTTGTCGCCGGAGCAGTCGATGATATCGACGGCGCCCGACTTCACGATGAAGAACTTGAAATCGCGGTCCCCGACAGAGAAGAGCCTTTCACCGTCTGAAAATCGTTTGGCTGCGGCGGTCGTGCACTTGGCGAGATCGGCGATTTGGGCGTCGTCGAATGTCGGAAAGGCAACCGCGTGAAGGTTGTTTTCTGCCACGGATGAAACCCCTAAAAGGAAGTTCATTCTGGGACACTAACCCGAAGCGTTAGCGAGGGATCCCTCGCTAACGCTTCGGGTTAGTGTCGCAAGATCCCACAAGCTGATTTAGAAAATAATCTGCATGCGCGTCAACAGCGCATCGGAACTTCTGAAAGAAGTGCTTGGCGGCCCCAAGAGGACCGGATTGCCGAACCAACCATGCTCATAATTGAATTGCATGCGGACCAGGGAGCTCAGATACCAGTTGAAGCCCACCGTAAGCTCGGAGGCGTTGTTCGTGTATTTGGTGGGGTCGGACAAGCGGAGCGCTCCGGGCGCGAACACCTGGTTGCCGACGTCCAGGTGGGAAGCGCGCACCACCAACTCCCAAGCGCCGGGGTTGCTAAAAGGGTGAAGGGGCTCGAATGGCCGTAACGGGGTGATCGGCTCGCTGTAGGTGGTTCGCTTCTCGCCGGTCAGGAGGTAAGTCACCATGCCATAGCCGCCGGTAAAGGGCACCGTGACCCGCACGTTGGAAGCGGCGCTCGGACTTAACTGTTGGTCCATTTGGAACCACTGGGCCGCGAAACCCAGTCCTCCAAAGAAGTAAGACACTTCCGGCGTGATGCGCGTCCGCAGGCCGTTGGCTTGGGCGGTGGAATTGAACACGAAGAAAGGAACGGTGCTCGGCAGCCTAAGCGTGGAGGGATTCATCGCCTCATTCTCGATGCCCGTGGTGCCGGAGACACCAATTTGGAAAAGGCGCACGAATTCCGGGAGGGACTCATAATTGAGAGGTCGCCAGGCAACGCGGGCGGCGAAGTCGCGCAGCCTGTTGGTGTCGCTATCGGGAGAGGGCGGTCCGGAGCCGCCGTTGACCTCACCGTCAAAAATGCCGAAGGCATAGTCGAATTGGTTGCCAAGCAAGTTTTGGCCGTGAATCATGGCCCCGATGTCGCGCGCCGGAACAACCTGGTCAATCAGCGATCGTTCCATGGTCGGCACGAAGCGGTCTTGCACGAGCTGCTCATAGCTCACGGGCTCCTTGAATTTACCAACCTGGAACTGAAAGCCGTCGATGTAATGAACGTTGAGGTAGGAATCTTGAATGCTCGCCTTTCCCTGACCAAAGTCCGGCAGGAAGCGGAACTCGAAATAGTTGAAGACGGTCGCTTCGATACCAAAACGAGCCCGCGCAAGAGGAAGGTGCTAACGTCGGTGGTATCGTGCTCATTCAGAAATTGGCGATAATCCGTTTGGATCTGGCCAGTGATGCGCAGCGTGTGCTGCTTGTCGGCTGACTGGATAAAAAATCCGTCATCCCACCCCGACGATCCCGTATGCTTGCCGGCGGCAATGGCGTCTTCGGCAAGGCGATGCATGTCTTCAGGGACGGGGTTCGTCCCTTCCTGGAAGCTCACCGCTTGAGTCGACACGGCGCCGGTCGAAGGGGCTGGAAGAGGAGGCGCGGGCTGTGCCGCGACTCTTCCTTCGACGCGGCGGACGAGTTCCTCCAATTCCTTAACCCGAAGCTCCAGCGCCGCGATTTTGGCCGCTTGAGGGTCCGCGCCCGGATTTCCCTGGGCCCAGGCCATCTCTCGGGGGCTACTGATTAACACAAAGCAACCCGCCACAACCATGGCGAGAACCATCCTTGGTATTGCCATTGCCTGATCCTCCCTGACTTCCTGTATGCGACATAATCGGCAATTAATTGATACGGCTGGCCCCCACACCGTAAAAAAATCGGTTATTCAAGCTCGGAAAAAAGGAAACTAACTTGATAAACTAAAGTAGGTTAAGCCCACGCAGCGTTACGATCCTAAAAGTTCGCCCAAATTTGCTGCTGATTTCGTTGCCAAAAGCTGTAAACAATCGACAGGCGTTTTTGTGTCTTCAACCAGACGGAGGGGGTGCGTCATGAGGCAACTAATGTGTGGCGGCGGCGTGGGGTTGTTGCTCGCGGGCTTGTTTGTTGGCAGCGGCGAGTCGCAAGAAGCAAAGAAACCCAAAAGGAATCCCAATCCGGCGTTCACCACGTTGAAAGATGCCGGGCCTGATTTTGACATCCAGGGCGAATACGTTGGCAATGCCGAGTTCCCGAATGGAGAAAAACCCAAAGTCGGGGCTCAGGTCGTGGCCTTGGGCGACGGCAAGTTTCGGATTAAGTTTCATCTGGGCGGCCTTCCCGGCGACGGCTGGGATGGCAAGACCACGCGGATCACCCACGCCGTCATCAAAGATGGCAAGGCGATAATCTCCGGCAAAATCACGGACCCAGCCAACAAAGTTGCCGCCAAGGACATCAACGGCAGCATCTCTCAGGGTGACTTGACGGCGACAGTGGATGAGCGAACCTCCACCTTCAAACGTCTGATTCGACAAAGCCCGACTCTTGGCGCCAAAGCACCGAAAGGCGCTATCGTGCTGTTTGACGGCACCAACGCCGACGAGTGGAAGGGCGGCAAAGTCGTTGAAGGGATGCTGCTGAATAACGGCATTTACAGCAAACGTCAGTTCAAAGATTTCAAAGGTCACCTTGAGTTCCGCCTCGCGTTTATGCCTTTCGGCCGGGGTCAAGGCCGTTCCAACAGCGGCTTCTACCCGCAAGGTCACAACTACGAAGTGCAAATTCTCGATAGCTTTGGGCTCGACGGCAAGGACAACGAGTGCGGCGCGCTTTACACCGTGTTGGCTCCTTCCGTAAACATGTGCTTTCCGCCGCTTTCCTGGCAAACCTACGACATCGACTTCAAGGCCGCTCGCTTCGATGCCGCCGGCAAGAAGACCGCCGATGCCGTCATCACCGTGGTTCAAAATGGCGTTACCGTCCAGGATCACGCCGCCATCCCCGTATGCACCGAGGATCATCGGCGCAAGATCGAGGACAAAGCCGGACCCATTCATTTACAAAACCACGGCGACCCCGTGTATTTCAAAAACATATGGGTCGTGGAGATGAAATAGGCTGCATTAGACTCACCGCATCCTTTGACGGGCCCGCTTGCCGGTGGTGCACACGTCGATGATGCGGCCCGTTTCGGTCATGGCCATGTGGAAGCGTTGCTTTTCCTCAAGGCGATGCAAGCTGAGGTGGTAGGCACCGCTCGTGGACGCCAGGTAGGCCCGCACTTCCGGGTTGTGGGGCATGCGCAGTTTTCCCCAAGAGCCGTCGCCGAGGTAGACGATGCCATCGCGATCCACCAGTCCGCCTTTGAGCGGATGCGTTCGCTTGAAGGTATGGTCATGATGTTCCAGGACAACATCCACATTATGCCGCTCGAAAAGGGGCACCCAGTGAGTGCGGTTGCCGGCGCCCGTGCCTGTGGCGGCCGAATTGTCGGCGATGCGGTATGACGGATACGCGGGAACGTGATTGACGACGATGAGATGTGGGCGATCGGTGCGCTCACGCAGCGTGCGGTCCAGCCAACTCGTTTGCTCACCGGCGATGCCGGCGATGTGCCCCGTGTCCAGCAAGACGAGGCTCAGATAGTCGCCGAAATCGAGAGCGCAATAGGTGGTCTCGGCGTACATGCCGTCAAAGAGCGCGAAGAAAAAGGCGCATGCTCCCGGCGGCCGTTGTAGCCGCCTCGAACTTCATGATTGCCGATGCAGACAACCATGGGAATAAGCCGGCCCTGGGAATCCGTCATGTTGCGGCTGTAGTTGCGAATGAAACTCTCGGCAATGGTCGCATTCTGGCCGTCGTCGTAGCCCAAGTCGCCGCCGATAAGAGCGAACATGGGGTCCTGCCGGGCGGCGACGATGTTATTGTTGATGGCATGTTGATTGACTCCGCAATCGCCGCCCGAGATGAAATGGAAGGCATTCGTCGCGCGTGCCGGCATCGTGCGGAATCGGTGGCTGGTCCGCTCCACTCCGATGCGGAACTCGTATTCGGTGCCTGAACTCAAGCCCGTTAGTTCTGCCCGAAACACGCTCCGGTTGGTGGTTGGAAAAGGGCGGGCGCGCGTCGCGACCACGTGCCAGTCGTTGTATCCGTGACGGGAATAGGAAATGGCCGGTGCAATGGCTTCCTCCGCGGCAATCCACTGAACCGTCATGGTCGTGGTCGGATCGCGCTGCCACGAAAGAAAGAGCGTATCGGGCCGGCCGAGCGCGGCGCCTTGATCCAGGGACCTGCCCTCCGCGTTGGACCAACTCGGCAGCCCCAAGCCAACTGTGGAAACAACTCCGCCAAACGCCGATCCAAGGAATCCGCGACGACTCAATTCGTGCATTTCATGTCTCCGCATTTGCTTAGTTTGGCCGCGTGCTATTTCTTTGGCCCGTCGGGGGGCAACTCCATGTCCTTGGGCGTGATGGCAATCGATGCACCTTTGTCCGGTATGTCGATGTGAGCCGTCCATAGGATGCCGTTTACCACAGCCTGACGAAAAGGCCTTTCACCGAAATTGTTGTGAAAGTGGCCACCGACGAAGCCGAACGAGCGTCCGTCTTTCGAATGGGGCCGCTCGTAAGCCCAGCCAATCGGATAATCCCGGCCGTCGATAGTCGTGCTCATCAGCGGACGTGCTTCGGGAAGAAAGCAGAGCTTGTAATAGTATTCGTCGCGCAGGTCGAAATCACTCCATCCTCGGCAGATGGGATGCTTGAGATCGACCTGGCGTAGCTTGGAACTCTGCACCAGGTAACTCGAAAAACCGTCGCCTTCGGCATTGAACCAGGCGCCCATCGCCTGCAGCCATAAACCGCCCTCCGGCGTTTCGGCGCCCGTGCCCCAATGAATGGCCGTCAAGCCCACGCCCTGCTTCAACATTTCTTCCACTTGACGGCGCTGGGCCCGCGGAAGAGCACGGTGCCTCCAAGACGAGTGTGCAGGACGATGGCCGTCACACCCCGGGCAACGGCCGGGTCTTTAGGCCAACCGTTGGAGACCACCGTTTCGATGCCCTTGGTCTGGCGCAGGCACCTGGCCAAAAGCTCGCAATCGCTCATGTAAGTGTGCGTATTGCGAGCATGGTCAAGGTCCTTGCCGATCAGCAAAATTTTGGCTTTGCCGTCCGCGGCCATGAGCCCGGCGGAGGCCAGAAGCCAGAGGCCAAAACCAAAAAGCAGTTTGCGACGCATGGCAGTTTACTCCGATCTGGATGTCTTTTAGTTCGCTTATTCTATGGAACCAGGCCATCGTGAATCTCGCCTGACTGCGGTTTATTGAGCACGAGCCCTCGGCGTCGCCGCCGGTGTTGCGAACATCCACTGTAACGACCGGCGCCGTGGGGACCAATAAGGATGTATCGTGTGACATAAAACGGCGGGATGAGCGCGCTCGCGGCCAATCCAGATGTGAAGCCTTCATGAAAAAAACCTTTGCGACCATCGTTTTCTTTGGAATCGCGTTGCTGACATCCGCCGCGGCCGACGAGCCGGCGCTCACGCGGACGGAAGACGTCATTTATGGCCGCAAATTCGGCACCGCCCTGACCATGGACGTGTTCACGCCCACGCAAGGCGCTAACGGGCTAGCGATCATCGAGGTGATCAGCGGCGGCTGGTTCTCCAGCCACGCTCACGTCGAGCCCGATCTGCCCAAGATATTCACCGACCGCGGCTACACCGTTTTTTCGGTGGTGCACGGCAGTCAGCCCAAGTTCACAATTCCCGAAATGATCGAAGACATGCACCGATCCGTCCGCTTCATTCGCCACCACGCGAAAAAATACAAGATCGATCGGGACCACATTGGAGTCACGGGTAGCTCGGCGGGCGGACATCTCGCGCTGATGATGGGCACGGCCGGGGATGCGGGCAACCCCAAGGCCGGAGACGCCGTGGACCGGACTTCCAGCCGCGTGCAGGCCGTCGCCTGCTTCTTTCCGCCGACCGACTTCCTCAACTACGGCGCCAAGGGCAAGATCGCCCTGGGCCGCGGCGCACTCGCCAATTATAAAGCACCTTTCGATTTCCATGAATTCGACACCAAAACGCAAAGCTTCGTGCCTGTCACCGACGAGGCGCGAGTCTTGGCCATCGGCCGACAAATCTCACCGGTCTACCACGTTTCGGCGGCTACTCCGCCCACGTTGATCGTGCACGGCGACGCTGATAAGGTCGTCCCGATTCAGCAGGCGGAATTGGTCATCGCCAAGCTCAAGGACGCGGGCGTGCCGGCGGAACTGGTCGTCAAAAAGGGGGCTGGTCACGGTTGGAAGGGCTGGGAAAAAGACGAGGCGACCTTTGTCGCCTGGTTCGACCGGCATCTATCGCGGCCAGGCCATGTTTTTGAAAAATCTACCTGGCCATTATCCTTGCCCCGCTGCTTGCAATTCTGCGCTTTTCCCCAGACAATAGAGCATCTCCTGCCGCTTGCCCTGCATGCTAACGGCCAGGCGCATGCTCTTCTTGTTTCCCTTGGTCGTGAATCCGCCCCTGTGGACCTCGGTCTGCCAAAGCAACTAGCCCGTGTTGCGCTGGTAGCACAACAACAATTGCACCTCGCGCTCATGGTCGGCGGCCGCCAAAAACACCTGCTCGCCCACGACGATCGCCGAGCCACGGCCCCGTCCGACAACAGGAACTTGCCAGCGCACGTTCTCGGTTGCGCTTCGATTTCGTGGGCGGCGTTCGGTTCGGCGCGGCGATGCCGTTGCGAGTTGGGCCCCGCCACCACGGCCAATCCGTGGGGGCGATGCTAATTGGGTCGGCGTCGGTTTTGGGCGGAGATTCTTGAGCGGGAGCGAGGAATGGCGTAAAAGGGAGGGACAACGTGAGGATAATGAGAAGGCGGTGCATGATAGGAGGATCGAAAATGAGTAAGACGCAAACTGCCAATTCGGTTGAAGTTACGAACCAAAATTCATTTCCCAGCGGAGAGGGAGGGATACTCGTTGCCTAGAATCGCAAGCCTCTCCGTAGTAGCTGTTTAGGGCGATAAAGTGGTGCGGTTTTTGGCGTTACGATAGCGCACCAATATTCATCCCTTTTCATGGATTCTCAGGAATGGTCAACGGGATTGGCACACCGTGCCAATCGCCGCGAGCTCGTCTGGGCACCCCCCGGTACAGGAGGGTGCGTTATGATGTCCCCCGTAAAGCCAAGAAATGGCCATACGCTCGTTGTCGGAATCGTTGCTCGCATAAGTGGATGCAAGAACCAAAAGGAATTGAGCCTGGAGGATCAAGTTGACCACGGCAAACAAGTGGTAGCCGATTTATGGGATGGCCTCGTCGAGTACAAAGTCATCGCCACCAAAGGGAAGGGCGAACGCCTCGACAGACCAGAACTGGCTAAAATCGAGGCACTTCTTCGCAGTCGGAAATTGGATTTCTTGGTGGCCGAGGACCTCGGCCGCATGGTCCGAGGAGCCCAGGCCACTCAGCTATGCGGGATTGCGGTTGATCACGGTACGCGAGTCCTGGCGCCAAACGACTGCATCGATACCGCGAAGATTGCTGGGAGGAAGATGCGATTTCAGCATGCCGCGATCACGTCGGGCACAACGCGCACACCTCGAAGCGACTCAAACAGAAGCTAATGAATCGGTTCGTCAAGTTCGGTGGCGCGATGGCGCGCCCAATTTACGGTTACATTGTCGGCGACGCTAAAACTTACGAAAACTGGCGTAAGGACGAGAGCGCGTCTCTGATCTACCGTGAGTGGTTCGAGCGACTGCGTGAAGTACCCAATTGCTCACTGATTGCTGATTGGCTAAACGAAATGAAAGTTCCCACCGGGCCGTACTGTGATAATCAAAAATGGGATTGCAGAATGGTGCGGCGAGTGACGCGTAACCCGCTGCTGAAGGGCCTGCCAGCACGCGGCATTAAGCACACGATCAAACACAATGAGACCGGGCGGCGAGTATCGGTGCTCAATCCCGCTGGGCCGAAGTTTAAGGAGTGTCCCCACCTCGCGCACGTGGATCCCATGTTATGGGACGAGGTGAACGCGTTGTTGGATATCACGAACCGCGGGCGGGGGCGAAAGCCGGTGAACGGGTCCGATCCCCGGGCCGGGGTATCCATAAAACGCACAGTCTTCCCAGGCCAGCATCTCCGTTGCGGGGTTTGCAACCGCTTGTATTACTGGGGCGGGCACGGCCAAAAAGACCACATGATGTGCTCAGGCTGCCGAGACTATCGCTGTTGGAATGGCGTCACCTTCGATGGCAAGTTTGGGGCCAAGTCCAATTAAAAGTCGAGCAACTGCGACGGGAACCGACAGATACCTTCACCTTGCCAACCACAAACGAAATTAAGCGACGGGCCAGAAAAGTCCTCGAAGCTATTGCCGTTGACACGCCCGAGTTCAGCGGACGGGTCCAGCACCTCTTGCCCGAGGTGTCGGTCTACCCGTTCCGCCTATGCGACGGTGCTGCCATTGTCCTTCGCGCCAAACTTCAGCTCAACTTGGTCCCGTTGCTCGGCACGAACATCGAGGACAACGAGTTAATAAAGACGTTTCGTAGCGAACTGACGGTAGATCTGTTCGACCCGCCGCAGCGCGTAGTGTTCCGCGAGCAAGTCATGAAGCAGCGGGCACAAGGGCTGACGGAACGACAGGTCGCCGCGAAACTTGGCATCACTTCAACGGCAGTCCAGAAAGCAGCGGCCCTCGATCGGCTGATGCAGGAACGCGTGCTCAAGGATCCCTACGTTGCAGTGAATGAGCCACCTTCGGACTGTACGAAACTACGAAGGCATAAGCACAAACGCTACCAATTTGAGCCGCTTTGCGACAATTGACATTCATTGCCCAACCTAACTGATCTGTGGCAAAGGCCCGAGACTACCAAAGTAGTGTCGGGCCCTTTTCATTTCTAGGCCTTGTGGAGACGCCTAATGGTTATCCTTCAGGACCCGCGTGCGCTGGATGCGCAGGTTCGAAAAACGCTGGATTGGCTACTTGACTCAATTGCCGACCGGATCGCGGAACAACTCGTAACTGAGCACGTGGCCAAAAGAGACGCAGCCGTCGTGGAGCGTCAGACATCGCCAAATTCTTTGCGAAAAAAGGAGAATTCATGAGTCACATCGTCTCGATTCAACCAGCATTCATGACGGGGGCGCGTTGGCCGCTGCTTGCCAACGGCTCAAATTACCGTCCCCGCATGCGGGGACGGTTGATTTGTTCGGCGGCACCGCCAGCGGCGTCGTTATCCATTTGTCCGGCTGGAAGTACCCCGTTGTAGCGGACGCGCTGTCCGGTCCGCTGCCTTAGGACGATTCCGCCGGGCAGTGGAAGGCTTAGGCATGATACCTCCGTAGTGAAGAATATGGAACTGGAAAAGCTCTTTGTTGTGATTGAACACGCGCTGCCCGATCGCGATCAGTTGGAGCGCATTCTTCGGGAACTTCTTAGTGATCAGCCCAATGAAATGCCCCACGGTGAAGACCTCGATCGAATCCTCGATGCCGGTGCTGGCATGACGCGCTACGAAGCCGAAGGCGCGTATGCCCTGTCGTTGGCAAAACACAATCAAGTCCGGCCCGACGTTTTGACGGAACTCAAAGCGGGCATGCTCAAGAAAAGCAACTTGCTCAACCTGCATCGGGGCACGGAGTCGTTTAGGGAGCTGGGCGGCCTGGCCAACCTCAAAGACTTTTGCCGGCGCGCCTTGCAGCCGGCCAAAGCTGTGAAGCCACGCGGCGTTCTTCTCTTGGGCGTTCCAGGGACGGGGAAGAGCGCCTTTGCCAAAGCCCTTGGCAACGAAACCGGGCGGCCCACACTTCTGCTCGATGTCGGTTCGCTCATGGGTAGCCTTGTGGGCCAAAGCGAGCAAAACATCAGGCAAGCCTTGCGCATCGCCGATGCGATGAGCCCATGTCTACTCTTTTTGGACGAGGTCGAAAAAGCGCTGAGCGGCGTCGGTTCGCAGGGAGACAGCGGCGTGTCCACGCGCTTGTTTGGGTCCTTTTTGACCTGGCTTTCCGATCACACGTCGGATGTCTTTGTGGTGGCCACGGCCAACGACATCTCCAAGCTACCGCCGGAGTTTGCCCGCGCCGAACGCTTCGATGGTGTCTTTTTCCTCGACCTGCCCGATGTGGCGGAAAAGCAAACAATCTGGTCCCTCTACCGGCGCCACTTTGGTATCCCTGACAGTCAGCAGAGGCCTGACGACGCCTCTTGGACCGGGGCCGAGATCAAGGCGTGTTGCCGCCTGGCAGCGCTTTTAGGTCAACCGCTCACGCAAGCGGCCCGCAACGTCGTGCCCGTGGCCGTGACTGCCGCCGAATCGGTGGAACGGCTGCGGTCCTGGGCAAGTGGCCGCTGCTTGTGCGCCAACAATCCCGGCATCTACCTGCGCGAAGGCGTGGCGCCGCCCAAGGCCGCGCGGCGCATCACCCGTCCGTCCGACAATTAACCAAACCCAAAATACTAATTCCCAGGAGAAGTCCATGACCTCACTTTTGGATCATGTGGATGCCCCCACGTCCGTATCGCCGGCGCAGTGGCTGCGCGAGACCACCGCCGCCGTGCGCGTCTCGTTTACATGGATGGGCGTTCGCAAGACCTTGACCCCAGAGCAGAAGAACCAAGCCGCCGAGTCGTTCGGCGCCGAAGGCGACTTCCTGTCGGCGCGCAAGAAGCTGCTCGATACGCGGCATGCCGCCTTCAAGGATGTCACCGCCATCCGCGGCAAGGTGCTGGCTTTTTGGCGATCGCTGACGCTGCCTTACCCCGAGCCGGGCTTACGCCTCATTCGCCAGCATCAAATCGACCATTTCAATCAAGAGTTGCTTGATTACCGCGCCGAGCTCCATGCCGCCGTGCTCCGACTGAACGATCATTACTTCGAGCTCAAGGCAGCCGCGCCGGCGGCTGGGCGATTTGTTCAACGCCAACGACTACCCGGTCTCTCTCCAAGGTTTGTTTGCCGTGGATTGGGATTATCCCAGCGTCGAGCCGCCCGATTATTTGTGCCAGCTGAACCCCGCGATTTATGAACAAGAGAAGGTGCGTGTGGCCGCGCGCTTCCAGCAAGCCGTGACGCTGGCCGAGCAGGCGTTTATCTCCGAGTTTGCCAAGCTGGTTGAACATCTGACCGAACGGCTTAGCGCAGGCGGAGGTGAGCGCAAAATCTTCCGCGATTCGGCCATCACCAACTTGACCGAGTATTTCGGCAGATTTCGCGACCTCAATGTCCGCTCCAACGAGGAATTGGACGCCTTGGTCAAGCGCCACCAGCAGATCGTCCGCGGCATCGAGCCACAAGCGTTGGAGGCGATTCCAACGAGGAAGTCTTCAAACTCTTCCTGGCCCAACGTCGGGTACTCGGGATAATACTCCTCGGCTGAAATGCCCGGCGGCAACGGCCAGGCGAGGCGCGCTAGCGGCTCGATGAAGCGCGGCACACGAATTGGGCCGATGCGTGACCGTTGGAATCGAACTAAATTAGGCTAGAACTTCCACTGCACCTGCATTTGACAACCGACACCATCATTGTTCGGCAGTCCCATGTAGGATGTCTTACGATAGGTGAGTTCCCCGCCAACCCGGAATGCCTGCGTCACATCCCAGATCAGGTTGGCAAAATAGGCCTCGTTGCGCAGTCGCTGGCCCGGAGCGAGGTCGCGATCCCGTGGATCATCGATCCCGTAGCCGATGTGACTGTGAAGTTTGTCCGGGCATAGGTAGCAGTAGAATTCGCACCACCCGCCCGCGGTATGGACGCCCCGGAACGTGACGGAATTGACGTCTTGGAGAATCCCGCCACCGTACGTGCCGAGCGTCTGTCCCAAGTAGACTTCTCCCTGAACACCGAAACGGTTGGTCACCGCCCAGCGCAGATCGGAGCCAAGGCCCCACATGGCAGCACACCCGAGGAACAGGAACTGATCGCGGCGAAGTTGATGGGACGTTGGCGCAGCGGCGCTCCGCTCGTTCTTTCGCCAAATAAGGATGATCCAGACCTCGGCGCGGACCCGCAGCGCAACAATGACTTCAACTACAAGAAGATGGACCCGTACGGCTACGCGGTGCCGCTTGGCTCGCACATCCGGAGGATGAATCCGCGTGACACCGCCGCTAACATGAATCGCCGCCGGATGATTCGGCGCGGCGGCACCTATGGGCCACCACTGCCCAAAGGCGCGCGGAAGACGGCGTCGAACGGGGCATTGCAGCCTTCGTCGGTTGCGCCAGTCTCATCCGGCAGTACGAGTTCGCGCAAAATGTGTGGGCCAATGACCGGACGTTTCATGAGCTCGGCAACGAACGCGATCCGATGATCGGGACGCATGATGGCACGCTGGAATTCAAAATTCCAAAGCGGCCGATCCGCAAAGTAATTAACGGATTGCCGGCCTTCACCACTGTAAGAGGCGGCCCTACTTCTTCCTGCCGGCGATCAGGGCCCTTCGGTACCTTGCGGGCCTAACAACAAGGGGATGATCCAATGAGCGCACCAAAGCAGCTTGGACGAACATATAACCAGAACCACATTTCGCGACCGTACATCGCAGGCAAGCGCCGTTTTAGCATCTACTGGACCTGGAGCTATCCGTGGGAAGCGAACCGCGAGTTGGCTGAACTGGACAATCGGTTTTCGACCATGACCGAGGTTCGTCGGGTTGCCTGGCCGAGCTTTGAGAGCTCCGAGTGGGACAAGATGAATTTCCTGCAGGGCATCGCCGGTACGTTGGAGCTGTTCCATCGTTCGACCCTCGCCTTCCAGCAAATCGTCGGCGAGACGACTGGTCATCCCGTGGCTGTTTATCAGCGCATCGACCAGGCAGGGTACAAGCTGCCCATTGACGAACGAGTTCTCGCGGATACCGACACCTTGATGGTGTTCGGCCTGGACCATCTCGTGTCCGAGCAAGAAGCGGACAAGGGGGAAATAGACGCCATTCGGGACTGGCTCAACCGGGAAGGCACGTGCCTGCTACTGGCGCCGCATCACGACGTGGGCTTCACCGCCGACATGAAGCAGCGCCAGATGGAGTACAAGCACCATGGCGATGAACTCGTGCCACGCCAGCAGCGTTTCAGCCAGTACACGCGCTCGCTGATGAAAGCACTCGAAGTGCCCGTGCTCAACCAGTTCGGACTGAGGCCGGCCGTCGTCGAGCAAACCAAGGAAATCGCGCCCTTGACCGTCAATCGAGAGCTGGACAAACTTGGCTTGCTGAACGGTGTGACCACCTTCAACTTTCATTTGCATCTGCCCCACTATGCACTGACGACTGCGGACACGAAGTCAATTCGTTTGCTGGCCAGTCAGCCCGCCGATCTTTCTCGGCCGCATCCATTCACAGCGGCTGGCAATCGGGAATTCAACACCTGTCTCTGGATGCCGCCAGGCGGCAAGCGCGGCGGCCATGTCTTGCTCGTGGACTCAACCAACTTCACGACCTTGTTTGGCGGCACCGAAAGCTTGGCGCGATTCTGGGGCAATATGGCGAAGATGTGAGGCGCTCCGTCGTCGTGAAATGTGCCGCGCGTGAGCTGAGTGATCTCGCCGAGGGGAACATGACGCCCGATCAACTGAACCAGTTGACCAACCTTGTTGCCTCGGTTACCTTGTTCGAGATGATGGTGGCCATCGGGCTGGGCGCAACATTTGCCGACGTGCTGTTGGTCGCCAAGGATTGGAAGTTGGTAACCAAGGCGGCGCTGGCAAGCTATCTGTTGGTTCCGGCAGCCGCGGTCGGCCTATTGATTCTCTTCCAAGCGAATCTCTACATTGCCGTGGGATTCTTGATTTGCGCGGTTTGTCCAGGTGCCCCCTATGGTCCGCCATTCACCGGGATGGCGAAGGGCAACGTCGGCATGGCCGTGGGATTGATGGTGGTACTGGCCGGGTCGTCAGCGCTGGCGGCGCCGCTGCTCTTACAGGGACTATTGCCCTTCGTGCTGGGTTTCCTGCCCGCTTTGCCATCGGACAGTCCGCCGCTGACAATCGATGCGCTCAAAGTGGTCACCACCTTGATGGTGGCGCAGTTCATTCCTTTGTGCCTGGGATTGGCATTGCGACAATGGCGGCCAAGCCTGGCGGACCACCTTAAGAAGCCGGCAAATCGAATTAGCATGGTACTCAATCTGACGACCCTGAGTCTGATTTTCTTCGCGCAGTTTGACATGCTGATCGGAGTGCCATTGCGGGGTTATATCGGCATGCTGGCTTTGGTGCTTGCCGGTGTTGCTGCCGGTTGGCTACTCGCAGGGAGCGGCAAAGCCAGCGCCATGGTGATGGTGACCTCCGTTCGCAACGTTGGAGTCGCCCTCGTGATCGTGACCGGTGTCTTCGCCGGCACGCCCGCCGTAGCTTCGGCGACTGCCTTCGCGCTCTTTCAGACGATCGTCATGGCCTTGATCGCCGCAGTGTGGGGCAAGCTTGCTTCATCGTTCGCGGATGCACCAGCGACTACTTCAGGCGAATCCGCATGCATCAAACATGGCGGCGAAGCTGTGTCGGGCTGATTACTTGGGCGAGTCCTTTGTCTGGCAGACCCGAACTGTCGTTGGTAAGCCCCGCGGATCTGACGATTCCTCAGTGCGTGAACACGGCCGACGAGGCGAGCGCCCGGATTCGTGACTATCACGGAGGGTGGCGCGCATCTGAGCGAAATCGCTGGAGGCAAATAGCCCGTATGGTCAAAATACTGAGCCGCATCGAAAACAAGCGGCGAACGGGTTTTCCGTTGGCCGGTCGGCGAGAATCTCGGCCCCATGGAGCTTGGCATGTCCCGTAACCAGGTCCGCGCGTTCGCGGCTTTTCACATCACCACTATTGGCCTCGGGGCAGCAGCGATGCTGGCACTGTTCAGCGGCCAAGTGGCATCGCAAAAGAGGGAACCTTCGTCCCCTATACCTGTAAAGGATGGTCGGAGAGTGGATTGGGAGGGTTGGCACTTCAATTGGTTGCTACGACCCGTGGAAGGGCGACCCTCACCGATGTTTATTTTCGAGGTCGGAAAGTCCTCAAGTACGCCGGTATTGCTGAACTTTTGACCGTCTATGACCAGGGTGAGCCTCGGATCCTAGACCTTAGTCAAAACGGCCTGGGAGAACCGCAGACGCCCATCGTGCCAGGCATTGATTGTGCTTCTGGGGAATGGTGCAAGGTTTTCGACGCCCACGGCAGAGCGGCAACTAACGGAGCCGTACCGATGGTGATGATGCATGAAGAGCGCCACCGGCCCCAATTACCTGGGCCAGTTCGGACGGGTTCCTGGCAAGACGCTGGTCCTTTGGTCGGCGGGCCGATTTGAAGGCGGACAAGACGGCTACACGTTTATCATTCGCTGGAAGTTCCGCGATGACGGTACGCTGATTCCGGAGGTCGGCGCCACCGGCGTGCCGCAGCACCTGGCGACGGGCGACACGTCGTCCACCGGCGCCTTCATCGGCCGTAATGAAAAAAAAGAGCAGGTGTTTGCCCCGTCCCACGTCCACAATTTTTTGTATCGGCTGGAATTCGCCGTGGATGGCGACGACAACGCCGTTGAGGAATTCAACTGCGAGAAAGACAAAACTGATTCTGCCAAGTCACGCTGTTCATGGACGCCTATCTTGAAGGAAACGGGTCGGCCTTCCAACCCAGGAACGTTTCGATCCTGGCGCGTCGCCAATTACAAATCGAAAAACGCACTTGGCCATCCGCGCTCATACCAATTAATCCCCGGGAGCACCGGGATCTTTCGCGGTGATAAGGACGAGAAGGCCACGCACGCCGATCTTTGGGTCACATTGTACAAGCCACATGAAATCCCCCGCTCTTCGGCTGACCCGAGAACTGCCATGGAAGCCTTGCCCGCTTACGCTGACGGCGAGTCCGTAGCAAACAAGAACGTGGTGCTCTGGTACTGGCTTTGCTTCCACCACTTCCCCCGCTCCGAAGATTGGCTACATCAGCCGATGGTCTGGAAAAGCTTTGAACTGATGCCACGCGATTTCTTGGACGCCAGTCCGCTGACGACGGCGAAGTGACCACGCCAGTTTTTTCTGCAGTGGCGCCCGTAAAACAATAAGGCGGTCCACGGGTTGGACTCTGCTTTGGCCGGGACCAAGCGCCGCACTCGTCTGCAATTAAATCGCCAACCGCAGCGGGCGTCCAAGTCGCACTGAGTTGCTGCGCTGCGCGCGGCCCTACGAATGGAAGCAGAGCAATCGCCCGGGTAAACCCGGAGATGGCTCCATCCACGTCATCTTGCGACGCTGATTACCGATTGTCGCGTACCGCCGATTTCGACCAGCAGCGTCGACGGTATGGATGGGCGGAAAAACCTGGCGCCGTCCTCTTGATTAGAAATGTCTCCGCTCGCGAATGTACGGGCCGTAGGCGACGCCTCTGGCATTATTGTTCTTCCATGCCGGCTAATCCAACTCTAGATTCTGAAATTGGCCGTTGCTATCCAGCACCGCGGCCCAAATCTTGTGGGAACCCTGATGATCCGAAGGACCAAATGTAATTGCGCGTGCCCAGGCCAATGTCCAAATCATGGATACTCTCGATTGCTTCCACTAGCTTTTCAGTCGTCAGTTCCGGCCCGGCTTTATCCAGCGCTGTGCAGAGCAGCTTAGCTGCGATGTAGCCCTCGAGGGAAATGAAGCCCGGTTCTTCCGCGGGAAAGAATTTCTCCAAGAGCTTTCGGTATCGCAACACCTCGGTGGCGCTCGACCCGTAGAATGGCACGACCTGGATGACGATCACGCCCTGGGTATATTCAGGCGCGATTTCCTTGAGCGCCTCGGCCAAGGCGTTACTGCCGACGAAAGAAACGTTGGCGAAGATGGGATTCATTCCCTCACCACGGATGCGCTTGATAAACGCAGCGGCCGGTCCGTAAGTTGGGACCATGACCACCGCTTTGATACGATCCCTGTGCTTGAGCAGGCCGTCTACCGCCTCATCGACGTTTGTCTTGTTGCGCTCATAGCCGACACGAATTATCCGATCCTGGTCGAAGCCGACCTTACGCAGCGCCTTGGCGACTCCGTTGAAGCCCGCGTCGCCATAGCCGTCTTGCTGGGCGAAAACGGCAATCTGGTCGGGCTTGATGCTGCGTACCGTCAACAAATAGCGGACGATGGCCGCCGTCTCCTCGGCATAGCTGGCCCGATAATTGAAGACGTAGCGGTCTGGCGGGTCGCGGCGCAAGAGCCCGGCTCCGGTAAAGGCGCCGAACAGCACACGTTTGTGCTGGAGAACCAGGGGCACGGAAACTTCGGCCGTGGGAGTGCCCACATTGCCGATGAACGCGAAGACCGGACGGGCCGAGAGCATCTCGTTCATTTTTTCAGCACACCGCTTGGGGTCATACCCGTCATCGAGCGCCAAGAGCTTGAGCTTACGACCGTGAATACCTCCGGCGGAATCGTTGATGTGCTGAAAATAGGTCTCGATGCCGGTCTGCATGCCGCGGCCGAGTTCCTTGGCAGGTCCGGAGAAAGGGGCGCTGAGGCCCAGGGTGATATCGGTCGAAGTCACGCCAGGGGCGGTCGCCGTTAGCACCGACTTAATGGAAGACTTGTCGCCCGGTCCGGTTCCTGGCGGGAGGTCGGAAGACGTTTGCCAGGGACGCCAGAGTAGTATGATTGGGGCGACTAGAGCTGCCAGTAAAATGCCGCCGGCAACCAAGCGCGAGGCGAATTCCGAACGGTAGGTCTGCTTTACCTTCGGTGTCTACATGGCTATAGGTTGGAACGTTGGCACTTTCCGCGATCAGGCTAAGAGCTTCAAATGCGCGGACTTCTCGTCCTTTTCATGGGCTGCCTGGCGCTGGTTGCTCCATTTGTGTCAGGGCAGTTGGCCCTTTTTCTCGTCGGCGCGTTGCTAATGTGTTGCGGCGCGCTGGAAATGGTGGAGACCTTTCGGGCGCCGAACGAGTCCAGCCTGGCGTCTGCTTATCTCAGCGGCGTAGTGTCGGTCTTGGTGGGTATACTGCTTTTGAGCAGTCCACACGTGGTTCTGAGGGGCTTGGCCGTTCTCCTCGGTGGCTCGTTTGTTCTTGACGGCGTCAGTAAAACCATCTCTTCCCTGAAAAACCGGATGGGCAAAACAAATTGGAAGTGGTTGCTGGCGCTCGGCCTGGTCAACGCCGCTTTGGGCTTGATGCTTGTCAGTAACTGGCCGTTTGCTGGCCAGGCAGTCGTGGTGATCATGGTCGGTTTGCGCATGGTAGCTGCCGGCTCGGCGATGCTTTTAGGCCGGCAGAAAAAGGTTGCGACCGACGCCGCGCTGGAAGGATTGCACCCAGATCGAAGGCTGCGACTGCCCGCCCACCCGGAGTTCCTAAAACTGGAGGAGTCGCTGGAACAAGAGGACGCCGGCCGGCGCTCGATCGACGCCTATTGGTGCTGGATATTCATCGTCTTGTTTTTCGCGATCCACGTCGGGCGTATGCGCGTTGATTGGAACTTCGTCGGCATGATCTCTCCTCTAGTGGCTGTCGTTGGAGACATCGCGACGGCCCTGTTGCTGGCCTTTGGAATCATCCTTCCCGCCCGCATGGCATGGCGCAAACTAAGCCGTCCTCTGGAGAGGCGTTGTTGGCAAGGTACCCTTGGCCGATTAGATATGGGCCTTGGCCCGGGCCTGGCGGGCAGGCTCTCCCGGAGGTGGCTGAAAAAACGGATGCGCTTCGCGAGGCGCCTGGCGCAAATGTATCGGTCGCCGTGCGCGGCCCTGCGCTGGGGCTTGCAAGTGGGTCTACCGGCAACGGCGATTCTAATAGCCGTAAACCCGATGTGGGGCTTCAGTTGGTTCTTCAACAGCGAGAGCTGGGCCGCCGGTGTCTGGGATCACTGGGCCGCGGCACGCACCGACATCTGGCGCGAGAACATGATCGACGCCATCCAGGAGCAGTATCAACGTGTTCCCGCTGAGCGCCTGTTCCTGGTGGAACCCGAAGGGGTCTCCGGCACCGCCGATTTTTCCTTCCTCGTCCTTGGAGACACGGGCGAAGGGGGGACTGCCCAACACTCCCTGCGGGACCAGTATCTATTCCTGGGAAAGCGGCCCGATGTCAAGTTCCTGGTGATTTCGTCAGACGTAATCTATCCCTCCGGAGCCATGTTCGATTATGAGCCAAAATTCTACCTCCCTTTCAAAGGGTTCACGAAACCCATCTTCGCCATACCGGGCAACCACGACTGGTACGATGCGCTAGAAGGCTTTACCGCCAACTTTTTGCAGCCGGATGCCGCGCGTGCCTGTATGGTGGCTCGCATCGAGAGCGATGGCCGTTTGACCACAACGACCGAGAAACGCATCGATCGGTACATAAAAGAAGCGGCTCAGCTACGCCAGGATTATGGCGTGAGCACCGGGTGGCAAAGAGGGCCCTTTTTTGAAGTGCAAACAGAGCGGTTCGCCCTAATTGTCGTCGACACCGGAGTACTGCGCAGCGTGGACTCCAAGGAATGGGAGTGGCTTAAATCCGCCCTGGAGCGTGCACGTGGAAAATGTGCCATGGCCATCCTTGGCCATCCCCTGTACGCAGGCGGCCGCTATCAAGGTGGCGAGGAAGGCGCGGGTGAGTGGTCGGGGCCAAAGGATTCAGAGCATTTTACCGCCATTCATCGCCTCCTCAAAGAACACAACGTTGAGGTGGTCATGGCCGGCGACACCCATTATTTTGAACATTATGTCGAGAAGTATGTCGCGGCAGATGGACCACGCACCATGTTGCACTTCGTCAACGGCGGCGGGGGCGCCTATATCAGCATTGGCACCCCTCTGGACTGGCCCAAAAAGCCAGCGCTGCCGGATTGTGCGTTCTTTCCCCGGACGGATGCTGTCATCTCCAAGTTGAACAAGGCCACACCCAGCTGGAAGATGCCGTTGTGGTTTTGGGCGAGGGACCTGCGTGCCTGGCCGTTCAGCGCCGAAGCCGTTGCCGGAGCATTTGATTACAGTCGCGCCCCGTTCTTTCAAAGTTTTGTCGAAGTTCGAGTGGAGGGCTCGGCCAACCGGATCCGCTTGATTCCGCATGGGGCCAATGGTCCTTTGCACTGGCGAGACTTGCAAACCTATGGTGAGGTCATACCGGCCGCCAAGACCGAATTCGATCTGGTGGATTTTGTTGTTCCCCTGCGGGCGCGTTGCAACTGACTTGGCGGGCCGATTGCTTCGAGATGTTTCGAGTCGGCTAGTACTACAGCGCGAAGTCGTATTTTCGTCGCAACGTGGCAGGTTGGTCAACTTGATGCCGTTGCGGTGTAGCTTGCAGAGGGTGGTGCGCGTGTGGCAGGAGCGGGCGCGGGCATTGCGTCGTTGGTGGTACTGGATGCGCTTTGCAGTCCTCTCGTACAGACGCTCGCGAGCCTGCGGTTCGGGTTGCCAGTTTTGGACGAGTGCATCGGTTGCCGCGCGCACCTGGCAGACAGTCCACTCCGGATTTTTCCCCCCGTAACCGCTCCCAAGGAACACTCCCCGGGGGAGCCCTCAATTGTTCAGAGATTTGAGTGATAGTCGAAGGCCAGCGCGCAACAATTCCCCCTCCCCGCGATGCCCATCACCGCCGGCGTGGCCCTTTGGATTGTGACTGCTGTGGCCTGCCGCTCTCCCCGCGGCCGCCTTTGGCAGACGCTCAGGTCGCGGTCGCTGCTGGCTCCAACCGATAACCTAATTCTGTCGCTTTGCGGACTAAACTCTTTACCAGGCGCGCGCGATAGGCCGCCTCATAGATCTCGATCTTCTGGCACACGTACTCCGCGCCGTACTTCAGCAGGCGATAAACGCGCTCTCCCAATTTCCGCGCCGTGGCCACGATCGCCTTCGGTGCGCCGGCACGAGCCTGGATGCGCCGGTAGAACGCTCCTAACGCGTTTTTGGCATGATAACAGCCCTGCACGGCCAGTCGTAACGCGCGGCCGGCGCGGCACTCCCCGTGCGGCACCCGTCGGCTGCGAATCTTCCCGGCCGAACCCTGGTGCTGCGGGCTAAGGCCTAACCAACTGGTAAAGTGCTTCACCGTGGGAAAGCGACTCACGTCGGGCCCCACTTCACTAAGCAACACCAAGGCCGTATTCGGGTCAATGCTTTCCAGCACCGTCAGGTCCACCCCAGCCATCCGGTACAGCGCGCTGCCCAAGTCGAAGCTCGGTTCGTTCACTCTTTTTCGGAGCCGACCTCGCCGCGGCGGTCGCGGCTGACCTTGGCTCTGATCCGCAAAGGTGTCCAAGCACGTTTGCAATTGCTCATCGCACGACCGCAGTTGTTGCCGATAGTAGCCATACAGTTCCACCGCCTGCCGCAACGCAAACAGATGCTCCGCACGCCAGTTGCCATAGAGCGCCCGCACAATCTCCGCTTCGGTCCGCTGGCATTTGTCGTTGCGGAGTTTGGCCAACTTCAGCGGATCCCGCTCCCCGTGCAAGATGGCTTGAATAATTGCCATGCCCGTGACCCCGATCACGTCGCTGACCACTTCGGTCAGTTTGACGTTCATCTGCTCCAGCGCCTTTTGCATGTGCTGCACGTGCTGGCCCGCGTAGCGAATCAGCATCTGCCGTTGCCGCAGATAGCTGCGCAGCACCACCACCTGCTCGGCTGGTCGGAAGGAGGCCGTCAGCAGACCGTAGCTGTGCAGCCGTTGCAGCCACTGACAATCGAGTACGTCACTCTTGGGACGGCCGGGAGCATGCCGCGACTGCCGCGGGTCTACCAGATAGACTTCGAAGCCTCGCGACTCCAAAAGCTCAAAGAGCGGTATCCAATAGATGCCCGTCGATTCCATGGCGATGGTCTTAACCCCGCATTGGCTCAGCCAGTCGGCCAAGGCGATCAGGTCGGCCGTACAGGTGCCGAAGGAACGCACGTGGGCGGGCAGGTTGGGCGGATGGTCTGCGGGCGGCGCTGGCGCATCTTCGGGCGGCACGGCCACCCAGTGCACCTTGGCGTGAATGTCAATGCCGGCAGCATGCCGGTGCGTCACATGCAACCGCTCGGCTGCACGGGCGGAGCGCCGTTTGCTCTCGACAGTCATGGCGTCCTCCACAACAAAGGAAAGGGTTGGGACAGAAGGAGGCCACGAGCGCGGGAGGGTGTGAATGTCAAGCAAGTTCCCAAACGGGGACACGCGCGGTGCGCCACCAATGATGTCAACGCAAGCTCCCGGGACCATGTTAACCATCGGGCACGAAGCACCAATTAGCGGTCGGTCACCTCGACCCGTGGCCTCATACCCACACCATAAACGATGGCACACCGCCGCAACAGCATCCCGCTCTATCCTGTTCCTTTCCGTTGTCTCGCGGCGCGGCCGTGTGGAGGGCTAACTGGTGGGTCAAAATTCGAGTCCTGTTCGGGGAGCCGGAGATCTTTCTCGAACTCGACTCTGACCCAGCAGTTAACGCAAAATGGCGCGTACATTTCTCACGGTGTTATCGTTTTATCTGCGTTTTTTCGCGGAATTTCGCACATCGAATGGCGTTTCTCGAACATGGAAGAGAGTCAAGCCGCTCGGAAATCGCAACGGATTGCGCCGATGAGGCGCGTTCGGTTGGCATATGGTGAGCTTCGTTCACTAAACTTTTGGGAAACGATGTCGCATGAAAAAGCTGCCGCCGATGCCGGTCTGGTCCACGTTAGCTTGGAGATAGGCGAATGGCAAAACGAGGTGGAGTAGCTCGGCTTAAGTCGCGGGTCTTGGCGATTGTGGCTGCCATCCCTGAAGGTCGCGTCACCACCTACGGGGCCATCGGTAAGTACCTCCATGCCACGGCCCGCCAAGTTGGCTTTGTCCTCGCAAACATGACGGTCGAGGAGTCCGAGCGACTGCCTTGGTTCCGGGTCGTGGCCGCGAATGGTATCGTCAGTTCGACCAAACTGGGGGCCGTTGGCCGCAAGCAGATCCAACGGCTCCGTGCCGAGGGGGTCATGGTCACGCCCCGGAACAAGGTCGAGGATTTCCACGTGCTTGCCTGGTCCCCGACGACACATCGATTTGACGCATGATGCCGCGAAATGACTGGAGCGGCACGGCAAAGTGCGCCATCCGCCGATGGCCGTCTGCGCACATCAGCCGAGTCACATATTCCTTCCAGTCTTCGCAGGTATCCCGACGCACGATACCAGCGGTGTGCACTCGTCCTACGAGAAACCTGCGTCGGTCCGCAACACAGTCCGCAACACCGCTGCGCGTTTACTTCGCGCTGCTTGACGCTCCGTCCCATCGGCCGTGGCGTCTTGGCCCGACGCACGCGAAGAGCCGGCCAAGAATGCAATGCACATGAAAAGAGGGAGCACATTACTCATGCCGCACTGAAAAGCAGAGAGCCGCATGTAGAATGGAATGTTTATGAATCTGTGGCAGGCGTGGTTGGGGGCTCTTGCCGTTCGGTCCGGTGCGCGCTGGCACCGCCATTTGCGCCGTGAAAAAATCGGAAATCTCCGAGCTTCGCCGGCGAATAGATGACGTTGAGCGGAATAGGATAGCATTGGAGTGCTGGCATGTGCTGCCGGCGGGCAGCGGCATCAGGCACGCTCGCTGTTTCGATGAGCGCGGATGGTGGATCTTCCCTAAATCGGCTTGTTTCCCATGCCCATACCTGATCCGCGCGCGAATATGAGCGCCGCACAGGCGCCGGACAGGCGCGCGTGGACCAGCTCGCGCTCCGCTTTCGCAGGTTTTTCCGCGCGGACCGTCGCCGTCGGTCTGATTGTCACGTTGGGGTGGCTCGCCGAGAAAGAACGGCTGCTACCCCTGCTCCTGAGCCTCCCGGTCGTTGCGTTCGTCGCCGCGGTTCTGGAGAAGAACCGCGTCTTGCGCGTGGGGGCGAGCGTACCGTGTCGTTCGCTTCTATCAGGGGCGCATTGCCAACCTGGAAGACCTCTGGCCTGGGATGGGTGAGCCAGGAAATCGTTTTGTCGACGACGCCCATCCTTATGCGCGGGACCTTGACCTTTTCGGCGCTGGCAGCCTGTTCGAGCGACTGCATCTGGCCGGAACCCCGTTGGGAGAGGAAACGCTCGCGGCCTGGCTCGGCAATCCTGCCTCGGCCAACGAAGTTCGCGACCGCCAGGCCGGCGTCGCCGAGTTGCGCGCTGAAGCTTGATCTCCGCGAAGACCTCGCCTTGCAAGGGGAGCAAGTATCGGCGCACGTGAACCTCGACGCGCTGAATGCCTGGGGTGCCGCTCCCGCGCGTGGCGTACGTCTAGCCCGACTGCTGGCCACGGCAGTCGCCTCCCTGAGTGTGCTGACCTCTCTTGGCTGCTTCCTGGGGCTCAGCCCCGCTCCGTTTCTCGTGATTCTGGCTTTAAGCGGTGGCGTCGAGCTGTCACGGCGGCGTTTGCTTGTCACGCCCATTCCCATCGGCACGGATGACCTGCGCCGGATCCTGGCCATGTTCGCCCGGCTCCGGCGCGAAAGGTTCGACTCTTTCTTGCTATGCCGCGTCCAGGCCGCGCTGGCTGCTCCGCCACTTGCCCGACTTGCCCGCTTGCTCACCGCGCAGCCGGTACGCGCCCCTGGCCTTCCCATTCCTCGGGACCACGCACCTTACTCTGGCCATGGAAGTCTGGCGCATTCGGCACGGCACTGCCATGGCAAGTTGGCTCGCCGCGTTGGGCAAACTGGAAGCACTTAACGCTTTGGCGGCTTACGCCTATGAAACCCCAGCCGATTCTTTCCCAGAGATCCTGGATGTAGGCCCCTGTTTTGAGGCGTACGGACTCGGTCATCCCCTGCTGCCGGCCGCGCGTTGCGTTCGGAACGATCTGCGGCTGAGCGCGGACCAGCGCGTGCTCATCGTCAGCGGCTCGAATATGTCGGGTAAAAGCACTCTACTTCGTACGATTGGCGCCAACGCGGTCCTTGCCTTGGCCGCGCTCTCGGTGTGCGCCGGCAGGCTCCGGCTCACTTCCTTCAACCTGGGAGCGACGCTTCGCTTCCAGGATTCGCTGCTGGAAGGCCGGTCGCGGTTTTTCGCCGAAGTGACGCGCATTCGCCAACTGCTCGACCTGGCACAGATGCAACCGTTGCTGTTCCTGCTCGACGAGCTGTTCAGCGGCACCAATTCCGAGGACCGCCGCCAAGGCGCGGAAGCCGTCGTGCGTCGCCTGCTCGATTCCGGTGCCATCGGCCTCTTGACCACACACGATCTCGCGCTGACGCACTTGGCTGCGCAACTGGGACCGTGCGCCGTCAACGTCCACTTCACCGAGCAGTTCGCGCACGGTGTCATGACCTTCGATTACCGCATGCGCGCAGGCGTTCTGCGAAGCGGCAACGGTTTGGCACTGATGCGCGCTGTCGGGATCGACGTGCCTGCCAGCGGCATGGGAGAGGACATATCAAACATGAAATCTTGATAAAGCTGCCTGCGTCGCCGCCTAACCATCGATGCCCACTTACGCCCTATTCCGGGACGGACGGGCGGTGATCATGAACCGGGCAGCCGCTTTACCGCCCTCTTGGAATGCCTGGCGATCGACTGGATGCAGGAGGCAGGCCGCTCCGCCACGGCTCGACAACTGGGCCTTACTTGGAGCGAAGCCGACGGCATCATTGCTGCTCAATCAGGTTCTCGACGGCGAGGGGCACACAATCAAAGAGGCCGGCTCGGTGCTTCCCGAGGCAATAGTAGGTCGCATGTACGAACTGTCGTATGAATACATGAGCTATCCTGATAAGGTTTGGGATTTGGCCCAACGTCATTACGGCCCGTTGATCGAAGCATGCAAATGAACCGAATCAGGCTCCGGCCTTGAATGCAGCCTGCACCACGGATGTTTGGGGTTCCCGTGATTTAGGCGGATAAGTTATAACACGGGCGACTAGGCCGCGCTGCGCGGCCTAATCAATGGTTGGGCGGCAACGGAGCCCAGGAGCTCACGGATGGCCCTATTCGCGTTTGATATTGTGCAGGATTGGACCTCGACCGAGTTTCTCCTATATCTGTGGCTAATCGCTCCTTTTCTCCTGGTGTACATCGCAGCATTTGCTATTCTCGGCCTGGTCAGAAGACGGCGCAAGAAGCGTCTGGACCCAACGATAAATGTGAAAGACGAGTTCCGCCTAACCAGGCGCTCCACGTAACTGCGGCGACATGACGGCTGTTCGGGGTTCGCTGTCGCGCTAACCGATGCGGCAGGTGATCTTGGTGTTCGGCGGCTGGGAGGGCTTCGCGGTGCGGGGCATCAAGCTCGGACAGAGACGCCAGCCGATCGGTCCCCGCTCTCTTCTGCACCAGCCGTCCGAAGGCGTGTGGGTGTTCGACTTTCAAGGCTGCGAGTTCATCGTTGGCGGTGGGCCGGACGGCCCCGACCCCGCCGGGCTCGACTTGGCCGAGTTCGTCGCCGCCCAGATTGACGAGTTCGTCAGCGAGGCCAACGGGTACTTGACGGCTTTCGTGGTGCCGGAACGGTTCGGGGCGTCCGCCCCGTGGAAGTTGCAGGGGATCGAGTTCGGCCGCAACACGGCAGACCCGACTGACGTGTTCGAGGTTCTCTTGGTGCTGGAGGGCGACACCTACGGGGTGTGGGGTGTGCGATTCAGCTTCAGCAGCACACCACTCGACTGCTTCTACCCGGTGCAGTTCAGTCGCCGGCAGCGGTGAGGTGGCCGCCGCCGCAACAGGCTCCGCGCCTGACCGCCTAAGCCTCGCCTAGCTGCGGTACCATGAGCGGTAGCCGGCCCAGGACTATGACCCGCGAATTGGGACAACGGACAAGCAACGATGGGTAAGCGCTCCCGAGACCGCGATCACATTGATCCAGAGTACCGGCGCTGGGTACGCAGATATCCACGCTTTCCCGGTGTGGCCGAGTGCGCCGCTTGATTCGAGCCCGCTTTCTTAATCGCCTGGATATCCGCGCCATCCGTACCGGTTCTCCGATTCTCGTCGGATAACATCTCGTCGATGGACTCGCTTATGGCCTTTGTACGCTCATTCCGCGATGCTTCATCGGACTCAGAAAATCCGAAAACCCTTCGGTTGAAAAAAGCAAAGCTGGCTTCGCGTGCCAGATCACGTTCGAATCGTTCTTGTTCAGGTTTGAAGAAGCCAGGAACTTCGCTCTTGATCGCGGTGATAAGTGATTCATTAAGTGAATACAAAGGGTTAAAATCCAAGAACGGTTGCCCGCGATGACGCAGAGCGAACTTCTCCCAAAGCGCAGTATCCGACTCACGTTCGTGTGCTTTAGGCGCCGGCCGTTGCTTCTTGCTACGCATATCGGTCCTCGTAAATCCTGCGAATCTGGTCGAAGTCCGCTTTGCCGTAACTACGATAGCGAAATCATGTGAGGGAGGGAAGCTTTTTCGGAAGTCAACCGACCCTTGAACTGGAGCAGCTCCTGGGTGACGTGCCCAGCGCCGCGACCACGGGCCGATCAACATCCAAGGCCTTCATCGCCAGCTGGTTGGTAACCAATCCTCAATACCTAAAAACCCGCAACGAGCTGAAAAATCGCTGGGAAGCGGCGATAAACCAGATCGGCCACATACTTCGATACCCTCTGAAAACGCCCCTAAACCTCAAGCTAAGAAAACTCAACCTGGCGCCGACGTGACCGGTGTTTTTTTCGAGACTTCAACGCCTTTTACGAGAAGTGAAATCTGCTGGGGTTGCTAACCTGCTGCGATCTTCCCGAACCGCGTGAGCCCAACTTAGGCGGACATGCGTTTCCCGTAAGCCGGATATTCGCCGTGGATTTCTATGGTAATAAATTGCTCGCTAGTCCTTAAACAAGCGAACATCTCAAGTCGCCGGATGGATTTCGAGCAACTCGGTCGGCGCAGGGAATCTCCAAGCCCGTGGCGGGGTGCGGTAATCCATCCTTGAATTGCTTATCTTCACCTTCCTTCCTGACCAGCTGGTCCCAGCGATGCCGCGGCGGACCGGAGCGTCCAGACTCCGGCTTCGGTACGTTTTGTCAGTGCTGTAATTGCGCGAACGTGCGGAAGAACACTGGCTGCCACGCATTCCAACTGAGCACGCGATAAATGAGCCGTCGACCCGCTTGAATAATCTGGCACGGCAGTCGCACGAACGCATTGACGAAGGTTTTGAACTCCATCCGCAGCACGGTCGCTTGCTCGTGCTGAAAACGTTCCAGCCACCGTCCCCAGGGCGGCGTCGGCCATAGCGCCACCAGGCCTTCAGATTCCACGCCAAGGACACCATCACCATGTAGGCCCAGTTGCTCTCCAGGTTGTCCACAGGCGCCGTCAACGCCCGCACCGCACCCTTGAGCTGGGCATTCAAGTTCTCCTGGTTGCAACGTCCATTGGCGCGGAAGACGATTTCGATGGCCGGCTTCTCCCAGTCATTGGTCAGGTAGTAGAAGTAACGGTAGTCGTCGAAGAGGCGTTGCTCGCCCTTCTCGATCGCCAGGTTCTTGCGCACGATCACCAGCCGGTAGCTGCGAGCGCAGGCCGTCGGCTGATAGGGCATCTCGGCCACCTCTTCGCTTTCCAGACGAATGTTCTCGAACTGCCGCGCGCCACGATCTGTTCCTTGACGCGCTGGGGCGTGTCCGTGGTGCCGTCTTCACCTGGTAGCGCGGCGGGCGTTCGAGCGGATGCCAGGCCTGGGGCGGCAAATCATCCGCCAAAATGTGTTTGGCCGACGTGGCATCCAGACCGAAAAGGAAACGCACGCGTGAATCGGCCGCCCAGCGATCCAGATGCTTGGTCTGGCTGAAGTCGGTGTCGCCACGCAACAGCACCCGACGAAAGCCCCCCTCCAGACAGACCCGCAGGGCACGATCCACTTCGGCGGCGGCGCCTTCGTGCGAGGGTCGATTGCCGGGCCGGTTGAGCACGCTCAGGACTTCGCCGGTGTTGGCCAGCGAGACCACCAGCGGATGGTAGCCCCAGGTGCCATCGTAGGCGATATCCATGCCGGCCTTGCATGCGCCGGTGGTCTCGACCAGCGTGCCATCCATGTCGATGGTGGCTTCTTCGAAGAACGCGGCCGGCTGCCGCGCCGAAACGCGAGTGCCGGACCTGGTTGGCGATGTCGATCAGCGTGTGCACGTCGGCGGCGCGAAAACGGCGGCAGAAATCGCCGGCCGTGGTCGGATCGGGAATGCGGCGGGCACCGAGGGCATCGAGATAGACTTCATCCTGGCGACGTAATTCCAAATCCTGCAGACAGGTGCCATCGCACAGGGCGTTGTAGGCCAAGTTGAGCACGTGATCCGACTCGTGATAGGGCAGATGAATCTTGAGCAGGTGCAATTGGTCATTGATGGCATCGATAAGACCGATGCGCCGCGCTAACAGATGCAAAGCGCCGATGCCTCCGTGGGCCAGGCCGCGCGTGCGGTCCGCGATCTCGTAGTGGATGTTACAGGCCGTGAACATGGGCCGGTCGCAATTGCCCAGTTGGGTTTTGTCGAGGCGGCGCTCAATCCGGCGCTTGCGTTTGTCGAGTTGTCGTCGTATGTTGGCGTTCACTCGAAATCCTTTCCCGTGGTGGTGATGTTGGTTTGGCTACTACATCAAACACCGCAGAAAGCAAAAGGATTTCGAGTTTTTTCAGATATTTGCCTCGCCGACACTTGGCGAGTTCGCTTGGTTAAAGGCTAGCATGCACTTCTCTGCCCTCGTGCCAGAGGGTACTAGATTTTCGTTTTTCGTACCGTGAGCGTTTGCAGCCGTTCGCATTAATTGAAGAGGTCATCTGGACTTCTTTAAGGAATGTGCCGTGAGCGTGCGGAAGCGTCCATTATCCAAGGAAGAAATCAGCGCGGCGTTTGCCGGCCAGGTCAGCGCGGAATTCCCGGTCATTGTTTCGCCCGCGATGCTGGCATCCCTTCTCAACCTCAGTCCCAAAACCATCTACCAATGGATCGCCCGGGGCCACTTGGACGGCGCCTTTCGTAAACGCGGTAAGCACGTATTAATCTGGCGCGACCGCGCCATAGACGTACTTTTTAACGGCACAAACTGAAGCGCTCATGAACCCAACTGAACGAATCCGCGTGGGAGATCGCGTGACGATATTCATACGCGGGAAAAAGAAAACCTGGTGCGCTGATTTTTGGCGGGATGGCGAGCACCAAAGGCAATCTTTAAAAACGGCGAACAAAAAGGTTGCGATCGAGCGAGCCACGAGACTGGCAGCTACTTTAGTTGATGGATCGTATCAACGACCTTTGCCAAGTACGTCGATTCAAGATGCGGTAGACTTATACTTGCACTATCCAAAAAATGGAAGAGCGTGCTCGCAAAACCCTTGTCAAATACCGCGGTATTTTGCAGACCTTAGTGCAATTCTTACGCGAACTCAACGTAACCCAAATGACCCGATTCGGCGCCGCCCATTTCGACAGATTTCGCGCCCACCGCAAAAAGGACCACCAGCTCAAGACACTCTATAACGAGGGCGTGGTTGTCAAGCAGTTTTGTCGCTGGGCGAAAAGGCGAAAAATTATTCTTGAAAATCCGCTCGAAGAAATCAAACTTTCCAAGCCCAAGTTGATACCCAAAGCCGGTCCTGAACTTAACCAGATCAACATGCTGTTGGAAGAAGGCAAAGGCAAGATGCACGTAATGGTAGCAACCCTAGCTTTTACCGGCATCCGATCGGGGGAGCTGCAGCGTCTTCGCCGTGAGGACGTTGATCTGACTGGCAACTGGATCCACATTGTCTCCCGCCCTGGGGCGGAAACCAAAACCCGCTCATCGCGCAAAATTCCCATTCATCCTCGACTCCGCCAAATTCTAGTAAATTGGCCAGTCTCGTCTGGACTGTATTTTACCGCCGAACCAAGCGCCAAGTTTCCCGAAGGAGACCATTGCATTTCGACCAAGAAGCTCAATGAGCGATTCGGCGGTTTACTTTCGAAGTTCAACTTGCCAAAAGGACGTGCGGAGGGCTTTACGATACATTCGCTTCGCCATTCCTTTGAAACGATTTGCATCAACGCCGGCATTCCGCAGCGCGCGGTCGACGCGTGGCAGGGACATAGTTCCGATCAATCAACGGGTGCAGTTTACTATCGGCTTGCGGATGTGGATTCGCAAGTGTTTATGTTGAAAGTTCCTTTTGGAACTGGCAAGTCGGCGGCCGACGCCGGCGCAAAGGAGGCCATCTAATGGCAACTTCATGGATGATCGTGGCGTCATTGGCGATTGTGGCTGGGGCAGACACGTCTGGCACCGGTTCGCAACGAGCCCTTTCTTTAATGGCCACCGCCGCCGGGACGGGCCGGCCACCCCTGGACAAAATCGGGACAACAGGCTGTCACGAGCTAACGGTCGCGTTGCAAGCTCAACACTCGCAATGGTTTGCGAATCATAGCTCTTTACCAGCGGAGAGGGGGGGATTGAATCAAGCCCCATTTCCCATCCCGTCCCCGGCCAAGGGTTTGCGCCTCAACGTCGCTCCGACGAAAGACTTAAGTCCTGCTGGTTGCCTTTGGTCATTTACGGTTGCTTGGGGCTGTTTGGCATCGTTTTCAGCACACTGTCAGCACAGTTTCTACCCCTCCAAGTGGATTTTTGCATCGTTCCCGGAATGATTACGACTCATGGCGCCTTCGGTCGCACCAAGCGATCTAGGCAAGGCGATTCTGACGTTACTGACGACGGCCCATGCGCCAGCTATTCGCGCTTTAGTTCGGAAATGCAACGGGAAGACAGCATCACCGACCAGCAGCGGTGGTGTCGGGAAGCGGCGACCAATGACGGCGCAAGCATCGCGCCCGATTTGGAGTTTCAAGACGCCGCCGTCTCCGGGACCAAACTTGATCGGGATGGCCTCAACGCGTACTCCAGGCTGCCGAGGAAGGACGCTTCCAGCGCCTCTATTTCTACTCGGTGAGTCGGCTAGCTCGCGAGTCGGTCATCACGATGCCCATTCTCAAAAGGCTGGTTTATGTCCTGAAAGTGCGAATCATCAGCGTCACCGAGGGTATTGACTCGGCCCGCGATGGCTGGGAAGTGCTTGCCTCCATTATCAGCGTAATGGCCGAGCGCTTCATCAAGGAGCTAAGCACAAGCGTTTTTCGCGGCCAGGAAGGAGCTGTGCTGGCTGGCTTTTCGGCAGGAGACTATTGTTTCGGATACACAAGCGTTCCAGTTCCGGGCAGTGAGCAAGGACGACGGGGCCGCCATGCCAAGCCCAGAAAAACTTATGTGATTTGCGAAGAAACGATGCCCTGGGTCGTGCGCGTTTTCAATTGGTTTGTGCGGGAGAAAAGGTCCCTTCGCTGGATCACCACGGAGCTAAATCGGTTAAGCGCTCCCAAGGACCACCGCTCCACCAAGCCACACTGGCACCACCAGTATGTGGCCCGCCTGTTAGCCAACCAAAAGTACATCGGCCTGTGGCCTTGGGGCCAAGCAAAAAACGTCCGGGACCCCTCGACGGGCCAAGTTTCCCAGGAATTTCGGGCCGACGAAGATACTAAAAAATGGACTCGCTCGTTCCCTCAATTGCAAATAATCGACACCGAAACCTGGGAAGCGGCCCAAGCCCGCCTAGAGAAAAACAGAGCCGAACAAGAGCATCGTCGCAAGCCTGATGGCAGGCTCCGAGGCTCCAAGACAGGAAATGCGCAAAACCACCCGAGGTATCTGCTATCTCAAACGGCGCTATGCGATGCTTGCGGCGTGCGTCTCGTGGTAACGGGAATTAACGGCAAATACCTAATCTGTCCAAACGCCATCAAGGGTGTGTGTACCTGCAAGACGCAACTACGCCGTGAACTTGCCGAGGAGATGATTCTGGATGTCATTGGCAGAAAAATCTTGACAGACCCGTTTGGAAAGAAGCTGTTTATAAGGAAACCATCGCCTCTTGGCATAAACTCATGGCGGGCCAACCCGCAGAACTTCAAGGGTTGGAGAATGCACTCGCAGACGCTGAGCGTAAAATCGCTCGTCTAATTGACTCGATTGAGAATGGCGACGCAGGACCGGAAGTTAAAAACCGGCTAACCGAACGCCGCCGCGAGAAGGACGTGTTAGAGAAACAAATCAGCAAACTGAGGCTCCAACCCACAGAACCGGTCTCAGAACCGACCCTCGCTTGGGTTGAAGGCAAGTTGGCTGAGCTATCGGATGTCCTGCGGGGTGGCGGCCCAGCAGCCGCGCTGACCCTTCGAAAACTGGTCGGCGGGCAGGTCGTAATGAAAGAGATCCGTGAGCCGGGCCGAAAGCGATTTTACTATCAAGGCTCATTCCGCATCGATTACAAACAGATCGTTCACGCGCTTGCGGGCCGCCAAACCGTCGCGGAAGTGGGAAGCGGTGACACCGATGGTCAGGAAATCGTCTTGGAATTTCGTCAACCGGACCCGGCAGTGCAGATAGTCGATGAGGTGAAAAAGCTCTGGGATGAAGGCCTGAAATACACGGAAATCGCGAGCCGCGTCGGTTGGAACCGGAACCTGGTTGCCGAAGCAATTGCCTTATGGCACACCCAGCGCGGACTGACGCCGCCGGATGGACGGAGCTGCAAAAAGCGTCTTAAGCCAATCAACAATGTGCGATGCAATCAGACCCGATCACCGTAGAAGTCCCGCCAGATGAGACGATCCCAAATTGCGGCCCGAGGAACCGGATTCTTAGTCAGCAACTCAATGGCGTCACGTCACCGCCCTAATTCCCGTCGCGTGGACGCCATGGGTGCAACGAGCCGCCTTCTAAATAATCGGCTCATCGGTGGCACAACTAATGATGGCGGACCGCTTAGCCTTTGAAACTATTTGGTACACTAGACCACGCCCTCGTCCTTCTGGGCCAGCGGCTCGTCCATTGTTGTTAGTCAATAGTTGGCATATGCCGACGCCGCGATCTGTGCCTCGCATGGTGCCAAACTGATTCTCCTTTTTTCAAGCATGACTGTGTTCCATGGACCGGCTTCCACCAGTTCACCGAGCAGATAACTCACTTCGCCAACAGGACCTACTTATCCTGCGGGGAGTAATGCGGCGTGGTAGGGCCGGGCGACACAATTATTGGACCGAATGCGTAGTTTGGGGTTTAACAAGAGAACAACTGCCTGACGGCAGGTATTATTTTGGGAGGGAAGGAACTATGAGCCATGTTGTCACGATCCAGTCAAGGTCCATGATCCCGCCGCCGTGGCCGCAGCTTGCCAACGGCTCCAATTGCCCGGCCGTTCAGGGAACCGCCGAGCTATTCAGCGGTAGCGCGACTGGGCTCATCATTCGGTTGCCCGGCTGGCAGTATCCCGTGGTAGCGGACATCCCTTCGGGGACTTTAAGCTACGACAATTACGGTGGTCAGTGGGGCCGGCAAGAGGAATTGGGCCGCTTCATGCAATCGTACGCGGTTAAAAAGCTCGGATCGAAGCAACCAAGAAAGGCTACACGGTGAGCGAGCAAACTCTGCACGATGGCGCCATCAAACTGCAAATCGTCGAGTCTTAATCGTCTGAAGGCCCCACCGCAAATCGTTTGGCGTAGCTGGAGAATTAACCCGATGTCTTTTTCATTGCTGCCGCAACGTGTGCAATGCCCATTTGCGCCGACCATTTTCCGTCCATTCCGCCGCACCAATCTGGAGAATTCCAAATGCGCATCATCGAAATCGTTGTCTCGCCACGGGGCGAAACGACTTTGCAAACCAAAGGCTACTCGGGCAGCGATTGCCTGCGTGCCAGCAAATTCCTGGAGGAGACGCTCGTGCCAAGATCGCCGACACCAAAACGTCAGAGTTTTATCCCGCGATTGAAGAACAGCAACAAGTTCGCGCTTGATGGCTCGTTTCCCGCAGGTTCATGCGTAGGGCAACCGGCCAACTTCAGGCACCAATCACCGCGCCCAGTGACCGCCCGACGGATTAATGGATGTGGTAATGCTCTCGCGCCGGCTGCTAGGACATCGACCCATTAAGGAACACCTTGGGCAGCCAAATTAGCTCTCCTTTTTTAACCGAGTCTCGCGCAGCCGGAGCCGGCGGATTTGCTGTTTGCCAAGTTGGCGCTTGCCTCGCGCGTATAAAATATTGCCGTAATAAGGCCCCTCACCCGGGTAATTTCGGAGCGTTTCCCCTGTCAAAACGTCGCGAACGCTGATTTTTTCAGTTTGCGGCAACCACGCAAGTTCAACCTCGTACCAAATTCGATCTACTGCTACATACCGGTGCATCTCGTCCTTGCCATGGATATATTGCTGTTCCGCCGCTTTGCTGCGTCGCCGCTTCCACCGCTTTATTGCACGAAGAGTTCGGTCACGGGGATCAACGAAGAAAAAGTGCCACTGACGCCTGCTGTCGATCGGGTTTCCAACACTGTCACACACGACCCCGCCAACAAGGATTGTAGTCTGGACGACATATTTTTCCGCGTGATCGCGAACGTGCGCCGACGTGGCGTTGCGAACGCTTAAGCCGGCACAGATCTCCGAGTACACTTTGTCCCAAGGCTGCCCGCATTTGCTTTGAAGCCAGCGGCGCAACGGCGCCAAGTGCTCGTTCAAATACTTGCAGTCTGAACTGTAACGCCGACCGGGGGCCATGGTTTCTCGCTTTGGATATTCCTCGGCAGGCATGCGCTGCCAGAGTCTAACGGTACCCTTCGGCGGTCTGCTCTTTCCTCCTTCACCGCCCCTTCTTGGTCGGTCGATGATCACATGCTTCATGTCTTCGCGCATCACAGCCCCCTTGAAAATCGCTTCAAGATCAGACACAGAAGCTTGTTCAAGGTTCGCCAATTCCAACGGTTCCATGCGTAGCTATGTTCTGTTAGGTGGATTCGAGGAAACGGTTAACCCTTAAATTCCCACGAATCGTCAGCTTTGAAAGAAAGGATCCCCATCCATGAAATTGGTCGAGCAAATCATCCCCTACATAAACGCCGCCTTTACGGGCCTTTGGATTCAAACTCACGAGCCCGACGAAGCGGAGCGTGAAATTGCGCAGCAAGCCCGACAAGGCCAGTGGAAAGTTGCCGTCTGGGATGTCGCCAGCGGTTTGCGACTTCCGGCAAGCGAACGCGCGTCTCAAGATGCGGGCGCCGGTGACCCGCTTGCCGCTCTGCGTGCGCTGCCGGCCTTGGCCGACGCCAATGGAACGGCCCTATTGCTGTTACACAACTTCCACCGCTTCTTCACTAGCCCCGAGGTCATCCAGACAACCATCGCCCAGATCGTCGCCGGCAAACAGCGGCGTACGTTCGTGGTTGTGCTTTCGCCAGTAGTCCAAATCCCGGTGGAGCTTGAAAAGCTCTTCATCGTGATTGAACATGCGCTGCCCGATCGCGATCAATTAGAGCGAATTCTCCGGGAACTTCTTAGTGATCAGCCCAATGAAATGCCCCACGGCGAAGACCTCGATCGAATCCTCGATGCCGGTGCTGGCATGACGCGCTATGAAGCGGAAGGTGCGTATGCCCTGTCGTTGGCCAAACACAACCAAGTCCGGCCCGATGTTTTGACGGAACTTAAAGCGGGCATGCTCAAGAAAAGCAACTTGCTCAACCTGCATCGCGGCACGGAGTCGTTTACCGAGCTGGGCGGCCTGGCCAACCTCAAAGACTTTTGCCGGCGCGCTTTGCAGCCGGGCAAAGCTGTCAAGCCACGAGGCGTTCTTCTCTTGGGCGTTCCAGGGACGGGCAAAAGCGCCTTTGCCAAAGCCCTCGGCAACGAAACCGGGCGGCCCACGCTTCTGCTCGATGTCGGTTCGCTCTTGGGCAGCCTTGTGGGCCAAAGCGAGCAAAACATCAGGCAAGCCTTGCGCATCGCCGATGCGATGAGCCCATGTCTACTCTTTTTGGATGAGGTCGAAAAAGCGCTGCAGCGGCGTCGGTTCGCAGGGAGACAGCGGCGTGTCCACGCGCTTGTTTGGGTCCTTTTTGACCTGGCTTTCCGATCACACGTCGGATGTCTTCGTCGTGGCCACCGCCAACGACATCTCCAAGCTGCCGCCCGAGTTTGCCCGCGCCGAACGCTTCGACGGCGTCTTTTTCCTCGACCTGCCGGACGTGGCGGAAAAGCAGACCATTTGGTCCCTCTACCGTCGCTACTACGGCATCCCCGACAATCAGCAAAAACCCGACGACACCTCTTGGACCGGGGCCGAGATCAAGGCGTGCTGCCGCCTGGCGGCGCTTTTAGGTCAACCGCTCACGCAAGCCGCCCGCAACGTCGTGCCCGTGGCCGTGACTGCCGCCGAATCCGTGGAACGGCTGCGGTCCTGGGCAAGTGGCCGCTGCTTGTGCGCCAACAATCCCGGTATCTACACGCGCGAAGGCGTGGCGCCGCCCAAGGCCGCGCGGCGCATCACCCGTCCGTCCGACAATTAACCAAACCCAAAACACGAATTCCCAGGAGAAGTCCATGACCTCACTTTTGGATCATGTCGATGCCCCCACGTCCGTATCGCCGGCGCAGTGGCTGCGCGAGACTACCGCCGCCGTGCGCATCTCGTTCACCTGGATGGGCGTTCGCAAAACGTTGACCCCGGAGCAGAAAAACCAGGCTGCCGAGTCCTTCGGCGCCGAAGGTGACTTCTTGTCGGCGCGCAAAAAGCTGCTCGATACGCGGCATGCCGCTTTCAAGGACGTCACCGCCATCCGCGGCAAGGTGCTGGCTTTTTGGCGCTCGCTGACGTTGCCTTACCCCGAGCCGGGCATACGCCTCATTCGCCAGCATCAAATTGACCATTTCAATCATGAAATGCTCGATTACCGCGCCGAACTCGACTGCCGCCGTGCTGCGGCTGGACGACCATTACTTCGAGCTCAAGGCAGCCGCACGCCGGCGGCTGGGCGATTTGTTCAACGCCAACGATTACCCGGTCTCTCTCCAAGGTTTGTTTGCCGTGGATTGGGATTTTCCCAGCGTCGAGCCGCCCGATTATTTGTGTCAACTCAATCCTGCCATCTACGAGCAAGAGAAGGCCCGCGTGGCCGCGCGCTTCGAGCAAGCCGTGACGCTGGCCGAGCAGGCGTTTATCTCCGAGTTCGCCAAGCTGGTCGAGCATTTGACCGAGCGGCTTCAGCGCCGGTGAAGGTGAGCGCAAAATCTTCCGCGATTCGGCCATCACTAATCTGACCGAGTATTTCGGCAGGTTTCGCGATCTCAATGTCGGCTCCAATGAGGAATTGGACGCCTTGGTCGAGCGCACCAACAGATTGTCCGCGGCATCGAGCCGCAAGCCTTGCGTGACAACAATGGCTTACGGCAGCAAGTGGCCACCCAGCTTAGCCAGGTGCAGGCGGTCATTGACGGCATGCTGGTCGATCAGCCACGGCGGCGCATTATCCGGGCGCAACCCAGCACCAACGGAGACAACCATGGATCTGGTAATTGATGGGCGCGGCACCGTCCGCTGTGTTTATGGCGAAGCCATTCCCCTGGACCAACTGGGCCAGGCGGCTATTCACCGGGCCAGCCACGTCGAACCTGACGCTCAGGGACGCTGGTGGGCCGATTTGGCACCGGTCGATGGTCCAAAGCTGGGCCCGTTTCAGCAACGCAGCCAAGCCCTCGCTGCGGAAAAGGCTTGGCTGGAAGATTGGCTGGTGAGCCAAAGGTTACCTGGTATAACGATCCCAAACCTGGCGGAGACATTTCATGGGCCTGACGATTCATTACAACTTGGAGACCAAGTTAACCAGGCCGGACGAGGTTCGCCGCCTGGTTGAAGGGCTGCGCCAATACGCGATGGACCTGCCGTTCCAAGAGGTCGGCGACGTGGTGGAGTTCAAAGGCGAAGACGTGGGCTACCAAAACCGAGATGATCCGAACCGCTGGCTCAAAATCCAGGCGGGCCAATACTTGAACGACGGGCCCTACAGTTATTCGGTGGCGCCGCTGCACATCATCGCCTTCACCACGGTTCCCGGCGAAGGCTCCGAGCCGGCCAACTTTGGCTTGTGCTCCTATCCGCAAACGATTGTTCCGCCAAACCGAAGGCGGATTCGCACCAAGCTCAAGGGTTGGCTGTGGCGGTCCTTTTGCAAAACGCAGTATGCCAGCGACCCCGCTTGCGGCGGCGTGACCAATTTCCTGCGCTGTCATGCGACCATCGTCAAGCTCCTGGACTTTGCCAAGAAGACAGGCGTAATTGAGGTCGAGGTGAGCGACGAGGGCAAGTATTGGGACGAGCGCGACCTGGCCAAGCTGGCAAAGGAAGTTGGCCAGTGGAATGAACTGATCGCGGCTTTCGCCGGCCAACTGGGCGACGCGGCGCAGGCCGCCGGTTTCACGGTGGAAAGCGCCATCGCTGGGTTTCAAAACTATGAGCACCTGGAAGCCCAAGGGCTCCAGCGCTTCAAAGAACTCGGCCTTCAGCGCTGATTGATCACTTCTCAAACCCAACAACCACGATGCCATCGAAATTCGTCACCGTGTGCGTGCCGCTGCGCCACTTGCACACCATTCTCGCGGCCCTGCGCTATTACCAAGAACGCGGGCAAGGCGAAGCCGCTAATCGCTCAGACATCATCCAGGAAATCGCCAGCAATGACGGGGCAGTCCGTGCTCTGGATGCTGCTGAAATCGATCGACTTTGCGAACGCATCAACACCACAGCTTAATGGAGGTTCTGATGGCGAATTTCTGGTTTGCCACTGCGTGCAACCGGCCACGGCTGCGCGATCCGGGCCCAGTTCGCGAATCATCGCCAAATACTGGTTCGATTTTGATTGCGCGGTCGAGATCGAGATGGATTCCCTGGGCCAGTCGCGCCTTACGATTGATGGCGACGGTTGGCCCGCCGCCTGGCCGTTGCCATGGGGCATTTCAGCCGAGGAGTATTATCCCGAGTACCCGACATTGGGCCAGGAAGAGTTTGAAGACTTCCTCCTTGGAATCGCCGCCTATTTGGCCGAACCGTTGGTGGTTCAAGCCATTGGCACGGTCAACGGCCGCTTCCCGCTCTCAGCATGTGAATGGCGAGTTGCGCCGGCGCATCAGCGGTCACCAAGGTCGAGTTCAATTCTGCCGTCGACTTTGGGGCTTCTCTCGCATTGGTTACTGCCTGACTAGCTGCGATTCGATCAAGCCGATCATTTTCCTTCAACCGCTCACTACCAAGCCATCAAGAAAGGGATCTTGCCATGACCCAAGCGCAATTGGAGCGCGCCGTGTGCCGCGCCACCGGAGAATCCAGAGACCGTGTTCGTCGCGTCGGCTTTCAAGAAATCCGCGTGCCGTCGGTCGTCGCTTCGCGACATCTTCGACCCACGTTCAAGCTGCCGCATCCACGCCTTGTTGGCGCGGGCAAGTAATACGTTGTCTTTCCGCTTGGGCGGCATCCGGTAACGGGATGCCGCCCTTTTTTGCATGCATGACATCTCAATAGGGAGCTAAACGTGATTCAACTCACTCGTACTTGTGTCCGCCAATTTCGAGCCGCCCTCAAGAAGGCGGGCGCTGGCAAAAACCAGCGGCCCATCGTGGAAGTGGTGGCCAGCCACGCTGACCTGCGCCTGCGCGGCGTGATGCCCGATGTAACTATCGAACTTAAGCTGCCGGGCTCTTCGCAGGAAGAATCGATCCGCATACCCTTCGAGGCGTTGGCGGATTTTGAAGCCAAGTCCGATGCCACGGTCACCTTGGTCAAGAGTCCCGGGGGAATGGTCGCTTCCTGGGACGACGGCAGAATCCCTCAGCGGAAGTCGTACACGCTCGCCAAGCCCGCCAACGAACAGCTAACGGTGCCGGAGGTGGATTGGTCCACGGCGATGGTTGTGCCGGGGCTTGTTCAGGCACTGGGCCACGCCAAGCAGTGCTTGGCCACCGACAACGTTCGCTATGCCACGGACAAAATTCAGCTCCAAGGCGAGCGCGGCACCATCAATGCCACGGATGGTCGCCAGGCGCTTATCCAAAGCGGCTTCGTGTTCCCATGGAAAGAAGATCTGCTAATCCCCGGTTTGGATCTTTTCGCCTGCCGAGAACTGCTTACCGATCTGCCGGCGACCGTCGCCAAGGGCAAGAACCGCATCGCCATCCAGGTGGGCGATTGGACCATCTACTTGGTCTTCGACACCCAGGGACGCTTCCCCGATCTTGGTGCGGTCATTCCCAAACTCACGCCAGCGCCACGACGCTGCGTCTAGCACCCAATGATGCCGATTTCCTGACCATGTCGCTGTCGAAGCTGCCCGGCAGCCGTGAAGCGCACGCCCCCATGACAGTCGATCTAAACGGGCAAGTGGCCTTGCGCGTCAAAGAGGAAGGTCAAGACAATCCGACCGAAGTCGTTTTGGCGGACTCGCACCTTATCGGCGCGCCGGTGCGCTTGCACACCGATCGACGCTTCTTGGCCCGAGCGGTCTCCTTTGGTTTTACGGAGTTGACCATCGTCGATGCCGACAAGCCGGTTGTCTGCAAGGACGCTACCCGCACTTACATTTGGGTGCCACTGGCCAAAACGCAAGCCATCCCGCCCAATGCCAACGTCACTCGGATTTCCACCCAAGCAGGCACGCATCCACTCAAACCCCATCGAGAAAGGACCGTACATCCCATGCCTCAAACTCCAACGAACGGCACCGACAACGGCAGCACCAATGGCAACGGCCACGCTCACGGCCCGGAAACCACTGCCAAAACCAACACGCTGGCCGCGCTCATCGCCGAGGCCCAAAGCCTCAAGGAGTATCTGCATGAAGGCTATGCCCGCGCCAGCCGCCTGGCGGTGGCACTGAAGCGGCATCGCCAGCAATCGCGCCTGGTTGCGTCGACACTGGCGTCGCTGCGGCAACTTCAGCAAATCGAAGCCTGAGTTGCGGCTCCCAATCCGTCGTCGTGCCCCACCTGCCCTTCCAACAAGGGTTAATGTCCATTCACCAAAGGAGGAGTCACTATGCCTGACCTGTTGGACGGCGATACCACCCAAATCCAGGGCTCAGCCACCAAGCCCTACACGATCAAGCACATCGCTGGCGTCTATTCGTGTTCGTGTCCCGCCTGGCGCAACCAATCGTTACCCATCGACCGTCGCAGTTGTAAACATATTCGGCTTATGCGCGGTGATGACGCCGAAGCGGCGCGCGTCGGCACCGGCTTGGCGAGCTCGCCAAAGAGCAAACCTTCCGTGAAGGCGCCGCCGCTGCTGTTGGCTGAAACCTGGAACGACAGCATTGATCCTCAAGGTTGGCTCCTCAGTGAAAAGCTCGACGGCGTGAGATGTTTTTGGGATGGTAAGCAATTCCTCTCGCGCCAAGGAAATCGTTTTTTCGCTCCCGAGTGGTTCACGGCGGGCTTGCCGCTTGAGCCGCTCGATGGCGAGCTGTGGATGGGCCGCAAGCAGTTCCAGCGCACGGTGAGCATCGTGCGCCGCCAGGACGCCGGCAATCTTTGGAAAGAAGTTCGCTTCCTGGTCTTCGATGCGCCCGCCCACGACGGGCCCTTCGAAGAGCGCATCGACCTCGTAAAGCTGATCATGTCCATGAACAAGCCGGCATTCGCGCAAGCTCATCAGCATGAGCTTTGCCATGGAACCAGCCACCTCAACGAAATGCTCGCCCAGATCGAAGCCAGGGGTGGCGAGGGCTTGATGCTGCGGCGGCCTGGATCGATTTATGAAGCCGGTCGTTCGAGCACGCTGCTCAAGGTCAAAACGTTCCACGATGCGGAGGCTGTTGTTTTGGGCCACGAACCGGGCAGCGGCCGTCACCGTGGCCGCTTGGGAGCTTTGCTGGTGGCTTTGGCCAACGGCACTCGCTTCGCGGTGGGCAGCGGTCTCAGCGATCGCGAAAGAATGAATCCCCCTGCATCGGCAGCACCATCACGTTCAAGTATCAAGAATTGTCGGATGCCGGCGTGCCCGGTTCCCGACGTATGTCGGCATCTGCAGTAACATCCAGCCATCTTTGACAAAAGGAGAACCGATGAGCGTCAAAACGCAAACCACGCGGCGCCTTGAATTCGTTCAAGGCAGTTCCAGCAAGTTCTGGCAAATCGAAGTCGATGGCTCCGAGGTCCGCATACATTTTGGCCGCATCGGCACCAGCGGCCAATTCGTCACGAAATCCTTTGCCGACGAGCAAACCGCCGCCAAGCATGCCGAGCAAGTGACACGCGCCAAGCTTGCCAAGGGCTACACCGACGTGGCGGCGTAAAATTCCCAACGACCGGCAAGTGCACTCGAAACCCGGGTGCACTGCCGGTTATTTATTCATGGAATCGGGCAGAAAGGAGAACCTGCATGGGTGCCCGGCAAAAACTCAACTCGGGCTACTTCTTGGGAAGTGTGCTGTTGGCCGGTCTTGCGGGCTGGCTCACGGGATCGTGGCTGGTGCTGTTTTTCGCGTTGGCGGTGCTGGTGGCCATCAACCTCAACAACGGCGAAATCCGGCCCACCAAGCGGCATTAACTCGCAGTCATCTCAAAGAGCGGGGGACATCAAATGAGTGTCGAATTACGACGCGTTGAGCGAACGGTGCAAATCGTCGTGGCCAAGCCTCTGGCCTGGCGCTTTATGCCTGCGGTATGGTCGCCGTCGGCCTGGCGCGGGCGAGCTTGCGCGGCGTGCGTTCGCTGCTCCGCACCGAACCGCCTGCGGCCAACCGCGCCGAGCCAAAGGAGGGTGCATGGCAAAGACAATCTTGATCGACGAAATCCACGTAAGCTTTTACGTGCCGCGTTCTTTATCCGACGCCAAGTGCGATGCCATTCGAACTATCTTGAATGACGCAATCTTTTTGCGCCAGCTTCGGCGGTCAGTTCGAGACGTCTTGCGCCTGTATCCGGCCTTGGGATCGCTTCGATCGACCGTCACACGTTAAGCGTTTGAATCAAACAAAGACGGAGAAGAGCATGCGCGATCGCGAAACGTTCATAATGTTTGTGCTTGCCGTCCTGGGAGGCGGCTGCATCATCACGCTTGTTGGCGGCGAATACCTCCACTGGGTGCCGATCCTGCTGGCGCTGGGTGTTGTCGCCGGGTGGGCGCAAGGGCTGGATCGGTAGCAGGTGACTCGGTTCGCGGCGACAGCCGAAGGACCGGGCTTTTTTTTAGCCCTTCGCCACGGTTTGAACACCGCCAGGACTGAGACTTGGTATGTTTCTTTTGGCTGACCGCCACCTCACTCACAACAAAAGCGCACGCCCATCAGGGTGCTTGGTACTGGCGGACCAGGAACTGGGCGTACTTTTCCCGTTGCTCGCTGTCCTGGAGAACATAGAGACTTTCGACGCCGCGACTTGCCAATAGGATCCGGCATATCCACCGCCAATCCCGCCTCCGACAGCGCCGACCATCGCTCCCAGCGCGGCTCCAGCTGCGGAACCTGGACCAGGACCGAAAAACGAACCAATGCCTGCTCCAACTACTGCCCCCGTCTTCAATCCCACAAAGCTGCCCGCTGCGCCACCGGCCAGGCCGCCGCCCATGTTTGCCTGACTGCGCCAAAACTGGCGTTCCGGCATATCGCCATTCAAGTATTGCGTCACCAAAAATCCTTCGACAAGAACTCCGCCAGCGATTCCAACTCGGCCACCCCATTTTGTCATAGCAATCAACCGTCTGCTGCTGGTCCACCGAGGAATCTGTCGCAGCATCTGGTGCATTCCAGCAATGCTTTCTCCGCCACCCAACGCAACGATTGCTACGTGTTCACCGGTTCTTAGCCAATCGCCATAACTGTCATGGGAGGCCGCTAGATCGTTGTCGAGTTGCCGGATTCCCTCGACAACCATGTAGGTCCCCATGCCCAAACGCACCCCGCCAGCAAGTGCGGTGATTCTGGCTTGCGCACGGAATTGATTGTCCAGCCCATTCGCGAATTGCCGAAAACCGACATCATCTGGCCGGACATTGGAATATCCTGTGCGAAGCCGCTCCACCACGGTAATCCCATGGTGCGCACCGAAAGCTCGGACGCCCGCCAGAGCGTTCTGGCGATTTCCCCATATTTGTAGTTCGCCGGTCAGACGAGCATCCTCGGCCATTTTCCGCATTTGGCTTTGGATCTTGAAAAGATTGGCTCGCTGGGAAGGTAAGCTCATGTTCTTGACTTCAATGCGGCCTTGCCTGCCCGTAGCGACGTGCCGGAAAACGATATCGGCGTCGGTGGCACCGATGGAAGTGCTTCGCGGCTGATTCAAACCGATAACTTTAAACCGGCCATCCAATTGCAGGTTGTTGGCATAGCGCAAGGTCGCTGCATTGCCGCTGACGACATTCTTATTGTCTGAGGCCAGAAGCGCAGCGTGCTCGAAACCCAGGCCGCATCCGCAGGTAAAGCGAACGCCAGTGGGCCGAAGTTCCCGAACATGGCGAGCTTACCTTCAGACATATAAGGACATGCATGCAGCTCAGACGCCGGAACAGGGACACTTATTCTGCATAGTCAGCTAATTACTACCGATAACATGACGTTGATAGGTTCTGATGATCCGGAGGGAGAAAGCAAGAGTGCCAGCGTCGCCGTCAGTGGAGAAGATGAAGCATCACTACGCGCCTATTGGGACAAACTTGTAGATGGCGCGACGATTATTGCACCATTTGAAACAGCTCCTTGGGGCGACACCTTTGGTATGCTCACGGACAGATTTGGTATCAGGTGGATGATTAATGTTACGAAGCCAACGGCATAAAGAGAGAGTTGGCGCGGGCATATCTTCTTCATAGAGCTTCAGAAGCGCCGCTTCTAAGCTATTGGCCAGTGCAAGACTAAGAGAGCCACAAAAGAGGAGACCGCCACCCGGCTGACCCGCACCGTTGAGATCCGCGCCCAGCTCGCCCACTCCCCTCCCGCGAGGCGTTGAACTGGTTCGATTTCGGCGTGCAGCCCTCCTTCGATGGGCGACGGCTGTGCGGCGCTCAACACGACGACAGCCATACTGATCAGCAGCAACACCGATGAAGCAATGGCGCGTGCACTGACCGCGCGAAAATGGCCGACATCAGCGTCCCGCACGCTGATGACGGCTGGAAGACCAGTGTGTCCTCGTCGTGGTGCCCTACCAGTACGACGGTGCCGGCGATAGAGAGAAGCATCGCCCCCGGCCGCACACCCTGGTCGGAGGAGCCGTGTTCGCCCCACTGCTCCGTGAGGATCGTAGACCTCCGAGGCGAACCCGCGTCCAAAACCGGAATCCTGCCACCAGCACGCGCCCGTCCTCGAGGAGGACCGAAGCGTCTATCGTGCGCAGACTGTGAGGCCCGGGCAGCGTCCTCCAGCGTTGCTCGGCGACGTTGAAGAGGTAGGCGTTGGGCTGCAGCGTGTCAGCAGCCGGGTGCCCCGCAACGAAGAGATTGCCGTCATTCAGAACCGTCGCCGCGATGCCACCGTCCCCGGAAAGGACGGCGCACCCTGAACAATCGACCACGTCATGTGCACGGGATCGAAGCGAAGCGACACCGCTGTGTCCACGTGGATGGTCAGCATGCCGGGCGGAGCGGATGTGACGGCCAGCGCCGTGTCATCCGGCATAGCCAGCAACCTGTCGACCCTGCGATTCATCGCCGGCGCTGCGCCGGCATCCGTCCAGGCGTCTGCCGCCGGGTCATACACGAAACTGTCGATGCTGGACGCGGTGGCACGCAATAGGTCCGTTATGAGCACCAACACCCGGCCGTCGCGTAGCGTTGTGGCTGCCGCACGCTGCTCGGCGTAGAACTCACCTCCGCCGAGGAGTGGCGCCGTGGCCGCCCGCCGCGGTGCGTCGGCGGCATCGATCAACTCGGCGCCGAGCTGCGGGTGCGCACGGTCCGAGGTATCAATGATCGCCCGAAAGGCGCCACCGGCGGGCAACGCCACCAGGTTCGTGCGCCGTCCGGCCACCTGGCCAGTGGGCGCCGCCACGCTGGTCCAGGTCTGACGGGTGGCGTCATAGTCGCTAATCCACCGTTGGCAAGTCCTGCCAGCACCGTACCGCCGGCCAGGGTGAGCAACTGCTCTACATCACCCGGGCCGTTGGCGGTCGACCACGCGTCGCGGCGGAGATCGTTCAGATGTCCGTCGTCGGCGGGCCACCTCCCATCGCAGCGGCGCCGCCACGAGCACCATGTCCGCTGTCGTCGCGACACTGCTCCCGCCGTGTGGAGTCTGCGGTTCACCTGCCACATGCCACGGCACGGGCAACTGCGGGGGACCGTCGCCCCGGCTGTCAGCAGCTCGCCGTCTCGCGACCAGCCGTTTTCGACCCGTGCGCCAGCGCCTCGAAATGGCCATTCGGTGACGACCACCGAGTCACCCGGGCGCACACAGGCCGTCGACCAGAGCAGGGATTCCGTTTCGACGATGCTGCCGGCGCCGCTGAAGGTCCGCGCCTCGCTAAATGCGGGAGCGTCGGTGCACCCGGAAGCGTTCCTGATCGGAAGCAGGACTGTGTCTGGATGCTCGAGCACGACATCGAGCGCATCGGCTCTCACGCTACAATCGTTTGCGAGTGCAGGGGTGGCCCCGAACCGTGTGAGCGCCGTGCGGCCAACCGCCCAGGCCCAGACTAGTGACCGCGCCGGAGTGCCTGCCTGAGGGTGGAAGCCCAGGCGTGTACCGCCGGACCCACCAGAGGCTGCCGGTGCGCCGACCACGAAATTACTTTACCGAGAGAGAGGGTTACCAAGACGCCGGGTGCGACGCACCGGTCCGGCCACGTTACTTTCAGCGGTCTCCACCAGCTTGACAGCACCGGGGCGCAGCCGGGAGCGTTCACGACCACGCTCGCGTCCAGTGAATATCCCCCGAGCGCGCTGGGTGAGTGTTCCCCAAAGATAGCGAGGAAAAGCGTGCTGGCCCGCTGCCCGGTGTCGTTGGTGACAACAATGGTTCCTTGCACTCCGCTGAACGTCGCACGTCCTGGCTGGCCGGCGGCATCGGCATTGGGCGTCTGCGCTGCGCTGCTCCCCGTGGGACCTTCGCCCCCGTCGCTCCTCGAAGTCACAACCAGGACGGTAGCAACCGCGGCGGCGCACAGAAGCGCTCCGATCCCAGTGCGCAGAGGCCAACCACGAATGCTCACAAGCACCTCATGCTCCTCTTCAATCGTGTAGGCCCCCGTCCAAACAGCTCTATTGGGGCAGCCTGGCTATGCCCGCTGCAGGCCCAGCTCCGCTGGGCGCTCAATCTCGCTCCCGCCATGCCCGTGCCGCTTATTGGCCGTATCCCCGTCACGAGTATCTACGATGCTTCCGTCATCCAACATGACTGCACCTCGTTCTGACGGCCGTTTAGCAGCCCTTACAGTTCACCGCCAGCGGCTTCGCGACAGGCTCAGCTGCAACTGTGCAGTAGGTGAGTCTCATGGCCAGCGTTGGAGTGGCTCTACGGACGCAGCGCCACCTGCTGCCGGCTGCCGAACTCTGGGAGACAGATTCCCGGGCCAGCCCGCCAATACGAAGGTGGCGCGGAGCGCCACGGATCCTGACGGCTGTGAGCTGGATGCCCTACATACTGACGGTCAAGTGGCTCTCCCGCAGGTAGTGCTATTGCCACCCCGACGCGGCACTTCATTGAAGAAGAGGAGCTTCATTAGGATGGCAGGTCGACGGCTCTGACATACGAAAGGGAGAGCTTGCAAGGATGCAGTGCAAGAAGTCGGCGTTCAGCTAATCCACCGCGCAAATCGACTACGTGCATCCGCAGTGAGCGGCGGGTATGCTCTGCGCGGCAAGCGCTGAGTGAGCGGCCTTGCGCAATTGCGTGCGCGGCTCTGATCGTTCCATTGGCGTGCTACGGGCAAATGCGTACGATGGCGCTGCAATCAGCCCCTTCCGGCCAGTTCCACTCGGGGGAAGGACCACGTTGTGAAACAACTTCGCTTTGCCCTTGTGCTGTTCGCGGTGCTGGCCCTGCGCATCGGCCCCGTTGCGGCACAGGAGGCGCCGATCGACCCGACATCGCTGACACCCGAACAGACGGCCGCAGTAACGCAGCGAGCGCAATCCGCCGGCTGGAGCTACGCCGGCGATTGCAGCTCAGCGGATGGCACCATGGCCGGCTCCGTCTGCTCGGCAGTCTTCCTGGCCGGCGACGGGACAGTGGTGGTCCGCTACTTCGTGGTTGCGGACGATGGCTCTCCTACCTTGCCGTCGTTTGATACGTTTTCGCTTCCTTCGGCTTCTGCTGCGACCGCCCCACCGACCGCCATACCGGTTGTCCCGCCACAAGCCCCCAGCAAAGGGGCGTTGACATTCGTGTTCGGCGACGGGGTCAGTGCAGATGACCAGGCCGACATCCGCCGCGGTGTAAGCATCGCGCAGCAGGCGTTTGGACAGAGTGGGGACGTACGGGTGAGCGCCTTTGCCGATGTAGACGCGCTGCTACGCGCCTATGCGGCGGCGGTCTGCGGTGGTTGCTCCCTGGGGGCCGACGTGCGGCAGCGCTGGCAGGGCAGCGACGCAGAGGCCGGCGCAGGCTTTATCTTCTTCAATACGAGCGCACCGGATTGGCGGAGTCCAGGCTACGACGTCCATGCCAGCCATATAAAAATCGCCACCCACGAGTACTTCCACACGGTGCAGAACTTCCTCTCCGGTCAGCACATTGCCACCTCATGCCCCAACTGTCCGTACGCGGCGGGGCCGGTCTGGCGATCGAGGGCGGCGCGGAGTACGAAGCCTTCAAAGCAGTCGATGCCGCAGGCGCAGCCAGCTATGCGGATGCCCGCCAGCGCTTTCTCGTGCAGGCATGGAGTATCTCCCTGCCGCTTGTCCAGCTGGAAACCTGGGGACCCGCGCGGGCGGCACATGTCGACGGAGACCTGTACGGCCTGAGTGCACTGGCTGTTGAGTATCTAGCCGGCCAGGCCGGCGCCCCGAGCATTCAGCAGTACTGGAGCGCACTGGCAACAGCGCCCTCGTGGCAGGCTGCTTTCCAGAGCACGTTTGGCATGACCGTGGGCGACTTCTATGGGAGGTTCGAGACCTATCGACAGACCCAGCTTGCGCCACCGCCACCAATGCTGACCTTTGTCGGCCCGGCGCCGTTGTCGACACTTGCCGGGTTCCCGCCGGGTGGCACGCTGTATGAACTTCATCTGATCGGCAGTACGGGCCAGTTGGCCAGTACTGCCGTGAAGGTAGTCTCGGCAGCGGGCGCGGTCGTGAGCAGTTCATGGGGGCTCCAGGGGCCGGAGCGACTGTTCGTCTACCTCTCGCCCGGCACGCCCTCGGGCTCCTACAGCGTGGTCCTTACTCTTCCCGGCGGCCAGACGCTCTCGGCAACGTTCTCGCATCCAGGAGGTTGACGGAGGCACCCGTTCTGCCGTGTTGAGCGGAGGATGATACGCCACGCTCCCCGGACACTCTCGTGCTGGCCCATCCTGCAAACTCTGGGGCCATCGATGCACCGGGCGAGCGCGTTGTGCGGTCCACCCTGCGCCTCGCCCAAGGCCTGTTGCGCGACGCTCAGCCGTCTCGCTCCCCGGTGATGCACCAGTACATGTCGAGCATCTGGATAATGGCGATCACCACCACACTGCCTGCATCCACGATCGGTGGATCGATCACTCCCGGCACGCCCGTCGCGATGATCGAGGCGCCGTCGGTTGCATCCACGACCTGATGGTCGTCGAGGGCACGTCCGCGTCCGACCTGCTCACCGGTCCCGGGCACCTGCGCGACTCACCGCTGCCCGGTCAGCCAGGTCAGACGATCCTGATGGGACGCAGCGTCACGGCCGGCGCTCCGTTCGGGCCGATCGGGCAGCTGCAGGCAGGCGATCCGATCACCGTGCGAACGGGCCAAGGGCTGTTCCGCTACTCCGTCCTCGACGTGCCGAAGCCGGGTCGCCGCTGCCCGACTTCCCGGCGAGCGGGTCGATGCTCACGATGGTCACCTCGGTCGGTTCCGGCTGGCTCGGGGCGCTGCGCGCCAGCACCGTGGATACGTCGACGCGGCGCTGCAAGGACGACCGGTCGCCGCTCCGGCCGGACGCCCGGAAGCCGTCCCGACGTCCGAGATCCAGGGTCGCAACGACCCGGCTGCATGGCCGTACATCGTGTTCTGGATCCAAGCGCTGCTCATCGCCGCGTGCCTGATCGCGTGGCTGTGGGTGCGGTGGGGCCGCTGGCAGGCGTGGCTCGCCGGCGCGCCAGTGATCTTGTGCCTGCTGTGGGGCCTGAGCACCGAAGCGATGCGGCTGCTGCCAAACGTGTTCTGATTCGTCAGTCTGATCGATCCGCAAGGTTCCTGATCGAACCTTTCGCCCACGAAGACGTGTCGCCGGATAGCATCCGCGCCCACAGAGCCAAATCTGGGAGGACGCTATGAAGGCTCGACACCTGAGGAGTCGCTTCCTTGCAGTGGCACTCACCGCCATCGTCGTGGCCGGGCTCGCAACCGCCAGCCAAGCGCGCGCGCTGGTACAGGTAGTGACGACGCTCTACAGCGGGGCGCTCACCGTCCACACCGCCAACGGCAAGAGCTGGCAGCTAAGTCTGGGCGTCAACCCGAGCGGGGACGGATCGACGAGCCAGCTGGGCGAAACGATCCTGCACTCGTTCCCGAGGGGCGAAGAGGATCACACGTGGCGCGCCACGATCCGCAGTCGTCTCTGACCTTCGACACCACCTCCGGCGACGGCACGTCAAGACGCCGCAGTCCGTCGCGGCGCTGTCCGTCCTCAACCTGGAGTTCGCGACGACCGGCAGGCGCAACGTCACCTGCTCGAGCGGATCCGAGACCCGCTACTTCGGCAACTTGACCGGGACGGCGATCCTCCACACGCAGCTGCGTGCCGGGGGGACGGTCGGCGCCCAGCACGTGTCCTTCGCGAAGGGCAAGACCGAAGTGATCGCCGACAGCAACTGCACGACGCAGCCGTCCACGCAACGGTGCTACAAGAGCGAGTCGTTCCAGGCCAACGGCAACAACCTGCACACGATGTGGGGCGCCGGGCCGCCGGGCCCCTCGTTCGTCTACCTCATCCATGGCGTTGCGGTGAACAATCCCGCGGGTTCGAGCCGTCAGGACGGCTTCTCGATCGACAGCTCCCGGGCGCCGGCGCACAACGCCAAGGCACACACGCTGCAGGTATGGGCCGCATCGGCCGGAGCGTTCACCGGCACCGGGAAGTTCACCGGCGGGAAGCTGTCGAAGAGCGCGGGCGCCTGTGTGGTGAAGGGCGTTACCCATACCGAGCACCTCCGTTTCTACGACGGCGCGACCTTCCGTAACGGTGCCAACCACCCGCTGGTGGCGCACACGAGCTTGGTCGGAAAGCTGACCGTCCCGAGGACGAACCACACCGCCTACGAGTTCGACACCTGGAGCTGACCGGTCGGCTCCCACCAGGCACGGTTGGCGCGGTACCACTGCACCGTTCGGGCCAGCCCGTCCGCGAACGACGTGCCTGGTCGGTAGCCGAGCGCCGCGAGCTTGCTGTCGTCGACGGAGTACCGCTGGTCGTGCCCCCGCCCGCGCGGGTCGTAGACGTGCTCGACGAAACTGTCGTCGCGGCCGGTGGCCTCGAGCAGCAGCGCGGTGAGTTCTTGGTTGCTCAGCTCGCGTCCGCCACCGACGTTGTAGATCTCTCCGGCGCGCCCGTGCTGCAGCACAAGGGCGAGCGCCGCACAATGGTCGCCGACCCAGAGCCACTCGCGCCGCTGCGAGCCGTCGCCGTACAGCGGGACGGGCTTGCCGTCGAGCAGGTTGGTGATGAACCGAGGGATGAGCTTCTCGAGATGCTGGTACGGGCCGAAGTTGTTCGAGCAGCGCGTGACACGCACGTCGAGCCCGTAGGTGACGGCGTATGCACGGGCGACGAGGTCGCCGCCTGCTTTGGCTGCTGAGTACGGCGTGTTCGGCTCGAGCACCGCGCGCTCGTCCCACGATCCCGCTTCGATCGACCCGTAGACCTCTTCGGTCGATGCGTGCAGCACGGTCGCCACCTCGTGCCGCAGCGCTGCCGCGAACACCTGTTGGGCCCCGAGCACGTTGGTCGTGACGAAGCCGGCGGCCTCACCGCCGATCGCGCGGTCCACATGCGACTCCGCTGCGAAGTTGACGACGACGTCGTGGCCCGGCAGTACTGCGTCGAGGTCGTCGGCCGAGCAGATGTCGCCGGCGACGAACCGGTAGCGCGGATCCTCCGCCACCACAGCAAGATTCGTCGGGTTTCCCGCATAGGTGAGCTTGTCGAAAACCGTGACGTGCGCGCCGGCAAGGCCCGGATACCAGTCGGCGAGCACCGCGCGCACGAACCACGACCCGATGAACCCGGCGCCGCCGGTGACAAAGACCCGCGTCACGCGGCCAGCGTAGGGGATCGGTCAGCCACGTCGGGCGGCGTGTGTGTGCGCCGGCTTGGGGTGAAAGCGCGGATGCGGGTCGTTCCACGGCGAGGTGATGACCAGGAAGATCGTAGCGATGATCGCCATCGCGACGATCGTCAGCGCGCCGATGAGGATCGTCGTGCGATCGCGCGGTCTCTCTGCCACACCGCAGACGTTACGTGGCGAGCGCGTCAGCGCAGGCGCCAGAATTGCCAGGCTGCCAGGATCAGGCCCGCGAGGCCGAGCAGATCGGCCGTGGTGAGCCCATGGTCGCGGGCAACTGTCAGCAGTACCGGGCCCTCGAAGTCTTTGTTGACGAGCAGCCATAGCCCCGAGAGCAGCACAAGCATGACCGGGCCGAGGCGCTGACGCCGTCCGATCACGATTGCGCACGCCATGCAGCCGAGTAACACGACGATGACCAGCGCAATACGCAGATGCGACACGCGGCGGAACTTTAGCGAGTGTCAGGGTGTGTCACCGAGCGATCCTCGGTGCACGCACATATCAACGACGGCGTAGGTACACGACCAACAACACACCGATCGCGACGCCGATCAGGATGTAGAAGATGTGCCGGAAGATCGCGTACAGAAGAAATCCGATGACGACACCCGCCAACAGCGTGCTGGTCTGGATCTGACGTCCGGCCATGAGCCGAGGCTACGGGAGGAGTCGTGCGAATAGCCGTGATCGGTACCGGATATCTCGGCGCGACGCACGCGGCCGCGATGGCCGAGTTCGGACACGAAGTCGTCGGTGTTGACACCGACGTGGCCAAGGTCGAGCGCCTGTCACGCGGTGAGGTTCCGTTCTTCGAGCCCGAGTTGCCCGAGTTGCTGTCGAGACACGTCTCGTCCGGCCGGCTCCGTTTCACCACAAAGGTGCGGGACGCGACGGACTTCGCGGACCTCCATTTCGTGTGCGTGGGTACACCACAGAAGAAGGGTGAGTTCGCGGCTGATGTTTCATTCGTCGATGCGGCGTTCTCCGAACTCGCCGACACCCTGCGTGAGGGAGCGGTCGTCGTCGGCAAGTCGACCGTCCCCGCCGGGACGGCCTCTCGCTTGGCGCCGCGGATCGCCGAGGCAGGCGGCGAACTGGTGTGGAACCCGGAGTTCCTGCGCGAAGGCCTCGCCGTCGGCGACACACTGCGTCCGGACCGCGTCGTTCTCGGTGTCGAAGGCTCGAACGGTCTGGCGGCGATGCAGGAGGCTTACGCGCCGATCTTCGCGGCCGAGACGCCGCTGATCGTCACTGATTACGCCACTGCTGAACTGGTGAAGGTTGCCGCGAACTCGTTCCTCGCCACGAAGATCTCCTTCATCAACGCGATGGCCGAGATTTGCGAGGTGACCGGCGCCGACGTTGTGAAGCTTTCGGAGGCGATCGGCAAAGACGCGCGTATCGGCCACCGATTTCTCCATGCCGGTCTCGGATTCGGCGGTGGCTGTTTGCCGAAGGACATCCGCGCTTTCATGGCCCGTGCCGGTGAACTCGGTGTCGATCAGGCCCTTACCTTCTTGAAGAATGTCGACGAGATCAACATGCGCCGCCGCGCGCGCATGGTGGACCTCGCTCGCGAAGTTTGCGGCGGCAACTTAGCCGGGCAGCGTATCGGCGTCCTCGGAGCGGCGTTCAAGCCGAACAGCGACGACATTCGCGATTCTCCCGCTCTTGACGTCGCCCTGAGCTGTCAGCGGGCGGGCGCAGCAGTGCGCGTGTACGACCCACAGGCGATGGACAATGCCCGAATCGACTACCCGACGCTCGCCTACAGCGACTCGGCACGCGAAGCGTGTCGCGACGCCGACGCGGTCCTGCACCTCACCGAGTGGCAGGAGTTCCGGGACCTCGGCCCGGATGAGCTCGGCAAGGTCGTGAACCAGAAGAACATTCTGGATGGACGAAACGCCCTTGATCCGATTCAGTGGCGCGCGGTGGGCTGGAACTTCAGGGCCCTCGGCCGGCGATGACTGTCGCGTGGTTGCAAATCATGCAGAGATCGGCTCGGCCGCAGCTGCGCTCTTGATGGTGACGCTTCGGTGACGAAGGCCGTCAAGGGATAGAACGATCAAGGCCAGCCACACCAGGCAGAACCCGATGAACTCGGCGAACGGCACGTGTTCGTGCCTGATCCCCACGCCGACGAGGAACTGCAGTACCGGGGTCAGGTACTGCAGCAGGCCCACCACAACAGCGGCAGGCGTTGAGTGGCGGCGGCGAAGAAGAGCAGCGGGACGGCGGTGACCACGCCGCTGCCGGCGAGGAGCAGGGTATTGCCGATGCTGTGGTGGCCGAAGGCCAGGTCGCCCTGGCCGGCGACGACAGCGAGCGCGATGGCGGAGGGGATTGCGAGCACGCTCGTCTCGATGACGAGGGAGTCGGCGGCGCCGACGGCGGCCTGCTTCTTCAGGAAGCCGTAGAGGCCGAACGACGCGGCGAGGGTAAGGGCAATCCAGGGCGGGCGTCCGTAGTCGACGGCGATCACCACGACGGCGGCGGTGCCGATGCCTACGGCGACCCACTGCGCGGGGCGCAGCCTCTCTTTCAGGATCACGACGCCGAGCAGGATCGTGAACAGCGGGTTGATGAAGTAGCCGAGGCTGCACTCGACCACGTGGCCGCTGTTCACTCCCCAGATGTAGACGGCCCAGTTGACGGTGATCAGGCACGCCGCGGTGGCGAGGCGGGCGAACTGGTAGCGGTTGCGCAGCACCCGGCGCACGCCGGCGAAGCCGCGGGTGATGGCGAGCAGCGCCGCCACGAACACGAGCGACCAGAGGATGCGGTCGGCCAGGATCTCTACCCAGCCCGCCGGCTCGAGCAGCGGGAAGAAGAGCGGGAACAGGCCCCAGAGCAGGTAGGCGCCGAGTCCGTAGCCGAGACCGGCGCGGGTGTCGCTCGCGTCGGTCACGCCCTCGAATCTACGATCCGGCCGCCCGTTTTTCCCCGGCCAATACGAGGCGCGTGGTCAGCGCCGCGGCAAACGGATCGCTGTACGCCCCGCCGAACGGGCTCGCGGCCGGGGACGCGAGCCGGGACGCGAACTGGGGAGCGAACGGCGAACCGAACGGACCGACGAACGGAACTGGGCCCGCCGAGGCCGGCCGGCGCTCGATCACGCGCGCGCCGATCACCAGCTCGTTCCAATCCGGACGGCGCGCGAGCGGCCGTGCCGGCGTCGTCGCCGCCGTGCGCACCTGCGCCGGCAGCGTGAGATCGGGTGCGGTGGCGGTCGAGCCGCTCGACAGGCCCAGCTGGCTGCTGAGGCAGCCGTTCTCGTACCCCTTCGCGTTGCGGGCACACACCTCGGCCTGGCCCGCGCGGACCGAGTGGATCGCGTATCGCCCGCTCGGGTCGGTCAGGTTGTCGAGGAACGGCGACGGCTCGGGGCCGTCGAACGGATCGCTGATGACGAACGAGGACGAGGAGATGTCGTCGACCCCGGACCCGGTGATGTGCATCTCGGCGTTGCGGATGCCGTGGCCGGCTCCGTTCACCACCCGTCCGGTGACCGTTGCGCCACGGTCGAGCGCGATCGTCGCCGAACCCGGGTTGTGCGGTGCGGTCGCGATCGAGTAGTCGAGCCGGTGCACTTGTCGGCGTACCCGGTCGGCGACGTGCCGGACACGCGCGCTGCGTAATAACCCAGCGCGCACACGGCGTACCTGGTTGAGCGTGTCACCGCGATCGTCGCGCGGCCGCGATCGTTGGTCATGTTGACCGAGTCGACACTGACGCGGTGCGATCCGAAGATCGGCTGTGGGGGGCATGCGAATCGGTTCGTGCAGCTCCTCAGGGCGGCGACCTCGACGCCGGCCAGCGGGTGTCCGGATGCGTCGGTCACCCGGACGTGGATGAGCGCGGGGCCCTGCAGTCGGAAGTCGAGGCCGCGCACCGTGTGCGCGGCGGTGATCGTGACGGGGTGCGCAAGGCACCGCGTCTCGTCGTTGGCGTACACCCCGACGGTGCCTGCCGCACACGCCTGGTAGCGGCCGGAAACAGGTCGGTTATGCGGTATCGCCCGTCAGGGCCGGTCGTCACGTCGGCAGCTGCCGCGGGTGTGTTGCCCACCGCCTCGAGGTGCACGTCGACCCGACTGAGCGGGTGCCCGGCGCCGTCAGTGATCTGTCCGGTTGCGGCGCCGCCGGCCGGCATCGTGCGATCGACGCCGATGCGGTCGCGTCCTGCCTCCGCGGCGACGCGACCTTTCGTGCACCCTCCCGCGACGCCGGTCGGGTTGCCACGCACGGCCGAGTCGTGCCCGATGAAGCACAGGCGGTAGTTGCCGCTCGGGAGACCGGCCAACGAGAAGTAGCCGTGTTGATCTGTCGGCACCTGCTCACTGAACTGACAACCGACCGACACGCCGACGAGGACGTTCGGCACACCGATTCCGGACGGCCCGACCGCACGGCCGCTCAGCGCGCCGCCGGTCTTCAGTCTCATCGACGCCTCGGTGCGCCGGCCCGCGGTTACCGTGCGCAGCACGCACGCCGGCTGCAGACCGAGCGGGCCGCCGGTGGTGGCCACGGCGCACACGCGCCAGCGTCCCGGGGCAAGACCCGATGCCGTGTACCGCCCGCCGCGGAAGATCGGCAGGAACGCACCTTCCCCGCCGCGCGTCGAGACCACGTCCACGAAACCGATTCCGCGCAGCGGCCGTCCCGACGCGGCGCTGATGCGGCCGAAGATCGTCCCGGCCCGGCTGGTGAGTTTCGTGAGTGCGACCGTCGCGGCGCTCGTCGTGTGGCCGGGCGAGGTGGCCAGGGACGTTGTCGAGCAGTGGGAGCGGTAGCTGCCGCCGGAGAAGCACGGCACGACCGCGTTCGAGTCGATACCGTCAGGGTGTACGACCCGTTGCGGTCTGTCTCGACGGAACTTCCGCCGCCGAAGATTGAGCCGAACCCGAAGCTGGGCTGCAGATATGGCTGCGGGATCTGCGCGGTGACCACGACCCCGCGGGCCGGGTGTCCCGCGCCGTCGGTCACCGTCCCGGTCACGGCACCGGCGGCGGAGAGGGCGAAGCGCACCGGCTTGGTACGCCCTGCCTTGATTGCGACCGTGTGGATCGCGGACAGGTAGCCCGTGGCGTCGCTGTCGCCGCCGGTGAGAACAGACGTCGCGTCGACGGTGTACGGCCCGCCGGACGTGGAGCCGGAATCGGCCGTCAGCTCCGTCGTCGCGCCGTGGTCGTCACCATCGTTCGCTACCGCGTCTATGAACGCGAACCGCAACGGATGCCCGGCGGTGTCGGTGACGAGTCCGCTGATCGTGCCCCCCACAGGACGTGCCCGGTGGGTCGGCTTCGTGGCGAAGGAGATCTTCGTCGGTCTGGACAGCACGCCGTCGCGGCGTGTCCAGACGGTCGCCGAGTACTCGGTGCCCGGCTTGAGACTCTTCAGCGTGGCGGTGCGCGCTGTCCGGGCCAGGTCGATCTTGCGGCCCTGGTCGGCGTCGACGGCGCGGTGCCCCCGCGCGTGATCCGGCCGACGACGCGGTCGATGCCTTTCGCGGGGCCCATTGCAGGTGGACGGGACCGCTCAGCTCGTACGGCGTCAGGCCGGTGATCGGTGGTGGTGCTTTCGGACCTGCCGCGGTTGCCGCCTGCGCAGGGAGGACGAGGACGAGCGCGGTGCAGGCGGTGAGAAGGCGACGCATCGGAACTCCACGGGGGTTATCGCTGGGTGGGACGGATGACGAGGTGTCCGTCGACGACGGCGAACCGTCGGACGGGTCGCTGCTTGGTCGGCGCCGGAACCTGCGTCGCAGGACGGTTGCCCGGCGTGGTGGCAGTCAATTGAAGGTCCGGCGCTGTCGTGGTCGAGCCGCCGGTGAGTGTCACATCGCCGGACAGGCAGCCGTCTTGATAGCCGGCTGCCTTGCGGGCACACAATTTCGCCTGACCAGGGCGCACCGAGTGGATCGTGTAGCGACCGTGCGCGTCGGTCACGCTGTCGACGTCCGGTCCGGGGTTGTAGCTGTCGGTGAAATACGACCAGGTGTCGGCCGACAGGTCGTCGACCGGCGAGCCGGGCAGGTGCATCTGCGCGCCGGCGACCGGGTCGCCGTGGGCGTTGACGACCTGTCCGGTCACGATCGCGCCTGCAGACAGGACGAGGTGCACCGTGGTGACGGCGCCGCGCGGTGCGGTGATCGAGAAGGTCGAGCCGGTGCACTTGTCGGCATACCCGGTCGGCGACGTGGCCGACGGCACCGTTGCGTAGTAGGCGAGGGCGCACACGGCGAAGTGCCCGCCGCGTGTCGGCGTGATGGTGCCGATCCCGCGCGCGTTCGTCACGTTCACGCCGTTGACCGTGACGGGACGTGATCCGAACACCGGCTGCCGCGGGCACCACTGGCCTCGGCAAGCCAGCAGTGCGGCGACCTCACCCCGCCGAGCCTGTGTCCGGCCGTTTCGGTGACCGTGATCCGCAGGTGCGTCTCGGCGGGGAACTGCAGATCGATCCCGTGCACGGTGCCACCACGCTTGGCAATGACCTGCTTCGAGCGGCACACCTGCCGGTCGTTGTAGATGTCGAGCGTCTCGGCACACACGCGGTACGCGACGCCCGGAGTGAGGTCGGTGACGCGAAACCCGCCGTCCCGGCCGACTAGCGCCGAGTGCCCTGAGTTCTCGCGGGGACTGTCGACAAACACGTACGTCTGTTGGTGCCCTACTCCGCTGATCCGTCCGGTGATCGCGCCGCCGCGCGCGAGCGTGGCGTTGACCCGTGCCGTATCGGCCAACGGCGACGTGGACGGTGTGGGAGGCACCCGGCTTGCACACCGTCGGGTCGCCCGCGGAGACCTGGTTGGCATCCCAACACACCTTGTAATCGCCCGTGGTCAGGCCGCCGACAGTGAAATTGCCCCGACGATTCGTCGTGCTGTAGCCCTCGGCGGAGAGCCGGTTCGAACCAGTCTCCAGACTGACGTCGAGCCGCGGCACCCCTCGCCCGGACGGCCCGATGATCCGCCCCGCGGCCGCACCGCCGGCGCGCATGTGCACGTCGGCGTCCGTGCTCCGGCCCGCGACCAGCGCGACAGTTCGGCACGTGCGCAACAGGCCGAGGCCGGCGCGCGGTGAATGCGACTCGCCGCAGACTCGATAGCGACCGGCCGGCTCGCTCGTGGCGACGAAGCGTCCCCGGTCCGTGTTGGCGAAGTCCTGGTAGGAGGATCGGAGCTTGATCAGATCGATCGACGCGTCCGGTACCGGCCGCCCCGCCTGATCGGTAACCGAGCCGCGCAGTGTCGCGCCGGCGGACGAGGTCAATGCGACGGTCGGAGCCGTGGCGAACCTGCCCCGTGCCGCGGCGGCCGCGGCGGTCGCGCACCGGCGTACGTAGCCGACCGCGTCGTGGTCACCGCCGCTCGCTTGCGACGGGTCGAAGCACGGGATGATCCCGAACTGGCCCATGCCCTTGAACGTGTAGGTGCCTTGCGCATCGGTGCGGACGGTATTCGTCTCGTACACGACGTCGAAGAACGGTCCGACGTCGGACGACAGGTACGCCGACGGTGGCTGCCAGCTGACGACCACGTTGCGCAACGGGTGCCCGCCCGCGTCGGTCACGACGCCGCGAATCGCGCTGCCTT
>CAVVSQ010000012.1:0-453801 GCA_963750865.1 uncultured Planctomycetota bacterium
GAGGGTGACTTGGCACTATTTCTTCCGACAAGAAACCAGGCCACGCGACCCTGGGCAGCCTTCAACGTCGGAGCGCCTCATTATTTCTTGCGGAGCAGGATTCTCACAAATTGCAAAGCCGGGACTGGCTGCTGGGTTGAATCGCAAAGTGGAGGAACGCATTGTCGATTTGTCTCGGTCTCTAAACAGTGGCCTACGGGTCGGTCTCATAGGTAAATCCGTCAATACCGAAGCTAGTGATGGTGCTTCCACAAGATCAGTGGATGACGAAAATCCATTCGAGCTTTCTGACGGTTTGAGGTGGTACATGATAGACGCGTACGTCATGTTACGAAGTGCTGGATAGGGAGTGGCAGAAAGCTTTGCTGTGCGGCTGAGAAACAAGTCATGTGATTATTGGAGGCTTTGAAGCAAACACCCGGAATTAATAGGTGTGGGCTTGTGGCTTAAGCGTAGTCGCTCAATTAGGTTAATTACGGTTTCAAAAGATCAGCTACCTTCTGTAAAAACCTCTAAAACAAAGCAAAGCGCCAGAGCTAACTAAAATAAGAATTCGATATAACGAATCTCGACTTAATCGGGTCAGACGCAGCAACCAATCACCACCACCAAAATCTCAAAAGGCCTAGGTTGCCGCGTGCTTGCTTCTATTGAAATTGAAGAGCAAAGAATTTATATACTGTACGCTGTATCCAAGGATCTACAATATGGAGAAGAGAAAGCAAAACAAGAAATTTTGAGGCCTGACAGCTGTTCAGGCTCATCGACACTCAGACATAAAGCCCACTGAATCCAATAATCCCGTAGGATCTGGGGCGTTTATGGGATTCACCGAGTGCCTCAGCCTAGAACTGCGGGCGCTGCATGCTTTGCACTCTTTTTCTGTGCTCCGAGTGCAGCACAGCACAGTGGTTCCGAGCGCCTCGAACGCCTGCCATCGTGCCAGCACCCAGAGCGGTTCGCCGTCATATCACATCTGGCGAAGTGTCTCCGAAACGCCCCTCGCCTCTGATTGTAACTGGTGACCTGGCCAAGGTCTTTGATTATCCCCTCGTGGGAGAGAGGATAGTAGGTAGATGTCCTTGGCTTCTTTCTTACCCGGTACCCCCAAATCCACGCTCCACACTCTCTGCCACTTGAAATAAGCGCTTTTACGGTCTAGATGTTTAGAATTTGTGGGACCGAGTATGGAGCATTATGATCGTACCAGCTCGAGTTCGCCCTCCACAACTGGGCTACGAAAGAGAGATGTTGCAATCTATTTTAGCAGGGAAGCGCGGTTAGGAGTAGCTGAACATGGGAGGGCAGTGCTTTGGTGGCTTTGACTCTGAATCTTGCAGCTTACCTCGTTGCACCGACCTCATTGCTGTAATTCCCACATCCAATGGATTCAGACGCCGCCGTGTTGCTGAGATACGAGTGATTCGAGGACAGCAGCTGTTGTCACAGAGGTATGGCGGCCTAGAGCACTCAGCAGCCTACTGCTGGACTAGTGAACAGCCGCTCTTGAACAGACTTCGTGGGTTTTGCTGTATTGGCCCTCAGGCTCTAATCCGGACCTTCGGAAGCAGATCTACGACGTATCAAACGTTTGGGTGGAGAGGAGGCTCCATCTGCCGCGAGCCTCGGACAAGAGGCGGCCAGTCGTGTAGCAGGGTACTCCGTATCCCGCATTCAAATCCAATATAGGACGGAACAGTGAAAAGTCTGTAGGCACTACTCGTTATGTGGTCCATAAGGAACCATTGAGTGACAACGCGATAACATTCCGGCGTCTTGGGAGGCGCCTGCGGAGATGGATCCAGAATTTTAGCCCTCATTGCACCCAGAGGTTGCTGCCATAGCCCTTTTGCGCTGCAACGTGAGATTAAATAAATCATAACTCAAACCTTCGTACCTCGAGGTTATGAAAATGCTCCCCGCAATTGATAGATAGCATACATGTGAATACGAAGTAGATCCTCACAAGACTCCGGGGTGCTATGTTCGTATTCCGAGGCCCAGGCCCTCCTTTTTCTCCCCGGTGCACTAGTAAGGCTGAAACTCTCTTGCTTGCCGCCGTAATAGTAAGAAATTGCTACTTTGGCCCTTCAGATGATAAGGCTCTGTGCCGTAGACGAACCACTCGCTAAGCAACACGTCGTCAAACCCGTGGCATTTTACTCGGTACTGGGCTTGCCTTGTCAATAATGTGAGTCCCGTTGACAAGGGGCACTCGCGGAAGTTAAAGGAGGTGCATGCCGTGAGTTGTGTCTCACCGTTTTGAATTCTGCTAGAGCGTATTCTATAGGGCATCCCATCACAACCCCTACAAAGGCGCTGAGACACAACTCAAGGCATGCACCTCCGTAACTTCTGTCACGCTCAATTTTGGATGTTGTGGCTTAAGCCAATTTCCTACTTCGTACAAGGGCAGGGTTGATGAAGCGACAGATCTCTTCCTTACCCTCGTCTCCTTGAAGATTGGCCCTGCGGCTCTTCGGTACGCGATGGCTATTAATAAGTAGGCGCCCTGAGTACTTCTCTCCCTAGATCCGTTATATACCGTGACCTTCAGCAGCCCTTTGTTCCGTTGTTGGATTATTTGTCGCGTGCTCTTCACAATCATTACTGGGTATTCTGTAATAACAACAAACTTTCGAATAGCCATTGTTCCATGTGTTGGAAGGGAGAATTAGCATCACATCAACCGACCGCGAGTTACAAAACCGGACTGTCAACAACCCGAGTTCATATGATCCACGATGGCAACAACAGCCATGCTACAGCCCATTGAAGACGAGTTGCCGGTCGACCATGACGAGAAGATCCTCTTGTCTTTGGGCTACAAGCAAGAGTTCAAGCGAGAATTCAGTCTTTGGACCTCCTTCTGTGTCAGTTTCGCCGTGTTGGGGTTGCTTCCGAGTTTCGCATCGACGTTATTCTATGGCATGGGTTACGCTGGAACTGCGGGTGTGTTGCTCTTTCTTTCTTTCTCACATAATATCGTGGACGGTTATTGAATATTGGGCTGATATCAATCTCCTTTCAGGGATGGTCTGGGGATGGATAATTGCCATGGTCTTTATCCAATGTGTCGCCCTGAGCTTGGCTGAACTCTGCTCATCAATGCCAACAAGGTCAGAATTGCATTCACAGTCCATCGTATAGCATATTCTGACGTTTCTTTTATGCAGCGGTGGTCTCTATTATGCATCGGCTGTTCTTGCACCCCCAGGCTGGGGCCCTGTTGCATCTTGGGCGACTGGCTGGTCCAGTTGGATTGGACAAGTCACAGGTGCACCATCGGTCAACTATTCCGTGGCGGCAATGATTCTTGCTGCTCGGTCAATAACTGATCAGATTACGTACCAACGAACTACGAGTTGTTCCTCCTCACCACTTTCCTCATGATCATCCAAAGTTGCATCAGCAGCATGCCAACCAAGTGGATCGCTGTCTTCAATTCTTTGGGATCCAGTTTCAACATGGTAGCAGTGATCATTGTCATCATTCTCATACCTGCAGCTACTAAAACGAGATCCTAAGTTCACACCAACTTATCAAGTGTGGAGCACCATCGACAATGGTACAGATTTCCCCAACGGCATCGCCATATTAATGAGTTTCATCAGCGTCATGTGGGCAATGTCAGGCTTTGACGCGCCTTTTCATCTGAGCGAGGAATGCGCCATTGCTGACGTCGCCTCTCCGCGCGCCATTGTTTTGACGTCTGCAATTGGTGGCATATTTGGTTGGGTCTTGCAGGTTGTTGTTGCGTACACAGTCGTCGACATCGGGGCAGTCCTCAACTCTGACCTTGGCCAACCGTGGGCAACCTACTTGCTCCAGGTTCTGCCCAGAAGACTGCGCTTCGCCACTCTCGCATTGACCATAATCGCTGGCTTCTCCATGGGTCGAGGGTAGTAGGTTGCAGCATCTCGAGTCACCTATGCCTATGCCCGTGACGGTTGCTTCCCCATGTCAAGATATCTGGCGGAAAGTGAACAGATACACCAAGACACCGGTCAATGCGGTATGGTTCAACTGTACCGTCGGATCTGCTTTGCCTCCTTATATTTGCCGGGAAGTCGGCCATCCTAGCCATCTTCTCTGTCGGCGCCATTGCTTGCTTTGTTGCATTCACAATCCCCATCTCTTTGAGAGTCTTCTTTGTCGGCAATAGGTTTCGAAAGGGACCTTGGCATCTTGGACAGTTTGGCAAGCCAATCGGAGCCGCCGCTGTTGCATTCGTCGTTCTAATGGTTCCGATATTGTGTTTACCTCCCATGATTGGAAGTAACCTCAAGTAAGTCCTCCGAAGCCATATCGTACAGAAAAGTTATTGACTGAGTTATTAGTCTCTTCCAATATGAACTGGACTTGTCTTGTGTACGGGGCTCCCATGTTAATTGCTTTACTCTGGTTTGCTATTGACGCACGAAGTGGTTCAAAGGACCAAAGGTTAATGCCAAGCATGCCATGATTCGGCCAAGTTATGAAGAATCGGGAGGGCTTGAATATAGTGCGGGTTTGATTGATTCATAGTCGGTTCAAGCTGTCAGATGATAACGGCACTTGCTGCCGATCCTATTTTCTAATTTTCTATTACCGTATTCTTAGTTATATATACAGTCCCTTACGAGTTAGCCCGTAGTTATGAATGAGAGACACCTTTCTGCCCTCGCTCTTATGACTACGGCCTTCACCCTGAGCAAACTGACAAGCGCTCGCAATAGTGCTATACAGCACACTCTCTAGTTTTACCTTACAAATCTCTAGTTTCAGCATTTCCACGGTCTTGATAAAATTCAGGTCGCTCAGACATCAAATTACACACCTGTTGGCCGAGCGCGAAAACGAAAGAGAAATCTTGTTGACTCATTGCCTCATTAAGATATATATAGTTATTCTTTTTTGTTTCTGTCCTGCAATGAAATGACGGTTGTGATCCACCCTTGAGGACACATTGAGTATGAATTTGAGAGAGCAAAAAATTGTATATATATCAGGTAGGGAACCACAACCACATTTCATTTTGGTACTCCCGCGGTCAGAGCAAAAGGCACGTACGGGCTAGGTAGCCTTTTCAAATTATCTATAATTATTGAATTTCAGAATAAGTCGTATTTTGCCAGAACAAGTCCAAACCCTTCGGTCGTATCTGAGTTGGTTCATGGGTATGTGCACTGCTCTGTCACTTTCACATTCTGTAATAACATCATCACAGCGTCTGCCAGCTGTAATGTTTCAGTCTACCGAAATAGTACGTACAACACACAATATTTGCTCTTCGTCAGTTGCTAACAACTGTAAAACTCCAAGTCGCGCGTTCAACTCGCGCCTCAGACTAGATAGATTTTTTTGAGGGGGGTTTTTTTTTTCTTTTCCGCTTTTTTCTCTTTATGGGGCTTTATTTTGATTAACAGGTAAGGAAGCGCGCTAGAACTTGCTTGAACTTAAGTTCTATGCTGACAGGAGATATTGAAAGCCTAAAATCCTTACTGTGTATTGTTTACCTCTTATTTTGAGAGACAAGTTCCAAAGAATTATTACTCGAAATGGCGACTTATTATTACGTTGTTGGTCAAGTTACAAAGACCACAATACCTCATGATTCATAGGCATCGGTCTATATACATCCAGTATTCTTCAGCTCTAGCTCTAGCTCCAGAATGCCAGCTTATTATTAGCTACAAATGCGAATCACTTTATAATACATATATATATTTCACTTTTTATTAAATTATAATGATCTTAAGAATAGAGCTTTGGTTAAGGAGATATTTAATAGGATGAGTAATAAAGTTTTACGTGACAAAAAAGAAACTATATATTTAACAAATTGGCGCTTGGAGGGGCCCGCTTCAAACGGGTTGCCTTCGGCGCGTTCCATGGCTCACTTGTAGCCCCGCTAAGGTTTACTCACTCGCGGCTCAGGCCAAAAGCAGCAATAGCTCTTGTCCGGAGACGGAGATAGGAAATACTCCATGTCGACGTTCCGACTGGGACTCGTCGTTGTTCCTCGGCCGTGGAGACGTCTGTAGGATACGGCGCCGAACCGAGGATCTCGGGTCCAGTCCGAAGAGGATGAATCCACTGGGAAGACGTCGACATGGCGTTGGGGATGAGATGGGGGGGTTGGGGGTTTGCACATGTGGAATCGGACAACGTTTGCCAGGTGTTCTTGGGTACCTAACATTTCGGGTGTGATGCCTTTGGTCTTGGGATAGCTAGTAATGACATCTGCAGCCGCACGAGTGTCTCCTTGTGGGTTGAAGGATGGTGCTTGTACGAAGCTCGGACCAACCAGGATTCGAAGTGATATCCGCTAAGGAGGAAGAGCTTCCCAACCGCTTGCTCTTGATGTCGTCAGAACTCCATCCACTTAGTCGAGTTCTATACTTATCTGGGATCTATCGACAGTGTCACTGACAGTCATGGGACCGTAAACGGTAACACCCGCCAAAGTTGCTTCCAAACCAACTTCGCCGCATCTTCAATGTCGATTTTCCAAGGCACCTTGGTTTTGTAGGGTGCCTTCCCACCATGTTTCTTCATCCACTTCCTGCACTTGGTTTGAGGGTTTCAAACCGATGGGTAGGATGAACCAGCATATCGATATGACTTGCTTGCTTCGTCAAAATGTTGTCCCAAACATGACGGCTCGTCGCAGAAGAAGTGATTCCCCATTTCATCCATGCTTTGCGTGCTGTTATAGACCCATTCGCAGTGCTTGCAGGTTTATGCTGGTGGGGAATTTGGAAATGGTTGACTAACTTTCTTGAGGTTGTGGAGCTTCTTTTGTAGTAGTCCATTCCAAATATCTGGGAAACGAATGATTATGCCGGCATAAGGCCATGTAATAGTTGAAAGGGCGTAGACCCTCGAAGTTCCTATGGGAATTTAGTAACCTTCCGGCAGGTGTTTTGAAGTAGACATGACTTCTCTGGGAATTATCTCCACAACTGTTCGAATCGATGGGTCTTAGCAGCCAGGCTGTCTGGGCCCATGTTTACAGCCTTCATAAAGCCCTCGGTTTCGTTCGAATTGAAATCTCCGCAGATGGAAGGGAAGTGATACCGCCTTGGGCCCCTTTTCAAGAAATCGGATACTTGGTTGTGGTCATTTCGGCAGACGGGGAGTGTGAAGCCGCGTACTCCTTCATAATCGCCAGAGAAGGCTAGTTTTGCCATATCAGGTCTGTGTGCAGTTGTTACTGCACGTCTCGTAGTTGGTATGCACTTCGCCCATGAACTCGTCGAGGGTGAACTTAAACTCGTTCTCCCAAAAGGTCTCAAGCACGTCCAAACCAGACATGCGTTTTTCATGCTGATGGTCATCGGCAAAATACCATCCTCCTATTTGGCAGATGTACATTGCGGTCGGTGTCCGGGTGTGGACAGAAGCGTGACCTATCAACATCGTACCCTTTTACCCCGAGCGCTCGAGCTGCCTTAGCATCTCCACACATCCTTGGAGCCTTCTCGTCGTGTGTGCACTTCATCCAGTTGTTACTCTGAGAAATGAGCTTGGAAATGAGCTGCTTCATCGTGGCGCGGCGAATGAACCTGTGTCACAGATTAGTCTCAGACCGATCATTAGGAAACATCACGGGGCTCTTCCGTTTTAAGGGTCTGGCATCTTCTATCTACAGACACGATAGAATTCTCACCGGCCCACTTCCGATGAGAAATGATAGATGCCATGAGGGAAGGATTTCCAGGCTGTGGAATGAAGTTTCCCATGTAAATATCACTAGACGTATTGCGATTAAATTCCCGAATGTTTTCGAAAGTTACCGACAGGTAACTCTCCAGCCTCTTCTCATTCAAAGCACTGTTATCTTTGAAATCGCCTTCGACGGACGCGCACAATCCAGACCAGCCTCTCCCCATTCCGCTGACAATGATTGGCTGTTCTCGGTTGATTCTGTCTTCCATGAGGTGTTGCCACGTCCCCCAATAACCTAAAGTCTGCCCTGCAAACCCATTTGAAGCCCAAGAGTATAGTCCAAACGAAATCTGTTGTTCCCACTTTCCTATTTTGGGGCCGACGGTAGGCTGGGCAAAGGCGAGAGTCTGTCCAGGTGACAAGTATGGCCCTGCCACTCCATTTGTGACAGTGCTGAAGAGCTGGAGGGCAGCACTGACAGTAGCTTGCACTACCAATTTATAGACTTCACACAAATGGGCACCATGAGGGTCGCCATGCTGGGTAAAACCGCCAACAAGTTCAGAAATATGACCAGCAATGTCCTCCTGAAGCTCCTTGAAAGTATCCTAGCATCTCGTTTAGCATCAAGTCTTCGAAATTGAAGCCATATAGACATACCTCCATCATACGCATGTGTTGGTGAAGATACTCATACATCAGAGTAATGAAGTAAATCCGACGAACGAGATTCCATTCTCCTCACCGGGATAGATCCTCTGAATATCTTCCCGATTCTTCGCATTCAGGCACCCAGCGAAGTCATATCCACATCTAAAGTCGTACTCCTGTAGCCACCAGCGATAGAACAATCTCCATTCTTCAAGATTGTTGTATTTCTCAGACATATTTATCCCTCGCTTCGACGCTCCAGCGTGTATTCCATTCTACTACTTCTGAGTCCCTGATATTTTCCTCTGAAAATTCGAAGAAGGCCGCGTCCCTCGCGGCACAAGCTGATCTCAACAGGAGGGTATCAAATCGCTTTGGTCACTGGATTGGCGAGGTGGTAACGGTGTTGATATTATGCCAAGACATCCGTCTGCAATCCGGATTCTGCAACGAACTTTTGTGACGGACATGGTGTACTTTATCGCGGCTTTCGAGATATTGATTGGAGGATATAGGTCACGGTTGCCCCTGGAGTTGTGAAGCAAGGCTGCGATAGGTACCATGCTAGAAACGTTCATGGTGTGGCGGCCGAGTTCGAGAGAGAAGCGTACAGGCTGCCATTTCCCAACGGACCTTTGAGCAGTTGAAATATTGATGGCTTCGGGAATATTATCTAATCGGTGGTTTGAATTTGGAATGAGTTCTTGAACGGAGTATAAAGCTCGTTTTGCATCCAAGGATTCGCGGAGTTCAGGAATCGAGGTCGTCCGCGGCTCATATTTTCGGTCTCAGGAGAGAGCAGGTTGGTTGTGAGGAGTACAGGAAACAGCCGCAGATTCGAAAAGAAAACAATCGAGGGGCTCCCCTGAGATGTATCAGAAGACAAGTTCGTCGATGGCGTGCTCAAAAAATTTTGTGTCTCCTGAAACTAAGGAACGTGATTCATTCGCAAATGGAGAATTAACAATTCCTTTCGCCAAAATATGAGGAGAGCTTCCTGAACGACCATAATATCTGGTTATATGTTGAAGATTTTCCAGACGCCGTGGGCAGCGATACTGCCAGCTCCGTCCCAGAAACATCCGGCTGTCCATCGTCCATGTGTGTAGGGGAAGAGTGAACGAGCGAGACGTTGGAGAAGGCAGGGTCGTGCCGGACGATCTTGTTTGCTTCCCACCGCGGTGTTCGGTAAAACACTAGCGAGATAACAGAGCAGTCGCAAGGTTCGTGTCGAACGGCCGAAGGGCCACCCTCGCTATTGTAGGAACATTTGAGGGAGTCGAAGCATAGGACGAGGTGTTGGAGAAATGATACAGGCTACTCTCGTTGGCAAACCGACTAGAATTTCGAGGTACAGAAGGTGTGGAGGACATTGAGGTATTCGATGGTGCTGAGTTCGAGTAGCCTGTAAAGAAACCGAGAAGAGGAGCAAGAGTAACAGAAGTAGACGGCGATAGTCGGCCATCTTGAAAGCCTGCTCCTGGCGAGTCAGAACTTCGCACTCTTATGTATCATCAATATGGTGAGCGGCATAAGGGTTTGAGGGAAAGGACTAACCGGATCGCTCCAGCCAATCCGGTTCTGCGCAATTTGGTCGAAAGAGCCAAACGTGAAAATGTTCCAAGCCATGTGATTGAAAAGGCGATTCAGAAAGCCGCTGGCACGGGAGGCGAGGACTTCCAATCAGCGCGTTATGAAGGGTTTGGTTCTGGCGGCGCCTTAGTCATTGTCGATTGCTTGACCGACAACAATACCCGTACCATCTCCGATATTCGCAGTTGTTTCACCAAGACAGGGTCCAAGTTGGCTGCCAATGGCTCCGTCGTGATGTCGTTTGATCACTTGGCGGTCCTTTCATTCAAAGGCGACAATGAGGAAAAAGTGCTAGAGGCCATGTTCGCCGCGGATGTCGCGCTCGAAGAGATCGAAAGCAAGGATGGCACCATTACGATCTTCGCCCCTCCCGCCGAGTTCTACAAAGCCAAAACCGCATTGCTCGAGGCATTTCCAGGCCTTGAGATGGAAGTCCAGGAAATCACTTTCCTTCCGCAGGCAACAAAGGTGCTCAGCGGCGAAGACTTGGCCTTGTTCGAAAAATTTCTGGGCATGCTAAACGATTGCGATGACGTGCAGGAAATCTACCACAATGTCTCCCTTCCGTAAGCGTTCGGTGAATTCCGTGCACAATCATTCCGCTTGCGTGCTTGCTTGAAAAAAAATGAGTGAAGCAAAGGACCACCAATTCACCGTCGGCGCCGACATCGCCAACCAAACGTTGGCCGCCCTTGTGCGCTTATGGATACCCGGTCAAACCTGGTCACAAGCGCCAAGCTAGTGGCCGGGCGGCGCGTCAAGGTCAATGGTGAATTGTGGCTCGACGATGCGCGGCGTTTGAAGGAAGGCGATGTCGTCGTCATTTCCGAACGGGGCGAGCGCCAGGCGCCGGTGCTCGATGCGGTGCCGATTCGCCATATTGACACCCATGTCGTGGTGGTGGAAAAGCCGGCGGCCATCGCGACGGTACGCCATCCGTCGGAATACGACTGGACGATCCAGCGCCGGGCACTGGTGCCGACTCTTGACGACCTGGTTTTGCGGCAAACAGGCGCCACGGCGGGCCGGGGGGGTGCGGGGCGTAAATCGCGGCTGCGCGTCGTGCAACGGCTTGATAAACAAACCAGCGGGCTCATCGTCTTTGCGCGCACCGTGGAGGCCGAACGCGGCCTGGGCCGTCAGTTCAAGGCGCACACGGTGACCCGCCGCTATCTTGCTTTGGTTCCCGGCCAAGTGCCCGCTCAGACCATCCGTTCTCATTTGTTGCGTGATCGCGGCGATGGCAAGCGCGGCAGCGGACGGCCGGCGGAGCTGGGCAAGGACGCCGTCACGCACGTCGAAGTCGCCGAACGCCTGCCCGGTTACACGCTCTTGCGTTGCCGGCTGGAAACGGGCCGCACACATCAAATACGCATCCATCTCGCGGAGCTTGGGCACCCGATCTGCGGCGACAAGGTTTATCGGGGTCCCATGGCGACGCCGCCGATGCCGGACAAGAGCGGAGCGCCGCGGCTTGCCTTGCATGCGGCGGAATTGGGTTTCATTCATCCCGTGACCGAGGAACCGCTCCATTGGGACATGCCGCTGCCGCCCGATCTCAGACAACTAGTCGCGAATCTTCGTTCCTAAATTGTGCGAGGAACGCGGCGATTGGCGCGGCTTCCTATCATAAGCAAGAGCTTGAAAAAACATTCCATGGCGTGGCCGGGGTCTCGGTACTCCGAGACCCCGGTACCCGTCAGACCGGGGTTTCGGAGTACCGAAACCCCGGCGACGCACTCTGCGTGATACATTAGCGGGGTTTCGGATGCGTTTCGCACTTTTGGGGGATCATGCGGACGGCTTGGCCATGGCGCGAGCCCTCGCGGGTTTAGGCCGGCACGACTTGGCCGTCTACAGTGGGCCCGCACTCGGTCGGGAGTATTTGAAGCGCTGGGGCCTAGAGCCGCGGCGGGTTGGCGATCTTGAAGAAGTCCTTGCCGATCCCGCCATCGAGGCCGTCATCGTCGCTGGCGGCCCGGCGCATCGCCCTGGACAACTGCGGCGGGCCTTGCAATCTGAGCGCCATGTCTTGTGCGTTTGCCCCGTCGATGATTCACCCGACGTGGCTTATGAAGCCGCCATGACACAAGCGGACACGGGCAAGCTGTTGTTCCCGCTCCTGCCCGAGGCGCTTCATCCTGCTTACCACCGCTTGGCGCAAATCGCGCGTTCGGCGCCTTCCAATCTGAAGAGCTGCGCTGGCGGAGGCCGTCACCCATCTGGCCCACGGACCTACGGCAAAAACCGCAGTCGCACAGTTACCTGGCGCCGTGAATCAAACCATGACGGCCCGCTTGATCGAGATCGAGCGCTGGTCGGCGGAAGAAATCTTGCTCGAAGCGGAGGAGGAGGGACATCGACCCGGACTGCCCGGCTGGGACGTTCTGCGCCTTCTGGGGGGCGAGGTTGCCGAAGTCTCCGCGCTCACCGGCCCGGAGGAACTGGAATGTGGGCACCCCGTGCTGCTCGCGGGACAATTTGTCTCAGGCGGCCTTTTCCAAGCATCGTATCTACCGTTACAGGCGGATGCGCGCGTGCGAATAACGTTGGTGCAAGGCGACAGCCGGGCTGAGCTTGTGTTCGCCCAAGGCTGGCCCGGCCCAGCGCGATTGACGTTTTTCGACGATCAAGGGCATGAGCGCGTCGAAACCTGGGAGGAAGTCAATCCATGGCTGGCACTTGCCGAGGCGTTCGAGTCCGCGCTGCGTCAGAACCAGGTCGGTCGGCGCGACGTGGAGCCCGTGGGACCGGCGGGACCGACTTGGCAAGACGCGATTCGCGGGCTTGAACTGGACGACGCCGCGAGGCGCAGCGTGCACCGCCGCCGCATCAGCACGCTCGAATTTCAGGAAGCCACGGAGGAGGCCGGCTTCAAGGGAACCATGACATTGGTCGGCTGCTCGATGCTTTGGATTAGCCTGATGCTGCTCATCTTGTCCGCGTGGGTTCCCTGGCTGGGCTGGATCATCGCGCCGGTGTTTGGGGTATTTCTGGTCATGCAGTTGTTGCGCTGGGTGGTGCCGGGGAAGACAGAGGAAAAAGAATAAGTGGAACGGCTCTCCTGGGCCGTTCGAAGGGCATGTCTTTTTTGGCTGGGAGCACGCCCTTCGGAGTACCTCAGGGCGTGCCACCCAAAGCGGACGGCTCGGGAGAGCCGTCCCACATAATTACGCTTCGCTGCGAGAGGAGCGCTAACCTTCGCACCAGGTCAGCACCACTTTGCCGCAGTTGCCTGAGAGCATGGCGTCGAAGCCTTTCTGGAACTCCTGATAGGGATAGCGATGGGTGATCACCGGGCTGATGTCGAGGCCGGATTGCAGCATCACGGTCATTTGATACCAGGTTTCGTACATCTCGCGCCCGTAGATGCCCTTGAGCGTGAGCATGTTGAAGATGACGGTGTTCCAGTCGATGGCGAACTCGCGTTCGGGGATGCCGAGGATGGCGATCTTGCCGCCGTGGGCCATGTTGGCGAGCAGGTCGCGGAAGGCGTTGACGTTGCCGGACATTTCCAGACCGACGTCGAAGCCCTCTTTCATGCCCAGTTGCTGTTGCACCTGGGCGATCGATTCGGCTGCGCACGTCGACCGTGGCCCCGGCGCCCAACTTTTTCGCGAGCTCGAGCCGATACGGATTGACGTCGCTGACGACGACGTGGCGGGCGCCGGCATGATGCACCACGGCGGCGGCCATGCAGCCGATCGGTCCGGCGCCGGTGATCAGCACATCTTCTCCCAAGACGGGAAACGATAGCGCCGTATGGACGGCATTGCCGAACGGGTCGAAAATCGCCTGCACATCACGGGGAATGTGGGCATCGTGGACCCAGACGTTGGTCATCGGCAAAGCCAAGTATTCGGCGAAGGCCCCGGGGCGATTGACGCCGATTCCTTGGGTGTCCTTGCACAGGTGCCGGCGGCCGGCCAAGCAATTGCGGCAGCGCCCACAGACGACGTGCCCTTCGCCGCTGACGATTTCGCCGGGATGAAAGTCCTTCACATTCGAGCCGACATCGACAATTTCGCCGACGAACTCATGGCCCACGACCAGGGGGACGGGGATCGTTTTCTGCGCCCAGGCGTCCCATTTATAGATGTGCAAATCCGTGCCGCAAATGCCCGTCCGCAAGACCTTGATGAGCACGTCGTTGATGCCGAACGTCGGCACGGGCACATCGTCGAGCCAAAGGCCGACCGAGGCATGTTTTTTGACGAGGGCTTTCATGGTCGGCATCAAGAATCTCCGTGCAATAAATTTGGGCGAGCCGCAAACGTCAACACCCGGTGTCTTGGTTTCAGCGACAAGAAAAACACCGGTCGCTAACGCTCACGGCTCGCCTTGAGGTGGGCGCGGCAAGCGTTTAGTTTGACGATGGCCGCTTCGCCCATGATGGTTGGATCGAAAGCGGCGGAGCGATCATAGGTCCCGGTTTTGCCGAGATGGATCAAGGTCTCGTAAAGTTGGCCTGCTTCTTGAAAGTTTTTAGCATCGAAGGCGGCGTTGGCCCAGGCCCACAGGGGCGGCGGGCTCTTGGGAAACCAGCGCCGCGTCAGTTCTTGCGCTTGCAGCGGCGTCAGCCGGCTACGTGACTGCTGCGGTGAAACTGTAAATATGTATTCCAGTAACGATGCCACAGTGGGGTTCGGGGCCGCCGGCGCGTCCCAGGCCGCGAGGACAATCTCCGCGGCCTCGGCAAGAACGGCGTGTCCCTTGGGATCGTTAAGCCGCAAAAGGTTGCGGCCATATTCGATCAGATAATGAAGTTGGCCCGGACGATCAGCCAATTCAAGTTCGAGCAGACGCGTGGACCAGCGTAGTTTGTCGAGCGTCAAAACGGAAAGATAGGCATGACGCCTGATCGTGACATCGCAGATGTATATCTTTTTGCCATCTCGGCGTGCCAACTCTTCGAGCGGCACCACGAAGTGCGGATGAAGCCTGCCGACGTAGCGCAATTCGGGATGGCGACGAAAAAGCCGCGGTTGCAGCGATTCGCCGACTTTCGTGAGGGCACTGGCATCAGCGATCTCCTGGACGGGCACTGCATAGGCGAACGCTTCCGGGCGCTCCAGCAATCTCGGTAGCGCATCGCGACTTGACGGCACTAGCTCCTCGTCGAGATTGAGCCAAAAGATCCAGTCGCCGGTCGCTTCGGCCAAGGCCGCGTTTTGCCCTTCCGCGAAATCGTCGTGCCATGCGACGCTTTGGACTTTGGCGCCCTAGTCTGGTCGCGGCGGCCACGGTGCCGTCGGTCGAACCGGTGTCGGTCACGATGATCTCGCAATCGAGGCCCGCGAGAGATCCGAGGCACCGGTCGAGCATGGACTCGTGGTTTCGGGTTAATAGGCAAACGCTGAGCAGCATGAAACGTTCCCGCGGCTAACAATTCCAACGTAGTCTGCGAGGAGTCGCGGACTACGTGATAAGTTTACTGAGCCACTAATTTAGGCTCCTTTGGAGGTGGCGACGACCTTGTGAAAATGAAGCTCGACCTCGCGGTCAACGACCCGGCGCAAGCCTTCGACCAAGCAAGCGGGCTCGTGGTCCGTCTCGCCGATGCGAACAATTTTTTCCAAGGAGGTTCCCGGCGCGACGGTAAAGGTGTCCTGGTGGATGATCTGGTCGCCGGCATCCAGCTCCGGAACGATGAAATGGACGGTCGCGCCGTAGGTCAGCATGCGGTGGCCATGGGCGTCGCGATAAGGCTGCGCACCGGGGAAGGCCGGCAACAGGCCATGGTGGAGGTTGATGATGCGGCCGCCGGCGAATTTCCAGCAAATGGACGGCGGGATCAGGCGCATGTAGCGCGCCAGCACGACGTAATCGACTTTATATTCATCGAGCAGCTCGACCATGCGGTCGTTGTCGGGGCTGCCTTTGGCGTCACCGATCCCGTGCCAGTCGATGCCGAATTGCTCCGCGACGGAGCGGCACGTGGGCTGGTTGGCGAGCATGACGGCAACATTGGCGTGGAGGCGACCGTCGCGAATGGCGCGTAAGACCGCTAGGGGCGGCTCGGGGCGGTGCGTTACGCATAGCGCCAGACGGGGCGGTTGAGCATGCTCGCGCGCGCCCAGGTGCGTATCGACAAGCCCTTGTCGCCACCAATTCGGTTCATTTGTTCACGTAATTCAGCAACCGAGGCGCGCTCGGCGGGCCATTCCATGCGCAAGAGCATGGCGAACAGGCGTTCGCGGTCGTGATCGTACATCTGAATCTCGGCGATGTTGGCGCCGGCGGAAGTGACGTAATGAACGATGGGGTCGGCCAGGCCGCAGTTGTCGGGACCGACGGCGGAGACGATTACTTGCATGCAGGGGCTCCGATGCGGCTGCGGCTTGCAATCCATGCATCATGTAGGACGGCTCTCCTGAGCCGTCTAGTGCGGACGGCTCACGAGAGCCGTCCCACGGAGCAAACCGGGTAGAGGCCGGTGCTACGGTTATGTTTTTGGCAACGGTTGCGCAAGTTTTACGGGTACGAGCGTTCCAAGGACACCGGCTATAGGGACGCTAGCCGAATTATCTTGCTATTTAATGATTATTTAAGAAAAAAACAGGCACAATTATGGTACGCTAAATGGACGCTGGACGCTCCGCAGCAGGGCTGGCCAGTTCCTCAACCATAAGGGGTCTCGGTATGACCAGGGCACGTCGGCTCTTGGCTATCTTGGCGGGTCTCGCCATGGTGGCGGTCGTGTGTTTGTCGCAGTCGCAGGGGGACTCGGGCAAAAATGCCGGCCCTGTCATTCGCCCGGTGCCGGAGCAAAACCTGGACAATGAGCTGGCCCGCTCGAAGTTCGAGAGCGGCGGCATCATCACCTACCGCACTCTGAAGGGCGAAAACCTGTTCGCCTTGCAACTCCAGCCCAAGCTGGCGCCGCAGCTCAATCGCAAGCGCGACTACCTGGTGATGATTTGCAACGCTGCCGCCCAGGCCGGCGAGCCGTGGATCGCTTCGACCCAGATCGCCGACGCCATCGTGCAAACCGCGGGGCCAGACGATCGCATCGCCCTATGGATCGTCAGCACGCCGGAGCAGACGAAGGCGCTCACCAAGGGCTTCTTGTTCGCCAAGGAGGACCGCAAGCAACTCGACAAGGCGATTGCGGAACTCAAGAACCACCAATGGCCCGCCGGCACCACCGACCTCAAGAACGGCCTTGCCAAGGCGATCGCCAGCTTCGACGGTGGGCAGGCCCGGCAGCGCATCCTCCTTTACCTGGGCGACGGCCAAAGCACGCACAATCCAATCGACGCCGCTGACCGCTATGCTCTGATTCAAGACATGGTCAAGCAGCGGATCGGCTTCTTCCCGGTGCCGCTGGGGCTCAACTTCAATTCGTCGAACCTGCACGGCCTGGCGACGGGCAGCGGCGGGGCCGTTCTGCGCACGCGCGTCAACAATGAAAAGCTGCCCGAAGCGCTGAAACGCTATCAAGATGCCTTCGCCGCTCCGGTGCTTTATGACGCTCAACTCACGGTGCCGGCCGCGGTCACCAAAGTCACGCCGCAAAAGCTGCCGCCGCTGCGGGCCGACGTGCCGACTCTGGTGGTTGGCCGGATGAACGACGCCGCGGAGTTGGTGTTCACCGTGTCGGGATCCGTGGCCGGTCAGGCCCAGCCGATCAACTTCGACATGACGGAAAAAGTGACGGCGCCGGAGATCGACAATTATTTCCTGGTGAGCATGGTCAACCAGTGGGACAAGGCTCCGACGCAGCCGGCGTTGATCCGTGCGGATCGCGCGTTGGCCTTGGCCTATGAAAATACCCGGCTTTATCACGGCGAATTGTTGCTGAGTGCTCAGTTCGCCCTGGAAAAGAACGACGTGAAATCGGCATTGCGTCTCTACGAAGACGCCCGTGCGCTCGATCCCAATGACGCCGAAGCTGGGGCCGGCATCAAGCTCTGCGCCAACCTCCAAAACGGCAAGCTGACGCGTGAGACCATCAAGGCGGAAATGGCCAAGGGCGATCACAAGTTGGCCAAGCTGGACAAAGCTCATGGCGTGGTGCGTTGGGCGCAAACCGAGTTGGTTGCCCAACTCGACAAAAATAACGCCAATCAGGTGCAGGTGCCCGTGGATCGCGACGACCTGCTCCAGGCACATCGCGATCGCGTCCTCATCGAAGAGCAGAGGATGAGCCTGACGGTCGCCACCGCGTTGCAGCAAGCGCGCAAGGAATTGGCGGCCGACCCGGACGGCGCTCTCGATTATCTGCGCAACACGCTGGCGCGCGTCAAGGATCATCCCGACCTCAGCGAGCCGGTTCGGGATGCGCTGGCGGCCCAATTGGAGACCGCGCTGCGAGAAATCGCCATCCAGGGGCGAGCGATCAAACTGCAAAAAGCCGAGAAAATCAAAATCCTGGCGACCGTGACCAAGATCGAAGAGCGTGAACGCGAACGGCAGACGATCGAAGACCGCACCGAAGCGCAATTCCGCGTCTTCAAGAACCTGATGGCGTTGGCCCGCTTCGAGGAACACACCAAAAACGAGGTTCTCGACGGGCTGAAACAAATGGCGGTGAACGCGAACCTCGAACGGCGCCAGGTGCCCCTGGTCGCGACCGCCGCCTATGAGCAGACATCCGCGTCATTCAATTTGCAGCGTGCCCGCGAGATGCGGCAACTCAAGGAGCAGCGTTTCTTGGAAACGATGCTGTCGGTGGACAAATCGAATGTGCCGTTCTCGGATGAGCCGGCCATTTACTTCCCGCCGCTCAAGACCTGGCAAGCGATCAGCAACTTGCGCAAGGAAAAGTATATCGTGAGCAGTCTGCCCGATGATCCTCAAGGCACCAAAGAGGCGGCGGCAGTATCCAAGATGTTGCTGGAAATGATCCCGACGAAAAACTTCGAGGGCGTCACGACCATCAAGGACGCCATCGAAATGCTGTCCGACTCCGTGGCGCGAAAGAATAATGGCCAAGAGTTGCCCATCTTGATCGATTCGAATGCGTTCAAGGAAGAGAATGCCGACGCGCCGGACCTTTATGAAGCGCCCTTGAAATTTCCGAAATATCCGAAAGTCATGAGCGCCGCGACGGCGTTGCGGATCATACTGTCGTTCGCTCCGACCAACAATGCGACCTACCTCATTCGGCGGAGTTACATTGAAGTCACGACGCTCGACCGCATGATTCGCGAGAAGGTTTTGCGGGTGTATCCGGTCGGCGATCTGGTTATCCCGATCAGCCAAACGGGCGGCACCCAAAGCTTCAACTTGGGCGGCGGTCAAGCCGGTCAAGCCGGTCAAATTGGCCAGATCGGCGGGCAGCTTGGACAACTCGGCGGCCAACTCGGCGGCATTGGCGGTATTGGCGGAATCGGTGGGCTGGGTGCTTTGGGCGGCGGGCTTGGAGCCTTGGGCGCCTTAGGCGGCGGCCTGGGTGCTTTGGGCGGTGGCCTCGGAGCCTTGGGCGGCGGTCTCGGAGCCCTTGGCGCCCTTGGTGTCGCGGGCATTGGCCAGCCCGTCGGTACCCTCGGCAACTTCCAGGGTGTCGCCGGCTCATTCAACGGCGGCGCCTTCCAGGGTGGCTTCAACGGCTCGCTCGGCATGTTGGGGGCTTCGCAAGCCGTCAGCTTGATCAGCACGATCACCAAGGTGGTCGCTCCCGGGGAGTGGTTCATCACCAAGCAGCCCAATCCGTTTCAGGCGCAAATCTTCGCGCCATTCGGCGGCGGCGCGGCGCAGCTGGTGTGGCGGGATTTCAGGGGGCCAATGCCAACAACCTCGGCGTTCCGGCGGGCGGACCGCAAGCGCCGGTGTCCGAAGGCGGCCCGGCCGATATTCAGCAAGCCAACACGATCGAGTTCTTCCCGCCGTCATTGGCGATCATCGTGCGGGCTCCTTCGCGCATCCACACCTCGCCGACCGGCGGCCTGATGGGTGGCAAAGGCAAGCGGATCGAAGCGGCCCGATTTGATGCGGATCAAAATGGCTTGGACCGCCTTGAAAAGGGCAAGATTCGCATCGCCAATGCGGTCGGCGCCGATGGCGGCAAAAAGAAAAAGCCTCCGCAGATCGTCAAAGTGGATATTAAAAAGGCACCGGCTGACCTCGACCCAACCACGGTGTGGAACGAGGCCATCGGCAAGGGGGGCGTCGATGCCGGCATGGTGGTCGCCACCGCCGATTTCCTCTTCGAAGCCGGCCAATATCAACATGCGGCGGAATTCTTGAAAGCCAACTTGCGGGCCGGCATCGTGGTGCGGCCCTGGGTTTATGAGGCGCTGGCGGTGGCCCTCGAGGCCAGTGGCGGCTCACGCGAGGACATCAACCGAGCCCGGCTCAGCGCCGTGTCACTCGATCCCAGCGACGCACAAGGTTTCATCCAGGCGGCGCGCACCATGGCCGATCAGAAACAATACGATCGCGCTCTGGCGTTCTGCCGGCAGGCCGCTTTGCTGGAACCGTCCTTGGCGCAACCCTATGCCGAGGCGCTTGCCTATGCGGAGTTGGGCAAGGACAGCAAGGCCATGGAATGGGCGATCGGCCGGCTCCTGAGCCAAGACTGGAGCAGCGACAACAGTGACTTGCACCTCAAGGCACAAAGCCGAGGGCAGACGCTGGCGCAAACCTTGCAGCAAGACAATCGCCGCAGCGAGGCGGACAAGCTCAAGCAAGCGCTGCAAACGCTCCGCCGCCGCGACCTGGTCATCACGTTGAGCTGGGACAGCGGCAGCGAACCGGCCGATCTTGAGTTAGAAATCAAGGAACCGACGGGCACCTTATGCTCCAGGCAACAAACGCAAACACCCGGCGGAGGTATTCTCCTGGGCACGACGCTGACCGACATGAATAAGACTTCCTACATGGCGGCCCAGGCGTTCACGGGCGTTTATGAAATCAAGGCGCGGCGGCTCTTTGGGCAACCCCTAGGGAACCGCGCGTTCCTCGATATCATCCAAAACCTGGGCACGCCTCAGGAAACGCGGCGTCGCCAAGTGATACGCCTGGACCAACCGGCCGTGGTCAGCTTCCAGCTAAAGAGCGGCCGGCGCACGGAATTGGCCAGCGTGGCGCCGCCGATCGAAAAGCGTCCCGATCCGAAGAAAGATGCGGGCACGGGCGGCGGCAACGTTCTTGCCAAGCTGCGTGGCTTGGCCTTTGCCGATGCCTCGGGAGCCACGCAAGCACGTGGGAGCTGCGGGTTCACCGGGCACGCAGTCGCGGCCTTCGCTGCCGCCGGCGGCGTATCAAAGTCGCGCGACGCCGGTCTCAGGGGCGGGCGGCGTCAACTTGACGGCACAGTTCAAAGTTTCCGCGGATCAGCGCGAGACGAATTTGGTGCTGCAACCGGTGTTTCAGACAGTCATCGGCAATCGGTCCGCGATGGATTTGCCGCTGATTCCAGGAAGCGGTCCGGCACGTTAGCGTTGGGACGCATGGGCGTGAATCCGGTGCCACGTTTTTCTCTTGGCGCCCACTTTTTAGGTGCGGCCCGCGCGACGACGTGGTAATATAGGGTCACGCCTTCACAGGAGGTGAAGTGAACTTTGCTTCCTCTTATTGGCTAGGGTTTGCTTATGAAAACTTCCATGAAACTGATGGCGCTGGCTGTGGTGCTGGTTGGCCTGGGCGAGATTCACACGGTATGTGCTCAAGTGCAGTTTCCCGTGCCGCTTCCCGGCCCCCCATTCAGGCCCAAGCTATATCGCGGCTTCATGCCATCGTCCGTTCCCACGCCCGCTAATGACAACACGGGCACCGGCATTCCCGGAACGAACTCTATCAATCAGTTGGCCAATCCGCTTCTTAACGGCGTTTCCGGCGGCGGCCAACTTGGCGCACTCGGGGCGCGGGCGCGCTAGGTGGCCAACTCGGACAGGCTGGTGGACAAATAGGCCAGATCGGTGGCCAAACTGGCCAAATCGGAGGGCAGATTGGCGGCCAGATCGGTCAAATAGGAGGACAAATCGGGGGCCAGATTGGTCAAGTAGGCGGTCAAATCGGCCAAATTGGCGGAGGGGGTCAAATTGGCCAAATCGGTGGCCAGATTGGGCAGATCGGCGGCCAAATCGGTGCCCAGGGCGGCAATCTCGGCGGGCCCAACATCATCGCGGGCGGCAATCTTTTCCCATCCATCTACGGCGGCGCCAGCGGGTTCTTTCAACTGCCGTCCGTCCAGGGTTACCTTGGCTCCAGTCTCGGTGCCGGCGGCGGTCAGATCGGTCAAATCGGCGGCCAGATTGGCCAAGGCGGTGGTCAGATTGGCCAGATTGGTGGGCAAATCGGTCAGATCGGCGGTCAAATCGGTCAGATCGGCGGCCAAATCGGTCAGATCGGGCAAATCGGCGGCCAGATCGGTCAATTGGGTCAAATCGGCGGGCAGATCGGCCAGTTCGGCGCCGGCGGCAAAGTCGGCGGCATCGGCGGCGGCCAGTTCGGCCAAATCGGCGGCGGTCAGTTCGGCACCCGCTACGGCTTGTAACCCTCCGCGAATCCCGCGGTAAAGCTATATTCCAAGGCCGGCCAACCTCCGCGGTTGCCGGCCTTTGTTCGTGAGGCAATCCCATGTCCGCGTCGGGCAGGCTTCGCTATAGTTGCCTTGTCGTTCTTGCCTCACTTCTGCCGGCCTTCGCACCCGCTGAAACCTCCTCCTCGGCCATCGACGCACTTGTCAAGGACGCCCTCAAGCAATGGCGCGTCCCCGGTCTGGCGCTGGCCATCGTCCGGGATGATCGACTGCTTTTCATCCAAGGTTACGGCGTGCGCCAGGTCGGTCGCGCCGATCCGGTCACACCCGATACAGTGTTTCCGCTCGCCAGTTGCACCAAGCCCTTCACAAGCCTGGCCATCGCCATGCTCGTCGGCGAGGACAAGATGGCCTGGGATGAGCCGGTCCGCAAGCATGTTCCTTTTTTTCACTTGGCGGATCAATGGGCCAATGCGAACGTCACGATACGCGATCTTTTGTGCCATCGCACCGGCATCGGCAGTCACGACATGCTCTGGTACAAGGCGCCTTGGAGCTTCGAGGAGCGCATCCGCAAAATCGGGCAGGTGGAATTGGAATCGCCGTTTCGCTCGCTGTTTCATTACCAAACGATCCTATACGGCACCGCAGGGTATGCCGCCGGCAAGGCGTCCGGCAAGGATTGGCGCGACCTCGTGCGGAGTCGAGTGCTCGAGCCATTGGGAATGGCGTCGTCCTCTCCGGTGTTTCCCGGTGAGAAGACCGAATTGGCGGCGCCTCATCGCCAAGATGCTGCCGGTAAAATCGGTCCCATCACGCGCTATCCGCTCGATCAGCCTGATCCCGCCGGGTTCGCTGCATTCGACGGCGCGCGATCTGAGCCGGTTCTTGCGATTTGAGCTTGGCGACGGCACCTGGCAAGGGCGGCGGCTGGTGCGCGCCGATTTGTTGGCCGAGATGCATCAGTCACAAATGGTCATCCGTCGGGAAGGTTTTGCCGAGATCATGAACCCGGCAACCGTGCAAATTAGCTATGGCCTGGGCTGGATCTTGCAAGACTATCGCGGTCAACGCGTCTTGCAGCACGGCGGCGCCATCGACGGCTTTCGCGCCGATCTTACCCTTGTTCCCGATGCGAAGATCGGGATTGCGCTGCTCAACAACCTCGACCGCGGCTTCATGAACCTGGCCCTGAGCAACACGGTGATCGATCACCTTTTGGGTCTGCCTTACCGCGACTGGAACGCCTACTACCTCGGCATCCAGGCACGCGAGGAAGCGGCCGAAAAGGAGCGACCCAAGACATTGCGGCCTCGCGCAAGCAGGGCACGAAGCCCTCGTTGCCGTTGGCATCCTATGCCGGCACTTATAACGACCGCGCTTACGGAACCTGCCGGGTTTGCTTCGACGGCAAGCACCTTGATTGGGCCTGGGGAGCCTGGCGCTGCGCCCTCGAGCATTTTCAGGACGATACTTTCCTCGCCAACGGCGACGGTTTCAGCGATGGCGAAGCGAAATTCATCGTCGACTCCGGCAATGTGAAGTCGCTCAACATCTTGGGTCGCACGTTTGTGCGCACGGCCGGCGAGTTGAAAATTGACCCACCGCCGCGGATCAATCAAAAATCCCGCGTGTAGCCCGCAGTCCAACCCCCATCGACGGTAAGGATGTGGCCGTTCATATAGCTATTTTCCGGATCGGCGAGAAAGAGGGCGGCGACAGCGATTTCCTCCACCGTCCCCGGTCGGCCCAAAGGAACGTGATCGAGCATCCTTTGGGCAGCTGCGCTGAACAGGCCATCCGCCGAGTAAAAAAGTTGCCGTGTGCCGTCCGTCAAGGTGGACCCTGGCGCAATGCCATTCACGAGGATGCCGTGCGGTCCGAGCTCGAGCGCCATCGCCTTGGTGAGGTTGACCACGCCCGCCTTGGCGGCGACAAATGCACATTGCAGCCGCAAGGGCACGAGGCCGACGACCGAGGCGATATTGATAATCCGCCCGGATCCTTGGTCGCGCATGACGTGCCCGCCACCGTGCGGCTGACTTCATAAAGCCCGGTCACGTCCACGGCCAAGATTCGATCCCATTCCTCGCGTGGAAACTGATCGATGGGCACGCGATGGGCCAACGTGTTGACGCCGGCGTTGTTGACCAAGATATCCAGGCTGCCAAAGTCAGCGACGATTCGTTGCACGGTGTTCTTGATCTCGTCCGGGCGCGTCACGTCCAGCCTGCACGACGTCGCTCCCGGAACCAGCGCGGCGGCTTGGGCGGCGCCGGGTCCGTCAATGTCCGAGAAGACGACGCGGCTGCCATTGGCCGCCAAACGGTTGGCAATTGCCTGACCGATGCCTCGTGCGGCTCCAGTGACCAGACTTACCTTGCCTGATAAATCAGATTTCATGTTGGTCCATTTCTTCCACAATCCGAACGAGATACTGCAAAAAGCGGGCGGCCGGGGCACCGTCCACGATGCGGTGATCGAACGTTAGGCTCAACGTCATTTGATCCTGTGCCACAATGCTGTCACCAACGCAAGCCGGCACTCGGCGCATGCTGCCCGACGCCCAATACCGCGCACTCGGGGTAGTTGATAATCGGCGTGAAAGCGTCGATGCCGAACATGCCAAGGTTGGTAATCGTGAAGACGCCGCCTTCCATCTCCGGCAGGCTGAGCTTGCCCTGGCGTGCACGCGCGATGAGATCATAAGACGTGGCCGCCAAGCGCGCCAAGGAAAGTGATGGAACATCATGGATTACGGGCACCACCAAGCCGGCGGGAGAATCAACCGCGATGCCAATGTTGAGCGCGGCGGCTTGCAAAAGCCGACCATCTACCCAGCGCGCCGCCAGGAGCGGATGCCGCCCCAAAGCCAGTGCCACGAGCTTTACCAAGATATCCGTCAAGGTGGGCGTGGGATTGCCGCCATCCGGCATCCTCTTAAGTTGTTTGCGCAACGACAACAGCCGGGTCGCCACGGCTGTCGTCGTGAGCGTCACGGGGATCGTTTCCTGCCGGCTCCTCACCAAGCGTTCGACGCCGGCACGACGCACGTTTGTCAAATCGCTGAGGCAGTTGTCGTTTTCAGGACTCCGAAGAGCCAGCGCGCGGCGCACGTCTTGCTCGCGAATCCGCTGGGAGCGGCCCGTCCCGCGAAGCCCACTCAAATCAATGCCGTTGGCCAGCGCCAATCGACGTGCGCGCGGCGAGGCTACCACTCCGCGGCGATTTGCATGGCGCGATATCGTGGGACGGCTCTCCTGAGCCGTCCGAAGCGGCGGACGGCTCAGGAGAGCCGTCCCACATCGCAGTCCGTCGTGGATTGGTTTGAACAGACGGCGGAGTCAGTTTGGCATTTATCACTGCTTCCGCATTAACCTGGAGGTGACCAATCACCGCCCCCACCGCAACCGTGTCGCCTTCCTTGGGCGCGTCGGCGGCGATTTGCAAGATGCCATCGTCCAGACATTCGATTTCTTGGGTGGCTTTGTCGCTTTCAAGACGAAATAGGAACTCCCCGGCGCGGACGAGCTCGCCGTTTTGCTTGAGCCAACCCTGGAAAGTGCCAACCTCCATGCTCCAGCCCAGGCGTGGAATCGTGATGGGTATTGCCATGGTCGGTCCTCATTCGGCAAGCAAGTCACGGATGGCCTGGGCGATATCTTCCACATGAGGGACCACCGCGGCCTCCAGTGGAGGGCTGTACGGCGTCGGCGTGTGGGCTCCATTCAACCGGCGAATGGGCGCATCCAGGTCGTCAAAACCACGATCGGCAAGTTGAGCGGCTATTTCCGCGCCGATGCCGTAAGGCGCGAACGCCTCATCGACAATGAGCAGCCGGCCCGTTTTGCTCACTGAACGCGCGATGGTGTCGATGTCGAGGGGTGCCACTGTGCGCGGATCGATGACTTCGATATTTACGCCCTCCAATGCCAAGCCTGCGCACGCCTTCAGCGTTTGCGGGACCATGTAGGCGAGCGCCACCACGGTCGCATCCCGGCCCTCACGCACGACGGCCGCCTGGCCGAACGGTATTTCATAGGGATCCACCGGCACGGGAGCCTTGAGGGCCAGCACGTCGCGGTGCTCGAGAAAAAGCACGGGATCGAAGCAGCGCAGGGCATGATGGAATAAGCCCTTGGCGTCGTAGGCATTCGAGGGCACGACTACGCGCAGACCTGGGAATTGCGCAAACAGCGGATAATAGTTGCCCGAATGGTGCGTGGCCGCCGAATGCCCGATGCCGATGCAGCCGCGCAGCAAGATCGGCATCCGCAATCGACCATTGCTCATGTACTGCATTTTGGCGATCTGGTTGACGATTTCGCCGACGGCGTCGAGCAGGAAGTCGGCGAACATGAAGTCGATGACGGGGCGGGCACCCGCCATGGCCGCGCCACAGCCGACGCCCACGAAGCCGCGCTCGCTGATGGGCGTGTCGCACAGGCGCGTCGGGCCGTAGCGATCAAATAGTCCGGCCGTGGTGTTGAAATTGCCGCCGCGTACACCGATGCCTTCGCCGAGCACGAAAATCATTGGGTTATGCGCCATCTCATAGGAAAGCGCTTCAAGGGTTGCTTGCATGAAAGTGATTTGCCGGTCGCCGTGCTCTTTGTCCTGCCTTTTGTGGGACGGCTCTCCCGAGCCGTCCGTCTTGGAGGGCGGCTCAGGAGAGCCGCACCCCATGGATCGCGGCTCGGCGTAGATGTGGTCCGCCGCGGTGGTCGGGTCGGGCCAAGGCGCTTCTTCCGCGCTCCGTTGGGCGGATGTCACTTGCCGTCCAGTTTCCTGATCAATCGCGTCAAGATCGCTTACGCCGGCAATGCCGTGTTCCAAAATCCAAGTGCGCAAGGAGGCGATTGGGCAGCGGTTTTTCCAGGCATCGACATCCGCGCGCGTGCGGTAGGTGAAGTCACCCATGCCTTCGCAATGAGGTCTGGTCCGATAGGTCTTGCATTCCAGCAACGTTGGACCGCCGCCCGAGCGGGCGCGTGCCAGCGCTGCGCCCGCGGCCTGGTGGATGCCGCGCACGTCATTGCCGTCGAGCTCCAGGCCCGGCATGCCGTAGACGGCGCCGCGCTGGGCCACGCTTGGATTGCCGGCCGCGTACTCGAACGGCACTTCGGTCGCGAATTGATTGTTTTCGCAGACAAAAAGCACGGGCAGCTTCCAGATGCTTGCCAGGTTCAAGCCTTCGTGAAACGCCCCATTGTTGACGGCGCCGTCGCCGAAGAAAGCCACCGCGGCCCGGTCGGATTCCTGCAACTTGAAGCAGTAACCGGCGCCGGCCGCTTGCAAGATGCACGACGCCACGATGCCGCTGGTGCCGAGCAAACCAACCTCGGGAGCGAACAAGTGCATGCTGCCGCCCCGCCCATGGGAGCAGCCCGTTTCGCGGCCATAGAGTTCCGCCATCAGTTGCGCGGGCGACACCCCCTTGGCCAGCGCATGGCCATGGCCGCGATGGGTGCTGAAGATCACGTCATCGGCGCGAAATGGGAGCAAACGCCGACCGCGATGGCCTCTTGGCCGATATACGTGTGGCAAGCCCCGTGAATCAGGCCGCGCTGGTGCGACTTGACCAACTGCTCTTCCACGCGGCGAATCAGCAGCATCTGCCGATAGAGGTCCAGCAGGTGCGCCTTAGCTAAAACAGGAGCGGCCAATCCTTGGTCGTTCATCTTATCCCTCAATCCCGCACTTATGTATTTAAGAATTGAACCACCGAGTCACAGAGAACACAGAGGAAAACAAGACGTTCGGCAAAACACACTGGAGGTCTGCGATGAAGCAGTTGAAACTCTCTGTGTCCTCTTTGTCTCGGTGGTGAATGCATTTTTAGCTATTTCACATTCAGAGTCTTCGGCTTGCCGCCAGTTACACGAATCGCCGCCACGATGATGCCGCCGCTGACGTAAAAGCAGGCCAAAATGATGAGACAGGTTTTATCACCGAATCCCAGCGACTTAAGCCGGCCCACGAGCGGCGGACCGAGCAAGCCCGCCAAGTTCGCACAAATGTTAATGAATCCTATCGACACGGCCGCGGCCGACGACGACAACGTCAGCGTCGGCAACACCCAAAACGGCGATGGCCAAAAGAAAGCGAAGAAGCCCATCCCGCAAAGCCAGGCAAACACCATGCTCGCCGGCTGTCCCGGAATGAGGCTAACCGCCAAAAATGTTCCCGTCAACACCTGGCCCAGGACGCAGTGCCACTTGCGATCGCCCGTGCGATCGGACGATTGCCCGGAAATCCAGACGCCGACAACGCCGCACAGATAAATCACTCCCAGATAATTAAGCGCCGCAGTGGCATCCGCTTGATGCGGAACAAAGGCCGAACTCGCCAGTAAGGGTCCCGCTCCGAGCGGAGACGCGATGGCTCCGATGACGCCGGCTTCGGCGACGGGAACGCGCAGCATGTGCTCCACGAAGGTCGGCAACCAAAAGGCCATGGCGTAGCCGCCGGTGTTCGTGGCCAAAATGCCCAGCGCCAACAGCCAAACGGTGCGCCGCCGCAATGCTTGCCAAAGCGTCAGGCCGCCAGTCCGCGCCGCCTCCAGCCGTTCCCGCGCCAGCGTCTCTTCGAGCCAGGTGCGCTCGTCGGACGACAGCCAGCGTGCCTGGCGTGGTCGATCGGCCAAGAGGAACGGCAGCGCCAAACCCATGACCACGGCCGGCGCTCCTTCGATCAAGAAGACCCACTGCCAACCTTGAATGCGCCAGCCAGTCTTGTTGCAGGAGATAAGCCGAGACACGCGCGCCCAGCGCCAAGCTGATCGGGACGCCAAACACCAGTCCCGCAAGCGCCCGCGCCGCTCGGCGCGCGGAAACCAGTGGGTGAAATAAACGATGACTCCCGGAAAGAAACCCGCTTCGGCGAGACCCAAGAAAAATCGGGCCAGGTAGAATTGCCAGGGCGTCCGCACGAAGGCCATGGCCATCGAGCACAGGCCCCACGTGAAGAGAATGCGCGCGAACCATTTGCGGGCGCTCCAATGCTCCACCAGCAGTGCGCCGGGAATCTCCAAGAACACATAGCCCAGGAAGAAGACGCCGAACCCCCAACCGAAGACGTCGTCGGACCAGGGGAGCGCTTGCTGCATGCGAGCTTGGCGAAACCGATGTTGGCCCGATCCAAATAAGAAATGACGTAAAGCACGAAGATGAGCGGCAAAATACGCCAGGCCACTTTGCGGCGCACCACCGAGGCGATGTCGTTGTCCTTGTCGGCGGTGTTCGCCTGCATCGATAGTGTCCGTCGAGATTATCTACCCGGCCAGGATTCGAACCTGGACAAAGAGAGCCAAAATCTCTTGTGCTACCGTTACACTACCGGGTATCGAAAGAGTTGCCGCGCGTTTCTTTTTTTACCTGATAGGTCGGATTTTGACAAGAGAAGCGGTTATGCCGCATTGCGCCGGATGCCAAGCCGCCGGATAAGGCACTCCGAAGCCCGCGGACAATTTGCAGGGGGCTCGATCCATGCTTTCTCATGGAAAGGGAGATAAAACTTGCTCACCTTCGTCACGCGCATAAGGAAAATGCTATTATTGTCGCAAACCGTCACCTGTTGTGACCTGTGGGGCAGGCGCGAGAACAGACTGGGGCGCGGCAATCCGCGGGAAAAAATCGATACTCGCATAGCGCGGGAGCGAATGGGGCATGTCCCTTAACGAAAGCTGCAAGACCAGCCGGCCTTTTGGCCCCTACGAGCTTTTGGAAAAGCTCGGCGTGGGGGGCATGGGCTCGGTCTACAAGGCCAGGCTGCCCGGAAGTGCGGACTTCGTGGCCCTAAAGATCGCCTCGCGCCGTCGCGGACGACGCGGTTCTATGCCAGCGCTTCCAGAAAGAATGGAAGATCGCCAGCGGTCTGGAGCACCCACGGCTGGTGCGAGCCCTAGGACACGGCGTGGAAAACGGAACTCCCTATTTGATGATGGAGTTCGTGCCGGGCCAAAGCCTCGACAAGCAACTCAAGAATCAAGGACCCATGCCTTTGTCGGCCGCTCTGCCTGTCTTTCGGCAGGTGGCCGAGGCGCTCGGGTTCATCCATCAAAATCTGCTCATTCACCGCGACATCAAGCCGGGCAATATCCTGATCGACCCGGACGGCGATGCCAAGTTAGCCGATCTCGGATTGATCAAGGACCTCGATTCGCACTCGTTTTTGACGAACTCCCGGACCGGCCTGGGCACGTTGGAATTCGCCGCCCCCGAGCAATTCGACGATGCCAAAAACGTCGACCTGCGCTGCGACATTTACGCGCTCGCGGCCTCATTATACTTGGCGCTGACGGGCGTTTTCCCCTTTGGCCGCGGCAGTCAAATGCGGGTGCTCAAGCACAAGCTGGACCATCAATTCACGCCGCTCGCGCAGGTCATCGATGGGGTCAGCCCGGCGCTGGATCAAGTGGTCATTCGCTCATTGCATCCGGACCCTAACATTCGCCCGGCTTCCACCGCCGAATTCTTGCGGGGCATGTCGGGTCAGGAAACTCCGCACACGCTGATTCAACCCAAGCCGATGCCGGTGGGGCCGGCACCGCTGCGCGATCGACAAATGGCGCCGGCCGATAGCCCGCTTGGTCAAACCAGCTCGGCGTCGGGCGCCAAGAACGGCAGTGAGCGCCGCCGCAAGACCCGGCACGCGGTCAAGATTGCCACGTCTCTCGGTATCGTCAGCGCCGCCAAGCACGAGACTTGGCCCGCACAAGTCACGGACATTTCTCCCGGCGGCATGTGCCTGCAATGCGGTCGGCGCTTCGAGCCCAACTCCCTCTTGAATGCGCTGCTGCCGGAGATGGAAAGCGGCCGGCAAGCCGCCCGGCTCGTCCGGGTCTGCTGGGCCAAAATTCAAGCCGACAACACCTGGCTGCTGGGCTGCTTGTTCGCGAGTCCCCTCGAACACGAAGACTTCGAGCGCTTTCTGGAGGGGGACTTGGCGAAGACGGTGCTGCTGCGGAAGGCGACGGTTTAGCGAGCGGCGCCACTTCCGTGTAAAGGCTTTGCATGGCGGTTCGAAATCCTATCTTCTTAAGAAACGACGGTGATTACGTTGTACGAGTAAGGGCTGTGCAAAGATTTCCAGAGGCACCCCTAGGCCGCAAAGTCATTGGCCTGCAACGGTTGCAACTCTTTTTTGCCAAGCGGCAACTTAATCTGCGCTCATCGCGGACATTTGTGGTTAAATTGGGGGACATGCATTGCATGTTCATCCGAAATGCGGCGGAAATGGCAAGACTTGCGTGAAGACCCTGACTCAACCAACTACCACCAGCGTAGTTTTGACCGCCTCCCGACATTGCCCGATGGACTAGAAAAGCTAGGGGCGATGACTCGGCAATCTTGTGCCACTGCTGGGATCGACGCGCATGTGCGAGGGTGCTGGGTCGTTGATATTATTCTCGGGAAAAAATGATATTCGCCAAATGGACAGCCGCACATGAAAGTCGTAGACATCAACGGCGTTTGTGAAGCAACCACATTGCAAGAGCTCGAAGCGACCCTTATGAGAAGGCACGGCGATGGCTTTAACCTGTTCTGGTTGTCTCGCGAGGGAGAAGACTATCCAACGCTATCGCTCTTGGTGAAGGGTAAGTTGACAACCCTGAACTATCTTTCCGCAGCGAGCGATGCTGGATTTCGGTCCGTTGGTAAAATGCCGGACTTAACTCCAGGAGAAATGACCACGTTCCCCGTTAGTATGAATCGTGGCGACGATATTTGTGTATTAAACGACGCTGTGTTGCCATTTGCTGAGGCGTTGCAAGCAGCCAAGGAGTTTTTTGGCGCCGAAGAATTACCCGCCTCTGTCGAGTGGCTGGACCTAGGAAGCGACGACTGTCGCCTTTATTACTTGGGCATTGACGCAATCGCGAACGGGCAATGGGAATCCGCTTTTGACTACCTTTCCAAGTCCTTGGCAATGCACCCTCATGCCAAGACGTGTGAAAGGTTGTCGTTTGTTTTGGATCAACTTGGGCAAGCGCAGGCGTCCAAGAAAATGCTCAAAAAGGCATACGAGCTCAATCCCAGAGTTGACCTCATTGCTAACCGTTATGCAGCAATGCTTTACCTAATAGGCGAATCTGACAATGCTAAGACCGTTTTGGCAGATGTCTTGGCGAGAAATCCCACGTATGGACCGGCAAAACGGCTGATGGATCAGATGAATGGATGATGGAGTCGAATTAAAATAGCAGGCAAGGTGGCCGAGGTCCGGTATCCCGGCCCCCCCCATACGCATCAAGTTAAGCAGGATTTGTAAGACTCATGCTAAATGGGTGGTGAATCGTCGGTGGCCGGGGTCGGTACCGACCCCGGCCACGTACCCACGTTACCGCGATGCCAGGCAACTACTCTACCCCAAACGCACGTGCATCCGGGTATAAGGGAGAGGGAATACGCCCTTGGCAGGAAGGGGAGGATGGGACAGCAAAAAGAGGAATGTCACCGTTAACAAACGGTGTCTTAACGGTGGAAGGGGTGCCTTTGAGCTACCTTGCGGTTGCGCCGGGCGATGCAGCGCGCGTGGGGTGCCAGGTTTCCGCATCGTGCCAGACGCGGCTCAGATCATGGCGGCGATTATTGACGAGGTCGAGCGGATAAGCTGACGTTGGATTTGACGGTGTCGGGGAACAGGCCGGCGACCGTTCCGGCGGCGACCACGAGTTCGGAGCAAATCCAGCTGGAGCGATCCAGGTCCGTGCGCGCCAAAAATAACTCACGAACGGGGCCTCGATTGCGGAACCGCGTGCCCTGGAGAAGTAGCCGCGCGATGGCGTAGCGCTTGCCGTCCTGGGCCAAGGCAAACTTGGTGAGCGCGGCCGATTTTTCGGGACTGAGCGCTTGCTTGCAGCGGCGAATGTTGATGGTGCCGTGATAATCTTCCTGGAACTTGCGTAAGCGCGGGCCGACATCCTGGATGGTCACCCAGATGGTGTCGTCGGGGCCCGCCTCCAAAACCGCCATGCCGCCATCCTCCTTTTTGACGACGATGCCGACGTGCAAAGGCGGTCCGGTGCCCGCCCAAAGGAACAATGCGGTCCAGACCCAATTGTGGTCGTCGTAGAAAACAAGATCGCCCTCATGGGGGACGTAGGGCTCGATGGATGCGGGTTTACCTTCAATCTTGGTGGAAGCGAGGTAACCGGTGTTGGGGCGCGTGTCGGTATCGGCACCCAAGGCGGCGAAGAACGTGACGTAGATTAACGCATGACTCATTTGGGCTCCGCTAATAAGTGGCGGATTAATTATTAGCCCACGCAGCTAAAACATCATCGTTTGCCCGTGAAGCGCGATGGGCTGGCAGACCTTCAGTCCGTCGATTATGGGACTTTCATTCAAGGCCAGAATTCGAGCGTCAAAGGTGTGAAAAGCATCCGCTTGATAAATGAGCGCAGTCGCGAGGTGGGTTGCATCCGGCGTTTTGATTTTCCGGATCGGTTTTTCCGCTAATCCGCGACTTCGAATTTCTCCGGCCTTTTGGGCAATTCGAATGTCGTTGTTGGCAAGGATGACGTTGGACCGCTTTAGGAAACCTTCCAACTGATCCATTTGCTCGGCCGTTTGTCTTGCTTCCAGAATCTCCGCATATGCGATTACCGAAACAATCAAAATCGCGCGAGGCGAGGCGCCTTCGTTATCCGTGTTTCGGAGGGGCGTGATTTCTTGAATTACCGACTCCACGCCGCCCAGTGAAAACGTCTCGTCTTCCCAAAGCCAAGCGAGAAAGACCGAACTGTCCCATGCATACCTTGGCTTATTCATCGCGAAGCGCCGGATAAAATCGACGGCAAAGCGCCCATCCCTGCTTGCCTTCCAACTTCCGCGAAGGCTTTGCAAGTCAGGAAGTTCGTCATCCGGTAGATGAATCTCTATGCTTTTGACTCGCACCTCCTCGGGAAAGGGCTTGCCTGGAATGAAAATCAATGTTCCAAACACGGTTACGTTCTGCTTGATCGCTTTTTGAACCGTTGGAAATAGCTCGAGCGGAAAATCGCAAGTGATGGAACAGCCTTCGTAGGGTGGGTAGATCACAAATTGGTTTTTATGATGTACATTCAAACTTTCCAAGCGGCCTTTGACCGACCCATCCGACGCTTGGAATCCGCCTACGGCGGCTGCGTTGTGAGTTTGTCCCGCCTCAGCGGGCGCAGTCGTTAATTGCGGTTTTGCCATACCGACCTCGAGTTATTCATCTTCCTCGATCCCACACTCGTTATTTTAGCATATCCTTCACCGCGTCTCTCTCCTCCTCCAACTCCTTCAGCGTCGCTTGCAGCTTTTGCTGTCCGAACGCGTCGAGCTTGAGGCCATCGACCACTTGAAAATTGCCTTTGCCGTCGGCGCGGCAGGGGTAGCCGAAGACCAGGCCCGCGGGGACGCCGTATTCGCCCTTGGAGACGGTCGCGGCGCTGACCCAGTCATTGCTCGGCGTGGGCGCCAGCCAGGCTTTGACATGGTCGAGCGCGCCGTTGGCGGCGGACAGCGCCGAGCTGGAGCCGCGTGCCTTGATGACCGCGGCGCCGCGGTTTTGCACCTGCGGGACGAAGGTGTTCTCCAGCCAGCCGCGGTCGGTGATGACTTCGGTCGCCGGTTTGCCGTTGATGCGGGCGTTGGTGAAATCGGGATATTGCGTGTTGCTGTGATTGCCCCAGATGGTGACTTGCGTCACGGCTTCATTGCCGACGCCCGCCTTCTTGGCGAGCGCCGCGCGGCGCGGTTATGGTCGAGCCGCGTCATGGCGGTCCAGCGCTCGGCGGGGATGTCCCGGCCATTGTTGTAAGCGACCAGGCAATTGGTGTTGCAGGGATTGCCGACGATCAGGATGCGCACGTCCTTGGCGGCGTTCTCGGCGAGGGCCCTGCCCTGGCCCACGAAGATTTTGCCGTTGATGCCCAAGAGATCCTTGCGCTCCATGCCTTGCTTGCGCGGAAACGAACCGACCAGCAGTGCGTAGTTGACGTCACGAAACGCCCGGGCCGGATCGTCGGTGCAGACGATGTCTTGCAAGCGTGGGAAAGCCGCAGTCGCTCAACTCCATGGCCACGCCTTCCAAGGCGGGCAGCATGCGGGGCGATCTCCAAAAGCTGCAAAATGACCTTGGTCTGCGGGCCGAAGATCTCGCCGGAGGCCAGGCGGGCCAACATGGCATAGGCGACTTGACCGGCCGCTCCGGTGACGGCCACGCGTTTGATATCGGACATGGACGTCTCTCCATCTAGTTGCGTAATCGTCGGGTGGCACGACTCGTGGGGTACTTCCCGAAGGGCGTGGAGTCGCAGCGATCACGCCCTTGGGAGTACCCTCAGGGCGTGCCACCCAATTGTCTTGGGCTTTTCATGACACCGCTTAACAATAAGTTATGAGGTAACGAGAGCGAAGAAAACCCGGTTAGACTTCTGAAGTTCTCGAATGCTCGAAGGAGATTTGCAATGGCAGTGCGTGTCGGCATCAATGGGTTTGGTCGCATCGGGCGGCTGGTCTTTCGGGCCATCGTCGAGCAGGGCTTGCTCGGCAAGACGGTGGACGTCGTCGCCGTCAACGACCTCGTCCCCGCGGATAATCTCGCCTATTTGCTCAAATACGATTCCACGCAGGGCAAATTCAGCGGCACCGTGACCAGCGAAAAATCCGGCGCCAACGTGCCGAAGACGACACGCTCGTGGTCAACGGCCACAAAATCAAGTGCCTGGCCGTCAAGGAAGGCCCCACCGCGCTGCCCTGGAAGCAGCTCGGCGTCGAGTATGTCGTCGAATCGACCGGCCTTTTCACCGACGCCGAAAAAGCGCAAGGCCACATCACCGCCGGCGCGAAGAAGGTCATCATCTCCGCGCCGGCCAAGGGCGAAGACATCACCATCGTCATGGGCGTCAACAACGAAAAGTACGATCCCGCCAAGCACAACATCATCTCCAACGCCAGTTGCACCACGAATTGCCTGGCTCCTCTCGTTCATGTCCTTCTCAAGGAAGGCTTCGGCATCGAAGAAGGGCTGATGACGACGGTGCACAGCTACACCGCCACGCAAAAGACGGTCGATGGTCCGTCGAAGAAAGACTGGAAGGGGGGCCGCACCGCCGCCATCAACATCATTCCGTCGGGCACCGGTGCGGCGCGGGCCGTCGGCCTGGCGATTCCCGAAGTCAAAGGCAAGCTCACCGGCATGTCGTTCCGCGTGCCGACGCCGACGGTTTCGGTGGTCGATTTGACGGTGCGAACCGTCAAGGAGACGAGCTACAAGGAAATCTGCGCCGCCTTCAAGAAAGCCAGCGAAACCTATCTGAAAGGCATTCTCGCTTACACCGGCGACGAAGTCGTTTCGTCCGATTTCATCCACGACACGCATTCGAGCATCTTCGACGCCGGCTCGGGCATCGAGCTCAACAAACGCTTCTTCAAGCTCGATCAGCTGGTACGACAACGAATGGGGCTACTCCAACCGCTGCGTCGATTTGATCAAGTTCATGATCGCGAAGGGGTAAACGACACGCCCCCTTGCGAAGGGGGGGCCGGGGGGGTTAGGGGCGACGTCAGTCGAACCGCCCTAACCCCCCGTCGTAAGGGGGGAACCATTCCATGCCCAAACTGTCGATCGACCAGCTTGATCTCAAAGGCAAGCGCGTGCTGATGCGGGTTGATTTCAATGTTCCCCAGGACAAGAAGACCGGGGCGATCACGAACAACGCAGCGCATCGTCGCCGCGTTGCCGACGATCCAATATGCGCTCGATCACGGGGCCGCCGTGGTGCTCATGAGCCATCTGGGCCGGCCCGACGGCAAAAAGGTCGACAAGTACAGCCTGCAGCCGGTGGCCGTGCGCGCTCGCGGAGCTGCTTGGGCCGCCCGGTCAAATTCCTGGACGACTGCGTGGGCCCGGAGGTGGAGCAAGCCTGTGCCGCGCTGAAGCCGGGCGAAGTCGTGCTTCTGGAGAATCTGCGCTTTCACATCGAGGAAGAAGGCAAAATCAAGGACGAGAAGACCGGCGACTTCGGTCAAGGCCGACCCGGCAAAGGTGGAAGCGTTTCGCGCCTCGCTGACCAAGCTGGGCGATGTTTACGTCAACGATGCCTTCGGCACCGCGCACCGCGCCCACAGCTCCATGGTCGGCGTCAAGCTGCCGCAGCGCGCGGCCGGCTTTCTCATGAAGAAGGAGCTGGACGCCTTCGCGCAAGGTGCTCGACAATCCACGCCGGCCGCTGCTGGCCATCCTCGGCGGCGCCAAGGTCGCCGACAAAATTCAGCTCATCAGCAACCTGATCGACAAGGCCGACGAGATCATCATCGGCGGCGGCATGGCGTACACCTTTCTCAAGGTGCTCAACAACATGGAGATCGGCACTTCGCTCTTCGACGCGGCGGGGGCCAAGGTCGTCCCGGAAGTGATGGCCAAGGCGAAGGCCAAAGGAGTGCCGATCCACTTGCCCGTCGATTTCGTGGCGGCCGACAAGTTTGATCCCAATGCCGAAACACGCAGATCGTCTCGGCGGCACAAGGCATTCCGGCGGGCTGGCAAGGGCTTGATTGCGGCCCGGAGACGATCAAGGAATTCACCAAGGTCATCGCGCGCGCCAAGACCATCATCTGGAACGGCCCGCTCGGCGTCTTCGAGTTTCCCAAGTTCGCCGCCGGCACACGCGGCGTCATGGATGCCGTCGTCGCGGCCACGCAGCGGGGTGCCGTCACGGTGATCGGCGGCGGCGACACGGCGACGGCGGCCGCCCAGTGGGGCACTGACAGACAAGGTCACCCATTGCTCCACCGGCGGCGGCGCCTCGCTCGAACTTTTGGAAGGCAAGGTGTTGCCGGGCATCGCGGCGCTGTCGGATGTTTAGCCGCGACCCGAAGGGGAGCGCGGCGAGGATCCCGCGACTCCGCTGCGCGTCGCGGCTAAACAAAGGCGGAACCTACTCGTTTCCTCTTGACCGTTCGCGGCAACTCGGGTGAGATAAGGTTGTTACGCCGTATGAATGAAACCGTGGATCGACGCCAAATGAGCAGTGCCAGTCGCCTCAAACGCGGCGTGCCGGAAGGCTTGTGGATTCGCTGTCCGCAGTGCAAGGCCACCGTCTTTCGCAAAGAAGCAGAGGCACGTTTCAACGTCTGCCCGGAATGCCAGCATCATTTCTACTTGCCGGCGCGAGCGCATCCGGCAGTTGCTCGACGAGGAAAGCTTCGAGGAATGGTTCACGGACATCAGGCCGCGCGATCCGCTGCAGTTCCATGATCGCATTCTCTACAGCGATCGCCTGAAGGCGGAGCAAGCCAAAACCGGCATGCTCGACGCGGCGGTGGTTGGGCGCGGCTATATTCGGGGCCGGCCGGTCGTGTTCGCGGTCACCGATTTCGCCTTCATGGCCGGCAGCATGGGCTCGGTCGTCGGCGAGAAACTGACGCGCGCGACCGAAGAGGCGACGAAGCTGGCTTTGCCTCTGATCATCGTCAGCGGCTCGGGCGGCGGCGCCCGCATGCAGGAGGGCATCCTGTCGCTCATGCAGATGGCCAAGATTTCCGCGGCTCTGGCGCGCTACGATCAAGCGGGTGGGCTTTACTTGTCGATCTTGACCAATCCGACCATGGGAGGCGTGGCTGCCAGCTTCGCGCTTGCAGGGAGACCTGACGCTCGCCGAGCCGGGGCGCTGATCGGCTTCGCCGGCAAGCGCACCATCTGGAACACGGTGCGCCTGGAGTTGCCCGAAGGTTTTCAGACCAGCGAGTTCCTTCTCAAGCACGGTTTCGTGGACCGAATCGTGCCGCGTAAAGACCTGCGCACCGAAGTGGCCCGTATAATTGATTATTGCGAACATTAAGCGGCGCCCGGCGTCGACCGTCATATCCGCGCATGGGCTTTGGCCGCGCTGCAACGGAACCATCATCGTGAGCTTTCTCAACACGCTCAAAGGCCTGTTCGCCAAACCGAAAGACAGCCTGCCGATCATCAACGTCGACAAGCGCTTCGAGCTCTTGGGACGCACCGGCCAAGGGAGCATGTCCAAAGTTTGGCGCGCCCGCGACCGCAACTCCGGCCGCACCGTATGCCTTAAAATCCTCGACCGCGAAAAAACAGCCAAGTTCGAGGCCCGCTTCCCCGGCCTCAAGCGGCCCACCGAAGGCACCATCTGCATCGGCATGCGCCACCGCAATATCGTGCAGACATTCGAGCACGGCCTGACCACGCAAAAAGAGCCGTATCTCGTCATGGAATTGGTCGACGGCATGGGCCTCAATTTCCTCATCGAGACGCGCAGCCCGCAACTGGAAGGGCACCGCATCGACATTTTGACGCAGTTCGCCGACGGCCTCGAGTTCATCCACAAGCAGCGTTACCTGCACCGCGACGTCTGCCCGCGCAACGTCATGGTCACCAAGGACGGCGTCGTCAAGATCATCGACATGGGGCTGGCCATTCCTTATCGCCCCGAGTTTTGCAAGCCGGGCAACCGCACCGGCACGCCCATGTACCTGGCTCCCGAGCTCATCAAGCGCCAGACGACCGACCACCGCGTCGATCTGTTTGCCTTGGGAGTGACCGCCTACGAGATGTTCACAGGCAATTTGCCGTGGGAAAAAGCGGCCTCTTTGCAAACGCTGCTCAGCCACATGAATCAGCGCCGGCCGCGACCCGCGCGAGTTTCGTCCCGACCTCGATAAGCATACCGCGGTGTTTTTGCTCAAAGCGATCGAGCGCGATCCGAAAGATCGCTATCAAAACGCGGCGGATTTTCGGGAAGCACTCAAGGAATTGCCGGCGAAGTGGTGAAGGAGCCGCGCACGTAGTAAGCGGTCGGGTGTGCCTATCACTCCCCCCGCTTACTGCGTGCGCGGCTCTTTAACGCGACAGCTCCTCGAAGGTCCGATTCATGATCGGGTACTGCCGCCAATCGCGGTAATCGAAGTGCCACCATTCGGCTTCGTAGACGGTGAAATTCTCGCTCTCCATGCGCCTGCGCAAGGCGGCGCGCCGTGCTCGTTGCTGACTGGTGCCGCCGAGATAATCAGGATAAGCGCGGTCGGAAAACTCATCGTAGCCGGATACCATCTCAACCGCTTTGCCTGTTTTGAGGTCGTAAAGCGTCAGATCGACGGCACATCCGCGATTGTGGCGTGAGCCTTGTTGCGGATCGGCGACAAAAACATGCAAGGGCTCGGGCGTGGCATCGTAGAAGATCTTCGTCACGTACCAGGGCCGATAGGCGTCGTGAATCAGCAAGCCGTAGCCTTGCTCTTTCAGCTTGCGAGCGGCGCGAACCAATGCTTCGGCCGCCGGTCGCTGCATGAAGGCGCGCGCGGAGGTATATACCGGCGTGCCCAGGAAATTGTTGGCCATGGCATAACGGACATCGAGCCGGATGGTGCGGTCGAGTTTGCTCACATCGACAAGATCCGGCTTCTTGAAAAACGCGTTCTTCTCATCCGGCGGCGTTGCCTTCAGTGCCAGGTCACGCAAGGCGCTGACGGGGCGAACTGGATTGATCTTATAGGTGCCGTTTTCGCCTTTGAGCGCGCGCCGGACAAATGGAACGCCGGCGGCCTCGGCCACCGTGGCACGGCCGCTTGCGTCGCGCGTGAATTTGATTTTGTCCCCCATATAGAGACCAAAATCCGGAAACTTATAAAGGTCCGGCGTCACTTGCTCAAGCGGATAGAGGAAAACCCACTCAATAAGCGCATAAAGCTTGGCGTCTTTCTCAAGAATGTAGAGGATGTTGTGGTCCTGGCCATATTCCCCGATCAAGCCTCGCCAGCGCGCGGGCACAGGTTCCGCTATCGGCGCGGCCACGCGCTGATATACGTCCCCTTTCGCTTCCTTGGAATTGGGCGAGTTATCCGAGTGCAATGTCAGCATGTCTCCCGCACGCGTTATCCTGGGGCCATAGCCTGTGACGTCGTCCGCAATGAGATCGTTGCCGAGTTGGCGAATCTCCGTGCGTTGCCCGCCGTAAAGTGGAGTCAGGTATACGCGGCCGGCGCTTTCGCTGAGCTCGATTTCCTTGCCTTTGGCGCGGTAGCGACCCGTCATCGCTTTGGCGAGCTCGGGCAAAATCGGCGTGCTTTGCTTAAGCGCCGGCAGAGGCTTGCCGGCCTTCAAGGCCAGCATGCCGCGGAGTGCATAATCCGCAGCCCGGCGGGTCACGGCATTCGCGACGTCCTTGGACGCGATCACGACCACGCCTAGCTTGTCGTCCGGCAAGGCGGCGAACTCGGTGGCGAATCCGTAAACCGCCCCGCCATGGCCAATGCGTTTTCTACCCTCGAAGTCGGACACGAGGTAGCTGATGCCAAAGCCCGCCTTGTCGCCCGGCTTGCCGTATTGGATTTTGAACATGGACTGGATGGTATCGGCCTTTAGCAGTTGCCTGCCGTCGGCGGTTTTGCCCCCCGCGAACAAAAAGCTCAGCACCTTGGCCTGGTCATCGACGGTCGATTCCAGGCCCCCCGCCGATGGCATGCCGAGCTGCCATGTGGGAGCGGGAAAGGTCTTGCCATGGTAGGTCCACATGATCGCTTTCGCGAGATTCCGCCGTGTCTTCTCGGTCGGCGCATAAGTGCTTTGGGACATGCCGAGAGGCCGAAGCAGCCGGCGCTCGATCAGCTTGGCGAACGGTTCCTTTTGCGTTTTTTCCAACAAATAACCAACGGTGGCGAGCGCGGCATTGGAGTAGCTAGTCGTCGTCTCCGGATCAAAGACGAGTTCGGTGTTGTTAAGGCTAGCGACCGTCTGCGCCAGTGTCGGCTCGGTCGCATCAAAGTAATTGCCGACCGGCGATTCACGCACCAGACCTGAGCGATGCGCGAGCATTTGCCGCAATGTGATTTGCTTGCCCGATTTGTTTTTGGGCTGAAACTCAGGCAAGTATTTTTGGATCGGGGCATCCAGATCGATGAGCCCTTGCTCGACCAACATCATCAGCAGCAGCGCCGTCGTCGGCTTGGAGACGGAGCCGACGCGATAGACCGTAGCCGCCGTGGCCGCCAGCTTTTGTCCGGGATCCTGATAGCCAATGCCTTCCGACCAAATAAGTTCTTGATCGTCAACGATTGCCCAAGAAAGGGCGGGAATGTCCTTGTCGATGATTTCTTGGCTCAACCAATCGTGAAGCGCGGTGATGAGGGGCTTGTAACGCTGACTGGTGGCGTCGTCGGCTTGGAGCGATACTGCGGGAAGAAATGCCCAAACCAGCCACGCGGTGACAAGGTAGCGACGCATTAAGCGATTCCCGTTAGGGTCTACAGACATCGGGTGGCACGCCCTGAGGTACTCCGAAGAGCGTGGATCGACGCAAAGACACGCCCTTCGGAGTACCTCAGGGCGTGCCACCCAAACGAGGGCGTGCTACCCAAACGAAGGACGGCTCAGGAGAGCCGTCCCACAATCTCTATCCATCGGACTTTAACGCAGACTCGCGGTGGTCCGCGGCGGACCGCCGAAGGCCATGTGTAGCGATTGCGGTTCCGTCTTAGGTTCCAGGGCCTGGTGAATGGTGCGGCACATGCCATCGAGATCGAGTCCCAAGGCGGCGAAAAGTTCGGAGCGTTCACCGTGCTCGACGAAGCGATCGGGAATGCCCAGGCGAATGAGATGGCGGGTATCCATGCCGGCGCTGTTGGCCGCCTCGAGCACGGCGCTGCCGAAGCCCCCTTCCAAGGTTCCCTCTTCGACAGTCACGACGAGAGGCAATTCCTCCAACGCCCGCAGCAGCGTGCGTTTGTCGAGCGGCTTGGCGAAGCGAGCATTGATGACGCCGATCTCCAAGCCTTCCTTGCGCAGCTTCGCCGCCGCCTTGACCGCCGTGGCGAAGAGGGTGCCAAATGCCACGATGACGCCGTCGCTGCCCCATTCGTAGATTTCCGCCTGTCCTAATTCAATGGGCGCGAAGCCCCGGTCCACTTTCTCCAGACTTGCCTTGGGATAGCGCATCGAACTGGGGCCGTTATGCTCCAGCGCAAAGCGCAGCATGGGGGCGACATCCAACTCGTCGCCGGGGGCCATGACCACCATGTTGGGGAAGAGCCGCATGTAGGTGATGTCGAAGCAACCGTGGTGCGTCGGACCATCGGGCCCCGTAAGCCCGGCACGATCGAGACAAAAGGCCACGGGCAAGTTTTGCAACGCGACTTCCTGGAAGATCTGGTCGAAGGAGCGTTGCAAGAACGTGGAATAAATGTCGACGATGGGCCGAATGCCCGCCTTGGCCTGGCCGGCCGCGAAAGCCACGGCGTGCGATTCGCAAATGCCCACGTCAAAAAAGCGATCCGGAAAATCCGTGCGAACTCTTTTCCAGCTTGTTCCCTTGGCACATCGCCGCTGTCATGACGGTGACCTTGCGGGTTCTCCCGCATCACCTCATAGATCGTCGAGCTGATGGCGTCGGTATACGCCTTGGCACCGCCGCGCTTGAGCGCGACGATGGTGCGATCCGGTCCGATCTTTTCGAACACCGGCGGCGTGTGGTAAGTGACCGGATCGTCGCTGGCTTGCTGGACGCCGTTGCCCTTGACCGTGAGCACGTGCAACAACACCGGATCGGGATAGTCCTTGACCTTCTTGAGCCAGGCCCGCAAGCCGGGCAAATCGTGGCCATCGACAGGACCGACATAATGAAAGCCCAACTCCTCGAACAGCATGCCGCCGGTGAGCAACGCCTTGAGAGCGTCGCGGACCTGGTCGAAGGCCTGGTTGGCCATGCCCCCTACCACCGGGATTTTGCCGATCAACCTGCGCAATTTACGCTTCGAGCCCTGGTAAAGGTTGGTGAGCCGGGCGCGGTCGAGGCATTGCGCCAAGGCGCCGACGCGCGGACAAATGGACATTTGGTTGTCATTGAGGACGACCAAGAACTTCCGTTTGAGATGGCCGGCATTGTTGAGCGCCTCGAAGACGACGCCGGAAGGCAAGGCGCCGTCGCCCACGACGGCCACGCTATAACGATCCGGGTGGCCCATCAGCTCATCGCCCGTCTTGAGGCCGAGCGAAGTGGACACCGAGCAACCGGCGTGGCCGGTCATGAAGAGATCGAACGGACTCTCCTGCGGATTGGGATAGCCCATGAGGCCGCCGCGCGTGCGAATCGTATCGAAGCGGTCGAAGCGGCCCGTGATGAGTTTGTGCGGATAAATCTGATGTCCCGTGTCCCAGATCAGTCGATCCTTGGTAAAATCGAAAGTCAGGTGCAATGCAAGGCACAATTCCACCACGCCAAGGTTGCTGGCGAAATGCGCGGGTCGGATGCTCAGGACGCGCACGAGCTCGTCGCGCATTTCCTGCGTCAGTTGCTGCAGTTCGGCGTCGGAAAGCTTGTGCAAGTCCGCGGGTGCGGCGATCCTCGAGAGGAGTTCACTCATGAAACATCCCTTTCTGCCATGATAAAGATCCGTCGCTGCCCACGCTCCGCATGGGCCGCCTCCGCCCAACCGCTCCGCGGCTGGAAAGCATTCTCTCTGTTCCCATACCTATAGCGTAATGCTTCCGTCACAACTTAACCGTCTCTTTTTACGAAAAATAACAACGCTACCTTCCCTATTTGGCCAGGATTACCGTTTTCGATCAAGGACAAAATGCAGTAAAGCGGCCAACGGTTGGGCTTTGACGCCCAGAGGGGCCAGTAGATGCAGTGATTTCTGGGTCAATTCTTGCGCCGGCGGCGACTTTCTTCCACGCCCAAGAGTCCGGGATATGTCAATTTCCCTCGGGCCGCGTCTTTTTGTGTGCGCTTGCCCGTGTCGGCCGCTGTCCCTTCCACGTCGAGTAAATCATCGGTGATCTGAAAGACCAAGCCGAAGTTTTGGCCAAATTCGTCAAGACGGTGACATAAATCCGCATCTGGCTTCGTTGAGCTTGCACTCTGTGCTGACAAAACGCCCAATTGAAGGCAGGAACGAAAAAGGGCACCCGTTTTGTGAGAATGTATCCTCTCCAACATCTCTATGGTATGCTCGCCCTCTTTCCCCGATTCTCGCCCCTCGCCCCGCGCCCCTCGCTCCAATGCGAGGTCTTCCACCTGTCCGCCAACCATCCCGGCCGCGCCCGACCCGTTCGCCAATTCCAAGCAGCACACGCCCGCAATGGCCGGAGACAAATGCTCGGCCAAAACCTGAAACGCCAACGTCAGCAGGCCATCACCGGCCAAGATCGCCAACGCCTCGCCGAATTGCTTGTGACATGTGGGCCTGCCCCGGCGCAAATCATCGTCATCCATCGCGGGGAGGTCATCGTGAATGAGCGAATAGGTGTGAATCATTTCCACCGCGCAGGCGGCCGGCCAGGCGTTTTCATCATCTCCGCCCGCCGCCGCGCACGCCATGAACACCAGGCAAGGACGCAACCTTTTTCCCGGCGCCAGCAGACTGTAGCGCATGGCATCAAGCAATGAAGGGGGAGCGTCGCATTGTGCGGCAAGGATCTTTTCGAGACGGCCATCGACCAGCGCCTGCTGGCGCGCAGATACGAAGCGAGATCAAAAGGCGGCATGCGGTTCATGAGCGTTTTTTCAGGCCCTTGGTCGGCGTCGATGCTGGCGCTGTGATCAAACGGCCTGGTAAGCGGGTTGCCATTCTCGTCCAGACCGGTCAACTCCATGATCTTCTGTTCCATGTGCCGAAGCTGGCCATAACAGCGCTTGAGCAAAGTCACGCCTTGCTCATAGCGGGCCAACGATTCCTCCAAGCTGATTTTGCCGTCCTCCAACTCGCGAACGATTTCCTCCAGATCGGCCAGCGCCTTTTCGAATGTCGGTGGATCGCAGGGTTGTTCGGCCATGGCAGTCTCGTAGGCCGCTACTCGGTGGCGGTTTATGGATCACGCGGCGGAGTCGCGTTTACGGCTCCTCAACGCGAGCCTTGATGGCGCCATCGGCAAGGCGAATCTCCAGAGCGTCGCCGGGCCGCACCTGGGCGGCACTCACAACCAGGGAGCCCTGAGGCCAAGTTCGCGTTAAGCTATAGCCGCGTGCCAGGACGTTCAAGGGGCTGAGCGATTGCAGGCGCGCCGCCTGCGCATCGGCATGGCGGCGTGCGCAGTGCCAAGCATTGATCCATCGCGCGCTTTAGCCGGCCGTCGACATTCGTCAAGCTTGCGCTCGCGTTCACGCAATCGCTCCAGCGGTTGGCGAAAAACGCGCCGCTGCCCAAGTTCCGTTAGCCGTTGCCGGGCAGATTGCACGCGTCCAGCAACCAGATTCAAGAGCCGTTGGGTCCGCGCTTGCAACATCTTGTCGAGTTCCACGCGGTCGGGAGTCGCCAACTCAGCCGCTTCGCTTGGCGTCAAAGCGCACGTTTGTCGGCCACCAGGTCGGCAATGGTCACGTCGATCTCGTGACCGACCGCGGAGATTACTGGGCTTTTCGAAAGCGAAGATCGCCTGGGCAACGCACTCGGCGTTAAAGGCGGCCAGATCTTCATTGCTGCCGCCACCGCGCCCTAAAAGGATCGTATCGATGCCCGCCACTTTATTGAGCCGCCGCAGTGCCGCCGGCGATTTGCTCGGCGGCGCCTTCCCCTTGCACGCGCACCGGACAAACGAGCACCTCGGCCGCCGGCCAGCGCCGCCCCAAGAATCTCCAGCATATCACGAATGGCTGCACCGCTCGGACTGGTGACAACGGCCACCCGGCTCGGGAACCGCGAAATCGTGCCGCTTGCGCTCGGGAGCGAAATAGCCGAGGCGGGCCAGCTTTTCTTTCAAACGCTTGAGCGCCAAGTCTTGCGCGCCGAGGCCGCGTGGTTGTATTTCGTCAATGACCAATTGGTAATCGCCGCGCGGCGGCATAGACGCTTATCTTCCCGCGGACTAAGACCGCCATGCCTTCGGCCAATTCAAAACTCGTTTGCGACGCGGTCGAGCGCCATAAAACACAGCGCACCAAAGCATCGGCATCCTTAAGGCTCAAATAGATGTGACCGGAACTGGCGCGCGTCAGCGACGAAATCTCACCGGTCACCCACAGTGCGCTAAAGTAATTCTCGACCAGCGCCTTTGATCTGAGCAGTCAGTTGGCTCACGGTCCAAACATCCGGCTCATCGAAAAGCGTCTTCATGGTCTTCCATGTAATGGCGAGCGGGGGGCGTAAGCCCCCTGATTGTAAGAAACTCCAGTTGATCCCCCAAACAAACCACCACCAGCCCATCCCCTTGCGAATCGCGAAACTGCCCGATCAACTGCGCCGCAGCGCGAGCTATCCCAGTGCCGCCATTCTTCCTCCGTCAGAATACAGAATAAGCCGCCGGCCGCGGAAGGCAAAACCCCCGGATCGGCGAGCCGCACAACGCCGCGCCCGAAGTAAAACATGATTCCTTCGTCCTTGACTTTGAAGAGATATAGCGTTTTGCCGGTGGGAACGAGCGTCGCCAGTTGTTCCGCTTTGGCGCGCGTCTGCCGTTGTGCCAGGCGTTGATCGAGCACAACTTCGACGAAGAGAACTTTGACGAGCAACCAAATCGCCAACATGCCGCCCAGCGCCGCGCCGGAGCGATGCTTGGGCAATCTCCAGGCGAGCAGATCCGCGCGACCAAGCCAGACAGACCATCGCGGCCAAGCCCGAAAGCGCGGGAAACAGCGGCGCGCTTTGTCGCATGGCGTGCTCGGGCGCCAGGCTCCAAAACAGCAGGTTCGGCCAGGCCCAACAATGCAGCGCTTGCAGCAAAAAGCGACCGCGCTCATCCCATAGCCGCATGAACGACGGCCGCAGCGCCAGCAAGCCGACGACCGACCACGGCAACATCGTCGCCAAGCACCTTAGCCGGATGCAGAAGCGCGTCGCTCCACGAGTAGCCTTTGTGGCTATGCCCCGGAGACAAGATGATTGAGCGCCTCGCGGCGAACAGTGTCGTAAAACGCTTGCCAACTCGTTTCCGCGACCGCGGCACCGATCCAACCCAGCACCAATCCCGCCGCCGACAAGCGCGCTCAGCAGATGTTGCCAACTCCACAACGTCCGTAGCCGCCCGCGCCACCACAAAAAAGGAATGGCCGTGCCGTAAAAGAACGCCGGTGCCGTCCATTTGGTCAATGTGCCTCCCGCCACGCACACCAGGGCCGCGCACATCCAAGCGAAAGGAGAGCGCGTGTAGCCTGCACCGCCTTTGAATCAAAGTCGGCGCACTCACTGGAAGCAGCCCGCAAGAAAAAGAGAATAGACGCGGTCACCCAGGCCACCTGCAACATATCGATTTCCGCGGAGATCGAGCGCTCCAACCAAAATGCCGACATGGGCATGATCGCGGCTGCCAACAGCCCCGCGCGGCGGCCCAGTTGCCTCGCGAAAAACCAATACATGAGCAGCACGGTTGCCGTCGCAGCCAGCGCGGACGGCAACCGGGCCGTCCATTCACTGACCTCGCCAAATGGCCAACTGCACAGCGCGATGGCCACATACATTCCCGGCGGCTTGGTGAACAGCGGCTGGCCATACAGCGTCGGAACTACCCAGTTGCCGCTCTGCAACATCGTGCGCGATGATCGGCGCGCAGCGTCTCGTTGCGATAAAGCTCGCCGCTATTTAGCCCGTAGAAAAATAGAAATATGCAATAGAGGCCCAAAAACGCCAGCGCCAGATGCGCGAGCGTTCGAGGCGTTCGAATAGATACATGGCGGCCTCCGTGCCAAGAAGACGAGCGTGCATTCTACAAGCGAGCGCTATTTAAAGATAGCCGTAGGTTAGGTTTCCAACCTGACCGTGTTTTGCCGTGAAAAATTCGGTCAGGTTGGAAACCTAACCTACGGCTGTCGGCGGTCAATCCAACACCTTGACGCGAATGTTGCGGTAGCGGACGAACTGTTTGGTGTAATCGCCGCCGCCGTGGACTTGCAGGGCGATGCCGCCCTCGTCGGGGATGGCGAATCTTGGTGTCGGTGTAGTCCATGAACTTGACGCCCTTGATCCAGGTCGTGATGTGCGGCGGATTGCCGACGATGCGGGCCTTGAGCTCGTTCCACTGGCCATGCTTCCAGAATTCGGGCCATTTCTCCGGCGAAATGGGCAGCGGGAACGGACAATCGACTTTCTTGATCTTGGTGACTTGGTCCAGGAAGCTGAAGTTCTGCACATGCGGCTGGCCGCCGGGAAAGCCTTCGCCGTAGATGCCCATCAAGTTGCCGTTGGCGTGGTAGTCGATCATCGCCTGGTAGGCTTGGCCTTGGTCGTTGCTGCGCAGAAACAGGCCGCTGTCGGGGCCGAAATCGTTCTTCATCTCCAGAACGACCTCGAAATCCTTGTACTCCTTGTCGGTGATGATGATGCCGCCGTTGCCGGGGATGTCCTGGCTGCCGACGATCACGCCATCGTCGACCACCCACTTGCCGCCGCTCTTGTGCTTGCTGGCGCCGCTGTGCCCGGTCTTGGCGCTGACATGCCAGCCGTCCAGGGTCTTGCCGTTGAAGATCGTGACATAGCCATCCGCGGATTTCGCGGGTTTCTCATCGGCAACCGTCGGCCGGCCATTTAGAATGAACCAAGTAGCCAAAAGCACGCTCGCTAACGAAAACGTCAGACACATGGCGAGTCCTCCGAATAGGGTGAGCGTTGTCCGTGATAGAATGCCGTAGCCATTGTGCAGCGGCGACGCGGCGGAGTCTATAGTTCCATGACCCCCATCTACCTCGATTACAACGCCACCACGCCTATCGACCCCGCCGTCGTTGATGCAATGTTGCCATATCTGCGCGAGCACTTCGGCAACCCGTCCAGCACGCACGCTTACGGCCAAGCAGCCCATGCCGCCATTGAACAGGCGCGCGTGCAAGTCGCCGCGCTACTTGGTGCGCGCACCCGGACGAGATTCTCTTCACCGGCGGCGGCACCGAAGCGAGCAACCACGCCCTCAAGGGGGCGGTGTTCGCCGGATTGCAAGCAACCATCTGGCAGCCACATTATCACCAGCGCCATCGAGCATCCCGCCACACTGAAGCCGTGTGCATTTCTGGAAAGCTCGGCTGCCGGGTGACGATCGCTGCCCGTGGACCGGCACGGCCTGGTCGATCCCGATGACGTGCGCAAGGCGCTGACGCCGGCCACGGCGATTGTCAGCATCATGCACGCCAACAACGAAGTCGGCACGCTGCAGCCGATCGCGGCGATCGCAAGATCGTCAAGGAGCATGGCGACCTTGATGCACACCGATGCGGCCCAATCGCTGGGTAAGGTGCCGGTCAGATGTCAACGAGCTTGGCGTAGATTTGCTATCGCTGGCGGGGCACAAGGTATATGCGCCCAAGGGCATCGGCGTTCTGTACGTGCGGCGCGGGCGTCCAATTGGAACCATTCATGCACGGCGCCGGCCATGAAGGAGGCCGCCGCGCCGGCACGGAAAATGTTCCCTACATCGTCGGGCCTGGGCAAAGCGTGCGAAATCGCCCGGCAATCGCTTGCCGGCAGGCCACCGACAGCTTGCGGCAGTTGCGCGATCGGCTCTGTGGCACCAGCTCTGCGGCGGCCTTGGGGGAACGAATGGTGCTGAATGGCCATCCCGACGATGCGCTTGCCCAACACACTGAATGTCAACTTCCTGGGCCACATCGGTGCGGAATTGTTGCGAGCGTGCCCGAAATCGCGGCGTCGACGGGATCGGCGTGCCATGAGGGCCAGGTCACGTAGTCGCCGGTCCTCGCGCGCGATGGGCGTGCCGCCGGAGATCGGCCAAGGGAGCGGTGCGATTGAGCGTCGGACGGTTCACGACGTCGGAGACAGTCGATCGAGCGGCCAGTCCGAGCGCATTGATCCACGCGGCGGCGAATAGGAATCTAAAACTCCATCGCCCGCAAGTTGCGCGCACCGGCGCGTAGCGGCACGACGACCGCCAGCACGCCTGACACCAGGCCGAAGCCAGGCCAAGCCCGCCCACCAAGGATAGCCGAACTGCTCCAATTCCGGCTTGCTTGCAGCAGGTGAAAAGGCGCCGCCATGGCGCCGATCACGACGATCAAAAAGAACAAGCCGGCCACCAGGTTCAACGTGCCGCCGAAGCTGACGGCGATCTTGGACGGATCGGCTTCACGGAAATTGGGCAGGCACGCACCGAGTCCCACGCTCAAGCCGCTCAGTCCCAGCGCAAGCACGGCGACCGTCACGGCGTGGACTAAGAGAATCGTCCAGCTCATGCCGAGCATCCAGTCGCTGAAGAGCACCAGGAACTCGGCAAACAGGATGCAGCCCGTGCCGGAAAAGGCGAATTTGCCCCACATGAGACGCTCGCGCTCCAGCGGCAGGAGGCCGAGGATCCAGAATTTCGTCCCTCTAGACTGAGCATGGGGAAGATGAAACGCCCGGTGTAGGCGGCACATCAAGAAGCCCGTCGCGGTCAAGGTCAGCAGGCTGATGCCGTTTTGAAATTGCCGCCCGATGTCCTTTTCGTAGAAGCGGCGCATGTTGGAGAAAGTAAAGCACGCCCAGGCCAAGAAAGATCAGGATTTGCAGCCACTGAGCCGGGTCGCGGCGAAACGTGCGAAAGTCCTTGGCGATCAGCAAACGCGTTTTGGCGTCGAGAAAAAACAAACAGCGGGAAAGCGCATTGTCGATCCAGGCGCCGCCGTAGCGTTTGCGCAGCGTGCCGCCGGTGGCGACGCGATTGAAGCCGCGGCGAAACAGCACTCGCGCCAGCCAAACGGTGCCCAGATAAAGCAACAGCCCGTTGCTCCAGACAAGCGCCAGGTAATACACCACCGAAATCGGCTCGTCGCGGGCGGCCGCCATCAGACCCATGCCGATCCATTGCACGGGCACCAGTCGCTCGCGGACCTGGGTCACTTCGCCGACCACGCTATCGAACCAGGCCCGCGTTCCAAACCGGGTGTCGCCGGTGTCATCGAGCATGTGGACGCCCCACCAGCCGATGAGGCCGACCACGAGCACGACGCTAAGCGCCAACACTTGCTTGCGATGGCGCGGCAAAAAATTTACGAGCAGCAGCGCCGCCAAGGCGCCCAAAGAGCCGGGCAATAAAACGAACCCCAAGAAAAACAGCGGCATGACGACATAAAAATACCAAGGGGCGCCACCTTCGACCTCGATCCCATACGCGATGAGAATGGGACTCGCAAGCAAGATGAACGCCCAACTACTGAATGCCACCGCCCCCTGGTATTTGTAAGCGAAAATCCGATCTTCCGGCACCGGACCCGCGAGCAAAAACGACGTCTCCGCGGATGCGAACAAGCTGCTGTAGAGAATGATCGCCGTCGAAAACGTTAGCATCAACGTCAGCGCCAGAAACAAAAAATCGAAAAGCGTCGCCAACAGCTTGCCGTTGAGCATCACGTCCCAGCGGGCGCGCAACTCGTGAAACCCGCGCCAACTCACCATGAACAGCAGTCCCCAAATGATGAGGCTGCACAAAACGATCGTGATGACGCGCAGGAGCGAGCGCTCCATCATCACCTGCAGCGAGTTGCCCAAAAGTCGCCGCCGCAGATCGCGAAACAAAGTATGAGAGGACGCGGTTGTCATGAGCCGTTTGTTTCCCGTCGCCGCAAAAATACCCAAGGAACCGCACCGCAGGGAGAACAAACAGTTTACCAGAAGAGCGACGTCACGCGAGTCAAAAACCACCAATCAACTCGCGGCGATGTCCGTCTGGATTATATCCAGATAGCTTTCGAGCTCGCCGGCGACGGTTTGGTCGGCCTTCAAGTCGCGCTTGTCGTGATCGAGATCGCGCTTATCGTTGGCCTCGTCCACGCGGGCGCTCGTCAGTTTGGTTTTCAGGTCAGCCACTTTCTCAAGATCGGCCTGAAGATCTTTGATATTCCCGTTCTTGATGTCGTTTTTCACGTCCGTCCAGGCAGCGTCGACTTGCGACTCCAGGTCTTTGGCCTTGTCGCGATCCGCCTTGAGATTGGCGGCATCCTGGTCGACCTCTTTTTCATCGGCGGCGATGTCAGCGTGCGCCGCATCCAGAATCGCTTTGACCTTCGCCGCCAGCGCGGCATCCGTCGCGGAGTCGTCGCCGCCCTTTTTGTCCGCGGCGATGTCATCGTTGATGGCATCCAAAAATGACTTGAGGTTGGTGGCGCGGTCCGTGTTGGCCTCCAGGGCCGCCGTGTCCCGCTTTAGATCAAATGTGTCGCGCGCGACGTCGCGCTGGGCCTTGTCGAGCCTGGCCTCGAGATCCGCCGCTTTTTCCACGTCCGCCTTGAGGTCTTTCCAATCGACGGGACTGGCGCCCACGTCCTTGGCGATGTCAGCTTTCACCTTGTCAAGATTGGCCTCAATGGCAGCCGCCTTGCGCGTGTCCACCTTGAGGTCATGAGTGTCCTTGGCAACGTCCTTTTTTTCAGCGGTAAGGGCGGCCTGCACATAATCCAAACGCGTCTCGACACGCGCGGCGGCGGCCATGTCTGCCTTCAGATCATCCGCGTGCGGATCGCTGGGCGGCGGCGCGGCGACGCCCGTTACGCTCGGCAAGCGCCTGCCTTCCAATTCCTCGACTGCGAGCCTGGCAGGCCTCGGTCGCCGCGTGGGCTGCGGCCGTGGCCACCATGACGCTGGAAGTGATCGCTTGAACATGCTCCAACTCCTTTTGAACCGTGAAGAGAAACGGTGAATGGAAATCCGAAGCCAATTAAACAGCGGCAGCCCGGTTTGGTTCCGGCTGCCAAGGAAAATTTGTGAGAATTCTTTAATCGGCCCCATTACGGGAATCTATTCTCGGCCCGCGCAAGTCGGCCTAGCCTCGTCTGCCACCTTTTGGCATCATCCCAAACGTGCCCCGGCACTTGCCGGGTTGGACCACGCGCCGATTGGCTTCACCAGAATGCCCATGCTTTTAAACCCACCCATCTTGGCAGCACCTCGGCGCGTACGCTCCAAGCCGATCGCGGGATGGCGGATCGTTCGGAGCTTGGCACTTATCGCGCTGGTCGTGCTTGTCGGACACCAACTGAGCCGGCGGCTTTTTGGCTGGAATTTGCACACGGTGATCGCGGGACAGGTTTACCGCGGAGCGCAACCGACACCCGAATTGATCGACGAATTGGCCAAGAAATACGGCGTGCGGACGATCGTCAATCTGCGTGGCTGCGGCTTGCCCAACGACTGGTACGCCAAGGAAACTCAGACGATCCAGCGCTTGGGATTGAATCAAGAGGACATCTGCTTTTCGGCGCTACGCCTGCCGTCGTCCCTGGAATTGCGCCGCCTGGTGGAGGTGATCGACAACGCTCAATACCCCATTTACCTGCACTGCCGCCGGGGGGCGGACCGCACTGGACTGGCTTCCGTCATCTGCATCCTGCTGCAACCGGAGGGCTCCGCTGACGATTTGGGGCCTCCATTGGCGCAAGCGCGCCGCCAACTGGGACTCTGGTATGGCCACGTCGCCCTCGGCAAGACGCGCGTTCTCGATCGGTTCTTCGACTTGTATGAGAACTGGCTTGAAAAGACGGGACGAACGCACAAGCGCGGCGTGTTTCGGCACTGGCTCTTGGAAGTATACAACGGCGGTTGGTGCAGCGCCCGATTCGAGGAATTCACGCCACTGGCACGGGAGGCCCACGTTGGGCTGCCCATCGGTTTTCGCGTGCGCGTGCGTAACACCGGAACCGACGACTGGCGCTTGAGCGCGAGTTCGCAAACGGGCAATCATCTTGCTTATCAAGTATGGGACGGTGAACGATTGTTGGCTGAGGGAAGGGCTGCCCTGCTCGATAAACGCGTGTCCCCCGGGGAAACGCTGGCCGCCACCTTGGTCGTCAGGCCGCTCAAGCAAGCCGGTCGCTTTCGTCTCATCGTCGATATGGCCGAGGAACAGCACTGTTGGTTTTACCAGACCGGCTCGGAGCCCCATGAAGAGGAACTTGTCGTTGTTCAATAAGCTTCTGCGCCTCGCCGTGAGCGTCGCCCTCTTAACGCGGTTGGCCTATCACACCGACTGGACGCAGGTCCGCTCGGGGTTTGTCGGCATGCGCTGGGAGTATTGGCTCGCCGCGGTCGGCACGCTCATCGCCGCCCAACTGTTGAGCGCGTGGCGGTGGAAATACTACGCAGATCGCCTGGGATTGGAGCGCTCGACTGCGCCAATTGACGGCCTATTATTTTATCGGCATGTTCTTCAATTTGATGCTGCCGACCTCCGTGGGCGGCGACGTTGTCCGCGCCTGGTATCTCGATGGGCAGTCGGGCCAGCGGTTGCGGGCGTTCGCCTCGGTTCTTTTGGATCGCCTTAATGGCCTGTTGGTTCTGGTGGCCCTGGCCTGCGCCGCGGTGGCGCTATCGCCGCTGACGTTGCCCGATTGGGTTGTGTGGAGCGTTTGGGGAATCGCCGGGGGTGGAGTGGTGGGCGTTGTGGGTTGGTTCTTGGTTAGCGCTCGGCGCGGGTCTCCTGACCCCGCCGCACACCCAAACGGCGGGGTCGGGAGACCCGCGCCAGCGCCGGGCGCCGAGCGCCGCGGCGCCGAGCGCTGGCTGGTTAAGCAAGCTTGCGCAGCTTCGGGACATTGCGGTAGTTTTCGGCGAGGCGCGCTTATTGCCGCTGACGTTGGCATTGTCGCTATTGGTGCAAGCCGGCAACGTGTTGGTAGTATGGCTCATAGGCCAAGCGATCCATGCGCCTGTGCCGGCGGCGTACTACTGGGTGATGGTGCCGATGGTCTCGCTGCTGACCCTATTGCCGATCAGCGTCAACGGGATGGGCGTACGCGAGGAAGCGACGATTCTGTTCTTGGCGCCGCTCGGAGTGGCGGCGGGGACGGCGTTGACGCTATCGGTTTTGTGGTTTGCCGTCTCCGCGACGGTCAGTCTGGTAGGCGGAGCAGTGTATTTGCTCGGCCAGGTTTCGCAACGGGCAGTGCCGGCCGGCGGGTCGGCGTCGGGCAAGAGCGCGAGGTGATTTGTGGAACTTTCGGTGGTGATTCCGATCAAGGACGAGCGGGACAACATCGCCAGGCTGCATGAGCGGCTGCGCGGAGTCCTCGATCCTTTGGGCCTTGAGCACGAAATCGTTTTCGTGGACGACGGCAGCAGCGATGGTTCCTTTGTGGAGCTCGAGAAGCTGGCGCGGCGCGATCCGCTCGTTAAGGTCGTCCGCCTGCGCCGCAACTTCGGCCAATCGGCAGCGTTGCAAGCGGGCATCGACTGGTCCACGGGCGACGTCATCGTCACCATGGACGGCGATTTGCAGAACGATCCGGCGGATATTCCGCTCCTGCTCGCCAAGCTGGGCGAGGGCTATGACGCCGTTCTCGGTCTCAGAGCCAATCGGCAAGACCACCTTTTCATTCGCAAAATTCCCAGCCTGCTGGGCAATTGGCTTATTCGCAAAGTGACCGGCGTGCAGACGAAAGACTTGGGCTGCACCTTGCGCGCGCTGCGGCGCGAGCTTGCCGAGTCCATGCCGCTTTATGGTGAGATGCACCGCTTCATCAATGTTCTCGCGCAACAAACGGGCGCCCGCTTGACGCAGATTCCCGTGCGCCATCACGCCGCGCACGGCGGGCAAGACGAAGTACAATCTCTCACGCACTTTTCGAGTCGTTCTCGACCTCATTACTGTGACGTTTTTGCACAGTTATCTAACGAGGCCCATGCACATCATGGGCTTGGCGGGGCTGTGCTCGATGGCAATGGGCGTCTTGAGCTTGATCGTCACGGTGCTGATGAAATGGTCGTTGGGCACATTCATGACGGGCAATCCGTTCCTGCTATTGAGCGCGATTTGCGTCCTGGTCGGTGTGCAATTCATCTCGATGGGCCTGATCGGCGAATTGATGACGCGGACCTATTTCGAGAGCCAGGGCAAGAAGGCCTACGCGGTGCGCGCGACGCTCAACATCGAGGCGCCCGCCGCACGGCGAGCGGCGTGAAAGCCGACACTCCCTCGCTAACGCTTCGGGCTAGTGTCGCGAAACGTGCACTGTCACTTGGCGAGGCATCACCGCATCGTTTGCAGGCGATCGTTGAGCTTGCCGTTTTTCTTTTGATTGATTTCCTCGCGCAGTTTATTCACCGGGGCGAGATTCTCGCGCACACCGGCCTCGCGCTGGACACGGTCAGCTTCGGCGCGGATTTCGTCGCGCATGCGCTCGAGACGAATGCGTTCGCGGGCAAATTCGGCTGCGCTCCTTGGACATTTCCATTTCCATTTCGCGGGTCGCTTCGTCAAGCTCCACGTTGCGCGCCCGCAACTGCTCTAGCTCCTTGGTCAATTTACCTCGGTCCACTTCCAGCTGTTGCCGTTCCTTGCGCAGTTCAGCCTCGAAGGCATCGAGGTCCACGTTCTCGGGCACGGCCAGACTCGTCTCGACGACGGCGCGTTCGTTGATTAGCTGATTCAGTTCGGCGATCTGTTGGTCCTTTTCCTGAAGCAATTGATGGAGCAACTCATTTTCGCCCTTGATGTCCGCGAGGTCTGCGGGCGCCGTGTTCCGCGCGCTTGCTCGAGCTCACTGACCAAGCGGCGCAACGTTTCATTATCCTCGATAAGGGCTTGAACGTCGGTGCCCTGTTGCTTTTTGATCGCGGCCTGAAGCTCGCGCAGCTCGCTTATCATGCGCGCCAGATCGTGCGCGCTGGGATTTCAAGGATGCGGTTTGTTGGGTACCGTGGGGAGTCAATGCGTCGTTCATTTGGATGCTTTCCCTGAGTGGCTTTTTGTTCATGGAACGGTGTGAGCCGACCACTTCGCTTGCCATGCAAGCCTACGTTATAAAACGTGACCGTGAGGCGCTCTGGCAAAACATTTTTCAGCCGCAATGTCGCGGAAATTCGATTGGTATTCCGGCTATGGGCGCATCTTGCCGGGCGCCAAGGCGTTTCTATAATGAGCACAGAGCATTCTCTCACCTCGATTACCAGGCGGAACAGGTATGCGCCAGTGGATGCGGAACGTCAGCGTGGCCATCAAGACGGTCGGCCAAGGGATGTGGATTACGCTGTGGTATTTCCTGCAAACATACAAGCGCAAGGCCTTCACGCAGAGTTTCGAGTATCCCGAATTGCCCGTCGCCGTGAAGCCACGCTATCGGGGATTTCATCGTTTTGATTTGACGACCTGTATCGGCTGCGACAAGTGTGCTCGCGCTTGCCCGGTGGACTGCATTTACATCGAAAAGATCAAGAATCCGGTGGGTAAAGGCTTCCGCGTGAACGGTTTCAAGATCGACTATACCAAGTGCATGTTTTGCGCTCTATGTGTCGATCCGTGCCCGGTCGATTGCATCTTCATGGGTTCGACGCACGATCAAAGTTGCTACAGCCGCGACGGCTGCATCGTCGATTTTGCCAAGCTCCCAATCGAGACGGCGTGGGGACAAGCAGAGCTCAATCCGACGGCCATCGCCGCCTCGAAATTGGCCGTCGAGCCTGTGTGGACCAAGCCGCCCGATCCGCCGCCTGCTCCCAAGCCGGCGCCGGCTCCGGTAGCGAAAACTTAACAGGAATACTGCCATGGCGACTAAAGACACGACGAAGAAGAAATACTACACGGTGGCCCAGGCGAACGCGACGTTGCCGTTGTTGCGCTCGATTTTGCGCGACATCACGGAATTGACGGGGGAAATTCAAGAGCGCCAGCACCGCCTGGCTCGCTTGCAAGACGCCGGCACGGTTGACAAGGCGCATGAGGAAGAAGTCCACCACATCATCGCCCAGTTCGAAAGCGATCAACAACGGATGGCGGATTACGAAGAGGAACTGCGGAACCTGCAAGTCGAATTGAAGGATTATGTCACGGGACTCATCGACTTTCCCTGCTGGATGAATGATCGCGAAGTGTTGCTCTGCTGGCGCCTGGGCGAGCCGGAAGTCAGCCATTGGCACGAACTCGACGCGGGTTTCGCGGGCCGGCAGAAATTGCCACGTATCAGTCAATAATCAAATAGCCCAATCAACGGATAGCCATGACACTTCTCGTTTTCACGCTTTTGGTTTTCCTCGGGGTGGGTTCGTTCTTTTTGTTCATCCACTTGCTGATGGGCAAGGCGATTCGGCCGGCCAAGGCGGAAGGCGGCAAGCGCACCATCTACGAGTGCGGCGAGCCGACCGTCGGCAGCGCCTGGATTCAGTTCGATCTGCGTTACTATGTGGTGGCGCTGTTGTTCGTCATCTTCGATGTCGAGGTGGCCTTCTTCTTCCCGTGGGCCGTGGTTTTCGGCAGCGTCAATGCGCTCGCCAAACCGGACGTCAACGAGGCGGACACCGCGAATCGTCAGGTTTTATCCGCGCGGTTGGTGCCCGGGCTTCCGAGTCTGGATGGCTCGAAGGAGACGCCAATCATCAATGCGGAGACCGCCAAGTCCTGGGCGTGGATTTCGTTTGTGGACGTGCTCGTGTTCTTTGCCGTTTTGATGGTTGGCTTCGCGTACGTGTGGCGCCGCGGCGACATTGACTGGGTGCGCAGCACCGCCGCCGAGGCGCGAGCGGAGCCTGTCGAGGAACTTCCCGTGCGGTTCGAGACGGGCGAGCTCGTGGAAAGCACATAAACGAGTGGCGCGGGCGCGTGACGAGTGGCGAGAAGAAACAAGATGCTTTGTCATTTCTCACCACTCGTCACTCGCCCGCGCCACTTTTAGGAGTTTGCTATGGGCATGTTGGAAGGCCGTTTCCCTGAGGATAACTTCCTCATCACGACGCTGGAGCAGGGTATCAACTGGGCGCGTGAGTCGAGCATGTGGCCGATGACGTTTGGCCTCGCCTGTTGCGCCATAGAAATGATGGCGGCGGGCGCGTCGCGCTATGACCTGGATCGCTTCGGCGCCGGCGCTTTTCGAGCCACACCTCGGCAAGCCGACTTGATGATCGTCGCCGGCACGGTCAACTACAAGATGGCCAGCCGGGTTCGCCGCCTTTACAACCAAATGCCCGATCCCAAGTTTGTCATCGCCATGGGCGCCTGCACTTGTGGCGGTGGGCCCTATTACAAGTATGGCTACAACGTCGTCAAGGGCGTCGACCTGGTGGTGCCAGTGGACGTATATGTCCCCGGTTGCCCGCCGCGCCCCGAAGCGCTTCTCGAAGGCCTGATGCGCATCCAGGACAAAGTCCGCGGCATGAGAGGGCTGACCAAGAATCAACCCGTCGATGTGCCCATCCCTTCGCGGACCGGATACGTGCAATTGCCGCCCGAACTCTATGACCAAGATCCCGTCAAGGCCATGGAAAAGCAACTTGCCTATGCCAAGCTCACCAAGGAAAAGGCCGCCCCGACCAAGGCGTAATCGGTTTCAACAATCCCGGTGCCCACGATGATCGCGACTGAGATAATCGCCGTGCTCGAAGCGGAATTCGGCAACCGCATCAAGGAAAAAAAGACCGACGCCATCGATCCGTATGCGGTCGTGGATGCCGCCGATCTGCCGGCGGTCTGCCGCTATCTGCGTGATGATCCGTCGCTGAGATTCGAGATGCTCAACTGCATCAGCGGTGTCGATTATCTGGAATTGGATCCCAAAAAAGCTCCCAAAACGGGCTATGAGCCGCACCTCGAAGTCGTCTATCACCTGCAAAGCTTCAGCCTTCGCCATCGCTTTACGCTCAAGGTGATGCTACCGCGCTGGCGCGGCGACAAGGCCGGTGAATTGCCGGAGGTTCCTTCGGTGACCGGCATCTGGGCCGCCGCCGATTGGCACGAACGCGAGGTCTTCGATCTCACCGGCATCTGGTTCACGGGACATCCCGACCTGCGCCGCATTTTGCTGTCGGAAGACTGGGTCGGCCATCCCCTTCGCAAGGATTACGAATTCCCGCTGGAGTATCATGGAATCCGAGGCAGATAAAACCGGAGAGGTAGGGACCATGACGCCAAAAGAGAAAATCAAAGCGTTCGTCGAAAGAATGCCTGACGACGTAACGATGGAAGAGGTGTATTACAAGTTAGAGCTGTTTATAGGCGTAGAGACAGGGCTTGAGGAACTCGATCGCGGTGAATTCGTGGACCACGAGGCGTTATTCGATGAGCTTTTAAAATCCGATGAGAAAAAGAAAAGTAGGCTGGTCGCCGCGAGCGAAAAGGGATCTTTTGGAAATAAAAAAAAACATCGCGCTAGACTCGCCAAGAATGGCTCGAATGTTCGTAAGCCGGTTAAAGGAATCAGTAAATAGATTGACGATCTTTCCGGAATCCGGTTGGGTGGTCGAAGAATATGCCGCTCCCTACGATACGAGAAATAATTTTTGGAAGTTATCGGGTCATATACCGTTACGAAGGAAAAAAGGTCGAGATTATTAAAGTTGTTCATGGGGCCCGCAGGCTCGGCAGTGTTTTGGAAAGCGACACATAAATGGCCACAGCGTCCCTCCTGGCGATACCAGATCCCACCATCGTCGAGTTCGATGTCCGCACCGACGAGATGCTCGTCAACATGGGGCCGCAGCATCCCAGCACGCATGGCGTGCTTCGGCTCGTCTTGCGCACCGACGGCGAGATCATCTCCGAAGTGACGCCGCATCTGGGCTATTTGCACCGCTGTGCCGAGAAGATCGGCGAGAACGTCACGCCCATTCAATACATCCCCTACACCGACCGCATGGATTACCTGGCCGGGATGAACATGAATCTGGGCTACTCGCTGACGGTCGAGAAGCTTTGCGCGATGAAGATACCCGAGAAGGCCCAGGTCATCCGCGTCATCATTGCCGAACTCAACCGCATCGCCAGCCACCTGGTCGGCATGGGGGCCTATGGCCTCGATTTGGGCACGTTCAGCCCATTTCTTTATGCTTTCCGCGAACGGGAAATGATCCTGGATTTGTTCGAGGAAGTGTGCGGCGCCCGTCTGACCTACAGCTATATCACCATCGGCGGCGTGCATGACGATCTACCCGAGGGCTGGGTCGCGCGCTGTCAGCAGTTTTTGGATTATCTCAAGCCGCGCGTCGAGGAATATCACACGTTGCTGACACGCAACGCCATCTTCGTGCAGCGCACCGCGAATATCGGCATCATGTCCAAGGCCATGGCCCTGGCCTACGGCTGCTCCGGCCCAATGTTGCGCGGCTCGCTCAACCGCGACCAGGGCGACCCCGAGTGGGACTTGCGCAAGCTCGAACCGTACAGCGGCTATGAACAGTACCATTTCAAGGCGATCATCCCGCCGTTCCCGGAAGCGCCGCCCGAGGCCGTGCTTGGCGACTGCTGGCACCGCTTTTATGTCCGCATGCTCGAATTGGTCGAGAGCATCAAGATCGTCGAGGAAGGCCTCCAGCGTTACCCGCAAGCCACCGGCTCGCACCGCATTGAATTGCCCAAGCACTTGCCCGCCGGCGAAGCCTATCTCGAAACCGAATGCCCACGCGGCCAAATGGGCTTCTACGTCGTCGGCAATCCCATCAAAAGCCTCGTCCCCCTCCGCGTCCGCGCCCGCTCCTCCAGCTTCTCCAACCTCAGCGTCACCAACCCCCTCTGCCGCGGCTGCCTCATCGCCGACGTGCCGGCGATCGTGGGGAGCATTGATATTGTGATGGGGGAGATCGATCGGTGAAATGCGAGTAGGCAACGAGAGCGTTCGCCCGGTAGAATATCGCGATATGGCAACTGTACCTATCCAAGACGCTATCAACGAAATCGACGACCGGACGAAACCTCCGTTTCTTCGTCGCGTGCGCATTCGAGGCTACAAGAGCATTGCTTTCTGTGATGTTCAGCTTGAGCCGTTCACGATCCTTGTTGGCCGCAACGCATCCGGCAAGAGCAACTTCCTTGACGCTCTCGCATTCCTGCGAGACGTGATCGCCAAAGGCGCCCATGAAGCGGTTAAACAGCACGGTGGTCGCGAGGCGATTCTGTGCCGATTGACGGACACAGGCCGGATCGCTATTGAGATTGAGGCCGGTTATTTGTCTCAGAGAGAGACCATTCCGTGGACCGCACGTTTCCAAGTCGAACTTGGCATTCCCGCGAACAAGGCCCCTCAGATCGTGCGTGAGGAAGTCGAGTTGGAGAGCGCCACAGGCCATCGCCACACGGCTTACACGGTGGAAAACGGACGAGTGGCTTGGGCCCGCGGGGAGTCTTTCGGTCTTCCTATTACCGAGTGGTCCAACGGGAACCGGGTATTGCTTGGAATGTATGGCGTGAGTCCCTTCCTGGAACTTCTCGAACGGCTAGAGTCTATCCAGACATACAACTTCAATCCCGAGGTCATTCGCCCTCTGCAAAGGCGCGACCACGGCGGCTTCCTAGAACGCGATGGCAGTAACTTGGCCAGCACGATCGAAACCACTGGCGAAATCGACAAGTGGGCCATCGACCGCGCGAAACGCTACCTTGCTATCATCACGAATTCAGCGGAGTTTGCGGGCGTGGAGCAGCGGGGCGGCGATGAGGCGCTGCGATTTCGCGTTGTTCGCGACGGTAGCCGCCCCAATGATCCGTTGGAGTTCGATGCGGCCAGCATGTCGGACGGCACATTGCGGCACATTTGCTGCCCTAATCGCCGCTTTTCAAATTGCTCTGCCTAACGGCTTTCCGAGCCTGGTTGCCATCGAGGAGCCCGAGACATCTTTGCACCCGGCAGCCATGCTCGCCCTGGTGGACGCCTTGGACGAAGCCACGACGCGTACGCAGATTCTAATCACGACGCATACGCCGAAATGCTGGATAACCCGACCATTCAAGCCAAGAACATCCGCGTGGTCCAATTGATCGACGGCCAGACGATTATTGGCCCGGTCGATGCGGCGGGTGTCGAGATTGTGCGCCGAAACCTCAACACGCTTGGCGGCCTGGAGCGTGAGAACCAGCTAGAACCTGATCTCGACGATCAGCAGCGCCAGCGGAACCTCGCTCAGGCGAGGGAGCCGGGTGCATGACTTTCTACATCGTCCCAATTGTTGAAGGGCAAACGGAAGCTGGCTGTATTGAACGTCTGCTCCAACGAATATGGGAGATGCTGGCAGTACCAATTCGATTGCAGGTGCTCCCGTCGTCGCGAGGCAAACGAAACGCCTTGGTTGATCTTGCAAAGCCGGAGCTCGCGCACAAGGTCGAGGAAGCGCAGGCAAAGTTAGCCCGGCGCCTTAGTGTCGATTCGTCGAGTCAAGGCTTACTTCTTTTGCTGCTCGACGCCGAGGACGACTGTCCCGCGGAACTCGCGCCGAAGCTCTTGGCGGCAGCAAACAACGCTCGCAGCGATGTGGATATCTCCTGCGTCTTGGCCAAACGAATGCTGGAAAATTGGATAATGGCCGGAGCTTCCACGTTGGCCGGCGTGAACGGGATGCCTTACTCATTGCCCGCGCGCGACAGGTTCGAGGATCGAAGTGGGTCGGCATGGCTAAACGAACAACTTCGAAGCGAGAAAGCCACGCGGAAGTACAAGAAGACCGTGGACGCCAAGACGTTCATCGAGGCGATGAACCTTCAAGAGTGCCGAGTGAACTGCCCATCCTTCGATAAACTCTGGCGTGAACTTGAAATGCGTATCGCCAAATAGGCGAACACGTCAGTTTTTTTGATGTCCCCATTGACTCCGTGGTGGAATCCCCGCACGTAAATTGGCAATATACGATTTTGACGCCCCACAAACTGTTCCTCGGAATGCGAATGACCATGGCAACTCCAAGACTCTTGCTCGCGTCGATCATTTTCGCAATGATCGGCTCACGGGCCTCAGGCGCCGCCGACACTCATTTACCCAATCTTAAAATCAGCCCCAACAAACGCTTCCTCGTCACGGCCGACGGCAAGCCGTTCTTTTGGCTTGGCGACACCGCGTGGGAGTTGTTTCATCGCGCGGACCGGCGCAGGCAGACCACTATTTGGAGACGCGCGCCGCCCAGGGGTTCACGGTGATTCAGGCGGTCGCGATTGGTGAATTCGATGGACACACCGTTCCCAACGCCTACGGTTATCTGCCCCTGGTGGACCTCGATCCCGCGCCCGGATGTCAAGGAGGGGCCCAACAACGATTACTGGGATCACATCGATTACGTGGTCGATAAGGCGAATTCGCTCGGGCTTTATATCGGCTTTTTGCCGACCTGGGGCCGCTATTGGCATGACAAAGTCAAGGATGGCAAGCCGCTCTTCACGGTGGCGAATGCCGAGACTTATGGTCTTTGGCTAGGCCGCCGTTACCGCGACAAGGGGCTTGTCTGGATCCTCGGTGGAGACCGGAGCGTCGATAACGACGGACAAAAAGAAGTGATTCGCGCCATGGCGCGCGGCTTGCGCACGGGGGATGGCGGCAGGCATCTGATCACCTTTCATCCGCCGGGAGGCGCGGGCTCGTCGCAGTGGTTTCACGCGGATGATTGGCTCGATTTTAACATGCGGCAAAACGGACACAATGCCGACTACACGGGGCGCTATTCACAAACGCATGCCGATTACTTGCGGCAGCCGACCAAGCCAGTGCTTGACGGCGAGCCATTATATGAAGACCATCCCTTGTCGTTCGCCGCCAAGAAGTTTGGCCATTCCATCGCCGCCGATGTGCGCCGCCCGCTTTACTGGGATTTGTTCAGCGGCGCGTTTGGCCACACTTATGGGCACCACTCCGTTTGGCAAATGTGGGATCCGAGCCAAGCGCCCATCAACGATCCTCTATTGCCCTGGCAGCAAGCGCTCCATCAGCCCGGGGCGAAGGAAATGCAGTTCGGCCGTCGGCTCATGGAGTCGCGGCCCTTTTTAACGCGCATTCCCGATGACGATGTGATTGTTACCGATCGCGTGCCCACCGCCGTTCCGGCGCGGGCCGCTATCGTTTCGTGGCTACGCGCGATGAGTCGGGCAGCTATGCGATGGTGTACGCGCCGATTGGCCGGCGATTCAAAGTGCGCACGGACAAGATCAGCGGGCCGACTGTGAAGGCGTGGTGGTTCAATCCGCGCTCCGGCGAGGCGACGGCGATCGGAGATTTTCCGAAGACCGGCCAGCGCGAGTTCGTCACGCCCACGCCGGGTGAGCTTCTGGACTGGGTGCTCGTCTTGGACGACGCCGCCCAAAACTATCCGCCGCCAGGATCGTTGCCTAGTGCCGCGGCAAGCAAAGCGTCACATTATGAGCTTTTGGTGACCTCCGTGCGCACCGGCAACACGCAGATTTTTGCGGTCGATCCGATCACCGGCGACGCGCGGAACTTGTCCCGTGATTCTGCCCACGAATACCGCTATCCCTGTTGGTCGCCTGACGGCAAGCGCGTGGCATTCACTTCCAATCGAGCCGGCGAGGTGTTCAATCTCTTCGTGATGGATGCGGACGGCGGCAATGTCAAGCAACTGGTCCGCTCCCCCGGCGTGTGCTACATGCCAAGCTGGCAGGGCACCACGGATGGCGAGCGCATCGTCTTTGGCCTACACGACAAAGAACCCTCCATGGCAAGCGTGCGACCCGACGGCAGCGACTTGCGCGATCTGGGCGTCGGCCATGATCCGACGCTGTCGCCTGACGGAAAGCAGATTTGCTACACCGGCCATGCCGCCGGCGGGGTGGCCGTGTTCGTGATGGACGCCGATGGCCGACACAAACGCCAAGTTGTGAAAACCGTCAGCCGCGTCGGCGCCACTTTTCCCAACTGGTCACCGGACACCAAGCACATCGTTTATTCCTATCCAGTGGGCCAGGCGCTGGAGCTTTTCGTCGTCGATGCCGACGGCGGCAACAACCGACAATTGACCAAGCTCGCCAAAGTATGCACGCCGGCAGCCTGGTCACCGGACGGCGCCTGGATTTCCTTTCGCTATACCGATGAACGCTACTGGAGCGACCCGGAAAAAATGCATAAAGTGTATACTGAAAAGCCGGCTGACAAGCGACCGGTTTGGCTCATTCGCCCGGACGGCTCCGACGCGCATGTCGTCGAATGCCTGCGCTATCAATGTGCGATGGACGGCAGCCGGGCCGCCTGGAAGCCGTGAGCGCGCCGAAAGAGCCGCGCACGCAGTAAGCGGACCGGCGGTGGCCAAAATCGCTTACTGCGTGCGCGGCTCCTTAAATGTCACTGATGTGAAGGGAAACGACGCATGAAGGCGCTAATTCCGATAGGCGTATTCTTGGCGGCGAGTTGGTTGAGTGCCTCACCGGCTATCGCGGAAGACACTGCGCGCGCGGAGTGGAACAAGGACCTGGCGGCGAAATACTTGGACGAGCGTGCCCAGACCTGGTTCACGTTCGCCGGCGCCGACCGTGGCGAAGGCACCACCAAGGTCTCCTGCATCTCTTGCCATACGCTGGCGCCGTTTGCTATCGCTCGGCCGGTCTTGCGCAAACTTTCCGCCGCCCAGAAGCCGACACTTTTCGAGAATAAGCTGATCACGCAAGTCAAAATGCGCGTGGCTCATTGGAGCGAACTGGACTCGGAAAACTACCGCCTCTTTTATGACTTCAGCGAGCAGAAGAAAAAGGAGTCGTGGGGAACGGAAGCCGGTCATGAACTCCCTGGTGCTGGCATTCGACGATCAGTATCAGGGGCGCCGGCTGGCCGATCCGGCGACCAAGGCGGCTTTGGCGCATCTTTGGCAGGTGCAAACAACAAGCGGTTCCGATAAGGGTTCATGGGATTGGCTCAATTTCGGCCTGGAGCCGTGGGAAACCACGTCGTCGCGCTATTTCGGGGCCACGCTGGCCGCGCTCGCTGTCGGCACCGCGCCTGCCTATTACAAACCCGGCACTAACGCCGACCTCGATGCCAAGGTCGCATTGCTGCAATCTTATCTTGGCGAACACCTGCCGAATCAAAACCTCAACAATCAAATCTGGCTTTTGTGGGCGTCCAGCAAGGTCCCCAATCTGCTGACCGCTCTCCAGCGGCAAACGATCATTGACGCCGCCTTTCATACACAGCAAAAGGACGGCGGCTGGAGCTTGTCCTCGCTGGGAACCAAAAGCCCGAGCGGTTTCGTGCCCGATGCTCATTCGGATGGCTATGCCACGGGGCTGGTCTTACATGTGCTTCAAGAAGCCGGCCTGAAGAAAAGGGATGTGCGAATCGCTAGCGGTCTTGCGTGGTTGCGGAGCAACCAACGGAGCAACGGAGCGTGGCCGGCCAATTCCGTCAATCGCAAACGCGATCCCAATTCCCACGTGGGCAAGTTCATGAGCGATGCCGCGACGGCGTATGCGGTGCTGGCGTTGAGCCACTGAACGAATTGCGGTGCACGCGGTAAGAGCCGCGCACGCAGTAAGCGGTTTGGCCGTGTCGAGCCGGTCAAACCGCTTACTGCGTGCGCGGCTCTTTGAACGCGCATTTATTCGGCGGTCATTTCGGCGGGAACCCGCTCGCCTGCAAGGTGATTTTTAGAGCCAAGCACTCGGCGTGCCGGTGTCGCATCGGCGACAATGGAGATGTCATTCGGCACGGATCGTCCGAGCGCCTTGAATAGAGGCCCCAGATGGGCGCGATAGTGCTTCCAGCGGCCAATCGCCTTGGCCGAGACGGGCTTGCGGACCTGGACGCTGCTGGCCGTGCGAACCACGCGGCGGGTCTTGAAGAAGTCGAGGCAGTGATCGTCCCAATCCAGTTCGCAAAAAGCGAGCAAGTCGCGCGTCACGGTTTCCTGGTTGTGAATGAGGTCTTCGTAAACGACTTCATGGATCGGTAGGGGCAAAACGCCGGCCCAGTGCGCCATGACCTTTTCGTAGGAACGGTAATAGGCGCCGATATCTTCGAGCGACCAGGCGAACTCGATCTCACGGAAGTTTTGAAAATAGCAAGAGACGCATATGTCGAGCGGGTCGCGGCGGCAATGAATGATGCGAGCGCGGGGGAAAAGTGTGGCGATGACGCCCAGGTGCAAGACGTTTTCGAGCGTCTTGGCGGTGACACGGCCGGCACCTTGGCCCAGGCGCGTCAAATAGCGAATATAATTGGCGGCCAACTCGCGCACCGCCTCCCTGGTGGGCAACAGCTTGTCCGTGTAGAAATCGACTGCCGCCCGGTTCTTGAAGCGGTCGTTGAAGCGCGGCACCTCGTCAATTTCGCCGGCGCCAAACACGAGCGGGTGGCTGGCGAGTATTTGCTCGACGAGCGTGCTCCCCAGCGCGGCATGCCGATGATGAAAATCGGCATGTCCGTGTCCGTGCCCCAGTCCCTGACATTCTCGAAATAGCTTTCATCGTGCGTGGCGATTATGCGCTCGATGAGGGCCCGGTGCCCCGCGGGATCAAAAGGCAACGTCCCTTCATTGCGGATGCCGCGCCGCAGATCATTGGCCTGCTTGCAATAGGCGAAGGCTTCGTCGTAGTTGCCTTGCTTGTTGTAAACCGTGGCCAGCGCAAAACCACCCAAGCTCCGCTCGAGCGCCGAGCCGTCTTCGCGTGCCACCAAGGCTCTCAGGCGTTCCACTTCGCTGGGGGCGAAGACGTATTGGCCGACGGCAGCCAACTCGCTGAGGTTGTACAGTGCCAGCGCATGCTCGGGAGCGTGCGTGAGCGCCTGCTGGAACTGCGCGGCGGCATCATCGAGCAAGCCTTGCTCTTTGAGTGCCGAGCCCAAGTTGTTGTAAGCGTTCGCCCAGCCCGGGTTGATCCGCAGGGCGCGGCGATAATGAACGACCGCCTCGTCGAGTTCCCCTTGCTCGTGCAGGCAGATGCCGAGGTTATACGCGGCTTCGCCATAATCGGGCATCAACTCCAAGGCTTTGGCGTAAGCTGCCCTGGCCTCCTCGAGCTTGCCCTGCTCGCGCAGCACGTTGCCCAGATTGTTATGTGCGTTGGCCTGCGCCGGCCGTAGCCGAATGGCTTCGCGAAAATAATGGGCGGCCGAGCTCAGTTGACCCAATTGCTGCAAGGCAACGCCGATATTGTTGAACACGTCCACAAAGATGGGCTGCAAACGCAGGGCCTGCTCATAATCGCCGACGGCAGCGCGCAAGTCGCCCGTCGTGAGATATAAATCACCGCGGTTCTTCCACGTGTCGGCGCGGGCATTATTGAAGAGTAGGGACCGGTTCAGAAAGTCGAGCGCCTTGCTCATATCGCCGCTTTGGTGGGCGATGACGCCAATCATCCGCAACGACTCAGCGTGGGCGGGATCGGCGCCCAAGATGGCCCACGCCTGCTGTTCCGCCAGTTGCAGGTTGCCGGCGGCATACCACCGACCCGCCATGGTGAAGGCTTCCGCAATCGAAGTCATGCGCTCACACCCGATATGTCGTTTTTCGCAAAAAGGTCAAGGTTAGAGAATGACCCATTAATTATTGGTGAGAAGAGGGGAACAACCTATCCTTGAAAACGTGAAACTGGAATGCGTAAATTCCGCAGCATTGCTACGTTGATTTGCGTGGCAAGCGCAAACAAAAAGAGCGGTTCACGCCTCGCCGAACGATGGTTGCCGGGAGCAACTCTGCTATATTGAAGCGAAAGGCCGTCCGCGCGTCTGGGGTATTGCATGCCCTCCCGGTTTAGCATCTTGCTGATTGTGGCGTTTTGGCTGGCAAGCACAACTTGGCTCGCCTTGCGCGAGATCGTGCCGCTGTTTCGCACGGGGGAGCCGCCGGCCTTTTTTACGGATATCACCGATGAGGTGCGCGGAACCACGATCACCTGGAAGATCTTCCGCAAAGGGCAAAACATCGGCTGGGGTGAATCGCAGGTCGAGCCTCGTCCCGATCGGAGCTTCACGCTCTCCAGCACGCTGCGATTCAACGTCAACGAGTTCAAGATCTTGGTTGCCGATGTCACCAAAATCGCCGGCCGCTATCGGGTCGACAAGGATGGCAACCTCAAGTCGTTGGCGACCGAGGTGCGCATCACATTGGCCGGGCGTCCCCTTCGTGGCGAGATCGAGGGAACCGTGGTGGGCGGCCAACTCGTCCCCAAGGTCAAGATTGACGGCGTGGAGACCGACTTGGGGCCGCTCAAGCCGCAACCCGTCAATGTCGGTGCGCATGGCAACGTCCTCAACACGATGCATTTGATCAACAAGATTCCCGGCTTGTATCAGGGACGCTCTTGGCGGGTGCCGCTCATCGATCCGCTCGGGGCGTTGCTGCCCGGGCAAAAAAGCACGATCTCGGTTTTGATCGCCCTGGTCCACGAGGATACCTTGACGTGGCAAGACCATGAAGTGCCGTGCTATCGCATCGATTACGCCGAGCCGGGCAAGCAACCACTTGCCCACACGTGGGTCCGCCGCGGCGATGGCTTGGTGCTCGAGCAGCAGGCGAGCCAAAATGACATGGATTTGACGCTGGTGCGAGAAGCGAGCAAATAATGATCGAGCTAGAGCACGTCACCAAGCATTATGGGCACAAGGTGGCCGTCGCCGACCTGAGCTTGCGCGTGGAACCGGGGGAACTCTTCGCCTTTCTGGGCCCCAATGGCGCGGGCAAAACCACGACCATCAAACTCATGTGCGGCTTGTTGTTCCCGACCAGCGGGATCGTTCGCGTCGCCGGCTATGATCTCAAGACCCAGGGCAACAAGGCACGGATGCTCATCAGCTATGTGCCGGATCAGCCGTTCCTTTACGAAAAGCTCACCGGACGCGAAGTGCTGCAATTCGTCGCCGACATGTATGGCATGGGAGCGGATTATGGCCAAATGCGCATCGCCATGATGATCGCCTTGTTCGACCTACATGCGTTCGTCGATGATCTGACGGAACGCTATTCCCACGGCATGCGACAGCGCACGGTGTTTGCCGCCGCCTTGCTGCATGAGCCGAAAGTCTTGATCGTCGATGAACCGACCGTCGGACTTGATCCTCTCAACATCCGCCTGCTGAAAGACCTTTTGCGGCGCGAAGCTCAGAGCGGTGTGACCGTGTTTTTGTCCACGCACTCGCTGGACATTGCCGAGGAGTTGGCCAACCGCATCGGCGTCGTGGCCCTGGGCCGGCTCATCGGCTGCGGCACCCTGGAACACCTTCGCGACCAAGCGGAGCACGGCGGCTCGCTCGAGGAGGTGTTTTTGAAGCTGACCAAAGAAGATAGCCACGGCGCGTGTCAATTGAAATGAAGGCCCGCGCATTCATTAAGCTTGTTTTTGCGTGAAATGATTGGCGTTGACCCTTCCCCTCCCTTACAACGTACCATGAGTTCAAACCGGGGAGGCCAGATTTGATGAATGACATCGAAGCGACGGAGCCGCGCGGCGGACTGGGTTTGTGGGACACGATCAGCATCATCGTCGGCATCGTCATCGGCACGACGATCTTCAAGATTCCCGGACTGATCTTCAGCAACGCATCGGACCCGTGGTCTGCGTTCCTGGTATGGGCGGTCGGCGGCTTATTGGCGCTGATCGGAGCCTTGTGTTATGCCGAACTCGCGACTACATATCCGCGTTCCGGCGGCGATTATGTATACTTGACGCGATCGTTTGGTCCTTGGGCCGGCTTTCTTTTCGGTTGGGCGCAGCTCGTCGTGGTCTTGACGGCCAGCATTGGCGCGATGGCGGTTGTCTTCGGCGAGTTCGCGACGGGAATCAAGGATCTGAAGGGATTGCTGCCGGTCAATCTCAGTTCCGAGCTTATGTATGCGGTGGCCGCCGTCGTGGTTTTGTCGCTGCTTAACATTATCGGAGTCGTCCTCGGCAAGGTCGCTCAGAATATCCTCACGTTGGCCAAGGTCATCGGCCTGGTGGCGATTCTCGTCGCCGGCTTTGGCTGGCCGCAGTCCAATCCAACCGAATGGCGCGCCATGGAGTCACCGGCGTTTGGCTGGGGCGCGCTGGCCATGATCCTGGTGCTTTATGCGTATGGCGGCTGGAATGATGCTGCCTTTGTTGCGGCCGAGGTCCGCCAGCGCGAGCGCAATATCCCGCGCGCACTGGTGCTGGGAGTCGGCCTCATCACGGTGATTTACCTTTTGGTGAATGCAGCCTACATGACGGGCTTGGGATTCGAGCAGGCTCGGCATGCCGACAAGCTTCCCGCGCTGCTTCTCAGTCAACCGTTTGGCGAGCACGCCGGCATGGCCATGAGCGTGCTGGTCATGGTTTCCGCGCTCGGCGCGGCCAATGGCTTGATTTTCACCGGCTCGCGTGTTTATGCCACATTGGGAAATGATTACTCATTGTTTGGTTGGCTAGGTCATTGGCGGCCCGGACGAGGGGCACCCATTTTGGCGCTATTGGTCCAGCGCTTATCACGGTGGGCATGTTGTTGGCGTTGGGCACGGAGCAGGGACATGAGTACGTCAATCAATTGCTTCGTTATGCGGGGCACGTCGGCGAGTTTTTTGGCCTTGCCGGGATCGAGCCGCAAGGAAGTTGGTCCGCGGGAGGTGCCTTTGACACGTTGGTTTCCCACACCGCGCCGGTCTTCTGGTTCTTCTTTTTGATGACGGGCCTGTCGCTGTTTATCTTGCGGGCGAACAACCCCAATCTGCCGCGACCGTTTTCAGTGCCGCTCTATCCCGTGCTGCCGATTATCTTTTGCAACATGTGCGTCTATATGCTGTACCAGTCGGTTCTTTATGTCGGCTGGCGTGCGCTATTCGCGGTGGGCTTGGTTTTATTGGGGCTGCCGCTTTATTGGTTGAGCCGGCTAGTCGGCTACCGAGGTGACGAGCGGGTGGGGTAGAAAGTCATGCGGAATAAATGGGTGGGAAGTGTTGCGGCTGCATCGATGCTCATCGTGCTTGGGGCACTTCTTGGCCTATTGCCCGCCCATAGTCAAGAGAAGCCGGCCCGGGAACCGGATGTGATCTACGTGCCGACGCCGCAGGAAGTCGTCGACAAGATGCTGGAGATGGCCGATGTTCGTCCGGGCGAAATCGTCTATGATCTGGGCTGCGGCGATGGGCGCATACCCGTGACCGCGGCCAAGCGGTATGGATCGAAGGCGTGGGGTTTTGACATCAACCCCGCTCGTGTCAAGGAGTCGCTGGAGAACGTCGAGAAAAACCATGTCCAGAAATTGGTGACGATCAAGCTGCAAGACATCTTCGAGTTGGACCTCAGCAAGGCGGATGTGATCACCCTGTACCTGTTGCCGCAGCTCAACGTGAAGCTGATCCCGCAGCTCGACAAGCTCAAGCCGGGTTGCCGGATCGTCTCGCACGATTTCAACATGGAAGGCGTCCGACCCAAGCTCGATATCACTTACACGCCACCGGGCGGGCGCGAGCACCGCATCTATCTCTGGGAAACGCCGCTGGCCAAGGAACGTCCCAATTAGTTTCCCAAGCCGCGGAATGAGGTACGCCGAAACCCGCAGTTTGGGGGCTTCGTTATAATAAAGGCAATGCCGACGCTTCGCGCGAAGTTGCCCGGCGCTCTCCATGACCTCCCCGGTTGGGTCGAGGCCGCCGAGGACTTTGCGCCCATTGCCGCGGCGCTGCGCAAACGCGAGTCGGCGACTGTCGACGGCGCTTGGAATTCTTCGGCCGCGCTTGTCGCGGCAACCCTTGGACTACAGTCCCCGCAGACCCTGCTCATCGTTTTGGCCCACCCGCGCGACCTCGACTTTTGGACCGAGGATCTCGTCAGCTTCACCGGCATCCGTCCGCTGTTGTTTCCCGCGTGGGACTCTCTGCCTACCGCCGAGACGGTGCTGGATGAAACCGGCGGTCAGCGGCTGCGCCTGCTGCGGCAACTCGAAGGTGCGGCGCCGCCGCGCTTTTTGCTCACCACCATGCAAGCGCTCGTTCAGCCGGTGCCGAGCCAGGCCCAGTTGACCGGGCAGCGAAAAAAACTGCGCGTCGGGCAGGAAATCGCGCTCGATGAACTATCGACATGGTTGGTCGAGCATGGCTATCAGCGCATGGAGGCGGTGGCCATTCCCGGCGAGTTTAGCCGGCGCGGCGGCATCCTGGATGTCTATTCGCCCGACGCCGAGGCGCCGTATCGCCTGGAGTTTGTCGGCGACGAAATCGACTCGCTCCGCCAATTCGCCGCCGATACGCAGCGCAGCCTCGGAGAGCTAAAGGCGGTCGAACTGACGGCCCAGGCGCATGGTCCGTTGACCGCCGACCTGCGCGGGCATCTGGCCGATTTCTTGCCTGCCGATTCCTGGACGATGCTCGTCGAGCCCGGCGATCTGCGCGAGCAGGCCAAGTTTTATCTCGAGCGCGTTTCGGATGTGACCGGATTGTTTTCGACTGCCGCGTCTTCCAGCAATTGACGCGCTTTCCCAGCATCCACGTGACGGCTCTGCCGACTTCCAGCATGGAGGCGACGTGCCACCTGCGTGCCGAATCGGTGGAACGCTTCAGCGGCGACGTGACCAAAGTGAAGGACGAGCTGGACGCCACGGCGGCCACGGACCTGGTGCTGATCGCTTGCCACAACGAAGCGGAAAAGAAGCGCCTGGGCGACGTGCTCGCCGGTGGCCAGTTCGCCGCAGCGGGCCGTCTGCACCTGGTCGTCGGCCATGTTCATGCCGGTTTTCGCCTGGTGCTCGAGCGGCGCCGCTGGATGATGTCAGCGGCATCGTGGTCTTGGGCGATCACGAGCTCTTTCATCGGGAAGCGGCTCCGAGTGTGTTGCCGCGCCGGCAGCTCGAAACGCGAGCCATCGATAGCTTTCTCGATCTCCAAGAAGACGACCTCGTCGTTCACCTGAGCCACGGCATCGCGCGTTACCGCGGCATGCACGAGCTTGACAAGAACGGCCAACGCGAAGAGCACTTGATCCTGGAATTCGGCGGCGGCACGCGGGTTTATGTGCCGGCATCCAAGATCGACCTGGTGCAGAAATACGTCGGCGGCGCCCGCTCCGATCCCGAGCTTTCACGCTTGGGGGGCACGAGCTGGCAACGGAAGAAGGACAAAGTCCAGGCCGCCGTCTTGGACTTGGCCAGCGAAATGGTCGAGTTGCAGGCACTGCGTGAAGCCCAGCCCGGCGTCAGCTTTCCTCCCGACAGCGAATGGCAGCGCGGAGTTCGAGGCCGCCTTTCCCTTTCGCGAAACACCCGATCAGCTCACGTCGATGACCGAAATCAAACGCGACATGCAGCGCAGCCGGCCCATGGATCGGCTCGTCTGCGGCGACGTCGGCTACGGCAAGACCGAGCTGGCCATGCGGGCCGCTTTCAAGACCATCGACAACGGCCGGCAGGTCGCCGTGCTGGTGCCGACCACGGTGCTCGCCGAGCAGCACTTCCGCACGTTCAGCCAGCGGCTGGCGGAGTATCCGTTCGTCGTGGACACCATCAGCCGTTTCCGCTCCGCGCGGCGAGCAGAAGCGCATCCTCGAGCGCCTCGCCGCCGGAGGCGTCGATATCATCATCGGCACCCATCGCCTCGTCAGCCCGGACGTGAAGTTCAAGGAACTGGGCCTGGCCATCATCGACGAGGAGCAGCGCTTCGGCGTCGAGCACAAGGAACGGCTCAAGAAGTTGCGGCAAACGGTGGACGTATTGACGCTGACGGCGACGCCCGATCCCGCGCACGCTTCACCTTTCGCTCCTCGGAATCCGCGACATCAGCAACCTCGAGACGCCGCCGCAAGGCCGGCTGGCCATCGAGACGCGCATCGTCCGCTTCGATCCGCAGCTTATTCGCCATGCGATCCTGCGCGAGCTCAACCGCGACGGCCAGATCTATTTCGTCCACAACCGCGTCCACAACATCCGCGACATCGCCGACAAATTGCAAAAGATCGTCCCGGAGGCCCGCATCGCCATCGGTCACGGGCAAATGGGCGAGCACGAGCTGGAAGAGGCGATGGTCGCGCTTCGTCCGCAGGGAAGTCGATATCCTGGTGGCCACCACGATCATCGAAAGCGGCCTGGACATTCCCAACGCCAACACGATCTTCATCAATCAGGCCGACAACTATGGCCTGGCGGACTTGCACCAGTTGCGCGGCCGCGTCGGGCGCTACAAGCATCGCGCGTATGCCTATCTCGTCCTGGACAGCGATCGCGCCATCACGCCGGACGCGGGCCGCCGGCTCAAGGCCATCGAGGAATTCACCGAGCTGGGCGCGGGCTTCAAGATCGCCATGCGCGACTTGGAGATTCGCGGGGCCGGCAACATCCTGGGCACGCAGCAAAGCGGACACATCGCCGCGGTCGGTTATGAGCTTTATTGCCAGCTTTTGGAAAATGCCGTCCGCAGCCTCAAGAACATGCCGGTCAAGACGCACCTGGAGGTGACGCTCGACCTGCCGTGGCCGGCCATCTTGCCGCGCGATTACGTCCCGGGACAGAAGCAGAAAATCGAGGTCTATCGCCGGCTTGGCGCGCATTCGCCGGCTCGAACGGCTGGAGGATTTTCGCCAGGAGCTGCGCGACCGCTTTGGCCCGTTCCCGAGGCGGTCGACTGGCTCCTTCGCCTGGCGGAGATTCGCTTGTTGGCGACGCGCTGGCAAATCGCGACCGTGCATCTGGAAAGCAAGGGAGTCAAGGACTCGAGCCGCGATGACACGCAGGCCAATGGTCAATTGCCGCCGCACAGCCCCATCGACGTGGTGCTGGGCTATCGCAATCCGCGCAAGATGGAAAGGCTGGTAAAGCGAACCGGACCTCGGCTGCGCATTGTGGATGGCGTCAGCGCCTATTATCGCCTGGAACCAGGCGAGGAGGAGCCGCTCGCTTTATATGGCGTGCTTAAACATCTCTTGCGTTTGCCGGAGCGCAAGCTATAGTGCCGTCCCCATTATTAGGAGGCGGTATGCGCCAGCGAAAAGTTCTTGCCGGATCGCTGCTAAGCTTGAGCGCAGCTTTGGGCATCAGCGGCTGTTTCACTGGCGGTGTCTATCAAGTGCCGGGCAATGAATCGTTGACCGGCGACTTGACGGCGGAAACATCTCCGCGCGTCGCGCGCGGGCAGCAGCCGACACTGCCAAATGCACCTGCTCCCCAGCCGCAAGCCGCGCCTTCAACGCCGCCACCATTGCCTACCAACACGAGCGGCATTACGCAAACCAGCCTGTCGCCGTCCAAGACCGTGCGCGTCAGCGTGCGCGCGCTCGTCAACGGCAAGCCGATCTTCGAAGAGGAAGTCATGCAGCAAGTGGCGCCGGCCATGATGCGCGACCTCGCCGGCGTTGCCCGAACCGCAACGCTCCGAACGTCTGGCTGAGGTCTATAATCAGGCTCTTGACCAAATCATCGACCAGGAAGTCGCCTACCAGGATGCGTGCCATAAGCTGGAAGCGGGTAACAAGCAAGCGTTGGTCAAGCTCAAGAAATATGCCGAGGAGGAGTTCGACAAGCAATTAAAGCGGATTCGTGAGAGCAAGCGCGTCACCGAAGAGCAAATCACTGATGTCAAGAACCTGCTCCACAGACAAACGGAACGCAACTTCATCGCCAACGAGTACATCCGCAGTCGCATTTTCCCGATCTTGAGCCAGCACGCCGGCGCCCAGCAAATTCAGGATTATTACGATCAACACATCAACGAGTTCCAGCGCGTGGACTCGGTCAAGTGGCAAGACGTGTTTATCGCCCTGGGCCCCAAGTATCCCACCATCGCCCAGGCCAAACGCTTTGCCGAAGACTTGATCGCCCAGTGCCGCACCAACGACGATTTCGCCAAGCTGATCCAATTCGACGAGGGCGACAGCAAGTTCCGCAATGGCGACGGCCTCGGCTCGCGCAAAGGCGAAATCAAGCCGCCTGAGCTTGAAGAAACGCTATTCAAGCTGGATGAAGGCCGCATCGGCCCGGTGATCGCGCTGGCGACCGGCGTCCACATCATTCGCGTCACCAAACGCGAGTTCGCCGGTCAAATTCCGCTCGACGTGAAGACGCAAAAACTCATCGAGAACAAGATCAAAAACAACGTTTTCGAGCGCGAGTACAAGCGCATCGTCCGCGAGCTGCGCAATCGCGCGACGATCGAGATCGAGCGCCAAGGGTCGTAGGACAAGCGTCCCGCTTGTCCGAAGCCGGCGCGACGCCGGCTCGACGAAAAAGCCCACGGGAGCCTTCCCATGGGCTTTAGCCACATCGGGTGTTGCCAAGAGTGCCGATGCATTACTGAATTTTGCGGGCGGTAGGCACCGCCGTGAGAGAGTTGCCGAAGTTTCGCGCCGCGGCGGCTTGAGCGCGCCCGGCCAGACTTTGCAAGTCCCTACTAAAGTTCACGAGTTGCTGTTGGACGTTGTCGCGTTCCTCGGTGCGGCTCACCAGTTGCGTCTTAAGTTCATCCCGCTCCTTGACCACGCCCTGAAGCTCCTCCACTTTCTGCGTCAATTCGGTGCGCTGCGCTTCGATGAGGATCAGCTTGCGGCGATTCGTTTCGTTGGCGGCCAAGATGACCCGATAATCTTCTTCGAGCTTGGCGTGACGCGTTTCCAATTCACGTATTTTAACGTTGGTGGCGACATTCTTTTGATTGGTGCAGCCCCAAAGGCCCAAAGAGGAAACAACCATAACAACCAATACGGCAGTACTGGCCTTTTGCATCGGTAAGCTCCTTGAAGTTGGCCAACAGGAACAACATAATCCGCTGAGCGCTCGTGGACCGTTAAGATGGGCTAAGCATCGCCCCGGCAGGTCAGCTTCCAAGGGCCGGTCATCTTGCTTATTCTTCCCAGCCCTAGGTCGCCGACAAACCTTATTTCGGCAGAAAAGTTGCCCGAACTTGATGCAAGTTGCCCAGATTGTGGCGGAATGGGTCATCCGCGTCGGGTGGCACGCCCTTGAGGTACTCCGAAGGGTGTGGGGATGCCGTCACGCCCTTCGGAGTACCTCAGGGCGTGCCACCCAAGTCTAACCAATTCTACAACAAGCGTTTTAGTTGACGACCGTCACGATAGGCGATGGATTGTCCACTGGAGGAAACCCCGCGCGGGCCCCCGAGGCGAGCCAATAGAAAACCGTGCGAAACTCCACGGGCGAACCCAGGGCCGTGGTATCCCAGGTTTCGATGTGTTGGATATTCCGGGGCATGTTGATGAACAGCCGGTTGGCGAGCACTCTGCCGGTCTTGGCTTCGACGACCGACGCCTCCAACTCGAATTTGTAGCGTGAGATTGGCGGCGCCCCGTTGGGATAAGGAATGATGTCCACGAAGATCTTCCGCTGTGGCCCAAGCACCAGCACCAGTGACGTATTCTCCACGGAATCGGCTTGCCATTGCTCCTTGAGCTTGTCTTGCCAGTCTTGATAAAGATGGCCGCTCGTCTTGAAAATGGCGACACGAAAAGAAGTCTGCGCAGTCAAACGGGGCGGCCTGAGGAACGGCGTCCGCGCGCACCGCCGGGATCAAGTCATTTGGAAACCGCGTCTTTGCGGACTTTTTTGCCGGCACTCGCGGCGGTGTGGCTGGCGCAGCAGCGGCGGACGGCGCGTCCGGGTCACTGACGTTCTCGAAAAGGCCCGTTTGATAGGCAGTCAAAAAAAAGGCCAACCCGCCGATACCGGCACATAAAACTACGGCTTTCATGAAGGTTCTCTGAATGCCAAGCGCTGTGCGCGTAGGGATAACCAAATCTAGCATAAAAAATGGCAACGGACCGAGCGATGAGCGTGTCGGGAGCGCTCCACCGTGTGCGCGGCTCTTTTAACGTGCGGCCCTGAGTAAGATAGTCGCTTTCGGATTGGGATCGGATCCTTCTAAAAGGGACATTATGCTTCCCTCCTCAGTCGGTTGGTTCATGCCCCCGGAATGGGCTCCGCACGAGGCGACCTGGCTGGCCTGGCCGCATCAGCGCACTGATTGGCCCGGCAAGTTCGCGACCATTCCCTGGGTTTATGCCGAAATCATCCGCCATCTGCACACCGGCGAGAAAGTCCATCTCTTGGTCCGCGATCCTATCGAGGAAAAGCGCGCCCGCGGCGTGTTGCGCAAAGCCGCGGTCGATATGACCCAAATCGTTTTCTTCCATGTGCCCACCGATCGCGGCTGGATCAGAGATTATGGCCCGCTTTTCTTGACAAATTGCGAAGGCGAGCGTGCTCTGACGCACTGGCAATTCAACGCCTGGGCCAAATACCCCGACTGGCACAAGGACGCCGCCGTTGTCGATCATTTGGAGGCCTCGCTGAACATGCCCGTTTGGCGGCCGGTCGTGGGCGACCGCCGAGTCGTTCTCGAAGGGGGCAGCATCGACGTCAATGGGGCAGGTCACCTCTTGACCACGGAAGAGTGCCTACTCAGCGATGTGCAGCAGCGCAATCCAGGGCTTGGCCGCGAGGATATGGAGAAAATCTTCGCGGATTATCTGGGTGTGCGGAAGGTTCTTTGGTTGGGCCGAGGCATCGCCGGTGACGACACCCACGGCCACGTCGATGATTTGGCCCGCTTCGTGGGACCGCACACAATTGTCACAGTGGTCGAGGAAAACACCGCCGATCCGAACTACGAGCCGCTTCGAGAGAACCGGGAACGACTTGGAAACATGACGGACAGCGAAGGCCGGGCGTTGGAGATTGTGGAATTGCCGATGCCCGAGCCGGTCATCTTCGCCGGCCGCCGCTTGCCCGCCAGCTATGCGAACTTCTACATTGCCAACGAGAAAGTGTTGGTGCCGACGTTCAACGATCCGCATGACCGCTTGGCCCTGGGTATCCTCGCCGAACCTGTTTCCGACCCGTACCGTCGTCGGCATTCATGCCGTCGATCTCGTCTGGGGGTTGGGGACGCTGCACTGCATGACGCAGCAAGAGCCGAAAAAGTGGTGAGTGGCGACGAAAACTTGGCGGTGTAAGCTAGCGGTCGAGGCGATATTCCCCATGCGTGCCGGGCTGATTGTTTCGCCGGTCAAGCCGGAGTGACTTCTGCTTGGCACTCCCTGACAAGGTGTGGTAGTCTCTAATAAAAGGAGCATTAACGATGACCATTCATTTACCCGACGACTTGGAGCACTTTGTCCTGGCTGAAATCCAAACGGGCCGTTTCTCATCAGAAGAAGAGGTCATCACCGAGGCAGTTCGCTTCTTCAGGCAATCGGAGGAACAAAAGCCAGAAAATGGCGACCGCCCTGAACTTGCCGCCCAACCAGCCTGGCAGCTCGTCTTGGAAAACATGGCAAAGGTTCCAGACGAAGTATTTGAGGGAATTCCGGCGGATGCCTCCGAGCAGCTCGATCACTACATTTATGGCAGCCCACGGCGGCCCAAATCGTGAAGAAAGTCTTTGCGGACGCAATTTATTGGATCGCCGTTGCTGATCGCAAAGACCAGTGGCACCAGCGAGCCTTGGAAGTTAGCCGCCAACTCGGGTCAGTTCTGGTGGTCACCACTGACGAAGTGCTTGACGAATTCCTTGCTTTTTTCAGCGGGTTTGGAAATGCAGTCCGAAGCCAATGCGTGCGCACGGTTCGCGGCTTTTTGACGATTGCGACTATTCAGGTTGTCGCTCAGAGTCGGCAATCTTTCCTCGCGGGTCTGGCGCTGTACGAGTCACGTCCGGACAAAGCGTACAGTCTGACGGACTGTATTTCCATGGTCACCATGCGTGAACAAGGCATCGCCGAAGCCTTGACTCACGACGCTCATTTCACCCAGGAAGGCTTCACCATCTTGCTCTAAGCTGAGAAGCAAGGGACAAGAGGCGAGGGGCGAGGGAAAGGCAAAACGTGGCCGGGGTTGAGGTGCTCCGAAACCCCGGGGGCCAGTGCCGCAGGCATGGCACTCGAAGCGTTTGCTCTCCCCTCATGCCAGACGAAAGCGCTACCATGGGCGAATCAACCTGCCACCGGTGCGCACCGCGCACACGCTCCGGCGCGGATCAAACTGCGCATGGGGTGTTCGCCATCAATCAAAGACCCGGGAGCAGAGAGTTGGAGCACCGTTACACCGTTTGGAAACGGACTTTTTTAACGGAGCTGACGGTCAAGAGAATCCGCCATTAACGAAAACGGCGCAATTGGAAAATCTAGCGTTCATTGCCAACGTCCGCGCAAGTCCGGTGCATCCCGTCGTTTGATGATTGAAGGACGCAAGACGACCCACCCCGCCGCCGACTACTTCCCCTTGTTGGCGCACCGTCCTCATTTTTTTCATACTTGGAGAAATCATCGTGTCGCTCACATTGCGCAATTTCTGGCGGCGCTTTTTTTCAGTTAGAGACATTGAGCCTCGATTAAACAAAGGCGGTGCGCACAAAGCGCGCAAGCCGCGTCTCGCTCTGCAATTGGAAGAGCTAGAGCCGCGCTTGGTGCCAACGACGACCATCGTCAACGTGCCTCCGAACGTCAGTGCCGCCAATTACCGCTACGGCATGACGGCGGTCAACACCGCGGAAACCATCCTGACGCCCGCCAACGTCAACGTGAGCAGCTTCGGCAAGACCTGGGACAACGAGCAAATCTTGGGGCAAGTTTATGCTCAACCGTTGTACTTGCCGAATCTGTCCATGACAATCAATGGCCAGACGGAAACGCAAAACACGCTCCTGGTAGCCACCGAAGCTAACAGGCTTTATTGGATCAACGCCGATTCCGGCAAAACGCTTTATGCGAGTCGATTTTGACAACTACGGCATCGCCGGCGCCACGGCTGTGACGCCGGTCCCAAGCCAGGATGTGGGTGAAGGATCGCTGACGGGCACCGCGACCACCAACACGCAAATCTATCCGCAGATGGGCATCACCAGCACGCCGCTGTTTGAAAATGGCCAGTTGTATGTCGTGGCCTACAAAAAGGAGACGACGTCCGGACAAGCGCTGGCGCACTATGTGTTTGACCTCGAAGTTGTTGATGTCGCGTCTGGAACGGTCAATCAGAAGCAGATCGCCGACACCGGCTTTGACGGCACCAATTACACCTATTTCGCCGGCGACCCGATCGTGCCGGGCACCGGCGCCGGCTCAATCAATGGCATCGTCTACTTCAACGCCAAGCAGCAAGGCAATCGGCCCGACGTCACCATGGTGATTGACACCGCCGGCAATCAAGATCTGCTGCTGGCGTTCGAAGGACATGACGACGTCAATCCGTACCACGGCTGGGAAATCGCGGTCAACGCAAGCACGCTGGATGTTGTCGGCGCCTTCTGCTCGACACCCAACGGCTCCGAAGCCGGCATTTGGCGAGCGCCGATTACCGACGCCAAGGGACATATTTGGATCGTCACTGGCAACGGCACCTTCGACACGCAACTGAATCAAGCGGGACAACCTGCCAATGGCGACTATGGCGATTCCGTCGTCAGGCTCGAGTTGACGCCCAGCGGCTTCAACGTCGCGGATTATTTCACGCCGTCGAATCAGCAAGCGTTGAGCGACAACGATCTCGATTTGGACGCGGGCGGACTCACCCAAATCACCGATGCCGCCGGCAATTTGACGGGCCTTGTCAGCGTCGGCAAGGACGGCACCATCTATTTGCTGAACCCCTTCAACCTGGGCGGCTTTAATGGGGGCGGCGATCAGGTGGTTCAAGAGCTTGCCAACGTAATTCCCGCGGCGTCGGCGCGGAAGCCGTATTCTGTGAGGCGGCCTTTTTCAACAACACGCTCTTCGTCTTCGGTGCCGGCGATCACGGCGAAGCGTTAACCTATACGCCCAACGCGCTCGCTCCATTGGCAATGTCGCCAACATCCGTCACGGCGAGCATCTACAGCTTTCCGGCGCAGTGCCGATAGTGTCCGCCAATGGCAATAGCAATGCGATTGTGTGGACGCTGAACGGCGCCGGCGGTTTAGAGGCTTATGCCGCGACAGCGGGCGGTCTGGGCACGCTGCTCTATGCGAGCACTCAGAGCAGTGCGCGGGACAAGCCGCCCACGTATGTGAAGTACACCGTGCCACTGGTGGACGATGGCCACGTCTTCGTGGCCGGCAAGGGTGGTATTGCCGCCTATGGCCTAATAAGCGGCAATGCCGGAACGAGCAGCGGCACGAACAACTCTGGCGCTATCAGCACGGGCACCGTCGGCACCGGTTCGGCAGCGGCCACGCCTCCGGGCCCGAGCGGCAGCATCGCTACGGTCCTGCCGACATTCGCGTGGAACAACGTGGCGGGAGCGGCCTCCTACGAAATCTGGCTCACCGACCAGACCACCAACACACACGTGACTTACGTCAATCTGACGGGCACATCATGGCTGCCGCCTCAGGCGCTCGTTCTGGGACACAATTATATTTGGTGGCTCGGAGCGCTTAAGGGCAACACCCTCACTTGGAGCGATCCGTTGACGTTCACGATCAAGCCCACAGTGAGCGGGCCGAGTGGTAACGTGCCCACCAATCTGCCGACGTTCGCCTGGAATAGCGTATCCGGAGCGGCGTCCTATGAAATCTGGCTGGCGGATCAGACGACCAACACGCACGTGACTTATGTCAACCTCACGGGCACGTCGTGGCTGCCTCCCCAGCCGCTTGTCCTGGGCGACAACTACATTTGGTGGGTGGCAGCGGTCGAAGGCCAAACCGATGCCTGGAGCGAATCGTCCACATTCACCATCAGGCCCACGGTGAGCGGGCCCCGCGGCGACGTGGCCACCACGTTACCGACGTTCGCCTGGAATAACGTGACCGGAGCGGCGTCCTATGAAATCTGGTTGGCGGATCAGACGACCAACACGCACGTGACTTATGCCAACCTCACGGGCACGTCGTGGCTGCCACCCCAGCCGCTCGTCCTGGGCGACAGCTACATTTGGTGGGTTGCCGCCGTAAAGGGCCAAACCGATGCCTGGAGCGATCCGCTGACGTTCACGATCCGTCCCACGGGGAGCGGTCCCAGCGGCGACACGGCCACCAACCTGCCGACGTTCGCCTGGAATAACGTCACGGGAGCAACTTCCTATGAAATTTGGCTCACGGACCAGACCACCAACACGCACGTAACTTACGCAAATCTGACAAGCACTACCTGGTTGCCCCCACAGCCCCTTGTCTTAGGCGACAACTACACTTGGTGGGTAGGAGCCGTGCACGCCAGCACGATCGGTTGGAGCACCCCTTTGTCCTTCGTGATTCGCCCGACGGCAATCACTCCGACCGGCACGATTGCGTCTGACCTGCCGACGTTTACTTGGAGCAAGGTCACCGGAGCGACCTCTTACGAGATTTGGCTCACCGATCAGACCACCAACGCTGTTGTGAAGTACACGAATTTGACCGGCACCGCGTTTACTCCGACGACGCCGCTCATCATGGGCGACAACTACATTTGGTGGGTCGGCGCGGTTTCGGGCAAGACGATCGGCTGGAGCAATCCCTTAACCTTCACGATTCGGCCCACGCCGAGCGGTCCGTCGGGCGGCGTGGCGACTGATACGCCGACGTTTTCTTGGGACAATGTAGCCGGGGCGCCGTACTACAAAGTCTGGCTTACTAATCAGACCACCAACACGACAGTGGTTGTCATCGTGGCCGGCACGTCTTGCACTTTTCCCGAGCCATTAATTCTCGGCGATAGCTATATCTGGTGGGTTGGCGCCTATTGCCCCACCACGCAATCGTTCGCCTGGTGCGACGGCGTGCCGTTCACCGTCGATGGCAACGGCAGCACGGGTTCGACGGGGACCGGTGGCTCGACGGGCAGCGGCTCGACTGGCAGCGGCTCGACTGGCAGCGGCTCGACTGGCAGCGGTTCGACTGGCAGCGGTTCGACTGGCAGCGGTTCGACTGGCAGTGGCTCGACTGGCAGCGGTTCGACAGGCAGCGGTTCGACAGGCAGCGGTTCGACAGGCAGCGGCTCGACTGGCAGTGGCTCGACTGGCAGCGGCTCGACAGGCAGTGGTTCGACAGGCAGTGGTTCGACAGGCAGTGGCTCGACAGGCAGTGGCTCGACAGGCAGTGGCTCGACAGGCAGTGGCTCGACAGGCAGTGGCTCGACAGGCTTTTAATCGCCGACTTGGCGAGGTCAATAATGAAAAAACCTGGCGAGCCGGAAGCGTCAGCGCCCGGTGGTTTTGCATCCAAAACCACCAGGCGCTGACGCTTCCGGCTCGCCGGTTGCTGCTCGATGACTTAAGCTGCAGCGGTTTTCCGCTTGCGCCAGCCGTAGCCAACCACGCCGATGACACCAAAAGCCAGCAAGGTCATGCTCGCGGGTTCAGGAGTCACGCTGCTCGGCGCTTCGAAAAACTCGAAGTGTCCGGGTTCCTGGGACTCTTCAATTGTATCGCCATAGTCGTCGCCGGTAGGACTGCCACCTTGGAGCACATAGGCGTCGGTTAAACCGCCGCCGTTGACGACGCCGGAGTGAATGTCCGCGTCGTTAACGGAAAGTCGCCACCGCCTCCGAGCCGTTTATCAAGCCGTTGATCATCAACGTGATGCCCGGCTGAACTGAGCCGGTCGGCCCGTTGAAACCACCTTGGTTGCTGCTTTCATCCGAGGTTGCAAATTGGAATGAAGCACCTGCGCACAATGTCAACCCGGGAAAGCTTTGGCTGAAATCGGGCCCGCTACCAGCAACGGCGAGGTCACTGATCGTGCCGGTGAAGGTCGTCGTTCCATTGTTTGTGACAGTGATACTGCTTGTATCCGGGGAGGGAGAATAGTTGGGGCCACTAAAACTATCGTAGGCCGTTGTCACGTCCAGCTTGTACCCGAATGGGCCGGCATGAACAGAGTCGTGGCTCATCAGCAGCATGCCAAGAACTACCGAGGCGAATAAGAAATGCTTCATAAAACGCTCCCCCAATCAAAGGTGTATTGCCGTAAACCATCCCAAGACAGTTGATTCTTAAGCAACCACAAAGCCAGATGCGCCTGTGCCGAAGACTCGGCTATCAGCTTCTCTTTGGCTTACATGAAAGGAGTAGTTTAAAGCGAAAACCGGCGATGTCAAGGAAAAAGGGCGCGGAAAACTGCGTAATTTGGAGGAATTGATTAGGTAGAATATGGCCGTGAAGTTGATGCTGACGTTGTGCCATCGGAAGGCACGCTTTGCGTGCGAGGCCCATTGCGTGGCGATTGTCACAGTCCCAATTTGAACCGAATTGCGAGGCGATCGTACGTGTGCACTTCGAGTGGGTGGATGCTGCTCAGTTGGAGACCCAACTGGAGCGCCTTGCGCCAGGCGTCGGCGGCGCCGGTTTTATCCTTGGCCTCATCACATGCCTGCGCGAGGTGAAAATACCGCATGGCGCCGGAATTAGCGAAGGACACTTTGCGCAGGTCTTCAATCGCGCGATCCGGTTTTTTCATTTGCAAATAGATGACCGCGCGGGTGTCCAACAATTCGTCATTGGGGCCGGCGAGCTTAAGGGCCTGGTTGATGAGCTTGAGGGCTTCAGCCGTGTCGCCTTCCGGAGCCAGGGCCGTGACGTACGCCAAGTTGTTGAGGGCCGGCGGGTGTTGCGGCGCTTCCTTGAGAATCTCACGGTAAACACCGATGGATTCCTGCGGCCGGGTTGAATACTCGTATACCTCCGCCAGCAAGAACTTGAGGGCAATCGAGTCGGCAGCCGGACCTGTCTTCTCTTTGATGGCATGCTTCAGCCAATCTTCGACGGCTTGCCATTGGCTCTTGGTTGCCCCGCCGCCGCGCAGGATGGTGACCTTGGTCCTGGCAATCGCCTCGACGCGGCACGTAGCGGGGGCGTCATCGCAAAGAGTCAGAGCGTCGGCTACTTTTTTCTGCCGGGCCAAGAATTGCGCCAACAGCAAGACGCTTTCGGGCTGCTTGGAAGCGGCGATAAATACGCGATAGGTCTTGTCGGCTTCGCTGATGTTGCCGGCCAACTCGAACCACCGGGCGGCCATGTCCAAGCGTGCATCCTTGGCCCGCGTGTATTCCTCGATGGCTTTGACCGCTTCGGGTGAGTTTTTGGCGGCCAGCAAGACTCCGACGCGAAGCTCCAAAGTCCGCAATGCGTTGGGCGCCAGTTTTTCAACCCAAACGGCTGCCTGCTTGGTGTCGTGATGGCGTAGCAAGCCGCTGATATAGCGATCCAAATAGATCGCATTCTGTTCCTGCGCGCACGAGCGTGAGCCATTGCCGCTCGGCGCCTGGCCAATCGCCGGTGGCCTCATAAAGATCAGCGAGCGCGGCGCGGAGGGAGTCGGGCATGGAATTCCCCAGGCCCTCGATCGCTTGGATCGCTTCCAGGCGCCGGGCGGGTTGAAGTGTCAATAGCTGAGCCTTGACGAGCCGAACTTGCGGATTATCGGGATCGCTCCTATGCGCCTTGGCGACAAGGTCCTCGGCTTCCACAAAGCGTTCAGCGCTCCTTGAAAACCCAGGATAAGCGCGAGAGTGCACTGGGCCCTGGTTTTATTGGGCGGGTCGGCAATAGACACATTGAGCAGCGACCTGGCCGCCTTCGCAGCCTTGTCAAACTGCCGGTGCCGAATGAAAAAGGCAGTGACGTCACGCAGCACGGCAGGGTCGCTCGGTCTCACCGTCAGCAGGGTCTGGAAATGCTCGTTGGCTTGCGCCGTCTGGCCGAGGGCATCATATCCCACGGCAAGCAGCAAGGCTGCGTCGTCCTTGGACAAGCTTTGCTGGGCCTGGGCAAGTGCTTCGGCGCCGCGCCGAGGATCGGTGCGCGCAAGCAGCAGCACGAGGTCTCGCCAGGCTTGCGGCACCGTCGGCTTGAGAGTGCACGCATCTCTATACGCCTTTTCCGCATCGGCGAGGTCTTTGGTGTCGCCGGTGAGCGACGCCATGGCGCCGAACCATAGTTTGTCGTGGTAATCGTTCGACTTCTCGGCGATTTGGCGAGCCTTGGCCAGCGCCTGTTGAGCCGCCTTGGGGTCTTGGCTTCCAGCGCAGCTGCGCTCATGAACGACAGTTGGGCTACCAACCGGCTCCATTCGGGGGACTCCAAGGCCTCCTTGTTGTGGATCTTGGCGACCAAAGCCGTCGCTTCTTCGAGTTGTCCCAAATCTGTCATGAGTCGAAAAGCCCGCCGCCAGACGCTCAGTCGCTGCTCGCCCAAACGGAAGGCATCGCGATATCTCTCCAAGGCCTTTTCCTTTTGCCCCTCAAGCTCGTAGGCGTCCGCCTGAAGTACCGGAATGTTTGCCCAACTGGGACGCACCAGCGCCGCCTGCGCGAAACGCGTGCGCCGCCGGCAGTCCATCGCTCGTATGGTCGTGGTGTGCCCGGGCGACCCGCGAGGCGCCTTCGCTGTAATTGGCCAGGGCGCCATCGTCCCCGTCGATGCGTTTGATATTCCGTAAAAACGTCTCCGCTTCATCCAGTTGTTGGGCTTCAATTCTCGACTCGAATAAGGCAAAGGCCGCTTGCAGATTGTCTCTATCCTGATCGGCAACTATTTGCCACAGTCGCGCCGACTCCACCGCGTCTCCCAGGGATTGATAGGCGTCGGCCAACACTGCAAGTAGGCGGTTTTGGTCCGTGGACTCATATTGCTTTAAGTTGTCAAGCAAATGAGGCAACTCACGCCGCGCCACGTCAGGCTCGGCTCTCAGCAAAAACAGGGCGCGCCAGAGCGGCCACTCGATGTGCAGCCCCGCGCGTAAGCTTCGGCCTGGTCCAGCACCTTCAACGCCGACGCATACCCTTGATCGCGGCCTTGCAGGCCGGCGAGAAAAAGCCAGGGGCCTACTTCCCGAGGTTTGCGGTCGCGCTCAGCTTCAACGAGTGCGCGTGCATCGGCAGGCTGGCCCCGCAGCACGTAAAGCTTTGCCTTGAGAAGGGTCACTTCAGTCCCATCGGTTTCAGTGCTTAGAAGCCGGTCCGCTTCGCTCAAAAGCCGCGGGTCGTTGGTGTGCCGAGCCCGATCCAGAAGCACGCGCCACCAAATCCGCTTTGACGGGCACTCCCTTTTTAATCAGCTTGCGCAGCCCCGCCCTCGCGGCATCGAAGTCACCCGTGGCCGCTTGGGTCAACGCTAGCTTCCGCGCCGCTGGTATATTGGCGGGTTGCTGGCTCACCGCGCGGCGCAAGGCTTCCAATTTCTGATCGGGGTTCCAGAGATGATCGCTACACTCGGCCAACAGCATATAGGGGGAGAAGCCGATGCGATTTGCATGGCGCGTATCGGCACCGGCTCGAGTCAATAGCCGAGCGGCAGCGCCCCAACTGCCTTCCGCCATGCACCGTCGTGCCTCGATGTAATCGATGAGTCCAGCCGCCGTCGTTTCGTGCAGTTTTTTGAGTTGAGCATTGACGATGTGCGCCTTGTCAAGGCGGCGCTGGGCGTCGACAAGCAGGTTTGCCAAATTCCACAGCGCGCTTATCCGTCGGCAACACGCGCAAGCTGGGTTCAAGCAGGGCCTGTGCCTTGGCTGTGTCATGCTTGCTTATCGCAACCATTGCCAATCCTCGGTCAAGCGCGGCGTTGGCCGGATTGAGTTTCCGTCCCTCCTCGAAATAATCGCGCGCCTTCTCGATGTCACCCAGGCTCAGGCTGATGCTGCCGGCCAAAAAAAGGACTTCATCGGTGGGCGCGTGCAATTCATGCAAAATGAAGTCGACATGAGTGGCGGCCAATTTGTGTCGGTCCGTGGCGGCGAAATAGCTGGCTGCTGCCAGGCGCGCACAACGGATTTAGTGGCGTGCTCAAGCATCATCTCGATGGCCTCGTCCGCCTTGATGGATCGTTGTCCGAGTCCAACCTTGGGCGAAAGCATCGCGGTGTAGCGAACGACGAAATTCGTTTGGTATGCTGATTTTTTCATCGCGACTTCTTGCAAGCTTAAGGCGGCTGCATCATTGCCCAGCTTCTCCTCAGCGTAACTCTCGAGTTGCAGCGCATCCGCTTGCAGCGCATCCGCGTCGGCCACGCCGTCGCTGTCCTTTTTCAATTCCTCCAAGTGCTCCTTGGCTTCCGGGTAGCGGCCAAGGCGAATCGCCAACTTGGCGGCCTCGCGGCGCAGCCGGCGGCGTTCCTCGGCGCTATCGATGGCATCCCGGCGCAAAAGATCGTCGATCAACAGATAAGCCCGGCCCGGCGCGCGTTTGTCCTTGGGAAGCTCGCTCAATAGCAACGCGAGCTTGGCGGTCGCCTCGCTGTCGCCGGGCATTAAACCTAGATACTGTTCCAGGTATTTGATCGCCTGAAGTTTGTCGGCCTCCCCTTCGATCAAGTCGGCTTGCTCGAGCAGGCCGCCGGCGTTGCGGCGCACCTGGAAGCCATGCACCAGAAACGTGCCCCCCAGGCCCACAACCGAGACCAGGATTAGAATCAACAGCGCTCGGCCGTTGACTTGCTTGTTGCCGATAAAAGTGGCCCACCAGCGTGTCATGATGTGGATTTCCTCGGACATGAAGAAGCCGCGCACGCCGTAGGCGGGCGAGTCAAGCTCAACCGCTAACTGGCTCGGCTCTTGGCATGCGTTTTACGATGAATGTCAGCGGATAAAGGATTCTTGCAAAAAATAGTAGGGCTTAGCACGAAAGCGCCTGGATTAATTTAGCTCAAACTTCCGCGCTGGTCAATTGGCACCAGGCGGGCAGCGCCCGTTGCCGGGGGACGAAATGCTGCGCGAGACGTGATGAGGGAGTAGACAACGTAAAGTGCCGATCACCGGACTGCGGGAGCGGACGGGGCCCGCGGCGCTCCGCCCGTACCTTGGCCTCCACTAGATTGACCGGGATTTTGGCCAGACGTGCCGCCGGGTCGAATGTTCTGCTGGCTGCCGTACGGGTTTCCACCGACCGCTCCGTTGGTGTTAAAATACTGCCCCTGTGTCATGAAGGAGGAGCGGTGGCCCGTCTGGGGCGTCTGATTGATGTCCAAGGCATTGACATTGTTGCCGAGCGCATTGACGCTGGTTCCCAGGTTTTGCAGGGCGCGGTCGTAAGCCATTTGTGGGCGCACCAGACCGTAATAATTGATGGCGGGATTGCCGTTCTGCAAGAGGTTCAAGTATGGGCTCACCGTCGGCCTGGAGAAGGGCGTCGGCCCGCGCCCAAATTGGTTGCCGGGAAATTGGGCCTGGCTCGCAGTCGCTCCGAGCGCCCAAGCACACAATATGGCGACGTGAACGGTGGTGCGTTTCATGTGCGAACCTCGCATGGATATTGCCGCCTCGGGAGCGCGGGATCATGGAACGTTCGAGCCGTTGCCGGTGTTGGTGGCCCGCACCGGCACGAAGGAGTGAACCGCCTCGCTGCCCAACAGCGTCACGCCAAGGACTCGCTCGACCGGGGCCAGGGCCCGCGACAGAAACGTGTCGAACGTGATGATTGGCTGCGCTGCCACGTAAATCCGGTCGCCGGGAAAAATCTGGTAATTGGTGGCGCTGCGGCCTCGCTGCGTGATGGCGCACCAGTCGATCGGCAAGACCTCGTCGTGGTCGCTGCCATCGTCCGGTCGGGCCAGCCAAACTCGGCTTTTGGACGCCACCGCCGGCAAGCCGGACACCAGGCCTATCGCATCGAGCACCGTTTCGCTTCCGGTAAACGGGAAGCGCGTCACCTGCTCGCCGAAGCCTCCTCCATCAAAGATAACATAATAAACGCTGCTATTGAACCCCCCGATGTCAATCGAGACGGCGGGCTTCAAGAAGAACTGCGATAAGTGCTCTTCAATCGCGGCCTTGGCCGTCTCTTGATTCATCCCCGCAACAGGCACCCGACCATAAAGGCCCAGATTGATCGAGCCATCGGGCCTGACCAGGTGCTCTCCGCGAATGAGTTGAATCCCCGCCGTCTGCTCCAGACTCACGGAGACCTGCGGCTCTTTCAAGTTCGCGGTCTTTTTCAGGTAGGTTTCGATGGATTTCTGCGCTTCCTCGACGCTCAAATCCGTCACGGACACTGATCCATAAACCGGCCCCAGGCGAACCATGCCTTCGGGCTCGACACGATAGACGCCCTTGATAGGATCATCGGGCGGCGTGTTCGTCACCTGAATGAAAAGCAGGTCTTGCGGCTTGATTTTGTAAGGAGGCAGAGGGACCGCTCGCACCAGGTCGATCACCAAGACATCGGGAGGGTTGATGATGTAATCCCCCAGGGACACTTTGTGATTCTCATGGGGAACATCCGGGGGCACTATTTCACTAGCGCCAAAATGATGACAACCGAGGGAAACGAGGCATGCCGCCAAGACCGCCCAGCACAGGTGCCGAACTCTCCCTATGACCCGCATGGCAGTTCCCCGAGGAGAAGTTTAAGTCAAAACGGAATCCATCGCCTGCTCTCTCGGGTATTATCGACATTCCGGGCACTCTCGATTCAATCGTAATTCTCCAAATAGTCAAAAAAGCATGCCTGGTCAGCAAAATCGGCCTAGGTATCCTAAATCAGCGTGCCGGACCTTCCGACACCAACCCGAAGCGTTAGCGAGGGATCCCTCGCTAACGCTTCGGGTTGGTGTCGCAGAATTACGCACCGTTATTTAGATCGTGACCCTTAAAAAATCCTCGCCAAGAATTGGCTCCGCAAGCCGCAAGCCGACCGCGTAGCCGTTGGGCCGAATTTGAAATGACCAAACGACGGTGCCTAACCGAGTAAGTGTCCGCTGGTCGACGGGGCGCTCCAGACCGAGCACGACTTCCTCGCCGACTTGAAAAGGGACGCTGACTAGCAAGCGTGCGCCCGCCTCGGACAGATCGAGCACCGCCGCAGTCAACTTGGGGCCGCAGTCGGCGGCGCTTCTCTTGTGACAGGTCACGCGAATGTTAAGACACGCGGAGCGGCGCTTGCAAGCGCGCTGATTCGCTCTTCGGTTATTGAATTCCTGCATAATTCCTCGTTCCGATGTGCGCCTTATGCAGCGCGATGCTGCATTGTCAGCCAAGCAACGGAGGATAGCGCCTACCGTAGGCGCGGAGTGCGTTCAGCGGAGCGCAATTTCTTGCGCTCGACTGCAGTTCGCGAGAATGAAATGCGCCCCGAAGCAAAAAACGGGTGGGGCAGTGAATATGCTCCTCAAAGTGACTGAGCCATGCTTGCGGTGCCTCTTCGCCCGGCGGCGTTGATAAATTGTATGCACGCTGTCAAGACTTCACCGGTTTTTGCAGAGGCCTTGAAGATCGACGTGCTGGGCAACCGGATTGACAATCCTTATCTCATCGCGTATACGCCTTCCCTTCAACGATAAATAGGAACGATTGGCTCGCCGTGGCTTGGCAACAAGAAAGTCGGCGCGAGATATCAACCATGGCCTCATGGCGCACGTTCGTAGGCGCTTTTATCGGGACGCTCTATACCGTAGCCCACGGCAGCGCCCAACAGGCTCCGCCGCGCACTTCTGAGGAGGAAATTGGGTTTTCGCTGCAACTTACGCTGCCGGCGCCCGACCGGCTGTTCCGCTTCGAATCGGAGCGGCAAATGCGTGACCGCATCCGCGCCGAAATGCAAGACTTCAAAAAAGTCGAGTTCCCGCCCAGCGACGCCGCCCTGCCAGCCCTCGAACCGTTGCCACGCATTTGGCCGTATTTGATGGCCATTCCCGAACCTAATTACGTTTGTTACAAGCGGCTCTGGTTCGAGCAAAAAAACAGTGAACGCTATGGCTACGACTATAGCGTCTTGCAGCCGTTCATATCGGCGGGGGTGTTCTACACCGATCTGGCGCTCTTGCCGTTGCACTGGGTAAGCGATCCGTGCCGCTGGTATGACTGCAGCGCGGGGCGGTGCTTGCCGGGTGATTCGGTGCCTCTTTTATGGAATCCGGTGTTCGCCAAGTAAGTCACGTTGGGCCTGAGCGGGATCGCCTATGTTGTGGTGTTGGCGAACGGCAAGGCCCCTTGGGATTGGTGTCTTGGCGCTTCTATTTCTGGCCGGTTGTGCGCATCCGCCTCCCGGTGTGGAGTGCGACTGGGCGCACATCTATAAACGTGAACATATTCCACTCTCGCTCGAATTCGACGCCGCGGATGCCGTCTTGACGCCCACCATACCGGCGATCGCGGAACCCGCCACGGTCAACAATCCCGACCGAACTCCTTTTTACATCTCCTTGCAACAAGCATTTGCCATGGCTCTCGAAAAGGGCAATGTGGGGGCGCAGTCGATCAACGCCGCAGGTCAGGTGAGCGACGATCTGGTGACGTTCGTGGGTCGCGGCGTCACCGAGCCGGACAGCATTCGCGTTCTGGCGCTCGATCCAGCGCAGGTCGGCGCCGGCATAGAGGCGGCTTTGGCGCACTTTGACGCCGTCTGGTCTACCGGCATGTCTTGGAACAACGTCGATGAGCCGACACAGGGGTTGTCGGCTTTTCAAAACGGCGCCGGCGCGACGTTCACGAGCACTCTCGCCAAGCCGTTGCCCTCGGGCGGTGTGGCCGGTATCACCTATGGCACCACGTATCAGTACCTGACGATGCCGCCCAATTTCGGGCCCTTCACCGTCGTGAATCCTTCGTATAGCACCTCGCTCCAGGTCGGCTTCGAGCAACCGCTCTTGCGCGGCTTTGGCGTGGACACCAATCAAATCGTGCCCGGCTTTCCAGGATCGGTGCTGTTTCCAGCCATCAACTCGCGCAAGTCGGCCGGCTCTCCCGAAGGTATCTTGATCACGCGCCTGCGCTTCGACCAGCAACGTGCCGAGTTTCAGCGAAATGTCCATTACCAAATCTTGAACGTCGAGGCGGCCTATTGGAACCTTTACGGCTCCTACATGACCCTGTACGCCGCCGAGCAAGGCATGCGGCAGGCTCATGCGGCCTGGATGCTCAGCAAGAATCGCCTTATGGGCGGCACCATCGACACAGCCCAGTTCGCCCTGAGCCGGGCACAGTACGAGAATTTTCGCGCCAGCCGTCTAACCGCGATGGGCGCCGTGCTTAACTTCGAACGCGCTTTGCGTACGTTGCTGGGCTTACCCGTTGAGGATGGTAAACGCCTTATTCCCACCGACGCGCCCACCATGACCCCCTACCAACCCAACTGGCAAGCGGCCGTGCGTGATTGTGTCACCTTGCGACCTGAATTGGTAATGGCCCGGGAAGAACTGCAAGCCAAAGAGCTTAACTTGAAGGGCCTCAAAAATTCCCTCTTGCCCGATTTGCGCTTTCAAGCGTCGTATACGGCGTTGGGCCTCGGCACGCGACTGGATGGCAATGGCACACTGGTGCAGTCCGACGGCAGCGTAGCCACCAACAACGCGACTCCGCTCGCTTGCCGGCGATCACTTCAACAGTTGGACGTTGGGACTCAATCTGAACGTGCCTCTAGGCTTCCGCTACGAATATGCCACGACGCGCATCGCCCGCTTGCAACTGGCACAGGCCTACCAGGTGCTCAAAGAGCAAGAGCGTCGCGCCCAAACGGCACTGGCCAAGCAATATCAGCCTGGTGCGCAGTATTATCAACTCATCGAGATCCGCCATATGGCACGCGAGGCGCTCGCGGAGCAATTGCAAACGCGGTCGAAACAGTTTGCCGCCGGCACCAAAGGCGCGACGATTGAATTCTTGCTCGATGCCCAAAATCAATGGGCCAACGCGCTGAGCCAAGAGTTCCAGGCGGTCGTCGATTACAACGTCGCGTTGGCATCTTTTGAGTTCGCCCGCGGCACGATTCTTGCAGCGCAACACGTCGTCATTGCCGAAGGGCCGCTCCCCGGCTGCGCTCAAGTCCGAGCGGTCGAGCATGAAGAAGATCGGACCCGCGCGGTCGTCCTGGCTCAGCAGGGCCAGCCGATCATCTATCCACCCCTGGAGCCGGGTCAGCCCGATCCCGCACCCCTGCCCAACCTGCCGCCCAATCAGGCGCCGGCGTTGCCCGCGCTGCTGCTGGCAGCGCCACCGGTGCCGCCGCGCATCGACGCACTCGATCCGCCCGCCATTGCCAGAGTCAGGCCAGCGACAATTCCGCCCGCGGCGGCGACTCCGTTCTCACAGCCGGTGGGGGAGCCCACCTTCTCGCCACTGGTGGAACCGATTCCGCGGGCGCGCCTGGGGATACCCTGCGCGCGAGCCCTGAGGTTCCGAGCCGCGAGCGTTAGGGAGTGGCCAAGGGAACATGAGGAAGAAACGTCGCCGGGATTGGGTGCTTGAAAGTACCCCGGCATCTCGATGGGTTAGGGCGGGCCGCTTACTGAGGTGCTTGGCTCAGATGGGTGGCAGGTGTGAAACGAAAGGAAGCGCTTCGTGTCCAAAGCCACCGGCAGACTACTCGCAGCCATTTGCCTGGCGACGGCGGCTTGGTCGTTCAGCTTTGGCGTAGGAACTCAACTCGTCACGCATTGGCTGAAAGCACGCTCCGCCAGCAATACCCTTATCGGCCTGAATCATTCCGGCCTATTATCTGGGGATAGCACTTGGGTCGCTCGCTGTTCCTTGGCTCACCAAGCGACTCGGAAGGGCCTGTTCGCCACTGGGTATGTTGTTCTCCGGGCTCAGCTTGGCGCTGTTTCCATGGGCGGGCGGTTTCGCCGGATGTTTCGCGCTGCGTCTTTTGAATGGCGTGGCTGGGGCATTTTGCTTGGTGCCTTTGGAGACGCTTGTCAGTCGTGCGTCGCCGAGTGACCAGCGCACGCGTAATTTTAGCTTTTACGCGGTGGCCCTCACGATCGGCGGTGCTATCGGGATTTGGGCGGGCAATCGTTTCTTTGAGCCTGACAATAATTGGGCATTCATGGTGGGAGGACTGGTTCCTATCGTGGCGGGCGCCGGGCTGGCGCGCGGTTGCCGACGGTAGGCTCCGATAATTCGGAGACAACCGTATCCGAGCCCTTGGATCGGAGCCGACACTTCCTGAGCTATGGCAGCGCGTTTTTTCAAGGATTTCTCGAAGGAGGCATGCTGGCGTTTCTGTCGCTGTATTTGATCGCGCTGGGCATGTCGCGCGATGCGGCGGGGATATTGTTCGGCGTTACCATGGGCGGCGTCATTGTTTTTCAGGTGCCGGTGGCGTGGCTGGCGGATCGCGTTGGACGATTGCCGGTGCTTTTGGGATGCTACGCCGTCGTCGCCGCCGGCCTCGCTCTGGTGCCGCTGTGCGGCCCATCCGTTTGGCTGGTTATTTGTCTGTTTCTTCTGGGGGCCTCGTCGGGAGCGCTGTATCCGATGGCGCTGGCATTTTTGGGTGACCGGCTGCCGCCCGCTCGGCTGGCGCGGGCATATGCTTGGTTTCTGGCCATGGAGTGCGTGGGGAGCCAAGTTGGCGCGGCCGTCATGGGCCAGGCGCGCGATTGGTGGGGCGAAGGCTCGATGTTTGGCGTAGGCCTGGTGGCATTGACGGTCGTCATGGGAGCTTGGGGAGCGCTGGCGCTGGCGCCTCGGCTTATTGGTCCAAAGCCATATGGTGGGTTAGGTTTCCAACCTGACTTTGCGGGCTCGAGGGGACCGATCTGCCCTGGAGCGCAATTACCGGACAGATTACAAATCTGTCCCACGCGGAAAGGCTGACATATGACCAAGGTTGCTGTCATCGGCGCGGGCGCCATGGCGCGCGAGCATATTCGCGCTTTTCGGGATATGCCCGGGGTCAGCGTGGTGGGAATCTACAGTCGCACCCCCGCCAAAGCTGAGACGTTGGCGAAGGAGTTCGCGGTGCCACATGTCTGCGCCAGTGTCGCCCAACTTTATGAGCGAACCACCGCGGAATTGGTTGTCGTGGCCGTTCCGGAGTTGTCCGCGCGAACGGTAAGCGAGGCTTGCTTCGCGTACCCGTGGGGCGTGCTTATGGAGAAGCCGGCGGGTTATAATTTAGTCGATGCCCGGGCGATTCTGGACAGCGCAACCAAGCGGCAACGACGTGTGTGGGTGGGCCTCAACCGCCGGTTTCTGTCGAGCACGCAGGCGGTAATAAAGGATTTAGGCAACTCCGCCGAAACGCGCTATATTCACGTCCAAGATCAACAAAGCCTCGCGGGCGCGGCCACGATCGGGCATCCTCGCGAAGTCGTCGACAACTGGATGTTCGCCAACTCGATTCACCTCGTGGACTACTTGTGCCTCTTCGGCCGGGGCGGCGTCAAAAGCGTGCAGCGACCTTGGCTTTGGCAAGGCGCGGACACGCGCGTCATGCTGGCCGCCGTGGAATTTCACAGCGGGGACTTGGGCGTCTATGAAGGCATTTGGCAGGGACCGGGACCGTGGGCCGTCAGCGTCACGACGCTGGCGCGGCGCTGGGAATTGCGGCCTCTGGAACAAGCCGCGTTTCAGAACGCGGGGGAGCGGCGCCTTCAGCAAGTGGAGATCGATGACCGGGATAAAGAATTCAAACCCGGGTTTCGCTTGCAGGCGCAAGCCGTCGTCAACGCGCTACGCGGCGAGCCGTCGGAGGCGCCGACGCTGGAGCAAGCGATGGCCACCATGCGTTTGATCGCCGATATCTTCGACCCCATTCCCGATTGACGACATCTAAGGAGGTCGCGTATAAGGCTTGATCCGCGGGATTCCGAGTGACTCATCCCGCGGCTTGTTATCCCCAGAATTTTAAGCCGCGCGATGAGGCACTCCGAATCTTGCGGATGACGACGAGGGATTGCCGTGAGCGCTGGACCGAACAGAGTCACAAGCTCGCGTCGGCAACGAATTGATTTGAGCGTGCCGCTTCTCTTGTTTATGCCGCTCGCCTTTCTCTGGCTCAACGACAATTGGATTTTTAACTTCCCCGGCTGGGCGGATCAGTGGATCTATTTCGGCAACCATGAGGGTTTGCTGCGCAAGCTCAAGCTGTTTGCCGACAGTTATCGCGTCAATCGCTTTTCGTGGGACCTACCCGGAGCGGTCTGTTATGCGCTTCTTCCTCCCCTGGCCGCGCGGCTTGTGTTCCACCTGGGCTTTTACTATTCGGCCGCCCTTTCATTTTACGCGATAGCCAAGCGAACGCTGGGCGGGCGTGCCGCTTTATTGGGTGCGCTTTTCATGGAGGGCTATCCACTCTTTTTAACTTCCATGGGCTGGGATTATGTGGATGGCGCATGTCAAACCTACTTTTTGCTGACCTTATTCTGCGCCATGCGGCGCGGAGGCCGGCTCGGCCTGGAATAACGTCTTCTTGTACTTTGCCGGCGTCTTCTTCGCGGCGGGAATGTATGCCTACCCCCTCACGTTGTTCTTTAGTCCCGTCGCTCTCGGCGTTTTTCTGCTAGTGCGCATGGAAGGAGCCGCGCACGAAGTAAGCGGTGTCCCCGCCACATCAGTGATGAACCGCTTGCCGCGTGCGCGCCTCCTGTCCGCGTTCGCCGTGGCCGCCGCCGGTTTTGTCGGCCTGACACTGGTATTTTGCCTCGTCTTTTATTACGCCACGGGCAAGTTCTTCTTCTTCATGACGTCGATCAAATTCACCGGGTCGTTCATCAAGCTCAAAGACGTGAACCCTGCTCCGGCTGGCTGGTTGGAGACGGCGACCTGGGTCGTCGTCCCGACGGCCGTGCTCGTCGGTAGCATTGCGGCGCTCGGCACATGGTTTCGCCGCCGTGAACAACTAGATCACGCGGGCCGAGCCGGCCTACTCTTCGGACTGGCTCACGTCGGGTTGTTTTTAGCGTTCGTCGCTTGTCAAATTTGGTTGCATCTGCCGTGCATCCGCATCATGTTTTACATCAGTTTCTTGACGCCGATCACGTTTTTGGCATTGGCGGGCATGCTACGGCCGACACTCGAGCGACTCGCGCCGTCGGCGTGGTGGGCGCTGGTGGCTTGTCTCGCATTATTATTGGCCGCACCACTTGTGCCCGAGGCTCGTTCGCTGCTGGCTCGGGGGATCGATCCGGTTCCTATTTGGTCAGTCGGTGCAACGGCCTGCGGACTGTTGGTGCTGGCGATCGTCTTTCGCACGCGCCGGCTAATGTTTGCCGGCGTGATGGGTCTCGCCGTCGCGGCCGGACTCGATTCGGCCAATTCTCCCAGGGTGTTCGAAGGCCTCAGCTTTCCCAACCGCGACATTCATCTGGCATTTGCCCAGAGTCACCAGATTCTCCGCGCGGTTTGGCCGATGGAGCCGTATCGCTTTTGGTTTCCGCTCGACGATCCTTTAGCGAGGGAAGAGGTGTATTTTTCGCTGGCAATCAGCACGAGCGTCGGCAACGCTTCGGTGGTGAGCAACCGATTCCCCACGCGCGAAGATTGGGTCGGGGTCAGCGGTTTCTCCATGGCGCCGGGTGACAAAATAGTCGTATTATCCAACCAGGCCGATGTTCGCGAGCAGGCAAACGCGGCACTCCTGCCCTTACGGCTCACGGCTCGCGGCGTTGGCGAACAGCGCATCGTGCAGGGCAAGCTCGCATACACGATGACCTTTTTGCAAATTGAACCCCTATCGAGCAGCGGGTCCAACGAATCGAGTTCCCCCTAGGGTCGCCAAGACGCTCGGGAATTCAGTCCTTGACACTCCGATTCCACCTGTGCTAAAACCCGCCCGTTCGCCATTGTCGTCTTCCACTCGAGGAAGGCCGTGCTTTCGCGGAGCGAAGGCCGACAATTCTGTCGCGCAGACCGTGCATGGAGGCTTTCGGTATGGCGCAACTCTTGCAGGCTATTTCCCCCGACGTGTCGCCTTGGCAGGGACGTCAAGCTGTTCGCTTTCGTCAACCTCTATGGTTGCTCGATCGGCGATGAAAGCAAGATCGGCACCTTTGTCGAAATACAAAAGAACGCGACCATCGGGGCCCGCTGCAAAATCAGTTCGCATACGTTCATCTGTGAAGGCGTGACCATCGAAGACGATTGCTTCATCGGCCACCACGTCTGTTTCACCAATGATTTATTTCCCAGAGCGACCGCGGGCGATGGCCGCCTGCAAACCGAAGCCGACTGGCAGGTCATTCCAACGCGCGTCTGTCGGGCGCATCCATCGGCTCGGGTGCGGTGATACTTGCTGGCGTCACGATCGGCGCTGGTGCGCTCATTGGCGCTGGGGCGGTGGTCACGAAAGACGTTGGTGCCAACGAAGTTGTCGCTGGAGTGCCGGCACGGCTCTTGCGCCGTCTCGAAACAGAGCAAGCGGCTTGATTAAAGAGCCGCGCACCAGTAAGCGGTTCAATTTTGAAATTGGCGCACAACCGCTTACTTCGTGCGCGGCTCTTTTATTTTAGAGGGAATTCCCAATGAATCTGACCGGCACGACTGTTCTTGTCACCGGCGGCTGCGGCTTGATCGGCTCGACCATAGTCGATCAATTGTTGGCCGCGAACGAAGTGCGCAAGATCATCGTCGTGGACAATCTGACGCGCGGGACGCTGCTCAATCTTGATGGCGCGTTGGCTTCCGGTCGTGTCGTGTTGATCCGGGATGACATTCGCCACTTCGAGCGTATTCGTCCTCATTTCGACGGTGTGGACGCGGTGTTCCATCAGGCCGCCATCCGCATTACCCAGTGCGCCCAGGAGCCGCGCGAATGCTTGGCAGTCCTGGTTGACGGCACCTTCAACGTCTTGCAGACATGCGTCGAAGCAAAGGTCAAAAAGGTGGTCGCGGCCTCGTCAGCGTCGGTATATGGGCTAGCCGATGTTTTCCCCACGCCCGAGAGCCATCACCCGTACAACAATCGCACCTGGTACGGCGCCGCCAAGGTTGCCAATGAAGGGCTGCTGCGATCCTTCCATGAGATGTATGGGCTCGACTACGTCGCGCTGCGCTACTTCAACGTCTACGGCCCCCGCATGGACGTTTTCGGCAAATACACCGAAGTGCTTATCCGTTGGCTCGATTGCATTGATCGTGACGAATCGCCCCTCATTTTCGGCGATGGCGCCCAGACCATGGATTTCGTCTTCTGCGAGGATGTGGCTCGCGCCAACCTATTGGCGATGTCCGGCGCGGTCTCGGACGAAGTCTTCAACGTGGCCACCGGAACTGAGACCAGCCTGGCGGGATTGTTGCAGACGCTGCTGGAAGTGACCGGAGCCAATCATTTAAAACCAAAGTTCATGCCGGAACGCACCATCAACCCGGTGCCGCGCCGCTGCGCGGATGTGAGCAAGGCCCAGCGAATGCTCGGCTTCCAGTCTCGGGTCGCCCTGCGCGACGGCTTGCGCCGTCTCGTGACGTGGCGGCGGGAGACGCTGGCGCGCGGGCACGCGGCAGCATATGAACGAGCGGCGTAGGTCGATGAGTGCCCCGGGCAGCTTGCCTGCCCGTGCCCGCGGTTGGGAGTTACCAGGGATTCGCACGGGCAGACAAGCTGCCCGTGGCACCCAATTACGGAAGTCACGCAGAATTCGAGCAAAAGGCGAAAAGCATGCTGCCGATTACGCAACCCTATCTTGGCTCGGAAGAGGCCGATGCTGCCGGCGCGGCGATTCGTTCCGGCTGGCTAACGCAAGGACCGCGCGTCGCCGAGTTCGAGCGCGTGGTCGCTGATTATTGCGGAACGGCGCATGCGGTCGCCGTTTCCAATTGCACGACCGCGCTGCATTTGGCGCTGTTGGCGATGGGCATCGAGCCCGGCGATGAAGTCATTTGCCCGTCGATGTCGTTCATCGCCACGGCCAACGCGATTCGCCACGCCGGAGCGGTGCCCGTGTTCGCCGATGTCGATCCGACCACATACAACCTCGATCCCGCGGCCGCCGAAGCGGCCATCACGCCGCGCACCAAGGCGATCATGGTCGTCCATCAGCTTGGCTTGCCCGCTGACATGGAGGCCTTTAACGCCATCGGACGGCGGCGCGGCATCATGATATTCGAAGACGCGGCGTGCGCGCTGGGCAGTCGTTATCAAGGCCGACCGATCGGCGGCCACAGTGAGTTGGCGTGTTTCAGTTTTCACCCTGCGCAAGGTCATCACCACAGGTGAAGGCGGCATGATAACGACTGACAATGTTCAGTATGCGGACAAATTGCGGCTCTTGCGTCAGCACGGCATGAGCGTGCCGGATACCGGCGCGCCACCAGGCCCGGCGCGTTATCGACGAAAGTTACGTTTGCTTGGGTTTCAATTACCGCATGACCGACGTGCAGGCGGCCATTGGCATCGAGCAGATGAAAAAGCTGCCCTGGATCGTGGCCCGGCGCCGGCATCTTGCCGGGCGTTATACAGAAGCGTTTGCCCACCATCCTTGGTTCGCGCCCCCGGTCGTGCCGGTGTCTGCGGACCCCAATTTTCAGAGCTATGCGGTAACGTTGCGCCAGAATGCAGGAGATCGAAATATATTAATGCAGCGCCTTTTGGACCGCGGCATCGCCACCCGTCGGGGCGTCATGTTGGCGCATAAAGAGCGCCCTATGCGGATCAGACATGGCCCAACCTTGCCGCGTCCGAGGCGGCCAGCGCCCGCTCTCTTATTCTGCCGCTCTACCCGACGATGAGCGAGGCCGATCAACAACTCGTGCTTGACGCGGTTGCGGTCCACGCGGCGGCCGCATGAGAACGTCTGTCCCTTTGACGGCTCGGGAGAGCCGTCCCCCTTGAGAACATTCATGCCCGGCATTTCCGTCATCACGGCTTTCCTGAACGAAGAGGCCAACCTGCCTCTGTTTCGCGAGCGCTTGGTTGCGGTTCTTGATCGTCTGGATGACTCGTGTGAAATCGTCATGGTCGACGACCACTCGCAGGACAGCAGCCCCGAACTCGTCAAGGAATGGCTGGCTCAGGATCAGCGCGTGCGCTACGTCCGCTTGGTGCGCACGAGCGGATCGCATGCGGCCTACTCCGCCGGTCTTGCCAAGGCGTCGGGCGACACGGTCGTTCTGCTGGCGGCCGATCTGCAGGATCCGCCGGAACTCATCCCGGATTTGTTGGCGAAGTGGCGTGAGGGCAATCATGTCGTCTGGGCCAGTCGGGCCCAGCGCCGCGGTGAATCCTGGCTGACGCGGCGTTTATCCAACACCTACTATTGGCTGATGAGGCGGCTCGCATTGCCGCAGATGCCGGCCCAGGGCGCTGACTTTCTCTTGATGGATCGCAAGGTCGTCGATGCCTACAACTCGATCCGCGAGAAAAACACTAGCTTTTTGGCCATGATCCTGTGGCTCGGTTTTCGACAAACGTTCATTGAGTACGTCAAGCAAGCCCGCCATGCCGGTGTCAGCAAATGGAACCTTTCCAAGAAGATCAAGCTCTTCATCGATTCGCTGGTCTCCTTCTCCTATGCGCCGATTCGGCTCATCAGCGCCGTCGGCGTGGGCGCTAGCTTGCTGGGAATGCTGTACGCCGCCGTCGTCGTCGTCAATGCGCTCCGCGGCGATCCGGTCAATGGCTGGTCGTCGATCATGGTCGTCGTCTTGCTATTAGGCGGCTTCCAGATGGTCATGTTGGGCATTCTCGGCGAATATCTGTGGCGTGCGTTCGACGAAGCCCGCGGGCGACCCCGGTATCTCATCGAGGAGGAATTGGGCGCGAAGTTAGAAACCCGTGAGGCGGAGCATCGTGCCGCGTGACCAAGGAGCCGCGCACGCAGTAAGCGTCGGCTGCCACGCCCGAAGATAACCCCGAAGTGCGTGCCAGCCAAGCAATCCAGGAGTCTGCCAATGCCGCGTGCCTTGCTTCGGATTCCTTTCGTTTATCGCGCCTTATGCCGCTGTTTCAACGTCGAAGCCGCCCATCGTGATCTGATTGCCAGGGCCGGCTATAGGCCCGGCATGCGGACACTGGATATCGGCTGCGGCCCCGGCGATTTAGCGAACTATGTCGAGCCGCGCGACTACGTCGGCATCGACGTCTCGGAAGCCTATATCTCGGATGCGCGCCGACGTATCCCGGCCCAGTGGCACGTTTTACCCGCCGAGCGCGTCAGCGAATTGAAGGATTCGTTCGATCTGGCCCTCATGTTTGGTGTCTTCCATCATCTTTCGGACGACCAGGTGCGGGCCACCTTGACGGGGCTCGAACGTGTCTTAAAACCGCAAGGCCGTTTCGTGCTCGTGGAAGCGGTTTGGCCGAGCCACTTTTGGGACCTGCCCGGCTATGTAATCCGCAAGCTCGATCGAGGCCAGTTTGTTCGCACCGAAGCGCAGTGGCACCGACTCCTGGGTGAACGCTGGCAAATGTCCACGCCATATATGCGGCGCAACTTTATCATCGAGTATTTCGGCTGCGAGCTGCGGCCCGCTGTCGCTGGAGTCGTCGCGGGCACCGAGGCCGCTTGATTGCTGGAGCTTGGCATGAGAGTTTTGTTCATCGGCGGCACGCGCCGGGGATACTTGACGTTGAAAGCGCTGGCCGAACGGGGTGCCGAGTTCGCGGGGGTCATCAGCTTGCGGCAAGACTGCGCATGAGACGGACCGCTACGAAAATCCGATACGCGAGTTGGCCGAAACTGCGCCGGGTGCCGATTTTCGAAACACGGGCGCTCAAGGATCGAGATTATCGAACGCTCATCGCCGAGGAATGGCGTCCCGATGTCGCCTTCGTGGTCGGCTGCCGCATCTTGCTGCCGCGCGACATCTATGAGATACCCGCTCGGCACGCTTGCTGTCCATGATTCGCTGTTGCCTGAATACCGCGGTTTCGCCCCGGTCAATTGGTCAGTGATCAACGGCGCTGACCATATCGGTGTCACGCTGTTTTATCTCAGCGAAGCTGCCGACGAAGGCGACATTCTCGCGCAACACCGCATTGCCATCGCCCCCGATAAGACGGCCCCCGAGATTTATGATCGCGTTTGCGCCGCGACAATCGACCTGGTGCTTGATGCTTATCCCTTGCTCGAAGCCGGCAAAGCGCCTGCGCCGGCCACAACTTCGGACGGCGAGCTATACCTGCAGTCGCACTCCCGCCGACGGCATGATCGACTGGAGTCAACCGACTCGCGCCATTTATGATCTCGTGTGCGGACTGGCTTATCCCTATCCCGGCGCCTTCACCTACCATGAAGGCAAAAAATTGACGGTTTGGTGCGCGACGCCGGTGCTCGACCCTCCGATCTATGCGGGCCGCATTCCCGGACGGGTAGTCGCGCTGTCGCGCGCGGATGGCTCCGTCGACGTGCTCACCAGAGACGGCGTGCTGCGCGTTTACGAGGTCCAGGGGGAAGATGGGATGCGTGCCGCCGCCGCGGAAACGATTCGTTCCGTGCGCGCACCCTGGGCCTCCGCCTGGACGACCTGCTGCAACGCATCAAGACCCTGGAAGAAACCGTAAGTCGACTGGCGCCGACCCGGTCGGTAGCTTGAAGGTTTGGGCGAGCCGTGAGCGTCAGCGACCGGCGTTTGATGTAAAAACACCGGTCGCTGACGCTCACGGCTCGCCTTTGAGAATGAATCATGCGCTGTGCCGTCATTTCCGACATTCACGCCAACCGCGCGGCGCTGGCTGCCACGCTCGCCGCCATCGCCGACGCCAAGGTGGATTTGATTTTAAATGGCGGCGACACCTTCGGCTATTACGCCTGGCCGATGGACGTTTACGACATGCTGCGCCCGCTTCCCGTGGAATCGGTTTTGGGAAATCACGACCGCATGGTGCTGGGCGGCGAAGGCACACGACCTTTTCCGTCTTATGGGCCGATCATTCAGCACAACCGGGCCAAGCTCACACCGGCAGCGTGGAAGTGGCTCCGGTCGCTGCCTCTGGAGACACGATTTTTGTGTGGCAAGACTTCCATTCGGATGGTGCACGGGACACCCGATAACCCGCTCGAAGGTAGGCTTTATCCGGATCAAGCACTCGACGGCATCCCCTGGTTGCCCCAACACCATGAAGTGCTCATCCTGGGGCACACGCATTATCCGATGATCGCCCACACCTCGGCCGGAGGTCTGCTCATCAATCCCGGTTCAGTCGGGCAACCGCGTGACGGTGATCCGCGCTCCTCGTGGATTCTCATTGACACGGATGCATTTACAGCGTCGCTGCTGCGCGTCGCTTACGATCGCGCGTTAACTACACAAGAACTGCGCCAGTTAAATTGGCCTGAGCAGGCGGTCTGGGCACTCAATAAAACCGCCGCATGAGTCCATGCTCCACCTCCAAGCCGCGGGATGAGGTACGCCGAATCCCGCGGATCGCGGCGGCCTTAAACGTTCGTTGCAAATATCAGGGCAAACAACTATACTCCCGCCAAAATCGGAGCCACCACCGTTACGGAGTGGCCAGGAAACGATTGCAGATGGCGGTTGGCCGCTCCTTAACGGTTGTGGCTTGGCTAAAAGGCGGAACCTATGCTTCGTGTCGTCGTCGTTGGTTATGGATACTGGGGACCCAACCTGGTTCGCAACCTGGCGGCTTGCCCGGGTACCCAACCGGTGGCTATCTGCGATCGCGACCTGCGCCGGTTGGCCAAGGCGCGGCAAGTATTTCCCGCCATTCGCGCAAGCGCTGACCTCGACGACGAGGTGCTGAGCGAAGTCGATGCCGTCTTGATCGCCACGCCTGCATCGTCCCATTATGCCTTGGCTGTGCGTGCGTTGGATGCGGGCAAGCACGTACTGATCGAGAAGCCGCTCACGCCGCACGGTCGAGGAAGGACTCGACCTGGTGGAGCGTGCCCAGCGTGCGGGCCTTACCTTGATGGTCGATCACACGTTTGTCTATTCACCCGCCGTGCGCCGCATCAAGCAAATCATCGATGCCGGCGACCTCGGCGAGATCTTTTACATCGATAGCGTGCGCATCAATCTGGGCCTCGTTCAGCACGACATCAACGTCATCTGGGACCTGGCACCGCACGATTTGTCCATCATCGACTATTTGCTCGATCAATGGCCCTGCCAGGTGGCGGCCAGCGGCAAGGCACACGTCAATCAGCAGGAAGACGTGGCGCTGGTGACGCTCAATTATGGAGATCGTCTCTTGGCGGGGGTGCACCTCAACTGGCTCTCGCCGGTCAAGCTCCGCCAGATGGTGATCGGCGGCTCGCGCAAGAGCGTGATCTTCAACGATCTGGACCCTCTCGAAAAAGTCCGCGTCTACGAACGCCGCATCGAGTCTGCGCTTGATCCGGAGAACAAGCATCGCGTGCAGTTTGATTACCGCCTCGGCGATATGTGGTGCCCCTATGTCGGCACCGGCGAGCCGCTGGCCGCGCTCGTCCAGCACTTTGCCGAATGCATCATCACCGGCAGACGGCCCATCACGGATGGCGTGGCCGGCGTGCGGGTCGTGCAGATGTTGGAGGCGACCGATCGCAGCTTGGCCCAGGGAGGTCGGCCTGTCTCGCTCGCCTTGCCGCCGACGACAACGACGCTGCCCGCGCGGCGCGTCGCGTGACTTTGTAGGGCGGCTCTCCTGAGCCGCCTTTCGAATTAGACGGCTCAGGAGAGCCGTCTCACAATGACCAATCACTTACGGCAAAAGGGTTTTAATCGAGGACGGAACCGCCATGACGGAAACGATCCCCTGGTTAGATTTGGCCCGGCAATATCGCGCACTGCGCAGCGAGCTTGTACCCGTGCTCGATCAGTTGATGGCCCGCGGTAGTTTCATCTTGGGGCCTTATGTCGAGCAATTCGAAAGAGATTTTGCCCTCTCTGTCGGAGCTGCCCACTGCGTCGGCCTCAACTCGGGCACTTCCGCGCTACACTTGGCGCTCTTGGCCTGCGGCGTCGGCCCCGGCGATGAAGTGATTACCGTGCCGGCCACGTGGATTTCCACGAGTTGGGCCATCAGTCACGTCGGTGCCCGGCCGGTCTTCGTCGATATTGATGCAGACAGCTATTGCATGGACCCGGCCCAAGTGGAGGAGGCAATCACCCCACGCACGCGCGCCATCTTGCCTGTCCATCTTTATGGCCACGCTGCGGACATGCCCGCGTTGTGCGCGATTGGGGATCGGCATGGTTTGCCTGTGATCGAGGATGCCTGCCAGGCGCACGGGGCGACGCTGGCCGGCCGGGGCCTCGGCACCTTTGGTCGCGTGGGCTGCTTCAGTTTCTATCCCGGGAAGAACCTGGGAGCCTTTGGCGAGGCCGGGGCAGTGGTCACTGCGGAGTCTGAAATCGCCGACCGCATACGCCGCTTGCGTGACCACGCGCAAAGCGAGCGCCATGTCCACACCGAAATTGGATTCAACATGCGCATGGAAGGAATTCAAGGCGCAGTTCTGGGCGTCAAGCTGCCGCACCTTCGAGATTGGACCGCCGCCCGACGCCGCATCGGCTACCAGTATGAAGCGGGCCTGGGCGGCATGCCCGGCTTGACTTTGCCGCGCGAGCAACTCGGCACCCGCTGCAACCGCCACATTTACGCGCTGTGTTGCGAAAACCGCGATGGCCTGCGGGAACATCTCGCGGGACAAAACATCCAGACAGCGATCCATTATCCCACGCCTGTCCACCTTCAACCCGCGTATCGGCACCTCGGCTACAAGCCGGGTAGCTTCCCCGTTTCTGAGCGCCTGGGACGCACGGAAATCACTCTGCCGATGTTTCCCGAATTGACCGGCGCCGAAGTTGAAACGGTCATCGACGCCGTAACGACATGGGCGACGACGCTGCGCTTCCAGGCACGCTCAGCCGCCTAAAAGAGAGGCGCACCCGCAAGGCGTGCCACCCATTTTCAACAGCACGGCAAACTATCGCGGATATGAACTACTTTTCCTCGAAAAGCCCGCGCTGTTTGCTCTCCAACTGCCGCAGGCGCTGCCCTTCTTGCAAGCTATCCGCCAGCCAGCGGTCCAGGTCGCTATACGAGACGACCGTCTTGACACGCGTCTCCGAACACGCGCTCGGCCGGGCTGGATTGCCGTTCTTGTCGGCCGAAACTTCGATGCAGTATTCTACTTGATCTCCGATACTCAAGTGGAGCAAACCTCCCTGGCCATCGGGGATACCAGTCGTCTTGAAATCGAAGCGCCCTCCACCAAGAGCACGCGGCAACGGAGTGGTTTCAGCATCGGCGTGAAAGAATATTTGATCCTTCCTTCCGCTATGCGCGAAGGCGCCACGGCGTGGATCAAACGGGCCGGCCTTGTCATTGCCGGCGACTTCGCGCAAGGGGAGCGTGAGCCATTTCACGTCCCCGGCCTCGTCGTTGCCGCTGCTCCTTTTTTTGAGGACGCGAAAAAGCAACCGGGCTTGACCCAAACCATACGGACCGCTGGCCGTGTACGCGATGGGAATGGGCCCGCCGAGCGGCAACGGCAATCCCTCCACGATGTAATCGTCGGCCGCGTCGCCGGCAACCATGCTCGGAGCAAACTGCTCCGCGAGCAACGCGACTTGCGGCGCCTCCTCGGGCACCAAGCGCAAGCTCCGCCGCGGCGGCGGTATGTTGGTGAATCCATAGTGATCGTGCACCACAATGCGATAACCCGTCTCGTCGGCACTCAGGGGGACGAGCGCGTGCCACGAGCGCCCGCGGCTTCTTCGAGAGCGATGCGGCGGCTGACGGATTCTCGCGCCGGCGCGCCGCATCCGGATTGGCAGTAGTTTTTTCCGACCTAATGACTTCAACGAAGCCTGCCTCAATCGGCTTCTGCACCCGGACCACGACACGCGCAGACGAGCCGGCAATGCCGGTAATGTCTCCGCGCCCTTGGAGTTGCTCATAGCGGCTACCGTCTTGGCGCACGCCGCAGTATTCGGGATATTGCAGCCAGGCGATTTGCTCCACAATCACCGGACGCGGTTCATAACGGATGTGACCAGGTTGTCGCAGACGGCCATCGCCTAGCCGGGCCGTGTAGGTACCGTTGCTGGACGCGGGGGGCAGCGCGGCCGTGACGGTCGCTTCTTCGTCACTTTGTTTCCAGTTCATGTCCAGCGCGAGGGGAAACTGGTCAACAGCCGATCCATCAGCGTACAAGGTCACGGTTCCGGGTAAATTTTCAAGATTCCGGCCCTTCACCTTGAAGCGCAAAATCACCGCCTCACCGCTAGGCCAGACCTCGGGACTGATCGATTCGATAGCAATGTTGCGTGGGATGTCACGATCAACGCCGAATTGGCGCGCCAGCAACACTGACGCGGTATCCGGCCAAACAACAAACGGCATGGCCCCGACAACCACGCATGCGAGCGCAACGATCGCGCCGCGCCGAAGCGGGCGCCGATCGGCCAGGGCAGCAAAATCAACGTCGCGCGCCATGCTCACCGCTTCCGCGGTCACGGCGCCGATAAGCTCCGGCGACATGCCGAGCGTCTTCGCGCCCGGGCGATTGAGTTCGACCGCGCTAATCAGGCGATGATTAAATTGCGGCACTTTGTCTTCCACAAAGAGCGCCAGCGCCGCGTTCGAGTGGCGTCAGCGCCAGCGGTCGTACCACGAAATAAAACCCTGCCACCAGGCCCGCGCCGATTTGGAGGTACGCCAGCAAATGCCGCAAAGCCTCGGGCGTGTCTTGGTCGCGCTCCACGCACCAATCCATAAACGCTGCGATAAACAGCAATGAAATTGCGAGAGCCAACCAGCGCCCGCCGCCCCAGACGAGTGCGCCGAGACGTTGCCGGCGGCGAAGGCGGGCCAGTTGGTGTCGGAGCGTTTGGGGGATCATAACGATACCGTATTCGTTTAGCCGCGACGCGCAGCGGAGCGCGGTGCGGCCATTCCCCGCGCTCCGCTGCGCGTCGCGGCTAAACGCTAACTGAGGTTGGAGAATCTACGCAGCAGCCACTCCGCGCTAATGAGTAAAACAAACAACGCCAGCACCAGCGGGTTCCAAAGAAGAATCTCCTGCCGCTGCGTAAAGCCCATGGACTTCGGCTGGACATCGCCGACCAGTCGATGGAGGTCTTCCTCGCGGTAAAATTTGCCCCCGGAGACGCGCGCAACTCGCGCAGAGCCGCTTCAGCGAGCCCCGCTTCCTCCATTTCGTGGCGCGGCGGCATATCCACGCGGAAGCGAAAGACGTTGGGCTCAGGATTGTTGATTCTCAGTTCCCAGCGGCCCGGCCGGTCATGACTAACCACTGCGCTGTACTCGCCGTCACGACCTGATATTCGATGGAACGCGACCGTGCGCGTTTTGTCCTCGCCCGCCTTGGCATCCAGGTATTCGAGCACGGCCTCGACCTTTGCGTCTTTGCGTGGATTAAAGTTCTTGTCCAAAAGCCGAGCGAAGATCGCATCAGGGACATTCAGCGTCGCCTTCGACCCGGCGAGCGCGATCTGCGCCCTTTTCGAGGATTGTCCTAAAAGGGATGGCAACCCGACTTGGTAAATGAGTTGGCCCCAAAACCGGTTGGTGAGCTTGTCCGCCTCGTTGAAACGCCAGCGCCACGTCTCGTCACTCCCCAGGAAAAGAACTTGGCCCTGCCCATAGTATTGCGAGGTCAAGAGCGGCATGGGTTGCTCACCCATCTTGAGGCGCGGATTGACGAGCAAACTGACGGCTCCGGGCCGCAATTTCAGCAGCGGATATTGCCAATGGAAGCCGGGTAGTTTCGCCCATTGCGCCAGGCTCTTTTCCGGCGAATCCGCCAGAGCCAGCATATCGGTGCGCCGGCCGATCTCGGACAGCGTCACCGGATATTCCTCGGTGCGCGCCTCCGAAGCTAAAGAAAACCGCTTGGGCTCGAATTCCGCGGGCAAAACGTCAGCAAGAGGCGTGCTCACATAAGTGGAGGGCATGTGCTGCCTGCCCGCGATCGCGATCATCCCGCCGCGATTTTGCACGAATTCCTTGATCCATTCCATGTGCTCGTTGCCAAGATAACTCGCGGCCACGTCGCCCAGGATGATCACGTTGTAATGGGCATCGAAGAACTGGGCCCGCGTCGGCGGAAACGCAGGCAAAAACGGCGGACCGGCATTTGCCAGTTTAGGGTCCGCATTGACCAGCAGAAACGTTGCCTCGATGCGCCGATCGCGCAGCAACGCCGCCATGAGAAATTGGTAGACAAAGCGTGCCGAATGCTCAATGTACAGCACTCGAATTTTGCGATCGACGACACGCACCGACTCCGTCAACGTGTCCCGAAAGACTTCCTTGCCTTTGGCAGTAAGGGTAGCGACCAGATCGACGCTTTCTTCGGTTTGTTTGCCCTTGGGCACGGTGAATTCCAACGCCGAACGCACGTCGTCGCCGGTTGCATTGTCGATCTCTCGCTGGGCCACCACTTTACCGCCGAGCGTCAGTTGGATCGCCAATTTGCCTTTGCCCAAACCTTGCGAGCGCCAGCGCAGCGGCACCGTGATCGTATCGTCAACGAAGAGGGTTTCCGGGACGCCGACCTCCTTGAGTTGCAAGCTCGCTCCCTGAGCCGTGCCCACGCCATAGATATGCAACGGCACCTGGCGGCGCGCACACGCTAAACCAGCTTCCTGCAGCGAATACTTGCTGGCATTGTCCTGGCCGTCAGTCACCAGCACGATCCCGGCGGGCGGGGCGCCGTCATTGCGTTCCATGATCTCATGGATCGCATCGGCGAGGCAAGTACGCGCCTCGTCGGCGGTGAAGTTTTTCAACAAATTGTCAGTGACCGCCGCCGCACCTTCGCCTTCCGTTTCTCCAGTGCCATGGATCGTGTAACCAAACAAAAGGGGGCGTACAGGGCCAACCTTTCCTAGGCTTTCGATCAATTGTAACTCGGGATTACGAAGCACCGATGCGACTAGAGCGGCGCGCGCGGGGTTCGGGGGCGTCCCAGGGGGCAGTGCGGATTCGTTTTCTCCGGCTGTCATGGAGGTCGTCAACGGCAGCAAGCCTTGGGCCAGCGCGCGCGCCGCTTATCCGCCCTCGTGAGCCGGCGATCGGTTTGCTTCATGCTTTGGCTATTGTCCAAAAGAAGCACGATGCCGCGCGGCTTTTGCCCCCCGAATTCCGCGAGCAGCACCGGTCGCAACAGCAGCATGAGCAGCAAGGCCAAAACCCCGAAGCGCAGCGCCGCCATGAGTAGGCGGCGCGGCCAGCGGAGCCCTTGTTCAAGCCGGTATAAAAGCCACACACCGACTGCCAGAAGCAACCCAAGCACCACAGCCAACCACCAGGGAAGCAAGCCGCGCAGGCTCAGCTCCGCCCCCTGCAAGTGCGTGTTGGCAGGAACTTCCATTCCCAGAAGATCGACAAGATATTCCATGGCTACCAGGCTCGCCCACACCAATAGGCCAACACAGACTCACCCACGGCCAAGATAAGCACCGCCATCAGCAACCACGGCGTCCACTCGCGGTTAAGCCGTTCGCCCGCATTGATCGTTACCCCGGCGCCGGCAGTCATATGGATGGGCCGAAACCCGAGTCGCTGATCGATCTCTTCGTCGGTCAAAGTTGTCAAGTCTTGTGTCTCCTGCAAATCGGGCACTACGGCAATCGGCGCTCCGGCGCTTTTGTCCGGCAAAGCATCGGCCGTCGAATTCTCGCTCTGCGGCGGTAGGGAGGGCACCATGTGATAAACGCCGGCCTCGGCCAGCCCGGCGGCTGTCACCACCAGGCGATTGTTCCTGTTTTCCGGCAATCCCAGCCGGACTTGTGTGCCATTGGGGTGTAGCAATGTGTATGCCCACTCACCTTTCAAACTCGGATGCCAATCCAGTTTTTCACCTGCACGGATGTTGTATGCCTGGCTTTGGCGCGCCAGCAAATGATTGAACAAAACGTCGACGAAGGGGACGAACTCGAAATGAACGGGCCAGTCCGTCCACGCCGGTTCAGGGGATTTTAACTGCCAACCTTTGTCTGCCGAAGTCGTGATGAACACAACCTCGCCGTTTGCCACCACCCGCGCGGCAATGGCCGGCTTGCCGTTGCCATACCGAAAGACGATGGTCAAGGGATCAAGCTTCCTATTGTTCGTCTCAGTCGGCGAGGCTTCCGTCCGTTGTTGCGGCGCCGGCTCTTCGAGTTCGACGGCTTTATAAATCTCGATGTCCTTGAATCCCTTGTAGTAGGCGTCATCTCGAAAGCGCCAAAAAGCCGGCAAGCCAACACTGTCCGGATTGAAACGCAGCGCCGCCCGGCCCGCGTATTCCATAAAACCCTTAAGCGGTAGCGGTAACAGCCCCTGTTGCTTGCCAAGCACCCGGTTGTATGCATCGGCCGCGACGTTGTCGCCGGCATATACGATCAACCCCTTGCCGCGCTGGACGAAGGGCGCCAAGGCCTCGACAAAATCATCGGGCAGCACTTCGGTAGGTCGTGCGCGGTTGCTCTGGAGGGCGACATTGACCAAAATGCACACGTCCGCATTGGCCAGCAACGCGGGCGAAGCCAGGCGCGGCGTTACCAGACGTGGCTGCACCGGGTAGCGCGCTTGCGCCTTTTCTGGTACCGGTTGCAGCGCATTGAGCAAGTGAAAGCTGGACCACTTTGCCGGATCGCGATCCTGGGCACCGCCGTCGACTACCAGAACATTGATGCGCTCGCGCACCTCGATGACCTGGTCCAAGTGATTGTCTCCCGGGAGATCGTCGTGGTCGATGCGTGCCGTGAGCACGCGCAGGCCCGCTTTTTCCAGCAGAACCGCCAGCGTCACCGCGCGCGTCTCGCCGGGGTTAAGCAACGGCACTGCTTGCGTCTCCACGAGGTTATGGTTGTCGTCCACCCGTAAAGATACGCTCAGGTTCTTGACCGGATCAGCGCCCGTATTGCGCAGCAGCACCCCAAAACCGCTGCGCTCGCCGGGCCGAGGCACACCCGATTGGGGCGTGATGCCGATGATGGCGACGTTGGCCGCCTTGCGCGTGCCGCAACGAACGAGAAAAACGGTCGCTTGGTCTTTGATGTCACGCAGTGAACGGGCCAAATCCCCCGTCTGCTGTTCCCAACCCGACTTCTGCATATCGCTGAAGAGATACACTTCCTTGTTTGCTGATTGGCCTCGCTGCAACACACGGGCGGCTTCGCTCATCCCCGGATAGAGGTCCGTCGCCAGGCTGGTGACTGCCAGGCTCTCGATGCGGCTGCGCGCCTGATCCAGGTCCGCCGGCGAGCGCGGCCCCATGGGCACGGCCCGGTCGGCGCACGCGATGACTTGGACCGTGGAATACGGCGGCAACTCATCGATGACCTTAAGAGCGGCTTCCTGGTGCGCCCCAGGCGATCGACGGCTCCATCGGAGGCGCCCATGCTCATCGACGTGTCGAACAGCAGCACCGCATCGACCGCGTCCCCCTGACCACTGCCACGCACCATCGTCGACAAAGGCCGCGCCAAGGCGACTGCCAACAACACCAATACAGCGCAGCGAAGCACCAGCAGCAACAGTTCTTGGAACCGCAGCCGTCGGCTCGTCTCTTCGATGCTGGTCAGCAAAAAACGCATCGCCGCCCACGGGACCGTGCGGTAGCGGCTGCGAAAAAAGAGGTGCAGCGCGATCGGTATCGCCGCCGCGGCGCTGCCCCAGAGCATCAATGGTGCGAGAAAGCCCATGAATCCTGTTCCGTTGGCACCGCGTTTGGTCGTGGCCGGGTCTGAGGTACTCCGAAGGCCCGGTACGCGTTCCCTCGTGGCCGGGTAAACTACTTTGAACGCCCCGTCCGCGTCCCACCGGGGCTTTGGAGTACCTCAGACCCGGCCCCCCATTCTCGATTCGCGTCGCTTATTCTAAAGTAGACGCACGCGCAATCTTTTTGCCAAATAGGCGGTCAACGACTCGGCGAGCGGCTGGCTTGTGTTCATGAGCACATAATCGCAGCGATTGTGCTCACAGCCGCTGCGCAGGTCCTGCTGGTACTTCGCGAGCGCCCGTAAATAGGCGGAGCGAACCAGGTGCGGCCGCGTCAAGACTTGCAACCTATCTTCCATGCCATCGAACTTGACCAGCCCATTAAAAGGAAACTCGATTTCATCGGGATGCAGCACGTGGAAAACGGTAACCTCGTGCCCCGCGAACCGCAAGTGCCGCAGTCCATCGAGCAGCCCCGCAACTTCGTCGAAACAATCAGAGATAAGAAACACCAGACCCCGGCGGCGAACTTGCCGCGCGAGATCATGCAAGAGCGGCGCCATGGCCGTCTTTTCCTGAGGATCGACGTTTTCCAGGGTGTGAAGCACGGTCTGCACGTGTCCCGGCTGTCCGCTCGCCGGCAGTCGCTTCCGCCAGGCGGCGTCGAAGACGTTCAAGCTGACACTGTCACGCTGCCGCACGATCAGATACGTGAGCGCCGCGGTGAGCAACTTCGCGTATTCCAGTTTGTTGGCATCGCCCTCGCCATAGAGCATCGACCGGCTGGCATCGAGCAAGATGTGTCCGGCGAAATTGGTTTCCTGCTCATATTGCTTGATCGTGTAGCGCTCGCTTCGGCCATAGCCTTTCCAATCGATGTGGCGAATATCGTCGCCGGCGACATACTCGCGATGTTGCACGAATTCCACGGAAAAGCCGCGATAGGGGCTCTTATGGTCGCCGACGCGCAAGCCTTCCACGACCGTTCGGGCCTTGAGACCCAGCGCCTGCGCACGCGCGATCACGTCCGGTTGCAGGTAATTCATTGTTTACGCGGCCTGGTTTTTCGGGACGGCGCTGAGTAAACGTCGGATGATGTCGTCGATTTCCACCCCTTCGCTCTGGGCGGTGAAGTTGCGAATCAGGCGATGACGCAGGATGGGCCCAGCCACCGCCGCCACGTCGTCGGCCGACACGTGGAAACGCCCTGCCAGTATCGCATGGGCCTTTGCGGCCAAGATCAAGTTCATGCTGCGCGCGGGCCGGCGCCCCACGTGAGATAACGATTGACAAAGTCGGCTGCCTCGGGGGTTCCAGGCCGGGACATGCGCGTCAAGCGTTTGGCGTAGCGAAACACATGATCCGTCACCGGCACGCGCCGTACGACGTGTTGGAGGCGCACGATTTCCTCGGCGTGCAACACTTTGGTCACCGTGGTTTGCACATCGCTCGTCCCTTGCGCATGATCAGCTCTTCTTCGCTAGCGCTCGGATAATCCACCTGAATCATGAAAAGAAAGCGATCGAGCTGAGCCTCGGGCAGCGGGTAGGTTCCCTCTTGCTCAATGGGGTTTTGCGTGGCCAAGACAAAAAACGGGTCGTTCATTAAATGATCGACGCCCCCGATGGAGGCTTTGCGTTCCTGCATGGCCTCGAGCAAGGCGGCTTGCGTCTTGGGAGGCGTGCGGTTGATCTCATCCGCCAGGACGATGTTGGCGAATATGGGCCCCGGCAAGAATTTGAACATGCGCTGGCGCGTGAGTGGGTCGTCTTGGATGACCTCGGTGCCCGTGATGTCGGTCGGCATCAGATCGGGCGTGAACTGAATGCGTTTGAACGACAGGTCAAGGGCCTGTGACAATGTGCTCACCATCAACGTCTTCGCCAATCCCGGTACGCCGACTAGCAGCGCGTGCCCCCGGCAAAAGATGGCCATCAGCAATTGATCGAGCACCGCATCTTGACCGATGATGATCTTACCGATCTCCGAGCGCATCGCCTGGTGCGCCGAGCGCAAGGATTCCAACGTTTTAATGTCTATGTCGGCCGATGCATTCATGATGAGATCCCAAGGTGAGACGATCGGCGGGAGGGACAATGCATCGTACAGGCTCGAAACCTGCCGAACAAGCAAATTCACCGCATATTACGCCCTTCCCCAAGCCGCGGGATGAGGTACTCCGAATCCCGCGGGTATGGCCATGATGCAAACTTATTTCACAGAGGATCCTAGCTAAACTCCACCTGCACGTGTACCAGATCATTGGGCGAAACTTCCAAAAGCACCGCATCTCCGGTCGGCGTCCCCTCCAACAGAAATTGGCCCCGTGCATCCAACAACACCACCCGTTTCGGGTTGCGCACGCAGCGCAATTCCGCCTGTCCGGAATGGCTGGCACACTCGAGCAGACGAGCCGTCACCGCATCCGGATTCCTGCGTGCCGCGCCGGCCTCCAGTGTTCCCGGTGTGAGGCGGGTTAAAAGCAGGTTGGACGCATCCAGATGAAACAGCCAACCGCTCGTGCCCACGTGCGGCGGCCCTTGGTTGGTCGGCACCACGGCGACAGGCGACGACAGTCCAAGCGCCGTCTGCATGGGGGTCTCGCGATCCAGCGCGATGCCCAGATCGAATGTCGTCGCCTGCTCCCCTTCGGGCTGAAGGATAATGTCGAGCATGCGACCTTCGTGCCGTTGATGGAAAGGTAGCCCCCCCGGGAAGATAACGGTCCCCAAGCGGCCCGAACGCAACTCGAGAAAGTCCGGGGTCTGCGGCCGCGTGTGCGCCGTGACGTGTCCGGTGCCTCCCGAGCCGCGCATAATGATGGCACGCTCGTCGCGCCAGGCGAAGCGGCAGCCGAAGTAAGCATGCCAGGGATAACCTGCCGCGGGTTGAACGGGCTGCAGTTCAATGCGCATCTCAAGCAGCGGCCGGCCTAGCCAGACGCGCAACCGCTGCTTGAAAGTCGCCAATACCTGGTCCTGGTCACCGCGCAGCTCCCCCACGGACACAATTTCCGCGAGCGCGGGACCTGTGAGTGTCACCTGAATGTCGCTGGCCGCCATGCGGCTGCCCGGGTTGAAAACGAGGCGTTGCCCGAGCCGATTGACACGCGTCTTGTGATCGCGAATCGCCTTGAGTCCGCCCGTTAGTCCATCGACTTCCACTTCGAAGAATTCGTTGCGAATGAGCTTGCTCGTCGTATCGGCCATCCGCAGCCTTGTCGCCATGGCGGGCGTGCCCGGCGGCCCTTCCTTGGGCATCCACGCGAAACCCAGCGCAGGCACTTCGATCACGGCGCAGAAAAGTGCCGTCCAGTTGACACGCCTTCACGAGACCACCCACCGGCAAGGGACGCGTGGCTCCTTCCAACTCAAGCGCCACTCGCCGCGCGAACGCACAGGGATTGAGGAGCATCGTGCCTGGTTGATCGGCACCGCGTGCGCTTGCAGACGCTGGGCCAGCGCCGCTGCGGTCCGCTGCTCCAAAGGAGCCAACTCGGGCACTTCAGCGCCGAGGTTTATCTCCAAGCGGTCCTCGATCCGGCGCAATTCTTCGTCGACGCCGTCGAGCGCCTGGCTCGCCCCCAGGCTCCGGTGCATAGCCGCGAAGGTCCAGCAGGAATCGAGGCGGCGCCGCTGCCGCAAGTGGACCGCGAAGGCAGTGACCGGCCGCGGAATGTGCGCGTTGACACGCTCGCTCAGATAGTCGAAATGGAATTCATCGACCGATAGCGAGGGCAGATGCTCGCCGGCCATCACGTCGTCAAAGTAGCGCGAAAATGTAGTCCAGGTCCCCAGCAGCGGCGCCAGCCGCGCCAGTTCCATGATGTCGCGATACCACGCCGCGGGCGGCCGACTCGAATGCCTTAGCACCAGCGTGGCGGCATGATCCTCACGCGTGGTTTTGTACCAATAATGGGCCAAATTGAAGAAAGTGGCCGGCGCATCGGCTGGATAAGGGCGGCGCACGAACGCATCCACCTGCTTGCCGTCCGGCGACGGCCAAGCGACCACGGTTGACGAGTATTGCGGCACTCCCGCCGATTCGTCAAACGTCAAGAACAAGGCGCGCTGCAGGCCCGTGGTGGTCAAAAGGAGCGGCAATTGCGGATGAAAGCCGAACCGCTTGCGGGCAAAGACGCGAATGTCCGTTTGCAAAAGCGCTCGTGAAGTTTCAAGGCCTTTCAGCAAGTTCCATAGCTGCGAATCCAGCGGCAGCAACGGATCCTCGCGCTCGAGGTAACCGCCGCCGCAGACCTCCGCCGCGCCAGCCGTGATCGCCGTTTGCAACGCCGCCAACTTGGCAGGCTGCTCACGTGATAATTTCTCCAGGGCGCTGCCCGATGCCACGACATTGAGCGGTACTTCCGAGTCCATGCCGTCCGGCCACGGCTGTTCGAGATTCTGTTCATCCACGACGGAGAGATCAAGCAGATGAATCGTGACCGGATAAAGCACCTCGCGTGCCGACAGCAGCAACTGTGCAGCATTGCGCAGGTGCCCGCGCCAATCGATGACCTCGGCTTCAGGCGAGGAAAGGGTTTCCTCGTCTGCGTGAAAGCTCGATTCGGCAGGCGTGTATACTAGCCCACTGAGCTGGGCGACGGCTTGTTGCACATGATCCCAAAATTTGGCCGCGTCCAGCAGGTTCTCGTGCTCCATCGCCTCGGCCAGGGTGGTCTCAAGCAAGTAGCCCATGCCCAACGCGAAGAAAGGTGCCGCATCTTCGTCGCTCAAGGCAAACGCTTCCGCTCGGCCCAACGCATGCTCAGGAGCAACCGCCGTTAGTGCTGCACGCGCCTTCTCCAAAGCCGCGGCGCGGCTCCGCACCGACGCGGAAACTTGCCGAGCCGGCGGCAAGCACCCGCTCTTGCCAGTCGTCGGGAAGATACAATGGCGGGCTCTCAGGCAAGGCATAAATACACGCCCCGCGCGGTGTCTCATGGTCGTACTGCGTATCGCAGCGCGGCGGCGCCTGGGCATTCCACAGGAACGCGGGGTGCCAAAGCGCGGTGTAGCCATTGAGCCAGGCAGCCATATCGTCGTCGCCGAGAACCAACGAACTTTGCCCCGGCAGCCGATACGGACTGAGCAGGATTAACTCGTGTTTAGGCATCCTTTGGGTTTATCAGGGGATGTAGGCAGTTGCAAGGACCGAACGAAAGAGCCGCGCACGCAGTAAGCGGTCGTCGGAGCAGGCAAACGCTCGACCGCTTACTGCGTGCGCGGCTCCTTTTATTCGCTGGCGTCCTTACTCGCGGACGGTTATAAAAAACAGGGTATCATTAACATGCACGGCACCCGTGAAAGACACCTCCCTATGTTTCGCCTAGGTTCCGCCCTGCTGATGGCTTGGGCGCTGACAGACGCCTGCCCAATCCACGCCCAAGACAAGCTTCTCGAGCAAGCCCAAGCACTCCAGCAAACGTTGCAAAAAACCATCGCCGCGGCGGAGCCTGCCATCGCGTGCATCCTGGTCTCGCGAAGTGAGACGTATCTACGCCGCAACGTAGCCAAGCCGATCACGGACACTTCAGGTAAGCTCGGCGACTTCGATCCGCGCGATTTCCTGGAGGAGGAAAAGTCCACCGAGGAACGCGGCTTCCTGCGCCGCAAGTATGACCTCGCCGATCCAGGATATGTTCCCGAAGCCTTCGGCAGCGGCGTCGTGGTTGATCGCTCGGGACTGATACTCACCAATTATCATGTCATTCGCGACGCCACCCGCATCTTCGTGCGCCTGCCCGGCGCCAAGGCCGGCTATGCCGACATTCACGCCGCCGACCCGCGCAGCGACTTGGCCGTCTTGCGCCTGCGCGACAGTCGCATGTTGCCCTTGCCGGTCATCACGCTGGGCGAGCCGGGCGCCTTGCAGCGCGGGCAGTTCATTTTGACGCTGGCCAATCCCTTCGCCGCGGGCTTTCGCGATGGCCGGCCGAGCGCGTCCTGGGGAATCATCAGCAACATCCGCCGCCACATACCCGGGTTGCCGCGCGAGGAGGAACGCACCAAGCCGCTTCACTATTATGGCTCGCTGCTCCAAACCGACACTCGCCTGAGCCTCGGATGCAGCGGCGGCGCTCTGCTCAACCTCAATGGCGAACTCGTCGGCCTGACCACGGCACTCGCCGCCATTCACGGCATCGACACCCCGGGCGGCTTCGCCATCCCACTCGACGCCGGCATGAGGCGGATCCTCGAAGTCCTCAAACGCGGCGAGGAGGTCGATTATGGCTTCCTGGGCGTCGGCTTCAACGAGCAGCGCCCCGGTAAGGGTGTCGCCGTGAAATACGTCACGCCTGGCTCTCCCGCCGAGCACGAAGCCCACCTCGCCGTCAATGACATCATCCTGGCAGTCAACGGCATTCCCATCCGCGAGACCGATGACCTCTTTTTGGAATTGGCCACCCAGTTGGCGGGCTCCAGGGTAACGCTCAGCGTTCTCCAAGCGAGCACACGGGAGACGCGCACTGTCGCCGTGACCCTTGGCAAGTTCTATGTCACCGGCAAACGCATCGTGTCCTCGCTCGGCAGCCGCCCTTTCGTCCGCGGGCTCAGGGTCGATTACACCACGCTCCTCGTGCAGCAATCGCCGCGCCTGCCGCTGGTCCCACCGGGCGTCCTTATCAGCGATATCCAGCCGGGGTCAGTTGCCGATGGCGCCAAGCTCAAAGCGGGCGAGGTCATAACGCACGTGAACAAACGGCCCGTCAACTCCCCCGCCGCCTTTTACCAGGCGGTGACTCCGCTCACCGGTCCCATCGAATTGCAACTTTACACCTTCGGATCCCAGGCCGCGCCGTGCGCGTTGTGCTCCGCTAAATCAATAGGTCGCTCGGCCGCCGCTGATGTCGTAGCATTGACCGGTCGTAAAGCTCGCCTCGGCGCTGGCCAGGAAATGCACCAGGGCCGCGACTTCCTCGGGCTTGCCGGTCCGGCCCATCGGTATGCGCCGACCATGTAATCCACGGTGGCAGTCGGCAAACCGTCGAGTATGGGCGTATGGATAACCGCCGGCGAAATAGCATTGACCGTGATGTCGCCTTGCCCGACCAATTCCTTGGCCAGCGATTTGGTCAGTGCAATCAAGGCCGCCTTGCTCGCGGAATAAGGGCCGAGCGTCGGATTGCCCTCTTTGCCGGCGATGGACGCCACATTGACGATTCGGCCATACCGGCGCTCCTGAAAGACGGGCGCCACAGCGCGGCAAAACAACCAGGGACCCACGACGTTGATGGCCAAGACGCTTTCCAAATCCTTTTGCTCAAGCTCCCAAATCTTGCCCGCCTTGCCGGTGATGCCCGCGTTGTTCACCAAGATATCGATCGGCCCGGCCTGGGCGTGCAAATCTTCCAACGCCGATTCGATGTCCGTTTGCGAGGTCACATCACCCGCCAGCGCCACCCCATTGATAGACAGCGCGACCCTTGCGGCCTTCCCCGCCTCCAGATCGAAGACGCCCACCTTCGCTCCCGCGTGCGCAAGACGCCGGCAAATGGCCTCGCCGATTCCCTGACCTCCGCCCGTCACCAGCGCCACTTTGCCTTCGAGTCCGAAAAACATCCGTAACTCCTGGTCACGCAAAGTGCCGCGCACGCAGGAAGCGGTCAGCCCCTGCAAAACCGCTTACTGCGTGCGCGGCTCCTTAAATAGAATCAATTTTATGAGAATCCTCGTTCTCGATATCCCCGCATTGCACCTCGGCTACCTCGGCTGCTACGGCAACGACTGGGTCGGCACGCCTAACATTGATCGGCTCGCTTCTCAAAGCGTCGTCTTTAATCGCCACTACTTTGACGTCCGCCAACCTGAGCCATCGGCCTGGACCGGTCACGCCTTTCTCGATCCCGCGGGCCCCCACAGTTTCGCTGGCCACCTTGGGAGAAATCCTACGCAACAATGATATCGGCCTGGATTACATCGCGACCGCTGCATCGGCGTCGCCGGCCAGCCTCGAAGACACCGTCGAGCAAACCAACGCTGCTCTGGCGCGGCATCGGCCCTTTGTCTGGGTGCGCTTTCCCAGCCTGGCCCCGCCTTGGAACTTTCCCACCGATTTGCTCGATTCCTATTGCGAGGAGGACGACCTGCCCTGGCCGGATCCACCTCTTGGACCCATCGACGACCCGGACGATTTGCCGCGCCTGCAAAACACGTACGCCGCCGTCGTCACCGCGGTCGACGCGCATCTGGAACTTATTTTCGATCATCTCGGCACCAACAATCACCTTGACGACACGCTTCTCTGCCTGACGTCGAGCGAAGGCTTGCCTCTTGGCGAACACGGAGTTATCGGTGCGGTCCGCCCCTGGCCTCATGAGGAGTTTATCCACCTGCCGCTGTTACTGCGCCTGCCGGAGGCCCAACACGCCGGTTGGCGCATCGACGCCCTCACGCAACCGGTCGATCTCTTTCCCACCCTCCTCGAGTTTCTTGAAATTAACCCGCCTGCTTCACACGGCCACAGCTTGTGGCCGTTGATTAAAGGCCAGCTTTCCGAAATTCGGCCACACGCGGTGTCCGCACTCAATTCCGAGGACGGCGTGCAATGGGCTTTGCGCACGCCCATGTGGGCATACATTTTACCGGTGAAATCTCGTAAGGATGATCCTGATCAGCCGCGATTATACGTCAAGCCCGATGACCGCTGGGAGGTCAATGACGTTCGCCAGCACCACCTGGAACTCGCCGAAGAGTTCGAGCGGACGTTGCGTGGACTTGCGCATAGACAGGTCCATGTTCGTCGCCCTGGAGACACTTCCATGACGCTAGATTCGTCCCGTCGCACGTTTCTTAAGCAAAGCGCCGCTACTCTATCAGCGGCCGCGCTTGGCAAGCCCGCACCCGCTGAGCCAACCCGGGGTCCGCTCACCCGCTTTCAAATCGCCTGCATGACACTGCCTTACGCGCCGTTTCCGCTGCAGCGGGCACTCACGGGTTTGCGTGCCGCCGGTTACCGCTATGTCGCCTGGGGCACGACGCACCGCGAAGAAGGCGGCGCCAACGTGCCGGTGCTCGCCGAGAATGCCACGCCCGCGCAGGCCCGTGACCTGGGCCGGCGCTGCCGTGATCTCGGCCTAGAACCGGTCCTGATGTTTTCCACCGTCTATCCGGAAGCGAACAACGGCCTGGAAGTTTTGCGCAATCGCATTCTGCAAGCGGCGGCTGCCGGAGTGCCCCAGGTCCTCACGTTCGGCCACACACGCGGCGGCAATCGCGGGCTCTGGATTGAACGCTTTAAGCAGTTGGGTCCCATCGCCCGCCAAAATGGCGTGATCGTCGTCGTAAAACAGCACGGCGGCGAAACCGGGACCGGCGCGGCTTGTGCCGACATCACACGCACCGTTAACGATTCCGGCATCAAGGTCAACTACGATGCCGGCAATGTCATGGACTACCTCGAAGGCCGGATCAATCCGCTCGCCGATCTCGAAGCGTGCGCGGGCGAGGTCCGCAGTTTTTGCATCAAGGACCACCGCTTTTTCCCGCCACCCCATCAGGATTGCGGGCCTGGCCTTGGCGAGATCGACCATTATCGCCTGCTCGACCGGGTTGCCTTCACGGGCCGCACCATCCCGCTCTGTTGCGAGAACATCTTCGCTCCGCGCCTGCCGCGCCCGCGGACGCCGGAAGGCGTGGACACACTGGCGCGCCGGGCACGCGAATATCTTGAGTTGGTCGTGCAAGGGATTCAGGAGCCGCGCACGCAGTAAGCGGTTTTGTATGTGGCTCACGGTTCAAACGCTTACTGCGTGGCGCGGCTCTTTTGGCATCCGAGTCGCCAGCAACTTCTCAAGCTTCGTCTCCATCATGCAGATATGCTCGCGGAGATTGTAAAGCTCTTCCATGTAGCTGAGCGGCACATCGACTTGCGCGACGACCTGTTGCTCGACCTTGCGCAGGCGCACGAGGTTGTCCTTGATCTGCTCGACGCTCATGCCGGCGGTCAACTCTTGATCGATTTCGCGCAGCGCGGCATACCATAAATACACTTTGCGCCGCGCTCGCCAGCGCACCAACGGCGGCGCCGCGAAAGAGCGGCATCAGCACGACCACCAGGGGAATGATCATCACCTTTAGGCGATCGACGATGGACGCCAACCAAAACGGCAAGAACCGTTGCAGGAAAGGCGGACCTGATTGATAGTAGCGGTGTGCTTCTTCGCTCAAGGGCAAGTCGGTGTAAGAGGCGGATGGAAACTCGCCAGGTTGCGACACCAGATCGCCGCCCGCGTGCACCTTGGCGGCCGTGGCAATTAACAACGAAGCCAGCGCCGGATGTAGGTCCTTGCGCACCACCAAAGTGGCCGTCGGCGCCACCAGCGCGATGTTTTTAGCAGGCAGATTCTTGCCCAGATCGACCAGCCCCGCGGGGAGATTGACCGCGGCCAGAAAACGAAAACGCCGTAAATAGGCCGCTTGCTGCGGCAGCGACACGATGCGAATGTTGCCGTCACTCAAAAGCTTGTGGATGTAGGGCGTGTCGATTGCCGCCACGAAAAACGCCACGTCCACGTTGCCGGCCCTCAAAGCATCAACCGCTGCCGGCCCGCTTAGCTCGCTGAGCGTCGTCTTTTTGTCGGCGGTCACGCCATTGGCCTTGAGCAACGGCAACGCCACGGCGCGCGTGCCGCTGCCCGGCGGGCCTACGGCAATGCGCTGGCCGGCGAAGCCACTGAGCCGATCGACCTCTTCACTGCTCCGATAAAAAATCCACAAAGGCTCGCGATAAAGGCTGCCCAGGGATCGCAGCGACTTGGCTGCACTTTCGTCAGCCACTCCGCTCTGCACCAGTGCGGCCCCGACTCCCGTCTGATCGTCGCGGAGCAGTTGCAAATTGTCGACCGAACCCTGCGTCGCCCGCACATCCAACGTCAGCCCCTCGCGCTTGAGGAGGGCCGCATACTTCTGCGCAAACTGATAATACGCCCCTTCCGGGCTGCCGGTCGCCATCACCAGACGCTTGGGCGGCGGCGGCTCGACAAACAACATGTAGGTGCCCACCAGCCCCACCAAGCTCAGCACCCCGACGCATCCCCAAACCATGTGCGGATGCTTGAGCGTGCGCCGTTTTTTCGGAACGAGGATCGACATGAACAATTCCGCTGATGGACATAATGTCGCCTTTCGCGGAGCGAAAAACGACAAACAAAATATATGTGGGTGCCACGGGCAGCTCGTCTGCCCGTGCAAGCGGGCGGAGGTCACCTTGGGTTCTCACACGAGCAGACAAGCTGCCCGTGGCACCCAGACTTGGACGTACAGCAATTTCCGGTCACTTCTTACCGATGCAATACAAGCGATCCGCCGTGCGAATGAATAGCTGCCCGTCGGCGACGGCCATCGACGCTTGACACGGCCCTTTCAACGGGTTCCGCGCCACCAGCGAAAACGTGTTCTGCGCCTCGATGATGGTTGTCTCACCATCCTCGGCAAGAAAATAAACGTGGCCGGCCGCGTAGACCGGCGAAGCCATGAAACTGGTGCCGATGCGCTCTTCCCAGCGCACCTGCCCGGTGGCCGCTTCGACGCATTGGGCAACACCCTTTTCCGAAACCAGGTACAAGTTTGGTTGCACATAAACGCCGCTGGGCATCATCGGCACGTTGCGTTTCAACTCCCAGACGACCGGCCGCGTCGAATCGGGGCCGTCCTTGGCGAGTTTAACGGCGCGTAGACGCGGGTTGCCAAAACCCGACGCCGCGAACACCAAACCGGCGCCGACAACAGGAGAAGGAACGACTCCCTCCCCTTCGGCGCACCGACCACGCCGCGCCCGGTGTTGGGGTCAAAGCCTTGGATCACATCGCCGGCCGAGCTTATCAGCTCGTCGGACCCGTCCACAGTCACGATCGACGGTGTCGGTATGCGCGATGCGCGACAGCCCGCGCCGGTGCGCGAGCGTTCCTTGCCTGTGTTCGTATCCAGCACCAAAAGAAACGACTGCTCCCACGGCTTTTGCCAGCCGACCAGCTTATCAGGCCCCGGGCTGCTGCCGTCAAACGACATGATCAGCGAATCCTTGTAAAGGATCGGCGAGCCACCCAGCCCGTGTTGGCTGTAATATCTCACATCTCGGTTGACCCAGGCCGGCTTGCCGGCCATCGTCAGGGCCGCGATGCCGCCGTCATTGAACACCGCGTAAACGCGCTTGCCGTCGGTGACCGGCGTCGGCGTGGCGTAAGAATTGCGGCCTTCCTTGCGAAGCTTTTCTTGGCGAAACACTTCGACATTCCAAAGTCGCTTGCCATCTTGGGCGCGAGCCCCAGCACCCGGCAGGAGGCGCCGCCGTCGTCCGCCGTGGTCAGAAAAATGCGGTCGCCCCACACGACCGGCGAGGACCAACCGGCGCCCGGAATAGGCACTGACCAGGCGACGTTCTCGGTCGCGCTCCATCGCGTCGGCAGCGCCGTCTCCGTGGACAGTCCTTGCCCCGTCGGCCCGCGAAACTGTGGCCAATTCTCGCCCTTCGCCGCGCTTGAGGCCAATAACACCGCCAGGGTTGAACAGATCAAACGATTGGTCACCGTTGTTCTCCAAAATTGAAACGTTTAAGAGCTCAATGTCGTGGCCGCTTATTGAGTGCACGGCTCATTGATCGCGTCACGGATCACCGGCGCCCGCGAATATCGTGCGGCCCCCGTCCACCGGAATACATACGCCCGTCACGAAGTCGTTCTCGATCAAAAACAAAACCGTCTGGACCACATTTTCGGGGCGACCGGCGCGCTTGACGAGCGTGGCACCGATCACCTGCTGCTTGTGCGCTCAGGAAAATCCACGGGAAGCATCACCGGCCCCGGCAAGATGCCGTTGACCCGCACGGCTGGGTTGCGGGTGCCCAGTTCCACGGCCAGCATGCGCGTCATGGTTGGGATGGCCCCCTTCGACGGGAAGTAGGCGGCGTAATTGAGATATGGCCTCTGCGTCGCCCAATCGCCCACGGTGATGATCGAGCCCCCTTCCGGCTGCCGGGTCATGGCCAGACCCGCGTGCTGGCTGCACAAGAACGTGGCGATTGTGTTGATCTCAAGGTAATACCGAACATCCGCGCCCGTCACCTCTTCGAGCGGCTTGCTATTCCAGGCGGCGGCGCAGTTCACCAAAACGTCCAGCCTGCCAAAGCGCTCCAGCGTCCGCTCGATAAGGTTTGGCGCCGCCTTCTCATCCGTGAAATCGGCCTGCAAGGCCACCGCGTCGATGCCGCGCCGCTGGTAGCCGGCCACCGCTTCTTCCGCTTCCTTTCCTGAGTTGTGATAATGAATCACCAGGGCATAGCCGCGTTCGGCCAGCGCGTCGGCCACGTGCGAGCCGATGCGCCGCCTGCCGCTCCCGGTCACCAACGCCACTTTTCCGGAACCCATATGCGCTACCTAAACAGGCTGGCGGCCATCGTCGCACCGGCACCGCGTCCGGCTATAATGATAGCGAAAGGATCATGTCACATGCGCTCACGAAAATCATGGTTGGCGCTCGGTGTGATCGTTCTTGGCGTCATTGCCGCCGCGTTTTTGAAAGGAAGGCTCGCCATGTCCGAAACGCCATCCGTCGCCGTGCCCGCCGAAGTGCCGGCCGGCAAGGCACGCGCAACCTTTGGCTCCGGATGTTTTTGGTGCACCGAAGCCGTCTTTCAGCAGATCAAGGGCGTCGAGTCCGTCGTGTCTGGCTATAGCGGCGGCGCGGTGAAGAATCCGACCTATCAGCAAGTCTGCACCGGCAGCACGGGTCATGCGGAAGCGATTCAAATAACCTATGACCCCGCGCTCGTCAGCTATGAGCAACTCCTGGAAGTCTTTTGGCAAAGCCACGACCCCACCACGCTCAACCGCCAAGGCGCTGACGTGGGCACGCAATATCGATCAGCGATTTTTTACCACGATGGCGAGCAGAAAAAACTAGCCGAAGCCTACAAGCAAAAGCTCGACGCCGCCGGCGCCTTCCCCGCCCCCATCGTCACGGAAATCGCGCCCTTCACGCAGTTTTACCGGGCGGAAGACTATCATCAGAATTACTACCAAGACAACGCCGGCCAAGGCTATTGCCGGGTCATCATCAAGCCCAAGGTGGATAAGGTCAAAAAGGTGTTCGCCGACAGGCTGAAGACCACGCCGAGGTGACCGCGCTGCCTGATCTCGCCAAGGCGCTGCGAGCCGCTCATTCCGAAGCGTCTCATGGAAGCGTAAAAGCAAACTGTATTGGCCCTGGGGTAGTCCGAACGCGGGACAGGGCTCAGTCACCGTTAAAACACCGTTTGGTGACGCCGCGAGATCCGTCCGTAATTGCTCCGTTCCCAAACCGACATGGCCGGTGTTTGCGACGGTGGCGGCACCGGCAAATGGTCCGCTCCCTTGTTTTTGACCGATAGCGAAATCCCCAGCACGCCGGAGTGCCACGGGCAAACTTGCCTGCCCGAGTTGGCTGCGGCGGCCTCGCACGGGCGTCAAGCTGCCCGTTGGGCACCCTAGGTTAGGCGCGAAGCATGGCCGCCGAAGCTCGGTTGAGCACCGGCGCACCGTCGTTTCACCAATAGTGGCGCGTCCGGCCGGGGTGAGGGGAAAGAGCAAAGGCGAGCTCACGGTCCCCAGTGAAGTTGTCCGCACTAATGAGATGGCCCAGGAAAACTTTACTCCGAAGGAGTTAAACCCCAAAGCCCAGGGTCGCCCGGCCAAACCGCGCGGCGACAGCATCCCTCGCACAATTGGCCGGGCGCACCCTGGGTTCACGGCCCATCATGGCGATCTACCCTGAAAGGGTTGCACAAGAATGTCGCCCCGCGCGGCTGCCGCTTTTTGTCCAACCCTTACAGGGTAGACCGGCGTTAGCGCTTGCCTACCCAGGGTGCGCCCCGCCCATGTTTCGCCCGGCATACAGGTTCCGGCGTGGCATGGCGGGGCGACCCTGGGCTGTGAGATGTTACCCCTATCGGGGTAAGGAATCGATTTCCTCACAAGCCTCTGTCCGGTATTTAGGGCAGAGCAAACGCGCTTGCAGGCGAACGATCGACGTAGCGTGCACTGTAGGTGCCATAGTTTCCCGGTACCCCGGCTAACTATGTTGAATCCGTGCCCGTCTTCGGTTTAGGAATCCCCGCGAGGATCATCGGGAAGAGTCTCCCGCTCGATTGGCACCGGCGTTGACGACGATGGGGCACGGGCGATGGGAGCCTCGTTTGCAAAGCATGCCATAGTTAGCCGGAGTACCGGCAAACTATGGCACCCAGCGCGAGGTGCGGCGTTCGAGGACCGACGCAGGGCGCCATGGCCGCCGCATTTGGGCGACCACGCGGCGGGAAGCATGGCCGGCCAAAGCGCGGTTGAGCGCGGCTCCCGGTGGGAAGAGGATAAGGCGGTTCGCGCCAATGTGTAAAATAAAAAGACGCAACAGCGAGCTACCTCCCCAGTGACGTTGTCCGCACCCATGCGATGGCTCAGGCCACCTTTACTCCGAAGGAGTTAAACCGCAAAGCCCAGGGTCGCCCGGCCAAACCGCGCGGCGACAGCATCCCTCGCACAATTGGCCGGGCGCACCCTGGGTTCACGGCCCATCATGACGATCTACCCTGAAAGGGTTGCACAAGAATATCGCCCCGCGCAGGCAGCCGCTTTTTGTGCAACCCTTTCAGGGTAGCCGGCGTTAGCGCTTGCCTACCCAGGGTGCGCCCGCCATGTTTCGCGCGGCAATAGGCTCCGGCGTGGCATGGCGGGGCGACCCTGGGCTTTGGGATGTAACCCCTAGCGGGGTAGGAATCGATTTTCTCCGCCTGCAAATCAAGCGATCCCTCCGCGCCGGCCCACCGGGTGCCAGCGCCGCCGGATTCCGGGTGGGCATTAGGTGTGGCAGACGTGCCCGTCCAAAATGCGGCGGGCATCGAACCCGAGGCCAATTCTTCATGCTGTTGCTTTTATTTCAAGCTCCCGAACCTTGTCCATCGCCCGATTGCGTATCGAATGCAACACCTTCCGAATGGCCAATGGATTGAAGCAAAAGCGCGAGGCACGCACATTGAATTCTCTTTTTAATAGCTCAAGAAAGCCCGGATCGGCGATATTCTGCATATCGTTTTGGCCGGCAAAATCTTCTAATGTCGCTACGCCTTGTCGGAATCGATATTCATTCACAAAATGCAACCTCCCGGGGAACACAACGGGATCGTCTTTAGCGTCGACGTATTGACCGACGACAGTTCGATATTCTGGAACGCTATCGGTCTCCTTCATTTGTCCCTCGACATCGTAGCCAAATAGCTCCAATCGAGCCCAGCGTTCAAGGTCCGACTCGCTCAAGATTTGAGCCAGCCGAATTACGTGTTGCAAGAGGTGACTGACCGGTTCCCCGAGGCTGCTTTTTTGGATCCACTCCCAAATTTCTTCTTTTGGAGTTTTGGGTGCCTTAGAGCTATCTCCATGCACGGTGAGATTCACATCACGCCCCGCCGAAACCACCGGTGAATTGGCCCCGGTACTGGAACCGGTCATTGATTGGTTGCCTCTGCCAATTTGGACGCTCCCCTTTCCACCGAACAGGCCTTTCAGCCATTCCCATACGGTGTTCCACATGGATTGCTCCTCGCGCCTGGCACAGCTTCAAACGCCTTCACAAAAAGTAGGCTTCAATCAGCAACTTGAGGCTTAGAGACCAGCTGCGTCGTGGTTTGTTTCCTTCGTTCCTTTCCTACATCGCTGCCGGCTGCACGCAATCGCTCGTGATAAAATCCGCCGGCTTCATCACACACCGCGGCAGCCCCGGACCAACGACCGGCGTGCGTGCTTGTTCGCACGCGGCCAGTTGATGATTCAAATCCAGCAGAAACGCCAGCGGATCGGCTTTGGGCTTCATTCCGTAAGCCGAGCGAACGGCTTCATCGAGTGCGTCTTGCAGGTCGCGCAACGGATTCTTGCCCGGCAAGTCCAGCGTGCGATACAAATCGCGCGAGCTCCAGTGGTTTTCAACCATTACCTTGCGCCGGAATTTGCGCAGCGCCACAGCGGCCTCCGCCACATTCTTTGCCTGCCCTAACGTCGGCGCTTGCGGCCACGGGAAGCAGGGCAATCGCACCTCCCGGCCATGAATCCGCAAGAATTATTGGCGGCCCCCTTGCCTTTGGACAAGTGAACAGCGAATGATTGTCTCCGGAAAACGCGGCAACGTTTTTTCACGGAGGATAACATGACCGCTCCTACCCACGCGCCTGTCTCCCTGTTACACCATTTTGCCGAGCTTGACGACCCCCGCTCCGCGCACACCCGCCTGCATGGCCTGCTCGACATCATTGCTCTCACCCTATGTGCTGTCGTCTCGGGGGCTGAATGCTGGACTGACGTTGAGAGCTATGGGCTGGAAAAGTATGGTTGGCTCGCTACCTTTTTGGAATTGCCCAATGGCATTCCATCGCACGACACGCTGGGCCGGGTTTTCGCGCTGATGGATGCGGCCGCTTTTCGCGAGTGTTTTCTGAACTGGATGCACGCCGTGGTCGGTGCCGCCAACGGCAAGCTGATCGCCATCGACGGCAAAACACTTCGCCGGTCCTTTGACACCGCCAGGGGCAAGAGCGCCATTCATCTGGTCAGCGCCTGGGCCAGCGACAATCATCTGCTCCTGGGCCAACAGGCGGTGGCCGATAAATCCAATGAAATCACGGCGATTCCAGCGCTTTTGCAACTGCTCGACCTGCAAGGTGCGCTGGTGACCATCGACGCCATGGGTTGCCAAAAACGGATCACCGAAGAGATCATTGCCGGCGGCGCGGATTATGTGCTGGCGGTCAAGGACAACCAACCGACGCTGCACGAAGATGTGCACCAAGTTTTTATGGATGGCATGGCCAACAATTTCGCGGATGTAACCCATCGTCAGCATCAGACCAGTGAGAAGGGACATGGCCGCAGCGAAACGCGCCACTATCATCTGATCGAAGTTCCCGCCAAGTTGGCCCGCAAGCATTCGCAATTTGCCGGCTTGCGGACGCTGGGAATGGTTTTCTCGCTCCGCCAAATTGGCGACGGACCGGAGACCATGGAGACGCGCTACTACATCAGTAGTATGAAACTGAAAGTGAAGGCGTTCGCGGATGCCGTGCGCGGGCATTGGTCGATCGAAAACAATCTGCACTGGGTGCTGGACGTGGCTTTTCAAGAGGATGCCAGCCGCTTGCGCAAGGACCATGGACCTGAGAACCTCGGTTTGGTGAGGCGCATCGCGTTATCGCTGCTCAAGCGAGCCGCCAACAAAGAAGAAAGTCGGCATCGCCTGCAAAAGGAAGAAGGCCGGCTGGAACAACGAATTCCTAGCTGGCGTATTGGTAGGCACGGCGGCCTAGCATTTTTACATGGGCGGAGGTGCGATTGCCCTGCCACGGGAAGGTGTCGAAAACCGTGTCAGAAGTATAACGAAAATCGCCCTTTAAAGTCGAACAGCGAAGCTTGAACCACATCCAATGAAAGCCGGATTGCAGAATTCCGAAGGAGTAATCATCGGCGAGGGGAAACACCATTAGCGCAGCGTTGGGACGTATCTTTGAACTTATGAAGTCAAAGATCGGTCGCTTCGTGACTTGTCCGCAAGCTATGAAGCGAGGTAGGCGAGCTATTTTCTGGATCATTTCTTGGCGAGCGTAAGACAGAAGCCACCATTTGTTGAGAAAGTTGCGATGGTGGTGGTTCACTTTTGCTTTTTCATTTTGTTGGAGGATTTTTTTGTTGCGGGCCGCCTCCGCGTCGGCGGCCTCTTTGCGCGTCAACAACACGGTAGACTCAACGCGCTGGAACGCGTCCTTAAACGTTCGAGCGGCCATGATGTCTCGCGGATGAAAATCAATTACGTAGCGATCTGGCACCGAACCTATGGAGCTAAACATTTCATCCGCAGTCAAATAGGGAAACACCACATCCCTGTTTCGGGAATCCTTCTTCATTAGTTGAGCCATCTGCGGCTCGGCTAGCAAAAATCCCTCGTGTCCGTGGGTTTGCCCCTGGTAGCATGCGCCGCTGCCGATATTTGTTTGCAAGCGCACAGCTTCTGAAACGTCAATTGATGCAGATAAAGAAGAGTTTACGACATCGAGTTCAATAACTTCCCACGGGCTATCGCGGGTGTCCCCCTTTTGAAAAAACAATTTTTTCTTCCCCTTCGGTTTTCCCTTGATCCAATTGACGATAGAAACGTGAACGGCTGCCTCGCCGCTCCAGACCTGGGTTGAAACAGCCTCGGTGATCGTCCCAGCCTCGTTCACGATGTAATCGAGGCCGCCCTCTCGGGAGTAGTTTTGCCGAATGGTATTGGTGCCCACCAGCCCAGCGCGTTCACCGGGTGCTAATTCATCATGAGCGCGGCGAAACCAGTAGACACAATAATCCGCGCGACCGGGAATTCCTGGATAGCGCGTTCGCATCCTTTGCACATACTCCGGGCCATATTCCTGCTGCATCTTGTTCTTGGATTGATATGGCGGGTTGCCGATGATCGCGTCGGCTTTCGGCCATTCGCAGAACAAGGCATCATCGCAGCGGATATTATCGTCGAGGTTGTCGAGCGGCAGCGGCCGCTCGCTGGTCTCGAATTCTAGGTGCTGCTGCTCGAAATAAGTGTCGCGCTCGTCCAGGGCCAGTTTCTTGGCCACCATGAGCGTGACCTTGGCCAGTTCGACTGCGAATTCTTTGATGTCGATGCCGAAGAATTGGCGGGCGCCGACGACCGATTCGCTGCCGGCCAAAGCTCGTGCCTTCTCCCCAAGATGACTGGCCAATTCCCATTCGAGGCGGCGCAATTCGCGAAAGGCGATGTAGAGGAAGTTGCCGCTGCCGCACGCCGGGTCGAGGACGCGATAGTCATGCAGTTCCTTGCGCAACGCCAACAGTTCGCGGTCGGATTTGGCGGCGCTGATGTGTTCACGCCAGGGGCGAATAATGGTCGGCTGCACGACCTTTTGGATATCGGCCTCGCTCGTGTAGTGAGCGCCGAAAGCATGGCGTTCCTTTTCGCCCATGCTCCCTTCAAAGAGGGTGCCGAAGATGGCCGGGTTGACCTTGCCCCAGTTTTCCTTGGCCGCTTCGATGAGCAGCGCCAACTCCATCACCTTCAACTCGACCGGCTCGACGACGTTAAAAAGGCCGCCGTTGAAATAGGCTACGCCGCGGAAACGGCCACCCTCCGCTTCATTTGGCGCCGCCATCTGGCGAAACAAGCCCGCGAGCAGATCATAGGAACTGCCGCCGGGCTTTTTGCAGTCGTTGAGAAGCTCCGTGAAGAGGCCGCGCGGCAACAGGTCGATATCCTCGGCGAAAAGCGCAATCACGCATTGCAGGATGAAACGCTGCGCCTTTTCGCGCGGGATTGGCTTGTCCTTGCGGCCAATGAGTAGGTTAAAGACCTGGGCCACCTTGTCCGCCGCCGCCCGCGTGACGGCAACGAGATCGTTTTGAAATTGCGGTTCCTTATTTTCCGGGAAAAGGAAGTTGAGGGCGGTATAGCGCGTGGTCAACTCGTCGATGCGAACGCGATCGACCGGCTGATCCATTTGGTAATCGAAATCGTAAATCCAGAATTCGTCGAAGTTGCACAAGATGATGTAGCGCGGGCGGTCCTTGACGAGGTTCATCCAGTAGTCGCGCGCCTGGATGTAGTGTCTTTGCAGCTTTTCGCCGCGCTTTTTCATTTCGATCAAGACGCGCTTGGGCCAAAGCAAATCGGCGAACTTGGTCCCCTTTCCTTGATGAACCCGGAATTCCATCTCGCCGCCGGACTCGAAAACCCCGGCATGACCGAAGCCCTGGAACAGGCGATCACAAAAGATTTGCGCTTGGCCCTTCTCGTCGCCTGTTATGTGCTTGGCAACGAAGGTGACGAATTCTTGGATTTTCGCCGTGGCCGGTTGCATGGAAAATCGAATCCTTGGCGGTTATCTAATTCCTGGGGCCTCGTGGCCACATCCACCCAAATGCAGTGGGCATGGCAACCGGTAATCCCCACCCGGTGCATGGGGGATCGAAATGAAATATCAAGTCAGTGCCTGTCATCACGTATTCGCTTTGGATTAGGTAGCCCTTCCATCGGCAGAGGGTATAGTTGTATGATTTTTTCACGATCCTCTCGGAATCTTCGTTGACCGTCAAGGATGCTGCTCGCGTTCCGGCGGAATTTGGTGTAAAGGGGACAATTAATCGGCTCTTCGATTGCGGACACCCCCATCGTAAGCTCCTCATCAATAATTCCGGGAACTCGCTCACCGCTGACTTCAAGTCGCCACATCGTTCTATCGTTGAACTCGACGAATTCTTCTTGCGTAAGGCCTTCCAGGAGGCAAAGATTGGTAGTAAAAGCATAATCCTTCATCGGCTTCCAGCCCAAGACCGCAACGCCCGAATCTGCTAGGTAGGGAACGCACTCATTCGTTAGGCGCGTAATCGAACCCATAACCACGGGCGTAAGCTTTTTGTCAATGTAATCGCGGTAAATAATCGCCTGGCCCGCCCCATATTTCAGGTTGTGAGACGTCAAACGCACTTTAGCTTCGTACACACAGCAGTCCGTAACGAGATCGGCACGCCCCATATATCCGCAGTAAACTTGGCGGCGACACTCGAACTCCTGCAATTTTGAAAAACATCTCCAAGTCGTCAAGCATCTGCCTCTCAACTTGTTTCTTCTTCTGCGTGCTGTTCATGTTTGAATCCTTTCGTCTATTTTCCACCAAGCTTCACTGCTGACCAGTGTACACCCACCTGTTCTTTTGTTCAATAGCCGTGGTGGGAGAACAAGCCAACAGGGGCCGCGCCTCGATGGAATGCGCAAAAGGGCGCGAGGATTACATGACAGACGTATGTCAATCTGTCTGCATCACACTTTTCCCTCCTTCCTTGGGCGTAATGCCCAACGCCGATGGGCGCCGCACAATTCACCCGGGACCGCATAGCCTTGCGCCAACGGCCTGGCGAAAAACAAATCCTAGGCTATACAATAAGCGACGCCGCCAATCAAAATGGCAGCGGTAGGGACTTCTTAAGGAGCTTGGCGATGAGCATTTGGAGCGAGGGCGCGGCGCAGGCGATAAAGGACGGCTACCTACCGGGAAGTTGGCAACCGATGCTGGACCGTTACCTGAAGGAAAACTTCCCGAATTTGGTCCAAGAGTTGGAAGCGCTGGGAGATTACGAGAACTACCTAGTCACGCGAGTCGAAGGGGCGCGGGAGAAACAATCACTGATGATCGAACAGGGAACAGCACCGCAAGCGGCGCGGGAACTCGCGCTGGCGGAACTGCTGCCGGCGCCCTCGGAGGAGGAGGAAGAGAGGGACGAGTAGAGACTATCATCCCGATTACCGTCTTACAGTGCCCCCGATGGACACCGTTTCGGCGACGGCTTCGCGCACAAAAAAAGAGACGCGGCCCTACTGCCATAAGTATGTCAATGGGTCCGCGTTCCCTTTATTGATCCTCTAAAACAACGTCATCGCTGACGCTTGGAGTTTGTTCCGCGATATAGTACGTCTCGTGGCCATCCCGACGCAAGCGTTCAACGATGGGCCGATCCACGCTCTCGTCGGCAACAACGTTCATGCCGACTGCCTCGTGATGGGGTACACAACATCCGAACGCAAGACGCGGCCGGCATAATCCAGAGCGGCAAACACCGCGTCGCGTGTCAGGCGGGGGTGGGCTTCGAGAATCTGCTCGATGGACTCACCGCTCGACATTTTTTCCAGAATCAATTCGACCGTGATGCGCGTGCCCGCGACGATCGGCTTGCCCATCATCATCGTTGGGTCCGCGACGATCAACGAATGGTCCATGGCGTGCCTCCAAACCGGCGGTTCGATCCCCCTTTTGTTTTCACAATTATAGCAAAGCATGCGGCCTTGACGCCAGGGTAGCCAAATGGCGTGAATTCGGCGCAATTTGGTGAAACTCATTAACGGGTAAGGATTTGGCACGGCGGCGCGTGCTCGCGGTTAGCGGTCTGCCGTTCCTCATGAATTCTGAACAAATGCCCGGTTTTCGGAGTCGTAAAGCCAGTGAGAGGTGTGGGTTTGCGGGCAAACTGGGGCGTGTTCAAAGCGATATTTTCGTGAACAAGTGGTTTTGGGGGGTGGTGGCGCTTCGGAGGTCCCGCCCGGCAGGCGGGACCTACTGAGGCGCGGCGCTGTTGCCGGGGATTCGGTTCGGCTATAACAAAGTTGCACCCGCCCAGCCGAGTTGTCGCCGGTTTCGCACCGGCGGAGCGTTTATGATCTCGCGTTTCTTCATAGATCGACCGATCTTCGCGACGGTGCTGTCCATCGCCATCACGCTCGTCGGGGGCATCGCGCTGTTCACGTTGCCGATCGCGCAATATCCGCGCATCACGCCGCCGGCTGTCAATGTGTCCATTCAATATCCGGGCGCCAGCGCCAAAGTGGTGGCCGACACGGTGGCGGCGCCGATCGAGCAGCAGGTCACGGGCATTCCCGGGATGCTGTATATGTCGTCGCAATCGGGCAACGACGGGTCATATTCGCTGTCGGTCACTTTCGATGTCAGCGTCAATTTGAACACGGCGCTGGTGATGGTGCAGAACAAGGTGACGCTGGCCATGCCGTTGTTGCCGACGCCGGTGCAAAATCAGGGCATCACGATCCGCAAGAAGACGCCGGATATTTTGATGATCGTGAGCATCTATTCGCCGGAACGGCTCTACAACGACATCTATTTGAGCAACTTCGCCCTCATCAATCTTTTCGACGAGCTGCTGCGCGTCGACGGCGTCTCGGACGTGCGCATCTTCGGCCAGCGTGATTACAGCATCCGCACCTGGCTCGATCCGCAAAAATTGGCGGCCCGCAACATGACGGCGATCGACGTGGCCAGCGCCATTCGCGAGCAGAATATCGCGGCGGCGGTCGGGCAAATCGGCCAGCCGCCGGTCGGCGTCGGTCAGGCTTTTCAGTTGCCGGTGGACACGTTGGGCAGGCTCAGCGAGCCGGAGCAATTCGGCGACATCGTCATCAAGGCGGCGTCGCCATCCGCCATCATGACGACCGTGTCGCCTGCATCGGGACCGACGGCTCGCCCCGGCAAGGCCGGCGCGCCGCTGCCCCCGCCGGCGGTGTCCACCAGCATTGTGCGACTCAACGACGTGGCCACCGTGGAGATGGGCGCGCAAAACTACAACCAGTCGAGCACGTTCGACGGCAATCCCGCGGTCGGCCTGGGCGTTTACCAACTCCCCGGAACCAATGCACTCGATGTCGCTGACCGCGTGCGCGCCAAGATGGAGCAATTGAAGCACCGCTTTCCCGAAGGCATTGTCTACAAGATCGGCTACGACACGACGCCTTATATCAGCGAGTCGATTGGCGAGGTTTATCACACGCTGCGCGATGCCGTGCTTTTGGTCGCACTCGTCGTTCTTTTTTTCCTTCAAGATTGGCGGGCCATGATCCTGCCCATGATCGACGTGCCCGTCTCGCTGATCGGCACCTTCGCGGTCATGGCGGCGATGGGCTTTAGCCTCAACAACATCTCACTCTTTGGGCTGGTGCTGGCCATCGGCATCGTGGTGGACGACGCCATCGTGGTGCTCGAAAACATCGAGCGCCAGATGGCCAAGGGTTTGGACGCGCGGACGGCGACGATCAAGGCGATGGAGGAAATCACCGGGCCGATCATCGCGATCACGCTGGTGCTGTGCGCCGTCTTCGTGCCGTGCGCGTTCATCACGGGTATCACGGGCCGGTTCTTCCGCCAATTCGCGGTGACAATCGCGGCCTCGACGATCATCTCGGCCATCAACGCGATCACGATGACGCCGTCGCGGGCGCTGCTGATCTTCAAAAACCAGCAACATCAAGAAGCCGGAACTGCGGGAGCGGCGCGCACGGCAAGCGCGAGGCATTGCCATGGTGGATTTTCGGCTTCGTCGGCAGCTATGTCGCCGTCTGGCTTGGGCCCATGGCTTTGCAGCGCGTTCATTTGGAATTGCCTTTCGAGGACGTGGAATCCGGCATGTTCGACCTCTATTACATGTTCTGGGCAACTCCCGGGTTCCTGATCGGATTGCTCGTTGGCTGGTTTGCCATTCGGTCCTGTCAACGCGGTGCTGGGCGCCGTTTTTCGCGGCTTCAATTATCTCTTCGACCAAATGACCAGCGCTGTATGGCTGGGGGTTGGGCAAGGCCTTGCACGTCAGCGCGCTGGTGCTTCTGGTGTATGGCGGCCTGTTGGCGCTTACGTATGTCGTTTTCGCCAACGCACCGGCGGGCTTTGTGCCACAGCAGGACATGGGCCGCATGGTCATCAGCGTGCAACTGCCCGATTCCGCTTCGCTGGAGCGAACCAAGGCGGTGGTCGCGCAGGTGGACAAGATCACCCGCGCCACGCCCGGCATCGCGCACACGCAAGCGATCAGCGGCATCTCGTTCATTCAGCAGGCGAACAGTCCGAATTTCGGCTCCATGTTCGTCATTCTCGACCCGTTCGAGAAACGTCGCGGCGGCAAGCTAAGCGACGTGCAGATCATGAAAAACCTGCGCAAGCAGTGGCAAGAGCAAGTCCAAGAGGCGAAGGTAGTCGTGCTCGGCTCGTCGCCGATTCCGGGATTGAGCGTGGCCGGCGGCTTCAAAATTCAGGTCGAGGACAAGGCGGGCTTGGGGTTGCCGACGTTGCAAGAGCAGACCGATCGGTTTTTGCAGCGGGTTAAATCGCTCCAGGTGGAGGGCAAGCCCGCGTTATCCGGGCTTTCGACGCAGTTTCGCTCGAACACGCCGCAGCTTTACATGGACATCGACAAGGCCAAGGCGGCGGCGCTGGGAGTCGCCCTGGACGACATCAATCAAACGTTGCAGATGTACTTGGGCTCGCTTTACGTCAACAGCTTCAATAGCTTTGGCCGGCATTGGCAGGTGACCATGCAGGCGGCCGGCCAGTTTCGCGATCAGGTCTCCGACATTCCGTTACTGCAGGTCCGCAACAAGACGGGCCAAATGGTCTCGCTCGGAACCTTGGTCACGGTGCGCGAGATCACCGGGCCGATCTTTGTCTTGCGCTACAACCTTTCGACCGCCGCACCAATCACGGGGAGCCTGGCGCCGGGCGTCAGTTCCGGCGAAGTCATCGGCGCGGTGGACAAGTTGGCCGATGAAAGCTTGCCGCGCTCGATGAAGATCGAGTGGACGGAATTGATGTACCTGCAAATCATCGAGGGGAACACCACGTTGATCGTTTTTGGTCTGGCGGTGATGGCCGTCTTTCTGGCGCTGGCGGCTCTTTATGAAAGCTGGGCATTGCCGCTGGCGGTGATTCTGGTGGTGCCGTTGTGCATCCTTTGTTCCATCGCCGGCGTGCTTTACACCAGCACGTCGGTGAATATCTTCGTGCAGATCGGCCTGGTCGTGCTTGGTTGGACTGGCGTGTAAAAATGCCATCCTCATCGTCGAGTTCGCCAAGGAATTGCATGTGCAAGGCCGGCCCTTGTGGCAGGCGACGGTGGACTCGTCGCGTCTGCGTCTGCGGCCGATCTTGATGACGTCGTTTGCGTTTATCCTCGGCGTCTTTCCGCTGGTGGCTGCGTCAGGCGCCGGTGCTGAGATGCGCCGTTCTCTGGGCATCTCTGTCTTTAGCGGCATGCTGGGCGTGACGTTCTTCGGCGTCGCTGCTGACACCGGTCTTTTTCTACGTCATCCAGGGACTGGGCGAAACCCGGTTGTTTTCGTCGCGGGCGCACGCAGTGGACGCTTTCCATCGTCCTGGGCGGCTTGCTCGGCACGGCCACCGGTTTCTTGCTCGGCGAACTGGGGTTGTTCCCGACTATATGGGCCATGGTCGTCGGCGGCGCCACGGGCGTCCTGGCGTGTTGTTCGTGTTGGGCATGCGCGCAGCGGCGGCGGCTTAAATAAGGCCTAGCCACGGATGGAACACGGATCAAACACGGATTAATTAGAGGGAGATAGCCATGCCCATTTCCTCCAATTCTTCTGTCTTTATCCGTGTTCGATCCGTGTTCCATCCGTGGCTATGATTTTTGAAATCCTGAGACACTGAAGGCAGGACGGAGCAATCGAGTGATTTCGCGTTTTTTCATCGATAGGCCGATCTTCGCGACGGTGATCTCGGTGGTCATCACGTTGGCGGGCTTCGTGGCCATGTGGACGTTGCCGATCGCGCAATATCCGGAGGTGACGCCGCCCACGGTGCTGGTGACCGCGTCGTATCCGGGCGCCAATGCCCAGACGCTGCGCGACACCGTGGCGGCACCGATCGAGGAGCAGGTCAGCGGCGTCGAGGGCATGATGTACATGTCGTCGCGCTGCACCAACGACGGCGCTTACAACCTGATCGTCACGTTCAAGCTGGGCACCGATTCGGACATGGCCCAGGTGCTGGTGCAAAATCGCGTTTCGCTCGCGCTGCCGGTCATCCCGGCGCTGGTGCAAAACGAGGGCATCAGCGTCAAGAAAACGTCGCCCAACACCATGATGATCGTGAACTTGATTTCGCCGGATGGCCGCTACGACAGCACGTTTCTCAGCAATTACGCCACGATCTACGTCAAGGACGAACTGGGCCGGCAAAAGGGAGTCGCCGGCATCACCTATTTGGGCCAGCGCGACTATAGCCTGCGCGCCTGGCTCGATCCCGACAAAATGGCGGCCCTGTCGCTCAGTGCCGCCGACGTGGTCACCGCCATCGCTCAGCAAAACGTGCAAGTGGCCGCGGGGCAAATCGGCCAGCAACCGGTCCCCAAGGGGCAGCAGTTTCAGCTGACGATCAACACGCAAGGCCGGCTCACCGATCCGGATGAGTTCGCCAAAATCATCATCAAAGCGGCTCCGGACAGTCCACCTGTGCAGCCGGCGGCAGGCGGCGCCGGCGGCATCGACGACGCAGACCGGCCCGACCGCACCGGCCACCGGCATCGTCTATCTGCGCAACGTCGTCCGCGAGAACAAGTACTTCTTTCGCATCAAGCTCGATCCGGCGAAATTGGCCGGCGCCAACTTCGGACCCGGGGAAGTCCTCGCCGCCCTGAGACGCTCGCACCTCGCCGTCACGCCCGAAGGTGACGCCAAGGCGGCCAATGATACGCCGCTGACGTGGCTGGCGACGCTCGGCGGCGAGCATGCGCCGCTCGAGCAAGAATTGGCTGACACCAAAATCGTCATCCCCAAAACGCGGCTTCCGCTCCGCTTGGGCGACCTCGTCACGGCGGACCGCGGCATCCAACACCTGGAAACACGCGACGAGGAAGGGGTTCAGCTCGGCTCCCAGCAATACGATCAGTCCTGCACGCTCGACGGCAAACCTTCGGTGGCCTTGCAGATTTATCAGCTTCCCGGCTCCAATGCGCTCGAAACCGCCGACCGGCGTTTATGCCAAGATGAAGGAGCTGAAAACGCGCTTTCCCGCAGGGTCTCGATTACAAAATCGTCTACGACACCACGCCGTTCATTCGCGAATCCGTCACGGAAGTCTTCAACACCCTCCGCGACGCCGTCATCCTGGTCGCCATCGTCGTCTTGATCTTTCTCCAGGATTGGCGGGCCATGATCCTGCCCATGATCGACGTGCCGGTCTCGCTCATCGGCACGTTCGCGATCATGGCGGCCATGGGTTTCACGCTCAACAATCTCACGCTGTTCGGGCTGGTCTTGGCCATCGGCATCGTCGTGGACGATGCCATCGTCGTCTTGGAAAACATCGAGCGTCTCATTGCCACCGGTCTGGATGCCCGGACGGCGACGATCCAGGCGATGGAGGAAATCACCGGGCCGATCCTGGCGATCACGCTGGTGCTCAGCTCGGTCTTCATCCCCTGTTGTTTTCTGGGTGGCATCAGCGGCCAGTTTTTCCGCCAGTTCGCGGTGACCATCGCCGTCTCCACGATCATCTCGGCCATCAATGCCATCACCATGACGCCCTCCCGCGCCGTCGTGATTTTCCGGGCCGAGGAATCGGCCAGCAAAAACGGCAGCGCCGGCCACATCAAGCGCGAGGCGCTGCCCTGGTGGATATTCGGCGTCTTTGGCGGGCTTGCTCACGCTTTGGCTCGCACCCAGCTTTTTGCATGCGGCACGCCTGCGAATGGCGCCAGGGAGCCAAGGAAACGGCCGCTCGTCCTATCTGGCAATCGGTGCTGTCATTTCGTGCCCGGCGCTGTGGTCGGCTGCATTCTCGGCTGGTTCATCATCAGGCCCGTCAACATCGTGCTGGGCCAATTGTTTCGCGGCTTCAATCGCCTCTTCGACCGCATGACGCTCGTATACGGCCGGACCGTCGGTTACGTGCTGCCGCATGACAGTCGTCGTGCTTGTTCGTCTACGGCGGCTTGCTTGGTGCTGACCGGCTGGCAATTCACCACCGCGCCGGTCGGCTTCATTCCCGCAGCAAGACAAGGGCTACCTGATTCTCAACGTCCAGTTGCCCGACGCGGCCGCCGTGGACCGCACCGAGCGCGTCATGGCCCGGATCGAAAGATTGGCCCTCGACACGCCGGGCGTGAAGCATACGGTCGGCGTCTCGGGCCAATCGCTGATCTTGAACGCCAACGCGCCCAACCTGGGCTCGCTGTATGTCTTGCTCGAGGAATTCGGCAAGCGGCGCGGCGCGGCCTTGTCCGCGGACGCCATTGCCGCGACGCTGCAGGAACGATGTCGGCGTCGAAGTGAAGGGCGCCATCGTGTCGACCTTCGGTGCGCCGCCCGTGGACGGCCTGGGCACGACCGGCGGTTTCAAGTTCATCATCGAGGATCGCGGCAACCTGGGCTTGGCGAGCTTGCAGCGGATCAGCGACAAGATCGTCGAGCGCGGCAACAAGACGCCGGGCCTGCAAGGGCTTTACAATAGCTCGCGCGCGGACACGCCCTGGCTTTATCTCGACATCGACCGGACCAAGTGCAAGGTCTTGGGCGTCGAGGTCAGCGAAGTCTTCAACACGCTCCAGGTCTATCTGGGCTCCTATTACGTCAACAACTACAATCAGTTCGGCCGAACTTGGCAGGTGAACGTCCAGGCCGACCAACGCTTCCGCGACCGCGTCAACGATATCGGCCAACTGCAATTGCGCAACAACCAGAGGCCAGATGATTCGCCTGGGAACGTTGCTGGACGTCGCGCGACACCACCGGGCCGGTCATGGTGCTGCGCTACAACATGTATTCTGCGCGCCGCCATCACCGGCAGCACTACGCCGGGCACCAGTTCCGGCGATGCCATCGCCCTGATGCAAGAGATGGCCGACGAGGAACTGCCCCAGGCCATGGCTTACGACTGGACCGAGCTCACTTATTTGCAGCTTCAGGCCGGCAACACCGCGATCTACGCCTTTGGCCTGGCTGTCGTGTTCGTCTTCTTGGTGCTGGCGGCCCAATATGAAAGCTGGTCGCTGCCGCTGGCGGTCATCTTGGTGGTGCCGATGTGCTTGCTCTGCTCGCTCACCGGCGTCTGTGGCCGGCGGCATGGACGTGACGATCTTCACGCAGATCGGCTTCGTCGTCCTGGTGGGTCTGGCGAGCAAAAACGCGATTCTGATCGTCGAGTTCGCCAAGCAGCGGCGCGAGGCCGGCGTGCCGGCGCGGGCTGGCCATACTGGAAGCGTGCCAGTTGCGGCTTCGGCCGATCTTGATGACGTCGTTCGCGTTCATCTTCGGCGTCGTGCCGCTGGTTCTCGCGGAAGGGGCCGGCGCCGAAATGCGTCAATCGCTGGGCCTGGCGGTCTTCAGCGGCATGCTCGGCGTGACCCTGTTCGGCATCTTTCTTGACGCCGGTGTTCTTTTATGCCATCCAGTGGTTGACGCCGGAAACGGCGGTTGCGCCGCGCCAAGCGAGCGGCGCTGAACCCATGGGAATAAGGAAAGGCGCGGAGTCGGTTTAGTCGATGGGAGTGGAGATGGTTGCCACGAAGAAAATCCTGGCGTTCGACCTGGGCGCTGAAAGCGGGCGGGCGCTTCTGGGCGGCTTCGACGGCGAACGGCTGCACCTTGACGTCGTCCATCGCTTTCCCAATGGCGCGGTGCACACGCTCGACACGCTGCACTGGGACGTGCTGCGCCTCTTTGGTGAGATGCTCACAGGCTGCGCAGGGCGGGCGAGCATGGCGCGCGTGGCAAGTATCGGTGTCGATACCTGGGGCGTCGACTTCGCCCTGCTCGGCCGGGGCGGGGTGCTGCTGGGAAATCCGCGCCATTACCGCGATCCGCACACCGAAGGCATCATGGAAAAGGCGTATGCCAAGGTGTCGAAAGCGGACATTTTTCGCCAGACCGGCATCCAGTTGATGCGCTTCAACTCGCTCTTCCAATTGCTGGCGCTGCAGCGCGATCGCTCGCCGTTGCTTGACGTCGCGGAAACCTTTTTGTTCATCCCCGATCTGTTCCACTATTGGTTCACCGGCATCAAGGTCAACGAATACACCGACGCCAGCACCAGCCAAATGCTTGACCCTACCACGCGCACCTGGGCGCGCGGCCTGGTCGCCCGCTTCGGCCTACCCGAGCGCATGCTCGGCACGCTCGTGAAGCCCGGAACGGTGCTCGGTCCCTTGCGCGGCGGTCTTGGCGGGCCGACGGGAGTGCCGGTGATCGCCCCGGCGTCGCATGACACCGCCGCGGCGGTGGCCGGAGTGCCTGCCCAGGGCGACTCGTGGGCGTACATCAGTTCCGGCACCTGGTCACTCATGGGAGCGGAGATCGCCGAGCCGCTGACGCATGATCGTGTCCATGCCGTCAATTTCACCAATGAGGGGGGCGTCGGCGGCACGATCCGGCTACTCAAAAACATCATGGGTTTATGGCTGGTGCAAGAATGCCGCCGGTGCTGGGAACGTGCGGGTCAACAGTACTCCTATGAAGCGCTCATGCGGCTGGCCGCTGAGCGCGCCGCCATTCACGAGCCTGGTGAACCCGGACGATGAGGCATTCGTCTTGCCTGCCAGCATGCCGCAGGCCATCGCAGATTATTGCGGGCGCACCGGCCAAGCGGCACCCGAAAGTCCCGGCGCGATGCGTGCACTGCGCCCTTGAAAGCCTGGCGCTCAAATATCGCTGGGTGCTCGAACGTCTGGAAGAATTGGTCGGCAAACGCCTCGACACGATTCATATTGTCGGCGGCGGCTGCAATAACACGCTCTTGTGCCAACTCTGTGCCGACGCGTGCCGGCGCCCCGTTCTCGCCGGCCCGGTGGAAGCGACTGCTATCGGCAATATTCTTACCCAGCTTTTGGGTTTGGGCCTTATCAAGACGCTCGCCGAAGGTCGCGAGGTCGTGCGACGTTCATTCGAAGTGACGCGCTACGAGCCCGCCGGCTCGGACCGATGGGACGAGCCCTATCAGCGGTTCTTGCGGTTGTGTTCATGATTGCTGGATCGCCCGCGCGGATTTGGAGTTCCGTGTTCGGCGGCTCGCGTAAAGTCACACCAGCATGAGGGCGGCGGTGCCGGAAGGCAAGAAGTCGCGCCACTCGCGAATCAGCTTGCGATATTCCGTCCCCACCTGACGAATTTGTCGTTTGAGGTCATAGAGTCCGACGGGGTGAACGTGATTACGCGCTTCGCGCAAGGCGATGTCCCAGTCGATCTGATCGGTCAAGCTGTACCATGTGAAACCAACGATCGGCACCCCGTCTTGGCGAAGGCGCAGCATCGAGTTCCATTCTTTCCATAGCCACTGCACCGAGCCGTCCTGCTCCTTGATGTTGGTTTCCGTGTGCATGAGCGGCAGGCCGTAGCGCTCGAAATATTGCCGGGCGATGACATAGTAGCCAAAGTATTCACCCGAGGCGACCGTGAGTCCCTCCGAGATGAGCAGGTGCTCGTTGGTCACGTAATAATCCGTGCCCATGATGCACCGAAAGCGATAAGTCTGATTCATGAAAAAGTCATAGTCGGCTTCCGTCATGCCGTGCGCCAACAAATAACGGTAGATGTCGGCGCTAACTTGGCGGCCGTAAGTCAGATCAAGCGGGATGAAGCGGCGCTCATTGTAAAAGCGGGCGGCCTTGATGAGGCTCGGGCGCGACGGATGCACGTATTCGCTCGACTCGCTTTGAATGAAGATCGCGTCGGGAATCTTCGCGAGAATGGCTTGCATGGCCAGGAGATTGGCCCGGCAGACATTAATGGTCGCGCGGACGTAGGCCTCGTCGGTCGTCTGCATTTCATTCCACCAACCGTATTTGGCGGAAAACAAAGTGGTGATAAGGATTTCGTTGATTGGCGTCCAATAACGGACATAAGGATAGCGCCGCGCAGGCGCTCGCGTATTCGGCGAAATAACGTGGAAAGTCGCCGTTTTGAAAATTGCCCAACCAATCTGGGACGCCAAAATGACAGAGATCCATGATGGGACAGATCTCAAGTCCGCATCTCGTCCATGACATCATCGGTCCAGCCCCAATCATAGGTGCCCGGACCAATAAACGTTCTCGGCAGCGGTGGGCCCCAACGCAGATAGTGAATGCCCAGCTCGCGCACCAGTTGCAAATCTTCCCGCCAATGCGCGTAATGGCCGCACTGCTCCATTTGGTCGATGCGGACGCCGTTGGCGATGGTCGGATAGCTATTTTCGATACCTGTCGCGAACATGAAGCCGTGCATGAATCGGGATCCTTCCGCTGCCGTGGAGGACAGGTGGGTGTACGAAGGGCAGGCCGAGACTTCTATTCGGCACGGCACTCCGCGGCTTCGCGCGCCAGCAGTTGCTCCACCTGCATGGGCCACCAGCGGGGGGGCTGAGAATAGACTTCGAAAGGATCTTCGTCATGGTCGACGAACAGGGGATGGGGGCATAAGGAACTTGACTCGATGCGCTGGCCCGCGGCCCGACTTGTCTTATCTGGCGCGAGCACCAAATCCGCGTTATAGGGGCGGATCATTTCCTTGGATTCGATCATGAGTTTTTCCGAGATAATGGCTAATTAAGCGGAGAATGGTTTTTGGCGTTTTCAGCGCCGGCCACGCGTTGTGATTTAGTCGTGCATTTTTCGTGCCGGAAACCGCGGGGCCAGCACTCGTGCGTGAATCACACGAATCCGCATCAAAAGAGCAGCTTTTGGCAGGTCACGCTGTAGATAACGGTGCGCACTTTTGTTTCAAATAGCGACTGCGGTCTCCATGGAAAGTTGCGTGCACTCCCGTCCATAGCGTTCCAACGCGTCTTCCAATGCAGCCAATGGTGCACCGCGTTTCGTGGTCAGCACGCTATAGGGCGGTCGCAGCGCTCGCAGGCCCAACTGCTTGGTTGCGCACCGATAAAGCGGCGCTTGGTCAATGCGCACGATGTCGGCAGCAAGGCTCGCGAGTTCCGCCCAACTCACCGCGCCGGCATTGCTCAAATGCCAAACGCCGCGTTCACCGTCCACCAAAAGATCCAAGCCGGCGTTAACCAGATCGGGAAGATAGCTCGGCGAGACGAACATGTCGTCGGCGGCCGCGAACCGTTGTCCGCGAAGCAGCGCTCGCATCGCGATCGTCACGAAATTGTGTTTGTCCCATGGTCCGAAGTATGCGCCGGTCCGCACGAGCAGGGCGGAGGGCAAGACGTCAAGCACGCGCTTTTCGGCCTGGACCTTGCTGTGGCCGTAGAAGCTCAGCGGATTCACTTCATCGGTTTCGAGATAAGGCCGGTTTTGCCGGCCATCGAAAACAAGGTCGGACGAAAAGGTCAGCAGAGCGACGTTGGCGCGGCGCAGGCGTCCGCGAGCCGCGCCGGCCCTTCGGTGTTTTGCTGGTAGCAGGTCCACGGTTCGCGCTCGGCCGCATCCACGTTGGCATAGTCAGCCGCGTTCACGACCGCCCAAGGGTGCAAACGAGCCAGCAGGGCGCCAATCCAGTGTGCGGTGCCCGACCCTAGCGCATGCCGTTTCACAACCTTATAAGCCAGGCCGCGGCGGCCGCAAAAATGCGCAAACGCCTGACCCAAGGGCGAGTGGCCGCCCACAATGAGGATAGGCTGAGCCCGCTGCCAGCGACTGGCGCGCCAACCTTCAGCTTGGAGGTGCGAATTCTCCACGCCCACCTCGGGGTAAAGAAGGCGGTCTGGTCGGTGCCACCACCCGTGCGGCAAAGTGTCGGATGTGTCGGCTTGTGCCCGCTCGTGAACTCGCGAATCAGGCTCGCCAACCCCGTGGCGCGTGGCTGAGGTCCGCGCAGATCAAAGACGCCCGATTCATAACAGCCGGCGCGCCGAGTCAGCAAGCTGTTCCAGTCAAATGCTCCGAGCAACGACCAGGCGGTCACGGCGCGCATGTCGACGCCGCGGGCGCTGTCCCTCCGCCGCCTGCCAAACGTCGCGCAGCCAACGCATTTGCTCCTCGCGACTGCATCCCAGGTGGACCTCGGTGAGTGCTATGGGCAAGCGATAACGCTGCCAAGCCTCGCGAATCATCGCTCCGGGTCCAGCTATGCCTTGTGCAAGCACCCGAACGGCCTCGATATCGGCGTAAGCTTGCCGGCCGTTGCCGCCTTGAGCATGCTCGGGGTAACGCTCCAGGCGTTCATCGAGAAAGCGCTCGCTGGTTACGTAGTAATTGATGCCGATAATGGTTGGCGGACATCGGTGAGCGGTGAACCAGTGCAACTCCGCCTCTTCGATGCCGGCGTCTTGGGTCAAGTAAGCCCATAAAGGGTGCCGCTTATCGACCCGTCCACTCAGAATGTCCCAGGTGAGCCAACGCCGCTCATTCTCGAAGTCCGCCTGGTAGGCCAGGCTCGGCGTCGCGTAGATCTTGCCTAAATCCTCGGTTTGCACGAGCCGGGCATTGAATTGATGGCACGAATCGCTTCCATCGCGCGAACCACTCCTCGGCATTGATTGAGAAGCGCTCGCGCGAATTGATGGTCGCTGCGCCCATGCGGATACCAATGGCCGTAAAGGCCGCTGAAGCGCGCGGTAGTCAGCGGTTCGTTTACCGGCGTGTACGCGTCGATCCGTGGGTAGCGCTCGGCCACATTTTGCGCAAAAGCTTCCAAGCCGGCCGCAAAGGAGGAGTCGGTCAAATCCGTGCCGCGCGGTCCGCTGCCGTGATGCACGAGACCGGCGATCGGGGAAATGGCCACGCTGCTTAGGCGCCCGAGGCGTTGATCCAGCCAGCGCCAATCGATCGCATCGGTCAAGCCTGCTTGCGCCTGCTCCCACAGTACGGGATAACGCAGCGTCCGAATGCCCAGGCCGGCGAACAAGTCCAGATCCGCAAGCCGGTGCCTGTGGCCGCTGGCGTCGAGTTGGTGATAAAACGTGTCGCCGACACGATTGATGGTGCATTCGACGCCTCCCCAAAGCTCGAGCGTGGGCAGGCTCGTGCCACGAATGCTTTGCATTGATCGTCCTCCCAAATCGATCAAGCCGTGATCGCCGCTTTGGTGGTTTGGCCTCGTAGTTCGCGGACGCGGTCGGCAGCTTTTTTACCCGCGAGGAAGGCGTGATCGGAGTTGTAATATTCCCATTCGCTGTAGCGGCCGGCCAGCAAGATGTTTTGCTGAGCCAACCAGGCGCGAATCGTGCGCACGTTTTGCGGGCGGGCGTGGTCGTAAACGACATACGCATGCGGCAGATCGCACTGAAGCGCCGTGACGATCGGATCGGCTTTTTTGAAAAAACCCACGTTTTGGCAATCGCGGATGCAGCGCTCGATGAGTGCCGGGCCGTCGCAGGGCAGGGGTTTGTGCTCCGAATAGGTGATCTCACAGGTGAGGCCGAAGCCGCCTGGGGGATTGCAGTGCGGGCTGGCGTTGCCTTGCACGAAAATGCGATGAAATACGGTATCCTCGGGGTAGTAAATCCAGTGTTTCTCCGTAAGCTTTTCTCGGCCCACGCCTATATGAACGCAGCGCACGGAGACATGGCGCAGTCCCGCCGCCGCAGCGCGGACTTCGTCAGGCACTTCTTCACCCAGCGCGAATAAGCACAGGCAAGGGCATGGTGCTAATCAAGTATTCGAAGGGCACCTCCGTCCCGTCGTCAAGCGTGATGATCCGCGCGGCGCGGACACTTTGCTCACGCGGGTCTGCAAACGCGTGGGCCCCTCAAGCAGCGGCACGAACGCATCCATCAAGGCTTGAAAACCGCCGCGGAGGGGATAGCCAAAGCGGGCGTTGGGCCCCATCGGCTTGGGCACCGGGTTCAGTGCGCCGTCGATCATCTCGCCGATGTCGGGCATCGGCACGCGTCCGCCCAGCCAGCTTGTTTCCATCTCGGAAAGCGGCACCGCCCAAAGCTTGCGATTGTAAGGAATCGCGAAATGCTTGGCGATTCCCGCTCCCCAGACCTTGTAAATGAATTCTTCGAAGTTTTTCGGCTCGGTCGAGGCGGACGCGGGCGTGCCGTTGCGTTGCAAGAGCCGAGCCGTGCTTTCCATGATCCCATCGGCGCAACAATCCTTGATGTCGCCGTGATCGCAATGCCGGCCCGTACCGTTCCTGCCGTTTTTTCCGTTGGCTAGGGCGCCCTTAGCCGGCTTGTCTTTGAGTGCACTGCCGTTGGCGTGGCCGTTGAGCTGCGGCGGAGCGCCCGTTGACGACAGTGGCCCAAAGCGTGCTTCGATGGCGCCGAGCAGGCATTCCTTGATCACGTCCGCGGGCAGGCCATGGAGTGCTCCCTGGAACGGATAACGAGTATAAACGCTCTTGCTCCAAATCCACGCCTCGCGATCCTGCCAATGCACGTTATCCTTGAGCAGCAAGCGATAGAGTTCGTGCACGTAAGGGTCGTTGGAAAACATGATGTGTCCGGCATAATCGAAGGTGAAGCCCTTCGATTGAATCGAGCGGCACCAGCCGCCGACGTGGCTGTTCTGTTCCAGCAACAGCGCGTCTTTGCCCAGGTGATAGGCGGCGCTCAGCCCGGTTGGACCAGCCCCTACGATCACGACCGGCGGCGTGCTTGACTTCGCCTGGGCACGTCGATGGCCAAACGCTTCGCCCGAGCGGCCGGCGCCGGCTGATAGGGCGGGTGTCGATGCGGATGCGGCTAACCGATTTTTTCGTGAACGAACGGCCCTGTTTTTACGGATCGCTTCTTGAATGATTGCCTCCATGGCAACGACGGTCTTGTCCCACGACGTACGCGCCAGCACCGCGCGCATTTTGGTCGTGCGGGCCGCGCGCTCGTCGGCGGAGGCGCTCAAGGCGCGTTCGCAGGCTGCCAGGAAAGAGTCCGGGGTGGCTCCCAGGTAAACGATGTCCCCATAGGGCTCGGCCACGTCGGCGATGGGCGTGCTGACGATGGGCCGTTCGGCCGCCATGTATTCGAGCGTTTTTGTCGGACTAATGAAGCGCGTGGCCTCATTGCGAGCGAAGGGGAGCAAGCAAACGTCCCAGCCGGCCAAGAAGGACGGCAAGTCCGCGTAGGTTCGCTGCCCGAAGTAATGGATGTTGGCGTGTCGAGGCAACGTAGTGGGATCAATCTTGACGACCGGCCCCACCATGCAGAATTGCCAGCCGGGCCTCGCTTCCGCGAGCGAAGCCAGCAAGTCGATGTCGAAGCGCTCATCGATGACCCCGAAGAACCCAAGGCGCGGGTGCGGCAAGGCTGCTTGCTCGGACGCGTCGCCGGCTTCGCTCCGGGCTTGGCCGAAGTGTTTCGCATCGACGCTGCTAGGGAAACAAAAAACGTTGGGATGGCGATCCTTTTTTGCCCGGTAAAGGCTGGGCCCTCCCGTGAATACCACGTCCGCACGCTGGAGAAGCTCGATTTCCCGAAGGAGCAACTCCGGCGGCGCGTGCAAAAACGCCGACAACTCGTCCATGCAATCGTAAATCGTGGCCTCGCCGCGCAGCGACTGGGCCAAGGGCGCCGCCATCGGCGAATAAAACCACAGCACATACTTGTCGACGCCTTCGGCGTGCAGCAAATCGTCGACCATCGTGGCGAGGCCCGGCAATTGCCCCGCGTGAAATCCGGGAGCGCTACTCAGCGTGCGCGGTCGGCACACTTTCACGTTCGGCTCTGGGGCATCGATTTCCCAATGTGCTTCACCCGTGGCCGATTCAAGCGGCTCCTCAATGAACAACACTCGGCGCCTTTTGGCCAGGCGGGAAAGAAGATGTTGCGGTCGCTGAAAAACGAAGTTCCAGCGGAGATGGGAGAATACGACCAAGGCAGGTTGCTGCGGCATAGGCTCCTCGCAGGTGGGATTGTTTGGATTGTCAACTTCTCGCGGCGCGCACCTTACACGCCAATGAACAAGGGCGGTTGCTAGTTGATGTTAAAATCGCCGGCGCGGATAGGCTCTAAGAATCCCTGAACCCCATGTCGCACTACTCGTACCTAACGCCGGCGCGAGCCATCGGGAAACTTTTTGAAGCAAAGAGCATGCCGATTTCGGTTGACTTTGCACGACAGTTGGGGGCCTTATAACGGCACCCACGTCTTTTCCAGGTTTGCGCTCACTAACGACGATGCCGGTTGCCGATATTAGGAGGGTCGTATCGAATTTGTTTCTTGAAAGGAGTCAGCGATGGCGAAAACCATTGCGCGGAATAGGTTTTTAACGGGCTGCCTCTTGCTGATGGCCGGGGCCAGTCCCGCCTGGGCCGTGACCGTGCAGGAAATGCTCACCATCTATAAGCCGGATTTCGCGGACGTTCAAATCAGCACGCCAACTTCCGATGAGTATGCCGCTTGCGAGGTCAAGTGGGTCCCGGGTAAGCGGGCGGGCTCGGGAAGCTGGATCCTTTTTGACGCCAAGAAACAACGAGTGCGGTGCTATTCCATCACCGGCGGCCAAAGCTTCGACACCTGGTCCTATTACAAAGACGGCGTCGAAGTCTTCCGCGAGCTTGACACCAACTTCAACCGCAAAAAGGACCAATATCGCTGGCTCAACAGCGCCGGCATGAAGTGGGGCGTCTCGAAGGAGGAAGACGGCAAGATCGACTCCTGGAAATGGATTTCCGCCGAGGAGCTCGCCCAAGAAGTCTACACGGCTCTCGCCAAGGGAGATCTCGCGCGCCTCCAAGCTTTGTTCATCACCGACACGGACATGCGCACGATGAGCTTGCCGGCGAACGAAGCCCAGCGCATGCTGGGCCTGGTGACGGGAGCGCCGGCCAAGTTTCAGGCGGTCCGCGCCAAACTGCCGCAACTCGATGCCAAGTCGCGTTTGGTGAGCATCGAATCGGCCACGCCGCATTGCATTCCGGCCGACATCAACGGTGCCGAGCAAGATCAGTTTCGTCACCCCTATCGCACGATCCTCTTCGAGTCGGGCGACAAGGACAAAAAACACGATTGGGTCCAGACCGGGGAAATGATCAAGGTCGGCATGGCCTGGCGCCTGGTCGATGGCCCAAGCCTCCCCGACAACGATTTGACGCCTTCAGGCGGCGGCCAGGACAACTTGGTTTTGCGCCGGCTCTATGAGGAGTTGACCGCCCTCGACGCCAAGGCCCCGCCGCCTCAACGCGACCCGCAGGTCGACAAAGTCGTCCAGGACTATAACCTAAGTCGCGTCGCCGTCATCAAAAAAATCCTCAACGAAGTGAAGGCGGAGGAGCAGGAAAGTTGGATCAAGCAGATTTTCGACAATCTCAACGCCGCCTATCAAGCGGGCAATACGGAAGCGTTGAGCGAATTGGCCTCGCGCCGCGATGCGCTGGTTGCCAAGATGCCGGGCAGCAACCTGGCGGCTTATGGAGTGTATCGCGAGCTCCTGGCGGCCTACGCCATCAAGCTGGCCGGGCCGAATGTTGCCAAGATTCAGGATGAATGGCTCGATAAGCTCGAAAAATTCGCCAAGGCCTATCCGAAAGCTGAGGACACTCCCGACGCCCTTTGGCAACTGGCCAACGGCAGCGAATCGACCGGCAAGGACGAAGAAGCCAAGGGTTGGTATCGGCGCATCTATGAAGACTTCCCCAGTCATCCGCTAGCGGCGAAGGCGAAGGGCTCGGAAACGCGCCTTGGTCTGATCGGCCGTCCCCTGGAACTGGCGGCCCCACAATTGGGCACCAACGCCATGTTCGATATCGCCAGCCTCAAGGGCAAGGTGGTCGTGGTGTATTACTGGGCCAGCAAGGTCGCCGTGTGCGAGCGCGATTTCGTCACGCTGCAGCGTTTGCGCGCCGCGCACGCCAAGGACATGGAGATCGTCTGCGTCAGCCTGGACGACACGGCTGCGGCGGCCAGTCAGTTCTTGCAAAAGAACCCGGTTGCGGGCATCCATATATTTCAGGCAGCCAAGGACGGCGGCGGTCTCAATAGTCCGCTGGCGACCACCTACGGCATCAACGGCCTGCCGACTTTGTTCCTGATCGGCAAGGATGGCCGGGTCCTCAATCGCACGCTGCAAGTGGGCGATCTGGAAGCGGAGTTGCGCCGGGCATTGTAAACGCCAAAGCGTAGCCACGGATGGAACACGGATCGAACACGGATAAAAGCGATTCAATAAATCGATCCGTGTTTTATCCGTGTTTCATCCGTGGCTTGGCTTTTCGTCCCAAGAGATCCGCGGGATTCGGAGTGCCTCATCCCGCGGCTTGAAAGACGGCTTGATTCTTTTCCTTGCTCACCATAACTTCGGGCCTCGCCAGGTGGCAGTCCCAGGGAAGGGAGTCGGCACATGAACGCGCACGCAATTCCCCTTTGCGACATTCAGGCCCAATATCGGGCGCTCCAAGGTGAACTACACGAAGCCGTCAACCGTGTGCTCGAATCCGGGCAACTCATCATGGGGCCCGAGGTCGCCGGTCTGGAGGCCGAGATCGCGCAATATTGCGGCGCGGCTCATGGCATCGGTTGCTCCTCGGGATCGGACGCCTTGCTCCTCGCGCTGACGGCGCTGGGCGTGGGTCCCGCGGATGAAGTGATTTTGCCGACGTTCACGTTTTTCGCCACGGTCGGGGCCGTCTGCCGACTCGGCGCTCGGCCGGTGTTCGTCGACATCGATCCCTTGACGTACAACATCGATCCGCTCCAAGTCGAAAACAAAATCACGACGCGGACCAAGGCGGTCATCCCGGTGCATTTGTTCGGTCAATGCGCCGACATGGACCCGCTGTTGGATCTCGCGGTTCGGCATGACTTGCCCATTGTCGAGGACGCCGCTCAGGCGCTCGGGGCGGAGTATCAAGGCAAGCGTGCCGGCACGCTTGGCGCCATTGGCTGCTTCAGCTTTTATCCGTCCAAAAACCTGGGCGGCTTTGGCGACGGCGGCATGGTGGTGACGAATGATTCCGACTGCGCCAAACTATTGATTTGCTTGCGTGGCCACGGCATGGAGCCACGCTATCATCACAAAATCATGGGCTGGAACGCCCGCCTGGATGCGCTCCAAGCGGCCCTGCTGCGCGTTAAATTGCCGCACCTCGATAGCTGGGCGGCGCAACGGCAAGCGGCGGCGCAGCGCTACGACGCGCTGATCGAGGAAGAGCATTTGACACACTTCTTGCAGCGGCCGACGGTGCGACCCAAGCAGCGGCACGTGTTCAACCAATACGTGGTGAGAGTCCGTCGCGGCCAGCGGGACGCGCTGATGCATCACTTGAAAGCGGACAAGATCGGTTGCGAAATCTATTATCCGGTCCCGTTGCATCTGCAGGAATGTCTCGCCTATCTGGGCCATGGCGCCGGCGATTTCACCGCCAGCGAAGAGGCGGCACGGTCCGTGCTGGCACTGCCGATGTTCCCCGAGGTCACCGGCGAGCAGCAGCGCCGCGTGGTGCAAAGTTGCGCGGCGTTTCTACGCGCGCAAGCCCGGCGAGCTGCCTAGGCTCGCGTGGCACGGGCAGCTGGGTGCCACGACTGGACCGGGTGCCACGGGCGGCTTGTCCGCCCGTGTCGGCGAGCGGAGGCTCCTTCGGCTCGCACGGGCAGACAAGCTGCCCGTGGCACCCGGTGCAGTCGCGAACCATTTATGTGTAGAACGGCTCTCCTGAGCCGTTGCGCCGTGTGGGACGGCTCAGGAGAGCCGTCCCACATAAAGTTTGGAAGTTGAAAGTTGGAACTCGGCAAGTATCGATTCTTATCCTTCACCCTGAAACAGCCGTAGACCCAATTCCTGGCAACGAGCACGCAACGCTTCCACATTTTGCTCGGCGACGGCCACCGTCGTCGGTCCAAGCCGAGCTTGAATCAGCGCCCGCGTTGCGGGCCATTGCTGCAAACCATCGGCTGCCAGTGCGGTCGGCGTGTGCAAGACGATCTGCCTGCGAAGGTCGAGCGGCGGCAGCTCGCCGGCGAGGAACAAGAGTTGCCCGGCCGCTGACAGCGGCAGGCCCGTGCGGTGCAAAAACCATGTTTCCAAATTGGCCAAGCTCCAGCCGGCTTGGCGCGCGGCGGCGAGTGACGCGGGAGTCAGGCAGTAGAGGCGGCGTCCTGGGATGCCGCGGCCGGACCAAGGGTTCGGCCAGGCCTTGCACTTCCGTTTCGAGCAGCAAATCCGAGCGGGCCAGGTCGACACTCAATGTGACGCCGTCCGCTTCCACATCGACGCACTTTTCCGGCGGCAAGCAATAGTCGCGGGTGCCGGTGAGGCGAAAATGCCGGTAGTCGATCGCCGCTTCGTTGGGCACGATTGCCAGGCGGTCGGTGAGGCGGACCGCGGGCGAGTCCGCGCGCCAGGGCGTCGTTGAGCTCGGCTGGGCCGGGAAACTCGAACAGGGCCGCCGCGGGATAGACGCTGATGCGGTCGCGTTTGTTGCTCCAGGTGCGCAGCGAATCGAGCACCGCCGTCGGCAGCGCCTTCATCCCGTGGCGTTCCAAGAGTTGCATCAGTGAGGCGAACGTCTCCCCAGCTTCGAGGCGCCGATATACGCTGTGCGGCTCCAATTGGAGCGTGCACGCGGCCCCCAGCCCCTTCCAAGTCGCGACCTTCGTGAGCGACACGATCAGCGCCGGCGTCAAACCTTGGCGGTAGGCCAGGATTTCGAGATTCGGTTGCACGAGCAACGTTTGCGCGAACGTCGCTTGTTGGCCTGGGTCGTTGGCCAATCCCATGAGCCAGCGCCCCAGCGGCGACAGCCGCACTACTCTTTCGCCGGCGCTGTCCTTGGCGGTTTGCAGCAAGCGCATGGGAAAGGCGACGCCCAAGAGAAAGCTCGCCACTCCGGCAGGTTGGCCCGTGTCTGCTTCCGCCTTCGCTTTGCCATTAGCACGAATTGCGCGCCTCGGAAAGGTCGCGCTCGGATGCCACCTCAAGTCGGCTCGGGTTCCAATACGGGTGGCGCTGCACAATCCATGCTTCGACCGCCTCCGGTCTTGCCCACTTGTCATCCGGGATGCGGCTCAAAAGCAACATCGACAGCAAATACACGGACGGATAGGGATTGCCGGGAGTCGTCGCGATTTGCCAACCATCAGCAGCGTTCCAAGATTCCAGGCGTGGGAGCGTGGACCAAAGCGATGCGAGTGCCGGCGCCAAGCCGTCGTTCCATGCAGCCGGAAAGGCGCCGGCGCGGATTTCGCCCTCGGTTTCTTCGAGCACGCCTGTCGCCAGCGCCAGCGCAACGATGAATAGGCCAAGGTCAGGGAGAGCGAGAAGGCTATCGCTGGGCGGCGTGCTGAGAAGAGGGTCCGCGCGGAGGCGATCCAGATCGCGCTTGAAGAAATCCCGCTGTTGCGTTCGCCGCAAGGGAGCGCCGGCGACTTGCTGCCAAATGATTGCCAGGCGCAACAGCCATTCCAGGCCGTCCGACTCTTGAGCCGACGCGCCGGCCTCGACGGCTAGTTGGGGCTCGTCCGGCCACGCCAGCACTTCGCCGAGCGCCCGCTCCATGACGGCAGGATGCGCAAAACGGCCGGCGCGGTGCTTTGGGCCAACCAGTAGTCGAAGCCTTTGAGGCGCGCTCGACCGGCGCGCGGCTGATTTTGGTCGGATTCCGGCCCCAGCGGAAACAGGCTGGGATACAACAACCCGGCTTCGAGCAGCCCTTGCACGGACCCCAGACCATCGGCGACGCCCAGCGTGACCAACGTTTCGATCAAATTGCCCACGGGCCAAAGGTTTTGTCGGCTGTGCGCGATAAGCGTCAAAATGAGCCGGCCAGGGGCGTCGAGATCACGCAAGCGTCGATCCAGGACCGCCGCATTCGTTAGGTTCGTCAAGCAGCGGTCGATCAATTCGGCGACCGGCCAATGGTTGCGTGGCTTGCACAGCTTGGTGGAGACCTGGCGCAACAGTGGCTCATCGTAGCTCAGCAGCGTGCGCCGGAGATGATCGGTCCAAAGCTCGTTTGGGATGGAGGAAACCATTGGGTAGGGACCGTCGTTTAGCCGCGACTGCGCAGCGGAGCGCATCACGGCCAAATCCTTCGCGAGGGGCGCAACTGACATCACGATACAACTTGCGGAGTATGACCCATTTTCTGAAGCTCGGCAACAACGGCTTCGACGCGTCCGGGCCGGATTAGCAGCACGCGCTCCGCGATGCGACCGACGACATCTTGAGCGAGTTTGCGGTTAGCCAAGACTTCCTCGGCGAGCACTGCGTCTTCCGTCTGCAGCAGGCAGACGCGGCGGTGCAACTTCACCGGGATGCGGGCTTTGTCCATCGGCAGCGAACTCCAGGGTGTCCGGCATCGTTCAGCCGGTTTTGCGAACCGCGCTGGCCACGAGGTCACCGCCGTCGGCGATCTGGTAGCTGTAGCCTTGCTCGGTCAGAAATAGTTGGCGATGGTGGGCGAAATCAATTTCGCGAGTGTCGCGCGTCACTAGCGTGAAAAAATGCGCCAAATCGCCGTTGGCCTTGGGCCTTAGAATGCGTCCCAAGCGCTGGGCTTCCTCCTGCCGCGACCCGAACGTCCCAGAAACCTGGATCAGCACGTTGGCATCGGGCAAGTCGATGGCGAAATTGCCGACCTTGGAAAGAATGAGTTGGCGAATCTCGCCGCGGCGGAATTGGCCATACAAATCCTCCCGCTCAAGGTTGGGCGTTTGGCCGGTGATGAGCGGAATGTTGAAGCGCTTTTTCATTTGCCGCAACTGGTGCAGATATTGGCCGATGACCAGCACCTGCTTGCCGGCATACTCCTCCAAGAGCCTGGCGACCACGTCTTCCTTGGCGGGATTTTCGCTGGCGAGCCGATACTTGTTGCGCCACTCGGCCACCGCATACTCCATGCGGAGCGGCTCGGGCAGGGCGATGCGGACTTCGGTGCAATTGGCCTCGGCAATCCAGCCGCGCGTTTCGAGCTCGCGCCAAGGCACGTCATACTTCTTGGGCCCGATGAGCGTGAAGACATCCTCCTCGCGACCGTCCTCGCGAATCAAGGTGGCAGTCAGTCCAAGGCGGCGCCGCGCCTGAATCTGAGCAGTGACGCGAAAGACGGGAGCTGGCAGGAGGTGGACTTCGTCGTAAATGATGAGTCCCCAGTCGCGTTGGTCGAAGACCTTGAAATGAGGAAATTCTTCCTTCTTGTCCGAACGGTGGGTGAGAATTTGGTATGTCGCCACGGTGACTGAGCCGATTTGCTTCACTTCGCCGGAATACTCGGTGACGTCGCTGTCCTTGAGATCGGTCTTGTCGAGGATTTCGCGTATCCACTGCTTGACCGCGGTGATGCTGGTGGTCAGCACCAGGGTCGCCTTTTGCATGAGCGCCATGGCGGCGATGCCCACGATGGTCTTGCCGGCGCCGCAAGGAAGCACGATGACGCCGCTGCCGCCTCGCACGTCGCCCCCCGCGTAAAAAATGTCTGCCGATTCACGCTGATAATCGCGCACATGAAAGGGGAGGCCGTTGCGCGTGACCTGCCGCAGGTTTATCGGCAGCGGCGCGCCTTCGGTATATCCGGCCAAGTCCTCGGCGGGATAGCCGACCGCGATCAGCCCTTGCTTCAAAACGCCGCGAAAGGCCGGCTCGATGAGAAAACTTGACTTGTTGTGGCGCTTGCCAAGGTAGTCGCGCACTTTCGGTTGTCGGGCCAATTCTTCCAAAAGCGGCAAATCCGGGCATACGAGCCGCAGCTTGTCCTCGAAGCGCTCCAGCTTGACCCGGCCATAGCGGCTGACCAATTCGGCGATGTCGGCGCCGAGGTTGGTCGGCAGCGGAAACTTGCTGTAGCGGCGCAAGACATCGACCATCTCGTCCGCCGTCATGCCCGCGGCGGCGGCGTTCCACAATGACAGGTTCGACAACCGATACGTATGTATATGTTCAGGACTTTTTTCCAGTTCCGCAAACGGTGCCAGGGCGTCGCGGCGCCTCCGAGTAGCGCGGGTTATCCACTTCGACAAGGATTGACCTATCTCCTTGCACAATAAGGGGATTTGATGGGTCGTACTGCATTAGCGCCTGTTTCTGGTGGGGTTCACACGTTTTCGCGGCCAAGTGCGACGAAAATGGCAGTGTATTGGGATTGGAGAAGGGACGCAAGGTGAAGTATGCGGAACGAAAGAACGATTAAGGCGGGAGGAAGAAAACCGCCATGGTCGGCTTCGGTACAAAGAAAAGGGATTGGCGGCGCGAGGCATCACGGCAACGGCAAGTAGAACACGTTGTTGGCAAGTTCTACTTCTGCGCAGCAATGAGCTACAAGGTCTAAATCGGCAACAATCCTGCCAATACTCACGTGTTGAGATGAGAATATCAGACCGATAAAGTGTCGAGATTCCGTTTGCCACCGGCGTGCGATCGTTAGGAAATCTTGATCTTGCGAGAATAACACCCGGCCAAGTTCGCTTGCTCGCCTGAGCAGACTTTCATCGCTGTGCTCTTGCGTGCCATCCTCCTGGCTGGTGGCAACGTCGATTTGCCGTCGCCGCAGTCCCGCAGTGATGCCCGCAGGGATATGAACGTCCATGTAATACTTGACGGGCATCAGCGCATTTTTCTTGCGGGCCAAAAGTTCCGCTCGGGTCAAGCGTTGACCAACCCGGAGTGCATCTGCCGCGCCCGCCTGAGCCTGTAATTGCGCTACCATTTCATCGAAGTGGTCGTAAAAGTAAGTAAGAGCGGCATAAACCTCTTCGGGCCGCAGATCAGGATGCTGACGGAGAAGCTCTTCTCCCGACCAGCCGTGATGATAATGCTCACCGGCGAGGTGCAAAACTTTGTAGCGCGTCGTGCCCAAGCGGACGACCCCCTCTTTGTCGACGGTGATATGGGGATAGGAAATGGCGGCACTGCTCACGCGGGTACTCCTTATATTGAAGGCTCTCCAGAATTATAACTAAAGCGGCGGTTGGCAAAAAGTGCTGTCGCACTTATCCCCTAATCCATCGGCAATGAGAATCATCGTCGATTCTATTTGCTCGCGCCTTCGACTCAATTCTAGTCTTGCCCATTCCCTTGCCGGCGCCTGTACAAGGCATCCCGGAAAAGCGGCCGTAACGACAATACGGATTTCGCCGCCCCGCATTTGCATTTCCGCCCGGCGTGACCTACCTTTCTTTTGTCCTCAACTTTTGGGGAGAAGAAGAGGACCTCGGGGCCGTACGGCAGAGAGGGGATTGTCGGCGGCCCATTTTATATACTTTCCCTATGGCAAGCCCATGAGCAAAACTCATGGGCTTGCTGTTTTTCGGCGGCTTCGTCCAATAACAGCATGCGCATTGCCATCACCGCCGATTTGCACTGGGGTCACAACAAGCGGGGCGACGAAGCGACTCGGAGCCTCGTCGAGTTGCTGGAAGCCCACCCGCCCGATGTCTTGCTTTTGGGCGGCGACCAGGGGACCGAAGATCATTTCGGCGAATGCCTGCGGCTTTTTCAAGCTTTTGGTTGCCCGAAAGCCCTGGTGCCGGGCAACCATGACATCTGGGTGTCTGCCGACGACCCACGCGGCGATTCGCTCCACGTTTATCAAGATCATCTACCAAACCTATGCACCGCTTATGGCTTTCACTATCTGGATCACGCGCCCTTGTTGTTGCCGCATCAGGGGTTCGCAGTCGCCGGCTCGATCAACTGGTACGATTACTCGTGGTCCCTGGAGAAATTGCAGCGCGAAACACCCGATTGGCAGTGGCGTTTGCAAACCAAGTCCTTCACGCGCGGCCGGCACAACGACGGGCGCTTTGTGCGCTGGTCCCTGGACGACGCCGGCTTTACAACACTCGTCGTCGATGCGCTCCGCCAACACATCGACACGGCGCTTCAAACGGTTGACAAGGTGCTTGTCCTCACTCATCATCCGGCGCTTTATGGGTTGAACTTTCCGCGCCGCCCCACCGCGCGGCGTGGACGAGCTTCTCTGGGATGCTCTGTCAGGAAATGCGGGACTCGAAAACTTTCTGCGCGCGCGAGCGACTCGCCTTGCTTGCATCGTTTCTGGACATACACACCGCGAGCGCGCGGGTGTCCTCGATGGCGTGCCCACCTTCAACATCGGCGGCGATTACCATTTCAAGCGACTGTTGCTGCTGGATTGGCCCGGCGGCCAGGTGGAAACCCATACGTTCGGCGATCCCGGAGCCGGGCGCTTCTGATTATCATAAAAAGCTCATTAAACGAGGTTCGCCATGCAGCTTTGCAAGTATCAGCTTGAAACGGGCGAAACGGGTGCGGGTGTCGTCGCTGACGACCACGTGCGCCCGCTGACTCTCGACGCCACCGGCGAGGTGCGAACGTTGAGCGACGTCTTGCATGCCGAGAATCCACGCCGAATCGCGCAAGAACTTCTTGGCGAAAGCGGCGATCGCTGGCCGCTTGAAGATGTGACGTTGCTGGCACCCATCGACCAACAAGAAGTGTGGGCCGCCGGCGTGACTTACAAGCGCAGCCAAGAGGCACGCGAACGCGAATCGGAAGGAGCCGCCCAGTTCTATGACGCGGTGTACACGGCCCCGAGGCCCGAGTTGTTCTTTAAGGCACCGCCCTATCGCGTGGCCGGTCCTGGTGAGGCCGTCCACATTCGCCGCGATAGCCGCTGGAACGTGCCGGAGCCGGAATTGGCTCTGGTGATATCCCCGCAACTTAAACTGGTCGGTTTCACCATCGGCAACGACATGAGTTCGCGCGACATCGAAGGCGAAAACCCGCTCTATCTTCCGCAAGCTAAATGTTACGACCGTGCCTGCGCTTTGGGTCCGGTCATCACCCTGGCCGATGCCATGCCGCAAATGTCTGAGGTCACCATAAAATTGCAAATTGACCGGGGAGGCAAAGCCGTGTTCGAAGGCGCGACCAGCATTGCCAAGATGGCACGTACGTTCGCCGATCTCATAAGCTGGCTCGGCAAGGAAAACACCTTTCCGCAAGGCGTCATTCTAATGACCGGAACCGGCATCGTGCCGCCGGACGATTTCACGCTCGCCGTCGCCGACATTATCCAGATCGACATCGCCGGCATCGGCCGGCTCAGCAACGTCGTCGCCCACCGGCCACTGTAAAGAGCCCCGCACGCAGTAAGCGGATCAATCGTGACGCGCCTGCGAAACCGCTTACTGCGTGCGCGGCTCTTTTGTCTGCCCTCTTTTCCCGTCTTATCACCAGTCACTTTGACGCCCGCGTCCCATCTGTCGCCTATGCCGATTGTGACTGGGTGGTCTATCCATGGAAGCCGATGGGCGCGCCGGGATACTGCACACAGGCGGTAAAGTTGGTCGAAACCGAAAGGGAGCAAGCGCCTCTACAAGGCGTAAGGGCAAGCGCCGGCTCCACCCGGAGGATGATGGGATGCGCAAGAACCCAAGGCATGGCGGCTTTGGCAGTCCTGGTGTGGACGTGTCAGGGCCAAGGCGAAGAATTGGTTTGGCGTCCAGCCAAACGTGCGGAAACGCCCACCATCACCCACGCGGTCAGTCTGGGCCAGCCCGAAGTCTTGCGCACCGTCAGTTATACCTCAACTCCCGAACGCGAAGGCCATTATGAGCCGCTCACACCAGTAAACGCGGGCATCTTGGTTCGCGGTCAAAGCGCCGAACCCGCCCCGCCGCCGCCCCCACCGCCTCCGCCTGGTTTCGGGGGCGCGCCGGCGGCGGTCGCGGGACCGAATCCCGCCGAAGAAGCCTACAACTGCGGCGTGGCCAACACCGCGACGTCCGGTGGCGGCTTTCTCTCCAAGTTCTGCGATAAATTCAAGGGCCTGTGGGGTGACGTCACCGGCGGCGCTGCCGGGCGCACGCCGTTTCAAAGCGATCATCACTTCGATGTTTTCGCCTCCCCGGTCTCCAATCCCTTTTATTTCGAAGATCCCCGTGCGTTGACCGAGGTGCGCCCGCTATTCTTTTGGCAACATACGCCCAGCTCCAATCCGATCTACGCCGGCGGCAACAACTTCTTCCTCGGCACCCGCGCCAGCGTCGCGTTCACCGACTGGCTATCGCTCACCGTCGATGAGTTTGGCTTGGTCGTCAGCAACCCGCGCAATCCCCAAGGAGACTTCCAAAAGAACACCGGCCTAAGCGAACTCCATCTCGGTCCCAAGGTCACCTTTATCCGCAACGAAACCAGCGGCACCGTCGCCGCCTTCGGCCTCATCTTCGAGGTGCCTATCGGCTCGGGGGCGCTTTTCAAAATACGCATGATTTAGGCCTCACGCCGTATTTCAGCATTGCCCAGAATTTCGGCCGCAGCGATTATGGCAGCTTCAACTTCATGAACACCGACGGCTATTCCCGCGGCTTCGGCAGCCCGCGCGGCGACTTCTTCTATGCCAGCTTCCACCTCGATTATGACGTTGGCAACCTGAAGAAAATCTATCCGCTCGTCGAGCTCAACTACACCTATTACGCCGCCAACGGCAACCACGAGCCGATCAACTTCGAGGGCCGTGACCTGTTTCACTTCGGCTCCGCGACCGTGCATGGGCTCAATGAGTTGACGGTCGCGCTGGGTGCCCGTTACAAAGTTTCCGAAGCGCTGCAACTTGGCTTGACCGGCGAATTCAACGTCTTCAACGCCAGCCGGCAGATGGACGGATTTCGGCTGACGTTTGATGTGATCTTCCGGTATTGATTCTTCCGGTATTGATAATGGCGTGGCACCATGGACCCGCGGGTTTCGGAGTACCTCAACCCGCGGCTTGGTGGCATGATCAAGCCGCGGGTTGAGGTACTCCGAAACCCGCGGATATTGGCCCACTACCCAATCGCCACCGCACGCCCCGTCTTCACCGATTCGCACTCGCGATGACATAATTCCAACGCATCGCGCGCCAGCTTGCCGGCGAGCAAGTTCGGTTCCCGCCCAGCGGCCACGCCGTCGACGGCTGCCTGCATCTCAAGAGTAAACGCCGTGGTGGCATCGCCCGACTCACTGAGCTTGACCTGTTCCGTCTTGCCGTCCGCGGTCAAGAGCGTCAGGGGGCAGGTGCCGGATTCGTAAACAAGCGAGGCGCCTTCGAGATAGATTTCGTAGCCATGCACAAACGGCCTGCCTTTTCGCGCGGCGCTCCGCTTGAGCAACTGACGACCGGCCCGCCCGGGCCGTAGAGATACTGCGTCGTCAGATAGGTGACCGCATCGCCCTCCACGATTCCCGTGGAAAATACCTGGGCGGGCACGCCGCACACCAGCCCGATGAAATGGGTGTCGTGAATATGGAGATCGATCGCCGGCCCGCCGGTCTTGGCGGCATCGCCGATATCGCTGGACCAATCCGGCTTCGAGATCACCCGTTTGAAATGTCCGCCCAGGAGCTTGCCATATTTGCGGCCACCGATGGCTTGGGCCGCGTAAGCGAACTCCGGAAAAAACGGCAGCACGTGGGCCACCATGAGCAGCTTGCCCGCCTCGCGCGCCGCCGTGAGCATGGCATCGGCATCGCGCGTCTCCAGGGCGATCGCCTTTTCGACCAGAACATGCTTGCCGGCTTTCAGCGCTTGCACGGCGGTTGCCGGGTGCAGGTGCGTCGGATTGCAAATGTCGATCAGATCGATGTCCTTATCCGTCAGCATGGCGCTGATGTCGCTATACTTTTTGAGCCCCGACAGATCCATCACCTCGCCCTCGGGCCCAAAGTTTCCCCGGATGCCACGCCAATCGCCTGCGAGCTTTTTCTGGTCCCGGCTGCACAGGGCGACAACTTCAGCGCCGCGAGCTTCGCGCGAGGCGAGATAGTGCATCATGCCCATGAACCCGACGCCGACAAGGCCGATGCGGATCATTGATGCGACTCCATACGCTGTGAAAGGCGCCGACAAAAGCCCCAACGGGGCACCATGCTAAAGCCTAGGGCGAAGCCCTAGGCCGGATGAACGAGGATAAAGCTAAGCCCTGAAAGGGCGCTCCATCCCCGCTCGATGGATGTTATATCGCTCCTTCAGAGCTTGTAGTGGATGTTGGGGCGACTACCTAGGGCGTTGCCCTAGGCTTTGGCATGGCGCCCCGTTGGGGCTGAGATGGGGGCGGGCGGTTGCGCTTTGCGTCCCAATTTAATTGGAAATTGCCTTACCCCCCACAACCTGCAAGGTGCCGGTCTTGCGGTTGTACATGATTTGGTTGCCGCTGATTTCCTGATCCTCGGCCTGACCCGGCTGTTTTTTATGCAACGTCGCGGGATGGTCCGGCGTTCCTTCGAAGATTAGCTGATTCTCCGTTTGGTTGTACTTGACCGCCGCGGCGGTGCCGAGCATCGTTTGATCGCGGAAAAAGACATTGCCCTTGGCCATCATGCGGACGTTTTTGTTTTCGGCTTCCCGCGTGACGAGTTTGAGCGAATCGCACCGCAGGTAGAAAGCGTCCTTGCCGGGATGGTCGTGGTCGAGTTTCGCAGTGAGGCGTTGCGCTGGCAAATGGAAGACTTCGGCGTCGGTGTAGGCCGCTGCACTATCCACGTTGGTGTTTTTGTCGGCTGGCACGCGCGTTTTGAAAGAAATGCGCGTCGCCGTCCTCGGAAGGGAAGTGGCTTGCGGATCGGAAAAGATAATTTCGGAAGGCGCTTGTGGGTTGGCCGATATCGCCGGAGGCGCTTCGGGTATTTGTTTGCGCTTAAGCTTCAGTTCCATCACCGGCGTCGAGGCGTTTGCCGGCGTTTCGTCTTTATCTGGTCGGACGCGCAAGAGCAATGCGTCACCTCTTAATTCGTAACTTCCGCGCCGGACCGGGCGCCCGGCGTACCATCGAGCAGAAACAAACCGATTTCTTTAGGCTGCGCCGATGGGTTGAGCAAAACGGTAAACCGGCTCGTGGTATCTTTGGTCGTTGCGGTTAACGCATTGCCCTTAAAGACAAAACGCGCATCGTCGAGCGCAGGGATTTTATTTCCTTGAAGCGAGGCCGAGACGACGGTCCAGGCGACTTGCAGCTTGCGTAAATCGGTGCGCGTCGCGTCGGACAACAATTCCCGGACCTCTACTAATATGTCTCTATAACCTTCAGGGTTGTCCAAAAAGCCCACTATGGCAGCGAAGTGAATGCCGGTGTCCTTTAGGCGATTGAGCCGTTTTTCGGCGAGCGGCAATTCCGTCGACTCGATCTCCTGGCCGGGATAAATTGCCAGGGCCTGACGCAGGACCGCATCGGGAAGGTGGTCGTTTCCAACGAAGATAACTTGGCGGATGAGCACTTTGCCTTTGGGCGCGGCCCGAGGTATCGCTTGCCCGCGTTTAAAGGTCAAACCCTCAACTTTCTCGCCGGGAAGATTTCGCGCCGTATCTCTATCCAGGTAGATCGCGAGTTTGAGTTCATCGCCTGTTACCTCGTAATTTACATAAGCCGCGCGGCGCCGGCGGCCCGTCGATACGGTAAAGTTGAATCTGCTTTCGCTCTTGCGATGGGCTTAGCACGAAGGACCACGTGCTTTTGGAATTCTTGGTCGTGGCAGTAACTTGATTGCCTTCGATACGAAGGTCAGCAATAAGGGCGTCAATTTCCCGTGTTCGCGGCTGACCTGCGATAGGTCTCAAAGGCGCGATCCAATCCCCGTGCAGCTTATTTAACTCCGCGCGAACCGTCTCTGATAACTCCTCCTTGAGAACCGTCACCAGAACGGTTTTATACGGGCCGGGGTTGTTTAGTTCCTCTTCGGTAATGTCGACATTGACTCCCATGTTGGCGAGATTAAGGTGTCTGTGATTGACGCGCACCTCGTTGCCGCACGCGGTTGGCCTGGAAAATAACCCAGTCCTCTGCGAATGACCACATCGGGAAGATACTTATTGCCAACAATGATGATCTCGCCAACGTAGGTCGCCCCTATGCGCGACGGAATGGGAGGTTTCATTTCTTGAAGGAGTTGCGCGGCTTTTCGGCTATAGAGACTATCCGGATAATTCCGCTCAATCAAATCACGATAAAAAGCAGCCGACTCTCGGTGCCCGGTATTGGCGTAAAACATCAGCGTAGTAAGGTCGCGATTCGCTTGTTGCATTGTGCCGCCGTTGAACTGGGAAGGCTCCGGATACGCTTTCGCCATGTCCTCCGGGCGCGCCGAGGTTGCGGTAATGACAATCGAATATTCATGGCGTTCGCCCGCCGCGGTCACTTCAACGAACACGGTCATCGTCTTGGGACCGTTAAATCGCCTCGTGTCGAGAACAAGTTGCAAGGTGGCGCCTCTGTCGGCTTCGATTATTTTTTCGGTTACCCGTGCGCTCAAGCAGCCACAGCTTACACGCACATTGGTGATTTCCACCGAGACGTTTCTCTTGTTCACAATAGGCAGCCAGGCATGTAGTGGTTTGCCTTGTTCGGCGGTGCCGAAATCGTAACGCTTGGGCAAAAAGGAAGTGGGCCAATGGTCGGGCGAGGTCGGCGGATTGCCTACGACGGGCGGCGCTGGGCCTACGAACGCTGGGGATGGAGGGGCCACCGGAAGCGGTTCAACTACCGAGGGCACTGCGGGTAGAACCGGGGGAGGCTGAAGGGGCACGGGCGGCGGCACAATAGTAACATTCGGTATTTGTGATACCGGATGTTCTTGATGCGCGAACACGAACACAAGCGTTCCTTCCTTGACAAGGCGACATGCGCAGGTCAAAATCGACCTTGCGCAGATGCGTGAGGTCAAATTCGACCTTGTCTTCAACGACTAGTGCGAGCGTTTCTCCCTTGATTGCCTTCGGCCATTCTTTGGAGTCAAGGATGCGCTGGCCGGAACGCTGAACTTCGAGCACCATTTTGAGGTCACTGGGGTTAACGGACTTCTTGATGTGGATCTCAAAAGGCGCGGAAGAAGGTTCTGGCCGGCGTGAGGCGTCCCGTGTTGTCGTGGGATTATAACCTGTTGACAGCATTTCCATAATAAGGCGGTTTTTGCTGAGGCTGACCCACGCTTGCACCGGCGCCGGTCCCGTCGGCAGCACCAAGTCGTTGTCCTTTTTTGTTTCTCCTGCCGCCCGCTCCACAACCCCTCCCGGCCCCCCCTTCGTAAGGGGGGGAGGAAGATCGTCGGCGGCGACGTATACTTTGCCCGCGAAGCCGCCGACGCCGAGAACGCTCGCCAGGACAAGTAGCACCGTCGCGGTTTTGATTTTTGTCAACACCATGGCGTTTAGGACTCCTTCCATGAGAACGATGATCTTGAGAGGGATGGCCCCGGCGCTGGTGCCGGCGGCGAATAGGGATGCGTGTTTGACGGTTGCTTTGAGCAGGGTGAGCGGCACCTTGGCGGACGCGGCTTGGCCGAGTGCCAAGACGGCAGCCGCCCGCTACTGCCGGCAAACCATGCCGGGCGAGGCGTTTTTGGATCAGGCCGCGCACGTGTTGCAAGCGCGTGGCGACGGTGCCTTCGGGACAGCCGAGCAGCTTGGCGGCCTGCTTGCGGGTTTTGTTTTCGAGATCGCAGAGGACCAGCGGAGCACGGTATTTTTCCGGGAGCCGGCTGATTTCCTGATCGAGAAGAGCCAACCACTCGGCTTCGGGCTCGGCGCTCTTGCTGGGCACGTCTTGCAGCTTCACTTGTCTGCCGCGGCGGCGTTTTGCCATGGCGTTCGCTTTCAGGGCGGTACGATAGGCCACGCCGTAGAGCCAGGGGCCGACGCGCTCGCGCGGCACGATCGTGTGCCCCTTGCGGACGAGGACGAGGAAGGTGGCCTGGAAGGCATCGTCGGCGTCGTGGACATTGCCGAGCACGCGCCGGCAGACGCCCAGGACCATGGGGCCGTGAATGCGGACCAGGGCGCCGAAGGCCGCCTCTTCGCGCAGGTTGAGATAGCGCTCGAGCAAGGCGCCGTCGGAGAGCCCGCCGCCGTCGGCCAGGGCCACCTCGACCAAGCGCCGCATCACACCGGCCAACCGGCCACTCGCCATGCCACATCCTCCCAGGCGGGCGTCATACCCTACCTATATTTGCCCGCACCGGGCCAAACGGATGTTTTATCTTTTTGGCGAGCGTCGCGGAGCTAAATGCATTAACCACGGATAACACGGATCACACGGATAATGCAAAGACGAGAATGAGTTTTCTCACCTTCCCATCCGTGCTATCCGTGTTATCCGTGGTCAAACTTCCTCTGGTTATGGGCACCACCCGGGGCTTGACGCGGAGCTAAATGCGTTGACCACGGATAACACGGATGACACGGATAATGCAAAGACGAGAATGAGTTTTCTCACCTTCCCATCCGTGCTATCCGTGTTATCCGTGGTCAAACTTCCTCTGGTTATGGGCACCACCCGGGGCTTGACGCGGAGGTAAATGCATTGACCACGGATAGCACGGATGACACGGATAAGGCAATGAAGAGAATGAGTTTTCTCACCTTCCCATCCGTGTCATCCGTGTTATCCGTGGTCAAAATTTCCTCTGGCCATGGGCACCACCCGGGGCTTGACGCGGAGGTAAATGCATTGACCACGGATAGCACGGATGACACGGATAATGCAATGAAGAGAATGAGTTTTCTCACCTTCCCATCCGTGTCATCCGTGTTATCCGTGGTCAAAATTTCCTCTGGCCATGGGCACCACCCGGGGCTTGACGCGGAGGTAAATGCATTGACCACGGATAGCACGGATGACACGGATAATGCAATGAAGAGAATGAGTTTTCTCACCTTCCCATCCGTGTCATCCGTGTTATCCGTGGTCAAAATTTCCTCTGGCCATGGGCACCACCCGGGGCTTGACGCGGAGGTAAATGCATTGACCACGGATAACACGGATCACACGGATAAGGCAATGAAGAGAATGAGTTTTCTCACCTTCCCATCAGGGCAATCGCACCTCCCGGCCATGAATCCGCAAGAATTATTGGCGGCCCCCTTGCCTTTGGACAAGTGAACAGCGAATGATTGTCTCCGGAAAACGCGGCAACGTTTTTTCACGGAGGATAACATGACCGCTCCTACCCACGCGCCTGTCTCCCTGTTACACCATTTTGCCGAGCTTGACGACCCCCGCTCCGCGCACACCCGCCTGCATGGCCTGCTCGACATCATTGCTCTCACCCTATGTGCTGTCGTCTCGGGGGCTGAATGCTGGACTGACGTTGAGAGCTATGGGCTGGAAAAGTATGGTTGGCTCGCTACCTTTTTGGAATTGCCCAATGGCATTCCATCGCACGACACGCTGGGCCGGGTTTTCGCGCTGATGGATGCGGCCGCTTTTCGCGAGTGTTTTCTGAACTGGATGCACGCCGTGGTCGGTGCCGCCAACGGCAAGCTGATCGCCATCGACGGCAAAACACTTCGCCGGTCCTTTGACACCGCCAGGGGCAAGAGCGCCATTCATCTGGTCAGCGCCTGGGCCAGCGACAATCATCTGCTCCTGGGCCAACAGGCGGTGGCCGATAAATCCAATGAAATCACGGCGATTCCGGCGCTTTTGCAACTGCTCGACCTGCAAGGTGCGCTGGTGACCATCGACGCCATGGGTTGCCAAAAACGGATCACCGAAGAGATCATTGCCGGCGGCGCGGATTATGTGCTGGCGGTCAAGGACAACCAACCGACGCTGCACGAAGATGTGCACCAAGTTTTTATGGATGGCATGGCCAACAATTTCGCGGATGTAACCCATCGTCAGCATCAGACCAGTGAGAAGGGACATGGCCGCAGCGAAACGCGCCACTATCATCTGATCGAAGTTCCCGCCAAGTTGGCCCGCAAGCATTCGCAATTTGCCGGCTTGCGGACGCTGGGAATGGTTTTCTCGCTCCGCCAAATTGGCGACGGACCGGAGACCATGGAGACGCGCTACTACATCAGTAGTATGAAACTGAAAGTGAAGGCGTTCGCGGATGCCGTGCGCGGGCATTGGTCGATCGAAAACAATCTGCACTGGGTGCTGGACGTGGCTTTTCAAGAGGATGCCAGCCGCTTGCGCAAGGACCATGGACCTGAGAACCTCGGTTTGGTGAGGCGCATCGCGTTATCGCTGCTCAAGCGAGCGCCAACAAAGAAGAAAGTCGGCATCGCCTGCAAAAGGAAGAAGGCCGGCTGGAACAACGAATTCCTAGCTGGCGTATTGGTAGGCACGGCGGCCTAGCATTTTTACATGGGCGGAGGTGCGATTGCCCTGACCTTCCCATCCGTGTCATCCGTGTTATCCGTGGTCAAATTTCCTCTGGCCATGGGCACCACCCGGGGCTTGACGCGGAGCTAAATGCATTAACCACGGATAGCACGGATGACACGGATAAGGCAATGAAGAGAATGAGTTTTCTCACCTTCCCATCCGTGTCATCCGTGTTATCCGTGGTCAAAATTTCCTCTGGCCATGGGCACCACCCGGGGCTTGACGCGGAGCTAAATGCGTTGACCACGGATAGCACGGATGACACGGATAAGGCAATGAAGAGAATGAGTTTTCTCACCTTCCCATCCGTGTCATCCGTGTTATCCGTGGTCAAAATTTCCTCTGGCCATGGGCACCACCCGCGGCTTGCCGCGGAGCTAAATGCGTTGACCACGGATAGCACGGATGACACGGATAATGCAATAAAGAGACTTGAAAACGCGAGTGATTGCATTACCCAATTTGATGCCGTTGGCAGCACCAAAAAGACGCCATTCCATCTCCGTATTCATCCGTGTTCGATCCGTGTTCGATCCGTGGCTAATTTTTTCGGCCCTGTCAGTCCCGTCGCTTCCGGTTTGATACGTAAATAGACGTAATGCGCTTGAACTCATGTGCAAATCTCCGAGGGAAGTTTGCAATCCCTTCATTTTCGAGCCATGTTTACGTAATTGGTGGATTTTGTTTCCGTGGGCGGGATCGTCTTGTCAACTATTCAGGCACCGGTGAAGGGCGGCGGCAGTGCGGGATACGGGGCGGCAGGGCGTCCTTGACCGCGGTGCTCGACAATCCGCGCTTGCCGTCGCCGCCGGCGGTGGTGCTGCAAATCGTCGATAAGGCCAGCCGGCCCAATTGCGATCCCGACGAAATCTTGGCATTGCTCAGTCAAGACTCCGGGTTGTGTTGCCAAGTCCTCAAAACCGTCAACTCTGGTCTTTTCGGACTGTCCAAGCCGGTCGGCTCGCTCAAGCAAGCGATCATGCTGCTTGGGCTGAAGCCGTTGCGCTCGCTGGTGTTGAGCCTGGCTTGCCCGCGGTGCAGGGCGCCGGCGACAAAGACGAGCTGATTTTGAAGTATTGGCAAGAATCGGTCGCCGGCGCGGTGATCGCGCGAAGCTGTCGCGCTATTTGCGGCGGCGCGAGCCGGAAGACGACCTGGTGGCCGGTCTGCTGCGCGACCTGGGCATTCTCGTCTTGCGGGAGGCTTTTCCCGAGGAATATCGCACGCTCTGGGCGAGTTGCACCGGCAATTGGTTTCGGTCATCAATGCGATGAGGAAAAGACCAAGTTCGGCGTCGATCACACCGAGATCAGCGCCGGCTTGCTGCATGCGTGGAACCTGCCTCCCGAGGTTTACCAGCCGATTCGCTTTCATCACGATCCGACCCAATGTGAGGATCCGATCGAAAGCGATCCAAGAACGTGCCTGGGTGTTGTACTTCGCGAGCAAGGTGGCGACGCTGGATGCCAACGCTCCCAAGGCCGTCAGCGAACTTTTGAAGATCGCCCAGACACAGTTTGCCATGGATCAGGGCGCGCTCATCAAGTTTCTCGCGTCGGTCGGGCCGGCGATTCGGGAGTTTGCCGGTTTGCTCCGCGTCGAAATCGGCAGCGTGCCCAATTATGCGAGCATCATCACCACGGGCTGCCAGGAATTGATACGCTTGTCGGTCGAGACCAGCCGCGCTTCGCAGTCGGATGTCAATTTGGGCCTGACTCCCGACATTCGGGCGGCCGCAGTCGGCCAATAATTCGGCACAACTCACCAGGCCCGGTCTGCATAAAAGGGCTGCCGATGATGCCCGCGGCGACGATCAGCGGCCGTCGGCGAGCGGTGCCGCCGATCTTCCCGAGTTCGACATCTCCTTCCTCGACAAAATGCGCGAGGGAGGCTGCCGGCTCAACGACTACGAGCTCGGTCAATCCTGGGCCGGGGCGGCATGGGCGTCGTCTTCAAGGCCTATGATCCGGCGCTGGATCGCTTCGCGGCCATCAAGATGCTGACGCCGCAGTTTTTGGTCTCCGCCGATGCGCGCGAGCGCTTCAAGCGCGAGGCCCGGGCGGTGGCCGCCATCCAGCATGAGTCGGTCATCACGATTTACGCAGTCAGCGAAGTGCACTGCTTGCCCTATTTGGTCATGGAATATCTGCCGGGCACGACGCTGCAAGATCGGGTGGAAAAGGAAGGCGCCTTGCCCTTGGCGGACGTCATACGCTATGGTCGGCAAATCGCGTCGGGCTCGGCGGCGGCACATCAACAGCGCGTCATTCATCGCGACATCAAGCCCGCTAACATCTTGCTTGGACGCGAAGCCGGCTCGATCAAGATCACCGATTTCGGCCTGGCCCGCGATCTGGATGAAACGCGGCTCTCGCATGACGGCATGATGGTGGGAACGCCGCTATTCATGGCCCCGGAGCAATTCACCGGCAAGGGCGTGGATCATCGCTCCGATCTGTTCAGCCTGGGAAGCGTGCTTTATACCTTGCCACCGGCAAGACGCCGTTCACGGGCGACTCGATCATGGTGCTGATGCAGCAGGTTTCGACCGCCACGCCGCGACCGCTCCGCAGCGTGCGGCCGGAAGCGCCGGTTTGGCTCGTCAACCTCATCAACAAGCTGCTCGCCAAGCTGCCGACGGCACGCTTTCAATCGGCGGCGGAGGTCGTCGAGGTGTTTGACGCCAATGCGGACAAGAACTCGCGCACCGCTGCTTCATAGTCTTCCGGACTGTTCAAGTTGCGCAGGCTTTGCAGCGTTTCATCCACGTCTGCCAACTCCGGCTTCCGTCACCACGCGCGTGGGCACTTCGTTCCAAGAGCAACGCCGTCGTCAAGCCGATTCTCATGCCAAAAGTCGGTTGACCGCATCGAGTACGCTGACTCGATAGACGGCCGCCAGCGGGATGAAAATAACCACCGACCTTCGGAACGCAGATCGCCGCATCGCCCAGCAAGTCGATCGAGACGGCTGATAAAGGCTGGTTTCAAGAAAGGGCACATCGCAACTGGAAACATAAGCGGCATCTGCCTGGCCTCGAAGCGACTCCAAACCTGCCGCCAACCCTTGCAAGCGGTCCCCGGCCCGTCTCCGTCGTCACGGATCACGGTAATCGCGGCGGGAAGCGACGGTAAATGCTGTTCACCCGCGGCCACTACCACCAAGGGCCGCGCGACTTGCCGACAAAATGCGAACAACGCGCTGGAGCATGGTTTCGTCGCCGAAGGGCAACCAGGCCTTCGGCCGGCCCATGCGTTTGCTTTGGCCGCCACAGAGGACGATGCCGCCGACCGTGAGTGCTGCCATTTTTGTTAATCCCGCGGCGCGTCTTGACGAAATCTCTATTATAATGATAATCATGATGTTTTAGGTGATCTAAATGGAGTGCGAAGATGATTACGCCTTGGTCCAGGAAGAAATCGAGCAGGCCAATCGCCAATTGGAAGGTGCCTCCGCCGCGGAAATGTTGCGCTGGGGAGTGAACCGGTTCTTTCCGCGGCTGACGATGGCGACGGCTTTTGGTCCTGAAGGCAACTGCATCATTCACCTGCTCGCGGAAATTGAGCCGCGTGTCCGTATTTTTAACCTCGAAACCGGTTACCAGTTCAAGGAGACGCTGGAAACTCGCGAGCGCATCAAGGAACGCTACGGCATCGAGGTCGAGTATATCCGGCCCGAGCTGACGGTCGCCGAATACGAAGCGGAACATGGGGGACCGCTCTACAACTCCTTTTCCGATCAGTGCTGCCACGATCGCAAGAGCATTCCGCTGCGGAAAGCCGTGGTCGGCTATGACGCCTGGATTTCCGCGATCCGCAAGGATCAGACGCAAGGACCGGGCCAAGGCTTCGGTGGTGCAATGGGACGCGAAGTTCAGCCTGGTGAAAATCAACCCACTCCTCGAATGGACCAAGAAGGACGTTTGGAACTTCATCACCAAGAACGATGTTCCCTATAACCCGTTGCACGATCAAGGCTATCCCAGCATCGGCTGCTGGCCGTGCACGCGCGCGGTGGCCGATGGCGAAGACGACCGCTCAGGCCGCTGGTTCGGCACGGTGAAGAAAGAGTGCGGGTTGCACGTGATCGAGCACCAGGAAGGCAGCGGATTTGAGGTTAGACGATTGCCAACCGTCCTACGGGTATCCCCGAGGTTGGGCATGCGTCTGTCCGCGAAAGCACAGTATGCCTGCGTGGCCATGGTGGAGCTGGCGTGTAGCCACGGCGAATGCAATCCGGTTCACCTTAAGAACATCGCGGAAAACCACGGCATCTCGCAGCGATTTCTCGTGCAAATCCTGCTGCAGCTCAAGGGGGCCGGTCTAGTGGACAGCACGCGCGGCGCCATGGGCGGCTATCTCTTGGCCAAGCCGCCGGCCGATATTTCGCTGGCCTCGATCATCAACGCCATCGATCAAGCGCCGCCGCCGCTGCCGTCGGCGTTGGGCGGCCTGCATTCGACACCCGCGGTGCAGGCGGTGAAGAGCGTCTTGCAAGAGATTCAACTGGAGCAGCAGCAGCGGCTTGGAGGAAATCACGCTGGCCGATCTCGTCAAGCAAACCGAGCCGGCGGGGGAGTTGACGTACCAGATATAGTGGCGAGGGCGAGTGGTGAGTGGCGAGAGTTTAAAGGAAGTCGTGGCACGGGTCAGAGGTACTGGGCGATAGGCGTCGATTCCGCACCGGCTTACTGCGTGCCGGCCAGGTTCTCTGTATTAGGCAGTCGCCAGCATCTCTTTTTCCAGCGTCTCCAGGCGTTCTAGCTTCTGATCGCGTTGGCCGCGTTCCATGTGATAGATGCCGGGGGAATCCAAGGTTTCGCCGGGCACGGGTCTGCATTTCTTTACTTTGGGAATCGCTTGTAAATACCACTCGCGCAAGCAATCGGCGCAGCAAAGGCCATAGGTCTTAAGCTCGCTCTGCACGCCGTCGCTCCAGCGGCCGGCGATTTTGTAGACGGCCAGGTTTTTGCAGCCCTTGGTGTAGCAGTAGATCGGATAAGCGGGCATCGGCACGGGACACCGCCCCTGGGTTCAAGCGAGTATTCGAGTTATCAGCGTCATTCAAGAGAAAAACTAGCCACGGATTGAACACGGATAAAACACGGATAAGACAGGAAGGCGAAATAGAAGCGTTGGTTGCTTTACGCTCTTATCCGTGTCCCATCGGTGTTTGATCCGTGGCTCTCCTGTTCTTCCTTGCAAAGACTCAATCCGTTTTATATGGGATCGCTTCGCCGGCGATGTGGGCGAGGGCGTTCATGGCTGCCTTTTGCTCGGCTTCTTTCTTGTTGCGGCCCCAGGCGGCGGGAAAGGTGGGGTGCTTTTCGATGAAGGCGGCCACTTTGAAGCACTTGCTGTGGTCGGGGCCTTTTTCGTCCAGGAGCAAGTACTGCGGCGTCTCGTTGAACTCGCGCTGGGCGACTTGCTGGAGGTGGGACTTGTAGTTGCCGGCATGGGCCCCTTCGGCGACTTCCTCGATCTCTGGGCCGATGTATTTGAGGATGAAAGGTTGGACCGCTTCCAGGCCGCCATCGAGATAGATGGCCGCCACCAGCGACTCGAACACGTCGGCGAGCAAGTTGGCCGGCATGGAGGCTTCCATGTGCATGCCCTTGCCGAGGAACAGATAGTCGCCCAGGTTCAGAAGCTTGCTGATGCGGGCGCAGGTGCGCCGGCTGACGACGGCCGACTTCACCTTGGTGAGATCGCCTTCTTGGTATTCGGGAAAGAGGCGAAAGAGCTGCTCGCAGACGACCAGGCCCAGGACGGCGTCGCCCAGGAACTCGAGGCGTTCGTTGGATGCCAGGCGGGTGTCGGCGCTGGAAGTGTGCGTGAGAGCGGCCCGCAGCAAATCGCGGCGTTTGAACCGATAATCAATGGCATTCTGGCATTCTTCCAGAATCTCCATGTCCGATGCGGAAATCACGTCCCGAGCCATGATCGTTTGATGCACGCGACCGAGGAAAGGTATTGCTATGGATGGAAACTAGCATTTTGCCAAGCGCTTGTCAATCACCTAAAGAGCCGCGCAGGCAGTAAGCGGTGAAGCGCGTGGGCACAATCCAGAACCGCTTACTGCGTGCGCGGCTCTTTAGGCCGCCCGGCGGCCTTTGGCTTCCGCCTCGCGCATTTGGGCGGGCTTGCAGTGAGCCTGATGGTGAAAGAAGTTCTCGCGGTAGCGCTGCACCAGTTCGGCGTTGCCTTTGAAAATGAGCAAGTTCTCGGCGTTTTCGCCCTCGGCCTGGTGGGTGAAGTTGAAGCTGCCGGTAGCGATGACTTTCTGGTCGATGATCATGATCTTGTTATGCGCGATGGGATGTTGCGCATCGATGAGGGGATCCAAGCCCTGCTGCAAAAGCACGTGCAACTCGGAGTATTTTTCGACCTCGTTGCTGCGATCCAGAAGTATCTCGACCTTGACGCCGCGTTTCTTCGCTTCCACCAGCGCGTTGGTCAAGGCGTCGGAGGTGAAGGAATAAGCCTGCACCAGTATTTCTCGGCGGGCCTTCGATATCTCTTGGACCAGCGCCTGCTGGCAGCCCCCCTTGGGGGAGAAGTGAACCTGCGTGACCATGACGCGGCCTAGCTTACGGCCCAGCCAACGCAGGCCATAGACGAGCGTGAACGCTCCATAAAAGCCGGTGGCGACTTGGAGCCACATCAAAACGTTGCTATCGAGCGGCCAAGCCATGGCCCTTCCCCCAATCCATCCATTATTCAACCCAACAGGGTGCCACCATACCAACCCCGTAACTGAGATAAAAGACGAGAAAAAATGTGAGCCACGGATGGAACACGGATAAAACACGGATAAAGGCAAAGAAAGTCGGACAGATTGATTTGTACGTGTTCTCTTCTTATCCGTGTTTTATCCGTGTTCCATCCGTGGCTACGTATTGGGCTTTATCTTGCCAAAATCGTAAGTCACCCGCTTCTCCCAGTCATCGCAAATGGCCCGGGTGCGCTGCGCTCGCCACTCCCAGATATTTCGCCGGGTCTGCCAAGATTGCCTTTTGTTTCGCGGTCAAGTTGTGAAAGTAGGCATCGAGCGACCGCGTTTCCTTGATCACCTCGGCCAGCGTCTTTTTGGAGATGCGGGCTTGCCGAGCCAGCACGCGGGCCTCTTCGTGGGCATCCGGATGGCCGGCCAGCGCCAGCAGCACATAGAGCGGCTCGGCGGTTACCGGGTCTTTGCCCGCTTCCAGGAGCTCGTGCATGCGCACGGCGTCGGGCTCGATGGCGTCGAGGGTGCCGCTCAAGGCGGTGGACGCCATAGGCGAAGGCGGCCACGAATTCGATGACGAAGCGCATCGATGCCGAGTTGGTCAAGTCGCGCTGGTGCTCGGAAACCTGGTCCATGAGCACCGTCATGAGCCGGGGCATGTATGCCTTCCAGAGGCTTTTGACGTTCTCGAAATCCTTGGGATTGACCTTGTGGGGCATGGTCGACGAGCCGACGATTTGCGTGTTGGGGTCGGCGGCTTTCTTGTCGCGCAGCTCGCGCAGCTCGCTGCGTTGCAAGTGGCGAAAGTCGTCGGCGATGTTGGCGAAGACGCCCCAGCAGGCAGTCAGCGCGTAGACGTAGTCCGCGACATATTCCGGCTGCACCACTTGACTGGAAATCTCGGGTGCCGCCAGGCCCAGCTTGCGCATCAGGCGCTGCTTCGACCTGCGCCGGTTCGGCGGATGCCAACAAGGCTAGCGCGTTGTAAGCGCCGACGGCTCCGGCGAACTTGCCGCGCAGGTTGTTCCGCCGCCTGGGCGATCGCCGTCATCCGCTGGCCCACGCGCGAGACATACAGCGCCACGGCGAAGCCGAAGGTGATCGGCACGGCGTGCTGGCCATGCGTGCGGCCCATTTGCGGCGTGTCGGCGTGGGCCCGCGCCAGGTTGATGAGCTTGCGCTCGAGCGCCGCCAAATCGGGTAGGATGACTTGCCGTGTCACTTCGACCAGGCACAAGGCGCGGGCCGAATCCATGATGTCGGCCGAGGTGGCGAACAGATGGACATACGGCTGCGCCGCCGGGCTGACGCGGCGGCGGATGCAATTGACCAGGGCGCGGATATTGTGCTGGATGCGGTGCTCTTCCTCGTAGACCTCTTCAGGCGTTATCGCCTGACTGGCCAGCGACTATTTCCGCTGCCGCGGCGTGCGTGCAAACGCCGAAATCGGCCAGCGTTTCGGCGAGTGCCCCTTCACACGCGCCAGGTAGCGCACCTGCGCCCCTTCCGAGACAAACGGATGAAGCCGTTCGTAAAAGCCCGCATCGGCGAAATAATAGCGGGCATCAAAGGGAGACGCGGCGTCGAATGAGTTCATTTATCACCAAATGAAGATGAAGAGTGGCGAGTGGCGAGTGGCGAGTGGCGAGAAAATGCAAACGGGCTAAAGAGCACCGCATTTTCTCACCACTCGCCACTCGCCCTCGCCCCTAATTTATGGATGTGGCCAGCGGTGGACTATTTCGGCGGTCCGAGGTACAAAAAAAACGTGGTCGTGCGCCACACAAACTTCAGTGCGGCGATTCATGTACTCCGGTGGTCTGTACTCATCTCGCTCCGCGAGATGGAGGAGCATCTCGCGGAGCGAGATGAGTACGCACAAGATCAGTACACCATACGTTAATCCGGAGCGCAGCTTTATGAGCGATCTGAGTCATTTCGATGAACACGGCGCCAGCCGGATGGTCGATACCAGCGCCAAGCTGGAGACGCTGCGCGAGGCACGGGCCAGCGGCCTGGTGCGCATGGAGCCGGCGACCTTGGCGCTGATTCGCGACGCGTTCGCTGGCCAAGGGAGACGTGCTGGAAGTGGCTCGCCTCGCGGGCATCATGGCAGCCAAGAAGACCAGCGAATTGGTCCCTTTATGCCATCCCTTGCCGCTTACCTCGGCCAAGCTCGACTTTGCCTTCGAAGGCGCCGATGTCCTCAAAATCGAGGCCAGCGTGCGTGTCTTCGGGCGGACCGGGGTCGAGATGGAGGCCCTTACCGCCGTCAGCGTCGCGGCCTTGACCGTTTACGATATGTGCAAGGCGGTCGATAAATCCATGACTATCGAGCGCATCCGCCTGGAAGAGAAGCAGGGCGGGCAAGTCGGGACCGTTTCAGCGCACCGATTGACGGCATTGCGGCCCCTGTCTATAAATTCAAGGAGATTTGAAACTTCGAAAACCCGAGGCGGTTATGCGACGTTCGTTCCTTCGGTTGGTCCTTTAGTGGGTGCAGTGCTGGGCCCAGCGAAGTCCCTCTAGCGGAGCCTCCCATGGATTCGATCCTCGCTTTACGGAATAACCGAACGGATGCCGCTCTCTTTCAGCCCATCGCCTCGGACCTGGAAACCGTCGAGAAACTCCTTTTCGCCACGCTCAGCACGCGCCCAACCGGGCGTGGACCGCTTGCTCAGCCACCTGACCCATTATCGCGGCAAGCGCTTGCGGCCCGGCGCTGTTGTTGTTGACCGCACGTGCTTGCGGCGGCGTGGCGCCTGCCCACCATGTGCTTGCCGCCGTGGTCGAAATGATCCACACGGCCACCTTGGTTCATGATGATGTGCTCGACGGCGCCAGCGTCCGCCGCCATGTCTCCACCGTCAATGCCGCCTGGGGCAACCAGGCCAGCATCCTGCTGGGCGATTATCTCTTTACCCATGCGTTCCACCTAACGAGCACGCTCGGAGAGGCCGAGGCCTGCCGGTTGATCGGCGAAGCCACCAATCGCCTGTGCGCCGGCGAACTGCATCAAATCTGCGAGCGCGGCAACCTGGCGCTATCGGAAGACGCGTATTTCGACATCATCGACGGCAAGACGGCGGAACTGACCTCGTGCTGTTGCCGGCTCGGCGCTCAATATAGCGGCATGGACATCGAGTCAGTCGAGCGCCTGGCGGCATATGGCCGCTCGCTGGGCATGGCGTTTCAGATTGCGGACGATTTACTGGATTTGCTCGGCGAAGAGCGCTCGGCCGGTAAGTCGCTGGGCACCGATTTGGAGCAACAAAAGCTCACGCTCCCGGTGATCTATTTTTTGCAACAAGACCCGCCGGTGAGACTCAAGCACTTGCGCGAACTCCTGGCAAGCCCGGGCAATCATAAACGCGACGCTTTGGCGCGCGAGCTTTCCGATAGCGGCGCCATCGACTACGCGCGGCAACGTGCGGAAGCATTTGCCGCCCATGCCGCCCAGCAATTGGGCTTTCTGCCGCCTTCGGAATGTAAGGACATCCTGGAGCACTTGACCGACAAGGTCGTCCATCGGGATCGGTGACGGGCTGCAGTCGTCAAAACACACAAGCGGGACGCTTGTACGCCTACGGAGACACAAGCGTCCCGCTTGTGCCGCATTAGCGGCGCAAATCATAGCACGCGATCTTATCTTCGTTGCGCACGTACAGTCGTCCATCGGCGATGACCGGCGCGGTCCAGCATTTCTTGTCGGAAAACGTGAATCGGCTGATTTCGCGATAGCCCGTGGGCGTCGCCTCCGCCAAGGCAAGCGTGCCCATTTCGCCGAGAATGTAAAGTCGGCCGTCGGCGATGGTGAGCGAGCCCTTGTCGAAGCCGCGCTCGGTCCAGGCGACTTTGCCGGTGCGAAGCTCCATGCAGGTGAGCGTGGTGTCGCTGAAGCCATAGAGATGATCCTGATAAAGGACGCAGGTCGCGAAGTGCGTGATCATCTTCTTGTTTTTGTAAACCAGGCGCGTGGTGAGGCCGGCGTCCGTTTGCTCGACCTTGATAAGTGCGCATCCCTTCCCATAGCCCGATGAGATGAAGACATAATCGCCGGTGACGATGGGGGTGACGATGTTGGCGCCGAAATCGGTTTCCCAGGCGAAGCGCCAGAGCAGCTTGCCGCTTTCGGGGGTCAAGGCGGCCAGGCCGGTTTCGGTGAAGAAAATAACTTGGCGCTGGCCCGCACAATCGGCGAGTATGGGTGAGCCATAGGCTGCGGTATCGTCAAGGGCTTGCCAGCGCACGGCGCCCGTGAGCTTATCGAGCGACCGCGACGGTTCGGCCGTCGGGCCCACCGGGAGCGATGAAAACGAGGGTGCCGTCCACCAGTGGCGAAAAGGCAACGCCCCATTCGAGGTTGCGGGCGCCGAACTCTGTCAGTAAATCCTTGGTCCAAAGGACCGTTGGCTCGGCCCCCTTAATGTCCAGCGCCGTCATGATGCCGGTGGCGCCGACGGCAAACAGCAAGTCGCCCGCGATGGTCGGCGTGGCCCGTGGGCCGTTGCCGAAGCGGTTGCGGAAGTCGGCGGCGTAACGATGCCGCCACAACTCGCGGCCGGTTGCGGCGTCCCAGCAAACAATCGCCTCTTGGGCGCCGTCCTCAAGCATGGTGTAAAGCCGGCCCTTGACCACGGCCACCGAGGAAAAGCCCTCGCCGGACGGCTGCTGCCAAAGGAGGGGCGGTCCGCCGGTTGGCCAACTCGCCAACAAGCCGGTCTCGGTGGACAGGCCATCGCGATTGGGCCCGCGCCACTGGGGCCAATCATGCGTTTCGCTTTTGGGCTGAACGAGCGTGGCATTTTGCAACTCAGCGACACGCGCCAAGTCGGAGATCCCGGAGTCTTTCGAGAGCAGTGCGCACACCGTGAAGAACGCAAACGTGCCCCATAGCAAGGCGAGCGCGATGAGCAGGGGGCGACTCGGACGAGACAACCGGATAAACTCTGGCGCGAAGCCCATGGCGATCTCCTTGTTTAGTTTTCTAGGGGGAGTTCGCCGCAGGTGTCAAGATCGACGCATAATAAGCGTCTAGTCCGATGTTGGCGGGTAATGCAGCAAATCAGTAAACCACGGATAACACGGATAGCACGGATAAGACAAGAATTATATTTTATTCAATGTCTTATCCGTGCTATCCGTGTTATCCGTGGTTAAATTATCCATGGTTAAAATCAGCACATGGCCTATGAGGTAAGTTCATGGACTCCGCTTCCCCCGGCCGGCGTTTGCGTGCCGCCTGGGCAGGCCCCGCCTTCGCCGTGCCCGGGGTTTTCAACGCGCTGGTCGCGAAGATGGCCGAGCGCCTCGGTTTTCGGGCCCTTTACCTCTCGGGCGGCGCCCTGTCCGCCGCGTCGGGTGTCCCGGACGTCGGCCTTTTGAGCCTTGCGGAATTTGTCGCCGAAGCACGCACATTAACGCAGGCCACGACCCTGCCGCTTTTGTGCGACGCCGACACGGGCTTCGGCGAAGCCCTGAACGTCGAACGCACCGTGCCGCCAGTTCGAGGCCGCCGGCATCGCGGGCATTCACCTGGAGGACCAACAGCTTCCGAAGCGTTGTGGGCATCTCTCCGGCAAAAGTTTGGTGCGGCCCGAAGAGATGGTCGCCAAGCTGCGCGCCGCGGTGGCCGCCCGGCGTGATGCGGATTTCGTCATCATCGCGCGGACCGACGCCCGCGGCGTCACCGGCTTCGAGGATGCGGTCAGCCGAGCCCGCCTTTATCGGGCTGCGGGGGCGGACGCGATCTTTCCCGAGGCACTTGAAAGTACCGCGGAGTTTGCCGCGTTCGCCAAGGCCGTGCCCGGAACGCTGATCGCCAACAACACGGAATTTGGCAAAAGCCCAAATCTGGACGTGGCCGCCTTTGGCGAACTCGGCTACCGCATGGTGCTGTTCCCGCTGACCGCTTTCCGCGTCGCTCTCAAGGCTGCCGAAGACACGCTCGCCGATTTGCAGCGCCTGGGCCATCAGCGCGAGCGGTTGCCGCAAATGTTGACGCGCGCGGAACTCTATGATTTACTCGGTTACTCCGACTACGAAGCGCGCGATCGGGCGTATTTTTCGTAGGATTCGCAAAGAGCCGCGCACGCAGTAAGCGGTCTCGCGGCACTACGCTGCGTCCCCGCTTACTGCGTGCGCAGGCTCTTTGGAAACCAATAAAATGAAAAATCGATTCGCACAGCACGTCGGAGGAAATCCATGAGTGAAACCTATTCCCGCGGCCTGGAAGGCGTGATTGCCGGTGAGACCGCCATCTCGACGGTCGCCGACGGCTTGCGCTATCGAGGTTACGCGGTCACCGAGCTTGCGGAAAAATGCAGTTTCGAGGAGGTCGCCTTTCTGCTGCTTTATGGCGAACTGCCGTCGCAAACGGAGCTCACGGCTTTTCAAGCACGGCTCATCGAGGCAAAGCTCCCGGCGGTGCTCAGCGAGTTGCTTCGCAAGCTGCCCACGAACGCCGTGCCGATGGATGTATTGCGGACCGGCGTCAGCATGTTGGCTCACTATGATCCCGACGTGAATAGTAGCGACCGCGACGCCAATCTGCGTAAAGCCGAGCGGTTGCTGGGGCAAATTCCGCTGATCATCGCCGAGTTTTATCGAGCGAGCCAAGGCCTGGCATCTGTGCCGCAGCGTTCCGACTTGGATTTCGCGGGACGGTTGCTGCACAGTCTGAACGGCGGCGAGCCGACGCCGTTTGCCGTGCGCGCATTTGGTGTCTCGCTTATTCTCTATACCGAGCATGAGTTCAACGCCTCGACGTTTGCCGCCCGCGTGATTTGCTCGACGGAAGCCGACCTGCACGCGGGCATCGTCGGCGCGATCGGCGCCCTCAAAGGGCGTTTACACGGCGGCGCTAACGAAAAGGTCATGGATATGCTGCTGGCCAGCGGCGGTCCGAGCAAGGCCGAAGCCTGGATTCGCGCGGCCTTGCGCGCAAGGACAAGATCATGGGGTTCGGCCATCGGGTTTACAAAACCGGAGACGTGCGGGCGCGCGTTCTGAAGGAATATGCCCGGCAGGCCGCGGTGCAGGCCGGTCAAACGCAGTGGGAGGACGCGGCGGCGATCATCGAGGACGTGCTCGCCAAGGAAAAGAACCTGTTCCCGAATTTGGATTGGCCGGCGGGACGGCTTTATCACTCCCTCGGCCTGGAAGTGCCGCTGTACACGCCGTTCTTCGTCGCCGCCCGCGTCACGGGCTGGAGCGCCCATATCATGGAGCAACTTGCGAACAACCGTATCATGCGGCCGCGCAGGATTGTATACGGGGCCAGGGGAGCGGGCGGTGCGATCCCGCGCATAAATTTGTGGGACGGCTCTCCTGAGCCGTCTATGCGGCGGACGGCTCAGGAGAGCCGTCCCACATTTCGATTGACTAGAGGGTGACAATGCGGCCGGGTGGCACGCTCTGAGGTACTCCGAAGGGCGTGGTTTTTGCCATGCCTGCACGCCCTTCGGCGTACCTCAGAGCGTGCCACCCAACCGCAAGGACGGCTCAGGAGAGCCGTCCCACATTTCGATTAACTAGAGGGTGACAATGCGCTAGCGTCCAAAACGTAATAGCGCCACGACGAGCACTGGAGCGGCCATCAAGAGACCAATTACCATGGGCACACGCATGGTGGCGCGCGGGGGGTTGCGCTTGGCGAAGGCGGCAAAGGCGGGTTCGGCGATCAGCGAGGATGCGGCACCGAGCGCGTAGAGCATGCCGACGGCCTGGCCTTGCATGCGATATGGGCGTTCCAGATCCAGGGCGATGGCGAGGAGCGCCGGCAGCAGCGGGCCGTAGCAAGCGGCTACCAGCCAAACGCCAAAATAGCCGCTGCTGGGTGCGTAGGCGCCGGCGAGATTGCCCAGGACCATGGAAGCCACCACGACCAAAACAAGGACGAGCCAGGTTTCGTTTCCTGGCCGGATCATCCAGCCGAGGCCAAAGCGGAACAGCAAAAAGGCACACCAAAAGCCGAACAACAAACGCGCCAGGGATCGGCCGGCGCCGACCTCCGTCAAATAAGGCTTGGGCCAAACAAACAGCGAGCGCTCCAGAAAGAAATACATGCACGTCGCCAGCGCGAGCAGCCAAAAGCGTAAATCGAGCAAGGCGACATCGGGCACCAGCGCCGGGCCGGGGTCGGGGATTTCTTCTTTGGCCACGGCGACAAGGGCGGCCGGGACCAGGCAGAGCAAACCAACGCCCAATAGACCTTTTTGAACGCCGACGCGCCGCTGCACCACGCCCATGAATCGAGGGGCCGCGAGACTTGCGAGCCCCACCAAGGCAAAGCCCAGTCCCAAGGCCGCGGCCAACGACCAGCGCGGTTCCAAGGTTAGGGCCATGGGCATAAGGGTTACGCCGGCCGTCGTCAGAAAAGCGCCGGCGAGAGCTAGACCGACCATTCCAACCGATAGGCCCAGCAGGGTTTCACATAGCCCGAGCCAGGAGATCGCCAGGCTCAAAAGCATGCTGCCTACGAATAAAACCTGGTGCACGCCCCAATGATCGACCAGCCAACCGGCCAGCGGCATGAGCGGTATCCAGGACAGGATCAGCAACTTGTCGATTTGATTGAGGCTCTGCTCGGCAAAGCTGAAGTCGCCTGCGCAGCGAGTCCTTGAGGGTGCCGAAGACGACCGCGACCAGGCCCATGGCCAAGGCGGTGCTAACCGAAGTCGCGACGAGCAACGGCGCCGGCATGGGAACCTCGTTGATTGATGGGGACGTTCGGGCGTGGCGGCTGCCAGCTGATGTCCCCCTGCGCTATTCGCGAAAGACGGGGGGAGATTTACCAAAGTGCGACCCGCGGGATTCGGCGTACCTCATCCCGCGGCTTCCGGCACGGTTCCACGGATTGGCGGCACACGAGATTGTGCAAGCGGCGCGTCCCTTTCTTGATGGATTGTATGAAGCTAGCCGGCAGTGCCCGAAGTTTTTTGCCGGCCCCTCTTGGTGAATTGCTTTATTTATCTATAAATAATAGGAAGCGTATGTGCCGGCGAATTCTCTGATTGAGAAGGGGTTGAACCTTCGGTCGGGGATTTTGTCTATTTAGCGTGAGATAGTCTTCTTTCGCTCCGCGAAAGAGTGCCTATTCGCGGAGGGAGTGGCGACGCGGGCAGCCGTGTGAAAGTGCCGAGAATGTCGAGGGAAGGGTCTTTGCGGAAAATACAACTTGCAAGGATTATGCCGCGGGTCTATACTTTCTATTTCGCACTTGTGAAGTGATTGCGCTAGCGTAGCTCAACGGTAGAGCACCGGTTTTGTAAACCGGCGGTTGTGGGTTCAATTCCCACCGCTAGCTCCATCGGCGTGGCGCAGTTGACGTAGGGCAGGTGGCCGAGCGGCCAATGGCATCAGACTGTAAATCTGACGTACTTCGTACTACGGGGGTTCGAATCCCTCCCTGCCCAGTAAGGCAAGCATGGGCTCCCGCGGTTGGCGATGTCGAGTCAGTGACCCGATGGGCGGGAAGGATTTCGCGGGTGTAGCTCAATGGTAGAGCACCTGCCTTCCAAGCAGGCTACGAGGGTTCGATTCCCTTCACCCGCTCACGGTGGTTAAAGGTAGACGGCTTTCGTGGGCTGTCAACCGAATCAGGCGGCTCAGGAGAGCCGCCCTACAAAATGACGACGGCTCGGGAGAGCCGCCCACAGGTGTCCACTCTCGATCAGTGGGCTGTGCTGCTGTAGCTCAGCTGGTAGAGCGCTTCCTTGGTAAGGACGAGGTCCTGGGTTCAAATCCCAGCAGCAGCTTTCGTGACGTAACCTGTTTTTTTCCACCTTGGTCCGACTTCCCTAGGGGAGTCGGCACATTTGCATTCGCGGAGGAATGATGGCTAAGGAGTTATTCACGCGGAACAAGCCGCATGTCAACGTGGGCACCATTGGTCACATCGATCATGGCAAGACTACCTTGACGGCGGCGATCCTGGTCCGCCAGGCCCACGTCAACAAACTGACAAAGGTGAAAAGCTACGCTGAAATCGCCAAGGGTGGCATCGTCCGCGACGAGAACAAAACGGTGACCATTGCGGTTTCGCACGTGGAATACGAAACCGCCAATCGGCACTATGCCCACATCGACTGCCCCGGGCACGCCGATTACATCAAAAACATGATCACCGGCGCCGCCCAGATGGACGGCGCGATCCTGGTCGTGGCCGCCAACGACGGCCCCATGCCGCAAACGCGCGAGCACATCCTGCTCGCCCGCCAGGTCGGCGTGCCGCGCATCGTCGTCTTCATGAACAAGATCGATACCGTCGACGACCCCGAGCTTCTCGACCTTGTCGAGATGGAGTTGCGCGAGCTGCTGGTGAAATATGACTTCCCCGGCGACGAGATTCCCATCGTCCGCGGCAGCTCCAAGCCGGCGCTCGACTGCAACGGCAAGGATGACAAGGCCTGCAAGTGCATCGACGACCTCATGGCGGCCCTCGATTCCTACATTCCGACGCCGCAGCGCGAGGAAGACAAGCCGTTCCTCATGAGCATCGAGGACGTGTTCTCGATCAAGGGCCGCGGCACGGTCGGCACCGGTCGCGTCGAGCGCGGCAAGTGCAAGATCGGCGACGAAGTCGAAGTCGTCGGCCTGATGAAGGCGCCGCGCAAGACGGTCGTCACCGGCGTCGAAATGTTCAACAAGACGCTGGATTCGGCCATCGCCGGCGACAACGTCGGCGTGCTCCTGCGAGGTTTGGAGCGCACGGATCTCGAGCGCGGCCAGGTGCTCGCGAAACCGGGCTCGATCACGCCGCACACCAAGTTCGAGGCCAACGTTTACGTGTTGTCGAAAGAAGAAGGCGGCCGGCACACGCCGTTCTTCGCCGGTTATCGGCCGCAGTTTTATTTCCGCACCACGGACGTGACCGGCTCCTGCGTGGAGCTCATCAGCCAGGACGGCGCCAAGGCGGAAATGTGCATGCCCGGCGACAACATCAAGATGAATGTCGAGCTCATCCCGGAATCGCCGATCGCCATGGATGACGGCTTGCGTTTCGCCATCCGCGAGGGGGGCAAGACGGTCGGCTCGGGCGTCGTTACCAAGATTCTTCAGTAAATGATCCGGCGCCCGGCAAGCGCTGCACTGGCGCTTGCCGGGCACCTCTAACGGACTGTACCGTCATGCGTGAATACGTCTGGCTTGAATGCACCGTTTGCAACGCCCGCAACTACCGGACCAACAAGGAAACGCGCGGCGCCGAACGCCTCGAGCTCAAGAAATTCTGCCGCAAGGAACGCAAGCATACGCCGCACAAGGAATCGCGGAAGAAATAGCGGTTCACTAGGGGTGTAGCTCAATTGGCAGAGCAGCGGTCTCCAAAGCCGCAGGTTGAGCGTTCGACTCGCTCCGCCCCTGCTCGAACACACGGGTCGGCTCTTCGGGGGTCCAGGATGGGCTTCGCCCGCGAAGAATGCCTATGCGAAGGATGCCTTGGCAAATCGGAGAGATAAGGAATGGCCATGTCAGTGGCGGAAAAACCCGTGGCGGCGGCCGCCCGGCGCAGTCCTCGTCTGCAATTGGCGTTTTCGAGCCTCGTGGGGGCGGTCTACGTCCTGGTTGCCTTGTGGATCGTGTTCGCCGGCTTGCCCTATGTTTGGACCGCGGTTGTTCCCTTGGCCAATGAGTTTCTGAGCGATGCGCTGCTGCTCATCGCCACGCTGATCGTCGGCCTGGGTTTGTGGTTTGTCGGCCGGCAACTCGAACGGAGCAGGCGCAGCCGGGTCTGCGCCGGCGTTTTCATTGCGGCATTGTCGATATTCGTGATCGCCTGGCTAGGCGTGAGTGTCATCGGCCGTTTTCTCGAGGAACGGGTCGGCGGCGCCGGCGGCGGCATTGTTACGATCGCCATCGTCGTTGCGATGGCATATGGAGTTTTTTGGGCGTTCCTGAGGCCTGCTTTCGCGGGTTGGCTGGCGCGTCTGGAAGATGGCGGTTGGTTTCACGCGTTGCCTTACAAACCCACGCAGGGTGTGCGCGTGCGCCGCAGCACGGTGTTGGCGATTCTGGTGCTTGGCATTTGCGGCATCATCACGCTGATCACGCATCGCAGCTTGGGCTATGAGCGGGCCGACGTCACCGAGAAAATCGCCGACGTGGTCCGCAAGCTCGCCAATCCGAACGTGTCGGCGGCCGAGCAAGCCGATTTGACGACCCAGCGCGCGATTTTGGAGCAACAGCTCAACAACTGGCAATGGACGATTCCGTTCACCGCGGAAGAGCCGCGCGATGATGTGTTCATTCCCTTGATGTTCAAGGTGCATCTGGTGGTGCCCTTGATATTGGCGGTGGCGCTGTTTTGGGTCGCCTGGCGCGTGGTGAATTGGCCGATCGTTCGCGGACTTTTTGATCGCCACCGAAGCGGAGATGAACAAGGTGTCATGGACGACGCGCCGGCGCCTCGTGCAGGACACGATCGTCGTGCTGGTGACGGTTTTCTTGCTGACCGTGTTTCTGTTCGTGATTGACATCGTCTGGATTAGGGTCTTGAGCAATCCCTTTTTCCAAGTTCTGCACGTGGACTTGAAAGCGGAGCAGCAGAAACAACAGGAAAAGAGCCAGTGGTAACCACGGAAGCTTTCCCAACCATGGTCAATGACTCCACGAACCCCGATGACGTTCCGAACGATCCGGAGAATCGGCCGCCGGACAATAATGATGCTCCTGGCGCGGATGCCGCTCAGGGTGCGGACGGTCACGAGGAATCAGCGAACGGCGTTCCGAATGCATCCGCTGACGGCGCCGCCGCCGACAGCCCTGCCGCCGACGGCGTTCCCGCGGAGCCGGACAACAAGCAATGGTATGTCGTCAAGGTGCAAAGCGGCCGGGAAGAGACCATCAAGGAATCCATCGAGCGGCGCGTCAAGATCGACGGCCTGGAAGATTGCTTCGGCCAGATCATCATCCCGGTGGAAAAAGTCACCGAGATGCGCAACAACAAGCGGGTCGTCAAGGAACGCAAGTTGTTCCCGGGATATTTGATGGTGAATGTGGAATTCAACGACCGCATTCTCTATCTTTTCCGAGAGACGTCGGGAGTCGGTGATTTCGTCGGCGGCGGGCTCAACAAGCCGCCGCAGCCCATGCGGCCCCAAGAAGTCGAGCGCCTGCTGATCACCCAGGGTCAGGAGTCGCCGGGGCTGACGACGCAGAAATCGAAATTCGACAAGGGCGACAAGGTCAAGGTCAGAGATGGCACGTTCGCGGGCATGGAAGGCGAAGTCAAGGAAGTGCTCGAAGCCAAGGGCGCTCTGCGGGTGGAATTGACGATCTTCGGCCGGCCGGTGCCGGTTGAACTGGAATATTGGCAAGTGGATTACGCGTAAAAAATCCGGGCTTGCTGAGTCTTGTGGGACGGCTCTCCTGAGCCGTCCAGTTTGACGGACGGCTCAGGAGAGCCGTCCCACAAGATTAAGAGTGCCACGGGATTTCGCAGGCGTTCGACAATCAACAATAGGCAACGAAAGAACCAACAATAGGCAACGAAAGAACATGGCAAAGCAAGTAACGGCACAGATCAAGCTGCAATGTCCGGGCGGGCAGGCGACGCCGGCGCCGCCGGTGGGTCCGGCCTTGGGCCAGCACGGCGTGAATATCGGCCAATTCGTCTCCCAGTTCAACGACCGCACCAAGGACAATCGCGGCATGACGGTCCCCGTGGTCATCACCGTTTTCAACGACCGGAGCTTCACCTTCGAGGTAAAAAGCCCGCCGGCGGCGATATTGCTCAAGCAGGCGGCCGGCATCCCCATCGAGAAAAAGAAGGGGGGCGAGGTTCTCGCCGCCGAGGAAAAGACCAAGCTCACGGGCAAATACAAGGGCTTCAAGGTGAGCGGCGCCCAGGTGCGCGAGATCGCCAAAAGGAAATTCGTCGACCTCAATGCCCGCGATGAAGATCACGCGGTTCGCATCGTGGAAGGCACGGCCCGCAGCATGGGCCTGAGCGTGGAGGGGTAGATCACAAGCAAGCGGCAAATGGGAATTCCGTTGGCTCCCTCGGCAAAAATAGATGCTGAGCGGAGGCGGGGGCCTATTTGTCGATGCTTCGTTTCGCTATAATAAGAAGACACCATGGCAAAAAAACAATCCGCGGACACTGAAACCAAGCCGGCTGCGCCGGCAGCCGCGGACGACAAGCCGGCAGCGGAAAAGCCCGTGGGCAAGGAGCCCAAAGCCGAACGCAAGCCGCGCGCGCCCAAGGCGGATAAAGGGGACAAGGCGGCCAAAGGCTCCCCTGAAGCGCCGCCCGGCGACACGGCACCTCCAGCTGCGGCTGCCGCCCGCTCCGAAAGCGGCACCGGTTTCCTCGGCGGCCGGTGACAAGCAGAAAAAGAAGAAGCCGGGCGTACCGCCGGCGCGTGGCAAAAAGCTGCGAAATGTCATCAAGAACTTTCGCCAACGCATCGCCAAGGAAGGTGCCGCTACTTTGCCCAAGGCGATCGGCCTGCTCAAGTCGATGAAGCGGAGCAAATTCGACGAGACGATCGAAATTCATATGTCGCTGGGCATTGACAGCACCCAAAGCGAGCAACTGGTGCGCGGCACCGTGGCCTTGCCGCACGGCATCGGCAAAACGGTCCGCGTGGTGGTGTTCTGCCAAGGCGACAACGTCGGCAAGGCCAAGGAAGCCGGCGCGGATTTCGCCGGCAGCGACGACCTCTTGGAAAAGATCCAGAAGCAGAACTGGCTCGATTTCGACGTGGCCCTGGCCACTCAAGATATGATGGGCAAGGTCAGCCGCCTCGGCAAAGTGCTGGGCCCGCGCGGGCTGATGCCGACGCCCAAGGCCGGCACGGTGGTCACGGGCGATGTCGCCGCCGCAGTCAAGGATTTCAAGGCCGGCAAGGTCGAATATCGCACCGACAAGGGCGGCAACGTCCACGCCGGCGTGGGCAAGATGAGCTTCGACGAAAACAAGTTGGCGGACAACGTCACCGCCTTCGTCGATGCCATTCGGCACGCCAAGCCGAGCGGCGTCAAAGGCAATTACGTAAAGTCCATCACCATCTGCTCGACGATGAGTCCCGGCGTGCCGGTGGCGATGTAATCCTCCAAGCCGTGGGTTGAGGTACTCCGAAACCCGCGGGTTTCGGAGTACCTCAACCCACGGCTTGGAGGTGGTGAGTCAGTAACCATAGACTTGAATTGACCGAGAATACCAATGAGCAAAATCATCAAGCAAATGGAACTGGACGCCATGAAGAAGGCGTTCGAGGGCGTGCGCGACGTGGTGATGATGAAGGTCGTCGGGCTGAATTCGATTGCGGACAACCAAGTCCGTCTGGGCCTGCGCAAAAAAGGCATCCGCCTGCAAATGGTCAAGAATAGCTTGGCCCGCCGCGTGTTCGGCGAGATGGGCATCACCATGGACTCGGGCTGGGAAGGCTCGACCACCTTGGCGTGGGGCGGTACCAGCATCGCCGCGCTCAGCAAGGAAATCGAGACGCTTGCCAAGAAGCACGATAAGTTCATCAAGGTGAAAACAGCCATCGCGGACGGCCAACAGGTCACCTTTGAGTTGGCACTCAAGATGCCGACGCGCGAGGAGGCGATCGGCCGAGTGATCAGTCTCGCGCTGGCGCCGGCAAGCCGGTTGCTCGGCCAACTGGTCGGTCCCGGTGCCGCCTTGGCCAGCCAGATCAAGACGATCAGCGAGAAAAAGAGGAAGAGGCGCCGGCGGCGACTGCCTGATACCAACCGCGGCTTTTAGTCTTCGCTGGAGGACGGATTGCGAATCCGTCCTGCGACAGATGCCCCTTGTAGGACGGATTGGCAGTCCGTCCTACGATTTGACGTTTCGGCTATTACGCACCGCTGCCACGCTTCAGGCAGCATGTGGATATATACGTGGATATGCACTCTGTACCTGCTCGAAAGGAAAAGAACAATGGCGGAATTTGCCGTTGAGATCAAGGACTTGGGCGACAAGATCGCCGCTCTGAAGGTCTCGCAAGCCGTGGAACTGGGCAACTATCTCGAAGAAGTCCACCATATCAAGCCGGCCGCCGGCGCCGTTGCCGCCGCGCCGGCCGCGGCTGCCGCCGGCCCCGCGGCTGCTCCCGTGGAGCAGACCGAGTTCGCGGTCATCTTGGATAGCTTCGGCGCCGAGAAGATCAAGGTCATCAAGGTCGTGCGCGAGATCACCGGGTTGGGCCTCAAGGAAGCCAAGGATCTGGTGGAAGGAGCGCCCAAGCCGGTCAAGGAAAACGTCAGCAAGGACGACGCCAACAAGTTCAAGAAACAGTTGGAAGACGTCGGCGCCAAGGTCAGCTTGAAGTAACAATCGCGGGAAGCGCTCTCGATTGGGAATCGGAGCATGACAGCCACGGATGAACCGGATTAAACACGGAAAAAAACTCGCATGAGCCCCATGCCTTTGTGTCTTATCCGTGTTCCTTCCGTGTTTCATCCGTGGCTTTTTCTTCTTTCGCAGTAGTCGTCCCCCGGGCAGCAGAGTCGAGGCAAGCCGCGGCGCGGTGGGAAAAGTCAGGATGTCCTCAGCGCAATCCCGCGGGCAGTCACGTTGTCAAACGGTGGACAAAGCGTGCTACGCGTTCGTCAACCTTCACTGGTCCAGCGTCCCTGGCCCGGAGTGTCGGAGAGGATCTCCGCCCGCGCCCGGAGTTATTGGGTCGATCCAGGAAGTGCCGCTTCGGAACACGCGCGGCTTTCCATGCAGGCAACACTCATTATTCAGAATCGCCAACATTGTTGAGTCCCCGCGCCCCTTCGGTGCGCTACGCCGGCAAGCGGCTAGCCGTGATTTGATCGCGGCAGCCACAGTCCGGCGCGCCGTTCCGCGGGGCGTTTTTCCCTTTCCGGGAGGAGCCTAAACCATGCCCATCTCGGCCCAGCGCATCATTCGTCCCGAGCTAGTGCGCAATTTCGGCCGGTTCGGCGACGCCGTCGAAGTGCCGCCGCTGACCGACGTGCAAAACCGGTCTTACGATCGCTTTTTGCAATTGGAAAACTCGCCTGAAAAGCGGACCCCCACGGGTCTGGAAGGCGTGCTTGCGCGAAATCTTTCCCATCGAAAGCTATGACAAGACGCTCAGCCTCGATTTCATCAAGTATGAGCTCGGCAAGCCGCGCTACGGTCCGGATGAATGCCGCCAACTGCGCCTCACCTACGGCCGGCCCTTTCGCGTCTGGCTCAGGCTCAACAAGGAGCAGCCGGTCGAGGAAGAAGTCTATCTGGGCGACATGCCCATCATGATCGGCGGCGGCGAGTTCATCATCAACGGCGCCGAGCGCGTCGTCGTCTCCCAGCTCCATCGCAGCCCCGGCGTCGATTACGTCGTCGAGACCGAGGCGAGCGAGCGCAAGCTGCATAGCTGCCGCATCATTCCCGAGCGCGGCAGTTGGATCGAGATCAACGTCACCAAAAAAGAAACGCTGGGCGTGCGCATCGATCAATCGGGCAAATTCTCGGCCATGACTTTGCTGCGCGCCATGGACCCGATTTACTCCACCGACGCCGACATTCTCAGATCGTTCTATGAGCCGACGGAAGTGCCCGTGACGCGCCGCCAATCGCGAGGCGCTCGAAGGCGCCTTGGCGGTCGGCGACATCATCGACCCGGAGACGGGCGAGGTTTACCTCGAAAGCGGCGAGATCATCGGCAAGGAGCACCTGGACAAGGTCTATAGCTGCACCCTCAAGTCGGTCACGATCCTGCCCAACAAAACCGAGCAGGGCAAGCAATTCGATCCCCTGATCCTGGCGTCGCTCCGCGAGGATCCGACCAGCACTCATGAGGAAGCGCTGCTGAAGATTTATCAGCGGCTTCGCCCCGGCAATCCGCCGCAGCTCGAAAAGGCCAAGGAGCTGTTCAAGGAGAAGTTCCAAGATCCCAATCGCTACCGGCTGGGCAAGGTGGGCCGCTTCCGCATCAACCGCAAGTTCGACCAGGACATCCCCGAAAGCGAAATGACCCTGCGCGCGCTGGATTACCTCAACGCCATCCGCTACATCCTTGATCTGCGCGGCGGCAAGGGCCTGGTGGACGACATCGACCACCTGGGCAATCGCCGGTTGCGAACCATCGATGAATTGGCCGCGGATGAATTGCGCAAAGGCTTCCTCAAGCTGCGCCGCACGGTGCAGGAACGCATGTCGATCCGCGATCAGCAAGACATGACGCCCCGCTCGCTCATCAACCCCAAGAGCATCTCGGCGGCCATCGAGTATTTCTTCGGCCGCGGCGAACTGAGCCAGGTCGTCGATCAGACCAATCCGCTGGCGCAACTGACGCACGAGCGCCGTCTGAGCGCCCTTGGACCGGGCGGGCTTAACCGCAAGCGTGCGGGCTTCGAAGTGCGCGACGTGCATATTTCCCACTATGGCCGCATCTGCCCGATCGAAACGCCTGAAGGGACCAACATCGGTTTGATCTCCAGCTTGAGCATTTATGCCGGGGTGGACGAATACGGCTTCCTCATCACGCCCTATCGCAAGCTCAGCAAGCGCAAGCTGACGCCGGAAGTAACCTGGCTGTGCGCCGACGAGGAATCGGCGGCTCACCTGGCGCCGGCCGACACGCCGACCGATGGCCACAAGATCACCCAGGACCGCGTCATCGCTCGTTTCGGCGGCGACTTCAGCGTCATCAGCGCGGACGCCATCGAATACATCGATATTTCCCCCAAGCAAATGGTGGGCGTGTCCGCGGGGCTGATTCCGTTTTTGGAACACGACGACGCCAATCGCGCGCTCATGGGCTCCAACATGCAGCGCCAAGCCGTGCCGCTGCTCGTCACCGAACCGCCGCTCGTCTCCACCGGCCTCGAAACGGAAGTCGCCAAGCACTCCGGCATGGTGGTCCGCTCGGACCGCGACGGCGTCATCACCTATGTCGATGCCGACCGCATCGTCGTCGATGACCGCGAATACGTCATGCGCAAGTTCACCGGCCTCAACGAGCGCACCTGCCTCAACCAAAAGCCCATCATCAAGCTGGGCCAAAAGGTGAAAAAGGGCCAAGTGCTCGCCGACGGGGCGGCCACCTATCAGGGTGAGCTATCGTTGGGCCGCAACGTGCTGGTCGCGTTCATGTCGTGGGACGGCTACAACTTCGAGGATGCGATCATCATCAGCGAAAAGCTGGTCAAGGATGACACCTATACGTCAATCCACATCGAGGAATTCGAGATCGAGATCCGCGAGACCAAGCTCGGCAAGGAGGAGTTCACGCGCGACATTCCCAACGTCTCGCCCAAGGCGCTGGCCAACCTGGATGAAAACGGCATCGTCCGCATCGGCACCTTCGTCAATCCCGGCGACGTGCTGGTCGGCAAGGTCTCGCCCAAGAGCAAGAGCGAGCTGACGCCCGAGGAAAAGCTGCTGCACGCGATTTTCGGCCGGGCCGGCGAGGACGTGAAGAACGACAGCCTGGAAGTGCCGTCCGGCGTCGAAGGCATCGTCATCGACACCCAGCGCTTCAGCCGCCGCGCCAGCATGACCGAGGAGGAACGCAAGGCCTGGGACAAGGATCACAAGGATGTCGAGAACAAGTTCAATAAGCAGATTGCCGACCAGTATCGGCTGCTGGGCAACGAGCTGGCCGAGGTCCTCGACAAGAAAGAGATCAAGCACATGGGGCTTGATCGCGATGATAAAGCCATCGCCGAGCACGCCGGCGCCTTCCGCATCACCGACCTCGACATCCGCACGCCGGAAAAAATCAAGGAGGCGACCAAGGTCTTTACCCGCTTTAGCGAGCGCCTGTTTTTCCTCGTCGACGACAAGGAACGCAAGCTCAACTCGCTCAAGCGCGGCGATGAATTGCCCAGCGGCGTGCAGCAGATGGTCAAGGTCTACGTGGCCACCAAGCGGCAGATTTCGGTCGGCGACAAGATGGCCGGTCGGCACGGCAACAAGGGCGTCATCTCCAAAATTCTGCCCGAGGAGGACATGCCGTACCTCGCGGACGGCTCGCCGGTTGACATCCTGCTCAATCCGCTCGGCGTGCCCAGCCGCATGAACGTCGGTCAGATTCTCGAGACGCACCTGGGCTATGCCGCGGCCCGTCTGGGCTTCCGGGCCATCACGCCGGTCTTCGACGGAGCCACCGAGGAGGAGATCCGCGCTTGCCTCAAGGAAGCAGGCGTCGCCGAGAGCGGCAAGAGCTATCTCTACGACGGCCGCACCGGCGACCGCTTCGAGCAACCGGTGACGGTCGGTTACATTTACATGCTCAAGCTGCATCACCTGGTGGACGACAAGGTGCATGCCCGGGCGACGGGGCCGTATTCGCTCATCACCCAGCAACCCCTGGGCGGCAAGGCCCGCTTCGGCGGCCAGCGCTTCGGGGAAATGGAAGTCTGGGCGCTCGAGGCTTATGGGGCCGCATATGTCTTGCAAGAGCTCCTCACGGTCAAGAGCGACGACGTCGAGGGGCGCACCAAGATTTACGAATCGATGGTCAAGGGCGAAAACACGCTGGAAGCCGGCACGCCCGCCAGCTTCGACGTGCTGACCAATGAGATTCGCGGCTTGGCGCTGAACATGCAATTGGAGAAGAAGCGGATTTGACGCGGGATCGACATGGGTTTGAGCAAAACGGCAAAGAGGATGCTGGGAAACCTTGTCGAGCACGCCGACAGAACGGTTGCTGAATTGATTCGTGAGCGCGGCGGCGGGCTTCGAACGTTCGGCACACTGGCCCATGGGGCGACAAGACCTTAAGTGAGGCTGCGGAAGCAGCAGCCCAGGGCGATAAAACCGCAGCCACGGCAATCAAGATCGTGAAGCAGGCCCGTGCTTGGGCGAGGAACATTAAGGGAGGAGCAGACCGTGACCACCGTTGCGAATGCTCTCAACGCTAGAAATTCATTGCTGCTTCCCGAGCGGGATCGACCTTATATCGTTCGCGGGGTTTTTGCACATTTGGTCGATAGGTGCCGGAACGAGTTTGTCCTAGATTTAGGCGATTGCCATCTTAGGGTTCGCGTCAATGAGGACGACGACTCACTGAGACCTGAGTTTCTGGATACGACGTTTGATCCCCGTTCGGGATATGACATTCTAAATTCGGCCACGCCATGGGATGGCGTGCTTGGCAAGGAATGCGGGTGGACCTGGGTTGGGATCAATCAGCAAGGTTATACGGACAGCGTTATCCTCAGTTTTGCGGGTATCGTTCCAACCGTGTTGCTCCACGTGATTGCCTCGTCGATTCACGTTTTTTCCATTGTGCCCGTGAGTGAGCCTTTCACGAGCGGCAATGGACGTTGAATGTGGTGCGGCAACCAGAACTTGAGTTCGCGGTACGTTTTTATATCGACCAAATTGACATAGTTCTGGGTGCGTTCTTGGCCATCGTCAACGTGTGCCAAACGCAACCCATAACCAAAACCTAAGCTCGAAGTAATCCTTTTCGGAGGGCTGATCTAATGAGTACCGGTGAAGCCAATTATGACCGCATTAACGACTACGGCGCTGTCCGCATCAGCCTTGCCAGTCCCCACGACATCCGCAGCTGGTCCTTCGGCGAAGTCAAAAAGCCGGAAACGATCAATTATCGCACCTACCGTCCCGAAAAGGACGGCCTGTTTTGCGAACGCATCTTCGGCCCGGAAAAAGACTGGGAATGCGCCTGCGGCAAATACCGCGGCATGAAATACAAGGGCATGATTTGCGACCGCTGCGGCGTCAAGGTCACCCATAGCCGCGTGCGCCGCAAGCGCATGGGCCACATCGAGTTGGCGGCCCCCGTCGTCCACATCTGGTTTTTCAAGGCCATGCCCAGCCGGCTGGGCACGCTGCTCGACATGAAGACCACGAGCCTGGAAAAGATCATTTACTTCCAGGATTATGTCGTCTCGAATCCGGGCGAGACGCCCCTCAAAGAGCGGCAACTCTTGACGGAGGACGACTACCGCAAAGCCCGCGAAACCTATGGCGAGGGTTTCGAAGCCGGCATGGGCGCCGAGGTCGTCAAGAAACTCCTGGAGAAGCTCGACCTGGTCGATCTCTCGAAGCAGTTGCGCGAGGAATTGCACGTCCTCAATCAAAAAGAGAAGCCGTCCCGGCAAAAGCAGCGCGATCTGGTCAAACGACTCAAGGTCGTCGAGGCGCTCCGCGACAGCGGCCTGGGCGGCCCCCAGAACAAGCCCGAATGGATGGTGCTTGAGTGCATCCCGGTCATCCCGCCCGATCTGCGCCCGCTCGTCCTTTTGGATTCGGGCAACTTCGCCACCAGCGACCTCAACGACCTTTATCGCCGCATCATCAACCGCAACAACCGCCTCAAAAAGCTGGTCGATCTCAACGCGCCCGAAGTCATCATCCGCAACGAAAAGCGGATGCTGCAACAATCGGTCGACGCGCTGTTCGACAACAATCGCTGCAAGCGCCCGGTGCTCGGTTCCAGCAATCGGCCCCTCAAGTCGCTCACCGACATGATCAAGGGCAAGCAGGGCCGCTTCCGCGAGAATTTGCTGGGCAAGCGCGTCGACTACTCGGCGCGGTCGGTCATCGTCGTCGGGCCGGAATTGCACCTGCACCAATGCGGCTTGCCCAAGAAGATCGCGCTGGAATTGTTCCAGCCGTTCATCATTCGCCGGCTCAAGGAACTGGGCCATGCGGACACCATCAAGTCGGCCAAGAAGATGCTCGAACGCAAGGCCGACGAGGTTTGGGACATCCTGGAAGAGGTCATCAAGAACCACCCGGTGATGCTCAATCGGGCGCCGACGCTGCATCGCATGGGCATCCAGGCCTTCGAGCCGGTGCTCATCGAAGGCAACGCCATCCGCATCCACCCGCTCGTCTGCAAGGGCTTCAACGCCGACTTCGACGGCGACCAGATGGCCGTCCATCTGCCGCTTTCCATCGAGGCCCAGGTCGAGGCGACCGTGCTGATGATGTCCACCAACAACATTTTCAGCCCGGCGAACGGCCAACCCATCATCACGCCCAGCCAGGACATCGTGATGGGCTGCTACTATCTGACGGCCGATCCGCTCGTCAATTTCATCACGCCGAGCGGCGTCAAGGACGACCGCATCAAGCATTACCAAGACAATCTTCCGTTGAACCTCAAGGGCGAAGGCATGACTTTCGCCGATCCCAACGAGGTGTTCACCGCCTTCGCCGCCAAGAAAGTCGGCGTGCATGCGCGCGTCAAGGTGCGGCTGCCCATCGAAAAGAAAGTCATCAGCGAAGTCTTCGTCGACAAGGATAAGACGCGCGTCGAGGAAGTGCAGCGCAGCCCGAACGGCCTGGTGGCGACCACGGTCGGCCGCGTGATCTTCAACGACATCCTCAAGCCGGAAATGGCTTTCTATGACCTGTCGCTCTCCAGCAAGCATTTGAGCCGCATCATCGCCGACTGCTATCAGCAGATGGGCCGGCGCCACACCATCGAGCTTGCTTGACCGCATGAAGGAATCGGGCTTCCGCGAATCGACCCGCAGCGGGTTGTCGTTCTCGACCGACGATCTGCGGACGCCGCCGGACAAGGAACTCATCATCCGGGAAACTGAAAAGGAAGTCGACAAGGTTCAGAAGCAGTATCAGCGCGGCATCATCACGGACCTGGAGCGTTACAACAAGGTCATCGACTTCTGGACCGATGCCCGCGACAAGATCACCCGCCAGATGATGCACGATCTCAAGCACGACGTGCGCGGCGGCACGCCGTATTTGAACCCGATCTACTTGATGGCCCACTCCGGCGCCCGCGGCGGCGTCGAGCAGATTCGGCAGTTGGCCGGCATGCGCGGGCTCATGGCCAAGCCGTCCGGGCAGATCATCGAGACGCCCATCAAGGCCAACTTCCGCGAAGGGCTGAGCGTGCTCGAATACTTCAGCTCGACCCACGGTGCCCGCAAGGGGTTGGCCGACACCGCGCTCAAGACGGCGGACTCCGGCTACCTGACCCGCAAGCTCGCCGACGTGGCCCAAAACGTCGTCATCACTTGCCATGATTGCGAAACGCCGCAAGGGCTCACCAAGGGGGCCATCTACAAAGGCGAGGAAATCGAGCGGCCGCTCAGCGAGTCGGTGCGTGGCCGCGTCTCGCGCAGCACCATCACCACGATCACCGGCGAAGTCATCGTCAAGGAAAACGAGATGATTAGCTGGGAGCAGGCCCGCAAGATGGAGCAGATGGGCCTCGACAAGATCATCGTCCGCAGCCCCATGACCTGCCAGGCCGCCCTTGGGCGTATGCCGGCTTTGCTACGGCATGGACCTGGCGACCGGCAACCTCGTCGAGGAAGGCATGGCCGTGGGCATCATCGCCGCTCAGTCGATCGGCGAGCCGGGCACGCAGCTCACGATGCGCACGTTCCACATCGGCGGCACGGTCAAGCGCATCGTCGTCGATAGCGAGCACAAGGCCAAGCGGACCGGCGTCATCAAGTTCATCCGCATCACCGCCGTCACCAACGACCAGAACCAATCGATGGCCCTCACGCGCAACGGCCAACTCCTCCTCATGGGACCCAAGGACCGCATCCTCGAGGAATACTCGATTCCCAACGGTGCGGACCTCTTCGTGCAGGAAGGGCAGACCGTCCAGCCGGGACAGGTTCTGGTGAAGTGGGATCCGCATCGCATTCCCATCTTGGCCGAGCGCGGCGGCCGCATCCGCTTCGACGACATCGTCGAAGGCGAAACGCTCCGCAAGGAAAAGGACGCCCACCTGGGCACCGAGCGCTGGGTCATCGCCGAACACAAGGGCGATCTGCATCCGCAAATCGTCATCGTGGACGAGCGCGGCCAAAGCCTGGAAGTGCACTACATTCCCGAAAAGGCCCACTTGGAGGTGCGCGACAATCAGCAGGTGGCCGCCGGCAGCTTGCTCGCCAAGACGCCGCGCGAAGTGGAGGGGACGCAGGACATCACCGGCGGTTTGCCGCGCGTCACGGAAATCTTCGAGGCCCGCCGTCCGCGCGAGCCCGCCGTCATGGCGGAGATCGCCGGCCGCGTCCGCCTGGGCGAGAAACGCAAGGGCAAACGCTCCATCATCGTCGAGGAAGTCGACGAGAACGGCAAGCCGACCGGCAACGAACGCGAGCACCTGGTGCCGCACGGCAAGCACCTGCGCGTGCACACCGGCGATTATGTCAAGGAAGGCGACCCGCTCGTCGACGGCCCGCTGGTGCCGCACGATATCCTGCGCATCAGCGGCATCGAGGCGGTGCAGGCCTACCTGGTCCGCGAGGTCCAGAGCGTCTACCGCAGCCAGCGCGTCGACATCGACGACAAGCACATCGAGATCATCATCTCGCAGATGCTTCGCAAGGTCAAAGTCGAGTCGATGGGCGATACGGGGCTATTGCCCGGCTCGGTCATCGACAAGTTCGGCTTCCGCGAGGTCAACGATCGGCTCCGCGATTGCGTCAAGATCAAGGATCCCAGCGACAGCAAGTTCGAGATCGGCAAGATCGTCAGCAAGGAAGCCTTCGAGGAAGTGAAGGCCGCGCTGGATGCCGAGGACAAGAAGTCGCCGACCTTCGTGCCGCCGACGCCGGCGACGTGCAGCACGCAGCTTTTGGGCATCACCAAGGCCGCGGTGCAATCCGACAGCTTCATCTCGGCCGCCAGCTTCCAGGAAACGACCAAGGTCCTCACCGAAGCGGCCCTGGCCGGCAAGGTGGATTACCTGGTGGGCCTCAAGGAAAACGTCATCCTGGGCCACTCGGTGCCGGCCGGCACCGGCTTCCACATGCACCAGGAAGCCGAGGTCCGCATCCAACCCGATGCGCTGGATCATCTGCGCGACGGCGCCGCCGCGGCGCCTGAGGAGGAGGCGGTGGCGACGGAGTGATTGGTTTGGTGAGCCGAAAGGCGCGCCCGGTGGATTCTTGGCGAGTCCACCGGGGCTTCCGTTTACGGCGTGCCCGCGATTCACGGTTACAACTGTGCAAAGCGTCGATGCCCCGTTTCACAATGGTCAGCCGTCGTAAGCCGATCGGCAAAGGAATTAAACGGCATTCGGAGAATCATCGTCGACAATCTCGACCATTTTCAGGAGGTCTGGGATGAGCATTGCGGCCAGTAGCGAACCGCGTATCGTCTCACTCGAGGTTACGAAGGACGCGATCGTGGTTCAATTCGCTGACGGGCGCACGGTCAGCGTTCCCTCGCGTGGTCATGGCGGCTAGCGAACGCGACGCCCGCCAGGCGCAACCGCTTTGAGATAATCGGAACCGGCGAGGGAGTGCATTGGCCGGAGATCGACGAAGATATCGGTGCGCGGGATGTTGGAAGGAACACCGGCTTGCCCGCCCAAGCGAGCCAAGCCAAAGCGCCGCCGCGCTTGATGTAGGGATGCAGTTGCCGTCGGTCGGAGAGAGGGATTAAAGTGCTGTTTGAGGAGATTCCGGAGATAGCTTAAGAAGACCGTGGCCTTAATCAATTTCAAAACTTGAAGCCGAAAACGACACCTACAACTGGCACGGTTACTTCACGGAACCCGAAGGCGGGCCGGCACCGAGTTTAAGGCCAAGGTGACTCGACAAGCGGTCGTTGATGGAGTGTTGCCAAAGGAGGTCGGCGTCTGCTGTCACCAATCCGGCGGTGACCGGTCCGCCGCTAAACCAACCGTCGCCATTGTGGAGAGTGTTGTAAACGATGTAGGCATCCACACCTGGGCTAATTGAAAAAGTGTCCCGTTCCCCGCAGGCAACGGTGCATCGCCGGCGAATACCGCCGCCGGCCATGGGAAATATCAATTCGACCCCCGCAAACGCCTCTAACAGCCAATTTTCTCCGATGCCGCGTAGCTCGTGTTGCAAGCGCACTCCGGTCGGGAACCCAACAATCAGATCGACGGAGCAACGCTGGTCATAGCTTACCGGAATGGGCGGAGGCGGGTAAGCAGGCCCGCCCACCCTATCGCCAACGGGAACCGAGTAATCCCCCGGAGGCAACGGCACGGGTGCTTGTGCCTGGCTAAACCCGGCGGCGCTCAGCAAGAGCATCAATGCTCCAACAACGGAAAAAGATTGAGGCATTGCGGATCTCTGGAAGAGTGCCATGTAAAGTGGCACGAAGGGATATTCGTTTCGATGCTAGGCGTCAAGTGGAACCGGTTGGGAGGAGATTTGGCTCATCGACTGGCCACCGAGCCGACCACGCGGAGCCCTTCTCGAAGGAATTACTCATCTACCCCAAGGCCATCAGTCTTGGTGTACAAGGAAGAAATGCGCACAGGGCCCGGGCTTTGGAGACGAAAAAAGCAAAAACCGCCGTTAACAAACGGTGTTTTAACGGTGGATTGGCCGTTTGGACGATTGGGCTACGCCGAAGGCGGCAGCGCCAGGTAAAGTCGCGGGTGGGCGCGGCATACCGCGAAACGGCGAGGTCGGGAGACCTGCGCCAGCGCGATTTGCGCCGAGTCAGGAGACCTGCGCCGAGCGCGAACCGCTTACTCTTCGGTTGGCTCTCTGAGAAGCGCGTGCAAGACGTCCATGGATTGATCCAGGCTTTGCCGCGTCGACGCCAACGCTTGCCAAGGGTCGCGCTTGAGTGAGGCGAGCCGTTTGCCGATGTTGCGGACGTTGTATTGGTCCGGCCTTATGCGTGGACTTAGTTCCTGCCAAGTTAGCGGCACGGAAATAGGAGCGTCGGGCCGGGCGCGTGTCGAATAGGGAGCGATTGCGGTGGCGCCGCGGCCGTTTCTCAGATAGTCGATGAATATCTTGCCCGCACGCGCGGCCTTGGACATGTTCGCGGTGTAATGCTCCGGGGCGGCGTCCACGATCGCGTCGGCAACTTGCTTGCAAAACGCCTTGGCATCATCCCAATCGTGACGGCGGTCGATAGGGACGACGAGGTGCAGCCCTTTGCCGCCCGTTGTCTTGACGAAGCTTTCCAAGCCGAGGTTTTGCAAAAAGGCGCACTTGACGGTGCTTGCCACGACGGTGCTCCAGGCGACACTTGGGTCGGGATCGAGATCAAAGATGAGCCGATCGGGCTGTTCGAGCTTGTCGGCGCGAGCCCCAGGCGTGGATTTCCAGCACGCCGAGTTGCGCCAGCGAAACGAGCCCCGCCAAGTCATCGACGACCACGTAATCTTCCGTTTTGTTTTTTTCGCGGATCGGGATGCGCCGCAGCGTCTCGGGAGTGCCGCGGCCGGGATGTTTTTGATAGAAGCACTCCTTGTCTCGCCCTTCGGGGCAGCGCACCAGCACTAACGGCCTATCTTCGAGATGAGGCAATATCCAGTCAGCGACCATGTGGTAATAGGTCGCGAGCTCAAGCTTGGTGATGCCTTGCTCGGGGTAAAGTATTTTTTCCGGATTCGTGAGCCGAACACCGGCAAACTCCTCGTTGCGCGCATCATAATCCTTGTTTCGCGTTTTTTTTCCGGACGGCGCTTTGCGAGACGTCCCTTTATGGGCCGGCTCTTTGTGGGACGGCTCTCCTGAGCCGTCCGGCTGACCGGAACGCTTGGGATGTCGTTGTCGTGCAGTTTTCTTGGTGAAATGTTCCACTTGCGAAATGGATACCGGAGTCGGCCGCGTGACCTGGCTGGCCGGCTTATCTTCGCGCAAGCCCTGGAACGATGCGTGCCGCAAGAGGCCGTCGTTGGTCCAGGCGCCGTAGGTGACTTGCCCAACGAGTTGAGGCTTGAGCCAATGGACACGACTACCGGCGCGGGTCAAATCGGTGAAAGGGGACTTGTCTTGCTCGAGCGCTTTGAGCTGCTTGGTAAGCGAGCGCAGCGCTGCCTCCCCGAAGCCGGTGCCGACCTTGCCTGCGTATTTCAGCTCACCTGGCTTGCTCGTAGTAGCCGACAAGAAGGGCACCGAATCCGGTGCGCGCTCCCGCCGGGTCCGTATAGCCGCCTATCACAAACTCATCGTTTTTCAGACATTTCACTTTAAGCCAGTCATAACCGCGCCCTGCCGAATAAGGCCGATCGCGGCGTTTGCAAACGATGCCTTCCAGTTTTTTCTTGCACACTTCCTTCAGAAACGCCGGGCCGTTGCCGACAATGTGTTGCGAAAACTGCACGTGCGGCGGGGACTCCCTTGGCGCCGAGCAGCTTGGCCAATGCCTGCTTGCGTTCTTCGAGAGGCGTACCCGTGAGGTCCCGCCCGTCCAGATGGAGGAGATCGAAGACGTGGTAGTGCAAGCGATCGGCGCGGCCTTCTCGAAAAGCGTTTTGCAGGTCTTGGAAATTCGTCGTGCCGTCCGGACGCACGGCGACGACCTCACCGTCCAGGAGCGCCTGGCGGACCGGCAACTTTTGGGCGGCCTCGGCCAACGACGCAAAACGCTCGGTCCAATCTTGATGGTTGCGGCTGATGAACGTCGCCTTGCCCGTTGTCGATCCGGCAGATCATGCGATAGCCGTCGAACTTGATCTCATGCAGCCACTCGTCGCCTGGCGGAGCTTCTTTGGCGAGCGTCGCCAGCTCCACGTCCACCCGCGTCGGCAAGTCCGTTGTCTTCGCCTTGGGCACATATTGGCTCCGTGGAGTTTGGCAGGGACTTGCGGCTCGCCGGTTTGGCAGAGACGAATCGGCCTTTTGCGCCTTGCCCATTGGCCGGCACGTTCGAATTCCAAACCCAATCGCGGTCGGCCGCGATTTCGTCCATGATCGCGTCCGGTTGCAACGCTGAAGGGTTGTTTGGTCGAGGACATCGCCTTTTGGCGCCGGGCTTCGCCTCGTCGTCGCGTTCTTTAAAGAGCAGCCATTGCGGCTTCTCCTTGGTGCCACGGCGCGATCCTGACCAGCATCCAGGCGCCGTGCAGCTTGTCGCCGTGCAGCGTGAACTTCAGCTGGCCTGTTCATAGCCTTCGTGCGGCATCGCCGATCGGTTCCCAGTCGCCGCGATCCCAGAGCATGACGGTGCCGCCGCCATATTCGCCTTCGGGGATGATGCCTTCGAAGCCGCCGTAATCGACGGGATGATCCTCCACCTGCATGGCCAGGCGTTTGACGGACGGATCGAGGCTTGGCCCTTTGGGAACCGCCCAGCTCTTGAGCACGCCGTCCAGTTCCAGGCGGAAGTCGTAATGGAGGTGGCTGGCCGCGTGCTTCTGCACGACGAAGGAATGCCCCCCCTTGGGAGCGGTTTCGCCGCCGGCTCGCGAGTGCGCTGGAAATGCCGTTTGCGTTTATATTCTTGAAGTGGCATGGTTCACCGACGGGAAGAATGCACGAAACGTCGGTGGCAAAAGTGCAAATGGGGATCGCCAATGAGTGCTCTAGGAAAAAACGAAGCCACGGATGGAACACGGAGCAAACACGGATAAGGCAAAGAAGAGTGAGGGCCGCAGTGGGGTATGTCCCACAGACTTGTCCTGTGTTTATCGGGTTTGTTCCATCCGTGGCTAGTTTTTCAGACGGGCATCGACTCAAAGCGCGTGAGGACGGATTTCAGTTCGTTAAGGTCAACCGGTTTCATGAGCCGGGCGTCGAAGCCGGCGTCCACAGCCGCTTGTTCCTGATCGAAATCTGAATCTCCGGTCACCGCGACGAGGGCGGCGTGTTCGAATCCGGGCTGCTTGCGCAGGCGCCGGGCAAGCTCCACCCCGTTGATGCCGGGCATGTTGATATCGACGAGCAAGACCGGCGGCTTGTCACGCAAGGCCATCTCGAGGCCTTGAATGCCGTCGCCGGCGATTTCGACATCGTAGCCGAGCAATTTGAGCAGCGTCTCGAGGCCCCAGCGGCAATCGGGGTTGTCCTCGACAACCAGGATGCGCTTGCCCGGGGTCGGTTCGGCGGCCGTCGGCTCGAGCACTGTTTGATCGGCTTGCAGCTTATCCCAGACTTCGCTGCGATAGACATCGACATCGAGCGGCGCGGTGATGCCGAGGCGTACTTTGTCCCCTTTTATCTGGAACGGCGTGATCGTGATGCCATATTGGGGAATGACAATGTCCTCGTTCGGCTTGCGCGTGAGAACCAACATGAGTGCCCCTTTCTATAGGCTAGGCCAATGGTGAAGGCGATGACGAAAGGAGGTGCGTGAGCCCGAAAGCGAAAGGCAGCTCATGAAGGACCTCCATATCCGCTGACAAAAGACCGCACGTCCATGTACCGTTTGCTGAGGCACAGCAAGGCTAAAAGTGAGCGGAACTTGCGGTGAGATAACCATGGTCGTCAGTAGCATTTTGCGTGTCAATAGCAATTTGGCCGGAATTTTTCCGGGAATGCCAATTTCCACGACTGTTAAAGTTGAAAACCGAGTTTGCCCGCGGATTTAAAGTCAGATACGAGCGGATCGCCAGGGAAATTCGTGCACAATGGTCGGTGCAGTTTTTTTTCTTTGACTGGGGCTGGTATCGCCCTCACAATAATCTCTTGCCTTTTCATTTGCGACTGTCTTCCCAAGGTGTCAAATGATTCGCTTTTCCTGTCCGGCGTGCGGCAAATCATTGTCGGCTCCGGACGACTGTGTCGGCCGCAAGGGCAAGTGCCGCGGCTGCGGCACTGCCATCACCATCCCCGCGGCGCCGGTCCAGGCGGCGGGGGCGGCGGAGCCGATTCGTCCGGCGCCGCCGGTGGTTGCTGTTCCCTCGACAGATGCTCGAGCCATGCCGCCGCGCGATTTCCAAAGACGCTGCGCGAGCCAGCGGCGCGAGCGCAGGCGGAAATCCCGGTCGGTAAGGCGGTTCATCCTGGACGTCCATCCTCGAAGAGTAAGATCGCGCTGATTGCAGGCGTGTTAGCCGGCGTTGGCGGTGCCGGAGCTTTGGTGACATTTGCCCTGGTGCATTTTCTGGGTGGCGAGAAACCCTCCGTTGTCGCCGACACCCAGCGCCACCGGCCCGCGATCCAATTAGTCCAGGAAAAAGAAACTGCAGCGGTGCCTCAACCTGCCGTCGCGCAAGCTGTATCCCAGCCATCGTCAGAGCCCGCTCCGCAGACGCCTAACATGCAGACTGTGCCCGCGCCCGTGCCGGCTGCATCCGCGCCGGTGCCGGCTGCTGTTGTGAACTCAGCCCCGGACGTTGCCGCGGCACCGGAGCCGCCGTTGCCGCCCAACATCGCGCCGGAAACCACCCGCAAGGTGAAACGAGCCACGGCATATCTGAAAGTCGTTTCCGCGGACGGGTCCACCGGTGAGGGCTCGGGATTCTTTGCCGTGCAGCCCGGCATCCTGGTCACCAACGCGAGCGTGGTGGGGATGCTCGATGCCGGCACCCGCAAGCCAAAAAGCGTCCAGGTTGTGGTCAACAGCGGGGAAAAGGGAGAGGTTCGGCTCAATGGCACGGTGCTGGGCGTCGATCGCCAAAGCGACCTAGCCCTCGTGCGCATCTCCGGGGACGCCCAGAGTTGGCCGGCACGGCTGCCCGTGCAAGTGGACATGACCGGGCTGATCGAGTTGCAACCGGTGTATATCTTCGGCTTTCCCCTGGGCGCCAGCCTAGGCAAGGAAATCAGCGTGAGTGATGCCCGCATCACTTCCTTCCGGAAAAACTCGGATGGATCGCTGCGGCAGATCCAGCTCAACGGCAGCATGAATACCGGGCAACTCGGGCGGGCCGATCGTCGATAGCCGTGGCGTGGTGATCGGCGTGTCGGTGTCGATCATTCGCGGTGCGGCGATCAATTTCGCGGTGCCCAGCGAGAAGATCCATGGCATGCTGCACGGGCGGGTGCTGGGATCCACGGTGCGGCAGCGCTATCGCGATCAGCAGGCCGTGAAACTCCCCGTGAAGGTGGCGTTTCTGGACCCCCTGGACCAGATCCGGGAGGTGAAGCTCAATTACTGGACCGGACAAGCAGGCTCCCCGCGGCCGGAGTCACCGAAACCGCCGCGCCCCAGGCCGGTGACGGCCCGGCCAAATCGGTGGCCATGCAATACAAGGAGGGAATCGCCCAGCAAGACTTGATCATGCCCGAGTTGCCGGCGGGTCGGGTTGTTTGGCTGCAACCGGAGTTTGTCGATCAGGATGGGCAGCGGCACTGGGGGCCGGCACAGAACTTCGAGCCGGGCACTGCGTCCGTTGTGGACCGGATCCCCGCCAACCTGACCGCCAAGATCGCGTCCAGCGAGCACTCGCTCCGGCTCAGTAGCCGGAGCAAGTTGGAACTGAAAAAGGGCGCGCAAAAATTTTCCGAGGGCCAGCGGATGACGCTGGACGTGCTTGAAAAGTTCGACCAGACGCCCAACGGCGCCAACATTCGACTGACCTGGGGCAAGGGCCAATTTCAGGACGAGGTGAACGGTCGCAAGATCCCCATGAAAGCGGCGAGCTTCGCGGCCATCCGCAATCACGTACACGGTTTTAGCTGCAACACCCTTGGCGGCCTGACCAGCTTCGGCTTCGTCAAGTTCAATCTCAAGAATCGCCAGGCGAACGAGGATGCCAACGACATGGCTCAGACATTCCTCACCAGCTATCAGTTTATTTCGCTGCCCATGCCCAACCGCGAGATCAAACCGCTGGAAACCTGGAACACCAACATCCGGCTCATTCTGCCCGCGAGCAGACCCGCGACGTGATGGACGTGCTGCTCACCTGCACCTATGAAGGCGTGCGCAAAACTGCCGGCAAGACCCAGGCGGTGATCAGCCTTGATGGCGAGATTAGCGTCCTCAAGACCGACTTGCCAATAATGCGCCCGCCCACCGACCGCGTCACGGGTCTGGCGGTTTTCGATGTGGACGCCGGCTTCATCAGCCAACTCAACATCTCGCTACGCGACGAGCGCAACCTGGGCGGCCTCGCATTCACGCGCACCTTCGCGGCGGACGTGACCCGCACGGAGGGCAATAGCGTGGGCGTTCAGATGCCCGTGGCAGGTTCCCAGCCGGCACCAACACGCGGCCTGGCGCCCGGCCGCGCCGGCTGACGTCGCGGCGGGTGGCCGCACACGCGTCCTGGGCGGCGGCTTCGGCCGCGATCCCTACACCGATGCCGCGCCCCGGATGCGCTGCTGGTGGGCCTGGAAGTAGGCATCGGTAAGTTTGCCAACATCGATGTGGTTTATGCGATCCGCGCGGTTTTCAGAGCCGGCGATAAGGAGACACTCGGTCCTCAGCACGGCACCGATCTCTCCCGCGTGAGCCGCCTGGTAGCCAAGGCCGGCTACGCCGTCGGCGCCATGCCGCGTCCGCACCGGCGCCAACGCGGACGGCCTGTCGCTCACCTTCATGCGGATCAAGGGCAACCAACTCGACCCCACCGACAGTTACGAAAGCGAATGGGTTGGCGACCCCCGCCCAGGCGGCAACAAGACGTATCTTACCGGGAACGGCCGGCCAATCGTCGGCATAGCCGGCCTGAAAGGTAGGGAGAACAACACGGGCATCGGTCTCTTGCTCGATCGCAACTCGAAGTAAGCCGCCGGCTTATAGGACTTTTGACCGTCTTTCACGACACGACGAGTCCGGTTCACGGACTCAGCGTGGTCAACTTACCAGCTTGGCGATGCCAAACGCCGCCGCCGCGGCCAAACCGCCGACGAGGATGGTTTGCCAGGCGCTGCGCATGGGCCGATTGGTGGTGAAGCGGCCTTTGATGAAGCCGAAGAGGAAGAGGGCCAGCAAGGTGACGATGATCGAGCTTAGCAGTGCGTGGTGAACGGAACGGGCCACGCAGTAAGGCGCCAAGGGAACCATGCCGCCGGCCACATACGATAGGGCGATCGTCAGGGCGCTGTTGCGGGCCCGACGCGGGTTCGGCTCCTCCATGCCCAGCTCGAACTTCATCATGAAGTCGACCCAGCGTCTCTCGTCCGCGCGGATGGCATTCACCACGGCGGCCACCGTCTCATCGGGCAGCCCATAGCCATGGAAAACCTGGGCGACTTCGGCGGCCTCTTCCTCGGGCATCTCGCGGGTTTCACGCTCCTCGCGGGCGCGTTCGGTGTAAAAATGCTCCGCGTCCGTGCGTGCGGCGAGATAGCCGCCCAGCCCCATCGCGATGGCGCCGGCGGCCACTTCCGCGAGACCGGCCGTGACGATCAGCGCGTTGGAATCGACGGCACCTGAGAGGCCGGCGGCCAGGGCAAACGGAACCGTGAGCCCGTCCGACATGCCGATAACGATGTCGCGCACCGTCTCCGAGGCGGTGAAATGCTTCTCGACATGAGCGGGATGGAGCATGGAAATGCTTCGGATAAAAGTAGGTACGCTGAGGCAATCCAAAATCACGGGTCTGGTATGTACTCATCTCGCTCCGCGAGATGCTCTTCCATCTCGCGGAGCGAGATGAGTACATACCACCGGCTCGGTGGCATGCCCACCGCGTTTGGGCGGGCATGTTTTGCGGAACGCAGAGTAATCAAAAGAGGTTGCGTCCTTGCAACAGCCGAATCACCACAACCACCAAGATGATGACTAGCAGCAGATGGATGAGTCCGCCGCCGCCAATCGGCACGACGAACGCGCCTAGCAGCCAAAGCAAGAGAAGAATAACGATAATGGTTTCAAGGGAATAACGCGGCATCTTACACGCCCTTCTTTGGAATTCGCATCGCATAGAACGACCGCCACACGAAGATCAGTGCGATAGCCAGCATGACCACGCCGACGGGGGCGGTGTAATCCGTGCCGTGGCTTTCGTGAGCTTCCGCCTTGATCTTGACGGCGATCTCGACCGCGAGCAGACCGAAGAGCGTCGAGAACTTGATGATGGGATTGAGGGCGACGGACGTGGTGTCCTTGAACGGATCGCCGACGGTATCGCCGATGACGGTCGCTTCGTGAAGCGGCGTCCCCTTTTCCTTGATGTCAACTTCGACATACTTCTTCGCGTTGTCCCAGGCGCCGCCGGCATTGGCCATGTAAATAGCCTGGAACAAACCGAACACCGCGATCGAGATGAGATAGGCGACAAAGAAGTTAGGATCGAAAAGGGCGAAGGCGAGCGTGAACGTCATCAGCGCGATGAAGATGTTCACCATGCCGGTCTGGGCGTATTTGGTGCAGATGGCTACCACCGTCTTGGAGTCGTTGATGTCCGCCTCTTTCTTGCTCAGGTCCATGTTTTGCTTGATGTATTCGACCGCCCGATAAGCACCCGTGGTGACGGCTTGCATCGAGGCGCCGCAGAACCAGTAGACCACCGCCCCGCCACAAATAAAGCCCAGCAAGACGGGCGCATCGGTGAGGCTCAGGTGCAAAAGCCCTGCTTTGCCAAGTAACAGGATGATCGAAAAAATCATCGTCGTCGCGCCGACGACGGCGGTGCCGATGAGCACCGGCTTGGCGGTCGCCTTGAACGTGTTGCCGGCGGAGTCGTTCGATTCCAGATAATGTTTGCCGCGTTCGAAGTCAGGCTCGAAGCCGAAGTCGCGCCGAATCTCGTCCTTGATGCCCGGGATGCTCTCGGTTTGCGCCAATTCGAAGATCGACTGGGCGTTGTCGGTCACGGGGCCGTAGCTATCGACGGCAATGTTGACGGGTCCCATGCACAGAAAGCCGAAGGCCACCAGGCCAAAGGCGAAGATGGAACCGACGCCGACTAACCGGGGGCTAAGCTCGGATTCGATAACCGCCTGCGTCACCGGGTCGAGGCCTTTGAAGGTCGCGGAACGATCGGCGAGCGGCGTGCCGGCTTTGTCGCCGGCGTTCTTGACGAGTTCATCGGTTATCTTCCGGCGTAACTCCGGATCGAGTTTTTGCAGCTTCAACGACTCAGGCTTCATGAGCTCAACTTGCATGATGCTGTTGAGACCTTGATTGCTGTCGCCTCCTAGCTGGCTGACGAAAAAGGCGCCACCCATCAGGCTCGCGATCAAGATCCCGTTCCAGAAGCCGCTGAAGTTGCCCGCGACCAGCCCGGATAAAATGGTCAGCGAAGCGCCTCCCTCACGAGAAGCGGTGACGATTTCGTGCACGTGCTTGGAATGAGAACTGGTGAAGACTTTGGTGAATTCGGGAATGAGCACCGCCGCCAGCGTGCCGCAACTAATGATTGTTGCCAGTTGCCACCAAAGGTCGGGATAGGCGCGGTCACCGACCACCAAATCACCGATCAGCAGTTTGCTCATGATGAACGAGGTCGAGATGCACAAAATGGACGCAATCCAGATGAGCCGGGTGAGCGGTTGCTCGAAGTCGAATTCCTTGAGCCCCTCGTATTTCTTCTCGGAAATCGCCTGATTGATGAAGTACGAGACGCCTGACATGAAATCCATCAAGAAACGCATGGCAAAGATCCAGACGATGAGCTTCGCCTGGAGATAAGCCTCGCTTTGTGGGATTGCCAAGGTGATGAAGGTGATGAGCGCCACGCCGGTGACGCCATACGTCTCGAAGCCATCGGCGGTGGGCCCGACCGAATCGCCGGCATTGTCGCCCGTGCAATCGGCGATGACGCCGGGATTGCGGGGATCGTCTTCCTTTACCTTGAAGACGATCTTCATGAGATCGGAGCCGATGTCGGCGATCTTGGTGAAAATACCACCCGCGATGCGCAGCACCGACGCCCCCAGCGATTCGCCGATGGCGAAGCCCGAGGAAGCAATAGCCGACGATCTCGCGCGGCACGAACAAGAGGATGATGACCATCATGATGAGCTCGAGCGAAATCAAAAACAGGCCGATCGACATGCCCGAGCGGAGCGGAATGTTGACCACGTCCCATGGCTTGCCGCGCAGCGAGGCAAACGCCGTGCGGCTATTGGCATAGGTGTTGACGCGGATGCCATACCAGGCCACCCAATACGATCCACCCATGCCGACCAGCGCGAACAGCAGCACCAGGACGACTGTCACCGCCGTGGATATGTGAACCGCATTCGGGATCGGGGTTCGTGGTGCCCCCCTCCTGCGCTTTCACCAGGTAATAACTGATGGCAATCGCTATGAGTACAAACAGCATCAGCAGGAATTTTCCCTGCTGGATCAGATAGGTCTTGCAAGTTTGAAAGATGATTTCGGAGATGTCGAGCATCGACTTGTGCGCCGGCAAGTTATGAATTTGCCTGCGCAGATAAAGGCTGATGCCGAGCGTGCCGGCGATGACGAATGAGCCATAGAACAAAAGGTTCCAGGCGCTGATACCGTTGTCGGCGGTGGTGTTGAAGAAGCGGCCTTTGTGGAGATCGGGAATGGCCAGGTCGGCCTCGCTGGCCCGCAAAGCGGCGCTGGCCAAAAACAACATGAGGAGTGCGAGCAGGAGCGGCTTCAGATTTCGCATGGATGCTTGCTTTCTGTCCTTGAATCATTCCGGGCCCGACCGCCCCGAGAACCCGCGCACCCGGCGGCAGCCTTGCCCGAAATACCTGTTGCCCAAACACATTAAAAGTATGGTATAAAGACAGGGCCTAGGAACCAGGGCAATCGCACCTCCGCCCATGTAAAAATGCTAGGCCGCCGTGCCTACCAATACGCCAGCTAGGAATTCGTTGTTCCAGCCGGCCTTCTTCCTTTTGCAGGCGATGCCGACTTTCTTCTTTGTTGGCGCTCGCTTGAGCAGCGATAACGCGATGCGCCTCACCAAACCGAGGTTCTCAGGTCCATGGTCCTTGCGCAAGCGGCTGGCATCCTCTTGAAAAGCCACGTCCAGCACCCAGTGCAGATTGTTTTCGATCGACCAATGCCCGCGCACGGCATCCGCGAACGCCTTCACTTTCAGTTTCATACTACTGATGTAGTAGCGCGTCTCCATGGTCTCCGGTCCGTCGCCAATTTGGCGGAGCGAGAAAACCATTCCCAGCGTCCGCAAGCCGGCAAATTGCGAATGCTTGCGGGCCAACTTGGCGGGAACTTCGATCAGATGATAGTGGCGCGTTTCGCTGCGGCCATGTCCCTTCTCACTGGTCTGATGCTGACGATGGGTTACATCCGCGAAATTGTTGGCCATGCCATCCATAAAAACTTGGTGCACATCTTCGTGCAGCGTCGGTTGGTTGTCCTTGACCGCCAGCACATAGTCCGCGCCGCCGGCAATGATCTCTTCGGCGATCGGCTTTTGGCAACCCATGGCGTCGATGGTCACCAGCGCCCCTTGCAGGTCGAGCAGTTCCAAAAGCTCTGGGAATCGCCGTGATTTCATTGGATTTATCGTCCACCGCCTCTGGCCCAGGAGCAGGTGATTGTCGCTGGCCCAGGCGCTGACCAGATGCATGGCGCTCTTGCCCCTGGCGGTGTCAAAGGACCGACGAAGCGTTTTGCCGTCGATGGCGATCAGCTTGCCGTTGGCGGCACCGACCACGGCGTGCATCCAGTTCAGAAAACACTCGCGAAAAGCGGCCGCATCCATCGCGCGAAAACCCGGCCCAGCGTGTCGTGCGATGGAATGCCATTGGGCAATTCCAAAAAGGTAGCGAGCCAACCATACTTTTCCAGCCCATAGCTCTCAACGTCAGTCCAGCATTCAGCCCCCGAGACGACAGCACATAGGGTGAGAGCAATGATGTCGAGCAGGCCATGCAGGCGGGTGTGCGCGGAGCGGGGGTCGTCAAGCTCGGCAAAATGGTGTAACAGGGAAGACAGGCGCGTGGGTAGGAGCGGTCATGTTATCCTCCGTGAAAAAACGTTGCCGCGTTTTCCGGAGACAATCATTCGCTGTTCACTTGTCCAAAGGCAAGGGGGCCGCCAATAATTCTTGCGGATTCATGGCCGGGAGGTGCGATTGCCCTGGCCTAGGAACCGGCAAGGTGGGACGGCAAGAAAAATCACGCCCGGCAATTGGGAGGGGCAACGACCGTTTGTTCACGATAAAATCGATTTGAACAAATGCATTTCGCGCCGCACCACTATTCCTGGTCGCAGGTGAGTTAATCGTTCATACCGGTCCGTCCCAAGTCCACTTTGCTAGTGCGAGTCCGTCGGCGACGTGGTCTGCGGCGCCGGGATGGGCCGACATTGTCTGAGTCGCCCAATGAAAGTAGGCCTTGAGTGCTGACCTGAGACGCGGGTCGTCGGGGAGGCCTGCGTCATCGAGGGCCTGCGCGAAGCAGGTGTTCGCTCGCTCGTCCATCTCCTGGTGCTCGCCGTTTCCTGAATGCATCCGAACCACACTGGACTCAGTTCCCATGCTTTCGGTGTAGTCCGGCGGTCCGCCAAGCGCCTCGGCCCAGTAGGCCGCGAGGCGCTCCGAGTGCTGGGGGTGGTAGCCGTGCGCGAACGCATGGCTCACAATCGGATCGGCTAAGCATCGCAAATGCCACGCGTGCGCCAGATCGAGGAAGGCCTGCCGCCCGCCCATGACCTCGTAAATCGTCTGTGTCATACGCCTTCCCATGCCCAACCATAATGCGGTGGGTACGGCACCCCGGCCCGAAATCCTTGATGTCCGAAACACTAAAGGATGGTATAAAGAGAGGGTGTAGGAACGGGCAAGGTGTGGCGTCAACAAATTCTATCGGGGAATGCGATGCAAACCAAACGTGCCTTACTGGACAGCGTGCTAACATTGCCCGAAAAGGACCGTTTTGAGTTAGTGGAACTATTACTTGGAAGTCTTGCCCCTCCGGCCGACGAATTGACCGACGGTGCGAGGAAAGCTGAATTGGATCGGCGCTGGGACGAGTACCTGGCGGACCCGTCTTCAGCGGTGCCCTGGGAGGAAGTAAAAACAAACGCGAATCAAAAAGGTCCGCCATGATTGCGGAAATAATTCTTCCCAGTTATTTCCTTCTAGTGATTCCACTTTTCTTTGGCATTTACTTGCTGATTAGTGGAAAAATCTATCTAGAATCTTGGAGAAAAGGACCGGGGCACGGAAAGGCGCGATGGGTTGGTTTGTTCCTGATCGCAACCGTCTTACTTTATTACGCCGCGCAGTTTTTCTTGGCGTCGGTGCGGTTTCTAACACGCAGTTAGCCCGATGCCGGCATTCCCAAAAGCCTCGCTAGGAAGGCCATGCCCAGGGATTACCGGCCTATCCCAAGCAACCGTATTCGCAACTGCGTCTGAGTTTCATTCCGTACGTCACGTCGTCCCATGCTCACCCAAAATGCGGTGACCATGGCACCCCGGCGTCACAATCTGCCCGTGGATATCCACCCCCACTTCCTCGCTCCACGCCCCTACCAACCGCCGATAAATCTCACCCGGCCAAGGAACCGGTCGCCCCTGAAACCGGCTCACTCCCAACAAGCAGTAAGACGTATTCGTTAAAAACGCCTCCTCTGCGTGGTAAAAATCGTCGATCGTCAGCGGCCGTTCCATGAAGGGAATGTTCGACTTCGCGCACAATTCGATCACCACCCGCCGGCTGATCCCATCCAAAATCCGCGCGGACGGCGGCGAGACGACTTCTCCCTTCAAGACGAGCAGCACATTGGCGCTCGCCGTTTCGGTGATGTACCCCTCGGTGTCCAGCAGCAAGGCCATGCTTCCCGGCTCGATAGCGCTGCGCTTCGCGATCCGCCAACCACCAATGAAGTCGGCTGCGCATCTTGATGTGGGGATCGACGCACGCGGTGGGCACTTGGCGGACGCTCGGCACCATCAGCGACGCACCATGCTCAATGCCGCGCCGGAAGCGGGCGAAGGGCAGTGGAAAGGTGTGCATGCCAAAGGTAGTCGGCCCATCGCCGACAGCTCCTTCTTCGCCCAAGTAATAGGCCGATCGGTCCGGGCGTGGCGAAAAGCACCAAGGCTAAGTCCTGTTTCTGCGTCAGTAACTTGGCGTTATGCTGGACCAATTCTTCCGCCCGCACCGTGATTTGGCTTGCGGATAGCGATGGCTCGATCTGCGTGGTCCGGCAACCCGCAAGGAAGCGTTCGAGATGATCGGGCCAACGATATAGCTGGTGGCGGAAGGTGCGGCACAGGTCGGTGACGGTCGCCCCCATGACGAAACCGGCATCGTGCCAAGAAAGCATCGCTTGGCTTTGTGGGAGAAAACGATCATTGCAAAAGACGTCGGGCTCGACCATGATGGCATTGTAGCCGTAAAAAGAGCCGCGCACGTAGTAAGCGGTTTTCGGGCTGCGCATAGTTAAACCGCTTACTGCGTGCGCGGCTCCTTAGGTAAAGTGTGACACCATGAAATGGTACATCGCCGCCGGCCTGTTGATCGTCGCGGCGATTATTCTGGAATCCAGCTTACTGGCGTATGCCACCTACGTTCTGGTGGGCATGCTGCTGCTGAGCCGATTGTTGCCCCGCACTTGGCTGGGTCATATCACCGCTTCTCGGGAGCCTGCGCCGGCGGTGGTGGAAATTGGCGCCAAGGTGTCGATCACCGTGCATCTGCGCAATGCCGGTTTCTTGCCGGTGCCGTGGGTGCTAGCCGAGGACATGTTGCCGCGCCAGGCCCTTGAGCAGCGCCGCTTGACGATCAAGGGCAAGCGGCTGATGATTCGGCTGCTCGGTCCCGCCGGGGAGGCGAGCCTGACTTATACAGTGATTTGCCGGCAACGCGGCTACTACCAAATTGGCCCGGTGATATTGGAAAGCGGCGATGTTTTCGGTTTACAGCGTCGCTTCGTCGCCCTCAGCGCCCCGCATTTTTTGCTCGTCTGCCCCCGCATCGTGCCGCTCGAAGGCTATGAGCTTGCCTCGCGTCGGCCCATCGGCGAGATCGTGCTCACGCATCGGCTCTTCGAGGATCCGACACGCATCGCCGGGATACGCGGCTACCAACCCGGTGATCCGCTTAGCCGCGTCCATTGGCGGGCGACGGCGCGCACGGGCAGTCTGCAAAGCAAGACCTATGAGGCCACGACACTGGCAGGCGCCACGATCCTGCTCGACTTTCATGTAGCCGGTTATCCCAAGGCACGGGAGCCGCAACGCTCGGAGTTGGCGGTGACGGCGGCCATGTCGCTGCTGAACGCGGTCTTCGAAATGGGTCAACAGATTGGGCTCGTCAGCAATGCTCGTGACGCCGCCGATCGCATTCGCCAAGAAGGCTGGCAAACGGACCCGCGCACGCGGCAGTTGGCCCGAGAAATCGGCGCCATGGCCGACGAGAGCGAGCGTTTGCAGCCAATCATCGTGCCGACCCGCCGCGGGGCCGAGCACTTGCAACGCTTGCGCGAAGCACTGGCGCGCGTGGAATTGACCGACGGCATGTCCTTCGCCGAGCTGATCGGCGAGGCGGCTAGCCGTTTGCCGCGCGACGCAACCGTTGTGGCCTTGCTCGGCGAAGTGACGATGCCCGCGGCGGCTGCGCTCGGCAACCTGCGCCGTGCGGGCTATGCCATCACCGCGGTTTTGATCTCGATGCCGAATGACGACTTGGAAAGGGCACACGGAAGGCTGATCTCCGAGGGCATACGCGACGTGCGTCATTTACTGCGTGAAGAAGCTCTGCCCGCCTTGTGCCGGCAACAAGTGATGGGACGCGGACAGTTCGAACTGACCCCCCTGGCCAAGCCACCTGCGGACGATGAGGGGCCGAATTGGACGCGGCAAACACTCTACGATTTGGACGCGCCGGAGTAGGTCCCGCCTGCCGGGCGGGACCTGGCTGCGGAATGGCTGAAAAAAATGCGAGCCGTGAATGGCCGGAGTTTCAGAGTACATCGACCCCGGCCACGTCCTGACTACCGATTTGAAGCGCTTGTGTCCCAGGTGCCGCCCGGCAGGCGGGACCTACTTTGGAGGCGCACATGGCGGATGATAAACCGCGGCCTGGATTGGCTGATTATGTCACCATCGCCCTGAGCCCCGCGCTCATCATCGCGATGATCGTTAGCCTCGTTTTCTTTTTGCTGGCGATCCTCTATCGCGGTGAATATGCCAATCGACTGCACGTCATCCTCTTTTCTTTCGTCTTTGGCATCGTGCTCGTCGCCCGCATCGCCCTGGAAACCGGCTATGAGGAGCGTGCCCCGCTTTACGGCATCGTGCTGGCGTTCCTGGTCTGGCTGGGAATGGGCAGCCTGGTCCGCTATCCGCCGGAGATGGCGGCGCCAAGTTGGCTCATCAATGCCGGCCTGATTGCTCTGGCCTGGTGGCTCTCCTATCGGCTCGTTTATAGCTGCACTTATATTGACGAGAAAGCGGACAACACGGGCACCGGCGTTTTGCAAGCTGCCGGCCTTGACCTGCCGGCAGAGAAAGCGGGGCCGCCCGAGCCGGATGCGGTAGGCGAGGAGCGGCCCTCGCGCCGCGCACCAAAGGCCGCTCCGCCCACTTCGATTGGTGGCAGCGCTACCGGCGTTTTGCGTCCGAGCGGCAGAAGCAGCAACCGCCGGGGTTATGGGTTGTGTATTTCGGTTTGGCCGCCTTGCCCGTCTTCGGCTTGGGGCAAGCACTGATCGAGGCCGCCGATGAGGAACGGCGTGCCCAGACGTTCTTCTACATGAGCGTTTACATTGCCAGCTCGCTCGGCTTGCTCGTCACCACGGCGTTTCTGGGCCTGCGGCGTTACCTGCGCCAGCGCCGGCTGGACATGCCCGTGACCGTGACGGCCGCTTGGCTGACGCTCGGTGCGCTGCTTGTCGCCGCCTTGACGACTATCGGTGCCGCCCTACCGCGCCCCCAACCGGAATACACGCCGTTGGATTGGGTCCGCGCCACTTCCGACAAACGGAAAGCGTCCCGATTCGCAGTTACCCGAGGCGAGACCGGCACAGGTCAAGGGCAAGCCGGCGCGGAAAAACAGGATCCCGATGCCCCGCCGGCCAAGAGCGCATCGGGCAATCCCAAAACGAACGGCGGCAAAGGTGAAGGTAAAGGGGGTGGGGACGGCGTTAAACAGAGCGGGCAAAAGCAGGTTGAGAAGTCGGGCACCAAAAATCAAGACGCCCAGGCCCAAGGAGACTCCGCCACGGACGCGACCAAAATTCCCGAAGCGCCTCCGCTTCCGGCGCCGCCGACAGGGCTCAAGTGGCTGGTGTTCGGCATTCTCGCACTGATCGCCCTGTTTGTCCTGACGCGCAACGGCTTGCGCTATTTGGCCAACTTTTCCAATTGGGCCCGCAGGCTCTTGGACGCGCTCAGCCGGCTATGGGAAGACCTATTCGCCTGGCGCCGGCAGGAGACGGCAGCGGCCGGGGCCGCAAAGGTGGCACTGCGCCTCCTCCTTTTCGGGCGTTCGCCAATCCGTTTCGCGCCGGTCAGGCGGCCAGGATGAAACCGGCGGACTTGGTTCGCTATAGCTTCGAGGCCCTTGAGGCCTGGGCTGGCGAACGCGCTTGCGGGCGGGCCAAGGAGGAAACGCCGACGGAATTCACCGAACGGTTGGCGTGCGAAGTAGGCGAACTCGATTCCGAAACGCTGCAACTGGGCAACCTGTATGGGTGCGTCTTGTATGCGGACGGCACTTTACCGTCAAACTGGCGCGGCACGGTGGAACAGTTTTGGCAGCACTTGCCCTCCGGCGAGCGTGAAGTTAAACGCGGAAACGGTATTTACCAGATCCCCGCTGCCCTTGCCCCTCAGATTTTCTTCTTCATGAAGAGCGCTGGAAAATGACGTAGCCAAATGTCCCCGCCGCGCAGAGTGATGCCAATAGCGTCAGATAGAGTCCGATGCCGGCGAATGATCCAAAGTTCGCAATGTCAATCAAGCGCCACAGCGACGCTAGGGCACTCCAACCTCCGGCGACCCATAGGCTAATGTCGAAGGTCTCCCTTTTTTTGATGGCAACAACGGTAACCACAAGAAAAGCAAGCGCGCCTGCGGAAAGCAAGAAATTTAGGATTCCAGGCGTGTAACGAATTCCGAGCGCCGTCCCCCCATGGACCATTCCAAAACCGGCCAAGGTAATCGAAACCCACGGTAGGAACGTGAACAGAATCATCCCCGCCAAGCAACCGGCGCCCGCATAAACCAACTTTGTCGTGAGAGCATCCGAGATCAAAGGCAGCCAGCGAGCGCTGGGCGGTGTCTACGAAAGCCGGCGCCTGGTGTGGCCGACGGCATGTCGGAGCCTCCAGGCACGGCGACGCCGCGACGGGCGGTTCCGCGACGATCTGCGCGGTCGGCACACTTTCGCGGGGCATGGTCATCGTGTTGCCGCATTTAGGGCAGCGGACCTGCATGCCGGCGTATTGGTCATCAACCCGGCATGGTTGGGAGCAGCTGGGGCAAGTGGCGGTTATGGGCATGGGAAGAATCCTGGAGGAAAAAAATGCATCCGCGGGATTCTGGAGTACCTCATCCCGCGGCTTGGGGGGGTTACTCGATATTCGAAGTCGAAACGTTTGAAGGCCTCTTTCAAATCGGGTTCGTTTTCCAGTCCGGCGAATTCTTGCAGCCAAGCATTGATTTCTTGTTCGGAGAGTTGCTCATTTTTTTCTTCGCAAGCGTTTTCGACAGGCTGACCGTCGCGCTGACGGTCGAGAAAATCCAGGAACGCCGTGCAATCCATGGACTGGGCGCCTTTGCGGTGGGCCGCCGTTTGCAGGCGATGATCGCTGGAGACGACCACCAGGTGCCTGGCGGAAACGTGCTTGGCGATGAGGCTTCGATCAGGTCGTCGGCTTCCTGTTGCCCCGCGGAAAGCAAGATGGTCAGGCCTTTGTAGGTTTGCTCCCGCGCCAACTTCGGCGAGCGCCGCGCGGCGTCGAAAACAACCGTGACTTGGTTAATGTGAAGTGCCGAAGGCGCGCACGAGAAACTCTTGAAACTGCAGAGCGGGCCCGCTCCAAGCCAAGCGGCTGGACCTTGCCCGTCAGGATGCCCATGGCATGCATCAGGTTGTAGCCGTCGATGACGTAGGTGGTGGCCATGGAATTCAGCCAGCATAACCGCGGCATTCGGAGTACCTCATCCCGCGGCTTGCGGGGTGCGCGCAAAAAGGGAGGCGTAGCACGGGGGCTACGCCTCCTCTCTATCGGGAGCGGCCGAAGGAGCGGCCGATTTTGGGGGACCAGCGTTATCGTCTTGGTGCTCTTCGTCGGCCACGGTCGTCCCCAGGCGGTAGGCGCCGCCCAGCCAGCGCCCCAGGTCGATCAGCTTGCAGCGCGGGCTGCAAAAAGGCCAATCGGGCCACTCCTTGGGGCCTTGTCCATCCATTTTTTTGTCGCAGATGGGACAACGTACCTTCTTCATCGGAACCCCAGCACTCAAGTCTTGGGCTTTTTTTCCTTTCCCTTGCTGTCTCCGTTGCCTTTTTGGGTTCGGTCGCGGCGGCGGGCGCGTCTGTTTTGCTTTCGCCGTTTTTAGCGGCCGTATCGGTCGAGCGGCGCCGCCTTGGGCTCGTCCGCCTTGGCGCCGCTCTTGTACGACTCGCTGCGATAATCGGTTTGATAAAAGCCCGAACCCTTGAAGATAATCGCCGCCCCGGTGCCCAACAGGCGCCGCAGCTTGGATTTCTTGCACGCCGGGCACTTGCGCAGGGTCTTGTCCATCATGGACTGGAATTCCTCGAACTTGTGGCCACAGGCGTCGCAGACGTAATCATAGGTTGGCATGATGGTCCTGTAAAAAAAGCGTCTCCGCTTGCGGCTTAGCGCATTGCGAGGCTTGCGCATCGCGTCAAGCGGCAAGCCAAATGCCTATTTCGATGCCACGATCACCTTGGCGGGCCGCAGCACGCGGTCGTGGTTCATGAATCCCTGTTCGAGTACCTGGAGGATGGTCCCGGCTCTTGCGTCGGGCGACGGTTGCTGCATGACGGCCTGGTGGACGTTCGGGATCGAACGGCTTGCCGTCGGCCTCGACGCGGGTAATGCCGTGACGCTTGAGCATTTCGAGCAATTGCCCGTGCACCATGGCGACGCCTTGCACGAGAGGGCCATTTCGCCGGCTTGCTTGGCGGCGGCGAGGGTGCGTTCGAGGTTGTCGAAGATGGGGAGCAAATCGAGCGCCAGCGGGCCGTACCAATAACGCCGCTCTTGGTCGCGCTCCTTTTGATTGCGCTTTTGATAGTTCTCGAATTCGGCGCGGCGTGCGCAAGCGCCAGATCGCGAAACTGGTCGCGCTCGGCGGCTTGCTTGCGCAGGGCGTCAAGCTCTTCGTTGGTGATCGGTGAGACCGACATGGTTGCCCCATCGGGTTTTTCGTCGCTCATGGGTACTGCCTCCGAATAGACAATCATGTTACCGTTAGGTCGATGGGTGCCACGGGCAGCTTGTCTGCCCGTGTGAACCCGACGCAACCTTTGTGCCGCCAATATGGGCAGAAAGCTGCCCGTGACACCATCTACATTTGTTCGTCTTCTTCCTTCTTGCCCGTGAACAAGCCCTTTAGCTTCTCAACAAAGCTTTTGCGTTCCGCGGACACGTGTTTGTGGTCGAGTTCCGCCAGCTCGCGAAACAATTCTTCTTGGCGTTTGGTGAGATGGCGCGGCGTCTCCACCTTGACGACCACGATCAAATCGCCGGTGCCGTGGTGGCGCAGGCTGGGCATGCCTTTGCCGGGAATGCGGACGTGCTCGCCGCTCTGGATGCCATGCTTGAGGGCGTGCTTGAGGACGCCGTCCAGCGTCGGAATGTCGATCTCGGCACCGAGGGCCGCCTGGCTGAAGGTGACGGGCACCTCGCAGATCAGATGGTCGTCCTTGCGGTGGAAGATGGCGTGCTCGCGCACCTGGATTTCAATGTAGAGGTCGCCGCGCGGCGCCGGCAGCACCGGCCTCGCCTTCGCCGCGAACCGGAAGACGTGCCCCGGTGAAAACACCGCCGGCAAAGTGACGTCGAGCGTGCGCTTGACGCTGACGCGGCCCCGGCCCACGCAGGTCGCGCACGGATCGGTGATGATGGCGCCGCTGCCGCCGCAAGCCCGGCATGTTTGCTGGATGCGAAAGAATCCCTGGTTGACCAGCACCACGCCTTGGCCGCGGCACTGGCGGCATTGCGCGGGCCTGGTTCCCTTTTTGCAGCCGGTCCCGCCGCAATCCGAGCAAGCCTTCCTTGCGTGGAATCGTGATCGTCTTGGTGCAACCCTTGGCGGCCTCGAAGAGGTCGATTTCGAGGTGCATCAGCAGATCGTCGCCGGGCTGCGGTCCGCGCGAGCGCCGGCCGCCGCCGAAGAAATCGCCAAAGAGATCGCCCAGCGTGTCGAACACGGATTGGGCGTTGCCGAAGTCCGGCATGCCCCCCATGCCGTTGAGTCCGGCATGGCCATAGCGGTCATAGACTTGGCGCTTTTGCGAGTCGCTCAAGACGGCATAGGCTTCCGCGGCTTCCTTAAAGCGGAGGGCCGCGTCGTCATCGCCGTTATTGCGGTCGGGATGGTACTTGAGAGCCAGCGCGCGATAGGCTTTCTTGAGTTCTTCTTCCGTGACCGTCTTTTCGACGCCCAGGACCTCGTAAAAGCACCGCTTGGTGGTAGACATCCCGGCAACCCTGAACGCGATACAACCTATTGGAACGGGGCGAAGGGAGAACCGGATGACCTTAGTCACCCCGATCATCCCATCGCCCCGTTAGAGCTTACCCAATTATATCACAGACTAGCTAGGTCCCGCTTGTGGGGCGGCTCTCCAGAGCCGCCTTCCTGAATTGGACGGCTCTGGAGAGCCGTCCCACAGGGAAATACTGCGAGATCCTACTTTACCGAATCGCCCCGAAAACCTTGTTCTTCGGTTCATCCTCGTCGATCTTGGTGATCATCACCTCGGTGGTGAGCATCAGGCCGGCGATGCTGGCGGCATTTTGCAAGGCGCTGCGGGTGACCTTCATGGGGTCCACGATGCCGGCCTTGAACATGTCGACAAACTCGCCGGTGTTGGCGTTGTAGCCGACGTTGGACTTCTGTTGCTTGATCTCGTCGGCGACCACGGCGCCGTCCGTGCCGGAGTTTTCGGCGAGCGTGCGGATCGGCTTTTCCAAGGCGCGGGCGACGATCTCGGCGCCGGCCTTCTCGTCGCCTTTGAGCTTGTCGGCGAGCGCCGTCACGGCCGGGATGGCGCGGAGCAAAGCCACGCCGCCGCCGGCGACGATGCCCTCGGCCACGGCGGCCCGCGTCGCATGCAAGGCGTCCTCGACGCGGCCCTTTTTCTGCTTCATGTCGGCTTCCGTGGCGGCGCCGACGCGGACGATGGCCACGCCGCCGGTCAGCTTGGCGAGGCGTTCGCTGAATTTCTCCTTGTCGTATTCGCTTTCGGTCTGCTCCATCTGGGCGCGAATCTGCTCGATGCGCTTTTGGATGTTCGGCCTCTTGCCGGCGCCGCTGACGATCGTGGTGTTTTCCTTTTCCACGCGCACGGTCTTGGCCGAGCCGAGTTGATCGAGCGTGATGTTTTCCAGCTTGAGGCCCAAGTCTTCGCTGATGAACTGGCCGCCGGTGAGGACGGCGATGTCGCCCAGCATGGCCTTGCGGCGGTCGCCAAAGCCCGGGGCCTTGACGGCGCAAACTTGCAAGATGCCGCGCAGACGATTGACGACGAGGGCCGCGAGCGCTTCGCTTTCCACATCCTCGGCGATGATGAGCAGCGGCTTGGCGGACTGCGCCACCTTTTCGAGCAGCGGCAGCATGTCGCGGACGTTGGAAAGCTTTTTCTCGAAGATGAGGATATACGGATCTTCGAGCTCGCACTTCATGTCGGTCGGATTGGTGACGAAGTAGGGCGAAATGTAGCCCTTGTCGAACTGCATGCCTTCGACGAAATCGAGCGTCGTTTCCGAGGTCTTGCCTTCCTCGACGGTGATGACGCCGTCCTTGCCGACTTTCTCGAAGGCGTCGGACATGAGCTTGCCGATCACGGGGTCGTTGTTGGCGCTGATGCTGGCGACCTGCTCCATTTCTTCCTTCTTGGAGAGCTTTTTGGTCATGCTTTCCAGATTGGTCACAACCGCGTCGACCGCCTTGTCGATGCCGCGCTTGACGGCCATCGGATTGGCGCCGGCGGTGATGTTGCGGAGGCCTTCTTGATAGATGGATAGAGCGAGGATGGTCGCCGTGGTGGTGCCGTCGCCCGCGATGTCACTGGTCTTTTGAGCGACCGCATTGACCAGCTTGGCCCCCATGTTCTCGAAGGGGTCGGCCAGCTCGATTTCCTTGGACACGGTGACGCCGTCCTTGGTGACGGTCGGGCCGCCGAAGCTTTTCTCGATGATGACGTTCCGCCCGGTCGGCCCGAGCGTGCTGCCGACGGCCTTCGCGAGCTTCTCGGCGCCGGCCAAGAGTTTCTTGCGGGCGTCGTCGGTGTAGAGCAGTTGCTTTGCCATTGGTTATTTGCTCCTCAATTGGATTTGTTTCAAGCCCTGACGCAACTATAATAGAAACAGAAAAAACCCATAGGTGATGTCAATGTTTACCGTCGCCGATCTTCAAGCCCGCATCAAGGAACGTCCTTTTGTGCCATTGCGCATCGTAACGAGCTCGGGTCAGTCGTACGACCTTACGCATCCCGACTTGATCCTCATCGGAACGCGAGCCGTTATTATCGGGGTGGCGAGCAACGACAATCCGACGGTCTTCGAGGCGGCCAACCGGGTGGCAATCTTGCACATCACGGATCTGCAAGACATCCCTCATGCCACGGCGCCGGGGACCAATGGACCGGCTGCTTAAAATCCAGCCCTATTTCACGACCTTCGCCAGAATATCGCTTTCGCGCAGAATCTTGATTTCCTTGCGCTCCACCGTGATGTCGTTGCCGGCGTAGCGGCCATAGATCACTTCGTCCCCTTTGGCCACATTGAGCACGGCGCGGCTGCCGCTATCGAGCAATTTGCCTGGCCCGACTGCGAGGACGCGACCACGCTGCGGCTTCTGTTTGGCGGAGTCCGGGAGCAAAATGCCGCCCGCTGTTTTCTCTTCCGCTTCGAGGGGTTCGACGACTACGCGATCATCGAGCGGTTTTACCTTCATGTCTTTGCCCATTGCGAATTATCCTTTCGTTTATGATTAAGTTTTTTTTGTTGAAGAATCAGGGGGGCTTACGCCCCCCGCTCGCCTTGGTGACGCAGTTTACATGTCCATTCCCATGCCACCCATTCCGCCCATGCCTCCCATACCACCCATGCCGCCGCCCATTCCACCCATTCCGCCCATGCCACCACCGCCGTGGTGATCGTCATGGCCGCCGCCTTCGCTCTTCTCGACGGGCAGGTCGGCAACCAGGGATTCCGTGGTCAGTAGTAGGCAAGCAACGCTGGCGCCGTTTTGGAGAGCGCTGCGAGTGACTTTCACAGGATCGACGATGCCGGCCTTGCGCAGGTCGGTATAGTTGCCGGTCAGGGCGTCGTAACCATAGTTTTTTTCTTTGCTGCGGCGGACATTGTTGACGACGACCGTGCCGTCGACGCCGGCGTTCTCGGCGATCATGCGTGCCGGGATTTCAAGGACGTTTTGCAGGCAACGCAGACCAAGCTGTTCATCGCCTTCCAGCGTGAGCTTGTCGAGGACCTTGCGCGCCTGGATGAGGGCCACGCCGCCGCCGGGGACGATGCCTTCGGCAATGGCTGCGCGGGTCGCGTGCAGGGCGTCTTCGTAGAGCGCCTTGCGTTCCTTCATCTCCGTTTCGGTGGCCGCCCCGACTTTAAGTTGGGCCACGCCGCCGGCCAGCTTGGCGAGGCGCTCTTGCAGCTTTTCGCGATCGTATTCGCTATCGGTGCTTTCGATTTCGCGGCGAATGAGGCTGCAACGACCTTCGATGGCCTTGGCGTCGCCGGCCCCTTCGGTGATCGTCGTGTTCTCGGCGTCGATCTTGATCCGCTTCGCCCGGCCCAAATCCCGAAGTTGAACGCTTTCCAGCTTGAGACCCAAATCTTTGAAGATCGCCTTGCCGCCTGTCAATGTCGCGATGTCCTCAAGCATGGCCTTGCGGCGATCGCCGTAACCCGGCGCTTTCACCGCGCACACCTGCAGGATGCCCTTGAGCTTGTTGACGACCAACGTCGCCAGGGCATCGCCTTCGAGGTCTTCGGCAATGATGAGGAGCGGCTCTTTCTTCTTCGAGATAGTTTCCAGGAGGGGAATCAAGTCCTTGGCGGACGTGATTTTTTCCTCATAAATAAGGACGTAAGGGTTGTCGAGCTCCGCCGTGACGGTTTCTTGATTGGTCACGAAGTGCGGCGACAGATAGCCGCGGTCGAACTGCATGCCCTGCACGACGACGACTTCGGTCTCGGCGGTCTTGCCTTCCTCGACCGTGATGACGCCGTTGGAGGCGCCGACCCTTTTCATCGCTTCGGCGAGCTTTTTGCCAATCTCGGGGTTGTTGTTGGAGGCGATGGTAGCGACTTCGGTGATTTCCTTGTCATCCTTGTCGTCAATCTTCTCGGCCAGGCGGTGCAGTTCCTCGACGATCCGATCCACGGCTTTTTGGATGCCGCGCGTCAGGGACATCGGGTCGGCGCCGGCGGCGATGCTCTTAAGGCCTTCGCGATAAATCGCTTCGGCGAGCACGGTCGCGGTGGTGGTGCCATCGCCGGCCACGTCGCTGGTCTTGCTGGCTGCTTCTTTGACAAGCTGAGCGCCCATGTTTTCATAGGGGCACTGCAGCTCAATTTCCTCGGCGACGGTCACGCCGTCCTTGGTCACGGTCGGGCTGCCCCAGCCTTTGTCGATGACGGCATTGCGGCCGCGCGGCCCAGCGTGCTTTTCACCGCCCGGGCTAGTTTGGTCACGCCGGCCAAGTAGTTTTTGGCGGGCCTCGTCACTGTAGGACAGTTGCTTAGCTCCCATCCACGCATCTCCTTTCGTTGGCAATCCACCTCCCGGCTTTCGGGCCGGGCAGTCGTTGAATCAGGTACGTATATCGCGTCGTGATCGAGACCGCCTTGGGGGGCAGCCTCGCTTCAATCCAGGGAATGTCCCGCTGGGATTAAAGAGTTACCAGTAGCAAGGTTTGTGCCAGGATTAGCGATTGATTTAACTTATTGAAATGAAGAGACTTGCTTCAACGGGCAACTTCAAGAATAGGCCGGGAGACACTGCCAAACTGACAGCAGCAATGCCGGCGCCTGTCAAAAGGCGCGATGATCTACGGCATCCGGCTGCTATATTTCACTCAATCTCGAACAGCGGGCCTTGTTTTTTCATGGGGATTGTCCTTGGCCGACAACGAGAGCCGCCACTGATTATACCATAGGGGTCTTTAAACGAAAACGGGCCGCTCACGCGGCCCGCTCGCCTGTTTTTGCTGTGTCTGCCTCAACTCGCCTGCCGAATATCCGCCAACTCTTCCTTCACCGCCGCATAATGGCTCGGCTCCATGGTGAAGCTGGCCGTGCCGCTGGTGAAGTTGCGCAGCTCGCTGGTGTAGCCGAATAGTTCGGCCAGCGGGACATAGGCGTGCAGCAGGCAGCGGCCTTTGTCGAGGCTGCTGTTGAGGATTTCGCCGCGGCGCCGGCTGACGTTGCGCGTCAGCTCGCCCAGGTAATTGCCGGGCGCATGGACGACGACGTTCATGATCGGCTCCAGAATGACCAGGCCGGCCTTGGACTGGGCATCGCGGAAGCTTTCCTGGGCGGCCAGTTTGAACGTGTCCGCCGAGCTATCGACATCGTGCGCCTTGCCGTCAAGCAAGCGTCGCTTGCACATCGACGACCGGGAAGCCATATTTGGCACCCTTTTGGCAGCCGAGGCGAAAACCTTGCTGCACCGACGGGATATACTCGGTGGGCACAACGCCGCCGAAGATCTTGTTGATGAAGTAGACGTTGTTCGGATCGGGCTTGTCGCCCTCTTCCTCGCAGGTGGCCACCCATTCCTGGCACTGTTCCTTGGTGAGCGGCTCGTACTTCATGTAGATGACGGCGAACTTGCCGCGGCCGCCGGATTGCTTGATGTAGCGCGTCTCGAACTCGATCGGTCTTGGCCAGCGTTTGGCGATAGGCGACCATCGGCCTGCCCGGGGCGACAGCCACGCCGTGGTCGCGCTGGAGCTTGTGGATGGCGACTTCCAGGTGCAGTTCGCCCATGCCGCTGAGAATAAGCTGGTTCGTTTCCGGATCGGTCCGGGCCCGCAGCGTCGGATCGTCGCGGACCATCTTGCCGAGCGCCTCGGCCAGCTTGGTTTCATCGACGTTCTTGGCCGGCGTCAAGCGATTGACTGATGACCGGCTCGGGGAAGCGAATCTGTTCCAGGAGGATCGGCTGCTCTTGGGAGCAGAGCGTGTGCCCAGTGACCGTGTTTTTGAGGCCGACCACGCCGACGATCTCCCCAGGACCGGCCACTTCGAGGCGGTCGCGGCGATCGCCGAACAGCCGATAAATATGGCTGATGCGCTCGGATTTCTTGACGATGGGGTTGGTGATCGTGTCGCCCGGCCGTAGTTCGCCCGAGTAAATGCGCAGGTAGATCAAGTCGCCGTGCTTTTCGGACACGGTTTTGAAGGCGAGAGCCGGAAAAGGGCTCGGAGGCAATCGGCTTGCGCTCGATTTCGTCCTTCGTCTTGGGCACGGTGCCGTGGACCGGCGGGCGATCCGAGGGCGCCGGCAGATAGTCGCGCACGGCGTCCAGCAGCAGGCGCACGCCGCTGTATTCCTTGGAGGAGCCGCAATGGACCGGCGTGATTTTGCCGGTCAAGGTGCCGATGCGCAAGGCGTTGCGAATCATCGCCTCGGACACTTCCTTGCCTTCGAGGATGCATTCCAGAAGTTCGTCACAGGCATGCGACGCCGCTTCGAGCAGATTTTCCCGCCACATCTTGGCTTCCTCGACGTATTCCGCCGGGATGGGAATCCATTTATATCTCATGTGCGCCGGGATCGGTTTTGTCCTGGTCCCACATCTGCATGCGGATGAGGTCGATGACGCCCTTGAAATCGCTGCTTTGGCCGGCGGGGATGGTGCAGATCGCCGGCACCATGTTGAGCTTTTCCTTCATCTGCTCGATGCAGGCGAAGAAATCGGCCCCCATGCGGTCGAGCTTGTTGACAAAGGCAAGGCGCGGCACGCCATGGCGGTCGGCCTGGTGCCAGACCGTTTCGCTTTGCACTTCGACGCCGCCCACGGCGCAGAAGACGCCGACCGCGCCGTCGAGGACGCGCAAACTGCGTTCGACCTCGGCCGTGAAATCGACGTGGCCGGGCGTGTCGATCAGCGTGATGCGCGTATCGCCCCATTCGACCGTGACCGCGGCGCTGTTGATCGTGATGCCCTTGGCTTTTTCCAGGGGATCGAAGTCGGTCGTGGTGTTGCCGTCATCGACATCGCCGGCTTTGTGCTTGGAGCCGCCGAAATACAGGATGCGCTCGGTGGTGGTGGTCTTGCCGGCGTCCACGTGGGCGATGATGCCGATGTTGCGAATTTTGTCGAGCATGGGATAGCGCTTACAATAAAGAAAAACCACGAACGTGGGCGGAAACCATTTCCCGCCATGCATCCGTAGCGAGGTTACAACAATGGACTGTCGGGATCTGTGCCAGGTGCGGGAGCCTTCCAGGCGTCCGCGGCAGCACCAAGGTAAGCAAAGGGGGACAACAGTCCGATCCGTCGCTCGGTACCAAAAAGAAACCCTCTTGGAACCGAGTATATCATTATAACCGTTTGAGTAGTTTCGTCTAGCGGAATGATGAAAAATAGGGGATGTGTAAGGATATTGCCAATGGCACGGCATATTCTTAGGATAGCGCCTTCCCGCGCCAAAGGCTCGCTAACTTATTCCCAATCCATTCTTTAGCGTGGGCGTATCCCATGAAAAGCGTCCTCAACGTCATTGCTGATGTCTTGACGCTGGCCGCGGTCTGCGTGGCGGCCATCGGACATGTTTTGCCTTGGTTCAACGTTTATCGTATACCGTGGCAGTTTGGCGGGCCCAACGCCGTCAATGAGGCCGCGGTGCGTGAGATGGAGGCGAATCTGAGCGAGTTTCAGCGGATTCACGCCTCCCAGAGCGGAATCGCCTTGGGTGTGTTGGCGGGGCTAATCTTTCTCTCGTTGCTGATTCGCTGGGGTCCGGGCTTGCGCCGCTTCCTGACCCTATGCATGTTCGTCAGCGCCTTTGCCGCGCTGCTTCTTGAGCTATTGGTGTTCACCGATTTGCCGAACATTGACTTGGGCCGCGTGGTATCGGTCACGTCCATCCAAAATGACGGCTTCTTGTTGAGCGTGGTGCCGACATGTTGTGCGGTGGGCTTTTGTCTAGTGAGAATGCTCTGGACGATGCCGCCGACCAAGCCGCCCCAGCCGGCGACGCTGGACACCAAGCCGGCGATGGCCTATCCGGCGAAGGAGTCGAACTTCACGGAAAGGAGGAGTCGAACTTACGGAAAGGAAGATATAATTCGCAGATTGTCAGCCCCGGTAGGGGCTAAAGACAATAGCCCAGCGATTCATCGCTGGGTGAACGAGTGGAAATGGAGCTTAGTCCCGTAGGGACGGCAGAACCTCAATAACGGCGGGAATGTTGATAGGCCTTGAATTGAACCCCGCTTCTGCCGCCCCTAACGGGGCTTAGGTCACGTCGCCCAAAACTAACTCAGCGATGAATCGCTGGGTTATTTTCGGTCGTCTCTACCGGGACTCATGGCGATCCTCATCGCGCCAAGCCGCCAACATGAGCGCCATGTAGACAACGCCCAAGCCCCATTGGAGCGTACTGGTCCAGAGATACCACCGATGCCAGGGGCGGAAGCCGCGCATATCAGTGACGATGTTCATCTCGGTGTCGAGAAACGCATCGAGACGCGGGTGCATCCAGATTAGCAACGCGAGAGTCGCGGCAAGGCCGATCCAAATCAATAGGCGAAGCTGTTTTCGCAAGCGGTGCCTGCGATCTTCCATTAGCGCATCCACGAGCAAGGGCACGAGCGCCACCGCGCCCGAAATGTTTAGCCAGACCGTCACGCGCCGCGTGATGAAGCCTTGCGTCGTGCCGGATGTCAAAACTTCCTGGCCAATCGGCACAACGACGGCGGCATAAAAAAGGAAGCCGCCTTGCCAAAAGAGCAGCACAGCCAGGACCAAGAAGCGGCGAGCCAGCGTTAGCATGGAGAACCATCGGTGGGTGCAAGGCGGCGCTGGATCCGGGTGGGCCATCGCAACCTCGATGGCGTATTATACTAATGCTAATTGCAACGAACCAAAAGAGCCGCGCACGCAGTAAGCGGTGGAGCGGGTGATTCTTGTCCAACCGCTTACTGCGTGCGCGGCTCTTTAAGAGAACCTCTCCATGTCCAGATTCGTCGCCCTATGTCTATTGGCCTTGACGCTTGCCAGTTGCAGTCAAACCACCAAAAAAGCCGCCTCAAAGGGGACCATCGGTTTATCGGTCCTGACCATGACCAATCCGTTTTTCAAAGTCATCGCCGACAGCTTCAGCGCGGACATGGCCAAGCATGGCTACGACGTCATCGCGGTGAGCGGTGACATGGATATCGCCAAGCAGCAAAACCAGGTAAAGGACTTTCTGGTGCGCAAAGTCTCGGCCATCGTACTCTGCCCCTGCGATTCCAAGGCGATCGGCACGGTCATCAAGGAGGCCAACGACAACCAAGTGCCGGTGTTCACCGCCGACATCGCCTGCCTGGCACCGGGGGCCAAGGTCGTCACGCACGTCGCCAGCGACAATCTGGGCGGCGGCAAGCAGGCGGGCCAAGCCATGATCGAAGCCCTGGGCGGCAGCGGCGGCAAGGTTGTGATCCTCGATTACAAGCAGGCTGAGTCGTGCCTTTTGCGCGTGCAAGGATTTCATGAAGTGATCGAGGCGCACAACAAGAAACCCGGCAAACCGAAGATCACGATCGTCGCCGACTTGCCCGGCGATGGGCAAAAGGACAAGGGGTACAGGGCCGCCCAAGACGCGCTGGAGGCTCATCCGGATCTCGCGGGCATCTTCGCGATCAACGACCCCTCCGCCCTCGGCGCCTACGCCGCCCTGGAGAAAGCTCAAAAAACCGAGCAAGTGAAGCTCATCGCCTTCGACGGCCAACCCGAGGGCAAGCAAGCGATCAAGGAAGGCAAAATCTACGCCGACCCGGTGCAGTATCCCGCCAAGATCGGCTCGGAAACGGCGCGCGTCATCTTGCAGTATTTCCAGGGCGAGCAGCCGCCGGCGACAATTCTGATTCCGACGGGACTTTATCGGCAAGCGGATGGGCTGGCGGATCCTTCACTAAAATAAGCCCCCATGTTCTCCCGCTTCATCGCCGATTATGGCATCATCTTCGTTCTCCTGGCGGTCTGCGCCTTTTTCAGCGTTGCCACCCTCGATGAGCAGCATCCCACCGGAGCGGCGGCAGCAAGCGCATTGGCCGGCGATATCGAACGCCAGACACAGCCGGGTAGCACTGTCTTCATCGCCGTGCGCGACACCCAAGAAGACAACGCCTTTGCGACATCCTTGGCGGATATGCTCAGCGCCGCGGGACGCGCTGTTCTCGGCACCTCACGCGGGCAGCCTGCGCAGACACGCCAGGCCTTGATTAAAATCGCCGATCAAGGCAAACGGCTCGACGTCGCGGCTTCCTTGCAGGCAGTCGGCGTCGACCCGATTCTCGAAAGTCTCAAGGCGAAATATCCCAATGTGCTCGGGCAGACTCGCCTTTTTGTCCCGCAAAGCTACACCTGGCCCAACTTCCTCAAGGCCAGCAACCTGCTCAACATCACCTTCCAGATCGCCGTCATCGCCATCATCGGCATCGGCATGACGATGGTCATTATCGCCGGCGGCATCGATCTGTCGGTCGGCAGCTTGATGGCTCTGGCCGCCGTGCTCGCGGCAGTCATTATCCGCGATGTCATGGGGGGCCTAGAAGCAAGCGGTCCCGGAATGGTGCTCGCTTGTTCGATCGCGATCTTGATTTGCGGATTGGTCGGCTGCGTTACCGGCGTCGTAGTCACCGGCTTTGGCGTGCCCGCCTTCATCGTGACCTTGAGCATGATGCTCATCGCCAGCGGCTTGGCGCTGAGCATTTCCAAGAGCGAATCGATCGGCGAAATGCCCGATTCGTTCATGTGGCTAGGCCGCGGCACCGATTTGGGGCTGATCCCGAACGCGGTGGTGTTGATGGTGATCCTTTATGTAATCGCGCACATCGTCATGTCTCGGACGGTTCTGGGCCGGTATATCTATGCGGTGGGCGGCAACGCCGAGGCCGCCCGCCTCTCCGGTGTCCCGGTCGCCAAGATCGTGATCCTGGTTTACGTGGTGACCGACATGCTCGCGGGCCTTGGGGGAGTGATTCTGGCGTCGCAGCTCAAAGGCAGCAATCCGAATTACGGCATCCTCTATGAGCTATACGTCATCGCCGCCGTGGTGGTCGGCGGCACGAGCCTGTCCGGCGGCGAAGGCAAAATCTTCGGCACCCTGCTCGGCGCCTTCCTGATCGCGGTCATACAAAACGGCATGAACTTGACCGGCGTCGACAGCAACAACCAGAAGATCGTCCTGGGAGTGGTAATTCTGGTCGCGGTGCTGCTGGATAAAGGCAAGAAAAGCGGCTGGGGATTGCGGCGGCTTGGTAGGTCGCGCCTGCCGGGCGGGACCTGAATCCGTGGGGCACTTTTCCAACGTGCCGAATCTTCGGCGGCACGTTGAAAACGTGCCCCACTGGGTCGGTTGACCTGCGGCAGCGAGATTTATTTTAAGTCGGCGGCATCCGCGGCTCCGGCTTGGTGAGTGGATGCTGATCCTTTCTCCCGTCCACGAACGTGGCGATCCATTCGGCGAGTCGTTGGCCCAGCTTGCGGCAGGCGGCTTGATCGTTGTCGGTGCGGGGCGCGCGGGCGGTGACGGCGCCGTAGTGAAGCGTGGCCAACTTGCCGACGTAATCGGTCACGCCGAACACCAAAAAGCCGAAGTTGAGAAGCACGGTCAGGATTGATTGACACGCCAGTTCATTGCCGCCGCCCCAACCACCCGATGACGAAAAGGCGCAGGCGATTTTGCCGTCCACCTTCATCCAGTGGTCGTTCATTTCATCGTCCCAAAAGCGCTTCATCCGCCACGAGATGAGCCCCATGTTCGTCGGACTCCCGACCGCGAGGCCGTCGCACCAGGCGACATCCGCGGCCTTGGCGTCGGCGACGCATTTGAGGCGCACTTCCATCAGCGGAATCAGCGCCGCGCCCTCGGCCACCAGTTTGGCCATATGCTCAGTGTTGCCGCTCTTGGAATCATAAAGGATGAGGATTTTGCCCATGAATATATCCCGTAGGTCCCGCCTGCCGGGCGGGACTTCGTTTTGTGGGGCGCGTTTCCAACGTGCCGAGAAGCCGCACAGGTTGGAAACGTGCGCCACGAAAGCCGCTAGGTTCCGCCCGGCAGGCGGGACCCACCTTTTAAAGCCCAGACTCTTTTTGCTATCCTGGATATATATGGCCCAGAAAAATGCCCGCAAGCGGACGATTCGGCTGATCCGTCCGCCGAATGATTCGGGATTGGGCGTCGTTTGCCTGACCAATCGCGGCAAGCAAGCGTTTTACGCCTTTCGCGAAGTTCCCTGCGCCATCGGCGGCCGCGGCTTGGCGCTGCACCGGCTAGGCCGCAGTGAGCTTTATCATGTACGCGTTGGCACTCCGGAGGATTGCTCCTGTGAATGCCTCGGCTTCTTCGCGCACGGCCATTGCAAGCATATTGCGGGCATGTTGACGCTGATGGAACAAGGCACAATCGATGGCGAGCCGCGAGCGTGAGCGACCGGCGTGTTAGACGTTTGCCGGCATAACACCGGTCGCTCAGGCTCGCGGCTCGCCATAATTCACAAAACCTCCGCCAGTAGCGGCAACTCGTGCAGGACATCCTCCGCCGTCAACGGCTCCAGTTTGCGAAAGCCCTGGCGGGCGACGCGCGCCGATCCCAGTGCGCATTCTTTTTCCATCAAGTAAAAGCGATTGTAGCCATCACGCAGCGCGTTGATTTTGGTCAGGTCCAGTTGCCGCACAAAGGTTTGCCAGCGGCGGTTGAAGAAACGCACGGATTCGTCCAGTTCCGCCAGCGCGCCGCGCAACTTGCTCAAGCGCGGCGTGGGCTCGATGGGCAATCGCAATCGGGGTTGAAGCTGGCTATGAAGAGCGTTCAAATAGGAAGCCTGTTCGTCGGTACCCAAGATGGCGCGAAGCCTGTCATGCGTGCCGGCAAGACCAAAAAGTGTGCCCAGGTTGAGCCGAACATAAGTTAGCCATTCCTCCCGTTGGGCCCGGCAATGGGCGATCAGTGCGTCATACGAGAGTTGCACGTCGCGAGCACGGCGCGCAAACGCCGGACCGCCGTATTGGCCGAGAAATTGCTGAAAAAGCTTGCGATCATCGCTTTGACCTAAATTCGCGCTGGGGTTCACGGTGGAATCTCACCTAGATCCGCGGGACACGGAGTGCCTCATCCCGGCGGCTTGGGGTCTGGAGGATAATTCCCATTCTATACCCACTTGTCAAGCCGCGGGATGAGGCGCTCCAAAGCCCGCGGGTCCGTAAGCCAGGTTGACGCCGGCCCTTCCAGACGTAGTTTCTCTGCATGAATAAGCTAAACAAGCAACAAAAGTATTTGCACAAGATCAGCCACAAGCGCATCGATCCGCCCGGCCTCACCGGCGATACGACGGTGCCGCGACTCATCGAAGAAGTGTTCCTCTCCTACAACGCCGGCCGGCTGCGCGAGGCGTGCCGGCTGTTCGCCTCCAAAGATGCTGGCCGACGACACGACCGTTGGCCTGTCGCTCTCCGGCGCCCTGACGCCGGCGGGCCTGGGCATCTCCTGCCTGGTGCCGCTCGTCGAGGCCGGCTTCATCGACTGGATCGTCAGCACCGGCGCCAACCTTTACCACGACACGCATTTCGCCCTGGGCATGGACATGCACCAGTCGCGGCCCGGCCTCGAACGATCTGCAGCTGCGCGAGCACCAGGTCATCCGCATCTACGACATCGTCTTCGACTACGAAAACCTGCTCGGCACCGATCGCTTCTACCGCACGCTGTGCCGCGGCGAGGCGTTTCAGAAGACGATGGGCACCGCGGAGTTTCACTACCTCGTCGGCAAGTACCTGGCCGCGCGCGAGGACGAGCACGGGCTGCGCGCATCGCAGCCTGCTGGCGGCGGCGTACCGCTGCGGCGTGCCGATCTTCACGTCGTCGCCGGGCGACAGCTCCATCGGCATGAACCTGGCCGCCCTGCAGCTGGAAGGCTCCGAACTGCGCATCGACCCGCTGCGCGACGTGAACCAGAGCGCCGCCATCGTCTAGGACGCCAAGAAAGAAGGCGGCCGCAGCGGCGTCTTCATCCTGGGCGGCGGCTCGCCGAAGAACTTCATCCTGCAAACGGAGCCGCAGATTCAGGAAGTGCTGGGCCTGGAGGAGAGCGGGCCACGATTATTTCCTGCAGGTGACCGACGCCCGGCCCGACACCGGCGGCCTGTCCGGCGCGACGCCGCAAGAGGCGATGACCTGGGGCAAGGTCGATCCCGAGCAAGCTGCCCGACACCGTGACGTGCTACCTCGATTCGACCGTGGTCCTGCCGCTGCTGACCGTCTACGCCCTGGCCGCCCACAAGCCGCGCACGCTGCGGCGACTCATGGACCGCCTTGATGAATTGATGCGGCGCTTGGAAAAAGCCTATGCAGCCCGCCGCAAAAAACGCCGGGATTGATGCACGCGGTGGGACGACTCTCCCGAGCCGTACAGTCGTTTGGACGGCTCAGGAGAGCCGTCCCACAGGTTGATCGATGCGCGTGAAACGTGCAAACATCACTTTAGTCCTTTCGCAATTTCCCTCTGAATTTCCTCGATGTCCTCAACCCCCACCGACAATCGAATCAGCCCATCGCCGATGCCTTGCCGCTTCTTGTCCGCCTTGCTGACATAGCGATGCGACGTCGTGCCGGGGTGGCTGAGCGTCGTGCGAATATCTCCGAGCGACGGGCTGAACGGTATGCCGGACCGGCTCATAAAGCGATTGACGCCGTCGCGTCCCCCCTTGACCTCAAAGCAGAGCATGTTGCCGTAACTTCCCTTCAACACCTTGGCGGCGACGGCGTGATCGGGATGATCGGCCAGCCCCGGGTAGACAACGCGCTCGACGTTTCGCTGCCCGGCCAGCCAATCCGCCAGGCGCTTGGCATTGGCCGAGGCCGCCTGCATCCGCAGCGTTAGCGTGCCCAGACCGCGCTCCGTCAACCAGCAATCGAACGGATTGGACGCCAGCCCCCAGATGCTGACGGCGGCGCTGACTTGCGGCAGCAGATTCGCATCCTTGGCGCAGACCGCTCCCAAAGTCACGTCGCTGTGGCCTCCTATCATTTTGGTCAAGCTTTCCATGACGATGTCCGCTCCCAGCGCCAGAGGTTGGGTCAGCACCGGCGTCGCAAAGGTGTTGTCAACGACCAGGCGGACTCCCGCTTGTCGGCACATTTTGGCGAGCGCCGGAATGTCGACCACCCGCAATAAGGGGTTCGACATCGTCTCCACAAACAGCACCCGGGCCTCCTTCTTCAAGGCGCCGGCCACCGCTCCCAGGTCATTGCAATCGACGAAATCCGTCTGCACCCCGAAGCGGCGCAACTCTTGGTCGAATAGCTGCACCGTTCGTCCATACAGCCGATCGCTGGCGACAATACGCTGGCCCTGCTGGACCGTGGCCAACACAATGGCACTGATCGCTGCCATCCCGGAGGAGCAAATGACCCCCCACTTGGCATCTTCGAGCGCTGCCAGTCGCTCGGCGAGCAGCCGGGCGTTGGGATGCGCATCGCGGGCATAAATAAAACCAGGCTCACCGTCGCTCAAAATGGCGTCCAGAGCGTCAAGGTCGGGAAGCGTATAGACCGACGATTGATAAAGCGGCGGCACAAGCGGTGCGGATTGACCGAGAGATGGGGTGTCCATGATAAGTATCCTGGGTGCTTTTAGGCCTCGGGCGCAGTAAACCTGTCGATTGTTTATGGTATAATCCCTTGGCGATTTCACCTTATTAACTCCTGAATGGAGTGAGGTCGATGATGATCCGAGCCGTGTGGAAAAACAGGGCGCTAGGAGCGGACTAGATGAGAGCCAAAAGACGGGATCGAAGCATCTCGGCGAATCCAAACGTTTGCCATGGCCAACCCACGTTCCAGGGGACGCGCATTCTCGTAAGTGACGTATTGGAATTGGTCGCGGACGGCATGGATTGGGATAAGATTATCAACGAATGCCACGGCTCCATATCGCGGGCGGCGATAGCTGAAGCGATCCGCTGCGCGGGTCGCTCCATCGTGCAACATGCTGACGAGTATATGGAAAGGCCGGTCTAAGTGATCGTTCTCGATGAGAACGTATTCGAGAGCCAGCGCGTACGCCTTTTGCGGCACACGTGCGCATCTTTGCCAAATTGGCTACGACGTAGGCCGCAAGGGAATGAAGGACGAAAACATCCTTCCATTGCTGCGCACGATGCGACGTCCAACCTTTGTTACCAGGGATCGGGATTTTTTTGACAGAACTCTTTGCCATGAGAAAATCTGCTTGGTTTTCTGCGATGTCCGACCGCTAGAAATTGCTGAATTTGTCCGCCGTCTTTTACGGCACCGGCATTTCAAGGCTTGGTCGCAGCGGCGGGCGTGTGTCTTACGCCTCGCCGCCTCCGGCATTTCGGCTTGGCGTTTGAAAAAGTCGACTATAAGCCGTTTCCGATGGGATGATTGAAAATTCGGGGCCACGGACAAATGAGCTTCTCAAATATTAATGAGCTTCTCAAATATTACGGGATGTGGCGTTGAGACTTAGAAAAAGAAATACGATGGAATACACCGTAATTTACGAATCCGGCAAGCGCAACTGGTCGGCCTATGTCCCTGACTTGCCAGGATGCATTACCACGGGAAAAACACGCAAGCTTGTCGAGAAGCAAATCCGGGGTGCCATTGAGTTTCATATTGAAGGATTGCAGGCGCACGGCGAAAAGATTCCGCAGCCGAGCATTGAGGCAGGCACGGTGCGCGTACTTATCGAATAACCTTAGCGCGTTTGTCGCCGAACTCTTTGCCGGTTACCCGGCACGCGCGCTACACATCCGCTTCCTCCATATAATTCCCTGGAAACAAACGCCGTTGCTGTAAATCACCGCAGGCGCCGAACGTAGGCCGCGACTCCGTCGTGGCTTTCAACAGTCGCCATGGAGTGGCGGCCTACGTCAATTACAACCCGCAAAGGCTTCGCCCCTATATGAATGACATCGACCCGCTGGTGGCCGTGCTACTCACCATCCTGGCCGTCATCGTCGCGCGCTTCGCTTATATGATGCTCGTTTCCGGAGGCAAGCCAGGGCACTACTGGCAAGCACAAAGAATTGCCGGTCGCTGGCTGCGCGATGCGGAGTTCGCGGCCAAAGTTGACGCCCTCAACCAACCTCCCAAGCCTCCGGAGCCGCCCAAGCCGAGCGCCGAGCCGATTCGCCTCTTGACGCTGCTCCAGCGCGATGGCCGGCTGCTCGATTTTCTGATGGAGGATGTCGCCGCCGCCGGCGATGCCGACCTCGGTGCGGGTGTGCGTGAAATTCATCGCCATTGCCAAAAGGCGTTGCGCGAGCATCTGGTTCTCGCGCCTGTCTTGTCCCAAGAGGAAAACACCGCCGTCGAGATTCCCGAGGGCTTCGATCCGTCGGCCATCCGTTTGATCGGCAACGTCACCGGCCAGCCCCCCTTCAAGGGGACGCTAATCCACCGCGGCTGGCGCATGCGCGAAATCAAGCTGCCCCCCTCGCTGACGGTCAGGATCATTTTGTCGTGCAGCCCGCGGAAGTCGAACTTTAGACCGCGACTCCGTCGCGGATTCGCAAGCGCCGCCAAGTTTGGGTGGCACGCCCTGAGGTACTCCGAAGGGCGTGGTTTGACGCGGGCTCACGCCCTTCGGAGTACCTCAGGGCGTGCCACCCTGTGACGACTCCATTGTTTGAGGAGCTTATGTCGCAATCGCGTTTTGTCGTCGGCATCGACCTGGGCACGACCAACTCGGCGCTGTCATACTTCGACACCGGCGCCGGCGACGAGCCGACCTTGCGCCACTTGGGAATTCCCCAGGTGACGCAGCCGGGCGTCGTCGAGGAGCGGCCGCTGCTGCCGTCGTTTCTCTACCTGCCGGGTCCCAATGAACAACCGGCCGGCAGCCTCAATTTGCCCTGGGCGTCCGGGCGCGACTACTGCGTCGGCGAGTTCGCACGCAACTTTGGCAGCCAGGTGCCGACGCGACTTGTCTCTTCGGCCAAGTCCTGGCTCTCCCATCCGGGCGTGGACCGCAAGGAGCCCATTCTGCCCTGGAAAGCTCCGGAGAATGGCCGCCACGTCTCGCCCCTCGAAGCCACCACTTACTACCTCAAGCACCTGGTGGACGCCTGGAACTACCTGATCGCCAAAGATGTCGCCGACCATCGCCTGGAAAACCAGGAGATCATTCTGACGGTGCCCGCGTCTTTCGATGCGGTCGCCCGCGATCTGACCGTCGAGGCCGCGCAGCAGCCGGTTTGGAAAAGCTCACCCTTCTCGAAGAGCCGCAAGCCGCCTTCTACTCCTGGATCGACGTCAGCAAGGACCGCTGGCGCGAGCAGGTTGAAGTCGGCGACGTCGTCCTGGTTTGCGACGTTGGCGGCGGCACCACCGACCTTTCCTTGATCGCTGTCAGCGAGGAAGCCGGTCAACTCGTCCTGACCCGCGTCGCCGTCGGCGACCACATCCTCCTCGGCGGCGACAATATGGACCTGGCTCTCGCCCACCACGCCGCGGCGGCGTTCGCGGCTCGGGGCGTCAAGCTCGACCAGGGCCAGTTCCACATGCTCTGGCACAGTTGCCGGCTCGCCAAGGAAACGCTCTTCGCCGACGACAAGCTCACCGCCGCGCCGGTCACGGTGCTGGGTCGGGGCAGCCGCGTGATCGGCGGCACCATCAAAGGCGAACTCGCCCGCGCGGAAGTAGAGAAAGTGCTCGTCGACGGCTTTTTTCCGCACACCGAGGCCGACGCCGTGCCGCAACGCCAGCGCAGCGTCGGCTTGCAAGAGATCGGTTTGCCCTACGCCGCCGACCCGGCAGTCAGCAAGCACCTGGCTCAATTTTTGACGCGCAATGCCGAAGTCTTGCAGCAAAAGGTCAAGCGTGGCAAAAAGAAGGCGGCCGGCCAACCGGCGGCAGTCCTCTTTAACGGCGGCGTCTTCAAGGCGCTGACCTTGCGCGATCGCCTCCTGGAGGTCCTCAACGGCTGGATCAAGACCGGCGTGCGGGAATTGCCCGGCACCGATCTCGACCGCGCCGTCGCCGCCGGTGCCGCATATTATGGCTTGGTCCGCCGCGGCAAAGGCATTCGCATCCGCGGCGGCACCGCCCGCGCCTACTACATCGGCGTGGAAACCTCGCTCCCCGCCGTCCCCGGCGCCCCGCCGCCCATCAAGGCGCTGTGCGTCGTCCCGTTCGGCATGGAAGAAGGCACCGAAGCGGACATGCCCGCCCAGGAGTTCGGACTCATCGTCGGCGAGCCTGCGGAGTTTCGCTTCCTCGGCTCCACCACCCGCCGCACCGACGCCGCCGGCAATCTAATCGAGGAATGGCACGACGACATCGACGAACTCACCCCCATGACCACGACCCTCGACGCCCCCGGCAAAGAGGGCCGCATGGTCCCCGTCCATCTCCACAGCAAAGTGACCGAAGTCGGCACCCTCGAACTCTGGTGCCTCAGCCGCGACGGCAAAGACCGCTGGAAACTGGAGTTCAACGTGCGCGACGAGTAGGTATCCCCTGCGGGGCAGGCCAGCAGTATCTCTGCAACCAACTCACGCGCCACGTCCGCCGGCCTAACTCTCGCCCTCCAAGAGTAGGTAATACACATCCGTGCGAATTTTACGCGGGTCGCTGTTCCATTCCTCCTTCCAGTGACCGTAAATCTCCCAATTGGGGCCTGCCGGCATGCATCCGTTGTTCGCGCACCACAGGCGAATCGCCTTATGGGCTTCGTGGAGCTGACCGTAAGGCCCATAGTGAGTCGTGGCGGCAACGGGGCCGGCAGGGGTTGCCGAATTGACAACTTCGCCGCTCGCGGCGACCGGGGCCGCGACTTCGACGCCCACTTCAAGGTTGATCTGACAATCCAGATAAACAGCCACATGCCGGCCCGCCCCCGTGACCTTCTGAGCGCGGACGAAGCTCCACACCGTGCCACAGGCATCTGGAACGATTTTGGCGAGTTCCTGCGAGCCGGCGCGACGGCGCACGACGGCAAGCGGCTGGCCGGAGTGTAGTTCGAGGCGGATGTCGTATTGCATGAAGATCACTTCTTGGCCAGCGGCTGGTGAGACCTGGAACACTAAAGACGCTCCTTGGGTCCGTGGCCAAGTGCAGCGCCTGGTTCGACCGCCTCGACCCACGGCGTTGGGTTTACATCGAGACCGGGTGGGATGCAAATGTGAAGCAACCCGTCCAACACTCGTTCCCAATACCCGCCTAACTCTTCCAACTCTCTTAGCAGAGCCTGTCCCCACTCACCGTCGATTTTGTGCGGCGACACGATAAAGCCATACGTGCGCCAGCCGCCCGACTCGACGACACGGACAAACCGCAGCTGACCGTTGTGCATTGGTTCGACTTGGATGATATCGCCGAATCCTGCCGATTCAGCCAAAATTGGGACGCCATCAAGGCGATACAGACAGTCGCCAACGGGCGTAAGCGGTACGCTGACAGTGACGTTTTCGGCCGGAAATTCGACGAGCGGCTCCCCGTGTCCAAAGCGCACTTTCATAGAGTAGTTCCTATCCTGAACGCGCTCGCTCGATAATCCAGCATCGCGGCTGGCGTGTGCGCACGGACTCGTTTGACGCCCTAAGGGCCTTTCATCTGCCCAGCAACTGCCTCGAGTGCCCGCATGCACGTTTCCGGCTCATTAGCGGGCGTGACCAAAAGACAAACCACGCGCACTGAATCCCTATCTAATGCGCCAGGCCAGGTCACTGGCACGGCTGACCGACCGACCATTCCCAACACTTCATTGACGACATCACTTTTTGAATGCGGTAGCGAGAAAGCCACGCCCGATGGCTGTTGAGCCCTGCGATTCCCGCTGGAGTACCTGGCAGGCTACGCGGTCAGCCTTTTCGGGCTCAAGCCGACCGGAATGTACCAATTGCCCAACCAAGAATTTGACTGCGGCCTCCGGAGAGGAGACAATGGATGATGGTAGCTCAACTACGGGGAAACCAAACTTATCTGCCGGATTGGACACGACTACCTCCCGCCGCTACCGCTTTCAGCGCCCGCTCGATCTTCGCGATGGTCGGCACGCTTGGTTTGTTCCGCCCCTGCTCAATGCGGTTGAGGGTTTCGGGGCGAATGCCGGCTCGGCGGGCCAAATCAACTTGCGAGAGACCAAGACGGCGGCGGGCACGCAGAATCGCACGGGCTTGGGACACGGCGGCATATTCATCGGCGGGCCGATTGCCGTCCGCATCCGCCGCCGGGAGCGCCGGTTCACCCAGGTCGGCTTTGCGGAGCAATTCCAGAAAGTCGGCCTCCGGCAAAAGGATCATGCGCTTGCCCTTGACCGTGCGGTATTCAAGTTTAGTTGCTTCAGTCGTCATAAACGTCCTTTCTGTGGCCAATTTTATCTACGATCACTGCATCGTCTCGCGCGTAAAATCGCAGTCGGTAGTCACCGGTCCGCAAACGATACTTGCCAGCCATGTTACCCGAAAGCGCCTTTGCCCCGCTGACCGTGGGCCACTTTGCTAAGCGCCGGAATAGTCCCCGCATTCGTTCCTTTATAACACCCGGTAAAACATCAAAATCCTCCTGGGCGGTAGGAGTTAAAAGTACGGCCACCATAATTAAGAATCATCGTTTTGATGTCAAGAAATGTCAAGAATTCGGTGCCGCGCCAACAATCGCGTGACTGCCATGCGCACGTAAAGTGGGAGGGGTCAAACCGCCGGGCGCTGACGCTTCCGGCTCGCCAACTCCCGGGAACACCCTCACCCCCGCCGCTTGAAAAACTGCACCGCCCGCTCATGCTCCTCCGCCTTGGCGCGGGTGGCGAACGTCCCGAGGTTGCGGCGTTTGCCGGTCTTTGGATCCACCTTGCGTGAATAGAGCCGATATTCGCCTGATTTGAGTTTGCGGATCATGGCTGACTTCCGCTCACGTCGCCGGCAGCACCGCCGCTTCGCTGATCACCGGATACGGTGCTTGGTCGTCATGGTTCTCGCCTGTTTCCGGCTTGGTGCCCAGGATCGTGTCGATCTCTTCTTTTTGCAACTCTTCCTTGACGACCAGTTCCTTGACCAGACGGTCGAGTTTCTCGCGGTTGGCGGCCAGGAGTTTGTAGGCGGTGTCGTCGGCCTGGAGGAGGAGTTTTTTCACTTCCTCGTCGATGGCGGCGGCGGTTTCCTCGCTGAAGTCGCGCGGCTCTTGGATTTCCTTGCCGAGGAAGACATGCTCCTCGCCGATGCGGAACGACATCGGCCCGAGGCGGTCGCTCATGCCCCAGTGGGTCACCATGTAGCGGGCCAGGCGGGTGCCTTGCTTGAGGTCGTTCTCGTGGCCGGAGAAGGGCTGATTATAAACCAGACGGTCGGCGGCGCGGCCGCCCATGATGAGCACGAGGCGCGCCTTGAAATAGTCGGTGCCGTGGTGATAGCGTTCCTCTTCGGGAACGTTGAAGGTGACGCCGAGCGCCTGGCCGCGCGGGATGATGGACACCTTTTGCGGCGGATCGCATTCGGGCAAAAGCCAACTGACGAGGGCGTGGCCCGGCTTCGTGGTAGGCGGTGCGGCGCTTGCCTTCCTCGGTCAAGACTTCCTCGCGCTTGGGGCCCATGAGGACGCGGTCGGCGGCGCGCTCGAAGTCTTGGCGATCGATGCGGTTCTTGTTCTCGCGCGTGGCCAACAGGGCGGCTTCGTTGGCCAGGTTGCGCAGGTCGGCGCCGGTCATGCCGATCATCTTGCGGGCCAGCGATTCGAGATTGACGTTGTCGGCCAGTGGCTTGTTGCGCGTGTGGACCTTGAGAATTTCCATTCGGCCATGCCAGTTGGGGCGGTCCACGGTCACATGGCGATCAAAGCGCCCCGGCCGCAACAAGGCCGAGTCGAGCACATCGGGCCGATTGGTCGCGGCGATGACGATGACGGATTCGTTGGGATGAAAGCCGTCCATCTCGCTGAGGATTTGATTGAGGGTCTGTTCGCGCTCATCGGAGCCGCCGCCGACGCCGGCCCCGCGCATGCGGCCCACGGCGTCGATCTCGTCGATAAACAGGAGGCACGGCGCATTTTCCTTGGCGGTTTTGAACATGTCGCGCACTCGGCTGGCACCGACGCCGACAAACATCTGGATGAACTCGGAGCCGCTGATGGAAAAGAACGGCACGCCCGCCTCGCCGGCGACGGCACGCGCGAGCAGCGTCTTGCCGGTGCCGGGCGGGCCGATCAGCAAGACGCCTTTCGGAATCTGGGCGCCGAGCCGTTGAAACTTCTCCGGGCTTTTGAGGAAATCGACGATCTCTTGCAGTTCGCTTTTGGCCGCGATCATGTTGGCGACGTCGTCGAAGGTGACGCGCATCTTGGTCTTGTCGTAGCGTTTGGCCGGGCTTTTGACGTAGTTGCTGAGGAAGCCGCCCCCCATCGGGTCGCGGAAGCGTGGGAGCAAAAAGAAGACAAAAAAGCCGATCAGCAATAGCGTCGGCAACAGAAACATGAACAGGGGTCCAATCCAGGCCCCGGACTCTTCCTCGGTGGCATAGGGCACCTTGTATTCATCGAGGAGCTTGGTGACGTTGCCGCTGGCCCGTTCGGGCTCGGGAATCCGGGTCTCGATCTTGTTGTAGCGGACGCGATCCTTGATCGCCTTGGGGAGCGAATCGAGTTCCCCCTCGCGAATCTCGCCGACCATCCGGTCGGTGCCCTTGAGCATGACCTTGCTGAACTTGCCGGGCTCGACCTTGTTGTCCACCTTGTGCGGCGCCGCCAGCTTCATGAATTCGCTATAACCGATAACGCCGGCGCTATTTAAGCCGAGCGTGAAATACATGACTCCGGCGAGCAGGCACAAAATGACGATCCAAAGCCAGCCGCCCGGCATGGTGTCTTGACGGCGCCCTTTGCGATTTTGGGGGGGCTGCTCACGGGGGGAGGGCATTGAACGTCCTCATAACTCTGATCCGAAGGGAGGGACTAACACCTCACATCCTATATTGGGTTAAGATAGCAAAAATCGCGAAGCCTGACTACTTGTGTTTGAGGCGGGCTAGCAGGCGATCCGCGGGATTCGGAGAACCTCAGTCTGCGGCTTGGACGTCCACCTCCCAAGCCGCGGGCTGAGGTACTCCGAATCCCGCGGATAACGCCTCGTGGAGTGCCCATGATCCTGCGGCTCCTGTGGCGTCTGCTCGGAAAGTCCGGCACCCAGCGCCCCGACCTGCATTTTGTCGTCTATAGCCGCGAAGAATGTCCTCTATGCGATGAAGCCTGGGCGATCCTGAGCAAGCAGCAAAAGAGCCGCGGATTCTCACTGAAGAAGATCAACGTGGACAACGACCAGGCACTCCTCGCCCAGCATGGCCACAGCGTCCCTGTCGTGGTGGTCAACGGCCAGGAGCGCTTTCGTGGGCATGTCAACGAAGTCTTGCTAAGGCGACTTTTGAACGCGAAGGCGTGAGGGTCATCGTTGGCCCTTGAGTTCGCGCCAGAAAACCCACAAATCGGCCAGCACAGTCTTTCGGCAGAAGAGTAACATGGGGCCGGCGTAGGCGATCACACCGGTGGCGATAGCCAATAGGAGACGCGTGAGGCGCGGCGTTTCGGGGAGCCTCCATTGCACGATCAACACAACGAACGCCATGAATAAGGTGATCGCCGCCACCGCGCACTGCGACCAGAACAACTCCTTGAGACCGACGCTGGTGACGCGGCGCAGTCAAGTGAATCAACCCCAGGGCAACGATGGGAAAACAGAGCATCCACACTAAACAGATGCCGAGCATCGCACCTTCTTGGCCGCCTTGATCGAAGCCAAGATGGCCGCCGACGTAATAGCACACCGGAAAAACGAGGACGCAGACCAGGCTCATCTTGAAGTTGAGGTCGGGCCGGCCCATCGCATTGAACACCATGGGAAACATGCCGCTATAAATGCGGAACAGCCCGGACAGGCTCAAGATCTGAAAGGGAAGCACGGCATCCGCCCATTTATCCCCCGAGACGATGACCAACCCATCCGGCGCCGCCAGCGCCATGCCGACGATCACGGGCATGCCGATGAAGCCCACCAAAACTAATAGACGCACGAACCAATCGTGCAGACGCACCGGGTCATTTTGCAGCCGGCAAAACATGGGGTAGGCGAGCTTGTTGATGTTGGCCGTGATCTTTTCCGCCGGCAGCGAAATGAGTTGAAAAGCGAGCGCATAAAAGCCCACCTGAATTTCACCGGCAAACCGGGCAACGAACGCATAATCGAGGTTGCTGTATAGATACCAAAGAAACGTCCCCAGGCTGATATGGATGCCGAACTTAACGAGGCCGCGCACGCGATAGCTGAGCGGCGCCAGGCGTGGCCGCCAGCCGGAGCCAACGATGTAACATAACACTTCCACAAAGCGCCGCGCCAAGCTGCCGATTGCCAGCGACCAATAGCCCAGCCCGGCAATCGCCAGCACCAGCACCAATCCCGATTGAAAAATCGCTGTGCTGACATGGATGGCCGATTGCTTGCCCATGCTCAGGTTGCGGTCGAGCAATGCCAGCGGCACGGCCATGAAGGGAGCCAGCAATACGTGCAGCGATAGCACGCGCAGGAACGCCGGCAACGTGGGGGACTTGAAGGCCTTGAACCCATGCACCGCCAACGGCTCGGCCAAGAAAAACAAGCACACATAAATGGCGATGGCCAGAATCACGTTGAGCGTGAAGCCTTCGTCCACATCGCGCCGATCAAGGGTTTCTTTCTGAATAAGCGCCGGCCAATGCCCGCCTCGGTGAAGACATCCGCTAGGCCCACGACCAAAAGGCCGATGGACATGATGCCGTAATCAAAAGGCGTCAGAAAGCGGACGATCAGGAGCGTCGAACTCCAGACGAACATTTGCGTGAGCAGACGCGAGGCGATCAAGCAGCGCGCCACCGCGCACGACCCGCCGGCGCAGAGTGGCCATTACTTCGGGGCCAGGTCCCGTTGCGGCCAAGTCTTTCTGATGCTCGACTTCGGGGAACGATTCCATCGGAATAAAACCTTTGGCGAGCCGTGAGCGTTAGCGACCGGTGGAACCTTGCATAACCGGGTTTTCCGTTTACTGCGTGCGCAACTCTTTGGAAAGGCTACCTTATTCTTTTTGTGGTTGCCATGAATGCACGCCTCGGTTACTCTTTCAGCATCAATTCCCCGGCGCCAATGAGGAAACGATTTGCAAGCGGAGTCGCGCCATGAGGCCACGTCTGGTCCGTACTTTGATATTGTTGAGCCTGGTTAGCGGTTGTGTCCGAACGGAAACGCCCCGTCTGGAAGGCTTGCCCGACGATGCGCCCGCGCTCAAGCTGCAAATACCGAATATACAAATCCGCCCCAAGGTGGACACTTCTTCCGAGCCAAGCGATGAGCCGCCGCTGCTGTTGCCGGCGTTAGGTGTTGACCGGGATGCCTATTGCGCGTTCATGCGAGGCCGCAGTCCGGAAATCGCGTGAGCCGTGATGGCTTCGTGCTATAGGATGATCTTGTCGTAATCCGCATGGCTGCCAACCCAGATCCATTGAATGCCGCCGGGTGCGTCAATTCCAATGGCACGATGTCAAAGCTCCCGCACCTTACCTTGAGCGAATTCACTCCGTGCCTCCTCGATGAGGTTGTCGAGCTTGCCCGCTTTGAAATCCGTTTGGATTTGATGGTCCCAAGCCTCGTCTTCGAATCGGTAAAACCATGTGCGCAAGCTCTGCCAGCCTTTCAAGCGGCAATACTCGGATACGTGCTTCGAGTTCCTCGACTTCGCCCATGGTCCCAACTCCTCGCAAGTTTGGCGAATTCTCCATTATTTTTGATCCGCGACGCGCAAAACGCAATGCAAAGTTGGCGGTCCGCTAGTTCCCCGGATCAGTGCCCCCATTGATCCTTGGCCTGTTGAACGACCGTTCTACCGCATCGTTCACATCCACCGACACGGGATGATCGCGCCAGAGCCACCGCATCATGTCCGGCAAAATCGCTCCGCCTTGCTTTTGCCCATGCAGGCCGATGCCCCAGGCGTAGTTCACGTCGTAGCCCTTTTTCGTTAGGGCATCGACGAGGCGGACGTTTTGCTAAAACCAGTCACGCTTGGCGTCGTAGTTGCCGCCCTTGCGCTGGCCGCGGTTGTCGTTGCGGCCATCTTGAAAGAAGATGCGGATCGGCTTCTTGTCGGCCGCGAGGACTGCGCTCGGGATAGACATAGCCGCCGCGGAGGTTGACGAAGCTGCCGACGATGCTGATCACCTTGCGAAATTGGTCGGGGCGCTCCCAGGCGACGGAGAACGCCGCGATGGCGCCGGAGCTGGCGCCGCCGATGCCGTGCTGCTCGGGATCCTTGGAGATGTTGTACTGCTTGTAAAGGACGGGCAACAACTCGTCGCAGATGATGCGGGCGTATTTATCGTCGGGCGTGTTGTATTCGGTCGGGCGATTGGTGGTGCGGTCGCCCCAGTCCTTGGGCGTCGGCTCGGGTTGCTCGGGCGTCCGGCCGGGATTGATGAAGACGCCGATCATCACCGGGATCTCGCGGCGATGGATCAAATTGTCCATGACATTTTGGCGCGGGCGTCGCCCTTCTCGTTCTTGAACGCTTGGCCATCGTTGAAAATCATCAGGCTCGCCGGCTTGGAGGCATCATATTGCGCCGGCACATAGACCCAGAACGTGTGCGACGTGCCCGGATAAACCTTGCACGGCAACGTCTGCGGCCCAACGATTTTGCCATGGGGCACGCCTTCTTGCTCCAGGGAATCGGGGCCGAGCTTGTAAAAGCTGTCGAGGTTTTGGGCGAAGGCGGTTGTACCAAGAAAAAAGGCGAGCGTAATAAAAAAAATGCGCTGCATCGAAGCCTCCTTAAAGTGTGAATTCAAAGGAGCCGCGCACGCAGTAAGCGGTTTAGACTGTTTACGTCCGCTAGACCGCTTGCTGTCGTGCGCGGCTCTTTAATGCGACTTATCGTCGCTCGCCGCTTGCATGGGCGTTACGCTTGCTCAGTTCAGCTTTTATATATTCGATTCCTCTATCCAGCACCCGATCGCGGAACGCCTCTTTCTTTTTGCCCGTGGCGTCTTTGGCTGCGGGCGCTTTCGTCGCCAGGCCGCCTGATGATGTCGCGGTCGCGGCGCCATTTGAAGTATTCGGCGCGTTCTTCATCGCTCTGCTTGACTTCATAGCCTTTGTCCGGCTTGACGCCCCATTCGTCTTCTTCCTTGGCATCCGGGAAGCGGTGGATGTTGCGGCCGCTGGGGCGCCAGTAGCTGGCGGTGGTGAGCTTCAAGGCGCTGGTGCCGCTCTTCCATGGGGATCAGGTTTTGCACGCTCCCCTTGCCGTAGCTGCGCTCGCCGATGATGACGGCCCGCAGCGTGGTCTTGCAGAGCCGCCGCGACGATTTCGCTGGCACTGGCGGAATAGCGATTGATGAGGATGGCGATCGGATAATAGGTGCCGGGCTTCATGGTGGGATTGTCGTGGTGAGCGGTGTAGGAATCCTCCTTGACGCCGCCGCGTCCCTTGGTGGTGACGACCGGCACGCCGTCGGGCAAGAACAGCGAGCTGACTTCGACGGCCGAGCGCAACAGGCCGCCGGGATTGTTGCGCAGATCGACGACCAGTCCCTTCATGCCGGTCTTTTGCAAGGCATCGACGACTTGCGTGATCTCGGCGGTGGTCGTTTCCGTGAAGCTGGTGATGCGGACATAGGCGATCTTGCTGTCCGGATCGATCCAGAAGTCCCACTCCTTGAGGTTAAGCTTTTTAGCGCTGGTCGCCCAGCACGCTGTCGACCTTGATTTCGGCGCGATTGATGTCGATATCGACAGGCTTTTTGCTGGTTTCATGGAGGACCGTCAACGTGATCTTGGTGCCCGGCTCCCCCTGGATCGAATCGACCACTTTGTGGAGCGACATGTTTTCCGTGGCCTTGCCGTCGATCTTGAGGATCAAATCGCCGGCCATGATGCCGGCCTCATAGGCAGGCGTTCCCACCATGGGGCTCTGCACGAGGATTTGCCCCATCCGGTCCATGTCGATGCGGATGCCGATGCCGCCGAACTTGCCTCGGCTTTGCTTGGTGAATTGCTTGTAATCGTCGGCGTTGATGAAATTGGAGTGGGGGTCGAGCTTTTCCAGGCCGCCGTTGATCATGTTCTCGACCAGCTCGCGCATCTTGTCGGCATCGAGCGGGCGGGCGTATTTATGCTCGACTTCTTCGAGCACGTCCACGAGGAGCTTGAGATTCTCGTGCTTGCTTTGCAGGTTGCTGTCGCGTGAAGGGGCGCTGTAGGTGAGCGATAGACCGAGAAGGGCGGCAGAGCGACAGGCCCAAAAGCCAGGCCAGGTTCCAGCGTGACATGGAGTGTAATCCTTTTGTTCGAGAAGCCGCCGGCCGGCACGCCGGTAGGTCAAGAAGGCTGGGAAGGATTATAGCCAGCAGGGAAAATCGACGCGAGATGAGTTGGTGAGCGGCCGGTTAGCCGCGACGCGCAGCGGAGCGCGAACCCCGCGCTCCGCTGCGCGTCGCGGCTAACCATTAGTCGGCTTTGAAGGCGAGGCTTGGACGGATGCCTTGCGCCACGCGGGGCGCTCGGCGGTGCGCGTCTGCATCGCATTGAGCATTCCACGCGCTTGTTCGAGGTTTGGATTAAGCTTGAGAGCCAGTTCGAGGTGTTGGCGGCACGGTTCGGTCTGGCCCGTGTGTTCCATCATGCGGGCGACATTGTAGTGAGCCAGTGCGGCTCCCATGGAGCGCGTGAGCAAAGCTAGGGCCTGGTCGGTTTGACCCATCCGCGCCAGCGTGAGGCCCAGGGTCGTCATGTATTGGTGGTTTTCGGCGTCGATTTCCAGAGCTTTTTGGAAACAGGCGACCGCGCAGCGCCATGTCACGCTTGCGGTTGAGACACATACCCATGTCAAACCACAGGCCGTGGTCTTTGGGGTTCTTGTCGAGGGCCGTTTGATAGACGGCCAGGGCGTGCTCGAAATCATCCATATGCGTGTAGACGCGCGCCAATCCCTGGATCGCGTCGCGATACTTTGGATCGAGTTGCAGCGCATCCTGGAAGTAGAGGCGAGCCTCGTCGTAGGTTTTCATCTTTTGGGCAGCGTCGTCCATCGTGTCCGCTTTCCGCTCCCTTATCACGGCGAGGGCGACGACCGTTCCCGGCATAGGCGGCCGTTTGGGACCGTTCGTTTCTTTGACGATGGCGCCTTGAGGAGGCGGCTGTTGGGCGTTCGTCGGTCCCTGAACCGTTTGCGTGGTGACGCAACCGCTGCCGAGAACAACACTGAACAGCAGAGCGGATGGCAAGCGACAGTCCATTGTCGACCTCGCGTTAAAGCTGCATTTGAACGTCGGGCTAGAACTCGCAGATGAAACTCGCCGATGCTTCGACCATGAGTTCTCGAGTCAATTGGACGGGTTGTCTTCTAAATCGGCAAATCGACTGCACGATCTCCAGTAAATCTCGGCAATCGCTGGCGCGCGGCGACCGGCCATTCGTGTAATAACGTTCGTAGAGGTAATCGACGGCTTCCACGCAAGGCTTCATGCCCAGACGTTTGGTCATGGCGTTGAAGATGCGCTCGTACACGTCGCGCTCCGGCGCGTTGATTTCCACCTTGTGGCGAATGCGGCGCAGGAAGGCGTCGTCCACCAGGTCCTTGGGGTCGAGGTTGGTTGAGAAGATGATGAGCTGCTCGAAGGGCACCTCGAATTTCTTGCCGGAGGCGACCGTCAGGAAGTCGTGGCGATCTTCGAGCGGCAAAATCCAGCGATTGAGCAAGTTCCTTGGGACTGCACAGTTGGCGGCCGAAGTCGTCGATCAGGAAGACGCCGCCGTTGGCCTTGACGTGCAGCGGCGCCTGGTAGAAGTTGGCGGCCGCGTTGTAGCGCAGATCGAGCATCTCCAGGTTGAGCTCGCCGCCGGTGACGACGACGGGCCGATGGATGCGCACCCAGCGCGGGTCCACGGTGCCGGTGTTGAGCAGGCGGCGAATGGTGGCCTCGTTGTCCTCGATGCGGTCGCTGGCGTCGTTGTCGGCGGCATGGTGGATGGACTGATCGTAGAGCGTGATGATGCTGTTCTCGGCCAGGAAGGCGTAGGGGACGTAGACTTCGCCGCCGGCGTTGTTCATGAAATCGCCGATGGCGCGGGCGATCGAGGTTTTGCCGTTGCCGGGCGGGCCGTAGATGAACACCGACTTGCCGCTGACGATGGCCGGGCCGATGGCGTTGAACAGCTCGTCGCGGATCACCAGGTGGGTGAAGGCCGCCCGAAGCGGCTCGGGGCTGCAACCGATGCCGGTGACCGCCTGGCGATAGGTCTGCTCGATGTAGTCCTCGATCGGCACCGGGGCGGGGCCGACGTAGGCGCATTGCTTGGTCGATTCCTGGGCGCGGCGGCGGCCCAGCTCGGTGAGGTTGAAGCGATAGCTGACGCGGCCGATCAGATCGCCGCCGGCGACCTCGATGCACTTTTCGTCCTTGAGGAACTTGAGCGATTCCTCGATGACCTTGAAGGGCAGGCACAGCGATGCGGGCCAGATCCAGGCCGAGCATGCCGCCGCGCGAATAGAGCGTGCGCAGGATCAGGTCGTTGAGGAAGGCCAGGCTCAGGCCGGCTTCCTTCATGGATTCGGGGGCGCTCGGCGCTTCGGGCATGCCGGCGCCTTCCCATTCCATGCTGCCGTTTTTATTCTTGGTGTTGACGCTCATGATGGTTAACCGAATTTAGGGAGTTCGTTAGTGCTTGCGCGGTTGCGGTCACAAGAATCAGGACGCCGATGCCGAAGCCGACAAAGGCGAATTGGATCATGCGCTGACGATTGCCGACGACGCCTTCCATGAAGCCGCCTATCAAGGGAGCCGGCTTTATGGTGACGACTGAGAGCGACCGGCGGCTTCGCAGGCCCCGACTGAAGACGCGGCGGCCAATCAAAAGCAGCGTAAGGAGAAGTATAACCGCACACTGCGCAATTCGGGATGTCGTTGTCATGGTGAGTCTCTGCCAGCCACGGGCAGGCACGCTGCCCGTGGCATCCGAGCATGTCACTTAGCTGCCGCCGCCACCGCGTCAAGGTGACGCCCTCAGCGCCGGGCATCTTGCCCTTGAAGTTGTTGTTAAGCTCGTTGATCGAGCCCTTGATCACCGGGTTCTTCAGGCTGCCGCTGCCGCCGATCGGCGTCGCCGCGATGCCGACTTCGTGTGGGTCGGCAACGGCAACTTCGAAGGCGACGGCGGTGGGTCGGCCGCTCATCATGCCGGCCAAATACCTCTGGATGGCCGCGATCCGCCGGCTATCCAGATCTGACCGAGCCTGACCGAGTCTTTCCGGCGACAAGGTAGCGCCGCCGGGAACCTCCTGAGCCGTTTGCAAATACAGCCTCGTGTCCGGCACGGGCAGTCGCCGCGACCAAATACTTGAGGTGCTCCATGCCCGCGACGTTGAGCCGATCCGTCGGCAGTCCGGACTTCGGATCAACCTCGAAGTGATAATTCCACACCGTTTGGTCCAGCACGTGGCCGTTATGCGCTTGGGCGCCAGAGTGTCGCGCACGCTCAACGCGAGCCTCGGCATTGTAACGTTCGGGCCAGCAGGGATCGACCCACTGGCGGTACTGATAGCAGCCGACCATGACCGTCAGGCCGCTGCCCAGGCACAGCCCGGCGACAGTCGTTTTGATGAATCCGTTCATGACAAACTCCTTCCTAGAGATTCTCGTTCCCATCCCCTACCGGTTCTTCAGCAAGGTTTCCATGATGTTGATGGCCGCCGGTCCCACGAGGACCACGAAGATCCCCGGGAAGATGAACAGAATCAGCGGAAACAACAGCTGCACCGCGGTTTTGGCGGCTTTTTCCTCGGCGATCTGCTTGCGGCGCGTGCGCATCGAATCGGACTGCACGCGCAGGGCCTGGGCGATGCTGGAGCCGAAACGGTCGGCTTGGATCAGGATGGCCGCCAGGGCGCGGACATCATCGACGCCGGTGCGGACGCCCAGATCGTGGAGCACTTCGCGGCGCGGCCGGCCCATCTGCAGCTGGAAGTTGGCCAGCGAGAATTCCTCGCAGATCACCTTGGCATGAGCGCCCATTTCATCGCACACTTTCCGCATGGCCGCATCCAGGCCCAGGCCGCTTTCCACGCACACGACCAGGAGGTCCAGGGCGTCGGGCAGCGACAGAAAGATCTCTTCCTGGCGTTTGCGGCGCAGCCACCACAAGCACGATGCTGGGCAAATAAAAGCCGACGCCGGTGAAGATCACGACCCATTGCAAGGTCTTGAAGCCGAGCGGCCGGCCCGGCACGAAGATGGCGATCGACATCAAGAAGAGCAGGCCCAGGCACGCCAGGCGGACGCCGGAATACACCATCGGCGCGGCGTCGCTGCGGAAGCCGGCGTTGGCCAGCTTGATCTTGAGGGCGCTTTGCTCCAGTTCCGTCTGCGGCATCAGCGGCGAGGACAACGCCTTGGCCGCGTCCACGATCCCCGAGTAGCGATCCTGCGACTTCGACTTGGCCAGGTCGTCGATCTCGGCCAGCGACTGCGGCCGGCTCAGCCGCGCCAGCCGATCCAGGGCTTTGCTGTTGCGATTGGAGACCATCGACAGAAACGCCCAAATCGCCGCCACGATACCCATGAACACCAGCAGCGGCACCAGGTCCTGGATGTAAACGAAGGCGGTTAACATGATCGGCACACCTCTTGTTGAAGGAACGAGTTGTGGGTGACGAAGCGACAAGAGGCAACTAACTCTTATTTTCGTCAAATTCCCACCAAGTACTTTACTTGTCACGGCCCATATATTGGTTATTTTCGACACTTCCTCATAAGCTGCGGTCGCCGCACTTACGAAGGGCGGTCGGCGGGGTTGTCTGGACCGTAACCTCACCCTACCCCCGGCTAATGGGAGAAAACATCTTACACCTTGATGTTGACGATCTTGCGGATCACCAGCGCCCCGAGAATCTGGGCAATCAGGGCATAAACGCTCATTTTGATGCCGAGCGGATGCGTCCAGAGTTTCTCGATGTAGTCGTACTTGATGTGCATCATCAGCAGGAACAGGCCGAAGGGCAGGGCGATCAGGATGACGCCGCTGAGCCGGCCTTCGGCGGTCAGCGCCTTGACCTGGCCGAGGATGCGGAAGCGCTCGCGGATGACGTAGCCGATCTTGTCGAGGATTTCCGCCAAGATCGCCGCCGGTTTGCCGCTGGATGAGCACGGAGGTGACGAAGAAGCGCAAGTCGAGGTTGGGAACGCGCTCGCACATGTTCTTGAGCGAGTCGTCGATCGAGATGCCCAGGTTTTGCTCCTCGTAAACGCGGTTGAATTCGTCGCATACCGGCGACGGCATTTCCTCGGCGACCACGTGCATGCCCGCCGCGAGGCTGTGGCCGGCACGCAAGGCACGGGCGACCAGTTCCAGGGCGTCCGGCAGCTGTGCGCTGAACTTCTTGAGCCGCAGCGCCCGCTTGGTGAGCAGCCAGCCAAACGGAATGCTGAACATGATGATGCCGGCGATCGGCGCCAGGTAAATCTTGACGCCCATGACCCAACTGACCGACGAGCCGATCACGCCCAGCACCAGGCCGATGGCAAAAAGCGTGCTGGGCCGAATGTGCACGTCGGCTTGCACGATGATCTTCGACAAGCTGGTGAAGTTGGGCGTCAGCGCCTCGAGCAGCGATTTCTTGTCGCGGTCGAACGCCGACTTCTTCAAGATGTTGGTGGTTTCGTCGTCTTTTTTCTTGCGGCCGGTGAGCGTGTCGAGGCGGTCGGTGATCTTGGTCCCGTTGCCGTTGAGGACGAAGGCCACCAGGCCAATGACGGCGGAAACGCCGGCGAACGCCAGGAAGGAGATCATCATGGGAGACATAAAAAGGCCCTCGTATATTCAATACCCTCGTTCCCAGGCTCCGTCTGGGAACGCACTGTCCGCGAGGCTCCGCCTCGCATTGTTATTAATCGCGCAACAACACGCGTTCCTGGAACAGGTTCGTCGGCAGCTTGATGCCGGCCGCTTCCAGGCGGCTGACGAACGCCGGCCGCACGCCGGTGGCCTCGAACTGGCCGAACGCCCGGCCGTTCTGATCGATGCCCAGCTGCTTGAAGCGGAAGATGTCCTGCATGATGATCGTGTCTTGCTCCATGTTCATGACTTCCGTGATCGTGGTGATTTTGCGCGGCCCGCCTTGCAGGCGGTTGGCCTGCACGATCAGATCGACGGCGGAGCAAATCTGCTGCCGCATGGCCTTGATGGGCAGTTCCATGCCGGCCATCATGATCATGGTTTCGAGCCGGGCCTGGGCGTCGCGCGGCGTGTTGGCGTGCAGCGTGGTCATCGAGCCGGCGTGGCCGGTGTTCATGGCCTGGAGCATGTCGAGCGCTTCGCCGCCGCGGCATTCGCCGATGATGATGCGTTCGGGCCGCATACGCAGGGCGTTGCGGACCAGGTCGCGCATGTTGACCGCGCCTTTGCCTTCGATGTTGGCCGGCCGGGTTTCCAGGCGCACGACGTGGTCCTGCTGGAGCTGCAGTTCGGCGGCGTCCTCGATGGTGACGATGCGTTCGTCGTGCGGAATGAAGCTCGACAGCGTGTTGAGCAGCGTCGTTTTGCCGCAACCGGTGCCGCCGGAGATGACGATGTTGAGCCGGGCCTTGATGCAGGCCTCCATGAGCATGGCCATTTCGGGCGTGAACGCCTTGAAGTTCAGCAGATCTTCGAGCTTGAGCGGGTTGGCGCCGAAGCGGCGAATGGACATCGACGGGCCGTCCAGGGCCAGCGGCGGAATGATGGCGTTGACGCGCGAGCCGTCCGGCAGACGGGCGTCCACCATGGGCGAGGTTTCGTCGACGCGGCGGCCGACCTTGGACACGATGCGGTCGATGATCTGCATCAGGTGATCGTTGTCGCGGAACTTGACGTCGGTCTTTTCCAGCTTGCCGCGGCGTTCGACGTAGATCTTGTGCGGCCCGTTGATCAAGATATCGCTGACCGTCGGGTCCTTGAGCAGCATTTCGAGCGGGCCGAAGCCGAACGTCTCGTCGAGCACCTCGTCGATGAGGCGTTCGCGTTCCATGCGGTTGAGCAGCGGGTTTTCGGTGTCGCACAGGCGCTCGACGACCAGGCGGATTTCGCGGCGCAGCGTGTCGCCGGCCAGGTCGCTGACGCGCGACAGATCGAGCTTGTCGACCAGCTTGCCGTGGATGAGCCGCTTGAGGTCTTCGAAGCTTTTGGTGCCGTCGCGGCTGACGCCGTTTTGCGAGAGGCTGCCCGAGCGATTGAACCCCGAGGCGTTGGTGGTATTGGTGATTCCGGTGATACCGCGTTGCAGGCGGGACATGGCGTTACCCTAGTAGGGGAAGCATGGTGACCCATGCATGTGTTTCCATGGGTCTCTGGGCAACCATAGCTTATTTCTGAAAGGCAAGTGGCCGAGTTGACGATTTCGGCGAAAAAGTGATGCGAAAAGTTTACAGAGGGGGGAAGAACGAGTAAGGAAAGATGAGCCAAGATTAACCACGGATAACACGGATGCCACGGATAAGACAAGAAACCCATGAGGAGCCGGCTCCCTGCTTTTCGTTATCCGTGCCATCCGTGTTATCCGTGGTCGTATTTTATCCTAGGTCAACCTAACACCCGCGGGTTTCGGAGTACCTCGACCGCGCGGCTTGAGAGTGTGGTTATTTGAACGAGAAGAACCCGCGTTTCTCTTTCTTGGGCTCGGCGTGAGGGCGTCTTTGCCGCACAGGGCGGCGGCCAGCGCCACGAGGCTTTGCTGGGCCTTGCTCTTGGGCGCGTGCGTCAAGAGCGGCACGCCGGCGTTGCCGGCGCCAGCATGGCCTTGAAATCGTTGGGGACTTGCCAGTAGATCGGCCGGCCGATGGTTTCCTCGGCTTTTTTCAGGGTGATGTCGCCTTCATCGGAGCCGACGCGATTGACGACGACCTTGACCTTCTCGCCCAGGCCTTCTTCGTTGCCCAGCGTGTGCAGCATGCGGACGACGTTGCGCAGGCTGGTCAACTCAAGCTGGGCAATCAGCAGGATGACGTCGCTCATGCGCATGGCCGTCAGGTCGGTCGGCGTGAAGCGCTTGCTCAGGTCGAAGATCAGGTGCGAATAGCTCGCCTTGAGCAGGCCGATGACGCGCTGAAGATGATCTTCGTGAATGAGGGAGATATCTTCCATCTGCACCGGGTGCGGCAACAGCGACAGGCCGCTTTCGTGCTTGCACAGCGAGCGGCGCAAGAACGTCATGTCGAGCCGATCGATGTTCATGGCCACGTCGGCCAGCGTGTAGTCGGGAATCAGGTCCAGGGCGACATCGGCATCGCCCAGGGCCAGATCGAGATCGATGAGGGCGACGTTGTGGTTGGGAATCTGGGCGAGGTTGCAGCCGAGGTTGACGGCCAGGCTGGTGCAGCCGACGCCGCCGCGCGAGCCGACGACGGTGACCACCAGCGACTCGGTCTTGATGTTGCCGTTGACAGCGGGCGTGCCGTCGGCGGAGACGCGGTTTTGCCGCAGGCGCGTCAGGGCCAGCAGCAGCTCTTCGAGCACGACCGGGGCGGTCAGAAATTCCTTGGCCCCGGCCCGCAGAGCTTGCAGGATCGACTGGCCGTCGCCGCGGCGAGCTGACCGCCAGAACGGGCATGTTCGGAAATTCGACCGCTGAGCTGCTGGATAAGCTGGAGTGCCTTGTTATGATCGGCATCGAGCGTGACGACGACCAGATCGGGGTTCGATTGCCGGGCCACGTCGATGAAAAACTCGTAGCGAGAGCATTCGGCTTCGAGCCAGACCGACTCGACTCCCAAGAGCAGATTGCGGAGGGGTTCGCGCGTGGAATCGGAGGGGTCCACGATCGCGATGCGTAGTACGTCCTTCATGAGCAATCACCGAAGTTGAAGGGGAACAGACGTCTCACCCCCTTACGAAGGCGGGTGCCGGGGGGGCGTTATTCAGCACCCGCGATCTTCAACCCCGCCCTTCCCCCCTTCGTAAGGGGGGGAGACTAGTTTTAACGTGGGTCCACCATGACCGCGGGACCAAAGGTCGCCCCAGCCGTGGGGACGGTGCCGGCTCCGCTGTTGGTCGCCGGGGGCAGCATGGGCAAAGTCTGCGGCGGCGCGGTCGGGGCGGCGACCGGATTAGGCGCCTGGGCGGGCGGATCAGCCAACCTGCGGACGTTGCTGTTAGGCAACACGTCCGGTTGTTCCGTCTGCACCGGTTGTGTCGTTGCCGGTGACGGAGCCTAACGGCGAGCCCTGCCGGTCACCGTCGGATACGGGCTATCCACGCCCGCGCCGCAAGTGCCATTGGCGCTGCAGCCGCCTGTGATGCCACAACCGCCGGCACCGCCATTGCCGCAGCCGGATGCATCCCCGCACGGATATTTGCTCGCACTGGCCCATTCAAATAGGCCGCGGTGTACGGGTGCGTCAGATTACGCTGGCCGCGCGGTGCTTCCAGAATGCCTTCCAAGAATAGCTCAAAATCATCGGCGGTGCGCGTTTCGCGTCCGGGAAGATATTTCGGCAGCTGGTTGCAAGCCATCGGGTCGACCAGGTGGGGCGTGACCAGGATGATGAGTTCTTCCTCGGTTTCCGTGTAGGTCTTGGACGTGAACGCGAACGCCAGGAAAGGAATGTCGCCCAGGATCGGCACCTTGGTGTTTTGGGCATTGATGGAGTTTTGGATCAGGCCGCCGATGGCGAGCGTTTGGCCGTCTTCCATTTCGACAGCCACTTGGGCGGTGCGAAGATCGAAGCCCGGCACCGATGTCGCGATCGCGCCCGGCAAGGTGATGCCGTTAGCGGCGTTGATGGCGCTGATCTCGGGACGCACTTCCAGGTGGATTTTGCCGTCGCCCATGACGATGGGCAGGAAGTTGACAGATGTGCCGAACTGCTTGTAGGTGACGCTCGGCGCACCCATGCCGGAAGAGGTCAGGATGGGAGTTTCGCCGCCGGAAGCGATGTAGGCGGGCCGGCCGCTCAACGTCATGACGCTGGGCTCGTGAAATAAGCTTGGCCAGGCCTTCGGTGGTCAAGGCGTTGAGGTAGCCTAAAAAGCTTTGCTTGTCGTTGAAGATGCCGAAGACCGCATTGGGCGTGGAAGCCAGGGATGCGGCCGGCGTCAAGATGCTCGGCAGGTTGGTGGCCGTCGTCAGAGCACCGCCGCCGCCGACGCTGCTGGCCAGGAAATGCTGTTGGCCGGCATTGATGAAACTGAAACCGATATTGCGAGCACGCGAGCGATTGACGCGGGCCACGGTGACTTCGATCTGCACCTGCTGCACGCCCGGCATGCGCATGTGGTTGACGATGTTGGCCGCCGGTCCAAAGACGCCGTGCGCCAATTCGATGACGACCTGCACGCCGTCGGCATGAGGAATGCTGCCGGTCAAGATGACGGTCGCATTGCCGGACACCACGACATCCACGGTGGCGGTGGGTATGGCGCGATGAATCTGATCGAGGAACTCGCGCCGCTTGGCTTCGCGCTCCGCCTCTTCATCGAGGGGCACGCGCACTTCGAGCGACTCGGAGTTTTTCTTGCTGTCGGTGATGTAAACGCGTGTGCTGCCGGGCGTCACGCCGGTGACCAGCACGGCACGCGGGTTATCGAGCAGCGCTTGCACTTTGACCACCCTGGGGTTTTCGCTGCGGAACTCAGAGATCAGTTCCTTCGTGCTCATTTCGATCTGCCGGGTGCTGTCCTTGGGAAGCACCAGGATATAAGGTTCGGCCGGGTCTTTGGCCGGCGCTTTGGCGTCGTCCGGAAACGGTTGTTGGGCCAGGCCAGGCAGTTGCCGATCCGCGCCTTGAGCGGTGACCGCTTGTGCCGAAAAGTTGATTAGGAAGCCCAGGGCCAGGCTCCACGCGAGAGACCGAGGCAGAATTGTTTTGCGGTGCATCCGTTCACCTCTTCTTGATGATATGCCGGGCGGGCCGAAGCCCGCCCAGTTGGGTCACTTTCCTTGGGTTCTCGTTACCAGGCTCCGCCTGGTAACGCGCTGTCTGGCAGGCTCCGCCTGCCCGAATCTCGCATCGAGGCAAAGCCTCGCGTGCATTGCGTTCCCAGGCGGAGCCTGGGAACGAGGGCTTTTTCATGGACCACGCTTCGACGGTGCCAGGTGCGTCGGGCAGCGACTGGCGGCCTGCGGCGCCTGCGTTTGCGGTGGACGGGGCGGCGCCGGAGCGATTTCCGAGCGCACCACATCGTTGTGGATCACTTCGCCGTCATCGTTGAGCCAATATTCCACCACGCGTTCCTTGTCTCCTTCGATCAGCCGCAGCCGGTGCAGCGTCCCTTTGGCCGCTTCCGCCTTGGCATCGACCGCCTGGGTCTCCTTGGGCAACTCGGGCAGCGAGACCTTCGCGATGGACGGCTGCTGCGTGCTTTCGACCCAGCTCTCGTCTTCGGAGTCTTTTTTGCCGGCGTGTTCGTGACCAGCTCTTCGACGGTCACCGAGCTCACCTCGGCCTTCTGATGATCGTTGAACTTGCGGAGCACCATGCTGATGCTCCCCAGCTCACGAGCCATCGAGACCTTGAGAATGTCTTCAGGCTTGAGGGCCACGGTCACGACGCTGGCCGGCATGGCCCCGCTGCCCTCGACCCGTGCGGTTTGCGTGTCGGCCGCGAGCACCAGCACATTTTCCAGCAAGATGCGCGAGGACGAATCCTTGTCGGTCGCCCGGCGCACGGTCCAGATCAGATCGACGCGCGACATCGGCAAGCTCGCGAAACCGGAGGCGATGTCGGCGATGTTCACGCGGATGCCGATCGCCCGGTAGCCCTGGGCCATGAGCGTCGAGATGCCGCCGTCCTTGTCGCTCAAAAGATCGTCGCCCTGTGACGAAATCGCCGCCGCGGAGCGAGCGCTTGAGGACGCGCGCCTGCAAGTCTTCGGCTTTCACGATGGCGTTCTTGGGCTCGTCGCCCTTGCTGAACTTCTTTTCCTCGAAGAGGTCTTCGACTTTCTTGATGGTGACGCCCATATCCAGGTTTTTCTTGGCCACGAGGACCACGACTTTTTCGTTGTCCTCGGGTTGTGCGTTCGGCCAGGAGCCGGCTGGTCATGTAGCTGGCTCCCAGACCGCAGGTGACCGCCACCACCAATAGGATGAGGGTCTTTGGTTTCATGGTTGCGATTCCTCAGGTAAGGGAAGGTTGCATTCAGCCGCCGAGCGAGCCCGCCGCCTGAATGTTCCCGCTTCCCCGGATGTTATTTTCGACCGGGCGACGCGGGTAACTTAAACTTTTACGGATGCACGGATCGTGACGAAACTAAGCGTTCTGCCAGTTTTGTCGGTTTTGATCCCCGCAAGGTGGACAATTGCGGCAAGTCAGGGCTTTCCGGTCAGGTTGGAAACCTAACCTACGGTCGCCGTTCCTCGCCTCACGCCCCTCTTTAAAGTCCCAGGTAAAACAAGTATCCCAGAAACCCGATGCAGAGCGGCACGCCGTAGGGCAAGCGGTGCCAGCGCGGCCGGCGGCGATTGGCCTTGGCGGCGATTTCGCCCACTCCTTGGGCGGCGAACATGTCGCCCACGATTTCCTTCACGTGGAAGACGTTCTGCTGATAGTTGCCGCGGAGCAGCGATCATGCCCAGGGCGATGATGCCGCCGACGATGGTGCCGGCGCAGAACGCGTAGACGATGATCCACATCCCCTGGGCCATGCCAAAGAACGCCCCGATCCACGAGCCGAAGCCCATGGTCATTTTGACATCGCCGGCACCCATGCCGCCGATCGCGTAGATCGGCAAGAGCAGGCCCATGCCGAGGAACGTGCCGGCAATGGCGGCGCCGATGCCGCCGGCGCCGGCTTCCAGGCCGAAGTTGTTGCACAGGCCCAAGAGCCAGCCGCTGAGGATCAGGGGAAAGGTGAGCTTGTTGGGAACCTTGTATTTCCACCAGTCGATGATCGCCGCCGCGATCATGCCGATGCAAATCACATGGACGGGCCAGTATTCCAGGGAGAAAAACTTCATGTCGCTCCTCGCGATGCGCGCATCGCAGTCGTGCCGCTTCTGGGCCGAGGCTGCGGTACTCGAAATCCGGTCTTCGGAGTCCTCAAGCCACCGGGCCTCGGATCCTCAATCCCGGCGATTCTTTCGCGGCGCAGGTGCCAAAACAAGCGTAGGTCGAGCATTGGCCTTGTCAAACGAAAATGAAGAAAGAGCCGCGCACGCGTAGTAAGCGGTGGGTTGCCCGCTTGCTACGTGCGCAGGCTCTTCGAAAGCATAATGGCCGTACACCCCGAGCGCGGTCGCTGTCGCACGCGGAGTGCACGGCCAATGTGGGGCAAAAGGCAGCCAGCGCTCAGCTGGAGGTGCTGCCGATCGTGTTGGAGACGCTGGTGAACGTCTTGTTGGCGTTGGTGCCCAGGGCCGTGATGGCCGTGATGCAGACCACGATGATGAGGGCGAGCATGACGGCATATTCGACCGCGGTCGGGCCATCTTCACGCTTCATGAAATTGACGACTTTTTCGGCGAACTTACGCATCGGACTTCTCCTTGTGTTTTGAAACAAATCTGCGGACATTCGAGCCACCGACATTCGATCGCTGGATCGATGGCGCCGGCGTCCCGCCTACGAGGACGAGACAGCCGTGTTGAGGGCCACGTTGGAAAAAGCTTTGTTGGCGTTGGTGCCCAGGGCGGTGATGGCGGTGATGCAGACCACGATGATCAGGGCGAGCATCACGGCATATTCGACCGCGGTCGGGCCGTCTTCAGCAGTCAGGAACGCACGAACCGATTGATACAAGCCGCGCATAAACCAAGTCCTTTCCCGAGCAAGATCCGGGCCGACCTCTCACGCCAATGTTTGGGGGGTGCCCTTGTCAGGGAGGAACGCCGGCGCCGTCAGCGCGGAGCCGTCATTCCGAGGGGAAGCCTGGCGAACCTGGCGCCAAGCCGGGGCAAGCGTCACCGCCTCGATGGCGGTTTCGCCCATGCGAGCGTGACAGAAGTACGGTTCTAGATGCTGCTTGCGTCGCGGAATTCACTGACCTTTCAGGCCCCCGCGAGCATCTCCGAACCGCTCGACAAAAGAAACCTATGTCAGGGACTTAGCGCTGTCAAATCGCGATTCAGGTATTCCAGCGGATTTTCCAAAGAATCCTAAGATGCGGAAAAACGCAGTGCGGGGTGCGTTGGGTGCCATAGTTTGCCGGTACTCCGGCTAACCATGTTTCTTCTCGTGACCAGGCTCCGCCTGGTCACGCACTGCCTGGCAGGCTCCGCCTGCAGACTTTGGACGCGCGTGTGAAGGCGAGGCAGAGCCACGCGGGCAGTGCGTGACCAGGCGGAGCCTGGTCACGAGGTTCACGATGCGGAAAAACGCAGTGCGGGGTGCGTTGGGTGCCATGGTTTGCCGGTACTCCGGCTAACTATGTTTGAGTCCGTGCCCGCCTCCGGTTCATAAATCCTGGGGAAGAGTCGCCCAATCGATCGACGCGGCTATCGGTATCTCGTGCGGAAAGCATAGTTAGCCGGAGTACCGGCAAACTATGGCACCCATGCATCCGCTACCGTTAAAAACACCGTTTGTTATCGGTGTCAGACTGTCGTCGGGTAGCATGCTCTGAGGTACTCGGAGCGCGTGCCACCCCAGCCTCTTCTCGATGGTAGCAACTCGGAACGCTGTCGAGGGAGAGCAAAAGTGTTTGGTTGTTAGGCATCTTCCGTGTTACGATTGGCGCTGCCTTGCTCACGCTGCCACCGACTTAAACCCGTTCCTCGAAAGGAGTCTCGCATGGGCACCATCTTGTCGAACCATGGACATCGCCGCGCTTTTGGCCTGATCGAGCTGCTCGTGGTCCTGGCGATCATCGCCATTCTGCTTGCCTTGCTGCTGCCCGCCGTGCAAAAAGTCCGCGAAGCGGCGGGCCGAACACAATGCACCAACAACATGAAACAAATTGGACTGGGCATCCACAACTTTCATGGAACTTTCAAACGACTGCCGCCCCTTTACGGCGGCTGGAATGGCACGACGGCGAAGAACTCGCAAAAATTCCCCTCGATCTGGGCCTCCACGCACGTTTTCCTGCTGCCGTACATCGAGCAAGACAACCTTTACAAAACTGCAATGACCGGCAACAACTCCACCATCGACCCGAACTCGACGGCGCCCTCAACAAAGTGGTCCCCACCTACGTTTGCCCTCAAGACCCGAGCATGAAGGACGGCATCGTGATCGGGGGCGTCATGGGCGGCTCCAGCTACGCGGTCAATGCTCAGGTCTTCGCCCCGCTTGCCGATGAATCGATCAACGGCGGTGCCATGTATCCCGCCAACAAGGCCAATTTCATGGACCGCCAGTCAACCATCTACAACATTGGCGACGGCAGCTCCAACACGATCATATTCACGCACGCCTACGCGCTCTGCGGCGATAAACAAGGCTCCATTTGGGGCTATGGCGCCGGAGTTGGCAACGTGCCGGCCGCGGTGGACACGTATCAACCGTGGTCGCGAGCGTCTTACTTGAAACAGACTTATTTGACGCCCAAGGACGCTCCGGCCTTTCAAAATCAGCCGAATCCTTACGACAAGAAGTGCGATCATCACCGATCCGGCCACCCCGCACGCCAGCGCCATGATTGTCCTGCTCGGCGATGCCTCCGTCCGCTCTGTCAGACCATCGATTTCCGCGGACACCTGGAATAAAGTTTGCTTGCCCAACGACGGCAATCCTATTGGTGCCGATTGGTGAAAGGCGTTCGTCGTCTTTCGCTCCGCGAAAGAACGTTCTTTCGCGGAGCGAAAGACGGCGCTCATTTGAACGCCTCCCACTCCTTGCCGCCAAGCACCGCTGCCGCGATCTTGAGCTTGAGGATTTCATCCGTCCCCTCGTAGATCCGGCAGACGCGCACGTCTTGCAAGTGCCGGCCCGGCCGATAGAGCGTGGACCAGCCGCGGCCGCCTAGAATCTGCACCGCCCGATCGGCGGCGTCCCAGGCGGCATTGGCGGCGAAGAGCTTCGCCTGAGCCGCCAGCAGGTCGGCTTGCCGCTTGCATTCGGCGATCGTCCGGCTCGGCATTGCTGCGATCCTTCGCTTCGGCGGCTTTGGTGACGATCGCATCCGACGCCAGCCGGGCCATCTCGATGGCCGCCAAATGCTCTTGCACAAGCTGATGCTTGGCAATCGGTTTGCCGTGCTGCATGCGTTCCTTGGCATAGCGCGTCGCCTCGATCAGGCAATCCTCGATGACCCCCAGGCAACCGGCGGCCACGCTCAGCCGCCCGCTGACCAGCGTGCCCATGGCGATGCGGAAGCCGTCGCCTTCTCGGCCCAGCAGGTTGCTGGTCGGCGTCTGGAAATCGCTCAGCTCGAACATGCCGGTGTTCGCCGTCGGCATGCCCATCTTGGCGAGCAGGTCTTCGCGGGCACAGCCAGGGCTCTCCGTGTCGATAATGAAAGCGCTGATGCGGCCTCCGCCCTTCGGATAGGCAAAGGTGACGATCGTGGTGGCGATGCCGGCGTTGGAGATCAAGTATTTGACGCCGTTGAGAACAAAGCTCTCGCCCCGGCGCTCGTAGGTCATGGTCATTTCGAGCGGATTGCTGCCCGCATCGGGTTCGGTTAGGCCGAAGGCGAGGATCTTGTCGCCGCGACAGGAAGCCGGCAGATAGCGCCGCTTTTGCTCTTCATTGCCCCACATCATGATCGGATATTGGCCGATGCGAGGTATGCCCGGAGAAGAAGGTGCGCACGCCGGTCCCCTCCTGGCCGATCCGTGCGAGGGCACGTGCATAGGTGCGCGGTGTCCGCGCCGCGGCCGCCATAAGCTGCGGGCACCGGCATGCCAAGAATGTTGTGCTTGCGCGCAGCGGTATAAGGTCGGCGTTGAAGCGATGCTCGACATAGCATAACTCCTCCTGGGGACGCAGTTCCTGGCAAAAGGCTTCGACGTCGGCAAGCAGACGATTTTGCTCCGCCGCGCCCATGGAGGTAGTTGGCATAAAATGGTTCCCGGTGAGCCGCGAATAATGGGATGACTCGCTACCCTTACATAATAGGCAATGCGCAATAAGGGGTGCCACGCGATGTCAAAGGTGCCCGTGGCACCCGTAAGTTGCAACTTAATGCGCCCGTTGCCGAGTGTGCGATCAATGGTTAAACTCAAGAATCCGAGAAACGGTTCTGCTTCCAGGATGCAGGCGATGTCTGAACCCACGCTGCCCCACGACTTCGAGAGCACGCCTGGAGCGCTGCGCGGCGTCATGGCGGCCGACCAGACGCCCACGCACATCGAAGCAACCCTGCCGTCAAACGTTACGCTGCCTCACGGCGTCTTCGGTGATTACGAATTGCTCAGCGAGATCGCGCGCGGTGGCATGGGCGTCGTCTATCGCGCTCGGCAAAAGTCGCTCAACCGCACCGTCGCGCTCAAGATGATCCTCGCCGGCAAGCTGGCCAACCCCGAGGACCTGCAGCGCTTTCGCACCGAAGCGGAAGCGGCCGCGCACCTGTCCCATCCCAATATCGTCGCCATCCACGACGTCGGCGCCATCGAGGGGCAGCACTTCTTCAGCATGGAATTCATCGACGGGATCAGCTTGTCCCAGCGCTTGCTGCGCGGCCCCGTGACAAGCCGGGACGCCGCCCGCTATGTGCGGCAAATCGCCCGGGCCGTCGAATATGCCCATCGTCATGGCATCTTGCACCGCGACCTCAAGCCCTCCAACGTCATGCTGGACGCGGACGACGAGCCGCACATCACCGATTTCGGTCTGGCCAAGCGCCTGGATAACCAAGATTCCGGCCAAACTCGGACCGGCGCGATTCTCGGCACGCCGAGCTACATGGCCCCGGAGCAGGCTCAGGGCAAGATTCGAGAACTGGGTCCGGCGTGCGATATCTATAGCCTCGGCGCGATCCTGTATGAATTGCTTACGGGACAGCCTCCATTCCGCGCCGACAGTCCACTCGATACCGTCATGCGCGTCATCAATAACGAGCCTGAGCCCGCATCCTCGCTCAATGCGAGCGTGCCCAGGGATCTGGAAACGATCTGTCACAAGTGCTTGGCGAAAGAACCGAGCCAGCGATACGCCACGGCAGCCGCCTTGGCGGAGGATCTGCAAAACTTCCTTGATGGCAACACCATCAACGCTCGCAGCTCCAACGTCTTCAATCGGCTGACGCGCATGCTCGAGCGCAGCCAGCACGACGCCGATTTCGCCACCTGGAGCTCGATGATCCTCGTGATGGCGGCTGTGGTCGGCCTCCAGCACACGCTGATCTTTGTTCTCATGCACGTGGACGCGCCGTCGTGGGCGATCTTGAGCGCCCGGCGCATCGAGTTCGTGCTGCTTGGCTATCTGTTCTGGAGTCATCGCGGCAACAGCCGCCTATTGCCGACCAGCAGCACGGAACGCGAACTATGGACAATTTGGGTCGGTTATCTTTTCGCGCTGGCCGCCACCGTGGCGCGACCCGGTTTATGCGCAGCCTCGACTTCTTCACGACGACACCCCCGGCGCCGCCTCACCTGGCCGAAATGCTGCCGTACCCTTTTTTGGCGAGCGTCGCCGGCCTGGCGTTCTTCATCATGGGAAGCAATTACTGGGGCCGCTGCTACGCCATCGGCGCGGCGTTCTTCGGCCTGGCCTGCGTCATGCCATTCATCCTGGAATGGGCGCCGCTTTTGTTCGGCCTCTTCTGGTCCGCCGCCCTGACCATGGTGGGCCTGCACCTGCGCGGCTTTGTCAAGGCCGCCGACACGGCCACCGATTCGTCAGTACATGCCCAGGTGACGGTGCAGCAAAAAAGGTAAGGACTAGTGTTTTATCAACGCTTAAAGTTGGGGTTCATAGGTTCGGGTGCCATGGCCTCGGTACTCCGTGGCCATGTTAGCGGGGTTGCACGCATGGCCACGGAGTACCGAGGCCATGGCACCCAACGCTACAATTAAATGGTGATAAAGCACCAGTCAAAAAAATTAGCCACGGTTGGAACACCGATCAAACACTGGATAAAATCATAAGGCGCAGTGATGGACAATCATTGCGCCTGTTTTTTCTGATCCGTGTTCGATCCGTGTTCCATCCGTGGCTACGCTTTTCGGACCAACGCCGGATAACCTCTCATTCTGAAGGAGCATTCATGGCTACTGCAACCGCACCCAAGGCAGGACGCGTATCGAAGCGACCTCAGGTCAAAGATCAGCCGCTTTTGATCGGCGGCAAATGGACCGATAGCGTTTCGGGCAAGACCTTCGAGACGCTCAACCCTGCGACCGGCGAGGTGATCTGCCAGGTCGCCGAAGGGGACAAGGCCGACATCGACCTGGCGGTCAAGGCGGCCCGCAAGGCCTTCGAGGAAGGCCCCTGGCCGAAGATGAACGCTTCGGACCGCGGCCGTCTGCTCAACCGCCTCGCTGACCTCATCGAGAAAAACAAAGAGGAACTGGCTGCACTGGAATCCCTCGACAACGGCAAGCCGCTCCGCGATGCGCTCGCCGCCGATCTGCCGCTCACCATCAAATGCTATCGCTATTACGCAGGTTGGGCGGACAAAATTCACGGCAAGACGATCCCGGTCGATGGTCCCTATTTTTGTTACACCAAGCACGAACCGGTCGGCGTCGTGGGACAAATCATTCCGTGGAACTTTCCGCTGCTGATGCAAGCATGGAAATGGGGCCCGGCATGGCCATGGGCTGCACCATGGTCCTCAAGCCCGCCGAGCAAACTCCACTCACGGCCCTGCGCATTGCCCAACTTGCGCAAGAGGCCGGCATTCCCGACGGCGTCATCAATGTCGTCCCGGGTTTTGGTCCCACCGCCGGCACGGCGCTGAGCGGGCACATGGACGTCGATAAAATCGCCTTCACCGGTGAATACACGACCGGCCAAACCATCATGGAAGCGGCGGCACGCAGCAACCTCAAGCGGGTCACGCTCGAGCTGGGCGGCAAAAGCCCCAACGTCGTCTTCGCCGATGCCGATCTCGATGCCGCCGTGGCCGGTGCTTACTTTGGCCTGTTTTTCAACCAAGGCCAATGCTGCTGCGCCGGCAGTCGCCTCTTTGTCGAGGACAGCGTCCACGATCGATTCGTCGAGAAAGTCCTCGCCAAAGCCAAGTCGCAAAAGCTCGGCGATCCCTTCGACCCGGACACGACTCAGGGGCCGCAGGTGTCCCAGGAGCAATGCGACCGCATCATGGGCTATATCGACTCGGGCAAAAAAGAAGGCGCCAAGCTGCTGGCCGGCGGCAAGCGCGTCGGCGACAAAGGATATTTCATCGAGCCGACCGTCTTCGCCAACGTCACCGACGAGATGAAGATCGCCCGTGAGGAAATCTTCGGCCCCGTGATGAACATTCTCCGTTTCAAGGATGTCGATGAAGTGATCCGCCGCGGCAACCAAACGTCGTTCGGCCTGGCCGCCGCCGTCTGGACACGCGACATCACCAAGGCCCATCGCATCGCCGCCAAGCTCCGCGCCGGCACGGTTTGGATCAATTGCTACGATGTGTTCGATGCCGCCGCGCCCTTCGGCGGGTTCAAGATGTCAGGCATTGGCCGCGAGCTCGGCGAGTATGCCATGCAGAACTACACCGAGGTGAAGACGGTGTATGTCAACCTGGGGTGATGCGGAAAAACGTGGCCACGGGTGGAACACGGATCGAACACGGATGATAAGAATGAGTTGTAGGACGGCTCTCCTGAGCCGTCCAGGCAAACGGACGGCTCAGGAGAGCCGTCCCACAAATCAAATGTCCTACACCTTCACGGGAACCCGCAGTTCAGACCTGGGCTCGATCGCCACGCCATTATCGGCTAAAGCCGGCTTCATGCGCAGGTAGATCAAATACCCGACCAGGCCCAAGATCCAGTTGATGCAGCGCTGCAGGAGTGAGGCGAGCACGCCGGCGGCGACCGCGTAGCCCAGGATTTCGTAAAGTTTGCCATACACAAATTCGCCGCCGCCGACGCCGCCCGGCGTGGGGATGCCGGCGGCGATTGTCATGCCCACGGGAACGGCGAACACATGAGCCGCGAGGGACGGCATCTCCTGCACCCCGTTAACCGCGCGTGCGCAGAAATAAAACATCAGCACGAAGCCGACGTGCCCAATCATGGACAGGGCGATGGCCGCCGCGATGCTGCGCCCCTGGCAGCGATACATCCAACACGCGCGCCACAGTTCGCCCAGCGGTCCGCCCACTTTCGGAATGTTCTTTAACCAGGTCGTCAACCGCTCAACTCGTTCTTTTGACAAGACGCCCAGCGCGAACCAAAACACCAGGCTGCCCGCGGTGAGCCCAACCGCTCCGAGAAAGATAACCTCCAAAACGGCGCTGGTGGGAAAAACGCCGGCGACCCAAAAGATCCAGCCCACCAAGCTGACCAACCAAACCAGGCCGCATAAGCCGATCACTCGGTCCATGATGACGGTCGTGACGGCGACCATCCGCCGGCTTTGCTCGCGCACGATGAACGCCGCCTTGATAATGTCGCCGCCCACCGACCCGGGCAGAAACGTGCTCAGATAAAAGCCGATCATGCCCAGACGCATGGCACTGGCCAGTGAGAACGGCAACCCCTGGGCGCGCACCAGCACATACCAGCGCAGGAACGTGACGAGCACGCTCGCCACCCCTATGACCCCGGCCAGTGCCAAAAAAGTCCAGTGGAGCGGCTGCTCGAAGACCCGGGCCAGGCCCAGTTCCTCGCGCCCGTCGGGTGACGGCATGTGCCAATACGACCACACCACCCAGGCTAAAAGTCCAAGGCCCAGACCATATTTAATGAGCAATATCAAAAAGCACTTTGTCATAAGTCGGAATATTGTGACCGGAATGGGCTGCCTTGTCCAGCGAGGTCATCCGCGGCGCCTTCACGCACGAATCCTTGTTCCCATCAAAAAGCTCCCCTATACTGAACATAGATTCACTATTGAGGGATTCTTTGTATTATGAACCCAGTCGCGTCACCCAACTTTGCGATTCCAGTCGCGCCCGTCATTCCGCCCAATACTCCGGCCAAGGCTCTATCCAAACTCACGCTCTTCGGGCAAAATGAGAACATGTCTTATGAATCGATCCTGGGGGCCGGCGGGGCAATCGCGCAGCACTGGGCAATTTCGAAGCCAGGCCCCAGCAATTGCAGATGGCGGAGGCGGTCGCGGCCGCCATTGCCAAGCGGCGCCACTTGATGGTCGAGGCGGGGACAGGAGTGGGCAAAAGCTTCGCCTATTTGGTTCCCGCGATACAGGCTGCGCTTGCCGATGAGGATTGCCGCGTCGTCATATCGACCCACACGATCAGCCTACAAGAGCAACTCATCCGTAAGGACATTCCGTTTTTGCAAAGCGTGTTTCGCGATAAATTCAGTGCCGTATTGGTGAAGGGACGGGCCAATTATCTCAGCAAACGTCGCTTGCGCGTGGCCCGCACCAAATCGAGCAAGCTGCTCTATGAGAATCAAGCAATCGATCAGCTGCAGGACGATCGGCGCGTGGGCACGAAAGACAACCGACGGCAGCCGCGCCGAACTGCCAATGCGGCCGCTCGCGCCTGTCTGGGACCTGGTGGAAAGCGACGCCGGTAATTGCCTGGGCAAAAAATGCCAGGACTTCGACACTTGTTTTTATTTCAAGGCGCGGCGCGGCTTGCAACAGGCCAAGCTGCTCATTGTCAACCACGCCTTGTTCTTCCTCGATCTGTTTCTGCGCGGGGAGGGAGAGCATGGCATTCTTCCCAAATATCAAGTCGCTATTCTGGATGAGGCACACACTCTGGAGGATGTCGCCGCCGAGCGCCTCGGCTTGCAAATCACGCGCGGTCAAATCGAATACCTTCTTAACAAGCTGCTGCATGAACGTAACACGGCCCGCGGCTCCAGCCTGCATGGCTTGCTCAGCACGCACGCCGACGGCGCCATCATGGAGCAGGTTTACAAAACGCGCCAGGAGACGGAACGCTTCTTTCAAAACCTGCTCTTTTGGCAGCGCGATTACGAGGCCAAGCAGCCTCCCGGGCGCGCGCCGCGTGAGAGTTTGCGCATCCGCCAGGCGGACATTGTGCCCAACTTTCTGTCCGAGGAACTTCTGAAGCTGGGCCGTGCCATCGATCAAATCGCGCAAAAACTGAGCAACGAGGAAGAGCAAATCGAGCTGGAATCCGCTGCCACGCGCTGCGAGCAAATTGCGACGTCGCTGGCGGAGTGGCTGGATCAAAAACTGCCGGAACAAGTTTACTGGATCGATGGGCTCAATTCAGGGGGCCGCAAGGTCTCCCTGTCAAGTGCGCCGATCAAGCTGGGCGACTTGCTGCGCGGGCAACTTTTCGACAAGGTGCCGACCGTGGTTTTGACGAGTGCGACGTTAAGCGTCGGCACCCCACCCGGACACGCCTTCGTAAAAGGAAGAGACGGACTGACAACGCCCCCGCTGGCAGTTGCGGGCACGGCGCAGGCGGGTTTGGCCACTTCAAGGATCGCCTCGGATTTTACGGCTCGACGCTCCAGCTTGGCAGTCCCTTTGATTTTAGGCAGCAAGCGGAGTTGCACCTGTTTCGCCAGATGCCCGACCCCACGGCCAAAGGTGGACATTTCGAGGAGGCCTGCCTCGCCAAGATTCAAGACTATGTGCTGCGCACGCGCGGTCGCGCGTTCGTGCTGTTCACCAGCAATCAAACGATGCAATATGCGGCCGAGCGTTTGCGTGGTTGGTTTCGCGATGAAAACCTTGAGCTTATCTGTCAAAGTGATGGGCTGCCCGCCAACCAGATGTTGGAGCGCTTTCGGCAATCCACGGCGGCAGTGCTCTTCGGCGTCGATAGCTTTTGGCAAGGCGTCGATGTGCAGGGAGACGCCTTGGCCAACGTCATTATCACGAAACTTCCCTTCGTGCCGCCGGATCGACCGTTGGTCGAGGCACGCTGCGAGGCGATCACCAAAGCCGGCGGCCATCCGTTCATGGATTACAGCCTGCCCCAGGCGATCATCAAGCTCAAGCAAGGCTTTGGCCGATTGATCCGCACGCGGCTCGATCACGGCATGGTGGTGATCCTCGATCCGCGCGTGCTCACCAAGCAATATGGCCGCCAATTTCTTGGCGCGCTGCCGGCTTGCAAGCGGTTCATCGATGGCGTCGAAGTAAGCGTTTGAATTCATCCCAGCCGTCGCCGAGAACTGCGGCCCAGTCGAGCCAGGGATTGAGAACGGCAGCGCCGGCTTTAGCGGCGCCACTCGCTGGCGGCACCGTGGGCGGCGGCTGGTAAAAGGCGGCGGCAACGATCGGCGCCGCCGGCGCATTGCCGAACGAGAATAAACTGTCGGCGATCGGCGGGTTGGGCAGTGTCGGAATCTTGGCGACCGGCAAAGCCAACAGGTAATTGGAAAAGAGCGACGTGCTATTGGATGTCACCGCGTTGTCGCCGCTTAAATCGCCGATGATGGCGGGATCGAGCAGGGGAAACGCGCTGAAGCCCGTGTACAGTGTCGAAGCGACGTTCGCGATCAACGCCTTGTCCAGGCCGTCGAGTCGATGGTCGCCGTTGACGTCGCCGAAATAAGCGTTGACATCGACGGCGTTGGCGGCAACCACCGGCGCGCCGGTGTCGACTGTAATGTTGTTCAAGGCCAATAAATCCTGCGTCCTGTAATGCGTCCGCGCCGCGTAGGGGACAAATGCAATTACATCGCCCAAGATTTGCGTGCCGCTTAACGGCTTAGTCGCAGTGACCGAGAACGTGGCCACGGAATAAACACCCTCGGCTGCCAGGACGTTGCTCGTCATGCGGAATCCAACTGAGGCGGCATTGGACGGATCGCTTTTCCCGGCGGTGACTGTGAGAAGGTGTGGCGTTGTAAGTCAGGGTAAAGCCGGCATTGGTCCAATTGACGGCATTATAGATGGTGACGGGGATGCCGATATGCCCGCCGTTGGCCGGATCGTTCGGCACTTGAACGCGCGTGCCGACATCGCCGGAGGCGTTAGGGCCGCGCGCGAAATCGACGACGCCCAGCACCTGCGCTTTATCCCTCTGATAAGTCGTCGCGAACGTGCCGACGAAATCGGCATGGCCGCCCTGGCCGTCGTCGAAGCCTTGGCCCGATAGATCCTGGAAACCGTTGGAGCCGGAGTCGCTTAGCAGGGTCACGGTGTAGGTATCGTCGGGCAGTGCCGCCGATCCGTCAGGGCTTGAGGCAACCAGAAAATTGGACGAGACGTTGAACGTCACTTGCTTGTTGTCGGGATCGACGATCAGCGTGCCCGGATAGGGCTGACGATTGTTGGTCGCGGCACCTACCAGCAGCACGTCGGCCACCGTGCTGCCCGAGCCATAAATCGTCAAATCGGCTGGATTGATTGCTTTATTGAATGTGGCCGTGAAACCGGTGGGTGTGTTGACAAAACCCGTGACCATCAGGCCGGTGACGCCGACCACCGTGCCGCCGCTGATTGTGATCGGCTGGTAGGATACTGAATCACTGGCGGTGATGGTCTGGCTGCCCGGCGTGTTGAAGGTAACAGCAAAACTGCCGCTACCGCCGATCAACGCTGCCGCCTGGGGCAGCAGCGCCTTGGCGTCGCTGCTGCCTATATGAACGAGACCGGCATAACCGGTGGCTAGGTTGCCATATGGATCGAAGGCTTGAACCACGACATTGACCGACGATCCCGTAATCGCTGGCGGCGCGGTGACCAGGAAGTAGGCAGCGCTCGCGGGCGTCACGGCAAGCGGCGGACTGACACCTGTTATGCCATCGGGCACATCCGTTACGCTGATTGTGTATGTGTTCGCAGTCTTGAACGTTGCCTGGAAGAAACCAAAACCGGAACCATTTAGCGGCAAATTCTTCGGCATGGTGCCGATGGGATCGAAAGGCGACGGCGCGAGGCTCACCGTTTTCGGGCCAGGGTATTGGCTCACGGCATTGCCAAACGCATCGGCGGCTTGCACCGTCACCAGCACGCTGGTCCCGGCCGAAACCGTGGCGGCGCTCAAGATGGTGACGACGAATTTGTTGAACGACCCGGGCACGATCGCACCGGTCGTATCCGTCACGAACGTCACCGTGTAATTCTTGCCGCCGTTGCCGTCGTTCACCGTGCCGGTCGGCGTCAGTGTCTTGCCGGCACCCACTGACGGCGTGTCATAGGTTTCCAGCAAACCCAGGACCGAATCGCCGGCCACCAAGTTGGTCACCGTGGGCAGGGCACTTGCCGCGGTGGTGCCGTCATAGGTTTTGGTGTTCGTTGTCGCCGTGATCGTCAAGGGCGCCGGAGTGATGCCTGGCCCTTGGCCGGCGGGCAAGGTGCCGTTGCTGCCCGCGAAACCGCCCGTTGCTGAAAATACGGCTTGAAAGATGTCGCCAGTCGCTCCGGAAACTTTTAGTTGCGTCGGCAACGTCTGATAAGTCCAGACGCTCTTGCCAACACTGCTCGATAATGGGATTCCGGGGCCGAGATCGATGCGTGTGTTGGTCGCGGAGTTCGTGTCGAAAAACTCAACGCTCCCCGCCGGTGTGCCCGTGCCGCTGGAGACGGTGGCCGTGAAGGTGATCGGCTGCCCATAAACAGCGCTGGTTGCCGAGGCCGACACGGTGGCAGTGGTCGGCACGTTCGCGGGAGCCAAATCCAGAACGCTCATCGAGTACGCGGGAAACGCGTAGCTGAAACTCGGACCCGGTGACGGTCAAGGGCGCTGTCGAATTGGCCAGCGCGCTGTGCCCGTCGGTGGTCTGGCTTTGCGCGGTGTCCTGGGCGATGCCATATTGCCAAAGCTGCGCCTGGGTGAACGGCGTGAAACCATTGATCTGAAACTGACCCGTCACGCTGCTGGTCGCGCTCTTGTTGATGAGCATCAATTCAAGGTGGCCGTTCGCCTGCTTGACGGCGAAGACGTCGAGGTTGGCGTCGCTGCTTGAGGAGTAAACGACAGTGTCGCCAGTGTGCGCCAGCTTGGAAACCAACTGCTCCGCGAAATAGGTTGGGTAGGGGATGTAGGTGCCGGTGGCCGGCGCCGGGCCGCCGCTACTGCCGAGCAAGCCATAATCGCCCCCCTGGCGCCAGCCGTACAACGTCGCGGCGTTGTTGTTGCCGGTTCCCCAGCCATTGCGCAGGTCCCAGACGTCGGCGCCGTTGTACTCGGTTTTTAAGAGGCCGCCGAGAGCGTCGGCCACGAACAAGCCGTTGACCAGGCTCGTGCTCTGCTTGCCGGGGTTGGCATAGACCGAGTTGAATTCGGTGGCCAGCAATTCGACCTTGCTCGCCGCGGCAGCGCCAAAATGTTGTTGAGCAAGTTGCGATAGTCGCCGGCGCGGAGCGACCAGTTGTCCGGAGAGCCACTGCCGCCGGCAGTCGAGCTGGAGATGGTATTGAAAAGCAGGTTGGTGTCTGTCTCGCTACCGGGGCCCTGCACGTAAATGTGATCGCTGAGAAAACCGGGCGTGAGCCCTTGGCTGACATCCTGTTGCAGAACATTACTGGTCCAGTTGTTGTCGTAACTGACACTGCCGGTGACTTCGCCGATGGATATCGTCGAATCGATCTGGGCGGCGTAAGCGGCGAATTGCTTGGCGAACTTCACATAGGTGGCCGGGTCGTGTGCCTTGCCCGTGTCGCCGCCCGAGCCATGGTCGTCGGTCTCCCAGCTGCCGTAGATTTCGTTGCCGACTTCGAAGTAGTGGATGCCGAACGGCGCTGCGCGGCCGGCGCGGAGAAAGTTGAGCCCGTCATCTTGGGCCAACGGCGTGGCAGGCGCAGGCCGGCCCAATAACTCGCAGTGCCCCAGCCGACCTGCACCCAGGTGTTCGACGTGGCATTCCATTGCTCGCCGGTGCCGATCGTCGTCGGGTTGCTTACGGAACCGTTGAGATAGGCCAAAAGCGCCGCCGCTTCTTGGGGACTGCCCGTGCCGTAGTCAAGTGTCACCAATCCGGTGCCGCCCACGGCGCTGATGAAGCTGGCCATGCTTTTGGCGGTGCCCTGGCCATTGTAAGCGGGCTTGGCATTGAAGTGAAACTCGTCGGAGCTGGAACCGCCGGGCATGCGAAACATGTTGAGGCCGGCCGCCTGAACCATCTGTTGCGTCTGAACGGTGTTGATGTTGGTGTCCCAGTTCGGTGAGATTCACGCCCAATACGTGGTCGTTGACGGTGCGCAAGGGCGTGCTGAGACTGACGGTCACCGCTGCCAGCAGGTCGCGGCTTTCCAGGACCTCCAGAAACGGCCGAACCATGTTTTGGCGCCGGACAGAAGGGCGTGGCGATGGCTTGGGAATCATGCTGGCTTGCTCGAGAGATGCAGGATACAAAAGACCAGGCCATTGTAACTGGTCACGACGCTTCTCACCAGCGGCAGCCGACAAAAAATGAAAATCACCCCTGCCGAACGCCGAGGAATGGTCAGCCGCGCTGGAGCTGGCATTGGCAGACCTTGCTCCGGACGTGCGACCAGCACGGATCGCGCACACGCTGACGCTGATTGGGGAGGGCGTGATCGACGCGGGCGGCATTTTTTTGGCGCGCGACCAAACGGGTCTTTGCGGCGTCCAGATTTGCGTTCCCTTGGCCGGCGCCGGCGGTTTGTTTTGGTTGCCCCGAACGCGATCACGACACGCCGCCTTGGAAGAGGATCTCGTCCAGCACGGCCTCGATTGGCTGCGCAGCCGGGGCACCAAGGTCGCCCAGGCGCTCCTGAGCCCGGCGGACCAATCGGCCGTGCGGCCCGACTGCTGCGGCGCGGTTTTCGATTCGTGACTCACTTGAACTACATGGAACATCCTCTAACTAGCGTGCCCTCCAAACGTCTCACCGATATAAGATATTTATCCTACTCAGCGGCTATTGCGCACGCGTTTCAGCAAACCCTGCTGCGCACCTATATGGGCACGCTCGACTGCCCCGAGCTCAACGGCGTCCGCTCCATCGACGAGATCATGGCAGGCCACATGGCCCAAGGCAGCTTTCGTCCCGAGCGCTGGTGGCTTATCCTTGCGGCAGAACAACCCGTCGCGGTGGCATTGGCCACTCAGGTCCCGGATGCCGACCATTGGGACCTGTGCTACCTGGGCGTCGTGCCCGAAGCACGCGGCCATGGCCTGGGCCGCGACTTGACGTGTCATGTGCTGCAAGCGGCCCACTGCGCCGCGGCTCCGGTGGTGACGTTGGCGGTGGATGAACGGAATCGACCGGCGCGAAGCTGGTACCGCTCTTTGGGCTTCGAAAACCTGGATTCACGCGAGGTTTACCTGTATTTCTGGGATGGTCCTCTTGCCGGTGAATCGTTCATGGCGGCGCGATCGACTTAAGGCCTAAACCATTAAGCTCATCATGGTTAGGTATTGAATAGCTTACGAGAGGCCGGCGTTTCCCGGTTCGCTAACTCAGTCGAGTGGCGCATCGGTTTCATCGACAGGTTTTCCACTCTGATCGCAGCACTCGTCTTTATTTTTGCGACCCACACATTGGGCGAAAACCGTGTGAAAATAGAGTGCCGCGATGATGAAGTTTTGCCGCGCCTCCTTAGGCGAAAAAATTCCTTGGCGTGCGCCGCGCCCGAAACCTAGAATGAGTTTTCTCCGAGTCGACCAAGTCACGCCTAGCTTCCAACGGGCCGTGACCCAATCTCTCTTGCGACCGAGTTTTTCACAAACTCCGCGGATGTGCCACGCGCGGGGAGGGGATGCCTTTGCGGATGACAACAGGAGACTTGATGGCGGCGCTGGGAGCAGCGCTGAGCCAACGGATTGGTGAGCAGACGGTATGGCCTCTGGTTTCAAACCAAGACAAAGCTGACCATCGACGACAATACGCTGCGGATCGGAGTGCCTAATCACTTTTACCAAGAGTGGCTCGAAAAAACTTTCGGCGACGACATCCATGCAGTCGCTCGCGAAGTGCTCGGCTCGGAGGCGCAAATCTGCTTCGCGCTCGATCCCGAGCTTTTCCGGGCGGCGCGCGAGCGCGAGACCCAGGCGGATTTGGCGCTCGCGGATAATGGGGCTAACCGAGCCGCGACCGTTAGGGAGCGAGGAGGGGCGCCTTATGTTCAGGCGGTCAAATCCGTCACCAACACAAACCGGCGGGACGCCGGTTCCACGGCAGAGGAAGCTTGCCCGGTGCCGCGCGCCAAGTCGCGGTCGCGCCGGTTTCGCCGGCTCGACGACTTCGTCATCGGTGCGTGCAACCGCGTAGCCCATGCCGCGGCGCTCAGCCTGGTGGAAGCCCCCGAGCAACTGCCCACGCCGCTGGTCCTCCACGGCTCCGTGGGCCTGGGCAAGACGCATCTCCTGGAAGGCATCTATATTGGCCTGCGCCGCAGTCGGCCCGATTGGCGGGTGGTGTTTTTGTCCGCCGAGGATTTCACCAATCGCTTCGTCCAGGCCATTCACACGGGCAAACTGGGCGTCTTTCGCAAGCAATTTCGCGAGTGCGACGCCGTCCTCGTGGATGATCTGCACTTCCTCGCCAAAAAGCCGGCCACCCAAGAGGAATTCCTGCACACCTTCGACGCCCTGCACGCCGAGGAGCGGCCCGTGATCGTGACCTGCGATTGCCATCCGCGGCTGGCCGACCAATTCATGCCCGAGCTTACCGACCGCTTGGTCGGCGGCGCCGTCTGGGGCTTGGCCACCCCCGAGCGCGAAACACGCATCGACTTGTTGCGCCACAAAACGGTGTCTCCAGAACGGCCGCCTCTGCCGCCGGAAGTGATCGAGCTCCTTGCCGACCAACTGCGCGGCAACGTTCGGGAGCTGGAAGGGGCGCTGCACAGCGTCTGGCACTTTGCCCGCGCCCATGGTCGAACCATCGATGTCGAGCTGGCGCGCGAGGTTCTCGGCGACATCCTGCGCCATACCATTCGCCTGGTGCAGCTCACCGATGTCGAGGAAGCCGTTTGCAAGACCCTCAGCCTTGATGCCGGCGCCCTGCAATCGAAGAAACGCACCTGGATGGTCAGCCACCCGCGCATGCTCGCCATGTTCCTGGCCCGCAAGCACACCGCCGCCACGCACACCGAAATCGGCCAGCGCTTCGGCGGCCGCAATCACAGCACCGCCGTGGCCGGTGAAAAGCGCGTGCGTGCCTGGCTGGAGGAGAACGCCCAACTTCAGCTCGGTCCTCGTCCGGTTGGGGTACGCGATGTCATTGAACGAATTGAGCGCGAGTTGCTGAAATAAAGGACTAGAGCAAAGTGCGCGACCCTGCAACACTAACCCGAAGCGTAAGCGAGGGATCCCTCGCTTACGCTTCGGGTTAGTGTCGCTATAAAAGCGCCTGGAACTCTTCGTCGCTAAGCTCGCGGATGAAGTTGCAACCGAGGTCCGAGTGCCCTTCCGGCTGCTCGGCGACGTGCACCACGCACGCCAAGATAGTGCGAACGGCGTGGTTATCGGCGCCCATCAGGTTCACGCTCAAGAGCGCTCCGCCTGAACGGCGGTGGTCACGGCCAGGCCCACGCCGCTGGCGGAGAGGTTAATGATTTGCGCCGAATAGGCGACTTGCTCGGGGTCACCGACCTTTTGAAAGCCGGCCCGGCGATTGGTGGCGAAACGCATCCAGAGGCGCTGGTCGGGCGGTGTGTGGCGCACGCGCTTGGCGCCGAAGCCCGCCAATTCGTCCTCCGTGAGCTCCTGCGAAAACACGCAACCCAAGGTCCACTGATTGTCCCCGTTCGGCGTCACCCGCACGATGCAGGCAAGCACGGTGTGCGTCTGTTGATCTTTACAATGGGGCAGCTCGACGCTAATCATTTGGCCCGCTTCGAATGCGCCATTCACCAACAGATTGGCGCCCCCCGGCGATATGTCCTGCACCCGCGCCGAGACGCGTGTCTCGACCACCGGTCCAGCCGCCAGCCGCACGGTTGTCTCAAGGTTGGCAGGGTAGCGAACCCAAACCCGTCTTTCCGACGGCGCTTCCTCGGCTGTCGCCGGCTTGCCCACGAGGCGATTCCAAAAGGTGAAGGTGCGTCCAAACATGATCATAAAAGCTCACTTAACGTCAAGCAGGTGTCGCGCCTGGTTGCAATCCGCCGCTCGTGAGCGAGCCGCGCTAATTATAGCCGCCGGGCCCGTTCAGCCCATTTAGCGCAAAACTAGTTTAAAATGTGGCTTCTGTCAACGTGCGCGGCACGAATGAGCAAGCGATTGTAGGGCCGTACGAGCGCAAGCCAATGATTTTAACGGCAATACCGACCCTGCGGACTCCCCTGCGATCGTCCAATGCCTTTACTCCATAAGCGAGGCACGGCAATAAAAAGTCAGTTCATCCCCTGAATTTCGACTTCCCGTGGTTTGCGGCATTTGGGGCAATAGAAGATGATCCTTATTTTACCGGGGCGAATCACCATGCTGGTCCGCGACGGATCTTCGTGCCCGCAACTCGTGCATGTTTTGCGAAATTGCATGGTAGCGCCGTCCTGGCCGGTTATTTTCGCCCCACGGATCGCGAGGGCCCGCATTTTCTTGACCAGCGCTTCTGGGCGCGTTCGGCAGTGGCGTTGGCTTCGGAACAATGATCCGCACGATTTCCGCGGTGGCTTCAGCGTTCGCCGAGCTGATCGGGACAACCGTTGCGGCGCCGAAAATCCTGGCTCAAGCAACACTCGCTTTTCAAATCCGGATGGCATCAGAGGGACGAGTATCGCATCAAGTAGGGGAACAAGAGCCGGTATCGGGAAGAGGTTCTTGACCTTGTCCGCCAAAACGCCCAGATCGATCCCATTCTTCCAGACGGTGTCCGTGATGAGGATCTTTCCCGCAACCGCCAATTCGCGTAACTGCGGAGCGGTATAAGGGCCCAGTTTTTGATTGCTTTGCCCGTAAAACCAAAGCTGACCCATGCGAAGTCCCCGAAGAAGAGCTGGCCAACGCTTAGCCGCAGGACCTAAGCGGACAATTCGCCTTGCGGCTGCCAAATGGTCAGATTGATTCGATGACCCGTATCAATTGGTCAAGAAAGGAAAATGGCCAACTCACGGAGTATAACAGGTCGCCGTGGATAGGGATAGCAAGGATGCTCAAGAAACGCGTTCTTCATTTTTGGCCGTGGCTTCTAGCTTTCGGATATATGCATCAGGCAGGCCGTGTTGCCTGGCTCCGTCGAGGATCTTTGCCAAGTAAATGGCGGTTGGTCGGGAGCATTGGCCCATGGAGGCGCTTTCGGCAAAGTATGTGAACGCCTCCCGTTCATCGCCGTTTTCAAGGCGAACGCGAACAACCCGACGCTCATATCCCTCTTCAAAGGCATCCAATTTTTTCAGGTGTGCCTCGCCACAGGAGTAAATCACGCCGAGCACACCTTCTCCTGGGGTGAGGAGGTTGGCGTAAACATTGCCATCGCTCCCATGCATGTTGAAAACGACTCGAGAATTCTCCAGCCGCGCGATTTTAGGAACGCTCGCGCCAGCATGTGCCAGGCCGCGCGCCTCGACATTTGCTCGATCGAGAGGTTGCTCCCGTAGGCGAAATACCACGCTGGCTCGATGAGATAACCGGGGCTAAACGGTAGTGACTGAAAACGCGCCTTCGGGAACTTCGTCGGACCAAACCTGGAATGACTGCAGTTGATTCACGCCGAAGGTCGTGGTGAGGGCGACGTCAGCGGCATCCCGGCCGCGTGCCATGAGGATGCGGCCAATGCGCGGTACGTTGTTGCGTGCGTCAAAGGCGTGCCATTTTCCGCCCAGGAAGACCTCGAACCAGGCGCTGAAATCCATGGGAGCGAGCACCGGCGGGACGCCGATGTCTCCAAGGTACCCGGTGCAGTAGCGTGCCGGCACGTTCAGGCACCGGCAGAAGGTAATCGCCAAGTGCATATAGTCCCGGCAGACGCCGACGCGCTCCCGATAGACCTCCAGAGCGGTACGATTGGCACGCGCTTGCTGGTAATCAAACCGGATATGCCCGTTTACATAGTTGCAGATCGATTGCACTAGCGGCCAGCCTGCCGGAAAATGACCGAACAGGGACCAAGCCAACTCCCTTAGCTCGCTGTCCACCTCACAATACCGGCTGGAGAGCAGAAACAAGAGGACATTATCCGGCAAGGCCTGCACCGGATGCTGATGCGCGTGCCAGACCTGCGGATCAGGCAAGCCATTATCGGCGACGAGCGCCTGATGTCTCACGGTCAGGGGGCCCGCCGGAATGAAAATGCGTCCGCAGCGGTTGCCGTATAGATCGGTATATTGCGAAATCGAGCTGCGCGGCTCAATTTCCAGACGCTCGGCTCCTCGAATCCGCACGGCCACCGACGGATGCAGATACAGCATCAGCGCCACCGCCGTCGGATTGGGATACGTGAATTTGATTTCGCAGCCGACCTTGATGAGCATGGTCATTTCCCATTTATATGGCGTTAGCGGATCGCCACGCTTGCTGGTATGGCGACAGGTGACGCCAAGGCCCACGTAAGCCAAAGAATCAGGCCTACGGCAAACTGAGTGCCTGTCCGCAGCGAAAGTCGCCACATACCGCCAATAACCACCCAGTTGGCGTCCGCGAGCGCTCGTTGGACCTCGACGCCGACAATCTTGCGTGGATTGATGAACCCAAACGTCACGAAGCGCAGCGCCGGACCGGTCCACGATTTTAGCCACGATTCGGCTTTGTCGAGGACCACCTCCAACGCGCTCCGGTCGAAGTGGCCGACGCTCCACAGAGCCTGGCAATCGAAAAACAGCATTAGACCGCCGGCTACCAGGAGGGCCACCAGCGGCAGCCAATGCCCGCCGAGCTGCTGAAGAGTGACCCCGGCATGGGTCCAGATCAAGCGGATGGCGAGTGAATTGCTTAACATCAATACGAACGCCAGACCGATCGCCAACAGCGTCGGCCAGCCGAAAAAGACGCTTCGATGCTTATTCACCAATTGCAACAATTTCGGCCAGCGGCTGGGGAAGCAATAGAGCAGGCCGACAATAGCGCGGTAGCGACGGAAGTTGACCGCCGTGCTCGCGACGAAACCGACGATTAGATAATAGTTGAACACGGTCAACAAATTGAGCGCGTCAAGCCAGGCGAAAAACATGGAAGGGATTTTCCTTCGGAATGTAGGAAACCGCGGCGGCCTTTCGTACACGCCGGAGAGAAGCGTGCCCTGTCGAAAAGCCCTTGGGAGGTGGCGGCGTTGCGATTGTTGTATTGGTTTCAGAGGCTGTTGGAAAAGGGGCCAGACCGGTGCCCGGCATTCATTGCCCATCGTGGTGAAAAATCAGAGAGGTCTGACCCCTTTTCGAACATCCTCGTTAGCTTTAGGAGATGCTCACTCCGTTCCTTTTTGTCCGGCACCATGCACCTTTTCAAGCACTTTATTCTCGTCTGTTTTTATCTTGTTTTGATCCATGCTGAACGTCACATTGGTCTTCCCATCAACGGTTTCCGAGCCGATATGGAACCAACCGAGGTAAAATCCCACGGCGCCGACGGCGACCACGATCAGCAGAAGCACGAAGAGCAAGCGCTTCATCAGAAACCCCTCCAAAGCACCAACACCAATATGACCACCACCAACAAACTGATGCCGCCGCTCGGGCCGTAGCCCCAGTTGCGACTGTGCCCCCAGGTCGGTAAGACGCCCAAAAGCATCAGAACCAGAATAATGAGCAGGATAGTACCAAGCGTCATGACAAACCCCTTTCAAGGGTAGAGAAAATAACAAGGCTGCGACCTTGATAATGCACGAAATCATCTGACTGGTTGCCGACGAGTCTCCGGTGTTCTTCTTGGGAATGCCGGCCCGTATGCGTTCCCAGACTTCCAAGCGATGCACGGGCACTCCAGCGTTCACTTCAAAGCCCAGTTTCACTTTGCCCGCGTTTATCTCGAGCACGGTGACCTTGAGCATGTGCTCAGGCGCGTCCAGTCCTCCGACGACGACGACTTCCTGGCTTTTCCGCGTTAAAACGAGCATTTAGAATCTCCATGTTCAAGATGGGTCGCTAGGAAGTGTGCCGCTCCAGGTCTCGCCTGGGACGGTCGCGGCCAAGAGGAACACTTGAACCACGGTGCCGCTCGCGAACGCTTGCACGACCGTGCCGGAGGCCGGCTCGACTTCCGTCGTCGCTTGCCGAACCTCGACCCCGGTGATGCGCTTGATGTCTTGCCGCAGCGTAGCGGCCGAATCCAGGAATAGCTGGCGATGAAACTCCTGCACCTGGGCGGCCCCGGCCGGCGTTTGCGCAAACGCGCGTTCGCCCGCCGTCAGTGCCCCGTGCAACGTGATAACGAGCGTATTCGCGCTCAGGACTACGGTGACCGATTGTGGCGCGTGCCCGGTACGCCGTTTTTCGAACGCCATGGCCGCCTGGGCAATTCGCTCTGCCTTGGTTGCGTTCGGCGTGTTCATCGAAATGGTCCTTGGTGGCTGCACACCCTCAACAGCCAATAAAAAAAGCCGGCACGCGCGAATGCCCTCGGAGGAATTCGCTCGTGTCGGCTTACTTGTCGCCGAGCCACCCGGCCTTGCCGAGGTGCCCTTCGTCTAGTCATCCAACAACAATACTTTTCTGGAGACTCCTCTATTGTACGGCCAGCGACGTGGAAAGCAAGTGCCTTTTGGCAATATACTTGCTATCATGGTTCGAGTGCGTGCGAGGGCCTCTATGAAAACCCAAGGCGAAATTGAAGCCGCCATTTGTGACGGCATGAGTCGTTTTGAACTGGAATACATGGGCCGCGGTCCCAAAGGGATTCACGCCCACCTGCTGGGCGATCTTCTTGTCGTGCGCTTTCAAGGCGTGCTCACCGCCGCCGAGCAGCAGTTGGTCAAATCACTCTCGGCTGACAGAGGGCGCGATCTGCTTAAAGCAAGTGCGGACCCAGCTGATCGAGTCGGCGCGACCGATTCTCGGCGAGTTGGTTCACGGTGTCACCGGCGTCAACGTGCTGAGCCTGCACCACGACATCAGCACGCGCACAGGTGAGGAGATCATCGTCTTCACCCTGACCGAGTCGCCGCTATTTCGGGAAACCAGGAAAAAGTAGGCAGCTCATGAACTCCAAGCCCATCACCACCTGGAAGTATTTGTCGCCGAACCCGAAGTCGGCCTATAAGCAACTCTTCATCACCGGCCACCGCATCCGGGCCCGCGACCTCTATGGCATGTACATGAGTGCCGAAGAGCCGATGACGCCCGCGGAGATTGCCGCCGATTACGGTTTGCCGCTGGCAGCGGTCGAGGAAGCGATCGCTTATTGTCAGACCGATCCGCCTGAAATCAAGGCGGACTTCGAGCGCGAGGAGCGGATCATGGAAGCAACCGGCATGAATGATCCGGATTATAAGTACGGCGGCAAATACCGGATGCTGTCGCCCGAAGAAATGGCGCGAATTCGGCATATGAGAATTTATCTGGATGACGACACCGCATCGGTGCTGCTCGCAAAACTTCTCCGCCGCGCGGGCCATGACACGCAGTTGCCTATTGAAGTTGGGATCGACCCGCGATCTCACGCTCAAGGGAACCGTCACGGCGCTTTGCAAACTCGAGGCGGCCGGCGTACCCATCGCCAACGAACACATCGTGCTCAATCATTGGCGCTGACGCCCGACCCAACCCCCTTATGATTTTTGTTCAACGGCGACGCGCGTTCTTTTCTTGCTTGCCTTCTTTTCCGACGGCGGCGCGGGCGGTGGTTTGAGGCTCAGCGGCGGCAGGCCCAGCTCTTCGTGGAGCGATTTTAACTTCTCGCGGAAGGTCGCATCCAGCTTCTGCGCCTTCGGGCAGGCTTCGAGTTCTCTCAGCAGTAGCTGCACAAGCCCATTGATCTCATCAAAATAACGGCTTTCGTTGGCCTCACCAAATTTGGTGTAGAGACCCGCCAGCCGTCCGATTCGCGTGGCAATGATATGCTTGCGGTCGTCGGCGATCGCCGTGGTGCCGACCGCTTTTTCGAGCGCCTGAAAATGAGCGTTTACCGATGCGTGCATGCGCCTTCTCCCATGGAAAGAATGGCGGTCAACCGTCTATAAGACCTTGCTCCCGCTCATAGACCAAAATGTAGGTAATGACTGACGTGCGTGCGGGTTTGAGTCGACCGCTGATGGCATTGTAACGGGTCGCCAAGTCATCGAGGTGAGCGCGGCCCGAGACCGATCCCATTAAAAGGGTTAATTCCTTCTCTCGTTGATGCAACGTTTTCGTCTCGGGCATGGATGCGGGCTCTTGAGAAGCAAACGCCCTTCCCGTCCCGTGGGCCGGGAAGAGCGCATGCGTGTCCAATTCGCCTAATAGCGCTTGCCGCCGCCAACCCGCTCTTCGCGGGGCTTGGCTTCGTTGACGGTCAATTTGCGTCCATCCATTTCGTGCTCGTTCAGACCGGCGATGGCCGCCTGAGCCTCTTCGCCGCTGTTCATTTCCACGAAGCCGAAGCCCTTGGAGCGTCCGGTGTCCCGGTCCATGATGACTTGGGCGGATTGGACCGTGCCAAACGGGCCGAACAGAGTCTGCAGATCGCTGTCGGTCGTCCCATAGGTCAGATTGCCGACATACAACTTCTTGGCCACAATGGGCCTCCTTCGGAAAGTATCACGCAAAGACGCTGAGCCCACATTGGGTCAGGTGCCTTGAGCGAAAATGCTTCGACTGACGAATTATGATCCGGGACAAGAAAAATGCAGTTGGGGGACAACACAAAGTCGTCACGGCCAAAAGTGCTTTAGAAATCCAAGAGTGAACTCATTCTACAAGAACTCGGCTTATAAACAAGCCCGTTCCATCTGCACGCGCTCGACGCCGGTCTCGCGCCCCCGCCGTGGTGCCGACCGCCCGGCGCTCGGCGCGGGTCTCGCGACCCCGCCGCTGTGCCCGACCGCGGGTCCCCCTCTCGTTTGCAACCCCACTATTCACCGTTACCGCCGTTTGGTAACGGCGGCAAAATCGCTTTCTCAGATCATGGCTCCGTTGTCCTCGCTCAAGAATCCCTTCTTCCCCGGTCGCCACCGTTAAAAGCCGTATGCTAACGGTGATGGCACCACCCCTCAATCCTCTAACTCATATTTTTTTGACCGCGAGCCAACTCCCCAATTACAGCTTTACCATCGCCGGCATGCGAACGCGGTGCGCACCGGCGCTAACCGATTTTCATCCACATTATCGCGTCCGCCCGGGCTTTGGGGAGAGCAACCGATAGACCACTTCCCTTTGATCCACGAATCCCTGTATAATTATCCTCTGGCGAATCACTTCCATTTCCAACCCCTCTTAACACCGACTTTACAAACGTCTGGGCCGAGGAAAGGGCCAGGCCGGTTGCCGCACGGAAAGGCGCCCCCATGAGCGATGAACTTCTGAACCCACTCTCACCGCAACAAATGGCGGAGTGCTTCGATCTGCTGGCGACCGACGCACGCGAGTATGCCATTTTTCTGCTCGGGCAGGACGGGCTGCTCATGTGTTGGAACCCGGTGCCGAACGGCTCTTTGGCTACCAATCGAGCGAAATCATCGGCCAACACTTCTCGCGCCTTTTCTCGCCTGAGGATATTCGTAACGGCCAGCCCGAGCATGAGCTTGCAGCGGCGCTCGCTGAAGGGCGGGCTGACAGCGTGCGCTGGCAGCTTCGCAAGGACGGCAGCCGCTTTTGGTGCCGCTCCACCGTCACGCCCCTGCGGGACGAGCATAAGCAAATTCGCTCCTTCGCGAGAGTCATGCACGACCTCACCGACAGTCAGGTGCAGGATGCCGAAACGAAGCGTGCCGACGGTCTGGCCGAAGCTAACCGAACCAAAGAAGAGTTCATGGCCTTGCTCTCGCACGAGCTGCGCAGCCCGCTCACGCCCATACTCCATGCCTTGAACATTCTTACCTTGATCAAGACCAACGATCCCATCATCGCCCAGGCCGGGGGCATCATCAACCGTCAAGTGCTTCAGATGGTGCGTCTCGTGGACGACCTTCTGGACATCAGCCGCATCACCAAGGGCAAATTGCGGCTGACCAAAGAAAAAGTCGAGCTTCGCCTCGTGGCCAACCGCGCCGCCGAGAGCGTGCGTCCGCTCATGGACGCACGCAAGCACGATTTCTCGGTTTCGCTGCCAACGGCGCCGATTTGGGTGGATGCCGATCCGGCGCGGTTGGAGCAAGTTCTGGTCAACCTTCTCAATAATGCGGCCAAGTATACCGATGCCGGCGGACTGGTGCGCATGACTGTGCAGCAAGAAGTGGCCGAAGCGGTGATCCGGGTGCGCGACAACGGCGTCGGCATCGCCCCGGAAACGCTGCCACGCGTTTTTGAGTTATTCACGCAAGGAGATGCCGCTCATAATAGGTCTCACGGCGGCCTGGGGATTGGGCTGGCCCTGGTGCGCAACCTGGTGGAGTTACACGATGGCAGGGTGCAGGTGCAGAGCGGCGGTCTTGGCAAGGGGAGCGAATTCACGGTCAAGCTGCCGGTGATCGCGAAGAGTCCTGTTCACGAAACCAGAACGGTCCTGGAGGCAGAGAAACCAACCGGACGTCCCCTACGGATTCTCGTGGTGGAGGATAACGTCGATTCCGCCGATAGTCTCAACCTTCTCCTGCGCTTGTATGGCCATGACGTGCACTTGGCACGCACCGGTCCGACGGCCCTGGAGGTGGCAGAGGTTTGCAAGCCGGATGTGGTGCTGCTCGACATCGGCTTGCCGGGCATGGACGGATATCAGGTCGCCAGGGCCTTGCGTGCCAGGCCGGATTTCAGGAATGTGATCATCTGCGCGCTTACGGGTTACACTCCAAGCGAGGCAGACCGGGAACGTCAACAGCAAACCGGCTTCGACCACCACTTCGTCAAACCGGTGAATCTCAAAACATTGCTCGACTTGTTCAAGACGGTTGTTTAATTTCAATCAGCGTGCATCGAATTGCGGCGGTTCATAAAGGGCAGGATTGACGCCCCGCGCTCCCCTTCGCCTCGCGGCTAAACCCTTTTGCGTGCTAACATTGAGGTATGAGACAGCCGCGTATTTTGATGTGCCCGCCGGACCACTATGGGATCGAATACGAAATCAATCCCTGGATGAGCCGGTCCCGTGGAAGCACGCCTGAGCGTGCCCAGCGGCAATGGCGGGCCTTGCACGATGCCCTGATCGAGGCGGAGGTGCAGGTTGAACTGATGACGCCCCAGCCGGGCTTGCCCGATCTGGTGTTCACCGCCAACGCCGGCCTGGTGTTCGGCCGCCGGTTTTTCAGCTCACGCTTTCGCCATGAAGTGCGGGCGCGCGAGACGCCCTATTTCGATGCCTGGTTCGCGAGCCACGATTTCGCGGTGCAAACCTTGCCCGAGGGGATGTTTTTCGAGGGGGCAGGCGATGCACTTTTCTGCGGCAAGACTTTGTTCGCGGGCTACCGCATTCGCAGCGATGTCAAGGGGCACCATTACCTGGGCAAGGCGCTGGAGCGCATGGTGTTGCCGCTCGAATTGGTCGACCCGCGCTTTTATCACCTCGACACTTGTTTTTGCCCACTGGCGCCGGACCAGGCGCTTTATTTTCCAGGGGCCTTTGATGCCTACGGACAAAAGGTGATCGAAACCCACATTCCGCACCTCGTGAAGGTCGAGGAAGCCGAGGCGGCGCGGTTCGCGTGCAATGCCGTGGTCATCGGCAAGACGGTGATACTCAACGCGGGTAGCGATCATTTGGCGCAGCGCTTGAATCGTGGGGCTATCGCTGCATCGCGGTCGAACTCGATGAGTTCCTCAAATCCGGCGGCAGCGCGAAATGTTTGACGCTGCGCCTCGACGGGGAAGATGCGGCGGTGTGGGATTGAACGGCAGTGAGGACTCATGGGGATGGCTCATGTGGGACGGCTCTCCTGAGCCGTCCGTAGTAAGGACGGCTCGGGAGAGCCGTCCCACGAGATTCGGCCACGGCATATCATTCGTTCGCCAAGTCGCCAATGAATTGGGCCAACACTTCATTGGTAAGGACGAACGGCACCTGTTCGCGTTTACCGCTGAGATGGGTTCCTTCATAGCGCCGGACCAGGGCCGACGATGTCTCGCGCAACACGATTTCATAATAAGAAACTTTGCCGTCGCGTTCCGTGGGGGGATGGCTGCGTAATAGCGCTTTGTGGTTCGGGGCGTCAACCTCGACCACCTGCAACGCTTCCAATAGGCCGTTGGCGCTGTCAGCGACGCGCTGCGCCCATGCTCCCACGTCGCCGCCCGACGTGGCCCGGCGTAAGCAGATTTCCCAGGCGACCGTGACCCAGGCATCGCGACGGTCGGCGGTCACGTGGACGGACCAGCCGCCGTCTGGATCGGTCGCCATGAGCTCGTGGCGCTTGTCCGCGGCGGACGTCTCATTTAGTTTTTGACGAACTGTGCTTGCGAGGGTCATCGCTGTCTCCCAGGTTTTTGATGGAATGGGCCGAGCCGTCATAAGTCATGAGGCTGGGTTGGTTGTCCACGAGCGTGTGCAGATGGACCGGCCTATTCCAGACATTCTGCACGTTGGTCAAGGTGTCGGCCGCCTTGTCGAGCTTCAGGTCGATGCCGTTGTGATCGTGCCTCAGTAGAAGCTCGCCGCGATTGCGGTAGTTGCCGTCGACGACATAGATCCACGGCTTGCCGAAGTTCGTCAAGCTGAAGAGCAAGCGCTCCTTGATCTTTTGAAACTCGCGCGACTCGATCACGTAGTTCGAGCCCTGCTCCTGGTAGGCGTAGGAGAACATCTGGTGCTCCACGCAAAACTCGGGCGTCAGGAAGGTGTCGATAAAGGTAATATCGTTATGAATCCGGCGCACCTCAAAGATTTTCTTGCGGCCCAGCCCGAGATGCTTGTTCCACTTGCGGCGTTCCTCAAGATCGTCGCATTCGTCAAAGTCCTTGCCGAAGCGCCCGGTGTTCCAGCGCATCTCGATGTCGCGCAAGAGTTCGATGCCGAGCTTGTAGGGGTTCAGCCGGCCGCGCTGCGTGGCCATGGTGCCCGAATGGTGGTCGGCATAATCGATGACCTCGCTCGACGTGAGCGCCTTGGTCGTCATGATCGTCGAATGCCAATAGCTGGCCCAGCCTTCGTTCATGATCTTGGTTTGGCCCTGCGGCGCGAAGTAATAGGCCTCGTCGCGGATGATCGATAAGATGTCGCGCTGCCAGGGCTTGAGCGGGGCGTGGCTGATGAGAAAGAGCAGCACGTCCTTTTCCGGATGCTCGGGAAAAGTGCGCTCGATTGTCCTCGGTCTGCTTGCGGTTGCTTTCCTCCTCCGCTTTGAGGACTCCCGGCGGGTTGATGTAGTCATCCATGTAGTCCTTGCTTTTGAAGCGCGTCAGCTCGGGGATTGTCCTCCTCTTTTTCCTTGAATTCATAGCGGGACACCTCCTCGCGCCGGCGAATGGCCGTCGAATGCACGTCGATGAGATCGTCGATCGACATGCAGCGATCGACGAAGGCCTCGACTTCGTCCTCGCCGTATTTCTCGACATAGTGGCGGATGCGCACGCCGTGGTTGGCCATCTCGTCCATCATCTTGCGATTGGTGTGCGAGAAAAAGGCGTTGTTCTTGAAGAAGTCGCAATGGCCATAGACATGGGCCATCACCAGCTTTTGATCGACCGTGTGGTTGCAGCGCATGAGGTACGCGTAGCACGGGTCATTGTTGATGACCATCTCGTAGATCTTGGACAGGCCGTAGTCGTAGCCCTTCTTCAGTTCCTCGAAGGCCATGCCGAACGACCAGTGCGGATAGCGTGTCGGAAAGCCGCCATAGGCCGCGATCTCGTTGAGGTCCTCGGCATCGATGACCTCGAAGATCGTCTCGTAGAAATCGAGTCCATAGCCGCGCGCATAGCCCTCGATCTCCTGCTTGAGGGCTCGGAGGTCGGGCGGCAGCTTGGTGTCGTAGGGGATGCCCATATTTCGAGAATCACTTTTTTGCCAAGGTTACCACGGTCACGACCAACCCAGAGGCAAGCGAAAGAAGCGCCGCGATCGCCAAAACGACGAAACTCCAAATTCGAGTGTCCCAAACGTCAATACGCTTCGTCAATTCCGCCAGTTTTTGATTGATAACCGCGATTTCCTGGCGAAGCTCGGCGACCGACTGTTATACACTTTCAGTCCCATTGCTGGTGTCCTTTGCCGCGTTTTCCAGGTTAGTCAATTGGTTTTCGTGCAGGCGAACCTGTAAAACAAGTTCCTGCACATATTGTGGTCGTGCCGGCATCAATTACCCTTCCTGGTCGTCGGCCACCAACTCATTTAATTTTTGCATATTCTTTCGAGAGCTTTTACGCAGGAGGTCGCCCAACAAAAAATAAAAGTAGCGGCGCGCCTCTTCCGGAGGCTGCAAATCTTCCGGTTTGAACTGGGTGTCTGCTTCTTCCGAATGATCCTTTATCAGAAGGTGAATCATCGGTCGCCCAAGCGCATCCGGCCGAAATCCCCAGACCGCCGTGATGCGGTCACCGGGCGGGCCCAATGCATTCTCTAACACCGGCGTCGCCGCCTCCACGATTTCTGCAAGCGGCTTGCACTTCACCAGTTCCTTTTCAATTTCCACTTTCATCGCTGTTCTCTCCTCGATTCGTCTCAATCCGGATCCTTGCTGGCGACCTTATACTCATTCGTAAACACCTCGCTCCAAGATAACCTGGCCAGGTTCGCAGCCTGGTTCATTTCTCCCTCGGCACTATCCTTCGCCGCGTCAAAGCATTTCTGCCACATCCGTTCAATCACTTCCCGCGTCAAGCTGGGAGTATCTTCCTGAATATCGGCGATTTCACGCCGCGCGTTCTGGATGGTGCCACGCCAGCTAAGCGACCGTTTCGCCGGCTGCGTTTTCCACTTGATGATGTGGCTCATCAGACGAATCAGGTGGCTTTTCAACGCTCGTCGGTCAGCTCGGGACAAGGCGTCAATCAACTCCTCAATGCCGGCCCTGGCGCCAGTTACATCTCCGTGTTCCAACGCCTGATCCACGGCAACAGCTGTTTGGTAATGCGAAGTCGCCGCAAGCTCTTGCCAATTCATCGCCCCGTCCCCAAAAACTCTTTGATCGAACCGAGGATCGCCTCCCTATCCGGTATTCTACTCGCCACCACGTTTTCCTTCTTGCTGATCATCTCGTTGATGTATTCATAAAACTCGCCCGAGCCGTAGGGGCTTTCGACCTGGCCATAGCCGAACAGGTTGAGTTTCGGCAACAGCTTTTCGTTGAGGATGTCGATGCAGTGCGGAATATCGTCGCCCCAGTTGTCGCCGTCGGAAAAGTGGAAGGCATAGAGATTCCACTGGTCGGGCGAAAAGCGCTGGCTGATGATCTTGTCGCAAAGCTCATAGGCCGAGCTGATCTTGGTGCCGCCCGATTCGCGGGTGTGGTAAAACGTGTGCTCATCGACCTCGTGGGCCTGGGCGTCGTGAACGATATACACCGTGTGGATGCCCTGGTAGTGGGCCTTGAGCCAGGTGTCGATCCAGAAGGCCTCGATGCGGACGATCTCTTTTTGCTCGTCGGTCATCGAGCCGGAGACATCCATCATGTAAATGATGGCGGCCACGCTCTCCGGTTTCTGGACTTCCTTCCAGCTCCGATATTGCTTGTCCTCGCGGATCGGAATGATGATCGGCACTTGGGGATCGTAGCTGCCCGAGGCAATCTGGCGTTTCATGGCACGTTTGAAGGTGCGCTTGAAATGCCGCAGCGATTCAGGCCCCGCCTGCCGTATGCCGGTGTATTTGTCCTTGGTGGTGACGATGTTTCTCTTGCCGCGGGGTTCGATGCGAGGCAGCGCCAGCTCCTCACCCAGGATCTGCGCCATCTCCTCCATGGTCAGATCGACTTCGAGAATGTGCCCGCCCGGCTGATCGCCTGCCCCCGATTCGCCCTCGCCCTGCGGCGCGGTCAGCGGCTGGCCCGGATCGCCGTCGCCTTGGCCGACGCCGCCGGAGCCTTTTTGCCCGTAGCGGAACTGGGGAATGTCGATCTGCGGCAAAGGAATGGACACCAGGTCCTTGCCCTTCTTGCCGATCATCTCGCCGCGGCTGATGTACTTGCTCAGGTTGCTCTTCACCTTGCCGCGCACGATCTTGCGGAACCGCTGCTGATCGCGCTCGATTTTCTGTCCCATGGTGGCCTCTCGCTCAGCTCCGACCCTTTTTATTGGACTTCGTTTCCCCATAGTAATCGCGACAGTCTTGCGTCAAAAGTCTGCTCTTCCGGCCGGTTGGTCCACAGCCTAAGTGACGCCATGCCGCGGTTCAGCTCGATGATGTCGGGTGTCAAGGTGGCCAGCGCCTTGGGGTTGAGCCATGTCGTCAGGTCAATGACCCTCGTAAACTTGTTTGGGGAATTTGGGCAGGCGACGAGTGTCAGCTTCGGCAAAGCCACGTGTAAAACCAGCCAATCCTTCGCCAGCATGAATCTCGCCCAATTATCCTCGACAAATAGCCGGTGCTCGTTGACAACTGCGATTCAGTGCCTTTAAGACCTTTGCCGGTACTTTGCCAACGGATTCGAAAACTCTCTTGCCTTTGTCATCAAGCCAGAACTTATAATGATGTGCCTCGTCCACCGACTGGAGGTGCATTCGCGGCTCCTCGCGCACATTACCAACCCCGCCGGTGCCCCGACGGGACGTCTCTCAAGATAGCCGGCATCCATGCCCTCCTCGCCGGAATGACTGCGCCTTTTTGGGTCGTATCGCTATTTGGCATGGCTCAGTACTCTTTTAACTCGGTAGCGCCATGTAAAGGGAAACTCCCGGTGATTATTGCGTTGTCCCTACGGGCTTAGACCATTTTCCCTTGGCCTTTTCGATTTCGGGCAAAAGCAACGCATTGATTTCATCATCGTTATCGGTCCCCAACCACTCTCGCAGGGGCAGAATAATTGGCAAAGGCAAACAAAAAGCACGCCTAAAATATGCCAACGTGAGAAGAACGGAAGGTTCACTGCCACTCACGCGCGTGTTGATTTCATTGGCCAACTCGCGCACTTTGGCGCCACGTTCGACCATTGCTCGGAGATCGCGAATCAGATCGTCTCGTAACGGCGGGCTTTCAAAGCGATTGTTCATGGGTCACTCATTGTCTATTTCTCGATTAGAACGTCGATCCTTGAATAAGCTCCCGGATATCCTTGCGGAAGGCCCAGTAGTCGGACCCTCAAAAACCCTAGTTTCCTTGCCCGGGTAACCGTCCAAGCATGTAGAATTGCGTCGTCCAATGCCATGCCTGATGCAGTCAGTTCATTGACCTTGTCAATATTCGCGCTTTTGCCTCCTATGGCACTTTTTAACCAAACCCCGTGGATGGCCTTCGCGTCTTGGCCAAAGAACTTCATCATTTCGTTAAAATACGTGGTGCCACGAACGGAAGATCCAGTGCCTGCCTCGATAGCGAAAGTCACTATCCCTTGGCTATCCATCGACCCGACGATCCCCTTTTTTTCGTGTTCATGAAACCAAAAAAACTCCAGCGTTTGAATCGTCATTAAACCACCGTCGGCGGCATCCGGCGTTCCGCGCCACCTCTAAACAAAGTCTGACGGCTTTCTTTATGTTTGCTAACGCCTCTTTGCGCGAATCACCTTGGCTTACGCAACCAGGAATCGCTGGACATTCTACGATCCAGACGCCGTCCTCATCCCGGTCAAGCGTCACTTGAAACTTCATGGGTTCATCCAAAAGTCAGAGCATGCTTCCGGGCAGGTTGGAAACCTACCCTACGATTTACTTCTTCGTATGCCCCCGCGCGAATATACTCGCCACATAATTCAGCACATCCGTCGCGCTCGACTCGTTATAGCCATAATTGCGGATGAGCCTCGCCTTGACGACGTCAATCTTCTCTTGCGTCGCCTTATCGACGACGTTGGACACCAAGCTGGTTAGCTTGATGGTGTCTTTCTGGTCCTCGAAGAGCTTGAGCTCCAGCGCCTTTTGCAGGCGTTCGTTGGTCTTGTAGTCGAACTTCTTGCCGTCGATCGCCAAGGCGCCGATGTAGTTCATGATCTCGCGGCGGAAGTCGTCCTTGCGGCCTTCGGGGATATCGATCTTTTCCTCGACGGAACGCATCAAGCGCTCATCGGGTTCCTCGAAGTTGCCGGTGTAGCGGTTGCGCACCTTTTCGCGCTGGGTGTAGGCTTTGACATTGTCGATGTAATTGGAGCAGAGCCGCGACAGGGCGTCCTCGTCGGCGGCGATGGCCCGTTGCACTTCGTTTTTCACGACGTCCTCGTATTCTTGTTTGACCACGCTCAAGAGCTCCTTGTAATGTTGGAGCTGCTCCTGGCTGGTGATCAAAGAATGATGCCGCAAGCCGGTTTCGAGTTCGTGCAGCACCATGAACGGATTGATGTTGTCCTCATCCGGATGCGCCACCAGGGCATTGCTGATCTTGTCCTGGATGTAGCGCGGGCTGATGCCGTGCATGCCCTCGTTCATGGCTTCGCGCTTGAGCTCGATGACGTTGTCCTCGGTGAAGCCGGGTAACGTTTTGCCGTTGTAGAGCTTGAGTTTTTGCAAAAGCGTCAAGTTCGCGTGCTTGGGTTGCTCAAGCCGCGTCAAGATGGCCCACATGGCGGCCACCTCGATGGTGTGCGGCGCGATGTGCTTGCCGCGCACTTTCTCTTGATTGAACGATTTCTCGTAAATCTTGATCTCGTCGATGAGCCGCGTCACGTAAGGAACGTCGATCTTGACCGTGCGGTCGCGCAACGCTTCCATGAACTCGTTGTTTTGCAGCCGCTTGTATTCCGGCTCGTTGGTGTGCCCCAGGATGACCTCATCGATGTCGGTCTGGGCAAATTTCTTGGGCTTGATCTTGTGCTCTTGCGAGGCGCCCAGCAAGTCATAAAGGAAGGCCACGTCCAGCTTGAGCACTTCGATGAACTCGACGATGCCGCGGTTGGCGATATTGAGCTCGCCGTCGAAGTTGAACGCGCGCGGATCACTGTCGGTGCCGAATTCGGCGATCTTCCGATAATTGATGTCGCCGGTCAGCTCGGTCGAGTCCTGGTTCTTTTCATCTTTGGGCTGGAACGTGCCGATGCCGATGCGATCCTGCTCGGAGAGGATCATGCGATAGACCTTGACTTCGCCGGCCAACATGGCGGCGATGTCGCCGTCGTAGCGCGCCAGGCGCTCGTTGAACATGAAGCGACTATACGGGCTAAGCTCACCCTTGAACTGGACCTCCGGCCCCTTGGCGATCCCGGCCGGCGTTGAGCTGCGGCAGAATCGAGGCGCGCAGGTCTTGCGGAATCAGGCATAAAGGCTCGCCGTGCATAGGGTCTTTGAGCCAGGTGTCGTTCTCCCCCTTCCACGAGAAGCTGAAGAGCATCCCCTCGTCGGTGCGCGAGTATTCCTCCAGGCCGCGCTTGAGTAGCCGGGCGATCGTGCTCTTGGACGAGCCGACCGGCCCGTGCAGCAGCAGCACGCGGCGCTCGGTGCCATAGCCCTTGGCCGCCGACTTGAAGGCGTTGACCAGTTGAATGAGCGAGCGGTCCAGTCCATAGATGCCGTCGCCGTGCTTGATGGCGAAATCGGCGAAGAAATTGTAGCGGACCACTTTTTCCTTGTTCTCGTAGATCTCTTCGGTGCCGTGCGACAGGATCATGTCGTAGAGCCGCTGGTAGGCGGTACGGGTGACCTCCGGGTGCTCGCGCACGATGTCGAGGTATTCCTCGAAGGTTCCTTCCCAGTGCTTTTTGCGATAGTCGCTGAGGTTGATCTGTTGCCGGATCGCGCCCAGAATCGCTTTACCCGTGGTCATCGGACGTACCTCCCAAGAGACGACGCCGGGGTCGGCGTCGGGATTTACTCATTGTCAACGCGTACGAGGCAAAAAAACCGACTGTGGAAATGGACGGCAAGGCGGCAGAGTCGGTCCTTAACTCTGGAGAGGTTGGCTGGCCCTTGTGGAAGCTACCGGCATCCTAAAGCGTGAGGTATGAATGTTGGCATCGCGAGAATCGGTTGGATACGGCCAGTCAACCGGTCGGCTTTGGGCGAAGCCCCTTCTTGCTGCCCTTGCCCGTCTCTGTAGTATTATACGGCGCTTTCGGAGCAAAACAGACGCATCCCGCGCGTTATTCCACCGCTTGCCTTCAAGTCGCGGCCGCTAAAACCTCCACTCAGCAGCATACTTTGTCAGGGCGGGGGCCTGTCAAGACCTCTTTCTGGCCTAGACCCATTGCGGCCATCTTGGTAAAGCCTTCTCTTCGCGGTTTGGTCTACGCCTCAAGGAGCCGCGCACGTAGTAAGCGGTTCAGCAGGCGAGTTCCGATGAACCGCTTACTGCGTGCGCGGCTCTTTCAGGCGCGTCATGTTTATGGCAAGGAGTTCCCATCATGCGTAATCTGTTGTCGCTCGCGGCGCTTGCATTACTCGTTTTCGTTGGCCTGGGTTGGTATCTCGGCTGGTACCGCATCCAAGCCACGCCGACCGCGGACGGTCATCAAAAGATTCAGATCGATCTCAACACCGCCAAGATCAAGACCGACGTCGCCAAGGGCGAAAACAAAGTCCACGATTTAATCACCGAAGGTGCCGCCTCGCAAAACACTTCCGGCACGCCCACCAGCTTTCAGCCCACGCAGGACGGCTCCTTCATTTTTCCCGCGACCACTACGGCCCCCGCCAGCGGCGGCTCGACGTTGCCGCCGCCGAAGTAATCAATTAGTGACAGAAGTAATCAATTAGTGACACATGAATGCCACTGAGTTTCTCCCCCCTTACGAAGGGGGGGCCAGGGGGGGTCTTACTCCCCCAATATGCACGTCAACCAAAGCTTCCAATTCATCCCATCGCCGAGGAGCATCCAGTAATAGCTGTCGTCCCAAAGCGCGCACCACGCCGCGCGTCGCCTCGTCGGCCAGGTATTCCACCGGACTGGTCCCGTCGATGCGGGCCAAGAGGCACGCGCCCAGTGCGCGCCGCGCGCATCTCCAATTCAGCGGCTGAACGAAAAATTACTTGCCCTCGATAGCCATCCCAAAAGGCGCGCATTAAATGCAGATAACGCGCCGCCGACGCCAGCCGGCGAAACGCCTTGAGAACGAGGTGTGCCAAGCACAAACCCAGGTCCATGGCCGGATCACCCAGATAGGCGGTTTCGTAATCGACCAGCGTGAAATCCTCGCCATGCACCAGGATATTCTTGGGCGTGTAGTCGCCATGGCACAATGCCTCGGTCAGCGTGAGCATCTCCTCGATCAGCGCCGCGATGGGCACCGCGACTTCGGGCCGCCGCGCCGCAACGGTTCGATAAAACGGCTCGACGCGCAACTGCACGAACACGTGCGAATCGCGGAATGCGTGGAACTGATCGCGATTGCGAAATGATGATTCGTGCATGAGCCCCAAGAAACTGCCCACGCGGCGGGCAACCTTGTCATCGAGCCGGTCAGCCAGCAGGTCGTCCTTCCATACACGCGCCTGCATCGGAGCATGGCTCATGGCGAAAATGAAATTGGGCCGATCCACGAACAGACACATCAGGAACCATTCCCGCAGGCACAAAACGTTTAAGTGCCTGCATCACTTCCTGTTCGCGATAGACGCCGTTCCAGGTCGCTAAACCACGGAGCGCAGCGTGCGCAATTGTGAACGCGATTGCTTGAGGATGAATGGCCCGTCAACCGTCGTGACGCGCAAAACCAGATTGGAGACGCCGCCGCTCAAAAGTTCCACGTGAGCCGGGCCGGCGATCCGCCCAGAGGCACGCAGATAATCGATGGCGTTGTCGGCGGTAATCTCTTGCATGATTCAACGGGGTAGCGAGGTTACCAAGCGCTGTCTTTGTAACCACGCGGATGGCTTTTGTGCCAGTTCCAGGCGGTCTCGACGATCGCTTTGATGTCGGTGTACTCGGGCCGCCAGCCCAGCTCCGCCGCGATCTTGGCTGACGAGGCCACCAACACCGGCGGATCGCCGGCGCGGCGGGGCCCTTCCTTGACGGGAACTTCTTGCCGGTCACTCTCTTCCACCGCGCGGATCACTTCGCGGACGCTGTAGCCGCGGCCGCTGCCCAGGTTGTATTGAGATCGCTCCCCGTCACTCAACTTTTCCAGCGCCAGCAGGTGCGCCTCGGCCAGATCATCGACGTGGATGTAATCGCGGACGCAGGTGCCGTCCGGCGTCGGGTAGTCGGTGCCGAAGATCTCGATGTGCGGCCGTTGCCCGAGCGCCGCCTGAATAACGAGCGGAATCAGGTGCGTTTCGGGGTCATGGTCCTCGCCGATGTTGCCGTCGCGTGCCGCGCCGGCGGCGTTGAAATAACGCAAGGCCGCGAAGCCCCAGCCATAGGCGCGGGCGTAGTCGCCCAGGGCTTTTTCGACGGCCAGCTTGGTTTGGCCATAGGGATTGATCGGCGCTTGCGGCGTGTCTTCGGTGATCGGCGTGCGCTCGGGAATGCCATAGGTGGCGCAGGTGCTGGAGAAGACGAACCGGCCGATCCCGTGCCGGCGCAAGCACTCCATGCAGGTTCAGGGTGTTGACGAGGTTGTTGACGTAATACTTGGCCGGGTTCTGCACCGATTCGCCGACGAAGGCGAACGCCGCGAAGTGGACCACGGCCTCGATGCGGCGCTCGAGCAAGAAGCTGATCGAGCCGATGCGATTTCGTGCAGGTCGCCGACGATCAGCCGCTCGGCCGGCACCGCGGCGCGATGGCCGAAGCACAAGATTGTCGTAGACCCAAACATCATGGCCGCGCGACGAAACAGCTTGACCGCGTGGCTGCCGATGTAGCCCGCCCCGCCGGTGACGAGGATGCGCATGGTGTGCTCCGTTAATCGGCCGCAGCTTGGTCAAGCCCGCGCTCCGCTGACGTCGCGGCTAAACGACCTCCTCGCCACTCACCACTCGCCCTCGCCCCTAGTTCGTGATGCCCTTGGTGATCCCCATGAACACGTCTTCGAGGTCGATCTCCTTCTCCTTGAGCATCTTGAGGCGGAAGCCGTTGCGGACCAGGATTTCCGGGATGAAGCTGCCGTCGCTGATGCCGTCGCGCAGCGTGACGAGCAGAAAATCGTCCGGCTCCTTGTGCTCGATGCCCTCGACGCTGGCATGTTGCTCGATCAGCGTCTTTGGCCTCGGGATTGCGGCCTTCGCCGACGATCACGGTCAGCACGTGGCGCTGGCGGACCTGCTTGATGGCCGATGCCACGTCGCCGTCGAAGAGGAGCTTGCCGCGCTCGATGATGCCGATCTTGTTGCAGATGTCGGCCAGCTCGGGCAGGATGTGGCTGGAGACCAGGATCGTCTTGCCCAGGTTGCGCAGCTCCTTGATCAGGCCGCGCATCTCGATGCGGGCGCGCGGATCGAGGCCGCTGGCCGGCTCGTCGAGCAGCAACACTTGCGGCTCGTGAAGCAGAACGCGGGCCAGGCCGAGGCGCTGCGTCATGCCGCGCGACAGGCTGGTGACCAGGGCGTCGCGCTTGTAGCCGAGATCGACGAGGTCGAGCACTTGATCGCACTTGCGGCGCCGCTCCGGTCCCTTGATGCGATAGGCGGCGGCGAAGAATTCGAGGTACTCGATCACCTTCATGTCGTCGTAGACGCCGAAGAAATCGGGCATGTAGCCCATGACGCGGCGAATGTCCTTGGCGCCGTTGTAGATGGAATAGCCGCACACGGTCGCTTCGCCCCAGGTGGGGTTGAGCAGCGTGGCCAGGATGCGCATGGTGGTCGTCTTGCCGGCGCCGTTGGGGCCGATGAAGCCGTAGACATCGCCCTTTTCGAGCTTGAGCGTGAGCCGATCGAGGGCGTACAGCTCGCCGTACATCTTCGTCAAATCGCGGGTTTCGATCATTGGGACAGGCACTCGGGAGTTATTTGAGGAGAGAACCGCACGGGCATCAGCACGCGGATATAGGTGTCTTGCGCCAACGTTGCCCGCGAGCGGCGGGCGTGCTTTGCCCGCGGCCGGCAACTCGCCCAGCCAAAGATTGGTCGGCAGCGGCGTGGGCCCGTTGGTAAGGGCCTCGCTCGGCCGCGCTGAAAGGGCACATGGGCATAGAGGATGCGCTTCGCGCAGGCCGGTGTCCCCTTGGCCCGGGTCTTTGTCCAGACGCCAGCTCAAATCGAGAAAGCGCAAGCTGTGGTTGGGCGCCGAGCCGTTGGGGTCGTTTTTCTGAAAGAACATGGCCTGGCGCACAAGGGCCGTCGGATTGTAGGCGCCTTGCACCGCTGAAAATCGAGCAGTTGCGCGGGGCGGTCGGCAGAACTTCCGTGTTGTTCGTCCAGATGCCGATGTCCTTTTGCGCTTGCAGCTCCAGCGCAACGTTCACCTTGCGCCGCTTCGTCGGCAGACCGCCCGGCAAGCGGATAGCAATGGCCGCCGAAAAAGACCCAAACGTCTTCGAGGCTCACCGGCAGGTTGTTCTTGATGGTCCCGGTGATGCGCACGTTCTTCCCTCGAACTCGCGGGTGTGATAAACCAAGTCTACCTCAAAAGGCATGCTCGGGAGTGCGGCCGCCCAGGTCGCAGCAAAACGATTTGCTGGTCCAGATCGGAATGGGCACACCGACGACGCCCTGAGCGTCCGGCGCGTACGCATAGGGCCGGCGGAAGAAACCCTGCGAGCCGGAGCGGCCCATGGCGCCCGGTCCATCGAAGCTCGGGCCGGCCCAGCCAACTCACCGGGTCGGCGCTCGAGGCGGATCTTCGGCGTCCCAAAAACGTCGGGTTCGGCGTCGACGCCGATCGTGTAGTTTTGGATGCGCGGGCTCAGAGATCGTGAAAAATGTTTGACCATAGGCAAACGCCCGCGCCGGCCGCCCGTTCTTGTCCAGCTCCGTCCGCAGATCAAAATCGACGATGTCGATTTTGTTGATCTTTGAGTCGTGTTCCCTTGATGCCCATCGGCGGTGAGATACGCAAGCCCGCTGACGGTCAGCACGACCACCGGAAACGTGATCCAGGTCCATTCAAGGTGGTGCAAAGACATGCTTGAGAATGAAATAATCGAGCGGGCCGACGATCAGGATATAAAGAATGATAAACAGCGCGACATAGCCGAAAGGAATGACGTTGACATCGAAGTTGTCGAGCGCCTCTTGCAGACTGGTGGTGATGTCCATTTTGCCGGCGCTGTCACGCCAGCCGCCGCTCGCAGTTTGATTGCGATCGCTGACGCTCGACGACCGGCGCGAAGCGGTCGACCAGTTGCTTGAGAAACTCGACGCGGCCATCCCAGCGCACTGAACGGCGGCTTCGTCCAGGGAAAACGCCAGATAAGTGATGCTCCCCCGGCCATACGGCATGCGGGCAATGAGCGGCCGGCCATCGTCGGTCTTCGCTTGCACGTCCCAGATGCCCGCCGCAACCGGCGCCGGGCTTAGCTTGGCGATCGCGACCGGTTTTTCACCGGGCGCCGGAAACGGTTTGGGCGTGTTGGTCCAAAGCTCGATCGGGAGTGAGCCGTTTGAGGGCGGCTGCCTTGAGATCGCCAGGACTGTGCGGGCGGCACCACGGGAACGCGCGGTTGCCAGGCGGGCGACTCCAAGCAGCGGCGCCAACAAATCCTGATTTGCATAATTGACGGGCACGACCAGCCGGCCGCCGTGGCGTACCCACTCGGCGATGGCTTGCAGGCGCGAGCGGTTGGCGTCGCGCAGCAGCTCCGTGAGGAACTCCTTCTTGTCGGTGTTCAAGATCATCAGATCAACGCTTTGGTAGCCGAACCAGTGTTCGGGCAAGCGCTCGACATGCCGTTTCGAAGGCGGCATAGCGCGGCGCCGTGTCGCCGTAGCTGCTCTCCGCGGACAGGCGCATTGGGGACGTTGAGCCAAGCTCACCAGCGCTTCGTGCAAGTCGGGGATCGCGTGAGCCCAGGGAAAGATAAAGATGAGCCCCCAGATCGTCGAGCGGCCCACCCCTGCTGCGGCGGCGCTTCCACGACGTCTTGCCGTTCCAGTGCAGCGTGACGCCGACTTTGGCGGCCGTCTCGAAGTTGCCCGGCTTGGTGTAGCCGACAAAGGTGCGTGTTTCATTCGGCTTGAGTGTGACCGGCACGCGGTAAAACGTGCCGACTCCTTCGCTGTCGGCGCTTTCGATTTCCAGATAGGCCGCGGGCTGACGGTCCGCGGCTCCTGATCCGGTGCTGACATCGACATAGACCGGCGTCCACATGCCCACCTTGAACTGGCCCGCCGGCATCGTTCGCATAGGCGCGAAAGCCGACGCGGACACGGTCGATCCTGGCGGAGAACTTCGTAGCGTTGCGCTCCTGCCCGATGCGACTGTTGCAAGGCCAATAGCCACGCAAAGGACGCATGTCAGCAATCGAAAACGGCAGATGCCACGCTTCCCGGCTCATTTGCAAGGAATCGACCATTTCTGCCGGACTCCGTGAAAGCGTGACATAACGTCTCGCCAAAGCTCGGTGTTTCATGGAACCTGTGCCCCCTCGCTCCACGGGCTCTTGCACTCGAGTCCAGAGAGACGAGCCGCGAAAGCATGCGCACTCGTTTTTGGCACCTAGCCTAATGCCTACGGTTTCTCGGCCTGGTCGCACGCGCACGGAACCTTGCCGCAATCGGGGCAGCCGGGCCATATTTCGTTTGCACGGCTTGATCCAAATCGACGCCGACGATGTTGGCCAGCGTCGCCAGCCAGGCCAGCACATCGGCGAACTCGAGCGTGCGCTCCTCCTGGCTGCCGCCGCGCAGGGCCGTCGCCAACTCGCCGATCTCTTCCATGAACCACATGAACGTCCCCTCGACGCCGCGGCGGCGGTCCTTGGCGTCATAGGTGTCGCGGATGATTTGTTGCAATTCGCAAGCGTCATGTGTATTCCACGTAGGTCCCGCCTGCCGGGCTGGGACTCTGGCACGCCGGATCGCAGAGTCCGTTGGCTGATAACGTAGCTCTCGGGCTGCCGGCAAAGTCCCGCTCGGCAAGCGGGATCTACTCCAATAATTTGCGCAGCTCGCTTGGCTTCCGCATCCTTATGTTGCGCGGCCAGTGCCGCCAGCAAGATGTCCTGGCATTCCTTGTCGAGCACGTCGATCTCCAGTCCCTGCCGGGCATATTTCTCCGCCGTGGCGTTGTCGCCCTTTGGCCTTGGCCAGCTTGGCGAGCTTGCGGCGCATCGGCAAGTCGTCGGGGTCGAGCGACACGTCGCGTCCTTGAGGACATCGATCAGCTTGTCGTCGTCGCCCGTTTGCGTGTAGACGCGGGCCAAGGCGGCCAACCACGAGTCGTCGAGCGGATCGAGCTTGCGGCAGCGCTCGAACGTTTGCGCCGCCTGCGCGAACTTCTTGTTCTCGAATTGCATCCGCCCCAAAAAGCGCAGCGTCTTGATTTCCGTGCAGTCGCCGGCCGTCGCTTTTTCCAGAAGCTCGTATGCCAATTCGGCATCGCCGCCATCGTTGAGCAAGCGGGCTTTCACATACGCCGCCAACGGGTGCAAGTGCTTGGCCGTCAGCGCCTGGTCCGCGAGCTTGCGTGCTTCCTTTTTGTTGCCCACCGAGTAATAGCCGGTCCGCGAGCTGGGCGGCCAAGTCGGCATCGCCCGGCTTGTCCGCCTGCGCTTGCCGCAAGCCTTTGAGGCTCAGTCGGCTTTTCGCGCCGCCTGCTTGGGCCCTTCTCGGCACGCTCTTCGAGAAACGCCCGATAGCCCTTCTCGAAGTCCGCCTTGGTGACGTTGAAGGTCTTTTCCAAGGCCTGATCGGTGTCCAGCCCCTCGCCATAGGCGGTGAGCAGCTTGCCGATGGCCGCGTCGCCTTGCGTTTTGGTCAAGTATTCCACGTAGAGCCGGCTTTGCAGATACGCTTGCTGCCATTGGTCGGGCGTGCGCGGCCGGACAAACGCCAGCAGGATGTTGTCGAGATTGAGCAAGTCGTTGGCCGCCAACTTTTCCGCCAGCAGCGACGCGCCAGCGCGGCGGATCGCCCATGCCTTCGTTGGTGACGGCGAGCCCCTCGGTGAACCAGTGCGGCACCTGGAACTTGGTCTGCTCCAGGTTGAAAACGTGCACCAGCTCATGGCGAATGACGCGCACCCAGTTGAACGGCTTGCCGATGACCTTCGACTTGTCGTGCGGCGAGACCATGGCGATCATCCGCCCGGTGCAGGCGCCGATGGTGTGCAAGTCGGGCAAGGCGACGACCCGGCCGCTGAACATCTCGTGCTTGTTGAACACCTCGATCAAGATCGGCTCGCGTCGGACGATAATCGAATTTGTTCGCCCAACTCGGCGTAGATGTCCTCCAAGATATTTGGCCATGAAGCGGGCCAAAACTTTGTCGTTCTTGGGGTCGTAGCGCAGGCGAAAGTGCTTGGTCGTCGAGCGTTTGATATTTGTCGAGATGGTCGAGCACTTTGAGGGTGTTGCTGACCTGGATGTTGAAGCTGTCCAGCTCGAAGGCTTTTTCCAAGGTCTTGCGGGCCACCGCTTCCTTGCCCAGGCGCATGTAAAGCAAGCCGAGTTCGTTCTGCGCCCACGGCAGCTTGGGCTGCAGGTCCATCGCCCGCTTGAAATACTTTTCGGCATCGAGATAGAGCCGGCGTTCCTCCAGGCGCTGGGCCAGATTCGGTATAAAACACGGCGGGGCTTGGGTTTTGCTTTTCGACTTGCTTGACGAGCGCCTTGAAAGGCGTCGGTTTTATGCTGGAGGAAGTAGCAGGCGGCCACGCGCGCCGGGGTCGCCTCCTCGCGCGGATTGACGGCTCGGGCCGCCGCCAAGTCGGCCAAGGCTTTGGTCATGTCGCCGGCAAACAGAGTTCAAGTCCGCCCGCAGCCGCAGCGCCTCGGTGAGCCGCGGATTGATTTTCAGTGCTTGCTCGGCATAAAGCTCGGCATCGTTCGTCTCGAAGCGCTGCAAGGCGGCGTAGCCTTTGGCGGCCAGCGCTTCGGCGGCGCGCGGGTTGATGGTCAAGGCCCGGTCCAACGCGCGGCTGGCGGCGGCCTTGTTGTACTTCTCCTGGTAAAGCCGGCCCGCTTCATAGTCGGCGGGCCAAAAGTCCTTGTCGCGCTTGACCGCCTCGCCCCAGACCTCCGTCAAGATGAACTCGAATTGATCGGCGATGTTGTGGTAGCGGGCGAACTCGCAGCCGGCCAAGCCGACCAGCAACAACGTCTCCGGATCGGTGATTTCCATGTCGTCGTTGGCGCGCTGCGTGTAGGTCTTGACGAACCAGCGGCAATCCTCGTCCGCCTGCTCCGCGGCACCGCGATCGCGGTGGATGCGGGCCAACGACCCAGCGCGCCGGAAAATGCTCCTCGGCGAGCTTGATCGCTTCCTGGGCCGACTTTTCCGCCGCCTCCCATTGGCCGCGCAGATATAAAATATCTGCGCGCGCGCCAGCAGATCGGCGTTCTGCGCCGCTCCCTTGAGTGCCCCATCCACTACCGCCAGCGCCTTGGTCATAATTGCCTTGGCTTTGATAAGCCTTGCTGATGCCGATAGCCGCGGCGGCGCTCGCGTTTTCGGGTCTTTCAACAGCTCTTCATAATTTTCACGGGCTTCGGCGTAATTGCCGTGGAGAAGCGCCTGGCGGGCTTCGCTTAAGGGAGTGGCGGTGCGCGTCAAGCTAGTGGCCAACACAACGATCGTAAAGTGCGCCGAATTGCTTCATGATGCCGCACCGGAACAAGGTGACACAACTAAATAACGGTGCGCAATTCTGCGACACTAACCCGAAGCGTTAGCGAGGGATCCCTCGCTAACGCTTCGGGTTAGTGTCGCAAGATCCCGCACGCTGATTTAGTGTAACCTTAGCCGGGCACCATTCAAAACGCAAGGAGGCGAAAGGGCCTGCGCACGCAGTAAGCGGTCGGGGTGGCGTGACTCCGCTTACTGCGTGCGCGGCTCTTTTTATTGAATCGGCGTCACTTCGCGTCTTGATCGATGATCTGGATCGACCGCACTCGATAGAGGTTGACCGTGCGCCCAGGAATGACGCCGCCATGCACGGTAACCAGGGCGCCGCTGGTGACGCCGCTCAAATCGACCTCGCCATTAAGTATCATTTGACCGCCGAACTGGTCGCGACTGGTCGGGGCGGCATAGTGAACGACGTGGGCGCCGTTGGTCACTTCGATTTGACCAATGAGCCAGCTATAGTCCTCGGCATGGCCTACCTTGCTGAGGAGGGCGGTTCAAATGCTGCCATTTTTCTCGGAATTGCTCGTCGCGGGAGCGGGCACAGCGGGAGCGGGCACAAAGGAGGCGGCCTTGATCTGACTGATCGGCGTTGAAACCGTCGGTGGCTTGGCGGCACGCGCTTCCAACAAAGGCGGCTCTTCCGTGGTGACACGGCCAAAAGGCGACCGAGCGGAAATCACAGGCAGCGGTGCGCTATCGACTTCTTGCCAGCCCGTCGATTGCCAACCGGCCTTGGCTGCCGGGTGTGCTTGCGTGGGACGTGCTTGGCGGCTGCCAAAAAGGCCGCTCAATCGGTCCGAGACGCGCAACATAAACGTCGTGTCCTCGCCGCGCTTGTCGCCGCCCGACTCGACGGCGTTGTGCCAGGTCCAGCCTGTCGCCGGCGTCCACGTGCCGGACTGCGTCCAAGTGCGCGTTTGTGTGGACGATTGAACCCAGGTCCAGCCGGAGTCAGCCGCGGGAACGTCCGCGGTTTGTCCAACTAGCAAACCGGCCGCCAGCGCACCGAGAGAAACATACATTGGAAAACTCCTGCCAATATTGCCACAAAGCGGCTGAAAAGTGGGACGGCTCTCCCGAGCCGTCGGAGGGCAGGCGGCTCAGAGAGCCGTCCCACGAAGTCCGCGCTTGTCCTGCCAATAATCGTCGGAATAGGGAAGCTACTCGCTTTAGCAGGAGTGCCTGCCATGCGGGTGTTGCCGAGGCGACGGAATGATCGATAATTTGCGACGTTTCCCTTTCGCCGCCAAAGCCCCGTTATCCGGTACAATCGAAATTTCCAGTCCTTCATCACCATACGGAGCCGTGTTCATGCATTACTCATTCACCGCTATACCCGACGCGGAGATTTCCGCGGCGCCGCGAGGCCGCGTTTCAACATGTTCTTGAGACCTACGCCAGTGAGACCAACAAAACCGTGAGCATCTGGCGGGCGATACCCAATGAGCTGCTCGAATATAAACCGCATGACAAGACTAACTCGCTCCGAACCATCCTCACTCATCAACTGCTGTCCGAGCGTCGCTTCTTCGCGCAATTCGTCGGCACCGAGGAACCGCCCGTCGAAGATTTGCTTCCCCTGGGTGACAAGCCCACGGTGCAGGATTACATCGACAAATACGTTTGGCTCGCCCGCCGGCGGTTGCCGCAGTTTGCCGCGGGTACCGCCGAATGGTGGCTCGAAGCCAGGCCCTTTTTCGGCGGGCTCCAGCGGCAGCGTATCTGGATCTTTTGGCGGCGCAGTCTTGCACACCGCGCCACCATCGAACCCAAGTGCAAACGTGGTTGCGCCTCGCCGGTCACGAAGTGCCGGCCATCTACGGTCCATCGGGCGACGTCACATGGGACGAGGCCGATCCGACGTATTCCCTCGATGCGGCCCGCCGCGGAACCAAAGAGCCGCGCACGCAGTAAGCGGTTGGACTTTTTCCACCATGTAAAACCGCTTACTGGGTGCGCGGCTCTTTGACTTGAGGCGAAAACCAGTGGTTCGGCGCCAGTCATGACTACCGATCAACCACGGCTCACTACGCCCTTCGGCCTCCGCCGCCAAAGTCAGGGCCGAGCGCGTCAGCGATGCAGTCACCGCTTGCGCTGAGCCCAACCAGCGCCAGCACATATGCCCTGCTCCAGTACGAAACGAGGCCTGGCCCAGATTCCCCTCTCCCCTGGACTCGGGGGAGAGGGGCTGGGGTGAGGGGGCTGAGCTTGTTTGTAACATCGTCGCGTTTTCGCCCGTGATGCTGTCCCCCCTCACCCCAACCCTCTCCCCCCGAGTACGGGGGGAGAGGGGGTCAGAAGGTTCCGTGCCCGCATAACACGATAACTTGCCCGCATAAGTCGAAAACACGGTCCCATACGCATCCGCCCCGTTGAAATGCCAGGCGGCGGTTGCCTCTTGCCAGGGGCCTCGCCAACAGAAGCGGTCGCGATAGATCATGTTGCCCGCTTGGCGAACCGTGAACTCTTGGATGAGCGTGCGAAATTGGAAGCGCTCGGACTCGGCCCCGGCGCATAGCGACCGGGTAGCCAAAGATCGCTCCATATTAGTTGGGCTCCATCGGCAAGCTCCACTTCGGCGCGCTGGAAATAACGGCAACTTTGAAAGGGAATGGCGGGCCCCGGCAGAACGACCACGATGGCGCCGGCCGCGATGCGCAGGCGCCATTGCTGGGTGCTGAAGCCGTGCAGGCAGGGGTGAATGCGCGTTGCCGATTGGCCGGTGATAACGACGCGGCAGCCGGGCCCGACGTCGATGTCCAGGAGTTGGGCGTCGCCGTCAAAGAGTCCAGCGGTTGGATTGAGTATATACACAAGGCTTGGTTGGGCTGGACCCAAATTGACCGGCAACACGCGCAGCGGCACCTGCTGATAACAAGCCGCCAGACGCGCGGGTTGGCCGGCCAAACCCAGCCGCAGCCCGCCGATCCGGCCGGCGCCGTTGGCGGCCAGCTTATAGCCCGCCATCTCCGGCGGCGTCACGAAGTCTTGGGCCGTGATGCGAATTGTTGGCTTACCCATGAAATGAGCTCGGGAACCGCTTCACCCGTCCGCAGGCTGAGCAGAATAAACGGCCGGTCGCCGCGCATGCGCCGGCTGTCGCGCGCATCACGTCCAGGTCGGCGCCGACATGCGGCGCCAAGTCGATCTTATTGATCACCAGCAAATCGCTGCGGCAAATTCCGGGGCCGCCCTTGCGCGGGATCTTGTCGCCTTCCGCCACGTCGATCACATAAATCGTCCGGTCCGCCAACTCGGGGGAAAACGTCGCCGCCAGGTTGTCGCCGCCCGACTCGACGATCACGATTTGCAATTGCGGATGCTGCTTCTCCAATTGAGCGATGGCGGCGAGATTGACGCTGGCGTCCTCGCGGATCGCGCTATGGGGGCAACCGCCGGTCTCCACCCCCACGATGCGCTCCAGCGGCAACACTTGCCGGCGCGAGAAACTCGGCGTCCTCGCGCGTGTAGATGTCGTTGGTGATGACTGCCAAATTCTCCGCCGGCCAAAATTCACGGCACAAGCCGCTCCACCAGCGCCGTCTTGCCCGATCCGACCGGCCCGCCAATCCCCAACGTGAACACACGCCGCCGCGGTCCGGCATAGGCACCGGCGCCGACGGCGTGCTCGCGGTGAAAGTAAACGCGGCGCTTGCCGTGGCCGTGGAACGTGGCATACCACGAGGCCGACTCAAGATCGAAACAATCGGGTATAAAGCTGGCTCTGGTCATGGCATAGCACCTCATAGGCGGGACAACAACTGCCGGCGGTTTCCAAGGGGCGCGCCGCCACGTCGCGCGCCAGCGCCATCAAATCATCCTGAAGGCGGGCGAGAATTTGTTGGCCATGGGTGTGGCCAATCGGCACGCCGCGCACGCCGGCGCTGATCATGCCCAGCGTCGCCTGGTGTAAGAAAACCGCCACCGCCTCCTCGGCTGACCCTTCGCAAACGGAAGCCAAAGCGCCAAAGACCGGAGCATGGTGCCAAGAACCGTCTTGGTGACGCGCTTTGCGCAATTCACGAGTGACATCGGCGCTCCAGGGCCAAGACTCCGCTAGGCAGAACAATTGCTCGCCCATGTCCCGGCTCGCATGCCGCAAAGTCGGCGGCGTCAGAGTGACGTTGAGCAGCGCATTGACGGCCATGACGCCGCCCCAATCGTTGGCTCGACCGGCGCGAAATGCGGAAGCGACCAGCACACCCTCCAACGGCCCCACGACAAGCATCAACCAGGCACGCGTCCAATTTTCCAACCCGGAGGCATTATTTACGAGGCCACACGCGATGGCGGCTTCCAAACCCCATGAATGACTATATCCGCCAATGGGCAGCGCGGAATCGCCCAGTTGCAACAAGCGTAGATCCATGATTCTTCTGGTTCGTGACCTCGCAGCGATCCCTCGTTCCCAGGCTCCGAGCCTGTGAAATTTACGGACTTTTGACGCGCATGAAATTCAAAGCACTGACAATGACGCTAGGCGTTCGCGCCGTTGGGGCTGATTCGTTCAGCCCGGTTCGGCCCGTTGCGTGGCTGGCCCCGGCTTTGAACTCCTTTCGGTCAGCGCCGCCACCGGCCGAATGCTCATCCCGCCGTCTTTTTGGCCTCGCGCAGAGCTACGGTCCGCCGCAGATTATGGGCCACGCTTGCAGCAACGCCAATGCCAACACTTTCTGTCGGCCACGGACCGTCACTTGGTACATCCCGCGCTGACGCGCTCCTGCGTTGGACCACTCCGCCGTCGCCGACCGCAACTTGTACACCTCTTTGGCCATGTCCGTCCCCATCCGTTGACGCCAGTTGGCCACGCCGGGACCGTCCGTCTTCTTGGGTTGGTATGGGTCTTCTCCTTTGGCCTTCATCGACTCCGCGTTCTTGATCGGGCCGAACACTTCAATGCCGGCTTGCTCCGCTTGCTCGATGGCGGCGAGCGTCGTGAAACCGCCGTCCACCAACATCTGCTTGGGCTTCTCGTGATAGCGCGTTTCGATCTGCTCCAGCATGGGCGGCATTTGCCCACTATCACCGCCAATGGTGGTCACATCGACACCGACAATCGCGCCCCCTTCCACCGTGGTCGCAAATTGCACGTTGTAGGCCGGCCGCGTGCCGCCATCAGGCATCTTCATGCGCGAAGCTTCCGGGTCGGTCGTCGAGGTGCGCAGCTTGGCCGGGTCGAATTTGAGCCCCTTCTCCAGGCGCTGTTGCTCCCGCTTGTCTTCCAACTTGTGCTCGGCCAACGCCTGCTCGATACGCTCTTGCCGTTCGCGGGCCGCACGCTCCCGGGCCGCTTGTTGTCGACGCGAGGCCGCTTGCTTGCTTCGTCCACCTGGTTCTTCAGGGCCTGCACCTGCGCCTTGGCTACCTCCAAGCAAATCTTCAAGCTGGGTTCCCGACGGAACGACGAGGCCGGCGGCGGCGCGAATGCGCATGCCGTCTTGGGCGACTTGCTTGAGGGTGATCAACTTCTCGTACAGCATGGTGGCGACGCTGTCGGTCAGCAACTGGTCGAGGATGTCGGTGTGCTGGCTGCGAAAGTCGGCGAGCGTGTGATAATTCAAGCTCAGGCCGCCGCACAGCCACTGGTAGGCAAGGTGCTCGCGGCACAGACCATCAAGGGTGCGGCGCTGCCGATGCCGTCGAAGGTGGCAAACAGCCAGAGCGCGAGCAGGATGCGTGGATCGGTGGCGTCGCGGCCTGGCTGGCCCGGCACCGCCTTGATCCTTTGCAGCAGCCGCGTGAGATCGAGCTGACAGGCGTAATCCCAAACGACTCGGACTTCGTGGTCGGGGGGCAGCAACTCATCAAGCGAGGCGGTACGCATTTCGCCCTGGCTGCGCTCGGCCAGCCGCAGGCGTGGGGCGGGAATCGCGGTCGCTGCGGGCATCGCCTTGAGCAGCGGCTCGCCCACGTCGAAAAGCAGACCGGCGTCACTCGTTTCGGCATCAGAGACAGGCGGTATAGTGTTCATGCGACTAGGTTAGCGCCCTGGAAACAAACGGCAAGGTAAAAAATTCACAGGCTCTCCGCCTGGGAACGCACTGCCTGGCAGGCTCCGCCTGCCCGAGGCTTACCGCGAGGGCAAGCCTCGTCAAGCCGTGTTTTCCCGCGCGGCCCGGGAACAAGGAGCTAGTATAAACCACTTTGCCGCGAAACATCGTTGCGCTGATCGGCATCGACGAATCGAGCACCAGCGAATACGGGTCCTCCCCTTCCCGGTCCGGCAGTGGCAACACGACCAAATCGGCGCTTTTGCCCGGTGTTAGACTGCCGGTGACATCGTCCCAACCCAAGGCCGCGGCGCCGTCAAGAGTTGCCATTTTCAACAACCTCGCCCCCGGAAGTTCAGGATATTGTTGCCGCAGGAAGCGTGCTTCAGCCAAAACATCGAGGTCGGGATTGGACGCCAGGCTGTCGGTGCCAAGGGCCACGCGATCACCCTTGGCTAGAAAAGCGCGAAAGGGATGCGCTTTATGTCCAAAGGCGGCGTGGGTGCGCGGACAATAGACAAGCGTGCCGCCAAGGTCCGTCTCGGGCGGCAAGTAATTGCCATGAATAAATAGGTGCCGCATTGGCTGCTCAGGAGGTGCGAGAAAGTGCCGCAGCTCGCCCAGGCCCGTTTCGTCCCACGCTCCCAACTCTTCAAGGAACGGCACGAACGGCCCCTGATGGCGGCTCAGTAATTGCAACTCCGCTTGAGTTTCCGCGAGATGCAGCGCCACCGGAATCAGGCGACCTTGCCGGGCATAAGGCAAGAGGACCTCGCGATCCAAGCCCGTCCAAAGTGAAAGCGCGCACGCTATAGGGAGCATGGGGACTGAGCCCGGCGCGGCAGGTTTCCGTGTCCGCGTGCTGCTCTAACCAAACGCGCGCTTCTTGCATCGGTCTGACGCGCCCGCTGATCGCTTAAGCCCAGCATTTCGTAAAACGCCACGGCACGCAATGGCGCCGACGCCAGACGGTCCCAACTTTCACCGCCGGCCGCAATATCGCCCACCAACGTCGTGCCGAAGCGCACGCACTGTGACAGCCCGATGTCAATAGCGTCGGCAATGTCATCACACGTTTGCCGACGCCGGTGCGCGACAACCGAGCGCAACCAGCCAACGAAATCCGGGCCGGGCGGGCATTCACCCCACGCATCCGATAGATCGAGATGCGTATGCGCGTTCACGAGGCCCGGCAAAATGGCGACGTTTCCCAGATCCAGGTCGGCGGTGCGCGTGCCCGTCTTATTCACCGCGACGATCGTGCCGCCTTCGATGGTGATGCGTCCGTTTTCGAGCGGCGTCCCGTCGACGGGAAAAATCCAGCGGGCGGCGAACGTAGTGAGCAGCGGGGGCATGCTGTTTAGTTTATGGGCAAGGGCAGACGCGCCCGAAGCTGAGCCACGACCGTTAGGGAGTGGCCAAGGACCCCGGAAAAGCAGCGTGGCCTGATGGCCGCTCCCTCATGGTCGCGGCTCGGTTATTCGGGAGTGGCCAATTTGCAAACTCCGAATAACTTCACTTTAGTCGATGAACGACACCTCCAAAACTTCCGAGGATCGAAAATGGCGACGGACTCTGCCAAAGTTATTCCCATCAGCAAGCTCTCGCTGAAGGATCGGCTGTCGCGGCTTACTTTCACCAACGCCTGCAAACTTCTAGGTTCCGAGGGGCCGAAGCTCATTCGTGGAAACGCCAATTCGTGGACAATCGCCATTGTCGAGGATGTACACCTTTCCAGCGATCTGCTGCGCGTGCGTTTTCCCGCACAGCCGGGTGAAACGCCGGTGATTGTCACGATGACGGTGATGGCCGAAAGCCGCCAAGGATTGCACTATCGCTGCGATCACTGCGATCTGCCATGCTCGCATGTGGGGGCGGTGTTGTCGATGGTGCTGGAAGAAAAACTGGCGCTTGGGCTGGCAGCCCCGCCGCCGGAACGCAAGCCGGTCGAAAGCTTGGCGGACGACGATCTCGTGAAGCGTGCTTTGACCGACAGGGAGCAGCGCTCGCGCGAGGAAAAGATGGTCGTCAAGGCGCTCGGCGCCGAAGCAACCGTGGACCGATTATGCCGTCACCAATCGCCTCAGCGGCAAGACCTATCAGGTGACGCTGCGCGGCCTGGAGCCGGGCGACTTCCTACTGCTCCTGCCCCGATTTTCGCACCAATACCCTCGGCACCTGCAAGCACGTTTTCAAGGTCATTCGGCTGGTGCGGCGCCGCTTCACGCCAGCGCAATTGGGCCGGCGGTTTCGCCCGGCGCACTTCGCCGTGCACCTACAATATGGCGCCGATGTAGCGCCGCGCCTGTCGGCCCCGGAAAAGCTCGATGACGCCATTGCCCGCATCATCGCACCGATTCGAGACAAAGCCATCGACAACATCCCGGACCTTCTCAAGCGGCTCGCGCTACTGCAAAAAAACGGCCACGACGTGACGATCTATCCCGACGCGGAAGAATTCATCGAGCAGCGGATGGCTCAAATCCGCCTGCGAACGCAGACCGACGAAATCCGCCGCGATCCCGAGCAACATTCCTTGCGGACCACTCTCCTTAAAGTGCCGCTGCTTCCCTACCAGCTGGACGGCGTCGCCTTTGCCGCAGGCGCCGGTCGCGCGGTCCTCGCCGACGACATGGGATTGGGCAAGACGATCCAAGCGGTCGGAGCCGCCGAGTTCCTGCGCGCGCCGGGGAAATCCGCAAAGTGCTGGTCATCTGCCCGGCGTCGCTTAAATCGCAGTGGCGCAATGAAATTCAGAAATTCTGTGATCGAGACGTGCAACTGATCAGCGGCGCCGTTGCCGAGCGGACCGGCCAATATGGCAATGAATGCTTTTTCACGGTCTGCAATTACGAGCAAGTCTTGCGCGACTTGCTCGCCATCGAGCGCGCTTCTTGGGACCTCATCATTTTAGACGAAGGCCAGCGCATCAAGAATTGGGAATCCAAGACCAGCCGCGTCGTCAAATGCCTGCGCTCCAAGTTCGCCCTGGTGCTTACCGGGACGCCGCTCGAGAATCGGCTCGACGATCTTTATTCGGTCGTGCAATTCGTCGACGATCGCCGTTTGGGCCCCGGCTTCCGCTTCTTCAACAAGCATCGCATCCTGGACGAGAAGGGTCGCGTGCTGGGTTACAAAAACCTCGATGAGTTGCGCGAGGCTCTAGGGCCGGTGCTGCTGCGGCGCACGCGCGACAGCGTACGCTTGCAATTGCCGCCGCGCACCACGGAAATCATGCGCATCACGCCGACCGAGGAACAACTTGTCGCCCACAACGCCCACATGCAGATCGTGGCCGCGATCACGCGCAAGAAGTTTCTCACTGAAATGGACCTCTTGCGGCTGCAAAAGGAACTGCTGATGTGCCGCATGCTGGCCGACAGCACCTTCCTCGCGGACAAGGAGGCGCCGGGCTATTCCAGCAAGCTGGCTCAACTCGACGAACTTTTTGAGCAACTCTTCGCGGAAGAGGGACGCAAGATCGTCCTGTTTTCCGAGTGGACCACCATGCTCAATTTGATCGAGCCGATGCTGCAAAAGCGCGGCATCGCCTTCGCCCGCTTGGACGGCAGCGTCCCGCAAAAACAGCGGGAGGAACTGGTGAACCGCTTTCAGACCGACGCGACTTGCGCGGTGTTTCTCACGACGAACGCCGGGTCCGTCGGCCTTAACTTGCAAGCGGCTAATACCGTCATCAACGTCGATCTGCCTTGGAATCCAGCCGTCCTCGAACAGCGCATCGCCCGCGCCCATCGCATGGGCCAGACGCAGCCGGTGCAGGTTTTTATCCTCATCACCGAGCAGACGATCGAGGAAAACTTGCTGGCCACCATCGCCGCCAAAAAGGATCTGGCGCGTAGCCTGCGCTGGACATGGATTCGGAGGTCAACGAAGTGCAGCTGGCGAGCGGCATGGAGGAACTCAAGAGCCGGCTCGAAGTGTTGCTCGGTTCGCGTCCGGAGGCTCCGCTGAAGGAAGAAATGAAGGCACAAGTGGTCGAGGCCGTCTCGGAGGCGAGCGCCCAACGCCGGGAGCGGGTGGCAGCGGCCGGCGGCGAGCTTTTGGGAGCCGCCTTTAAATTGCTCGGTGAACTCGTGACACCCGCGGCCGCTCCGCCGGATAGCCTGGTGGCCAGCCTGCGCCTCCAGTTTGGAGGCTTGCGTCGAGGGGGATGACAAACCGCGGCTGACCATTACGCTGCCGGATCGTGCGACGCTCGATCAGCTTTCGCAGTCGCTGGCGCGGTTGCTATGCGCGTCGGCGCCGACATGACAAAGCCACAAGCGGGACGCTTGTGCTACGGCGTCCCGCTCGTGGATCTCACTGCAAATCCCGATAGTTCGCCCAGCGTTCGCGCGTGCCGGGCAATGTTTGCCAGGGAACTGTCAGGTGATGCCGGCGCGCGGTTTCCTCAATCGTGACGGGGTAGTCGGGCCACTTGCCTTCGGCGCTGATTAGCCGAAGTTTCTCATCGTTGTCCAGCACTTTGACGAGCTTCTTATCGACGAATTCCTTCATGCCCGGCGACAGGCTACTGTGGCCCCACGGCCACAGCTCGTGCGGCAGCGTGATGCTTTTTCGATTCGACGCGAAGGTCGTGACCGCGATGGCGAACTCCGGCCAATGTTTTTGCTTTTCGCCCTTCAGCATTTTGAGCAAGGGGAAATAGTAAACGCCGTTCTTGTTTTTCAGGCGTGCTCTTACCTCCGCGGGCAGCTCTTCCAGCGATGTCGGACCGTGCGGGCCCGGCAATGCCGGCGGGTGTTTGTCGGCAATTTCGACCAACGTAAGCGGATAGTCAGGCCATTTTCCCTGAGCGGCGTCGAGGCGTGCGATCTCTTCTTTGGACAAGAAGGGGCGGAGGTATTCGTTGACGTAGCTCGTGACATCCGCGGGAAAATCGGTCAGCTTGGCCGGCAGCGGTACGCCCTTGTCGAGCTCGCGCCAAAAGCGGCGCGCGAGACGCCATTCCCGTTGCCGCTGCTGCTCTTCCTGGCGCAGCTTGTTGACCAATTCGCTTTTAGCAGCACCGGTCAAGGCGGCATACTGGTCGCGCCGCGCCTTGGGTTGATGCTTCATCCATTCCTGGTCGCGTATTCTCTGAACCACCGCCAGCCGCGCGCGGCTTCCCTCGGCAGCGCCGATTTTTTCGCGAGTCGCCGGCGTCCAGTTGGGCCAGCCAGGCCGCATAGCGCTCCATGACCGCGTGCAACTCCACTTGCTTGGCGGCCGGCAGAGCGCTTAAGTCGCGGTCCAGATCCGCGATCTGCTCCCGCCTGTCGTCAGGCAACGCGAAAAACGCCTTCGCATCCGTCCGCAAACGCTGCAAATGATCGGGATGACTGCGCAGTTGCTCGAATGCTCGGCGATTGCGCGCCAACTCGTCCGGCGTCAACTCGGCGGCGCCGGCAGCGATAGCAGCAGCCAAGCCAAAAGCAAGCCAAGCAAAACCCGCACACGATTCATAAAAACGACCCACTTTTCGGCTATCTCGCAGTGCCGTCTTTCGCTCCGCGAAAGAACGTCCTTTCGCGGAGCGAAAGGCGATGCTGCACGCCCGGCTTCACGATCCGTGAGAATCGCCAAACAGATCAGGCTGATCCAGGCCGCGCAAGAAATTCATGTCTTCGATATTCTCATAATGCCGCCAGTTTTCCACCACGCGCAGATGGCGGATGAGCGGCTCGTCCGCCGCGCTGTCGTCAGGCGGTTTCGGCAGCAAGAGCTTACCGGCGCCGAAGCCCGTCAGAGCGGCAACGAGGATGGCGGTTGTCCAAACGACCGCTCGCAGCCAACGGGGAAACCGCGCTGCGCACTTGGCGGCCATGCGCAATTGATCGGCCGACAGCCGCGCGCAGCGTGCGCTCCGTGAAGCGCGCCGTCGGCGCCGGCTTTCGGTAAATGATCGAGCATGCCCCAGGTTTGCTTGAGCGCCTCGACTTCCTTGCGGGCCTCCGGGATCTAGATTGATCTTGGCCTCCAGCGCCTGGGCCGTTTTCGGCATCCAGTTCGCCGTCCAGGTAGGCGGTCAGGTTGGCCCGATCTTCAGGGCTCAGCGTGGACATGTCAATCGTTTCCGTTGTGCCTGGGTTCGCCATCCATATAGATATAATTCTTGAGGGCGATGCGCAGGTTGTCGCGTGCTCGGCTCAATAGCGATTTGACGCCTTTGGTGGTCAGGCCCATGATCTGCGCGATCTCGGCGTAGTTCATGTCCTCGAACTTGTTGAGAATCACCGCCACGCGCTGCCGCTCGTTGAGCCCCTCGAGCGCCAAACGAATCACCTCGATCAACTCCTGCTGCTGCGCGTTCTGGCAGGGCTGATCGGCGCGATCCAAGACCAGTTGCTCGGCCGGCCTGGGGCCCAACGGACCCGAATCACGCGTATCGAGCGGCACCACCGGCTTGCGCTTGCGGCTTCGCAAGACATTCAGCGCCAGATGATTGGCAATCGTGAATAGCCAAGTGGAGAACTTGGCCCGCGGATGATACTTTTTGCGGTTGCGATAAACCCGCAAAAACACTTCCTGCGCCAGGTCCTCGGCTTCCTCGGTGTTGGCCACCAAATGATTCATGACGACGACCAGTCGCTGATGGTAATGCTTCCACCAGCTCGGCGAAGGCCGCATTGTCGTCGGCGCGGACGCGCAACATGAGCCGGATGTCCGGGTCGCGCAATGCCAGCTGCGTGCTGCTCTCGCCCGTCAACATGAATTCCTCTAAGTCGGCGTCGGAAATCACTGAGTCGGCGCGAGTGCCGTGCGCCGCAATTGCCCGCACGCCGCATCGATCTGCGAACCCTTGCGTTTACGGACTTTGACGCTGATGCCCTGCTGCTTGAGCGGCGCCAGGAATGCGGCCAGCGCTTCGGGGCTGGGTCGCCGGTACGATAGTCCAGCCACATCGTTAAAGGGAATCAGATTGACATGGGCATGACGCCCTTGCAGCAGGCACGCCAACTCGCGGGCATGCGTCACATCGTCATTGAGCCCGCCAAGCAGAACATACTCGTAGGTGACCTGCCTGCCCTGTGCGCATGAAGAAATAATCCGCCGCGGCCAAAATTGCGTCCAGGCCGGTTTTGTCGTTGGTCGGCACGATGCGATCGCGCAACGCATCGTTGGCCGCGTGCAGCGAGACGGCGAGGTGATATTGCTTGCCCAGGTCCGCCAGCCGTTTGATCTTGGCAGGCAATCCAACCGTCGAGACCGTGATGTGGCGGGCGCCGATGCCCAGCCCATTTTTCGCGGTCGCCACTTCGAGAGTCTCCAGCAGTGCATCCAGATTCGCGAGCGGCTCGCCCATGCCCATGACGACGACGTTGGTCAGGCGCTTGTTTTCGGGAAGCACGCCCAGAACCGCGACCAGACCGGTAGGTTGCGCAAGCGGACCAGTTGCTCGAGCATCTCCGCCGCCGTCAAGTTGCGCTCGACGCCTGCCAGCCCGCTGGCGCAAAACACGCAGCCCATGCCGCAGCCGACTTGGGTGCTGATGCACGCCGTGCGGCGATCGTTGTCCTGAATCAGCACGCACTCGATCAGGCTCCGATCAGCGAATTGGACCAGCAGCTTGTGCGTGCCGTCGTCCGCTTGCAAATGGCGGCTGACGACGCTTTCGAGCGGCACGAATTCCCGAGCCAACTCCTCGCGCAAACGCTTCGGCAAGTCAGTCATGGCCGCGAAAGTGTCAGCGCCGCCCGTCACGATCCAGCGCCGCAACTGCCGAGCGCATCGGCTTTTCGCCTCGTTCGGCGAGCCAGGCAATCAGTACACTTTCGGACACGTTTAATAGCCCGCGCAACGCAGTCGGGGCGAGAACCGGCAATGGCTTCGTTTGAGAGTTCATGCGTTCATTGTAAAGAGTTGTTGGAAATTTGGGAAAGGGATTGAGTGTTGCCGCCCGAAAGGGTCGGAGGTCGTAGTGTTCGATTTGGCGTAAACTGTCAAAGCATGCTCACCCAAATTGCGGTGGGCATGGCGCCCATGACCTCCGGCGTTTCAACCCACGGAGACCGATCATGTCCGCGAAAGTTCGCCTGGTCGCATTTGCCGGCAGCACGCGCGTGCAATCCTACAACAAGAAGCTGGTTCGCATCGCGGCGCGGTGGCGCAGTCCGCCGGCGCCGAAGTGACGGTGGTTGATCTGCGCGACTTTCCCATGCCGCTCTTTGACGAGGACCTCGAAAGGGACAAGGGCATGCCCGAGGCCGGCGGTCGCTTAAAAAAACTCTTGATCGAGCACGACGGCTTTCTGATATCGGCGCCGGAGTACAACAGCTCGATCACGGGCGTGCTCAAGAACTCCATCGACTGGGCCTCGCGCTCGGCTCCCGGCGAGCGGGCGCTGGCGGCCTTTCAGGGGAAGTTCGCGGCACTCATGAGCGCCTCGCCCGGCGCCCTCGGCGGCCTGCGCGGGCTGGTGCACCTGCGCTCTATCCTGGGCAATATTGGTGTGTTTCTCCTTCCGGATCAAATCGCCGTCCCGCTGCGCCTTTGAAGCTTTCAACGATGGCACCCTCAAGGACGCGAAAATGCAGGCGAGCATCGAAGGGCTGGGCAAAAAGCTGGCTGAGTTCGCGGGCAAGATGAAGGGTTAAGCGATGATTTTTGTGGGACGGCTCTCCTGAGCCGTCCTCGCTACTATCGGACGGCTCAGGAGAGCCGTCCCACAAAATCGCCGCGACATATCACGCCGGTGCCTTGTCCCAGAGCGGCTTAAACGACTCTTCCTTGTTGCGTTGCCGGCTGATCGCTTCCATCAGCAAAAGCATGGCGCGGCAATCTTCGCCAAAGGCGCCGCCCAGGTTGCCTTGCTGTTGCAGCAGTCGGCCTTGGTCGCGGTGGTTTTGACAAACGCCGCTATCGACTTGCCAATTCTTTTCCTTGATGCGCTCCTCCAACGTCGCCACCGCCAGCAGCAAGCGCTCCACCACTGGCATCTCGATAGCGCAGGCGGTCTCGCGATAAACGCGCGGCAAGCCCGGTTCCTCGTCCTTGAGCGGGAGCGGCGCCGCCTTGCCGTCGCGCAAGGTCTGAAACAGCAAATCACCCAGGCCGGCGAGCAAGGCCACCGCCGCCGCCATGAAAGCCAGCAGGTTGCCCGGCTTCTCGAACGCCGTCAAATAGATGGCCAGCATCGCCAGGCTGATGCCGAGAAACAAAAGCAGCAGCGGCCAAGGCAAACGTTTAACGTAGGGCCTGAGGCGCGCCGCCAGCGGGCGCCGCGGCGGCGGCTGTGCGAGCGGCGGGGGGAGATCATTGTCCGAAAGTGCCGCGGGTTGGCCCGCAACGTGGACTACGATAACCGTGATGTTGTCCGGCCCACCCTGGAGGTTGGCGAGGTTGATGAGAAAGCGGCACGCCTCCTCGGGCGGCAGGCTGCTCAGCACGGAGCCGATTTCGCGGTCGCTGACCTGCCCCGAGAGTCCGTCGCTGCACAATAAGTAGTAATCGCCCGGCTGCACCGGGTGCGGCCCCTCCACGTCGACCTGGACAATGGGTTCGGGACCGAGCGATCGGACGATGACGTTGGTCGGCACGCCGACCAATTCCTCAGGAGCACGGTTCTGCCGCCGGGCCAACTCCCACACCAAACTGTGATCGAACGTGAGTTGTTGAATCTTGCCGCCGCGCACGCGGTAGCAGCGGCTATCGCCCACGTGGCCAATCCAGGCCCCTTCCGGGCGAATGACCAGCGCGGTGCCGGTCGTGCCCATGCCGGTGAACTCGCGATTTTGTTGGCCGCGTGTGTGAATGTGAAGGTTGGTCTCGACGAATGCTTTGCGCAGGGCCTGCATGGGCCCTTCGTGCGCGTGCTTGGAATAGATGTGCGGTATGCTGTCGGCGGCGATCTTGCTGGCCAATTCGCCCACGGCGTGCGCGCCCATGCCGTCGGCGACGACAAAGACGTGCCCCCGGCCGTCCCATTGTTCCATGTCGTTCGCAGGCAGGGTGGCGAAGGAGTCCTGGTTGTGACTGCGCCGGACTCCGACGTCGCTCAGACTTGCGTACTCGATGTCGTCAAATCGGATCACCCCTGTTGTCCCTGCACGCCCCAGATTCTACTTGTCTCATGCTACCGGCAGCGACCGGGCGATGCAACCGCTCGCGAACCGCACCCTCAGGCCACATAAGGCAAAACGTAGGGCCCCTTCGGAATTACCGCGACCTTGGCGGCCGGGCCGTATTCCGCGAGACTGTCGGCGACCGCTTGCTCGACGCTGGCAGCCGGCTCGACCAGGCATTGCCGCAGCATCGCCGCCGTCATGCCCTTGGTCACGACCTTGACCTTGCACTTGGCTGCCACCTTGGCGAACTCTTCGAGTTGCCACTGATCCATCACGAAATAGTCCTTGCCCAGAATGCGTTCCTTGAATGCAACCAGGTCTTGATTGTCGGCTACCAATCGCTGAAATTCGGGGCTGCCGATTCCCTCCGTCAAGCTCGCCGTCAAAATAATGGTGCCCCCCCTCTTGACGATGGGCAGCGCGCCGGTCAAGCCCTTGATCGCCTGGTACCAAGTCGTATCGAGCGGATAACCAGCGCAACTCGTGACGACCACATCGAGCGGCTCAGCGACCGGCACGCGCACCACGTTCTCCACGAAGCGCACGCCCTCCAGCCAGGCTTTTTCCATGTGCCCGGCGCCCACCCACAGCACGCGCCGTTGGCCGTCGATGCAAACGTTGACAATGAAATCGCAGCCGGCCAGCTTGGCGATGCGGGTGTTCTCCTCGTGAACCGGATTGCCGTCGAGCGAGCCGCAGTCGGCCTTGGGATGCTCGAGAAACTTTGGCCCATGCCAGATTTTCACCGTCTCCAGCGCCGCGATGCCGGGACAGATGACTTTCCGCCCGCCGCTGTAGCCGGCCATCAAGTGCGGTTCGATCAGGCCGGTGGTGATCTTGAGGTCAGCCTGCGTATAACGGCGGTCGATGTAGGCGGGCACACCCATATCGGTCGTGCCCAGGTACTCGTGGTCGGCGAGCCTTTTGCCGAAGTGATTCTCGATGCGGTAATGCTTGACGATGTCGGAACCGACCATCTCCTCGAGTTCCTTGCCCTGATTGGGCCGATGCAATCCCGTGGCGATCAGGATAAGGATCTCGTCGCGCGGGATGCCCTGCTCCTCCAGGGTTTTGAGGATGGGAGGGAGCAACAACTGGTTGGGCACCGGCCGCGTAATATCGCAAATCAAGATGCACGCGCTCTTGCGCCGTGCGCCAACTCGGCCAGCGGCGGAGTCCCGACCGGCTGGGCCAAGACCCGCGCCAGCGCCTCTTCGGGATCGGTCAATGGCAGCGCGTCCTTGATCGCCAACGGCCCGACAAGGCGATCCTCTGGAAAATCCGCTTCCAATCCGGTTCGGCCATAATCGAGTTTGATGCGCATGTGACGGATGCTTATGAGAGGGGTGATGTTTGATGTCGCGGGCTACCTTGATTATGGCTTGCCCGCGGGCCGATGGCCAGCGGGCTTTCGTAGGATAGGTTTCCAACCTGTCCGAAATTCCGGGACAGGCTGGAAACCTATCCTACAAGGCCGACCGCTGCCGCCACGCTTCGAAGAGCAAAACATCCATGCTCAGTTCGCTGATATTCTGATAAACCCGGTCTACCTCGCTTACGACGAAGCCTTCGAAACGCGCCTCTGCCAGGACCGATAATACGGGGAAAATCATCTCCCGCGCAGTACATGGGCCGATGCTCCTCGAAACCGGGCCAGTAACCGGGGAGATGGACGTGGTAGATTTTGTCGCCGAAGCGCTCGAAGAGCGTTCGCACCAGATTGAGCAAGGTGTCCAGGGGCCCGTCGCGCAGCGTGAACTTCCAAAGATGTTCCACATCCAATGTTAGCCCCGGGTTGGTCTGAGCCCAGTTTTCAAGCTGCGGCGGCGTCAGTTTGTGGTTCTCCACGGCGAGCCGTAAATGGGGATCAAGCGCGAGCAATTCCGCGCTGTACTTGTCATACATCGGCTGATGGATGACCAGGCAGCGGCACTCGAGGTTGCGGTAAAGGGCGACGGTGTTCTTCAGCAAATCCGACGACAGATCCACGCTATTAGGGAAATGGACCACATAGCCATTGGGGTAAGCGCGAACCTGTCGCAGCGCTGTCTGCCAATCGGCAAGCACCGCAGCCCCGAGCCAAATCTCCGCAAAGCGAAAACCCGCGCGATAGGCCGTCTCCAGCGCCGGCGCTTGGGGTTGAAATTTAGTCGCAAGTTTTAGCATGTCAATCACCAAAATCGACGGTACAATGCCACCCGACGTTTAGCCGCGACTGCGCAGCGGAGCGCTCAGGAAGTCGCTCCCCCCGCGCTCCGCTGCGCGTCGCGGCTAACCTTATGATTATGAAGGAGATCAACCCATGACGACCTCGCGGATCAACCGGCGCCTGTGCGCTAAAACAGATCGCCGCTTCCGGCATCGCGGCCCCATTCGTTTACCGCGCCCACGTCCGTGCCGCGCCGAGCGAAACCCTCAACCATGCCAGCTTCGGCGCCAACGGCATGGCCCTCGCCGACATCCGTTCGCTGACCGCCAGCCCGCACCTTCGCCTGGTCGCGGTCGCCGACGTGGATATGGCGCGGACGGCCGAGGTTCGCAAACAGTTTCCCCAGGCCCGTATTTATCAAGATTGGCGGCAGTTGCTCGACAAGGAAAAGGACCTCAATTCAGTCAATGTGTCCACGCCCGACCATATGCACGCCTCGATCACCATGCGCGCCATGCAGCAGGGCATCAACGTCTATAGCCAAAAACCCTTGACGCAAACCATATACGAGGCTCGCCAAGTCACCCGCGTGGCCCACGATCGCAGGCTCGTTACGCAGATGGGCATTCAGATCCATTCCCATGCGGTGCACCGCACCGTGGTGGCCACCATCAAGGCGGGTGCGATCGGCAAAGTTCGCGAGGTTCATAGCTGGAGTGGCAAGCACTGGGGTGACCGCAAGCCGCGTCCGGATCGGCGCGACCCGGTGCCGGCCAACCTCAACTGGGACGGCTGGCTTGGCGTGGCGGCCGAGCGGCCATTCATCGCCGGCTATTACCATCCCAGCGAATGGCGCAAACGCCTCGATTTCGGCACCGGCACCTTCGGCGACATGGGATGCCACATTCTCGATCCGGTGTTCTCGGCGCTCTCACTCGCCGCTCCCATCTCGGTTCGAGCCGAAAGCGGGGCTCCCAATGCCGATAGCTGGGGCCTCGATTGTCAGGTGCGCTACATCTTCCCCGGCACCAATGTCACAACGGAACGGCTCACGCTGCACTGGTATGACGGCGATGCACGTCCTCCCCAGGCCGTCCGGCGCTCATCGGCAAGCGCCAGCTCAACGATCAGGGGTCGATCTACATCGGCACGGATGGTGTCTTGTATTCTCCCTACATCGCCGACCCCGTGTTGCTGCCGGCCGAGCGTTTTCGGGAATACCAGTTGCCCAGACAGACGTCGCAAGACCATTACCTGCAATTCGTCGAAGCGTGCCGGGGCAATGGCCAAACCTCCACGCCGTTCGCTTATGCCGGCAATTTGACCGAATCCGTTCTGCTCGGCTGCCTGGCCACGCGCTTCACCAAAGCCACGCTGGAGTGGAACGCCCAGCGCTTGGCGGTAACCAACAACAAGGACGCCAACGCGCTGGTTCGCCGCCGCGTCCGCAAAGGTTGGCAAGTGAACGGGCTGTAAAAAGAGCCGCGCACGTAGTAAGCGGTTTGGCGGCAGCCACGCGCTAAACCGCTTACTCGCTGCGCGGCTCTTTCGCGGTCGCGCATTCACGTAAGGAGAACGCCATCGAAGTCACGCAGCTCCTTCTCATTGGCGCCAGTGTGCGGGCGGCGGCGTGGTCTGCACACTGTTCGGGACTGGTGAGCCCGTGGTGCATTGACCTGTTTGCGGATCGCGATCTCCGGCAGGCGTGTGCCGCGCACTTAGTACCGGCAAACGCATATCCACACGGGTTCCTGGACCAAGCACCCCGGGCGCCCTCTGGCCCGTTTTTGTACACCGGAGCGTTGGAAAACCATCCGGGCTTGATCGACGCCTTGGCACGGGAGCGACCGTTATGGGGCAACTCCGGCGATGTGGTACGCGCGGTTCGCTCGCCCCCATCGCTAATGGATGTCTTGCGGCGGCATGATCTGCCCGCGCCCGAAGTCGTCGAGGCACCACCCTTTTGCAAAAAGCTGCTGGCTTGTCAAACCACGTCAAAGTGCTGGTGGTTCGCGCATTCGCTTTTGGCGCGGCGAGCCGATCGCGCCAACGCACTACTGCCAAGAATGGATCGAAGGCGAGCCATGCTCGGCGCTGTTTTGCGGCCAACGCGATGGCAACTCGCTGTTCCTGGGCGCGACGCGACAATTGATCGGCGTTCCGTGGCTGCGCGCGGGGGGTTTTCGCTATTGCGGCAATATCGGACCAGTGCCACTCCCCGAAGAATTGCGCACGCCTGCTCCGAATGGCGCTGTTCTGACGGAAGCCTGTGCACTACGCGGTTTTTTTGGCGTCGATTTTATGTTGCAAGGCGATGTCCCATGGCTGATTGAAGTCAATCCACGGCTGACGGCGGGCTTGGAAGTCTTGGAACGAGCGGCGGGCCGCTCCTTTTTTTCGTTTCATCGCGCCGCGTTTATGCCGTCCGGGTGTCCCGCGGACGCACCTGCTTTCGGTCAAGATGCGGTATGCGGCAAGGCAATCTTGTTCGCCAAGGCCCCGCTTCTTTTTCCGGACGACGGCCCTTGGCTGGCGAGCCTGTGCCAACCGTGGGCGTCTGATGACAAGGCGGCGTTCGCGGACATCCCGATGCCAAAGTATCGCATCGAGAAAGGCCAACCCATTCTGACGTTGCTGGCGCGGGCGTCCAATCCGGCGCAATGCCTCGAATTGCTGCGCACCCAAGCGCGAAATCGAGCGCTATCTTTATGGCTAGGCGAGCCGTAAGCGTCAGCGCCCGGTGTTTTCGTCTGCGCCCCAATATAATGCCTGCTTTAGGAGAATCGTCCGCATGACCGGCCCATTGACGCTCAACGAACGTGCTTTGCGCTTGGCCGATTACATGGCCAACACCGCCACGCTGTTGCGCGTCAACGTCCAGCATTTAGAGTCCGGCGCCCGCATTGTCGATTGCGGCATCAAAACGCCGGGTAGCCTTCAGGCCGGGTTGTCACTGGCGCGAGTGTGTCTGGCGGGCCTCGGCGAGATCGCGCTTTTACCGGGCGCGATCGCCGGCGTCGCCTGTCCACAAATCCAGGTGATGACCGACCATCCGGTGTTGGCGTGCATGGCTTCGCAATATGCCGGTTGGCAAATCGCCGCGGGAAAATTCTTTGCGATGGGCTCAGGGCCGATGCGCGCCGCCTACGGCAAGGAGGAACTCTTCGACCACATTCCGGGTCGCGAAGAAGCACCCGTGGCGGTCGGCTGTCTGGAGAGCCGTAAGATCCCCGACGGGGCCGTCATTGATTACTTGGCCGAAGGCGCTGAACCTGGCACCCGCCAAGATCACCCTGCTGGTGGCGCCGGCGGCGAGCCTCGCGGGCAACTTGCAAGTCGTCGCTCGCTCCCTGGAAACGGCCCTACATAAGCTGCATGAACTGAAGTTCGATCTCAAGCAGGTTATTTCCGGCGTGGGGACCGCGCCACTGCCGCCAGTCGCCAAGGATGAGCTTGGAGCCATTGGCCGAACCAACGACGCCATCCTCTATGGGGGCCGCGTTGTTCTCTGGGTCCAGGCCGATGACGATCAGCTTGCGGAGGTTGGGCCCCAGGTGCCGGCGTCGGCGTCACCCGATCACGGCACACCTTTCGCGTCGATCTTCCAGCGTTACGGCCATGATTTCTACAAGATCGACCCCATGCTGTTCAGTCCCGCCGAAGTCGTATTCTGCAACTTGACCACGGGCCGCAGCTTCGCCTTTGGGCGAACCAAGACGGACGTGCTATACCAATCGTTCTTCGCGAGCGGAGATTGATTTGCATGCACATCGGCATTCTCTCCGCGGGCAACGGCTGGCATGTGCGCGACTTGCAGCGCGCGGCGTTGACCTTGGGCCATGAAGCCAAATCCGTGGACTTCCGGCATATCCAGGCAACGCTGCCCGCGCAAGGAACGTCATTGGATGCGTTCGATAGCGTGCTGGTGCGCACGATGCCGCCGGGATCGCTCGAACAGGTCGTGTTGCGCATGGACATCCTGCACCGATTGCAGGTGAAAGGGACGCGCGTGCTCAATCCGCCGCGCGCACTGGAGACGTGCATCGATAAATACCTCGCCTGCGCTCGCCTGGATGCCGCCGGCTTGTCCGTGCCCAAGACGGTGGTTTGCCAAGACGCCGAGGCCGCCCTCGCTGCGTTCTCACAGATGGGCGGCGACGTGGTAGTCAAGCCGCTCTTCGGCTCGGAGGGCCGCGGGCTCATCCGCGTCAGCGATTTCGAGATGGCCTGGCGATGTTTTCGTGCGCTCGAGGAAGTGCGGAGCGTCCTCTATTTGCAAGAGTTCATTCGGCATCCCGGCTGGGACTTGCGCGTATTAGTGATTGGCGACCGCGCGGTGGCAGCCATGCGGCGTCACGCCCGCAACGACTGGCGGACCAACGTCGCCCAGGGAGGCCGGGCCGAATCGGTCACTGCCGACAAGCGAGGAGGAACGCCTCGCCATCGCCGCCGCCAAAGCCGTCGGCACGCCGATCGCCGGTGTCGATTTGTTGCCGAACCCGGAGGGAGGTTATTTTGTCCTAGAGGTGAATGCCGTTCCCGGTTGGCGAGCCCTGGCGGCGGCCACGGGAGTCGACGTCGCGCTGGCACTGATGCGGTATGCGACAAAACCGCGTTGATTGGTTTCGAGCCGCGGGTGGCACGCCCTGAGGCCGGAGGGCGGGACCGACAGCACGTCCTTCGGAGTACCTCGGCGGCCCCCAGCCCCCCTTCGTAAGGGGGAGAATTCGATGCAAACTCTCATCCTATCCGTGGACCCACTCAACCCAGATCGCGACGCGATCGCGCAGGCAGCGGCAACGATTCTCCGTGCCGGCGGCCTGGTCGCTTTTCCCACCGAAACGGTCTATGGCCTCGGCGCCAATGCACTCGACATCAATGCGGTGGAACGCATCTTCGTCGCCAAGGGACGCCCTGCGACGAATCCGCTGATCGTGCATGCCGCGAGTCTCGCCGAGGCGCGCGGCTTGGCTGCGGCAGTGGCCGGAGGCCGCTGATCGTTTGGCGATGAGGTTTTGGCCGGGGCCGTTGACGCTAGTTTTACCCAAGGGCGATGCTATTCCTGCAATCGTGACCGCGGGGGGAGCGACGGTCGCCGTCCGCGTGCCGGCCGCATCCGGTCGCGCTGGCGCTGTTGCGTGCCTGCGGGTTGCCGCTGGCGGCGCCGAGCGCCAATCGTTCCAGCTCGGCTGTCGCCCACCAGCTCCGCCCATGTCTTGGCAGCGCTGGCACGGCCGCATCGACATGGTCCTTGACGCGGGGCCGACACGGGAGGTCTTGAATCGACGGTGCTCGATTTAACCCAGACTCCGCCATGCGTGTTGCGACCCGGGTTGATTGCCCCTGCCGAGATCGAAGCCATCATCGGTCCCATTCAGCGTGCGGCCCAAGCACTCAATCGGAACCGGCCAAATCGCCCGGCCTGGGCGAGCGCCATTATGCGCCGCGCACGCCGCTTGCAATTGATCGGGGCAATGGCGAAGAACATGTACGACATCTTGCCGAAGGAGGTATGCGCGTTGGCTGGCTGACATATGCTCGGCGCGACATGGACGGGAGGCGCGGCTAAACCCAGCGATTAAAGAGATTGTCCTGCCCGACGATCCTCAGGGTTATGCGCACGGATTATATGCCGCCTTGCATGAGCTCGATTCGGCGGGCCTGGAGCGCATCGTGGTGTCCTTGCCGCCGCTAACGGAGGCTTGGCTCGCGATCCACGATCGCCTCCGGCGAGCGGCTACGCCGTGAAGTTGGCGCTTATGCCCGCCGCATTTGGGCTGGGCCTCTCGAGCCGGCAGACGCCGACAGCGTTGGCAAAGCGCCATAGGAGGAAATGTCGCAGGACCGTAAAATGAAAAGGGCGGAAGATCGTCTAATAAAGGGAGCGATGCACCAGAGGGTTTGGGCCGAGAATGGCGTCTCGGCGATGGTATGGTTGGAGAATCTGACATGAACGAAGTTTCCCGGCGGGCGGGAAAATGGACTTCCAATCGACGACGGCATTTGGCAAGACGCCGCCGCCCGCGGCGACGCGCCGGCGCATCGCCGTATTGCCCGGTTCGAGCTCCCATTTGACGCGACGAGCTCAGTGGTCTCCTGCGACGCCGCCTGCACATCGCGGGCACCATCGCCTTGGCGGGCACCGCCGATCTTTTTCTGAAAAACCTGTTTTTTCCCACGAGCGTCACCGCGCAACAGCAACGCTTTCGCCAGGCCATGCATGCCGCGCTCGCTTGCTCTCATGATCATTTTCTGTTCGCTCCTCTGGAGCCGGGTTCACCTAGGCATGCGCGGCTTGCGGGCTGATCGAGTTGGGCTTGTTCGGCTCGATGGCCGTCTATATGGGTTATTTGCAATTGCGTGTGTTCAACGATTATCAGGTGATTCACCAAGTGCAAGCCGAGCATCAGGAAAAGCTGTTCGCATCATTGGCCACCATGAGCAACAGTCTGCGCTGGTTCGTCCTGCTTGTACTCTATGGCACGTTCATTCCCAACACCTGGCGCCGCTGCGCCGTCGTCGTTGGGATCATGCTGCTGACTCCCTTGGTATTGACGGCTGTCTCGTGCCGGACTTGCCCGATCTTGAGCCAATTTCAAGGCGAGGCGAGTTTCAACATGATGATTACGTTAGGCGTCGGGGCGGCCATCGCCATTTTTGGATCCTACCGCATTCACGAACTGCAAGAGGAGGCGTTTCAAGGCGCAAACTCGGGCCAGTATCGCCTCCTGCGCCGGCTGGCGCCGGGGGGATGGGCGAGGTTTACTTGGGCGAGCACATGCTGTTGCGCCGCGACTGCGCCATCAAGCTGATCCGGCCCGATCAAGCCGGCGATCCAACCACGCTCTCGCGGTTCGAGCGCGAGGTGCAAGCCATGGCGACGTTGACTCACTGGAACACGGTGGAAATATACGACTATGGCCACGAAGCCGACGGCACCTTTTATTGCGTCATGGAGTATTTGCCAGGCTTGAGCTTGCAAGAACTCGTTGATCGGTACGGGCCCTTGACTCCTGGGCGAGCAATTCATTTTTTGCGCCAGCTCTGTGCCGCCCTGAACGAAGCGCATGGCATCGGCCTCATTCATCGCGACATCAAGCCGAGCAACGTCATTGCGTGCACGCGCGGTGCCGTCCACGACGTGGCCAAGCTGCTGGATTTCGGCCTGGTGGTGCAATCCGTCAACCTTCAGAGCAAGGGGGACTCGAACAACCTCACGATTCACGGCACGATCCTGGGTTCGCCGCCGTTCATTTCTCCCGAGCAAGCCACCGGCAAGAATCAGGTCGATAGGCGGACGGACATTTACAGCCTGGGCGGCCTCGCCTTTTTCCTGCTTACCGGCCAGCCTCCGTTTGTGCGCGACTCAGCCATGGAGTTGCTGGTCGCTCATATCCACGAGCCCGTGATGCCTCTACGCGAGTTGCGTCCGGAAGTGCCGCACGATCTTGAAGAGATCGTGGTCAAATGCTTGAGCAAGGATCCGGACGACCGTTTCCCGGATGCCGCCAGTCTTGACAAGGCGCTGGCCGCTTGTGCGGCAGCCGACGATTGGAGTCCCGAGCAAGCCGCCGAATGGTGGGCCGACCGCCGAGAGGACGTGGACAAGATGGCTCAAGTCCCAACACCGGCCGCGGTATAAATGAGCCGCGCACGCAGTAAGCGGTTTGGCACGTTGGGTACAGTCCAACCGCTTACTACGTGCGCGGCTCCTTAAGAGTTATTTAATGAATGCTAATGCAGACTTATTGAAACACCGTGTGGCACAAGTGCTGGCCAAAGAAGTCGGGCCCGCACTTGACATGGATGGCACGCTGCTGGAAGTTGTCGATGTGGAAGGCGGCATCGCCCGCATTCGCCTGGGGGGCGTCTGCGGCAATTGCCCCAGCTCGATCATGACGACGGTCATGGGCATCGAGAATATCTTGCGGCGTCATCTCCCGGAGGTGCGCTACATCGAGGCGCTGCCGTAAATCAGCAACATCGAATGGCCAGCCGACTTTTATGACTGGGTGGCACGCCCTGAGGTACTCCGAAGGGCGTGATCCTGTGTCGAGTCACGCCCTTCGGAGTACCTCAGGGCGTGCCACCCAAATTCAAGGTGCCGCGGCATATCGGGACACATTCCAATGCCACCTCGTGGAGAGCTACGCTCCGGCTATACGACGGGGGCCTGCGCCACCGCGGCTGTGCGCGGCGCAATCTCGGCTCTCGTCTATCAAAAAACGTTTTCCGAAGTCACCATCCGCTTGCCGCACGGCAACGACGCAACCTTTAGTCTCCATGCCAATTCCTTCAGCGAAACCGAAGGACGGGCCAGCGTCATCAAGGATGCGGGCGACGATCCGGACGTCACGGATAAGGCCGAAATCCGCGCTCGCGTCCGCTGGAGCGACTGATGCGGGAATCACCTTTGAGCGTGGCCTAGGCGTCGGCCTGGTGACCAAGCCGGGCTTGCCGGTCCCGCCGGGCGAGCCGGCCATCAATCCCGTGCCTCGGCAGATGATTCGCGCCGCCATCGAGGAAATCCTCGCCGACGCCGGCGCACGCCACGATGGCGTCGCCGTGGAAATCTCCGTGCCGCGCGGCGACGAGTTGGCCCAGAAGACCTTCAACCCCCGGCTAGGCATCGTCGGCGGCATTTCCATTTTGGGCACGAGCGGCATCGTCGTTCCCTACTCCAACGTCGGCATGGGTCGCCAGCGTGGTGCAGGCCATCGACGTGGCTGCCGCCCAGGGTTGCGGGCATCTCGTGCTCACGGTGGGCGGGCGGAGCGAGCGGGCGGCGCAGCGGATGTTCGCTCTGCCCGAAGTCGCGTTTATTCAGATCGGGCCCTTTTTCGGCGCCGCCTTGCGCCAGTGCCAAATAAATCGCATCGAGCGCGTGAGCCTCGTAGGCATGATCGGCAAGCTCGCCAAATTCGCCGGAGGTCATGAATCCGTGCACAGCACCGTGAGCAGCCAGGATTTTGCCCTGCTAGCACGCTTGGCGGCGAAGGCCGGCGTCGATCCCGCGCTCAACGAACGAATCCTCGGCGCAAACACGGCCCAGGAAGTGGCGCAACTCGTGACGGCGTGGCCCGCTTTCTTCGCACTCCTATGCGAGCAGGCGTGGCACTTCGGAACATCACTGCTGGGAAACAGTTATTTTGAGGTCGTGCTCACGGGAATCGATGGGCAAGTGCGGGGTAGGTATCCGGCAGCATTAAGCAAGCCGCGGGTTGAGGTACTCCGAAACCCGCGGCTTCGCATCTCGTCACCAGGCTCTGCCTGGTGACGAGATGCCTAGCAGGCTCCGCCTGCACGAAAATCGCTTAAGGGCGCGAACATTCGCAGAGTGCGGTGGAAAACGAGGCGGAGCCTCGTGAACAGTGCGTGACCAGGCGGAGCCTGGTCACGAGAGTTTCGGAGTGCCTCAACCCACGGCCTGGCCTGCGCCGCTGATGCTCGCCAGCGAGCCGTCGATGTAGATATGATGCCAAAGCTGCGTGGCGACGACACCCACCAGGCCCAATTCAATCGACGAGCGTTGTCGCCAGGGGACGCGCTTTTCTTGTATGGCCGTGCGCCAGGTTTGGACGGCGTTCACGTCGAAATAGCCCGTTTTTCGCAAGGATTCCTCGCTCAAAAGCTCGTTGACGAACGGCGGCACGACCTTGTCGAAAAAGCTATCGAGCGGTGCGCGGAACATCCCCTTGGGACGCCAGGCGACTTCCTTGGGCAGATAGCGCTCGCACAACAGCCGCAAGATGTATTTGTCCTTGAAGCCGCGCATCTTCCAGCGCGGATGAATGCGCGCCAGGTAATCGAACACCTCCTCGTCCAGAAAGGGATAGCGGGTCTCGACGGAGGAGTTCATGGCCACGCGGTCGCCCTTTAGGGAGAGCAGATGCCCGGGCAAGTGGATGCTGCCGGCCCAATAAAGCCCCTGGTGCATGCGGGTGCCAGCGCGCCATGCGCTCCAGGTTGGGCTCGATGTCCAAATACGGAATATGATCGGCGAGCGCTTCGCGCAAATGCGGGCTGAAGAAGCGTTGCCGCGATAGGCTCATGATGCTGTAAATGTCTTGAAATGAGGAATGGTGGCCGATCGTCTCGCGCACCCGGCGAATGTATGCCGCCGATTCCTTGGAGGCGCCGCTGGCGGCCAGGACGGTCCGGCGCAGCACCCGGCTAAAGGGGATTCCCGGAATGACATCGAACATGGACAGCAGGTGATGGATTTTGTTCCACGGATAGCCCGCCAGCCATTCGTCGGAGCCTTCGCCGGTCAACGCGACCTTGTAGCCATGCTGATGAACGGCGCGGGCCAGCATCAACAGCGCCGTGCAGGAAGTGTCGATGACCGGAGCCTCGGCGGCGCGGATAAGCTCGGGATAGGTGCCGAGCACCTCGGCGGCGCCCACTTGCACGACAACCGGCGTGGCCCCGATATGCCGCGAGACGACGGCCGCCTGACTCGCCTCGTCCAGGTGAGGCGTCATGATCTGGATGGTGAACGTCGGGATCGGCCGGCCGCGGAGCTTGGCGGCCATGGCGACCACGATGCTGGAGTCGATGCCGCCGCTCAGGTACGAAACCACCGGCACATCGGCCCGCAAACGCCGTTCGACCGCGGCAGATAAAACCTTGTCCAGGCCATCCACCATGGCTTCCGGGTCGGTGCTGTCTTGCTCCTGGCCGTGCTCGGGAAAATCCATTTCCCAATAGCGCTGCTTGCGGATCTCCGCGGGCGTGCCATTGGCCGCAAGCTGGATCGTCAAATAACTTCCGGGCAGCAAGGTGTTGACGCCTTCGAAGCAGGTCGGCACGCCGGGCACCGCGAAGAAATTGAACACTTGATCGATGCCGCGCAAGTCGGTGCGCGCCGGCACCATCCCCGAGGCGAGCAGGGCCTTGATTTCGGAGGCAAATAAAAGCCATTCGCCATCCCCGGTGCGTTGCCGAGTCCAAAATAACGGGCAAATGCCGAAGCGATCGCGGGCCAGGATCAAGCGGCTGCGTTTCTCGTCGAAGCAGGCCAGGGCAAATTGACCGCGCAGATGCGGCGAACATCTTTTCCTGATAATCTTCCCACAGATGGGGAATGAGCTCGGTATCGCAGTGGGTGGCGAAGCGGTGCCCGCGGGTCTCGAGCATCCGCTTGACTTCTGGATAGTCAAAGAATTCGCCGTTAAAGACGGCGGCGACGGAACGATCTTCGTTAAAGATTGGTTGTTTGCCGTCCGCCAAGCCGACGATGCTCAAGCGGCGATTGGCCAAGCCGACTCCGGGCTTTTCGAGGTAGCCATCGTCATCGGGACCGCGATGGTAGATGGCGTCCGCCATCCGCCGCAACACACCGGCCGGCACTGGACGCCGGCCCGAAAGGTCGATGATACCCGCGATGCCGCACATTAAGCTGAATTCTCGGAAAGCAAATTATCGTCTTAGTTGAACTTATGGAACGCACGTCCCCCTGGGAACGCCAATCTCCTGATTGTCCTTCGCATCCGAGGCGTTTGACGATTCGCCATCTGTTTCAGTCTCTGCTACCCTTCGCAATCTACCCCATGACGACTTGGCGACATAACATCTACTCTAATCTCTCGCCTCCCTCGCCAAGCAGCTCTTGGGCCGAACAGCACTGCCTGAGTAACGGCACAGGCAGGGGATGGGGAGAAACTTATTTATCCCCTTTTTAGGAAAATCTCCCCAATGGGCCTCAACGCACCGCTCAACCGCAAGCTGCGCATGGGCCTGGTCGGCGGCGGCCAGGGCGCCTTCATCGGCCGCGTCCACAGCCATCGCCGCCGTCCTCGACAACCGCGCCGCCCTCGTCGCCGGCGCCCTGTCGTCCGACCCGGCCAAGGCCAAGGCGTCCGCCCCCGACTACGACATCGCGCCCGAACGCGCCTACGGCTCCTACAAGGAGATGATCGACGCCGAGACGAAGCTGCCCGACGGCGAGCGCATCGATTTCGTCTCCGTCGCCACGCCGAACCACACGCACTTCGAGATCGCCAAGGCGTTCGCCGAGGCCGGCTTCAACGTCATGTGCGACAAGCCGCTGACCTTCGACCTCGCCCAGGCCGAGGAGCTGGCCAAGGTCGTCGCAGAAGACCGGCGTCGTCTTCGCCGTCACGCACAACTACACCGGCTATCCGCTGGTCCGCCAGGCCCGCGAGATGGTCCAGGCCGGCGAACTGGGCGAGATCAACGCCGTCCGCGCCTTCTACATCCAGGGCTGGCTGCGCACCCGCCTGGAGCAAGGCGGCAGCTCAGAAGCAGGCCGAGCTGGCGCACCGACCCGAAGCGCTCCGGCGCCGCCGGCTGCTTCGGCGACATCGGCACGCACGCCTACAACCTCGGCCGCTTCATCACCGGCCTGCTGCCCGAGCAGATTTCCTGCCAGCTGCAAGACCTTCGAGCCGGGCCGCGAGCTCGACGACTACGGCACCGCCGTCATCCGCTATACAGAACGGCGCCCTGGGCACGGTGACGGCGTCGCAGATCTCGCACGGCCGCGAGAACGACCTGTGGATCGAGGTCGACGGCACCAAGGGCGTCGCTCGAATGGCACCAGGAGGAGCCGAACAAGATGCTCGTCCGCGCCAACGGCCAGCCGCACCAGATCTACACCCGCGACCCGGCGGCCCGTACCTGACGGCCGACGGCCAGCGGCTCGTGCCGGCTGCCGAGCGGCCACCCCGAGGCGTTCTTCGAGGCGTTCGCCAACGTCTACACCGCCGCCTACGACGACATGGTCCAGCCGCGCCGCCGGCCAGAAGTTCGACGGCGCCAACAGCCTCTACCCCAACGTCGCCGACGGCGTCGACGGCATGAACTTCATCACGCAGTGCGTGGCCAGCAGCAAGCAGGACGGGCATTGGGTTGCGTTGGGGCATGGGATGTGTCGCTGATGGCCGCACTACTTGAGGCCGCGGATGAATTGTTCCTAGCCCTAGACGCTGAAGAAGCCGCCGATGCCCAGCGACCAATTGGCTTCGGTCGAGGAGGCTGTGCGCCGGTGGCTAGGGCTGTGAGAAAATAACGCCGACGATGAGCCATCATTCTCACGTGCCGGCTTGTAGTTTCCCTTTTTGACAACGTCCCGATCGTGGCCTACGTTTGCCTAAACCAGCCCTTAGACATTCGAGGCACTCATGGAAACCGAAACGCTCAAATCCAATTTGCCTGCCGCCGGCCAAGCTCTTCCTAACGAGCGCCGCGCTTCCGTTCGCTATTTGCGTGACCTCGAAATGACCTGCCGACCAGCCGCGCGAGCGGAGATCGACTCCTGGTCGGCACGCGCGGTGGATATATCAACGCGTGGTCTGGTGCTGATTCTTGGGCGCCGTTTCGAAAAGGGCACAGTCCTGTCTGTTTACCTTGAAAGTGCGAACGGAGAAAACGCCCGGACCGTGATCCTGCGCGTGGTTCACGCCGCTAAACAAAAAGGCGGCACCTGGCGCCTGGGCTGCTCGTTTGCCAAGGAGATGAGCGAAGCGGTCAACCTCAGGTAAGGTGCTTCAGAAGCACCATGCGGTCCTCCTGCCGAGCGGTCACGACGGGTGAGCGGGGCATCCCGGATTTTGTGCGGATTGACACGCCCGTGTGTCGATTGTAATGTGAAGCGGTCCGTTGGCTAAACGGGAGTCCGTGTTTGCAGCACCGCATGGTCCGGTCCCTGGTTTTCTTCCTTGCCGCTTGGCCGTTGCTCATGCCCTCGGGCATGTGCGTCTGCCAGTTGGTGCAAGCCGAAGAAGAATCGTGCCAGTTGCCGGGCTGTCAATGCACCGATCTGCATGACGATTGCTCCTCGACACGTTCCCGCGCGGAAGCGAGCCACTGCTGCCCGTCATGCCCCGCCGACCACGGACGACCCACCGATGAGGGGCATCCCCCCGGGTGCCCAGCCAACAAGAAAACCGATTCGTCGAAGCTGCCTCAACGATACGAAATGATCGGAGCCTTCGCGCCGGCGGTTGCTCCGTTGCCTTGGTTCACCGACCGTTACTCGGAGGGGCGTTTGCCAAGTCTGGGCTGCGCTATCGAGCATTCAACTCCGTCTATTCTCGTCGTTTTTTGCACGCTTCTCATCTAAATCGGCGTGCGCGATCTTGCGACACTAACCCGAAGCGTTAGCGAGGGCTCCCTCGCTAACGCTTCGGGTTAGTGTCGCAGAATTACGCACATTCCGCGCGGCCGACAATAAATCCCTATCTCGGAACGCCTATCGGAGTTCAACAATGAACCAGCCCTCCAACGACGGCGCCGTGCCCGAAACACCGCCGTCTTCCCAGCCGTCGGAGCCAAGTTCTAGCGCTGCGCATGACGCTGATTGAGCAGTTTCGCCGCGGCGCGAGTTCAGTCCTAGTGTTTGCCGTCCTCGGCGGTTTGCTTACCTATGGACATTTCTCAGGTTGGACGTTTCCCCAATTCTCGTCTCTTGTTGGCGGCGCCGCGGCCGCACCAGATGACTGGTGCGCGGAGCATAGCGTGCCGGAATCGCAATGCGTCGAATGCAACCCGAATTTGCTCCCCAAGCCAAAGTCTTATGGGTGGTGCAAGCGCCATGGCGTCCACGAATGCCCCCTGGAGCACCCGGAGGTCGCGCAGCTCCCGACTCCACCGCGGATTTCCTCGGAAGATCTGCGCGTGCCCAGCGTGCCCTCGACTTCACCGAGCGGACCGAGAACAACAGCAAGTGCAAATCGCATGAACGCCGCATTCAGTTTACGTCCGCCGAGGCCGTCGAAAGAGCCGGCATCGAGGTTGAGCCGGTCTGGACCGCCCCCATGGTTGAGTTCGTGACGGGAAATGGCGAAATTGCTTATGATCCAACGCGCACGGCTCGGCTGTCGGCGCGCGTTTCCGGCACGGTGTATCGGACGTTCAAGATGGTCGGCGACTGGGTCCGCGCCGGAGAAGTCGTGGCCTTGGTGGACGCCGCTGAGGTCGGGCGGGCCAAGTCCGAGTTGCTGCACGCGCTCGTGCAGGTTCGCCTCAAAAAGAAAGCTCTCGCTGCCTTGCAAAGCATAGCCGCTTCGGGAGCGGCTTCCGAGCGATCGGTTCGGGAGGCGGCAACGGCTTTTAGTGAAGCCCAGATTCGGCTCTCGACCGGCCAGCAAGCCCTTATCAACCTCGGCTTACCAATTGATCTGCAAAATCTCGAAAAAGTCGCCCGAAGCTGAACTCGCTGAGAGGGTACGTTTCCTGGGCATCTCTAAAGAGCTGGCCGATTTGTTCGATCCGAAAACGACGACCGCCAATCTGCTGCCGTTGACGTCTCCATTCGACGGCGTGGTCGTGAGCCGTGACGTGGTGGCGGGGGAGGTCGTGGATACCAAAAAAGTTCTGTTCGAGGTGACCGATCCGAGGACGATGTGGTTGACGCTTGACCTGCGCCTGGAGGATGCCAGGTCCGTTGGCGTTGGCAAAAAAGTCCATTTCCTACCCGATGGGGCCAAGAGCGAAGCGGTCGGACTCATTAGCTGGATCAGCACGGAAACAGACCATAAGACTGCGCACGGTGAAAACTCGGGCCATTCTCGCCAATGCGGACGGACGGCTACGCGCCAACACCTTCGGCGACGGCAAGGTCGTTCTTCGTGAAGAGCAACAGGCCGTGGTGGTGCCCAACGCGGCGATTCATTGGGAAGGTGATTGTTACGTCGTCTTTGTGCGCGACAAGAACTTCTTGAAGCCCGGGGCCCCGAAGGTGTTCCACATCCGCACGGTGCGTGTGGGGGCCAAGGACGACAAGCAGACGGAGATCATCGCCGGGGTGCTGCCCGGCGAATTGGTGGCGACCACCGGCAGCGGCACGCTTCGGGCGGAACTGTTGCGCGGCAACTTGGGCGAAGGCTGAGGATGCCACAAATAAACAGCCCGGTCGGGCTGAACTGGACGGCTTTGTTTATACCAACGGGGTATCGGTCGTGCTGAACTGGATCATCGATTTCTCGCTCAACAACCGTTTCCTCGTGGTCTTGGGGGTGCTGGCGCTGGCCGTCGTCGGCGTCGTGTCGATGCGCCAGTTGGACATCGATGCCTTCCCCGACACGACGCCCGTGCAGGTGCAGATCAACACCGTTGCTCCGTCTCTGGGCCCGGAGGAGGTCGAGCAGCAGATCACCTTTCCCGTCGAGCAGGTGCTGAGCGGCCTGCCCCGGCTTCAGACGCTGCGCTCCGTCTCGAAGTTCGGCCTGTCGCAGGTCGTCGTCACTTTCGAGGACGGCACCGACATCTACTTCGCCCGCCAGGTCGTCAACGAGCGCCTAGGCGGCACGCAATTGCCGCTCGGCATCGAGCGCCCGAAGATGGGGCCGGTCGCCACCGGCCTGGGCGAAGTCTTCCACTACGTCGTCACCGGCAAGGGCGACGACGCCACCGAACTGCGCACGATTCACGACTGGGTCATCAAGCCCAAGCTGCGGACGGTCAAGGGCACGGCCGAGGTCAACACCTGGGGCGGCTTCGAGAAGCAGTATCAGGTCCGGATCGATCCCGCCCGCCTGATCAAGTACGGCCTGACCTTCGACGAAGTGGTGCGAGGCCGTCGAGAAGAACAACCGCAACGTCGGCGGCGGCAACATTCGCCAAAACAGCCAAATGCTGCTGGTCCACGGCATCGGCCGCACGGTCAACGTCGAGCAGATCAAGAACATCGTCGTCACGGCCCAGGACGGCGTGCCGATCCGCGTCCGCGACGTGGCCGACGTGGAGATCGGCCACGAGATCCGGCGCGGCGCCGTCACCGCCGACGGCAAGGGCGAAGTCGTCCTCGGCCTGGGCTTCATGCTCATGGGCGAGAACAGCCATGAAGTCACGTGGAACCTCAAGAACAAGCTGGACGAGATCAAAACCACGTCTGCCGCCCGACGTGAAGGTCGAGACCGTCTACGACCGCACGGAACTGGTGGATCACGTCATCGACACGGTCCGCAACAACCTGTTCGAGGGCGGCCTGCTGGTCATCGCCGTCCTCTTCGTGTTCCTGGGCAACCTGCGGGCGGCACTCATCGTGGCCCTGGCGATCCCGCTGTCGATGCTGTTCGCCTTCTCCGGCATGCTGCGCTTCGGCATCGCCGCCAGCCTGCTGAGCCTGGGCGCCATCGACTTCGGCCTGGTCGTGGATAGCTCGGTGGTCATGGTCGAGAACTGCGTCCGCCACATCGCCCACGGCGACCTGCGGGGCAAGAGCAAGCTGGAGATGGTGCGCGACGCCGCCGTGGAGGTCCGCAAGCCGACCCTGTTCGGCGAACTCATCATCATGATCGTCTACCTGCCGATCCTGACCTGGAGGGGATCGAGGGCAAGCTGTTCCGGCCGATGGCCCTGACGGTCATCTTCGCCCTGGCCGGCTCGATGGTTCTGTCGCATGACCCTCATGCCGGTGCTGGCAAGCCTGCTGCTGCCCAGGAAAATCGAGGAGCGCGAGCCGCTGCTGATGCGGCTGGCTCACCGCATCCACGCCCCGATCCTGCGGCTGTGCATGCACCACAAGCTGCTCGTGATCGGCTTCGCCCTTGGCGTGCTCGTGGTCGCCTTCGGCATGATCGCCCCGAACCTCGGCTCCGAGTTCGTGCCCCGGCTTTCGGAAGGGGCCATCGTCATCAACGTCGTGCGGCTGGCCGGCACCGATCTGGACGAATCGATCCGGGCCAACACGCAGATGGAGAAGGCCATCCTGAAGGCATTTCCCGACGAGGTACGAGCACGTCTGGAGCCGCATCGGCACCGCCGAAGTCGCGACCGACCCGATGGGCGTGGAACTGACCGACATGTTCATCACGCTCAAGCCGCGCGACACGTGGAAGAAGGCCCACACCCAGGCGGAACTCACCGAGCTGATCGAGAAGGACCTGCGGGAAATGCCCGGCCAGCGGCTCTCGTTCTCGCAGCCGATCGAGCTGCGCATCAACGAGATGATGTCCGGCGTGCGCTCGGACGTGGCGGTCAAGCTCTTCGGCGACGATTTCCCGATGCTTGACGGCCAAGGCCAAGGAGATCGAGGCGGTGTTGCGGACCATCGCCGGCATCGCCGACCTCGCCGTCGAACAGGTCACGGGCCAGCCGGTCTTGCAAATCCAGGTCAAGCAGGACGAGATCGCCCGCTACGGCATACCGGCCAAGGCGGTGCTGGACCTGGTGGAGTCGATCGGCAGCAAGCCGCTGGGCGAGGTGGTCGAAGGGCAACTGCGCTTCCCGCTGGTGGTGCGCTTGCCGGAGCAGTACCGGACCAGTCCCGGAGGCCATCGGCGCTTCTGGAAATCTCGGCCGCCGTCCGGCGAGCGCATCCCGCTGTCGCGCCTGGCGACGGTGCAGGTCGTCGAAGGCCCGTCCACGATCACGCGAGAATGGGGCCAGCGCCGGATCACCGTCACCTGCAACGTCCGCGGCCGTGACATGGGCAGTTTCGTCGCCGAGGCCCAACGGAAGGTCGCCGAGAAGGTGCAGATGCCGCCGAGCCGCTACCACATCGAGTGGGGCGGGCAGTTCGAGAACCTGGCGCGTGCCCGCACTCGACTTGCATGATCGTGGTGCCGGTCGCGTTCGTGTCTGATCTTCGGCCTGCTCTACCTGACCTACCACAATGTCGTGGATGCCGCTGCGGGTCTTTACCGGCATGCCGTTCGCCTGGGTGGGCGGCATCTTCGCCCTGTGGCTGCGGGACATGCCCTTTTCGATCTCGGCGGCCATCGGCTTCATCGCCCTGTCGGGCGTGGCCGTGCTGGACGACATGATTCTCGTCTCCTACGTCCGCCAACTTCGGGCCAAGGGTCTGGCGCTGGACGAAGCGGTGCGGCAGGCCGCCATGACCCGGCTGCGCCCGGTGCTGATGACGACGCTGGTGGCGAGCCTCGGTTTTCTGCCCATGGCGTTCAGCACCGGCATGGGAGCCGAGGTGCAGCGCCCCTTGGCGACCGTCGTGATCGGCGGCGTCATCGGGGCGATGGTGATGTCACTGCTCGTGCTGCGGGTGCTCTATCTGCTCTTTCAATTGCCGGGCCAGACCAAGCTCGGTCGACAGCCTAGCGCGGAGATGCAAGACGTGGCTACAACGGTTTCCGTTTAACGGTTGGACTTACTTTGATTTCAAGGGAGTTATTGATGAAAACGACGCCATGGCGGCTCGGCTTACCAGCCTCGCTATTTCCCCTCATGCTGCTCACTGGTGTTGGTTGCAACACGGAACAAAAGGACAAGCCCAAGCCCGAACAGACGAAAGTTGCCCTGGCTCAAGTGACGGAAAAGACGGTCCACGATCACAGCGGCTGGTGGTGCGACGAGCATGGCGTCCCTGAAGCGGAGTGCAGCATGTGCAGCGGCAAAGTCGCCGCCGAGTTCAAGAAGAAGGGCGACTGGTGTGACCTCCACGACCGCGCCAAATCGCAATGCTTCATTTGTGATCCAAGTCTGGCGGCCAAATACGCCGCCCGCTACGAGGCCAAGTATGGCAAGCAGCCGCCGCCGCGGGAGGATGACACGGCGCAACTAGATGGCAAGAAGTGATGCGGGGACATCGCCGATGGCATGAATCGGGTGAGGCTGGGGCATGGGATGTGTCGGAGGAGCGCCCATCGTCGTCTTTCGCGGAGCGAAAGACGACGATGGGCGAACCGCCGCAATAGGAGGCAACGACGCTAGCCGCCGTATCGCCCGTGTAGGCACTCGTCCCCTCTTAGGCCCGCTTTTTCGCCGCCAGAACATGTGCGGTGCCTCCAGACCCACCCAAAATGCGGTGGGCCTGACACCCCGGTGCGGCTCGGCAAAAGGAACCTTCATTTTCCGGGTGTGCTCACTCTGGAAGCAGATCACCCGCGGCACTGTGACAAGGAATATGGCAAAAACCCTGGGAAAATCGCGGCTAGACCCGCTAATCAATTACGATAATCATTGCTGCCTACGAAACAACTCGAGGCGGCCCCCCTGAGCGATCCGAAACTCGTAGGAACGATTCGACTCAAGCCTGTAAGAGACGGTTCGATTCTGTCCGTCGTCAAACGCGATGTTAATAACCGGAGGATTTCCTGATAGCGTCCAACGAGTCCACGCTCCGGGTGAAGCCCTGTTTAACTGTTGCTCTCCTTGCTTATGCGTGGCCGCTTGGCCGTTCACTTTGTACGCGAGCGCGATATTGGTTTCATTGTGAATGTATACAACGACTTTCCTAGGCGGCGGAGCCAAAGGGTCGTTAAACGTGCTAACAGTTTCCGGTACATACTCCATGTGTGTGTTTATTCCCTCGAAAACGATACGCCATCCGGCGTGAATCCCCGTGCAAGCCGTCAGAAGGACGGTAGATGCCAGCAAAATCTTAACACGCATGATGCTTCTCCTTGGGCCTTGTCTTTCCTACAATTGTGTTTTTGACATCCCTAAGATCATTGCTTTCCACGATATAAATCCCATCCCTTTTGAGCGTCGAACCGGAATGCATAGGGCTCACCTTTCGCGTTAGTCGGTGTGGTGCCAATAAAGAGACGGTGGTTGTTCAAGTGGTATTCCTTATGCTGATGCTGTGCTGGAGGCCCCATGTCGAAGTCGACTTTGAATGTTGGAGCAGTGGCGGAATCGAGAGAGTGCCAGCGCCAACCGCGTGCAGATACGGAAAACCGGTTCCAGGCGCTTTCGGAGTAGAAGGCGTAATTGACGGCTGTATTCGTTGGATTAAAGACGGTGGCCACCCAATGGTATTTTGCCTGCTCCATACCCGGAGCGTCGATAGTCATCCGCATCCGTAAATATGGCTGGAAGGTATTGGGCAGTGGAACAAACGATTCCTGCCGGTTATAAGTGGCCATCCCAAGTTGGACTTCGAGCCTGTTGAGCTTTATGGTGCGAACACGCCCGTTTTTCATGGCGTCGTAGAAAACCGAGACAAGTTCGCGCTGGGCGACATCGCGCAATTTGTTTCCGAATTCCGCGCCCGCATTAGTGGACAGAACGGCGATGCTTTCGGCCACAAGGGCTTGCAGATAGGCCATCGCTGGTGCAGGGTTTTCAGTCGCGACTGATCCTGCGACCGCTTGAACAAAATTGTAATAATCCTGGTAACCAAGCTCCTTGCCGTAGGCCACCCACCACCCGTTGCTCTCAAGGTTGTGTCGGATTTCCCATTTATCTGTCTTGTGACCTATTGGAATGTCGATCGAGGGTAGCGGAATCCGGAGTTCTGGGATCCTCAGTTCAGGAAGATGGGGCATCTGCGGGAAAGAGATCTGTGGTAAATCAACTAGCTGGGCGATCACGACGTTCGGAGTAAGCACCACTCCCATAAACACTCCGAGCAAATACGGGTACTTCATGATGGGTCTCCTGTGGAAAAAACGCTTCCAAAATCTCGTCAGGTGCCATGCCCACCGCATTTGGGTGGGCACGGAGGAATACAGCACATCAAGAAATCACAAACCACGGCCAACGATTTCCGATTCACTCACAACGGCCCCCGCGCACGTTACCGGAGCGACCTTTGAACCACACATCAACCCGATGGTGGAAGGCTCCCCATGCCCACCCAAATGCGGTGGGCATGGCACGCAGGTTCGGATGGGAGGCGCGTCCGGGCTTATGTGTTTATGGACTATTAACAGTGCGAGGAACGCAGGTGAACCCCGCCAAAAAAGTTCTCGAAAATAGACCGCCACTCGGTGGCGATTTTTCCGCTCCAGCAAAAGCCGCCAACGGGCGTCTCACGAAATCATCCTTCCTTTCCTCACTCCAGCGGCAATACAAACAAATCCCGACAAACAATCCTTGCTTTGCCCGCAAAAAAGGTCACAATGAGCCAACGTTTCCCGCGCCCGGGGGCCGGAGAAAACAAGGCAGCAATCTCTTAGTTCCTGTCGGTTCGGCGGCTTTTTCCCGCCAGGGAGATTGGTGACGTATGGTCGCGCGCTTGCTGGCGGAGGCTCGGGCGGGGTCGCTCGATGCGCTGGGGAGGCTGCTCGAGGAGTTTCGCCCTTACCTGCTGCAAATCGCGAATGGGGAGCTCGATGCGGACTTGCAGGCCAAGGAAGGGCCTTCCGACCTGGTGCAACTGTCCTTTCTGGAAGCCGCCCAAGGCTTCCAGCGCTTCGTAGGCCATGAATCGGGCGATTTACGCATCTGGCTCAGGCAGATTTTGTGCAACAACATCAACGACCTGCGTGACCGCTATCAGACGCAAAAACGCCGGCTTGACCGCGAGCTGCGGCAGAGTGAATGGTCGAGCGGGCAGGCTGGACGAAACCTGGCCAACGCGGATTCGTCTCCCAGCGAGCGCGCCGTCAATCGGGAGCTTTTGCTTGCCCTCGAAGCGGCGCTCGGAAAACTGTCCGCCGAGCAGCGCCAACTGATCGGCTTGCGGCAAAAAGAAGGTAAGTCATTCGTCGAAATCGCCCGGTTGCTGGGCGTGAGCGAGGATGCGGTTCAGAAACGCTGGGCGCGGGCGGTGGAGGAGCTGCGCGGCTTGCTTGATGCATCATCGCATTAGCACAAGGATATACCCCGAAGGGGTTGCGTCTCAAAGCCCAGGGTTGCGCAGCGTACCCTGGGTCTTGGAACGCGTAAGATTTACCCCAAAGGGGTTCAATCTCCAAAGGATCGAGCGTTACGCATGGGATGCAACCCCCTTGGGGTAAATTTCCGCCGTATCGCGTCACCCAGGGTACGCTGCGCGAACCCTGGGCTCGGGGATATAACTCCTTCGGAGTAGGCATTGCCGTGGCGTGAGGGTCATATGGGGACGCCGGAGCCAAATCCGCTGGATGACGAGTTTGCCCGGCTGCTGGCGGCGCATGACGAGCGGCTCTTGACCGGGGAGACCCAGCCGAGCCAAGATATCTCACCGGAACTTGGGCCTAGGCTTGCCCAGGCGCAAGCTTTTGTCGAGCTTTTGGATGGGGCATGGCGCCACCAGCACGGGTCTACAAGCACTTCGCCCGAACGAAAGGCAACCGACGATTCGACTCCCCTCGAAGAGTTGCCGACGGCGGTGGGACGATTCCAAATCGTGCGCGAGTTGGGGCGCGGGGGCGGCGGCGTCGTCTATCTCGCCTTTGATCCGGCGCTGGGACGTCAAGTAGCCTTGAAGGTGCCCCGGCTCGAAATGATCATGACGGCCACGCTGCGGCGCCGGTTTCTGCGCGAGGGCCAAGCCTCCGCGCTGCTCAATCATGCCAACATCATTCCCATCCACGAAGCGGGTGCGGCCGGTCCCGTCTGTTACATCGTCTCCAGCTATTGTTCCGGCCCGACGCTGGCGCAATGGCTGCGCCGCCATGCCGAGCCCGTCATTCCGTCCGACGCCGCCCAGTTGATCGAACGGTTAGCCGAGGCCATGGCGCATGCGCACGAACGCGGCATCCTGCACCGCGACTTGAAGCCGAGCAATATCCTTTTGGAAAGCGTCGCGGGAAGCGGTGGCGCAGTGAACGGCCAAGCCGCCGCCGAGCATGCGTCGCTGGCGAATTACCAGCCGAGGATCGCGGATTTCGGCTTGGCCAAGATGGTGCTGGATGCGGACGACGCGACATCGACGGGAATGCTGTTGGGCACGGCGGCCTACATGGCGCCCGAGCAAACCCGCGGAGCCAAGGACGTGGGGCCGCCTTGCGATCTGTGGTCGCTGGGCGTGATCCTCTATGAACTCTTGACACGGCACAAGCCATCTCCGGGCAGCACGTCCCTCGAAATCATGCAAGCGATCCAGGGGACCGACCCGGTGGCGCCGCGGAGACTGTGCGCGGACGTGCCGCTTGACCTGGAGACGATCTGCTTGAAATGCCTGGAGAAGGTCCCGGAAAAACGCTACGCGAGCGCCGCGGCTCTGGCGGAAGATTTGCGCCGCTTTCAACGGCATGAGCCGATCAAAGCGCGGCGGACGAGCGGCTTGGAGCGTGCGCTGAAATGGGTGCGGCGGCGGCCGGCGCCGGCCGCTTTTCTCGTCCTGTCGTGCGTGACGTTGGCGCTCCTGGCCGGCGGTATCGTTTGGTATGATTTTCTCGAGCAAACACACCAGGAAGAGCTTGACGCGGAGCGCAGCCGACGCCGGGCGGAGGAAACAAGCGGGCACAAAGACCGCGCCGAGCGCGCCTATCTGGCGAAGTTTGGCCAGGCCTGGCAGGAATGGAACAAGAACGCGCCGCGGGGGACGTTGGACTTGCTTGCCTCCCTCAAGCCCAACGGTGGCGATGAAGACCGGCGCGGGTTCGAATGGTTCTTCTTATTTGACAGGGCCCGCCACGAACCCAAATGCCTCGAACCAATGGGCCTGTCCGCCTACGCGCTGGCGCTCTCGCCGGACGCCAAGGTCATGGCGGTAGGCAGGTACGGCGGCGAACTTACCCTTTGGGACACCAGCACCTGGAAGAAGAATGGCGTTCTGACCGGAAACACGGGCCCGATATATTTTCTGGCCTTTTCGCCGGACGGCAAGTTGTTGGCCGCCGCAGGTATGGCTGATTCTGGACCGATCCAGTTGAAACTCTACGACGTCGTTAGCCGAAAAGAGGTTGCCGATCTCTCGCACGCTGTGCAGCCGAGTTTGTTTGGCGTGGCTTTTGCGCCCGACAGCAAGACGCTGGCGGTGACATCGAAGCGACTGATGTTGTTCGACACCGACCCCCCTCGGCTCCGCGCGTAGCGTTCCGCTGCGTGATGATCTCGCCCAGCCATTCCTGACTCTTTGGCGTCCAGGTTTTGGCGGTCCCACTTTGGGCAGCTTGGACGGCATGCTTATGAATTATGACGGAAACACCGGAAAGGTGCTGGAAAGCTGGGCCACAGGCACTTCAATCAAGTCGATGGCGAGCTCCCCCGATGGCAAGGCCGTTGCCCTGGGCGGTCCAAAAGGCGTGATCTTCCATCCATCCAAAAGCACTTTGGATCAGTTTGCCGTCGCATCGATGGCGTTTAGCGGAGACGGCAGCTTACTTGCCGCCGCGGGCATGGATGACCGCATTTACCTATGGGAGGCCAATACCTCGCGGCTGCTGGACAAGTTCACCGGAGTAAGTGATAAAGACCGGGTGGATCGTTTCAATGCCAACGGTTACAAAACCAACAGCTTGATACGATCCCTGGCGCTGATGCCGGACGGCAAGACCTTGATCTCCGCGGGCGAGGATGGCTTGGTCAACTTATGGGACATCAGCGGGCCCGAATTGAGTTGCCTTTTGACCCAAGGCCGCAAGGAGCCATGGTGGGTCACTTTCACGCCTGACGGCCAAACACGTGATTGCGGGCGACGACGGTTGCGTTCGATTTTGGGACGCGCAAAGCAAGCGCGAACTGCCTTCCCTTCGCGGCCATTCAGCTCTCGTCACAGCCGGCGCCGTAAGCCAAGACGGCCATTTGCTGGCCAGCGCCGATTCCGGCGGAACAATTCAGCTTTGGCACCCGCCGGCGGATCATGCCGAACGGCCCAAGAGCAAACGAATAGACAGCCGACAGGGCCATATTCTCGCTCTGGCTCTTTCCCCCGACGGCCGCACGCTGGCGTCGAGCGCCGAAGACGGCACCGTGCGGTTGTGGGACACGGTTACCGGCGCCCACCGCCATTTGCTCGTCAAGGAATCCCAACCCATTTTCGCCGTCGCTTTCCACCCCGATGGCAAGCGGTTGGCCACCGGCGGCTCGGAAATGGTGGTCAAGCTCTGGGACGTTGACACGGGTGAGCTTCTGCAATCCCGTGTGGAAGATGAAAGGGTGCGCTGCCTGCGCTATGCCCCCGATGGAGGGGTATTGGCGGTCGGTTTGGCGACCAAGGTCTTCGATGGCACGATTACCCTTCGGAGCGGCGCCACGCTTGAGGAACTAGCGCGCTTGCACGGCCACACGGGCGTCGTGCGCTCCCTGGCCTTCACGCCCGACGGCACCCGATTGGCAACAGGCGCCGACGACCACCTCATCAAGCTTTGGCATGTCGCCGCCGCTCAAGAGTTGATTGACGATCGACTGGCACAAGGACTTCGTTACCGGCCTCGCCTTCGCCCCGGACGGCCAAACCCTCGCATCCGCCAGCCACGACGGCAGCGTGCGGCTGTGGTTTGCCCCAAAATAAAAGTCCATGGCTTTCACCTGGCACTCGGGATAATCGGCCGCCTAAGCCTTCGCAGGGAGAAGTGTACTCATCTCGCTCCGCGAGATGCTCTTTCATCTCGCGGAGCGAGATGAGTACACCGTACCGGCTAACGGACACTGTGGGGCACGTTTCCAACGTGCCTGCGCCCAACGGGCACGTTGAAAACGTGCCCCACAGTCGCTTGGCCTATCCCAACACACTCAGCGACCAATTATTCAGCGTCCCTCCCGCCAAGCCCGTCGACTTCCAGCGTCCACGTGCCGCTGACGTTTTTGCCGATAAAGGCGGGCACATGGTAGGTCAGGGTGCCGTTGGCCGGGAGTGTTCGATAACAGCGTGACGGGCGTGCCGTCGGGGGCGTAGAGGATGATCGTGAGCGGATTGAGCGCGTTGTTGGTCACTTTGAGCGTGATGCTCAAGTCCTGGATGGGATAGTTGTCGCTGATTGACATTGACGAGATGGCGTTGGGTTGGCGTCCTCGTGGTGGAGACCGACCGGTTGTTGGAGTAGACGGTGGTCTTCGGCGTTTTGTGGTCGCCGAAGCTGGAGTTGTCGTCGAATTGGCCGGCCGCCAGGTTGACGGTGAACGAGGTCGCGGTGGTGATGGTGTAACCCGAAGGGACGACCTCGCGGACGGTGTAGGTGCCCGGGGCCAGATGGTTGAAGCTGAAGGCCCCTTGCGCATCGGTGGTGGTGTACGGTTCGCCGCTGTCGCGGACGCCGTTGTTGTTGAGGTCGAGGTAAACGGTCACGCCGGCAAACGGCGTGTCGCCGGCGTCCTTGACGCCGTTGTTGTTCTTGTCGTTGAACACCTGGCCCATGATGACGCTTTGGCCGGGGGTCATGCGGGATACGAAGCCATCGCCGCCGGTGTCGGTGAGCGAGACATAGGCGGTGCCAGTATCAAAACGGGACGCGTCGATGAAAGTGCCGGCGGTGTAGACGCTGCCGTCGCTGCCCACGGCGACGCCCGTGGAAGCGGCGTCGGAATTACCCGAACTGGCGCCTTGCTGCCAGGCTCCAACGAAGCTGCCGGTCGGACTCAACTCGGAGACGAAACCGTCCTGGAAGAAATTGCTGCTCTGGATCGTCAAGAGGGCGCTGCCGGAGCCGGGATCGGAGTCAATGCCCGAGCCCGCGGGGGCTGCGAAGGAGCCTGCCGTGTAGACGTTGCCCGCGCCATCGAGCGCCAGGCCGTAGCCGTGGGTCTGGGCCCCGGCGCCGCCGATCTGCTCGGTCCAGAGGAAATGGCCGGTGCCAGTATCGAGGCTCGTGACAAAGGCGTCGGTCGTGCCGAGTGCGGTGAGAGTCGTTGCCCCGCTGCCGTCGTCCAGGGTATCGCCGAAGGTAGCCGTGCCGGTGAAAGTGCCCGTCGCGAACACGTGCCCGCTACCGTCAACGGCGACGCCTTGAACCTGGGCCTTCGACTGGTCGTTGGCACTGCTCGTTTGGCGGGCCCAAGTGAAGCTGCCGGTCGCGTTCAGCTGGGCGATGAAGCCGGCGTAGGTATTGCCGGCGGTCAGGTTGACGGACCCGAAGGTAGCGGTCCCGGCGAAATAACCGGTGACGTATGCTTGGCCGCTGCCATCGACCGCGATGTTGCTGCCGCTATCATGGCCGGTGCCGCCGGCGCCCGTCGCATACACGACATTGCCCGACGGATCGAGTTTGAGCGCGAAGACATCGGTGTCGCCGGTGCTGCTCAAGGAATTGGCGCCGAAGGAGACGGTGCCGGAATAACGGCCGGCGACGTACGCCCCGCTATTGTCGACGGCGATGCCGTACGCGCGATCGTCGCCGGTTCCGCCAAAGGTCTCGGCCCAGAGGACATTGCCGGTTGAATCGAACTTGGCGACAAAGGCATCGTCGCTGCCGGCGCTGGTCAATGTTTGCGTGCCCAGCGTCATCGAGCCCGTGAAATAACCCGAGGCATAAACCGCGCCGGTCGAATCGACGGCGACGCCCCAGGCGACGTTGGCAAGGTAGGACGAGCCGCCCAGGCTCTGCGACCAGGCGACATGGCCGTCGGTGGTGTACTTGGCGATCTGGTTGCCGGCGACATAGACGGCGGCATTGGTTGAATCGACGGCGACACCGTGGGCGTAGGTGCCGCCGATCGTGCCGAGGGCGTCAGCCCAGCCGGCGGAGGGCACGGTGCGATCTTCGAGCGCCTCCAAATGGGGGCGGAATTTACCGCGTGGAGAACGGGTGATCGGCGTGCGGCGGGTCTTGCGTTGGGATAAAAACCACATGGGAAAATCTCCATTGTTTGTGTTTAAGTCTGATTCCTGTGGGGCACGTTTCCAACGTGCCCGCTGAATGTCGGGCACGTTGGAAACGTGCCCCACAGGGTCCGCGACCCCAGCGATTCATCGCTGGATTCGTTTGAAACATCACTGATCCCGACCGAAAATAAGCGAGCCGGCGCCGCCCACTGATACCGCACCGGCGTCGTCGTACCAAACACGAAAGGCTCGCTCACGGCGATCATGGTAAAGCTGCCGCCGACGACGTTGGCGAAGCGTCCCGTGCATTGAGGCAGCCACGGATTGAACTCGGCGACAAACCGGGCGACGACTTTGTTGCCGCCGGCAGGAAAGAGCTGGACCTGACCTGGTTGCATGGCATGATTGGTGACATCGCCATAGGTGAAAGCCAGTTGGTCCCCCCTGGCGTCAACAAATATGCATGGGCTGGCACTTGAAAACGTGGCGGTCGTGGGGCCCGTAAAGGCGAGTAGCTCGAAGGTTCCCTGCGCAAAATATCGGCCCAACTCGCTGGCATGCCCGCGCGCCCATTGGGGCGCCGGCGTTCCCGGAACGGTGGGCAATCCTTTGGCGGCGATTCCCCCTCCCGTGACAAAGAAGGGCTTGACCCGCGTTTCCGCTCTCTCCTGCGCTTCGGCACTGGGGCAAGCCAGGGCCAGGAATGCGGCGAGCGCGATTAGCGGACTGAAGTTCATCTGGCGTCGAAACGTGCGCAACATGAAAGATCTCCAGGTCCGCTGTCGTGAGAGCGTTCAGGTCTCGCCGTGCGGACGGCCGGCGAGTTTGGACTTATGTGCTTGTGGGACTATTAACAGTGCGAGGAAATGGGGTGAAACCCGCCAAAAAAATTCGGCTTTTTGAAAGGAGGCCGCCATTCCGCGGTGGGTTTGCCTTGATTGGATCTCAGCGAACGCGATACACTACGCTCTAATGCCAATCTTTCGCAATCATCGAGGCGCTCATGACTGTTACCGTCGAAGCCGTTTAGGACTTCTCGGGGAGGACGTATTATGTCTACCATCCTTAGGGCAGACACGAGTGGCGCAGTGACGCTGCCCGCTGAATTGTGCCGTGCGGCCGGAGTCGAGCCGGACACCGACTTGGTGGCTGAAGTGCAAGCCGGTCGTATCGTTTTGGAGCCGGCGCGAGCCTCCCTGGCCGAGCGTATCGTGGCCCGCGCGCGTGCATTGCCTCCCGACGTTCTGGGCGCTTTACCCGACGATCTAGCTGCGCAGCACGACCACTATTTGTACGGCACTCCGAAGCGGCCTGAGTAACCGTCGATGCCCACGACCGTTTTCGCGGACACGTTCTATTGGCTTGCCTTGGCTCGGCCGCGCGATGCGTGGCATGCCGCGGCCTGGGGTTGGGCGGGGGCGAATTCATCGACCCACGTTATCACCACCGACGAAGTTCTCACGGAATTCCTCAACGCCTTGGCATCCACGGGACCGGCCGGCCGCTCTTATGCCGCCGCGACGGTTCGCGATATCCGAAATGACCATCATCTTATTGTCATGCCCCAAACCCGCGCAGACTTTGATGCCGCGCTGGCGCTCTACGAGGCCCGGCTCGACAAAGGGTACAGCCTGATCGACTGCCGGTCGATGATGGGCATGCGGGCGCTTGGCGTATCGGAGGTATTGACGAACGATCATCATTTCCTAGAAGAAGGATTCACGATCTTGTTTCCTTAGCCGGCACGTGCAACCTACTTCCCCCCCGCTCGTTTCCGCAATTCCTCCACGTTTCAGTCCCGGTAGGGACGGCCGATAATAGCCCAGCGATTCATCGCTGGGTATGCCGTAGCCAACCTCGGATTAGCCCCGGTAGGGGCGGCAGAGGCCGGTATGCCGCAGTGCAGGTCGTTGCTTGTGTCATTCTGCCGTCCCTGCCGGGACTAAATTCTCGTCCGTATGCCTAGCCCAGCGATGAATCGCTGGGCTATTGTCTTTCGCCCCTACCGGGGCTGGGAGATTGCGGGACCTACTTCCCCCCCGCTCGTTTCCGCAATTCCTCCACGTCCTCCCACAGCTTCGACCACTCCCGGCGTTCGGCCTCGGGCAGCTTGGCCAGGGCCGCGTTTCGTTTTCAGTCCCGGTAGGGACGGCCGATAATAGCCCAGCGATTCATCGCTGGGTATGCCGTAGCCAACCTCGGATTAGCCCCGGTAGGGGCGGCAGAGGCCGGTTGCCGCAGTGGGTTTGCGTTTCTCTGCCGTCCCTGCCGGGACTCAATTCTTGTCCGTATGCCTAGCCCAGCGATGAATCGCTGGGCTATTGTCTTTCGCCCCTACCGGGGCTGGGAGGTTGGCGACCTACTTCCCCCCCGCTCGTTTCCTTAATTCCTCCACGTCCTCCCACAGCTTCGACCACTCCCGACGTTCGGCCTCGGGCAGCTTGGCCAGGGCGTCGGCGCCGCGGACGCCGTTGAAATCAGCGTCTTGTTGCCAATGTTCCATTTCTTTACGGACCGTGGGCCGCGCCTTGTCGGGTTCCTTTTTCAAGAGTTCCTGGTGGTCGGTCAGTTCAGTCCGCAGCCATGTGAGGGCTTGTTCGCGGAAACGGACTGCCGCGCCATGGTATCCAGCGCGGGGGTAACCTTGCCTTGGCCGCAACCAGCCAAGGCCGCGGCGCAGGCGGCGTTGTAACGCGACGAGGCATCGTTGGGATTTAGCTCACACGTCTTGCGGAACGCCACCACTGCCTCGGGGAGCTTTCCCTGGAAGAACAACGCGGTTGCGAGCTCGGCGTACGCCTCGTGCAAAGAATCGGAAGGGAGTTCAATGGCCTTGCGGGCGGCCTCCTCCGCTTCGCTGAACTTATTCTGACGACGCAAGCTGCTGCTGAGATTGGCGTATGCTCCGGAAAAGTCGGGTTTAAGTTGGATGGCCTTACGGAAGGCCACTTCGGCCTCGCGCGGTTTATTCTGTTCGCGCAAGGTGACGCCAAGGTCATCGTATATCTTAGCGTCGTCAGGTTTTAGATCAATGGCTTTGCGTAAGCGCTCGACGAGCCTTTGAGCACATGTGGTCTCCTCCGCTACCTTGTGCTGCTGCGCAGTGACTGGAGAAGGCCAAAGTTCGCCTCGATGGCATCAGGTTTGAGTTCAATTGCCTTACGGAAGGCCGCTTCCGCCTCGCGCGGCTTCTCCTGTTTGGCCAAGGCGACGCCGAGGCCGTTGAACCCTCGTGCGTCGTCAAGCTGGAGTTTGACGCATTTGCGGAAGGCGGCTTCGGCTTCGGGCAGTTTCTGCTGGTCTAGAAAGGTCCAGCCAAGGCTATGGAACGCTCCGGCAAAAGCGGGTTTGAGTTCAATGGCCTTGTGAAAGGCTGCTTCAGCGCTTGCGAATTCTTTTTGCCAAGCTTGGTAATTGCCGAAGTGGTTGTACACATGGGGATTATCGGGTTGGATGGCCATGGCCTTGCGAAGTAGCGCCTCCTCCTCGGGCCAGTTTTCTATGCCCTTTTTCTGATTTCCCAGCGCGTTAGCGAGCGTGAGATAGACAACGGGGACTGTCTGGCCGAATGGCCAAGGCCGCGCGGCCGAAAGCAGTCGCCTGCGCGGCAGTTCGCTACACTTTCACCAAGGGAATTCGCGAGTTGATAGTTGATCCAAAAATCATTAGGATGCAGCGGTTGCGCCTTTTTAAGGAGGCGTATCCCGGCCGCTTCCGCCTTCGCATCTTGCAAAAGACCAAACAAAATGAGCAGGAGTCTCCGGCGGCTGCTGTGGGAAGGCTTTGTCTGCCGCCAGTTTTTCCAGCGCCGCTCGGTTCTTGCGCAATGTTGGATCACGCAGCTTTCGCCGCCACGGATCATCGTCAGCGGCCTGGGCAATGTCGCGTAAAAGTTTGCCGTCTTCTTTGGGCAAATGGTCCTTGCAGTAGGCCCAGTGATCCAAGGCCCGCACAAGATGGGCATGAATTGCGGAAGTCTCAACGAGATGCGCCGATTGCGCGAGTCCAGCGCCTTTAAATTTATGCCGTTATCCGCGAAGGCAACTTCGTAGAGTCGTTCCGCCCCCGCGAAGTCGCGGTCATCTCTCCCCGCGACTTGCAGCATTTGCATGCGTGCCTTCTCGATTTGATCGACGAATCTCACTTCACGCCGATGCTCCTCCACCCGGGCCTGAAGCGCTGTCAGGCCGCTCCCCTCCAGCCGGCCTTTCGCCCTCTCCAGCGCCGAAAACGCCTTGGCCCATTGTTCCTGCTTCTGCAATGTCTCCGCCTCACGCAGGTCCTCGCCCGCCGCTTGCTCGATCAACTGCTGTTGCGTAGCCCGATCGTGCGCCTGCCAGCCGATGGTGCCGGCCACCGCCACGATCGCCGCCAACAGCACGGTGCCCACCAACGCTCCGGTCACAAGGCCGCGTCTGTTGCGCCGCGCGAACTTCGTGAATTTGTAAAGCGTCGACGGCGGACACGCTTCCACCGCCTCATCGTTGAGATGTCTTTGCACGTCCGCGGCAAAGGCAGCGGCCGTTTCGTAGCGGCGCGTCCGATCTTTCTCCAAAGCTTTCATCACGATCCAATCCAGCTCGCCGCGGCAGATTTGGCTGAGGCGCTTGGGGTCGGATTTGCGCTCTGCCGACACGGTGTCATCCGCTTGTCCCAGCGTGCTGATGCGCGTGCTCGGCTTGGGCGGCTCTTCCTCGCGGATGATGCGGCGGATTTCGTCATAGCCGGCTTCGCGAAAACGGGCTTTGTCGAAGGGCGTCGTGCCGGTCAAAAGCTCGTAGAGAAGCACGCCCAGCGCGTAGATGTCGCTGCGCGTGTCGATGTCGAGGTTGCTCAGGGCCGCCTGCTCGGGGCTCATGTAAAGGGGCGTGCCGATCATCTGGGCGAAGTTGGTGAACAGCGTTTTATCGGTCAATTGCTGGCCGGTCGCCTTGGCGATGCCGAAGTCGATGACCTTCACCACCGGCGTGCCGTCGTGCTCGGTGACGAGGACATTGGAAGGCTTGAGATCGCGGTGGATGATGCCCTTTTGATGGGCGTGCTGCACGGCCTGGCACACGGGGATGAACAATTCCAGGCGCTCGCGCGCGGTGAGACGTTTTTGGTCGCAATATTCGGTGATCGGTAGACCCTTGACCAATTCCATCACGAAATACGGCCTGGCGGACTCGGTGGCCCCGGCGTCAAGAACCTTGGCGATGTTCGGATGATCCATCATCGCCAGGGCCTGGCGTTCGGCCTCGAAGCGGGCGATGATTTGCCGCGTGTCCATGCCGGGCTTGATGACCTTGAGGGCGACCTTGCGGCGGACGGGCTTTTGCTGCTCGGCCATGAAGACGATGCCGAAGCCGCCTTCGCCGATTTGCTCCAGGAGTTTATAGGGGCCGATGACGGTGCCGGGCCGTTCGCTGATCAAGTCTGGAGCGGCGACCGTCAAGGTGGTGCCGCCCGTTTTCAGAAAGGGGCCGAGTTGTTCGAGGTGCAGGAGGAGTTGATCCACTTCCTCATGGAGCGCTGCATCGCCGCCGCATTGGTCGGCGATGAAGGCCTGGCGTTCGGCGGCCACGGCGATTTCGGCGGCGTGGAGGAAGATGTCCTTGGCCTGATCCTGGTTGGCGTTCATCGGGGTTCCCCGTCGGCGTGTTGGCTATCCCGGACAATTCAAACAAGACGTTTTAGCCACAGAGGCACAGAGAACACAGAGCTAAATTGCATAGGCTAAAACCTTGGATTTCTCTGTGGCCTCTGTGACTCTGTGGTGAATAATTGAGGCTAATTACAGTGCGAGGAAAACAATAGAACCCGCCAAGAAACGTAGGCCGCCACTCCGTGGCGGCATTTGTATTCAGTCCCGGCAGGGACGACCGACAAAGCGCAGCGATTTATCGCTGGGCTTTTGTCGGCCGCCCCTACCGGGGCTTGGAGGATGCGCGATCCTTGCCCAAACGGACTACGTCACTCGTTTCCGCGGCCTTGCGTCAGTTCCCGGTGAAGCCAGGTTCGCGCGTAGGTCCAATCGCGTTCGGCACTCCGGAGCGGTATTTCGAGCACCTTGGCCGCGTCCGCCATGCTGAGGCCGGCAAAGTAGCGGAGCTTGACGAGCTTGGCGGCACGCAGATCGACCTCTTCAAGGCGGCGCAGGGCCTGGTCGAGTTCTAGAACATCGTCCGCCGGGGCGTCAGCGACGCTGAGAGCTTCGTCCAGTTCGACGCGTTGCCGCTGACCGCCATGCTTGGGACGCTGTTTGCGGCGGGCGTTGTCGATGAGAATACGCCGAATGGCTTCCGCGGCGGCGGCGAAGAAATGTCCCCGGCTGTTCCACTGCGGGAGCTTGGCAACATCGACCAGGCGTATGAAAGCCTCATGGACGAGGGCCGTGGCCTGGAGCGTTTGGCCCGGGTTTTCTTGAGCCAAGCGTTGTGCCGCCAGTTTGCGCAGCTCGTCATAAACGAGTGGTAACAACTGCTCGGCGGCGAGCGCATTGCCGTCGGCAATGGCGTTAAGAATATGGGTAACTTCGCTCATAGGGAGCGAGATTAACGGCTATAGGGAGCGAGGGCAAGGATTAAAAGAGGGAGCTAGTTTTGTTCCGGCAATTGGATTTGCAGATCGACCTTGTACGGGCGCAGCTCGGGAAGGGTCAACAGTTGGCCGGCGGCAGTGCTGCTGTCGCCTGTGCGAGCGATGCATTCGACGCGCACGTCGGTCTTGGATGTGAAGTTCACGGTCACGTTGCGCACGCTGGGAACGGCGCTTTCAATGCGCTTTTTAAGTTGCGCGGCGCTGAGCCGGCGTTGGGGCGTCGGTCTTGGCCGGAGCAGTCTTGGATGCCGACCAATCGGGCGTGACGGGGGCCGGCTGGGTTGGTCCGAGATTCGAGGTGGAGCGCGTGCTGGGCCCGTCGGTGTTGGAAACGACGATTAGCCCGCGCGTCTCGTAGGGTTCGCCGGTCGGCATCGGCATTGCCTTGGCGTTAGCCGTCGGCCGGGCGTCGATCTGCGGCGGCGGTGCGGTCGTCGGGCCGGACGAGCCGTTGGACGTGACTTTGAAGTATTCAGGCTCGGCCGGCTTGGTCGGGGCTTTGCCGAAGAGTCCGAGAAAACCGCGTTTCTGTGGCGGTGTGTCGGCGACCGGCGCGCCTTTGGGTTCGGGGTCGCTCACGGCAGCGACGTTTCTCACGGGCGGCGGCGTTTGTTGGGCGCTGTTCGGGCGCTTGCGTCAAGTTGGCGACGCTGGTGCAGCCATGCAGGCGGCGGAGCGACTGGCTGACCTTGAGCTTTTGGTCGGGCGAGCGCACCGAGCCGGCAACCTGGACGGTTCCGTCGGCCTGGCATTGGACGCTTAAACGTTGGCCCGGCAAAGCCTCGCGCAGCGCCGTTTCCGCGGCGCTCTTGAGTTGCTCGGGTGCGCGCTGGATCGGGTGGACGGCCAGGCTCGGATGTTCCTTCATCGAATCGATGACGGTGAGCGGGCAGTTCAGCTTGGCGAGACTGATGGCCTGAGTGCGAACCAGTTTGCTGGGGACGTAGCCATGGACCTCAAGGTTGCTCGCCCTTGATTTGTGCTTCGAGGTAATAAGGAAAGGTGATGGGATCCGCGAGCCAGGCAAGCTCGACCTGGATTTTGGTCGTGCGCGTGTCATCTTGCGTTTTTGGCTCAGGGGCACTCCTGGAACCGAACAGACCCTTGAGGGGCTGAAAGCTCGGGGATTGCGCCACGGCGGCCGCGCCGAGTCCCAGGCTCGCCGATATTGCCGTCACCCAAAGCCAGCGTCGTTTGTGGACCATGGTGTTTCTCACCTATTGAAAGAACCAGCAATGTTTTGACAGGAAGTATTAGCCACGGATGGAACACGGATCAAACACGGATAATGCAAGATATTGAGTACGTTTTCTTGGTATTTATTAGGCCTTATCCGTGTTCAATCCGTGTTCCATCCGTGGCTACGTGTTTGTCTCATTAAGGCCGCACGCCTACGAGATCGTGGTTGACGGATGCCTGGGCATCGGCGCCGGTGACGCACATGTGCAGGTGGTCCTTGTCGATGTAGACGACTTCGACGCGGCGGCGTTTTGTTTGGAACGGGAATGGATACATCGACTCCAAGGTTTCGTTGTAGTAAACCGTGCATTTCCAATGGCAATGGTGAAGCTGCGCGGGGCCGATCAAAGGAAAGAAGCGCGGCGGGTCGATGGTGTCGCCAATTCTTTCGACGGTGAACTCGATGTCGTCGCGGTGCTCTTCGTAGACGAAGGGGACGCCGCGCGTCACGCGCGGCATGGTTCGCAAGATTTCGGCGCGATCGGGCGGGTCTTCGCACAAGGGGCGATAGCCGGGCGGGATCGGCGGCAAGATCGGCGTGCGGTGATCGTTCTTGTTGACGATGCGTTCTTGGATGCTTTCCGCGACCCAGGGCTGAACCGGGATCGGGGTGCCGAAACCCATGCCGAGGGGATTTATGATGCAGCCGGAAGTCAGGCCGGGTACGAGCGCACAGGCCAACAGCAGCCATCGTGAAAGACTTCGCATGCACCTCTCCCCACGTAAGACTGGGGAACTCCCCGGAAGTTCCCCGTGGTAAGAGGTATCGGTTTACCGATTGGGCCGACTTTAACGGTTCGTTGGAAGGTATGCAAGAAAAACGGAGCCACGGATTGAACACGGATCAAACACGGATAAGAATGAAAGAAACATATTGCCTATCTTCCGCTTTTTCCGTGTTTGATCCGTGTTCAATCCGTGGCTAATGCTTTTGCTCCGTCCCTTATTTAATTGGTTTGCCGATCATGTCGGCGATAGCTTTGGTGAGATAGCCGGGAGCTTTATAGCCGCCGGCACTTTGCACTAGCTCGAAGCCCAAAAGTCCCACCAGGACCATGACAATGACGCAGGGCAACATGAAGGCGACGGGTAGAGCACCCCAGGGGGCCGGTTGCACGAGCTTTTCGCGGACGACGGTCTTGGCGTCGTCAACGTCATCGGCGACTTCGGCAACCTCGTCCTCCGCCTGGGCGGCTTCGAGTTCACCGAATTCTTGACCTTCCGTATCGACCTGAACAGCATCTTCGTCGAGAGCGACCACCTCGCTGGCGACTTTCGCTCTCGACAGCCGAATCATCCAGAGCAATATCGAAGTCGGAACTGTCCAGATCGGTATCGAGGGCGCGACCTGTGAGCCGGAGTCGTCCTCGAGAGCGGGGACTTCGAAGTCGGTCTCGAAAATATCCTTTTCACCGGATTTCGCGGGGCTATCCTCTTCGAGAGAAACGCCGCCGCTGTCATCCAGCGTCAGTTCGAACTCGCTGTCGGAGTCGGCAGGGCTAGGGACGGCAGACTGCGGCCCGGAATCGTCCGCATCGAGAGTGAGCTCGAATTCGCTGTCGCCCCCGGCGCCGACCGGCGCCGGCTTCGGCGTGGATTCCACATCGAGGCTCAGATCGTAATCGCTGTCGGCGGCGCTGCCGTCTTCGAGCGAGATACCGGCATCGACCGGGTTATTGAGCGAAATACCGCTCGATGGAGCGGCCAAGTTGGAAGGCTCGGCGGCCAACGCGCTTTCCTCGGAAAGCTCAAGGCTGAAGTCATCGCTGCCGTCCGGCTGGAGCAAAACACTGCCGCTGCCGTCACTGGCGGCGCCCAAATCGAAGTCGCTGCTGTCATCTTTGGGAGTGGCCGGCGCAGCTCAAAGTCGCTGCTATCCGGCACCGAGACTGGTTTGGGTCCGGATTTCTGTTCCTTGACGCCCGCGTCGGACTCGGATAATTCGAACGGCGACGAGGTGGGCAGCTTGAGCTTGGACTTGCGTTTGACCTTCGCTTGTGGCTGGCGCAGGGTGGATTCCTGTTTGCGTATCTCCTCGTCGAGGTTGATTTCCTCGGTGAGCGGCATGACCCCTTCACCGGAGTCGGCCGGTAGCTGAGCATATTTCTCCAGGCGGATGTCGCTATCGGTCGCGGATTGAGGAGGCGTGGCACCCAGAGTGATTTCATCGGAGCCGGCGCCGACGATCTTGACGTCGCTATCGCTGTCCATGGGAACGAGGCGCACGCCGCTATCGGCGGGTTGGGCGGCGCCGGTAGCACGCGAGGGTGGTTTGCTGGGAGCGCTATCCGGCTGGGGCGAAGCGAGCCTTGACGATTTTTTCGGCGTGGGCGAGCCAGCCGCAACCGCGGGATTGCGACTCACCTTGGGCGTTTTGGCGGTGGCATCCTCCATCTTCACATCGCTGTCACGGCCGGACAAACGAACGTCGCTGTCGCTGCCTTCCTTGTTGCCGGTGTTGACCAGCTTGACATCGCTGTCGCTGCCGGGCGGAGGTTGGGGCGACCGGACCGGACTTTTGGCGCTTGGAGTCAACTTCTTGGAGCTGCCCGTGAGGATTTCCCGGCCGATGTCGACGCTGTCATCGACATCCAAGGAGAAATCGAATATGTCATCGCCGGTGGTCGGTTCCTTGGTGGGCGTCCGCGGGCCCGCTGGGGTCTTGGGACCGGTGAGATTGGGGCTTTTGGGTGCGGCGGGACGAGGGCTCTTGGGAGCGGGTTTTGGCGTCGCCGGCAGCGGGTCGTGCAGCATTAAATCGGGGTCGCTGGAGCCCGCGCCGCGCTGCCGTCCCAGCTCGTGTACGTCCTGTACGCGAAACCGCAACGTGCCTCGATCCTGGAAGGATCGGATCTCCTTGCGTTGGGCAATCTGCTTGAGTTCGTCGGCCCCAATATGAAGAAATTCAGCCGCTTCTTGAAGGGTAAAATAGCCTTGCACCATGATTTTAATTCTCCGCCGTTGGGCCGCCTTGAAATGTAACCGCGAATGGCAGACCTACGCCAAGGCCCCGCGGCCCATGTCCCCCAGTCTTCCACTATCGATTGTAAAGCACGCAAAGTTGAATACAAGAGAAGTCGCGGCATGTGGAACCTCTTCGGGTGGCGAAAACAAGGCCGGTCGTTCCGATTGTATGCCCCGCATGGGATCTACTGCCAATGGATGTGATCCGCGGGATTCGGAGTACCTCATCCCGCGGCTTGAACTCTCTTTGCACTAAATTCCAAGCCGCGGGATGAGGTACTCCGAATCCCGCGGATCTGATGTGAAATGGTCTTGACCGCCGAGCGCGTTTTGAAGATAGCCTGACCACCCATCCATAGACTTTCGTAGCGTCGGGGAAGGAGGCCACGTGTGGCTCCGCGTTCGGTATCTTTAGGCCGCTTGGTGTTTTTGGCGATGCTGTTCACGGTATGCGCCGCGTTCGAGATCGATGCACAACCAGAGCTGGCCGTCTCGACACTTTCACTGCCGGCAAATGCGGACAAATGGGACGCCAAGACGTGCCTGAGCGCGGCGCGGGCAGCGCTGGCGCGCGGTGACTTGGATGCGGCTGAGGCACTCGCGTTGCAAGCGGAGAACACGCCCCGAGGACTCATCGCATCGCTTCAGAGCCACTGGTCGGATACGCCGGCCAAAGTGTTTCGGGACATTGAAGACGCTCGCGCCCGCCAGCGAGCGCGCCTGATCGAAACGATACGGGCGCGGGTGGCGAGCCAGGACAAAAAGCCGCCAACCGCGAAGGCGATCGGGAAAGAGACGTCCGTCGGCGCCACGACGCTGGCATTTCCCCCTATTGTGACTGTCAGCGATTTCAGCTTGGCGCACGCCCCCACCGACTTCAAGTCACCTGCCCTACTCTCCAAAAGATCGCGCCGTCACGGATCGCCGGCACGACTTCATTCGCGCGGGCGCTTCGCCGCGGCCGCTGAGCAACAACGACGCGCTTGACTATCTCATGGACGGCCTGAAGGCGTTCATGGCCGGCGACACCGAGGTTGCCCTCGCCCGGAGCTTGCAAGCGAAGGATCATCGTCAAGATGTTACTTGGAGCAAGGAGAGCATCGATCGACTGGCAGCGTATATCCGTGTCCGCGCAAATGCCAATGTTCCGAGTCCGGAGATGACTCGACCACCACCCCTGGCGCCGCCCCACGTCAGCGATCTCCCGAAGGCGCCGACTCGAAGCGCTCCCGACACGCCGCGGCAACGTGAAGCGCCAAGCAATGCATCCAACGACGAGGAAAGCGAACCTATCGCTCCCCCAACCAAGAGAATCCAACGAGGCTTGCGCGGTGAATGGTTGCTGTTAGTGGGCTTGGCATTCGCCCTTTGTTTGGCAGTTCGCCTTGCTTCACGTTTGAGTTCCAACCGTGTCGCCTAATTCCGCATGATATTTCAATTAATACCGGTTCGTGCGCACCGTCACGATCTTGAAGCTCGGCCCTGCGCCCACCAGTGCGCCGACCGCGGCGGCGATCATGGATACCCAGGTTCCCCCGAAGGCATACCAGGTGAGCCGGGTCAGCGCCTCTTTGTTGGCTTCATCGTTGGCGGGATTGTCGGCGTGCGCGGCGCGGGCGCCAAGTCTCGATCTGGTCGGCGGGAACGCCCGCCTGCCGGGCAAGTGTCTCCCAACTTTGCGTGGATGTCGCTTGCGCGGAGTCGGCCATGCCCGCCATCGCATGAAAGCCGCTCCTAACCCCTGCCGCGCTCAAGGCCGCGAGGATGCCGAAAAGCAGCGCCCACATGATGACGCCATAGAGCAGCGCTTCCATCTTGGTCTCGCCCACGGTGAATTGACTTGTAGCCACCCCGCCCACGAAGATCGAGACGACGAGGGTAAGCAATGCCCACACAATGGCCGTATTCTTGAGTGTCGTCGGCTGCACGCGGTCGCTGATCGACAGTCCCACGGCTCCGCCAAGAACAGTGAGCAGAGAGTAAATACCCAGCGCCAAAAGCGCGCCGGCAAAAATCGCGCCCCAACTGATGCGACTGCCCACTGACACAAAATCTTCCGGCGCGGCAACGTCACTTGCTCGACCATGGTCATTCTCCTTCGAGGAGGTTCATCTGTTCGATATGAATGGTTACAACAGGTTCCAGTTTGTACTAGGAAGGATATTTCCTTAGTTAAGGAAAATTCCTGCTCACTAGCGGTTACAGCCGCCAAAGAGGAATGCAAGGATCACGAACGGCAACGGCAATCCCAGCAGCCAAGCGGCACAACCCCAGCGCGCATCGCCGATTCTTTTGAGACTTTTGTTCAACATGGCGGATTTCCTCTAGGAGCAACTTCGCAACCAAGATTATCGCCGGTGTTGGAAAGCAAACGCCGTGCCGCTTCCCAAAGCCCGCAAGCATCCACGCTCGACTGATCTTGCCCGAGCATCGTTGTTTTGGGATATAAGGGCAGCAAGCATTTGTGGGACGGCTCTCCCGAGCCGTCCGGCCGAACGAACGGCTCAGGAGGGCCGTTCCACAACTTAGATAAATCGCCGAGGAGAATATCCCATGCCCTTGCTGGAAGTGCGCGGGCTCGTGAAGATCTATGGTCGTCGCCGCGTCGTCGATGGCGTGGACTTCGAAGTGAACACCGGCGAAGTGGTCGGCCTCTTGGGCCCCAACGGCGCCGGCAAAACGACCAGCTTTCGCATGGCCACGGGCCAAATCACGCCTTACGCCGGCAAGGTGTTCTTCAACGGTGCGGATGTCACCCGGCTGCCGATGTTCGAGCGGGCTCGGCTGGGCATGGGTTATTTGTCCCAGGAGACCAGCGTTTTCCGCAAACTCTCCGTCGAGCAAAACATCCTGGCGATCTTGGAAGTCTTGCCCAAATCGCGCTCCCTCGACAGGCCGCTCACGCGCCAGGAACGCTGGGACGCGCACTGAAACAGTGCTCAAGCAATTCGGTTTGGCCAAGGTGCGCCAAACTCCCGGAGGCCGGCTTTCCGGCGGTGAAAAACGCCGCCTCGAAATCGCTCGCTGCCTGGTCTGCGAGCCGCTCCTCATCTTGCTCGACGAGCCGTTCACCGGCATCGACCCGATCACGATCGCGGAAATCCGCGCCATCGTCAAGCAACTGCAGCAACAAGGCATCGGCGTCCTGCTCACCGACCATAACGTGCGCGAAGCCTTGAAGATCACCACCCGCAGCTACTTGATCAAGGACGGCAAGGTCCGGACGCATGGGACGCCGACGCAGATCATACGCGATCCCATCGCCATCAGCGAATATCTCGGACGCGGCTTCAGCGAAGATACGTTTGGCGAGAATCCCGCTCCGACGACTGTCGCCGCGGCGCCGCCGACATTGGATTTTGCCGGCGCCCGAGCTTCCAAAACTCCGTCAAACGCCATTCACAATGTCTTGGAGCAGGAAAAGATTCAGCGCCTCATTGAAGGGCTCAAAACGCCCGACCAGGCCCATGCATCGGCCGAGCTTGTCGAGCGCGGTGAAGCAGCGGTCAACGCCTTGCTCGCCGCCCTCGAACGCCGCGATGTGGAAATGCGCGTCCAGGCTCTCCAAGTCTTGCGTGCGATCCTGCAACGTTCGGTCGCGTTTGATCCTTACGCGCCCGAAGCCGTGCGCCGCCAGCAACTGGCCGCTCTACGCGACCAACACGAACGCAAGGCGGGTTAAGAAATGGGTGCCACGGGCGGCTAGTCTGCCCGTGCAAACCCGAATTGACATGCTCCCCCCAGCAGCGGCAGACAAGCTGCCCGTGGCACCCATGCCTAGCCCAAAGAGTGAATAGCAACTCAGTCGGCCGTTTTGCCGTGTATTGCCGCTTCTTTCAAGAACAACGGATTGCGGCCGGCGTCGGCCAGTTCTTCGACGCTGACGACTGTTGGCAACGCCATCGCCGCGACCGGGCAGTTGAGGGCTTGGCGATCGTCGAGCTTGCGCAATAGGTCGACAGCCTCGGGGTATCCGCCCCCCATCTCGGCCATGGTGCGCAGAACGTCGTCGAGCCGCAGCGAGCTGAATTTATGGCTGACGCCGCCCTGCGCCGTGATGCGAGCAAGCGTGCAGCGGTCGTCTCCCTGCTCAACCGAGACGGCAAATTCGGGCCCGGCCAACACCTTGACGGGCGACAAGCGAATGTCTTCGCCAAACAGAACGACTTCGGCTTTTTTGCCCAAGGCGAAATGGACCAGCCGCGCCGACTTCGGCGCCACCTGGTGCAGCCAATACGATTGACCCAATAATTCTCCGCCCAGCTCTTTCCGCAGCCGAGGGGCGCTTTCATCGAGCAACCGCAGGGCGCGAAAGGCGCCGCAACGTAGGGAGACATCGTCCATGGTAAGCATTCCGCTGAGCTTGGTGCGGCAAATGCCTTCATCCAAACCGGATAAAGCCAAGAGGCAATATCTCTGCAAGTCTGGCTGTTGCTCGGCCAGGCGCGCCAGTTCGTCGACGCCCGAAGTGCTTCCCAAATAGGCCAGCGCTTCCGCCGCGGCGAAACGCACCAGCGGCCGTTCGCTGTCGAGGCCCCGCTTTAACGCCGGCACGCTTTCCTTGCCCAGCGCTTCCAGCCGCAACGCCGCTCGCACCGTATCGGCCGGATCCAGCAGCATCTTTTGCAAGCGGCGGCGATACCGGCCTCGCTCTTCAGGCACTTCGCGCAGCGGCATCAGTCGCGCCACGCGCAGATATCGTTCAGCGTTATAGCGGTAGGCATAGGGGACGCGCAGATTGATGAGTTCCTTGTTGACCGCCTTGGCCATTTCGGCTTGTCCCGGGCCATGATCTTGCTTCTCGTTGAGTTCGCGGGTCACATTGTCCAGAAGCACCAAGCGTTGGTTCTGCTGGATGATTCGTTGCGCGTGCGCATCGTCCTGGAACATGAGGTTAAGCCGATCGGCGACGGCGTTGGCGATCCGCGCGGACTTGTCGTCATTCTTCAGCAGCAAGTAGAAAGGCCGATCCAGGTTAGAAATGCCGCCTCCCCAAATGCGCGCTCGCTTGAGCTCATTCTGCTCATCCAGATTGCCGAAGCCGACCAAGAGCGGCCCACGCGCATGGGCAAGTATGTGGCCGGGTAGCATGCTGTTGGCGCCCTTGTAGCTGGGTAGTAAGCTCTTGGTGTTGTCGTAGTCGCGCAGTGCGCAGTCTTGCAGATAGCCGCCCCGCAGACTGGTCGTATGACTGCCGGCGGGCAGCGTGACTTCGACATCGATCACGTCGCCCTTGCGCGCCCGGCCGGTATGAACGCCGTGACCAGCACCAGAGAATTGTTGGGTGAATCGAGCAAGGCCTTCACATTGTCCACTTTTTGCTTGCGTAACTGCTGCTCGAGCATGGTGCGAAAGGCGCTCAAGGGGGAGTGGCCTGTTCCCTCCAAGCCTGTGACGAGTCCGACACCGCTAACCTGAATTTGCTGAACGTTGGAGACTTCGGTGACATCGCCGATGGTGCGAACCTCCAGGTCCTTATCGCGCTCGGATTCTTCCTCCGATTGCCCCCGCGTCTGCGGATTGACGCACCCCGCCAGCCCTAAGACAAACGCCCCAAGCAGTCCAAGCCATCGGTTCATGGCCCATCCCCCCAAATGTGCGCGTTGGTCCCCGCGGCCCATACGGCGCATCGCATCGCTAGTGAAACAAAACGTTGAAGGCGGCGTGATAAAGAGGGACGCCAAAGCTGTCAAGGGCAAAGAGCCGCGCACGCAGTAAGCGGTTTTATGGTGCGCTCACCGCTCAAACCGCTTACTGCGTGCGCGGCTCTTTAGCGGCCAATGGCGAAGTATTTGAATCCCAGGCCCGCCATCGTTTTGGGTTCATACAGATTGCGGCCATCGAAAATGACCGGCTCGCGCATGAGCCGGCGCATGATGTCAAAGTCGGGACGGCGAAATTCTTGCCATTCCGTGACGATGGCCAGGCCATCGGCGCCTTCGAGCGCACCATAGGGGCGGTCGCAGTAGACGAGCTTGTCGCCGTAGAGTTGCCGCGCATTCGCGAGCGCCTCCGGATCATGCACGCGCAGCCGAACTCCCTCGCGGAGCATGGCGTCGATCAAGGCGAGCGCCGGCGCCTCGCGAATATCGTCCGTGCGCGGCTTGAAAGCCAAGCCCCAGACGGCCAGGCATTTTTCCTTCAGAAGCGGGCCATAATAAGCGCGGATCTTGCGCGGCAACACTTGCTTCTGATTGATGTTGACGCGATCGACGGCCTCCATGAGATCAACCGGAATTTTTAACGCTTTGGCCAAATGAACCAGCGCGCTGACGTCCTTGGGAAAACAACTGCCGCCATAACCCGGACCGGGAAACAGAAACTGAAAGCCGATGCGTTGGTCATGGCCGATGCCGCGGCGCACGTCATTGATATCGGCGCCCAGGTGCTCGCAGACGTTGGCCATCTCATTGATGAAGCTGATCTTCGTGGCGAGCATCGCGTTGGCGACATATTTGGTCATTTCGGCGCTTTCGGGCGACATGACCAGGAAGGGACGTTCCGTTCGTAGGAATGGAGCGTACAGTTCTTGAAGCAAGGCCGCCGTTTCCGGTTGACGAACGCCGACGACGACGCGATCAGGTTTCATGAAATCATCGATCGCGGCACCTTCCTTGAGGAACTCCGGATTGCTGGCCACGTCGATAGGCCGGCCCGCTTGCTCGCTCAAGCGCTGGCAAAGCTGCGCATTCGTGCCGACTGGAACGGTGCTTTTGATGACGATGGTGCAGTCCGGCGGTAGGCGTTTCGCCAGCGCATCGCCGACTGCCCAGAGGTTGCTGAGGTTCGCTTCGCCGCTTGGGCCCTGCGGAGTGCCGACCGCGATAAACACCAGTTGCGCCGCTTGCACGCCGGACGCCAGGTCCGCGGTGAAGGTCAAGCGTTGCTCGCGGTTGTTGCGTTGCACGAGCTCAAGCAGACCCGGCTCATAGATTGGCAGTTTCCCGGTAGCCAGCGTTTCGATTTTGCTCACGTCGTTGTCGATGCCGATCACCTGGTTGCCACTTTCGGCAAGACAAGTAGCGGTGACCAGGCCGACGTATCCCGTGCCGACAACTGCGATTTTCAAAGGTGAGGCCCTCACGCCTATAAGATTCGATTGATGCGTTTTGTGGGACGGCTCTCCTGAGCCGTCCGTGCGGCTGGACGGCTCAGGAGAGCCGTCCTACAAATAAAAATCTCACCAGGATGCACCAAGCGTAACGTCGTTTTACGGAAATCCAACGAGGCAAGTCTGGCGCTGGCGATAAAACCTTGTTATACCGAAGTTCTCGGTAGAACTGCCGAATCCAATGCTGGTCAACGGGATTTCGTTTCAGTAATAGTTTAGACTGTCCATTGGATCAAAGAAGTGGCCCAGTTTGGCATCGTCGTTGGCGGTGGGCGGTTTTTTGCTTGACATTAATCCATGCCCTCTTTACACTTAAATACTATTATCTTGCCACTTCGGGAGAGATGACCCGTGACCAAAAAAGAGATCGTCAAACAGATTTCCGAAAAGCTCGGCATGACCCAGCTCAAAACCAAAGATATCGTCCAGCAGACCTTTGATGCCATCGTCGACACGCTGTTGGTGGAGAAGCGGATCGAGCTTCGGAATTTCGGGGTCTTCGAGGTCAAACGGCGCAAAGCGCGAAAGCCGCGGAACCTGCGCACTGGCGAGCGCGTGGACGTTGAACCGAAACTCGTCGTCACCTTCAAACCCGGCAAGGAGATGGAAGAACGCGTCCGCCGGCTCGACAAAAAATCGGAAGCCATTGTCGCCACGGTCGGCCCCGATGGTGTCAGCGGTTTGGATGGTCTGCGCTCCTGTTAGCAAGGCCGCCCGCGCAGCGCGTTAATTCGTCATCTTTCGCTCCGCGCACGGGTTGGCCAAGTTCATTATCAAGACTTGCTGGGCCAACGCTGATAAAATCAAATGCGCTAAACCACACATTTTCGCAAATCAAGTCATTCGTAAGCCCACTCAAGACATTCCCTCTCCCCCTGTACTCGGGGGAGAGGGAGGGTGAGGGGGGACAGAACCCCTCGCGAAAACATGAAGTTGTTGCACGCCGCCTGATCCCCCTCACCCCTACCCCTCTCCCCCGAGTACAGGGGAGAGGGGAATACGCGCACGTTCTCGGCTTTTTTTCCATCGGTTTTTCATTTCGCCTTCGTTCGCCAACATTGTTACCATAAAGGCACCTCGCTTATTTGAGTTGCACCATGGATGCTCCGCGGAGCGTGCCCCCAACCATGCCTACGGCAACTCCGGCAACCACCGCGCCGGCCGTATCCGTGCGCCGCTTGGCCGCTTTCGCTGCAAATTGCCGTCGCCGTCTTGTTGCTCGGGGCCGGCGTCTCTTGGCATACAAGAGCTTACTGCAGTCGCTTGAAGCCGGAACCGGCACCGTCCCCGCCCAACGCATCGATCTCAACGCGGCGACCCACGCGCAGTTGTTGCTCTTGCCCGGCGTCGGCGAGAACCTGGCTCAGCGCATTGTCCAGGCGCGCAGCCAAGAGCCGTTCCGCGGCGTGGATGATCTGCGCAAAGTGCCGGGCATCGGCCCCGCAACGCTCGAACGCTTGCGCTCGTGGGTGGTCGTGAGCGCCACTCCCGCGCGCGAAGATCCGCTCCCTAGTCTGCCGCTCACTGTCGAGCCGTCCAAACGCCCGGGAGCCAAGTCCAAAAAGGGCGTGGACATCGATGGTCCCATGGACGTCAACACGGCCTCTGCGACCCAACTCATGCGCATTCCCGGCATCGGTCCCAAACTTTCCCAACGCATCATCGAGGAACGCGCCGCCCGACCCTTCCATGCGGTTGCCGAACTGCGCCGCGTGCGCGGTATCGGCCCCAAAATTCTCGATAAAATGCGGCCGTTCATCATCGTCCTGCCGACAGAGGACAGGCGCCACGGCCAAGGCGGTACAATAACCTCTAATGAGCGAATCGCTGGCCGGCACCATCGAACGGGTCACCTTTCACAATCCCGAAAACGGCTTCGTCGTACTCCGCGTCGAGGTCAAGGGCCAGCGGGGCTTGGCCACCGTCGTCGGTCAAGCCGCCTGCGCCCTCGCCGGTGAATACCTAGAAGCGACCGGCAAGTGGGAACAAGACTCCGAGCACGGCCCGCAATTCAAAGCCGACAGCCTGCGCACCGTCGCCCCCAGCACCCCTGAGGGCATCGAGAAATACCTGGCGTCCGGACTGATCAAGGGTATCGGACCGCAGTTCGCTCACCGGATCGTCGAAGTCTTCGGGCCCCGGACCCTCAACGTCATTGACGAAAGTCCGGTGTTTCTCAAGGAAGTCAAAGGCATTGGCCCGCGCCGCATCTCCCAAATCCGCGCGAGCTGGCAGCAGCAAAAGGTCGTGCGCGACATCATCGTCTTCTTGCAAAGCCACGGCATCGGCAGCAACCGCGCCGTCCGAATCTACAAAACCTATGGCGAGCAGTCGATCGAGATCGTGCGCGCCAATCCATACCGCCTGGCTCAGGACATTCGCGGCGTCGGCTTCCAGACCGCGGATGAGTTGGCCCAACGGCTCGGTATCGAAGCCCAGTCGCCGCTGCGGGCCCGAGCAGCGCTGCGGCACATCTTGTTCGAGCTCAGCAGCCAAGGTCATTGCGCCTACCCCGAGCAAGACGTTATCAGGCTCGTCGCCGAATTGACCCGCATCGTTGAAGCCACCGTAACTGGTGCGGTCGCGTTTCATGGTAGAGCAAAAAGAAATCATCCGCGCGACCGACATCGCCGACCAGCCGCTGCTGTATTTGCGTCACCTGTTTTTCGCGGAGCTGGGCGCCGCCAAGGCCTTGCGGGACTTGTGCCATGGGGAGCATCCATTGCGCGGCATTGACATCGAGTCGGCTCTCGCTTGGATTGAGAAGAAGATGGGTTTGACGTTGGCCTCCAGTCAGCGCGATGCCCTGCGTGAAGCGGTTAGCCGCAAGGTCTTGGTAATTACCGGCGGGCCGGGCGTCGGCAAGACAACGATCGTGCGCGGCATTCTCGAAATTTTTCAGGCCAAGCGGTGCCGCGTCTGCCTCTGTGCCCCCACGGGACGAGCCGCCAAACGTCTCGCCGAAACGACGGGCCAAGAGGCCAAGACGATTCATCGCCTGTTGGAATTCGACCACTCCGGCCCCAAAAAGAACCGCGATCAACCGCTCGATGCGGACCTCGTCATCGTCGACGAAATGTCCATGGTCGATTTGCCGCTCTTCGCACATCTGCTCAGCGCCTTGCCGAGCCGAGCCTGTTTGGTGTTGGTCGGCGACGTCGATCAATTGCCGCCGGTCGGCCCCGGGCTTGTGCTGGCCGACATCATCGCCGCCCGCGCCGTCCCGGTGGTGCGTCTGACCGAGATTTTTCGCCAGGCCTTGCAAAGCGGCATCGTGCAGGCGGCGCATCGCATTCACGACGGCGAACTACCGGTTTCCACTCAGCACGAGACCAACGCCGAGCAAAAGCTCGGGGATTTTTATGTCATCAACGTTGAAGACCCGCCGCGCATTCTCGACTGCATCGTCAAGCTCATCCAAGAACGCATCCCCGCTCGCTTCGGGCTCAATCGCTTCGCGGATATTCAGGTGCTCACGCCCATGAATCGCTCGGAACTCGGCGTCCGTAATCTCAACACCCAGTTGCAAGCGGTCCTCAACCCCAGCCAAGAGGACGCCCCCGAAGTGGAGAGATACGGCGTCACCTTTCGCATCGGCGATAAAGTTTTGCAGACGGCCAACAACTATGATAAGGGCGTCTTCAACGGCGATGTGGGCCGAGTACACAAGATCGACCTGGAAAACCAGGAGCTGACCGTGCATTTCGACGGCCAACCGGCGTCTTATGACTTCGGCGAGCTGGATGAACTGGCATTAGCCTACGCGCTGACCATCCACAAATCGCAAGGTTCCGAATATCCCGCCGTCATCATTCCGCTGCACACCCAGCACTATCTGATGCTGCAGCGCAATCTACTTTACACCGGCATCACACGTGGGAAAAAGTTGGTTGTCTTGGTGGGCAGTATAAAGGCACTTAGCCTCGCGGTGGAGCGGGAAGACGCCCGGCGCCGCTGCACGGCGCTGGCGTATCGGCTGCAGCAATCATGGTTAGCCGCGACGCATCAGCGGAGGGCGTCGGCCCCCGATGCGGTCCATGAGAATCAGGGGGCTAACGCCCCCCGCTCGCCAAGCCGGTGACTAATCGCACCAGTTCCATCGTCTTCGCCGCTTCGGCGCGTGCTTTTTTCCCCCCGCACGTAGGACGTCCTCGACGATCGTCGGATCCTTGGCGAGCTCCTTGCGCTTGTCGCGAAACGGGCCGAAATAAGCGTCGATCTTTGCTTTGAGAGCTTCTTGGCCCCGCCGTAGCCAATCGCGCCGGCGCGATAATCGGCCGCGAGGGCCGCTTTCTCATCGTCACTCGCGAACAGGCTGTAGAGCGCGTATACGGTGCAGGTGTCCGGATCGAGCGGCTGTCCCATGGCCGCGCTGCTCGTCTTGATGCCCATCACCGTCTTTTCCAGCGCTTTCCCCTCGGCGAAAATCTCGATGGTGTTGCCGTACGATTTGCTCATCTTTTGCCCGTCGGTGCCGGGCACCTTGGCGAGCACCTCTTGCTTCGGCACAAAGGCCTGCGGCTCGGGAAAGACGTCACCGAAAGCGCGATTGAATTTCGCGGCCATGTCGGAGGTCATCTCCAGGTGCTGCACCTGGTCCTTGCCGACCGGCACCAGGTTCGAGCGATAGATGAGAATGTCGGCGGCCATCAGGACGGGATACGTGAAGAGGCCGACGGTCGCCTCGATGCCTTTGTCGAGCTTGTCCTTATAGGAGACGGCCCGTTCGAGCAGGCCCATGTTGGTGACCGTGGCCAGGATCCAGGCCAGCTCGGTGACCTCGGGCACGTCGGACTGCCGAAAGAACGTGGCTTGATTGGGGTCCAGGCCCAATGCGAGATAATCGAGAGCGACATCGCGGGTGTTTTCCGCCAGCACGTCCGCCGGCTTGCGTTTCGCCTCGCGGGCGGCATCCTGGACCGTCGTCAGGGCGTGATAGTTGGCGATGAAGAAAAAGCACTCGCCTTGGCTTTGCATTGCGATGTGCTGCTTGACGGCACCGAAGAAATTGCCCAGGTGCAACTTGCCGGATGGCTGAACTCCGGACAAAATCCGTTTGCCGCTGATCATAAATGTTGGACGGTCACTCATCCCCATCGTCTACAATGTCATCCCAAGGCCTGCGCTGCTTGGGTTTTTTATCGAGATCTTCGAGCTTCGCCAGGCCGGCTTTCTGGAGCAGCGGAATATCGATCAAATCCGCCGAGTCTTCCATCATTTCGGCAAGCGCTTGTTTGCCGACAGTGAGATTGTATTCGATCGTGAAGCTGCGCTTGGCGATCGTGATCGTGTCGCCGGGATGGAGGACCTTCTTCTGCACGCGGGCCCCGTTGACCTTGATGCCGTTGGTGCTCCCCTTGTCGCGGATGGTCCAACAGCCGTCCTTGTAGGTCAGCTCGCCGTGAAGCCCGGAAACATTGGGAAACCGCAGGCAGATATCGCACGATTCCCGCCGTCCCAACGTCAACGTCTCGCGAATCAGCGGGATCGCATCGCCGCCGCCCACAGGCACCAAAACGCCCTTGTCCGTTGCTTGCATGACTGTCGCGCCTCTTCTATGTGGCTCCTCATCCATGATAAACCATGAACCCCGTCTGTCCAGTTGGAACCCCAACCCGCACAAGCTTTTTTTCCCGCGAACCTGTTAAAATCAACAGAGCCGCGCACGCAGTAAGCGGTTAAATCGAGCCCGACTCGCCAAATCCGCTTACTACGTGCGCGGCTCCTCAGGGGGTTGCATGTCCACGCTGCTCGTAGTCGGCGCCGGCCTGTTCGGCTCCCAAGCCGCCGCGTACGCCCGCGCCAAAGGCAATCCCGCTCTTGTCTTTGATCCCGGTCTGTCCGGGGCCGCTTCACCGGCGGCGGCGGGCTTGTTCAAAGAAGCCTGGGCAAGCAAAAAACTCCGGGAACATTACGCGAATGCCGTGCCGCTGTTGGAGCGATTATACGGCATACGTCACGTCCGGCTTGCGCACCCCGATGGGACGCCTGAGTCTTTTCTATGGGTGCCGCCCAGCGCCATTCTCGAGCCTGCGCCGATCCGATTGACCGTCACTACCGTCGGCGACGGCTGGCTCGAAGCCGGCGGCAAACGCTACGAAGGCTGGGTCTACATCGCCGCCGGCGTTTGGAGCACTCGTTTTTTGCCCGGCCTCAATATCGTCGGCAAAGCCGGCACCGCCTTCGCGCTTCGCGGGCGAACGGCCGGGACGCATCCAGCCCATCGCGCGCGGCCGGCAAGCCATCGCTTTCGCGCGCGACCCGGGCACGACTTATTTCAGCGACGGCACCGCGGAGATGGATTACACGCCTCAACATGAAGAGCAAACCCTGGCCCGCGCCGCCGACATGGGCCTGACCGCCAAGCCCATTGCACGCTGGCATGGCCTGCGGCCGTACACCCCCGGTGGTCCACTTTTTCAAAAGTTGAGCACGCGCACCTGGCTCGCCACCGGTGGCCGCAAAATGGGCACTATCCTGGGAGCCGCCTTCGCGCGACGGCTTGTCGAAGAAGAAATGCGCGGCATGATGGGCTAATGTGTTGCCGCGCACTCAATTTGGGTAGCTGAAGTCGTGAGATTTCAGACCTTTAAACCGTCATGACATCACCTACAAGCACGGCCAAGGATTGCTCACCGTTAGAAAAACCCGTTTGATGACGGTGAAACGGTCGCATTTTGCCGCTCTCTGGGCGATTCGTTTGCATAACACGGCGCACACCGCCGCTGGCATTGCTTCAACGATAGCAAAATGAGTCGTGGTAGTGAGAGACCAAAAGCTTGTTAATTCCCGAGCTTCGATTGGTGTAGAATATCCGTGATCCAGTGACTTGATGAATCCGAAAGCAAACACGCCATGACGGACGCACTGCGACAAGCTGAAAAACTGCTGGTCAACATGTCGCAAGGAGAAAAGGCTCAACTCTTGCGCTGGGTGGTAAGCCAGCTGAGCGAAGAATCTGCCGGAATCGAACGTAGCCTTGGCGTCTGCGGCGGGGAACCCTGCATCGTGGGCACGCGCATCCCGGTTTGGGTTCTTGACCAGGCTCGGCGCCTTGGCGTCAGCGAGGCGGAATTGCTACGCAGTTATCCGACGTTGCGCCAGAAGACCTCGCCAATGCTTGGGCCTACGCGGCTGGCCATGGCGAAGAAATCGACCGGGCTATTCGAGAAAACGAGGAACCTGCACCTACTCACGGCGCCTCCGGATGACGGAGATAACCATGCTAAAAGAACACGAGCGAGTCGTGCCTTTGGTAGACGGATCACCGCGAAACTCGACCATGCGAAACGGAGCTTTTGACTTTGCCCACCATCATTCCGTTTGCCAAATCCCTTTACCTCTGTGACGGCCACATCGGTTTTACCGATCGGAAAACCGATCTGGTTGGCATTTTTAACTCGATTCGGCTCCGGCTTATCCGCATGTGCAGCAACATTTTGTGATCTTCGCTCAGTTGATTGGTGGGCTCGGTCAAATCCCGTTCTACTTCGACGTAACGTTTCCGCAGGCCGGGCAACTCGTTCATACCACCAACACCCATGCTCGCGGTTTTCCACGGCGTGATAAGCTGATCCAGTTGGCCTACACTGTGCAGGGTTGTTGGTTTCCGCCGCCGGGATCTATCTGGTAGAATTGTTTTCTGACAGCCAGTGGGTTGCCGATACCAGCCTGGAGCTTTTGTAGGAGGCGATCATGAACCCGAACGCTAGCAATCCGCATCATCAGCCCGAGACTGAGTTCGACGGCGAACGCCAGATTTTTTCCGGGCCTGCCCTCGCCCCCGATGATCCGACCGTCGAGCCGCGCGTCGCAGGGGGCGGCCAGCGGACCTGAAAAACCCGTCCAGCACAGATAAGAATGAGACGCCGGCGAACGAGTAGCGCTTCGCACTCCATGACCATCCAAAATGCAGTGGCATCCTGGCGAGGTTTCTACAACTCAGGATACATGTCGCCACTGATTGTCAGGGCGCATGGAATCGCTTGGGGTTCGCCGCATACTTGCCTGAACTTCGCGATCTGCGGATGTGAATGCCCCAACGCCTCAAAGTCGGCGAGTTCCCGGTCGAGAAGTTCTAGGCGGTTTCCGTCGACGATCAGAATCGGGCTTTTGTACCGCAGCGTTGCGATCTCGCGTAATACAGTAAACGGGCCACCCTCGACTCGACAATTCACGAAGATTAATTCATAAAACCTCTGATCCAAATAAATGGCTCGGTCACGAGTATGGTCGCCTGACGGACATCGAGAATAGCACACGAGGAATGCCATCGGCGGCCTCCGCTGTAGAACTCGTGAATATGTCAACGGGCGCTGCCACGATGTTATCAGCGCCGGGGTGCCTGACAGTACTACGGCCGACGATACACGTCAAAGCGAAGCCTTCGCCCCCCCTCACACCGTGTCATCCGCATACAGCATCCGCCCGCACGACTTGCAGATCACGAACAGGCCGCGCTGGAGCTCGTTGGACATCTGCGGCGTCACCTCGGTGTAGCACGTCACGCAAATGCGCCCATTGACTGCGGAGATGGCGTCGGCCCATTTCGAGCCGCACATGCGATCGTAGATGATCCGCAGGTCCTCGGGGAGTTGGGCCTCGGCTTCGCCCAGCTGTGCCAGAGCCGTCTGCCGTTCCGCCGACCACAGATCGAGCCGACCCTGGTGGTCTTTCTCGAACTGAGCGGCATCGGCTTTCGCCTTTTTCACGGCGGCCTCGGCTACCGGGATTTGCTTGGTTTTCTCTTCTAATTCACCCATCGTTTCCAGGATTTCGTCTTCGAGCTTGCGGATCGCCTTGTTGGCCGTGGCCACTTCGGTGCGGAGTGCGTCGTATTCCTTTTTGTTGCTTATCGGCGTCTTTTCCAACTTCTCGATGCCTTGCTGGGCAACCTTGACCGAAGTCTCCTTTTCGTGAATGCGGACTTTGAGGTGTTTGATGCCCTCTTGAGCGTTGTGCAAGGCTTCTTCCGCCTGGGCGATCTTCAGGTGATGCCCCTTGAGCGCTTTCGGTCCCTGCTCAAGCTTTCCTTCCAAATCCTTGATGTGACGTTTGAGGCGATGGATGTCTTTCAAGATGTGGGCCGCAGTGGCCATGACGTGGTCCTTTCGATGCTTGCCGGTGCTAAGTTGTCAAAGTCATTTTACGGAAAAAAGCACATCCGCGGGTTTCGGAGTACCTCAACCCGCGGCTTGCCCTCATCCATATCTTTCAAGCCGCGGGTTGAGGTACTTCGAAACCCGCGGATCAGCATTAGACCCCTAAACGCAAACCGCCGGTCCCAAGGGACCGGCGGTTGTTGTAAACCCTAGCGGCGGATGCCGTCCAGGAAGCCCTCTAGTTGCCGGCTTCGCACCGGATGCTGCAGCTTGCGGACTGCCTTGGCTTCGATTTGCCGGACGCGCTCGCGCGTGACCTTGAAGATGCGCCCCACCTCTTCCAGAGTGTAGGTGTAGCCGTCGCCCAGGCCGTAGCGGAGCTTGATGATCTCGCGCTCGCGGTAGGTCAGCGTCTTGAGCACCTGGTCGATCTTGTCTTTCAGCATTTCCTGAGTCGCGGCACTAACCGGCGACTCGGCCCCATCGTCCTCGATGAAGTCGCCAAAGTAACTGTCCTCGCTTTCCCCGACCGGCCGGTCGAGGCTGATCGGATGCCGGCTGATCTTGAGGACACGGCGGGTTTCCTCGATGGAGATGCCGGCGACCTTGGCCGTCTCCTCGATGGTCGGCTCCCGGCCCATTTCTTGAAGTAGTTTTTTGGAGACGTTGCGAAGCTTGGACATGGTCTCGATCATGTGGACGGGAATGCGAATGGTGCGGGCTTGATCGGCGATGGCGCGGGTGATGGCCTGGCGAATCCACCAAGTCGCATAGGTCGAGAATTTATAGCCGCGGCGATATTCGTATTTATCGACCGCCCGCATCAGGCCGGTGTTGCCTTCCTGAATCAGATCGAGGAACGACAGGCCGCGGTTGCGATATTTCTTGGCGATGGAGACAACCAACCTCAAGTTGCCGCCGGAGAGGTCGCGTTTGGCTTGCTCGTATTCGGTGAAGCGGGCCTTGATGATCTCGACGCGACGGCGGAGCGAGCCGGCGTCTTCGAGGGTCATCAGCATCAGGTCCTTCATCTCGGTTTCGAGGTTGGCCCGGTCTTCGCGAGCATGACGCAAGCCCTCGAGCTCCAGGATTTGCCTTTCCAAGTCGTCCATGCGAATGCTGATTTGCTCCAGCTTCTTCATCAGCGGCTGGACCTTCTGCGTGCGGATCGACAACTCTTCGACCAGGGTCACCGCCTTGCGCCGTCGAATTTTGAGGCTGCGGCGATACTTCTTCTTGTCGTCGTCCGACAAGGCGTCATCGAGGCTTTTAGTGAAGTCGTCGCGATTTTGCTCGAGGAGGTGTTCGAGCGTCTTGAGATTGTGCGGCATGCGCTGGAGGATTTTGTCTTTTTCAAGGTTCTCGGTCAGCGAGACCTTGATCGTGCGGTCGAAGGGAAGCTCGTTGGCATGCACCCGTTTGAGCGTATCGACCACGTTGCATAGGGCATAGTCGCATTCAAGGACTTTGCGGCGGAAGCGTTTGCGGGTGACTTCGATCTTTTTGGCGAGCGAGATTTCCTCGTTGCGCGAGAGCAGCGGGATTTCGCCCATCTGCGTCAGATACATGCGGACCGGGTCGTCGATGCGGCGGCCGTCGCCGCTCTCTTCCTCGACGAAGTTGACTTCCAGGTCGCGCAACTCGATTTCCGGGTCGGAGCCGGTGTCAGCGGGCGCCGCCGGGCCGGCCTCGCGTTCCTCGGCTTCGGATTCGTCGATCAGCTCGATGCCTTGCTCTTCCAGGATCATGAGGAGCTGGTCAAGCTTCTCAGGGTTGACGGCGTCGTCAGGCAGATATTCGTTTACCTGACTGTACGTCAGGTAACCTTTTTCTTTGCCCGAGTCGAGCAACGTTTTGAGCCCTTCGTCCTGCTTCAAATCCATTACAGCCTCCCCGTTGGGGTTGATAACTTTCGAAGGTTCTGGATCGATCTTCTTCTTGGAATGCGCCACGAGCCCCCTCCTCGAAAAGCCTTCGAAATAATGAAACTCAATGATTCGGTTTGAGGTTTTTTAGGAGTGCCAGGGCCGACCCGTGGTCCATGGCCGCTCGCACCTGGGTCTTCAGTTGCTGTTGGCGCGCCCGCACTTGGCGGCGCTCGCGAATCCAGGTCAATACATCGTCCAAGTAAGCTTGCCGGTCGGCTTGTGCCAGGCCGCGCTCGCGAAATTCCTCGGCTTTGGCCAGCAGTCGTTCATTATCGAGGCGCCCGCGCAAATGGTCCAGGTCAGGTTTAAGCCCTTCGGCGTGGAGGCGATAAAGGCCTTCCAACAATAACCGCAAACCGGGATGCTCCAATTCGCTGGGCGAGACCTCGCCGAGCGCCTGGCTCACGAGCGCGCCGTCGGCGAGCAACACTTCGAGCAGCTCGATTTCATGCTTGGCCGCGGGCGCCAGCCGTTCTTCGGATTCTTCCGCCTGGGGCGCCGACCGGGGCGTCGCCTGGGCGCCGCGCTTGTCCCGCAATTGCTTGAGCCGATTCCATACGGTCTCCTCCCTGAGATTGAGGCGATGGGCAAGCCGATTGACCATCAATTCCAGCTTCACGTTGCGTTCATCCGGCGCCGCCGCCAGGACCGCCAGCATGCGGTCGACCGCCAGGCGTTGCGCCTCCACTCCGGCGCCGCCCTCGTCCATCAGCCGGGCAAGCTTATAATCCAGCACGTCCGTCGATTGCTCAAGCGCCTGGCGAAATGGCTCCGGACCACGCTCGACCAACAGGTCGCATGGATCGAGGCCATCGGGCAGAGTCGCCACCCGCAGGTCCATTTCTTGGCTGACGAACACTTCCAGGGCCCGATCGACGCCTGTCGTTCCGCCCGCGTCGGCATCGAATACCAGCACCACGCGCGGCACCGCTCCGCGAAGCTTGCGGAGATGCCGATGATTGAGGGCCGTTCCCATCGTGGCCACCACATGCTGGATGCCGTGCTGGTGGGCCATCATGACGTCGGTATAACCTTCCACGATGGCGAGGTAACCCGTGCTAACCGCCGCTTGCCGCGCCTGGTCGATGCCATAGAGAAGGTCGCTCTTGGAGAACAGCGGCGTTTCCGCGGAGTTATAATACTTCGGCGCCTTGGCGGCCAACGGCGACGACGGCAACACCCTGCCCCCGAAACCCACCGGTCGCCCACGCACATCGCGAATCGGAAAGATCACCCGATCGCGAAAGCGGTCGTAGTAGCCCGATCCCTCATTGCGTTGCGCGATCAGTCCCACCGTTTCCAAGATGTCCAGGGACACTTTGGCGGCGATCGCTTTTTGCAATAGCCAATCGCCTGTCGGCGGCGCGAAGCCGAGTCCAAAAGCTCGAACTGTCTCGCCCAGAAGCTTGCGCTCGCCAAGGTACAGGCGTGCAGCTTCGGCGACGGGCGACTCAAGCAAACACTCCTGAAACTGCTCAGCTGCCCAGCGCGTCACCTCAAGCATAAAAGCGCGGCTCGCGTCGTGCGGCGATTTCTTTAAAGAATCAAGCGAAATTCCCGCTCGGCGTGCCAGTGATTCCAGTGCTTCCTGAAATCCGACATGCTCGAATTCTTGAACAAAACTGATGACATCGCCGTATTTATTGCAGGCCCAACACCGATAACGCTGCCGGCGCGGATCGACATCGAAGGACGGGCGATGGTCATCGTGGAACGGGCAGACTCCCTTGAAGATCGGACCGGCCGGGCGCAGGGAAATGTAGCTGCCAATGACATCCACGATGTCGTTGGCCTCTTTGATCTGTTCTTTCAGGGCTACCCGATCGTCGGTCAAGGGCAACTCAGGGGCAGAAACCACAGGAGAGAGGCGCGCCGATGACCTTCCATGTGGACGAAATCCAAGGCGTCGACCGCCACGGCGTGAAAGGTCTTGCAAGCGACGGCCATTCAAAGTATACGGGGCGAAGGTTGTCAAGAAACAGTCCCCATCCATGGGATTTCGTCGCCTTGGGCTCCGCCCGCGACGCTGACTTCGACGTAACTATTTAAGATGCAACAACTTAGTTAAACACTTCTCCAATCTTCCAAGATTATAGCGAGCCTGCGAAATCCGGTCAAGGTAGGCAACCCGTCTCAAGAGCCGCGCACGCAGTAAGCGGTCGATCGCGAGCGTCCTCCCGAATCGCTTACTGCGTGCGCGGCTCTTTAAACCGCCTCGTTGTTCTCCCCTTCATCCAGCGGCATGCCCGGCTGCTTCAGTTCGCTGAGCTTCTTGTGCAGCGTATTGCGATTGATCCCCAACCGGGCGGCGGCCTTCACGAGCACGTTATCACACAGCGGCAACAATTGGATGAGCAACTCGCTCTCGACGCCGCCAACGACTCGATCATGCAAATTGCCTTCGTCAGCAGGCACCTTTTGCAATGCATAGCGAATCAGGTTGCGGATCATGCCGTCGAGGTCCGTCGGCTTGCCGTGCGACTGGTGCATGCGCCGCTCCTGGCCGGGGACCATCGTTTCCCAGTTGATGTGCCGGGCGTCGCGGTCGGTCAAGACCACCGTACGCTCGATGTAGTTTTCGAGCTCGCGGACATTGCCCGGCCAATCATAATTCCGCAGCCGGTCAAGCACCTGGTTGGGAATCTCCGGCGGGTCACGGCGATTCTCCTCGCAGTAGCGCTCCAAAAAGAAACGCGCGAGTGCCGGCACGTCGGCACGGCGCTCACGCAAGGGCGGCAGATAAATCGGCACCACGTTGAGGCGGTAATAGAGATCATCGCGGAAGCGGCCCGCTTCGATCTCGTCTTCCAGGAATTGATTGGTGGCGCCGATCACGCGCGTATCCACGCGTATCGTGCGGCTTTCGCCCACGCGCTCGAATTCGCGCTCCTGCAAGACGCGCAAAAGCTTTACCTGCAGCTTGGGGCTCATGCTCGAGATTTCGTCGAGGAAAATCGTGCCACCGTGGGCCGCCTCGAAGCGGCCCGTCTTGTTGTCCACCGCCCCGGTGAAGGCGCCTTTGATGTGGCCAAAGAGCTCGCTTTCCAAAAGGCTTTCGCTCAGGGCGCCGCAGTTGACGCGGACATAGGGCCCATCGGCGCGGGCTGAGCCGATGGATATTGCGGGCCATCACCTCCTTGCCGGTCCCCGTCTCGCCGACGAGCAACACGCTGGCGCGCCACCGGCGACCAAGCGCACGAGACGATACACCGCGCGCATCGCCGGACTGTCCCCCACCACGCCCGGCAAGGGCGCATCGAGTGGTTCCTTGGAATGGGATGCCGCCATCTAACGCCTCAGTCGCAAGATAGTCACGTTGGGTGGCACGCCCTGAGGTACTCCGAAGGGCGTGTTTCACGTCCCGCCACGCCCTTCGGAGTACCTCAGGGCGTGCCACCCGCCGACCTCGATACCTGATTCCATGGCGGCTTAGGCATTCCATTTTGTACGCAGGCCACGGCAAAGGACCAGGAATTACATGCTAGGCTTGTATGGGATGAAGCCGGTGTGCTTGCCAGCTGCCTTATAATGCTAACGGCGACAGCGGCAGCGAGATCACATCACCGACGACGCGCACCTTGGAAGTTGGGTCTTTCGCTCACAATACGTGAGGGCGGCAAAGGCCCACGCCCGCGCCTCCCCGCGCCTTATCCCTAACCCGTCCATTTGCGATGTAAGCCGGGCAAGGCGAAGGAATGGCATAGGAAAGGAAATCCACAGAACCTCCCCAGATTAGTGGCTTTTATTCAATCCTGAGGCGGAAGTTGCCGATTATCAAAGTAACCGTGGTAGACGAGCATAGGCGATATGGCTTCGAAATGACGTGTGTCAATGAAGATGGATTCGAGGCGTAGCGACCTGATGAAGTCCGCGAGGTAAGGCCCCGCCCTGACCAACGGCGCTGACCCCCGGTAGAAGCTCTGGCGAAGTTCCCGCTTCGCCCCCCAATCAGCTTCTTCGCTCTACGGAGCTTGACGGGCGGGGAATACGGTCCCCCCGGTGTGCCGCAACACCCGGAGAGGGAAATGGAAATCACCTTAAACTGGAGTGCTTACCATGAAAAAGGTCTTTACCACCGGCCAGGTCGCGAAGATATGCAAAGTCGCGCCGCGGACGGTGAGTAAATGGTTCGATTCAGGCCGGCTCCGCGGCTACCGCATCCCCGGCAGCCAAGACCGCCGCATTCCCCGCGAGCATCTCATCAAGTTCCTTAAGGAACACGGCATGCCGCTGGGCGAGCTCGAAGAAGAAGGATTGCACAAAATCCTGATCATCGGCGCCGAAAAGCTCTTTATCGATCGCGTCAAGGAAGTCCTCCCCGAGGACGAGGATTTCAAATACGAGTTGGCTCATAGCGGATTCGAGGCCGGCATACAAGCCGAAAGTTTCCATCCCGACACGATTGTCATCGATCTCGCCATGGGCCGTAGCGAAGCCCTGCAGATCGCCAGCAATCTGCGCCGCAATCCGGCTTACGAGCAGACGCTGATCGTGGCCCTGGCCAGTGAAGATGAGGCCGCCATGGATAGCTTGGTGAACTACGGTTTCAACGAAGCTTTCAAAAAGCCGTTCGACGTCGCCCTTTTGGGGGAACGCATCAAGACGGTGGTCGAGGAAAAACGCGCCAACATGTAAATGACGCTACACTCGTCTCCACTCGAAAAACAACCCGACGGCCAGGCCCGGAATCCTCCGCGAAGCCCCTGGCCGTCGGTTTTTTATTGCTCGCGCAAGTGTCCACGTTCGGCCAATAACAATTTTTCGAGCGGATCGGTGCGTGCAACGCTCGCACTCAAGTTGCCCCGCGTCTCAAGAGCTTTATGTCGCGCGCGTGCTGACGGCGTTGTTCGCCTTTGTCCCCTTCTGCCTGCTTGCCATTTTCGGCATTGGCTACGTATCTGCGCACGCGATCCAGCGCGGCTTGTATTGCGGGATCGGTGATCGGCACCAGGACGAAATCTTGTAGTTGAGGGTGAGGCGCGGGTTTCTTTTTTTGTTTGGCGGCCATGAGCTAATCTTCCTCTCTCGAGACGAAGAACGGCAACTCTCCCTTTATGGTATCACTACCAGTTTTTTGGAAAAAGCAAACTTGCACAATGTATTGGCCGACTTGTGGAAACGCGCAGCTAATTGGGGCACGCACCGCCAGAGAGGTGGTGTCATTTAGAAAAACAGGATTCGGTGAAAGGTTCGTATAAAAGACCGCCTTGTCGGTTTGGACATTTACAATAAGCACATATCCTGGATAGATTCCAGGGCGGGAACTCGACAAAAGCAAAAACAACCAGAGCGGCTTCGCGACAAAGGGAACTTTTCGACCGCGAAAGCCTTGGCGAACACCCTTGAGATGGAATACGCCGGCTTCGGTGCTGCTTTCCCGAATGCCATCACAAACAGCCATGATGCGAACACGCGGCACGAAAGGGGCGGAGGTCATTGATAGCTCGGTCAATCGTCGTTAAGTTTCCTTGAACATAACACACCTAAGCCACTCCCACAAGGCGCGACGTCCTTCGGCGCTTGATAAAATATCCGCACCGGTGCTGTTCAACATCGCAATAAAAGATGCGGAGTGGCACGTATGCCAAATAATCCCAATGCCGTCGTCCTCCTCAGCGGCGGCCTTGATTCCACGACAACACTCGCCATCGCTAAAAAGGACGGCTTCTCTCCCTACGCCCTCTCGTTTCTCTATGGCCAACGCCACGCCGCCGAGATCGAAGCCGCGCGCATCATCGCCGAGCGCATGGGCGTGGTTCAGCACATCGTCCTACCCATCGATTTGCGGCAATTCGGCGGCTCGGCGCTGACGGCGGACATTCCCGTGCCCAAGGATCGCTCGCTGGAAGATATGGATCAAGCCATCCCCATTACTTATGTGCCCGCTCGGAATACGATATTGCTCTCGTTCGCCCTGGCATGGGCCGAAGTGCTGGGGGCGAATGATATCTTTTTGGGAGTCAACGCCCTCGACTATTCCGGCTATCCGGATTGTCGCCCGGAATATATTCACGCTTTCGAAGCGATGGCCAACCTCGCGACCAAGGCCGCCGTCGAGGGACGACAAAAGCTCCGCATCCACACCCCGCTCATCCACATGAGCAAGGCGGACATCATCCGCCGTGGCCTTGAGTTGGGCGTCGATTACTCGCTTACGACATCCTGCTATGACCCCGGCTCCACGGGCGCCGCGTGCGGCCGCTGCGATGCCTGCTTGCTAAGAGCCAAAGGCTTCGCCGAAGTTGGGATGCAGGACCCACGCAAGTAATTGCATTTTAATAATTGTGGGACGGCTCTCCTGAGCCGTCTGTCAGGCCAGACGGCTCAGGAGAGCCGTCCTACATTCACTTGTGGGATATGTGTCGATCTCCCTTAATTGATCGCCGGCAAATTCCCGCGCCGCACCTGGCCGCCGCGAAGGATGAAAAAGGACATGGGGTTGAACGTCGCCAGTTCGGGATGGCTGAGCACATAGGTCACATTGTCCATCGACAGGGTTTCCCACTGGTGCAGGCCGACGAGGATGTCGCCTTTCTTGAGACCCGCCTTGGCCGCGGCGCCGTCGTTGCGAACACTGACGATCTCCATGCCGCCATGAAGCTGACGATTGATGCGCGTGACATAATCGGCCGGGATCGCGGCGAGGTGCACACCAAGCTTGGTCCAGGCCAAATCGAGCGTTGAGGCGGGCTGGGCATGCCGTCGGCGCCTCCGAGCACCAGGGCGAGTTTCTCCTCGTGGTTTTGCCGGCGCACGACGACTGCCAAGTGAGTCGCCGCTCTTGTGATCCAGAAAGGCACGCTCCACGTCAAAGCTGCAGCCGATCTTGACGTCGCCGACTTGAACCAGCATGTCGCCCGCCTTGACTCCCGCCACCGCCGCCGGCCCGTCTGCCTCTTCGACGACGACCGCGCGCAGGCAAGCATCCGTGGTATTGTCCAGGCGATCGCGGCACATCAGGCCATCGGAGGTTTTGCCGCGCCGCCGGCCCCGGAGCATCTCCGTCACCGAGCGAACCATGTGATCGACCGGAATGGCGAAGCCGATCCCTTGCGCGCCCGCCCGGATGGCCACGTTGACGCCGACCAACTCGCCGTTGACGTTGACCAGCGGCCCGCCCGAGTTGCCCGGGTTGATGCTGGCATCCGTCTGAATCAGCGACTTGTACGACATGTCTTTGTTGAGCGTCACGTCGCGCTTGACGGCGCTGACGATGCCGACGCTGACCGTGTGCTCGTAGCCATAGGCGTTGCCGATGGCGATGACCGTCTCGCCGACCATCAGATCGGTGGCCGTGCCCAGCGGCATGGTGGGCAGCGGACTGCGTGACGTCGATCTTGAGGAGCGCGAGATCCATCTCGGGATGGCGCGCGACGACGAAGGCGTTTTGCGTGGTGCCGTCGGCCAGCCGAACCCGCAGCAGGTTGACGTCATCGACTACGTGTTGATTGGTGACGATATAGCCGCGCGGATCGATGATGATGCCGGTGCCCATGCCGTTGACCCGGCTTTGCGATGAGGTCAGGCCATAGATATCGCTGCCGGGGACGCTGCGTTCGCTGTGAATGTTGACGACCGCCGCTTTGACGCGCTCGACGGCGGCGACGATGTTGGTGCGCCGCGACGCCGGGCGGGTCGCCACGGCCGGGTTTCGCTCTTGCGGGTCCAGGCTGGACTGGGCAAATTGGAAAGCAAGATGAGCGCAGCCGAGCGCGCACGAAGAAGCGAAGGTGCAAACGCATAGGTGTCCTCAGTGGCTCCGCTGTGACAGAGCCGCGAAGTGATTGACGCGGCTTGCCGTATCGTCGCCTTTCGCTCCGCGAAAGGGCGTGCTTCCGCGGAGCGAAAGCCGACGAGATGCGAACATCCTATTCCTTTGAAGTTTCGGCACGGCTTTCCCGGTGTCTGAAGACGTGTTGGCCCGCATTGGCGATTTGCGCGTCTGCCCGCAAGCACCGCACGCCATGTACGCGGAAGCTACACGCCCCGCCACGAATAGAGACTGGCGAAGCTTTGCCGACGATGACGGTTCGGCCGCATAACGCCGCTTGTTGCGGCGAGCCAAACCCGTTACAAAACGAGTAATGCAACGTGCTGACTGAGGGCTGTACTGTGGGACGGCTCTCCTGAGCCGTCCGCCCACCGGACGGCTCAGGAGAGCCGTCCTACAACGTTGATTTGGATGCAAACGCCCCCGTAGCTCAGGCGGATAGAGCAGCGGTTTTCTAAACCGCCGGTCACAGGTTCGAGTCCTGTCGGGGGTAGTAAAAAAGTGGCAAAGGCGAGTGGCGAGCCGGAAGCGTCAGCGTCCGGTGTTGGTCACTCGATTAAGAGGGTGCCACGGGCAGCTTGTCTGCCCGTGCGAGCCCGCGGAATTCGTCATCTCCCCGCACGGGCAGACAAGCTGCCCGTGGCACCCGGATGCTCGCGGCTCGCCGGCAAAAACATTCCCGGATCTTCTTACCAACTACGGCACTACAACCGGCCCATGTTGAACTACCGGGCTCACCGTCACTTTGAAGAACGCCGACGCTTTTCTGCCGTTTGCCGGATTGATGTCGCTCGCGTCGATGCCGACCCAGAAGTCGCCCGTGAAAGTGCTATACGCCGGCGCCACGGTGATCGCGGCGTTGGTGCTGGTGGCCGCCACGGTGAACATTGGCGTTGCGGTGTTGACGGCAGTGTAATAGTTGGTATCGAGCGTGGTGAAGACGTTGCCCGTGGGTTGAGGCGCTGTGGTCCCAGAGTAGAAGTTGCCCGTTCGACGTCAAGACATACCAGGTCGCGCTCGGGATGTCGTATAACCAGCGCACGCCAGTGCTGGCGTATCGGGCCACGTCGTGCAGCCTCAAAGCGGCACCAAGGTCCGTCGCGGCGGTCAGGTAAAGCTGGTTGCTATTGGTGTAATAATAGGAGCTCACGGTCGCGAGCAGCGTGCTGTTGGCTGGTCAGCGCCGCGGCCGACGTCGAACTGCCGTCCCAGGCATAAAGATTTGCGGTGGCGCCGTTGGGCACGAGGAAGTACCAGGGATTGCCGTTCTGGTTGGTGTTGCCGGTAAACCATTTCTCGTTGAGCGACTTGCTGTAATTGAACGAAGCGGTGGACTCGACATAGCGGCTCGGCGTCGTGCCATAGAGCAAGTCGGGGAAGGCAAAGTAAACGGGGCCGGTTTGAGCGCCGAGGTCGGCAAGCGGGGCGATCGTGTTGGCCGTTTGATTGGCCGTGCCGTTCCATTCGTAGAATTTGCCATTGGGCAGAATGAAGTACCACGGGTTCTGATAGTCGTTGCTCTTGCCGCGAATCCATTTCTCGCCCAGGTGCAAGTAATTGGTGTAGCTGGGCACCTCGCCGGTCAGGTTGTAGGTCGTTTGCAGGATATAACCCTGCGTATACGTTTGGCCGGTCACGTTGATCGGGTCATTGTCGGCGTCGTGGATCGTTCAGCGGCACGTTCAGCGTCGACGACGCGGTCATCGCCTGATCCGCAACCGGCGCGATGGTCGGCAGCGCATCGGTGACGGTGACGTTAAACGTCTGCGACGTCGTGCTGGTGCCGACGGTCGTGGTCAGTTGACCCACCCAGCCGCCCACGTAATCATTGATCGGCTGAATGACCAGCGTCGGCGGCGAGCCGGGTTGGACGGTGATGTTGACCTGGTTGAGCGACGCGCCGGCCGTGGTTGGTTGGGCATTGTAGAGCCGGCTCGGCTGGGCCCAATAAATCGGATCGAGCGATGGCCAGGAACGTGCCGCCCTGGGCGTAGAACTTGCCGTCGGGCGTGATGTAGTACCAGGCGCCGCCGGTCCCCTGGAGCCAACGTTCCTGCAGGCCGTTGTTGTTGAAATAAAAGTTGCCGGTGAACGTCAGACCGAGGCCCTGCTGCAAGGCATAGGCGTAGCTGCCGGCGGTGGCGCTCCAGAGCATGTTGGGATTGAGCCAGTAGACTGGATCGAGCGTACGCGACCAGCGCGCCGCTGGCGCTCGCCGCCGTGCCGTCCCATGCCCAGAGTTGGCCGTTGGGCTTGACGAAGTACCACGGCAAGCCAAATTGGTTGAGATTGCCCTTGAGCCACTTCTCGTTGGTGCCGCCGTAGTTTTGGCGTGTAATTGCCGGTGAAGAACAAGCCGACGTTGTGGGCGACGAACCAGGCCTGCGTGCCGGCCTCTTGAACTTGATAGGTGCCGGTCGGCAACAGGTTGATCGTCAGATTGCCCTGGGTGTGCGACAGCGTTTGGTTGCCGATCGTCACGCTGGTCTGGGCCACCGTGATCGTGAACGAATGCGTGGTGTTGTTGACGTTGGGCGCGACGTTGGACCCGTTGTCGGTCAGGGTCGCGTTGAAGGTCGCGGTGCCGGCGGTGCCCGGCGCAGGTTGATAGGTCAGAGTGCCGTTGGCGAGGTTGATGGCCGGCGGGGTGGTGAAGGTCAGATTGCCCGTGGAACCCGTCTCCGTGATCGTGAAGCCGAGCAGGGATTGGTTGCTCTCGTTGGCGGGTCCGGCGCTGATGCCGGTCGCGAAGTTGGTCACCGATTGCGCCGGCGCGTTTTGGTTCACCGTGGGCGGATTGCCCGCCAGCGTGAACGTCGGCGGTTGGTTGACAAAGTTCACGGTGACGGTAAACGTTTGCGGTGCCGATGTGTCATTGCCGTTCGCGGTGCCGCCCGCATCTTGGGCCGTGACCGTGAAAGTGGATGTGCCCGAAGTGTTCGCGGCCGGCGTATATGTCAGCGTCCCGTTGTTGTCGATCGCGGGCGCCGCGCTAAATAGCGACGGGTTGCTGATGGCCGTCACATTGTAGCGCAGCAGCGCTTCGCCCGCGGGATTGCTGCCGGCGCCCGGCGTATAGCTCGCCCAATGAGCAATCGTCACGGCGCCGCTGTTTTCGTTGACTGCCGGCGGCGAGGACGCCGTGAACGTCGGCGGCACGTTGTGCGCTTGCACCGTGATGGTGAACGCCTGCGTGCTGTTGTTGACGTTGGGGGCCACATTGGAGCCATTGTCGGTCAGCGTGGCGTTGAACGTCGCGGTGCCGCTGGAGTTGGGCGCGATTTGGTAGGTCAGCGCCCGGTCGCCAGGTTGATGGCGGGCGGCGTCGTGAATGTCAGGTTGCCGGTCGAGCCGGTTGGCGTGATCGTGAAACCAACCAGCGTTTGGCTGCTTTCGTTGGGCGGCCCGGCGCTGAGGTTGGTCGCGAAGTTGGCCACCGTCTGCGCCGGCGCGTTTTCATTCACCGTTGGCACGCTCGCCAGCGTGAAGGTGGGCGCATCATTGACGAAGTTCACCGTGATCGTGAACGTCTGCGGCGCGGAGGTGTCCTGGCCATTGCTCGTGCCGCCCGCATCTTGGGCGGTAACGGTGAACGTCGATGTGCCGGAGGCGTTGGCGGCCGGCGTGTAGGTGAGCGTGCCGTTGTTGTCGATCGCCGGCGGCGTGCTGAACAGGGCCGCATTGCTGACGGCGGTGACGTTGTAGCGCAGCAGCGCTTCCACCGTCGGATCACCGGCCCCCGGCGTATAGGTCGCCCAATTCGGCAGCGTCACGGTGCCGCTGTCCTCATTGACCGGCGCCGGCGACGATGCCGTGAACGTCGGCGGGGTGTTGGGCGGACTGACCGCGATGGTGAACGATTGCGTGTTGCTGTTGACATTGGGCGCCACGTCCGAGCCGCTGTTGGTGAGCGTGACGTTGAAGGTAGCCGTGCCGCTGGTGTTGGGCGCGGGTGCGTAGGTCAACGTGCCGGTGTGCACGTCGATGGCCGGTGCGGTCGTGAACGTCAGATTGCCGGTGCCGCCGGTCCGGGTGATCGTGAAATTGCCCAACGTTTCGTTGCTCTGATTCGCCGGGCCGACGGTGATGTTGGTGGCGAAATTCGGCACCGTCTGCGCCGGCACGTTTTCATTGACCGACGGGTTGGCCGCCAGCGTGAACGTCGGCGGCTGGTTGACGAAGTTGACGGTGATCGTGAACGTCTTGCGTGCTGCTGTTGACGCTCGGGGCGACATTCGAGCCCGCTATCGGTGAGCGTGGCATTGAACGTGGCGGTGCCGCTGCGTGTTCGGCGCCGGCTTATAAGTCAGAGTGCCGGTAGTCACGTCGATGGCCGGCGCGCGTCGTGAACGTGAGGCCGCCGGTCGCGCCGGTTTGGGCCACGGTGAAGCCGACTAGCGTCTGCGTCCCTTGCTCGCTGGGCGGGCCGACGCTCATGTTGGTCGCGAAGTTGGCGACCGTTTGCGTGGCGGCATTTTCGTTCACGGCCGGCGGATTGCCGGCCAGGTTGAACGTCGGCGGCTGGTTGACCAGGCTTACCGTGATGGTGAACGTCTGGGTGCTGTTATTGACGTTGGGGGCGACATTGGAGCCGCTGTCGGTGAGCGTGGCGGTGAAGGTCGCGGTGCCGGTGCTGTTGGGCGCCGCCTGGAAGGTCAGCTTGCCCGTGGTCACATCGATGGCCGGCGCCGTCGTGAACGTCAGGCCGCCGGTGGCGCCGGTCTGCGCGACGGTGAAGCCGACCAGCGTCTGCGTGCCTTGCTCGCTGGGCGGTCCCACGCTGAGTGCCGACGCGAATGCCGGAATCGTCTGCGGCCCCGCGTTTTCATTGACCACGGGATTGGGGGCCAAGGTGAAAGTCGGCGGCTGATTGATGGCGCTGACGCTGATCGTGAACGACTGAGTGCTGCTGTTGACGTTGGGGGCGACTCCCGAGCCGCTATCCGTCAGTGTCACGTTGAATGTCGCCGTGCCGGTGGTGTTGGGCGCCGGCTGATACGTCAGGGTGCCCGTTTTGACATCGATGACCGGCGGCGCGGTGAAGGTTAAGTTGCCGGTCGAGCCGGTCTGCGTGACGGTGAAACCGACGAGCGTTTGGCTGCTCTCGTTGGCAGGTCCGGCGCTCATGTTGGTGGCGAAATTCGGCACGGTTTGGGCCGGGGCGTTTTGGTTGACCGACTGGTTGCCGGCGAGCGTGAAGGTCGGCGCGTCGTTGACGAAGTTGACGGTGATCGTGAACGACTGGGTGCTGAAATTGATGTTGGGCGGCCACGTTGGAGCCGTTGTTGGTCAGCGTCGCGTTAAAGGTCGCGGTGCCGCTGGTGTCGGGCGCGGGCTGATAGGTCAAGGTGCCGGTGGCGAGATCGATGCTCGGCGGCGTCGTGAAGGTCAGGCCGCCGGTGGCGCCGGTCTGCGTGACGGTGAAGCCGACAAGCGTCTGCGTCGTCACCACGCCGGGCGGGCCGGCGAGCATGTTGGTGGCGAAGTTGGGCACGGTTTGCAGCGGTGCGTCCTCGTTGACGGCAGGCGGCGGATTGGCCAGCGTGAACGAGGGCGGCTGATTGACGGCCAACGTCGCGGTCGAAGGCGGATTGGAGCTGAACGCGGTGCTGCCCCCGCCGACCGAAGCGTCGGCGAGGCCGCCGGGCACGCCGGTGGTGAGGTCCCAGGCGACATAGGTGAACTGGGCGTTGCCGCTGAAATTGGCGATTGGGCACGAAACGAATGCGCGTCGTGCTGTTGCCGCGCAAGAGGCGTGCGGCGGTCAGCGACGGACTGCCAAAGCCGAGCCAGCTGGTGCCGCCGTCGAGGGAGTATTGCCAGGTGCCGTGCGTGTTGTCGACGCTGGTGACGGCGATGCCGCGCGGCGCCAGCGCCGGCGCATAGGCCGCGTCGTCGGGATCGCCGATGTTGTTGCCCAGGGCGGTGATGAACGAAGCCAGATCGATGCCGGTGTTGGGCGAGCCGGAGGCAACGGCGGGCACCAAGCCGCTGATATTGGTGACCAGGGTCGGGGCATGGTTCGGGAACGGTTGGAAATAGAACGTGCCGCTGAAAATGTCCGCCGGCGCCTCGCCATTGATGAAGTTCTGGTTCTGATCCATCAAGTTGCCGGAGAAATCGGTGACAGTCGGCCCCAGGGCGATGCGATAAAAGCCCAGCGTGTTGGACGGATTGGCCAACACGATCTGGTAGACGTTGTGATTGGTGGCACCCATGTCGATCACTTGCGAGATCGCCACCGGATTGCCGTTCGGATCGATCAGGCGGCTCAGACCGGTCGTCGGGTCGATGAGATCGGCGGCGGTGAAGGTTGCCGGATCGACCGGCCCGCTGAAGGTGACCGTGATGCCGCCCAAGGCGCCCGTGGACGGCGCCGAGCTCAAGAGTTGCACGGCATCGATTTCTTCATAGGTGGTGAGATTGTGGTTGGTGTCGACGTAGATCTTGACGCCTTTGACCAAGTACGGCGTGGCGGCGAAGCTGACCACCAGGTCGCCCGGCGCGCCCGGCGCGGTGTTGTCCGGACCCGTGAAGACCGTGTGCAAGACGTTGTTGATGTCGAGCAGGTCGATCTGCGTGACGAAGCCGTTGCCGTTGGTTTCGCGGACATCGACGCCGGTCGCGAACACGGGCGTGGTGTAGCCGAGCGTGAGGAACTCCTGGGTGCCGTTCTCGAAGTTGGACGACCAGGCCGTCGCAATATCGCCATAGCCGGACGTGTTCGGCGCCCGGTTGCCTGGCTCGCGGCCCAAAGAGTCGTGGAAAACTGCGAGCTAAAGGCGATCACCGAGCTGGCGTATTGATCGGTTGAGGTGCCCGCGGTGAGCGTGGGCACGATCGAGACGACGTGCGGCCCGGACACGGGGTTGACGGCGTATTGCGAAAGCGGGTTGCCGTTGGCCAATTTGATGCTGTCGCTCAGGCGGATGGCGAAATCGCCGCGGCCGTAGGTGGTGGCGACGAGCATGTTGCGCCCGGTGGCTTGCTGCGGCAGTGCCGTTGAGCGGGTTGATGTTGCCGAGCGACAAGGTCAAGTTGCGGTGACCTCCATCGCTCGGGAAGAAGCCGCCGTCGGCCGGCGCGCCGTCGGTGGCCATGTTGGGGAAGTAGGTCCAGGTCACGCCCTTGTCGAGCGAGCGGTAGACGCCGCCGATGCCGCCGACGTAGAGCACCGGATGGGTCGGGCCGCTGGGATTGCCAGGTCATCGGGGATGGCGTAGCGCCAGTCGGCCTGGATGCTTGCCAGCCCCTGAAGCGTGGCCGCCGCCTGGTTGGGGTCGTTGTAAAGCGGCCGCGTCATCGCGGGATCGAACAGGTTGCCGGTGATCTTGACCCAGGTGGCGTGGCGGCGGTCGAGTCGGCCATGTGGTAGACGCCCCCGCCGGTGACGGCATAGGCCTCGTGGCTGCCGCGCGTCGGGTTGGTGACGATGTACTGCACGCCGGAGCCGTCCAGCCCGGCCGAGATGTTCTTCCAGGGCGTGCCGACGCCGCCGCCGGTGAAGGTCACGTAGATGTTGCCGCCGGAGGTGCCGGCGTAGATGAAGTTGTCGAGATGGTGGACGATGGCGAGCTGGGCGAGCCGAAAGGCGATCGCCGGCGCATAGCTGCTGTCGAGGTCGGCGGGGTCGGCGATGGGGAACCACTGGATGCCGGTGCCCACGCGTCGGGCCGGTGGTGAGGAAGATGCGCCCGGCCTGCGAGCTCATGACGATGGCGGTGGGGTCGATCGGGTTGACGGCGAAGCGCGAGCCGCCCAGGTAGGGCCACTGGCCCGCGCCGGTCGCCGGGTCGTCGCCGGCCTGGAGCAGGCCGGGTGCGGCTGACTTCGCCGCTGCCCGGCAGAGCGACCGAGAAGAATCCGCGCCAGCGGCGCGGCACCGCAGCAGGGCCACTTGTAGTAGTAGGCGGTGCCCGAGCCGGTCTGATCGGTCTCCACGCCGGTGGCATCGCCCCGCCGCTGCCGCCTCGTCCAATTGATGTTGCCGTTATCGAGCAGTGCGGGTCGGACGAGCGGGAAGCCGTCGTCCTGGGCCACGCCGTAGAGGAGCGCGCCGGCGAGGTCGGCGGCCAGCGTGCTGGGCTGGGCGGCGCCGTCGTAGAACTGGGTGATCTGCAGGTTGCCGTTGCGGCTGCCCAAGACGTCCTGGCGCTGCCGATGCCGCTGCTGCTGGTGCCGTCGCCGCTGTCGGTGCCGGTCCAGACGCCCTGGTCGTCGCCGAAGATGAGCATGGTGTGCCCGGTGAGCGGGTCCGCATGGCGACGAGCTCGTGCTGGTCGGTGCCGCCCAGCCCGCCGCCGGTGAACGGCGCCCGAATGCGCGTCCTCGCCGCTGTTGTTGAACTGCGGCGATGTTGGTGAACACGAGCGACGAGGGGGTCAAGAACGGGTTGCGGGGTCGCGCAGCAGGTTGAAGTAGGGCGATCGGGCGAGGCAGTGATCAGTCCATAAGGGTCGGTGGTCTTCTTGAGATTGACCGCCACCCGTCGTGGCGCCTTGGGTGAGCCCGCCGTCGTTGTTGCTGTTGTCGAAGGCGCTCGATGGCGTATGGATCCGGACAGCGTCGTCACATCGACGCGGATGAAGCCGATGCCCGGAGGTCGGATCGGACGGTGCCGCCGAAGTAGACGATGTTGGGGTTGTTCGGATCGACGGCCAGGCTGACATTGTAGTTGGCCTGCGGGAAATCTGACGCTGCCGTCGACGCTGAAAAGTCCGGTCGCGATGGAATCGTTGTTGGTCGGGATTTGATTGGTGACCTTGCCGTATTGATCGTCTGGAAAACCGGCAGGCGGACCTTGGTCCAGTTGAGGCCGAAATCCTTGGTCAGATAAAGGCCCTGGAAGACGCCGCCCGGCGTGGACACCGCCGCGTAGAGCCAGCCTTCATACAGGGTGTCTTGGAGCGGGTTGCCGGTGAGCGCCGGCACGGCCAGCACGATGCGGCCGTTGGCGCCGTTGGGATTACCGTGGCATTGGCGACCGGGATTTGCGCGTTGGTGTTTTGAGCATCGCGGTCGATGGGGACGCCGTTGCCGCCGTTGAGGATGCTCATGCTGGCGGTCGTCGGCGCGGTCGGGGTGAAAAAGACGCCTAACCCTTGCAATGCGCCGTAGAGGATCTGCAGGTTGCCGCTGCCGTTGGCGCTGTCGGCGACGAGCACGACGTCGGTGGCGTTGCCGGCCTGGAGCAGCTTCCAGTGTCCGCCCGTGTCCATGCTGCGCCAGATGCCGCCGTTGCTGCCGCTCAGGGCCGCGTAGACGATCACCTGGCCGTTCGGTCTCGGCCTTGGGATCGACGATCACCTTGAAGGAGGTCGGTGCCGACGAAGATGTGGTCGCGGCAGCGGGCTGTTGATCGGCAGGACCGCGCCGGTCGCATCGACGTTGACCGTGCTGTCGAGCAGACGCCAGGTCTGGCCGCCGTCCAGCGAACGCAGGAAGCCGACGCCGCCGGACCCGGTGCTCCCCTCGCCGGTGGCGACGAAAATGATCGACTGGCTGGGATCGTTGTTGCGGCCAAAAACGGCGATGCTGCCGATGTTGAGGCTGGTGCCTTGGCCCAGGTCGGTGAGGGGCACATAGGTCGGCCCGTTGGGATCGTGCGTCATGAAGTTGGTGGTCTTCCAGACGCCGCCGCTGGCGCCGGCGACATAGACGGTGTTGCCCGACGGGTCGGACGGATCGACCGCCAGGCCGCCGATGCGCCCGGCGCCGGCAGCCGCTGGCGATCGACGCCGGACCGACCGCCGTCCAAACTTGTTGCGAGATGGCGTTGGTCGGATCTTGCGTGAAAATGCGGAAAGGCACGGTGAACTGGTCGGCAATCGGCTCGCCCAGATCCGAGCCGGGCACCGAGCTTTTCAGCGTAGCGTCCAGTTGACGAGCGTGCCGACCAGCGTGGACGAGTTGCTGTGAATGCGCAGCGTCCAGTTGCCCTGCGAGCCGAGGCCCTTGAAGGTGCTGAGCGGCAACTGCGGGTTGAACGGTCCGGCGCCGATGCCGATGCCGCCGCCTGCGTCGGCGGCGAGCTGGATCGGGTTGGTGGCGGTGTCGTCGAAGGTGGTGTTCGTGAAGTTGGCGTGCGGCGTCGCCCCGGTGGTGCCGACGCCGGAGAACAACTGGACCGACGTCCCATCCGGCCCGATCAGCGTCGCCGTCAAGTCCGGGTCGAACGGATGCTGGATCGACAGCTGCACCGTGACTCCCTGGACCAGGAAGCTGGCGGGCACGTTGATGACCGAATCGATCGTCTGGCCGGCCGGCAGCGTTTTGTTGATCGTGCCCGACGCGAAGGCGTTGGGCAGGATGGTGCCGTTGTTGGGGTCGCCGCCGCGCAGCAGATCGACGCCCGCGTTGAGGTTGGTGTCGACCTGGTGCCCAAAAGTAAGGTTGAAAGTGCGCCGGTGCCGGCGCCGGTGGTGGTGACGCTCACCGGGTTGGTGGGATTGACGGTGTAAGAGCCGGCCTGGATGGCCATCACGCTCGTGATGGCGCCGTTGGCGCCGACGGAAGTCACCTGGAGCTGGGCCGGCGCGGTGGAGGTGCCGCCCGTGACGGTGAGAACATCGCCGACGGCGTAGCCGCTGCCCGGAGAGGTCGGCGTCGCGCTGTTGAGATCGTAATCGGTGATGTAGTTGCCGAGCTTATCGGGTCCGACGAGGATGCTGTAAGTGCCGCTGAATCGCTGCGTGGGGAAGCCGATCTGGAAGGTCCTGGTACGACTGGCCAGTCCGAGCGTAACGGTCGCCCCCGTGCCGGTGCCGCCGCTTGCGGAGGCCGCCCCGGCTGGAGCGATCAAATAGGCGCCCGGCGTGCCAGCGTGACACCCGTGATGGCGCCCACGTTGCTGACCGCCGTTACAGTGACCCGCGCCGCCGTTTGGAAGCTGCCGCCCGCGAGCGTCAGGACATCGCCGACGACATAGCCGGTTCCGCCCGCGCCGACTGTCGCGGTCGCGCCGGCATACACCGGAGCCACGGTCATCGGGTTGAGCGACCAACCGTTGAGCGTGGCCGCGCCGGCCGGTCCCGCCGTCTTGTCGGTCACGACCAGTTTCCAGGTGCCCAGGTAGTTCTTGCCGTTCAACGAGCTAAGCAGCGTTCCCGGCGCAGGGCGATAGACGCCGGTGTAGGGGCCGGTTCCCGCGCCGATGGCGGTGGTTGCGCTATCGTCGAAAACGGTGTTGGTGAGGTTTGCCCCGGTGCCGCCGGCAAAGAGCGGCACGGTGCTGCCGTCCGGCGCGATCAGCGTCAACGTCAGATCGGCGTCGCGCGGATGCGTGATGTTGACGCCCACCGTGAGGTTGAGGATCGCCAAGGAATCGGCGACGATGAGCGACGAAGTCAATGTGCCCGGCGACGAGCCCACGGCGTCGGGAATGGCTGCCGGCGTGGTCATGCTATAAGACGGGATCGGGCCGTCCGGTCCCACCATGCTGATGATGTTCGCGGGAGTGAACGTCGCCGGTTGAATGTCGCGGTCGAAGGTCACATTTTCCGCGTTGGCAGTGCCGTCCAGCACCAGGTTGTCGCTCGCGCTCGGGCTGGCATTGGGATTGAAAGCCACGCTGGCGGACACGACGTGCGGGCCGGGAACGATGACCGGGAGAGTGTCTTGCTTGTACGGTAGCGTGAACGGCGCCCCGTTGACGGGAGTCGGCGCCGCGAACACGTCGCCGCCGGATACGGTGAACGTGCCGTTGAAGAACGCGGAGAAACCGGTCCCGCCCGTGACGCTGACAGGACTGGTCGGCGGCACGGAATAGGTGCCCGCTTGGAGAATGTTGAAACCCAGGATGGCGCCAACGAACCCGGTGACAGCTGCCGTTGGTGTCCACCGACGTCACCAACAAAGTCGCCGGAGTGGTGAACGTGCCGCCGGAAATGGTGAGCACATCATTGACGCTGTAGCCAAACCCGTTGGGGATGGCGGCGCCCGTCGCGGCGCTGAGCCCGATTCCCCCGACTCCTTCGCCGGCGACGGCGTTGTGGTTTTGGTCCATGGCGTTGCCGCTGGACGTCGGCGAGCGGATGGCATCGGTGATGAGCGGTGCGATGGCATAGCTATAGGTGCCGACGGCATTGCGTTCCTTGCCGGGCTTCATCAGGATTTGGAAGATCGTCGCCGAGCTGAGCCGTCGGCGCCAACAGGCCAAAGGCCGTCGAGCTATCGAGCGGCACCACCGTGTAATCGGAAGATGGAATGAGCGCTCCGGGGATCGAAGCGGGCGTGACGGTGTCGCGGAAAACGATTTGCACGTCGGCGGCGCGTGAACGTGCTCACGTCCACCGGCCGGTCGAATTGAACCGTGAACCCCGTAAATTCCGTCGTGCCATCCGAGGCGATGGTGCCGCCAGTCACCGGCCCCATGTCGCCGGAGATGATGCGCGGCCCCGCCGCGATGGTGGCGACCGCCGTCTTGATGACCGCGTTGTTGGAGTTGTCGTTGCTCGAATAAGCCGGGATCACCCGCCCGCCATAGATCACCAATCCCTGGCGATCGCCAAAGCCCCAGGGCGTGACCACCTGACCTTCGTTGCCGGGAATCGGCTCGATGGTGATGGTCTTGTCGTTAATTGCGTCGATGGCCGTTTTGGGCGTGTTCAGAAACGTGCTGACGCTGAACGTCTGCCCGCCGTCGATGCTGGCGCTGAAGGAATTGGCGGTGCGGGCGATGGCCGGGTCCCAACGGCCATCGTAATACATGATGCCGAGCGTGCCCGTCAGCGGATCGACGGCCGCCGTCGGCATGAATTGCGGGCGCGTCCCTTCGGAAAAGCCGTCAGCCGCGGAGTCGTCGTTGACCTTGACTTGCGGACTCCAGGTCACGCCGCCGTTCGGTCGACGACATGACGAACACATCGGTGTTGTTGACATTGGGATTATTGACACCAATCACGCTCGGTAAGTAGCCGGTATAGGCCACGTAGATCGTTCCCTGGTGAGGACTGAACGAGCCGAGCGTATTGTCCACGGCGACGGAAATGCCTGGGAGAAATGCCGCCGGCACCGGAGATGGTGTTGACCAGTTGGTATTGATCGTTGACGCCGGTGTTGAGGCCGTTGCCGCCGTTGATGGTGACGGCCGGCCGCTTGGGACTCACGGTCGGATCGATGAATTGCGTCGGTAGGTTCGTGTCGGTGCCAAATTGCGTGGTGCTGATGCCGCTGGAAAAAGTCAGCGACCAGTTGTCCAAAAACTGGCCCGGGGCGGGGATGGTGCCGCCGTCGCTCAGGTTGTCGGTGATGGCCAATTTCCAGGCGTTGGGCATGTTGATTTGGGCTGCGGTGAGTCCGTCGAAGATGGCCAAGCTGCCGACTTCCGGCTGAAAATGTCCGATGTAGGGGGCGGCTGCCGAGCCGTCCGTGATCGAGCGCGGTGCGTTGGAGTCAAAGACGGTGCCGATCGCGTGGAAAACAAAATTGGGGCTGGTGCCGCCCACCAAGACGCCCAAGTTTGCTCCGTCGGGCAGGCCGGTGTTCTTGATCGTCATGCCATCGACGGGGTTGATGGCGACTTTGAATCAACGTGACCGTCGTATTGGTGGGCACGTAGGTGAGCGTGAGCTGCAGCTGATTGAGATGCGGATGCACCAGGTTGACGGTGACGTTCAAGTCGTCGAGCGTGGTGAAATTGGGATCCCCGATGTTCGCGGTGATGAACGAGTTGGTGACGCCCGGAAGGTTATTGGGCGGCGTTGCCGCCGGGGCCGTGGCATCGTTAATGGCAAGCTGTGCCCCGGTAAAGCCGAGATTGAAGACCGCGCCTGTGCCGGTGCCGCCCGTCACGCTCGCGGGTGTGGGCGGCGCCGCGGTGTAGTTGCCGGTTTGAAACACCTGGACACGCAGAATGGAGCCCACGACTCCGGTGATGGCGCCGGTCGTATCGACCGAAGTCACCAAAAGCGTGGCCGGCACTGTCGCCGTGCCGCCCGAAACCGTGAGGATGTCATTGACGCTGTAGCCGGACCCGTCCGGTATGGATGGGATCGCCGCTCCGCTGACAAAACCGGGAATACTGTTGGTGGCCGTGTAGCCCGACGCCGCCGGCGCCGTAGGCACGCCGCCATCCGGCGCGCTGGAATCAACAACGATTTGATCCATCACCGCGTTCTTGAGCGTGGTCGATCCGCTCCAAAACAGCAACAGCTTCCCGCCCGGCACGCTCCCGTTGGGCGTGGCCGTCGTGAAGGCGATGCTGGGCGAGGCGGCGGGCAGGCCAAGCGGCGCGAAATCGGATGCGTATTCTTCCGTGGTGAAGTTGAAAGCGCCGTCATCCGAAGCGGCCACCCAGATTTGGCTGATGTTCGGCAACTTGGAAGTTGACGGGTTCCGTGAAGATCGTGTTCCAGGCCACGTAAATGGCCTTGGCTTGCTGCTTGCCGAATTGGTCCAGCACATTGGTGGCCAGGCTGTCGATCTGAACGGCGCCGGTTTTCGGGTCCGTGTAGGTGGGAACATTGGTGTCGATGCCGATCACGGGATTGTAAGCCGGATCCTGGCCCAACCATGCATAAAGCACCTTGGTCGTGCCGGTGCCGTTGGGTTTCGTGGGATCAACCGTGATAGCGGTGGGCACCGTTCCCGTAAAGGAATACTTGTTGAGCGTGATCGCGCCGCTGTTATAGGCGGCGTCGTGTTGCGAGGCCACGATATAGAAGTTGTGCAAGCGGTCGAAGGACAAGCTGGCGTTGGTGATTTGAGCGTAGGTGATGGGTTGGTTGTTGTCGAAAAGATTGGGGTCGTTTAGGTTGAACGTGGTGATCGGCCCATTCCATTTTGCCCCCGCGTTCGTGGAATACCAGATCGACAATCCCGGCGTGAACTTGGTCAGGTCCTGAGGGTCATAGCTGGCGACGGCCACCATGTCTTGCGAATTGGTCGGATCGATGGCGATCTGCGCGCCCGTGAGCGGATGATTGTTCTGCGGATCGGGAAACGCGGCCGGCAATTGCTGTTGGTTGCCGACGGAGGCCACCGGAATGACCGACATCAGCGTGCGATCCTCGAGCGCCTCCAGGCTCAGGCGATAACCGGAGCTCCGGATTTTGGAGCGCCGCGTGCGATGGGTTTTGGCTTGGGGACGATAGAGTGAACGTAACCAGCTGGTCCAGTCAAAGAACGGCATCGGCGACCTCAAAGATGACTTTTTTAGAGAGTTTGGCGCTCAGCTTCGCTTTGCAAAGAAACAGATTGGTGGGGACCGATAGCGAATAGTAAAGACGTTCGTTAAAGGGAAAGCCAACCAAGAGATTTAGATTAACAGATCAAGCAGACGTTCCGCAAGGAATAATCACCCAATTTAACACAAATCGCCCAACCCCGTCCCCTGTTAAGGAAGGTTTACACCGCCCCTTGCGCCAACGCTAACCGTGAATACTCCGTATATTGGATAAAGTTTCAACCGCCGTAGGTTAGGTTTCCAACCTGACCGGAACTCGCTAAAACCACTCTGAACGTACGTTTACCCGCAGGACACTACCCCCGATGTCCACCGATCCCCTCGCCGGCTTCCCGGTCATCGTCGAGCAAAACGTCGTCTGGGGCGAAATGGATGCCTACCAGCACGTCAACAACGTCGTCTACTTTCGCTATTTCGAAAACGCCCGCCTCGAATACATCCGCCGGCTGGATTGGTTCACCCTCGAAGAAGCAACCGGCGTAGGCCCCATTCTGGCGGCCACCCAGGCGCGCTTCCGCCGCCCGCTGAGCTATCCCGACACCATTACTATTGGAGCGCGCCTTCTGAACCTTGAAGCAGACCGCTTCGTTCTGGAGCATAAGATCGCCAGCAAAAGCCAAGGCGAAATCGTCACCGAAGGGCAGGGGACCATCGTGACATACGATTATAGGCGCGGCACAAAGGCCCCGGTCCCCGAGGAACTCAAACGGCGGATTTTGGCGCTGGAGGGGAAGTGAGATCGGCCACGACGCGTCCGAGCCGCGACCGTTAGGAAGCGGCCACGCAGGCACTTATCACAAACCCCGTGAAGATTGGCCACTCCCTTACGGTCGTGGCTCGGAAGTCGCCGGTCGCTTAATCCGCAGATTCCGAAACGCCACCGGCCCGTGATCGCCTTGCAGCATCAGCGGTCCCTCCGCCATCTCGGGCCCGCGCCAGCGGTCGCCGGTCGGCGTCAATAGCTCGACATTCTCATGAATCACGACACCGTTAAGCAGCACTTTCGGCAAGCGGGCGTTGGCGACTTTCTTGCCGTCCTTGTCGAAACGCGGCGCTAGAAAGACGATGTCGAGCGTTTGCCACTCCCCCGCCGGCTTGCAGGCGTTGACCTTGGGGGCGATACCGTCGTCGATGTGGTGATAGCGCGGCTTGGCTTCCGAGCGCGGATAAATGCCGCCGCAATCGCTCCCCTTCGGCTTTTTGATGCCGTAGCTGTCCTCGATCTGAATCTCATAGTGCCCATGAAGCTTGATCCCTGAGTTCGATCCCTTGGGAATCAAAAACTCGACATGGACTTCCAGATCGCCATACTTTTCCTTGGTATAGAGATCATTCGCGCGGCCTTTGGGCCCGTTATAAAAAACTCCGCTCCCTTCGTGAGCGACCAGCTTGCGCAGGATTCTTCGCGTCCATCTCGACACTACCCACGGCCGCCCAGACGCCATGCGGCATTTTGAAAGCATCCAAACCGTGGGCGAAGACGTCTTGCCATTCGTCGGCGAACGTCGGCATCGGACTCGTGAACAACGCAGCCAGCAGCAATAACCGTTTCATGACAAGCTCGCCAAGGGAAGGTGCATTAAAATTCTCGCGCCGCAAGATTCTCGTCACCAGGCTCTGCCTGGTGACGCACTGCCTGGCAGGCTCCACCATGGGTCTTCTCCTTGGCCTTCATCGACTCCGCGTTCTTGATCGGGCAGAACACTTCAATGCCGGCTTGCTCCGCTTGCTCGATGGCGGCGAGCGTCGTGAAACCGCCGTCCACCAATATGTGCTTGGGCTTCTCGTGATAGCGCGTTTCGATCTGCTCCAGCATCGGCGGCATTTGCCCACTATCACCGCCAATGGTGGTCACATCGACACCGACAATCGCGCCCCATTCCACCGTGGTCGCAAATTGCACGTTGTAGGCCGGCCGCGTGCCGCCATCAGGCATCTTCATGCGCGAAGCTTCCGGGTCGGTCGTCGAGGTGCGCAGCTTGGCCGGGTCGAATTTGAGCCCCTTCTCCAGGCGCTGTTGCTCCCGATGGTCTTCCAACTTGGGCGCTCGGCCAACGCCTGCTCGATACGCTCTTGCCGTTCGCGGGCCGCACGCTCCCGGGCCGCTTGTTGTCGACGCGAGGCCGCTTGCTTGTCTTCGTCCACCTGGTTCTTCAGGGCCTGCACCTGCACCTTGGCTACCTCCAAGCAAATCTTCAAGCTGGGTTCCCGACGGAACGACGAAGTGCGGTGGGTGCGCAAACTGCGCATGCCGTCTTGGGCGACTTGCTTGAGGGTGATCAACTTCTCGTACAGCATGGTGGCGACGCTGTCGGTCAGCAACTGGTCGAGGATGTCGGTGTGCTGGCTGCGAAAGTCGGCGAGCGTGTGATAATTCAAGCTCAGGCCGCCGCACAGCCACTGGTAGGCAAGGTGCTCGCGGCACAGACCATCAAGGGTGCGGGCGCTGCCGATGCCGTCGAAGGTGGCAAACAGCCAGAGGCGAGCAGGATGCGTGGATCGGTGGCGTCGCGGCCTGGCTGGCCCGGCACCGCCTTGATCCTTTGCAGCAGCCGCGTGAGATCGAGCTGACAGGCGTAATCCCAAACGACTCGGACTTCGTGGTCGGGGGGCAGCAACTCATCAAGCGAGGCGGTACGCATTTCGCCGGCTGCGCTCGGCCAGCCTCCGCCTGCACAAAAGTCGCCCCAGGGACGCGAATGCTCGCGGCATTGTGGTCGGATAACGAGGCGGAGCCTCTTGAGCAGTGCGTGACCAGGCGGAGCCTGGTCACGAGAGAACGACGTGGCGTCCATTGTAAATGGGTTAAACGCCGACGCCAGCGTTTTTTTCGGAGAGCCGCGCACGCAGTAAGCGGTTTCGCACGGGATTCGGAAAACCGCTTACTGCGTGCGCGGCTCTTTGCCGAGGACAATCTCCACCCCCGTCGGCCATTGCTCCAGCGGCTCGTAGCCGAGCAGCTTTTTCGTCGTCGCCAAATCATAACGCAGCGTTTTCACCGGTTTGCTGGTCGCATAAACGACCGCGAAGGAAATCGGCGTCGTTGCCTCAACGGCGCAGGCGAAGAAGCGACCCGCGTCGTTGGGGCTGAGGTAGACATCTTGGGCCCAGTCGGCGGCGGCGATTTCCTCCACCTGCTCCTTGGTGCGCGGGCACCATCCCAGCCGCACCGCAATGACGCTCATGCCGAAACCATCCGCGAATGCGCGCCCGGCACCTTCCAAAAACATCTTGCCCGCCGCGTACCAATACTTCGGCGAGGGCTGCACATCGACTCCCACCGGCCAAGGACCGGTGAGCCGAGTGCCCCAAACCACTTGCCCGCTGCTCGCCAGGATCATGCGCCGGACACCCGCCTCGCGGGCCGCTTCGAGGACATGGTAGACGCCGATGATGTTGTTGGGCACGATGCGGGCGAGAAAGTCATCGTCGTCGGGCGTGGCCGCCAGATGAACGAGCGAAGTCACGCCGCGCATGGCCCGGCGCACCGCCTCGACATTGGTCAAGTCGCCCAGCACCATCTCCGGCAAGCCGGGCGTGGCCACGAGATCAAATCCGCCGCACCGCGTGCCCGCGTTGGCGCAATTCGGCGACGACGGCCCGGCCAATGCGCCCGGATGATCCGGTGACCAAAACCATTGCTTCGGCCATGAATGTCTCCTACTGTTGTTGGTATCAGCGTATGAAATGGAAGCGCTCCATGACCAGTGCGTCGTCCTTGGCTTTTCCCGGCAGCCGAACGCTGGCGACGTGGTGGCAGCAGCTCGCCCGCTACGGCCCGACCGGGCTCGGCGTCGGCTATTTGTTCGTTCATCGACTGGAGGCCCACGCCGCCTGGCTCGTCACGCAACCTCTCGATCCGCTGTCCCTACTTGTTTTAGAGGCAATTCGCCTGGAGCAGCAGCGCCCGGGCACGCCAACCGATTCATTGAGCGACCGCCTTGAGCGCCGGCTTGGCTTGGCATTGGGCGTGATCCGCCGTCTTCTTCATTCGCTCCAAGAAATGAGCTTGCTTGAGGCCGACCTTGCCGCGGACAGGTTGCCAAGCGGGTGCCGGCTCACCGAACGAGGCGACGAGGCGCTCCGCTCCGGACTAGTTCCGTCACACGAATGGAAGCGCACCGAGTTTTCATTCGTCGAACGCCTAGGACCAACGGGAGCGCGTTTGGCTTTGCCGCACTTCATGCGCATCGCGGCCGCGCCCGCCACCCCCTGGGCCCCCGGCGAGGCGAATGCCCCGGTGGTCTCCTTGTTACAGGCCTGTCTTGAGGAGACGCCCACATGGAAAAACACGTTTGGCTTTCCCTGTGAGGTGCAGGCGTTCCCGGTGTTTTCCGACAGTGTGCCGCTGTCGCCCGCTGACGTGATCATCGACAAGCCGGAACGCCTGCTCGTCGTCTTTTTCGCGACGGCCCAACAGGAGTTGCTTGGCTTCGCCGCACGTCCCGAAGGCTGGGTGCTATTGGCCGACGAGCCGATCGTCCGCTTACCTGCCGGCGCCATGACCGCTCTCGGATTGGAACGAATCATCGTGCCCGAGCGACTTGCCGAAACCGATCCGCGCAAGGGCGAGACCTGGCTATTGGCCGGCGATGGTTACGTGCGCCACGCGGCAACACCAGCCCGAAGCGTCAGCGAGGATCCTCGCTGACGCTTCGGGCTGGTGTCGCAAATTGGCGCGCTCACATGCACTTCTTCAGACGGCGGATGATCTCTTGCTCGAGAGGAACGTCGCGACCCTTGGGAACCCAGCCCGTGTCGAAGAACACCGGATCGATGACCTCGAATTGGCGCTCGACGGTAGGTTCATTGCGAAAGACGGCGGCACCCACCGTGGCCCGCACCGGCCTGGGCACGTCCTCCAACTCTTTGCGGGCCACCACTTCGATGAAGTAGCCGCCGTTGACCGCGTCCTGCACCCGCACCGAAACGCGATGGCGATACGACTGCGTGGTCGCCAACAAGCGATCATACAGATCGGGGCTGCCCGGCCTCAGAAAAAGGCCCAGACCGGGTGAGACGCGCGGCACGCACTCGATTTGGCCGTCATAGCGGTTAGAAAGGAGGATCTCGAATCCGTAGTCGCCCAGAACCGTCAGACAGTTTTCAAAAACTTGCCCATAGGAGTCGATCCCCAGCGGGATGAAGACGGGATTATGATCGTACACGATGTTGGAGCCCGCCGGGACGAGCGCCGGCCCCTCCAGCATCGGCGGCAGGCTTTGACAGCCCGCCCCCAATCCCAGCAGCGCCGCCAGCCACAGCCCGCCCCTCATGCCCATGCTTTCGCTCCTTTGAAGGCCAAGCGTTATGCCAACGTAAGCGCGATTTCGCAAGACCAAAAAGAGCTGACCCCGGCAAAAGGGTGGGGCAGAGTTTTGCCGCGAACATTTATGGCGTGAACATAAGGATAGCGGTGCGCGAATTGGCGCTGCACGTCGCGGCTAAACGGTTTCACCCAGAGACGACTTGGCGGCTGCGCAGCATCTCCTCGATTTCGCGCACTTTACGCCCCAGGAACAGAACGTTGGGCATATCGAAGTGGTGCGCCTGCAGCGCCGAAGTCCGCACGATCAGGTCTCCTGACCCCAGGCCCAAAATCCAGTGGCGAAACAGGTCGCTGCGCTGTTTCTGGATCGTCATGCCGGTGGTGTCATAAGCCGTCTCGGCCTCGCCGATCTCCAGACGCACCCGCAGCTGGCCGGGGGTGAAGACCATGTAAATCTGCTTGTCGAAAAGCAGCGTCACGACCAGCCAGAGGATCAGCAAGACGGTTGCGATCAAGAAATAGCCGGCAAAATTGATGCGGATATCGAGGTAACTCAGACGGGCGAGGATATCGTCCCATTTACCCAAAATGGCCAGAATGATGGAAGCCGACAACACCACCGTAATCACGATCACCGACCAGAGGCCCCGCAAGGGGACGTTGGTGATCGTGATGACCAGCAGCAACACGATGCAGAAAAGCACGCCGGGGTTTTTGCTGTTGGCCATCAGCAAATGGGGCGACTCGACTTTCTTGGTGACCGGATTGCGCGGCAATTCGTACTTAGCCGGCAACACCACCACGTCGCGTTCCTGATCCTTCAGCCAGGGAATCGCCCGGTAGTCGGCGTCGGTGCCCGCGGGCACGGTCAACATGTATTGGCCGTGCACCAGGGTGATGAGGGCCATCAAGAAGCCGACGGCCCAGACAGGCCACCAATAGAAAAGGTTGGAATGGCTGACGATGCGGATTTCGTTATGGTGTGGGGGCAAGATTACAGCCGGTGCGGGCCTGGGAGCCGGGGCCGGTGTTGCTGTCGACATGGGTTGAGAGCCTCGTAATAAAGTTCGGTTAAACCTAAAGGTGCGTAATTCTGCGACACTAACCCGAAGCGTTAGCGAGGGATTCCCTCGCTAACGCTTCGGGTTAGTGTCGCAAGGTCACGGCCTACGCCTGCGCCAGCACGACTTTTTCCTTGACCAGGTTCTCTATCAAACGGACCTTGCGTCCGACGCGAAGCACGTTGGGCATCTCGATGGGGTTGGCCACGCCCGCTGGGGCGGATGACCAAATCTCCCGAGCCAAAGCCCAAAATCCAGTGACGAAACAAATCGCTGCGTTGTTTTTGGATGACCATGCCGGTGGTGTCGTAGACCGTTTCGCCGCCGCCGATCTCCAGGCGCATGCGCACCTGGCCGGGGGCGAAGATAATGTAGGTTTGCCGATCAAAAATGGCGAAGTTGATGAGCCACAACACAAAGAGGACGGACGACAAGCAGAAGATAACCACCCATATTGATGTGAATGGAGAGCTGGCCGAGGCCCGAGAAAATGGCCTCCCACCAACCGGCCGCCGCCGCGATGAATGTCAACATGATCAGCACGAGCAGCACGAAGAAAGACCACAGGCCGCGCATGTGCACATTGGTGATCGCGATCACCAGCAGCAGCACGAAGATGAACACGGTCCCCACGCTCTTTTGCTCGGCCATATAAATGCTCGGCTCGACGACGCGGACTTCGCCCGAGGCGTCTTTGCGTTGCCAGTGGTTGGCCTTTTCCGGCAAGACGAGGATATTCCTGTCCGCGAGCGGCTTGGCATCGGCGCCGATCTTGTACTGCGCCGCCGGCCGCCTTGCTCGGCAGTGTTCCCGCCGGCACGATGGCCATATGCTTGTCGCCGAAATAGGTGATGATCGCCATCGTGAAGCCGAGCGCCCACACGGGCCACCAGTAAAACAAACTCGAATGGCGGTAAATGACCACTTCGCCGGACTTGCTCGTGCCCAGAAGAAGATGCGTCAAAAACGATGCAGTCTTGGTGGGCGTCGGCAGCGGCGCCGGCGCGGCTGTCACCACCGGCGGTTTTGGGCTCGCGGTAAGGGGTTCGTTGGCCATGATGCGAATACCTGAATCGGGCGGCGTAAAAGAGCCGCGCACGCAGTAAGCGGTTCGAGAGGTCCCGTCCCGGCCCCCCGCTTACTGCGTGCGCGGCTCCACGAGGGCGATGTCTTTATTTGTATTCGGTTTTGACGGCGCGATCTTTAAAAATGTGAAAAGCACTATTTCGTAACTTGAATCTGCACCTCATCCCCCACGACGCGCACCGGATAGCAGCCGATTTTGATGCGCGGGTTATCGGCCCAGGTGCCGTCGGTCACGCGGAAGCGCCAGGCGTGCCAGGGGCAGGTGACGACGTCGTTCTCCAGATAGCCGCCGCTGAGCGAGGCGCCCATGTGCGGGCACACGTCGTCAATCGCATAATAGTTTCCCGACACTCGAAAAAGCGCGATCAGCTTGTTGCCGACGGCAATGGTCTTGCCTTCACCTTCCGTGACCTCGGAAACCTTGCACACCGTCTGAAACTCACTCATGGGGTCCTCGGGCGCAGGAGCCGCGCAGGCAGTCAGCGGATGTGCCGTCACGTCTCGGCGAACCCGCTTACTTCGTGCGCGGCTCTTTCAACCGCGCTATCGTGCCGTGACTATGCTATTTTACAATCGAAAGCGGCGCACGGTACGTGGATGAGAACACCATGCTCGAAATCGAAATGAAGTTCCGGGTGGCAGACTTTGCCCCAATTGTCGCCAAAGTCCGCGCAGTGGCAGGCGCGGGCCGATGAGCCCATCGACGAAGCGGACCACTATTACAACGCTCCCGACCGTGATTTTGGCCAAACCGACGAGGCGTATCGCTTGCGCCGTATCGGCGCATCCAATATCGTGACTTACAAGGGACCGAAGCAGCCGGGGCTCACCAAGACACGCATCGAAATCGAGGTGCCGCTGGCACCGGGCGAGGAGCCGGCGGCGAACTACTGTCGCCTTCTGACGCACCTGGGTTACCGGGCGGTCGCCGTCGTCCACAAGCGCCGCAGTGTTTATCATTTCGAACGAGACACCTTCGCCATGCAGGTTTGCCTCGATCAAGTGGCCCAGGTGGGGTCCTTCGTGGAAGTCGAAATCGTCGCGCCCGAGGCAAAGAAGCCGGAAGCCGACAAAGTCTTGCTGGCAGTGGCCGGAGAACTCGAACTCAAAGACATGGAGCGCCGCTCGTATCTGGAAATGTTGCTCGCCAATGTAGGACGGCTCTCCTGAGCCGTCCGCCGGCTCCGACGGCTCAGGAGAGCCGTCCCACAAAAGAGCCAGCGAGAGCCGTACCACGCAGTTCATCAAAGGAAGTTCACTTGACGCTTGTAACGACGGAAACCGTGGACGAAATGCGCCGTGCCGTCGCGGCGGCGCGCGAGCGCAAGACGATCGGACTGGTGCCGACGATGGGCGCCTTGCACGCGGGGCACGCGAGCTTGATCCGAGCGGCCCGGTCGCAGACCGAGTTCGTCGTGGTCTCCCTTTTTGTCAATCCCACGCAATTTGGGCCAACTGAAGACCTGGCGCACTACCCGCGTCCTTTCGAGCACGATCGCGCTCTCTGCGCCGCCGAGGGAGTCGATGTCATCTTTCATCCAAGCGCCGCGGCCATGTATCCCGCCGACTATCGGACTTATGTCGAAGTCCACGGCCTGCAAGGCAGCCTTTGCGGCGCCAGCCGACCCGGGCACTTTCGCGGCGTGGCCACGGTGGTGCTCAAGCTCTTCAACATCGTCCAACCCGACCGAGCATACTTCGGTCAAAAAGACGCCCAGCAAGCGACGAATCATTAAGCAGATGGTCCGCGATCTCAATGTGCCTCTCGCCATCGAGGTCTGCCCCATCGTCCGCGAAGCCGACGGTCTCGCGTTGAGTTCGCGCAACGTCTACTTGAGCGCCGAAGAGCGTAAGCACGCGCCCGTGTTGCATCGCAGCTTGGAAGAAATGCGCCGGCTCGTCGCCTCGGGAGAACGCCGGGCCGCGCCGCTAATCGAATTGGCCATGTCCTGGATCACACGCACGCCCGGTGCCCGCCTTGATTACCTCGCCATCGTCGATCAGCAGACTCTCATGCCAGTGGATCCTCTTCGCGGCCAAGTGTTGGTCGCGCTGGCCGTTTTTTTCGGCAGCACTCGCCTCATCGACAACATCGTCTTGCAGGTTGAGCAGTAGTCGGCGGGTGTACGCGCCACTCGTCACTCGCCCTCATCCCTCATTATCCCCCACTTGCCGCGTTTGATGTAAATCTTCACAATTATGATGCATGGTCTGCATGGAACCGAGTGACTGAGGCCGGGGATGGACATCGCTCGCAATTTGAAGATCGAGAGCGTGTCGAGGCTGCATCCGACTCCCGCCTGGCAAGTGGCGCCGACGCAGACCGTGGCCGAGGCAGTCGCGCTGATGCGCGAGAAATCGGTGGGCTGCGTGCTGGTGTGCCACGAGCGCAAAGTCGTGGGTATTTTCACGGAGCGGGATTTGTTGCGCGCGTGTGATGGCGTTGGGCAAACCGCTTTCGGGCCCGGTGAGTCAGTCGATGACCCGCGAGCCCGTTACCGTGCATCCCAAGGACCCAATCGCCACGGCGATTCGTCGCATGGAGGAGGGGGGCTATCGGCATCTGCCCGTCGTCATGGACGAAAGGCCGGTGGGCATCTTGTCCGTGAAGCGCATCGTCCATTACCTGGTCGAGCACTTTCCCGCGACGATATACAACTTGCCGCCGGACTCGCAAGCATTCTGGCCGCGGCGTGAAGGGGCTTGACGACCGCACGCCTTCCTCCGACCGCCCCGACCTTCTCCAATCGCCATGGCGTCCGCCGGCCCGTTGCGGCACCCCAGCTGCTCCCCGCTGCTCCAAAAAGTGATGACCATGGCAACGGCCAAGAAACGACCGGCCTTCGACAAAGCACCCATCGTGGAGCGCGATGAGTTGACCATTCGTTTTGCCGGCGATCCCGGCGATGGCATGCAATTGACCGGTGCGCAGTTCACGGCGGCGGCAGCGGTCGATGGCAACGACGTGCACACGCTGCCGGATTTCGCCGCCGAAATCCGCGCCCCCGCCGGCACTTTGGCCGGCACCTCTTCGTTTCAAGCTCACTTGGGCAGCCGGCCCATCCACACGCCTGGCGACACGCTGGATGCGCTGCTTGCCATGAATCCCGCGGCACTGCGGGCCAATCTGCTCGACTTAAAGCCCGGCGGTCTGTTGATCATCAACGCCGAAGCCTTCGCGGACGCCGAGGTTTACAAGGCAGGCTATGAACGCAATCCGCTGGGCGACGGTTCATTGGCAGCTATCAAGCGTCTTGGCTGTCCCGATGAACACGCTCAATCGCGAGGCCATCGCCAAGATCAAGCTCAGCCCGCGCGAAGCGGATCGCTGCAAAAGCTTCTTTGCCCTCGGCTTGATGTGTTGGCTTTTCGACAAGCCGCTCGAGCCGACTCTCCAGTGGATCGTGGAGAAGTTCGCCAAGAACCCCGCCGTCTTGGAAGGCAACGGCCGCACCATGCACGCCGGCTATCAATACGGGGAAACGGCAGCGCGGCGCCGCGGCTGCGCGTGTCGCCGCGCGGACTTGCCCAAGGGGACTTATCGCCGCATCACGGGCAATGAGGCGTTGGTGCTTGGCCTCGTGGCCGCGGCCGAATCGGCCAAGCTGCACCTTGTGTTTGCCGGCACCCCAGCCGTCCCGCCGGCGACATCTTGCATTATTTCACGGAACTGAAAAACCACGATGTCTCCGCCGCTGCAGGCCGAGGACGAAATTGCCGCGCTGACCATGGCACTGGGGGCTTCCTTCGGCGGCGCTCTGGGCGTGACGGCGACGAGCGGACCCGGCATGTCGCTGTCGGCCGAGGCGTTGGGGCTGGCGGTGATGGCCGAGTTGCCGTGCATCGTCGTCAATTTGCAGCGCGGCGGTCCCAGCACCGGCTTGCCCACCAAGACGGAGCAGGCTGATCTTCTGCAAGCATTGTTCGGCCGCCATGGCGAATGCCCCCTGCCCGTGCTCGCTCCGACCAGTCCCGGCGATTGTTTCGCCATGGCCTATGAAGCCGTGCGCCTGGCCATCCGCTACATGACCCCGGTCGTCCTGCTTTCGGATATTTATCTTGCCCAAAGCGCCGAGGCCTGGCGCATTCCAGCTCCGGCGGATTTGCTGCCGCTGGCGGCAAGCGATCCGGTCGCGCCGCAGGGCACTGACACGGGCACGCCATTCTTGCCCTATGCACGCGATAGCCGGCTGGCGCGCCCGTGGGCCCTCCCAGGCACGCCGGGCTTGAGCACCGCATCGGCGGCTTGGAAAAAGAAGCCGACATCGGGCGACGTTTCCTATGATCCGCTCAACCACGAGGCCCTGGTGAAGCTCCGGGCCGCGAAAATCGCTCGCATCGCCGACGAGATTCCCGCCGCTTGAGGTGTATGGTGCTCGCCAGGGCGATCTGCTGGTCATCGGCTGGGGCAGCACGCATGGAGCGATATTGTCCGCCGTGGAACGCGCCTTCGCCAAGGGGCGCCAGGTGGCCTGCGCCCAGCTTCGCTACCTCAACCCGTTGCCGAAAAACCTGGGTGAGGTTTTGCGCCGCTACAAGAAAATTTTGGTGCCGGAGTTGAACAGCGGTCAACTTGCTTGGCTTGTTGCGCGCCCGCTTCCTGGTCGATGCCGTGGGCTATAACAAAATCCAGGGCAGACCGTTTTTGATCCGCGAGATCGAGGCGAAGATCGAAGAGTTTGCTCGGTCGCGGCTCGGAATGAGGTTGTGAATGTCCCTACCGCTATTGGCTGTCCGAAGATTTGACCACCAACCAGGAGGTGCGCTGGTGTCCGGGTTGCGGCGATTTCTCGATTCTCGCGCAACTCAAGCAAGTGTTGGCGAGCCTGGGCACGCCGCGCGAAAATCTGGTTTTCATCTCGGGCATCGGCTGCGCCGGCCGGCTGCCTTATTACCTCAACACCTATGGTTTTCAAGGCATCCAGGGACGGGCACCCGCGCTGGCCACCGGACTCAAAGTCGCCAATCCCGCCTTGCAAGTTTGGGTCATCACCGGCGACGGCGATAGCTTGTCCGTCGGCACCAACCACCTGGTCCACGCCTTGCGCCGCAACGTCGATATCAAAATCCTGCTTCTCAACAACGAAGTGTTCGGCATGACGCGCGGCCAATATTCCCCGACCGCTCGGATCGGCACGCGCACCAAATCCAGCCCCGAAGGCTCGTTCGATAGCCCGCTGCGGCCCTTGTCGCTGGCCTTGGCGCCGAGGCCACGTTCGTCGCGCGCACCATCGATGTCGATGTCACCCACCTGACCGAGGTCTTGCGCCGCGCCGCCCAGCACAAGGGGCGGCCTTCGTCGAGATTTACCAAAACTGCAAAGTCTTCAACGACGGCGTTTTCGACTATGCCACCGACAAGAGCGTCAAGGCCGAGCACGCGCTCTATCTCGAGCACGGCCGTCCCTTGGTCTTCGGCAAAGACCGCAATCTGGGCATCCGGCTCAACGGCCTGACGCCGGAGGTCGTCACGCTGGGCAACGGCATCACCATCGACGATCTCTTGATCCACGACGAACGCGCTGGACGACCCGACGCTGGCGTTCCTCTTGAGCCGTTTCGTCTTTCCCGAATTTCCCGAATGTCTCGGCGTTTTGCGGCCGTGGACAAGCCCACCTATGATGGCCAGGTTCATCGGCAGGTCGCCGAAGCCCGCGCCGCCAAGGAACCGCGAAAGCTCGCGCAACTCTTGGCGGGTGACGAAACCTGGGCCGTGGCGTAAAAAGAACCCCATCATGATTTGTCCAACCTGCGGCTGGGACAATCTGCCCGGCAACGAAACCTGCACCCATTGTCGCCAGGACCTGACGCTGCTCGATCGTCCCTGCGCCGCCAACCGCGTCGAACGCAGCTTGATGGAAGACTCCGTCGCCGTCCTCGATCTGCAGCCGCCCACCACCGTCTTGCCCAACACCACCGTGCGCCAGGCAATCGCCCTGATGCTCGAACGCAACGTCGGCTCTGCTTGGTGATCGATGAGCGCGGCTGCTTGATCGGCATCTTCAGCGAGCGCGATCTCTTGAAAAAAATCGCCGGCATCCATGTGCTCTATGCCGACATGCCGGTGCGCAGCTTCATGACCAAGCCGGTCACCCTGGCGCCCACCGCCAGCCTCGCCCTCGCACTCCACAAAATGGACGGCGGCGGCTATCGCCACGTTCCCATCGTCGCCGACGGCAAACCCGTCGCGGTCGTCTCGGTGCACAACATGCTTCGCCACATCACGCGCTTGTGCAACAACGAAGGCTAGGCAAATCAAGTGACCACGGATAAGACGGAGAGCACGGATAAAGACAAAGAAATTATATAAAGCGCGGCAGCGCCGTTTCTCTGGGCATTATCCGTGTCATCCGTGTTATCCGTGGTCTCCTTTCTAATTCCATCTTCAAGGTTTTCCTGAACGCTTGGGCGAGTTTTTGGAGCGCGCCGGTTTGGGCGCCAGCACCGGCATGGCCTGTGGGGGTGTTTTCGACAAACGTTTTTGGGCGTTGTCAGCGGCGATTTCCAGAAACCGCTCTTGGCTGCGGACGACCGGCGCTGTCGCCTCGCGCGCGACCCGGCGATAGCTGCCGTCCGGCAGCAATTCGCGCATCTTGGCGTTGTCGGCCAGCGAAATCGCCAGCACTTCGCCGATCAGGCGTTGCTTCAGTTCCGGCGCTTCCACGGGAAAGACGACTTCGACGCGCCGGCTGAGGTTCCGGTCCATCCAATCCGCCGAGCCAATGTAGACCTGCGGATCGCCGTTATTGTGGAAATAAAAGACCCGGCTATGCTCGAGGAAACCGATCCACGATGGAATAGACGTGGATGTTCTCGCTGATGCCCGGCAATTGCGGCCGCAGCGCGCAGATGCCTCGGCAAATGAGGTCGATCTTCACGCCGGCCTGGCTGGCCTTGTAGAGCGATTGCACCACGGCCGGCTCGAGCAGGCCATTGATCTTGGCGATGATGCGGCCCGTCTTGCCCGCCTGCTGGTTGGCTGGTTTCCTGGCGAATTTTTTCCAGCATGAACGATTGCATCCGGCTGGGCGCGACAATCAACTTGCGCCACTGCGGCAACTCGCAGTAGCCGGTCAAGTAATTGAAAAGGGCCGAGGCGTCTTCGCAGAACTCGGGGTTGCAGGTGAAGAACCCCAGATCGGTGTAGAGGCGCGCGGTCTGCGGATTGTAGTTGCCGGTTGCCAGGTGAACATAGCGGCGGATGCCGTCTTCCTCGCGGCGCACGACCAGGGCGACTTTGCAATGCGTCTTGAGGCCGATGAAGCCGAAGACGACGTGCACGCCGGATTTTTCCAGCTCGCGTGCCCAGAGGATGTTGCGTTCCTCGTCGAGGCGCGCCTTCAGCTCGATGACGGCGGTCACTTGCTTGCCGTTGTCGGCGGCCTGGGCCAAGGCACGCACGACCGGAGGAATCGCTGCTGGTCCGATAGAGCGTCTGCTTGATGGCCAGCACCCGCGCGTCCGTGGCGGCCGTTTCGATGAAATCGACCACCGGACCAAACGATTCATAGGGATGGTGCACGAGGATGTCGCGCGCGCGAATGGCGGCGAAGACGCTCGGTGCCGCGGCGAACTCGGCCACCGGCTGCGGCACAAACGGCCGATCGCGCAATTGCGAAAAGCCGGGCAAGCCATGGATCTGAAACAGGGCCGTCAGATCGAGCAAACCCGGCATCGGGATAAACATCGAGCGGATCGACGTCGAGCGACTGCATGAGAAAGCTGCTGACCTCGGCCGGGGCGTCGGCCTCCGATCTCCAGGCGAACGGCGAAGCCGTGCCGGCGTTTGCGGACTTCCTCCTCGATCGTCTTGAGCAGGTCCTCGACTTCGTCGTCGTCGATCTCATATTCGCTGTTGCGGGTCACGCGGAAGACAAACGCCCGCTCCAGCTCCATCCCCGGAAACAATTCATCCAGGTGCAGGCGGATGACCGTCTCCAGCGTCGTGAACACCGTCGATGGTGCTCCGGCGGGAGCCCCGGTTGCGGGCAGCGGCACGAAACGCGGCAACACCGCCGGCACTTGAACCACGGCAAACAGCTTCTCCGGGCTTTTGGGCCGGTTGCAAAAGCACGGCCAGGTTGAGCGATTTGTTGAGCAGGTGCGGAAACGGGTGTCCCTGATCGATCGCCAGGGGCGTCAGCACCGGAAAGATCTCCCGGCGAAAGACGTCATCGAGATGCTTGCGCTGCTCTTCCGTCAGTTCCTTGGGCCCACGTAAAAGATGCCTTCCTTTTCCAGGGCAGGCAAAAGCTGCTCGCGCAAGCAACGATAGCCATCGGATAGCATTTGCCGCACGGTTTGGCTGATGCGGTCGAGTTGCTCGCGCGGCGCCATGCGGTCGGCGCCGGAGCCGACGGGGATGCCGGCGGCCACTTTTTGCTGCAAGCCCCCCACGCGCACCATGAAGAATTCATCGAGATTGGAGGCGAAGATCGCCAAGAATTTGAGCCGTTCCATGAGCGGCACCGCCGGGTCGAGCGCCTCCTCCAAGACGCGGCGATTGAATTCCAGCCAACTCATCTCGCGATTGATGTACAGCGACGGGTCGTCCAGGCTCGGCAAAGGTGCCGGCTGGCGGCACCATGGGCGGCGCCTCGGGCGCTTTCCGCTGCGGCGGAGCGATCAATTCTTGCATCTTGCACATTCTCCCATTAGAAGATGCTATTATACCACCCGGAGTGAAAATCCCACCGGGACCCGCATATCTTCACGGAGCTTTCCCATGCGCACGGCGCCGACGGCACGCGATTATGCACGTTTTGCCGAACTTTATGTGCCACCCTCGGTTGCTGCCTCGCTATGCGGCACAAATCCTCCGCCGACCTCGGCGGCCGATAAGCCGCTGCCCCGAGCCGACTCCCGAATGCTCGGCCTAGAAGCCGAGGCCTTCGCCAAAATCGACGTGGCGGTCCGCGAGGCACTCGAGCGCGGCGCCGCACCGGGCGTCGTCGTCGTCATCGTGCACAAGGGTGCCGTCGTCTTTCGCAAGGCCTATGGCTATCGCAGCCTGGAGCCCGAAAAGGCTGGCCATGCTGCCGGAGATCGTTTTCGACCTGGCGTCGCTGACCAAGCCCATTGCGACCGCCACGGCGATCATGCTGCTCATTGAAGACGGCAAGCTGAAAGTCAGCGATCCCATCAGCCGACACTTGCCGGCCATGCGCCGTAAAGAAACCGAGAACGATCACCGTCGAAAAGCTGTTTGCTCCACACGAGCGGCTTCATCCCCGACAATCCCATCACGGATTACCAGGACGGCCCCGAAAAAGCCTGGGAGCGGCTGTTTGCTTTGAACCCGATCGCGGAGCCGGGCAGCCGGTTTTCATACAGCGATGTCAATTACATTCTGCTCGGCAAAATCGTCGAGAAAATCAGCGGACAGCCGCTGGATGTGTTTACGGCACGCGCGCGTCTTCGCTCCTCTGGGCCTTACCGACACGAGCTATCGGCCTGCCGCCTCGCTGCGAGCGCGCGCCGCTCCAACCGAAAAGCGGCAGGGTGCCTGGATCGCCGGCACGGTCCACGATCCCGCGCGTTCGCGCTGGGCGGCGTGGCGGGCCACGCCGGACTTTTCTCGACCGGCTGACGATCTCGCCGTCTTCGCGCAAATGCTCTTGGACGGCGGGCAATACGGCGGCAAGCGGATATTGCAGGCCAAGACCGTCACCTAGATGACAAGCCCGCGCCCCGTCCCGCTCTCGGGCGGCAAGCAGGGTCTACGCACCTATGGCTGGGACATGCAAACACCTTATGCCGGGCAATCGTGGCGACGTTTTTCCCGCCGACGGCAGCTTTGGACACAGCGGCTTCACCGGCACCAGCATTTGGATCGATCCGACGAGCCAAACCACTGTCATCGTCTTGGCGAGCAGCGTCCATCCGAACGGCAAGGGCAACGTGTTATCGTTGCGCCATCGCGTTGCCACTCTCGCGGCCCTGGCCGTGGGCCTGTCAAAAGTGCCGAGCGCCCAGCCATGACTCACGACATTGCGTTGCCGCGTGTTCTCGCTGATCTGCCGTTGTGCCGACCATTGCGGCCTGCGCTCCAAACACATGTCGCATTGCTTCCCTGGAACTCCACTGAGTTGGAGAATGTCCAGGCCATCTACACCTACGGCCATCCGCTGGTGGACGCCGGCTGCTCGACCGGCTGCCCAGGTGCGGGTCATCAGCAACTTCGGCGTCGGCGTCGATCACATCGACGTGGCGGCCGCGGCGGCCCGCGGCATCCCGGTCGGCAACACGCCGGGCGTCCTCGACGGCGCCACCGCCGACCTGGCCTTCGCCCTGCTGCTGGCGGCCGGCCGGCGGCTGGTCGAGGGCGACCGCTACGCCCGCGGCCCCGACTTCCTGCACTACGACCCGTCGTACATGCTCGGCCGCGAGGTCCACGGCAGCACGCTCGGCATCATCGGCATGGGCCGCATCGGCGAGCAGGTGGCCCGCCGCGGCCGCGGCTTCGACATGACCGTGCTGTACCACAACCGCCACCGGCGGCCGGACGCGGAGGCGCGCTCGGGGCGCGGTACGTCAGTCGCAGGACGAACTGCTGGCCGCGGCGGACTTACGTCGTGCTGACCGTGCCGCTGACGCCGGCAGACGCACGGCCTGATCGGCCGGGCGGAACTGGCGCGGATGAAGCCGACGGCCATGCTCGATCAACGTCGCCCGCGGGGCGGTCGTCGATACCGACGCCCTGACCGAGGCGCTGGCTGCGCGGACGATCTACGCCGCCGCCCTCGACGTGACCGACCCGGAGCCGCTGCCGCGCGACCATCCGCTGCTGCGGCTGGACAACGTCATCATCACGCCGCACCTGGGCAGCGCCACCGAGCAGACCCGCGGCCGCATGGCGGAAATGTCGGTGGACAACTTGCTCGCCGGCTTGGCAGGCCGGCCGCTGCCGTTTCCCGTCTCGCCCTAAGGAAGCTGCGCAGTCAGGGCGGGCTGCGCCCGCAACGGTAAAGTTCTTGTGACCAGGCTCCGCCTGGTCACGCACTGCTCACGAGGCTCCGCCTCGTTTGCCGATCACACGGTCGCGAGCATCTACGCATTTGTGTGGTTTTCGTGCAGGCGGAGCCTGCCAGGCAGTGCGTCACCAGGCGGAGCCTGGTGACGAGATACCTTATCTTCGTGGGCGGCTTCTATGGGATTTAACCAATGCTTACCGCGACCGCCAGTTTGATCAGCGCCTTGCATGCTCATCCCGCGCGCTGGGTATTGGCCATGACGGGCGGCGGCACCACGGCGGCGGGTGAACTGTTGCGCGTGCCGGGTGGTTCGCGCACGCTGTTGGAAATCGTCGTGCCCTACCATGAGCATGCCCTGGCGGAGTATCTCGGTTATAGGCCCGAGGTGTTTTGCAGCGAAGCCACGAGCCAGGAATTCGGCAAAAGCTCCCGAGCGCGGGCTCGTTGGCTGATGCCCGGGCAAACCGCCTTCGGACTCGGATGCACGGCCAGCCTCGTCAGCGATCGGCCCAAGCGCGGCGACCATCGCATCCATGTCAGCACCGTCGGCGGCGAAACTTGGCACACGTGGTCTTTGACGCTCACCAAGGGTGCACGCGACCGGGATGGTGAAGAACGCCTGGCCTCGCGCTTGATTTTGGACGCCATGGCTCAAACGCTCGGCATCCCGGCGCCGGCCGTCGATTTGCTGCCTGGGGAACAAATCCAGACCACGACTGGCGAAGCCGAATGTTGGCCGAGCCGTTTAGCCGAGAGCGGGGCTGTCTTGATGGAGGCCGATGGGCGGTTCCGGCCAGTGCGCTGATGGGATGCCCAGCGACCGTCGGTGCTTGTTCCGGGTGCGTTCAATCCGTTGCACGCCGCGCATACCGCTATCGCGGAAGTAGCCGAGCAGCTCACCAAAATGCCGGCGGCGTATGAGTTGAGCGTGACGAATGTTGACAAGCCGGAGTTGCCGTTCGACGAAGTGCGCCGTCGTCTGGATCAGTTTGTGGGTCTCGCTCCAGTCTGGTTGACGTGCGCTTCGCGTTTCGCTGACAAGGCCAAACTTTTTCCGGCGCCACGTTCGCCATCGGCGCGGACACCGCCTCTCGTCTGGTCGATGCCCGTTATCATGAAAATGATGCGCACCGATTGCTGGAGGCACTCCGGTTTATTCGTGACCAAGGCTGTCGATTTCTGGTTGCCGGCCGCGCTGACACGACCGGGCGCGATGCGGGCCCCGAGGACATTCCGATTCCCCCGGATTTTCGCGGCATGTTTTGCCGCGATACCGGCAAACGTCTTTCGCATGGACCTTTCCTCGACCTTATTGCGCGGCTTTGTACAACAAATGATTATGGTTTCCGAAAAAGCCGAAGGCAATCCGGCGGCCCCTGACGAAGACTGGCAGCGCCGGTTGCGGGAATCGCTGCGCCGGTGCCGACCACGGCGAACGCGCGTGTTGCTCGGGTTCATACTGCTCGTGGCGGCGGTTTTTGGACTGCTGACCTGGGCATTTTTCCCTGAGGGAGAGCCGCCTTTCGTTATTTCGACGGCTTTCGACGACCTGGCCGTGGCGGGCACCGAAGTGGTGGTGCAGGGCTGCCTCGAAGCCCCGCTGGAGCCGCGCACGGTGTTTGCCGGCCGGGACGTTGTCTTCGCCGATGGTCAAGATGCAAAAGTGATGCGGGTGCCAACCGATCGCCATGGCCAAGCTGCGTGCCCGTGGACATTCCCCGCGGACAGCCCTGCGCGGCGATTTCATCTTCCGTCAGATTGGCGGCAAATTCTTCGCGGGTGCCGAGGATCACGGCCTCATTTTTCTCTTGCCGCCGGCCACGCCTTTGTGCCTTGTGCAAGTCAATGAGACTCTGTCGCCGGTAAGCGGCGAAACCTGGCGCACCGAAAACGTGCATGATATTCCCGCAGTAGCCGGCGGGGCCGAGGCCCTGGATGCTCTGGCCAAAAAGGGCTATCAGGTCGTTTACCTGGCATTGGCGGACAAGGCGCTCGTCTATCAAAGGGTGCGCGGCTGGGTGCGCCGGCAAAACGGAGAAGCCAACCCGCCGTTTCCCGACGGCCCGGTGCTGAGTCGATTTAACCTACCCTGGCCGGAGCATAATAATCGACCCTGGCAAAAATCGGCGGAGCGCCTGGCTCAACGCTTTCCACTCGCCCCAGGCGCGGCCAGCCCACGTCACGTGGCCATCGCCGGCACCAGCGATGTGGCAGAGCAATTCCATGCGGCGGGCTGGCGAACCGTGTGTCTGGGAACAGGTGGCGACGTGCCGCTCGGCGTTTTGCGCGCTAATGGTTGGCAGGACGTGGCGGCAAAGGTCGAAAAATAAACCGAGTGCCGCCGCCTGGGCGTACCCGAAAGGTCGCGGCTCGGATACGAGTGCTTGAGGAGCGTCCTCCTTGCTATTGTCAGTCGCTTTCGCGTGCAGGTAAAATTCGCGTGACCATGAATTGGCAAGCCATTGCCTGGCGGCTTGGCTCGGTGGCTCTCGATTAAGGATAATCCCGATGCGCGCCAAACACCTTCTTCCACTGCTGTTGTCCCTGTTTTTCATGGGGCTTGCTGCCAGACAGACACCTTGCAATATGCGCCAAGCAAGCAGGTGCTTTCCCCACCCGAGATTAGCCAATCGCGGCGCTGCTCGGGGCTCAACTGGGCAACGGTCAAGGAGGCGCCGCTGCCTACTTCGACCTGGTCCCGCGAAGTCTGGAGCGCATTCCGGTCGGCACGACGATCGGCAACACGGCTCCCAAAAACTGGACGAATTTGCTCCTCGTCGCCACGCCGACCCTCACCGAGCAAGACTTGCGCGAGACTCCAAAGATGGCCGCGCATTATGCGGGGATGTTCAAGTTCGTCTTGCTTGCCAATGTCGTGGCCACCCGTGAGGGAACCAAAACGGCCTACTGGTTGCAAAGGATCGCCCGCGGCTTTGCCATCGACATCAACGGCCGGGAAACCGTGATCGACGGCAAAAACACGCTTGGCGCGGACCTGGGTTTATTTGGCCGGCGCGTGCTCGCGGAGAATGAAGCCATTATCGACAAGGATGTCTACCAGATTGCCGCACGGGGACGCTGTTGGTCTTCGACGCCGACTCGACCATGCTTTCCGGGTCGAGCCATCGCAAAATGATCATGCGCCATGCCGTGCTGGTCGATCCCGATACCGGTCGGCTGTCCACGCTGGTTTGGCTCTTGTCGAAAACGCCGGCGGGCTACGGCCTTGCCGAGAGCAACCTCCAGCTTTTGCCGCCCAATATGCAGGAGGCGCGCCTCTTGCACGTGCTCAAGGATCGATTCACTCTGGGCATTCCTTCGCCGGACGCGTTTGCCTTGGTGCGCATACCGCAGGGCACGGCGCTGCCGTGGACCCCGGATTTGCAACGGACCGCGGCGCTGGGGACTTTTGCCCGCGAACAGGTTTTGGGATTGGAGCGAAGCTTGCGCGCGGTGATAAATCAGGGGGCTAACGCCCTCTGCTCGCCTGGGGGTTGACTCGATGCGCTTAGCGTTTGTCTTTGCCCTGCTGGTCAGCGCCGGTGAACCGGCTAATCCGCTTTTGCGGCAGTTGTTGGATAAGGGGTTGCTCCCGGCGCCGCTCATGAGCGAGGGGATGACGGCCAAAGAGCAGCAAGCCGTTCTCGAAAAAGCGGCCGGCAATCGACCGCTCGACCTCTTCACCAAAAAATCCTTGGCCGCTCCATTCGCCCTCAAGATCAACTCCGCCAGGGACGCAACCGGCAAGCGGGCCGGACGCCTCACGCTCGATCTTGCCTTCATCGCTTTTGGCGACTTGGATCGGGTAATCAAGGAAGACGTTCTCAATCAGTTGATCGGCACCGAGGCGAAGAAGGGTAAGGATGTCACCGACGTTTTGGTGCTGACTGCCGACCAACTGCGCAGCGCGGCATCAAGGAATTGAAGGCGTCCGACCTTGAGGAGCGCTATGCCTCGCTCAACATCTTCCTTCTCGATCGCGTGAAAATCACCGGGGTGACGCGCAATGTCAAGACGGTCGCTCCAACCTGCATCACGCTCGCCATGCAACTTGACCCAAAGTTCGAAAACGACAAGCAGTACCCGAATCGCTGGCGTTCCTATGACCCACTCGCGGAGACTTTCGGACCCGCCCAGGTCTATGGTGGGTTGGTCGGCTACGCGCGCGTGAGCCGTCTGGCGGCGCCGGCCGGCGCGCTCTTCTTCGAGCTGCACGTTGCTTTCACCGAGCCGGAGGGCTGGTTCGGCGGCGCCAACGTGCTGCGGGCCAAGTTGCCGCTCGTCATCGAGCAAAACATTCGCAAGCTGCGCCGTAAACTCAGCGTCGAATAAATCGGTCCGCTATTCATGCCGCAGCGCGACGACCGGCAGCAGCCGGGCGGCGCGGCGCGCGGCAAGGCGCCGCCGACGACGCCGACGGCCACCGCGATCAGCAAGCCTTCGAGAATGAGCAGCGGGTCGAGCCGGCCGTCGATGAGGCCGTTGACCACCGGCACGCGCGTCAGAATTCGCAACAGGACCAAGGATCCCACCGTTCCCGCCAGGGCGCCGATCACGCTGAGCAAAAACGCCTCCAGCAAAATCATGCGGATGACGCGTCCCTTGCGCCAGCCGACTGCCCGCAAGGTGCCGATCTCCTTGGTTCGCTCGTGAATGGACATGACCATGGTGTTCATCATGCCGAAGGTGCCGATGAGCAGCGCGATCGCCGAGGTGAGCCAGGCCATTCCCTTGGCAAGTTGGATTTCCGTCAGCGAGTTGACGTGATCGCGCGTGGACATCGCGTGCAGGCCGGGGGCGATCCGCTCGATGCGCATGCGCGTGTCCGCGATGGCGGCGGGGTCTTTTTTGTCAGGGTCCATGATGAGGCTAAAGCCCGGTGACCATGCCCTTGCGATCCATGATGCGCTGGAGTTCCTTGAGCGGGAACCACCATGGCGCCGTTCTCGAAAACATTCGAGGTCTCATAGATGCCGATCACCGTGAACGGCTCTTTCTCAAGGAGCTCCAGGGAATCGCCGACTTTTTTGTCGAGGTTGCCCGCCAAAATCGTTCCCAGCAGGACGCCGCGCTGGTCGTTGTGCGTCAAGGTTGCGCCCCGACACCATGCGGAGATGATTGAAGGCGGCGGATCCCGGTTCCCAGCCTTGAATGAGCGCGGTGAACTCGCCGTTCTCGCCGAACGACACCATGTCCGCCAAGCCGCCGATGACTTCCTTGACGCCTGGAAGTTGCTTGAATTTCTCCCCCAGGCGCTCGTCGAGCGAGCTGTTGAGCCGCTGCCGGCCGCCGGTGCGCACCACGATAATATCGATGCCCGAGCTTTCATAAATCTGGGCGAACGAGCGCTCGAAGCCGGTGGAGATGCCGACCAACGTTAAGAAGGCGCCGATGGCGATGGCGATGGCGACCACGGTGAGAAAGGAACGCAGCGGCCGCCGAGCCAAGTTCTTGTAAACGAATGTCACAAACCACATGAACAATAATCTCCGATATCGTCGTCTTTCGCTCCGCGAAAGAACGTCTTTTCGCGGAGCGAAAGTCAACAATAGGCGTTATACAGCAAGCCGCGTCAACAATAAACCAACCCAGGCGGCTGGCTCGTGGAGACGGCGATGGCACGGGTGTTGGTGACGGGGGGCACGGGTTTTATCGGCCAGCATCTCGTGGCTCACTTGCGCGCGCTGGGCGAAGAGGTCCGCTGCTTGATTCACGAGAAGGAAAGCAAGCGTGGCCGGCGCCGAGTGCGTCCGCGGCGACATCACCGTGCCCGCCAGCTTGGTGCCGGCGCTGCGTGGCGTGGAGCGCGTCTATCACCTCGCCGGCGCCACCGTGGTCGCGTCGCCGCACCGGTATAAAGCGGTAAACACCCTGGGCACGCGCAACCTGGTCGCAGCCTGCGGGCGCCTCGCCACGCCGCCGGTGCTGCTCTTTCTTTCCTCATTGGCCGCCGCCGGGCCCTCCACTCCGAATCGGCCTCGGCGCGAGGAGGACGTTCCCGCTCCCGTCTCGGAATATGGCCGCAGCAAGCTGTTGGCCGAGTGTCAGCTCCGGCACTGGGCGGGGCGGCTACCGATCACGATCGTGCGGCCCCCGGGAGTGTTCGGACCGGGAGATCCCAACACCATCAAGCTATTTCAGATGGCCCGGCATGGCGTCAATTTGATTCCAGGCTCGGCGGAGCAACAGCTGGATTTCATCTTTGTCGATGACCTGGTGGCAGCAATCCCCATGGCCGCGGCGCTCGGCGAACGTTTGGCGGCGTCTGACGCCGACGTTGGGCGAGGCGTTTATTTCGTGGCCATGGATGAGCGCCCATCGGTCCGCGATCTGGGAGACCTTGCGGGCCGCACGATGGGAACCTCATTCATTCGCCACGTCGTCATACCCCCTTGGGCCGCCCGGTTCGCGGCCCGCGCCACCGATTTCGTTGCCCGGCTTACCATGCAGCCCATGTTGCTGACTTCGGACAAGATGAGCGAAGCCTTGGCGGGCTCATGGATTTGCTCCAGCGCCAAGGCGAAACGAGCCTGGGGCTTTGCGTGCCGAACCGGTTTGGCCGACGGCTTTGCGAAGACGGTAGCTTGGTATAGGCGGCACGGATGGCTGTAACGCGCGTAATCGGGATCGGCCTTATTCCTTGGGTAAACTTTCCAGGCGCCGACCGGCGCGAAAAAGGCACCAGCCCAACACCGCAACCATCAAGACAATGGCGGCCCCCAGAAAAATCCAGTTATTGAACCAGCCTCGAGCGGTCGGGCCCGGCTTTTCCGCGAACTCCCCAGTGCTGACCTGGGCCCCGAGCGGGGCCGCCACCGGCGTGTTGTCTTGCCTCAGCTTGGTGAGCACGGCGAGCGCTTCATAGTTCGGCGCTGGGGCGGTCTCCGAGCCATAGAACACGCGATAGGTCTTCGCCGGCTGCGCCAAAAAGACCACGCGCTCCACGCTTCCCTCCGCCCGCACCCCGGTGACGCTGAGGGGCGGATTGTCCTCGTTGCGAATGATGATGCGGAATTGATCCGCGCGTCGCTCCGGGATCGCAATCGTCAGCCGCTCGCGTTTTTGCTTGCGGAAACTGAAATTCTCGATCGTCGTCTCCGCGATCGTCCGCCAATCCGTGCTCGCCCCGCTCATTACTGGGACCTCGACCACGACTTGCCGAGAGAAGTTGCGGTTGCTGGTCTCCAGAGCGAAGCGCGTTATGGGTTCGCGCCGCGTGCGCACCATGATTATCGTCTGTTTCTTCGCGGCATCGACCTTGGCGTCGAACTCGGCGACCGGGTACATGGTTGTCATCGGTTGCCGCGCCGGTGGCCCTGCGACCATGCCACGGTAATCGATGCGGTCGATACGAAACGGCCTGCGTTCGATCACGGTCCGCTCGACGCGCTGGTCTTCCTTGGCGTTCTTGAACGTTCGCGTCAGTTCCTTGAAAGGCGATTCCTTCTCGTCAGTCACGTCCTCGATCATGAGCTTGAATTCTCGAAAACGATTCTTCGGCAACGCGATTTCCCGGCTACTCACGTCCATGTAGCGTGAATAATCGAAGATGATGCCGTCGGTCACCAGCGGCGTCCATTTCATGCCATCCGCCGACCCAGACACGCGCACCTTGCGCTCATAGTTCGTCAAGGGTGTCGCGAAAGTGAAACTCTCGGCGTCCGGCGCCTTGTCAGGCAGCCGCAGGCGCACTTCGAGGGCATTGCCGTCGGGCCGCAGCTTGACGATTTCGGTGTTGAAAATCCGCGGCGACGGCTTCTGGCGGACTTCGATCTGAGCCTCGATCAGAAACGACGTCTGAGTCTGTGCTTCGTCCAGGACGCGCACATCGGGCAAGCCGTCGCGCGTGGCGGCATAGATGTCGCTGTCCAATGTAAAAGCGACGATTTCGTCGTCCTTGGCGGCGGTGTGGTCGATAGGTTTCCAAAAGCGGAAGCGGTCGGACGTCTGACCCTGAGCCCACAAGCCAGAGACCAGCAGCAGATAAGCAACGAGGGCCTGGAAGATTTTCATGTCGTCTTGCCCTCCGCGGACTCGCGCTGACTATCGAACGTGGATCGGTATTTCAGGTATATGAACGAGCCGCAGAGCACCAAGACGCCCAGGATAATGAACGCGATGATGCGATAGAGTGGATCGAGGCGGACGAGGTCGGAGAACAGCACTTTCCAGCCGACGATGGCAAACAACGCCAAGGCGGCGTACCGCAAGGCACGCACGTGCTTCCAGATGCCGCCGAGCAAACAGCCGATGGCGAAGAGCGACCACAGGATCGACACGCCGCCGGTCTGCGGCGCCCTTCACGAAGAAGGCCAGGAACGTGTTCACTTCCAGGGTAAGGAAGATGAACAACAGCACCAAGGCCGCAACCCCGGCGACGATTCGGGCCGGCCGGGCCGCGCTATCGTCCGCCAACAATCGGAAGCCGAAGTAAAGGAAAGCGATGATCGCCCCGAAATCGAGAAGCCGCATGCCCGCTTCGAGGAAGGAGTACGTTTGGCCCCCATAGATCATTGTCTCGCCCGCTCCCCAATGCCCTACGTCGAACGCGAACAGTTTACCCAACAGCAAAGGCGGTAAACACGATCAACAGACCCAATACCACTGTGTTGCGCGCGGCGAGATATTCATAAAGCAGGTAGCCGCACAGCGCGATCCACAATAGAGACAGGACGGGCAAGCGCAGCGGCGGGAAAAGGTAAAGCAGCGTGCGGTCCAGTTCCAGATGCAAGAACAGAAAAGCCATGGCTATGACGCCTACCGATCGCGATCCGTCAGCGCCAAGCGCTCGCGAAGCCAGTCGGCCATGTCGTTGACTCGGTCCACCGCGACCGCCGCGCTGGCCGCCGGCGCTTTGAGCAGCCAAAAGGCGCCGGCGAGCGATGCGATGGGAATACCGAAGACCACCAGTCGCACGAGCATGACCTCGAAGTAGTCCGCCAGCGGCATATTGTCCATGGGCGCGCCGGCATACTGATGCGCCAGGTCAACAAGGCCGAAACGCGCAATCACGATCAGATACAGCAAATAGGCCGCCTGCCGAAGAAACGCGCTTTTGATCTTGCCCGCGACCCAGAGCATCACGAACGCTTGAATGGCCCAGCACACGGTGATCCATTCCTCGGAAAGCACCAGCGGAATGGTCACGGCCAAGAAAAACGAGCCCAGGCCGATGAAGCAAAACAACAGCTCCCGATCCAGGACCCGGAAAAGCAGGCAATACCAGGCATGGGCAACATAGAACGCCGCCAGGCCCAGCGATACCACGGCCACCCAGCGGTAGCCGAAGGCCTCGCTGACCAGATCATAGCTGACCGCGAAGTAGATGCCGGCGTTGACCAGCAGGAAAAGCGAATCCAGGAGCGTCGATTTCGTTCGGCTGAACAGGTTGAAGATGAACACCATCGTGGAAAACAGCACGAAGAACGCAGTGAGGAAGGGCATGACCTGCCAGAAATCCTCGACCACGTACTTCTCCATGGCCCCGAAGAACAGCACGTAGTTGCAGACGAAGCTCAAGTAGTTGAGCAGGTGCCATTTTTTCTTGTAGCTGATGCCAAGCACGCCGCATGCCCAGCAACAACTCATAGGAGAAAAGGCCAGGGAAATTGACCACCCCAGTCGACAGCATGATCGGAGTCCCATAACCGCCCAGGACGCCAAGAACGGCCACAAGAAGTGCGTTAAAACGCACCGCCAGGACGCCGGAACTAAGGGTGATCAAGGCCATCAAGGCAAAGGCCGGGCCGGCGTCGATCAGATGGTAGAAATTGAAAGCGGCGAAGATGGAGAAATACAGCGTGACGATGCCGGCGCCGATCAACCCGAGCCCCAAGACGTGAAACTTTTTGCCCAGAAGTTGCGTGCCCAAGGCCAGCATTCCGGCGCCCGCCAGGATCGATACCCCGACGCGCCCGAGCGGACCAATGAAATCATGCTCGATGGAATACTTGAGAAAGAACCCCACACCCATGACGAGGATCAAGACGCCCAAGCGCAGCAGCCAAGTGCTGGCCACGGCGAATTCCATCGAGACGCCCACCGGGCGATGCTCCTCGCCCACGGCGATCCAGTGCCAGATCTTCAGCAGAATCTCGCCGGCCGCGGTTTCGAATCGGCTCGGCTGGCGCGGCGCGGTTTCCGCGACAAACGGCGGCTCCGATGGTTGCCCGCTTTCCCACAAGAATTCCGGCGGCCCGGTGGTCTGGGGTGCCGACGGTTCGGAGACAGGAATCGCCTGCGCTTCGACCGGCAACTCGATGGCGCCGATTAACGGCGCCGCTTCCACCGGCGGAGAGACCACGGCCGCCTCGCGTACCGGCAGCTCAACCGATTGCGAAACCGGTGCGCTGGTCGGCGGCGCTTCCGCATTCGCGGCAGTCTTCCGCTGAAGAACTTGCCGCAACAGCCTGCGCTGCTCACGCAATTCGTCCTGCACCTGCTCGAAACGCGCGGTTTGAAGTTCCGTGGCGTCGTCCTGGCGGCGAAAGAGCCTCACCATCATGATGATGAGAGCCAGCGGCACGATCAGAAGGACCGCGACAAAAATTACCGCCAGTAACGTCAAAGCTTCTTGAACGCCGGACATTTTTTTGCCCTATGCAGTTCGCGCGGACAAAAACAAAAAGAACCGCGGCCCAAGGTGGACCACGGTTCTTTGGAGAGCGGGCGATCGGATTCGAACCGACGACGTCCAGCTTGGGAAGCTAGCATTCTACCACTGAATTACGCCCGCACGGTTGCGACTTGCACGCCAGTCATTGTAACCGCTTTGAACACGCGTGCAAGGGAGGCGGCCTGGGCGGCGAATTTTTATCCCGATTTCACGAAAATTGACTAGGAGATTTCAGGGAATTGTTTTAGCATGGATTGTGGGCAAGGAAACACTTCCTTACCGGCAAGAACCACGACGCTTCTTGTCTTCCATCCCGTGGCAAGGAGGATTCTGGGATGAAGCTTCGCTATCTGTTCGTGGACCGCTTCGGCCAGGTCGTCAAAGTGCGCCGGTCCTGGGTCGAGGACCTCTGGCAAGGGGAAATCGAGGCCCAAGATCTTGGCTCGGTGAGCTCGAATGAACTGCGCTTGATCAGCGTCCTATGCGATGATCGCCTTCTGCCCCGCAAAATCTTTTTGTTGCGTCTGCCGCTCTCCGACGGCAAGTTCACGCGCGAAAACTATCTCACGTTGCAAATTTTCTCCCGTCCCGATTGCGTCACGCCGCGCGAAGTGATCGCGCATCACACCGAAGGTTGGCCGCTCGACTTTTTCAAGCAGCTTGCCGTGGTCTTGGACGTGACGCCCAAAGACCTCGACATTCCCCTGGGCATCGGCGGTCCGCTTTTGACGGCGGCGGCACTGAAATTGAGCCCCAAGCAGGCTCTGCGTTATCTGCGGTAATAAAGATCGCTGGGTGCCCACGCAAATCTTCATGCGCAAAATGGTGACGGGCAGCTTGGGTAAGACAAGCTGCCCGTTGGCACCCACTAATCCATAAGCTCCCGTTCCGCCGCTTCCAAGATTTGCAACGTCGCCGCTGATGTGTCCGCGGAGCGGAGGTCGTCCATCACGCCGGGCTTAAGCATCAACCGCGCGATGCGGGCCAACAATTTGAGATGCACGCGCTGCTCGCGGCAGCAGACGAGAAAGAAGATGTCGCTGAGCGCCCCGCACGGCGCTCCGAAGGGGATACCGCCGAGCGATCGGCCATAGGCGACGACGGGTTCGCCCAGCATCGTGGGCGAAGGCCGGCGCGGATGAGGCAAGGCCACGCCGCCGGCGAAAGCGGTCGAGCCCAAGTCCTCGCGCTGCTTGACGGCAGCCAGCAGGGCGTCGGCATCGTAGACCTGCCAGGATTGCTCCGCCAAGCCGACCAATTCCTTGAGGACCGAGGCCTTGGTGCGCACCGCCAGCGGCAGCGCCATCGTGCTTTCCGAGAGAAGCGCTGTCAGGAGCAGGTGATTGTCGGTGTGGCCCCGGCCGGTGCCGGTTTCGAGCGCTTGCAAATCCGCTTCGTTATACGACGACATCTGCGTTTCGATCCAGTAGTTGATCTCCGCCGATGCGAAGCGCCATTGGCCGCCGATCTTTTGGCCCGGCACGTGCCCGCGGCTGGCCATCTTGCTCACCTCGCGCACGTCGCGATGCAAGTAAGACGCCAACTGCTCGAGGTCCATTGTTTCATTGTCCATGGGTGCAATCCCTTGGTTTAGCCGCGACGCAAAGCGGAGCGCGGTTGGTCGTCTCCCAACGCGCTCCGCTGCGCGTCGCGGCTAAACCTATTATTCGTGCGGCAGCGCGGGTAAATCAAACCCGCGGCCATCTTTGAGCAATTGCAAGCGCGCCTGCGTCTGCTGCGCCAGGCCGTGCAACCGTATAAATCCTTTGGCGGCGTCGTGGTCGAACTGATCGCCGGTCTCGTAGGTGGCCAGCTTCTTGCTGTAAAGGCTGTATTCGCTCTTGCGGCCCACGACGGTCGCCTTGCCCTTGTAGAGTTTGACGCGTGTCAGTCCCGTGACGAATTGCTGATTGCGCAGGATGAACTGAAACAACTCAAATTGCAAGGAACTGAACCAAAGTCCATTATAGATGATGTCCGCGTATTCTTGCGAGACCAATGTCTTGAAGCGGGCCGACGGCTTGCTGAGGCAAATGGTTTCGAGTTCGCGATGGGCTTCGTGCAGGATCATCGCAGCGGGCGCCTCATAAATTTCACGCGATTTGATGCCGACGAGGCGATTTTCCACATGATCGATGCGGCCCACGCCATGCTTGCCGCCGAGCTCGTTGAGGCGCTGCAGGAGCGGCACACTGTCCACCTTTTGACCGTTAAGGCCGACGGGTCGACCTTGGTCCCACTGGATCTCGATATAAGCCGGCTCGTTGGGGGCGGCGATTGGATCGGTGGTCCAGGCATAGGCAGCGGGCGGCGGCTCCTCCCAGGGATCTTCAAGGACGCCCGCCTCGCAACTGCGGCCAAAAATGTTCTGGTCGATGCTGAAGATGTTATCCTTCTTCACCTCGACGGAAATGTTGTGCTTGTCGGCATATTTGAGCTCTTCGTCGCGCGTCCATTTCCACTCGCGCACCGGGGCGATGATGCGCAAATCGGGAGCCAACGTTTGAAATGTGACGTCGAAGCGGACTTGGTCGTTGCCCTTGCCGGTGCAGCCGTGGGCCACGGCGACGGCGTTGTGCTCCTTGGCGGCATCGACCATCAGTTTGGCGATGAGCGGCCGGCCCAGCGCGGTCGCCAGCGGGTACTTGCCTTCATAGAGGGCGCCCGCCATCAGCGCCGGCATTACGAAGAAATCGACGAACATGTTCCGGGCATCAATGGCGACGGCATCGACCGCGCCGGTCTTGATGGCCTTTTGCTTGATCTTGTGAATGTCCTCGCCCTGGCCCAGATCGACCGTGAAGGCGACGACATCGAGGTTGTATTTCTCGCCGATCCACGGCACCATGACCGAGGTGTCCAGACCGCCGCTATACGCCAAGATGACCTTGTCTCGGGCCATTGCAGTGTCCTTAAGCGAAAAAACTGTGGGGCACGTTTCGAACGTGCCGGTGTCCAGCGGGCACATTGGAAACGTGCCCCACAGAAAAAGACTAGCGATTTCCCGACTAGATTAAACCTAATCTTCAAAAGGACTGGCAACCTTGTCAACACCGTTCCGCCTTAGCGTGCCTCGCCATTTTCACGAGGAGATCGTAAGTCAGGCACAAACGGAACTCCCCAACGAATGCTGCGGTCTGTTGGCGGGACGCATCGAAATGGGCGCTGCCGGCACGCTGGGCCGAGTTTTACGCCGCTTGCCCCTCATCAACGCCGCCGCCAGCCCGCGCCGATTCGACTCGGAGCCGCGCAGCATGTTCGAGGCACACAAAGCGCTGCGCCGCGAGCAGCTTGAAATCCTGGCGATTTATCATTCCCATCCCAGCGCGCCGCCCATCCCCAGCGCCACGGATTTGGCGCAGAGCTATAGCCCGGACGTGGTCAACCTGATCGTATCGCTCGAAGGGAATGTGCCGCTGATGCGGGGTTGGTGGCTACATGCGAATGGCTGCCGTGAGGCGGAGATCGAGTGGGTTGAAAGTAGTCAACTCGTTTAATTTCAAGAAATAGTTGGTTTAAATCGGCCCCTGCCTGCACTTTATAAGAGTAAGTGCTCGCGCGCAATGGGAAACCAGGGGGCCGAGTCATGCCCAAGTCCGCGTTCGCGAACGTTATCCGTTATCTTCACAGGGTCTGCGCCCTCCAGGGGGACAGCGACCTGAGCGATCGCGAGCTGCTCGGGCGGTTCGTGGAACACCGCGATGAGGACGCCTTCACTTTTCTCGTGCGGCGGCACGGCCCCATGATCTTCGGCGTCTGCCGGCGTTTGCTCGGCGACTCGCAAGAGGCCGAAGACGCTTTTCAAGCGACCTTTCTGGTCCTGGTTCGCCGCTCAAAATCCATCCGCCGCCGTGAAGCGCTGGGAAGCTGGCTTCATAGTGTCGCCCAGCGCATCGCCTTGCGGGCGCGGCGCAGTCAGCCACACGTCGGCGCCAGAGAAGGAGGCAGGCAAGATGGCAACGCCACGCCCCATCGACGATTCCACCTGGCAAGATCTGCGCCTCGCCCTGGACGAGGAGATCGGCGCGCTATCCGAGAAATATCGCGCACCCATCATCCTGTGCTTTTTGGAGGGCAAGACGCACGCCCAGGCCGCCCATGCGCTTGGTTGCCCCGCGACATCGCTAACCAGAAGACTCAACAAAGGGCGCGACCTTCTGCGTGCGCGCCTGGAGCGGCGCGGCATCACACTCGCCGCCGGTGCGCTGGCAACGGCGCTCACCGAAGCGGCTGCGGCGCCGTTGCCGGCCATGTTGACGGTCAAGACCGTGCAAGCGGCGCTGGTCGCGACAACCGGCAAGCTAGTCGCGGGGGGTTGTTTGACGGCGCGAGCGGTTGTGTTAGCGGAGGAAGCGGTGCGGGGAATGGTTGGGATCAGCAAGCTGGTGGGTTTGGTGTTGGCGGTTGGCGTCGTTGTTGGGGGTGCTGGTTGGGCGGGCTTCAGAACGAGCGCGGTAACGGCGCGGTTGGATTCGCCGGTGGTTAGCCGCGACGCGCAGCGGACGGCGGACGGTGTGCCTCGGCGGGCTATTGCGGTCGATCAGTATGGGGACGCGTTGCCGGAGGGGGCGGTGGCGAGGCTGGGGACTACAGAACTAAGCATAGTTGGAACGATTTATGCCGTTGTTTTTTCGCCGGACGGCCGTCTGGTCGCTTCCACGCACTCTCATGGCGAGGCCCGAATTTGGGATGTGGTCACGGGAAGGAGGCTACGCCCTGGTGGATCCTTTTGGTGGCATTGCGCGATGTGCGAGTTTTTCCCCAGAGGGCAAGTTGTTCGCCACCGACAAAGGGATTCCCGGCGTGTGGGAAGTCGCGACCGGGAAACTGCTTCGCCGCCTCGAAGGAAAACATACCGGTTATGTCACGTCAATGATGTTCGCCCCGGACGGCCGTTCCATCGTCCTGGGAACGAGTGACGATAAGTCTATCTGGTTTCACGACCCGGCCACCGGTAAAGCGATCCGCCGTCTCGAGGGACACTCGGCGGCTGTATTGGTGGCCGTTTATTCCAAAGACGGTAACAAGCTGGCAACGGGAAGCAAGGACGAGACTGCCCGTGTTTGGGACTTATCAAGTGAAAAAATTCTCCGCCAATTCGCGCACTCGGAAGCGGTGCTGGATCGTCGCTCTATCCCCAGACGTAAGCTGCTGGCTACTCAGACTGGCAAGGCGATTAGCGTCTGGAGTATTGTCTCCGG
>CAVVSQ010000013.1:0-69387 GCA_963750865.1 uncultured Planctomycetota bacterium
ACAGGTCGAAGCACTCTAGAGGAAGGAGTGTTTCTGGCGACTTCGGATGAACTTCCTGGTCTGGTCGCGCAGGGGCGTACTGTCGCTGAGACGCTGGAAATAGCGCGTGACGTCGCGCGGAAGCTGATCGAAGCGCGTCGCGAGCGCGACGGCGTTCCGCCATTGCCAACCATAAATGAAACGCGCGACTATACAATCGTAGTCGCAGCGTGAATGGGCTGCTTAACAGGCTTCAGGTATCGAGAGGTCGCAAGAAAGCCCAAACTCCTCGGATTCACCTTCGACCGACAGGCAGCAGGCAGTCACGAGATCTGGTTTAACTCAATCACGAATCGATATACTACCAAACCTAACCAAATGCAGGCTTCATGCCTTGGGGGGTGCCTAGAGCTCGAGGCGTATTGAGCCATACGCCAGTTTTGGGTTGCCTGCCCCTCCGTCATCGTCCTCCGAACCCTTTCGTTGCGCGCAAATCACGAAGGCTCTCGAGGGACTGCTTTGGGACCTACGAACAGGGAGAGTCTACTATCGCGAGCTGAACCCGCTTCTGGGTAGGTCGCCTCACGACCCACAGGGACAGCAGACGAGGAATCGCTGTAGTGCCGATAAGCTGTAGACTCTTTCTCATGAACACACCGATCATCGTCCGCGACCCTAAAATCATGAGCGGCACGCCGGTGTTCCGTGGAACGCGCGTCCCGTTCCAGAACATGGTCGACTACCTGAAGGGTGGCTCGTCGATTGAGGAATTTCTGGACGACTTCCCCACCGTGAGCCGAGACGTTGCTCTCGCCGTGCTCGAACAGGCAAATGAGCTCATTCTCGCCCAAGTCGGATGAGGATCTTGCTCGATGAATGCCTGCCGCGTAAGCTGCGGCCGTTTCTGCGAGGGCACAATTAACTGACGGTTCACAGGGTCGGCTTTGCCTGGCAAGAAGAACGGGACGTTGCTGCTGTCCTGGCAGCCGAAGCCGAGTTTCATGTATTCTTAACCGTCGACAAGGGCATCCAACATCCAACAGAACACGACGGGCTTGCCCATCGCCATCCTGATTATCGAGGCAGCATCGAATCACCTGCCGGACCTGGTTGGGACGAAGGAAAGCATGTTGGCGAAAGCGGCGAGATTTCATCTGGACGATTCAAAATTATTGCGCATTGCCGAACCGACTGGAATAGCGGGCCGCGACTTTCCACACTGCCTCGCGCTTCACCCAAACGTCAGTGATAGAAGATCTCCACTGACACCCGGGGCGTTCAGCTTTGACTTTTCGAAGATACCGGATATGACGCCGTGGCGACATCGCCGTAAAGACGGACAGATTCGCCGACACCCGTTTCCTCGAGGAAGTAGGTCTTCAGATGTTCTAGCCACGGCCCTCGGGCAACCGTGACAAGGGGCTTGCCGGGAATGGCTATGGCGAGGAAGTAATCGGGCGACAGAAAGGTCTCAGTCGATGCAACGTCGATCTCAGCAGTGCGGCATTCCAGGCTTTCTCGCGTTCGCGGATCATTCGTTCGTCAGTGTGTCAAAAGCAGAAACCGTCATGCACAATCGCTAACAAACAACACAGATCTGATCAAACATGAGACCTACACCTATCACAACGCTCCATGGCATCAGGGAGAACGTTATCGGGGCCCGGAGGGATCAAGGCGGAGACAGAAACTGGCCATCCGGAATTTTGGTTCGATACGTAAATCGGGAAATGGGCGGCTTGAGCAGAGATTGAAACGAGTGTGACGTTTTAACCAACATCCTTACCTCTACCCTTGTTGCGCTGGTTCCGGCAATCTTGGCCACCCTCGATAAGATCCAACCTGAAACCATCACGAGAGTGGCCCACCCGAAACAGTCCGGAGGCCCCCGGCTGGAGGGGTAGCGCTGGCCGGACCGCAGCAGAGAGACGACAACAATGGGGAGGTTATCTGTAGCTACCACCATCACCACCAAGAATCCTAGCCCGGCATCGCCCCGGACGCCCTCGACCCCGTAAACCAATGGGCGTCCCGGAGAACGTACCAATCTGGCATGGCAGGATCGAACGGCCGGGTTCTACTACATGGTTGTCGATGCGATGTTAAAGATGGCTTCACCGCGGAAGAGATCGGAAAGATCGGCGCGGAACATTTGCGAATTCGGCCAAGCCGTTAAGAAATAGTCGTGGTGCCGTCCCTGATCGGGCACTGAAGAAAAGCGTGGCCTTCCGGCATTCAAGCGAACGCGGTGCTGGATTCATCGCCACGGAACAGTACGGCCAAGATAATCCATGTATTCGAGACCGGGCCTACCACGCTTCGTCAGCAGAAGTTGACCAGGTTCGGGACGCTTCTAGAATCCTCAGGTGCGCTTGGGCCCTCCCATTTCTGTACGGACCGGTCGAGGAGCCATCAGCACCAGCGCCCGCGAAGTCCCGGACTCGCGTGCCGTAACTCCGCATGAATTGGTTCAAAGCCGCTTTGTACCGCGATACACCTCACGCATTCCAGTGAATTGTGTGATGCTGCCTTGGACGGAAGACATTACGCCGATCAAGCCGGTCGCAGGTACAAGATCGCGGCGCTTCCCCGACACGCATGGGGCATAAGATTCGTGACCATGACACGTATGAACTCGTGAGTCGTCACATCGCCAATAGACTCCTTCTCATCATTCGTCGTGCCGGCGTTCACGAACTGTATCTCGAGCACTCTGCCTGACAGACGTTCCCGCAGCGCCGTAACCTGACTTGCTCGCAGAATCCAGTGTCTCTATCAAAATCCCGACACCTTGAACTCGTCACCCAGATCGTGAAGCCGTTCGGCGCGACCTTCACGGACCGTACCAAGGCGTCCCATCCCTGCTCTAGAAATTCGGCTGCCGTTGCGAGGCCAAGGCCACGCGAAGCTGCGATAGGCAGAACTGTGGGGGTGGACTGCTGTGGGGAAACGGGTCGCATCGAAGGCATGTCCTTGACCCCCTGATTTACCATTTGTTATGCCCAACTATTGTTCTGAACCACCAGCCCTAGTTGACCTGGGTTGCTGTCCTACTAATCAGTGTCACCTACCTCAGGCAACTCGGCGAGATCGGCCCGCCAAATACGTCGAGGCAACTGGCCTCCACCTGCAGCCACGATCTTACCATCGCCCTGGATAGCTATCGCATTGTCCTCATCGGTTCCGCCCGCAAAAATCTGCGGTTGTCATGCCGCCGGTCCCGAAGGTCGTATCTGGGACACCACTTGGTAGAAACGCCGCGACGCCAAAATCTATGGTCGGCTCACGCGGCGTGGCGCCCGCAAATACACCCCGGCCACCCTCCGGCAACACTTGCTCATGAAGAAAGCCAGCAGGAAGAATCGCCCACGCGCGGTTGTCGACTTTTGCATACAATCTAGGCTTGTCACGGTAACCATCAGAGCATCGGCATCATCCGTTGTCAAGCAGTGCCTCGCACGCGCATGCAACCTACTTCGGTCCGCGACGCCGAGGCAGGTTTTACCCGGAAGATACCGCAGTCGCCCCGAAACCACCGAGCTTCAATGCCCAAAACAGCCCGGTGGCCGCCAATCCGGCCACTAGCGCAAAGCTAAAGACCACACCAACACCATGGCCAAGTGGCGGATCAGAAGCCGGGGGTGGCGGTTGAGCACGCACCGCTTCCACGACGCGAACGCCGCACTTGATTCTCAGCTTTTTTATAAGACAATGTCTTCCAACCACCGTCACCCCCGATCAAACATTGAAGCTGCTGCCATGCCACATATTGTCAGCATCACCTACCGTCCCGCCACCATCGAGCAGCGTCCGCCGGATTGGTACGCGCGTGTTCCCGTCGAGCGTACGCAAATAGTCCCCAGCCGTGGTGTTGAGGGTGACACAAAGGGCTCCACGAAGGACCGCGAACTGAACGTGATGTTGGCGGAAACTGTAGAACGCCTGCGCGAAGAAGGGTTCAAAACCGCTCCCGGCGAGCTGGGCGAGCAACTTGTCATCGCCGGCCTTGCCTCCGACGCTCTGTCGCCTGGCGTGCAAGTGCGCCTGGGGGCTTCGGCCATTATCGAAATCGGCATTGCGCGGACGGGTTGCAGCCGTTTCGCGCATATTCAAGGCAAGCCGATCAAGTACACGAAGGGAAAGATGGGCTTCATGGCCCACGTGATTCGCGGCGGCGAAATCGCAGTGGGGGACGAGGTACGGATTGAGGTTGGCGGTTGATGGCGCCCCGACACCCCTTCGCCGGCAAGCGGAAATCCGCATCGCTAGCGACTATGGCATGCCAGCTTCCTACGTGGCCGCGGAATCGGCCAACGGGACGCCCACGTTTGGCCCACGTCGCGAACGGGCAATCCATGGCGAATAAAAACCCACTTCGGCCACTTTGGCGCCGCCGGGTATGGTTCGCACCACCTTAAGCACGCCCAGAACCAGTAAGCCCAGACACAATGAACAAAGGAGACGGACCCGGCTCATGGCGTTGCCTTTCGTAGGGACGCGAAAGCAAAGGCGGTTCGTCTATAAAGGGAGAATTGGGCGATGTCAACGGATCCTCGGGGCTGCGCCACCAGCGACGTCCAAGAAAAACGTTGGAGGTTGGCCAGATAACCTAACCGGCCACCATACTGCCGCGCTGTACCACTTCTTCCGTGGCGATGCCGCGTCTGCCCGCGCTTCTGGCTGGTTTTCCAACCACCTTCGCTAGATCGTGCGCAAGATTCTGTCTCGGTCGCGTTCCGGGAGTATCTTTCCTCCCCGCGCACCGGAGAATCCCCATCATGTCAGCCAAGAATCCATCGCCTAAGGATGTAGCGGCACCGAGGCCGTCACGGAACTTCGCCCTGTTTCTGCTATTAACCTCGCTGACGATAAGCCCGCCCACCGTTTGGGGCCAGGCCCTCGTTGGCTCAGAAGGCACCATGGAGGTTGTTAGCAAGCCAAGCGGCACCACGCCTGCCGGCAATATCGGCGGCGCCTTGGGCGGCAAGGGTGGCTTTGGGGGTTCCAGCGGGGGCATATTCGGCCAATTAGGCGGCTTTGGCGCAACTACTGTTCGCTTGGAATTCAAGATCGCGCCAAATACGCCGCTACAGGATCTCTTGCCCCCGCCACCCATGGTGGGGCGATGGCAGCCACCGTGGCTCGTCAAGGACCTAACCCAGGTCACAGAGGTGTTTTTTCAAAAGCCTTTGGAAATAAAGAAACTCACTGCCAAAGACTTTGAGCACAAGACTCACGCTGAAAATGAGGCGCTACGTAAGCAATTTGACGAGGCACAAAAGAAGGTGCGGGCGGAAATCGCCCAAATGCTCGCCAAAATCAACTACGTCAATCAAGCCGAAACCGACAAATTCGTACTTATGCTCACGGAAAACCGTAGCGACTTGGCCGGCATGCCATTCCTGAGGGGCGCTGCGTGCCGCATGAGCAAGGAGATTAGCCGCCAATTCGTTCAAGAGGTTTTCCCAGGCGGCAGCATGGGAATGTCGGGAAATATCTTTGGCGAAGCGGGTGGCTTAACTCTGGTCCCCTCAGTCGCTCCGCCACGCAAGCCGCAACCTAACCGACTCACCGATATTGTTGTCCAGGCCCGACTCGCGGCCTGGATGCAAACCTCGCCAGAGAACAAGCCGAAGCGCCAAGACCTCGTGAAAACCTTAGGTGCCATCAAGCACCCTGCGACGACGACGCCCTTGGCAAGCTGGCAGTGTTCGCGCCGGAAAAGTCTGTCCGGGATGAAGCGCGGTGGCGCTTAGGACGCGTCCACACCAAGATTACACCGCTGTGTTGATGCAGGGATTGCGATACCCGTGGCCCGAGATCACGAAAAACGCCGCCCAAGTAATCGTCAAACTCAAGCGCGAAGATATGGTTGACGACCTTGTCGATTTCCTGGATGAAGGCGATCCCTGCGCTCCGTTCGAGCAAGAAAAAAAAGGAGAGAAAGTAATGGTCGTTCGCGAACTGGTTCGTCTCAACCATCACCACAACTGCATCACCTGCCATGCCCCGGCGACGTCAGACCCCGACTTCAACAAAAATGGGTGGACCAAAGACTTCGTGGCCGCACATGTCACGATCCCAGGCCAAGACTTCGCAAGCCTGCCGACTGGCTTCGGTTACTCCGCTGGCGGCTCCAGGTTCCCTGATTTGGCTGTGAGGGTGGATGTCACCTATTTGCGTCAAGACTTCTCTCTCATGCAAAAAGTCGAAAACGGAATGAGCGGCAAGGCGGAGGAACGTTTCGATTTCCTGGTGCGCACACGCGAGCTGACACAAAGCGAGGCGAAAGCCTACGAAAGCTGGCGCGAACGGCAGGGACGCAATTATCGTTCGCCCAATCACCAAGCGGCCGTGGCGGCACTGCGGCAGCTAACCAACGCCACCGCCGAGTCGACGGCGGCCGCCTGGCGGGCTCAGATTTCGGGTATGGCAGGAAACGTCACCCAGCGAGTGGTCCCCGTTCAGGACAACGGAACGCGCCTTGGCCCAACGTCGACGTTTCTGGCCGCAAAATCAACAAGCGACGTCCGGTCACTTGGAGTCACCCCCCGTTTGCCAGCGGCATCCACAGGGCGTCGCGTTGTAAAAATAGACCCCCTGAAAAACCGGTAAGTAAAGGCCAATGACGAGATCATTCCGAACTTCATCTGCACAACCTGTGGGTCGCAGCATGCCGAGAGCGAGCAGCCGCCTGCCGCCTGCGCCATCTGCCAGGACGAGCGGTCCGTGACGGCTCACAACACTGAAACCAGCACGTCACGCAGGCACGAGCCGACGATAACGACGCCCGCGCTTGACGCTAGCCAGATCGACGCCGTCGAGCAGCATCTGCAAGTCGGCGGCGCAGGATCTCGACGCCGGCGGTCGTGGCAGGGGGAAGCGAAAAGTGCCGGCGGACGCCGCCTTGCCCTTGTGCCGATGAATGACAAGCGCCGAGTAGCTGGGCGACTGGCTCCTGATGCGCGCGGAGTATTAACCAGTGGGTCAGGCCAAGCGAGAGAGCCTGAGAGTTTTTCGCCAAAACTGTGAGCCTACGGAGCAATGCGTTGCGATTTCGGAGCGGCTTGACTCTCTTCCATGTTCGAGAAACGCGATCTGCCGCGTGAAATTCCGCGAAAAAACGCAGACAAAGCGACAACTCCGAGAGAAATCTACGCGCCATTTTGCGCTAACTGCTGGGTCAGGGCGAGTTCGAGAAAGTTCTCCGGCTCCCCGAACAGGACTCGAACTTTTGACCCACCAGTTAACGGAGGCACTTTGGGCCAATGAGCAGCGAATGCGCCGTCCAACCGCGTATCAATGGCGATCACGGTGCTTCCGGCAAGCGCCGGTAGCTGGCACCTCGCAACCGTCCGGCGCGGGTCCACTCCAGGTAGTTGACCTCGCACATCAGGTCCGGCACCACCCACAACGCACGATGCGGGCAGCGGACTATTGGCTCTGATCTTCCCGACGCCTCAGTGCGTCGGCTAGGCGGCGACGGTCCAAGGCGGTAAACCCGCTCCGCACATTGGCGACGTAACGCAAAACGCCGCCCGACGGCGCCGCCACCAAGTGGCCGCCCAGGCCCCCTGGCCCAAGTTGCCAGCCGACGATAGCGCACGGCAAACGCCCGCGCGGGTTTGATCGTGAGCTAACTAGAGGATCGTTGGCCCGCCAGTTACGGTTGCTCGAGTGTGCCGCAGTGGCAAGCGGACAAATGCGGTGGAAAGCCGTATCGCGTAGCACCGCGTACATGACCATGTCCGAGTTGAAACGCGGAAGCTTTTGGTCCGCCGCTTTAGCACGATTAGTTATTTCCTTAACCCAGTTGTGATCAATATGTTAAACCCAATAATCATTTCCCTCGAACAGGCCTGGCGCCTCGGCAGATGCGTGCCGAAAGCGCCGGCCCATCCTTGTTTTTTTCTAACTGTGACGACCTTCGGTGGGCGGGGAAGGCGCGTCGGGGTCATCGTCAAAATCTCGGTCCGCACAGCAGGGGCACGAAATAGAAACTTGAACGACGGCCCTATCAAGGACGCAACGTGGGCACGGCATATACCCATTGCGCCACGTTGGCGATTGAGAACTGGTGCATTTACTAGGCGCTGTGCAACCCAAGCTAAATAATCATCACGGCCAAGACAGAGCATTGCCGTATCGTCCCCTGTCTCAAGCAATTTCTCAATCTCATCTGCATCGTGCGGAAGATAATTGCAGAGCTGATCCCACAAGTGAACATTGAACGCGATACAGCAAAGCGGAACCGAATTGCGAAAATAATGCCTTGTGACTCGGAACGTCACCTCGTTTTCACTATCCAAGCCAAGGGCCGTCATGAGTTGGAGAACCTCATCGTCATTAACAGGCTTTTGCATAAAAACCTCCATTTTAAGTGAGTTACTGGTTGGACCGTCGTGCGCGTTTGGCTGTTGCGTTTTTGCGTTTTATTCGTTGGCTTAGCGCTCCCAGTTAATCTGTTACAATGGTCCTTTCATAAAAACTCCGCAGCGCCTCACGGATCGTTGTGTCACTCTTCTTGAGCCGGTCCGCGATTTCCAAGATGGACATGCCCGCTTGCTTGAGCTGGGCGACTTCCGCGGCATGATCCAGAGCCCAGCGTCGGCGAGGCCTTTTCCTCGGCAGTCGCATTTAAAGACGGATCTGTTTCCTTGGCACGCCGCAGTGCGGTCCGAATCGTCGGTGGACTCTTGCCAAAATGCTTAGCAAGCTCCGCAATAGTCAAAGTGGCTTTCAACCGTGCCACCTCAGCCGCATGATCTGCGGCCCAGCAGCTTTTATCTGGTATTTGAAAAACGTCCTGCCAAAACCATTGATCGGGAAGATGGGCGAAGCGGGCCGGGTCTGCTGCAAGGTGAGCCGCTGCTTTAAGTTCGCCACCATTTGGAGCGAGCGGGTCAACTCGCAATTTCGCACGGCGCCTGGGTTTTGATTTTACGGTTCCGTCTAATGGGACGTTACCGCTGTCGGGCGTGGTTCGCTCTGCAACGATAGACGTCGCTTCCGCAAGAGCACCCAGCATACAAGTTCGCATCACCACCTTCCCATTAGAAAAGCAATTAATCCGGTCAATGTGTAACGAAAGTTCCAGGTTTCCTCGGGTCGGGTTATTGGCAGCTAAGACATCGTGAAGCCGTTGGAGATGCTTGACGATCATCGCCGGATCCAGAAGTTGATCGACTTGGTCGTTGCGACCACCAGCCTCCGCCAAAACGCCCTCGATTTCCGTAGTCCGTGCAACAGCTTTTTCCCACTCCACCTCAATGGCGGCTCGAATCGACGGATTGAGATCGGGTTTGGCAAGGGAAAGAGCCCATCCTTTTTTGTTTTCGGCCAAGTCATGCAGTTCTTTCTCAAGCACGGGCTTTTGGTCCTGAACGCCGGCCGCAAGCTGCACTGCTTCTCGCCGAATTTCGTCGCGTAACGGCCCAAACCAAGGCGCCGCTGTTAGCTCTACTTCGTTTATAAGTCCGTTTGATCCTTCACACGGAGTTGCGTTGGGAAACAGCCTCTCTTTAAGCTTGGCAACAACCACCTGACGAAGCCAGTCTTCGGGCACCCGCCGAGAATTGGGGCAGATTCGCGCACAGATAGCCGGGACAAACGTACGACACATAACGTTTGTGCTCTCCAATTTTAGTCACGTACATTGGCGACGAGGACGGTGTCATGGATCGGCCGCAATGGTCACAGCGAACTAACCCCGTCAGTAGGTATTTGATGGTCAAACCCGGTGCTGTCGGGGCGATTTGCTTGCCGTTCAGTTCTTTGGCTGCTTGCCGAAAGCTGGCGGTGGTGTCAGCGCGGACGTTGATTAAGGCGTTGACCGCAGCCCACTCTTCGTTAGTGACCAAACCCTCGCAAAAATCGGGGATGATAAGGATGTCCTCTTTACCGTTCTTTTCAGCACCCTCGTGTCGTCTACGATGCCCGTGCAGTTGGCTCCCCAAATCAAAACGCCTTTGTAGATTTGGTTTTTCAACCAACGGCCGACGGTCGCGGGGTGGAAGGGCTTGAGTTTTTCGGGGATTTCCATATTGGCGTTCAGGAAGTGCGTAAGACGGGTGGCGCCGTAATCGGTTTCACGGGCTTTTCGGAAGGTGAGAGCAATGATCCTGGCTTCTTCGGGTTCCGGTTCCAAGACTGAGCCTTGAATTTCTAGTTTTCCATCGCGACTTGTGGTAATGCTGCGGAGTCGGTAGCCGAAGGGAGGTGGGCCTCCTGGCCAGAATTTCCGGCTAGCGATATCCCGCTTGCCTCTGATAACATTGTGGGCTTTGATCCGTCCGTCTTCAGTAACCCGCATGGCCTCAAACATGCCCATGGCCTTGCCCTGTGGGGTCAACGGGTCGCAAAAATTTGTGTCGCCACTCAAAACCAAAATCCCGTGCTTCTCATAAAGCTCCTTGCGGATGGTGGCTAATTCGTCAACCCGGCCGAACCTCTCGATCGTGTCAACCAGGATTAAGTCCACCGAGAGGACTCCAGATTTGATATCCCGAAGCATTGCCTGGTATGCGACCCGTTTGCGGAGAAAGCGGCCGCTGATGGCGTCATCGCGATATACTTTCACAATGAGCCACTCAAGCCCCATGTCTTTTAGCCGCTTCTGAACTTCGGCTATTTGCTGATCTGGCGAACGCTTGTTTTGCTTATCGGAACTCATTCGCACATAAACTGCGGCTCGGTAGGCAATTTGTGGGTTAAACGTTCTCTTTAGCATGGAATTTCTCCTCTATCGTTTGCAGCTCCCGCCAGATCTCCCGGGCTATGGCACGCGCGACGAAACGGATTAGTCTGTCGCGACGTCGTTGGCGCACCTGCCGGCAAAGCGCTGCCTCGTCGGCTTTCAGTAGGTTGTCGGGGAAGCCAGCTTCCCCGGTGGCGACCAGCTCTGCCCAGCGATTGAGCTGTTGGCCGCTGAGCCCCGCGGCTGGCAGACTAAGCGATTCAGCGGTAGCGGTTGCTGTTGGATCTGGCCGAGCCAGATCCGTACATTGATTTTTGCGGCGTGGCATACATGCTCCCTTGAGAGGCACGCGAGCCCAGCCGGGACAGCACCGTGCTGTCCCAGACTAGGCAGTTGCGCGCCTTTCCAAACTGGCGATTTCAATAGGTATTTGTGAAATGGGCAACGGGCGTAGAAGAACGGTGGTTGCTTGGACGTTGGGGCGATGACGCAACTTCAGCAGGAACCGAGATTTACGTGGCAATCAGCCTAACGACTTGATCTACAGCGACGAGGATGGCCACGGCAACGCCTCGATCGGCGCCGTGTATTTGATAGGCGCACAACGGATCGTACGGGCCGCACGATCTGAATCGTATGGATAGAATCAATCATCTTCAGAACGACGTTTCGGGCGCGGGTGGGGCCGTGTTTCTTGCTTCTCCAAGTTGGGCAGGTTCGTGCCAGGCGTATACTCAGGCTGCTTCTTACGGCGCAACGTCGTGTTGTCGAGGATTTCCGCATAGTGGAAGGTTGAGAGATATAAACCATGGAGTAACTGGCCGTAGGCAGCGCTCGATTGTTGCGTCAGCCACTGACCCATCCGTTCGCGACCGGTGGCCGTGCGCAAAAACGCGCCTGAAGCCGGGTGCAACGAAAAAACATGCCCGTGGAAAAGATGAAAATTTGCAACATCGCCAAGATTGGACGGTCGTATTTGGTCCAAATGCCAAAATTGCAAAAAGGTAATATTCTCGTTGGTTAATGCGTGGTCGCAGCGTAGCTGAGGCAGCAACAGGTAATGCCAGACGGCTGAGTAACACTGGTGCAGAGCCGCCCGCGCTTCATAGGAGATGATGTCCAAAACCTGCTTTTGTTGTTGGCGTCCGCCACGGCGCCCGATGGAAGTCATAAACCGCTGCCAAGCTTTTAGGGCAAAGGTTATTCCTTTTCGGCTGTTCGCAAGCAGTTCGTCAACAACCGGGTCAAAAAACTCCTGACAGAATTCCCTATAAGCGGCCGCGACCATGGGGGCTAGTGGCGGTGGTCCAAGTACGTCGGCCGTTTTGCGGGAAAACGCCAGTTCGGTTAATGTTTCGGACTCACAGCAGCGCAGAAGTTGGTCCAACTCATGGTCCGAGGCTTCCCGCTTTGCTTTCCCAGCCGCCGCGCACGTCGGCACGGCATCCTTGACGATTCGCCGACTCCCCTGGTTGCGCACGCAGGGCAGCAAGTGGGCCAAAGTGTATACCTCGCAGTTGCTCCGCTCGCCGTCTGAGCCGGCCTGCTGACAAAGCGCAAAAACGCCTCGGGAATGGCGACGGCATTTCCCTGTTGTCCCTGCCTCAGCGCGTTGCCGATACAACTCTGTCGTTCGCATCCACCAATGATCGATCGGCACCGTCGCGAAGTTTTCCGATTTGCGGCACAGCTCGAACGAAAAAACGCGGTCGCCCATGTGCACAACTTGCTTGATCCCACTTTCCATGGCCTTTCTCCTCTCCAGCTTCGCTCCACGATCCTGCAACCTTTGACCTTACCTCTTGGTGGGGGGTGGACGAAATAGCAAATCGCAAGCGCAGCAACTGCCTAAAAACGGTAACGGTACGGCACGCGACGGAAAGCACGGCGCTGTCCGCCAGCAAAGCCAGAACACTACCAACAGTTCCAAACGCTCCACGCTGCCAGTCAACTTTAAGCAGGCGCCTAAAGACAAGAAGCAGACAGCGGCCCAGGAACGAATTCCCAGACCGCTTTGCAGCATCTCAAAAAAGTTCCTGGCAGGGGAAAAAAGAGACGGTGGATCGCGCAAGCTTCAGCGAGGCCACCTTTTTCCAATGGGACCATCACCTTGGAAAAGACGCCATTCGCGGCACCATTGTTCGCGCAATTGTGTTACCCGTCCCGGCGTCAGGCCGAATCTTCGGGCCGCATGCTTGTTCGAGTGCCCCAAGGAAAGGTAATGGGCCATGTGCCGGTCCCGCACGCTGAGGCTCTTGAGGAATCGGGGCCAGTCCAAACGGAAGGCCACTTGGTCGAGGACCGGGGTCTGCGAGTCATCGTGGAGACGCTCCTCGTAAGTATCTTGCTGATTTTGCCCGCCTACATCGCTATAGAGGTGATCCATATTCGGATGCGGCGAATGCGGCAAATAGTCGACGCGGAAGCCGCGGCGTCGTTGGGCCTTGCGCGACAAGACATCCTTACTGCTGGACCGGCCGCCCACATGACGGTCATTCTTGACGCGCAGCGTGGCATAGCGCGCCAGCTTGGCGGGAAATGCAGCGGGATCTTTTCCCCGCGCTCGCAGCCGAAGATAACTCACATAGGCCGCTGCCCTTGTCTCGGCGACCGCTTCTTCGCGCTCGCCGGGGCGCATGTGCCGAAAAACCATTTGTGCATGCCGTTCAATGACGGGTTGAAGTTCCAAGAATCCGTGCTGCAGGGCTGGGGTTGCCCGGAGACAAGGTACCGTGATGCTCATGGGGTGGCCTCCAAAAGAGACCGTCCCCGACCCTTGGCAGGGGGGGACGGTCGTGAAAACACAACCGCCCCCGCCACGCGCGAGGGCCGATAAGTCACCGAATTGTCAGAATCGAAACGCGCTAGCCCAGCTTGTTGGCTGCTGGAAGAAGCGAGCTAACTGGGACAGCCACTTATGCGTGATGGCATAGGCCGCGGCAATCTGGCCTTAGAGCCCCGGCGCGCGGGTCCATAGTTAACACGAGTCCTCGTATATTGTGCCACGAATGGGCCTTTTATTTAGCGCTGTCGAAGGGGCACCGTCGCCGAAAATGAGCTTGCCTTCTCACTCACGTTTGGGGCGGAATTGATGCCGCCACCAAAAAGTATCATCGTCGCAAGACGAGTCCAAAACCTCCGATCAGCGTTCAGATTTTTAAGAAGTCGCAAGCGATCCGCTTTTCCTGCGTTTGACCGATGTGAAGCGCCGCGCCCAACGTCGCACCACGCGGTTTGACGATTGGGAAAAAAAGGTGTAAGGCTGGTGTAAATATGTATATTCGCTTGCAACTGATCGCAATGGCGGGAATTCTCGGTGGCGCATGAGCTATTACGCTCATTCGGGCAACCACGTTGATCTTCGCGACGGGCAACCGCTCGCGGAACATCTTTTGAACGTTGCGGCCCTCGCGCAAAAGATGGCCGGGGACACGGGCTGGGTCACGACTGGATTGAGCGACGCTGCGTTTGGCGCGGGGTTGCATCGTGATTTGAAGAAGTATCGGGAGGGCTTTCAACGGTATTTACAACAGATTCGAACACCTCGGGAAGAACGGCTTCATAAGCAGGCCGGCGCGGCCAAGGCTGCGGATTGCAAATTGGCCCCCACCGCCTTTGTCATTTATGGGCACCACGGCGGGCTTCCCGATCAAGCAGACCTCGACGCCGGATTGAAATCGGGGCGGCGCAGGCGTTTAAAGGGATATGGCCGCGCGCTGTCATTGATTGTCCGTCCTTGGCGGCGGTGAGGCCGCTCTTGCTTAAATTGCGGGACGTTTCACGCGCTGTGGACCGGCCAGTGGGCGCACGGTTGGCGATGGCGCTACTGGATTGAGTCGTGGACGGCGCCACAATCGTGAAGTTGAAAGACAAATCCTTTCGAGTGCATCGCGGCCCGGACCAGCCTTCCGCCAAATGAATACACGTTTGCCTCATCACTCTCGCTCGGCAACTTCATCTAATTTAGCCCCATGTCAAAACGCAAAATTGGCTCCATTCCAAAACGCGATCAACACGCCACAGAGGTGGCGCACGGCAGCGATGATGCGCAGGGCGGGTGAATCACAGCGTGTGGCGCCGAGGGTTAAGAACACACGGTCATTTCGCTTGCAAAATAAAAGCTGAATTGCCTACCAACTATTGTGCCACGGTTATCAGTAATATTTAGTACGCCTAGTTCAGGATAAACTGCTCAAGCAGGGTGTTCGTAAAATATAGTCAGCCGACGGCGTACGTCGACGCCTTGACCGGACTTTTCTCCGCCGCCCATCATCGTTCTCGTCTGGGCCACCATCGACCGGCTGCTGCGAGATAGCGCGGGGCCGCAAACGAAAGGCGAAGATGAAGGGCGATTTGAAATCGCGCTCAATCATCCCAGGTGAAGTCCCACGGCTGGTTGGTATTATCGGCAACTAAATAACGTGCCGAAATCAGCTTCTCCACAGCGGTTACATCGGCGTCACCGGACGTGGAGTTCCCTAATCGCTGCATGACCGAGTCGGCTAGGAACCAGTGAACGATAGGTGTCGGTCCATCCGCCTCTTCTCGGTGGTATAGCTTTTTGCGCGCCAGAAAATCTTTTTCAAGGTTATCGAGCGCAACCATCAAACGCTGAAGGTAGAGAGGAGCCCCCACTTTTAAAACTTTCCACACTCGCTCTATTTCAGGCTCCCTCTCACCCCGCTTTTCTTTCACCGCCTTCAAAATGCTCGAATAATCAAGCCCGGTCAAAATGGCGGGCAAAATCGTTAAGTCCAAACTAGGACCAGCATGCGCCAGCAAGGGTTCAAAAGGCGACCGACCCTCTCGTAAGGCGTGGTCGACGCGCTTTGTCCATTTCTTGATGGTATTGCGGTCCGTCGCCGATAGGTGCCCGCCAGGGCGCGCAGGATGCCTCCTGGCCAAGCGTTACTAGCTCACGGATCGCGCTAGCGAGGTCTAGGCCCTTGTGTTCGGCCCACTGATGCACTGTGACGAGCAGGCCCGCGGGTAAGCGGACGGTGATCGCTTGCAACGTTTCAGGAGCGAGCCTAGCCAGTGTCACACGCGCGTTTTTATGATCTATTTTTTTGGGCATAGAACCTTGAAGAATCTTTAGACTCTTTATATACTAAAAGACACGTTGTATTCTACCGAAGCGGACGGTTAACGGCCATGGCAAAAACAAAAGCGTGGGATCGAGCTGATTATTAAGCCACAGCGGTCGTTTATGTATAGCGACCCAGGCCGCCGCGCCGGCCATGAGCTTTTGGATGACTTCCAAGGAAGCGGCCACCTACTGGTGGCGAAGGCATCTTCGACGCCATCGAAAGGAAAGCGCAATAATTGTCGACCACCGCGACCGGTTATACTCCCAACGACAATTAGCGAGTCACGTGACAACATGGGTCAATCCAACTGTGGCCAATGGTTGCAATGTTCCCTGGAACCAACGCGAGTCAGTTCGCTTTCTTCGCAATTGACCATGCGGTGAAAAAAATGAACCCTGATACAACCACAATTCTTCTGAATCGGCTGGACCAGATTGAGACTATTCTCAAGGAATTAGTCCAGCAGCGCGCCGTCAAGGAGTGGTATTCCACCGCCGAAGTTGCTGAAAAAGTCGGCAAAGCCGAATACACCGTCCGGGAATGGTGCCGGCAAGGAAGGGCGCGGGCCGAGAAGACAATGAATGGCCGGGGCTGGCTCATTTCTCACGACGAGCTAATGCGCGTCTGTAACCAAGGCCCGCTTCCCATTCCCAAACACACGGCTAATGGTGTCTCTCATCGTGCTCGGGATTAAATGCGCGTAGCGACGAGTAGTATCCGGATTCAGGTGCCCGGCCAATTCCATGATAATTCGCTCAGAAACGCCTTTGCTTGCCAAGTTGCTGACAAAGCTGTGCCGAAGGGTGTGCCAACCGCGAATGACTTTCCATTTGCTCTTGTCCAGCGTCCACCGCAAGTAATGGTGCATCATCTGCGGAGACGTTTCCTCGCCGGCATTCTTGCAAAACGTGACGGAACCTCCGGGATGTATCTTGAGCCATTCTTCGAGGGCCTCCCGAAGTACCTGGGTCATCGGAACGCGCCGATTCGTTTCGGCCTTCCGGTGGTCTTTCTTTTTTTCCCGGATAACAACCTCGCCTGTTTCAAAGTCAATGTCATCGATGCGGGAACGAATCATCTCCGACCGGCGGGCGCCCGTGTGCGCTGCAAAAACAAACATGGGGTAAACCCAGGGGAAGGCGCTGTTCTTCCACGGAAGCCGTGGGTTCCGGACATATTCGAGAAACTTGTCGATCTCGGACGCGGTAAGAAAAAGCGAATCCCACAACTTCTTCAGGTCCTCTTTTGGCATTTTGCTTCTGGAAATGCGACGCTCAATTTGCTCCCAGGTCTGGAACGGGGGAAGTTCCTTGCGCTTCGGATACTCCAGGTCACGAAGAGAAAGCGATCCGGGCACCAAGCCTTTGCGCAGACCCCAACGATTCCAGATACTGGAGAGCGTGCTCAATTCCTTCTTGGTGGTGACGTGGCTCACCTTTTCGCCGCGGCGCCCGTCTTCTTGAGAACGAGCATTGATGTAATCCTGGAGTTTGGCGGGCACCGCGGCGGCAAGGGTTTTTGGCCCCAGCAGGCGGAGCAAGTGCGCAATGTGGATATCTTCCGTGTATGAGGTATTCCCCTCCTTACCAGGGGGGCGGTTTGCTTGGAATTGTTTGAAAAACTCGCCCAGCGTCACCGCTTTTGCCACCTTGGGAACGGCATTCAGCTTGCCATCGGAAAGGAGCACGGTGATCAGGTCGTCACCCGGTTGATAATGAAGCCGGCCTCGGCGCAGCAGCTTGAGATTCTCTTCAAGACGGGCCTTCAAGGCTTTCGCTTCATCCTGATCGCACGTGTCAAGTGCCCGCTGGTACTTTTGACCAGAGTAACGAAACACAATCCGCCACCAACCCTTTTGCAGTTCAATGGCCGCCACGTCAGTGCCCTCCCGTTGCCCTTTTGTCCCGATTCTGTCCCGACAAAACAGGGCAACGAAATACCACGCTTTTGCTTCGTTGTCATTTTCTCTTCTATTATATGGGCTTAAGTCAAGAGAGGCGAGGAAGAATGAAGCTGGGGAACTAGGATTCGAACCTAGACAAGCAGATCCAGAGTCTGCTGTGCTACCGTTACACCATTCCCCATCGAAGATCAGGGAATTTTAGCGGTGCTCTTTACAAAAAACAAGCGCGGGTCGGCGACGGCGCAGCGCGGCCGTGCCCAGGCGGCGTTGAGACGCACTCCACACCGGCAGTTAGAAGAGTTGCGCGATGGGTCGGCCGTTGCCGCCGGCGATGGCGAAGGGGCGGCCGATGGGGTCGCGGATTTGGGTGGTAGGATCGATGCCCAGGCCGCGGTAGATGGTGGCAAAGACATCGCCGACTTTGACGGGGTTGTCGGCGACGGCCATGCCGTCGGCGTCGGTGCTGCCGTAGACTTGGCCGCCTTTGATGGCGCCGCCGCCGACGACGACGGACCAGCAGCGGGCCCAGTGGTCGCGGCCGGCGTTTTGGTTGATGCGGGGCGTCCGGCCAAATTCGCCCATCCAGACGACGACGGTGTTTTGCCACATGCCGCGGTCGACCAGGTCTTTCACCAAAGTGCCCATGGCCTTGTCGAGCGTCGGTTGTAGGCGAGTGGCGTGCGCCTGGAAGTTTTGCGTGTGCGTATCCCAGCCGCCCAGGTTGATCTCGACCGCGGAAACGCCGGCTTCGACCAGGCGGCGCGCCATCGAGCGCGGACTTGCCGAAATTGTTGTTGCCGTACGCTTCGAGCAACGATGCCGGTTCGCCTTTGAGATCAAAGACTTTGCCTTCCTTGGACGCGACCAGGCTAAAGCCCTTGCCATAGATATCGTTGTGTGCCTTGGAGCCATCGGCGAACTTGGCGCGGGTTTTCTCGGTCAAATGCGGCGCGCGCGTGGCGGTGAACTGGTCTTCGAGCGTGTAAAACAGGCGTTGGCGACGGCGAATGCGTTCCTCCGCCTCGGCACCGGTGCCGACGGCCTGGGGAGGCCGGATGTTTTCCGGAGGAGTGCCGGGGTTCTGCACCGCGAAAGGGGCATAGGTCATGCCGAGAAAGCCCGGTCCATCGGCGGCACCGCCAACGGCGATGTAGTTCGGCAGCGAAATATCGTGATAGCCGGCCAGTTTGGGGATTTCGTGTGCGGCCACCGCGCCGATGGAGGGAAACGACAGCGCTGGGTTGGGCGTGTAGGACGTGTGCATCAGGGTGCGGCCACGGGCGTGATCGCCTTCGGTGGTCGTCAAGGAGCGGATGAGTGCCAGATGGCCCATTTGGGCGGCGACGGTGGGCATGTGTTCGGAGATCTTGATGCCGGAGACGGCGGTGTTGATTTCGCGGAACTCTCCGCCCGTTGGGCGACTAGGCTTTAGATCCCATATATCAATGGACGCGGGTCCGCCGCCCATCCAGAGCACGATCACGCTTTTGTTACGGCGGCGCAGTTCCTGGGCGTTGGCCTGGAGATTGCGAATGAACTCGAACCCCGGCAGCGCCAACGCGGAAAAGCCTGCCACATGCGTCAGAAAGTGCCGTCGATTCATCGCCATGTGCCTGTCGCCTTTCGTAAGCGGACCCGTGAACCAGAAGGTTCGGTGGGACTATGTACAGTTTCGCAGCGGTAGTGGGCTATTGTCAATAGACTGCCCATGATTCCTTGTTACGGCTGGCACCCATATGACGCGATGGACGCAGCCGAAAGTTCCGGGATATTCATTTTTCATGAGCCGATGAACCGATTCATCCCAGATAAGACGGGCCGTGTTCACATGTCAAGAGTGGCGAAGATACGGTGACTCCTCATGAAAGGCAACTCAACCCCGATCCTTGGCATCCTCCTCATTTTCGGTCTCGGCTTGGGTACCGGTGCCGGCGGCATTTATATTTACAAAGTGCGACATGAGCCCAAGCCCGTTTTGACCCAGTCGCAAGTGCCTGCCCAGGCGACCTGGACTGCGTCGGCCTTGGGCCGCATCCAGCCACTGGACGGCATGCTTTCTCTCGGCGTCGCGCTGCCGGATCAGCTAGCCAAAATCCTTGTCGTTGAGGGCCAGGAGGTCGAGGAAGGCACCGTGCTCGCCGAGTTGGGCAGCCATGCCGATCGGCAACTGGAGCTGGCGCTGTTGGATACGCAGATAAAACAAGCCGCGCAAAAACTCAAGGAGATCGAGCAAACCGGCGCCTTGCAAGCGGCGCTTGACAAACTGGAAGTGAAGCGGCTCGAAGAGCAAGGGCCCATCGACATCAACATGCAAAAGCTGAAAGTCGATTATTTGCAAAAGCAAGCGGCCCAGGCGCGTGCGGGGTTGGCGCGGATCAGTCCATTGCCAAGCGTCTCCAAGCAGGAAAAAGATCAACAAGAAATGGCTGTACTGCAGAGCCAAGCCGAGCTTGCCGGTGCCGATGACTTGCTGCGCAAGCTTACGCTCGGCAACGCCCTCACCGTGAAGTTAGCCCAAGCAAAAATGGCGCTGGCGCAAGCGACTCTGGAAGCGCGCGGCACGAAGTGCCGCTGGATCCTTGCGCCAGCAGCGCGAAATGGCGTCGCTGCGGGTGGCGCAAACGTTTATCACGGCGCCGCGTAGTGGCACGATACTGCGCGTGCTGGCTCAGCGCGGCGAACTGGTTTCGGCGCCTCAGCCCGTCTTGCGCATGGCGGACCTGTCCGCGATGGCCGTGCTGGCGGAAGTTTATGAAACCGATATCCACAAGATCTTCGAAGGGCAAGCCGCCACCATAACGAGCAAGGTCGATAACGCCCGGAAGCTGACGGGCAAGGTCAAGTCGATAGGGAACATGATCGGTAAAAATCGAGTCTATGATGCCGACCCGCTCGCGGACGTGGATCGCCGCGTCATCGAAGTGAAAATCGCGCTCGACCAGCCCGCGGTTGCCGCCAAGCTAATTAACCTCCAGGTGAATGTGGATTTTCAGCCACGCTGAGCGCATCATGAAAATCCAACTGACCCTTCTCAATTTGCTGCACCAAAAGCTGCGGACGGCGATGGCCCTCGTGGGGGTGGCGTTCGCGGCCATCCTGATTTTCATGCAGCTCGGCTTTTACGCATCGGCGGGCACCACGGCCACGGTGCTCATCGACAAGCTGGACTTTGACCTCATTCTTTTGTCCCCGGACTATCTTGAAGTCGATCGCCCGGGGACGTTTAGCCGGGCGCAAATGGCCCAGGCGCCGTCGGTGCCGGGGGTTGCGAGCGTCACGCCGCTTTATGTGGCCGGGAACCTGTGGCGCATCGTGGACACCGAGGAGGGCAAGGCGGGCCCCTTGAACGGCGCCGGCGCGGCATCATGATGGTGGGCTTTAATCCCGAGGACCAGCCTTTCTTGCTGCCGGAAATAGCGGCGCAGCGCCGCCTCATCGAAATCCCCGGACAAGTCTTGATCGACACGCAAACGCGCGCTTACTTCAAGCAACGGGATGTCGGCCTGGCCACCGATCTGGGTATCAGCCAAGTGCGCATCGTGGGGCAGGTCACCATCGGCTCCGGTTATGGATCCGACGGCATTGTGCTCATGAGCGACCGCACCTTCTCGTCCGTGCTGGGAGGGGCGCCGCTAAGCCAGGTCAGCCTCGGCCTGATCAAGCTGGAACCAAGCGCTGATGCTTCGGCCAGCGCCGCCGACCTGCGTGCCCTCTATGACGGCACCGGCATTCATGTCGTGACGCGGGCGGACTTGGAAGAAAAGGAGCGCAACTACTGGCTCACGAAAACGGCGGTGGGCAAGGTCTTCACCATAGGCGTCTTGGTTGCGCTGATGGTCGGGACGATCTTTGTCTACCAGGTGATTTCAAGCGATATTTCGCAGCGCATCGGCGAATATGCCACGCTCAAATCCATGGGCTATGGCAATGGTTATCTTGCCTGGATCGTGTTTCAGCAAGCGATCTTTTATGCCGTGCTCGGCTATGTGCCCGGCTTTGTGCTCGCGCTGCTGATGTACGACTGGGCCGGGGCGGCCGCTTCGCTGCCCATCGCCATGACCTGGACGCGCGCGGGGGTCGTCTTGTTGCTCTGCATGACGATGTGCGCCGTGTCGGGATTGTTGGCGATCGGCAAGCTGCGGTCCGCCGACCCGGCGGATTTGTTTTAGGCGGCGCAGAGCCGCGCACGCAGTAAGCGGGTTTGCGGCGTGTCGCAAGGCGAACCGCTTACTGCGTGCGCGGCTCTTTATTCTTTCCCGGCCTTAAAATCTTCGAGTTCCAAGAGCACGTCGCTATTGCCGACGTGGACATGCTGTTTGACGATGCCGACGTTGGGCGCGAACCAATACTCGAGCGTCATTTTTTCCGTGCCGAGCTGAAAATCCTTGGACCAGACGTGCTTGGCCTGGAATTGCTTTCCTTCTACGGTGACGTTCGCATCATCGCAGGTGAAGGTGCCCGTCAGTTGCACGTTCTCAGATACCGAATTGACGGTCCAGCTCTCGCCCTTGGTCAGCGGCAACTTCAGGAAACGCAGCGGCGGCGTGATCTCTTTCGAAGCCGTCGTGAAGCGATAGACGCCATCCTTGAGGACCGCGACGTGCTCCGTTAACTCTTTGGAACCGCTGACAATCTTGAGCCGATAACGCACGATGGGCTCGGAGACGTCCTTGAATTTGTAGTCGTACGGCTCGGCTTGCTCCACGGTAATGATAACCTTTTGCGGCGGGGCGTCGCCAATCGTCGCTTTATAGCGCCACTCATTGCCGACGTGGAGCGGATAAAACGGCGATTCATACAGCATCGGTTTTTTTTCTTGGCCCCGGCCGGGAACAGTGCCAACGAGGAGGCAGACGGCAATCGACATCCACAAACAGGCATAACGCATGGCGGCACCGCAAAAAGTTACCGTGATCCAACACCAGCAACGCCATCCTAGTTTAGCGAATTGACCCGCCTGCTCCAAGCCACGAGATGAGCGCAGCGAATCGCGCGGATACCCCCAGCCCCTTAATAAGGGAGTGAACAGCGTGTCGGCAAATGCCCTTGACGACTTTAACAAATCCCGTTATTTCGCGGATCGTTTGGTGGGCGCCGATTGGCCGGTTTGTCGTCATTCCTTGCGCGAAAGGCGACGATTCTGTTAGGAGACGGGACATGCCGGGACGAAGTTTACGACTCTTTGGACTGGCAGCGCTTCTCCTGGCCGGATCGGGATGTTGCAGCTTCTGGGAGCGCCATTGTGCCCCGCACGCCGCGGCTCCCGCCTGTGTTCCCTGCGCCCCGCAGTGTTGTCCGGCACCGGCGTATGCGCCTCCCGCGGCGCCGGCGAGTTGCCCGCCATGCGCCCCGGCGGGCGGCCAATGGCAACGACAGTATTAGGAACCTACGACAAAATGGGTGGCACGCTCTGAGGTACTCCGAAGGGCGTGGTCGTGCGCACGCCCTTCGGAGTACCTCAGAGCGTGCCACCCGTCGTGGGGCACGTTTTCAACGTGTCCGTACCTCCATCGACCAAGCTGTAAGCCCAACTTATCGGTTTGCCGTTTTCATAGGGCATGACACCGTGAAATTGCTTGCTCGTGCCGTCAAACACAAGCGGCAAGAAATGGCGGTCTCCTTCCCAAAGCGGCAGTTCGAGGATGTCGTTGACCGGGATCCAGTCCAGCGTTCCCTCGGCGTTATTGCGGCACACGGTGCCATGCCAACGATCAATCCTAAAGATAAACCCGAACCAATCCTCGCCGTCTTTACCGAAGCCTGGCCAACTAATGGTGCCGCGTAATTGTAGTTCATCACATTCGATGCCGGCTTCCTCGCGGATTTCACGGCGCATGCCGGTGACGATATCCTCGCCCGCTTCCAATTTGCCACCCAGCCCGTTGTACTTCCCGAAATGCAAGTCATCCGCGCGGCGATTGCGATGCACCAGCAATACCCGCGTTTTGTCGACGGATAGGACATACCCGAGCGTCGCGAGTATCGGCGTATATGGCACTCTACGCTCCAAAGGCCAGGCGAGCGGGGGCGTCAGCCCCCTGATTCTTTCGCCCTGAAATTCCGCGTGTTAAAGTAAAATTCTTGATTGGCGTCCAGCGCCGGAAAGAAAAAGGGCTGCAATGTCCGCGCTGCGCTCTCTGTCTCGTCGCGCGGTAAACAGGAGCGGCCGATACGTCTGTCCTGGCATGCGCCGGCAGACGATCCAGACGAAATCGCGCGTGTGCAGCCAAACTTGAAACTGCCCGGCCAGCGGATTGCCAAAGGTTTCCACTGGATTTTTGCCCGCTGCGACTCCTTGTTCCAACGCGAGTGGCAGCCGCCGCGCCACGTGCGCTGCTTCATCCGCATTGAATTGCGCGAACACCGGTGGCAAGGCGGGCTCCCCCTCCCAGCGCGCGGGCAGCAAGTCCCAATCGAGACCGCGTGGCCGCAAAATGACGACCGTCTTGAGACCGGGCGGCACGAGGATGCCCAAGGCATTTGGTCCTGCCAGGTGCGGCTCCACGCGTCGAAATGCCGGCATGTCCGTTTCCTCGTTTGCCTGCCAGCAGCTTGACCCAACAAGGTCACTGCTTTGAGTTCAATGGGATGCGCACTTCGGCGGCCATGCCGGCGTTGAGGACGCCTTGCGGATCGTCGACTTTGACTTTGACGGCGAAGACCTGGTAGCGGCGTTCATCGGCGCTTTGCACGTTGCGGGGCGTGAATTCGCTGCTGCTGGCCTTTTGCTGAATGATTCCTTTGAAGATTTTTCGTGGCGCGTCGATGGAGACTTCGACTTGCTTGTGCAATGGAACTAAATCGAGCTTGGTCTCTGGGACGAAGATTTTTACCCACAGATCTTTGGTGCGCAGCACGCGCACCACAGGCTGACCCGCGGGCACCAGGTCACCCGGCCTTATGGAGACGACTTCGATCACCACTTTGCCGAGGTTTTCAGGCACGCTGACGACGGCTTCCTTGAGGTTGACCTCAGCCTGATCGAGATTGGCTTTTGCCTCGTCGAGCTTGGCCTTGGAAAACGCCTTGTCCTCGGGGCGGGTGCCGTTCTTTAACTCGTCATATTGCGCCTGGGCTTTGAGCCAGTCGGCCTTGGATTCCGCCTTGTCTTCCGGGCGGTTGCCCAACGTCATCATGTCGAAGCGAGCCTTGGCGGACTCGAAGCGACCGCGTGCCTTGTCGCGCATCGCCAGGGCCGCGTCATAATCAGCCCGCGCGATGGACTTCTCCTTGAAGAGCCCCGAAGCTCTGGTTAAGTCCTCATTGGCCTGTTTCAAATCTGCCGCCGCCGTCTCCAAGTCGCTGGCCGACTGGCGCTTTTCTTCGAGGCGATAGCCGTTCACCATTTTGTCAAAGCGGGCTTTGGCGGCATCGGCGGCGGCCAGCGCGGCAAGCTTGTCCTCGACGCGCGGTCCGGCCAGCGCTTTGGCATAGTCAGCCTCCGCCGCCTCCACCTTGGCTTTCAGTTGATCGCGCATCGCCAAGAGCTCGGGCACCTCGAACGTAACGAGCTTCGCCCCTGGGTAGACGACATCCCCCTCCTCGACCATCACTTCGGCGACGCGACCACCCACCTTCGAGCCCAGCCGAACTTCCTGAATCTCGACGATCCCCGGCAAACGCAGCACATTGCCGTCGGACGTGAACCAATAGTAGGCACCCACGGCGATGCCGATCACCACCGCGCCCAGGATGAGCCATTTCGCCTTCGCCACCGGCAACTCCGTCGTCATCTTTTAGAAGGAGCCGCGCACGCAGTAAGCGGATAAACCGTGCACGCTGATTTATTTAACCGCTTACTTCGTGCGCGGCTCTTTATGTTAAGTTACAGAATTCCCCGCCGATATTTTTCGGCATCCGCTGCCAATTCGCGCCTTCCTACATAAGAAATGGCTGAGACCTATCCTCTCCCTCGCCAGCAACCTTCACGCCAGGAACTCTCGACCATGCCCGAGGCAGCAACCGGTCCGGCTCTAGCCTTGATTCCTCCGCCGGGCATCATCAAGAAGCTACTCGTCGCCAATCGCAGTGAAATCGCCATCCGCGTGTTCCGCTCGGCGCATGAGCTGGGCATTCGCACGGTCGCCATCTACGCGCATGAGGACCGCTTTGCCCTGCACCGCTTCAAGGCGGATGAGGCCTATCGCGTCGGCACGCCCGGCGAGCCGCTCCGCGCCTATCTCGATATCGACGGCATCGTCAACATGGCCAAGCGCCATGGGATCGACGCCATCCATCCCGGCTATGGCTTCCTCTCGGAAAACGCCCGGTTCGCCAAGGCCTGTCACGAGGCCGGCATCATCTTCGTCGGCCCGCGCGCCGAAGTCCTTGAAATGCTCGGCGACAAGCTGGCGGCGCGCAAGCTGGCCCAGGAAGCCAACGTCGCCGGTCCTATCGGGCGGCGATGAGCCGGTCGGCGACAAGGCCGCGGCACGCAAGCTGGCGAAGAAGCTCGGCTTTCCCGCTCATCGTCAAGGCCTCGATGGGAGGCGGCGGCCGCGGCATGCGCGTGGCGCTCGGCGCCGATCAACTCGACGATGCCGTCGATCAGGCCCAGCGCGAGGCCGGCTCGGCCTTCGGCGTCGCCGATGTCTTCCTCGAGAAGTACGTCCAGCGGGCCCGGCACATCGAAGTCCAGCTCTTGGGCGACCAGCACGGCAACCTCGTGCATCTCTTCGAGCGCGATTGCTCGCTTGCAACGGCGGCACCAAAAGGTCGTCGAGATGGCGCCGGCGCCGAACCTCGAGCGAGGCGACGCGCCAGGCACTTTACAAGTCGGCCCTCGCCGTGGGCCGGGCCGCGCGGCTGGACAATGCCGGCACCGTCGAGTTTCTGTTCGACACCGAAAGCGGCGAGTTCTACTTCATCGAGGTCAATCCGCGCATCCAGGTCGAGCACACCGTCACCGAGGAAATCACCGGCTACGACATGGTCAAGACCCAACTGCTCATCGCCCAGGGCAAACCGCTTTCGGACCCCGAAATCGGCCTGGGCGATCAGGCCAAGATCCAACACCACGGTTTCGCGCTCCAGTGCCGCGTGACCACGGAAGACCCGGCCAACAAGTTCATTCCCGATTATGGCCGGCTCAGCCACTATCGCTCGGCGAGCGGCCTGGGCATCCGCCTCGACGCCGGCACGCGCGTTTTCCGGCGCGGTCATCACGCCATTTTATGATTCGCTGCTCGTCAAGGTGACGGCCCACGGCCTGCGCTTCTTCGACGCCGCCCGCCGCATGGAACGCTGCCTCCAGGAATTCCGCGTCCGCGGCGTGAAAACGAACATCCCTTTCTTGACCAACCTCATTCGCCATCCCGATTTTCTCGCCGGCCGCTGCACGACCAAATTTCTCGATGAGACGCCGAACCTTTTCAAGCTTCCCGCCGCGCCAGGACCGCGCCACCAAGGTGTTGACGTACATCGCCGACATCATCGTCAACGGCCACAGCGATGCCAATGTCAGGTCCATGACGCCGGCGCAGAGGCGGAAGCTCATTCCGCGTGAGCCGATTCCGTTGCCGCCGTATCCGTTCGCCCATGTCGAGGCTCCGCCGCTTGTGCCGGGAACACGCGACAAGTTCAAGGAGCTGGGCCCGGAAAAATTCGCCCAGTGGACGCGGGAGCAAAAGCAGCTTGCTGCTCACCGACACGACTTTCCGCGACGCTCATCAGTCGCTGCTGGCGACGCGCATGCGCAGCTATGACATGCTGCGGATCGCCCCGGTCTACGCGAGCCAGCACGCCGGTTTGTTTTCGCTGGAAATGTGGGGCGGCGCAACTTTCGATACGTCGATGCGCTTTCTCAAGGAAGATCCCTGGCAGCGCCTGGCCGACCTGCGGGCCCGCATTCCCAACATTCTGTTTCAGATGTTGCTGCGGGCCAACAATGCGGTCGGCTATGCGAACTATCCCGACAACGTCGTCCAGGCGTTCATCAAGGAGTCGGCGCAGGCGGGCATCGACCTCTTCCGCATTTTCGATGCGCTCAACTGGCTGCCCAACATGAAGCTCGCCATCGAATCGGTGCGCGAGGCGGGCATGTTGTGCGAGCCGGCCATCTGCTACACCGGCGACATCCTCGACAAAAACCGCCCCAAATACGATCTCAAGTATTACGTCGCCCTCGCCAAGGAACTGGAGAAGATGGGGGCCAACATCCTGGGCATCAAGGACATGGCCGGGCTGTGCAAGCCTTACGCCGCCCAAATGTTGATGAAGGCGCTCCGCGAAGAGGTCGGCATCCCGATCCACTTTCACACGCACGATTCCGCGGGGGGCCAGACTCGCTTCGCTGCTTCTGGCCGCCAAAGAAGGCGTCGATATCGTCGATGCGGCCATGGGTCCCTTCAGCGGCATGACGAGCCAGGTAAACCTCAATACGCTGGTCGAGTGCCTGCGTTTTAGTCCGCGCGACACCGGCATGGATTTCGCCACGCTTCACGCCACCGCCGATTATTGGCTGGGCGTGCGCAAGCTCTATCTGCCGTTCGAAGTCCGGCCAACTCGCCGCCAGCGCGGAGGTCTATCGCCACGAGATGCCCGGCGGCCAATACACCAACCTGCATCAGCAAGCACAGGCCCTGGGAGTCGATAATCGCTGGGCCGAGGTGTGCCAGGTCTATGCCGAGGTCAACCGCCTGTTCGGCGACATCGTCAAGGTGACGCCGACATCCAAGGTCGTCGGCGACATGGCCCTGTTCATGGTGGCCAACAATTTGACGCCGCAAGACGTGCTCAGCGAGCGAGCGTGAACTATCGTTCCCCGAATCGGTGGTGGAGTTTTTCGAGGGCAAGCTGGGCCAGCCAGTGGGAGGCTTTCCGAAGGAACTGCAAAAGCGCGTCCTCAAGGGGCGCAAGCCGATCAAGGGCCGGCCCGGCGCCACTATCCCGCCGGCGGACTTCGACGCCACGCGCGAGAAGCTGACCAAAACGCTGGGCCGCCGCGCCAGCGATCGCGACGTGGTGACGCACCTTCTCTATCCGCGCGTGGCCGCCGACTTTCACGCGCATCAAGTCCGCTATTCCGATACCAGCGTGCTGCCGACCAACGTCTTCTTTTTCGGCATGGACCCCGGAGAGGAGATCAGCGTTGACATCGAGGAGGGTAAGACGCTCATCATCAAGTTCTTGACCGTGAGCGACCCACACCGCGATGGCCGGCGCCTGGTGTTTTTCGAGCTTAACGGCCAACCGCGCGAAGTGCTGGTGGTGGACAACGCGCTCGATCAACGACGTCCGCACCCATCCCAAGGCCGAGCCGGGCAATCCCCTCCAAGTCGCCGCCCCGATGCCCGGCCTGGTCGTCCGCGTCAATGTCGCCCCCGGCGAGAAAGTGCCGCCAGGGGCACAAGCTCGCCTCCCTGGAAGCGATGAAGATGGAAACGACCGTGTATGCCGAGCGCGCGGGCACGGTCGCCGAAGTGTTGGTCAAGGCGGGGACACAGGTGGAAGCGGGGGATATGCTGGTGCGGTTCGAGGAGTGAGCGGGAGCCATTTCCTCTTTGCAACGCCTAAGAGTGCAACGGAATCAGCCCCGGTAGGGGCGGCAGCCAATAGCCAGGGGCGTCAGCCCCTGGGAAACGCCCCGAAACACGATTAGCCCCGGAGGGGCGGCAGGAAAGCGCTCGCCAGCGGACGGTGATTCTTTCGCCCCTACCGGGGCTCCGTAATATGCGGGTCGGGACCCAGGGACTTACGTCCCTGGCTATTGGCTGTCGCCCCTACCGGGGCTTTTTGAGTCCGCCATTGGCCAACCTTTTGTCAACTCAATCCCAGCTTCTTGAGCTTGCTCACCAGCGTGCTGCGGGCGATGCCCAGTGCCCGGGCCGCCTCGGCTTTGTTGCCGTCGGCGGCGGCTAGGGCACGCACCATTTGCTCGCGCTCGGTGCGTTCGCGCTCGCTGCGCCAGTTCGAGATGGGGTGGTTGATGCTGATGAGTTCCCGTCCATGGATTGCTTTCGATTCAGCCTCATCGCGCGGGCTTGATTTTACAAGGATCTCCGGAGCCAATTCGTGCAGGGTCACGGTCTGACCTTCCGTGATGACGACGGCCCGCTCGATGACGTTTTCGAGTTGGCGGATATTGCCGGGCCAGGCAAAACCCTTGAACGCGGTCAGCACGTCGTCATCCATTTGGGTCACGTCCTTGCGGCAGCGCTGCGCGGACAGGCGCATGAAGTGCATGGCCAGTTCGGGGATATCTTCGATGTGGTCGCGCAGGGGCGGCATGTGGATGGGGAAAACGTTGAGGCGATAAAAGAGATCTTCGCGAAAACGCCCCTTGCGGATCAGCGTTTCCAAGTCTTGGTGCGTGGCAGCCAGGATGCGCACGTCGACTTCGAGCGATTCGCTGGAGCCGACGCGCTCGATGGTTCGTTCCTGGAGCACGCGGAGCAGCTTGGTTTGCACTTCGAGATTGATGTCGCCGATTTCATCGAGGAAGAGTGTGCCGCCGTTGGCGAGCTCGAAGCGGCCGATCTTGTCTTTGTGAGCCCCGGTGAAGGCCCCTTTGACGTGGCCAAATAGCTCACTTTCCAAAAGGTTGGCCGACAGAGCGGCACAGTGGACCTTGACGAAGGGCTTGCCCGCCCGAGTACTGGTCTCGTGGACGGCTTTGGCGAGCAATTCCTTGCCGGTGCCGCTTTCGCCGCGAATCAAGACGACGGCATCCGTGGCGGCGACCTTGCGTACCAAGGACAGAAGTTGTTGAAGCATCGGCCCGGAGCCCACCATGCCGCCAGTCGAAAGGTTCGGTGCGTCCGTTGGCGTCGTTGAGGGTCCTCCACGAGAGTGGTTTGGCGCCTTAGCTGGGTTTGCAGGGCGAGGATGCGGCGTTGCTGCTCGGAGATTTTCTCGACTTTCGCTTGCAGATCCCGATTAAGTTGCTCGATGGTGCGGTGCCCCTCGGCGCTTTCAAGGGCGAGCACCGTGATCTGGGCGAACGCGGCCAAGAGATCGAGGTCTTCCGTCCGATAAGGGGTGTTTTTGTGTCCCAGGATAAGCAGAGCCAACAAGCGTCCTTCGTGAACCAAGGGATGGGCGATTTCACCGCCGAGGAATTGCAATTGCCGTTGGGCCGGCGTCAAGGCGCTGTTGTCGCGGCTGCGAGTGCTGATGAACTTGCCCTGGGCGACCGTTTCGATAAGTGGGAAACCCGGCGCCAGTTCGTGAAGCTCAGGTGCCGGCCCGACCGAGCCGGCCAAGTGATAGAACGGCGGCTCCCCTTGCCGTAAATAAACGGCGCCGCGCGGCGCCGCCAGCTGCTCCGTGGCGGTTTGGAGCAGCTTTTGAGCGAGCGCAACCGGATCGACCAATTGCTGAATCGCTTGGCCCATGCGCTGCAACGTGCGATCCAATTGGTATTTGTCACGGAAGAAACGCCGGTCGAGCGCTTTCTTGAAGCGGGTGCGGGCCAGGTCTAGCACGAGCATCAGCACGAGTGCGGTGGTGCTGACCGTCAACGCTTCGGAAAGCTTCGGGCCGGCAATGAACTGATTGAAGACGAGCGTGCCCAAAAACACGACGGCATAATAAGCGAGGCCGGCCAAAAAGCTGATGAGAAAATAACCGACGCCGGAGGTGATGATTTTATCGAGTTCCATGAGGCGATAGCGCGTGATGCCGATCGCGAAGGCGCCGGTGAGGCAGGCCGAGGCGCCAAACATGGGCCAGGTCGCGGCACCGGCGCCAAATGCGTCGGGATCCCAGATGGCCAAATAAAGCGAGTAGCTTATCGGGCGCCAGGGATAGCACGGCCCCGTAGAGGATCCATTTGACCTGGTTGCGTTCCGTGGTGTTGGCAACTGCTCCAAAGCTATGAATCAGCGAGACGACGCACGCCACATACCAAGCCGCCGCCAGCCACAGGTAGGCGTAAATCGCTTTTTGCAATAGCTCGAAGGCATCGGCGATCGGTAACATCGACTCGGCAACCGCACCAAAAGCCGCCTGTCCCTGCACCAGCCAACGGAGACGAAAATACAGGGTCATCAAAACGATCAAAAAAAGGAGCGGCGGGCCGTAAATGATCGAAAAAGTCAGGCGCAGGTCTGCTTTCCAGCCACTTTTTTTTTCGCGGGAACACCAGAAAGAAATGCAGGCTAACCACCGGCAATAGCACGGCACAGACCATGAAAATGAGTAAGAGCGCCGGTTTGGTGGCGATGTGCGACCAGTGATAGCCGCCCATGTACGCACCCAAGGTCACGATGCACAACAAAAAGAACTGGGCAGCCGCGTTGTCGGTCGGCCGTTTCCACAATACCAGCGCACCCACGGAAAACAGCATCACTTCGAGAATGAACCACAAAATCGACGGGACCAAATCTTCGAGCGGCAACTTGCCGAGCACGAACCAGCTAGTGAGCGTCGTCGAGATAAAGGAAGCGGGTTTTTCCGGATCAGGTCGCTTGCGCGCGAAGACAACTTGAACCGCCGTCGTGCCATTCTCGAGTCTTTTCGCCCATGCGGGCAATGAGACGGATTCCCCTTCGCCGAGTGCCTGAAGGCGATCACGCAGGTGAAACGGGGCATTGAGGAGGTCGGCCCAGGTCTTGATGGCAATGTCGCCGACCATGATGGCCACGTCGCCCTCCTGCGGAACATCGCCATCCACGGGATGGGTTTGACCTTTGATGGCAGGGCTGAAGGCGCTGCGAACGCCAATGTCTGGTATTGACTGAACGTAAAAGAGGACTATCACGGCGTAGACAAACACGAAGATTCCGGCAAGGATGAGCAGGCCGCGCCGGGTAAGCAAGGTAGCCTGGAGAAAATGCAGGATTCGGTGTATTGATGTCTGCATGGCGAAAGCGCCGAAATGTCGGCGCCGTACATAAGTCAATAAATGGAAATAACTTGGGTTGCGATAATAACCAAAGAAACAATTTGGCAACCACGCTCCATCATGTTCTATGGATTATTTTCACGAAATAAACTGGCGATGGCGATTATTCGGCGCCGAAAAACGTTATTAGAAAAATCGGTTAGGTGAAATCACTTGTGACGCCAAGAAAATGATTTCGCCCTTATATCAATGATTTCGCCGTCTTTTTCGGTGTTTTGGCATGGCTTACCCTAGGGCGATTGAAGTTGGCATGAATACTGCAAATGGCTGCATTCGCAAATCTTGTTCATTCGGGAGTGATGAGGCGTGAAGCTGTCTACGGGTTGGCTTTCTTCAACAGGCGCGATGTTTAGGGCAACTGGCGGATTGCCGGGATGTGCCCATCTATCGAATTACACGGTGGATTTTTGCGAGTGGGGCGAGGGGCCGCCGCTGGTTCTGATTCCTGGCATGGCGGGGGGCTACGAGCTATTGGGGCCTTTGGCGAAGATTCTTGCCCGTGACTTTCGGGTAATCAGTTATCAACTTCGCGGCGAGGACAACTGCTTCGCGCTGCGCCGTCCCTTTGATCGAGAAGACTTGGTTGGCGACCTGGCGGAGTTTTTGGATTGCCTCTGCCTCGAAAAGCCGACGCTCATGGGCGTCTCGTTCGGAGGCGTGTTGGCGCTGGAATTCGCAGCCAAACATCCCCATCGGCTCAAAGATCTCATCGTGCAAGGCGCCGGATCGCGCTTTGAGCACAACCTTTTGCAGGCGGTGGCCAGCACGGTGCTGGCGCGGTTCCCGTTGCCTTGCGACAACCCGTTCGTCAATCAGTTTTTCAATTTGCTCTTCGGCGGGGCGACCAAGAAAGACGCGTTGTTTGACTTTGTCACTCGGCAGATTTGGCAGACCGATCAAAGCATGATGGCTCACCGTTTTCATCTGGTCGAATCGTTCGACATGAGCGGGCGGCTGGGCCGCATCCGGGTGCCGACGTTAGTGATGGCCGGCGATAAAGACGTGCTCGTCAGCCAGCGCAGCCTCGCTGAGCTCGGCGAGGGCATCGACAACGCCCAGGTAAGCCGCTTGCCCCGTTGCGGCCATCTGGCGTTTGTCACTCATCCAACATTGGTGGCTGATAAGGTGCGTCGGTTCTTGTCCGCATAATTGTTTGAGCCAACCCAGGCGAGAGGGTGCGTAGCCGGGATTTCGGTCCAAGGACGCACCCTTTCTTTATTTGCCTGGATTCACCTTGTCGGTGCGTGCGGGCTCTGGTTTTTCTTTATTGTGATTGATCCCCTTTTCATCTCCCTTGCAACCGCTGCTTAACGCCGCGGCGCTCACAAAGAGCAGGCACCAAAGGAACTTTCGCATCTCGAAGCCTCCGATCCGACGCTGGCTTAGATTGACGCAAAAGAGCCGGGAACGCAAGCGCGCCCGGCTCTTCGTTAGTCAGCTAAGGTGGAAACTTATGGTTTCGGCTTTGTTTCGCTCTTCGTCTCGGTCTTGGTCTCAGTCTTGCCATCCTTTTCGACCTTGGTTTCGGTCTTGGTCTTGGTTTCGTCTTTCTTGCAGCCCACAGCGCCCAAGCTGAGGAAGGCCGCCATCGTCATGGTCAAGAACACGGCAATAAGCTTCTTCACGGAAATCATCCTTTCAAAAAAGAACCGTACCTAGTGAAAAACGTGCAAACAGGTGTTGAAGGGGGCATGGCCACCATGCCCCAAATGGAACCATTGATTGCTGAAGGCCGGTGCGTTGGCTACTTTTTCTTGACGCTCAACTTGAAAGTCGATTCTTGCTTCATGGCGCCGCTGCCTGCCCAGACGGTGACGGTTTGATCGTCGACGACCTTGGCATCGGGGCTGGCCTTCAACATGAGGTCGGTCGTGGCGGCATCCTTGGCGATGCTGGGCGTGCCTTCCACGGTGACGCCGTCCGGCAGGCCGGTAACCTTCAAGTCGACTGGATCGGCGTATTTGTCGCGGGTGATGTTGATGGCGACCTTGGCCGTGTCGCCTTGCTTGATCGTCGTGTTCGCGGGAGCCTTGAGCGTCAGGCGTTTGCTGTTGTCGGGCTCGGTCTTGCTGACTTCGGTCTTCGTTTCTTTGGTTTGCTTGGTTGTGCTGGTAGTGTTGTCAGGATTCTTCGTCGTTGTCGTTGTTTCAACCTTCTTGTCGGTGGCCGTCTTCTTGGTGCAACCGGTGGCGCCCAGCCCCAGCAGCAAACAAGCGGTTCCGCAGAACAACATCCCAAGTAGTTTTGTCATGATGGATACAACCTCCAAGCCCATAAGCCTACTTTGCGCGGTAACCATAACCGGCGCTTCACCAAGATTGATACACAAGTGCCTAGATTATTCCAAGAATTTAAGAAAACAAGCACGGTGTCGCGCGAAAGCCACGTTTTTTCGGTCTGTCGGATTTAAGGGGAACGGCGATAAGCATGGCAGCCATGCGTTCACATTCGTAAATTAATGAGCGGGCGCAAATAAATAACGGTGCGTAATTCTGCCACACCAACCCGAAGCGTTAGCGAGGGATCCCTCGCTAACGCTTCGGGTTGGTGTCGCAAAATCCGGCACGCTGGTTTAAGGAAAAAAAGGGCGGAACGGCATTCCGATTGCAGCTGATTTGGCCACCAATGCGAGAAGAGTCAAAGGATCCGCGGGATTCGGAGTGCCACAATCCTGCGGCTCGCAATGCGCAAAAAAAAGTTGAGGCCTTGGAATAAATAACTGTTTCCCGGCTCTTATAAGAACAGGGAGGCCCGTGCATGCGCTGGCCCGGCACCACGCGACAAATCGATGAGCTTGTCCAGGAACATTACGGTTCGCTTTATCGGTTTGGCTACCGATTGAGCGGGTCGGCGCAAGAGGCGGAGGACCTGACCCAAGAGGCCTTTTGCCAAGCGCAGCTGAAGTGGCATCAATTGCGGGATGCCAAGCGAGCGCGGGGCTGGCTGTTCGCCATCTTGCGCAACGCCTATTTGCACAAGGTCCGCGACCGCAAGACGACCCATGTCCTCTCCATGGAAGAGGTCGGCGACATTCCGGAGCGCGTTCCCGATCCGTTGCCCGCCATCGATCCCCAGCGGTTGCAACAAGCCCTGGACGAGTTGGCGGAGCCTTTTCGCACGCCGATCATTCTTTTCTATTTCGAGGATTTCAGTTATCGTGACATAGCCGATCAAATGGACGTTCCAATCGGCACCGTGATGTCGCGCTTGGCTCGCGCCAAGGAGTTTTTGAAAAGTCGCCTCGTGCAGGCGCCGGTTCTTGTTGCCGGCGTGCCAGATGGGGAGAATGCGTGATGGATTGCACGAACGCTCATGGTCTTCTTCCTTTCGTCCGCACGGGGGAACTCGATGCCGCCGAGCGCGAGGTTTTGGAGAGCCATGTAGGCGGTTGCCCCGAATGCTCAGCCTCAGTCCAGGCCGAATCCCGCTTCGATGACGCTCTCGAAGTCGCCATGGCCCGTGTGCCCGTGCCCGCCGGCCTCAAAACACGCCTTTTGCAAGGGCTGGCGCAACGGCGTCCGTCACGGCGCTGGCCCTGGGTCGCCGCCGCCGCGGTGCTTTTAAGCGCGGCTCTAGGTGGTTACGTTTTCTGGGCGGGCGGCCCGGAAGAATTCGACGTTCCCGGCTTTGCCTGGTACGTCGATTATCGAACGCCGCTGGCGCGGGAGACGGTCGAGGCCCGGTTCAACACCGAACTGGGCATTGCCATGAAAGCCCCCCCGGAGTTTAACTTCAATCTTCTCGATAACTACGACACCGCCGAGATTCAGGGCCGGCGCGTCCCCAAGCTGACTTTCCTCGCACGCGGCCAAAATGGCGCCGCGCTGGCTCACGTTTATGTGCTCGCCACTCGCCAATTCAAGTTGCCGGCCTCGCAAGAAGCCGAAGCCGTGAAAAAAGACGGCTGGCTCAGCGAGATCGTTCCCGCCAGCTCGCACAACATCCTCATCCGGCGCTATCAAGGCATCGACGATTTCTTTTACGTCGTCGTCTACACGAGCGGCTCGCTCGATCCATTCGTTTTCCAAGGGATATAAAGAAGAGCGCGGGATGTATCCGCGCACTCCGCTGGCGCGTCGCGGCTAACCATTTACTATTCGGAGATCACGCATGCGCCGCATTATCTACACGGTCACCTTCGTTTGCTGCCTGGCGTCTTCCACCCTGCGCGCCGACGACTGGCCGCAATGGCTGGGGCCTCAGCGCGACGGCATTTGGCGCGAGACGGGCATTTTGGAGAAATTTCCGCCCGAAGGGCCGAAGGTGCGTTGGCGGCATCCGGTCGGCGAAGGCTATTCAGGGCCCGCGGTCGCTAATGGGAAAGTTTTCGTGAGCGATCGCATATTGGCCAAGGGCGCATCCAATCCCGCGAGCGCATTCGATCGCCAAAAACGCATCAATGGCAAGGAGCGCGTCCTGTGCCTGGATGAGGCGAAAGGATCGCTAATTTGGAAGTATGAATATGACTGCCCCTACCGCATTTCCTACGCGGCCGGTCCCCGAACGACGCCGCTAATCACTCAAGGAAAGGTCTATACGCTTGGCGCCATGGGAGACTTGGTATGCCTTGACGAGGCCAGCGGCGCCAAAGTGTGGCACCGCAAGCTGGCTGCCGATTATCAAATGGACGTGCCGATGTGGGGCTTCGCGGGCCAGCCGCTTGTCGATGGCGAGCGGCTGATTTGCTTGGTGGGAGGCAAGGGCAGCGTCGTCGTTGCCTTCAACAAAGACACCGGCAAGGAAATCTGGAAGGCGCTCGAGCGCCGGGAGCCCGGCTACGCGCCGCCGATGATTTACACGTTCGGCGGCAAGCGGCAATTGATTCTTTGGGATCCGCAAGCCGTCAACTCGCTCAATCCCGAGACCGGTGCCGTTTACTGGTCGGTGTCCTACGGCGGCAGCGCCAAGAACGGCGTCAAGGCCGGTATGTCCATACCGTCGCCGCGCCAGGCGGGCGACAACCTTTTCCTCACTTGCTTTTATGATGGCTCGCTCATGCTCAAGACCAATGGCACCAACACCCCTTCCGTGGTCTGGCGCAGCATCGGGCGCGGGGAGAAGCCCGATGAAACGGAGGCGCTCCATGCGGTCATGAACACCCCGATCATCAAGGACGGGTATATTTATGGCGTGGATAGCTACGGCGAGCTTCGCTGCCTCAAGGCAGCCACCGGCGAACGCGTTTGGTCGACGCTGAAATACACCACGGAAAAACCCGTGCGCTGGGGGAACGCGTTCTTGGTGGAGCAGGGGGGTCGCTTCATCCTTTTCAACGAAAAGGGCGAACTCATCATCGCCGAGTTGACGCCCAAAGGGGATCTCGAAATAAGCCGGGCCAAGATTTTGGAGCCGACCAACACCATGCCCGGCCGGCCGGTGGTATGGTCGCACCCGGCGTTCGCCGATCGGTGCGTCTTCGCACGGAACGATCAGGAGATCGTGTGCGTGTCGATGGCTGAGGAAGCGAAGGGCCCAATCGGGCATGCGGGAGAACGCCCGCATCCGGTGTCAACATTGCCCTTGCAGGCGCGTGTCGTCAGCCAGGTGGCCGATCATTCATCGGAAGAACTCCTTGATAACCTCCTGACAAAACTTGACGATTTCGGCCAGGCCGTCACCGGGTCGGGCTTGTCGCTCGCGGTGGCGCTGTGCACCGGGTCGTACGGGCGGGGCCAAGCCATCGTACCCAGCATGATGGGGGTTCGGCGTGTCGTTGAGGAATGTCAGAATGGCCGGCGCGTTCCCATAGCTAAAGTTCGCGCGATACTGAACAAATCCGTTGACGGCTACCAGGAGATCTACGAGCAGGTTCACAAGTTGGGGTTCGAGCGCCCCAAAAAAGGGATTCCGTCTTCGGCGCCGTTTCCGGAATTTGACGAATGGACCCATAAAAATATGTACGCCAACGTGGCAGTGTACCTAATGGGCGAACTGGACGACTTTGCCTCATTGCCGCGGTTGGTTGAGATCTGGGAGATCAACAAACTCCTGCCGGTCTCTCGTCTGTTCATGCTCGCCGTTATGGCCGATCTGGCTCGCAGGTACCCGCGCGAAAAACTGTCCCCTGAGGCGAAAGCGGCTCTAGAAGCATTTCTTAACGACGGGGGTAAGGTGCTCTCTGCCCCGAATCCCACGGAGGTGACTGCCTGGAACGCCCCAGTAACCGAGACCGACTTCCGAGCCAAAATCGCGGGGAAGGATGTTGGCTTGGATCGAGTTCACAAGGTTCGCCTGCGCCTCTACTCAGGGGAACTCCAAAAGTATGAAAATGTCAACGACGAACTGAGCCCACCGACCTTCGGTCTCAATCCGGAGGTGTTCCGTTGGTTCCGCCAGATGAAGGCCTTTGTTATCCTGGCGTATCCGCCGAAGTAGCGCGTTGCGCCTGGGGCGATAGCGGGCCAGTCGTCGCCTCACCGGGTTAAACCTGGTGGAGGCGGCGGGCATGATTACGGGGACGGGGAATTAGTGGCCCGTTTGCTCTCCCACCGACTCCGACCGGGATGTTACTATCGACGTATCGACCATGCGCCGGTGCGCACGACGGAATCATTCCATCGCGCCGCCGTCCAGCTGCCACCGTCACCAAACGGCTTTTTAACGGTGGTTCCCCCCAAAGGCGCTGGGCTGCCCTCGACGTAGGCCAACGTCTCCAATTTAGTCCTTGACACCGCGTCCCGTTCGGGTACAGTATCAAGAATGAGATTCAGTCTCAAAAAGAGATCAACTGTGCCTACCGACCTTTTGCCGCTCGAAATGCTGGAAGCTGGGGAGTGGGCCGACGTGGCGGAAGTCACGGGCGAGCCGTGTCTCATTGGTCGCATGGCCGAGATGGGCCTGGGGATTGGCTGCCGCTTTCGGGTGTTGCAGCCGGGCAGTCCCTGCTTATTGCAGGTCGGCGACTCGCGTCTGACTTTGCGTGCCGCCTGCTCGATGTGCATTCTGGTGAGGCCGCTTGGCTGCGTGGTTTAACCGCGACGCGCAGCGGAGCGCGAGATCCATCCGCGCTCCGCTGCGCGTCGCGGCTAAACGATTCGACGCCTTGTAATAATCATGCCCTCCTTAGACCAATTGCAATTCGGTCAACGTGCTCGGGTGGCCAAAGTGGCCGGCAATGATGCCGTGGTGCAGCGGCTCTTGGAAATGGGACTCCTTGAAGGCGAAGAGATTGAGGTTCTCGGCTTTGCCCCATTGGGTGATCCGATGGAAATCCGGCTACGCGACTATCGCTTGAGCCTGCGCCGCCAGGAGGCCGCCGGCGTGACCGTGCAAATCATCGAAGATTTGTCATAGAAGCCAACCATGGTTGCCGCACGCAATCCCATCGTCGCCTTGGTCGGCAATCCTAACACGGGCAAGTCCACGCTCTTCAACGCCTTGGCCGGCATGAATCAACGTGTCGGCAACTTCCCCGGCGTCACGGTCGAGACCAAAAAGGGTAAGTTTCGCCACGCCGGCCAAATCATCGAAGTCATCGACTTGCCCGGGACGTACAGTTTAGCGCCGCGCAGTCCCGATGAGATGGTCGCGGTGGACGTCATCCTGGGCCAACAACCAGGGGAGTCGCGCCCCGATTTGGTCATCACCATCGTCGATGCGTCCAATCTCGAACGCAATCTTTACCTCACCACCCAGGTGATGGAACTCGGCGTGCCGGTGGTCATCGCCCTCAACATGATGGACGTGGCCACGAGCCAAGGGATCGACATCGACGTTGCCCGGCTTTCCAAAAACCTGGGCGTTCCCGTGGTGGCGGTGCAGGCGAACAAGCACAAGGGGCTTGGCCCTTTAAAAGAGGCGCTGGTGCACGCCTTGGCGAGTCATGCGGCGCCGACTGGTCCGGCATTTCCCGAGACTTTCGAAACGGAAGTTGCCAATTTAACGAAAACCCTGGATGGCACGGTCCCCCCGTATCTGATTCGGCGTCTGCTTCTGGATGTCGGCGGTCACACCGAGCGCTTATTGTCCGCGCGCTTCGAAGGTGTGGCGTCCATGGTTAAACAGGCACGCGAGCGCTTGCTCGAGGCCGGCTGCTCGATACCCGGCATCGAGGCGCGCGCACGCTATGGCTGGATCCGCAATGCCACCAATGCTTGCGTTCGCCGACCCTCCCGTAGGCCCATCAGTTGGACCGATCGCCTGGATCGCGTGCTCACGCACCGCATCTGGGGAACGCTAATTTTTTTGGCCGTGATGTTCGTGGTCTTCGAGTCCATCTTTTTTTGGGCCAAGCCCTTGATGGATTGGATATCACTGGGCCGCGATTGGCTCGGCTCCAGTGTATCGAGCGCGATGAATCCTGGGCCTCTGCGAGGATTGTTGGCCGATGGCATCGTGAAGGGCGTCGGCGGCGTGCTTGTGTTCATCCCCCAAATCTTGATTTTGTTCGCCCTGATCGCCATCCTCGAGGACTGCGGCTATATGGCGCGGGCGGCGTATCTCATGGATCGTGTGATGTCGCGCTGCGGCCTCAATGGCAAATCGTTCATCCCGCTGCTCTCGTCGGTCGCCTGCGCGGTTCCCGGCATCATGGCGGCGCGGGTGATCGAAAATCGGCGCGATCGGTTGGCGACGATCCTGGTGGCGCCGCTCATGAGTTGCTCGGCGCGCTTGCCGGTGTACCTGCTCCTCATCGGCGCGTTTTTGAGTGATTTCGCCTGGTGGGTGCCCGGACTGACGCTGTTCGCACTTTATGCCATCGGCCTGGTCGTGGCGCCTCTCATGGCTTTCCTTCTCAAGCGGACGCTCCTGCGCGGTGAAACGCCGGTTTTTGTCATGGAAATGCCGTTGTACAAGGTTCCCTCGGCCCGACTCATTTGCCGGCGTTCCCTCGAAAGCGGCTGGATGTTTGTCCGCCGCGCCGGCACGCTGATCTTGGCCAGCATGATCCTGGTCTGGGCACTCTTATATTTCCCCTCCACCGGCCCCGATGGAGTCAGTTACGATGTGACCATCGCCAAGCTCGAAGACTCCATCGCCGAACCGGCCGCTGCGCTAAATAAACTGGAGTTGGAATTAAACGCTCTCAACGAAAGCGGGCCGACGGATGCGCCAAACAGCGCCGACCTTGAGAGCCAAGTAAACGCGTTGCGAGGGCGCATCGATCCCGTGCAAGACAAAATCAACAAACAATATAGCGAGTGGAAAGGGCACAGCTACTTGGGAAGGGTCGGCAAGGCGCTGGAACCCGCGGTTGAGCCTTTGGGGTGGGATTGGCGGATCGGCATGGCGGCACTGGCCAGCTTTCCGGCGCGAAGTCATGGTGGGAACGATGGGCATCATTTTCAGCCAGGGCGAGGGGGACTCGGGCGAGGCGGAGTATCGCACCCGGCTGGGCACTTCGCTCGGTCGTTTGACCTGGGACAACGATCCAGGCCGCAAGCTGTTCACGGTGCCGGTGGCACTGTCGGTGATGGTGTTTTTCGCGCTCTGTTGCCAATGCGTCTCGACGTTGGCCGTCATCAAGCGCGAAACCAATAGTTGGCTTTGGCCAGCGTTCACCTTCGTGTACATGACTGCCTTGGCCTACGGCGGAGCTTTGCTCGTCTACCAGGTTTTTACTGCCGTCTTATGAGTGGTTTATGGATTGGCAATTGACAGCAACGCTAGTCCTCGTGCTTCTCGCCGGCGCTTATCTCCTTCGGCGCGGCTGGCGGCTTTACAGCCGAAATAAAGACAGTGCGGGCTGTGGGAATTGCTCATCTGCACCGCCGAGTCCGGACGGGTTGGTAGTGCTATCGTTGGAAAAACTAAATACGCGTGCGGAATCGTGCGACACTAACCCGAAGCGTTAGCGAGGGATCGCTAGTGCTTTGACGCCGATGAATTATAGGGTTGGGTGCCATGGCCTCGGTACTCCGTGGCCATGTTAGCGGGGTCGCACGCATGGCCACGGAGTACCGAGGCCATGGCACCCGAATTTTTGAACCCGAACTTCAAGCGTTTACAAGGCACGACCGATTTGTGGCACACTAACCCGAAGCGTTAGCGAGGGAGCCCTCGCTTACGCTTCGGGTTGGTGTGGCCGGGATGTGTCAATAATCTGTCGCGCGGAATTCATACGCCGCCAAGCCCAGCAGTATAACCGTAATGACCAGGGACGAGAGGATCGACGCCAGCGCCGAGAAGGAGTGTCCGGATTCCAGGCGCGCGAAGATTTCCGGCTTGGTGAAATGGCTGTGAGCGTCCAGGGCGTTGAATAAAATAAGCCCGGCGTCGATGGGTTTGGGCGAAATCCAGTAGCCCGCCTCCGCCAACGTGCGCGAGACCGCGGGCAGCGCTTGGTATTCGGCCATCGTGCGTGTGGTGACGCTGTAGTTGATGCCCCAGGCAAGCAGCCAAAACAGCACGGAGCCGAAGACACAGGCAACGGTGCTGCGCGTGAGCACCGCGAGCAAGACGGAAAAGCTGTAAAGGATCGCGAACTGGAGTGTCAATAGTGGGATGCACCACCAATAGGTGAGATCCCAGATGTGCGTGCGCACGCCCAGCGCCAGCCAAGTCAAGGACACAAAAAGCGCAACCTGATAGGCGACGAACGCCAGCACGCCCAGGTATTTGCCCAATAGCAATTGCCAGCGTGGCTGCGGCTTGGCTAGCAATACCGACGCGGCGCTCGCCTCCAGGAAAGTCGGCATGAAACCAGCGGTCCAAACGAGGGCCAGCAGCAGCCCGAGCGTGCCGGCGATGCCGCCCGCCAAAACGAGTTCCAGGAAATGTACATCGTCGTATCGCTCGCGCATGACGGGATAGCTGACCGCCCCGAAGGCAAGACTCACCCGGCCACTGATCGTGTCGATCCCCTCGCGCTGCGCCAGTGCAGGATTGGCTTCGAGAGCTGTCCAGCCTTTGCCGCAGACGCCCAGCCGCGCAAGTGCGTCGAGGGTCCCGGAACTGCCCAAGGCAACCGCCACGGAGGGAGCAAACGTTTGCGGCGACGGCGGGGGCAAAAACAGCGCCGGCTCATCGGGGTCGTGCAGGGCGATGTCACCGGAGATCTTCACGCTCAGACACAGGATCGCGCAAGCGCGGTGACGCCGAGCATCATCCAGGAAATGCCCGAGGCGCGCGCCTGGCGAAAGGTGTCGCGAATAAGTTGTTTGAGGGTGATGAAATTGCGGGGAGTTTGCATGGGGATGCCCTTCGCGCGCGGGGGATTAAAATGAGCGTGGCCCGGTCGTCTCCAGTTCCTCTTTTCGCGCGTGTCCCGAACCAGGCCTTCGGAGTACCTCTGAGCCGGCCGCGCCTACCGTCTTCTTTTTTCGTTCGTGATCTTGCGCCGCGGTACCCCCGCCGTAAATCGGAGCCAAAGCAGCGTCTAAAGTTCGTTCGCTTCCCGTGTCGGGATCGCGGAGTAGCTTGGCAAGAGTTCCCAAATAACGGACGCGACCGTCAACCAGCACGGCGAGCCGATCGCAGACTTGGGCGACCTCGCCCAGGGCGTGGGAGACGACGAGCACGGTCTTGCCGGCGCTGCGTTGCTCGCGGACGACCTCTTGGAGCAGGAGTCGGCCATTCATGTCGAGCCCTTCCATCGGCTCGTCAAGGACCAAAAGATCGGGGCCGGCCAAAAGAGCTTGTGCCAGCGCGAGGCGTTGGACCATGCCCTTGCTGAAGCGGGCGATCGGTTCCTTGGCGCGGTCGGCCAAGCCGACGCGGTCAAGCAATTCGGGCACGCGAACATTCAAGATGCGCGCAGGCAACCACGACAGCTCGCCGTAATAATGGAGAAGTTGGAGGGCGGTGAGATACCGCGGAAAGGCCTGGTTTTCGTGCATGTAGCCGACGCGCGCCAGCGTGCGCTGGTCGGCGACCGGCTGCCCCAGCCGCCGCGCCTGGCCTCCGCTTGGGCGGCAGAGGCCCAAGAGTATTTTCACGAGTGTCGTCTTGCCGGCCCGGTTGGGGCCGAGCAGCGCGAACACTTCGCCCGGCTCGATCGTAAGGCTGACCTCCCGCAAAGCATGCACCGTGCGCCCGGTCGCAGCGGCGCACGATATGTTTTGGAGACGTCCACGAATTCAGCGACGGGGATGTTGTTGCTCATTTGATCAAGGCGATTTGCACGCCGTTTTGCAGGATGCTCGTGAAGGCGGAGATCATGTTCGCCGACATCACGGCATCGGTTCCGGTAATGATTTGGTTCGAAGGCAGCGCGGTCGCTGCGCTGGCTTGCGTGCCCGCGTGAAACTGCATGGTTTGCAAGGTCGTTTCCGCATTGGTGGCGTCCGAGCCCGTGAACACCGGCCCGAAACCTAGGGTGTAAAGCCGGAACGGATTTCTCGTCGTGCCGTAGTCCGTCTTGAGCTGATCGACAATGGAATATACTTGCGCCAACACCGTGGGGTCGTTGATGTTCGTCGCATTGATCGAAGGATATTCGCTGGTGGTGGGATTGTTCATGTCATAACGGATTTTGTAGTAATTGTAAGTTCCGTTATTGACCAGGTTGGCCGTTGCCGAGCAGTTCGCCAGACCATCGGTTTCGAAGATGATAACCTTTTGCGCCCCCTTGCGGCCCATGCCGCCGGCCATGCCGGTTGGGAAGGTGATGGGCGTAGTGGCCGTGTACGTCCGCAAGGTCGTGTCGGTCGTTTTGGTGACGGCGAACTGGTTGTAGCAAAGCATCAGACCCATGGCGAAGCAGGTATCGCCATCGGCGCACGGCGTATCCAGGAAGTTGGCCGACGGAGTTTGCGATAAAGAATCTACGTCATACGGCGTGACCTCGGTGTTGTTGCAGGTGCCATCGGCGTTGATCGTCGAAAAAGGGAAGTAGAGCGACGATTTCGCATAGGCGTAGTTGGTTCCCAGGGGGCACGCGACGCCGTTGAGCCGCCCGGTGGTATCGCTCGACGACGTGCGCGGCCAACTGTAAAAGGCCAGGGTGAACCAGTCGTTGGGATGGTTGTTTTGCATGGTATCGACGGCGGCCTGGAAGGCTTCTTTGCCGGTGTAGAGGGGCGCTTCGTAACTATCGCCGGGCTGCATGAAGAAATAGCTTCCCTGATTCTCGTCGAGATTGTAATTCTGCAAGTAATCGACCATGCTTATGGGGCTGAACCAGTGGCGCAGCTTCGGACGGAGCGGATTATCTTGATAATTCATGTAGTTGGTTGTGGCGATGATGGTGACGCTGTGACTGTATTGGTGGAGGCATTGTTCCTTTGCATCGTCCCCCAAGTGAAATCGCTGCCATAGCCGGACATGGCACTGATGTCCGTGTACGAGGTCGCGCCGGTCTGGAAATAACCCATGACGTAATTGATGAACTCAACCCAGAAACGTTGGTCGGTGCCGCCCCAGTTGGGGTAGGTGCCGGTGATTCCGTTGGTGTAAGTGGGTGCCCATTTCACGGTGACGGACGCCACGGGATTTGGAATTGATCCGTAATACTTGACGCGGCCGGCCCGTAGTTGCGACGGGAACGGATCGGTCGACTGATTGATCCAGCGAAGGATCTCGTTATAAGTTTGGATTGCCGCTTGAGCGCTGGTCAACCCTGGCCACATGCCGGCGCTTCCGGGCGGATTGAGCGAGCCGGAGCCATTGAAAATCTTGGTATTGTCGTTGGTGCCGAAGAAGCGAATGCGCCAGTCGCAGGGCGTGCCATCGGCGTCGATCACGTAGTCCCAATTGTACAAACGCATGATCTGCTTATAAACCGCATCGGTGGCCTTTAGCAACTGCGGGGGATTGCCCATAACGGAGAGAGGAGCGTAAACCGTCGCGGTGAGATAGGTGCCCAAGGTGCCGCGCCGTTATCCGGCAGGCCAAGGCCAGGTCTGGCTGCTCGCCGCGGTTGTGACGCCATAAATGCCGGATATCGGCGGACCGGTCACCAAGCCAACGGATTTTGACGTAGCTGCCGCCACGGCCGACGTACCATCCTTACCTCTTTGACCGTCCAAGTAGCAGTGCCGGCGCCTGCCGTCACCACCATGATTTCCGCATTATTGATGATGACACGAAATCCATTCGTCGTTGGGAAATGAGTAATGTCGGCGGCTTGGATCGTGATCGTGGTTTGGGCATTAGTGATAGCCCCGTTAAGCGTTGACGTATAGGCGGTGTTGTTGAAATCGGTGGCGGCGTAGCCAAAATCGTATAAGAACTGCAGGATCGTATTTTTATCAGTCGATATGCTGCTCCACCCTGTTGCGTTGGTGGTATCCAGTGGCCGGCGTGGGTCGGGCGGCCAGAGGAAGAAAGTCTTGCCGTAGTAGCTCGGGCCCTTGGTGTAGCCGGTGAATGCTCCGGCCACGGCTTGTCCCGTGCCATTGACCACGCTGGTGCCGCTCGAATATCCAGGGTAGGTGGTAGTCCCCAAGTCGGCGTTGTTGAACGTGCCGTTCGTGCAGCCAGAGTAGCCGTCGAGCTCCCACCATCGGTTGCGCGTGGTGGCGCCGGTCACGTCTTCGGCTTCTTGGGCATACGTAGTCGTGCTGCCATTGGTAAACAGCGGCACGTCGCCGCCCGGCGTGGTCGTGTAGCTGGCGGGAGGCAGCACGGGTCCGCCCGAAGTCGGCGCCGTCCAGGTGTTGCCGCCGTCCGTGCTGGTATAGGAATCGAAAGCGCGGACCAAGGTCGAGGCGTAGGCGGCATTTTGATAGAAGTTGTTGATATAGGTTCGCGTATACGAAGTATTGGAGGCCGTCGTGTTGGTCGGCGAGATCGTGTAATTGTCGTAGGACGACGTTCGATTCGAGCTGGATGCCTTGCATATTGGCGCTGGCCGACGAATAAGCTCCAAACGTGCGGATAACTGCTATCGGGATTGTTGGTCGTCCGCGAGTTGGTGTAGAAGTCATAGCCCAGGCAAGTGCCGAAGCGCATCGAGCCGGAAAGGTCCATCACCAGGCCGATGTCGCGCGGGCGATGCACCGCCTGGGCGGTGGCAGTGACGTTCGGCAGGAACGAGGCGCCGAAGATCTTGCTGAAGGCGCTGGGATTGTTGTTGGAAGTGACCGAAGCCGTGACGGCGGTCGTGGGCACGCCGCTGGTTCCGGGAAAGTTGGCGCTAAACGTTTGCGTCGTCTGGCTGTAATCGTAGGAACCATAAGTCAACGCCAACTGGGACGACGTAATCGATTGTCCCAGGATGTAATTGTAGGTCAGAAGATTTTGGGCGTTGGTGGTTGCGTTCGCTTGGTTATACGTCCCGGTCGGATTGCCGTTCAGCGTGCGTGCGGCGGTGAGCGCGGCCAAATCGGCGGCGTTTTGCGCCTGGGTCTTGGCGATGGCTAACATGCCCAGATCAATCGCCAATGCCAGAAAGGCAACCAAGCCGACGATGGTCACCGCCATCAATGACAAAATGGTCCCTCGCCGCCGAGTGGACTCATTAACCAATAACCGTGTCGTGATTTTCATGTCTCAACTCTCTTGTCTCAAAGCTGACTCAATGAACCATGAAGTAAGCCGGACTTTCGCCCGGCATTTCTCACCATTCGCCACTCGCCCTCGCCACTCCCTACGTGCCGCCTTCGCAAACCATGGTGACGCCGCTGGTGATCGTGATCGCCGGCAAGGGCACGACCGGAATGACGTTCATGGCCTTGTATTGGCCGGTAATCGTGACGGTGATCAAATCGCCGGGGACCAAACTGTTGATGGCCGTGCTTGTGCCGTTATGTGTCCCGGCCAAGGTGACGGTGAAAGTCGTAAAGCTCGCGGTCTGCGTTCCCATCCGCGCGGTGACGATGTTGGTGACATCCGTGGTGATCGTGGCGACGGTGTTATTGACCAAGGCATAGCGGCAGCCTTCGCGAGCGGCATTGTTGACGAGGTTCCAGACCATGAGCAGCCGGCCGTATTCGAAAACGCCGAACAGCACCATGGTCATGGGCAACATGACGAGCGCGGTTTCCACGGCCGCGGTGGCCCAACGTCGATTCTTGCGAGGCCTTGTTAACATTGCGTGTCTCTCTTAAGGGAGGCCATTCGGGAGAATGGCGTTCCCAGGCATTATTGCGCGGGCAAATACGGCGCGATCGAGAACGGCGAATCGACCATGGACGCCCAATCGACGACCACATAAAGACGGGTCATGCCGGTGATCGGAGCCACGGGAATCCAGCCAATGCTGGCATAGGGCACCTGCACGCCGACCTCGTAGCGGTCCAGTTGGGCCATCGCCGTCGGATCGGTTGTGCTGGTGGTGGTGCGATCAATGAACGTAATGGTGAAGAGTTCGCGGTTCTTGGTGTTATCCCAACAGGTGTAGCCGGTCGTGTTCGCCGCCAAAGTGACAACCGGAGCAATCATCGACGTCGAATGTCCTTTGCCGAACGCCGACGGCTCGGCGCTTTGCAGGTAGCTCAGCAGGTTGTTTGCGACCGTGAGGAGGTTGTCTTGGCCCAGGGAACAATCGCGCGCGGATTCGCGCGCGGAATTCCACATTACCTGTTGCACTTCGGTGACGCGGCCTACCTCCCAGACGCCAAGCAGCAAGCCCAGCAGCACCGGGAAGCAGACGGCGAACTCCAGCGCCGCCACGCCGCGCCGGCGCCTGTCGCCTTGACGGAGGGTGGGCGCAATTCGTCCGCTGCCTCTTGAAAGGACGATCAACGCGGCGCGTCGCATTAACACGGCAGACTCCCTATGCCCAATACCTGGCCTTTTACCCGGGATGCTCCCGAGTAAAAAAGCGTAGGTCGTGATTTTGCGCCTGTCAAATTACGCGCGCGGGATTATTGGCATAACTGGCAAAAAGCAACTGTTAAGATCCGCGGGATTCGGCGTACCTCATCCCGCGAATTGGATGCCGGTCAAGCCGCGGGATGAGGCACGCCGAATCCCGCGGCTACTCGTTACCAGCTGGGGAGATTTGGTTTTTGTTTGTTCAATAAAACGCGGCCAGCTGCGCATGGGCCGCGCCGGTTTCGGGGATTTGATTGTAAGCCCGCGCGCAACCCCTATAATACGGAGGTTGAAGCCAGCCAAGTCAGCGGCGTCGTGGATCTCCCAGTTCATTGACCGGGTTGTAAACGCGCATGGACGAACTTCACCACGAATGCGGCATCGCTGCCATCTATCATTTCGACAGTCCCACCACGTCGCCCCTGGCTCCCCCATCGGGGCCTGAAAACGTTTCTCGTTTGATGCCGCGCATGCTGCTCGATCTACAAAACCGCGGCCAGTTGGCCGCCGGCATGAGCAGCTACAACCCGGAGCGCGGCAAGATCGTTGACACCTATAAACAAATCGGCACGGTTATCGAGGCCTTTCGCCTCAATCACCAGGCGAAGTATGACAGCATCATGAAGGAATTCGCCGGCCGCGCCGCCATCGGCCATGTCCGTTATGCCACCTGCGGCGCCAACGATCGGGCCTTCGCCCAACCCTTCGAGCGCACCCATGGCTGCAAGTGGAAATGGTTCGCCATGGCCTTTAATGGGCAGTTGGCCAACTTCACCGAATTGCGCGACGAATTGCTGACGCTTGCCGATTATCACTTGACGCGCAATCTCGACACCGAAGTCATCATGCATTATTTGGGCTACGAGCTGCGCAACGACGAGCGGCCCGATTTGCTCCAGGTATTTCGCAACCTCAGCCGGCGCTTTGACGGCGCTTACAATCTCGTCTTTCTCAATGCGATGGGCGACATGGTGGTCATGCGCGACCCCAAGGGCTTTCGCCCGCTGTGCTATGCCAAAGAGGGGCCACTCTTCGCAGCGGCCAGCGAAAGCGTCGCTCTGACAAACCTCGGCTTCAAGACGGTGCATTCGCTGGAGCCGGGCGAAATGATCCTCATTCAAGACAACAAAATGCGCATCGAGCGCTATGCCCCGCGCCAAACCCCCTCCCACTGCTTCTTTGAATGGATTTATTTCGCCAACGTCGCCAGCACGCTCGACGAACGCAGCGTTTATCTGTCGCGGTCCGCCCTTGGCAAAGAGCTCGCTCTCCAGGAACACAAGATTGGCCGCGTCCCGCTCGATGATGACACGGTCGTCGTCCCGGTGCCGGATACCGGCAAGGCCGCCGCCGACGCCATGGCCTTTGAGCTGGGCATTCCGTCAGTGGAAGGGTTGATGCGGAATCGCTACGTGGGCCGCACCTTTATCGAGGGGACCAATCGCGCGGACCGTGTCCGCATGAAATACACGCCGCTGCGCGAAGTGATGGAAGGCAAGCGGGTGCTGCTGATCGAAGACACGATAGTGCGCAGCACTACGCTCAAATCGCTGCTGCACCACATCCGTGAACGCGGTGGTGCCCGAGAAATCCATGTCCGCATCGCCTGCCCACCGATCATCGCTCCTTGTTTCTATGGCATCGACATGTCAACCGTAAAAGAGTTGTTCGCGCCGCGCTTCATGCACGGCGAGCGCATCACCGAAGAAGAGCAGCAAGCGATGGCCAAGGAACTAGGTGCCGAGAGCCTCTATTATTTGCCGCTCGAAGCGGTTGCTCGCTGCATCGGCTTTCCCGACGACCGCCTTTGCCGCGCCTGCATTACGGGACATTATCCGACCCAGACCGGCGAAAAGCTCTATCAACTCGCCCGCGCGAACCACCGCAATGGCGAGACCAACGGCCGCACGTATGAGCGTACTGCCGCTGGCAGCCCAATCCCCGTCTAAGATCTTTCAATCGTCACGTTTTTTGCAATTGCACTGTCCAAATCCCTTGACAGGGCAGGTACAATAACTCGAAGTGTCGGCACGGATATTCAATCCCAAGCCATTCATAATTCATGTTTTACTTACGCCTTGGGTTCATTTCTTTATGAGCAAGCCGTTCGATCGCCGCGTCCGGCTCATCCTTGAGCGCCTGGAAAGCCGTGAGCTTCTGAGTGCCAGTGCGCCGTCGCTGCTGGTGAAACTGTCCTCAAACCCAGCATTTCAAGGGTCGGAGACCAATTTCTTGACAGCCCCGGGCACCGAGATCTTTCAGCCAACCGGCATCAGCGATCTCTATGCCGTGAGTGCTCCGGCAACGCTGCAAAACGCCTTCATGAAAATCTATGGCAGCGAGCCTTTCGTGCAGTATGTCGAGCCCAACGGCGCGATTCAGCTCGATCAAGTTCCCAACGATCCCAAGCTGATCGACAACACCTTGTATGGCATGACTGGCAGTTGGGGAATTCAGGCTCCCGCAGCTTGGGACGCGACCACCGGCTCGCGAGTACGGTCATCGCCGACATCGACACCGGCATCGACTACAATCATCCTGATCTCTACGAGAATATCTGGATCAATCAGGCGGAAATTCCCGCCTCGCGCCTGGCCAACTTGCACCATTTCGACGCCAACGGTAATGTGATTCCCGGTCCGATCACGTTCTACGATCTGAATTATTTCAACCCGCAGACCAAAACGTATCCAGATCAAGGGCCGGGTAAAATCACCGACGTCAACGGCGATGGCCGCATCGACGGCGCCGACCTCTTGGCCGCCATGACCGTCGATGCCAACGGCAACGATTTAGGAGGCGGCGGCTGGGTCAATCCGCAAAAGCCCAACACGCAAGACGGCGACACGGCCCATCCGGATGATCTGATCGGCTGGAACTTCGTCAACAATACCAACAATCCCATGGACGACTATGGCCACGGCACGCATACGGCGGGGACCATCGGCGCCATGGGCAACAACGGCACCGGCGTCGTCGGCGTCAACTGGCAGACGCAGATCATGCCGCTCAAGTTCATCGATTCCACCGGCAACGGCACCGATGCCGCGGCCGCGGCGGCCATCGAGTATTCGATCCTCCATGGCGCCCACGTCTCCAACAATAGCTGGGGCGGCGCCGACAATAGTCAAACGATTTATAACGCGATTCAAGATGCCAACAATGCCGGCGACATCTTCGTCGCCGCCGCCGGCAACAATGGCTTCAACACCGATGTGACGCCCAACTATCCGTCGGCGTTCAATTTGCCCAACATCATCGCCGTCGCAGCCACCGACAGTAACGGCAGTCTCGCCAGCTTCTCCAATTACGGCGCTAAGACCGTCGATGTCGGCGCGCCCGGCGTCAACGTCTACAGCACCGAACGCAATGCGAGCTACGGCTACATGTCCGGCACCTCGATGGCCACGCCACACGTGACCGGGACCGTCGGCCTATTGCTCGCCGAGCATCCCACCTGGACGATGAGCCAAATCATCAACCAGATTATCAGCACGACGACCCCGGATAGCGCTTTGACGGGGAAAACCGTGAGCGGCGGCATCGTCAACGCCCAAAAAGCCGTCCAGGTTTCGGGCGGCGATGTGAACTGGACCGGAGGCGGCCTGAGCAACGTGCCAGCGCTGACGGCGGGCACGCCGTTCACCGTCACGCGAACGTACACGATTTCCGGCCAAGACGCCCCGGTCAGCTTCGGCATCGCCTATTACGAGTCCTCATCGCCCGATCCAGCTCAGAACCTCGCCAATGCGACGTTCCTCGGTGAGGAGATCATTTCCGCCGCCGCCGACAAGACCATGGGCACCCACTCGGCCACCAGTCCCACGCTCACGCCGCCCAATAGCGGCACCGAATATCTGTTAGCCCAACTCGATCCGGGCAACGTCATTCTCGAATCGAACGAGACCAATAACGTGACGGCGTCCGCCCCCTTGGGGGTCGCCAGTCCGATTGTCATCGCCAACGGCCAGGCGGGATATTCCGAAACCGGCACCTGGCAAACAGAGACAGTGGCCGGCGACTACGGGGGCACCGACCGTTACGCCCGCTCCACCGGAGCCGGCAACACCGCGACCTGGCAAGCGACGGGGCTGACGCCGGGGCTGTACACGGTGCAATTGACGTGGCCTAAATACCCGAATCAGGCGACCAATGCGCCGTTTGGGATTTATGACGGTTCCATCTTGGCCCAAACCGTGACCGTTGATGAGACTCAGAGTCCAGTCGGCGCGGTCTATGGCGGGGCCACTTTCCAGCAAGTGGCAACAGTCAATATCACGAGCGGCACTCTCAAGGTCGTGCTCAGCAATAACGGCACCAACAACACTTATATCATCGCCAATGCCGTGCGGATCGTGCCCGTGCCACCGACGAACACGGATTTGAATTGGACCGGATCTGGGGCGGGTATCACGGGCCCAGCCACCGCCAACACCCAAGGGACTTTCACGGTCAACCGGGCCTACACGATTAGCGGCGCGGCGGCGCCGAGCAGCTTTGCAATTGCCTATTATGCATCGACTTCGCCAAGCCTGACTCAAGACTTGAGCCAAGGGATCTACTTGGGTAGCGAGACCATCAGCGCGGCCACCGACCTCTCGCTAGGCACACACATGGGCACCAGCCCCGCCTTCCAGATCAACCTCACCGGTTCTTATTATTTGTTCGCGCGACTCAATGCCAATAATGATTTCGCCGAAAGCGACGGCACCAACGATTTGACCGTCACCAGCGCCGCCACTTCTGTTACGGGGGCCGTCTCCATCATCATCGGCAACGGTCAATCCGGCTATTCCGAGACAGGCACCTGGCAATCCGAGACGGTGGCCGGCGATTATGGCGGCACCGACCGCTATGCGCACTCCACAGGCTCAAGCAACACGGCGAGGTGGCAAGCGAACGGCTTATCGTCTGGGCAGTACACCGTGCAGCTATCTTGGCCTTCCTACTCCAATCAGGCGACCAACGCGCCCTTCGCCATTTACGATGGCACGACGCTGGTGCAAACTGTGGCCGTCGATGAAACGAAGAACCCGGTTGGAGCCATATACGTAGGGGCGACCTTCCAAAAGGTCGCAACGGTGAATATTGCGAGCGGCACGCTGAAAGTGATCCTGAGCAACACAGGAACCAATAATATCTTCATCGTCGCCAACGCAGTGCGCATCGCACCCGCGACTCCCACAAGTACCGATTTGAATTGGACGGGATCCGGGGCAGGAATCAGCGGCCCGGCAACGGCAGCGACGCAAGCGGCGTTCACGATTAACCGAACGTTCACGATCACTGGTGCAGCCGCGCCAAGCAGTTTCGCCATCGCCTACTATGCTTCAACGTCACCGAGTCTCAGTCAAGATTTGAGTCAGGCGATCTACTTGGGGAGCGAAACGATCAGCGCCTCCGACCGATCTCGCGGTTGGCACGCATTCGGGCACCAGCCCGGCTTTCCAGATTCCTTCCAATGGTTCCTATTACTTGTTTGCCAAGCTCAACGCCAACAACGATTTCGTTGAAACCGACGGTACCAATGACATAGTTGTGTCCAGCGCCGCGACCATCGTGAGCGGACCGGTCTCGGTCATCATTGCCAATGGCCAGTCCGGTTACACGGAGACGGGCACCTGGCAGACCGAGTCGGTAAGCACGGCGATTATGCCGGCACGGATCGGTATGCGCGTTCGACAGGCGCCGCCAACACGGCGACCTGGCAAACGACCGGTCTAAATCCCGGCCTTTACACCGTGCAACTGACTTGGCCGTCCTACTCCAACCAGGCGACCAATGCGCCGTTCGCAATCTACGATGGCTCAACGCTACTGCAAACGGTAGCGGTGGACGAGACAAAGAATCCTGTAGGCTCGATTTATGGCGGGAGCCACGTTCCAGACCCTGGCGAGCGTGAACATCAGCAGCGGCACGTTGAAAGTCGTGCTGAGCAACACGGGGACGAACAACTCCTACATCATTGCCAATGCGGTGCGCATTGCCTCGGTGCCTGCGACGAGCACCGATTTGAATTGGACTGGATCGGGCGGCGGTATAAGTGGTCCCTCCACGGCAAGTACCCAGGCCACGTTTACAATCAATCGAACCTTTACCGTTAGCGGCGCGGCGGCGCCGAGCAGCTTTGCGATTGCCTATTACGCATCCACTTCGCCCAGTCTTAGTCAAGATTTGAGCCAGGCGATCTATTTGGGAAGCGAAACCATCAGCGCCATCGAGTGACTTGGCGGTTGGCACGCACACGGGCACCAGTCCCGGCGTTTCAGATCACGACCGATGGCTCGTATTATTTGTTCGCCAAGCTGAATGCCAACAACGATTTTGCCGAAAGCGATGCGACCAACGATTTGACGGTTACCGGCGCGGCGTACGGTGGTGAGCGGCCCTGCATCGGTCATCATTGCCAATGGCCAGGCGGGCTACTCCGAGACAGGCGTTTGGCGAATCGGAGTCGGTAGGCGGCTGACTATGGCGGCACCGACCGTTACGCGCGGTCCAGCGGAGCCACCAACACCGCCATTTGGCAAGTCACGGGCTTGACTCCGGGACAATACACGGTGCAAATTACTTGGCCCTCGTATTTCAACCAAGCGACGAATGCGCCCTTCGCGATTTACGACGGCACGACACTCTTGCAAACGGTAGCCGTGGACGAAACCAAAAAGCCGGCGGGCTCGGTATACGGCGGAGCCACCTTCCAGACGATCGCGACCGTGTCAATATCAAGCGGAACGCTCGAAGTCGAGTTGAGCAACACGGGCGCCAACAACACGTTCATCATCGCCAACGCTGTCCGCATCGCGCCTGCATAGCGGAAATCTTTCACGCCGCGTGCTGGCGCACATCCCGGTCCGACAATTCCAGGTCATCCACCAGGCTTTGCCGCAAGTCATCGCTTAGCGGCGCGCTTTCATGGCGATAGGTGCCGTTGTCAAATGCGAAGGATGCGGATACGGACAGGTCAGCGAGCAGTTGGCGATCCTCGACATCGAAATGAAACTGGACCCAATGGCTGGTGCCGATGCAGCGGTCTTCGGGCCGGCAGGTGACCAGGTAGGAGGGGATTTCACTCGTGCCAACACGCAAGGTCAATTGGTCGCTGCGCAGGTTTTGCCAGTTGCCAATTCCTTGATGATCTGCGTTTCATCGGACACCTCGATCAAGAGCGCCGCTTGCAGCAAATTGCAGCCGGGCAACAGCCGATTGTAGAGGTCGAGCTCTTGCTGGACTTCGCGGACATGTCCGAGCCGGGCAACGCGGACGATCTCCTGCACGCGAAACCACAGCGTTTGTCGATTCTCGAAGATGAGCGTCAGCCGCGGCCCGATGCGCACGCGGCGATAACGGTCGATATAGCGGCGATGTGACTCGAAATACTCGCGGCGCCGGCCGACGTATTCCTCAAGCGGCAACAGATCATCCACCGTGAGCGGCAACATGGACCATCCTTGCATGGGGCCGCGCGTGGTGCGCCGGCCCGGCGACATACAGGCATTCGCGCGGGCAAAGATGGCGAAGATGTGGGTAAACGTCAAGCCGACTTCCGGCTCGGCATGCGGGGTCCAAAGAGAACAACCACGGATGGCACGGATCACACGGATTAAGGCAAGAACTATCGGCAAGCCGCGGCGAATTGGAGAACCTGCGGGATCGTGCTTTGCCGGTGCCGCAGTCAGGTCCGGGCACGTTGGAAACGTGCCCCACGTCTTATTTCTTGGCCGGTGCGGCGGCGGCTTGCTCGGCGGCGAGGTCTTGCAACGTCTGGGCCGAGGCTACCAGCTTTTCCCAGTTTTTCTCGACATAATCGGGCGGGCCGCCTTTATTGGCGACTGCGGCCGCGATCTGGGGCGTCGGCACCATGTCGATCGCGTCCCAAGGGCACCAGCGTTCGCAAAGCTCGCAGCCGATGCAGCGCTCCAGGTCGATATCGACAAAGCTTTGCAAGACCGGTTGGTCTTCGCCGGGCACTTTATAGATGCAATCGACGGGACAGACTTCCACGCAAGCCTCGCAGCCCGTGCAGTTGTCCGCGTTGACCACCGCCAACGTCTTGGGCAGTTTCTTACGAGCTTTTCCGGCGCCCTTGGCCATTGCTATTATCCTCGAACCGAGAAAACATAAATCGCCTTTACTTCATTATATCGGAGCATTGGCGAGCGGGGGGCGTCAGCCCCCTGATTCTCTTGGTTTCGAGAATCAGGGGGCTAAGCGTACCGCCCCCCGCTCGCCTTAGGCGCCATCAGGCATCGACCGGTTTGGTCGCGTCGAATTTCAGCCAGCATAGTGCCGCGATCACGTACGCGACGCCGAACGTGATGATATTGATAACCCATCCTTGATGCAGGGCCTGCATCATACGCCGGCGTTCCCGGCGTGAAGGCGGCGGTTTGCGATTTGATGATCCAGCCCGTCGTGGTCCCGACCACAGCGCCGCCGAGATTGCCGACGGTGTTCATGCAGCCGGCGACGATGCCCGAGTAGCGTCTGCCGATATCGAGGCAACTCGCCCACGCCGAACCCATGGTGATATCGTTCCAAAACGAGGCGAGCGAAAGAAGGATCACGAAAATCCACGGGCTCGTCATGAAGAAAAGGGCGATGAAAAAACAGACGGCCGTGAGGCCGTGCCCAATGCACGCCGAACAGACGCCGGCCCCATTTGCGGTTGCCGGTGCGTTTGATGAAGCTGTCAGTGAGCAATCCGCCGATCAAGCAACCGACGGCGCCGACCAGCAGCGGCAAGCCGGCCATGAAGCCGGCGATCCAAAACTGGCGCGTCCATTTCTCCGGGCCGGGTTCGATGTTGAGTTGCTCCTTCAGAAAGCCGGGCCAATAGGTGATGTACAGATACCAGCCATAGGACGAGCAAAAGTACATGATGCACAACAGCCAGAGATTGGTGCTGGTAAGCAGCTTTTTCCACGGCACGACGAGCTTATCATGCGAATGCTCCGTGCCGTGCCGAATGAGTGATAGCTCCGCCGCATTGACGCCGGCTTTCTTGGCCGGGTTGTCGCGATACCACCACCACCAGGCGACGCACCAAATCGCGCCGATGGCGCCGAAGACATAGAACATGTGCCGCCAATGCGTTATCTTGGTTCCATCGGCGCCGACCGTATCGAACATCAGGGCATAGACCGCGAACGGGTGTCATGCCGCCGGCAAAGCGGCCCGCCATCCACACCGTCCCCTTAGCCCAGCCACGCTCTTGAAAAGGAAACCAGTTATGGAAAGCACGGGCGATGTTTGGATACGCCCCCGCTTCGCCCATGCCGAAAAAAAAGCGGCACCGCCAACATGAGGCCGAACGCCCATAAAGGCGTCCGGCGTGGGATAAATCGAGCCGGTCAGCGCGGTGAAGATCGACCACCAAAGCACGATGCGGATTAGCGTCGTGCGGGCGCCGTAAGCGGTCGCCCAGCCAGCCGCTCGGTACTTCGAACATGGCGTAGGCCAGGCGCAAAGGCCGTGAACAGGTAGCCTCGCTTCTCCAGCGATAAGTCCAAATTCGCTCTGAACAATGGGAGCCACCGTGCCGAAGCAGACCCGATCCAAATAAGTGATCATCGACAATGAGCAAGCAAACCCCAGGACGCCGTAGCGGACACGAGTCGGCTTTTCGAGGGCGGCCATGGGAGCGGTGAGAGGTGCATTCATGCGCGGCAAGTCCCGGTGGTGTTGATAGGTGGGCAATGGTCCCACTTTAAGGCCGGGCATCGCTGTGTGCAACGGGTGAAATGAAAAAAACCCGCGATCGGTTGATCGCGGGTTGCCCGCAAGCGAGGGGTGCTTTCGGGACGGGGATTCGTTGTTAGCGTTCGCTGGAGACGGTGGCCGTGGCGCCTTCATTCAAGTTGGGGAACGTCGCCAGCGCCGTTTGGCCAGCCCGCATCAGGATACGTTGGCTCGCCGCGACGACTTGCCCTTCGCGGATAACTTCCACGCGGAGATCGTAGTAATACGTGCGGCCTGGGGTCAGATCGGGCGTCACGAAAACGCGCTTGGCGACTGGTGTCTTCATGAGTTCGCCGTCAAGATAAACTTTCGCGTCTTCCGGCACGTCGATGCTCAGCCGAGCACGCGTCTCCAAGCTCAGTTCTTTCTTCTCTTTGTTCTCTTCCTTGGGCAGAGGCACTTCCTCGACTTTCGGCGTCACCTTGGCCTTTTCAGGCATCGGCACGCCGGGCACGACCGGGAGCGCATTCGTTCCAGTATCCATGGTTGGCGAGCGGTACACCGTAGCAGCTCCAGCCGCCGTAGCAACCGTAGCAACCGGTGCAGCCAAACGCGCCGGAGCACGCCACGGGGGCATAGACGCTAAAGCTGCTCTGGTAGCCGTGACCCGTCATGTAGTTGTAACCCGAGCAGCCGTAGCACCCTGAGCAACCGGTACAGCCCGTGCAAAAGCCGCCGGAATAGGTGGCATGACCCCAACCCGCACAACCGTGGTAGCCTTGGCAACCACCGGAACATCCATGGCCAAACCAACCGCCGTTCGACGCGGAACCGGCAGTCAGGGCGGCCATCAACACGACGCTGTACATAGGGCAGTTACCTCCAGAAGCTTTGACAAGAAGGAGTCGGCAAGCTTTGCCAATCTTCCCACATCGAATGAAAAGGGTGTCTGGGGTAAATGGTAAGTTTGGCGAAGCTTGCTGTCAAAGGCAGGTATGGAGGAATTGCCAAAGCAATCCTTTTCGAGGCGACAAACTTGCTACAGACGGATTGAGCCGATTAACCCTTCGACTTGGACGCACGCTCGGGCCTCAGCGATCGAACGACGGTGCCCGCCTGCCACATCTCGCTGTCGGCGATTTCCTTGAGCTCTTTCTCGAGTTGCTCGCGGTAGTCCTTACGGCTGTTGGCTTCGAGAACGCGGCGGGTTTCGTCGCCGTTGGCCACCTTTTTGTAAAGCTCCTCGAAGACGGGCTTGCTGGCATCGCGAAACTTCTTGAACCAGTCGAGTGCGCCGCGCTGGGCCGTCGCTGAGCAGTTGGCATACATCCAATCCATGCCGTTTTCCGCGATGAGCGGATAGAGGCTCTGCGTCGCCTCCTCAACCGTTTCGTTGAACGCTTCCGAGGGGGAGTGGCCATTAGCGCGCAACACTTCATACTGAGCGAGCCACAAACCATAGATCGCACCCATCAGCACGCCGCGCTCGCCGGTCAAGTCGCTGAACACTTCCTTCTGGAACGTGGTCTCGAAAAGATACCCCGAACCGATGGCGATGCCGGTGGCCAAACACCGATCGCGCGCCCGGCCCGTGGCGTCTTGCTCGATCGCAAAGCTGGCGTTGATGCCGCGGCCTTCCAAAAAGAGGCGTCGAACCGTCGTGCCCGATCCTTTTGGGGCACACGAGGATGACGTCAATGTCCTTGGGAGGAACGACGTTGGTCAGCTCGCGGTACGCGATGCTGAAGCCATGCGAGAAATAAAGCGCCTTGCCTGCCGTCAGCCGCGGCTTGAGGCTGGGCCAGTATTCTTTTTGGCCGGCATCGGAAAGCAGATACTGAATGATGGTGCCGCGCTGGGCGGCGCCGTCGTAGGAAAACAGCGTCTTTTCCGGCACCCAGCCGTCCTGGAGCGCCAAATCCCAACTGCGGCCCTTGTCGCGCAAGCCGATGATGACGTTGATGCCGTTATCCTTCATGTTAAGCGATTGGCCGCGGCCCTGCACGCCATAGCCCAACACCGCCACGGTTTCCTTGCCCAGGATGGCCTTGATCCGCTCGGGTGGATAATCCGCGCTCGACGACCGTTTCCGCGATATTGCCGACCTTGATATTCCGCATGACGAAGATCCCTGGAAAACTATCTTTTGCTGGTGAACGGAAATTGTAGGAAAACGCCGGCATCTCGGTAGGTCCCGCCTGCCGGGCGGGACCTTCGCACTGGCAGGAAAGGTGTCCTAATTGAGTGCCATCGTGCAGCCAAGTCCCGCTCGGCAAGCGGGAGCTACCAAGTGCCGTAGTGCAGCCAAGTCCCGCTCGGCAAGCGGGAGCTACCAAGGCGGTCGCTGTTTGGCAAAAAACGCGCGTAAGCCTTGCTGGCACTCGTCGGTCAAGCGCGGCTCCGCGCTGCCTTGCGCAGCCTCCTCGATGGAGAGCGCTTGCCGTGAAAAGCGGTGCATGAATTCCTTGGTTTTGGCGAGCGCCTTGGGACCGCCTTGAGCACAGGAGCCGGCCAAATCCAGCGCGCGGCCAAGCAAACGATCGGCAGCGACGATGTCGTTAATCAGTCCCGACTTTTGGGCCGCAGCCGCGTCGATCAATTCGCCGGACAACAACAAATAGCGGGCCATCCTCTCGCCGACGTGCCGCAACAGGTGGGGCATGACCATCGCCGCGACCAGTCCGCGCCGGACCTCGGGATAGCCGAACCTCGCCTCCGGACTCGCCAGCGCCAAATCGCAGACGGTGACCAGACCGGCGCCGCCCGCCAGCGCGCTTCCCTGCACCGCCGCGATGGTAGGCTTGGGGAAAGTATAGATGAGATCATAAAGTCTCGCCAGGCGCAGGGCGTCGTCCCAGACGGGTGATGATTCCTTGGGAGCGGCCAACGTCTCTTGAAGCTCCGCCAAATCCATGCCCGCGCAAAAAAACAGGTCCGGTGCCGGCAAGGATCACGCAGCGCACGGCGTCATCGTGCGCCGCGCGGCCAAAAGCATCCGCCAGCGCCGCAATCAGCGCTCGGCTTAAAGCGTTGCGCTTATCCGGTCGATTGAGCGTCAACAGAAGCGCCGGCGGATGCGCTTCGTACAACACCAGGTCGCTCATGATCGCACCATTGTCTCAAAATTTTCCGGTCGCTCCAACCGCAGTTGCAGCAAAGCCAGGGCCAGCGTTTTCCCTTGTGGGTCGATGCGCAGCGACTGGCTGGCACCACCAGCGAGCACATCGTAGAGCAGGAAATTAAGACCCAGCACATTAGCCGCCTCGTAGCGCTCGACACGCGAAGGTCCTAACGGCTGAAAATAATCACGCACCTTGTCCGCTGATAAATAATGTCGCAGCCAAGCATAGCCAGCGGACGTGTAAGCGAGGATCGCAATGTTGGCATGATTGCCCTTGTCGCCGCTTCGGCCGTGGGCGATCTCGCGTAAAAGAATTGTGTCGCTCATGGTGATATACCAATGAGCCGCGCACGCAGTAAGCGGTTTAACAAAACGCCACGCGAAAAACCGCTTACTGCGTGCGCGGCTCTTTTACAACATTGTTACCTTTGCCGAAATAACGTTCTTGGCCACCAGCGCCGGCCAATAGGCGAACACCGCACGCACCGGCGGTCGGCCAAAGGTATAGCCGGTAATGCCGGGAGGCCCCGAGGTCACCAAGGGCGCCAATTCCTTGGTGAAGCGCTCCACGACCGCGCGGCGCGCGTCGTGGACCGAGACGCGCAAAACGACTTCCATCGGCTCCGGCCCATTCGCCAAAACACCTGGAACACACGCGCCGCTGCCAAGAACCTCCACTAGGCAGTGCTCGGGTTTGATGTTGATGCGGCCCAAACGCTCCTTGATCATGTCACCGCATAATAAGGCCTTCCGTGTCGCGTCCGGACCCATGACCATCAGCGTGCCGCTGGCGGCGAAGCCGTTGCGATAGGCGATGGAAACCTTGTATGAATCCGTGGCGGCGTAACCACGGCCCGTGTGAACGCGCACGGCATCGGCGCCGGACGGTTCGAGACTTACACTGGTAAAGTCCGAGACGACATCCGGCGTTAGATAGGCAGCGGGATCGCCAACCTCATAGAGCAGTTGTTCGCTGACTGTTTCCACATTCACAGCTCCTCCGGTGCCCGGTGGCTTGGTGATGACAAAATCGCCATCTGCCTCCACGTCGACAATCGGATAACCAACGTTCGCCAGGTCAGCGGCTTGATCGTAATGGGTCCAGATGCCGCCGGTGGCCTGGGCGCCGCATTCGATGAGATGGCCGGCGACGGTCGCCGCCGCGAGATGGGGCCAATCGTCCCAGGTCCAGGGAAACCGGTGCATGATCGGGCGCGACCGTCAGCGAGGCATCGGCGACGCGGCCCGTGATGACAATATCGGCCCCTTCTTGCAATGCCTCGACCATCGGCGCCGCCCCCAAATAAGCGTTGGCACTGACCACTTGCCCAAGCACCTGGCCGAGGTCCGCGCCCGTATCCAGGTTGGTGAAATCGTGGCCGTTATCGAACAATTCCTCCAGTCGCGGCAGCAGGTCGTCGCCCTCCACGACCGCTATACGCTTTGTCAGTCCCGCGGCATCGAGGATAACGCGCGCCTTGCGGCGCAGGCAAGGGCATTGACCCCGCCGGCGTTGGTGATGATTTTGAGGCGCGGCTTGTTTTGCAAGATCGGGCACAGGCGTTCGAGTACGTCGAGAAAATCAGCCGCGAAGCCCGCTTCCGGGTCCCGCTGTTTTTGTAGCGCCAGGATCGACATCGTCAGCTCGGCAAGATATTCGAGCGTCAGGTAGTCAAGTCCTCCCTGCTGCGCCAACAAAATGGGCGTGTCGAGGTTGTCCCCCCAAAATCCGCACCCATTCCCGATGCGCAGCGTCATTGTTATCTCACGGCAAAGGATCCGTTGCCAGGCTCAGCGCATAGCGGCAACCGTCAAGGAAGTCGGGCACACTGACAAATTCGTCGAGCGTGTGCGGATTGTTTTGGCCGGCGCCGAAAGTCACCGTCGGTACTCCATGGCGCACGAGCCAGTTGGCGTCGAGGCCGCCATTCGTCGAGCGCAAAATCGGATCCCAGCCGGCATGCCGCGCCGCCGCCTGCGCCGCCAAGACCACGGGGCTCGTCTGCTTCAGCAAAAAGGGGTAGTAGTCTTTGCGGCTCGAAAAGCGGACGCGGGCTTTTTTGCCGGCGCGGTTGGCAATCTGGGCGGCGGCAGTCTTGAAGGCAGCGCGGTAGGCGCCGGTAATCGCGCGGTTGAAGGCGTTGTCATGGCTGCGAGACTCGCCGCGGATTTTGGCGTAATCCGTGACGACGTTGGTCGCTTGACCACAACTGCGGCCGTGCGCATCGCCGATGGAGCCGATATTGGCGGTGCCTTCTTGCGTTCCCTTGTTGATTTTGCCGAACCAACCGTGCTCGTGAAGCTTGCGCCAGCGCGAGCGCGGTGACCATGCTCGATGAAATCCCGTCCTCCGGATGCACGCCGGCATGCGCGGCGCGGCCAAAGACTTCGGCCTCCCAGCGCTCCGCGCCGGTGGCGCCGATCGTTAACTCACGCGGCGACCGGCCATCCACGTTAAAGCCCATTTCGGGATTGCCAAGGTCCGCCGAATCGACAAAGCGGCGCTCCCCAGAGGCCGCTCTCCTCGCGCACCGTGAAGAGGAATGTCAACGGCGGATGGGGCAGTTTTTGTTCCGTGAGTGTGGCAATCAGCGTCACCAGACAGGCGACGCCCGTACGATTATCGCCCCCCAAAGCGGTGGCGCCTTGGGGCACAATGCGGCTGCCGGAGCGTTTGGGGATAGCCCCCGCGCACAAGGGGACAGTGTCCAGGTGTGTCATGAACAAGCGGCGTGGACCGCCTACCTTGCCCGGCAGGTCAACGATCAAGTTGCCTGTTTGAGTTGGCAGCGGGATTTTTTCATGGGACCGATCAATGCGTATTTGCCGCGCCGGCACGCCGATGTCCTTGAGCGCCGTGGCTGACCTCCCTGGCAATCGCTCCTTCCTCGCCCGTGATGCCGGGCACGGACAGCAATCGCATGAGCCGCTGGACGGCTGCTTCCTCGTCGAAGGATAAATCGCTCATCGAGCTTGTCCGAACGGGTGGCGTGTCATTTCTGTGCATGCATCGGCAACGAGGGAATTTTATGAGAGCAGCGAAGATCTGGGTATCGTTGATCTGTGGAACGGCTCTCCCGAGCCGTTCAAAAGGACGGCTCAGGAGAGCCGTCCCACATTTCGCACCAGTACCCGTGACTCCTCAACTCGCGCGAGTTAAGCTAGCATGCTGCTTAAATCAGCCGGAAATGCGCGAGAACCGGCATTAAAAAATAGCCCGCGATGCCGGTGGCGAGTGCCGCGATGAGAAGTATGATCCACTTGATCCACTCGGAGCGGCGTGAGTTTGATCGTATGTAAATAGTCGGGGGTGTGGAAGGCCGGGCTTGCGCGAGCGGTTCCGGAACAGGTTGCGCATTGAGCAATACTTTATCCGATGCGGGTCCCGGGATATAGGGCAGCGTTTCCATCTGAGAGGCAGGCACCACGACCTTCGACGTCGACGTCCGTTTGGCGTTGCCGCCCGGCATCGGTGCCGGCTCGATGACCAAGTCGCGGAACTCCGGATGATTTTTGAGCACTTCGAAAGGCCCGTCCTTGACCCGGCTGACGCGCACATTGCTGGCATCGCCTAGGAGTCGCTCTTTGAGCGAGCGGCGGATGCCGTTCATGGTCCCTTTGACGGTGTGCATCACGTCTTGTTCGTCGCGGTAAACCAAAAACCAGAGGTCCGTCGCAGCGTCGCCCGGCAGGTTGGGCGTCGGCGAGTTTGCGCGTGCTGTGGCCCGTGAGGTCCTCGATGAACTCGCGGCAAGAGGCGGCACGTTGCGTCGGATCGGCGCTCATCGAGCGACGTATCGCCCAGTCCACGCGCTCGGAGAGATCGGGCACCAGCTCGCGCGGAGCCGTAATTTCGTTATTGATCTTCTTCATCCAGGCATCGAGCGGGCCCAATGCCTTGAATGGCAACTCGCCCGTCACCATCATGTAAAGCGTGGCGGCCATCGAGTAGATGTCGCAGCGGGCATCGGCGTTTTTGGCGTTGCGAAATTGCTCCGGCGCCATGAAGTGCGGCGTTCCCAGGCCGCGGTTGGTGCGCGTTAAATTAAGATCGGCGTCCACTTCCTTGACGAGGCCGAGATCGACCAATTTGACCTGTCCGTCCGGCGTCAGCAAGATATTGTCCGGCTTGACATCGCGGTGGATGAGGCCGAGCTTATGGGCCTTGTGCAAGCCTTGCGCGACGAAGCCCATGATGCGAATGGCTTCGGTTTCAGGAAAGCGATGGCTGGTTTCCAACTTTTGGCCGAGCGATTGACCGTCCACGAACTCCATGACGAGAAAAGGCGTGCCTGCGTCTCGCCCGAATTCGATGGCTTTGACGATGTTGGGATGGTTCAGCGCCTGCGCCGCGGTGTACTCTTGTTCAAACCGTTTTATGAAGATGGCGTTTGAGGTAAGGTGACGCGGCACGATTTTGACAGCGACGATCTGGCCGCTGTCGCGCTGGCGCCCTTGTAGACGACGCCCATGCCCCCTTCAGCGATCTTGTCGATAAGATCGTAATTGCCAACTCTTTGCAGCTTTGGCGTGGTTGTTTCCAACGGCATGCCCAAGGTTCCTCGCGGCGGCGCTCACCCATCCGTTCTCTTTTGCAATTACTACATTCTGCGTCGATAGCGGCTCATTGTCAAACGGCTTGGTTCCCGCTTTCCATGATTTATTGCGTCGATTTCCCCTGGACAAACGGCGCGGTGACGGGTATACGCCCCCCTTCAAATTCGCTCCGCAAATGAGGAATGAGCCCTGCCAGGGCAGGCTGCGCGGCCAACCACGCCGGGCGGCGCGCCTTGGAAGAATCGGGGGATTTTAGCGGATGCTCTGCCGGGCACGCGTGCCCGGTGCGCATTTGCCTGGGACCATTCAAGGTTTGGCGAATGAATTTGAATTACGGCGGCTTTTAGGTCAAGGCTTCGCGACGGGCCGCCGATAACTACGAAGCGAGTGACTTTTTCTGGCTGAGTTTCGCCACGGGGGACAGTGAAGGCCCGCGAAGCATTTCCAACCGGGCCCGTGCTGTTCAGGCGAAGCTCCCAAATGACGGAGTCGGTAAGCGGAATCTGGACGAATTTCGACGCACACGAGACACTCGGGGAAACCAGCGGGGCAGGCGCGTCGGCGTGGCGCAGCCCTATCCCGGATCAACTCCGGACTCAATCGGTTTCCATGAGTGGCGGAACTGGATTGGCCGGCGCGGATGCTGTCCGCGCGAACGGCTCGCCACATTTCCTCTCTTGTCGTGCTAGGGCCGAGAAAGTTGCGCGATGTGCCGGCATTGGCCGGCGACTGCAGCATGTCCGCGGCCGAAATGAGCCGGCAACCGCTTGCCCTCATCAGGGAGGAATCCATGGTGACGCATGTGGACGTGGACGTCCAGCAGCTTTGGAAAGACTACCGAGCGGAACCGACGGTCGAGTTGCGGAATCAATTGGTCGAGCTATATCTGCCGCTGGTCAAATACAACGCCGAACGCATCTGGGCCCGGCTTGCCCGAAGGAGTCGATCTCGACGACCTGATCAGTGCCGGCGTCTTCGGCCTCATGGACGCCATCGACGCCTTCGATCTGGAGCGCGGCGTCAAGTTCGAGACCTATTGCGTGCCGCGCATCCGCGGCGCCATGCTCGACGAATTGCGCACCATGGACTGGGTGCCGCGCCTGGTGCGCAGCAAGCACACCAAGGTGGAAGAAGCCCGCAAGTCGCTGGAAGCCGCCCTGGGCCGGCCGCCGCGCCCCGACGAGATGGCCGCACGCATGGGCATCACCCTCGAGGAGTTCGACAAGATGGCCGGCGACGCCACCGCCGTCAGCCTCGTCAGCCTCAACAAGAAATGGTACGAGACCGACAGCTACAAGGATGTCCGCGAGATCGACATCCTCGAAGACAAGAAAGCCGAGGACCCGACGCATCGCCTGCAAAATCGCGACCTGATGCGCCTGGTCACGCGCGGCCTCAACCGCAACGAACGCCTCATCATCATCCTCTACTACTACGAAGACATGACGATGAAGGAGATCGGCGCCACGCTCGACCTCTCCGAATCGCGCGTCAGCCAAATGCATTCCAGCATCGTGTCGCGCCTGCAGCAACAACTGTGCAAACGCCGGCCGGAATTCAGCACCTGATTGCTGAACGCTAACCCGTCGCCAAGGTTCGATGATTCACCACAGAGGCACAGAGACCACCGAGAGAATCAATCTCTGTGCTCTCTGTGCCTCTACCTTGTCACCTTACACTCGCCACCGTTAAAAACACCGTTTCTCTCTTGTGAAACCACCGGGCGCTGACGCTTGCGGCTCGCCAAGCGACGGCGTGGGCAGACGCCGTCGCCGCGTCCATTCCAAACCCGCTCTCCGCTCAGAGGCCGTCATGGGCCAATGTTGTCGCCGCTCGTGGACGCGAAGTTGAAGTTGATGAAGGTAGCGGCGTCGAGGGTGAACGTTCCTAGCGTGTAGACACCGCCGCCGATACCCGCGCCGTCGGCGCCGGCTTTTCCGTCACCGTCCAGGGCCGCGTTCAGGGTGATGATACTGTTGGTGAGGCTGGCGCTGCCCCCGCCGGCCAGGTAGATGCCGCCGCCCTCGCCGTTGCCGCCGTTGGCCCCCGCGCCGCCGTCGCCGCCCTGGGCTAGTTCCCAGGAACAAGGTCTTGCTGATGGTCGCCGTCGAGTTATTCTCGAGGGCGAGTCCGCCGCCGATGCCATCGCCGCCCGCGGCGCCGCTGGCCCCGCGCCGCCGATTGCCTTGTTTCCGCTCAGCGCGCTATTGCTGAGCGCGACACTGCCGCCGTTGTTCAAGATGCCGCCGCCAATGCCGGCGCCTCCGCGCGCGCCGTTGGCCTGGTTTTGATTGATAGTGCTGGCAGCGACGATCAGCGTGCCCTGGTTGGCAATGCCGCCGCCGGACGACGGCGGTGTTGCCGCTGACGGTGCAGTTGGTGAGCGTGGCCGTGTTGGGTTGAGGGAAGAAGCTGGCGCCGCGATTGAAGAGGCCGCCGCCGCTGTTGCTGGAGGAGTTGCCGCTTAGGGTGCAGTTGGTAAGCGCGAGCGTGCTTCCGAAACCGTTCATGACGCCGCCGCCGCTGCTGTTGGACGAGTTACCGCTGATGGTGCAGTTGGTGAGCGTGGCCGTGCTGCCAAAACTGTTTGCCAGACCTCCCGCGGCGGTGAAGATGGACGCGATGTTGCCGCTGGCGGTGTTGCCGGTGATGCCGCAGTTGGTCAGCGTGATCGTGCTGTTGGCATAGTTGAACAGGCCGCCGCCGCCGCCGCCGTCACCAAAAGTGCCGATGGCGGAATTGCCGCTGACGGTGCAGTTAGCCAGCGTGGCCTTGCCACCAAAAGCGTTGTAGAGGCCGCCGCCGTAGGAGGAGGAGTTGCCGCTAATCGTGGAGTTGGTCAACGTGGCCGTGCCGGTGTTTCGCACGCCCCCGCCG
>CAVVSQ010000014.1:0-735669 GCA_963750865.1 uncultured Planctomycetota bacterium
CCAAAATGGGGTCCGCATGGCACCCGGCGCCGTCACCTACCGGTAGCTTTTTTTAATCCAATAATTGTTCTTATAAAAGTTGCGTGCGTCACCGTATAAATCGTGGTCTTCCGGTAGCGTCGCGGGCCGACTGTTTTGGTATTTCTCAACGTCCAGGGAAACCATATTGGACTGAAATTCGTCGCGTTTGATGGGAATGGCCTGCACGAGCGGCGTGCCCTTCGTCAACTTTAACGTTGTGCCCCGTGGAATCGCCAGAAGGGAGGGGAAATGAACCTCTCGATAAAAGACATCCGTTTCCACCATACCGGTGAGCGGAACGAGGTGCATTTGGAAACGGTTCACCGGGGGAAGGAACAGTGTGGAATACCCCGGCGGCGTACGGATCAACCATGGGTTAAAGACTTTTACGATGATATATTTTTCAAATGGGGATCCTTTAACCTGCGCGGAAAGATGGTTTGATATCATTTTGGCGGACCGGACGCGGCCCGCGCATTGTTCGGAGAAACTAGGCCCTTCGCCGTGAAACATCCCCGCCTGGTCCAGGGAAAGGCTGATATCGGCAACCAGCGGAATAATATAGCCGCATGTCATGGCTTCTAAAAAGGGGGGACAATTCTTGACAGTGCCGAAGGAAAACCCTTCGAATTCGCCTTCCGCCGGCATTGATTTATACCATTCAGGAATCTCCTTGCTGGCCGGATAAGGCTTGGGAAATGCTGCCTGGTTTTCAAGGACCAAGGTGAATTCAATGAGTTCCGCTGGCATTTTCGGCACCTCAATCTGGATTTTATTCCTTCGGGAGCGGTCGTCGTCACCCGGAAGGCGTTCTTGACGAAGCCGGCCGATTTTTCCAGCCACCTTCATAGGGGACAACCGGAGTTCTCACCTACCATCCACGAACTTCGCCTGCCCCTTGCCTCCCGCTGACTCCACCAGTTCCAAACTCAAATCGCGTTCGACCCGAGCCGTCGGATCGCGCGTAACGCCAACTCGTGAAGGCCGCGTGACAAATCCAGCGTCAGATTGGTCTGCGCCGGAACAGGCTTGCCATCCAGCCACATCGTGAGGCCGTTGGCGTCGTTTAGGCGAAGTCCGACCTTTCCCGAAGTCACAACTTCGAGTTGGCAGCGCACGATGGGAGCGACTCCCGAGCTCGTGGTTTCAAGCAACGGCACCAACCCGGAAACTTTCGCATAGAGCGGCTTCCAGGACAACGTTGGTTCCTCGTGCAAAAGCTTGCCCAAAGCGGCGTCATCGAGGCCGCTCAAATCGGCCGGCACCGCACTGAGGATCTGCCAGCGCCGCGCAAAGGCCTGGTGGGAGACGCCAAAGGGCCCGGGTTTGCCTAGCTCGGCGAGAAAGCGAAAGAGGTCCGCGAGCTCCGCGTCGGTGAGCGATTGATCCAGGCCGTCGGGCATAAGTGAGCCACCGACGCGCTTTTCTTCGATGTCGGCGGCGGCAATGATGATCTCATCGCGAGCGCGTCTTTGAGGACAATCTCCTTGGGCGATTCGCCCTTGACGACGCCGCTGAAGATGCGGCCATCCGTGGTGACGACATGGGCGGTGGTATAACCTTCGCGCACCACCTTGCTGGGCAAAAAGACGGATTCGATAAGGTAATCAAGCTGGGCGCTGGTGCCGATGCCGGAGAGATCGGGGCCGACGCGGCCGCCGGCGCCGCCCAGGGCGTGGCATTGGAAGCAACCGAGCGTGGCCCGACGAAAGACACCTTCGCCGCGCGCGGCATCGCCCTGGCTTTGGACGCGCGCGATCCAGCGTTTCATGTCCTGCGCGTCAAGCTTGCGTTTGGCGCCCGCGTGGCCCAGGGCTTTTTGGAGCACACCGCTGAGTTCCGGTGCCGGCACGCCGCGCTCGACGAGAACGCGCAGACCGATCTTGGCGGCGTCGGTTGAGGGTTGTTGCTGCTCCAGAGCTTTCGCCAAAACGCGAGCGCCGCCTTTGCGTCCGAGAAAAGCTGCAAACAGCGAACCAGGATCTTGGTCAGCCGACGGCGCTTGCCGCAATAGCTCGCCGGCGTGACGCGCGGCCTTGGCCAGATCCATTGAAGCCAGGGCGGCAATTGCTTGCAGGCGCACCGCGTGCGGTTGGCTGGTGCTCGTCAGGTGCTCAATTTGCTCCAAACTCCGTGGCCCGCCCAGGTCTACAAGCGCCTGCATCGCGGCGGCGCGGCGTAGTTCAGCCGCTTTGGGATTGCTCGCCCACGCCAGGATAGCATCGCGCTGCGTTTCCATGTTCCATAGCCCGGCAACAGTCAGAGCTGCGCTGCCAAGGCGCGTGTTGCCGTCCGCGAAAAGCAAGGCAATGCCGTCCAACCCACCGTTGGGGCGAACATGACGTTCCCGCGCCGCTTGCGCCAGCGCCTCCAAAACGCGTGCCTTGTCGGTCGCGGCCGGGTGCCCGGCGCCAGCAGTTGACGCAGCGCAAGCGCTTGGTCGCTTGGGTTGCCCATCAGCGCGACCAGTTGCAAGATCCCCGTGAGGTTTTCTTGAGGGACTTGGCCTTTTTCGACGAGGCCAACCAAAATCGGCACGGCCTCGCCGCCGATCGCTTTGAGCGCGAATGCCGCGTGCCGTGCGTTGCCGTCGAAGGTGAGCCGACCCGCCGCGAATTCGGGCTGCCATTGTGCCTTGTGCAAGATCGCCAGCTTTTTGAGGGCGAAGTCGATAAACGGATCGGTGCTTTGATCCAGCGCACGCATGCCGATGGCCACGGCTTGTGCGGACGGAACATTACACAGTGCCTGGATTGCTTCAAGACGCACGCGGGGGGCGGGGTCGGCTATGGCAACCGCCAACCACCGCAGGGCATCGGGAAGCCGATCGCCCCAGGCGCCGAGAACGCGCGTGGCCGCTGCTCGGGCGCGGGTCTTCCAAACGCAACACGCGCTTCAATAAATCCGGTTCCATTTGATCGATGCTTTGATACGCCCACAAGGCTTCCAAGAGGTGGTGCGGCAAGTTCACGTCTTTCGCTTCTAGGTGCGCCACCCACTTAGCCACGCCGGTGCCACCGCTTTCGCATCACGCTCCGCCAGCGTGCGCTTGGCGTGGATCCGGGTCCATTGCTCGGGCGACTGAAGTTGCGCCACGATTTGATCGATCGGTCCGTCGCTCCACGTCGGCGGTGGCAGCAGCGGGCGATCTTTGCGAACAACGCGCCAAATGCGGCCGCGGGTGTGATCGCGGCGTGGATCGCGAAAGTTGACCTGATTGTGTTGAATGATTTGCTGGTAGAGATCGGCAATATAAATGGCGCCGTCGGGGCCCATCTTGATGTCGACGGGGCGAAACTTCTGATGCTTGGAGACCACTAACGGAGGCAGCGCCTTGGCGTAGTAGCGTCGGCCGTCGTCCGTCAAAGCATAGCGATGAATGCGATGCGACAGAAAATCGCCGGTGAGCAGATTGCCTTGCCAATCATCGGGAAAATGCCGGCCACTAACGATTTCGAGGCCGCAGTGGCGATCGCCGCCGATTTGCGTCATCCTGAGATCGGGAACCAATTCGGGTTGAGTCGCATGTTGCAACGGACTATCCGGCAGAATGACGTTGAGACCGCCGGGCCAGGCGCTGGCGACGAATGATTGGCCCCACGCATCGAAGGCATGTCCCCACGTGTTGTTGGGCAGGATCGAGCGATCGTAGACTTCGAGCTTGAGGCGATCGGGGCGCAGTTGCCAAATGCAGCCGCCGGACAGATTGCGCGGACCATACGGTGTTTCGACGGCACTGTGGATGTAAAGCCCCTGATTGAAATAGAGCGCGCCATCGGGGCCCCAGCGGAACGTATTGAGCGTATGATGCGTGTCGGCGGTGCCAAAGCCAGTGAAAAGGACGCGCTTCTCCGCGGGCTTCCCGGCCTCCTTTGCGGGGCGGAAGTGCATGAACGATTCAGCCTGACCGATGTAAACGCCGCCATCGCCCGGCATCATGCCCGTGGCAACCATGAGATGGTCCACCACGACGCGTGAAGTGCGGGCCATGCCGGTTTTGTCAAAACCTTCAAGCATCACCACATAATCGCTGGGTGCCTGACCCGGCAGAATCTGGGGATAGCCGGCGCAAAGACATAAAGCCGCCCGCGCGTCGAAGTTGATTTGGATCGGATTGATCACCGTCGGCTCGCTCGCCACCAATTGCGCCTCGAAACCCTCCGGCAATTGCATGAGCTTGCGGGCGACCTCGGGATCGTCGCTCATGTCGTTAAGCGGTTGGTTTTTTTGGTGCCGAGGGGGCTGACACATACTGAAGCGAGACAACCGGCAAATAGTAGTGATGGGAAGAGATAGCTGCGTTTCATGGAAAGTCTCATGGACATACCTGCGTCAAGATTGGGTGTCACTTCAAGTCAACGACGGCGGTGATCTTGTAAACATGCCCCCTCTGGCTTTCGCAATTCCGCGATGTGCTGCTCCTCCTTGGCGATCTCAACGTCATAGAGCTTGAAGTCGATGTCGATATAAGTCCAGTGCCGCGAGTGATCGTTGTAGGGACGCCAGCGGCGGTAAAAGGTTTGATTGCGAAGCACGAGGGCGGTGCAGTTTTTCGGCGTCAGCGAAAGCCGGGCCTTTGCTGATGTTGACACCGTTGCCCACTCCGCCGCTGATGCTTGGAGAATTTCTTGACCATCGACTTTGAGCCGATACTTGCCCGGCGGCAGTCCGGTGATGCGAAGCATATTGGCTTCCGCCGGTTCGGCGACGGGTAAGATCGCGGCGACGGCCTCGAAGCGTAGGGAGGTAGCCGCGCCCTCCAACGCCTTGATTTTGACGCCTTCGCAAGCGACAATCTTTCCCGTCCAATCCACATGAACTTGCCACCGCCGCGGCGGCAAGCCGAGTTGCTCTTCGGTGGCTTTGGCTGCGATGGCGTAGCCCGCACGCGTCAGCAGTAGGCCATTCGTGGTGAGCCGCACGGTCGGCTCCGCAAGCTTGGCCGCTTCAAGTGGATGAAACAGATCAATGAAATGAACCTTGCGCCTGGGCGAACTCCATAAGGCCTTTGGTATAGGCACGCAAAGTCTGATTATGTGCCGCGGGATCGGGGTAAGGGCGGCCGAGGTCTTCGTGATAGGTGGGTGACAAGATAAACAAACGAGCGTGTAGCGGCGCGACGCTGGTCAGCAAGTGGTCGTAGTCCCGCAGAAAGCCAGACAAACTCTCGGCGCCGCCGAAGGATTCGTTCATTCCGTAGGCGAGAAAGATCACCGTCGGCCTGAAGGCGCGTGTTTCTTTTTCGAGCCGCGCCAGTCCTTCCGGTTCTTGGTAACCCGAGGTGCGGGCGCTGCCGCGCACCGTGTCGCCGCTCCAACCCATGTACCTAAAAGTAACCGCACGACCAGCGAAGCGGTGCTGCAATCTACCTTCCAAGAAGGCATACGCCTGATCGTTTTCGACAAAGCCGTTGCCGAGAAACAATATCCGCTGACCCTCGGTGAGCGGGAGCAGCGGCTCGGTGGCAGCGTCGGTTGGATCTGAAAGAAAAAGCAACAACAGCGCCATTGCGTGCGTGCGCATTATCATGGGGAAAACCTATCTAAACAACCGTACGTAAACCTGCGACACCAACCCGAAGCGTTAGCGAGGGAACCCCTCGCTAACGCTTCGGGTTAGTGTCGCAAGATCCCACACGCTGATTTAATCCACTATTGAAACGGCGGCATACGTGCATGTTCATGGTCTACGATATCAACTCGGAAAGCAAGCGTTCAACGATTGCACCCAATCGCTAGTCAACACGGCGGTCCAATCCAAGCCGGGACCGAGGATCATCGACGCTTGAGAATCGGCGAGCACGGTTTGGCTAGCCAGCAGTTGCACCGTGGTTGCTTCGGAGAGAATCGTGTTGGATGTGACATGAAACGCGATGTTCACCAAGCTGCCAGCCTGGTCGATTGCGATGGGTGTTTCACTGTAAAGTTGGATCGTGATTTGTCCCGTCGCCGCATTCACCTGCGCCGATAGCTGCCAGCCGGTGCCTTGGCTGGGGATCGAGCCAGCGCGATATCGGCCGCAGACACGCTCAAAACCGTTGCGTCATATTGCAGCGTCAACTCCGCTTCGATCAGACCTGTGCTGCCTTGCGCATGCGGCTCATCCAGCAGCACCGGCACATTGACGATGCCAGCGTTCGTCGCTTGCACCGATGCCGGCAGACTTAACACCGGGTCGGCAGCGAACGGCGATGTGAAGAGATTATCGGCAATCGGCGGATTGGGGAGTGTTGGAATCTTGGCGACCGGTAAGGCTAATAAATAATTGGACATGAGCGAGGTGCTATTGGAAGTCACGGCGTTGTCGCCGCTCACGTCGCCGATGATTGCGGGATCGAGCAGGGTGAACGCGGTAAAGCCGGAACTGACCGTGGAGGCGACGTTGGCGAGCAGAGCTTTGTCCAACGCGTCAAGATGGTGATCACCGTTGACATCGCCGAAGTACGCATCGACATCGACAGCATTGCCTGGCACCACGGTTGCGCCGCTGTTGACGGTGATGTTGCCCAGCGCCAGCAGATCCTTGACTTGGTATTGGCTTGCGCCGAATACGGCACATAGGCCGTGATGTCGCCCAGGATTTGCGTGCCGCTCAAAATCGCCGTATCGCTAAACGCGAACGTGGCCACCGAATGAATGCCGTCGCTCCCAAGAACATTACTTGTCATCTGGAAACTGGCCGTCGCGTTGGACGGATCGCTGACGCCGCCGGTGACAGTGAGAATGTTGGCGTTGTAAGTCAGCGTAAAACCGGCGCTGGTGAGATTGCTGGCGTTGTAAATCGTGATCGGAATGCCGACGTGGCCGCCGTTGGTGGGGTCGTTGGGGACTTTGACAAGCGTAGTAATGTCGCCGGATGCATTGGGCCCGCGCGAAATCAGTGATGCCCAAGACTTCCGCGTTGTCGCGCTGATAGGTTGTGGTGAACGTGCCGACGTAGTCCGCATGGCCGCCATGGCCATCGTCGAGACCTTGGCCGGTAACGTCTTGAAAGCCGTTGGTGCCCACACTGCTCAGGAGCGTCACGGTGTAGGTATCGTCGGGCAGCGCCGCCGATCCGCCGGGATTGGAGGCTGTCAGGAAATTGGACGAGACGTTGAACGTGACCAATTTTTTCGAGGCATCGACGATGAGCGTGCCCGGATACGGCTGCCCGTTGTTGGTGCTCTTGCCGACCAGCAAAATGTCTTGTTGCGTGTTGCCATTGCCATAGATCGTCAGATCGGCGGGATTGATTGGCTGGTTGAAGGTGGTTGTGAAGCCGGTTGGCGTTTTGGTGAGGGCCGTGACTACCAGTCCGGAAGTGGTGATGGCGGAACTGGTGCCAATGATGGCCGGGATGGTCGCAGTGGTGTCGGCGACGGTGACCTTTTGATTGCCCTCGGTTAACAAGTGCACGTTGAAGACGTGTACGCCGTTGTCTTGGGCGGTGCCGGTGGTGAAGGTGTAGTTACCTCCCAAGACGTTGGCGCCGACCGCGGCGCTATCGGTGCTGGTGAGATTCACGGTGCCGGTGTAGTTGGTAGCCACGTTGCCGTAGGCATCAAGGGCGGTGACGGTGATGGGAAGATTGGTATTGGTGATTGCTGTGGTGGTGGCGTCGACTTGGAAATGGACGGCATTGGCGGGCATCACGGTGATGGGAGCACTGGAGCCCTGCAAATTTCCAGATGAAGCGGTAATCGTCCACGGACCATTGGCAACTGTTTTCAACACGGCCAAGCCGACACCCAAACCATTGGTCACCGTCATGGATGGGAGATTTGCGACTTGCCCATCGGCCGAGGAGATAGCAACCGGACCTGAAAAATCAGTGGCCGGATTCCCGAACTGGTCCTGAGCTTCGACGGCGATAATAAACGGCGAGCCCGCGACTACAGAATTGGCCCCCACGATCACTTTAAACTGACTCGCCGTAGTGCGTCCATAGTTCACAAGATCAGGTACAAGAGCACTGGCAATTGGACTGCCGCGCCCTGTGACTTCGTCGTATCCGGGTGCCGCGCTGAAACCGTTGGAACCAGAAGTCACGTCGTTAAAATCACCTGCGGGCAGGCTGTACAGGGCCTGCAGCGTCTGCATGGGATTCCCACCACTATTCAAAGTCGGGGCTCCGTAGGCAACTCGACCTTGGTTAGCGATCGCGATAAGTCCTGCCCAACATGGACACGCCAAACTTGTACCATAGTAGTCGTACTTTATATCGCCGTTTTGGAAACAAGTTGCTCCAGTACTATTGCTACCGTCGAATGAGACGTCGGGTGTGGTTCGGTGTCCCGTATTCTGAAATGTGGTTTGGTACTTAGGCTCCGCCTCATTCTGACTTTGGCCGCCCGCACCTGCCCAAGCGGGGGCAATGCCCACGGCGTCAGCAATCACGCGGCCATTGGCGGGGCTTCCATTAAGGGGATTGGTACTCAGCACGATTGTCACGCTTCCCGTGCCGTTGGCCATCGTTGGATTAACAACTCCCAATTCTTGAAATTGAGCGTTACCGTCGACCGTTCCAACCGCGTCCTTGGTTTGGTCGATGATGTATCTACCAAGCATAATGCTCGATGACCCATCGTAAACGGTATAAGTCGCGTTGGTAGCGTTGCTCGGATCGGCAACCCACGTTGCCGACAGCTCAATGCCGCCGCTCTTATCTTCGTTGGAAGAAGACACTGTGGCCGACCAGGAAGCAAACGAATTACTTGCGGGCTGGGCAGTTCCGTAAAAGCCACTAAAACCTCCAGATTGGAATCCCCACGAACCTGTTTGCGAATAGTAATTGCTTCCGTAATTCAAAGTGGACGGTATCGGAAAGCTCCAGCCAAACTCGCCATCATAAATGTATGTATCCGCATTGCCTTTCACGATGAGTTGGGTGCCGCCGACTGCGACTACATTGCTGGAAAAGGCCGGATAGGCTCCGGGCATTCCGCCATCCCCGGTGCTTGCCAAATAAGTAACGCCGGGACTTTTGAAAACATTTGAGTCGTCGGCCGACTCCTGCTGGGCGCCAATGGTTCCCTCGTTGTAACCCCAACTCATTGAGACGACCGTCACTCCAGACAGCTTAGAGGCGATCGCCGCACCGGTAACAAGATTGGCGGCAACGCTTGGATTGCTACCGCCGTAGCACTCGATGAGATCGATCCGCGCACCCGGGGCCATAGCGTGCGCCACTCAACATCCAAGGTCTCTTCGAGTTCCCAAGAGCCGCTTGGATCCGACTGTGGCACCCCGTTGAGTCCGCTTTGTGCAATTTCGCTTGAGATGTCATTTCCGGACTGGTTGTATACTGTCAAAAATGATGACGCGTATCCGTATCGCTTAAGTAGCGTCGGGCTGAAGTTGCTTGCCAGGTTCATCCTTTGGTCAAAGCCGTCGAGATCGGAGAATATATTTGGGTCGTTGTACACATCGACGATGGCAATCGTTTGCCCCGTGCCATCGGGCGTGGCTGCCCCGAAATTGGGAATCTTGTTGATACCGTAGGCTGACCGAATCTGAGAAACGGAATAAGAGAAACCTCCGAGTGCTGGGAATAGCGCATTAAAGGTAAAGCTCAGGCTGTTGTCGTCGTAAGTCGTCTCCGGCACGGACTGATCCGGATCAATCGTCACGGTCACTTGGTTGCTTCCCGGCGAGGCAATAAAGTAAAGCGATTTGTCAATCCAAGGATAAAGCCCAGCGCTACCCGCGCCGGAAACATAGGAAGACGAGTATTGAGTGACACCATTCGCTGTATAGCTGAGTCGGTAAAGGGCAGTACTCGGCAGGTCTTGCGTTGTGTACCGAGCCTGGACGTAAACGTTTTGACCAGCGCTTGCGACCGTAATAGGGTTGAGGTTCCCGTCCACCAAATACACGTTTTGGAGTTGCATATTACTTGTCGGGGCCAAGCGCTCCTCAAGCTGCTCAAGCCACAGCTCGCGATTTCGCTTGAACGGGCGGTTATTGATGCCGCCACGACATTTGACAAGGCGACGCAGGAAGGACTTCCACGAAAAACATAGCCGGCAGACAGGACGAAACATGCTTGCTCCAGGAATTCACCCTAAACGGGACTTCCCTGGCCCAAGGGCAAAGCGATGGCTGATTGTCAGGCAAGCATGGCTACTTGTCAAGGAAAGAGGCGGCCAATATTTCGTCGTCAAAACGCCATCTTTGGCGAGCCGTGAGCGTTAGCGACCGGTGTTCGCGTCACAAAACGGGGATATTAGACACGGTTCGTCGAGGTTTCACCGGTCGCTAACGCTCACGGCTCGCCAGCGCAAACCACCCTTGGCCAGCCGCGAGCGTTAGCGACCGGTGTGCGCCCCGCAAAACAGCAATATCAGACACAGTTCGAGATGTTTCACCGGTCGCTAACGCTCACGGCTCGCATGAGTACAATGCAACCATGCGCCATTGGTTGCTAACCAATACCACCTATGGAACTTGGCTGCCGGGGGATGCACGCGGGTCGGTCGCGTCGGTGCGCGACTTGCCGCGGAAGATGTCGCGACAAACAGTCGCCTGGAACACGACCTTCCCGGTGAGGCGTTTGAGGAAGGAATGCCGGGCCTTAAAATATTTTCCGCTTCCCTACTTAAGGGACCGCCAATCTGGTTGGGTCTCAACAAAGCCGAGAAGTTGTTGGACCAGTTTCAAGAAACCGCCTCCTTTCGGCACTGGGAGTTGCACGCGCTCGCGATCATGGCCAATCATTTTCATATCGTCGTTACCGTGCCGAATGATCCGTCTCCTCGGAAGGTCCTCATCGACTTCAAGGCATATGGCTCCCGCTGCTTGAATCGCGCCTTTGGCGTTCCGCCCAGTGAAACGTGGTGGACTACCAATGGCTCCAAGCGCAAGCTCAGAGACGAGTTCGCGCTGGAAGCGGCGATCAATTATGTCCTCTACAAGCAGTCGAAACCCCTGGTGCTCTGGTCCGCGTGCGACGGGCGCTTGGCTCGCCCTGGCGAGCCGTGAGCGTCGGCGACCGGTGCTTGCTGGTGGTGCCTGGGGGAGAACACCGGTTGCTGACGCTCACGGCTCGCCAGGAGATGGCTCAAGTAAAGCATAAGGCACACGCAGTTGGGATAGCCCAAAAGTGTGAATTCGGCGTGATTCGAAGCAAGCCATCAAGATACAAAGGGTTATGACGCAGCGGCAGGCCGAGTGAGGCAGGGCTGCCATACCCCATGAATTTTGAACAAATGCCCTGTTTGGAAAGCAGCAATGTCACGACATGAAGCGAAGTTGCGCCGGGAAAAGCATTTGTTCAAAACGGTTTTTGCGTGAACACATCACCAATCCGCGATCAAGGGCAACGACGTGTGAGGCTGGCCTTGGTAATTTGGACCGATGGTCATTTTGTCAAGAAACGAGCTCAACTCCCTTGGTCCTGTTCCTCGACGAGGCGCGGCACTCGCCCACCGGTTATCAGCCGCGCGGAACGATTCTTGGTGAAATAATTCCACGCCCACTGCACGAGCACGAGCAGCCGGTTTTGAAAACCGACCAGGCTGATGATGTGGATGAATAGCCAGACCAGCCAAGCAATATAGCCGGAAATGCGGAGCCAGCCGAGGTCCGCGACCGCGGCTGCGCGACCAATGGTGGCCAAGCTGCCGTAATCCCGGTACGAGAAGGGGGGTAGAGATTTTTCGTTAAGCCGGGCCTGGATAAGCCGAGCCGCATAGCGTCCCTGCTGAATCGCGACTTGGGCGACGCCTGGAAGGGCTTGACCGCTTTGGTGGCTGAAATGAGCCATGTCGCCGATCACCAGGATTTCCGGGTGACCGGGCACGCTGCAGTCCGGTTCTACCACAATACGGTTTGCCCGATCAGTCTTGATGCCGGCCGCCCGCGCCAGGATCGGCGCCAGTGGCGACGCCTGGACGCCTGCCGCCCAGACCGCGGTTCGTGTCGCAAGGCGTTCGTTGGTTGCGCCTGCCCGTACCGTGACGGCCTCGGGGCCTACGTCCGTAATGATTGTGCCCGTCCGAACGATAACGCCAAGTTTGCTCGCGCGGCCGCGGCCTTGGCGGACAATCGTGGGGGATATGTGGGCAGCACGCGGTCCAAGCCCTCGACCAGAACGATGGAAGCTTGGGCCGGATCGACGGCCCGGAACTCATTCGTGAGCGTGTGTCGCGAAAGCTCGGCAATCGCTCCGGCCAGTTCGACGCCGGTTGGGCCGCCGCCGACAATGACGAACGTCAGCCAGGCGCACCGCCGGTCTGGATCGTGTTCCCGTTCCGCTGCTTCGAAGGCCAGCAAAACGCGGCGGCGTATCGCGGTCGCATCGTCCACCGTTTTCAGACTGGGGGCGTATTGTTCCCATTCGGGGTGGCCAAAGTAGTGGTGCCCGGCGCCTGCCGCGACAATCAACGTGTCATAATCGAGGTAGTCATCGCTGAGGATCACACGCCGCTGCGCCACGTCGAAGTCCACCGCATCCGCAAGCAAAACTTGCACGTTGGCCTGCCGTTTCAGGATGGCACGCAGTGGCGAAGCGATATTGGCCGGTGACAGTCCCCCCGTGGCCACCTGGTAGAGGAGGGGCTGAAACAGATGGAAGTTCCTCCTGTCCACCAATGTCACGCGCAGGCGGCGCGCGCCTAAGGGCACGCGCTGCCTGGAGGCCGCCAAACCCACCACCGATGATGACCACATGATGACGTTTTTCGACCATGAAGAGCTTCCGTCAACCAGGAGAATGAAAAGCGTTGCGTATGTGAGAATTCCCTATCGTCCACTCCGCGTTTGGGGTAATCTGCGGATCAGCAAAACGACGGCAGCCATCGGCATACTAGATTTCTTATTTATTTCGGAAACGCCGGGCCATTTTCGACGCTTTTAAGGATAGGGGAACGCGTGGACTCGCAGCCTGACGCTTATGACCTCGAACTCAAGAGATACCGCACTTATTTAGAGCTTTTGGCCCGGCTTCAGCTGGACACGAAGCTGCAAGGCAAGATCGACCTGTCCGGGATCGTGCAGCAGACGCTTCTGGAGGCGCATCAAGCCGTGGAGCAGTTGCGGGGACGCAGCGACGGCGAGAAGGCGGCCTGGTTGCGGCGTGCGCTCGCCAACAACCTGGCCGACGAGGTGCGCCGCCTGACGCGCGGCAAGCGCGACGCGGGCCGCGAGCAATCACTGGAGGCCGCCCTCGAGGAATCGTCGATCCGGCTCGAAGCGTGGTTGGCGCAGGAGCAGTCCTCGGCCAGCCATCAAGCCCAGCGCAACGAGCAATTGCTGCTGTTGGCCGATGCGCTGGGCCAGTTGCCCGAGGATCAGCGCCAGGTGATCGAGATGCACCGGCTCAAAGGCTGGTCGCTGTCGCAGGTGGCCGCGGAAATGGGGCGGACCAAGGGAGTCGTGGCCAAGCTTCTGTATAAGGGCATGGATAAATTAACCGCGCTATTGAAAGCAGACATTGGCGAATGAATAACCACGGGCCAGTGATTGACCCGGAACAGGAGCTAGACGACGTGCTGGTCGCCTGCCTGGACGCCGAACCGACTAGCTCGCGAGATCGGCAGGCATTACTGGCACGCTATCCCGGTTTTGCGTCAGAACTGGAGCGGTTTTTCGCGCAATGCGATGGATTGGAGCGTCTGGCGGCACCGCTCCGCGAAGCGATGCGGTCGGCGGCGGGCAATAAGCGCGACTCGGCTTTCGAAGAAGTGAACGATCCGTTGCAACATCTGCCGCGCTCGTTCGCGGGCTATGAGCTTCTCGGCCTGCTCGGCGAAGGCGGAATGAGCACCGTCTACAAAGCACGCCAAACGAGCCTCAATCGGCTTGTGGCCCTCAAGATGATCCGCGCCGATCGCCTCATTTCCACTCCCGAGGTGCGGCACTTTCGCGTGGAAGCGGAGTTGGTCGCGCTTTTGGATCATCCCAACATCGTGCCGATCCACGAAGTTGGTGAGTGTGACGGGCTTTTGTACTTGAGCCTCAAGTTCATTGAAGGAGGCAGCCTCGCCGAGCGCCTGCCCCGCGCTGATGGCGCTGCCGCGAATTGTCACCCTGTTTTGAATGCCGACCCGCATCGGCGCGTCCCAAATAGGCAAGCGATCACCGACCCGCGCGAGGCCGCACACTTAATGGTGGATGTCGCCCGAGCGGTTCATCATGCCCATCAATGCGGCATCCTGCACCGCGATCTCAAACCCTCCAATATCCTCCTGGACGACAAGGGACGCCCACACGTCGCCGACTTCGGCCTGGCCAAGCGCGTGGCGGTCGATAGCAGCCTGACGCAGTCGGGCCAATTGGTAGGCACGCCGAGCTACATGGCACCCGAGCAAGCCGCGGGCAAAAGCGAACCCTTAACCACGGTGGCGGATGTCTACGGGCTGGGCGCGGTGCTATATGCGCTGATTAACCGGCCGGCCCCCGTTTCGGGCGGACTCGGTCTTGGGGACGCTCCAGCAAGTCAAGGAATCAGAGCCCGAGCGTCCCACGATCATCAGTCCCAGCGTGCCGCGCGACCTGGAGACGATTTGCCTCAAGTGCTTGCGCAAGGAACCGTCGGGGCGCTACGGCTCCGCCGAGGCGTTGGCGGATGATTTGGGACGCTGGCTGCGGGGGGAGCCGATATTGGCGCGCTCGGTTGGCTCTTTCGGCCGCTTCAATCGCTGGTGCCGCCGCAATCGGTCACTGGCCCTCGCCAGTGGACTAGCCGTATTGTTCTTGCTGTCTAGCTCGGTCATTTCGGTAGTTTTTGGCATTCGCCAATCGGACGCTGCTTGGCTAATTGGTGAAGAACAGGAGAAGACCGCCAAGGCTCTTAAGGAGGCACGGGAGCGGAGCAGTGAGGCGAATTTATTGTCGGCTAGTTTAATGTTGGACCGCGGCCTGACCTTCTGCGAGCAGGGTGAGATCGGCATAGGGGTGCTATGGATGGCGCGAAGTGTAAAGCTGGCGCCGGCCGGCGCGGTTGAATTGCAAAGAGCTATTCGAATAAATCTCGACGCATGGGGGCGCCAATTGCACGAACTGCAAGCCATCCTTCCTCATGACAGTCCCGTCCTGTCGGCGGCGTTTAGTCCAGACGGCCGATCCGTGCTGACCGGAAGCCATGATTATGCGGCCCGTTTTTGGGAGACGGCCACCGGCAAGCCCCAAGGGATGCCAATCATGCATCCCGGCAAAGTTCGGGCCGTCGCTTGGAGCCCGGACGGTTGCACGGTCGTTACAGTTTGGGCTGACAAGCTTAAAGCATCTACCTGGTCCACCACCGCCTACACAAACTCGGCTATCCGCGCCTTGGCGGCCGGGACGGCCCAGCTGTTCGACGTCGCGACGCGTCAACCCATCGGTAATCCGTTGAATCGAGGCCGAGTTCACGCTGTCGCCTTTAGTCCCGACAGCCGGACTGTCCTAACCGGCCATGCGGACAAGACGGCTCAACTTTGGAATGTAAAGGATGGCACTCCCCGGAACCCGGTCATTCAGCACGAGGACGAAGTCTGGGCGGTGGCGTTTAGCCCGGATGGCGGCCTTTTGGCGACGGGAAGCAGCGACGGGACGGTCCGACTCTCGGATGCGAAAACATGTAAACCGATCAGGCCGGATCTTAAAAGTCCCCCGCACCCGGTATGGGCTTTGGCCTTCAGCCCTGATGGAAGTGTTCTCGTGACCGGTCAGGCGGATGGCAAATGCCGCTTTTGGGATGTGCAATCCAGCAAGCTATCAAGCACAAAGTTCACTCAGCCCGCCGCTATCAGTGCACTGTCCGTTAGCCCGGACGGAGAGACCATTCTTACCGGCGGTTATGACAAGACTGCCCGTCTCTGGGATCGGGCCTCGGGAAAACGCCTCGGCCAACCCCTTCGTCACGGCGATCTGGTCCAGGCCGCCCTCTTCAGCCCTGATGGCCGAACCATTTTGACGGCGGGTTGGGAAGGGACAGCTCGGCTTTGGCATCCCGCCAAGAGTGGCGCTCGAGACCGCGCTTGCCGCTTCAGGGCGATATCAAGGAGATGGCACTTGATGCCGCGTGCCGCATCATCCTCACTGCCTCGGAAGATCAATTAGCACGAGTATGGGACATAAGCACGGGAAAGGCACTGTGCCAACCACTGAGCAACATGGGAATGGGATTTGTGGCCCTCAGTCCGGACGGGCGCGTGGCAATTACAAGCCGCAGCGATGGAGACGCCGATCTTACGGACGTCCGCACGGGCCGTCTGATATGTCCGGCCCTGCGGCATAAGTACCTTCAATCAGCTGCCTTCAGCCCGGACGGCCGGCGCGTTGTGACCGGAGCCCTCAACGTCGCGCAGGTTTGGGACGTGGATACCGGGCGACCGTTGGGTCAGCCTTTAGGCCATCTGGGAGTGCTGTGGACGGTCGCTTTCAGTCCGGACGGAAAGTCCGTTTTAACAGGGGGATCCGACGGCACCGCCCGACTCTGGGATTCGGTCACCGGGCAGCCATCGGGAAGCCGCTTAATTCACACGAACCAAGTGCGCGCCGCCGCCTTTAGCCGTGACGGCCAGGACCATTCTGACGGCCACCGCAAATGGTTTGGTGAATCGTTGGGAAGCGGCCACGGGCCAAGTGCGAGGGCCGGCACTACAACTGCAGGGCGCCGTGAATTTCATAAATCTCGGCCCGGATGGGCGCACCATTATCGTTTCCAATATGGACGGGACGGTCCGGCTTTGGGACCAGGTGACGCGCAAGCCCTTGAGTGCTCTGATTCCTCATCGTGGCGCCGTCAAGGCGGCCGTCATTAGCGCCGACGGGCGACAGCTGTTGACCGTTGGACCTTCGCGCAGCGAAGTGCAGTTTTGGCCGCTACCCAGTCCCCTGTCCGGCACGGAGGAACAGATCGAACTCTGGGCGGAGGTAGCGACAGGAGCCGAGCTCGATGCTGATGGCGTGGTTCAATTCCTTCAGGCCGGGCCGTGGCAAGAGCGTGTCCGCAAACTGAAATCTTTGCGAGGCGTCGCAATCAGTAAACAAAACGGCCGGTGAGTCTCAGCCGCCAAGCAAAGCACTCACCGGCCCGGGCAGGCCTTCAGCGCTCGATGTCTCGCACCGAGGGTCTGTTGTTTCAATACTATTGTGCTCTTTTTCGCTTTACCAGGCCAAGTCTGCTCCCTGGAGTCAGGGTTCTTGGTCGTAACTTTTTCCGCCTTACGGCAAAGGAGCTTCGATGTCTTTCTCCTCGATGTGGAAACTCGTCAAGCAGTCCATGAAACCAACGCTGCCAAACGCCAACCGGCGCCGGCCGGCGCGAACCGAGCGCAAGGCGAACAGGCTTTGGCTGGAGATCTTGGAAGACCGAAATCTGCTATCCACGGTCAATTGGGTAAATTCCGCAGGCGGTGACTGGGACACACCAGGAAACTGGAGTACGAATGCGTTGCCCGGGCCGACCGATAGCGTGGTGATTGACATCCCAGGGCAGAACAATTTCGTGGTGTCGCATTCGGTGGATTCTGCTGACGCGGTTTTAAGCGTCACCAGCAACGATGCGATCAATTTGACGAGGGGATCCTTGAGCCTGGCCACGGATTCGACGCTCACCAACGCCACGGCCACCGATGTTCTCAGTGTGGGCGGCGGTGGATTTACGGGAGCAGGTGGTGGGCTGCTCACGGTCAATGGGACACTCACCCTCAATGGGCATTTCACGTGCGTCTATGCCGACATAAATGGCGGCGGGACCATCTATGCCAATGGAGGCATGACCTTGGGCGGCGGCACTTTGAGCAACATCACCATCAATAACGCAGGCTTGGGCGACACGGGAAATGCCTCGGGACTCTTCCTTTCCTACGGAGCGGTTATAAACAACCAGGCCACCTTCAATATGGGTTCGACCGCAATTCCCGGTACGATTCCGGTGTCAACTTTCAACAACTCCGGTACGTTCCTTTGCTCGGGCGGGGGGGTGAACACGATTTTCAATAATACTGGCTCGGTAGAGGTGACGGCCGGAGTCGAAAGCTTTGGTGGAGGTGGAACCACCAACGGCGGGATCAGCAGCGGCAGTTTTACGGGTGACGCGGGAACGACGCTCCTTTTTGTCGGCAACAATAACTTCACAAGCACTTCCAGCATCAGCGCGGACCAAGTCGAGTTCTGGAACAATAGCCAAAGCGTCATTGCCGGCAGCTACCTCGCCACCGGGCAAACCAGTTTGGATTCCGCCTCCAACGTCGAGTTCTCCGGCACTGTCACGGGGTTGGGCAATTCATTTAGCGTTCTCGGGTTCGCCACCTTCGATCCCGCAACGCCGCAATCGTTATCGGTCGGGACACTATCGATTACTGCGGGCGGTTTGACGAGTCCGGATACGATCACCGTTACGAGTCAGCTTACTTTGCTTGGTTTCCTCAATGGCACCGGCACCTTGATCACTTCTTCGGGTTGTGTCTCAAGCCTTGGCGGATTAGACGGGATCGGTCCTAATGCCACGTTTACCAATGGCGGAAATGCGATATCCAATTATGGCTCCATCTTCGACATTCACGGCACAGTGAATAACCTTCCTGGGGCGACCTTCGTAGTGGCAAGTTACAACACGTTATTTGGCGGGGGCACTTTCAACAATCAAGGAACGTTCCAAGATTCGGTGCCGGCGACGCAAGCAAAACATGAAAGTGTTTTCTTGAATAACTCCGGGAGCGTTGAAATCACAGGTGGGACGATTGGATTCGGATACCCCAGCGGCATCACCAATAGCGGCAGCATTATTGCTAATCCCAACTCCACTCTGGCTTTTGGCCAAAATGCGCTCTACACCCTCACGCCCACATCCACGATCACGGCTGACAATTTCAGTGCCGGTGGTCTTAATACCGTGGACGTGCAGATTGGCGGCCAAAATCCCGGCACCGGCTATGGCCAAATCACCGTCGGCACGTCGGCGACTCTGGGAGGCTGGTTGCAACTGGAACTGGTGAACGGCTTCGGGCCTTACCTGGGTGAGCAGTTCACCATAATCCACAGCCTGGGGACCAATCCTATTACCGGAACGTTTGATCGCACGCCTTTGCCTGAAGGGGCAACCATCCTCGTCGGCGGAACCGTTTTCCAAATCACCTACCAAGGCGGCGCCAATCACAACGATGTCGTTTTGACCGCGATCAAAATCACCCCAACGATTTCCTGGAGCAATCCCGCCGACATCACTTATGGCAAAGCGCTGAGCAAGACGCAGCTTGATGCGAGCGCCGCCATCGTGACCCAGCTTAATCCTAATGCGGCTTTACCGTCGGCACCTTTGTTTACACGCCTGCGGCTGGCACCGTTTTGAACGCGGGCAGCGGCCAGTCACTTGGCGTCGTCTTCACGCCTACCGACACGGTCGATTACTTCCCGGCCACGGGCACCGTTACCATCAATGTCAACAAAGCCGACCAGGACCTTGACTGGACCGCTCCCGCTGCGATCGTTTTTGGAACTGCCTTAAGCGCCGGCCAGCTCGACGCCAGCGTGGCGGGTGTGGCCGGAGGCTCGGCTCCTGGGACATTGACGTATAACCCACCTGCGGGCACCTTGCTGGGTGTCGGTAACGGACAAGTTTTGACAGTGACCGTGGCGGCGACGCCGAACTACAATCAGGCGATCAAAACGGTTCACCTGTCCGTTATGAAGACGGGTACAACCACGGGTGTCGTCACGTCCACTTTCGATCCATCAAGCTATGCCCAAACCATTACCTTGAGCGCGGTAGTGGCAGCCAATAATCCCAGCGCGGGCATTCCGACGGGAACGGTGAAGTTCTTTGACAACGGCAAGAACATTGGCACGGGCACGCTGGGCAATACCGGCCTGGCGAGCCTGAACATTGCCAGGCTGACGGCCGGGCAGCACTCCATCACCGCGGGCTATCAGGGCGATGGTAACGACTTGGCCAGCGTCAGTGTGTCGTCGCTGGACCAGAGCGTCGCACAACAGGCGACTACGACGAGTTTGAGTTCATCCACCGATCCCGCGGATGTCACCAAGGCCGTCAGCTTCACCGCCACGGTCAATTTCAACGCCGGAGGCGCCACGCCCACCGGCACGGTCACTTTCATGGATGGTGCAACGCCGCTCGGAACCTCGAACCTCGCGGGCGGGTCGGCCACATTGAAAACGACGGCGCTTACGGTGGGCAGCCATACGATCACCGCGGTTTACAACGGCAACAGCGACTACCTGGGCAGCACCTCGGCCAACCTGAACCAGGTCATTAATCCGCTTGCGGACCTAGCGGTAACAGTATCGGCGCTTCCACAGTGTTGGATGGCAAGAACATCACCTATACCATCAAGGTGACCAACAAGGGGCCTTCAACGGATACGGGCGTAACATTGACGGATATTCTGCCGGCGAGCGAGATCGTGGTATCTTCTACGTTCAGTTACCAACTCGTTGGCGATATTGCCACGTTCACCATCGGCACGTTGGCATCCGGTCAAAGCGTAATAATTAAGCTGGTGGTGAACACGACGATGACCGGGATAGTTGTCGACACGGTCAGCGTGACCGGCACCGACGCCGACCCAAACACCGCCAACAACACGGATTCTGTTTCCACGACGGTGAAGTAGATAAAATCAAAAGCACCATGAATTCACCCGACTGGCAAGCCGCGCGTGCGGACATGATGCTCGATCCGGCGGTGGCAAATCTCAATACAGGATCCTTTGGCCCTTTGCCGCGGCCCGTCTTCGAGCGGGTGACGCGATTGCGTGCCCGCTTGGCGGCGGAGCCGATGGACTTTCTGTTGAGGGAATCGCCGCCCTTGCTGTGGGAAGCGCGGAGTCAATTGGCTCGCTTCGTTGGCACCGAGCCGGGCCGGTTGGTTTTCACAGCCAACGTGACGGCCTCGATCAACATGGTGGCGGCCGGCTTGGAGCTTGCCGGTCCGGGCGAGATTCTGCTGACCGACCACGAATATGGCGCGATGCAGTGGTGCTGGGAGCGCGCGGCTCAGCGTCAAGGTCTCAGCGTGCGCACGTTTGCGTTGCCGACCGTGGCCGAGGAGCCTGGCGTTATTGTCGAAGCGTTTGCGGCAGCCATGAGCCCGCGCACGCGGCTGGTGTTCTTTAGCCATGTGCTCTCGCCAACCGGTTTGGTCTTGCCGGCGCGACGATCTGCGCGGAAGCACGCCGCCGGGGTGTCTTGACGATCGTGGATGGAGCGCACGCGCCGGCGATGGTGCCCCTGGAGATCGATGCGCTGGGCTGCGATTTTTATGGCGCCAATTGTCACAAGTGGCTGCTGGCACCGACCGGAGCGGGCTTTCTAGTGCTTGGGCGGGGCAACGAAGATCGGCTCCGGCCACTGCAAGTCAGTTGGGGTTGGCAGCGGGATCAACGCGCGTTGGACGAACGTGATGAATTCGGTTCGACGCCACGCCTGCGTTTTTACGAGTTCGAGGGCACGCGCGATTATTGTCCGTGGCTCGCAGTGCCCGAGGCGATCGCGTTTCAAGAAGCACTCGGCTGGGCGGCGATCAGGCAACGAAATGGCAGTTTGGCAAGCCATGTATGCGAAGTGCTCGGCGAGCAGCTTCAGTTGCCTTTGGCCACACCGCGCCATCCCGAATTGCCGGGTTCATGACGGCCTTTCGCTTGCCGGCCGGCGTCTCCGCACCGCGTTTGCGGGAACGACTATGGCACGATTATCGGGTGGAAGCGCCGGTGGTCGAGAGACCCGATGGCTTGCTCATCCGGGCGTCGACGCATTTTTACAACACCGAGGCCGAGATTGATCGGCTTGGCGACGCCCTTCGTAGCGTGCTCGTGGAACGGCTCTCCTGAGCCGTTCGGCGCAGACGGCTCGGGAGAGCCGTCCTACGATGCGCATCGGATTCAGCGCGCAACGTTCATAAAGTAATGGCGGCTCCGGTCCGAAATAGCACCGAGGAGGGCCCGTTTGTGTCGGATGGCAAATGGTTGCGCGAATTGCGGGGAGATATGCCAGTCGTGACGGCGGCGCGGCAGGGATTACGCGCGCGGCTCACTCCCGTCCGTGACTTGCTGCCGCCGGCCATTTTTCAGGCGGACGATGATCCCGAGCACGTGCATCAATTGCGCGTCAGCACGCGCCGAGCCGGAGAGGCGTTGCGTATCTTCGCCTTCTGCTTACCCAAAAAGGTCTACGACAAGGTTCGCAAACAGCTCCGGCAGGTCCGCCGCGCGGCCGGAGCGGCGCGCGACTGGGACGTTTTTTTGGAAATGTTGGGTCAGCGCCGGCGCAAGCCGCCTGCGAATCGGCAACCGGGGAACGACTTCTTGATCGGTCTCGCTCAAGGCCGGCGCTTGGCCGCTCAGGAGGAACTGGTTGCCGCAACCCGCACGCTCGATTTGGATGCGATCATTAAGGGCACGCTGGATGCACTCAAACCTCCCGCGGATAAGCCCACCAAATACTCGCTGCGCGAGTTGGCGGTGCCGATGCTGACAGAGCAACTGCGGCTTTTGGACCAGGCAACCAAGGAAGATTTGCGAGGACTACGACAAGCTTCATCAGGTGCGGATCCGCGGCAAGCACTTGCGTTATTCCATGGAAGTGTTCGTAAGTTGCTTCGATGAATCGTTCGAGGAAAAGTATTATCCCGACATCGAAGCGATGCAGGAAATCCTGGGGCACGCCAACGATTGCCATGTCGCCTTGGAGCGATTAGGTGCGATCCGCGCTGCATATGAAGGCGACGCAATCGGCGTCATGGAAACGCTATGAGCCGGGAGTGGAAGCGCTGCAGCGCTCTCTGGGGCGTACGTTGCCAGTCCAGCGCCGGCAGTTTTTCAGATGGTGGCGGGATTGGCAGGCCTCCGGCGGCGGAAGCGGGATTGGCGGCGCTCGTAAAAAACGCGTAAACCGCTTTTAGCGTACCGGAAAGATGCTGGGTGCCGGCGGACCGGTTAGCGGTGCGGCCTGCGGCAGGCGGCAGCGGCGCCGCGGGTGGGACCACGGGAACGGCAATCGCCGGCACGGAAGGCAACGTGGGCCCGGGTCCCAATACCGGACCTTGTGGAATGCAGACGCCGCCGTAGGGTTGCACTTTGTTGGGCCCGACTTTGCCGGGAAAAAAATAATCCGCGACATCGCTGATCGGATGCGTGCTGCAACCGGGCAACATCAGTAAGCAGAAAACCCAGCGGCGGGCCATGTGCGACGACTCGGTTGGTGAGCATCCGCTGCCGTTTGGGATCAGCGCGCCGTCATGATGGGGGTTCCTTCCTCCAGCAATTGCCCCAGCGCGTCAATGAGTGCCTCGAGCACTAGCGATATCTGAACGTATCGGTTGAGTTGCGGCTCGGCCTCCAGGCATCGCTCCAAGACCGCCAGGATTTTCTCGGTGGGTGCGCGGCGCGATAGGATTTGAAGGATCGAAAGGTCATCCGGGTTGACGTTCTGGTCACCGGCGTCGAGGCTCAAAGCCAGCACATTCGTGAAAATCTCGATGATCAGCCGAAGCATCAGCAAGGCACGACGTCGTTGCAGGGCGGTGTCTTTGCCGGCTTCTTCGACAAACAGGGTAAAGTTCTTCGCCAGGCCCGGCGTGTCGATCTTGCGCCGCGTCAAACCGTCGAGCAGCTTTTGACGAAATGCCCAAAGCTCAGTATCGGCAAGCGCCAGGGCTTGGCCCGGACTGCCGTCGGCCAAACGCACCAGCCGCTCCCGCAGGGCGGCATCATCCACCCCGTGCTCTTGCAAAATCGCTCGCACCGCATCCTCGGGCAGCGGGCTGAAGCGCACCACTTGGCACCGCGACTGAATCGTCGGCATCTGACGATCGACACTGGTGCCGATCAGAATGAACACCGAGCGCGGCGGCGGTTCCTCCAACGTCTTCAGGAAGCAGTTCGCGGATTCCTGGTTGAGATCATCGGCATCATCCAGGATGCCGACTTTGCCATGGCCGCGAGCTGATTTCATGGAGAAGTTGGCACAGAGTTCCAGCATTGTCTCTAAAGGAAAGACATTCTTGTCTTCCGGGCGGCGGACCGTGAATAAGTCCGGGTGGGTGTTTGCATCGACCAACGCGCAGGCCGCGCACTGGCCACACGCTTCCAGCACATTCGCCGGCTTGTCAGGGGCTTCGCAAAGGAGCGCCTTGGCCAATTCCTGCGCGAAAAGCCGCTTGCCAACGCCCGTTGGCCCGGAGAACAAATACGCATGGGCCATTCGCCCGCGCGCGACGACGTGGCGAAAGGATTCGATCAAGTGCTCATGGCCTTTTACGCTTCGCCCAGGACATGACAAAAACCCTTGAAGGCGATATGTAACTTGTGGGACCAGGCATCTCCTGAGCCGTCCACGTCCATGCAAGCGGACGGCTCAGGAGAGCCGTCCCACATCACTTACGCGGTTGCGATACTTAAAGCAATCGTTTCACCGCGCCGCGAATCTCCGTCTGCACTTGCTCCAGCGTCTGCCCGGCGTCGATGACGACGATCCGTTCAGGCCGGCGCTGCGCTTCCGTTCTGAACCCGGCGCGGACGCGCTCGTGAAACGCGTCATCCTGGCTTTCCATGCGGTCCGCTGCCGCTTTGCGGCGCATTCGGGCTGGCGGCGAGCGGCAGATCCAAGACAATCGTCAAGATCCGGCTCCAGTCCGCCGGTGGCAAAAAGGCCGATGTCGTAAAGTTGCGCCGGATCCAGGCCGCCGCCATGCCCTTGGTAGACGACGTTGGCCAGGAGAAACCGATCGGCGACCACCACCTGGCCGGCGTCGAGCGCGGACGGATGACCTCGGCGACGAGCTGCGCTCGGCTGGCCATGAACAAAAGCGCCTCGCAAGTGAGGCTGATGGGATGATCGTGGTCGAGGAGCAAGCCGCGAATTACCTGGCCCACCATGGTGCCGCCGGGGTCGGCGCATTCGGTGACGGCATGGCCCCGCTGCGCAGCCATTGGGCCAGGAGCCGGCATTGCGTGGATTTGCCCACGCCATCCAGCCCATCGAGCGATAAAAAAAGGCCGCGCGCCATGGGATGTCAGCTTGTCTCAGGTTCCTTTTCGATCCAGCCCAATACTTGGCCCGGAGCGAGGCGCACGCCAGGCCGCACTTCGGTGTCCGCGAGGACGCCACTCTCGGCGCGGCAACGTCGAAAGTGGCGCCGTCCAGCAGCAGTTCGACGACACGGTCGCCGGCAAACACGTGGTCGCCGGGGTGGACGAACCAGAGGTTGAGCACCGGTGCCGGTTTGCCGATGTCAGGCGCGACAATGGGACTACGCATGAGCCACCATCTCGTCGGCATGATAACTGGAGCGGACGAACGGCCCGCTGGCGACTTTTCGAAACCCCAGCGAGCGCGCCAAAGCCGCCAGTTCGTCGAATTCCTCAGGAGGTAAATAGCGTGCGACGGGAACGTGTTTCAGGGTCGGCGTCAAGTATTGGCCCAGGGTGAGCATGTCGCACTGCGACGCCGCGCAAGTCCGCGAGCGTTTCCAGCAGTTCGCCGCGTGTTTCGCCCAGCCCGAGCATGAGGCCGCTTTTGGTCGTCAGTTGCGGGGCCGTCTTTTTGACGCGAGCAAGCAAATCGAGGCTGCGCTGGTAGTCGGCCCGTCCGCGCACCTTCTTGTAAAACCGGGGCACGGTCTCGGTGTTGTGGTTGAAGACTTCGGGCTGGGCCTCGACGACTCGTTCGATGGACTGCCGTTCTTCCCTCGAAATCGGGAGTCAACACTTCGATCGCGGCGCCGGTCCGGGCGCGCACCGCCAAAACGCAGCGATAAAAGTGCTCCGCGCCGCCATCGGCAAGATCGTCGCGAGTCACCGAAGTGATGACGACATGCTTGAGGCCCAGCCGATGCGCCGCTTCGGCCACGCGCTCGGGCTCGTCAAGCTCCAGCGCCTCGGGCGTCCCGCGCGGGACAGAGCAAAAGCCGCATGGGCGCGTGCAGACGTTGCCCATGATCATGAACGTGGCCGTGCGCCGCGCGTAGCATTCGGGCCGATTGGGGCAGCGGCCGTTTTCGCAGACCGTCTCGAGGTGGAGTTCGCGCAGCAGGTTGTGCGTGAAGAAGTTTTCGTTGCCCTTGGGCAATGGCCGCTTCAGCCATTCGGGCAAGCGCCGGGAGCTCGGCAGCGGAGCTTGATTCTGAAGAACGGGCAGCGTCACCATCGGCACGACCTCTACCATGTGGTCGCCACTTGCGGCGGCGCCGAACGTTCCGAGTGCCCCTTGAGCGCCGGGTGTCCCGTAAAGAGCGAAACGCGGCCAAAGCCAAGGCCAGTTTGGAACTGATCGATGAAGCGCTCCGCGCCATCGACGGACTGATGCGGCCCCGGCGTTCGCGTTCGAGAGAGGTCATCGGCTCCTGGGCGTCAGGGCGCACCGCACCAGACGATACGCTTCAAGGACGGGATTGATATTCAGGCACATGCCGAAATAGCTCACCCAATCGTGGATCGCACAACCAATGCCGGCAAGCAAGCGCTCGCCGACCCAAACGCCGCCATGGTGACGGACGTGCCGGATTTGAAAATCGCGGAGCCAGGCCTCCACGATGGCGCCGAAACGCGCTGGAAGGCATCGACGCTGAGACCGAGCGCAGTCCAAAGGCAAAATCGCATAGGCGGAGACCTGTCCCGGCTGTGCCAGCCAGCAGCCGCCGCCGCGATTGAGCCAGCGCACCGGCCAGCCTCGCAGACTGGAGCTGGGCCGGCTCCGCCAAGATATGCGCCCGGCTGCCGTGCCGCCCGATCGTGATGATCGGTGGATGCTCGCACAGGATAAGCGCCGCCTGGGAGCGGTCGCCCGAAATCTCGTAGTGCAGCCGGCGCTGGAAGCGCAGAAGGGCGTCGAAGCCCACGGTGCCAAGCAGATAAACCTGAAGGCTCAAGGACGAAGGCTCTTGCTCCAGCGGCGTTGTCCGCGCCAACCCCATCGAATGGTCTCAAAGATGCACTTGTCGCCCAGTGCACTCCCACCGAGCCAAGGAAAACATCCTTCATAGTTTAGCAGGATGGGCCGTCATTGCAACCTTTGGGTGACCCCGTTCGCATCGGCACTTTCACCGCGCCAGCTGAGCCATCCACCGTTTAAACACCGTTTGGTGACGGTGCCAGTCTAGGTCTTGGTGCGTTGATTCTCCCTTGTAAACCGCACCGCCTCTGCCATCATCGCATATGGCTGATGGCGTGAGGGTAGAGCAAACGCGAGATGGCCGATGACAATGCGCTAGCGGGTGTTTTAGCCGTGAGACCACCGACGCGACTGGGTCACCCTGCATCCTTTTGGGCGGAGATCAGCGCATGTTTCATGGCATTGTCGGTGCCACCCCGATAGTATTGCCGACCGGATGACTGCGGGTTCTCCGATTCAATCGAAAAAGCACCAATTGCGGCGCGGGTTCGATATAGTCCCACCCGTATTCGCTTGCCGTTGTCGGTGGTGATTAACAACTCACCCACCACTACCCATTTTGATGGGCTCCAATCCATGACGGCCGGGCGAAATGCTGCCAGCAGGGCCGCGAAATGCTTGGCGGGAACGGAAAAAGTAGAATCGTTGTCCCGTCCATAGACCTCGGCGTTCATGCTCTGGATTTGCCAGGGCCCCGGCAACGTCCCAAGTGAATAGGTTGCAATCGCGGCAATTGCCAAGGTAAGGCCGACATGAAGGCCGAGAGCGAACAGTGCGGTCAGAATGCTGAAGCTTCGCTTAAAAAGGCCAAATCCATGTTGGGGTCCGGACAATCGCGCGTCGTTTATCGCCATAGATCGTCGTCCTAAGCTTGTTTCGCGTGAGAGCGCGAAGGCCTATTAGCGGAAGCCGGGGGCCATCGAGCGAAACCGCAATTCCCTCGTCCATATTCAAGCGCCACGCCTCGCGTCCATGCAACCAAATGCTTCCGGCTCGCAGAGGCACGTTCGTGTTTGTTTCTCGCAAACGCCCTTGCTCGTGAAGCAGGCTGGGCTGAATTCCCGCCCACTTTAAAAGGTGTCGTTCAGAAATCGAGAAGTTATGGTTGTGCCCTGTGTCAAGAATCGCGGGAAATTTCGGAGTTCGCGCATCCCATTCCAAGACATCTTGAACGGTAACGCTGACCCACAAAATGATTTGATAGGCCTTGACCTCGACGGTCTCGTCGCCGACCATCAATCGGGTTTTTTCCGCAAAATAGGGGAGGTGAATCTTCACTCGTTGACGTGTTCAAATTCGTATAAAGAATTCTCAATTGCCCCTTCTGGATCATGGGGAACCACGGCGCCCAAGTAGTAATCACTCCTTTTTAGGCCTCGTTTAAGGCACTCGCGAATCACCTCAACCTCTGATGGATGAAGCTTGATCTGCTCGTTTCCTCGATAGGCCACATACCAGCCCTCGTATCGGCCAGTCTTTAAAAGTGACGGTAGGGTTAGAAGAAACGCAGCCTTCGATGGAGATGCGACATCGGAAACTCCGTCCGCGTTAGAGCGGTTTCGGGAGAGTTCATCGTATGTCTCAGACGGCACCAAAACGTAGATGTGATCGGTGCGCGGGTCGCGAAGTCGCAGTGGGTTTTGCCCTTCGAGGGCTTGCCGTTGATGGTCGGTAAGATCTTGCATGTGATTATCCTAACCTGCCGCAACGCCGAACAGCAAGTGAATCTGGGCAACTTTACCGAATGAGCATCCCAAAAACGCCGGGGGCGGCGTAGCTTGGGCGCCTTTTCGCGAAGAAACCTTGGTGTCCGCCTCGGTTATTGAAGATAATAACAAGGAGACGCGCCGGGCCGGCTCAATTGAGCCGACGAACCGGGCGCCGCTTAATCCCCTTTGAAAAAAGCTCCCCAAACGGTAAGGTTTCTCCATGCGGCATATCCTGAAAAAACGACTCCAAGCGGCATTGCGATTGATGTTGCCCGCGCTGCTCGTGGGTGCTTGCTTCACACTGCGCCGGCGCCGGCCAACGCAGATCCCGTCAATGACCTTCGCCTGGCGCTCAATGCCGATCAAAAGGAGTTGGTGAACCCGCCGCCCGAGGTGATCGACTATCGGCGGGCGAACTTGCAAAGGAAAGTCGATGGCCTGCGCACCATCGCCGATCTTTGGGCAGCTCTTTCCCTCAAGGATTGGAAGGATGACTTGTTCAAAGTAAGCAAGAAGATTCGGGTGGCCGATTCCAATGCGCGGCGTGAGGTGGGCCTCCGTTTGACCAAGGCGATTGGCGACGTCATCGAGCACGGCGATCCCAACAATCGTTTGGCGGCGGCGAATTCGATCGGTGAAAAGGGGCCGACCATTCGTAGTCTCAGCACCGCGGCCGGCGACGAGGTCGTCATGGGCGATGCGGGCGGCTTTGTGCGGACCCTGACGCCGCAAGTGATGCGCCTGGCCGAAGACAAGAATCTGGGCGTACGGCAAGAGGCGTTGCGGGCGCTTGGCAATATCTTTCCCAGGCCGCGGCAAGTCGTGCCTGTTTTCAAGCACGTCCTGGAAACCGATGCTCCCGGCCCAAAGCGCCTGGCCGCCGACGGCCTGGGACAGCTTATTCGCGTGGTCAATCACCTGCATAAGCAAACGGGCGCCAGCTCCGGCGTCGAAGCCTATAATCCGGACGTTCTGGACACGGTGGTCAGCGTCCTCGGCGCGAATGCCGTCGGCCTGGCCGATAATGACGTGCAGGTACGTGTGTTTTGCCTCCAAAACATCAAGGAAGCAGCCGAAGCCGTTTCCGAGTTGATAAGAGAGCCTCAAAAGGAAATCGGAAACCTGACTCTCTCGAAGGATTTTCCGCCGCAAGATCGCCCCGTGACGCCCCTCGAAAAGAAGCTGATCATGGGCAATCACGACGAGATCGCCCGCGAGATCAATGACTTGATGCCGGCAATCAAGGCCATGCGGCCGCAGCAAGAGGCGCTGGCGCGGAGCATCAAGGATACGGATGGGCGCGTGCGGCTGGCTGCGGTGGAAGCGCTGGAATACATCGGCACCGCTCGTTTTCGGCTCAAAAAGCGGGTCTTGAGCGTGCCGGTGGTTGAATCGGGCGGTGATTTCGGCAATCGCGAGACTCTGCTCAAGAACGATGTGCTCGAAACCTTCATCCGCGCCAATCTGGATTCCGTCGCGCAATTGCTTACCGACGCCAACGTGGCCTTGCGCCGCCGGGCCGTCGAGTTTTTGGAGATCATCGAGGAAGCGGCGGCGCCGGCGTTTCCTGCCCTCGTGAAACGGCTCGGCGATGCCGACAAATTCGTGCGCTGGCCGGCAGCGCGTGCCATCGGCAACTTCGCACCGGCGTTGGCAGCCGGCGCCGTCCCCGGCTTGGCGAAGCTACTCAAAGATCCCGACCTGGACGTGCGCTTGACCGCAGCCAAGACATTGATGGAAATCGGTCCCCTCGCGCAGGCCGCCGTCCCGGCGCTGGCGGATGCCGCCAACTCTGGCGACGCGGAGGCACGCATGGCGGCCATGGAAGCGCTGCAACGCATCGGCTCCGAAGCTGGTAAAGGAGCCGTTCCCAAGCTCATCGAGGCTTTGGGCAACAGTGATGCCCGCGTGCGCCGCGCCGCCGCCAAGACGCTCGGCAGCTATGGCCCCGTCGCCTTTGCCGCCATCCCCAGCCTCCGCCGTGCTCTGGGCGATGAGGACCAGGATGTTCGCATCAACGCCAGCGACGCCATGCTCTCGATTCTGCAGAGAGATGCGAAGTATTAAAGAGCCGCGCACGCAGTAAGCGGTTAACGGGTGATCTATTCCGCCCAACCGCTCACTGCGTGCGCAGGCTCTTTGCGTGCCGTCAAAACAGCTCGATCTTGTTGAAGTACAACCGTTGGCGGTCGCCGTTGTAGAAGAAGTCCTCCATGAGCACCGTCGGGTTGGTGGGCACGACGCGGTCGCTGCCGCTTGTTTGGCCATTGACGCGGATGCGCACGGGCTTGGTGAAATCGATCATCTGAGGCGCCAGCCATAACGTGAGTCGGTGCAGCCCCTTGGTTTGTATGTTGATTTGCGTATAAATCTTGGCGACTTTTTGACCATCCTTGACGCCGAGGTCGTTGCCGACCGCGATGCTCGCCTGCATGGTTGCCGGGGGAATCGAGCGCACCCACTTGGCCGGGTCGTTGATATAGCGCGGGTCGATGGCATCGGTGCTGAGCCAATAAAAGCGGTTGTCGCACTCGCGCATGGTGCGGAATTCCTCGCCGACGCCGCCGCCGGTGTGGCGCCGGCCCATCTCGCGCAGCGGGTGATGTCGGTGCTTGCGCATCATCCAGTCGAACATTCGCGGCAGCTCGGCGCCATACCAATCGGAGCCACGCCCTTTGTACTCGACGTAAAGGGCGGGATAGCCGCCGCTGGACCAGTCTTTGAACATCCAGCGGATGGCCTTGGGATTGATGCCGTCGCGGTCGCCGTCGACGATATAAAACGGCAAGTATTGTGCATTGGATAGATAGCGATTGCGCTCGGCGGTGAAATAGTGAGGCGAGCCGCACATTGGCAACACGCCCGCGAATTGATCGGGATGTCCCATGCCAATGTCCAGGGCGGCGTCGGCGCCTTGTAGAAAACCAAACAAAAAGACCCGATCGGAATCGACTTGAAATCGCCGCCGCACGTCGCGCAGCGTGTCGAGCACGAGCGCGTGCTCCCCGGCGGTGTAGGCGTAGCCCGATCCGCCCCGCGCGGCGCTGCTAAAATGAAGCCGTTCCGGGCTGCCTCGGCGCTGAGCCGACTCATGGTCACTTCCGGCTTTTCGGACGCGCCGTGTAGGAGGAGCAACACGGGATGAGGTCGCTGGTGATGATAACCGGGAGGAAGCTGCACGTAATAGCTGCCGCCGCGCGAATCGGCGATGTCGATGTCGAGCTTAAAAGGTCCGGTGGCCACCTTGGTGATGTCATAGGCCTGCGGCGGCGGTAGGTTCTTGATAACGCGCGCCAGAATCTCAATGGGCAGCTTGCCGCTCTGCATAACGGATGCCAGCAGTTGAGCGCGAATCGCGGTGTTCTCCGTCTTTTGGTACTCCAGCACCATGGCGCAGGCGCGTAGCAGCAGCCGGGCGTTTTGGACATCCGGCTCGGCGGAGGCGTTGCCCAGGAGCCAGCCGGATATGGCCAAGCGATAAAACTTCGTCGGCCGCCTGCGCGGTGGTGCCTTTGTCATCGAGCTCGCGCTGATGCTGCTGGGCAAAGACGACGAAATTCTCGAGCCGGCCCAGCGTATCCAAATTGAGCTCGGCCAAAATCGTATCCACGGCGCTTACCCAGACCCTCTTTTCGGAGCCGGAGACACGCTTGAGAAGCGCGGACAGCAATCCTTTGGCCTCGGCCAGTTTTTCGTTGGCCCCGGCGTATTTGTTCTTGATGTCTTCAATGAGCAGCAGATTTTTTTCGCTGACGAGCGGGCCCATGTTTTCGCGAGCAAAGACCCCCAGGCGATCCTCGACCTCGCGGTGTTGACCGGCCTTCACAGCGCGTTCAATGTCCTCCACATAAATGTCGGCTTGCACTTTTTTCACGGTCGTACGCAGGTCGGCGACGTCGTCCTTTTTGCTCGGATATTCCTCCACGAGATCGTCCAATTCCTTTTTTGCTTCCGCATGCCAGCCGGCCTGGTGCATGAACTTGGCGATGGTCTTGCGTTTATCCCAGTCCTTGAGGTCTTTCTTGTCCGCGTAATAATCGTTGAGCAACGGCCGCACTTGGGCGGGAGTGAATTCCTTGGTCAAGTAGTAAAGGTCCCAGTCATATTTCAGCGTTTGGATGTGAAAGGAAAAAGGATTCGCCAGGACGATGCGCTGGTCCATGTTGAAAAAACCGCTGTAATTCTCGCGCGTGACGTGGACCTTGAGGCTGCGCTCCCACTTGGCGTTGAAGGGGGGAAACGACACCACTTGCCAGCCGGGCAGAATCATATCCGGCCGCGAGGTGTTGGCGTAGCGTGGGAGGCTGATGAGGTCGCGATCGACGCTCTTCTTTTCCTCGACCGCTTGCAGTTGGCCAGGAATGAAGTACATCCGGCGGACACCGTCATCGAGATTGATGAGCCCGCCGGCCAGCGGAATGGTGAACGATCGGCCCGTCGCCGGGTCGATGATGTAGTCCTTTTTCTCGACGACTTTGCCGCTGAGGTAAAAGCCGTCTTTGAAGACGATGACCGCTTCCTTGCGCACCTGGGCTTGGACTGTCCCACCCTCAAGAGCGAGCAGGAATAGAATGAGTAAGGGGCGGCGGCGCATGGGTTGACTCCGCGTACCGTTTCCTTGAATTGTGGTCGATTCATGCATGCGATTCAAGTAATGATTGAACCCGTGGCAGCAATATTAGAAAATAGACCAATGTACGATGAACGCGCGGACGTGCCAAACTTGCGCTTCATCCGGTTGGCGAGTGTAGGATAATAATCTGCGGCTTCGGAGTACCCGCGCGGCTTGGAATGGGTGGCAATGAATGCAACCCGCAGGAGGAGGTACTCCGAAGCCTGCGGATAGCGAGAAATGCCATGTCAATCCGCTTTCGCTGCGCTTATTGCAACCAACTGATGGCGATCGGCACGCGCAAGGCCGGCAGCGTGGTTCATTGCACCAAATGCCACAACGCGCTGGTGGTGCCCGCGCCGAAAACCAGGCCGGCGCGGCGGCGACCCAGCCAAGGGCTGGGCTGTCCAAGCCGCACACGGCCTCGGAAAATGTGTTTGAGCGCAACGACTTCGGCAATTTGTTCGAGCAGCAGGTTCCGTCGCGTTCCCAAGCCCCCCAGCCGCCGCTCTTCACCGAAAGTTCCGCCCAAGCTCCCACGCCGTCGCCACCGCTGGCAAGTTTCATTGAGTATGAAGCTATTCCCGTGAATACACAGGCTCGTTCGGGGCACGGTATCCATATCCCCGCGGCACTGCTCGCCGCCGCGTGCGCCGCAATCGTAGTCTTATTGGGTTTGGCGTTTTTACTTGGGCTTTTGGTCGGCAGAAGCGCCAACTAAAAGAGCCGCGCACGCAGTAAGCGGGCTCACTTGAGCGGAGAATAATCGGTCGGGTTCATGAATACCCGTTCCACCTTGGCCACCAACGGACCGTTTTCCTCGCTCTTGGCGCGGGCGGTTTTCCAGGCGGGGTCGTTTTGAAAATCGTGCCAGCTCTTATCGGCGGCCTCTTTGCTCGGGAAGGCCAGAACGTAGATCAGCTTCTCTTCGGCTTGCTTGGGATCGATGGGGTTCCAATAGCCAATCAGGGTCATGCCGTGTTTCTCGAACAGCTTATTGGTGTGCTCTCGAAAGCGCGCGTGCAGCGCCTCACATCTTGCCAGGGTGCGTGTAGTACGTGCGCAACTCGAAGATGCGATGTTCCATTTTCTTGCCTCCCTGAGCTTGGTGGGCTTCTATACCGGCAGCGGCCGTGTAAACAAGCGCCGCGGCGCTTAACAAAAGAATGCAGCGTTTCATAAGTGCTCCTTGAAGACCGATGATGTCCTGATCGGCATGGTATGGTGGGGCAGGGGCGATTGCAAGGAAATCTCAGCCAGCGGATCCGCGGGATTCGGGAGTACCCTCATCCCGCGGCTTGGGGTATGGTAGTCGGCATGGAGACGTCGCGCCGGTTGATTTATGGGATTTTGATAACCGTCGCAGTGGGGGCGGCGCTCGGGCGGCTTTTTTCCACGCAACTGGTGTTGGAGCCGTCACTGCATCGCAACGAGCAAGACCCCAATGACATTCGCCGGCATTGGCCCAAGGTTCGTCCGGCGGAGATGCCGACGTTCAGCTCCAACGATCGCTCGCGCTGGGCGACCGTGCGTGGCGCTGGTCGATGACGGCACCTACGTTATCGGCCACCGAAGTCGAACGAGCCGTCGCTCGCCAGCGCAGTAGCGTCGTTCGCAACTTGGGTGCCGCTGGAAGCGACGGTCTCAGCACAGGCCGGCTATTTGGCGCGCACCATGAGCGATCACGGCATCATCTTCGAGGATGGTTGGCAAAGCCTGGATAAAGTTTTGCGACCGGACACACTTGAGTTTTATTCGAGCAAGCCGCCGCTCCTGTCGACACTCGTGGCCGGCCTCTATTGGTTGTTGCAAGCCCTCTTCGGCTGGACGCTGACGGCACATCCTTCGGCCGTGGTGCGCACGATCTTGGTGCTGATCAACGTGGTGCCGTTTGTCATTTATCTCCAATACATAGGCCGCCTGGCCGAAAGCTTTGGCCGCACGGAATGGGGCCGCACGTTCGTGTTGGCCGCCGCCGGCTTTGGCACGCTGGTCTCGCCGTTTCTGGTCACGTTCAACAACCACACGATCGCGACCTATTGCGTTTTGTTCGCGATGGTGAGCGTCATCAAGATTTGGCGCGGCGTGCCGCGCGTGCTGGAGGCGGCGCGGATGAAGCGCAGGCAACTCCGTGGCGCTATCACTCGCCGCCGGTTTCTTCGCGTCGTTTGCCGTTTGCAATGAATTGCCGGCGCTGGCGTTCGCCGTTGCCGTTTTCCTGTTGTTGGTTTATTGGACGCCGCGGCCGACGTTAATCTTCTTCCTGGGAGCAGCGGCCATCCCCGCCATCGCGTTCTTCGCCACCAACTACGCCGCGATTGGCCAACTGCGACCGGCTTATAGCGAGTTCGGCGGTCCGTGGTATGAATACGAAGGAAGCTATTGGCGCAAGCCGCCGATCGGCCAAATCCGTCGGGGCATCGACTGGGCGTATACGCAGGAATCGCGCGGTGATTATGCCGTCAATCTGCTTGATCGGCCATCACGGTTGGTTTTCGCTGACGCCGCTGTGGCTGTTGGCGCTTGCCGCCATGATCGGCAGTGCGTGGCAATTCAGCAAACGCCGGCGACACACTCGGCTGCCCGCGTCGGAAAACGCAAGTCCCGGCGTGCCCTGGTTTCTGATGCCGCTTACTTTGGGATTAAGCGTCGTCGTGATCGGTTTCTACGCGCTCAAAAGCAACAACTACAGCGGTTTTTCCAATGGCTTACGCTGGCTGATGTGGCTCACGCCGCTTTGGCTGTTATGTCTGTTGCCATGCGCCGATTGGCTTGGCAAGTCGAAATGGGGACGCGCGCTGGCATATATCTGTCTGGCGATTTCCGTCCTGTCCGCCAACTATTCGCCGTGGAACCCGTGGCGGCATCCCTGGCTCTATGACTTGTTCGTCGCCCTTGGCTGGCCGGGATATTAAAGAGCCGCGCAGGCGCAGTAAGCGGATTGGCAGCCCCGCTTACTGCGTGCGCGGCTCTGTTGAGTTCGCTCCGCCCCTAAAATCCTAGTCCCTTGGTGGACAAGCGAATCTTGCAAATGTCGTGGTTGGCGGCGACGAACAGGGTCATGCCGTCTTCGCCAAAGGCGCAGTTGGCCGTGGGCACGCCGGTGGCGATGGTGCCGAGATGCTTGCCTTCGGGGGTGAAGACCAAGATGCCGCCGGGGCCGGCGGCAAAAAGGTTGCCCGCTTGATCGACTTTCATGCCGTCGGGCAGGCCCGGCATTTTCTCTCCAACCCATTTGGTGGCATCGAAGAAGACCTTGCCGGTGCCCAAGGTGCCGTCCGACTTTCACGGGATAACTCATCCAGACGGCGATCTTGGGATCGGAGTTGGCGACGTAGAGCGTTTTTTCGTCCGGTGAAAAGGCGATGCCGTTGGGCCGCGTCAAATCTTTGACGAGCAGCGTCAAGTTGCCGTTCTTGCTGCGCCGATAGACGCCGCAGAAATCAAGCTCGCGGGTCGGGTCGTCCCAGTTGCCCGGCAACCCATAAGGGGGATCGGTGAAATAGAGGTCGCCGTTCGACTTATAAACCAAGTCGTTGGGGCTGTTGAGGCGTTTGCCTTTGTACTTGTCGGCGAGCACGGTTTTGTTGCCGTCTTTCTCGATGCGCGTGACGCGGCGGTCGCCATGCTCGCACAAGGTGAGCCGGCCTTTGGCATCGACCATGAGCCCGTTGGAGCCGGGCTCGTCGCCGGCCTTGCCGCCGCGTTTTTTCTTGCCGGTGTAGCCGGAGTGCTTGACGTATGCTGATGACTTTGCCGTTGGAGAATTTCTTGACCACGTTGTTAGGGATATCGGAGAAAAGCAATGAAGCCCCCGTCCTTGATCCAGCATGGCCCTTCGACCCAAATGGACCCGCCCGCCAAAATTTCCAGCTTGGCGTCCTTGGGCACCAGCTTGTCGAACGCCGGATCGAGCCGCTCGATGGTCCCCAGTGTTTTGCCCGCATCGTCACCGCGCACCGCCGCGCCGAGCAACAAGACAGGAATCGCCACCGCCAGCAAAGCAAACCGTTTCATGACAGCACCCTCAAAAGAAGTTAGACACAAACCCCAAGCCGCGGGATGAGGTACTCCGAATCCCGCGGATTCTCACTTCATTGTCCAAGCCACCCCTTGCACGACCAACCGCCGATACTCCGGTATTTGCCAGTTTTCATGAAAATGCAATCCCGTGAAGCCGAAGGATCGCCCGCCGTCGGGCCGCTGCCACGCCCAGGCAACGGTTTCGTGCCGGCCATCGATATCCGCCTGAAGCAGCGGCGTAATGAGCCCGCCTTGTTCTTGATCCATTTGAGATGATGATAAAACTCGTCGCGCGCCTTGAAGTTTTCCAGGCCTGCGCGTGATGGGATGATTGGCTCGACAACCGTCAAATCAGTGGTGAGCACGGTGTATTTGCGGTCAGGGCCCGCCATGACAGCCGCCGGCCAGTTGCAGAAACGGCTCGATGTTCTTGGCGTCCTTGGTGCCCATCGCCCAATGCAAGACGCTGATGCCGCCGCCACGTTTGGCAAGCGCCGCCAATGCCGCCGCCCGCTTGGGGTTTTGCTGCGACCACTTGCGCACTTCGCTCAAGATACAAGACAACGCCGTCCGCCTTGGCCAAAAGGTCGGGGCCTTCGCGCCACGGTTCATCGGCGCGCACAGCGTGACTGTCCAGGTCGGCGTTTTCTCAAGCAGCTTCTGCAGAATCGTCAGCCCCGCGACATATTCATGCGTTTGGGCGGGATGGCCGTCCGGGCCTTGCGCAAGCAGCAGCAGTTTTTTCTTTGGCTGGTTTTGGGCCGAGCAGCGATGCTTGCAAAAGCAAACAGGAAACAGAAAGCGAAGGAATGATCGTTTCATGGCGCGAATGTACAACAGGAAGCGCGGCGAATGCGACAAGAAAATCATTTCGGCCAGCAAACAACGGAGATTATAACCACAGAGTCACAGAGGACACCGAGAAGGAATCAAGAAAGAATACGTTGCCGGCTCATGTTTCCCCAAAGTCGATCCCTTCTTATGGCTATTCCTTCTTTCGCGGATGTCCTCTGTGACTCTGTGGTTAAATCGCCCTTCTGGAGAGAAGGTTTTACAGCGGCGCCGGCAGATCGCGGCGGCAGAATATCGCGAGAGCCAAGCCGTAGCCAACGGTCCCCACTGCCGCGAGCACGCCCATGTGCAACCAAATATCGCGCTGCTCGTACCAATCAGCTTGCAGCATCAATGGCTGCGGCTGGTAATAATAAAAAACCGTAAACGGCCGCAATGGGAGCCGCAGGTTCCCAAAGTTGACCGATGAGATTGAGGAGGAACTGCACCAGGGCCACCATCACCGCCAAGCCCGAGCACGCGCCAGCGAAAGCGTCCCGCCGCCGAGAACGCACATCGTCAGGCCGCTGAGAGCGAACAGGAGCAAGGCGACGTTGGCAAGGCCCGGAACGAACGCCCAAGGATCGACGGCCAGGGTTCGGTTGGGGTTGCCGATGAAGCCCACCAGGGATGCGCCCAGCCAAGTGCCTCCCCAGATGCTGAGGCATATCACCGGAATGGTGACAAATCGACGGCGAGGTGTGCGAACACGACCTGGTGACCGGCGCAGCGGCTGGGCCAGCAGCAGTTCCATGGTGCCCGCGATCGATCTCGCCGGCAATCGCTCCGGAGGCACGGCCGATGGCCCAGATGCTGAGGATGAAGATTGTCAGCGGATGAACGTAGCTGATGGAGATCATGTCGGCGGCATGGTCGATGCGAATGTTTTCGCCGCCGATGATCGCCTGAATGATCTGGCCCGGGCCTTGAAAAATCGTGGTCGCGGATCATGTCGATCGACAGACCGAATTGCCGCAGCGAATCGAGGATTTGGCCCGAATCGGAGATCCGCTGCGTCACACGCGCCCACAAGACCTGAAACGCCGCCAGCAGCAAGCAGACGAAACCAGAGCCCGACACGCAGGTCGCGCAGCAGCTTGCGAACCAGGATATGCGTCATGCCTCGTTTCCGTGATATTCGTCGGTAGATGCCCGCCAGTCCAAGCGGCTCGATCTTCACGTCCACGACGGCGTGCTGTGCCAAGCCAGCCGAGCAAAGTCCGGCAACGGGCCCGCGTATTCGAAGGTTAACCGATGATCGTGGCATTGCGCCGCGCGGCTGCCCGGACAACGTTACGTCGCAGGGCGGCGAGGCTCGTAAAGGATGCCTCGACGTGCTTGACCGACGCAACGTCGGCCAAGGGCTGGGCATGCACGAGCCGACCTCGCCGCAGGATGGCGACCCGATCGCAAATACGTTCGACCTCCGCCAAGGACATGCGAGGAGAACAGCACGGCCTGGCCTCGCGTGCGCGTGCCACGACGAGTTGATCCAAAAGCTCGTCACGCATGGTCGGATCGAGCGTGTTCGTCGGCTCATCAAGAATAAGAAGCGGCGTATGCGGCAGCAGGACTTCGAGCAAGGCGACTTTCCGCTTCATGCCCGAGGAGAACTGGCCGATCGGACGCGACAGGTCGATGTCAAAGGCACGGGCCAAGCGTTCGATGGCCGCCGGCTCGGGCGTTTGCCGCAGGGCGCGAGAAAGCGCACCAGTTGCCGGCCGGTCATGTTTTCATAGAGCCGCAGTTCGCCGGGTAAATAGCCAACTTGCTCCCGAGCTTTGTGGCTGGCGCGCCAGCAATCGTGCCCTGCAATCCAAGCGCCGCCGCCGCTCGGCTTTAGAAAACCCATCATGATGCGCAGGGCGGTGGATTTTCCGGAGCCGTTCGGACCCAACAGGCCCACGATTTCACCGGGCTTGACTTCAAGGTCCAGCCGGTCAAGGCTCGAAAGGTGCCGTAATCCTTGGTTAAGTCATGGGTGCGCAGGAGCGCGGTGCTTGCAGGCATGCCTCTCCCGGCTTTCTCGATTGACATTTGCCTTCCAGCTGTACAATGACGGTGTGCAGTGCGGGTTCGGTAGGCAGATGCTTCCCAGCGCCCGTTCGCCGGAAGCGGTTTTCTGTGTCGATCAACTAACGAGGAGATTCAACCATGCGACGCTTTCTCACACGGACTGGTCTGACGGTGGCGGCGGTTGCCCTGGGTGTGCATGGCGCACGCGACATCGGCGCACGGCGCAATACGTCCAGGTCTATTCCCCTCCGGTGTATCGCGGCACCCGCGCCGGTCATCTCGTACTATCCACCCGTCACCACCTATTATGCCGCTCCCGCGTATTATGCTGCTCCCGCGGTGAGTTACTACGCTCCGGCGGTTAGCTATTCGTATTATCCCTCCACGACAGTGTATTCAGCCCCGGCTTACTCGGCTCCCGCCGCCGTCGTCGCTCCCGGCACCGTGACGACGCGCTCCTACGTCGGCTACGGCATCTTCCGCCCGCGCGGCGTGTACACGCAGAGCTACTACACGCCGGGCGCCGTCGTGGCACCGACGACCTCGTATTACCCGTCGTTTATCGTGCGATAAATAACAACAAGGTTAGCCGCGACTGCGCTAGCGGAGCGCGGGGCGTACGCCCCGCGCTCCGCTTTGCCATTATCGTTCAGATGAATTCTACTTTGTTGTCCAATTCTCCTACCTCATACACCTCCCAAACTAGCAGAAGTGCTCGAATCGTATCGCCCACTGATTGGCTTTGCTGCTGGCAAAAAATAATGCCGTGATGCTCCGATCCTTGACTGCCAAGTCTTAGGAAATCCGTGTCGTGTGTAACTATCGCGCGGTTATGGTTAACGGCGAAATTAAGTTAGTCGTCGTCAGTGGCTCCAATGAGTTCCGCGTCGGGGGCTGTAGTGACGTCGACCCCGTGGCGGCGGAGCGCGTCAGCGATTCCGCGATGGAAATTCTCATCGAGGTGGAAGAGAATTGATCTTGGCATTCCTGGCCGCTATCTTTTCTAAAATGGAGGGTCCTTGCGATTTAAGGCGAGCACTAAATTGATCCGCTTCGTGGATATCGGCGTCGATTTCGGCTCGGTGGTCATGGTAGTAGGCGAGGGCAGCATATACATCCGAAAGTGCCATGGTCGGATAAGCTGACACGATCTCATCCGGTGTCATTCCCGCTCGTTGATGCCAGAGTACGACATCCTGAACACGAATGCGGTGCCCAGCGATCCGAGGTTTTCCGCCACAGGTTCCTGGGGTAACCTCGACATGCTCGGTGCTTACCGCAATACGAGTCCCATTTGACACAGTTTTATTCTCTTTAGTCTGGCCCATGTGAAAGAGGTTACCAGAAAAACCGGTTGTTGTCACGGAAGGTTTCAGTCCCGCTCCGCTAGCGCGTCGCGGCTAAACTTTGCGCTTTTTCAGCTGCAGCCGGACGATGCCCCGCACGTGTCACACTTGCAGCACGCCCCACTGCGAATCAGCGTCAATTGGCCGCATTCCGAACAGGGATCGCCTTCATAACCTTTGAGGCGGGCGAGCCGGACTTTATCGATCGGCGAGGCGGCATGCAACGCGACGGCCGGGCCGTTGCCGTTCTTGTGGCCGGGGCCGTTAGCCGAGACCGTGACTGGAGTCCGGCATAGGCCGCAGATGGCCTGAGCGGGGCGTGGCAAAGGCCTTGCCGAGCGGCGCCGGCTTGGCGTCGACCATGCGTTCCTCGACGACTTCCTCTCCGTCGAATTCGGGCTCGTCGCCGGATCCTCGTTGTGCAGCGCGTCGCCGCGCAGGTCGGCGGGAGAGACGTGCGCGAGCTCATGGCGATCCAGATAGGTGATGGCCAACTCGCGGAAGATGTAGTCGATGATCGAGGTCGTCATCTTGATGTGCGGATTGCCCTGGACCATGCCGTTGGGCTCGAAGCGGGTGAACAGGAAGGCATCGACGAATTCATCCAGCGGCACGCCGTGCTGCAGGCCGAGCGAAATGGCGATGGCGAAGCAGTTGGTCATGCTGCGGAAGGCGGCACCTTCCTTGTGCATGTCGATGAAGATCTCGCCCAGCGTGCCGTCTTCGTATTCGCCGGTGCGCAGATAAATCTTGTGGTTGCCGATGCGGGATTTTTGCGTGTAGCCGGCGCGGCGATCCGGCAAGCGGCGGCGCCGCGCGATGTAGCGGTGCACGATTTTCTCGGCGATGCGCAACGGCTCGGCCTTGCGGCTCTTCGGCGAGCGGCTCGTCGATGGCGTCGAGCACGGTGTTGAGCGGTTGGCTCAGCTTGGAGCCGTCGCGGTAAAGGGCATTGGCTTTGAGCATGAGCCGCCAACTCAGCGTGTAGGCATTTTTGACGTCTTCGACCGTCGCCGAGTGGGGCATGTTGATCGTTTTGGAAATGGCACCGGAGACGAACGGCTGGGCGGCGGCCATCATGCGAATGTGCGCCTCCGTCGACAGATAGCGCTGGCCCTTGCTTGCCGCATTTGTTGGCGCAGTCGAAAACCGGGATAGTGCTCCTGTTTGAGGTGCGGCGCCCCTTCGATGGTCATGGTGCCGCAGACGTAATCGTTGGCCTGGGCGATTTGCTCGCGGGTGAAACCAAGGGTGCCGAGCAGATCGAAACTCGGCTCGCTGAACTGCTCTTCCTTGAGGCCCAGCGTCTTGAGGAAGTCTTCACCGATGGTCCAGCGGTTGAAGACGAAACTGAGATCGAAGGCGCCAGCCAGCTGGCTTTCGACCTTGGCGAGGACTTCATCGGTAAAGCCCTTGGCTTTGAGGCTGGCGCGATTCAGGTGCGGGCAGCCGTCCAACGTGCCGCTGCCGCGGCAATACTGAATGATGTCGTCGATCTGGCTTTTGGCGTAGCCGAGCCGCTCGAGCGCGGGGGGAATGGAAGCGTTGATGATCTTGAAATAGCCGCCGCCCGCGAGCTTCTTGAACTTGACCAGGGCGAAGTCGGGCTCGACGCCGGTGGTGTCGCAATCCATGACCAGGGCGATGGTGCCGGTCGGCGCGATGCAGGTGACCTGGGCATTGCGGAAGCCGAATTTCTCGCCCAGCGTGACCATCAGGTCCGCTTCCTTGCGGGCGGCTTGCAAGAGGTACGCGGGACAATCGTTGTCGCTCAGGCCGACCGGCGTGATCGTTGAGCGCCTCGTACTCCTTGGCGGGCGCGTTGTAAGCAGCTCGGCGGTGATTGCGGACCACCCGCAGCATCGCATCGCGGTTGGCTTCATAGCGCCGGAACGGCCCGACCTCGCCGGCGATCTCGGCGGACATGGCATACGACGCCGCATGCATCAGCGCCGAGAGCGCCGCATTGGGCCCGGCCTTCGGGCGAGTCATAGGGGATGCCCTGAACCATGAGCAACGTGCCCATGTTGGCGTAGCCCAGCCCCAAGGTGCGATAGTCATAAGACTTTTGAGCCACGACTTTGCTGGGAAACTGAGCCATGTAAACGGAGATTTCGAGGATGAGCGTCCACAGGCGCGTTGCGTGCCGGAAGGCGTCGACATCAAAGTGGTGCTTGCCGAAGATCGTAAAACTTGAGCATGTTGAGCGACGCCAGGTTGCAGGCGGTGTCGTCGAGGAACATGTATTCCGAGCACGGATTCGACGCATTGATCCGGCCGTCACTGGGGCAGGTGTGCCATTCGTTGACGGTGGTATCGAACTGCACGCCCGGATCGGCACACGACCAGGCGGCATAGGCGATCTGGTCCCAAAGTTCGCGTGCCTTGAGGCTGCGGCGCGGCTTGGCGCGGGCGGCCTTCCTTGGCGGCTTTTTCCTTCTCGGTACGCCAGTAAAGATTCCAGTCGCCGTCCTCCTCAAGTGCTTGCATGAACTTGCTGTCGATGCGGACGGAGTTATTTGAGTTTTGGCCCGAGACGGTGAAATAGGCCTTGGAGTTCCAATCGGTGTCGTATTCGTCGATGCGCAGGGCCGTGTAACCCTTGCTTGGCCAGCTGCAGCGTGCGCTCGATGTAGTTGGCGGGAACCAGCGCGGCCTGGGCGTCGCCGATGGCTTTGCGCAATTCGGTGTTCTTGGTCTTGTCGAAGCGTTCGCGTTCTGTGCCACTCGTCTTCGCCTGGGAAAAGCGGTGCGGCCGGCGAGGCAGCCTGGCACGCCTTGAGGATGGCGTTCAAATGGCGATTCAGCTGCCGGGAGCCGGCCACCAGGGCGGCGACCTTCTGCTCTTCGACGACCTTCCAAGTGATGAAATCTTCGATGTCGGGATGGTCGAGGTCGAGCACGACCATCTTGGCGGCGCGGCGGGTGGTGCCGCCGGACTTGATGGCCCCGGCGGCGCGATCGCCGATCTTGAGGAAGCTCATGAGGCCGCTCGATTTGCCGCCGCCCGGACAACGGTTCGCCTTCGCCGCGCAAGCTCGAAAAGTTGCTGCCGGTCCCCGAGCCATACTTGAAGATGCGTGCTTCGCGCACCCACAAGTCCATGATGCCGCCCTCGTTGACGAGGTCATCATTGATCGACTGGATGAAGCAGGCGTGCGGCGCCGGCCGCTCGTAAGCGCTGGTCGAGCGGGTCATGTCGCGCGTGGCGGCATCGACGAAATAATGTCCCTGCGGCGGCCCCTCGATGCCGTAGGCCCAGTGCAGTCCGGTGTTGAACCATTGCGGACTGTTGGGGGCTGCCATCTGCTTGGCCAGCATGTAGCAGGTTTCGTCATAAAAGGTTCGGGCATCGCCCTCGCTGGAGAAGTAGCCGCCTTTCCAGCCCCAATAGGTCCAACAGCCCGCCAGACGGCGAAACACTTGCCGGGCGTCGGTCTCTTGCGTCAGTGCCGCGCCCGCCGTCGGCTTGCCGCGCTGCAACCACTTGGGCACGCCTGGCTCCGGCGACCGTGTCGGTCTTCTTGGGAACGCCGGCTTTGCGGAAGTATTTCTGTGCCAGGATGTCGACGGCGACTTGCGACCATTCTTCCGGCACCATCACCTCTTTCATTTCGAAGACGACGGTGCCGTCGGGATTGACGATCCGCGAGGAGCGGGCCGCGAAAGCGATGGAAGCAAAGGGATCAGTGCCGTCGGCGGTAAAGCGGCGAGGAACATGCATAAGGAAACATCCTGCAAGTGAACTAAAATCTACTGGTCATCCTAACAGATATATCGGCGTTCGTAAACGCGAAGCCCTGCATTCAAAACCAAACCGTGTGACAATCTGTGAAGATGTATCCACTATACAAAATGGCCTGGTTGGAAAAAGCAAATTAGCAATGCCGAAGATACTGCATTCGCAGCCTTTACGGCCCAAAATATTGACAGGTGCCTGTCACTTTAAGCCGGTCGCGTAAAAGACTGAATGAGAATGAAGAAACCGCGAAAAATCCGTTAAAAATCCAGGAAATCCGTGGTGGCACGGCCGGTTCCGCCCGTGCTTTTTCTGGGGCTGATGTTCACTTTCCCGGCAGCTGACCGCCCACGACGAACGGCAAAGTCAGCCCCTTTTGATCCTGGTATTTGCCCTTCTTGTCGGCATAGCTCTTCTCACATACTTGGTCGGCGCGGAAAAAGAGGATCTGGGCGATGCCCTCGTTGGCGTAAATCTTGGCCGGCAGCGGCGTCGTGTTGCGAAATCTCGATGGTGATCTTGCCGCGCCACTCCGGTTCCAGCGGCGTGACGTTGACGATGATGCCGCAGCGGGCATAGGTCGATTTTCCCAGGCAGGTCGCCAGGATGTCGCGCGGAATCACGAACGATTCGACCGTCTCGGCCAAGGCGAAGCTGTTGGGCGGGATGATGCAGAAATCCGCCTCGATATCGACGAAAGGCGCTGGGGTCGAACTTCTTGGGGTCGATCACCGCGCCATAGACATTGGTGAAGACTTTGAAACTGCGGCCGACGCGGACGTCATAGCCGTAACTCGACACGCCATACGAGATCATGCCGGGCCGGTGCGATTCCTCGGCAAACGGCTCGATGGAGACTTCTTTCTTGATTTGCCAATCCGCGAGCAAGCCCATGGCGGCCTCCTTCAAAAGGTGAGACTTTGGATTCAATGTATGCATGCCGGCTTTTTGAAAGCACCAATCGAAGAGCAATTGCCATTCTTGCCGCTGCACCTTGCGGAGCAACATTTCTTGGTCGATTGCCGCTGCCGCGGTGTTCCTCGCATAGGTCGATAAATTGAAACGGGTCCCAGGAGTCCGTTGCCAGCTGAAAGCCCAGCGCACGCGCCTCCGGCCATGAGGGCGGCGAAGATTGGATGATCGCCGACCCGGCGGAACCAGTAGGCCGCATTGCCGGCGTCCGGCTCGCGGCGATGCACCAGGCCATGCCAGTAACTTCCCTCGGACGTTTTCAGATCCTGGCTGATGCGATGTGCCTCTTCTCGGAAATCATGATATAACCAAAGTCCGGCCACGCAGGCCTGGGCGGCGTCAGCGTCACGGACGGGGCGGGGCGACACTAGGAGATCCGACGTTAAGACGGCCAAAAACGGCTTCATGGCTCGATTCGGCTGGCCGGGACCGAGCTCGTTCAGGCGATCGTTCCGCCCATAGCTGGCGGATCGCCTCGGGATAATGTGGGACGGTCATGACCGGCTACCTCCTGCGAAACTAAACGGCAAGTGCCGCCGAATTGATAATCATAGCAAGATGCTTGCGCCAGATTCGCAAAGGAGCCGCGATGAAGTAGCGGTAGGCCGAACGCCGCGGGATGAGGTACTCCGAATCCCGCGGATATGCGCGAACCTGCTTAATTATTGAGGTCTATTCATGGCGCGAGGATACCCAATGCCAGACGCCTGCATAATGCCGCGGCGCCGCATATCCCCAACTTGTCGTTGAGCCGAGCGGCGCGCGCCGGGGAAAAAACCGAAGATGAATTGCTCCTCGAGCGCCCCAAGCAAAAGCGACCCGTCGCGCGCGTGCCCGAGCAGGCGGCGTTCACCCACGGCGATCCCTGGCGGCGTCTTGCGCATTCAAGGCGAATTCGTCCACGCCTTCGATGCCCTTGCCGAAGTCGGCGCCGCCATTACCATCTTCGGCTCGGCGCGCACCAGGCCGGCGGATCCCATGTACCAAGCCGCCCGAAGACTGGGCTTTCTGCTCGCGCAGAGCGGCTTCGCGCGTCATCACCGGCGGCGGACCGGGCATCATGGAGGCGGCCAATCGCGGCGCCCATGAGGCCGGCGGCTTGTCCATCGGCTGCAACATCGAATTGCCGCGCGAGCAGGCGACCAATCCCTATGTTGGCATCTCCGTCAACTTCCGCTATTTCTTTTGCCGCAAGACGATGTTCATCAAATATGCCGAAGGCTTCGTTCTTTTTCCCGGCGGCTTCGGCACGCTCGATGAACTGTTCGAGGCGCTTGACGCTGATCCAAACCGGCAAAATCCAGCCCTTTCCCGTGGTGCTCATCGGCACGGACTACTGGAAAGGCTTGTTCGATTGGCTGCGCGACCGCGTCCTGGCGGCGAGCAACATCGAGGACAAAGATCTGCGACTCGTCCAGATCACCGACTCGCCGGAAGAAGCCGTCCGTTGGCTGGTGACGTGCTATGAGGGTCAGTGCTGGGTGAAATAGGAGTCTAAGCTGTCGGCGTCTCGGGTGGCACGCCCTGAGGTACTCCGAAGGGCGTGGGGAGGTCAGCGCCTCACTTCGGAGTACCTCAGGGCGTGCTACCCTTCCGCGCACACAGAAATGTCTGGTCCACCAGAAACTTTACTTCGGGCTCTTGCTCTTTTCTGTCTTGGGTGCTTCGGGCTTCACCGTCTTGGGAGGATCCGTTTCACGGATGAATTTATCGAGGATCATGAGATAGGGGGAAACGCCGGCTTCCACATCCGGACCCAGGCCTTTGACGGCTTTCTTCAGCTCGTCGCGGGCGCGAATGGCGTCCTTGCGGATGTCGCCGACATTGAGCGAGCCGCCGAGGAGTCCCTTGACCGTGTCGTTGAAATAACTGGATGCCTCGGGAGTTGCCAAGAGCGGAAACATTTTTTGAATGTCGCTGACATCCTTGGCTTGAACGCCTGATGTTTTCAGTTGCTTGAGTATCGCTTCGGGCGTGGCCTCGGTCTTGCCGGCCTTGGGTAACGCGGCCGCGGCGCTGGCTTTCTTCTCGCCAAACGTGATCGTCACGACCTTGGCCCGCGGCACGTCCAGTTGGCCCAACGTATCGCTTTGAAGATGCAGCTGCTTATCGTCCAGGCTGACGACTCGGCCATGGAGCGTGTCACCATTCGACAATTGCACCGAATCGGCCGCGACCGGTAGGGTGCAAGCGAGCAGACCGACAGCAAGCAGTGTCAAGCTTGGAGATGACGAATCGGAGTCATGGCGTCCATCCTTTCCTAGGAACCGCGAGGGGGAGCAAGTGCGCTTTTATTTTACACGATGCGAGCGGTCGAAAAAACAATTCTCGTTGCTGGACCGAGGAAGCGCCGGTGGAAACCGCACGGCTACGTCTATGAGGTGATTCGGGGCCAAGCCGCGGGTTGAGGTACCCCGAAACCCGCGGGTTCCTCTATGCTTGCGAACTCAAAGATCCGCGCACTTGGGAGTGCCTTAACCCGCGGCGTGGCTAAAACGGATGCTGCACCCCAAACCAAAATTGCACCGGCGTGTCGCCGCCGATGGCTTTGGCGACGTCCAAGCGAAGGATGGTGCGTTCGATGAGGCCCAGCCAGGCGACATCGAGCGCAGGCCGGCGCCGACGGCATGGGCGGTCGGGCCCAGGGAATGGCCGCTGACGTAGGCGTCGCCGACGTCGTAAAACGGGGCGAGGTAGACGTTGCGAATGCCGGCGACGTGATCGCAGAGGTCCCAGCTGACATCGGTGAAGACCGGCACGCGCCACTCGACGCTGCCGACCCAGGTGATGCTGCCCTGGCGTTGGCTCAAATCGTAGCCGCGAAATTGATCGCCGCCTCCGAGCGAAAAGAACTCGCCGTTGAGCGGCAGCGCGGCGGCTCCGCCCAGCCGAAACGCCCAGCGCGTTCGACCGCAGCCAGTCGCAGCGACGGGTCCATCGCCCAGTGCGTCCAAGCGCGGCATGCTTTTGACAAGCGAGGCCTGGCCATAGACCTGATTGAAGCTGGTCGAGTTGCCGAAAATCGGCAAGCCATATTGGTAGGTGCGCATCGAGCGCGATGCCGCCCTTCGGCGTCCCAATAGGGCGTCAAATAGTTCTTGTGATAATGGATGCCCAGGCCCGGCCGCTCATTGAAGGGATCGGCGCTCGGCGGCGGATTATGCGGATCGGGCAGGCAGCGGTTCTGGGCCACGCGCAAACGTCTCGACATATTCAAACGGCGGCAAGTACAAGCGAGCTGCTCGGAAGCAAGATATACCGGCCATAAATGACCGCTCGGCTGCAGGGCGCATCGGTCCCCGAGCGTGGCCAGGCTTTTTTCCACGCTCACGCCGATTTGGGTGTTGGGCAGCGGCACGTGGTCCCACAAAGCACTCGACGCCGGCGACGACGTTGCGGTCGTTGCTGCGATAAGCGACGAAGGCGCCGGCCATGAATTCCTGCGTGCGATAGACGGTCGCCTTGAAACCCGCCAGCGGCGAGCGCGTGTACCACGGATCGTTGTAAGCCGAGCCATAAAGCCACGGGCCGACGATCACGTTCCAGCGGTCATAGGCGTTGGTGACATCCGTCTCTTCGAGTTGCGTATACAGCGGCGTCAGCCGCCAGCGGACGTCCGGCTTCCAGTGGTTGTTCGTCGGGTTGCTGTCGAGCAGAATGCGATCGGGGTCCACCGAAATTTGCGTCGGCTCGGCCGGCAGCAGGATCTCGACGCGGACCGTCGCCGTGCCCGTGCCGCCGCCTTGGGGGACGGCGTCACCGAGCACTCGATCTTGGCTTTGGAATCTTCCAACTCGAGCACCGGCACATCGGGCATGATCGGAATGCGCACCTGGTAATCCGTGCCATCCCCGAAGCGGAAGCCCAGCACGGTCGGCTCGTTCATGCCGCCACGCTGCTTCAGCGTCACGACGGCCTTGACCGGTAACGGATCGCCTCCCCTGTCGGCGTCACCGCGTGGCATGAGGCAGAATGGCCGCAAGCGCGAGGAAGTCGTTTGATCGTCCAGGGTCACGCTGGCCACCGACCAGTCGCACATGCCGGTGCCATAGAGCCAATGGCGAAAAAAGTCATCCCAGGATCGGCCGGTATAAGCTTCCAACTCGCGCTGAAAGTCGGCGACGCGGAGGATGCGATAACTGATATTTCTGGTAGACGGTCCGCATGAAGTCCAAAAACGCGGTCTCGCCCAGGCGTTCCTCGATCATGCCGACGATCTTGCTGCCCCGGTCATAGGCGTAGGCGGACAAGTTGGCGAGGTGGCCAAACTTCGGCATCTCCTGGACCGTGGGAAAGATCTGCCCACGGGCGCGGCACGCCGATGTAGCCATAGTTGCGGAAGTCCTCGCGGGCGATGTTGGGGAGCCATTCGAGGTTGCGGGGATATTCGAGGAGCTTGTTGTCCCTGCCCACCTTCGCGGTCACGAGCCGATGGCTGAAGTAGGTCGCCAGGCCTTCGTCCATCCAGGTTTCGGCGTAGCCGTTGGTGCCGACAACGCCGTACCACCACTGATGGCAAAGCTCATGCGAGACCAGGTAGTCGATATAGGCATGCGCCAGATGGGGCATGCCGAACATGCGGTAGTCGATCATCACGAGGCTGCCGCACTCGTTGCCGTTCCAGCCGAAATAGGCTTCGACGACGGTGAATTGCGGATAGGGATAAGGTCCGAACCAGCGGTTGTAGGTGGGCAACGCCTGGGCGACCGTCTCGAGTGTTTTGCGAGCGTAAAATTCATGCTCCGGCAATGCCAGGACGCGCACGCGCGTGCCGCCGGCATCGCCCAAATATTCCTGAAAGCGAGCGCTGCAAATGAGGGCGAAGTCGCGCAGGCAAATCGGGCGCGACCGCATGGCGCGTCCAGCCGTTGCCCAGGTCGCGGCTTTCTTGAATGGTGCCCGAACATGCGAGTTTCTGGTCGGAGGGTAGTGTGATCTGGACCGTGTAGACGCCGGCCTCGTTGTAGAACGGTTGGTGCCACGGGATGAAGGGAGTGGGGTTCCAGCGACCCCCCCTAGCCCCCCCTTCGTAAGGGGGGGAACCGGACAGCGCCCCCGCTTGCGAAGCGGGGGCACCGGCAACCGCTCCCGCTTGTGAAGAGGAGCGCACCGGCAACCGCTCCCGCTTGTGAAGGGGGGGCTCCGGAAATCTCCCCCCTTTGCGAAGGGGGGGGGCGGGGGGGGTGATCGCCTTCTCGCCCCTCGTCTCTCACCTCGCGCCTCTCATAGACCGCCACGACGGGCAACCATTGGGCGAGTGTAGTAACGCCATCCCACTGGCCCCAGCGACCTTTCTTGGGCGGAATTTTTAGCGTCAAATGCAGTTCAAGCGTCACCGAATCACCAGGCTTAAGAGCCTGGCGCAGCGGGACAACCAGGGCGGTGGCGTTGTCCGCCTGGAAATGAAAAGGGAGCTGGCAAACGGATGCGTTGGTTGGTGAAAGGAGATTTACTTGGCGGACATCCAATGCCGGACCGTCGAAGCTCATCGCTTCACTGGGCGACATCCGCAGAATCTCCAATATCTTGGCGAGCGTGCCGATGTCTTGGCTGGGGATCGTGTAATGGGCATGAGCGTTGAAGACGATCTCGCCGATGGGTCTTTCGGACGTGTTGGTCCAGGTTACGCGCTCGGTAACCGCGCCGGTTCGTTGGTTGGTGTCCAAGCGGATGTCCAAGTCGTATTTGGGCAACCATGCGGGCGGAGCCTCTGCACTTGCAGGCGCGGCGGCGCTGCCGAGCGTCAGAATGATCAACCAAATTACCTTGGGGCCGCGCCCTGTCATCCGTCCATGCTCCCGGCTGTGCGCGCGGTCCCAGCGGAACGCGCGAGAACAGTTTCTGCCGGGGCAATCTGTACGTTTCAGCCTCAAAACGGTCAATCCCGACCATCAAGGCGGCAGTTTAGGCAGGCCGGGAAGGATTTACGTAATTCGTGTACCGCGCCGAACCCATTTTTGGTTTCGGGTCTCTAAATACGCGTAAGTGTCCATGTGGCCAACGAATCGCTTTGGGCCTTTTTTGCAAGGGCAGTTAGCGCGACAAAACGGCCTGTAAGGTCGCCTAAACCAGCTAATCTCTGTTTCCGTTCCACTACGGGTTAATTTTGTCAGCTATACTTAGCACACGGGAAGCCGTCCGAAGTGAACCAGCCCATGCGGAACTTGCTCAATTTTGAAACGTGCGAGTTTGGTCTTGGATCAAAACGACGTAAGGGCAAGCCGGGGGGTGCTTGTGAGCTTCCTCTGGAAGATTGGACATAAGTTGTTTTTTGAGCGTGTCATGCGGGCAGGCAAAAAGGAGCGCGGCCGATTAATGGTTGTTGGCACGTAACTTGCTAGTCAACCGTGTGACGTTTTCTTGACCTGGGTGTTTTTCATCAATAGAAAGGTGGTGAGCCATGGCCAGACATGATGCCTTGCTCCGCCTGCATAAATCTCTGACGTCCCGTCGCGATGAATTGCGGCGACGGTTGGGCGGACAACTAAAAGACCTGCGTAATTATAAATCCAACGACACCGGCGACAGCGCGGACGCGGCGTTTGACTCGGGTAGTGAAGAGGTTTCCTCTCAACTTGCCGAACTGGAAGCACGCGAGCTTTCCCAGATCGATCGAGCCTTGGCTCGATTGAAACAGGGCAACTTCGGCGTTTGCGAAGGATGCCAGAAGAAAATTCCCGTGAGCCGGCTCAATGCGTTGCCATTCAGCACCACGTGCATTGAATGCCAGCGCGAGATGGAGCTTTACGGCACCTGGGGCGGCGGGCCCGGCAGCAATTGGGAGAAGGTGTCCGATTCGCCCACCCCGCTGGAGGATCAGCGCGAAGTGGACTTGTCCGATATTGAAATGGATATTCCGAGCAACCGCTAAGCTTGGCGAATTTGTCGCAAAAGCCCGCGCTAAAGCCGCGGGCTTTTGGCGTTTATAGGGCATCTCGCAAACGCGTCCTTCAAAAAAAGCACGGATTTTCTCAACTTCGGGCTGCGCCTCCGTCTACAATTGGGTGCGACCTCGGACTCCGCCAAGAGTTCCGTGGGACGGCTCTCCTGAGCCGTCCGGCATTAGTGACGGCTCGTGAGTGCCGCCCTAACAAGGGGTCGCCAGTTTTCCTTTGGGCGCGAATCCATGAAACGAACCATCTTCGTTGGTGTAGTCGGCGTGGCGCTTTTTTTCGGCGGCGCGACCGCTTTCCAGGGAACGGTTGCCCTTGGCCCGCGCCTGTCGGCTCAGACGCATGATTTTCAATCGGCAAGTGTCGACCCGCTTCAAATTCTCAGCGACCGCTTCGAAGCGATTGCCGGACGGGTCAGCCCCGCAGTCGTTTCCGTGGAGGCGATCAAGCCGGCCAAACCGGCAGCCAACAACGCCACCGCGGGGAAAAATCGACCCGTCGAGGAATCGGGCTCCGGGGTAATCCTCAAGGTCGATGGGCGCGACGGCTACTTCGTGCTGACCAACAACCACGTCGTCAGCCAGGCCCGAATCGAGCAGATCACCGTGCATCTGGCCGACGGACGCATCTTTAAGCCCGGTCAGGTTTGGGCCGACCCCGAAAGCGATATCGCCATTTTGAGTCTTAACGGCGCCGTCAACTTGCCCACGGCCACGCTGGGCAACAGCGACAATGCCAAGGTGGGCCGCTGGGTGTTGGCGATCGGCAGCCCCTTTGGCCTCAATCAATCCGTGAGCCACGGCATCATCAGCGCTCGCGACCGGGGCCAAGTCAGCTTGGGCAACACCATTCGCATCAAGGAGTTTCTCCAGACCGATGCCGCGATCAATCCCGGCTCGAGCGGCGGCCCACTCGTCGATTTGAACGGCGAGGTCATCGGCATCAACACCGCCATTGCCTCCCATAACGGCAGCAACAGCGGCGTCGCCTTCAGCATCCCGGTCAACCTCATCAAGCGCGTCATGAATCAACTCCTCACACAGGGCACGGTCCAGCGCGGTTACCTGGGCATGCAATTGGCCAACACCTTCGAGCCCAACGATGCCATAAAATTGGGACTTGATCGCGTCCAGGGCGCGCTTGTAGAAAAGATCTATCCGGAAACGCCGGCCGCCAGCGCCGGCTTGCAGGTCAGCGACGTCATTCTCAAAGTCGAAGCCATCCCGATTCGATCCGAGAATCACTTGATCAACTTGATCAGCGGCCTGCCGATCGGCCAGCGCGCTGCGCCTGGAAGTGTGGCGGCAAAACCAACTGGTGACCTTGCAAGCCATGATCGGCGACTGGTCCAAGGCGCAGGCTCGTTTTCAGGCGTCTCCATGATCGCTCTTGTCCCTTAACCTGAGGTGCCCAATGGATTTCGAAGAGTTGGTGACCGTCTACACGTTGAGCAACCCGGTGAAGGCGGAGATCATCAAGAACTTTCTCCAATCGGAGAGCATTCCCTGCTTCCTCGACGGCGTCAACCAAGCGGCCGAAGCCGGGCTCAACGCGCTTGAAATCAAAGTGCAAGTCCCGGCCCCCGATTCGGAGCGCGCACGCGCCTTGATCGAGGAACACGAAGCACGTCACGAACCGGAGTAGCGTCGCGGTTCTTCTTGTGTTTCCCATCCAAGCCCTGTTTAATTAAAGATGACGCGGGGGCTCATCCCACATGGTTTGTGCGATATGTGGTCTCCATTCTTTTCCCGCCTTCCGGAGGGAGCCATGTCATCGGGGAAAGTTCGGCATGCCTTTACGCTTGTCGAATTGCTAGTCGTGATAGCGATCATCGCGATACTCATCGCGCTCTTGGTCCCCGCCGTGCAAAATGTCCGCGCCGCCGCCAGCCGTGCTCAATGCCAGAACAATTTGAAACAGACGGGCCTGGCGCTGCACGGCTATCACGGCACCTACAATCGCTTTCCGCCCGGAATGGAGGTTCCGGTAAATGTTGCGCCCTCCACGCCATATCCTTATCTCAGTTGGATGGCTCGCATTCTTCCCTTCATGGAGCAGGAGCCGCTCGCCAATACCATCAACGGCGAATATGCGCGTTCGCCGAATCCGTGGGGCAATTTCATTTTCGAGGATTTTGGCGGCGTCCCGCCGCATGTCGGCGTCGCGACGGAGATGTCCGCCTACAAGTGCCCGGCAGACCTTCGTGACCTGATCGCGACCGAAGTCGACACCGGCATCGGCAACCCGATGACGGTAGCGTTCACTTCCTATCTTGGCGTCAGCGGAACTTCCAGCCAGTCCAACGACGGCATCCTTTATTGCTTTTCGAAGGTCCGTCTCATCGACATTTTCGATGGTGCGAGCAATACGCTCATGGTTGGCGAACGGCCCCCGAGCGCGGACTTGGTTTTCGGCTGGTGGTATGCAGGCGCGGGATACGACACAGTTGGCACGGGCGACGTGATCATGGGCGCCCGCGAATCAGGCTATGCCTCGGCTTTCAGCTGCCCCGTGGACAACATCGGCCTTCGGCCGGGAGCAATTGCCAACGAGTGCGATCAGACGCATTTCTGGAGCCTCCACTCCGGCGGCGCCAATTTCCTTTTTGCGGACGGATCCGTTCATTTCCTGGCCAATGAAGTGGACCCGATCCTGCCCGCGTTGGCCACGCGTGCAGGGGCCGAGACGGTCAGCGATTTCTAGTAGGTCCCGCCTGCCGGGCGGGACTTCGAACGTGCAGGGACGTGTCTTATCGCGAAACCTTTTGTAAGCTACCAACCGTCCCAATCGCTTCGTTTTGCACATTCCAGGTCCCGCCCGGCAGGCGGGACCTACTTGGATCCCGCCATGCGTCAGCCCAAGACGACGGCTTTTTGGGTGGATCGGCTTCCCCACTGGGAAGTTGAGGACGGGCGATATTTCATTACCATTCATCTTGCCGGCGCTATTCCACGGCAAGGACAGCAACGCGTGCGCGAACTGTCTGCCCAACTTCACAGAGTTGCGGCAAGCGACCCAGCAAGCCGATTAAACATTCAACGCCTTATCTTTCGCGAAATGGAAGCATGGTTGGATCGGGCGCACTGGCATCCCTACTTGCAAAATGACGATATCGCACGTTTAATCGTCGAAGCAATTGAGCATCGTGAGAAAACGGGACAATGGCAAATGTTCGAATATGTCCTGATGCCGACACATATCCATCTTTTTTGCACTGTTGGTGAAATGGGCTTAAAGGGCACCATGGAAGATTTTAAACGCTGGACCGGTCATTGCGCCGCGAAAATCCTTGGAGGAGAAAGTGAACGCTTTTGGCAAAGAGAATGGTTCGATCACTGGTCCCGTTCGGATGACGAAGACGATAAAATTGTCGAATACATTCGTAGGAATCCAGTAAAGGCGAATCTCGTTAATGATTACCGAACCTGGCCCTACGGTTCCTGGAGTAGGTCCCGCCTGCCGGGCGGGACTTCAAACGTGCAGGGACGTGTCTTATCGCGAAACCTTTTGTAAGCTACCAACCGTCCCAATCGCTTCGTTTTGCACAGTCCAGGTCCCGCCCGGCAGGCGGGACCTACTGGAAATGTACCATGAGGTATGCTCGCATTGGCTTGTTGTTGATCGTCCTGCTGCCAATGATCGGCTGCAAAGACAAAGAGCCCCCCGCCGAGCATCATAAAGTAACCCGGCCCAAGCTCCCCGAAGCCGGTATCCGCAAGTAGGTCCCGCCTGCCGGGCGGGACCTCACGCGTGCAGGGGCGTGTCTTATTTGCAAAATCTCGGCTAAGCCATAAACCGTGTCAAGCGCATCATTTTGCACGGTCCAAGTCCCGCCCGGCAGGCGGGACCTACTGGAATTCCCATGCACCTCCTTCACCTCGAACCACTGCCGCCGCGGACCACCAAGGGCGAAATCTTCAGTCTTCTCTGCGGTAGCGGCGGCTTGCGGCGCGAGCAAATTGGCCGCATCGAATTGGTCGGCGCGACCGCCACCATCGAAGTGCCCGCGGAAAAGGAAGGCCGGCTCGTCAAAACGCTCGATGGCGTAACGCTTCGCGAACGCCGACTACGCGCCTGGATCACCGCGGACACGGTTGTTCCCGTCGATCCGAATGACCACTTTCAGAAGCTAACGCGCCTTGTCGAATTAGAGTCGGCGGCTGAAGCCCGGCAGACCCTTGAAGACGTTCAGCGCCAGCCTGCCGCAGCGGCGGAGCGCACCGGCGAATGCCTCGTGGGCCTCGTGATCGCTGAGGAAACGTCGGGCCTGGGTGGACGCTGCATCCTCACGCTCGCCAAGCGCAATCGCACGCTTTCGCTGCCGTGGAATCGGCTCGAGCCCGGCGCACCCATATTGCTGTCCGCGAGCGGCGCCGAAGAAGGGGACGGCTGGCGCGGCGTCGTTTGCGAGCGCAACCGCATGACGCTGAGCGTCGCCATCGCCGAACCCCCCGACGAAGACGAACGCGCCGCCACCTATCGGCTCGATCTGTCCACCGACGAAGCCGCCCGGCAACGGCAAATTGGGGCTTTGGACCGGGCACGCACGGCGACGCGGGACCGCTTGGCCGATTTGCGGAAAGTATTGCTCGGCGAGGCGGCGCCTCAATTCGCTCCCGAAGCACCGCTTGTCCCGCTCGATGCCTCGCTCAATGAATCGCAGAAAGCAGCGATCGGCTTCGCACTGTCGGCCAAGGATGTGGCTGTTTTGCATGGCCCGCCGGGCACCGGCAAGACGACGGCGGTGGTGGAACTGATTCGGCAAGCCGTGCGTCGCGGCCAAAAGGTGTTGGCGTGCGCCCCGAGCAATCTTGCCGTGGATAACATGCTGGAGCGCCTCTTGGCCAACGGAGAAAATGCGGTGCGGTTGGGCCATCCCGCCCGCGTGTTGCCGGCGCTGCGCGAGCACACGCTCGATCTCATGATCGAGGAACACGACGGCACCCGCCAGGCGCGCAAGTTGGCGAAGAAGGCGTTCGCGCTTTTTCGCCAAGCGGGCAAATTCACGCGCGCCAAGCCGGAACCGGGAACGCGACAGGCGCTGCGCCAGGAAGGCCGGGCGCTTCTCACTGACGCCCGCAAACTCGAAGACCAAGTGGTCGAACGCATCTTGGATGGGGCCAATGTGCTATGCGCGACATTGACCGGGCTCAACAGCGAGATTCTCGGCCAGCGCACCTTCGATCTGGCCGTCATTGACGAGGCGGCCCAGTGCACCGAGCCTGTCTGTTGGCTGCCGCTCTTGCGTAGCCAAAGCGTGATTTTGGCCGGCGACCATTGCCAGCTTCCTCCCACCATCATCTCCCGCGAAGCCTCGCAACAAGGTTTCGGCGTCAGCCTGATGGAACGCCTGGTGAACCTTTATGGCCCCCAGGTGACGCGGCGGCTCGGTATTCAATATCGCATGCACGAGGCGATCATGAACTTTTCAGCGCTCGAATTCTATGAAGCCGATTTGGAAGCCGATGCGTCCGTTCAAAACCATTTGCTCAGCGACCTGCCCGGCGTGACCCTTAATGCACTCACGGAAGCGCCGTCACCTTCATCGACACCGCCGGCGCAAGCTATGACGAGCAGCCCGAACCGGACGGGCAAAGCCGGCTCAACCCGCTCGAGGCCGACTTGGTGGCTCGCAAAGTCGCGGCGCTGATTGACGCCGGTGTCACCGCCGACGCTATCGCGGTGATCGCGCCTTATTCCGCTCAAGTTCGGCTCTTGCGCGACGAGCTAAACATTCCAGGCTTGGAAATCGACAGTGTCGACGGCTTTCAGGGCGCGAGAAAGAAGCGGTGCTGCTGTCGCTGGTGCGTTCCAACCCTGATGGCGAAGTCGGCTTTCTCGCCGATGTGCGCCGCATGAACGTGGGCCTGACGCGCGCCCGCCGTAAGCTGATCGTGATCGGCGACAGCGCGACGCTGGCGTCACATCCCTTTTACGAGCGCTTGATCGCGTACTTCGGCGAGATCGGGGCGCATCATTCCGTGTGGGAGGAAGGTTGATTTTAATCTTTTCCTAACTTCTGACTTGCAGTGACGGGTGATTTGGTTATCCTAGGGGTTACGCTAGCCGAGCGGCGCGACCGAAGCCTACCCAGCCGCTCTTTTTGAGACTCGCTCAATATAAAGTTTGTCAGCCACCACGAAACGTGCGAAGATCGTCCCCGGGGGAACCGCATTATGAAACGCACTTTCCGCGCGATGTGTTCGGTCTTGACCGTGGCCGTCGTATTCGGCTCGTCCGCATGTCTTGGTGCCGCCGATCTATACTCGGACAAAAAAGCACCAAATCGGAAAACGTCGCCATGCCGGCGCCCGCCGAGATTCAGGCCTTGGCAGTGCAGCCAATGGCACTGCATCTTCGCGGCGAAGACGATTCCGCCCAGCTCGTCGTCACCGGCCAACTCTCGGCCGGACGCCTTCAGGACCTCACGGGCGATGTCGCTTTTGATGTCGCCGATCCGAGCGTGGCCCGCGTCACCAGCGCCGGCCGCATCATCCCGCTTGCCAACGGCAGCACCGAGATCACCGTGAGCTATGGCCCCAAGTCCGTCAAAGTCGCCCTCCAAAATGAGAGCATGGACGTCAGTTTGCCGATCAACTTCGGCAACCAAATTGTGCCGCTGTTTACCAAGCTCGGCTGCAACGGCGGCGGCTGTCACGGCAAATCGGGCGGGCAAAACGGCTTCGCCTTGTCGCTGCTCGGTTTCGTGCCCGAACTCGATTATCAATCGCTCGTGAAGGAAGCGCGCGGACGCCGCTTGTTTCCCGCCGCCCCGGAACACAGCTTGCTTTTGCTCAAAGCGACCGGCACCATGGCCCACGCCGGCGGCAAGCGCATGGAGGTCGGCTCGGAGGAATATAAACTCGTGCGCCGCTGGATCAGTGCGGGCACTCCGTTCGGCAAGACCACGGATCCCGTGGTCACCAAGATCACCGTTTCCCCGGACCATCGCATTCTGACGCGCAACAATCGCCAACAATTTGCCGTATACGCTCACTATTCTGATGGCGCGGTCGCCGACGTGACGCAGCGCGCCCAGTTCGAAAGCAACGACACGGAGATCGCCGTCGTCGACGGCGCCGCGCTGGTGCGGACGCTGGAACTCAGCGGCGAGGCGGCCATCATGGCTCGCTACCAGGGCCAGGTTGCGGTGTTTCGGGCCACGGTTCCCCTGGGAATGAAAGTGCCGGAATATCAGTTCGCCGGCCAAACGGTCGTCGATCAATTCACGCGCAAGAAATGGCAGGAACTCGGCATCGTGCCGAGCGACTTGTGCGGCGACGAGCAGTTCATTCGTCGCGTGTCCGTCGACATCACCGGCACTTTGCCGAGGCCGGAGCAAGTCAAAGCATTTCTGGCAGACACCGATCCGAAAAAACGCGACAAGTTGATCGACACGTTGCTCGATTCACCCGAATATAGCTATCTCTTCGCCAATAAGTGGGCGGACATTCTCCGCGTCAAACGCCGCGGGGAGGTGGGCCGGGCCCAGGGGACGTTCGCGTTCCATTCCTGGATTCGCGACGCCATCGCCACCGATAAGCCGTATGACCAGTTCGTGCGCGAAATTCTCTCCGCGACCGGCGACGAAACGCAAAGCCCGACGACCGTGTGGTATCACGAACTGCAAACCCCCGAGCAATTCGTGGACGACACCGCCCAAGTGTTTCTCGGCCTGCGCATGGCCTGCGCTCAGTGTCACCATCATCCGTATGAAAAATGGAGCCAGGACGACTACTGGGGCCTGGCCGCCTTCTTCGGCCGCATCGGCCGCAAGAACATGCAGATTCCTGGCGGCATTCAGAATCAACAAGCCCAGCGTGTCGCCATCTTCAATCGGCCCAACGGGAACGTCAGCAACAAACGAACCGGACGACCCGCGAAGATAACGCCGCTCGACGGCACGCCCATGGACATTAGTTCCGATGACGATCCGCGCGAGAAGCTGGTCGATTGGATGGCCGACCCGAAGAACCCGTTCTTCGCCCGCGCTGTCGCCAACCGCTATTGGGCCCACTTCTTCGGCCGCGGCATCGTCGATCCCCTGGACGACATGCGCGTCACCAACCCGCCGTCGAATCCCGAATTGCTCGACGCCCTGGCCAAGGAGCTGATCGACCACAAATTCAGCCTCAAGCATCTGGTCAAGGTCATCGTCGGTAGCCGGACGTATCAGCTCAGTGCGGTCCCCAACGATTTCAACAAGCAAGACAAGCAAGCCTATGCCCGCTTTTATCCCCGCCGCATGAGCGCCGAAGTCCTCTACGACGCGGTCGCCCAGGTCACCAACACCCCCGCCAACTTCGGCGGCCTGCCGCACGACAAGTTTGCCCCCAACCGGGCGATCATGCTCCCGGACGAAGCTTTTTCGTCCTACTTCCTCGATGTCTTTGGCCGCCCGCAACGCATCAGCGCCTGCGAATGCGAACGCGTCTCCGAAGCCAACCTGGCTCAAGCCCTGCACCTACTCAATTCCCAGGAAGTGCAAGACAAGCTGAGCCGCAACGGCGCCGCGCCGACCTGTTGGCCAAGGATCCGCGCCCCGACACCGCCAAGATCGAGGAACTCTTCCTCTGGGTCTTCGCCCGCCGCCCCAGCCCGGAACACATGCAAGTGGCCCTCCAGCACCTCAGCCGGCACGCGAAGAACAAGAAGCAGGCGTATGAGAATTTGCTGTGGGCGTTGATCAATACGAAGGAATTTGTGTTTAATCAGTGAGTGTGCCGGTCGCGTCGCCATCCGATTCGCGTTCTTCGGAGGGATCGCCGAACAGCCTGCCGAAATTGTATCGCCATTGAAGAGCAAAACTCATTCCGATGATTGCGTTCAACGGGCTCGCGAGCAAACGGCTCCATTCGTTATCGTTCGGAGCACGGCCAAGGTCTTTCTGAATCTCCAATACCCAGTTATCGGCTTCGTCCACGACGCCCATTTCAATCGGGCTCCGAGTCGAGATTCTTTGTAATGCTTGAAGATCGGATTCCGGAATTGGCAGTCTGTCCCTTTTGAGACGCTTACGATTCTGGAGCAGAAAATCAGCAGCCGCCTCTTGGATGAGACTCCCGAGTACCGTGCGATCTTGCATGGTGTCGACCATCCGAACCAGATACTTCCCTCTCCAGTCGCTTTGATTCACGAATGCCAAAAAGCGGAAAATCTTCTTCGCCCATGCCTCGTTCTCTTGCACAAGCCATTTTCTGTGCTTTCGAGCGATACGGCAAAGATTGGTATCGGCAATCTGCGTTTTGTTGAGATACCGCCACTTGATAATCTGAAGGCGAACCGGTGGTTTCCGCTTCGCCGTTTGGTAATCCGTCAGAAGCACAAGGGCATCATGGTCACTCCCGAGCAGCCTTTCGTACGCTGAAAAAAATGGCTCGCTGGTGCAGTAGTTCTCTGATGGAGATTTTACGCCCAAGTCAAGGTCGGGAAGATCGATGCCACGAGCGGGATTGATGCGAAGCGGGGAGATCTTTATCCCTTTGAATGTGAAGGATTCAAGGACAGCGACGAGCACCATCTCGACAACGCTACCAACGGTTTTGCCGTCCATATTCGGAAAAGTTTGATGCTCCCGTAACTGCCCGTACCAGTGAGGCAATTGATTTCCGCGACCGATGCGTCGGAGCACGGGTTCGATCAAATCCAAATGCTCGCCGCGCAAGGCAGCGTTAACAGCGGCAATTGTGACGGCGAGCTTTTCGCGAACGATTTTCCTCAGCTTGTCTTTAGTGGGCATAATCAAATAAGCTCCGGCTAACGTCGTGTCGTGCGAGGGACGTTAAGCATATACCCGGAGCCGATATGCGGCTCAAGACCCATTGAGCCATACAAGGAGGCACCGCATTTCCGATCAGTGAGTATTGATCGTAAACGGAAACTGCTCGACAATGGTCATCCGGGAATCCTTGGATGCGCGCGTATTCCACATTTGTAAGGCGCCGATATCGATCCCCGATCTTGTAGCGTTCATAATGTCGGCTTGTCGTCGACGTCAAGGTGGGCGCTAATCCGCGTGTTCCGAAGATCGTGTAACCCATCCTCGCCCCGCCCGCTTGATTACTAAGAATTTCTACGCCTTGAATCAGACGATTGACTGGGGTATTGGCCGGAAGCCATTCCAGTGTTGACTGCGTGAAATCGAAATTCTTGTGAACGTCTTTTTGCAATACCGACTCCAAAGTGACGAGAGGGCGTTGCTCAGAGAAATCATCTAGGTTCCGCGCGAAAAAATGGCTTCCCTTGGTAATGCCCCAACTAGGAAACCGGGATTTCTGACGATCGATTTGCTTCCAGGATTCAATGTCCTGCAAGGCCTCGATCCCATCATCGCTTACGTCGCTTAAATCAGCGAGCGAAGCCAACTTGGGTTTTATATCATCCGTTTCCAATGAATCACGCACTCCGAGGAAGAACACGCGCTGCCTATTCTGGGGAATCCCAAAATGCATCGCATTGAGCAATCTCCATTCGATGCGATAATCAAGCGCTGAAAGAGCGAATAGTATCGATGCGAAATGCAATCCATTTTCCATTGTTAGAAGGCGTTTGACGTTTTCGAGCACGAAATAGCTCGGCTGATGCTCTCTAAGGCAATCTACGATGGACTGGAAGAGAGTACCTCTCGGATCGCGAATTCCTTTTTTCTTTCCGGCACTACTGAACGGTTGACATGGGAAACCACCTGTCAAAAGATCATGAGACGGAATCTGTTGAAAATGCCGTTCGATCTGTCCCTCAATTACATCATGGCTTCCGAATTGGTCACGGTACACCTTGCACGCTTTGGGACAGATGTCGTTTGCCCACACCGTTTGAAAACCGTTCCGATCAGCCGCAAGCCTGAAACCGCCGATCCCGGAAAACAGTTCCACCGTTTTTAAGGGACGGAGTTCAGCGCTTCCGTGAGCGTTTGAAGCAACCTTTCCGTTCGAGCCGCTTCGCATTCCCATACCACCACCACCTTCCATCCAAGGCGTTTGAGTTTGTTTCTGCTGGCTTGGTCCCGCAACTCGTTCCGTTTGAACTTTTCCATCCAAAAACCGTGGTTAGTTTTTGGAGTCGTCGTTTTCACGCACCACTTGTGTCGATGCCAGAAGCACCCATGGACGAAAATCACGATCTTTTTTTTGGAAGAACGATATCAGGTTTTCCAGGCAGGTCGTCCCGATGAAGACGAAAACGAAGCCCCATCGCATGAAGAACGCGACGCACCGCAAGTTCCGGTCCAGTGTTCTTCGCTCGGACTGCTGACATCATCTCGGATCGTTTTTCCCGTGACACTCTATCCATCGGCGCCGCTCCTACTATACGCCAGTATATTGAAGGAGGATTACGCAGACATAGCAGGTTTGATTTTAGAGAAGTACCGCCGATGTTATCCGTTCACTAAACTCCGCAGTTCCGTCAACCACGCATCTGGAGGACCGCCATGCACCGCCGCACCTTCCTCGCCACCACCGCCGCCAGTTACGCCGTCTCCGCAGCCGCCGCCCAAACCGCCACAATCCTCGGCGCCAATGAACGCGTCAACGTCGCCCTGATCGGCTGCGGTGTGCGCGGCATGACCGTCGCTCGGCTCATGCGGCAAGCGCCCAACGTCGCTTTTGTCGCTGCCTGCGATGTTTACGAGCGGAACGCCAACAACGCTGCGCCAGTGGGCGGGCGAGGGATGCCAGATTTATGGCGATTTTCGGCGGGTCTTGGAGCGGCGCGACGTGCACGCGGTGTTGGTGGCCACGCCGGATCATTGGCATGCGCCGATCACCATCTTGGCGTGTCGGGCGGGCAAGGATGTTTATGTCGAAAAGCCGCTGGCGCACAACATTCGCGAAGGCCGGGCGATGGTCGCGGCGGCGCGGCAGTTCAATCGCGTCGTGCAGTGTGGCACCCAGCATCGCTCCGCGGAGCATTATCGCGAGGTCGAACGCATCGTGCAGAGCGGCGCATTGGGCAAAGTTCATTTTGTGCGCGTGTGGAACTACACCAACATCTTTCCGGGCGGCATTGGCCGGATCGCCGATGGTCCGACGCCGCAAGGGTTGGATTGGGATTTTTATCTAGGCCCGGCACCGATGGTGCCTTTCAACCGCGCCCGCTTCCTGGGCACCTTCCGCTGGTTCTGGGACTATGCCGGCGGCTTTCTCACCGACTGGGGGACGCATCGGCTCGACTCGGTCAGCCAGGTGATGCATGCTCACGCGCCATTATCGGTGACCGCGGTTGGCGGACGCTATGATATGAACGACACCGCCCAAACGCCCGCAGTGCTCCAGGTGACCTATGAGTTCCCCGACTTCATCCTGAGCTATGAATCCAACCAGTTCAACGCCCACGGCATCGGCGGCCAGCTTCCCATGCGGCGTTATTATCGCGCTCAGGGGACCGACGACAGGCCGCACGGCGAGGCGTTTTACGGCACCAACGGCACCATAATCTCCGACCGCGTCGGCTTCGAAGTTTATCCGGAGAGGCCGCGCGCGGCGCGCCCCGTGGAGCGCCATCAAGTGACAGCAGCCGATCGCACCGATCTGCACACGCGCAACTTCATCGACTGCGTGCGCTCCCGCGCGCGGCCGGTCGCCGACGTCGAGATCGGCCAGCACAGCACCACGCTGCCGCTGCTCGGCAATATCGCTTTCCGCACGGGGCACAAAATCCGCTGGAATGCCGAGCGCGAGGAGATTGTCGATGATCGCGAGGCGTCGGTATTGCTAGGACGGCAAGCGCGGTCGGCGTGGAATCTGATTTAGATATCTGATAAGGAGATGATGGAGGATTAACCATGAAATGGACCGACCCGATTGTCGCCGAGATCCGCCGGATACGCGACGAATACGCTGCCCGTTTCAATTACGATCTGCATGCGATGTTTCTTGATCTGAAAGAGCAGGAGAAACGCAGCGGCCGCACGATTGTGTCTTATGCCAAAGAAGATCCGAAACGCAAACCCAATGAGTCGAAAGAGTCGCCGGACCCTGAGACCTAAGTTGGCACAATTCCGCGACGACACTCATTAACTCTGCACGGTCGCTATAGTTCATGGCAACGTATCCGTTAGGCCTTTTGTCGCACCTGCGCAATTTTCCGGCTCCCCAGGCGCACGATCAAGCCATCCCGCAACCTTAATCTCGCCTTGGGATCGTCGATCTTCACTTTATCAGCCCCAACATTGACGCCGCCCCCTTCGATCGCGCGGCGGGCTTCGTTGTTGGACTTGGCCCACCCTAATAGCACGATCAACTTGGCCACCGGTATTTCGCCGTCAACCAGTTCGTTCGCGGGGACCGTAAATTCGGGGATGTCCGTCGGATCCTCGCGCCGCGAAAAGCGTTTTAGCCATTCCGCGGCGGCGTTTGCGGCTGCGTCGGTGCCGTAGTAATAAGCGACGATGTCCTTGCCCAGTGTCAGCTTGGCATCGCGGGGATTGCCTTGAGTGGCGTCGGTCAGGGCCTGCGATCTCGGCTTGCGACCGATCGGTCAATAGCGTGAACCATTCGGGCATCAGCACATCGGGTATGCTCATGGCCTTGTCGAGCATGTCCTGCGGCTTGTCGGCGACGCCGATGTAGTTGCCCAGGCTTTTGCCCATGCGGCGCACGCCGTCGAGGCCGCGCAGGATGGGGAGCGTCAGGCAAATCTGAGGTTCCTGGCCGGCCTCCGCTTGCAAATCGCGGGCGACCATGAGGCTGAAGAGTTGCTCGCTGCCGCCCAATTCGATGTCGGCCTTGACCTCGACCGAGTCCCAGCCTTGCATGAGCGGATAGAGGCATTCGTGCAGATAGATCGGCGTGCCGGCCTGGCGGCGCTTGGTGAAATCATCGCGCTCCAGCATGCGCTGCACGGTTATTTTGCTCGTCAGGTTGAGCACGTCGAGAAAGCGGAATTTGCTGAACCAGTCGCCGTTGCTGGTCACTTCCGTCTTGGCGATGTCGATGATCTTGCTGATTTGCTTGAGGTAATCCAAAGCGTTGGCGGCGACCTGCTTTTCGTCGAGCCGAGCCCGTGTCTGATCACGGCCGCTTGGGTCGCCCACCAGGGCGGTGTAGTTGCCGATAATTAAAACCGCTTGATGGCCAAGTTCCTGGAAGAGCCGTAGTTTCCGCAAAGGAACCGTATGGCCCAGATGGACGTCGATGCCGGTGGGATCGATGCCGTATTTGACGCGCAGCGGCTTGCCGGTCTTGAGGCTGCGCTCGAGTTTTTTCCCAAGTTCGTCCTCGGGGACGATCTGGTGGACGCCGCGGCGGATGAGGGCCAATTGCTCGGAAACGGAGATCATGGCGGCTTGCAAGTTAGAAGTTGTAATCGCCGACGGCTTCGAAGGCGTGTTTCTGGTGTTGAATGGTTGGCTGGCGCTGGCTTTCCGGCCAACTGAGCGTGAGCACATCGAAACGAGCCGGCCGATCCAGGAGGCGATGCTTTTTGAGAAAGTACAGCGCCAGGCGCGAGAGCCGCTTTTGCTTGGCAAGGTCAACCGACTCGGCGGGCCGGTCATGTTTTGCCGCCTCGGTGGAGCGCACCTCGACAAACACCAGGCACGGCTGATCCAGAGCGATAATATCCAGCTCACCCAAATCGCAGACATAATTGCGAATCAGGATGCGGTAGCCCAGGCGCTTGAGGAACCGTGCGGCAGCGCGCTCGGAGCGGGTGCCGAACCAGCGACGCCACCAAGGTTTGCCGGCGGTTGAGGACACGCGGCTGCTCCATGCTTACTCAGCGGCAGACGCGGACGTTTCCTTGCCTTCGCTGCCGGACTTGCCTTTGACGCGTTCGCGCAACCGAGTCGCTTTGCCGACCCGCTTCGCGCAGGTAGTAAAGCTTGGCGCGGCGCACGGCACCTGTCCGTTTCACTTCGATCTTGGCGATCTTCGGCGAGTTGAGCGGGAACATGCGCTCGACGCCTTCGCCCTGGACGATACGGCGGACGGTGAACATCTCCCGCATGCCGTCCCCCTTCATGGCGATGACCACGCCCGCGAATACTTGGGTGCGTTGCTTTTCACCTTCCAAGATCAGTTGGTGCACTTCGACCTGGTCGCCGATGGTGAAGGGCGCCACGTCTTTTTTGAGTTGGGTCGCTTCCACCAATTCCATCAACCTATTCTTCATCTTTGTCTCCGTTCTCGGGTAGTTTCGGTTCGTCGTTTGTCTCGGTTCCGCGGCTTGCCGCCTGCTTGTGCCGCCAGCGGGCGATGGCCTGGTGATCGCCGCTCAGGAGAACTTCCGGCACCGCCATCTCGTTGAATACGCGCGGCCTGGTATATTGCGGATACTCCAGCGCGGCCCGGGCACACTGTGCGATTCCTCGGTGACGCTGTTTTCATCGCCGAGCACGCCCGGCACATAGCGTATCACCGTGTCGATCACGACCATGGCGGGCACTTCGCCGCCATTGCAGATGAAGTCGCCGATCGATATCTCACGCGGCCTCAGTCCTTGGCGTATGCGTTCGTCAAAACCCTCATAGCGGCCGCACAAAAGCAAGTGCCGCGGATAGCTCGCCAAGCTCGCGGACCACGGCTTGGGTCAAGCGCTCGCCGCCCGGCGTCAGCATGATCAGCTGGCCCGGTTCGCGCCGCCTCCTTTTGAACGGCGGCCACCGCGTCAAAGACCGGATCGGGCATGATGACCATGCCGGGTCCGCCGCCGAAGGGCCGATCGTCCACCTTTTTATGCTTGCCCTTGGCCCAGTCGCGAATGTTCCACAGATGAATCTCGACCAGTCCCGCGTCAAGCGCCAACTTCAGGATGCTCTGCGTGAAGTAGCCCTGAAAGATCGCGGGAAACAGGGTCAGGACGTCAAAACGCATGGGGATTTCGTCGTTTAGCCGCGACGCGCAGCGGAGCGCGGACACGATGCCACCGCGCTCCGCTGCGCGTCGCGGCTAAACGGTTAGGCTTCCGTTGTCGCTGGCGCCGGCGGAGTTTCCGCGATTTTCTTCAGGTATTTGTTGTACAGGATCGTCACCTTTTCGGAGGCCAGGGCGCCGACGCTTTGCCAATATTGAAACCGCTCGGGATTGAGCGTCACGCGGCCTTCTTTGTTTTTCATCATGGGGTCATAAGTGCCGAGTTCTTCCAGAATACGGCCGTCGCGCGGCTGCCGCGAATCGATGGCCACGATGCGGAAAAAGGGGCGATGCTTGCGGCCCATGAGTTTCATGCGAATGCGAACTGCCACTGATCGATCTCCTATAGGGTGCGAATTAGCGTTTCTTGCGTTTCTTCTTGCGTTCCTCGGCTCGTTCCTTGGCGGTCTTGCGATGCCCGGTGCCGATCTTGGTTTTGGGCATCATGGCGCCGGGTTGGAACATGCCGGCCTTGCCCAGGCCGGTGATCATCTTCATTTTCTGCCACATCGACATTTGCGCCATTTGCCGCATCAGGCCTGCGCACCTGGTCGAATTGGCGCGATGAACTGCTTGACCTCGTGCGGCCTGCGTGCCGCTGCCGGCAGCGATGCGGCGGCGGCGGCTCAAGTCGATGACATCGGGATCGCGGCGCTCCTCCAGGGTCATCGAGTCGATCATGCCCTGGATGCGCTTGAGCGCCTGCTCCGGGATCCTCCCCTTCGGGAATCAAATCGCCCATGCCAGGCATTTGCGACATGAGGTCGCGCATGCCGCCCATCTTGGCCATCGTCTCGAATTGCTTGCGGAAATCCTCCAGCGTCAAATCACCCTTGGCCAGCTTCGCTTGCTGTTTCTCGATCTCTTCCTGGCTCAGTTCCGACTGGACGCGCTGGACTTTTTCCAGGATCCCCATGATGTCGCCCTGGCCCATGATCCGCTGGGCCATGCGCTCGGGGACGAATTCCTCCAGGGCTTGCAGCTTTTCGCCGACACCGACGAACTTGATGGGGACCTTGGTGACTTCCTTGATGGACAGGGCCGCCCCGCCGCGGGCATCGCCGTCGAGCTTGGTGAGAATGACGCCGTTGAGGTCGAGGGCATCGTTGAACGCCTTGGAGCTGTTGACGGCATCTTGGCCGGTCATGGCGTCGCTGACAAGAAAGACGTCGTCCGGCTTGACGAGCCGATCGATTTGCTTCAGCTCGTCCATCGGCATTTCGTCGACGTGCAGCCGGCCGGCGGTGTCGAGAATGACCGTGTCGATCAGCGTTTGCTTGGCGTGGGCGACGGCATTGCGGCATACGTCGATCGGGTTGGGGCCTTTGCCGTCGGCGCTCTCGGCCCCTTCGCTGTAAAACGCCATCCCCAAGCTGCTCGCTCAGGACTCGCAACTGCTCCACCGCCGCGGGGCGCTGCAGGTCGGCAGCCACGAGCATCGGCTTGCGGCCATGCTTGTCGCGCAAGCAGCAGTGCCAGCTTGCCGGCGGTGGTCGTTTTGCCGCTCCCTTGCAGGCCGCACAGCATGAGGACCGTGGGGCGGTCTTTGGCGAAGCGAAAGCGATGATCGACCGGCCCCATGAGCTGGACCAGTTCGCCGTAAATGATCTGGACGATTTGCTCGCTGGGATCGAGCGTGCGGAGGACATCTTGGCCGACGGCTTTTTCGGTGACGCGGGCGATAAATTCGTTGGCGACCGTGTAATTGACGTCGGCTTCCAGAAGCGCGGTCCGGACCTGCTGCAAGCCCTTCCTTGACGTTGGCTTCGGTCAAGCGACCTCGGCCACGCAAGCGCTTCAGCGCATCGGTCAAGCCGCGTGATATGCCTTCAAACATGGGAACAACCCCCTATCCACGGAGCCACGCTCGATGGATAGTGCCGTGCATCAAAAGCGTAAATTATGAATTATAGAAAAAAGGGTCGATTGCTTCAACGCGAAGAGCGGGGTAGTGGATCCGCGGGATTCGGAGTACCTCATCCCGCGGCTTGCAATCGGACCCAAGCCGCGGGATGAGGTACTCCGAATCCCGCGGATATTAGCGCGTCGCCGCACCCAGCGTCTGAATCGTCGAATTGTCGCCGCCGCTGACCAAAGGTTCGATGCGGACATCATCGAAGTAGACCGCGCCGATGCCGGTTAGGGCCAAAGTCACGCTGATATTGCCGGATGAAGGGACGCGGCGAAACAAGGTGAACTTCTTCCACGGGGTTGGCTCGGTGAGGCGAATCGCCAACGGCTCGCCGCCGGCGCTGTCATAGAAAAGGGCACCATCAGGCGAGGCAGTGATCGCCTCGGGAATGCGAATCCAGCCGCTGACCTGCACCAAAGAGCCGGGCTTGAGTTGCACGCTCGGGCTGGTGATGGCGAGGAGCGTCCGTTCAAGTGCAAACGGGGCAGGGGTCTTCTTGGGCTTGATTTGCAGCATGGCGCACTGCTTGCCTTCGTGCGGCGGCTCGGTGGTGGCCGCCTTGCCGCTTTTCACGACGGCAGCAACTTTGACCTCGCCGACGCGCTGGGCGATCATGTCCACCTCGTCGAGTGTCGGCTCTTCCACTTTCCAGGCATCTTGCGTGCGCTCGGGAATGATCTCAAAGTCGCCGCCGCGCAAAACATTGGCAATTGGCTGAGAGCGCTTAACCTCATCCATGAAGTCCCAGTGCCTCGGCAGCGTGAAAAAGGTGACGGCGCACGGACTGGACACGGGCGAGTCGAGTTCTTTGACCGCCTTGTTCCACTGGGCGCGCATCAGGATGCGCAATGGACGGAGTGCTCGTTCGCTTTCGCGGTACGCTTCGGCGAACTCGCGATTATCCCAACGTTCCTTGGCGGCCTTGAGCCGTGCCTGGGTGTCGGCGATGAGATGCGTGCGCGTCGGGGAGCGTGTGTCCCTGCTTCTCCAGTTTTTCTTCGACTTTGAGGACTTTTTCGAGCTCATAAAGTGCCATGTCATACGTGTATTGGGCGGATGCCTGTCGCCGGCTGCGCTTGCTCCTGAAAGCGAATGACCACGTTGGTGTCCGAGGTGAATACGATGGTCGACGTCAAGCCGAACTCCGGGATCGTAATTTTGGTGCCGCCGGTGACGCGCTCGCATTTGAGGCCGCGCACGTCGGCCGGAGTGACTTCCCACGCCTGGCTGCTTTGTGGAACTTGCGGTATGACGAGTGACAATTTGGGCACCGCCGCTTGTCCGGGCACGAACTGTCCGCCCTTGCCTTGCCAGATCGGGATAACCAAAAGTCCCTTGGCCGTTCGCAGCACCGCCGCTTTGACATCTGCGGCTGAAGTGTCGATCCACTGGGGCACATCGTCGACGCTCACCAAAAACGGCTCGAGCATCTCCAATTCCTGGTTGAGCAAGGCGCAACCGAGGAGCCGGTCGCGCCCCTGGTGGCTGTCGGCGAGGAAGCGGTCGGACCAAAAGCAAAGGCCCTTGCAGCCGGCCGCCAACGCCGTGTAAGTGAGTAGGCGGATCTGCTCGGGTTGCGGGCCGACCGGTTCCGTGAAGGCGGCCGCGGAGGAGCGATCATAGAGAACGTTGGTGAACCAATCAGGCATGTGCGTTTGGATCCAGGTCCAGGTAAGGTGCCTGGATTGGCGAGACGTCGGCGTTGTTCCAGCCATTCGCGATAGCGGGACAGTTCGAGGGTCGTCATGAGCGGCCAGCGGTGGACGCCGACGAGGTTGAGGATGCGCGAGTAGGGCAGGAGGCCGTCCCAGACGTCGGCAGTGATCGGCCGACCCGGATCGGCCCGGCGCACCAGTTGTGCCGCCCGATCCATCAGCGGCGCTTGCTCGAAGCTGAGCGTGCTGCTGAGGTGCCAAAAGAGAATCGCGTCATTGTCGGTGAACCGGCTAATGTCTTTGTCCAGGGTGTCGTTGGCGGTCACATGCGAATCGTCGGATAGGGCCTTGAGTTGCGGCACGATCCAAAAGCCCAGATCGGCAGCTTCCTGGATCAAGGCGGGGCTGGCGTTGCCGTCGAGAAAGACGGTGTTGAAGCCGGCGTCGCGCAAGGCACGGAGCGGCGTGTCGGTTTGGCGAATGCCGTGAAAGAAAAACGGTTTGCCGCCGACCATGATTTGGTTGCCGTTGAACTCGACCACGGCGTTGCGGTCGCCGGCGCGAGGATTCACACCGGGCTTGGTGTTCGCGGCTGGGGCCACACCGGGTTGGCTTTGGGCGGGCTCCGCGATGATCGGGCCGATCTCGAGATCGTCAATCCAGACCTCGGTTGGTCCGGGGCCGGCATAGACATTCAGCACCAGCGCGTCGATGTAGGCGTCGGCAAAGTTGACGGGGCGCTTGAGCTGGGCCTGCATCAATTGTTGTTGCTGCTTGGCGAGCGCGACGCCCCGGCCTAAATCGAGGTGTTGCCAGCGGCCGGCGTTGCGATAGGCGTCCCCGCGGATATAGGTGGTCAGGCGATTGTCGAGATTGTTGGGATCGCGCTCGTTCGGCAAGACAATCCGGGCGAGCAGTTGCACGCCGGGGCGGTTGGCTTTGAGCCACAGTCCCGCGCTAAGTTCCTCGCCCAGGGGTGCCCGCCCGGTCGGATATTGATAATAGATGAAATTGCCGGTCTTCGCCTGGAGGCTGATATATTCCGAGCGTTGGCCGTCGTGCCAAACTTGGCTGGTCGTCACGTGGATGATTTCGTCGAATGGGACATCGGCGCCGCCTTTGATCCAAGTGGTTTTCGGCGATTCGAAGGCGTTGCGGTGAATTTGCTGGCCCAAAGCCAAATCCGGCATCACCAAGCCAAGAAGCACGACGCCCAGGATGGCTTTTCCCGGCATTCCCAAACTTCCCATGATTTCGGTCCTTGTGATGGAACGACTCGCCCCGAACCAACCCTCTTGGCGGACCCTGGGCGCTGGGGCTTCTACCACAACGTTTGGCAACGGAAAAGACGACTTTTGTTAGCGGAAATTTACAGCAGGCGGAAGCCGCGAAAGAAAGCAGCATTCTCAAGACGTTAGGACGTATGGACTTAAAAAATATGCCGCCACGCTCGGCACGTGGCCCGTGTTTTGCTTTAACGAGCGTGTCTTACGTCGGATAAATGGGCGAGCTGTGGGGGACGGCGATATCATGTCACAACCAATGTCGGTCGAATGGCGCAAGGATCATTATCCTCAGGAGTTGCTGGATTTACGCAATCACCTGGATCAATTGCCGCTGCACTGGCGCGAAAAGCTGATGCCCCTCTGCGAACGCATGGGCCACTTTTCACGCCTGCAAACGAAGCTGGTTCACATCGCGCAAGATGCCGTGGATCAATTGCAGCTCGACGTTAAATACCTCGTCTATGATTTGGAAACGACCCGCCGCGAACGCGACGAACTCAAAGAAATCCTCGACTCATTCGAGGACGAACAAGAGTAGAGGCGACGGTCAGCCAGCTTTCACGATCGCCTGCCAGCGCGCTCGCGCACCAGGTCCGGCGTGGCAGTCCCGGTCGTTCCCAATTGCTTAATGGTTATGGAAGCCACCAAGTTGCCGAAGGCCGCCGCTTCCGGCAAGACGTTCCCGCCGCCAGAGCGCAAACGATCGCGGCGCTGCGTGCTATCGCCGGCGCCGACCGTGTCGATGGGTCCCTCCACCTTGAAAACCGGCGATCTGTTGGACGCTGTCTACGGCGGGGTCCGCCAGCAAAATGCCCCGCTCGCCTTGAGTGCAAAACACGGGTCGCCCGGCGCCTCTCAGCCAACGTACGCGCGGCAAACTCAACGTCCCGATAACCGAGCACCCGCAAACATTCCGCTTCGTTCGGCTTTAGGCAGGCGCCGCGGAACAAGCCAATTCGTTCGCGACTGTCCGCCAAAATGATCTTGGTCGGATCCGCTTGACGCCAAAGTTTGAACGCGCGTGCGCACCTCTCCAGTCACCACACCGCAATCGTTTTCGCTGACCTGGTCCAAAACTAACAGTGCATCAATTTTAGGCCAAAGTCTCGCCAGCCGCGTCCGCTACTTTTGACTCGTAACTAAGCGACAGCCGGCTGCGGTTTTTGATGTCCAGACGATTCAGTTCGCGCGCGGTGCCGTTGACGTCGCCGAGCATCGGCTTGGTGTATGTGGGCGTGCGCCGCTCGCAGTCCCGATAGACCGAATCAGCATTCACTGCCGGAATCTTTGCCAGTGTCTGGCTAAGTTCGTACCCCTCGCCGTCGTCGCCGATTACCGCGATCGGATAGATCTCGCCCACGCCCAGCGCCGCGAGATTGTTGATAACCGTGCCCGCTGCTCCCGGATAAGAGCGCACCCGCACAACTTGGTAAGCATCGAGCCCGGTTTCAATCGACGGCTCCGTGAGCGACGCATCGATATCCAGGTAGCGGTCGAGAAACAAATCCCCCAAGACAGCGATTCGCAATCCCGGCAAGCGCTTCCAGGATTCGCTCGATCACGCTGTCACTCAGCGGTGCCATGATTACATCCAACCTGGCGAGCGGGGGGGCGTCAGCTCCCTAAGACGATATCCGCCACACCCAATTTCTCCCAATAACCGGGCAGCGGCGCCGTCACTGTCATCGGCTCGTAGCGGATCGGGTGCAAAAACGTAAGGCTGCGTGCGTGCAGAGCGATGACTCGATCGCGCGCAATTCGGTGGGCGCGCCGAATGCCGACTGCCCGCCGTATTGTAAATCGCCGAGAATCGGATGGCCATGCAGGGCGGCTTGCAAGCGGATCTGGTGCATGCGACCGGTCGTAGGAATAAACTCGACCAAGCTGCCCCAGGCGTGCGTAGCGAGGACGCGATATTGCAACATCGCCTCGCGCGCCCGTCGGCGCCTGGGGCCGTTGCCTCCGAACGTGATTCCTCTTTGATCTTGCGCAGCCAATCGCACCAGGTTCCTTCGGGAGGCTCGACGATTCCTTCGACCGCGCCCCAATACACCTTGCTGACTTGGCGCCGCTCGAACTGCTCGGCCAGCCGCGCCGCTGCCTTGGAATTGCGCGCGAACACCACGACACCGGAAACGGGCCGATCCAGGCGATGCGGAATGCCCAGATAGACGTTGCCCGGCTTGTTGAATTTCGTTTTAAGATAATCTTTGACCATGGATTCAAGCGTGGCAATGCCGGGAGGCACCCCCTGGGTCAACAGCGGCGCGGGCTTGGCGACTGCCAGGCAATGGTTGTCCTCGAAAAGGATATTTAGTTGATGCATAGGCTCATCTTAGCTCTAAAAAACGCGTGTTAACTCGATTACATGGCCGGGGTTGAGGTACTCCGAAACCCCGGTAATCCCTCGGTAAACTTGGGCTCTGGGGTTTCGGAGTGCCTCAACCCCGGCCATGTCTTGCAAAAAGCACAGGGTGCCGCGGGCAGCTTGTCTGCCCGTGTGGGCGGGGCAGGCCATCTCGGGGTTGGCACGGGCAGGCAAGCTGCCCGTGGCACCCGAAGCGAAGCTGCCAGTGCGACCCGAAACACGCCCCACACTTTCTTATAATAGTCCAGACCCTTTAAGGACGAGGTTTACCCATGCAACCTGGCAACGACCAGCAATCGTATAAAAACTTGCCCGCACTCGCCGGCCTGGCGTCGCTCACCGAAGCCGCCGAGCCCGGTCTCAGCGTCGCGGACTGCGTGGCACGCCTCAAGCGTTACCACTACGCCTTTCTTCGGCTGCACGAAATTTTGACTGCACGCATCACCGCGGAGCCGATCTATGAGCTAAAGACCGGTTTTTCCCACCATGCCTACCTTTGCGCGGAGCATGTTCAGGCCCTGCGCACGCGGATCGGTGAAATGCGTGAACCGCCGCTGGGCCTCGAAGAGGTACCGCATCCTGCCTTGGCGATCTTTTTTGACGAGATCATCGGCGCGCCTTCGACCGAGGCCTTGCTGTTGGGCGTGTATGAAGAGGCGTTGCCCGCGCTGGAACAGGCCTTGGAAAGTCATCTACGCGCCACCAATCCGCTGGTCGATGCGCCGTCCGTGCGCATCCTTCGCTTCGCGCTTTTGGAATTGGCCGACATGCTGGAATTCGGCAACGCCTGCATCGCCGCGCTCGTCGATGATAAAACGCGCCATGAGTTGACGCCGTGGCTCACTTTGCTGGGCGATTGCCTGTCCGCCTCGGGCGGCCTTGATGGCGCTCTGGCCGCGGAGGCTTCCTTCTCCGGGGCCCGCCAGTTTTCGAAGACCCCCTATGTCTATGACCCCGAGCCGCGCCGCGACGAACGCTTCCAAGACTTGTGGAACCAGGGAGTCAACGCCGAATCGTTTATCTATGACGACCGCTATCCTGCTCAGGCCAAGGCACTGATGATGCTTTTCAAGCGACTCCGTGAGATCGACGTGCCTGAGATGATGGCCGGCATCATCGTCGAGACCAAGGGCAAGCCGTGGGAATACTACCGCGACATGTCGCGGCAACTCTGGGACGAGGCCCGTCATGCCATGATGGGCGAAGTCGGCTTTGCCGCGCTGGGTGTGGACTGGACCAAGGCACGGATCACGCACAATTGGTCCTATCGACTCAACACCGAATGCACGCCCATCGAGCGCCATGCCGTCCTTTATTTCATTGAGCAAGGCCTCATGACCAAAACCGGCAAGCGCTATGAATGGGAGCTGGCCCGCGCTTCTGGAATCCCGCTCATGGCCACGCTGCAAGATTACGACTGGGCCGATGAGGTGCTCCACGCCCAGCTCGGGCGGCTGTGGTACATTCCGGCGATCGGCGACTGGAAAGAAGCGTTGGCTTACGGCGACAAATGCTGGTCGAAGATACTGAGTAATTGGCACGCCGTGCGCGACCAAGGATTGACGCAACACTACAATTGGTGGCCCGAGTTGTATCAGGCTGCGTGTGCGGCGAGTCAAACGAATCCCGATTCCGAAGCCTTGCGCTTCGCGGAAACCTATGACGGCGCCGCGCGGATCTGAAGGCCGTGGGCGCGAGCGGTTAATGAAGTCCGCCGACCGGCTTGACGTTTCCATAAAATCCGAACATGACTTTCCGGCCCCTCCCGTTGCTTGGCAACCCGCACCTGCAGACGATTCTCGGCAACCTGTGGAAAGGTCCGCCGACCCGCCTGCCGGTGACACAGCACAAGGTGCCGCTCCCCGACGGCGATGCGTTGGCGGCGCACGAGACCACGCCGGCCAGTTGGCGCCCCGGCTGTCCCATCGCGCTATTGGTTCACGGACTGGGCGGCAGCCATCGTTCGGCGATGATGCAGCGCCTGGGCAATCACTTCATGGACCGGGGCATGCGCGTGGTGCGCGTGGACTTGCACGGCGCCGGTGCCGGGATAAGCTTAGCTCGGCGTGTTTACAATGCCGCCTGCGCCGACGACGTGCGTGCGGTCGCCGACATGATCTGTCGGCAAGCGCCTTCGTCGCCGCTTTACTTGATTGGATTTTCGCTCGGCGGCAACGTGGTTCTTAATCTCGCGGCGGCTGCGGCAGCGCTGCCGCTCGCCAACTTGCGGGCCGTGGCGGCCCTGTCGCCGCCGGTCGATCTGGTTCTTTGCAGCGCGATGTTGGCAACGCTTCCTTTTTACGACCACTACTACGCCCGCAACCTGCGCCGCCAGGTCCGCGCACACCAGGTGTGGTTTCCAGAGCTTCCGGAGGTGCGCTTTCCAAAGCGATTGACGATGCGGCGGTTCGACGATCTTTACACCGCGCCGCGCGGTGGCTTCGCGGACGCCATGGACTATTACCGCCGTGCTTCGTCTCTACCCAACATTCCGCGGATACAAGTGCCGACGTATATTCTTTCCGCGCGCGATGATCCGTTTATCGCGGTGCCGCCGCTGGAGGGTTTAATCGGTCCGCCGAACGTGGAGGTGCAACTCGTCGCCAAAGGGGGCCATCTCGGCTTTTTGGGGCGCGATGGCGCGGGGGGCCTTCGCTGGGGCGAAAAACGGATAGTGGATTGGATAATGGCCCGCGTGGAATGCGACCGCGTTCCGCGGCGCGGCTAACCCATGAGCGTGTCCTTGTCTTTCCGCGGCAGCGGCTGCGGCGGAGCGGCCGGTGTGTCGTCAGAGCCGGAGTTGACGTAGCTCCCCAAAAGATATCCCAAGCCAAACACAACGATGAGGATCAAGGCCCACGCGACGTAGGGCACCTTGCCTGAAAACCGGCTCTTCGGTGGTGTGCCTTGCGAATCCAGCAAGCGCTGCCTTGCCCCGCCGCTATCGAATTGGCGGACGGCCGTCGCCACTTGCGAGACTTGTTTTTTTGCCGCCGCGTTCGTGGGATCGACTTCCAGTATTTCGAGATAGGTCCAGACGGCCTGGCCCAATTCGCCCGCTCGGGTCAACTCCTGGGCACGTTCGATGCCGCCGCGCAAGTGGCTCACGAAATCGACAAGCAAATCGAGGTCCGCCTGGCACGACGGGCAGCGCCGCACCAGTTCCCGCAACGGTTTGTTGCACTGCGGACATTGCGGCATGACGATCCTTGCCTCGGCCTATGCAAAAAAACTTAACCACAGAGTCACAGAGAACACAGAGATAAAGTTTTTATGGTTGAATTGAATTTCTCTGTGTCCTCTGTGCCTCTGTGGTGAAATATTCTGTTTAGAGCAAATATGCGAAATTCAGCAAGCGGTCGTTGAGCGTGGCTCCGGCGTCCTCGATGCGTTTCTTGTCGCCGGACGCCATCGCCTCGCGCACCAGGCGGCAGAGCTCCTCCAGCTCGCGTTTGTCGGCGACGTCCTCCACTTTGGGGATAACGTCTTGCTCGGTTTTTTTAAGGATGTCCACCGCATCGCGATATTCCGGCGTGTTTTCCACGTCCTCGCTGCGGCGCATCAGGTCTTCGTTGATGCGCTTCATCTTGATGATTTGGCCCGCGTCCATTTGATCCGGCCCCGATTGCTGGATCGCAAAGCGTTTCTTTTGGGAATTGAAGAGGTCTTGAATCTGCACGGTCAAGATGCCGTCGTCGCCATACTCGAACATGACTTCGAGTGCGCCGTCCTTCTGGGGACGCGGCGGCGTGAACTCCCAGGGTATCTCCGCCAACTTGACGTTTTCCGGGTTTTCCGGCTCCTCGTAGACATCCCCCTCGAAGACGCTGATGACGACGCGCTCCGCGGGATCGGCGACAGGATGATACGTTTTGGTGAACGAGCAAGGGATGTCCGCTCCCCGGCGAATGATGGGATCGAGATAAACCTGCCGGCGCTCGTTGATGGGGTTGGCGCACAGTGAATGCTCAAGCTTGACGCTATAGGCGTTGTTGTCCAGGCCCGGAGCGCCTTGCAGGATCGCGGAGACGATGGCGGCCCCTTGGGCGACACAGGTCATCGGGTCGATGCGCTCGAACGGCTCGGGTTCCTTGCCGCCCAGCTTGTCGCTGACAAAGCGGCGCACGAGTGGGATTTTGCTGGTTCCCCCCACGAGCAGGATGCGGTCGATGTCCTTGGGACGCATGCCGCGCAGGCTCAACGCTTCGTCGATGGCCGACCCGGATTTCACAATCAGCGGCATGATCTCTTTCTCGAACGTCTGCCGGTCGATCTCTTCTTCGAGACTTAGGTGGCGCTCTGGAACCAACTCCGCCTTGCGGGCCGCTGGCCGTCGGCTGCTCGGATAGGTCGATTTTGGCTTTTTCGACGGCGAGCATGAACTGATTCTTGTAAGGCGAATTGAGGATGTCGAAGCCGGTCTTGTCTTGGAAGCGTTTGGCAAGCAGATTGCCCAGGATCGTGTCCAGATCATCGCCGCCGAGTTTGCCGATGCCCTTGCTGCTGATTTCCTCAAAGACGCCATGATGGATGCGCAGAATGGTCACGTCCAGCGTGCCGCCGCCGAAATCGTAGACAAGCACGGTCTGGTCCTGTTGGGCGTTGAGGCCATAGCAGATGGCGGCCGCGGTGGGTTCGTTGATGAGCGTCAGAACCTGCATGCCGGCGGCGCCGGCGCACAGCTTGGTGGCGTGGCGGGCGAGGCCCTTGGAATTGGCGGGGATGGTGATGACCGCCTTGGCAAACGGTTCGCCGAGGGCTTTCTCGGCGTCGCGCTTGAGCATGGAGAAAAGCATGACGGCGATTTGCTCGGTGCGCAGGTTTTGGCCGACAAGCGGCACCCGTTCGGGCGTTCCCAAGATGCGTTTGATCGAGCGAATCGAGCGTTGTTCCTCGAAATTCTCCTTGGCCTCCTGGCCAAACGAGAGGCTGCCGTCGCGGCGCATGGTCACGACGGAAGGGGTCCATTTTTGCCCCTCGTGATTGGGCGAGCACTTCCGCATGGCCAAACTGAAAGTTTGCGACGACTGAGTTGCTGGTGCCAAAGTCGATGCCGATGTAGGGCATGGGAATGTCCGTCGATGATTTTAGTCACGATAACTTTGGGTGGCACGCTCTGAGGTACTCCGAAGGGCGTGCTAAGATCACACGCCCTTCGGAGTACCTCAGAGCGTGCCACCCATTTCTGGATAATGGGGCCACAGGATATTTGTATTATCATAGGTAGTTGTGGGCTGGTCCAAACTTTCTCGCAGTTTTAGCCCAAGCCGCGGGATGAGGTACGCCGAATCCCGCGGGTTACCCGCATCCTTCCCTTGTCAAGGTCGGCGGGCCTCTTACAATAAATCTTCCCTTGTGAGATTGGCACTAATTAATACAATGTTGGTTTCCGAAGTTTTTTCCGGGTGGCTGCGACCCCCAAGAGGTTGGCCATGAAAGTTCGCGCCAGCGTGAAGCGTATTTGCGAAAACTGCAAGCTGATCCGTCGCCAGGGTCGGCTGCTCGTCATTTGCACCAATCCGCGGCACAAACAGCGTCAGGGTTAAGCATAGAGATTGTCTTTCGCGGAGCGAAGGACGACGGTTGTGGAGATTTAAGTATGCCGCGTATTCTCGGTGTGGACCTTCCTAACGACAAAGCGACGCACATTTCGCTGCGCTACATTTACGGCATCGGCCCGACGACAGCGCTTCAGCTGTGCAACAAGGCCAAGGTGAACCCGCTCCGCAAGGCCAAGGAACTCAGCGAAGAAGATGTCGCCCGTTTGGCGACGATCCTGGATCGGGAATTCACGGTCGAAGGCCCGCTGCGCCGCCAGTTGCAGCAGAACATCGCACGGCTTCGCGACATCGGTTGTTATCGCGGCAACCGCCATCGCCGTGGTTTGCCGGTCCGTGGGCAGCGCACGCGGACCAATGCTCGCACCCGCAAAGGCCCGCGCAAGACCGTGGCCGGCAAGAAGGGCGTCAAGGAAATGCGCGGCTAGTTAGGCATTAAGTTCTCACCGAAGATTGCGGATTAATTTGTCCGCAATCTTTGCTTATTAAGGCGAACGTGTGTGTGGGATGGATTGCCAATCCGTCCTACGAGACTACCAAAGCTCACCTTTCCCACGAGGATGCAGCAGCTGTGGCTAAGACGAAAAAAAAGAAAGCCCGAAGAAATGTCAGTCGCGGGGTGGCCCACATCAAGTCCACCTTCAACAACACGATTGTGACCATCACCGACACCAACGGCGACACGCTTTGCTTCGCGTCGGCCGGCACGGTTGGCTTCAAGGGGAGCCGCAAGAGCACCCCGTTCGCCGCCCAGCGGGCCGCCGAAGTCGCCGCCGAGCGGGCGACCAAGTTCGGCCTCAAGGAAATCGAAGTCAAGGTGAAGGGGCCTGGCTCCGGCCGCGAGTCAGCGATCACGGCCCTACAGGCGGCCGGCCTTTCGGTCAAAGCCATCGAAGACGTGACGCCGCTGCCCCACAACGGTTGCCGGCCCCCCAAGAAACGGCGCGTATAATATAAGCAACCTCCATAAAAGCAAACTTACCCAGCAAGAGAAACCATGGCTCGTCATACCGATTCCGTTTGCCAGTTGTGCCGCCGCGAAGGCATCAAGCTTTTCCTCAAAGGTAGCCGCTGCGAAAGCCCCAAGTGCGCCATCGAGCGGCGCGACTCGCCCGCCGGGCATGCACACCCGCCGCGGCAAACTGAGCGAATACGGCGTCCGCCTCCGCGAAAAGCAAAAGCTCAAACGCTTTTATGGCTTGCTCGAAAACCAGTTTCGCCGCTATTTCGCGCTGGCCTCGCGCTCCACGGAAAACACCGGCGAGGTGCTGCTGAGCATCTTGGAACGCCGCCTGGACAACGTCGTGCATCGCCTCGGCTTTGCCCCCTCCCGCGCCGCCGCCCGCCAACTCGTCGGCCATGGCCACGTCACGGTCAATGGCAAGCACTGCAACATCGCGAGCATCCTCTTGAAGGCAGGCGACACCGTGGCGGTCAAGAGCCGGCCCGGCAGCACCCAGCTGGTGAAGCTCAATCAGCAGACGCATCCGCAGCCAATCCCCGACTTTTTGGAGATCACTCCCGGCGAAACTCCCGAGGGCCGTCTCACGCGCTTGCCCACGCGCTCCGATGTCGATCCACGCTTGCAAGGCTTGCAAGAGCAACTGATTATCGAATTCTGCTCGCGCTAACCATACACCCAATCGCCTCGTCTGGCCGCGGGCGGAGACCCGCACCCCATTGAAGTCTGCCCGACGCGGCTGCCTTTCTTACGGAGGTCCTTTTCATGCGTATCAAATGGCGTGGGCTGGAATTGCCCAACCGTTTGAGTTCCGAACGCGACAGCATGACGGATACCTATGGCAAGTTTCACGCCGAGCCTTTCGAACGCGGCTTCGGCGTGACGGTCGGCAACAGCCTGCGGCGCATTCTGCTCTCCAGCCTGGAAGGCAGCTCCGTCACGCGCGTCAAAATCCAGGGGGTTCAGCACGAGATCACGACCATCCCCGGCGTCGTCGAAGATGTCACCGACATCATCCTCAATATCAAGAGCCTCGTTGTCAAAAACCTGAGCGAGCATGCCGAAAACCATCCGCATCGATCGCCATGAAAAGGGTGTCGTCACCGCCGCCAACATCATCACCGACGAATCGGTGCAGATCATCAATCCCGAGCACATCATCGCCACCATGACCGACGACGTCCCCTTCGTCGTCGAAATGACCGTGGAGAATGGCCGCGGCTACCGCACCAGCGACGACAACGCCGGCAAGGAACGCGAGATCGGCGTCATCCCCGTCGATTCCAGCTTTTCGCCCGTCGTCCGCGTCAAATACGAGATCGAAGAGACCCGCGTCGGCCAGCGCACCAACTACGACAAGTTGGTCATGGAAATCTGGACCAACGGCACCATCGGCCCGCACCTGGCCCTGGTTGAAGGGGCCAAGATCCTGCGCAAGCACTTAAATCCCTTCATCCAGTTCGCCGAGCCCGGGCCGGAAATGGCCCTCGACGATCGCGCCGAGACCGCCGGTGTATCCGAGCACGTGGACCACGACCTCGAACGCAAGCTCAACATGAGCCTGGCGGAACTGGAACTGTCCGTGCGGGCCACCAATTGCCTCGAATCCGAAGGCATCACCACCGTCCGTGACCTGGTCATCCGCTCCGACGAGGAATTGCTGGAAGTGCGCAACTTCGGCGAGACGACCCTCAAGGAAGTCAAAGCCAAGCTCACCGAGCGCGGCTTGACACTCGGCATGAAGTTTCCATCGGCCCAGCGCCGCTGAATTGGTACATCGACACATACTGTGGGACGGCTCTCCTGAGCCGTTCTTTGTTAAGACGGCTCAGGAGAGCCTTCCTACGATAACGACGTAAAACTCAACCCCTTGATGATGCCATGCGACATTTAAAAGCCGGCCGCAAGCTCAACCGCAGCGCCCCCCATCGCCTCGCCCTTTATCGCAACCTGGCGTTGGCGCTCTTTCGTCACGAGCGGATCATCACGACCGAGCAAAAGGCCAAGGCCGTGCGCCCCTTCGTGGAAAAGCTGATCACGCTCGCCAAGAAGGGGACGCTGCACGCCCGCCGCCTCGCCATCTCGCGCATGGGCCCCGCCTCCAACGCGGAAGTCAAGCCCCCCGAAGGCAAGGACGAGGGCGACACGCCGCACCATCATCCAAAAGCTGTTCAGCGACATCGGCCCCCGCTTCAAGGACCGTCCCGGCGGCTACACCCGCGTCATCAAACGCCACGAGCGTCGCCTGGGCGACGGCGGCAAGACCGCCTATTTGGAGCTACTCAAGGAAGGCGAGACCCGGCAACGCATCGCCCGCCCAGCACCCGCCCCAGTGCCGCGCATCGAGGACGAATCACCCGAAACGCAACCGGAACACCAGCCGCACACCCCTCCCGCCGAAGGACACACCGCTGCGACGCCGCCGCCGGGCACCGCCCCCGAAGCGCCGCCCGCATAACATCCGAGCCACGACCGTTAGGGAGTGGCCAACTCCGCCGCAACCACCGGGTCCAAAGCCCCGGTAGGGGCGATAGTCAATAGCCAGGGACGTAAGTCCCTGGAATAACACCGAAAACAATCGCAGCCCCGTATGGGGCGGCAGAGACAAGATGCCAATTTCGTTCTTCGCCCCTACCGGGGGCTGGGGGAAATGCCGGGTCGCGGTCCAGGGGCTAACGCTCCTGGCTATTGACCGTCGCCCCTACGGGGCTTTCGCGAGACGGTCCAATGCCGCCGACGCTGCTTGGATCACGCGCGGATTGGGCGATCCTTGGGCTATCGTTTGCAATACCTGTCGCGCTTCCGATGATCCGATTTGTTCAAGTGCGTCAATGGCCCGTAATTTGCGAATCATTTCTTTTTTGCGCTTTTCAAGAAACTGCTCTAAGCGTTTCCTCGTCTCAAGGCTTGGATTTCCCTCCAATGTCTTATGAACAGCCCCCTCCGCCACTTCCCCGAGGTCATCCAAAGCCTTCGTTGCGCTTTGCCGTGAAGAGAATTCATCACTGTCGAGATCGCTGAGCACCTTGGCGACGACCTCCGGTTGAAGGCGGCCCAAGCGCAGTCGATCTTTGAAAAGCGGTAGACTTTGTTTCGGTGCGCGCACAAGCGTCCAAAGAGCTCGTTCGGCTTTCGGTGCCTCGCCGGCCAAGTCGGACCAAGCCTTGTTCAATTCCACCCCAGTCGGCAAGTTTGGTCTCGATGGGTCGCCCGGTGGCTGGTTCGTCATATCCCAGAGTAGGATCGTGGAATCGCCACCGCCGGATGCAAGGGTCCGTCCATCGGCGCTGAAGGCCAGCGACGAGACTCGGCCCTGAGGAACATCGAATTGATGGATTTCTTCGCCGGAATACAAGTCCAAGAGGCGGATCATGCCAGTATCAAAAATGTCAACGCCGTTATCCCACGTCCTGTATCCGCCTATGGCTACGACTCGGCCGCTTGGAGAGAAAGCCAGGGGATCTCGAAATCCGGGCTCTTCACCGCCTGGCAACTGCAAAAGTTGGTTGCCAGTCTCGATACTCCAGACATGTAGGCTTTTAAAGTCACTGGATGCCAGCCATTTACCGTTCATCAGAAAAGCGAGCGTTCCATATGGTAGCTGTCCGCTTGGCCAATGCTGTGTTTGCTTGCCCGTGGCGATGTCCCAGACGCGAATGATCCTTTCGGATTGCCCGACAGTGGCGAGCCGGGTGCCGTCGGGTGAAAAGACGAAGTTTCCCGGCGCTGCCGGTAAATCGCGTAGGACCTTTCCCGAAGAAACTTCCCATAGGCGGAGTCCGTTTTTGCCCGGACCCGCCAGGATCTTGCCATCCGGCGAGAAGAGGCATTCGCGCGCCCGGCGCGAGGTGCCCTTGTCGATGCTCAATGTACGTGATTTTCTTACGCCGCGTATGCATCCCAAAGGCGGATCGCGTCAGGTCCGGCATTGGCCCAATTGTTTAGCGCTACGGTTTTTCCGTCCGGGGAAACGTCCGCCGTCCCGCCATTGTTCTGTCCCGGTTGTCTTCGATCGGCCCTTCAAATAGACTCTGGTGCTGCGCCGGATCTTCAGGTCCCAGTCCATGGCCGTTCCGTTCAAGGCACGCGACAAAAGCGTCTTTCCATCCCGTGTGAATCGTAGCGACAGGACAAGACCGGTGTGACCGGTCGGCGCGGTCGATCTCCATGCCCGTGGCGGGATTCCAACGGCGAATAACACCGTCCCGTCGAACCGTGGCTAATATCTTTCCATCCGGCGAAAATGCCATACCGGTAATCATTTCCCAACGGTGAAGCTCCTTTCCTGTTGTTAAGTCCCAGAGGCGCAGCATCTCGCTACTTATCAGTTGCGGAGGCGCTCACCGCTGCTGTCCAGTCGAGGCGAGAAACTTTCCGTCCGGCGAAAACAACACTTTGGAGTTGTAGCCGTCTGAACCCTTTAAGCAAACGCACCGACATACCTTTATCCACATCCCAAAGCCGAATAAGTTCGCCGTCCCCGGCTGAGGCCAGCACCTTCCCGTCCGGTGCAAAGGCAACGGAATAAATCAGCTTCTCATGGCCGATAAAGCGGCAGACTTCTTTGCCGGTGGCTCCATTCCAGAGTCGGATGGAGTTGTCGCGGCTGGCCGTGGCTAAGGTTTTGCCGTCCGGTGAAAAGGCAACCGCACTGCCGATATCATTTTTTTCTCCCAACCGTGGAAGCATTTTGCCCGTATTAAAATCCCAACGAATAACCTCCCAGCGGTCGTATTCGGCGACGGCAACCGTGCGGCCATCGGGGGAAAATGCCGCTTGGCCCAACAGCGCCGGTTGGGAACTTTCGCAACCTCTTGCCCGTTGCGACATCGATGCCCCAAAAAGTCCATACATCGTCGTTGGTGAAAAGCGACTTGCCATCGGGAGAAACCGCGACTGTCATGACGGTCCTGGGTGCCCGCAGCCGATACAAAGGCCGGCCGCTGTCGGCGTCCCAGGCGCAGATGCCAAAAAACTGCATCCCGGCCGAAATCAAAACCTTGCCACCCTCGGCATAGATGAGTTGAGACGTGGGTTGCGCCAGGTCCCGGAAACGGACGGTTCCAAAACGCGCCAGCGCCCCTTCGGGTACCGGATCGCCATATTGGTCAACCGCAACCGCCCGCCGAGGCACACTGTCCGCGCTCCGCTTCGCGTCGCGGCTAACCGGGGGTGGGTGCACGGGCGAGGTTTCCGCTAACGTTTTGTATCCCGCCCACCCCACTCCTCCCACCGCCAACCCCACCACCATCACCATCAAAACCAACTTCCCCTTCGCCACCACCATCGCTTCCTCCGCCAGCGCAATCGCTCCCGCCGTCAAACAGCCCGCCACGGATTTGCCCGCGACCACCAGGCCCGCCGCTTTGACGGTTTTGATCGTCAGCATGGCCGGCAGTGGTGAGGCGGCGGCCGCGTCGGCCAATGCGGTCGCGAGCGCTGCCGCCGTGAGGCCGATGCCGCGGTGGGCGAGTTTTTTGCGCAGGACTTCGCGGGCCTGGGTGAGCCGGCGGGCCAGGGTTGTCTTGGGGCAGCCGAGTTCCTGGGCGGCCTGGTCATAGCTTTTGCCTTCGAGGTAACAGAGCACGACCGGGGCATGGTATTTTTCCGGCAGCGAGGCAATGGCGTCGTCCAGGGCGGCACGTAGCTCCTGGCAGGTTAGCTCATCGACGGGTCGCGCGGACGGCATGGTGCGCATCTCCCGTTCCCGTTTGCGTTGTGCCGTGGACTTGGCCTTGGCTTTGAGCGCGACATGATGGGCGACGCCGTGCAGCCAGCCGCCGATCGAGCGTTTGCCGCCGATCGCACGAGTTCGGCGAGCGAGGATCAAAAAGGTCGCCTGGAGAACATCCTCAGCCTCATGGGCGTCGCCGAGCACGCGCCGGCCGACGCCCAGGATCATGGGGCCATGGCGCTGCACCAGGAACGTGAAGGCGGTCTCCTCGCGCTCGGTTAAAAAGCGGTCCAGCAGTTGGGCATCGGTCAGGCCGCACTCGACGCCGACGGCGGCACGTGTGGCGGAGGAAGCGGATAACATCCTCGAACATGGCGCGCGGCATGGAGTCGGCCTCCGGGGATCGTCGTCTTTCGCTCCGCGAAAGAACGTTCTTTCGCGGAGCGAAAGACGACGATGCTGCACCAAGTATAATCCGCGGCAGAAGGCCGATCGTACCAACTATTTTTCGAGATGTGGTAATTATGATGCCTTCAAATATGACCAATCCTTACTCCGAAGGAGTTAAACCCCAAAGCCCAGGGTCGCCCGGCCAAACCCGCGGCGACGTTATCCCTCGCGCAACTAGCCGGGCGCACCCTGGGTTTACGGCCACCGTGGCGACGTACCCTGTAAGGGTTCCACAAGAACATCGAGCCGCGCAGCATCCGCTTTTTTGTGCAACCCTTTCAGCGTTGACCACCATGTTTTATCGACTACCCAGGGTGCGCCCTGCCAAGTTCAGCGTGGCGAGATGGTGTCGCATGGCTTGGCGGGGCGACCCTGGGCTTTATTATGGAACTCCTTCGGAGTAAAGACCGTGGCACCCGCCGCTCTCTTTTCTATAATCACCCCCAAGGATTGAGATCGATAGCCGAATCCTCCGGTATGGAGGCACTTCTCCCATCGGCCTTTGCTGTTATGGAGAAAGCAGGCCATGAAACGCATAGGCATTCTTACGGCCGGCGGCGATACGCCGGCGCTCAACGCCACTCTTTATGGCGCCGTCACCCGCGCCAACCAGCGCCGCATCGAGGTGTATGGCTTCATCAAGGGGTTCAGCAGCTTGCTCAACCCGCGCATGCCGTATCTGCACCTCAACCCGCTCTTTTCCACGATCCCTGAGCTGGATCCGACCAAGGGGGGCACCATCCTCGGCGCCTCCCGCGATTATGTGGACAACGACAACATGCAGGCGGTCGGCGAGATCACCGACCGACTCGCCAAGCTGCAGCTGGAGGGGCTCATCTGTGTCGGCGGCGACGGCACGCTCAACGGCATGCAAGCCCTCTGCAATGCCCTGCCGACCGTCCTGGCCCCCAAGACCATCGACAACGATCTGGGACTGAATTACCTCAACGAATGCGACGAATTCGCGCGGCAAATCGATCCCAAGGCGGCGCATGGCTACACGTACACGCGGACACCCCCCAAGGCCAAGGGCTTTCATCTCGACCAGATGGTCAACTACGTGACGCCCGGCTACGCCACCGCGGTGTTCGTGTCCAACCGCGGCATCCAGTGCATCCGCTCGACAGCCGAGAGCCATCGCCGCGTCGCCATCATCGAAGTCATGGGCCGGCATTCGGGCTATATCGCGTTGGGAGCGGCTTTTGGTCAACCGGACATTCTGCTGGTCCCCGAACATCCCATCAATGTGAATCTCGTCGTTGAGCGGGTCAAAGAGATTTATGAGCTGCAAAAGCACGTGGTGATTGTCTGCGCCGAAGGGATCGTCGATCAAAACGGCCAGGAATTGGGAGCGGCCAAATCATCGACTGATCCGGCGGGGAACGTGGTCTTGAGCGGCGCTTCGGAGGCGTTACGGCAAATCCTGGTCGAGAGGCTCCAGGACGATTATTTCACGAGCAAACGCCGCAACGAATCCGCCAAGGCCGCCGTCTTTATTCGAAAAGTGGGCCACACGCAGCGCGGCGGCCCACCGATCTTGTTCGACCGCTTCTATGCGGCGCAGTTAGGAGGGCAGGCGGTGGATATGCTTCTGCAAGGGCAGATGAATTCCGTCGCCATTCTCAACTGGAGCGCGACTCGCGGGTTTTATCTCGACAGCATCCCCGCCAACGATTTTCGCGACCGCTATGGCCACATTCACGCCCGCAAGATGCATCCGTCGTTTTACGATCCCGAAATCATGAAACCGTCGGAGCTGGGCAATGAATATCTGAAACCCATCTTCACCGACTGTATCGGCCCGGAAGACCTCGAGTCGATGCGCCATTCCCTCTTCGACGCCGGCAACTTGACGCGGCCCTATCGCTCGGTTAATACCGACATCCATAAGCGCATTCGGTATCTGGACGAATGAGACGCACAAGATCCGCGGGATTCGGAGTACCTCTTCCCGCGGCTTGCAAAAGGATGGACAAAGTGCAAGCCGCGGGATGAGGTACTCCGAATCCCGCGGATGGCAGCCCGAGTCTTCTCATGCGTGACGAAGGTTTCGTCGATTCCGGCGGCGTGAAGATTCATTACGTCGCTGAGCGAGGTGCTCCAGAAATACCCCCCCCGGCCCCCCCTTCGCAAGGGGGGGAGAACAGCCCCCTGGCGTCGGCTTCGCAAGGGGAGGAGAAAAGGCCCTTGGCGTTCCCTTCGCAAGGGGGGGATAAAAAGCCGCTGGTGGTGCTCATCCATGGCTTTCCCGATTTTTGCTATAGCTGGCGCAGCCAAACGCCGGCGTTGGCGCAAATCGGCGATGTCGTGGCCATCGACCAGCGCGGCTTCAATCTCAGCGACCAACCCGAGGGAGTCGAGAGCTACCATGTCGGCAAGCTGGTAGGCGACGTTCACGCCGTGGTGGCACATTTCCAAAGGGACAAGGCCATCCTCGTGGGGCATGATTGGGGTGGGCTGGTTGCCTGGCTTTTCGCGATGAGTTACCCGCAACATACGGATCGGCTGGTCATCCTCAACCTTCCGCATCCCAAGGGATTGGCGCGCGAGTTGGCCAACAATCCCGCCCAGCGTGCGAGCAGCCAATATGCGCGCATACTTCAGCAGCCCGGCAGCGAAAGTCTGCTTACACCCGAACTGTTGGCCTCCTGGGTGAAAGAGCCGGAGGATCGCGCGATCTACGAGGAGGCATTGCGCCGCTCGTCGATGGAGGGAATGGTTAATTATTACCGTGCGAACTATCCGCGCGAGCCATACCGCGACGAGCAAACCTATCCACCGGTCCGCTGTCCGGTGCTGATGATCCATGGCTTGAAAGACCCGTATCTTCTTGCCGGTGCGCTCAACGATACCTGGCAATGGCTTGATAACGAATTCACGCTCGTGACGCTTCCCAACGCCGGGCACTTCGTCCACCGCGACGAATCGGAGTTGGTGATGCGCACGATGTGCGATTGGCTTACGAAGACAACGATTAACTCTCGATCCACCGCGCAATTCCCCTCTCCCCTGTACTCGGGGGAGAGGGGCAGGGGTGAGGGGGCTTTTTTCAAGGAGCGTACCATGTATCGCATGATCCCGTGTCTTATACTCGCCCTTGGCGGCCTCGCCGTCGCGGATCATCCCGCGGAGAAAGAAGCCGTTCCCGCCGTCCTCATGGAGGGACTGGGCACGCTCCATCATCCGGTTTCCACCAAGAACGCCGAGGCCCAGAAGTTTTTCGACCAGGGTCTGCGCCTTATTTATGCGTTCAACCACGACGAAGCCCTGCGCTCGTTCAAAAAGGCCGCCGAGCTTGATCCGGGGTTGGCGATGGCCTACTGGGGCATGGCGTTAGCCGTGGGGCCCAACTACAACGTCGACGCCATGGAAGCGCAACTCAAGGACGCGCATACCGCCATCAGCAAAGCGATGGCGCTAGGCAAGGCGGCGCCGCGCCACGAGCAAGACTACATCGCGGCCCTCGCCAAGCGCTATGCCGCCGACCCGAAGACCGCCGACAAAAAGAAATTGGCACAGGCTTACAAAGAGGCGATGGGCGACCTGGCCAAGCGCTATCCGGACGACCTCGACGCGGCCACGCTCTATGCGGAAAGCGCCATGAACTTGCGACCCTGGGATCTGTGGACGCTTGACGGCAAACCGGCGGACGGCACCGTGGAGATTCTTGCCACCCTGGAAGGCGTCTTGCGGCGCAATCCCAAGCACATGGGGGCGTGCCATTATTACATTCACGCGATTGAAGCGTCGCCATACCCCGAGCGCGCGCTTGGTCCGGCGGAACGGCTCGGCGAGCTCGCGCCGGCCGCCGGGCATTTGGTGCACATGCCCTCGCACATTTATATCCGCCTGGGCGATTTCGCTGCTGCGGTGTGCGCGCCAACGACAAGGCCGCGGCTGCGGACCGCGCCTACCTTGAGAAATCCAAGGCCCAGGGCATCTATCCGATGATGTACTACAGCCACAATCTCCATTTCTTGGCTGTCGCCAACGCCATGCGAGGCCGCTACGCCGACGCGAAGAAGGCAGCCGATCAACTCGCCGCCCACGTCGGCCCGCACGCCAAGGACATGCCGATGCTGGAGTTTTTCTTGCCGACGCCGGCGCTTGTCCAGGTCCGCTTCCAGCGCCGGGATGAAATTTTGGCCAGCCCCGCGCCGGACGAAAAGCTGCCGGTCACGCGCGCTCTCTGGCATTTCGCCCGGGGCATGGCGTTGGCGGCCAAGGAAAGAGGCGCCGAAGCGACCCGGGAGCTCGAAGCCTTCAAGACGCTGCACAAGGCGATGGCGGAAGATGTGCCCTATGGCAATCGCAATTTGGCCAAACGGGTGCTGGTGATACCCAGCTCCATGCTCCAGGCCAAGATTGCCATGGCACGCAAGGAAACCGAAGTCGCCATTCGCCATCTCGAAAAGGCGATTGCAATCGAAGACAGCCTCAATTACATCGAGCCGGCGGACTGGCACCTTCCAGTCCGCGAAGCCCTCGGCGGCTTGCTTTTGCGCACCGGTGCCGCCGCCTCCGCTGAGAAAGTCTTTCGGGCCGATCTCGAGAACAACCGCCGCAACCCGCGATCGCTGTTTGGTCTCATGCAAGCGCTAAAACTGCAAGGCAACACGGTCGCTGCCGACTTTGTGCGGCAGGAATTTGACGAGGCGTGGCGCAACGCGGATAGTGGAGAGTTGCGTATTGAGGATTTTTGACGAGGAAAACAACCATGGGCATTACACGCCGGCAATCGCTCCAGGCTATCTGTGCATTTCCATTATTCGGCGCCGCAGTGAGCACGCGGCGCCGCAGCGTCGGCCGCGCATCGCCGTCGTTTACACGGTGTGTTTCAATCGATCGGATGGCGCACGTGCTTTTGGAGAACTTTCTGACGCCGTTTCTCTTCAACGGCAAACTCACCGAACCCGCGGTTGATGTCGTCGCGCTTTATGCGGATCAACGATCGACGGCGAGCAATTCGCCTGATTTGACCGACGAGATCGGGCGCCGTTTCCATATCCCCATTTATCGGACTATTCGCGAGGCTCTCACCCTTGGAGGCAAGAGCCTGGCGGTTGATGGCGTCCTGGTCATCGGCGAGCATGGCAATTATCCCACCAACAAGCAGGGCGTGCGCGAGTATCCGCGGAAACGGTTCTTCGACGAAATCTTCGCGACAATGGAGCGCAGCAATCGCTTCGTGCCCGTCTTCAACGACAAGCACCTCTCCTATCGTTGGGATTGGGCGCGGGAAATGTATGATCAGTGCCGCCGGCACTCCATTCCGCTGATGGCCGGCAGTTCAGTGCCCCTGGCGCAGCGCAAACCTCCGCTCGAGTTGCCTGCCCAGGCAGCGATCGAGGAAGCAGTGAGCATCCATGGCGGCCCATTCGAGAGCTATGATTTTCACGGCCTCGAAGTGTTGCAAGCCTTCACGGAAGCGCGCTCAGGTGGGGAGACGGGAGTCACGCACGTCGAGTTCCTGACGGGTGAGGCTTTGTTCCAGGCGGCGCGGCAGGGACGCTGGTCGCTCGATTTGGCACGTGCGGCAATGGGGGCTGAGTTGGGCGACAGCGTCCCGGACATCACCCGCCCCATTAATAATACGCAGGCCCACGGCATTCTGCTCACGCGCCAGGATGGCACCAAGGCCATTGCGCTCAAGGTCGGCGCTAACGGCATACGCTGGAACTTTGCCTGCAAGCTGACGGGTGAGCGCCAGCCGCGCGCCACCCGGCACTATGTCGGCCCGTGGCAAAATCGCTGTCTTTTCATGGCCTTGGCACACGCGATCCAACAGTTTTTCGTGACCGGCGTGTCACCGTATCCGGTGGAGCGCACCTTGTTGACCACCGGCATTCTCGAAGCCGCCGTGCGCTCGTGCGCTGCGGCCGCGCCTATCGCCACGCCGCATCTCAACATTCGCTATCAAGCGTGCGACTACCGTGCGCTGCGTGAACTGGGCGCATCGTGGGAAATACTGACCGAGGACAGCAGGGAGACGGTGGGTTTTGCCGCGCGGCCCTTGCGGCGATAGATGCGGATCACGCGATTGCTGAGCGGTCCGTTTTACTTGCGCGTGTCCAGAAAAGTCACATTGGGACATACCTTGCGCGTCACCTTGGTAAGATAGAGCCGCACATCGCGCATGGTCCGCAGCCGCAAGGCGCGATGGGCCACTTGCTCGCCGATTTGCAGACTGGAGCTGCGCACCACTTCCTTGATGGTGGGCACGAAGGCGGGGCTCATGCTGAAGCGGCGCAGGCCCATCCCCAGGAGCGGCAGCAAACAGCGCGACCGGCCCGCCATTTCGCCGCATAACGTCACCGGCTTGTTGGCCCGTGCGCACTCTCGAAGAATATGCCGGAGCACGCGGAGAATCGGCGGGCTGAAGGGCTCGCATAAATGCGCAACCTTGGGGTTGTCGCGGTCCGCCGCCATGACATATTGGATGAGATCGTTGGAGCCGATGCTGATGAAATCCACTTCGCGTAGCAACGCTCGGATCACGACCGCGGCGGCGGGCACTTCGAGCATGATGCCGATGGGTAAGTCGGAGTTGAACGGCACTCCCTCGCGCAGCAGCTTGGCCTTGGTTCGCTGCACCATGTGTTTGAGCTTTTGCACTTCTTCGAGCGTCGTGATCATCGGAAACATGACGCTGATGCGGCCGTGAAGCGAGGCGCAAGATCGCGCGCAATTGCGTTTGAAAGAATTCTGGATAGGCGGAAGTAAGGCGGATGCTGCGCCAGCCCAAAAAAGGATTGGCTTCCTTGCTGTGGCCAAAATAGGGCACCAGCTTGTCGCCCCCCAAATCCAACGTGCGAATGGTCACTTTGCGATTGGGCGCCGCTTCGATGACCGCGCGGTAGGCCGCCAGTTGCTCCTCTTCATTGGGCACGGTGGCGTGCGTCAAAAACAGATATTCCGTTCGGTAAAGCCCCACACCCGTGGCGCCGGTGCGGACGGCCATCTCCGCGTCGGCCGGCCCATTGACGTTCGCCAATAGTTCGACGGCGGTGCCGTCGGTGGTGATCGCTTGCAGGTCGCGGTTTTCCACGAGCCGATCCCGCATATCGACGTATTCGCGCTGCAGTTTTCGATAGGCGGCTTCGACCTCTGAGTCGGGCCGCACATAGACATGTCCCATGCGCCCGTCGAGGGCGATCAGATCGCCGGTCTTGACCGCGTGCGTAATGCCGCGCAAGCCCGAGACGAGCGGTAAGCCCTGCGAGCGGGCGAGGATGGCCGCATGCCCCGTGCTGCCGCCGGCTTCGGTGATGATACCGACGATCTTAAGGCGTTGCAGCATTAAGGCCTGCGAGGGCAACACCTCGGGGGCCACTAATATCACCGGCTCATCGCATTCCAGACAGGCGCCCGGGGCTTGATTCAGGGCGAGTTGCGCCATGATGCGGCCGACCACGTCCCGGATGTCGGCCATGCGCTCTTTGAGGTATTCGTCCTGGATCTTCTCGAAAAGCTTGGTGTAGTCGTCGAGTGCTTCCTGTAACGCCGTGCGGGCATCGACGTGCTTGTCGAGAATGATGGTGCGGACTTTGGTTCTGAGGGCCGGGTCGCGCAAGAGCAGGCGATGGCCGCGGAAGATGGCCGCCTCGTCTTCCCCCAGTTGCTGGCTGACGCGAGCCACGATGGCGTCGAGTTCTGTTCCGGCAGCGGCAATGGCGCTCTCGAATCGGCTGACCTCGGCGGAAAGAGCGGCCGCATCCAAATGATGGGGTTCGCGCTGGGCCAATACTTCGTCGACGCAATACGCCCGCGCGACCACCACACCGGGCGAGACAGGCACTCCTTTAAGCATAACGCTACTGTAACAGTGTGCACGACAGGGGTCAATCGAGGGCGAAGGACGATGGGGCAGAGTCAAGGAACATGATGCGACGAATTTCGGGTGCCACGGGCAGCTTGCCTGCCCGTGCATGCGGGGTCCGCACCTACTCCGCGTTCCTTTGGGCCGCGCTGTCCGTCATGGCGGTGACGAACGCCGGCACGTGAGCCGGTTCCGCCGCGCTGCCTTCGTGTGCCTCCGTGCTATGGTCTCCGGGGCGGGGCAATAGTCGGTTGGTGATGCTTGTTAAAGTTGCGGTCAACTCGGGAGCTATTCCTTGCATAAGCGCGGCGGCTTTCGCGGGGATGGATAACACGGCCTCGGCTTTGCCATGGCGAGACGCGTTGAGGATGGCACGTGCCGCGTGCTCGGCGCTGATGGTCAAGAGCGGAAGCGAGTCGCCAGCCTTGAACCAGGTGTACTCCGCCTCGTAGTTTCCTTTGAAAAACCCATGCTTCGGGCTGCCGGTCCGCATCAGGCCGGGGCATATGGTGGTAACGGTAATGCCGTTGTTGGCCAATTCGGCCCGTAGGCCGCGCGAATAACCGACGAGTGCATGTTTGCCCACGGAATAAGGCACCAGATGCGGAATGCTGACCAGACCGCCGATCGAACTGATGTTGACGATGCGTCCGGACCGTGCGCACGCATTCCGGGCACCACCGCCTCCACGACGTTGTAGGCGCCCCAGAAAGATACCGCCAGCGCCTCCTCGAAATCATGGCGCGTCATGGTCGAGATAGGGCCGACGCAAATGATGCCGGCATTGTTGATGACAACGTCAATGGGGCCGAGGTCCTTTTCGATTCGAGCGACGGTGTTTTGGACTTGCTCAGAGTTAGACACATCGCAAGCTTGCGCGAGCGGCGCGGCACCCGAGCGCCGCAAGTCTTCGCTTGCCCTTGACAGTTCGTCCTGCCGCCGCGCAAATCGCCACTCGCGCCCCCTCCCGAGTCAATTGGCGTGCCAACACCAAACCCAGGCCGCGCGAGCCACCGGTCACGAGGACAACCTTGTCCGCGAACGAAAAAGCGCCGAGACGACGCGCGATTAGCCAAGCGCCTCCCGCGGTTGCGGTCAACAACAGCGCGGTCTTTTGGGTTCGTGTCATAAGAGGCTCCGCTTTAAACGCCGAAAATGCCTGCGTTTACTCGCTGCAACTCCGATGCCGTCAACCGCTGTGTTTCTCGGCGCCACCTGCAATTGACACGCCTGAGCGGGACGATATTATTCGTCTCCCCATTGAGCGGGGCCCTTCCGAAGTCATGAATGGAGTTGCCCATGGCCGGCACGGTTATTCGTAGTTTGTGTCTGGTCGCGGTTTGTGGAATCGCGACTTTCGCTCCCGCCGAGCCGCCGCTGCGCCATCCGAAATTGCATATTGCCCTCTATGAATTGCAAGCGGCGCGTAAGGAACTCAAAGATAGCCGTGACCATTATGGCGGACATCGCATGCGCGCCATTCGCGCCATGGATGAGGCCATCGTCACGCTCAAGCTCATGTTGATCGTCCGGGCTGACTTTCATTTGGGCGAGCGCAACGCCGATTTTTACAGGCAGCACAAGGATAACCCACGTTTGCGCCAAGCCTTTGAAGATTTGCATGCAGCCCGCAATGAGTTGCAGGAGTCCCCGGACTTCGGCATTTTGAAGAAGCGCGGCCTGCGCGACATTGGCCGGGCTATCGAGCAGATCGACCTGGTTCTCAAGCACGTTTCCTGATTCGGCCCATGGAAAAATCCAGCGTAGCCGTAGTCGTGACCGTCGCTTTCAGCATGATAGGCGTCGTGGGCGACTATTTCCTCAAGCTCGCCAGTGAGCGTGACCAGCCGCTGCGGACGCCGTGGTTTTATCTCGGTTTCGCGCTCTATGCGTCGACGGCGTTCGGCTGGGTTTTCGTCATGAGGCACCTCAAGCTCGCGACCATCAGTGTGCTTTATTCCGTCTCGATGGTCCTCCTGCTCACCACCCTCGGCGTCGTCGCCTTCCGCGAGTCGCTTAACTATTATGAGATAACCGGCATTATGTTAGCTGTCGCGTCACTGGTGCTGCTGGTGCGCTTCGCGTGAGAGGTGCCGCGCGTTCAAGGAGCCGCGCACGAAGTAAGCGGTTTTCAACGTATCCGCTTACTGCGGGCGCGGCTCCTTGAGTGAGCGGCAACCAAGTTCCATTGGATGGGCATGATGGACAAAAGCCACGCGGAACCGCGAGTGTTTCCCCATCCGCTGCGCTGGTTGCCCGAATTCCTGGAATTCGGCAAGCGGCGTTTTCGCACTCAGGGCCGGGTTCTGAGCGCGGCAATCCTCGTCGGCATCGTGGCCGGGCTGGGCGGCGTCTGCTTTTCGATCGCCGGTCAATTCGTGGTGCAGATCAGCCTGCAAGGCGCCATCGGGCAACAAGTTTTCGACGACGACGGCCAACCGACGCCCGGAGCCAAGCGGGAAGGACCGGCGGGGGAGTCGCATGTCAATTGGCTCCCGGAGATCGCTCCCCATCTGCGCCCCTGGCTCTTGCTCATATTCCCGACGCTCGGCGGGCTGTTGAGCGGCTACCTCGTCTTTCGTTTCGCCCCGGAGGCGGAAGGGCACGGCACGGATGCCGCCATCGCCGCCTATCACGTCGGCCAGGGTTTGATCCGCCCGCGCGTACCGCTCATCAAACTGGTGGCCAGCGCCCTGACCATCGGCACCGGCGGCTCTGGGGGCCGCGAAGGCCCGATCGCCCAGATCGGCGCCGGTTTCGGCTCGCTCTTGGCTCGCCTGCTTCGCTACACCGTGGTGGAGCGGCGCATCCTGCTGGCGGCGGGCATGGGCGCCGGCATCGCCGCTATCTTCCGGGCACCGCTTGCGGGCACGCTCTTCGCCGCCGAAATCCTTTATTGCTCGCCCGAGTTCGAGCCCGAAGTCATCTTGCCCACCGGTCTGGCCAGCGTCGTTTCCTACTGCACGTTCGGATTGGCCATGCACGGCCTGGGCGATCCGGGCGATCCGTGGCGGCCTTTATTCAAAACGCCGGAGCTGACGTTCACCAGCGCCTTGGAATTGGGGCCGTATTTATTGTTGGCGCTTTGGGTCGCGCTACTGTCGATGATTTACGTGCGCAGTTTCTACGGCATGACGCGCTTGTTTCACCGTTTAAGCATGCCGCGCACGTTCAAGCCGGCGGTGGGCGCCTTTCTGACAGGGGCGCTCGGCATCGTCCTGTTTTACGCCGCCGGTCAATCGCGCGAAGTCTTGTCGGTGTTGTCGTTCGGTTACGGCATCCTCCAAGACGGTTTCAGCAATGAAAACGGCATGACGGCGGGCCTGCTGCTTGCGGTGGCGCTGGGCAAGATCGTGACGACGAGTCTCACCATCGGCAGCGGCGGCTCGGGCGGCGTGTTCGGCCCTTCCATGGTGATCGGCGGCTGCGGCGGCGGCGCGCTCGGCGTCTTGGTGCACGGCATCTGGCCGACGCTCGTGCCGCACCCGGCATCGTTCATCATCTTGGGCATGGCCGGCTTTTTCGCCGCGGCCGCCAAGACGCCTTTCTCCACGCTCATCATCGTCAGCGAGATGACCGGCGATTACAAGTTGTTGCTGCCGGCGCTGTGGGTGTGCACGATCGCGTTTCTCGTCTCTGACGAGGAGCCGCTCTACCAAGCGCAGGTCAAGAGCCGGCGCTGTCACCGGCGCATCAGGGAAGTTACGTGCGCGAAGTGCTGGCCGGCCTGAAAGTGAGCGATTTCCTCGCGCCGGGCATTTCCCCACCGACACTCCACCTTGAGGACGCGCTTGCCGTCGTGATGGAGCGGCTGACGAATTCCGGTCTTCCGGTGCTACCGGTTGTCGATCAGTCCAATCGCTTGCACGGTGTGGTTGTTCTCGACGAGGTTCATCTCGCCGCGCAGGCCGGCACGGCGGGGATGTGGCTCCTGGCCGCTGACTTGATGCGTCCGACGGTGCAGCCGCTCATCCCCGACGACCGGCTGGATCGAGCCATGGAATTGTTCGCCGAGCAAGACCTGTTGGCGCTGCCCGTGGTCGATGACATCAAGGAGCGGTTGGTCATCGGCCTGGTGCGGCGCTCCGACGTGGCCCACGCTTACCTGCGGCATTTGCACGGGAAACCGGCGGAGTTGGCGTAGATGAATCGCGCGATCGCCGGCGCCGCCGCTGCGTGGCATCGAATTGGTCGATCTTGACCGTGGCTTTCGGAAATCGAGCCAACACTTCGAGTTCGCCCCCCAATGCATTGACGATCCTGCGGAGCGTCGAAATCTGCATGTCAGCTTGTTGTTCAAACTTGGATAAACTTGGTTGTTTGATACCAAGCATTTGCGCAAGTTCCTGTTGGCTCTTGCCCACCAGGTGTCGCACTTCCTTCAAAACCAATTTGCAAAGCAACTCCTGGGCACGCTCCAGCCCTTTCGCTTGGGTCTTTTTTGTGGTTGTCCGTTGAACGAGTTCGTCAAATGATTTGGCCATGGTTGATTTTTATCCTTTCTTCATTGACTTTATTCGCGCGAGATGCGCATCAAACAGTGCGTCCGCTTTGTCGATCAATCTCTTGTAAAATCGTTTTTGGCTGACGCCGGATTTATTCCCGGCAACGAGTAAAATGGCGGCCCGATTGGGGTCGAACGCAAAGGCCACACGTAGTATTTTGCTTGCGGTAACGGCACGCAACTCCTTCATATTCGCATGTTTCGACCCGTTCAGCGTGTCGGCATGAGGGCGTCCGAGCTTCGGCCCTAGAACTTTTAATAACTCCACTTTCGCGATTAACTCTGCCTGACTGTTGTCGTCCAATTGACTAAACCACTCGTCAAATTCATCGGTTGTTGCAACGGGCCACATAAATAGAATATAGCCTATAGGCTATTGCCGTCAATTGTCTTTGACAGGAAATTCCTTTCCCGCCCGCTTCAAGAGCCCCCATCCTCCACGCTCTCGCCCCCCGCGCACGTTGACAACGCCCGATACACGTCCCCCTTGATGGTCTGGGCCACGTAAGCGCACGCTCCCATCGCAGAAAACAAAGTTGCATCCGCCTGGATGGAGGCTGCGAAAGCCGCTGATGAAGTCTTTGCCGCTGCTGTTGTCGCCGCGGCCGCCGCCGGAATAGACGGTGGGCGTGCCGGGTTTGCGGTTCATCGGCTCGTCGCGAGGGTCGGGGTCCAAGCCATATTGCGCCGTCACCGCCAGGACGGAGCCATAAAACGGATGCGTGGTGTCGCCCAATCCGGCGGCACCCCACGATTGATCCAGCAGGGCCGGTTGGCCGGTGGCCGGGTCGATGGCCCAGGGCCCCGTATTGGCAAGGTCGCGCACCGGGTAAACGCCGCCGGCGGCATCTCCCATCGCCATCGTGGCGCTCAGTCCGTCGCTGATGTCGGCCAAGCGCGTTCCCAGGCGTCCCTCCGTCCGGCCGGTGGATTTGAAAAACGCCGCGCACACTCGGCGGGATGCGGGTCCAATCGCGGTTCACGGCTCCATTGGCGCCGCGGCAAAAAGCGTAGTCGCAGGTCGCCGCGAACGGCGGCAATGCCGTGCGCCACTGAGTAGCCATCGGTGCCAGGTCCATTGCCCCATGATCGCGGTTGCTTGGACAAAAGAAGACAGCGACCTGCACGGCCACCGCGTTGTAATTTTTGCGGTTATACCAGGGCTGGTCAAAGTCATAGAGACGCTGGGCGTTCGTCTCTTCAATGAACGGCAACAAGTACGTAAAGCCGCTTGCCTCGGCGTCGCTGACGTTGGAGCCCGAGGAGACCAATCCAGGCGGGAAGCGACCGTTGGCGTCTTCATAGGTGTGCAACGCCAGGCCCAGTTGCTTGAGATTGTTGGCGCAGCTTGCACGGCTCGCCGCTTCGCGAACCTTTTGGATGGCGGGCACCAGCAACGCGATGAGCACGGCGATGATGGCCAAGACCGTAAGAAGCTCGATCAGCGTAAAGGCAGGTGGCGTCCGTCGCATAGGGTTAACTCCCCCAGACGTGAGCGGGAAAAAACGTGGGTATTGGCGTTGCCCACGGTAATCTACCGGAATGCGGTAAACTTTTCACTCAGGATCACCAAGATGGCTTGTATATACCTGTAGAGGGCCCTGGATGGATGCGATCCCCGACACGCGCGCGAGTCTGCTCGTTCGCCTGAGCGATCCGCGCAATGAGCGAGCGTGGGCGGAATTCACCGAGATTTATGTCGCCGCTGGTTCGCCGTTTGGCGCGCCAACGCGGCATGCAGGACGCCGACGCCGACGATTTAGCCCAAGAAGTTTACCGCGCCGTCGCCAAGGCCATGGAACGCGGAGCCTTTGACCCGACGCGCGGCTCGTTTCGCGGCTGGCTGTTTCGCATTGCCCGTAACTTGATGGTGAATTTCCTCATCAGTCAAAAGAGGCACGCACGCGGCACCGGCGACACCGACATGCAACAACTTCTCGAGCAGCAGCCCGCGGCCGACGGCCGAGGAGTCGGTGCTGTTCGATGCCGAGTACCGGCGCGGCTTGCTCGCCTGGGCCGCCGAGCAAGTGCGCGGCGAGTTTTCCGAGACTCACCTGGCAGGCGTTCTGGCAAGCGGGTGCCCTGGGACAGCCCGCCAAGGAAGTGGCCGAGGCATTAAAGACCACGGTCGGCACCGTTTATCACTACAAAAGTCGCGTGATGGCGCGGCTGCGCCAGAAGATCGAGGAAGTGGAAGGGCACGGTTAGCAGTGTACTCATCTCGCTCCGCGAGATGACGAGCGCATCTCGCGGAGCGAGATGAGTACACTCTGCTGCCGAATCCCGCGCATCATTCAGCGCATCGCGGCTAACCAAAATGCGAGTTACGACCATGTATCGACACAACCAACGCTGCGATCCCAATCGGCTGCGGCTGCTCCTGGATGAGGAGCTTCATGAAAAACAGCAGGCTGAGATGGAAAACCATCTGAGCGATTGCGTCGATTGCCAGCAAACCCTCGAACGCCTGGCGGCCGACAAACGCTGGTGGGATGAACTGCCACAGCTTAATCATGCCGCTGACATTAGCCTATCCGGACTTGCATCGGCCGAGCCGACACAACCGCGCACCGAAGATGTGCCCACCGTTTCCGCCGGCGACGACGGCAGCCGTGGAGCCGGCATTGAGTTTTCTCGAACCCGCGGACGATCCAAGCCACCTAGGCACGCTCGGACCATTCGCGATCACGGAAATGCTTGGCCGCGGGCGGCATGGGCATTGTCTTAAAGCGTCGGACACCGCCTTGAATCGGCCGGTGGCGATCAAGGTGCTGTCACCGCATTTGGCGAGCAGCGGAGCGGCCCGCAAGCGGTTTGCGCGGGAATCGCGGGCGGCGGCAGCCGTCGTCCACGAACATGTCGTGCCGATTCATAGCATCGACACCTGGAAGGGCTTGCCTTATCTCGTGATGTCGTTCGTGGCCGGCCGTTCGCTGCAGGAACGCATTGACAGGGAGGGCCCGCTGCCCGTGGAAGCGATATCTGCGGATCGGCATGCAAGCGGCGTCGGGTCTGGCGGCGGCCCATGCGCAAGGTCTGGTGCACCGCGATGTCAAGCCGGCGAACATTCTCCTGGAGAATGGCGTCGAACGCGTCCGCCTCACCGACTTCGGCCTGGCCCGCGCCGTCGACGATGCCAGCTTGACGCAAAGCGGCGTCGTCGCCGGCACGCCGCAATACATGGCCCCCGAGCAAGCACGCGGCGAGTCGATCGACGTCCGCGCCGATTTATTTAGCCTGGGCAGCACGCTCTATGCCATGGCCGCCGGGCACGCGCCGTTTCGCGCCGAATCGGCGCTGGCCGTGCTGCGCCGCGTTTGCGATGAGCAACCCCGGGCCTTGCGGACTATCAATGCCGCCATCCCGATTTGGCTCACGGCGATTATCGAAAAGCTGCACGCTAAAAATCCCGCCGAGCGCTTTCAAAATGCGGGCGAACTGGCGGACTTGCTGGGCCAATGCTTGGCACATGTGCGGCAACCCGATGCGGTCCCGCTGCCTACACTGGCTCTCGCTTGCGGCGCAGCGAAACGTTCGCGCAAGCACGGACGCTGGCGCTGGCACTTGCTGGCTGCGCCGCAGTTTTTCTCGCCGCCGCGTTTCTCTGGACGCCGCTGAACAATTATCTGTTTCCCGCGCGGGACAATGTGTCTTCCGAAGTAAGCGCAAAGTTGGCAATCGGCCTGCCATGAAAGACGATCTCCAGGTCGGAGTCGAAGAAGTGCGCAGCCGCACGCTGGCCTTGCAAGCGGATTTAGTCCAAATCGGCGTGCCCGGGTTCGGCGACCCGGTCGAAACGTTGTTGAACGAAACGCGCCGATGCTTGGATAATCTTCAACGTGAGTTATCCGAATCAACGACTAAATAGCCCCTGCGCTGGCGGCGCGGGTCTCCCGACCCCGCCGCGAACCGGCGGGGTCGGGAGACCCGCCGGGCGCGGAGAGACCCGAGCGCGGGTGAACTTTCAAGCAACCGTGATCTTTCTTTCCCCAAACGAAGGAGTTTGTTATGAAACGTGTACGCCTGCCTATGGCTGTGATCGCCGTCGCCTCGATGACGTTGGGTGCGCTCGATTACCGACCCAGCGCCGTCCTGGCGCAGACGGCTGATCCAGGCCCCTCGCCTTTGCGGTCCCCGCGAGCGGTTCAGTTTGACGGACCCAAGGGCGCATTGTCTTTATCCCGCAAATGACGGAAACGCCGATCATAAGGTTGGTCAGCTAATCGGCGAGTATTCGAAGACTCAAGACGAGACCAAGCGTGCCAGTATCAAGAGCGAGCTGACCACATTGCTCGATCAGCAATTCAACATGCAACAGAAACACCGGGAAGCCGAAGTGAAGAATATCGAGGACCAATTGAAGAAACTGCGCGACGTCATGAAGAAACGTTCGGAGAACCGACAGTCCATCGTGAACAATCGGCTCGAGCAACTGCTGCGCGAAGCCGAAGGGCTGGGTTGGGCACCTCCGCATGGCAGTAACGGGTCTTTCAACTTCAACGCGCCTTTAAATTTCCAGAGAACCAACAGCGGTTATTCCGTGCCGACGCTCACGGTGCCGCAAGCGAAGTAACGAAGCCACCCCACAAGACCCTTGATCTCGTCACCAGGCTCTGCCTGGTGACGCAGTGCTCACGAGGCTCCGCCTCGTCTCGCCACAACGCGTGTTTCGCGCTTTCAGCGATGTTCCGTGCAGGCGGAGCCTGCCAAGCAGTGCGTCACCAGGCGGAGCCTGGTGACGAGGTTTTTCTCTGCATGTGCGGCTCATTTTCTGGCGCCGTAGCGAATCGTCAGCAGACGTGCCAACTCCGCGACCGGTTCATTATGATCGTCCACGCGTAGGTCGAGAAAGCGGTCATTGGCGCCGCCGCGTCCGCCGGTCTTGTCAGCGACTACCAAGATCGCCGCCGATTGTTTGCCGCGCCGGTCGCCGCCCGCGTGGTCGCCCGCTTCGAGCGCCGCCATCAGCTTCCACGCCAGGCGTCCTTTGGTATCCTCGAACGCCTTGGCCATCGCGCTCACCACATCTTCGCCTGCTAATAGATTCCCCTGGCAGGCGTAGTTTTTGCCGATTTTGTGGCCCGCCCACGCATTGCATTTGCTCCCGGTGAAGGAGGCCGCGTTGCCGTCCTTATCCACCATGCCAAACTGGCGCACTTCGATGTTGGCGTCGGATTCCTTGAGCGACTTCATCGCTTGATCCGGCTTGAGGCCCTCCGCGAGCAGCGCCAATCCCTTGGGGCCGAAATCCCAATTGGTCTGGCGCCTGCGTTGCAATGGCGCCTACGTTCGCCCTGGCCCAGGGCACGACGGCGCCCACCGCGAGCACTTTGGACGCCACCGCACAACCCCATTGTTTGGTTCCGGGGTCAAAGGCGACGATGGAAAACGTATTCGCCTCGATTTCCCTGGGCGCTGAGCGCAACAGGATGGCGACCAACAACAAGGCAGCGAGACACCCCCAGGCGAGCCAGCGAGTTCGAGTCATGGTCGGGACCTCCCACTGTTAGGCGAAAATGATGAAGTGATCCTATTGAGGAGCGACGGGTCTGGTGCCATGCCCGCCGCATTTTGGGCGGGCATGTTTTGGTGGACGCACTACCGTGACCCATTGCCCCTAAGTCGACAGTTCTTGGCGCATGCTGCCCAACCGCGTATGATTGCCGCAACGTTTCAGTCTCAATTCAGTGATGAAACCATTCGCGAGGAAATCATGCGCCGCGCTACATTGCTTGTTTGCCTGACGCTATTAGCCTGGCCGAGCGCCGCGGGCGCGGACACGCGGGCCGTCGAAGATTATCGCCCCGATCCCGCGGCGGTGCAGCGCTATGGACCGGCTTATCGCTATCCCCAGGCGGGCTGGATCGTTTTGCACATCGAAGGCGAACCCTATGAGCGCGGCTACCAGCATGGCCGATTGTTGAGCAACGAAATCGCGGCGATCTTGCGTTGTTTCGCCACCGTCCAGGGGCCGCGGGCACCGACCGAAGCCTGGGAAAGCACGCGCACGCTCACCAATGCCTTGTTCCTTCGCCGGATGGCGCCGGAGTATCTCGAAGAAATGAAAGGTATTGCCGAGGGAGCCAGCACCGCGGGCGCTCGCATCAACGATCGGCCCATCGACCTGGTGGACATCGTGGCCCTCAACTGTTGGCCCGAGATTGAGCACGTCGATACCGCGCTCCAAGCCTTGCCTACCGGTTTGGAAGGGAAGCGTTTTTCCCCGAGCCAACCGCGGCCATGCCCAAACCCCTGGTGGATCGTTGCAGTGCTTTTGCGGCGACCGGGCCGGCCACGGCGGATGGCAAGATCGTCTTCGGCCACATTACCATGTTTAGCCTTTATCCCTCCAATTTCTTCAACGTGTGGCTGGACATCAAGCCCGCCAAGGGGCATCGCATGTTGATGTGCGCCTACCCGGGGGCCATGCAGAGCGGGATGGATTATTATGTCAACGACGCGGGGCTGCTCATCGCGGAAACCACGATAACGCAGACGGTTTTCGATCCCAATGGCATGAGCGAGGCCTCGCGAATCCGTCAGGCCATTCAATATGCGAGCTCAATTGACGGCGCGGTGGCCATCCTGCAAAAAGAAAACAACGGCCTTTATACCAACGAATGGCTGCTGGCCGACATCAATACCAACGAGATCGCCCTGTTCGAGCAGGGCACGCACAAAACCAAGCTGCACCGCAGCAGCAAGGACGAGTGGATCGGGGGCACCAAGGGTTTTTACTGGGGCTGCAACAACACCAAATCGTTGGAGCTGCGTCTGGAAACCGTGCCCAGCGTCCACGGCCGGCCCGCGAACCTGGTCTTCCAACCCTCGCCGCGCGACCAGGCCTGGCAACGGCTTTATCACAAATACAACGGCAAGATCGACGTCGCGTTCGCCAAGGAAGCGTTCACGACGCCGCCCATTGCCGCCTATCATTCGCTCGACGCCAAGTTCACGACCACCGATCTGGCGAAGCAACTGAAGAGCTGGGCGCTCTTCGGTCCGCCTTTGGGCCGCACCTGGCAACCGACTTTCGCGCAGCGCAAGCTTTACCCGGAGGTCAAGCCCCTTGTCAGCAACCCCTGGTCACTGCTGCACGCCAAGGCCCCCTCCGGCGAAATCAAACTGGCCGCAGATATTGCGGGCGATCAGGAAAAAACCAAGGAAGCGCGCGCCAAAGGAAAGCGCAAAAAAAAGAATGCGGAGCGGATTGAAGATGCCTCGGCCTGGCGTGGCACGCTGTTCCCCGCAACCGACGCCGACATTTGGCTGGCCACCGCCTTCGCCGACTATGAGCGGATCGTCGCCAAGGAAAACGCCCTGCGCACCGCGCGAACCGACAACGCGCTGGTGCCCGAGGATCGTGCCGAGTTGGCCGTCCTCCTGTTCAACTATCGCAGCCGCTATTTGGAAGCCACACAGACGCAGGGAGAGACGCCGCTGACTCGCATCAAGGCTAATATGGCTCACGATGACTGGTATCGCCTGGCGTCGGGCAAGGGCGTTCTTGTCCTGAACGAACTCCGCCGTTTGCTGGGCCATGCGAAATTCGCCGCCATGATGGACGGTTTTGGCCGCGACCACGCCGGCCAGAAAGTGACCACGGCCCAGTTTCAGGCTCATGTCAAGCACGCAGCCGGCGACCAAGCCGCCGCCTTGATCGAATCGTGGATCACGCAACCACAATTGCCGGTGGTGCGACTCGAGCAAGTTGCCATATCCGCCGCGCCGATGGCGCGCGCCGGCAAATTAAGTGAAACGGGGGACAAGCGCTTCGAGGTCCGCGGCGCGATCGTCCGCGGCACTGAACTACCACTGTTGGCCAATGTCGATGTGACGGTCCAAACCGCGCAAGGTGAGCTCACCAAGACGATCCAACTGAAAGGCCCGCGCCACCGATTTCACGATCAAGAGCGACGAGGGCGAACCCAAGCATGTTCTTTTGAACAAATACGGCCAAACCGCCCTGGCGGGCATGCGCCAATTCTCGCTGCAATCGTTTGCGCACGACCAGGGGCACACGTTGATCGTGTATGGCACGCTCACCGAAACACCGACAAATCGTGAGGCGGCGGAAGCCTTGCAAAAAGCCATTCGCGAAAGCGGGGCTAATTTTACCGTGGCCGTCAAGTCGGATAAGGAAGCGAGCGAGGACGACCTCACTGCCAATCACGTTCTTCTGATCGGCCGACCCGACAGCAATGCCCTCGCCCAACGCTGGCAAGGTAAGCTGCCCATCGCGTTTGGCCCGCGTTCATTCGTGGTTGGCGGCAAAACCTATGCGCATCCCGAAAGCGCAGTGATGGCCGCGTTTGCTAATCCGCTCAATCGGCGGCATTCGTGCGTAATCATTGCGGGTTTGGGTGGCGCATCCACGCTGGAAGCCGCTCCCAAGTTGGCTCAATATATCCACCGCCCCGCGGAGGTTTTACTGCTGCCTCACGGAGAAGCGGCGGAGCTTCTGGTCTTGCCGGCGCAGACAAAGTCAAATTGGGATTCATACTAAGGTGCCGACGACGTCTCCCAGGTCCCGCCCGGCAGGCGGGACCTACTGCGCTCGGGTGCCATGCTCATGGTACTCCATGAGCATGCGTGCGACATGAGTCTGTCACGGCCGACCCAATTCCGGCAGTGACTCCCGATCGACGGTTAGCGAACCCGACCCCGTCCCCGCGTATTCCGCGGCTCCCGACCAATACCAATCTTCCGGCCTTTCACACAACGCTCGGCGTACCGGATTGTTGTGGATGTAATTGATCTGTTGAAAAACGAGGGCAGGTTCAAATACGTTGCGGTCATACCCGCCCCCACGCTGCCAAAAGCGGTAGTGCGTTTCCCCATTCGGTTGCCGGTCTTCCATACGAGGCAAAAAACCCGGTGCCTCCCGACGAATAAACGGCAGCGCTTTCCTGACCACCGATTGCTTGACGGACCTGAGAAAGGCGCTGATATCGTATTGTGCCCGAGTCGGCCAAACCAAAAGATGAGCATGCTCGGGCATGATGACGTAGGCCCACAAATGAAATTGATGCTTCTGTCGTGCTTGCTCGATTGCATCAACGAACCAACGCCGGGTGCGATCCTTGGTGAGAAACGGCTGACGATGAAAACAAGAGAATGTTAACGCATGAGCATCGCCAGGATTGTTAAACCGCTTGCACGTTTTTCGATGGGACATCAAATGGGCTCGTGGCTTGTCCTCCGGATGCGCACTCATGGAACGATTATGCCTTAGAAACAGCGACGGCCAGGGCATGCTCATGGAGTACCATGAGCATGGCACCCCGGCTTCGACCTCCTTCGTAGTTTCACCCCGGGCTTGACGTCTCCCAGGTCCCGCCCGGCAGGCGGGACCTGCTGCGCCAATTGGTCCAACCGCTTGGCGCAAAGAATCATGGCTCGGCCATTGTGGTAGGCCCCTTGCCAGGGGGATGTGCGCGTGGTCCCTTGAGGCGAGCCGTCGGCGGAACGCGTCGCCCACCAGCTTCCCTGGGGGGCGACCTGATATTTTTCGATGAAATCAAGCGTCTGGCTAAATGTGGTGTAATACTCTTGTTTGCCGGTCAACTGGTAAAGCTCGAGCATGGCCACCAGCGCCTCGGCCTCGACCCACCATTCCTTGCGCTGGTCGGTGGCCGGCTTACCGAGGGGACCGGTATAAAAGAACCCGCCGCGCTCATGGTCATAGCCATGTTTGAGACTGTAACCGCAGAGCGCCTCCGCCCATGAGCGGTGCAGCGCCGGCGACTTGACCCAGAGCACGGGCGGCGTCGAGCACCAGCCAGGAGCATTCAACGTCGTGGCCATAGCTCGCCCGCAGATTGGCGGATGTCTGGATCATGTGCCAATCGGGCCGGAAGCCATCGATGTTGCAAAAATAATCGGGATGGCGCACGGTGGTCGTGTTGATGACCAGCAACTCGGCGAGGCGATCTTTGACGAGCGGATCGGGCCACGCGCGATAAAGCGCGGTCAACGCTTCCAGGACATGCAGGTGCGTGTTGTAGGTCTTCGTTCCAGCCGGTCCGACATATGCGTTTTCTTTCGGATCGGTGATCGGCTGCCAATCTTCGGTGAAGAACTCCGTATAACCGCCGTGGACACGATCGTGAGTCTTGCTTTCCAAAACGCCAAACAAATCCTTGGCCGCGGCGAGCGCAGTGGGATCTTTCAGTGGCGCGGTAATAGGCAACCAGGCCGTAAAGGGCGAACGCATTCAAGTAGACGTGCTTGCGTGTGTCCTTCGGCGCACCGGTGTCCGTTACCTTCGAGTAATAGCCGCCCTGTATCGGATCACGCATGTATTTTTGCAGGAAATCGAAGCCGGCCTTGGCGGCCGCGCGGGCACGCTCGGCGTCGATGCCCTCGTGCACGAGCGTGCTGAAAAACCAAAGTTGGCGTGCTTGCAAGGCGAGACGCTCGCCGGTGGGGACAAATTTGCCATCGCGCAGCGACTCGAAGTAGCCGCCATTTTTAGTATCGACGCAGGCGGGCAAGTAAAAATCGACGAGGCTCGTTTTTAGTATTTGCCGGCAGCGTTGCGCTTGCTCCGATAGCGCGGTTTTGGAAGGGGGCTTGTCATAGGCTTTGGGTTGAGCCAGCACCGTTGGCGTAATCAGCGATACGCACAACACCGATAGGAGGCAAATGGCCAATTTGCGAAAAACCATTAAATCAAAGCTCACTGTTTTTACTCCGAAGGAGTTACATAACAAAGCCCAGGGTCGCCCGGCCTAAACTTGCTGCGACAATATATCATGCAAAATTGGCCGGGCGCACCCTGAGTTTACAGGCAATTATGGTGATGAGCCCTGACAGGGTTCCACTAGAACATATAGCCGCGCGACATGCGCCTATTTGTGCAACCCTTTCAGGTTAGATAGTTAGTTGGTGTCGATTACCCAGGGTGCGCCCGCCAGATTTCGCTTGGCGTGATGATGTCGCATGGCATGGCGGGGCGACCCTGGGCCTTGTTATGTATCTCCTTTGGAGTAAAGACTTGTCAGATTGGTACGCTCAACCCGTTTTGCCCTGAAAAAACTCGTTTTGCCGTGAAAAGCCACTACCTGCTTGCCAATCCATCCCCGCTGCATCATACTTGAACCCATCGCTGCGAATTCTATGGCACCGGAGCTCATTATGCCACGCTTTCTCTTCGGCGTATTGGTCGCATTCAGCATTGGCACCTCCGCACAGGCACAAACGAAACCCGCACCCACGCCGCCCGGCGGCGTCTTACCGCTAGTCAACGCCCGCACCGCACCCTTGAGCTGGGCATTCAAATTCTCCTGGTTGCAACGTCCATTGGCGCGGAAGACGATTTCGATGGCCGGCTTCTCCCAGTCATTGGTCAGGTAGTAGAAGTAACGGTAGTCGTCGAAGAGGCGTTGCTCGCCCTTCTCGATCGCCAGGTTCTTGCGCACGATCACCAGCCGGTATAGGCGAGCGCAGGCAGTAGGCCGATAGGGCATCTCGGCCACCTCTTCGCTTTCCAGACGAATGTTCTCGAACTGCCGCGCAACACGATCTGTTCCTTGACGCGATCGGGGCGTGTCCGTGGTGCCGTCTTCACCTGGTAGCGCGGCGGGCGTTCGAGCGGACGCCAGGCCTGGGCGGGCAAATCATCGGCCAAAATATGTTTGGCCGACGTGGCATCCAGACCGAAAATGAAACGCACGCGTGAATCGGCCGCCAGCGATCCAGATGCTTGGTCTGGCTGAAGTCGGTGTCGCCACGCAACAGCACCCGACGAAAGCCCCCCTCCAGACAGACCCGCAGGGCACGATCCACTTCGGCGGCGGCGCGTGCGAGGGTCATGCGGGCCGGTTGAGCACGCTCAGGACTTCGCCGGTGTCGGCCAGCGAGACCACCAGCGGATGGTAGCCCCAGGTGCCATCGTAGGCGATATCCATGCCGGCCTTGCATGCGCCGGTGGTCTCGACCAGCGTGCCATCCATGTCGATGGTGGCTTCTTCGAAGAACGCGGCCGGCTGCCGCGCCCAAACGCGCTGCCGGACCTGGTTGGCGATGTCGATCAGCGTGTGCACGTCAGCGGCGCGAAAACGGCGGCAGAAATCGCCGGCCGTGGTCGGATCGGGAATGCGGCGGGCACCGAGGGCATCGAGATAGACTTCATCCTGGCGACGTAATTCCAAATCCTGCAGACAGGTGCCATCGCACAGGGCGTTGTAGGCCAAGTTGAGCACGTGATCCGACTCGTGATAGGGCAGATGAATTTGAGGTGCCGACGGCAAGCCGCTCAATCTCGATTTCGAGACGGGCACCTTGAAGGATTGGACCCGCGCGGCGAAGCGTTTCAGGGCCAACCGATCCGAGGCGACACGGTCGCGCCGCGGCGGGGCGACAACAAGAGCCAACATCAAGGTGACTACTGGATCGGCGGCTATGAATTGCGCGGCGACAAACCGCAGGGAACGTTGACATCGGTGCCTTTCAAGGTGACGCATCCGTGGGGGTCGTTCTTGGTTGGGGGCGGACCGTATGAGCCACTGCCGCCTGGATCCCAGAGCGGGGCAGGGGGTGTCTGCGTCGAGTTGGTGCTTAAAGGCAACGGCAAAGTCTTTAAGCGTGCCTCCGGGCTGGAGGAGGAAAACCTGCGCCGGGAGGTGGTCGATCTGCGGCCGCATATGGGCAAGGAGATTTTCATTCGCCTGGTCGATAAACAATCGGGGCATTGGGGACACATCAACTTCGATGACTTCCGCTTCCATTCAAGCAAACCCAACATCGCGCCGCGTCCGGTCCCACGACAACCGCAGCCGCCGGACACGTACAAATATGCCGGTTTGCCCCCGCAAAAGGCGGCCCAGGTGATGACCGTTCCCGAGGGTTTTGAGGTCAAGCTTTTCGCCGGTGAGCCGGACGTTCATCAACCGATAGCCTTTTGCCTGGACGATCGCGGACGACTCTGGGTGGCCGAGGCGTACAGCTATCCCATTCGCCGTAAAGACAAGGACGCCAAGGACCGCATCCTCATCTTCGAGGACACCGACGGCGACGGCGTCTTTGACAAAAGCACCGTCTTCATGAAAGGCTTGAACCTCATCAGCGGCCTGGAAGTCGGCCATGGCGGCGTCTGGATCGGCGCGGCGCCCTATTTCATGTTTGTGCCGATGAAGGATGACAAACCAACCGGACCGCCGCAAATTCTCCTTGATGGCTGGGGCTATCAAGACACGCACGAGACCCTCAACACGTTTTCCTGGGGACCGGATGGCTGGCTCTATGGTTGCCACGGCATCTTCACGCATTCCAAGGTCGGCAAGCCGGGAACTCCCGACAATCAGCGGACACCGCTCAACGCCGGGATTTGGCGTTATCATCCGACCAAGCATGTCTTCGAAGTTTTCGCGCACGGCACCAGCAATCCGTGGGGCCTGGATTTCAACGACATCGGCCAGGCGTTTTGCGAGGCATGCGTCATTCCGCATTGCTTCCACGTCATCCAAGGTGCCCGTTATGAGCGCCAGGCGGGGACGGATTTCAATCCCTTCACTTATGCCGATATCACGACCATCGCCGACCATCGCCATTTCATCGGCGCCACGCCGTGGGCCGGCAACGAGCGCTCCGACTCCGCCGGCGGCGGCCACGCTCACTGCGGCACCATGATCTACCTGGGCGGCGCCTGGCCCAGTGAGTATCGAGGCCGCATGTTCATGGGCAATATCCACGGGCGGCGGCTCAACGTGGATATTCTCAATCCCAAGGGTTCGGGTTATGTGGCCTCGCACAGCCCCGATTTTCTGCTCGCCAATGATGCCTGGGCCCGCTTCATCAACATGCGCTATGGCCCCGACGGCAACGTCTATCTCATCGACTGGTACGACAAGCAGGCGTGCCACACCGGCGATCCCCAAGTCTGGGATCGCACCAATGGCCGAATCTACAAAATCTGCTATCGCGGCACGAAATCCGTGACGGTGGATCTCGCCAAGAAAACTTCCGAGGAATTGGCCCATCTGCAAACAAGTCCGAACGATTGGTACGTGCGCCATGCCCGCCGCTTGTTGGCCGAGCGCGGGGCCGATGAAAAAGCGCGCGCCTATCTGGAATGGCTGACGTTCGGCGACCCCAAAGGCCGCGATCGCGCCGCTTTTACAGGTGCCCAGCGCCTACGCGGCTTGTGGGCCTTGCACGTGAGCGGCGGTCTCGGCGAAGACTTGGTCATGAAGGGTTTGCATGACCCATCGCCCATCCTGCGTGCGTGGACGATCCAACTTGCGCTGGAAAACAAGCACGCTTCCGCCGGCTGCTCCTGCACCAGATGGAGGTCATGGCACGTAGCGATGCATCACCGATGGTCCGACTATACCTGGCGTCTGGCCTGCAACGATTGCCTCTCGCCGAGCGCTGGCCGATCCTTGCCGGATTGCTTTCTCATGCCGAGGATGCGAAGGATCACAATTTGCCGCTCATGTATTGGTATGCCGCTGAGCCGCTGGGCGGTCTAAATCCGACGCGTGCCTTGGCGCTGGTGGACCAATCCAAGGTGCCGGAAGTTTTTGGATTCATGGTGCGGCGCATGGCTCAGGGCGGCACGCCGGCAGCACTGGATTTATTGATTGATCGCTTGCAAAGCCCCTTGGACGGTGCAACGCAACTCACGCTTCTTCGCAATATTAACGAGGCGCTGAAAGGCCGCCGAAATGTGCCCATGCCGAAAGCTTGGCACCAAGCGTTTGCCCGAGTTAAATTGAGTGGCACGCCCGAAGCTCAATCTCAAGCGGGCCTGTTGGCGATTACCTTCGGCGACTTTAATGTCTTTGACTCCGCTCGCCGGATCGTTCTCAACCCCTATGCCGAATTCGCTGCGCGTCAAAGCTCGCTCGCCGCGCTCCTGACGGCCCGGGATAAGCAACTACCGCCGGTGTTGCACCAACTACTGGCTGATCCCAAAATGCGCGGCCCGGCTTTGCGCGGCTTGGCGGTCTACGACGATCCGAGCACACCGCGCATGATCATTGATGTATTCGCCAAGCTTTCCAACCTGGAGAAACGCGACGCTCTGGCCACCTTGACCGCTCGTGTCGGTTACGCCAAGGAACTCCTGGATGCGGTCGCCGTCAGGAAAATCGCCGCCAACGACTTGTCCGCCGACGTGGTGCGTCAGTTGCGCAATCTCGGCAACAAGGAACTGGCCAAGCGCGTCGCGGAAGTTTGGGGCGTGGTGCGCGACACGCCTGCCGACCGCGCCAAGTTGATCGCTCAGCACCGCAAAGCGCTAGCCGTGCCGCACGTCAACGATCTGCCGCTTGGCCGGGCAGTGTTTGTCAAAACCTGCGCCCAATGCCACACTCTCTTCGGCACTGGCGGCAAAGTGGGGCCGGACATCACCGGCGCCAATCGCCAAAGCCTCGATTATTTGCTGGAAAACATCTTTGATCCGAGCGCCGTGATTCCCAAAGAATACGCGGCCTCTCTCGTGGAGCTTCAAGATGGCCGCCTGCTCACCGGCATCATCAAAAGCGAAACGGCCGCCACTTTGACCATTGTCACGGCCACGGAAACGCTGACCGTGCCGCACGGTGACGTCGCCTCCAAAAAAGTCAGCGACAAGTCGATGATGCCGGATGATTTGGTGAGCAAGCTCACGGATCACGAGTTGCGCAGCCTGGTCGCGTATCTGCAAAGTCCCGTGCAAGTGCCATTGTTGGCGACGGTGGAGAATGCCAAGGATTTATTCAATGGCAAGGATTTGGCGGGCTGGGACGGCAATCCAAAGTTGTGGCGTGTGGACAGCGGTGAGATCGTCGGCCAAACGAAGGGCCTCAAACAAAACGAGTTTTTGCGCAGCCAAATGATCGCCGACGATTTTCGCCTGACGCTCAAAGTCAAGCTTGTTCCCGACAAGGAGAACAGCGGCGTGCAGTTTCGCAGCGAGGCCGTGGCTGGCGGCGAAGTCAAAGGCCCGCAGGCGGACGTCGGCGCCGGCTGGTGGGGCAAGCTTTACGAGGAACAAGGGCGCGGGCTATTGTGGAAAACGCCGGGTGACCCGTTCGTCAACAAAGATGATTGGAACGATTACATTATCGAAGCGAAGGGCCCGCACGTGCGTACGTTTCTCAACGGCCACCCCTGCGTCGATCTAAATGATCCCCAAATATCCCGGCGCGGTTTGTTCGCGTTTCAACTTCACAGCGGCGGAGCCATGGAAGTGCGGTTCAAGGACATCAGGTTGGAGGTTTTCGGTAGATAATAAACCCATGCAAACGGTAATCATCGAAGGCCGGCTCGCGGACATTGACGGCGTGCGCGCCGGGCAGATCTTGATCGAGGACGGCATCATCGCGGCGGTTGGCGCGAACCTGGGCGAGGCGACGCACGTCTTTCCCGAGAGTTGCCTGATCTTTGCCGGCATGGGTGACATTCATATTCATGCGCGCGAGGATGTCACTGGACGCGAGACCCATAAGGAGACTTTCGCGACCGCGGCCGCGGCCGCCCTGCATGGAGGCGTCGTGCATGTCGCCGACATGCCGAACAATCCGGCGGCGCCGATTGATGAGTCAAGTTACGCGGCCAAGGAGAAGTTGCTCTTGGGTCAACGTTTGCCGGTGGTATTCACGCTCTATGCGGGGATAGGCCCAGGCACCAAGCCGCTGCAGCGCGTCGTGCCTTACAAGGCGTATATGGGACCAAGCGTCGGGCACTTATTTTTCCGAACACTCGATGAGCTCGACCGAACGCTGGCGCACTACACTGGACAGGCGGTGAGTTTCCACTGCGAGGATCCCGAACTCTTGGAAAAGCATCTAGGCGCCGCCACTCACGAAGCCCGCCGGCCTCCGGAGTGTGAACTAAGTGCCACACGCTTTGCGTTGGCGATGATCGAGAAACACCGCCTGACGGGGAAACTTTGCCATTACTCGGTAGAGGAGGGCTTGCCGCTTATCCGCGCCGCCAAACAGCGCGGCTTGGCGGTGACCGCCGAAGTGACGCCGCACCACCTTTACTTTGACACTTCGGTGCTCGATGTCTCCAATTCACAAGCGATGCAAATGAACCCGCCGCTGCGCACTCCCCGCGACCGCCTCGCCATGCTCGAGGCGTTGCGCGACGGCACCATCGACTACTTGGCCACGGATCATGCGCCGCATACGTTGGCCGAGAAAGCGAAGGGAGTCTCGGGTCAACCGCATTTGGACACCTACGGGGCGTTCGTGACCTGGCTATTGGTCGATCAGCGGTTCACGCCGGAGCACATCGCCGCCGTTTGCTCGGCCAATCCTGGTGCGTTCGTGGCTCCCTATCAAGCGGAAAAGTTCGGTCGGCTGCTTCCGGGCTATATCGGCTCATTAACCGTGCTTGATTTGCAAACGCCCACGACCATCGAGCGCGAATCGCTGCGAACGAAATGTGGCTGGAGCCCCTTCGAGGGAAGAACATTTCCGGGTAGTTTGGCGGCGGTGATCGTTCGTGGCAATCGCATGTAAGGGCGAAATGTGGTGTCAAACATGGGAACTGCATTTCTCAATGCTAGGGGATTTCACACGGTGGATTTTGAACAAATGCCTGCCATTTTTTGAAATAACCTTTTAGTTGGACTGGTCTTAAAATGGAAAAGCCATTGATTCACCGGAGCTTTTGGATGAACAAATAATTGCCGTCTGTTGGGCGGCATCGCGATTGCTTAACTATTATCAACAAAGCGATGACGGCAGGTTGCAAAGCGCTTTCGGGATTTGCACCTTTTTGTACAAGGCAATCATACCGTGCCATCGCTTTGTTTTTTTGATTATTGTGTGCTGCCATCGAAGGTGGCGCTTGACCGATCAGTACCTGGTGGAACCCCTAGGCCAAGACCTTTGGCCTGGGGGTTTTTTCGTTTTCATCGCTCGGTCTCGTCTGATTGGAAGCTATATTTGTTCGCCCGCGCGATAGCTTCAAAATGGGCCCTACGATGGTGGAGATTTCCTGTCAGAGTTGCGGCCATACAGCGGAGGTTGCGAGCTTTCTCAGCGCCACGACCGATCGCTGCGGCCAATGTCAGGCGCCCTGATGGGACCGCTGGAGCGCGGCACGCGCACCAGACGACCGGCAAACTTCGATGCGATTCCGTTGCCGGCACTGCCGCTCGGCAAAGGACGCGCCAACCCGCTCGGTAAATGGGTGGGGCTGATGGTGGGGATGATCTTGGGGTTGGCGCTGGTGGCCGTTCTGGCCCACGAGGAGCGCGGTATGAGCGTGGCCGCGTGCGGGGCAATCGTCGGCGGCCTCAGCGGGATTTTGCTCACCCCGTTCATTGCCATGTTTTTATTTCTTGCGATGTTGCTCATGCCGTGGACGCTGGACGGCATGCTTGGAGATAGTGTTTGGACGCGGATATCCCGAAGCATCAATGAGCGGCGCTGGCGGCCGCTGTTGGTGCCTATTGTTGTCTGTGTCGTCTTGCCGATGGCGGTGTGCGGATTTGGCGCTTCGAGGACGAAAGAGATCAATCGTTCCATGTTCGTGCCCGCCGGGCTAGGGGCGATGGTGCTTGGAGGGATGTTCGGTTTTATCGCCGGCGGGCGTGCCGCGCAAGCGCACGGCAGGGCCGCCAGCGCGGCAAATGGATTGCAAATTCAGGTAGCCTTCCTGCCCCGGGAACGCCAATCTTCTGATTGGCCGGCCCGCGCCAATGATTTATAATGATTGCTTCGATCACAGAGCCGCCATGACGGCTTGTTTAACCGTTAAGGGCATGCAATGAGCCGAGCCGCACAGTTAGAGCGTCACACTGCCGAGACGCAGATCGAGTTGGCCCTTGATCTGGACGGTAGCGGTCAGGCGCACGTGAACACCGGTGTGGGCTTTTTCGACCACATGCTGACGCTCTTGGCCAAGCACAGCTTGATCGACTTGCAGATAAAGGCCAAAGGCGACTTGCACGTCGAGGCGCATCACACGGTCGAAGACGTGGGGATTTGTCTCGGGAAAGCGCTCAGCGAGGCGCTGGCAACGAAGGCGGGCATTCGCCGCTATGGCGATTGCGTGCTCCCGATGGACGAGACTTTAATCACCGCCGCCGTGGATGTGGGCGGCCGGCCCTATTTCGCCTGGAAAGCGGAAGTGCCGCGCAAGCTGCTCGGCACGTTCAACTCGCATTTGGCCGAGGAGTTTTGGCAGGCGGTTACCAGCAACGCGCTAATGAATCTGCACGTCATTTGCCACTATGGCCGCAACACCCATCATATCATCGAAGCGATTTTTAAGGGCGTCGCGCCGCGCTGCGGCAGGCAGTGGAGATGGATCCGCACGCGCCCGGCGTCGTGCCGTCGACGAAGGGGACGCTCAATTCGTGAAGATCCCATTGACAGAATCCTAATTCCCGTTATACCCGTCACCCCAAACGATTATCTTTGCAAGTTGCATGCCTCGGAGCAAAGGCTTATGCGCACAATCACGCGCAACGGCGCCGACGAGGGTTCGTGAGAGGATGCCGTCATGGCAAGTTGGCACAATTGGGGCAAGTTGACTTGGTCCGGGCTGCTGCTGGCGTGCAGCGCGGGTTGCACGGTATCGGTGCAACCGTGGACCAAGCCCACCGCGCCGACCACCCATCTTGACCCTGCGGCACCGGGAGCCAATGCGGCGGGATTCAAAGGCCCCATGCCGGCGGCGTATCCTCAAGGTTATCCGCCTGGCAGCTACCCGCCCACTTATCCGCCGAATGCCGGCGCCGCGAACGAATCGGTTTCACAACTCATCAAACAGCTCAATGAGACCGATGACCAGCGCAAGGCCTTGCTCGATCAGGTGCAGAACCTCAAGAAAATCGCGCGCGAGCGTGACGATAATTTGCAGCACGCCTCCTATGAAATGGAGGAATCGAGCAAGCAACTCAAGCGGACTAGGGAAGAAGTCCGCCAATTCGGAGCGGACATGGATGACTTGCGTGAACGACTGCGCAAGCTTGAGGAGATGCGCAGCGCGTAAAGCCGCTCATGGATGAGATGCTCTATCATCTCGAGCGTGAGAAAGAGGCCAAGACCCCGCGCCCCCTCCCGTCCAGCAAATAACGGCACAACCAGGCGACCTGGGAAATCGTAGCGAACTCGGCAAGAAAGTGCCGATATATAAGCGTGGCGCGCCATGGAGGTCCGCACTAGCGCCGTGGAGACTTAAGACATGGCCGAAGAAGTGGCGGCGCCGCCGAAGAAATCCGGAAAAAAAGGGCTGATGCTCGGGCTCCTCTTGGCGGTGTGCGCGGTGGGCGGCGGTGCCTCGTTGCCCTGGATCATGGGGGGCCATCCGCATCGCGCACCGGCGGACAAGAAAAAGGGCGAGGGCCCCAAGAGCAAGCAAGCCGCCGTCCCCTTTGGGGATGTCGTTGTGAACCTGGGCGAGGATCGGCTCAATCGCTTCCTCCGCGTCAAGATTATGTGCGCCATTGATGAGGCGGAAACCAAAGAGATCACCGAGCTTTTGACGACGCAAAAAGCCTTCCTCAAGAGTTGGCTTATTAGCTATTTGTCGGACCAGTCCACGCAAGACGTGACGCGCAAGGTCGGCGTCAACAAGATCCGCCGGGAAATCCGCGATCAGTTCAATGCCATGTTGTTTCCGGACGGTGAAGAGAAGATCATCGACATCCTTTTCGACGAATTCGTGGTGCAATGAACGCGGTCCCCTACGATTTCTCGAAGCCGCGCCGCTTACCGGCCGACTGGCTCCATCGGCTCGCCCGCTGGCACCAGGCCGCCTGCGCGCTCGCCAACCGTGCCTGGGCCAAGCAATTGCCGGCGCCGACGAACGTCTCCATCGGCGCGCTGGACACCGTGTATGCCCAAAAAGGGCTGTCCAGCTTGACGGCCAACATGATCGGCTATCGCGTCTTGATTGCCGGAGGCAAGCTGCCTTCGCTGCTGATTGTGCCGCGGTTGCTTATTCTCCAACTCGTCGCGATGCTGCTGGGCGACGCCGGCGCCGCGAGCGAAGACCGAGAGTTAACGCTGGTCGAAGACAATCTCGCGGACTATTTCCTCGCGCAGTTGTGGCTGCCTTTCTTTCGGGAATCATGGCCCGGCGCTAATCTCGTCTCGTGGGAGCTTGGCGAGCGTGAAGCCAATCCACAGGGGAGCCGCTTTTTCGCGGCTAGCGATGTGTTGCTGACCTTGCCCTGGCAACTGCACGGACCGTGGGGCGTGACCGAGTGCTTGTGGTATTTCCAAAAAAAGGGAATCATCGAGACGCTGGGCGACGGTCAAACATTGATTCCTCAAACGCTGGACGACCAAGCAGCCGCGCTGCGAAAACACGCCTTGGTGAACAATTTGCCGTTGCAACTGGAGTTCGTCCTGGGCACGACGCATGTGAAGCTATCCGAGTTGTCGCGCCTGCAAGTGGGCGACGTTATCATGCTCGATCAACGCCCCGAGGAAGGGGTCGTCGCTGGTGCCGGCAAGCACCATCTCTTTCGCGGCCGGGCTGGCCGGGTGGGCTCGTGGAAAGCTTTTCAGGTCAACCAGCGCATCGCCAAGGATGAGGCGTGAAGGATCCGCATATGCAAACAGCTACGGTAGCCGATCATGTTGAGGGAGCGGCGGACCCAGCATCGGTGCCCACCGAGGTGGCCGTCGCCGGCATCGTCGCGCAAGTCGCTGATTTTCCCGAACTACATGCGATTGCGAAAGGCTCCGACGCCGGCTCATTGAACCAATTGCTGGATGTGGCGGTGCAAGTCACCGCAGAGATCGGTCGAACGAACTTCTCCATCGGCGACATACTCAAGTTCGGCCTCGGCTCGGTCGTCGAGCTGGACCGGGCCGTCTCGGAACCGATCGACTTATTGGTCCAAGGCGTTCCCTTTGGCGCGGCGAAGTCGTCGTGGTGGAGGACCGTTTCGCCATTCGCATTCAAGAGATCCTGGATCCGAAGCAAACGAACAAGAAGTGAAGGGTTGGGAATTCTCGTGACCAGGCTCCGCCTGGTCACGCACTGCTCACGAGGCTCCGCCTCGTTTTTCGACCACACTGCCGAAAGCATTCGCGCTCTTGGAAGGTTTTCATGCAGGCGGAGCCTGCCGGGCAGTGCGTCACCAGGCGGAGCCTGGTGACGAGAAGCCTGGTGACGAGAAAAATGCAAAACCGCTTACTGCGTGCGCGGCTCGTCTATTTCCGCGACACCTTCTCCGCCGACTCAGGCGCCGGATAATGGCGAATGATCTCGGCGATTTGCTGGTCATAGTCGTCGGGGACCGGCTCGAATGCAGTCATTTTAAAGATGCTCATCATATCCCGGCCTCGGGGCGATTGATTGGCGCTGATCATGCCGTCGCGGAAGCGCTTGAGCGTGTCCGCATCCAAGGCGCCTTCCCGATAGGCGATCACCGCGGGCGGGAACGGCTCGGATTGCTTGACCACCTTGAGCCGGGCGAAGCAGCCGGGCTTGAATTGCTCATATTCCTCCAGGGCCATGCCATCGGCGATCACTGCCTGCAGCTTGCCCCGTAACACGTCGTCCAGGGCGTCATCGACGTTCGGCGACACGATCACCTGGCTGAAGAAGTTCTTGCTCGAGTGCGTGAGGTCGGTGCAGGCACGTTCGAGGAAGAGCCGGCAGTGTTCCTTGCTTTTGCGCGGGAGGCCGATGTCCTTGCCCTTGAGCTCGGCCAAGGATTTTGTGTCGCTATCGGCACGCACCACCAGATAAGCGTGCACCTGGCGATGTTTGCTGACCGCAATTGTCAACGCCCGCAGGTCGGGGTATTTTTGGCGCGCCCAACCAAACTCGAAGCCATGAAAGACGGCCAAGTCCAGTTGCTTGTCGTTGAGCTTCTTGCCAACGGTAAAGGGATCGCCACCGACTTTGAGTTGGCCGCTCAAGCCGGTGAATTCCTTCATCAATGCTTTAAAGGGCCCCCCGGCAAATTCGACGAGCGCCGGGGGCACGTCGTTGAATAGCGAGCTCACCATGCCGATGCGGACGGGCTCTGGAGACCTCGCATCTTGGGCGGTGACTGTTTTGCATTGGCATGAGAAGAGACAGGCCAGGCTAAGGCAAATGATGGTCCGACGGCGCATGAAGGGTCCCCTGCGGCGCGCTCGGTTATGAAGGTTGCGCGGTTCCGCGAACCGCGGCTACTTGATCGGTGATCGTGCTATTCTTGGCTGACAAGTCCCGTTGCTAGAGCGAAGCGGTTCAGCGCCGGTCTTCAAGGCGTGGCTGCGTCATGCGATAGCCGCCGGCGGTAACCCGTTCCAGGGCGGCCAAGGCGAGGGCATGCTGGTATAGCCCCTCGTTGTAGGACGCCGCGATTTGCTCTTCCATTCCCTGAGCACGCAGAATGGCCTCTCCGGAAACCTTGCCCTTGTCGAATTCCTTTTTGATTTTGTCGGTGATTTGGCTGGCGATCGCAGGAGCCTCCGCCAGTCCCTGGACCTTCTCAGCCGCTTCCAGCCACTTCAAGTAGGTGGCCTCCACTTCCAACGCCACCAAGTTGTAGGTCTTGTCGACAACGGCGAGTGCTCGGGTGTTCAAATCTTGAGCGCGGTCGATGCGGTCGGCTTTGCGGCCGGCAAGGCTTGCCGGCATCTCCAGGCCGATGGCGCCTGGACGATATTCGCCGTTGGCGACGCCCTGGGGAATCGGCTTGGCATGCACGTCAGCCCCGGCCGCGAAGGTTCGTCCGGTGGGTCCGCGTAGTTTTCCTTGAGCGGCGACTTCGAGTTGGGTCACCTGCTGGGCCGCTCCCGCCTGGGCGATCTCACCGCGGTTGGCCAAGGCCATGGCGATCAGGTTGTCCTTGTTGAGGTCGTGGACCAGCGGCGGCAAACTATCGGCGGCTACTTCCAATGGGTAATCCAAGCCTACGCCGATGGCTTCACGCAAGCCGGCGATCGCTTTGCGGATACCAATTTGCGCTTCGACTTCCTTTGATTTCAGCAACTTCAAGTTAAGGGCCAGCACGTCCACATCCAGGTTGGTCACCTTGATGTCCGGATCGCCCGCCTTGACCAATTTGCGCGCCTGCATGAGGGCTTCTTCCAATTTGCCCTTGATGCGGTGGACGACTTTGAGTTGCTCGCGCAGCGTAGATCACGGAGTAGTACATGCGGACCACGGCATAGCGTGTTTCCCACTCCGCTTGATCGAGGCCGGCCGCCGCGATGGTGACTCCTAGACACGACTGCTGTTTACGAATGGGCAAGTCCTTGGCGAGCAGAGCCGCAAAGCGCAAGCCTTCCACGCCGCGCAAGCCGCTTTCGGCTGCTGCCAAGCTGGCCCGCGCCGCCGCCAGTGCTGGTTGCCGCTCCAGTCCCAGATTGATCAATTCGGGCAACGTTTGGGCCACCACGGCTTGCGGCGCCTGCGCCGCGCTGGTTGCCTGCAAGGCCGGCAACCACAATGAGCCAAGCAAAGGGGTGTCGGCCAAACCGCAGGCGCAACTTAGCAAATCGCTTCATGGTGCTCACCTTGGTGCCCGTGATGTCGCGAAGGAAGAGTAGGGGGGTTGCTTCTTAATGGAATCGGCGAGTCAATTCGGAATCTGCAAAAACTATCAGACAAACGAGAAAAAGTTGTGAAAAGTAGGTAGTACAATAGGCGCAATAGGATGAGGCAGACTGGGGTATGTGTCCGACCGGCTCCCGATTGGATAGTGCCATGAAAATCGACTACACGCCGGCTGTCGAGTTGGCGCTCCAGAAGGCAACCACCGTTGCCCTGCAAGCGGGCGCAAGGAGGTACGGCCGGCCGATTTGCTCCGCGGACTCTTCGACGAAGAGGAGGGCCATCCGATGGTGTGCGCCGTCGCCGCCGGCGCCAGCCCGGAAGGCATTCGACGTTTATACCCGTTATGCGACCCGCTAGACGGCACACCGAATGGTCTGCCGTTGGCCGCAATGTCCAGCGCCATTTTGGCACATGCGCGCGAGCTCACGCGGCTCCATGGGGCTGAGCAAAGCGTCTCCTCGGACCAGCTTTTTATGGCGGCGCTGGAAATGGATAGCGCGGCACGGTCGCTCTTGGAAAGCATCGGCCTGGATTTTGCCGCTCTCAAGGAACACGTCAATCCCACCGCGCCGCCGCTGCGACTGGAAGTCCCGCTGGACTTGGCGCCGGCGACGGACACGATCGACACGGCACGCATCCTTGATGCGTCGGCGAACCGGGCACGCGAAGCGTTACGGGTTATCGAGGATTTTGTCCGCTTCGTGCGTGCCGATGCTTTTCTCAGTGCCGAAATCAAAACGCTGCGCCATCGTTTGGCGGACGCTTTGCGCCAACTTCCCGAGCAACTGCTGCTCCAAGCCCGCGACACGCCGCACGACGTCGGCACGGCGATCACCACCGAGCAGGAGATGGAACGCGCCTCGCCGCGCGTGGTCGTCCAGGCCAATTGCAAACGGCTCCAGGAAGCCCTGCGAAGCTTGGAGGAGTTCGGCAAAGTCCTGGAGCCGGCTTTTGGCGCGGCTATCGAGCAACTGCGCTATCAAGCCTATACCATGGAACGCGCGTTAGTTATGGCCAGCGACGTCGAAGCGCGCTTGGCGGAGGCGTCCCTTTATGTGCTGGTGACCACCGACTCTTGCCGCGCCTCCCTCGTCGGCACAGTTCGGGAAGCCCTTGCCGGCGGCGCGCAAGTGATTCAGCTTCGCGAGAAGTCGATGACTGATCGAAGGCTGCTGGCGACGGCGCGCGACCTTCGTGAAATGACACGCACGGCCGGGGCTCTTTTGATTGTCAATGATCGCCCCGACATCGCCCTGCTGGCCGAGGCCGACGGCGTTCACTTGGGACAGGATGATCTTCCAGTACATGCCGCTCGCCGTCTGCTTGGGGCTTCCGGGCTAATCGGGGTCAGCACACATAACCTGGAACAGGTTCGCGCCGCCGTGCTTGATGGAGCCAGTTATATTGGCCTGGGACCGACGTTTCCGTCGCGCACCAAGGATTTCGGCAACCTCGCGGGTTTGGAGTTCGTTCGGCAAGCGGTTGCTGAAACGACGTTGCCTGCCTTTGTCTTGGGAGGCGTGAGTCCGGCCAACTTGCGGCAAGTGATGGACGCGGGCGGGACGCGCGTGGCAGTCAGTCTTGCGGTTTGTGCCGCGGAAGACCCCGCGCGGTGGCGGCTGCCATGCGCCGGCAATTGCGTGAGGCTTGCACGGGAAACTAATAAGGCGCTCGCGACACTAGCCCAAAGCGTTAGCGAGGGTCCTTGCGCTTGGGGCTAATATCACTGCCTCCATCGTTCCAGCGCATCGCGAAACGCTTGCGCCGTGCCGCGCAATTGCAACGTTATCCATCGAGCCGTCCTATCGTCCGATTCGGGACTTGGCCCCACGATCTTCGTCTTAAGGCCGGTCACGTTTAGCTCGGCAAGTTCCTTTTGCATCCAGAGCACGTTGTCGGAGCCAGTTCGCACATTGCCAACAAGTACCAAGCCGTCCTGAGAGGCCATGCTGACGCCAAGCGCGTTCACTTTTGTCAGCAATTGCACAGGCCGGCGGAGATGGGAGCGAACGGCAACAGTTCCTTGAGAGCGTCAACGTGACTCAAGTCGCCTGCAAGCCAAATGAGGCCGTGGTTGCCAAGGCGGTGTTCCACGATGTCTTTGACGGCAGTGGGGACAGCGCTGCTGCCGGTGCGCGGCGACAACGGGATGGCCTCCAAATCTGCCATCTTGAGCGAATCGAGCCGCACCAAAAAAACAAGCGTGCCGCAGTTCGGGGCACCAGAGCATGCACTCGCCGGGTTGCGAGGCAAACCGAAAGAGTATTTTGCCACGGTGTTCGGTCGGCCCTATCGGTGCCAGCGCCTTAACCGGCGCTGCCGGATCGTAAGGTTTGCGCAGTAGTCACCACGACCGTCAGTTGCGGCAGGCTATCCTTGAGTTCGGTGCCGGCAACGATTTGGTCCAGATCCTCCGATTTCAGTGAGGTCCATTTGTGCACTGCGGCCACCAGTAGATTGAGAACTGCCGGGCGTGGCTCCGCGAGAAGCTTCTTGCCGTCGGAATCCCGGAGCAATTCGGCCACCTGCATGCCGACGACGATATTGACGTTTTGAGGCAAAAAACCCAAGCCCGCGAGTTCTCCGGGCGCTCTCGATCCCTGGTGGCGGCGCGGTATTCTTCTTCACGCGATAATCGTTTTTCCGGCGGGCATCCACGGTCAGCAGCGCCAATGTCAACCCGGCAATGGCCATGAGCGCCATGACGCCAAAAACGGCGAAGCCTATCGAGCGGTTGGTCCAGGGGGCTTTTGATGTTGGTGCGCTGGCAGTTCTTAACGCTTCGGATGTAAAGCGTTCAGTCAATCCCGGGGGCAACGGCTCACCGCAGCGCGGGCAGCGGCACTTTGCCATCGGTTTCGCGCAATTCGTCTTGCAAGAGAACGGAATTGCAAAAAGGACAGGAAATCGCATCCATGGCTAATGTGGCACCAGTTCGCCACCGGCGAGCGGGGGGCGTTAGCCCCCTGTTTATTCTTGAAACCTCCGAATCAGGGAGCCTACGCTCCCCGCTCGCCACGGCGAGAAAGGACTGACTTCGTATCCTTATAATGATAGCAGGGTCTTGGCTGGGCAGGGATGTCCATATTGACCCCTCAAGACGGTCCACTTACACTGAGTTTTTGGAATATAAGGATTATAGAGGTTATGGCGTTGAACTTGATTACCCCGCGGCCGAGCAAGGATATGAGCATCGAAACAAAGATCGAAGCCAATTTGTGGGAACGGTTTACGGACCAACTGGGTGCCGTCAGCGAGGGAGTGGTCAACTTCCTGGGCGCCTTTTCGGCTCCAGCAATGAGCGCGTCGTTCGCCGCCTCGGCTATCATTCGGCCGCGCAACTCGGAAGAGCACGTCATCTTGCCCGGCTCGGTCCTCGATCAGGTCAATGCCCTCGAAGAACGCATGAAAGCCCTCAGCGACGAAGAGCTCAAGGCTTTGACACCGCAGTTTCGCGATCGCCTGGCCGACCGGTGAGACGCTGGACGATCTGCTGCCCGAAGTCTTCGCCGCCTGCCGCGAGGCCGCCTTGCGCACCAAGAATATGCGGCACTTCGACACGCAGATTCTCGGCGGCGCCGTCCTGCACGAGGGGAACATCGCCGAGATGGTCACCGGCGAAGGCAAGACGCTGGTGGCGACCTTGCCGGCCTGCCTCAATGCCCTCGAAGGCAAGGGCGTCCACATCATCACCGTCAACGATTACCTGGCCCGGCGCGACTGCGAATGGATGTCGCCGATCTATCACGCCCTCGGCCTGACCGCCGGCTTCATCCAAAGCGACATGGACCCGGTGGCCCGCCGCAAAGCCTACGATTGCGACATCACCTACGGCACCAACAGCGAGTTCGGCTTCGATTACCTGCGCGACAACATGAAGCCCGCCCGCTGGGGCGATCCGAATTACGAGCCATATCATCAGCAGTGCCAAAAGGCGCTTCATTACGCCATCATCGACGAGGTCGATAACATTCTGATCGATGAGGCGCGCACGCCGCTCATCATCTCCGGCCCGGCGTTCGGCGATCTGTCACGCTATGCCAAGGCCAACCAGATCGCCGTGCAACTTACCGAACTCGAACGCAAGGCGCAAAGCAAGCTCAAGGAAATGGGACACGGCCTCGATATCCCCGATCATCCGCTGACACGCGCCGAGGAACCCGAAGCCGACGGCGCGGAAGACGACCAAGCCAGCGTCGCGCAGGGAAAACCAAGGAAACCGAAGAGGCCGACGACGAAGAGCCGGTCGATTATGGCAGCTATCTGTCGCCGCCCGACGCCGAAAAAAAAGAAAAGCGGCTCGGCTATTATTTCGAGGTCAAGGAAAAGGAACGCACCTGCCACTTGACCGACGAAGGCATTCGCAAGGCCGAGGAATTGGCCGGCGTGGAGAGCTTCTATACCGCCGGCAACATGGAATGGCCCCACCTCATCGACAACGCGCTCAAGGCCCATCACCTTTACCAAAAAGACAAGCAATACGTGGTCATGCGCCATCCCGAAACGGGCGAGATGAGCGTGATCATCGTCGACGAATTCACGGGCCGGCTCATGATCGGCCGGCAGTGGTCGGACGGCCTGCACCAGGCGGTCGAGGCCAAGCATGCCCGCGAAGGGGTGAAAATCAAGGAAGAGACGCAGACGTTGGCCACGATCACCTTGCAGAATTACTTCAAGCTCTACAAAAAGCTCGCGGGCATGACCGGCACGGCCATGACCGAGGCGAGCGAATTCTGGAAGATTTACCATCTCGACGTGGTCGCCATCCCGACCAACAAGCCGCTGGTCCGGCGCAATTACCAAGACGTCATTTATCTCACGGAAAAGGAGAAGTGGGACGCGGTCGTCGACGAAGTCGAACGCATCCATCGCTACGATGTCGTTCACATGAATGACGGCACCGAGCTGGTCGGCACCATTAAGCGTGAGACGGAAACGACCATCGAGTTGCAACTCAAGGAAGGCAACCAGAAGCAGACGATCAACATCGACGAGATTGGCGAGATCGAACGCCGGGGCCGGCCCATCCTGTTGGGCACGACCGATGTCGATAAATCCGAAAAGCTCAGCGCCATGCTCAAGCGCCGCGGCGTCAAGCACGAGTTGCTCAACGCCAAGCCGGAGTTCGCCGCCCGCGAGTCGGAGATCGTCGCCCAAGCCGGCCGTATCGGCGCCGTGACTATCTCCACCAACATGGCCGGCCGCGGCACCGACATCATTCTGGGCGGCAACCCGGAAACGATGGCCTGGGCCAAACTCAAAGATAAGTACGCCACGCTGCTTGGACGTGCCCCCCGACGAATGGAAGCAACTGGTGGCCGAGATTCGCGCCAAGGAAAACATGGAAGAGGAGGGCAGGGAAGTCGCCGACATGGGCGGCCTGCACATCGTCGGCACCGAGCGGCACGAAGCGCGCCGCATCGACAACCAGTTGCGTGGCCGTGCCGGTCGGCAAGGCGATCCCGGGCTCGGGCCGCTTCTATCTTGTCGCTGCAAGATGATCTCATGCGCATCTTCGCCGGGGAGTGGGTTGCCGGCGTCTTGCAGCGTTTGGGCATGGAATCGGGCCAAGCCATTGAAAGCAAGATGGTGTCGCGCCGCATCGAGTCGGCCCAGAAAAAGGTCGAGGAACGCAACTTCGACATCCGTAAGAACCTCCTCGAATACGACGAGGTGATGGACCATCAGCGCAAACGCGTCTATGGCTACCGCCAGGAAATTCTCGATGGCGCCAACTGCAAAATTCGCATCCTCGACATGATCGAGGAGCAGATCCGCGCCGCGCTTGACCGCTATCTCGACGATCAATATGGCCCCGCCAGCTTCGCGGAGTTGGCCGCGCAAAAGCTGAGCATCGAGTTCGACGCGGCTGACTTCGTCCGCTCCACGTTCGAAGAAGCCGCGAGCACCGCCCGCACCAAAGCTTCCAACATGATCCAGACCCAGATTCAGGAAGCGATGGATGAAAACCTGGGGACCGACATCGACCCCAAGGAATGGAACTGGGCGGCCATGGCCGGGCGCGTCAATACCCTCTGGGGCCTCAAGTTCACCGACCGCCAACTGAAGCAGATCGGCCGCGACGACCTGGCCGGCGTCATCATGGAACAGGCGGAAAAGGCGGTGGCAGAAGTCGATCTCAGCAAAGGCGCATCCCTATTTGGACGAGGACTGGGGCAAGCGCTCGCTGTGCGAATGGATGCGGCTTAAATTTCAGATTGCCATCGAGCTCAAGCAAGCCGTGGAACTGAATCGAGGGCCTCTCGAGACTTTGCTGCTCGACAAGGTTCATGAGCTTTATCGCCAGAAGGAAATTGAATTTCCGGTCACGGTGGCCATGGCACGCTTCATGTCGGAGGCGACGCGGCAAATGGGCGGCCCCGGAGCGCGCTACGATCGTGACGGATTATTGCGCTGGTATCAGGCCCGCTTCGGGGGCATTCAGCCGGCCATCAGCGAGGAAGATTTCCGCACTCAGTCCCGCAACAAACTGCACCAGATGCTTTTAGAAGTCAGCCGCAATTCCTTCCCTGCGGCCGGCCAAGATCAAATCGACGCCATGCTCGCGGAAACGTTCGAGGGAACGCAGGCATCCGAAGACGAAGACGCTCACGAAATGGTCGCCTGGGCGCACGCCAACATCGGCATCGAGATCGATCAAGGCCTGCTCACCGGCATCACCGCCGATCAGGCGCGCGACCTGCTCTGGAACGCCTTCGACGAACGGTATCGCCCGGAAATGAAGCGCATGGAGCGCAGCCTCGTCTTAAACCAGCTCGACACCACCTGGAAGAACCATCTCTATGTGATGGATCATCTGCGCTCAGGCATCGGCCTGGTCGGCTATGCTCAGATCGATCCCAAGACCGAATACAAGCGGCAAGGCATGAAGGAATTCGACAGCATGTGGGTGGGCCTGGGCGACAAGGTGACCGACACCGTCTTCCGCATGGAGGACGATGAGAGCTTCGCGGAATCCGTGTGGGCCATCGGCGCCATGGTCAAGGAGGCCGCCCCGCGGGCCGCGAGCGCCGAAAGCATTCGCTCGCAACAAGACACGGCCATCCGGGGCAGCCAGCAGGGCGAAAAGAAGATCGAGCCCATCCGCAATCGCGACAAAAAAATAGGTCGCAATGAAGCCTGCCCGTGCGGCAGCGGCAAAAAATACAAGAATTGCTGCATGAAGAATGCGGTGAAGTAAATCGCGGTTGCACATCCTACGGAGCCGCGCACCTAAGTAAGCGGCCAGCCGGCATAAGCGGGATTGGCCGCTTACTTGCGTGCGCGGTTCGGATGCCTCCGCGGTAGATGCCAATGCGGGAACGGATTCCCATGCCTTATCTTCGCAACCTCGTTTATCTTTTCACTCTGATCGTGTTGTCGCCGTGGCTGGCGTACAAAGCGCTGACGGCGGGTAAATACCGCCGCGGCCTGTGGACGAAGGTGACGGGACGCGTCGAAGTGCCCGACAGCGGCGAGGCCTTCACCGTCTGGTTTCACGGCGTCAGCGTGGGCGAGATTCATCTGCTTCGCACCGTCGTCGCCACGTACCGTCGGCATTTTCCCGAGCACCATTGCGTCATTTCCACGACGACGGAAACCGGCATGGCGGAGGCCCGCAAGGCCTTTCCCGATTGTCGGGTCATCTTCTGGCCGTTCGACTTCACCTGGGCGGTGAGTGCCGCGCTGCGGCGCATTCAGCCGAATTTGGTGGTGCTTGCCGAAGGCGAAGTTTGGCCAAACTTCGTCGGTGTGGCCAAGAGGCGCGGCGTGCGCGTGGCGTTAATTAATGGCCGCATGAGTCCGCGCAGCGCCACGCGCTATGCCAAGCTTGGCTGGCTGACACGCAGCACATTCGCGCGGCTCGACGTTTGCGCCGTGCAAACCGACGAATATGCGGAGGCCTTTCGCCGCGCCGGCGCGAAGAACGTCGTGGTCACGGGCAACGTGAAATTTGACGGCGCATGCGCCGATCGGGCCAATCCGCGCACCAGCATGTTGCGCGACCTTTTCGCCATCCGCCCGGATGAAATCGTGTGGGTCGCCGGCAGCACGCAAGATCCCGAAGAGGAAATCGTCCTCCGCATCTATCAGAGGGCGCTCGCACAATATCCGAAACTTCGCTTGCTGTTGGTGCCTCGTCACAAAGAACGGTTTGAGCCGGTCGCGGAAATCCTCGAACGTTCCGGTCTTCCGTTTGTGCGCCGCAGCCGACTTGTCGAGCCGGTTGCCATGGGTCCACCGCCGCCGATCGTTTTGCTCGACACCTTCGGCGATCTCGGCGGCGCCTGGGGCTTGGCTGACATCGCGTTCGTCGGCGGCAGCCTGGACGGACAGTCGTGGCGGTCAAAACATGATCGAGCCGGCCGCCTACGGCGCCGCCGTCATGTTCGGGCCCCATACGTGGAACTTCAAAGACACCGTCGAGCGTCTGTTGCAGCACAACGCCGCGGTTTGCGTCGCGGACCCGGCGGCGCTCGAGCGCGAAACGTTTCGCTTGCTTGGTGATGCTCGACTCCGCGCCTCGCTGGGCCAAGCGGCTCGTCAGTTTGTTGCCTCTGAGCAAGGCGGGACGGAGCGAACGCTGGAAGCGCTGGCAATTCTGGTCAAAACGTCGGCGCGCCGCGAGCGTCAGCGACCGGTGAAACGATCGCCGCGGTCCACACCGGTCGCTAACGCTCGCGGCTCGCCAATTTAAATCAATGCAAACACCATCTGCCCCGTCGGATCCCACCACCCGCTCTTGCAATGCGCCAAAAACCGGAACCCTCCGGCTTCCATTAGCGGTCGTAATTCCCGCGATCCCAACGATGGACCGACATCCAGCATCGCAATCCCTCCGTGCCGCAAGACGCGTCGTAATTCATTGATAAGCGGGCGCAACGTCACGCTATGAAGATGGTGGCCCACGACACCGCTGGCGTTCACCACGTCCACGCTTTCTTCAGGAACGAACGCACCCGCCGGCTCTCGCATCGGCTCGGTCACGCCCTGGCAGACAAAATCCACGTGCCCCACCTGACCCGCGCGGTTGCGATAGGCGCGCCGCCGGGCAATTCCAAAAGCGGCTCCGCTAATCTCATAGCCGGTCACGTGCGAACCCACCGGCGCATACCAGGTGAGCACTTGCGTCGAACTGCCCGTGCCACAACCCAGGTCGAGCACACGCAGCGGCCTATCCGGCACCTGCCCATTTAATGCCCTTGGAATGGTGCGCCAGTTGGCCCAATCCTGCCGGCCGTTGATCGCATCGAACTCCGCCTCGGTCATCTTGCGATACGCCGCCGCAACCGCCTCGATGTCGGTGATGCGGAAGTGAATCCCGCGCCGCGCCAGACGCCGCTCGGCCCGCCATTGTCGCCAGCACGTAGCCAGGACGCCGCCCTGGGCCCTGTCGCCGTATCTCGTGTTCGCTTATGGTCAGTAAACCCATCGCTCGTGCCATACTCGTTACAGATGGAAAGCTCTGATTCTAATTGACGAGGCCTCGGAAATGGGAAACAATTTGACAACGTGGGGTAGGTTTTCAACCTGCCCAAATCATCGCGTCAACGCGAGAAGGGCACAATGACCAAACCAAGTCCGCACCCGATTGCGCCGGCGCGCCTCGTGGAACTCGCCCTGGCGGTCGTGAAAGCCGACCGCTTTCCCGACCTCGCGACCATGGACGGCGACCAGCCGCGCGTCCGCCCGGTGTCGCCGGTGCGCACTGATTCTTTCACGGTGTATGTCGCCAATCTGCGTGACTATCACAAAACTCAAGAGATCGCCGCCAACCCGAAGGTCGAGTTATGCTATCTCGATTCGAACCATGACCAGGTGCGCATCACGGGCCTTGCGGAGCAAGTCGTCGAGCGTCCTCTGCTTCAGCAGATCTGGGACGACAATCCGCTTTTGCGCCAATACCTGGGAAACCTAAACAACCCGCAATTGATCGTCTACCGTATCAAGCCAACGCGCGTTCGTTACATGAAAGAATGGGCGCTCGAGTACCACGAGGTCGATTTCCAAAAAGCCCCTTGATTCCCTTATGGCCTGTTCCATAATGAAAAGGATTGCTATTTGCCGGAGTGGCGGAATTGGCAGACGCGCCAGGTTGAGGGCCTGGTTCCTCTTACGGGGAGTGCAGGTTCAAGTCCTGTCTCCGGCACTTTACAGCGAAAGGACTTGCGGCGATTCGTCGTAAGTCCTTTTGGTTTGCGCCTACAAATGTTTGCTAACGGAATGCTAACAACGCTTGCTCGGCAGGGCATTGGCATGGAGGTCATTTCCATGGCTAGTTTGCAACTGCGACAAGGCTGGTTTCATCTTCCATGCCGTTACCAGCGTCGCCAGTATAGCCACGGATTGACTTCACTTTTATTGCGTTTACGCTACAAAATCTCGATTAGGATAAGTGGCGTTCCGAGCGTCTTCGATCATGAAACATTCTTCATTGATGCCGCTGATTGGCCTTGCTCTTGTCTCGACCTTGCTCGCCCTGCTAGCGACCGGGGCGGCCGCTTACGCCCAGCCGGCCGTGCCCAACCAAGGCTTCATTCACGACTATTGCACGAGGTGCCATAACGATGTGGACAAGAAAGGCCGGCTCGACCTGACGAGTATGGTGTTTGACGCAAAAGATGCCGCCAATTTGGCTGTCTGGGTTCAAGTGCACGACCGCGTTCAGGCCGGCGAGATGCCCCCCAAGAGCCGGCCGAGGCCCGATGTGGCCCGGCAAAAAACCTTTGTCGAGGGCCTGGCGCAGTCGATTGTTACCGCCGAGCGGGCCGCACTCGGCGGCGAAGGGCGGGCGCTGCTGCGGCGACTCAACCGTCAGGAATACGAGTACGCCTTGCGCGACCTGCTCGGTGTGCCGTGGGCGCAGGTCGCCAATCGGCTTCCGGAAGACGGCGAGGCTTATCGCTTCAACAAGAGCGGCGAAGCGCTCGACATCTCCTACCTGCAGATGGCGCGGTTCATGGACTCGGCCAACTACGCCATGCGGCTTGCCATGGCGACGGGCCTGAAGCGGCCAGCGAGGACCATCCGCAAGCTGTATGCGCGCGACGAGGGAAGTCTGCGCAATTGGTGGCCGCGCGAAAACGGCACCTTGCCCGACCGGCTGTCGTTCCCGGTGCTCGATGCACACGCCCAGCCGGACGTTCGCGCGGGCCGTGCTCCGGCAACCAACCCCGAGACCCGTGAGCGCGAAGCCGTGGGCAAAGTGTCGAGCATTTTCAGTGACGCGGGCGGCTATAGCTGGAATGGCTGGCGTGCGCCGGTCGCGGCGCGCTACAAGCTGCGGATCGCAGGCTACACGATCTGGGTGGGTGGCGGCGGCGTGGCACGCTGGCTTTACGAAGGCCAGGGGGTCGAGAAGGCGCCCGTCTTTCACACGCTGCTGTGGCACCGCCCTAACCTCGACGAGGTGTACCCCGGCCGGCGCAGCGAACCGATCGCCGTCTATGCGCAGGGGGCGGCCAAACCCGCCCAATCGGGGCCGTCGATTTCACGCCGCAGCCCGGTGTGCGCGAGATCGACGTGTTCTTGACGGCGAATGAAGTCGTGCGGACCGACGGCGCTCGGCTTTTCCGTACGCGCGTCAACGGCACCGACGAGCAGTATGTCAATCCTCTGGCGACCGAAGACGGTATCCCCGGCTATGCGATTCAGTGGATCGAGGTGGATGGTCCTTATTACCAGGACTCGGCCGGCGGCGCGGGCTATCGGCTTTTGTTCGACAAATTGCCCCTTCTGTTGTCGAAGGATGCACGCCTCGGCGTGCCGCTGGAGCTTGGCCCGGACCCGCGCTGCCGCCGGACCGCGGGGACCAAAAGCGTTTGGTGGGCCGAAGGCATTCGGAGGCAAAAAGGGACCTGGGGGACCCAAGGGATTCGGTGGGCCCAAGGGATTCGGCCGCGCCCCCATCCGCGAAGCGCCCTACGAGGTCCAGTCCGCGGCGCCGCGTGAAGACGCGGAGCGGTTGCTGCGCTCGTTCCTGAGCAAAGCGTATCGTCGCCCGGTGGCTGAGGCCGACGTGCATCGATTCCTGGCCCTTTACGACGATCAGATCAAACAAGGCCATGGCTTCACCAGGTCAATGCTGTCGGCCTACACCGCCGTCCTGTCGTCCCCGAGTTTTGTGTTCGTCGATGCAAATCCGGGTCGACTCGACGACTACGCCCTGGCTACACGGCTGTCCTTGTTCCTGTGGAACTCTGTTCCCGACGAGACGCTGCGGGCGCTGGCAGACCGCGGCGAACTCGGCAAGGGTGACGTGCTGCGCGCTCAGACGGAGCGGTTGCTCAATGACCCGAAGTCGCGGCGATTCGTTGAGGCATTCACCGATTACTGGCTCGATTTGCGCAAGATCGACGAAAACGCGCCGTCGACCACGCTTTACAACGATTACGAGATGGATGACGCGTTAAAGCTGGCGGCAATCGAGGAAACGCGGCTGTTCTTCGCCGAGCTGTTGCGCGCCGATCTGCCGGCGCGGAACATCGTCGATGCGGACTTCACGTTCCTCAACGAACGTCTCGCCAACCATTACCAGATCAGCGGCGTCTCGGGCGTGGGCTTCCGCAAGGTAAAGCTGCCGCCCGACACCGTCCGCGGCGGGCTGATGACGCAGGCCAGCGTCCTGGCAGTGACCGCCAATGGCACGACGACCTCGCCGGTGCTGCGCGGCCACTGGATCACGGAGCGAATCCTGGGGCTGCCGACGCCGCCCCCGCCCCCCACCGTCGAGGCCGTTGAGCCGGACATCCGCGGCGCGGTGACGATTCGCCAACAGTTGGCAAAGCACCGGCAGAGCGCGAGCTGCGCGTCCTGCCACAGCAAGATGGACCCACCGGGCTTCGCCCTGGAAAGTTTCGACGTCATGGGCGGCTACCGCGAGCGCTACCGGGCGGTGTCCGACAAGGTGCCGCCCGTTAAAGGCTATGGCGTGAACGGCCAAGCGTTCAAGTTTCATTATGCTCTGCCGGTCGATTCGGCCGGCGAGCTGCCCGACGGGCGACCTTTCAAGGACGTGCGCGAGCTCAAGAAGCTTCTCGTGCAAGACGAACAGCCCATTGCCCGAAACCTCGTTCGCCAGCTTACGATCTTCGCTACCGGAGCGCCGGTGCGATTTTCCGACCGAGCGGAAATTGAGAAGATTCTCGACCAGGCCAACGCCAAACCGTATGGCGTGCGCAGTATCGTCCATGCGATCGTGCAGAGCGAGCTCTTCCGGAACAAGTAGAAAGGACCGTCCATGAATCCGCAAATCGACGCAACGCTCGTGGCCCCATTCGCAACAACGCGGCAGCCAATCTCCCGCCGCCGCTTGCTCCGCGGCGCGGCGGTGGCCCTGGCGCTGCCGTTTTTGGAGTCCATGCATGCGCCGTTTGCGCAGGCTCGTCTGCAGACCCCTCGACGGATGTTTTGCATTTGCAACAACCTGGGTCTACTGCCCGAGCCGTTCTTTCCCAGGGACGCCGGCCGTCAATTCGCACTTTCGCCGTATCTGCGGCTACTCCAAGAACATCGCGCCGATTTCACCGTGCTGAGCGGCGTATCGCACCCCGGCGTGGACGGTGGCCATCCTTCGGACATCTGCTTTTTGACTGCCGCCCCACATCCGGCCAGCAGTTCCTTCCGCAACTCCATTTCGCTGGATCAATTCGTGGCCGAGCGGATCGGCGTCCTGACGAGGTTTCCCTCGCTGACATTGGCGGTCAATGGGGGCCGCGGTCTGTCGTGGACGCGCTCCGGCGTGGCGATCCCGCCGGAGGGGCAGGCGTCGCGGGTGTTCAATCAGCTTTTCCTGCAAGGGACGCCCACCGAGATCGAGGCACAAATCCGTGAAATCGACACGGGGCGGAGCGTCCTGGATGCGGTCGCTGGTCAGGCCAAGGACCTCGAGCGCCAGCTCGGCGCCCGCGACCGCAACCGGCTCGATCAGTATTTTTCCAGCGTCCGCGACCTGGAGAACCGCCTCCAGGAGTCGCGCGGCTGGGCCCACAGGCCCAGGCCGCGAGTCAATGCCACGCCCCCGACCGACCCGGCTAGCCCGGCACAGTATGTGGCGAAGGTGCGCATCATGTATGACCTCGTTCGCCTGGCTTTCGAGACCGATTCCACCCGCGCCGTCACGCTCATGCTCAACAGTGTCGGCACTCCCGTCGTCCAGATTGACGGCGCCACCATCACCGATAGCTATCACAACCTGTCGCACCACGGCATGGCCGAGGAAAAACTGTCGCAGCTCCGCGTGATCGACGAATGGCACATGCGGCTTTTGGCGGGCCTTTTCCAGAGCCTCAAGTCCGTGCGTGAAGACGGCGCCACGCTCCTCGATCGCACCATGGTCTTGTACGGCTCCAACCTTGGCGACGCCAATGCACACTCGACCACCAACCTACCAGTCCTGTTCGCCGGCGGCGGTTTCCGGCACGGCCAGCACCTGGCTTTCGACCGGGGCCGGAACTATCCACTGCCAAACCTGTTCGTGTCGATGCTCCAGCGGATGGGGATCGAGCAGGCCGGCTTCGGTCCCGCGACGGGCACGATGCGTGGGCTGGAGATGGTTTGAGTCATGGCACACACTCGAGCGATAAGCCTGTCGTTTTTCACCTGCCTCAGCGCCTTCACCATAGCGTCGCCGAGCGACGAGCCGGTGATCATCACTTTCGACAAGGTCCAAACCGGTAAGCCGATGCCCAGCTACACGGACCAGGGCGTTGTCTTCGCTCCGGCGCGCCAGCCGAGCAAAAGCAAGGCTGTCGGTCGGGTGATGTTCTTCCCGCACCTGAAGACCCCGCGGAAGGGAATTCTCAATGCGATGGCGAACGAGGCGATTCCGGTCGAGGTTCGCTTTCCGAAACCGGCGTCGAGCGTCACGCTGGTGCTTTGGGGATCGATTGGCAGTAAAGCCCTTGTCGAGGCGTACGATAAGGATGGCAAGGTCGTGGCCAAGGCGTCGCGGGAAAAGGTGCCGGAGCGAACAGGACCGGAGCAGCCGATCCCTAGCTTCGAGCTGACGGTGAAGGCCGCGGCAATCGCGTACATTCGCTTTTCCGGGTCACCGCCGGGCGGCTACTTGGTGTGCGACGAGGTACGCTTTACGCCGGCTGGCAGAGCCGTGGCGAGCACGCCGACGACATACTGTAATCCTCTATCGCTGCCGAATTATCCGCTGGGCAAGCGGGCACGGGATGTGAGGGTCGGCGCACCGGTACCCAAGGACGACCCGCTCTGGCTCGTGGACAAGCAGCAGCAGTTTCGCGAGCTGGCGGATGTGTCGGTGCTGTGGCACGATGGCATGTGGTACATGTACCCCTCGGTAGACATGGCGTGGGTAAGCAAGGACGGCGGGGCGACCTGGCAGCATCACCCGCTCAACATCCGCGACATCGGTTACGCGCCGACGATTGTCAAGCACAAAGGCAAGTTTCTGCTGATGGCGTCCGAGTCGTCCCTATACACGGCCGATGCCCCGCTCGGGCCTTTCAAGGAGATAGGTCCGATTAAGCTGGCGGGGAACGTGCCGACGCAAATTGATCCGATGTTGTTTTCGGATGATGACGGCCGGCTGTTTTACTATTGGGGCTGCACGCCGACGGCATGGAATATTTGGCGTGGAGCTGGATGCAGAAAAGCCGACGCGAATGATCGGCACGCCGAAGAAAATGATCGCATTTGAGCCGGACCGCTTTCCCTGGCAACGGCTTGGCGACTGGAACGAGCAGCCGGCGCGGGGCTGGGTAGAAGGCGCCTGGATGCTGAAGCGGAACGGCACATACTATCTCACCTACGCGGCTGCGGGTACGGAGAACCGAACCTATGCGATGGGCTGCGCCGTGAGCAAGTCGCCGCTGGGGCCGTTCGTGCCGCAGAAAAACAATCCGATTTTGCGCACTACGACTGGGCTCGTGACGGGGACGGCACACGGCTGCGTGGTGGAGGGACCGCAAAACTCACTGTGGGCGTTTTATACCGTTCGCGCCGGCGTGGTGCATGGCTTTGAGCGGCGACTTGCGATGGACCCGGCATTATATTGGCGCGGATGGTGAAATCCACGTGAAACCGGCCAGTTCGTTGCCGCAGCGGCTGCCGACGGCCTCGAAAAGGACTGAGCCGGCGGGCTGGCTGCCGCTCAATGCGGGGCCGAAAACAGTGGGCTCCAGTGATGCGCCGAACCTCTACGGACGCCTGGCGGCGGATGACGATATGCGCACCTGGTGGCAGCCGGCGGCGGATGACAAGACGCCAACGCTGACCAGCGATCTGACGATTCCGGGCGCGGTGGTGCGCGCGGTGCGCGTGATCTGGCGAGATGTGGGCCTCGACACCAAGAAGGGCGCCAACGCGGGGCCATTCCGCTACAAGGTGGAGGTGCAAACGGCAGGCAAACAGTGGACGACAGTGATTGACCGCAGCCAGAGCACGGAAGACCTGCTCATCGACTACCGCGAATGCCTGCCCACGCCGGGAACCGCCGCGCGCCTCGTGATCCTCGGGGCGCCGCCAGGAATCACGCCGGCCGTGGCCGAGTTTACGGTGTTTGGAGAGGTGCAAACGCTACGGCAACCATAACGGTACCTTCAGGGTGTCGATTGAAAAGTCCGCTGTCTCTAAATAACGGTGCGTAATCCTGCGACACTAACCCGAAGCGTTAGTGAGGGATCCCTCGCTAACGCTTCGGGTTAGTGTCGCAACATCGCGCACGCTAATTTAGCCGCGTATTGACAGGCCGCGCCGGCACGCTTCCAATGAGCCTATACGCTGCTAGCGCCACCCTCACTGGGCCGACGTCGGCTGCGGTAATTCACTAGTTAGGCCGTGTGCGGATGTTCGATCACAAGCCTTCCGATCGTGTGGACGTTTACCCTAATCCGGAGGGAGAATTCGTCTAGATTTGGGATTCGCCGCGTGGAACGATGGGCCGACGGCTGCTTCTGACGGACCTTCAAACGACGAGTGGCCCACGCGAACTATGCCATCGCATTTACTTGGACGAGGGACCGTTTGATTTGGTCGAGGCGACCGACCTACGCCGTGTCCTGTATTATCGCGATGGCGGCGAATCACGCGGACCGCCGTGGTGCCGGGGCTTGTTGAGGCGCTGGTCCACGCCAAGCGAGCGACTTCGGCGTCCGTCCCAGCAATCAGCGATGCTCTGCCTGGACCGAGTCTTGCATCGGTGGCTGCGGCATTTGGGCTTCCTGCGACAGCGATAATGCGTTAGTCGCGGAAGAGTTGGGGGGCGAATTCATTTAGATAATGGTGCCAATTGATCCAGGTATGGCCGCCGTCCGTTTCGCGGAAGACGGGATTGGCACCGGCTTTTTTGAAGAGATCGACGGTCTCACGGGTTCGCTGCAGCAGAAAGTCTTGCGAGCCCGTGGCAAACCAAAGCAGTTTAAGCCCGTTCCGGTTCTCAGGAGCGGCAAGGCCGGTCTGGATTGATTTTTCCGAATCGGCTGCCTTGCCAAAAATCAGGCCGGAGCTGAACACGCCGACGTAGGCAAAATCCTTGGGCCGAGCGATGGCGACTGCCAGCGTCTGTGCACCGCCCATGGATAGCCCAGCGATGGCGCGATGCGGCCGGTCGTTGAGGGTGCGGTAGTGGCTTTCGATGTAGGGCATGATGTCGTTTTGAAAATCCGCCTCGAAGCGAGCGGCGCCAAAACCGCCTCCCTTGGCACCCGTGCCGAAGGGGCCGGTGTGGCCGGCGGGCATGACCACAATCATCGGCTTGGCTTTCTTGGCCGCGATCAGATTATCGAGAATGAAATTGGCTCGGCCGACCGACGTCCAGGAATCGTCGCTGTCGCCGGCCCCGTGCAGCAGATAAAAGACGGGATATTTTTCCGTGTTCGCTTCATAGCCCGGCGGCGTGTAGACGTGCATGCGACGAGTGTTGCCCAAGGTTGACGACGCGTAGTAAACCGTGGCGACTGCCCCGTGCGGCACGTTTGTGGTTTCCATGAAATCGGAACCCGGCACGTGAACGACGCTCCAAGCGGTGGCATTGGATTCGCTGACCGCGGGGTTTTTGGAATCGGCGACTGTGATCCCATCGACGTTGAAGACGTAACGGAACGTGCCCGGTTCGACCGGATCCAAAGTGATTTCCCAAACCCCGTTCTCGCCCTTCTTCATCGCGCACGGTTGGTTTTTGGCAGGCAGATCCGATGAGGCTACCGACGCCGCTTCAGCCTTGGGCGCGTAAATCCGAAACACGACACTGCGATCCGCCTTGACCTCCGGCGAAACAACCGTCGGTCCTTTTGGTCCCTTGCCCTTCTTCTGCGCCTCGGCGCCGTTCGCCAACAGCAGCATTGCCAGCAGGGCACCGACCAGTGTCGCCAACCTCGCGTTCACCCGTTGCATTGCAGTCTCCTTGGGTTATGGTGTGTATTGCCGTCTATTTGAATCGACCGCGTTGTCGCTCGCTGCCAAAGCACGATTCATTTCCATGTAGGCTCGTTTAACCTTATAACACGGATGGCGTCACTCCGCCTCGATTTTTTTGTCGGCCAAGCGCGCTGCCGCGACGACCAATACATTAATTAGGCGTGATCGCTGCGCGCCTTGAATTTGGCTCCCGGCACCGCTAAGACATCCCGCTACGCCCTTCCCGTGTTGTATTCTTGAAGCCACTCATATTGCGACCACCGGGTTGCTTCCTTTCCTTTTTACTAGGAGTTCCCATGAAGCACTCTCCCCGTTTCGGCGCATTCGCTCTTACCGTTCTCGGCATCTTGGGGCTATGTATCGCGGGGCACCGTTCTTTCTCACGTTGACGCGGATGAGAAAACGGGGCCTGATCCGGCGGCGCTGGCGCGCACCCGCGAGTCGGTCAAGATGCTGGACGATCTCTACAAGAACGCGGTGATTAGCATCACATCCAAATATGTGGAACAGCAATCCGACACACCGGCGGCGGCCGTCGCCAAGGAAGTGTTCACGGCCATGCACAAAAAGGGTTGGCACTCGGCACGCCTGGTCGATGCCACCGGCAGGCCCAAAAACAAAGCGAACCTACCTAAAACCGATTTCGAAAAGAAGGCAGCCGCCGAAATCAAGGCGGGCAAAGGCTATTTGGACGAAATCGGCACGAAAGACGGCGTTTATGTCCTGCGCGCCGCGACCGTTGTCCCCGCGGTCATGAAGCAGTGCGCCATCTGCCATGGCGGCAAGGAAGGGCGCGTGTTGGGGGCGATCGTTTATGAGCTGCCGATCAAGTAAGATCAATAGCCGAGGCGTTTGCTTTGCCGCATTGTGATTTTCAGCATGAAAATGCTATATTCCTCAAATTGGCAGCCGGAGCACGATGTGCACGGGTAAACGGTTCAAGACTTTAAGCAATTCGGCTTGGCGAGGCTAACGAATGTTGAAGCCAAACGCTCATCAGCGACAGCCGAAGTTTTTTCAATCGCTGCAGGCGTATCGCCGCGCAGGATTTAGTTCCGGACTTGATTGCCGGGTTGACGGTGGGCCTGGTGGCGCTGCCGCTGGCGATGGCTTTTGCCATTTCTTCCGGCGTGACGCCCGAAGCAGGAATCTACACAGCCATCGGCGCGGGCTTCATCGTTTCGGCGCTGGGGGGCTCGCGCTATCAGATCGCGGGGCCAACGGGGGCATTCGTTGTCATCGTCGCCGGCATCGTCACCAAGTTTGGCGTGCCCGGATTGCTTATGTGCACGATGATGGCCGGCGCCCTGCTCATCGCTTTAGCATTGACTGGTTTGGGCGGCGCCGTCCGCTTCATCCCGCGGCCGGTGACCATTGGTTTCACCAACGGCATCGCGGTGTTGATCGCGTCCACTCAAATCAAGGATTTTCTTGGCCTGACCATTGGGCATGTGCCCGGCGAGTTCGCGGAACGAATGGCCGTGCTTTGGCAAAACCTGGGCACGATCAATCCTACTGCCGCGGTTCTGGCCGTAGTTTCGTTGACGTTGATTCTCATTTGGCCCAAGGTTACCGCGGGTGCCTGGTTCCATCGTGGCGCTGCTAGCGGTGACTTTCGCGAGTGCGATACTGGGCTTGAACGCCGAGACGATCGGCAGCCGGTTTGGAGGCATTCCGACCGGCTTGCCACCGATAGGCATCCCGGAGTTCCGCCCGGACCTCATTTTGCCGCTGATTCCATCGGCGGTCACGGTGGCGCTGCTCGCCGCGATTGAGAGCCTGCTGTCGGCGGTAGTGGCCGACAACATGAGCGGCGACCGGCATCGGCCCAACGCCGAGCTGTTGGCCCAAGGAGTGGCCAACGTCGTGGTGCCAATGATGGGGGGCATCCCGGCCACGGGCGCGATTGCTCGCACGGCGACCAGCATCCGGGCCGGCGCGCAGCCCCATTGCCGGGATGGTCCATGCCGTGACTTTGCTTGCCATTCTGCTCGTGGGTGCGCCTTTGGCCCGCTTCATTCCTCTGGCGACTTTGGCCGCCGTCCTGTTCGTCGTGGCCTACAACATGAGTGAATGGCGCGAGATCGGCGCCATCCTCCGCTCGTCCAGGGCGGATCGAGTGGTCTGGGCCGCCACGTTCGCATTGACCGTGTTCGCCGATTTGACGGTAGCCGTCGAAATCGGCATGGTGCTCGCTGCCATGCTCTACATTTATCAAGTGACGGAAACGACGTCGGTCGAAGCAGTGACCCAGGATTACATCAATGATGGGCATGCACACAGCTTGCAGGACAAGCAGATTCCTCCTTACGTCAGCATTCTCCGAATCCACGGACCGTTCCTGTTTGGAGTGACCGCCAAACTGGAGGAAGCGACAGCCGAGCCTGAGCCACTTCAACAAGATCGTCATTCTCCGCTTAAGGAACATGACGGCCATCGACGGCACCGGCCTGCATGCGATCGCCACGTTGGCGAAACGGTTAGCCGAGCACCAACGCGCGTTGGTGATCTGCGGCGCACGGAAGCAGCCGGCCATGCTGCTGCTGCGCTCCGAGGTGGTCCACATTATCGGCCGCCAAAACATAGCGCCTAACGTCAAAGCCGCTCTGGAGCGCCGCCGGGAGCTATTCGAAGAAACGGCCGGCGAGCAGCGCGGCTCAGGCTTTGGACTTGCGCGGCAAGAGCTTTAGACGCGCGGAGGAGATTTGGAGTCCCTTGAAAGGGGCAGGGGCTGGGTGAGTTGAATGGCGCGGACAAAGGATCCTGACACCTTTTATGTTCCCCTCTTTATTTGAAACTTTGAATCTCGCGGGAGAGTAGTGTTAGTTAATCACCAAGATTATCCGTCCCTTTATTCGCTACCTTGACTGCACCCGTGCAGTGACCAAAGAAATCTAGGAGGTCTATCATGCAATGGTTCCGAACGGTGGGTGGTCTAATGGCGGGAATACTTGTCGTTGCTAATGCGCTGAACGTTCGAGGCGGCGACCCCGGGGCAAGTCGCGTGCAGCAGGCGAAAACACTAGGCACCGCTAGCCTCGAAGGCCGGTGGATCGCTGTCTCCCATATGGTCGACGGTGATGAACAAGACCCGGCCGGGACCAAAGTCCACATCGCCAAGGGCAAGTTCACCCTCACGGAGGCCAACGGCGATGTGCAATCGGCGACATACAAAGTAGACACGACCACGAAGCCGAAACAAATCGACATGACGGCTAGTGAAGGAGCTCAAAAGGGCCAAGTTTTCAAGGGCATTTTCATGCTCAAGGGAACTCGACTCACGCTCTGCCTGGCACGGCCAGACAGTGACCGGCCCACGGAACCGACAGCGAAGGAAGGTTCGGGCCACATACTCTTCGTCCTGGAGCCTGCCAAATCTGAACAGTGAGTCGGGGGAGATGATTGGAAAAGAAAAACACGCTCGGCAAGGTTCTCCTGACCCCGCCGCGTCGCGACCGCAGGTCTCCATCCTTTCGCCAGGCTCCGATCACGACGCGACCCACCAGTTCTGACACTACTTCCTCGCGTGTTATTTATCTCGTGTTGCAAACACACGGAGACCTACGGTCGGGCATAGCGGCAGGGTCGGGAGACCGCGCAGGGCGCAGGCAGGGTCGGGAGACTGTCACGCGACAGATAGTTTTGCCGTTAATTGCGACACAAATGTTTTGCCGTAAATGGCGTCGGTAGAGTTTTGCTCACACGCCTAACCTATTTTCCCCGCTTTTGACGTTGACTTCTTGGCCGATGGCACTTTTTTGTCACTTCCAGCTTGCGGATGGTTTTCTCGGAAATCTCTTTAACGGGTAGCCGGTTGAAAAGGTGGCCGTTCTCGTCCAGCACCAGCCAACTCATGGTTTCCTTATCGAGCATTATCTGCGCAAATTTGCGACGGTGGACGACGCCGACGTAATAGTGACGATTGTAAATCGAAATATGCCCCGCGGGGCCAACACGGCGTGTCACCACGTAATCGGCCAAATGGTCCAATACCCGCTGCAGATCCCAGTGGCTTTTCTCCCAGGCCCATGTGAGGATCGTCCCGAATAAGCCAATCCCGGATGAGCCAGCCAACGCGTTGGCTGGCCGCGATCGGCGTAAACTTCACGTTGAATGCGGTCCATGTTATCCAAGCGTTTCTGTAACTGCTTTACGCTGCTGCAAGCATTCGGCTCGGCCCGGCGCTGACCCGTTCCTTGGGATCGTTCCACCACGCCGTTTTCCTGGGGCCGATTCGGATGATTCCAATGCATGTCCACGCCCAGGCCGATCGCCACAACGCCAGATCGGTCGGCAAATCGCTCCACGAACCCCAGGGCGAGCCGTTATCCACCCGCAATCCCTGCGGTAAACCGTAGAGCGCGGATAGTTCCGCAGCATTCTCCGGGTTTGCCCTACGGGCACTTGGTTCCAATTCCCTTGGGGGAAAAACCGCGGTCCCAAGGACCGCGCGTTACATTCGTCGACCAGTCGCAGCCAGGAAATTGGCTGCCCCGTCTTCAGAGCTTTTGTTTCGCCGCGTCCATCTGCCATATCTCGTGCGGCCGGCGGGCGATCGGCTCTCCCTGGCCGCTCGCCGGCCTGGCGGCGCTGGCTTCTCCTGCAAGCGTCGGAGCCAACGCTGCAATGTTCGTGTGCCAGGAACCTCGGCCTTGCCATGTTTTTCTTGCAGCAGCACGCGAATCAAACCGGCTCCCCAACGGGCATGTTGTTGACGCAAACACATGGCTTCTTTAATGACCGTCGATGGTGAGGCCTTGGGCCGACCGCACCGATCATAAGCGGGTGCCAAATTGTCCTGGTCTTGGAAACGGCGCACCAAATGGAGCAGCCGTGCACTCCGCCACCTGAAACTTTTCAGCTAGGGCACCGATGCTGTTTTCCTTTCTTAAAGCCACGTAAAATGGCCTGACGAATGGGAACAGGAATCGAACGTGCCATGGTCATCCTCCGTGATGAGAGTAGTTGGCGTCGATTTTGTCAGCCAAAAGCAGGTCCAAACCACGCGAGTTGCAACCGGGCACGCCCCTTGACTGCCTCGCCGCCGATTGGAAAGATGATCTATTCCTATTGACAAAAATCACGGCGGCAAAACATTTGTGTCGCAATTAACGGCAAAACTATCTGTCGCGTGACGAGACCCGCGCAAGACCGCGGGCCTAAAGCCGAATGCCGAGAACCCCCGTGAACCGGGCTAGCATTTCGATAGATATTTTCCACCAACCCGGCGTCAACGCCGGCCTACTACCGCTGCCGCGGAAAACCCCTTGAAAGGGGTGGGGTTGCGGGAGGCTGAGTGCCGGGGGTTCGAAGGGTCCCGACACCTTTTTAGTTCTGCCAAGCGGTGATGTAGCTCAGTCCTGGGCGGGGCCGTGCAAGTTCGGGGCAATCAGTTCGGCTCCAAATGGATGTCGTGCTCATTGACGCCGCCGGCGACTTTTAGCGTCAGATCGGTCGTGCTGAAATCTTCGTATTTTTGGGGGATGGGGAACCATTTCTTCGGGTCGCTGCGCGGCGTCGGTTTGGGGACGGCTTTTACGAGGCGACGCTTTCATCATATCCCTATCGTCGAAGGCGGCCGGATGAACGCTCACTTGCGGATTCATGGAAACGACGACGATCGTTGCGGGGCCTGTCGGAACTTTCGAGACCGTGTAGTTGCCGTCTTCGTCAATGTTGCCGTGGTAGGGGATCATATCCGAACCGCGAATGACGACGGTTCCGGAAGCTAACGTCTTATTGCCGCAGGTAACGGTTCCGGTGACATCGCCGACGCCGGCGCCGCAGCCGGTGATAACGGCAGTCGCCAGACTTGCACCAAGGATGCACGCCAGACGACGGTTTGCCTCACGGTGATTCTCAACATGGGCCACCTCAATCGAGCGGCGGTATCTCTTCCCCGCCGGCGATGGTTGCCATGTCGGGAATAACGGTCGTGCCTGCGGTGTAGGACATGAACCGGACCGAGCCGTCGCATAAAAGCCAGTTGCCGCCGCCGGAGTGGAAAGACCAGAAATGGTTGCCGTGGCAGGATTGGACAGATCTCCGGGCGAGAAAAAAACGGGCCTGGGCATGGCAAACCGTCTCGTCCAGATTCGAACAGTGGATCGTCCACAATGGTCCGAAGAGAGGTGTAATACTTGTACCCCTGCCACCACACCCCGTAGACGCCCCGCCAATGCCCGCTGACCATGGTACTGGGGTGGTGGACGCTCTCCCACCATCACCGTATTAGAAAGCCCATCCGTAATCATTGAAAAAGTGACGTGCGTGAAAATCGCCATATAAGTTATCAAAACAGCGTCTTCAGGGCCGGCAAATGCTCCATCGAAAGATCCATGATCTTCTTCCCGCAACACCGAGGTAGTCTGTCTGTCCCCAATTATATCATCAAGCCCAGCTCCGGCGTTTTCCCGTGGATCAGAAGGGCAAACGTATGTCGGCACGACAGCTGTTGTGAACGGCTTGCTCACGTCTGCAAGTCAACACCTAGTTCCTACTTGCCAGTTCAACACCTAGTTCGTAGAGCTGTTCTTGTTCCATAAAAGGCAGGATGCTGTGCATCCAGCATAAGAATCAGCCAATAATCGGTAGGATCACCGTCACCGCGATCTACCTAACGAGCTCACCATACGCCGACGGCAAATGTTTGTTTACGTCATGATAGCCATGGAGAGCCAGCCCGATCTGTTTCAGGTTGTTTTGGCAATGCGCGTTCGCTGCCGCCGCGCGAACTCGCTGCACGGCCGGCACGAGCAAGCGCAATCAAAATGGCGATGATCGCAATCACGACCAAGAGCTCAACGAGCGTGAATGCCGGCCGGGATCGATTCAATGTGGACGTCATCGACCGCTCCTTTCCGCTTGCCAAGTTGCTACGTTTCCCGTAGCCCCTCCCAGGGTGTTGCCCTGGGCTTTAACATTTCGGTCCGTTGGACCTCCTAGCGGGTGCTTTTCTTGAGCTTCTTGAGAGCCGATCCTTTGTGGATTGCCATATGGTCGGTCGTGTCGCTCTTGATGATGTATTGCGGCTCCTCTTTGGAAGCGTGCCGTTTGTAGCCCTTGAAGGTGATTTCGGAGGTCACTTTCTTCTGGATCGTTCCGCGGACCAGCCCAGCTTCCGAGTTCCACTCAACGTGATCGCCACGCTTGAACGTCGGTGCCATTGTTTCAATCTCCTTTGTTCGTCGCTGCACAGGCGTGCTCAATTCACCGTGCCGAGGCGTTGGACAGACGCTGACGCCTGGCGCCGAATCTGCGGTGCCGTCGCGTTGTCGGCCAATTGCCGAAGCAAGGCGAGTGCTTCCTTGGTGCCGATATACTCGAGCGCCTCGATCGCCCGGAGCGCTTGCAAACGGTCAAGGCGCGAGCGGCGCGTCACTCAACTTGGCAAGCAATTCTTGGGCCCGTTGGGCGACTTCAGGGGACGAAGGCCGGCGGCGGCTTTTTTCAAGGCCGGCTCGGCTTGCTCGCCTAAATTGTGCAGGGCTTGACTGGCCTGCTCGCGCTCCGCAAAAGAGACGCTGTCCAGATCTTTGATTAGCCGAGGGATATCAGGATTGGCGGACGAGGGGCCGGACTTGAACAGCGTGCGTAAAGGCGCGATCGCCGCTTTGGATCGAGCGACAAGGCCCCAGATCGCGCGGTGGGCCTTGGCGCCGTCCGTCGCGAGGTCGTTGACGAGTCCGGTCAACACGCGCGGATCATCGGGCAGCGGGCCATCGAACGCATGGGCGGTTCCTGGAATGCTCCAAATAAGAATGGTGTTGTCGCCATTGCCGGCGGCCAGTGCACGACCGTCGGGCGTGAAGGCCAGCGACAGGGTGTCCCCTTGATAATCGTTGAAGGCGCGCCGCTCATGGCCGGTTTCGACTTCCCAGATTTTAATGCCGCGCCAGGCCCCGGCCGCCAGCAACCGGCCGTCGGGGCTTAGCGCCAGAGCTGGAAACATAGCCGGCCAGGCCGGTCAAGGTGCGTACCTTGGCGCTTTTGTCGATATCCCACACTTGCACATTGCCGCTGGTGTCGCCGCATAAAAGCAAGCGTCCGTCCGCGGAGAACAGCATGGACGTGACATCCTCGCAGGACACGGGCAAGTAGCGGATGAGCTTGTTCGCTTTCACGTCCCAAAGTCGGCTGGCCTTGTCGGCGCCGATGAACAAATTCCCGTCGGGCGCGAACAGAACGTATTTGCTTCCGGCGTCGTCGGGCATGCGCGCAAAAGTTTGCGGGTGGCCACATCCCAGAGCAGCGCCCTTTTGCCGTCGGTGGACACCAGGTTTTTGCCGTCCGGAGAGAAGGTCGTCGCCAGCACGGGACCACTGGTGGCCGTGAATTGACCTACCTCCGCTCCCGTGGTTAGGTTGATCAATTGAACGTTGCCTTGCTCCAAACCGATGGCCAGCACATCGCGGTGCGGCCCGACGCCGAACTTGGGCAGGAGTTCGCCGGGCGGGGCGACACTCGCCTCGGGCAAAAGCGAACAACGCTTTTCTTGGCCGGTGCGCCAGTCCCACGAGCGCATTGTTTTGTCCTGAGCCAAGGAGACGAGCGTGGCGCTTTTGTTGAGGAAAGTGAGTGCTATCGGGTTCTCCTGGTGCCCAGGATGGCGTTGGAGTTGTTTGCCCGTGGCCACGTCCCAGAGGCGAACGCTATGGTCGGATGAGCCCGACGCCAACGTCTTTCCGTCCGGCGCGAAGCAGATCGCATCCACCTCCATGTGATGGCCTGTCAACGTGCGTATCGGTTCGTCACTCGTGAGTTGCCAAAGCCGGATCGTCTTATCGACGCTCGCAGAAGCGAAGATTTTGCCGGTCGGCGACCAACCAACGCGCGTGACGGCTCCTTCGTGTCCCTTCAGAATGGCCTTGCCCTTGCCCGTTGCCGGATCCCAAAGCCGCACGGTTTGATCGCGACTTCCCGACACCAGATATTGACCATCCGCGGAGAAACATACGGACAAGACCTCGGCTTCATGGCCCGCGAGGCGGCGCAGTTCTCGGCCGGTCGCGGTGTCCCAAAGTCGCACCGTGCGGTCGTCGCCGCCGGTCACGATGGTTTTGCCATCGGGGCTGAAGGCGACGCTGCGAACGGTCCCCTGGTGTCCGGTCAAGGTTCGCAGCTCTTGGTTGGTGGCTCCGTCCCAGAGTTTCACGGTCTCATCAGCGCTGGCGGACGCCAACACCGCGCCGTCCGGCGAGAACGCTACGGCAACGATGCCTCGGCGATGGCCGGTATTTTTGAGCAAAAGCGCGCCGGTAGCGACATCCCAAATGCGGATCGTCTTGATGGACCAGTTTTCCGCGTGTTCGCCGCACACCAAGTGCTTGCCGTCTGGTGAGAAAGCCAGGCAATGGAGCCAGCGCGTTTGGCTATAAGGGTCGGCGGCGCCCTCGACGACAAACGAGCGGACTTCTTTCCCGGTGGCCGCATCCCAGATATGGACCGTATGGTCGTGACCGGCCGACGCGAGCGTCTTGCCATCGGGAGAGAAAACGACGTCCATGACCACATGCCCGTGCCGCAGTCGCACGGAGCCGAGCCGGCTGATGGCATCGGCGGGAAGAGGGTCGCCGAAAAAGTCGACGTGCGCTGCATTTTGTTTATCGCGACCCGCATAGGCAAGATTGGCTGCTCCCACGACGGCGCTGAGTGCAACCGGAGCAGCTATGGCCTTCCACCGCGGAATCAACATGGATTCATCTCCAACAGGACCAACATAGATTCGTCACCAAGTTCGCAGGCAATCGAAACGCAAGCCTCCCCTCTCCCCCTGTACTCGGGGGGGAGGGGGGGGTGAGGGGGGACAGGATCCCTCGCGAAAACAGCATATTGTTCCAAAGACCAAAACCCCCTCACCCCTACCCCTCTCCCCCGAGTACAGGGGAGAGGGAAATACATCATTTTGATGCAGCTATAACATTCTTGTCCAGGCGCGCGAGCGCGAGGCGGGCTTGCGTGGTGATAAGGGCGCCGGTGTCGCCGGCGGCGAGTGTTTGCAATACCTCACGTGCGTCCGGCGTGGCGATGCGTTCCAGAACCTCGATCGCCCGGTAGGCGCGCAAGACATCTTTTTTGAGCACCGGACTGGCCAGGCGTTTGCGCACATCTTGGAGGCGTAAGTGCGTTTCGAGCGCCGGCTTGGCGGCGATGGCCTTGTCGATGGCGGGCAGCGCCCGGTCGCCGACTTGCAGAAGCTCCGCGGTCGCAAGTTGGCGCACCTTGAATTGAGTGGCATCAAGGTCACCGATCAGCTTGACGATGCGTTTAGGGTCAACCGGGCTAGCGGGTTGGATGCGTTCGCGGATAAAAGCCACGCTCTTGTCCGGCGCGGCGGCCATGTCGCGAATAGCGGCGAAGGCTGGGCCTGCCGCGTCTTCCGCGAGCGATTGCCAACGTTTCTCGAGCGTGCCAGTCGCCGCCTTATCCGAACGGCGGTCGTCGCAATAGAGCCGCGTCCCAGATCAGCACGGTCGTGTCGGCGCTCCCGGAGGCCAAGAGTTGGCCGTTGGGCGAAAACGCCAGCACCCGGATGGGGCCATCTTGGTGACCGGGCAACTCGCGGCGCACATGCAGCGTCGCTGTTTCCCAAAGGTGAATCTTGCTATCACCCACCGCGAGCAGACGGCCATCGGGCGACCAGGCCATGTTGATGCGGCGCTGGACGCGGTTGGTAGCACCCGCAACGGCGCCGGCGCATCGGCGGGAAATTGAGCGACGTCCAATCCCGTGGCCATGTCCCATATGTGAATCATTTGATCCAGCGTGGACCACGAGGCTTAAGTATTTGTTGTCGCTGGAAAAGGCGGCTTCATGATTTTGCCGCGCGAACCGGCGCTGCGAATCGGGTTCCAGCTTTTTGCCCAGCGACAGGCGGAGTTTGCCTGGACCCACGTCGAAGACATGTATCAAGCCATCGCCTCGGCCAAATTGGGCGACGAGCTGCTCGTCCGGCGAGAAGGCGATGCCCTTGCTCGTCTCTTCTGGTTCCTGGGAGTAATATTGAGCTCGATCGACGGCGGAATCGGGCAAGACCCCGATCAGCTTGCCCGACGGCACGGCATAGAGATATTCGCGCAGGCCGCCTCGGTTGTCGGTCGCGTATTGCAAGTAAACCTTGCCGCTGGGCGAAAAGACGCCGGCGCCCGGCGTGAATGGGTTGCCGGGAGCGCGCATGCGGCTCACGAGCTTGCCATTATTCATGTCAAACAGGGCGAAGCGATCCTCGCCCGCCTTGCCGAGGTAAACGCTTTGGTTGAGCGGCGCGCTGCCGAAATTGGGCCAACGCGGCGTAGTGCGCCGAAGTCAGTTGGAGCCGTTTCCAGGTTGCCACGTCCCAGGCCGCCACTTCCGGAGACGGAACCTCCTCCTTCGGGCCAAATCCCACCGCGTAGAAGGTTTGGCCGTTCGGGCCAATCGCAAAGGCGGTGGGAACGCTTCGGCCCGCGATTCCGGTCATTAGTTTCTTGCCGTCCGGTGAAAAGGCCAGGTGATTCACCCAATCGCGATGACCTTCCCAGGGGTGCACTTCGCCTAGCGTGGCGATGTTGTAACACTCGAGATCGGCATTGACGCTAACCAACACGTTTTTGTCGTCGGGCGAAAAGCGAAGACAAGCCGTGGCGTTCGCTGCACTTTGCGCTACGCGTGCCATGAAGGAACGCGGCGCATCGTCCGTCTTAGTTGGCCCGATTTGCACCATGCCGTCCTTGCCCGCCAGCGCCAGTATGCCGCCATTCGACGAGAGCGCCAGTTCGCCGATTTCATTGGCGTGAGCATATTTACTATCCAGCGGATGCGCGAACAATTTGCCGGTGGCGGTATCGCGCAGCTCGATCTTGCCGCCGCCCAGGGCAATCGCCACGCATTTGCTATCCGCGGAAAAAGCAAAGTGGCACGTGCCAAACTGCGGCCCCTTGCCGAGGCTGCGCCAGCGCATCTCACCCTTGGCGAGGTCAAAACCGACGGCTTCTTTGTCCACTTGCGGTGCGGCGTTTCTCTGAATGAGTCTGCCGTTGTTGATCTTGGTGGGATCGACGAAGTCCACTTGGACGGCGATGGAGGCGCCGTCGGGCGAGATGGCGCAATGGGTGAACGTCTTCTGTTTGCCGCCGTTTTTTGATGAATCGCCGACAAAAGGTTTCCACGAGCGCAGCTCATTGCCGGAGGCAAGGTCCCACCAGTGTACCGTGCCCTCGCCGGCGCTAACGAGCGTCTTGCCGCGATCAGCGAAGGCAATGGCCCTCACCAATCTTTGGCCAAATAGCGTTTTCATTTTGCCGGAGCGCGTGAGACTGTAGAGGACGATAGTCGGGGGTACCTTCTTTTGATTGGCCGCATCGTTTGGGAAAAACCTCTCAAACACGCCCGCCGCCAAGTACATGCCGTCGGGAGAAAAGGCGATTGTGGTGTGCTGAATGTCGAGTGACGTCCACGGACCGGGTATTTCCTTCCCGCTTGCCGCTTCCCAAACGCGAACGCTGCCCGCACCGAAAACGTTGCCCGTACCGAACGCCAAAGTTGCGATCTTGCTGCTGTCCGGCGAATAGACCGCCTGCTGAATCATGGAATTCGCCGCGGGCGAATGTTTGAACCGCAGGGTGCCAAGACGGGCAATGGCGCCGGGCGGCAGTGGATCGCCGAGGAGATCGGTCCGCGGGTCGGTGGATCTGTGCGTGAATCGCGGCGGCAAATAATACGCCGGCAACAAGGGCGAGCGAGGAGCGTGCGAGCATTTGGCGGCCTCCGCAGAGAGGAGCGGGCAAGGAGGACATCACCAGACTTACCCGAGGCTAGGGGATTTGTCCAGGATAAACCGCGGGATTCGGAGTACCTCATCCCGCGGCTTGGGATAGGTGGGATCGACCTCAAGCCGCGGGATGAGGTACTCCGAATCCCGCGGATATTGCCTCAGGAACCCTCACATACGCTTCGGGTTGGTATGGGCCACTGTTGGCGTTTTTTTACCGCCCGTATATACACGTCATTTCGCCCAGACGGTCGAGCACCCAGGGGGTGATTTGATCGGAGGTGAAACGCCAGCTCCAGTTACCGCTGGCGCGGCCCGGCGAATTCATGCGGGCGCGCGTGTCCAGGTTGAGGACATCTTGGAGCGGAGCGATCGGCGAGATCGGCGACCGAGGACCAGGCGGCGCGGATGAAATCCCAGGCGATGTCGGAGCCGTCGCGGGCCAGGTAGCGGCGGACGTGATCGCGATCCTTTTCCGGGGTGGTGTTGAACCAGCCGCGCGTGGTGTCGTTGTCGTGCGTGCCGGTGTAGGCGACCGTGTTGGGCACATACATGTGAGGCAAATAAGGATTGTCGGCGCCGCCGCCAAACGCGAACTGCAAAATGCGCATGCCCGGCAAGCCGAAGTGGTCGCGCAGGGCCTCGACTTCCGGCGTGATGAGCCCGAGATCTTCGGCGATGAGCGGCAGGCCGCCCAGGGCTTGCTGCAAGGTTTCGAGCAAGGCCGGGCCGGGCGCTTGCACCCAACGTCCTTCTTGAGCGGTCGCATTGCCGGCGGGAATTTCCCAGTAAGCCTCGAAGCCGCGGAAATGATCGAGCCGAATGATATCGACCTGGCTCAGCGTGTTGCGCAGGCGGGCGACCCACCAGGCGAAGCCGGACGCGCTGAGGGCGTCCCAGTTGTAAAGCGGGTTGCCCCAGAGTTGGCCGGTGGCGCTGAAATAATCCGGCGGCACGCCGGCGACGACGGTCGGTTGGCAGTCGCCGTCGAGCATGAAAAGGTGCGGGTTGGCCCAGACGTCGGCCGAGTCGCCGGACACGAAGATGGGGATGTCGCCGATGATGGATATGCCGCGCTCGCGGGCAAACGTTCTTGACGCCCTGCCATTGCCGATGAAAAAGGAACTGGCGAAACTTGTAGGCGGCGACGGCGAGGCCCAATTCTTGACGGGCGCCGGCGAGCGCGCCGGCCTGGCGGCGCCGCAGTTGGGCCGGCCATTGCTGCCAGCTTTTGCCGCCTCTGCGAGTCTTTGATGGCCATGAACAGCGGCATAGTCGTCGAGCCAACTCGCTTGCTGGCGGCAGTATTCCTCAAACGCGGGACGCAAGCCGCTGCCGCGTCCGGCCTGGAACAGTTCCCAGGCGCGGGCCAACATGCGATTTTTGAATTGGGTGACGGCCCCATAATCGACGTTGCCGGGCCCAAAGCGAACGCCTTCCAGATCGCCATGATTTAAGATGCCGTCTTGAATGAGGAATTGCGGGCTAATCAAAAGGGTGTTGCCGGCGAAGGCGGAATAGCTTTGATAGGGCGAATCGCCGAACCCGGTCGGTCCGAGCGGGAGGATTTGCCACCACTTTTGCCGTGCGTGCACCAGCGCATCGATCCAGGAGAACGCCGGCGGTCCCAAATCACCGATGCCATAAGGGCCTGGCAAGGATGATGGATGCAACAGGACGCCGGCCGCGCGCCGCGCTGGTTTCTTTTGCTCAGCCATGAATGAACCGTTTCCTTTACGGCAACTTGAGCCGTGGGTCGGCCAGATCGAGCCGGTACATGATCTGATTGTATTCGTAGTAGGGCGTCGGATGGGGATTCCCGGAAAAGGTATTCACATAAGAGCCCTCCAGGTAAATGATGCGGCCCCCTTGTTGATCGAAGAACGGGATGCTGCGTGGGATTGTAAAAGTCATGGGCATCGTTCTTCTTGTTGGCGTGGGTGATGATTTTGTGCGCGTCGCGCCATGGGCCTTCCGGCTTATCGGCTTCGCTGTACCAAACTTCGCCCAGCATGGTGGCCCCGAAAGGATTGCGAGGCGATCATGACATATCGCTTGCGAAAGGCGTTCCAAAAGCAGGAACAATTATTGAGCTGGATCGGCTGTGCCGCTGCCGCGTCCGCGAAGCTGTAACGGCGATTCCGCGCGTTTCATGCGGTTGGCTTTGATGAGTTCCTCCAGCTCCTTCGGCCCCAGCGGCGGCGTGTTGCGCTTCCATGCCCAAAGCAGTTTTCCGTCGGCAGCGCGGTCAAGTTGCAGCCTTGTCCTTGCTGACATAGCGCGTGCCGGCTTTGAGGCAGGTGTAGCCTTCGTAGGCATCCAGATCGGTGTAGGAGCGCCAGTCGGCTTTGACGCGCAGACGCTGGATACGGCGCGGTGAAGTAGATGTAATCAACGCCATCGTCGCCTTTGACGGGAAAGGGATAGCCCTGGGGAAAGAGCGGCGGTTCCAGCGGCACGCTCTTCAGCTTCTCGAATTGATCCTTGGCATCGTTGTAAACCATGAAGCCATTTTCCAGCACGGCGCCCAGGCCGCGGCGGCGCTGGTAGAAAGCCAGCATGCGCTCCTTGCCGGACTCGTCCGGGATCACGACGACGCCGAAAAGCCAGACGACACCCTCGCCGCTGACCGGCGCCATGCTTTTGACAAAGCCGTCGGCGCCAACGAAATAGTTGAGGTTAAATCCGATAGACGGATCGAGATTTTCGGGCAGCTTGGTGGTGGCGCCGCTCATGGCAAAGTTGCCCAGAGCATAGGATAGCCGATTGGTGTCGCCATAAAACCAATAGAGTTTGCCGCCATAGCGCGCGTTCAAAATGCCGTCCTGACCGGTCACTTTGCCATTTAGTAGCGGCTGCGCGATGGGCGCCTTGCGGCCCAGAAGCACCGTGTCCCGATAGATTCCCTGGCCGGTGATGCGGTAGAGGCGTTCGGCGATATTGATGGCGCTTGATCTTGAGGTGCGCCGAACCGCCGGGCTTGATGTCCAAGGTCGCGCCGCGACTGCCGAAACCGTCGGTTGGATACTCGTAGCCATGCGCCGAGATGCCGAACCAGACCTTTTCGTGCATGAGGCCCGGCTCGTGAAACGCGATGAGGCCGCTTGAGTCGGTGTAATACGAGACGCTGCTGGTGGTTTGCAACTCGACCATCGGCACGCCGCGGCCGGTCTGGTCGTCGACGATTTCGATGGTGAAGTAATCGGTGGGTGTCAGAGCAAGAGCTGCCATTTGGCCCAGATTTAGCGAGACCGTGAGTGCGGTCACGAGAGCGAGGCGGATGATGATCAGCATTGGTCTCATTTTCTTCAACGGGAACGAAAGAAAAGCGTGGTATGCCGGTTTTCCGACAGACGGAATTAATTATTAACCACAGAGTCACAGAGAACACAGAGGCAAAAAAATGAAGAACGAAGAGCAAGTAAAGCGGACCGCTTTTATTGTCCTAACGGTATTCTCTGTGCCCTCTGTGACTCTGTGGTGAATAACCCGAATCACCTGGAACCGTCGATCAAGCTTTTTATCAGTGTGGGAGATACACGGTCAAGCACCGGCACGACCCAATCCGCGCCGGCGAGGCGTAGACTATCCGCGCTATGATGGCCGACAAAAGTCACGCCGATGGCGCGCATGCCGCCGGCGCGCGCCGCTTGAATGCCGACGGGGGCGTCCTCCAGGACCACGCATCGCGAAGGTTCGACGCCCGACTCCCGCGCACGCGCACAAACACTTCCGGATCGGGCTTGCCCCGTCGCGTATCTTCCATGGCCACTACAACCGGCAGATAGCGGCGCATGTTCGTCAAATCCAAAATCATCTCAAGATTGGCCCGCGGAGCGCTCGAGCCGATTGCTTGCCGAGCGCCGGCAACGTGAAGGGCTTTCAAAAGCGTGGCGACACCGGGCAACAACTCGATGCCGTGCTTTGCCTCGGCGCGGTAAAGATTTTCCTTACGATCGCCGAGCATGGCAACCTCGGCATCGGTGTGATGAGTGCCAAAAAGCTTGGGAATGATTTCGAGATTGCGCCAGCCGAAGGTGCCCGCGAAATCGGCGCGCGTGAACGGCTTGCCCAATTCTTGAGCCAAGGCACACCAGGCCTGGAAATGGAGTTCCGCCGTGTCCACGAGCGTGCCGTCAACGTCCCATAAAACGGCCCAGGGTTCGTTGCTCAAGGTTTCGCTCACTGTCGCGCCTTATTGGATCAACAATGATGGCTTTATAGCAAATGCCATTTGGAAGGCCCTCCCGCGGTCGTCGTTCAAACAAAAATTGCCGTGCAGATTGCAAGAGCTCATGCAGATTGCAAGAAGCTAATTGCCAGATGGATAAGGGTTTCGGTAAAGCGGGCGAATAAATCCGGCGAGAGCGCAGCGAGATGCGGCGGCGCGACCCCGAGTAGACGTACTTCGTAAGCATTCACGGCGTCATAGTCGATAACGCAGGTACAGGAATCCAGTGTCCCCTGGCTTCTGGGTTGCATGGGATCCGCGGGTTCCGGAGTACCTCATCCCGCGGCTTGGATTGACGGCCCGCATTTCCGGAGCAAACGATGATCACGCCGATCTTTTTATCAAGCCTGGCCCTGGCGTTCGGCCAGGTCGGACATACGCCGGCGGTTAACGCATCGCCCTTGGCAACCCTGGGTCAACCGGTTGTCCAAAGCGAAGCGCAAGCCACTCAAGACCCGACTCCTGCAAAAGATGACGCAGCCAGCAAAGATCAGGAGCAGCTTGGCTTCGTCCGCGGGGTTTTGAAAGCATATAAGGATGCGTTTCATCCCGACCCCAACGCCGCCGAAGAAAAGCCGCCCAAGCGGCGGGCGTTGCCGGCAGCCGTGGTCGTCGCCGCCATTTCCTGGCCATGAGTACCAGGGCTATCCGCTCATCGGTGTCCCCCCCGAGCCGATCTCCAATCCTTTAATGATGGGACTCTACAACACCGCCTGTGGCGATTCCATCAAAGCCTCAAAGCTCCAGGTCGAAGGCTGGGTAACGTCCTCTTATAACTGGAGCCAAGCCAGGAATTCGAATTCGCCGACTTCTTACTGGATCGTCCCCAACCGCTTGGAAATGGACCAGGCCGTTCTCCGCTTCAGCCGCCAGGCGGACACGGTGCAGACAGACCACATTGATTGGGGTTTCCGTTCCACCTTCGTCTATGGCGAAGACTATCGCTATCTGACGGCTGGAGGATGGTTCAGCGACCAGTTGCTGAAAAATAACCGACTTTATGGTTTCGATCCCACGGAGCAGTATTTGGACGTGTATATCCCCGGAATCGCCAAGGGCATGGTCGTGCGCGTCGGCCGCTGGATCGCCTGCCCGGACATTGAGACGCAGTTCGCCCCTGATAATTACCTGGCCAGCCACAGCATTTTGTTTACCTACGACACGTACACACAAACCGGCGTCATGCTCACCTTTCTGTTGAACGAACAGTGGATCGCGCAAATCGGCATCGACGCCGGCAACGACATGGCCCCGTGGTATCGCGGTGCCCAGCCATGCGGCTTTCTTGGGCTTACGCTGGGTTTCACAAGGACAACAACGATGCCGTCTACACATGCCTGAACCAGATCAACAGCGCAGAATTCCAGCACTTCACCGTGGATGGCCAACCGGCCGGGCACGACAACTTCAACTATCTCGTGAGCACCTGGGAGCATAAGTTCAACGAGAACATCCACACCAAGACCGAAGGCTATTTCATGTGGCAACGCAACGCCGAGCTCGGCGGCACGCCCAGCCTGGGCGCACCGCAATCCTTCGGCGGCGGCGGCGGCGACGGCACGCTCTTGCCGGGCTATTCCTTCGCCTACGGCGTGCTCAATTACACCATGTTCGCTTTCACGAAAAAGGATTACTTCACCGTCCGCAACGAGTGGTGGCGCGACGAGCGCGGCATGCGCTCCGGTTTTCCCGGAACTTATACAAGCCACACCATCGGCTGTGAGTCATACGTTCAATTCCGCCCTCCAATTCCGGCCCGAAATCGGCTACTACCGCAACTGGACCAACCCCGCCTTCGACAACGCCACCAAAAACGGCATCCTCATGGCGGGATTTGATTTCACGATTCGCTTTTAAGCGGATGTGTCGGACGGCGTGCGACGATCCATTGGATTGTGGGACGGCTCTCCTGAGCCGTCCATCAGAGCGGACGGCTCGGAAGAGCCGTCCCACGGGAGGAGCGCCACTCAACCAGAAGAATTACCGGTCTTGCCACTTTTGCGGGTTGTAGCAGCGACTATTTCGTGTGGCAGCGTGCAAACCGCATCCGCTGCGCCCGCAGTCCGGGGGAACTTGCCGATAGCCGTAGGGTTCCACGCTTGCATTTGAGCGCGTGCGGCCAAGGCTGGTGCCTCCATGATCGCGCCCGTGTTGTTGAGTCTTGCGCTTACCCTGGGGCAAATGCCGTCCGAGAATCCACCCCAAGCGACGGCCCCCCCGCTCGCGGCGCCGGATCGCTGGCTGCTCATGAAAGCGCTCCAGGGAACCTATCCCGGCTGGCTGCTCGATTCGCAGCGCTTGCAGATCAGCGGGTGGACCGACACCTCCTTTACCGCCAGCTCCGCGGCCCATGAGCAACTCCCGCTTGGTTTCAATTATCGCGCCAATGATATACTGCTTCAGCAGAACTGGCTGCGGATCGACCGCGCCGTCGTCACTAGCGGCACGAGCGAGCCGACCTTTGGCTTTCGCTCGGACACGATCTTGCCTGGGAGCGATTATCGCTTCACGCTGGCGCGCGGCCTCTTCGATCGCCAGTTGACGGCGGACAACGCGACAACCCAATCGGTATGGCATCGATCCGATTCAGTTTTATGGCGAAGCGTATTTTCCGCTGGTGGCGCACGGCCTGGACCTCAAAGTGGGCCGCTTCTTCGCTCAATACGGCGTGGAAGCCAACGACGCGCCGAGCAATGCCCTGTTATCGCACGCCTACACCTTCATTTATGATCCGTTCACACACACGGGAGCCTTGGCCACACTCAAAGTGACCGACGCCTGGTCGGTTCAGGCCGGCCTGGTGCTGGGCAGCGACATCTTCCTCGATCCCGCCGACACGCCGACGGCGATCGGGAGCGTCAAGTGGGCGCCTGCCACGGGGCGGGATAGCGTCTTGTTTTCCGTGATTGTCGGCTCCGGGCGCTTCAATCAAGAGCGTGACTTTCACAATCCCGAAATTTTCGACCTGGTATACACGCACAAATTCAATCCGCGCTTCAACTACACGTTGGAAACCTTGTACGGCTTCACAAGCAACGTGCCCAACCTCGGTTTTGCCAATTGGCTGGGAAATCTCAATTACCTGACTTACGATTTCAGTCCGCGCCTGAGCGGCACGACGCGCGTGGAGCTCTTTGACGATTGCCAAGGAAATCGCACCGGCTTTCCAGGTCTTTACACGACGCTGACCCTGGGCCTGGCGTTTAGGCCCGCCCGCTCCGTGATTGTCCGTCCTGAACTTCGCTACGACTACAACGCCGAATCGCGTCCGTTCGAGAATCGCCACGGCGTCTTCACCGCGGCGACCGATGTCATTTTGCGCTGGTGAACATAAGGAGGCGCATTGTGCTTTATTTCAGAAAAGAACTCGGGACCGGGATCGCCCTAGTAACAAGTCTTCTGGGAGCGTGCGGCTCTGGCGCGTGGCGCAGCCCGCCGCGACGCCGCCTGAGCCCAAGGCGAGCATTATCATGAAGGATCGCCAGGCGCTGGCCACGCCGGCGCAGCTCGGGTTTCACGCACACCGGCGGCGGCAACATGGATGTCGCGCAGCCGGCGCCCGACACTCTGATTGTGACCATGACTGGCGTCGCCGTCGCCGGACCGCATCCCATCAAGGAATCGTCGGCCGCGCTCAGCTTTCAACTCGACCAGTGCTTCGAGATCGCGCTGGACAATTCCAAAAGCAAACGCGCCAAGCTGACGCTCGAAGGCCGCGTCATCGGCCTGTTGCGCAGCCACAAGGGAGGCGGCGAAGCCCGGCATGGCCCGGCGCATGCCGCGATTTATGGAGGGGACACGGAAGTCCTATTTCTCGACGTGCCGAGCCAGTGCATTGCCGATGGCGACAACCTATCGATCAACGACCGCCGCGGACCGGACTCGGCGATGTTGGGCGTCGGTGACTACCATCTGCGGCAAACGTTCGTGGTGGCAGCGAGCCATCCGCACAGTTTCCGACTCTGTAAGGCCGCCTCGGCAGAGTTCGCGCCCGATCCCGCGCTCGATCCGCTTTGGATCAGCTATTGGGAACCTTTCCACGGAGCGGCGAAGAAGGATTTCGGGTTTCAGGTAGTGGTGAAGGTTGCGGCGGAGTGATGTGTTGGAAGGTGACTTTACTGAGAACTGAAACGTGGGTGGCACGCCCTGAGGTACTCCGAAGGGCGTGGTTTTGCATGAGCCCACGCGTTCGGCGTACCTCAGGGCGTGCCACCCGACCATGTATCCAGTTGGCCGCTCCCTAACGGTCGCGGCTCGGTTGGTTCTTGTGTTTTAGGGCCCAATCGCCGGGCCGCCGCGTTCGCCGGTGCGGATGCGCACGGCATCGTCGATGGGCAGGACGAAGATCTTGCCGTCGCCGATTTGGCCGGTGTCGCCCGAGCGGGCGGCGTGGACGATGGCTTCGACGGCGGCTTCCACGAAGGCGTCGTTGACGGCAATCTCCAGCTTGAGCTTGGGCAGGAGGCGGACCGACGAACTCGCTGCCGCGATAGACTTCCGTGAAGCCGCGCTGGCGGCCGCAACCGCGCACGTCGGTCACAGTCATCAGGTAAACGTCGCGATCGTTGAGTGCCAGTTGCACGGCTTCGAGCTTTTCCGGACGAATGATGGCCACGATCATTTTCATGGGCACGTTTCCTGGTATACATTCGCCGGTTGAATCCGCGGGTTTCGGCGTACCTCAACCCGCGGCTTGGAGGGCAGGCGGCATTCTATCAGTCCGCGAGCTTGGCGCACACGGGGGCGTTGGTTTTGATTTGAAACAGCTTTTGCAAGCTGTCGCGCATCAGGCTCCTGGTCGCCGCCGCGGAACTGGAAACGATTGCCCTGGACCGTGGTCACATTGGGGTAGATAAGCTTGAACTCGGGCGGGGCATGCGGATCGGGCTGGCACAGATTGTTCCAGGCTTTCATGAGCTCGCCTTGCGGCACGCCTTCGACCACGACATGGAAGCGCTGGTGGCCGTTGGGTGGAATGAGTGCCGGCCGCGGTTCGATGTGCCGGCTGGCCGATAGTTTCGACAGCCAGGCCCAGATCGAAGCCGGTTTCGCCATGCTCGGTGCGGTCCAGGCCTTCGATTTCCTCGCGATCGTCGACCATGAAGCCGATAGCCAGCATCGACCAATTTGACGAGCACGAGACTGAACACAAAGGCGACCACGGCGGAGGCGGCAGCGGCGATGAGCTGAATCCAAAGTTGCTTGAGGCTGCCGCCCGACGCGATCACGCCATCGGCGCCGACGCTGGGATCGACGTAAGTCCAGGTGACGCAGAAGACGCCCGTGAGAACGGCGCCGAGGAAGCCGCCGACGCCGTGGACGCCGAAGGCGTCGAGCGAATCGTCATACTGAAACATCGGCTTAAGCGTGACGGATACATAGCAGACCACCCCGGCGATGAGGCCGATCGCCAGGCCGCCCCAGGGATAGACAAAGCCGGAGGCGGGAGTCACGGCGACCAGGCCCGCGACGATGCCGGAAGCCAAGCCCAGCGCGGTCGGTTTGCCGCGATGCAGCCACTCCACGAGCATCCAACTCAGGCCGGCGGCCGCGGCTGCGGCCTGCGTGGCGGCGAAGGCCGAGGTCGCCAGGCCGCCGCTCATGAGTCCGCTGCCGCCGTTGAAACCGAACCAGCCGAACCAGAGCAGGCCGGCGCCGGTCAGGGTCAGCACCATGCTGTTGGGATGGATGGGGTGATCGGGATAGCCGATGCGCTTGCGCAGCACCAAGATGGCCGCCAGGCCGGAGAAACCGGCGGCGATATGCACGACCGTGCCGCCCGCGAAGTCGAGCGCGCCCATCTTGCCGAGGATGCCGACCGCGATGGTGCCTCGTTTGGCGATATCGACGCCCATGTCCCACCAGTCCTGCGCCCAGACGCAATGGGCCAGCGGGCAATAGACAAAGGTCGCCCACAGAATCAGAAAGATGCAATACGGCTTGAAGCGAATGCGTTCGGCCACGGCGCCGCTGATGAGCGCCGGCGTGATGATGGCGAACATGCCCTGAAAGAGCATGTGCAAGTAGATCGGAATGTTCGTGCCGGGAAGAAGGGTGTAGGGCTCGACGCCGTTGAGAAAGACCAGATCTTTGCTAAAGCCGAGCAGGCTACCCGAGCCCGTTTTTATCCAGGGCGCACCAAACGCCAGCGAATAGCCGATCGCCACCCAGTAAACGCCGACGACGGCAAGGCAGACCATGCTTTGCATCATGGTGGCCAAGATGTTTTTCCGGCGCACCATGCCGCCATAAAACAGCGCCAGACCCGGGAACCATGAGCATCACGAAGGCGGTGGCCACGAGCATCCAGGCGCTATCGGCCTTGATGTCGGCGGTGTTGGAGTCCTTTTGGAGCTTTTCGAGGACTTGCTTGCCAGCGGGGTCGGGTGGGGGCGGCACGTTGTTATCTTGAGCCGCCAGCGTGAGATTTGATAGCGACCAGGCCGCAAGCACGAGAGGGAGCAACCAGCGTTTCAAGGAGCACACTCCTTCAGTGGTTCGCGAGTTTTAGCGCAACAAATAAACAAGATGGTGCCGATCGAGCGCGCGGCGACTCTGCTTAAAGTATGAAGAGGGCGGCGCAGTGCAATCGGGATGCCAGCGGTTTGCGTAAATAGTGACGGCGTTATAAGCCCTTGTTTGCAGGCTTCTTATATTATTTCAAAGTGATTGGAAGCAACGGGCGTCATTGATCCGTTGCCCAAGAAAATGGCTTAGGTGCCCAGGCGAGCGGCAGTCGCTGCGGATCGTGGTCGGGGTGCCATGCCCGCCGCTTTTTGGCGGCCGTGTGAGAAGGGCCGCCAACAGCCTCCAATTCTCACAGTGGGCCGAATGCAGATCATGCCCGCCCAAATGCGGCGGGCACGGCACACACGTCAATGGCGCAGAAACGGAATGGAGTCGCTCCACCGATCTTTTCGTGCCTTGGATTCTGCTCCCTGCTATAATTTCGTCCATGGCAAGGCAAACGACGATTTCCGAAGCGGACATTCTCGCGAAGTTGGTTGATCCCAAAAGGGCCGACCTCAGTCCCGATGCCGCGCGGTCATTGCTTAGTCTGCGTTTTGATGCCGCAACGATAAAGCGCATCCGCCAGCTTCTTCAACGGAACAATCGCGGAACCATTTCCGCGGCTGACCGACTCATTCTGGAAAAATACCTGCGTGTGGGCCAACTTCTCGACCTTCTTCACGCGAAGGCCAAGGTTTCCCTATTGCGCGGTTCGCCACATCCCCGGCGTACGGATAATCAATGTATGGGCGATCGGAAAAAGGGTGGCAATCCGTATCAGCGCTTTAGCGTGAGGGCACTTGCTTTGACGAATCCATGCTTTTTAAACGCAAGGATTGCATACTGGGAACAGGACGGATGGTGCAAACATCGAAGTCCCCGGCGACGAAGAACCCGGGAAAGAGTCCGTTGGTAAAGCCAAATCGCTCTAATCGCAAACCAATTCAACATCTTCATCCACCACTGATCAATTCCTCTATAACGCGCTGCACTCGCTTCACTTTTGCTTCGCTGAAAAACGGAAATTCAATAGTTCCACCACCACTATTTACCCGTAACAAATGAGCTTTTTGAGGATTGCAACCTTGCTGAGATTGACCCCAACCCGCCTCTTGGGTGCTTGTGCCAACAAATGAAACCTTCGAAATAGGAATAGAACCGGACGTACGAACGTACTTCAAATTCATCCCGTCGCCGTGTTTGACTGCGGCTTCGTAAAGCACGCGTCGGTCGGTGATTAATATGTAATGTTTGGATGCCTGGACAGTGCCACATCCTCCCGTTACGTCCATCCATTCAAAGTGGTAGGGCTTTTCTCCGGGGAGTAGAAGATGGCGGTGGGTATTTGGTATGACGTCATCCACGCTTCCACTTTCGCCGTCCTCAACCGGTGTAGCGACGACGATAGGCTCAGAATCGTTTTTTTTGAATGGCGGTTGCAGGTGGCGGGAGCCAGGCGGTACTCGCACAGGATTGTTACAAACACGACATTTTGTCGGTCGCCCAGCAAACTCATCCGGGACGCTGTAATTCCTACCGCAACTTGGGCAATTAAAGTGGATCATAAGAATAAACAACGTCGGATTATGATACGGTTCCGCGTAATCACATAGACCCTCGCCGGGGTGCCGTGCCCGCCGCATTTTGGGCGGGCATGGGAGAACAGACGCCATTACGCCGCCTAAGCCTGCCAGCGATGGCATCGTTGCTTCAATCCGCCCACCAGCTATCCAATCCTCACAGTCGGCCCAATGCAAACCATGCCCGCCCAAAATGCGGCGGGCATGGCACCCGACACACGACGCATTCCGCGCTCCGCATTCGCGTCGCGGCTAAACTAGAGGCATCCTCACGCCTTGAGCATCTCATCATGCCGCATGCCGCTCGGCGGCAGATCGCCGCGGCGGACGTTGGCCAGGGCGGCCTTGGCGCCGGCGTGCTGCTCGGCGTCGTTGTCTTCCCATTCGATGCTGACGGCGCCGTCGTAGCCGACGCGGTTGAGCTCGATCATGATTTCCTCGACGCTGTTGGCGTCGCGGGCGGTGCCGGCGGTCACGAAGTTCCAGCCGTTGAGCGGATGGCCCATCGGCCGATGGCCGCCGAGCAGGCCGGCGCGGGTGTGCTCGCGGATCACCTGCACGCCCTTGATGTGGCGCAGTGGATGCGGTCGCCGAACTCGCGGATGAACTGCACCACCGAGACGCCTTGCCATTCCATGTGCGAGCCGTCGAGGTTGAAGCCGACGACGCCGTCGTAGCCGGCCTTGTCCATGAAGTTGATGTAATCGCTCGCCGATTCGATGTCGCCCATGGCCCGCTCGCTCGGATGGCATTCGAGGTCGTAGGTGACGCCGTACTTCTTGCAGGCGTCCCAGACCGGGCTTGAAGCGCTCGACCAGCAGTTCCAGGCTGACCTGGCGAACGTCGGGGATGGCGTGGCCGGCGATGCTGGCCGGCAACGGTGGAAACAGGAAGAAGTGGCTCCAGCAATGGGCCGGCGAGCCGACGAAGCCGGGCAGCGCCACCTTGCGATTTTGCAGCTTGCCCAGGTAATGGGCCAGGCGCACGCAGTTGACCAGGGCTCGGCTCGCCTGCGCGTGGATCATCTTGCCGACTTCGTCGGGCACGAAATAGGGATCGGTGCGCGGCGGCTTGTTGCCCTTGTCGCGCCAGGCCTTGTAGGCCTGCACCGCCTCGCCGCCGATGAATTGCAGCGTCTTGGCGCTCGGCTCATCGCCCAGCGCCTGGCCTTGCAGGTGGGCGGCGACGGTGAAGATTTCCAGGCCGTGCTTCTTGGCGAGGTCGACGCGCTCCTTGGCGTAGGCCTCGGCGCCGGCGTCGGTGCCGCATTTGTCCAGGTCGAGCTCCCAGCTGGCTTCCTCCCAGCCGTCGAAGCCGGCTTCCTGGACGAACTTGAGCCATTTGTCCATGGGCACATTGCCGAACTGCCCGCGCACCAGGCCGATTTGATGATAGGAGCCTTTGCCGTAACGATGCGTGTCGGTTTGCTTGAATGCCATGAGGCGAGTCTCCCTGATGGATGCTTAAAAAATGACGACGATGTGACTATAACGGCAAAATTTGGCAGTGCAAGAGGCTGGTGGGGTGAACCGCGGGATTGAGGAACAGGTCAATCGTAAACTGTAAGTGACAATCAGACGGAAAACGGCTCCCCTCTCCCCCTGTACTCGGGGGGAGAGGGGTAGGGGTGAGAGGGGAAAGAATCTCTCGCGAAATCTCCAAGTTTTGCACGCAACCTACACCCCCTCACCCCTACCCCTCTCCCCCGAGTAAAGGGGAGAGGGGAATTCGCGCGTGTCATTTGTTTGGCCGGTTAATCCAGGTTGATGCTGTCGGGGACTTCGAGGTAGATGCGCTCGAATTGAAAGGCGCAGCGCCTGGAAGGCGCTGAGGAGCAGGGGGTCGAATTTGCCCGGCGAGTTTTCGGTCATGATCTGCATGCTGGCGGCGTGCGCCAAGCCGGGGCGTTGCGGCCGGCGCGAACGCAGGGCATCGTAGGCATCGCCGATGCTCAGCAGACGGGCGGCGAGGGGTATGTGAGTGCCAGCCAGACGGTCGGGGTAGCCGGTGCCGTCGTAGTGTTCGTGGTGGTGGCGGGCGATGTCGATGGCCATGCGCAAGAAGCCGACGCGTGGCCCGAAGCGGTGCACGACGGTTTGCAGGGTGTCGGCCCCGATCAGGGTGTGACTTTGCATGATTTGAGTTTCCTCCTCATCGAGCCTGCTGCCTTTGAGGAGGATGTGATCGGGCAAGCCGACGTTGCCGATGTCATGCAGGGGGGCGCAGCATTCGAGCGTGTCGATGAAATCGGGATCGATTTGATCGGCGAGGGCGCTGATGCTGGCGGCTTCCTGGGCGAGCGTGGTGCAGTAGCGGCGCAGGCGCGTCAAGTGCGCATGCGTCTCCAGCGAGCGGTATTCGACGAGGCGTGCCAGCGCGAGCACCAGGGCGTTGCGGGCCTGAACCATGTCGCTCAGACAAACATTCAGGCTGCGTTCCAATTCGACGTTCATGTCCAGCAGTTGCCGGCTGAGTTGATCGGTTCGATCTTGCGCTTCCTTGTGCCGGAGAGCGGCTTTGACGCGGGCGGCCATTTGCACGTTGCTCAGAGGCAAGCGCAAGTAATCATCGGCGCCGGCAAGCAAAAAGGTCGCCATTTCATCGGCCGCGCCGCCGGTCGAGGTCACGATGATTTTAAGGTTGGGGCAGGGCGGGTTCTCGCGCAGCGCCTTGAGAATGGTGCCGCCGCTTTGTCCGGGGAGCTTGGCTGCGAGCAACACGGCGTCGGTCGGATCGGCGCGGAGAGCCGCCAAGGCCTGGTCGGCGTCGCCCGCTTCCAGACATTGGATGCCGGCGCTGCCCAGTGCGTGGACGAACTGACCGCGCTGGTCCGCCTGGGCTTCGACGATCAACACGCGAGCGGGCTTGGATCCTGAAAGCTTGGCCGCCGCCAGTGAATGCTCGGCGGCGCGGCCAACACCGGCATCGCGCGTGCGCGAACGGCGCGTTTTTCGAGAAAGGGCAACAGCGCATGCATGACGGCTTCGGGCGTGGGAAACCGTTCCTCGAGCTTGGGGGCCATCATGCGCTGCATGATTTTGTCGAGCTTCTCGGGAATGTCCACGCGCAACGACCTCGCCGCCAGCGGCGCCTGCTGCGCCGCTTCAAGACCGCCTCCATGACGTTGCCATCGACTGGGAACGGGCTTCTGCCGGTCAAAGCGAAAAACAGCACGGCGCCGAGGCCAAAGATATCGGTGCGGATATCGACTTGCGTCGGGTCGAACGCCTGCTCGGGGGCCATGTATTCCAGCGTGCCGATGACGACGTGCGGCATGGTCAGCGAGGTGCCAAGCATGTGGCGGACCAAGCCGAAATCCAGCAGCTTGGCTTGCCGGTCCTTGGTGATGAAGATATTGGATGGCTTGATATCGCGATGAACGAGCAGATGACGATGCGCTTCATCGAGAGCGCTGGCGATCTGATAGATGAGCGCGCAGGCAGCCGCGCAGGAAAGCGTATTGTCTTGGACGTAATGCTCGAGATCGGCGCCGGTCAAGTGCTCCATGGCGAAGAAATACAAATCAGGATCGTCCGGATGGGCGCGCGGACGGACGCCCGCGTCGAATGCGGCCACGACATTGGGATGATCCAGCCGGGAGACCGCACGCATCTCGCGCAAGAAACGGGTGATAAGCTCGGGAGGTTGATCTGCGTTGACGGTGAACACTTTCAGCGCGACTTTCCGGTGCATGAGGATGTGTTCCGCCTCGAAGACGACCCCGCCGCAGCCGGCACCCATGCTGCCCACGACCCGATAGTTGCCCAAAACCAGCGTGTGGACGCTGCCGCCTTTGATGCGATCAGCCTGGTAGGTGTTGAGAAGCTTGAGATCGGTCAGGCGCGGTCAGGAGTTCCTCGGGATGCTCCAAGGCCCCAAGCTGCGTGCGCGTGTCGCGCGGCACATCATCCCACGCTTCCGGATGAATGACGGAAAGATCCAGCAACAAACGCAGCAGGGCGGTCCCGTCTTCGCCGTGCGCGCCAGTGAGCCGATTCGACCGTTCGGTGATGGACGCCGCCGGGGCGAGGAGCCGATTCATATGCGATACCTGTAGTGCGTTTAGCCGCGACTCGAAGAGGAGCCGCGGGAAACCTCCGCGTCCGCGCTTCGCTGCGCGTCGCGGCTAAACGTGCCCGTGTGCCAAAAGACGACGCGATTTTTGCCTTGCGATTTAGCTTGATACATGGCCTGGTCGGCTGCGGCCAGCAAGGCCTCGGGGCTTTCCCAACTAGCCGTGGAACAGCCGTAGGCCGCGCCGATGGAAGCGCCGACCTGGCCTTCGTGCGGTCCGGACTCGACGGTCAAGTCATTGATGTTTTGCCAAATACGCTGGCACAGCGCCTCGACGCCCTGCTGCTCGATCTTTTCCGAATAGACGCAAAACTCGTCGCCGCCAAATCGGGCCACGATGTCGCCCTGGCGCACCTGGCGGTTGAGGCAGTCGGCCACTTTTTGCAACACCAAGTCGCCGAAAGCGTGGCCGAAGCGGTCGTTGAGCGCCTTGAAACCGTCCAGGTCGATGAAGAGCAAGCCGAATGGCGAGGCGGCTTCGCTGGGCCGCTCGAAAAGTTCCCGCAGCTTGCTTTCGAGAAAACGGCGATTGAAGACCTTGGTGAGCGGATCGAAGACGGCTTCTTGTTTCCAGCGCCGCGCTTCGGATTCGGCGCGGCGCGTCTTGTCGGTGGCGCGTTCCTTGTCGAGGTTGGTCGAAACCGCCAGGCTGACCAGTTCTTCCCCGGCCCGTGCCAGTATGCTTTCGTAGTCGTTGCCCGCACCGATATCGACTTGCAGGACGCCGGCGAACGCGGCGATCTTGTCGCTGAGCGGCACCAAGAACTCACGCAATTCCTCAGCGCTCATCTTGAAGTGGTCCTGGGCGAGGCCGCTCAATTGCTGCAAGGCGAGCGGCTCTTCGGGGTGCCTTAAAACCTGGGCGGCGCGCGTGGCGAAGTGCAGCAAATAGGCCCGCTCGCGCGCCGGCGCCGAGGAAAACATGACACCCTCGGGATCGTGGTGATGCCGAATCGCCTCGGTGATCTCCGGCGGCAGCCGCCAACGGTCGAGAATGAATGCGCTGACCTCGGCATGATTGAGGCCGCAGTGGGTTTCCTCGCTGGCGCATTGGCCATTGAGCAGGGTTTGCGGCGGCTCGGCGATGACCTTTTCATAGGCGTCGGTAAACAACTGCTGCAGGACCAACTCGCCCAGATCGCGCAGCAAGCCGGCGGCCATGTCATCTTCGACATCGCGCGAACGCAATTTTTTGGAAAGCTCGCGGGCCACGATGGCGCCGGCCACCGAGGCTTGCCAATAATTTTGGGCCCACTGCGTATTGACCTTGCCCATTTTGCGCTGCATTTCTGGGAAGGAAATGGTGAGCACCAGCAAGCGCGCCGAATTGATGCCTACCACCGCGAGCGCTCGCTGAATGGAAGCCACCGGCCGCGACAAGCCAAAGGTCGCTGAGTTGACGATCCGCAAGATGCGTCCAGCCAAGCCGGGGTCCACCTGGATGATCTTGCACAAGTCCGCGATCGTGCAATTCGGCGCGCTCGCCTGGTCCAAGACGCGCAACACCACCGTCGGCGGTGACGGGATATTGGGATTGGCGGCAATCTCCTTGAGAAGCTCCGTCTTTTGCAAGCGCGATAAAATCTTGTTGGTCATAGGTCCACTTAATCAAGGAATTCCGACACAGCCGGTCGGTTCGGCCCGGTCTCCCTCACAAGTCATAAATCGACTTGCGGCATTGAGTCCGGAGGATCGAAAAAGCCAGCCCGCGCCGGCTGGGGCGGCGCCCCTGGCCCCATGATCGTCAGGGGCGTGAACTCACGATCGGGACAAGCACGAAAGATGTTGTCAAAGTCCGCTTCGCTTTGCTGGAATGCGGAGACCAATAAAGGATCGAAGCGACCGCTCGAGCCTTCCAGGATGATAGCGGCGGCCGCGTTATGCGATAGCGCGACGCCCAAGGTGCTGCCGCTGCGCAAGGTGTCGTAGGCATCGACCAGGGCCACCAGGCGCGCTGCCAGCGGAATGTCGTTGCCTGCGAGATGATCGGGATAGCCGCTGCCGTCGAAGTTTTCGTGATGGTGGCGGGCGATGTCCATGGCCATTTGCCAAAAAGCGGCCGCGCCGCGATCGCGTTTGGCGACCGTCTGCAAAGTCTCGGCGCCGATGGACGTATGCGCTTGCAGGATGATGAGGTCTTCCGGGTCGAGCCGGCCGCCATCGCGGCGCAGCACGTGATCGGGCATGGCCACATTGCCGATGTCGTGCAACAGCGTGCACGCTTCGAGCGTTTGCAGGAACGGCTTGTCGAGCATGGCGGCCAAGCGGGGAGCATGCCGCGCCCGCCGTGCCAGCGTCGTCACAAAGCGCGTCAGCCGCGTCAAATGAGCGCCGGTCTCCTGCGCCGCGACTCGACGATTTTCGCGAGTGCGAAAACCAATGCGTTGCGTGCGTCCACTTGGGCGCTGTTGCGGTTCAGCAGCGTCTGCTCCAGCTCGGCATTGACGCGGAGCAATTGCTGGTTGAGTTGCTCGGATCGATCCTGCGTGGCCTTGTGCAACAGGGCGGCTTTGGCGCGGGCGACCAACTCCTGCCGACCGATGGGCTTGGCCAGGTAATCGTCGGCGCCGAGTGCGAGCATGGTGGACAACTCGTCGGGAGAAACTCCGCCCGAGGCCATGATGATCTTCAGGTTGTTGCACGGGGGCTGGGCGGCGCAGCCGCCGCAGCGTTTCGGTGCCGGAGAGTTTTGGCATGTCGATGTCGAGCACGACGAGGTCAAACGGATGCTCGGCAAGCAGGCGCAGGGCATCCTCGCCATTGCCGGCTTCCTGGCATTCGAAGCGTTCATGGCGGAAAAAGCTGGTGCAGACGCGGCGGATAAGCTCTTCGTCGTCCACGATCAAAATGCGCGGCGCGGCGGGCGTGACGGAACCGGTCCCGGCCTCTTCCGGGGGCAGCGCGATGAGCGGGGCACTGGCCGGTGTCTTCGCGTGAGGATCGATGCCAAAGCGGTTGACGGGCGTCACAAACGGCAACAGCGCTCGCATCACGGCGCGCGGCGTCGCCAACCGATCGTCGCGATGATGGGCCATCATCCGACGAATGACGGTTTCCAGCTCGACCGGTACATCCGGTCGGTGCTTGCGCACCTCCGGAGCGGGTTGGGTGAAGCGGGTGGCGATTTGTTGGGTGAGGTTGCCCTGAGCAGCGAAGGGGGGTTGGCCGGTCAAACTAAAAAAGAGCGTGGCCCCCAGGCCGAAGATGTCGGCGCGAATGTCCACGTTGGCGGAGTCCACCGCCTGCTCGGGCGCCATGTAGCTCAGCGTGCCGAGCAAGGTTCCCGGGTGCGTAAGCCGGCGGCGGCCGAAGTGCAAGGCGAGGCCGAAATCGAGCAGCTTGGCGACGTTGTCTTCGGTGACCAGGATATTCGACGGCTTGATGTCGCGGTGAATAAGATGGCAGCGATGGGTTTCTTCCAGGGCGCCCGCGATCTGGTAAATCAAATCGCAGGCCCGGGCCACGCTCAGGCACTCGCGCTCCACCATGTCCTCGATATTGGTGCCGGTGACATATTCCATCACTAGATAGTGCAAGTGCCCGGTTTCGTGGTGCGCGGGCTTGTGCCGTCCGGCATCGAGAGCGCCGACGATGTTGGGATGGCGCATGCGCGCCAGCACGCGCATCTCGACGAAGAAGCGTTTGAGCAAAATCTCATCGTCGTCGGTGGAGGATTGCAAGACCTTGAGCGCCACCGGACGGCGCATGAGCATGTGCTCGCCGCGGTAGACGACGCCCATGCCGCCTACGCCGATGCGCTCCAGGATGCGATAATTGCCGAAGACGAGTTGATCCATGCCGCCGGCCAGGACGTGCGCTGCTTGATAGCTGGTGAGCAAATCGGCTTCGGTGAGCAGCGGCAGCAATTCCTCGCACGTCGGCGTGTCCAGCAAACGATGCCGCAGTTCCTCGGCGAGCGCTTGCCATTCCTCGAGCAGAATAATGCCGGTTTCAATCAGGCGTTGCAGCAGGCTGCGCGCCGGGGATCGGCCGGCTGTTGGCTCCGTCTCCTGCTCGAGCGGCGCATGCAGCGTGACTGCGGAACGGTTAGCCATGAGAGCCCGCCTTGCCGTGGGCCGGCAAATAGATGTGGAACACGGTTCCCTTGCCGAGTTCGCTGGAAACGGTGATGTGTCCGCCGCTCTGGCGGACGATGCCGTGGACCGTCGCCAACCCCAGGCCGGTTCCCTTGCCCGGTTCCTTGGTCGTGAAGAAAGGCTCGAATATCTGGCGTAGGACACCTTCATCCATGCCGCTGCCGCTGTCGCGCACGGCGAGCACGGCATATTCGCCCGGCTTGATCTCCGGGTTGTGCGCGGCGACGTCCTCCTCGACGAGCAGATTGAACGTTTCGAGCGTGAGCGTGCCCCCCTGGGGCATGGCATCGCGGGCATTGACCGCCAGGTTCATGATGACTTGCTCGATTTGGCTCGGGTCGATCTGAACGCGGTGCAAGTCGTCGGCGAGCCGCACGATCATCTGCACATCATTGCCCAAGAGGCGGTTCAGCATCTTGCTCATGTTCGAGACGGTGTGATTGAGGCAGACGACCTCCGGCGCCAGTCGCTGCTTGCGGCTAAAAGCCAACAGTTGGCGTGTCAAATCCGCGGCGCGGTCGCCGCTTTGCTTGACGAACTCCACCAGCTCGCGTCCTTCCGGCCCGAGCGACGGCATATCCAGCAACAACTCGCAGTTGCCGATGATGACGGTAAGCAGGTTGTTGAAATCGTGGGCGAGGCCGCCCGCGAGTCGGCCGATCGCTTCCATCTTTTGCGCTTGCCGAAGTTGCTCTTCCGTCTTGCGCAGCGCTTCCTTGGCCTCCTTCAGGCCCGCTTCGACCTGATTTTTTTCCTCATGGACGCGCAAACTGTCGAGACTGGCCTGGACGGCAAGCTTGGTCAGGTTTTCCGTGGCCTTGGAGAAGAGGTTGGCAATCGACTCGGCCGGGCCCAAATCGACTTCCAGCAACGAGGCGAACTCGCTGATCTTGCCGTCCAGCGAATCGAGAAAAGCGAAAAGCTGATCGTCGTGCAAGCCGTATTGCTCTTGGGCCAACGTCACGATTTGACCAAGCAATTCGGCATGTGCCGAGCTCTGGTGCAAGCGCGATGTGGCTGGCAAAGGACAGCAAAAAAGCGCGCTCGCTGCAAGCGAGAGGCGCCTCTTCCGGCCGATGGTGGTAACGGATGGCCTCGGTCAATTCCTTGGCAAGCCGCCAGCGCTCGAGGAAATGGGCACCCGCCTCGGCGTGATTGGTGCCGATGGCCAGGTCTTCCAGCGCACACAAATCGTCGCAATCCTCGTCGGCGGCGACCCCGCGATATTCTTCGGGAAACGTCTCTTGCAGGAGCAAGATACCCAAGTCGCACAAGAGGCCGGCGACCATTTCGCTGTCGGGATCGGGCCACTTCGCCGCGCGGCCATTTCGCGGCACACCATGGCCATGGTCACGGAGTTTTTCCAATAATCCTTGACCTGGTTGCCGGAGGCGTGCTTGAAGCGCAAGGACGGCAGCGACAAGCTCAACACGAGCGAGCGAACATGATTGAGGCCGAGCAGGTTGAGCGTGCGCTCGATGGAGGTGACCGGGCGCTGCAGTCCGAATAGGGAAGAGTTGACGAGCTTGAGCATCTTGCCGCAGAGGACGGGATCGAAGCTGATCATTTTGCCGATTTCAGCGATCGTGCAGGTGGGGCGGCTCGCTTGCTCGAGAACGCGCAAGGTCAGCGTCGGCGGTGACGGCAGCTTTGGATTGTCCGTGATCCTGGCAAGCACGCTGTCTGGGGCCATGTGTTTGGCTTCCCCCGAGCGAAACGCTGTGCGGAGTTCCCCTGTCGTTATCGAAGCTGGGCAAAATACTTGTCTTTTTCCAAAGACAATTGTTGTTTGCCGGTGAACTTTTGAAGCGGTTGGCGGGATGGTGCGGGATGTGCTGGGGGCGTTCTCCCCGCGGCGACCTGCCCAGATGAGAGAAAAACTCAAACTGCGGGGTCTAATGCCACGGCGCAGCTTTTGCAGCATAATTTCCAAAAAATGGCAATAGACGTCGTGAGCCCCCATTATGATGACCGGTGCAGTCGAGTGCGTATTTGAAACAGAGGCCATCGTCGGCGAGTCGCCCGTCTGGTGCGCCCGGGAACAGGCTCTCTACTGGGTGGACATCACCGGTCAGAAAATCCACCGCTTTCATCCGGCCAACGGCGCGAACGACACGTTTCATCTGCCGGCCCCGGTCACCTGCGTGGCACTTCGTCAAAGTGGCGGGTTGCTGGCGACGTTGCGCAAGCAATTCGCGTTCTTCGATCCCAAAACTGAGCAGCTATCGGTCCTTGGCCGCGTCGAGGAAGACAAGCCGGACAACCGCTTCAATGGCGGCAAGTGCGACCGGCAGGGCCGGTTCTGGGCGGGAACGATGAACGGCAGCCGCTGGGACACTCCTTCCGGGAGCCTCTATCGGCTCGATACGGACTTGCACGTCACGCGTGCGCTAACCGATTGCGTCTGCGCCAACGGCCTGGACTGGAGTCCCGAAGGTCGCGTGCTGTACTTCACGGAGAGTTTCGCCTACGGCATTTTCGCCTACGATTTCGAGGCCGCCACCGGCCAGATCGCCAACCGGCGTCTGTTCGCCTCCGTGGACAAGAGTTCGGGGGCCTTTCCAGACGGCCTGACCGTCGATGCCGAGGGGGGTGTCTGGAGCGTTCACAACGTGGTCGGACAGGTGGTGCGTTACAGCCCCGCCGGCAAAATCGACCGCGTGGTGCAACTTCCCGTGCCCCGGCCTTGCGGTTGCGCCTTCGGCGGGGAAAAACTCGACGTGCTGTACGTGACGACGGCCAGGGAAACCATGACGGCCGACCAGACTCGCCAAGGCGCCGTTGTCTGGGAGTCTGTTCGCCGTCACTGCCGGGGATGGGTGGCCTACCAGCGAGTTGTTTCAGGGGATGAAGGAAGGTCACCGGCCCTGTTGCGAGGCTGGAAAGCAATGTCTCAAGCGACTCATTTCGATGCGATCATCATCGGCACCGGAGCCGGGGGCGGCACGCTCGCCTACCACCTGGCCCCTTCCGGCAAGCGGATTTTGATCCTGGAGCGCGGCGATTACCTGCCGCGCGAGCGCGACAATTGGAACTCGACCGCCGTTTTCATCGACGCCAAGTATCGGGCCAAAGAGACCTGGCTCGACAAGGACGGCAAGACCTTCCACCCCGGCATCCAGTATTACGTGGGCGGCGACACCAAGGTCTACGGCGCCGCCCTGCTGCGCCTGCGCAAGGAGGACTTCGGCGAAATCACACTACAAGGACGGCGTTTCCCCCGCCTGGCCGTTGAGCTACGAGGATTTCGAGCCTTACTACACCAAGGCGGAACATCTCTATCACGTGCATGGCGAGCACGGCATCGACCCCACCGAGCCGTTCGCCAGCGAGCCGTATCGCTACCCGCCCGTCAGCCACGAGCCGCGCATTCAGCAACTGCACGAGACCTGGTTCGCCTGGGCCATCACCTTTTCCCTTGCCTCTCGGCATCCTGCTCGACGAGGACAACGGCAAGGTGACGCACACGAGCCCCTGTATCCGCTGCGACCGCTTCGACGGCTTCCCGTGCCTGGTCCACGGCAAGGCCGACGCCGAGGTCCTGTGCGTGACGCCGGCCCTGGAGCACAAAAACGTCCAGCTCCTCACCAACGCCTACGTGGAGCGTCTGGAAACCAGCCCTTCCGGCCGGGAGGTGACCAAGGTCCACGTCCGGCACAACGGCAGCGCCCGAGGAATACTCGGCCGACATCGTGGTCGTCGCCTGCGGAGCCATCAACTCGGCCGCCCTGCTGCTGCGCTCGGCCAACGACCGGCACCCGCGGGGGCTGGCCAACAGCTCGGACGTCGTCGGCCGCTACTACATGCGCCATAATTGCTCGGCCTTCATGGCCATTTCCGTGAGCCCCAACCCGACGGTGTTCCAGAAAACGCTCGCTCTGAATGACTTCTACTTCCGCTCCGACGACTGGCCCTACCCGCTCGGCGAAATCCAAATGCTCGGCAAGACCGACGGCGAGATCATCAAAGGCGAGCTGTCCTTCTGGGCAAGGCTGGACGCCGATCATGGCCCTGGACCTCCTGGCCCACCACTCCGTCGATTTCTGGCTGCAGACGGAGGACCTGCCCGAGCCGGACAACCGGCGTGACGCTCGACGCCAAGGGCACGATCAAGCTGCAGTCTCAAGGACACCAACGTGGAAGGGCACCAGCGTCTGGTCGCCAAGCTCAAGGGCATGCTGAAACATCTGGGCTGCCACGAGCATCTCCTGCCCCACACGCTGTACCTGAACCAGAAGATTCCCGATCGGCGGCACGGCCCACCAGAACGGCACGATCCGTTTCGGCCGCGATCCGAAAACCTCGGCGCTGGACCTGAACTGCAAGGCGCACGACCTGGACAATCTCTACGTCGTCGATGGCAGTTTCTTTGTCTCGTGCGGGGCGGTGAATCCCGCCTTGACGATCATCGCCAATGCCCTGCGCGTGGGCGACCATTTGCTGGAGCGGCTGGGGGGAAAAGCACATTCGAGCCAGGAGCAGCGGATGCTGGCAGGAGGCGCCTAAATCACCGGATGCGATGTCACAGCGCGGTGCCGACCAATATTCCCACCGGTTGCCCCGGCAAACTGCACGGTAAGACTTCCGGTTTCAGCTTGAACGCCCGAAGCAACTCGACGACGCCGCGGTCGGCCGCGAGCGCCCGGCTCAATATCAGGTGGTCCCCGGCTACCATCGAGGGTAGGCGCAGCGGCTTGATCGACGGTGGTGCCGAAATAGTCGAGGGCGCCGTTGACGGTCGCCGACATGGCCGGGCCGTGGTGGACGCCGGCGCGAACTTGCAACGGTTGACTGAGATTCGGCCAGCGCTGTTCGATGTTGCGCGGCAAGCTTTGAGCGACGAGAAGGGCGGCGCAGGACGGCGGCGACTTTGCTCTCGAAGGCGACCAACACCGTCTCACCCAAGGTCTTGACGAGGGCGCCTCCCTCGCGTTGGCTCGCCTCGTTGACGATCTGGAAATAGTCGTGCAACAGGCCAAAGGTGCCGCGCCTCGCCGAGCGTTTGGTAAAGGTTGCCGGGTTTATCCAGGTTGGTGGCCCCGTTCAAATCGAGCACCAGCAGTGTCACGGCGGCGACACTGACCAGCTTGCCCGATTCGAGAATCTCGCCGGGGAACAACTCTCGGAACAATGCTGACGAGGCAGCCCGCGCCGCCGTCAGGGCGTCCTCGCGCTGGGCGGTCCGTTCCACGCGCAGGACCAGTTCCTCGACGTGGTTGTTGTGAAAGACCAGGTGTTGTTGGCCGGCGCACAGCAAGGTGCCTTCGGCCATGGTCCGGTCCGCCGCGGTGCGGGCCAGGTCGCCGGGGATTTCGAGAGACCAGCGCGTCAAAAAGGCGCCCGCGGCGACGTCGAAGTCGAAAGCGCGGGGCAATTGCGGGCCGCGCACCCGATAGCTTCCTTCCGGCAGGGTCAACTCCAGGTCAAAGCGTTCGCCGGAAGCGACGCGGATCTGGGCGACGACGTGAGGCGAATGCGCCGGGCCCCCGGCGCAATAAGTACGCGTCTCGCAGGAGCGCACCTCGGGATGCACGCGAAATACCATCTCCACGGATTTGGTGAAGTCGAGCTCGAAATCGGCCTGGCATGCCTCGCAATGGGCGTGATCCTTTAGGGCCTTGAGCGTATCGACGATGCCGGCGGGAATGCGGCACAAGGGGCAGAGAATATCCCAGAGCAGCACGAGCAAGCCCGCCGCGCCGCTTGCAGGCAGGCCGCGACCATGGCATCGCCGCTCACGCCCAGACGCCGCGCCAATGCCAACGGTCGAATGCGAGCGACCTCTTGATCCGGTGCGTTTTCCAGGAAGGCGACCAGTTGACCGACGACGTCGGCGGGCAGGTTTTTGCCCAAAAGTTCGCGCAAGTGCTGTTCGAGGCGGCGCGTCTGCGCGCGAAAGACGAGCCGGTTCCTCGAACGGATCGAGTTGCGTCGGTCCTTGTTGGCCGCTCACATAAGCGTCGATCCGGCGATAAACAGTCTCCAGTCGTTTGCGCCCTTTGAAGCCGACCTCGAGACCGGCCACCAGCCTGCCCAAGAAACTGCGCGGCTCCACGCGGACTTGCATGATAAGCGTGGTGCCGCCGTCGGGCTTGGGCACGACTTCGGTGGTCGAGGACAACCACTTGAAAACGCCCTTGTCGTATTCGCGCAAGACGCCCAGGCGCTGGCCCTCGACCCACTCGAAGGGATGCTCGCGCCAGACGTTGTCGACGCCGGCCTTGCGAAAAGAGCCATAACGCCGCACCGGCGATTTTGGTTCGTCCGCGATACCCGTTGTTTGAGCCAGGATTCGATAGTCCACCGCGGGGACGCCGGCCGCCCGGTTCAGGCGTTCCGTGTTGGAGACGAAAGGCCACAACTGCGCCGGGCTGGAAGCGAGATCCCAGGACCAATCGTATTGGAGGACATTGGTGCCCGTCGGCAGTTGCGGATGCAACGCGATGCTCGCCGGCTCGCCCCGCAGCAGGCGCTGGAGATCGCTGAGCAGGGCGTCGGCGTCGGAGTAGCGTTCCTCGGCCTTTTTGGCCAAGCATTTATGCACGATGCGGCAAACGCCGTCGCTGAGGGCCGGCTCGAACTGCGTGAGCGGCGGCGGCGGCTGGTTGATGTGCAACAAGCTCAGGGCCAGCGCGGAGTCCGCGACGAACGGCGGACGGCCGGCCAGCATTTGATAGAGCGTCACGCCCAGCGCATAAACATCCGTGGGCGGGCCGAGCTGCGCTTGACCCGCCGCCTGTTCCGGCGACATATACAGCGGGGTGCCCACCGGCATGCCTTCTTGCGTCAGGTGCAGCGATTCCGTTTCCATGACGTGCCGGGCCAAGCCAAAGTCACACAACTTGGTTCCCGGTTCGGCGTCGCCCGCGGACGCGCCCACTTCAGAGCCGTCGTTCGAGAGGGCACGCATTAACGATGACGCGCGCACCACCATGATGTTTTGCGGCTTGATGTCCCGATGGATGATGCCCCGGCGATGAGCGTCCGCCAAGCCGCGCGTCACGTCGATCATGAGAGCGAGCGCATGCGCCTCATCCAAACGCCCGCGAGGAGCAAGTGATTGGTTTTTAAGTAGATCGTTCAAGCTCAGGCCGTCAATGAAGTCGAGCGCCAGATAGTGGGTGCCCTGGTCTTCGTTGATTTCCAAGATGTTGGCGATGAAGGGGCTATGCACTTCGCGCAGCAGCCGAGCCTCCTTGACAAAGCGCTGCACGATGGCCGGACGACTGGAAAGGTGCGGATGGAGCACTTTGATGGCCACCATCGAGCCGTCGGTGATGTCTTCGGCGCGATAGACCTTGCCCAGGCCCCCTTCGCCGAGGAGTTGCAAAAGGCGAAAGCGTCCGACGACTTTAAGCGCCGTTTGCGTATCGGTGAGCGCCGCGGCAAGGGGCCGTGGGCCACGCGTGTTGACTCGAAATCCGCGGCGCCATTTCGCGATGCCGCACTGTCGCCCCTTGGTTGAAACGTCGCCGACAGACCAAAGCTAAGCGCCTCGAGCAGCGTGTGCGCGCCAGGGCGGTCGTTGGGATCGGGGCGGAGCAAGCTTTCGATCAGCGTCAACAGGGCCGTATGCTCGCCGCCGTCCTCCCGATCGCCATGTGCCCTCCAGCCGGGCGGCGCCGGCCGGCCGAGAAGCAGCCACGAAACGATCACGCCCAGGGCAAACATATCGTCCGCCGGATCAAGGCTAACAATCTGCACCCGGACGCTGGGGAGACGGCATGCGTCTTCCACCGCGCCCGTTGCGGCGCGAAGCAAGCGGTGCCGGTGAAATCGACTTGTGCCGGCTCGCCGACCTGCCAGCAGATCGTGCTTGGTCCGAGTGAGCCGTGGACCAGGCCCAGTCGATGCGCCTCTTGTAGGGCGCCGCCGACTTGGATCGCAAAGGCGCGAACTTGCGCCGCGCCCACGGTAAATCCGCATGGCAAACTTCGGCCAGCGGTGGCGCGTCGGTCTTGTTCAGGACAATGAACGGCGGCTCGTGTTCCAGATTCATGTCCACCAGGCGCCGCCGCACTGGATGTTGGAGCAGAGCCGCCAAGCGCAGCCGCCTCGTCAGCTGCCGCCAGCGCCCCGGGTCGGCCTGAGCGCCCGCCAGGTCGCGGAGCTCGCATTCTTGGCCCGTTTCGCCGTCAAGTGGCGCAAGGCAAGGCCGTCGGCGCCGCTGCCCATTTGTCCGACCAGACGATAACGTCCATAATTCACGTGCAAGGCCCCCTAGGCATAGACTGGCCCGGTGTGTTAAGTCAACAACTATACGCCACTGGCCCTGGTTGGGAGCCGTGAACCACCGGTGCAATAGTCAGGAGGTGTGTCGAAAATCACCGGTCGCTGACGTTCCCAGCTCGCCAATTCACGATGGTTTTTTGCGCGTGCGTTTCTCCTGGCCATTCGTTGCCGAAAGCACCCGCCTGGTGGCGAATCTCGTTCAAGGAACTCGGCATTGATATAACTTTCGGAGTTATTCGATCGGTAGCACGTGGGATGAGTGTATCCCAAATTGAACCAGGGTTGAGAAAAAGCGGAGCGGCGCGTCGGGAGACCAGCGCCGAGCGCAGGCACGGATGAAAAATCAGGGCGGCCGAGCCTCTTTCATTCATTCTTTTCTTATCCGTGTCATCCGTGCTATCCGTGGTAAAAGCTATCCGTGGTAAAAAGCTATCCGTGGTAAAATTTCGACCACGGATAACACGGATGGCACGGATAACAAAAATCAGGGCAGCCAGGAACTGCCGATTTGGCGTATTTCTGCTTGACAAGCCACCTGCCTGCCTTTAGGGTTGGGGCTGTGAAAGTCCAAGCTTCGGCGCCGCTGCCGTTCCACGAGGGGTCGGAGATTCGCTTTCGGCCCACACCCAGGGACAGGCGTGTGCCCGCTTCCACCCACCATGCCGGAAAGGGGTGTCCCCATGCTCAACGTCACGGGCCCGGTTAGCCGCTACTGCGACGGCCTGACACGCCGCAACTTCCTCAAGATCGGCACCTTCGCTTTTGGCGCCACGGCTTTCAATTTAGCCGACGTCTTTCGCGCCGAGGCCGCCCAAGCACGGTCCGCCGGGTCGCGCAAGGCCGTCATCAATATATACCTGGGCGGCGGCCCTCCCCATCAAGACATGTGGGACATCAAGACGGAAGCGCCGCGCGAAATACGCGGCGAGTTCAACCCAATCGCCACCAAGGTGCCCGGCATTCAAATCGGCGAGACGTTCTCGCGTCTGGCCCGCATCATGGACAAGTGCGTCGTCATCCGCTCCATCACGGGCAGCGTCGATCGCCACGATCCCATTCAAACGATGACCGGGTATACGCCGGGTACGCTCCGCAGTCTGGGCGGCCATCCGAGTTTCGGCGCCGCGATCGCGAAAATCCAGGGCCAAGTCGATCCGTCGGTCCCCGCATTTGTCGGCCTGGCGCGGCCGACGCAGCATCGCCCCTGGTCGGATGCGGGCCAAGTCGGTTATCTTGGACCCGCCTATGCTCCCTTCAAGCCGGACGGCGAAGGCCTGGCCGACATGCGGCTCAACGGCATGAGCGTCGATCAGTTCGGCGACCGCCGTAAATTGCTCACCAGCTTCGATCAAATGCGCCGCGACATCGATTCGTCGGGCATGTTCGAAAGCGTCGATTCGTCCCAGCGCCGCGCGCTTGACGTGCTGACTTCGAGCAAGCTGCTCGAGGCCCTGGATCTATCCCGCGAATCGGCCCGGGTGCGCGAACGCTATGGCGACGGCAAGCCTTACCAATTTCAATATGACGGCGCCCCGACCGTCAACGAGCAACTTTTGGTGGCGCCGCCTCGTCGAGGCGGGCGTCCGTTGCGTGACGCTTGACGTTTGGCCGCTGGGACAGCCATGGAAAGAACTTCGACCTGGTCCGCGATCACGGCGGCAAGTTGGACCAATGCCTGTCGGCGCTGATCGAAGACTTGGATATTCGCGGCCTGCTTGATGACGTGACCGTCGTAGCCTGGGGCGAGTTCGGCCGCACGCCCAGAATCAATGGTCAAGCCGGCCGCGACCATTGGCCGCGCGTCAGTTGTTGCTTCATGGCGGGCGGCGGCATGCGCACCGGCCAAGTCATCGGCGCCACCAACCGCCTGGGCGAATATGCCAGCAGTCGGCCCGTTCACCCCGGTGAAGTCGTGTCCACGATCTACCGGAATCTGGGCATCGATGTGGTCAAGACGCAACTAATGGACCCGACGGGCAGGCCGCAGTTTTTGAGCGATCATGCGGCACTGCGCGAGTTGGTGTGACCGTTTAGCCGCGACGCGCAGCGGAGCGCGTGGCACCACATGCCACGCGCTCCGCTGCGCGTCGCGGCTAACCATTAAAGGCCGTACAGCGCTTCGTATTTTTTGCGCAGATACTGCATGAGCGGCTGGTGACTTAGTGGCTGTCCGGTGATTCGCTGGGCCAGATCACGCGGGCGATAGCGCTGGCCGGGGCGGTGAACCTTCTCGTTGAGCCAATTTTTTAACCGGCCAAACCGACCGATGCGGAAGTCGGCATCGAGATTTTCCAAGTCTTGGTTGGCTTTCACCATGAGCTGGGCAGCATAGAGATTGCCCAGCGTGTAAGTAGGGAAATAGCCCAGGCCGCCCATGCTCCAGTGAATGTCTTGCAGACAACCCTGCGCGTTATCGGGCGGCGTCAGGTCGAAGGCCTCGCGAAACTTGTCATTCCAGGCGCCGGGCACGTCGTGTGCCTTTAGGTCGCCGGCAATCATGGCCTGTTCGAGCTCGAAGCGCAGGATGATGTGCAAGTTGTAAGTCGCTTCGTCGGCTTCGACCCGAATGAACGATTTGCCCACTTTGTTGACCGCGAACAAAAATTCATCGAGATTCACGTCGTCCAGTGTGCCAGGGAAAAATTGCTGGCGCGCGGGAAGAAGTGCTCCCAGAACGGCAAGGAGCGGCCGACCTGATTTTCCCAAAGGCGTGACTGCGACTCGTGAATGCCCAGTGAGACGGCGGACCCCATGGGGGTGCCGAAGTGCTGAGCGTCCAGGCCTTGCTCATAGATGCCGTGACCGGCCTCGTGAAGAATGCCAAAAAACCCTTGCGTGAATTCGCGCGGGTGATAGCGCGTGGTCAGGCGGCAGTCGCCCGGGCCGATGCCGCTGCAAAACGGATGGGCCGTCGTGTCGAGCCGGCCGGCATTGAAATCAAAGCCGATGGCGGCGGCCGCGGCCTGGCCGAATAGATGTTGCCGATCCAGCGGATAATCGCGCTCGAAGATGTCGGTGCGCGGTTTTTTCCGTGCCGAGGACAATTCAGCGATCAATGGGACGAGGGCGCGGCGCAGGCGCTGAATACTTCGGTGACTTCCGCAGTGGTCGCTCCGGGTTCGTATTGATCGAGCAGGGCATCGTAAGGCACGCCCTTATATCCGATAGCTTGCGCTTCCTGACGCTTGAGGGTGACAATTTTGTCCAGCCAGGGTGCGAAGGATTTGAAATCGTTGCGCTGGCGTGCCTCTTGCCAAACGCCCTGGGCCCGCGTGCTGGTGCGCGCCAACTCCTCGACCAGGGAGCCGGGCACCTTGACGGCGATATCGTGAACACGACGAATCTCGCGCACATTCACGGCCTGTACCCCGTCGAGGTCGCCGCCGGGAGGGCCCGCGGTCAGAGTGGCCAGCAACTCAGCCATCCGCGGGGCCGTTAATCGTTCATGCCCGAGGCGGGCCAGCAAGGCCATCTGCTCCGCGCGATGGGCCTGACCCTTGACTGGCAAATAGGTCCGTTCGTCCCAGCCAAGGAGACTGCCGATCGAGTCGAGGAGGCGCGTTTCCTTGAAGTGGTGGATGAGTTCGTCGTAAGCGGATTGGGGGGTCATGGGATAGTCCTGCGTTTAGCCGCGACGCGTAGTGGAGCGCGGGGCCTAGAATCACGGGGGCTGACGCCGCGCTCCGCTGCGCGTCGCGGCTAAACGAGATTGTTAGCGTAGGGCGACGACTTGGCCGGATCTTTGGGATTCGTAGATCGCGAGAATCGTCTCGACAGCGCGGCGACCTTCACGGCCATCGACCTTGGGAGGTCGGCCGCTCCGGATCGCCTCGACGAAATCGCGGAGTTGGCGTTCATGGCCGACGTGTGAGATCGCCGACGGATCGCTGGCGCCGCCCAAAGCGCCGACTTTTTGGGCGAAGCGGGCGCGCACTTGGGCGTCTTCGGGCAACTCGGGAGTGAAGGTCCATTGCAGGACGTCTTCTTGCTCGATGACGGCACTGCCTCGGTCGCCGTGCAGCGCGATCGTTTTGGGAAAACCTGGGTGGACGCTGGTCGCGGCCAAAATGACCCCAAGGGCGCCGCTTTGAAAACGCAGACAGCCGACGGCCGTGTCTTCGACTTCGATGCGCTGGTGGGCCAAAAGAGCCGTGAACCCGCTGACGTGGCTCGCCGGTCCCATGAGCCAGAGGAGCAAGTCGACGTTGTGAATGGCCTGGTTCATCAGCGCACCGCCGCCGTCAAGAGCCATGGTGCCGCGCCAGCCGCCCTGGTCGTAGTATTCTTGCGTGCGCCACCATTTGCAGGTTGTCTCGCCGAGCGTCAGGCGGCCGAAGCGGCCCGCATCGACGGCGGCTTTTAGCGTGGCGTTGGCGTCGGCAAAACGGGAAGGAAAAATCGTACACAGCTTGACGTGGTTCCGATCGCAGGCGTCAATGACCCGGTCGCAACGTTCGAGGGTGACTTCGAGCGGCTTCTCGACGACGACGTGCTTGCCCGCCTGGGCGGCCGCGACGGCCGGCTCCATGTGCGCGCCGCTCGGCGTCGAAACGATGACGATGTCTACCGCTGGATCGGCCAAGGCCGGAGCCAAGTCGGAATAAAGGGCGCAATCCAGTTGATGCTTTGCGCGAAAGCGCTCCAGCGCCGCCGGCACTTTATCGACGACGGCCACGATGCGGGCGCCTTCGATTTCCGCCAGCGCCTTGACGTGGAAGCCGGCGATCATGCCACAGCCAACGATTGCGAACCCGGGCATGGACCTGTCCTTTATTTGATTAACGGTGAGCCGCGAGCGTAGCGACCGGTGGGATTTTCGCCACCCGCCGCACCGCTTACTGCGCGAGTACGCTGCGTGCGCGGCACTTCAATTACGCCGTTGACCGTAGCATGTGCGTGGCCGTCGTGCAATTTAATTGCGCAGGCGCGGCGCGGCCGGGATTGGCGGTTCTTGCTCTTCAGCGGCGCCGGCAACTGGCGTTGTCTTCATGTTATCGATTTCGCTGAGGCGCTGGATAGCGCGGCGTCCGACGCGCGTTTCCGGAGCGAGCAGATGGGCCTCTTCATAGCAGGTGCGGGCTTTATCGAGATCGCCATTTTTAAAGCAACGTTCCGCAGTCGCGAATAACGTGCGCGCCTGCTGCCGGCGCAGTGCCTGGGGTGCCGCGACATCGGCATTGCCAACGGCCGCTTGCGGTTGGTCACTTGGCGTGGCTTGCCATGGCAGCGTAAAGCTCCAGGGCAAGGAAAAGCTCATTAATAGTTGGCCGCTCAGCAGATCGTAGCCCAACGAGATGGTGCGCGGGCTAGCGTCCAACTCGAAATCGACACCTAAATCAACGGGCAGATCGGGCGGCTTGGCCAAGCTTGGCGACTGCAAGCTGCCCAAACCGAGAACCAACAGCGCCACGCAGGCGCTACGCGCAATTTTGCACATCAACGACTCCTTCCGTTTTAAAAAAAACCAGGGCATCCAAGCCACTTCTTCATGTCCCAAAGCGAAAATGCCGCGCCACTGCCGGCGGCAAATTCCAAAGGACCGCGTTCTCTTCGAACTGCGATTCGCTGATTTTGGATCGCAAATAAACACTGAGGGCCTGCAGCCGAGCGCGCTCGGAAGTAGATACAAAGGCCATCTTCATGGAGCGAATCGCCAAGTACTCGAAATAGGACAGCACGCCCGCCGGTTTTAACAAACGCATGTAAGCGCCAAAGATGTCTTTGACGAAATCCACATGGAAGTTGTTTAGCGGCAAGCCAGAGATGACAAAATCATACTCCGCGACGCCAGGCAGGCTTTCCAAGGGACCGTGGACGATACGCGCTTGCGCACGCCGGCGGCGAAACAGCGGTTCATCCGCGAACCGACGCTCCAATACCCTGACGAACGTCGCGTTGATTTCGACGATGTCCAATTGATCGCCGGCCCGCATGTGACGGACAATCTCGGCCGTGACGGCGCCGGTGCCGGGTCCGACTTCGAGTATGCGCCGGGGCCGTTTGGACTGGCGCATCGGCCTTGTCAGCGCTCGGCCCAGCGCACGGCTGCTCGGGAGCAACGAGCCGGTCGTGTGATATTGCCGGCGAAATTGGCTGAAAAACTCGCGACACTCCGTCCAATAGCGCATCCAGGGCACCCGCGGCAGACCGGCTACTTTTTGTTTCACGTCGTGCGGGGCAGCATAGCGTTTTTCTCGGGAGGAGCAACAGGAAAAGGTTTTCGGCATCCGCGGGATTCGGGGTACCTCATCCCGCGGCTTGAGCGGATCGGTTACTTGGAAGAAGTCAAATCGCGCATATAGGCGAAATAGCGTTGTTCGAGGGCGGCCAGGTCATTGCCGAAGGCTTGGCGAAAGTCGTCGAGGCGGTAGTCTGGGGTGCGGCGCGGATAGATTTGGGTGAGGTACGCTTTCATGGCCTGCGGGCGTTCCTGGAGCAACATACGGAAAAGCGCCCAGCTTTGGGCGTAGCCGAGCAATATCGGCTTTGAGATGCGCCAGTCTTCCTTAACCATCACTTGCAGGGGAATGAATTGGCCGCGTGCCCGGACCAGGTCGCGAATGCGGGCACTATTGGGCGCGCCGAGCGCCTGCCATTCGCCCGACTCGGTTGCCTCGCAATAGCACGCCAATCCCTCCGCGAGCCAGATGGCAATGTCGCCTTGGCGATTGAGCAGGCCGCAATTGAACGAGAGTTGGTGCGCGGCTTCGTGCATCGTGGTGGTGAGATTGACGTCCTTGACGGTAACGTCGAGCTTGCGCTCGATGCTGTCCACCAGTCGGGAGCGGTCGACGGACGAAGAGATTTTCTTGGCGCCATCGAGCGCCCGCTTCTTTTGAGCGATGAGAGCTCGGTTTTCGCTTAGATCATAAAGGAGCAAGCGGTTGGTCACGGGATGATACATGCCGGTGATGCCCGCGCTGAGCTTCGTTCCCAGATACGCATCCACGCCATCGGGCGAATCGAACACGACCATCATAAGGCGTCCGCCCGGATGGTGCATGGCGAAGCCTTTTTTCTGGAAGTGATTGTAAAAGAGGTCGTAGAAAATCTCGCATTGTCGCAGGCGCAGGGCCGTGAATTGTTCCGTCGCATTGCTGTAAGCGCAGAAGCGCTTGCAATCGAAGCGGGCCATCGGCGCGAGTTTGTGTTTTTTTTGCAGGGCCAACACGTATTGGCCAAAATCGTCGTCGCTGTCTTGAGCCATCTCGGCCATGCGGAGCCGAAAGCCGGTGCAGTAGACAAAGGAGCCCAACCGCTCGTCTTGATCCAAGATGACGATCTGCAAGCGTTGGCCGGCCAGCTTGGAGACGTCCCAGGCATATTCGCGCGGCTTGCCTTGCCAGCGGGACAGCAACTGCGTCGCCGGCGTCCAACCGACGCCGCTGCGGACCACCTTGGGAACCAGGCGATTGCCGGCACCCGCCAAGACGACGTCCAACCGGTGGTCGGGCTGAATTCCTTCGGCCGTCGAGGCGTAAGCTTGGAACTCGATCTTGGAGGTGCCGGCCGGCACGGTCACGATATGGCGGATCATGCCTTTGCACAGTCGGGGAATGTTCATCATCGCTTGTCACGGCGAAAGCGTTCGCCGTGGTTCCAGATAACACGGCAAAGCCTTGTCCGTCCCAGCCGCTTAATATTCCCAGGCGAAAGTCCAGATTTTCCAGCGACTGGGCGTTGACCCAGTGCAATTGCCACCAAGGCGGTTAAACAAAATGCGTACATGGCCGGCCTCGCCAATGCGAAGAAATACGACACGCCTCAAATATGGGACAGGATTCGCGATTGGTCCAATTGCAAGATGTGAGGTTAACTGTCGCGATCGGGCTCAATGTCTTTCGCATTGAATTCCACGCCCACGACGGCGGTCGCGGATACGGGAGTGCCGTGGACCTCCACAAACCCTCGGCGCACCTGCACGCGCCAGAGCATGGTCTCGCGTGAAGCCAGCAGACGTTTGACGGCATCGTGATATTGGGGCACGGTGAACAAGCGGAAGAGCTCTTCTTGCCCTGGCCCGATTTCGCCGCCAAAGGGTTCTTCCTTGCCCGCAGGGCCGCGAGGCCGATTCGGGAAACCCGCCATAGATCTTCGGTCCGCTCCAGGCCAAGTAGGTATAGGGCCTGCTCGTGCTCATGACGCCTTTGCCGTATTTGAAAAACTCCTCGGAGATCGGATTAAAAACCAAATCCTTCGAGAGGTTTTTGATTCTTAAACTGAGCACCAGGTCATCTTTGACATGTTCAACCTTGAGGGGCGTCACTTCCACGCTGCCGACGGCCAAGGGTTGCTTCAGTCGAGTCCTGAGCTTGTCGGGCAGGAACGAATCATGTTTGACTTGCTCACGCGGTCCACCGTCCTTGGGTTTGGGGTCGGGTAATCTTTCAAGCGGATCGAACGGCTGGGGTCGATTAAGAATTAGATAGGCGATTACCACGGTGGCGATGATCGCGTAGGGAACCAAGAAGATCAGGACAAGTGGGGCGAGGGCGCTCTTGGGAAGGCGGCGCGAAGGCAGCAGCGCCCAGGGACGTGAGATTCGGATCGCGATCGCCGCTAAGCCCCGCACTGTCCGACCAGGTGGTGGGCGTTTCGGCGGATCGGCCGGTGTTTTTGGAAGCGTCGCTGGCGCTGAGATTGTCTTCCTGGGGCTCTCGTGAAAACATTAGCGGGATTCGTGGCAGCGGAGCGTCAGCAGAGTAATCTGCCAGAGTGGGACTTTCGTTTGCCACCGGCATTTCGATTTTCGGTCCGCTGGGAGGCGAGTTGAAAATGTCGTCCGTGGGCGCAGGGCCCGCGAAAATGCTTTCGCCTTCACGTCCAATGTCGCCGCCATCTTTTAGCGAGGATGAAGGCGTTCCCGCCGGGGGTGCCTGCACGATGGTTTGGCAATGCGGGCAATGCACCTGGGCACCTAAATGCTCGAGACTGACGGCCATCACGCGATGGCAAGTGCCGCATTCGAATTGGACCGTTTCCATGGATCTTCCTGGTTCAATAAGCGTTATGGTCCCGGCCAAACCCAGTAAACCGCCAGTGCGAGGCACACGAGCACGCCGAGAATGATCCACCATGGGCGGCGGGACGAATGTTCCTCTTCCGTGAGATAATGCCCGCACGCCGGACACCGTTCGCTGTCGTCAAAAATGACCGCGAAACAAGCGGGGCACGGGAGGGGGCTGGTGTTCGGCCCCTCAGGCTCGGGAAACTCGCGTGGATCCAGTCCTTGGCGATCGTCGTCGCGAAACGGCATGGCAAATCCTGAATCTTGAGAGCCGATCTCCGTGCGCCAGAGTCAACTACAGTAAGGTAACAAAAAGCGACCAACGGGTGAAGTCATGGAACCTGCGGGTCGATTTTGATTGTGCGAAGGATGAACCTCGTTTACAGTTAATGTTAAGTGTCGTCGGACGGCTCGGGAGAGCCGTCCGACGGCTTTCAAACTGGCGTGGATGGGGAGGTTTGCCATGCGTTGGCTTGCCGGCTGCATCGGTTTTTGGGCGTTGTTGCTTCTCCTGCTTCCTCAGGTCGGCGCGGACGATAAGAAGGAGACTGCCAAGCCGGAAATCAAAGATACAGGCGGCAAAAGCACGGACACGAAGGAAGCGGCCAAAAAGGATAGCGAGAAGAAAGACGCGGCCAAGGACACCGTAAAAACCGACGACAAGGCCAAGAAAAAGGAAACAAAGAAAGAGGCCGCGGTGGTTTATGGGGCGACTCTCACCGGGGAGTTAAAACGCCACGACAACAACTCCGCGCACGCTTTTGTGGTCGCGGTGCCCGAAAAGGATCCGAAGAAAGTCAGCGCATTGAATTTGTGGCAAGCCGGGGAGCTGGCGCACATCAATTCCATAAGGGGCGGCAGCGCCGGGGACGTGGCCAACCGTGCTCGCCAAATGAGCGAATTCCAGTTAAACTTGGCCCGTAAGCTCAACACGGAGATTTACACCAATAAGGAGGTTGAATATCGCCTTGCCGACGATTGCAAGGTGCGCTTGGCGTCGCTACCGATTGAATTCGATCTCAAGGGCCGGCCGAAGGTTTATTCCGCCAAAGAGTTGAAGGCACTCAAAGGCTCCGGAAAGCTGCCGGGCTATGCCGGCGGCTTTGGATCAATTGGAAGTCGGGCAGCAGATTAAGGTTTACCTGGCTAAAACAAAAAAAAGCACTACCAAGAAGAAAAGCCCGGACGACGAGGACGAGCCGATTGTCAAACCGGACGTGGTTATGATTCTGATCTTGAAGGCCGCGCCGCCCAAATAATCGCAAGTTCGATTCAGAAGCTTAAATTACTTGGCAAAGAAATACCCCGCTAGCGTGAAACCAATGGCCACCACGAGCCAGCGCACGTATGTGGGCGGCAGTCGCAAGGCAACGCGGGCGCCGACATAGCCGCCCGCGATGGCGGCGACCGCCATCGCCAGGGCGTAGGGCCAAACGACCTGACCATCCATGACAAACAAAATCGCCGAGATGCCGTTGATGCAGAAGGCCAGCCAAGTCTTGAGCGCAGTTCATCTCGTGGATATCGGCCAGGTCGAGGAAAGCGAGCGACGTGAGCATCAAGATGCCGATGCCGGCACCGAAATAACCCCCATAAACGGCGACCAAAAACTGGCAGATCACGACGAGGCGCACGTTCGCCAGTTGGTCGGCGAGGCACTTGCCGTAGCGATTTTTTCGTCGGAGCTTCTCGAACGAACCAAACGGCTGACGGCGGGCTGCACCAGAAACAAGATGGCGGCCAACAACACGAGCCAGGGCACGAGCGCCTTGAAAATCCCTTCTTCCAGTTGAGTGATAAGCAACGCTCCGGCCACGCCCCCTAAAAGACTGGGCACCGTAAGCAGGGCGATCCAGCGCCGGCTGGCATAAAACTCTCGCCGATAGCCCCAAACGCTGGCAATGGAACCGGGCAACAAGGCGAGCGTGCTGGTGACGTTGGCCGCCACGGGTGAGATCACGGCCAACAGCGCCGGGAAGGTCAGCAATGTGCCGCCGCCCGCAATGGCATTGATCATGCCGGCGGCAAGAGCGGAGAGGCACAACCAGAAATATATGGCCATCAAGCATACCGTGATCGAAGAGTGGGACGGCTCTCCTGAGCCGTCACGGCTGGACGGCTCGGGAGAGCCGTCCTACAAGAGTCGCCCATGAGGCTCAATCACTCGATTGTTGTAAAAAAGATCCGAAATACCGCTCCGTGCAGCGGCTTGGAATCGACTTCCAGCGTCGCTCCATGATGTTCGAGAATAACGCTCACGAACGACAAGCCCAAGCCCATGCCGGCGCTCATGCCGGCGAAGAGGGCGTTGTGGCGCTTGGTGGAGAAGTGCGTTTCCGTGCAGCGGCGGCGGACGTCCTCGGTCATGCCGATACCGTTGTCCTCTATCTCGAAAACCGCGTGGGAATCGACGCGGCGCAGTGCGCAAGGTTACTTCGCCTTTCCAGCCGGCGGCGGCGATCAACGACTTGGCGGCGCTCGGAGTCCACTTCGCCGCCGGCGTGTCCGCTGCCGCGCTTCGTCGCGTAGATAATTGCGCATCTCGAAGGTGGCGTCGCGGGCATTGAAGAGCAGGTTTTCCAGGGCTTGCTGCAAATGCGAACGGTCGCCTTCGATCCACAGCGGCCCGTGGCCGGATCTAGCGCGGAGGACCAACTTCCATTTATCCAGGGCCAGATCGGCCCAGGTTTTCTGCAGGTCCGACGCCAGTGACATTGAGATCAAGACGAACGCGCTCGACCTGGCTGGGATCGCGCCGAACCGTTTGCAGAATCTGCTGCAGACGCTCGGTCACCGTGCCAAGCGTTTGCTTGACTTCGCGCAGCATTTGACCAGGATCGGCGGGCCTTTCCTCCAGGCAGCGCCGCAAGAGATCGTTGGGCCGGACCAGCAGGTTCTTGATGTTGTGCGCATAGGAGCCGGCCATGATGCCGATGTTGGCGAACATCTGCGATTTCAGTTCGAGGTTTTGGCGTTCGGCTTCGCGATGTTTGCGTTCGGCGTCCTGGCGGCGGAGTTCCTCCTCGAGCCGTAGCTTTTCCGCTTCGTTGATTTTTTGCTGGGCCAAGAGTTGATGTTGCTGGCGTGCGCGTTCGCGGCGCTGATTGACATAAATCCAGGCAATGGCGAGCAGGGCGAAGAATATCGCCCAGGCCGCTGAGCCAAAGCCGGCGTGTGGTTTCTTGGCGTTCCTTGATTTGCCGCTGCAGGTAGGCATGCAAATGATATTGCACCTGGACCCAGGCGCCGTCCTGGATGGCCTCGGGCGGCAATTCGCGAAATTGGCTGCGTTGGCGCGGCAGCTCGGAGTCCCAGGCGATGGGAGGCAAGTCCCCAGGCATCGTCGAAAGTGACGGTGATGCGATAGATGAGCGGAAACAGCGGCAATTGGCCCGGCATACATCTTGGTCGGCGGGTTGCCCAGCGCCTTGAGGTGTTCCTGGATTTCCTCGCGCTTCATGGCCAATGGTTCCTTGAGCGCACGCAAGTCGGCTAGAATTTGCGGCGTGCTGGCGCTTCCGCGGCGGCGGTGAGTTGGCCTGTTAAGTCGCGGCGGCGCTGCGCCAGTTCGAGATAGCCGCGCACCAATTCGGGTAACGATGTAAAGACACGTGCCTCGCGCACCCACTCCCTGATCGCTTCCTGGTCGTAAATCTCTTCGCCGTGCAAGCCACCAGCTGAGAGGCTCGCGCAGGGCAAGCACCACGAGCGCGGTCAGCAAGACCGGGCGGCACAAAGACGCGGAAATACCACCAGGCGTGGCGAGCGATTGGCGTGCGGATCTTCGCCTCAAGAGCCATGGCCTACGCCCTCCTCGGGGGTGGGCCGATCATAGAAAAGGTGCAGCGGATTGGTGAACGTGCGCCAAATCCTCGCCGGGCGACGTCCCCCCTTGACGCCAGACCGTCAAGAATGCCTCGGGCAGATTGCGGCTGCCTTGAAGGACGGGTCTGAGCCAGACGATATGCTCGCCGGTGTCGGGTTGCCGATTGCCAGTTGCATCAAAAAATGGCACGCCGGCAGTCGATTCTTTCATCTCGTTGAGGACTCGTCCTTTCGACCAGCGTGTGTGCCTGAGGCGTTCGTGCAACACCTCGGCGTCTGCCACCAGGTGTTGTCCATCAAAGGCGGCGTGGATCAGTGTTTCGATGATGTCGCGGTTGAGCAGCACGTCTTGGGTTCCCGTATTGCTGGGCGTGCCTTCGGTGTCCTTTCGCCCCAAAGCCGGCAGCCGCGTCGATGGGGTTGCGATGGCTGAAAAAGACCAGTGGGACGGGCATATCCTGGATGTTCCAGGCAAGCTCGCGATCCCGGTAGACGTTATTGATGACAATGCCGTCGCCAGTGATGACGAGGAGGTCGCGTGCCTCCATGGGAGCCTGCCGGCACAAGGCACGCAGAAAGCGCCGGGCGCGCTCAGCGCCCGTTGGCAGCGCCAACAGTTGCCGCTGGTCGCGCAGTTGCCGATCGCGAGCCAAGTAAAGGCCCACTGCCAATGCTTCTTGGGGGTTCGGTTCCAGAAAGTCGCCGACGCTATAGTGAATGTAATTGTTGTAAAAGTCGGTGAAGGGCACATTTTTGGCGGAGGCCTTGTCCGCGAATCGTTGCAAGAAGATCTCGCCCAAATCCTTGGAATAGCCGTCGTCCGCCCAAATAAGCGTGGATAAGAAAAAAGGTTGCAGGTGGCTGGTGGCACTGAGCAGGGCGAGCGCGCCGATGGGCGTTGCCTGAGAGACGATGCCGGCAAAGAGCGGCGGATCGCCCGGCGCTGCGCCGCCAGTTGAAGATTTTGGCTTACAAAATCGAGGACTGCTTCCACCATGCGCGTATTGGTGAAACAAAAGCGGAATGTCCGGCCCGCGTAGACTTCCATTAGCTTGGGCCAGGTATTATGCGGAATTTCGCCAGTCTGGAATTCGCGCGGATCGTAGCGCTCGGCGGTGGCCGTCGTAATGAAGTAAAGAGGCGCGGGCCCCGGCCAGGCGGCGCGGATTTTTTGCAAGGCCCGTGCCTGGAAAAGGCGCGGTCCGTCGTCTCCCCGCCGACGATGGCCAACGGAGGCCGAGGCGCGGCGGCTCAGTTTCTCGAACCAACTGGAGCTGGGATTTTCGCCGGAAAGCTTGTACCAGCGAATCCACAGTTTCGCGTCGGGCGCATCGGCAAAAGACAGCGACACCTCCGGAACGTCAGCGGTCAGCGGCAGAAAAGCATTGTCGAAATTGACCCGGAATGTTGGGTCGAGCGCCGGCGCACTCGTGCCGGGCTGGGCGGGCGCACGCGCTTCGCGCTGAAGCAACTCCAAGGCGGCGATGAGCCGTTCCCAGGCATCGCCATTGGTTGCCGGCGATATCCAGGCGATTTCCTGGTGCCCCGCAGGCACACCGCGCACGTCGGCGGTGCCGCTGCCGGCCCAATAGCGGAGCGTGAATAAACTCAAGAGGACGCCAACAAGGAACAGTGCCAGAAGGAAACGCACCGGAACGCGGCTCATGGCGCCTACTCCTCTTGTTGAGCCAACAGTTCGACGGCTTCCCGCAATCCCTTATGGCTTTCGAAAAAGCGCAAGGCCAAGCTATCGAGCAACGTCAAGAATTTCAAAAGCTCGTTGACCCTTTGCAGACGCTTTTGGGCGGCTTCGTCGGCGATGCCTCTGGGTTGGTTCGTAGCCGACAGCTCATCGCGGCACCGCCGCAAGGTCGATAAGATGGGATCGATCTCGCGGCGCTTGCGCTGGGTGGCGACGAGGGTGAACATTTCCCAGACATCGCCCAGGGATTGGTAAAATTCCTTGCGTTTGCCCTTTTTGTGAATGCGGCGCACCAGGCCCCATTCCATGAGCTTGCTGAGGTTCATGGAGACATTGCCGCGCGAGATGGCCAACCGTTCCATGATGTCGTCCATGGACAGGGCCGCCCCGCAGATGAATAGCAGACCGTGAATGCGGGCCATCGTCGGGCTGATGCCCCACAAGTTGGCCATGTTGTTCCAAAGATCGACGAATTCGTCTTCGACGGCGTCCAGGCGCTCCCGCGGGACCGCTTTAGCGGTTTTCATTCGTTTTACACCTTTTAAGAAGATGTGAAAATTGTAGACGCGGCAAAGAAAGTCCGCAAGGGTATGACCGTTTAGCCGCGATGCGCAGCGGAGCCCGCGGGGTGGGTCAGATCCGAGTTACTCGGTGGTTGGCGGTGGCCGGGTCTGAGGTACTCCCAAGGTCCGGTTCGCTGGAGTATAGTCCTATGCGGCTACCGGGGTTTCGGAGTACCTGGAGCCCAGGCTGCTCGCTTGGGTGCCATAGTTTGCCGGTACTCCGGCTAACTATGCTATGCTTTGCTTTGCAAACGAGGCTCCCATGGCCGTGCCGCATCGTCGTCAACTCAAGCACTATAACGACCCAGGCCACGCTCACTTCGTCACTTTCTCTTGTTGGAAACGGTTGCCACTCCTTTCCAAGGATCGTGCCCGCCTCTGGTTTCTCAAGTCACTCAACGCGTCACTGACGAAGCACGATTACGGCTGTTGGGCCTTCGTCATTATGCCGGAGCACGTGCACCTATTAGTGAGTCCCCATTCGGTCGTCTACAACACGAGTGCCTTTCTCGCGTCCCTAAAACTCCGCGTCACCCGCGCCGCAGTGACGTATCTCCAACAACACAGCCCAAAGTTCCTGGAAACGCGTCTCGACGTGCAGCCGTCGGGCCGCAAGACCTATCGCTTCTGGCAACCAGGTGGCGGCATCGACGTGAATCTCTGGACGGACACCAAGATTTGGGACAAGATCGATTACTGCCATAACAATCCCCTACGAAGAGGATTAACGGAACGGCCTGAAGATTGGGAATGGTCAAGTTACCGCGATCATGCGGCCTCTAGAACCTGGGACCGGTGTCAATCGATTGGGAGACTCTTCCCAATGATCCTCGGAGGGATTCTTAAACCGGAGAACGGCACGGACTCAACATAGTTAGCCGGAGTACCGGCAAACTATGGCACCCAGGCAAAGCATAGTTAGCCGGAGTACCGGCAAACTATGGCACCCAGGCAAAGCATAGTTAGCCGGAGTACCGGCAAACTATGGCACCCAGGCAAAGCATAGTTAGCCGGAGTACCGGCAAACTATGGCACCCAGGCAAAGCATAGTTAGCCGGAGTACCGGCAAACTATGGCACCCAGGCAAAGCATAGTTAGCCGGAGTACCGGCAAACTATGGCACCCAGGCAAAGCATAGTTAGCCGGAGTACCGGCAAACTATGGCACCCAGGCAAAGCATAGTTAGCCGGAGTACCGGCAAACTATGGCACCCAGGCAAAGCATAGTTAGCCGGAGTACCGGCAAACTATGGCACCCAGGCAAAGCATAGTTAGCCGGAGTACCGGCAAACTATGGCACCCAGGCAAAGCATAGTTAGCCGGAGTACCGGCAAACTATGGCACCCAGGCAAAGCATAGTTAGCCGGAGTACCGGCAAACTATGGCACCCAGGCACCCAAGCCGCTTACCAATCCGAGCCAAGGATTTGGCCGTCGTTGGGCAGGCAAGCGTAGTTCCAGGTTGTCGGCGTGATGCTGGGCGTGCACGCTGCGGACGCTGGCATCGCCAAGAAGAACCATCATCGCGCTCGAATGGGGCGTGGCGGGATCGGTGTATTGGCAAGCTGAAGAGTAGGGATTCGGCGCGTTTTGGAAAGCCACCGTCGTGCTCATCGACGTTTGTCCGAGGTAGGAGGCCCGCTGCCAGGGAACATCCGATGACGTTGCGGCTGGTTTGGTCGTGGAGCTTGCACCAGCCGAAAAACCCCAGGCGCTGCCGCCGGGCGTGTACGCGCCGCCGTTCTTATTCTGGCACAGCCCGTACGTGTGCATGAACAGAATCGTGTTGGAGCTGCCGTCGCCGATGCGGGCGATAGTGGTGCCGCGATCGAGCCAGTTAGGGCTACCGGTCGCGTACATTTTACCGCCGTTGGCGCCATTTTCATCGGTGATCGGCGCGAACACCTGGGCGTTGGCGGCATAACTGGTGCCGCCGAGGCCATAAATGGGGCCGCCCACGTTGCCGGGGAAGATGAGGCCGTCGCTCATGCTGGGGTCCGCGGGGCAAACGTAGATGGGCACGGCTTTCCGGTTCGCCGGTATGCCGTCGGAGGTGATTTGTTGCCGGGATAACCGTGGGCGGTGGTCCCATGGCTTTGTAGAGGTTGTCCTGCTCGATGTACGGAAGGATGAAGACGTGCGTCGAGCCGAAGGCGTTGCGGGAACTTGGTCGAGTTCACCTGCCCGCCGTAAAGAGGCGGCAAACGTTTGAACGTGCCTTCGAAGTTGTGAAGACCCAAGCCGATCTGTTTCAAATTGTTGGTGCATTGGATCCGGGCGGCGGCTTCGCGGACTTTTTGCACGGCGGGCACCAACAGCGCGATGAGGATTGCGATGATGGCGATCACGACCAGCAGCTCGATCAGCGTAAAAGCGGGCCGGGATGGTTTCAATGTGGACATCATCAACCGCTCCTTTCCGCCTGCAAAGTGCTACGTTTCGCGTAGCCCGCTGCGGAGCATCGAGGCTTGGGTGATCGTGAACTCAACTGCGAGGCAAAAGGCTTTGGGTGCCTGTCATCCTCGCCGAAATGCTGGCACAAAGCAAGGTTTTAAAAAGGGCACCTTAGCGAGCCGTGAGCGTGAGCGACCGGTGATACCCGCAACGGGGGTGTCCTGGACCGGTCGCTGACGCTCACGGCTCGCTAGGGTGCCATAGTTTGCCGGTACTCCGGCTAACTATGTTGAGTCCGTGCCCGTCTCCGATTTAGAAATCCCTGCGAGGATCATTGGGAAGAGTCTCCCAATGGAGCGGCACCGGAGTTGACGACGATGGGCACGGCCATGGGAGCCTCGTTTTGCAAAGCATAGTTAGCCGGAGTACCGGCAAACTATGGGACCCAGGCCGGGTCTGAGGTACTCCGAATGCCCGGTTCGCTCGAACATAGTCATAGGCGGCTACCGGGGTTTCGGAGTACCTCAACCCCGGCCACAGTTTGGCTACGCCGACGAAAAAGATATGATGCGCCGCACAATCTCCGCGCGAACGGCGTCTTTCTAGGATAGGGGAGGCAGCACATGGCGAAAAAGGCCGAGATCGGTCGGGTGTTGGAACCGTTCCGCGCTTATTTGCGCGTGTTGGCCCAGGTGCATCTGGATGCCAGGCTGCGCGGCAAGCTCGAACCGTCCGACGTCGTGCAGCAGACGCTGTTGCGTGCTTCGCCGGTTTCGACGATCTGCGCGGCCACGAGCCGGGGTTGGTTGCCGCCTGGCTGCGCAAGATTCCTGGCCCGCACATTGGCCGATGCCGTGCGCGACCTGGAACGGGCCAAGCGCGACATCGGCCGCGAGCGCTCGCTGCAGGACGCCGTCGACCAATCGGCTTCAGCGCCTTGAAGCGTGGTTGGCGGCCGATCAATCCTCTCCCAGTGAAAAGGCCGAGCGCAACGAGCAACTGGTGCGCCTGGCCGATGCCCTCTGCCGTCTGCCGGATGACACGCGCGAAGCCGTGCTACGAAACATTGCCGGGATTGGACGCTGGCGGAGATTGCCGACCAACTAGGCCGTACGCCGCAAGCAGTGGCGTCCCTTCTCCATCGGGGGCTGAAACAACTCCGTGAACTTTTGCATGAAGGAGAATGATCGATGTCCCTTCCTCATCCCGCCTCTTCGCAAAACACGGAACCGCTTGCCGCCGTCATCGCGGATTATCTTCAAGCGGTGGAACGAGGCGAAAGCCCGGATCGGCAAGTGCTGTTGGATGCCCACCCTGGCTTGGCGGACGAGTTGGCCGCTTATTTCGATGACCTCGACCAGCATGAACCGCTTGGCCGCTCCTTTGCATTTGCAGGGAGACCCGACAATCGGCCCGGGAGAAACCTCCGGCGGTTCGCTGCCGATCGTGCGTTACTTCGGCGACTATGAGGTGGAGGCCGAGATCGCGCGTGGAGGCATGGGCGTGGTCTATCGCGCCCGGCAGAAGAGCCTCAATCGGCCCGTCGCTCTCAAGATGATCTTGAGCGGTCAACTCGCCTCGGCAGTCGATGTGGCCCGGTTCCGAGCCGAAGCGGAGGCGGCAGCCAACCTGGATCATCCCGAATATCCTGCCCATCTACGAAGTCAGCGAGCATGAGGGGCAGCAGTATTTCAGCATGAAGCTGATCGAGGGGGGCAGCCTGGCCGGCCGGGTCGCGGAACTGGTCACTCGGCCCCGCGAGGCGGCCGCTGCTCGTCGCTCGGCTGGCCCGCGCGATCCACTTCGCCCACCAACGCGGCATTCTGCACCGCGACTTGAAGCCGGCGAATGTGTTGCTCGACCCGGACGGCACGCCCTATATAACCGATTTCGGCTTGGCCAAGCGGACCGAAGACGACAGCGGCCTGCACTCGCACCGGGGCCGTCGTGGGCACGCCTAGCTACATGCCTCCCGAACAGGCCCGGGCCGACAAGCAGATGACCACTGCGGCCGATGTCTACTCGCTTGGCGCCATCTTATACGAGTTGCTGACGAGACGGCCGCCATTCCGAGCGGCCACGACGTTTGAGACGATCCGGCAAGTGATGGAAACGGAACCGGAGCAACCCGCGTTTGTTCAACTGCGGCATGCCGATCGTGATCTGTCCGCGATCGCGACTGAAGTGTTTGCAAAAGTGCCGGAAGGACGGTATGAGTCTGCCGCGGCGCTTGCTGAAGATTTAGACCGTTGGCTCAATGGTGAGGCGACGAAGGCCCGACCGCCGAGCTTGGCTGGTCAAGCGTGGCGCTGGCTCAAGCGTAACGCGGGGGCGGCGGACGGGCATCGTATCGCTTGGCACGGTAGCTGGACTGCTCAATCGCGCTCTTGGCTTTCGGCACGCCTCCCGGCAACGACTATCTTTTTCCGCTGAACATGGGGCCTTTAAACCCCCTCCGATGGGTGGAACTTGTCCGCTTGGAGCCGGTGATAAGATACAGTGTGATGGCGGCGGCTATGTTGCTAGCAGTCGGCATCGGCTGGTTCGTCCGGCTCGTCGCTCGCCCACGAACAAGGCGTGCCGCGTTGGGAGCAGCCGCCGCCGCCGGTTTGATCGCCACATTGATCACTTTCGCCGCCCTCGGACCGGTGTTCGTTGCCGAGTCAAACCAAATGCCAAATCTGGCTGCACCCGGTTGATCCCACCTTCCCGGATCGAATCCAGTCGCTCGATGAAGAAAAGTATCTTGTCAACTATCTTACCCTCACGGCTTCAGTCAGCAGCAACAGCGGGCCGTCTTGAAGCATTGGAACAACTTCGCGGGCGGGCGAAACACACGAATCGGGTTTATGCTGCGGTTGTCATGGGCTGCTGGCGTTTTAGCCTTCATGTTGGTGATCTTTCTTGGATTGAGCTTGGCAAGCACGTGGGCAGCCGATTATAGTCTGCCGATCTAGTAGGAGTTTTGTCCCCCGTATTGGGTGTTACCTTGAACTTTATATTCCCGCTGCGGCGCTGCTTTTCTATTGCGTGTTCCTCTGCGAAATGGCAATCATAATGGCTACTAATTACAATGTTGGCCTGCCTACTTTGGGCCAATTCCTCGCCCCGCTCACCTTTGGCGCAGCTTGGGTCGGGTTGGCTCATGCCGGCGTAATCCGGCGCTGGCATCCGGCGTTACGGGTTGCCGTTTACGTACTGATCGTGGGAGCCGGGCGGGGGCCGTGTGGGCACTTGCGTGACGCTGGGAGCCAAGTTACAAGTGCATCGTCAGATTCACTAATCGAGTCTAAACAGAGTGCTGGACTTTGGGATAGCCCAAAAGTCGTGAATTCGACCCTAATTGGGGAAATCATTACAGTGCAAGAAGTTGTGACGAGACGGCATGCTAAGCGTTGTCGGGCTGCCATACCCCGTGAATTTTGAACAAATGGTCGGTTTGTGGCTGCTTAATGTCACTGTGCGATGCGGACTTGCGGCGGAGAGAGCATTTGTTCAAAACGATTTTGTCGTGAACAAATGCGCGACGGCGTTCCGAGGTCCCGCCCGGCAGGCGGGACCTACTGCGCTGCTCGGTTCCTATTGGGACCGCCGCCCTTTTTACCTTGGCCGCGCCCGCCCGGACCGCCGCCGCCGTCGGGTCCACGGCCGGCGCTGAAGGCGGGCGTCTGCGTCTCGCCGTCTTCGGTTTTCGCGGCGGCGCTGGCGACTTGGATCAGGCGCTGTTTGTAAAGGGCTTCCTCGGCGGTGATGTAGCCGTCGTTGTTGCGGTCCCATTCGGCGAATTCCTCGATGTCCTTGCCGCCCTTGCGCCATTCGTAGAGAGCGACTTGGCCGTCTTTGTCGGTGTCCAGCTTTTTGAACCAGGCGGGCAGTTCCTTGGGTAGCTTGCCGGCACGAAAGACAACGGGGCGCGTGTCGAGGTCCTCTTCTTCGATGATGATCGTGGCGATGCCGGGTTGATTGCCCTGGCCGCGGCGGCTTTGCATCTTGGCGAAGGAATAGGCCTTGTATTCGTCGAGGCTGATCAGGTTGTCGCGATTGGTGTCCCAGGTGGTCAGCTCGGCTTTGAGTTGGTCGGGCATTTCATCTTGGTTGAGGAAGCCATCGCCGTTGCGGTCGCGGAGCTTGAAATCGGCTTCGATCGTTTGGTCCATGTTGCCCATGGGATTGCCGCCCTGGGCGCCGCCACCGGGCTGGAAGCCACCACGTCCGCCGCGGCCTTGGAAGTCGGCCGGCATTTGAAAGCCGCCGCGGCCTTGAAAACCGCCGGGCCCCTGCCGGGAGCGAAGCCTTGGAACCCGCCGGGTCCGCCGCCTTTTTGGCCGCCGAAGCCGCCCTTCTTCCCTTTACCGCGGCCTTTGCCTTGAAACTGCCCTGTGCCATCGTCTTGCCCTTGGCCCATGATGACGGATGGCGACAACGCAAAACCGAGCACGGCAATCAAACCCAGGGCAAACGCAATTCGGTAACGCATGGCACGCCTCAGATAGCTCTGGATGGGTTCACCAGTGTCCTACTGGATAAGTCACCGCGCGCTTCGCGATACCGCCGCGCTTTTTTTGAGCGGCGTTTTCGCTTTAATATATTGATAGTTTACCCGCAAGAAATGAATTCTTTGTGAGACTTATCCATCAGGAGCCCACCATGGCCGAGACGCTGCAATTCAAAACCGAGCTCAAGCAACTTCTAAACCTAATCATCCATTCGCTTTATTCGCACAAGGACATCTTCCTGCGCGAGCTTATCAGCAATGCCAGCGATGCCATCGACACCGCCCGCTTCCAGTCGTTGACCAACCCGGCCATCGCCGAGGGGGACACCGAGTGGCAGATCACGATCCGTCCGGACGAAGGGCAGGGGACCTTGACGATCTCCGACAACGGCATCGGCATGTCGCGCGCCACCATCGTCGAAAACCTCGGCACCATCGCCAAATCCGGCACGCGTGCTTTTCTGGAAAGCCTCAAGGAAGCGCAGGCCCAAAATCGGCCCGAGCTGATCGGCCAGTTCGGCGTCGGCTTTTATGCCTCGTTCATGGTGGCCGACAAGGTCACGGTCATTTCGCGCATGGCCGGCCCCAAGGAAGAAGGCGTCCGCTGGGAATCGGACGGCCATGGCGAGTTTTCCATCGAGGCGGTCACCAAGGACAAGCGCGGCACCGACGTGATCTTGCATCTGCGCGAGGAGGACAAGGAGTTTCTGCAACCGTGGAAGATCCGGCAGATCGTCAAGAAGTATTCGGATTTCGTGGAGCATCCGATCGTGATGGAGGTGCTACCCCCCCCGGCCCCCCCTTCGCAGAGAGGGGAGAAAGAGGATGTCCATTCGCAAGGGGGGGAGAACGAGGGGCCTTCTTCGGAAGGGGCAGACGAGGGTACGCCGCAAGCGGAGGCGCGGCGGTCCCCCCGCTTACGAAGGGGGGGAAGGGGGGGTTCTCAACGCCCGCAAGGCGATCTGGCTGCGGCCGCGCTCGGAGGTGACGCAGGAGGAATACAACGAGTTTTACAAGCACCTTTCGCACGACACCGAAAACCCCGCCAAGACGATCCATTATTCCGCCGAGGGTGCGATCGAGTTCAAGGCCCTGCTTTACCTGCCGGCTCACAAGCCATTCGATCTTCATGTGGGGCGACAAGACCAAGGGGCTGCACCTCTACATCCAGCGCGTCTTCATCATGGACGATTACGAGATCCTGCTGCCGCGTTATCTCCGCTTCGTGCGCGGCGTCGTCGATTCGCCCGATTTGCCGCTGAACGTGTCGCGCGAAATCCTGCAGCACAGCGCCCCGCTGGAAAAGATCAAATCGAACCTGGTCAACAAGATTCTCAATTCGCTGGAGGAAATGAAGAACCGCGAATACGAGACGTATGTCAAGTTTTACGACGAACTGGGCGTGTTCCTCAAGGAAGGCGTCACCCAGGATTGGACCAACCGGGAGAAGCTGGCGGACTTGCTCCTCTTCGAATCGACCAAGACCGACAAGGGCAAGTACACATCGCTGGCCCAATACGTCGAGCGGATGCCCGGCGAGCAAACCGAGATCTTTTATCTGACAGGCGATAGCCGGGAACTCATGGAGCAATCGCCTCACCTGGAGGCCTTCCAGGCCAAGGGTTGGGAAGTGCTGCTTTTGGCCGATCCGGTCGATGAGTTCGTGGTCGACAACTTTCACGAATACAAAGGGCAAGAAGCTTAAAGCCGTCGATAAGGGTGGCTTGGACAGCGCCGCCATCGCCGACGACAAAAAGAAACAGTGGCAGCCGCTCCTGGATTTGCTCAAGGAAAAGATCGCCGACATCAAGGAAGCCCGGCTGACCAGCCGGCTCAAGGAAAGCGCCGTGTGCCTGGTCGCCGAAGAGGGGGACATGCAGCGCCACATGGAGCGGCTCATGCAGCGCATGGGCCGGGACCGGCCGACGCGCGCCGACCAAGCGCATCCTGGAAGTGAACCCGGACCATCCGTTGATTCAAAGCCTGGATAAAATCCGTGCCCAAAACACCGCCGACGAGCGGCTCGATAAAATGTGCCGGCTGCTTTATGACCAGGCGGTCATCACCGAAGGCTCGAAGGTCGAAGGATCCGCTGGCATTCGCGAAGCGCATGAACGAATTATTGATGCGCGAACTGCAATAAGGCGAGCGGGGGGCGTTAGCCCCCTGATTCTTTGAATATCCCGAATCAGGGGGCTAACGCCGCCCGCTCGCCTCGATCACCTTGAGCGCCCGCGCCAACCCGATTACAATTGAAATTTACGCCACCCCACCGAGCACGCCTCATGAAGCGGGCCCATCCCGAACCTCCCGATCCCGACGATATGTTTGCCGACACGCGCATGTCGTTCGGCGAGCACATCGAGGATCTGCGCACGCATCTGTTGCGGGCGATTTACGGGTTTCTTGATTGGCTTCGTCATCGCGATTCCATTGGGCAAGCCGGTGCTTAGTTTCATTGCTGCCCCAGTGGAGTTGCAGCTCAATCGCTACAACGAACGCTTCAACCGCGCCAAAACCGTTGAGCTTAGAAAGCAGATGGAAAATGGTGAGTTGAACAATCTGCCTCGCCTGCCCATAAAGCTCAATATTCCGGTTGAACCGCTCATGGAGGTTTTTCGGCAACGCTTCGAATTTCCTGAGAAAGAACGCGCAGACGAGGCCGGTTTTGGAGCACATGCAGGCGGGCATTGAAAAACTGCTGACCGCGCTGGATGTGGACGACCTTGTGGATTGGAACAAGATCGACAAGACCCACTACGTGCAATTGGAAGGCAACGTGGCCAATCCCGTCGATTACGTGGAGGCTTTGCAGGCCATGAATCACCTTCTTTTTCCGAGTCAGCTAAAGACGTTTAGCGTGCAAGAAGCGTTCATGGTTTACGTCAAGGTGATCCTGGTGACAGGCCTGGTGGTTGCCAGCCCGTGGGTGTTTATTCAAATCTGGTCCTTTATCGCGGCCGGGCTTTATCGAAGCGAAAAGCGGCTGGTCAATGTCTATCTCCCCTTTAGCCTTGTTCTGTTTTTGGTGGGCGTCTTCACCTGCGAGTTGGTTGTCATACCCAAAGCCATCGAGGCGATGTTATGGTTCAACGAGTATCTTGGCTTCCAGCCCGACTTGCGTCTGAGCGAATGGCTCGGCTTTGCCATCTTCATGCCGGTTGTCTTCGGCGTGTCGTTCCAAACGCCGCTGGTAATGTACTTCATGGAAAAAATCGGCCTGTTCACCGTGGAATCGTACAAGAACAAGCGGCGCATCTCCTGGTTCGTGTTGGCGATCTTCGCCGCGGTCATGGTCCCCAGCTCCGATGCGTTCAGCATGTTGATGCTGTGGGCGCCCATGTGCCTGCTTTATGAATTGGGCATTTGGCTGTGCATCCTTTCGCCACGCTCTCCGGTGGAAGACTGGGAAACATCCGAATCCGAAGAGATGATCGAAGTCTGAGGTAGGTCCCGCGTGCCGGGCGGGACCTCTCGCATCACACCACAGGAGCCTCCCCGCTACAATTAAACCCATGCACCTTGGCTTCGTCTCCCTGGTCGGTGCCGGTCCTGGACATCCCGGGCTGTTGACCGTGCGCACCGTCGAATGTTTGCGTGCCGCCGATCTCGTGCTCTATGACAAGCTGGTGCAGGCCGCGATGCTCGACTACGCGGGGACAAGCGCCGAGAAGCGTTGCGTCGCGGAATTGGCACCGCGGCATGTCGAGCGCTACGTGCCGGTGTGCGAGGCCATGATCGCGGCGGCGCGCAAGGCAAACGGGTCGTGCGTCTCAAGGGCGGCGATCCGTGCATGTTTGGCCGCGCCGGTGAGGAGGCGCAGGCTTTGCGCGAAGCGGGCATTCCATTCGAGATCATCCCCGGCGTGACCGCCGCTCTGGGAGCCGCCGCGTTTGCCGGCATCCCACTCACGCACCGCCAGCACGCCAGCGCCGTGGCATTTTTCACGGGGCATGAGAATCCTGATAAGGCTGAAAGTGCCCTGGACTTTGCCGCCCTGGCGCGGTTCCCTGGCACGCTCGTCATTTACATGGGCATGTCGCGCCTGGACAAAATCGCCCAAATGCTGATCGCCGGGGGCAAAGACCCACGCACGCCCGCGGCGGCAGTTCAGCATGCGACAAGCGGCGAACAGCACACCATCGAAGCCCCCCTCGCCGACCTTCCAAGCGCCGTGCGCGCCGCCGGATTGGCCGCTCCAGTTGTGATAATCATCGGTTCGGTCGTTTCGCTGCGTGCGGAGTTAAGCTGGTTCGAAAAGCTGCCTTTGTTCGGAAAGCGCATTCTCGTCACACGCCCGCGCGAGCAGGCGAACGAACTGGCGCAAAGACTCGTTCAGCTCGGCGCCGTCCCCTATGTATTACCGGTGATCGCGCTTCGTCCGCCGGAAAATTGGGAACCCGTGGACCATGCGATCACCCAATTACACAGTTTCGCCTGGCTTGTCTTCACCAGCGCCAATGGCGTGCATGCCTTTCTAAAGCGGATCTTCGGACTTGGCCATGACATACGCGTCTTGGCCAATGTTAAAATTGCCGCCATCGGGCCCAAGACGGCCGCCGCGCTGCAAGTCTATCACCTTCGCGCCGACGCGATCCCCGAAATGTTTCAATCCGAACACTTGGCTGCCACGCTTTTGAAGCTGCTTCAGCCAAGCGACCGCGTCTTGTTGGTCCGTGCCGAGCAGGGCCGAGACGTCCTGCGGCGCGAATTGACGAGTCGATGTCGCGTCGAGCAAATCGCGGTTTATTCGCAAGAGAACGCCATCGCCGCCAACGATCCCGTGCTCGATCACATTCGCCGCGGCGAAGTCGAGTTCATCACACTGACAAGTTCCAACATCGCCAAAGCACTTGTGCGCGGATTGGATGCCACGAGCCTGGGCGCTTGCGGTCCGGCGAGATACGCCTGGTCACGATCAGCCCGATCACCAGCGCCGACGTCCGCGCGCTCGGCTTGTCCGTCGCCGCGGAAGCGCGCGAGGCGACGACCGAGGGAGTCATTGAAGCGCTTATTATGCTGAACAGCCGCCGTTAAAACTCAGCCACGGATGGAACACGGATCAAACACGGATAAGAAGAATACTAGAAAAACAAATTTGCCATCGCGTCCCTGCTTTTATCCGTGTTGATCCGTGTTCCATCCGTGGCTCACTCTTTCTTATTCGCGTTGTCCCGTTCGCTTTTTTCTTAGCGCCTCCATGCGCTTCTTGATCTCCACTTCGAAGCCACGATCGACGGGTTCGTAGTAGCGTTTGTCTTCCGGCAGATAAGCTTGATTGACCCAGCCTCCTTCGTAATCATGGCTATATTGGTAGCCTTGGCCGTGCCCGAGTTTCTCGGCCCCGGCGTAATGGCTGTCGCGCAAGTGTTCGGGGACTGCGAGCGTGCGGCCGGAGCGTACATCGGCGCGGGCCTTGCCGATGGCCAGCGTCGCGGCGTTGGATTTCGGGGCGGTCGCGATATACGTCACCGCCTGGGATAGCGCGAGCTGGCATTCGGGCAGGCCGACGAACTCGACCGCCTGGAGCGCCGCGGCGGCCAGGATCAATGCTTGTGGATCGGCGTTCCCAACGTCTTCCGAGGCGCAAATCACCACGCGGCGAACGATGAATCGCGGATCCTCGCCCGATTCCAGCATGCGCCAGCCAGTAAAGCGCCGCATCCGGATCGCTGCCACGCATGCTCTTGATGAACGCGCTCGCCAGGTCATAATGCGCGTCTCCGGTGGCGTCAAAGTCCATGACCTTGCGCTGCAGGGAATCCTGAGCGACTTCCATCGTGAACTCGACCGGGTCCGCCGGCGACGACAATACGCCAATCTCGAGGGCCGATAGCGCACGCCGGGCGTCGCCATCCGAAATCTGCGCGAGAAACTCGAGCGCCTCGGGGGCGAGATTTACTTGCCGTGAGCCCAGGCCGCGTTCCTTGTCGGTCAGCGCTCGTAGTATGATGGTTTTGATCTGCTCGGGAGTCAGCGGCTGAAATGTAAAAATTTGACTGCGGCTCAGGAGCGGCGAATTAATCGCGAAGAACGGATTCTGCGTCGTTGCCCCAATCAGAATGATTCGGCCTTCTTCAACGTCAGGCAAGAGAACGTCTTGTTGCGTGCGATTGAACCGGTGCAGTTCATCGACAAACAAGATCGTGCGCCGGCCGGTGTCGGCGAGTTCAGCGCGGGCCTCCTCCAGCACATCGCGAACCTCTTTGATGCCGGCGGCCACCGCGTTTAACTGGCGGAAAGCACACCGTGTTTGCTGGGCGATGACGTGAGCGAGCGCCGTTTTGCCGCTACCGGGCGGACCATAAAAGATTACCGAGCCGAGTCGGTCCGCCAACAGCAGACGCCGCAGCAGCTTGCCTTCACCCAGAAAATGCTCTTGGCCGACAAACTCGTCAAGCGAGCGCGGCCGCATTCGGGCGGCCAAGGGCTGGGCCTTTTTCAGATTCTCTTCATGGGCCTGGCGAAAGAGGTCGATAGGGCACCCCGTTATCTCACCGCGATTTCCCATCGTTTATCGTATCATCGAAAGAGCCGCGCACGAAGTAAGCGGATGTACCGATGGCGTGGAAAGCAACCGCTTACTTCGTGCGCGGCTCCTTTCGGACAAAAATGTTCTTTTTGCGCGAACCTATCGCCGGCAGCGGGTGTCAGGTCAGAACATGAGTCCAGCCGTCGCCGCTTGGATTCGTGCCCAAAATAACAGCGCAATTCACACGTTAATCGTGTAAACTTGTGCATAGTTAAGTTTCCGTGAGTCCGAAAGCCGATTCAAGCAATCGGCGCCTTCAATCTTGCCGGAGGTCAGTTATGGCCCTGAATCACTTGCAATCCCTGGTATCCAATGTCGCCACCAAGGTGGTAGGCAACGTTACCGGTCTGGAAAGCAAGCCAGTGGTCATGCGCGACTTTACGGCATCCCTTTCCTACCCGCGACCCGATTCGCCAAAGTATCCGATGGCGGACACCGTCACGCGTAGCTTGGGCAGTGCCAAACATCGCGGCACGGCTCAGGCCGTCGCGCGGACCGGTCGGTCCGGATGCTGGTCGAATCCCTGCCGCCCGCTCGCGATAAATGCGCGCGGGCCCTTCCTATCAGGATGGTCATGGCTTTTAACAGCCAGTGCGTAGGGGCTAGCTCGGGTTTTGCCACCATCCAGACGACGGGATACGCCGAGCGCAGCGTGATAGCTGCTCGCTTGTCAATTCCCTGACCGTATGGTGCGCAGCACGCTGTCGCCGGGAAACATCCTCCATCAATGCCTCTATTGGCAATCGCCTCCGTCACCATGTGACGTGCATCGAGCGCCCTTTAAAAGGCGCCGCGGCCGATAGCGGCTTTACTCACGAATACCGCATTCTCCCTCGCGGAGAAAGTGGTGTAAGGGAAGGCCATCATGATTTTTAACGATGCGGAGCAGCTTATTGAACGTGCGCAAGCGGGCGATCGGCAAGCATTCGGCACCTTGGTGCTTCGCCACCAGCCGGCCGTCTACGCCGTGGCCCTGGCGCGCTTGCGCAATGTCACCGAGGCCGCTGATTTGACGCAAGAAGTATTCATCCACGCCATGACCCGGTTGGGGCAACTGCGCGATCCGCTTTGCTTCGCGGGCTGGCTGCGGCAAATCACGGTGCGCATGGCGCTTAACCGTGTGATGCGCAAGGCTCCTTTGCAAGGGACGGAACCGGAAGTGTTGCAAAGTGCCCCCGATAGCGCGGCCGGGCCGCTCCATGAGATTATCCAAGCCGAGAATCGCTCGCTGGTCTGGCAGGGACTAGACCAACTCAAGGAGTTCGACCGCGCCACGCTGGTCGCCTTTTACATCAAAGGGCGGTCCCTCAAGCAGATGGCACGCGAGTTCGACACGCCAATCGGCACGATCAAACGCCGCCTGCACGTCGCGCGTGGACGTTTGCGGAAACACCTTGAGCGCGGCGAAGCCAGGCGCGGGCGGCGCCAGCCGCGGCGCGAGCTGGAAGGCGCTTGCTAACGGCAGGGCCGTTGGGTAGTTGGGTGCCACGGGCAGCTTGTCTGCCCGTGTGTACCCGACGCCACCTCAATCCCCAAGCATCGGGAAGGGTGGCACGCTCTGAGGGTACTCCCGAAGGGCGTGTCGCTCTTCATCAGCCCACGCACTTCGGGAGTACCCTCAGAGCGTGCCATCCGATTGATGGTTGCATTTGCACGGCGACCCGTAATAATAAGCGCTTTTCGGCCAGGCGGTTGTATGTGGGACGCGCATGAGATCAATAATCTTTGTCGCAGTATTCTTCCTCGGTCTAATTGGCGCCGTGCCGCTTCTTGGCGATACGCCGCCTGCCAAACGAGGCCTCGTCAAGCTAACCGAGGCCGCTCTGCAAATCCATCGCGAGGCGCTCGTTATCGACGGCCATAACGACTTGGCCTGGAAATTCCGCGAGAAAAACGATCCCTTTTTTCGCCGCCTCGATATTGCCCGCTCACAGCCAAGTCTACACACGGACATCCCGCGTCTGCGTAAGGGAAACGTGGGCGCGCAGTTCTGGTCCGCCTATGTGCCCGCTGAGACCGCCAAGATGGGCACCGCGGTGAAGGAGACGCTCGAGCAGATCGACATCATCCGCCGGTTTGTGCGTGCCTATCCCGACACGTTCGCGATGGCGTACACCGCGGATGACATCGAGCGCATTCATAAGGAAGGCAAGATCGCCTCGCTCATCGGCGTCGAAGGGGGCCATTCGATTGACAATTCCCTCGGCGTGCTGCGCATGCTCTACACGCTCGGCGCGCGTTACATGACGCTGACGCATTCCGATACGCTCGATTGGGCCGACTCCGCCACGGATACGCCGCGGCATGGGGGACTCACGCCGTTCGGCGAGCAAGTCGTGTTGGAAATGAACCGCCTGGGCATGCTGGTCGATATATCGCACGTCTCCGCCGACACCATGCGGCATGCGTTGCGCATCACCAAGGCACCGCTCATCGCCTCGCATTCGTCCACTTTCGCGCTTGCCGAGCATCCCCGCAACGTTCCGGACGACGTTTTGCGGCAAGTGGCCAAGAACGGCGGCGTCATCATGGTCAACTTTTATTCCGGCTTCATCACGCCCGAGGGGGCCCGAGTGATGAAGGACATGTTCGAAGCCGGGCGCGCATTGCATAAAAAATATCCCAACGAGCGTGAGTACAAGGAAGCCTGGGCCCAATGGCACCGCGAGCATGCGGTTCCGCGCGGATCGGTGTACGACGTCGTCGATCATATCGAGCATGTCATCAAAATCGCGGGGATCGATCACGTGGGCCTCGGATCCGATTACGACGGCATCGGCTCGACGCCCGAGCAACTGGAAGACGTATCGTGTTACCCCTACATCACACAGGAACTCGTCAATCGCGGTCATTCGCGCGCCGACATTCACAAGGTTTTGGGCGGCAATGTGCTGCGCGCTTGCTGCGCGGCCGAGAAAGTCGCGACGCGGTGAAATCGTTACGTTTAGCCGCGACGCACTAGCGGAGCGCGGGATGCGTCCTGCGCTCCGGTATCGCGTCGCGGCTAAACGTGGAAAAGTCTATGCAACCTCTTGTGCTGATCGACACCGTCGCCTTGACAACACGGCACCTTCCGCTGGCGCCGCGCTTGCACGCGCTGGCGCAAGCCGGTTGGTCGCGCCGTTGCGCGAGGCGCTACCTGCCGTCACTTGCACCGCCCAGGCCAGCATGTTGACCGGAAAAACGCCGACGGAGCATGGCATCGTCGGCAACGGCTGGCTCTTTCGCGACACGATGGAAGTGCGCTTTTGGCAGCAATCCAATCGGCTCGTGCAGGCGGAAGAGGTTTATGTGACGGCCAAGGCACGCGCCGCGAGGCAAGGGAGGTCTTTTCGCTGTGCCAAGCTTTTTTGGTGGTTTAATCAAGGTGCGCCTGTCGATGTCAGCGTGACGCCGAAGCCGCATTATGGCGCCGACGGCAACAAGGCCTTTGACGTCCTCAGCACGCCGGAACACATCGCCATCGATCTTAAAAAGAAGCTGGGCCCCTTTCCATTTGCCGGCTTTTGGGGACCGATGGCGGGTTTGCCTTCCACGCAATGGATCGCGCGCTGTGCCGCCGAAATTGTCAAACACGATCACCCCGACCTGACCCTCGTTTATTTACCCCACCTGGATTACGACACCCAACGCCTCGGACCCAACGGCTGCGACTGGCCTAAAATCGTCGGCGAACTCGATGCGGCGTGCGCCCCGCTTGCTCGATGCCGCGAAATCTATCGGTGCGCGCGTCTGGGTCACCAATGAGTACACGCACGTTCAAGTCGATCAGCCAATTTTAATCAATCAAGCTCTCCGCAGGGCAGGTCAGTTAAGCGCGCGCCCGGGACCTTTTGGCGAGACGCTTGATACTTTTGCAAGCGCGGCCTTTGCCGTGTGCGATCACCAAATCGCGCACGTCTATACAAGCGTCACTTGCGATACCGAGAAACTTCGCGACCTCCTAGTCGGCCTGCCCGGCGTGGATAAGGTGTACTGGCATACTGAACGCGCGAACATAGGTCTCGACCACGTGCGGGCGGGCGATTTCGTGGTGCTTGCCCAACCGAACGCTTGGTTCGCCTATCCATTTTGGCTCGACGAGCGCGTGGCGCCCGATTACGCCGCACCGTGGACATCCATCGCAAGCCCGGCTACGATCCGTGCGAACTCTTTTTCGACCCGGCCTTGCGTTGGCCAAAGGGCCATGCCGCCCGGCGGCTTCTGCAAAAAAAACTCGGCTTTCGCACGCTTTTTGACGTTGTTCCCCTGGATCCGCATTTGGTGCGCGGCAGCCATGGGCTGCAAGTGAGCCAAGTTGATGATCGGCCCGTCTTTATCGGCGATGGGCCGAGCCCCGGTGGTGAGTTGACGCATGCCGGCGTTCGTGATCTTTTGCTGCAAGCTTTTTGACCGGCGCCGCTCACCGTGCCAAAAAATGACCTACACTTGTCAAGGAACCTCGAATTCTTTGGGCGAGTCCGCGCATGGTTGGCCGTATGTTTCTGGGCCGGTATGAAACGATCAAGCTCCTGGGTGAAGGGGGCATGGGCCGCGTCTATCTCGCGCGCAGCTCGATTTGGGCCGCCAGGTCGTCGTCAAGGTGATGCACGACCATATCGCGGCCGACCCTAAATTCCAGGAACGCTTCCAGCGCGAAACGCTATTGATGGCTCGGTTTCAGCATCCGTATGTAGTGACACTCTACGATGCCTCGCTTAATGATCCGCAAGGGCCGTGCATCGTCATGGAATACATCCGCGGCATCACGCTCGATAGCCTGCTGCTGCGCAACAAGCGTCTGAACCCCGCGCGGACGGGCCGATTGCTTGGTCAGTTGTGCGAGGCCCTCCAAGCCGCCCATGCCGAAGGGATCGTGCATCGCGATCTCAAGCCCACCAATTTGATGGTGGTCGATCCGGACACGCCCTACGAAAAAATCAAGGTGATGGACTTCGGCCTCGCCAAGCTCGTCGAGAGCCGCGGGGCCATGTACAAGAATGCCAGCGACACGGGCGCCGATTTCGCGGTCGGCACGCCGGGGTACATCTCTCCCGAGCAGGTCAAGGGCGAGGAGATGGACCATCGCAGCGACCTCTATAGCGTCGGCATCATCTTGTTCGAGTTGCTGACCGGCGCCCTGCCGTTTACGCGCGAAGAGACAATGGACGTGTTGTTGGCCCATGCCACCGAGCCGGCGCCGAGCTTTTCGGAAGTCGGTGCCTCCAGCTTCGTGCCGCGGGAAATCGAAGCCGTGGTCATGAGCTGCCTGGAAAAAAATCCGACCGACAGGCCCGCCAGCGCCATGAACCTGGCGGAGGCTTATGACACCGCCATGGCCCGCGCCAACGGCGAGCTGGCGCCGGAAGCGCCGCCGGCCGAGCCACAAGCGCCGCCTCCGCCAAGCACGCCGCAGGCGGCAACAGTAGTCTACGATCCGCAAAACGTCATCCATCACATGGAAGCCTGGATGCCCGAGGCCATCGCGGCTTATAAGCTCAAGGGCTTCGTTCACGATTTTAACGGCGAAGTCGTCGAAAGCGTGCCGGGCATGATCCGCGTGCAACTCGATGGCGCCGGCCAGACCTATAACCCCAACGGGCCCTTGTCCTGGTTCGCGTTTCGCAAGAAATCCGATTTCGTCGAAATGGAATTGAGGCTGGAGCGGACCAATCCGGCGCAACAAAGCCAACTGCACATCACCGTCATCATGCGTGCCGTGGACCGAAAGACCGCCCTCAACCAGGCCTGGCGCGATCGCTGCAATTATCTTTTCTGCGAGTTGCGCGGCTACTTAGCTGGTGCGTCCGTTTAAGATCCTTAGCCACGGATGGAACACGGATCGAGCACGGATAATGCAAATGCGCGACGCATTTAGTTTCTAAATTACGGTGGGTATTCTGCGGCACTAACCCGAAGCGTTAGCGAGGGATCCCTCGCTAACGCTTCGGGTTAGTGCCGCAAGCTCCGGCACGCTGATTTAGATTCTTTCGTCTAATCCGTGTTCGATCCGTGTTCCATCCGTGGCTTTGGATTCCCACACTAGCGCACGCGAACTTGAAACGTCACCAATCCGCTTTGGTGGGGTGGCAAGCTGCCGCTAACTGCCCAGCGGAGAATCTGCGAGCCGGCCTCGTTGGGCTGGGTGGTGAACGTCGCCTCCCGATCGGTTTTGGCGCTGCCGGGCACATACTCGAAGCGCGTTGTCAGACTGTCGGAGACAACGATGTTGCTGATCGGTTGACCTCCCGAGTTGGTGTAACGCAGGGTGAACGTTACGATATCGCCAACTAGGGCGCTGTGCCGATCCGGCCATTTGATAATCAAGAGCGGGCGATCCTCGGGAGGCGGCGTGGCCGGCATGCATGCGGCCTCGTAAGTTTGCAAGCCGCGCACCGTGGCGGTCACTTCGATGCTATTGAGGCGTCCCGTGACGGCGGCGCCGATGGCCATTTGAGTGCCCGAGGCCTTTTGGTTGGTGAGCAGATTCTCGAGCTGCAAACGCTGAATACTCTCTAGCGCGGGTCGTGCATTCTTGATGCCCGCGTAGCCGCTAGCGCTTCGCGTGGACTCCGGACCGAACAGGGCTACTTGATTGGCTAGCCCCGTCTCCGTTTTAACGATGATGAAGCGCGGGATGCACAAACAAACCCGGTTCGAGACGGCCAGGCGTTGCCGTCCTTGGCTATCGTAATACTCCGCGACCGTGTCGCTCGGATCGAGACCGCGTAGTTTTCCCTGGCGATTGAAGCCCGCCGGCAGACCGACGTCGCCCCCATCCGGCACGCAGGTAAACGCAGCCGGATTGATCGGCCCGCCGCGCGGGTCGATGACAGGAAAACAATTCCAGGCCAACCACGGCGGCACGGTGGGCGTCGGTAACACCTTATCGCCCGGCAAAAGCACCGTGCCGGAAACATTGCAGAGTTCGGCGCGCGTGAACTCTGCGTTCGCCCATTTGCATTATCAGCAGCGGCTGGCCGCGTTCTTGCGCTTCCCGCAGCGGGTCTTGCTGCGCGGGCACGGCAATTTCGAACGGGGCGTCAGGACTAGTGGCCGCCGGTATCGCGGAATCGGGTCGTTCCAACACGACGATCTTCTTCAGCGTCGTAACCGCCTTTACGCGGGCGAAGTCCTCGTCCCGAAACACCAGCGCGGCGGGATATTCCGCGTTACGCTGGTTGTTCGCCAGAAATAGGCTGCCGTGAACGTGCAGCGTGGGAAAGAAAGCGCTGCTTGGATAGGCGGGGATACCCGTGATTGCTAGGCGAATGCTGTAACCAGGCCGCACGCCGATGGTGCAGGGAAGCTCGAAGGCCTGTCCGTCGGCGGCGCCGCGAAAGAACGTGGCGTGCGCTCCTTTGGGGCCGATGAGTTTGACATACAAGAGAGGAGGTTGTTGCGAGAGGTGAACCTGAGCGTGCAAGGCCGGCGTCGCACAGCACATTATGGCCAGCAGCCAGATCGAAGTTATCGCGCGCCGTGCCATTGACCCGTCTCCGCGCCCACAAGAGCCGCGCACGCAGTAAGCGGTTGAGCAGAACCCACAAGCTTAACCGCTTACTGCGTGCGCGGCTCTTTGAACCCAATCCACATGCTTGCCAGGCCCGTTATCGCACCAAACTCGGTCCTTCGCCGACGCCGGTCATTGGCAAGGCCGGCAAAGGCGGAAAGGCGGGTGCCTCGGTGCCCGCCGGGCCGGGAACATTGGCTGGCGGCAGTAGCGGCGCTGGAACCGAAGGCGTTGGCCGCGCGGCATTCTGGAAAATACTGGTCGAGGAAGATCCCGCGAGTCCCGTATACGGCGCCTGAGGCGCGATGCCTACCGACGAACGCGGCGGGAGCTGAGGCACTGGCGGCATGCCGCCCGGCAACGGGACGCTCGGAATGTTCAGGGCGCCCGGCAGCGTTTTGGCTGAGCCGTTCTTCACGGCCCAAAGCGGTAGTTGCATTCCAGGACCGGCGGGCAGTTTCGGTTGATTCGTGAGCGACTGCGCCAACCCCGGTGGACAGGCGTTCGGTCCGGGAGCGTTGAGCGGCGGCGTATTGGGCGCCTCTTGATCGACGTTGCCCATCCGCAGCACGACAAGGATGCTGCCGCGCCGCAGCGCTTCTTGGATCGGATCGGTGCCGGGCGCCAGTCGCGTAGACAGAATCTCGTCCGTGCCGGTGCCGGCAACATCCTGGAACTGCGGATCGGGCAAATAGATAACCTTCACAAGGTAGTTGCCCTCGGCAATCTGCTTGAAATCCTCGTTGGTGAAGTCGATGGGCACCGCGCTGTGAGCCAAGAACGCTTCCGTCTTCGGATTGGCGGGCACGACTTCCATGGTCGGATAAACTTCCAGACCCGGCCGACCTTCGATGTTGCTCAGCTTTAGGCGATAAATGGCGGCCTGAGGAAAGTTGTAGCGGCCCGGCGACTCGATCGGCGTTGTGGAGTATGCGGGCCGACCGTCCGGACCTTGGGTAAACCAGGCAACACGCATGCCCGAGGGACGCACGAAGCGAATTTGGGTTCGCTGTCCTTCAAAGTGCATGCCGGCCGTCGGATTGGCTTGGGCGAATTGGGCTTGCATCATGCCACCCATCGGCGGCATGCCTGGACGCATATTGGCATTGATAACGCCGCCTCCCATGGGCATATTCCCCGGCAGCATGCCGGCCGCGGGCATGACACCCGGCATGCCCATCATTCCCTGTCCGCCGGGAAGGCCGGGGCCGGCAGGCATGCCCGGCCCAAACGGCACGCCGGGCGGCGACAAGAGCGGGCCACGCGGCATCCCCGTGAGCGGCACCATGCCGGCCATCGGCATGCCCCCTTGGTTCATGGCCAGCATGGCGGCGTTGGCATTGGTCATCTGCATGGCGCTCAGCGGGACGCTTTGACTCATCATCTGCCGGGCTACGTAGGCGCTGCTCGGCGGCGCCTGATTGTAGGGAGCCGCCATGGCGATGTTTTCCCCGTTGGGGCCCTTGACGCCCGGCACCGTCGGCGGAGCGTAGACGCGTCCCCAGTGAGGAGCGTTGGCCCCGCCGGCATTGGGGTCGGAACTGCCATGGTTAGACACGCACCCGCCCAAAGCGGTGACCATCAGAACGGCAGCGGCTTTTCGCCTCATGGAACGCTCCCTCTTTGCGTTGTCCCTTTGTCGTCTGTCGATATACTCGGCCAGCTTGGAACCGGAACTTTCATCAAAATCGGAAAAGTTATCCATGGCGCAATCGAAGATTGTCTTGGCTCCTATCGTCGCCTGCCCTTTGTTGTTCGTCATGGGTGCTTGGAACCAGCAGCCTCGTCCCGCATCGGCGGCTGCCAATGCGGGGTTTGTTAGCCAAGCGGTGCGGCTCGCGCCTGATTTCGCCGGGCAAAGTGCCGAGCAACTTTTGGCGCATGCGGTCGAGACGCTGGACCCTCAGCGCGTGCCCTGGCTCATCGTCAAAACCTGGCAAAAACAAGTCGATGACGAAATGAGCTTCGAGGCCGATGGCCGCCTGGTGCGCGGCCCCAATCACTGTGCCCGGCTCGACATGACGGTGCGCCGCGATGCGGAAGTCACTAAAGTAATGGTTGTTTCCGACGGCGTTGGCCTGGCCCATGCGTGCCGGTCCGCCAACCAACGCGCCGATGTCAAAAGCCAACGATTCCTCTCGCCCGCCAAGACGCCGCTCGATGGCCCACAAGTCGAGCAAGTGTTGAGCGCTCACGGTTGCGGCGGCCCTCATCGATTGCTCATGGATTTGGCCAATAAACTAAACACCATGCAAAGCGATAGCGGCGTCTGGCACGGCAAAAGCGTGGTGCGCTTGACCGGGTCGCTGAAGGCGGGCGACAGCGGCCTGACTGGCGAGCCGCGCTTATGTCGCATTTACCTCGATGCCCAGACGCTTTGGCCGCACCGGATCGAGTGGTGGTCACCAGGCCAACGAGGCGACGCCGAGCATCTATTTCTTCAGGTGGAGTTTCGCGAGCCGCAAATCAATCAAGCACTCTCGCACGAGGAATGTGTGCGTGAGTTCACGTATGTCCCGGAGTGATTTGTGCTATCTTAAAGAGCCGCGCACGTAGTAAGCGGATGCGGATTTCACACGGGATTGTCCCCTTACATCGTGCGCGGCTCATTAAATGCGTTGAGGTTTTCATCGATGGCCGAATCCGAGCGAGCGCTGGCGATCTTCATTGATTTCGAGAACCTGGCTCTGGGTTTCCAGAACCGTCGAGACCGATTCGACATCGAGCGCGTCTTGGAGCGCCTGGTCGAGAAAGGCAAGATTGTCGCCAAGAAAGCGTACGCCGATTGGAGCCGCTTCGGGCCCTACACGGGGCCGCTTCACGAAGCCGCTATCGAACTGGTCGAAATACCGAAGCGCTCGCAAACGGGAAAGAATTCCGCGGACATTCGCCTCTGCGTCGATGCCATGGACCTCGCTTTTTCCAAGGACCACATCGACACGTTTGTCATTGTGTCAGGCGACTCCGACTTCTCGCCGCTGGTGTCCAAGCTCAAGGAGAACGGCAAGCACGTCATCGGTCTGGGCATGCAAGAATCCACGTCCAATTTGCTGCGCGACAATTGCGACGAGTTTATTTACTACGAAGACCTGGGCAAGACGCCGACCTTGGCACCGAACATCAATCCCCAATTGCCGGAAAACAAACGCAAGGCATTCGAAATCCTGCTCGAGTCCATGTTGGCCTTGCGCCGGGAAAACAAGGAAGTCCTCTGGTCGTCGATGGTCAAGGACACCATGAAGCGGAAGAAACCATCCTTCAACGAGAACTATCACGGCTACCGCACGTTCAGCGAATTGCTTGAAGACGCTCAAAAGGAAGGCCTATTGGAACTCGACACCGATAGCCGCAGCCGAACCTATGTGGTCACGCGCTTCGGCTCGGAGATGACTGGCCCGGCCCGCCCGGCGCCGGCATCCGCCGCCAAGATGCATCCGCGCCGTCGTCGCCCCACGCGCGGCAAGGTGCCGAGTCGTGCCCCATCAACCAATCGCAGCGACACCGCCGTCCCCGATGTGCCCGCGCCACCATCCTCAGACACCCCGTGAATCTCGCAAGCCGCGGGATGAGGTACGCCGAATCCCGCGGGGCATGCCATTATTTCGCTACACCCTTTTTGCAATAGCTCAGCGTCAGCACCGCGAACGCTAGCTGCGTGTTGCCGAGGCCGCCCCTCACCGTTTGAAAACACCGTTTGTTAACGGTGGCAGTCGAGGTTTCTCGTTCGGCGCCGATGCCGGTCGCTAATCGGCCCTCACCACCTATGGTAATGCGTGCGCCTGACGCCAGGGGAGAGCAAAGCGTTACGGCATTGCGGTTCGAGGCGGCTCCGCTTGATGCGCCGCGGCTAACCTTTAATTTCGACGCATTGCCGGTGAAATAAACAGCGTCTAACCGCGTGCGCTCGATAATCACCTCGCCAAGCAAATCATGGCGTAACGTTAGCTCGCGCTCGGTGACGCGAATCAGCGAACCGTTCAGCACATCGGCACTCACGCCCGGACCGGAGCGGAAACGCACCGTCGCCTTCTCATTTTTCGATTTCGCTTGGTTGCCGAAGAATATGCCCCGAATCGATTTCCAGGGAAAACTTCGTTTGCCGAAGCGTGCGTTCAAGACGATGGCGCGCGCGGTCTGCGCTGACAATGGAACCGAAAACCTGGTCGCCGGATGCCAGCCAGATTTCATCCAAATCGGCCGGACCTGGCGTTCGCGCCGGCGGCGCACCTGCGCTCCACCAAAGAAAATCCGTCCAGCCAAAGGGAACCGCCTCCTTCGGGTGCAACGTGTATGCTGGTAAGCTGTGCCTCTCTGGGAACTGGACTTCGGCCAAGAAGATAATCATCGACGAACATTTTCGCTTCACCGTTGCCCACGTCCAGTTGAACGATGTGCCAGGCCGGGCTTCCCAAGAGATAGCGATAATCCGAGCCGGCGACGTATTCCTTGGCGTCCAAGCGAAGGGGAACCGATGCCTTTCCTTTTTCGGCCCGCAACCCAAACTGAAAGTTCGCTGTGCCGGACTTGGTGTAAAAATGGACGGTGGCGCGCCAATCGCTTATTCTGCTCGGCGGGAGCCGCACTTCCAAATCCCCGGAAACCGGGCCAAAAAGCAAACTGCGCTTGCCCGAGAAAACGTGGCGCGTGTCAAAGACCGGCTTACCCAACCATTGGAACGAACCCTTGTCGAAATCATCGGCTAAGTGCACCAAGTCGCCATCAGCCTGGATAATCCCCTGAATCCGCTCCCGTGGCAGCTTTTCAATTTTACCGGTGGCTAATGCGAACTCGACTTGACTGTCGGTGACTGAACGAAGCTCGCCGACCAACTTCTGCTCCCCGGACAACAAAAGCTGGTGGAGCAATCGACAATGGGGCAGGGGGGCGGGACGTTCGGGAAAGCGAACGAATTGTATTTCCGCAAAGGCCAGCTTTTTGTTCGAGTCTTCAATAAGAAAGGCGTCGGTGTGCAAGGTGCCGCTAAATCGCCGTCCTTGATGAGTGATGGCGTCGTCGGCGCGCGCGAGTGACGTGCAAAAAAGTGAAAACGTAACGACAAGCCTGAACCTGACGGAGTTCATTTCAATGGCTCATGATATTTGGGATATCCCCCGATCGTCGCCTTTTGCTCCGCGCCAGGGCGTTTTTTCGCCGAGCGAAAGACGACGATGGGACATGCCCAGGGGCGGGTTCACAGCGTCACCAGCGGCGGGACGCCGGTGCTACGCAAGATTATACCGGGTGTGACGCATGTCCAACGTAGCGGGAAAACGCTGAAAAGGGGTGAACTTGGGGAAACTGGGCAGTCCGGCGTTAGCTTGACTTGTATCCCGAGGGCAAAAGATTTATACTTGAGAATCTTTTCACGAACCTTAAGGGAGCCTTTGACAAATCGAGCGCGGATTCTGGTTTTCGAGGGAGACGGGACCGGCGGTCGCGGTTCGGCGGAGACCGGCAATCCCGCGTGGGACGTGGTGCGCGTCCACAGTCTCAGCGAAGGCCTCGCGCTCTTGACTTCGCAACAATTCGATGGCGTCTTCGTCGGCGCTCAGGAAACGGGACTTTGGCAGCGCGCCAGTTCGCTGCTCCAGACGGAATACATCCTGGAGGTGCTTCGCGAAGGCGTCGCCGTCGTCAACACCGACTTGCAGCATCCTCTGGGCCAACGCCACCTTCGAGAAGTGGTGCGGCGGCGACTGTCGCGGCCGGCCCTTTTTCGAGGCGCTCGGTTGTCCGCCGCGGTGTCGGTCCCGATGCCGCTCCCTTTCAACTCACCACGCCCGGCACCGTTGTCTCCACACGCCTACAAGCTTTTGACCATCAATATATCGACTTGCGTGTCACACCCGTTCGCGACTACGCCGGTGCGGTGCAGCAGTTCATCGCGCTTTGCCGCGACGTGACCGCCGAAGTGCAACGGCAGCAAAAGCTGGACGCCCTGCACCATGCGGGCCGGGAGCTTGCCGCCCTCAACGCCGAAGAAATCATGGACATGGATGTCGATGAGCGCGTGGAGTTGCTCAAATACAACATCCGCAAGCTTACCCACGAGTTGCTGCAATACGACGTCATCGAAATTCGGCTCCTCGATCGTTCGACGGGCCGGCTCATACCGCTGTTGGCCGAGGGCATGACTCCCGAGGCCGCTCGCCGCGAGCTCTACGCTCGCGAGCAGGGCAACGGCGTCACCGGCTATGTCGCGGCCACCGGCAAAAGCTATTTGTGCAGCGACACCGCCACCGATCCGCATTACATCCAGGGCTCCGAAGGCGCCGCGTAGCTCGCTGACGGTCGCTTTGACTTGGGGCGACAAGGTCATCGGCACCTTCAACGTCGAAAGCCCGCAGCTCAACGCGTTCGGCCCGGAAGACCTGCAGTTCACCGAGATCTTTTGCCGTGAGCTATCCTTTTCTCTGAACACCCTGGACCTGCTCGTCGAAGAGAAACGCGCCACCGCCAATCAGTCGATCGACGCCATCAACCGCGAAGTGGCCCTGCCGGTGGATGAGATCCTGACGGCGGCCACGGCTATCCTGGATCGCTGGATCGGCGTCGATCCCGAGATGTCCGACAAGCTGCGCAAAATACTTTCCAGTGCCCGCTCCATCAAGCAGAGCATCCAAAAGGTCGGCGAGGACATGACGTCGACGACCAAATCGCTTTCCTTTCAAGCCGGCCGACACGCCCAGCCGCGTCAAAGGCATGCGTGTCCTCGTGGTCGACAACGATGAGCGCGTCCGCCGCTCGGCACATAGCCTGCTCGGCAAATGGGGCTGCGTCGTGGAAACGGCCCGCGACGGCAAAGAAGCCCTCACCATGGCGAAGCTGTCCAGCTACGATGCCATGCTCGCCGACATTCGCTTGCCCGATCTGTCCGGGTTCGATGTTTACAGTGCCTTGCGGCAAGCGCAGCCCCAGGCCCGCGTCATCCTCATGACCGGCTATGGCTACGACCCGTCGCACTCGCTGGTGCGTGCGCGCCAGGAAGGGCTGCGTTTCGTGCTGTACAAGCCCTTCCGAGTCGAACAAATGCTCGACGCCTTGCAAAGCGCCGAGCCGGTCGATGCTCCTGTCACTGATCCCATGCCGGTGAAGAGCTAGAGATTCTCTGAGAAAGCGTGTTCATGATCGTTGAGCACCTCGTCGCTTTTTTCCAGGCGCTGACGTCCGCGCTACCCCCATGGTTTTTATGGCTCGGCGCCTGCATCGGGCATGGCTTCCTCATGACCACGGGCCTCAACGTGCTCTATGCCTGGCCCTTGCCGCATGGCGTGCTCAAGGTGACGCGCAAGATCGACCTCCTGGTCATCTTGCTGGGCCCGGTGCTCTTTTTCTTCGCGCTCGATCTGTTGCACGGTCGGCAACTGCTCGGGCAAGGCGGCAATTGGCGAATCTATATCGCCCCCTATATGGCCATGTGCTGGATCGCCGGCTTTTTCCTGGCACCGATCGCCCAAATCCTTTACTGGCTGCGCCGCCAGGCACCGCAGATCGCTCGCCACCATGTTCGCACCGTCGATATCGCACAGGAATTGGGCTACAAGCCCGTCGGCCGCGGCAAGCTCCGCAAGCTCGCGCTGTTGCCGGGCAACCAAGTCTTTCAAGTCGATTTCGTCGAAAAGACGTTGGCTTTGCCGCATTTGCCGGCCGCTTGGGACGGCTTCACCATCCTGCACCTGACCGACCTACACCTGTGTGGCACGCCGGACCGCGCTTTTTACCAATACGTCGCCGATCGCGCCATGGAGCAGGGCATTCCCGATATCCTGGCAATCACCGGCGATATCGTGGATAGCAGTTGGCATTATCGCTGGGTGGTCCCGGTGTTGGGCCGACTTCGCTGGAACATCGATGCCTTCGCCATTCTCGGCAACCATGATTCCTGGCGCGACACCGTGCTCATCCGCCGCCGCCTGGCGAAGGTGCGCATCAGCGTCCTGGGCAATTCTTGGCAACAAGTCAAGGTCCGCGGCCAACCCATGGTTGTCATCGGTCACGAGGGCCCATGGTTCAAGCCCTATCCCGATATGTCGGCTTGTCCCGATGAGGCTTTTCGCCTGCTGCTGAGCCACACGCCCGACAACATAGGTTGGGCACGCCAACACACCGTCAACTTGGTGGTGACCGGCCATGTCCACGGCGGCCAAATTCGCCTCCCCGGCATCGGCTCGCTGTTCGTGCCCAGCCGCTATAGCCGCAAATATGACTGCGGCACGTTCTACGTCAAGCCAAGCGTCATGCACGTCAGCCGCGGACTCGCGGGGCAACACCCCTTGCGGTTCAACTGCCGGCCGGAAGTGACCAGGATAACATTGCAGCGAGGGAATGGAAACCAAGCCGCGGGTTGAGGTACTCCGAAACCCGCGGATACGGGTTCTCGTGATCCGCGGGTTTCGGAGTACCTCAACCCGCGGCTTGGGGGGCGTGAGTTTCTCTCCTTTACCGTTCGTGCCGCCGACGGCAAAACCTTCCATGAATGCAAACCCGCCCCGCCATTGACGAACGCCGCCCGAGCCGTCATTCTGAAGGTGACTTACTTTGGAGGTGCAATCGTGATCCGTTCCTTCGCGCTGATTGGCTGTCGTCGGCACTTGTGGGTGTGGTAATCGCTCAAGAAGGCGCCGCGCCTCTTCAATCCGGCCTCAAGGTCGGCGAGGTTTTGCCCGGACCCTTCGATGCATTCAACCTAAACGGCAGCAAAGGCAAAGGCCGCCAACATTGCATCGTCTGCGAATTTGGTCTCAACCCCGTGGTGATGGTGTTCGCCAAGGAACCCGCCGACGGCAAAGACGGACCGCTCATGGCGCTGCTGGCCAAGCTCGACGATGCGGTGAGCCGGCACGCGGCAAAGGACGGGCTGGCGAGTGCCGTAATCTTTTTAAGCCCCGACGCCCATAACTCCGCCAACAATGCCGGCGAGCAAGACCCCAAGAAGCTTGTCGATGAAGCCTTGGCGCGCGATGCCTTGGCGAAACGGCTAGAGGCGCGTGCCGACAAGCTCAAGAACGTGATCGTGGCCTTTTTCCCGGAGGAGGGCCCCAAAGATTATCGGCTCAATCCGAAAGCGGAAGTGACGGTCTTCTTTTACGAGAAGCACAAGCTGCTGGCGAATTTCGCGTTTGGCGAAGGTCAAATGACCGGCGCGGATGTGGACCGGATCATCAAGACCGTGGACGCAATTCTCGCCAAGAAGAAAGCGGCGTGATGGCGGAATTTCAAAAAAGGGTGCCATGCCCGCCGCATTTTGGGCGGGCATGCTAGCGAGACGAATCGTCACGATTGGGTGGCACGCCCTGAGGTACTCCGAAGGGCGTGTTTTTGTTCAGGCCCACGCCCTTCGGAGTACCTCAGGGCGTGCCACCCGGTGCTTTATTCTCCGACATACGGCATCAGTGCCATGAACCGCGCCCGTTTGATGGCATCTTTGACGGCCCGCTGGAAGGCGGCGCAGTTGCCGCTGCGCTTGCGGCTAAACAGCTTGCCCTGGCTGGTGCACATCTTCTTCATGCCCTGCACATCTTTATAATCAACAAATGCGGGACGAGGGCAGCCTTCTTTCGTGCAAAACCGGCAGCGATTCTTGCGGCCACGTCCAAGCTTCTTGCGAACCATTCTTGACCTCACACAAATTGCGCGGGACGAACTATCCTAAGGGAAACCAATAGTGTATCGGCGCTAAAAAAAGAGTCAACGGGTTAGCCGCGAGGTGCTGGCGGCGCGCGGGATGCACCTCACGCTCGCCAGCGAGTCGCGGCTAACCGGCGCACGCCATATAATATCAATTTGCTTGTCGCATCCTGGAGTGAAACCCCGTGCCCGTTCCGCAAATCGCCATCGTGGGTCAGGCCCAACGTCGGCAAATCGTCGCTCTTCAATTGGCTGGCGGGCCGGCGCATCGCCATCGTCGATCCCACGCCCGGCGTGACCCGCGATCGCCTGGCGGCACCCATCCAGGTCGGCGATCGCTACCTCGAAATCATCGACACCGGCGGCATGGGCATCGAGGACGTCGACAATCTGACCCGCGACGTCGAACGCCAGATCAACATCGCCATCGACCAGGCCAACCTGGTCCTGTTCGTCGTCGATGCCCGCAACGGCCTGGTGCCCCTCGACGAGGAGGTCGCCCGCCGCTTGCGCGGCATCGACAAGCCGGTGCTGCTCATCGCCAACAAGGTGCGACACCTCCGACTTCATCCCGCAGACGGCGGAGTTCCACAAGCTCGGCTTCGGCGACGTCACCTGCGTCAGCGCCAAGCAGAACCGCGGCAAACACGAGCTGCTCGACCGCATCGTCGAAAACGTTGCCGCGCGGACGCTCGACGAAGCCGCGCCGGGCGCCGGACGAGGCGCTGAAGCTGGCCATCGTCGGCCGGCGCAACGCCGGCAAGAGCACCTTCATCAATTGCCTGGCCGAAGGCGAGCGCGCCATCGTCAGCGAAGTGGAGGGGACCACGCGCGACAGCATCGACGTGCGCTTTCGAGAAGGACGGCAAGGACGATCATCGCCATCGACACCGCCGGCGTGCGCAACAAGGGCAGCATCAAGACCAACGTCGAGTTTTACAGCCTGGCCCGCGCCGAGCGCTCGATTCGCCGCGCGGACGTCGTGCTGCATTTCTTCGACGCGAGCAAGAAGGTCAGCCACGTCGACAAGCAGCTTGTCGGGCTACGTCCTCGAAAATTACAAGCCCGCCATCTTCGTGGTCAACAAGTGGGACCTGCTCAAGGAGCAGCTGGCGACCGGCGCAGTTCGGCGACTATCTGCGCAAGGTTTTCCCCAGCCTCGATTTCGTGCCCATCGCCTTCATCACCGCCAAGGACGGCAAGAACGTGCAGCAAGTGCTGGACCTGGCCCAAAACCTACACAAGCAAGCCAGCGCCCGCGTCGGCACCGGCGATCTCAATCGCGTCGTGCAAAAGATCTACACTACGCAATCGCCGCCCGATGCGCCAGAACCGTCAGGGCCGCGATCTACTTCGCCACGCAGGCCTCCACCAACCCGCCGCTGATCGTGCTCTTCACCAACGGTCCGCAGCTCTTCGACAACACCTACCAGCGCTACCTGCTGAAAAACCTGCGCGATCACTTGCCCTTCCGCGACGTGGCCATCAAGATGTACCTGCGCGCCAAACCGAAGGCCGAGGATAAGGAAGTCAATGTGATTCGCCAAGGCCGCCAAGTTGCGTGCCAGGCCTAGTGCCGCCAAGGGCAAGACCGGCGGCTTGTGGACGGATGTGTGAAAGGAGCCGCGCACGAAGTAAGCGGTTTCGTGCGGTGCTCGATTAAACCGCTTACTGCGTGCGCGGCTCCTTTCGACACTCCGGGGTTGATCCTATGAAAGTCACAACTAAACGATCCGGCATCGTGGCCGCCCTGGTTCTTGGCTGCTTGCCGCTTTGCTTGACCCGCGCGGACGACGCGAAGACGCCACTGAAAACGGAATTCTTCATCGGCAAGGTCGCCCCGCTCGCCGACATTCTCGACAAGCACGGCACCAAACTGGACGCCGATGCCGCACCCTATTCGTTGGCGCTGGTGACCGAGGCGGGCAAGATCTATCCGCTCGTGAAGGACGCCGGCGCACGCATGTTTTATAAGGACGCCAGTCTATTAAATCGCCCCATGCGTCTGACGGGACGGCTGATTCCCAATTCCACACTCTTGCAAGTGGTCAACGTCCATAGTTATCGCAAAGGCAAGCTCCACGAGGTCTATTACTGGTGCGATATCTGCGCCATTCGCGGTTATGAGGCGGGCATCTGCGATTGCTGCGGCGGCCCAATGGAGTTGCGCGAAGTGCCGATCAAATAAGGTTAGCCGCGACGCGCTAGCGGAGCGCGGGATGCATCTCGCGTCTCCGCTAGCGCGTCGCGGCTAACCATGGGAGTGACGTACATGGGCATGCAGACAGTATTGCACGATTGGCATGCGAGCCACGGCGCCCGCATGGTCGATTTCGGCGGCTGGGACATGCCGGTGCAGTACACCACCATCATGGACGAGCACGCGGCCGTGCGCTCCGCGGCGGGCATTTTTGATGTCAGTCACATGGGCCGGCTATCATTCGGCGGCCCGGATGCGCTCGGCTTGATTCAGCGTGTCTTCACCAACAACGCCGCCACCATGAAAGACATGCAGGCCCGCTATGGTCTCATTTGCAACGACGCCGGCGGCATCCGTGACGACGTGCTGGTCTACCGTTGGCCCTACGGCTATGCCATGGTCGTCAATGCGAGTAACCGTGAGAAGATCGTCGCTTGGATCCACGATTCCAAGGGCTCGCTGGATGTTCAGATCACCGATCAGACGCTCGACACCTGCATGATCGCCTTGCAAGGCCCGCGAGCGCTGGCGCTGAGTCAAGGATTGCTCGAAACCGATCCCGCCGCACTCGGCTACTATCATGCGGCCCCCACGCGCTTTGCCGGCCAGGGTTGCGTGGTCAGCCGAACCGGCTACACGGGCGAGGATGGTCTTGAATTCATGGTCAGCAAAACGCAGGGCCTGCAGCTTTGGGAAGAATTGATCAAGCGCGGCGCCAAACCGTGTGGCCTGGGCGCACGCGACACGCTGCGTCTGGAAGCTGCCATGCCGCTCTATGGCCACGAATTGACCGAGGAAATCGATCCCTTTCAGGCGGGCTTGGGCTGGGCGGTCAAACTCGACAAGGGCGATTTTCGGGGGCGGGAGGCGTTGATCGAGCGCCAGCGCGATCATCGCTTGCCCAAGCGGGTCGGTCTGGAACTTCTGGCAAGCGCATTGCCCGTGAAGGGGCGGCGGTGCAGACACAGGGACGGGATGTCGGCGCGGTCACCAGCGGTACATTCGCCCCGACGCTTCATAAAACGATAGCCATGGCCTATGTCGAGCCGGAGTTCACCAAAGTTGGCACCGCTTGCCAGGTGAACATTCGCGGCAGCGCCGAGCCGGCCGCCATCGTAACCTTGCCGTTTTACAAGCGCGATCAATCCCGGAGACCTTCATGATTCCCAAGAACCTGCGCTATGCCACGTCGCACGAGTGGGCGGGCCTCGATGGCGACACCTGCACCGTCGGCATCACCGCGTTCGCCGTCGAGCAACTGACGGACGTCGTCTTCGTGGAACTCGACAAAGTCGGCACCAAGCTCAAGGCCGGCGACAAGTTCGGCGTCATCGAATCGGTCAAGGCCGTCAGCGATCTTTACTCCCCCGTCGAAGGCGAAGTCGTGGCCACCAACGACACCATCGTCAAGGACCCGTCGCTGGTTGCCGCCGATCCGTTCGGCAAAAGCTGGATGGTCAAGATCAAAGTCGCGCCAGGCACGAAGCTGGACAAACTGCTCACCGCCGACCAGTATGAGCACCAGATCGCCTCGTCAGGGCATTGAGGAAACTTGATTTCTCGTTCCCCATTTGAGGTGGCACGCCCTGAGGTACTCCGAAGGGCGTGGTCCTCTTGTGGCTCACGCCCTTCGGAGTACCTCAGGGCGTGCCATCCAACGTTCTTTCGCCGACCGAAAGACGATGATACCCGCCTCGCTCCCAAACCCTAGAATAAAACACGAGGCCGGACGCGTGTGTCCGGCCTTGTGATTTTCAGAAGTCCGCGAAGCCCGAGGAGCCTTTGTCCTACATTCTCAACACCCCGGCTGACCAAAAGGCGATGCTCGCCGCGATCGGCGCCGCCACGGTGGACGAGCTTTTTCGCGACATTCCGGCCAACTTGCGGCTGCATCGTCCTCTCAACGTGCCGGCGGCGCTGACCGAAATGGAATTGCAGCAGCAGGTGAGCGAACTTGCGCGCAGGAATCAGTCCGCCGAGGACGCGGTGTGCTTCTTGGGTGGCGGTAGCTACGATCATTTCATCCCCGCGGTCGTCGATGCCGTCGCCTCTCGCAGCGAGTTCTACACGGCCTACACGCCGTACCAGGCCGAAGCCAGCCAAGGCAGCCTGCAAGCGTTCTTCGAGTATCAGACGCTCATCTGCCAACTGACGGGCATGGACGTGGCCAACGCCAGCCTCTACGAAGGGGGCAGCGCGGTGGCCGAAAGCGTGCTCATGGCGCTGAGCATCATGCCGGACCGCAGCCAAGTCCTCGTGGCCGAGAGCGTCCATCCGGAATATCGCCGCACGTTGGAGACATATCTGGCCAACTTGCCGGTGTCCGTGACGACGTTGCCGACACCGAACGGTTATCTCGATCCCGACACACTCACAAAGGCCGTGGACGAGCAAACGCTGTGCGTGATCGTGCAGCATCCCAATTTCTTCGGCGGCCTGGAAGAAGTCGAGACACTCGGCAAGATTTGTCACGGCGCGGGTGCCTTGTATGTCGCCAGCTTCGATCCGATCAGCCTCGGTTTGCTTAAAAAGCCCGGCGACTACGGCGCCGACATCGCCGTTGCGGAAGGCCAATGCCTGGGCAACCCGATGGTCTACGGCGGACCGTATCTGGGCATCATGGCCTGCCGCACCCAGTTCTTGCGGAAGATACCAGGCCGCCTCGTCGGCCAAACCGTGGATCGCAACGGCAAACGCTGCTGGGTGTTGACGCTGCAAACCCGCGAGCAACACATTCGCCGGGAAAAGGCGACCAGCAACATCTGCACCAACCAGGGCTTGTTCGCCTTACGGGCGGCTGTTTATCTGGCCGCGCTCGGGCCGCAGGGCTTGCGCGAAACGGCCGAAGCGTGCTTGCGCAAGGCCCATTATTTGGCCGAGGAACTACGTCAAGTGCCTGGCGTTTCCTTGAAATTCAATCGCCCGTTCTTCAAGGAATTCACGATCCAGGTCTCCGGCAATGTGGCCGGCCTCTTGGAGCGCTTGCTCAAAGCCGGCTACCACGCCGGGCCTGGAATTGGGCCGCTGGTATCCCGGTTTGAAAAATTGCCTCAGCATCGCCGTCACCGAGCAACGAACCCAAAAGCAGCTTGACGGCTTGGTAGCCGCTTTCAAGGCGGAGATCAGGAACTAACCATGCAGGCCAACCAATCGACCGACTTGCTGTTCGAGATAAGCCATCCGGGCCGGCGCTGCCAGCGCGTGCCGGCCGTGCGATGTGCCCGGCTCGAGTGCGGACTTGGTGCCGCGCCGAGTATTTGGCCGAGGCGCCGCCGCCGCTTCCTGAAATCGCCGAGATCGACTTGGTTCGTCATTTCGTCAATCTCTCCAAGCGGAACATGTCGATCGACACCAACTTCTATCCGCTTGGCTCGTGCACGATGAAATACAACCCCAAGCGCCACGAGCGCCTGGCCGCGCTGCCGGGCCTGGCGAACATGCACCCGCTGCAACTGGATGCCTCCTGTCAGGGCATGCTGCAAATCCTCTGGGAGATGCAGAACATTCTCGCCGAGATCGCCGGTCTCGACGCCGTGTCTTTGCAACCGGCGGCCGGGGCCCAGGGCGAGCTCACGGCTCTGCTTGGTGGCGGCGGCCTATTTTCGCGATCGCCGGGAGCAGCGCACGCGCGTGCTCATCCCCGACAGCGCCCACGGCACCAATCCCGCCAGCGCCGCCATTGCCGGCTTTCAAGACGGTCTCGATCAAAAGCACGGCCAAGGGGCTGGTCGACTTGGCCGACCTCAAAGCCAAGCTCGACGAGCGCACCGCGGTTTTCATGATCACCAATCCGAACACCATCGGCCTGTTCGACGCGCAGATCGCCTCGATCACGCAGTTGCTCCACGATCACGGCGCCCTGGTTTATCTCGATGGGGCCAACATGAACGCCATCGTCGGCATCACGCGGCCCGGCGATTTCGGCGCCGACATGATGCACTACAACGTCCACAAGACCTTCACCGGGCCCGCACGGCGCCGGCGGCCCGGGGCCGGCCCCATCGCCGTCCGCGCCGTGCTAGCTCCCTACTTGCCGGCGCCCCTGGTCGTCAAGGAAGGCGATCGCTTCCGGCTCGATTACGATCGGCCCAAATCCATCGGCCGCGTGCGCAGCTTTTTCGGCAACGTCGGCATCTTGCTGCGCGGCTACTTTTACATTCGCACGCTCGGCCCGGACGGCCTGCGCGCCATGACCGAAAACGCCGTCCTCAACGCCAATTATCTGCTTGGCCCGGCTCAAGGACGCCTTCGAGGTCCCGCACGGCGACCGCTGCATGCACGAATTCGTCGCCAGCGCCCGCGCCAGCAAGCGGGCCAAGGGCATCAGCGCGATGGACTTCGCCAAGCGCCTGCTCGATTTCGGCTACCACGCGCCGACCGTCTATTTTCCGCTGGTGGTCCCCGAAGCCATGATGATCGAGCCGACCGAAACGGAAAGCAAGGAAACACTGGACGCTTTCGCCCAGGCCATGCACACGATTCTCGGCGAGGACGCGGACTTTTTGCACCAGGCTCCCGCACACGCTCGGCATCAGCCGCCCCGATGAGATCAAGGCCGCCAAGGAGCCGGTGCTGCGCTGGCGGAACGAGCGATGAAATTCGTTCATAAAATCGCTTCTTTAAACAGCGTTGCCTGTATTCCCCTCTCCCCTGTACTCGGGGGAGAGGGGCAGGGGTGAGGGGGTGCAGGTTGCGTGCAAAGATTTAATGATTTCGCGAGGGATTCTATCCCCCCTCACCCCTTCCCCTCTCCCCCCGAGTACAGGGGGAGAGGGGAGTGCAATGCCTCGCCATCGTGTGACTAAAAACAGACGGTCTTTTTCTCAATGGCCTTCATCAGCCCAGCCATGACTTCTTTTCACTGGCTCCCCTTCACGTCCGCCGATGGCCCTTTCAACATGGCCGCCGACGATGTGTTGCTGCATGCCGCTAGCGAAGGGATTGCGTCGTTTCGCTTTTATGGCTGGACGCATGCCACGCTGAGCCTTGGTTATTTTCAGTCCGCCTGCCTTCGTTCCGCACACCCTGAAATCGCAGCGCTGCCGTGGGTCCGCCGTTCCAGCGGCGGCAAGGCCCTCATCCATCACCACGAACTGACCTACGCCCTCGCCTTGCCCACCGGCTTTGATCGGGATTGGATGCCGCGCATGCACCAGCGCGTCATACTGCCGGCGCTTGGCCGTCTGGGGTTGGCCGGTCAAATCGACGTTGTGCAGGAGCCCTCTAGTGGTAGGGCTTGTGGCACGGCTCTGCCCTCTTGTGGGACGGCTCTCCCGAGCCGTCCTCCCAAGCAGACGGCTCAGGAGAGCCGTCCCACGAATGCGGCGTCGGTTGGCAACGCGGGGGTCGAGGCGTTTCTCTGCTTCCATTACCAGACGCCCGGCGACTTGACGTGCGCCGGCCACAAAATCGTCGGCAGCGCTCAACGAAAAAGAAATCACTGCCTCTTGCAACATGGCGCCATTTTGTTGGCTCAAAGCGACACTGCGCCGAGCCTCCCGGGCATCAAGGAATTAACGGGCGTGGAATTGACAATACCCGAATTGCAGGACGCGGTGTTAGCTGAGTTCTGCCGCGAAACGGGTGGGCGCTTGGAGGCCCGGGATTGGAGTGGAGACGAATTGGCCGAGATTGAGCAAATCGTCGCCAAGCAATACGGCCGCGTGGACTGGAACGAAAAGCGGTGACGAATAAAGCCGCGGGCTTCGGTGCGACCTAAGCCCGCGGCATGGGGTGGTTAGCGGGGGGACGACGGGCAGACTATCCCTTAGAAGGGGCTGCGAAGATTGTCCGACTCGACGCTGGGAACGATAGCCGGGGGTACCTGGCTCGCGTTGGGTGCAACTTCAAGGATCGGCGAATTCGTCGAGCCGATCGGAGCGGTCTCGATGCCGATCTGCTTGCCCTTGGTGGGCGGCGTGCTCGGCATCTTTTTCGGGGGCGTCGGGATCGTCTCGCCGGCTTTCGGCATTACCGTGGTGCCACCGTAGGCAGCGCCGCCGCACGCGCCGCTGTCGCAGCACCGCGCCGCAGCCGCCGTCACAGCCACACGACCGTTCGTGATGGAAGCAAGCCCGCAGCTTATCGAGCAGCTTGGGACCGCCGCGGCCGCACGTATCGCACGTATTGCACGGGGCGGGGCGCATTCGAGGCTCGCAGCACGTGGCCACGGGCGCATGACATTTCGGGGCCGAGCAAGTGTCGCAGCCGCCGCAGGCTTCTTTTCGCTTGAATAGGCCCTGCAGCTTGCCGAACAACTTGTGGCCATGGCAACCGCAGGCGTCGGTAGCACAACGTGCTACAGGCGCCGCAATCGCCGGCGGCCGTCACTGGCACCGCGGTGGTATCGCCAGCAAACCAAGCCGTCGTCACCAACAAGAACGCAGCATTCACGAGGTTCTCCTCCAAAGGGTTTGACTGGGGCTCAGGGCGGCGTCGTCATGGTCTTGTCCTACCAACCCTGCCGTGGCCGGCATGCCTGCGCCTTGATCGTCACCACGTACCCCGAGTGCCCGGGGGCAATACGCAGTCCCCACGGAACTCAAAGTACCGTTCTCTGGAGAAGTAATTCGGCTACCCCGACCACCTATCTTTAGTAGCTCTTCTGAAAGCCCCAGAGGTCCCAGGGTAGCGGACTTGACGGGATTGCCGATCACGGACAGACTTGACTCGATGTCGCGGTAGGCGAACGAGCGCACGATGTCCTGTTGGGGATAAGCTTTGCCGCCCACTTCCGCGTAGGGATAGATGAAGAAATTGAGGGCCGGCCCTGCCTGCCGAGGCTCCAAGTCGATGTCGCGGCCCGTCGTGAACTGCACCCGATCTTCCGTGAGATTGCCGAAATAGTATTCCTTCATGCCCGGATACCGGTTGGCTTCCGAAATATCGACCGGCACCCAGCCCTTGGCCTGGCGGCATGAACCACGCCCAGCAGTGGTAGCCGCGCGATCAGTCCGGCGCCGCGCTTGGCGGGGATCGAGAAACCCATCTCGAACTTGGAAGGTATCTTGTTGCCGCGGGCCATGCTGATAAACAGGCTGTGAAAATCGGTGCAATTGCCGAACTTGCTGTCGCAGGCCCAAACCGCATCGCCCCGGCCCCAGCCTTCGCCGTCCTTGCGATACTTCATGTGTTCATCGACGACGTCATACATGATCTTCGCCGCCGCGAATGGATCGTTATCGGGTAGCGTTTTGTCGCTTGAGAAGCTCGAGCGGCCTGCCGCCGACCGGCACCAGGTGATCGGCCTGCAAAAAGCGGCTCACGCTATCCGTGGGGCGTGCCGCGAGCGTCACGTTCGCCTTGAAGTCAGTGGTCACTTCACGCCGCGTGACTCGAAACCCAACCTCGAACGGCACGGTTCCCTTCGCGTCCGCCTGCGCCTTGAAATACAGCATCCGATTGCCATATTGCTTCTCGACATAAACCGAACCATCCGCAGGCAGCTTGCGACTTATGACTTCCACATCCTGTTCAATGGTTTTCGGCGGCACGGGAAGCCATACGCGGGCCTCTTCCCCCGACGAAAGCCCTTGCACCGCTCCCGCATAACTAAAGATAAACGTGCGGCTTTTGCCCAGCACGCGATTGTTCAACTGAGTTGTTGCTTCGTTGCCGGTGCTGTTTTTTTTACTATCCGCCTGAGCATTGCAGAAATTACTGATAATGGAATAGGTCAATATCGAGCAGATAAACACAATCAAGCGTCTCATGGTGACTTCTCCCTAGCCGATGCCGAAGGAAGCCCGGCAAATCCTTACTCCGAAGGAGTTAAATACCACAGCCCAGGGTCGCCCGGCCTAGCCACGCGGCGACAGCATATCTCGCAGTACTGGCCGGCGCACCCTGGGTTCACTCGCGAAATACGCCGACGAACCCTGTAAGGGTTCTACCAGCACGTCAGGCCCCCCGCTCCTCTGTGCAACCCTTACAGGGTAGATCTCTATTTATCGCCGCTTACCCAGGGTGCGCCCCGCCAAGTTTCGACCAGGCGCTATGTAGCCTGTAGGCTTGGCGGGGCGACCCTTTTCTATGTGTGGCAAGAAGCGTTTCATCGGGGATGCCGCGACTCTTTAGACGCGAGAAATTTTCGGCCTGCGCGCCACGTAGCACGCAGTCGGAGCAGACCGAGCGATCCGGATCGGTCGCTTCCTTGTTCTCGCTCAATACGATAATTCCTCTGCAAGCTGTCACTTCGACTCGCGGCGAACGCCTTTGCTGGACTTTGGCCATCGGCTAGCCCTAACCTTTTTCCTGGAATGTATCGCCCTTGTTGCCAAGCGCGACCATCGAATTGGCTTCATGGAGGATCTCGCCGATGCCTCGGTCACGCCCCTCGATACTGGGCTCGGCGCTCCGCTGAGGGCGCGTAAGGGTCGCTTGTGGAAGGTGGCGCAACAAAGGCGGTCTCGCGGCTTCGTCGAAGTCTTCTCCTTCCTTTTCCTGAAGGATTGTTTACCAAAGCTTTGCTCTCAACAGCATTATGCTCGCGTCAAACCTTGATACAACTGGGCTCTGATCGAATTTCTCCCCACGACCGCCGACCCGATACAAGGCCAACGCCAATTTACGCATCACGCCGATCACGGCCGGCTTGCCTTCGCCACGCCGCAGTTGCCTTCTGATGCACGTACCAACTATGCACCGGCTCCTGCTTGACCCAACGCAACGCCGCCAAGTACAACCAGCGTCGCACCGTCGACGAACCGCGCTTGCTGATTTTCAATTTGCCCTGCCATTGACCGCTCGAACGCTCGGCCAAGTTCAAACCCATCGCCTTGCGATAGGCCGCGCCGCAGTGATAGCTACTGGGATCGCCTAGCTCCACCCACAAAACACAGGCCGTCGGGACGCCGACCACCTCGCCCATGGCCGCCAATGGCCGCATGGTCGCGCGTTAACGCACGCAGGCGTTTTCGCGCCGCCGCTATCTCGCCTCGGCACTGCTGTATCTGCAGCGCGTAACGCCGCAGCCGCTCTTCGTCCCAGCAACCCATCGACACCCCGGCCGTTTGCCGGTGCTGTCCACGCAGCGCTGCGCTTTTTCCGCTGCTAAATACTGCCGCCCCCAACGTCGCACGCGCGCGAACGCATCGCCTGCGCCCGCCAGGCCTCGCGGACCGCCACGCTCCGCCAAGCAACGGAGCAGCGTGCCCGATGTCAACTTGGACAATCCGCGTCGCTTCCGGCCAATGCCGACTCAGCAACGCTTCCACTCGGCCACACCAGAGCATCATCTGGCGCCGTTGACCATCCATCCATTCCACTTGATAGGCCAACTCTTGCTCCGTCTCGCTGGGCGTTTTGATTGGCCAAGGCCAACTGCGTCCCTGAGCAGCCAACTCGGCGATGATCGCGGCATCCTTGCCATCGTGCTGCGAAGGCACGCCATCAAAGACTTCCGCATAATCCGACGCTTGCTTGGGACTGACGCGATGCACTTCCAAGCCGGCCCGAGCGAGCGCTTGCCGCAACGCGTCGCCATAAGTCCCCGTTGGTTCCATGCGCCACGAGCAAACGCCGGCCGCAGACTGACCTGCCGCAGACACGCCACCAGCCGCGCGACATCAAAGGGATTGCGGACATGCCAAGGCCGATCAAAATCATCCGCACCCCATCGCAGGGTGCAACGGATGGTTTGCTTGCCAATATCCAGGCCCGCATACACCACCGCTTGCTCCCGCTCAGGCAACCACAAACCCGGCTCAACACGATTGACATCCACTGCCCGATATGCTCTGCTCTTCATGGGGATGACCTCCTCTACGTGGAACACGGTATTCGTTCACCGAACACCACTATTCCACTTTCGAGGCATCCCCTTTGTCCACTCTTTCTATAGCCAACTGGGCTGTGGGATTTAACCCCTATCGGGGTAACAATTCGGTTCGTGTCCCATCCTCACCGCGCCAAATAGCCCCCATCCACAACCAACGTCGCTCCCGTAATATAGCTGCCCGCGTCACTCGCAAGCAACAGGGCTGGTGCCACCAATTCTTTGGGATCGCCCCAACGATTCAAGGCGGTCATCTTGGCAAACGCCGCCTTCTCCTCAGCCGAGAGAAGCTTTCCGGGCAAGTCGGTCAAAAATGGTCCCGGCGCCAGGCAGTTTACGGTGATGCCGAAGGTGCCCAGCTCCAGGGCCGTGGCGTGGGTCATGCCGACCGAGCGCCGCCTTGGTCGCGGAATATCCGCCGCGCCCTTCCTTGGAAACAAACGCGAAAATGGAGGTGATGTGAATGATCCGCCCCCAACGCCGCGTCTTCATCTGCGGGACCAACTCGCGCGTCAGTGCCATGACCGAGCCCAGGTTCACTTCCATGACGCGATCCCAGTCACCGTCGGTGATTTCCTCGATGGGTTGGGGCCGTTGGTGCCGGCATTGTTGATGAGAATATCGACGCGGCCAAACGCCTCCAGCGCGCCCGCGCTAAATCGCGCACCGCGTCGCGCCGGCCCATGTCGGCCACGAAATAACGTCCGCGCCGGCCGGTGTCGCGCAAAATCTCCTCCAGCGCCGGCTTCAATTCGTCCTCGTGCCGGCTCGCGATGACAATGTCCGCGCCCGCCTCCGCCAGGCCGTGCGCCATCGCTTTGCCCAGCCCCTTGCTGCCCCCCGTGACCAACGCCACCTTGCCCGTCAAATTGAATAGGTCCTTGAGCATCGCGCGGATTCCTTAGCGTGAGAGAGATTGGTCGGTTGAGATAGGATACGGAAATTAGGGAAGTAAGATCCGCGGGTTTCGGAGTACCACAACCCGCGGCTTGCATCAAAACCCTCTCAAACCCCAAGCCGCGGGATGAGGTACTCCGAATCCCGCGGATCGCTCGCCGCCTCCCCGAAGAACCTCTTGACCTCTGCCGCCGTCATGCTATCTTCCGCGCGCTCACCGATGCCTGAATGACTCACGGACAAGGACGCCCGTGCCCACGCGCGACTGGTTTATCCTGGTGCTGCTCGGGCTGCTCCCGGCTGGAGGCTGCACTGCATTTCCCGAGCCTGCGCGGACGACCTCTTGGCTGCGGCGCCAGCATATTCTCCCCGCTGAAGTCGAAAACCAACTCGTCCAGCTCGAATTGCCGCTTCTGGAACGCCCGCTGGGCGATCCCTTCATCAACCAAGAGCTTTGGCAGTATACCGACGAAATGATCCTCGATCTGGATCGCAAGGCCGCCATTGAGGACAACGGCTTTCGCGTCGGCAAGATCGTGGGCATGACCCCCGGAAAACTGCACGAGTTGCTACGCTCCGAACGCTCGTGCAGCAACCCGCAGCGGCGCATCTTTCCTTCGGGACACAACGTCTTGCAATATCTCAGTCCCGTCTGGCCGCACTCGGAATACACGGTGCAACTCGGCAAGCAAGTGCGCAGGAAAGCTTCGATCAAGCTCGATTTTGCCTGGATGTCAAAGCGACGCTAACGAGCGACGGCAAGACGCGCTTGACGTTCACCCCCAAGGTCGAAAACGGCGAGCCGGTTTTGCCGTTCCAGCCTGATCCCGACAAGCACTGCTGGACCATTCGCGTCGAAAAACCTTGCCGGAGTTATCCCGAGCTATCGTGGGAGGCCGTGCTGGCGCCGGGCGAATACCTCGTGATCGGCGCCGCTCCGGGCAAGGAAAACTCGCTCGGCTATCGCTGTTTCGTGCAAGAGGACGGCAGACCGATCCAACGTTTGCTTGTCTTGCGCACCAATCGCAGCGTCAATGGCGGCGATGCACCCGACCCCACCAGCGCCGATTTGGCTCGCTCCGAACGCGCACCCTGTTTGGCCGTGCGTGCCGGCATGACGAAAGAGTGACGCTAAAGAGCCGCGCACGCAGTAAGCGGATTTTACCAAGTAAGCGTTTGTTATAAGGGTGCCACGGGCAGCTTGTCTGCCCGTGTAAACCCGACGCGAGCTCCGCCTCCATGCACGGGCAGACAAGCTGCCCGTGGCACCCTTATGCGTTTTGACTCACCACACCGCTTACTGCGTGCGCGGCTCCTTTTTCTCGTGACCAGGCTCCGCCTGGTCACGCACTGCTTCACGAGGCTCCGCCTCGTTTTCCGAGCGCAGTCACGCGAGCACTCACGCACACGGGCGATTGACATGCAGGCGGAGCCTGCTAGGCAGGGCGTCACCAGGCAGAGCCTGGTGACGAGATTTTGGCGGCTCGTGCCGCCTCACCCCAGCCGCGTCGGCGCCAACAGCGTGTCTTTCTCAAGATAACGCGTTCCCCACAGCCACAAGATACCGGCGACCAGAAACATAGCCGATATCGCCATGAAGCCCACATTCATGTTGGCGTAATAGCCATTGACCCACCCTAAAATCATGGGCGAGACGGCATCACCAAAGAGATGAATGATCAGGATGTTGAGGCGCGAAACCGCTGGCGCGCACCGACGGATGAATGACGTTGGCGAGTATCGTGTTGGTCGGCCCGGTGTTGAAGAACAGACAAAAGCACGCAAGAAAAACAAAGATCCAGCCCAACGGGAATGGGCAAATCAGCACGAGCAAGATGAATGGCACACCCAGCATCATGGCGATCCCCGACACCAAAAAATAAGAGCCCGGGAAACGCGCCCGTAGCTTGTCGCCGAGAAAACCGCCCAGCAGCGTGGCGCTTAGGCCGGCCACGACGACGATGGCGCCGAAGATCATGTTGACTTGCGCCATGCGTGCCCCACTCTTTCTGTTTCAACACATAGCGGGGCATCCAAAAGGCGATGCCGCCCATGGCAAACGTCATCGCGGTCATGCCTAGAGTGTTGAGAAGGTAGGAAGGCGTTTTGAGGATCATGAGGTAATCCTTGCGGGTTGCCTGACGGGTGGCGGCTGGGGTCATAACCCCCCCCGGCCCCCCCTTCGTAAGGGGGGGAGAATGGATCGGATCCTTCGTGAGGGGCGGAGAATGAATCGGATCCTTCGGTAGCGGGGGAGAGACGGCATCGGCTTGGCCACGCGCGGGGTCGCGCATCAAGAAGCACCAGATGCCCAAAAGGACTCCGGGCGGGACGACCACATAAAATGCCCAACGCCAATCACCCGTCCATGCCGATACTTGGCCGCCAAGAATATAGCCGAACGCGCTACCCACGGGGATGGCCACATAAAACCAGGCGAGCTTGCTGCCGCGTTGTTTGACGGGATAAAGATCGGCGATGACGGTTGGAGCGACCGGCCCATAAGCCGCTTCGCCGATGCCCACGAAACACCGGGTGACGAAAAGGATGAAGAATGTTGGCGCCAGTCCCGAGGCGCCGCTGGCCACCGTCCAGAGCAAGACACCCACGCCCACCAACAGCCATCGTGCCGTGCGGTCGGCCAAAAAGCCGAACAGCGGCGCCGCCAGCATGTAGGAAACCATGAACGCCAGGTTCAACGACCCTAGCTTCCCCTGAATTTCGGCCTGCACTTCCGGCGTGTCCGGGTACTGGCTAACAGGAAAGAACGATTCCTCGATCTTCGTCTCCACTGCCGCCAGCACCTGCCGATCCACGTAATTAAAAAAGTTGATCGAGAGGAGCAGCAGCAACGCCGTCCGCGCGCCGGGCAACGCCATGGCGCTCCGCGTCGTCAATGATGCACCCGGTTCAAGCATGGATAGCCCTCATCCCACGAAATTATTGGCGAGCCGTGAGCGTCAGCGACCGGTGAAGTCTCGCACCGGTCGCTGACACTTACGGCTCGCCACCGTTAAACACCGTTTGATGACGGTGGACGGCCACACCTTGACCCTGTTTTGGCGCCGCGTTGCGCACCGCTACACCGTCGTTGGGCCAATGGTAACATGTTCGATGGGAAAGGGGAGAGATCAAATCGAAGAAGGTAAACGCCAATCGGGAGATTGGCGTTCCCAGCGCGCGATTGGCGTTTCCAGTGCGCCCCGTGGCACGAGATAAAAGCAATCCCCTCTCCCCTGTACTCGGCAATAGTGTTCGGCACTATTGTTGCGACGGCGGTGAGCGAGAGGAAAATAGAAGTTGAAGGTATCTTATGAGATCCGTGCGAGAGAGCGCCACGCGGAAGAGCGATGGAAAATGCGCATGGTGGAGCGTAGCCGTCCAGAGGTTAGGCCTCGGCGGTTTACGACTTCGATGCGACAATGTGTTGTTCCAGTTCGTCCAAGCTGGCCCAGCCGATCAAATAGAACTGGATCATTTCCCAGGTCCGTTTGGTTGGTTTGCAGCCGGTCCACAGGACGATCATCAAACTGGCGATCAAGGCCACATAACATTGAATGGCCACGCCGTTTTGAGTTTCCGAAAGCAGGTGGCGACAACCGAGGATGCATTTAAACCAGCGAAAAAACAGCTCGATGGTCCAGCGGTAGCGATAAGCCAAAGCCACCAAATCTGCGGGCAGGTCGAGCCGGTCGGTGATGAGCCAAAGTTCTTCGGTCGCGGCGTCGGGTTTGGGTCGGCGAACTATGACCAAGCGAACGTTTTGACCGATGAAATCCTTGTGTTTGTCCGTGCCGAGCTTGGCGATCACGACATCGCGGAGGACGCCGGCCGCTTGGGCTTGGGGATCGACGACACGTTCTTGCGCCACGGTGAAGGCGGTGTTGTCCTTGACGCGGCCGACGAAGGACGAATGAGCGTCCATGATGTCGCGGAAGAGTTGGAAACCTGCATAGCCCCGATCGATCACGTAGAGTCGGCCCGATTGCAACATGGCACGCAACGGATCGGGCTCGGAACTGGCACCGGCCGTGATGGTGGCATCGGACGGAACGCCCTTGAGCACGTCGAATTGCAGGTGCAATTTGGCGGCGTGGTGCGTGTCATCCTCCCAAAACGCCCAGACCATCCGTGGCAACGCGGGGAGCAGACTGCCATCGACTGCACTCAGCCCTCGCAAAGCCTCGGCATCACGACCGTGTTGTAATGGCACAGCACACGCCCCTAGCTCCTGGACGATTTCGCGCAGGGGCTGGGCATCGAAGTCGCTGCTGCTTTCGCTCAGAGAGCCCAAAGAAACGCGGCGGATGCCGAGCAGCTTTTGGACTTTGGTGAGTGTGCTGGCCTGCTGCAGGCCACGCAGGCTGGAAACAATGGGATTGAAGAAATAAAGGAGCAACAGCCCTGCATATTGGTCGAAAAAAAGCTCGCGATTGCCCGCTTTATCCCGAGCGGTTCCCACGACATGGAGCCGTTCAAGAAGCGGTAACAGGCGATCAAAATACTTGAAGCCTTGGAGGTCTTTCTCCCGAACTTCCGGCCTGAGTTTGTTGGCCATGATGGTGGCCCTCCACTATCAAGACCAGCTGATATCATGCCAAAGCGGCAAGAAAATGAATTTTCCCCTTCCCGCAACAATAGTGCCGAACACTATTGCGAGTACAGGGGGAGAGGGGAAACTGATGCATGGCGAGCCGTTAGCGATGGGTATTTTTTTGGTGTTTTCTACTCTTATCCCTGCCGATCCGTGTTTGATCCGTGGCTTCCATTTCCTACTGCGGCGTGATCCCCGCTTCGGCGAGTTGCGGCTCCACGTGAGTCTTGTAGCAGTTGGGGCAAATGCCGTGGCTGAAAGCGCAGGTCGGCATTGGAGCCCATGTAATCCTCGACGCGTTGCCAATAGTTTTTATCGTCGCGAATGTTCTTGCAATAGCTGCAAATCGGCAGCAGCCCGCTCAGTTGCTTGACTTGGCTGAGCGCGGTTTCCAGTTCGAGCACGCGTTTTTCGAGGCTTTGTTGCAGTTGAACGATGCGCAGGCCCGTTTGCAGGCGAGCAAAGAGTTCCTCCCGATCGAACGGTTTGACTACATAATCATCGGCGCCCGTTTGCAAGCCCTGAATGACGTCTTTCTTCTCCTTGTTGGACGTGAGCAAAATGATGTAAATGGACTTTTTCTGAGCGCGCAGCATCCGGCAAAGTTCCAGACCGTCGTAGCCGGGCATCATCCAATCGAGGATGGCGATGGCCGGCGAGTCTGGCGCTTGCAACAAGTCCCACGCCATGCTGCCGTCGGTGGCCAGGAGCGCTTGGAAGCCCCATTTCGCCAAGGCGGTTTTCACCAGCAGCCGATAACCGGCGTCATCGTCAGCCACTAATACGTGCATGCGACTTCCCGTTACGAGAGCAATCCAAAGGCTAGTCTAGCGTCAAGCACTCGGCCGGCACGCTCGCCGGATCCGCCGTGCCGCTTCCATGGGGTGGCGCTCCATTCTGAGCCAGCGCGGTCAAGGCGGCGTTGAGGCGTTCCAGGGTTTTTTCGAGGTTGGCGACGGCGGCGGGAGCATCGGCCAAGTTGGCGGCGATGGCCATGTCTTCCAGACGCTGCGCCAGGTCCACGGTAGATTGCGCGCGAAAGTTGCCGGCCGCGCCTCGCAGAGCATGCGTCGCTGTCTTTAACCGCGCCCCATCTTGACTTTCCACGGCGCCATGAATGTCCGCCAAAAGTCGTGGATTGGCCTCTTGAAAAAGTGTGATCAGCTCACGCAACAGCTCCAGGTCGCCTTCCACGCGTGCCAGGACCGACTCTTTATCAAGCAACATCTCGTCCTCCGCCGCGGGGAATAAAGTGGGCGCCGCCCCACGCCGCGCCAGCCTGCCGGCGCGGCCGGGGCGGGTGGGCCTTCAGCGCCTCGGCGATGGTTTCATCAAGTTTGGGCCCTTGCACCGGCTTGGAGATATAGCCATCCATGCCGGCCGCCAGGCAGCGCTCGCGGTCGCCGATCATGGCGTGCGCGGTCATGGCGATGATCGGCACGTGGTTGCCGGTGGAAGACTGCGCGCTCGAATGGCCGCCGTGGCGTCAAAGCCGCTCATTTCCGGCATCTGCACATCCATGAGCACCAGATCAAAGGTTTCTCGAACATGGCAGGCGACGGCTTCGACGCCGTTGCAGGCCAGAACGACGTCATAGCCGCGCTTTTCCAGCAGGCGGACCGCCAGCTTTTGATTGACGGCGTTGTCTTCCGCGACGAGAACCTTGAGTCCGCTTCCCGCTTGCTGGATCGGCTCCAACGTCCGCGCGGCGACCGTGAATTTCTCACCGCTCAAGCGCAACGCATGCGTGATGGACGCCTTCAAATCCGCCTGGGCGATAGGCTTGGTGAGGTAAGCCGATACACCGAGGGAATGGCAGCGATCGATATCGCCTTTGCGGGCCCCACTGGTCAGCATCAAGACGGTGGCGCCGGTGAGGCGTGGATTGAGCTTGATCCGCTCGGCCACGCTGAAGCCGTCCATTTCCGGCATGTGGACATCCAGCAGAACGAGAGGAAAGGGCCGGCCGGCATCGGCGGCGGCTTCGAGGGCGGCTAACCCCTCGGCGCCGCCGGCCGCCAAGGTCGGGCGCCATCTGCCAATGGCGCAGCGTTTGCTCGAGAATGCGGCGGTTGGTGGCATTGTCGTCGATTACCAAGACGTGCATGCCGCGCATGGTGGGCGGTATGACCAGGCTCGACGGGGCCGGTTCGTCGCTGGGGTCGAAATAGGCGGTGAAGTGAAACGTGCTTCCTTGGCCGACGGCGCTTTCCAGCCACATGCGCCCCTGCATCATGTCCACAAGTTGGCGGGAGATCGACAAGCCCAGGCCCGTCCCGCCGTAGCGGCGCGTGGTCGAGCAATCCGCTTGCGCGAATGCTTCGAAGACGCGCTCTTGTTTCTCGGGGGGTATGCCGATGCCGGTGTCGATAACGGAAAAATGCAAGCCGATCCGGTTGCCCAGCCGAGGCGCGCACGCGACCCGGATGACGACTTCGCCCTGCTCGGTGAACTTCAGCGCGTTCCCCATGAGGTTGACCAGGACTTGGCGCAGCCGATTGGGATCGCCCACCAGAGTGTCGGGCACGTCCGCGTCTTGGTGGCCGATGAGCTCCAAGCCTTTCTCTTCGGCCCGGAATGACAGGGAGCGCAACAGTGAATTGACCAATTCGCCGACATTAAAAGGCAGCGCTTCCAACTGGAGCTTGCCCGCTTCGATCTTGGAAAAATCGAGTATGTCGTTGATGACGCCGAGCAGGGCAGCCGCGGAGGAGCTCACGAGCTCGATGTACTCGCGCTGCTCGGAGTTGAGCTCGGTGTCCAGCGCCAATTCAGTCATGCCGATGATGCCGTTCATGGGCGTGCGGATCTCATGGCTCATGTTGGCAAGAAACTCGCTCTTGGCGACGTTGGCAGTCTCGGCGGCACTCTTGGCCTGGCGCAGTTCCGCCTCGATGCGTTTGCGAGCGCTGATTTCAACGAAAGTGACCACGGCGCCGATCAAGCGGCCGTCGCGCATCATCGGGTTGCACCAGCATTCGGCGGGAAAGCTCGTGCCGTCGGCGCGCCAAAGCAACTCGTCTTCCAGGTGGGCCGTCTTACCGGAGCGCATCGCCACCATGTTGCCGCATTCGCTCGCCGGAAAAGGCGTGCCGTCGGGCCGGGTGTGATGCATGAGGTCGTGCATCGGCTGGCCCAACAAATTGTCCGGGCTCGCGTAGCCCAGCAAATGGGCGCAGGCGGGATTGCAAAACATGCAATGGCCGTTCAAATCGACGCCGAAAATCGCCTCGGCCGTCGAGTCGAGCAACAGCTTGAATTGCTGCCGGAGCCCAACCTCCCGAGTGGCCACTTCGATCGCCATCGCGCGGAACGCGCGCGTCAGCTCGGCAACCTCGTCGTTGCCGGACGCCGTTGGAAACCATTCCGGCAAAGCCGTGTTGCCCTGAAGGAATGCCGTTTCCCCCGAGGCCAAGCGTTGCGCGCCCCGCCGTAGCCGGCTCAATGGCAGTGTCACGCGGCGCAGCGCTACAAAGCTCGCGATCACGCTTCCTAGGAACAGCGCCACCATGACGCCGGCCATTTGCCGAATGCTGGCCCAGATCATTTGGCGAATAGGGGCGCGCTCCATGCCGACGTGAACATAACCTTCCTGACCCGCGAGAATGGGGCTGCAAACATCGATGACATCGCCAAGCCCGTCCAGCGTGAGCATCTGAAACAGCGTTTTGTTCGCATCCTGCGCGACGCGCCGCACTTCCTCAGGCACCGCCGGCACGAAGGTGTGCGCCACCACCTCGCTCAAGTCATTCGTCAGCAAAATATAGGCGATGCCGGCCGTGCCGTCGCGGCGCTCGTCGATCATCGCTTGCACGCTGGCCGGATCGCCGTTCACCAACATGTTGGGCGCATGGCTGGCGATGCTCTCGGCGATATCTTTGCCGTTCTTCTGGAATTCCGTGGTCAGCGTGGTGTCGATGTTCCAGCTTAAAAAGCCGGCCAATACGACGACGGCGACTCCGAAGAGCCCGCTGAGAATCAACAAGGTTTTGCCCAAGAGTCCGATGCTCTTCATTTGCACCACCTCGTCCAATCTTCCAAGGGTTCGAAGCGGTCGTCGTGGACGACCGTGTAATAAACGCGGTCACTCGCCTGATGCCGATCGCCCGCCGAGAGTGACCGCGCGCCGAAGCCGAGATCCAGCTCGGTGAGCCCTTGGATCGCCGAACGCAGCCGCGCACGCTCGAGCGTTGGTCCCATGTTCGTCAATATCGCCGCCATCAGCTTCGCATTCAAAAATCCTTCCAAGCTGACAAAGCTATATGCCCGCGGCCGGTATTCTTCACGCAACAACTCTTTCGGCGGCAGCGGTTGATGCCGCAGCATCAAAAGACGGTATTCACTAACGGCGGGCAGCGACAGATCGTGGTAGCAAGGAACCACCTGGGTGTTGATCAAGTTGCTTGTGTAATCGATGCCGTCAGCGCGGCTGCTTTGCCGCAGCAGCTCGAGCATGTTCTCGCTCCCCACGAACGAAACATTCGCGATGGGCACTTCCCAGCCGGCGGCGCGCGCCTCTCGAATGAACGCCGCACAGGCCGCATACGAACCAATCGAAATCACTGCGTCTGCCTTGACCGCGTGCAGGATGCTTACCTGTTGCGCCATGCTGCTGGTGAACGGTGTGCCCCGGCGGTAGGTCGCCTCGCCGCAGATCGGCAAATCATGGCGGGCCAAGGCGGCTCTGACTCCTTCCCAGCCGTTGCGGCCATAGGCGTCGATCTGGTAGAAAACGCCCACCCGCTTGCGGCCGATTTGAACGAAATGATCGACCAGGCCGGCCGTTTCCTGATAATACGACGCGCGGAGGTTGTACACATACTGGTCATAAGGCGCCCGCCGTTGCGGCTCGGCGCCGGTGAACGGAAAAAAGAGCAAGACCGATTGCTCGCGATGGCGGCTCAAAAGAGGCAGGCACCGTGTCGTCGTCGGCGTGCCGACATAGTTGAAAAGTGCCAGCACATTGTCTTTTTCAATAAGACGTATCGTGTTTTGAATCGCGGGCCCGGGATTGTAGCCGTCGTCATACGCTTTGATGACGATCTTGTGTCCGTGAATGCCGCCCAAACTATTGATGTGCTCGAAATAGGCCATGGAGCCGCGATAGAGCTCGATGCCCAGGCCTTGACTGGGCCCCGTGAACGCCGCCGACATGCCCAGGACAATGTCCTCGCCACGCGCGCACTCGCTGGGCCCCAGCACCAGGCCGATGAAGACCAGCATCATTCGCATCGAAGCACAACGCCGTTGCATCGAATTACGTCCTTTCCCCTCGGGTGCCACGAGCAGCTTGGCTGCCCATGTTATGTCCTTCTCGTTCGTTGGGTGGCACGCCCTGAGGTACTCCGAAGGGCGTGATCCCGCCCACACGCCCTTCGGAATACCTCTGGGCGTGCCACCCATTTCTGCCTGGTCTCGCCGCAGGCTCTTAAACCTGCGACACCAGCCCCTTCGCCGCCAGCGCCTTCGTCAACACACTCGCCAACTGGCTGGCGTCACACGGCTTGGTCAAAAACTTGTGCACCGAGCCGTTGTTGATCGCACCCTGAGCGACTTCGAAAGTCGGTTTGCCCGTCAGCATGATGCGGATCGTCTGCGGGTAATCGATCGCGACTTTGGCAAGAAACTCGGTTCCCGAGATGCCGGGCATCTGCCAGTCGCAAACCACCGCGTCCACCGGGCATTGCTCAAGGATCGTCAGGGCTTCCTCGGCATTGGTGGCCGTGCGCACCTTGAATGACTCTTTGCGCCAGTTTCTCACCAAACCGTGGAGGATCGACAAATCATCGTCCACTAAGAGAACCGTATGCGTCATGGAAAGCTCCTCTAGTGCGCACCGTGGGTGGCTAGCGTGGGATCGAACGGCAGATTCATGATGAACGTGGTACCTTTGCCCGCTTCCGACTCGAACTTGATCGTGCCGCCGTGCTTTTTGACGACGACGTTGCGGGCGATGGCCAGTCCCTGGCCCGTGCCTTTGCCCACCGGCTTGGTGGTGAAAAAGGGATCGAAAACGCGGGATTGTATGGCCTCCGGAATCCCCGCGCCGGTGTCTTGGATGCGGATTTCGACCCCGGTCGGCAGCCCGCGCGTGCGGATCGTGATGACCCCTTTGCCGCTGGGCTGGCGGGACAGGTTATCGTGGATCGCATGAGCCGCGTTGACGATGAGGTTTAGGAATACCTGGTTGAGCTCGCCGGGCAGGCATGGCACCTGCGGCAGCGAGGCGTCCAGATCGCTGACGACGTCGGCGACATACTTCCATTCATTGCGGGCCACGGTGATCGTGTTCTCGATGGCGCGGTTGAGATCGACGGCCGTCTTCTCTTCGCTGCCTGGGTGGGAAAACTCCTTCATCGCGCGCACGATCCGGGCGACCTGGCTGAGCCCTTCCTGTGTTTGCTCGATGGCGCGCGGCACCTCCTCGCATAGGTAGGCGAGGTCGCTGCCGGCAATTTGCTTTTCCGCTTCGGCGATGCTTGCCGCATCGGGCGACGCGGCTTGAAGCGCCTTCACGAGACTTTGGTAGCCTGCCACCGCCCGCGCCATGTCGGCGAACCCATCCTTCAGAAAGGCGGTATTGTCGCCGACATACTGGATCGGGGTGTTGATTTCATGGGCAATGCCGGCGGCAAGCTGTCCGATCGATTCCAGCTTTTGCGCGGCATTCAACTGCGCTTGCAAGCACCGGTGCTCGGTCAAGTCATCCGCGAACAAGAGCATGCCCGCGGCAGCGCCTTCGCGGGAGGCAAACGGGGCCAGCGAGACTCCCAAAAAGCCGTGCCGGCCATCGGGCTTGATGAAGGCGATGTCGCTGATTTTTTCCGCCTTGCCCGCCTGGCGACAGCGGTTGACGACCTCCAGCAACGTCTGGTCGCTCCAGTGGATCGGGCACTCCGCGAGCGCTTGGCCCAAGGCGTCCGCGCGGGCAATGCCGAACGTGGACTCGGCCAGCGCATTCCAGCGTGTGATGCGCCCTTCATCGTCGAGGCCAATCAATATGGAAGGAATGGCCGTCAGCATGCCTTCGTTCTCAGAGAGCAGGCACTTGGCCGTGTCCTCGGCATGGCGCCTGACCGCCACCTCTTTGAGCAAGTTGTCGTTCGTCTTCACGACCTCGACGGTCCGCTCATGTACGCGCATCTCCAGGTCGCGCATATGCTCTTCCAAGCTTTGCCGCAAGCTCGCCGACAGGTCTTGCGCTTTTTGAGGCGCAGCAACGCCTGCACGCGGCAGCGCAATTCAACGGGGCTGAATGGCTTCGTCAAATAATCGTCCGCCCCCGCCGACAGCACCCGGGCCAGCGTGTCGGCGCGGCCTGAAAGCATCAGGACTTTAAAGTTGTAACCCGGCGGCTCCGCGCAGTTTCTCCAAAACTTGCAGGCCCGTCATCGTCGGCATGTCGATGTCGAGAAGCAGCAAATCAAAGACGTTCCCGGCCAAGGCACGCATCGCTTCAGCCCCGTCGCCGGCTTGCTCGAACAGGAAGCCCTCCGCGTCGAGAACCGTTTTGCAGAACGTGCGGATTTCGGTCTGGTCGTCGGCGATGAGGACTCGGGGCCGCTCGCCGTGAACACTCGCTGGCATATAAACTCCATCGTTCAAGGGGTCTGATCCCTTTCGTTTGGCGTTGCCTCGACCAAAATCGTTATCGGCCCCCGGATGGAACCGTCCGCCGCGTAGTTCAACAAGCGGTGCCGCATTGCCGGCGTGATTTCCTGGCCCTTGCTGACGACCATCAGCCCTTTGACCGTCATGATCGGCTTGTCCAGCGTCATGCCGTATTCCAAGTCAGTGACCGCCACGTCTTTCGGCACGAGAGTCGTGGCCGCGAGAACGGCCTCTTCCAAGCCTTCCAGAACCGCGCTGTCATACCAGCCGCGGCGTGCCTTCATTTGCTGCAACGCCTTGAGACGCGCCGGTTCGCGCGTGGTCAAGCAATCGAAATCGAGCACGACCTTGAGGATGCGCGACCCGAGAGGTATGTCCGCGCCGTGTTTGCCGTCACCGGGCAAGCCCGAGCCGTCGAAGTGCTTTTCCTGATAGGCGATGATCTCGGCGACGTCGTCCATGCGCGGAATCTTGGTGATCAAATCGCTGCCGATGCGCGGATGGGCCTCGAACATCGCCCATTCCTTGGGGTCGAGGTTGGTTCCCGCGTACACCTTGTGCAAGATGCCTTCGGGAACCGTGACGCAGCCTAGCTGTGAGAGCAGCGCCGCGACTTCGAGCTGCCAGGCGTTGGCCACCTGGAACTTTTGCGCCAGTATCTGGACGGTTCGCTGGATGCGCGTGGCCCGGCCGAAGGCAAGCGGATTGACCAGGGCCAGCACTTCCGCCAACACCTTGATGCTGCAGCGCAGCGTTTGCTCGAGGAGCTCCTTTTCGACGCGAAGCAAGCGATACTGCGCGATGCCGTCGTTGAGCGCCTCGCAAGAACACGTCCGTCGGGCACGGCTTGGTTAGAAACCGGAAGATGTGCCCTTCATTGACGGCTTCAATGGCCGCGCTCTGCTCCGCGTAGCCCGTGAGGAGCATGCGCACGCTTTCGGGAGCTGCCTGGCAGGCCCGGGCCAAGAACTGGGCGCCGTTCATGCCCGGCATGCGCATGTCGGAAACGATGACGGCGTAAGGCCCTTTCTGCGCCAGCGCCTGCAATCCTTGCTCGCCGCCGGGCGCCGTGTCCACCATGAAGCGGCCGCGTGTTTGCCGCTGGTAGCCGGCCAACACGTTGGCATCGTCGTCGACGCAAAGGATTTTTTCGCTCATGCCACTTTCCCTCGCTCCAGCGCGCGCCAGGTCGCGCCAGGCGTCCAGCCGAGGCGTCAGGCCAAGCCGCTCGATATATGCCGAGTCCAGCACCGTGGCTCCGTGGGTGACTTCGCCCGACTCAAGCAAGGCGTTGGCCACGTGCACCGCGGTGAGAGCCCCGAACGTCGAGGCCGGGCATTCCGTCGGCGTGTGGTGCCAGGCGATCACCTCGACGATGGGCTCCGGCAAGCCCCAAAGGCCCAATAGATAGGCGCCGACTTCCGCGTGCGAGGCACCGAAGGCCAGCTTTTCCGCATCAATGAGACTTCGCCCTTCACGGCACAGGCGCAACGCCTCGGCATAGCACGCGCTGTCGTGCGTGGCCAAAATCAATCGGCCGGTGTCTTGCAGCATGCCCGCCATGGTGGCGAATTGCGCCAGCGCCGGCTCGGCACTCTGCGCTTGGCAGATAAGGGCCGCCAACTTGCTCGCCTGTTGGCAACGATTCCAGATCTGATCGATCGCCAAAACCTTCAGCACCTGGGCATCGATTTGCGAAAAGACGTTGGCCGCCAGCACCAGTACCTTGGTCGTTTCCGCCCCCAGCAGCTTCAGCGCTTGCACCGGGTCGGTCGCCCGTCCGCGCAATCCGAAAAATGCCGAATTGACCACCTGCATGATCTTGGCGGTCATGCCCACGTCGCGGCCTATGATCTGGCCCACTTTCTCCAGCGAATAATCCTTGGACTCCAATTCGCGATTGACTTCCACATACAGCGCCGGCAGACTGGGCACCGAGCTCATTTTGGAAATCATCGACAAGATCGCCGGATTGCTCAGCAACTCCCGCAGTGCGCACGTACGTCGCCAGATCTCACTTTTCAACGTCACGGCATCGCACGGCTTGGTCAAATGGCGATGCGCCACCGCGAGCAGGCGCAAGACGGCGTCGCGGCTACATTGACCCGTGAGCACCACGCGCGTGATCTTGGGATAGCGCTCGCGCACTTGTTCCAACAGCTCCGCGCCGTCCATCTCCGGCATGCGCATGTCCGTCACGATGACGTCGAACGCTTTCTGTGCCAAGCGGCCCAAGGCTTCGCGGCCACTGGTGGCGAATTCCGTCCCCCATTCGTCTCGAAGCGGCCGAAGCATGCCGCTTGAGACCGTCGAGGATCTTCTCCTCGTCGTCCACGAACAGAAGTTGCTTCATGTCTGCGCAACCAAAAAGGATGGGCAACTCCTTCATCGAAGCACGACCAGCAAACTTGATGCTTTTTGCCTAAGTTTTAAAAAGCAAGCGCTTCGCCGAACGGTGTATTGAGAACATCGGGCGTTTATGGATCAACCGTCAAAAGCCCGCGGGATTCGGAGTACGCCAAGCCGCGGGATGAGGTACTCCGAATCCCGCGGATCACGCGCCGCACAAGTCGATTTGTCAGGCTCCATCCCTTATTTCGCGCCTTTTTCCCGGTCGTCGCTTGTGTTCGGTCCCAAGATCGCGCAGAATACCACCATTAAGAAGTGATTAACTCGCCGAACGTATCCTTCCGACTCGCAGACCTTCGCCCCCCCGCCCGCTACGGGCCCCCGCTACCTTCGCCCTCGCCTGGACTCGCCCCTGTGCCGTCAGCCTCAAGTGGAGATTGGAGCTCCCATGGCGACCCCACTGCGCGTGTTGCTGCTCGCTGCTTCCTCCTCATTGCTTCAGCTGATAACGGAGGAGCTGACGCACGCCGGCTTTGACTTGCAGTTGGAGCCATCCGATAGTGTCGCCGACATGACCACTCGGCTCGACCATCGGCCCGATGCCATCCTTGCGGACGACAGCATGCCGCGCTTTACGGCCCTGCGTGCCTTGCAGGTGTTGCGCGAGCGTGCCCTCGACATTCCCGTTATCATCGTGGCCGCGCCGGGCAGCGGGGCGGTCGCTCCCTTCTTGCAGGCGGGCGCCACCGATTATGTTTTCAAGGATCGGCTCGAGCATCTAGGCCTCACGATTCGGCACGCCCAGGCACGACAACGCCTGGCGGAAGAAAATCGACGCCAACAAGGCCAGCTACTCTTTTACGCCGACCTCGCCAGCTTTTATGAGACCATCGGCAAGGCGCTTGCAGCGACGGCTCTCTCGGCGACGCGCTCCAGTCTTGCGCCGCGGCCATGGTCCACTGGTTGGGCGTGGCGCTCGCGCGCGTCTGGACAGTTGACGAAGTCATCCATGTCCTGGATTTGCGGGCCAGCACGGGCCTGTGCACGCATCTCGACGGTGCTCATGGTCGGATTGCCGTTGGCGAAGGGGAGATCGGCCGAATTGCCCAAGGCGGAGCGCCGCATTTAACCACCGACATCGATACCGACCCGGCGATCACCGATAAGGCATGGGCTCGCCAACAAGGATTGGTCGCCTTCGCCGGTTTTCCCCTGATCGTCGGCAAGCGCAATGTGGGGGTGCTCGCCGTTTTTGCCAAGCAACCGCTGCCGCCGGTATTGGTCGACGCCCTGGCCGCCGCCGCTCATGTGCTTGCCGTCGGCATCGATCAGCGCCATGCCGGCGAATCGCTTGGTCACAGCGAGGAGCGGTTCCGCCAGGCGCAAAAAATGGAAGCCGTCGGCCGACTCGCGGGGGGCGTCGCCCACGACTTCAATAACCTGCTCACGATCATTTGCGGCTACGCCGAAATGCTCGACGAAACAACGCCGCCGACCGACCCGAACCATGAAATCATCGCTCACATCGTTCAGGCCGGCGAGCGTGCGACAGCGCTGACCCGCCAACTGTTGACGTTTAGCCGCCACCAGGTCCGCGAGGTCGAGATTCTCGACTTGAACACCGTCCTGCGTGAGACGGTCCGTATGCTCAAGCGCCTGATCGGCGAAGACATCCAGGTCGTCATGCACCTGGCGCCCGAGTTGCGCCCCGTGTTGGCCGACGCCGGTCATGTAAACCAGATCATCATGAACCTCGCCGTCAACGCCCGCGACGCCATGCCGGGCGGCGGGGAACTCTTGTTTCAGACCGCCAACGTCGATCTCGACGAACGCCAAGTCGCGGCCCAGCGCGATCTAAGTGCCGGCCCTTTCGTGGCGCTAATTGTCAGCGACACGGGTTGCGGCATGGACGAGACCACCATGCGGCGCATCTTCGAGCCGTTCTTCACCACCAAAGACCTCGGCAAGGGAACGGGGTTGGGCTTGGCCACCGTCTTGAGCGCAATCCAGCAGAGCGGCGGCTTCATCGAAGTGGACAGCCATGTGGGGCAGGGGACGCGCTTCCGCATCTATTTTCCGGAGGCCAAGGCTCTTCCGATCGAGCAAAAATCCGCCGCCGGAACTCCCAACGCCGTCGGCGGGGGCGAAACGATCCTCCTGGTCGAGGATGACGAGGCCGTGCGCCGTTTCGCCATGCAAGTGCTGCGCCGCGCGGCTACCATGTCCTCGAAGCAAGCAGCGGCGCCGATGCGCTCGCACTCGGCTTCTCGCATGCCGGCGACATTCCGTTGATCGTCACCGACGTCGTCATGCCCAAGATGAGCGGCCGCGTCCTCGCCGACCAACTCATCGCCATCCGACCTCACACCGCCGTCCTCTTCATGTCCGGCTACACCGGCGAAGCCATCACCCACCACCGCGTCAGCGAGCCGGGCACGTTCTTTCTGCAAAAACCCTTCACGGTGGATGGCTTGGCGAGCAAGGTCCGCGAGATATTGCGGGAGCGTGTAGGCGGCGGGGCTTAATAACCGACGATTTTACTTCTAATCAAGGGAAACGCCGTCGTCCATATGGGCGAACGTATTGTTAATGGACAGCTAGAAGAATGGAGGTTGAGGCTTGGGTGCCATGGCCTCGGTACTCCGTGGCCATGCGTTCGGCTCCGCTAAAATGGCCACGGAGTACCGAGGCCATGGCACCCAATGCACCCGCTCGCGGAGGGCGGGTGATTGCTATCTCACTGACCCCAACTCTGGCTCTGACAACTACGCACCGACAGAAATGCCTGGGCCAGCTTTCATCCTGGCCCTCACCCGCTGGCGCTGGTAAAGTGCTTGCTTGGCCGAATCGCCAGTGTGCGCCGTTCACTCATTTTCAACGGGAGAAAACCATGTGCGCTAACCAGCCTGCAAAACGCTTGCCCGGACCGGCGGTGGCCGTGCTGCTCACCGCCCTCATCCTCATGCCGGCTTCAACCTCCGGTCAGGGGTTCAAAGGCGCCGGCAAGCCGAAGCTGCCTGATTTCATCCCTGCAGATTACGATGACTACCAAAACATGCTCGATCAGCTCGGCATCAAGAAGGTCCGCAAGGGACGCGACGGCAAGATCGATTCTTCCAGCGAGGCCACCGCCAATCCCTACAAGGATACGCTCCCCGACCTGATGACTTTCAAGGACGGCTCTAAAGTCACGTCTGCCGCACAATGGCCCAAGCGGCGCGCGGAGATCGTCGAGGATTTCGAGCGCGAAGTTTATGGTCGAATTCCCAAGAACGTCCCCAAAGTGACCTGGGAAGTGACCAGCACCGTCGAAGGCGAAAGCGGCGGCATCGCGACGCTTACCAAGACCCTCGTCGGCCACGTCGACAACAGCGCATTTCCGAAGATCAAGGTGGACATCGAAGCCAGCTTCACCGTGCCCAAGCACGCCGCCGGCCGAGTGCCGATACTCTTGCAATTTGGCTTCGGCGGCAAGTTCGCGGCGAAGTTTGCCGCCAAGGCCGGCCCAAATTCGTGGACCCAGCAGGCGCTCAACAAAGGCTGGGGTTACGGCACCATCGTTCCCACGAGCGTTCAGGGAGACAATAGCCGCTTGCGCGAGGGCATCGTCGGCCTGACCAACAAGGGCCAACCGCGTGGTCCCGAAGACTGGGGCGCCTCGCGCCTGGGCCTGGGGCGTGAGTTGCCTGATCGACTATTTCGCGGCCAACCCCGATTCGGGAGTCGATGCGACCAAGGTCTGCCTCACGGGCGTCTCGCGCTATGGCAAGGCCGCCCTCGTCGCCGGGGCCTTTGACCCGCGCCTCGCCGCTGCCTTCGTCGCCTCATCCGGCGCCGCCGGCGCGAAGCTGCAACGCCACATCTTCGGTGAGCTGCTCGAAAATGTCGCCGGTCGCGGCGAATATCACTGGATGGCCGGCAACTACATCAAATACGCGGCCGACGAAGGCAAGTTTGGCAAGAAAACGGCAGCCGACCTACCGGTCGATCAGCATGAGCTGATCGCCCTCTGGCTCCGCGCCTCTGCTTCATCAGCAATGGCGTCCCCCCAGGCGATCCCAACTGGATCGACGCCCACGGCAGCTTCATGGCCGGCGTCCTCGCGGGCCCCGCCTACCGGCTACTCGGCAAGAAAGACTTCGGCACCCCCGGTGACTACCTGACCGACCCGATGCCCCCCGTCGGCAAGCTCATCGGCGGCGAACTCGCCTGGCGCCAACACGAAGGCGGCCACACCAACGTCCCCAACTTTCCCGCATTCTTCGAATGGGCGGGCCATTACATTTCCGCCCCGGGGATGCTAGAAAAGAAGTGAACCGTTTTGGCGAGCGGGTGGCGTCAGCCCCCGGATTCATGGAATGCACCAGGATTGACTAAAAGCGATGATGAAACATAAGCGGGTCGAGCGGTTATTGCTGATCCTGATCGCAGCCGTCGTTGGGATGCTTTTGTCGCGTGAAGTCCAGGCTGGTCCGCGGGTCCTTGTTATCGACACAACGCCTGCATTCCAGGCTTGCGAGTTCGCTCTGGCAGCAGTCGCCGCCCTGTGGACTTGCGATTTCTTCCGTTGGGTTTGGAGGGCACGTAAGGTAAAATACTCGTCGGACGAGAGTGTGGTCAGGAGAATGCAATGGCCGATTTAACCTTAGAATCACTCGCCAAACGGATAGAGGCGCTCGAAAACGCTTTAGCCGACAAACTGCCGAGTCCAAACACAAAGCATTGGCGCAAGTCGTGGGCATGTTTCACGACAGCGAGTTTATGCGCATGGTGGATGACGAATGCGAACGCATGCGTGAATTGGAGCGCGCAAAGGTCCGCTCAGGCGAACGTGGGTCGGAGGAATCTCCGGGATGATTCTTATTGACACGGATCATGAAACATTCCTTAAGTATCCAGAAAGCGATCGAGGTCGCCGCTTCATAGGCCGATTGGAGCGGTTGCCAAAGTCTGAGGTAGTCGGTGTAGCCATCGTCACTGTCGAGGAAAGAATGCGCGGCTGGTTAGCCGTCATTGCTAAAGAAAAAACAGCACTTCGCCAGGTAGGCGGCTATCGGGAATTAGCCAAGTTGTTTGACTTTTACCAAGAGTTTGAGGATGTGCCTTTCGACGAGCCCGCCGCCCGGCTATTTGACGAACTTCGTGCGCAGCACCTTCGTCTTGGCACGATGGATCTAAAGATTGCCGCAATCGCACTTGTCAACAATGCTTTGTTGCTTTCAGCCAATCAACGTGATTTTGAACGCGTTCCAAGCTTACGTGTGGCAAACTGGCTCAACTAAAAGCCGATTTCATATTGCCCCTCACCGATTGATCATTCGCTGCGCACTCTCCGAGTACCGCGCCCCCTGCACCGTGATCTGTGACGCCGTGCTGTCAATGTCGCGCAGGTCGCTCGCGTGAGTTCGACGCCGACCGCCCCGACGTTCTCCTGCAACCGATGCAGCTTCGTCGTCCCGGGAATCGGCACGATCCACGGCTTCTGGGCCAAGCAGCCAGGCGAGCGCGATCTGGGCGGGCGTCGCGTTCTTCCGCTGCGCGATTCGGCCGAGCAGGTCGACCAGCGCCTGGTTCGCCTTCCGGGCCTCCGGCGAGAAACGAGGCACCGTGTTGCGGAAGTCGGTGCTGTCGAAAGTGGTGTTCTCGTCGATCTTGCCGGTGAGGAAACCCTTGCCCAGCGGGCTGAACGGAACAAAGCCGATGCCGAGCTCTTCGAGCGTCGGCATGATCTCCGCTTCCGGCTCCCGCCACCACAGCGAATACTCGCTTTGCAAGGCCGTGACCGGCTGCACCGCGTGCGCGCGGCGGATCGTCTGCACGCCTGCCTCGGAGAGGCCGAAGTGCTTGACCTTGCCCTCCTGGATCAGATCCTTCACCGCCCCCGCCACGTCCTCGATCGGCACGTTCGGGTCAACGCGGTGCTGGTAGAACAGGTCGATGGCGTCGATGTTGAGCCGCTTGAGCGAGGCCTCCGCGACCTCCTTGATGTGCTCCGGCCGGCTGTTCAAGCCCGCTTGCTTTCCGTTGGCGTCGAAGTGGAATCCGAACTTCGTGGCGATCACCACCTGCTTGCGGACGGGCGCGAGCGCCTCGCCCACCAGTTCTTCGTTGGTGAACGGGCCGTAGACTTCCGCGGTATCGAAGAAGGTGACGCCGAGGTCGACGGCCGCTCGGATCACGCGCGATCATCTCCTGCTTGTCTTTGGGCGGTCCATAGCCGAAGCTCATCCCCATGCAGCCCAGCCCGAGGGCCGAAACTTCCAGATTGCTTTTTCCAAGTTTGCGCTTTTGCATTGGTTCTCCTTTGAGTTGCCAAGCATCTCAGCGGCGCAGCAGCGTCTTGATCGCGCGGCGCTCGTCCATCGCGCGGTAGCCTTCCGCCACCTGAGTCGAGCGGCAGCGTCAGGTCAAAGACTTTGCCGGGGTTGATCTTTCCGTCCAGCACCAGGTCGATCAGCTTCGGCAAGTAGCGTCGCACCGGCGCGGGGCCGCCGTGAAGGTGAACGTGAGCGAAGAACAACTCCTCGCCCTTCAGCTCCACCCCGTGCGGAACGCCGACGTAGGAGACGTAGCCGCCCTTGCGCGTGCAGTGGATCGCCTGCATCATCGACTGCTGCGTCCCGACGCATTCCAGCACCGAATCGGCGCCGACGCCCTTGGTCATGTCCATGATGCGGGCCACGCCCTCGTCGCCGCGCTCGGCCACGATGTCCGTCGCGCCGAACTCGCGGGCGAGCTTCTGCCGCTTCTCGTGCCGGCTCATGGCGATGATGCGCTCCGCTCCCATCTGCTTCGCCGAGAGCACGCCGAGCAGACCGACCGCGCCGTCGCCGACCACCACGACGGCTGCTCCCGGCTTCACGTTGGCCGCGTCGGCGGCGAACCAGCCGGTGCCCAGGACGTCGGACGCCGCCAGCAGGCTCGGGACGAGGTCGTCCGACGGCATGTCCGGCGTCGGCACCAGCGTCCCGTCCGCGAGCGGCACGCGCAGCGCCGGCGCCTGGGCCCTGGTGATGAATTCGCGATGCACGCACGAGGACTGGTAGCCGTACTGGCAGTTGGGGCAGGTGTTGTCGGAAGTGGCGAACGAGCCGATGACGAACTGCCCCGGCTTGAGCGACCGCACCGCGCTGCCGACCTCCTCGACGATGCCGCAGTATTCGTGCCCCATCGGCGTCGGCCCGTTGATCGGCTGAATCCCGCGATACGGCCACAGGTCGGACCCGCACACGCACGTGGGCGCGATCCGGATGACGGCATCGGTCGGCTCGACAATTTTCGGCGTCTCGCGGTCCTCGAAGCGCATGTCGCGCGGGCCGTAAAGAACTGTTCCTCGCATGTTTCATCTCCTCGATCGATTGAATGCTCGCGGTTACGACAATTCGCATCACATCCTTGGTGATCGCTTCGGCGAGCCGAGCCTTCTGCCGCTCGGATTTTCCAGGCCAAAGCTTCACAATGACATGAGGCATGTGCCTGTCTCCGCCGTGCTTTATTTGCGGTATTGCTCGTCGCTCACCTGCTCCATCCACTCGACCACCTTGCCGTCCTTCTTTTCCTGAATGGCGATGTGCGTCATCGCCGTGGTCGGCGTCGCCCCGTGCCAGTGCTTTTCGCCAGGCGGGAACCAGACCACGTCGCCGGGGCGGATCTCCTCGACGGGCCCGCCCCAGCGCTGAGCCCGGCCGCAGCCGGCGGTGACGATGAGAGTCTGGCCCAGCGGATGCGTGTGCCACGCAGTCCGTGCGCCCGGCTCGAAGGTGACGCTGGCGCCGCTGCACATGCGCCGGGTCGGCGCCTGAAACAGCGGATCGATACGCACGATGCCGGTGAACCAATCTGCCGGTCCCTTGGTGGATGGCTGGGAGCCGACTCTTTTGATTTCCATGTTTCGAATACCTTTCGATGGAATGGGACCGATTAACAACGAATCATTGACCCAACGGCTAGGAGGCTTTTTAGTTGAAACTTCCATGCAATTCCGGGGCCGCCGCTCTGTTGATTAAGAGTTTATGAGAGGTCACGTTTCTTGTTGACATCCAAACAACAGCCGACTACGTTCAAAGCCAATCATCACGTATACGTGGCATTCCCATGCAAGCCGCCGTTTGCCGCCTCTCTTATTCAGATCCCACCAACGGGCGCCATGGGCGGAGCAAGGTCTGCGGCGCCAAAGAAGACATAACGGCGAGCGGCCGGCTTTCGTAAGAGATCTGCCGGTCATGCGTTCAACCTTTGCGGAGACATATCATGAAGGCCCATGGTTTCGTTGTCCAAGCGATTGCCGTGCTTGTTGCCGCGTCAGGCGCGGTTGCACAAAATCCAGGCGCGATCCAGGCGCTGGTGGCGAAGGCTCAACCGAGCCTACAAGTCGCCCAGCAAAAAGGCGGCGGCAAAGGAGGTTTTGGCGGCGAGGCCGGGACGGGCAAGGCGACTCCGGCCGAGCGCATCAAGGTCGCCAAAGACTTCAAGGTGGAGCTTATCTATACTGTGCCGCGCGACAAGCAGGGCTCGTGGGTGAGCCTGTGTCTTGCTCCCCAGGGAAGGCTGATTGTTTCCGACCAGGGAGGCGCGGGATTATTCGAGGTCACGCCACCCCCTCTCGGCGGTCCGGCGACCGACGCGCAGGTCAAGCCAATTCCCGCGAAGATTAGCGGAGCGCAAGGACTGTTGTGGGCGTTTGACAGCTTATATGTCGTCGTCAATGGCGGCGGCGGCAAAAAAGGCGGCAGCGGCCGGCCCAACGGACTTTATCGCGTCAAAGCGTCCAAACCCGGTGGCGAGCTCGATGAAGTTGAGCAACTGGCCACCATCCCCGGCGGCGGCGAGCACGGCCCCCATGCCGTCCTGCTTGCGCCGGATGGCAAGTCCCTTTTTTGTGTGTGCGGCAATGACACTCGGCTCTACAGCCCTTTGGCCGGTTCCATGCTGCCGAAGCTTTGGGGTGACGACTTGCTCTTCCCCTACATCGCCCGTTTCAGCGGCGTCGTCCCGCCTGCCGGCTGTATCTACCGCGTCGATCCCGATGGGAAAAAGTGGGAACTCTGGAGCGCCGGCTTCCGCAACGCCTATGACATGGCTTTCAATCGCCACGGCGACCTGTTCACGTTCGATTCCGACATGGAATGGGACATGAACACGCCGTGGTATCGGCTCACGCGCATCATGATGGCCGCCAGCGGCGCCGACTTTGGCTTCCGCAACGGCTCCAATGTCTCGCCACCGCGCTATCCGGACACGTTGCCGGCGATCTATGATGTCGGACCCGGTTCGCCGACCGGCATGTGCTTTGGCTACGCCGCCAAGTTTCCCGCCAAATATCAGGAGGCACTGTACATCTGCGATTGGAGTTACGGTCGCCTTTTCGCTGTCCATCTCACTCCCGCGGGGAGCGGCTACAAGGCCCAAATCGAGGAATTCGCCACGGGCTCTCCACTCGCGCTTACCGATATCGTGGTGAATCCCAAGGACGGTGCGCTCTATTTCACGGTGGGTGGCCGCAACACGCAGTCGGCACTCTATCGCATCGTTTACACCGGGAAGAATCCCACCGCCCCTTCCAAAGGTGACGACACCGGCGCCGAGACACGGGCGCTGCGGCATCGCTTGGAAGCATTTCACGGCAAAGTGGATCCGAAAGCCGTGGAAACCGCCTGGCCGTTTTTATCTCACGAAGATCGCTACATTCGTTTCGCGGCCCGAGCCGCCATCGAGCATCAGCCCTACCAGGAATGGCAGGCCCGCGCTCTGAAGGAAACGAATCCCATGGCCGCGATCAACGCCTTGCTCGCGCTGCGCGGGCGGCCGGCAAAGATTCGAGTGTCAGCGCGGATTTGAAAGGGGCCATGCTCGATGCGCTGGGCCGTCTGAATTGGGACACGTTGACCGACAGCCGGCGCTGCGATCTCTTGCGCGTCTATACGGTGCTCTTCAGCCGCCTGGGCCGGCCCGATGACACCGGTCGGGCCCGCTTTCTCGCCGCGTTCGAGCCGCGTTTTCCAACCAAGAACCATGAGGTCAATGCGGACCTGTGCCAACTCCTGGTTTATCTCGAAGCCCCATCGGTCGCCGGCAAGGCACTCACGCTCATCGCCGCGGCCCCCTCCCAAGAGGAGCAAATGGAGTATGTCAAGAGCCTGCGCAATTTGAAGACAGGCTGGACCATGGCCGAGCGCAAAGAGTTTTTCGCGTGGTTTAATAAGGCGGTGTATTACAAAGGGGGCCAACGGTTCCAGCAGTATGTCCAAGAGATGCGCAACAGCGCGCTGGCCACGCTGAGCACCAAGGAGAAAGAAGTGCTCGGCCCCATCCTCACAGTCAAGAGGACACCCGCGGACGAAATCGTCGCCAAGCCGCGTCCGCTCGTCAAGCATTGGACGCTGGACGAGCTCGCTCCCGTCGTCGAAAACGGTCTAAGCCAACGCAACTTCGACCGAGGCCGGCTCCTGTTCGGCGAGGCGAAATGCTTCGGTTGCCACCGCTTTGCCAACGAGGGCGGCGCCCTGGGGCCGGACCTCACCGTGCTGTCGGGCCGCTATAGCGCCCGCGACTTCTTGGACAAAATCCTCAATCCGAGCAAGGCGATCAGCGATCAATATGCCGCGAGCATTTTCACTCTCAAGGACGGTCGTGTGATCGTGGGCCGTGTCGTGAACCTCCAAGGCGACGGCATGTCCGTTCAGACCGATATGCTGGCGCCGGCCAAGTTGACCAGGGTTAGCGTCAGCAACGTGGAATCGACGCGTCTGTCGGACATCTCGCTGATGCCCACGGGCCTGCTCGATTCTTTCCGGGCCGACGAAATCCTCGACCTCATGGCCTACGTCTTGTCACGCGGCGAGCGCAACCACGTCATGTTCCAGACGACCAGCATCCCCGCCGGTCACCTGCGCGCCGCAACCGGCCGCGCCGCCGAGCCGATCACGGTGGACCTCTGGCCCAACGGCAAGCCGCCGGGCCAGACCGTCGAGCCCGGACCGGACACGGCCAACAAAAGCAAAGGCGGCAAGGTTCGCCTGACCAACATCACCAGGCCGCAGATTGCCGTCTACCTTCCGCCCAAGGAGAAGAACACCGGCACCGCGCTGCATCATCGCGCCGGGCGGCGGCTTCAGGGATCTCGGCTGGTCTTTCGAAGGCGAGACCATGGCCGAGTGGTGCAACAAGCTCGGCGCGACCGGGATCATCCTCAAGTACCGCGTGCCGAGCCAAAAAGGCAATGCGCTGGGCGCCTTTCAGGACGCCCAAAGAGCGGTGGGTGTCGTGCGGAGCCGGGCGAGCGAGTGGGGCATCGATCCCCAAAAGATTGGCATGATCGGCTTTTCGGCCGGCGGTAGCGTCATGAATTACGTGCTGCTCAACACCGAAAAACGCGGTTACGATCCCGTGGATGAACACGACAAGACCAGCGCGCGTCTCGACTGGGGCGTGCTCATTTACTCCGCGGGCGGCTTCGGCTCCAAGGATGGCCGCAACAAGCTCGACGCCCCGGCGGTCACCAAGGAAAAGATTCCGCCGCTATTCATGGCCGTCGCCTACAACGACAACATCGCCGTGGCCAACATGGTGCAAAGCTTCATGGCTCTCAAGAAAGCCGGCGTGGAGACGGAACTCCACATTTACGCCACCGGCGGCCATGCTTTCGGCGGCAATATCATGAACCCACCCGTCCCTCTCGTCGGCGATTGGTCGCATCGGCTGGAGGCGTGGATGCGGTATAAGAAACTACTCGCAGCGAGGAAGGACTTTTGAAAAAAGGACAGCATGCCTTTCGCGGTTGAACGGCCCGAACTCGAACCTCTTGGGGAAATTCCCGAGCCTCACTTTCCCATTGGCACGGGAATCCCAAGTTGTTTACAAATCTCGCTAACAAGTTGTGGCTTGATCTCTCGATGCCGAGGCACAAAACTCCTCGCGCCCGTCGTCTCATTCCGCACCCAAGTGTGGCACTTCCTTCTTTAATGACGTCACATCCGTGCTCGCTTAAGTGGCTCATGAGCCGTTGGCGCTTCATCAGGCAACTCCGCTCGTGGCCTTAACCACGAGCCTGACGGTCTCCGCAATCTCCGCCTTCTTATCCTTTGCATTGGCATTCGGCTGAGGTAAAGGTTTGCGGTCCTCGATATACCAAACGGCCATGTCCTGAAGGGCAGAACGCAGCATCTTTTTGGCCGCATTCAATGATTTCCCCTGCGTCACAACCCCAGGAAAATCCAACACCTTGGCCAGATACCAATCGTCTTCGATTGGATAATACGCGGCATGATATTCCAGCATTCGTTACCCTTGTTCGGCGCAACAGGATTGGGCGCTGAGGGTTTCGAACCCCCGACCCCCTGGTGTAAACCAGCCAGCTTTATAGTGAATTTCGTTGGAACTCTTGCACATTTCATGGTTTCCGCTTTCCATTGTATCCATGGATTGCTACCAATTCCACGGTTTCATAGTTTCTGCCAAAATCTGCTACAAGACACTCCGTGCGTATTGACTCACCCCTGTTCTTCTTCCCCGCCCGTGCGTCTCCAGTGCACGGCCTGTATACTGATGATCTATGGCCGACGTCACCCAGATTCTGAATGCCATCGAGCAAGGAGACGCGCGGCGCCGCCGAGCAACTCCTGCCGCTCGTCTACGAGGAGTTGCGCCGGCTGGCGGCCCAGAGGCTGGCCGGCGAGAAACCCGGCCAGACTCTTCAAGCCACCGCGTTGGTTCACGAAGCTTATCTCCGACTTGTTGGCGAACGTGAGAAACAGCAGTGGCACGGCCGCGGTCACTTCTTCGCCGCGGCGGCCGAGGCCATGCGCCGCATTTTGGTGGATAACGCTCGCCGCAAGCTGCGAGTGAAACACGGCGGTGAACTGGAACGCCTTGACATTGAAATCGCCGACTTGCCCACCAGCAAAGCGCCTGCTGAGCTAATCGCGCTGAATGAGGCGCTGGAGAAGTTGGCACTGCAGGATCCCGTCAAGCGCGACTCGTTACCCTTCGCTATTTCGGCGGCATGACGATCGAGCAGGCATCGGAGGTGATCGGCATCTCTCGCATTACAGCCCATCGATACTGGACGTACGCCCGAGCTTTCCTTCATCAGCAAATCACCGGAACCGACGAAGCCTAAAAAGTTCAAAAAACTCGGCGCGGAGTGGAGCGCGCCGAGGCAATTCCTCGCATTGAGAGGCAGAGGGATACGTCCCGCAATCGGAGCGACTAATGAAGGCCGATGAGATTTTCCTGGCGGCCGTTGACAAGGAACCGCTGCACGAACGCGCCGCTTATCTCGAAAGCGCCTGTCAGGGCGATATTGGCCTGCGGGCTCAGGTCGAGGGGTTGCTCAAATCCCACGAGGCAGCCGGCAGTTTTCTGAATCAACCGCTGTTCGAACGAACGGGGATGATGGCACCGTGCGCTCAAAGCGAACACCCTGGCACGACGATCGGCCCGTACAAGCTGCTGCAACAAATCGGCGAAGGCGGCATGGGCGTCGTCTGGATGGCCGAGCAGACCCAGCCCGTGCAGCGCAAAGTCGCCCTCAAAGTCATCAAGCCCGGCATGGACAGCCGCCAGGTCATCGCCCGCTTCGAGGCCGAGCGGCAGGCCCTGGCGCTGATGGACCATGTCAACATCGCCCGCGTCTTCGATGGCGGTGCCACGGACACCGGCCGGCCCTACTTCGTCATGGAGCTGGTCCACGGCGTGCCCGATCACCAAATACTGCGACGACAACCACCTGACGCCGCGCGAGCGGCTGGAGCTGTTCGTGCCGGTCTGCCAGGCGATCCAGCATGCCCATCAGAAGGGGATCATCCACCGCGACATCAAGCCGTCCAACGTCATGGTCACGCTCTACGACGGCAAGCCGGTGCCCAAGGTGATCGACTTCGGCGTGGCCAAGGCGACCGAGCAAAAGCTGACCGAGCGGACGCTGTTCACGCAATACGGCACCATGGTCGGCACGCTGGAGTACATGAGCCCGGAGCAGGCGGAGATGAGCGCCCTGGGCGTCGATACCCGCAGCGACATCTACTCGCTGGGCGTGCTCCTGTACGAGCTGCTGACGGGCAGCACGCCGCTGACGCCGCAAGCGGATGAAGGAGGCCGCGTACGGCGAGATTCTCCGCATGATCAAGGAGGAGGAGCCGCCCAGGCCGAGCACGCGGCTGAGCGACTCGGGCGAGGCGCTGGCGTCGATCTCGGCCCAGCGGCACATGGAGCCGGCCAAGCTGACGAAGCTGGTGCGCGGCGAGCTGGACTGGATCGTGATGAAGACGCTGGAGAAGGACCGCAACCGCCGCTACGAGACGGCCAGCGACTTCGCCGCCGACGTGCAGCGCTACTTGAACGACGAGACGGTGCAGGCGTGTCCGCCGTCGGCGGGGTATCGGCTGCGGAAGTTTGTTCGCCGCAACAAGCAAGCCCTGGCAATGGTCGCGATGGCGGCGGTGGCGGTGCTGATTGCTGCGACTGCCCTCGGCTGGTCGGTGCGGGACCGCGAAGGACGGGAGCGGGAAATCTCTCTCGAAACGGCACGCAGGATCACCCTGACCGAGGAAGGCATCCGCCAAGCGCTCAACCGGGGCACCAAGATTAGCGCGGACCTGCGAGCCAACTTGAAACAGCCAGGCGGTGTGCAACGCCTGCTCAACCAGCCGGCCCGCTGGGAGTTGTGGATCAAGACAGGTCAGGGTGAACTCGCGCAGGCCCGGCGCTTAGCGGTTAGCGCCGAGGGAGGTCTTGATGCCGAATGGACCCTGGCCATGGACGGGCTCGCGCGGCAACTCACCCGCGACCAGGCCGACTACGACCTGGCCCTGCGCCTGGAGAAAATCCATCAGGACATCGCGACTTTCGAGGATGACCACTTCGATCTCCGCGGAGGGGCCGAGGAGTATCTCAAAGCCTTGACCGGCGTTGGGGTGCTGAACGACGATCCGGTCGCCGTGGCGGCCCGGTTGGCTTCGGCGCCGATCAAGGAGCAGTTCGTGGCTGCTCTGGACGATTGGGCTTGGGTCACCTTTCGACTGCGTCAACACGGTGTCGCGGAGCAACTCCTGGCGCTGGCGCGGCAAACGGCACCCGATCCGGCTTGGGGAGATCGACTGCGGCAGCTCAAGCTCTGGCGCGACCGGGACGCCCTTGGCAAGCTCGTGGCCGAAGCGCCGGCCGCCCAACTGTCGCCCCAGACGCTTGCCCTCGTTGGGTTATTGCTTTACGCCGTCGACAGCCCTCTGGAGGAACCTTGGCTGCGCAAGGCTCAGGCCGAGCATCCGTCCGATTTTTGGCTTAATTATAATGTTGGGGCCGTTCTTTACAGAGCAAACCGGGTGGACGCTGCCGGCTTTTTCCGGGTTGCGATAGCGGTGCGTCCGGGGAATGCCGCGGCCTACATCAGCCTCGGCCACGCCCTTTCCAACGGCCTGTCCCCACACACGAATCTGCCCGAGGCTATCGCCGCTTACCAAAAGGCCGTTGAAATCGATCCAAAAAATGCTGCTGCATACCAGCGCCTCGGCGACATGACGCGGTTCCACGCAGAGAAACAGGGCGAGGCTATCGTCGCGCTTCGCAAGGCCGCCGAACTCGATCCAAAAAACCCCATGCCCCTCTACTGGCTGGCGTGGTTGCTTGCCACCAGTTCGGATCCGAAATTGCGTGACCCGGTCGGGGCGATGAAACTGGCGAAAAAAGCCGTCGAACTTGCTCCGCAAGACGGAGAGTCCTGGAAAAGCTTGGGGGCGGCGCACTATAGCCAAGGGAATTGGCAAACGGCGATTGCGGCGTTGGAGAAGGCGAACACACTCTTCGGTGGAGGGGGAAGCAACGAGTGGTTCTTTATCGCCATGGCACGCCGGCAATTGGGCGAGACAGACCAGGCCCGCCTAGCGTACGACCGAGCCGTGCAGTGGATGGAGGAGCACCACCCACAAAACGAAGAACTGCGCCGCCTCCGGGCGGAAGCGGCGGCCGTGTTGGGCGTGAAAGTACAGTTGAAATAAGCAAGAGGAATGCGCGGCCCCGTCAGCAATAGTTAAGCGGAAGCCGCGCTGGCTAGTTGGACCGTGATCTTAACGTCTTAAAACAAAGCGGCCGGTGAGGCCCTTACCGCCAAGCAAGCTCCTCACCGGCCCAGCCTCGCCCCGGCGCCTTGGTCTGCGCCGGGAACGGTGCTTTTTCATACTATCGCAAGCCGCACGATCCTCCAACGAAGGAGTGTTCCATGTTTTTCGGTAGCTTGCAAAGTTTGTTGAGCCGGAATTCCAAGAAGGCCAAACGGCAGGGCAGGAGAGGGACCACGAAGCCGAACCTATTTAAGCCGGTGCTGGAATGCCTCGAAGACCGCACGCTGCTCTCCGCCACGCTCAACCTGAATTTCACCCAAACCCTGGTTGCAAATACCAACATTGACGTCACCGACAATGCCACCCCCAGCGAGGCCGCGAAGCCCACCACCAACGAGTCCGAGATGGTGGTCGATATCAACCCCACCAATCCTCTAAACGTCGTCGGGTTCGTCCACAACACGAGCAACTTGAATCAAATTCAGGTCTTCTTCAGCGCCAACGGCGGTGCAAACTGGACGCGGCGGCTTATCACGAACACGACCGGCGCCGGCATTTTCAATGACGGCTTTGGCCAGGGAACCCGGTTCGATCCAGCGCTCAAGTTCGACGCGAACGGAACCCTTTATCTGGCCTACGGTATCAACAATTCCGTCACAGGGAGCTTTAACGGTTTCACGCGCCTGGTGGTCGCGACAAGCACGGACGGCGGAAACACGTTTACACGGTTCACGGGTGTGGACTTCCAAGCCAACATCCCCGTGGCAAATATCAATGGCGTCGCCCAACCGCCCATTGTTGGCGTTGACAAGTGGCAGATCGCGACGGGCCTTTCCGGTCCCAACTCAACAGCACAGGCCGTTTACATCGCGTATATACGCTTTAACCCGCCGAGCCATACGATGATTGCCGGCTCCAGGGACGGCGGCGTGACTTTTACGATCCCAAGGGCTGTCGACGATTCAGTCGAGCACGTCGGCAGCGATGCGTGCCCGGCCGTCGGCCCAAACGGAGAATTGTACGTAACCTGGCAAGCCGGCCCGAATATCTATTTGGACCGTGACCTGGACGGCCTTTGGTCCAACAACCAAACCTTCGGCGCGGACGTAAATGTGCGCACTGTGAATTATAACTATGAGCTCACCCCAATTTCGGCACAGCCCACACGCGGCATCGCCAACGGGCCCGTGCTGGACGTGGACCGCAGCGGCGGCGTGCATAACGGCCGGCTTTACGTCGCCTATACAGACAGCGCCTCCAGCCTTCCCGCCAACGCGAACGACACCGACATCTATCTGGTCTGGTCGGACGACCATGGGGCTACCTGGACAGTACAATCCGGCAGGGGTAACGTCGAGGGCGGCGTTAGCACGGAGTTCCTACCATGGGTTGCCGTCGATCAGAATACCGGCAGCGTCAACGTCGCTTACTACACGACGGCCGGCGCGCCGACAACACCCAGGTCAACCTGCGGCTGGCAAGCAGCACGAATGGCGGCGTTTCATTTCAGAAAGCCGACGTGACGACGAGGCGGTCCCAGGCCAAATCGATGAGTTACGCCGGCCAGTTCCTAGAGTACATCGGTCTTGCCGTCCGCGACGGCACTGCACAAGCCTTTTGGGCCGACAATCGGGGCGCCACCCAAGGCGAGTTTGTCGGCGACACCGATGCCTACTCGGCCAGTGTCGCATCGCGATCCTCATACAACGTTCTGACCATCAAGGGCGACGGCAACCTCAACGACATCATCATCCTGCGCAATCATCCGCTCAACTGGAACTATGCCGAGGTCATCGTCAACGGGAAGATCCAGTGGGCCGGCCTGTGGGCCTCGATCGGCAGAGTGGACATCAACGGAATGAACGGAAACGACACCATCGACATCGAGAACACGGTGCGTGGAGTGCCGGTAACGGTCGATGGCAGCTTTGGCAATGACATTGTCTATATCAGCCGGGACGCGAAGCTACTCAGGAACATCGCAGGCGATGTGACCATCTATGGAGACAATACGGACGATGACCAACTCATCATCAATGATCAGTCGGACACAGTTTCGAATCCGACAATCGCAGTCACCGGGAATACCGTCCAGGAGTCCAGACAAGCTGGCAACCAAAGCTTTACAACCGGCCGCATCATCCTTGCCGGCGCCGGCTTTCGGCGCGGCGTCACGATTAATGGAGGCTCCGGTGGGAATACGTTTGTCGTGAACGACACGCAGACCTTTACGACATTTGCCACCACGCTGAATACCGGCAGCGGACCAGATATTGTCAACGTGCTCGCGACGGTCGGCGCCTTGACCGTGAACGGCCAGGGCGGATCCGATAATGTCGCCATAGGCTTGAACGGCAGCTTGGCCAGCATTGGCCGCGGGGTGACGGTCACCAATTCCGGTGGCTTTAGCGCGGTGAGCGTGGACGACTCTGCTGATAAATCGTCGCGGTCGGTGATCCTTTATAACAATGGCACACACAACGTCATCAGCGGCTTCCCTACCGGCGGGGATATCCTGCTGAAGAATGGCCAGTTGAGCTCGCTGGCGATTAGTGCCGGCAGCAGCGTCGTCAACGGCGCCATCGTCGGGGGCAACACTTTCAGAATCCACGACACGCCCAACAACAGCACGTCGGGCGGAGTGACAACGACGATTCACACCGGCGCCGGGCCCGATAACGTTATCATTGACGGGACCACCGGCACGTTGGACCTCGACGTCCAGGATTCCGGGGCTGGCGCTAATTTCATCTCCGTTGGTTCCGCGACGGCCAACCTCGACAGAATCAACGGCCCGATCAACATAACTGGCCTGGCGGGCGCGGAGAACGATCTCTCGATCATCGACAGTGCTTTGATTACGAGCCATCAATACGTGATAGACCGGGATTTCGTTCAGCGCGGCGGCAGGGCGCGGATTGGCTACCAAAACATGTCGCAACTGACCGTGCGGACCGCCGCACAGCCCGACCATATCATCGTTCAAGACACTGCGCCGTTCGCGATCGGCCGCAGTACGTGGATTCCCCTAAGCGGCGGCAACGATGTGATCGATGTCCTGCGAACGACCGGCACTTTGCTCATAGACGCCGGCGGCACCAGCGCGATCAACGTCGGCGGCCCCACCAGCTCGCTCGATAACATCCAAGGCGTGGTTGGCTTGACGCCTATCGGCGCGGGCAACAATGTCGCCCTGAGTCTTAACGACCAGGCGGCGACCACGCCGCAGCAGCTTGACGTCACCACGAATTTCTTTGGTTTTGCTGCATTGCAGAGGTCGGGTGCGGCCGTCATCAACGTCCTGTCCAAGTCGCTATACAAGTTCAGCTGGCAAAGCGGTAGCGGTGGGACCAACATCCATCAGTTTGTTAGACCCGCTCAGCTCACCAACTATTTCCTGGGCAACGACCTCCTGACCATCGGCACGAAAGCCGGAACTGTTTCCAACTTCGGTCCGATCGCGGTCACGGGCGGCATCGGCCCCGATGCGGTCGTTCTCAATGACAGCGGTGAGAGCCGACCACAAACTTATACCGTCTCTGAGGCTTCCGGCCACGAAATCTTTACTACGCGCGGCACCACCGTCGATCTGGGTCCCAACATCGAGACCTTCGAGGTCAAGGGCGGCTCCGGCGGCAATATTGTCAACGTCAGCGGAACCGTTGCCGGCATGAGCACGATCATCCACACCGGCGCCGGTTTGAATGCCGTCACCGTGGGCGGGTTGGCTGATTCATTGGATACGATTCTGGGACCGCTCACCCTCGATGGCGCGGCTGGCACAAACACGCTCACTGTCAACGATCTCGGCACGAAGACCTTCGAAGAATACATTTTCACGAAGGACCAGTTGGCGAGAGCGGATGCGAATGTGGTTCCGGACATGGCCCCCATTTCGCTTTCCGGCTTCGTAGCGACCACGCTCAACATGGGCAGCGGCGGAGACCTTGTTAATGTGTTCGCGACTGCGGCCGGAAGCCCCCTGACCGTCAACGGTCAAGCGGGCAGCCGGGAAACGTTCGTGGTCCATGCCGACCCCAACGCAATTCTCGGCCCGGTCATCTTCAACGGCCAGAGCGCGGATGGCGATTTCGGCGAATACACCGATTCGGTGAACACCGCTCCCCACACGTACACGCTGACCTCCACCAGTGTCGGCCGCGAGGACCTCGCGCCAATGATTTTTAGTGGTCTGTCCTCGGGCGTGCTCCTGTTCACCCCCTCGGTCGGTGGCAGCACGGTGAACGTAAACAGTGTATCGTCCGATAGTTCCTACCCTATGTATGTCGCCAACGGCGATCGGGTGACGATCGGCAGCCTGGCCCCAGGCCTCGGTGGCACCCTCGCCAACATCCTCGGCCCAGTCTTTCTCCAGAGCCAAACGCCCAACGATGCTGTCACCCTCATCCTGGACGACTCGGGTGACCTGACGCCGAACAACGCGACATTTACGCCGGGCAGCGGTCCGTTGGACGCTGACCGCGTCGAGGGCTTCGCGCCGAGCACGGTTTTTTGCAATCTCGGCGTGAACTCCTCCGTCACCCTGCTCGGCGGGCAGGGTGGGCAGAACGGGCTGACCTTCGACGACCACGGCACAACGACGCGAGAAAACTACTCTCTGACGGTTAACCAGTTGCGGCGCGTGGAAGCGAAGGGGTTTTTTGACGATATGACTCCCATCTCGTTCACGGGCTTCCAGACGACCACCCTCGATGTGAGCAGCGGTGGCAGCACGGCCGCGGTCTACGGGAGCGCGGCCGGCAGCACCGTGACGCTTAACGGCCAAGCGGGCAGCCGGGACGATTTCGCGGTGGACGCCTCCAACAATGCGATCCTCGGTCCGATCTTCCTCAATGGGCAGAGCGCGGAAGGCGATTTCGCCCAATACTACGATATTGGGAACGCCGCTCCGCACACTTACACGCTGACCTCCACTAGCGTCAAACGCGACGATCAGGCCCCCGTTTTTACCAATATGGGATCTCTCCTGTACGCGCCGATGGTGGGCGGCAATACGTTCAACGTGACCAGCGTGGCGCTCGGATCGGCCTACAAAATCCAAGCCGCCAACGGGGATCATGTGACGGTGGGCAGCCTAGCCCCGGGCCTTGGCGGCACGCTCGCCGACATCCTCGACCAGGTCAATGTCGTCAGCTACACGTCCACCGATGCCGTCAGCCTGATCTTCGATGACTCCGGCAACGCCGACACCACGGCGAAGCACATCACCTTCAGCGGTTTCGACGCTGACGGTAACGTCAGCATGCTTGGGTTGGCGCCGGGTGGGCTATCTTGGAGGCTTCCGTCCACGTCGTCGGTGACTGTTTTAGGCGGCGCCGCCAATGAAGTCTTTTCCATGCAATCTGTTGTTGCCATCACTCCGCTTACCATCGTCGGGGGCACCGGCAGCAACACGCTCGACTATTCCTCTTATAACACGGGCGTCTCCGTCAATCTGGAACTGGGCACGGCCACCGATCTGGCCGGCATCGCTAACATCCAAAACGTCATCGGCGGCAGCGGCAATGATACGCTCACTGCCGGCGCCGATCGGAGTATCTTGATCGGCGGCGGCGGCGCCGACCAGCTCTTCGCCGGTTCCGGCGAAAGCATCCTTATTGGCGGCACCACTGACTTCACGCAACCCCTGGTAGACGTTGCCGCCCTCGACGCCATTTTTCAGGAATGGAGCCGAACCGATCTAGGCTTTGACGATCGTGCGAGTGATCTGATGACCGGGAGCAACTCTCTAGGCATAGCGGCCAAGAATGTCGTCGCCGGCATGCCGATCCTGCTCGACAGCACGACCGTGCATGACGATCTCGCATCGAACATCCTGACTGGCGGGACCGGCCGTGATTGGTACTTCATCGGTGCCGGCGATCTCATCACCAACTTGAAAGCTGGCGACAAGGTGACATGAGCGCACCCATTGAACCGCAGCTCGACGCTTGCGTATGGTGTCGTTCTTAAGCACAGACTCCTTTTGGGCGCGTCGGCCTTAAACACCGACGCGCTTTTTCAATGCCATATGCGAGGCTCAGTTGCCAAGATCTGGCGCCACGACCGACGCAATTCCTGAAGTCCATTGGCATCTCAGGCGTAATCTATTGGGCGCTGAGGGTTTCGAACCCCCGACCCCCTGGGTGTAAACCAGGTGCTCTAGCCGCTGAGCTAAGCGCCCCTTCACGTTCCTTACATCGAGAACGAGCTGCCGCAGCCGCAGGTCGTCTTGGCGCTGGGGTTGGAGATGCTGAAGCCGCGTCTGTTGAGGTCGTCGTGGAAATCGACGGTGACGCCTTCGAGGTACATCAGGCTGCGTTTGTCGATGGCCACGGGGACGCCGTGGATTTCGCTGATCTCGTCGAGCTTTTCGTTGACCTGCGGATCGAGGTCGAGCTTGTGCTGGAAGCCGCTGCAGCCGCCGCCGACGACGCGCATGCGCAGGTAGATTTTCTCGGGGGCGTTCTCGGCCTGCTTTTGCTCGGTGATGATCCGCTTGACTTCGCCGGCCGCTTTTTCGGTTAAGTACGATAGACATGATCATTTCTCCTTTGTTTCGGTTCCTGACAAGACTTCAAACCAACCCGGCTGCCATTTGGTAGCTGGGACTGATGCTTCGTAAACGCCGCACTTCGCGGGCCGACTTCCGCGATCGCGTAGTCGATTTCTTCCTCGCGTATTGAACCGGCCAATGCCAAAGCGGATGCTGCCGTGGGCCAATTCGTCGGGCACGCCCAGCGCCCGCAGCACATAACTCGGCTCGACGCTGGCCGACGTGCAGGCCGAGCCGGAACTGACGGCGATGTTCTTGAGGGCCATCAGCAGGGCCTCGCCCTGGACATGGGCGAAGCTGACGTTCAGGTTGCCCGGCAAGCGCTCAGTCGGATGGCCATTCAACGTACAGTCTTCCACTTTTTCGATGCAAACCGGTCAAGAGGCGATCGCGCAACGCGGCCAAGCGAGGCGATTCGGCTGGCATTGCAGTCGCGCAAAGCCGGCAAGCGGCGCCGAAGCCGACGATGTTCGGCACGGGCAGGGTGCCGCTGCGCATGCCGCGCTCGTGGCCGCCGCCATCGAAGAGCGGTTCGAGGCGGACATGCGGGTGCCGGCGGCGCACATACAAGGCGCCGACGCCCTTCGGCCCATACATCTTGTGGGCGGACAGGCTGAGCAGATCGACTTGCAAGGCCTCCACATCGAGAGGAATCTTGCCTGCCGCCTGCGTCGCGTCGGTGTGGAACAACACGCCGCGCTCTTGCAAACGCCGCCGATGGCCGCGATCGGTTGCAGCGTGCCGATCTCGTTGTTGGCCGCCATGATGGAGACGAGGATCGTCTTGTCGGTGATCGCGTCAGCGACCTGTTGGGCGGTGACGCGGCCAAAGCGATCGACCGGCAAATACGTGACCTGAAAACCGTCGCGTTCAAGCCGGCGGCAAGGATCGAGAACGGCCCGATGCTCGGTCCGGCAGGTGACAATATGGTTGCCGCGCTGCGCGGTGCATGGCGGCGACGCCCTTGAGGGCCAGATTGTTGCTCTCGGTGGCGCCGCTGGTGAAGACGATTTCCTTGGGGTCGGCGCCGATGAGCGCGGCGACTTCGCCGCGCGCCTGCGTCGACCGCTTCCTCGGCTTTCCAGCCAAAGGCGTGGTTGCGGCTGGCGGCGTTGCCATAATGCTCGCTGAAATAGGGCAACATCGCCTCGACCACGCGCGGATCGGTCCGCGTGGTGGCGTTGTTGTCCAAATAGATCGGCAAGCGTAGCATACGATAACCCCTTAGTAGTATTATACGAGCGTTCATTCAATGCCAACCGCGGCCCATTCGTCCACTGACGTTGGAGTGTACAATAGAGTAGGTGGATTCTGGCAATCGCATAGCCATCTTTCGCTCTGCGAACGAGGCGTTCTTTCGTGGAACGAAAGACGACGTCATCCCGGCTCCTCGCGTAAGGTGGATGGCACGAATCTGCCACCATGGAGGCGGCCGCATGTCTGAGGAACAGCCGGTGCCGGAAAAGGTCTCACCCGCGGACAAGGTGAAGCTGTTTCCGCTCACGCCGGGCGTCTATCTGATGAAGGATGAGCAGGGGCGGGTGCTCTATGTCGGCAAGGCGAAGAACCTGCGCAATCGCGCGGGGCATTATTTCACCAAGGCGGCCGCTGGAGGACAAGCGGACGGCGGACCTGGTGAAGCTCATCGCCGACATCGATTTCGTGGAAGCGGAATCGGAAGTCGATGCCTTGCTCATGGAGGCCCGCCTCGTCAAGGACATCCAGCCGCGCTTCAACATCGAACTCAAGGACGACAAGTCCTTCCCCTATTTGCAAATTCGCATGCGCGAGGAGTTTCCGCGCGTCGAGTTCACGCGCTCGCCGCGGCGGCGCGGCGTCAAGCTTGTATGGTCCGTTCACCAGCGCCAAGGGCTTGCGGGCGGCCCTTCAGGTGTTGCAGCGCATCTTCAAGTTCCGCACCTGCACGCTCGACATCGCCGAGGCGACCCGCGTTGGCGCTGGTTTCGGCCGTGCCTCTTGCACAGCATCCACCAATGCACGGCTCCGTGCAATTTCCGCGTCACGCGCGAGGACTACCGCAAGCAGATTCGAGGCTTGCGCCTGGTGCTTGGAAGGCAAGAAAGGCAAGCTGCTTGCGCGAAATGGACAAGGAGATGGCCGAGGCCAGCGCGGCGCTGCAGTTCGAGAAGGCGGCCCGCCTGCGCGACGAGATCGCGGCGCTCAAGAACCTCAGCCTGCGCGGCCAGGTCGATAAGGACGTGCAGCCGGAAGTGTTTCAGATCGAGCCGAAAAAGGGGCTGGTCGGGCTGCGCAAGATTCTCGGGCTGCGGGAAACGCCGCGCACCATCGAAGGCATCGACATCGCCCATCTGGGCGGCGGCGAGACGGTGGCATCGCTGGTGGCGTTCATCGACGGCTTGCCGTTCAAGCCGAGTTATCGCCGCTATCGCATCAAGACGGTCGCGGGCGTCGACGATTTCGCCTCGATCCGCGAAGTGGTCTCGCGGCGCTTTCGCTATCGAGAGACGCAGACCGACTACGGGAGAGGAATCGGTGTTTCCCGACATTCTGCTCATCGACGGCGGCAAGGGGCAGCTCAACGCCGCCCTGGAAGTGTTTCGCTTCATGGGCAGGGAACCGCCGTGCCTGATCTCGCTGGCCAAGCGCGAGGAAGAGATCTACCGCCCCGGCGATGCCGAGCCGATTCGCCTGAGCCGGCACGCGGCGGCCTTGCGGTTATTGCAATATGTCCGCGACGAGGCGCATCGGTTCGCCCAGCATTATCACCACCTGCTGCGCCGCAAGAAGCTTCAACAGGAATGAGATCGGGTGACCAATTACGAAGCAACGTAGCCACGGAGCGATCAATCGGAGGAACAACCTTGCGAATCTTACTGACCAATGACGACGGCGTTTATGCTCCGGGCTTGCGTGCGTTGCGGGCGGAGTTGATAAAACTCGGCGACGTGACGGTGGTGGCGCCGGCCGGGGAGCAAAGTGCGGTCGGCCATTCGATCACGCTGCTGACGCCGCTGCTCGTTCAGGAAGTCCTGGACGAGCACAACGCGCCGATGGGCTGGGCGGTGGAAGGGCGGCCGGCCGATTGCGTCAAGCTGGCATTTCTCGAATTGCTGCAGGAGCCGCCCGATGTCGTGATCAGCGGGCTCAACGCCGGCTCCAACGCGGGGATCAATGTGCTTTACTCCGGCACGGTGGCCGCCGCCATCGAAGGGGCTTTTTTTCGCAAGACCAGCATCGCCGTCTCGCTCGAATACACCAAGCCCAAGCCGCTCGATTTTCCCCGCGCCGCCCAACTCGCGCGCAACGTCATCGCACAGATCCTGGACCATCCGCTCGCCGCCCGGTTCGCTGTTCAACGTCAACATTCCGAGCCTGGAGAAAGGGCCGATCCGGGGCATCCGCGTGGTGCCGCAAAACGTCGCCATGTATACGGAGGCGTACGATCGCCGCATCGACCCGCGCGGCCGGGTCTATTTCTGGAGCGGCCCGGACTTTCACTGTCCCGATCCGCAGGCCGACACCGACGTCACCGCCCTCTCCGAAGGCTACATCACCGTCACCCCGCTGCAATTCAACCTCACCCACGCCGCCACTCTCGACACCATGCGCGCCTGGAAGTGGCACAATTGACCCCAAGCCGCGGGATGAGGTACTCCGAATCCCGCGGATTCCGAATCGTCACGGCAACGGCAAATGGATCTCCTCATTGACGACCGGATTGAAAAACCGCGCCTGCTTCAATTTCCATTCCCTGCCTTCCTTGACGAACATCCCACGACAAGCCACCATATATGGCCGGTCGTCCCCACGCGCACGTGCGGTTGCGCGGAAATAAACCTTCGCCGTTGTCGCGGTCATGTCTTCTACATCAACGTTCGAGATGTAAATGTCGTGTACTTTATATTGCTTCGCGACTCTGACAACGGCAGCCGCGAGTTCCGGCGGTTTATGTCCCTGAAACTCGAAATCCGCGGCAAGCAGCTTGACCAGCGACTCCGTTTTGCCAGTCACGACCGCGTCGGCCATGGCGTGAATGTTCGCGTCGAGTTGTTGGCGATCGGTGACGATGAGATGCGTCAGCAGCCAAACGAGCGCGACGCACGCCAAGCGCGGCGCGGCGCCGATCAGCGTACTTGCGTCGCCGCTGCACCCACCAGGCAGCGCCCAAGCCCAGCGCGACATGCCGATAAGGATGTAAAGCGTCTGGGCGTTGTCGACCAGCCAGGCCATGAGTCAGGCCCCCGCCATCGGAGGTGGGGTCCGGCTTTTGTCTTTTTGTGACCGCAGAAACACGAACCCGCCTGGGCGGAAGAAAATGTAGGCTGTCACCAGCAGACCGACCGCACTTGCTAACGTCGTGCGACGCACAACGGCATCGCGGGCGAACAGGGCTAACAATCCCCCTGGTTCGTTCGCTGCGAGCCACGGCGCGAGACAAACGAGGCCGGCCAGCAAAATTGCCACGCTAACCGTTAAGGCGAATAGCATTCGCGGCAGCCAGAAGTCGCACACACGGTCCCACATGATTTATCTTTACGTCACTCGTTGGGTGCCACGGGCAGCTTGTCTGCCCGTGCGATCCCGCGGCAACGACCGCCCCCAACACGGGCAGGCAAGCTGCCCGTGGCACCCGAATACATGTGGAACGGCTCTCCTGAGCCGTCCTTTACTTCGGACGGCTCAGGAGAGCCGTCCCACAAATAGCGCAGCTGAATCCCGTCTACCGCCGTGCCGCCGGCCAAAGTTCCGCGCCATATTTGGCGCTGTCGCCCAGATCTTCCTCGATGCGCAGCAGCTGGTTGTACTTGGCGATGCGGTCGGTGCGGCTGGTCGAGCCGGTCTTGATCTGGCCGGCGTTGGTGGCGACGGCGATGTCGGCGATCGTCGTGTCTTCGGTCTCGCCGGAGCGATGGCTGATGATCGAGGTGAAGCCGTTGCGGCGGGCCAGCTCGATGGCGTCCAGCGTTTCGGTCAACGTGCCGATCTGGTTGACCTTGATCAGGATGCTGTTGGCCGCCTTCTTGTCGATGCCGTCTTGCAGCCGTTTGGTGTTGGTGACGAACAGGTCGTCGCCGACGAGCTGGACCTTGTCGCCCAAGTTCGCGCGTGAGCTTCTGCCAGCCGTCCCAGTCGTCCTCGGCCAGGCCGTCCTCGATGGAGCGGATGGGCCACTTCTTGCAATAGCCCTTCCACAGGTCGATCATCTCATCGCTGCTGGCGACCTTGTCCGGATCGCTCTTGAAGAAGCAGTAGCCGGTCTTGCCCTTGTTCTTGGCTTCCTCGAACAGCTCGGTGGTCGCCGGGTCAAGGGCGAAGGCCACGTCGTCGCCGAGCTTGTAGCCGGCCATCTCGATCGCCTTGGCGAGCACTTCGAACGCTTCGTCCGAGCTTTTGAGGTTGGGGGCAAAGCCGCCCTCGTCGCCGACGGCCGTGCTCAGGTGCTTGTCGTGCAGCACCTTTTTGAGATTGTGAAACACCTCGGCTCCCATGCGTAGCGCTTCGCGGAAGCTGTCGGCGCCGAAGGGCATGATCATGAATTCCTGGAAATCGACGTTGTTGTCCGCGTGCTTGCCGCCGTTGAGGACGTTCATCATCGGCACCGGCAGATACTTGGCGTTGGTGCCGCCCAGGTAGCGGTAGAGCGGCAGGCCCACCGAAGCCGCCGCGGCGTGGGCCACCGCCAGGGACACGCCCAGGATGGCGTTGGCGCCGAGCTTGGCCTTGTTCGGCGTGCCGTCGAGGTCCAGCATCAATTGGTCGATGCCGGTCTGGTCCAGGGCGCGTGCGCCGAGCAGCTTGGGGGCGAGTTTCTCGTTGACGTTGGTGACGGCCTTGAGGACGCCCTTGCCGAGATAGCGTTTCTTGTCGCCGTCGCGCAGCTCGACCGCTTCGTGCGCCCGGTGCTGGCGCCGCTGGGCACGGCGGCCCGGCCGGTGGCGCCGTCGGCGAGGATGACTTCCACTTCCAGGGTCGGATTGCCTCGGCTGTCGAGGATCTCGCGGGCGTGAATGCTTTGCAATTCCATGAAAAAACTCGTTCCTGGAAAGGTGAGAGGAAAAACCACCGTTAAAACTGGTATAGCTTTTCCAGATTCAACTTCCAGGCTACTCTGTGAGGCAATCTCGTGATAGAACCCGATCGAACCACAGAGTCACAGAGATCACAGAGGGAATGCAAGAATAAAAATCCTATCGACGTAACGCGAGATTTGCTTACCTTTTACAAGTTTCATCTCTTCTCTGTGCACTCTGTGTCTCTGTGGTTAGAACGCTTCCAAAAAACACGGCGAGCGGAAGTTGCCTTCCGCTCGCCGCTCTTCCTGCGCGCAAAAAGCAGGGGCCCCGGCGGGTGTCGTCACAGTGGACCGCTTCGTATGGACTGCATCACGACGGACATCAATGCACGCGTCCAGCGGCTCGGGGTCATTCACAAAATGCCGGGGCCCCGTTCGGAAGCCGCGCCAGTCCGCCGACAACGCTTCACCGTCATTGTCGGCGGGCAACTCCTTCCCTCCCAAGCAGGAGTCGTGTCGCGGCCAGGTTCCTGACCGTTGAGCAAGTCAGAGAAAGGTATCGACCACTTTTCAAGGTGCCTTGAGCGGCGACCCATGCAAGGTCAACCCTCAACCGAAAACGCGCACGACCTATGCGCGGAATCCCGATTGAGCCTGTTGTTTGATCTGTGCCGACGACTTGCATTTCCCCGTGGCTGACTTTTTCATCAGCCCGCGCAGTGCTTGCAAATTGATCGCGTCCATGACTTCGTCGTTGGGTCCCTCCTTGGCGGTCTCCAAGATCATGGCATGGTTGCGAAAGCGTCGGTCGTTGACGAGGTGCCGGAACCCTTCCAGACCAAGGTGCCCCTCGCCGATGTGGGCATGGCGGTCCACGCGGCTGCCGCATGCCTTTTTACTGTCGTTTATGTGAAAAACATGCAACCGCTCCAGGCCGATGATGCGGTCGAAGGCGCGCATCGTGGCCCGATACTGCTTTCGCAGGCGCCAGCGCATAACCTGCGGCAAACACATGGCAAGTGTCCAGGCAAATGCCAAGCCGGTCGGAGCGGCGCACGCGCTTGATGATTTCGGCCAGGTGCTCAAAGCGATGGCCAAGACTTTTTCCCTGACCCGCGGTGGTCTCCAGCAGAATCTTCACTCGATAGCGCGGGCAGCGGCGGTGGATTTCGTCAAGGGCCTGTGCCACCCGCGCCAACCCGGACTCTTCATCGCCGTCCACCGGCACGCCCGGATGCGTCACGAGGTAGTCGAGGCCCAGCACTTCCGCCCGCTCCATTTCGATGACAAACGCCTCCAGCGAGCGCCGCCAAAGGGTTGGGTCATGGGATGCCAAATTGATGAGATAAGAATTATGGGCAATGACGACCTCAACGCCCGCTTCGTGTCGATTCTGCCGAAAAAGGCGAACGTCCTCGTCCGACAGCGCCTTGGCAGCCCATTGATTGTTGTTTTTGGTGAAGATTTGCACGGCACGACAATCATGCGCTTTTGCGGCCAACAGGGCCTTGAAGTAACCCCCCGCGATCGACATATGGGCACCGAACAGCGGCATGCATTGCTCCCTGGAAACCCGGGGGATTCGGAGTACCTCATCCCGCGGCTTGGGGCAGGTGTCAAGCCGCGGGATGTGGCACTCCGAATCCCGCGGATCGCGTGCATTGACGATGCCCCTTCAGTATTCTAATTTGGCAATGCAAATTATATCCAGCAATCGGGGCCGACATGCAACAGCTCGACGATCATCTTTCAGAATATCTGGGACATCGTACTCAATCTGGGCGATCTCGTCGTCCAACTTCTCGTGCTGGCGATGCACGCTTCGTTGGTCATCGTCTGGGTGGCGTGGTGGCTGTGGGGGGTGAACTGGGCGAAGACTTGGCCGGTGCTGGCACGCGGTGCTTGGGTGCCGCTGGTGTTGCTGATGGTCGTCGCCGCTCAAGTTTGGTCGCACATTTCGCCGAGTGACTTGAATCTCGTCGTCGCCGTCATCCCGAACTTTTGGTGGCAATTGTTGGCCGCCGGCCTGTTGCTCGGCGTTGCGCTCTTTTGCGGCTGGCTGCAAGGCATCTGCCACTGGGCCCCGCCGGACGTCACCTTCGATCCGCCCAAGTTCGATCCCAGCCACGGGCACGCCCACGGCCATCATTGACCGTCACAAGCAGCGCGGTTGAGGTACTCCGAAACCCGCGGCTTCTTTTCCTCGTGACCAGGCTCCGCCTGGTCACGCACTGCCCACGAGGCTCCGCCTCGTCCTGCGACCACATTGCCGCGAGATTCGCCTTTTTCGGCGAGTTTCGTGCAGGCGGAGCCTGCTAGGCAGTGCGTCACCGGGCGGAGCCTGGTGACGAGATTAAACCGCTTACGGCGTGCGTGGCTCTTCCTTGGCGGGCTCTTTGGGGAAATACTTCACCAGCTTCACTTCATTGCCGGCTTCGTTGTATTCCAGCTTGTCGACCAACCCGCGCGACATGAGGATGCCGAAGCCGCCTTCACGCAAACCCAGCGCCTCGCGAACCATCATGTGGGCGATGGGATCGTCCGGATGGGCGGCATGCGGCAAATTCTCGGGGTCGAAGCCGGTGCCCGTGTCCTTGATCGAAATGGCGATCTTATCCTGGTCAATCCGATAATCGACGGTGACGATGCGATTGGCCTGCTTTTTATGACCCCACTCGATCGGCATTGGTGCCCAGCTCCCGGACGGCGGTCGTGAGTTGCTTGACTTGCGGTTGCGATAGGCCACTGAATAAAAATAGCGAGGCGAGCAGGTGATTGAGTTCTTCGAGGTATTGCGTGTCGCTTTGCATTTGAAAGCGGATTTCCCCTTCCGTGCCGCGGAGCTTGAGATCCTCTTGCCAGGCCAGCGCCTCCTGGATGGCCTTGGCGAGGTCGTCGGCGCTGAAGGGTTTCGTCAAATAACGATTGGCGCCGACTTGGAGTCCCTTGACGCGGTCCTCCAGCGCCGACAGAGCGGTGACCATCACGATGGGTATGAGGTTGGTTTCCCGATCCAGCTTGAGATTTTCGCAGATCGTGAAGCCGTCGGTGTCGGGCAGAAGCAAATCCAAGAGGATAACGCTGGGCTGATGCTCGCGAACCCAGGCGGTGGCCGAGGCGCCTTCGTGCAGCACCGTGGGCTCGTAGCCCCAGCGCCGGAGATGCTCGCCCAGGAGCATGCCGAGCTCCTTTTCGTCCTCGACGACCAGCGCTTTGCGGCTCATGATGATGTCCCTCACGCGGGCAGGCGAAGATGTGCCCTATGATTCCCGTATTGTTTCATCCCACCTGCGGAAATGCAAGCGCTTACTTGTCGGCCACCGGGATTAGGCTATAGGCTTCGTCCTCGAAAAGCGGTCTCCCCAGCTGGGAGAAGGGCAACGCCTTGGCCGACGGCACCACGACGTGCGTGATTCCCTTGTCAATCAGTTTCGGCACGCAGCGCTTCCGTGGATACCGAAGGCTCGGCATACACGTCGATGCACCACTGGACGCGATTGTACCATGCTAAAACCTCTTCATCCTGGTAGGGGATCGACTTGAAATCAATATAAATAGGCGATCCCGTCGTCAGGCGAAACCCTTGCAAGTCGATGGCGATGAACTCGCCTGCCTTGCCGCGCCGCGGCGCCGGTCGGAAGTTCGACGAAGTCACGCCCCGCGCTCCCGGCTTCGACTTTGGCGATCTCGACGGGTATAAGGTAGACATCGCCCGGCTGACGATGCGTCCGCACAAAGTGCAGTATGGGCAATTCATCCGGGTTGCTCTGATAACCAAGCCCAAAGTATGAAATCGCCAGCCCGCCCAGCACGCACCCGGCGACCACCGCGATGCTGAAACCATTGGCGATTCGCCGATGATTGTCCAACCAGGGTCGCACAAATTCCGCCGAATTTGATCAGTACAACCGCGGTGGCAATCGGCACTAGAATCACCGACGTTCGCCAGGGGAACATAAGGGCGAGCGTGTCATTCGCGGTCGCCAGCTGAACTAAGGTCAGCCCCACCGCCCCGAGAAACGGCACCACCATGAGCAACATCAAGCGGCTGCCACGCACCAAAAAAATGGCGAAGACGATCCACAAAATCTGCACACACGCGACCCAATCGAACCAGCGCGCGACCTCGGCATGATGCGGAATGCGGACGTGGGCGAAGATGTGCTGGGCGTCCGCGAAAACTTCGGGCGAAGTGGGCTTAAACGTGACCAGGCTGTAAATAACGCTTGGCATTACCAAGACCAGGGCGCCGATCCCTATTCGGATGGCGCGACCGCCAACCGCTTGCGGCAGAGCGACCCCCCCGGCCCCCCCTTCGTAAGGGGGAGAGGAAATTGCGCCGCCATATACGCCAACGTCAACAATGCCGCCGTCGGCAAATACGTCGCGTGCAGCACTCCCGCCAGGCAGGCCCAAGCGATGGCTTGCCATGGGCGGTTCTTTAGGAACGCGACAATCGATGTTATTAAAAACACGCCGGCGACAGAGGGCTGCAAGCCGAAGCCCAGCACATATTGCCCCGCGAGACCCGCCTGGAAAAACCACGGATAATCGACGCCCAGCAGCCGTGCCGAAGCCAGGCGCAGAACACCGGCATGCACGAGCACCATCAGGGCGATGAATAAAAACCATGCCGTTCGGCTGATGGGTGAGCGTGTCAGCAACGGGAACAGGCTGATCAAGCTCACGAAATACAGGCCCAGCATCGCGAGATAATAACCGTAAAAAAACCACGCGTGCAAATACTTCGCGGTGAAGGCCACCAGCGCGGAAAAAAGCGGCGTCGGATCCTTGGTATTCGCCAGCCAATCTTCGCGCAAATCGCCATCGCCCGCCGCCGCCAAACCGTGAAGAAAGTACTGATTCTGATTCGAGTAATAAAGCTGCGCCTGCGTATACGCGACGCCAAACAAAATCGACCACAAAGCGAATCCACCGACGCCTCGCTGCCAAGGATTTGCCATAACCCCCACCGTTTAGCCGCGACCCGAAGGGAAGCGCATCTCGCTCGCCCCTCACCCCTCATCGCTCGCCACTCGTTTCATTCGCCGCTTGAGCCACCGACTCGATGACAATCGCCGCGAGGGCCGCCCCGTAATCCAGGTCGATGTTGGCCATCGTGTCGTGCGTGTCGTGGTAGCCGGTGCGGTTGATGTCGTAGTTTTCCATGAACAGGACAACGGGCACGCCGGCATCGGAAAAGACTTGGCCGTCGGTGTTGTAAAGCGTGCTGCGCGGGTCGCTGACCGGACGAACCTGGCCATTAAGCGCGAGGTGCGGCGCCACCTCGGGGATGGCGTTGCCATAGGGACTGCGGCGTCCTCGCATCTTGCCGGCGCGTTCCGTCTTGCCGTTCCAGACGGGCACCGACTCATTCCAGATCGCGTTGGCGCGGTGGGCGTGCTCCGCCAGCCCCAAGGACGCCCGGCTCGTTCCCGGAGCGATTTGAAAGATGTCACGCTCGTGATCATTGTTGTGCGCGATCATATCGGATACGTACACGCCGCGCACGCGCGTCGCACTCAAATCGTGCTTGCCGCCATCCGGCAGTTCGAGGCTCAGCGTTCCCTCCACCAGGGCTTCGCTCAAATGCCGCGCTCCCAGGCAATCGGCGGGAAACTCTTCACCCGTGAGATGCACGAGCCAAACGTCGCAGCCGAGCGTCCCTTGCTTGCTCATCGCCAAGAAGATCGGCGCGGCCAGCATCAGCGCGGCGGTGGCCGAGTGGTTGTCGTCGGCGCCGCATGCCGCCAGGCGGGCGCCTCGGCCGCCCGCTTCCTTTTCGTACCGGTCCGCCATGTACGCCGTGTCATAATGGTCCGCCATGATGACCGCCTGGCTGCGATCGCGGCCCGGGATGACGGTAATCACGTTGCATTCAGCGGGCTGATCTTGGTTCAAGAGCCAGCCACCCATCCAGGAGAAATCGAAATCCGTTTGCCAGCGGAAGCGGTGGTGCGCCGCGTACAGCCTGTCCTGCCAAACCGCACGCGGCGATGCGCTTGCCGTAATATTTCAAGAGGTACGCCGCCAGCGGATCGAGATGCCGACCGTGGTACGGAAGCTGACTTTGCGTGACGGCATCGCGCACGCAGTCGGCGTTGTTCTTGTTGAGGAAGCGACCTTCCGCAAGCAGGGCGATGGTCTTCCAATAATCGACCTCGAACGTTCGGCGGGCGGTGCGGGCCAACGTCAACGACGCCGGTGTTTTGCTCGCACCACGCCGTGGCAGCGGCGCGCTGTCCGGTTCAATAAGCTCGCCCAACGATGTGACCAAGTTCGCATCGCCCAAGGAATCGAGCCACTGCTCGAGCGTTTCATGGCGAGCCAACGTTAACAGGTGACAGGCCAGACTGCGCGGCAAACGGCCGGTTGCCTCGAAGTTGAAAAGCTTCAAAGAGCTTGCGTATGTTGCGCGCGTTGCGCGGGCCTTTGCCCGGCTGGTGGTAGAGCGGCAGTGAAGCCATCGGCAACGGTCGGCGCTGCAAACGCGGCCAAAGTTCCACCGGGTTTTCCAGTGCCTCGTGCGAAACGCGGTAGGCGGCACGAGGCGCGAACTGCCGTTTCGGTTTCGCCTGGTGTCGTCGCATATGCCGTCAGGTAGCCCAGAGGCGCGTCGCTCAGCAGCTTCGGTTGATTGGTTTCCGGGCAATGGTAAGCCGGCCAGCGGCCGCTGCCAGTAAACCTCGTGCTGACCCGACGCGCATGGCGGGAAACTGAAAGCGATAGCCGAACACGCCGCCGGCCTTCCACGGTGTCGCATCGCTTGCTTGAGTTGCTCCGGGCTTGCGCTGGGACCGTCCAATAGCAAGGCGCCGTCGGCCGTCCAAATTTGGACGTTGCGAGCCATCGGCTTGTCGTAAAGACCGCAGTCGTCGGGAATGCTGCTGAACAGGACGTGCAACAGCTTGTCTTCGCGCTGCAACAGTTCCAGTTCATCTTGATCGCGGAGGATGCGGTCCCAGCGATGGGTGCGTTTGTAGGTGTTCTTCACCAATTCCGGATGGACGGGAGGCTTTGCTCGGGGTCACCCTGGTTTTCCTGCAAGATGCCCGCCTGCGGCACGCGCAGCCCGTGCGGAGCGCGATGCCGGGCCAGCAATTGCAGCAGCGGCACTTGCAAACCCAGCGGCAATTCTTGGTGCAGGCGCAAGAAGCGCGGCACTCCCCAAAACACCAGGCTCGCCGGTGTCGGCAGCAAATGTAGCCGGCCATCCAGATAGGCTTGCCGAAGCGCGGCAGGCAGTTGACCAAACGGCCGAAAGGTGAGCAGGTATTTAACGTCGGCGGCCGGCGTATCTTCACCTTGTTTCAATGGCTCCGCCCATGCCGGCAATGGTCCTTCACGCCACAGCGGCAGCGGCGGCTCTCCTTCCGGCAAAATGCGCAATCCCGCTTTGTGCAAATCGGCCACCGTCTCGACGGCTTCCTTGTACACCGTCTTTAGCAGTTGGCATAGAAAGTCGGGATCAGCCTCCGCCGGCCCCGCAAGCTCCGACGTCTTCTGAAAGCTCTTCCAAAAAGGCTTCGACGGCCCTTGATCGCTGGCGCCGAACACGGTCCAGCGCACACGCCCCTTGTCGTCCTGGGTGCGCGACAACGCCAGCGGCAAGAGCGCCACACCTTGATCGTGCATCAGCGTCCCCGCCCGCGCCGCCAATTCGCTTGGCCAATAGGCGTTGTTCTCGAGCAAGCGTTTCGAGATGCCGTGGCTCGAATTGCCGCGCAGCAAATGCCAAATGCGTCCCACGAGCTGGCGTGCCACTTGTTCCAGGCCCGGCTGGATTTCGTTGGCTTCCTCATATTCACTGACGTGCCAGCCCCAGGGATCCTCGTCATTGAAGAGTTGCGGGTCGGGCGCTTCCGGTGCGTAGGCATGCCAGCCGACGCGCGGCGGCGGCATAAACTCGGAATAGGCGTCGATCGGATAGAGCCCCGCGCCCCGAAAGCAATCGGCCGAAGGAATCAGTTGCTGCCAGCCGATTTTTGGCATGACGACATCTCGTGAATGGGGGATACGCTTGGACCGCCCTTATCGTAGCGGGCGCCCATGTGTTTGCCCACCGGGGACGAGGAACCGCGGGATTCGGAGTACCTCATCCCTCGGCTTGAATGGGAGGGAGAAGAATCCAAGCCGCGGGATGAGGTACTCCGAATCCCGCGGATCAACTGGCTACGTGCCGCGGCGCACCATAGGATATTCGAGGTCAATCGCCGCCCCGTCTGCCTTCAGAGTGATGCACCGATGAAAGCCCTGTCTCTGGAATCTCCCAAAAACTGGAAACGTCTTGACGTCCCCGGTCCCGACAAACCCCAGCCCGGTGAGGCGCTGGTGCGCGTCCATCAGGTCGGCATTTGCGGCACGGACATCAGCGGCTACCTCGGCAAGATGCCCTTCTTCAGCTACCCGCGCATTCCGGGCCACGAACTCGGCGTCGAAGTGCTTGATGTCGGCGCCGGCGTCACCAATGTAAGGCCTGGCGATCGCTGTTCGGTGGAGCCCTACATCAATTGCCAGCAGTGCTACGCCTGTCGCCGCGGGCACACCAATTGTTGCGAAAAGCACCAGACTCTGGGCGTCCATTGCGATGGCGGCTTGCGGCCCCGGTTCCTGGTGCCCGGCCCGCAAGCTCCACATCTCGCGCATGCTTGGCTTTCGACCAACTTGCCCTGGTGGAAACCTTGGCGATCGGTTGCCACGCCATCAATCGCGCCGCCTTGCAGCTCGGATGAAACCTGTCTCATCATCGGCGCCGGTCCCATCGGCTTGGCCACGCTCGAATTCGTCAAGCTCACGGGTGCCAAGACAATCGTCCTGGACATGAACGAGCAACGCCTGGAGTTTTGCCGCAAGACGATGGGCGTCGCCCATACGCTATTGCCGTCGGCAAACGTCGAGTCCGATTTGCGTGCCCTGACGGAGGGCCGATTGCCGGACGTGGTGATCGACGCTACCGGCAACAGTGCTTCCATGTCGAACGCTTTCAGCCTCATTACCCACGCCGGCAGGCTCGTTTTCGTGGGCATCACCACCGATGAAATTCGTTTCCGCCATCCGATCTTTCACAAGTCGGAAGGCACTTTGCTATGCTCGCGCAATGCTTTGTCAGCCGATTTCGCGAGGATCATAGGGTTGATCGAGCAAGGCCGCATCGATACGCGTCCCTGGATCACGCATCGCGCGGCCTTCGATGAGTTAATCGACGTTTTTCCGTCGTTCACCAGGCCGGAGACGGGCGTCATCAAGGCCGTCGTGGCGGTCGGCGACTGATCTCTAGGAGCTATCATGTTGGCTTTGGGAAAATATTCCTTCGGCGTCGGCGACCGTTTCGCACATCAGGCGAAAGCGCAACTGCGCGCCTGCATGTTGGCCGCCGAACAGGGCATCGATGTCATTCCGGTGTGGAACAAATCGCACCGCGAACACACCACCATCGGCTTCGCACCGGACAGCGTGCGCGCCGCCGCGGACGCCGCCGTGCGCGAGCTGGGTTGGAAAAAGCCGTATCATGTCGATGCCGATCACATTCGCCTGGAAACCGTCGATGGCTTTATTGCCAGCTCCGATTTTTATACCATCGACGTCGCCGACGCGATCGGCCAACGCGCCGAGCCCGCGGCACTCAAGGGCTTCATGGACCGCCATCCCGAATCTGGCCACAGTTCAACGAATCCCAGGTATCGAAGCCCCTTTTGCAACGACCCGCGCGGAGGTCGAACGCGATTGCCACGAAATACCTTCATGCGGTCCAAGAGGCGGGCAACATCTATCGCCACATCGAAAAAGCGAAAGGCTCGGGCCGATTCATCACCGAAGTCTCCATGGACGAGACCGATGCGCCGCAGACGCCGCCGGAGTTGCTGGTGATATTGGCAGCCATCGCTGACGAAAAGATCCCGGTGCAGACGATCGCGCCCAAATTCACGGGCCGATTCAACAAGGGAGTCGACTACGTCGGCGACGTCGCCCAATTCGCCAAGGAATTCAACGACGACCTGGCCGTCATTGCGTTCGCGGTCGGCAAATATGATCTGCCGCGGAACCTCAAGCTGAGCGTGCATTCCGGGAGCGACAAGTTCTCCATCTACGCACCCATTCGCCAGGCGCTCGCTCGCTTCCATGCCGGCGTTCACGTCAAGACAGCGGGAACCAACTGGTTGGAAGAAGTTATCGGTCTCGCCGAAGCAGGGGGCGAAGGGCTCGGCCTCGCCAAGGAGATCTACGCCAAGGCCCTGGAAAAACGCGAAGCACGCTGTGCGCACCTTACGCCGCCGTGATTGACATTGATGCCCGGCGATTGCCTTCGCCGGCGATCGTGCAAGGTTGGTCCGCCGAAGAGTTCGTCGCCGCCCTGCGCCACGACCCGCGCAACCCGGCGTTCAATGCATCGCTGCGCCAGTTGATCCACGTCGGCTACAAAATCGCCGCCCAAATGGGCGAACGCTACTTGAGGCTGCTCGAGACGCTGCGAAGCAACCGTCGCCAAAAACGTGACGGACAACCTCTTCGAGCGCCACTTGAAGCCGCTGTTTTTGGCGACAATAAATGGGTAGGCGTTGGGTGGCACGCCCTGAGGTACTCCGAAGGGCGTGGTTCTGTCCCGGATCACGCCCTTCGGAGTACCTCAGGGCGTGCCACCCATTTACATATAACGGACGTTTGACGAGGTGCAATGCATCATTACGAGGCGTAGAGGCGAAGCATGAATAACGATCTCTTCAACCTCCAAGACGAAACCGCCGTTGTTCTGGGTGGCACCGGCGTCTTGGGCGGCGCGATGGCCGAGGCACTCGCCGCGGCGGGGGCGCGCGTCGCGCTGGTGGGCCGCAACGAGGAGCGGGGCAAGCAGCGCGTCCGCGTCATCGAGGCCGGCGGCGGCCTGGCAATGTTCCACGCCGCCGACGCCCTGGATCGCGACTCGCTGGTCAGCGCGCGTGATGCCGTCAGCACTCGCTGGGGAACCGTCAGCGTGCTCGTCAACGGGGCAGGGGGCAACAAGCCCGAAGGGACACTGCCGCCCGGCGGGGATTTCTGGAAATTGTCGCTGGCCGGCTGGCAGGGCGTCTTCGACCTGAACCTTGTTGGCGGTGCCTTGCTTCCATGCCAGGTCTTCGGCGAGAGCATGGTTGCTGCTGGGCGGGGCAGCATCATCAATATCGCTTCGATGTCGGCGATTCTGCCGCTCTCCCGCGTCGTCGCCTATTCGGCGGCCAAGGCGGCCGTGCTTAATCTCACCCAATTCTTGGCACGCGAATGGGCCACCCGCGGCGTGCGCGTCAACGCCATCAGTCCAGGCTTCTTCCCCGCCGAGCAGAACCGGGCCATGCTCATGAAGCCGGATGGCACCTACACCGAACGGGGCAGCCAGATTGTTGGCCATACGCCGATGGCCCGCTTCGGCGAAGCGCAAGAACTCGCCGGCGCCGTCGTTTGGCTTGCCTCGCCGCGCGCCTCGTCGTTCGTCACCGGCCAAAACATCGTCGTCGATGGCGGCTTTTCGTCCGTGACCATTTGATAAAGAGGCCGCGCACGCAGTAAGCGATTTTACATGTGCGTCACGCCAAACCGCATTACTGCGTCCGCAGCGGCTCCTCGGGAACAACGCAATGATACGCTCCAGCGTCACCGTGAGTCTCGTTCCCGAAGCACGCGGCGGGCCCTTTATATTCTGGGACGATCTGCCTTCGGCGTGCCGCCTGGCGAAAAAGCTGGGCTTCGATGCCGTGGAGATATTTCCGCCGTCCGCCGCCGCGCTCAATGGCAAACAATTGCAAAGCTTGCTCGGCGATCACGGCCTGGCGCTGGCGGCCATGGGCACCGGAGCGGGCTGGGTCAAAAATCGCTTGCACCTCTGTTTGCCGGACGCCGGAGCGCGCCGGCAAGCACGCGACTTTGTCCGTTCCATCATCGACTTGGCCGGTCCCTTCGGAGCGCCGGCCATCATCGGCTCGATGCAAGGACGCTCCGACGGCGGCGATCATGCCGCGGCGCTGGGGCATCTGTGCGACGGTCTCGAAGAGCTTGGCGAGCATGCCCGGCACTACAAGGTCCCGCTGATTTTCGAGCCGCTCAATCGCTATGAAACCAACATGGCCAACACGATTGCCGGCGGCGCCGAATTATTGGGGCGTTTATCGACGAAGAACGTCGTGCTGTTGGCCGACTTATTTCACATGAACATCGAAGAGGCGGACATCGCCGCGGCGCTGCGGGCGGGCAAGGGTCTCATCGGCCACCTTCACTTTGTCGATTCCAATCGCCGTCCCGCCGGCTTGGGCCACATCGATTATGCCCCCATCGCCGAGGCGCTGCGCGCCATCGACTTCGACGGCTTCGCCTCGGCCGAGGCGCTGCCCTATCCCGATTCCGAAGCGGCCGCTCAGCAGACCATCGCGGCGTTTAGAAAATGGTTCTCAGCTTGAGGTAAATAAGATCCGCGGGATTCGGAGTACCTCATCCCGCGGCTTGGGAGGTGGGTGGCCAAGCCGCGGGATGAGGTACTCCGAATCCCGCGGATCCAGACATACATTCGCACCACGAGACCGCCATGCTCAAACATCAACTTATCCATCCGCGCATTAGTGAAGTCTTGGCCCGTGCCGGGCACCACGCCAAGATCCTGATCGCCGATGGCAATTATCCCGTGTCCACCAAAAAGGGGCCCAACGCGGAGATCGTGTGCCTCAACCTGGCGCCGGGAATCGTCACCTGCGCCAGGTTTTGGAAGCCGTCCTGTCCGCCATCCCCGTGGATACGGTCCATACGATGATGTATACAAAGGACGACCCATATACCTTGGACGCCGATCCCGCCGTTTGGGACGATTTTCGTGCCGTAGTCAAAAAAGCCGGTCTCGCGCTTAAGCTCGAGCCGATTCCCAAGTGGGATTTTTATAAGGCAGTCGAAACGCCCGATCACGTTCTCACCATACAGACCGGCGACCGCCAGCGCTTCGCCAACGTCCTGTTGTTGGTCGGCGTCCGCATGGATTGATTGCATGGCCACCATCATCGACGCCCACCAACATTTTTGGCAACTGAGCCAACCGTTCGATTTTCGTTGGCTCGACGCACCCACGCATGCACCCATCCGGCGCGATTTTCTGCCCATGGACTTGAAGCCGCACCTGGATGCGTTATCGGTGAAGCAGACGATCTTCGTGCAAACGCAGCACAATCTGGCCGAGAATCGCTGGGCGCTGGCGCTGGCGCAGCGCTATCCGTTCATCGCAGGAGTCGTTGGGTGGATTGACCTCGCCGCCGCCGATTGCGATGCGCAGGTCTTGGAGATGAAGCAGTATCCCCGCTTCGTCGGCGCCCGGCACATCACGCAAGACGAGCCCGACGATGATTTCATCGTCCGCGCCAATGTTTTGCGGGGGCTCAAGATCCTCGAAAAGCACGGCTTGCCCTTCGATCTGCTATTTTATGTCCAGCACTTGAGGCACGTGCCCGCGCTTGCCCGCCATTTACCGACGCTGCCGATGGTCATCGATCACCTGGCGAAGCCGCACATTCGCGCACACCAACTCGACGACTGGTTGCCGCATTTGCGCCGCCGCCCAGTTTCCGAACGTGTTTTGCAAATTATCGGGCATGATCACGGAGGCGAGTTGGCAACAGTGGACGCCGGTCGATTTGAGGCCTTATGTGCAAGCCGCGGTCGACGCTTTTGGCCCCGAGCGCTGCATGTTCGGCTCGGATTGGCCGGTTTGCGAACTCGCCGGCAGCTACGAACAGGTTTATGAGGCCCTGGTTGAAGCGCTCGGGCCGCTCAGCGACAATGAACGAGCCATGATTTTCGGCGATACCGCACGGCGGTTTTACAATATCACGGAGTCAACCGATGTCCCCAACTGACCCGTCCGGCATGCCCACTCGGGAGCAACTCAAGGCCGCTTTCAAGGCATTTCGGAAGAAGCTCAAAGTGACTCGGCTTGATGCTGAGTCCGGCCTCAATTACGGCCCGACGACGGCCGGCAAAAAATTTGACATCGTCGCCATCACGCCGCCGCAGCAATTCCCCAAGGCGGTTTGGGACGAGCTTGTCAAGCAGGGCAAGCTCAAGCACGCGGGGCAGGGGACGTACGAAGTCGTCGAAGAGTAATTATTTGATGACGCGCTGGAAGCGGCGCAAAATGGCCGCCAATTCCTGGGGATCGACCGGCTTGAGCAAGTGCAGGTCCACTCCCGCATCCTCGGAGTGGCGCCGGTCCTCTTCCTTGCCGTAGCCCGTAATGGCGATAAAGAAAGGTTTTTTGTCCGTGGACTGTTTTTGAATCAGCTTGGCGACTTCCCACCCGTTCAAGCCGGGCAGGCCGATATCAAGCAACACGACATCCGGCGCCCGCTTGCCGCCTTGGCCAACGCTTCAATGCCGTCGAAGGCAACGTCAACGTCGTGCCCCAGCAGACGGAGCAGCGTTTTCATGCTGACCGCGCTGTCTTCGTAGTCCTCGACGATCAACACGCGCAATTGGGAAGATGGAGAATGCTCAGCGTCTCGCACTTGGGCAGAATCCATCTCTGCGGACGTGGCCACGGGAAATTCCTCCGGTGCTTTAATCCAACGAGTATATTATTGTCGCGCCACGTCAAATACCTGTCAAGGCGAGCTTGTTGATTTCTTGGGTGTATTTCTTTTGTGTCATCAAGCCGCGGGCTGAGGTACTCCGAATCCCGCGGATTTATCTCTCGTGAAACCTCGGCTCAGCGACTCATGGTGCCACAGCCGCGCCTGGGGGCTGATCGCGACCTTGAACCCCCGGGCACGCGGCACGGCAACAAAGATCGACATCGTTATAGGTCACCGCCAGACGTTCATCGAATCCACCCAGCTCGTGGAACAGCGCGCGGCGCATCAGCAAGCACGCTCCCGTGACCGCGGGAACGGTACGCGCTCGCGCCAACTCCGCGTGCTTGCGAAAATCGCCTTCCTTGAACCCGCGACCGGTGTGCTGCCAATCGCACTCGGCACGTCGGATAAATGCCCGCGTGCTGCAAGCGTGCCATCCGGGTAGAACAGCGTCGCTCCGACGATGCCAACATCGTCGCGGCAACCCAAGCCGACGAGATGCTTCAGCCAATCGGGAGTTTGCGGCTCTACATCGTTGTTGAGAAACAGCACGAAATCGCCGGCCGCCTGCCATGCGCCAAAGTTGCACAAACTGGCAAAATTAAAAGGCTCCGGACGCGCGAATACTCGCGATGCCGGGGAGCGTGCCAATTCGACCAAGATAGCGCAGCAGGCGCGGGCAGGTGCTGCCATTGTCTAGCAACAGGACCTCACGAATCGGGTATCGCGTGCGCTTCAAGGCATGCAGACATGTCTTCAGCAAATCCAAGCGATCCTTGAACGGAATGATGACGCTGACCGTGCCGTTTGGCGGCGTAGCGGCGTCGCCCAAAAACTCCGTGACAAAGGGTGCCTCGGGCGTCGGCTTAGGTGCGGCAGCGCGGAACAGCCGCTGAGCAAGGCGCCGCCAGCCGCACAGCAAACGATAAGCCCGCGATTTCTTGATGTGGTCAAGCTCGTCTTGCAAACGCTCAGCGCGATCCCAGGCTTGCCGATAGCGCTGGTTGACCTCGTGCAGCGTCTGCCGATATTCTGCGACGGGAATGACCTGCCGTCCCATGTTCACTCCAGCCCATTTCCCGAGCCGCGGGATGAGCGTACTCCGAATCCCGCGGATCATGCGTCCCATAATTACCAATTTCCCTGGAAGCCCGTCAATTGACCTTGCCTCATCTCCTCCCTTTTGTCAGCATTTCACGCGACTGCAATCCCCGGTGAGGGCACCGCATGACCGTCTCGGCGAACCCGTCCATCGCTATCCTTATCGTGTCCCACGACAAGCCGGGGCTCCTGCCCCAGGCGGTCGATAGCGTGCTGGCGCAAACGCACGCGGATTGGCAAGCGATTGTGATGGATAGCGGGCGTCTTTATGACCGGGGATTTTTTGATGAGTTTCCCTGGGCCCATGATCCACGCGTGCAAATCGTGCGCTCGAACGAGACGCGCGCGCTGCGCCGCCGGCGGGCGATGGCGCCCTGGTGCTTCAACGAATGTTTTCGCCAAGACCTGGTGCGCGGCGAGTTGGTGATGTATCTCTGCGACGACGACCTACTTTATCCCAATGCCTTCGCCACTTTCGTCGCTGCGTTCCGTGCCGCGCCGGACGCCATGGCCATGTATGCTTCCGAAGACATCGGCTGGCTCGGCGCGGATGGGCAAAGCGCGATCGTCGGCGAACGCCGCGCCCGCGCTCCGGGAGGTAAATGCTGCCAGGGCCGCATCATGGATTGCCAGGTCGATTACTTGCAACTCTGCCACCGCCGTTCGATCCTAAACCATTTTCCTAACGACGAATATTGGCCCGAAACCAAGGCCACTGAAGATCACGCCGACGGTTTGTTCATGGAAAAGCTCGGCCAAATCTGCCCCATTCTTCCATTGGACGTAAAAATCGGCCAAAATCGCCGCACGCCCTGGAGCCTCAATCTTCCCGCCAATGGGGCCACGCCGCCTGCCGCATCGGCGCCTATCCATGAAACCATCATGGACGCCTGGACCGCCGTGCGCGCGGATGTCGCCAAGGCGTGTCCCGGCGCGGATGTTTTGAGAGCGCTCGACGATTTTCAAATAGAACTGCGCAAGCTATGCGAGCAGGATCACGCCCAGCGCCGCCGCCTGGTTTCGCGGCGCTATCAAGTCGCGGATAAAATGCAGGCGCTTTTGCACAACATAACCCAACGCGGCGAGCGGGGGGCGTCAGCCCCCTGATTTAAGGGGTAAATAGAATTCAGGGGGCTAACACCGCCCCCGCTCGCCGACGCAGTGCGCCAACACACTGCCGCCACCAAGTCTTTTTCGCCGCTCGCAACGACCCCGCGGATGCAGGCAACTTGCCGAGAATCGTCCGTGTCCTTTCCTCGAGCATCGATTCCTCGTTCGCGGACAGTGTCGCGCGCCGCCGCGCCAGGATCGTCGTCCCATGCGGACTTTGACCGGTGCCCACCGAATCGGTATCGAGGATTCCGCGACGAAACCGGCATGGCGAAGCATCCGCGTCAACGCTTCCAGCGTTGGCCAAAACGACCAGGCCGACATCCCGGAGAGCGGATCCTCATAGCCGAACTCGTCCCATTGTTTGCCTTCGTAGCCGTGAAGGGTCATGGTGATTTCGCGGCGCGCACAATAATGGGTGTTTATGTAAAGCACGTCCGCGACGTTTGCCAATTTCTCGAGCAATTCCCAGGGCCGGGGCAAATGATAAAGCACGCCGACGCAATAGACGGCATCGAACTGGCCAAGCGGCGCGAAATCAAACGTTTCGAGATTGCCCTGGAGAAAGCGCACTTTGCTGGCGTTCAAAATGCTTTGCACCAACTCGGCTTTTTCAATGTTGAAGTCGCGCCCTTCAATCGCGACGATCTCTTGAACACCGGCATGGCGCATCAGTTGAAAGGTGCCGCCACCCTGGCAGGAGCCGAGTTCGAGGATGCGTTGGGTGTGGGACGACGTGCCGAAAAAAGTGCGCGCGGACGTACATCGTCATCGTGATTGAGACCCGGAGCCGAACTCCTGGCCGTTGATGGTAAAGCGGGCCATCCAGGGAGAGCGCTGGGCGAGGCGCGCGAATTCGCGGTCGATGAAGGAAGAACCCCCCCCGGCCCCCCCTTCGTAAGGGGGGGAGGAAGAGCGTTGGGAGTCGGCGATTGTTGGGCACACTGGCACTTCCTCAAAACAGTCGGCTCAATTCCTTCCCGAGCCTGCGGGCGGCGCGGCGCGGCAATTGGCTGAGGGGTTGGTGTGCCAGCCGTTTCCACCACGTTTTCGGCAGGGCGTTGTAATAATCGACCAGATGCTTCACGTGCGCCATGTCAACTCCGTCCAATAGCACGCGATAACGCCGCGCGTGACGAGCGTCGAAATAACCATCCTGAAGCGGCAAACCATACCAATGCCGGCGATGGCGGAAGAGGTTGAAGCCGTGATAATCAGGTTCTAGCAAAAACACCGCCTCGTCGGCGCCGGCTGTTGGCCCACACGCCAGGTTGGTTCGTCATGAAGGGCCACGTACTCCAGGAGCTGCTCCGCCGTCAACCGTGCGCCCTGGCGTCGCTCGCGAATCCACGGGTTCTCCACACACGGCTCAACCCGGCCAATGGTGCGCGATTCGAGCGACCGCAGCGACATGCCGCGGCCATCGTTGGGGCCCTGGTAGTCGATGTTGACACAGCCTTCATTGGGGTGCCAGACGTGGTAGGAATATTCGTCGCGCAACCAGCGCTCGTCCAGGCCCTGATTGACAAGCCTAAACGTCATGTCATAAGGCCCACAAATGTAGCCGAGATAATCGATATGCTCATCCGCGCCGCCAATCGCCAGCATGGCGTCGCGCGGCGCGAGCCATGCAGGAGCCGTAGTTGGCGTCGTGAAGCATATCCGGGCTGTTGTCCAGGCCGCGCGAGATGCCGTCATGCCAATTGATGCAGCCTGCCCCCAGAACTTCGGCGATCGACGGGTAGGCGAACGGATGAAAGCGCCGGTCCGCGTTGCGGACTTGATCCAGGTGCACGACGGCATTGGGCGTTTGCTCGAATGCTTCAAGCAGCTTGGCAATAAAGTTGGGCGTGTATATCGCGTCGGAATCGCAAATCACGCAATACTCACCCTGCGCAACGAGTAGCCCCAGATTATAAAGCCGGTGTTTGTTAAAGATCATGTCACTCGGATAGCCGGCGACGACCCATTGGTCGAGGAGTGGTTGCTCTTTGCCCTGGCGCCAAACCATTTCCTGAAGCTTGATGGGCTTCTTGCCATAAAACTCGAGCCAGATCAGCTCATACTCATCGCGCGGCACGGTCTGCTGATTTAGGTATTGCAGGCTGTGAAAGCTCTCGCGCACGCCCCAGTCGAGCAAGATGATGCTGATCCGGCAATGGGGTTTTGGCCGATGAAGGACGAGTTCCGGGGTAGGCATGGACAGTTCCTTGTATCGTCGCCTTTCGCTCCGCCAAAGGAGGTCTTTCGCCGACCGAGAGGCGACGATCACGCAATCGGGGCCACTGGTTGACCATGAAAAAAGACCGTCGCTTTCGCATAAGAGGATGGCGTGCCGATGTCCAAAAAGCGACAGTTCGTTTTAAAGCCGAAGCAACGTCGCGACTGGACCCAAACTGGGAGCAAATCGCGTTCGAGCGAGACGGCTTGCTTCCGCGGAATGCCTTCGACGAGGCTTCGCGACAAGACATAGACGCCCGCGTTGATCCATCCCGAACCTGCGTGGCCTTGCTTTTCGCCGAAGTGCGCGATCTTGCCGTTCGCGATTGTATCAACTCGACCAAAGCGCTGCGTATTCGGCACGTGAACCAAGGCCATGGTGACATCCGCGCGGCGGCGCCCGTGCGCTGTTAGCAGGCGTGACAGGCCGACGTCGCAAAAGGAGTCGCCGTTCAGAAGCAGCACGGATTCCGCTTTTAATTTGGGCAGCGCCTGTCGCAACGCGCCTCCGGTGCCGAGCGGAGTGGTTTCAACAGAATACACCAACTTCATGCCGTCATAGGAATCGCCAAGCGTTTCTTGCACCTGCGCCGCCTGGTAGCCCGTCAATAGGACCGCATGCGTGACGCCGGCCTGAACCAATCGCTCTAAAAGAAAAGTGACGAACGGCCGGCCGTTAACGCGCGCCAGCACCTTGGGAACATCGCCGACTGCGGGTCGCAACCGCGTCCCCAAGCCGCCGGCGAGAATTGCGGCGGTCACGGTTTCACAAATGTGGGACGGCTCTCCTGAGCCGTCCGCACGATTGGACGGCTCAGGAGAGCCGTCCCACAGCTTGGCCTTCGTTCGTTCACGCATTGCGAAACAGCCCCCGCCCCATCATCGCATAACCTTGCAGCAATTCGCGGATTCCGTCATCGATACCGCGCCGGGCGCTGAAGCCCGCCTCGCGCAGGCGCTGGTTTGAAACGGCATAGTTCCGCTTATCCGGGTCCTCGCCGATGGCCGCGAAGTGTAAGTAAAACTTGGGCACATGACGCTGGATCTTGCGTGCCAATTCTTCCTTGGAAAGGTTGGCCTCGTCCAGGCCCACGTTGTACGCCCGGCCCGTCATCTCATTGGCGTTGGCGACGCAGTGCAGCATGCACTCAGCAACGTCGCGCACATGGACGAAATTGCGTTTGAAATCCTTCTCGAAGATCACCAGATACCCGTCGTTCGCCGCCGCATAAACGAAATGATTCACAAGCAAATCGAGGCGCATGCGCGGCGACATGCCGAAGACGGTGGCCAAACGCAGCGCGATGGTGTTGGGTGAGTCGAGCAAGACGCGTTCAGCATCGACCTTCGTGCGCCCATAAAGAGAAATCGGGCGAAGCGGACTGTCCTCGGTGCACGCCTGGGTTCCGCTGGTAATACCGTAGCCGCTATTGGTATTGGGATAGATCACTAATTGCTGCGCGCCACGCAAACGTTTGAGTAACCGCACGGCGTCGAAGTTGACGCTGGTGGCCAACAGAGGGTCGCGCTCACACGCTGAAGCGCCCACGATGGCCGCAAGGTGAATGATGACGTCGGCGCTTCGCAGGGCCTCCTTCATCACCGCCTCGTCACGCACGTCGCCTTTTTGAAAGGTGAAATCCGGGTTGGCGCATAGGTGAAATAAACCCTGTTGGCCCCGGCCATAATGCAAATTGTCAGGCGCGGTGACAGGATGGCCGGCGTCAAGCAGGTGCTCGCAAATGATGCTGCCGAGATAACCGAGTCCTCCGGTGACGAGAATGCGTTGCTGCATATTGCCTTTTCCCTGATAAGCCGCGGGTTGAGGTACTCCGAAACCCGCGGGTTTTATTTAACTGCCAATGCCCTGACCCGCGGGTTTCGGAGTACCTTAACCCGCGGCGTGCATCACCTTGCCGGCCCGGCGTCCCACTTCTTCGGCGACTTTCTCCTTCACCTCGCGAATGGACCTACCGACTACGCATGCGCCGCGGTCGGCGAGTCGATGCAAGACGGCGTGCGTCGCGGTTTGTAAGTCAATGGCACCGATCTTGATGTCGAGGCCATAATAGGTGCTGCACCAGTGGACCAGGTTGAAACCCCGAAAGCCGGCTTCGACGAGCAACGGCGGAGCCGACGGCGCCTCCGCCTGGCTGGAAGCGCTGTTGTCCTCCTGGCACTTCGGATCAGCGTCATAGTCCGGCAAACTGTCGTAGCCATAGCGCTCGGCCAACTTCGACAGTTCCGGTAGGTACTTGGAGCGCAAGATCTCCTCGATCGGGATGGGCTTGGCGGGCGGCGGCTTCATATGCGGCTGCCAATCCTTGATGCTGTTTAGCTCGCCGCGTGCCGACGGTTGCGGTTCGCTCGTGGCTGTGCCCAAATGCCGCAACAAACCGTCCGGACCATCCTCCACCCGATGAAGGAAGTATTGCGCCGGCGGTCGCCTCGCGCACAACCATTCGATCATCAAGTTCCAGTGGATGTAGTAATACGCGGCTCGATCCATTGGGCTGTCGATGTGTCTTAGCTCCGGCAGCACGCCGTAAATGAAACGCTCGTGATCGTGAATCGGCTCATCACGAAAGAATTGTATGCCATTGAGAAAGGACGGGATGACCCGCCACGGACTGCGGACCGCATGGATAATCGTGGTGTCCGCTAGCATCGGCGCCGCCAAATAAGGCGCGGCCATGTAGCTGCTCTCCGCCAAAACCGTTTCGCCCGCCTCAGGCAAGCCGCAATGCGACGAGCAATAGCTATTGCCGCCCCCGCCCTCCGCGAGCAACCCCGCCGCCTCCTCGGCGCTGCCGCCCCGGAAAAAGCGCTCATGGCTGCATGAAATGCCCGCACGCGTTAGCGCGCACGCCAGGCTAACCGTGCCGCTTCGGCCGGTTCCGGTCACGAGATAACGCAGCTTGATAGACCGTGCGAGTTCGGCAAATTTATTTGGGCCGGTCTGATCGCTTCGCCCGCAGAGCAGGAGCTTCCAGAGAACGGAGAAGGGAGCTTCGCTTGGCATGGGTTTCATCCGTGAAACGAGGTCACCTAATCTAAAACGTCGGTCGCATATCATCTCCGGAGGAAGAAATGTTGTCTAGTTCAAATTGCGCGAAACCCGCATTCGGCGGGAAGTCAATCGCCTGATTGGTAGTTTTAGATGAATGCGGATGTGAAGAACTGTCGTTACGGGAGCAAAATGAGCAAGGCTTTGTCCGTATCTACTTCGGGCACCAGCCATTTGAATGCGACGGACGAGGCGAGGACGTACCTCATCTATCACGTAGTTCACGGATAGCGGGAACCCCAATATCCAGAATCCCCTGTTCTTTTCGGATCTTCTCGCGGATTCGGTCCATGCTCCGGCGGGCGTGCTTCAGGAGCTGCGGGTCGCGTATTCCCTTGGCGGCACACTCGGCGGCCTCCTGCATCTCGGCCATGGTCCGTTTAGAGGTAAAAATCTTTTCAAGGGCCTTCATGAGGCAGACCTTCTCATCATGGGTTGCTTCATTGGCGCTGCTGGATTCGAACCAGCGACTTCTACCGTGTGAGGATAGCACTCTAGCCGCTGAGTTAAGCGCCCGTGGAAAGTGAATTGTACACAAATCGCCGGCGTCGGTCCAGGTGAGTCGCAGTGGCGTGGCGAGTGCTTGTAGAACGGATTGGCAATCCGTTCTACGTGAATGATACCGTGCCTGTTATACCTGCGGTGGATTCGCCGGCACGTCCTCGAATTTGGGGGCGGTGGCCGCCACGCGCTGCGGAGCGCGGATCGCCTCGGGCTGTTGCTGCGGAGCATGCTGCGTCTGCGCGACCGGGGACGTGTGCGGCGGGGCGGAGATGTCGACGTCGTCTTCGAGACCTTTCATCCCCTTTTTGAATTCGGTGATGCTTTTGCCAAGGTAGCGGCCCATGTCAGGGAGACGCTTGCCGAAAAGCAGCACGCCGATGATGAGGACAATGCCAATGTCCATCGGCGAAAACGCGAAAGCGAAAAGAGGTGTCATGGAAGCCTCGCTTGTTGATGCTGTTTTGCGTCGCTCAAGTCACTCCTCAAGTATACCAGCCGAAAAACCGCGAACACAAGGATAAATCGCATTGGCTCCGCATTTCTTTTGAAGCCGGGCCAATCGACTTGAACGAACCACAGAGAACACAGAGAGAATTCAAGAAAGGGGAGATTTTCCATTAAGCGACATTGTGGTTCCAGCGATTCACCACGTTATTTGTTTTCTCTGTGCTCTCTGTGTCTCTGTGGTTAAACTCCTTATGCCTCGACCAAAGCCACCGGCCTAACGGGTGGCGGGACCATTTCCAACCGGGGTCGCGGCACTTCTTGCTTTTTGGTGACGGGGCCGCTCCAAAGGCTTTTGAGCCAGCCGTAGCCTTGCACGACGGACTTGGCCAGGCCGACCATGCCGTAGACCTGGTAGATGACCCTGTAGTTCCAGAGCGGGTCTTTCCAGTTCGCGATCGCTTTGACGAAGTTCAGCGGGTTGTAGAAGCTGGCGTAGCCCAGGTAGATGTTGAGCTGCTTGCGCCAGGGAGTCGGGTCTTCGGTGGCGATGCAGTGGTTGCCGTCGTACTGGTAATCCTCCACCTTGTGGTCGCCCGCCTGGTCGATGACCATGCCCTTCTCGTACGGCTCTTCGTAGCCCTTGCTGCCGACCGACGGCGTCAGGATCGTCACCTGCACGCTGACCGAGCCGGACTTGCGGAGGAAGTTGACCTGGTTGAGCAGGCCGTAAAGGTTGCCGCGGCTGGCCAGCGGCTGGCCGTCGTGGTGCATCATCATCGACATCGGGCAGATGCCGATGCTTGTTGAGGACCTCGAACAGCGTGCTTGGTCTTCTCCGGGCTCTGGCCCTTCTTGACCAGCTCGGCGGTCATGTCCTCGATGCCGAACCAGATGGCCCGCAGGCCGCCTTCGCGGCAGAGGGGCAGCAGGTCCTGGTTCTTGTAGACGTCGAACTCGGTCGCCTCGGTGCCGAAGAAGATGGCGTCGCGGAACGGCTTGCCGTGGACCTTGCCCTTGGCCATGACCGGTGAAGATCTCCTCGACCGTCTCGCGGTTGTTGAAGAAGTTGTCGTCGGTGCCGAAGAAGGCGTGGATGCCGGTGCGCTCGGCCAACACCTTGATCTCATCGCGGAGCCGCTCGGGGCTCTTGACGCGGAAGGTGAACTGGTTGTAGGCCGGGATCGGGCAGTAGGGGCAGTGAAACTTGCAGCCGTGCGTCGTCACCAGCGAAATCATGCCGGCGTGGCGGTGCAGCTTGTCGAGCGGCAACGGCCCTGTGCGAGAGATGCCGGCGGCGGTGCGGCGGCTCGAGCAGGCCCAGGCTGGCGATCGGGTGCGGCAGTTCGTCGAGGTTCTGCACCAGGCGCTGGATGCCGGTGTTGATGAGCCGGCCCAGCGGCTCCTTCTCGTCGCCTTCGCGGAAGACCAGGCCGGGAATGTCGTCGAGCAGGCCGGAGCGGCGCAGGCGATGGAACGTCTTGCGGAGGTGTTCGCCGCCGCGCGCGTGATTCCATGATGCGGTCGAGCAGCTCCAGGAGGACGAACTCCTCGCCGGTGCAGACGACGTCGGCGCTGTACTTGCTGCTCGGCGTCGAAGCCGAAGAAGTCCCACGGCTCGTAGATGGCCTTGGCGCCGCCGGCCAGGATGAGCGGCCGGTCCTCGCCGAGCTTGTAGGCGTCGGCGATCATCTCGTAGGCGCTGGCGCTGTGAATCTGCATGCTGGAGACGAACAGCAGCTGCGGCACCTCGCCGTCGAGGCGCGCCTCGCTGGCCTTGAAGTTGCGGGTTCCACTGGCGCAGCACGATGCGCGTTTTCGTGAAGCCGGCTTCGTGCAGCGCGGCGGCGATGGCGCGCGGGCCGGCAGTCAGCAGCCGCATGTCGGCGAACAGGAACGGCCCCAGGCGCGTGCGATAGTCAAAGGCGTAGCAGACGAGGGCCGGGATGTCGGCGGTTTGCGGGTTGGCGCGGAGGCGGCGTTCCAATTCGTGGTAGTGTCCGGGCTGGGTGTAGCGGTCGTTCTTGGGGCGGCTCGGCAATTCCATGGGGAGAACCTTTATAAAACGGGCGGACAATCCTGTAAGGTAAGGCTAGAAACTTGGCGAGGGACAATCAAGAGTTAAAGAGCCGCGCACGTAGTAAGCGGTTCAACTGGATCCGCACGCGTAACCGCTTACTGCGTGCGCGGCTCCTTGAAGTAATGCACATTTTGCGCCGCACCCCCCGCGCTCCGCTATCGCGTCGCGGCTAAACAAAACCCAATATAACGGACGCGCTGACCATCTTTTATCGCCCCACCTTCAACTTCACGGTCACCGGAAAATGATCGCTGTAGCCGCGTTCATAGTGCTCGTTGGGGCCGCCGAAGCGCCAGGGGCGGTGGTGGGCGTCGCCGGGCCGCGCCAGGCTGTTGATGGTTGCGACGGAATCGACTTCGCACGTCCAACCGGCCGGAGTCGAGCAGGCCGGGCGAGACGACAATATGATCGAAGATCGTCCAGCGGTGGTAGTAAATTGTGCCGAAGCCGTGGTTGGGGTCTTTGTCGGCCATGAGATCCAGCAGGCGCAGGTGCTCGCCACCCGCCTTGACGGCGGCAATGTCGCCGTTCGCGTGCAGATGCTCGGCGACGCTGACGTTCGCGGGCGTATCGTTGAAGTCGCCGCAGATGAGGATGTCGGCCGATGGGTTGTCGTGATAGATGGCGTTGGCGGCGCCGTAAAGCTTGTCGGCGTAGTCCTTCCGGCCCTTGTTCGCTTCCGTCGCGTAAGCCGCGATGTCCAGTGCGAGGCCATGACGATCAACTCATGGCCATTGACGACAATATGGCCCTCAACGATGCGTAGGCGATTGCCGTGGCTGCGTGTCTTGTCCATCACCACCGGAAGGCGCGTCAAGATCGCCGGCGCGATGTGGCGACCCTGGGTCACTTCCTTCATGAGGACGGTGTGATATTGAAGGCTGGGATCGGCAATCTTTTGGTTGAGCGCCTGTTGCAAAAGCTGGGCGGCACGCAAACTTTCTACTTCGGCGATGGCGAGGATGTCGGGGCCTTTGCCGTTGTTGAGGCCCAAAAGGGCTTGCGTGAGCTTCGCCAATTTAAGTTGCAGGATCTCCGGATGGTCGGCGAACCAGACATCATATTCTTTGTCGCCGGGTCCGGTGCGATGGTCATAGCGGTCGTCAAAGAAGTTTTCGACGTTCCAGAAGCAGAAAAGATACTCGTTATTGGCGTTGCCGGCGGAGCCTCCCGCGGGAGAGCCGGATCCAGGCAGATCGAGGCCGGCCGAATTGCAACCGCTGATGAGATGGCCGCATATCGCCAAGAACGGGATCAACGCCAGCAGCGGTCGGCGCCAGCCATGCATGGGGGAATCCTTTCGCTCGGAGGTGACGGTCGCTTTCGCCATGTTTCCAGTCTTTCCCGATCATAAACGAAAGGCGGCAAATGGGCAATCAATCTTGGCTTGGTGGGATTGGGGAAGAATGGTATAGTCCGCGAGGTCCGCGGGTTTCGGAGTACCTCAACCCGCGGCTTGCATGGAGGGCGAATCAAATGAAGGACCTCACGCGATTTCTGTGGCTGGGGCTGGGCTTGCTTCTTGGCGCGTTCGGTGCGATTCTCTTTTTCGGATCCTCAAGGCCGGCCGAGGCTGCCAACGACCGTTATGAGGACTTCATCCTCTGCACCGGCCCGGTCGCGATTCAAGCCCGTGCGCGCACGGACGGCGTCTGGCTGCTCGATTACCGCTCCGGCAAGCTGCTCGGCACGGTAATCGATCGCATTTTGGGCAAGATTATTAGCTGGGCGGAAGTCGATCTGGTGTCGGAGTTCGGCATCACACCCAAGCAAAACGTGCATTTCCTGATGACCACGGGGAGCATCACCGATGGCCAGGCGGCGGTCTACATCGCCGAGACGACCACCGGCCGCATTGGCGTCTACACCATGGGGCAGCGCCCCGATGGTCGGCCCGGCATCGCCATTCGCCGCCATGACATGACGCTATTCCGTCAACCAGCGGGGGAACGGCATTAGTGTGCTAAGACCCAAACAACTTGTGGGACGGCTCTCCTGAGCCGTCCGCAAATCCCAACGGCTCAGGAGAGCCGTTCCACATCAAGTCGTTCTTTCGCGGAGCGAAAGACGACTTGCCGCCCGAAAAATCTTCAGCCCCCCTTTTCCCGTTGCCGCGTAATGTGGTAGAAATGAAGTGTGCCATCCCGCTTGGTTCGCGCCGGGGTTCTGCGCCATGGGCATTTATGACCGCGAGTATTATCGACGAGAGGGCCCCAGATACCTGGATGCCCTCATTCCCAGCGGCCAAGTCTGCAAATGGCTCATCGCCATCAACATCATCGTCTTTGTTTTGCAATTGGTCACCAAACCGAATATTGAAGAATTGGCGAACCAGGGTCAAATCACCCGCCGCATCGAGGCCCAGGCACCGCCGGTCTCGCCGTTTGGCCGGCTTACCGATGCCCTCGAATTGGACACCGCCAAGGTCGCCCAAGGCCAACTCTGGCGACTGCTTACCTACGCGTTCCTGCATTCGCCGGCAACGTGGATGCACATCTTCTTCAACATGCTGTTCCTCTGGTGGTTTGGCAGCGAGGTCGAGAGTCTTTACGGTTCGAAGGAGTTCCTGGCCTTTTACCTGGTCTCGGCGATCGTGGGAGGCTTGGCCTTTCAGGCGCAAGCCATGGTTCAAGGAGCGCCGCTGCTCAGCATCGGCGCTTCGGGAGCGGTGACCGCCGTTTTGGTGCTCTACGCCTGCCATTTCCCGCACGCGACCATCTTGCTGTTCTTCTTTTTGCCCGTCCCAATCTGGCTCTTCGTCATCTTTCAGGTGGGCCAGGATGCCTTCCATCTTTTCGGCGGCACCCGAACCTCGACTGCTGTGGCGGTACATTGCGGTGGTGCGGCATTCGCCGGCCTTTACTATGTCAATCACTGGCGCATTCTGTCTCTTTGGCAAGGTCTCAATACCTGGAAACGGCGCCGCAGTCAGCCCAAACTGCGGATGTATCGCCCCGATGACGATCTTCCCGTGGCCGTCGCATCGGGCGGCTTGGAGGTCGATGAACACCTCGACGCCAAACTCGATGCGGTGCTGGAAAAGCTCAGTCGGCATGGCCGTGACAGTCTTACGGCGAGCGAACGCGCCATCTTGTTGCGGGCGAGCGAAATTTACAAGAAGAAGCGGACCTAAAGGAGAGCAGATGCCTCTTTTCGAATATGCCTGCCAAAAGTGCGACCACACCTTCGAAGCCCTGGTTTTCGGCGACGACAGCGTGGAATGTCCCGAATGTCACAGCGCCAAACTGCGCAAGCTCCTGAGCGTTCCCGCACGGCCGCAAGCGAGCCTCGCCGCCGTTCCGAGCGCTTGCGGCGACCTCAGCCTTCCCCCATGCGGAGCGCCGGGCTGTCGGCGGACTGGGCGCGGCGGCTCTTGATGCACCCCTTGGGGTAGCTTTGGGTCGCACGTCGTGACCCAAGGTTCGCGTCGCGCACCCAGGGTCACCGCGAACTCGAACGCGGTGATCCAGGATGCGCTGCACGAATCCTGGCCTGAGGGATGAAACGCCATCGGTTTAGAACATATAGGATCGTTTACCGCGAAGCGGTTGCATCTCCCAGCCCAGGGTTCGCGCAGCGTACCCTGGGTATGTCGATGGACGCGAATCTTACGCCGGAGGGGTTTCATCGCCTTTCTCTCTCGCCTCGCCAAACAACAACGGTTGAATCTCCGGCAATATCGACGAGCGCCGCCGCTTGCGCGCTGGGTTAGGCAATTCTTGGTCGAGGTGATGACTTTCCAGTTGCTGCAACACTTGGCCGGCCCGCGTTAAAACGTCGGCGGGAACGCCCGCAAGACGCGCGACGTGGATGCCGTAGCTTTTATCCGCGCTGCCGGCGGCGATCTTGTGAAGAAAGACGATTTCGTCTTGCCATTCGCGCACCAGCACATTGTAGTTACGTAAGTTGGGCAGCGTCTCACTTAACTGGGCCAGTTCGTGATAGTGTGTGGCGAAAAGCGCTCGGCAGCCGATCTGGTGGTGCAAGTGTTCCGTGATCGCCCAGGCCAGTGAGACGCCGTCATAGGTGCTGGTGCCGCGCCCGATTTCATCCAGGATTATCGAGACTGCGCGGGCCGGCGTTGTTCAATATGTTGGCGGCCTCCGTCATCTCCACCATGAAGGTACTTTGTCCACGATTAAGCTCGTCGCTGGCACCGACGCGGGTGAAGATGCGATCGGTCAGACCGACGCGCGCGGACTTGGCCGGCAGAAAGCTGCCCATTTGGGCCAACAACGTCAGCAGGGCCACCTGGCGAATGAACGTGCTTTTCCCGGACATGTTGGGACCGGTGATAAGCCATAGCGTGCCGTCCTCCGGACCGAGAAGCACATCGTTGGCGACGAATGTGCCCGGCGGCAAGCTTTGATCGAGCACGGGGTGTCGGCCCTCTGTGATCGCCAAAACCGGCTCGTCGCTCAATTCGGGCCGGACGTATTGGCGTGAGACGGCTAGCTCGGCAAGCGAAATCAACACATCAAGGTGAGCTAACACCTCGCCGGTTTGGATCAGTCGCGCGGTTTGGCCGGCGACGCGCTCGCGCAATTCGAGAAACAACTCATATTCGAGCACCTGACTTTTGTCCTCGGCGGACAAGACCTTTTCCTCGTATTCCTTGAGGTCCGGCGTGATGTAGCGCTCGGCGTTTTTTAGGGTTTGCTTGCGTTGATAATCGGCGGGTATTTTCTCGGCATGCGTATGGGTTATTTCGATGTAATAGCCAAAAACCTTATTGAAACCGACCTTCAATGAGTTGATCCCGGTGCGGGCGCATTCTTGGGCCTGAAAACGGGCGATCCACTCCTTGCCGCCGCGCGCTTGATCGCGCAGCTCATCAAGCGAAGCATGGTAGCCCGGCCGAATTAGGCCCCCTTCACGCGGACCGAGCGGCAACTCATCAATCAGCGCGGCGTCCAAGACGGTGCGCAGCTCAGGGCATAATTCGAGCCGGCTTTCGAGTTCGCTCAAAAGTGACGAGCGCCGCGCCGTCAGTTTTGCCTTGACGCGCGGCAGCACCCGCAAGGTCCGGCCGATGGCGCCGAGATCCCGCGGCGCGGCGCGGCCGGTGCCGACACGCGCGGTGAGCCTGGGCAAATCGTGCACGTCCGCCAATGTCTGCCGCAACTCCGCGCGCAGCGGCTGATCGCCCATAAGCTCCGCGACCGCATCCAGACGGCTTTCAATCGGGAGGCGCTCGGCGAGCGGCGCCAGTAGCCACTCTTGCAGCAGCCGGGCGCCCATGGTGGTTACGGTGCGATCCAGGGCAGCGAGCAGCGAGCCTTGGCGGCTTCCATCGCGAAGCGTGCGCGTCAGTTCCAGGCTGCGGCGCGTCACTTCGTCGAGTTGCAGCAGCTTGGCGCTTTCATAAGGTTGCAAACGCCGCACATGAGTTCAGATTCGCCTTGAGCATCTCCTGTGCATAAAGCAGCAAAGCGCCGGCCGCGACTAGGCACGGTTGCCGATCCTCGAAGCCAAAGCCACCCATCGTCAAAACGCCGAAATGCTTGTGCAGCGTGGCCAGCGCTGACGCTCCATCAAACGTCCAGTCAGGCCGGGTCGTCAGCGCGGGGACAGGTGTGAACCGCGCCACGAGTTCGCCGGCTAAGCCGCCGTCGGCTTCGGCGCACAGGCATTCCGCCGGAGCCAGCCGCGCAATCTCATCGGGCAGCCTCGCCCAGTCAACGTCCATTGCGTGGAATTGGCCCGTCGACAGCTCCACCCAGGCGATGCCGGTCGCGGACTGCCCTTTGCTCGTTTTGGCGAGAGGTGAACCGGGCAAGTTGCAAAAAGCCAGCAAGTGATTGTGTTGGCGCGGGTCGAGAAGATTGTCCTCCGTGATGGTGCCCGGCGTGACCACGCGCGTGACTTCGCGCCGCACCAGCGCCGGTTTGCTCTCCTTACCGACGCCCGAAGGGACGTTCACCGGTTCAACGATTTGATCGCAGACGGCGACGCGATGGCCCGGCGCAATAGCTTTTGCAGATAGTTTTCGAGCTGGTGATAGGGGAAGCCGGCCATCGGAATGCTTTTGTCGCGACTTGTCAGCGTCAGCCCGAGCACGCGGGCCGCCGTGGTCGCATCGTCATCGAATAGCTCATAGAAGTCCCCCATGCGAAAGAGCAGGAGCATACCCGGATGGCGCTGTTTTGCCTCCTGGTATTGCTGCATCATGGGGGTCATGGAATGGCTGTCATGGGCAGTATGGACCGCGGCCGGTGCATCACTTTTTCTTGCCGCGCCGCACTCGGTTGGCCTGACTGTGCGGGGCGTGGCCGTTGGCGCCATGTCCGTTGTGATTGCGCACCTTGCTCATGGTCAGGCGGTTGCCGGGCGCATGAAAGATGACTTCCGTCATGTAATGCCGCATCAGCAAGAGGCCGCGGCCGCAGGGGCGTTCGAGGTTTTCGGGGGCCATCGGATCAGGCACGTCGGCCAGCGCGAAACCGTCGCCTTCATCGACAATGCGGATGTCAATGCGTTCGTGATTGACATTCACATGGACATGGACCTTTTTCTCAGGGTCCATCTGGTTGCCGTGCTTGATGGCGTTGACGAGGGCCTCTTCCAGTGCCAGTTTGATGCTGAAGATTTCGCGCTGGTCAAAATGATGGCGGTGCAGTTGCTTCTCGATCATTTCCTGGACGCGGCGTGCTTCCGAGGGATCGCTGGGAATGGCAACTTCAAAGGATCCATCCTGGGTTGATTTGCGCATGGAGAGGGTACTCGGCAAGTTTCCGCTTTCGGCGCCCTGAGCGGCACGGCATTCCTTCTCCGTGCGGACGCAGGGCGATGTCAGAACGCCTGAAGGGCGGACTGTTCGTCCCGTTGAATGTTGAACAGCTTGTTCAGCTTGGTAATTTCGAAGACTTCGTAGATCTGCGGATCGATGGCACAAAGGATCAACGTGCCCCCGGCGGTCTTGACCTTCTTGTTCAGCGTGATGAATTTGCCGAGGGCGGCGCTGGAAAGGTACTCGACGTTGGTGAAGTTGAGCAGCAGCTTGCGCCGGCCCAACTCGTCCACCAGGCTGAAAAGCTGCTCGCCGATGACTTGGATATTCTGCTCGTCAAGGATCTTCTTGTCGGTGAAATTGACGACAGTCACTTCGCCGATGTCTTCCACTTCCAGCCGGCGCCGCTTTGGTTGCGTGGACATGAACGCTCCTCCGGTGGCCACCGCTCCGCTTCGGCAACGACGAGATGCAAGTTCCAGGCCGGAGCTAACCACATCTAGCATGTTAAAATGATTGACGGGCAAGTCAAGTTTATTTCGGCGGAATCGCCGCTTGCGGCAAGGCGGGCGGCACACGCACCAAGGTCACCTGCATCTCTTCACCGCCCTCGACAACGATTCGGGCATACGCATCCACTGGAGAATGGAGCAAGAAGTACGCCGCCGCCGTGCCGGATATGTTGCATCGCGCCTCACCATAATTAAGCGCCACCTCGTGGCAGCGTGGGCCGCACCACAGTGGACCCTTGTCGTCCGAACCCAAATGGCCGTAGTAGCGCGTATCGAGCAGATCCACCGCGGCCTGGCGGAACAGCTGAGCGAACGGCTTCTGCGTGGCCACCTCCAAGTTCGTGATGCCGTGCAGAGGCGATTGTACAAGCCGCATGGGAAACGCCGCGCCGGCGTGATCTTGGCAACTGCGCAAAAAATGAAAGGCGGCGCCGCGTGTGCCTGGGTCACGCCAAAGGCCGGCGGCAAAATAGTCAGGCACGACGAGCGGATAACGCTCCGGACACGCCAAAAACGCGCTGAGGCGATAATCGAGATTGCTCCAGCCGCATTCGCGCAAGCTTTCCACCAGGTGCGACAGCCCTTCATTGAGCCAGCTCTCCTCGTCTTCATGCGACCGGCTCCCCTGGTACGCTGAGAGAGCGTGTTCGCAAAAGGTGATAGCGTGGGTGAATTCGTGGGCCAGCACTGTCCGCAAGTGCGGCCCGGGCTTCAGCCTCGCATTCAAGTAGAGCATGTCACAATGATTGCTGAAAGGCGTGGGCATATCCCTGCAAAAATCGCTGCCGCGCACGAAGCCGTCGACCCGCCCTTTTCCGGTTTGGATCGAGCCAAGCCGGCTGCTCAGAAAAATCGTGAACCGGCCGTCGCGATCCACGTCGAGCACCTGCCCCAAGTGCTCCAGCGCCCACGGGTAGATATCGTCATCGAAAACACGCAGGACCTCGGCGACCGTCGCATCGATGCCCGCCAATTGCTGGTCATCTTGATCGAGATAGACTTGAGCGTGGCGGCCAACGGCGCGCAGAGTCGCCTGAACGGCCTGGTAGTTGGCGGGATCGCCCAGGTCACGGTTGCCGGTGAACAGATGGAACGTCTTGACAGCGGGCGGCGCCGCCAGCGGCGCGAAACGGTCTCGCGCCGGCCGCTCGCGGCGTAGCGCATCCAGCCACTTCGCTTTGGCCGCAATCCCTGCTTGCCACGCTGAGTCCGGCGTCTGCGCTTCCAACGGCAAGAATTCGGGACCATCCGCACGCCCGCACTCAACGTGAACCGTGGTCACACGTGCAGCCTTGGCTAACGAACCCACCACCAGGTAAAACGAATCTGTGGCATGCGGAGTGGCCACCACGAATTCACAATGACCCTGATGCACGCCCAGCGGAATAGCCTGCCTCGGCCCTGGCATGTTCTGCGCGGCCAGGCGCCCAGCTACAGCCAACAACCCCGCGGCAAGCACAATCCACTGGACGCACAGCGAACGCATGCCTAGATCTCGCCGGTTGCCAACTACAAGGAAAGCAACCTTGCTTCCCATGCCTTTGCCATCGGCTTGAGTTGCGCGAGTTCTTCAAAGATTCGTTTTTTCCCAAGTTTGCCTGGGTTATCGATGTGGTAAAGTGGGGGATTTTGCTTTTTGGCGAGCCGTAAGCGTCAGCGCCCGGTGTTTGAAGAGCAACACCGGGCGCTGACGCTTACGGCTCGCCCATCTATTCTTTATCACCCGCTTTTGGCTTCGCCGGTGCATCAAGCTCCGCGATCGGTCGGCGCATCTCCAAGGGATCCTGGTGGAAACGCCAGGTCTTGAGATCGTCGCAATCGAACAAATCAAAGACAAACCAAGCGAGCTCTTCTTCCTTCTGGAATGGAACAAAGGCCACGCCTCGCACGGGGTCGAGCAAATAAACATCGATACCCATCAGTTCATTGAGGGCGTCGGCGAATCGATCTTCCGCCTGGGTCTTTTCCTCGGCTGCCCGGCACTTGCCAAAATCGCGCTACGATCTTGCCGACCCGGCTGATGGGACAGTCTGTCGACCGCGAGCCGTTTGGTCTGCAAATCCAGCCAGTGCTCGCGCAAAGACTGGGTGATCGAGCGAAGATAAGGCATGGCTTTTTGCGCTTGCGGGTAGGACCACAAGTGTATCATGCGGAGCTGGCGACGCTTCTGCTTGCGTTTGCGCTTCATGGTTGCCTCCTCCTTTGATGGTAGAGAGAGCGCGAGCCTTTACGGCTCAAGCTCCTCTATACCATTTTAGATGGCAGACTAGGCAAAAAGGTTCGATTGGGATGCGCTTTGTCTAAAAATCGCCTGCAACGATCCGGGCGACTTCGTGAAGGAAGTTCCTATCGGACCGTGAAATAACTTCCATTTGACACCCGTTGGGCAATTCTCCATGCCGACCATTGTTTAGCCGCGACGCGCAGCGGAGTCGCACGATCCCGCGCTCCGTTACACGTGGCTGCTAAACGAAAGGATGCGGCATGCCCACGGCAGGGCCGGCGACACCAGGCTTGGTCTCCACGTTGGGCGCGGTCGCCGTGCGCGCCCTCACCAACCTCGGCGATTTCACCATCTTCGCCAGCCAGACGCTTACCTGGACGCTGCGCCGCAGGCCGGCTCCGCGCACCATCCTTCCCAGCTTCTATCTCGTCGGCGTTCGCAGCGTGCCCGTGGTGGCCATTACGGGCACATTCATCGGCATGGTCATGGCCGTGCAGATTTACAACGAATTCTACCGCATGGGCATTGCCACGCGGCTCGGCTCGATGATCAACATCACCATCGTGCGCGAGCTTGGCCCCGTCCTGGCGGCCACCATGCTGGCCGGCCGCGTCGGCAGCGCCATGGCCGCCGAACTTGGCGACCATGAAGATCACCGAGCAAGTCGACGCCCTGGCCGTCCTCGGCGCCCACCCCCTCCATTACCTGGTGGTGCCCCGTCTGCTCGCCTGCGTCTTGCTGATTCCGCTGCTCACCGTCATGGCCGATTTCATGGGCATCATGGGGGGAGCGCTCATCTGCACGCGCATCTATGGCATCGAATCGCACTATTATTGGCAGCACACCGCCGACTTCGTGAAAATGTGGGATGTCTTCATGGGCATCATCAAGGCGGTGTTCTTCGGCTGCGCCATCGGGCTCATCAGTTGCCATCGCGGCTTGCATAGCCAGCCCGGCGCCGAAGGCGTGGGCCGAGCATCCACCGAGGCGTTCGTCGCGTCGTTCATCGCCATCCTGGTGCTTGATTTCTTCCTGGCCCTCTTGTTGATTAATTTGTACGACATGTTTTTCGCGGGCGGCGGACGGACGTTATTTTGATCTAATGGTTGTTTAGCTGCGACGCGCAGCGAAGCCGCAAGCGGATCTGCGCTCGCTGCGCATCGCGGCTAAACAATGCAAACGATCTGGCCACGATGAATGTACACAATCCACCACAGCCCTGATTGCCCTGCAAAACGTCTCCATGACGTTCGGCGCGCAAAAGGTCCTGGACGAATGTTTCCCTGGAGATCAACACCGGCCAAACCGTGGTGGTGATCGGCGAGAGCGGCTGCGGCAAGACCGTTCTCTTGAAGCTGATCATCGCCTTGCTGAAGCCGACCGCGGGCCAGGTCGTCTTCGACGGCAAGGTGCTGGCCGACCTCGATGATCGCGAACTGACCCGGCAGCGGCTGCGCTTCGGCTTTCTCTTTCAGGGGGCGGCCTTGTTTGACAGCATGTCGGTCTTCGACAATGTGGCTTTCGGCCTGCGCGAGCAACGCCACCTGAAGCCCGCGGACATCGAAGCCACGGTGCGCCAGCGCCTCCAGGAAGTCGGCCTGCCCGCCGACATCGAGCGCAAAAAGCCGGCCGAGCTGTCCGGCGGCATGAAAAAACGTGTCGGCCTGGCCCGCGCCCTCGCCCTCAATCCGGAAGTCATGCTCTATGACGAGCCGACCACCGGCCTGGACCCGATCATGAGCGACGTCATCAACGAGCTCATCGTGCAAACCCGGCAGCGCCATCCCGGTGACCAGCATCGTGGTCACGCATGACATGAAAACCGCCCAAAAAGTCGCCGACCGCGTCGTCATGCTGTATCCCCTGGCCCGCCTCACCCAGCGGCGCGAGTCAGATATTGTTCGACGGCACGCCCGAGCAGCTTCGAGCCGCCGACGACGAGCGCGTCCGCCAGTTCATCCACGGCGAGGCCGGCGGCCGCTTGCAGGAATTGGCACGGAGCAAGCCGCGGGTTGAGGTACTCCGAAACCCGCGGATGGAAGTGCCTGCGGCACGGGGATCCGCAGCGGTGATTCGGAGTACCTCAACCCGCGGCTGGAGGGCACAGGAGCAAGCCATGAACGAGCAAGCCATCCGCTTTCGCCTCGGCATCTTCGTGCTGGCGGCGCTTATCCTGCTGGCGGTGATGATCACTCTGTTCGGCGGCTTTCCCAATTATTTCCGCCACGTCGACACCTATACCATCATCTTCAAGGATGCCCAGGGCGTCGCGCCCGGCACGCCGGTGCGCCGCTCCGGCGTGCGCATCGGCGAGGTGCGTTCGCTTGCGCTGGACAACGCCACCGGCAACGTCGAGGTGACCATCCAGCTCGATCCGGGCTTCAACCTGCGCAAGGGCGACCGGCCCACCATCGTGCAAGGTCTTTTGGGCGGCGATACGTCCATCGCCTTTCTGCCGCCGCCCGAGAACCAAAAAGCCCAGATCGACCTGGTCGAGCCCGGCAGCACTCTGCAGGGCTACAACCAGGCCGACGCCCAGACCCTGGTGCAAAAAACATCCGAAGTCATGCCGCAAGCCGAGGAAGCCATGAAGGAGGTCCGCGCCGTCTTCAAAAAGCTCGACCAGATGATGCCGCTCCTGGAAAGCACCTTCAAGGAATACCAGGAAATCGCCAAGGCCGGCCTGCGCGACCCTTCCCGACCTCAAAAAGACCAACGAAGAGCTCCAGATCACCTCACGCCAATGGACCAAGGTCGGCGAACGCATGGACGTCCTCTTGGCCACCAACGAGGACAAGATCACCAAGGCAATCAGCCAAATGGACGACACCCTCAAGCGCGTCGGCCAAACCTTCAGCGATCAAAACCAGAAATATGTCTCCGACACGCTCAAGAACGTCAGCACCAGCAGCGATCGCCTCGACAGCATCGCCAAGAACACCGAGGATTTCCTCAAGGAAAGCCAAAAATCGCTCAAGCGGGTCAACAGCTCGTTGCTGCGGACCGATGCCCTCTTGGAGGACATGCAAAAATCCACCCGGGCGTTCTCCGAACGCAGCCCGGCGATCCTGAAGAACGTCGACGAAAGCACCGACAAGCTCAACCGCACCATGGCCGACCTGCGCGACATCCTCCAGGCCGTCGCCCGCGGCGACGGCACCATCCAGCGGCTGCTGTCCGACCCCAGCCTCTACAACAACGTCAACGACACCGCCGACCATGATCAACAAGATGATCCCCCGCCTCAACCGCGCCCTCGCCGACATCGAAATCTTCGCCGACAAACTCGCCCGCCACCCCGAACTCATCGGCGTCGGCGGCGCCGTCCGGCCCAGCAGCGGAATTAAGTGAGAGACGAGAGGCGAGGGGCGAGAGACGAGAGGCGAGAGACGAGAGGCGAGAGACGAGGGCGAGAGACGAGAGACGAGAGGCGAAAGACGATGGGCGAGGGCGAGTGGCGAGGGCGAGCCTGCGAAACGCCCATCTCCCCCCCTTACGAAGGGGGGGCCGGGGGGGTTATTCTGGCAACCACCGCATCCCACCCAGCCCCAACCCTTTGTTCACCCAAAACCCGCTTTGAACACACGCACTCGTCGCCACAACCTCACGATTCTTCATGCCCTTGCGACCCGCGCTCGGCGCGGGTCTCCTGACCCCGCCGCATCCCCCGACCGCAGGTCTCCACTCCACATGCAACCCCCCATTGCCCACCGTCACCGCCGTTTGGTGACGGTGAAAATGAGCGTTATACTTCCCAACAACGCCCATCTTCCATCATGGCGAACCCCGTCATCACCGTTAAAAAAACCCCGTTTCCAAACGGTGCCGGCGTTTCCCTCCGATTCTCCGCCGCAGCTTTTCGACGCATCGCGAATTCGCCAATGCGCAGTTTGATCGGCACCGGAGAGCACGCAGCGCGCACCGGTTGATGGTCATTTCCCCGATGGTAGTGCTCTCGTGCGGCATTAGGGGAGAGCAATTGTTTTTTCAGCGCGTAACAAGGCCTCTTCGCACCTTGCCCGGCGATCACTCGGACAAAGCCCTTTCGCGACCAGGCCCACGACGCCTCAGCCGATGGTCCGGCACCACCTCCTATGGCTGCGCTGGGTGCCATAGTTCCGGTACTCCGGCTAACTATGCTATGCTTTCCCAACGAGGCTCCCAAGGCCGTGCCGCATCGCCGTCAACTCAAGCACTATAACGAGTTTCTCAAGTCACTCATCGCGTCACTGACGACGCACGATTTTGGCTGTTGGCCTTTCGTCATTATGCCGGAGCACGCCATAACAATCCTCTAGGAAGAAGATTAACGGAACGGCCCGAAGATTGGGAATGGTCGCCAAGTTTCCGCGATTATGCCCCTTCTCGAAACGTGGGACCCGTGCCAATCGATAGCGAGACTCTTCCCAATGATCCTCGCGGGGATTCCTAAACCGGAGACGGGCACGGACTCAACATAGTTAGCCGGAGTACCGGTAAACCATGGCATCCATGCACATGAGCCGGCTCGGTTTAGTGAATTGCAGATTGGCCCTAACGAACCTTGTGCTACCGCCGCGCGTGCCTTACGATCTTCCCTATGCTCACGGTCGATGCCAAAGTCCTAGGCCGCAAGAAGCCGCTCTTCAGTGATTGGTCCGTCGCGCTGCCCCCCGATGACGGCGCGGCGGACGAGCCCTGGACGCTGCGCCGTCTGATCACGCAAATTGTGCACGCGGAAGTCTTGGCTTTTCGAGAACGTCAGGAAGAGCGCAAACTCACCAAAGCCTTGACCGCCGAGCAAATCGACCGCGGGCTCGCTAAAGGCAAGGTAGACATGGGCGGCCGCGATCTTAAGCAGAAAGTCGATCCCGAAGCAGCGGTGGCGACAGCCTTGCAAGCATTTGAGGACGGCATCTACCTAGTCATCCTCGATGGCGAGCAGCAGCGCGATCTGGACTCGGAAATTCACGTGCGACCGGACAGTCGCATGACGTTTGTCCGGTTGGCACTCTTGTCAGGAGGGTAATCGAATGCTCAAGCCCGAAGACGCTCAAAAAGAACTCGCCAAGCTCCAGCGCCAGGATTGGATCGATGTTCGCCTTAAGGGACTCGCCAAACTTCCACGGACCGCGCGGGCTTTAGGACACGCGATTCTAAGGCGCGACGAGGACGGCACCCCGTGGCAACGGCCGCTCCAATTCAACGGCCTACGGCAAGCGGCTTTGCGGCTCGAACGCGAAGAGCCAGGCGTCCGGCGCAAGCTTTTCGCCGCGCTCTTTCCGAAGCTGGATGAGAACGTGGAAGCGGCGTGGCAGTTTTTGGATCGATTACCTTACCAAATCCTCTACGGGCGTAAGGCGTTTCGAGCTCCAGGCCGGCGACAATATATGGCAAATCGCTCGGTACAGTTGCTAAGGGATCTCAGCGGGATCAGTTGCTTCGAGCAAGACATTGCCTGGTGGGCAGCGTGGGCGGGTCATCACACGCACTACGGCATGTCGGACACGATGGGCATTGTTTTCGCTGCCACGATCGATGCCCAAGGCAAGCAAAGCGACGAGGTCTTCGACATTTTGTGTGCTTCGTGCAAGGGCGAGCACGACATCGGCTTCATGGGACGCCATGTGGTCCGCGGACTTTTGTCTAGCAATCGCGTCGAAGGCTGGGAGCTGACGGAGAAAACTCTGCTCGCCGCACAACGGCAAGAAGGTTTACGGCAAGTTATTCTAGAATGCGTCGATGAAGCACATCCCCAGGCGTTTCGCCGCATGTTGCGGCTCATTCTTGACAATGACCTGGCCCGTTTCAGCGCCGTCGTCCGGGCCGTCGATGTGTGGTTGGGTTTTCAATGGGATTCGGCGAGCGCCGGCATCGTTAACAAGGCGATTGAGCAGACCCTCACTTTCCTCGATGACGAGGATGCCCGAGCAAAGGCGATTCATTCGGGCGACGGCGATGACTTATATCTTGCTCTCTGGTCGATGGCGTTCGAGGATGCCGAGCGAGCCGTCGTCGCAGCCGCGCCGATCCTCGCGGACAAAAATGTCAAGCGGCGTTTCATCGCGGCGCACCTGCTCGGCCAGATTCAACTACCGCCGGCGCGGGATAAACTTGTCGCGGCGCTTGACGATCAAGATTTGCGCGTTGCTGCCATCGCGCTTGCCGGAATGCGCGGCTATGGCTATGAGGAAGAGGAAAACGAAAAAGAACCGTCGTGGGCCATTGATCTGTTCGAGCGCTTGGAGAAGCTACTTGAGCGCATTCCGGCCAAGCCCATTCCCCTGAAGCCCCTCGTGTGGCCGTGGATGGTGCTCGCGCTCAAACCCGATCATGTCTTGGTAAATTTAGCGCCAATCTTGGCAAGCGGTCGCCAGTCAGGCTTATCCCCCATCTCAAGCGCATGAGTGGCTGGACCAAGCATGGCGTCATCGGCCTATTGGCCGAGCAAAAAAAATGGGATGCGCAGACGCGGGAAACACTGTTCGCATTGGTTGGCGACTCGTCCCCCCTCTGCCGTCAACGAGCCGTCGAGGTCCTCGGAAAATGCAAAATCGAGGAAGCCGAAGCCCAAGAGCTTGAAGCGCTTCTGAAGCGCAGGGCACAAGACCTGCGACGTGGCCTTTTGTCGCTATTGCTCCAGCAAAAAGACGCCGCCGCGCTGGCAAGCGCGGAGCGCTTGCTAAATGCAAAGGATGGGGGGCAGCGCCTCGCGGGCCTGGAAATGCTGCGCGAGTTGGCTGTTGCGAAGCGGCTGCGCGACCTGTGCCGTACCTGCGCCGAGCGATTCCGCCAAGACCGAGCCCGTTTGAGCGCGGAGGAAGAGAAAGCTCTCTCGGCCATCGTTGAGGTTGGCAGCGAAAAGCCCATGCTCGACAATGCCCTTGGTCTGCTGCACCTCAACGATCTTGCCAGACCGATCGCGCCGCGGAAGCGCTGCGATTTGTGCGTTACACCGGCGGCCATTGCGTTGGTCGAAGCATTGGATGCGCTCGTTCATGAGCATCGCGAGGACCAAGTCGTCCTGGTTCCGCGGCCACAAAAGCAGTCGGACGATGAAATCTACAATCCATACCTGGACGGTATTGCCACCCCGGAAACGCGCTCCGATCCGCAACCCATTTTATTCGCCAATCTCGGCTACAGTTTTCCGTGGCCCGACCCGAAGCTATCCGCCGCTGAAGACGAAAAGTACCTTCCGTTGGCCCCTGTCTGGCGGAAATGGTGGGAGAACAGGCCTCCGGGAACGCACGACAAAGATGGTTTCGAAGCCTTCCGCGCTGCGGGGATGCTTACGCATAGGCAGAATGACATACACAGCGAATTGCATTCCACGGCGGCCAAAACGGCTTTCGCCGCGCTTCACGGTGACAGACTATGCAAAGAGCTGAGTTACGGGCCCACCGTCAAAATGTTATTGGCGTGGCGGCTGCGGCTAAATCCCCCTAAGGGCGCCGTGGACTTCCTGCTCGATGCGGTGGAAACATCCTATGCGGCAGTTCCGAAGGAAGAATTGGCTAAGGTGCGCACCGCCGCGCAAAGACAGCGCTGGAGCAATGAATACGTTTCCGATTGGCGTGACAGTTTTCGAGACCACTATGTGCTCTGGTATCAAACCGCGCAAGCACACCGCTCCTTTTGCCCGAATGATTGGAAGCCTCCACACCATGTACGCATGTTTCGCCTTCAGAACTGGAAGGATCGCTCGGTTCCAGGCATAGGTCGGTTTCGTCCCAGTTTACAAGAGATCTTGGCTGCCTACGGGGCGAAGGGCGCGTCCCGGGCGGATATCATTGACGCGATCCTTGGTCCGCCGGATGCGGGGGCGTATTCAAGTCGTGAGTTCCCCCATTTGAGCGAATTGACGGCACGCCGCACGCGAACCAAGTGGCTCACGGACATTCCCGAATTACGTGAGTTGGCGGATGCGTGCCGCGACCGCATCCTCGAAATTGAACTTGCCCGCGGCGACACGGAAACTGCCGCATCAGGTCCAGCGCTTGCTATCGCTTCGGTATGGGGAATCGACAATCTTGTCCGCATCCTGAACTGCGCTCGGCAAGGATCGTTTCCATAGGGGCTACTCCTACCGTGAGAACCTTAGCAAAGGTTGTGTCCTCACGCACCTGGCATCAGTCTGTTACCCGACTGAAGGTGAGACCGCCGATGAGTTCAAGACAAAACTCAGGGCGGCCGGAGTCTCGGAGGAACGTCTCATAGAGTTGGCCTTCAAAGCGCCGCAATGGGTGCTGTTCGTGGAGCAAATGATCGGTTGGGACGGATTCTCCGAAGGCGTCTGGTGGTTTCTCGCCCATACGCGTGATTCGGGCCAACCGTTCGACAAAGTGTGGATGGCGCGGCTGGCCGAAAGAACGGCTCTATTGCCGCGCGACTTACTGGCAGGCGCGGTCGATGTCGCTTGGTTCCACCGGGCCTATGATGCCGTTGGCGCCAGAGCGCTGGCCGGCGCTCGATCAGGCGGCCAAGTTTGCCTCCATGGGCGGAGGCTATCGACGGGCCCAGTTTCTTGCGTCGGTGCTGCTTGGCAAGGCGAAGCGCCAAGCGATGATCGCCGATATCAAGAAAAGGCACCTCAAGGAAACGGTCCGGCGCTTGGCTTGCTGCCGCTGGCAACGGGAGCGGGGCGTGATAAAGACTTAGCCGAGCGCTACCGAGTTCTCCAAGATTATCACCGCTATGCGCGTGGTCTAGCGCCATGTTGCGCGAGGATGCGGTGCGCTCCGCGGAAGTTGGCATCGCGAATCTCTCACGCACCGCCGGCTATGCCGATCCGATCCGCTTCCAGTGGGCGATGGAGGCAGCTTCGTGTGCGGATTTGCTAACGGGTATCGCAGTCAAGTCAGGACCAGTGGTTGCCGCGCTCAAAGTCGACAGCGAGGGCCAGGTCGAATGGAGCCTCACGCGTGACGGCAAGGCGCTCAAGTCGATTCCGCCGGCCCAGAAAGGCGACCAAAAGTTGGCGGCCCTCGTCGAGCGCAAGAAGGAGCTGGTGCGATCCCAGTCACGCACAAGGCGCGGCTTGGAAGACATGATGTGCCGTGGCGACACCTTCACCGGCGCAGAGTTAATCCAGCTCGCGCAGCATCCGCTTTTAGCGCCATGCTCGGCCGCCTCGTCATCATCGGCGACGGCATCCTTGGCTATCCGACCAAAAAGGGACAAGCGCCTGCGCGATCACGCGGGGAAACTCGAGCCGGTGAAGAAAGGCGAAACGCTCCGTCTGGCTCACTCCCACGATTTTTTGGAAACAGGCCAATGGGAGTTATGGCAGCGCGATTGCTTTCAGCGCGAGGTCGTTCAGCCGTTCAAGCAAGTTTTCCGCGAACTGTACGTCGTCACGTCGGCGGAAAAGAAAGACGGCCATCTGTCGCGCCGCTATGCCGGGCAGCAGGTGCAACCCCGGCAGGCGATGGCCCTGTGGGCCGGCCGGGGCTGGAAAGTCAGCGAGGAAGAGGGCATCCGCAAGACCTTTCATGATCTGGGCCTGAGCTCTACTGTCGGCTTCCTCAACACCGCCGCGACTCCGGCACAGGTCGAGGGTTGGACCCTCGAAGCCGTCGTTTTCTCGCGCGTCAAGGACCACAAGCCGCTGAAATTGAGCGATGTTCCGCCGCGCACGTTTAGTGAAGTCATGCGCGACATGGACTTGGTCGTCAGCGTCGCACACCGGGGCGGCGTCGATCCCGAAGCCAGCGCCTCGACCATTGAGATGCGCCAAGCCTTTTACGCGAGATGTCATCGCTTCTCAATCTCACAAACGTCCGCCAAAAGCCGCCTCACATTCTCATCGACGGCGGCGCTCGGCCAATACTCGATTCACCTCGGTTCCGGCGGCGTCCATCGTCTTCCCGGCGGCGCCTTGTTCATCGTGCCCGTCCACGCCCAGCATCGCGGCCGACTATTCTTGCCCTTCGCCGACGACGATCCCAAGACAGCGGAGATTCTGTCGAAGGCGCTCCTCCTGGCGCGCGATGGTGAGATTCAAGATCCAAGTATCCTGGAGCAGTTGCGGAATCCGGCTCGCTAAGGGCCACCCCGTTCCCACTTCTTCTCCATTTCTTTCTTCGCCGCCTCCAATCCATGATCTCGCGCTATACCTTCAGCCGACCTTCGATAACCTTCACGCCGGATTTGACAGCCACTTGGCAATCGCTTACCCTGGCAGGTCGCAATGGAGTTGCTCCAGCGCCATGACTTTTAAGCCATCGCGGGATAACGTCATGCCCATTCTCAGCTGCTCGCACTGCCAGGTACGACTTAAGCTGGCCGATCACCTACTCGGCAAAAATGTAAAGTGCCCAAAATGCGGCCAAATCTTCGAGGCAGCGTCGCCGGCGGCGTTCATGTCGGGTTCCTCACCCAAACGTCTGGTCCGCGAAGAGGAGGAGCGGTCACCCCGTTCCCCAACGCGGCACCGCGCTGACGGCGACGAAGATGACCGGCCCGCGCGGTCCCGCAGGCGTCGCCGGCAACCGCAGCGAAGTGCTGTCACGCTCGCCGCCTGCGTCGCGGGCGGGGTGGCCCTTGTCGCACTCGCCGTGGTTGTGGCTGTCCTTCTTTTTCGTCGTCCAGAGGTTCCAGTCGTCGCGGTGCAAGGCATCAAGGAAGACAACCGGGCACGCGAACCGGTGCAGGTGGCGCAAGTGGCTGCCCCACCGCAAGTCCAGGAGGCCCCCGTGCAGGCCCCTGTCGAGAACACCAATCCGCCGGACCAGATCGAGCAGGTTCCCGAGGTTCCCGAACCTCCGGCCAAACCGCGGTCAGAGCGTTCGCCCAACGTCAAACTGGGAAAAAAGATCACTGTCCGCGCCGAGATTCAAGGGACGCCGCCGGGTTTTGCCGGCGACTACAACAAGCACGTAATCCAGAATCTGGAAGTCGCCTTGCGCTCTGGGCCATGAGCCCGTAGCCCAAGGAGGGCTTCCGCTGGTAGTGCGCGTTGCTGTCGGCACCTCAAGTAAACAGATCAAGGTGCGCGAATATCGGCGTGCGGCCGCCTTCCATGCAGCCGCGGATCAAGATCACTCCAGGCCAGCCGCCTACCGTCACCAGGCCGGGCAATCAGAACACACAGGTCTACACCGTGCCGCAACTGACCGCTAGCCTGGTTCTCACGGACGAGCAGGGAGTCGCGTTGTGGAAGAAGGACAACAAAATTACTCCCTTCGTCACCATTTTCCGAGGCGATCCCGCCCGGCAAATGGAAGAAGTCATGTGGGCCAACTTCGAAGCCTGGACCAATGGGCCGGCGCTCGCGACATTCGGACAATAGGCCCTTAGAAACCGGAGGCAGGCACGGGCTCAAGCATGGAAAGCTTCGTGCCGGTCAGGGTTCCGCCATGCACATCAAGTTCGCTTGCTCCTGCGGTAAGAAAATCTCGGCCGATCCGCGCCTTGCGGGCCGAAGTTTTTCCTGCCCCGGTTGCAAAACCACCCTTCAGGTTCCGGCGGACGAAGTCCCCGAATTGGAAATCGAAATCATGCCGGAAGAAGCCGAACAGGTCGTGGACGCGGTCGAAGCGGCAAGCACGCAGGTTGACGAGGACGCCGACGCCGGCGGCTCTTACGGCTTGCAGGATGCCGGCGCCCCCGAACACGACGACGCGGTTGTGCGCCAGTTTAGCGGGCAGGTTGGCGTCATCAACGTGCGCGAGCCGGCCAGCTGCCTAGCCTATTCCCACAACAGCAATTGGGCCGCGGCGGGACTGCATCGGGACGTACAGATACTCAATATGAAGAGCCACAAACGGGCCTTCAAGTTTCAAGAGCACGATGACCCGGTGACTAGCGTGGCATTCACGCCAAGCGGTGAGGTAGTCTCGGGCGACGAAGCGGGCCGCATTTTTTTTTGGGATCCTCAGGTGCGTCGCGTCATCCGCCGGCTCAAGGCGCATCACGCAGCCGTCACCGCCATCGCCGTCTCCACCTCGGGTCGATTCGCTGTCAGCGGCGGGCTGGAGGGTTGCATCCGGCTCTGGGAGCTAAAAACCGGCGACGAATTCGAGTTGTCCAAGGCGGCATGGAAGGATGCGGTGAGCTGCGTCTCCTTTTCTCGCGACGGTTGCTATATTGGGGCCGCCGGCGACCAGGGCCGCGTTGGACTGTGGGATTTTCGCACCGGTAAGCTCCTGTCTCGCATGGAAGGCTGCGGAAAAATCGATTCCATCGCCTTTTCGACGGAAGGCGGCATACTGACTGGCTGCGGCCTGGATTCGCCGAGCGGAGAATTCAACGTGCTACGCTGCGGAGTTCCCTCGGGAAAAGAAGTTAATTGTTGGGAAGATCCTTCCAAACAAAATTGCCAAGCCTTCATGAACGGGCTTGTCCCGGGCGGCAACTACCTGGTCTCCGTCGGCCGTGCCGCCCCGAAGAAACGAAATAACCTGGGGTTTGTTCCAGGTCCTAGTAGCTCGGGGGTGCCGGTTGTGGATCTTATTACCGCGGCCGCCCATATCTATGCGATCGGTAAGAGCTTTCAAGGCGATAAAGTCGGTGCCGACGATTACGCCACGGAAAATTCCCGCTTTCAGATTTGGAACGTAAACTCCGGGATGCGAACGCAAAACTTCTACTTCAATGGCGACGTGCCATGTTGCCTGGCCGTCTCACCACAAGGGTCCCGAGCTCTGCTCGCGACGGCGGGTGCGATGATTCACGTGTTTGGCTTAGGGCATTTATGAGCAGGGAAGACAGGGCGGCATGATCCTTAGATAGAATCGGTGTTGAAGAAGTGATTGCATCCCGCCAGCACCTAAAGGATTCCCATCACCCATTTCAGGACTTGCTTGAGTGGTCGATCGCGCATTATTCGGGGCCTCCGCCCCCGCCCCGTTCCCGCTCCTGCTCCTTTTCTTCCTTGGCGGCCTCCAAGCAGTTCGTCAAACCGCCGAAGATAAATCGCGTGCGCTTTGCCCAGGTGCTTGCGGATTTTCCTCAGGGTGGCGGGAGTGGTCACCTTGATGACTTGAACGACGTCGGCTCGGTCTTGCACGCGGTACGAACCCAGCTTGGTTTCCATCCACCCGGCGATCCCCGCATAGTCGGCGCCTTCGCGAACCCCCAACTGCTCGGGGCCTGGGATGGCGGTCGGGGCGTCCTTTCGAGGCTTGCGACCCTCGGGAACGACGTCAATGGGGACGCCTTCGCATTGCAATTTGTGCCAGCCTTCCGGGTCATTCCAGATTACTTTGATCCCGTAGTGGGGGGCGACCCGGGTAAGGATGTCCAGATTGCCGCTCTGGACCACCACGTCGATATCCTTGGTAAAGCGCTCGTAGCCATGATGGATCGCCGCCAAACCGCCCACGATGGCCAAGGGGATGCCTTCTTTGCGAGAGAGTGCCTTGCAACGTCGCAAGAGCCTTGGCAAACTTCGATTCCTGCGCTTCTTGGCCCTTCACGGCGGCAACCATCCTTTCGAGGTTGGCCATTGCTTCAGCGGCGTCAATGATGTTCATGGCCTTATCCTATCAGACAAGCATCCCGGCCCGCGTCAGCGGAAAGCCGCTTTCCCCTCGATCCGGCTTCACGAACAGCGCGTGGTGCAGATTGTAGATCGCGGTCGTGTAGCCATAGCGGCGCCGGCGATGTACATGCGGAAGGTGCGGTAGTTGGATTCGTCGAGAATGCGGACGGCTTCGTCGTGCTTGGCTTCCAGCGTGTCGAGCCAGATCTTGAGGGCGGCGGAATAGTGCTCGCGCAGGCTTTCGACGTCGCGGACTTCCAGGCCGACGTTCTCGCCGGTGCGCTGGATGGCGCTGATCGGTTGCAGTTCGCCGTCGGGGAAGACATAGCGGCGGATAAACTTGCGCCAGCGCTTGATGGGCAAGGGGCCGGTCAGCGTGATGGCCTGGATCAGCAACCGGCCGCCGGGTCGCAGGAGCTTGTTGACCTTGTCGAAATAGACCGGATACATCGTCTCGCCCATGTGCTCCAAAACTTCGAGCGTGGCGATCTTATCGTAGCTCTTGGTGTCCGGCACCTTGCGGTAGTCGCTGTGATCGACCCGGCAACTGGCCCGAGGCCGCGCTTGCGAATCTGTTCCTGGGCGAACTCCGCCTGGGCCTTGCTCAACGTCACGCCATAGGCCTCGACGCCATAATGCTCGGCGGCGAACGTCACCAGGCCGCCCCAGCCGCAACCGATGTCGAGCAGGCGCTCGCCGCGCTTGAGGTCGAGCTTGCGGCAAACCAAATCGAGTTTTTGTTCCTGGGCGGCTGCGAGTGTGTCGGCCGGCGTCTTGAAATAAGGGGCGGTGTAGACCAGGCGCGGGTCCAAAAACAGGGCGAAGAAATCGTTGGACAAGTCGTAGTGATAGCTGATCGCCTGGCTGTCGCGTTCGAGCGAATGGCGGCGGCCAGTCAGCTTGACGGCTTGCCGGCCTTCGCGCGGGCTTGTCAATTCGCGGCAAGCGCCAAAGCCGACCAGCCGAGCGCCAGGCGTTCCAGGGCGCCCCGCGGCAATTCGCCCAGCCGGCGCAGGGCCGCGAGAAAGGCTTCCATGTCGCCTTCGACATCGTAGTCGCCATAGATATAGGCCTCGCCGACGGCCAGATCATTCGGAGGCCAAAACATCTTGCGCAAGGAGCCGGCATGCTCCAGGACGATGGTGAACCGGCACGCTTGCCCCGGGTCTTCGTCCCAGGTGCTCCCGTCCCAAAAGCGGACCGCGAAGTCGCGCGGGCCATAAGGACGGAACATCGCTTGCAAAACACCCCGGCTGACGGCAACGGCGGGGTCCACGGACATTTGGACGGTAGCCACGAAAGCTCCTCTTAGATCACACGGCGATAAGTTTTCGGGATTCTATCGCCAGACAAAATAAGAGTAAACACAATTTCAGCACTGGGAGCCGATTTTGTGCGCGCATAAGTGGCGCTTCAAGCCGCGGGATGAGGTACCCCGAATCCCGCGGTTATCCTCAAGATATGATGTGCCCAATGCTATTTGTCGGCGACAACTTGCAACGTGACAACGCCGTTTTTTTCCGTGCGCTGGAAGTGGACATTCAAATCGTTTGCGACCGGCCGGGATTCTTCCTTGGTGCCTACCTTGGCAGCTCGCCGAGACCGTATATCGATCAGGGCCGGTTTTTCGCGTGATGATATCGACCACTGCGTCAGACATGAGGTAGTTTTCTTCGGGAAATGCCTGGGGACTTTCGAGCAATCGGGCTGCGGCAACCTCCACGCCGGCCCGCGCCATCCACACGGCCTGGAGCCTGCCGCTCGCGCTCGAATAACAATCGGCGCTGACTCACGATTTGCTTGGTCACCACGGCAAGCACGACCGCCAGCACCGCCATCAGCACCAATGCCATGACGATCGCGATGCCAGAGCGGCGCCGGGAACGTGGCTGGATCATCGCCAGTCTCCCGCCAGGGCAGCCGTGACTTCAAGCGTTTGGCCCGGCAGCGGCTTGCCTTTGCGCACGCTGTCGATGCGTAGGCTTATAAGCTTGGAATCCGGTGCCCGCACAAACTGAACCGTCGCCTCGCCGCTGCCCACGGGCAAAGCCTGCTCGGCGCCTTCGCCTTTATTGACGCGTTTGCGAACGAGCGTGCCCTTTCGCCAGACATAGACCAAATAGCCGGAGTCGGGCATCGCCAAAATCAGCGTGTGCGGGTCAGCGTGATAATCTTCCCAATCCATCGGTGCCGACGCGCCTGGGCGACGTCGCCGCGGAATAGGTCGGCCAGCGCGTTGTCGTGAAGAAGGCCGTCAAAGCTTTTCGCCTGGCCGCGCTCGATGTTCAGCGTCTCCCGCAACAGCACGACCATGATGCCCGGCGACCACCGCCAACAGAATAAGGACCGTCAGCATTTCGATTAACGTGAAGGCGACGCGCTGATCGTGGGGTACGACTGGCGCACGAGAATCTCGCTGACGAGAATCTCGCTGACGGTAGTATGGCCCCCTCTCCCCCTGTACTCGGGGGGAGAGGGTTGGGGTGAGGGGGGATAGGATCCCTTGCGAAAACATTGAGGTTTTGCAAACAACCCGAGCCCCCTCACCCCTGCCCCTTCCCCGAGTACAGGGGAGAGGGAAATGAAGTAAGTAGCCCCGTATGGCCAATGGCGCATGCATCACAGGCGATGGCGGATGCATCACACGCAATCGTGCACGACGAAAACTCTATCACGGCTCCCCTCCCGTTTTCGCCGTGCTGCGCTCGCTCAACACCGTGCTCAAAGAGACGTTCTCCGCCGGCAAGTTGCTCGTGAAATTCCAGCTCACTTCCACGATGATGCGCCGGCAATGCGGGCTGGGTTGCTCGGCTTGCACACTGCACGTTAGCTTTCCTTCGGGCAATAGGTCAGCCATATAACTGGGTACGGTCAATGTGCCGGCCCACTTTTCGTTCAAGTCCGGCCACGCTTGAGCGCGGGCGGTTTCCAACGTATTGGCGGCCAATTCCAGAGCCGCCTGGTGTGCCGCCACCCGTGCCTGTTCGTGCAAGCTCCACACGATGCACTGCGCGACAATGACGGTCAGAATGCCGAGGATAGCCAGGGCCACCGTGACTTCGATGATCGTCATGGCGCGAGCGTCGGCACAGGGCAGGGTGGCACGCCCTGAGGTACTCCGAAGGGCGTGTCTTCCCGACGGCACACGCCCTTCGGAGTACCTCAGGGCGTGCCACCCTATTTGTGATTGAAAACTTAGCCACCCGTCATTCCTCGCAAGAGTGCAGTCAACGGGCTGAACATCGCCACGGCAAACAGGGCCACCAGGCTGGCACACGCGAAGATCGCCAGCGGAAACAACACCATCGCCAGCCGATGGCTGATCCGGGCACTGCGGCGAACCAACGTTTCACCGAGTTCACGCAGGGCCCAGGGCAAATTGCGGGCACGTTCGGCGGCGGCGACCAGCCCGCCCGAATACGCGGTCAAAAGCCCGTTTTTGGCCAAACTCTCCGCCAGCGGCTCGCCCCTGGCGATGTCGCTCGCCAGCCGGCGCGTGCGCACGGCAATCGCTTTCGGCAACAGACCCGAATCATTGACGTTGTCCAAAATCTCCGGCAACGGCTTGCCGCTTTCCATCATGAGGCCGAGCGTTTGCAAAAACTGCCCGCGCGCGTGCATGCGGTAGAGCATGGCCCACGATCGGCGTGTGCCATTTGGCCCGCGAATCGAAAATCTCGCACGTTGATCACCAACAGGAGGAGCAGCACCAGGCTGGGGACGATCCAAGGGTGGTGCGTGAGCCAGCCGCTCAAGCCGAAGAACGAACTCGGTGACTTCCGGCACGCGCATATTGAAGTCGGCGAAGATTTTTTCGAACTTGGGGATGATGAAAACCATCAGGAAGGCGACGTTGGCGGCCAACACCGCCAAGACCAAGAGCGGATAAATGAGCCGGGGCGCCAGCTCCAACCAGGGGATTTCCAGCGTTGCTCGGGCAATTGCCTGAGCGCCTGCGGCAGTTGGCCGGTGAACTGGCCCACCGTGACCGCGAGCGCGGTTTGGCGCGACACGACCTGCGGGACGAAACGTAAGGCCCGATCCAGCGGCACGCCGTGGTCCAAGAGTGCCAAGACAAGCATCACTTGTGAATCGAAGCTTCGCCCGCGGTGAATCAAAAAGTATCCCGGAAACACAAACAGCATGCAGCAAGAAAACCCAGCCATGGTAACCGCGCGTCTCGGGGACGGTCCTCGAGGTAGGCCCGCAACATCGCTTCCATCGGCATCTGGCGTGGCCGCTGCCGCTTGCAGCACATTGACGAATTCTTCTTGCCGGCAAAAGCGGTAATGGGTGAAGACAAACACTTCCCAGCACCAGATCACGCCCAGGAACAAATAGATGAACAGCCCCACCATGCCGAATTTGAAGATCAAAAACCCGCCCAGCGCGGGCAACCCAAGCAAGAAAAACATTTGCAACAACACTTTGTTGAGCGTGCTCATCAGCGCCGGCCTCCGCCGCTCAGGCCTTCCAATAAACCCACCAGAGGCGTCATCAGGCCAAAAAGGAACAGGCCGCCCAAACGTGCCACCCAGACACACGATGAGCAGCGGCGGCAACACAGTCCGCAACAGCGCCGCCCGCAACTCCGTTTGCCGCCGATACAATTGCGCGCCATCTGGTGCAGCGACGCTCCGAGCGTTCCTTGTTTCTCCCCCAGCCCGATCATCCAAACCACGAGGTCGGGCATGAGCCGCCGCTGACGCAGCGCATGTCCCAAAGGCTGGCCTTGCGCAAATCCAACTCGATGCGCTCGGCCCCTTCCGCCAACAGCGGATCGCTCGATGCCGCGGCCGCCAGACGCAGGCCTTCCGGCAACGGCACCGATTCGTCGACGAGGATGGCGAGCAAATCCGTGAACGCCGCCAGCCGCGCCGACCGGATCAGCGTGCCAAACATCGGGGTCGCATAAATGAATCGTGCCCAAAGAACCCGGCCATTCGCGCCGGCTCGCAGCGCCCAACGCACGCCCAGTAAAACCACAACCACCACCACGATCGGCAACACCAGAAGTTGAAGGGGATGCTGGCCGACGAATATCAGCACCTGCGTCAGAACCGGCAAGCGCAGGCGGAAGCTTTCGAAAAATCTCGACGAACTGCGGCAAGATCGCCATGCCCACGAAAATAATAAGTCCCAATCCCAGCAACAACACGATCGCCGGATACAGAAGTGCGCCGCTGACCGCGTCCTTGAAATCGGCGATGGAGCGCGCGTAGAGGGTGAGCGTGCCCAACACTTCGCCGATGCGGCCGCTGCGAATGCCGGCCGAAAGAAGCGCCGCGTAAAAAGGCGGCACCCGCCCCTGCTGCTGTTGGAGCGCCTGGGGCAAGAGTGAAACCGGCCCGTAGATCGTCGGCCAACCGGCTCGTCACACTCTGCAACCGGCCCCGGTTCATCTCATGCGCCAGGGCCGTCAAACCCTGATCCAGCGGCAAGCCCGCGCGGGCCATGCCGGCGATCTCCTCGTTCAGCGTTATCAAATCTTCCGCCGTGAGTTGCCCGTTGGCGCGCTCGCGGCGGTTCGGACTCAGTGGACATGGCGATTTTTCCAGCGTGTTATTGCCATTGGCGAGCCGTAAGCGTCAGCTGCCCGGTGTTTTGTTATTGAACCACTGTTATTGCAATTGAACCACCGGTGCCGCACGCTCACGGCTCGCCAACCAAATGCCCCAACACCCGCATGACTTCTGCGGCGTGGTGCGACCGTCCGCGACGGCATCCTCGGCCGCCGACCACATCGTAGGCCGACCCGTTCCCTGCCACGTGCGTTCCAGAGTCTGCGTGTCCGCGCTGCGCCAGGATCGCCTGACGCAGGGCGGCATCGAGCGTCACGAGTTCCGCGAGCAACAATCGCCCATGGTAGCCGGTGCCCAGGCAGCGTTCACAACCACTCGCCAGCCATTCCTGTCCCGCCGGGCGCCGGCAGGCCACGCACAGGCGCCGCAGCAGCCGCTGGTTGACGATGCCCTTCAGGCCGCTCGTGAGCAGATAACTTTCGACGCCCATTTCCAAGAGCCGGCTGATGACGCCGCACGCCGAGCCGGCGTGCAGTGTGCTCAGCACCAAATGCCCCGTCAGGGCGGCTTCGATGGTGATGTGCGCCGTTTCCGGATCGCGCACCTCGCCCACCATGATGACTTCCGGGTCTTGCCGCAACAGGCTGCGCAGGCCGCGCGCGAAATCGAATTCGGTTCCCGGCCTGGCCTGCGCCTGGCTGATCCCTTCCAGAATCTGCTCGACGGGATCTTCGATGGTGACGATGTGCCGGCCACCCTGATGCTCACGCAAGAGATGGCGCAGGCAGGCGTAGAGCGTCGTGGTCTTGCCGCTGCCGCTCGGCCCGGTTAAAAAAATTGCCCCGGTGCGCTGCAAGAACAGATTTTGCAACTCGCCGAGCAACGCGGGCGGCAAGCCGACCTGGGCGAGATCAACAATGTCGGCCCCCGCCCCAAAGACGCGCACCGCCGCCTTTTCGCCGTGAATCGTCGGAAACGTGCTGACGCGAAAATCAACGCCAAATTGCGTCGTGCCCGCCGAGCGCCCCTCTTGCGGGACATCCTGACGATACGTCAATAGCTCGGCCATGACTTTGAGCCGCCCGACCACGTTGGCGGCCAACTCGCGATGCAAGCACCGCCACCCGCTGCAAGACGCCGTCGAGCCGAAAGCGAATCTCCAAGGAATGATGCGTCGGCTCGAAGTGAACGTCACTCGCGGAGCACTCGACCGCCTTGGCAAGGATCATATCGACAACCGCACTGGTCCGCTCGGGGCTTTTCGGATCGAGAATGTCGATCTGGCTTTGCAGAGTGGTAGGCACGCAGGTTAACCTTTTGCGTAGGTTAGGTTTCCAACCTGACCGGATTCGCACGCTTGAACACACTGATAGTACCAAGTTTCGCGGGATACCTTACAATAATCTGACGATGGTAAGACAAACGGTCAGGTTGAAAACCTAACCTACGGGCTTGACAATGCCGATCTTAAAGGTTAGCTTTGCGTTGTAAAGTGCATTTCGAGGACGTGATGGACCTGCACGACGCCTTGACCCAGATTACTGAAATCCGCCGGCAACTCGCCCGGACCGAGGTCTTTCGCGGCTATCGCGCGATGCCGATTGCCTTTTCCGGCGTGCTCGCGCTGGGCATCGCCGCTGTCCAGGCGTTGTCGCTGCCCCGGCCCGCGGAACAGGTGGAGAATTATCTGATTCTTTGGATAAGTGCCGCCATCGTCAGCATGGTGGCAATGGGCATCGGCTTGATCCTCGATTATCGGCAAAACTCCTCGCCGTTGGCGCATTCGACGATAGCGCTGGCGGTGGGCCAGTTTGTGCCTTGCGTGGCGGCGGGCGGGTTGGTGGTTTTCGTCCTTTGGCACCACGCGCCCGATGCCCTATGGATGCTGCCGGGCCTATGGGCCATTCTGTTTGGCCTCGGCATATTCGCTTCCTATCGGCTGTTGCCGCGCGCCACCTTTTGGGTCGGCGTTTACTATCTCGTGACCGGTTCCTTCGCCCTTGCCTGGGCACAGGGCGACTATGCCTTCTCGCCTCTGGCAATGGCGGTCCCGTTTGGCATCGGCCAACTGCTGGCGGCGGCGATCATTTATTGGACCTTGGAGCGGACCCATGGCGAGTCTTAAGAACACCCCCCGGCCTCCCTTCACAAAGGGGGCGGATGATCAGCCGGGCCGATTCGCCTATGAAGGGCTGGATCGGATCATCCACGAAAAGGCCAGGCTCAGCATCGTCACCTCGCTGGCGACGCATCCGCAAGGACTGCTGTTCAGCGATCTCAAGGCGCTCTGTGCCCTCACCGACGGCAACCTGAGTCGGCACTTGCAGATTCTTCACGAAGCCGGCTTGGTGCACATCTGGAAGGGATTTCGCGACAATCGTCCGCAAACGCTCTGTCAGCTCGCCGACGAGGGACGCAAGCGTTTTCTTGAATACTTGGCCGTGCTGGAAGTCGTCGTCACCGACGCCCTGGCCGCCCCCCAGTCCACGGACGCCAAGAAGCTGGCTGAAGGCTGGACGCCCGCGTAGTTTTTTTGCCCGCTTTCTTTGCGGTGCAAAGTTATTTGCGGAATAGATGAAGTTTTGTGGGATCGCGTTGAACTCGGAGAGTTGCTGCGGTCCATACGTAGGACAGGTTTGGTACTCCAACCTGTCCTACCCGTGAATGGAGGACACCATCATGCAGCATTATCAAAGCCGAAGTCCTGGGCATGTGCTTCGGCGTGCGCGACGCCCTCGCGGTGATCGCCGGTTTGAACCAACCCCGGGACGTCACGATCCACGGTGAGCTTGTCCATAACGAGGAAGTCCTGGCCAAACTCCAAGAGCGCGGCTTTCACCAGGCGCGACGAATCGCGCCGCCACGCTCTGCCCGTGACCGAAACCGTTCTTATCACCGCGCATGGCGTCAGTCAGGCCGAACGGCGCCGGCTCCAGCAGGCCGGCAAAAAGTTGGTGGACACCACTTGCCCGCTGGTGACGCGCGCCCACGAAGCCGCCCGCGATTTGGAAAAGTCGGGCTATCATGTGCTTGTCATCGGCAAGCCCGGCCACGTCGAAGTCGAGGGCATCATCGGTGATCTGCACGACTATGACGTCATCGCCGATGCTTGCGAAGTTCGCACCTATGCCTCGCTCCGCCTGGGCATTATGTGCCAAACCACAACGCCCGCCGCGCACGCCGAGGCTATCCGCGCCGCCGTAGCCCAGAAGAATCCGCACGCCTCCATTCGCTTCATCGACACGATTTGCCAGCCGACCAAGAGCCACCAGGCCGCTCTGCAGAAGTTGCTTGAACAAGTGGAAGCCGTCGTCGTGGTCGGCGGCCGCAATTCCAACAACACCCTCCAACTCGTGCGCCGCTGCCGTGAACGCGGCTTACCCGCGTATCACGTCCAAGCCGCCGCGGACGTGCGTCCCGAATGGTTCGACGGCATCGCTACCGTTGGCCTCACCGCCGGCACATCGACTCTCGACGAAACCATCGAGGAAGTCCATCAAACCCTCGCGCAAATCGGCGAAGCCGTCTGCGTCTAGGACTTGGCCGTTACCAGTCCTTTACCTTCCACGGGGACTGTCGTGCAACCCTCTCCCCCTGTACTCGGGGGGAGAGGGGCAGGGGTGAGGGGGGATAGCATACCTCGCGATAACTTTAAGGTTTTGCACACAACCTGTACCCCCTCACCCCTGACCCCTCTCCCCCGAGTACAGGGGAGAGGGGAATATGCACCATATCTTCGATGAAAGCTCACTGCGTTCTCATCAGCCCCTCGCCTCTCGCCCCTCGCCGCTCACCCGAGCCACGCCGGCATCTGGCCCGCGGGCGGCAATTGCACCACGCTCAGGCTGCTGATCTGCGGATGCGCGCGCACTTCCTCCAGCGCCTCCTCGCGGCGGCGGGTTGTCGAGGTTCAGCACGGCGATCGCCTCGCCGCCGGGCAGCTGCCGGCCCACGGTCATCTGGGCGATGTTGACGTTGTGCTTGCCGAAGATGGTGCCGATGAAGCCGATCAGGCCCGGCACGTCGCGGTGCGTGAAGAGCAGCATGATGCCGTCCATGATAGGCGTCGAGGTGGTACGGGCCGAGCTGCACGAGGCGCAGGAATTGGTTGCCGAACAGCGGTGCCGGCGGCGGTGTAGGTCTTCTTGTCGGTGGTGACGTCGGCCTGGATGAGCGTGCTGAAATCGCCCTTCTTGGCGTTGGTCTGCTCGACTGATCTCGATGCCGCGCTCGCGGGCCAATCAGCTCGGCGTTGACGATGTTGACGTTCTGGTCGAGCCGGTATTCGAGCAGGCCGGCGGCGAAGGCGGCGGTGATGAGCTTGGTGCTGCGCCGGGCCACCTCGCCGCGATAGGTCAGCTCGGCCTTGCTGGATCGGCCCCTGGCACATCTGGGCATGCAGCAGGCCGAGCCGCCGGGCCATGTCGACGTAGAGCCGCAGTTCCTGCAACTCGGTCCGATCGACGGCGGCCATGTTGACGGCGAAGCCGATCGCTCCCTTGGTGAGATAATCGATGAGCAGCTGGGCCGCTTCCAGGGCGACCGATTCCTGCGCCTCGGTGGTCGAGGCGCCCAGGTGCGGCGTGACGACGACGTTGGGCAGCTTCAGCAGCGGATGATCGGCCGGCGGCGGCTCCTGCACGAACACGTCGAGCGCCGCCCCGGCGAGATGGCCGGACTTGCAGCGCCTCGGCCAGCGCCTCCTCGTTGATGATGCCGCCGCGGGCGCAGTTGATGACGCGGGCGCCTTTCTTCATCAGCGCCAGTCTCGCGGCGCCGATCAGGCTGGTCGTCTCCGCGGTCAGCGGCGTGTGGACCGTGAGGAAATCGACCGCGCGGCAGCAGCGACGCCAGATCGGCGGCCGCCTCGATGCCGAGCTGCGCGGCGCGCTCCGGCGCCAAGAACGGATCGAAGCCGATCACCTTCATGTCCAGCCCGGCGGCGCGGCGCGCGACCTCGCGGCCGATGCGTCCCAGGCCGACGACGCCGAGCGTCTTGCCGGCGAGCTGCGTGCCGACGAACTTCGTGCGTTCCCACTTGCTCTGGCGTGCAGGCTGGCGTCGGCGGCGGGAATGTGCCGGGCCAGCGCCATCATCAGCGTGATGGTCTGCTCGGCCGTGCTGACGGTGTTGCCGCCGGGCGTGTTCATGACGATGATGCCCTTGCGCGTGGCGGCGGCGACGTCGATGTTGTCGACGCCGACGCCGGCCCGCACGATCGCCCGCAGCTTGCCGGGATTCTCCAGCAGCTCGGCCGTCACCTTCGTCTCGCTGCGCACGATCATGCCGTCGGCGGCCTGCATCGCTTCGAGCAACGCCTTGTCCTTGAGCCCCGGGCGGATATCGACCTCCAGGCCGGCTTGCTTGAGCAGCTCGATGCCGCCGGGTCCGAGCTTGTCGCTGATGAAGACACGTGGCATGAATAACTCCAAGAGATGCCGCGCCACGCAGTGAAGCGGGCTGACCATGCTCGCCACGGCGACCGACCGCTTACTTCGTGCGAGCGGCTTGCGTTACGCGAACACCCGCTGCGCCGCGGCCAGTCCGCTGCCCAGCTCCACCGGCATGCCCCATTCGTGGAGCACCAGCTCCACGCCCGCGAGTGCGGCGAGGATGTCGAACTGATCGATGTAGCCCATGTGTCCCAGGCGAACGATTTTGCCCTTGAGCTGTCCTGGCCGTTGGCGAGCTTCAGGCCGTACTGCTTTTCCAGCTTGTCCAGCAGCACGCCGCTGTCGACGTTCGCCGGCATCTTGACGACCGTCAGGGCATCGTTGGGCGGCTTCGGGAAAATCTCCAGCCCCATCGCCTGAAAGCCCGCGCGGGCGGCGGCGGCGTGGCGCGCTTGCCGCTTCCAGATGTTCTCCATCCCCTCAGCGACGATCTTCTTGAGGCTGACGCGCATAGCCCGGAGCAGCGTGTGCGCCGGCGTGAACGGCGTGTCGTTGGCTCCGGCAACTTCCGGGCTTTCTTCAGATCGAAGTAGAAGGTGCGCGGGCTGGATTCTTGTCGATCGCGCTTCCACGCCTTGTCGCTGACCGAGAGAAACGCCAGGCCCGGCGGCATCATCAGCGCCTTTTGCGAGCCGGTGCAGCAGATGTCGATGTGCCAGGCGTCGGTGCGGCACTCCATCGCCGCCAGGCCGCTGATGGCATCGACCAGAAGAATCGCGTCGGCGTCTTGGCGACGAGCTTGCCGAACGCCGCGATGTCGTGGCCGACGCCGGTGGACGTTTCGCTCAACGTCGAGCAGACGGCGACGGCATCGGGATGTGCCGCCAAAGCGTCGCGCAGTTGCGACGGCTGGACCGCATAGCCGTAGGGGCGCTGACCGCAATGGCGTTCGATGCCGAAGGCGGCGCATATGTTTTGCCAGCGTTCGCCAAACCGACCCGCGATCAGGCAGATGACCTTGCCGCCGGGCGGAACCGAATTCACCAGGGCCGCTTCGAGCGAGCCGGTGCCGGCGGACGTGAGGGGCACGATGGGGTTCGTCGTGCAGTAGACCGTCTTGAGATCGGCGAGAACTTCGCCCAAGAGTTCGCGAAACTCGGCGGAGCGGTGGTAAAACACCGGCTTCGCCATCTCCAGCAGAGTTTCCTCCGGCACCGGCGTCGGACCGGGAGTCAACAACCGTTTTTTCATCGGGCGCATTTTGGGTTCCAAGTTTAGCCGCGACGCGGTAGCGGAGCGCGCGATACGATCCGCGCTCCGCTGCGCAGTCGCGGCTAAACGATTCGATCGATCAGCGCGAGGTGACGATCGCGCCATCGCTGTCGAACTCGATGCGCACGAAATGGCGGATGCCGTAGTTGAACTCGATCTCGTTGCGGCGCACCTGCACCCGGCGGGGCGTCCCCTCCGGCAGCGTGAAGCGGACCGGCGTTACCTGCTTTGTCACGGGACTTACGATACTGAGCTCATAACTGCCTCCCTTGGGCTGGAAACTGCCGGCAAACTCTTCCAGCGTGGGCACCTTGACCGCTTTCGACGGCTGCGGTGGGCTGTTATCATTATTGGGTGCCGGTTGCAGCGGCGTCGCTGGCAGCGGCGTCCCTTGCGGCGCCGGCAGCAGTTGCCGTTGCGGCTCCCCGCTGGACGGCGGCGACTCAACCACGCGCGGCATGGGCGGCACGTAAACGTTCGGCTCGCCGTAGTAATAACCGGGTGCCGCATAATAGACCGGCGGCGGCACCCACAGGTTCACGAAGGGAGCGCGCACATAGACGCCTCCGCCCACCTGCACGCGCACGAAGGGTGCCCGCACGAAAACTTGGGCCTGGGAAGTCGAGGCGACAACCAAGACGCCTACTCCCGTCAGGGCGAGCAGTGCTAGATTGCGTTTCATGGCGGCTCTCCTAAAAAGAATTCGTTCCGATGGCGCTATTATCGCCGCTTGGGGGCGGGCTGACAAGAATGATGGGTAGACGGGCTTACATTCCACTGCATCCGAGGAGGGTTATCCCATGAGTGTTGGTGAGATCGTGATTGAGGGCACGTTAAAACCTGATGGAACGTTGGAGTTGGATCGAAAGCCCAATTTACCTGCAGGCCGTGTCACGGTTGTGCTGCGCCCGGAGGCCGAGGTCATTCTGCCGAAGGATGACGCTTTTTGGCAGCGCATGCAGTGTATGTGGGCATCCCAGGCGGCCAGGGGCCACATCCCTCGGACTACCGAGGAAATCGAAGCGGAGCGGCGGCAAGCTGCTGATGATTGGGACGAACGCATGGCGCACCTGGAACAACTTCAGGCCGAAGCCGAAGCCATTCGGAAAGGGAGGCAATCGAAATAATGATTGTCTGTCTAGATTCCGATATCACGATTTACCTTGTCGAGCATCACCCCATTTGGGGCCAAAAGACGTCTGCTCGGATTGCACAATTGCGAACGGCCGGCCACCAGATCGCGGTTTCCGACCTTGTGCGCACGGAAGTATTAGCCGGCCCATTACATAAAAGAAACGCTGCGCTGGTGGCGAACTATCAAGCGTTTCTTTCGGACCCTGAAATTCAAATATTACCTCTGACGGCACCCGTCTGTCTGCGTGCGGCCCATCTTCGCGCCGCTTCCAACTTCGCGCTCAAGGTACCCGATTGCATGCATTTGGCTGCTGCCCTCGAACACGGCTGCGGCTTATTCCTCACTCACGACATCAAGCTTGCATCGTGCACGGCCATTGCTATCGAGATATTGCATTAGGCAATGAGTTGATTTCTTCCTCGGAAGCATCCCGCAGTTGGCGAACCTGCGCATCGATTTCCTCCGCGGATCGAGGAACGTGCCCCGCTTGCGCCCGAGCGAGCCAAATACCCTTGAGCATTTCGAAGAAGGGGTCTCCCTCCGGCAGCGCAGGCAAAGGTTGCAAGCGTATGCTCACTCGGCCCGGCGGCAAGTCCGGCCTCTGATCTAGCACCAGCGTGCCATCGGCATGGAGCGTCCCCGCGACCACTGTTTCCGTCCGGCTCATGGTTATTCTCCTTGGTGTTCGGTCCGCATATTTTATCTTAACAACGCGACGCCGGGGTGGCACGACGCCTCAGATCCCCCTGTCACCTCCCGTGCTCATAAATCTTCCCAATTCTGCTCCCTTCCCCTATTGCATCGCCCCGTTTGGCGGTAACATTAATCTCATCTTGTTTTTAAAATGTTTGAGCAGCACCGAGCTTGAGTAACACCGAGCGCCTTCATGAACGAAAAGCACCCCACGGATGGTGCGCCGCCGGAAGGAACCGCGCCCGCTCAAGGCAACCACGATGGCCAAACCGCCGGCGCCGCTCCGGACTCGGAAATGCCAGTCCTGGACGTGCTCGGCGATCTACCGTTTCCCGTGGTGGGCGTGGGTGCGTCGGCGGGAGGCATCGAGGCGCTGAGCCGCTTGCTCGAAAGCCTTCCGTCCGACCCGGGGATGGCCTTTCTGGTCGTGCTTCATCTCGATCCGCATCACGAGAGCATGGTCACCAGCATCCTGGGCCGGTCCACCCGGATGCCGGTGCATGAAGCCACCAACGGCTGCGGGTCGAAAAGGACCACGTCTACGTTATTCCGCCCAACGCCACCATCGCCCTGGAGCGAGGCCACATCAAGGTTCGGCCTCGCGAGTCGGTGCGCACCCCGCACATGCCGATCGATCATCTCTTTCGATCCTTGGCGGAAGTCAATCTGCAAGCCGTTGGCGTCGTTCTTTCCGGTGGCGGCACCGATGGCACCCTGGGCGTGCAGGAAATCAGCGCCGGCGAAGGCATCACGTTTGCCCAAGATGGAAGCACGGCCAAGCATGACTCCATGCCGCGCAGCGCCATCAACTCCGGCTGCGTCGATTTTGTCCTACCGCCTGAGGGGATCGCCGCCGAGTTGCTGCGGATCGCCAAGCACCCGACGGCCCAGCGCGCCAGCGACGCCAAGCCGGCCGGCGACGACGCCGCGGTGGTGGCGCAAATACTTAGCGTCTTGCGGCAAAGCATGGACGTCGATTTCAGCCAGTACAAGCAGACCACGATTCAGCGCCGCATTCGCCGCCGCATGAGCCTGCAACATTTGGAAAAGCTGGCGGATTATCTCGAATACCTGCGAAACAATGCCGAAGAAATGCACGCCCTTTACCAAGACTTGCTGATTCGCGTGACGAGTTTTTTCCGCGATCCCGAGTCGTTCAAGGCCCTGAGCGAAACCGTCTTGCCGCAACTTTTGGAAAATCGCGGCCACGATGTTCCGTTGCGCCTCTGGGTGGCCGGCTGTGCCTCCGGCGAGGAAGTTTATTCGATCGCCATGGTGCTGCTCGAGTTCCTGGGAGACAAGGCCCAGCAAACGCCCATAAAGATTTTGGCCAGCGACATCAATCCCGTGGCGCTCGAGAAAGCGCGCTCGGGAACCTACATCGAAAACATTGAATTGGACGTCTCCCCCGAGCGCTTGCGCCGCTTTTTCATCAAAAACGACGGTTATTATCAGATCAACAACCTCATTCGCGAGATGTGCATTTTCTCGCGGCACAATCTCCTGCGCGACCCGCCGTTTTCTCGCGTCGATTTCATTTCCTGCCGCAACGTCTTGATCTACATGAGCCTTGCCCTGCAACGCCGCGTGATGCCGATCTTTCACTATGCCCTCAATCCCGGGGGCTATCTGATGCTCGGCAATTCCGAGACGATCGGCACCTTTGACGACTTGTTCGAGGTCGTCGATGACAAACAAAAAATTTACCGCAAAAAGGCCAAGATTTTTCCCAGCATGCTTTTCAACGTCGATCCGAGCCATGCCGGCGGCGAGCCCGCGAGCGCCTCGCGCCTACAACGGCCCCGGCATCAGCACGCCGCCGACTCTCCCCGAGATGCACAAAGAGGCGGACCGCCTGGTCCTCCAAGGGTTTGGTCCCCCCGGGGTCGTGGTCGACGATGATTTCAACGTCCTGCAATTTCGCGGCCAAACGAGCCGCTATTTGGAGCATGGCCCGGGCCTGGCCAGCTTGAACCTCTTGCGCATGGCCCGCGACAGCCTGATCGTGGATTTGCGCGCCGCGCTGGCCGAGGTCAAGGTTAAAAAAGCCGCGATTCGCAAGGACAACGTGCCCATCCGCGACGGCAATTCGTATCACACGATCAATCTCCACGTCGTCCCCATGCGCGCGTTGCTGCCTTCCGGCGGCGAGTATTTCCTGGTTCTTTTCGAGGAAACCAAGCAAGTCGCCGCGCCTCCCGCGGCGCCCCCGCCTCCTGAGACGCGGGCCAATCACGAAGGCCCCGAAGCGGCCACGCTCCGGATCCAACAAGATCTCGACGCGACGCGCGAGTTTTTGCAAACCACGATCGAGGAGCACGAAAGCGTCACCGAGGAGCTCAAAAGCGCCAACGAGGAAGTCCTCTCCAGCAACGAGGAGTTGCAAAGCACCAACGAGGAACTTCAGTCGGCCAAGGAGGAATTGCAATCCACCAACGAGGAGCTGGTGACGGTCAACGAGGAGGTCCAGCGGCACAACGCCGAGCTGGGCCGCCTCAACGACGACCTGATCAATCTCTTCGCGGGGGTCAATTTGCCGATCGTGATCGTCAATCGCGAGTTGATCATCCGCAAGATCACGCCCTTGGCGGAAAAAGTCTTCAATGTGATTCCGACCGATGTGGGTCGCTCCCTTGCCGCCATCCGCCCCAACCTGGAGCTGCCGAATTTCGACGGCGTTATCACCGACGTGATCCGTTCGCTGCACGGCCAAGACATCGAAGCGCGGGATAAGGCCGGCAAATGGTATTCGGTGCGCATCCTCCCTTACGTCACGCAAGACAACAAGATCGAGGGAGCCTCCATCGTCGCCCTGGATATCGACCCGCTCAAGCGCAGTTTTGAGCAAGCCCAACTGCTCGCCAAGGAGCAAGTCGCCCGCAGTGACGCCGACAAGGCGAACAAGGCCAAAGATGAGTTTCTCGCCATGCTGGCCCACGAATTGCGCAATCCGCTGGCGCCGATCGCTACGCGCACCGGCTACTCAAGCAACCGGGCCTCAGCGAGGCCGACGCCGCCCGCCTCCTGGACATGGCCGAGCGGCAGACGCGCCATCTCGGCGCCTTGCTCGATGACCTGCTGGACGTCTCGCGCATCTCGCGCGGCAAAATTCGCTTGCAAAAAAGCGTTGTCGACATGACGGCGCTGACCAGGCGGGTGATCGAGGCGGTTCAGGAACCGATGGAAAGCAAGGGGCACACGCTGGAAGCCGCGTTGCCGCCGGGGCCGCTCTGGTGTCACGCCGACCCCGTGCGCATCGAGCAAGTCCTGGTCAATCTCGTCAATAACAGCATTAAGTACACAAGCCCTGGCGGCCGGATTCGGCTGAGCCTGACATCGGCGGGTAATGATATCGTGGCCCGCGTCACGGATACCGGCGTCGGCATCGCCCCCGACATGCTGCCGCGCGTCTTTGATTTGTTTGCCCAGGCGGAGCAACCAGTGGATCAAACGCGCACCGGCTTGGGCATCGGCCTGACGCTGGTCAAACGCCTCGTGGAAATGCACGGGGGCAAGGTCGAGGCTTTCAGCGAGGGATTGGGCAAAGGGAGCGAGTTTGTCGTTCACCTGCCGAGCGTGCCCGCGCCCGCCGCCGGCACCGAGCCGAAGCCCGCCGCGGCGCCGCTGACGGCAGCCAAGGTGCAAGTTCGGGACGTGCTTATCGTCGACGACACCGAGGATTCCGCCGTATCGCTGGCATCCCTCGTGCGTCTCTCCGGCCACAAGGTGCGCACCGCCGGCGATGCCGTTCAGGCCCTGACCGAAGCGCGGAAAGCGCCGCCGGACATCGTTTTTTCCGACATCGGCTTACCCGTCATGGATGGCTATGAATTGGCCCGAGAGTTGCGTAAGTTGCCGGGGATGGAGTCCGCGCTCTTGGTGGCCGTCACCGGTTATGGACGCGAGGAAGACTTACGCTTGGCGAAACAAGCGGGCTTCAACCACCATTTGGTGAAACCCGTTGATTTCGACAAACTGATGAGCCTGCTTTAAGTCTCACAAGCTTGCGATTCTCGTGACCAGGCTCCCGCCTGGTCACGCACTGTTCACGAGGCTCCGCCTCGTTTTCCGCCGCATGGCCGCCAGCATTCGCGCTCTTGGGCGATTTTCGTGCAGGCGGAGCCTGCCAGGCAGTGCGTTCCCAGGCGGAGAGCCTGTGAATTTTTTACCTTGCCGTTTGTTTCCAGGGCGCTAACCTAGTCGCATGAACACTATACCGCCTGTCTCTGATGCCGAAACGAGTGACGCCGGTCTGCTTTTCGACGTGGGCGAGCCGCTGCTCAAGGCGATGCCCGCAGCGACCGCGATTCCCGCCCCACGCCTGCGGCTGGCCGAGCGCAGCCAGGGCGAAATGCGTACCGCCTCGCTTGATGAGTTGCTGCCCCCCGACCACGAAGTCCGAGTCGTTTGGGATTACGCCTGTCAGCTCGATCTCACGCGGCTGCTGCAAAGGATCAAGGCGGTGCCGGGCCAGCCAGGCCGCGACGCCACCGATCCACGCATCCTGCTCGCGCTCTGGCTGTTTGCCACCTTCGACGGCATCGGCAGCGCCCGCACCCTTGATGGTCTGTGCCGCGAGCACCTCGCCTACCAGTGGCTGTGCGGCGGCCTGAGCTTGAATTATCACACGCTCGCCGACTTTCGCAGCCAGCACACCGACATCCTCGACCAGTTGCTGACCGACAGCGTCGCCACCATGCTGTACAAGAAGTTGATCACCCTCAAGCAAGTCGCCCAAGACGGCATGCGCGTTCGCGCCGCCGCCGGCGCCTCGTCGTTCCGTCGGGAACCCAGCTTGAAGATTTGCTTGGAGGTAGCCAAGGCGCAGGTGCAGGCCCTGAAGAACCAGGTGGACGAAGACAAGCAAGCGGCCTCGCGTCGGCAACAAGCGGCCCGGGAGCGTGCGGCCCGCGAACGGCAAGAGCGTATCGAGCAGGCGTTGGCCGAGCGCGCCAAGTTGGAAGACAAGCGGGAGCAACAGCGCCTGGAGAAGGGGCTCAAATTCGACCCGGCCAAGCTGCGCACCTCGACGACCGACCCGGAAGCTTCGCGCATGAAGATGCCTGATGGCGGCACGCGGCCGGCCTACAACGTGCAATTTGCGACCACGGTGGAAGGGGGCGCGATTGTCGGTGTCGATGTGACCACCATTGGCGGTGATAGTGGGCAAATGCCGCCCATGCTGGAGCAGATCGAAACGCGCTATCACGAGAAGCCCAAGCAGATGTTGGTGGACGGCGGTTTCACGACGCTCGCCGCCATCGAGCAAGCGGAGCAAGCCGGCATTGAAGTGTTCGGCCCGATCAAGAACGCGGAGTCGATGAAGGCCAAAGGAGAAGACCCATACCAACCCAAGAAGACGGACGGTCCCGGCGTGGCCAACTGGCGTCAACGGATGGGGACGGACATGGCCAAAGAGGTGTACAAGTTGCGGTCGGCGACGGCGGAGTGGTCCAACGCAGGAGCGCGTCAGCGCGGGATGTACCAAGTGACGGTCCGTGGCCGACAGAAAGTGTTGGCATTGGCGTTGCTGCAAGCGCTGGCCCATAATCTGCGGCGGACCGTAGTTCTGCGCGAGGCCAAAAAGACGGCGGGATGAGCATTCGGCCGGTGGCAGCGCTGACCGAAAGGAGTTCAAAGCCGGGGCCAGCCACGCAACGGGCCGAACCGGGCTGAACGAATCAGCCCCAACGGCGCGAACGCCTAGCGTCATTGTCAGTGCTTTGAATTTCATGCGCGTCAAAAGTCCGTAAATTTCACAGGCTCGGAGCCTGGTGACGAGAGTTTGAGCCTGGTGACGAGAGTTTTCTCTGGCACGAGGTTCGCCACATGCCCGCGCGCGATTTAATCGTCCTGGGCACCTCGATGGGCGGCGTCGACGCGCTGGCCCGGCTGGTCGCCAAGCTACCCCAGGATCTGCCCGCCGCGCTTTTGATCGTCGAGCACCTTCCCGTGACGTGCCGGACCCGGCTGCCCGCCATTTTAAGCCGGGCTGGGCCATTGCCCGCCACGCTGGCCCAGGACGGCGCCCCCATCGAACGCGGCCATATTTATGTGGCGGTCCCTGATTATCACCTTTTGGTCGAAGGCAATCGCCTCAAGCTCATGCATGGCCCCCGCGAGAATCGCTTTCGACCGGCCATCGATCCCTTGTTTCGCTCCGCTGCCCGGCATTTCGGCGCCCGCGTTGTCGCGCTGTTGCTGACCGGCGGACCCGGTGACGGCGTGGCCGGTCTGCTGGCGGTGCGGCATGCCGGCGGCGTCGCCGTTGTCCAAGACCCCGAAGATGCGTTCGCGGCTGCCCTGCCTAGCGCCGCCATTGAAATTGCCGGCGCCGACCACGTCGTCGCTCTGGCCGACATGCCGGCGTTAATTGCCAGATTAGTTGACCAGGGCGGTTCGGTGCCGAGCGGAGGCAGTGCCATGAACGTCGATCCGATCGAGCAAATGCCCCATATCGTGGGCGAAACCATGCGGTCCCAAGTGGACGGCGAGCGCGAAGGCAAGCCGTCGGTCTTCATTTGCCCGGAATGCGGCGGCCTCCTTTGGCAAGTCAAGCAGCCGGAGATGATGCGCTTTCGCTGCCACGTCGGCCATGCTTACAACGCCAGCGAATTGCTCGAAGGCCAAACCGAAACCCTGGAGGCGGCTTTGTGGACGGCGGTCCGCATCTTCAGGGAACGTGCCGTGCTGGCGCGACAGATGGCCAAAAAAGAACGCGCAGCCAATCACGCCGATGCCGCCGGCCGCTATGACGAGCAGGCCGAGGTATCCGAAAAGCACGCCAACGCCATCATTGACAATTTGCTTAAGCAGCCAAACAAGGAATCCGCGTAAACCAGTAAGTACTCATCTCGCTCCGCGAGATGCTCTTTCATCTCGCGGAGCGAGATGAGTACTCTCCCCGGTGCCGGCGAGCTCGGCCAGGTTTCGCTGAATGGCGTCAATCTTGGACATGAGGTCAACGAGCGCGGCGCCGGCGCCGGTTTCGTCACCTTGTTTGACGAATGTTTCCAACTCTTGGCTGGCACGTGTCGCGGCGGCGGTGCCGAAGAAGCCGACGACGCCCTTGAGCGTGTGCGCCGGCCGGCGCCTTCCGCCAGCTGGTGCTTGTCCAGGGCAGCGCGAATCTCGCCGGTGAGACTGGCGCAATCTTTGTTGAACACATGGGTCAGGCTTTGCAAAAGCTCCAGGTTGCCACCCACACGCGCCAACACCGCCTCGCGGTCAAAGACCGCATCGCTGGCAGGCGTCTCGGCCGGAACCGCGTTGGCTGCCGGTTCCGCAGTCATCGCTGACTCGACCGGTTCCCCTTGACTCGTCAGGCTGTCGATTGCGGCCCACAGTTCCTCGTCGCGCACGGGCTTCGCCACATAGCCATCCATGCCGGCAGCCAAGAAGCGTTCGCGGTCCCCCTTCATCGCATGCGCGGTCATGGCGATCACCGGGATATGCCGCCCCGTTGCTTCCTCCTTGCGGCGGATTGCGGCGGTCGCTTCCAGGCCGTCCATGTCGGGCATCTGCACGTCCATCAGCACCACGTCGAACGCTGTTTTGTCGAGCGCATCGAGCGCCTCTTGGCCGCTGCCGACCACGGTGACCGCGTGATTGTGCTTTTCGAGTTTCATGCGCCCCACGCGGCGATTAAACTCGTTGTCGTCGGTGAGCAAGATGTTGAGCCGCCGTCGCGCGGTTGGTTCCGACTTCTCGCTGCGGGCATCCTCACCATTGGCCTGAGGCGCGCCGCCCGGTTGGGCGCTGGTGACACTCACGCAGAATTGCCTTGACAAGCTCCGACCTTTTGGCGGGCTTGGTGACGTGAGCGGCAATCCCGGCTTTGCGGCAGCGCGCCACATCCGCTTGCCAGTCCGACGACGAAATCATCATCACGGTCGCCGCACCATCGCCGCGCAAGCTCCGCGCGTTGTCGACAAATGCGAAGCCATCCGTCTCGGCCATGCCGGCATCAACGAGCACCAAGGGGTAACTTGCGCCCGGCGTTTTCAACACTTCCATCCCGGCGGCCGCGCTCTCGGCTTCGGTCGGCATCAGTCCGAGGTCTGTGAGTTGATCGGCGGTGATGCGCCGCTGCGTGGCGTTGTCGTCCACGACCAACGCGCGCAGGCCTTGCAGCCTGCTCATTGCCGCGGGCAACGGCGCCTCCGCAGTCGTTTGCAGACGCAATGCGGTCGTGAAATGAAACGTCGTTCCCTTGCCCACCTCGCTCTCGACCCAGATTTTGCCGCCCATCAAGTTCACCAGGCGCGTGGAAATCGTCAGGCCAAGACCGGTGCCGCCGTACTTACGCGACGTGGAGCCATCGGCCTGCACGAACGGCTCGAAAACCGCCTGCAAGCGATCGGCCGGTATGCCGATGCCGGTGTCGGCGACGGTGAAATGCAGGCTCGCCTCGCGCTCGCTCAATTGGTCCAGCGTCACCCGGATGGCAATCTCCCCCTTGCTCGTGAACTTGATCGCGTTGCCGACGAGGTTGATGATCACTTGACGCAAACGGCCTGAATCGCCGACGACCAGCCGCGGCACATTGGCGTCGATCTCATAAGCCAATTCCAGACCGATCTTGTGCGCCCGCGGAGCCAGCGGCTTGAGCGTGTCGCCCAGGCATTCATCGAGGTGGAAGTCATGCGGATCGAGCGCCAGCTTGCCCGACTCGACCTTGGAGAAATCGAGCAGATCGTTGATGACCTTCAGTAGCGCATCCGCCGAGACGCGGACGACTTCCAGGCATTCCTGTTGCTCGGGGCCCAGACGCGTATCGAGGACGATGTCGGTCATGCCGATGATGGCGTTCATGGGCGTGCGAATTTCGTGGCTCACGTTGGCCAAGAACTCGCTCTTGGCGCGGTTGGCCGCCTCGGCGACTTCCTTGGCCTCTTGCAGCGCCTCTTTTTGATGCCGAATTTTCGTGCGCGATCGGCGAATGCGGCTCACGAGCAGCTTGAGTTGGCTGTTTTTGTTCTCGATGACCGTCAAATCGTCAAAAGTTACCAGGGTTCCCATGCAGCGGTTGTCATCGCCGAGAATGGGCGTGGCGTTGACGGACAAAGTCCGCAAGCCTAGCTCCGGTGTCTGCAAGCCGAGAATGGCGCCGACCTGCGGCGCCTTGTCGCGCACCGCGACCAACCACGGATGCTCGCCGGTCGCATCGTCGGATCGGACGATGGTCCAGGGAAGCTCCGCGATCGGTTGCCCTTTGAGGTCATGCACCGAGCGGCTCACCGATTGTGCGAAGCGGTCGTTGGCCAGTGCAATCCGCTGCTCGTTGTCGAGGACCAGGACGCCTTCGGCAATCGTGTTCAAAGTGTCGCGCACGCGGTCGGGAACCACTGCCATCTTCTTGGCGTCGACGCGCCGCACCGCGAAGCGCATAAAGAAATAGGTCCCGAAAAAACCCCCCAGAGCCATGAACCCAAACAGCACGTAATCGGGACCTAGCAACAAACTCAAGAGCCCGGCATTGCTGGCTGGGCGGAAGCACAATTCGACGGTGCCCCAAGGGTTGGCGCCGACCTGGATAGGCACGCGCATGGCCGTGGCGCTCGAAACGGTGGCCGCATTGTCCGGCCAAATGGCGGCATGATCGCCTGCCTCGGCGGCCAACTTGCCGCTTTCAAGCCGCACGCCCCCCGACAAGATGTCGGGATTGCGCTCGACCAACTCGCGCAAAATGTTCTTGATGTCGGCGATGGCATTGTGCCGAGCGGCTTGGCGCACTGCACCGCCACAACTTCCGCCAAGGCCGCGCGGCCCGTCAACGACGGCGCGCTCGCGGTCGGGGACCAAGCCCAGCATCTCCGCGACAAACAAGAGGCTGACCGTGATGCTGCTCAGGCCAAAGCATAATCGAAACATGGCTGGTCCTCGAAAGGGGAACGGACCCGTTTCTCGTGACCAGGCTCCGCCTGGTCACGCACTGCACACGAGGCTCCGCCTCGTCGTTTTTTCTTGCGCCGCGAATTTTTCCTATTTAACGAGTGATTGCAGCGTTTCGTCCTCGTCCGTGCCGGTGCCGCGCCGCCGCCGTTTCTCTTCTTCCCACGCGAACAAAACCTCGACCGGATCGAATCCCTTCCAAATGAGCGGCCGCGCGGTTAACAGGCTCAGCAACCACAGGCTGAGCCGGCCGCTCAACGCGATATACCCGGCTGACACCAACACACCCGAGGCGCTGACCGACCAGGCGGCTGCGTGAATGGCGTCAGTTTGCACTTCCTGACGCAACTGACCGGCGCCGGCCGCGACACTGGTCCAGGCATCCCCGAGCGTTGGCAATGGCTCATTGAGAACAAATTGCGGTATCGAGCGGGGAGCGGGCGCGACCGGCCTATCCAGCGCCAAAGGCACCAGGTCGTTGCTTATGTTGAAGGCGAAGACCGGCGCGGCGTTCACGGGGCGGCTCACACTCAAACGGACCCGCGCGCCGGCGCTTTCTTCCACCGGCCGATCCGCTCGCGCGAAAACTTCGGCCGACCCTTGGCGATCGGATGGTGGGACGTAGGTGCGATAGATCGCGGTGGTTTTTCACGTCGGCCTTGTTCGCGGTGTTCGAAACCGAATCGGCGCTCAAGCTCGTCGAATCCCGCGTCGTCGTCACCGTCGTCGGGGGTGCGGTCGGTCCGCTCGGGCCTTGCCCGACGCTCACCGTCGGCGTGACCGTCAACGTTCCGCCTGCGAAACGAATGCTGTAATTGTGTGCTGAAACCCCGCCAGGAGTGATGGAGTACGAACCAATCCCACTGGTATTGATCGCCGATGTGGCGAATGTCAAATTGCCTAAGAGCACTGCGGGGGTGTCGCCATTGACGAAACCGTTATACGTGACGCCAAACGCCGGGTTGGGGTCGCCATAAACCTTGGTCGCATCGAGGGCAGTGATGGTGAGGGGCGCCGGTGCGATGTGCAAACTGCCGTCGCCGAAAACGATGGTGTAATTGCTCGAACGCAAACCGCTCGGCGAGACCGGGTAATTGCCGACGGAGCTAGCCGCCGTGGCAATCGTGGCGTAGGTCAATCGCCCCGCGAGCACCGAAGGCGTCTCGCCGTTGAGGAAACCACTGTAAGTGACCGCGAATGCGGGGTTCGCTTGCCCATAGACCTTGCTCGCGTCAATGGCCGTCACCCTCAAAGCAATGGGCGTGATCGCACCGGTCGTATTGGTTAGAAAAGTCACTGTGTAATCGTGACCGCCGTTGCCGTCGTTGACCGAACCGAAGGCCGTCAACGTCTTGCCCGTGCCGCCGTTGTTGGTGTCATAGACTTCCGTGAGGTTGACCGTGTCCCCAGCTGCGAGCGTTCCGCCCGTAATCGTCGGGATCGCAGCCGCGCTGTTGTTGCCGTCATAAGCCTTGGTATTGCTGGTTGCCGTCACGGTTATCGCCCGCGCCGTGATGGCGCCGGTGGTGTCGGCAATGAAGCTCACGGTGTAATTGTTGCCGCCATTGCCGTCGTTCACGCTGCCGGTGGCGGTGAGCGTCTTGCCCGTGCCGACATTTTTGGTGTCATAGGTTTCCGTGAAGTTGCCGCTGTCGCCAGGCGCCAGCGTGCCACCTGTGACCGTGGGAATGGCGGCGGCGCTGATGGTGCCGTCATAAATCTTGGTGTTGGTGGTTGCCGACACGGTGATCGTGCGCGCCGTGATGGTGCCGCTCGCATCGGCAATGAAAGTCAACGCATAATTATTGCCGCCGTTGCCGTCGTTCACGCTGCCGGTGGCGGTAAGCGTCTTGCTGCTGCCGATATTTTTAGTGTCATAGGTTTCCGTGAAGCTGCCGCTATCGCCAGCCGCCAACGTGCCACCTGTGACCGTAGGAATGGCCGCGGCGCTGACCGTCCCGTCGTAGATTTTGGTGTTGCTGGTTGCCGTCACAGTGATCGCGCGCGCCGTGATGACGCCGGTGGTATCAGTAATGAAGCTCACGGTATAGTTATTGCCGCCATTGCCGTCGTTCACGCTGCCGGTGGCGGTGAGCGTCTTGCCGGTGCCGACGTTCTTGGTGTCATAGGTTTCCGTGAAGTTGCCAGTGTCACCGGACGCTAGCGTGCCGCCCGTGACGGTCGGGACGGCCGTAGCGCTGATGGTGCCGTCGTAGATCTTGGTATTCGTGGTCGCCGACACGGTGATCGCGCGCGCCGTGATAGCGCCGGTGGTGTCGGCAATGAAAGTCAACGCGTAGTTATTCCCGCCGTTGCCGTCGCTCACGCTGCCGGTCGCGGTGAGCGTCTTGCCGGTGCCGACATTTTTGTTGTCATATGTCTCGGTGAAATTGGCAGTGTCGCCTGCCGCGAGCGTGCCTGTCGTAACGGTCGGGATGGCCGCAGCGCTGACGGTGCCGTCGTAAATCTTGGTGTCGGTGGTCGCCGTCACGGTGATGGCGCGAGCCGTGATGGCGCCGGTGGTGTCGGCAACGAAGGTCACGGCATAGTTATTGCCGCCGTTGCCGTCGTTCACCGTGCCGGTGGCGGTAAGCGTCTTGCCGGTGCCGACATTCTTGGTGTCGTAAGTTTCCGTGAAGTTGCCGGTGTCGCCAGCCGCCAGCGTGCCACCTGTGACCGTCGGAATGGCCGCGGCGCTAGTGGTGCCGTCGTAGATCTTAGTGTTGCTGGTTGCCGTGACAGTGATCGCGCGAGCCGTGATGGCGCCGGTGGTGTCGCGATGAACGTGACGGTATAGTTATTGCCGCCGTTGCCGTCGTTCACGCTGCCGGTCGCGGTCAGCGTCTTGCCGGTGCCGACGTTTTTGGTGTCATAGGTTTCCGTGAAGCTGCCGGTGTCACCGGCCGCCAGCGTGCCGCTTGTGACGCGTCGGAATGGCCATGGCGCTGGTGGTGCCGTCGTAGATCTTGGTATTGCGTGGTTGCGGTCACGGTGATCGCGCGCGCCGTGATGGCGCCGGTGGTGTCGGCAATGAAGGTCACGGCGTAGTTATTCCCGCCGTTGCCGTCGTTCACCGAGCCGGTCGCGGTGAGCGTCTTGCCGGTGCCGACATTCTTGGTGTCATAGGTTTCGGTGAAGTTGCCAGTGTCGCCGGCCGCTAGCGTGCCGCCCGTGACCGTCGGCATGGCCGCCGCGCTGGTGGTGCCATCGTAGATCTTGGTGTTGGTGGTTGCCGTCACGGTGATCGCGCGAGCCGTGATCGCGCCGGTGGTGTCGGCAACGAAGGTCACGGCGTAGTTATTGCCGCCGTTGCCGTCGTTCACCGTGCCGGTGGCGGTAAGCGTCTTGCCCGTGCCGACGTTCTTGGTGTCGTAGGTTTCCGTGAAGCTGCCGCTGTCGCCGCCGCCAGCGTGCCGCCCGTGACCGTCGGAACGGCCGCGGCGCTGATGGTGCCGTCGTAGATCTTGGTGTTCGTGGTTGCCGTCACGGTGATCGCGCGGCCGTGATCGCGCCGGTGGTGTCGGCAACGAAGGTCACGGCATAGTTATTGCCGCCGTTGCCGTCGTTCACGTGCCGGTCGCGGTGAGCGTCTTGCCGGTGCCGACGTTCTTGGTGTCATAGGTCTCGGTGAAGTTGGCGGTGTCGCCTGTCGCGAGCGTGCCCCTGTGACCGTCGGAATGGCTGCGGCGCTGGTGGTGCCGTCGTAGATCTTGGTATTGGTGGTTGCCGTCACGGTGATCGTCGCGAGCCGTGATCGCGCCGGTGGTGTCGGCAATGAAGCTCACGGTATAATTATTGCCGCCGTTGCCGTCGTTCACGCTGCCGGTCGCGGTGAGCGTCTTGCCGGTGCCGACATTCTTGGTGTCATAGGTTTCCGTGAAGCTGCCGGTGTCGCCGGCAGCCAGCGTGCCGCCCGTGACGGTCGGGATGGCCGCGGCGCTGATGGTGCCGTCGTAAATCTTGGTGTTCGTGGTTGCCGTCACGGTGATCGCCCGCGCCGTGATGGCGCCGGTGGTGTCGGCAATGAAGCTCACGGCGTAGTTATTGCCGCCGTTGCCGTCGTTCACGCTGCCAGTCGCGGTGAGCGTCTTGCCGGTGCCGACATTTTTGGTGTCGTAGGTTTCCGTGAAGCTGCCGCTATCGCCAGCCGCCAACGTGCCGGTTGTGACCGTAGGAATGGCTACGGCGCTGGTGGTGCCGTCGTAGATCTTAGTATTGCTGGTTGCCGACACGGTGATCGCCCGAACCGTGATGGCGCCGGTGGTGTTGGTGATGAACGTAACCGCATAGTTATTCCCGCCATTGCCGTCGTTCACGCTGCCGGTCGCGGTCAGCGTCTTGCCGGTGCCGACGTTTTTTGTGTCATATGTCTCGGTGAAATTAGCTGTGTCGCCTGTCGCGAGCGTGCCACCTGTGATTGCTGGAATGGCGGCGGCGCTGGTGGTGCCGTCGTAGACTTTGGTGTTCGTTGTCGCTGTTACCGTCAATGCGGCCGGACTCACATTGAGCGTGCCGCCGGCGAACGTGATCGTGTAATTGCTGGATGTCAGACCGCTCGGCGTGATCGCATAACCGCCGACTGAACTCGACGTGGTCGCGGAGGTGGTGAAAACCAAGCTGCCACCGAGCGAACCGGCATTGTCGCCATTAACGAAACCCGTGTAGGTCACCGTAAACGCCGGGTTCGCCTGCCCATAAACCTTGCCGGTATTGTTGGCACGTTATGGTCAACGGCGCCGGCGTGATGTTTTCGGTCACGGATGACGAGGCAAGCGAAACTTGAAACTGGCTGTCGCCGTTGTAGTTGGCTTGAATCGTATGGCTGCCGACTATCAAGCTGGAAGTCGAGTAGGTTGCGTGGCCGCCGACGACAGCGACGGTGGCTAACGTGGTGCCGCCGTCCGTGAAGGTAACGGTGCCGGTCGGCGTGGCCACGGCGGGGAGCACTGGCGTTATCGTGGCTGTGAACGTCACGGTTTGCCCATAAACCGAAGGGTTTGCCGAAGCGCTTAGGGTTGTCACGCTGAAAAAGGGCGCCAGCACGGTCGCATTGCCGGCGAATTCGGACGTGTTGCCGCTCGAATCCGTCGCTGTGGCGGTGATGGCATCGGTCACGCTTAGCCCGCTCGCCGTCAGCGTGCCGCTAAAGTTGCCGCTGGCATCGGCAGTCAACGAGCCGAGATATCTTTGACCCTGGCCATGCCCGGTCGCATCGGCGTTCGCCTTGAAGAGATCAATATGGGCGCCGGCGAAAAGGCTTTGGTTGGCTGCCGAGCCAACATAGCCGGCCACGGTAAGGGTGCTGCCGGTAAGAGTCGTTGACGTGAACACCGGAGTGTTCATGCCGTAGTTGGCGAGCGCGACGCTTTCGGTGCCGGTGTTGGCGACGACGCCGTTGCCGCCCAGGTCGATGCCCAGGCCGGCGTTGCCGAAGATGCTGTTGGCCTCGATGGTATTGCCGCTGCCTGATTGAATCTCGACACCCGTGTCGTTGTTGTACGCGATGGTATTGGCGGCTCCCGTGGCCGTGCCGCCGATTATCGTGTTGCTGGCGGCCACCACCACGCCGACCTGGTTGGGCAGCGGAATGGTCCCGCCGGCATCGGTGCCGATATCGTTCCCCTCGATCAAGTCGCCCGGCACTTCGGCGATGTTCATCGGGTTCGGCAGCGAATTGACCAAGGTTCCGAGGTAGGCACCGGTCGTGCCGCTGTAGGTGTCCACTTGGCCCGCGGACTGGTTAGGAATTTCCAGATTGCCGGCTTGATTGAAGCTAAAGCCATACGGACTGTTGAGCGTCACGCCGGTCACGAAGGCGCCGAGGGCGGCACCGTCGGAGGCGCGAAAGCGGTAAATCGCGTTGTCACCGGCGCTGGCCACGTAAAGATTGCCGTCCGGACCGAAACGCAAGTCCTCGAAGCCGCCCGTGCCGGTGGCGAAAACATCCATGAATGCGCCGGTCGTGCCGTTGAAGCGATAAATGTTGCTGTGGCCGTTGTCGGTTTCGTATGCGTTGCCGTCCGGCCCAAAGGCAATGTCCGCGAATGCCCGACATTCCGGCGGCGAGGCCGTCGCTGAATTGCCCGACGTAGGAACCGGTCGGCGTGAACTCAAAAACGTCATCGTTGCCGCTGGTGACATAAAGATCGCCGCTCGGGCCGAATACCATGCCGCGCGGGAACGACAAGTGGCTTGAGCCAAAGCGGCTCAGAAACGTGCCGGAGGCATCGTAATGAAGAACCTGGTTGCCTGAGCTGTCGAGTAAGTAAACGGTGCCATCCGCGCCAAAGGCCGCGGCGGTCACTTGATAGCCGGTGGCATAACTGGCGAGGACGGCGCCGCTCTGTTGATCGACGACATTGACGCCGTTGCTGCCGGTGACCAGCATGGCGGCATTGCCGGTGACATAAATGCCCCCCTGGGTGTTGCCCGAAATGACGTTGCCGGCGCCGGCCGTCGTGCCGCCGACCGTGTTGAGCAGCGCGTTGTTAAGGGCGATGCCGTAGCCGCCGTTGCCCAGGGCGAGCGTGCCGGTGGGATCGGTGCCGAGATAATTGCCCTGAATGACATCGTTGCCGGCCGAGTCGATTTCGATGCCGTTGCCGCCGAAGCGATTGATCGCGAGGCCTCGGACCATGCTCTGCCCCCCGGCGATGCGTCAGTCCATTGACACTTGGCCCGGCCAAGGTGCCGTCCAACTGAATGAGCGGCTTATTCGCGTAGCCCGGCTGGGTCGTGCCGTCGATGACCACCGGATAGATGAGCGTCGGCAGCGGCGATGTGGGTTGGATCGTCTGCAGTCCGCTGCCGATTTGAAAGCGGATGGTGCTCAGACCAAAGCTAGCATTCGCGTCGAGAATGGCTTGGCGGAGCGAGCCGGCGCCTGCGTCGAGCGTGTTCACCACCGGGAACGTCGAGAGCACCGAGCGTTCCTCGAGGTCGTCAAAGCTCAAAACCCGCGGCTGGTTACGCCGGTGAGGCCGCCTTCGCGCCGGCCCGCACAGCGCTTGCAAATAACGCCGCGCACGGCGCCACAGCTTGGCCGATTGATCGAAACAGCGCCCGCTCGCCGATGGCATATATCTCCCTGGCGCAAGAAATGAGAATCTCCCATACAACTCTTAGCTTTTTTTTGGCCCCTAGGCGCGACCCAGATCGTCCGATGCCGATTCTGCGGGATTGGGCTGATTTGCGCAGGGGACTTCGCTTGCACGCGGCGTGATCGTGAGCTAGGGTTTGTCGCCGAGTGTCACTGGTCTGTCACACCACCTAGAGCATGCCCCATGAAAATCCTCATCGCCGAAGATAATCACCTGTACCGCGTCGCGCTCCAGGCCACCCTCGCGGAATGGGGCTATGAAGTCATCGCCGTCGAGGACGGACTGGCGGCTTATGAAGTGCTTGCAAGCGGAAGATGCGCCGAAAATCGCCATTCTCGATTGGATGATGCCGGGCTTGGAAGGCGTGCAAGTCTGCGGCAAGGTCCGCGCTTGCGCCAGCCCGAGCCACCCTATCTCATCGTGCTCACGTCGCGCGACGGCAAGGAAGACATTGTCGCGGCACTCGAAAGCGGCGCCGACGATCACATCGCCAAGCCCTTCGACCGCGCGGAACTGAAAGCTCGCCTGCGCGTGGGCCTGCGCATCGTCGGTTTGCAAACCAGTCAGACCGTCGTGTTCGCCATCGCCCGCGCCGTGGAGGCCAAAAGTCCCTACACCCAGGGGCATGCCCATCGCGTCAGCCGCTATGCCTTGGCGCTGGCTGAGGCGATTGGATTATCCGAGGATGAAAAGGAAGTTTTGGAGCGCGGCGCCATTTTGCACGACATCGGCAAAATTGCCGTGCCCGATGCCATTCTTAACAAGCCCGGCCCTTTGACGCCCGCCGAGTTCGAGATTGCCAAGCAGCATCCCGAGGAAGGCGTCAAAATCGTCATGCCCCTGGAATCGGTCCGAGGCGTGATCCCGCTCATTCGTTGGCACCACGAGCGTCCCAACGGCACGGGCTATCCCGACGGTTTGGCCGCCGCGCAGATTCCACTGCTGGTCCGCGTCTTGTCCGTTGCCGATGTCTACGACGCGCTGGCGAGCGAAGCGCCCATATCGCGGCATCTTGCCTCACGACATGTGCCTGCGTCTTTTGCACAAAGATGCCGACCGGGGCGACCTCGATGCCGAGCTCGTCAACGCCTTTTGCGAGCTCCCACCCTGGCAGGCAATTACGCCTTTTCGGCGCGGTCCAGCGCCGCCGCTCCGCGAGCTTGCAGGCGTGGCCTCAGGAACGCCCATCTCATGATTGGCATTAGCTGAACTATCTTTCATAATAAGGGAGATAGCATCCGCTTCCCTTGGGCTCCTCGTTCATGGCAGACGCCGATCCGATTCATCCTGATGGCGCCGAGCCCCCGCCACTGAATCTCACGCCGATCTCCAGCCGGCCACCCAAAAAAAAAGGCTTAACGCTTCTCAGTTGGCTGGTCATTCTTGGTTTAGTCGCTTTCATGGTCGTGCGCACTTTGCTGAACGGCATGCCGGGCGAAGGGGCGCAGCACCAACAGCGTTTGCAAGAAATCCTCTTTGACATGCAAGCCCGCTATCTTGTCGGCGCCGCCAGTTTCCTTCCCAGCGAGCGCATGCAGCTCTACCGCCAAGCCAAGGGCTTTGACCGCGGCAATTGGGAACAGCGCGTGAAGTTCGTGGTCGTGGCCGGCGAGTTGGCGGGGCCTCAAGAAGCGTTTGACAAGGCCCTCGAACTTGGCGATCAAATGGAGGAAGGCGGCCAACCGGGCGAAAGAGCCGCGAGCACGCGCGAAAAGAAGCTCTGTCGCCTCTTGAGCAGCGTTTACGATGATTTCGTGAACGGTGACTTTAGAGCCGCTTCCGTCTCGGCAGCCGACCAAACCTGGCTGCGGCAAACGCTTCCCTGGTATGGCGCGCTTGCCTTGAATCCACGCGAAGGTTCCGCCGTGCCGCCGGCCTTGGCTGCACCGGCCGGCGCGGCGCCGGCGCTGGTTCTCGAGGAGGCCGCCCTTGACCCTGCCCTCAGAACTGAAGCGCTCGAACCCGCCGTCACCACCTTTGCCGTCATCCTTTGGGTCGTCGTCTCCGTCGGTGTCCTGGCGTGCGCCGGTTTCGTCGGCCTGGTGATCTTCCTTATCCTGCTCGCCCAGCGCAAGCTGAAAAGCGGTGTCAGCGTCGGCTCGGCTTATGGCGGCGTTTACGCCGAGACCTTCGCCCTTTTTCTCGTGCTCTTTATCGGCTTGAGCTTGTTGCTTCACCTGATCGAATGGCCGATCAATCCGCTCTTGAAAAGCAGTCTGGTGCCCATTGGAAGTTTGCTCGCTGTCGGCTGGCCCGTTTTACGCGGGCTTTCCTGGACCCAGGTGCGAGAAGACATCGGCTGGACGCCGGGACGCAATCCGAACGTCGAGCCCGCCATCGGCGTCGCCTGTTACGTGCTTTCGTTGCCGATCGTCTTGGTGGGCTTTTTGCTCACGCTACTGCTCATGATGCTCAAGAACCAACTCGGTGATTTTGGGGTACGTGGCGCTCGCCCAGCAGGAGCCGATTCATCCCATCGTCGAATTTCTGGTCAACGGCAGCGTGCTGGATCGTGTTATCGTCTTCATCGATGCCTGCATCCTGGCGCCGATCGTGGAAGAGACGATGTTTCGCGGCGTTCTCTATCGCCACCTGCGCGAGCTCAGTCAGCGCTGGGCCTGGTTTTGGAGCGTGGTCTTCAGCGGCACGATCGTCAGCTTCCTTTTCGCCGTCATTCATCCCCAGGGCCTTATTGCCGTGCCCGTGTTGATGGCGCTGGCCTATGGCTTCACCATCGCCCGTGAATGGCGCGGCACCCTCATTCCGTCCATGGTGGGCCACGCCCTCAACAACGGCTTGGTCGTGCTCTTCGTGATCTTGCTGATGGGCCGATGACGCCTCCAAGCCGCGCGGTTGAGGTACTCCGAAACCCGCGGGTATTAGGAAAGTATCCGCGGGTTTCGGAGTACCTCAACCGCGCGGCTTGGGCTTACAACCACTTCTCGGTCGCCGCGATGATTTCCGCGCGCTCGGCCATGGCCCCGATGCCGACATCATCGCACGCCAGCCTTTTGCTGATGGGTGCCACAATCGCCATGCGCGGGCAATTGGAGTTTATCCATTCAAGGCATTGGTTCAGATCAAAGTCGCACGGAACTTGCTGGGCACCGGCGTCTTCGGCGAGTTGGCGGAGATGGCGGCGCGTGAGCGAGTTTTCCCACATCAAGGTGTTCATCGCGGGGGCCAACACCACGGGGCGGTCCCGATCCCAGGCACGCCAAACGCACGTCAGGCAGTTGTCGCTCAGACCGCACGCCAGCTTAGCCAGCGTGTTGGCGTCGAGCGGCGCGATGACCAAAATGTCGGCCCAGCGCCGCAATTCAATGTGGACCACGCGGTCGCCGCGCTCGTAGCGAATCGCGTCGGCGTGGCCGGGCCACTCATCCTCGTCCAAAATGACCACATCGCGATTGCGCTCGCCACCGCGGGGCTGGATTGCCGCCGGATCGAAGAAGTATTGGGCCGCCGCCGTGGCCACCACCTTGACGACGTGGCCTCGCTCGACGAAATCGCTGACCAGAAGCGGCGTATGGATCGCTGCCACCGACCCGGTGACGCCTAGCAGTATGTTGGCCATGTATTCGCTCCGTGACGTAAATTATTAGCCCGAAGCGTAAGCGAGGGATCCCTTGCTTACCTTCAGGCTAATAGCGCCGACTCATGCACCGGTTTTTAGTTGTTCGATCGCGTCCAGGAGCGCACTCGGCAACTCGGCCCGCGTCACGCGAGCATAGCCGCTTTCAAGTGCTCCTAAATAGGCCCAGGAGGACGCGCCTTCCAGCGTGTTAGCCACCATCAAATCCGCTTCCGAGTGAAGGCGCGATTTTTCCGCGACCTCCAAAAGTCGGGCATCGTTTAGGCCAACCTCAAGCTTGAATTTCACGAGAATCCCGCGGAAGCCCCAGGCGGAACGAATCTGGTCGATCAACTTGGGTGCCAGCGTGAGCCGCAGCCAAAGCTCCGGCTCGACGCTCCTGATCTTGGCCGCGTTGCGACTCACCATGGCCGGCGCGGTGTCTCCTTGCCAGGAATTGTCGTTCGCCAGATGCGTTCCCGGCGCGGTGCAAACACTCCCGCGGCGAGATAATCGCTCACCGCGGCGCGATGGATGACAGCGTCATAGGCTTCGCCGCCGATGTGACGCTCCATCGCTTGGTGTAGATCGGCGAACGTTGCGTACGTCTCCAACCGCCAACGCGCGTCAGCCAACAAGCCGCCTATTTGTGCAACCGTATCGGGGTGCGAGGTCAACAACGTCACACGATGCCCGCGGCCATGCGCTTCCACGGCAATCGACGCACCCGTTCGGCCTGTGAAAATATTGGTGAGGCATCGAACCTGATCGATAAGAACCCGTGTGTTGCCGGCGGTGACGAGAATGTTCATGGCCGATCAGCTACTTGAGATGGAAAAGAACATAGCCGACGCGCCAGAGAGCGCTGAAGAGGTCACGCGCCAGGGTGGTGGTCGCCGGGGAATCCGGAAGCCGTGCTTCCGCCAAGCATTCGCGCACGGTGCGGACGCCGTTTGCATGTCGAAAGAGTTCAGCCTGCCGCGGGCCCAGAGCAAACGCCGGCAGCGGCGGTCGGGAAATGAGCGCGGCTTGTTTTGCGCGATATCGGGCTGCGCCATCTGCGTGATGCGTGCGATCGGCACATAATCAAGAAACGCATCGTCTGCGAATTCGATCACATAACTGCTTGGATTGCGGTCGGGGCGACAGACGTGAAAAAAATGGGCGCCAATGGTGGCATCCAGCATTTCAACGGTTTGCCACAGATCACGTTCATTCAGCTTGGACAAATGCGCCCATAGCGCGTGGTTCGAGGCTAAGCGCGTGTTGGGATGATAATAGCCGTTTTCTTTCCAACCTTGAAAGGCAAGCCCGGCGGCTTCGACGAGATCAAGGCAATCGCCGGAACTGTAAGTCCGGTCGCGGCGATGCAGAAAGGTATCCACCAGCCCCTCGTCGCTGGCCATGTCTTTGGGCGCACCGCGGCGATGTGCTTGAACCGGATGATTGGGAGGGAGCGCGGCTAGGGTGTCCTTGATGACGCGTACTCCGGCTGGATCCTGCTCCAGCCCCATCACGCGGAAAAGTTCCTGCAAAACGTCAACGCCTATTCGGCCATATTTGCCGTAGACCATGACGGCGATCACGCCATCGGTGCGCAAAACCTGACCGAGAGCACGCAAGCCGGCGACGGGATCCACTAGGTGATGCAAGACACCATGGCAATCGATGAAATCGAAGTCTTCCGCCAAGGTGGCGACGTCCTCGATACGCATTTGGTGCAACGTCAGGTTGGAAAGGTTATGTTTTTGCTTGAGAAACTCCTCGCGTTCGAGCGAAGCGCGGCTAACATCGATGCCCACGACATGTGCGCGGATAGACATAGGCGCAGACTGCGGCAGCGCGGCTGCCACAACCGGCCACCAGAATGTCCAAGTCGTCACGGTAGGGCGCTTGCGGCCAATACAGCCATGACAAGCCACGCATATTGTTCGAAAGCGACAGTTTGGTCAGGTCGTCGACGGGCGCCGGATACACCCAGCGTTCATATTGTGCTTGCACCGGATCGAGTGAACTGGGTTGCACACCTCGCTCCTACATGGTTCAGGCCTGACCCGTTCAAGACGGGTTAAATCCTAAATTGAATTCTACACCATAAGGTGGACCCCATAAACTGGACCACGGATTAGGCTATAAAAAGGGTTGGCTACATAAAAAAGGCGACCCACCTTCCGCGTCCCCTTTTTCATTCTACTTCACGGGATTATCCCACCCACTGAGTCAATGATCAGCGGCGGTTTTGCTCACGTTCAGGCTGTTCAAATGGCGTCCGAGGGCGGCATCCAGGCCGGGAACAACCTTCTCGAGGCGCGGCCGCAGCCGTCCGGGGCGGGGATTGGTGCGCAATTCCTGGAGATAGCTCACCAGCACCTGGCGCGCGGCGGGATTGCCGCGCAGCATCAGGTGAGTCCAGGCCCAGGCTTCCCGATATTCGGCGGGGTTCATTTGCTGCACGTCGGCTAACTGCTCGAGGCGATCGAGATCAAAGCCGGCGGCCGCGCGGAGTTGCTGCACGTGCTGGGGATTGGCGCCGTTCCAGCTAGGGGGAACTTCGAACACTTCCGCCAACCCTTCGTCAAGCCAGAGCGGCACATCCTTGAGCACGCAGTGAAGCAGGGCATGCGTGAGCTCGTGGCGCAAATCTTGTTGGATGCGATCGCCCCAGTAGGTGTAGACCAGCAAGTCTTCGGCGCCGCCGAGCCGGCGCGGTTGAGCGACGAAAAAGGCTCGCCGTTTGGGCAGATCGGGATGCTTGAGCTGCATGAAACGCTCGTAGTGTTCCTTGTCCTCGAAGAGAAAGACTTGCACGATGGTATTGGAAGGGGGTAGCTGAAGCTCTCGATAAACTTGCTCGCGGAGATTGTTAAGCTCGCGAAAAATGGGCAAGTTTTTCTGCACTTCGAATTCGGAAAGAAAGACGAATTGTGAGACCCGATAGGAGAACTTGCTGGGTGCTCCTAGGGTGGCCTCGCGCTCGGATGGTTCCGGACCGGTGGCCAGCGAGGGAAACAGATGGCAGCCGGCGCCGATGAGAAGCAAACAGGCGGGCGCAACCAGCCAGTACCGAGCGGCAACCCCCTTCATGAACACCTCGCACCCGACGGAAAGCGAATTTCCGGTTAAAGGGGGGAATGGTAAACGGCCGCAACCGAAGTTACAAGGGCTATCTGTAACCCCTTTTACTCCACGGGCCGGCCGCGCTTTTGATTGCGGCTGATCTTTTCCTGGGTCGCCCGCTCGATCGCCCGCCACCACGACTTCCAATCGCCTTTGCCGTGCAGGCTCCAACGCAAGTACGTTCGCAGAAAACGCAGGCGGTCGGTGCGCGTAAGGGTGTCACGCTGCTGAAAGCTGGCGTTCAGGCGCGTGAGGTTTTGCACCATGCGGGCGCGGGCCAGCCAGCGATAGCGGCGGACGCCGACCAAGTCGATGAGCCAAACCGAGGTCGCGAAAATAGGCAAAAGGCTGGGCGTGCCGGTGGTCCAGGCCATGTCGGAAAACGGGGAATAAAAGGTCGAGCTGTCCCGGCTCACCAAAACGTTGGCCGCCTTCAAGTCGCGATGCGACAGGCAGCGGCGGTGCAGCTCGCGCAGCACGGTCGCCACCTGGGCGATTTGGCGGCGCAACACCGCCATCTTGCACTCGGGCGCGCGCCGCTTGAGGTTGGCCAGGAATTCGCGCAAGTCCTGCGCATTTTCGATCTTCTCGGCCAGCAAATAACCCTCGCGGTAGAGCCCGCGACGGCAGCGATGGAGCACCGCGAGCGGGCGAGCGGTGGGTAAACCGCGTTCGCGAAACCCCTGGCCTTGGATCCATGAACGCAAGGCCGGGGTCCGGCGCAACAGCGTCGTCCACGGATGAAACCACGAACTGACCAAAAACCGCTTGTAGATCACCGTGCGCGGCTGGCCGTCGCTCACCACATCCCACTCGATCACCGTCGAGCTGGGTGAGTCTTTCAGAGAAGCGCACGCCGGGTTGGCCAAAAGGCGCGTCCGGGTCGGCCTGCAGCACCGCCAACAAGGCCGGGTCCAAATCCACGACCGCGTGCCCGCGCAGGCCGGCAGCTTCGATGCGGCGGTAGTAGCGATTGTTTTTGAGGCACCGGCGATCACGGCGCCTCCAGAAACGCAGGTTGGACGCGAGCGTGTGCGTTTCCACTTCGTCGGCGAGGTCCAGGCCTTCGCGCGAACGCAACGGGGCGCAACCTTTGCCCTGTTGTCGATGGCGGCGATACGCTTTCCAAAAGCGGTAGCGATCGCTGCGGCTGCGCGCAACACGAACCAGCGGTTGAGGATCACCAAGTTTTGCCGGCTTTGCTTCCACGACAACGGCCGACCCAGGCGAACCGCGCTCAAATCCACCAGAAAAAGGTCGAGGTTATCATCTTCGCCCCAGCGAACCAGGATGTTCGCCGGGTGCAGGTCATTATGACAAATGCCGGCATCGTGCATGCGCGCGACCAGTCGGCCGAGTTCCAATGCCATGCACTGGCGCAGCCTGGCCTGGCGGGCGGCGGGCAAGCGTGCCAGGCAATTGACCGCGAACGTGTGCAACTCCTGCGTTTCTTCCAGCGACCGCGTGATGAGGATGCTTTCCCCGGGACCAAACAGGGTGCGTTGTTCCCCCAGCGCCAGCGGCAAATAGGTTGGCAAGCCGCGCTCGGCCACGCCGCGGGCACGTTCATATTCCATGCGCGCTTTGCTGGGCCGCACCAGTTGGCGAATCCAACACCAGCGGTCGGTCATCAAATTGCGTTTGACGTAGAAGCACAGATCCGGGAGTTCCACGCGATAAACGACGCGGTGCGGTCCTTTTTTGACAACATGGGCCTGGCCGGCGCAGCCATTCATCGAGCCGCAACCCGCGTGGCCCCAGAAGGAGATCACGGTGTTCCTGCGCGAGCAACCAGCGGAAGCCGCCGGCGGTGACTTCCACCAGAGGCGCCGGCACTAGGCCACGGGCAGGGCGGCTGCCGTGGACGGGCACAAGCTCTTGAGTAAATCCAGCCATGCGGCTGCACCTTGAGTTACGTGATAATCGCGGCTCACCAGGCGGCGCGCCCGTGCGCCCATGCGCTGCCTCAGGCAGGGATCGGCCGCCAACCGCGCGACCGCCTCTTGCCATTCCTGGGCCGTTTCCGCGAGAAAGCCGGTCTCGCCGTGCCGGACTAGCTCCGCCTGCACGCCGATCGGATTAGCCACCACCGGCAAACCGGATGCCATGTATTGCAGAATCTTGAGGCCGCATTTGCCCTGGCTCCAGGCATCGGGCGGCAGCCAGCTAATGCCGATGTCAGCGGCGGCCAACTCCGCGGCTTCCGTGTCCTCGTTCCATGGACAAAAGCTGGTCGGCAAATCCCTTAGTCTTAATGGTCGGTCGCAGATCACTTTGAGATTAAGCCGCGGTATCGTTTTTCCCAGCAAATCCAGCCAATTGCCTATTTTCTCCAGCCCGCGCAGGGTGCTCTGGGAACCAATCCAGACCAGGCGGCATGCCGCCTCGCCGGCGCGATGCAGCGCTGCCGCGTATTTCGCCGTGTCGAGACATGTCGGCACGACGTGAACGTGCTCCGACCATTTCATGGCCTGCGCGCGCAGAAATTGATTTCCTGCCACCAACACGTCCGCCGCGCGGAGCCATCCGCACGAAACCCGCACGGCGCCGCCCGCTGTCGGCTCCGCGCCGCGCCGCCGACTCCCGGCGAAACACGGCGTCGTCAAAGTCGAACACCAAGGCCTTGGCCGCCTGGCGCAGGCGCTGCAAGCGCCACTCCGAAAGCAGGCGCCGCTGCACGATCACCACGTCGGCCGCTTGGAGCTCCTCGAAAAACCGACTCTCGAATAGCCACCATCGGGCCAACCGCGAAACTGAACGTCGTGGCCCGCTTGCTCGAAATAGGGTCGATAGGCTCGCAAACGGTAGCGAAAGCACACATGCTCCGGGTATTGGTATAAACCGAGAATGCGCATGTTTCTGTTACCGTTGCCTGGCGGAACCGCGTGCCACGGGCGAGCGGGACATTGCTTCGATGATGGAAACCGCGACGGGTGCCTGATGCTTCCAGGCGAGCGCAGGGTTGGCGGGCGGACTGCTCCGCCGCCGCGCGAGCAACTCTTCATAGAGATCCAAATGCCGCTCGGCGATGGCGGTCCAATCAAAGCGCAGTGCCACCTGTTGCGCCGCCGTGCCGCGCCGTCGCGTTTTATCGGGTTGGAGCAAGGCCTCGGTCAGCGCTCGCGCCAGCGCGGCTGGAGATTCCGGCGGCGTCAACCAACCGGTGTGCCCCGGATCGATGAGGTCCTCCAGGCCGGCCAGACGCGTGCCGATCACCGGTGTCCCCGCGGCAAACATTTCCAACACCACGAGACCGAAGGCCTCGGAGATGCGCGACGGAATCACGCCGCATAAAGCGTTCTGCAAGAGGTAATTCTTGAAAGCGCCGCTGACGCCGCCGACAAAGCGGACCCGCGCCGCCACGCCCAACTCGGCGGCCAATCGCTCCAGCGCGGCGCGCTCGCGACCGTCTCCCGCGACCACCAGTTGCACTTGGCCGGTTTTGGGCACCCGCGTCAATGCGTCCAAGCAGCAGGTCCACCCCTTTGCGATAACGCAGCCGGCCCAAAAAAAGCACGTATTGCCCGGGCACGATGGCCGGGTCCCAGTTCACCGGTCGCCGCGCCGGTGACATGAGCGTATCCAAATCGACGCCGTTGGGTATGTCCACGATGCGCTTGGCCTGGGGGCACAGACGCCGATACCCCTCGCGCGTGAAGCGGCTGATGGAAACCAAGGCATCGGCCGCCTTGAGTCCTTCGATGATTTTCTCTTCGACGCCCCGCTTGCGCAGCCGGACGTTGTCGCGCTGCAAGTCGCCGCCGTGGCTCGTGAGGACGACCGGCACGCCCAACTGCCGGCGCGTGAGCGCACCGAGGTATCCCGGCGGAAAGAGCCCATGGCAATGCAGGATGTCGCAGGGCCGGCGGTTCCAAAGGCGCAGCAAGAAATAGCGATACCACGAGACGAAATAGCGCGCCGACACGAAACGCGGATGCCGCACGACAGGGTAGGGTAGCTCGGCGTCGCGAACGCGGTGCGGCGCATGAGGCTGCGGGCGCGAGTAAGACGACATCATGGCCCAGCATCTGATAGGTGCGGGCCAAGGTGTCCACCACGATTTCCTGGCCGCCCACTTGCGGCAAGGCCGTTTCGGTGTAAAGGCAAATGCGCATGGAACCTCCCTGTTCGTCCAGCGGGATCGGCATTTAAGCGGGTTTGGGTATTTGGAACAAGGCCAAGAGGCGGATGGTAGGATCCGCGGGATCGGCGTACCTCATCCCGCGGCTTGTCCATGTCACCATCATCAAGCCGCGGGATGAGGTACGCCGAATCCCGCGGATGGCTAGCGCCGTTCCTTCATCGCCCGGCGGATCTCAAGTTGCGCTTCGGCCTTCTTCTGATCTTGGCGCTTGTCGTGAACTTGCTTCCCTCGGGCCACGGCGACTTCCACCTTGGCCCGGCCTTCCTTGAAATAAAGCTTGAGCGGCACCAAGGTGAAACCTCGCTCGGAGGCTTTGCCCGCGAATTTGGCGATCTCGCGACGATGCAGCAGCAGCTTGCGCGGCCTCTTGGGCTTGTGATTGAGCCGATTGCCCATGGCATATTCGGGGATGTCGCAGCCGATGAGCCAAAGCTCGCCGTCCTGTGATTTTGGCGTAGGCGTCCTCCAGGCTGGCGCTGCCGTCGCGCAGACTTTTGACTTCCGTGCCCTTCAAAACCAGGCCGCACTCGAGCGCGTCGAAGACGTTGTAGTCATGCAGTGCGCGCTTGTTACGGCAAATGATCTTGATGCCGTCCTCCGCGCCCTCCTGCTTTTTTTTCTGGGCCATTGCTCTTTACTCCTGCAAGCATGTTAACGGAGCCACCCGTCGCGGACAAGCAAGGGCTCCCCAAAGAGCCGCGCACGCAGTAAGCGGTCCGGCGCGACACACCGTCGATCCGCTTACTGCGTGCGCGGCTCCTGCTGCGCCCTCTTTTTCGGCACATTCGTTAAAGTCCAGTCTTACGATTGACAGATACTACAAGGAAGATAGAGTCCGCTGTTTCTCGGCTAACTTCGTGCGCGGCTCTTATTAAGGAGCAAAGGGTTGTGCGGCACGCCAGGCTAACCATCGTCGCGCTGTTGCTGGGAATGGGTCTCCTCGGAGCCTATTTCGGTGCCCGCGGCCAAAGTCCGCGCCTGCCGTGGCCTCCGGCGCCGGTGACGCCGCCGGCCAATTTCGAGGAAAGTGAACCGCCGCCCGACACATCGGCGAGGAAAATGCCGGTGCCAAGGCCGATCACGCCTCCCGATTTGGTCCCCATTCCTCCCGTCATACCAGCTCGCTTCGAACAACCTAGCGGCCCTGACTTGCCGCCGCCGGCGCCGATTCAGGTGGAAGTCTCACCACCGCCATTGCCAGTGAGCGCTGCAACCGATGTAAAAAAAAACGTACGCGGCGAGCCAAAGCCTGCACCGTTGCCGGCCAAAATGGTTGCCGAGGACAAGGGGAACGATCTAATTGTTCTGCCGCCCGGGCCGACGCCGTTGCCTGTCGTGGTGCAACCGAACCCCGAGCCGACGGCGCCGACGCAGCCATTGCCCAAGCCGGCGAGCCGGCCGCGCCCGCCGGTTTTTGCGAACGAACGTGTGACGGCGCCCGACATCAATCCACAAGCAACACCGCTGAAACTGAAGGCCTTTCAGCTTGTCAATCCGGTGCGCCGCTCCAACCCGAGTCCTGCCGCTGCGCCGCTCGATGCGCCGGCGCCTTTTGATCGTGCGCTTGTCCAAGCTCAGCCGGTGGCACAATCGAACCCTCTGACTTCGAATCAAACTTATACCGGCAATGCCACGCCGCAGGTGACCGTCGACAAACGCGGGCCGGCTACCGCGCGGGCCGGCGAGACGATGCCGTTTGTCATCATGGTTCGCAATGTGGGCTCAAGCACGGCGACGCAAATTCGCATCGAGGACGAGATTCCGCCGGGGACGCGCGTTGTCGGTGGTGATCCGCAGCCGGTCTTGCAAACTGACCGGGCCACTTGGGTTATTCCCGCGCTTGCCCCAGGTGCCGAGCGGCAATTCAAAATCGAGCTGGTTGCGGCAACTGGCGGTGAATTGCTGAGCGCCACGAGCGCGCTGGTCGGCACCACGAGTGCGGCGTTGCGCACTTATGTAAGCCAGGACAATGCCACCCGCCCGGAAACGCTGCCCAAGCAAGGAAGGCCTATCGCTCGTCGTCAAAGCGCCCGCGAACGTCACCGTTGGGATGGAAGTCGTTTTCGAAGTGGTAGTCACGAATCACGGCAGGGACGAATTGACCAAGGTCGTCCTACACGGCAAATTGCCCCCGGGGCTGACTCATCGTTTTGGCCGAGAGATCGAGGCAGATGTCAGCAACATTGCCGCCGGCGCCACCAAAGTGTTCAAGATGGCGGTCAATGCGGCCGAAGCGGGTCGCCAGATCGTCGACGTTAAAATCACGACGCAGAATGGCGTGGAGGCCACGGGACAGGGAACGGTCGAAGTCACGCTGCGCACGCGGTCGACGACATCGCGCATGTCCAGCGCACGCGGTTTCGCCCATTGATCGTCGATGCTGCGAATTATTAAAAAGAAGACGTTGCTCGAATGGAAACAGTTGTTATAAGGGGACCATCACAGTTGAAAAAGCGGTTGGGAATCGGGGACAACGATCGCAAAACGCCCAGTGGAGCGCGGTCGTTGACGACTGTGAAAAGTAAACTTTTTGGAAAAACTTTTGCTTAATGGGGGCCCGGTCGCTATGCTCTTGCCATCAAGTCTAACAACACCGCGACTCAAGGATTGAACCAGCCAAGATGGCTGAAAACGGGGAAGGGAATCCCCCTATTTGGGTGTTTCCCTGTTGCGCTAGCCTGCCATCGGAAACGGGAAGGAACCTGGAAGACGCGCCGTCGGGCAAACCCCTTGGGGGGCATGCTCCGCGCCGCCGAGGGGAGGTGTCGGAATGAGCACGGGACGCACGGAAACCGAACAAACGCGCGTGCATATCCGCTGGATGATTCGTCGTGATATGCCCGAGGTCTTGCAAACCGAAGCCCAGAGCTTCGACTTCGCCTGGACCGAGGAAGATTTCTTGCGCTGCTTGCGCGCACGCAACTGCATCGGCATGGTCGCCGAGCACGGCGAGCAGGTCGTCGGCTTCATGATCTATGAGCTGCACAAGACCAAGCTGCACGTCCTCAATTTTGCCGTGCATCCCACGTGGCGCCACCACGGCGTCGGCGCGGCCATGGTCGGCAAGCTCGTCAGCAAGCTCTCCAGCCATCGGCGCACGCGCATCACGCTCGAAGTGCGCGAGACCAACCTCGCCGCCCAACTCTTCTTTCGCAAGCAAGAATTCAGGGCCGTCCGCGTTCTGCGGGCGTTCTACGAAGACAGCGGCGAGGACGCTTTCCTCATGGAATACCGCTTCGGCCACGACACCGGCGAAGAATTCGAGGAAACCGTCAACCGCATCGCGCAGTATGAGGAGAATTAACATTTTTGGTTAGCCGCGACGCGCTAGCGGAGGCGCGGGAGCCGCTCCCCGCGCTCTCGCTAGCGCAGTCGCGGCTAACCAATTGCTCTTTCCTCCCGCATTCGCTCCCGTTATAACGCTGCCCGCCTTGGGATCAGTTCCATTCCGAACGGGTAAGCGTTATGTCTGAGCCAACTCGGTTTCCCTTCCACAAGACGTATTACCATCCCGCCCGCGGTGCCAAGGCCGACGCGCTTGCCAGCGTCTTTTGGCCCGTGGCCCTGTTTTTGCTCTCGGTCTCCGTTTCGCTGATTTGCTGGGGCGCTTACAACGCCTTGCCGCGGCCGGCGCTGGCCGGTGAAAAAGACTTGCGGCAGGCAGTGCTTCCCCCTAAATTCAACCCTGACAGCGCACGCGTTCCGCCCACGAAGAAAGCGGAGCCGATTGCCGAATCCGAGCCGACGCGGACAGCCAAGCCGATCAGCGCACCGCCGCTTTTGCCGGCCTTACCGACACCCGCCGTGTTGGTGCCGGAGTTGCCGCCCGCTGATGCCATAACCTTGACCGCCCTGGAACCGCCGCCGCTGCCGGCTCAGATCACGGCCACGAACCCACTGGTATACCGTGAGTCAACCCTCGGAGACACTCCCATGCTGCGCAACTGGAAAACACTCGCTCTGTGTTCGCTGTTCACTAGCGCCGTGCTCGTGCAAGCGCCGGCGCTAGCCGACGAAAAAGCCGTGCTGGAAAGGATCGACGCCCTGCAAGAGAGCATGAAAAAATCGTTCGATGGTGTCGCGAAAGACATGGGCGACTTCAAGGCGGACTTCAAAAAAATCCGCGACTCGATCAGCGTTCTCGAAGACGATGGCGTCAAGCAGCGTCTCGACGTGGCCAATACCAACGCCAAGGTCAAGCAGATCGAAGGCGCGCTCGAGAAAATCCGTGCGGACATCGAAACGCTGCGTCTGCGCGAGCCGACGATCGCCAAGACGGGCATCGACAAGGGCAGCGTCGAGGACATCAAAGCCAAGCTAGGCTCCATCGAGCAGGCGATCCTCCGGCTGCAACCCTCGACCAGCCGGGTTGCCATGTCGCCTCCCACATCATCGGCCACGGGGCGCGTGGTGCTGGTGAACCTTTATCCGGAAGAATTGTTGTATCTCATCAACGGAAAGACGTTTCGCGTGGCGCCGGGCGCCAATGTGCCCGTCGATATGGTGCCCTCAGGAACGCTCAACTACGAAGTGATTTCCGGCACCTGGGGTCTGCGGGCCAAGAACACCACCACCCTGGCGCCGAATGAAACCTTCACGTTGACGGCGCGCTAGTGCCGCTAAAGGAAGTTTTCTTAGTGAAATGATAGGATCGTTGGGTGGCACGCCCTGAGGTACTCCGACGGGCGTGGTCTGATATGAAAAGCACGCCCTTCGGAGTACCTCAGGGCGTGCCACCCGACCCCGGTATCATGATCGTCACCATTGATGGCCCAGCCGGTGCCGGCAAGAGCTCCGCCGCTCGTTTGCTCGCGCACCGGTTGGGCTACGATTTTTTGGATACGGGCGCGATGTATCGCGCCGTGACGCTGGCGGTGCTCCGTGCCCAAACCGACGTGGATGACCAGCAAGCCATCGAGCGCTTGCTCGACGATTTATGCCTTGAGATGCCTGAGACACGAGTGATTCTCAACGGCGAGGACATTACGGCGCTGATCCGCACTCCCGACGTCACCGAAGCTTCCGGGGCCATCGCCAACAGCGCGAGCGTGCGGCGCCGACTCGTAAAGTGGCAGCGTCTTTTGGCCCAGGGCCGCTCCATCGTCTGCGAAGGCCGCGACCAAGGCACGATCGTATTTCCGGATGCCGGCTGCAAATTCTTTCTCATTGCCGACCCGCATGAACGGGCCCGCCGCCGCCACCGCGAATTGTTGGCGCTTGACGCCGATCTGCCCTTCGAGGACGTGCTCGCCGACCAACAAGCGCGCGACCAGCGCGACCGCGACCGCATCATCGCACCCATGATCCCCGCAGCCGACGCCATTCTTTTGGACAGCACCGGCCTGAGCGTCCAGCAAGTCGTCGACCAAATGGAAGCCGCCGTCCGAGAACGCGCCAAGTGACAAGCCACGCAACCCAAGGCATCCCGAAATGACGGAGCCTACACCAAGTCCTCGCCCCTCGCCCCTCGCCCCTCGCCCCTCCTCAATTCTCGCCCCTCGCCACTCGCCCCTCGCCACTCATCTTTATGACATATGTCACGTCGCCGGCATGGCGGCTTTCACGCTCGGTTTCAGCTATCGCTTCGCGGGAACCAGGCGGATGCCGGCGACCGGGCCCGTCCTCGTCATTGCCAACCACCAAAGCTTTCTCGACCCTTGGCTCGTCGGCATGGCGGTCAAACGCCACTTGATCTACCTGGCGCAAAACGCTTTTCAAGAATCCACTGTTTGCCAAGATCATCCGCGGCCTCAATGCCGTGCCCGTCGATCAGGAAGGCGTGGGCAAGGAAGGGATGAAAGCGGTCATCGAGCAATTGCGGCAGGGACAAGCCGTCGTCGTCTTTCCCGAAGGTTCGCGCACGCCCGACGGCGTCATGCACGAATTGCGGCCCGGCATTCATTTGCTCATCAAGCGGACGCGCTGTCCCATCGTCCCCGTCGGCATCGCCGGCGCCTACGATGCCTGGCCGATTTGGCGACAATACCCGATTCCGGCGCCGTTGTTCATGCCTGCCGCACCCGGTAACATTGCCGTCGTTGTCGGGCGTCCCGTGCCATCCGATACGTTTGCCACGATGGATCGCGATCAGGCGATTGCGGAGTTATTTGTTGAAGTCCAGAAGGTGCAAAGATGCGCCGAACAACTGCGGCGCCGCTAAAGAGCCGCGCACGCAGTAAGCGGTTTGACACCCGGGCTCCCGAAATCCGCTTACTTCGTGCGCGGCTCTTATAGGAAATGTTCCATGGCTACCGTTTTAGCCCTCCTCGCGCATCCCGATGACGCCGAAATTCTTTGCGCCGGCACGCTCATCCGTTTGCGCACTGAGCGCGATTTTGACGTGCATATCGCCACCATGACGGCCGGCGATTGCGGTTCCGCTTCACAGGACCCCGAGGAGATTAGTCGGATTCGCCGCGCAGGAAGCGGCGGCGTCCGCGGCGCTGATCGGCGCCAAGTATCACTGCCTCGAAGAAAGCGATCTGCTCGTCTTTTACAACGAACGCACATTAACAAAGGTCACACGTCTGTTGCGCTTGGTCCAGCCGAGCATCGTGCTGACGCATAGCCCCGCGGATTACATGCTCGATCATGAGATGACCAGCGTCATCACGCGCGCCGCCTGCTTCGCGGCCCCGATCCCCAATTTCTTGGCGCACGAAAAGCTTGGTGCGCCGCTGCCGGCCATTCCGCATCTCTATTACTGCGATCCGATTGAAGGCATTGACGCCCTGGGAAGTCCCATTGTTCCGGCTTTTCACATCGACATCTCCGCGGCGATCGAGCAAAAGACCGCCATGCTCGCGGCTCATGCCAGCCAACGGGATTGGTTGCTCAAGCATCACGGCATCGATCACTACACCTTGGCGATGCGCGACTGGGGCGCCGCCGGGGTCAGGAAATCGGCGTGGCGTTCGCGGAGGGATTTCGCCAACATCTAGGGCACAGTTATCCGCGTGACAATATCTTGGCCAGCCTTGTAGGACGGCTCTCCTGAGCCGTTCTTCGGATCGGACGGCTCAGGAGAGCCGTCCTACATGAGTGGGACATAAGTGGGATCCGCTTGATGCTTGCGTCCCCTCTCCAGACCCGTTAAGCTCCGTACTTGCCGTGGATCATCCTTTCACCCGCACAAGGAGAGTTTCTCATGAAGCGAGTCATCGCCGCGCTGTTTGTGACGATTCTGTTCAGTCTGGGCAGCAAAGTCGGAGCCGATGCCGACGCCGGTTCTTCGGCCATTCTTGACAAGGCCATCAAGGCGTTGGGAGGCGAAGAAAAGTTGAGCATGGTCAAGGCAGCGTCTTGGAAATCAAAAGGAACGATTACCTTCGGCGACAACGAAAATCAGTTCACGAGCGACACCACGGTCCAAGGCCTAAACCATTATCGCCGCGTTTTCGAAGGCGAGTTCAACGGCAACAAGGTCATGGGCGTGACCGTCGTCAATGGTGACAAGGGCTGGCGCAAGTTCGGCGACAATGCCATGGAATTGGACGCCAACGGCCTCGCCAACGAAAAGCGCAACATCTACCTCCAAGTGTTTCCGGCAATCATCTTGCCGCTCAAGAGCAAGCTTTGCAAGGTCGAGGCTGCCGGCGAAGAAAAAGATGGAAAAAAGACCCTGGTCGGCATCAAGGGCACCGGCCCAGACGGCAAGGAGTTCAAGCTTTATTTCAGCAAAAAGAGCGGCCTGCCCGTCAAGCAAGTTGCCCAAGTCGCCGGCTTTGGCGGCAAGGAATTCTTGCAGGAGACGACGTTCAGCGACTACAAGGATTTCGATGGCATCAAGGTGGCGACAAAGATGGTGAGCAAACGCGACGGCAACAAATTCATGGAGCAGCAGATCACCGAGTTTCGCGTGTTGTCCAAGGTGGACCCGAAGACGTTCGCCGAGCCGCAATAGGCGCGGGATGCGAGTGATCCGCGGGATTCGGCGTACCTCATCCCGCAGGTCGAATCGCATGCGCCAACCAAGCCGCGGGATGAGGTACGCCGAATCCCGCGGGTCTTCGACCCCACGCTTACCCCATCCGCGCCGCCGCGAACACCGATTTGCCCGCCAGCCAGTCCTGGACGGCAGTGGGCTCGGCTAGCGCGATCTGGAGGGCACCCGTGAGTTCCAATAAATCGCCTTGCAGGCCTGCTTCTCTGAGACCCGCACGCATGCCGTCGAGAACCATGCTCATCAAGCGTAACTGCGGCGCATAAACAGGAATATCGATTCGCGCGCCGTCGCTCACGGCTGCTTTACATGCTTGCGAATCGCTTGAGTTGAATCCCCGGCATGTCAACGGGCGCACCGGATAAACGCTGCACTGGTTATTGACGAGCAAAGGGCAGGGCACTCCGGCTGGGTTGCGCACGCCGGCTGCCCGTTTTTGTCGCGCGGCATGGGTGCGCTCAACGAGGTCGCTCATTTCCTGTGGCCCCATGGCTTCTTTCAAGTAATCCACGATGCGCACGACTTCGGGAGCGGCCACCCCGACGATTTGATGGCAGCACCAGGCGCAGCCGGGGCGCAGGCCAACGGCGGCCGCGGCGGTTGGCGCCGGCCGCGGCGCCAATGACAGTTTCGGCATGGGTGGCCGCATGCGCGCCGATTGCCACGATTTGCAGCGCCGTGCGCCCTGTTTTGAGAATGGCCGCGGTATCCAGGCGCCGTTCGCGCCGTGCTTCAAGGTCGTCGCCGGTGACGCGTAACGAATGCGCATTTCTAGGCTTATTTGCGCTCGGCGAGCGGGCCATGTACTTTTTCATCGCGTTCCTCTTTGCGTGCCATGGACGCAGCATACAATTCTACCCTGCCTGGCGTCGGTCGCCATTGCGAATACCCGCTTTCGTGCACTGTTGCCTTGATCTGTTGCAAAAAGGGAGAAAGCGATGCGTTATCTCACGTTTTGCGCCGTCGGTCTCGTATGTGTGCTTATGGCGTCTTGTGGACCCAATTCGAACTCGAAGGAGCTCCTGGTCGGCAAATGGACAGGCGCCAACAGAGACACGAAATCCGCGCTCACCATGGATTTCACCAAGGACGGCAAGGTCACGCGCGAAGGAGGTGGCGTGACCATGCCGGGCACGTATAAGTGGACCGACAACGACCACGTCGAAATCGACTTGACGCTACCCACCGGCAAATCACTTAAAGAGAAAAACAAGGTGAATGTCTCGTCGGACAAACTGACGCTCACCAACGATCAACAAACGACGCTGGACTTCACGCGAGTACGATGACCTTCCAAAGGAGCCGCGCACGAAGTAAGCGGTGAGCGGCGCCCGCTTACTTCGTGCGCGGCTCATGGCGGACGGCGCCTGCATTCCATCATACAATCTCTGTAGATTTCCCGATGCCGTCCCACCAAGGAGAACATCATGACTCGGCTTTACTGCTCCCGCTTCGGTTGCGGTGTCGTCTTGTCGGTTTTATGCGCCGGCCTGGCATTGGCGCCTGCGATTGCCCAAGATAAGGCAGCTTCATTGGCGGCGCCGTCGCTCCAATGGGTGCCCGCCGACGCCGGCACTTATTCCGCCATGTTGCGTACCGGCGAGCAGCTTCACGCGATTCGCCAAAGCAAGGCATGGGCCCGCTTGTGGTCGATGCCGGCCGTCAAGATGGCTTGGCAAATGGTCACCGCTGAATGGGCCAATTCCTCCGGTAAATTGGCGCAAGTTCGCGCTTGGTATGAGCAGCCGGATAATGCCGCGCTATTGAGCTTTCTGGGCGAGCTTTTCGAGGAGGAAGTCTTCTCCTTTAGCGGCAAGAACAGCGCTGACATGATCAAAGTGCTTCAACAATTGCAGATGGCCAATCAATTCGCGCCGTTTATGGCCATGATAAAAGACGGGCCTGCTGCCGCTAATCAGCCGGGATTACGAGTTAAAGCGATCCTACAGGTGCTCGCCGCCAACGAAAGCCATCTCAAGATTTCCGATGCGGTAATGGGTTTCAAGCTCAGCCGAACCAAACCGGCCCAGATCGCCAAGTGGCTGGCTGCCGGCGAGAAATCATTGGCTCAGTTGGCCCCGCCGCTCGCGGATCGCTTCAAGACCATCAAAGTTCACGGTGCCAATGTCCACACGCTGACACTCGACGGCGAAATGATTCCGTGGGAAATGGTGAACCTCACCGCCTTCGAGGATCAACCCGGTGAGTACGACAAGCTCATCAAACGCCTCAAGGAAACCAAGCTGACCATCGCCGTCACGGTGCGCGGCGGCTATGTGCTCGTAAGCCTAGGTGAAGGAACTGCGGGCCTGGAAGCGTGTAGCGACAAATTGTCGAACCGTCTTGCCGGCCGGACCGAGCTTGAGCCTTTGGCCAAGTTTGCCGACCGCCGGATCACTTCCATCAGTTACACGAGCAAAGAATACGCGACGGCGTTTTCAGGCGACAGTGCGGGCGCAGCGCTGACGGCTCAAATGGAAGGGCTTCTCAAGGACTCGGGCCTGCCTGCTGACAAGCAAGCCAAAATCGCAGCCGACCTGAAGGGCTTGACCGCCGGCCTGAAACTTCCGCCGCCGCCTCAACCGGGCGCGAGCCTTTCCTTCGCCTTTCTCAGCAAGCGCGGCACCGAAGATTACAGCTACAACTGGAGTAAAAGCGCGGGCTCGGATAGCACCAAGCCGCTTACCTTGCTCACGCACGTCGGCAGCCAGCCGCTCGCCTTCGCAGTCGCCCGCGCGCATGGCTCACCCGACGGTTACAAGCTTTTGGTTCGGCTCATCAAGCTTGGCCACCAATACTTCGACGATCTGGCTCTGCCCAAGCTTCCCGACCATGTAAAGCAACCGTATGAGGCGTTCATGGAAGACGCTCGGCCTTTGTTTGCCCGCCTCGACGAAGCGACAGGCAACCTGCTGCTTCCATCGCTCGACGGCCAAATCGGCCTGGTCCTTGACGCCAAACTCACGAGCCGGCAATGGTTCAAGATGATGCCGATGGCCAATCGCCAGTTGCCGTTTCCTGAGATTGCTTTGATCCTGGGTGTGAAGGACTCTGCCAAGTTCCGCAAGGCGTTTCAGGAATATCGGGAAGTAGCCAACGGGCTGATTCAAGCGGTGAGCAAGCTCGCGCCAGGGCAAATTCCCAACGCCACCGTGCCCGAGCCGAAGGTTGGCAAAATCAAGTCAGGAACTCTGTATGGTTATCCACTGCCGCCGGAGCTTGGCATTGATCAACGCATCGCCCCGACCGCCGGCTTGTCCAAAAACGTTGCCGTGTTTTCAATGTCGCCGGTGACAGTCCAGCGACTGTTGGTGCCGACCCTGCGCAAGGACCTATTCAGCCCGATCGCCAAGACCGATCGCCCGCTGCTAAGCGCGGGGTACTTTGACTGGGCCGGCGTCGTGGATGCCGCCACTCCCTGGCTCGACTTTGGCCTGACTCTGTCAAAACAGAAAAACGACGTCACCGAGCAAGTGCAGACCGCTCTGGAAATCCTCAAGGTTTTCCGAAGCTATGCCAGCGCCACCTACATGGAGAACGGTGTCACCGTCAGGCACGGCGAAGCGGTCTTTCGCGATCTCGATCGGTGACACGTTTAGCCGCGACGCGAAGCGGAGCGCGGGCGACGTTGTCCCCCGCGGCTCCGCATCGCATCGCGGCCAAGCTGTCGGTTTCCTCCAATCCGCGGGCTCGCGCCATTCGTCGTTATGATGGTTGCATCATTAACGGAGGATTCACACATGTCGCGCATCCAGCCTTGTGAGTATGGGTAAGCGAAAAGGCATTGCAACTCAACAAAATGCGCAATGACTTCATCGCCAAGAAACAGGCCGAGGATTCCAAAAAAAGCCGCGCACGCCGGACACCTTCGACAATCAAGTCCTACGCATTCTCCAGCGCAGGCAACGCGCAACGGCAATGTGCACTACGGCAGCGATGACAGGAAATAAACGCATGCAAGCTCCCTATGCCATCGAAGATGTCTCGGCGATCCTGTCGCCGGGACTTCTTTTTTTCAAGGAGATCATCCAGGGCAACATCGCCCAGATGCTGGCGATGGCGGGCGGGCCGACGCGCTTGCGGCCTCACGTCAAAACGCATAAGACGCGCGAGATCGCCCGCCTTGAATTGGCCGCCGGGCATCACCAAGCACAAGTGCGCCACCATCGCGGAAGCGGAGATGCTGGCCCAGGTCGGCGCGCCGGACGTTTTGATCGCTTACAACATGGTGGGGCCGAACTGCGGCCGCATCGGTCAGTTGATTCGCAAGTACCCGGGAACCCGCTTCTCCGTCTTGGCGGATCATCCCAAGAGCGCCGAAGCGCTGTCGGCGTCGCTCAGCCGCGTTGGAGCGGAAGTTCACGTGGTCATGGATCTCGACGTCGGCCAACACCGCACCGGCATCGCGCCCGGCCCAGATGCAGTGGAACTTTATGCATCCATCGCTCGCCTACCCATGGCTTATACCCGACGGCCTCAGTGTCTACGACGGCCATAATCATCAGGAGCAACCGGCCGAGCGCGGCGCTGCCGTCCAAAAGCTGCTCGAGCCGGTTCTCGCGCTGCGTGCGCAACTCGAAACGATGGGGCTGCCCGTGCCCCGCATCGTCGCCGGCGGCTCGCCGACGTTTCCAATGTTCAGCAAGCTGGACTATCCCTGGTCTTGAGTGTTCGCCGGGCACGTGCGTCTTGCACGATCACAGCTATGGCCGATTCCCGGACCTGGCCGGTTTCAGGCCCGCGGCTTTGCTGCTGACCCGCGTCATCAGCCGGCCCACGCCGACGCGCCTGACGCTCGACTTGGGTTACAAAGCCGTCGCCAGCGATCCGCCCGCCGGCAAACGCTGCTGCGCTGCTCGACGTGCCCGATTATGTGCCGATCTTGCAAAACGAGGAGCATTTCGTCGTCGAGACGCCGGCCGCCGACCGCTTCCAGCCGGGCGACGTCGTTTATGCCATGCCCACGCACATCTGCCCGACCTGTGCCCTCCACAAGCAGGCGTATGTCGTCGAAGGCGGCAGGGTGACTTCGACCTGGGACATCGTCGCCCGCGATCGGGTGTTGACGGTTTAAAGAGCCGCGCACGCAGTAAGCGGTTTGACCCACGCGATTATCTTCAAACCGCTTACTGCGTGCGCGGCTCTTTTAGCATTCCCTGGGGTGGGCCTCTCGGCACTGAACCTCTATAATTCTCAAAAATCACTCCCCCACACACCAGGCAATTTCCCATGGACGACGCTAATCAACAAGACCCCTTGAAACCGAAATACCGCCGCGTCATCCTGAAGCTGTCGGGCGAGGGGTTTGGCCACGCCGGCAAGAGCGGCATCTCGATCGACGAGACGCTCAACATCGCCCAGCAGGCCAAGCGCAGTGCATGACCGCGGCGTGCAGCTGGCCATCGTCGTCGGCGCCGGCAACATCCTGCGCGGCGCCCAGTTCAGCGCCGGCGGCAGCGTCATCAAGGAAGCCACCGCCCACTACATGGGCATGCTCGCCACCGTCCTCAACGGCCTGGCCCTGCAAGACGCCCTGGAAAGCCTCAACTGCGAGACCCGGCTCATGACCGCCATCCGCATGGAAACGGTCGCCGAGCCGTACATCCGCCGCCGGGCGATCCGCCACCTGGAAAAAGGCCGCATCGTCATCCTGGCCGGCGGCACCGGCAATCCGTTCGTCACCACCGACACCGCCGCCGCCCTGCGGCCCGCGAGCTGGAGGCCGACATCCTGCTCAAGGCGACCAAGGTGGACGGCGTCTACAGCGAGGACCCGGAGCTGAATCCGCACGCGGTCCGCTACGAGAAGTTGACTCATGACCAGGTGATGCGCGATAATCTGCGGGTGATGGACATGGCGGCGATCGACCTGTGCAAGAGCGCCAAGCTGCCGATCCTGGTCTTCAACTTCAAGAGCAAGGCAACATCGAGCGGGCCATCGCCGGCCACACGATCGGCACGCTATGTCGGCGATTAAATGATGGGTGAGAGGCGAGGGGCGAGGAAACCATGACAAGCGACGAAATCCTGTTGGACGCCGAAGAGCGCATGGAGAAGGCGGCGAGCGTCTTCCGCGACGAGCTGCGCGGCCTGCGCACCGGCCGGGCCACGCCGGCCCTGGTGGATACCCTGCGCGTCGAGTACTACGGCTCGCCGACGCCGCTGAAGCAGCTGGCGCAGATCAGCACGCCCGACCCGCAGTCGATCGTCATCCGGCCGTTCGACCAGGGCTGCCTCAAGGACATCGAGAAGGCCATCCGCTCCAGCGACCTGGGCATGGCGCCGAACAACGACGGCAAGATGATCCGCCTGCAAGTGCCGCCGATGTCCGGCGAGCAGCGCCAGAAGCTGGTGACGCGCATCAAGAAGTCGAGCGAGGAGGCCAAGGTCGCCTGCCGCAACATCCGCCGCGACGCCAACAAGCACTTCGACCAGGCCGAGAAGAACAAGGAGATGACCGAGGACGAGCGCGACGAGGGCAAGGAAGAAGTGCAGGACCTGCTCAAGAAGTTCGAGGACAAGATCGCCGAGATGGCCGACAAGAAGACCAAGGAAATCATGGAGCAATAACATGGCTTAGCCGCGACGCGCAGCGGAGCGCCGAGCGCTCGCGCTCCGCTGGCGTCGCGGCTAAACGTTCAAGAAATCCTCACGATGCGCACGCTTGCCGAACTCGTGTCGCAGCTCTCCGCTATCCATCGACCACGGCCTGACCGCCGCCGCCGTCGCGCAGAGCCGGCAGACGTTCGGCGTCAACCACCTGACGCCGCTGCCGCGCGAGCCGCTCTGGCAGAAGTTCCTCGAGAAGTTCGACGAGCCGATCATCAAGATCCTGCTCGCCGCCGCCCTGCTGTCGATGGTCGTCGATCTGTTCAAGGCCGACCCACGCGATCGGCGGCGTCTGCTTCGGCGTGTTCGTGCGCTCTTGGTCTGCGCCTGTTACTCGCTGAAGCAGGGCCACTGGCTGCCCTCGCTGCTGTTCGTCTCCGCCATTCTCCTGTTCTTCGTCGGCCTCGGCGAGCGGCCACGTCCTCGTCGAGGGGCTGGCGGTCATGGTCGCCGTCATCCTGGCCACCGGCGTCGCCTTCGCCAGCGAGTACAAGAGCGACCGCGAGTTCGAGGTGCTCAACGCCAGCAAGGACTCGCTGCACGTCAAGGTGCTGCGCGACGGCGCAGTTCACACCGTTCCGCTGGAGGAGGTCGTCGTCGGCGACGTGGTCGTGCTGGAAACCGGCGACGAGATCCCCGCCGACGGCCGGCTCGTCAAGGCGACCGAGCTGCATCGTCGATCAGTCGCTGATGACCGGCGAATCCGAGCCGGTCCGCAAGACGCCCGGCCCCGCGGACGACACAGCGACGGCCCGGAGCAGCCCGGCTGCCTCTACCGCGGCACGCAGGTCGTGGACGGCGTCGGCCAGATGCTCGTCACCGAGGTCGGCGACGCCACCTGCCTCGGCCAGATCGCCCGCCGGCTGTCCGCCGACACGACGAGGAGGACGACGAGCAGGCGCGACCGCCGACACGCGAGGAACAGCGCGTTCAGCGCAAGCTGACCATCTCCAAGGAGCTGACGCCGCTGCAGGAGAAGCTCGACCAACCTCGCCGACCTGATCAGCAAGGTCGGCTACGTCGCCGCCGTGCTGATCTTCCTCGCCCTGCTCGTTCGCGGCATCGTCGTCGGCGAAATCTTCGTTCCCGGCACCACGGGACGTTCGGCGACGACTTGCTGGTCGTGTTCAGCGAACTGCTCGACTACTTCGTGTACATGGTCATCATCATCGTCGTGGCGGTGCCCGAAGGGCTGCCGATGAGCGTGACCGTGTCGCTGGCCCTGGCGATGCAGAAGATGACGCGGGCCAACTCGCTGGTGCGCCAGCTGGTCGCCTGCGAGACGATCGGCTCGGCCACGGTCATCTGCTCCGACAAGACCGGCACGCTGACGCAGAACAAGATGCAGGTGGTACGCATTTCCTGGGACGGCCGAGCCTTCGACCGCGGCGCGACTAGCGAAGTGCCCGTCCCGCATGCCTGGCCTCAGGACGGCGACACGCCGCTCGACTGGATCGCCCTCAACGCCGCCGTCAACTCGACCGCCAACCTGGAGGAGAAGGAGGGCAAGCTCGTCACCGTCGGCAACTCGACCGAAGGGGCGCTGCTGCAGTGGCTGCGCGAGCGGGCATGGAATACACGCAAGCTGCGGCTGCAAATCCGCCGCTCTACCAGATCCACTTCTCGTCCGAGCGCAAGCGGATGACGACGGTGATCCGCTACGGCGACCGAGCTGGTGGCGCTGGTCAAGGGTGCGCCGGAGTGGGTGCTGGAGCAATGCCACGCACTATCGAGACGCCGACGGGCACGATCGCGACGCTGGACGCCGGACGTGCGCGAGCGCATCCTGGACCGACTGCGCGATCCGCCAGCAGCCAGGCGATGCGGACGCTGGCGTTCGCCTACGCCGCTGCTGCCGCCGGAGACGCCGGCCGACGAGGACGGCCTGCACGCCCTGCGCGAGGCGCTGGAAGCCGGCCTGGTCTTCGTCGGCTTCGTCGCCATCCGCGACCCGCTGCGCGACGACGTCAAGGAGCCGTCGACGAGTGCCGCCGGGCCGGCATCGAGGTGAAGATGATCACCGGCGACAACGTCGAGACGGCCCGCGCCATCGCCACGACATCGGCCTGGTCGACCGCCGCGATGAGCCGATCGACGTGCCCGACGCCGCCATCCTGACGAGCACGCGCTTCAACGAGCTGTCCGACGAGGAGCTGAAGACAGCAATTGCCGCCGCTGCGCATCCTGGCCCGCGCCCGGCCGCTGGACAAGTTCCGCATGGTCAAGCTGCTGCAGGAACTGGGCGAGGTGGTGGCCGTCACCGGCGACGGCACCAACGACGCGCCGGCGCTGAAGAAGGCCGACGTCGGCCTGGCGATGGGCATCGCCGGCACCGAGGTCGCCAAGGAGGCGAGCAAGATCGTCCTGCTCGACGACGCCTTCTCCACCATCGTCAAGGCGGTCCAGTGGGGCCGCTCGCTGTACGAGAACATCCAGCGCTTCATCCAGTTCCAGCTGACGATCAACGTCAGCGCCCTGACCATCGCCTTCCTGGGCCCTGTTCTTCGGCGTCAAGCCGCCGTTCACGGTGCTGCAACTGCTGTGGATCAACGTCATCATGGACACGTTCGCGTCGATCGCGCTGTGCTCGCGAGCCGCCGCGGCCGGGCGTGATGCACCTGCCGCCCAAACGCCGCGACGAGAACATCCTGACCCCGGCGATGCTGCGCACCATCTTCATCACGGCCGGCTTCTTCGTCGTCGTCATGCTCGGCCTGCTTGATCGGCATGAAGAATACGGCCAACCGGCGTGGCTGGTTCGCGGGCGCCGAGGTCGCAGCTGCCGGCGACTTCACGGTTCGGCAAGTGAGCATCTTCTTCACGATCTACGTCTTCTTCCAGGTCTGGAACCAGATCAACTGCCGCTCGCTGACGCCGGAGACGAGCGGCTTTCACCGCATCCTCGGCAACCCGACGTTCCTGGCCATCGCGGCCATCGTCGCCATCGGCCAGGTCCTGATCGTGACCTTCGGCGGCACGGTCTTCAAGGTCGAGCCGCTCAGCGTCGTCGACCTGGCTCGCTATCATCGCGTTCACGTCCACGGTGCTGATCTTCGCGGAGATCAGCCGCCGCATCCGTTTGTTGAATTTACTCCCCCTTACGAAGGGGGGGCCGGGGGGGTGACGCGTGCGTAGGCACCCCCCCCGACCCCCCCTTCGTAAGGGGGGGAGAAAGGAGACGCTTCCATGAATGACCAACTCGCTGACGCCGCCGCCAAAATCGGCATCGGCCAGCTTCAGCGGCACGTCTTTCTCTGCACCGGACCGAGTTGTTGCCCGCCCGAAATCGGACTGGCTGCCTGGGAAGCCTCAAGCGCAACTCAAAGACCAGAACCTGGCCCAAACGTGCGCGCGCACCAAGGCAGGCTGCCTGCGCATTTGCTGCCAGGGCCCCACGCTTGTGGTGTATCCCGAGGGAACGTGGTATCACGGCATGACGGCGGACCGCATCCCGCGTTTGGTTCAGGAGCACCTGCGCGAGGGTAAACCGATCGCCGAATGGATTTTCGCCAACGCCCCGCTGAAGGCCGAGTGATGCATCCCATGTCAATTTGTACCACCTTTGACGCCCGCCCCATTCGCCGCACCAAGCAATTCCGAGAGAATGGGCCGTGCGGATAAAACGGGTTGGCCGATGAACCATAGGGGCGCCCACTCCCGCGTTTACGCACGTCCCTTTGGAGAAACGGCTATGAACCGGTTTGCCGTGATCTTGGCGGTCGTGATTCTTCCCGGCTGGGTGTTGCCCGCTCACGCGGATGGCATTTTTGGCCTGTTCAGCAAGAAAACGAAGGCCAACCCGGCCGAGCGCGTGCCGCAACTGATCGTCACGCTCAAAACGGAACAAGACGAGCGCAAGCGCGCGGCGGCGGCGAGCGAATTAGGCAGCTATGACGCGGACGCGTTCGGCGAGATCGTGCCGGTGTTGGTCGACGCCCTGCAGCATGATCCGAAAGCGGGCGTGCCGCATGGATGCCGCGTAGCAGCCTGGGCAGTATTCGCCCCGTATCCCGCTTGGCCGGTCAAGCTCTCGAAAAAGCCGTCACCAGCGACGACAATTGGCGCGTCCGCTGGCACGCCAAAGGCATCATGATGAAATATCGGATCGCCGGCTATACGCACGACGCCAAAGGCGAGTTGGCCGGGGCCACGGGCCCCAGAACCGCGGAGCCGCCGCTTTTGGACTTCAGTGAAAACACCCGGGGCCAGACATCGGAACCCGGGCTGCAATCACCGGCGCCGTTCCCCACACGCCAAGCCGCCAGGCCCGCCTCGATGTCGCGGACGCCGACAATCACGAACAGAGCTGACGACACGCCCGAATTTCGCCCGAGCATTCCGCGGCCAATTGCCGGTGGGCCCGGTGTTTTCGACAGCGGTGCCGCAGAACACACGGCAAGCCGCCGCCTAGCACAGGGCCCGCGAAATGCGACAGATGGCCCGCCGCTGACGCCGTTGCCGGCGACGCCGCCGCCGCCGTTTTAAGTTTAGCCGCGATGGCGCAGCGGTATCCGGGGCGGTGGGAAAACAGGGGGCTGACGCCCCCGCTACGCCTTATTGGGGAAGGGGTCTTGCCAGCAGGGCATGCACGACTTCGACGACGCGCCCGATGGCGGCGTCGAGAAACTGCGCCCCTTGTCGGCGCTGGCAAGCTCGGGATAGCCGACGGCGCCGTGGTCGGTGCGCTGATACATGTCCTCGGCCAGCGTGAGGCCGCGCAAGGCGGGCTCGGTGGGCGGAGGGTCGTTCTTGATTTGATCCCGGCGCACCAGGTCGGGCCGGAGCGCCATGACCATCGAGGTTTCGAACTCGCAGGCGTGACCCATGTTCTTGCGCGGGCCCTCGGCAAGAGCCGCCAACTCAGTCGCGGCGAGGTCCCAATAAGACGCGGCGGACATCTGTTTGCCGCGGTGACGCGGTTGCAGGCGGCGCAGGGCCATTTGCATCGTATCGATGTTGCCGCCGTGGCCGTTGAGAATGAGGACACGCTGGTAGCCGTCCTCCAATAGGGGAACCAGCAGGTCGCAGAGCATCGCGACGTGCGTATCCACTTCCGCGGACAGAGTGGCTCCGAAGCGGAGATGGTGAGCGCTGGCGCCCAGCCACAAGGTCGGGAGCTGGAGCACCCGGTCGGCGAGCCGCCGCTCCACGCCGTCGGCCACGCCGGTGACTAGCAGCGGTGTCGGTGAAGGTGGGCAAATGGTGGCTATGCTGCTCGCAGGCCGCGATGGGTGCGAGCACCAACGCCTTATCCCGCGGCACCTGCCGCAGCTCCGGAAACGTCATCTCATGGAAACGCATGCCAAGCTCCGCAATAGGGTTTTTCGACGACTAGCGTTGGGAATGATCCTCGTTTGCGCCGCGGTCGGCGGCTGCAGTCGCAAGGACACCGAATCGCTGGCCAGCATCGGTCGCAAGCTTGCCGATCGCGCCGGTGCCGCCACGGCTGGTTGCCGGGAGAAGCTTGACGGCTTGAAGTCCGCGGGCGGCGCCGCCAGCGTTCAAGATAAAGTAACAAGGCGCCTGCGCTGGGAAAAGGTGCTGGCCGATGCGGTCATCGAAGTGGTGGCAAACGGCGACGAGATGGAATTGAAAGGAACTGTGAAAAATGCCGAGCAGCGGACACGCGCGACGGAGCTTGCGGAAACGACTGTGGGGGTCGGACGCGTGCTCGTGAGCTTGACGGTCGCTGATGATAAAAAAGATGAATGACGTTTAGCCGCGACGCGTAAGCGGAGCGCGGGGTTGGTTATGTTCCACCCTCGCGCTCCGCTTCGCGTCGCGGCTAAACGAATGAGGTCAATCCATGTCTTCGCCGCCCATGCCGCCGCCGCCCTTTTTCTTGTCGTCCTTGGGGACGTCGGCGATCAGGGCGTCGCTGGTGAGCAGCAGGGTCGCCACGCTGGAGGCGTTTTCCAGAGCGCTGCGGACGACCTTGGTCGGATCGATGATGCCTTCCTTGACCATGTCGCAGTAGCGGTCGCCGCGGGCGTCGTAGCCATAGTTGGCGTTGTCGTTTTCGGTCACCTTGTTGGCGACGACTTCGCCGTTTTCGCCGGCATTGCCGACGATCTGGACGATGGGGGCCTTGCAGGCGCGGACGATGATGTTGTAGCCGGCTTCCTCGTCGGACGAGAGGCCCTTAGGCTTGAGACCGACCGACGCACGCAGCAGGGCGACGCCGCCGCCGGGCAGGATGCCTTCTTGATTGGCCGCGCGGGTCGCGTGCATGGCGTCCTCGACGCGGGCCTTCTTTTCCTTCATTTCGCTTTCCGTGGCGGCGCCGACGTTGATCTTGGCCACGCCCCCCGACAGCTTGGCGATCCGCTCGCCCAGCTTTTCCTTGTCGTAATCGCTGGTGGATTTGTTGAGCTCGTTCTGGATCAGGCCGATGCGGCCTTGCAGATCGGCTTTTTTGCCGGCGCCTTCGATGATGACGGTGTTGTCCTTGTCGATCTTCACCTTCTTGCAACGGCCCAAATCCTTGAGCGTGACGTTTTCCAGTTGCACGCCCAGGTCTTCGAAGATCGCCTTGCCGCCCGTGAGGACGGCGATGTCTTCGAGCATCGCCTTGCGGCGATCGCCATAGCCAGGGGCCTTGACGGCGGCGCACTTGAAGGTGCCGCGCAGCTTGTTGATGACCAGGGTCGCCAGGGCTTCGCCTTCCACTTCCTCGCAGATGATGAAGATCGGCTTGCCGGCTTGGAGCACTTTTTCCAGCACCGGCACCAGGTCCTTGTTGGCGGAGATTTTCTTTTCGTAGATGAGGATGTAGGGGTCTTCGAGCTCGCATTCCATCTTCTGCGGATCGGTCACGAAATACGGCGACGAATAGCCGCGATCAAACTGCATGCCCTCGACGAACTCGTGGGCCGTCTCGATGCTCTTGCCATCCTCGACGGTGATGACGCCGTCGCGGCCGACCTTTTCCATGGCCTCGGCGATGATCTTGCCGATTTCTTGATCGTTGTTGGCCGCGATGGTGGCCACGTTTTCGAGGTCTTTCTTGTTCTTGACCGGGATCGACATCTTCTTGACGCGCTCGACGATGTCATTGACGGCCTTTTCCATGCCCCGTTTCATGAGCATCGGATTGACGCCCGAAACGACGGCCCGCAGGCCTTCGTTGAAGATCGCCTCGGCGAGGACGGTCGCCGTGGTGGTGCCGTCGCCGGCCACGTCGCTGGTCTTGGACGCGACTTCCTTCACCATCTGGGCGCCCATGTTCTCGTATTTGTCTTCCAGCTCGATTTCCTTGGCGACCGTGACGCCGTCCTTGGTGACGGTCGGCGAGCCGAAGCTCTTCTGCAGGATCACATTGCGGCCCTTGGGGCCCAGCGTGATCTTGACGGCTCGGGCCAACTTGCCGACGCCCCGGCGCATCGCGTCGCGGGCTTCCTGATCGAATGCAATCTGTTTCGCGGCCATTATGCTTTTCCTCGTTAAATGGGAGTGGTTATAGTCTATGTAATGGGAACGCCGGGAGCGTCATTCAACGACAGCCAGAATGTCTTCCTCGCGCATCAGCAGCAGGTTTTCCGCGCCGCGTGCCTTGTATTCGTCACCCGCCCAGGCGGTAAAGAGGACGGTGTCGCCCACCTTGACTTGCAGACCCCGGCGCGTGCCGTCCTTGAGCATGCGGCCCTGTCCAATGGACAAAACCTTGCCTTGCTGCGGCTTATTTTTGGCGGAATCGGGCAACACAATTCCACCCGCTGTTTTCTCCTCCGCGTCCTGCCGTTTAACGACGACCCGATCTCCCAGAGGCGTTACCTTCATGGAAAAACTCCTTCTAGCTCAGCAAACAATGAGACGTATAGGGACGGGTAAAGCAATTATCGTGCCTCGAAATAAGTCGGGCGTAAATACTTAAGATATAGGATGTTGCGTCATCACATGGTTGCTGGCCGACCAATGATGCTGCCAGATCATGTCCCTTGGATAGAGGGGGTCTGCCGGATTGGCAGGAGTGATTACCGCGCGGCATGGCGCTGGCCTCGTTTGTGGATTTGGTTGACCAGTCGGAAGCGAGACAAGATAATGCGGGTATGCGGAAATGGGGAACGCTAGCGATTAGGGTGCGCGATGTGGGATATCATTTGGGGTTTGGTGTCGTTGATTGTTTTCATTGGTTGCCCCTGCTTGCTCTTATATTGGACGCGCATTGTGCCGCGGAACAAGGACGAGCAACATGGCGGAGGGTTCGATGGAGCCAGCCCCGCCTGGGCAGGCCGCCTTTGGGTAGCCATTCGACCGTTCGACGCAGGGTGCATCCTTTCCCGCTTGCTTCTGACCCGAAGGATCCAAGCGAATTCACGGACATAAATCGTTAGCAAAACGCAGGCGATCGCGCTGATGACACAAATCAAACTGCCGCGTCTGCTCATCATAATCGCCGCTCTTTTCATCGCCAATCTCTCGGTCTCCGCCCAAGACACCAAACCCCTCCTCTGGGGCGCCGACCCTGATGGCGGTATCCCTTACGTCTTTCAAGATCCCGACGATCCGCAGCAAACCATCGGCTTCGAGATGGACATCGCCAACGCCCTGGCCAAGGTTCTGGCGCGGCCGATCACGTTCGTCAAGCGCAGCTACGAGAGCTTGCTATCCGACCTCGAACGTGGCGACATCGATTTGGCGATGAACGGCATCGAGATCTTGCCCGAACGTTTGCGCCGGGTGCGCTTCACGAAACCCTATTACTTGTATCAACTCCAACTCGTGGTGCAGAGCCGACAACGTCGGCGTGCAAACGCTTGGCGATTGCCAAGAGAAAGGCCTCACGATCGGCACCATGGGATCAACGGCGGCGGAGCGATTGCTGCGCGAGATGGGCATTCCCGTGGAAATCTATGACGACCAGGAAGGCCCTTACAAAGATTTGAGTCTCGGTCGCCGCGTCCAAGGCGTGCTTTTCGATTTGCCAGGTGCCATTTATTATGCGGCTCCGGACGCGGGCCTCAAATACAGCCGCGCATCCCCGGCCTCAAGGTTCGCGGGCCCGGCGTTCGCCGAGGGCTATTACGGTATCGCCGTCCGCAAGAACGACGACGCATTGGCCGCTTCGCTCAACCGAGCCATCGACAGCATCCGCCAAGACGGCACCTTGAAAAGCATCTTGCAAAAATGGCAGCTTTGGACGCCCGAGCAATATCGGCTCTACCAGGATGTCACGGTCGAGGAAGCCGGCGACGACGATGACGTTCGCCAATTATTTTCCCCTGCTGCTGGAAGGCGCCGCCGTCACGGTGTTCATCACCGTCGCGGGCATGTTGCTGGCCGTGTTGCTCGGTTTGCCGATTGCCCTGATGCGCCTTTATGGTCCGCTGCCTTTGCGGTGCTGGCAACGATTTATGTGGAGTTCTTTCGCGGCATTCCGGTGCTTTTGCTGCTTTATTTCCTGTATTACGGCCTGGCGTCGATCTCGCCGCTGTTGCAAATGGGTCCGCTCCAGGCGGCCATCTTCGGCTTTGGGCTTAACTATGCCGCGTATGAGGCGGAGATTTATCGCGGCGGCATCAGTTCCATTCCCGTCGGTCAATGGGAAGCGGCGGCATCGCTCGGCATGCCCGCCACGCTGACGTTTGGCCGCATCATTTTGCCGCAAGCGGTGCGCGTGATCTTGCCGCCGATGACCAACGATTTGGTCGCCCTCTTCAAAGATACCAGCGTGGTCAGCATCATCGCCGTCGTCGAATTGAGCAAGCAGTATCAGATTCTGACGAAGTCCGGCGGCGGCTACTTGCAGATCGGCCTGACGACGGCGGCACTATATCTCATCATGTCGGTGCCGCTCGGGCATTTGTCGCGCTTCCTCGAACGCCGCTGGCAAGGGGGCGCCTGATGTCAGTCGGCATCGCCATCCAAAATGTCACGAAACGGTTCGGCCAACGCCTCGTGCTGGACCGGATCAGCGTCACCATCGACGCCGGCGAGACGGTGGCCTTGCTCGGCCCATCCGGCGGCGGCAAATCGACGCTGCTGCGCTGTCTGAATGGACTCAACGCGTTCGACACGGGCGAAATCCGAGTCGGCGAGCACACGCTGCACGCTGGTCAAAAATCCAACCGCGATGTCCACCAAATCCGCCGCTTGTTCGGCATGGTCTTCCAAGACTTTCGGCTCTTTCCTCATCTGACCGCACTGCAAAACGTCACGTTGGCACCTTGCCGCGTTCTCGGTTTGGCACGCGCGGATGCCGATGTGCAAGGCCGGCACCTCTCTAGAGCGCGTCGGCCTCGGCGATCATTTTCAAGCCTGGCCGCGTCAGCTATCAGGCGGCCAGCAGCAGCGCGTCGCCATCGCTCGCGCGCTGGCGATGCAGCCGTGCGGACTGCTATGTGACGAAATCACCAGCGCTCTCGATCCCGAGCTAAAAGGCGAAGTGCTGGACGTATTAGTGGATTTGAAACGCGACGGCCTGACACTGTTGTTGGTGACGCATGAAATCGGCTTCGCCCGCCGTGCCGCCGACCGGGTGATCGTCCTCTGCGATGGCCAAATCCTTGAGGAAGGTCCGCCCGAAGAAGTGCTCGACAACCCCCGCACCGAGCGCATGCGGACTTTTCTCAAGCGCGTGTTGAACTGACAACTCGCGTTACCGGGCTCCGCCCGGTAACGCACCGTCCGGCAGGCGCCGCCTGCACGTCTTTCGAGGCAGAGCCTCTTGAGCCGTGCGTCACCAGGCGGAGCCCGGTGACGAGGAATTCGGAGGGGTCAACAAAAGAGGAGCATCGCTCGTGCGGTGTTCGTTCCCCAGGACCCATAGCCCGATGCCCGCCAAAAGCACAAGGTTCGGGAATAATAACGGCGCCAGCGCCGGAGCGCCGTGGATGAAATTGTCCAACCAATAAGGTGACGGCCCATGGAGATTCGCAGACGTGTGCAGGTAAAATCCCAGCGCTCCAACCCCGGCCTGGACCAGGAGGACCGCGGCGCCGAAGCGGAGAAAGCTCGGGCCGACAGGCGTTAAGAAAGGCGTGACCAGGAAACCCACGGCGAAGGCGCTGCTTACGACCGGTATCCATTCGGTCCAGTGGAAGAAGCCGTTTTGGGCATGGTCGGTGAGACTGAAGATAAAGTTGCCGGCGAAGCCTCCCAGCGCCAGAATTAGTACCCAGCGTGGCCACTCGGCCGAGTCTGCACGAACCATGCGGTTCATGATAAGCAGTAATCCCAGCCCCACATAGGCGAGCGGGGCCGCAAACGGGGCAGCGTACACCAGGCTTTTGAGTGTGCGCTCAAAGAAAAAGTGGCTATCAAGGTGCAGCACCACGCCTGTCAGCCCAACTCCGACAGCCAGCCAAGCAACGAAATAGCCAAGATCGCGCCAAACAGCCGGATAAGCAAGCCACTCTCCGGCGAGGAGCCCCAACAACAAGAGGGCCGGCGCCGCCAGCGAGAAGTACAGCGGGATGTATTCGGCCGGGCGTCGGAACTCGTTGACCGAGTGGGCCAGGTAAATATCCAGGCTCAAAAAGGCGAGGTTTACCAGGACGAACCCCTCCAGCCATAGGCGCGGGTCCGTGAACCATCTATTTCTGCTTGCCATGACGGCTCCGCATCTCCTCGGCGAGGGTACGAATCTCCACGGTGTGCTTGAAGATCGGATAGTTTCCATGCCACTGGACGAAGTCGGCACCGCCCATGAACGCGCCGTGCTTGGAGGTACGCCCATAATAATGCCAGAGATCGAAATAGGCGAAGTCGATTGGGTTCTCGAAAGGCTTCCCCTTGAGCACGCCGTCGGTCCGCAATCCCTCCACGATCGTTCTTAACGGTCTGAACCTTGTCGTTGGTCGAGACGACGACCGCCTCTGCCTCTTTGTAGATACGCTCGACGAGTGGCAACGTGTGACACTGCTGACAAACGTTTTTCATCGCCTCCTGGGCACGCACATAGTTCTCACGCGGCTTGGTGATTTCCGCGAAAAGGTTGTAGGAGAGCCGTTCCGAGGGATCGTGCGTCACGTTCAATCCGTTGATGCCGCTCATGTGGCAGGTCGCACAGGTCGGCACGAACATATCGCGTGTCGTCAATTTCTTCGGCTCAACCGTCAAGTTCAACATTTTTCTTTGGGCATGGAACATGATCCCATGCTTGGACTCGTTGTAGATCTCGATTTGCGAGTGGTCGGGCCCCATGTGACACTGGGCACAGGTCGTCGGCAACCGCGCCAATTCCACGGAGGCGGTGTGCCGCGCGTGGCATGAGGTGCAGGTGCCTAGGGAACCATCGGCGTTGGGACGTCCAACGCTGTGACAGCTCGACGCACCCGCTCTGGACGGCCGGCTGGCCTTCCAGATTCACGAGAGGATTCGCCGGCCGCTTGCAGCTACCCGGATGGAATTTCTCAGCCAGGGCTACCTGGTCCGCGGTCAAGGGATGCTCTTTGCTGCCTTTTTCGCCATACACCGCTGCCCACGAGGGGGCCCCGTGTCGACTGTGGGCAAACTGCTCATATTGCAGGGGGTGGCAACTCTTGCAGTTGGCGCTCGTCAGGGATTTACTGAGCGTGAAGCCGTGATGCTCCATTTTCTGCTGGCCTTCAACCTGCTGATGGCACTCCAGGCAGTTGATGCCTTTCTTGGCGTGGACGCTCAACTCATATTCGTGGACCACGGAATACTGCAACCTGGTGTGGCACTCCGCGCACTTGCCTGCCGCCTTGACAAAAGCCTCGTTAGGTTGGTCCGTTTCAACGGTGGGTCTTTGCCGGTTGATCAGGTAACCGGCCAAGACCAGGCCAAAACCGACGACAACCGCAATAAACACGGAACGAAAAGACATGAGGCCTCCCGCCTGATACCCTCGAGTATTCCTCGTCTCTGTATAACTCTTTTAGGTAGTGAGTCGTCACGGAGCAATAGCCCACTTTTCCACGTCGAGTTCAATGTTGTAAGATCATAGCCATGGAGACACCCTGGTATCGCGATGGTTTGCGCTTCGAGTGCACCCAATGCGGCAACTGCTGCACCGGTGCGCCGGGATTTGTCTGGGTCAGCGACGAAGAAGTCGGCGCCCTGGCTGAGTTTCTCGGCGTGTCGCCGGCGCAAGCTCACGAGATGTACACGCGCCGCTACGGCGCCCGCCGCAGTCTGCGTGAAAAAGCGAACGGCGATTGCGTCTTCTACGATAGGCAGGCCGGCTGCACGGTCTATGCGGTGCGCCCGCGCCAGTGCCGCACTTGGCCCTTTTGGGAGAGCAATCTCGCACCGAGGCGCACTGGCAGGAGACTTGTGAGACGTGTCCCGGCTGCGGCCAAGGCGACCTCATTGCGACGGAGGAAATCACGCGCCGCTTGAAGGTGATCAAAATATGAGCGCCGCCGCCCGCTTGAGACTCGAAGTCCTCCAACTCTATAACGAGGTGGACCAGGAGGTCGCCGCCGCGGGGCCGCTGTGCGTGGCCAGCGGCAAATGTTGCCGATTCAAGGAATATGGCCACACCCTCTTCCTCAGCAAGCTCGAAGCCGATGTGTTGCTCGCCGCCGCTCCGCCTTACGAAGCCCCGGTGTCCGCCGACTTTTGTCCGTTCCAAAAGAATAATCTGTGCACTGCCCGCGAGCCGCGCCCTTTGGGTTGTCGCGTGTACTTCTGCGATCCGAACTATCAGGAGACCGGCAACCGGATCACCGAGAAATACCTGGGCCGTCTCAAGCAAATAACGGCGGACAACGATCTCGATTGGCACTACGCCCCTTTGCACCATTTCTTGAATCAAGCCAAGGAGTGAGCCCATGATCCGCTTCGTCAGCTTACCGGTGTTACTGCTCGCGTCGTCGCTGGCGTGTGCCGAAGACTGGCCCAAATGGCTCGGTCCCCGCCGCGACGGCAGCACTGCGGAGAAGGTACGCGCCTGGAAAGGCCCGCTGAAAATCCTCTGGAAGCAGCCGGTCGGCGAAGGCCACAGCTCACCCGTGGTCGCGGGCGATTGCGTCTACTTGCATGCCCGCGTCAAAGACTCGACGCAAGAGATCGTCGGTGCCTATTCAATCGGCGATGGCTCGACGGTCTGGAGCAAAGCGTATGAGCGGGGCACCTTCAAGAGCCTCTTCGGCAATGGCCCGCGTGCCACACCGACTGTGCGCGACGGCAAACTATACACCTACGGCATCACGGGCTTGCTCACCTGCTTCGACGCGGCCGACGGTAAGCAACTTTGGCAGCGCGATGCGCTCAAGGAAGCCAAGGCAACGAACCTTTTTTTCGGCGCCTCGTGTTCGCCGCTCGTTGAGGACAACCTGGTGTTCGTCGATGCCGGCGGCAAAGGCGCCTCGGTGTTGGCGTTCCATGCGCAAGACGGCTCGATTGCCTGGCACAAGCTCGACGACAAGGCCAGCTATTCTTCGCCCATCGCCATCGGCCCCAGCGATAAACGCCAGGTCATTTTTTTGACGGCCAAGGGCCTCGTCTCACTCGCCCCCAAGGATGGCCACGTGTATTGGGACTATCCGCTGGTGGACCGTCTCTTCGAGAGCTCGACGACGCCGGTCGTGGTCGGCGATGTTCTTTTCGCCAGCTCGATCACCTATGGCGGCCTGGGCCTTAAACTCGAAGGTGGCTCCGCTGGCCCCAAGGTTGCCAAAGCCTGGATGAATCCTAACCTCAACTGCTATTTCTCAACACCTGTCGCGGTCGGCAAAGACCACCTCTACATCGTCACAGGCACTAAGCCAAGCCTCGCGGAACTGATCCCCGGCGCAAAACGCACGCCCACCCAGGCCGACTTGCACTGCGTCGATGCGGCCACTGGCAAGATTCTCTGGACGCGTCCCAAAGTAGGCACCTACCACGCCACGCTGGTGCGCACCGGCAATGACAAATTGCTCCTGGTCGAGGAAGCCGGCAACCTAGTGCTGCTCGACCCCAATCCCAAAGAATATCGTGAATTGGCCCGCGCAAGATTTGCGGCAACACCTGGGCGCACCCGGCCGTCGCGGGCGGGCGGCTGTACATTCGCGATACTCAGAATCAGCTGGTGTGCGTGGAATTGCCGCGCGTAATGTCTAACTAGCGCGCTAATCGTCAGCCGGGACTGCGCGGGCGAAGCGCGGGGGCGAAGGTTCGCGCTCCTAAATACCGCGAAGCGGTTACATCCCTCAGCCCAGGGTTCGCGCAGCGTACCCTGGGTGTTACAGATTCATCGGCGTTTACCCCGCAGGGGTTACATCCTTCGCCAAAATGCCAGAAAAATAAAACAATGAAATCGCAATGGACCGGGCAATAGTTGATAGGCGCCAATGCGAATTTCAGAGAACGACCGACATGGCCGCGAAGCCTCTCGATAAAGCGGTCCACCAGCTTTGCGAAGCAGCGGTTCGGGCGGCGCGGAACTGACGGATGCCCAGCTTTTGGATCACTTCATCCAACATCGGGACGAAGCCGCGTTTTCGGTGCTGGTGCGCCGGCATGGTCCGGTTGTCTGGGGTGTCTGCCGCCGCGTGGCCGGGCATGAGCAAGACGCCGAAGATGCGTTTCAGGCGACCTTCCTTGTACTGCGCGTAAGGCCGGTTCAATCCAGCCGCGCCATAGGGTCGCCAGTTGGCTCTACGGGGTTGCGCGGCGCACTGCGCTCAAGGCGAAAACAATGGGCACGCGGCGCCGTGGCCGAGAAAAGCGGTTGGAGTTGATGGCTGAGCCGACGGTGCGGGACGCCGATACTTGGCGTAGTTTGGAACCACTGCTCGATCAAGAATTGGCCCGCTTGATACTCCTACCAATCTGCCATTTTGACACCCGCACTCCGGCCGCTCGCCATTCCGCCTTTCACCGCATCTCCAAAATCCCCAAAACTTTACGCCGCCGCGCCCTCCCGCCAAACTTTTGGCACGTCGCTTGCATTTTTATTTTTTAGGAAGCACTGCTCGGAGCGGTTTTCTGCTCCGTGTAAAGCTCGCGAAAACCAGCGTTGGAATAGGAGGAATAACACATGTTGTGGACACGTTTCAATCCCTTTGGCTCATCCGCGTGGGATCGGATGCAGCGCATGCAGAGCGAGATGAATCGTCTCTTCGATCGCTTTGGCGATGACGGCCTGGCTACATTTCCGGCCATTAATGTGCGCGAAGAAGAGAACGCGCTGAGCATTGAAGCGGAGTTGCCGGGCATGAATTTGGAAGATTTGGAAATTTTCGTGACGGGCAACAGCCAGTTAACCATCAAGGGCGAGCGCAAGGCGTTTATCCCGAAGAAAGGAACACAGCATCGCCAGGAGCGGGCGTTCGGTCAGTTTGTGTGCACGCTGACGTTGCCGTTCCCGGTGGATGACTCCAAGGTGGAGGCGCATTTGGACAACGGCATCCTTCGGATCAACTTGCCCAAACACGAGGCGGCTCGGCCGCGCAAAATTGCTGTCAAGGCGTAATGACATAACCCGGTCAGGTTGGAAACCTAACCTACGAAAGGAGAAATTCACCATGAAAGATAATGGCACGACCATGACGAAGCGAACCGACACGCAGAACGTGGAAACGACGCGCAACGCACAATACTTCACGCCGCGTGTCGATATCTTCGAGACTGATTCAGAATTGACGCTGCTGGCCGACATGCCTGGCGTGGCATCGGACAAAATCGACTTGCGCTATGAAAATGGCGAGTTGATTTTGCAAGGCAAGACGGCGCAAACGCCACATACCGGCCACATGATTCTGGGTGAATTCGAGGATGGCGATTTTTATCGCGTCTTCCAAATCCATGAGTCGATCGATAGTGGCCGCATCGAGGCCGAATGCAAAAACGGCGTCTTGACTGTCCATCTTCCCAAGGCCGAGTCGGCCAAGCCGAAGCAGGTGACGGTCAAAGCGAAGTAAGTCAATGAAAGCCCATCGCCCGGACAACCCTGGCCTCACGCCAGGGTTGTTTTGTTTTTGGGTATCATCGGAGCGGGACTGCGCCTGAAAAAGCCTTGCAGTTGCTCTTCCGGATACAGACAAAAAGCATAGTCACGCCGGCTCTCCAGCCGCGCGGCTTGGAGGCGATGCTCCGCCTGATCAAGGTTGGCGCTTGCCAGTGCCTCTTGAGCTCGGACAAAAGGGCGCAATGCGCTGGTGAGCTTACGCAGCGTCTCATAGCGTTCACGGTTTTGCGCGGCAGATGCGATCGGCCGGTTGATCCAGTCGATCTTTCGATCGCGCAATTCGGTCGCCGCTGAGTCTCCGTCCACATGGCGTTGCGGGTTCCACCAGAGATCGCGCTTAAGCGTTTGCCAATGGATGTGATCATCAACGGTAGCCGCCACAGGCGGCAAGGGCAGCAGGAGCGTTCCGGTCACCACGAGAAACGCCGGCGGCTGGATGCCATAGAAGCGGCGCATGATGTCGTCGGTCAGTTCATCGTATTTGCCGCCCCCCAGACCGTGCATGAAAAGATCGCCCAAAATCAACCGGGCGAACAATGTCGTGGTCAAAGCGCGGGTGCGAATTTTGTAGCCCGCCTGTTCGAGCGCACGCCATTGAGTGATCATTTCTTGGGGCTGGGAAGTGCTTCGCAAGGTGGGCCAGGGTTCGGCGCCGGCACGCAACTCAAGCCCGGCAGAGCCGGCGCGCACGAATAAACGCTCACGGTGTTTTTGCCCGGAGCGCCAGGCCCACAAGGGCGCTTCGAGCCAATCGCCTTCCCGGGCCAAATCCGGCACGGGGTGATGGCGACTGCGCATGTGATAGCGCTCGCGGTAAGCGTGGACCTCGCCGTTATAGGCGTCCTGGAGTTTTGGCAGATTCAAACATAGCTGGCACGCGAAGCGCGCGAACGCATCCGTTTGGCAAACGAGGCTCAGTGGCACCTCCAGATTGGCGCAGCCCCAGCGGCGCTCGAAGGCGCGTCGAGCGGCGGCGAAGCGCTCACCTAGCAGCGGCGTGCGCTCCCCCTGGCGGCATACCTCGGTCCAAAACTCGCTCAACAGCGGCGTGAAAGGCCAGTCCTTGGTAAGCTCGCCAACGGTGCTTGGTAGTTTGCGAAAAAGCTCTTCATCGAGAACCTGCCGTTCCTCGAACGGGACCGCGCTTTGCCAGTGATCGTAGGGGACTTGAGCCACGCGCTCGCCGGCAGGAACGCTGAGCAAGGCGCTCTTGGCGGTGTCGTTATCAACTACCAGGTTCAGCGAGACGGCGCCATGGGAACTTGCGAGGTGATTGAGAACGAAGTTCTTCAACCAAACGCCGGGATGAAAAAGCTCGGGTTGATGGCCGGCGAGAATCAAGGCGCCGCCGCCAGGATTGGGCAATGTCTCGCCGGCGTCGGCGTGATACTTCTGCGCGGCGGCCAAGACTTCGCGGCGAGCGCTGGCACGCAAATCGGCCAGTGGCAATCCAAGGATTTCCAGCCTTGACGACACCAAAGTCTGGCGATTTTGCTGGAGTAGGTTGCCAACCGCCTCGAGCGCCGGATAGGCGAGCATGGCACCATCATCGCTAGGTGCCTGCAGATCATGAACCTTCACCGACAAGTCCTCGGCGATTGGAACGCGCCAAAACACTCGCAATCGATGGGATAGCCGCCGGCATCGTGAGCCACCGCGGCATCGGCGATGATCTTGCGGTAGTAGCTTAAACGCCGCTCGGCATCGTCGAGCACGCCGCCAAATGCGCGGTTGGGATCGAGATAAATACGAGGCACACCAATTTCCTTGATGCGCATGCCCGCCTGGGCCGCCTGCACCCAGAGTTGCAGCGGCATCCCCCAGCCCGTCTCGGTAATGTGCAACTGAGCAAGGGCGCTGCATCGATAGGCTTTAAAACCGCAAAAGGCGTCGGTCAGGTTCAGCCCAAACGCCTGATTGAGCTCTGCCGTGATCGTTTGATTGATGTAGCGCCGGTCCGCCGGCGTCGGCAGTGCCGTCTGCCGAAAGTCCCGCAGATAACGGCTGGCGGACACGATGTCGGCATCGTGGATCGCTTCCAGCAGCACCGGAATGCGCGCCGGCTCATGCTGGCCATCGCAATCCATGGTCACCAGCACATCGAAGTTGGCGTGCACCGCATAATCAAAAGCCGCGATCAGGGCCGCCCCGTAGCCGCGATTGCGGGGATGGGTGATAACCGTAAGGTCCGGCTCCCGGCTGAGCAGTTCAGCGGTACGATCGGTGGAACCGTCATTGATAACCAGGATATCCTGGCTATAGCGCCGGACTTTGTGCAAAACCTTTTGGAGGGTGCGCTCTTCATTATAAACGGGGATGGCGGTGAGGAACTTCATGCGGCAACCTCATGGCGTAAAGGGAAGGGTCAGGCAATTCTAACCATAGGGGCAAGGTTGTCAAATGACGGACGTGGCTTCGCGGCATGTAATAATTGCAAACGCGATGCCATTGGTCGTAAAGTTGGATGACGCCTACCGCGTTTTGGATTCGCGCTTAGCCCATTTCTCCAGCGGACGGCAAATTGGTGTGCGCGATCGCGCGACACTAACCCGAAGCGTAAGCGAGGGATCCGTCGCTTAGGAGGGATCCCTCGCGTACGCTTCGGGTTAGTGTCGCCGAATCATGGGTTTACTTCGGCTAGTCCCTGAAACAACACCGTCCCCAAGCGCACAAACGTCGCTCCCTCCTCGATGGCGATTTCGAAATCGTTGCTCATGCCCATGGAAAGGTGCTCCAGAATGTGCGGCGGTTCCAGTTCCCTTTGCATGTTATCGCGCAACTGCCGCAGTCGAGCAAAGGTCGGCCGCGCGGCCTCCGGTTGAGCGAAAGGCGCCATGGTCATAAGGCCGCGCACGTGAACATGGCGTAACTCCGTTAATGCGGGCACCAATCGAGGCACATCGGTGTCGATAAAGCCCTGTTTGGACTGTTCGCCGCTAACGTTGACTTCCAGCAACACGGCGCACGTCCGACCCTGTTTGGCGGCCGCCCGGTCGAGTTCTTGTAACAAGCGAACGCTGTCCACGGAATGGGTGAGACAAGCCAACGGCAGCACTTTTTCGGCCTTGTTGCGCTGCAAGTGGCCGATCATGTGCCAGTTGACCCCAACATCGAGAAAAGCTGCCTTGCGCTCCAACTCCTGAGGCCGGCTCTCGCCTAAATCCCGGATTCCAAGCTCTGGAAGGCAGGCGGCGATGTCGGCGCTGACGGTCTTGGTGACGGCGACCAGGGTCACTTCCGAACGCGCTCGGCCCGCGCGCGGCACGCTTCCCCGATGCGGAACTCGGCGGCAGCGAGATTGTCACTGAGGATTCGCGGAATCATGGCCTGGTCATCATGGGGCCGATCTGATTTTGTCTGGCACCGCGAGCATCATCTTACAAAAGAGCCGCGCACGCAGTAAGCGGTGAAAGGAGCCGCGCCACGTCAGTAAGCGGTGAATTGGGCACATTGGTCCGCATCGCTTACTTTGTGCGCGGCTCTTTTGCCGTCGAGAATCCCAATCGGCGCTCATTTTCATATCCTTGAAAAAGAGGCATTCACTGTTTGCAAAGGAGCGTTTCATGGCCGATGTGCAGGCCTTGCGGGCTTTTCGTTATGATTTGGGCCGGGTCGGCGCGCTGAGCGATGTGGTGGCTCCGCCCTACGACGTGATCGACTCGACGCTCCAAGAAGAACTGTACGACCGCAGCCCCTACAACGTCATACGCTTGATCCTCAACAAGGAAAGCCCGACCGATACCGAAAACGATAACCGCTACACGCGCTCGGCGCGGACGCTCAAGGACTGGCAGCAGGGCGGTATTCTTGCCCAAGATTCCGCGCGGCGCTATATGTCTATCATCAAGATTTCGAGGTCGAAGGGCGTCGCTACACGCGCAAGGGTTTCATGGCCCGCGTCCGCCTGGAGAAATTTGGGGAGGGCCGCATTTATCCCCACGAAGAGACGCTCGCCGGACCCAAGGCCGATCGCCTGAAGCTGTTCAAAGCCACCGGAATGAACCTGAGCCAGATCTTCGGCCTGTTTCCCGACCCGGAAGGCGTGGTGCAAGCCAAGCTGGATGCGGCGGTTGGCCGGGCGCTGGCCGCTGCAGGCCACCGATCACCTGGGCGTCGTCAGTAAACTATGGCCCATTACCGATCAGCATGTCGTCAGCGCCGTCACCGGCCTGATGGGCCCCAAGCCGATTTTCATCGCCGACGGTCACCACCGCTATGAAACCGCCTTGAAGTATTTGGAGGAAAAGAAACAACTCGGCGAAGTGACGGGTCCTGATCCGGCGGCCAACTTCGTGCTGATGATGTTGGTCAGCATGCAAGACGCCGGCCTGGTCATCTTGCCGACGCATCGCTTGGTGTCGGGCATCCCCGCGCTGACAGCCGATCAGCTCAAAACCCTGTTGGCTCCGCATTTTTCGCTCGAAACGATCGGCGCTGGGCCTGCGGCGGCCAAGGAAGCTTGGGAGATGATCGAAGGGGATGGTTCGCAAAAAGTTCTCGGCTTCGGCACCGTCAGCGACAACCTGTGGCACGTGGCGCGCTGCCAGACCCCCGAAATCATGGACGAATTGGCGACTGAGCACAGCGCCGCCTGGCGCGGCTTGGCCGTCGCGCTGCTGCATCGTTTAATCCTCGACAAACTCTTGGCGGCCGGTGGCAAAAGTCAACCGTCGTGCGCCTATGTCCATCTGTTAGGGGAAGTCACCGACGCGGTTGCCGGCAAGCAGTGCCAACTCGCCGTGTTGGTGCCGCCGGCAACCATGGATCATGTGGAGGAGATTGCGGGCAACCTGGAAAAGATGCCGCCGAAATCGACTTATTTTTATCCCAAGCTGCTAAGCGGTTTGGTGTTTCATTCACTGAAGGGGAATTAGCGACCGCACCCTATGGATGATCGCATGGCCACATCCGTCACTTGTCCGAAATGCCAGCAGGTCGCAAACTATGAAGCTGCCCAGGCGCCGACTGTTTGTCCCCATTGCGGCGCACTTTTCGATTCGACGCCGGAACCTGCCCGCTCCGAGCCGCCTCCCAAGCATCCGCGAAAAATCGGGCTTAGCGATGAACCGAGCGATATGCCGAGGGCGCACTCGCTGCCCTATGAGCGTCACCGCCGCGAGCCAGACAAAATAGCCCTGGAACAAGAGCAAGAATCGCTCACGGTCGATCCGGCGCGGTGGAATCCCGTCCGCATCGGTTTGACAGTTATCTTTTGGGCCTGGCTGGCGATCTTGGGAATGATCGCACTTTTCACGATTCTATGGTTGGGCGTCTTTTTCAAGTTTGTAACGGACGATAAGCTGATTCGTACTGTGGGATGGATCGTCAAGATCGTCGTGCTTGTTGCGCTGCTCGCGAGTCTGGTGGGGCAATGCCTGTGCGTCCTGGTTCCCAAGGCCGCCGCGGCGAGGATCTGGATTGTTGGCGCCATCGTCGGCACCCTGGCGTTTGGAAGTTGCGCCGTCTTTGTGCTTGTCGTTCCCCAGCCACCGCCGCCGGCGCCTGCTCCAGTCGCGAAAGTGGAAGATGAAGTGAAGCCCGAGGCGCCGCCGCCTCAAGAAGGGGACGCCAAACCGGAGCCACCCGCCCCGCGCGCGCCGTCGATCACGCTCAGCACCCAACTGCCAGGGACAAGCATATCCAAGCCGCGAAAAATCTGGTTGTTGGCCACCTTCGTGCTCAGTCAATTCCTATTCGTGACTTTTCTCAAAAAGGTTACGCTCTTTTTCCACGATTTGTTCCTCGCCGAAAGCACCGGGGGTTACCTGACCCTTCTCACGTTGCACGCCGCGGTACTCGCTCTGTTGCCTCCCGAGGCACTGGTCGCCTGCTTTTTCTGGGTGGTGATGCTGGCCCTGGAATTCTTGCTTGTCGTCTGGTTTCTCGTGATGGTGCGCGGACGCGCAGGGCCGTTGGTTAAGGTTTTCGGCGCTGCCGGCGCCTGTCGTGGGCATCGCGGCAACGGTCCAACTCCGTCGTTTTGCGGCTGCCGGATCAGCAATTCGCGCGCGCTGTCGTGGGCATCGCGGCAACGGTCCAACTGTCGGTTAAGTTGCTGGGCGGCAGCCGATGGCAACTACCGCGAAGCGGTTACATCGCTCAGCCCCAGGGTTCAGCAGCGTACCCTGGGTCAGCGAACCGATCGGGGCCTACCCCGAAGGGGTTGCATCGTTTGGCGAACGTCACGAGCCGGTGATGCAACCCCTTCGGGGTAGGCGAGGCTCGCTGTACCGTTCCCAGGGTACGCTGCGCGAACCTTGGGCTGGAAGATTTAAACCCCTTCGGGGTAGTTGCCGGCGGTTTCCGCGATGAGCTAGTCCATCTTTCATACGGAGCACGGCCCGCCCTAGAGGCCGAGCGTAAACGGAGGAGACTCTTGATGACAGGCCCGGCCATCCTTCACGTGGCATCCGGCGATCCGGCGAAATACCGGGAGTTGGGTCCGTATCGCATCGAAACGCTCATTGAACCGCGTGACGAACTTCACGGCACGGCCTATCGCGTGCGCATCGAACCTTTTCAGCGGACCAGCGTCAGCTATCACAAAGTCGCGGAAGAGTTTTATTTTGTCGTGTCAGGATCAGGCACGGCACTGCTTGACGGCAAAGTGTATCCGCTCCAAGCCGGCGATTTTTTCGCCTGCCCCCCGGCACCACGCATGGCTTCGTGACCGAGAAAGAGCCGCTCGAGATGCTCGACATCCATACACCCGGATGTCGGCCCGATCATGATGTGTATTTTGTCGCCGACGTGCCGGCGGGATTTTCTAAATAACGGTGCGTAATTCTGCGACACCAACCCGAAGCGTTAGCGAGGGATCCCTCGCTAACGCTTCGGGTTGGTGTCGCAAGATCGCACGCTGATTTAGCGAAAGATGTGCTCCGGTCCTGGAAAGGTGCCGGCGCGGCACTTCACGGCAATAGCTCTCGGCAGCCTGCACGATCGTGGGCCCCAGATCGGCGAATTGCTTGGCGAAACGGGGATGAAAGTCGTCGAACAAGCCCAGCATATCGTGGGCGACCAAAACCTGGCCATCGCATGCAGCCCCGCGCCGATGCCGATCGGTCGGCACTTTGAGCGCCTGCGTGATCTTGGTTGCGATCTCGGCGGGAACGCATTCAACGACCACGGCGAAAGCGCCGGCTTCCTGGACGGCGAGGGCGTCATCGAGTAGTTGCCTTTCATCGCGCTGCACCCGGAAGCCGCCGAGGCGATGGACCGACTGCGGCGTCAAGCCGATGTGTCCCATGACGGGAATGTCGGCGGCGACGATGGCGGCGATGGCGCGGCGCGGTCCGCCGGCCGCCTTCCACTTGACGGCGTGGGCTTTGCCTTCCTTGAGCAATCGTCCCGCATTTTCCAAGGCTTGTTGCGGGACTGACTTGGTAGCTCATGAACGGCATGTCGGTGATGAGCAGGCAGCGACGCGGTCGCCGCGGGCGACCATGCGCGAGTGGTAAATCATGTCGTCCATGCGTCACCGACAGCGAGTTCTCATGCCCTGGACCACCATGCCCAGCGAGTCGCCGACTAGCAGGGCATCAACGCCGGCGTTTGAAAAAGCCGGGCCATCGTGTAGTCGTAGGCCGTCAGCAGCGTCAGGCGCGTGCCACGCGTTTTGGCTTCCATGAATTCAGGAACCGTCATCGGTCGCCGGTCGGTGGCGACACCGGTTGCTGGGAACTTGCGGTAGCGTGCCCATTGTCACTCCGTGGTGAAGGATGTCACTATTATAACAGAGAGCAGCCGCCAGGCCCCTCCGGACGGGAGAAACGAAAGCGAGGTACTTGCAATGCCCACGCCACTACGGATCGGCTTGATCGGCGCCGGGGCCAACACGCGGTTGCGACACATTCCGGGATTGCGCGCTTGCCTGACGTGTCGCTAGTGGCGGTGTGCAATCGCCGGCCGGAATCGACGGAGGCGCTGGCGCGCGAGTTCGCGGTGCCGCGCCGCTACGTCCACTGGCAAGAACTGGTCGCCGATCCCGAGGTGGACGCCGTGGTGATCGGCACTTGGCCGTACTTGCATTGCGCGATCACCTGGCGGCATTGGCGGCCGGCAAGCATGTGTTGACGGAGGCACGCCTCAGCATGAACGCCGCTGAGGCCCGGCGCATGCTGACAGGCCGCCCGGACCATCCGCGCCTGGTTACCCAGGTCGTTCCCAGTCCCTATGGCCTTAAAGGCCACGAGGTCATGCTCGGCTTGATCGAGGAGGGCTTTCTGGGCGAGTTGCGCGAGGTTCAGGTGGCCAGCCTCAACGCGGCGCTGGCGGACCCAGCCACGCCGCTCGTCATGGCGGCAAGACGTCGAATCTCTCGGGTTTCAACATGCTGACGCTGGGCATCGTCCAGGAGACCCTGATGCGCTGGGTGCCGTCGCCTGTCGCGTGTCCAGGCGCAAGTGCACGCCCACATCCCGGCGCGGATCGACCCCGAAAGCGGCGTGCGTCGCGCGGTCGGCACGCCTGACAGCGTGCAAGTCCTGGCGGTATTGGCTGACGGCGCTCGTGCCAGCTATCACGTCAGCGGCGCCTCGCCTATGGACAGGCCATGCGCATCCATCTGTATGGAACCGAGGGAGGCGCTCACGTATGATCTTGCTGGCGGACCGCATTCAAGGGGCGAGCAAGAGCCTTGGCCACGGCAGACGATCTCGTGGAGATTCCCATTCCACCGGATCAGGCACGGCAATGGCGCGTGGAAGCGGATTTCGTGGACGCCATTCGCCTGGGGACACCGGTGACATTGACCGATTTCGAAAGCGGCGTCGCGTACATGGAATTCACCGAAGCGGTGGCCCGCAGTGCCGCGGAGGGAACCGCGGTGGAACTGCCGCTAGACCGACGAGAGCCGGGCACGGAGTAAGCGGTTCGAGCGGTGCCCGCGGTGATACCGCTTACTTCGTGCGCGGCTCCTTGGAGTGTGGCGTCCTTCTTTTCATTGTCCTTGTTATCTTTCTCCAGGTCTTTGGGTTCCGCCTTGTCGTCCTTCTTCTCCTCGGTCTTGGGCGGCAGCCTCACTTCGAAAGTTTTGTTGTAGCGTGGCAACTTGTCGCTGCGATTGCGAAGGCAGAGTATTTGGCCGTCATGGCTGGCTAAATAAAAGCGATCGGTAAGCTCGTTGGGCACCGGCACCAGCCAATCACGGACGTCATACTGTGCCAACGTCGTGCCGCGGGCGTAGTCCAGCACAAGCAACGCGCCGGAGCGGTCCAGCGCGTAGACGAATTTCTGATTCGTCGACAGGAAACGGTCCGCCTGCTCGTTCAACCAATTGGGCCGGCCGGTGGCGCGCTCGACCCGATAGAGTCCCTTGCGATGCCCGGATACGAAAACGTCAACGTCCGTCACCGCGGGCCTCAAAACAATCGGAGCCGCCGGCCAGGAACCGCCAGGACAAGGTATGGGTCTCCATATTGAGTGCATACAGCGTGTAATCTTCGGAGCCGATGTAGGCCATGGCGCCATGTTGCCCCATGGCTGCCGAGACTTTCCCTTGCGCCTGAAACTCGAATGGTTCGGAGCGCTCGAATTTCCTGAGTGTCAGGATTGTCCCCGCATTGGTCACGGCGGTGACGAAGTCCGGGGCGATCAGCACAGGCACCTCGAAGTTAGTGCCAGCCTCGCGATGAGTCCAGGTCAGGAGCGGTGGCAGCGTGTCCATCCGCTCCAAGAGCGCGTCGTCGCTGTTCGGCAGTCAATTCCTTGTCCAGCGGCGGCTTGCTGACGGCCTTGTCAATATCGAAGTCGGGCAAAACATAGGCTTCGATGCGGTTGCCCATCGCGAAGAAGATCATCTCCTCGTCGGCCTGCGGCGCGGCGGTGGGTGCGCTCGGCAGGACAAATCCGTATTCGGGCAGCTTGGTTTCCCGGTTCACCTTGTAATAGCGATGTTTACCCGTGGCCCGGTCGAGTACAAACATCGTTTCACGACGGGTGACGAAGATGTTTTGCTCGTTGAAGCCGACCGGTTGACCGTTCCAATTGGGCAGTCCGACAGGCACGCGCCACAGAGCGTCTCCCGTCTCGGCATCGAGCATGTTGATGGTGCCGTAGATCGTTTGCACCACCAGCTGGGTTTGCTTCTTGGCGTGCAGGAGTTGCAAGGTAAACAAGCCGTCGCGCTGGCCGCCGGTGGGAAGCTGGGCGTGCCAGGCGAGCGATAGGCCCAGCCGTTCCAACACGTCTCGGGGCGGGACCTTGGGATGCGTCACGATCCGCAGCGTCGGCTGAGACGATACCGCCGTTACCGTGAGAACGACCAGCGCCACCGCACCGACAATCTTCTTCATGACGTGCCCCGAGAAATTCGCATTGGATCCGCACGCCAGTTTATCATGCGGCGTGGTGACTTGCACAGTCAAGCGACAGCGCCGCCGCCTGAACTAGCACGGCGGCGGCAAGGAATCAACCGAATAACTTGCAAACTCAGCCTGGATTTACCGGAAATGGGTGGCACGCTCTGAGGTACTCCGAAGGGCGTGCTGATGGAACCCCACGCCCTTCGGAGTACCTCAGGGCGTGCCGACCGCCCGTGTTGGCAGCTCCCTAACGGTCACGGCTCGGATGTTCGTCGCGGTCCGGAAGCGAAGTTTTCCCCGTGCGCCTTTTGCCCGCAAAGAAATCGCTCAGGATGGCAGCACAGCGGTCCGCGCATACCCCGCGCACGACTTGGCAGCGATGGTTGAGTCGCGGGTCGCTCGTGATGGTGTAAAGAGTCTCGCAGGCACCGGCCTTGGGGTCGGTGGCACCATAAACGACCATGGGTAAACGAGCCAGCACGCAGGCTCCGGCGCACATGGCGCACGGCTCCAGCGTCGCGTAGAGGATGCAATCCTCGAGACGCCACGATTCCAAAGCCTGGGCCGCTTGGGTGATGGCGATCATCTCGGCGTGGGCCGTCGGATCGCGCAGCATTTCCCGCTGGTTGTGGGCCCGCGCAATGACGCCGCGCTTGAGCGAGACGATCACCGCGCCGACGGGGACTTCATCCTCGGCGACGGCGACCCGCGCCTCATCCAGGGCCATCTCCATATGCTCCGCATGGAAAGGTTGGCGCGGGTCGGTCAACGGTAAATCGAAGGGAGATTCGTAAAGCAAAATGATGTTCCAGAACTTATCGTCGGCACCGTTAACCGCGTAACCATAACAGAAGCGTGCCGAACAGCACAATCGCCGTCCCAGCACCAACCCCATCGTGATCCACCAAGCCGGGTGGAACGGCGTGTCTTTCACCGCGACTACATAGTCGACCGGACTGGTGGAATCGGAGCGCGGAGCCGTGGCCAATGGCCCGGGCACGTGTTGGAATTCAACATAGGAAGCAAGCGGCTTATATTTGCCGCGCGGCACGCGGGCAGCTTCCGTTTGCGACGATATGTTGCCGTCACGCAGCTTAGTCCGGACTTCCGCGATCGATAATTTCGCCATGCACGGCTGCCCCTTGGCATCCGGGTAGCGCAGATACCAAACCTGGTCCTCGACCAGACGGCGATCCAAGCCGGAACCGACATCGGGCTGGGTGGCAGCTAGAGCGGTCAGGCGCTGACGGACCACCGGGTCTTGCATGGCCCGATCGGGATTGGTGAAGCTGGGAAGCGTGGCCACGAGGTTGGAACGCTCGAGGTCGACAATCAGTTCGCTCGCGGTTTGATAGCGGTCATCGGGTTCGGGGGCCAGCATCTTGTTCAAGATGCCGTCCAGCACGTGCGGGCACGTCAGGGTTAATCCGGCTGGCTGGCATGAAGGTGCCGATTTTCTTTTTATCGACGACCTCCAGCGAGTTTTCTCCGGCAAAGGGCACGTCGCCGGTGACCAGGTGGTAGAGGGTTGCTCCGAGGGCGTAGATGTCGCTTCGGGCGTCAGCGTCCTTGGCGTTCATGGCCTGCTCATAGGGCATGTAATAGGGAGTGCCGAAACCCTGTTGCGCGTGTGTCAGGTGGCTTGTCTCGTCGAGCCGTTTAGCCAACCCCAGGTCGGCGAGCTTGGCCAGGCCCGAAAGCGTTATGAGGATATTGCCGGGCTTGATGTCGCGATGAACGATATTACGCATGTGCGCATGTTCCAGCGCCCGGGCGACATCCAGAATGACATGCAGTGCATCGCCGACCGAGAGCCGTTGACAATCGATCCAACAGATCCAAGGCGCTGGGACCATCGACAAATTCCAGAACTAGATAATGAACTCCCGACGCCTGATCGCGCCCGACCGCGAGATTGCGCACGATATTGGGGTGATTGAGAAGGGCTCCGCTCTTGGCTTCCCGATAAAACCGATCGAGCGTTGATTGCTTTTTCGCCAACTTCGCGGCCAGTATCTTGACGGCAACCTGGCGATTTTCCGTGGCGTGATAGGCTAGATACACGGAGCCCGTGCCGCCCGCGCCGAGCCGGCGCAGGATCGATAATCGCCCAAGACGCGCGGCTCGGGCACAACGTCATCGCCCTCGTCCTCGAAGGGATCGCTCGGGACGATCGTTTCCTCGCTCTCGCGGCGGAGCGGAGGCGAAGCCGTTTTTGGCGAGCGGCGCGACCAGCGTTTTTTCCAGGCCGAAGCGCAGCTCGCGCGCCTGGCTCGGCGTGAGCAGCTTCTCGCGCTGGAAAAGCTCGAGCAAATCCGCGCCGTTGCCGTCCGACCGCTGGTCAAGCATGGCTTGGACAATCCGGGAAACCCGGCAAGAGTCCGCTCCATAGCGAGACACGGCCAAAACGGCAGCGCGCTGCTCGGACTCGCTTAGCATAAGCCGGATCCTCGGTGCCGTTGGTCGGCCTTTTAGTGATTACGTGAGTTATGGCAGTTTAGCGGGCACGCGGCTCCTCCGCAATTGTTTTTGCTCTGAAAAATCACTTATGCCATCCGCGCAGGGCTGTCTTTTTCCACGCATGCGTTAGGGTGCTAACCAGTTGCTCAACGGTACCACTCGCACTGACGAGTGTCCCGAACCCCGATGTGCCATGCAGAACTCCAGCGGCGTGGACTTGCGACAACGGCGTCTCAACCTCGGCGCACACATCGACGTTGATGCCGCATCAAGATTGCCGGCTGCTCCCTCCCGACGCAAGACGGCGTGAAGGACCTCCACGACTTGGCGACCGAAGTCCAACGAAAGCTCGCTCGCAGACAAAGGCCGGCCCAGCAAGCTTTGCACCACTTCCTCCAGCCCGCCGGGAATGACCACGAGGCGAGCCCGGTCCACCAAAAAGCCTCGCGCCAAGCTCGGGTGCTTGCCGGCGCGAGTCCGCAAATATCCGCGCTTTTGGATACCGGCTCGAAGCGCCATCCGCCCCAAGCTAGGCAGTTTTTCCAAAAAACGCCCGCCATCGTGATCGACACCGGGCATGGCCAACAGCCGTGGCAACTCGAGCACGACTTCGATCAACACCGCGCTACCCTCGCGGTCGATGCCGCGACCCAGCGCAATCGGTTGTCGGGCTCGGTCCATGACAAAACTGACCCGCTTGCGCCGAGCGCCTGACGAGCGGCGACTGCCAGGGCCCCAGCGTGGAGTCGGTCAAAATCGGCGTCGGTCAAGTGCCATTCGATGTGCACGGGCGACGTGTCAAGTCCGTTGTTTTCTTCGACAAGAAGCTCGGCAAGGCCGCGACGGTGCTCGAAGTCAGGCCGCGCGCTTGGTGCCGTGAATAAAGGTCCGGTCGCGGGCGGCACTGCCCAGGCGGCGGGCGTCGCCACATGGAGATTGACGATTGCCTGACGACCCGTGCATTCACAAAACGCCGCCAGGCGACGCAACCAGGGCCCGGCCGTGCCTTCCGTGAGTGCCGATTCGGGGCTATCGACAAGAATCGTCCGCGCCGGCGCCTCGACGGTCACAAGCCCGTTCGCGGACTCCGTGTCAGGAAAGATGACCTGGCTCGCCAATTCATCGGGATGCTCAAGCCCCGCGAGCGTGAGCAAGCCCTCCTCGTGGGCGGCCGCCAAATGGCGCGAAAACGGCATGTAGACTATAGCGGCGCAGACATTTCCGAGTCACGGCATCGGGCGCATCCTTGGTCGAAAACCGGAAGGCTACTTCCTCACGGGCGATTTTTTGCGCGTAACCGCGGCGCTGGGTTGCTGCTGTTTGCGCCGCGCTCGATCGACGATTGCTTGAGACAGGGCGGGATGACCCAGTTCGCGGACAACCTTGGCCACGGTCTCGGCGATCTGGCCTGTCGTCGGCGGTGCCTCGTCGAGTTCCGCCGCCAAAAAATGCAACACGCCATCCGTTAGCTCCCGCGCCATAAAGGCGCTCGGTTGCCCTAATGCCTCCGTGGCGGCGTAAAGCGACTGGCTGATTTTGTCCGCTTCGAAAGGCACCAGCCGACCATCGCGCTTCACGACCGACTGGGGCAACTCGCCTCTTGGCGCATCCCGCATGATGATCGTGTCCTTCCGCGCTAAACGGGTTTGAGTTAGTGTGGCAGTGGCGGCGGCCGCGTAGACATTTTACAATATCCCGGAGGCAAATGAGGGGCGCCGGGTCAAAGGCGAGAAAACAGAGTTGCAAGGCGAGGCGGGCTTAATGAAAGACACAAATGCTCCCGAGGGAATCTCGCCGCATCCCGTCGAGTCGTCGGCCATTAACCTCTCCCCGTCACTCGATCCTTCTTCGCCTTTCGCCCCTCGCCTGTCGTCTCTCGTTGAAAAACTGCGCCTAAACCTCGCGAGCGTGTTCCTGGGCAAGGGCGATGTCATTCAACTTGCCATGGTTGCGGTGCTGGCGGAAGGGCATATTCTCATCGAGGACGTGCCGGGGGTTGGTAAAACGCTGCTTGCCAAGGCGCCTTGCGCGCAGCCTCGACTGCACCTTCCACCGCATCCAGTTCACGCCTGATCTGCTGCCCAGCGACTTGATCGGCACCAGCGTCTTTCATCAGCCGAGCGGCAATTTCGTCTTCAGTCCAGGCCCGCTCTTTGCCCAGGTCGTCTTGGCGGATGAAATCAACCGCGCCACGCCGCGCACCCAGAAGCGCTCTTCTGGAGGCCATGAGCGACCGGCACGTCTCCATCGACGGCGCAGACCCGGCCTCTGGGCCCGCCGTTCCTCGTCCTGGCCACGCAAAATCCCTACGAATTCGAGGGAACGTATCCCTTGCCGGAAAGCCAACTCGACCGCTTTCTCCTGCGCCTGCGCATCGGCTATCCGGCCCGCGCCGCCGAGCAAGAAGTCTTGAACAAGCACCGCGGCGGCGAGCCGGTCGATCAACTTGGGCCCGTGCTGTCGGCCAGCGAAGTGATCGCCTTGCAGCAGCGGGTCCGCCAAGTTCGCTTCGAGGAACGCTTGCAACATTACTTGCTGGATATCCTCGATGCGACGCGCAATGCCGCCGCAGGTTTTACTCGGCGCCAGCATTCGCGCCGGGCTAAGCTTATACCGCGCCGCCCAGGCTTTGGCGTTTATTAGCGGGCGGGATTTCGTCGATTCCCGACGACATCAAGTCGTTGGCTCGCCCCGTGCTGGCGCATCGATTGCTCCTGAGGGGCTTGCGTCAACTTGGCTCCAAAGATGCGGCTGACGAGTTTTTAGCCGAGTGCTTGACACGAATCAACGTGCCGCTGTGAAATGGCGCCTACGCCATCTGCTTCCCTTGTCGCGCGAGGGGCTGCTCTGGTTTCTCATTTCTTCCGCGATGCTGGTGACGGGTTTGTTCAAGGGCATCAACCTCATCATTTTGCTCTCTGCTGGATGGTTTGCCTGGTTGCCTTAAACCTTTGGTGGGCACGCCGGCAAATGCGTTTCCTGACCGCTCGGCGCCTGCTCCCCGATTTCGTTTTCGCGGGAACGCCATTCACCTTGCCGATCCTCGTGGACAATAAAGGCCGACAGGCGGCGTTTGGCATCAGCATTCACGATGCCGGCGCCGAACCGCAAGGGTCGCGATTTATTTCCAGTGTTGCCGGCGGAGGCACCGTGACCTTGAGCGTGACCATGGAAATCGCGCGGCGTGGCGTTTATGTGCTGAACGCTCTTGAACTCAACACGGGTTTTCCCTTGGCTCTCGTGCATTTCACCAAGCGAACGGGCACGACAGACCGGTTGGTGGTGTTTCCCAGGCTGGGGCAATTAAGGTGCGCCGCCTTGCGCCGCTTTTTAGGCCGGCATAGTCCCACGTTGGGCCAGGCGCAGGCGTTTGCGCGCCGCCATCCCGGCGCCCAAACCGAGTTCCATGGTTTACGCTCGTTCCGGTCCGGCGATAGTCCGCGCTGGATCCACTGGCGCACCACTGCCCGCCGCGGCACGGTCATGGTGCGCGAATTCGAGGATATGCCCAACGATCATCTTGTCCTCGTCGTGGACCCCGGCAGCGTCGAGAGTCCGCGCCTTGAGCGGCTGTTGTCGTTCGCCGCCACGATCTGCTGGGAATGGTGCCGGCAAAAGGGCGATCGCCTGGCACTGGCCGTCCGCGATCAAGCCGGCACCGTGTTGGTTGGCTCGACGGGCACTGAGTTTGCCCACGCCTTGTTGGAACGCCTCGCGCTGATCGAAACCGGCGCTAGCACCAATAGTGGCGACTTTCTCGACGCGCTGAGGGCCGCCGAACTACCGCCCGGTCCGGTTCTCTTATTGACCCTCGGGCCGACTGAGCAGGCCGCTCAAATTGCGCAGACGCTCCATCGGTCGGTCGCCGAGTTAAATCTGGACCGTGAAGAAGATCGAGAATTTTTCGATTGGTAAGAGCTGCCCATGGATGCCGCGAGCATATTGCCTGATTCAGAAAACGAGGACGATCCAAATCGCGCCAAGCAATTGCTGGCCGCCATGCACGACGTTTGCAGCCATGATTTGCCCAATCAACTGGTTATCGTGCAGGCCTTGGCTAACTTGCTTGAGACGGAAGAAAAAAACAGCCTGAGCCAGCCGGCTCAAGAATACGTGACGCGCCTGATCGCTGCCGCCAAACGAGCGGGCGTCATGGTGCAATTTCTCAAGGACATGGCCCGCATTCAGCGCCTTCAGGAACCCATCGAGACCATCGAGCTTGCCCACCTGGGGAGAATTGCGCCGAAACGACGCACCTATTCGCAGCGCGTCGCCTGGCCTTTGCCTTCGACTGGGAGGTTGCCAAGGTCCGTGCCGGCCCGCGCGCACTGAAGCAAGCGCTGCTGGAATTGCTGCGCTGCGGCCTGGAATGGTGCCCGACTACCAGCGTGAAAGTCGGATTCGCCTCGTCAATGCGGGAAGACTCGACTGTGGTGGACCTCGTTGTTGCCGGAGGCGAGAGCGACGATGGCTCACGGGAATCATCACCAAGCAATCGCGGAACGCTACCCGTCAATCGCCTGGAAGTCCGCCTGGCGCACGCCTTGGCGGCCACATGGGGCGGCGCGCTGGAAGTCACTTCCACGCCTGCGTGTTTTTCGGTATGCTTGCATGTCTCGTCGAATCGTTCGTAACGTGACGTTGCCAATGCCTGAAGCGCTGCAATTATTTTTGGTCGAGGATGAAGAGGACTTCGCGTACTTGATGCGCAAGAGCCTCGAGCGCGCCGGCCATCAGGTCACCGTCTGCCGCACCGGCGCCGACGCCCTGATCGTCTTGCGCCATGGCCGTTTAGCCTCGTGGTCCTGGATCGAACGCTGCCGGACATGCGCGGGCCTCGACCTGCTGCGCACGCTCAACAGCGAGGGCATCGCCACGCCGGTCCTGATGGTCACCGGCTGCGGCGACGAGCAGCTGGCCACCCAGGTGCTGCAGGCCGGCGCCCTCGATTACGTCGTCAAGGACAACGCCCTGACCTTTCTCGCCGACCTGCCCAAGCGCGTCCAGGAATCGGTGACGCGCCACCGCCTGCAGCAGACCAATCGCCTGCTGATCGAGGCCATCGAATCGGCGCGCGACGGCATCATGATCACCGACCTGCAGGGCCGGCTCGAGCACGTCAACGGCGCCCTGGAACGCATGTTCGGCTATGCGCGCGACGAGCTCTTGGGGCAGACGCCGCGCCTGCTCAAGAGCGGCGCGCACCCGCGCGAGTTTTACGAGGAGATGTGGCGGACGATCCTGGCGCGCACCAGCTGGCAGGGCGAACTGGTCAACCAGCGCAAGGACGGCACGCTGCTCGACACCTCGCTGACCATCTCGCCGATCCTCGATAGCCGCGGCCAGCTGACGCATTTCGTCGGCATCTACCGCGACATCAGCGAACGCAAGCTGATGGAGCGGCAGCTCTTTCAAGCCCAGAAAATGCAAAGCGTCGGCACGCTCGCCGGCGGCGTGGCTCACGAATTCAACAATCTGCTGGCCGGCATTCAGGGCTACGCGGCCCTGGGTCTGCGCGAGCAAGATGTCGAACGGCACCGTCAAGGAATTCTTCGAGTTCATCGTCGACTTGTCCGAGCGGGCCGCCAACTTGACGCGGCAGCTTCTCGCCTTCGCGCGCAAGCCGGCGCTGAGCCGGCAACCGACTTCCATGGAAAAGCTGCTCGCTGTCCACCGCCGACCTGGTCAAAAGCAGCCTCAAAATCGAGGTGACGGTCGCATGTCTCCGGCAGCCGCGGACGGCGGCCGCTGGTCGCGCTCGCGGATGCCAACCAATTGCAGCAAGTGCTGGTCAACCTGGCCCTCAACGCGCGCGACGCCATGCCGCAACCGGCCGCCGCAGCCCGTGGAATTCCGCCTGTCAGCAGCAGACGTCCTCGACGGCGAGCTGCCGGCATTTCCCGAGAACGTGCCCAGCGGCGATTATGTCGTTTTGGAGGTGGAGGACCATGGCTCCGGCATGACGCCGGAAGTCCTGGGCCAGGCACTCGATCCTTTCTTCACGACCAAGGAAGTCGGCAAAGGGACCGGCCTGGGGCTGCCGGTCGCCTTTGGCATCATTCACGGCCACCAGGGATTTCTGACCATCGACACGGCGGTGGGCCGAGGGCACGCCGTGTCCGACTTTATTTGCCGCGCCTTGACGACGCTGACGACGCCGAAACCGCCGAAGACCGGCTTCGAGCCGACCAGCGGTCGAGCCTACCGGCCGGACCGGCCGGCGCATTTTGGTCATTGACGATGAAGCGGCAGTTCTCGATGTCGTCGGGCGTTTCTTGGCATCGCCGGCACATGTCGTGCATGACGGCCAGTCGGGGCAGGCGGCCATGGAAATGCTTGACACGCGGCGAGTCCGTCGATCTGATCATTCTCGATCTGATGATTCCGCGTGAAGAGGGGCTCGCCAATTTCCGCCGCTTCCGCGAGCGGTTGCCGCAAATTCCGATCTTACTGTGCACCGGACTTGGTGCACGCCGAGCAGGCGAATCAACTCCTGCGTGACGGCGCCGCCGAATTGCTCCGCAAGCCATTTCGCATGAATGATCTTTGGCAGGCGGTAAATAGGGCGCTGACTCAGATCGGTTCGGCTGAAATAAACTGAGCTGGCCAACATGGGTGGCACGCCCTGAGGTACTCCGAAGGGCGTGGCGAGGGCAGAAGACACGCCCTTCGGAGTACCTGAGGGCGTGCCACCCCACACTTATTCACAAGGACCAAACAGGCCGCGAGTGCTCAGCGGTGCGAAGGCAGCATCCCCGCACTTGAGTCGAAAAACCGCTTGCGCCGTTCCTGACTGGACGGCGCCGCAGTTTGGCGCTGCCGCTGCAAGTCCGTCATGTTGGCCTGGCAATACGAGCAGCCAATCGTTTGCACGTGAAATGAGACGTAATCATGCAGTTCTGGGTCCAGCACGCCAAGAAGATAGCTTCCCATTTGCGCGCATGATGGACAGGTGAGTCGATAGCGCCGCCAGATGGCTCCGACGGAATGGTCGCCTCGGTCGCGCTCATCGATAAGCTGGCGCAACTGCGTGCGCAGACTATCCGAGCTGCGTAACGCCTGTTCCACTTCGGCGGTTTCCAGATCGCTTAGGGCGTCTTCCAGGTAGCCGGATAATTGAGCATGCGTCGGGTTCATTGGAGCGGCCGTCCATCAAGAGGATTGCAATTCCGGAAAGACATCGGTCGGCAGACCTGCGCCGCGCACGCGCTCGTTGAGCTTTTTCACGGCAGCGAAGCGAATGTTGGCCACCTGTTGCTCGCCAATTTGCAAAAAGGTCGCGATGTCGCGGTTGGCCCAGCCTTTGACGAAGAGCAACTCCAAAACCTTGATGCGGATAAAATCTCCCTGCTCGCGCCAATCATCGAGGATCGCGCCCAGTCCCGCGCGACCGCTTCGGTCTCCAAAGCGCGGCGCTCGGCTCCGCGGGCAATGCTGGAGGCGGCCGGATTGGCATCCAGCTTTTGTTGCAACAGCTCGTCGGCAGCCTGTTGCAGCGGATGCCGGCCGGTTTTGCGCAAATGATCGGTCAGTTTGTGCGAGGCGATCGGTGAACAGATACGTCTGCAAAGAACGGTGTTCATCGAAGTTCGCCAGGCTGGTCAGAAAGCCGATGAACGTTTCCTGCACGATGTCTTCGCTGGCCGCGCGATCGCTGAATGCGCCGATGCACGAACGCCAGCAAGTCGACCTTCATAGGTACGCGATCAAATGTTCCCAGGCGCAGCGCATCCCCCTGGCGAATTTGGCCCACGAGCAGAGGATCGTTGTCGGCGGACATGCACCCAGTCTAATGGAGCGGACCGCAAAAGGGAACAGGCGGCTCGACGCCGTTTACGAATCAGCACCGCCTGACACGCCGCGCAGACGGTAATGACGGCCAGCACCAAACCAAGCGCGCCAAAAAGCCGGCTTCCCACGCTGATGCGCAGAGCGCAGCCTGCGCTGCACGCTGCGCCTCCCCGTCGAGCACCGTCAGCGCGGGCCAATCGAGCCCTCGCACATCGTAAATCCAGGTCTTCATGGCGATGTTTTCCACGACGAAGTCCGGGCCCGGCTCGCCTTCGCCCTGCAGTAAATGGTCCATGACATAGCCCGGCGTCGGCGTCCAAGCGGAAAGCGGCGGCTCGTGCTCGCGCAGAATCGCCTCCAATTGATGCGTCAAATGTTTTATCGCGTCGCCCTTGGCCTCCTGATAAGTCACGCCGAAACCACGCTCGTGTGTCGGCCAAGCCGCGCTTTGCCTGGCTACCGTCGGCGCGGCGCCATGCGACCGGCGTGTCTCTCCGGCCCAAAGCGCGGCGACTATGCATGCAGCGATGATCGACCAGCGCTTCATCCCGATTCTCCGCCTTTCACGCCGACCGCAAACGCAGCCGTTTGCCGCGTTCTTGGCAGCGCGGTTGCCAGGGACTTACCAGTTGCACAATGATCGACGTAAGCACGAACGCCAGGAACGCCTCACGCCGCTGCTGGGCCGCCGGAAGCAAAAACATCAGTATGTATGCCCAGAACGCGGCCGCGATCACGGTCTTCACCCGGAATCTCTTGCGCCGATACGGCTCACCGATCTTCCACCGCGCAGTGCCAAAAACATCAGGCCGAAATAGCCGAGATAACACGCCGCCACGGGTAGCGACCGATTCTCAGCGTACAGCGAGCCGAAGATGCGGTCTCTTTGCTCAAGACCGTTATAAGGCTGCCAAGAGTCCGCCGCGCGGAGGCCGTCCCGAACGGCAACTCATAACCGTCAAACCACAGCGCGGCCAGACCGACAACAAGGCCCAGGCCCATGATACAGAAAACGCCGAGCCCACGATTCCTCCACCGGCCTCGTCCAGAACTGAGCAGGCACCAGCACCGCCGCGCAGGCGAGCGTCGTCAAGAAGAACACGGCCACGAAAATATGGCGGTCGCGGAGGGCCGCTGGCGGCCTGAGGATGGCGCTGGCCAGAAATGCACTCACCGCCGCCAGGCAGAGCGCCGTGAGCAGCGTGCCGCTGATCGTCGCCAGTCGCTGGCGCGACTCGTTAAAAAAAGGTTGCGTCGGCAGTTCCACACGATGGCGCGAGCATGGATACCGTTGCGGGTGCTGCTTCCCTTACCGGTGCCGTTCGTTCCGCCACGACGGCCTCAACCTGCTTGCTCATGTCACTCAGCGACTGAAAGCGCTCGAGCAGGATTTTGCTGACCGCCCGGTCGAGTATTGGGGCGAATTCGGGCGGAACTTTCCTCAAGTCCGGCCTCTCCGTTTGATGCTTGAACATGATCTCCACGACGGATTCGCCGTCAAACGGAACATTGCCCGGTTAGCAACTCATAAAGGATGACGCCTGCCGCGTAGATATCGACGTGGTGCTTGTAGTTGCCCCCGGCGATTTCAGGAGCCATGTAATGGACGGTGCCGACGCTTTGCGTTTGCTTGAGATGTTGGCTGCCGCCTATGGATTTGCAAAGGCCGTAATCGCCAACTTTGATGAAGCCGTTTTCAAGAAAGATATTGCCGGGCTTGAGGTCGCGATGGACGATGCCGTGGTCGTGCAGGTGATGAACCCCGGCGGCCAAGCCGAGAAACCATTGACCGGCCAGATCAGGCGACACGCCATGAGGATTGCGCGCGAGAACGGTGTTGAGCGAGTCACCGGCAACATATTCCATGATGAGCCAGTGGTCGCCGTGGGCATCGGTGCGAAGGTCGTAGAGGTGGACCAAATTGGGGTGCTTGAGATTGAGACACTGCTGGATGCCGCGCAGCTCAACGTCATGGTTGGCCTGAATCACCTTCATGGCGACTTCCTTGCCGCGCTCGCTGACGCCGAAATAGACTTCGCCGAAGCCGCCGCGCCCAATGCCGCGCTTGATGACGTAGCCCTGCAAAGGCTTCTGCCCGCTGGCATACATGAATTTCATAGGTGTTGACCCCCAAGCCGCGGGTTGAGGTACTCCGAAACCCGCGGATCCTAACCCGCATTCTCCAGCGCAAACGAAACTCCGTCGGCGGTCACTGCGCGCCCGGCAAAAGCGGCCCGCGCTCTTTATGCGGCTGGCCGCTGATCACGAGGTTGCCGCCATAACGAATCGCCAAGCCATCGCGGGGACGGAAAATAATCAGCGGCTGCTGCAATTCCTCGACCACCACGTGCGCCTGCGGCCCCGGACCTACCACCAATGTCTCGGCCATGAGCAAAACGGCATTCACCGGCTGTTGCCACCGCTGACCGCTCACCAGGTCGAGCCGCGCCGCTGGCGCTGATGGGCACGGGCTGCGAAAAAACCACCTGGCATGCCGCTCCCAGCGTCAATCGATCCCCCGAACGCAGGAATGCCCGGCTGGCCGGCTGGCCGTTGAGCGCCGTAGCGCGAACCGCCTCCAGAATATAACCCTCCGCGTCACGTTCGATGCTCGCATGGTGGCGCCCGATGGCCGCCAAGATCGCCAAATCGGGAGCCGCCCCCGTCCCCGCCTGTCCGAGCGTTAACCGCGGTTTGAGGCAGATTAAAAACCCGCCCACGCCGTCGATCCATAGCAGCAGTCTCCCAGGCGTATCAGGTGTTGGCACGATGGCGCTCGTCATGGAAGTATTCTACCGCGAATTTCCTATCTCACCGCGTGTTCGTTAAAGGCGAGCCGCGAGCCTCAGCGACCGGTGGAGGTGAACAGCACCGGCTCGCCATCTGCATCTCGTTCCCAGCTCCGCCTGGGAACGCACTGCCGCGAGGCTCCGCCTCGCCGCCGCACGTTAGCTAGGGTCTGTCGCGAGGGACGGGCAGGCGGAGCCTGCCGGGCAGTGCGTTACCAGGCGGAGCCTGGTCGAGGACGAGAGGTGAACGTTCATCCTTTTTCTCGCCCCTCGCCACTCGCCCCTCGCCACTCGTTTTGGCCCCCTCGCCGCTTTTCAAGTGTTCGCGGATGGCATTGATATCGACGACCGTTGGTCCGCGTTCCTGCACGGGAATCAAATCGTTGGCCAAGTCGCTGGTCTTGAGCTCGACTTCCGCGCGTTCGACATCGTGGCGATGCTCGATGTCCGACAAGGCGGCCTCGATCTGCGTGGTCCGGCTATCGTCGATTTGGATCTTGCTGCCGATGCGGGCGATGCGCAGCGTCTCCTCGTCGGCTTCAAGGTCCGCGAGGCGCACTTCGTACTCGCGCTTCTTGGCGATAACCTTCGCCAGTTGTTCCTGCGTGGCCTTGAGCGATTTCTCCTTGGCCTCCAAAAGCTTGCGCCGGCTTTGCAAGTTCGCTTCGAGGCGCCGGTAACTTTTAAAGTCCTTGGCGAGCTTGGCGCAGACGCGATCGGCGCTATATTCCTCGCCGGCATACACCAAGACGCTGGGGCTGCCCTCCAGATCCTGGGTCATGCTCAGAAGCACCGTTTTGTGCTCGCGCAGCATTGTTTCGGAACGGCCGATTTCCTTGTTGAGCGCCATGATGGTAGCCTTGTATTCGGCGATGGGCCGAATCATGCCGCCGATGTCGTCGTCGAGGTTGGCGATCTCGTGCCGGGCGCGGCTAATCTCGAACCGCGTGGGCACGGCATTCTTCGTCTCGGACTTGACCTGTGACCAGAGCGTGCTTGCATAGCTGCGCACGGCCGTGCACCGCATGAAATAAAAGCACGGCGCCGACCACGAGCAGCGATTACGATAAGTTTTTTCATCTCGGAAGCCCCTTTCGGATTGTGGTGAAAAAATAACCCTGAGAGGTTATTCGTCGCCGAAAGAGGAAGATTTGACCGAATTCCCTAAGCTGCGGGATGAGGTACTCCGAATCCCGCGGATTCTTGATTTTTTTTGGCAAGAAAAAAAACACGACCCCGAGCAATAAGATGCCCAGCGCGATTAGCGATTCGCCAGGCCGAAAGAGAATCGCGCGATAAACCATGTAAGCGCAGCAAACGCAAAAAATCAGCGGGACCACGGGATAACCGGGAACCCGAAACGGACGCAGGCGATCGGCGTCCTTGTGGCGCAGGACGAAAAAGGCGATACCCGTCAACAAGAAAAACAACCAAAACACCGCCGCGGTCATGTAAATGAGCTCGTTGAAGCCGTTGTTGATGTTGTCCGGCGCGTTGCCTCGGGCGGTAAGACTTATCCAGGCACTGATGCCAACGAGAAATCCCAAGGTCAGCGCCGCTTGCGTAACCAAGGAGCAAACCGGCGTTTGCCAGCGCGGGCTCCATCGGCTAAGCGGCTCGAAGAAGCGATGATCGGCGCCGAATTCGGAATAAATGCGCGCCGTGGTGAAGATCATGCCGTTGATCGCGCCCAAGGAAGAAACGATGATGAGCACGCCGATCGCGGTGGCCCCGAAGTCTCCCCCACGCCAGACCGAGGACTTGCGCGGGCATCGCCGTGCCCTGCGCGCCGTGAAGCCCAACGCCGACAAAAACGCGGCATTGATGATGAGGTAGATGACCGTCACCATGCCGGTGCCCAAAATCAGCGCCAGCGGCAGGTTGCGACGGGCGTTTTTCACCTCGGCGACAATATAAGCCGCCTCGTTCCAACCGTCGTAGGTCCACAGGATCAAGAGCATCGACTCCGCGAACCAATCCGGCGCGCCGGTGGCCGTGGCGGACGTCAAACAGATCGGCCGGATTGCCATAGGCGAATCCCACAACCACGATCGCGGCCAAACCCATGACTTTGGCGACGGTGAGCAGGTTTTGCGTGTCCTTGCCCAGCGTGACGCCCAAGACGTTGACGATCGTGAGAACCACCACGGAAGCAACCGCCAAGCCGAACGTTTCCCAGGCGTCGAGTCCCCAGAACTTGGCGCCATACAGGCCAACCAGATAGGCGAGCGCCGCGATGTTTCCCGGCCGGATCACCGCGAGTTGCGCCCAGCCGAACAAATAACCCGACGATGCGGACCGAAGGCGCGGGTTAAATAGACATATTCGCCGCCCGAGCGAGGATAAGTGCTGGCCAACTCGGCAAAGCACATGGCCCCCAGCAACGCGAACACACTCCAAGGGCCCAAAGGCCAAGGGCGATCCAGGGCCCCGGCACGGCGGCGAAAACCTCGCCGGAACCTCGAAAATCCCCACGCCAATGATGATGCCGACGATGATGCTGACAGCGTCCCACAAGCCCAATCGCGGTTCGGCAGCGGCTACTGCGGCTTGGTCCATGTTGGCTTTTCCGTCAACCGAGCCGCGACCGTAGGGAGCGGCCAATCCTCGAGCAAAGCAGTCGCGTCCAGTTGCGGACGCAAGCCGAGCCCCGCACTTAGATACGCGGCTCGGACTAACTTCCGCATCGGATAGACTGGACTCGATAGTATAATAACCCGCAATGGAATGCGAAGCACGCCACATGGCCAACCATCCACCGACGAACTGCGCCAGGTCATCGAGCGCCACTGGGGCTACCGCTCGTTTCGGCCCCTGCAAGAGCCGGCCATGCGCGCCGTCCTCGAGCGGCGCGATTCGCTCGTCGTCCTGCCCACCGGCGGCGGCAAGTCGCTCTGCTACCAGGCGCCGGCCGTGCTGCGCGGCGGCACCACCGTCGTCGTCTCGCCGCTCATCTCGCTCATGAAGGACCAGGTCGATAGCCTGCAAGGCCTGCGGCGTGCCGGCCGTCCAGATCGACAGCTCGCTTGACCGCCGCCAGAGCGCTGCCTGCCATGAAATGGACCTGGCGCAAGGGCTGATCCGCCTCCTGTTCGTCTCGCCCGAGCGCCTGGCGCTGCGCCGATTTCTGCGCTCTGCTGCGGCGCAGCGACGTCCACACCTTCGCCATCGACGAGGCCCACTGCATCAGCCACTGGGGCCACGATTTTCGCCCCGAATATCGCCAGATGGGCAAGCTCAAGGAGATCTTCCCCGGCGTCAACGTCCATGCCTACACCGCCACGGCGACCGAGCAGGTCCGCCGCGACATCTGCAAGCAGCTCAACCTCGCCGACCCGCAGGTGCTGGTCGGCAACTTCGATCGGCCCAATCTCACCTACCGCGTCCTGCCGCGGCACCGATCTCTACGCCCAGATCCACGAAGTGCTCAAACGCCACGCGGGCGAGGCGGGCATCATCTATTGCCTGCGCCGCAAGGACGTGGACGACGTCAGCGCGATCTTGCAAGCCCAGGGCGTCAAGTGCCGGGCCTATCACGCCGGCCTGACGCCCGAGGAACGCCGGCCGCGCCAGGAGCGTTCGCCGCAGGAGAAATGCGACCTGATCGTGGCCACCGTCGCTTTCGGCATGGGCATCGACCGCTCCAACATCCGCTTCGTCCTGCACACCGCCATGCCCAAGTCGATCGAGCATTACCAGCAGGAAACGGGCCGGGCCGGCCGCGACGGCCTGGAAGCCGAGTGCGTGCTGCTCTATTCCGGCGGCGATTTCATGACCTGGAAATGGATCATCGAACAAGTCGGCCCAGGAAAACGACGTCGCCCCCGACTTCCTGCCCAACGCCATGCAAGCACCTCGACGACATGGACCGCTATGCCCGCGGCGCCGTCTGCCGGCACAAGGCCCTGGTCGAAGTATTTCGGCCAAGACTACGAGATCACCGACCTGCGCCGCCTGCGACATCTGCCTGGGCGACACCGAACCGGTGCCCGATGCCGTCGTGCTGGCCCAGAAGATCCTGTCCTGCGTGGCCCGCGTCCAGGAACGCTTCGGCGTCAACCACGTCATCAGCGTCCTGCGCGGCGAGAACACCGAGAAGATCCGCAGCCTGGGCCACGACCAGCTCACCACCTACGGCCTGCTCGCGCGAGCATCGCCAAGGCCGAGCTGCGCGACTGGATTTACCAGCTCATCAGCCAGGGCGTCCTGAAGCAAGAGGGGGACGAGTATCCCGATCCTCAAGCTGACCGAAGCTTCCTGGGAGGTGATGAAAAAGCAGCGCGAGGTGCGCCTGCTCAAGCCGGTCCGCCGCCGCGGCGAGGACTCCGAGGGCAAATCCAAGGCGGACACGGTTTCGTGGGAAGGCGTCGACAAGGAACCTTTTCGAGGAGTTGCGCGTCCTGCGCCGCGAGTTGGCCGACGCCAAGCAAGTCCCGCCCTACATCATTTTCAGCGACGCCACCTTGCGCGAGCTGGCCCGCGTTCGCCCCTCATCGCTGGAAAAACTCCGGCTCGTCTACGGCATCGGCGACGCCAAGCTACGCGAGCACGGCGCCGTCTTCTTGCAAAGAATCCTCGACTATTGCCGCGCCAATGGCTTGACCACCGACATGGCCTCGCGGCCCCTCAAATCCCGCGAACCCGCCGCCAAGCCCGCCGCCACTCACCGGCACCCGCGCCACCGCCTTCGAACTGTTCCGCCAACAAGCCGCCGTCGAAGACGTCATGCACCAGACCGGCCGCACGCACAGCACCGTCATGGACTACCTCGCCGACTTCGTTCAGCAAGAAAACATCGACGACATCTCCCCCTGGGTTGCTCGCCGAAATCCAAGCCCAAGTAACCGCCGCCGCCACCAAAGTAGGCATCGAACGGCTCAAGCCGATCTTCATCGAACTCGGGGAGAAGGTGCCTTATGACATCATTCGGCTGGTAGTGGCGCGGATGGTGAAGTAGATGCGGAGGGTTCACCGGTCGCTAACGCTCACGGCTCGCCAGCCCCGTTAGGGGCGATAGCCAATAGCCAGGGCCAAGCCCCTGGTTACATACCCGCGAGCGCCAAGCCCCGTTAGGGGCGACGGACCATCGGCCCAAATCGGGATTCTTCCGCCCCTAACGGGGCTTGCGAGGCTCTTTGTTGCGTTCCAGGGGCTAACGCCCCTGGCTATTGACTCTCGCCCCTAACGGGGCTAATCGAACGACGCCCCTTTTTCGTTTCATCAAAACAATTAGTATCCCGGAAGCACATCCATGCCGCAATCCTATGCAGCCCTCAACGTTCATCTCATCTTCAGTACCAAAAACCGTCTGCCGCAAATAGATGCCGAGCTGCAACCGCCCTTTTCGAGTATATCGGCGGAATTTGCCGGGCAGAGCACTCGACACTTCTCGCCCGCGGGTGGAAATGCCGGATCACGTCACCTATTAGTTTCCCTTGCGAAATCGGTCCGCTCGCCGACCTTATGCGGGCGCGTGAAAACGAATTCGTCGAAATGGGTCCACGAGAGCTTTCCTACCCAAGCGAGCTTCGCCTGGCAAGCCGGCTATGGGGCCTTTTCCGTGAGCCACTCCGGCATTGATAAAGTGAAACGCTATGTCGCCAACCAGGCGGAACACCATCTGCGCGAAGACCTACCAAGACGAGTTTTTGGAGTTCCTCCAGCGCCGATGACGTGCCCTATGACGAACGCTATTTATGGGATTACGCCAAAACAAAAACGCCTTTGGACTCCCCAACCGCCGCATCGCCAGCCCCGTTAGGGGCGACAACCAATAGCTAGGCACAAGCCCCTGGTCAACCACACGGCGACCGTTAGCCCCAGTTAGGGGCGATAGCCAATAGCCAGGGCGCAAGCCCCTGGTCAACCACACGGCGACCGTTAGCCCCTTTAGGGGCGATAGCCAATAGCCAGGGCGCAAGCCCCTGGTCAACCACACGGCGACCGTTAGCCCCGTTAGGGGCGATGGCCGATCACCCAGGGCGCAAGCCCCTGGTCAACCACACGGCGAGCGTTAGCCCCCGTTAGGGGCGATAGAATTATCGCCCGGAGCCGATTTCTTTCGCCCCTACGGGGCTTGCCAACCCGTTCCCTTACGTTCAGGGGCTTACGCCCCTGGCTATTGACTCTCGCCCCTAACGGGGCTGCCGATGTCAACGCGAACCTTTCTCCTAAACTCGTGTCATCAATTTCATGGGTACAAAGCTTCTCGACATCAAGTTTGGCCGCATCGGTGCTCGGCTCAAGATTGCTGGCCGTCCGATCCGACGATGCGCAAGGCCGGCGCCGTCTCCATCGACGTGCAGACGGACCGTAAGGGTGAGTTTTTCGAGATAATTCGCCAGCCTGGAACGGAAGCCGAGATCGCCGTTCTTGACGTTCAGCCCTTCGATCGCCACCTGCTTCTTCTGATTCGCGATGGCAACGACAAGAGCAAATTTCTTTGTGGCCACGATGAACGACATTGGTTCGTTGCCGGCATCCCGGAATCCGCCTCGGTAGGCACCGTAAGGCAGGCCAAGGAAGCCCTCAAACCTGCCGAAATCCGCACCGCACAGGCCCGCAAGGGACTCAAGGCCAACGGCGCAACCGTCGCAAGAATGCCGCTTTCATCCGCCAGGGAGAGTGGTTTTTCATCTCGGCTACCGGCATGGCCGTGGACCACAGGTTGGTCCTTGCCAACGAACCGCTCTCCAGAGGCGTTGGCAGCAAGCCGCATTGGGCCGAGTTCTGCTATCGAACGGGCGGCGAGAAAGTCTATGTTTGCACCCGGCATCCCAGCGGCGTCACGGAGGCCGACTACAAGGTCATTCTTGCGCCAATCGACGGCAAAGGGTTGGGGATGGAGGATCATGCGGCGTAATCCAGTAGTTTACGTTAAAGGCCGGATTCGCCACGCGGATCATGCGACGATCAGGTTAGATGGTTGGCACCGAGTTCTGATGAACACGGAAAGCCAGTCGAGGGCGATGAAGAATGTGGCGTTTTTGGATTGACGGAGGTATAAACGGACCTGTGCGTTGTCCCTCCCGCCATTGGAGTGATATCCTTTTTATACTTTCCCATCACGATTTGAGATTCCTAATGCAACGCACCATCATTGACATCCTTCGCAAAGGCAACCAGGAGCTTTTCCACTCCGCGATTATCGCATGGCTACTTGATCCGAAAGGCGAACATGGCTTCGGAGCCGGATTTCTCAATGCGTTCGCTGAGACAGTCGAGGACAAAGGCTATCCCAAGTTCCGAACCGCGCTCCAGGCATCTCCTACCGTAAAGATCACCACCGAGACGACGGGCCCACAGAGTCGATACGACATCCGCCTGGAAATCCAGTCCACCTTTGTTGTGATCGAAAACAAGACCAAGAGCCTAGGCGATGATCCCCAGCTCGAGAAATATCAGGGCGAAAACACCATCCTTGTTGCCCTGGGCCTATGCGATCTCTCGTTTTCGGAACAAGTCAAAGGAAAGTACCCACTGGTCACGTATGACGAAGTGGTTACGATCCTGGGCCGGCTTCCTGAACTACCAGGATCAGCCTTCAAGGTGCTCGTTGACCAGTATCGCCAGTTTCTTAACCGAGAGCTTGAGATCCTCTGGAATATCGACCGATGGTACGCAACCAGCGATTCAGCCCATGCCGCAAAGATTCTCGAACTCGTGGAGGGCATTGGGGCCTACACGAAAAATGACCGACGCTTCTTCAACCTGTACCTGCTGGAACGCCTTCGGCGTGACCTCGTTAAAAGCCCCAGGTGGAAGCACTGTCGGTTGGAGATCTATAAGAACACGCAGAGCGGCGTTTCTCTCGCTCTTTTCGATGCCGAGAAAGAGGCCAGTATTTATTGCTACAAGAACGGACTTGCCGCTGTTTGCAAGGAGCAAGATGCCACGATCTGGTTTCATCTCGAACTCTGGGACGGAGTTCTCGCCACGGACGGAGAAAGCTCGGCAGGCGTAATCCAGCTTCGATGTAAGACGAAGAACGCAAAGATATTCGTGGAGGGCTTTCGGCGGATGAGACCCCTCGAAAAAGGGGAGAGCTATTCGGCGAGGATGAAGAAGGACGCGCGTAGTCACTATCTCTTGGCCCGACCTCTGCATAAAAAGCACCTGACTGCCAATGAGTTCAGGAAGCAATTGGAGGACTTTGCAGCGACGTTGGGCAGGTTCGGATGACGCCCTTCTTGCTCGGCGAGGCGAACGCTAGACATGGCATACGATTTTCATTTCGATAGGCTACAATATGGATGTGAGCTAATTTCAGTCGCGGAATTCTCCTCTGGAGTCCTCTCCTGCTCGCAACGTACATTGCCGTCGTCCAAAAGCACGGCGAACGCTGGATCGGCTGGGTCGAAGAAGTCCCGGGAGTCAACTCGCAAGGCCAGACCGGAGCGGAGTTGCTTGATAATCTCCGCGATGCCTTGGAAGAAGCGCTCGAGATGAACCGTGCAGACGCACGCGCAGCCGCCAAGGGAGCCTATGAGGAAGTGAGCATCCCGGCGTGAAGCGAAACAATCGGTCGCGCTTTTATTTCATGGTCTACCCGGCCCCCCATACCCCAACCCCCTCCGCCGCTCCCCCGTCTCCTCCCCCATCAGCTCCAACGCATCGACCTCCACGATCGCCATCCCATGCCGCCGCGCCAGTTCCAATGCCCCCCTTGCCATCGCCTCCGCTTCCGCCTTCCTTCCTTCGTCCAACAGCCACCGACCATAACTGAGCCGCGTCAGCGCTCGTTCATACGGCAACCCGCCCCGCTCATAGGCTTCGAGGATGTCGCGATATTCCGGCTCAAGATCGGCTTCCGGCGAGGTGATTCGCGTGTAATCGGCCTTCATCCGGCACCGCGCCAGCGCGGCCCAGCGGTGTTCGTCCTCGAAGGGTTGCCGATAGAGCACGCTGCGCAAATCGACGGACGCCAACTTACCCAGGCGCAACAGGCACTCGAACAGATGGACCCATTCGTAGACATCCATCGCGACCGTCGCCTGGGCGACCGCAAATGCCTCATCGACTTGACCTGCCAGGCACAGCGCATGCGCCCGATACGCTTGCCACAGCATCTGCCACGGATGCCCCGCTTGCGGCGTCGCGCGTAGGGTCGCCAAGCGGCCCAGCGCAATGAACGCATCCCCGCGCAGCGCCGCATCCGCCTCCCGATACACTTCGAGCGCATCCTCAAACTGCCCCAACAACTCCAAACAAATCGCCAAACTGCGATACCGCCCAAACCCCGGCCACAGCGGCACCCGGCGCCAATCCCCCCCGGAAAAGAATCGCATGAGCAAGTCGCGCTCGAACGCCGGCGCCAAGAAGCGATGCTTCGGATTGTCGAGGGCCACGAAAGTATTATCCGCTTCGTTCCACAAACCCGCATCGCAGTAGGCGTGAAATAACTCCACCTCCTCCCGCGCCTCTTCCAGCGTTCGCGGCGGCCGGCGATCCGGCCGGCCTCGCAAAAATCCTGCCCGCGCCGTGGCGCCATGCCGATGCTCCTCCGAGCCTAGCACGCTCTCGAAGCCCCGCCGCACCAGCGGATGAGCATCGAGCACGATGTCGTCCGCGATCGTGGCGCTGCCGAAGGTCAGCCCCACCCGCTCCAGCAGACGCAACTCCACCAGGTTTTGTACCCGACCCTTCAACCATGATTCGCCGCGCGATTCGAACGGGAGGTAGCGCCGGCCCCACGTCGCGTGGAGCAAATGCGCCACGGGCTCGCTCACCAGATATTGCAAAAGACGTGCTTCCGTCGGCGGTTGGCGAAACGCGGTCGCCAACGCGAGAATGTCACGCTCTTCGGCAGTGAGTGCGGTCTCAAATGCCAGCAGCACGCGGGCCACCGCTTGTTCTTCCGCGCTGGCGCCATCGTCGGGAATCTTGGGCAGCGTCCGATATTGCTCCACGGCGCCGCCGTGAAAGCGCAGGAGAAAGGTGCCGAGCAATTCCACCGCCTTGGCGTGCAGGCCACATGCGCACGCCGCCTCGGACAACTGTGCGTCGGTGCCGACGACGCCCAGGCTTTTGAGTAATCCCCGACCGCTGGCTTCGTCAAGCGTGCTCAGCGACAAAACCTGGGCATGCCGGCGCTTCTCCAAAGTCGGCAACGGAAATCGCGTCGTCAGCACGACGGCGCCCGGCATCGGCGCCGCCGCCAATTCTTCCAAGAGCCGGCCCAGCTCCGGGTGTAAAAACCGCCCCAACCAGGCCCCCGATTCATGCTGCACCACCTCCGTGCCATCCAAGATGAGCGCCCGGCGCTCGCTCCGCAACAGCGGCACCAGCCGATCGACGCAATAACTCGCTGACACCTCCGGCGGCTGCGTCAATCCCTCGGCATACGCCAACAGTTGCCGCAAGCAAAGGTCGCTGTCTTTGCCGCGGTAAAAGCTCCAAAAGAACAAGCCGTCCAGTTGCCCATCACCCGGTGCGGCCTCGCGTGCCGCCAGCCGTTCCAGCCACTCTTGGACGATCGCCGTCTTGCCTTGGCCGCCCGGCCCAACCATGGCCACCAGGCTCGTGGGCCCGCCCGTCAACGCCTCATCGAGAATGGTTAACTCCGCATCGCGACCAAAAAAATGTAAGGGGTGCGAGGTGCAATGATGGATGGACGGCGCGCGGTGATTTGGATCCATGGCCCTGATAATACAATAACTCTCGAAAAAACCCAACAACCCCAAGCCGCGGGATGAGGTACCCCGAATCCCGCGGATGGTGGCTTCGGCACCAGCGCACGGCCGTGCTGATCGCCAAGGAGGGTTGACGCCCCCGCCAATCCCCGTAAAATTCACCAATCGAAGATGGGGCCGTAGCTCAACTGGGAGAGCGCAGCGTTCGCAATGCTGAGGTTAGGGGTTCGATCCCCCTCGGCTCCACTCATTTTTGGATTCATTTCAAGCTTGGCGTGCAGGACGTGGTAAAATCAGGGGGCTGACGCTCCCCGCGCACCTGCATGCGAGGTGTCTCGTGACCACCGAACGTACATACCCGCTGACACACCGCGGTTTCACGCTAATCGAATTGTTGGTCGTGATCCTCATTGTGGGCAGTCTGATTGCCCTGGTGGTGCCCGCCGTGCTCAAGGTGCGCGAATCCCAAAACAGGGTCCATTGCAACAACAATCTCAAGCAGATCGGCATGGCCATTCACAATTTCGAGGCGATGCACAAGCGCTTGCCGCCTCTTTACGGCGGCAACAAGGACGGCGCTTCGATCAAGTTTCCCGATGTCTGGGGTTCGACGCATGTCTTCCTTTTGCCGTTCATCGAGCAGGGCGACCTTTATAAATCGATGAGCGTCAATGCGTCCGACCGTTGATCCGCTTACGCCGGCCGCTAACCCAGCCAATGCCCAGGTGGTATCTCCGTTTGTTTGCCCTTCCGATCCCAGCATGATAGACGGCATGCAAATCGGCGGTACTTTGGCAGGCACCAGTTACGCCGCCAATGCGCAGGTTTTCGCGCCGTTACAAAACGAAAACTTGGACGGTGGCAATATGTTACAGATCGGCACCGCCAATTATTGCGATCGCGGGTCACCAATCAGCCGCATTTGCCAAGGCGCTTCCAGCACGATATTCTTCCTTCATGCTTACGCCATGTGCGGCCCGGATGTCACGACGGGGGGAAATGCGTGGGGTTATAGCCGCGGCAAGGATTCGGGGCCGGGCACCACGGGTCACGTTCCGTGGCGCGTGCTTCCAGTTTTGCACAGACCTTCAATACTACCGGCGCGCCTTTCCAGAATGTTCCCAATCCCTATTACGAAAAGTGCAAGCCGACCGATCCGGCCACGCCACACGTAGGTGCGATGATGGTGCTCATGGGAGACGCCAGTATTCGCAGTGTGACTCCAAACGTGGGCGCGGAAGTGTGGAACTCCGGGTGTTTGCCCAACGCTGCCATCATGAGGCCTCTTTGGTGAAAGCACAGGGATGCGCCCGACGCTCCGCATGCGCTTCGCGGCTAACCGTTCCGGGTCATACTTTCGGCATCCTCAACAAATATCCGTTTATTGAGATTCGCCGCCGGACTGCGGTCGTTTGAGGCACGTCCACTTTCAACGTCTTGTCGTTGTCGTCGGCAAAGATGGTGAACCAGAGGTCGCGCTCGCCGATCCAAACCTCGGCGACGGTCTTGCCGCACGCGGGTATGTTCGCCCAAATTAGCTGAAGGTGTGACATGTTCATGGGTGCGGATTGTGGGTTCATGCGTTTACCCACGACGAGGGCGCGATGCGGTTAATAGCCATGATAACGGGCTACAGGCGGTTGTCGAGCAAGAGAAAAAACGCCGAATGCGGGTCTTGCCACGAAGCGATCTTGACCTGATAGAATAAGAAAAATGCAATAATGCGGAGAACGCAATGCCACTCGAAGGGACTGTCATCAATGGCACGATTATCTTGGATGGCGATCAGAAGCTGCCGGAAGGCACGCGGGTGGAGGTTGCCCTGAAACATCCGGAGGCAGGCGCCGGCAACGACGTGAAGCCAACTTTGTCAGAGCGCTTGCTTAAGCACGCCGGTACGGTCGCTGACCTGCCCGCTGACATGGCTCAGCAGCATGACCATTACATACATGGAACGCCTAAGCGATGATTTCAGTCTTCGCGGACACCTTTTATTTTCTGGCACTCCTGAATCCTTCCGACGAGGCACATGGCAAAGCGGTGGCATTCACGTCCGGCAACACGGTTCGCATCGTGACGACGGAATGGGTGCTAACCGAGCTTGCCGACGGGCTGGCCAGGTCACCGCGCGGACGAGCGGAATTCCTAAGCACGTTGGCTGATTTGCAAGCCGATGCGGATGTGCACATCATACTCTGCGATCATGCACTCATGGCTAAGGGCGTTCATCTCTATGCCCAGCGTTCGGACAAGCAATGGTCATTGACCGATTGTATCTCCATCGTGGTTATGACCAGGGAGAAGATCACCGACGCGCTCACAGGGGACCATCACTTTGAGCAAGCAGGGTTTGTGGCCCGGTTGAAGTAGACTTTTTTGCGTCTTCGATCCAACCATTCACGGCACCTTCGGCATCCTCAACAAATATCCATTATTAAGATTCGCCGTCGTCTTGCCACGCGGCCCCGCAGCGACGGCGATGAACTGCTGATTCGGTGCGGCCGCGAGGCTAAAAAAGTTGCCCAGCGGCAGCGTTTCGCCGGAGAGCATCTTCCCCGCTGCGCGGATCCCAGACGGCGACGAAGCCCTTGTTGACCGGGGCGTCGCCGGCGCTGACCAGATATTTGCCGTCGTGGGTGAAGGCGAGGCTGTAGACCCAGCCAGGGTGAGAGGCTGGGGGATTGCCTTTGATATTAGGATTGGCGAGGTCGCGGATGACCGAGCCGTCGGCGAGGTTCCAGATTTTGATGACGCGCTCCAGGCCGCCCGATCCCGATGCCAGCAGCTTGCCGTCGGGGCTGATGGCGGCGCTGAAGATGCCGTCTTGGTGGCCTTTCTCGAAGTCCTTGGGCTTGTGCGCCTTGAACTCGCGGACAGCTTGCCGGAGGCGACATCCCAAAGCTTGAGCGTTTGATCGTAGCTGCCCGAGACAAGCTGTTTGCCGTCGGGCGTGAAGGCGATGGTGTAGATCATCGTGGCATTGGCGGTGGGATGGGCAATGATTTCTCGGATTTGAGCCCCCTTGACAACGTCGAAGATGCGAATCTCGGCCGTCATGGCAGCCGGAGGCCAACAAGGTGCCGTTCGGTTGAAAGGCGACGGCATCGACGTGGTTGGGATGGCCGAAGTTCCGCGTGGGCAACGGAGCCGCGATCTTCCAGACGTGCACGGCATTCTTGGCGCTGCCGGTGTAGAACGACGCATTGTCGGGTGCGGCGGTAACGCCGAAGATTTCGTCCGGTGATGCGAACCGTTGCCCAACTTTGAGGAACTCGGGGGACGCGGGTTGTCCGGGCGACCATTTCACGTCCCACGTGGGCAGCTTTTTGTCGGCAAGAACTCCGGCGAGCTTGAGGTTGTCGGGAGTGAAGGTGAGCGCCGTGACGGGCGCTCGGTTTTGAAGGAGCGTATTTCCTTGGCGTCGGCAAAATTGTAGAGGCGCACCGTTTTGTCATCGCCCGCTGAGGCGAGCATTTGGTTGTTCCTCGTGACCGCGACCGCGCGCAGCGCCGCCCCGGAGCCCGCAAAGGTCCGCTCATTGTTGCCATTGCCGGTGTTCCACATTTTGACAACGTTGTCGGCACCAGCGGTCAGTACATGGCTGCCGTTGGGCGTGAGCGTTAAAGCATAAACAGGGCCGGGACTGACAGTGATAGTGCGTGCCGGCACCAGCTTCTTGGGATCGGGCGGTAGTGACCAGAATTTGAGCATGCCATCCTCGCCGGCGCTGTAGGCCATGTTGTTGTTGGGGTTGATGGCGACGGCGTTCACGGGACCGGCGTGAGCGTCGATGGAGGCGAGCGCTTGGCCGTTGCCGAGGTTCCAGAAGCGGACCGTTTTGTCGGTTCCCGCGGAGGCGAGCGTTTGCCCATTGCCGCTGAAGGCGACGCCTCGCACAGGGCCTTGATGACCGGCCAGCTTGAACAGTTCTTTGAAGTCGGCGACATTGTGGACCGTTATCACACCGTCTTTCGTTCCCAGCGCAATGCGGGAGTTGTCGGGAGAAAGTGCGATTGCCGTGACCGCCGCCTTGGCGGGCAGATCACGCAGCGGCCGGGAGAGGGGCACTTCCCAGACTTTTAGCGTGTTGTCGGCGCTGCCCGACGCCAGCTGGCTGCCGTCGTTATTAAAGGCGACGCTCAAGACCATCTTCTGATGGCCCTGCGGACCGGCGAAGGTCGTTATTTCCCGCCCGCCCGGCGCCTCCCAAAGCTTGATCGTGTTGTCAAAGCTGCCCGTCGCCACGTATTTGCTGTCGGGGCTGACGGCGACCGCGTACACGATGTCGGTATGGCCCGACAGCGTGGCGATGATCTGCGGCGCTGCGGATTTGTCTTGGGCGGTCAACGGTAAATAGGTAAGCGCGAGCCCACTAACGATCACTATGCCGATTGTGAGATCTTGTCGAAAGTGGGTCAGCATAAAAAAACTCCAAGCCACGGATGCAACACGGATCGAACACGGATGAGACAAAAAAAGCTTAATAGTTCGTCATGGGTGTCTCTTCTTTTTATCCGTGTTCGATCCGTGTTTCATCCGTGGCTTCGATATTTCCTTTTTCAATGGCAATCAAACGCCCCGCCGCGCCTGCCGCACTTCCTTGGGTATCGGCTTGGAAAGCGCCAAGCTGTTGGCGTCGAGAAACCGCAGTTCGGCATCTTTCCATTCCTTGGCGTAATCGACGCCGACGCGCACGGCTGGGACGATGGCGGGTTTGTACGCTGGATCGGCGACGAGAAACAACTCGTCACCGGTGAGATCCGCCCCATTGAGCGCGCGGGTGATTTGCAAGCCTTTGGCCAGTTTGCCTGGACCGGCGAGATCGGCTTGCCAGCCGTCCAAGGGTTCGGCGGCGCGCACCAGTACGGCTTGCGGATCGCCGGCCTCGCCCGAGACGATGTTGAACATTTCATGGATGCCGTAAATCAGATAGACATAGGCATGGCCGCCGGGACCAAACATAACCTCCGTGCGTTTGGTGCGGCCACGCGCCGCGTGACACGCCAGGTCGTGCGGGCCGACGTATGCTTCCGTTTCCACGATGCGGGCACGCAAAGTTCGCCACCGATGCGGCGAACGAGAATGGTGCCCAGCAAATCTCTCGCCAGCTCCAACGCCGGCCGGCGAAAGAACGCGGCAGCAAGCTTGACCCCCGTTTTCCTCCCCCCTTTACGAAAGGGAGGCCCGGGGGGATCTTTGGCAGCCTCACATTTTGCCATAGTAAATATGTTATGCTAACTTCGCTTAATCCGCAGGCTTCGCTGGTAGCGGGATAGATTGCCACGGGCGATCCAATTAAAATTGATGTTTAGCCGCGTTGGCGAGCGGGGGGCGTCAGCCCCCTGGTATTTCAGTGCCCGCCTCGGCTAACCGGTATGAGGCACGTTCATGGAAATCCTGGTGATCGAGGACGACACCGTCATCGGCAAGGCGGTTCAGCAAGGGCTGACCGAGGCGGGGCACACGTGCGTCTGGGTCAAGGATAGCGGCCATGGCTTCGAGCAAGCCATGACCCAGCGGTTTGACGTGATCATCCTCGATTTGATGATTCCGGGCGAGCCGGGCATGGTCCTGTTGGCCAATTTGCGCAAGCAAGGCGTCAAGACGCCCGTGCTCATTCTCACGGCACTCGGTTCGGTGGAAGACCGGGTCAAGGGCCTGCAAGCAGGCGCGGACGATTACTTGGTGAAGCCATTCGCGCTTCCTGAGCTGTTGGCGCGAATCGACGCCATCTGTCGGCGCTCGTCGACCAAGCCGGCGGCCGTGCTCCAGGTGGGCGATCTTATCTTGGATTTGGCCACGCGGCGTGTCACCAAGGGGGACACCGAAATCGATTTGACGCCGACGGAGTTCAGCATTTTCGAATTGCTGATGCGGCACGCCGGCCAAGTCGTCACGCGGAAGATGTTGTGCGAGAGCCTGTGGGAGTCCGATTGGGAAGGCACGACCAACGTGATCGAGGTGCATATCAATCGACTTGCGCGGCAAGCTCCAGCGCGGCTCCAAGGAGCCGTTGATCCACACCGTGCGAGGGCGGGGCTATGCTCTTCGGTCGCCTTAAAGCCGTCGGGCAAACCTTGCGGTTTCGCCTGACCGCCTGGGTGACGCTCGTCGTTTTGATTGTCGTTTCGGTGGCCATGTTGTCGGTGCGCATGGTGGTTCTGCGCACCGATCTATTCCGAGTTCGACCGCCGGCTTTTGCAAGACACCGTCGATGTGCGGCTGGCCATCAAGCAGTATTTCCCGCAAGAAGAGCCGCTGTTTTACAAGGCGATGAACCTCAAGGCGCTCGGGCATTTGCACGTCGATTGGTTCGTGCAGCTTTTCGATGAGCAAGGCAAGCTGATTTGGGGCCCGCCCAACGCGCCGCACGTCAAGGCCCCGCATCTGCCGTTGACGGAGATGAAATTGCGCGACGAGGGTCCGTATCGACTGGTGGAAACTCAATTGAACGACCCGCCGCTGCCGCCAATGATCATGCGGTTGGGGAGCAGTCGCCTGAGCATGGACGACGACATCGCGCTGCTCAACTGGATCATGGTCTTGGCGTCGGCGTCGATCTTGGTGCTGGCGCCGGTGAGCGGCTATTTCCTTGCCGGCCGCGCCACGCGGCCCCTGAACTGGATCATCTCCACGACGGCCCGGCTCCAGCCAAAAAAGCTCGACGAGCGCTTGCCCATTCGGGGCACGGGCGACGAGCTCGATCAACTTTCGCTCACCATCAACGGCATGCTCGACCGCATCGGCGCCTACATCGACAGCAACCGGGATTTCATCGCCAACGCCGCCCATGAGCTGCGCTCGCCGCTCGCGGCCATTCGCAGCTCCGTCGATGTCGCGCTGGACCGATTACGCACACCGGATGAGTATGCCGGTCTGCTCACCGACGTGGCGGAAGATGCACCGGTTGACGAACCTCGTCAACCGGTTGCTGCTGTTGGCCGAGGGTGATGCGGGCCGGCTCGGTCCGGGCGCGCATCAGCGCTCAACTCGATAAGGTCGTGCGCGAATCGGTCAACATGTTCGAGGCGGTCGCGGAAGCCAAGGGCGTGGAATTGAAAATCGCGGCCGCCTGCCCCGTGTCCGTGCCTGGTGAGGAATACCACCTACGCCAGGTCGTCCGCAACTTGCTGGACAATGCCATCAAGTTCACCCCGCCGGGAGGACGAATCACCGTCGATTTGGCCATGGACCGACAACAGCAACGCACGATCTTGCGCGTCAGTGATTCAGGTCTCGGCATCTCGACGGAAGACTTGCCGCGTGTCTTTGAGCGTTTCTATCGCGGAGACAAATCGCGAAGCCGCGACCAAAGTCCGGGAGGCAGCGGTCTGGGATTGGCCATATGCCAGGCGATCATCTCCGCGCTGCACGGCAAAATTCAGGTGCAAAGCCGTCTGGGCCAGGGAAGCGTGTTCATCGTAAGCCTGCCGGTGGCGTGAACTTGCCGGGATGAGCCTTCATGTCTTTATGGCTGGCAATTGCCTTGACGCTCGTGGGCAGCAGCCTGATGAACGGCGGCATCGTGCTCATGAAGATCGGCGCCATGCAGGTGCCGAGCGAACGCCGCGAGCAGCTTGGCATCGTCCGAACTTATTTCGCCCAGTTCAAAGGCTGGCTCGGTCTGACGCTCAACTTCACGGGCGCCGGATTGTTCGTCGCCGCCATCAGCGCGCAGGCCGCTCCGATTTCCTTGCTGCAACCGCTCGCCACCTTCGGCTTGGTGGTCAACGCCCTGTTGGCCGTTTGCTGTCTCCATGAACGCTTCCACGTTGGCGAATGGCTCGGCGTCGCGCTTCTCTTTATCGGGGTGGTGTTGCTGGGGATCAGTGCGAAGGCGCCGCTCAATGAGCCAACCCTGCGCCTGCCGGGACTGCACCTCTATCTGGCAATCGTCGTGGCCCTCGGCGTCGGCGCCTTCGCTTGGCTCTGGCACGCGACCAATCAGCTCGTCATGGAAGTGCTCTATGGTTTGCTCGCGGGCTTGCTTTTGGGCCTGGGCTATCTGGACGCCAAGACATCGACGCTCGCCTGGCACGACGACCGCCCGGCCAACGCGGCGTTGTTTGTGATTCTTTTGTTTGGCGGGCTGATCGGCGGCTTTTTGACGCTGCTCAGGGGCTATTACCACGGCCGCGTCATGATTGTGAAATCCACGAGCTTCGTGGGCAACCAAGTCGTGGTGGGCGTCGGCGGTATCCTTTGCCTGGACGAAGGTTTTCCCGAGCAACCGCTGCCGCTTGCGGCGCGGCTCGCGGCTTATGCGCTGATTTTGGGCGGGTTTTGCGTGTTCGCCGGGTGTCGGACGTCCAGCATTTCTCCCCCCTTACGAAGGGGGGGCCGGGGGGGGTGGTTGTCGGCGAGATGTCATCGAACCCCACCCCAGCCCCCCCTTCATAAGGGGGGGAGGAAGACAGCATCCCTGCCCGACGAGCCGGCCCCTCCAGAGGCGAGGGCTTCACGCTTGCTCCCACGCAACACCGCAGACGCCGGGGCATCACTTCATAACAGACGCGGTCCACATCGACATAGACATCGCCATCGACCATGAAATAACCGGGGACCGGTAACGCCACCTCGATTTTTCGCGGAGCCAAATGAGTCGTGCGCCTGAACAAGTATGTCTGCGTCAAGGTGCCTAGGTCCTCGAAGAGCTGCTCGCGCGGAGCGAGCCGGCCGTACAAGACATTCAGGAGTCCGTCGGTAAGCAATGCCTCGGGAAAAATGCGAAATTGACCGACGTATTGGTTGTTGTGAACGATCAGCGTGGTGACGGTTCGCTTTTCCCAGGCTCCGTCATCGGCGCGGCAGTGAACCTCGAATGGCTGTTGCCGGAGGGACTGAGCGATGGCGGCCACCGCGTAAAACCACGCTCCCAGCCGTTTGAGAGGAAGCTCGGCGAGTTCCGTGGCGCCGGCCAAATAGCCGATGCCCGAAGTGCTGATCATCACGCGCTCGTGCCATGCCTCTTGCCGCCGGAAGCGCACGTGAATGACATCGATGTTCTCAAAGCGTTCGGCTTTTAGGGCATAAATGGCCGCTGTTTCGTCGGAGACCTTGAGATCGCGGGCCAGACCGTTTCCCGTCCCTGCTGGAACAATTCCCAAGCTATGACGGTCAAGGTCCATACCGTTGACGATATCCGCGATGGTGCCGTCGCCGCCGACAGGGATGTAGCCGTCGTAGTGCGGATGTTGGCGGACGATTTCGAGTCCATGTTTTTTGTGGGCGCAGAAAACGACATCGGCCCCCAACCGCTCATGGAGGCGAATGGCTAATTGTCGCGTCTCGTCCCAGGTATGATGGCCGGACCGCGGATTCAATATCGCCAACCATTTCATGGCATCACCAAGACCTGCTTGCGCCGTGACACGAGACGGTGCAAGTACGATGCCAATGAAATGGTTTGCCGCGACGCGCTAGCGGAGCGCAGAATGAACAACGCACTCCGCTCACGCGTCGCGGCTAACCAGAGAAACATGAAATAGAACGAGACTGTTTACTTGATGGAAATAATCTCCACCAAATGCGACTTCCCTCGCAGCGCCGACCGAATGGCCGCGTCCAATTCGGGCATCTTTTGCATGCGTTCCTCGATCAACGCTTGCCGCCGCTTTTCGCGGTCGGGCATCGGCACCTCTTTGAGTTCCGCGATGTTGCCGACGTTATTGAGGACCAGCGGGCGATAGATTTTATCGTGGAAGTAACTGGTCTTGGCGTTGACCGCTTTCACCACGTTGTTGACTTGGTCGGCAATAGGGCCGGCACTTAGCGCGGCTGCCGCGAGGTTGACTCCCGAAGCCAGTTCGGCCGCGCTATACTCGGCCACTTTCGTCCCCCCCAGGCGCACGGCATATTTGCCGGCCGCGAGTCCCGTCACTTGCAGACCATAGTGATTCATGTCCTCCAGTAGCGGCGTCCATTTGAGAATGCTCTTGGCCTGTTCGGGAAAATAAGGAAGGGCGGCATCGAGGCGGTGAAACTTCACGCCGTCTTTGGTGTCCACGTCGAAGACTTTACAGTGCGTGCCCGTCGCTTTGCCGGAAGCGTCGATCGTGACGCTGGAGACCTCACGCGGGAAGCTCATGCCTTGCAGAATCGAGGCGGCCATCAGCGCTTGGCCGGGAGGGCCGGGATGCACGGGATCGCCGCCCGTGACAATGATTTTAGGATCGGTGTCGCGGGCCTTGTTCATCACGTTCAAATAGGGAGTGAATTGATCGACAAACAAGCCGTCGTTCTTGTGGCGATGGCGGCGACGCCCTCGGAAAACTTCTTGAGCGTTTCGTTGTAGCCGGCCAGTTGGTTTCCGGGCTCGCGGCGTTCGGTCGGCTGAGGAGTGATCCAGGCGACCCGGATGCCGGCCGCGCGCGCTTGGTCGGCGATTCCCTGAAGGCCCTTCATATAGGGCGTGAAATTTTGCTCTTTGAAGCTTGTGTAGCTGGCGTCGTTCATGCCGAAATCGACGGTGAGCACGGTCGGATGATAAGGAAGCACATCACGCTTGAAACGGCCGTTGCCACCGACCGCGCGGTCGCCGCCGATACCTACGTTGCGAAAGATCAACTGGTAGGTTGGGAAACGCGTCTGTGCCCAGATCTCGAGATAATTGCTGTAAAGCCGTTGTTCCGTGATGCTGTCCCCCATGACCACGACGATGTCGCCTTTTTTCAAAAAGAACGACTGAGCGAACAGCGATGGGGTGGCGAGCAGGCAAACGAGGCCTGACAACAAAAACCGAATGCGCGCTGCTCATAAAATAATGTCCTCTAAGAGGGTCCACAAGCGTTAACCTCACTCACGACAGGGCAAGGAAAGATGCGGCCGGGTCAGCCTCAAACGCCAGGATGTCCGCCAACCGCGACCGTAACAAGTTAAAGACGACGCCGGTCGAGCAATTGCCTAATCGGATCCAAATCACCTTTGGCGGTGGTCCATAAAGAAGTGCTCGTTGCTGGAAATCCGTATCCTTGGACACAATGACTAATCCATTCGCCGCCGCGTAAGGCCACACATCTGAGTCAGGCGCCGTCGCCATATTCACCTCGCGGACATGCAATGAGCCCGGGAACTCGGCGGCGAGGTGACTTACTAATCGGTGCGACAAGTTTTGGTCGAAAAGCAGTTTCATGCCGCGGGGATCACCCACAGGCGCCGTTCCCGGTCGGCCGCGAAGGCCAGGCAGGCACGGATGTCTTCCGACGTCAAGTCCGGGAAGTCGGCTAGGATTTCATCGACGGTCATCCCTCCGGCGAGGTACTCAAGGACATCCCGGACGGTCATTCGCAGGCCGCGAATGCACGGTTGGCCACTGCGCTTGCCTGGCTCGATCGTGATGAGGTGTCGGTAGTCCATATTCGGAGGGTACTCTCCCAGAGATAGTTCGTCAACGGACGCACATCAGTTATTTCTATTCAGCGCCCGCCGAATGCCCGGCATGCCGCAGCAAATGGCGAACGCCGCAAAGCAAAGCCAGACGCCGTCCACCGGCAAGCGCGGTCCGCTCAAGGAGTCAGCGTGGCTCAGTATATAAGGCAAGGGAACCCATATCGCCGCCAATGTCGCCAATCGCGCCTCTTTGCGCCAGCCGAAACTGAAAGCGCCAACCCAGCAGCCCCGCAACGAGCATCACGAATAACGCTGCCGCCAAGGCGACTGGAGCGTCGTCGATCACCCATTGGGGACTCGAAGCCGCAACGCTGTCTGGGGCGTCCGTGCCAGCTTTTTATCGGTAAGCCAACTGTCACCAAAGATGAACAGCGCACCGGCATGCAAACGCCGATCAAGCGCCGCGCCCGGTTGGTCGACCGCCGCGCGGATGACGTCCTGGCCCAAGGACGCATAGCGTGTTGCCTGATTGGTGTCCGCCAGGAGCGTTTCCAGCCGTTTCGCGGGAAGGGACGCACGCAGGGCTGTCTCGTCCATCGGTCCACCTGTCGCCTTCGGATTGTTTCCCTCCCACAAATGCAGCATGGCGGAATCCGCGACTGGAACGACTTCCCCGAATGCCCGGTAATTACGCACGGCCCAGGGCGCCAGTCCGTTGCCGAAGCCCAAGACACGCCAACAGGGCACAGAGCCAGCCGGCTCGGATCGTGCGGCAGCTAAGCAGGAACCAGAGCAAGGCGACCAGTGTGAAAGGGAGCAACGCCGCGCGCGTCATGGCCAGTCCCGCGAGTGTCAAGCCGAAGAGCAAGCTGAGGAACGGGCCGCCTGCTTGACCAGCGCGGGTACCAAGCGCCAGGATCGCCGCCAAGAGAAACGTCGCGAGAACTCCGTCGTTGAGTTCCGCGGTGTTGATGATCCAGAAGGGATGAATCGCCAAGAAAAGCCCTGCCAAGAATCCGACCGTGAGACTTTGAAAGGCGCGCCGGGCAAAACAGAAATAACACAGGGCGGTCAGTGTGCCGAGAACCGCTTGGCCCCAGCGCAGAGCCGCACGTCGCGGCATTTCAAGACGCCCAACGAGGCTGACAAGCCAGGGATACGCCGGCGCGACGTGAGCGGTCGGTTCGGTTTTGTCCGCGAGCGGGGCCTTGGCTTCGAAGCCGCGCTGATCTTGCAAGGCTTCAATCAACTCATCCAGCTCGGTGTCGCTTGCCGGCGTGCCTGTCCTGGTCTCGGAAGGACGCCATATGGATTCCGCGTCCTTGCACCTCCAAGGCCGCCGGCTGATTGCCGCCATCCGTGCAAGCCGCGACGTACCAACAACGCGCACCGGCTGCGATAGCCACGACGAGAACGGCGCCTGCCCAATCGACCGGGCCCCATCGCGTTGATTGCACCATGTACGATACCCCCCGCGCTCCGCTGCGCAGTCGCGGCTAAACGGGCCGCTGTGTTTTGTATGATACAACCGCTGGAACGCTGTTTCCAATTTCCGCGGGAACTTTTGCCGGGGTTGCAACCAATCACTACAGCCCATAGTCTAGTAATTGGCAAGCTTTAACCTTACGACCATTCAGGGAGATAGACTCCATGGCTCGGCGAACCAGGAACCGCATGGAATTGCGCGATCAGTTTGACGCCGCGGAACGGCGCAAGGACGAGGAAGAGACCGACGTGGAGGAAGAGGAAGAAGAAGGCGACGAAGACGAGGAGGAAGGGGACGAAGAGGAAGCCGGCGATGAAGAGGAAGCCGAGGCTGAACCGGACGCCGAAGGGGGCGATGAGGACGACGAGGAAGCTCCCAAGAAAAAGAAAAAGGCCAAGGCCAAGGTAAAAGTCGTCAAGCCGAAGAGCCCGGACGCGAACGGCCAAGGTGATCCGCATGCGCGTGGTTTGGGGTGTGTTCAACAACTCGCACCAGTGCGTCGCCACCTATGAATACCCCAAGCGCGAGGAGGCGGATCAACATGCCGCCCGCCTGACCACGGACAAGCGCAGCACGCATTTCGTTCAACCCGTCAAGGAGGCGATCGAGGAAAAGAAGGAAAAAGAAAAATAGGCATGGCGGCAGCGTTGCATCAGAGCACCGCCAAGTGACCACAGTGCCGTCCGGCTTTCTCTCCGAGCCGATCGGCAGTCTGCGCCGAAGGAGAGACTTGCATGGTCCGGCACATCAGCGCCCGCGACTTGGCCAAGCACTTGGCCAATGGGCAGCCCGTCTACTTGATCGATGTTCGCCAACCCTGGGAAAATGAGTTGGCGGCGCTGCCCAATAGCGTGCTGATGCCACTCAATGAACTCGCGCAGCATCGCGCGAAATTACCGCTGCCACGCCCGCCATGATCGTGACCTATTGTCATCACGGCATTCGCAGCGTCTCGGCCGGCGCCTTTCTCGAACGCCTCGGCTTCACCAACGTCCACTCCTTGACCGGCGGCATCGATGCCTGGTCGTGTGAAGTCGATCCTGGCGTGCCGCGCTATTAAAGACCCGCCGCAGGGCCACCCATTTTCAATCGGTCATCTCAGCCGCTGCCTGCGTGGCCCTTGGTGTTTTTTGCAATCTCGGAATTGCCTTGTAAACCACGTCCCGCAAGTTTCATTCGACCCGACCATTTTACGCAATTCGCCCACTCTAAATTAAATTCCTTAAGCTCGTCCATTCAGGCACTTGGGACACAAAACGTTCCTCCATTCCGAACCCGCGCGGCTTTGGTATCGTCCTTGCTTGTACAACGGCAGCGTAGGCACCAATCAACCACGGAGGATGGCCATGCACATCGAAATGCACTGCACCCATTGTTCCTATCGCTTCATGGCTTCGGACGACGTAAGTTCCGTTTCCGGCGAGCCGTGGTACTCACTCGGCGACGGCAATACCTTCGAGGATTCAATTTATACCTCACTCGGCGACGGCGTCTGCTGCCCTGCTTGCGGCGCCGCGGTCCGTGTCAGCGAGGAACGCCTTGGCGAATTAGCGATGGAGATGTTGGCGGCATTCTAAATATGAAACGCTTCTTTAAGGGCAACCAGCGCCTCCTCGCCGCGACCGCGATCGACGACGACGCTCACGCGCACCTCGCTGGTGTTGATGATGCTGATGTTGATGCCGCGCTGGGCCAAGGCGCCGAACATGCGCCGGGCGACGCCGGTGTGGGTGCGCATGCCGATCCCCAAGACCAAAAGACACGCCATATTGGCGTCGGCCACGACCTGCCCGGCCGGGTCGATGGTCTGCACGAGCTTGCGGGTTAATTGCAAAGCGCGCTCCAGGTCGGCCGCCGGCACGGAGAACGACAGGTGGGCGCGCCCCTGACCGCCGAGGCTTTGCAGGATCATGTCGACCACAATGCCGCCGGCTGCAACCGCCTGAAAAACGACCGAGCATATTCCGGGACGGTCCGGTAGATTGAAGACCGTGATGCGCCCCTGGTCGGTCGTCAGGAGAACGTCGCTGACGACGATGTCCTCCATGCTGGACAGTTTTTGCGTGATGCTCGCCAGATCCCGACCACCGTTTTCATCCAAGACGGCAGGCCGGCGCGCTTTGAAAGCGCTCGGCTTCGCGGGTCCAGCCAAGCCGGCGCCGGCGCGCGGCTTGTCCAGATTGAATGCTTGGTGAACGGCGCGCAGCGCCTTGACGCCGTCGGCCTTGTCCACGAGCACCGATATCTTGATATCGCCGGTGGTGATCATTTTCATGTTGACGCCCGCCGACGACAGGGCGGCGAACATCTTTTCGGCGACGCCGGTGTGCGTTCGCATTCCGGTGCCGACGATCGAGACCTTGCTGACTTCCTCCTCATGGGCCACCGTCGCCCCCAAAGATGCGGCCAATGGCTGCAGCACGGTCAACGTGGTGGGCAATTCGTTGCGTAAAACCGTGAAGCTCAGGCTCGCGCTGGCCGGCGGAGCCCACGTTCTGCACGATCATGTCGACTGCGATGTTCTGGTCGGCGATGGCCGAAAAGACGCGGTGGCTGATGCCCGGCTGATCGGGCACCCCCTCCAGGCTGACGCGTGCCTCATCTTTGAGAAGCGCCGCTCCGCACACGACGACTTCGCGCATCCAATCCGTCTCCGGGACAATCCAGGTCCCTTCGGTGTCGGAGAACGACGAGCGCACCTGGAGTGGCACGTCGAATTTCTTGGCGAACTCGATGCTGCGCGAGTGCATGACGCCGGCGCCGACCGACGCCAATTCCAGCATCTCATCGTAGCTGATCGCTTCCATCTTGCGCGCTTCGGGCACCACGCGCGGGTCGGTCGAATAGATGCCATCCACGTCGGTGTAGATTTCGCAGCCGACTTCGTCGCCCCGCAAGGCCTCGTGCTTCATGACTGCTGCCAGGGCGACGGCAGTCGTATCGGATCCTCCCCGGCCCAGCGTCGTGATGTTGTATTGCTCATCGACGCCTTGAAAGCCGGCCACGATGACGACCTTGCCTTCTTTGAGCGCCTCGTGCATCCGCTGGGTGGAGATGTTTTTGATGCGGGCCTTGGTATGAAAACTGTCGGTGACGATGCCGATCTGCGCCCCGGTGAAGCTGATCGCGGGCTCGCCCAGTGATTGGATCGCCATGGCCATGAGCGCGATGGAAATCTGTTCGCCGGTGGCGAGCAACATGTCCATTTCGCGCCGGCGGCTGCTCGCAAATTTCGCGGGCAAGCTCGATTAGTTCGTCGGTGGTGTCGCCGCGGGCACTGACCACGACGATGACCTCGTTGCCCGCCTGCTTGGCCCGGATCGCGCGCCGGGCCGCGGCCATGATGCGCTCTGCCGTCGCGACGCTGCTTCCGCCAAATTTCTGGACGACCAATGGCAAGGGGCACTCCTGCTGATTGTTTAGCCGCGACGCGCAGCGGAGCGCGGGGCCGGATTGCCTCGCGCGCCTCCGCTGCGCGTCGCGGCTAAGCGCTTATTTTGCTTTTACGGTCCACAGATAAAGGGTGTGGGTGCGATTGGGGCCCTTGAACTCGATCGTCTGCTCGGGTTCCCAGTCGTCTTTGTGCCAGCGATAGTCGTGTGAAACGATGCGCGTGCCTGGTTTGAGCGTCTTTTGGGCGATGGGTTCCAAAAGGTCCATGAATTCCGGGAGCATATAGAGCATGACGACGCTGGCCCGGTTGAAGTCAGGCACGGTGAGGGCGTTGCCCAGGCGATATTCCAGCTTGAACTCCGGATTGACGAACTTTTCGACGCCATATTTCTTGATGGTGTCCATGCACTCTTTGATGCGCTCGGGATTGAGATCGATGCCGACGGCGCTACAGCCGAACTTCTTGCAAGCCATGGCGCAGATGCGGCCGTCGCCGCAGCCCAAATCAAAGACCGTGTCTTTCTTGGTCAACTTGGCCATCGCGAACATCTTGTCGATGACTTCCTCTTCCGTGGGAACATAGATCAAGTTGAAGTTTTTCTCGTCCGCGGCCCCCGCGCGCCATGACCCCACGAGGGGCAACGAACAGGAGCGCTGCCGCCATAAACAGTGTCTTACCTGTCATCGTGATTTCTCCTCATGGAAGTCCGACGTGAATCCGGACCGACAAAAGAGGTCTATCGGGGGAAGCGAGCTGTGTCAAGGACTTGACTATGCGGCAAAAGAGCCGCGACACGAAGTAAGCGGTTAGCCAACGCGCCACTGGCTAAACCGCTTACTTCGTCGCGGCTCCTTGAAGGCACCTCATTACGCGTGGGCGAGCGCCGGCTTGCCGACTTCTTTGCGCAGAGCGTCCGCTTTGTCGGTCTTTTCCCAAGAGAAATTGGGGAGCTCGCGGCCGAAATGGCCGTCGCGGGCCGTTTCTTTGTAGATGGGCCGGCGCAGATTGAGCGTTTCGATGATCCCTTTGGGCGTCAGCTTGAAATGCTTGCGAATGAGTTCGACGAGTTGCTCGTCGGTGACGCCGTGCTTGGTGCGGCCATTGGTGTTGACCCAAATATTGAGCGGATCGGGGTAGCCGATGGCATAGGAAAGCTGGACTTCGCATTCATCGGCCAGTCCGGCGGCGACGATGTTCTTGGCGATGTAGCGGGCCATGTAAGCGGCCGAGCGATCGACCTTGGTCGGGTCCTTGCCGGAGAAGGCGCCGCCGCCGTGGCGGCCGCGGCCGCCGTAGGTATCGACGATGATCTTGCGTCCCGTCAAACCGCAATCGCCGTGCGGACCGCCGACCAGGAAGCAGCCGGTCGGATTGATGTGCGCAGCGAATGCTGTCTTGCTTGATCTTGCCCGGCGCGGCACCCGGCAGAATGATCTCGAAATCGCCTTTGAGCAAGTCGGGCCATTCTTTTTTCAAGCGTGGGCAGGATGAGCTTATCGACGATGATTTGGCGGGCCTCGTCGGAGAAGTACTCTTGGCCGCCTTTCTTGCTCATCACGCTTTCATCATGTTGCGTGGACAGGACGACCGTGTGGATGCGATGCGGCGTGCCGTCGGCTTCATATTCGACGGTGACTTGGCTTTTGGCGTCGGGTCGCAGCCATTTGATCTCGCCGCCGGCCCGGAGCTTGGAGTGGTTTTCCACCAGCCGATGCGCCAGATAAATGGGCAGCGGCATGAGCGTGCTGGTTTCCCGGCAGGCGAAGCCAAACATCATTCCCTGGTCGCCGGCTCCGCCCGTATCGACGCCCTGGGCGATGTTGCCCGATTGCTTGTGGAGATGCGACAGGACCTGGCAGGTGTCCGCCGCGAAGCCGATATTGGGATCGGTGTAGCCGATTTCCTTGATCGTCTTGCGGACGATGCCGTCGATGGTCGAGCGCGACAGGTCGGCGTTGGTCGTGATCTCGCCGGACACGATGGCCAGTTCGGTGGTGACCATGGTCTCGCAAGCGACGCGGCTCATGGGATCGGCGGCAAGGCAGTGATCGAGAATGGCGTCGCTGATTTGGTCGGCCACCTTGTCCGGATGGCCCATCGACACCGATTCACTGGTAAAAAGATAGTGCTTGCTTGACACGGTCTAGTCCTCTGGAAGCGTGCCCACGAGGGACACATCGGTATAATTGGTAGGTTGGTGATTATAGCAAAGGAGGGAGGTGGCGAAAGTGCAAATTATGCATCCTCCAAGCCGCGAGGTTGAGGTACGCCGAAACCCGCGGGTTTCGGCGTACCTCAACCTCGCGGCTTGAATGCTCATTTTAATTCGTCCGCGGTGTCACTTCTTCCGCCACGTCTTCCTTGGCGATCTTGGCGATGGAGGCGATCTTGTCGGCTTCGTTGAGGTTCATGATGCGGACGCCCTGGGTATTGCGGCCGATCATGCGGATTTCGCTGACGTGCGTGCGATTGACCATGCCCTGCGTGGTGATGAGCATGATGTCGTCGCCGTCGCGCACGGGGACGACGCCGATGACCGGGCCATTGCGCTCGCTGGTGCGGATGTCGCGCAGCCCCTTGCCGCCGCGGCGTTGGCGGCGATAGCGCATGGCCGAAGGGGATGAAGTCGCTTCCGCGTCATCGGTTGTCTCGGCGGATGGGTTCCTCGGCCGGCTCTTCGTCGGTCATTTCTTCCAGCCGGGACCTGCTCGCTTTCGGCTGACGCCGCGACGTATTGGGGCCGAACGGCGTGCGCTTGCCGTAGCCGTTGGCGCAGACGGTGAGCAGGGCGCCATCGGGATCGGCGATGACCATGCCGACGACGGCGTCGCCCTCCATGAGGCGAGATGCCTTTGACACCCTTGGTGTTGCGGCCCATCGCGCGGGCATCGCTCTCGGCGAAGCGAATGGCCATGCCTTGGCGCGTGCACAAGAGAATCTCGTCGCCGGGCTGAATGTGGGCGACATCGATGAGCGTGTCGCCCTCCTCCAGGTTGATGCCGATGATGCCGCCGGCCTTGGGCCGGCTGTATTCTTGCAGGGCCGTCTTCTTGATTTGGCCTTGCGGGTGGCCATGAGCAGGAAGCTGGTGGTGTCGAAGCGGCGCACGGGAATGACGCTGGTGATCTTCTCGTCTTCCTTGAGCGACAGGACATTGGCGATGGCCCGGCCGGCGCTGGTCCGGCTCATTTCCGGGATTTCGTAGACCTTGAGCCAATACATCTGGCCGCGATTGGTGAAGCAGAGCAAGTAGGCGTGCGTCGAGGCGACGAAAAAGTGCTCGATCCAATCGTCCTCGCGGGCCGCGCCGCCCGAGACGCCCTTGCCGCCGCGGTGCTGCGTGCGGTAGGTGTTGAGCGGCAGCCGCTTGATGTAGCCATTGTGGCTCAAGGTGACCGCGTTGGTTTCCTCGGCGATGAGCTCCTCCATGGTGGCCCGGCTCAACTCGCCTTCGATGATTTCGGTGCGGCGCTCCTCGCCGTATTTGTCGCGCAGCTCGATCATGTCGGCCCGGATGAGGTTAAGGATATCTTTTGCTCGCTGGACAGAAGATCCTCATAGCCGCGGATATGCTCGCGAAGCTGGTTATACTCCTTGAAGATTTCGTCCCGCTCCAGGGCCGCCAGTTGGCCCAGTTGCAGCCGCACCACCGCTTCGGCCTGGGCCTCGGTCATGTGATAGCTGGCTTGCGCGCCGAGTTCGCGTTGCAGGCGGCGAAATGCTCGGCGCCGAGCGCGCGCTCCATGACCGGCAGCTGCCACTTCCAGCCCTTGCAGCTGCGCCTTGGCCTCGGTGCGGCTGGGCGCGGATCGGCAAATCGCGAATGACCTCGTCCAGCGACGAAATGGCGATCAGTTGCCCTTCCAGAATATGGCCGCGCCGCTTGGCCTCGCGCAGCAAGTATTCCGTGCGCCGACGGATGACCTTGACGCGATGCCGCAAGAACTCTTCAAGCATCTGCTTGAGCGACAGCGTGCGCGGCAAGCCATCCACCAGCGCGAGCAGAATGATGCTGACGGTTTTTTCGAGCGGCGAAAACTGATAGAGCTGGTTGAGCACGATATGGGCGTCGGCGTCGCGCTTGAGGTAGACGACCAGACGAACCGGCTCGCCGGTCCGGGCGCTCGATTCATCCTTGACGTCGGCGATGCCCTTGATGCGTTCGTTCTTGACCAACTCGCCGATGATCTCGTGCAAGCGATTGCGCGTCTGCTGGTAGGGAACTTCCTTGATGACGATGTAGTTGGAACGTCCTTCCTCGACGATGTCGGCGCGGGCACGCAAGCGTGATTTTGCCGCGTCCGGTGCGATAGCCGTCGTATATTCCCTGGCGGCCGCAGATGATGCCGCCGGTGGGAAAATCAGGGCCGGCCACCAAGCTCGATGAGATGGTCGATGGCAACGTCAGGATCATCGATGACGCGGATGACGGCGTTGCAGATGTCGCGCAAGTTGTGCGGCGGAATCTCGGTGGCCATGCCGACGGCGATGCCGTCCGAGCCGTTGACCAGCAGATTGGGAAATTTGCACGGCAGGACAAGCGGCTCGCGATATTTGCCGTCGTAATTGTCCATGAAATCGACGGTGTCGCGTTCCAAGTCCTCCAGCATTTCGGCGGCCACCGGGGACAGGCGGGCTTCGGTGTAGCGCATGGCCGCGGGAGGCAAGCCGGCGATGGAGCCGAAGTTGCCCTGGCCCCTGGATGAGCAGGTGGCGCATGTTCCAGTCCTGGGCCATGCGCACCAGCGTCGGGTAGATGGCGTTGTCGCCGTGAGGATGGTAGCGCTTCATCGTCTCGCCGACGATGCCGGCGCACTTGGACGTGGACGCGGTCGGGCCCAGGCCCAGATCGTGCATGGCCAACAAAATGCGCCGCTGGGAAGGCTTGAGGCCGTCGCGCACGTCCGGGCAACGCGCGGCTGATGATGACGCTCATGGCGTAGTTTAGGTAGCTTTCCTTGAGCTCATCCTCGATCCGCAGAGGCGGCTCGTCACCGGCACCATTGGCACCGGACGGACCGGAGGGCGACCGGAGGTACGCTGGAAGGAGGCAGTTCATCCGCCAATTTAGAATTCCTTTATGCATGAGAAGCACGAGTCTTCGAGCGCAGGTTATGTTTATGGAAAACGCGGCAGTCTGCAGCCCCGCCAACGCCTTGGTCGCTGCCACGATTTCCTTTAGGACCCGCGGGCATTCGGGGTACTGCTCATTTTGCTGCTTGAAATAGCGTGATATAAGGTTCCACCGCTGGGATGAGACTCCTCCGAATCCGCTGGATCTACCCTATTCGGGCGCTTTCGCTTCCTTTTTTTCAGCCGTCGCTGTTAGCATGGAACGCATGGCTAGCTTTCTCGATCCCGAATTCGCCGACGAGATGGGCCTGGTGGCCATCGGCGGCGATTTGACGCCGCGCCGGCTCTTGGAGGCGTATTGCTCGGGTATTTTTCCATGGTTCGACGAGGGTGGCCCGGTGCTGTGGTGGTCGCCCGATCCCCGGGCCATTGTCGAAATGGACGCCCTGCACATCTCCCGCCGCCTGGCGACGGACACTGCGCTCGGGCAAATTTCGTGCACGCTGGATCAAGCCTTTGGCCAAGTCATCCGCGGCTGCGCCGATCGCGAGGAGGGCACGTGGATCACGTCCGAAATGATGGCGGCCTACGAACGCTTGCACCAGCTTGGTTGGGCGCACAGCGCCGAAAGTTGGCTTGACGGTGAGCTTGCCGGCGGCGTCTATGGCGTGGCCATCCGTGGTTTTTTCGCCGCCGAATCCATGTTCACGCGGCGGACCGATGGCTCGAAGGTGGCGCTCGCATTCCTCATGGATCACCTACGCCGCCTCGGCGTGCAACTCTTTGACATCCAGATGGTGACCAGGCACACCACCCGCTTGGGGGCGATCGAGATCTCTCGTAAGGAGTATCTCAGCCGCCTAAAAAAGGCCTTGGCGTGCGACGTCTCATTCAATTCCTCCAATGAGCCGCGCACGCACTGAGCGGACACCGCCATGACCATCACGGAAACGATCGCCATACCGGAGCGCGAATTCCGGTTTACGTTCGCGCACTCCGGCGGGCCCGGTGGGCAGAACGTCAATAAGGTGGCGTCCAAGGCCGTGCTGCATTGGGATTTCGGGGCCAACACGTCCCTGCCGGCGGAAGTCAAGGCCCGCTTCGCCGCGCAAAACCGCTGGCGCATCACGACGGAAGGCATTCTCGTACTCGACTCGCAGCGCTACCGCGATCAGGCGAAGAATGTGGCCGACTGCCTGGAAAAGCTGCATGCCATGGTCATCAAGGCACTTCACGTGCCCAAAAAGCGGCGGCCCACGAAACCATCGCGCTCCTCCAAAGAGCGGCGGCTGCAAGCGAAAAAGCACACCGCACTTCGCAAAACACAGCGGCGTCGGCCCGGAGGGGAAGAATAACTTAGGCGAGCGGAGGGCGTAAGCCCCCTGTCGTGGAACCCGTAAGGACACAGGGGTTGACGCCCCTCGCTCGCCTCGCCCGACACGTATTGACCGGCCTGGCGCATCCATTTCAGGATTTGCGGCGCATCGCACACGGAAGAAATGGATGGCTGTTCATGGACGAATCAAAAAATCGTTGGCGCGATTGGCGGTGTCTGGCGACTTTGCTGATGCTGGTGCTGCCGCTGCGCGTTTGGCTGCTTTATAACACGGAAGTGGCGGCGCGCGACAGTATCGGCTTCATTCGCTACGCGCTGCAGTTCGAAAGCAAGCCGTGGCAAGAAGTTCTCCTGGGCAACCACCAACATCCCGGTTATCCGTTGGCGGTCTGGGCAGTCTCGCAACCCGTGCGGGCATCGCAGGCACCAACGCGCTGAGCATGCGGATTAGCGCCAACTGGCGTCCACGTTGGCGGCATCGCGCTGCTCGTTCCCATGTATTATCTGGGCAAAGAGCTGTTCGATCGACAGATTGCCTTCTGGAGCGCGCTGTTCTTTCAATATCTGCCCGTTAGCGGACATCACCTGTCCGACGGCATTTCGGAGGCACTGTTTTTGTTCTTCGTCGCCATGGCTCTTTGGCGCAGCGTCGTGGCGGTGCGCACCTATCGGCCAGGCACCTTCGCCTGGTGCGGTGTTTGGTGTGGGCTCGCATACCTCACCAGGCCGGAAGGCGCGTTGATTTTGATGACAGTCGGCGCGGTGCTTGCCGGCATGCAGCTTATTAAACCGTGGCGTAAACATTGGCTCCCATTTGCCGCCTGCGCATCGAGCCTGGGTGCGGCGGCGCTTGCCGTGGGCAGCATTTATTTCTTGACGACCGGGCACTTCACCAACAAGCCGGCGGTGCGCGACATTCGCAACTTCATCGCCCGCCACGACAGCCATCCCATCGAGACGTTCGCTCCGGGTCATGGCGAGGCGCTGGTCGGCGGGGCGCTGTTTGGCGCATTCATCCAACGGACGGACTATTTCCCGGTGCGACTCAGCCGCGCCCTGCGTGCGATGGCCGCCGAGTTCACGCAAGGCTTCAATTACTTCGGCTGGTTGCCCGCGCTGCTGGCGCTTTGGTGGAATTGGCGAGGGTGGGGGCGCGATGCGAGTTTTTGGGTGCCGGCAGGCTATTGCTTGCTTCACGGTTCCGTCTTGCTTTTGTTGGCGATGGTGGAGTTTTATGTTTCCGATCGTCACATGATGGTGCTGATTTTATGCGGCAGTTTTTTCACAGATCGTGGGCATGCGCGAGTGCGCCGCGCGGTTGGGCCTGGTGGCACAAGCGGCGCCGTGAACCTTGCCCGTCGCTGACTTTACGGGCACTCACCATCATCACGCTCATGTTGACGATAGCCGTGTGCGTGCCCAAAACCATGCAACGTTTGCACGGCAATCGAGTCGGCAATCACCAGGCGGGCTTGTGGTTCGCGCCGAAGTTGGCCAAGGGTGACGTGGTGATCGACGACCATGCGTATTCGCACTATTACGCCGGCCAGCTTTTCGAGGAACAGAAAAAGCCGGTGTTGCCCAAGGATTGTCAACCGACCTGCTATGTGGTGGTCACGCGCACGGCCCTGGAAAGCGACACGGGCCGCAAAGCCAAAGAAGACGACTTGCGCCAACACGCGAAGCTGGTTTATCGCTGGCCCGAAAACCGCGCCATCGAGGAAGCTCGAGTCGTGATCTATGCCCAGCCGCGCACCATGGAGCAGAACCCGTGGACAGTGGGGCCATGATTACGCGCCCAGCGCCATCTTCGGCGCGAGTGCGAGTAATTTTCGGCGGCGCGAGCCAAATCCAGAAGTGATTCCATTGACGGCGTCAGCATGTGGCGCGCACGCCGGCTGACCTTGTCCGCGACGTGGGCCAAATCGAGCAAGGCAACCAGATTCGGTGCCAGACGCTTGCCGCAATCGTGACAGATGGGTGTCTCGCTATCGTGAGGAAACAACCGCGGCCCTTTCTTGGCAGCGCCAACCATGCCGCAAGCCGGACAACACGATTCGGTCGCTTCGGTCGTGTACTGGATGGTGAAGCGTTGCATCAAGCCACCGTGAATTCATTAAGCAGTCATCGGCACGTGTTCCAGGAAAGAGAATCGGCAAACGCTCCGGCAAGTTCCTGACGTTCTCGCCAAAATCAGCGGTGAAAGTGCTTGTACAGGCCCGACTCGTTTTCCTTTGGAAGACCTTCCTTGCAAACGGGCTGGGGAACATGCCGGCAAACCATTAAACCGCGCTGACTTTGATGATTGGGCGAAATGCGATGCCAAGAGCCGCGCACATGGTAAGCGGTTGCGATAACCCGCTTACTGCGTGCGCGGCTCTTGGTTTGCGCGGATCGTGAAGCTCAGGGGTTTTCCTTCGCTTCAGCGGGAGTTTCAGCGGCAAGTGTGCCGTTGAGGCCATTCAGTGCCACGTCCATGGCGGCCATGCCCGTATAAATTGCGCGATAGGCGAACTCATCGCCCTGCGTGGCGGGCGTGAAGCGAAGGCCATTGCTGACCATGTAATCGACGAGCTTGTGCAGGTCCTTGCCGCCCGCGGCCCACTTTTGAAAACTGCCCTGGGTCGAGGCTTCGCCGCGTTCGAGGGCCACGCGGGCGTCGTCGAAATCCTTGAGAAAGCGCTTGGCGTCCAAATACTGGGTGGTCGGAATCTCGTTGAGCTTTTGCAGCAGCTGATCGCGGAGCTTGTCCACTTCCACTCGCATGTCCTTGAGAAGGTTCGTGTCGATTTTGCCTTTGTCGGCGCCGGTTACCAGTGCCTTGGCCTGGTTGGCAATCAAGCGCAGTTGCTCGGGCGGGAACGATTCCTGAAAAGCGATCGGCCAGGTGAATTCGCCGCCGTTGCGAAGAACACCCAGGCTGTAGTCCCCTTTCGACACGTTGACATGCGACATCACGTCGTCCCCCAGGGGAAGCGGCTCGACTGTCGACCTCTTGCCGGGGTAGCGGGCCATGTCGGTGAGCAGCAGGTTGAGGGCCTTGCCACTGGCAATTTCCGGCTCACTTGAATTGGTCTGGATGCGCTTGAGCGTCATCTTGGCGACCTTGGCTTGTTCCTCGGTGAAAGTCGGCGTGTTGGCCTTGATGTACATTTCCAGATCAAAGCGTTTTTTCTTGGTGTCGAGCCGGGCTTGCAACGCTTGCTCGCGCAGCATGCGTGCTTGTTCCTGGCTTTGAATGGCGGTGCCGTAAGCCCGTATCACATCGGCCTGCCCGCGCAAGACGCTGCCGGCGGCGTCGGCATAGGGCATATAGGGGTTGTAGTAGCTCGAATCATACGGCGACCCATAGGCGCCGGTCGGGTTGTAGGGATTGGCGACGCTCGCCGCATACGGATTGCTCGTGATCGGCGCATAGGGATTGACGCCCGTTAGGCCGGCGCCGGTGGTCTGAAATAGCGACTGGGCCTGGGCCGCGGCGCGGGCAGCGGAGAGCTGTTGCAGATATGCCATGTATTGGGCCTGGTTGAGGCCCGACACCAAGTTTGGGTTCATGTTGGGATTGAAGTTGAACTGCACCTCGGCATGCCGGCAACTCCGCCCAACATCGCCACGAGCAACGCTGCTCCCACCAATCGCCTTGTGTGCTTTGACATGGTTCGCCTCGACCAATAGGTTGTTGTCAATGGGTCGATCCTTGATGTGACTCGAGGATTGACTACCTCGGACCGGCAATCCACCACTATCGCTATCCTATGTTGGCCCAATGACCGTTGCAAGCACAAAGAAATGCCGCGTCGTCCAGCGATCTTGCCAAGGCATCGTCATTGACGGCTGGTGAAGATAAGACGGCGGCCTTCGAGAGCTGAAATGACGATTCTATATACGGACCGGCTTTTTTTACGCCACGACACGGGTCCGCACGTCGAGACACCCCAGCGCCTGCGCGCCGTCACTGCGCGCCTTGACGCCGCTGGTCTGGCCGATCGGTGCATGCGGGGACCGTTTCAACCACTGCCCGAGACAGCCCTGGGTGAGGTTCATGATCCCATCGTAATCGAAAGAGTGCGCAGTCTCGTCGGCGAAGGGGGAGGCATGCTCGACCCCGATACCGTGGTTTCGCCCGATTCGTTCGATGTGGCACGCGCCGCCGCCGGCGCGTGCGTCGCAGCTGTCGATGCGGTCATCCACGGCCCCGAGACGACCGCGCTGTGCCTGGTGCGGCCGCCGGGCCATCATGCAACCAAGGCGCGGAGCATGGGTTTTTGTCTGTTCAACAACATTGCCCTGGCGGCGGCGCACGCTCGGCGCGCTCATGGCTTAAGTCGCATTCTTATCGTGGACTGGGACGTCCACCACGGCAACGGTACGCAAGACATCTTCTACGCCGATCCAGGCGTCTACTTTTTCAGCATCCATCGCCATGGCATGGGCTTTTATCCCGGCACCGGCGCTGCCGACGAGACCGGCACTGGGCGGCGGACTTGGCTACACGCTCAATGTGCCGGTGCGGTTCGGGATAGCGCGCAAAGATTATCACCAGCAGTTCGGGCATGCATTGGCCAAGGCGGCGGCCATCAGCAAACCGGAACTCGTCCTCGTCAGCGCCGGTTTCGATGCCCATGCGCTCGATCCGATCGGCTCGCTCGGCCTGGAAACCGAGGATTTCGCGGAATTGACGCGACAAGTGGCGGACGTCGCGTCAACGTACGCCGGTGGCCGGCTGGTAAGCTGCTTGGAAGGCGGTTACAACGTCAATGCGCTCGCCGACTCGGTGGAAGTGCATTTGCGGGAACTGTTGACAGCTGCGGATTAATGGCACATCGAAGATCGACGAGATGTGGGACGGCTCTCCTGAGCCGTCCTATAATAAGACGGCTCGGGAGAGCCGCCCCACGAAAGCGAAGGTGTCAACATTGCCATGAAACTCATCCTCGCCATCATCCAACCTGCCAAGGTCGAAGCCGTCAAGGAGGCGCTTAACAAGGTCGAAGTGTTTCGTCTCACCATCGTCGATGTGCAGGGCTTTGGCCGGCAGAAGGGACACTCGGAGGTCTATCGCGGCCACGAATTGACCGTGAACCTACTGCAAAAGGTGCAACTGCAAATCGCCGTCAACGAGGATTTCGTCGAACCGACAGTCAATGCCATCATGGAAGCCGCCCGCACGGGCCCCGAAGGCCGCATCGGCGACGGCAAAATCTTTATTTTACCCCTCGAAGACTGCATCCGCATTCGCACCGGCGAAAGCGGGCCGGAAGCGATATGATGTTTAGCCGCGACGCGCAGCGGAGCGCGTTTTTACCCAATCCCCCGCGCAATCCCGTGCACCTCTTCGACATTCAGCACCTGGTCGTTACTCTCGAACAACCTGGCGATGGCCGCCTTGTGGATTTTCATCTTGGTCCCACCCACGCCGATCGCGCCATAGCAAACGACGCCATCGCGCGTTACTGCTTTGTCCGTTACGTCCACGCCTTCGATGCCCAACGGTGGCACGGCGTTGAGATCGACCAGCACTTTGAGCGACGAACATTGACGCCATGCGGTCCGGGCCAACAAAACCTTCCCTGCCGCGCCGGCGGCAATGACGAGCGCACGATTCTGCAAAGCCGCGGTTACTTCATCGGACGTTCCCGTCGGCATAGCCGTCAGCATCGCACCGGGCACTTTGCCGACTATTTTACGGCAGACCGCTGCCGCACGCTCGGCTTGCCGCGAACCGACGCGGATGTCGGCGCCCTCCAGGGCCAGCAGACGCGCCACGCGCTGCCCGACTGGTCCGGTGCCGCCCAACACCAAGGCCGGCGCTCCCTTCAAGTCCAGGCTTTTGGCGGCCGCGCGGACGGCGGCCGCTGCCGTGGTGTTCGCACCATTCGCGTCGAGCAACACCGACACCCGCAAGCCAAATTGCGGGATCATGTGCTTGAGCGCTTCCTTGAGAAGGATTTCCGCCGCCGCCACGTCGCTACCGCCGATAAAGATCGCCGTGTGCTTTAAATCCTTGGCAGCGCGCGTGAAGATGGCCCCATGGACTAGCGCTTGCACATCTTCGGGCTTCACGCTCCCATGGCTAAAGACCTCATCCGCGCCGGCATCGATGGCCACCACGCGATCAAAGACGCTGGGCTGCGGATCGGTGTCGAGTTGGAGGAGGATGTTCTTCATTGCCCGTGCCAGGAAAGAAATGCATTCACCACAGAGTCACAGAGAACACAGAGAGATCCAACTTCTTTGCTCTGTGCTCTCTGTGACTCTGTGGTTAGAACTCCTGCTATTTCGGCGAAAACGGATGCTTGGCCGTGTCCTTCTTCGCGGTGATTTCCTCGATCTTGGGCTCACCCTTCATGGCGCGGGCGATGGAGAGCTTGGTCGCTTCATAGTTGTACTGGTAGATTTTGTTGTCGTCGGCGGCTTGCCAGTGGATGAAGACGCCGCAGACGATGACGAGGTTTTCCGCGTCCTTGGCGGGAATGACGCCGGCGGCGACGCTGTCGGCCACGGCTTTGCCGACGGCGGCCTGGGCAGGGCCAAACATCTGCACCGCTTGCTTGGCGCCTTTGATGGTGACCTTGGTGATCATGACGGTAGCCGGCTTGCAGATCAAGTTGGGCGCCAACACCGCCAGCAAATTGGAATGGCCCGCCTTTTGATTGGCCAGCGCGTTCGCGAACGCGGTGCCGACCGGGCCGTCCTTGGAACCGATCAACATATCGATGTGCGCGATTTCATTGCCTTCGCCCGCGAGCGCTTCGCCGATGTACATGGACATGATCCGTCTCCTTTTTTGTTGTGACAAGTGCGCTGTGTGCCGTTATGGAAAAAGGATAGCGGCGCTCGGGCGAAGATCAAGGTTTTTATTTCCGTTTAGCCGCGACGCGCAGCGGAGCGCCGGAGCCCGCGCTCCGCTGCGCAGTCGCGGCTAAACGGTCTCGCGCAAAAGCCTTAACCCAATCGGCAAACCCTCGCCGAACATCTGGCTCTGTTCGTCCGCTCCCAACTCGGCGACTTCCTCAACCATGCGCAGCCACTGTTCGGGGATGGCTTGTGCTTTCAACACGGTGACGACGCTGTTCCGATGGCTGTCATCGACATCGAGTGCGCGCTGGCCGCAACGCCGCGCCAGTTGCGCCAGGCAAAAAGTCCACGCGAGCCGTTCGCTGTGGTTGCCTGGCTCGAAGCTGAGGATCGCGTCGAGCCAGCCTTGGACAAGCTGCGGGTGCAAGACGGCGTTCAGCGGGCCATAGAGTAGAACGCGCGCTCCCAGGCGCGTCAGCGACCAAAAGGCATAGGGGGGCACCGGGCTGCGACGGCACACTTTGAGGACGGCCTGGCCGAGCATCTCCTTGGCCTTGGGATCCAGCCGTTCAAGGGCGGCAGCGGCCCGCCACATTTCCGTGAGTTCGTTGGCGCCGGGCTTGGCCGGGTTCTTGCCTTTACCGGGGACGAGCACTGGACGCAGCCGATTGAAAAGCGTGTTTTGCAAGGGCAAGCCCAATCCCCCGGCGACCCGGCGCCACATGATCCAAAAGTCGGCGCCGCCCTCGGGAGGCGCCAGTCGGGCTGCCGCACCGCCGGAACGGTTGGCGGCTGCCGGTCGGGGAGCGTGCAACAGCTTCCACAATTGTTCGACGCGAAACTTGTCGAGCGGCGCACCGAAGCCAGGCCGCAGGCAAAAGCCCACGAGATTGTACCACCGGCTCAAGTGAGCGGGCGAAATCCTGCGCTGCTCCGCCACCTCGGCAAGAAAGTCCCACAAGCGCCGGCACAAGCCCGTTGGCCACTTGTCGCGACCCGCTTCAAGGATGGCTTCCAGCGCCTTGGTGAGCTGCTTGGGATCCCCTTGGTTTTCGGGGGCATAAGCCGCGCGAATCAAATGGGCGGCCGCTTGCACTTGATCTTCGGGCCAGACATCGGTGAGCGTGTTTTCAGCATGCGGGGCGTCATCCCCCTTATCGTCTGGTTCGGCAACCACGTCGCGCACATTGAATTCGAGGCGCCAGCGGTTGTTGCCGTCGCGCGCAACGCAGAACAATTCAAGCGTGCCGATTTCGGTGCAGCGCGCCGCCAGGCTGACGGGCACGCCGCGCGTGCCGCTGCGTTTGCCGCCGCGCAAAACCGTGTGCAAAGGCGGAAGCTGCCGCAGTTGCGCACGAGCCGGACGCAGCAAATCGCCCGGCCTTGTCGTCGGCGCGGACGGTGGAAGTATAGAGCGGAAAGACGACCGGCTGCCCCAACGCAAGTTCCAGTTCGGGTTCATGAAGCACGATTTCTCGGCCTTCTTCAAGATGTTGGGGCACGACGCACAGGACGGCGGTCTGCTCCGAAGTCTTATCCGTTGTCAGTTTGCAACCCGAGATAATAAGACCGGGCGATGCCGCCGCCGATGCGCCGTCCGCCACTGTGCTTGAGCCAGGCGAAATGAGCCGCTCCCCAGGCGACGGCCAAGTCGAGCGATGGATTGGTGAGCACGAGCGGTTGCCAGGGCGTCTCGGGTTGGTCGAACCAGCCGCGCAACACCTCAACGACGCGCGTCCTCAGCAATTCAGGCTGGAAGACGCCCCCGTTAAAAAGAATTCCCGTAGGCCGGGCATCATTGCCCGAGGCGTGTTTTCTTAAAAAGGACGCGAGATGCCGGGTGATCGCGGGATCGCTGACATAAGGAAGCCCCATTTCGTGAAGTCCGACACGAGCCCCCGCGCCGGTTCCGAATCGAGCGGCACCATCGGAAAGAAACCGTCGACGATCGCCGTGCGCACCGCCTCCGGAGTGAGACTGGTATTGAGCGAGCCGCCGATAACCTGGCGGCCGCGACCCATGACCGTCACCGGGAAACTCGCGGGCGGATCGCTGCCGAGCAGCGCTTCCTTGGCGGCGCGACAGGCCTGGGTGAGCATGCCATACTGGGCGGCATCCAGGCGTCCGGCGGCCGGCAGCTTGCTCTCCACGAACTTGGCAAGCGCCAGGTCCATGTTGTCGCCGCCCAAAAGCAGATGATCGCCGACAGCTTGGCGCACGAACCCAAGCTCACCTTCTTGCTCGACCGCCTGGATCAGGCTAAAATCCGACGTGCCGCCACCGACATCGACGACAACGCAGCGATCGCCCGGTTTGAGGCGGGCAGCCTCTTGCGGCGAATGTGTCGCCAGCCAGCAGTAAAACGCGGCCTGGGGTTCTTCCAGAAGAGTGACATCTTCGATGCCGGCTTTGCGGGCCGCTTCGACGGTCAAGGTGCGGGCGACGTCGTCGAACGATGCCGGCACCGTCAAGACGACGGTTTGCCGCTCGAGGCGTTGCGCCGGGTCTTTGGCGGCCTTGACGTAATTCCAGCTTTCCACGAGATGGCGCAGGTAACGCGCCGATGCCTCGACGGGCGAAATGCGCCGCACATCCGGCGGCGCGCTCCAGGGTAGCAGCGGCGCCGAGCGGTCCACGCCGGCATGACAAAGCCAAGATTTCGCGGATGTCACGAGTCGCCCCGGCACGCGCGCCCGTGATTGCGCGCGAACTCGCCCACGGCATAAGGGCACGCCGCGTCCCAGGGCAGGGCGGTCGCCCCCGGCGGCAGATCGTGCGCACCGGGCAGATAAAGAAAGGAAGGCAGCAACTCGCGCGGGGCTGTCTCTGCCTGGCGCACAAGTTGCGGTATCGCGAAATGCTCGATCTTGGGTGTCGCAGTCTTGGCCGTCTGCAGATCCAGATACGCAAGCGCGCTATTGGTCGTCCCCAAATCAATGCCAATAAGATAGCGCCCCATGCACACCCCCCAAGCCGTGGGATGAGGTATCCCGAATCCCGCAATCCAGTTCATTTTATTGAAGTAGGTCCCGCCTGCCGGGCGGGACCTCCGCACTTGCAAAACCATTAACCTTTTGCAAGTGCCAACGTCCCGCCCGGCAGGCGGGACCTACTATTCATACAATTCTCCGAAGGTCAAAGCACGAGGTGAACAACATGAGCACGGATCGGCACGTCTATATCGGCCTGGATGGCGGAGCGACCACGTCCAAGGTGGGTGGAACCTGGGACGACGGCAGCATCGTCTCCACCAAATTGCTGCAACAAGCGACCAACTCCGAGAAGGGCCCCGCCGCCGTCGTCTCGGGTTGGGTCGAAGCCATCACGGGTTATCTCGCCCAAAACGGGCTTGCATGGAACGGCGTGCAAGGCGTGGGCCTGGCTATTCCCGGTCCGTTTCAGCGCTATGGCGTATTGGATCGCTCGGCCAATCTCCCGCCGAGCTTTGAAGGGTTTGACGTGCATGCGGCGTTCAGCAGGGCGCTGACCGCCAAGGCGGGCCGCCCCATGCCGCTCGTCGTCGGCAACGACGGTAACATTGGCGGGGTCGCCGAAGCCCAGCGCGTGCGCGGCACCGGCAAAGGCACCGTCGTCTTGCTCGCGCCCGGCTCCGGTTTGGGCTGTGCTTACATCGACGCGCGAGGCCTACCGCTCGACGGCGACACGCTCGCTGGCATGGAAGCCGGCCACATGCCCGCGCCGCTCCACGAATTGAAGGTGAAACCCTATCCCTGTGGCTGCGGGCGAACGTGGGGCTGCATCGAAGTCTACACGACCCTCAGCGGCCTGCCGCACCTGTTGGCCGACAAACTTGTCGAGCATCCCGAACACGCGCTCGCCAAGTCGCCGCTCGGTTCCAAGGAGCGTGCCTTCGCCCTGCGCGGATTGGCGCAAAAGGGAGACAGCCTCGCGGTGGAGTTGTTCGACTTTCAAGCCAGGGCCTTGGGCTTTCACGTCGCCAACCTGGCCATGGCCCTCGATCCCCAGTTCTTCGTTATTGGCGGCGGCCTGATGGACCCCGAAGCGACAACGGCGGACTTCCGCGACCGCTATCTGCGCATCGTCCGCGAAACCGCCGCACCCTATCTATGGCCCGCCCAGCGCACCACCGTCAGCATCGTGCCGGCGACGTTGGGCGATCTCTCGCAGGCGATCGGCGCGGCACTGGTGGCGCTGTATCAGAGTCGAGCGTAGACGATGGCGAGCGGGGGGCGTCAGCCCCCTGATTCTCGGGTTTTCAAAAAACAAAAATCAGGGGGCTGACGCCCCCCGCTCGCCATGTTTAGCGAGCCGGGAGCGTCTCTCTCACGGCCCCATGGTGGCCGCCGGCAACGTCAGCCTCACCCGACAAAACATGCCTGGCAGCAGCAGCCCATCGGTGTTCGGGAACACCGCCCGGACGCGCAGTGTGCCCATCTCCGGATTTAATGACGCTGCCGTCGACTCAATTTTTCCGGCGCGAGGAAATCCTTGCTCGTCACTTAGGCCCATAGCCGCTGGCACCTTTGCCCAAGAATTGCCGGCCCCCAGCGCGCGGCGAAGGCGGAGGGCTGTTTTTTCGTCAACGTCGAAGGAAACGGCCATCGGGTCGCGCGTCACAGATCGTTGCCAATAGCGTCGTATCCGCTTTCACCAGGCTGCCCACGTGTATTGGCCGCATTTCGACGACGCCGCTGGTAGGTGCTTTAACGTTGGTAAAAAACCGATTCCACCTGGCGAGATCAAAACTGGTTTCGGCGATGCGCAGATCGGCCTCCGCGTCGGCACGCTGCCCAACGGTCTTTTCAAATTCTTCCTGTGATATTGATTTCTTATCGTGAAGCGCACCAGCGCGATCCACGGCAGAATCGGCGCGTTTAAGTCTGGAACTGACTTGGCTAAGAGCAGCTTCCGCCTTGGCAAGCTCGGCATTGTATACGCGCGGATCAATCGCAAAGAGGACGTCTCCATCCTTAACTTCCATCCCTTGAAAGACATTTACTTTTTCGAGATAGCCGCTCGCACGCGCCCGAACTTCCGTGGTGGACACCGCTTCCGTCCGTCCGACATAGTTCTCCTCGTTGGCCTTCGTTGGAACCTCAGTCTGCTTTTTCTCCGCAGTCTGAGGCAGAGCCTGCTTCTTCGCCGGTTCATCCGCCACAGCTCGGGCTCGCGCTTCATCTGGAGCGCGCCGCCCGGGCTCCAGGCCAGCACACCCGCGCTGCCGATGGCGCCGACCATGAGCAAGATCCCAGCGGCCTGGGAGAGTTTGGTCCAGAACATGGTTTTAATTACTCCGTTGGCAAGAGAAACGATTTCCACCGCAATCGACGCCTTGACAACACTCGCGCCGGCGTAGGCCAGTGCGGCGTCGATGGCGCTGCGCACCAGCTTGAGCGGCGCGTGTGCTCGAAGCGCGCTCGCCGCCAAGAGTGTCGCCAGGACCGCGGCGGACGGTGCCAGGCCACGCTTGGTCAGGCGAACGCGCAACCGTTCGCGGGCGGTGGCAAGGCGGGAGAGTACAGTCCCTTTCGGGCAGCCAATGAGCCGGGCGGCTTCCTCGTTCGTGCGGCCTTCCAAATAACAAAGCACGAACGGCACGCGAAAGCGCTCCGGTAGCCGCGCGACTTCCTCGTCGAGCACGGCGCGGAGATCCGACCAAGCAACCGCGCTGTTTACCTCGCGAGCCGGGACATCGCTGATGCCCTGATGACGCGCTTGCCGTCGGATTCGGCGGGTTCTCGCATCCAAAGCGGTGCGATGGGCGACGCCGTAAAGCCAGTTCGCCAGTAAATGGGGCCGCGCGATGGATCGTGCTTTGCGGACGAGCACAAGGAACGTAGCCTGGAAGGCGTCCTCGACATCGTTGGAATCGCCCAGCACGCGCCCACAGACGCCCAGCACCATCGGGGCATGTCGCTCGACGAGGGTCGCGAACGCGTCTTGGTCTTGGTGCGCCGTGAAACGTTGTAAACACTCAACGTCGGTGGCGAGGTCGTCGGCACCCGCGGCGCGGCAAATGACGCGAACCAACGCTTGCAATTGTCCGCCGGTCATGGGGTAGTTTTTCTCCGTAGCACCGGTCGCTGACGGTCACGGCTCGCCAAGCACCGGGCGAGCCGTGAGCGTCAGCGACCGGTGATCCACACCAATGATACTGGTGCGCCGGGCATCGGTGCTTCGATTTTTTTTCCATATTCATCGGTTAACCGTTGCCACGAGCGCGAAGTCTCGATGTCGGCGCATCGCGGCTAACCGGCGCGCTTTCCGCGCCTGCCGTCATTTCCTGTGCAATAATTCATCATCGTGAACCAATGCGTCCGGGAGATCACCTCACCAACCATGCGCTGGCACATCATTCGCCTCATCTGGTTGCGTGAATTGCGGGACCAACTGCGCGACCGGCGGACGCTGTTCATGGTGCTGGTCCTGCCGCTGCTGCTTTACCCGGTGCTTGGCTTCGCGGTCCTCAAGTTCGCTCTGGGCTTTTCCGAGCAGCCGAGCGTCATCGGCATCGTCGCCGGCCCGAGCGAGGCGCATGATTTCCCGCCGCGCCTGCCTCCCGGCGCCGGACTGAGCCCAGTGCCCGAGTTGGCAATATTGGCGGCAACGCCAATCAGTGCCTGGCCGAGCAGCGCCATTCTGGCCGCGGCTGGGCATCGCTATCTCGATTATCCCTTATTCATTCGCGCGGGCCAGTGCGAGCTCTTTGAAACGAACTCCCCCATCGAGCAGGTGACCTTGCTACTCGCGCAGGCCCGAATACGCCTGCGTTGGCTGGATGTCGCCGACGCCGAGCTTTTGAAGGACAAGGAAGTCGATCTCATTTTGTCCGCGCCGGCGGATTTCTTCACGCGGCTGGCGACGGCGGAGAACGACAAGACCGAAGAGCCGCCGCCGCTCGAGCTTTTGCTGCGCCCCGATGATGATCGTTCCAAGCAAGCCCGCAGTCGCCTCCACGGTTTACTGGAAAACTGGAAAAAGGAACTGAGCCGCGTCCGCCTGGCGCAAGAACCTGCCCAGCTATTTCGCTGATCCCTTTCAGGTGCGCGAACCGAACGCGAGCGCAGCGTCGGCGAAGGCGGGCGGCATCGTTGGCTTGCTGGTGCGGATTTTTCCGTTCATGCTCGTCATGTGGTCGCTCGCCGGGGCGCTTTATCCGGCGGTCGATCTCTGTGCCGGCGAAAAAGAGCGCGGCACCATGGAGACATTGCTCATCACCCCCGCCGGCCGTGAGGAAATCGTGCTGGGCAAGTTCCTGACGATCTGGGTGTTCAGCGCTGCCTCCGCGCTCTTGAACCTCTTCAGCATGGGCATCACGACCTGGCAGTTCGGCGCCCAATTCACGCAAGGGGCGCTTCCGATCGGCGCCTTGCTTTGGTCGGTCGTGCTGTCCTTGCCGCTATCGGCGCTTTTCAGCGCTATCTGTTTGGCCATCGGCGCCTATGCCCGCAGCTCCAAGGAAGGCCAGTATTACCTGATGCCGCTCTTTCTGTTGACGATGCCGCTGATCTTCCTCACGCTGGCGCCGGGCGTCGAACTGAATCCGTTTTACAGCTTGATTCCGGTCACCGGCGTGGCTCTGCTCATGCAGCGGCTCATGACGGCCACATCCGTGGCACAGGTGCCCTGGCTGTATTTCGTGCCCGTGCTGGCGCCGATTGCTCTCTACAGCTGCCTAGCGCTCAAATGGGCCATCATGCAGTTCCAGCGCGAAGAAGTTTTGTTCCGGGAAGCCGAGCGCATCGAGGTGCGGTTATGGCTCAGGCAGTTGTTCCGCGACAAAGAGGCCCTGCCGACGACGGGCGAGGCATTCTTCTGTTTCGCGCTTTATTTTGCCTGCGGTGGTTATCCGTGGGGCTCGGCTCGTTCTCGCAAGCCGTGCACGCCGCGATCACGATGCTGGCGTTCGTGGCGGCACCGGCCCTCATAATGTGCCTGCTGCTCAACGCACGGCCGCGGCGGGCCTTGCTGCTCTATTGGCCGACTGCCAAGCAACTGGGGTTAGCCGCGCTGTTGGCTCTGGTACTTCTGCCTCCGCTGACAGCGGCGACCATCGCCGTCTTTCGCTTCTTTCCACACCTGACAAGGTTGCTGGAACAGCATCAACCGCTGCTGCACGAGTTGCGCTCGCTGCACGAAGGTCTCGAACTGGAACAAAACTGGTTGCCGCTCGTGTTCTCTTTCGCACTGCTGCCGGCGCTGTGCGAAGAGATCGCTTTTCGCGGGTTCATATTGTCCGGGCTGCAGCGCCGGTTCAAACCGCGCGCCGCGGTGGTGCTGTGCGCATTCCTGTTCGCCTTGTCGCACATGAACGTCTTCCAGTTCCTGCCCGCGTTCTTCCTCGGCGTCGTCTTGGGCTCCTTACGATTCGTAGCGGCAGCATCGTGCCGGCGATCCTGTTTCATTTCCTGCACGACAGCGTGCTGTTGGTCGGTATCCGCGCCTTTCGGGCGCTCGATATTCCGCCGGGCGTCTTGGCTCTCTGGCCGGCGTATATTGGCTTGTGCTTGGTGATCGCGGTGGGGCTGCTGTGGTGGTTGTACAAGGGGGAGTGGCGGGCTTGACGTGGGGCGTTAGTCCGGGGATTATCGCCGAATAGTAGTGCCTTGTGATATATTGCGAACATGACTTTTGGGAAGATACTACTGGTTGCCGCATTCATGGCGTGCGCTTTTATCGCGATTTGCTCGATAAGTGCCGGTCCGGCCGTTGAAATCTCGATTGAGCAATCCGATACGCTCCTCTTTTCTATTACCACGTCAGGAATTAACGCGATTCTGGCCTTGGAGCTATATTCCAAGACAGATCTGGATTTGGTTTGGCGCGTAAGCTTTTCAGATTTTCGAGAAGGTAAACTTAGGTTAGGGGAGCTGCCGCCGCAATCGCGGCAATCCTTTCCGAAAGGGACTCAGTTGCCGCGCAACCCACGGGTGTCTGAAGAACTCGCAATCGTTGTGGTATACCAGTATGACGAATGGTTCGCGGCATGCAGTGGAACCGCCTATTTCTCTTTTAGCGTGCCGCAAGAACACAAGAAAACCATGGCGAAGGCGATTTCACATTTCTCTCGTTAAGCGATAGTGGTACGTGCTGCGGTCGTTGAGGTAATTTCTCATGGCCATGAAAACCCCTTCGCACCGGGCCCGATCATCAGGGACGTTTGCCTGGCGGCATTGAATTTGAATGTCACCGACGGCGCGGCAGCGCTTGGTGTGACGCGCCCCACCCTGTCGCGGGTACTGAACGGCAAAGCCGGCGTTTCGCCGGAGATGGCCATCCGTCTGTCGAAAGCGTTTGGCAGCACGCCGGGGTTTTGGCTGCGGCTGCAACTCAATTACGACTTGGCAAGTTGAAAAACGGCGCTTCCAAGATACGGGTGCGGCGTGTGGCGACCGTACAACTGGCGATTGGCTAGCGCTCGTGTCAATCCGCATGACGCTCCAATACCGCGCGCTTTTCCTTAATAAAGCGCACATGATGTTCGACGTGGTGCGCCAACCGTTCAAGCAATTGCTCAAGGGTGAGCGGGCCGGCTTCGGTGTGATTGCCAAGGCGTAGCCAGTCGGTTGCCGATAGGCACCGCAGAATTCGCCCCAGGCGAGCCCGAGATAACTCGATCGAATGGAGCTCTTCCTCCAAGTCGCGCTCCTGGTACGCGAGCCGCGCGGCATACTTTTGCTCGTCGCGGCCCGGAAGGTTGGGCACTTCCTCGGCAATGACGGCGGTGAGCCGATCGGTATAGACAACCTCGAAATCCGCGAGGTGAGCCACGACTTCGAGTGTGCTCCATTTGCCGGGAATCGGGCAGGCGAGAAGTTGCTCTCGCGTCATGCCGGCGACGGAGTCGCGCAGAAGGGTTGGGCCGGATGCGAAACGAGCGAGCAGGTTGGCACTAGGCATGTAACCCTCGAGTCTTGGCAGGCTTCATCGTGCTTGTCAGTCTAACACAAAGTTTAAGACGCAGAAGCCATGATTTTCCTAATCGAGTACAACCGGCTGAAGGGTCGGCCATCGTTACCTTGCGAGAGTTTGGTGATTCGCAACGACGGGAGGCTGAGGAATTGCGGCTTGGAATCGAGTTGGGTTTCAACCGCTGAGGGATAGAGCATGAAGTGGTGCTCCTGGACGCAGCGACGCGAAGATGCTCTGCCCGCGATGAGGCTCATTGCAAGACTCCTTCCACGGTAACAGCGACCACGACGCGGCCCGAGTGGGCCTGTTTCATCAATAGGTCCAGATCCGAGTAGAGGGTTCGGCTTTCGTGATCTTGGGCCGGTACGAACATCTCCGGCATAGAGAACCGCCTTGCGCGTTTTGCCCGGAGGAGAGGATAACGCGGTTGCCCCCTGGAGAGGCATCGCTCCGATCGAACTGAGAACGCCATCGATGGTGGTGTTGCTCGTTGATGTCATCCGCCCGTGGCTTGGAAGTTTTGGAAAATCGACCGCAAGCAGCGGCAGGCGTTTGTCTTTCACACCAAAAATTTGACCGTCCTGCATCAGCAATAAAATTTGCCCGGCGGCGGGTGGTTGCGAGTCGTCCCAGTTTCCCCATGTATACTCAATTTTACTGACTGTCTGGGCTTTGCCGTCGCGGATGACCAAGAGGCTCGTCGTGAACTTCTTGGGTCCGTGCGCCCGGATGTTCCACGTGTGAAGCTGGCATCCTTTCTGGAGATCGACCTGGCGGTAACTGTCCACCACCAACGGCTCAGTGAGTTCAAAGCCGGTGCGAGTTTTTCGTCTGCCGGGGCGGGCTTGACCGCCTGCAAGTTGTCGGGGACGCGGCCGCAGGATGCTGCGAGAAGCCCGCATGCCCCGAGAAGCCACGATCCAAAGCGACTGTTCATACTAGGTTTCCCTGGCATCGACCTTGTGGCCGGAATCCGGTGGTCCGGACCCATTCGCATCTAGTTAAGCGTCTCTCAAAAGCCGTGGCGGGGGTCTGTACGCCGACCCCGGTTTTGTTGCGAAGAGCCCTATACTCAATGTTTAGCCGTTGTCTGGAAATATAGCAAGCGTGGGTAAATCCGGGGTCGGAGTACCGACCCCGGCCACGGCTAGCGTCATCTTGAACATGTGCGCGCAAGCAAAGCTTCGAAGGCCCGGACGTAATCCGAATGGATTTCAGCAAGGTGGCGTGAGACGAGATCGACCTGGTCTCTATTCGCGCGGATGAGCTCGACGACATCGTGCTCGTCGCTTATGCGCCCGGCGGCGATTTTTAATTCGACCAAAGCGGGCAAGCTCACGTACGCCGCGCAAAGGCTTGACCGCCCATCGCCAACGGATGACGAATGGTAGGTGCTAGCTTTGCGCTCGTTCCGGGGCTCGCTCCTTCAGGCAAAACATCCACTTTGACATCCGTGTCCTTGTGCCGGGCCTTTGGCCACCGGCCCTCCGGCTGAGAAAGGATCTCAAAGCCCGACACGCCCGCCAACCGCATGAATTCTTCAATCCTATCAGCGGGTAAAACAATATCGATATTTTGAGTGACTCGGCCGACAAAGCCATGCCGCCATACCGCCCAGCCGCCAGCCAACGCCGATGGGCACTGCATCATCGCAAGCAGATGATCGACGGCCCTCACGACGCGTCCATAGCGGCCGGGCAAATCTTGAGGAGCAAGCATGGTCCTTCTCCCGTCCAGCAATTGGTCGGCAAGGCCAAGGCGTGTCGGTCAAATAGTCGAGAGTTACCGTGGACACGTTCGTCCACTCCTGTTATAGGCGATGCCGCCTAAACGTTAGGGCTCGAACCTTGTTGCGTTTCGTTGAAGCCCACCAGTACACTAGCAGAGGCACTTCAGGACGGCGCTCGTTTCATCTTTTTTGCGTTGGCTTGGGGCGCGGATGTCATGCGCGTCCGATGTTGTGCAAACTTAGGTCGCTCACACGCGCGACTCGCCATGGCGGTTTTAACCAGCCACCTTTTCCTCTTCCTCATCCAACGTCGGATTCGACCAACTTCTTCCGTCGACCGCGATCAGTCGCGTCGCCGCTTCCGGGCCCCAGGTGCCCGCTTGGTAGTTGGGGAAGTCGGTGAGGCGGTCGTTGCCCCAGGCTTCGAGGATGGGGTCCACGATGCGCCCAGCCCTCTTCGACGAGGTCGGCGCGGAGGAACTGCGTTTGATCGTGGTGGAACAAGTCCAGAAGCAGCGTTTCATAGGCTTCGGGCGGTTGTTCGTGGAAGCTGTCTTGGTAGTTGAACTGCATCTCCACCGGATTGAGGCGGATGGCCAGGCCGGGGTGCTTGGCCTGGATGCGGAGCTGGATGCCTTCCTTGGGTTGGATGCGGATCGCCAGGCGGTTGGGGAGCCAACTGGCAAGGGCGGACGCCGGGAAGGAACTGTGCGGGACCGGCTTGAATTGGATCGAGACTTCGGAGACGCGCGCGGGCAGGCGCTTGCCGGTGCGCAGGTAAAACGGCACTTCCTGCCAGCGCCAGTTGTCCACGAACAGCTTGAGGGCGGCGTAGGTCTCGGTGTTCGATTGCGGGAGAAACGTCCGGCTCCTTGCGGTAGGCCGGCACTTTTTTGCCTTGCATCCAGCCCGCATCGTATTGGCCGCGCACGGCGTAGGTGTTGACCTGTTCGATGGGGATTGGCCGGAGGGCGCGCAGAACGTCAACCTTTTTGTTGCGGACTTCGTTGGCGCCGAAGGAGACCGGCGGCTCCATGGCGACCATGCACAAGATCTGCATGAGATGGTTGGCGACCATGTCGCGCAGAGCACCGGCCTTGTCGTAATAACCGCCGCGGTGCTCGACGCCCATGCGATTCGGCGACAGTGATTTGCACATGGTCGATGTAGCGGCGGTTCCAGAGCGGCTCGAAGAGGCTGTTGGCGAAGCGAAACGCCAGGATGTTCTGCACCGTCTCTTTGCCCATGTAATGGTCGATCCGATAAAGCTGCCCTTCCTTGAAAATCTCGTTGAGCTCTCGGTTGAGCGCCTGTGCCGACGCCAGGTCATGACCAAACGGCTTTTCGATCACCAGCGATGTCTTGTCGCGTTTGGCGGCCAGGCCGCATTTGCCAAGCTGGCTCGCGATAAGACCGATGATGCCGGGAGGCACGGCGAGATAGAAGTTGTAGTTCGGCTCTTTGCCGCAGCCTTGGCTCAGCTCCTGCAACTTCGCCACCAACGCGGCGAACGAGGCGTCATCGGCGAAGTCGGCCCTTTGAGAAAGAACAGGTGGCTGGCGAACTTGTTCCAGGTCGCGTCGTCGGCCTTGCCACGCCGCGAGAATTGATCGACCCCCTCGCGCAAATGCTTGCGAAAAGCGTCGTCGGTCATCTCGACGCGATCCAGCCCCAGCACGGCGAACGGCTCCGGACATTGGCCGTCCAGGAAGAGGTTGTAGATGGCCGGGATCAGCTTGCGCCAGGTCAAGTCGCCGCTGGCGCCGAAAACAACAAGAATGGCGGGGTCCAGACCGTGATTGCGTTCCATGGCAATGCGTCCTTGAGGTTCAACATCCGAGCCACGACCGTTAGGGAGTGGCCAGCTCGCCGCCGGTGCCTTCTAAACGACCAACAAGCTGTCAGGCTAGTGTGGCGGTTGCGTTTGGCTATCCGTTTTTGCCGTGCAATCGGCATAGCCGTCACAACCTTCAAAGGCTTCGCAGCTTTTGCAGCTTATCCGCGGCCAATTTGGTTTAAGAATCTCTCTCAAAAGAGTTACATTCGACTTATCGCTGCCGCCTATTCTATTGGGAAATGCCGTGGACCGCGTATTTCCCGTGGGAGAACGTCCATGCTGCCAAAGACGGGTCTGGTTGCCGGTGCCTTGCGACAAATGAAGGTGACCGTCGTCGATGATGAGCCGGCGTCGCGCGACGTGCTGGTGCGGGCGGCGCGTTCCTGGGATTTTGCCTGTCAGTCGGCGGCTCGGCCGAGGAGGCCATCGGACTTTTGGAAGAGCGACCCACGCCGGTGATCGTCACCGATCTGCGCATGCCGGGCCGGGGGGGCGTCTGGCTGGTGCGCGAGATTCAAAAGCGTTGGCCGACGGCGTCCGTCATCGTCGTGACCGCCGCCCATGAAAGCGACGCGCTGGCGCAGTGCATGGATGCCGGCGCACATCACTACTTTCTCAAGCCCATCAATTTCGACGAGTTTCACCATGCTCTGGAAGCGACGCTGAGGCAGCATCAACGCCACGACGAGCACGAACGCTATCGCCATTATCTTGAGCGGACGGTCGTGCAGCAGACGCGCAAGCTGCGGAATTCGTTCCTGTCGACGATCGACGGTCTGGTGCGTCTTGCTGGAAGCCCGCGATCCCTACACTTCGGGACACTCCCTTCGCGTCGGTGCGCTCACGGTGCGGCTCGCCAAGAAATTGGGTCTCAACTCCGGCCACGCGCGCTCGTCTGAGCATAGCGGCCAAGCTGCACGACATCGGCAAGGTCGGTTTGCCCGAGGCGATTCTGAACAAACCCAGCTGCGCTGACGAGCGAAGAGTTCATGCTGGTCCGCAAACACCCGGTCATCGGCGAACGTATCCTGGGACCCATCATTCGCAATCGCGAAATCCGCGAAGCCATCCGCGGGCACCACGAACGCTTCGACGGGTTAGGTTATCCCGGACAACCTGCGCGGCGGCAACATCCCCGTGCTGGCGCGGATCATTAGCCTGGTCGATTCCTTCGATGCCATGACCAGCAACCGGGCCTATCGCGAGGCGTTATCGCGCGAGGAAGCGCTGAGCGATTCTGTCGGACGGGGCGGGCAAGCAATTCGATCCGGAATTCGTGCGCGCCGTTCGTCGAAATGATGAAGGAGTGGACTAGGTGTGACGCTTAGGTGTGACGCTTAGGTGTGACGCTTATGTAGAACGGCTCTCCTGAGCCGTTTGCTGCTGGACGGCTCAGGAGAGCCGTCCCACAAGCACAGGGCACAAGCACAGCGCCACAGTTTAGCGCGAAAGCTCAGCGCCGCAAACGCCGTGCAAAATCACCGGCCCGCATCAGTCCAGCGGGCCAGTTGATCCTTGGTTAAGGGCCCTCCAGGTTCGAGGCGCGGATCGCCAAACTTCCACTCCTCGATGTCAGTGAGATATTGCGTGCGCGAAAGCCAGGTTCCCGCGCACCAGGGGCGGCCTGTTGTCGATGCCTGGTTCTCGGACCTTTCCGATCAGTTTGGCGACCAAAGCTTGCAACACTTCCGCGGGCACACTATCTCGCATGTCAGGATAAACGAAGCCAAAAAGAACCAGGTGCGCGAGCAGGACGCGCCAATGCGAGGCCAAAGCGCTTGATCAGGTGGTCCCAGTCGAGTTTGGCACCGCAAGCGCGGAGCAGATGATTGACGTCGGCGCCGTCGAAGCGCTCGCGCTCCATGATGTAGGCTTTTTGCCAGATCATTTCTTCGACGGGGATCAAGCGAACGTCGCGACCAAGGACTTTACCCACGACCGCGCGTGCAAACCATTTATCATCCACGGGGCATGCGCCGTTGCCCGAGCTGAAGATAATGTCCACGAAATCAGTGCCGTGAAAAGCCTTGCCTAGCCAATGGGAAAAATAGAGCTCGCTCCGATATCCCGCTGACGGAGAAGGCATCCAGCGTTTGCGGGACATGCTCGGGCCGCACAAAAAGGTCGAGGTCTTTGGTATGCCGGACAATGCCGGTGTAATGGCCAAACGCATAGGCGCCGCCCAAAAGAAAGGGAATCTTTTCATCCTCAAGGAGTTGGAAGGCATGGCGGTAGAATTGAAACGCATCGGGATCGAATTCTTCCAATGTGGCCGTGGTGCTTTGCATGATAAACTCAAGTGCGAACTAGGCGCCGGACAGCATGATGCAAAGCAAGTGCCGCAAGGCACGATTTTTGCGTCGTAGGCCGCCGCGGAAGTGACGGGCTCATCAAAAACCAGCCGTGGAGACAACAAATGCCAGCGTCCGCCGGCGGTTCCCGTTTGGTTCGCATCGGCGCCATGGCCGATCTGCACTGCACCAAGGAATCGCGCGGTCGAATCGCGCCGATGTTGAGTGAGGCGGCCTCGCTCTGTGACGTATTGCTTTTCGGCGGCGACCTCACCGACTATGGCCTATCCGAAGAAGCCCACGTCCTTGCCCATGAATTAAGCGGCCTCAAGGTTCCGCTCATCGGCGTGCTGGGCAACCACGACTACGAATCGGGCCAGCAAGACGACATACGGATGATTCTCGCGGAAGCGGGCGTCAAGATGCTCGACGGTGATGCCGTTGAGACGATGGGCGTCGGCATTGCGGGAATCAAGGGTTTTGGCGGGGGTTTTGGCCGAAGCACGCTCGGGCCTTGGGGCGAGGACGCCGTCAAGCGTTTTGTCCAGGAGGCGGTGACTGAAGCGCTGAAACTCGAATCGGCGCTGGCCCGTTTACGAACTCCGCAGCGGATCGCCCTACTGCACTACGCGCCCATTGAAGCGACGGTGGAAGGCGAGCCGCGCGAAATCTACGCCTTCCTCGGCTGTGGCCGGCTCGCCGAACCACTGACGCGGTATCCGGTCGCCGCCGTGTTTCATGGCCACGCACATCGCGGCAGTCCGATGGGCAAAATCAACGAAGGCATTCCGGTCTACAACGTGGCGCTGCCGCTGTTGCGCCGTTCTGGCGCCGCAGCAACCACCGGTGCATGTGATCGAAGTGGCGATCGCGGAGGAATGATGACTCAATGCCACACGGCATACCACGCCATCGCTTGATAATCGCGGACGAAGCCGGCCGCTTCCAACAGTTCCTTACCGGCGGTGCTGGTCACGGGGCGTTCGTTCCATGTTTCCACCACGAGCTTGTGCCGAATGTCACGCACCTGGCTCTTGCAAAGAATGTTCGGCACCAGCGCCGCCGCTGCGGCAACGTCTTCTTGGCGTGCGCTGGCAAGTGCGGTAAGGCGCTTGCCGTGTTGCTCAATGAGCAGAATGGGTCGGCCGCGCGCTGAATCAACCAGTTGCCCGCGCGGCGTAAAAACGGCGCGTCCCCTGTTCCAAAAGCGGCACGTCCAATGGCGCTCCCGCCCCATAAAGATTAGCCGGGTCAAGGCTGTGCAGCAACGATAACGGAGCCCGGGCATGGCGCAGGCAAGCCCAGCTGTTGAAGCTGGTCAACGGCCTCGGGCAAAGCGAATTGCGCTCCGGACAACCCCTCGGCAAAGTAACCGCGGCGCACCTCTCCGGCCAATTCCAAGCGGGTTAACACTTCATAGAGAACGCGCCATGGCGGCAATCCGCTGTCCATGATGGCCAACTCCCGGGCCACCACGCCGTAGCGGCGCAGCAACAGGCGAGCGCTCAGCAATGCCAGGGTTTCCGGCTCAGGATGGCCCCAGGCAACCAAAGACCAGCGCCCCTCGGGCGCGGTCGCGCGCGGTTTCGGCGCCGCGCGCCTGCGCATAAGCGTTGAGGTTCGTCCCGCCGAGGCGCCGGCTGGGCTTCGGATACTGGCTGAGTTTCGCCGCGGCGCACGATGTCGTAAAGATCGTTGGTGACAAGGCCCAACCGCACAAGCGCCCACAGTGAGCCGCGCACGCGACCCGGGCTTAAACTCAATTCCTGAGCAACCTCGTGAATAAACAAGGCACCGCGCCGGCGCAAGCTATCGAGGATTCGCTCGCCCGCTTCGTCCAGAGTGGTCGGCTCGGCGCGCGGCTGCGGCAATTGCTCGAGCATGTCACGCGCGAAAAATGCCAAGTCACCGGCGCCGAGTTGCTCGCCGCCGCGGCCCACCCACACCCATTCGCCGTTCGTCAGCGTTTCATCCAGCCAGCGCGGCTGATAAGCGCCGAGCCGCGCGGGCAACAATGCCTTTTCCCAGAGATCCGCAGGGACGAAGCACCCTTGAAGGCGATCCAGCACTGCCGGCAGTCTATCGCTTCCTTGCCCGTCTCCGTCTATGCCGACGCCTTGCCAGCGCGCGACGAAATCGGCGAATTGCGTCGCGGGGCATGTCAAAATCTCACGCCGCAACGCCGCCAGCGTGCCGCGCTGCACTTGCTCGTAGTTCGCCGGCGCGGACCATTGCAAAGCTTCCGGAGTGGCGATTCGCACCAATCGGCCATGACCGGCCCAATCTTCCAAACGCCCTTTGGCCCACGCCGGCTCGAACGGGTAGCGATGCAGAACATCCGCCAGACTGACCAGCGCGTGGGTTTCCAGATACCGAAGCAAAATCGTCTCGCCGTCCGCGCGTTTCTGGTCTATATCGACCGCCGCACTTTCAAAGACAGCGCGATAAAGCGGAGCCTCTTCCGCGAGAACCCAGCGTTCCGGTTCATCGACGCGCGGCAGCCGAATCCGCTCCACGCGGCCGGCGGCCTCCAGTTCCGCGAGGAAACCCGCCATCGGACCTTCCAGATCGCTCGCGGATGCGTCACCCAGGCGCCGCAGCCATTCGGCCATCTCGGCGCTGCTGCGCGGCGGGTGCCCAACGCCCCGCAGGCGCCGCTCGACTTGGTGCACGGCACGCGGATCAATCGCCAACTGCCGGGGTCCGTCGGGCGCCACCAGTTGGTCGAGCAACTCCCCATTCAGCCGACTAAATCCGGCCCCCGGTTCCGCTTCCACGCCATCGTATTGATACATCGTGGCCATCTGGAACCCGAACAGCAGCCCCGCCGCGAAAGGTGACGCGACTTCGAGCTGGGACGTCTCAACCTTGACGCGGCCTTCGCGGATATCGACCAGCAGTTGTCGGGCGCGTGGGACATCGAGGTGATCGTGCAGGCACTCGCGGAAGGTCTCGGCAATGATCGGAAAATCCGGAAACCGCCGCGCCACCTGCAACAAATCCCGGCCTCGCAACCGCTGTAACCAAAGAGGCGCACGCCGATGCGCTTGGCCGCGCGGCATCAGCAAGGCGCGGGCCGCGTTTTGGCGGAAACGCAATGCGAACAAGGCACTGTCAGCCAACTCATCCAGCACCAAGTCTTGCAGGTTTTCCGGGGTCACCCCTTCGAACAGATCAAGCACCGGCGCATCGCTTTCGGTCAGACGCACCATGATCCCGTCGTCATGGTGAAAGCTTTGCGGACTGTAGCCGAGCCGATGGCGTAAGCGGCTTTCGAGCGCCAGCCGCAACGTCAAATGTAGCCGGCTGCCGAGCGGGCTGAGCACGAGCACCTGCCAATCGCCGAGCGGATCACGCGATGCCTCCACCGCCAGCGTCAGATCGCTTGGAACAAATCCGGTGCGCTGCAGTTGGCGGCGAACATAGCCGCGCAGATTGCGTGCGGCCGGCGGCTCCAAAAAATGTGTTCGCTCCAGCCAATCGACACAATCGTCGGTGTCAATCCTCTCCGCCAACTCGCGCAGGAATTTCCCTTGAGCGAGGCCGAGGTCATAGCTGCGTCCTGTGTTCTCGCCATGCCAAAACGGAACCATCGCCGGTGCGCCTTCCGCGGGGGACACGGTGACCCGATCGGTCCCGATATCGCTGATGCGCCACGCATTGGTGCCGAGTAAAAAAGCGTCACCGACGCGGCGTTCGAAAACGAATTCCTCATCAACTTCGCCGATGCTCATCCCCTTGGGCGTGACCACCGCGAACTGGCCGGTGTCCGGAATCGTGCCCCCACCCAAAAGCGCTAGACGTTGGCTGCCGGGCAGCGCTTCCAAGCGGTGATGCACCCGGTCCCAACTGATGCGCGGTTGCAGGGCGCTCAAGGCGGTCGCGGGGTTGCCGCGGCGCGGCGGGTGTGCCGCGGCGCGGTTTTCATTCGCAGGCGCGGGTGCATCCAGGTCATGCAAACGGAAGCGGCCGGTAATCATTTCCAGGACGGCGTCAAACGCCTTGGCCGTCAGCCCTTGAAAGGGATATGCCTGGCGCACCTGCCGCCAGAGTTGATCCACGTCCCAGCTTTCCATGGCCACCATGGCGATGATTTGCTGGGCGAGTACATCCAGACAATTGGCCGGCACGCGCAATTCCTCGACGCGGCCCGCGGCCATCTCCGCGGCAAGCACCGACAGGTCGAGCAAATCGGCAATCGTCTTGGGAATAAGGCGGCCCTCGCTGTGCTGACCGACGAGATGGCCAGCTCGGCCGACGCGCTGCAAGGCCGCGCGACGTTGCCGGTCGATTCGACTTGGCAAACCAAATCGACGGCCCCCATGTCGATGCCCAGCTCCAGTGAGGCGGTCGCGACCACCGCTTGCAGGCGCCCCTCCTTTAAGTCGCGCTCCGTCTCCTGGCGCACTTCCAGGGCTACGCTGCCATGATGGGCCTTGACCGCGGCATGCGCGGGTGGCTCCTCCGCGTCCGACGGCGTTTCGTTGTCCAAGACCTCTTGTAGATTGGCGGTGATGCGCTCCACGCCGCGGCGATTGTTGGCAAAGATAATCGTCGAACGATGACGGCGGACCAGATCGGCGAGCAAACGGTAAATCGAAGGCCAGATCGACTTTTCCGGCAAGGGGCCGAACTCGGCGACCGGACTGACCACGCGCAGGTCAAGGTTCTTGCGCAAACCCGCATCCACGATGGTCACGGGCCTTGCCTCATAGGTGCCGTCGTCCCGGATTCGCAAGCCACCCAGATAGCGCGCGACTTCGTCGAGCGGCCGTTGCGTTGCCGATAGGCCGATGCGTACGAAGCCTCTCTGGCTGAGCGCTTCGAGCCGCTCCAAAAGCAAGGCGAGGAAGACGCCGCGCTTGTTGGGGCAGAGCGCGTGAATTTCATCGACGATGCAGTGCGTGACGCCGCGTAAAGCGTCGCGTGCTTTGGATGTCAGCAGCAGATGCAACGATTCGGGAGTTGTGATAAGCACGCGCGAAGGGTGTCGCAGAAAGCGCTGTCGCTCGGCGGCCGGCGTGTCTCCCGTACGAACGGCCACATCGATCTCCGGCAAGGCGACACCCATTTCTCGCGCCATCTGGGCGACGCCTTCCAGCGGCACCTGCAAATTGCGATAGATATCGTTGTTGAGCGCTTTGAGGGGTGAGATATAAAGGATGCGCAAGCCGCGCGACGCGGCTGGTTGCCGCCACAAGCCGTCCAGGCAAGCGAGAAATGCAGCCAATGTTTTGCCCGAGCCTGTCGGTGCCAAAAGCAGCGTATGCCGTCCGGCGGCGATCGCCGGCCAGCCGGCGCGCTGGACCGGCGTCGGCTCGCCCAGCGCCTGGCGAAACCAGGCGGCGACCGGCGGCAGAAACAGGTTCAGTGCATCGACTTCCGCCATCGTATCCATCCACGGACGCAAGTTCGTCGATGTGGGACGGCTCTCCTGAGCCGTCCATGCAACGGACGGCTCAGGAGAGCCGTCCCACAAGAGTAGCGCCTTGAACTGTAACAATGCGCTATTTAGTGACGGCGAACAGCTTGGCCGCCGCGGCGCGAAAAGCGTCTTGGCTTTGCCGTCCGTCGCCGGGAAAGTCCAGGTGCTGGACCATCCAAACCATAACCCGGCCATGCTTAGTATCGACGATCATGTTGGTCGAGCAAGCGCCGCCGTGGCCAAACTCTCCTTCATTTGTGAACCAGGGAGGGCCCGTGAACCAACCTAGGCCCTGGCTCACCTTCATGGCTTCCGTGGTAGTCTTGGTCCGCATCGCATGTACGGCGTTTTCGGATAAAAGTCTCTTGCCCTGGTAAACACCGCCGCCCAGGATCATCTGGCAAAAATGAGCCACATCGCCGGCGCGTCGAAAACAGGCCGCCGCCCGGCATCGGCTGGCGCTTATGGTCGCTGAACGGATAGGTAAGGTATTTGATCGTCGCTTCCTCCAAGCCCTTCTTGTCTTTGCTGGGCTGGTAGGGTTTCGCCAGGCGTTTAAGTTGCGATTCAGTCGGCCAAAACGTCGTGTCTTTCATGCCGAGCGGCGTGAAGAGGCGTTTGTCCAAGAATTCTTCGAAAGGCATGCGGCCAACGACTTCGACAATGCGGCCGGCCGTGTTGATGCCGGCGTTGGAGTATTGCCACTTGATGCCGGGGTCGCACAAGAGCGGCGTCTTGGCATAACTGAGTGCCGCGTCGCGCAGTGTCAAGGCGTCCAGTGTGGGCACCTCGCGCGCGGATTGGAAAGCCATCCCGCTCGTGTGGCTCAAGATCTCACGGATCGTAATGGAATGGCTTGGTTTCAAAAGCGTTTTATTCGGCCCGGCAACCACCAATTGCTTGAACTCCGGGAAGATACTTTTCCACCGGGTCATCGAGCGCAAGCTTGCCCTCATCCATGAGCATCATGAGCGCGGCGGCGGTTATCGGCTTCGACTGCGAGGCGATCCAGAACAAGGTGTCCGCACTCATCATCGACTTGGCGGCAATATCGGCGTAGCCAACCGTGGCGACGCTCAAAACCTTATCTCTGTCCGCGACCAGCATCACGGCGCCGGCAAGCGTGTGCTTATCGACGAACGGCTGTACAGCGGCGGCAAGCTGTTTCGCGGAATTGGACGACGATTCATCGGCTCCTGCGGGCCGAACCGTGATCGCAACGACCAGGTATAAGGTGGTAAGCCACTTGCGGTGACTGGAGATAAGTGTTGTCATGGACTACCCTCGCTTCAAGCTGCCGCGTTAAAGAGCCGCGCACGTAGTAAGCGGACCCACCGTCGCGCCAGTGTTAAGCCCGCTTACTGCGTGCGCGGCTCGTACCAAATGCGCGACTCTTTTGAAGGTAACAGGGGAGAGATTGACCCGCAAGGTGCCGTCCGAGAAAAGGCGACGGCACTCACTGACATACTCAAATTGACAGTCCAATGTCAATTTGGACAATCTAAGTAGTTCTGCTAGATTACGCATTATTTAACTTTCGGGAAATGTTTTTGGTTGCAATCGGTGCTGGCACCTCGTACAAAAGTTCTCCTGTAAGGCCGGAAAGGAAACTAACTGGCCTTTTGTATAGAGGTGTTTTGTTACAGGAGGACAATTAGGATGCACACCTCGTTCGCGATTCTCGCCCTCGCTGGATTCATGGTCTCCCCCGCACCGGCACCGAAGCCGGATTTGGTGTGGTGGCGAGACTATCAGATCGCCCAAGATAAGGGAGTCAAGGAAGGCAAGCCCCTCGCCGTGTTCGTGGGGACTGGACAAGGAGGCTATCATGCGTTGGCTCAGGAAGGCGAGCTCAACGATTCGGTCAAGGACGTGTTGGCGGAACGCTATGTATGTGTCTATCTGGACACTAATAGCGCCAGCCAAGCCGATTTGATCAAATCGCTGGCCGTCACCAAAGGCAATGGGATTGGTACTAAGTGATCGATCTGGAAGTGTACAGACGTATCATCACGATGGTACGTTGAGCGATGACGAACTCGCCAGCCAGCTGCAGCATTTCGCTGATCCTGCCCTGGAAGTTCACACCACCATTACCAACGTGGAGCCTCGGGTGAGCTTTTATTCGGGCGCTCCTCAAGCTTTCCGCAGAGCTATTACCCGCCAGTGACGTTCGCGCGAAGTTGCTGAAGGTAGCACATTAACATGGATGCTGGTTCAGTATCCTCTCCGTAGGACAGGTTTTCAACCTGTCCCCGCATTGTCAACACCGGTCAGGTTGGAAACATAACCTACGTCGTAGGACGGGTTTCCAACCTGTCCGCATCGTCAACATCGGTCAGGTTGGAAACCTAACCTACGTCGTGGGGGTGGTTTCCAACCTTGTCCGGTTTCCTTTAGAGCCTAAGCTTCGCCTTTGATCATTTTTAACTTCGCCTTCAACTTCTCGCTCCCCAGGTTCCGCAACGTCACCACGTTCCGCGTGGGAATCCCCAAAAGTTCATTTTCCTCAATGCGCCAGTCCCGTGATGCTTTCTTCGCGCAGCAGGTGCAGCATCGGATAGGGCGAGCGATTGGTGTAATTCTCCGCCGCGTCGGCGTCCGTGTCAGCAAAGCGGTAATCGGGGTGAAAGCTCGCGATTTGCACCATGCCCTCCAGCCCCATTTTGCTGAGTTGCCGCTCGGCGCTGTCCAGGAAGTCGTTGTAGTCCAGGAAGTCGAGCAGTGCGCTCGGGTGAATGAGCAGCGTCGTCTCGAACGATGCAATTGGCGCTGCAGCGAGTGCTTTGAGTTCCCGCCTGAGATCGTGTAGCAGCGCCTTCGAACTGTCCGCACCGCTGACCACGTAGCGAATGAGTCCTTCCTGGAATACACGCCGGGCGAAAGGGCACAGGTTGAGTTCGATCACTATGTCGGCGATCCACCGCCGCGTCGCGGCGATTACTTTGCTTTCATCCATCTCAATCATTTGCTCCGGGCCACTCGCACGCTGTCAACTCGGCCAGGGTCGACTGTGTTGTCGGCCTCGGGCACGACCAGACTAGGAAGAACAACGCCTGCCTGGCCCAGCGCTGGGCGGGATGGCTGCGTAAAAAGCCGCTGCCTTTACTGACGGTCAGGGCCACCTGGGAGGCGCGCACGACGAGGCTGTTTGCCTCCGCGCAGCGCGGCGGCGGTGTCGGGTGCAGCTCCCTCCTGGGCCAACCGGTGCAATTCCTGGCGCAAAGCGACTCGGTTGCGCTCGAGATTGTCAGCGCTTTGCTGGAGATCGGGCCGCACGCGCGCTTCCAAGACGACATAGTCAATGGCCGCGCGGGCCAGACCGAGTGCCAGACACGACGTTTCCAGTCCGCCGGCGCCGCCTTTTCCCGTGGCCAAGACGCGCTCGGCGGGACCGGCCAATAGCCAGCGTTTGTCGATCTCAACGTTGTCCAGGCGGATTTCAGCCGTCAGCGAACCACGCAGGGCCATCAAATCGAGCGGCGTCTCGATATGCACGCCGGGCAAAGCTGTTGGCAAGGCGACGAGAATCTGCGAGTTGTCCTCGGTCACCGCCCCGATGACAATGTGCCGTGCTTGTGACGCCCCGGTGACCCACGGGATCGTGCCATTAAACAGGTAGGCGTCGCCGCGCCGGCGTGCCGTCAGCGCCGGTTGCCGGTGCTGGCGTGAAGTCGTGAGCTGGGACAGACCGACGGTGGCGAACGCGGCGCCGCTGGCCAGGTCTGCCAACACTTCGTGCCGCAGCTTGGTGTCCGGCAAGCGTTTCAAATGCCGCGTCGCGGACTCGCGCTGGCTGAGGATGAAGGAAGTCGTCAAGCAGTTCGAGGCGATGTGTTCATAGCCGTCCAAAAGGTCAGCGGCGGCGCGCCGAAGCCACCATCGGCACTGTCGATGCTCCACCCCAAGACCCCGGCCGCTTTGAGGGCGTCCCAGGAAACCGTCGGCCACGCCAGGTCGTTGTCCGCTACTTGGGCGTTGTCCGACAGGGTGCGCAAGCATGCTTGGAGGTCCATGGGCGTCTCTGATTCTCGGCGGCTTGCTTCTGGATATAACTATAATCTATCGCCCCTTGCATTCACGTGGAATCCCCGTGGCCTGATGAGTGAGTCTTTCGTTACACGCTGGATTGGCTTTTCTCGTTCGTATGCATGCTCGGTGCCACGATAACCCCCCCCGGCCCCCCCTTCGTAAGGGGGGAGACGAATCCGCCCGCTATTCCTTTGTAAGGGGGGGAAACCTGGCCGAGCAGCCCAAGCGCGTTGTTCCGGTGACTGGGGCTGCGGACAAGCGGCTGGCGGCGTTCGACAAGCTGATGATCGACTTTCTCGAAAAGCATCCGGCGCTGCCCGGTGCGGCGCTTGCCGTCGCGCGCGACGGGAAACTCATTTATCAGCGAGGCTTCGGCTATGCGGACGGCATGGTCTTGATGAAGCCCGTCGCCAAGTTCCGCATCGCCAGCATTTCCAAGCCGATCACCGCAGTCGCCATCTTGCAACTGATTGAACGAGGTCGGCTCCGGCTTGATGCCAAGGTTTTCGACGTCCTTGATCTTGAGGAACCCAAAAACGGACACTTCGATCCGCGTTGGCGGCTGGTGACGATTCAGCAATTGTTGCATCACACCGGCGGCTGGGATCGCGACAAATCGTTCGATCCGATGTTCATCAACGGCAAAGTTTGCGATGAGCTAAAGATCAAGTCGCCGGCGCTGCAAAAGGACATCATTCGCTATATGGTGGGCAAGCCGCTGGATTTCAATCCCGGCGACCGGTATGCCTACTCCAATTTCGGCTATTGCCTATTGGGTCGCGTGATTGAAAGGGTGACGCGGCAGCCTTACGAAGATTATGTTCGCCGCGAAGTGTTGCTCCCGGTCAGGCGCGCTTCACGCACCTGGGTAGGACGCTGCGTGAAAAGCATCTCGTGGATGAAGTCTTTTACGATTGCGGCGGCAAGAAAAGTCCCGCCATCCTTGGACCCAACATGGGCAAGCCCGTGTTGCTGCCCTATGGCGCCTGGTCCCTCGAAGCTTTGGATAGCCACGGCGGCTGGGTCTCGACCGCCGGCGACCTGGTGCGTTTCGCGTCCGCTTTTGATCATCCGCAGCGGTGCAAGTTGCTTAACGCGCACAGCATCGAGACAATGTTCGCGTGTCCCCCAGGGCCCGCGGGCCATCAAAAAGAACGGTAAGCCGAAGGATAGATATTATGGATGTGGCTGGTCGGTGCGATCCGGATGGCAAAGTGCGCAACACCTGGCATTCGGGCTTGTTGGACGGCACTTCCACGCTGCTGGTGCGCCGCGGCAGGGACAAGCTGACCTGGGCGGTGTTGTTCAATCGCCAGGTTCCAGGCCAAATCGCCGCCGCCGATGTGATCGATCCGCTGGTGCATGTGGCGGCGGACGCTGTCAGGAATTGGCCCTAATAGCCGAGCTCATCCATGTGGCTGGTGAGACCATCATTCGAGATCGTTAGGGTCAATTCTTGGCCGTCATCGCGGCTACACAAATTGACCCATGTTTGACCGTTGATGTCGAATTGAAGCGTATGAACGGAGCCATCACAAAACACCGTTTGAAAAACGCCGGAGTGCGCCGAGCCAAAAACATAGCCGCACGTATCGGCCTGATCTGCAGTGTCTGGCGGGAGCACGACCGACATCGGTGGACGAATTACCCTGCTAAAGCTATAGGCAGATATTGTCGTTGTCCCAGCCATTGCACCAGCCTTCGTTGTCGATGCACGCCGGACGGTGTGCGATCGTCGTACCATTCGATATAAAGCCATTTTTCGCCAATCGAGAAGCGTATTGGAGGTGCCATCGCTGATGCTTGCAAAGTTGATGGCCGGCGCAGTTGGTGGGCGTGACCGCGCCATCGAGACTGAATTGGTTGGTTTGTCTTGATCCGTCCAGTGGCCATACGTGCCGCCGTTCGCGGCGTAGTCGCAGACCGCGATCTCCAGGACCACCTCGGTGCGGCCACGCGTGGGACAGTAAAACACCGGCACGGCGTGCTGATGACTTCGCTGTTCGAGCGAACCCGCCAAAGATTGTCTTGCTCGATGAAGGGCAGGATTTGATAACACCAACCCCAGGCTTGCTTCGAGTAATCGGCGGGTGACTTTGCCGATCAAATCTTGCGCAGCTGCCCCGGCCCAAGACCACCCGAGGGAAAGAACTTGAAAGTGTCCTGGTGATTGTGAAACGCCAGGCCCATTTGCTTGAGCCCATTGACGCATTGCGTGCGTGCAGCGGCCTCGCGCACCTTTTGCACCGCCGGCACCAGCAGCGCGATCAGAATCGCGATTATGGCGATGACCACCAACAACTCGATCAGGGTGAATGCCGCCCTATCCCGTGGTCCGCGTTGTTGCATGAATATCATCCATTTAGTTGGGAGCTTTATAGCCCGGAGGAAAGATGGCCTGGTGCAATTCCTCGTCGGTCATCGGCACCACGCCAATGGGAAAGCGGAGGACATAACGCGTGCCATCGATCCCGTGTTTCTCGTAGCCGGCGACCGTGAACGGATTCTCACGCGCCGGACGCAACTTGCTGAAATCCACGCCCCAAAAGATTACGAAGTTCTCGCCGTCGCGCGGTGAGACGAGCAAGTCGTCTGGGATGTCGCCTTCGATGCTGTCTTTGATGTCTTCGAAGTTGGCGGGCGCCTCGCCGAGCCGATAGCACGTTTGCAGATACGCCTTGCCGATTCTGTAGAGACGCTCCTCGGTGACGTTTCGTTCCTTCGGTGTGCCGCGGCCGCAACCCGCCACGGCCAAAACGCAGGCTGACGAAATCAACCAGCGCCAAGCACTCCGAGAAAGCCGCATGCCGACGCTCCTGACCGATACGGATGGACGGTTCATTCTTGCTAGATTAGAGTGTACCGCCGTTGGCACCGCTGGACAAAGCGAAAACGCTTCAAAAGAGCCGCGCACGCAGTAAGCGGTTTGGCGAGTGCGCCCTGTTTGACCGCTTACTACGTGCGCGGCTCCTTAACTTCTATTGCATTTGCACGCTTCGTTTCGTTAGACAAATGTCTTGGCGGTTCTCCCTAATATCCAAAACCGGGGCGCCCATGACCTGGTTCGTTTACATATTGCGATGTGCCGATAAGTCGCTATACACCGGCATCACCAACGATTTGGAGCGGCGTTGCCGGCTGCACAATCAGGGCAGAGCATCGCGACTACACCCGCGGCCGCACTCCCGTGCGGTTGATTTACCAGGAAGCCCATCCCGATCGCAGCAGCGCCTCGAAGCGCGAGGCCGCCGTCAAAGCGCTAAAAGGCGCCAAAAGGAGGCGCTCCTGTAGGTCCCGCTTGCCGAGCGGGACCTCAGAGCTTGCAATCACTTCACCCGCGGCGAGGGGCCAAAGTCCCGCCCGGCAGGCGGGACCTACTCATTAGCGGGGCCAAAGTCCCGCCCGGCAGGCGGGACCTACTCAAATCCAGCCGCGGCGGAAGAGCCAGCTTTTCACCAGCTGGGTCAGCGCCACGTAGCTAAGCAAGGTCAATGCAATGAGAGGCCAATATTGCCAGGGGAGCGGAACGAAGCTCAGGAACGGCGCGATCGGCGAGTAGGGCAGCCAAATCCCGATTACCATTATCGCCAGCGACGTGAGAATCAACGGCCAACTGGCGAGGCTTTGCAGAAACGGAATGCGGTTGGTCCGAATCACGTGAATGATTAACGTTTGCGTCAAGAGCGACTCGACAAACCAACCGGTCTGGAATAGGTACTCTTTGTATTGGGCCAGCGACATCGGGTCACGACCGTCAAGATTGATTATCTGATCTTTATCACCAGGCAAAATCCAACATTTGAACACGTACAGCATCATGAAGAAGGTCGTGTAATCGAAGATCGAGCTGCACGGGCCGATGAACAGGATGAAGCGCGAGATTTGGCCCATCGACCAGGGACGCGGCTTGGCGATTTGCTCCGGATCGACATCGTCCGTGGGAATGGGCACCTGGGAGAAATCATAGAGCAGATTGTTCGTCAAGAGTTGGATCGTCGCCATGGGCAAGTATGGCACAAAAATGCTCGCGCCCAAGACGCTGAACATGTTGCCGAAATTCGAGCTGGCGCCCATGCGGATGTATTTGAGGATATTGGCAAAGACCTTGCGCCCCTCCAGGACGCCTTCCTCCAGGACGAGCAGATTTTTTTCAAGCAAAATAGCATCGGCCGATTCCTTGGCGATATCCACGGCCGTATCGACCGAGATGCCGACGTCGGCCGCGCGCAGGGCAGGGGCGTCGTTGATGCCGTCGCCGAGAAAGCCGACCACATGCCCCTTGGCTTGGAGGGCCTTGATGATCCGCTGTTTGTGTGCCGGCGAGAGCCGGGCAAACAGAGCGGTTCGCTCGGCGCTTTCCGCTAGCTCGGCGTCGGTCAACTTCTCCACTTGGTTGCCCAGCAGCACATGCTCGATCGCGAGGCCGACTTCGGCGCATATCTTTTGGCTCACCATCTCGTTGTCGCCGGTCAAGACCTTGACGGTGATGCCGTGTTCCTGAAGCGCGCGGATGGCGGCCTTGGACGTATCCTTGGGTGGATCGAGAAAAGCCACATAGCCCTTCAGAATCAAATCGCACTCATCGTCCTTGGCATAGCACGCTTTCTCGTCGAGGTCCTTATAAGCCAAGGCCAAGACGCGAAAGCCGTCGATGCTTAACTCATCATGCTCGACGCGCAAGTCATCGAGAATGACGCGCTCCATCGGATAGATTTTGCCGTCGAGCTCGTAGCGAGTGCAGCGTTTGAAGATGGCTTCGGAGGCGCCTTTGCAGATGATGCGCTTTGGTTGGCCCGGGGCCTGCACGACGACGGACATCATCTTCCGTGAGAAATCGAACGGAATCTCATCGACCTTGGCGAATTGCCTGGTTGATTCCAACTCCTTTTCCTGCGCATGCTGCAGGACGGCGCGGTCCATCAGGTTTTTCAGTCCGGTCTGAAAATGGCTGTTGAGATACGCCAGGGCAAGCACGCTGTCGTCGCTTTCGAGGACAACGTCGCAATGCTTCACCAAAATGATGTGGTCCATCGTCAGCGTGCCGGTTTTGTCGGTGCAGAAGACATCCATGGCGCCCAGGTTTTGAATCGAGTTGAGCCGCTTGATGATGACTTTCTGCCGGGACATCGCCAGCGCTCCTTTGGACAGGCACACGGTCACGATCATCGGCAGCATTTCCGGTGTCAGCCCGACGGCGACGGCCAAGGCGAAGAAAAACGCGTCTCTCCAATCTCCCTTGGCGATGCCGTTGATGAGGAACACGAGCGGGACCATGACGAAGATGAAGCGGATCATCAGCCAGGTGAAGCTGTTGATGCCGCGATCAAAGCTGGTTTCGCTGTTTTGCTCGATCATGGCGCTGGACATGCTGCCCAGGTAAGTGCTAAGGCCGGTGGCGACGATCACGCCCAGGGCAGTGCCGCTTTCGACGCTGGTCCCGAGAAAGCAGATGTTTTTGAATTCGAGCGGCGACCGGGCGGGATCGGACTCCGGGGCATCGAACTTTTCGACGGGAAAGGCCTCGCCGGTCAAGCTGGATTGCGTGAGGAACAGGTCCTTGCACGAAATGAGGCGCAGGTCGGCGGGGATCATGTCGCCGGCCGCAAGCTTGACGATGTCGCCGGGCACCAGTTGGCCGAGCGGCACTTCCTTGGTTTGCCGTCGCGCACGACGGTCGCCGTGACGCTGATCATGGCCTTGAGCTTGGCCGCCGCCGCATCCGCACGCGATTCTTGGACAAAACGCAAGGTGACCCCGAGCACCACCATCACGAGCATGACCACGGCAGCCCGGACATCATCGCTCAGGAAGTAGGACAACGCCGCCAACACCAATAATAGGATGACGAGCGGGTTGACCATGGCTTTGCCCAGGAGCCGCAAGCGCGTGAAGCGCTGCTCCTGGGCGACGACATTGGGGCCATGTTCCTCAAGGCGCCGCTCCACCTCCTCGGCGCTCAGCCCGTTGGTGCTGGTGGCCAACTCGTTGAGCGTATCCGTGCCGGGCTTATGGGCTGCTTCCAATAACTGCGGCGCAATCCGAATGGCCCGGCCGGCCCGTTGCGGTATCTGTTTGGGCAGCACGACCGAAGGTGAAACGGGCATAGCCTCTCCACGATTCCATCCTGTATGCCAGCGAACGACGCGCCAGGCGCCTCGCAGGCACATCGTCCGGTTATCGTAGCCAGCGTCGCCGGTCGATGCCATATCAGACCACGAGCCGCGCACCAAAGGAGGCGCACGTAGTAAGCGGATTTTCACCGCCCCCCCTTCCTGCGTGCGTAGCTCCTTTATTCGCGGAATTTCCTTGCTTTTCCGCGCCTCATGCTCTTTAATGAATTTCCCATCATCAGGAGTTTTTATGTTTTCTTTGCATATCCAAAAAAAACGTGCTGCACGCAAGGCAGGCTTTACCTTGATCGAGCTATTGGTGGTGATCGCGATCATCGCCATTCTCATCGCGTTGCTGATTCCGGCAGTGCAAAAAGTCCGTGAAGCGTCGAACCGAACGACGTGTCAAAACAACCTCAAGCAAATGGGCCTGGCGGTCCACGGCGTCGTGGACATCAGCAAGGCCTTGCCTTCGGGAGGTTGGGGCTGGGACTGGATCGGCGTCCCCAGCAAGGGAACCGGGCCGGACCAACCGGGCGGCTGGGTTTATAACCTGTTGTCGTTCGTCGAGCAGGATGCCGTGCGCAAGTTGGGTGAAGGCAAAAACGGCGGCAATTTTGCCAACGACATGAGGACCTTGATAACGACCCCGATCCCGATGTTCAACTGCCCCACGCGCCGGAGCGGGCTCTTTCCGTATACCTGGAACGCGGGCGGTTACAATTATTATTCCGCCGACGATCACGGCAATACGGTCACGATTTCCGAGCCCGACGGAACCTTGATGGCCCGCGCCGATTATGCCGGCTGCGCCGGTGATCAGAACAGCGACCAAGGCTCAGTCAACGGCGGCGGCGATGGCTTGAACATTCACAGCACTCCGCCCACGGTGAATGACACCGGCACTATCTTTCAGGGGAGCCACATTCGCTTAAGTGACATCACCCGCGGCACCAGCAACACGTTTATCATCGGCGAACGCTACATCAATCCAGTAAACTACTTCACCGGCCAAGACGGCGGCGACAACGAGGCGATGTACGTCGGCTTCGACAACGACACCAATCGCGAAACTTCCGTTCTGCCGCTCCAAGACACCCCGAATTACGCCGACGACCAGAGATTTGGCAGCGCCCATAGCGGCGGTCTACACATGCTCATGTGCGACGGCTCGGTTCATTTCATCAGCTACAGCATCAAGCTCAATAATTGGTCACCACTTGGAAACCGTTCTTCCGAGACCATTACCGAGCCGCTCGATTGATCCAAGGGAGCCTGCGCAGCGTAGTAAGCGGGTTTGGGTGGAGCCGCGCCCGCTTACTGCGTGGCGCGGCTCTTAATCCACGACATACGGCATGAACAGACTTGGCTGCGCGGTCGTGTAAGGATAACGTGCGCGCCATTGTAATAATAATACGCCCCGGACGGGGCCAGAATCATGCGCGGCACCCAGCGGCCACGACTTGTCGACGCCGTAATACTGCCAGATCTCGCGCGTTCCCGGACGGGGTAAGCTCGGCGCCATGATGATCGGCATGGCGGTGGGTGCCGCAGGGCGTGGAGGTGGCACCTCGAACGGTTCGCGCTGATCCTCGGCCCGGGCGGAGTAGGGGGTAAATAGGCAGAATGCAAAAATGAGTAAACGCAACATAGATAAAATCTCAAAGGAGCCGCGCACGCAGTAAGCGGTCTTAAAGAGCCGCGCACGTAGTAAGCGGTTTGGGTGACGCCGCGCCGCTTACTGCGTGCGCGGCTCCTTGGCATACCAGGCCATTCGTTCGCCCTGCTGATCTAGGACATACCTAATCGCATCTTCGATTTGCCCGTCATTGAATAAATGCCGAGTGCTTCCGTGCCGCGTCCACCGTCGCCGATCTGGCGCTCCTGAAACCCGCGGCCGTCAACTCTCGCGACGCACGGGCTTTCAAATCGCTCATCGTGCGTGCGGGATCGCGTTCGGCCTGCACGACAACATGGACATGGTTGCTCCGGACGTGTGCCGCTAGAATTTGCCAACCGCGCTCGGTCGCCAAATCCACGATAGCTTTGCAGGCGACCTCACGTTCGGCAGCGTTCATGACATATGCCGGCTGCACCATCGCCGCATGTGCCTGCTGCTCCCGCGTGCGTTCCATTTCTAACAAAGGCGAGCCATAGGTGTTGTGCGCATCATCCACGGATCCTTTCTCACCACCGTGCAGCCATGTGCCATAAGTCGTAAAGGTGATGAAGTAGGCGAGAGCCATATCTTTTTACCAAAGAGCCGCGCACGTAGTAAGCGGGTTTGGGTGACGCCGCGCCCGCTTACTGCGCGCGCGGCTGCACTGGCGAATTTTAACCCACGTGACACACCGTTGTCAAATCATCGTTCACTCAAACCGTCAGTGGGTCCGGTTTGTCTGGATTGATGCCCAGTTCTTTGATCGCTTTTTCCACCACGGTCGTTTTAATCTCGCCGCGGCGCGGCGAGTTGATCCAGGGCGGCGACCGTGATGCACTCGGCATCGACCTCGAAGAAGCGCCGCAGCGAGGGTCGGTTTTCGCTGCGGCCAAAGCCGTCGGTGCCCAGCGGCGTCAAGCCCGCCCGGCACCCAGCGCTGGATCATCTCCGGCGTTCGCCTTCATGTAATCGCTGGCCGCGATGAAGATCCCCTTTTCGCCGGCCAGCAAGGTTTCCACGTAGCTTTTTCGCGCCGGCGCGGTCGGGTGCAGCCGGTTCCAGCGCTCGCATTCCAGCGCCTCGCGCCGCAATTCCTTGTAGCTGGTGACGCTCCAGACATCGGCGGCGACGTCGTACTTCTCCGCCAGCAATTCCTGGGCGCGCAGCGCCTCGCGCAGGATCGAGCCGCTGCCGAGCAAGTGAATCTTCGATTTGCCGCCCTTGCCGGCTTGTGCCGGCGAGGCCGGAAACTTGTACATGCCGCGCACGACGCCGTCGGCCGCTCCTTCCGGCATCGGCTCCATCGGATAATTCTCGTTGCCGATCGTGAGGTAATAGAAAATGTGCTCGCCCTTTTCGTACATGCGGCGGATGCCGTCCTGCACGATGAGGGCGATCTCGTAGGCGAAGGCCGGATCGATAGGCTATGATGGTCGGCACCGTCGAGGCCAGGATGTGGCTGTGGCCGTCCTGATGCTGAAGCCCTTCGCCGGCGAGCGTGGTGCGGCCGGCGGTGCCGCCGATCAGGAAGCCGCGGCAGCGCATGTCGGCGGCGGCCCAGATCAGGTCGCCGACGCGCTGGAAGCCGAACATCGAGTAATAGATGAAAAACGGAACCATCGGCACGCCGAGGTTGGCGTAGGCGGTGCCGGCGGCGATGAACGACGACATCGAGCCCGCCTCGGTGATGCCCTCTTCGAGAATCTGGCCGGTCTTGTCCTCGCGGTAGCGCGTCAGCGTATGAAAATCGACCGGCTCGTAAAGCTGGCCGACGCTCGAATAGATGCCGACTTTGCTGAACAGGTCTTCCATGCCGAAGGTGCGGGCCTCGTCGGGGATGATCGGCACGATGTATTTGCCCAGCTCCGGGTCCTTGAGCAGATGGCGCAGCAAATCGGCGAAGGCCATCGTCGTGGACACGGCCCGGCCGCCGCTGCCTTTGAGGAACGGCTCGATGACCGCATCGGCCGGCGCCTTGAGCGGCGGACATTTTTCCACGCGCGCGGGATATAGCCGCCCAGCTCTTGGCGCGCGCTCGTGGATGTACTTGATCTCCGGGCTGTCGTCCGCGGGCTTGTAGAAGGGCGCATAGGCGTCCTCGTCTTCGGCGGGCAGGGAGATGCCGAAGCGCGTTCGGAACTTGGCGATGCTGGCCTCTTCCATCTTCTTCTTGTTGTGGGCGGTGTTTTGCCCTTCGCCGGCCTCGCCCAGGCCGTAGCCCTTGATGGTTTGCGCCAGGATGACCGTCGGCGAGCCCTTATGCTCGACCGCCACCTTGTAGGCGGCGTAGACCTTGAGCGGATCGTGGCCGCCGCGCGTCAGCTTGGTCAAAGCCTCGTCGCTCAGGTGCGCCACGCGCTTCGAGGGCCGGGTATTTGCCGAAGAAGTGCAGGCGAATGTACGCCCCGGACTCGACGCTGTAGCGCTGATATTCGCCGTCGACGGCCTCGTTCATGCGTTTGACCAGCAGGCCGTCGTAGTCCTTGGCGAGCAGTCATCCCAGTCGGTGCCCCAGATGACTTTGATGACGTTCCAGCCGGCGCCGCGGAAGGCGGCTTCCAGTTCCTGAATGATCTTGCCGTTGCCGCGCACCGGGCCGTCGAGGCGCTGCAGGTTGCAATTGACGACGAAGATGAGGTTGTCGAGCTTCTCGCGCGAGGCCAGCGTCAAGGCGCCGAGCGATTCGGGCTCGTCGGTCTCGCCGTCGCCGAGAAAGGCCCAGACTTTTTGCCGCGACGTGTCTTTGATGCCGCGATGCTCCAGATAGTGCAGGAAGCGCGCGTGATAGATGGCCATGATCGGGCCGAGCCCCATGGACACGGTGGGAAACTGCCAGTAGTCGGGCATGAGCCAGGGATGCGGATAGCTGGACAGGCCGCCCCCTCGGCCAGCTCGCGGCGAAAGTTCTCAAGCCTGGCCTTGCGACAAGCGGCCTTCGAGAAAGCTGCGCGTAGATGCCCGGCGTGGAGTGCCCTTGGAAATAAATCATGTCCGCGCCGCCCGGATCGTCGGGACCATGGAAAAAATGGTTGAAGCCGATTTCGTAAAGGTGGCCACGGAGGCGTAGGAGGCGATGTGGCCGCCGATGCCGTCGGATTTGCGGTTGGCCTGCACGACCATGGCCAGGGCGTTCCAGCGCGCAGGCTTTTGATGCGGCGCTCGATGTCGCGGTCGCCGGGAAAATCGGCCTGGCGTTCAGGCGGGATGGTGTTGACGTAGGGAGTGGTCAGCGTGAAGGTATCGACGCCGCTGCGGGCGGCCTTGGTTCGGAGCTTTTGGATGAGAAAGCGGCCGCGCTCCGGCCCCTGGGTGAGCAAGAACGCCGCCGAGCGAGTCGAGCCATTCCTTGGTTTCGAGCGCATCGCTGTCGGCACGCGTCGTGAATATTGCCGTTCGATTCCATGGCCGCCTCTCCGACAGGACAAAACGTTCCCTACTATCATCATAGAGACGCTTTCCCAAGCGCGCGGTCAAGATACTCCAAGCTGCGGATTTGGATTGCATTCACGACCTTGACAATCGCGCTATACGCACTAATTTCGACTTCCGGTGGCATCGCTCGTGGATCTGATCGGGAGAACTTCGCCCATGCCCGCTTGGCTCGACGCCTTTTTGATCGCTCTGGTGGTCGGCACCCTGGTGGAATACTGGGGCCACCGGGCCATGCACACGGTCTTCTCAAGAAAAAGCACGCGGAGCATCATCGCGACGGCGACGGCCAGGGCTGGTTCTGGGAGTTTGTCGATTACGCGGTCGGCGTGATTCCCCATTCTGCCGCTGGGTTTCTTGTATTCCTTCGAGGCCGGCATCGGCTTTGCCGCCGGCGGCATCGTTTACGCCGCGTTCGCCGCTTATTCGCACCAACTGCAGCACGAGCGGCCCGAGCTTTGTTTTTGGATGGTGCGTCCTTGCCATGCGGTTCACCACGAGCAGCACATGTGGAAGAACAACTTCGGCATCTCGCTGGACATCTGGGATCGCGTCTTCGGCACGTACAAAAAAGTCGACTGGTCGCCGCCTCCGCGCCCGCTCGCTGATCGGCATGCTTCGCATCAAGTGGTTTAAACATAATGCGGCAAAAGAAATGTAGCGATGCAACATGGATCGAAACGTGCAGTTCGAGGCAGAAATCCGCGTAGGAATCAAGTTCAGCATTCTAGAGTCCCGATCCAGAAATACACGCAGGTCGGTGGTGCTCAAGTCAATCCGATCCTGTCCTTCCGCGGCCACGTTCGCTAAGAGTAAGCCCGTTTTGCATCTTCCCCGGCGCCTGAAAAGCGATATGGTAGCATCAATGAGCGGAATCCTGGCGACCCGCCGCGGCCAAGGCTCCGCATTCGCGACTCGATTGATATGCGCTATGACTGCCGGTTCCGGCCCCTATCTGGTCACTCGCCGCGAGGACGGTTATGGAGACGTTTTCCCTCTCCAGGCCGGCCAACGCATCACGCTGGGCCGCGCCAACACCAATCGCATCGTTCTCAAAGATGAGCTCTGCAGCCGCGAGCACGCCGAAGTTTATTTCGCCGCCGGCAACTGGCACTTGCGCGACCTGAAAAGCCTCAACGGCACCCGCGTCGGCGCCGAGCCGCTCGTCGGATGTCGATTGGGAGCTTGCGCCCGGCGATGAATTCCAGGTCGGCAAGACGCGCTTTGTGTTCGTGGAAAGCTTGGAGCAATTGCCCAGCGTTCCCGTGGCAGCCGCGCCGGCGCCGCGCAAGGCATGTCGATCAAGAAGCGGCTTGGTCAGACGCGGTATTTGACGCCCGTGCCGGACGATGAAACGGCCGCGGCCTCGGATGATCCGCAGATCGGCGCCGCCCGCAAGCTGAGCCGCGACCTGTCGCTGCTCTATCGGCTGGCGCTGGACATGGGCTCGGCAACGACGCCCGAGGAACTGGCGCGGACCGTGCTCGACGGCTTGCTGGAGGCGGTGCCTGCCGAGGTCGGCGCGCTGCTGACTCTCAAGGAAGGCGGCCAGCTGGAAGTGACCGCCCACCGTCACCGCGATCCGAGCATCAAGCTGTATGTCCGCGTTTCCGAGTTCGTCACCAATGAAGTGCTCGCCAGCCGTGAGGCCGTCTTGGCGGAGGACATCGCCCGCGACCGCTACCTGCGCGACCGCGAGAGCCTGACGCATCTGGGCGCCACCAGCCTCATCTGCGCCCCGGTCATATTCGGCGGCAAAGTGTTGGGTCTGATCCATCTTTACTGCATCGATCCGCACACGGCCCTGGGCACCGAGGATCTCGAATTCACGGTCGCCGTCGCCAAGCAGCTCGGCGCCGTCACCCACCAGATGCAGCGTCAAGAATCGCTCGTCCACGAGAACCAGGAACTCAAGGATCAGCTCCACGTTGAAAGCGAGTTGGTCGGCACCAGCGAAGCCATCAAGTCCATCGAGGAAAAGGTCGGCCGCGTCGCCGGCACCAACGCCACCGTGCTGATTCGCGGCGAAAGCGGCGTCGGCAAGGAATTGGTCGCCCGCGCCTTGCATTATTCCAGCGCCCGCAAGGACGGCCCGTTCATTTGCCTCAACTGCGCCGCCATCACCGAAACGCTTTTGGAAAGCGAATTGTTCGGCCATGAAAAAGGCGCCTTCACGGGCGCGACCGACAAGAAGATCGGCAAATTCGAGGCCGCCAATCAGGGCACGATCTTCCTGGATGAGATCGGCGAGATGGCCGTCAACACGCAGTCCAAGCTGTTGCGCATCCTGGAAGGGCATCCCTTCGAGCGCGTCGGCGGCTCGACGCAGATTCGCGTCGACGTGCGCGTCGTCGCCGCCACCAATCAGCCCCTCGAAAAAAACCTGCTGGAAGGCAAGTTTCGCCGCGATTTGTTTTATCGCTTGCAAGTCGTGGAAATCACCGTGCCGCCGCTTGCGGCAGCGCCGCGACGACGTGCCGCTCCTGGCCGATCATTTTTACAAGCGCTTCGTGCGCGAGACCGGCCGGCGCATGCGCGGCTTCACCGAGCCGGCGCCATAAGAAAATGACCGATTACAACTGGCCCGGCAACGTCCGCGAGTTGCGCAACGTCGTCGAACGCGCCGTCGCCCTGCCCGCGGGCCGTTCTTGGATGTCGGCGATATTTGGCTCTCGTCGCTCGAAGTCGGCGGCCAGCCATCAGCGTCCGACGACGAAGCCTACGAGCCGCTGACCCTGGAAGAAGTCGAAAAGCGTTTCATCCTCAAGACGCTGGATCACACCGACTGGAACAAAAGCCAGGCGGCCACCATTTTGCAAATCGAGCGCTCGACGCTGGACCGCAAGATCAAGGGATACAACTTGAAGCGCGCAGAATAAAATAGAGTCTGCCCAAGCGCAGACCGCCTGCGAACTGCAGTAAGCGGGCAATGTTCCGCCTCGTGATGGGCTGATAAATCGCGCTTGACTGCTCGTGCAGGCGGAGCTCTGCTGTGCAGTGGTTCCCAGGCAAGAGCCTGGGAACGAGATTTTTAATGCAAGTCGCCTTCTTACTTCTGACTTGTGCCGGCGTTTATCCCTTCTACCGCGCCTGGCGGGCGAATAAGCATACGACCTCTCGTCCACGCCATCGCCTGGGCTTTCTTGGCGTGGCTTGGCTGGGGCGCGGCCTTGCTATTTGGCGAGCCGTATAAGGCGGGCATGGACCGGTGGCGTTATGTCGCGCCTGTGCCTCACCGGCGCCGCCGGGGTTGCCGTCTTGGCGCGCGCCGTCCCCAGGCGGCGCCTGGAACCTGGTCGTCGTCGGCTTGCTCGCGGTCATGTTGCTGCCTTTAGGCGAAAGTTTCTTCCTGGGCACGCCCAGCCTTGGACGCTCACGCGCATCGGCTTTCATGGTGGGAACCTTGGCCGTTGGCATTTTGAACTATCTGCCAACCCGCGCTCGTGCTGCCGGCATTAGTGCTGGCCGCTAGTTGCGGGTTCGAGTGCCTGGTCGTTGCAGATGCACGCTTCGATCCGGAGCCCAGAATAATGGAAGTGGTGCACGTGAGCCTGTTGATGCGTGCCCTGGTTGGCAATGGCCGTCTTGGCGGCTTCAAAGCGGCGATGCAGCGCGACTGAATTGCTTGTGGCGTGATTTTCGCGATCGGTACGGGGTGTTTTGGGCCCAGCGAGTGCGCGAGCAATACAACCGCGGCGCCGCCCATGCCGGGCTGCCCGGGTGTCTTCATTGGCATGGCTGGCAGAATGACGCCGGTGCGGCGCCGCTCACGCCAGAGCAAACCGCCGCGATGCAGACGCTTTTACAGAACACTGCTGAAGCGTTTCAATGACGGTTGAGGCGTCAGGCTTTTTTTGTCCTATTCTTTTGAACTTTCTTCCTTGATTGCCGCCACAGCTTGACACTCGTGCGTCGCTGTTGCTGTACGGTGTTAGCACGCATTTTCGCAACCAGGTCTCCGCGGGTTTCGGTGCGTCGCTCATGAGTATGTCCTTGAATTCGCCAATGGGGTTCTGTCAGTCTATAAAAAGAGGGTGGCCGGCGTCTGGCGCTGCTCCAACCGTGTGGAAGTGCTTCCATGAACAAGAACGTGCGCAACCTCGTTAGTGTCAGCTGTGTGCTTTTGGTGGCCGCGAGTATTTTCTCGGTGCTTGCCCAAGGCGGGCACCTGGAGGGCGCTCAGCCCGCCGCCGATTCCGCTAAAAGCAAGCCCGCCTGGAAAAAGCTCAGCGACGGCAAGTCCCTGGCGGGCTGGAAGGAAGCGAAGTTCGGCGGCGAAGGCGAAATCTATGTCGAGGACGGCGCGTCGTCATGAGCCAAGGCAACGACATGACGGCCATCACTTATGCCAAGGCCGATTTTCCCAAGATGGATTACGAAGTCGCCTTCGAGGCCAAAAGAATCCGCGGCAACGACTTTTTCTGCCACGACCACGTTTCCGGTCGGCAAGGACCATTGCTCGCTCGTCGTGGGCGGCTGGGGCGGGGGGTGGTCGGCCTTTCCAATATCGACGACAAAGACGCCTCGGAAAATCGAAACCAGCAGCCTCAAGAGTTTCGAGCAAGAACCAGTGGTATCGCATCACGCATTCGAGTGACATCCGGCCGCATCGCCGCCTGGATCGACGACAAGCAAGTCGTGAACTTCGCCACCAAGGGCCGACAGGATTTCCATTCGGCCCGAATGCGATTTATGCAAGCCGTTCGGCATCGCGACCTGGCGGACGGTCGGGGCGGTGCGCGACATCCGTGTGCGGACTCTCGGCTCCGATGATAACGAGGACGGACGCGTAACATTTTGATAGGTTAGCCGCGACGCGAAGCGGATGCGCGGGGACGTCGAACAGGCGCTCCGCATGCGCGTCGCGGCTAACCGTAGTGTTTTTACTGCGATGAGACACCCATGCCAAATCTGACAGTCGAAGGCGTCGGCACTTTTGACGTTCCCCAGGGCAAGCGCCTGGTCCTGGCGCTGACCGACGAGGCGAAGATCGATCAGCTTCACGCCTGCGGCGGCAATGCCCGCTGCACGACGTGCCGCGTCGAAGTTCGTCGCCGGCGAGCCGGACATGATGACGGCCGCGGAAAAAAGCGTGCTGGCGGCGCGGGGCCTCACTGGGCGTGCGCCTGAGTTGCCAGATCGTCTGCGATCACGACATGACGGTGCGCGCGATCAGCCGCCTGGCAGGCAGCGGCCGGCCCGATGCCGGCAAACGGCCGCTTGACGAGGTGCAGCCGCAACCGGTGCAGATGGTCGCGAAGTGAACGGATGCCGACACCGGGTGGCACGCCCTGAGGTACCCCGAAGGGCGTGGGCCTGGGTCTAAAACACGCCCTTCGGAGTACCTCAGGGCGCTAGCGCACCCGGACAATCAGCTAGAGCCTTGTTCTGTATTCCGATAGCAGGTAGTGGATGGACGAGATCTGGCGTCATGTCCTCGCGACATCGCGCTCTTCGCCGTTCGAGGAAGGCGGTCACCGATATCGCTGCGGTTTCGGCCTCGAGGCGGTCCGGTTACGCTTGACCAGGGCATCATAACGCACGCGCAACACTTTAAGGTGCGCTTGCCGCGGCAGCCAATCGTTCAGCTTTTCCAAGTGCAGATTGAACGAGCGTTTCATCTGCTCGCGCGGCACCGCCGGCCGACCCAGGCGCGCCAGCATTTTCTCTTGCGAGGCGAGCACTTCATCCAGATCGCGCTCCATGAAGACCACGCGATACGATTCGCTCGCCGGCAGATCGTAGAGAAGCTGCGACACCATCTTGACCACCTTGCCGCGAGCGTCCGGTAGCCAGGATTTGTCGCCTTTGATCTTCTTGACTTGCTCGAACTCGTAATAGCCGCGCGGATTGTCGGTGTCGGGAGTGCGCACGTTGTCGGTCATGACTTCCAGGCCCCCCTTATGGAGCATTTGCATCATGAGCGAGGTGCCCGAACGCGGCAGTCCCGATACGACGATGATCGCGGAGTTCATGGACCTGGCTCCTTACGAAATGCCTTGACCGTTTTCGCTCAGCGCTTAAAGGTTGACGCCCAGCATGCCGCGGCAACAAAAGGCGGCCACGAGAGATACGGCGAACCAGTAGATCACCCACGTATCGGTGCCGCTCGTCCACGAGGCACGGTTCGGATAATCAATTTCAATGGACTGCACGGGAGAATCGGGGCCGAACGGCCGCTCCCATGGATTGAGCAGCGCGTCGGACCACGACCAGCTTGGCCGCAGCGTGCTGACACGCATGAAGCCGCCGCCGATCGCCAATTCCTTGTCGATGTTTTGGCCATCCACGTCAAAACCAAGTGATGGAGTCCGGCCTCGCGGGCACGGATGTTCCAGCAGACCTCGCGTTTGCTGGCCACCTGGACCGGGCCGACCGCAACTTCGACGGCGGTCGTCGGCTGCAAGACTAAGCTTGGGCCAGGACGCGCCGGGCTCGCCATTGAGCTCGACGGTCATGACGGCCTCTTCGCCGACTTGCATGGGCCGAGCCTGATACCAGAGGGCCAACTGGGCCAGCAGCATCGTCATCGGCAGGGCCATCACCACCATCGGCACGAGCGCGTGCACCAGAAGGCGCATGGCGCCCAGCAGAATATGCCCTTGGGCCCGCAGGGTGACGCCGACGTTGTCCTTGAAAAGCTTCAGCGCCAGCAGGTTCGCCTTGATCTCGTCGCGGGCCGCCTTGATGCCGCGCTGGTTGGAAGTGTGCTTGAAAACAACCAGCATCACCAGACCCGTCACGATCGCGATCAGCGTCGCGGACAGCCAGCCTGGCAAGAGCGCAATCGGGGCCAGAACGACGTTCGCCAACGCGTTCGTGGCGGCGTTGAGCCAAACAACAATCTGGGCCAGCACGTCCATCACTCGATATATCCCAAGCCGCGGAACTGATCGGAAACCTGGGCGTCCGCCTCCTCCTCGGCGTGCTTCTTGATGCCGTTCTCGATGCAATGGGCGATGAATTCATCGACGCTGCTATAGCCGGCGGCTTGGGCGGCATGCTTGGCGCGGTCGTAAAGATTGCTAGTCGATTGCGATTTTCACCATGATCAAACTCTCCATAGAATCTGGTGAGCCGCGAGGCGTCAGCCCCGCTGGTGCGATGTCTGTAATCGCCGCATCCGGGGGCTTATGCTACCGCGTCGCGGCTAACCGAATTCAAAACACGCTTTTGCCCACCATCGTTGCGGGGGTGCTCACGCCAAATTCCGCCAGGATCGACGGCGCGATGTCCACCAAACTCGGGCTGGCCGCGCGTATCGGGCGATTGCTGAACAGGATGCCGGGCACCTCCAGGGCATCGGCACAGTGGTCGGCGCTCCAGGCCGAGTCGTTGTCGAGCAAGACGTCATCGGTGATGTCGCCCAAAACGGTGGCCCAGGACGCGCGATAGCCGCGGGCGTAGCCGATAATCAGGTCGGGCGCCAGCGCGGTGGCATTGCCCGAATAAATCTTGTCGGCGCGGTAGACGCCGCGGATCACTTTCTCGCCCGCATCCTCGGCAGCCTCGAGGCCGGCCGATCAATTCGCGCAAGAGCGTCTCGCGCTGCGCGCCCGGCTCGACGATGCCGTCGCGCTCGCGGCCCTTCATGTTCAGGTAAAGCCCGTTGAGACCCAGGCCATAGGCGGTGGTTTGATTCCAGGCGACATTGTCCATGATCGAGGTGCAATCCTGCGGGCCGAGATAGCCGTGGTCGCGCAGCCAGGTATTGAGGTTAAACTGCCGGCCGAAGTTGGCGAAGCCGTGATCGCTCATGACGATGATGGTCGCCTGGCTGCCATAGCGGTCGACGATGTCGCCGATCACCGTGTCGAGCTTTTGATAGAGCCGGCGCACGTGCTCGAAGTTGCTGCGGGCGGCCCCGGTGGGCCGGCTGGGGTGGTCGGCGTCGGAGTTCCACCAGAGGATGTGCGATTGCAGGTCGCTGCTGGAGAAATAAAAGAACATCAGGCCGTCGTCGTAATCGCGCATGGCATATTCGAAGAGCGCGAGGCGTTCCTCCAAGACCGGAGTCGGCTTGCCTTGATGAACTCATCGTCGGTGAAGATGCCGTCCTTGCGGGCTCATAGGCTTCTTGAAAGCCGGTGGTGGCGAACGGGCCGAGCTGCCCGGACGACTTCCTGGATAAAGGAGCTCGGCTCGGAAATCTTGACGGCGGGATTGCCGGGATCAATGTTGATGGGGGTCACGAACAAGCGGAAATTCGGCGCCACTTCTTGCAGATAAAAGCGGCACACGCCGTTGACCTTTTGCGACAGCATGTACCAGGGCGTGGACAGTTGAAAATCGAGCCGGATCCAATGGCTCCAGTCGCCGGCCTTCGAGAAGATGCGTTTGCCCTGGATTTCGATGACGGCGGCGTTGGCGTCGCGGTCGCGATGGACGAGAAACTCGATCAAGACCGGCTCGCGATCGCTGACCAGGCTGTCCTGTCGGACCCGGCAAGCACGGCCCGCGCCGTTTCGATTTCAAAAACCAGTTTGCGCGCTTGCCGCTGCCCTCGTCAGCGGCACGCTCGCCCTGCCGGCGGGGCGACCGGCCCGTCCTCGGCGAATTGCTGATAGGTGCCATAGGTGCCGAGCATGTCGGGCACGCCCATGCCCGCGATGCAGCGATGGTGCTTATGCTTGGAGGGGCTCGGCGGATAGTTGCACGGCAAATCGTAAAAGGTCGTGGGCACGCCGGCGGCATCGAGGAAATTCCCAGAAAGGCTCGCCCTGACGGCGAAGAAGCGTGCCTTCGCCGGGAATGGTTTCGGCCGCGCCATAGAAACGGCACGCACTGCTGGTCGGGATGGCGGTGAATGAAATCGAAGATGCCGTGCGAGCCGGGCCCGGCGCCGTTGATGAAGTTGGCCCAGGCGACGGGGCTTTGCGGCGGCGTGCTGGTGCCGAGCTTACTGAATCCGCCGGTGGCCGCGCAGCTTCCGCAAGTGGGGCAATTGGCCCTGCTGCCATCATTGCCAGCGACAACTCCGGATCCATGCCGTCGATGCCAATGACGATCACTTTCTTGCCGTGACTGCGCGAGGCGTGGCCCGCGGCGCCGAGCCAATACGATGCACCGCCCACGACAGCCGCACCGGCTCCGGCAGTCAGCGCCGCGTGCTTGATGAATGACCGGCGATTGATTTTCGACTTCGGCGCGTCTGACATGGGTACCCACCCACCACAAGCGGCCTGCCGTCCATATACTCCGGCACCTTGACGCCGAACATGTCTAGAATCGTAGGCCCGATGTCCAGAAGGCGAGCGTTCTCAGTTTCGATGGGCCGATTGCAAAAGAGCACGCCGGGGACCACCGACGGATCGACGCAGTGATCGCCGCTCCAGGCCTTGGTGTTGGCGTGAAAGATTTGTTCGCTGGTGCGGCCGATGGCGGCATCCCATGATACCCGATAGCCGCGGTCATAGCCGACGATGAGATCGGGTGCCTGATCGGTGTAGGGCCCGCGATAAACCTTCGGCGCCTGGTAGACGTGCTTGATGCCGCGCTGGTACCGGTTTGCGGGATCGACGACGCCTCCCAGCCGTTGGGCGATTTCGGCGCGCAATTTGGTCGCTTCCTCGCCGCCGTCGACGATGCCGTGGGCGAACTTGTCCTTGATGTTGAGAAAGATGCCGGTGAGCCCAATCGCGAAGGCGCGTGTCTGCGACCAATCGACGCCCGTCAGATGCTCCTCGGCGCGGCGGCCGTCATGAACCTTCAAATAGCCGTTCTCTTCCAGCCAGCGATTGAGATCGATGCCGCGGCGAAACGTGTTGAAGCCATGGTCGGAAATGACCAACAGCATGGTATCCGGACCCTGGCACTTGGCCATCGTTCGGCCGACCAGTTGATCCATGCGCTGGTAGAGGTCTTCGATGGCGTGCCGGTGCTTGACGGGGATTTCCTCCGGGCAAGCGGGGTGGTCTTTATCGAGATAGCGCCAAAACATGTGCTGCATGCGGTCGGTGCCGTCGAAGACGCAGACGCACAAGCCGCGCTGCACCTTATCCAGGCCGTCGAAGAACATCGCCTCGCGCTCGCGGTCGGTGTCGAGGCACTGTTGCAAAAAATGGTCGTCGCCCAGGACATGCTCGCTCAGGCCCCAGGTATCTTCGGCCAAGCCGAGCGTGGCATAGGAGCCCTGTTTCTTCGCGAGGTAGACCGAGTAGACCGACGGATAGCCAACCGGCATGGCGGGCTTCTCCGGGTCGATGTTCACGGGAGTCGTGTAAAGCTCGAACTCCGGGCCGGTGCTGAGCAGCAAGAATTTGCACAGGCCGTGCACTTTCATGCCCGGCATCACGGCGAAATCGACCTGGATCCAATCGCTGTAACGGTCTTTTTCCAGAACGTGCTTGGTGCCGCCGATCTTGAGCATGGCGCGGTCGGGCCCCTTGATCGTGACCACGAAGGGCAGCCTTGAGGGCACCCAAGTCGGCGTTGAGCGGGTGGGGCGGGCCGATCAGATCGGCGCGGACGACATTGCCATCTAAGCGTTACGGTATGGACTTCGCCACCGGTCTTCTCGCCTTCGCGCTGTGTTCTGGTGGTGTAGTGGGAAAACATTCCTTGCGTGCCGCGCAAGTCGGGCACGCACATGGCCGAAAGCTGCACGCCGCGCAGCTTTTCCGGCGGGAAGGTGATCGGCACGCGGATGATGCAGTTGAAGATGCCGTAATCGCTGAGGATGCTCCAGAATGGCTCTGCTTTTGCGGAGCAGGCGCACGTCGGCCTTGCCGAGCGGCAACCGATATTTGCCCAGCCGGAGCGAGCGCCGCGGCGGCCGAATTTCGACCGAGCTGAGCTTCGGTTGATAGCTCCGCAGGTCGGGCATCAGGAAATCGAAGATATTATGCTTGCCCGGGTTGACGCCCGTTTGGAACGACGACCAGGCGACCGGCGAGATGGGCGGTAGCGTGCTTCCCAGCGATTTGAAGCAACCTTGCGACCGCAACGCGGCCAGATTCGGCAACTTGCCCTCGGCCAAAAGCTTCTCGGTCAGTCCGTGATCGAGTCCGTCCAAGCCAAGGACGACGACGCGTTTAATGCGGCTGTTCGCCAGCGCCCGGCGCCCAAAAAAGGTCCGCCAGAGCAAACGGACCGGCCAAAGGAAGATCAGCATGACGGCGGAGAACAGTGCCGCGAAGACGGCGAAAAAGGAACCCGCCAAGGCGAAACCGGCACCCGGGCCGATATAGGCGTGGGCCGGCGTTGGGAGCAAGAAGACGAGAGCGAAAAGGAGCAAGAGCACTGCGAAGCGTTGCCGAACACTCTTGGTCGGCTTCAGAGCAAAGTCTCCACCCGCATTCCCCTCTCCCCTGTACTCGGGGGAGAGGGGCAGGGGTGAGGGGGTACAGGTTGTATGCAAAAACGTCGAGGTTTCGCGAGACGCTATCCCCCCTCACCCGGCCCTCTCCCCCCGAGTACAGGGCGAGAGGGGGCGAGACACCAACTCGCTTGAATCAGCGCCCGTATATCGCGTATTCCCCTCTCCCCGTACTCGGGGGAGAGGGGCAGGGGTGAGGGGGTACAGCTTGCTTGCAGAAACGTCAAGTTTTCGCGCGAGACACTATCCCCCTTCACCCCGGCCCTCTCCCCCCGAGTACAGGGGGAGAGGGGGCGAGACACCAACTCGCTTGAATCAGCGCCCGTATATCGCGTATTCCCCTCTCCCCTGTACTCGGGGGAGAGGGGCAGGGGTGAGGGGGTACAGGTTGTATGCAAAAATGTTGAGGTTTCGCGCGAGACGCTATCCCCCCTCACCCCGGCCCTCTCCCCCCGAGTACAGGGGGAGAGGGAGCAACACGGTATCGCGTTTTGATTAGAACCTATCCACGTCATCGCGCTTTAGCTTCCTTTCGATTCCTTCTTTTTTTGCTCTTTGGGTTGCATTTCCTCGACAGTTTTGCCGGCCGTCAAAGTGCGGCCCGAGAAGGCGGGGTAATTGAGCGCATAACGATAGGCGCGGAAAAGGGAGGATCCGCCCGGGGGACCGCCGCCGGGAGGTCCGCCGCCAGGGAAAAAGCCGCCGGGGCCCTTGGCGGCGAAATCTTTAAGTTGTTTGCGTTGATCGCCTGTCAGCAACTTTTCGAGCTTCTGGTCCGCTTCGTTTTGCAGGCTCGCGATCTCCTTTTTTTGATCGTCGCCCAGCTTGAGTTTAGCCTCGACGGATGCAGGTATGACTTGGCCCGGCCTTGGGCGGCCGCTGCCCGGCCCAAACCCCGGCCTGGTGTCTTTAAACTCTTGCATCTGGTCAGCAGTCAGGATTTTATCGAGTTTAGTCGTGATTTTGACTTGGAAGTCCTTCAATCTTTTTTTTGCTCGTCCGTCATGTTTAACATATCTTGCATGAAGAACGGCAACAACTCCCCGACTTGCGGCGGGCCGAAGCCGCCGGCACCTTTGCCGCCCGGTCCCTTATCCTTTGGTCCTTTGCCGTCGAATCCTTTTCCTTTAGGCCCCTTGCCGTCTTTTCCGCCGAACTCTTCCTTCACCGGGTTGATGTACTTCCAGACGATTTCCTTCTCAGGAGTGACTTCGAAAATGGTGCCGTTGGCGCCGGAACAAATAAGGGTGTTGCCGTTGGGCAGGCGTTGCGTGCCCGAAATGAAGGACGAATAGAAGTCGGCTTTCTTGGGTGCGCTATAGCTCCAGATCGCCTTGTCCGGCCCGTAAATGGTGCCGGGCTTCACCAAGTAATTGCCTTTGTCATCGACCGGCAGGACAATTTCATCGACCGAGGAATAGCTGCCATCGGTCCGCCCGCCGCCGTTGTTAAAGACCAAAATATGGCCCGCGCCGGGAAGACCCTTGGCGATCCAGTGAGCGTTGTGCTGGGCGAAAAGCCGCTGCTTGCGCTTTGGTGCCCATGCCATAAGCACGCGGATTGCCCCAGCGATAGAGGAGATCGCCCCCCTTGCCGCTGCGGCCGCCGTGATGGCTGGCCGCCTCGGCGGTGGTCGTGCCATGGTCGATGATCCAGAATTCGCTGAAATTGTGCACACTTACAATGATCTGATCGAGATCGGCGTTGTAGGCCACGCCGTTGAAGTGCGTCCAGTCTGCGTTGGCGCCTTTACCCTTTCCCTTACCTTTGCCGTCGTCTTTGGGGGAGGGTTGTTGCCCACATAGCCGATGCCCTTGAGCGCCGCCGCGCCCCCTTTCTTGGCTGCGAACTGGCCGACGACATCTTGCCCATAATTGATGTCAACCAGCTCCGGGTGATCCGGGATCTTGGCGAAGCTCGGCTTGTCCTTGTCGACATCCTGGACCAAGTGGTCCCAGAGGTGCCATTCCCAGACGACTTCGCCCGTCGTCTTGCCGGTCGGCTTCACTTCGATGAGCGAATCAGGCAGCAGATGTGTGCCGACCGCATTGGCGCGGCGGCCGGCGGCGATGGCCTCGGCGGGGGTCTTTTTGTCCGAGACGACCATCATCACATTGCCGTTGGGCATTTTGATGGCGTCGTGATGAGGAAGTTGCTTGTCGTTGTAAAACTTGAAGTCCCAGACGAGATTTCCGTCCCAATCGAATTCTTGGATGCCGCCCGCCGGTGCCTGGTCCACCCTTGAAATCCTTGGTGTTGTCGAGTTCGCCGGGACGAAACAGGTGGCCGTTTTCCAGAAGATACGGCACCAAGGCGGGATGGCAGTCCGATTTCCAAAGTCCGAACCACTTTTCCCTGCATGTCGATGAGGTAGGTATCTTTCCCCTTGAGAGGGGCCAACAAGGTGTAGCCTTGAAGAGCCTTGGGATCGTTGATGGAAAGGCCGAGCTTGACGGGCGGCTGCTTCGCTTTCGGAGTAGCTTCTTTGCTTTTGGCCGGCTCGTCCTTGTCTTTAGGCGTTTGAGCGCCGACTGGATGTGACAGCATGCCGGCCGCAAGCGTCCATGTGACACCCAGTCGCCAAAAATAGACGCCGCTTTTGTCGCCTTACGCATTCCCACATGAGAACGTTCCTCCCGCCAACCCTGTTGCATCGTTATTTGCGGAGCTACACAAGTGATAGTTGCTGAGCGCTCCCCAATACCGCCGCGCACATAGAAATTATCACAACGCCGTTTAGCCGCGACGCGCAGCGAAGCGCGGGATCGAGGCCACTTGCTCCGCTGCAGCGTCGCGGCTAAACGCCAGAATTGGTTGTAACGCAACGGTGGACAAATGCAAACATTTTTCGGGGAGCGGTGCTAGAAATAAGATCGATGAGAAGGGAGAGCCGATAACGCTCCTCTTCCCTGTTACGGGAAGAGGAGCCGAGTGAAGGGGCTGAGCCGCCGCGTGCAACAGGCCCCCTCAACGCCCGAGGATTGAGCAGCGCGCAGACACCCGAAGCGAGACCATTACCGCTCCAGGCGCGCGAAGAATTCGTCCATGAGAATGTCAGTCAGCGCCGCCTTGTCAATAGCCTTGCTGGACGAGTGGCCCTTGTCGTTGCGATTGTCGTCGGCGAAACGCCTCTCGCTGCGCAGCAGATCGACGAAGGCCGTGTCGAGGGCCTGCAAGTCTTGGTGGAATTGCGAGCCGGTGACATGGGTGCTGATGTCGTGGATGACATTGTTGAGCGTGATCTGGAACACGTCCAAAGCGATGACGACGGCCTGCGCCTCCGCCGGTCCCTCGGGCGTGCCCTGCGCCACGGGCGTGAGGGAACCAAACAGGCCATGCTGCTCATGATCGATGCCGGCGGTGAAGTAAATCTTGTCGGTATCGCCGCCGCCTTTGCCGTTGCCCACCTTCAGCGCCCATAGGCCGTCGATTTGGATCGGCTCGCCGTCGGGATCTTTGAGTTGACCGAGGTCTTTGCCCGATTGTGGGTCATAAACATTGATGTGCCCGTCGCCGAAATTGCCCACGAGCAGGTCGCCGCCCAGTTTGCCGAAGCTCGTGGGAGCGATGGCCAGGCCCCAGGGCGAGTTGAGGTCGCCGCGGCTTACCAGGCGATGGCCGCCGGAACCGTCGAGGTTGTAGACATCGACGAAGCCGTGGCCCGCGCCGGCGGTGTCATCGTGCTTGTCGGCGTTTTGCTTGGCGTAAGTGACATAGAGCTGACCATTGAGCACTTCCGCGTTGAACGGGGCATAACCGGCGGGTAGCTTGGCGTCGGTGAAGGCCCCCGCCGGAAGATTTGCAATCGGCGCGAAGCTCGTGTCGAAGACGTCGATCTGGCCCGAGCGGAAATTCGTGGCATAAAGCAGCGTTCGGCCATTGGCATCGGTAGCCATGGTCAACCCTTTGTAGACAGCGCCAGTCGGCGGCAGTCGGGTTGCTGGAATTGTCGACGGCGATCACGGCATGGGTGCTGACGCCGCCGGGGCCGTCAAACTTACCCGTCGGATCGACGGCGGGGTTCCAGCCGAGGATGGTGCCGTCCTCGGTCGCAAACAGGAAGACCGCGGGGGCGGTGTGCTTGCCGTCGGTGATTTTAAAGCCGCCGCCGGCAAGGTCGGCGTTGAAGACTGTTCCGGTGGGCGTGCCGCTGGCGCCGGCCGGATCGCCGGGCGCCGGGATGCTCACGACGAGCGCTTGCGGCGTGCCGGCGGTGTTATATAAGGTTGACAGACCCGCATTGTTGTCGGAAATCCAGAAGGGACTGCCGGGACTTTCGGAAATGCCCCACGGATTAACCAGGTGCATATCCTGGGTTTGGGCTACGCCCGGCAAGTCTGACACCAGGTTCGTCTGCAACACGTTCGCAGACATGAGGCAGCGGTCTTCGAGGACTTCAACGCTTGGCTTGGTCGGCGTGACGATCAACGCTTTACGCTTCGCGGCGAACATGAGCAAACCTCCACGCAATGGGATGGGAAGGGACCACTACACACGCGCACATCATTCGGCGCTGCGCGCGGCGGACGAATGGACCGTGACAATGGATACGTAAAGGAAAACAAAAAGCGGGCGCGAAAAGCGCATTGCAAAGAGCCGCGCACGCAGTAAGCGGGCCGGCACGTCGTGGAACCGCTTACTGCGTGCGCGGCTCTTCAAGTGCCGCGGCATGAATTTGGCGTTCGGACTCCAGCCTGGGACTTGGGCCGAATAGCGCCTCGGCCTGGTCAATGATCTCGATGGCCATTCGATGGGCGCGGCGTGCCTCTCCTTCACCGGCGAGGCGCACGCCCAAATCGGAAAATAGAACGGCCAAATCGAGCAGGTCATTGTGAACTTGCGCACTCTCGCCGCCATCGGGAGAATCGAGTTGCCGAGTGATCGCATGACGTTTTTGCCACATGGCCTGGCAAATCGCGGCGAGCCCCTCTGTGGAGGCATCTGGTGAGCCGTCTGTGCCATGGATGGCGCGTAAGCGTTCGACGACTTGATGTAATTCGCCAGCGGCGGCGCGACGTTCGGCGCGTGCCAAGCTGACGCGAGCCCGTGAGTCTTGCCAATGGACGTAAGCGAGCGCCAAGCTGACGCCGATAACGGCGGCCAGGGCGACGCTGAACAGGGTTCGCGTGAAGCGGCGCGGTGCCTGCGTTTGACTAAATAGTCGTGCGACAGCGCGGACCAGCGGGCCGCGCCGCGGCTTGTCGGCGAGGCGGCGCCGTAAAGCGTCTGCCAAAGCGGTGGCCGACGGATGGCGGTTCCGCGGTTCGTCGGCCAAACATTTCTCGAGAATGCCCGCGAGCTTGCGATCGACGAGCGGATTGCGCTGCACCAGCCAGGGTGCGATTCTTTGCCCGCGCCGCGGCAGGCAGCCGGCCAGACATTCGACCAATACCAGCCCCAGCGCGAAAAGATCGGCACGGCCATCCACGGCCGTGAGAATGTTTTCGCCCGCTTCGACGGCAGCCATGGCCAGGCGTTGCTCCGGGGCCATGTAAGCGGGCGTGCCGCCGATCCACGTCGGTCCCGGAGCGCCGGCAGCGATGGGTGGCTTGGCGAGATGCAAATCCAGGAGCATGGGTTGACCGTCCGCCGCCCACAAGATGTTGGAAGGTTTTAGGTCAAGGTGCAAGAGACCGCGCTCATGCGTGTATTGCAGCGCTTCCGCCAGACAAACCCCCAACCAGCAAATGCCGCGCATGTACGAGACCCGCGCCAAGAACTGGCAGGCCGGACCTTCGACGGGGATGCGCGGCGGTTGCGCCGGTTGACCGTCCGCGAGCGCTTGCGGCAAATCCTTGCCTGAACGGTTTTCGAGAGGGATAGCTTCCAACCGCTGCAACACGTGCGCGAGCGTCGTGCCGCCGAAATAGGGCATGCACAGCGCACGCCAGCCGCGGGCCGGGTCGTCCACCATCGAGTAGAGTGGAACGATGTGCGTGTGTTGCAGACGCGCCAGCGCCAGATGTTCCTGACCCGATCTCGGGACGAACTTGAGCACCACTGGCCTGTCGGCGAGCGAAGCTTGCGTGGCGAGGTAAACCCGGCCATGGGCCCCACGACCCAGTTCAGCGCTTAACGTAAAATCACCCACGGTTTCACCCGGCGCGGGAAAAGTCACCTGGGCCGCCATCGGCTGGAGAAAATCGTGGAACTGGATGAGCACTTGGAGTTGCGTGCGCCATTGCGGGAAGCGTTCGAGAACATCGTGAGGATTGGCCGGTTCCCCCAGTTCTTGGCGCAGGCAAAGCTCCTCATAGATCAACTCCGCGGCCGCCTCCGGGCAATCGGCCACTTGGGGATAACGCGCGAGATACTCCTCCACAATGGGCCGGTCCCCCGCCTGCCAGCGCTGCGCCAACTCCTCGGCCAGGCGATTGACCAGATCGGTCATTGACGAAGATGGTTCCGACGCCGCCATGAAGTTGCCTAGCCGCATTCCGCGTTAATCAATCGTTTCGGAAATCCTTGGTTCGCCCATGCATTTTAGCACTGGGCTCGCTTTGGATAAAGCCACACTCCCGACCCCGCGCATCCCCCGACCGCAGGTCTCCACTCCATTGGCAACCCCATTGCCCACCGTCACCGCCGTTTGGTAACGGTCAAATGAGCGTTATATTTCCCAACAACGCCGTTCTTCCACCATGGCGAACCCCACCGTCCGTCATCACCGTTAAAAAAACACCGTTTCCAAACGGTGCCGGCGATTCCCTCCCGACTCTCCGCCGCCGCTTTTCGAGCCATGGCGAATTCGCCAATGCACAGTTTGATCGGCGGCGGTAGGCGCGGCGCGCACCGGTGGATGGTCATTTCCCCGATGGTAGTGCGTTCATCCGGGATCAGGGGAGAGCAATCGAGTTTCCTAAAACGGAGACGGGCACGGACTCAACATCGTTAGCCGGAGTACCGGCAAACTATGGCATCCATGGGCTTCAGGTCACAATGGCGGGGTGTATGCAATGATAATCGTTGCAACGGATGTTCCAAGCGCGGCGTTTAGCGGATCTGATAGGGTGATAGTGAAGGTCAAGTCGCCCTGCGCTTTGCCGTCCGACTTTATCACGATGGGAATACTGGCCGAGCTTTGGCCTGCCGCGATAGTAATGTGTCCGTGGTTTACGGCCGCGTAATCGACGCCGCCTTTGGCGGTGCCGTCGCTGGTGCTGAAAAACAACGTAATAGGTTGAGTCGCGGGCAGATTGGTCAAGATTATCGGAACGTTGAATATTGTAGTGCTCACGACGGGCGCCGCATGGTAGTAATTGGCGATGCTGGCCGTCACGACTTGCCGGTTGGAACCTTGAACGATTGTTCCCACGGCAATGTTCTTCGCGAAATCGACCGTCGCATTGTAGCTTCCGGTCAGCACGACGTTGAATGTTTCTGGGTTTATTCCTTCGAAACGGTCGCCTTTCACTTGGATCGCGATCGTTTGGGAAAGTGCGGCCCCAGTTGCGCCGGCGTGAAACACCACTTTCGAGTTGTTGGAACCCAAATAGTCATCGCCGGCTTGCGCGGTGCCGTCACGGGTGCGGTAGAACACAGTGCTATCGGCCGTTGGCGATTTGTCCAGCGTGATCGTGAAATAGTATGGGACTGTTGTTCCCGTCGCCGGTTCTTGGAGGCTCCCATATCCTGCGCGTAACTAATGCTCGCTGCCGGCGGCGTTATTGCGGGCGTGATCGCGTCGAGTTCAACCACGCGCGGGCTTCCGAACTTATGATTATTGGAATGAAAAGTTGCCGTGAACGTTGTGCCCGTGACCGGCGCGAACGTATCGGTCACCTCAATACTAGTCGAGCCATAGCTCGTGGTGTAACTGCCACCAAGAGGAACGATGGGTACGCTGGAAAGCGTCGTTGAGCCCAGCGCCAAGGAAAAGTCAGTTACCGACCGGTTGCCGATCCCATCAAGGTCTTCGGCAAGGTAAAGGTGGTAACCCGAAATGGTAACTGGCTTCGCAGTTTGAAATGTTAGGTAGTCCACTTGGCCCACGGCCCGATCTAAGAAAGTCGCTTGCCCAGGTCGTTCCAACGTGCTGAAATCGCCGCCGAGAATGTCGCGGACATCCGAGCCGCGCTGCATCGGAGTATTGGCGACGATCGTCGCTCCACCGGAAATATCAAAAGCATCACCGGGAGCATCTCCCGGATAGGTCGGATCGGCCACGATGACAGGCGGCACGCTGGCGTTCAAAAGAAACCGGTCTTCCAACGCTTCCAGCCCAGGGCGATAGCGAATTTTCCGCCGCTCCGAACCTTTTTGCAATTGACGGCCTCTCCCGAAAGCGCAAAAAACTCATGGTGATTTTCGCCGGGTTGGAGAAGCATGATCCAAAAAAATAAATCCGCAAGGCTAACTGGAACCGGTAAATTCGACGGGATCGCCGGGGCGATTAACCAGTGCGCGAACAACCACCGTCGAAGACGACGAGTGATGGCACGACACGGCTATCTGGCTTAGATTGAATGAGTCTAACCGAAGCTTGGAGTCACGGCAAGCACTTCCTTGAAAAACACAGAGACCTTCGCGCTCAGCGGGAATCCGCCTGCCATCGCCGGGACCGGCCCGTTATAATGAGCGAAGCAACGGAGGTATAAGTCATGTCCATCACCACAACGGGCATCGTCACCAACGGCGTCGTCGTTCCCAATTCGCCTTTGCCGGAAGGGGCTAAGGTGGAGGTCATTGTCTTGCCGGAACAAGCTAAGACGTGCCGGCTATCAATGCTGGCGTTTCTGGAAACTTTGCCGCCAGGCCCGCGCCTTTCAACACTTGGGAAGAGTACGAACAACACTTGCGCCAGGAGAAAGACGCGTGGGATGGCTGACACAGCCAACTGCCATGGCCGGGCGCGGTTCATTACAATGAGCGAAGCAAGGGAAATTTCCTGTCCACGACAATAAGCGAAAGTCGGAGGCCAAACCATGATCGAGTGGCGGCAGTTTTTGACCAGCGGTGCGCAAGTGTGTCACGGCCGGCTTTGTGCCAAAGGTACGCGGGTTTTTGTCACGAACATCCTGGATAGCTTGGCGGAGGGTGCTAGCCGCGACGAAATCTTGGCCAGTTACCCATCGCTACGGCCGGAGCATATCGATGCGGCCATCGCGTACGCCGCGGAACTGGCGCGCGAGGAAAGCCTGCTACCTTTGGCCGAATTATGAAATTCAAGATCGATGAAAACCTGCCCGCTGACATTGCCATGGATTTGCGGGCGAGCGGTCATGGTGCCGACACCGTTTCCGATGAGGGTTTGGTGGGCAGCCCCGATGCGGTGATCCTGGCCAAAGTCCAGTCCGAAGGGCGAACGCTCTTGACCATGGACAAGGGCATTGCCAATGTTCGGGTTTATCCACCGGACCAGTACGCGGGCATCGTTTTATTCAGGCCACGCTCCACCGGCCGGAATGCAACCCTGGCCTTCGTAAGGCAGCATTTACCGACCGTGCTTCAATCGAACCTCAGCGGCCATTTGGTGGTTGTATCCGAAACCGGCATTCGGATTCGATGATTTTTCCATGTCAAAACTCTCCCACCGCCAGCACGACACCTTCGACAACCCCGCGAAAATGCGCTCCTTCGCCGTCGGAATCGGATGACATTATCCTTCACACCAGCACGAACATCGCCAGCGCCAGCAAGATCACCAGGAGATAAAACAGCCCCGTGCTGACGAGCGCAAGCAAGGGGCCACGCCGTTCGGGGGCTTCGAAGAGCGGCGCGGGATCGGTATCTTTGAGGACTTGGGTCGTGAGCGGAGCGCTCGCCAGGCGCGGGCGGCAGACTCCTGGGTTTGGTCGCCTTCTTTTTCCACGGGTCCGGCCGGTTCTTGCGGGCACCAGGCCAAAAGCTGCGCGGACCTGAGCCGCGCTTGCGTAACGATCGCCAGGCTTCTTGGCCAACAACTTGTGAACCAGGTTGGCAAAGGCGTCCGGCACGTCGTGGTTAAGCCATTGGACCGGGTTTGGCTCGGTGTGGCGGTGGGCGTTGACTTTTTCCTTGGTGGTGCTTCCCGCCAGAGGCGGCTTGCCGGTGAGTGCGAAGAACAACACGCAGCCCAAGGCGTAGAGGTCGGAACGGCCATCGACGTCGGTGGCGTCGAAGGTTTGTTCCGGCGCCATGTAATCGACGGACCCGACCACATAGCCTTTGCCGCCGATGACCTCGATGGCCTCGGCGACCTCGCCTTCCATGATCGCCAGGCCGAAATCCAATACCTTCGCATGATCGTTGGGCGTGACCATGATGTTCGATGGCTTCAGATCGCGATGAATCAGCCCGAGAGCCGTGGGCATGCTCGAGACCGGATGCGACCTCAGCGAAAAGATGGGCGGCTCGTTCCACCGGCAACGGGCCGCCGGTCATGACGGTCTGATAAAGGCTTTGGCCGGGGATATATTCCATCGCGATGTAATAGACACCGTCGCTGACGCCGACTTCGTGGGTTTGAGCAATGTGCGGGTGCGAAAGTTTTTGCGACAAAGCCATTTCGCGCTGGAACCGGGCCAAATAACGTTCCTCCGCGCGGCGCGCTGGGGGGGCAACACCTTGACGGCGACGTGTTGTCCGGTCCGCTCATCCAGCGCGAGGTAAACGGCACCCATGCCGCCGCGGCCGATCGGCGTCTGGATTTGATAAGCTCCAAGACGCAAGCCGCGTGGCGCCGCTCAGCAATTTGTGCGCTTGGAACCGTGACAGCTTGCCCAGGTGAATCAGGTGCTTGGCGATCTCCGGCGGTTTGTCCAGGACGCTTACGGGCACGTCGCGCAGTGCATCTTGAAGCGTGTCCTGATTCATCAGTCCGCTGCGCAGCACCGCTTGCAGAAAGACATCGACCCCGTCCGCCATGAGAACATTCCCGGAACACCGGTTAGCCGCGACGCGACTAGCGGAGCGCGGTTTGATGCCGTCCACGCGCTCCGCTAGCGCGTCGCGGCTAACCACAACACCATCTATTAGAATATCGCATTCAATGGCGGAAGTGGCGCACCCCGGTGAACACCATCGCCAGGCCGTGTTCATTGCAGGCGTCGATGGAATCTTGATCGCGCATCGAGCCGCCCGGCTGCACGACGGCTTTGACGCCGGCGCGGGCCGCCTCGTCGATGTTGTCGCGGAACGGAAAAAACGCATCCGAGGCGAGCACGCACCCCGGCACCTTGCCGCCGGCTTTCCGCGTGGCGATGTGCACCGAATCCACACGGCTCATTTGGCCGGCGCCCGACCCCAATACCAGTCTGATCCTTGGCGAGCACGATGGCGTTGCTTTTGACGTGCTTGGCGACCAGCCAGGCAAAGCGTAAGTCGTCGCATCTCGTCGGGCGTGGGTTGGCGCTGGGTGACGATCTTGGCTCGGATGAAGTCGTCGGCCTCCACGTCGCGCGACTGCACCAACAGCCCGCCATCTACCCGGCGATAATCCAGGCGCGTGTCCTTGGTCCGCTCAAGAGTGCCGACTTGCAAAATGCGGACGTTCTTTTTCCAACTGGGACGTGTCGTCAAAAGGTGCAATGCCTCGGGAGCATACGCGGGCGCGACGATGCATTCGATAAAACGATTGGGCTCCGTGATCTGCTGGGCTGTCGCCTCGTCGACCGTCCGATTGAACCCCAAAATTCCGCCAAACGCGGACAGCGGATCGCCTTCATAAGCGCGGGTGAAGGCATCGACCAACAGCCGCCGCCGTGGCCGCGCCGCAGGGATTGCTGTGCTTGACGACCACCGCCGCCGGGTCGGCGAACTCCCGAACCAGGTTCAAGGCGCTGTCCAGGTCGAGGATATTGTTGTACGACAGCTCCTTGCCGTGCAGCACTTCGGCTCTCGCAATCGATGATGCCGGCGCACCGGGTTCCGTGTAAAACGCCGCACGCTGATGCGGATTCTCGCCATAACGCAAACCTTGCTTTTTCTTGAATGCCGAGCGCCAACGTAGGGGGCCATTCCTCCTGATTGTTCCTACCGGCGAAATAACCGGCGATGGCCTGATCGTAGGCGGCGGTGCGTGCGAACGCGGCCGCCGCCAGACGCTCGCGGGTCGCCAGGCTCAAGGCGCCGTTGTTCGCCGTGAGCTCTTCGAGAATGGACGCATACTGATCGGCGTCGGTGACGACGGCGACATCGTGAAAGTTTTTCGCGGCCGCCCGCACCATCGTCGGCCCACCCACGTCGATGTTCTCGATGATGTCCTCATGACTCGGCGTTCGGTTTGGCCAACGTCGCCTCGAACGGATACAGATTACAGACCACCAGATCGATCAGGCCGATGTTTTCCTTGGTGAGCACCGCCTGGTGCTCGGGATTATCGCGAATGGCCAAAATGCCGCCATGCACGCGGGGATGCAGCGTCTTCACGCGCCCGTCGAGCATTTCGGGAAAGCCGGTGACATCGGCGATGTCGCGCACGCGCAGACCGGCGGCTACCAGCGCCGTGCGCGTGCCACCCGTGGAAATGAGCTCCGCGCCGAACGCGGCCAGTGTTTTCGCCAACTCCACCAGGCCCGTTTTATCGCTGACGCTTAGCAAAGCGCGCCGGATGGTGCGCAGACTCATATCGGTTCCTCACGATAAGTGGTTTCGTTGCGTAGTCGATTTTATTTTGTTGGCGCGTCATTGGGTACGTGGGACAGCGAGTATGTGGGACGGCCAGTATGTGGGACGGCTCTCCCGAGCCGTCCTACGCAGGCTCGGTATCTAAAACCCCTCCAAGCCCCAACCTGTAGCAAGTCGTCGCAAAACCGATAATCTTTCGTGATGGGCCTCACTCTCGCGCTAACCCCAGGCGGCCACTTCCGTCTGGAAGACGATCCAGAGGTGCCGGCACTTGCCGATCCAGTCCGCCCGCGCATCGAGAAGGCATTTGGCGCGAGCAGTGCCGAAGGCACTTCTGGCCCTGGTGCATGCGGATTTGAGCGGCGAACTTCCGCCGGTTTTCGTTTTTTGGCGGGACTTCGCGCGCGCCTTCTTTAGCCGAATCTGCCACTGGGTGAAACCGCTATCAGTCAATGGGCAACGGTTCCCGAGCCGAGTGACGACGAAGTCACGCGCTGGGTAAGCGAAGCCCCGCCGATGCGCGGTCTCGAATATTTGACCAGTTCAACACTCGGCCAGTTATGGCGTGAATTGCGGGCCTTGGTCGTAAGCCGCGCTCAAGAGGACGACGCTGGGCCGGCTCACTGGCTAAGCACTGTCAATCCGCTTTGGCATCTCGTCGGTCGCGTCACCTTTCATCTCGCTGAGAACAAGCGCGATCCGCAACGCCCGTTCGCTTTCTTGGCGACCTTCACGCATAAGCTTTCCAGCTCAATCGACGGTGCAACATTTGCCGCTTGCCGAGGCGGTCAAGAGCTACGCCGTGACCAAGGAACAGGCCAAACTCGCCGCTCTCTTGGAACCGGTGCGCCGGGCCGCGGAAAAGAGCCCCTGGTGCGCGAGCTGCTCGAAAGCAAAGCGCTGTTCGCGCCGCAAGCATGGACCATCCGGCAGGCGCATCAGTTTCTCACCGAGGCCGGCCGCATCGAGGAAGCGGGCGTGGTGTTGCGGCTGCCAAATTGGTGGTCGCCGCGAACTCCGACTCGGCCCCAAGTCGAGTGTCCGCATCGGCTCAAGCAAGCAAAGCACGCTGGGAATGGCGGAGCTTCTCGATTTTCAAGTGGACATTGCCTTGGACGGCAGCGCCGCTTACCGAAGAGGAACGCCGCAGGCTCCTCGAGTCGACCGAGGGCTTGGTGCTGCTGCGCGGCAAGTGGGTCGAAGTCGACAGCATGCAACTTCGGCAGGCGCTCGATCATTGGCAACAACTGGAGCGGGAGCATGCTCAGGGAATCGGCTTCATCGAAGGCATGCGGCTATTGGCCGGCGCACGCCTGGATGCCGGCGACGGACGACACCGCGCCGCTGGCCGATTGGTCGCGCGTCAGCGCCGGGGATTGGTTGCGGCAAACGCTCGATCGGCTCCGCCATCCGGAAACCATCGAGGCGTGCCGGCCCGGCGTCGATCTGCACGCGACCTTGCGCCCTTACCAGGTCGACGGCGTGCGTTGGCTTTGGTTCATGACGGAGTTGGGCCTGGGCGGTTGCCTCGCCGACGACATGGGGCTGGGCAAAACGATTCAGGTGATCGACCTCTTGCAGATACGCAAGCGTCAAGCTGCGCAAGCGGCCGCAAGGCAAGCGGCGCAGTCCCAGCCTGCTGATCGTGCCCGCCTCCCTGATCGGCAACTGGCGGCAGGAGCTGGCGCGGTTCGCGCCGGCGCTTGCGAGCGTTTCTTCGCCCATCGCTCCGAGACGAGCGCCGAGGAACTTGCCAAAGTCGCCAAGGCGCCGGCGCAACGCTGGCCGACGTGGACCTGGTCGTCACCACGTATGGCCTGGCGCGCCGGCAGGATTGGCTGCAAAAAATGCGTTGGCCTCTGGTCGTGCTCGACGAGGCGCAGGCGATCAAGAACGCCGGCTCCACGCAGACGCCGCGCCGTCAAGAAATTGGCGGGCCGGCTGCCGACTCGCGCTGACCGGCACGCCGGTCGAAAATCATCTGGGCGATTTGTGGTCGCTCTTCGATTTCTGCTGTCCCGGCCTGCTCGGCTCGGCCCAACAGTTCAAGAAGTATGTCAAGCAACTGAACGGCAGTCAGGACGCCAAGGCGTTTGGCGCGCTTCGGCGCCTCGTCGGCCCCTACATCCTGCGGCGGCTCAAGACCGACCCGAATATCGTTCCCGATCTGCCCGACAAGACCGAAATGCGCACCGAATGCGGCCTGTCCAAGAAGCAGGCGGCCCTGTATGAGCGGACCGTGAAGGACTTCGCCGACCGGCTGGAAAACGCCGAGGGCATCGCCCGCCGCGGCCTGGTCTTGGCGATGCTCATGCATCTCAAGCAGATTTGCAATCATCCGGCGCAGTTCTGTCACCGGGCACTATGCTCCGGAAGATAGCGGCAAATTCGAGCGGCTGCGTCTCTTGTGCGAGCCGATCGTCGAGCGGCAGGAAAAGATGCTGGTCTTCACGCAATTTCAGGCGTTGACCGGCCCGCTGGCCGACTTTCTGGCGACCGTGTTCGGCCGGCCCGGGCCTCGTCCTGCACGGCGGCACGCCGGTCCGCAAGCGCTCCGAATTGGTGCGCGCTTTTCAGAGCGACGACGGGCCGCCGTTTTTCGTCATCTCGCTCAAGGCGGGCGGCAGCGGCCTCAATCTCACGGCGGCCTCTCACGTCGTTCATTTCGATCGCTGGTGGAATCCCGGCCGTCGAAAACCAGGCGACCGACCGGGCCTTTCGCATCGGCCAGAAAAGAAACGTCCTCGTCCACAAGTTCGTCTGCCGCGGCACCGTCGAGGAGCGGATCGACGCCATGATTCGAAGCAAGCAAGCCGTCGCCGATCAGGTTCTCAACCAGGAAGGCGAAACGCTGCTGACCGAAATGAGCGACGACGAGCTGCTGCGCTTCGTGGCGCTGGATATCGGTCGGGCTACCGCGGATGAGTGAGCACGTCACTGCGGGACGGCTCTCCCGAGCCGTCGCGCGCTTTCGGACGGCTCGGGAGAGCCGTCCCACATGTTTGTTCGTTGGCCGGCAATCTCCTCGGCACTTTTCTTCATTGCCGACATTCGCCATTTCATGTTCAATAAAGGTAGGTTTAATGGGTTGCTCGTTCCCTTCTTTAACCCGTGTGCAGGGAGGCTCACCATGTACGACTCCTATTACGGTTTTCAACCCTACGTCCCTGTCGGCGCAACGGCGTGCCAAGGCGATTGCTCACGCGGCCAAGTTGGCCAAAAAAGAAAAACGTGTGCCGGCGCCCGTGGAGGTGAAACGGCAGATCGCGACTTCCTTTTGGGGCATGGCCTGGTGCGAACACTTGGAAAAGTTCAGCGATTTCGCCAATCGACTCCCGCGCGGCCGAACCTATGTTCGCAACGGCTCGGTTGTCGATTTGCATATCGAGCGCGGCAAGATCCGCGCCATCGTGGCCGGCTCCGAGGTCTACAATATCGCCATCGAGATCAAGACGGTGGCCAAAGCGCACTGGACAAAAATCAAGAGCGACTGCACGCGCTCGATCAGCTCGCTCATGGATCTGCTCCAGGGGCGTTTCGATGACAGGCGCCATGCGGCGTCTGACCGACCGCGAGGCCGGGCTGTTCCCGCAACCTCGCGAAATTGCCATGCGTTGTAGTTGCCCCGATTCGGCGCACCTGTGCAAGCACCTTGCCGCCGTGCTTTATGGTGTCGGAGCTCGCCTGGATCAGGCTCCGGAGTTGTTGTTCACCCTCCGCGCCGTCGACCACCTCGAACTGATCTCCGCCGCTACCGATGCGGGCAATCTCGACCAATCGCTGACAGGCCGCGCCGAGGCACCCATTGCGGATGCGGAACTGGGTGCCATCTTCGGCATAGACCTCGAGGTCAAGGTGCGCCGCCGACTTCCACCGAAGAGCCGGCGCGGTCGAAGTGCGGCCAAAGAGCCTGCGCACGCAGTAAGCGAACGACGCGGCATTGCTAAGAAGAAAGTCACCGCCAAGGCATCGCGTCGATCCAAAAGCACGCCGTTCCACGACGAAGGCCAAACGCGCCAAAACTTCGACCGCCTCGCGTTGAATAAAAAACATGCTTGGTGAAAAGCTAACGAGCCGCGCATTAGTAAGCGGACCCCGAGGCGTCACGGTCTCCGCGGACCGCTTACTGCGTGCGCGGCTCTTTGAGTTTCCGATTACCCATCTTTCGGCACCGCTTTTGCAGAAACGCTTCGCAAAGAAAAACATGGGGCTGTTGCGCTTAATCCGAATGGTTCCGCCATGATTCCAAAACGCCGTTATCCGGTGGGCGCTGAAGTATTGGGCGATGGGCAAACACGTTTTCGCGTCTGGGCGCCTGCGCGACGACGCATGGAGATAGTTGTTGAGAATAACCGCGAACCCGGCATCGTTGAGATGGAAGCGGATGGCGCGGGCTATTTTGCGGGCAACCACGAGCATCAAGGCCGGCACCAATTACCGCTACCGCATCGACGGCAAGCCGGATCTATATCCTGATCCCGTCTCGCGCTTCCAGCCCACCGGGCCGCATGGGCCATCCCAAGTTGTCGATCGCATATGCATTCGCCTGGTCGGACTCCGACTGGGGCGGTGCCAGCATTGAAGGGCAGGTTATCTATGAGATGCACATCGGCACCTTTACACCCGAGGGCTCATGGGAAGCGGCGGCTAGAGAGTTGCCCGAACTGGCACGTCTGGGAATCACCGTCATCGAGCTGATGCCGGTCGCGGAGTTTCCCAGGCCGATTCGGCTGGGGCTATGACGGCGTCGATTTGTTCGCGCCCACGCACCTCTACGGCTCGCCGGACGATTTCCGGCGCTTCGTCAACGCGGCCCATGGGCTTGGCTTGGGTGTCATTTTGGACGTCGTTTACAATCATTTCGGCCCCGACGGCAATTATCTCAAAGCATTTCAGCGCTGATTATTTTACCGACCGCTATAAGAACGAATGGGGCGAAGCGATCAATTTCGATGGCCCGGATTCCGAGCCGGTGCGCGACTTCTTCTTCGCCAACGCCGCCTATTGGGTTGATGAGTACCATCTGGATGGCTTGCGCCTCGATGCGACGCAACAAATCTTCGACAGTTCCGCCGACCATATACTGACAGCCATCGGCCGGCGCGGTGCGCAAAGCCGCCCGCGGGCGCACGACGTTGATCGTCGCGGAAAACGAAGCGCAGCACACCCGGCTGGTAAGACCGATCGAGCAGGGTGGCTACGGACTGGACGCCTTGTGGAATGACGACTTCCACCACAGCGCCCTGGTCGCCCTGACGGGGCACAACCAAGCCTATTACACCGATTACCACGGGCACCCACAGGAGTTGATCTCAGCCGTGAAATGGGGTTACCTTTATCAGGGCCAGCGCTACTCCTGGCAGCAGAAACGGCGCGGCACCCCGTCCTGGATTTGGCTCCGGCGCATTTCGTCACCTTCATCGAGAACCACGATCAGATCGCGAACTCCGGTCGCGGCCTGCGCTGCCACTTGTTGACGAGTCCGGGCCGTTATAAGGCGATGACGGCCCTGATGCTTTTGGCGCCGGGCACCCCCATGCTGTTTCAAGGCCAGGAATTCGCCGCGTCGGCGCCATTCTTATACTTCGCCGACCATAATCCAGAATTGGCCAAGCTCGTGACAAAGGGCAGGCGCGAATTCTTGAAGCCAGTTTCCCACCTTGGCGTTGCCGGAAACGCAGGCTATTTTAAATGACCCGGAGGATGCCCAAACGTTCGAGCGTTGCCGGTTGGATCTGAGTGAACGCGAGCGCCACGCGGATATTTACGCCATGCATCGGGATTTGCTGGCACTTCGCCGAGACGATCCGGTCTTTGCGCGCAGCGTCACCGCGGCCTGGATGGCGCGGTGCTGGATGCCAATGCGTTCGTTCTGCGCTACTTCGGTGATGCCGGTGACGATCGGCTGTTGCTCGTCAATTTGGGACGCGACTTGCGCTTGGACCCCGCACCCGAACCGTTGCTGGCGCCGCCCGAAGGGCAAAGCTGGACCATTCTTTGGTCGAGCGACGACATTCGCTACGGGGGCTGTGGCACGCCCGCGCTGGAAGGCGATTGCAATTGGCAGATTCCCGGTGAAGCAGCCGTAGTCATGCGGCCGGTCATAGGAGCCGCGCACGCAGTAAGCGGTCCCTCGTGACCAGTATTCACTGCACTGACAATGACGCTAGGCGTTCGCGCCGTTGGGGCTGATTAGTTCAGCCCGGTTCGGCCCGTTGCGTGGCTGGCCCCGGCTTTGAACTCCTTTCGGTCAGCGCCGCCACCGGCCGAATGCTCATCCCGCCGTCTTTTTGGCCTCGCGCAGAACTACGGTCCGCCGCAGATTATGGGCCAGCGCTTGCAGCAACGCCAATGCCAACACTTTCTGTCGGCCACGGACCGTCACTTGGTACATCCCGCGCTGATGCGCTCCTGCGTTGGACCACTCCGCCGTCGCCGACCGCAACTTGTACACCTCTTTGGCCATGTCCGTCCCCATCCGTTGACGCCAGTTGGCCACGCCGGGACCGTCCGTCTTCTTGGGTTGGTATGGGTCTTCTCCTTTGGCCTTCATCGACTCCGCGTTCTTGATCGGGCCGAACACTTCAATGCCGGCTTGCTCCGCTTGCTCGATGGCGGCGAGCGTCGTGAAACCGCCGTCCACCAACATCTGCTTGGGCTTCTCGTGATAGCGCGTTTCGATCTGCTCCAGCATGGGCGGCATTTGCCCACTATCACCGCCAATGGTGGTCACATCGACACCGACAATTGCGCCCCCTTCCACCGTGGTCGCAAATTGCACGTTGTAGGCCGGCCGCGTGCCGCCATCAGGCATCTTCATGCGCGAAGCTTCCGGGTCGGTCGTCGAGGTGCGCAGCTTGGCCGGGTCGAATTTGAGCCCCTTCTCCAGGCGCTGTTGCTCCCGCTTGTCTTCCAACTTGGCGTGCTTGGCCAACGCCTGCTCGATACGCTCTTGCCGTTCGCGGGCCGCACGCTCCTGGGCCGCTTGTTGTCGACGCGAGGCCGCTTGCTTGTCTTCGTCCACCTGGTTCTTCAGGGCCTGCACCTGCGCCTTGGCTACCTCCAAGCAAATCTTCAAGCTGGGTTCCCGACGGAACGACGAGGTGCCGGTGGCGCGCGAATGCGCATGCCGTCTTGGGCGACTTGCTTGAGGGTGATCAACTTCTTGTACAGCATGGTGGCGACGCTGTCGGTCAGCAACTGGTCGAGGATGTCGGTGTGCTGGCTGCGAAAGTCGGCGAGCGTGTGATAATTCAAGCTCAGGCCGCCGCACAGCCACTGGTAGGCAAGGTGCTCGCGGCACAGACCATCAAGGGTGCGGGCGCTGCCGATGCCGTCGAAGGTGGCAAACAGCCAGACGCGAGCAGGATGCGTGGATCGGTGGCGTCGCGGCCTGGCTGGCCCGGCACCGCCTTGATCCTTTGCAGCAGCCGCGTGAGATCGAGCTGACAGGCGTAATCCCAAACGACTCGGACTTCGTGGTCGGGGGGCAGCAACTCATCAAGCGAGGCGGTACGCATTTCGCCCTGGCTGCGCTCGGCCAGCCGCAGGCGTGGGGCGGGAATCGCGGTCGCTGCGGGCATCGCCTTGAGCAGCGGCTCGCCCACGTCGAAAAGCAGACCGGCGTCACTCGTTTCGGCATCAGAGACAGGCGGTATAGTGTTCATGCGACTAGGTTAGCGCCCTGGAAACAAACGGCAAGGTAAAAAATTCACAGGCTCTCCGCCTGGTCACGCACTGCTCACGAGGCTCCGCCTCGTTTTTCGACCCCACTGCCGGGTGCGTTCGCGCACTTTGGCGATTTTCGTGCAGGCGGAGCCTGCCACGCAGTACGTCACCAGGCAGAGCCTAGTGACGAGTAATAAACCGCTTACTGCGTGCGCGGCTCCTTGCCGACTCAGGGAGAAGAAGCCGATGGATGACTGGGTTTTGCGCGTTCCCTACGCCGGCGCCGATGCGACGGTGCCCGAATCGCTGCTGACGCGCGAGTGGTTGGTGGCCAACGGACTCGGGGGCTATGCCTCGGGCACCATCGCGGGCGTGGTCTCGCGCCGCTACCACGGCCTATTGATCGCGGCCTTGCCGGCGCCGCTAGGGCGCCGCGTCGTGCTCAATCATTTATCCGAATTGTTGCGTTTGCCGGATCGCGACATTGCCTTCCTGGGCGGCGAGGAACGCGTCGGCTGCGCTCACCGTCCCCGGAGCCGCCTATCTGCGGGAATTTCGGCTCGATATGGGTTTGCCGGTCTGGCGCTACGAGGTCAACGGTTGGGCGATTGAAAAGCGCGTGTTGCTCCCGCACGCGCAAAACACCGTGCTGATTTCCTATCGGCTGGTCCAAGGCCCCGGCTCGTTGCGTCTCAAGCTGCGGCCGGCGCTCCATTTTCGCACTCACGACGCGCCGGTCCACGAGCCCGATCAAAAACCGTACTCGATCACCGCTCAGGGCGGACGCTATGAGGTCAGCGTCGGATCGGAATTGCCGCCGCTGCGTTTATGCATGCACGGCCAGCAGCAGGCCTTCACCTTGGACGGCTCGCAAATCAGCGATGTGTTATACCGTTATGAGGAAAACCGCGGCTATGACTCGCGAGGCACCTTGTGGAGTCCCGGCTACTTCAGGGCCAACTTGTCCGCCGAGCATGACGTCACGCTCGTTGCCTCAACCGAGCCATGGGAAACGATCTACGCGCTCAGCCCGGAAGCTTATACGGCCGCGGAACGAGAGCGGCGCCAGCGACTGCTCCTGAGTGCGCGGCCCGAGCTGCGGCAGGGACCGCCGCAAGAACTCGTCTTGGCCGCCGACCAATTCATCATCACGCCCGCCGGGCGCGTCGAGGACGCGGCCCGCGCTCGCGCGGCCGGGGATGAAGTTCGCACGCTAATCGCAGGCTATCATTGGTTCACCGACTGGGGTCGGGACACGATGATCAGCCTCGAAGGCTTGACGCTCACGACCGGGCGTCAGGTGGAAGCAGGCTATATCTTGCGGACCTTCGCCAACTATATTCGCGATGGTCTTTTGCCCAATCTTTTCCCGGAGGGCGAGCGCGAGGGCCTTTACCACACGGCCGATGCCACGCTGTGGTATTTCCATGCCATCGAGCGCTATCTCCATGCCACGGGCGATCGCGAGACGCTCAAGCTTTTATTGCCCAAGCTCGAAGACATCGTCGCCCATCACTTGCGCGGCACGCGCTTCGGCATCGCCGTCGATCCCGCTGACGGCCTGCTGCGTCAGGGCGCGCCGGGTTATCAACTCACCTGGATGGATGCCAAAGTCGGCGATTGGGTGGTCACGCCGCGCCGCGGCAAGGCCGTCGAGATCAACGCCCTGTGGTATAACGCGCTGCGGCTCCTGGAAAATTGGGTTCGCCAAGAAAAAGGTGCCGAGGCCGCCAAGCAATACGGCGCCCAGGCGGACAAGGCGCGCGACATCCTTCAACGAGCGCTTTTGGTACGCGGATGGCGGCTATCTTTATGACGTCGTCGACGGTGAAAACGGGCCGGACGCAGCGTGTAGGCCCAATCAATTGCTGGCAATCAGCTTGGACCATGCCGTTTTGGACAAATCACGCTGGCAGCCGGTCATGGACGTGGTTCGCCGCCGCCTCTTGACGCCGGTCGGCCTGCGCTCGTTGGCCCCCGGGCATCCGGATTACAAGGCAAAGTACTTCGGCGACCTACGTTCGCGCGATGCGGCTTACCACCAGGGCACCGTCTGGGCTTGGCTCATCGGTCCCTTCATCGACGCCTGGCTCAAGCTCCATCCCGACGATCACGCCGGGGCCAAACGGTTCTTGGAAGGCTTTATCCCGCACTTGAGCGAGGCGTGCATCGGCTCCATCAGCGAAGTCTTCGACGCCGAAGCGCCGTATACGCCGCGCGGCTGCATCGCCCAAGCCTGGAGCGTGGCCGAGGTGCTGCGCTGTTGGGCGAAAACCTCGCCCGATACTCCAAAACGTTCCGGTGGATAAAGTTTTGATGGGGCGATGTCAGGAAGTTTTTAGGGTATCGAGCGGTTTTAAAATCAAATGGCTAAAATCGCGCGCACCTCGTCTCGAACTCGCTCGGCATGGCGCAAAGCCGCATTCATCTGGCGTGCCGACGCGGAGAAATCGGGATAGCGGTACTCGGTTGCGTACCTGGTCAACGATTCGAGTATCCGACGGCTTGATTTAAGGGTGGGATAATGGGGAGTGACACTTAGCAAAAGACGCGGAAGATTGTGAATGCGAGGAATGACAAGCCCGACTTCGCATAGAAGTGCTTTGAGATACTTTTCGGCGGCCTGTTGACAATGAAAACAGACGGCATCCCTTTCCGGGCCCGAAACCATAGCCTCATTCCGTGCGACGCGTACGTCGCTTTCCGCCTTCTTTATCCACCGTCGAGTCGTGCTTTTCATAAAGAAGGATGCCTTTGCTCGTTATCTCTTGCCAGAATGAATCGCCCTCGGCCAATCTTCGGCGTAACCGCTCCGGTTTGCAGACAATTAAATCAAGAGGAAAAACCATGTCGAACGCTAGCGTGATCCGAATCGCTTGGTTGATTTCGTTGTACGCCCGCATGACGACCAAAAGGTCGACATCGCTCCATTCGTGCGGCGTGCCATAGGCGAAGGAGCCAAACAAGATGATCCGTTCGGGGTCGAAGCGTTCCGCAATTTGGCGCGAAGCGGCGAATTGCCGCCCGGGGAATGTTCGGCGGCAAATAGCGATACGCCAGTTTGTTTGCGGTTTTGGACCGCTGTTTGGTTGCCATGAAAGGCATTATACTTTAATTCGGCGCAGGGAATACGAACCAGCAAGCGGACACGCAGGGAGTTGCTGATGCGCTATCACGTGCTGGCGTGCGATTACGACGGCACTTTGGCTCATGACGGGCACGTCAATAACAAGACGCTCGCGGCTCTGGAGCGTGTTTTGGCCACCGGGCGCCGCCTGGTGCTTGTGACGGGTCGGGAATTGCCTGACTTGCTGACTATTTTTCCAGATGTCAACCTTTTCGCCCGGGTGGTGGCCGAGAACGGCGCCTTGCTTTATCAGCCCGCCGATAAATCGGAAAAGGTGTTGGCCAATCCGCCGCCGGCGGAGTTCGCCGATGCTCTGCGCCAACGTGGCGTGCAGCCGATCTCGACCGGGCGCGTCATCATCGCGACTTGGCGGCCGCACGAGGCCGAGGTCTTGTGCACCATCGCCGATTTTGGCTTGGAATTGCAGGTGGTTTTCAACAAAGACGCGGTAATGGTTTTGCCGTCGGGCGTCAATAAAGCGACGGGTCTCGCCGCCGCGCTCGAGAGCTTGGAATTGACGCCGCATGAGGCAGTGGGCGTCGGCGACGCGGAGAATGATCACGCGTTCTTGCGCTTATGCGAATGCGCGGTCGCGGTCGCCAATGCCTTGCCCGCGGTCAAGCAAATGGCCGACCTGGTGACGTCTGGCGATCATGGCGCCGGCGTTGCCGAGCTCATCGATCAAATAATCGCCACCGACCTGGCGGCCATGGAAGAGCGCCTGGCGCGTCATTGCCTGCTGATCGGGCACGATGTCGGCGGCGGCGAGGTCAGGCTCGCGCCTTATGGCTGCAACGTGTTGATTGCCGGACCGTCGGGAAGCGGCAAATCCACTGCCGCCACCAGCTTTCTTGAGCAGCTTAGCGAGCACCGCTACCAGTATTGCATCATCGATCCGGAAGGTGACTATGAAAATCTCGAAGGTGCCGTCACCTTGGGAAACGGGCACAGTGGTCCCACGGTCGAAGAGATTCTGCAAGTGCTGGCCAATGTGGGCCGCAGCGTCGTCGTCAATTTGATCGGCTTGCCGCTTGCCGATCGGCCCCCGTTCTTTTTAAAGCTGTTGCCTCGTCTTTTGGAGGTTCGCGCCCGCCTTGGTCATCCCCACTGGCTAGTGATCGACGAAGCGCACCATCTGCTGCCGGCCTCGTGGGTTCCCGGCCCCAACGTGCTTCCTCAAGACTTGAACCGCACCTTGTTCATCACTGTCCATCCCGACCAAGTCGCCCGCACCGCGCTGGAGACCGTCACCAAGGTGATGGCCGTCGGTCAGCGCCCCGATGAAACGATCCAGCGATTCTGCGGCGCCGTGGGCGAGCGGATGCCGCGCATTCGGTCCGATGAACTAGGCGAAGGGGAAGTCGTTTTGTGGTCGCGCGGCCAGAAAAGCGGTACGCGCGTGCGTCTGGTCGCCGGGCGGGCCCAGCATCACCGCCATGTCCGCAAGTATGCGGAGGGGGAATTGCCGCCGGAACGCAGCTTTTATTTCCGGGGGCCGAAGAACAAGTTGAATTTGCGCGCTCAAAACTTGATCGTGTTCATGCAAATGATGGACGGTGTCGATGATGCTACCTGGACCTTTCATCTGCGCAACGGCGAATTCGAAAGCTGGTTCCGAGACCAAATCAAAGACGCTTCGCTGGCCGACCAGGCGGCCCAGATGGCGCGTGAAAAGTCGTTGAAGCCCGCGGACGGCCGGCGCGCTTGCGGGCGATCATCGAGAAGGCGTATACACTACCTGCCAGCCCGCCGCTGCCCATGCCGGGAACCAGCGCGGCGCCGAAGCGCTAGGATTTTATGAGCCGCGCACGAAGTAAGCGGTTTCGCCGTGGCGCTCGGTTCGACCGCTTACTTCGTGCGCGGCTCTTTCCAAAAGGATCGTATGCCGAAGCCATTTTTCCATCTCCGTGCCCCGGTCCTCGTCAACCGACAAATTGCCCGCGCGACCTTCTTGATTCGCTTGGAATCGCCTCAACTCGCCGCCGCCATACGGCCCGGCCAGTTCGTCATGCTGCGTCTTGCAGGCAGCACCGATCCGCTTCTGGGTCGGCCTTTTGCCTTGTACGACACGGTGCTCGACGTGCGCGGCCTGCCCCATGCCATCGATGTGGTTTATTTGGTGATCGGCAAAGTCACCCGTGGGCTCGCCGAATTGTCCGACGGCGATGCGGTCGAAATATGGGGACCGCTCGGCAACGGCTTTCCCGACCCCGTGACTTCCGAGCACGTTGGCTTGGTGGCCGGCGGTATCGGCCAGACGCCGTTCCTCGCGCAGATCCGCGAGCTTTTAGGCACGCGCGGCTACGCCGGCCAGCAAGCCAAGAAGCGAGTGAAGCGCGTCTCGCTCTTTTATGGCGTTCGCAGCGCCGAGTTTGCCGCCGGCCTGGACGACTTTCGCCAAGCCGGCGCCACGCTGCACTTGGCGACCGATGACGGCACTCTCGGCCATCATGGTTTCGTGACCGAACTGTTGGCGCAGCATCCCGGTTCGCAGCATCTTTTCGGCTGCGGACCGCCGGCCATGCTGCGAACGCTCGCGCAATGGGCACTGGGCAATAACGTGCCATGCCATCTATCGCTTGAAACGCCCATGGCGTGCGGCGTGGGCATCTGCTTCAGTTGCGTCACCCCCGTCAAAACCCCCGATGGCTGGGATTATAAACGTGTCTGTGTCGACGGCCCCATCTTCGACGCGCGGCATTTGCATTTCCAAGAGCCTGCGCACGCAGTAAGCGGTTCACCGCGTGCGCCCTGATTCAACGCTTACTGCGTGCGCGGCTCTTTAGTGCTCGTGACCAGGCTCCGCCTGGTCACGCACCGCTCACGAGGCTCCGCCTCGATTTACCGCCACACCGGCGCAAGCAATTCGCGCCATTGGGCGACGTTCGCGCAGGCGGAGCCTGCCAGGCAGCGCGTCACTAGGCGGAGCCTGGTGACGAGAGCTAATCTCGCACCCGCACCCGCAGCACCGTCGGCCATTCGTGGGCGTCAACCGTGCGCCGGCCCAATGTCGTCGGCTTGACCGCTTGCAGCGCCAGCCCGAGATTGATTTGGTGAGCGCCGAACTTCTGCGCGGCCCGCAAGTAGTGCTGGAATGTCTTCCGGCGAAGCATCCACAAAGACCTCGGGGCCCCCGAACTTCACACGGCCCGCGAGCAGCACCCAACGTGACATCTCGCCTTGCGCATCCCGTGTGAGCATATTCCTTTGAAAAAGCCTGCTGAAGCCTTCGTAGCTCAGTTGCCGCGGCCAAACTTTGATACGCGGCTTATCAGCCCGACACATTGCGCCCAAGCCCGGAAGAGCACGTTCGAGAATTGCCACCGCATCTTCAGCGTCAACTTCGCCCTCCGCACCCGCCGGCGCAACGACCACCAAACGCATCCGCACCGGCACTCCCTCGACGCGCAGTTGCCTGTCACCCGTACTCGGCGGCAAGGGCGGATAGGTTTCCAAGTCTTCTTCCAAGTTGGGAGCCCGGCTGACGGCGGTCCCGCTGCGAGTGAACAACCTGAAGAGCAGCCGCCGAAGAATCAAAAGAACGATAAGGGCAATGATTCCCAGTACGACAAACCAGCCGGAACCTTCGAGAAAATCACGTGCCCCCCCTTCGGGAACCGCCTTTATCAGCCAGTCCGGTGCCTTTTCGAAGAAATCCATGGATGCGAACTCCGCCTGCATATAATGAGACACTACTCAGATGCTAATTATAAGGAGCCGATTCATGTGGACCATCGCGGCGCTTTTGGCCCTGGGCGGCGAGGCGACAGCGGATTGGCAAAAACTCGAAGCGCCGTATCTGCATAATCCCCACCAGGTGACGCGAGGCTTCGTCCGCGCCGGCGAAGGCTATTTTTCCCCAGACGGCAAACAGATCATCTTCCAGGCCGAGGAAAAGGGAGACGACCCTTTCTATCAGCAGTTTGTGATGAACCTGGCCGACGGCAGCGTCCGCCGCGTCAGTACCGGCATTGGCAAGACGACGTGCGGCTTCTTTTCGCCCGATGGCAAGAAGATCATCTTCGCCAGCAGCCATCTCGATCCCGACGCCAAGGCGCATTATGCCGCCGAATTGCGCCAACGTGCCGACGAGGCGAAAACCAAAAAACGCCGCCGTTACCAGTGGGATTTCGATCCGTACATGACGATCTTCGAGGCCAACCTCGATGGCACCGGCCTCAAACCCCTCACGCACGCGCCCGGCTACAATGCCGAAGGCTCCTATTCGCCCGACGGCAAATCCATCGTCTTTTGCTCCAATCGTAGTGGGCCGCAAAACCTTGAACTTTACATCATGGATGCCGATGGCAAAAACGTCCGTCAACTCACGCACAGCCCCGGTTGCTACAACGGCGGGCCCTTCTTCTCTCCCGACGGCAAGCGCGTCATTTTCCGCAGCGACCGCAAGAAAAAAGATCATCTCCAACTCTATGTCATCAACGCGGACGGCACCGGCGAGCGGGCATTGACTGACAACGAGCAATGGGTCTACTGGGCCCCGTTTTGGTACAAGGACGGCAAGCACATCATCTACACCGCCGCCGATCATTCCGACCCGCTCAAACGCCCCAACTACGACCTTTACTGGATGAACATCGATACCGGCAAAACAGTCCGGCTTACATTCGCCCCCGGCGCGGACGTCCTGCCGGTTTTCAATCGCGACGGCAGCAAGGTGATGTGGACATCGACCCGCGGCGCCGATCACTCATCCCAATTATGGATCGCGGAATTCACGCCGCCGGCGTCGTAGGTTAGGTTTCCAACCTGACCGGATTGAATCAACCATGAAACCACAAACGGGTCAGGTTGGAAACCTAACCTACGGGAGTCGCAACCATGCTTGTCAAAAAGCTCTTCATCGCAGTCTGTTTGTTCGTTCTCTGGCACCCGCCGCGCAAGCGGAAAACGCCAAGACACGCCACCTTCTCTACGTCGTCGCCCCCGGCATCCGCGACCAACTCGAATACGGCGGCGCCGGCATCCTTGTCTTCGACATGGATAAAAACCATGCCTTCGTCAAACGTATCCAGACTCCGGCCAGCCAACTCAAAAAGCCGGAAAACATCAAGGGCGTCTGCGCCTGTTCCGCGGCACGCAAGCTCTATTTCACCACGCTCACCAAGCTTTATTGCCTCGATCTGGTCACCGAAAAGACGCTCTGGGAAAAGACGCTCCCCGGCGGCTGCGACCGCATGTCGATCACGCCCGACGGCAAAACTCTGTATGTTCCGTCCTATGAAAAGGATAGCTGGAACATCGTCGACGGCGCCACCGGCAGCATCATCGCTCAGATTGTTCCCAAAAGCGGCGCCCACAACACACTGGTGAGTCTCGACGGCTCGGAGGCCTACCTCGCGGGCCTGCGGTCGCCGCTGCTGCCCGTCGTCGATACCGCCACGCAACAAAATTGTCCGCACCATTGGGCCATTCGGCAACGTCATTCGCCCTTTCACCGATCAACTCGGACAAGACTCGCTGCCTCATCAATGTCAACGGCCTGCTCGGCTTCGAGGTCGGCGATCTGAAGACCGGCAAGGTGCTCGAGCGCGTCGAAGTCGCGGGCTTCAAGAGCGGCACCCGTCAAGCGCCACGGCTGCCCCAGCCACGGCGTCGCTTACACCCCCGACGAAAAGGAAATCTGGGTCTGCGACGCCGCCAACAGCCGCATGCACATTTTCGACAACACCGTCGATCCGCCCAAGCAAGTCGCCAATGTGAAGCTGCGCGAGCAGCCCGGCTGGATCACCTTCAGCCTCGACGGCCGTTTCGCCTATCCATCCACCCTCGACGTGATCGACACCAAGACCCGCACCATCGCGCTCTCGCTCATGGATGAGGAAGGCCGCGAGGTCCACAGCGAAAAAGTCATCGAAATCGTCTTCGAGGACGGCACGCCCATCGCCAACGGCGATCAGTTCGGCATGGGACGCAAGCGCCCGTAGGTCAGGTTTCCAACCTGACCGGATATTGTGTTGGTGCAAATAAAACCCGGTCAGGTTGGAAACCTAACCTACGCCAGATTGGAGCAACCCGTATGAACCTCTCCGCTTTTATCCTCACATTCTTGACAACGGCCTTGTGCGTCGCCGTCGCGGATTTCCCGCCAACGGACAAGCTCCCCTCCCACCCGGAACTGCCCGACCCGCTGGTCATGCTCGATGGCACGCGGATCACCACCAAGGAGGCGTGGGAACAAAAGCGCCGGCCCGAACTGAAAAAGCTGTTTGAGTATTACATGTACGGCACCTTTCCTCCTCGGCCCGCCAATCTCTCGTTCAAGGTCGGCCGGGTCGATCCCAAGGCCCTGGGCGGCAAGGCGACGCTTAAAGAAATCACGATCTCGTTCGGGCCTCCCGACACGCCCAAGATGCACGTGCTCCTATTCCTACCCAATAAGCGTTCCGGGCCGGCGCCGGTGTTCTTGGGACTGAATTTCAACGGCAACCACACGGTCGTGAAGGACCCGCTCGTGCCGCTGCCCGAAGGATGGGTGCCCGCGAACGGCAAAGGCGTGAAAGGCAATCGTGCCACGGACGCCGGCCGGGGCTCGCAAACCGATGTCTGGGCGATCGAGCAGACCATCGACCGCGGCTACGCCGTGGCCACGGTATACTGCGGCGACATCGATCCCGATCGCGCCGATAAGCGCGAAGGCATCCAGCCGCATTTGCAGAAACCGGGCACGCAACCCGGTCCGCACGACTGGGGCACCGATCGCCGCCTGGGCGTGGGGCCTGCAGCGCGTCGTCGATTACTTGGTGACGGATCGCGACATCGAACGCCAGTCGCATCATCATCGTCGGCCACTCGCGCCTCGGCAAGACGGCTCTGCTGGCGGCGGCGTTCGACGAGCGCGTCGCCATGGCCATTCCCCTGCAGGCGGGCTGCGGCGGCACGGCGCCAAGCCGGGGCACGGTCGGCGAGTCGGTCAAGCGCATCAACACGAGCTTCCCCCACTGGTTCAACGGCGCCTTCAAGGAATTCAACGACCGGCCTGACCGTTTGCCGTTCGATCAACATTGCCTCGTGGCCCTGATGGCGCCGCGGCCGGTGCTCTTGGCCAACGCGGTGGAGGACACCTGGGCCAACCCCAATGGGCAGTTCGAGGTTCTCAAGGCCGCCGATCCGGTGTATCGGCTGCTCGGCGCCGATGGCCTGGACGCTACGCAAATGCCGCCGCTGGGCAAGCTGATCGATAGCACGCTCGGCTACTACATCCGTGCCGGCAACCATTCGATGATGCGCGAGGATCTGGCGCGTGTTCGCGGATTATGCGGACAAGCAATTGAAACGAAATCGTAAATGAGCAGCCAAACCCTCGTGCCCAGGCTCTGCCTGGGCACGCGCTGCCCGCGAGGCTCCGCCTCGCAGACGGCTGCCGGATCGATAAGGAGCCGTGGCCAGGACCGACGTGCAGGCGGAGCCTGCCAGGCAGTGCATTACCAGGCGGAGCCCGGTAACGAGAGACAGATAATAGCCCAGCGATTTATCGCTGGGCAGGTTTTGCCCCCCTAACCCAAGGAGTCACGCCATGCGCCATCTGCTCACTGCAACCATCTTCGCTACGTTCATCACCCCGCTCGCGGCCCAAGACTTCGCCAAGGAGCGCCTCGACAAGTCGCCACGCCACCATGAATGGGTCGCCGTCAAGAACGGCAACCGCGAAGTGCAATGTTTCGTCGTCTATCCGGAAGTAAAGAACAAGGCGACGGCCGTCTTGGTCATCCACGAAAACAAGGGACTGACCGATTGGGTGCGCGGCGTCGCGGATCAGTTCGCCGAAGCGGGCTATGTGGCCATCGCGCCGGATATGCTCTCGGGCCTGGGACCCAACGGCGGCAAGACCAGTGATTTCGCCAGCCTCGACGATGCCACCAAAGCGCTTTACAAGTTGCCGCCCGATCAGGTGGCCGGCGATTTGAAAGCCGCGGCGGATTATGTCGTTAAACTTCCCGCGACCAACGGCAAGCTCGCGGTTGCCGGCTTTTGCTGGGGCGGCGGCCAATCATTCCGCTTCGCCACCATGCGACCCGATCTTAAAGCCGCCTTCGTCTTTTATGGCCCGCCGCCGGCGAAGGAAGCCCTCGCAAAAGATTGCGTGCCCCATCTACGGCTTTTATGGCGAGAACGACGCCCGCATCGACGCCACCATTCCTGGCACCACCAAGCAGATGAAGGAATTGAACAAGACGTACGACGCCGTCGATTTACCCCGGCGCCGGCCATGGCTTCATGCGCGCCGGTGAGGATCCCAGCTGGCTCGCAAGCCAATCGGCAGGCACGCGATGAAGCGTGGACGCGAGTCAAGGGATTCTGAAGAAGATTTGATTGACCTGCGCCGTTGCCTGTCAAAAAACAAGCGGGACGCTTGGGCTACGGCGTAGCACAAGCGTCCCGCTTGTGTATGTGCCTGCCCTCCCCCCGTCACCCCGTCGTATCCGTCGCATGCGCGTCAAAGCTGAACGGCCCGCCCCGACCGCGATGATGAACAGCATCGTGCCCATCAACGCGACGTTCTTCATGAAATTCGATCATCTGCATCTGCTGCTCTTGGCCGGTCATGTCCCAGAAGTTGTGGAAGAAATAGGTCGCCAGGCCGAGGAATATCAAGAGCAGCAGTGCGCTGAAACGCGCTTTGAAGCCCACGAAGACCGAGATGGAACCGACGATGAGAAAAGCGATCGCCCCGGGCAGCATCCATTCGGGGTAGGGCACGCGGTGGAGTTTCATTTGTGCCACGGTCTCATCGAAGTGGGGGATATCATTGCCGACCGCGCGCAGGGCGAAGATGGCGACGATGAGCAAGCGGCCGACAAGGGCCAGAATTCCGCGAATGACGTACATCGCATGACTCCTTGAACTGGGGATTTGGGCATGGCTCCATCATAAGGACTCGCGATTTTTTATTCGTTGATGAAGGTGTAGGGCATATCGCATAGTCATTATAAAAGAATTGCTTGCAATTGCGCCGGCGAGCGGGGGTGTTAACCCCCTGATTCTCCCAGCGCTCCGCGGCGCGTCTCAGTTAACCGGGGAGTGTCATGGCCAATGGGGCGGACGTCTTAGTCGAATGTCTCCACCGCGCCGCGCCTGCGTCCTCTTCGGCATGCCCGGCTCACACTCGGCAACCATCTACGATGCCTTGGCGCGGCAGAACAAGATCCGCACGATTCTCATTCGCAATGAACAGGCAGGCGCGTTCGCGGCTGACGGTTACGCGCGCGTTACCGGCCAGCCTGGCATTATCTGCACGACCGCCGGACCAGGCGCCACCAACGCTTTGACAGGCATCGCGGAGGCATGGGCCGACTCGATGCCGGTGTTGCTTCTCAGCGGACAGGTCAACCATGATCGGCTGCACGAGGAATGCGGCAACTATCACGAAATCGACTTGGAGGCGATATTCCGGCCCTGCACGAAATACGTGGCGACCTTAATGGCGAATGACCGCATCCCACAATTCGTTCACGAGGCGTGGCAGGCGCTGATGACGGGCCGGCGCCGACCGGCGGCGCTTATTCTTCCCCAAGATTTAATGGCATTGCCTGCCGAGCAAGCGGCGCCTCTGTCAGCAGTGACCGCGATATCAACGCAAGACGCCGATGTGCCCCATTTGCAAACGGCGGTGGACTTGCTGGCCGGCGCGCGGCGGCCCATTTTGCTCGCGGGTGGTGGCGCACTCTGGGCCGACGCCGAAGCCGAACTGCATGCGCTCGCCCAGCATCTTGGTTGTCCGCTCATCACCACGCTCAACGGTAAAGGCATCATCGACGAACGCGATCCGTTGTCCTTGGGCCACGCGCGTTCGTTCAAGGCACGCGTCGCCTTGCCCGAGGCCGACGTGCTGTTGGCGGTGGGCTGCCGCTTCACCGAGGTTTTCACCTGGTTCCGCACGATGGAGTTTCCCAAAACCATCGTGCAAGTCGATATCGATGCTAGCCAAATCGGTATCAACTATCCGGTGGCAGTCGGGTTGCATGCGGACGCCAAGTTGGCTTTGCGTCAAATCCTCACTCGCTTGCCGGCCCAGTGCGCCAGCGACTGGAGGGAGACCTTACCGAGGGCACACGCGGCACCGCGCGCGGCCGGAGTGGTTCATTGATGTGTTGTGCGCGGAGTTGCCCGACCATGGCGTCGTCTTCACGGACGCATCGGAGATGGGCTATCGCATGCACTTCGATTATCCTGCCTACGCGCCGCGCACTTTTTTCTACCCCTCCAATTACATCGCGCTGGGCTGGCGCTGCCTGCGGCCATCGGGGCAGCCGTCGCGCTGCCGGACCACCCCATCGGGTCCGTGAGCGGCGACGGCGGTTTTGTCATGACTGCGCAGGAATTGGCCACGGCGGTTCGTTATCGCCTCAAAGTCATCGCCATCGTTCACAACGACTCGGCCTACGGCGCCATACGCCAGATTCAGCGAAGGAAGCACGCGGAGCGCTACCTGGACACGAACCTCAATAACCCCGATATCGTCAAACTTGCCGAGGCGTATGGCGTGCCGGGCACGCGAGCTTCTGATGCGAATGGTTATCAGCGAGCATTGCGGGATGCGCTTAAGCGGGATGGGCCGAGCTTGATTGAAGTGCCGGACGAATGGCGGTCATTGCGGGCTTAACGTCGGGTCCCCAAAAAGCCGGTGAACTCGTGGCCGGGGTTGAGGTACTCCGAAACCCCGGTCTGGCGTCGAACCCACTCACCGGGGTTTCGGAGTACCTCAACCCCGGCCACGGCTTTGGTGCCGTATGTCTCTCGCACCACACATCTAGTTAGCGAAGCGGCTGGCCGGGCATCGATGCTTTCGCCGGCATGATGCCCTGATCCATGTCCAGCTTTTTGATGGCGTCGCGGTTGTTGAACGCTTCTTTGGGATAATCAGACGTGTCGAAACGCCGTTCCGACGGCGGCGTGTTGAGCGCCTCGGCGGTGGTGCCTGGCTTCAAGTCCGGCTTGGGCGTGCGGCAGCCGAACGCGATCACCAGCATCATCACAGTCCCGATAATTTTAGCCCGCGTCGTGCGCATGGGGTTCCCTCCCCTGTTCCCAAACCGGCAGCCGTCCGCTAACGGCTGCGCGGCGGGAGTATACCGTTGCTTGTGTTAATCGCAAGAGCACTTAAACGTAGATCTGTACATCTGCGGGATTCGGCGTACCTCATCCCGCGGCTTGGGTTTGGTGGATATCTTTCAAGCCGCGGGATGAGGTACTCCGAATCCCGCGGATCCATCGCAACCCTACTTTACGTCACGCCTTGCCCGACTTGGCCTTGCTGTAGCGCTCCCCGACGGCGGTCCAGTTGACCACGTTCCACCAGGCATCGATGTAGTCGGGGCGCTTGTTTTGGTACTTGAGATAGTAGGCATGCTCCCAGACATCGACGCCCAGGAGCGGGGATCTGGCCGGTCATTAGCGGGCTGTCTTGATTGGCGCGTGCTGATGATTTTGAGCTTGCCGTCGGCAAGCACGAGCCAGGCCCAGCCGCTGCCGAAACGGCTTGCACGCCGGCGTCCTTGAGCTGCGCTTGAAAGGTGGCGAAATCGCCGAAGGTGGCTTTGATGTCGTCGGCCAGCGGGCCGCTCGGCTGGCCGCCGGCCTTCGGGGCCATGATTTCCCAGAACATCGTGTGGTTGGCGTGGCCGCCGCCGTTGTTGATGACCGCCTGGCGGATGGCCTCGGGAACTTGGTTGATCTCTGCGCAGAAGCTGCTTGATCGGCTTGGCCGCCAGCGCCGGCTTGGCCTTCCAGGGCCTTGTTCAAATTGTCCACATACGCCTTGTGATGCCGGCCATGATGAATTTCCATCGTCATCGTGTCGATGTACGGCTCGAGCACATTGGTGCATAGGGCAGATTCGGCAAGGTGTACGCCATGGTGTCCCTCCTGAGTAAGTGGCCAATCAACGCGGTGCAAGGTTGCTGATTTTATCTTATCGGTGCCGTGGCGGACGGCAACAATCGGCGTTCAGCCTGCCGGTCGCGGACGCAATCGAAGGGCTCGAAGATGTGAAGTGGATCCCCTCTTCGCAGGTGAGGCGGATTGGGGGTTATCACACAAGGCTTTCGAGCAGGAATTTGAGCTTGCGCACTTCGGTTTCCATCGTGAAGGGCGCATCGGCACATCCTGAAATGCACCGATAGAAGCCGATCGTAGTTTTGGCGTTCGAGTTGGTTGATGATGCGGCCATACTCGATCTCGCCCTGGCCGACGCGGACCTGGAATTTGCCTTGGGCCCGGCCGGTGTCGCGCAGGTGCACATGCTTGACGTACGGGAAACAACTCATCATAAGAGCCGCCCTGGTGGGGACCGTTGATGTAATGGCTCGGGTCGAGCGTCAGGCCAAGGCCGGGCACGCGCTCGACATAATTCCAGAGCGGTCGGCTGGCTGTTCGGTGAGCGTGCCGATGCGCGTGGCGACCGTCAGCACGAGGCCCTCGGCGTCGACGAAATGGACCAACTTTTTCAGCCGGGCAACCTCGGCATCCACGCCCACGCCGTGGACGACGCCGCCGCGATGGTGAGGACCGAAACGGTGGACATGCGTGCCAGCTTGCAGAGGGCCTTCCACTGCGCGAGTCGTTTCGCTTTCACCGGCGGCGTCGATTTCGATGTCGAAGGCGGCCGGCGTTAGGCTGGGTCCGATGCGGATAAGCTGCGCGGCCTGGGCCACGTCGGCGGCCACTTGCGACGGCTTCAAGTGCGGGCCACGCTCATGGATGGCCACGTCGAGCTTGCTGAATTCCAGCTCCCCGATGATGCGCAAGGCGCGTTCAAGGGGATAACGGGCGAAACAGAGCGTTGAACAAGCGACGTACACGGCTCTTGCTCCGAAAGAGTGACGGCCCGATCACCGATGCTTCGCCCAGGGGCCGCGAACCATAACAAAATCGGTCCCGGGCACAAGACCAGATAGGTTGCGAGAATTCCCCCAAGCCGCGGGTTTCGGAGTACCTCAACCCGCGGCTTGCCCAAACTGGGATGGCACACCCAAATGCAATGGAGTACATACCAGCCATGGCCACAACCTCTTTACCGCAAAACTGGACAATGGTTCTTGACCAAATCGAGCGTACCTTGGCGCAGGCCATTGGAGCCGCCGAAGCCAGGGAAGCTTCCCTCCCCAGGCCAACGGGCAGCATTATGTCGTTCGATACCCCCGACGTGGCCGCCAAGTATTGGCCTGGGCTCGAAAAAAAAATCGCGGTGATGGAAGCGCCGTTGCGGGCCCTGGACGAGACGTTGGCAACCGAAGAGACGGACAGCCGCAGGCATCTGGCGGAAATCGCCGATCTGCGCCGGCGACTGGCGGACTGGGCTGGGCGGCGCGATAGGATAGCCGGATGGGGCGACGTGAGTGATCGTGCCCCATTCGCTCAAGGTTTCTCCAGGGAGACCTGCCATGGCATCCTTCGCCGTCATCCTGCCTGCCGCGGGCAAATCATCGCGTTTTCGTGACAAGGAAAAAAAGCCTTTCGTCAACTTGGACGGCCGCGCCGTTTGGTTGCGCTCCGCCGAATTATTCATCGCCCGCCCCGAAGTTACGCAGTGCATCGTCGTGGTTGCGCCGGAAGATCAAGAGTTCTTCCGGCGGCGCTACCAGGCGAACCTCGTCTTCATGAACATCGAAATCGCCGACGGCGGAGCGGAGCGCTTCGAGTCGGTGGCCAATGCGCTGGCGCTGGTCAAGCCGGAAGTCGACTTCGTGGCGATCCACGATTCGGTGCGGCCCTGCTTGGCCGAGGCCATGGTCAGCGCGGTGTTTAGCCAAGGCGGAAGCAAACCGGTGCGGCCTTGCTCGCCCTGCCGGTGACCGATACGATCAAGCAATCAGCGGATAACCAGCGCGTTCAGCAAACGATTTCGCGGCAAGGCCTCTGGCTCGCGCAGACGCCGCAGGTCTTTCGCCGCGATTGGCTGGTGGAAGCCTACGCCAAGCGCAAGGAATTGGGCAACGACATCACGGACGACGCTCAACTGATGGAGGCAGCCGGCCATGCAGTGCATCTGGTCGAAGGGGCCGGCACCAACATCAAAATCACCAGCAAAACCGATCTGACGCTCGCGGAAGCCATCCTCAAAGCCATGCCCAAGCCAAAGCCGAGCCGTCCGGCCCATCCCTTCGCCGAGGAGGAAATGTGGGGCGGCAAGGGGCTTAAATAGAGCGCGGAAGTGAGGATAAAGCCACGGATGAACCACCGGCGCAAACGCGGAAACGCGGATAAATCCATTCTTTTTTCGTGACATTTAGCTCGGCGGTCATTAAAGTACCTTATGAAGCGCCCCTTCCAGGCGTTTCAAGGCGTCACATCACGGGGTTGCCTGCCATGGGAAATCGCGTACGCTCTACCCGGCGCACGTCGCAGAGCTATTCCTTATCTCTCGAGCTTCTCGAAGATCGCCAACTGCTTTCGTGGTCCGCGTTGTCCCATGCCGCCCCGGCTCCACAAGCGTTCGTGGGGCCGGTGCAAGCCCCCGCCGGCTCTAGCACTGCTGCTGCCGTTCAATCCGTCACGTCGGCCGGCAATTCCGCCCAGCCGGACGCGACTCCTGATGACGGTGAGTATGCCGATTCCGCAGTGTCCGTCTCCGGCGCGGCGCCAAGCAACTTTGTCGGGCCTTTGCAGACGACGAGTGCGACAAGCAATCCGACCAGTTCCTATACCTCAAGCGCCTACTCTACGAACGACTACTCTTACACCTATTACAAGCCAAGCACCGCCGGGCAGTATTATCCAACAGAGCAGGCCGCCACTTCCATGGAGAGCGCCGTGCCTCTCGACGCCAAGCCGCCGGCGCCGATCGCGGATGCGCCGCTGCTCAATCGGCCGGCACCGCCTCTGATCGTCGCCGCGCTGCCGGCGGCGTTCTTTGCGAATAAAGGCGCCGAGCCGGCACTTATTTTTGCAAGTCCGCGGCGCGCCGAGACGCCTGGAGCCGACCTGATCCCCACGGACTCGGCCGATGCGCCGTTCCTATTGAGCAACCATCTAAGCACGGCTTTCGCGATGGCCTCCGAGACGCTGAGCGATCCGCTTGTCGTTTCATCGATCTCCGTGGCGGCACCAGCGCTGCCCGTGCCGCAGCTTGCCCGCATTCTCGCCGGCACCGCCGCGTTTGATTTGGCCAATTTGCAGGGTGCCGTCGATCAGTTCTTCGCGCGTCTCGAAGGCCTAGCGCGTGAGGTGGGCTCCTCGGCGGACCTTACGGGCTGGCTGCTCGCCGGTGCCACCGCGACCGGTGTTTTCGAGTTTGTGCGCACCAAGTACCTTAACCCCCGGCTTGGCGAAGATGACGACCCCCTCTGGGCACCGTATCCCGTCCTCCTTTTCGTTCCGCCCGAGGACGCAACGTGAGCCCGGAGCTTTTGGAGTCGCTTTTCGAGAAAATCCGCACGGGCGATTTTCAGGCCGCCGAGCAGGTGTTTGTCAATTACGAGGCGCAACTTCGGCTCATCGTCCGCCGCCAACTATCCCGCCGCCTGCGCGCCAAGTTTGACTCCGTCGATGTGGTGCAATCGGTTTGGCGGCGTGTGCTGCAAGATTTCAGAAATAACGGCTGCAACTTGGACGGCGCCGAGCATCTGCGCAACTTCCTCGTCCAGGTCACGCGCAACTGTTTAACGGATCGCCTCCGCCATTTTCGCCCCGCGCTTGAGCGCGAGCAACCCGTGGAGGGCGCGGCCTTGACGCCGGCGCTGTTGCAACCACGCCCCAGCGAGATCGCGCAGGGAAACGAGCTTTGGGAAAGCCTGCTGGCCAATTGCCCAGCCAAGTATCATGAATTGCTCCGCCTCAAGCGCCAAGGATTGACCATCGACGCCATCGCGGCTCGAATCGGCATGCACGAAGGCAGCATTCGCCGCATCATTCGTCAACTGGCGCGCAAGCTCGCCTTCCCGCCGGATGAAATGCCGGCATAAGGGGAAATATGTCAAAACATATCAATCAGATTCTCCCCATTGTGAAAGGGATCTCCGATAAGGCGCTGCCCGGTCGGATCGACCACTAGATCAAGTTGCTCCAGAGGGATATAGCCGATCAGGACTGGGCATTCATCAGGCAACGCCGCCACGTCGAGAGGCGCCTCGCGTCCCAGCATGGAAAGCCTTACCAGTCCATAGGTCGCGGAGCGCGCCGGGCCGGCGGTGGTGATGACTTGGCGCTCTTGCAGGAACTGTAAACCGAGCACCTCGATCAGACGTTTGGGGAGCGAAAGCATCTTGGCACCGGTGTCCACCAAAGCGTCCGGTATCTCGACGCGCCGCACTGCGTCGGGGCTGCGCCGCCCCTGCGACACCTCATATAGGTCGTATTGGTTTTCGATGACCACCGGTATCGTGACTCGTCCCATTTTCACGTGTTCCTCTTCCCGCGCGAAACCATAGGTCGCTCCGTTCGTCGCGATTGCTCAACTTGCCGCCAAAACTTGTCGGGAATACCATCGCCGTTTTGAAGTTGCTTGTGCGCTTCCTCGAAAATCGAACCGAGCGTGCGCGGTGCTCCCTTGGCCAGTTGCTTAGCTTGCAGCCGATCCCGTACAGCCACGAGGACGGCAACCGGCTTTCCTTTACGTGTTATAACCACCGGTTGATTCCGGCTTTCATCAAGGTAAAGATCGATTTGTGCAGCAACCTTCGCAGCGGATGCAGTCTTCATAGAGTCACCTCTTCCCCTCCGACGAACAAACGATTGCGGTCCACAATCGGAGCAAAGTCCAGCACGAATGGTTTTTTCTTTACCACAACAACCCTTACAGTCCGGAACGCACCACCATCCGCAATTCCCTCTCCTTGCCATCCCGCAAAACCACCGCCCGCGTCGGCGTACCTGGAATGACATGAGCGGCCGCGGCGTAGCAATCCGTGGGTGTGTCGGTCCAGCGATTATCCAACGTCAGCAAGCGGTCGCCTTCTTTGAAACCGGCGGCCGCGGCGGGGCTGTCGGTAAAGACGGTCCGCACCGTCACGCCCGGCTGGGTGTCGTCCTTGTCCTTGGCTACCATGATGCCCACCAAACCGCCCGGCGCCAGCACGCGGCGATTGTCCGCTGCCTGGCTGTTCATCACGATCTTCATCAAGTTTTCCATCATGTCTTGTGGCTGAAAGGTGGTCGGCACGAACGTCATCGTCTTCGCCTGGTAATCGAGCGTCATGCGGAACTTGGCGAAAAAGTTGAAGCCGACGATGCCGTCGATCGGGCCCAGCACATGGGAAATCGCGGCCACCGTCGGATGATCCATGACCATCGTGCTCACGTCCGCGACCTTGAGGTCGCCGACCTCCAGCGACTTGATTTTGAATTGTCCCATCGAGCCGAAGAACGCGAAGAGCGGCGGCCTGAAGTCTTTCGGGAAAACGCCCGCCGCCTTGGCCACCTTGTTGTTGATCAGCGTCACCGGGGCGCCGGTGTCGAATATGAGCCGAAACGGACCTTGGCCGTTGATCTTCACCTGCACCGTCATGTGCTGCGTTTTGAGAAGCTCAAACGGAACGGTGACCGGCTTGGCGTTTGTCGTGTCCGCAGCACGAGCCGATAGCGGGAGAACGAAAAACAGGCATGTAATGAGCGAGCAGACAACGAACGCACCCCCTCTCCCCCTGTACCCGGGGGGAGAGGGCCGGGGTGAGGGGGGACTGCATTCCGCGCGAAAATTTGACGTTTTTGCAAAGAACCTGAACCCCCTCACCCCTACCCCTCTTCCCCGAGTACAGGGGAGAGGGGAATACGTGCGGGCCGTCGTCAATAAGGAGTTCAAAAACAAAGGTAAGGCGTTCAAAAACAGACTCATATTAAAGCCCCTCCCCGGCGGTGATTTTCAAATTGATTTTTTCGGTGCCGCGCTGAATGGTGAACGCCACCGATCTGGCCCGCCAATAGCCGTGCGGTCAGGCGATGCACGTCCGCGCTGGCGCTGACAGCTTGGCCGTTGATTTGCTCGATGCGATCGCCCGCCTGGACGCCCGCGCCGGCGGCAGGGCTCTTGGCGAGCACTTTTTGAACGGTGACGGCCCCCGACTTGTCGGCGAGCTCGATGCCGATAAAGCCGCGCGTTTCCGGCGGCGCCGCTGGTCCGAGTCCCATGAGCGGACCCAAAAACTTCATCAGGCTGCCAAGGATCTCCAAGCCCACCTGGCTGCCGTTGGCGTTGATGCGCTGGGGCGGCGGCGGCTGCCAATTCAGCGGCGTCCAGCGCAACGTGTCTTTGGTGAAGTCGAATTCCATGCGGAATTTCGCCAATACGGTGTAGCCGAGAATGCCGTGCAACTCAACACCCGCCAGACCCATGCCGTTCATCCCTTCGAGTTGAAAGGGCGTTTCCACGCGGCACTTCACCTTGGTAAGCGAAGCGCCTCCTTCGAATTCCAGTTTGTCCAGCACGGTCAGCCCGTTGGCGCCCGCTTCCAGGCCAAGCTGCTTGCCAACGGCGCGTGGCCACGAAGATGATCGGCGCCCCGGTATCGACGATGAAATTGAACGGCCCTTTGCCGTTGATCTTGACCCGGACCATGACGTGTTGCGTGTCCGTCAACTTGAAGGGAACGGGCAGGGGCCTTGCCTCTTTGACTTCGTCGATCCGCGCGGACGATTTTTTGTCTGGGGGCGCCACTTGCGCGGCCGAAACGGCGTCAGCATCGCACGGCCCTTCGCTTTGCCCGTGCCCCCCAAGAAAACGAAGCACATTTCGTTGAACGTTTGCTCGCCGTAGCGCACGTCACGCGGCGGCGTGAACGGATTGTTCGGGTTCTTGGTGCTGTTGTCGTAATACGCATCGACGTGGAACCGGGTCCCCGTTTCTACTTGGATCGGCTCTTTGAAGGTGTAGGTTTCTTGCCAGTTATAATCCCAATCCTTGATGGCCACGAGCGTCGTGGGCTTACCGTTGGGCGGCGTCATCGTCACCTTGACTTCCTTGCCGACCATGTGCATGTGCGGCATGACCGTGCGGAGCGTGAACGGAGCGTCGGCCCACATCTCGCCTTGAATGTGATAATGGTCGGCGCCCGCTGGAATTTTGAACTCCAGCGGCGCCAATACATTGCCCGACGTGCCCGGAAGCACGGTCACGCGCCAGGGCTGGGCCTTCTTGGCCTTCACGAAATAGAGACCAAGCTGCGTGCGGTCTTTTTCCATGCGGCCATTGCGGTGGTAGTGAACCTGCATAACGACATCGGCGCCTTTGGGCAAAAAATAGCCGGCGTCGTCCGGCAGATAGCGCGGCATTTGGCCGGGGGCCCAGCCGCCCATGCCTCCCTGCGGTCGAAAGCCGACGCCCATGGCGTTGGTGTATCCCGGCCCGTGATCGAGAATGTTTGCCGTCGGATGGTCGGCAGCTTCCGTCGTCTTTTTATTCCGCTCGGCCAACTCCAATTTCCGGCCCTTGCCATCGGTATCGACATATTGCAGCGTGTGATGGACGATGCGCGGATTGCTGGGCCGCACCTCGATGGCCGCGACATATTTGTCTTCGCTCAAATGGGTGGGCAAGACAAAGCAGCGAAACTGATCGCTGCCGGTCGGCCCGACAATGAAATCCTCGTCGGCGGAGAGGACGAGATCCGGGGTGCCGAGTTGCCAGCCTTCGGTGAAATGCCGAGGCGGCGGCGCCTCTTTCGGATCGCCGGCCGGTGCGCCGCCATCGACCCAGGCCGCCAGAGTTTCGATGTCCTTCGGTGAAAGCCGCCGATCGTTGTGAAATGCCGGGCCGGCGACCGCCTTCCACGGCGGCATCAAGCCATCGTGCGTGTATTTCTTGATATCCTCCGCCCAGTTGACCGCTTGCTTGTAAGTCATCAGCGAAAACGGCCCGACTTCGCCGGGACGGTGGCATTGCTGGCAATGGTCCTGGATGAGCGGAGCGACATCGCGGTAATAGGTCACTGTCGCCGGCCGGGTTGCAGGCTTGTCGGCGCGGGTGATCGGGCAGCCAACGGCCCGCGTCGCCGGCACGGACACGGGGCGACCTGACAGCAACTCGCCTAGCACTTGACGCAAATCTTGCCGGGTCGCTTGCGGATGCTTTTTGAGGCGCTCGTAATAACTGTCGTCGATGCGGCCTCGATAACGCAGCGTATAGCCGCCATCGAGCACGAAACACTCCGGCGTCGTCTCAGCCTTGAGCGCGCTTGGTGGCCAGGCGGTCGCGATCGACATAAACCGGAAACGGCAAGTTATATTGGCGAGCCTGCTTGACGACCTGGGCGGGCGTGTCGTCTTCGTTGGTTGTCACACCAATGAAGGAGACGCCATGTTTTTCATACTCCTTGACCATGTCCGCGAGCGGCTGCGCATAGCTGGTGGACACCGGGCATTCGAAGGACAAAAACACCAGCACGATCGCCTTCTTGTTTTTGAGCTCGTAAAGTTGATGGGCCTGGCCTCGTTCATCGTTGAAAACGAGGTTGCCGATTTTTTTGCCCAGGTGAGCGGTGGAGGCTTCGCGTTCCGCTTTGGCAAACGGGGCGAGCGACAAGCCGACAATTACAACAAAACATAAACTGCGCAAACGCATGGTTCGGCCCATAAAGGTTGAAAACATCGCTGTTATCGTGGCAGGTTAGACGAATTTGACAACGGCGAATCATCCCGTTAAGTATACCATCCAGACGCGCCCGTGGTTTCGCTTGCATCCTCCCCTCCTTACGAAGGGGGGCCGGGGGGTTCGCGAGCACACGTCATTCTTATGAAAGGAAAGCCGCATGTCTGCCGAGACTGCCAATTGGCCCATCTTATCCCATATCGAGCGGCGCATCTTGGGCGTTTTGGTGGAAAAAGCCAAGACCACTCCGGACGCCTATCCTCTGACCATCAATGCGATGGTCACCGGCGCCAATCAAAAGACCAATCGCGATCCGCTCATGAACGTCACCGACATGGAGATCGAGGACGCCTTGCCGCAGTTACAACAAAAAGGTTTGGTGACACGCATCACCGGCAGCCGGGTCGAACGCTGGCGGCACAATCTTTATGATGTCTGGAAGGTCAACAAGGTAGAGCTCGCCATTCTCACCGAATTGCTTCTCCGCGGCGCCCAAACCGAAGGCGAACTGCGCGGCCGCGCGAGCCGCATGGAGCCGATCGACGACTTGGACGCCCTGCGCCTGCCTCAAACCGCTTACCGAGCGCGGGTTGGTCGTCTATCTCGGACCCGAAGGCCGGCGTGGGACACAACTGACGCACGGCTTTCACACCCCACGCGAGCTGGAACACTTGCGCGCCAACGTTCGGCCAGAGGAACCTCTCGCTAACACCGAGGCATCCATGGCCCCGTCACGACTTCAAAGCCAACCGTCCGCGCTGGAGCGCGAGTTGACGGAGACGCGTCAAGAGGTCGCGGCGCTCCGGGAGGAAATGGTTGAGTTGGGTGCCAAAATGAAAATGCTTGAAGACGAATTGCGTCGGCTGAAGGAAGCGTTGGGTGCATAGATCCGCGGGATTCGGAGTACCTCATCCCGCGGCTTGGAAATTTAGGGGGGGGGTACATAGCAAGCCGCGGGATGAGGTACTCCGAATCCCGCGGGTCATTCCGTAGAATACCGTCATGGAACGCCTCAACAAATATCTCGCCCACGCCGGCCAAGGCTCGCGCCGCCATTGCGATGAACTGATTCTGCGCGACGCATAGCCGTCGACGGCGTGATCGTGCGCGAGCTTGGGACGCGCGTCGGACCCGACCAAACGGTGAGCGTGGACGGCCAACCGATCCGCGCGGAAAAGAACGTCTATTGGCTCGTATACAAACCGCGCGGCTACCTGTGCACCAACAGCGATCCGGCGGGCCGGCCGCGCGCCATCGACTTGGTGCCCCAGGTGGCCGAGCGCGTCTACACGGTGGGCCGACTCGACGAGGACAGCGAAGGATTGCTGCTGCTCACCAACGACGGCGATTTGGCCAATCGGCTCATGCATCCGCGCTTTGGCGTCACCAAAACGTACCTCGTGCAAGTCGCCGGCAAACCGACGCGCGACGATTTGCAAAAGCTGCTCAAAGGCGTTTACCTCAGCGACGGACAAGTCAAGGCCCGCAGCGTCAAACCAGTCAAGCAACAAGGCGCCAGCACTTGGCTGCGGATCACGCTGAGCGAAGGCAAAAACCGCGAGATTCGCCGCATGCTCGCCCGCCTCGAGCACAAGGTGATGCGCCTCAAACGCATCGCGCTGGGGCCGCTCGACCTCGGACGTCTGGCGGTGGGCAAGTGCCGGCCTTTAACGTCGCTGGAAATGAAGTTGCTCAAGCGGGCGGTGCAGCCGCGCGAGCCGCAAGAGCCACGCACGAACACACTTCTTAAAGAGCCGCGCACGCAGTAAGCGGTTTTCCGTGCCGCATTCGGAACCGCGGTACTGTCCTAGGCCTTAAACAAGCGAACATCTCAAGTCGCCGGATGGATTTCGAGCAACCCGGTCGGCGCAGGGAATCTCCAAGCCCGTGGCGGGGTGCGGTAATCCGTCCTTGAATTGCTTATCTTCACCTTCCTTCCTGACCAGCTGGTCCCAGCGATGCCGCGGCGGACCGGAGCGTCCAGACTCCGGCTTCGGTACGTTTTGGTCAGTGCCGTAACTGCGCGAACGTGCGGAAGAACACGTTTTGCCACGGATTCCAACTGAGCACGCGATAGATGAGCCGTCGACCCGCTTGAATGATCTGACAGGGCAGCCGCACGAACGCATTGACGAAGGTTTTGAACTCCATCCGCAGCACGGTCGCTTGCTCGTGCTGAAAACGTTCCAGCCACCGTCCCCAGGGCGGCGTCGGCCACAGGGCCCACCAGGCCTTCAGATTCCACGCCAAGGACACCATCACCATGTAGGCCCAGTTGCTCTCCAGATTGTCCACAGGCGCCGTCAACGCCCGCACCGCACCCTTGAGCTGGGCATTCAAGTTCTCCTGGTTGCAACGTCCGTTGGCCCCGAAGACGATTTCGATGGCCGGCTTCTCCCAGTCATTGGTCAGGTAGTAGAAGTAACGGTAGTCGTCGAAGAGGCGTTGCTCGCCCTTCTCGATCGCCAGGTTCTTGCGCACGATCACCAGCCGGTAGCTGCGCGCAGGCCGTCGGCCGATAGGGCATCTCGGCCACCTCTTCGCTTTCCAGACGAATGTTCTCGAACTGCCGCGCGCGCACGATCTGTTCCTTGACGTGCTCGGGCGTGTCCGTGGTGCCGTCTTCACCTGGTAGCGCGGCGGGCGTTCGAGCGGATGCCAGGCCTGGGGCGGCAAATCATCCGCCAAAATGTGCTTGGCCGACGTGGCATCCAGACCGAAAAGGAAACGCACGCGCGAATCGGCCGCCCAGCGATCCAGATGCTTGGTCTGGCTGAAGTCGGTGTCGCCACGCAACAGCACCCGACGAAAGCCCCCCTCCAGACAGACCCGCAGGGCACGATCCACTTCGGCGGCGGCGCCTTCGTGCGAGGGTCGATTGCCGGGCCGGTTGAGCACGCTCAGGACTTCGCCGGTGTTGGCCAGCGAGACCACCAGCGGATGGTAGCCCCAGGTGCCATCGTAGGCGATATCCATGCCGGCCTTGCATGCGCCGGTGGTCTCGACCAGCGTGCCATCCATGTCGATGGTGGCTTCTTCGAAGAACGCGGCCGGCTGCCGCGCCCAAACGCGCTGCCGGACCTGGTTGCCGATGTCGATCAGCGTGTGCACGTCGGCGGCGCGAAACGGCGGCAGAAATCGCCGGCCGTGGTCGGATCGGGAATGCGGCGGCGCACCGAGGGCATCGAGATAGACTTCATCCTGGCGCGGCAGTTCCAAATCCTGCAGACAGGTGCCATCGCACAGGGCGTTGTAGGCCAAGTTGAGCACGTGATCGGACTCGTGATAGGGCAGATGAATCTTGAGCAGGTGCAAATGGTCATTGATGGCATCGATAAGACCGATGCGCCGCGCCAACAGATGCAAAGCGCCGATGCCTCCGTGGGCCATGCCGCGCGTGCGGTCGGCGATCTCGTAGTGGATGTTACAGGCCGTGAACATGGGCCGGTCGCAATTGCCCAGTTGGGTTTTGTCGAGGCGGCGCTCAATCCGGCGCTTGCGTTTGTCGAGTTGTCGTCGTATCTTGGCGTTCACTCGAAATCCCTTTCCCGTGGTGGTGATGTTGGTTTGGCTACTACATCAAACACCGCAGAAAGCAAAAGGATTTCGAGTTTTTTCAGATATTTGCCTCGCCGACACTTGGCGAGTTCGCTTGGTTAAAGCCTAGGGCCGCGTTGCAAAATAGATATATTCGGGCGGGAATCAATCCCGCCCGCGTTTGAGTTATTGGCTAATCTGTCGTGAAGTATTACTTGCAGCCGCAATCGCCGTGCTCGCCTCTTTGCAGGCGCTCCAACAGGTCGAGAATCCTTGGCGGTTTTCGGTTTCAATTTTTTCTTGCGAGACGACTTCGGATAGCGCCACCTGTAAAAGCTCCTTGACTTCTAGGTGGTCTCGGACGTTGGCCTTTACTGGCAATTGTCGTTTCTTTTTAATCTCTGTCGCCGATCCGCCGAACAAAGGCGAATAAATTGCATTGGTGCACATCGCAAAATGCTGGCCCTCGCGCACGCCGTGCGTCTTGTAGTGTGCCGGTAAAAGTCTTGCGAACCTCGATACCTTCCTCTCGCGTTTCGATCCATTCTGGGGACAGGCCAATTTGCCGGAATTTCTCGCGCCGCTTGGCGCGGTACTCCCCAGTCCTGCGGATCGCTGGGAGAACTTCATGGAAAACCCATCGGCGAAATAATTCCGCTTCTGGTTTTGTAGATCGAAAGATTAGACGGTAAAGCCCAGGTTCATAAACGACTGTCATTGCTTGCTTTCCCCCAAGGGTGTAGATGGTTTCTACACCCTTTTCATCGGCGGCAAATTCGTTGACAGCGCTGACAAGCGTTTTGAATTCCCAGAATGTCGCAAACGTCTTGAGCGACAAAGTAAGGTTTTTCTTTTGTGCCTCCCCATCGAATTTGGTGGTTGCCGTAATTAAACTGAACTAATGCCGTTGACATAATCGTAAGCCTCTTCCGGTGAGACGCCGCTAATGCGCAAAACGCTTGCGTGAGACGACATCAGAATCAAGTGAGCTTGGGAAGAGGCCGAAAAGGTTCTGTGAGGTCATCTTTGCGGCGTCACGCCCGAAAGGTCACTAAAAATAGTATACCAAAAAAAACGGCGGATAGTGAACAAAAAATCCCGTAGCTTTTCCTTAGAAAAGCACTACGGGATAGGCAAAGATGCCTCACATCATCATTATAGGCGAGCCGCTTCAGAAAGCAAACGTTCCAGAGTCCATGTATCCCCAGTCAATCCAGCCGCTTGCGCTGGCGTCGTTTTGATCGTGCTATGCACGCGGCAGAAGTTGTAGTAGGCGAAGAACAGGCCCAGAGCCGCCTCATGGTTCTCCCACTTCTTGCTGTGACGGTCAGTCAATCGTGTGACGCGGCGAATTTGCATTCGCAGCTCTTATTCGACCGCTCGACGTGCGAAGTACAAATTTCGTCCGGGTCGGGATCGCCGCCTTGCGGGGTTTCGATTACTTCGATGATGCGTGCCGGGGATTAACGAGGCCATTCGTCTTCCGATTCGCCATAGACTTTGACCAGCGTGGCAAAATCAACCCGCGAGCCGATGACGTGGGGAATCGTGTTCAGATAGGGCCGGAAGCCATCGGTGGTGATTTGGAAGCGCCCGACCTGGCCCGGTTGAGTTTGTTCGCAAACGCCATGGTGTCCTCTGGGGTCCGCTTGCCGACGTGAAAGCCAAGGATCAGCTTCGTGTCCCATTCCATGCCAGTGAAGCACCAAGCGTTCCCGAAAACGTCCGGGCGATTCTTTCGTACTGCGCGTCTATTCCTTCATGCCGACAAAACCCCAGTTTTCGTCAACCTGGACATTGGCGACGGGCACGCATGGTTATCGCGACCCGCATAAAGCGATGGCACTTTTCGCCCGCCTCGCCCATCGCGTCAATGATCGTGTCCCGGTGAACCCCGGTAGGGCGCTCCACCGAGTGAATCGAATTGCCTTCCAAGAGCATCCGCAGACAGAGGATCATCTTGGCCGGGTCAATCTTGGCCGCGAGGGCTTGCAAATCGTCAAGGAAATCTTCACTGCCTGGCACTTGTTTCGCGGTGGCGGTTGGTCGCGTAGGCGCTTGCAAAACCGACTCGATCCCGTGGCGCAACGCTTGCGCAAGCTGCTCGACGCTGGGCGCCATTGCGCCGACAGCAAAGCGGCCAACTTCTGCGCCAATCTGATCGCCTTGGAGCCGGCGCTTTGGCAATTCGCAGTCAGCGAAGGAGTCGACCCCACCAACAACCACGCCGAGCGCGTCTTGCGCCGGGGCGTGTTGTGGCGGAAGATTTCCTTTGGTTGTCACTGCGCCAATGGCTGCCGGTTTGTCGAGCGCATGCTCACCACCGTGCAAACCCTGCACTTGCAAAACCGCAACGCGCTTCACTTCCTGATCCAAGCTGTCCATAATCACCGAGCCAAGTTGCCCATCCCGTCATTGCTAGCCGCGGACGGGTGAACGGTTACCACGACGACAACGACGAAGATGATATAATATTTCTGCAACGCAGAGCTAGGACAGTATCGGAACCGCTTACTTCGTGCGCGGCTCTGCGTCCAAGCGAAACCAAAAAAAGGAATGCGGGCTGAGTGACAGAAAATAGGGTCGCTCGTCGATGGGCGGGAAGGTCTGGTTGCCGAGCAACTCGATGGGGTGCATGCCGCGATGGGTGTGCAGGTCGATGCTGGCGGGTTGGGCGTAAGCGGACAGATTGTTGACCACGAGGATGGTCTCGTTTTGGTATTCGCGCAGATAAGCCACGACCTTGCGGTTCTCGCACGTCAGAAAACGCAACGAGCCCCGGCCCAGCGCGGGATGTTTCTTGCGTATCCGGATTAACCGCCGCAACCAATGGAGCAGCGATGTCGGCGCGCGCAGTTGGGCCTCGACATTGACGGCCTGATAATGAAACACCGGATCAAGGATGACTGGTTGATGGAGCTGCGCCGGGTCGTCGCGCGAAAAGCCGGCGTTGCGGTCGCCCGTCCAGTGCATCGGCGTGCGGACGCCGTTGCGGTCGCCGAGAAAGATATTCTCGCCCATGCCGATCTCGTCGCCGTAGTAAAGGACGGGGCTGCCCGGCAGCGAAAACAAGAGGGCATGCAACAACTCGATTTGGCGCCGGTCGTTCTCCATGAGCGGCGCCAGGCGCCGGCGAATCCCTAAGTTGAGCCGCATGCGCTTGTCCTTGGCATACTCCGCATACATGTAATCGCGCTCGTCGGTGGTCACCATTTCCAACGTCAATTCATCATGGTTGCGAAGAAAGAGGGCCCACTGGCACGTGTCCGGGATGGGCGGAATCTGGTCCATGATCTCGATGATCGGCCAGCTTTGCTCGCGGCGCAAAGCCATGAACATGCGCGGCATCAAGGGAAAGTTGAAGGCCATGTGGAATTCGTCGCCGGTGCCGAAATAGGCCACCAAATCGCGCGGCCACTGGTTGGCCTCGGCCAACAGGATCGTGCCGGGGTAGCGCTCTTCCATGAAGCGGCGAATCTGTTTGCAAAAGTCATGAGTCTCGGGAAGGTTCTCACAGTTCGTCCCCTCGCGCTCGAACAGATAGGCGATGGCATCGACGCGGAAGCCGTCGATGCCCCGATCCATCCAGTAAGCCATCACCTTGAGGATCTCTTCGCGGACCCGCGGATTGTCGTAATTCAGATCGGGCTGATGACTGTAGAAGCGGTGCCAAAAGTATCGGCGTGCAATGGGGTCATAAGTCCAGTTCGATTCGTGCGTGTCCTTGAAGATCACGCGCACGCCCGGGATATTTATCGGGCGTGTCGCTCCAGACATAGTAATCGTGATACGGCGACAGGGCATCGCGGCGTGCGGCTTGAAACCAGGGATGCTGATCTGACGTGTGGTTGAGAACCAGGTCCGCGATGATGCGGATGCCGCGCTCGTGGGCCGCCTTGGTCAACGCCTCGAAATCTTCCACCGTGCCGAGCGTGGGGTGAACATTATAGAAGTCGGCGATGTCGTATCCGTCATCCTTTAACGGCGAGGGATAAAATGGCATGAGCCACAAGCAATCGACGCCCAGGTCGCCGAGATAATCGAGCTTTTGCAAAAGACCGCGTAGGTCGCCGTTGCCATCCCCATTGCTGTCGAGAAAGCTGCGCACCGAAACTTCGTAGAATATCGCATCCTTGTACCAGAGGCCGTCATTGGCAATCATCCGGTGCGTCTCCTATTTCGTAAGCCATTCTAGGAAAGATACGACCTGCGCGGGGCCGTCCACCCAATAAGGCGCCAAGGTTTCGCCGGCGCCGACTTTGATGCGCACGGCTTCCCGGAGGGGGTTCATGGCGTCGATGTCGTTTTCGTCCGTGCTGAGATAAACGATCAGCGAAGCAGGATTGATCCGCGCTTTAATCCAATTGATCGCGTCGACTTTGGACCACGCCACCCTCGGCGAAATCTGGTACGCATCCGCTCGGGTTTCGAGGTGGAACGGATAGTTGGCGCTGGCCAAGGTCTCGTGAATCAGGCGGCGCACTTCTTCGGATTGCTTGTTGTCCGGTTCCGCGACACGGATGTCAAGGGCCAGGCCATTGTCTTCAACGCGCGTATCGGCGTGGTCGTGCAGCTTGAGTTCCAGGCGTTTCTTGAGTTCGGCGAGTTCACCCACATTGGCGGCCGCGGTCGGTTCGACGAAAAGCAAACCGTCGCCGCTGATTTCCAAGCCGAGATTGCCGGCATACACGATCCCCGGGACGCCGATGCTTGCCTGGAGCTGTGCCCGGTTGCGTTCGCTGAAGACGGCCAACGTCACCCTGGGCTGCGCGGTGAAACATTGCATCGCGCGAGCGGAGCGGCGCAAGCGCTTCGGCGGCATGGGAGCCTGGTCCAAAAAGGTCTCCCAGATCAAGACACAGCAAGATGTGAGGCGCCGCCGCCAGCTGCCCTAAAACATCCGGCAACGCATCGAACAATGGTACGCTCATAGTCGCCTTTCGCGCACGCAACTCGGGCACTCATGACGCAGCGAGAAAAAGTCCCACGGGAAACGACGCCAATGCGTGAGCGATGCCTAGCGTCGCTTTGTCTTCGCACCTTTGCTCGTCGAGATCCTCTCCGGTAAGGATGTTGCGCCAACGTCGCCGCACACGAGACGTGGGCATGATCAATTCGGTCTCGCGCCACAACGACGCATCCCACGGCCCGGAATCGCCCTGGTGCGCCAGTGTCGCCAAGAGGCGTGGCACGACGACCAAGGCTTCAACGGAACCTTGGCGGCGCATAAACGCAAAGGCATGGTTGGCGCCCGGACCACGCGTCTCCACGGCGATATAGTCGCCGGTTGTGAACAACCCCGGATGGTCCCTGCGGCACTGGAGTGCCTGCCAGGTGAGGTACATTTTAATGCGGCCATCGTCCTTGTGAGCGGTTAGCTCGCGTGCCAGGCCGCGCCGATCCGCCCTGGGAGATCGGCAGCGTTCGCTCAGGTCTTGCAATAGGCGCTGCCGCGTTGCATAGTCCACGTCGCCGCGGTTGTCGGGATCGACCAGGTGAAAGCTCCATAATTCGGTGCCTTGATAAAGGTCCGGCACGCCCGGCGCCGTGATCTTGATCAAGGTTTGAGCCAACGAGTTAATCATCCCAAAATGGCTCACGCGCTTTTGCATGGGCCGCAAGTCATCAAGAAACGCCTGGTTTGCCTCGGGATCCAAAATGCGCGCGATGAACGTGCGGATGGCGTCGTCATACGGTGCGTTGGGATTGATCCAACTGGTATGAACCTTGGCCTCGTGAAGGGCTTTGAGCATATACGATTGGATGCGCTCGCCGAAATGGCGGTATTCATCGGGACCAAAGGGCTCGACGGGCCAGGCGCCGAGCAGCGTTTGATAAATGAAATACTCTTCGTTCCGATCTGGGACCGCCATGTCTTCGAGGGTGATGCGGTGGCGTTCATTGAGCCGGCTCCAGCGGCCGACGCACTCAGCCCACTCGGCCGGCATCTCGGAAAGAACGTTGAGGCGGGCGCGGACATCTTCGCTGCGTTTGGTGTCATGCGTCGACGTCGCGGAAAAAGAGTAGGGCCATTGCGCTTGCCGCTGCTGAAAGATGGCGTGCAAGGATGAAGGGGCGACGCCGAACTGCTCCGGATTGCCGCCGACTTCGTTAAGGGACAAGAGCCGATTGTAGATGTAAAAGCAGGTATCCTCGACACCCTTGGCCATAACGGGCGCGGTGACTTGTTGGAACTTGCCGACAAAGCGGCGTTGCTCGGCTTGGTAATCCGGCTCGATCGGCTCGTCGCGGAACGGCAACAGCAGCAGCGTGTCGCGCAGGAACTGAAAAAGCGCCGCGCTTTGAGCGGGATTGCGCACCATGGCGCGGCGGACGGCGCGGAGAATGTAGCGGCGATCAGCCTCGTGCATTTCCGTGCCGGTCACGTAAGAGCGGTACACCGGAAAGCAGGCGATGACCTCGCGTAAGCCGCGGCGCAAGCTGAGCGTGGTGAAATCGCGCGACCAGCGCTTGCGCTGCGCCAAGCGATCGAGCTGGTGCGTCAACATTTGCAATTCGCTGGACAGGGCAATTTGAAGAATGAGCGTTTTCTTCTGGTAGACGAGTTCCGGGAACGGCGTGTCGTCGCCGATCCAGTCGTAATAAAGCCGGCTGAATGCGGGTCCCGCACGTCCATCGACGAAGAGCCCGTTAAGGGCGTTGAGAAACTCGTAGCCCGTCGTCCCGCAGGTCGGCCAATCGGCGCGCAGCGCCTCATCGGCTCCCAGAATCTTTTCGACGACGACGAACAGCGGCCACGGGCACGGCCTGCCGCCGTGCAAGTGCGAGCTTCCGCCACAAGGGCGCGCAACGGTTTTTCCAGCGTCTGCCAGTCATACGCGCGGAACGCGGGCTGGGCCTCGAATGCCTCGCGGGCGCGGCCCACGAGAAATTCTTCTTGCAGGCGATGAAGATATTGTGCGGGGTCATAAAGACCATCGGGATGATCGATGCGAAGCCCGGCTACGCTCCTCTCGCGCACCAGCCGCATGATCAATTGATGGGTAGCCGTGAACACTTCAGGCTTTTCCATGCTCAGGGCGGCCAGCTCGTTGACATCGAAAAAGCGCCGGTAATTGATCTCGTCGGAGGCCACGCGCCAGTAGGCAAGCCGATAAACTTGCTCATCAAGAAGCTCTTCGAGGCCATCGAAGCTACGGGCATCACCGGGGCGGCCATTGATCGCCTTGACGGCCTCGTCGATGAAAGCGGCCACGTGCGGATTTTCGGAAGTCAGCGCGGCCAGGCGCCGCTTGATGACCTCTTTTTCGCGGTGGATCTCCGTAAGTCGCGCGGGATCGGTCTCGGTGCGCGGCGGCAAGTTTTTTATGGCCGTGACGATGCTGTGATATTCCAGCGTGGCCGGTGCCTCGGCGCCCTGCGCGCGCTCCAACGCTTCCAGCGATTGCTGCAAGATGAAGCCGTAACTGCGCGGCGCCACCGGAAAACGATGGCTGAAATAGCGGATGCTGAATTCGCCGGCCTCGTAGGCCAGGGTCAATTGTCCAGCCTCCAAGACTTTGCCATAGGGCTCTCCAAGCACTGGCAGCAACACGCGCCCGTGCAACTCGGGCCGGCTTGAGGCCGCCCAATCAATATCGAAGAATTCCGCATAGGGGGAAGCCGGACCGCTTTCCAAGACGTCGTTCCACCAGCGATTCTCGTTACCGGTGACGGCCATGTGGTTAGGGACAACGTCCACGATTTGGCCGAGGCCGTGCTCGCGCAGCGTTTGAGCCCAGGCGGTGTAATCGTCCGGCGTGCCGATCTCGGGATTGATGTGAGCGTGATCGGTGATGTCGTAGCCATGCAGGCTGCCTGAGCGGGCTTTGAGAAAGGGTGAAGCGTAGCAATGGCTGATGCCGAGCGCTGCCAAGTAAGGCACGATGGCCGTCGCGTCGGCGAAGGTGAATCCGGCATGAAACTGCAAGCGATAGGTTGATTCGGGCAGCGGTTGGTCCGGCACGCTCGCCAAGGCCAGCGCCAACAGTTCTTCCACCCGAGCGCTCTCGCTATCTTCGGATTCGCTCACGGCACCGCTCCCAACGTCGGGGCTCCGGCGTGTATCGGCAGCCGTTGAGCATCCTTGAGAAGCGTGCCGGCCTGCGCCGCTGTCAGAATTTCTTGCGGCTCCTTGGTCAGACGAATTCGCAGCAAGACCAGCGACCGGGCTTGCACGGTGTAAACATCCTTTTCCTGAAACGCCGCGGCTTCGGCAGCCGGCTCGGCGGTATCGATGATGCGTTCCCAGTGATGCTCTACTTTGGTTGCGGGCAAGGTGAAGGGAACATTTTCGTGATGCGAATTCAGCAGCATCATCAGCGTCTCGCCGACGATTGGCTCGCCGCGCTCATCCACCTCGCCGATTAAATCGCCTGCGAGGCGGACCGCGAGAAAGCCCTTCAAATCGCCGCCCCAGGCGTCATCGGACATTTCTTGACCGGAGGGATCAAACCACGAAATGTCCTTGATGTCCGAGCCGCGGATCGCTCGGCCATGAAAGAAGCGGCGACGCTGCAAGCGCGGTTGCGTGCGCCAAAGACGGGTCAGCTTTTTGCACGAACTGCAAGAAACGCCTGGCGTTCGTCGTCGAGGTCCCAGTTGAGCCAGGTGATTTCATTATCTTGGCAGTAAGCGTTGTTGTTCCCCTTTTGGCTATGGCTAAGCTCGTCGCCGCCATAAATCATGGGCACACCCTGGGACAACAGCAGGGTGGCCATGAAATTGCGTTTTTGCCGAGCCCGCAGCGCCAAGATATTGGGATCGTCCGTCGGGCCTTCCGCGCCGCAATTCCAACTGTTGTTGTCGTTGGTGCCGTCTTTGTTGTCCTCGCCATTGGCTTCGTTATGTTTCTCGTTATAGCTGACGAGATCCTGGAGCGTGAAGCCATCGTGGCAGGTGACGAAGTTGATGCTGGCGTAGGGCCGCCGCCCGCTTTGCTCATAAAGGTCGCTGCTGCCGCTGAAACGGGTGGCGAGCTCGGACACGGTGCAGGCGTCCGCCTTCCAAAAGCGGCGCACGCAGTCGCGATACTTTCCGTTCCACTCGGTCCAGAGCACGGGAAAATTGCCGACCTGGTAGCCCCCCTCGCCGACATCCCACGGCTCGGCAATGAGCTTGACCTGCGACAGCACGGGATCTTGATGAATGATGTCGAAGAAAGCACCCAGCTTGTTGACGGCATAAAGCTCGCGGGCCAGTGTGCTCGCCAGGTCGAAGCGGAAGCCGTCAACGTGCATTTCCAGGACCCAGTAGCGCAGGCTGTCCATGATGAGTTGCAAGACGCGCGGATGCACCATGTTCAGCGTGTTGCCGCAGCCGGTGAAATCCATGTAAAAGCGCTTGTCCTCGGGCGAGAGTCGATAATAGGAGGCGTTGTCGACGCCGCGCATCGACAAGGTCGGCCCCAGTTGGTTGCCTTCGGCGGTGTGGTTGTAGACGACGTCGAGGATGACTTCGATGCCGGCGGCGTGGAGGGCGCGCACCATCATCTTGAACTGGTGGACGGCGCCGCGCTGCCCGTATGGGCGGCATATTCGACCTCGGGAGCGAAGAAGGCGAGCGTGTTGTAGCCCCAGTAATTGCTGAGCCCTCGCTCGATCAAGTGGCGGTCGTTGACGTGGTGGTGCACCGGCATGATTTCGACCGCGGTTACGTTAAGCTCTTGCAAGTGGCGAATCGCGGCTTCGGAGGCCAAGCCCGGCATAAGTGCCGCGCAAGCCTTCCGGCACTTCGGGCATTTGCTTGGTGAACCCTTTGACGTGCAATTCATAAATCAGCGTCTTGTGCCAGGGCGTGCGCGGAGGGCGGTCGTCACCCCAGGTGAAGGCGGGATCAATCACCGCGGCGAGAGGCGCGAACGCGGCGGAATCGCGCTGGTCCATTGACAGATCGCCTTCCGGAGCGCCGATGGTGTAGCCGAACAGGGAGTCGTCCCATTGCAGCAGACGACCCAAGGCTTTCGCATACGGATCAAGAATCACCTTGTTCGCGTTGAACCGATGACCTTGTTTCGGATCATAGGGTCCATGGATGCGATAGCCATACAAAAAGTCGGGCTGGGCATCGGGCAGATAGGTGTGCCAGACTTGGTCGGTCTGTTCAGGTAGGGCGATGCGATGCGTCTCGGCGGCGCCTTCGGCGTCGTAAAGACAAAGCTCCACCTTCGTCGCGTGCTGTGAAAAAATGGCGAAATTGACGCCGGCGCCGTCCCAGCTGGCTCCGAGAGGATACGATCGCCCCGGCCATACGCGCATATGAAAACCTCATTTAGATTTACGCCGATCACAACCAGACGCCCGAACCACGTTACGAAGGCTTGATAGCAATTTCAGTGCCGTGACGGTTTCCAAGCCAATGCTTTGTATTTGCCGACGAATCACGCGAGCTTGGGTACTACCGTGCGCAAAGCGAGGAATCACGTTCTTACTCCAAGGCGCGTTTACTCGGCGCGAGGTGACAAAGGCCATGCAACCGCTGTGACCGGCAACGTCCGCTCGCTCGGTGCAGTCGGTTCAAGCGAGCCAAGCGGCGCTTTCGGCATAGCCAACCGACCGACATCGTTTTTTTCGGCTTTTTACGTCAAGTCCCGTTGCTGGACGTTTAGCGAAAAACCTATCTTTAAGAGTATCGCAGGTTGGATTCTTTATGCGGCGCGGACGGCATGTGTCGCGCCCTCCATTGAGGAGACTTGTCATGGCTTTTCCAAAACTGGCTTTAGTCGTGCCGGTGCTCGCGCTCGCTTTGTGCGGTTGCCGCAGCACATCGAATCGAACGGCCTATTGCACACAGCCGGCCGTGGTTGCGGCCGTGCCCGCGCCGCCTCCGCCATGCGCTACGCCCGTGGCCGTGGTGCCCGCACCGCCCCCGGGGTTCGTGCGGTAATAAACCATAATGTTTAGCCGCGAAGCGCAAGCGGAGCGCGTTCGAAAACCGAAACAGGGGGCTGACGCCCCCCGCTCGCCATGCGCTCGCAGCTAAACGCACCAAACTTATACCTATGGAGTCTCCCCATGAGATTCGTGCGTTTTGCCGTGCTCATCAGCGTCGTGCTGGCGTGTGAGCCCCGTTCCGTGCAAGCGGAAGCAGTGCGTTTCCGCTTTGTCGCCGTCGATGCCTGCGGCAACATGTCGCAAGTTCCGGCCGGACCCAACGGTGCCTTGGGCGAGCAGCTTATGGGATTCGGCCTCAGGCCGGCGCCCTATAGCCGCACTTTTCGGCCCAATCAATTGGTCACCTTTCGCCATCCTTACAATGGCCGCAACGTGACCATACCCCTGACGCTCCCGCAAGGCACTCCGCGCCTCGAGCATCAACGTGACCGGATTATTTACAATTATGGCAGCTATGTGGTGGAAGCGCGCTTCTTCCCAGACGGTTCAGTGGAGACGGTGTATAACAGCGGATTTTTGCGGCCGCTGGTGGTGGAGTAAGCCGCCCAGTGTACTCATCGCGCTCTGCGCGATGAAAGCACATCTCGCTATGCGAGATGACTACAATGTTTTTGCCAAACGCCACGATAAATGGGCCGCCCTTCGCGGCGGTATTTCCGCTCGAAGTTCGTCAAGAAGTCCATCTCGTGATCGGGATCTTTCACTGCCGGCGCCGGCAATTCATTCAAACCATTCAGACCCGCCAGCATCCGCGCGGACTCCGCGAAATACTCCTGCACATCGGACACGAAATGAAGGCAGCCCCCCGGCCCAAGCACGCGGGCACACGTGACGGCGAAGGACTCGGTGAATAGCCGGCGTTTGCGGTGACGATTTTTCCACCATGGATCGGGAAAATAGACGTGCATCGCGGAGACGCTGCCTGTTGGCACATAGCTCTCTAAAAACGTGCGCGCATCAAAGGCTGTCACCTTGGCGTTTCCTAGCGAGCGTTTCGCCAGACGGGTCGCCGTGAAGAGCGTGTATTTACGCTCAATTTCAATTCCAAAGAAATTTGTTTGCGGTCGCGCTTGCGCGGAATTGACGAGAAACAAACCTTTGCCGAAACCGACTTCGATCTCCACGGGATTCGCGTTGCCGAATAGCTTATGCCAGTCGATGACGGCCGGCGCACATGAAGCAATAATGGTGTCGGCTTCTGGTGTGCAATTCCCCTCTCCCCCTGTACTCAGGGGGAGAGGGGTAGGGGTGAGGGGGCCATAGCCCGCTTGCAAAAGCGTCGAACTTTCGCGAGGGATGCTGCCGCCTCCTCACCCCAACCCTCTCCCCCCGAGTACAGGGGGAGAGGGGGTCGTGCAATGTCCGGTCGGATTTACAGCGCACGGCGATTTCGCCATCGCGCGTTGACCGTATCCCGACATCGACCTCCAAAAGATAAGGTGCCAATTCCTCGACCGGCAACCGCAATCCACGTCGCATTAACTCTACTCCTCGTCTCTTTTCGCTGTGCCGCGCCCCTGGTTCTTCCCGTCTTCCTCGCCCCTCGTCCCTCGCCCCTCGCCCCTCGTCAGCGGCACGCCGATGACATCGCCATGAAAAACCATGACATCGCCCACGAAGCCTTGCACGTTGCACACGATTTGTCGGCGGTGCACCTTGATCGCCTTGCCGACCAGCACCAGACGTTGGCCGGGGAAGACGGGACGGCGAAAACGGACGTTTTCCAGGCCGCCGAAGCCCATGAAATCCCCGCCCATGAGACTATTGGTGCGAATGTAGTAGCTGCAAAGCTGCGCGGCTGCCTCACAGATCATGACGCCGGGCATGAGCGGATAATCGGGCATGTGCCCGCGAACCCAAAACTCGTCCGGGCGCACGTCCTTGTAGCCGATGAACAAATGCCGGCCGGGGTCAACCAAGACAACCGCGTCGAGTTGCTCGAACTCGAAGCGCTGCGGGTTGACCTCGCGGATGGCGCCCTTGTCGGCCAAGATGCGGCCGCACTCGAGTTGGGTCACGTCAAAGTTGTATTCCGGTGGCATGGAATAACCTCTTTATTGCGGCGCCACGATGTCGCGCAGTTGGCTCAGCTCGGTGAGCAGCACATCGGGCCGGGTGGCGGCATCCTTGAGTTGCTCGCCGGTCGCTTGCAAGGATTCTTTGTCACCGGCATAGAGCGCCGTGCGCATCCCCAGCCGTTTGGCGGGGGCGATGTCTTGGGCGATGCGGGCACCGACATGCAGTATTTCCCTGGGCTCGATGCCTTTCTGGGCGGCAGCGGCCAACAAATGTCGAAACAAACGCTCCGACGGCTTGCGGCTTTTTTGCTCGAAGGAAAGCGCCCAAAACGATTCCGGCGCCATGGTTCGCAGCGCCGTCGCGCATCCCTCCTTTTTTAGACCGCGCTCCAATTGAATCAACGTGAAACACTGGCTGTCGGCGATAAATCCCTGGCTCAAGCCGCACGAATGCACGTGTTCCATGGCCTGCGCCGCACCCGGCTCGCAGGCGATCCCTTGCAAGCTGGCGTGAAAGAAATAAGCGATTTTTTTGCAGTATTCGTTGAGCGAGCCGAAAAAACCGGCGTCAAACTTGTAGTCTTTTTGCAGCAATTTCTTGAGGATGGCGTCCCACACTTTGTCGGCTTGCATTTCGGGATTTTTCTCGCCGGGCGACGGGGCCATGCGTTGCTCCGCCAGGACGTTCTTGTAAATTTGCCCCATATATTCCGACGGCTGTCCCGGCTTGCGTGACATGGACGCCCACATCTTGAATTCCTGGACCGTCTTATCAAGGGCCAGATCCATGACGAATTTCTGTGGGTGCTCGAAAAAGAGATCTCCCCCCGCAATCGCCAGCAACGTGCCATAGATGTTCCAGGTCACGAGGCGCACTTCAGAGAGGCTGACCAGATGCGGCTTCGCTTTGGGCTGCTGCACGCCGGGCGCGGCCGGCCAGGGCAGATCGCGCGTGTCGAGATAATCGGCGTATTGCTCGAGAGTCAGGGGCATGGCTATTCCGGGGGCGAGTTACTTGGAATCGTCTTTGTTATTTAATAGAATAACAGCAAATTGCACCCGTTTTCGCGGATTTTTATATGGACTCACCACGACCCGTTCCGCCGGCTCCCCTGGCGCCGGCACCCGGCTTGCCCCCGGTCACGCCCCCCTCCGGACGCTTCATCGCCCAACTGTTTTTGGTGCCGGGCATGATCGTGCTGGTGGCCGTGGTGATGCTGCTGGCGTTTCGTTATCTCTTGGGCGGCGGCTATGTGCCCGCCAACTTCCTCAAGCAACTCGACAGCGATAACGCCGATGTCCGCTGGCGCGGCGCCAGCGACTTGGCGCAGGTCCTCAAGCGGCCCGAGAGCATGCACCTTCGGTCCGATCCTGCGCTTCGCCCTGGATTTGGCGCAGCGGCTGCGGGCAGGCCTCGACGATCTGATTCAAGAAGAAACGCGGATCGCGGCCAAGGTCGCCAACGAGTCGGCGTCCGCCAAGGAAGCGGCCTGGGGCAAGCCTCTCGACGCCAAACGCAACTACGTTAATTTCCTCGCGGCAACCATGGGCGATTTCGTTGTGCCCGTGGGTGTGCCGCTGCTAAGTGAAATCATCACGCGCGACAATTCGCCCGATCCCAAGAGCGTCGGTGCGCCGCCGCCTGGCTCTCAATTCCCTGTGCTTCCTTGGAAACAACATCAAGGAATTTCACACGCTGCCTGCGCCGCGCCAAGCCGAAATCCTCGAGGCGCTCGCCAAGGAAGCCCAGTCCGACAATCCGCAGCGGGCTGCCTGGGCGCGCAATGGTCTCTTATTACCTCGACAAGAGCAAGCTTCCGTCAACAGCGACCGATGGAGTCGTGGAAGTCGATGATCTTCTCGCCCGGGTGGCGCATGATCCGGATCAGTTTCTCCGCGAACTGGTCGCCTTCGCGTATAACTTTTGGGACGGCCCCCGCGCCGAAGCGACCTTACAAGCCTTGGCCCACGACAAAGGGCAGGGAACTTTGATTGGCGTTCACGAATAGTATCTTTTAAAGTAACATGCGCAAGATAACGGTCTGGTAAAACGTGGCGTATTGCTGTTGGTGCTGATGTCCGGCCTGGTCATCGTCCTTTTGACCATCCTCTTTCAGCGATCCGGAGCACATTGCCCACGTCGTCGCCGCGCCCGGAACTGCTGGCAACAGCGTTGATCCAGACGGATGCGGCGTTTCCCGCGAACGTCGCGTGGTTGGACATTCACCAGATCGGCGAAGCCTTCCCCAGCAGCGCAGGCTGGCGCATTCGCTACAACGCCGCCACCACGCTCGCCCGGCGCGGCAGCCAGAATGTGCCGTGGGCCGTTCTCGTCGAGATGCTCGATGAGGATCGCCAGATGCACAACTTCCGCGATTCTGCGCGACGATGGCCGCGTCCGTCTCCGAACGAAGCTGCCGCCCGCACGACCGTGCTCGCCGCCTTGCGCGCGACAGCCGATTGGCACAAGAAGCAGGCCAGGGATCGACCGACCGTCTCGCCGGAGTTGCGACAGCTTTACGCCGCCGTCGATAAACTGACGAGCAGCCCGATCATGGAGATCAAATCGCAGGCGGAAAACACGCGGAAGCTGTTTTTTCGATGAGCGGAAGACACAAGCGAGACGCTTGTGCTACGAGCGTAGCACAAGCGTCCCGCGTGTGTGTTTATTGGAGGCTTCGTAACGTCTTTTCATAGCGCTGCCCCCGTGCCGACACTTCCAGCCGCCGCGTATCGCTTCCCGTCACGACGATATTAATAATCAGCAACTCTTCCGGCAAACACTTCGACACCTTGTCGGCCCATTCGACCAGCCAGACGCCGTCTCCTTCGAAATACTCATGCGCGCCCAATTCCGCGAACTCGGCTTCACTCCGCAAGCGGTAAGCATCGAAATGGTAGATCGGCAGGCGGCCGTCATATTCCTGGATCAAAACGAAGGTCGGGCTGCTGACCTGGCTTGGCGATAAACACCGAGGCCGACAGCGATGGCGCGTACGAGATGGGTTTTGCCTGCGCCCAACGGTCCGATCAGCGCGACGACGGCGCCGGGGAAGAGCAGGGCACCGAGGCGTCGGCCAAAATCCTCCGTGGCGGCCAGATTGGCGAGTTCGAAGGTGCCGCTGCATCGGAATTCAGCCACTCGCCTATTTCTTGTGGGCCTTTTGCGTCTTGAGCCGCAGAAACGCCTGGATAAACTCGTCGATCTCGCCGTCCAGGACGTTTTGCACCTGCGCGGTCTGGGCGTCGGTGCGCTGATCCTTGACCAGCGTATACGGCTGCATGACGTAGTTGCGAATCTGGTAGCCCCAGGCGACTTCGCCCTTTTCGTCGTACTGCTTCTCGACTTCGGCGATGCGCTTTTGCTCTTCGATCTTGTAGAGCTTGGATTTCAGCAGCGCCAGGGCCACGGCGTCGTTTTTGTGCTGGCTGCGCTCGGTGCGGCTTTCGGCGGCGATGCCGGTGGGAATGTGGACATAGCGGACGCCGCTCTCGGTCTTGTTTTGATGTTGCCCGCCCGGCCCGCCGCTACGGAAAGTCTCGCGGCGCAGATCGTCGCGCTTGACGTCGATGTTGATCGTGCCTTCGATGTCCGGCGTGACATCGACGGCGGCGAACGACGTTTGCCGGCGGGCGTTGGAGTCAAAAGGGCTGATGCGCACCAGCCGATGCACGCCGGTTTCGCTTTGCAAATTGCCGTAGGCGTATTCGCCTTTGACCAGCAAAGTGGCGTTGCGAATGCCGGCCTCGTCGTTGCGCAATTCATCGACGAGATCGACCTCGAAGCCGTGCCGCTCGGCCCAGCGCGTGTACATGCGCATCAGCATTTGGGCCCAGTCGCAGGCTTCGGTGCCGCCGGTGCCGGCTTGGACTTTCAAGAACGCATTGCTGATGTCTTGGGGACCGCTCAGCATGGCGCGCATCTCGAAATCGTCGAGGCTTTTCTCGACTTTGGCGAGCTCCGCCGGCCATGTCCGCTTCGAGGCGTCGAATCCTCCTCGGTAAGCTCGGCCAAGGCCTGCGCGTCCGCGATGGCCCGCTCCAAATCCTCATAGGGATTGAGCAGGCCATTGAGCGGCTTGAGTTGTTGGATGATTTGCTGGGCCTTTTCCTGGTTGTCCCAGAAGTTGGCCTGACCCATCTGCGCGGCCAAGCGTTCCTTTTCCGCGCGTTTGCCGGCTATGTCAAAGACTGTCTCGGAGCTGGGTGAGACGATTGAGCACCTCATCCGATCGGCGTCGCAGGTCGATGTTCATGACAATCCTTTCGAAAGGAAACTGACGTTCTTTCATTAGCATAGACGACCGAGGGTCTACGGTCGATAGCAAGCGTGGCTGCCTCTGAGGCACTCCGAAGGCCCGGTTGATGGACGCACGCATGCGCCATAGCATTGTGGTAACAATCGCTGAATGCCTAACGCAGATTCAAATAAGTTTTTTTAACCACAGAGGCACAGAGAGCACAGAGAAAACGCAATGCACGTTAAATACGTTATGCGCTTTGCTTTTTAGCCTAAACCAGCGTGCGGGATCTTGCAACACTAACCCGAAGCGTTAGCGACGGATCCCTTGCTAACGCTTCGGCTTAGTGTCGCAGAGTAACGCACCGTTTTTTAGAATTCGTCGCAACGCATTGATTCCTCGGTGTCGTCTGTGCCTCTGTGGTGAATAATTCAAGCTAAGCACGGCGCCCAAAACCTACCACAGGCTTAAAACGGGAGATTATCTTCATGCCATCATTGCAAAACAAGGTCGTCTTGGTCACCGGCGGCGGCAGCGGGATCGGCTTGGCGACCGTGCGTCTGTTCTGGAGAATGGCGCCAAGGTGGCCGCGGCGGGCCGGGACCATGACAAATTGGTGGCCAACACCAAAGAGTTCGCCAATCCCGAGCGTTTATTTCTGCAAGCGTGTGATGTCGCCGATCCGGCACAAGTCCAGCAGCTCGTGCAAAACGTCATCAAGCAATATGGCCGCATCGACATCCTCGTCAACTGCGCCGGCACCAACATCAAGAACCGCGCCTTTCGCGAACTCACCCCGGAAAGCTGGCAAAAGCTCTTGCGCACCGAATCTCGACGGCGCCTTTTACTGCATCCACGCGGTGCTTGCCCGGCATGCTGGAGCGGCGCGACGGCTTCATCATCAACATCAACAGCACGTCCGGGCTGCGGCCCAGCCCGCTTGGCGGCGTGGCTTACGCAGCGTCCAAATTCGGCATGACCGCGCTGGGCATCGGCCTCGGGTTGGAAGAAAAGGACAACGGCATTCGCGTGACCAACATCTACCCGGGCGAAGTAGACACGCCGATCTTCGCGTTCCGCAAGGAAGTTCCGTCGGCGGAGCATCGCAGCCGCATTTTGAAGCCCGAGGATGTCGCCGGCGCCGTGCTGTTCGTCGCCAGCCAACCGCCGCACGTGTCCATCCCCGAGCTGATCATCAAACCCACATCCCAGGCCTACTGCTAAGCAGGGCGAGCGGGGGGCGTCAGCCCCCTGATTTTTTGGCACCCAGGCCACGCGCTCCGCTAGCGCGTCGCGGCTAAACCATTAATTGGTGTTATTGCGTTTCCCGGCGCGCGGCACTTGCCGCGCGAACGCTGCCGATTCCGCCGCCGCGCGGGTTTCAACACCTGGGCTTTGCAAGAATCCAAGATCGCGGAACCAGTCGATAAAACGGAGATGCCACGTGCCGAAGGGCGTGTTCTTGCGGTCGGTAAGGCCGCCGGTCGAACCGCTGCCGGGGTGATGGCCATTGCCGTAAATGTGCATTTCGATGTTGGGCACCCCTAGTTTGAGCATGGCGGCGAAGTATTCATCCGCCCAAATCGCGTGGCCACGATCGCCCGACCCGGCGCAGATGATGAACGCCGGCGGTGTGTTGCGCGGGATGGGCGGCGCGGCGCCGCGCGCAAAGGGCGTCGGACCGGGATAAACGATGCCGACAAAATCAGGCCGTGAACTGACACCAGCCAGCGGATCACTCGGATCGTTGTTGGCTTTGTCAAAGTCGTCGAAGGCGATGGCAGTTGGGGCGGACAACTCAGCTCCCGCCGAGAAACCCATGATGCCGATGCGTTGGGGATCGAGCCGCCAATCCTTGGCGTGGGCGCGCACCAGGCGGATGGCCTGTTGGGCGTCATAAACGGCGTCCGTCTTGGCGTTGTAGCCGTCCTTGCGGAGCCGGTTGCGGAGGATGACGGTGTTAACGCCATAATTGTAAAAGAAGGGCACGAAGTCGGCGGCTTCGGAACCGACGTTGAGCGTGTTGTGCCCGCCGCCCGCGACCAAAATGACCACAGAGCCGGTGTTCAAGCTTCTATCCACGAGGTGAACTTCGATGGAGGGATTATGGATATTGACGATGCTGTTGATCCGCCCCGGCACGTCTTTGCTCAGGTTGTATTTTTCCGGCTCGCGAATTCGTTCCGCCTTCAGATATTTTGAGCCGGGCGGAAACAGAGTTACCACGATGCCTCCCTGGAGGATGGCACGGGGAGCATAGGGCTGATCGTCCATGGGGCCGGGCGTCGGGATCGCCTGAGGAGCGGGCACGGCGGGAAGGGGGGCGCGCTGGTCGCTCGGCTGCGCGGCGTTTTGGCCCAGCGTGGTGTTGAGCGCCCAGGGTGTCAGCAGCACTAAAATGGCACCGGCCGTGGTGGAATGCTTGGGAGAGAAGCGTGATGGACTCATGAAGGCTCCTAAAAAGTACACAGTTTAGACATGCACTCGTTCATCGAGTATACTGAGCCGATTCCTTTCAAGCCACCACCCGAAACAAGCGATCCGCGAGATTTAATAATGATCAACAAATCGGCACATCGAAATCCCTTTTGGACTTTGGCGATAACCTGCTGCGCCTCTGTTAGCTACTCAGCCAAGGGCATCGGCAGCCGAGCCGGAATGGAAGGTTGGCCTGGCGAGCGTCAAAATCACGCCGGAACGGCCGGTGCCCATGTCGGGATATGCCGGCCGCGAAAAACCGTTCGAAAAAGTCGGTGCGGACCTCTACGTCAAGGCCATGGTGTTGGAGGATAACAAGGGCCGGCGTGCGGCGCTGGTGACCAGCGACCTGCTCGGCTTGCCGCGCGACGTGGCTGAGCCGATCGTGCGCCGCCATCGAAAAACGAATTGGTCTGAAACGCGAGTTTGTTCTGCTGAATTCCTCGCATACCCATGCGGGGCCCTTGCTAGCCTTGAAGGTCACATCGAAGGACGCATCAGGCGAGGGGTTGCGGGTCGTCGAGTATACGCATCGGCTTCAAGAAAAAGTGGTTGAGGCTGTCGTCGATGCATCCCGCCATTTGGAACCGGCGCAACTCTCCTGGAGCAGCGGCGTGGTCGATTTCGTCATGAACCGCCGCGAGTTCACTCCTCGCGGCGTCATTCTCGGCGTCAACCCGCGCGGTTTGGCGGACCGCACCGTTCCCGTGATGCGCATCGACGGTGCCGACGGCAAGCTGCGTGCCGTGCTTTTTGGTGCGGCCGTCCATGGCACCACGCTCGGTCCCGACAATTATCAGCTTTGCGGCGATTTCGCGGGCTTCGCTCAGGCGGCTATTCAGGAACGTTACCCGGGAGTGCAGGCGATGTACATCATCGGCTGCGCCGGTGACGCCAACCCCTATCCGCGCGGAACCATGGAGCTGACAAAGAAACACGGCAAGACGCTGGCGGATGAAGTGGGTCGTGTCCTCGGCACCAAGTTTCGTCCGGTGCGCGGACCGCTGCAAGTCGCATTCAGCCAGGCGGATTTGCCCCTCGCCGCGCTAAGTCTGCGCAGGTGGAAAAGCTGGCTGCCAACAAGCGCGGCGCCCAGGCGTTCGCAGCAGGCGCAATGTTGGCGAGACTGGAGCGCGGCGAGCCGTTGGCCACGCACTACACTTGCCCGTTCACCGTATGGCAATTTGGCCAAGACTTGACGCTGGTCGGCTTACCGGGCGAAGTCGTGGTGGATTACGTCGCCCTTTTGGAAAAGGCGCTGGGCCCGAACCAGCTTTGGCTCGCCGCCTATTGCAACGACGTGTTCGGCTATCTGCCGTCCGCTCGAGTGCTGAGCGAAGGGGGCTATGAAACACGCGGGCTCTACGCGGGCGACGCCGGCATTTTCGACGCCAGGGCGGAAGGCGTTGTGATTGAGAAAGTGACCGAACTAGCCAAGAGGGCGGGTCGAAAGATTGCGAGGTGACGCTGATTTTCGGGCACCAGATCAATTCGCCGGCGTTGCTGCTACCCTAGCCGAATGGTGGGACAAAACAGACTGATCGGCGTCTTTTCAGTAAGATTTGTGCCGCGGAGGCGAAGAGCTAAGTGTGAAATGAGACAGAGGCCTCGGAGTGCTTAGCGCTGGAAACTCGGCCAAGGGAGTAGCAACAAGCCGCCCCTCTCCCCCTGTACTCGGGGGGAGAGGGGAAGGGGTGAGGGGGGGCAGAATCCCTCGCGGAAGCGTCACGGTGATGCAAACCACCTGAGCCCCCTCATCCCTGCCCCTCTCCCCCGAGTACAGGGGAGAGGGGAAAAACGAGTCACGGGTGGGCCGCGAAAGAGACACATGGCGAAGCACCGAAGGATAATCGGGAAAGCACGCTCATTGCGGCAACGGGTAGTGCCAGCGGAGGAATTGCTGTGGAAGGCATTACGCAATCGTGCGCTCGGTGACTTCAAATTTCGGCGCCAACATCCGCTTGGGATTTATGTAATCGATTTCGCGTGCGTATCGTGCAAACTTGCGATTGAAGTCGATGGCGCGACCCACCTGGCTAGAGGCGTTCCGACATGATGCGAACAACTTTTCTGGAGAACGAGAGATGGTGCGTCATGCGGTTTTGGAACACGGAAATATACGAGGAACTGGAAGCAGTGCGCGAAGCGGTGTACCGTATGTGCGTGGAGCGAAGCGGTTCTCCCTTGCCGCCGAACTTCGCTGATGAAGAGGTTTGAGAAATGCTTCGGACTCGATTATCAATAATGAAGGCTGGCCATAGCACTCCCCTCTCCCCCTGTACTACAGGGGGAGAGGGGAAGGGGTGAGGGGGACAGAATCCCTCGCGAAAACGTCACGGTGTTGCAAACCACCTGACCCCCTCACCCCTACCCCTCTCCCCCGAGTACAGGGGAGAGGGGAAAGACTTTTCGATTTCGCCGATAATACGCTCAAGACTTCTCGCGAGGCGACGATGCTGTTTCAACTTAACGCCGTCACCAAGACCTACGGGCCGATCACGGCCCTGAACAATCTTTCCGTGACGGTGCCCGCCGGCGCGATCGGCCTGCTGGGGCCCAACGGCTCGGGCAAGACGACGATGATCCGCACGCTGCTCGGCCTGATCCCCATCGACAGCGGGTCGGGGCAAATCCTCGGCATGGACTTTCGCCGCCGGCAACTCGACATCCGCCGGGCGGTCGGCTTCGCGCCGGAGGACGAGTGCCTGTTCCCCGGGTCGTCGGCGTCGAGTTCGTCGCCTATGCCGGCGAACTGGTCGGCATGGCGACCAAGGACGCCATGCAGCGGCCGCACGAGGTGCTCGACTACGTCGGCCTGGGCGAGGCGCGTTACCGCAAGGTCGAGTCGTATTCGACCGGCATGAAGCAGCGGCTCAAGCTCGCCTCGGCCATCGTCCACGATCCGAAGCTGCTGATCCTCGACGAGCCGACCAACGGCATGGACCCGGCCGGGCGCGAGGAGGTCCTGGAGCTGGCCCGCGACCTGGCGCACAACAAGGGGATGAGCCTGCTCTTTTCCAGCCACCTGCTGCCGGACGTCGAAGCGGTGTGCGATTACGTCGTGGTCCTGGGCGGCGGCCGGCTGCTGGCCGAGGGCAAGATTCAAGACCTCAAGCAGGTCCACGCCCGCTGCTTCGAAGTGCGGCTCAAGGCCGACGCCGACGCCTTCGCGCGCAGCGGCTGGCCGCGCTGGGCTGCACGGCGGAAGCGCGTCGACGATCTGCTGCTCGTGCAGCTGCCCGAAGGGGAGATCGCCGCAGACTGCTGTGGCAGACGGCGGCCGAGCAGGGGCAGCAGATCCGCTACCTGCGGCCGCAGCGCAGCACGCTCGAAGAGGTCTTCCTGAAAGCCGTGGAGCAACCGTAATGCCGATCTTCGACCAAGGCTATCAACACTGGTCGGGCACTCTGTCCGGCCACGCCTGGCGGTGGCTGGCGATCACCCGCCACGGCGTGCGCGTCGGCATGAAGAACCTCTTCCTGCGGCGCATCCTGTTGCTGTCGCCTGGCTGCCGGCCTGGCGCTGGCGTTCGTGCTGTGCGCTGTGGGGGCTGCTGGAGCAGAAGTCCGACGCTCGTCAGCCTCCTGCGGCCGTTCTTGACGGCTTCCTTGCCCGGACATGCTCGCCGACCCGAAGCGCATTCCGCGTGCGAGGTCTGGACGCTCGTGCTTCCACTACTTCCTGGACATCGAGCTGCGCTTCTCGATGATCCTGGTCTTGCTGGTCGGGCCGGGCCTCATCAGCCAGGACCTGCGCTTCAACGCACTGCCGCTGTATTTCTCGCGGCCGCTGCGGCGCATCGACTATTTCCTCGGCAAGCTCGGCGTCGTCGCCTGGTTTCTCGGCATGGTCGTCATTGTGCCCTCGCTCATCGCTTACGTCCTGGGACTGCTGTTCAGCCTGGACATCACCATCATCCGCGACACCTTCCCGTTGCTGCTTGCCTGCCTCGCCTACGGCGTGGTCATCGTCGTCTCGGCGGGAACGCTGATGCTGGCGCTGTCGTCGCTGTCGCGGAATTCGCGCTATGTCGCCCTGTTCTGGCTGGCGATCTGGTTCGTCACCAGGATCGTCGGCTCCATCCTCAACCAAGTGAACATGGAACAGCGGCGGCACGATGTCTACCGGAGGCAGGCGAAGGCATTCCCGGTCCAGCGCCAGGGAGAGAAGCCGCTGACGCAGCGAGGAGCAGTTCGCGCAGCAACGAGCCATGGAAGATGGAACCAGAAATCTGCGCCGACCTCCGGGAGCAGGAGGATCAGGCAGCCCAAGACCGACTGGCGGCCGCTGGTCTCCTACACCGCCAACCTGTCGCGCGTCGGCCAGCAGCTGCTCGAGACGCGACGCGGCCTGGGCAGAGTTGAGCCGATTCGAGCCCGCCGAGGTGCGCGACGATTTTTTGCTGAGGAACCTGGGCCCGCAATATCCCTGGTACTGGTCGGCCGGCGTGCTGGCCGTTCTTTTTGGACTTTCCGCATGCATCCTGAACTTCCGCGTCCGGTCGCTGGACCGGCTGAAGTGAGGCCGGTCGTCGAGTTCCACGAGGTCTCCAAGTGGTACGGCAACGTCATCGGCATCAACAGCTTGAGCCTGCGTGTCCCGGCCGGCGTCACCGGCCTGCTCGGCCCCAACGGCGCCGGCAAATCGACGCTGCTGCAACTGGCCACCGGCCAGCTTTATCCCAGCCAGGGAAGGTGCGCGTGCTTGGGCCGGCGTGCTGGAACAACCCCTCCCTGAACCGCCTCATCGGCCTGTGCCCGGAGCAGGACGCCTTTTACGAATGGATGACCGGCTTGGATTTCGTGCATACCTGCGCCCGCCTGTCCGGAATGGGCCGCGCCCAAGCGCGACGCCGCCGAGCGCACCCTCGAAGCGGTCGGCATGACCCGCAACCGCGACCGCATCGTTCGCGGCTATTCCAAGGGCATGCGGCAACGCACCAAGCTGGCCCAGGCGCTGGTCCACGATCCCGAGGTGCTGTTCCTCGACGAGCCGCTCACCGGCACCGACCCGGTGGCCCGCCGCGACCTGATGGACATCATTCAGCGGCTCGCGGGCCAGGGCAAGAGCGTGCTGGTGTCCAGCCACGTGCTGCACGAGGTGCAGTCGCTCACGCCGAACATCGTGCTGCTGAACCGCGGCCGGCTGGTGGCCGAAGGGCACGTCCGCGAGATCCGCGACCTGATCGACAAGCATCCGCACCACATCGTCCTGGTCTGCGACGACTACCGCAAGCTGGCCGGCCGGCTGCTGGCGTGGGACGATGTCGAGGGGGTCAAGGTGCTGGCCAAGGAGCGCGGCGTGATGGTCGAAACGCGGGCGCCGGACGCCTTTTACGGCCGGCTGCCGGAACTGTCGCTGGAAGCGGAGACGGCGATTCGCGAAGTGTATTCCGACGACGACAACCTGGAAGCCGTCTTCAAGTATCTGGTGAACAAATGAAAACCTCGCCTTCCTCGGAAGTGATCGACGTGACGGCTAAGGGGCACGTGACCAAACTTGCCGGAATGCCGCCGCGCCGGTCGAGCGGTCTCAACTTCACGGCGCTCTGGGCGCTCTACGCATTGACGCTGCGGCAGCACTTGCACGGCAAGCGCATGCTGGTGCTGGGAGCGGTGCTGCTCTTGCCGGCGGTGATCGCGGCCATCGTGCGGGCGACGGCGCCAGACCTGCCCGGCGTCATGCTGGAGTTCATGTTTGTTTTCATGTTGATTCCGCAAGCGCTCTTGCCCCTGGTGGCGCTGCTCTATGGCTCCGGCATCATCCAGGACGAGCAGGAAGAGCAGACATTTACTTATATCCTGATGCGCCCGATCCCCAAGTGGGCGATCTATGTCACCAAGGTCGCGGGCACGCTGACGACCGCGATCCTGCTCACGGCGATCTTCACCGCTCTCACCTATGTCGTGATTTATGCCGGCTCCGCGTTGCCCGGGGACGTGGATGATGTCCCGCTGCGCTGCGTGAAAGCGATCGGTATCCACGCGCTGGCCATCGCCGCCTATTGCTGCATCTTCGGCCTCTTGAGCTTGCTTACACGGTGGACGCTGGTCGTCGGCTTCCTTTACGCGGCATTCTTCGAAGGGTTTCTGGCCAATCTGCCGTTCAGCATTCGCCTGGTGTCGGTAATTTATTACGCGCGCCTGATCGCGTATCGATCATTGGACTTTTTCGTGACGCCTCCCCGCGGACCTAAGTTTGACATGGCCGCCGAAGCGTGGCAATTAAACGTCAGGACGGATCCGACGCTTAGCGAGCATCCCACGTTGGTAGTGTGCATCGTGGTGCTGATAGCGGCCAGCATCGTTTGCACCGCGCTGGGCGCGTTCTTGTGCTCGCGGCGGGAATTTCACGTCAAGACGCCGGAAGGAGGATGAAGAAGAACGATAAGCCTTTTTGTGGGACGGCTCTCCTGAGCCGTCTGGCTGGATTTGACGGCTCAGGAGAGCCGTCCCACATCGTAAGGTTGCGCAAATGGTGCCAACGTCCCTTAATATCGCCACTACCATAGACTTGCCGTGCGCGGCAACGCTGGCAGGTTGGCTCACCGACGCCCGCCGGCGGACATTGGAACTCATCAGCGACCTGGACGACGATCAGATGTTGGGTCCGCGGTTGCCCACGGTCAATCCGCCTTTGTGGGAGATCGGCCATCTGGCGTGGTTTTGCGAAAAGTGGGTGTTGCGCCATGCTGGGAAGCGGCCCCCGCTACGGCTAGATGCGGACGCGCTTTATGACTCTGCCGCGGTGGCGCACGCGACGCGCTGGGACTTGCCGTTGCCGACTCGTGCCCGCACGCTCGCTTATCTGCGTCAAGTCCAGGAACGGGTCTTGGACGAGCTTGACCGGTCGCCGGACGCGACAACATCTTATTTCGTCCTACTCGCGACCTTCCACGAGGACATGCATGGCGAGGCTTTCTTTTATACTCGCCAAGTCGCTTGGCTACCCGCGGCCAACATTGACGCAACCTTCCGTACAGAACACGAATGTGCATAAAGTCGATCAGTCGCTCGGAAACAATGGCGGCTCACTGCCAGGCGACGCGGCGATGAGGGGAGGCACATTCTTGCTCGGGCGCCACTGCCGACGAAGCGTTCGTGTTCGACAATGAAAAGTGGGCGCATCCCGTCGAACTAAAGCCGTTTGCCATCGCACGTGCCCCGGTGACGCAGGCGGCGTTTGCGGGCTTCGTGGATGAAGATGGTTATGCGCATGCCGAATTGTGGAGCGGGGCGGGTTGGTGTTGGAGAGGGAGTGTTGGCGCGACGCATCCGCTCTATTGGCGGCGCGAGGGAGGCGGTTGGCTAAGGCGCGATTTCGATCGCTGGTTGCCGCTGGAGCCGCATCGTCCTGTGATTCATGTAAATTGGTTCGAGGCGGAGGCGTATTGCAATTGGGCAAAGCGCCGATTGCCAACCGAAGCCGAGTGGGAGGCCGCAGCGGCTTGTGACCCCGCGGTGGCGGCAGGCAAGCGGCGCTTCCCCTGGGGAAATGAACCGCCGGATGCATCGCAGGCGCAACTCGATGGTTACGCCCTCGGTTGTCGGGATGTGGCCGAGTTGCCCAGAGGCGATAGCGCGTGCGGGTGCCGACAGATGATCGGCAATGTCTGGGAGTGGATGGCGAGTGATTTTGCGCCATACCCTGGTTTTCTCGTCGATCCCTACCGAGAATACTCCGAGCCGTGGTTCGGCACCCATAAGGTGCTGCGCGGGGGCGCCTGGCCGACGCGAGCGCGTCTGCTGCGCAACACCTGGCGTAATTTTTACGAGCCTGATCGGCGCGACATCTGGGCCGGCTTTCGCACATGTGCCTGGCGCCATAGGATTTTTGACTTCCGACGCTCAACAGGGTGGCACGCCCTGAGGTACCCCGAAGGGCGTGGCCCAGCCCGAAACACGCCCTTCGGAGTACCTCAGGACGTGCCACCCAGCGATGACATCATTATGTCAAAAAACCATTCATTGCCAGGCGCTCCGTTAAGCGCGAACCCCCTGGTCGAATTTGGTCGCGATGTGTTGGCCGGTCTGACGGCGTCGCCCAAGCGGCTGTCGTGCCGCTACTTCTACGACCAAGAGGGCTCGCGGCTCTTTGAGGCCATCTGTGAACAGCCCGAATACTATTTGACGAGGGCCGAGACGGCCATCTTGCGCGAACAGGCCGGCGCTATCGCGGCGCGGTTTTTGGGAGACGTGACGCTCGTGGAGCTGGGAAGCGGCAATTCCAGCAAGACCCGCTTGCTGCTCGACGCCTTCCTCAAGGATCGCCGGGCGGTGCGTTACGTGCCGATCGACATTTGTCGGCCCGTGCTCGAATCCAGTGCCGCCTCCCTGGCGAAACAATATCCGCGCCTCGAGATTGTTCCGGTAGCCGCCGAATACCATGAGGGTTTACAGTTGCTGGGCATGGAAGCGGATCGCCCCAAGCTCATCTTGTGGCTCGGCTCCAACATCGGCAATTTCGAGCGCGGCGAGGCAGCGCAGTTTTTGCGGCAAGTGCGCGACACGGATGACCGCTCACGATCGCCTGCTGGTCGGAGTCGATCTGCGTAAGGATAAGACCACCCTGGAGGCTGCCTACGACGATGCCGCGGGAGTGACGGCGCTTTTTAACTTGAACTTGCTTGCTCGCATCAACCGAGAACTGGACGGCGATTTTGATCTGAGTGCCTTTCGGCATCGCGCGGTTTATGATGAGGCGGCTGGCCGCATCGAGATGTACCTCGTGAGCGAGCGTCCACAGCGGGTGTGCATCGGCAAGCTCGGATTGGAGGTTGGTTTTGCTGCCGGCGAGACAATGCACACCGAAGATTCCTACAAGTATTCTCTGGAGGAGTTGGGCGAAGTTGCCGGTGTCGCGGGACTGGTCCTTGAGCATAGTTACTTTGATTCCGAGCGCCGGTTTTGTCTTGCAAACTTCGCAGTTAGTCACGCGCGGCCCGTTGGCCCGTGACCGGAGGCTCGATGCCGCAGATCGCATTTGAGCGGGTGAGCAAGTTTTACGCTCAGGAGGCGGCCCTGCGCGATGTCAGTGTGACATTCAAAGAGCGCGTCACCACGGCGGTCGTCGGTCCAAGCGGCAGCGGCAAATCGACACTCTTGCAGCTTATCAACGGTTTGGTCAGGCCAAGCAGCGGGTCGATTGATGTTTTCGGCAAACCGATCGACTATGAGCGGCTGCCTGAATTGCGGCGCCAGATTGGCTACGCGGTCCAGGAAAACGGCTTGTTTCCCCATATGACCGTCGAGGGCAACATCACCTTGCTTGCCCGCTTGTCTGGCTGGACCCCGAAGCGCTACGACGCCAGGGCGCGGAGCTTGTCGAGCTCGTTAATTTGCCCTGGTCTTATGCAAGTCGCTATCCATTCGAGTTGTCGGGCGGCCAGCAGCAGCGCGTTGGCTTATGCCGGGCCATGATGCTGAACCCGCAGTTATTGTTGCTTGACGAACCCTTTGGCGCCCTCGACCCGATTACCCGGCAAGAGATACACCAAGAGTTTTTGCATCTTCAGGCGGCCGAACCGCGGCACGATGGTGCTGGTCACGCACGATCTGCGCGAGGCATTGAAGCTGGCCCAAGAACTTCTCGTGCTCGACCATGGCCAGGTTGTTCAACATGGCCCGTGTGATGAGATAATCAACGCACCTGCCGGCGAGTTCGTCAAGAAGTTCTTCCGCTCGCAGCTTGAAGCGTGAGACCCGTTTATGCGTCGCATGCTCATTGCTCTGATTGCGTTCGTGCTGTGGCCCGGCGTCGCCAAAGCGCCGCCGGTGCGCCCGGTGGTCCTTGGCTGCAAGCAGGATGTCGAAGGCCAAGTGCTGGCCGAGATCATGGCGCAACTCCTGGCGGATCGCGGTTTCGAAGTGGAGCGACGTTTCTCCTTGGGCGGCACCCTCATTTGCTTCGAGGCGTTGAAGCGCGGCTCCATTGACGTCTATCCCGAATACTCGGGGACTTTGGAGCAGGCCATCCTGCAGTTGCCCGGCACCGTGTCCCATGCCCGCATGCGCGAGCTTTTGATGCAGCGCCATCGTCTCGAAATGCTCGACTTCTTTGGCTTCAGCAATACTTATGCACTCGCGCTGAGCCGAGGCGCCGCCCAGCGACTCGGCCTCGAGCGCATCAGCGATCTGGCCCGGCACCCGGACCTGCGTTATGGTTTCAGCAATGAGTTCTTGAACCGGCAGGACGGCTGGATCGGCCTGGCCCGGACTTATGGTTTATCCACCCGGCCCGTGGGCATGGAGCACGCGCTGACGTATTCAGCCATCGCGCAGGGAAAGATTGATGTGACCGATGCCTATTCCACGGATGGCGATCTCAAAAAGTTTGACCTTGTCTTGCTGGAGGACGACCGCCATTTCTTTCCCGCCTATCTCGCGGCCCCGCTTGTTCGCGGCGAGGTGGCGGATGCGGTTAAGCGCGTCCTCGAAGAGTTGGCCTTCACCCTGAGCGAGAGCGAAATGCAAGCGCTCAACCAGAGCGTGCAGGAAAGAAAGAGCGTTCAGGACGTCGCCGGTCAGTTCTTGCAAAGTAAAGGCCTGCTGTCAGGAACCAAGGCGAGCGCCGCGCCAACGGAGTTGGTGGAACGTTCCATCGACTGGCCATTTCTGCTTTCGTGCACCATCACGCATCTGATGCTGACAATCATCTCGCTGGTCGCGGGCATGATCGTGGCCATACCGCTCGGCATCGCGATCAATCGGCTTGGCTCGGTCTCCCGCGCGGTTATGTACGGTGCGGGCGTACTGCAAACCATCCCGTCGATCGCGCTCCTGGCGTTCCTTATCCCCGTCTTCGGCATTGGTGCGACGCCGGCCGTGGTGGCGCTATTCCTCTATGCGCTGTTGCCCATCCTGCGCAACACCGTGGCGGCCCTGCTTGGCATCGACCCCATTCTGCGCAAGGTCGCCGTCGGCATGGGACTGACGAATTGGCAAAGGTTGTGGAACATCGAGCTGCCGCTCGCCGCGCCGACCATCCTCGCCGGCATCAAGACGGCTGCGGTCATCAACATAGGAACGGCGACATTAGCCGCGTTCATCGGCGCCGGCGGTCTCGGCGAGCCGATCGTCACCGGCCTGGCGCTCAACGACCCCGGCCTTATCCTGCAAGGAGCGGTGCCCGCGGCGCTGCTCGCGCTAATGACCGAGTTGGGATTCGAGCTGCTGGAAAAGGTGCTGACGCCGCGGCATTTGCGGCAGAAGCGGGCGGAGTAGGTAATATAATGATCGGACCATGACTTCGAGACACAGTTATAACCAAGACTCTGTACGGAAAAATCCATGGTAAAATGATCGAACTCGATGAATACCTCGGCGCGGCTGATGGCCAGCATGACGCTTCAAGCCGCGGGTTCCGCCGTTTGCAGCAGCTCGACGCTGGCAACGTGGAGTAAGGAGCAAACCACGATGCGGTCGGCATCGGGATCGGCGATCACCAAACGGGAGCGTGTCAAAGCGGCGGAACCAGGATACCGGACGGGATAAGCAGCGCCGCTCGAAAGGTGGACCACAAATGGTTGAAAGGGCCGTGCGTTGAGCAGTTCCTCAAAATATTGGTAATTCATCGGCAGCTACCAATGGGGGAGATTAGTATAGCGACCTGGGCGCCGGCGCTCGAAGTTTTTACCATGAAGTCCAGCCTCCACCTGCATTTTACCAAACCCAGGTCTGGACCGTGCTACATCAAACCAGGACGACGCGCCTGTGAGGCGTTATCGTCCTGGTCTTTCGCAGACTCGACCGTCTTTCACACCCCCAACAACCGACACGCCTCCGCGTGCCCCGGTGCCGCATAGCCGTGGGCACTCGCGGTGACGCGGGCCAGGGCGATCAGTTGCCGCCAGCGGAAGGCCGGGCGGGTGACGGCGAATTCCTCGGTGACGGTGCGGTAGAATTTCTCGGCGTGCAGGGCGCCGTCCTCGCTGATGGCGTAGCGGAGCAGCATGTCCCACAGCGGGCGGGTCGGCAGGTTCGTTGAGCCGTAGCGCTCCACAACGGCCGCGGCGCGAGCTTGGTTGTTGCCGTGAATCGCTTCTTCCAACGCGGGCAACAATCGCTCCGTTGCAATTGCGAGGACCTCGGCGCGGGCATCCTCGCGCGGATAGGGTTGCCAGGTGAGGAAGTTGCCGCCGCGACTGATGCGATCGTGGGCCACCTGCCAGGCGCCCAGGAGCAGGCAGACCACCTTGTTGCGGGCGTTGGCGGCCTGGGACAAGTTGCGCCAGGCGTTGGCCGAGTCGCAGGCATGCACGCCGATCGAATCGCCATGGACGCTACCGATCGGTTTGTTCGGTCCGCCGGCCTGCGGTCGGCCATTGTCGCGCAAGACCAGTTGGTTGGCGGCCAGGCAGATGGCTTGGGCCACGTCCGCGGCTGCGTAACCTTCGGCGAGCGCTGTGGCCGCGGCTTCGGCGGCCTGCTCAGGCGTGCCGCGAAACATCGTTTGGCTCAACTCCTCCAGCCAGCGGTCGTCGCCGGTGCGCGTGCCCATGTCACGACTCAGGAGATGATGCTGATCCAAAAGACGGGGCACCAGGGTGCGGACGCCGCCGAGGATTCGCGTGTATTGCTCTGTCTCCGCCTTGACGCAATAGCGCACCGATTGGCGCAAGAGCGTATGCGCCTGCTCGCGGCCAATGATGCTCATCAAGTCCCAGGCGCGATAGGGCAACACCACCCGGTGGACCTCGCAGGCATCCTGGACGGCGAAAAGGACATTGTTGAGTGCGTCGTCGGCATTGGAGGACAACGCGGCAAACGTCCGTTCGGCCTCGCCGATATTGGCACGGCGCACCGTCTCGCGCAACACTTCCCCGCCGGGCCGATTGGCGGACAGGGTGGCCGCCTGGACGGGGTGCAACACTTCGCGTGGGGGGCCGCCATATTCCTGAATGCGGCCCGCGTTGCGAAAGAGCACCTTGAGCACCGGCAAGGCTCGGCGATTCTCAGGCAGCTCCCCGGCCATATGGAAGGCCGGAGCGATGGCCATCATCGTGTGGAAACCGACATAATCCTCGCCGCCGAAAGTGCGGGCGTTGGCCAAAGCCGCCGCAGCCACCACCGTGCGCAACTCCGTCCCCCGCGCAGCCGCTCCACCACCAGCGGCATGAGCCGTTCCGCCGGCGTCTCCTGCATCAGGCTGACCAGAGGCTCGAGTTGGCCAAACGTCAAACGCTCCGGTCCCTGGTCAGCAAAAGCGGACGAAAACCCCAGGTCGGCAGCCAAGCTCGGCCCAACGCTGGCCACCACGACACCCGCCCCCACATCGCGCAAAAAACCACGGCGTGTTCGCTGGATCATGGGTATGCCCCCGCGAGGAGAGGATCGCGCCGTCCCACGTCCTCGCAGGTGGAACGGCTCTTTGCGGCGGTAAGGAATAGCCTGGATGGTAAAGCGCCGGGGGAGAGAATGCCAGATAAAAATGCACCGCGGGCCCCAACTTACAAACGTTTCCTCACTTTCACTCGTCACCGCATCCCAGCGTATCCAGTTCCTCCGCTTCATCACCGTCCAAGTCGCCCGCCGCCTCCGGTTTGCCGATGGCATACGCCAGCACCAATTTGGCGGCGCTCAAATCACCCGTGAGCGCTCGCACGGCCAACGCCGCCATGATATCGCGCACCATTTCCTCCGAGACGGCAGCCTGGGCCGCCTTGCGCAACATCGCCACGCGCCGCATCGAGGGATTGCCCGGCCCGCCTTTGTTTCCTTTGGTAAACCGACCGCGCCGATTCCGCCCCGCTCGGAAGATGACGCGCTCGGTTTCGGCCGGCTTGGTGGCCGGTGCCGTTTCACCGTTAAAAACACCGTTTCCAAACGGTGGCAGCTGCAAGTCGCCATCCTCGAATTGCGATTCGTTGTTCATGGCAAACTCCTCAATCGCGCAAATCAATGGGTGCCAGTGCGCGTGCGCGGCGCGGACCGGTGTTGGTTCGTAGCGCCCATGGTAATGCCGAAGGGCTGGGGCGAGGGTAGAGCAATTGGCGAAAGATCACTTTATTGGTTAAAATGCGGGCACGGCACCAGAGGGCAGTCTGTAGTTTACACGGGAGGCGCTGCCAAAAAAGCCCTGTACCTTATCGCGCCGCATCGCTGATCTAACGAGGTTCGACGCCTGGGTGCCATAGTTTGCCGGTACTCCGGCTAACTATGCTGGGTCCGTGCTCCTCTCGGTTTTAGGAACCCCCGCGAGGATCATTGCTTAAGTTCACGAGGATGGGCCACGGCCATGAAAGGTTCGTTTGGCAAGCATAGTTAGCCGGAGTACCGGCAAACTATGGCACCCAGGCTAGCCGACCTTAATTATTCGGCGGCCAACCACACCGTGATTCCCGCATCCTTGAAGAGGAAACGCTCCTTTCCATTTGCTCCTTCCCCAGTTTAACGATGATGAGGCGGAAAGATCGCCGCGGTGACGTTTTTGCCTCCCCTCATGTTTGTAAAGATGGCCGTGGGAGTAAAGATTAGACCGAATGGGATGCCCCACCAGCCGGCAACAAGTGACAACAGGGTGTAGGCGAATCCCTTCGCCATGGCCGATTCGTGCGCGCGCAAGGTGAATCTTGGAAGGCCTCAACAGCGTGACAATGCCGAAGGAGATGCAGTACTGAAAAACCACCAGCTTGGCACCATGATCTATCTCTTCGGCAAGCTCGGCCAGTGTGAGCTCTTCCGCGCCAGGCAATCCCGGCGACCATCTGGTTCGCATCACGTTTTGATACTCCGGCAACTGGAAGGGATTGGCGGCGCCGCCGAAGCCCGAAGCTTTCCCGAATGGCTCCGGAGCGGCGAACGGCGGCTCGTTCAAGTCGCCCCGGCATTCAGATCAAAAGGCATCGCGCATAATGGAGATCGAAGCACCACAATGTGGACACGTATCAGACATGGCGCAGTTCTCCGGAAAAAGGCCAGGTGTCGGAACCGTTATCCTCAAATCAGACCATGATAAACTGAACCCGCCGACTTGGGTTCTTCGTGGCTTTCCGGCGTCTGCCGATGCCGTGGCCTCAGTGCCGCACCGTCAAGCAGAATTAATCAAAGGAACGGTCCGACACTTGCTCCCTCCGAAAAGGAAGCCACGCCGCGCACTGCGCATTCATCGCTTCTTCGCCAAGTCGAGGAAAACGACGGCGGAGGGGTTGCCGACGGGCGTGTAATGGCCGGTGAAGGTGAGGCCGCCGGTGGTGCGCTCCACGCGGAAGACGGCGACATTGTCCCCCCGCTGATTGCAGCAATAGAGGAAGCGACCGGTGGGGTCGAAATTGAAGCTCCGCGGGTAGTTTCCGCGCGTCCACTCGTCGTCGACATGCTTGAGCGTGCCGTTTGCCCCAATGGCAAAGATGCCGATGCTGTCGTGCAGGCGGTTGCCGGCGTAGACAAATCGGCCGTCGCCCGACACCAGAATCTCGGAACAGAAGTTGCTGCCGGCGAAGCCGGGCGGCAATGTGGAGATCGTCTGCCGTGACGTTAATCGGCCGGCCTGGGCATCATAATCGAACACCGCGATGGTCGAGCCTTCCTCTTGAATGGAATAGAGCCATCGGCCGTTGGGATGGAAACAAAAGTGCCGGGGCCCGTCCCCAGGCGGCAACGAAACCGTGGGCGGCTCGTTGGCGGTCAGCGTGCCCTTCTGCTCGTCAAATCTCCAGACAAAAATCTTATCCAATCCCAGGTCTATGTGGAGAACGAAGCGGCCGGTGGGGTCGGCGGCAATCATGTGCGCGTGTGTCCGGTCATGTCCGCTGAAGGCGAAGCTGCCCGGGGGTGCGCTCGCCGCCTTGGCGGGACCGATTTTTCCAGTCGGCATCTTGACATCGGTGGCCGCGCCCAGGCGACCGTCGCCAAGGATCGGCAGCACTGCCACGGAGCCGCCAAAATAGTTGGCCACCAACAGGAAACGACCAGTCGGATGGATGCTCACGTAAGTCGGCCCGGCGCCGCCGGAGGCAACCGTGTTGAGCAGTTTCAGTTTGCCGCCCGGTCGCATGATTGTGAAAGCACTGACCGTCCCTTCCTTGCCCGCGCCGGCCGTTTCGTTGGCCGAATAGAGGCAAGTCCCGGAAGCATTCAGCGCCAAACAACTCGGGCTCGTGCCCATCTCAAAAACGCCGGCGGGCGTCATCGCTCCGCTGGCGCGATTCACCTGAAAGAGATGAATCCCGCGGCCATTGCCGGGGGGCAAATCCACTTGCGTCGGCAGCGTATCGCGGAGCGGCGAGCTATAGGTTCCGACATACGCCAGCAATGGTTCCGCTTCCGCTCCCGATTGCGCTCGTCCTAAACCGACGATAGTAAACAACGACCCTGCAAGGATGAAAGACATCCAAAAGGAACGGCGTGTCATGGCAGATTCCGTTTAGCTGACAAAACGTTTTGATCGTATCAACTTGAAGGTCATTCTATGACTGGTGCGCCCCCACTATTTACGGATGTGGCCACATTTTGTGGGGCGACCAGGTCAGCCCCCATGAAGGGGGCTAAAATGCGGTAGAAATCTGGCCACACCACTATTCGCCTCCGCGCCATTATTCGGGCAAATGTCGGCACAAGGCGTTGACCCGTGCGCGAAACGTGGGGATACTAGTCTCAGACCTCAGCGCCTACCGACCTCAATCCCACCGGCGCACGCCTGCAGATTGGCACGCGCTCCTTCCTCGATAACGAGGCCTATTAATGCCGTCCCGCCATCCTCTGATGCCACAATCGCCTGTCCCGCCGCATTTGCTTTCCCGGCGGAGCTTCCTACAGATCGGTGCCTTGGGCATGGGCGGCCTCACGCTTCCCAGACTCCTGCGGGCCGAGGCGGCTGCCGGCGTCCGGTCGTCCCACAAATCGGTCATCCTTATCTATCTGGTGGGCGGCCCGCCCCACCAGGACATGTTTGATCTTAAGCCCGACGCTCCCAAGGAATTCGCCGGGCCGTGGAAGCCCATCGCCACCAACGTCACCGGAGTGCGGATTTGCGAGGCGCTTCCCCGGCTCGCCCGCATCATGGATAAGCTCGTGGTGGTTCGCTCGCTCGTCGGCAGCCAGGCCGACCACGACGCGATTCAGGTGTACAACGGCCACAACCCCAAAATGGCCACCCCGAGCGGCGGCTGGCCGCAGTTCGGCTCCGCGGTGGCGAAGCTGCAAGGTCCGGTCGATCCGAGCGTCCCGCCGTTCGTGAGCTTGTGTTACACGTGCACGCCACGGCCCTTACAACGAGCCGGGGCCGGGGTTCCTCGGGCCGTCGATGGCTCCGTTCCGCATGATGGGCAAGGCTCGCGAAGACATGCTGCTGCGCGGCCTGTCCGTCGATCGCCTCGCGGACCGCAAAGACACTTCTCCAAGAGTTCGACACCATGCGCCGCGACGCCGATGCGAACGGCGCGCTCAAGGCGATGGACGCGTTCACCGAACAGGCGTTCGGGCTGCTGACATCGTCGCGCATGGCGGATGCCCTGGACCTGTCGAAAGAGCCGGTAAGCGTGATGCGAGCGCTACGGCACGGGGGACCCGAAGGTGTTCATGGACGGCAACGGCGCCCCGCGCGTGCCGCAAAGTCTGCTGATGGCCCGGCGGCTGGTCGAGGCCGGGGCGCGAGTGGTCACGCTCAACTACAGCAAGTGGGACTGGCACGGCGGCAAGAACGCCGAGGGCCGGGCCGACAACTCCATCTTCCTGCGCGAGGCGGAGGACTTCCCGATCTTCGACCAGTGCGTAAGTGCTCTGGTCGAAGACCTGCATCAGCGCGGGCTGGACAAGGATTGCACGGTGCTGATCGTGGGCGAGTTCGGACGGACGCCGAAGATCAGCGCCCAAGTCGGCCGCGACCACTGGCCGCAGGTGAACTGCGCCCTTCTGGCCGGCGGCGGGATGAGAGACCGGTCAGGTGATCGGAGCGACCGACAGGATTGCGGGTGAGGCGGTCGCCCGGCCGGTCACCTGGGGCGAGTTGTTCGCCACCCTCTATCACAATCTCGGAATCGACTCTCACGAGGCGACGGCTGCCGGACCTCACCGGCCGGCCGCAGTTCCTGGTCGAGGGCGACGCCAACCCGCTGCGCGAAATAATCTAAGGCTTGGTCAACTCATGCGCCACTCCAGTTGCGTTGTCATGTTTGCCCTTCTGCTTGCGTGTTCCGCAAGCGCGGATGAACGGCTCAAAGGCATTGCCTGTCGCTCGGTGCACCTTGCCTACCCGGCCCCAGAAGGAGACGCTTTTTACACCGAAATGACCGTCGAGAAATCGGCTGACGGGACTTACTTCATGGCTGCGGGATGGAGTAAAGGGTATTTTGGCATCCAAGAACTGGCGAGCGGCAAAAAGTTGGTCCTCTTTTCCGTGTGGGATCCGGCCTCCGGCAACAATGCCAAGGCCGTGGACGAGACCAAACGCGTCAAAATGCTGCACAAGGACGCGGCGGTGCGCGTGCGCCGCTTTGGCGGCGAAGGCACCGGCGGGCAGTCATTCTTCGATTACGATTGGCAGATCGGCCTGGTCTACCGATTCCTCGTCACCGCCAAGCGCGAGGACGACGCGCACACCGCCTACAGCGGCTACTTCTTCGTGCCCGAGACCAAGAAATGGACGCACCTGGTGACCTTCTCGACCATTACGAACGGCATATTGCTTAAGGGCTACTATTCGTTCATTGAGGATTTTCGCAGGAACCGAGTTTCAACCACGAAAGAGCGGCTCGCCGACTTTCGCAATGGCTGGGTAAAAGAGATCAAGGGGGGCTGGGTGCCTTTGCACAAAGCCCGATTCACGGCGGACTCCAATCCCGCGTTAAACATCGACGCCGGTTCCGTTGGCGGACGCTACTTCCTCGCAACCGGCGGGGGGATCGAGAACAAGACAACGAAGCTTCGCGAAATAATCAATATCAATTCGGCGAATCAGCCGAGCAAGCCACCCACCGACCTGCCCCTCTTTAAGTGAAAGGCCACGAGATCGCGTGAAAGCTGTTCTGTTCAGTACACCCGACAGGAGTCGAACCTGTAACCTATGGCTTCGTAGGCCATCGCTCTATCCAGTTGAGCTACGGGTGCTTGTGGGGTTGCTTGGGGGCCAACACCGACTTTTGCAATATAGGAAAGTCGCTTCGGGCTGTCAACGGACGGGACGGTATCGGCGTTTCGGGGTCGTGTCCTTTAGCGAATACGCTTGAGTTTTTCGAGGTTTCCGCAGTGTGCGTGGGTTGGCGCCGCATGGGGCGGTGCTTCTTTGCGGTGCGGATTCGCGGCATGGGGTCGGTCTAGGTATCTTGTCGGTTCCGCATGGTTCGGTGTCTTAAAAACACGACGACTTACGGTTGCGCCTTGCGTTTGCCGGCTCTTGGGAAAGAGTTGGCAAGGTCGATCAGCGCGCGCGAACCAGCATGGAAGGAGGTTGCCGTGTTATTACGTAAGCTATGCCCCGCTGCCTTGGGATTGTGCATCGGTGTAGGCGGCGGGACGAGTCAGGGTCAGGAAGGCCCTCGCGATGTTCACTTGCCAATTCCGTCGGTTGCCGAGCCGGGTCATCTGATTCTCGAGCCGAGCCAGGCGAAGATCAATTCGGAGCAAAGCCAAAATCAACGGATGGCCGATGCCATTGCCGAGCGGCTCCATGCGAGCGGGCGTCTGCATGGCTACCGCGTGGACATTCGTTTCGAGGCGGGTGTCGCGGAATTGACGGGCCGGGTCGCGGATGCCGCGCAGCGGGCTGAGGTCGCGGGCATGGTCCGTGGGTTAAGTGGGGTCCGGCAAGTCAACGATTTACTGGAGGCGGAAAACGGCAAGGTGCTGTTGACGGCTCAGGGAGGCGAGTTCCAGGCGCCGCAGCCGAGCTTGCTGGATCCGCAACCATCGGCTGGCCGGGAAGCACCAGCGGGACCATGCCGGGGCAGATGCTGCAGCCGCCCTATGGCGGCGATGTGCGCAGGAGCCGGTGTCGATCATGCCGGGCATGGGTGGCTTCAGCCCGGAATGCCGAATCCCGCGATGCAGCAGCCGCCGCTGCCACCGTACGCTTGGCCGACGTACGCGCCTTACAACAATTATTCGCGCGTCGGCCAGCCGACGCTTTATCCCTATGAGGCGTTTCCGTTTATTGGGCCGATGTATCCGTTCCCGAAGGTGCCGCTTGGATGGCGGGCGGTGACGCTGCGCTGGCAGGACGGGCATTGGTTCTATGGCAAGACGGCGACGGGACACGATTGGTGGCGGATTCGGTATTATTAATCGACGTCGCGCATCAATTTGCAGCGCCGGCGATCTGTTAGCAAGGAGCCGCGCATGAAGTAAGCGGTTAAGCGTGAACCACACGATTAACCGCTTACTTCGTGCGCAGGCTCCTTAATTACAAACACACGACCCTTCCCGCCACGATGGCGAAGCAGCGATAGCCATGGTTGCGGATTATTGACATGGCACTGACACCGGCGGCGTCTTGTGAATAGGCCGGCAGGTAGAGGCGGTTGGGGGCGGCCAAGTAGCAGGGCACCTTGCGGCCGCCGTGACGAATGCTGGGATGGAAGTGGCCCACGACGGTTGGCGTCGGCGGTAGAGCCCCATCGCCGTGGACGACGAGCCAGCCGCCGAGTTGCTTGCCGTCGGGAAACAATGGCAGGTCGCCGGTCAAAGCGCGGTCGTGGTTGCCTGGGATCAAGCCGTCGAAGTGGACGCCGGTTTGGCGCAGATGGTGGTTCAAGTCCGCCCACAGAGCCGGATCGAACGCGCGTTCGAAAAGATCCCCGGCGATGACGAGACTCTTGACATTGCCGCGCTGGAGGACGGCCAGCAGCGGCGCCAATATCGAACCTAAGTCAGCTAGTGGAATGGCGTCGCCGCACTGGCGTCGCGCCTCGTGGTAGCCGAGGTGCAGATCGGCGACGACGGCGGTGGCGGTTGGTTGGTGAATCGCGACGCGCTCGGGGGTCAGGAGCCAGTCGAGGAATTGGGTCATGGGTGTGGGTGGGTTCAGGAGCGTGATGTCCGTTACTCGCAATAACCCCCCCCAGGCCCCCCTTCGTAAGGGGAGGAGAATGAGTGTGATACGGCGCGGGTGAGTTCGGTTTGGAGGGTGGATAACACCTCGGTGCGCGAGGTTGCGTCAGCGCCGGCGAGGGTGCCGGTTTGCGTCCACGTGGCGGCGAACGGGGAAATCTCGTGCAGCCGGCGGTTGCGGATGTGGCATTTTGGCAACTGGGCGAGATAAGCATCGAGCGGCGCCGGCATCGCACACATCGGTCTTAATCTCCACTTCGGCCTGGCGTAAAAGGATGAAACGCGGGTCGGTGGTCGCGCACCTGGTCAAAGAGACGCCGGGCCGCCCAATCGTGGCCGCCCACCTTACGGCGGCCGCCGAGCGGTTGCCGCAATACCATCAGTCCAGTCGTGGCGACGTTGGCGAAGCGATCGCGCAGGGCATCGCTTGTTGTCAGCGCTTGCGCCAGATCGCCGTCGAATTTCGATTCGTCCAGCAGTGTTCGCCAAGCGCTTGGGTTAATGGACTCCGCCGAAGGGACGGCCAGCGTAAAGCCCAGGTCGGCGACTTCCGATTGGGCCACCAGGCCCCCGCGGTCGAGCAAGCGCCAGGCGAGAACCCGTGCCAGCGCATCGTTGCCGGGACGCGCGAGAGGCGTGTGAAAGTAATAGCAGGTCACATCATCAACGACCGTTTCAATGAGCAGCGTGTGGGCGTCCGGGATTTCGCTGACGGTTTCCTGGAGAATGAACAACTCCGCCAATTCCGCGGCGGCATTTCGGCCCAACGAATAATCATCCATTAACCAACCGCACAGATAAGCCTTGCCATCGCGGAGAGCGTCGGCGGCTTGCATGCGAAAAAGGAACAAACGCTCGGCTAACTCGCGTGAGAGGGCCCAGCCAGAGCCGGACCAGCGGGGAACCACGGGCCGTGTGCTCACTTCGTCCACCAGCAGCGCGCCGCGCTTGCGCCGGCGAAACTCCAAGCAGCGACCATCGAGCAAGAGGCGATCGCCGGGACGCAGGCGGTCGGCATAGGCGTCATCGACCGAGCCGATGGCGATCGACGGAGCGGCGGCCGAACGTTTTTCAGATTCCGCCGGCAAGAGCAACCGAATGGCCCGTGGCTCTTCGGCGAGGATGGTGCCAAGGTTGCGGCGCAACAGGGCGGCCACGCGCGGATTGACGATGGTGAAGCGATCGTCGTTGCCAGCGCAAACGCGGCGGGAGCCAAGTGCGGCCATCGGCGTGGCGACCGGAAAGGTAGTCCAGGGCGCTGTCAAAATCGGCCCGACGCAACGTTCGCGAAAGGGATGGGCGCGGCGCACGAGGGCAAACGCTTCGTCAGACGACCACCAACGAGTGATGGCCATGCCGACGAGTTGCTGGCAGAGAACATCGAGCGGCGCGGCGGCGCTGGCATCGTCTCCAGTTGGCCGGCACGGGCAGCGGCGACGGTGACGGTGGCTTCGAGGAGTTCCGCGGGAGTCGCGGTAAGCAATAAGCCGCGCCGCGTTTGGCCTGGCTTGTGCCCCGAGCGGCCCAGTCGTTGCAATAAGCGAACAACGCCGCGCGGCGGATGGACGAAGATCACGAAATCAACGCTGCCGATGTCGATGCCCAATTCAAGGCTGGTGCTGGTGACGACCACGTCGAGGCGGCCGGCTTTTAGGCGGCGCTCGACGACTCGGCGGCGCTGAGGCGCGAGTGACGAATGGTGAACGGCAATGCGGCGCGTATTTGTGGCAGGCGGAGTTTGAGTTGCCAGGCGAGGCGTTCCGCAAGGGCGCGGGTGTTGGTGAAAATCAACGCCGTGCGCTGAGGGAAGATTTCGGTTTCGAGGCGGCTCGCGAGTTCGGCCATGAAACCGGCAGTGGTATCGGCGCCGTGCAGCGGTTCGATGGTGAGCTCGATGGGGCATTGGACATCGACTTGAGCGACGGTGCATTGCCGATTGACGCCGACCAGGAATTGGGCCACGGATTGAGGCGAGGCGATGGTCGCGGACAGGGCGATGCGGTGGAGCGGCGCGGTTTTGGGATTGCGCATATCCGCGGGATTCGAGTACTCATCCCGCGGCTTGGGGAACTCATCCCGTCGCATCTTGGATTCATCTCGCCGCACGGGGGACTCATCCCGCGCCTTGGGGGCGCCTGAAAATCGTCTACCACAACCGGATGAATGTATTCCCCTCTCCCCTGTACTCGGGGGAGAGGGGTAGGGGTGAGGGGGTTGGCGTCGATTGCAAAACCGCCGAATTTTCGCACGGGATGCCGTCCCCCCTCACCCCGGCCCTCTCCCCCCGAGTACAGGGGGAGAGGGGGAAAAGGCAACGGCTCGCTCGATTGATCCAATCGCTCGCTCGATTGATCGAATCGCTCGCTCGATTCATCATGCGGCTGGCTCAGTTGATCGTGCGGGAGCTCTTGAGGATTTTGGCACTGCGATGTCAGGAATTCGAGCCGTTCGAGGCTGAGCGCCAGGTCGGCGCCGCGTTTGTTGCCCGCGAGGGCGTGGATTTCATCGATGACGACCCAGCGGAGGCGGCGGAACAGTTCCTCGGCTTTGGGGTTGGTGAGGAGGATGGCCAGGCTTTCCGGCGTGGTCAGCAAGATATGTGGCGGTCTGGCGAGGTGGCGATTGCGTGTGCGTGAGGGCGTGTCGCCGGTGCGCAAGCCGACGCGGATGCGGTGTCGGTTGCGATGATTGGCGCGGCCCGCGCACTTCTCGAAAGCTGGCCTCGATGGCAGCAAGTAGTGGCGTAGGTTCTTGCCGACATCGCGTGCCCAAGGCTTTCATGGGCGCGACGTAGAGGCATGCCAGGCCATCGGTGGGATCGTCCCAGAGCCGGCTGATGATGGGCAGAAACGCCGCGAGCGTTTTGCCGGTGCCCGTGGGAGTGCACTAAGAGCAGGTTTTCGCCGCGAGCGAGCGCGGGCCAAGCGAGACGTTGGGCGGCTGTGGGAGTGCCGAAAGTTTCGTGAAACCAGATGGCGACGGGTTCGGCTAAAAACGCGGTTGCGAAACTCGCCCTAACCCAAAGGAAAGGCGCTTGACGTGTATTCCCCTCTCCCCTGTACTCGGGGGAGAGGGGTAGGGGTGAGGGGGCTGCCGTCGATTGCAAAACCGCCGAGTTTTTGCGAGGGGCGCTATCCCCCCTCACCCCGGCCCTCTCCCCCCGAGTACAGGGGGAGAGGGGGGCATGCAGAAAGCCGTTGGGTGGGAGGCAAAACGCTTTCGGTTTGTGCGGCTTTCACGATTTCAATGTCAGCGTTCCTTGCCATTCACTCATTTTCCATAGAGGCCCGCGATGCTGGCGGCTTGCTCGCGCTTTTCGAGCCAGCCGCCGACTTCGCGGATTTCGCCCAGGAATTGTTCTACTTGGCGGCGTTCGCCGAGCAAGGTTTGGGCGACTTCGCCGGGGGCGGCGAGATAGCCGCGCTCCAATTCGGTGCGCAAGCGGCCTTCCAGGTGGCCTTCGAATTCGGCGCGGATGGCTTGCCAGCGCAAGGGTAGCAAGATGGCGATGCCGACATGAAGGATGATCATCACCATGACCATGACGACGAACGGCAAGAGCAAGTCGCTCCATTGAAAACGGCGATCTTGCATGGTGTATTGCCAGAGGAGCGAGACGCCCATGCCGCGCGCACGCCAACAGCGGCACCCAGTCGGCCAGGAAGATGATGGACGCCTGCAAGAAACGCCGGGTTCCCGTCGGCCTGGACCAGCTTTGCTCGACCTGGCCAAGCACTTCGGTCATCGCCTGGGCGTTGCGGCTGCGCCAATCGAGGCGGGCGGCCGCTTCGGTCGCTTCGCTGAGCAGCTTGAGCGGAAAGCCTTGCGTGTCCGCTTCCAAAAGCAGGCGGTTGGCGAGCGCCTTGCTGCGTGAGTCGAGGTGTTGCTCCGAGGCGGCGCTGCTGCATGCCTGGGTGAAGGTCGCCAGGTCCCATTCCTTGGGTGTTTCCGTGGCGGCGCCGAAGCGGGGCAAGAACGGAATATGCAGCCGCAAAGTGCTGCCGGCGTATTTGAGGCGATTGAACCAATAGAGATACGTGCCCATGATGTTGCGAAACTTCCGCTGCCGCTCTAGCGCGAAATGATGCTCGATCTCTTTTTGGAACGGCTCCAGCGTGTTGAGCAACACGGCCGAAGTGTTGTGGGCTTCTTCAGCGAGAATTCTGGTCCAAGTCGCCCGCACTTTGTCGGCCGCCTCGGTCAAATCCGGCGGCCGCGCCGCTTCGAGCGCGTCTTGAAGCTGGCGCAAAAGCTGGCTGACGCCGCGGGCCTTGATGGCCTCGATCTCCAGGCGGTTGAGCCCTTGCTCGAGCCAGCGAACGAGATCGAGGAATTGCTCGCCTTCGACCGGCGGCGCGCTGGGAGAGCCATTCGTAGCGGAAGCCGTACCGTCTTGCTGCCAGGGATGATCGATCCAATATTGGGCGCAGGTGCGAAAGAGCAGCGGATTGTGAAAACCCTGGCTCTCCAGGTCTTTGAGCAAATCCTCATCGGGCCGCATGCCGCTGGCGCCGGGATGCTGGCAGCGGTCCCATTTGTTGAGAACGAAGGCGAAGGCCCGGCGTTTGCGCTGCTGGAGAAACAGGTCCCAGCCGAGCTTGTCGTGGTACTTCTCCTGCGAGCCGACGTACAGGACGATGTCGGCGACCGGCAATATGCGATGCAGCTTCTCGCGATTGGCGAGATCGTTGCTGTCCAGGTCGGGCGTATCGACGATGATTTTATTGCAGCAGGGCAGGGCGGTCGTGGGCGGCCAGCCGGCACTGTTGCAAGGCGGGATCGAGGCGGTGCGGCTGGATGGCTTCATGATAATAGACGACCGGGTCGCGCGTCGTCGGCCGCTGGAAGGACGCCTGGGCGATGGCGCCGCCGGCCAGGGCGTTGAGCAGCGTCGATTTGCCGACCCCGGTGCCGCCCATGAGCGTGATGACCAGGAGCGGCTGATCCAGTTGCAGCGCTTCGCCCTGGCGCGCCAGGTCGCCGGCGAGCCCCTCGAGCGTGGCGCGCTGCAGCGTGGAGAGAGGATAGCGATTGGCGGCATTGAGCCAGGCGCGCAAGCGGCGTTCGAGCTCGCGCAGGGCGGCGCCAGCGTTCGCAGGACGGGTTCGGAGGATGATGCTGCCAGGCTCATTTAATCAACCAAGATACGATGGCTCATCAAGACACGATGGCTCGGGTGCCACGGGCGGCTTGTCCGTCCGTGCCACCGGCAAATCATGCGTTCAAGCGTCCATTGTACCGCCGCGTCGAGTTGCTGGATCGCCTGCGGAATGCGACGCAGGGCGATTTGCAAGCGTTCATACGCGGAGCCGCCGGTGCTGGGCCATTCGATGAGCCATTGGGCCAGCGGGCCGGAGATATATTGCGTGACCAGGGCTTGCTGGCGGGCGCGGGTTTGCTCGCGCTGGTTTTCGACGTATTGCTTGCCCAGCAGCTCGACGAGTTGATGCGTCACGGAGGCGGCCAGCGGCACCCAGATAAAGTCCAACACCGAGATGCCGCCCATGGCCACGGCGCTGCCGATGGCCGCGATCTCCATGGCGAACTTGGTGCCGCGGAGCGTGTTGAGTGCGACGGGATTCTTTTCAAGGTCTTCGTAGATCGCGCGGGCCGTGCGCTCCACCTCGTCAGCGAGACTGAGTTGAAAACCGCGCACGCCCTGTTCAAACTTGTCGTGCGCCGCGGCTCGGCCAGGCCGCCGTGGAAACCCTGGTGAACGTGTTGCCAAAGCGGGTTGGCGTCGGCGTGGCGGGTGGCCTCCTTGCGCACGAGATCGAGCCAGCCCGCTAAAGCCCGCTTCCAGCACTTTGCGTTCCGGCAAGCTCGGCGTTCGGCGGCCGCTGCAGTCCGCGCGTCAGCAGTCCCTTGAGCAAACGATACGGCGTGCGCAGGACCGTGAGCGTGCCGCTGACAAATTTGCCGACGCCGGGCAGCTCGAGCAATTCGAGCAACGTCACCAGGGCCTCGTCGAAACGGCGAAAACGTTCGGTGGTCAGGTATTCGCGGCGATAGCGGTTGTCGAACTCGACCTGGCCTTCATGCACGAGATGCGCCAAGTGCTGCAGCGCGGCCAGGTCGTCGCGGGCCACGTTCAGCAGGCGATCCTGGTTGGTCTTGAGATAGTGCATGGCCGATTGCACCGTGCGCCGGCGGGCGGCGTTGACCGGATAGCCGAGCACGGCAACTTGGTTGATGAGCGGAATGCGATGTTTGCCGGCAGCCTGAAAGGGGTTGGCGAGCTGTTCATGCGTCAATTGCGGGATCGTCAACGTGGCCACGGCGCGCGCCGAGAATTTGCCGAGCACGTCTTGCTGAAAATGCGCCACGAACGCGGCGGCGTCGGCTTCCTTCATCTTCACGAGGCAGATGACGACCGCCTTGCCCGCTTGCAGAAGCATGCGCAAAAACTGCGTCGGGACTTCGTCGTTGTAGCGCTCGTCGGAGGCGACATAGACGATCACGTCCGCCAGGGCAGCTGACTTCCAGCAGGCGGGGCACATAGCCGCGTGGCGGCCCAGGTCGTCATGTCGGGGCAGTCCCAGACGACAAACCGGTCCAGCAGATTGCTTTCGCCCGGCGACGTTGTTCACGCGGCGAATCTGGTAAACGTCGGCATCGAGGCTGGCGGACGTTTCCTCGGTGAGCCGCTTGAGCGGGCCGAGAAAGCCGAGAAACGAGCCCCACGACGTTTGTCCGCTGATGGAGACATAGGCGATGGGATGGCGCGTGAAGCCGGCCTGGGGATTGGACTCGGCCAGGATGGCGCCGCAGAGGAAATTGGCGATGGTGCTCTTGCCGGCACCGGCGCCGCCGACGACCGCGACGTGCAACGGTTCGGCGGGTTGCTTCTCCAGGAAGGGCCCGAGCACATTGCGCACCAGCCCCGCCGCCAAACGCAGCTCGCCCGCCTTGGCCGCCTGGCGCGGCTGAGCGCGGGCATGCTCCTCCAGCCAGGCCAAGTCCTCCGCCAGTTGACTCGTCAAGCCGCGAATGGCCGCCTGGTCCATGCATGATACCTTTGATTAACACGCCTTTTAAAAAACGCATAGAGCCGCAAACGGCAGGTCCCTTTTGCAACCCCCCTCCCCCTGTACTCGGGGGTAGAGGGGCAGGGGTGAGGGGGGCAGCAACTCCCGGCGAAAGCGTCACAGTTTTGCAAACAACAAGCACCCCCTCACCCCTCTCCCCCGAGCACAGGGGCGAGGGGAAACATCTTTCGAAATGTTTCAAAAGCCGCAGCGAATACCATTTCTTACTCTGGGCGCGCACGCGGTCCAGACGAAACGGCTCAATCGGTATCGTGGTTGGCTGGCCGAGGATGATCTCCTTGAGCAACTGTGCCGTTCCCGGCGAGAGTTGAATGCCCGCGCGGAAGTGGCCGGCGGCGACCAGCAGATTGTCAAAGCCGGGAACGGTGCCGATAAACGGGCAGCCCATCCGGGCTGCCGGGCCGCAAGCCCGCCCACGAGCGTTCCAGTGCCGCGTCCGCCAACTCGGCACCAGCCGGCACGCGAAGGCGAGCAACTGTTGTTGGGCGCTGACGGTCGTGTGGGCGTTGTAGCCGACATGCTCTTCGGTCGAGCCGACCAAGATTCTGCCATCGAGGCTGAGGCACGAGATAGCGTGCGCCCACACATGAGCACATGGCGAAATAACGGCGCTCCGGGATTCAAAAGCGCGATTTGGCCGCGGACTGGGTTCGAACGTCGAGATGCCAGCCGATTTCGGCAAGCAAGGGATCGGTCCAGGCTCCCGTGGCCAAAACATACTTATCGGCGGCGAACGTTTCGTTATCCGTGCGAATGCCGGCGATGCGCCGGTCGCGCACTGCAAAGATCGTGCGCGGCGCAATGAGGCCGTAGATTGATATTGAGCTTGGCGCAGGCGGCGACGAGCGCCTTGACGTGGCGCGGATTGCGGCAGTTGCGCCAGGTCGGGCAAGAGATACGCCGATGCCCAGGCCCGGCGCCAGCGCGGGTTCACGTTGCCGAGTTTGGTCTTCGGTCAGCGTTTGGAAGGGACACCGCTGCCGCGCCATTCTTCGGGCAGGGCCACGGTATCCGAGTTGGCGAACTCCAAGCCGCCGCAGCGGACGTAGCCATTGTCGATGCCGGTTTGGTCGCGCAGATCCGCGGATAATTGTGGAAAGTTGCTGGCGCTGAGGAGCGCGTAAGCGATCAAACGGGCTGACGGCATGCTCAAGATCGCCGGATGGCAGAATGCCCGCACCGGCCCAGGATGCTTCCTGCCCAAACTCTTGCCGATCCAGGACCGTCACGCGCAGGCCTTCTTTGGCCAGCACATACGCGGCAGTCAACCCAATCACCCCGCCGCCGACGATCACGATGTCCGAGACAGCCATGGGGTTGTTATAGCGAAACGCAATGGGCGGATTGGATTGGTTGGATCGGGCTGCGATGCTCGATTCTGAGATGGTCTCGGAGGCGGTATTCCGGTAGAATCTCCAATAACTTACCAGGACTCAGGTGCGGTGCGATGTGAATAGGCAATTGACGGTTCCATGGACCAGCCAAAAACGCCGTTGGACGCCTTTCCGTATGTGCGGGATCCACGAAGCAGGGCGATTGCACCCGACATCGACGACGGCATTTACATCTATGTGCGAGGGGTGGACGGAGTCATTTATGTCTTGCCGGACGGAGGTCACTTGCACCTGAAGTTCTTGGCAACGCTTCTCCCGCGATTTACGCCGGCGACCTGCGAATCGGAAAGGGAAGGATTGCCGACGTGACTAATCTTTCAGGGACGTTCCAGTTCGATGAACCACAAGGATTGCTCGCTGTGGCAACCCAACTCGAAGTGCTCGGCTTTGTCGTGGATGATGGAGCAGTCCGGTTTTTTCCGATGGATGGTTCTCCTCCTTGCATACTGAAATGACATGCGTGCATTGATCCTTGAAGACAACCGTGATCGGCGCGTTGCCATGATTGGGCGACTGGCAGAACGGTTTCCGTTTCTTTCCGTCGTCTTTTTCGATACGTCCGGGAAAATGATCGATTACATGAACGGCGATTCATGGGAAGGTGTCGTGCTCATCTCGCTCGATCACGATCTCGAAATAATAGCGGGTCAGAACGGTGAGTGGATCGATCCAGGGGATGGACTGGACATCGCACGTTGGCTTTCGGAACGGCCGAAACCGCATTGCCCGGTAATTGTGCACACGACGAATACCGGTGCCAGCGGAAAGATGATGCGCTTGCTCGAGAAATCCCATTGGGTCTCGCATCGCGTCATACCTCATGGCGACCTTGAGTGGATCGACACGGATTGGTTTCGAGTCGTTAGAAATGCCATTGTCGATTTCGCTCCGCGCCGCCGCGTGACCCCTGTCCTAACTGGAGAAGGTAAAATTGGGCTCATTCGCTCATTGCTTGATGGCGAATTTGAAAGTGGTCAGGCGTTTTGCAGAGCAGCCCTGAAGAAAATCACCGATGCCTTTGCTCGTGATCTCCGAATCGTGGTGGGCGACGTTTCGGTCGAGGTCATGGCTCTCGCCCGAAAAGGATTCACTTGCGTCCGCCTTTGACTCGGAGGGCCAATTGCGAAGTGGCATCGCGAGGTCGGATTCGTCGATTCGCAGTCTATGGTTCTTGTTGAAATGGCTGAACGAGGGCCTCTCGCAGTCGAGCAATTGGCCCAAATACATGAATCCGCGACTCAACTGCTTGTTCAATCCGGCGTTCACCAAATCCAAGTCAATATCATCGAAGTCGCCGACATGCAAGAGCTCTTGGTGGTGTCAGCGGCTAGGCCCCTCGCGGCGGCATCAGTGCAGGCAATTATCGCGGAGCTGAAACAAGCAATTGAGATTGTCGTCTTCGTCGGCCTCCATTGGTCCCTGCCGGGCAACAAGCTTCAAACTGCCTCATCGACAAAGAAACGATATGAATTCTGTAAATCGAACCGTAATGCAAAGGAGTGTGCAGGTGCCACCGTTGACCCATTCCGAGGATCGGGCTGCGAAAGTGCAAGTCGATCCGAATAAGATGCTGTCGGTTTGCTCAGTGGCTGTTCACCGAGGAACCGCATTGTGAGGCTCGCAACAAAGATCAGGGAAACGGGGCCGGCTCGGATAACGACACGGCGTGAAAACCAGTGGAAGCTAACCCCCATTCGCTTCGGTCGGATACGCTTGGGGTGATCCAGCTCGGCTTTTGACTTGGTCGATCACCGATGTTACGCTGCCTTTTTAGGAATCCGAAAAGGGTGTTTCGATTTCTTGCCGATGCTCGTACGGAATTGAAGTGCCTGCACGCTTCGCATGCCCGTCCAAAATGCGGCGGGCACGGCACGCGGCACAAAAACTTTTCAATAATTCTGAGTGTCACGGTACTCACGGTTTCAATTACAGCGTAATAATGAAAATCTTAGGGCTCTAAATACTCCATGCCGACCACAATGCACTGTCCCCATTGCGGGAAAAAAATCGGCATCCCCGATGGGCACATGGGCAGGCCGCTTGCAATGCCCGTCCTGCCAAAAAATATTCAACTCGCAAATTGTGCTAGCCTTTCGCTCAACCGGTGGTCGCCTCGCCAGTCGATAGCCCCCGAAACCCACCGTGGGACGCTCGTCTTGATTCTTGGCATCATTGGTTTTTTTTCTGGATTCCTGGCCTCATCGCATGGGTTCTCGGGACAAGCGATTTGGAATCCATGCGTTAAGGGGGAGATAAAACCCGCAAAAGTACTTCACAAACATCGGAAAAATTCTCCGGAAAAATCTCCACACTCTTGCTGGCCGCTGTGCTGCTCGTGACGGTTGGCCTCGCTCGGCCCCGCAATAGTCGCAATAGCAGCACGAATTGAACCTGAGAAGATTGTTCTAATCGGCCTGGTGGCGGTGGGTGTTTACGTTGTGGCGAGACTCGTGTATCAGGCCGTGTCGTGATCGAGCAATATCACCTAGCCACCGGCACGATGGATTTCCGTTCTCAAAAAAAAAAGATTCTTTTAAACTGTACCCCTACCAGGCGGACGCTGGAGGTCATGCCCGCCGCATTTTGGGCGGGCATGGGGGGTGACTTCAACCTCGGCTTTTGACTTAATCAATCATTCGATGTTGCGTTCGCTACTCAGTGTCGAAAAAGCGTATTTCGATTTGCTCCCGATGCTCGTAAGTAATCGACGTGCCTGCATGCTTCCATGCCCGCCCAAATGCGGCGGCATGGCACCCCGGCTGCCGAATACCTTAATACCCTTCCGCTTATCCACCACGCACAACAGCGGCTCGCCCGCGACGAAGCGCCGGACATTTTCGCGGTAAAGCCGCCACTGCCGGTCGCGGGCGCCGTCGGATGGCCGCCGAGGTGGGGGCTGATGACGACGTTGTTCAGCTCCACAGCGGATGGCCGTCGGGCAGCGGCTCCGGGTCGGTCACGTCCAGGCCGGCGCCGGCGATCTGGCGTTTTTGCAGGGCGGCCACCAGGTCCGGCGTTTGCACCAGGCCGCCGCGGCCACGTTGATGAAGTAGGCCGACGGCTTCATCGCCTCGAACTGCTGGCGCCGAACAGGCCCCGCGTCTCCTCCGTCAGCGGGCAGGCCAGGACGACCACGTCCGCCTTGGGCAGCAGGTTCCAGCAACTCGCTCGGGCGGCTCGAGGCTGAAGACGAACGCCGGCCGCATCGATGGCGCTGTTGGGATCGATGGCCATGACGCGCATGCCGAACGCGTCGGCGCGTCGGGCGATCTGCGTGCCGATGCCGCCCAGGCCGACGATCAGCATCGTCTTGCCGTGCAGTTCCTCGGGCGTGCGAGGCGCCTGGAGTTGCTTCCAGGCGGCGTCCTTGCCGGCCTTGAGCAGCGCCTTGTCGTCCAGAGCCGCGCGTCAAGGCTCAGCAGCAGGGCCATGGCCTGGTCGGCGACGTTGGGGCCATGCAGCCGCTGATGTTCGTCAGGACGATATCGCTCTTGACGACTTCGGGCACCAGGTCCTTCTCGACGCCGGCGTGGCCGATCTGAATCCAGCGCAGATTGCTGGCCGGCCTTGACGATGTCCGGGCTGCAGAAGCCGAGCACCGCGTCGGCGTCGGCGGCTTCCTTGGCGGCTCTCTCGCCGTCTTGACGGGAACGAACAGGACATCCGGCGCGATCCGCTTCAGCTCGAGCAGCGGCCGGCATCAGGTTGGGGACGACGATCTGCTTCGGCTTGGTCCAGCCGGGCGTACTTTTCGTCGGCGACGGGCCCTCGTAGATGCCGAAGTCCTCGATCAGGTCCCACGGCGCGACCCGGCCCGGTGAATTCGTCGTAGACGTGCTGTGTTTCCGCCTTGCGGGTCGCTGGCCTCGATGCCGGTCCATTCCTTGTGCCAGGGCATGTCGAGCTCTTGAGGATGTCCTCGAACTCCTTGTTCGCGTCGATGCCCTTCTTGACCTGGTCGCGCAGCTCGACGAAGTAGCGCCGCTGCTTGCCAGCACGTCCTTGCCGGCGAGCGGGCCGTGGCCGGGACAGACGAGCTTGACGTCGAGCTGCATGGCCTCGATCCAGGACGCGAATCCACGAGGCGGAATCGGAATGGCCCATGTAGTTGAAGGCGCCGTTGATGCAGGCGTCGCCGGTGCAGAGGATCTTGTGCTTCGGCAGATACATGAAGGCATCGCCGGCCGTGTGGGCATGGCCGAGGAAGAGAAACTCGCACGCGCTGCTTGCCGTCGTCGAGGACCAGCTTGTCGTCGAAGATCAGGTCGGGCACCTTCAGGTAGCTGTCGGCGATGTCCTTGCGGCCCGTCGGGCCCTTGCCGGCGTCGGCGAACTCCTTGGGGCCGTCGACGCGCAGCAGGCGGCGCGCAGTTGGCCTGGGCGACGACGCTGGCGCCGGCCTTGGCGAAGACGGCGTTGCCGTAGGCGTGGTCGCCGTGATGGTGCGAATCGAGGACGTAGCGGATCGGCTTGTCGGTCGTCTTCTTGATGGCCGCGATGACGTCGCCGGCTTCCTTGGGGAAGTTGGCGTCGAAGACGAGGACGTAATCCTCGAAGACGACCCAGATATTGTTGCTGCCGCCGAAGACGACCGTCTTGTCGGTGGCGCTGATCGCGGAGTAGCGGAAGAAGACGCCGGGGGCGACTTCGCGGACGTCGTTGAACTTCATCGGCGGAATATCGTCGGCGCCGCAGACCGGAGACGCGAAGGCGGCAGCGATAAGTAACAAAAACGCACGGCGCATGTGGGACGCTCCAAGTCGGGGAGAAGGATAATGGGGTCGCGTGCCAATGTACGGCGGGGTGAAGCGGATAGCAACGAGATTCTTTGAAGCATGATGGGAAGGGCACTTCGGCGAGCCGCGAGCGTCGGCGAACCGGTGGATTCGCGTGCAATCACCGGTCGCTAACGCTCGCGGCTCGCCAAACAATGATTACCCCCCAATCGGCGGCGCCGCCATCGATCGAGACAAGCTTCTTTTGATCGAACAGCGATGCGAAAGTCCCCGTCAGGTTGTGAACCTGATCCCAGGAATTGGTAGCGGCGGCGGTGGTCTCGTTGATGCCGTTGAAGGCGAACCTGAGGTTTTCGACCGGCCTGCCTTCGACGTCGCCTTTGATCGTGTCCGTGGTGACGAACACCGTCTTGAGCGTCCAGGAAGCGATCGGCTGGCCCGCGGCATTGCGTTGCACCAGCACGGCGGAGGCGTAGTGATCGCCCTTGGCGAGCATCGCCAGGATTTTCGGTGAATCGTTGCCGAAGAACGCATCGACCGTCAAGCCGTCGAGTGTCGTTTTGCCCGCTTTGGCGCCCGAGGACGCGGACGTCAAGGTAAGTGGCTTGTCGAACAAAAAGCTGTAATCGGTAAGCGCGATGGTAATGGGCGTTGGGTTTTTGCCGCGCGGGATAAGTTCCAGGGTAATTGCCGGGCTCGCGGGCGCCGAGATGGGAGCAATCGTCACGCCCGGTGGAACGGGAGCGGGCGTTGGGCTAACATTGGTGGCCTGATCCCAAGAGGCGTTGCTAGTGCTGGTTCTTTCGGTCATGCTGCGAAAGACGAAGTGAAGCGATTCCGCGGGCATCTCGCCGCCGTCGGCGCTGACTTGGTCCCGCGTGATGTAGACGGTGTTGAGTGTCCAAACGGCGATCACGTGGCCGGCGCCGTCTTGTTGTGTCAGCGTGGCTGTCGAAAAACGGCCGCCGACGACCATGGTTGCGAACAACTGCGGCGAATCGGCTCCAAGCAGCGTCGTGACGTCCAATTCGTTGAATTTTGTTTTGGTGGGAGTCGCGCCGGACCAGCCGAGCGGTGCGTTGTTGGTGAAGCTGAATTGATAGTTGTTTAGCGGTATCGTCACAGACTGCCCCGGAGCGCCCACGGCGGGAGTCAATTGCAGCGTCACGACGGAAGTGTCGAGAGGCGGAATGGCGTCGAGCGCCGCCCCATTTGGATTTGCGCCGAGTGTTCCGCCTTGGTTTCTCACAGCGTCAAACGAGGCGACCTGTGCCTTGGTTGCCTCGGTCTCGGAACCGAACACGAAATGGATTGTTTCTTCGGGAAGGTCGCCTTGCGTGGCGATGATGGAATCGGAGCTGGCATAGACTACATTGAATGTCCAAACGGCAACCGGAATGCCCTGGGCGTCGTTCTGAGTCAGCACGGCGGTGCCGAAGAGGGTGCCCGCGGTTGTCGCCTCGAATAGCTTGGGAGAGTTGGCTCCAAAGTTTGCTTTGATTATCAAATCCTCGAAGCGACCTTTGCCGGTGCCGACGCCGGACGCCGTGGAACCGATGGTTACGGGTTTATCGAATCCAAGTTGATACGCTTGCACCGGAATCGTGAAGGGCGTCTTATCTCCGATGGCCGGTGTCAATTGCAACGTGACGGCCGGCGGCAGACTGGAGGCGGCAGCTATGCCCGTCGGCGGCGGCGCCGAAAAGCTGCCTTTATTGGTGACCTGGTTCCAGGTAGCGGAAGGGCCCCCGGCAGTCGCTTCCGTCTCCGCGGTATACGCCAAATGCACTTCTTCGGTCGGTCCCCCTGAACCGTCTTGGCTGCTGATGCTTTCGGAGGTCGCGTAAACTTTGCTCAGAGTCCACGATTCGAGCACGTGGCCATTGCCATCGTTTTGCGTGAGGACGGCCTGATCGAAGCTCGTGCCGCTCGTGAGCGCTTGAAATAAAGCCAGCGAACCTTTGCTGAAGTCGGCCTGGACAACCAGCTCGCCGAACTTCGCCTTGCCCGCGCCGCGCCTGACGACTGGGAGCCGATGGCAACGGGCTTGGTGGCGTTAAAGAGGTAGGAGTTGAGGGCGACGGTAATGGGTGTTTTGTCCCCTTTGCTCGGCGTCAAGGTAAGCGTGATCGGCGGCGCGATTGGGACGGGGATGGGCACGAGAGTGATGTCCGGAGGCAATGATGACGGTGCCCCGGCATTTTGGATAGTCTGATCCCAGGACACTGAAGTAACCGGACTGCCAAGCGCTTTCGTTTGCGCTGTCTCGGTGATAGCGCCGAACTTAAAGTGCAACTTCTCGGTCGGCAAGCTGCCGTCCTGCCCGTCGATCTCGTCGGAACTGATGAACACGAGTTTCATCGTCCAGGCTACTTCGGGGTGTCCGGCGGCGTTATTCTGGATCAGCAGCGCATGATCATAGTGAAGGCCCTTGGTGAGCGTTGCCAACAGATTGGGCGAGTCGGCCGACACATCTTTGGTGATCGTGAACTCGTTGAACTTGGTTTTGCCACCGCCCGCTCCACTGGTCGCCGAGCCGATCGTCGTCGGGTTTTCCACACTGAAAGTGAAATCCTTTATCTCAAAGGCGGGGCCGGGGCCGTCGCCCTTGAACAGTTCCAGCTTGGAATCCGTTGTCGCGGGCGTCGGTACGTCAGCCAACGGCGCTGTGCCGGGCGGCGGCGGTGCCGGGGTGCCCGACTGGTTAGCAACCTGGTCCCAGGATTGCGTATTGGCTTTGGTCGTTTCGGTGACCGCACGGAATTTGAATTGAAAAGTTTCTTCGGGGATTACCGAACCGTCTCCATCGATCTTGTCGAAGTCGAGATATACAGGTTTCAGAATCCACACGGCGATCGGATTGCCTGCCGCGTCGTTTTGCGTCAAATACGCTTGGCTAAAGTTCGTGCCGGCAGCCAGACTCTTGAAAAGAGTGGGGGACTGGGCGTTGAGCGGCGTTTGGACCGTGAGGTCGTTGAAGGAAGCTTTGCCTGCCCCGGCGCCGCTGCCGGCGCTGCCTAAGTTTACGGTGTCCGTGAAGCCAAATTGATACGAATCCAGGTGGAGCGTCGCCGCCGTCGTGGAGACCCCGGAGGAGGTAGTGTTGACCAATTGCAAGGTGGCCGATGGCGACGTGGATGGTGTCAAGCGGCTCTCGAGGGCCTCCACGCCCAAGCGCATGCGGCGGCGCGGCTTGCGTGCCTTGACGATTGGCTTGGCTTTTGTGTAACCGAGAAGCTCACGAATCCAGGAGAGGACAGGCATGATAATAACCCCTCAAGCAACGACCAAAGGCACGCTGTCGTCTTGGAGCAGCAGCATAGGCGCCCCAAGAGATTCACGGCATTGCCATCCGTTGCAAATACGGAGAAAAGCGCAAAGATCGGGTGAAACGACTGGACATTCTCTAGGTAGTTCACGCAATTGTCAACCAAAAATGGCGGTAAATTATGGGAAAATGGCGAATTGTTATTACGGTTTCTTAATATGGGCTTTCCAATCCATATCCGCGGGATTCGGAGTACCTCATTCCGCGGCTTGGGGGATGCAGTGCAAGCCGCGGGATGAGGTACTCCGAATCCCGCGGATCGGGGCCAATCCAAACATCGCTTGCTCGCTTTCCCCAATTTGGCTAACATGCCGCACCGCCGACGGATGTGGGGGCACCGCCATCGCCAGGAAAGAAAGGACGCTTTCCGTGAAGGTTTCTATCCGACAGCTAGCGGAATTGGTCCAGGGCCAAGTGCATGGCGACGCCGAGCTGATTATTGCCGCCGCCCGCCCGCTTGGTGAAGCCGGCGCCGGCGACATAACCTACATCGACGGCGACAAGCACCTTCAACAATTACACTCCAGTCCGGCCGCCGCGGCGGTGGCGCCGCCGTCGGTTCCTCTCAACGGCAAGACGCTCATTCGCGTCAGCGATCCCTTGGCCGCGTTTGTGACGATCGTGCGTCACATGCATGGCCGCAAGGTTTTGCCGCCGCATGGGATTGACGCCCGGTCTTGCGTGGACACGTCGGCGTCCATCGGCGTCGAGCCGAGTATTTATCCATTCGCTTTCGTCGGCGCCGGCAGCAGCATCGGCGACCGCTGCCATATTTATAGCGGGGTCGTCATCGGTCGGGATTGCCGAATCGGCAACGACGTGACCATTCATCCCAACGCCGTGCTCTATGACGGCACGTGCGTCGGCGACGGCTCGATCATTCACGCCAACGCTGTCCTGGGCGCCGACGGTTTCGGTTACCGTTTCCAAAATGGCGAGCACGTCAAGGTTCCCCAACAGGGGCGCGTGGACATTGGCGCCAACGTCGAAATCGGCGCCTGCACAACCATCGATCGCGGCACGTTCGGCGCCACATCCATCGGCACCGGCACCAAGATCGACAATCTGGTGCAGGTGGGTCACAATTGTCAGGTCGGCAAGCACAATATCTTCGTCAGCCAACTAGGCATGGCCGGTTCATGCAGCACGGGAGACTATGTGGTGATCGCGGGCCAAGTCGGCGTCGCCGACCATGTCCACATCGGCGCCGGCGCGGTGATCGGCGCCAAGGCCGGTGTTGTGAAAGACATTCCCGCGGGTCAGCGCACGCCTCGCGCGCCGGCCACGCCCGAACGCGATCAAAAACGCATCTTGATGAGTTTGGAACACCTGCCCGAGATGCGGAAGGACATCCGCAAGATCAAGCAGCAATTGGGTATTGCGGAAGAGAAAACTTAGCCACGGATGGAACACGGATCAAACACGGATAAGAGAATAAGTAACCAAGTCACCTTTTTCTTATCCGTGTTTGATCCGTGTTCCATCCGTGGCTACTCTTTTTTGAATTCGTTTTATGAAGAGTAGCTTCCCGCAACTCGATGCCACGCTTCAGCCCGCTGTCAGCACGTTGCCCGTCGGTTTGTTGGCTGGCTGGGGCCGCTTTCCTGTTCTATTCGCGGAAAAGGCTCGGAGCCTCCATATTCCCGTCGTCTGCGTGGGCGTGCGCGACGAGGCGACGGCAGATCTCATTCCTCTGGTTCAGCGCTTTTATTGGACGGGTCTCGGCAAGCTAGGCCGGACGATTCGCTGTTTCCGCCGAGAAGGCGTGCGCCAAGTCGTGATGGCCGGCAAGATTCACAAGACCAAGCTCATTTCGCCGGGCCGGCTTTGGCGTCTACTCCCTGATTGGCGAGGCGTTCGCTTTTGGTGCCGACGCGCGCGGCGTGACAATCGCGACGACACCTTGCTGCTATCGCTCATCGACGAATTCGCGGTCGACGGCATTCACGTCGCCTCGGCCCTGGACATTTGCCCGGAGTTGCTCGTGCGTAACGGACTCTTGACCCGGCGGGCGCCGACACCGCGCGAACAAGCTGACATCGATTTCGGTTGGGAGATCGCCAAGGAAATGGGCCGCCTGGATGTCGGCCAAAGCGTGGCCGTCCTCGACCGCGCCGTACTCGCCGTCGAGGCCATCGAAGGGACGGATAAAGCCATCGCCCGTGCCGGCGAACTGTGCCGGGCCGGCAACTTCGTCGTCGTCAAGGTCGCCAAGCCACAGCAAGACATGCGCTTCGACGTGCCAACGATCGGCGTCTCGACCATCGAAACCATGGCCCGCGCAGGGGGGCGGGTGTTGGCGATCGAGGCGCGGAAGACGATTATTATCGATGAGAGGGAGACGTTGGAGTTGGCGGAGCGGCGGGGGATCACGGTGGTGGCACGGTGAAAGTCGGGTGACGCGAGACTGTAGGACGGATTGCCAATCCATCCTACAATTCAAGGCTTTTGTCCTCGAAACGCCAACCTAGGTTCGCCCACTTCGGTTGTATCCATCGTCGCCACTGTTTCGATGGCAAATTCGCCTTGCTCGGATTATTGCCGCGCTGGGTGCCATAGTTTGCCGGTACTCCGGCTAACTATGCCATGCTTGCGAAACGAAGCTCTCGTGGCCGTGGCCCATCCCTGTGACCGAAGCAATGATCCTCGCGGGTATTGCTAAACCGAGACGGGCCCGGACCCAAACATAGTTAGCCGGAGTACCGGCAAACTATGGCACCCGAGCAGCCGATCCACAACATTCTGCCACTCCTGCGGGTCGGTCGCCTTGGCAATTATCTCAAGATTCACGACTATTTGGCCTATTGTCAAACGCATTGGATGGCCCCACACCAGTCCGGCGAACGGCGCTGGGTGCCATAGTTTGCCGGTACTCCGGCTAACTATGCAATCTTTTCGAACGAGGCGGCCATGACCGAGCCCATCGTCGTCAACTAAGGTACTTTAATGACCCAGGCCACGCTCATTTTGTCACCTTCGCCTTTTGGAAATGGTTGGGATCCGTTTGCGAGGATAGCACCCAGGCACGGACCCAAAAATAGTTAGCCGGAGTACCGGCAAACTATGGCACCCGAGCGACAGGCATTGGATCGTTACCTAATCAAGCCCTGGGCTTTTAACTTCGACCAAACCGGCTTCCGGTCCGGATTTGCCAGTGAACGCATTGTAACCAAACTAGTCGTCGTTCGCCAATTGCTCGGATTCCGTGAATCCGATTAACCGTTTGTTAATTGGGCAGACGCGATAGAATTGCAAAGGCTCACCTCTTTTCGCCTTTTCCTATGGGCAGTCCCCGCTCTCTGTGGTTAAATCAACCGAAAGGATCTCTCGCGCGACGAGGCTGCCGGTTTGGGGCAGCTTTATAGGACCTGGACCATGGGCACGATGACCTTCGACTTGCCCGCGTGCTTGCCCGAGGATGCTCAGGCGGCGCTGGAGCGCGCGAGCGTCGCGGGGGGTCAGGACAACATGCCCTATCCCACGCAAGTGCAATTCGACAACGGCCGCATGATCCTGACGCGCACCGTGGACGAAAGCGGCTGTCTGCTGGCGCCGTGGTCCGTCAACGGCGCGGGCCGGCTCATGGTTTCCAGCGCGACCCTCATGGAGCGGCGCACTCCCTACCAGTTCGCCCTCGAACTCGCTCGGGGCAAGGTCAACCAAATCCGCGGCCAGGTCTCCGATTGGCTCATGGGCGGGCTGCAAATGCCTGCCGGCTTGGCGGAGCAGATTCGGCAGACAACGCTCGCCTTCAGCAAGGCGGTCACGCTGGCTCCCGATCCCCGCTCCGGCGACGAAGCGTTGCGGGCCTTGACTCGCGGTTTCGAGACCGCTGACCAACTTGTCGAGACCTATGTCAATCAAGTTTTCGAAGTTCGCCATATGCGCCAGCCGCGGCTGGAAACCACGTTGGCCTGCCGCCTCGGACTCGGCGTCTTGCCGGAGGCGCAAGTGGCGGAAGTCAAGCAATCGTTCAACGCCATCTGCCTGCCATTCCTCTGGTCCGAGATTGAACCGGAGGAGGAGAGTTTTCAATGGCAAGAGTATGACCGCATGGTCCATTGGGCGGCGGCCCTTGGCATTCCCGTGATCGGCGGACCGCTCGTGGATTTCACCGGGCGCGGCTTGCCGCATTGGCTCTGGGGCAAGGAGTGCGACGTCACCGGCATGTGCGGCTACCTGACGGATTTCGTCGAGCGCGTCGTGCTGCGCTATCAAGGTGTGATTCGGAGCTGGCAAGTGACCGCCGCCAGCAACTGGGCAGGTGTCATCGCGCTGGCCGATGAGGAGTTGTTGTGGCTCACGGTTCGGCTCGCCGAGGTCGTGCGCCGCATCGACTCGGGATTGGACATTATTCTGGGGGTGGCCCAGCCATGGGGTGATTATCTGACCAACCAGGAACCGAGCCAATCGCCGTTTGTCTTCGCGGACAATCTCGTGCGCACCGGCCTCAAGCTCGCCGCGCTCGACCTGGAGTTGATCATGGGGGTGACTCCGCGCGGCAGCTATTGCCGGGACATGTTGGAAGTCTCGCGGCTGCTTGATCTCTACGCCCTGCTGGGAACGCCGCTGCAAGTGACGCTCGGATATCCTTCGAGCGCCGACGCCGATCCGCATGCCGATGTGGACCAGCAGGCGACTGCGGGCTTTTGGCGCTCGGGCTATACGCCTGAAGTGCAGGCAGAGTGGGCGCGGACTTTTTGGCGTTTGTGCGTATGCAAGCCGTATGTGCGTGCCGTTCACTGGACACACTTTTCGGATGCCCAACCGCACTATTTGCCGAACTGCGGGCTTGTCGATGTGCTCGGCAATCCCAAGCCGGCGACCGGCGCCCTGGCGGCGCTGCGGGCGGAGCATTTGAAGTAAGTCCCGCTTGCCGAGCGGGATTTTGGAATGGACGAGGGGTACAGTAAGCGTCGGAAAAGGAAAAGCAATGAGCATCGGGCAACATCCATGTCTCACGGAACCAGAGTGCGATCAAGTGCTTTGGAAGTACATGGATTTTACGAAGCTGATTTCCATTCTCGAAACAAAATCATTGTACTTCGCTAATATTAGTCGCTTCAAAGATCGTTATGAAGGCCAAGTGAGACCGAAGAGTTATCGGTTAACAGAATCACTGATCCGATCTGCAGGTCTTGAAGGTGATAAGGCGTTTCTGCAATTTATAAAGGAAACGACTGACGAGTTTAGGCGCGGAACCTATGCGAATTGCTGGACCAAGAATGACGGCGAGTCGGCGGCAATGTGGAGAACGTATTTAACAAATCCTGATGAAGGCGTTGCAATAAAGACGACGTATAAGAGAATCAAGGATTCACTTGCAACGGTTGAAAAGCGAGTGTTTGCAGCAATCGTAACCTACGGGCACGAGCCGCTGGAGTCCCGTATATTACTGGAAGTTGACTTTATTCTACACGCAGTTCATAAAAGAAAATGCTTTGAGTCTGAAAAGGAAGTGCATTGCTTGCCTGTAAACAGGCTGATGATTCATGTGGTCTTGCAATCGCTGTGGATACTAATCTTTTGATAGATCAAGTTGTTACTTCTCCAACCTCTAACGCATGGTTTACTGAATTAGTACAATCGGTAACCAAGAAGTATGGGCTCAATAGGAAAATAATACGGTCTGACGTGTTTGATGGTCCTTCGGACTCATCAGCTGTTAGACATATTGAGTCGTGAGAACACATGAAACTTTCGTGGTGAGACCCATTTGGACTGTCGCAATACCGTGCAGAACGTATTCTGAGTGGTGGTTTATAATTCATGCTAGATCTCAATGATCTGCGCTCATTTATTCCCGTCGCGCTCGAGTCGCATTTTCCCATCCAAAACCTTCCGTTCGGCGTATTTTCGACCCAGACGAATCCGCGCCGGCGAATCGGGGTGGCGATTGGCGAATATGTCCTGGAGCTCGCGACTCTGGAGAGGAATGGCCTATTTCACTTCACGACAATGGCGAGCGACTTCTTTCAGAACCAGGATTCGTTAAACGATTTCATGGCGCATGGCCCAGCGGCTTGGCGCGAGGTGCGCGGGGCGGTCAGCAATCTCCTTCGCGAAGATGTGGCGACCTTGCGCGATGACCAGCCTTTGCGCGCAAGCTCTGATACCTCAAAGCGAGGTACACATGCATCTGCCCGCGCGTATTGAGAACTACACGGATTTTTATTCGTCGCGCGAGCACGCCACCAACGTCGGCGTGATGATGCGCGGTGCCGACAAAGCGCTGATGCCTAACTGGCTGCATCTGCCGGTGGCGTATCATGGCCGCGCGAGTTCGGTGGTCGTCAGCGGCACGGATTTTCAGCGGCCTTTAGGGCAGAGCAAGGCGGATGATGCGGCGCTGCCCAGCTTTGGACCGAGCCGAAGTCTGGACTTCGAATTGGAAATGGGGTTTCTCGTCGGCCCGGGAAATTCGCTGGGGGAGCCGATTCCGGTGAACCGAGCTGCCGAGCACATTTTTGGCATGGTCTTGGTCAACGATTGGAGCGCGCGCGATATTCAGAAATGGGAGTATCAACCCTTGGGCCCCTTCTTGGCGAAAAATTTCGCCACCTCGATTTCTCCCTGGGTGGTGACGCTGGACGCTCTGGCACCTTTTCGCGTCGCTGGGCCGACGCAAGAGCCGAGCCCGTTGCCCTATTTGCAATCGGCGGGGAACTGGAACTTTGACGTCAACCTCGAAGTATGGCTGCAAGGCGCGCATGGACAAAGGGCGGCGCATTTGCGCCTCCAACAGCAAGAATCTATATTGGAATGTCTGCCAGCAACTGGCGCATCACACCGTGAATGGCTGCAACCTGCGCCCCGGCGATCTGTTGGCGTCAGGCACGATTAGCGGGCCCACGCCGGATTCGTTCGGCAGCTTGTTGGAATTGACGTGGCGAGGAACAAAGCCTTTGCAACTGGATGGCGAGACTAGGGCGTTCTTGCAAGACGGCGATCGCGTAACCATGACAGGATGGTGTCAGGGACAAGACTATCGGGTCGGCTTCGGCGAGGTAACGGGGCGGGTGCTGCCGGCGCCAGTTTAATAAATGAGCGTGCGCGATCTTGCGACACTAGCCCGAAGCGTAAGCGAGGGAATCCTCGCTTACGCTTCGGGCTAGTATCGCCGAATGATTTAGATGTCCGAAAGATGATTTTTTTGGATATAGGTGGCACGCCCTGAGGTACTCCGAAGGGCGTGAACAGACAAGAGCCACGCCCTTCGGAGTACCTCAGGGCGTGCCACCTGGCGGCCGTTGGTTATGACTATTTCGCTGCGCGGCGTGCGCGTCCATAATCTGCAAGGGATCGATGTGTCGGTGCCGCTCGGGCATTGACCGTGGTGACGGGGGTCAGCGGCGCGGGCAAGAGCAGCCTCGTTTTCGACACGATTTACGCGGAGGCCCAGCGCCGCTACCTGCAAAGTTTCTCGCCGTACGTTCGCCAATTTCTTGAACGGCTCGACAAGCCCGCCGCCGACTTCATCGGCGACCTGCCGCCGGCCATCGCCGTGCGCCGCCGCTCGCGGCCCCGGGCAGCGCGAGCGACCGTGGGCACTTTAACCGAAGTGCTTGATTATCTGGGACTGCTGTTCACCAAGCGCGGCGTGGTCGTTTGCGTGCAGTGCGGCCAGATCGTGAAAGCACAGCAGCCGGCGGATGTGTTGGCTGCGCTGGCAGCGATGCCTTCTGGTGTTCGCGTCAGCATCGCGTTTCCAAGCCAGCCCGCGGACGACGGGGACGTTTCCCGGTGGCTTGCCGAACTGAGAGAAGAAGGCTTTATGCGCCTGCGCATCGGCGCGCGGGAGGTTCATCTGGGCGAGGAGGAAGTGCCCGCGCCAGGTCCGCATGAAAAAACGTTCGTGGTCGTAGACCGCTTGCTGACCGGGCAAAGCACGCCGCAGCGGCTCAACGACTCGATGGAAACGGCATTCGCCGCGGGCACGGCCGGCTTGCTTTGCTGGCTCCCACGGAGGACGTGCTGTTTGATCGGCGCCTGCGTGTGCCCGCGCTGCGATATTCCCTATCCGGAGCCGCAGCCGCGACTTTTCAATCCAAATGATCCCCTGGGCGCATGTCCCGGCTGTCACGGCACCGGCATGGCGTCCAAGGGCGACGGGCCGTGTACGGCGTGTCATGGAAATCGTTTCAACGATGTTGCCTTGTCCCTGAGGCTTGATAGCCAAAATATCGCGGAATTGTGTGCCCTGAGCATCGTCGAATTGGCGGGTTTCTTGAGCCGATTGTCCGCAAAGGCGCCGGCTGCAAACGGCGACACGGCGGACAAAATTCTGCTCGAGCAATTGCAGAAGCGGCTCGCATTGCTAAGCGCGGTCGACCTTGGTTATCTGACTTTGGCTCGATCCGCGAGGACATTATCAGCGGGTGAGGCGGGGCGGGTCCAACTCGCGGCAGCGCTGGCGACGACGTTGGCGCAGGCGATGTATCTATTCGACGAACCGACGGCGGGTTTGCATGCAAGCGAAGTGGCCGGGGTGGTTGCACAATTGCACAAGTTACGTGACGCCGGCAACACGGTGATGGCGATCGATCACAACTTGGCGCTCGTGCGGGCGGCGGATCATGTGATCGACCTGGGACCCGGTGCCGGCGAGGAGGGCGGTCGGCTTCTTTACCAGGGTCCGCCGGCGGAATTGGCCCAGTGTGCAGACTCGGTGACCGGGGAGTTTTTAAAAGCCGAGAATGTTATCCCTGTGCCCGATAGGCGACGCGCGCTGAACCAGGGCTTTCTGCGTCTGCGCGGCGCCAACCTTCATAATCTGCAAGCCCTGAATGTCGATTTCCCATTGGGCGTCTTATGCGTGGTCACAGGTGTGAGCGGCGCCGGCAAGAGCACCTTGGTCGAGGAGGTCTTGTACCCGGCCCTCATGGCGCAAAAGCACAAGACGAAACAATCCGCCCCCGCGCCAGCGACGGTTGTTGATGGAGCGAGTCGAATTAACGATGTCGTGCTGATGGATCAAGACCCCTTGCCGCGCAGTTCGCGCAGCAATCCGGCGACGTACCTCAAGATTTTTGACGAGATACGCGAAGTCTTCGCGGATACCAGCGAAGCGCGGATCCGCAATTTCGGCCCCGGGGTCTTTAGCTTCAATCAGCCGGGAGGCCGCTGCGAAGTATGCGGAGGGCAGGGGACCCTTACCATCGACATGCGCTTTCTTGCCGATGTGACGATGATTTGCCCGGAATGCCATGGAGCGCGCTTCAAGAAGGAAGTGCTCAACGTCAAGGTTCGGAGCTTGTCCATCGCGGAAGTGCTCAACCTGACGGTTCGCCAGGCCTTTCGTTTTTTTGCGCCCAGCCCCAGATTGAGAAGCGTCTGAAAACATTGCTCGACGTGGGTTTGGACTACCTTCGGCTCGGGCAGCCGATGGATACTCTTTCAGGGGGCGAGTCGCAGCGGTTGAAGCTGGCGGGTCACTTGACGTCGCGCCGTGGGACGCGCTGCCTGTTCATTCTTTTGGAGCCGACAACCGGGTTGCATTTGGCCGACGTCGAGCAATTGCTCGAGACGCTCCAACGACTGCTCGAAACCGGCCATTCGCTGCTTTTGGTCGAGCATCACTTGGATGTGATCAAATGTGCCGACCATGTGATCGATTTAGGCCCGGGGGCGGGTGCCTCCGGAGGCCGCGTCGTGGCGGCGGGAACGCCCGAGGAAGTTGCCCAATCACCCGATTCGGTTACGGGAGCATGGTTGCGCACCGTGCTGCCGGGTATCATGTAGTTTTAACCGGCAAAATAGCCGCGGGATTCGGAGTACCTCATCCCGCGGCTTGGTGCATATTGGAGGCATTCTGGTCATGCCGACGACGAAGGCCCGCTGCATTGGCATTTTGACGAGCGGCGGCGATTGCCCCGGACTCAACGCGGCGATACGCGGGGTCGCCAAGCCGGCGATGAGCGATTTCCATATCGAGGTCATCGGCATCGAAAAGGGCTTTCGCGGGCTCGTCGAAAATCATTCGCGCGTGCTGCACCAAAACGATGTCTCGGGCATCCTGTCGCTGGGCGGCACCATCCTGGGAACCAGCCGCGAGAAGCCGCACAAGATGCCGCTGCCCAATGGCGACACGCTGGACATGACATCGCGCGCCGTCGAGACCTATAATCGGCTGGGGCTGGATTGCCTGGTCTGCCTGGGGGGCAACGGGACCCACAAGGTCGCTTACAACCTGTCGACGCACGGTCTCAACGTGATCGGTTTGCCCAAGACGATCGACAATGACCTCGCGGAAACGGACATCACGTTTGGACATGATTCCGCCGTCACCACCGCCGCCCAGGCAATCGATCGGCTCTATTCAACCGCGGAGGCCCATTTGCGCGTCATGGTCATTGAACTCATGGGGCACCATGCCGGCTGGCTGGCGCTTAACGCGGGCCTGGGGGGCGGTGCGGATATCATTCTCATTCCCGAGATTCCGTACGACATTGAAAGCATTTGCCAACATCTGACCGAGCGCCGGCGGCGCGGCAAGTGGTTTAGTATCGTCGCGGTTTCCGAAGGAGCCAGGCCCAAGCCGCGCGTGCCGGTGCCGGAAAGCGAGGATGCCGCCCCATCCGCCGGCAAGAAAAAGAAGGACAAGGACAAGAAAGATAAAAAAGCCAAAAAAGGCAAGCAAAAAGAGCAAGCGGCGGCCGCGCTGGATGAAGCCGGCGACGGCCGGGCAAGTTCGTCGGTGGCCAAGGCGGTAAGCCGGCGGCTGGGCATGGAAACGCGCGTGACCGTCCTGGGCCATCTTCAGCGCGGCGGCATTCCGACGCCCTTCGACCGCGTGCTGGCGACGCGCTTCGGCACCCACGCCGCCGAAATGCTGTCGCAGGGCATTTACAACCAGATGGTGTGCATGCAAGGCTCGGAAGTGACGTCGGTGCCTCTGGAACTGGTCGCCGGCAAGGTGAAGCTGGTGCCGCCCGACCATCCGCTCATCCGTGCCGCCCGCCGCGTCGGCACCAACTTCGGCGACTAGACATGGGGAGCGTCAACGCGCTCCGCTGCGCGTCGCGGCTAAACGGTGCGCTTCAACGCCCGCACTTCCTCCTCCAGTGTTCGCAAACGCTCATGCAGGCTCTGCAACTCCGAGCGGAGCCGGGCCATCTCGCCGGCTTGCTCGACCAGGCGATCGTATTCCGCGGCCGCCTCGCGAACGGCTTCTTCCAGGTCGGCGGGCTGCCAAGGCTTTTTGAGAAACTTGAAGATATGTCCTTGGTTGATGGCCGCGATGATGGAATCGAGGTCGGCGTAGCCGGTAAACAGCATGCGCACCGCCTGGGGATGTCCGGTGCGGATTTGGGACAGCAGCTCGACGCCGGTGACCTTGGGCATGCGCTGATCGGTCATGATGATGTGGACTTCGTTGTCGCGCATGAGCTTGATGCCCTCGTCGGCGTTCTTGCGCGTAGCACCTTGAACTCGCGGCGCAGCAAGTCATGCACCGAATCGCAGACGTCCGCTTCATCGTCGACGACCAGGAGCGTGTGTTTTTTTGGAGCGGTCATGAAGTTTCCTTTGATTTTTTGAGCGGCAAGTAGACGCGGAAACGCGCGCCCTTGCCGACTTCGCTTTCCGCCTCGATGCGGCCTCCGTGAGCCGTGATGATGTTGTGCGTGATCGATAGGCCCAGGCCCGTTCCTTCGCCGACGTCCTTGGTCGTGAAGAACGGATCGAACAGCTTATCCATGTTCTCGGGTGGAATGCCGGGGCCGTCGTCGGCTACTTCGATGAGCATTTCGCTGCCGACACGGCGGGTGCGGATCCAAATGTGGCCGCCTTGCTCGCGGTAGCCCTCCAGCGCCTGAAAGGCGTTGACGAGCAAGTTCAGCAGCACCTGGCTGAGCTGGGTCTGAACGCAGACGACGCGTGGCTGCGGGTCGTGGTCTTGCTCGACGACAATTCCGGTGCGCTTAAAGCGGCCTTTGAGAATTTCAAGGCTATTGTCGATCAGATCGGGGACGGAGATTTCCTGATGTTGCGGCGTATCGGTGCGGGCCAACCCGCGCAAGCTATGGACGATGCGCGTGACTCGGTCGACGCCGTCGCGCGTGCGCATCAGCAGCCGATCCAGGTTGGCGCGGGTGTAGGCCAGGTCGATCTCGTCCTCCTGGGCGTTGATCTCGGCGACGAGATCGCCGGCGACGGTGGCCAGTTTGTCCTTGGCTGACTCGAATTTGTCGAGCAGACCCATGATGCCTTTGCAATCGCGTTCCAGGACGACAAGATTGTTGGCGACGAACGCCAGCGGATTGTTGATCTCGTGCGCGACGCCGGCCGAAAGCAGGCCGATCGAGGCGAGCTTCTCGTTCTGCACCAGGACGGAACGCATCTTGTTGCGTTCCGTCAAGTCGCGAAAGGCGCACAGGTATTGTGCCTCGCCGCCGCCCGCGGGCATGCCGGCGACCGGCATGCTGCCTTTGAACGTGATGAGATTGAGGGCGATCTCGACGGGAAACTCGGTGTGATCCTTGCGCAACGCCTGAATTTCGATGGTGCGACCGATGATCTGCGCATGCTGGTTTTTCAGATAATCGAGGAAACCTTGACCACCGCCGCGCTCGGCGCTGACCGGAACCAGCATGGCGCTCGGCTGCCCGATGACTTCGGCAGCCTGGTAGCCGAACATGCGTTCGGCGGCGGGGTTGAACAACCGGATCGTTTCCGTCTCGTCGATGAGGACGATGCCGTCGAGCGTGGCCTCGGTCAATTGACGGTAGCGGCGTTCGGATTCGGCGAGGAACTCTTCGGCGCGCTTGCGTTCGGTGACGTCCCAAAAAATGCCCTGGATGCCGACGATGTTGCCCTGGGCATCGTAGACCGGCGTTTTGACGACCTGGACATAGATCGTGCCCCCTTGCGGCAAATGATGGGCTTCCACGGCCTCGAACGTTTTGCCTGCCGCCAGCACCAGGCGGTCATCTTCCACATACTTCGCCGCGAGGCCCGGCGGAAACAGGTCGAAGTCGGTTTTGCCCAAAAGCTCGGACAAGGGCAATTTAAGCGTGGCGCAGTAATGCTGGTTGGCGAAGGTGACCCGGCCATTGCGGTCTTTGCGGAAAATGTTTTGGGGCAAGGACTGCACGAGCGATTGATAGAGCGCCTCGGAATCGCGCAGGGCGTCTTCGACGCGCTGTCGCTCCAGGACCTGTCCAATCTGGCTGCCGATCGCTTCCATCATCGACAACAAATCGTCGTCGGGCTTGGCGATGACACGACTCAAGAACTCGATGACGCCCGCGATGCCGGCGCTTCCCTGGATAGGGAAGGCGTGGGAAGCCTTGAGCCCTTCATTCTTCGCGAGCGTGCAGCGCAGCGTGAGCAGCGCGCCGGCATCGTCGAAAGCCAGCGAATAAGGTGCCGCGCGCACCCAGGCTTGGCCCGGAACATCGCGGTCGCGATCCAAGGCGATGTGGCGGGTTGCTTCCTCGAAGCGCGGGAAAGAGAGACCCGGAAGGTGCCAGCTTTCAAGGCAGTTCAAGCAATTGTCGGCGGCATTGACTACCCAAATGATGCCGATGTCGAGGCCGAGCCCTTCGCACAGAACTTGCAATATCTGACGCGCCGATGCTCCCAGACTGTCAACTTCGCCCAGCGCCCGAGCTACGGCGTATTGGGCGGCCAGCCGGCGGGCGGCGCGCTTGCGCTCGGTGAAATCGCGGCAGACGATTACGCCGCCTTTGATGTTGCCCTGTTCGTCGCGAATGGGCCGGCCGGTGACGCTCAGCCACAAGCCCGAGTGCGCTTGCGGCGGTCGCACGTAGACTTCGACTTCGTTGACTTCCTCGCCGCGGATAGAGCGATCCAGAGGCGTCTGATCGGCGGGGAAAGGCGTTATCTTGTCGGGAAGGTAAAGGCGCCGCCCATCCATCTTGGCGCCGATGCCTTGGCCGGCGCTGCCCAGGCCAAAGAGACGCTGAGCGGCCGGGTTGGAGAGCAGGAGCCTTTTGTCCGTATCGGCCACGACGACCGCATCGCCCATGTTGCTCAAGATCGACGACAGCAATTCGCTTTGGCGGGCCAGCGTTTCCTCGGTTTGCTTTTGTTGCGTGATGTCGCGCATCACCGCGAGGATGGCCGGCTTGCCGCCCAGCATCACCGACGACGTGTTGATGTCCACCGGAATGACTTGGCCGTCCTTGGTGCGATGGCGCCCCTCGCAGCGAAAGCCGCCGCCGTGCAGCTGTAGCTCCAGGCGATCCTTGAAACCGGCCGCGAAATCCGGGTCGTCGATGTCGCGCGTGTTGAGCTCAAGCATTTCCCGCGCGTGTAGCCCAAGCGGCGGCAGGCGGCCGGGTTGGCTTCCAAGATATTGCCCGCCGGGTCGTGCACGAATACCGCGTCGTCGATGGCCTCGAACAACGCGCGCGTCCAGTCCCGGCTATGCTCGGGTTCGGACTCGTCCACGGTGGCCGTAAACGATGCCATGATCAGGGGGCTCCCACGCTCATGCGAACTATTGGATAAGCCAGATTCTACCAAAGAGCCGCGCACGAAGTAAGCGCTTAAAGATGACGATTCGGATTAACCGTTTACCGTACGCGCGGCTCGTTAAATGCGCCGGCTCCTGTAAAATAAGCAAAAACCGAAGCCAAGCGAGTGAAATATGCCATCTTTCGATGCCGATCAATTGCGCCGCCAACTTCGCGCCCATCTCGAAAGCCTGCGCGCGCGGGGGTTGAATGGTCGCCTGTCGGCAAAGCCTTGATGATGCAACCTCCGACTCCCGTCGCGGAAGTGGCGCAATCGCTTTCGACCTCCAAGCTGACGGCAGCTGCTGGTGAGCCCATCGCCCCCTCGCACCCGATGAAAGACCGGTCGTTCAAGACCATGCGCCTGCCGACGGGCGCCGCCAAGAGTTGGAGTTGCTGGCCAAGGAAGTCACGCAATGCACGCGGTGTGCGGGCTTGGCGTCCACGCGCAGGCAAACCGTTTTCGGTCAGGGTAAGGTCGGCCCCGAGCTTTGCTTTGTCGGCGAGGCACCCGGTGGCGATGAAGACAAGCAAGGACTTGCTTTTGTCGGCGAGGCCGGCCAAATGCTGACGCGAATCCTCGCCGCGTGCGGCCTGACGCGCGACGAGGTCTATATATGCAACACCATCAAATGCCGGCCCCCTGGCAATCGCACGCCGTTACCTGATGAACTCGCGAATTGTCGGGGGTTTCTGGAACGACAGCTTGAATTGATTCAGCCCAAATACCTGGTGGCGCTGGGTGGTCTGCGCAGCCGGCGCCCTCCTCAATACCACTCTTTCACTAGGCCGCCTGCGTGGCCGCTTCCACGACTATCGAGGCATCCCCGTTTGGGTGACTTATCATCCGTCCTATCTATTGCCTCATCGCCATCCCGAAAAAAAGCGCGAAGTGTGGGATGACATGCAACTGCTGATGACCAAGATTGGGCGTGAGATTCCGAAGCGGGGATAGTGGATCGACGGGTGGCACGCCCTGAGGTACTCCGAAGGGCGTGATACCGCGAAAAGACACGCCCTTCGGAGTACCTCAGGGCGTGCCACCCGTCGATAGGCTCAAATCCTGTTCCCCCCTTACGAAGGGGGGGCCAGCGGAGGTGTGTGCATTTCTTCGATTTGGCGAAGCAATTGCTTGAGCTTGATCGGCTGCACGAGGGCCACCGAGTTCGGCCGCTGGGTGATTTTTTGCTCCCACTTCGCCTGATCCTCGCTCAGCATGAGGATGCCATGAAGAGGCACTTTTTGGCGGTCGGCATCGTTGAGGAGGCGTTCATAGATGTGGATGCCGTTTTCGCCCGTGGTGCCCGCATCGACGACTAGAAAGTCGAAGGGCTGTTGGCGAAACCGATCGACGGCGCGGACCGGATCGGCAGCGATCAAGACGCGAAAGCCCATGCTCTTGAGCTTGTCGCGCAAAACATCCTGTAAACGCTCGTCCTTCTCCGCCAAAAAAAGCACTTTGGGGCCCGCCTTCTTACTCTCGGAGTTGGTCTCGCCGCTTAACTCACGGCGAACATCGCGGATGGCTTCGAGCAGTTGCGACGGCGTTTGAAAGCGTTCCAGTGGGTTGAGACTCATCATGGTCTCCACCAGACGAATCACCGAATGGGGACCATGCACTTCCTCGGGTGCCATCGGTCGGATGCTCGTGAACCGCTCGCGCTTCATGCGCTCGCGCGGATCCTTGCACATTTCCAAGGGGGAACGGCCCGTCAACAGCTCATAGGCCACGCAGCCTAAAAAGAAAATATCGCTGCGCGTGTCGCCGCGGGCTACATTGGTGGTTTTTTCGAGGCCGGCGTAATCGACGGTCCGATCGACTTCGCTGTCCTCGGCGTCACCGTGCTCCTTGGCCATGACGCCGGCCAGGCCGAAATCGACCAATTTGGCCACGCCTTGACTTGAGATCAGCACGTTGGTGAGCTTCATGTCCCGATGCGTCAGCTTCTGGGTCAAGGCGTAATGCAGGCCGGACACGACATCTTCGAGAATGCGCAGCGTCTCGGGCGGCATCGAGTTTTTTACGGATCGTCAAAAAATCTCGAAGGTTGCCACCCTCGACAAATTCCATCACGATGAAATACTGGCGCGACGCCGCGTCGCGATTCACCGCGATGATCTCGACGATGTTTGGGTGCCGCAGGGCCATGCCCACGCGGCCCTCACGCTCGAACAACTCGATATTCTCTTTTTTCTCGCTCCATTTGCGGCGCAAGACCTTGACGGCGACGACGCGGCCGGAGCGCGGGTCGTCGGCGCGATAGACCCGGCCGAAGCTGCCTGACGCGATTTTGTAAAGCAGGCGAAAACCGCCCAGGAAATAGCCGTCTTTGTCTTGCTTGAGAAGTTTGCCGCTTTGTAAAGGAGTCAATTGCCCCCTGCGCTGAAGAACGCGCAACCACGGTTCCGGCTCCCCGCCGCGCTGCCCTACCTCCGCCCAAGCGTCGTTAATTTGGTCTGGCGTCAACAAACCGACTCGAACCGCCAAGTCTGCCAATACCTTCGCGTCCACATTATCCATAGCAACGTCCCAGGAGATGGTCCGAGATATTAAACCTGGACCGCGGGCGGTGGTTCCTTTTATTTTAATTGGTTCCTAGAATCTGCCAAGCGAAAGATGGCAGGGGCATACGTGCAAATTCCGCAAACGGTCCCGAATATGCCGTGCGCTCCGATCGTCGCGGTTTTGACGCGAGTCTCTTTTTTTGACGGTGCCCGTGGCCGCATCGGGTTGACTTGGCTTCACTTTGGCCTAATCGGCTCCTCGAGCGCGAACGGGTCCACCAATGGGGCGCGGCGGTTTTGGATCCCATGAATTCGAGCAAGGCGCGACAGTATCTCGTCCACCTGTGCAGCCTGGCGCCGCAACAGAAGATATTGCCCCTCAGGCAGCATTTTCACGCGCACAACGACCTTGTCCCATGCTCGCTCCGTTTCCAGTAACTCACTTCGCAATTCATTCGGCGGAGCCTGGCTCGCTTCGAGGCGCTTTAGATTGGTGCCGGCACGCGCGAAGTTGGCGAGATCGGCGCTCCAGCTTTTAAGGCTGTCCTGTTCGTCGAACACGTATTTGACCATGGCCGCAAAGTTTTCGCCTCTGGTCATGAGTGCCAAGGCCTGGCCATAGGCGGTCGGGCCGATCCCCACACCCGAGCCGTCGCCGGCAGCGACCGCAAATTGCAAATCATGCGCCGCCGCGCGTACTTGCCGAACCACCCCGCGCATGGGGACATCCCACTGCGTGAACCCCTTCACGTCGTCAAGGAGCCGTTCGAGCGTCGCGTCCATTTTGTCGAAATCGGCGGTCAGTTGCTCGCGGCTCACTGGACGCTTCAATTGTTGGCGGAAGTTTTTCAAGTAATTCTGAACTTGTTCGCATTGCCGATAAAGCTCGCGGCCCATCGGAGGGCCTGGGATGTTGGCCATCGTGTTTTGCAGGACGAAGAGTTGGTGCGAGAGTTCACGCGCCGCCGCAGTGGCGGCAACCCGATCATCCTCGGCGGCAGCGCCCATGGTTGCGGGTAAACACAGAACGCAACCCAGAAGCGGTAAAAGTCGATACCGAATCATGCTCAGCTCCTTAAAGAGCCGCGCGGTACGCGGCGCATGCTCATAATCCGCTTACTGCGTGCGCGGCTCTTTTTTGAACTTGCATTTTTCGCCGGATGCACCGTCCGCCGTGGCCCACTTGCGAAAATCCGCATATGCTTATCGCCAGTCCACTGGCGCGGCACGCCGTCCGCACCAGTTTCCAAAGAGTGGCGAACCTGCCGAGAGCGATCATGTGGTGGCGTTGCCTTGGGGCCGGCTTTCTGTGTTTGGTTTTTGTCTCAGACGCCGCCGCGGCGGAAAACGCACCGCTGGATGTGCCCGCGTGGTCGGTGACTCCGTTCGCGCTACTGCTGCTATGCATCGCCGTCTTGCCATTGGTCGCCGAGCACTGGTGGCACCAGAACCGCAACAAAGCCATCGTGTCGCTCGTCGTCGCCTTGCCGGTGATTGTTTTTCTTGCCGCAGTGCAAGTTGCAACGGGGCAACCGGCCTTGGCGGCACTCGCGCACGAGATGATTAAATATGTCTCGTTCATTATCCTCCTCGGTTCGCTATTCGTGGTCTCGGGCGGGATTGTCTTGCACGGCGACTTGGCACCCAAGCCGTCGATCAACACGGCTTTCCTCGCCATTGGGGCGGTGCTTGCCAACCTGATCGGCACGACTGGAGCCAGCATGGTGCTGATTCGGCCCATGCTGCGCATCAACAAAACGCGGCGGCACACCACGCACTTGCCCATCTTCTTCATCTTCGTCGTGGGCAATATCGGCGGCTTGCTGACGCCTCTGGGCGATCCACCGCTATTTCTCGGCTTTCTCAACGGCGTGCCTTTTACATGGACCCTGACATTGTGGCGCGAATGGCTGCTCGCGAATGGCCTTGTCCTGGCGACATTTTTCATCTGGGACTCTTTGGCCTACCGGAAAGAAGCAACTCTTCCGAAGTTGTGGGACGACTCTCCTGAGCCGTCTCTTGAGCCGCACAGCTCAGGAGAGCCGTCCTACGAAGGAGAACTCGCTTCGACCGAGAAAAATCGATCCGTGAGCATTGAGGGGTTAATCAACCTGCCGCTCCTGGCCGGCGTGATCGGCGGCGTGCTGGTTCAGGGAATCGTGCCCGGCACGTTGGGCGAAGCCATCGGCGGCGCGATCATGGTGCTCATGGGCGCTTTATCGTTGTGGCTGACACCCGCGACCCTGCGCCAGACCAACGGCTTTAGCTGGTCACCCATTATCGAAGTGGCGGTGTTATTTTTCGGGATCTTCGTCGCCATGGTCCCGGCGCTGGAGTTGCTTAAATTGCACGGCAGCGAGTTGGGCATCACCGAACCGTGGCAATACTTCTGGATCACCGGCGGCCTGTCGGCGTTTCTCGACAATGCTCCAACATATCTAGCCTTGGCCACGCTCGCCGCCCACGGCGACAACATCGGCTCCCTCGCCTCAGCGCAGCCGCACTTGTTGGCCGCCATCAGCACCGGCGCCGTCTTCATGGGTGCGATGACATATATCGGCAACGGCCCCAACTTCATGGTGAAAGCGATCGCCGAGCAATCCGGGTACAAGATGCCAAGCTTTTTCGGCTATTTGGGCTATGCCTGTGTCAGCCTGGTGCCGGTATGCTTGTTGGTGACGTGGGTGTTTTTTTAGGGGTGATGAGACTGTCTCGCGGAAAACACATTCTTCTCGGGGCTCACTAGCCCCGTAGGGCGCTAGCCAATAGCCAAGGGCGAAAGCCCCTGGTGAAAATGCGGTGCAATGGTCAGCCCCGTAGGGGCGGTAGAGCGCGGTCGTGCCATTGGCGACTTCCCCCTAACGGGGTTTATTGGAAGCGCAGTTCCGTTCCAGGGGCTAACGCCCCTGGCTGTTGACTTTCGGCCCTTCGGGCCTGTTGGAGAAGTTGAAATCAAATGCAGAATTCACCTTGAACTGGGAAGGCGGCGCCTGTCGCGGCGCTAACTGAAGGAGTTCTCAGAGCCATGTTGCTAAACAAAATCACCATCGCGGTGCTGGTAATGCTTACTTGTCTCGCAGGGTGCGGAATCGGCATCTTCACACGCGACGGTTGGACCGTGGCGCGGAGCCAGCCAGCAACGGCGAGACAAGCACCTAATCAAGCTGCAAAAAGCCAGCAAAGCCAAGCCCAACAAAAGTCGGACGAGGAGGAATTGCAAGGCACTTGGAAGCTTGAAAAACAAGTGTGGATGGGAAAAGAAACAACACCTGTACCGGGAAGGGAACTAACATTCATCAGAAATAAGATGGAGTATCAAGCGGATAAGTATTGTTGGGATGCAAGTTTTAAGCTCGAAACGGTCGACGACATGAAAACCCTTGATATGTTCCAAGACGGCCAGATTATGCGCTGGCTCTATCGCCTAAAAGATGGCAAGCTAACCATCGCGCTGCAGGGTGGATATGAATTTAGTGGCAACGAACGGCCGAAGGATTTCAATTCGCCTAAAGACGACCAGCGCAAACGCGTTTGGACGTTTGCGCCGGCATCCGCTCGACCAAAAAATCTCCCTGTCGATGATGAGGCAGTTCAAAAAGCGAAAATGAGGAAAGCCCGCGCTCGCTGCAACGCGAACCTTGCTCGCTTAGTTCGGGCCATGCATCGATATCTTGAAAACCATGGCCACTTCCCCCCCGCGTCCACGACCGACGGAGCCGGCAGGCCCCTCCTAAGTTGGCGGGTCGCGCTGCTGCCTTTCTTTGGGGAAGAGAAGCTCTACAAGCAGTTTCACCACGACGAACCATGGAATAGCGCACACAACCGCAAGCTCTTGGCCAAGATGCCACAGATTTATGACAGCGTCGATACGCCTCCAAAAAACAACTACAAGACTTTCTACCAGGTGTTTGTGGGTGAAGGCACGGTGTTCGAGACGGGCAAAAAGATTAGCATTCGCAATATTCCCGATGGCACGGTGAGTACCATCGCGATAGTGGCGGCTGGCGAAGCGGTTCCTTGGACGAAACCAGTTGATATTACCTACGATGCCGCAATACCGTTGCCGTCCCTCTCGGGCGGGATGATCGCCGATGGTTTATTTAGTTTTGCAACAGCCGACGCCTCCGCATACTCCGCTCCAAACACAATCGATGGCGATGTCCTGCGCCCGTTCATCTTGCGCGACTCCGGACAATTGAAGGATGTCAATTCGCTCTTGAAGTAACAGATTCTTGCAACCCAACGGTTAACTCCGGCGTTGCCTTGCGGTATTTCCTATTGACCCATTCCGCAAGAGGTAATGCCGGGAAAATTCGATGAGTGTTGCTGTCTCGTCTGGCCCAATCGTCATTGCCGGTGGCACTGGCTTTTTGGGCATTGCGCTTGCCAATCATTTAGCCGCTACGGGGAAGCCCATCGTTCTCCTGTCGCGGCAGCCGCCGAAAATCACTGGGCCATGGAAGCATGTGCCCTGGGATGCGCGACGCTCGGCGAATGGCGCCGAGAATTGGACGGCGCTGTTGGTTTGGTCAACTTGGTCGGTCGCAGCGTCGATTGCATCAAGACGCCCGATTCTCAGGATGAGATTCTTCGATCCCGCGTTGAAGCGACACGCGTGTTGGGATTGGCGGTGCGCTCCGTCGATTCACCGCCCCCCGTATGGGTGCAGATGAGCACGGCACATATCTACGGCGACCCGCCGCAAGTCACGTGTACCGAGGATTCGCCCTTGGGCTATGGCTTGGCCCCTTTCGTTGGAAGGGCGTGGGAAGAGGAATTTCGAGCCAGCGTACTCCCGAATCAGGCGCGGAGTGATCCTCCGAACCAGTTTTATTCTTGGTCGCGACCGCGGCGCCGGTGGCGGCGCACTGGCACGCTTGCGAATGCTCGCCCGGCTTGGCTTGGGCGGCCGAGTTGGCTCGGGCGATCAAGGCATGAGTTGGCTTCACGAAAGCGACATGAATCTCATATTCGAGCGCGCACTTAATGATCCCTCCATGAAGGGCGTGTATATTGCGTCGTCACCGAACCCGGTCTGTCAGCGCGAGTTCATGTGCCCGCTTCGCCGCGCCGTTGGCATGCCCATCGGTCTGCCGGCGTCCGCGTGGATGGCTCGTCTAGGGGCGCGCTGGTTCTTGCGGACGGATTCCGAGCTTGCGCTTTATGGGCGATATGTTTTTCCGAAGCGGTTGCTGGATGACGGGTTCGAGTTTCAATTCCCGCTTCTTAGCGATGCGCTGGATGATCTGTTGAGTGCCTAGTCATGCAAACAGGCCAAATTCATTCCTGACCCTTGAACCGATTTTCTCGCGAACGGCGTCGGTCAGCCGTTCGATAATCCTTCCGTGTTCGCCTAAAATCCGGACGATGTTCGCAATGTCTTGCTCGACACGTCCGAAGCGCTCAAAAATGGCCCGCTCCGTATCGGCCCGACGGCGCTCGATTTCAACGTGATGACGCTCGTTTTCAATATGGCGGCGTTCGATCTCGATGAGCTGCCGATCCGTTTCAGCCGCGTGAGACAGGAACGATCGTGCCGATTCACGAGATCCCGGATCGCTGGATCGGCAAATTCGACGCGGCCTATTCAAGTAGTTTAGACGCGTACTTCTGATATACACCCGGAACTGCGGCGCGCTCGGATGTTATCTGTAATTCGTCGATCAAGGCAGCCAAACGCGGCGTCAGAATGATGAGATAGCGAGCATTGACCGCTTCATAGGTGTGCGCAACTCCGGCGGGAACGAACACCGTGCCGCCAGGGCCGACCTCGACCTCCCGGTCGGCAAAGCGGAATTTTAGCGAACCTTCCAGTATGTGCCAGGCTTCGTCGTCCATGAAATGGACGTGAAGCGCAGGCGGCCCGCTTCCGCGCCACTCCTGTATCGAGAACGATTGGCCGACGCCAGACAATCGGGAATTAGATTCCGAAAGCGGCCCCGTGCGGTGGACGATCACAGGCTCTGCCATTTTTTTCTCGCCTTGGTCCCGGCGGCGTGCGCTGCCATGGCACACGCCGCCATTGCTTGCGTTGCTATTACATCTTTTGCGCAAACGCCTCCTTCATCGCCGCCCGCATTTGATCCGGCGTAAGGTTCTTGATGTGCGTCGCGAACGACCACTTATGGCCAAAGGGATCTTGGACGACGCCGAAGCGATCGCCCCAGAACATATCGGCAGCGGGCATCAACACGGTGGCGCCGGCGTCTTGGCGCGCTTGATGGCGGCATCGCAGTTTTCGACGTAGTGGTGAATGCTCACCGGCGTGCCTTGCAGGGCCTTGGGCGAGGATGCTTTCCCGCCGCACTGCTCGGGAAAATCGTCGACGAGGTATATGAGGCTCTTACCGATGCGAAGCTGCGCATGCATGATGCGGCCATCCGGCGCCGGCAAACGGCTGACTTCCTCCGCGCCAAACGCTTTCTTGTAGAATTCAATCGCCGCGGTGCATGGATCGCACACCAAGTGCGGAATGAGATTCTCCTGGCCGGCGGGGATGGGTTGAATAGACTGGCTCATTTTGAAACTCCTTAAAATAAGAGGAAACATCATTGATTAGCCGCGACGCAAAGCGGAGCGCGGGACGACGCCTCTCGCGCTCCGCATTCGCGTCGCGGCTAACCACTATCTTGTAGTCGAATGAAATAGCGGCAAATCGACAAGGTGCTGGAAAAAAAGATACCGCCATTGGGATGAACTTCTGGGTCGAATAATCCGCGAGAACCAGGCCCATATCATTTCGCCTACGATCCCTTCTCCCACGTACGAGCCATGAATCGTCCCATTGCGCCCGAAAGCACGTGGAGGGCTTTGCTGAGGTTCCGGGCACGAGCGTCTGGCGACTTGAGGCTCGCGAAGTAGCGGAGGATTTCCTTTCTGCGGCTTGGAGCGAGTGCCTTCCAGTTCTTCATGGTGTGCGGGTTTTCGATGAGCGCCTGCTTGAACCATTGGGGCATGGGATGTTGGGGGCCGTTTCGATAGCTCGCGTCAAAAACGATCTCCACGCACACGCGATCACCCACCGTCGTGCGTGACGCCTTGCGAACGTCGCCTCGCAAGTATAGGTAGAAACTGCCGTCGCCCACCGGCATCATGTTGATGGGCCAGGCATTCTCCGGTTCTCCATTGATCGCACAAGGACTGGAAGCGGTTTGCGCCAACCCGGGTTGATGGCATTCGCTCAAAGCGCACTCACGAGGATAAATGGGTTGATACCTCGAATCTTTATCGTCGCCGTAAAAGTTAAAGTTGCCATGGCTGTTTCCGCTCGCTATCACACCAGCCCCGGAATCGGCTGCCACCCCGTCATCACCTGGGCGATTTCACGTTGCAGGCCGGGGACGAGGCGAAGCTCGCCAACGTCGAATAACGTGTGCAGAATGGTCGCGATGAGGTTTTGCATGCGGACGGGATTGGAGACGGGTTCGCCGGCGTTGCGGTCGGATCGGCCAATGACTTGGCCCATGCGCAGCCCGCCGCCGGTCAGAAGCAGTGGACCGAGGTTGCCCCAATGATCGCGGCCGCCGTTGGCGTTGATCCGCGGCGACCGGCCCATCTCGCCGCAAGCCACCAGTAGGATTTTGTCGTCGAGTCCGCGTGCCGCCACGTCGGCGATGAACGCCGACAGGGCATGATCCAGCGGCCTGCCCATGTAGCCCATGCCTTCTGCGACGCCGGCATTGTTGACGTCGGCATGAAAATCCCAGACGAAGTTGGTCGTGACGGTGACAAAGCCGCAGCCGCGCTCGCACAGCCGGCGCGCAGGAGCAGCAGCCGGCCCAGCGATTTGGCGTTATCGACGTAGTTGTGGTAGTTGTTCCATTTGCGGTCGATGGCCCCGGGCCGAACCAGCGGCGCGGTGTCATAGCGGGCGACGACGCGCGGATCCTCGCGGCTCAGATCAAACGCATCGGCCACGCCGCCCAGCACGGTCCGCAGCGCCTGCTCGCGCATGCGGTCGATGCCATCCAGCAGGCGGCCCTCGGCCAACTCCCATTGCACGCGATCCAGTTGGCTCAGTAGGCGGCGGCGATCGTCCAGGCGTGCCAGCGGGATCGTGAGACCGCATGTCGCTTTGCAGTTGCGCCGCCGCCGCTCGGATCGAAGGGAGCGCAGGCCGCTCCGAGGCTGCCGGTCGCGTCAAACTTGCCGAAACTCGTCGTGCCGGCCTGGGTGCTCGGCATCCACGGCGCGAGGAAACAGCACGACGTTGGTCGGCATGCCGCTGACCGGATCATTCCGCCCCGCCACACGCGCGTAGATCGAGCCGAGGTTGGCGCCGAAACTGTCCTTGCTGACGACTGGCTTGATGTCGTGATTGCCGTTGCCGGGCACGAAGGAACGGACGATGGCGAGCTTGTCGGCCAGCGCCGCCAGACGCGGAAACGAGCCGCCAAACGTGACGCCGGGGATACGGGTAGCGACCTCGCCGGTGGTGCTGCGGAACTCGGCAGCGGCGGTCATTTTGGGATCAAACGTCTCCGTTTGCGGCGGCCCGCCATGGAGAAAAAGAAATATGACCGACTTGTCCTTGACGACGGCTTTCGTTTCCGCGGCACGTGCTTTGGCGGCTAAAAGGTGCGGCAATGCCAAGCCGCCCAGAGTCAGACTGCCGATGCGCAAAAACGACCGGCGATCGTGGATGGTTAACATGCTCATCTCCAGGCGAGTGCGACACTCGTTTATTTTTGGTCATGAAAGGCTGGATCTTCCTCCCCCTTACGAAGGGGGGGCGGGGGGGTTGGATAGCCCTGTCGAGCCTACCAACCCCCCCGCCCCCCCTTCGTAAGGGGGGAGAACTGGTACGCTTTCAGCGGCTTTTGCCGATGCAAAACAAATGGCGTTCGCCGCGAATATAAAGGCCATCGGCAACCGCCGCGGTGGCGCAACCGCTTCGCCAAATCTCACTGTGCCAGAGCCGATAGTTCGCTCTGCGGCAAAACAAATACGTCACCCGCGGCATCGTGGCATAAACCTTGCCATTGATCACCAGCGGCGAGGCCGTGAAACCACCATCGGCCAGCCGCTCGAACCAGAGCCGCTTGCCGGTGCGGGCGTGATAGCAGCCGGCAAAGCCCGCGTCGTTGACGAAGTAGAAATAATCGCCTCGGGCCACCGGGCTTGGCACATAGGGAAAATCCTTGCGATTTTCCCAGAGACGCTGGGGCGGTTGCTTCGAGGCCTCGCCCGGAATCACCAATCCAATGGCGAAGCGGCCGGCATCGCCGCCGCTGCAGACGCATAGAACATCGCCGGCCAGCGCCGGTGAAGCGACGGTCCGCATGGGTGATTTCAAGGCGTGATTCTGCCAGCCCTTGGCCTCCCATAGGATTGTGCCATTTTCGGGGTTGTAGCCCGTGACGGCCGTCGTGCTGGTGATGACCAGATCGGGCTCGCTTTTGCCGGGCCTGTGGAGCAAAAAGGGCGCCGAATAGCAGCGCACGCTCAGCCGCCCTGGGCGATTCCCAGACCAGGCTACCAGTCCGCTTGTTGAATGCCAGCACTGTGGACGGCCGGGCATTCGGCACTTTGGAATCGAAATCGTCCTTGTCCATATCGTTGGCGAGAATCACCAGGTCCTTGAATAGAATCGGCGAGGCCCCGCGCCATGCTGGCTGTTGAACAGCCCCAAATCGTTGCTCCAAAGCTTTTGGCCCTGAAAGTCATAAGCCGCGAGATGAACGTTCTTGCCATCCCAGAACGAGACGTACACCGCCTCGCCATCGGTCGTCGGCGTGGAGGAGGCGGAGGAACTGTCGGCGCGAATGCGGACAGGCGCGCCGGAAATGCTCCTTTCCCACAGTGTCTTGCCGCCGGCGGTGTCCAGGCATGAGAGCGTCCGCCGACTGCCATCCTTGCTGGCCGACTGCACGAAGAGATGGTTGCCCCAGACAATGGGGCTGGAATTGCCATGACCCGGCAAGCGACCTTCCAGACGACGTTTTCCTTAGAGTTGAAAGTGACCGGCACATCTTTATCAATCACCGTGCCAGTGCCATTGGGGCCGCGAAAGCGATCCCACGTATTCGCGCCAAGCATGCCTCCAAGCCGCTTTTTCGCATTAATCGCCCGCGCCTTTTGCAGGACGCTTTCCATGGCAACGGGCTTGCCGCCCTGCCGTTTACTTTCATCGGCCGCTTCCATGAAGGTGTAAATCTCGATGGTTTCATTCGAGGACACTGGGGCTATGCCCGTTTTCAAAAAGCGGGCAATCTCTTTAACCAGGGGTTCGTAATCCCCCTGGCCGCCTGCCAACGCAATGCCCTTCGAGCCAAACACCAGTGCATCGTAGCCGGAGCTGCCTCGGCGGATGCCGCGAAAGGTGCCGATGCGGCCATCGGCCCAAATGCCCGTCACGACATCGGCATCGGCGCTATGCGCTCGGCTGACCGTCTGACAACCCGTGCCCATAATGGTAAATAGCGATTCCACGCCATGGATACCGTACCAAAATAAGTCCGGATGGTGCTCTTCCAGGGAGCACGGGCCATAAGCCAGGCATCCCATCACCGCGCCGACCTTGGCGTTTCTTTTGACCCCGGCAATTCCCGGATAGTATCGCAGTGACGAACTGGAAAAGACCGGCGTCTTGTATTTATCGGCCAAATCGAAGATCGCCAGCGCGTCGGCCAGTGAGCCGGCAATTGGTTTATCGATGAATATAGGCTTGCCGGACTTGAGCACGGGCGTGGCTTGCGTGAGATGCGGCCGGCCATCGACGCTTTCCAGGAGGACCACATCGACCTTGCTTAGCAATTCGCCAATGGAGCTCACGATCTCCACCTTGAATTCGTCGCGCAATTGCTTGGTGTAGCCGGCCACCCGGTCGCGGCTGCTCGCCACGTCAGGGCTGCCTCCCGTAAAGGCGGCAACCACGCGCACGCCCGCAAGGTCGCCCGCATTATTGGGGTTGTTGAGAACCCGCGTAAACGCCACGACGTGCGACGTGTCTAGACCGATAATGCCGGCACGCAATGATTTCGTTTCCTGCCCCCACGCCGACCGCACCGCGCAGCAACCAACAAGGACCAAAGCCAGCAAGTATTTCACGGTCTTCTCCTTGAGGTTGGATGCGGGGCTAGGCTGCCGTCCTCTAACTTTTACCAGATCGTTTGCGCCAAGACTAGCATCGAGGTGGTGGAGGAACAATCCTTGGCTCACCCTTTTTGGGGCCGGCAGGCGGCGAGGCGGCGATGCAGAAAATCTTGATCGGCGCGGGCAGTGGTAAAGCGGAGGGCTTCTCGCCAGGCGCGTCGGCGGCGGAATGTTGGCCGAGGCGGAAAGCGTGTCAAAAGCCACGTCCAGCTCGCGCAGCCGATCCCGCGCCCGCTCGATCCGCTTCTGGACGTTGGCCTCGGTGGTGAGCAGCGCGGGCGATCTCCGCGGTGCCGAAACCGCAGAGTGTCCGCAACGCCATGGCGACGCGGGATTCAGCCGGCACCGCTTCGTGGCAGCAGATAAAGAGCAGCCGCAGCGGCTCGTCGCCGATCTCGTCGGCGAAATGCGCTTCGAGCGGCGACCCGCTCGGCGCGGGCCTCCTGACCCCGCCACTCCCGCTCGGCGTCATCGGCCAGACGCGGCAATGCCTGGGCGTGGGTTCGTTCCCGCCGCAGCGCGTCGATCGCCAGGTTGCGGGCAGTGCGGTAAAGCCAGCCGGCCGGGTCTTCAGGCACGCCCCGCCGAGACCAGGTTTCCAGGGCCCGCACGAGCGCGGCTTGAACGACATCTTCGACGAGGGCGAGCCGGCGCACGCCGAGCGACCGGGTCAGCACGGCGACGAGCCGGCCGAACTCGTGGCGAAAAAAGTGCTCCACCAGGGCGCGCGGTTCGCTCATGATGCAGTGTCCTTGACAGACTCCCGCGTTCCGAGGACAATACGGGTATGAGCACCGCCGAAACCGAACCCGCGGGCATTGACCTGCAAGTCCTGGCAGACCTGGACGCCGTGATGAAGCGGATTATCGACGGCACCCCGGTTGATCCCGAAACATCCCGCCGGATCGAGGAGCGTGCCGACCGGATCACGGAGGAAATCCGCCGCACCCGAGGCGTCATGGACGATGCCCGGTTCCAGGCGTTGCTTCACGACGATGACGACGCATGAAGTACGTCCTTGACGCCTCCGTCGCGATCTGCTGGGTCATTCCCCGCCCACTCACGCCGAAAGCCGTCCGGCTGCGCGATGAATACCAGCGGCAAATCCATGAACTCCTCGCTCCCGCCGTCTTCATCGATGAAGTGGCCGGCGCCCTGACAAAGGCCGAGCGGCAAAAAGACATCGCCGTCGGCCAGGCGGCCCCGCTCTACGCCAAGGTCATGAACAGTCCCCCCGTTCTGATCGCGCATGCGCCGCTGATCGCCCGGGCCATCGACATCTCCTCACGAACCCGGAGCGGCTACTACGATTGCCTCTACGTGGCTTTGGCTGAGCAGCGAGGGGTGTCAGCTGATCACGGCCGACCAGAAGTCGGTCAATAATCTCGCGCCCCACTTCCCGTTCATCGTGCCGCTGGCGACCTTGCCTTGAATACTGGAGGCGCTATCAACAGCGACATGCACGGCGAAGGCCAGACGGGCACGCCAGTGACCGGGTCAGCACGACGCACAAGCGGCCGAACTCGTGGCGAAAAAAGTGCTCCACCAGCGCGCGGTTCGCTCATGCCGTGTAATAGCGTGTACCGCCTCGTTTTGTCATGGCTGCCCCTGTCCTAACCAATGGTTTGCGCCACGACACCGGCAGTGATCATGCCGCTGTTGCTGAATAGCTGCTGGATTCCGTCAGCGCCAGAGACACCTGCACCGGGTTCCGGAGTTTGATTTCAACCATCGCTACCAGCGCCGCCGCTTCCAGCAAGCAAACCTCGCTTATGTCGGTTTCCATTTTGATCGACCGTATTGAGCTATCGAAATCGTCAAGGAACGTGCTCGACACGACGAGATAGTAGATGTTGCGAAAGCGCTTCAATGATGGGCCTTGAGAATGGACGTATTCCCTAATCGCACGGTCGTCAGTACCCATGTTATACCCACTCTGCCGAATCTTACCGTCCCACATGATGGCGTAGGAGTCGTCGGAGGCTAGTGCCAGGCCGTCGGGAACACGCCCCATACCCTGACCCAGGAGTTTTGTTTCATACCCCATTATCGTAAACGCTGCATGGATTGCTTTCTCGAATGCTTTAGGGAGGCTTATCCCCGATGCCTGTGCTAATGCTTCAAAGCCCTCCTCATTCCGTGCCATACGAGGCAAAATTGAGACAATGGGCGGCACGTAACTTTCGGGTAGGCGTACCAGGTTTTCCTCGACAGTGGTTTGCAGGGCGTGTGTCAACGGTTGTGTAGCAGCAGTAACCTCGTTATCTTGGGAAGTCACCGCGTCATAGGGATTCCCACCTTTAAACCAAAAGACATGCTCAACGTCGTAGAGATTGAAAGGCCGTCCGCTCGCCCGTGTGAACACCTCGGCAAGTTCTTCGTGCAAGTACTTGAACGTGATATAATCGTCGGCTAGGTCTTCCGTGGGTTGCCATAGATTTAGATCAGTCATCACGTTTACGGAGTTGGTGTAGCAGACCGGCCAGGTGCGCCGATCTTGAATCTGCCAGAAGTAGGACAAGAAGAAAAGAATGCTGCTAGGTTTCGGGCGTCCTTGCTTCTTGCCGCCTCCTTCTACATACCCGTCCCCGATGCGTCGGACGTAGCTGGAAAACGTCCTAATGCGACTTCGTGCAATATCCTCGTTACTCGGAACGGCGATAGCCCCCTTAATCTCTTGGTCACATTCGGCAGGATCATGGGCGACGTTTACGACCATGTTGAAAAACATCTGGCCCTTGATGCCCTTGAACCCCCAATTCTCATGGCGCTTATTCACACTGTCAATCTTGGTCTTGAACTCTTCTAATGGGACATTCCCAGCAAGGTAAGCCGCAACAAGATGTCCGAGTTCCCCCTCGATTAACTCGACACGTTCCTTGTCGCCTTCCGCCGACCTTTGCACTGGGGTCATGCCGACCGCAGTCGGCGGTGCGTGGAGGTATTCCTGCATCACTTCTACCGCACGGGCGATTTGTTCTGCTAAGAGGAGCATGGTCGACTTCCACTAGGGAGCGTAGCGTCACTACTTGTTCGGAAAAGGGCACACAGTTTCGTTTCAAGACCAATCATCGACATTCCGTCGCCGTCGGGTTGCTCAGTCCTCAGCTCATCGCCCGTCAACCAGGATGGCGGCCCCGGTCCGCTTCATCCGCTGGTGCGGCCAGAATCGTTGGATGGTCGTGCACCTGTCCCATTCACCATCGTCGGCTTGGGCCGCCGGGGAGACAACGAGACAATCCGACGACCGCTCGCCTATTCCTGGGCTTTGAGGTCGCGATGGATCGCCTGGAGGTCGTAACCGAACTCCTTTGCATAAGCTTCGCGTGCCTTCCGAACCTCTAGCAGAATATCGTCCACGTCAGTCTCCTTCCTCGGCCAAGTCGGGGCTTGGCGACGCAGTCGGGTAACTCGGTATGGTCGTTTCGAGATAGACGCGCGGCTTCATGGCTTCATCGTACCCGACCGCTATTTCGCAAGCAACGTACTCCCGCCATTGCAATCAGCCCCGGCGCGCTTTCCGGACGCAGCTCGTTTCAAAACCAATCATCGACGCAACGAGTTAACCGGGTGCTTTATTCGACTCCCCTTTCTATTCCGAATTTCAGCTTGACCGCCCCGTCGCCCGCGGGGGACAATGGGCTTATGAAGACCGCAAGCGTCGCCACCGACACCATCGCCGATTCCGAGCACGCCGACACCGAGGCCGTGCTGAGGCATGCCTTCGAGCAGGCTCCGCTCGACCCGGAAGTCGCCCGCCGCGTCGACGAGCGGGCGGCCCGGATCACTGAACAACTCCGCCGGACCCACGGGGTCATCGACGACGAGACATTTCAGACGCTCCTCGCCGACGACGACTCATGAGGTACGTCCTCGACGCCTCCGCCGCCCTCTGCTGGGTTTTCCCGCGGCCGAACTCGGGCAAGGCCCTGCAGCTTCGGGCCGACTTCCAGAATGCCGTCCACGAACTGATCGCTCCGTCCATTTTCTCCGGCGAGGTCGCTAGCGCGCTCACAAAGGCGGAGCGGCAGAAGCTCATCCCCGTCGCTGACGCCCGCCCGTTGCTAGGCTGGGTCATGCGGACGCCGCCCGTCATGCATCCTTACGAACCGCTGCTCGACCGGGCAGTCGACATCTCCTCGAAGACGCGCAGCGGACTATACGACTGTCTGTATGTGGCCCTCGCCGAACGCGAGAGGTGCGAACTGGTGACGGACGATCAAAAACTTATTGCGAACCTAAAGCTGCATTTCCCGTTCATTGTATCGCTGGCGTCGCTGCCCTGACCGCGCACCGGCTCCTTTGACTAGGGCAATTCGCAATCGCCTCGTCCACGGCGGCGTCGAACTCTTGATTAGAAACCCCGGCTGCCGACAGGTTCTTCTCGACGGTGCTCATCGTCTGCTTCACGCTGGCAAGTGCCTGGCGGCGCGATGCCTCGTCCGTCTGCACGCCGGGCGTGAACACCATAATGAAAACCTGCTGGTTCTCTTTGAGGTGCTCGCCGAAAACGTTCTCTAGCCAGCGCTTGCCGTTGTCCTGGAGGTCATTAACCTTCTGAACGGTGAGAAGTTCGTGTTCCATGCCAGCATTATACCTGACCAGCATTTCGATGGAAGACAAAGTCTGGCCTCCCGGATGCGGCGTTAAGACGGTTGCGCTGCACCACTCACTCCTCAACTCACCGCCTTCTTCACCAGCGCCCCGATCCTTGCTTCGTCGCCAGCGGTCAACTCCTTGAGCGCGAAGGCGGTCGGCCACATGGCGCCCTCGTCGAGGTTCGCCTCGTGCATGAAGCCGAGCGTGGCGTATCTTGTCTTGAACTTCCGAGCGCTTTGGAAGAAGCAGACGACCTTGCCGTTTTTGGTGTACGCGGGCATACCGTACCAGAGTCTTGGCGCGAGGTTCGGCGCGCTGGCTTTGACGATCGCATGGAGCCGCTCGCCAATGGCGCGATCCGCTTCCGGCATCGCGGCAATCTGCGCGAGCACGGCGCTTTCGCCGTCCGCTTTGTCCGCGCTGGGCCGGGGCGCGCGACCGCTTCCTTCACTGCTTTCTTGGCGCTTCGGACGCTTTTAGCCATGTTTCGCTCCTGTGAGTTAAGTAGATGCTTTTGAAGCCGTTCGCTCATGCGAAGCCATACATTTCGCGGATCTCGATCGACCACCCCGAGCCCGCGGCTGCGGCAGGGCACTCGCGGATGATCGCCAGCGCCGCGTCGTAGTTGTCGGCCTGGATGACCCCGAAGCTGGCGATGATTTCCTTGGCTTCGGCATAGGGACCGTCGGTCACGAGTCCAGCCTTCAAGAGTCGGCCGGTTCGCTTCAAGCCGTCGCCTCCGGGCATGATCGCCGCGCTGAACTTTTGCATCCACGCGTGCCAGGCCGTCTGCAAGGCCTGCATTTCTTCCGGAGACGGCTTGACGCGGTTCTCCGTGGGTTCGCGATAAATGCACAAAAACTTCGCCATGATGGTACTCCAAACGGTTTCGCATACGCGGGCGGAGGCCTATCCCCCGCCTTGCATGAATATAACGAACAAGCTCGGACCGTTCGGACACCGGCGCGGGGAAAAACTCTGGGACGCGCGACTGTTGCGCCGTCCGACTTGAACACGCTCATCGAGCTGTAAGTCTCATCTTCAAAATGGGAAAGCCCTTCGACGCTCCCGCCGAAGGGCTTCATTCCAACAAAAAGTCGGGGCAAGAGGATTTGAACCTCCGACCTCACGGTCCCGAACCGTGCGCTCTAGCCAAACTGAGCTATGCCCCGTTCTTTGCTTTAGAATAATGAGATGCGGTGATTTGTCAACGGGAACCCAGCGCGAGGTATCCGCGGGATTCGCTGCGCTCATCCCGCGGCTTGGATACGGGGGGTGAGCGTGAGGACGGCGACTTCGGGGCGGACGCCGTAGCGGATGCGGAGGCTGAAGCCGATGCCTTTGTTGACGTAAAGGGCGGTGTTGTCCACGTGATAGAGGCCGGCGGCGAAGCGCCGACCGCGGGGGCCGAGGGCGAGACGGCCGATGCCGGGGAGATTCACCTGGCCGCCGTGCGTGTGCCCCGAGAGCATGAGGTCGCAGCGCTCGCCGTGCAGGTGCTCGACGGTGCACGGATTGTGAGCCAGCAACACACGCGGCACGCTGGGGCACAGTCCGGCGAAGGTGCGCTCCAGGTCACAGACGCGGCTCCACAGATCTTCGACGCCGGCCAAAAAGACGTGCTGCTCGCCGCGCCGCAGGGTTGCACTTTCATTTTGCAAAACGCGAATGCCCTGATTGTTCAGGGAATCGGCGACGGCCTGGTGCAAGAACTGGTGACGACGAACGCCTAGCGCCGTGCGCACGGAGAAATCATGGTTGCCGAGCACGGCGAAGACGCCCAGCGGAGCGCGCAGACGGCCCAGCACTTCGGCGACTCCGGCGACATGGCGAAAGCCCTTGTGAACAAAATCGCCCGTCAGCACGATGAGGTCGGGGTTTTGCACTGCGCCAAATCGACCGCTTCACTTAAATAAGCCGGCGTCACATGACGGCTGCCATGAAAGTCGGACATTTGCGCAATGCGCAAGCCTGCGAATGCAGCGGGCAAGTTGGCGACGGGAATTTCCAAGTGATTGACTTCGAGCCAGGTCGGCTCGATGTGGGTGGCATACGTCAGATGTGCCCAATTGCGCCCAAGCCACCGGGCTACTCGGCCCTTGCCCTGGTGCTGCTCCGCCTCCGTGCGCATCCATGAGACGAACTTGCTCATCACCATCGCGTCGCCCGGGAGGTTTCACCAACACAAAGGCCCCGGCGTGGAACCGGGGCCACCTTCCAATTATAGGTCACATGGAATGCGGAACAAGCGTCTCACTTGTCGGCAAACAAGCGGGACACATGTGCCATGGCGATTATTTCTCGTCGTCAAAATCTTCGTCGTCTTCCTCATCGTCATCGTCGTCATCGTCTTCGTCGTCTAAATCGTCATCGTCGAAATCTTCGTCGTCGAAGTCTTCATCGTCAAAGTCTTCGTCGTCGAAGTCCTCTTCATCGAGTTCCTCATCCTCGAAATCGTCCTCGTCTTCGAGGTCGTCCTCTTCATCTTCCTCAAAAGGCTCATCGCCAACGTCCACGTCATCGTCCTCTTCATCCTCGTCTTCTTCATCGTCGGCCTCGTCATCCTCCTCGCCGACGTCGTCCTCCTGATCGCGGCGGGCGGCAAGCGCGGTGCCGTGCTCCCAATCCCACCAGGGCGATTCCAGTTCCGCTCCAAGCTGCAACTCTGCCAATGTGCCGCCCAACATCACAAATTCCTCGGTCATGGAGTAAAGAAAAGGAAACCTTATCAACTTTGGGAACACGATTGCCCAGTCCAGCGGCGCGGCCATCACGCAGTCGCCCAGGAATGGCTCCCCGTGCTTATCGGCGAAATCCACGGGGAACTCATGGAAGAATTCCCGTCTTTTTTAATTGAGCCATTTTCGCGCCGCCTGCGCGGCACGCGGCGCCGTTGGCCTCGCATCGGGGAACACGCCGGCTTGCTGTAATCATTTGCTAGGAAAGTTCTTTTGGGTTGTCAAGCGAGCGGCAAGGCTTTCTCGGAAACTGTCCGGGGATTAATTAAGTTCCTCGGCTTCCTCCCAGTGTTCGTAAAGTTGCCTGAGCGTCGCTTTGGTGTCTTCAAAGGCTTTCATCGTGTCTTTCACCTTGTCGCCGTCGCGGTATAGCTCCGCGGACGCCAGCTGCTTTTCCAGCTCCCGAAGGTAGTTTTCCGCAGCCGCAATGTCCGTTTCCAGCTCAGCGATCTTGCGATACGGGAAACGGCGCTTGCGCTTGGCCTTTGGTCTGTTGCCGTCATCGGCCGGCGCCTCGCTCGGTTGCGGCGTCGGTTCCTTTTTTGTGGCCTTTACCTCGCGCCCGGCTTCATCTTGCAAAGCCTGCATGCGCAGATAGGTGTCGTAGTTGCCGTAGATGACTCGAACGACGCCATCCCCTTCGAGGACCAGCAAGACGTCGACCACCCGATTGAGGAAGTAGCGGTCGTGGCTGACGACGATGACCGAGCCTTCGAAATCGAGCAACGCCAACTCGAGCGCGTCGCAGGCCCACAGGTCTAAGTGATTCGTCGGCTCGTCGAGGATCAGGACGTTGACGCCTTGCGCCACCAGGCGCGCAAGCGCGGCCCGACTGCGTTCGCCTCCCGAAAGCTTATCGACCTGCTGATTGACCTGATCGCCAACGAGGCCGAACCGGCCTAACAAGTCGCGCATGGCCTGCTCGTTGGCATCCGCGTCCTCGTGTGGCCAGACCGCGCGGATGACCGATTTGTCGCCGGGCAAAACCTTGAGATGTTGGTCATAGTAGCCGAACTCGACAAGGTGGCCACGTTCGAGCGTGCCGCTGTCAGCCTTATCCTCGCCCAGCAGAACGCGGAGGAGCGTGGTCTTCCCGGAACCGTTCGGCCCCATGATGCCCAAACGCTGGCCGCGTTTAAGACTGAAGCTGAGGTCACGAAAGAGGGGCGATCGTAAGCCTTGGAAAGATCTTCAGCCTGAATGATCACATCGCCGGAACGGCGGACGGCGCCAAAATGCATTTGCGGGACATCGATGAGGGTCGGACGCTCAACGCGTTCAAGGCGGTCGAGCGCTTTTTGCCGTGAGGCGGCTTGCTTGTGCAGCTGGCCGTAATGCACGCGGCGGATGTATTCTTCTTGCTTTTCGACGTATTCCCGCTGCGCTTGCCACGCTTTGAGCTGCTGCTCGTAGCGATCCTGGCGCAGGCGCCAATAGGCCTGGTAGTTGCCTGGGTAACTGTCGATGTGGCCGGCGTGGAGCTCGAAAACCCTCGTCACCACTTTGTTGAGGAAATAGCGGTCGTGGCTGACGATGAGCATGGCCTCCGGTTGCTTGACGAGGTAATCTTCGAGCCAGCGCGTGGCACCGATGTCCAGATGGTTGCTCGGCTCATCCAGAAGCATCACATCCGGCGCGGATAGCAGCAATTTGGCCAACATCAGCCGGCTTTGCTGGCCTCCCGAGAAGGTGGCGACCGGTCGATCGTAGTCGTCACGAACGAAACCAAGGCCGTCCAATATGCTTTCGACGCGATGATCGACGTTGTAGGCGTCGTGATAGCGGAGCATCTCGTTGAGACGTTCGAAGCGTGCCGCCAACGATTTGCGCCGAGTCATCGGTTGCCTGAGCGAGCGCTTCGGCGGTGTGCACCATGTCGTCGTGCGCTTGACGAGCTCATCGAGGGCGCTGCGGGCTTCGATGAAAAGCGTGCGGTCCGGCGCGAACTCTGGTTGTTGCCTGAGCAGCGCAACGCGCGCGCCGGCATGGAGGCGGACCGCGCCGGAGTCCGGCTGATCGAGGCCGGCGAGGATGCGCAGCAGCGTGGTCTTGCCGACGCCGTTGGGACCGACCAGGCCGACGCGCTGGCCGGAATTGAGCTCGAAGCCCAATTCCTCGAAAAGGGGAGTGGCGTCGAAGCCGCGCGATAGGTCGGAACAACTCAAGAGGAGCATATGCTTTTATGATACGCCCCAAGGGGAAAAAATCCCCCAGCGCTTTGCCGGTCTTCCCGCAACCAGGCCAAATGGTCTAAGATGAGTAAATGGTTTCCCATTTCGCGTTGACACCTGAGTTGGAGACGAAGCGCGATCGCTTGCTGGGCACGGTGCGCTCCTACGGCCGGGTGGCGGTGGGCTTCAGCGGCGGGATCGACAGCACGGTCGTGGCCCAGGCGGCTCATCTGGCGCTTGGTGAGGGTGCCACCGCCGTGACGGCAGACAGCCCCAGCGTGCCGCGATCGGAAATTGCCGAGGCACGCGCATTGGCTCGCCAAATCGGCATCGCCCATCGGGTGGTCGCCACGGCTGAGTTTAATGACCCGGACTATATTCGCAACGATGGCACCCGCTGTTACTTTTGCAAAGACGAGCTTTATACCCGCATCGAGCACCTTCTCCCGGAACTGGGCGCGATGGTGATATGTAGCGGCGCCAACTTGGACGACTTGGGTGATTATCGCCCAGGCCTGAAAGCCGCCGCCGAGCACCAGGTCAAGCATCCGCTTCAAGAAGCCGGTTTCACCAAGGCGGACGTGCGCGCGTTGGCGAAACATTGGGGCTTGCCGACCTGGGATAAGCCTGCCTCGCCGTGCCTTTCGAGCCGCTTGGCGCCGGGCGTCGAGGTCACCGCCGAGCGCACCGGCCGCATCGAGGCCGCCGAGGCGTATCTGAAAGCCTTGGGCTTGCGCGACTGCCGGGTCCGCCTGCATGAAGGAGAACTCGCGCGCATCGAAGTGCCTGCCGACGCGATCAGCCGGCTTGCCGGTCCAGAGGTGCGCGAGGCGTTGGCGACCAAGCTGCGCGAGCTGGGTTTTCAGTTTATCACGCTGGACCTGGAAGGATTTCGTTCCGGCAGCTTGAATTCGTTGGTATCCTTGGAAGTGAAGCGGCGGTTTTGAACCGTCCTTACGATGCGAGACCCACCATGACGCCATTGCCCGCCGGCAAAGCCCTCGACAACTTTTTCTTCGACGCCCGAGCCAAACTCCTTGATCTGGCCGCCTTTCTCGACCGCATCAACCGTGGCCGCGACGCCGCCGCGCTCAGCGACGATCCGCGTCTGGAAAAGATTCGCCGGGCATTGGAAGTCTTGCACGACCAGAGCGGGGGCAGGGCAGAGCGGATACAGCAGATATTTTCGCTGGAGTATGATGCGGGGTGGGAGAGGCCGGTGGGGAAGTGAATAGAGAGTGGGGTCGAGTGGAGGCATGTACGTGGGGACGAGGAAACAAGTGAAATTGGCAAAGGAGTCCTGGCGCAGTGAAGGGCCGAGCTTAAGGGATGCCAAGAGCTCGAATTATTGACGCAAAGGCCCTTCCACGAGCGATGGTCCGGCGCATATTATCTTGGCGGATACGCGATCGAATGCCGGGTTAAAGGCATGCATCACTCGGTCAATTGGTGAATCGGACGCGATTTCCCGAGCGAAGGTTATTCTGAGCGAGTGCTGGACGCACGATCTGATCCAAGCTTTGAATTGGCGGGGCTAGAGCCGGAGTTCGGGGTTGCTCGCGGACGATGTCTGGATCCGAAACTGAAGGAGAACTGGGATACGGTAAAGGATTGGAATGAAACCAGCCGGTATGGCAGACACAAGAACCGAGAGCGAGTGCCAATACTTTATACGACGCGATTGTACCAAAAACCGGATGGGGTGTTCCAATGGATAAGAGATACGTTGGTAGAAGATCAGATCAATGACGGCCAAGTTAAGACTTGCTCGATCGACTAACCGAGGAAGGCGTGTTCCGGCGGCCAGCTTGGGTGAAGCACACTGACGAGGGCCTTTGGTCTTTGTATTTAGTCATGCCTCTCGTGGATCAAACTGGTACTACGCGGTTAGCCTATCGCCGCATCAATGAAGTGACATGGAAACTGCCCAACCCTCCCGGCGTGGACCCGTTGCGTATTCGAGCTATTGCGTCCAGCGACGATGCAGGCCAAGCAATTCTCGATTTCCAGCGCCGACACCAGGTTCGCAAGGCCTGGTGGTATGACAAGGCCAGCCTCGGTGACGTGAGCATTGACGCGGCTTATATCTATCCGATGCCGGCGTTTACAGAGGCTTCGTAACATTCATTGTTTCGAGATGTGATGATGGTGATTCTACGGCCGGTCAATTTGCGCTGGATTGAAGGAGCGGCTGACGATTCCGCCGACCTTTGCGCTCACGGTGATGTGGATTTTTGCATCGGCGAGGATGTGCTATTGAGCCCGGCTTCGAGTAAAAACTTGACTGTCAGCGCCGCTGCTTTGTATTTACTCCGCACCTAATCTAGTTCGCACATCAGAGATAAACCCCATGGCGAAAACTTGTTCCCGTGCTGCGGATTCAGCATGTTCGATGTGCCGGATCACGATGATGTGGTCATCTGCGGATGTCCAAATGGTGATGACTTCGAGATTTTGCACGAGGCTACCGGCACCGGGATTATAGTTCGTGGGGAAGATGGCCGCGAATGGCGGATTATTTGGGCGGAGTGGCGCCGAGCGGTCCATGACTTTGCCGATAAGGTTTCCGAGTTTTACGCGGCAAGGCGGCTAAAAAACCTTCAAAAGACGACGAGGATGGATTCTGCAAGTTTGTCACCGAGTGGGAGCGAAGGCGTGGAAAGAAATTCAGCGAAGACAGGTAATTGGCAAAAAGTGCCGCAGTCGATGCATCAACCGATTGTAACTTCTTTATAAAGGTATCGCTTCCATGTCCCTCTACATCGACCCCCATATCCACATGATCTCCCGCGTCACCGACGACTACCAGCGCATGGCCTATGCCGGCTGCGTCGCGGTCACGGAACCGGCGTTTTGGGCGGGGTTTGATCGCGGGTCGGTGGAGGGGTTTCGCGATTATTTTCGGCATCTCACCGAGGTCGAGCCCAAGCGGGCGGCGCTGTTCGGCATCAAGCATTATTCTTGGCTGTGCATCAACGCCAAGGAGGCGGAGAATGTCGAATTGTCGCGCGGCGTCATCGCGATGATTCCCGAGTTCCTCGATCGGCCCGGCGTTCTGGGCATCGGCGAGATTGGCCTCAACAAGAACACGCGCAATGAGGCCACGATCTTTCAGGAACATGTCGATCTGGCGATGAAAACCAATGAACTGATGCTCATCCACACGCCTCATCTTGAAGACAAATACAAGGGGACGCGGATGATCATCGACATGCTCAAGAACGACAAGCGGGTCAAGCCGGAGCGCGTGCTCATCGATCATGTCGAGGAACACACGGTTCGCCACGCCCTCGACAACGGCTTCTGGTGCGGCATGACGCTTTATCCCACGACCAAATGCACGCCCGCGCGGGCCGTCGATATACTTGAGATGGTCGGCACCGATCGGATCATGGCCAATTCCGCCGGCGATTGGGGCAAGTCCGACCCCTTGGCCGTCCCCGAGATGATTCAAGAGATGAAGCGCCGCGGCCATGCGGACAGCATCATTCGCAAAGTCGTCTATGACAATCCGCTGGCTTTTTTCCGGCAATGCGCCCGCTGGGAAGAATGGGCCGGCGATGCGAAAGAGCCCGCGCCGGCCAAACGCACGTCCAAAGCGCCAACCAAAGCCTGACCGTTTCATTCATGAATTTCCTTGCCATCGAAACCTCATGCGATGAAACGGCCGTCGCCGTGTTCACGGAAGACTTGCGCATCCTGGCCAATGTCGTCGCTTCGCAGATCGACTTGCACGCCCAATTTGGCGGCGTCGTTCCCGAAGTCGCCGCGCCGCGCGCACATGGAGCGGTTGTTGCCGACCGTGGCTGAGGCGTTGCGCCAGGCCAATCTCAACCTGAACGAGATTGGTTGTATCGCCGTGCTCAATACGCCGGGTTTGGTGGGAGCGCTGCTGGTCGGCGTCAGCGCCGCCAAGATGTTGTCCGCTGGCGTTGGAAGTTCCGCTTGGTGTGCGCCAATCATGTCGAGGCGCACATCTTCGCGGCGCGGATGGCGGCGGGGCGGGACATCTTTCCGTGCGTCGGGTCTGGTGGTCAGCGGCGGCCACACGAGCTTGTTTCACTGCCGGTCGGCGCTCGGCCTTCGAATTGCTCGGCGCCACACTGGATGATGCGGCCGGAGAGGCGTTCGACAAGGTCGCCAGCGATTCTCGGCCTGGGCTTTCCCGGTGGGCCCGCGGTGGAGCGCGAGGCCAGGGGAGGCAATCCGAAGGCCTACACGTTTCCGCGTTCGTTCATCCACCAGGATCGCCTGGATTTCAGCTTCAGCGGACTGAAAACCGCTGTCTTGTATGCTGTTCATGGTCAAGGAGTGGCCCAGGGCGCCGCCGCCGTCTGGTCAAAAGCGTGCTGATCTCGCTGCCAGTTTTCAACAAGCCGTGGTGGACGTTCTGGTCGCCAAAGCACGACAGGCGATGCATCGCCTGGGACTGACCCGCCTCGCGGTCGGCGGTGGCGTGGCCGCCAATTCGTGCTTGCGCCGCTGCCTCGAAGAGATGGTGGCCGCCGAAGCGCGCCGAGCTTTTTATCCCGCCTCTCAATCTCTGCACCGACAATGCCGCCATGGCCGCCGTCGCGGTCGAAAAGTGGCGCGCCCAGCAATGGGCCCCCCCCGATCTCGACGCCCACCCCAACTGAGCCACCAAGCCGCGGGTCGAGGTACTTCGAAACCCGCGGATAATTCTTTGGCACTCTTTAACAAATCTGCCTGCTTTCCCCTTTTCTCTGCTAAACACTTCCCATTGCGTTACGCCGAATCGTTGTGCTTTTTTTGCATCAATCAGGTTGGTGAAAACATAAGACTTCGCGCACTTTTCGCCGCGTATTGAAAAATCGCATGATAAGTTCTCTTGCATGAGGGGCGGTGACGGCCATCAGGATGGTGTCCTTGGGCGCTGACCCTCCAAACCTCAACTTGGTCAAAACGATGAAATCAAAACTCTTTGCCCTGGGGTTCCTGAGCATCGTCGCTTGCGCGGTCGTCACGAGCACCGCTTCGGCTTTCTTTTGTTGCCCCACTGCTGCGCCGATCCTTGCTGCCCCAAACATTGCGGCCATAAGCTATTCAGCCACCATTGTTCACCGTGCCGCCCTTATAACGCCTTTTCGCCGCCTTCGTGCTTCAATCCGTGCGGGTGTTGTCCGTTGCCCTATTGCGGCGGCTGGCAGCCACCCATCCAAAGCTGCTTGCCAACCATGGGCGACAATTGTTGCGGCGGGAGTTGCTTGGCGTCCGATCCAGGCTATGCCGCGTCGGGCCCGGCCATGGTGATTCCGTCGCCGTCCCAGGTGCCGATGGCGCCGGCCGCCAATCCGAACTTCGCGCCTCCCCCTCCGACGGCCAGCCCGGTTTACAACCAAACTTCGATGCAGTGGAATTCGCAGGCCACCCAGGTTCAGCCAGCCGGGTATTCACCTTATCCCACGAATTACCTTCCGGTGAACTACAACCCAATGAGTTATCCCCCAGTGAATTACGCCCAGCCCAACGGCTACCCCGCCGCCCCGATGCAGGTTCCTTACTATTGGTACAACGGCCGATAATTGTCAATCCGTGTCATACAAAAGTGCCGCGCATCGCAGTAAGCGGAAAACCGCTTACTGCGTGCGCGGCTCCATTACCGATCGTCAGAGGAAGCACGCATGTTCCGCCACGGCGTTTTTCACTTCTCAACTATCGCTATTCTGTCAATCTGGTGCGGTATCTGCGCCGGTCAATCGCGAGAAGTGGTTACTCAGAGCGTCAGCAGTGAAAAACTCGAAGCTATTTTGAAGGATCTCGGGGTTTCTTATCAAAAGGACGCCGGCAAGAAGGAACGCATTTTCAGCTACCGATTCGAGCGCCAGGGCCGCAAGGTGCGGCTTCACAACTACGGCGGTGAAGACTTGTGGATCGAGACGGATTTCACCGACAAAGCGACCCTCGATCTCGTCAACCGCTGGAACATGCGCGCCAAGTTTAGTCGCGCGGTCCTCATCGCCGGCGGGGAACGGCCCACGATCTCACTCGAAGGCCAAATCGACTGCAGCCTTGGCGTCACCGACGGCATGGTGCGTCAATTCATCCAGCGCTTCGATGCGGAAATTGAGGCGTTCGTGAGTTTCGTGAAGAATTAGCCCATCGTATTGGAGTGTGTGATGGCAAACCGCATGGTCCCGCGCCTGCTTGTTCCTCTTGCTTACGCCGTTGTCAATTGTCCCTCCGGTGTCAGGCCAAACGACGGGGATACCTCGCGCCTTGAGTGCTGCCGAACTCGAATCGATCTTGAAACTCTCCAAGATCGATTTCACCAAACTCGCGGACACGAAAACCGGCGGCTACTTTTACGACTTCAAGGTTGGCGAATTCAACCTACGGCTTAATTACCATGCGGGGGATCGTTTGCTGGTCGATACGCTCTTTCCCGCGCTGAAGCTTGAGAAGGCGAACCAATGGAACTTGAGCGGCAAATTCAGTCGGGCGGCCGTGGGTGAGGATGACAAGGGCGCTTCGTATGCCATGCTCGAATCGCACCTTAACCTGAAGGGTGGGGTCAGCGGCGCGGCAATTCAGGCCTTTCTGGATGCGTTTGGCAGGGAATTGTCCGAGTTCGACTCGTTTATTCAGGCAGGGCAGCCGCGCAAGGACATTGCCAAGGAAGAGGATGGCTTCAAGGATGTCTTGCCGGCCCGTCTTGAGAAAACACTCGCCGAACTAAAGATCGCGTTCACCAAGGTGCCGCTCAAAGGCGGCAGCTTTGCATACCGCTACCAGTCGAAGGAGACCCCCATCGTACTCACGAATTGGGGCAAGGACATGATGCTCGAAGCGAAGTTTGCCAAGCTGCCGATGGACAAGGTCAATCAATACAACCTCGAACGCAAGTTCGTTCGCGCCGTTGCGTACAAAAACAAGCTCGGCGAATACTACCGGCCTGGAAGCCAATTTGAGTTTCCAGGGGGGCATCACGGAAAGCATCTTGCGCAGTTTTATCGCCGTCTTTGACGAAGACGTGCGCGAGTTCGGGGCCTACGCCAAGAAATCAATCCCCTGAGCTATTGGCGAGCCGCGAGCGTAAGCGACGGTGTTCTATTCCTCATACCGGGCGCGGACGCTTATGGCTCACCCAACGCATTTCTCCGTCATTATTTCTCTCCGCGCAATCCATGGCTCATGGTTCTCTCGTCTTTATAGTGATCCCGCGTTTTGGCTCGCCGCGCAAGTAGCAGCGTTGGCTGCGTTAATCTTCAATCAACTCAATTCCTCTGGGAGGTCTGGAGTCATGCATCGCAAATGGCTGTTTGGGACGGTGTCAGCGCCGGCTTGCTGACTGCCGGCATCGTTTGGCAGACATCGTTCTCCGGCGCTCAAAACCCGGACAATGGCGGCAAAGTCAAGCTTGCCGATAGCCCGCTGCCTATCCGCCAGGTCGTGCTGTTCAACAGCGGCGTCGGCTATTTCCAGCGTGAAGGGGACGTCGCGGGCGACACCCACGTGGATTTGACCTTCCCCACCACCGACATCAACGATCTCCTCAAAAGCCTGGTGCTGCAAGACCTCGGCGGCGGCAAGATTTCCACGGTAACTTACGACAGCCAGGATCCCATCGACAAAATCTTGCGCAGCTTCGCGCTCGATCTCAACAACAATCCAACCTTTGGTCAAATCCTCAACCAGGCCCGCGGCGAAAAGATCGAGATCACACGCCGGGAAAAGAAAGACGCTCCAACCGACCAAGTTGACCGGCACCATCGTCGGCATGGAAGTGCAGCGCAAGCCGGCCGGCAAGGATGGTGTGGTCGAAGAGGAGTTAATCAACTTATCCGGCCCCAACGGATTGCAGGCCGTGCCGATGGATCAAGTGCTGGGCGTCAAGTTCCTCAATCCGCGCCTGGAGAACGAATTTCAGCGGGCACTCAAAGTGTTGGCGTCCTCGCACGATACGCAAAAGAAACTGGTCAGCCTCGGCTTCAACGGCGCCGGCAAGCGAGCCGTCCGCGTCGGCTACGTCGTCGAGCGCCCCATCTGGAAGACGACGTATCGCCTCCGCCTGGAAGCCAACGGCAAGCTATCACTGCAAGGTTGGGCCCTGGTCGAAAACACCAGCGACGACGACTGGAGCGACGTCCGCATGGTGCTCGTCTCCGGCAAACCGATCTCGTACAAGATGAATCTTTATGAACCGCTTTACATTCCTCGGCCCACCGTGGAGCCGGAGCTGTTCGCGTCGTTGCGACCGCCTGTATATGGCGGTTCGCTCGACGCGGCCCCTCAGGCTCCGCTGGCGGAAGCCGGTCCGCGGGATATGCAGCGACAGGTTCAACAGCGCGGTGCCGGCCTCGCCGGACAAGCCGGTGGCGGCGGGGGCTTTGGTGCGGTCCCAGGCAATTGGGCCATGCCGCCGCAGGGTGCCTTCAATCCGTACATGCAAAACGGCATGGGATTCTACTCGCTCAATCAGCTCGGCGGTCAAATGGGTCAAATGGGCGGCCAAATCGGCCTCGGTCAACTTGGCGGCCTTGCCAACAATTCCGCCAATTTCCGATATCAAAACAGCAACAACGACGCGCTCGGATTTCAACGCCCAAAACAATCGGCTCACGTACGACGAGCTCCAGCAGCGTCGCCAGCGGCAAGAGCAGGTCAAGGATGGGGCCAAGAAAGCCGGCGCCGCCATCGCCGGACTCAATTTCAAGGAAGGCATCCAATCCGTCGCCACGGCAGAGGGCATCGGCGATTATTTCCGGTACACGCTCGATCAGAAGATCAGCCTGCCGCGGCAAAAGTCGGCCATGCTGCCGATCCTCGATCAGACCATCGAAGGGACCAAAGTCAGCATCTTCAACGAAACGATCCACGCGAAGTACCCTTTGCTTGGCCTCAAGCTCAAGAATACGTCCGGTGAACCGCTCACGCAGGGACCGATCACCGTTTACGACAACAGCACCTATGCGGGCGATACGCGCATTCTCGATCTGCAGCCCAACGAAGAGCGCTTGCTGAGCTATGCCCTCGATCAGGGGACCGAGGTCAAGTCGCGGGTTCAAGTCGACCCCAAGTCCTGAAATGACCTTCAAGATCGGCGAATCAAAATTGACCGCCCGTTATCACCTGCGCCAGACCAAGACTTACACCATTAAAAACCGCTCGCCGCATGACCGAGTGCTCATCATCGAGCACGCCATCCGCAACGATTGGAAGCTGGTCGATCCCAAGAAACCGACGGAAAAGACGCGCGATTATTACCGCTTCACCGTCAAAGTGGACGCGGGCAAGGTAGTGAACTTCGACGTGGCCGAGGACCAGGCACGCGTGGACACCTTCGCCCTTGTCGGCGGCAATCCGCCCTATTACGCCATCGGCCTGGGTATCGACGTCAAGGAGGCCATCGTTCGGCACGACGAAAAACTGACCAAGCTGAAGATCGAGAAGGGCATCGTGATTCCGACTTTGCAGATCCGCGAAAACAAAGCGTACTATATCCAAAACCTGTCCGACCGCGACCACGATTTCACGGTTGACCACGTTATAAGGCCCGACTGGGCGTGCTTGAGCGACAAAGGTGAGAAACAGCACGGCCCCGACGTGTTTCGCTTCATTTTGCATGTCGCCAAGGGCAAGACCGGCACCCAGGAAGTCGAGGAAGAGAAGATTTACATAGCGAAAGCAAACGGTTTGAGGAATCTGTCCGAGAACCAAGTGCGCGAGTACATCAACAATCCCGCGACCAGCATGGCCGTCAAAGCCGCTCTTATCAAGTCCTTGGATATGGCCCGCAAAATCTCCGAGACTCAGAAAGAGCTAAGCGGCGCGGAAAAGCAACTCGACCTTTTGAGCAAGGATCAGGCGCGCCTCCGCGAGAACATCAAGATCATTCCCATGAGCTCGGAGCATTATAAAAAGTTCCTGGACAAGTTCGTCAGCCAGGAAACCCGCATCGAGACGCTCCAAAACCAGGTGCAGCAACTGCAGACGGCTCTGCAAACGCGCGAACGTGAGTATGACGCATTCGTGAATTCGCTCAACGCGGACTGATCGTCGTTGGCTCATACTAACCCGAAGCGTAAGCGAGGGCTGCGGCGGGCACGTCCCTCGCTTACGCTTCGGGTTAGTATGTGCGCGGCATATCCTGACCGTCGCGGACGTAGAGAATCGCGGCTTCCAAGCTTTCCGAATCGTTGATAAACCGTTGACTGCCACGTTCGGCCCACCAGTTTCCACGAATAGCGATCCCTTTGTATTCAGGCCGCTGAATATCATGGCGTCCTGCTTCCAATTCTTTCAGCCGTCGCGTACACCATGCTTTCAATTGGTTGCGAACAATCTTGGGCGCTTGATCCGCAGTAACAACGACGTGCGCGTGATTCGACCGACAGTTGACGGCGTGCAATTCCCAGCCACGAATGTTGCATGTCTCGGCTATTTGACGCTCCACAAAGTCGCGCTGGTCGTTATCCAATCGGCATGCATCCTCCGTCATATGCGCTTCAGCCTCGAGCTTTCGGACAGCGTCTGGAAACTGCCAGCCATGTCCGTGTTGAATCCATCCGCGTTCGTCACCCGGAAGCCAGGTGCCGTAGGTGCACCAAGTCAAGAAATACGCCAACGGCTCCGGCATTGGCGGTTCGTTTGGTCGTCCGCGGGCCATACCATCTTCTCCGCGTCGATTCGAACCATACAAACCCGAAGCGTAAGCGAGGGCTGCGGCGGGCGCAGTCCCTCGCTTACGCTTCGGGTTAGTATGCTCACCCCGGCGCCGGGAACTGCTTGCCCAACTCGCGAACTTGCCCGCGAATGCGTTCTTGGAGCCCTTTATCGTCCGCGGCCAGCAACACTTCGCCGATCCAACCGGCGATGGTGCGCATTTCGGACTCGCGCATGCCTCGTGTGGTTAATGCCGGTGTGCCGATGCGAATCCCCGATGGGTCGAGGGGAGGCCGGGGATCGAAGGGGATTTTGTTCTTGTTTATCGTGATGCCGGCGCGATCGAGTGCCTCTTCCGCGACTTTGCCCGTGACTCCCCGCGAGGCGACATCAACCAGGAGCAAGTGATTGTCGGTGCCGCCCGATACCAGGCGAAAACCGCGACTCGAAAGCCCCTCGGCGAGCGTCTTGGCGTTGGCAATCACTTGAATCGCGTAACTCTTGAAGGATGGCTCCAACGCTTCCTTGAATGAAACCGCTTTGGCGGCAATGACGTGCATCAAGGGCCCGCCTTGAAGGCCCGGAAAGACCGACGAATTGATCTTCTGGAACCAATCTTGCTTGCAGAGTACCGCGCCGCCGCGCGGGCCGCGCAAGGTCTTGTGCGTCGTGGTCGTGACGAAATCAGCGTAAGGCACCGGGCTTTGATGCTGCCCGGCGGCAACCAGGCCGGCGATATGGGCCATGTCCACCATGAATAATGCGCGGTTTTCCTGGCAGATCTGGGCGAATCGCGCGAAGTCGATCTCGCGGGCATATGCACTGGCACCGGCGACGACAAGCTTGGGCTTGTGTTCCTTCGCGAGCTTGGCCACCTGATCAAAGTCGATGCGTTCGTTGTCTTGGCGCACGCCGTAGCCGACGATTTTGTACAGTTTACCCGAGAAATTTAGCTTCATGCCGTGCGTCAGGTGACCGCCGTGCGCCAAATCCATCGCAAGTATGGTGTCGCCCGGGTCCAGGCAGGCGAAATAAACGGCCATGTTGGCCTGCGCACCCGAATGCGGCTGCACGTTGGCCCGATCCGCGCCGAACAGCTTGAGTAGCCGTTCGATGGCCAGGCGCTCGGCCTGATCGACGAACTCGCAGCCGCCGTAATAGCGTTTGCCCGGCAATCCCTCGGCGTACTTGTTGGTCAGCACTGAACCCTGGGCTTCCATGACCGCCCGGCTCGTATAGTTTTCCGAGGCGATCATCTCCAGACCGTCTTGCTGACGGCGCTGCTCATGCTGAATCGTTTGCCAGATCTCCGGATCGGCGGTTTGCAGATTGTCCATTGGCTACCTCGGCTCGAGAATTCTAGGCCAGCGCTCATTATAGTGCCAGGTGACTGAGCCAAAAGAGCCGCGCACGCAGTAAGCGGATTTTCCCTCGGCACCGCTTACTGCGTGCGCGGCTCCTTAAATCACTTGCTAAATCTGGATGCCCAAGCGGCGCAGATTGCCCGCGAAATCTCCGCCCGGCGCGTATACCATCCCCTGCAAGCCGGCGGCCTTGGCACCTTCAATGTTGGCGCTTAAATCGTCCACGAACAAGCATTCGGCGGCCGGGCATCCGGCCAGCTTTTGGCAATGGTGAAAAAAACCGGCGGCCGGCTTGCGCACGCCGATGTCGTGCGAGAGCACGATCGCGTGGAACCGGCTCAGCAGCGTCTCGAATTGTCGTCGGTAATGCCGCGAGTGCAGCGCGTTGGTGTTGCTCCCCAAAAGCACGCGATAGCGGGCGGCAAGGCGGGGAATGAGTGAGCAAATCTCCGGGTTCGGCTCGAAGATATCCGCGACGGCTGCCGCCAACGCCTCATTGTCGCAGCGCAGTCGGCACAAGTCGCGAAAGGCCTCGCAAAACTCGGTGACGCTGATGCGGCCCGACTCAAAGTCGTCTTCCAGATCCCCGTCATAGATGGCCGCGTACATCTCGGCCGCGGACATATTGGTGTGGCGTTCGAGGCGCGCGCAACGTCTTGCCATGGTCAAAGAAACCAACGACGTTGCCGAAATCGAAGATGATTGCTTGCATGAAATCTCAGTCCCGTGGCTCAATGGTGCATCACTGACACCAGCCCGAAGCGTAAGCGAGGATCCTCTGCTAGCGTAAGCGAGGGCCCTCGCTTACGCATCGGGATGGTGTCGCAAAATCGCGTGCTTGCGTGGAGCGCACAGCGCACGGCTCGAAGTGATATAGCAAAAGATCGCCTCGCGCGAGCAAGACAAAGCCGGGCGCAGGCGGCGCCGCAGCTGGTAATTCAGAGCGCGCATGGACATTTATTTGGCACGCCGCACTTGCGCCGAAAAAAAATCACGGGGCCGGTTGCCATGGAGGACTGCGTCAGAGCGGGGGCCTGGTTTAGTGACAGTCTAGTGTCAATTCGTCCGCGACTATCGCCGCAAACCCAGAAAACGACGCGGCTGCTTCGTCCGCAATTGTGAATGCCACGCATCTGCTCGGGCGGCGCAGCGGCTTGAAACCACGAGCGCCGCGATGCCGCACCAGCAGCGCGTGCGAGAAAAAAATCAACGCTGCCCGTTTTTCGATTGCGGAATTCGCGAGAAAAAGACTACATTAGCACCATCAAGCGCGGTTGCTTGAGCAGCGTTCATTAGAGAAAGGGTTTTTATCATGGCTAAGGGCAACAACTCGCAAAGCAAGGACAAGAAGAAGGCCAAGACCAAGTCCTCGACGCCCGAGAAAAAGGCGCCCGCGAAAAAGAAGAAGTAGCGGCTGTCCTAGGATTGCCATCCGCTTGGGTGGCATGCCCTTCGGAGCACCTCAGGGCGTGTCACCCAAACTCGCATACAAATTCTTGTCGTTCACATACGCCTCCACCGCACGCGGCATAAGGTAGCGCACGCTGCGCCCCGCCGCCAAACGCTGCCGCAGATCACTGCTGGAAATCTCGACGAGCGGCACCTGGCAAACTTGGTGACGCAGGGGAAAATCGTCGGCGAGAGTCAGCGTCTTCCTCAACTCAGCCACATCGGCAACCGGCCAACCGGGGCGCGCCACAATCAAAAGACCGGCCAATTCCAGAAGGCGCCGCGGTTCGTGCCACGTCGGCAGATCGTGAAGCGTGTCCGACCCGATTATCAGTAGCAGTTCGGCGTTCGGGTCACGGTCATGCAGACTCGCCAACGTGTCGACCGTGAAGCTGGGGCCGGGGCGGTTTTTTTCCAGGTCATCGACACGAAAGCTGGGCTGCCCGGAGATCGCCAGGTTCAGCATTTCCACGCGCTGCTCAAACGAAGCCAGCGCCAAACCTTGCTTATGCGGCGGTCGTGCGGCGGGAACGAACAACACCTGATCGAGCCCTGCTTGCTCCCGGCATTGCTCCGCCAAAATCAGATGGCCCATATGCACCGGATTGAACGTGCCGCCAAAGACGCCCAGACGCATGGTGAACCAGACTCCTCGGTCGTGCGAAAGGTGTCTTGCATTACTAACCCGAAGCGTAAGCGAGGGATCCCTCGCTTACGCTTCGGGTTAGTGTGACTTCCGCACGCCTTCATTCCAATAGATACGGATGTTATGCGTTTGCCGACCCACGGCGATGATGTCGATCCGGCCATCGCCGTTTAGGTCGCCGCAAGTGATGTCCTCGACGGCGATGCCGCCGTTGTCGAGGACGTGGCGAGTCCAGTTAGCACCATCGGCATCAAGCGCTTTATAGACGCGCACGCCGCGGCGGTGGTCCTTTTGGTCGAAATCATCGCGCACGCCGATTATAAGCTCGTCGCTGCCGTCGCCATCGAGATCGGCAGTCCAGACGCCGTGGCCCCAGCGCAGGTCGGCATCGAGAACGTGCCGATCCCACAATGATCCCGGGGTCTTCGGCTCGGTGTAGACGACGACCTGGAAGCCGTGCCACGGCTCGATGGTCGCCAAGAATTTTTTGCCGTTCTTCAGCTTGCCCTGCTTGATCTCGCTGGAACCTCGGCTACCCTTGGGATTGTCCTGATTACCTGCGCCCAGGTGAGTGCGTTGCCATTTACCGGATGAACGGCTCAAAAGGTTAACGCCTTCATAGCTCGCGCAAAGGAGATCCTGCCCCTTGCCTCCCGGCCGCGCGCTGGGCCAAAAGTTATGGACGACGTGCAAGCTTTCATCGAGGACCTCCGGCGTCCAGCGGTCCTTGGTGGGATCCTTGGGAATGCGGTATGCCGTGAGGCGCACCGGCGAACCGTCCATCCAGTTAGCTTTCTGTGAGCTGCCGCGGCCCATGAGGGGGCCGGAGACGAGTGCTGGTTTGCCGGCGCCGTCAATGTCAATGAAGTGGATGCGGTGCACCATTGGCTCGGTGTCGATGGGGAAGATTTGCCAGGGATCGTCCAGCGTCTTGCCGCGGCGAAGCCATTGCAGCGTGCCGCCGGACTTGGTGTTGAATGGCTTCCAGTCGGCGCCGAGCGCGAAGTCGATTTGGCCGTCGCCGTCGATATCGAAGGCATCGATGCAAACGTTGTCGGCCTTGGTGCCCCCCTCGATGATGATGTGCTTTTTCCACGTCGGATTCTCGAACCACAGCACCCGCTGGGTATCGACAACGACGATGTCCTTCTTGCCGTCGCCATTGACATCCGCGAGCACCACGGCATAGCCAACGCCGAGCTTTTCGCCGAGTTCCTGCATGCGGAAGTGGGGGAAGGCGGGGGTTGAACGGGATTCCTGGCTATAAGCAGGCGTGGAGGTGCTTATGGCAATCAGCGCCACGAGTGCCGATATAAGTTTCATGGCATGCATCCCTAGTTTGGGTGGCACGCCCTGAGGTACTCCGAAGGGCGTGCCACCCTCCGCTTACCCTTTTTCTCCCAACATCCGCTCCAGCGAGTCGATGACCTGTTTGACGCCGTCGAGGTGAGGGTTGATGCGGTTGGCGCGGCGGTAGCTGCGCAGGGCGGCGCGGAGCTTTTTTTGCTTCATGAAACATTGGGCCATGCCGCTGGCGGCGCCGAAGTGGTAGGGGTTGAGGCGCAAGGCCTTTTCACAGTCGGCGATGGATTTGGCCATGTCGCCCAGGCGGTAAAACGCGATCGCCCGCTGGTTGTATGCCTCCGCGAACCGCGGCGCCTTGGTGACCAACGCTCGGTAGCCCGCCAAGACTTCCCGAGCCGCGTCGCCGGCAATCGGCAGCTTCATAAGCCGATGCAATTCCTGATTGTTCTCGGGCGAGTCGGCGCGAAACCACAGCGACCAAAGGGCGTCGGCGGCCAGTTCGCTGACTATCGGGATCCTCATCGTGCAAGCGCGACGCGAGCAGGGCGTTGACCTGCATCGAGCCACTCAGACCGAGGGCCAGCACGGCGGCCTGGCGGGCTTCGGAATTGGGGCAGACGAGCAATCGTTCCAAGACTGGCCTGGTTGTAGCGCTCATCGACGGACCTTTTGAACCGATTGATCCCTCGGCGGATGCGATGGGCCGCCTGGCGGGACTGTCGCCGGGCTTGCGATCCGGCAAATCGTTGTAGTATTTGAGCAGCAGAGGTTGGCGCACGTCGGCACCTCGCTTTGGCTAGGAGTTGCTGGGTCCACCTTCGAAATTAGCCCGCTTGCGGCGGTGCGGTTCTTTCGAGGCAATAAAAATCCGCTTACTTCGTGCGCGGCTGGTTAATATAAATCCCCGCACTTTTTTAGCGATTCGCGGGGCGGATACAACCCATGGGCGGATTATTCCTGCCGCCGTGGCGCCGCTGCGGGCCCGGCTGGGGAGCCGGTGCCGCGGCGGGACCGACGATGGGATTGAGGCCGTCCAAAATACTCGCAAGCGGCAGCCGACTCTTTTGCCAGAGGGCCACATCCTGACGCAGCACCGCGACCGAACGCTCGAGTTGAAGATCGTGCCCGCGTGCGAGCTCATCGGGATGCACGTCCACGACGACATCCGGAAACACGCCTTCGGTGTCCATGTTCACCCCCTTGGCCGTGATGACGCCAATGCGCGGCGTTCGAAACGAGGAGCCGTCGATGAGCTTGATCTCCCGCGTGCCGATGACATGGCCGCCCGTGGCTTGGCCTACCAGCTTGCCCAGGCCGAGCGTGCGAAAGGCGTTGGGAAATATCTCGGCATCGGAGAACGAGCGATTGTTGATGAGGAGCACGAGCGGTTTGGTCCAGCGGCGATCATCGGCATTGAGGGCCAGGCCCGCGCTGCCGTTGCGCTGGCGAAAGAACGTATGCTCCTTGCCGGAAAGGTAGCTCAACACCTGCTCATGCGTGAAGCCGCCGCCGTTGAAGCGGATGTCCAAAACAATGCCGTCCTTGTCGAAGCAGTCCGAATAGAGGGCGCGGACGAAGCGATCCAGCCCGGCTTCATTCATGGCCGGAATGTGGATGTAGCCCAGCTTGCCTTTGCTGAGTTCGTGAACCTTCTCGGCGTTTTTGCGAACCCAGCGTTCATACATGAGGTCGGCGATTTGCTTGCGGCTCACCGCTGATAACTTCAGCCGCGTGGTCTTTTTGCTGTCCGACGCTGACCGGATTACGGCATCGAGCGATTCGCCGGCCCGATCGTTGAGCAGTTTGGCAAGGTTTTCCTTGGGACCGAGGGTATTGCCGTCCAGTTTGAGAAGGATGTCTCCCGGTCGAATGGCGATGCCGCGCCGGTCCGCCGGCCCGCCTCGTAAGACCTCGCTGACGCGCAGTCCGGGCCCTTGATAGCCGGTGTCGAAGATCAGCCCCAGATCGGCGGTGGATTGCTCCGGCATGGCTGGAAGCCCGGAAATGCCAAGATGGGAAGCGTTCAACTCCCCCAGCATCAGGCTGATCAGAGCGTAGAGATCCTCCTTCATGGCGACATGCTCGACCAGTGGGCGATATTTCTCGCGCACCGCGTTCCAGTCGGCGCCGCGAAACTTGCCGTCGTAAAAACTCTCGTAGAGCGCCCGCCAGCTCTGCTCGAACATCTCGGCGAACACTTCCTCGCGGCTAATCGTCATTTTCGCGCGGAAGGGAATGGTCGCCGGCGTGCTGCTGGATGGAGCGCCGAAGACCGCCGTGCGGACGTTGCCCGCGCCGTCACGGAAGTAAACCATGCTGGGGAAGTAGCGCGACCACTGGATTTGCGAAGGCTTGGTGTTGCCGGTCGAGCAGCGCGTCACCTGGGAGCCGTCGCTGCGGCGATCCACAAGTCGCTTTGGCCGTCGGCGACGCCGCGGAAGGCGATCTTGCTGCCGTCGCCCGAAATGGCGCACTCGCTGACGGCCATGTTGACGGGTTGTTTGACGCGCAAATGGATGTCTTCCCAATCGAACGATTTGCCTGCCGCGGCCCCCTCGGCCGCCGGTTTTTCCAGCGACAGGACGAAAGCGCTGGTGACGTTTTTGCGGCGATTGCTGACGAACGCCAGCTTGTTGCCGGTCTTGCTCCAGGTCACGCCGCCATTGTAAGTAGCGAAGCGAGTGATGTTCCGCGGCGGGTCGGCAAGGGTCGGGCCGGCCGCCGGGACCATGAACAATTCGCTGGCGAAGGAAGCATCCTGGCGAGCGTAGACAAGCCAGGCGCCGTCGGGCGACCATTCATAGTCGAAGATGACGCCGTCCTTGATAAGCACCTTTTCATCGCTGCCGTCGGGATTCATGGTGAACAATTTACCCGCGCGAGAAAGGAGATGCGTTTGCCGTTAGGCATGAAGGCGGCCCCCACTTCGGCCTCAGGGTTGTTGGTGAGTTGCTTGATGCGAAAACGGGCCGCCTTCAGCAAGTCGGTGGTCTCCGGGTCATCGGATTCGAGGGAGTAGATATCCTCATGCTTGTTGCGGTCGGAAAGGAAGAGAATTTTCCTGGAGTCGGGGGCCCAGGAAACTCCGTGGTCGAAAGCCGGATCGTTGGTCAGTCGTTTTGCTTGGCCACCGCCGCGAGCCATGACGAAGATCTCGCCATGGACGACGAACGCGATGTGCTTTTCATCGGGCGATAGCGCATATTCACTGGCGCCGGATGTGAAGGTGGTCACTTTTTCCGGGTTCGTCTTGTCATCGGCGTTGACTTCGATGAGCAGCTTGCGCTCACTGCCTGACTTGACGTCGTGGAGGTAGAGATCAGCCCCGCACTCGTAGACCAGCCACCGGCCGTTGCCGCTCAAGCGGGCGCGCCGGACGGCTTCGTCCCGGTGATGCGTGACCGCTTGCGGCGTGGTGTCGACAGGTATCTTGGAAAGCATGGCAAGAATTGCATCCGCGCCCAAGGGACCAAGGGCGATATGTGCGCCGCCCGGTCCCGGCAAATGCTGGCGCGATCTCTTGGCGCACGATGTTGGCCGGCGTGCCCAGGCGCTCGCTGACCCAGTAGAGGGCTTTGCCGTCGGGCGACCACTGCGGAAAGTTGTCTTGGCCGTTGAAATGGGTGAACTGGCGATTATTGGACCCGTCGGCATTGCAAATCCAGATGTCGTCGTTCGACGATCCCCGATAGCCCTTGCGATACCAGGTTCCCGGTCCCCGCACGTAGGCGATCTGGTTGCCGTCAGGGGAAAAGGCCCCTTCGCGCCCCTCGAAAACGGTGACGCGCCGGGCAGCACCTCCCGAGGCGGGAATGGCATAAAGCTCCTGGCGGTGCGGAAAATCGGCCGACCGCGTGGAAGCAAACAACACCTGTTTGCCGTCGGGCGACCACCCGGTGACCAAATCATCGGCGGAATCAAACGTCAGGCGCGTCGGCCGGCCACCTTTGACCGGCATCACGAAGACATCGTAGGTGCCATGGCGATTGGATGAGAACGCGACCTGCTTGCCGTCGGGACTGAAGACAGGGGCGAAGTCGTGCTTTTCATGCATGGTCAAGTGACGCGCGACGCCGCCGACAGCGTCAACGATCCAAAGGTCTCCGAGGTAGCTGAAGACGACCAGCTTGCCATCGGGCGATATGTCGGGACGTTCGGGCAAAGCGAATCGGATTCGCCGTGTCGGCGTGGGCCCAAGCACTGGTAACGCACCATGCGAGCAACGCAAATAGCTGCCATCGGAAATAATTCATGGATCAGCGTCCTGGATAACGGCGGGATGAGCGCGCGGCCTATGGGGAGGATAGTCATCTTAGCCGACTTCCATCGTAGCAAAGACACGCAGCCACCGCAAAAAAACAGGTGGAAAATTGGGGCTTTTTAATAAACAGCCGCGGGCCGTGTGCCATGCCCCCCGCAATTTTGGGCGGGCATGCACAGTGTGGCATTAACGTCTAGCCCCGTTCACGGGGCTTCCCGCGTGAGCGGTACTAGGCCCGGCGTTGACGCCGGGTCACTCGGGTCGCGCAATAACATCACTCCTCACCCACGCTCAGCCCCGTTCACGGGGCTTCGCGCTGTTCCGCTTTAGCATCGTTCTCTAGATGGGTGATCCTTTCCAACCGCTCGACGGTCTCTCCACGTGCATGTCGTTCCTTTTGGTTGCGAACATATTCCTTCACCCATGGCAAATCACGCGTACCAAATGCAGCGCCCGCGCAAATAATGATGGACTTCAGCTTCGACCTCGGGAACGAGTAAAGGGGAGCTTTCCTTGGTGTGCCACGTTAGGTGCAGGTTGATTTCGGAGTAGAAATTGCGGCTCATACGGGGCTCCGTGGCGAATCGTGGCTGAAGCCGAACAGCGAGAAGCCCCGTGAACGGGTTAACCATCGCGCCATCGATTGACAACCCGGCGTCAACGCCGGGCCTAGTACCGCTAGCGCGGAAAGCCCCGTGAACGGGGCTGGGGTAAATGACGATGCGGCGGAACGACCAAGTTTGTATCGTCCAGATTTCAATGTCAAGCGAATAGATTCAGGTCCACGGATCTGCGAATCAAGATAGAGTGACGTTCGACGGTTCAGTGAAGCAACACGGGAAGGCGGTGCCTTGAATCAACCATGTGGCCCAACCCGAACCCCTTCACGGGGCTTGCCGCAAAGCGGCACGAGGCCCGGCGTTGACGCCGGGCAGGGATGCGTCGCACACTCCGTAGGCCCGTTCACGGGGCTTCCCACAGTTTCGCTTTAGCGTCCTGCGTTAGCATAAGATTCACTCAAATCGGTTGCTCGTTTTTTCAAATGCCGATTGGTTTCGGTGGAAAAATGCAACTCATGGGCGGAGGTTTTTCCTGGGAAAAGTGGCTGAAGCCGAACAGCGAGAAGCCCCGTGAACGGGGCTAACTATCGCGCCAGCCATTGACAACCCGGCGTCAACGCCGGGCCTACTACCGCTGCCGCGGAAAGCCCCGTGAACGGGGCTTGGGTGAATGACGATGCGGCGGATCGGCTAATTGGGTATCTGCGGATTTCAGTGTCAAGGAAATTGATCACGGCTCCCGTGTGCGATGCCCACTGCATTTTGGGTGGGCATGGTTTGCATTGGGCCAACGGTGACAATTGGACGGGCGTGTCGTGGATTTAGGGAATAAGGGGGGTAACCGAAAAGACGGGCCGGTTGAGTGCGATAGCCGGTCGCACATGGACTTCGCGAAGAAAGCGATCTATTGCCAATGGCCGTTGGTTTCTAAAATGACGCCTGGTCTCCCGTGCCCCCGCAAGTGGGCTCGGCATGGCAGCCGGCGAGTTCCAAGAGCAAAAAGGACGGGCGACGCAAGCAATGACCGGCGCCGAATTGCGAGATATCATCCTGTCGGCAGATTTCAACGCGGGATTGGATGAAGTGAGCTCGTACTTGGCAAGCATTATGCAAGAGGCTCCAATCGTGCATTTGTTCGCGAAATACCTTTGGAAGAAGAAGCATCTATACGCTCTCGAACGCAACAAACGCCATGATTTAACGGTTTGGACGCCTGGGCTACCCGCTGGGGAAAAGGAGAGTACGATTGAATTCAAATTTAACTACGAGACGTGCTCAGTTAAACTGAGTAAGGAGTTGAGGAATCTAGCCGACAAGCTAAAAGCTGCAGTCCCGACTGCAATCGCGGTGAAGGAAAGTAATTGGGATGTTATGCCTCGGATCTGGAAGGATATTTGCACAAAAACGCCAGACATCTTCGTTTGGATCATTTGCTCGCGCGATTTGAGTCAATTAGGCGACGATGAGCTCAATAGAATTGTGAATTGGAAGCCGCTCAAGAAATATCGGGAGCACCATCCATATAAGACGGATCGCGAGTTCTTGGTGGCCATCGACGGATTCCTCGGACTGCTTCAGAGATTCAGACCGTTTTCCATTTTGACGGCTGAGGTGGAAACAAGCGGCAGTTTTCCATCGAGTTATCACTTTAGAATCTGCGACTTTGCTCGTTCCTGAGTTCGGAAAACCTGTTCGATCTTTCGATGCAGGGTGCCATGCCCGCTGCATTTTGGGCGGGCATGCGGAGCGCGCAGGCACGTCAATTACTCATCAACATCCGCAGCGACTTAAACAGGCTTTTCCGGGAAGCAACCGTAACATCGGTGTTGGGCCAAGGCAAAAGCGTAGCCTGAAGTCTCCACCATGCCCGCCCAAAATGCGGCGGGCATGGCACCCGAGTGTTTTTAATAAACAGCCGTGGGTCGTGTGCCATGCCCGCTCCGCGACACGCACTCACCATCCCGCGGAGCGAGATGAATACACGATCATCGACGATGATTTCGCAAGTCACCGTTTCGGCGTGCTTTGCAAATCCACCTCGGTATCCCGCAGATAAGCCGCGGCTTGCTCAGGGGGGACGGGGTTGATGTAAAACCCGGTGCCCCACTCGAAGCCGGCGACGCGGGTCAGGCGGGGGATGATCTCGATGTGCCAATGGTAATGCGGCAGTGCCTTGGTGTCGAAGGGGGAGGTGTGAATGATGTAGTTGTACGCGGGTTTGTCGAGCGCGGTTTCCAGCTTGAGCAAGATCGTTTTGAGGACAGTGCCCAGCTCATCGACTTCGTTTTTTTGAATGTTTTCGTAATGGCTGTTATGGCTCTTGGGCAAAATCCACGTCTCGAACGGGAAGCGGCTGGCAAAGGGGGCGACGCTGACGAAGTTGGGCGTGTCCAGCACGACCCGTTTTTCCGCCGCCAATTCCTGATGGATCATGTCGCAGAAAATGCAGCGGCCACGGTAGCCGAAGAACTCGAGAGAACCGTTCATCTCCTCCCAGACATTGACCGGCACGATGGGCGTGACAATCAATTGGGAATGCGAGTGTTCCAGCGAAGCGCCGGCGGCGGCCCCGACATTCTTGAAGACCATGCCATAGACGAGGCGCGGGTCTTTTTTAAGATCGACGAGCCGATCGCGGTAGACCCACAAGACCTCGCGGATGTTCTCCTCGGTGAGGCCCGTCATGGAGGTTTCGTGAAAGGGGCATTCGATGATGACTTCGTGGGCGCCGATGCCGTTCATCTTGTCGTAAATGCCGTCGCCGCGCTTGTGGAGGTCGCCCTCGATTTGCAAGGCGGGAAACTTGTTGGGCACGACGCGCACGCGCCAGCCTTTTTCATTGGAGCGGGTGTTGCGATCGCGATAGGCGAGAATCTCGAAAGGCGTGTTGTTTTCGCTCCCCTCGCAGAAGGGACAATACGCGCCTGCCGGCGCGGGGACTTCCGCCCTGGGTCCGACGGGGCGCTTGGCCCGGTCGGTGGCAATAATCACCCAGCGACCGACAATGGGATCTTTACGCAACTCAGGCATCGGCAAGCCTCTCATCTGTGGGCCAAACCCACGCAGTGTTTCGTCCATTATACGTCCCACATGATCTTCTCGAAATCCGGCGAGGGACGATTCAAAAGGATCAGGCCCTCGCGCGGCGCGCGGTCGCGGCTCTGCGGGCCTTCCAATACATCGACATAAAACTGGATGGGTTGATCCACTTCCACGCCCAACACGTCAAAGGGAATCGCGACTTCCACAATGCGGTCGAGGCCGACCGCACATGCCGCCGTGGCCAACGGCTGGCCCTGAGAACTTACGCTCACGCGCTCGTCGGGCGTCGCAGGATTGTCGATGCGCAGCTCCAAATCGCGCGGCTCGACAAAGCCGATACGCAAGCTGTCGAAATCCGCCAGCGCCGTTTTCGCGGGACGGTCGAAATCGATCCTGATCAGCAGCGCTACGTCGGCTAAAGCCGAAATAGACGTCCTTGATCGGACCATGCGTCACCATGGCCATGGTGCCGCGTTCATTTTGACAGGTGTAGTGGCCGGCGTTGAGCCACTCGAAGAACGTCTCCCGGCCGTCGATCTTGACGTCGAGAAAGCCGCGCGGCAAGGTGTGCACGGGTTTTTGCCCGCGCCGGCTGATGGGCCTGCTTAACTCCGCGGGAGGTGGATCACCCAAGAGCGTGTAGACATTTTGCAGGTGCTTGCGAAAAAGCTGATCGAAGAGGGCATCCTGCGCGCAGGAATGGTCATCGCCGAACCACCAGAACCAGTCGCTTCCCTCGGCGATGTAAATTTCCTCCCAGGCCGCCTGAACTTTCTGAGGCGGGATGTGGGGTTGCGCAGCGCGCGCCCGCAAATGCTCACGCGCCTTGTGGAGGGCGTCCCAGGCGGTGTTGTCTTCTTCGTGGCCCACCCAGATGGCGAAGTTATGATTAATCCAACTCCCCGCGAACAGATGGGGCAAGGTGTCGCGCGGCGGATTCGCTTCCAGATAGTCGCTCAACCTCACCGACTTGACTTCCTTGGAGTTGGCGCAGCGCTGATAAAGGGCACGCAAGAAGGGGACGCCCCCCTCGGGGTAATGTTCCCAGCAATTCTCGCCATCCAATATCACGTTCACCAGCGGCGGCCGGCCCATCTTGACCGCCTGACCGATGCCCGCCAAATGACGCATGAAGTCGTCGGCCGCCTGCGCGCCCGTGCTGCGTTGGTATTGAAAGCCAATCATATCGCTCAGCGCGTGATCGCGGAATACGATGGCCAATTCGTGAGCGCCTTCCTTGACCTTGTACGGGCGATAAAGATGCTCGGGGTTGCGCACATGGCCATGCTCGTCCCGGCTGACGAAACCCTGAGTCGCTTGACTTAAAACCTCCTCGTCGGTGGCGATCCAGCGGACTCCCTTTTCCGCCAGCAGCGGCAGCATGGACTGGCACACGCTTCCTTCCGCGGGCCACATGCCGCGCGGCGGCGCGCCGAAGCAGCGCGTATGCAATTCGATGGCGCGCTCCACGTGAACGGCGGCGTCCTCGGGATAACCTCCCGTGTAGCGCGGCAATTTGATGTTGGGCAGCGCCTCGCGGGCCAGCTTTTTATCGAACAGCAGCGGTAATATCGGGTGAAAAAAGGGAGTTGTGGTCAACTCGATCTGACCGCTGTCGGCCAAGCGCTTGTGTAGCGGTAGCACTTCGCGCAGGATCTCCAAATGCTTGTGAAGCAGCCAATTCTTCTCGGCCTCCGTGAAATTGCGACCCTTGGCGTGCAGTTCACGCAGACCTTGATCGCGCTCGATGGCCAAGGGATGGACCCAGGCGAGGTTGAACCAAACTTGCAAATCGCGGAAGTCGCGCTCGGTGAAGCGGCGCAGCGCCTCGCGGGCCGTGTTCTGACCCGGCGCCCGTCGCATCCACAACTCGAAATAGCGCGGGAAAGGGCGGATCATCGTTTCCGTGTTAGCCATGAAAAACGTGTCGAGAAGATACAGGCAATCGGCTTCGCTTAAATCGCCGGCGGCTTGCCGCGAGGCGATGAGCGGCAAGTCGGTGGCCCCGCGCTTGGTGTAGCCTTCGAGTTGGTGGATGAGGCTGGGAACGAGGTTGATCGTGCAGCGCATCTCCGGCACTTCGAGCAAGTGCAGCGCCATCCCGTAATAATCCTTGACGCCGTGCAGCCGAACCCAGGGCATGGGATTTTCGCCGGCCACATCATCGGGATAATACGGCTGATGCTGATGCCAAAGGATTGCGAGCGTGACTTCGGCCATGGGGATATCATTCGCGAGCACAACGTAGAGCGGCTCTCCTGAGCCGCCGTCAATCGAAGAACGGCTCGGAAGAGCCGTTCCACGCCATGCACCTGCTACAAATCGTCCAACAAACTTCGATACAGCCGTTCGTATTCCGCCGCGCTGCGGCCCCAAGACCAATCCTGGCGCATGCCGGTTTGTTGCAACTTGCGCCACTGCGCAGGTGCCACGCGGAACATGGTCAAGGCCCTCATCACCGTATCAAAAAACGCCTGTGGAGCGTAGACGACAAAGGAAAAGCCGGTGGCCTTGCCGGATGCGCAACTCTCCGGCGTGGCATCCACCACCGTGTCGGCGAGTCCTCCCGTCGCACGCACGATGGGGATTGTGCCGTATTTGAGGCTATACAGTTGATTCAGTCCGCACGGCTCATAGCGGCTCGGCATGAGAAAGATGTCGGCGCCGGCCTCGATTTGATGCGCCAGCTTTTCGTTCTGGCCTATGCAAACGCCCACCTGCTTGGGGTAACGTTGTTGAAGCTCGGCTAAAACCTGGTGATAAGCGGGATTGCCTTCGCCCAGGACGACCAATTGCACTTTTTCCTTGAGCAGCTTGGGAGCGCATTCGGCGAGCAAATCGAACCCTTTTTGATCCACCAGGCGCGACACGGTCCCCAAGAGTGGAATCGCCGGGTTTTGCTCAAAGCCGAACAGCGCCTGTAGTGCCGCCTTGCAGATCGGCTTGCCTTCGGTAAACGTTTTGTCGTCGTAGTTGGCTGCGAGGTTGGTGTCGGTCGCGGGGTTCCAAATCTGGTAATCGACCCCATTGACGATGCCGTGGAATTTGTCGCTACGCTGGAGCAAGATCCCTTGGAGCCCGCAACCGAAATAGGGCGTTTGCACTTCGCGAGCGTACGTAGGGCTCACCGTGGTGAGCATGTCGGAAAACACGATGCCCGTCTTCAAGAAATTGATGTGATTGTAATACTCGACTTGTTCATAGTTGAACAAACGCCAGGGCAAGCCAAGCAGCGGCATGTCCAGGTGCCAAAAAGTTCCTTGGTAAGCCAGATTGTGGATCGTGCACAGGGTCTTGATGGCAGCATAGCGGGCGCGGTAGGGACTACGGGCTTGCTGGGGATAAACCGACTTTAGATATGCGGGCAAGAGGCCGGTCTGCCAGTCATTGATATGCACCACGTCGGGCCAAAAATCGAGCAAGCGAATCGCTTCGAGTGCGGCCCGGCAGAAGAAACCGTAGCGTTCGCTGTTGTCCGCGTAGTCGACCTTGTCGCCCGCATCATTCGTGAACTGGTAGAGGCCCTTGCCGAGCTTCGGATCATCACGCTCGAAATACTCGGCCTGCTCGACGAGGTAAACGGGCACCGGCTTGCCTTGCGGCTTGGTCGGCGCCAGCGAGGAACGCCACAGCGAACCTTGCACGACCTTGGGGCCCATCGGCACCGTGATCGTCACGCCGGTCGGTTCGGGGGGCATCGCCGCCTGGCGCGCGGAATTGTAAAACGGAAGGATGATGGCGCAGTCGATGCCGCGCTCGGACAAGGCCCGCGGCAAGGAAGCGGCCACATCCGCCAGTCCGCCCGTTTTGGCGAACCCCGCAACCTCAGAGGCAACGAATAAGCACCGCAAACAGCTTACCTATCAGGGCAATCCAGGCCATGGCGACTTCTACCAAAGTAGGGCTTTGCCTTGTTGACGGCAATCCGCCGATTTCCGATGGCATCCCAGGTCGCTATGGTTATCTTTGACCCTACGCTCGTTTAGCCGCGACGCGCAGCGGAGCGCGGACGTATCGCCCCGCGACGAATTATTCCCAACCGGAGGACCTTTGCCGTGCCCAAGCACCTGGCTCACAACGTTTTCTTTACCCTCAACGACCGCACCGTCGCGGCCAAGGCGAATCTCGTGCAATCGTGCAAGAAATATCTGACGGCGCATCCCGGAACCGTGTACTTCGCCTGCGGCACCTTGGTTGAAGACCTCACGCGGCCCGTGAACGATCGCGATTTTGACGTAGGCCTGCACATCATCTTCGAGTCACGCGCCGCGCATGATGCCTACCAAATCGCGCCCCGGCACGAGCAATTTATCGAGGAGAACAAGCCGACGTGGAAAAAAGTGCGTGTGTTTGATTCGATGATCGATGCGTGATAGCGTTGCCTGTCGCTCCGCGAAAGAGCGTACTTTCGCGGTGCGCAAGGCGACATTAATGGTCGCTCCAGCGCTTGGTCAATTCACCATACGCATCAATCCGCCGGTCCCGCAAGAATGGCCAATTCCGGCGGACATCCTCAAGTTTTGCCGGCTCGCAGCGTGCAACGAGGACTTCCTCGCGCTCATGGCTCCCCTTGGCAAGCAGACTGCCGAACGGATCGCTCACAAACGACGCCCCCCAGAAATCCAGGCCTCCATCTTCGGGCCCTTCGTGGCCAACGCGATTAACGCTCGCCACGTACACGCCGTTGGCAACAGCATGCGAGCGCTGGATTAGTTCCCACGCCTGATGTTGGGCTGCGCCAAATTCCGCCTTCTCGCGTGGGTGCCAGCCGATGGCCGTTGGATACACCAGTAGCTGGGCGCCCTGCAAGGCCGTGAGCCGCGCCGCTTCCGGAAACCATTGATCCCAACATACGAGAACGCCGATGCGGCCGAAACGCGTGTCGAACACCTTAAAGCCGAGGTCGCCGGGGGTGAAGTAATACTTTTCGTAGTAAAGCGGATCGTCCGGGATGTGCATTTTGCGATAGAGGCCGAGCAGCGAACCGTCGGCGTCAATTACCACCGCAGTATTGTGATAAAGTCCCGGCCCGCGCCGCTCGAACAGCGACGCCACGATGACTTTGCCGAGTTCTTTGGCCTGTTGGGCGAGGCGCTCGGTCGTCGGTCCGGGAATGCTTTCCGCCAAATCAAACAAGGCGGGATCGCAGCGCTGGCAGAAATACGTTGAGCGAAAAAGCTCCGGTAGGCAGATGACATCCGCGCCCGCCTCGGCGGCTTCTGCGATTTTGGTTACCGCGTTCTCGAGGTTGGCCGGTGGGTGCGCCTTGCACGCGCATTTGGACCAGGCCGACGGTGAAGGGGGCTTGGATCATGGGGATTTGGGCACCAGCAGCGCCTTAAATCCGGCTTGTATGAAATGATGGTCGCCTGTCAATGCAACTGTGTTTCCTCGCTCAGTCATTACCTCAAAGCTGATGCAATCCGTCAGAGACCAGCCTTTATCGAGTCGACTGCCGTAGAGAACACGGCCGCGTGATAGCCATGGTTCTATATCGACAATCACAGTCGTATTCACGTCCGTTAGCACGTTGTCCAAAAAACGGTGCGTACGTTGGCGCACTGCTGGAGCGGAAAGCGCGTCTGCGACTTCCATCAATACCCAAAGAGTCGTGACGATTCGGTGCTGGATCGAGCGCGTCACTTGTAATGCCGCCTCATGAAACTGGTCGGCGGGATTTAGGAGCGCGATGAAATAGAACGCGTCGGCAAAGATTTCGCTCATGGAAGCGGCTTTCCATGAGCATAATGATCGTGGTTCATTGCCATATCCGTGGGAAGGTCGGGCTTGGCTAATTCCGCATCTTCAGCGAGTGCCAGAAGCCAGGATCGTGTTGACGCGAGACCGTTTATCGTTCGCTCCTCGGCACGCGGCATAACGACGACTTGAACTTCCCCTTCCGGCAGCACCACACCCGCCGGTGGGCGAATCACCTGATCCATGCCTACGACCGTGTTAAATTGAATGGGTTTCATCGTTGCACCTCCCCTCATCGTTATACCAAACCGAGCGGCGATATTCCGTGGCGCTGATCTGTCCGACACACTTGCTTACTTCCCAACACAAAACCGACTAAAAATCCGATCCAGCAAGTCATCCGTGTACACCGCCCCGACGATGCGCCCAACTCATCGAGCGCACCGCGCACCTCCACCGCCAAAAGCTCGGTGGGATCGTCGTTAAGCACGATGCCATGCGCTTGCCGCAAGTGGCCCAGACACGCCTCGACATGATGACGACACCGGCTCAAGCTGGGAGCGAGGGGCGATTGCTTGCGGCTCAGCGCCGGCGCGATAATTCTTCGCGCAGATTCTCGATACCGATTTCGGTCAGGGCGCTCGTGGCCCAACAGCCGTCCTCCGCTTCCGCGCGATCGCATTTGGTGGCCACCCGTACCGTCTGGGCGCGCCATCTCCTGATTGGCCTTCCCCTTGCCCCGCGCCGCCCGCTTCCTGGCACAAGAGAACCAAATCCGCATCCGCCGCCTGGTCTTTCCCCAAAGTTTGCGCTGCCTGTTCCAGTGGATCACGGGTCTCTCGAATGCCGGCGGTATCGACGAGCAGGACTTGCGTTCCGCCGGTGTAGAGCGTCGCCTCCAGATAATCGCGGGTCGTGCCCGGTCGGGGGTTGACAAGGGCGGCGTCCTTGCGGACCAGCGCATTGAACAGGCTGCTTTTGCCGCGCATTGGGCGGACCGGCAAGCACGACGCGAAAGGGACGCGGCCCCGTCGCCCGTTGCTCCAGTTGCCGGCGAATCAAGCGTGACCCGCGCCATGCTGCGCGTCAGGCGATCCAGCAACTCTTTCTGCTGGATGAACTGAATCCCCTCTTCCGTGAAATCGAGGCCGGCCTCGATGTCTGCCAAAAGGCTGAGCAAATCATCGCGAATCTGGTGTAGCGGCTGGCCGACGCCGCCGGCAAGCTGTGCCAGCGCTTGCTTTAGATCATCCCGATCACCTGCCTCAATCACGCCGAGAATCGCTTCCGCCTTCGGCAAGTCTAGCTTGCCGGCCAAGAACGCGCGCATTGTGAACTCGCCGGCCTGAGCTGCACAAGCCCCGGCGTCAAGGCAACGGGCGACGAGCAATTCAATTAGAGGCGGACATGAGAGCGTGTGAATCTCGGCCACGTCCTGCCCCGTGTAGGTGCGCGGCGCCGGCCAAAAATAGAAGTCGCCCGTCAATTCGGATGCCAGGCCCGGCAAGTGCATGGTGCCCGATTGGAGCATGCGACCCGGCGGCTTTGCAGCGGTTCGCAGCGCGAATAAATCAGCGGCCACGGCCCACGCACCGGACCCACTCAGGCGCACGATTGCCCGCGCCCCTGGTCCCCGAGGGCTCGATAGTGCAACGATCGTGTCATTCGGATCGGGGAGCATCGGCGAACAAGTCTCTACATGGCCTGCCGCTTCGTAGCACGGACGGCAGCCGCGATCAAACCCGCAATAGCTACAAGCAGCACCAAGTACACGATGGGATTCATCTCCGCAACGACCACGCCATGCGTTTGGTAGCGCGCGTTCGTTTCCTGCACCACCGTTTCACCCGGCACGTAATTGACACCGGCCTGGCTGCTGACCACTTCGCCGCGCCGGACGAGTTTAAGCGTCACATTGCGGGCCGTGCCATCCTTGACCGGGCGATTACTGGCGAACGTGACGGCATACTCTTTCTTCTGGATATTTTGCGTCACCTTTTCCAGGATGAATTGCAGGTCCTGGACATTCTTTGCGGGATAATAGTTGCCGCCCGTGTCCTGGGCCAGTTTCGTCAGCATTGCTTCGTCGATGCCGTCATCGTGCAACTGAATCGACAAATTCTCGAAGATCTCCAATAACGCTTTCTCGTTGCGGCATGGTAATACTTCCCGCCTGTTTGCGCGGCCATCGCCTGCATGGCTTTTTCATCGAGCTCGCCTTTGCGGCCAAAACCGAGCATGTGCAAGGCGATCTTCGCCTCGCGGGCGCGTTCGATGACCTCTTCCACGCGTCGGCGACTGCTGTTGTCGACGCCATCGGTCATGGCCACCACCGCCCGCTTGCCGCGCGTGCCCGACGCGTCCAACGTGGCAATGGCGGCGTAGGTCGCATCGAACAACGCGGTTTCACCCGACGGTTCCAGTCCCTGTATGTCGCGCGTCAGCGCGAATTTATTGTTGCTGAACGGCTTGGGCGTGCTCACCGCCGTGTTGAACGGAATCAGCGTCGTGCGTCCGGTGGACGGCATGATGCTCACGAAACGTGAAGCCGCCGCGTGAAGGGCTTTGATCTTCGAGGTGGCATCGGCGTCATCGGCCGGCGACTTGCATGCTTCCGCGAATGATCGAGCACAAGCACGCTGTTGACCGGGTCGAGTCGCCCCGGTTCGCCGATGCCGATCGTGTAGACGTGGACCTGATTCTTTTTAGCCTGAGCGACCACGCGCTCCAGGCTTGCCACGCTGTTGAGATCGATGCCATCCGTCATGATGACCAGGGCACGCTCGTCATGCTTGCCGGACGCCTTGAGGATATCGATCCCCTTGGCAACGGCGTCCAAATAGGCCGTGCCGCCGCGCGGCTGCACCTTGCGAATTTCGTCGAGTAGAATCTTGCGGTTCACCGTTGGGGATATGACAGGCGGACGCATCTCGTGGTCGAATAAAATAAGCCCGCAATCGGCTTTGACCGGAAGCTTGTCGAGAAAAATGCCCGCCGCCTTGCGGCCTGCGCCATCCGGCCATGCTCGTCCATGCTCCCGCTGGTGTCGATGGCCAGCATGACGCTCAACTCATCGCTGGGCGTGGGCCGCGGAATTGGCTGCTCCCAGACACGGTGGCCGTCTTCCTCGATCACGACCTTGTAATCGGTCTGGGCCCGGGGAACTTTGGCGCCATCCAAGGTTATGTCGAACCGCACGGTGACGAACAAACCCCTCTTACCCATCGCGTCCTTGTCCTGCATCGACACGTCGCGATTGGAATCGAAGTCGATATGGTAGGGAACGTCCGCCTTGGGCACTGCTGGCCGAGAACCGGCCAGGCGGCAAAACTCACCAGCAATATCACCAAGAACGAACGCATGGAGAATTACCTCGTCTGGGTTCGCTCAATGATAGCAGGATCGGCGGCCGGGCGAAAGAGTTGAGCGCAGAAGGTGGCGCACCACTTGTTCACGAGGAAATTGATTTGAACAAATGCTTCTCGCGGCGCAACTTCCCATTTTTAATGGCTTTAGGGTCGTCAAAAGCGGGCATTTGTTCAAAATTCACGAGGTATGGGAGCCCGGTAACTGTTAGGCGATACCGCCGTGCCAAATGCATACGTCGTAATAGGTTTCGTCGAATCGCGCCGAATTCACGACATCTGGACTACCCTAACGCCCAGCCGCCATGCTTTGGTATAGTTGTGTAACCAGAAGGGAACGAGGAATCGGGGACATTCAGGATTATTCTGGATCAAACAGGTCCGGATGCTTACCCTGCATGATTGCCGCCTTGGACGGGCGGCCCGGCGGGTTGAGACTGGACACCAGGCCGAGTTGCGCGACGGTGCGCTCCACCCACGCGGTGCGCCCATAAGGAGCGCCATGCGCGACGCTCCCCTGAGTGCTGCCGCTTCCCCCTCCGTTTGTGGACCGGCAACATGGTCTTGCCCCGATTTAGGGCATGGTAGCAATAGCCGCCAACATCAGCGCGAGCGGTTCGAGGCATGACCCGATTTTGACGGACGACACACCTGGGAGCAAGCAAAATCTCAAGAAAGGCTTAACCCACGGACCCCAATACACTAGGAGCGCCAGCGGCCCATCGAGCCAAATTTCTCCGCCATCGGCGAGGGACTGCTCTCGCAAAAAACAATCCTGAATGTCCCCGTTTCCACCCCGTTTCCAATGCCAGGCGAGGCGACTGAAGGACGCTGTACAATCCATGATCATAAAAAAGAAAGTTGCCATTGTCAGGCGTTCACTGCTGTTGGTTGTCATTGTATTTGTGGGTTGGATGTGCAATGACCTATTTGTCTTACCCGCCATTAACGCGCCGCGGGGCGACGGTGAGTTTCGAAACATTTCCTTTCGAGCTGGGCCGTTTGCATTGCCGGGCTATACGATTAGCATGGCGGCCTTTGATTTGGGAAAACCTTTCAGGGCGGAGTACGCATTAGAGCAGATAGCCAACATCCATCGCAAATGCACCGTAAATCTTGCTATTCGCAATCCCAATAGCCAGCTATTAGAATCCAGTTTTTGGAAGTTAAATGGAAGATTCCGGCTGACCTTGTTGAATTCTTCCGGCAAAACCTTGGTGGGCTACGATGCTCGCTTGGGAGACTTCCATTGGGAAACAACGTCGGATTGGACCGACCACACTCGAATACATGTCCTTTACCCGCCTGAAAATGGAGATTTTGCCCCCGACCCTCGGGAACGCTACACGATATTAGTTACTTATGAACCTGATCGAGCCTTGGAGGGTTTGATGGGATATGTTTACATTCGCAACGGAGGCGGTAAGCGGTAAAAGGGGTTGATGTGTTGGTTCACTGTAAGCGTCCCGTCCTGTCCAAATATGAGGAATCGGGGACATTCAGGATTGTTTTGGATCAAACAGGTCCGGATGCTTACCCTGGATGATTGCCGCCTTGCACGGGCGGCCCGGCGGGTTGAGGCTAGACTCCAGGCCGAGTTGCGTGACGGTGCGCTCCACCCACGCGGTGCGCCATAAGAGCGCCACGCGCGACGCTCCGCCTGAGTGCTGCCGCTTCCCCCTCCGTTTGCGGACTGGCAACATGCGCTGACCAGTTCGGCGCACGGGAAACCGGGCCCGGGTCGAGCCAGGCGAATAAAGGTGGGTCCAGCCAAAGAGCAAGGCTGGACCAAGCCCATTGTTCCGCACGCTGCACCAGATTCGGCCCGAGCGGATTCCGCTCGATATACCGTATGACGGCCAAGAGATGCTCATCTTGGTCAATCGAGAATGCCTTGAACCGGCCTTGCCACACATGGCCGCTGCCCCGATCATCATCAGCGTGAAAGACCCTAGCGCGACCATTGCCCCGATTGAGGGCATGGTAGCAGTAGCCGCCAACATCAGCGCGAGCGGTTCGAGGCATGACCCGATTTTGACGGACGACGCACCTGGGAGCAAGCAAAATCTCAAGAAAGGCTTAAACCCGCGGACCCCGATACACCAGGAGCGCCGAGCGGCCCATCGAGCCGAATTTCTCTTCCGCCATCGGTGCGCGGCCGTACTCGTAGAAACAAAGCAAAAACAATCCCGAATGTCCCCGTATCCTCCCCTCGCTTGGTTTTTTGAGTCCCGATATTGTTAACCGCGTGCAGGCCCGGCCGGCTTGCCGTTGCCGGCATGCTTATTGACCGTGGACTCGGCGTGGCTAAGCACGAGTTCCCGACCGACGGCACGTGCGTACCGCCAGAGTGTATCGATGGTCGGGTTCGGCTGGTGGCCGTTTTCCAGGCGGCTAAGACTTGCTTGGTCCATGCCGGTACGTTTCGACAGGACAGTCAAAGTTAACCCGGCCTTTTGGCGAATCTTCCTAAGCTCGTCAATAAGGATGCACACCTTGAAATAGGTGCCACTCTTGATCGGGCCCTCATAAGCGCCGCTGGCTTCCAATTCTTGCTGCGTCGGGCAATGCAGCGATTCTTGACGAATTGCCTTATGACGTGCGCGGTCCGCCGCCGACCGCTTCGGCGCCATCGAACGCTTTGGTTTCATCGTCTCCTCCGACTACTCGCGCCAATTACAACCCAACCCTCCCATGCAAAATATGCCCACACGGCACAAACCCCGCTTTTTGCAGCGTCTTGCGGCTCGCGACGTTGGTCGGGTTGCACCGCGCCGCGGGGACGCTGCCGCCTTCATAGCAGACGCGTTTCAATTCCTGGACGATGTAGGAGCCAAGGCCGCGTCTTTGAAAGGGGGCCGCCACTTTCATGTAGATGTCGCCATACGGGCGATTGTAATGAAAGAGAATGTCGCCGGTCGCGGCGATGGCGGAGTCGATCGTCACCAGCCACTTCGCTTCCGAGTCCAATTGCTGGTCCGCGATTTGGGCCGCATCTTCGGGGTTCGCTCGCCGAAAGAGGGCGCCGGCAGGAGCGTGGGCCGTCGTCAGCTTGTCATGGAAAAGAATCGACTCGCTCGTCACATCCTGGGCGAAAGCGTGCAACATGACCGTGAGAAATGAGTCGTTGCTCTGCGTCTCAATCCTCGTGACCCCGCTCGCTTTTAGCAAGCTTATGAACGCCTCAAACAGGAGCGACCGATGCGGAGGCAGCACGAAGAACTCGTACAGCGTCGGTGTCTCCTTCCACGGTCCGTTCACCGCGACTGAACCGTAGCCAATGCTTGTGCCGCCTCGGCTGAGCAAATACTCCTGAGTCCATCCCGGTCGTGAGTGGATCGAATCGTGAATGATCTGACACTGCATCTCATGCCGATAAATGTCGCGCATCGTCGCGATGTCACGGAGTTCGGCGCGGCGGGCTTCGATTGGCATTTTGGCAACCTTTGCAGAGACGGGCACGCCAGTTACTTCGCCCCGCGCTCGGCGTGGTCTCCGGACCACGCCTCCACTTACTTCGTGCGTGGCTCTTTAATCTACTGTCCGAGTGGCGTTTTTTTCGTGGGCGGACCGTAAGCAAGCATCCAATACGCGCTGGGTATTGAGTGCTTGCTCGCCCCATTTCGGTTCGAGTTTTCCGGTCAGCACGATATTCGAAAAGGTTTCGAACATTCGCGTTTCCTGGGCGGTCGCCGCGTTGTTGCTGTATTCCCGCACCGCCAGGCGGCGCGGGTGATCTTCCATGTTGAATTTGCAGCCATCTTTGTGCGAAACCGGCGCATTGACCTCGAACGAGCTTTCGCAGCCGTAGAACGGCACGACGAAATCCTTGATGTGGGCATAACCATTCGTGCCGCTGATGTAGGCCCACTCTTGGTTTTCGGCACGAAATGAACAGAAGAACGACGCACTCACGTCACCGGGAAACAACAACTCTCCCGAAAACTCGGTGGGCACCGCCGACGCACCGTGGCCTTGCTCGGCGAGAATCCGGCCCGTCACGCGCTCGGGTAGCTGCTCATTCATGATCCAGAGCGACAAGCGGATGTTGTACCACCCAAGATCGCCGAGGCAGCCAAGCGGTTCGAGATCGCTTTTTACCCGAATGTTGCTTTGCAGGAATTCTTGCGAGGCCTTGAAGCTAAACTGGCTGGCGATGCGCAGCACTCGGCCGACGGACGTGGTGTCGTCCAGCGTTTGGCGCAGTAAGGGCAGCCGCTGACTGTGCATGAACATGACGCCGTCCATCAACTGCACGCGGTTTTTCCCGCACGCCTCCAGCATGGCTCGCACGTCCGCCGCATTGACGCCGCATGGCTTTTCGCAAAGGACGTGCTTGCCGGCCTCGGCGGCACGGAGGACCCACTGTTTGCGAATACCGGTCGGCAACGGGATATAAACGGCGTCGATGTCGGCGCGTTGCAAAAGCTCTTCATAACTGCCGCATGGTGTTGGCTCGGCGCGAAGGGCACCGATGCTTGACACTCCCGGATAAATTGCTGCGCGCGATCTATGTCCCGACTGGCCACCGCCGTCAACGTCGCATTGCCGGCGTTGCGGATCGCATGCCAGTTTTTGCGCGATATTGGAAGTGCCCAGGATTCCCCAGCGACAAAGTTTCGATGGCATCACGCATTACCTTTGATTAACGGCAGTCTTCCGCGGCGCTCTTTATTACTGGCGCGGTGAGTCGATGCCATTGTAGAAAGATGGGCGGAAGCGGGCAGGCGCAATGGGTTCGCGGGATTCGGCGTACCTCATCCCGCGGCTTGAACCCGAACGCCTTTTTTCCAAGCCGCGGGATGAGGTACGCCGAATCCCGCGGATCTTGCGCACGACCAATGAGCCGCTAGCCCGGCGGTGCCAGGGTTTCCTCAATGGCTTCCGCCTCGGCAAGCGCGTCGTCAGGAACTTTGCGCCGGCCTCCGGCCAGACTCAAGCGACTGAGCGCGGGCCAACGCCAGATAACGGCCGCGACTACGAGCACCGTGCCGATGCCGCCCATGACCACGGAGGCGACGGGGCCGAAATAATAAGCGGTCAGACCGGATTCGAAAGCCCCCAATTCGTTGGATGAGCTGACGAAAACGATGTTCACCGCGCCGACCCGGCCGCGCATCGCTTCGGGAGTCAACGTTTGCACCAACGTCCCGCGCACCACCACGCTGACGTTATCCAAGGCGCCGATGATGAGAAGCATGACGAACGATAATGGAAACGAAGTCGAAATGCCGAAGACGATCGTGGCCAGGCCGAAGCCCGTGACGGACGCCAACAGGGCCTTACCGGCGTGGCGCACCGGAGGCCGATGAGCGATCAAGATGGCCATCACCAGCGCGCCCAGGCCGGGAGCGGATCGCAACCAGCCCAGGCCTTCGGCACCCACGTCGAGAATATCGCGCGCATAGATGGGGAGCACGCGCCGTGGCCCCTCCGAGGAGGACGGCGAACAAGTCCAGCGTGATGGAAGCCAGGATCGCCTGTGTTTGCCATACAAACCGGATGCCCGCGAGCAAAGTTCGCAGGTTGCGGCTTTCATGGGGCCTTTCGATCTCGCGCGGCCGGATCGTGCTGAACAGCACCACGCATGCTAGAGCGCACGACGCCGTGAGGAGGTAGGCGGCGCTCGGGATCGCTTTGGCAATCACCAAACCACCCAAAGCCGGACCGGCGACGTTGGCAATCTGAAACCCGCTGCTGTTCCAGGTCACGGCGTTGGGGATGGCGTCGGCCGGCACGACTTGCGGCAAGAGCGCCCACCGGGCGGGCACACTGAAAGCGCGGGCCACGCCGACCACCAAAAGGCATAAATAGGTGAGCGCGACCGGCCCTTGCCAATAGGAAAGAGCCGCCAACCCAATGGATGTCAGGCACCCGAGACTTTGGGCAGCCATCAGAAGCTTTTGCCTGTCGTAGCGATCGGCGGCGTGCCCGGCCGGCAGCGCGAGGAGGAGCACCGGAAGGAACTGCGCCAGGCCGGCGAAGCCCAGTGCCGCCGCCGAATCGGTGCGCAGGATAAAGCTCCCAGCCGACGGCGACCGCTTGCATCTCCGTGCCCAGCGTATACAGCAGGCTGCCGCTGAGCAAACGCCGGTAATCGCGATGGCGCAAGGCCCCGTAGGGATCATGGACTGCCTGCATCGGTCTCCTCTGTCCGCGTCGCCGCCAAACGCGGCCTGGAGCATGCGGCAGACATTTTACGAAGTTCGATCCTGGGGCGTGAAAACGAAAACTGGCTTGACTGACTGGGCGGCACGTTTGACAATGTGACAAGTGAGCTTTGCCGCGAACCATCGAACTTCACCCAACGGGAGGTTTTGTCCAATGAAACGCACCATGCTGGCGATTGTGACGCTTGTAGCGGCCCACCTTCCCGCGCAGGCGGCTGACATCACGGGCCAATACGTCGAGGCGCGGACCTGTGACGTCTGGACCGGTCCATGCTTCGCGAACGCCGACTTCAATTTGGGCGGCAAGCACGCCGTTCTCGCCTGGAAAGTCGCCAAAGGCAGCATGGGCGACGTCAATATCGAAGGGCTGAGCGTGGTCGCCGTCGTGTCCGCCCGCAACACGCTGGGCTTGGAGCAAAACGGGCCGGCGCGCTCGGTGCTCATGGTCGATTCGCGGGCCACCTCCGTGCAAAAAGCCGCCTTGGTGAAATTCGCCCAGGCCCAGGCCGGGTCGCTGCTTAAAAACGTGGTCGCGGTGCAAAGCGTGCCGATCAGCCTCACAATGTGCAAGTGCGACGGCGAAACCTGCGCGGAGGTCGATGCCACGGTTGCCAAGCTCAAGACTCGTTGCATCGATCATCAAAAAGACAAAGCGTGCGGCAACGAAAGCGCTTATTATCCGCCGCTGGCTCGCGGCGTCGATGCACGTGTTGCCGGCGTGGTCGAGCATGTCTTCCGCGGCAACGGCCTGGCGGAAACCTGGAGCGATTATGACCGCCGCGGCGGTTACGTGGGCTCATTTGCTACCAAATAAACTGAATCGCACACGTAATCCGAGCCGCGCACGTAAGTAAGCGGCCAGGCGTTACGGATCGCGATGCGGTCGCTGTTGGCTGGTGAGATGGCCGCTCCCTAACGGTCGCGGCTCGGATGGTCGGTGATTCGTTCAACAAGGAGCGAGGATATCAATGATTCGGTGTGTGCGCTGGCTAAGCTTGGGCTCGCTATTCGTCCTCCTGGCTTGCGTCGGGGCCCAAGACGCAGGTAAATACAGCATCAAGACCGGCCAAACGCCGGTGCCGACCGAAGTCGCTGAGCCGATCCAAAAGGTCTTGGGCAAGCAATCCGTGCAGCTTTTGAATTCGGCGGGCAAGCCCGTGTGTGAAGTCTGGTTTCGCACGGAGATTCCCGCCGACGCCACTGCGGAGCAACTCAAGAACGGCCTGACGTATCGCGAAGTGAAGCAATCGGAGGTCGTCGGCGCCATTCGCTTTGATGAAGACTGGCGCGATTATCGCAAGCAAAAGGTCAAGGCGGGCATTTACACGCTGCGCCTGGGGTATCAACCGATGGACGGCGACCACACCGGCGCATCGGAATACCAGGATTTCCTCCTGCTTCTGGATGCCTCCAAGGATCGCAACTTGGACCTTATGGATGCCAAGCAAATGATCGAGACCAGCGCCAAAAGCATAGGCAGCGGGCATCCGGCAGTTTTCATGCTGTTTCCCAACAGCAAGCCCGGCACAAGTCCGGAGCTCGCGGCCATGCCGAAAAATCACTGGGTTCTGCAAACGAAGGAAGCCATCACCGTGGATGGCAAGAAAACGGGCGCGAGCCTGGGATTTGGTTTGACGTTGGTCGGCGCCGCGGATTAACGGCATCGCGAGCGCATTATTTCAGTCCAGAAATATTGTTGCCCAGAACACCGCTATCCTTGGTTTTGTAGGCTACGGGCGCGCCGCTAATGTCGGTCGTTTCGATGTAATCGTTGATGGGCGGAACCGTGTCGGGATCGGCGTCGAAGTAAAAGCCTACGGCATTTTTTTGCGCGTCACCCGCGGCGAATGCCAAGTTCAGCAAGCGGACGGGTTCTTCGCGCGTTCCTTGCACGTTCATGATCTTGACAGCGTTTTGGCCGACGTGGGCAAAGCGTAAATCCTCGATCACCAAGCCGGGTGAAGATAACGTGATAAAGAGAAGGTCGCGCACCTTCTGCTCGCCGTTCAGCGCACCGTCCAAGGTGATGCCTTGGCCGTGGATTTGAAAGCCAGGGGCTTTCGAGACATGGATGAGCGGGAGATGGTCATCTTTGCTGGCGGACAACCAGCGCACCTTGACGCCCGGAGCAGCCTTGATCGTGACGCCTTTGCCGCCGTGATCGACCACCAGATTCTCGTGATGGACGGGATCAAATAGCTCGATCACGTCGCCCGGCTGGGCCGCACGCAACGCTTGCTTGATCGTCTTGAAGTGTTTGGCGCCGTCGCCGGAAACAGTTAATGGCTGTCGAGCACTATGGGTATCCGTCGGACGGTTCACCACGAAATTCCACACCAGGACCATGACGCCAAGGAAAACCACCGCTCCAATGGCGCTGCCCGCGATCCACAGCCGATGCGCTTGCAGCCGATGGGCCAAGCTCACGCCTTTTTTCGTGTTGGACAAGGCCGGCACCGAGCGCGGCGCCGTGTCGTCTTTGGCTGCCAAATCGCTGGTGTCCGAGGCGATCTTTTCCCAGGGAACTTGCTCATCGAACCCCAGCGGCAGCAGGGCGGCCTGTTGGCTCGGTTGCGCGGCACCAGTTTGAGGGGCTGGACCGCTTCGCTTTTTGGCCGCGGCCGGCTGGCTCGGCTTGGGAGTCGCTGGGCTTGGCTTGCGCGCCGGAGCGGTTCGCTGAGTTTGCGCTTCCGCCGCGTCAGGCGCCGTTTTGGGAGAGTTGACGCTCAGCCGCTGGCCTGATGACGCCGCTTTGCTTACCGTCGTGTTACCCTGCCCATCTTGCGGGCCGGCGCCCGTCGCAGCGAGGCTCAGGTGCGGCATCTCGCTTTCCGGCGGCGGGCCGATCGGCGTCTGCGTGAACGGGACCAGCGCCTCGGCCACCTGTGCCGGCACGGCGTAACGCTCCGCCGGCTCCTTGGCCATCATCTTGGTCAGAATGTCCTGAAGCGCCGCCGGGACGTCAGTGCGAAATTCGGCCAGCGCTTTGGGCTGGCGCGTTTGGTGCCAGATCAATTTCTGGGCGACCGTTCCCTCGCCGAACGGCGTCTTGCCGGTCAGCATGAAGAAGAAGGTGGCGCCCAGGCTGTAAATGTCGGCGCGGATATCGACGCTGTGGCTGTCCAATGCTTGCTCCGGCGCGAGATAATCGGCGGTGCCGAGCATGTTCTCGTCATATTTCTTGGTGAGAATGTCGTCTTCGTCGTCGAAAAACCGCGCCAGCCCCATGTCGAGGATTTTGACGACGCCCGAACGGTCCACCAGGATGTTGCCCGGCTTGATGTCGCGATGGACCAGGTTGGCTTGCTGATGGGCGTGCTCCAGGCCCAGGGCTGCCTGGCGAACATAATGGCAGGCCCGGCCAATGTCCATCGGCCCGCTGCGTTTGACGATCTCCTGCAGGTTGGCGCCGTCCACATACTCCATCACCAAGAAATGGAGCTTGTCGTCCTGATCGATGTCGTAGGCATGGACGATATTGGGATGGTCCAGGGCGGCCACGGCCCGGCCTTCCCGGTAAAAGCGATCACGGGCGGCGTCGTCCTCGGCCTTGGCGGTCGGCAACACCTTGACGGCCACGCGCCGGCGCATCAGCTTGTGCTCGCACAGATAGACCTGCCCCATGCCGCCCGAGCCGAGCTTTTCGAGCACCTTGTATTTGCCGATGGTGAAACGCCGCCAGCGGCCTTGCATGATGTTGTCGGCCTGGAAATGCGTCAGAAAACCGTCGCGGATGAGCACGCCCGCCACCTTGGATGCTTCGGGCGGCAAGCAGACCGGCGCCTTTAAGCTTCTGGACATGCGCATCCAGGCGCTTGTCATCGACCACGCCGCTTTTGCGGACGAGGTCGAGAAATTCCGTGGTATTAACCGGAGGTCCTGGCATCGGGCAAATCCTTCACAAGGGCGTAAAACAAGACGGATCACGCCGCTTCTGAGTATTAACAGGCGTGCGATCCCAACGAAATTGATGCCACCTTGTATCGTTAAGTATACGACAGCTTTGGCGGTTTATCAGGTAAAATCCGCCTAAACGGAAAGGTCACGATCTTATGAACGCTAGCGCCGAGCAAACGCTTCGCCTCGTCTGCCCGCACGATTGCCCCGACACGTGCAGCATGGTAGTCACCGTGCGCGACGGCCGGGCCGTCAACCTGCGCGGCGACCCCGACCATCCGTTCACTCGCGGCTTTCTGTGCCAGAAGGTGGCGCGCTACCTCGAACGCGTCTACCACCCCGGCCGGCTCAAATATCCCCATGCGGCGCATCGGCCAAAGGGGCAGGGCAGTTCGCGCGCATCTCCTGGGACGAGGCCATCGACACGATCACGCGCCAAGTTCCGCGAGATCGCCGCGAGCAGCGACGGGCCGCAGGCGATCTTGCCGTACAGCTACGCCGGCACGATGGGCAAGCTGCAGGGCTCCAGCCTCGACCGCCGTTTCTTCCACCGCTTGGGCGCGTCGCTGCTGGATCGCACCATCTGCGCCACGGCCGGCGCGGCCGGCTGCGACATCACGCTCGGCACCCGGGCCGTCATCGATCCCGAGACGGTCGTCCATGCCCGCTACATCATCAACTGGGGCTCGAACACCAGCGTCACCAACATGCACCTGTGGGCGCTGATGCACCAGGCCCGCAAGCGCGGTGCCCGCATCGTGACCATCGACCCCTTCCGCTGCAAGACCGCCGAGAGCAGCGACTGGTGGCTGCCGATTCGCCCCGGCACCGACGCCGCCCTCGCCCTGGGCATGATGCACATCCTCTGGCGCGACGGCCTCAGGATGACGACTACCTGCGACGCTACTGCCTCGGGACGCGACCAGCTGCGCGAGCGGGCTTGCGGGAATATCCGCCGCGCAGGTGGCGGCGATCACCGGCCTGGAATGGCCGACATCGAAAAGCTGGCCCACGAATACGGCACGACGCGGCCGGCGCTCATCCGCCTCAACTACGGCCTGCAGCGCCATGGCGGCGGCGGCATGGCGGTGCGGACCATCACCTGCTTGCCGGCGGTCATCGGCGCCTGGCGCCAGTCCGGCGGCGGCGCCCTGCTCAGCACCAGCAAGCTGTATCCGTTCAACGACCAGGGCTGGAACGGCCCGACCTGATTCCCGCCGGGACGCGCACCGTCAACATGGTCGCAGCTGGCCGAGGCCTGCAGGGCAACTTGCCCGGGCCGCCGGTGCGCGCACTGTACGTCTACAACTCCAACCCCGCCGCGGTCTGCCCCGATCAGGCCCGCGTGCTGCAGGGCCTGCGACGCGAGGACCTGTTCACCGTCGTCCACGAGCAATTCCAGACCGACACGGCCGACTATGCCGACATCGTGCTGCCGGCGACGACGCAGCTGGAACACTTCGACATCCACGGCTCCTACGGCCACCTGTACGTGCAGGTCAACGAGCCGGCCATCGCGCCGCTGGCCGAGGCGAAGAGCAACACCGAGTCTTTCGCCTGCTGGCGGCGAAAATGGGTTTCGAGCCGAGATCTTTCAGGTGACCGACGAGCAACTGGCGGCCGAGGCGCTGGCCAAACCAGTCGATGGCACGAGCAACGCGTATCCGCCGCGCGAGGCGTTCGTCGGCATCAGCCTGGAGCGGCTCAAGCGCGAGGGGCCGCTGCGGCTGAACCTGCCCGAGAACTACGCCCCGTTCGCCGAAGGCAACTTCGGCACGCCGTCGGGCAAGTGCGAGTTGTACAGCGAAACCATGGCCAGGCTCGGCCTCGACCCGCTGCCGACCTACACGCCGCCGCACGAGGACCCGCAGACGCGCCCGACCTGGCGGCGCCGTTTCCGCTGCAACTGCTCAGCCCGCCGGCGCCGTCGTTTTTGAACTCGACCTTCGTCAACGTCGAATCGCTGCGAAGGCTGGCCGGCGAGCCGACGGTGCAAATTCATCCCAGCGATGCGGCACACCGCGGCATCGTCGACGGCCAGTGGGTGACGATATTCAACGACCGCGGCACTTCAGGCGAAGGCGCTCGTGGGGGCGACGGTGAGGCCGGGCGTGGTCGTCTCGCAGGGCGTCTGGTGGAATCGCTACACGCCGGACGGCGTCAACTGCAACACCACGACCAGCGCGGCCTCACCGACCTGGGCGGCGGCGCGACGTTTTTCGATAATCTGGTCGAAGTGGCGCCGACCTGACTTCGGGTTTGCGGGAGATCCGCGGGATTCGGGGTGCCTCATCCCGCGGCTGCGGTTAATACCATTCAAGCCGCGGGATCGGGTACTCCGAATCCCGCGGATTCGATTCATGCTTGTTGAAAAAGCGAAAATCTGCTATGCTTTTTAAACACGCGCATGAGGTCGGCCAAGTCGGAGCTTCCGTGGAAAACCTGCTCATCAAGTATTATCAATATGCCGCGGCTCTGCCTCCACGTCCCATTCGCATCGTCCAGCGGCGGTTGGGCCGGGCCGCCCGTGAAAATGGAGGACGGTTCCGACCCGCAACCGTGGCATTGCCTGCCCTTCGTGGAAGGCTCCACCTACGGCTTGGAGCTTGTGTATCCGTATGAGAATGAATGCCACGTTGTCAACGACGACGGCGCGATTCGCTTTGATTGGGACTATGCCAGTGAACCGGGGGGCGGCGTCACGGGCGGCGAGTTCGTGCTCTTTTCACCCGTCCGGGCCTCCAAATATTACTTATTCAACACGCGTTTGGACATCCAAACGCCGCCCGGATATGCCCTTCGCACCGAGCCTCATCCGCGCTTCTTCACCGACGACACCGGCACGGTGCCGTGCTCGCTTATTGGCCACTTGCAAAACGAATGGTATCCGAGGCTGACGTTCGTCGTCTTCCGGGCGCCAATGCCTGGCAAGCGCCATATTTTTCGCAAGGGCGAGCCGTTCGTGCAACTGTTGTTCGTGCCCACGCGCGCACCGGCTACGACTTCGACGCAGATGACTTCTGAGGAAGCGGAGCAGCGTCGCGAGTTGGAGCAAGCGATTCAGCGCAACCGCTTCGAGGTCGCCGAGAATCGTTGGCGCATCCCGACGGCGTCACGTTCAACAATCATTACAAGCTCCTGGCGCGTGCCTTCGCGCGGGAGGGGCTGGCGGGCGTCGAAAAAGTGGTTGCGGACGCGGGCCAGCGGCATGATTTGGCCGTTCCCAAGGATGAAGACCTGGGCAAGTCCCTCGTCCGAGGCGCAGCAGCTGCTGGATCAACAGAAATTCGAGCAGGCTCAGGAAATCTTTTTGCATATCTTGAGCCAACATCCCGACAACGCCGAGGCGTTGACCAATTCCGGAATTTGCTTCGCGTGCATGGGCAACATGATCGCGGGCTACAACATGATGGCGCGCGCGGTCGCTTTGCAACCCAAGGTGGTGCGTTTCCACACCAACTTGGCGGAGCTGCTTCGGCGCATGGGCCGCTTCGCGGAGGCCGAAGCATCCATCCGCTCGGCCCTGGGGCTCAATCCCAACGATCCGAACCTCTTGGCCTCGCTCGGTCTCATTTTCGTCCAGCAGGGTAGGGCCGCCGAGGGCTATCCGCTCTACCAGCGGGCCTCAGCCCTTGGTTGCTCGATGCCGGCCACTCACCTGAAAATGGGCCTGGTCCTCGCACAAAACGGCCATTTCGACTTGGCGCAGTTCCTGCTATGAGACCGCTCTCGCGTTCGCCCCGAATTCTCCCGAGGCGTTGAGCGCTTTGCGGGAATTGCCTGGCACGGCTGCCACCTAAGGCTATGGAGATAGTAAGTTATGCCGGAACCAGCCGCGGAGCCGCATCCCCTTGATCCGGTGCAGGCCCAGTACCGAGCGCTGGGTTTACCCGCCGCGCGTCTACGATCTCGCTGAGTTGCCGCTTGCGACGCAAGGACGCACCCAGGATTTACACAGCTTGTCCTGGCTTTTTTGGCCACGCGCACCCTTCCGTGACGACTTGGACATTTTGGTGGCCGGTTGCGGCAGCCTGGCCGCCGCGGCTGAGGCATATGTTTTTCCGCGTGCGCAGCGTGGTCGGCATCGACGTGAGCCGCGCCTCACTTCAGCACGAGGACTTGCTCAAGAAAAAACACGGTTTAGCAAACCTCACGCTGCATCATCTGCGCATTGAAGACGTGGCCACGCTCGGCGCCGACTTCGATTTCATCATATGTCACGGCGTCCTGCATCATCTCGCAAGTCCTGTTGCGGGCTTGAGCGCGCTTGCCAATGTCTTGCGCACCGATGGTGTCATCGACATCATGGTTTATGGCAAATATGGCCGGCTTGGCGTTGGGGTTTTGCAGGATTTGTTTCGCGTCATGCGCCTGGAGCAAGACCCGCCGGGCGTGCAGGTCGTCAAGGACACGCTGGCCGCCTTATCCCCCGCGCATCCCGTCCAGACGCATCGCCGCATGGCGGCGCAGAGATATGGCCAGCGATGAAGGTCTGGTCGATACCTTTCTGCACCGGCGCGAGCACGTCTTCAGTAGCGGAGATTGTCTGGACCTGGTTCACGAAGCCGGACTGATTTTTCAAGGTTGGAAAGAGAACGGCCTCTATTATCCCGACACGCGCCTGGCCGCGAACAATCCTCTATGGCCGCACCTGCGCAAGTTGCCTCCGCGCTCTCTCTGGCAGACCGTCGAGATGCTGGATGCCAGCATCAGCGCTCACTGGTTCCACGCCTGCCGCTCCGACCGCGATCCGGCGAGCTACGTGATCCAATTCGACGACGATGCGTTTCTCGACTATGTGCCGCTGGCGCGCATCAGCCAGATGTCACCCCCCGATCCGGCGCAGGTCAGCCCGCGCTCATCGTGCGCCCGCCGTTGCCGCCCTTGGCCCTCGAGCAGCGCCACGCCGAAATTTTTCGGCACACCAACGGCGTCCGCACCGTCCGCGCCTGCGTGGCGGCAGCCGGCTTTCCCGACTCGCCCGCGACCACTTCGCTGGCCCGCGATCTCTTCAGCGCTCTATGGCGCGTCGGCTATGTGCTATTTCACCTAAATTAGCCCCAACGGCCCAAGATGTTCTCGATAATTCTTCCAGCGCCCGATCGCATCGGCTGATATCGGTTTGCGCACCTGCAACCGCGCTGGCGGTCCGCACGACGCGCCGCGTCTTGTGAAAATCCAGACAGCGCTCGTCCCACTCCAGCCCACAGTAGCGAATCAATTCCCGCGAGACGGCTTCTTGATGGGCGATCAGCTCCTCATAAGAAACTTCGTGTATGGGAATCGGCAGTACCTGCGTCCAGTGAGCCATGAGTTTTTCATAAGAGCGGTAATACACCCCGAGGTCCTCAAGCGACCAGGTGAAGGGAATGGCCTGAAACCGCTTGAAGTAACACGACACGCACGTGTCAAGGGGATGTCGCCGGCAGTGAATGATGCGAGCACGCGGGAACAGGGCGGCAATCAATCCCAAATAAGCGACATTTTCCAGACTTTTATTGGTCACGCGCACCGCGCCATTGCCCACTTCGGTCAAGCGCCGCACATAAGCGTCCGCGAGCCTGCGCCGCGCTCCGCATCGGTAAACGTGAAGAGGCTCGTAAGCCGCTCCCGCGGGCATTGGCGCACTATGGCTGTAAAACCGGTGCATGTCCCCGCTTTCGCCCCAGCCGAAAACCCGCGGATGACTCGCGATGATTTGCTCGACCAGCGTGCTCCCCGAGCGCGGCATGCCGACGATGAACACGGGCAGTTCACTATCGGTGCCCCAATCCTTCGTTTTCGCGAAAAATGCGCCGTCGTAGAGCGCGATAATGTTGGCCACCTGGGCTTCGTGGTGCCGCGGGTCGAACGCCGCCTTGCTCTCTTCCAAAATGCGTCTTTGCAGATCGTTCGCTTCGCGAAAAAAGCCAAACGCTTCTTCATAAGCCTTTTGCTTATCGAGCACGGTCCCCAGCGCGAAACCGTGCAACACGCGATCCGCGGGTGACAGCTTCCCGGAACGCATCCGATCCTTGATCTTTTCAAGCTCCGACGGCGTGAAGTCGTGACGGCCCCCCGCGACGAGTTCGCTCAAGTTGTAACTTGCCATCGCATGGTCGGGGCTCAGGCGCAATGCTTCGCGAAATTGAGCGATCGCCTCGTCGAGCGCTCCCTGCTCCTTGAGTGCCGTCCCCAAGCTGTTGCAAACCTCCGCGGCATAAGGAGGTTTTTGGGCCAACGCTTGGCGATAATAACCGATTGCCAACGCGACATTGTCCATGTCGATGTGGCAAAGCGTGCCCAAATTGTAAGCGATGTCCGGGTTGTCGGGGGCATAGCCGCAGCGCTTGCTCAAAGGCTTGGATCGCCTCGTTTTGCAGACCTTGAGCACGAAGGCGCGTTGCCCAAATTGTTGTAGGCCGCCGCCCAGTCGGGCTTGAGCCGAATCGCCTTGCGAAAGCAATCGGCCGCTCCCGCCAAGAGATTGATCTTCCTCAAGGCGAGTCCCAGGGCATTGTGCACCTCGGCGGATGTCAGGCCGCAGCCTAAGTGATTGCTCGTAATGGGTGATGGCGGCGGCTGTGTTGCCGGCGGCAGTGTGCACGTCTGCCAGGTGCTGCCAGGTTTGGGCATTGGCCCGGTTGCACTTTAGCGGCGTTTTCCAGATGCGCGACGGCACTGGGCAGGTCGCCTCGTTGCCAGGCGATGACGCCCAGCATGTGGTGCGCTTCCGCATGAGTTGGCTCGGCGCCGAGCACCGAGCGGGCATATTGCTCCGCGAGGGTAAAGTTGCCCGCGTCGTGATAGCGGGCAGCCCAAGTAAAGGCTTCGGCGGGAGACATAGGTGATCATGCTCTTTCGATAATTGGCGCGGGGACGCACCGCGTTTATGTTCAATAGCCCCAAATTATAACACAGGCGGGAAATGATTGCTGAAACGCACAAGCGCGACGCTCGTGCGACGCGGACGGAAGTTTCTTCGCAATTCTCAGTCCGAAACGGCTCCTTGATCGTCTTGGTTGTGCGGCGTCCGCGTTTTTGGGTCCAAAAAAGTGGTCACGACCAACCAGCTGGTGAAAAAAAACGCCTCGACCGTCCCGGAAAACGCCCACAAGGATGCCAATCCCGCTTCTTTGCAGGAATTATTTTGGGTGTTCAACGGTTGACGCCGCACGCTTCATGTGAGCCGCCGTTTCGATAAAACCCAATGTTTTTTTGAGTTTTCCACTCAGTCAAGCACTCTCTCAAGGTGCCGTGCACCCCCTTTCGCGCCGGGAAATGCACTTTCCGCGCTTTTTTCGCCAATTTTTCCAATTATTCGCTTGACGCGGGTTTTTCTGGTTGTAACATTAGTTTCCTGTATGCATCGTTGACTCTGGGCAAACTGGCGGTTTTTTGAGGGGCGGAACTTGCATTTCCTGCATTCATGGATTTGATCCCTTCTCATTAGCGTCGTAAAAGCATGGTTTCAGGCGGTTTTCACGACCGCCGGACCTGGCCCGTGATTCTATTCGTTGCTTGAGATCCCGCGTGGGGCGGGCTTTCATTGTTTTTCTTTACGTTCAAACTTCTCCGGGCCGCGAGCCCGCTGCCATCGGGTATTCACCCAGGCAGAAAATGAGGAAACTCTCCATGTCGCTGAGCACCTGGTTGCGTACCTTGGCCGCTGGTTCCCCTCAGAAAACGATTCGGCGCATCCGCCGCGAAGAGGCGTCTCCCCGGAGTCGTTTAAAGCTGTTGCTCGAACTGTTGGAAGATCGCTTGGCCCCCGCCACCCTCCACTGGACCGGCGCCGCCGCCGACACCTCCGCATTCGTCCCCGGCGGTTTGTCCGGCAATTACTACGACGGCGCTTAATGTGCCCGGGGCGGGTGTCACCCTGCTGCCCACCAATGGCAACTCCATGTTTGCGACCACGCCGACAGATACGGGCAAACTAACGCCCTATATCGACTTCCAAAACATCGGCAACCAAAACGCTCCCCCCGTCGGTGATCGGTCGTACCTGCTCAACGGTCAAACCACTCCAATCGTTGATTATTCCGTGGGCGGCACCAAACCCAGCAGTAATTCGGGCGCCCTTTGGGAAGGCGAAATCTACTTGAGCCACCTCGGCAAATACACGTTCGGCACCGCCAGCGATGACGGCAGCGCCCTTTGGCTCGACCCCACCAACAACTCGCGACTCTCGCCGGAGCCGTCACGGTCGTCAATAACGACGCAGCTCAAGGTCGCACCCTTAAAACCGGCACCTACACCAACACCACCATCGGCCTGCACACCATCGTGATCGGCTATTGGAACGGCGGCGGTGGCGCCTTCCATGACCGCGTTCTGGAGTCCGACCGCCGCTACAATCACCGATAGTTCCGCCTTTGTCATTCCCTCCTCCGTGCTTTATCACGAAGCCCCAGCGAGCACGTGGAGCAACGTCGCCAACTGGAAAGAAGGCGTGGCACCGCAAAACGGCGACACCGTCGTATTCGATCCATCCACGGCGAATTTCTTGCCGTCCACGCCGGCTGTCAATGACATTGCCGGCCTCACCCTCAATGCCATCAACGTCAACAACGGTGGCGCGACTCCCGCTCAAATGATCATCGAGGGCAAAGCGATCACCCTGAGCACCGCTCTTTCGAACTTCTCCCAGGGCAGCGGCGACGGCGGACGGACCGCAAACGACGATCGCCTTCGATAAAATCACCCTCGGCGGCAACGTCACCCTCACCAATACGTCGGCCGCTCCCCTCAGTGCATCGCCGACTTTGGACATCATTTCCAATATCGACTTGGCCGGCAAAACTCTGACTTCGGGCACCGGCGGCACGACTGATACCGGTTTGACCGCAATCGACGGCATCATCTCCAGTTCAGTCGCGGGCACCGACAAACTGGTGGAAAACGGCGCGGGCTTGTTGGCTCTCACCGGCACGAACACCTTTGACACGGCGGCCCAGGTGACCAAGGGCATCCTCGTCGATGCGGGCACTCAATCGCTCGGTGCCGTCGGCGCCACCGTTGCCGGCCCCGGTGCCTTCTTGGGCATCTCCGCTGGCGACGCGGGCACCTACTCCACCGGCGTCTCGCTGGCCACCGGCGCTTCCATCATTAAGGTCGACGGCACGGCTCCGACCGAATCCTTCCCCATTGTCCTGACCGGCAACGCCACCATCGCCGACGGCGTCGGCGCCAATCGCGCGACCGGCAACCCGAACTTCAACGGCACCATCGATCTTGGGGCCAACACCCTGACCATCGACATCAACGCGGGCGGCGCTGCGATTCCCGCCATGTTCTTCAATGGGGCCATCAAAGGCATCACCGGATCGGCCATCACCAAAGTCGGCGTCGGCCGCGCCAAGCTCACGGTCGACAATCCCAACCTGGTCGCCGCCATCAACATCAATGGCGGCTATCTCTCGCTGTCCTCCGCTAAAGCTCTCGGCACGGGCGCCAATGCCGTCACCGTCGCCAGCGGCGCTTCGCTCGCTTTCCAAAACAGCATCACCACGCCGGCCGCCCAAGGCGTCACCATCACCGGCAGCGGCGTTGGCGGCCATGGCGCCATTTTCGCCTGGGACGGCAACAACACCTTCGCCGGTCCGATCACCGTATCCAGCGGCGATCTGGTTGCAGGCGGCTCGGGCGGCAATGTCGTCTTGAGCGCTCCAATCACGCTCGGAACCGATAACTTGCAGTTGGTCGGCACCGGCGCCAACAACATCACCATCACCGGCCCCATCACCGGCGGTGCGACCTCCACGATCACCAAGAGCGACCCGGGCGGCGACACCATCGCCACCAACAATAAGGCGACCTTCTCGGGCACCACCAACATCACGGCGGGCCTCCTAATCATCACCGCCGACGGTGCCCTCGGCACCGGCGCCATCACCGAGTCCGGCGGCAGCCTCGCGCTCTCGGGCGGCATGACCTACACGGGTCCGCTTAGCCTCTCCGGCCCGGCACCAACAACGCCGGCGCCGTCGAAAGCCTCAGCGGCACCAACACCATCACCGGCGCCATCACGCAATCCGCGGCCGGTTCCCTTGGCGCCGCCAGCGGCGCGACCTTGGTTCTGCCCAACGCGATCAACAATAGCACGTTCGATCTCACCCTTACGGGTCGTGGCACGACCAACGTGAACGGCGTTATTTCCGGCAGCGGCGGCCTCATCAAGAACAGCACCGGCACGGCCAATCTCAACGCCGTCATGACTTACACGGGTCCGACCACGATCAATGGCGGCATTCTCGCAATCATCAATCCGTCCGCCATCAATGCGGGCGGAGCCATCACGATCAATGCCGGCTCACTCGGTCTTCCTGACGGAACCAACGTCACCAAGGGAATTACGTTAAACGGCGGAGCTATCGAAGCTTTGGCGGGCAATGTCAATAGCACGATCACCGGCAACATCACCTTGAGCGCCAACTCCTTCCTTAAATCGGATGCGGGCACCCTTACGGTCAACGGCAACATCAACCTCAATGGCTTCACGCTCACCGGGGAAGGTGCCGGTAATATCGTCGTCAACGGCGCCATTTCCGGGAACACGACCAACACGCCCTCCCAGGGCCTGCAGGGCAGCTATTACGCAACTAGTGCGCTGCCCAACGGCACTGGCGATTTCTTGCTCGATCCCAACAATTCCGGGTACATCGGCAACCTTACTCCTACCTCCACGGACACGACCAACCAGATCAATTTCCCGAATGTCTCCGCCAACGGCTTCGCACCCGATTTCCCGGGCATCAAGGGAAGCAATGTCGCCGCCCACTGGGTCGGCTCCATCATGATCGATAATCCTGGAATCATCCAGTTCCAGTCATCCAGCGACGACGGCAGCGTCGTCTTTATCGACGGCAAGCTCACGGTCAATAATCCGGGCGGCCATGGTACTCCCGGCCCGAGCCCGAATGGCACGGCCACTTTGAGCGCCGGCCTTCACTCCATTGAAGTGATTTATTACCAGGGCGGTGGCGGCGCGGCCGAAGTTTTGAACTGGGATCCGCTCGACACCAACACGTATGTCGCGGTTCCAGCAGATCATCTCTTTACCGCTTCCACGAACGCCGTGGATAAGCTCGGCAGCGGCACGATGACCCTGAACGGCGCTAATACCTACATTGGCGGCACCAACATCAACGGCGGCATTTTGGTTGCCGGTAACGCCACCGCACTGAATCCGAGCGGTGCCCCGGTCAACATCAACGCGGGTGCCTTGGGACTCCCGGCGGTCGGCGGCGTGAACTTGCCCGCCAACCAGGTTCTAAACCTTAACGGCGGCACCATCGAGAACTTGGGCGGGACGAACACCATCACGGCTCCGCTCAGCTTGAGCATCCCATCGTCCATCACGTCGGACGCTGGCAAATTGCTCCTCAACGGGGCCATCAGTCAGAACACTTCCAATCTGACCTTCACCGGGGCCGGTGAAACCGATGTCAATGGCGTCATTTCCTCCACGGCCGTGCCGCTGGTCGCCGGTCTGCTCGAAGCGCAAATGGCCGGGAATATCGATACGACCTCCCTCGGTGATCCTACCTTGGGAACCACGATTCAGCTTTCCCCGCTGATGGGTGAAGTTACTGGCAACGATCACGCCATCGTCGCTACCAACCAGCATATCTGGGCCACGAACGACGAGTGGATTTATACCGGCCAGATGTTTTGGCCGAACTTCAACGGGACCGGCACTGGCTATATTTCGTTCGCCAAGGCGGTTGATGACGACGTTTCCGTTAAAGTTGACGGCGTTAGCTACATGCTTAACACCACCTGGAACACGGATGAAGGCACTGGCGAAATCGGCTTGCCGACCGGCTGGCACAACGTTGACTTCCGCTTCTCCAACGGCGGCGGTGGTGCCGGAGCGGACGCTCAAAACACCAACGGCTGGAACGGTTTCACCACGACCGAAGGCTTTGTCTACCGCGTCGACGCGGGTCCGAGTGATCCGCTCGGTGGCGGCACGGCCGTTTCCGGCGGAGCGGGCTTGGCTGGCCCTGGCGCCAACAACGGTGATATTAACGCCAACGGTTACAGCATCCCCGTGGACCCAGGTGATGGCAGCCTGTTCCGCCAAACCGGTCCGGGCAGCGTTGTCCAAAGCGGTACCGGGACCACGGTCTTCAATGCGGCCAACACCTACACGGGCACCACGTTTGTTAGCCAGGGCACCCTGGTGATGGGCAATGTCAACGCCCTGGGTGTCGCCGATGGCACACCAGGCACTGGCACTGTTGTCAATGGCGGCTCCCTCGGCCTTCAGGGTGGGATCACGTTCCCTGCCACGGAGACGCTGGCTCTCAGCGGCACGGGTGCCAATGGCGCCGGTGCTCTGGAGAACATCAGCGGCAGCAACATCATTAACCAACCCATTAACCTTACGCTCGACACCACGATCGGCTCGTCGGCAGGCACTTTGACGCTCAATGGCACGATTAGCAGCCCGACGGCGAAACCCAACCTTACGTTCACGGGTGCGGGCAATACGGTAGTCAATGGTCAGGTCGCCGGCGGCCTCCAGATTCTCAATCTCACCGGTAATTACTATTCCAGTCTCACTACGGGATCTACGTCCGGTTTGCTGGATCCCACCAACGCCAACTGGATTGGAAACTACACGCCCGTGTTGACGGCGCCGGTAACCACTTCTCTTCAATTCGTCAACAACGGCGTTGGCGGCACTGGTTTCCCGCCTTACACCAGCCTCACGGGGAGTAACATCGGTGCTTTGTGGGTCGGCACCATCAACATTACCCAGGCTACGCCCATTAGCTTCATTACAGGTAGCGACGATGGCAGCCGCATGTGGATCGACGGCACGGGTCCCACCAATACAACCGGTGCGACTCTGGTCGTGGATAACAACTTTGACCAAGGTGTCACCTACCGTACCGCCGGACCGCAAACCCTGACGCCCGGATTGCACAACATCGCGATCGCGTTCTATAACGGCGGCGGCGGCGGCGGCATGTTCGCCAACTGGGATCTGACAGGAACGGCTGTGGCAGGTACTACCACTCCGCATACACCGATCCCGTTCAGTCTCCCCGGCGTCCTCAACCTCACCAAGACGGGCACCGGCACCGTCACCCTGGCTAACGCGAGCAACACCTACAACGGCTCCACCACGGTAAATGGCGGCACCCTTGTCGGCAACGGCGATATCAGCTTGGGGGCAACCGCCAACGCCCCGATTACCATCGGCGCCGGCACCCTGGAAGTGACACCAGGCACTTCTTATAGCACCACGCATCCCATCGTCTTAACCGACCCGGCCGCGACCATCAAGCTCGATGGCCCGGCGACCGATGTGGTCACGGTTCCTGTTTCGATCATCGGCGCGGGCGCCCTGAATAAAACTGGCACCGGCACCTTGTCGGTGGGCGGTAACAACGTTTACTCGGGCGGCACCACGGTCACGGCCGGGGCCCTGAACGTGACGAACGCAGGGAGCTTGGGCAGCGGCAAAGTAACCCTGAACGGTGGACTTCTTTCCATCAATTCTCCGCCACCCAGGGTCGCCCAACTCACGTCCGCAACCGGTTGGAACCAAGACGTGATCTGGGCCAATTCGGAGTTCAGCCCGGCTACCGGATCGACCGTCGGCCTCGATGGCACCGGCACCGGCAACTATCGCCTATACGAAACCGGGGCCCTCTTCTCACCGAGCGGTAGTGGTCTGGCTCACAATGGAAGCATCACGAGCGTCACGTCCGGTTTGACGTACCAGCTCCAGCCCTACACGGCCAACAACGACCTCAGGATTCCTGGGCCGAGCAATAGCGGCACCTTGACGTTGGCACCGGCCAACGCGTCCAATCCCAATACGTTCCAGTCCCTTAGCTTCCTGGATTTGGCTGCCAACGGCGGCAACGCGATTTACAGCGCCAAGGTAAACTTCGCGGACGGCACTTCAACGACGTTCGCCAACCTGGTGGCGCCGGATATGGCCGGCACCGCCCCGCCCGCGATCTCCGGTTTGGGCCGCATCAAGGCTGACGGCACCGCCAGTTTCGACACGCCGAAAAACGGCCAAATGTTCGACCAGACGATCACGCTTGTCTGCCGCGGATGCAGCCAAGGTCGTGAAATCGGTCACGTTCACGGAAACCTCCTCGACGACGAGCAATCCGGCCAAGCTGAATATCTTCGGCATCAGCGGTCTGGAAAACTTCTCGACGTTGAGCTTCAGCAACAACGTTGCCGTCACGGCTAATTCGGAGCTCGATATCGCGACGAATGCAGCGACGATGGGCACCTTGTCCATCGGTAACAAGCTGACCGTTGGCGGCACCGCCGCGTTGAACTTGGGCAATGTCACCCTCACCGGCAACTCCACCTTGACTCCGGTTGCGGGCCAGACCGTGACGGTGGGCAACGTGGGCGGCAGCGGCTTCCTGACCACGACCGGTCCAGGCACCATCAACGTCGGCACCATCGGTGCGGGCGTGACCTTGGGCGGCAGCGGCACCATCGCCGACGCCGTGACGGTCAACACCGACGGGTCTGTCAATCCTGGCAGTCCGACGGGCACGGCAGGCACGCTGACCACCCGGCCGGCATCACCTTCAGCCCGGGCTCGACATTTGACGCCGAGATCGGCGGCACGGCGGCCGGCGCCTCGGACCAGATTTCCTCCGGCGGCACGATCACGCTGACCGGCGCGAACTTGGATACCTCCACGCTGGGCGGTTACGTTCCGGCCGTCGGCGACAAGATCACCATCATCGCGAACACGGGCGGCAACCCGATTGTCGGCACGTTCGCGGGCTTGGCGGAAGGTGCCGGCGTTGTCGTCGGCGGTAAGCCGATGTCCATCAGCTACGTGGGCGGCACATCAGGTCACGATGTCGTGCTGACCGCCACAGCCTCGGGTCCGGCCACGCACCTGGGAATCATCTCCAACCAATCGACATATACCGTAGGGCAGTCGACCGCCGGCGACTTTCTCGGTGACGGCATACGACACCAACGGCCTGCCGGCATCCGGCTTCACGGACACCGTGCACTTTGCCAGCACGGATCCGACTGCGATCTTGCCGGCCGACGGTCCTCTGACGAACAGCACCGGCACATTCAATGTTACCTTCAAAACGCAGGGTTCCCAGAAGGTGACTGTCACGGACGTGACCAACCCCGGCATTACGTTAGCGACGAGCGGGGCGGTGCAGGTGACGGTAGTCCATACAGCCGGTCCGACGAGCAACTTCTTGGTCAGCGCTCCTTCGACGGCGAAGGCGGGGACGCAGTTCCAGTTCACGATTACGTCTCGCGACAATAACAACACCTTGACGGGAAGCGGCTATACGGGCACTGTGCACTTCACGAGCACCGACCCCAGCGCCATATTGCCGGCTGACACGACGTTGGTCAACGGCGTGGGCACGTTCAATGCAACGTTGTCTACTTCCGGCGGCCAGACGATTACGGTCAATGACAAGGCCGCGCTCGGCATCGCGGGAACCAGCAACGTTATTCAACTGGGTGGTACGGGCGGCAATTCCACGGCAGCCACGGTGCTGGGGGTCACGACGACTCCGGGGGCCAACAACGGGCCTACAATGTCACCGTCACGGCCAAGGATTGGCGGGCGATCCGGCGTCGGACTACACGGATACGGTCGATGCTCAAGAGCAACGATCCGTTGGCTCCGCCGTGCTTGGAACGCACACGTTCACGGCGGGTGACAACGGCGCGTTTACGTTCTCAGGCATCAAGCTGCAAGCAACGGCAACTAGACGCTCACGGCTCTCGACACGGTTTCGACCAACCCGATCATCACGGTTCGCGAACGATCAACGCGGTCGGGCCTGAAGCCGACGATCACCGCGACGCCGACCGGCTTCAAGATTTCCTTCAACGAAGCGGTCAACCCGGCAAAGGTGACGATTATGGTGCAGCCGGCGCCCCGGCGGACGTGACGTTCACGGGAGCGACGAATGGGCCGATTCCTGGCACGCTGGTCTTCAGCGCCGACGACAAGACGGCGTGGTTCAACGCGACGGGTGGCTTCCTGGTCGCTCTAAACAACGGCACGACGGCTGCCTTGCCGAACGACACTTACACCGTGACGCTCGTCAGTGCCACGGCTCCCAACGCCAATGGCTTCCAGGATGCGGGCGCCGGCCTGGGTCTGGACAACGGCAGTGGTGGTCACGGCAACTTCACCGGTGGGTTCACGGTAACGAATGGCACTTCGCCGATGTTGGGCATCGCGGACTTTGCCCGCGGCCCGAACGCGGCTTCGGACACCACGACGATCGTCAAGGTGCCGAACAAGACGGGCGTCGGCATTCCAGTGACGCTGTACAGTGCGGCGGGCGTCAAGACTGCGACTTTCACGGTGACGTACAACTCGCAGATTCTGACGATCACCGGCGGCGTGGCTGATCCGTCCAACGCTGGGGCGACGTTCACGATGACGGGCACGCCGGTGCTCGGCACGGACGGCATCCACTCGACGGCGACGTTCAGCTACAGCAGTGCGACGGCAGCGGGTGCTGCCACGGTTCTTGGCGACATCACGGGCTTCGTGCCCAACTCCGCCAAGAACAAGTACCAGGTCAAGGACCTTGTGGCGCTTAGCAACATCGCAGTAACGGGCGGTGCGACGACGACGGTGAACGCCGGTAGCGGTGTTGATATCAACGCCTACTTTGCCGATGTCAACGGCGATCATCATATCGACGCTCTGGACAAGGCGTTGCTCGCCAACGTAGCCTCGGGCAGCGCTACGGGCTTCCCGGCGTTCACGATGGCGCCCTCACCCCCAAACTAAAAATTTGCATTGTCCCCAATGCAACAAAATAAACTAAAATAAAATAAGAATAAAAAAAAATAAAAGAAAGAGGGAAAAGAGAAACGCCCCTATCGGACTCACTGGTCCCCAAAGTCTGGTGGCTGGTACTGTGGCCAAGGAGGAAGACCATCCATGTTGATGCTGAGGTGGGAAGCAAATCTGTCAAACATGGCATGCATATGATCATTCTGCTGCCTCGCATAAGCAGCATCATAGTGGCTACGCTGGTGCTCCTGCTGCAAAACAGTGACATCCATCTGTAAAGAAGTGACATCACCTCGGACTCGCTGCATCTCACCCTCTAGACGGGCAGCTACCTCATCAAAATGAGCACGATAACCATACCCACCATCATCATACTCTGCCTCCTCTGCCTCCTCTGCAGGCTCATAATCCTCATCCTCACTATCATCCTCATCATCATACTCCACATCTCCAAACTGAACATCTGGCATAGGATCATCTCTCTCTGGAACATAAGCTGGTCTGCAAACTACTGTAGGATCAGGTCGAAAGTTCCTCTCTCCATCTCCAATGGGAACCCCAAAGGAAGCACAAATGTCAGTAATAATGTGAGGGAAAATCAACCCCTGAGTCCTAGCAACACCGGTAACTACCCGGAAGACTCTGTGCGCCACCAAGTTCCCGAAGTTGATTGGCCTATCCCGCTGAAGCATGTAGTTCAGAATGACTCTCTCCCTAATGATCTCAGACCTATGCCCAGATGGCATCAACCTGCTACAAACCCATTTGTTAATAGTCTTAGCCCTAAGACTTACCTCACTTTCCTTAAGCATTGGAGAATGCCATCTCCTCCACCTACCAGGAGTAATTCCCATAGCCCTGTTAATCTCAACATGATCCTGAATATCATCCCAATTTGAGCATCAATCTCATCATAAGCATTCACAACGTGCTCATTCACATCAAAAAATCTGTTAATAACCACACCATTGAATGGCACCATAAACCCACGCACAAACACCATAGCATTATCATTATGCACACCTTGACTAGCAATTGCATTAGCATAAAACTCTCTCACAAGGCTCTCACAAGCATAATTGGGTTGTTGAGCAACCCTAAACCACCCTCTAGCATTAAAATCTAAACCACAACTTTGAAAATCAATGCCCGCCTCCGGGACCAAAGATGGTCTTTCGGGCTTCTTCCTACTAAACCAAGTTTGAGCCTCATGATTCACAAACCGAGTCTCATCATAACATAGGTGGTGGTGGGGGTTGCTTTCGACCCCGACTAGATGATGCAACATTCTTATCCTTAGCATTCTTTTGTGTGTTTGTTCTACGTGGTCGATCCATTTTATCAAGCAACAATGTAATTCTCAACTCAACAATCAACAACAACAATCCCAACAGCAACAATAATGCTCAACAATCACAAAAATCCAACCTAAATCAAGTAATATATGAAGAACAAACAAGACTTTGAAAAAAAAGTTAGTTTGGTTACCTAAATTCCCAAAGTACCTCCAAAATCAAATTTTGATGTTCAAAAGCTCCACCAATCTTCTACCCACGCTCCAAGAATGAAAACCCAACAAGAATCAAGAGAAACAGTGAAGAAATCAAAGAGAAACACCAAAAATGGTGATTTTCGGACTTAGGGTGAAAAAGGGGTGAAAAATTTTTGATTTTGGCTTGTTTTTGATGATTTTGGTAATGATTTTTGATTGGAAACTTGTTTTTGATGATAGAAAACTAATAAAAACGTGTTTAGGATGTGTTTTATCAAGCAATTTGATCAAAAATTGAGTTGGAATGGGTTAGGGCTCGGTTTTGGAGAGTTAGAATTTGAGTAAAATTGAAATTGGAGGAAGAAGAAGACTTTTTACCCGATGATGCGCTATAGCGCATCTTTAGCGCATACTTAGCGCATCCCTCTGTTCCTTTTTTTTCAAGTTCCAGACTGAAGCGCTAGAAAATGCGCTAGATGTCCATTTTAGCGCATTTTAGCGCATATTTTTACCAAAAGTGAATTTTTTAACAGTCCCATGCGCTGACATGCGCTGACCATGCGCTAACATGCGCTAACTCTTCCTTTTTGCTCCAAATCACTTAATTTTTGACCCAAATCATGTACCAAGTAGTGCCAAGTGTTTAAGGATTGATAAAACTTGTCCAAACCTAATTATTTTCCTGTAAAACTTCAAAAACAAGCAAGAACATTACGTAGTACCGCACTAAACACGAAATTTAAAGATCGAAACATGCATAAAACTTAAAAATTCCACCCCCAAACTAAAATTAAGCTTTATCCTCTTGGTCAAGAGACACAAAACCTATTTTAATTTAGTTGGGAAAGATAAAAACTTAAATTAAAACTTACAAAACATGGGTTGCCTCCCAAGAAGCGCATTTGTTTAACGTCGTTAGCCCGACGAAATTGAAAGGGATGATTAATTCTCCATGCATTGCCATGGAGGTTCAAATTGTGTGCGCACCCTTTCCTCAACATAAGGTTTAAACCTTTTTCCTTTGCTTTTCAATTGAAGGCCAATAAGCAAGTTCTTCGCCTTGATTGCACCATGACAAATGGAATTGACCATTTTCTTTTTCCTTGGCTTGCTCATTGGTTCCTTCCTTTGATCATACTTGAATTCTCCTTCTTTTCTTCCTCATTTGGTACCTTATGATGTGCTTGTGGACTTTCAAACTCTTTCAAGGCTTTAACCTTTTCTTTTCTCTGCAAATTGGTTAGTCCCAAAACACTCAAAGTAGACATATTAGTACCACAAGAATTATCATTATGCAACAAAGGAGATTCACAAAATTTCAAACCAAAAGAATTATTCTTCAAAGATGATTGATCAACATTTAAAGCATTAGAAGAAATTTCTTTTGACACTTCTTTCTCAAAATCATTATTGACTTTTTGAAAATCTTTTTCCTTTTGATTTTTCTTGATATGATTATTAGGAATAGAAGGACCTCTTTTTCCTCTACCAGGACGCACTTTACAATAATAAACCTCATTAGCTTCATATGGCCTTTTCATGGTGTCAAACAAATTAAAATTAACCGTTTTATCCATGACTTGTAAAGACAAACTCCCAGACTTAACATTAATAATAGCATTAGCAGTGGCCATAAAAGGTCTTCCTAACAAAATAGGCACATTATTATTATCATAATCATCTCTATCCATATCAAGAACAACAAAGTCAACAGGAATAATCAACTTATCAATTTGTACTAACACATCCTCTACTATGCCTTTAGGATATTTAACTGAACGGTCTGCAAGTTGCAGAGACATAGTAGTAGGCTTAAGTCCTCCTAGCTTAAGTTCACAAAACAACGAGTAAGGCATTAAATTAATACTAGCACCCAAATCAAGCATACCCTTAACCTGCTTAGAACCCCCAACTGAAATCATTATATTAAAACTACCTGGGTCCTTAAGCTTTGGTGGTAAATCTTTTCTTAAAACTGCACTAGCTTGCTCAGATACTACTATTTTCTCATTTGGTGCAAAGTGCCTCTTTCTCGTGCTTAACTCTTTGAAAAACTTAGCATAAGATGGAATATTTGTGACAACATTAAGTAAAGGTAAATTAATGTTCACTTTAGAAAGTAAATTATAAAGCTCAGAGAATTGAGTTTCCGCCTTACTTCTTTGCAAAGCGGCAGGGAAAGGGACAGGAGGATAATGGAATTCTAGAAGATGGAGTTGGTTGAGGCTCTTTTGGAACCTCTTCCACTCTCGCCTTTGGTACTGATTCACTAACAACATTATTACTAACATTATTAGGAGTAAGAGTAGGGTGTACCTCTTGTAAATTCTTACCACTCCTTAAAGCTATCGCCTTAACCTGCTCAGGTGGAATTGCTTGTGCCCGACTTTTCAAAACTTCTTTGATTTGCTCCAATTGGACTTCACATTTATTCAAGGATGCCTCCATTCCACCAACACGTTGCTCCATCTTTATTGCTCTTTCTTCACTCCTTGCCAACCTCTCATCCGCTCTTTCGTACTATCTCTGCAAGTGTCCCATCATAAGCCGGCCTCCTATTTTCATATTGTTGTTGAGGACCCCACTGCTGATATTGACCTTGAAACCTTTGATTACCTTGATTTCCACCCCAAGAAAGATTAGGATGAAATCTACTTCCTGGATTGTACGTGTTGGATGTAGGATCAAATATTTTACCACTTCCTGCTGGCATGAAATTATTGATGGAGTTTGCATTGGCATCTAAAAATTCTGGAAACTGATCTCTGTTTGGACATTCTTCAATTGAATGTGTTGATAAATCACATATGGCACATGCTGTCTTTACCATATTTCCACCTTGATTCCCAAATGTACGGAAAAATGTCTCTAAACTCTGAGTTAACATATCAAGCCTTCTATTGGTGTCACTATTGGCACCAATCTCATGTACTTCTTTCTTACCAGCTCTGACACTCTTTTGCTGTGAATTCTGCCCAAGCTTCTCAAACAAAGCTTTTGTCTCATCTGCATTCTTCTCATATATTGCTCCACCAGCTGCATTATCAACCATGGCTTGGCTTGTATAATTCAATGCATCATAGAAAGTTTGATTTAACCATTGAAGAGTAAATCCATGATGAGGACATTTAACCAAAAGCATCTTGAATCTATCCCAAGCTTCATGAAATGGTTCTCCTACTTCTTGATTAAAATTGGCAATTTCTTGCCTCAACAATTTAGTCTTTTGATGCGTGAAGAACTTTGCAATAAATTTGTTGTAGACCTCTTCCCAAGTATTAAGTGAACCTGGAGTCAAAGTCATAAACCATGTCTTAGCAGCATCTTTTAAAGTAAAAGGAAAACATCTCAATCTCAATTGTTCTTCAGTTAAATTAGATAAAGGAAAAGTTTGAACAATTGAGTAAAACTCCCTGATAAAATTCAATGGATCTTCACAAGCCATTCCATGGAAAGTTGGCAAAATAGTGTAGTGCTGATTTTTCAACTCATAATTCCTCGCTACGGTAGGAAGAACTATGCATGATGGAGAGGCTTCTACCACAGGTCTGGCAAAATCTCCCATAACTGGTACAGGTTGATTATTATCACCCATCTTGAATTCTGCAAAACAAATCTAAACCAAACTCGACACACCGTTAATCAAGAAAAATAAATAAATAAAATAAAAACAATTAAACTAACTAAACTAATAATTAAACTAATTAAACTAAACAAATTAGCAACTAATTAAACTAAACCTAAATGAAAGTATCCCCGGCAACGGCGCCAAAATTGATGAGGCTTTGTCGCACTCGCCCTATCAAATTAATCTAGCCTTACACCACCTCACCAATTAATTAATTATCTAAAGACTAGACCTAACTAACTTAATGCAGCAGAGGTAAGTCCAGGTATCGAACCAAGGGATACGATGTCTAGATCTAGTTCTCCTAATTGCTAAACTAACAAGAAAAGAATAAAAAGAATAATAAAAGTAAAGTAGATCTGTTTTTGGTATTTTTGAGAATAAACTAAACTAACTAAACTAATAATTAAGAAAACAATAATAACTTTGGTTGTACTCTTATGATCTTAAAATATCTAGGGAATTGGTTTCACAATTATAATCTATTAACTTAACATTCAATTGATTTTACTACTGCCTATGGTTCGTTCACTACATTACCAATTGGTCCGCCAATCAAAGCGTGATCCCTAATCGGTGGGTCGTAGATCCACTGCCGACAATCAAATCGGTCCAGTTTCCCTACTGCTATGCTCCTAAGAACTCGATGAACAAAACCCTAATTAACCCCTCCAATCAAAAGGTGATATTAATTAGACTAGCATTATTATCTCTTTGATCCTGTGTAATTAAAATATTGACAAGAATTAATTAACACATTTTTATCTTTCTAAACCCTAATTGTCATGATCAACTAAAGAAAAGAAGATTTAAGATTAAGAACAGAGTATAATAATCATAGGCAATAATAGAAATCAAAAGAATAATTAAATTAATAAATCATAATTGTTACCTCCAAACCCTAGATTTGGGGCTCTTAGCCAAGAAAAGACATGAAACCCTAACTTGATGATCTATGTATATAATGTGTATTACGGCTTATTCAATGCTAATGATATATATACAAGTTCTAAAACCCTAATAACTCTTTATAGATCTTCTTAGTCACTTTTGGGCCTGAAATTCGTCACTTAAGCCCATCAGGAACTTGGTCTTCAAGTAAATTAAACAGGTTTCCAGACAGATGCGCCAACAAATGCGCCAACTATGCGCCAAGCTGGCATAATTAGCTCCAAACCATGCGCCAACTTGGCAGATGGCTTTAAAATGTCATTTTGCTTCAAGTCCAGCCATCCACTTCTGTCAAAACTGCTCCAGAATCTCTGTCTTCATTCACCTCTCTTGATTAAAGTCTTCAAACTTGCATAAAATCATCCAAAAATAGCCTTTTCTTGCTAAAATACTCCAAAGACCTGGAAATACAATAAAACACTAAAACAACATCAAATAACAATAAAACTCAAGGATTTAACAAAAGAATAAGCTCAAAAAGTGCTTAAAAGATGAGTCTAAAATAGTTTCATGGTCCACGTCATTTGAATAAATACACTACAATAGCGGTAATTAAATATGTCCTTAGACCTGAGGTCATTATGTTATTTACTTAGTGAACATTATGCTTTGATTTGGTCAAACACTGCTTTTAACCGAGTAGCTATAAAGGTCATCTTGGGTATAATGGAATCTAAGGGAAATGAACAGTAATCACCAATATGGGATTTTGTCCCTCTCTATGAGAGAGATGTTCTCTGGGCCCCTCGATGAATGGTTGATCAAATTGCATGGCCATGCTGAAACAAGAGTTGTTTAACTTATCAACAGAATTCGGTACGAGAAAGAGTTTAGATGTAAGTATGAGGCGACCATGACTTACATCTATGACATACATCGTGAGACAAAGGGAATATGTTAATATACGAACTATTGACCGGGAAAATATCAAGCTAATGATATTTATATTAATTGGGTAGTCATAATGGCTATTGCTAGAGTCCGCTTATGACTTATGGAAATTAATTAGATTAAATTCCATTGCCAACATAATATAGATCCTATTGAGTCACACACATAGAGTAAAGTGGAATTAGAATTCCTGGATTATTTGTTAATTAAATAAGTGATTTAAATGTGTTAAATCCGGATTTAATTAAGGGCTAATTAATTGCAAGTTGGACTTGAGCAAAGTGAGACTTTGTAGAATTAATTAAAGAGGAGAATTGAGAAAAGGGGTGACAGGCGTCTAGAGCCGTAAGGCTCCAGACGCAGCACCTGGAAAAGGCAGGCCAGGCGTCCAGAGCCTTATGGCTCCAGACGCAGCGCCGCCTTAGGCTTCTGGAGCCAGGCGTCCAGAGCCGTATGGCTCCAGACGCAGGCGTCCTGAGCCGTATGGCTCCAGGCGCCAGGCGTGCTGAGCCATACGGCTCCAGACGCCAAATCCGAGATTTTCTCAGATTTGGTCTTATCTCCTCACCAGTCCCTGTGTATATATACACCACTATACCAGGGCCGGCCCTAAGCATCACAGTGACGATTTTCAGCACCTTTTCACCCTAAATCAGAGAGAAAATTGTGTGAAGATCATCCAAATAATCCTAGGGATTTGAAGTGTTCATTGGATCTAGCAATCCCTGATTCCGGAATAGCTTTGCTCGCGTGTGGATCATCGATAGAGGGTTTCAGGTTAGAACCTCAGCTTGATAATCAATCCCTGCAAAGTTCACCGGCGTTGCAGATCTCATCGGCGTTGTTGATTACACCGGCATTGAAGATTTACCGGCAGTATTAGGTAAAATCTTTGTTCCCTACTCCAGATCTAAAATTATTGTTATGAACGGATCCTAGGCTTTGGGTTTTCATGTTCTTTCTTCCGCTGCGTACTCGTTAGTAAAACCCAACAGTGGTATCAGAGCCGCGTTCATTAACGATAATTTTGATTATATGCTTTAATATATGCCTGATATATTAGTTGCATGCTTAGGGAATGTTAAAATCGAAAAACGTTTTCGTGTCAACTTGAACATAATAATAATCTTAATTATTATTCCCCTTATGTGCTTGTTGATTTTTCTGCATGGTGCATAGCATGAGCCTTGGCCAATAGGATTGGTTGTTGTTTATCTGTTTTGATCTGTTGTAAAATTTTGATAATACACCGTGCGTGGTGTTTTTAATTTTACGGCGACATGTGCCTTTTGTTTTAGATTAGAAATCAGTTAATTGCAAGGGTTGTAATTAGAATAGATTTAGATCTAAAATTGTTGAAGATGATCAAACCGGAGGAAGGAAAATACAGATCTGAAATCGGAATCAAGATCCGTTTTCGGGGTTCAGACCGAATTCGGATGCAGATCAGAAAACCGAAGATCGGCGCCCAGAGCCTGGCGGCGTCAGACGCCGGCGGCTTAAGCCGGGCGGCACCAGACGCCTGGCGGGCCAAGCCGGACGGCTCCAGGCGGCCACGGCGTACAGGGACGGACGGCCGCAGACGCAAGCGCCGGAAGCCGGGCGGCACCAGACGCCTGGCGTGGCAGAGCCGTACGGCTGCAGACGCGTTTTTCCCAGATCTGTTCCTGACGAGATTTCTGACATGCCGGAGTTGACGAAATTGGATTTGGACGCTCCAGCAGTTCTGTACTTAATTTTTCAGTTTCTATTAATGTAATAGATTGTCCTAGGTTTGACCTTTGATCTTCATATCGGCTCATGATGATCAAGATAGATTTGGCCATGCTATGTCACGTTTATTTTGTTGTTGATGTATGTTGATGCATGTTCTAAAGTTTTACCATGATTATGAGATAATATGTAAAACGTAAACAACGTAAATAAACAATCCATGTGGAATTTAACCCTTATTAAAATCTTAAGTCGATTGCCATCCATGATTAAAACACTTGTTAAGATTAAGATCGTCTTAAAGTGGGTCATACCCTCGTATGGGCATATTTAGTTCTATCCTAATAAAACAAGATAGGAAGTATAGTACCATGCCCTCGCTGGATGTACTTGCCTATAAGGTTTAAAATGGTTTGACTTAATTGGGCTATCAAAAGAGTTTTGGGCCTAAGGCAAAGATGAGATTTAACATGCCTTGATATATGATATCACCAATCTCATAAAGGATCTAAGAGTTACATGTGATGTAATTGATAAGAGTTATCTACCTAAATAATTTTAAAGTTGAGTGCATGCCCTAGCTGTCTCAATATTAAAATGAAATATGGATCTTAGCCCACTATAAATAATCAATATAAGTTGTTATATTTTAAGGGTGATTATTTGAGTGGGAGTATTTTCTTATTTATGAAAATACTAATTAAATGAATTAAATAACTAAACATATCTTTTTGCTTTCTGTGTAGAAAAATGAATAAAGACAATAACAACACCTCAGCAGATTATTTCCTTGAGAAGGAAATACTTAATGACAACGGAAGCAATTTCCATGACTGGTATCAAAGGCTAAGAAGTGTTCTGAAGCTTGAAAGGAAATTGTATGTCATTGATGAGCCGATTCCTATCCTGTCTAGGGATAATGCTACAAAAATAAGTGTGGACACATACAAGAGTCATTTGGATAACTCTTCGTATGTTAGCACTATTATTTTGGGTTCCATGGGTAGAAATATCATGATGGATATTGGGCATTTGGATGCCTATGGCATTATCACAGTTTTGAAAAAGATGTATCGTCCATCTGAGACATTGGATAGGTATGGTACCATGTTGGCATTGCAATCATGTAAGATGATTGAAGGAGAATCAATTAGCTCTCATTATTTAACTATGAAGGGACATATTGATTTCCTTGATAAAATTGGTTGTGCACTTAATTTGGAAGTTGCCAATGATTTGATTTTATTTTCTTTACCTGAGGAATATAAGCATTTTGTCATTGAATCACCTCATGCGTAAAGAAGCAGTACCTCTTCATGAATTGCATGGGATGCTTAAAATTCATGAGTATAAAATCAAAGAAGGAATGCCACCAAATCATGCCATCATGTTAAAAGAAGCTCATAAAAGGAAGGCTAGGTCAAGTGTTGACAGGAAGCCTAAAGGCAAGGCAAAGGTTGCCAAGAAAAATCGTCAAGAGGACGATGGTTTGTTTCCATTGCAATGAAACTGGTCATTGGAAAAGAAACTGCAAGAAATACTTGGAAGAAAAGAAGGAAGTAAAGAGTAGTAAGACTACTAATTCTACTTCAGGTATTTTTGTTATAGAAGTTAATTTTTCTACTTCTTCTACATGGGTATTTGATACTGGTTGTGGTTCTCACATTTGTAATAATGTGCAGGGACTGAAGAAAAGTAGAAAGCTTAACGGAGGCGAAGTTGACCTACGAGTGGGAAATGGAGCAAGAGTTGCTGCATTAGCTGTAGGGGATTATGAACTTGCCTTACCTAGTGGACTTGTTTTAGTTTTAAACAATTGCTACTATGTACCTGCTTTGAGCAGGAATATTATTTCGGTTTCTTTGTTAGATGATAATGGATTTAATTTTATTATTCAGAATAGAACTTTATCTATTTATCATAGATAACATTTATTACTGCACAGCTAATTCATGTGATGGATTGTATGTTTTAAATGTTAAGAAACCAAATAAAGAAATCTATAACATAAATACACACAAGAAATCCAAACCCAATGAAATAAGTAAGACTTATTTATGGCACTGTCGTTTGGGACATATAAACGAGAAACGCATTTCTAAACTCCATAAGGATGGATTGTTAGAGTCATTTGACTTAGAGTCATATGATACATGCGAATCATGTTTACTTGGTAAAATGACAAAAACGCCCTTCACTGGTCACAGTGAAAGAGCAAGTGATTTATTGGGCCTTATACATACAGATGTATGTGGACCAATGAGTCAGAGTGCTAGGGGAGGATTTCAGTACTTCATTACATTCACGGATGATTTCAGTAGATATGGTTACGTATATCTTATGAAACATAAAAGTGAATCGTTTGAAATATTTAAAATATTTCAGAATGAAGTACAGAATCAACTTGGCAAGACAATTAAAGCCTTACGATCAGATCGTGGTGGCGAATATTTGAGTCAAGAATTCGATGACCATCTGAAAGGTTGTGGAATAGTTTCACAACTTACTCCACCATACACACCACAATGGAATGGCGTGTCTGAGAGGAGGAATAGAACTTTGTTGGACATGGTACGTTCTATGATGAGTCAAGTCGATCTTCCAGTATCGTTTTGGGGTTATGCACTGGAAACAGCTGCACTCACGCTGAACAATGTTCCTACTAAATCTGTTCAAAAGACACCATATGAGATATGGAATGGCAAAAGGCCAAACTTGTCTTTTATGAGGATTTGGGGATGTGAAGCATATGTCAAGAAAGTTGTTTCTGACAAGCTTGCACCTAAATCCCAGAAGTGTATTTTCGTGGGATACCCTAAGGAAACCAAAGGGTATTACTTCTACAACCAAGCTGACAATAAAGTGTTTGTTGCCAGAAATGGTACCTTTTTAGAAAAGGAATTTCTTCGCAAAGGAATAAGTGGGAGCAAGGTAAACCTCGAGGAGGTTAGAGACCCAGAAAATAACACAGAACAGATAGTAGAACAAGAACCTATTCCGCAAGTTGTTGTGGAAGCTGCTAATGTAGCACAAGGTCCACGGAGATCTTATAGGGATCGTCACGAACCTGAGAGATATGGATTTCTCATAACAGATGATGATCGAGTAGAGCTCATAGATGAAGATGAGCCAACTACCTATCAAGAGGCCGTGTCCACTCCAGACTCAGATAAATGGATTGAGGCCATGAAATCTGAGATGCAATCTATGTCAGATAATCAAGTTTGGAACTTGATTGATCCACCTGAAGGTGTCAAAACCATAGGGTGCAAATGGGTCTTCAAAAAGAAGACTGACATGGATGGCAAAGTACAAACTTACAAAGCAAGGCTTGTAGCCAAAGGTTACAGACAGGTTCATGGTATTGACTATGATGAAACCTTTTCGCCTGTAGCCATGCTTAAATCCATTAGGATTTTGCTCGCCATATCTGCATATTATGACTATGAGATTTGGCAGATGGATGTCAAAACCGCTTTCCTTAATGGAAAATTGTTGGAAGATGTCTATATGACACAGCCAGAAGGTTTTGAACAACCAGGGAGCACTAATAAAGTTTGTAAGCTGCAACGATCCATTTATGGATTAAAGCAGGCTTCAAGGAGTTGGAATCTTCGTTTTGATGAAGCAGTCAAAGAGTTTGGTTTTATCAAAAATGAAGATGAACCATGTGTTTACAAGAAGGTTAGTGGGAGCACTATAGTTTTCTTGGTCTTATATGTAGATGACATATTACTCATTGGAAATGACATTCCTACCCTGTCAACTGTAAAGTTGTGGCTAGGTAAATGTTTTTCTATGAAAGACCTAGGCGAGGCTGCCTATATCCTTGGGATCAAAATCTATAGAGATAGATTTAAAAACTGATCGGTCTGAGTCAAAGTACATACATTGACAAAGTATTGAAGAGGTTCAATATGGAGAATTCCAAGAGAGGGCTTCTGCCCGTCTCACATGGAATATCGCTTAGCAAAGAATCAATGTCCTAAGACATCTGATGAGCGAGCAGTCATGAGTAGAGATCCCATATGCTTCGGCAATTGGATCTATCATGTATGCAATGTTATGCACTAGACCAGATGTATCGTATGCCTTGAGTGCTGCGAGTAGATACCAGAGTGACCCAGGTTTGGGTCATTGGACTGCTACCAAAACAATCCTAAAGTACTTGAGAAGAACTAAGGATATGTTCTTGGTTTATGGTGGGATGGAAAATGATCTGGTAGTGAAGGCTACACAGATGCAAGTTTCCAGACAGATAAGGATGACTTTAAGTCACAATCTGGTTATGTCTTTATTCTGAACGGAGGTGCAGTAAGCTGGAAGAGTTTCAAGCAAAGCACAATCGCAGATTCTACTACAGAAGCAGAGTACATTGCAGCATCAGATGCAGCAAAGGAAGCTGTATGGATAAGAAAATTCATAGAGAGCTTGGGAGTGATGCCGAGCATCTGCAACCCAGTGGATCTTTACTGTGACAATACTGGTGCGATTGCACAAGCTAAAGAACCAAGATCTCATCAGAGATCTAAACATGTACTCAGACGTTTCCACATTATTAGAGAAATAACGGAGAGAGGAGACGTCAAGATATGTAAAGTTGATACCGCCGATAACATCGCGGATCCACTAACGAAAGCTCTTTCACAAGCGAAGCATGAAGGTCATGTGAGGTCTATGGGGATTAGACGACTAGCTAATGTAGCCTAGTGCAAGTGGGAGTCTGTTGGTGTATATGCCCTAGGCTAATGAGATTAGACTTGGACATTGTTATTTTATATTCATTTATACTATTTTACTATTTTAATAAATATGATTTATTGGATATATTATTTAATGTTGCATGTTAGTTAATAATATATCAGATCCCTGGCTTGCGCACCCAAAAGCTAGTATGAGTTTAATAGTTAATCATGAGATGATTAAGTGTATAGAGATACAGATTAAACTTGTAGGTATTTGTTGGAGACCAAATACTGGATTGACTCGCAGTGTAGTTTATTTCATGGTCCACGTCATTTGAATAAATACACTACAATAGCCGTAATTAAATATGTCCTTAGACCTGAGGTCATTATGTTATTTACTTAGTGAACATTATGCTTTGATTTGGCCAAACGCTGCTTTTAACCGAGTAGCTATAAAAGTCATTTTGGGTATAATGGAATCTAAGGGAAATGAACAGTAATCACCAAGATGGGATTTTGTCCCTCTCTATGAGAGAGATGTTCTCTGGGCCCCTCGATGAATGGTTGATCAAATTGCATGGCCATGCTGAAACAAGAGTTGTTTAACTTATCAACAGAATTCGGTACGAGAAGGAGTTTAGATGTAAGTATGAGGCGACCATGACTTACATCTATGACATACATCGTGAGACAAAGGGAATATGTTAATATACGAACTATTACCGGGAAAATATCAAGCTAATGATATTTATATTAATTGGGTAGTCATAATGGCTATTGCTAGAGTCCGCTTATGACTTATGGAAATTAATGAGATTAATTCCATTGCCAACATAATATGAATCCTAAAGAGTCACACACAAAGAGTAAAGTGGAATTAGAATTCCTGGATTATTTGTTAATTAAATAAGTGATTTAAATGTGTTAAATCCGGATTTAATTAAGGGCTAATTAATTGCAAGTTGGACTTGAGCAAAGTGAGACTTTGTAGAATTAATTAAAGAGGAGAATTGAGAAATGGGGTGACAGGCGCCTAGAGCCGTAAGGCTCCAGGCGCAGCACCAGGAAAAGGCAGACGCCAGGCGTCCAGAGCCTTACGGCTCCAGACGCAGCGCCGCCTTGGCTTTCAGGAGCCAGGCGTCCTGAGCCGTGCGGCTCCAGGCGCTAGGCGTCCTGAGCCGTACGGCGCCAGACGCCAAGTTCCGAGATTTTCTCAGATTTGGTCTTTTCTCCACACCAGTTCCTGTGTATATATACATCAGTATACCAGGGCCGGCCCTAAGCATAACAAGTGACGATTTTCAGCACCTTTTCACCCTAAATCAGAGAGAAAATTGTGTGAAGATCAACCAAATAATCCTAGGGAATTGAAGTGTTCATTGGATCTAGCAATCCCTGATTCCGTTAAAGCTTTGCTCGCGTGTGGATCATCGATAGAGGGTTTTATCTTCGAGGAAGGTCAGAACCTAAAGCTTGATCATCAATCCCTGCAGATCTCATCGGTGTTGTTGATTACACCGGCATTGATGATTTTACCGGCAGTTATTGGTAAAATCTTTTTTCCCTTTTCTAGATCTAAAATTATTGTTATGAACGGATCCTTGGCATCGGGTTTTCTTGTTCTTTCTTCCG
>CAVVSQ010000015.1:0-290539 GCA_963750865.1 uncultured Planctomycetota bacterium
GCAAGGGAGTAACGTTCTGCCATTTTATCAAGACCCTTGGTTCACCTTTCGCTTTGCCGACGACCGGAGTATTTCCGGTTTCCACCTGGAAGGCGGGCGGCGGGTGTCGGTCTTCAAGATTGACCCTGGCACCGGCGAGCGGCTCGGCTTGCTTGCAACGGCCACCGTGGGCGAAGGCGGCTGGGTGGCACCGTTAGAGCCGTTGCCGTGATACTTGGGATAGGTAGAATAAGATCATCTGCCAGCCTAAAGTCTTTTCGATCACCTTATAACTTTCACAGGAGCTATTCTCATGGCGGAACAAAAGCACCCTGCGAGCGAACACCATTTGAAGGCAGCGGCGCACCACGCAGCGGCGGCACACCATCATCTCGAAGCGGCTCACGAACACGATTACGACAACCATGAAGAAGCGAAGAAGCACGCAGCCTCAGCACTCAACCATAGCCAAGATGCCGACCGACACAGCAAGACCGCTCATGTGCATTCCCAGAAATAGAAGGAGAAGTTATGGGAACGTATAAGCAATAGGCCGCAAACCGCAACAGGAAGGAAATCCGATGAACGGAAAGAAAATTGCGTTGGTGACGGGAGCGAATAAGGGGATCGGCTTCGAGATCAGCCGCCAACTCGGTAAGCACGGGTTCACGGTCGTCCTCGCCGCCCGTGACGAGAAGAAAGTCGCTGACGCAGCAGCTCGACTCCAGGGCGAGGGGCTGGACGCTCACGGCGTTGTCTTGGATGTCACCAAGCCGTCCAGCGCCGAAGCCGCTGCCAGGTGGGTGAACGAGCGATACGGGCGGCTCGACGTGCTGGTGAACAACGCCGGAGTGAGTTATGAATTCGCCACAAATACGGAACCGTCTCAACTGAAGATGGAGACGTTGAAGGCGACTTACGACACGAATTTCTTCGGCGTGTTCACTGTCATCCAGCACATGCTGCCACTCTTGCGGAAATCGGGCTCTCCCCGGATCATCAACCAGTCCTCGACGCTGGGTTCACTCGGCACGTCGAGCGACCCCCAATCGCCCACTTACGGCGTCAACCGGCTCGCCTACAACTCATCCAAGACCGCACTCAATGGCCTGACGGTGGCGTTCGCCAAGGAACTTGCCGGGGAGCGGGTGTCTGTCAATTCGGTCTGCCCCGGCTGGGTCAAAACCGATTTGGGATCGGACGCCGCCCCACGCACAGTCGAACAGGGTGCTGCCATCGCCGTGAAGTTGGCGACAATGGACAACCCGCCGACCGGCAAGTATCTCGACGACCAAGGCGAGATTCGGTGGTAATGTCGAGCCGACGATGCTCGCACTGAACAGAGACGCAGCCGATGAACTGGGCCGCCGCTCCTCATCGGTGGACAGAGTGGCGTTTCCGAGGAAATCTTCGTGGAAAGCCAGCCACGTCTTCGTGATTCTGAACCCCACGGCGACTCCGGTTGCCGGGTGCCTTTCCCGCACGTAGCCGAAGAACCTATGCGCTCAACGCCTCAACCAACGCCATCAGTTTTTTCAGCCCGCCGACCTCGCTCGCCAGACCTTTGACTTTTCGGATTATAGACACCACATCATTGCTACCGGACGTGGACGCAACCGCGCCGTTCGTCGTCGCGCTTGGGGAACTCTTGCTCGGCTGTTTTCCAGAACTCTTTCCGCTGCCCATTTTCGCCTTAATGGAATAAACAAGACTCGGTGTCACTTGAACGCCATTTTTTGAAAGGGCCGTGATAGCCTGTGGCGCAGTTGCGCTGGGATTTGCTTCTAGGTAATCTCGAATCTGCTCGGATTTATTGGGCTTGCCGTTGCGCTGGGCCACCACACTGCTGCTCGACGCGGTCTGCCCAGTACCGTTGCTCGATACGCTTGCGGCATTGGTGGCAGTCTGCTTGCGACCACCTTTTTTGCCGCCCATTTTCCGTTTAACCGCGTAAACCAGGTCCGCACTCACTGTGATGCCTTTTTTGGACAAGCCGGTGATAACTTCCCCCGCTTTGCTATTGGGGCTTACTGCCCAGAAATCCCGAATCGCCTGCGACCTGTTACCGGTGCTTTTCTTACCAGCCATGTAAGCTTCTCCGAAAAAGGAAAGTTGGATATCTGAGCATTATAGTATACATGAGAGAAGGCTACAGGCCAGGAATATGTGAGGTAAAAGTTGACCGAACAGTTCGGATGTTCTGACTTGAAGCTTTAGATGAACAAAAACAAGGCGGCTCACAGTGCTTTCAGAAACTGGACAATTCCCTTGATTGCGGCGTCCCAGTTTTGCTTTTCCGTTCGCCCCGATGCCTTTCTTGGCGTCAAGCTGTGGTCGCCATCTTCAATCCACAGAATCCGAACGGCTGACGACAATCGGTATCCTGCCACGTCTTCACGGTTGCCAAAGGGATCTCTTTCACCCTGAACAATCAGTGTTGGTGTTTTGATGGTCTGAAGGTGTTGCACACGCAAACGGTCTGGCTTGCCAACGGGATGAAATGGATAGCCCAGACACACCAAGCCAGCAACCTGGGCCTCATCAGCGACCAGGCTGGCAATGCGTCCGCCCATAGACTTGCCGCCGATGACGAGACGTTTGTGTCCGAGCGTTTCCGCGACTTTCAACCATGTTTCCCGTAGCACTGGCTCACGGTCGGGTGGTCGCTTAATGCCGGTTTTACTTCGGCTCGCCATGTAGGCAAACTCGAAGCGGACGACCTGGAAGCCACCATCAGCAAGGCCCGAGGCAAAATAATCCATGAAGGGCGTCGCCATGCCCGCACCGGCCGCGTGAGCCAATGCGATGGACGTTGAACAAGCCTTGGGCCGTTTAGCAGTAATTGCCGTTTTTCCCGTTTCGCTCTTGACCAACCTTTCGGGCACGCTAATATGTACATCCGTACATACAATCAAGGAGCCGCCACCATGATGCAACCGACCGTTTCTTTTCACGAAAATGTTGAAGAAAATCTGGACGCGACGATGCGTCAAGCGACTTTCCCAGCGTGCGGCGAATTTCTGGTCCCGTTTGCTGGGTTTGCACGTTGCCCACGGTGCCGTTACGCCATTTGTGAATCATGCGATGGTGGACCAGCCGTCGAGGTCGCTTAGCTCGTACTTTCCTTTTTGTTCCGTTTTTCAGGAGGTGAGCCATGCTTGTCTTAACGAGAAAACCTGGTGAAAGAATCCACATTGGCCCCGGCATCACGATAACCGTGACCGAAATCAAAGGGAACAAAGTCCGAATCGGCATCGACGCGCCGGAAGAAGTTTCCATCTTTCGAGCGGAACTCAAGGGCTTCTTGGACGGCTTTGGCATTGAAGCGGCTGTGGAGGGACGGGTAGAAAGCACGGTATGAGATCAAAGCCGTTCAATCCAATTCCGCGCCCATTCGTGATGAGCGTTCCATGCTTGCCACACCGACGTTGCCCATTGGCGCACCCGTTCACCATGTTCTCCTGGCCCGGCTGCGCCGTTACCGCTACGACCGTTATGTCTCCCCGGTTCGTGGGAGGCGCGAGGAAAGGAAAACTTCGATACCTTCGCAAAACCGATTTTAGCCGTGATCCCGCTCGACCAATCCTCGAATCGCCATTCCCTTCCAGCAGCCAACACAGGCGAATCAAGTGGAAGGCGTTCGACCGTGGGCCGTGCGATTCAGAATGTTGGAGAACAAAAGCGTCCACAGATAATAGATGGACGGCACCATATCTCGGATCGCTGTACTCCAGCGTGAGGATGTCCTCAAAGAGCTTATTGCAGCCATCTATGCCGCCAAAAGCACTGGCACCGCATGAAGGACACGTGAAAATGCTTTGCTCAGTGACAGGATTGGTCAGCAACATTGCAAAGCCCTTGTATGTTGTCCAAAACGGCAGAAAACGTTCTAATTGAGGCGAACTTGGGATCGGAACGCCGTGGCAAGCGTGGCGATCTCTCGATTCAGCCGACGCCAGATCGTCCAGCCCTGGGTGTAACCAACACCGGTCCGAAGCGTGATCGGCGTCGGCTTTTTGGAATTAACCCGAACAGCCGCTTGAGCCAAGCCGGCCGCAGCCGGGTCTTGAGCTCGCATTCGCAAGGGAGGGTGGTTTCCATGGAAGGTTTGCCTCATGCGTTCGAGAACTTTGTGGGTATCGATGTTGCCCGGGACAAATTCGATGTCTGCGTTTTGGCGACTAAAGACAGTTTCATGCTTGCCTACGACGACAACGGCATTGGCGAGCACTCTTGGAACGTCTGCCGCTGACGGCCTGTTTGGTCGTTCTGGAAGGAACCGGCGGCCTCGAGCAACGGTTGGTCGCCGAACTCCAAGATGCCGGTTTCTCGGTGGCCGTAGTCAATCCACGGCAAGTCCGCGACTATGCCCGCGGCATTGGTTACTTGGCCAAGAACGACCGCCTTGACGCCCAGGTGTTGGCTCGTTTTGCTCAAGAGGTCCTCCCGCACGCCCAAGAGAAAAAGCCGGAAAAACAGCGGGAATTGGAGCAATTGGTTGCCCGACGCCGGCAGTTGTTGGACATCCGCACTAGCGAAACCCAACGCGCTGGGCGAATGACTTCCACAAAGGCGCAGAAGAGCATCGACAAGGTCCTCAAGTGTCTTGCCAAAGAACTGAAGGCCGTCGAAGCCGCGATCGCGGACATTATCAAATCGGACGATACGTATCGCCACAAGAGCGCGATCGTCAAGAGCGCTCCGGGCGTGGGCCAGGTCACCTCGGCGACCCTCGTGGCCGAGCTGCCGGAATTGGGCCACTTAAACCGCCAAGAGATTGCCGCACTCGTCGGACTAGCTCCATATGACGACGACAGCGGCAAACGGCAAGGCACTCGTTCCATTTGGGGAGGCCGCTCCAGTGTCCGAACTGTTTTGTACATGGCAGCGCTAACGGCACGGCGTTGCAACCCCACTATCCAGCGTTTTGCGGAACGTTTGGAAAAAGCGGGAAAAGCATTTCGCGTCGTACTGACAGCTTGCATGCGCAAGTTATTGACCATCCTTAATGTTATGGTAAAAGAGAGCACGCCATGGAATCTCCGAATCGCAGGCAAAAACGGTTGACAAACAACACAGCCGCTTCGGATTTGATGAAGACCCGCCCAGCCCATGCCAGCCAGGCGGGTTTTCTCATCTTTCTCTAAAAGTAGTGGTCCCGATTCACGCCGTCAAAAGCAGCCGGATTTCAGGCAGCACTTCTTGAACCGTTTGCCGACCCGCACGGGCAGAGATCGTTTCGGCCCAACTTCTCGGCCAAGTTCCTTATTGCCGTGGACGATCCGCACGCCACGCTTCACCTTCGTCTCGGACGGGAAACCTTTGCGCCGTTTGCTCATCGTCTCGAAAAAAATGGCTGTTGGTCGAAGTCTTGCTGGTCCATGGTACACCGCCCTTTCTTGAAAGAATTGACGAGCGACGAAGCCCGGAATAGACACGCATTTGGGAAATCTGGTTCATTTTTTGAGGGATTAAAATGGTTGACGCAATCCAAGCCAACGATTTGGCGTCGATCCGGGGATAATGGTGGTTCGCACTTGTCCCTAAACCTTGACCCGGTTTCGGCGAAAAGGCTCCTCGAAATGTTCCAGGAAATGCTTGAAACGACGCTCAAGAGAATGCTGCCGGAGTTTGGCAGGTCGGCTCGCACCAAGCGCCGGTCAAGGGCCAGGCGCATCGAATCCATCATCACCAAAAAAGACAGGTATCGATCTGAACTCCATCGAAAAGCTAAAAGCCGCCGACCTTCGGGTGGCGCTGTTGATTGGAAAGACTCCCGAAAACTCTGGTCTGTTGATTGACGCCAGGATTCTCGCAAGGCTCCTGGACATTTCACATGCGGCGGTCTACCGCCTCATGGCGGAAGAAGCTCTGCCAGCCTCAGTTCAACTTGGACGTTCAACAAAGTGGCGGCTGGCAGAAATCATCGAGTGGATCGAGGCGGGCTGCCCTCCGCAGAGAATGTGGTCATGCGTGAAGTCAGCTGCTTCCAGAAAAAGGGGGAAGTAACATGCGACCGATTGAGTATACGAACATCATCAAACCGTCTGTTGATGTCCTGGAGCGTTGTGGCTCCCTTATGGTAAGTACCCGTGGCATGGCTGAATTCTTGGGAATTCCGGTCAAAAAAATAGCGGAACTTCGTTGTTCAGGACGGCTGCCCCTTCCGTGCAGATTGGGCAAGTGCCTGCGATGGAGTGTCCTGGAACTGTCGCGGTGGGTGCAGCATGGTTGTCCTCGCCTGGACAATTGGAAGACCATGAGAAATTCGGCTCGTTGGTATGGTGGTAAACATGGAGAAGCAAAGGTGAACCAGCTTCACCATTATCGTGTCCTCTCCTTCATGGACACCAACCTCCTCGACATCAAGTTTGCCCGCATCGGCGCTCGGCTGAAGGTCGCTGACCGCCCGGCCCGCCGCAACCGCACGTCCGGCGTCATCTCCCTGGACGTGCAGGCCGACCGCAAGGGCGAGTTCTTCGAGATCACCCGCCCAGCCGGGGGCCGAGGCCGAGGTCGCCGTCCTCGACGTTCAGCCCGCCGACCGCCACCTGCTGCTCCTGGTCCGGGAGGGCAAGGACAAGAGCAAGTTCCTCTGCGGCCACGACGAGCGCCACTGGTTCGTCGCCGGCATCCCGGAATCCGCTCCGGTCGGCACCGTTCGGCAGGCCAAGGAAGCGCTCAAGCCCGCCGAGGTCCAGAGCGCCCAGGCCCGCAAGGGACTCAAGGCCAAGGCCCGCAACCGCCGCAAGAACGCCGCCTACGTCCGCCAGGGCGAGTGGTTCTTCCTCCCGGTCGCTGACATGGCCGTGGACGAGAAGTTGGTCCTGCGGAACGAGCCGCTGCGCCGGGGCAATGGCGGCAAGCCGCATTGGGCCGAGTTCTGCTACCGCACGGGCGGCGAGACGGTCTACGTCTGCTCTCGGCACCCGAACGGCGTCACCGAGGCGCAGTACAAGGGCATCCTGGCCGGCAACCCGAAGGCGAAGGGCTGGGGCTGGCGGACGATGCGGCGGAATCCCGGCGTCTACGTCAAGGGCCGCATCCGTCACGCCGACCATGCCACGATCACCCTGCACGGCTGGCACCGGGTCTTGATGAACACGGAGGGGCAGTCGAAGGCGATGCGGAACGTGGCATTTCTTGGATTGACGACCTGAGAAGTTGAGACCGAAAACAGCCCGTGGCGGTGAAGAGCCGTAGCGGGCTTTCTTCATTCCTGGACGAAATGGCGGCAGGCTTCATCAGCGAGGGCAAAACGCCCGAAGAGAAGCATCACCGTCTGACCGCTGCTTGTAGCGCCTGGAACATGGCCTGCGGTTCGCCGCGAAATTCGACGGCAGCAACTTGAACAGTACGTCGAAGGATACCGGCGAAACAATCCGGCAACCTCTCCAAGCGATCTCGCCAACGTCCGCAAGGACATGGAATCGCTGATGGAGCGGAAGCTGAAAATGTTCCCGGATGACAAGCGGCAGATCGTCAGTGCCAAGGTCGTGATGGTCGGGAACGACTACCGCATCGAAGTCGCATCGGCAACTTTGCAGTGACGGCAAGGAAAACGCAGCTTTTGGAGACTGAACATGACACACGACGACGACAAGCCGCTGACCCCAGCCCAGGCCCGGCAGAAACTCCAGAAGGGTCTGAGCAGACTACTTGGCGGGCAATGGTCCGGGGCCGATCGTTTTCCGCCTCAAGCGGACCAAGAAGGCCAACGAAACCTATCCGCTCAAGCTCACCGCAGCAGCAGCGGGAAACGTTGCTCCAATTCACCCAATTGAGCCGGAACCTGAAGAAGAAGATCGAGCAGGCCGGGGAAGGCACGCAGATCGTCCCCGTCACCTGGAACGAACTGCACAAGCTCAACGATGAAACCGGCCAAGCCGCCGTGTATGCCCGAAGCGCCGACAAGAAGCGCCTGATGGCCGTCATGGGCAGGGTGGTCAAGTTCTTCGAGGAAGAACACGCCGAGGTCTTTGACCTCGAAGCCCCGAAGACCCGCAAACGACGCCCTGCCAAGACCGATCTCCTGTTCCAGTTCAAGATCACGCTGCTGGACATCAAACCGGCGATCTGGCGGCGGATTCAAGTGCCGGACTGCACCCTGGTCGATCTCCACGAATACATCCAGGCGGCGTTCGGCTGGGAGAATTACCACCTGCATCAGTTCGAGATCGACGGCGTGCAGTACAGCCAACCGGCCCCGGACGGCGACGATTTCGATATGGACTTCGAGGACGAGACGGACGTTCTCCTGAGCAAGCTGCTGCCGAAGTCGAGCCAAACGAACCCGGTGGATTTACGAGTACGACTTCGGCGACGGCTGGCGGCACGAGGTTCTTGTTCGAGGGGTTCCCGCCCATCGAACCGAAGGCGAAATACCCGCTGTGCCTTGAAGGTGAACGAGCCTGCCCGCCAGAAGATTGCGGCGGACCTTCGGGCTACGGCGATTACCTCGCCGCCATCGCTGATCCCCAACACGAGCAGCACGAGGAAATGCTGGAATGGCGGGGGCCGTTCGATCCGGAAGCGTTCGATGCGAAGAAGGCGACGAAGGAGATGAGGAAGGTGAAGTGAGTGTTGGCTTGTGACTGATCCCAATTACCCACTCTCTTGAAAGGGAGATTTTTCGATGGCAACCTTCATTACCACCATCAAGTTTACCCAACAAGGCATCAAAGGCATTGACGAATCGACCAAACGGGCGGCGGCTTTGAAGGCGGCTGCCAAGAAGATGGGCGTCAAGGTCACGGAAATCTACTGGACCCTGGGCGATTACGACGGCGTGCTGATCTTTGAAGCCCCGGACGACGAGACGGCCACCACCTTGCTCCTGCATTTGGGGGCGATGGGCAATGTTCACACGACAACCGTGCGGGCTTTCACCGCCGCTGAGATGGACAAGATTCTGACCAAGGTGCATGTTGGGTGACGATTTGCGGCCCTTCAGGTATTGAAACACCTGACGAACGAACACCCAAAGTTTAAGGTGCAATCCCTTCCACATTGGAGCGTTCAACGTGAACGGATTCTTTCAGAAGTGGAAATCCTGGCTAGTCGTCGCTGGAGCATTAGTTCTTGCCGTCGTCGTGATTGCTGTTTCGCCTCCCGGTTGTGAGCGAACGGACAAGGAGCCGATACATCCAGACGGTCCACCAAGACCGCCGATCAGTTCACTGGAGCGGCTTCGCTCTTCCTGGGACTCGGAAGGCGAAGCTGTTTGGCCCGTGACTGAACTCTTGGCCTCAATGAGCGAAACGGCCTATCAGAGCCCTCCTGCCGCCAAAACGAGCTTCGCCAAATTGGGATTCGACCACATCGTTCCAGTGGTCGTGGATTTGATGGCTGCCTTCGTCGTCTCTAGCGAAGACGTGACGGTCATTGCATTCCGAGGCACGGATAATCCAGCCGACTGGCTCGTAAATCTGGACGTTATTCCGGTTCAAACGCCGCACGGAGAAATGCACCAAGGATTCGCTGAAGCCTACAAAAAGATGAAAGCCCCGATCTTGGATATTTTGCGTCCGAAGCCCCCGAAGCACCTATGGGTAACGGGACACAGCCTGGGTGGGGCACTTGCCGTGGTCTGCGCCTACGACTTGATCGACAACGAGAAAATAGCTCTCGACGGAGTAATCACCTTCGGTCAACCAATGGTTGCCCAAAAGGGGCTTGCTGACTACTTAGACAAGCTGCTGTTGGGACGATTCGCCCATGTTGTGAACGATTCGGACATTGTCCCACGAGTTCCACCATTTTATTCCCATTGCGGCTCATTGGTGTGGTTCACAGAAGGTGGCATCTCTCGTTCCAAGCCAAAACGACGAATCGGGGCCGCTCCAGACGAATCCATCAATGCTCAAGACGACAACCCAAAGCCGCTCACCAATGCGGAATTCGAGAAGTTGAAGGCCGACTTGAAGAAACGGAACGAACCTCAAAGATTACCTGATGGTAGGCCCGTTTATCAAGGGAATAGCCCTTGGATTCGGGATCATTCAATGAGCCTTTACCTCGACAAAGTTCGCAGTCTTATTTGGGACATAGGACAGCGTTAGACGGAAATAAGCGGCGAAAACAGAATCGTCCAGATTCAAGGAGGCCCGAGCTTGAAGATCAAGGCCCTTATCGAAACCGCCATCTATGCCGATGACCTCCAGGCTGCGGAAAGCTTCTACGGAACGGTCCTGGGCCTGCGGGTCATTGGCAAGGAGCCTGGGCATCACGTTTTCTTTCAGGTGGGCGATGGCACCGTGCTCCTGGCATTCGTAGCAGAAGCCGCGCTGAAGGGCGACCAGTTGCCGCCGCATGGATCCAGCGGGCCAGGTCATTTCGCCCTGGGAATCGACTGCCGAAGCCTTCGACGCCTGGCGGAAGCTTTTGCAAGGCCATGGCGTTAACATTGAAAAAGAGGTCGAGTGGCCGAGAGGCGGCAAGTCCATTTACTTTCGTGACCCCGCCGGGAACTTGGTGGAACTGGTCACGCCTGGCATATGGGGATTGCCGAGTGGGTGGTAAGCCATGCCGAACTTCATCTGCACAACCTGCGGTACGCAATACGCCGAGAGCGACCCGCCGCCGGCTGCCTGCGCCATTCTGCCAGGACGAAAACTACTCCCAGCCGCGAAGAAGGTGCCTCCATGCGATCCAGAGGCGTTCGATGTCACAAAGGCGATGAGGAAGGTGCGTTGAGCCATGCCCAAGAAGTCGAAGCAACCGAATCCATTCACGGGTCGCTGGCGCATCGTGTCGATGACCGCCTGGGACCAGGACTACATCGACGAGGAAGAAGAGAGCTTCTTCGAGTTCGACGAGAAGGGTGGCGGCGAATTTCACTTTGGCTACGTCCACGGGAACATGGACTGCCGCGGACCACGCGGGACGGTGAGCCAGCCGTCGAATGGACATGGGACGGCAACGACGAAAGGAACGCGGCGCAGGGCCGAGGCTGGGCGGTGGTCACGAATGACGAACTGCATGGCATGATCTTCCTCCACGGCGGCGACGATTCGGAGTTTGTGGCGAAAAAGGCTGGTCCAAAGTCAAAACCGGCGAAAAAGTGATCTTTCGCTGGCTACGCTGACGCAAAACGGTCATTCAAGTCGAAATAACTATTTGGAGCAAGCTATGGAAGCAACGTTTTGGCTGGTTTTGGTTCTGGGTCTCTTCCTGCTGGCTCACTATTTGTCACCGAAGGCCATAGGCTCCAAAGGTCGCCTTGAACGGAAAGTCGATTTGATTCTGAAGCATCTGGGAATTGATCCCAATCAAGGTGTGGACGAGAAGGTCATGGAACTCATGAAGGCGGGCCGAAAAATTGAGGCGATCAAGCTCTACCGAGAGCAGACTGGCGCTGGACTCAAGGAAGCCAAGGATTATGTGGAGAGTTTGTAGACCAGTGAAGCGACGAATCTTGCAACGAAGCTGAATCAGCATGAACAACGCCTTCACCCCCGGCCCAACCCCGACTACCGTCCGCGCCGCCGATGGCCAAGTCCTGACCGTCCCTGACGGCTGGATTCTCCTTCCGCCCGGTGACGCCGCCCTGACTCGCCGTGTAAAGGCTGCTGGCGATCATTGGGTCGTGGCCGAGAAGAAGGGCAGGAAAGTCTTCTCCAGGGGCGTGTGGGCACCGGCAGCGACCATTGAGCGGATTCGGGCGGAACTTGATGCCGAGCGGGCCACCGAAAGCTTCGCCAAGAAGAAGGAGGCTGACGCCCGCCGCCGTGACAAAGCTCAGGCCGATTATGTCGAGGACTTCTGCAAGGCGGTCGTGACGTTTCTGGCATTTCATGGAAATTACACTGATCTCGCCGACCGCCTCGCCCGTGCCGTCACCGCTCATGCCACGCCTGTTGGAAGCGGCACGGTGGCCAGAACGAAGCGAATTCCCGTAGAGCAGCGGGCCGAGGCCGCCATTATTGCCTGGTTGCGCCATAAGACAACAGGGTATGACGGTATGGTGGTTCCACGGGTGAAAGGGAAGCGGCGGGAGGTCCGGCGAATGCTCGCGCGGCGGTCGCATGAGTTGCTGGATGGTTATCGGCGGAGCGCCGGTTTCGGAAGGATGTCCGCTCATGAGGGCGCTGGCGAGTGGCCCTTTTGGTTAGGCCGACGTATCACCCTGAATAGACCAGGAGCCAATCACCTGTGGCCTAATCCTTGACACACAGAGCTTTATTCTTAATGGCGATTGGATTCCCACGACTTCGTTTTTGGCCCGACAGCAAGATTATCTTATGCAGCCAGGCGAATCAAGTTGGAGGCCCAACCAACTCTGGTTCACGGCTCTTTCGTTTAATTCTTTTCAGCACGGGTTTTTCTTCAACGACTGGCATTTCCAAATCAACAACCGCATCCGGAGTCTGAATCTGTTGCACTGCTCGTAAACCTGCCAATGTGACCCGATAGCATGCAGGCACCGCCCCGGCTCGATGAGGGGAAAAGTTCCCAGTGTTTTGTTCAATCCAGCTGAAAGCGATCAGTTCCCCGTGAAGTTTGGAGATTTCTTTGGGCTCAAGTCCCTCCATGGCCATCAGGCGGTCCTGCCACGTTTCGCGGCTTGGTCCGGCAAAGTCAGCGTAATGTTTCAAAAGTAAAAGCAGGTTATTTTTGGTGCGAAGGCGATCAAGTTCATCGAGCATAGGATTTCCTTTGCCGGGGGCAGAAAGAAGATCGGTCAGCGAGCCACCGGCGATGAAGGGTGGCCGCTTTGGAAGCCGTCCATTGCCGACCCGCCCAGTCTTGGAATGTCGCTTATGCTGGTTTTGCGGCTTAGGGTATGGGCCGGCCATTAAAGTAATCCTTCCGAAGAAACGTCCCGGAATCTCGTGTGCCGTTCGCATCAGTTTCTTCCAGGTAAACTACGAGAAATCGCCTAAAATGGATCAAGATGAGGGATGTGAGAGGAATTCGCCATGACACGGCATTGATGTACTTTGCCCTTGCGTGGATCGTCGCTAGGCTACTCAAGGCAAGCGGCAACGAGCCGGGCGGTCACGGTTGGAATGAGTTCTGAAAGCCTAAATCCTCTACGGCTCGGGATGGCAATTTTTGCTTGCCCGGTCGGGCGGGTTCAAATACGATGCTGTCTGCAAAAACAAACATTCCCTTCGGAGACCTCTCATGGTCCATGTCATCCGGCCCGAGGACGCCTTAGCGGTCCTCGCATGCGTCAGCATCGTTTACTTGGTTTTAGTTTTCTTCATCCTTAGACGAACCCAAGCCCTCGAATTGAAGCTATTGGTACTTGGCCTGGTGACTGCCCTTCTGGCTGTCTGGTGCGGCCAGTCGGGAGTGCAAGGGCCAACCACAGTGCAGGTGGGGCCGGGCCAGGGCGGCGGATTATTTATCGGCGGCGACGTGGCCGGGACGCTTGGCCGTATTGGGCTATTGTTGGTTCTCGGTGCCATAGCGGTCGGCATCTTGAGTCAGTGCAACACCCCCGTGGTATCGTCGAGCCGGGAGGAGGCTATCCGTGAACACAAGAACTAGGCATCGAGGTATTTACGTGGCCGTTTTGGGCGTGGTAGCCTTCGTTTACTTTGTTTTTTACGCTCAGGATTTATCTGCCATCCTCGCCCCACTGGAAAAGGTTCTGGCTGTGACCAGCGCCGTTTCTCCTTGGCTATATGGCGTGATTGCCGTTGCCATTCTTTCCTGGACGGCTCTGCGAATTTGGGGCCGCGAACGGACGAACGCTGGGAACCCGGATCTCCAACTGCCTGATCGCTGATATGCCATGGCAATCTGGCCAAACTATGGCACCTATACTGGCCTGGGCCGCAAACCATTGGCTGCAGAACATGGGCCTGGTAGGTTGAGAAAATGACCCACTCGGTGGTGCCGGGTGATCGGCGAAAAGACGCCCCTTGAAACCGTTATTCCTATCCCTTAAAATGCACTGGTTGAAGCCCGTCGCTAAGGAATTTACCATCATGGATTTTGCAGAAAAGGCGAATAAGTTGAAAGCCGACAGGATTGCCCAGGAAGAATTGAACGTAGACCAGGAAGCAAAGGACAACGAAATAACTAGAAATACGCGGATTGGGAAATTGACTCTTTGGAATCAAAGAACAGAAGAATTGCGTCCGTTCTTCCAGCAATTCAACGGGTATAAGATCGCCAATGGACACATTACGTTAGAAATTGGCGGTGGCAAAGACAATTACGGCGCGGATCTTGTTTGCTTGAAAATTGGAGCTATCAGCGGTGCCGCCGACAAGTCTGAAAAACTTGGCAAAAATGTGTTGTCGGCACGTTTCGGGACAAATGACAAATTTCTGCTTGAGCAACATAGAGCAACCGATTTCGTGGGCGAATATGCAACGGCAAACGAACTCATGGAAGCACTGGCAATGCAAGTATCGAGAATGTGATATCTTACTTTAGTTTTTTCCCAACCAAAAGGCCATCGGGAAAACCGATGGCCTTTTCATTTTACATTAAACGACGTGAACGGGTGCGAACAACCTGCGATTTGAATATCGCAGCGGACGTGCTGTACCGCCCGACGTTTTCCAGGAATTCGCCAAACGCAAAAAGGCCGATGCCCGCCGCCGTGACAAAGCCAAGTACGCCAAGGATTTCTTGGGGGTGGCGACGACATGTCGGGTGTTCCGTCCAATCTGATAAAATGAAAGACATTGTCACGAGCCAGCGCACAAACACCGGAGCCACCACATGACAATCCGCCTGCAGAAAATTCTGCTGCCTACCGATTTCAGCAACTATTCAGCCGCCCGTATGGTCAAAAAAGTCAGCCGACCAATAACTGATGGCTACAATGGGACTTGAGGCGATGGCGATTAGCGCGTTTCGGCCCAACGGCGTCCGGCAGCCATGGCGGAGGTTTGGGACGCTGGGCGCACGTCACGTAGGAGCACCATGAGATTCGTCCTTCACCCGTGGCAGATGTTGCTGGCCATCCTCGCTGGCTGGATCAACGAGAAGCAGCAGCAACAGATCGATTACCTTCGCACCGAAAGCCAGGTGCTCAAGGAGAAGTTCGGCAACAAACGGATTTTGCTCGATGACGATCAACGCCGCCGCCTGGCCGTCAAAGGCAAGATTTTGGGCCGCAAGGTGTTGGACGAGATCGGCACGCTGTTTACGCCGGACACCATCCTGCGCTGGCATCGGCAGTTGGTCGCCCAGAAGTGGGACCACAGCGCCAAGCGTGGCCCCGTGGGCCGGCCTGCGACGCCGCCGAGGTTGTCGACCTGATTCTGCAATTCGCCAGAGAAAACCCCACCTGGGGTTACAACCGAATCGCCGACGCCTTGGCCAACATCGGGCACAAGGTGTCCGACCAAACGGTGGGCAACGTCTTGAAGGGACACGGCATCGAACCGGCCGCGGAGCGTAAACGAACGACGACGTGGTCGACATTCCTCAAGGCGCACTGGGACCAGTTGGCAGCCATCGATTTTACGACCGTGGAAGTGTGGACGAAGGGCGGGCTGGTCACGTACTACTTGCTGTTTGCCATGCGCTTGGCCACGCGTCAGGTCTGTTTCCTTGGCTGCACGCCCAACCCTGTCCGTTCGTGGATGGCGCAAATGGCACGCAATCTCACCGACGCCTTCGACGGCTTTCTGCGTGCGCCGGTGCGTTATGTGTTGCTGGATCGCGACACGAAGTTCACGGCGGAATTCCAGGCGACGCTCAGTGCTGCCGATGTGAAGCCGGTTTGCTGCCACCGAAGAGTCCGAATTGCAACGCCCATCTGGAACGTTTTTTCCGCTCGCTAAAAGAGGAAGCCCTGGCGCGTGTGCTCTTTTTTGGGGAGAAAGCGTTGCGCCAGGCGGTGGAGCAATTCTTGATCCATTATCACAGCGAACGGGCGCATCAAGGGTTGGACCACCAGATCCTTGAGCCCGGTCCCGAAGCCGGCCGGCAGATGGGGGAGATTGCGTGCCGCGAGAGGTTGGGCGGACTGCTGAAGTATTATTATCGGCAAGCAGCCTGACTTGCAGGCCGCTGGCTTTTCCAAGCACCGTTGATTCAGTGCCGATGAGTGAAGGGCGAGGATGATCGCCGCCCAAGAGAGAGAGGGAATGTGATGTGGCGTTTCTTCCGTGGCCCCTCCATGAGCTTTATATCTGCTGCCTGCTCTTTGTTTTGCGGCGGACGAACCCCGATGGGGAACGCCTCCTGCGGTACATGCTCGCCAAATACAAAGTCTTACGCCGCCGCATGAAAGCCCATCATCGAGCCGGCAAGAAATAAACTTCAGCCGAGATTCTCGCCACCAGTCCATCGGAAAACCCGTTCGCCGCTTGTTTTTGGGTTCGGCTCAGTTTTTTGACCATACGCCCCCAGATGAATCCAGTCAAGCACCAAGCAGTAGCCTGGCACCGAATCCCACGCCGTCCACGATGCCGGCGTTCATGCTGGACGGAGGGGCGTACCGCAGATAAATGTTTGGGTTGTCGAGTTTGCGAGGATCGACCCTCGGCTACTTCCCCTTCTTCTCTCGCTTGCCCTCGATGTCGAATTCCCGCTTCTCGCCACCGATGTCCGCAGCGCCTTTCCCTTTAAGCTTGTTCCCGTTTATGGTCAGCTTGTACTCGATGGTGAACGCGTTATCCATGAACTTCCGCTCGGCGGAAAACGTCAAGGTACCGTCCTTCAACGTTACAGCCTTGAGTTTCGCCTCCTTCTGGTCCGGCCAATTCATTGTCCCGGCGAATTTGTCCCCATCCGTCTTAATCATCAAGGTGGACATCCTTTGCTGCCCGCCGATCTCATATTCGCACTTCCACGTCCCGACTGGGTCTACGTTGTTGCCCAGCGCACCGCGACGCCGCAGAGCCCGAATACCCACACCAACGAGAATATCGCCTTCATGTTCACCTCCAAAAAAATGGTGGACGGAAAGCGGTCTACCGTAGACCGCCACACGCCGCTGTGAGCGATTCTACGGATGTGGTTAACGTCGGTCAGGCCTAAATTCCGTCAGGTGCAGACTTGCACCAACTCTCGACAATCGAGCAAATTGCTGTCCTTCTCTGGGCTGGGATCGAAGCTCTTTTACAGATCAACTCGGAACTTCGTTACCGCATCGCAACTCTGATCGCCCTCACGCTTGAGCCGCGCGGCGAGGAGTGTCTCGAACTATACCGCCGCGTGAAAAAATAGTACGATGTCCGGTCCAAGGCAGTGCATGGTGGTAGCGTTGAGGATGAGACGCTAAATTACCACGTAATGGACGTGCGGCAATTGCTCTCGCGTCTGCTCTGCCGGTGCTATTCATCCACATCATCAGCCTAATCGGTTTTCAAAACCGGCGGCCCGTGCTCCCCAGGGCAATCGCACCTCCCGGCCATGAATCCGCAAGAATTATTGGCGGCCCCCTTGCCTTTGGACAAGTGAACAGCGAATGATTGTCTCCGGAAAACGCGGCAACGTTTTTTCACGGAGGATAACATGACCGCTCCTACCCACGCGCCTGTCTCCCTGTTACACCATTTTGCCGAGCTTGACGACCCCCGCTCCGCGCACACCCGCCTGCATGGCCTGCTCGACATCATTGCTCTCACCCTATGTGCTGTCGTCTCGGGGGCTGAATGCTGGACTGACGTTGAGAGCTATGGGCTGGAAAAGTATGGTTGGCTCGCTACCTTTTTGGAATTGCCCAATGGCATTCCATCGCACGACACGCTGGGCCGGGTTTTCGCGCTGATGGATGCGGCCGCTTTTCGCGAGTGTTTTCTGAACTGGATGCACGCCGTGGTCGGTGCCGCCAACGGCAAGCTGATCGCCATCGACGGCAAAACACTTCGCCGGTCCTTTGACACCGCCAGGGGCAAGAGCGCCATTCATCTGGTCAGCGCCTGGGCCAGCGACAATCATCTGCTCCTGGGCCAACAGGCGGTGGCCGATAAATCCAATGAAATCACGGCGATTCCAGCGCTTTTGCAACTGCTCGACCTGCAAGGTGCGCTGGTGACCATCGACGCCATGGGTTGCCAAAAACGGATCACCGAAGAGATCATTGCCGGCGGCGCGGATTATGTGCTGGCGGTCAAGGACAACCAACCGACGCTGCACGAAGATGTGCACCAAGTTTTTATGGATGGCATGGCCAACAATTTCGCGGATGTAACCCATCGTCAGCATCAGACCAGTGAGAAGGGACATGGCCGCAGCGAAACGCGCCACTATCATCTGATCGAAGTTCCCGCCAAGTTGGCCCGCAAGCATTCGCAATTTGCCGGCTTGCGGACGCTGGGAATGGTTTTCTCGCTCCGCCAAATTGGCGACGGACCGGAGACCATGGAGACGCGCTACTACATCAGTAGTATGAAACTGAAAGTGAAGGCGTTCGCGGATGCCGTGCGCGGGCATTGGTCGATCGAAAACAATCTGCACTGGGTGCTGGACGTGGCTTTTCAAGAGGATGCCAGCCGCTTGCGCAAGGACCATGGACCTGAGAACCTCGGTTTGGTGAGGCGCATCGCGTTATCGCTGCTCAAGCGAGCGCCAACAAAGAAGAAAGTCGGCATCGCCTGCAAAAGGAAGAAGGCCGGCTGGAACAACGAATTCCTAGCTGGCGTATTGGTAGGCACGGCGGCCTAGCATTTTTACATGGGCGGAGGTGCGATTGCCCTGCCGTGCTCCCCTTGACAATGGCACTATAGATATATCGCTTGCTCTGCGGGTCAAGAATGTTAAAGTAGGGCGTATCCACAGCTTCACCTGTGAACCCGCCTTGGTCGCTTGCCCGCCTGCCGTTTTGGAAAATGTCTATGGGTCGAGTCATCATAACCATTCCGATGTTGTTTCTTTTCGGCACATTACCATGGACTGCGCATGCGGACGATAGGGTCGTTGCCATCAGCGTTGATCCGGCCGTCGTTCGTCTGGCCGGTCCCCGGGCTGCATTCTCTCTCTTGGTGCATGGTCAGACTGAGGACGGCAGGCTCGTTGATCGGACGATTTCGGCTCTTTATCACGCCAAGGACGGCACCATAGCCCAAGTCCGCGCCACCGGTATATTGTTCGCTGTCGGAGATGGTGTCACCGAGGTCGAGGTTGACGCGGACGGATACCGGCGGTTGGTCCGGGTCGAAGTGGTGGATTCGGCCCGGCCACGGCGGCTGCACTTCGAAAATGACATTGAGCCAATCTTGAGCCGTTTCGGGTGTAACTCGGCTGGTTGTCACGGGGCCGCCAAGGGACAGAACGGATTCAGGCTGTCCGTCTTCGGCTTCGACCCGAGCGCCGATTACGCGGCGATCCTGAAGGAAGGACGCGGCCGGCGAGTGCTCTTTGAGGCCCCCGAAAGCGGCTTGCTGCTCGCAAAACCGGCCGGCCTGGTACCGCACGGCGGAGGCTTGCGCATTCCCAAAGGGTCATCGGAATATGAGACGTTGCGTGACTGGATCGCGACCGGCGCGCCGCTGGGCGACCCGCTGGAACCGCGCATCGCCAAGATTCGCGTTGAGCCCGGCGAACGGTTGTTGACGATGAAGTCACGCCAGCGGCTGCGCAGTTATCGGGCGATACAGCGATGGCAAGGAAGTGGACGTCACAGCGCTGGCGAAGTTCCAGACGAACCAGGACGGTGTCGCCTCGGTTGCGGCCAATGGCGTCGTCACAGCGGGTGAAGTGCCCGGCGAAGTCGCAATCATGGCCTCCTATCAAGGCGCGGTCGCCACCTTCCGGCGCTTATCCCGCGGCCTGGAACGATCGATCCCTACCGGGTCGTTCCGGCGAACAACTTCATTGACGGCTTGGTGGTCGAGCGGCTCAAGAAGCTCAATATCGCGCCGTCGGAGCCGGCGGATGACGCGGCATATCTGCGACGAGTGTACCTCGACGTGATCGGCACATTGCCGACGCCCGCCGAAGCGCGGTTCTTCCTGGCGGACAAGCGCGACGACCGGCGCGCTCGCTTGGTCGACGACTTACTGCAGCGGCCGGAGTACGCGGATTACTGGGCGCTCAAGTGGGCTGACCTGTTGCGCGTGGACCGGCAGAAACTGGGTCACAAGGAGGCGTATGCGTTTTATCACTGGGTCCGCGACAGCCTCCAGCAAAACAAACCGTTTGATCGGTTCGCGCGCGAACTTCTGCTTGCGGATGGCCCGCTTGAGGAGAACGCCCCGGCTGCATTTTACAAAGTAGCTGACAAACCAGGCGAAAGGGCCAGTTCGCTCTCCCAGGTTTTCTTGGGGATGCGCATTGCCTGCGCGGAATGCCACCATCATCCATTTGACCGCTGGGGGCAGGCCGATTATTTTGGCATGCAAGCATTTTTCACTCAACTCAATTTCAAGCAATCCGCCCGCGGCGAAGCGCTGGTCATTTCCGGCGATCCCGAGACGAAAAATCCTCGCTCAGGTGAAGTGGTCCAGCCGCATGCCCTCGGCGCAGCCGCCGGCCAAGGCGCCCGTGGGCGATCGCCGGGTGGTGCTTGCGGATTGGCTGGCTTCGTCGGGGAGCTCGATGTTGGCTCGAAACCTGGCCAATCGCGTTTGGGGACACTTTTTCGGTCGGGGACTTATCGAGCCGGTCGACGATGTGCGCGACACGAATCCTCCCAGCAATCCTGAATTGCTGGAGGCGCTCGGTAAAAATGTCATCGACACGAAGTTTGATCTAAAGCAGCTTATTCGAACCATCACGGCGTCGCGAACCTATCAGCTGGCATCCAAGCCCAATGCCAGCAACATGCGCGACGCCTCTAGCTTCTCACGCGCCTATTTTCGGCGCATCGACGCGGAAGTGCTGCTGGACATGATCAGCCAGGCGACTGGTATCGATGAGCGTTTCGCCGGCGCTGTCCCTGGAACCCGCGCCATTCAACTATGGGACAGCAAGGTAAACCACTATTTCTTAAAGATCTTCGGCCGACCGCAACGCGTTTCCACTTGCGAGTGCGAACGGATCCACGAGCCGAGCGTCGCCCAAGTGCTGCATCTGCTCAACGCGCCTGCAATTCATGCCAAGCTCACCCATGAGCGCGGCCACGTCGCCAAACTAGTGCGCAGAACCAGCGCCGATGGACCGCTTGTGGATGAGTTGTACTTGACCTTTTTGAGCCGTTGGCCCAGCGCCGGTGAACGGCAAATCGGAATAGCCTACTTGGGCCGCGATCCCTTGCGAAGGCGGCAAGCAGCGGAGGACTTGGCCTGGAGTTTGATGAACACGCTGGAGTTCGTGTTCAATCATTGAAATGGGGAGAGCCATGAGCAAACACCTATTCTGCGATGGAGTCAGCCGGCGCGATTTCGTGCGCCTGGGGACCGCCAGCCTGTTCGGTATGAGCTTTTCGCTCCCGCGACTCCTGGCGGCGCAGCGCGGGCAGCCGAATTAAACCATCCGGGGCGCGATGTTTCGCTAATTTTCATCTTCCTCCACGGCGGCATGAGCACCATCGATAGCCTCGATCTCAAGCCCGACGCTCCCGTTGAGTTTCGCGGCGAGTTCCGTCCCATCGACACCAACGTGCCTGGGATCCGCATCGGCGAACATATGCCCCGGACAGCGAGGCAAATGGACAAGATCGCGCTCATTCGCTCTTTTCACCATCGCAACTCGGATCATGGGCCGGCCGATCACTACATTCTGACGGGCTATTTTCCGCAAGCCGGCTTCAATCCCACGCTAACGCCGAACAACCAACGGCCCGCTCACGGCGCCATCATCGCCCATAAGCTCGGACCGAAAGGCGGCGTTCCACCCTATGTCTGCTTGCCGAGAATGCATCCGAGCGCGGGTCGGCTTATCTGGGCCCGAACGACGCGCCCTTCGTCATCGACGCGGACCCCAATGCTCCTGACTTTGCCGTGCCCGACATTGTGCCGTCGCCGGTCCTTGCCGCCGCCCGCTTGGAGTCCCGGCAAACATTGCTGCGACAATTAGACCGCTATCGCCAGGCAACGGAAGTGGCGGCCAATCATGAAGTCCAGGCCGTCGCGGCCTATCAACGCGAAGCCTTCAACTTGATGACTTCGTCGGCCGCACGGCGAGCGTTTGACATCCAGAACGAGCCGAATAGTTTGCGCGATGAATATGGCCGCAATTCGCTGGGGCAATCGTGTCAGATGGCGAGACGCCTAGTGGGCGCGGAGTGCGCTGCGTCACCATCGATCACAGCAACTGGGACACGCATGAGAGCAACTTCAACACTCTGCGTACGCAGCTTCTGCCCAAGCTCGATGGGGCGCTGGCGGCACTCTTCCGTGACCTGGCGGACCGCGGCATGCTGGCCAGCACGCTGGTGGTTGTCACAGGCGAGTTTGGCCGCACCCCGCGCATCAATAATAATTCCGGCCGCGATCACTGGGGCCCGGCATTTACTGTGTTGCTCGGCGGCGGCGGCATTCACGGAGGACAGGTGCTAGGCGCCACCGACGCTCGCGCCGAGCGGCCACTCGATCATCCCTACGGACCCGAAGACCTGGCTGCCACCATCTACCACTTGTTGGGCATCAATGCAGCCGAGGAATTCTATACACCCGAAGGCCGGCCGGTGCCCGTCGCCAATAATGGCCGCGTTATGCGCGATTTACTGTAGAGGGGCCTATGATGCGCTCACTAACCTTAGCTGCGGTGGCTTTTCTTGTCAGCGCCGCTGGCCTCCACGGCAATCCGCCTGTCGCCTCTTACATCTTTCCCGCCGGCGGCCAGCGCGGCACACAGGTCGCAGTCCGTGTGGGTGGTTTGTTTCTGCACGGCAGCTGCGGCTTCGAGGTTCTCGGCCGGGGCGTTAACGGCCCCTCCAAGGTCAAGGCCATGCCTACACGCTGGTTCGAGGGCCCACTGCTGCCTTTGCCTGACTCGCAAAGGTCCGAGGACTATCCCAAAGACATGACCGGCACGATTCGGATTGACTCCGACGCGTCCCTTGGAATTCGCTTTTGGCGGCTGTGGACGTCACAAGGAGCAACACCCGCGCAACGGTTTGTGGTCGGAGATTTGCCTGAAATCGTTGAGGAGGAAATTGACGGCGATCCGGTTCCCGTGCAGGTTCAATTGCCGGTGACGATCAATGGCCGCATCTTTCCTCATGAAAATGTGGATGTCTGGACGTTTTTGCGCGCAAAGACCAAGCGGTGCTGTGCCAGGTGGAGGCCGCTCGGATCGGCTCGCCGCTCGACGCCCGCCTGGAGGTACTCGACGCGAAAGGCCGAACCATCGCCGAGAACGATGATTATCTCGGCCCGGACCCGCGAGTGCGTTTTGTGCCACCGGCCAATGGCAAGTATCAGGTCCGCATCCGCGATACGCGGAACCAGGGTGGCCCGGCATATGTTTACCGCCTTACCCTGACCGCCGATCCCCGTATCGATTACTTTTATCCGCTGGGCGGCAAACGCGGCAACGTGATAAATGTCGAAGTCGCCGGCCAGTCCCTTCCGCGAGCCCGCGCGGAGATTGCTCTGCCCAATAACCCCAGCGATCTCTATCCCCATTGCCTCACGGTCAACGGCCGCCAAACGAATGAGCTTCTGCTGGACCTGGACGATTTGCCGGAGTATCTCGAAGGCACCCCAGAAGCAAAAGGGCCCATTGGTGTTCCCGCGGTTTTCAATGGCCGGATCAGCAAACCCGGCGAGGTTGATTCGTGGTCCTGGATGGGGCAAAAGGGCGAGACCTACGAGTTCAACCTGCGGGCCGCCAGGCTTGGCTCCAAACTCGACGGCACTCTGGCGATTCTCGACGCCGCGGGCAGGGAGCTAGCTCACGCGGAAGTATCCGATCCGGGCCAACTGGATCCGAACTTGCAGTTCACCGCTCCTTCCGCGGGCGTATATTGCGTGCAAGTGCGCGATCGTTTTCGCTCGCGCGGTGGTCCGGACTTCGCTTACAGGCTTCGTGTGGCTCAACAGAAAGAGCCGGAGTTTCGCCTTTGGATCAGCACCGACTCGCTCACTGTGCCGCGCAAGGGCAGTGACAAGGTGAGAATCAGTGTCGACCGCCAGAAAGGCTTCAAGGAATCAATTCAGCTAAGAGTCGAAGGCCTGCCGCCTGGCGTTAGCGTCACAGGGACGACGATTCCCCCGGACAAGAACGCCGTCGAGCTACAGTTCAAGGCGACTGAGCAGGCTAAAATTGAACCTTCACATCTGATTATCATTGGCAGTGCCAAAGGAACTAGCCAGGATTTGGCGCACCGAGCGATGCTGCGTGTGCCGCGTGGGCAACCGTTGCTCGACGATGTGCTGCTCATGGTTGCCCTGCCGACGCCGTTCGAAATCAAGGGCGACTATGAAATGGGTTTTGTCGCCCGCGGGTCGGTCCTCAAGCACAAATACCGGATCGTTCGCCGCGATTATGACGGTCCCATAGAAATCAGCCTCGCTGATCGGCAAACCCGCCATTTGCAGGGGATGGTCGGTCCAACGATCTTGGTTCCGGCCGGTGCCAATGAGGTCACTTACAAGGCGCTGTTGCCTCCCTGGATGGAAACAGGACGCACCTGCCGTGTGTGCGTCATGGGAACGGCAGAGCTCAAAGAAGCCGACGGCTCCCTCCACCGCGTCTCGTTCAGCTCCATGGATCAGAATGAGCAGTTGGTAGCCGTGGTTGGTCCAGGAAATCTTTCCGTGGAAACGAGTGTGAGTTACATGATCGCTAGTCCCGGCAGAACCAGCGTGGTTTCGGTGCACATCAAGCGCTCTCTCGACGTGCGTGGGCCAGTCTGTTTGGAGCTGGTGGTGCCCTCGCATATCAAGGGACTGACCGCCGAACCCCAGACGATCGCCGCCGATAAGGAACAGGGAGAGCTTCGCATTCGCTGTTCCGACAAAGTGCAAGGGCCATTTAACATGCCGGTCACGGTTCGAGCCACCTTGGTGCATCGAGGCGAGCCACACGTGGGGGAGGCGAAGGTTGAGGTGCTCTCGGAATAACGCCGATACCCAAGACGTAATAATAGACACATGATTGCGCAGCACCATCTGCGCTGACACCGGCCTAACCCGGCCCAAGACAATCAATCGCTCCCAACCAGTAACGCAAAATGCCACGTGTCCGCGATCTCTGTTTCGAGCAGGGAATCTGTGAGTCCGTATTTAAATTGCTTCGTTCGCGACAAGCGTCCACCGGCGATTTCAACGCGCAGACGTTTCACGACCGCGCCGCGGAAACGCTGGCGACGGTGGATTTCCTTCGAGCAAGGGATGATATTCGCCCCGACCGGGTCGGCCTTTGGGGCCACAGTCAAGGAGGCATGGTCGCGCCGCTGGCCGCTGCGATTTCCGATAAAGTGGCCTTCATCATTGAGGTGTCCGGCTGGCAAGGGCCGGCTTGGCAACAAGACCAAACCCGTGTGGAAGCGGAAATGGCGCGGACGGTTGGGCCGACCAAGACGTCATGACAGCAACTGCCTTCGCCAAAACCCGGATGGACTTGATCCGCGGGAACAAACCGTTCGAAGTTCTCGACAAGGCGCAACAAAAGGTCAAAACGGCCTCATGGTTCGAGTACATTCATCTCTGCGATGCGCCGCTCTTTTATTCTGCCCGGCGTAACATCGAGCAGGACACCGAACCTTGGTGGGAAAAGGTTCATTGTCCAGTGTTGGCGCTATTCGGTGACAAGGACACTTCCTCCGGGCCGCCCGAGCCCTTGGTGGCCATAATCCGCCGAGGGTTGGCGAAGGCAGGTAACCCAAACTTGACGGTGAGGATTTTCGCGAACGCTGATCATTCACTATGCCACACGCGAACAGGCGGGCACAAGGAAGCTAGAGAGCGCGCCCAGGCCAAGAGCAAAGCGACGGGCCCTCATTTCGTTGACGGATACCTGACGGCAATGAGCGTTTGGCTGGAAAGGCAGGTGGGAGGAACGTAGCCGGCATTGCCGGTCACGAAGCTGTGGTGAGGAAGTTGAACTTGCAACCTCGGCTTCGTCGTGGTGTGGGACGGCTCTCCTGAGCCCGTCTCACTTCCGCATGTTTGGCACATCGATTCCGGTGGCCACACTTGGCCCGTGTGGAAGAACGATCTATACCTGATTGCTCAGATGCTGTTCCGCGACAAATAGGCTGAGCGGCGCTCGTCGGACGACGCCGGAACTTGGGCACGGCGCTGTACCGGATGTCGGGGGTGGACCTGCGCGGCGGCCTATCGTGCGCGCCTGGTAAAAAGCTTAGCCCGCAAAGCGACAGAATTAGGTTATCGGTTGGAGCCAGCGGCAGCGGCCGCGACCTGAGCGTCTGCCAAAGGCGGCCGCGGGGAGAGCGGCAGGCCACAGCAGTCACAATCCAAAGGGGCAAGCCGGCGGTGATGGGCATCGCGGCGAGGGGGAATTGTTGGCGCTGGCCTTCGACTGTCACTCAAATCTCTGAACAATTGATGGCTCCCCCGGGTGTGTTCCTTGGGAATGCACGCACTTTGGACCAATGAGCGTCCCGGCGGATGTCATCGCCGTTCGCGTAGAACGTCGAACCCCTCGTCCTATCTCAAGCATGGCCGTCCCCAACGGTAGTACAATTGGGTTTGCACTGTGCACGAAGCGGTCGCTGGGCTAAGATCAATTGCCCAATCCTGGCTCAGGAGGTCGCGCTCATGTCACGAAGACTGCTTGCCCCATTCATTGTCGGCCTTTGGATGACAGGTTGCTCCCAACAACAACCTGCGGCTACTCCCGCTGACATCAAAATTGCAGTCATTCCCAACCAGGAGGGCGGGCCCGGCAAGCTGCCCGCACTCGTGGCCGTTAGCGGTGCGCCCGAGGGCACGGTCGATGCCCTGGTGGCCACGTACTCAGCCCCCACCAAGGGCGACCGCTACGATGCGGCCATGAACGAGGCGCTCGGCTACCTCGCCGACAAGAAATACGCCCGGGCCGTGGCGGCGCTCGAGGATGCCAGGAGCATCGACGATACCGAGCAGGTGCGCCGCGAGTTGGATAGGGCACGGGATCAAATTGCCCAGCAGGCGGCTGCCGATCGTGCCGCGCGGGCCGTGCGGACGGTGCTCGCCGACGGCAAGCCCGAGGACGCCGGCCCGGTGCTCACCGCCGCGCTCAAGCAATTCGGCGGATCAGACGCATCGGAGGAATTGGCCGGCCTCAAGCGCCAGGCGGATGCGCTAACGGCGGAAGGGCTGCGCGGCGATGCGGAGCGCCGTGACCGCTTCGCGCGAGGCCGAAGCCGCCCTGACGGACAACAGTCTGCGCGCGGCCGCTCTTGCCTTGGAACAGGCTCTTACGGCCGGGGAAGACGAGTCATTGAGGCGGCGGTATCAGGACGTGCAAGGCCGCCTGGATCGTTATGACGACGCCCGCCGGCGCGCTGCGGAGTTGCGGCGCGACCCAACTCATTTGGAGGCGGCGCTCGAAGCACTCCGTGCGGCCGGCGAGGCCTGGGATACCCTGCAAGTTCGCCAGGAGGTGGATGACTGCACGCTGGCACTGCAACGGCGGCGTGACCGAGTCGGAGTGATGGACTTCGAGACGCGCGGCGATGTGGGCCCTGCTGCTGGACGAGCCGTCGCCGAGGAATTGATGCCGTTTCTCAAAGCGCGTTTCGACGTCGTTGAGCGCGGCCAGCTTAACCGGGTTCTCGGCGAGCTGCAATTAGACTTCGGCAATATCAGCGCCGGTCAAAGTGAACTTGGCCAGGTGGCCAAGGTGCGTTACCTGGTTCTGGGAAGCGTCCTTCCACTTAATGGCGTGACGATCAACGCTCGCCTCGTCGAAGTTAGCTCCGGCCTCGTGGTGCAAACGGCGAGGCTGTCGGGGGCCAGCGTCGAGGCTTTGCTGCCGCGACTGCCCCTGCTCGGCCAGATGTTGATGATGACTGACGAGCAGAAATTAGCCTTCGAGCAGGCTTTGCGGCAACAGGCGTCTCCGGTGCAGCCCATTGCTCTGGCAGCGGGCTTTCCGCCTTTGCCCGAGGCGAACGATCCCCCGCCCGCGCCGGTTATCGCCTATACGGCTCGACCGCCGGCGTTTGGTGGATTATTGGTGGAAGACATCGGCAGGTTTGCCGAGGCACCATTGGCCCCGAATCCAGCGTTGGACGTAGTGATCGGCAGCGACGATCCGTTTCGCCGCAGACTCCTGGCAGTATCGCTCGAGCTGGGCGACAATCTCTTTCGTCGCGGCCATCAGCGCGAGGCGTTTGTGCATTTTGAGCTAGCGCTCAACCTGAGCGATGGCCACCGCGACGTCGCCTTGCGCGTGGAGCGCTGCCGGCCGTTTTTGCCCCTGCCCCTTGCGGTCGCCCCGGCGCCGGTCATTTTGGTGCCGCAACCGGCCCCAGTCGTGCTCCAGCCCGTTTCCTTCAGACGGCCTCGGCTCGTCGTCTTCAATTTCCTCGTCAATTGCGAGCCTGGCCTGGTTCCGCCCGCCGTGGGCGACTGGGCGGCCGACCAGTTTGTGTCGTACTGTGCCTCGTCCTACGACGTGGTGGAGCGGGGCGAAGTCTGCTGGTACATGGGCCGGCTCAACATCACCATGAAGGATGTGCTTTATAACCCCGCCGCGAGGCGGGCTCTGAGCCAGGCGCTCAACGTGCGATTCTTCCTGTTCGGCACTATCCAGCAGACGGCCAGCCTGAATGTCACCACGCAGATGGTGGATGCACAGACGGGCGCCGGCACCGGCTCGGGCATGATTCATGTGCAAGACCACAATGAGCTAAAGCTACGCATGCAGGAGCTTGTCCGTCAGACCGGCGCAGGCAAAAACGAGCAGATTCAGTTGGCCCGGACCGGGGCGGCTACGGAAAAGGCCTTGACAGAGACGCGCAAGCAGTTGGCCGCGGGCGAGGGCGCGCGTGCAGTCGTCACGGCACGGGCGGCTCTGGCGTCCGCGCCCGGCAATGTGGCTTTATTGGCGCTGGCGCAACAAGCGGAGCAGCAAAAGACACAGGCGGATCTCGAAAAGGCCCGCCGCGCCGCCGCCGACGCGAGCCGAGCGCAAACCGAAGCGGCTCGCCGCGCGCAACAAGCGCTGGTCCAAGAGGCCGACGCCCGGCGCATCAAGGCCCAGGCGGATTCAAAGGCGCTCGACGAGGCCGGCCGCCGCGCCGCGGATGACCTGAAGCAAAAGGCCGCCACCCGGCTCCGTATCGCTGCCGCCGCAGCCGCTCAAAAGGGCGCTTTTCAAGAGGCCGCTAGGGCGGTGCAAAGCGCCAATGCCCTCAAGCCGGATGACAGTAATCCGCGCGCGCTCGCGGACATGAAGGCCAAGAGCGAGCAAGCTGCCCGCCAGGTTGCCGCCGCGCAAGCCGCGGAGAGCGCGACGGCGGCCACACGCGTCGCCGAGGCGGCCGCCGCCAAGATCGCCGACGAGCGTCGCCGCCAGCAAGCCGACGAGAGCGCGCGCCGCCAGGCCCAACAGATGCGCGACCAGAGCGAACAGGCCCGCCTGCTAGCCGTGGCCAGGCAGGCTCTTGCCAAGGGACAACTCGACGCCGCCCGATCCTCCGTGGAGGCGGCCCGACTGCTCAAAGGTAACGACGAGGTGGCCAAGCTTGCCGCCGAGGTGCAAGACGCCCGGCGCGGACTGACTCGAAGACGAAACTGGAGACTGCCCAAGGCTCGCCGGAGAGAAGCTTGGCCGAGGACAAGGTGCGCCTCGACAAGGCCGCGCTTGACAAGGCTGCGCTGGTAGCCAAGCAAAATCAGGCTCTCCAGATGACTGCGGCCAAGGCACGCGCTGACGCCGATGCCGTCGCATCGAAGAAACGCCAGGCCGACGCTGTTTCGCCTCCGAAGGCGCAGCCGATGCCTCCGCTCAAGATCGATCCTGCACCGCCAATCAAAGCCCAGCCGCCGCTGCCGCTCAAAACGGATCCGCCGCCGCCGCTCAAAACCCAAACGCCGCTGCCGCCCAAGATCGAGCCGGTGTCACCTCCCAAGACCCAGCCGCCACTCCCGCCCAAAACCAATCCTGCGCCTTTTCCAAAAACCCAAGCCCTCCCGCTAACCAAGATCGAGCAGAAAACCGATCCACGTGCGGACTACAATCGGCTGCTGGAATCCGCAGCCAGCCTGGAAAGGGCGAAAAAAAACACCGAGGCCATCGCGACATACCGCAAGGCGTGGCGGCTCATCCCCCAAGATGCGGCGGCGCTGGCGGCGCTGCGCCGCCTCGAGGTGCCGCTCCAGCTTACGGTCGGCAAACAAGCCCTTGCCACACGGCGCTTTACCGAGGCTTCGCAAGCCTTTGAAGCCGTCCTGCAAGTGTCCCCCGACAATGCGGAGGCCAAAGCCGGCGTGCAGAAAGCACGCAAGGGGGAAACCAAGTAAACGGACGTCATAACCTTTCCAGGGTCTTTAATGCCTCGGGACGAGACACCACTCACGGGTAACCGAGCATGACTCGAAATCCTGACCCACCAGTTAATAATGGCCCCTGGCCGAAATCTCATTTGCGGGCGGTGAATTTCCGGTGGCCACGGCCTCGATTGCGATCCTAGCTGGTTGCTCAGGACCGCGTAATTCACAGGCAATTAACGCTTACCTTGGGCAAATGGGGCGCTCTTATGCCCTTTGCTACCGCGGCGCGACGGGTACATTTCCTGATCATTGGTCCAAAGTGCGTGCATTAACTGGTGGGTCAAAAGTTCGAGTCCTGTTCGGTTTCTCGAACTCGCTCTGACCCAGCAGTTAGCGCGGAATGCCGAGTACATTTCTCACGGCGTTGTCGTTTTATCCGCGTTGTTTCGCGGGATTTCGCACATCGAATGGCGTTTCTCGAACATAGAAAAACGCCACGACGTCGAAAAGCTACTCGTAGATCGTTCATCGCCTCAAAATGCCCAACGTCGGCGATGAGCTTCACCATTTCGCACGCTGATGAAACGATTTTGCAAGTCGGCGACTGGGTGCGATGTGAGAGTTTCGTTGGCCCTGGCGATATAGGCCGAATCCACGCCCCGGCGTGCGGTGCTCAACTGGCTATGGCTGGCGTTGCTCAACCAGCGCCTCTGGAAGGCCGAGGAGGCACGGCGGTGGCTGGGCCAAGCCCAGGCGTGGCTCGGCGATGGGAAAGTGAATCACGAGAATATGGAACTTGCCGACCAGGCGAAAAGGCGTGTTGTCATCGTCAGCGGCGTTGGTGCGGGCGTCGGAGCGATTGAGGCCGATGACGCAGGCGCGGACGGCGCTGCCGAGGAAGAGGCTGGAGAGGGCGGCACTGGCCTCCCGCCGCGATCCAGGGAAAGATCATCGGTTCGGTCGCCGTGGACGACCACCACACGACCGAAGACCAACTGCTCGCCAAAGCCAGCGAGTTCTATGCCGAGTTCAACGAGAAGTAGACCGTGAACGAGGCAGCGCATCATAGGCGACGAACAAGGCCTCCTGCACCGGCTTGCGCTTACCCATCCCCATCGCTGCCTCCTTGTCCATGGCTCGAATGAATCCGGCCCCCTTGATCCGTCGATCGCTTGATCCTACCATGCACGTCAAGAGGCTTTATTTCAACGGGCTGCTAAGAAACGCTCCAGTTCGCTAAAGTAGGTTGTGCGCATCGGTCGGAGGAACGATGAGGATAGACGCTGTTCGCAGGAATCGGAGTTCAATTTCCACGTTGTCAAGTCCGCGGAGCTCGGCGCCCTGGAACGCCTAGTGACTCACCCGGTGTTACGGACTGGACAGAAGGACGCCTCCGATGGACCGAGAACCGTTGGTTGAAGACATTCAAAATTATGCCTTGAACATCGTCGATACGGTGCGCGAGCCCTTGTTGATTCTCGATGCCACCTTGCGCGTGCGTTCCGCCAACCGCGCTTTCTATCAAACCTTTCAAGTCACGGCCGAAGAGACGGTGAATCGGCTCATTTACCAGTTGGGCAACGGCCAATGGGACATTCCCGACCTGCGCAGGCTTCTCGAAGACATCGTCCCCACGAGTTCCGTCTTCAACGATTTCGAACTGGAACATACCTTCCCGCTCATTGGGCGCAGGGTAATGCTGCTCAATGCGCAAGCTGCAGGCGGGCATGCACGGCGAGCTGCTTGTTCTGGCCATGGAAGACGTGACCGCACGCAAGCATGCGGAAGAAGCACTGCTCGAAGCCGGCGCCCTGCAAAGCGCCATTTTCAATAGCGCCAACTTCTCCAGTATTGCCACCGACGAAAAGGGGGTCATACAAATTTTCAATGTCGGCGCCGAGCGCATGCTGGGCTACACGGCCGCCGACGTGATGAACAAGATCACTCCGGCCGACATTTCTGATCCGCAGGAAGTGATTGCCCGCGCCAAAGCCCTGAGCGCCGAGCTTGGGACCCCGATCACGCCGGGCTTCGAGGCGCTGGTCTTCAAGGCCGCGCGCGGGATCGAGGACATCTACGAGCTGACTTACATCCGCAAGGACGGCAGTCGATTTCCCGCAGTCGTCTCGGTCACGGCGCTGCGCGACGATGAAAGCGCGATCATCGGCTATCTGCTGATTGGCACCGACAATACGGCACGCAAGCGTGCGGAAGAAGCGCTGCTCAAGGCCGGCGCCCTCCAAAGCGCCATTTTCAATAGCGCCAACTTCTCGAGCATCGCCACCGACGAGAAGGGTGTCATTCAAATCTTCAACGTCGGCGCCGAGCGCATGCTGGGCTATACGGCCGCCGACGTGATGAACAAGATCACTCCGGCCGACATTTCCGATCCACAGGAAGTGATTGCCCGCGCCAAAGCCTTGAGCGCCGAGCTTGGGACCACGATCACCCCGGGCTTCGAGGCTTTGATTTTCAAGGCTTTGCGCGGGATCGAGGACATTTACGAACTGACTTACATCCGCAAGGACGGCAGCCGATTTCCGGCCATCGTCTCGGTCACGGCGCTGCGCGACGTGCTGGGCGGAATTATTGGCTATCTGCTGATCGGCACCGACAATACCGCACGCATACAGGTGGAAGCCGAGCGCATGCTGCTCGATCAGCGCGCTGCGCGATCAACAATTCTACACGCGCTCGCTCATTGAATCCAACATCGATGCGCTCGATAACCACCGATCCGCGCGGCATCATCACCGACGTCAACAAGCAAATGGAGGCGCTCACCGGCTGCACGCGCGATGAGCTGATCGGCTGCGCCCTTCAAGGGCTACTTCACCGATCCGGAGCGCGCCGAGGCCGGCATCAAGCTGGTCTTGGGCGAAGGCAAAGTCACGGACTACGAGCTTACTGCGCCGCCCGCGACGGCAAGGAAACTGTGGTTTCCTACAATGCGTCCACTTTCCACGACCGCGACCGCAAGCTCCAGGGCGTTTTCGCCGCCGCCCGCGATGTCACCGAACGCAAACGCTACGAGCAGTCGTTGCAGCAAGCCAACCGCGCCAAGAGCGTCTTTCTGGCCAACATGTCGCACGAAATCCGCACCCCCATGAACGCCATCCTCGGCTTTTCCCAACTGATGCTCCGCGACCAGGACCTCACCCCCCAGCAATACCAATACCTGGGAACCATCAACCGTAGCGGTGAGCATCTACTGGCCCTCATCAACGACATCTTGGAGATGTCCAAGATCGAGGCAGGCCGCACGACGCTGAATCTCTCCACGTTTGATCTGCCTGTGTTGCTCAAGGACCTGGAGATGATGTTCCGTGTCCGCACCAACGAGAAAAGCCTATCGTTCTCGGTGGAGATGATTGGCGCCGTCCCGCAGTTCATCGTGGCCGACATCAACAAGCTGCGCCAGGTCTTCATCAATGTGCTAGGTAACGCGGTCAAGTTTACCGAGCAGGGCGGCATCGGCTTGCGCGTGAGCGCCGATCGGGATGGGGCGACGGGATCGTTTCTCCGGGTCGAGATCGAGGACACGGGGCCGGGCATTTCCCCCGAAGATCAGAACAAGTTGTTCAGGCAATTCGAGCAGACCAAGACCGGGCAACAGGCGGGCACCGGCACCGGGCTGGGCCTGGCCATCAGCCGGGAGTTTGTGCGGCTGATGGGCGGGACCATTACGGTGAGCAGCCAGGTCGGCAAAGGCAGCGTGTTCATCATTCACCTGCCTTTGCAGGAAGGCGAAGCTCAGGAAGTTCAAGCGAAAGACAGGCCCAGGCAAGTCCTGAGCCTCCAGCCAGGGCAGGCGACGTGCCGGGTGTTGATTGCGGACGACATAGACGATAACCGCCAGCTCTTGGGGCAGCTATTGGCGCCCATCGGTTTCGAGATTCGGCTGGCGACCAACGGCGCCGAAGCCGTGCAAGGCTTTGAAGAATGGCGGCCCAACCTGATCCTGATGGACTTCCGCATGCCGGTGATGGACGGCCATGAGGCGATCCGCCGCATCCGCGCCATGGCCGGCGGCAAGGAGCCCAAGATTATCGCCGTCACTGCCAGTGCGATGGACGAAAACCGCCAGGAGCTCATGAAGATCGGCGCCGACGATTTCATCAGCAAGCCATTCAGGGAAGTGGAGCTATTTCAAAAGATCCATGCCCACCTGGGCATCGAATACGTTTACGCCGAGGAACCCACAGCCGCGCCTCAGGAGGAAGCGGCGGAGCTCACATCCGAGTCCCTGGCGGGCTGGCCGCAAGAGATCATCCAACCGATGCGTGAAGCCGTCATCACGGCGGACCTGGATCAGCTCCTGGCAAAGATTCAGGAGGTCGAGGCACGCGATCCGCGCATCGCTCAGGGGCTGCGCCGACTGGCCGAAGGATTTCAATACCAGAAGCTTCTTGATCTGTTCGGAGCGGCAGGCGTCCATTGACTCTTTAGAAACTTATCCAGTAACTTAACCAACTGCTAGCCCCTCAATCAACCCGCCGTTAAATGGAGATACGTATGGACGATTTGGGCAAACTGGCGGTGCTCGTTAGGGGAGAACGGGAAATGTTACTCTCAAGGTGGCGGGACCAAGTGCGGCAACTCCGGTCAGCGCGGCAGCTTGATATTCCAACGCTCAATGACCATGTCCCGGCGCTAATTGAAGAGTTGGTCGTGGCACTCCAAGCCAGCTCTGACCAAACAATTCCCGAGGCGCTTATCGAAGGTACCCCGCCAGCGCATGGTCTGCAGCGTCTCCAAGACGGATTTGATATTGAGGAGGTGGTGGCGGAGTACAACATTCTTCGTGGCTGTATCCACGATCTTGCCGACGGCAACGGATTAAACCTGCGAGGGAAGCCTTTCCACATTATAAACCGAGTCCTCGACCTTGCAATTGGTTCGGCATTGCAAACCTATGCCACGCAGTCGCGCTGGAGGTGCAACAGCGCCGCGAAGAATACCTCGCCTTTGTCGCACATGATCTTCGCACACCACTAAATGCAATTTCCTTAGCTGCGAGAATCTTAGGGATGACACTCCCGGCAAGGGGCATTAGCACCGAGGTGGAACAGCTGTTGAAGGCCTTGAGTCGCAACGTGCAGAATCTCGAGGGGCTGATTGGCAAGGTGCTCCAGGAAAATTCGAATCTCCAAACAGAAGTTGGGATCAAGTTGGAGCCGCGTGAGTTTGACCTGTGGCCCCTCGTGGAGGCCCTCATTCACGACCTCCATCCCGTGGCCGGTACAGCCAGCACACAATTGATCAACAAGATCCCCGACGATTTGGTCGTGTACGCGGACGCCAGCTTATTGAAGCGAATCTTTCAGAACCTGATCGCCAATGCAATCAAGTACACGCCACGCGGAGAGATCATAATCGGGGCACGGGAAGTTGGCGCTGAGGGCGTTGTCGAGTGCTGGGTTAACGACAACGGTGCGGGAATTGCCGAAGACCTTCTCCATAGGGTCTTCGACAAGGGAGAAACGGATTCCCGGCACGAGCATAGTACGGGCCTGGGTCTCGCCATCGTCAAGACGTTTACTGAGGCCCACAATGGGACGGTGAATGTCGAAAGCAAGGAAGGCGTCGGCTCAACCTTCCGGTTCTCGTTGCCCACCAAGGCGAATGCAAGCGGCCGGAAATAGTGAACGGACCCGGCTGGAACCGCGCCAAAATAGAAAGCGCAGGGACGACCTGTCAGCAGTTGAATATATGCAGCGAGAAGATCCTGAGATTCAAAAGAAGAGAGTTAAGGCGTCTTTGGAGATTGCTCTCAACAAGATGTGAGACTTGAGGAAGAAGCTAAAAGCTCCCACACACGGATATCTGATCCCTGACTCGTCGGGAAACCCTAATGAAGCCGGCGAAACCAAACAGTGTTCCCGCCCCACCTGCCAACATCTTGGTCGTGGACGACACTCCCGCCAATCTCCAGGTGTTGGCCGGGATGCTCAAGGACCGTGGCTATAAAGTGCGCCCCGTTCCCAGCGGCAAGCTGGCACTACTGGCAGCGCGGCGGGATCCGCCGGACTTGATTTTGCTCGATATTAATATGCCGGAAATGAACGGCTACGAGGTTTGCGAACAGCTCAAGGCCGACGACAATCTCAAGGGGATTCCCATCATCTTTATCAGTGCGCTCACTGAGCCCTTGGACAAGGTGAAAGCGTTTGCGACCGGCGGGGTGGATTACATCACTAAACCGTTTCAAATGGAGGAGCTACATGCCCGTGTCCAGACGCATCTGAAGCTCCGCCACCTGCAAGTCGAGCTGGAGGAATATAGCCGGCACCTCGAGTTCGCGCGTGAGCGGCTCAAGCTCGACCTGGAGCTGGCTCGCGAGGTGCAGCGCGGCTTTCTGCCGCAATGCATGTCCGATGTCCCCGGCTACGAATTTTTCAGCTACTACGAGTCAGCCCATGAGATCGGCGGCGATTACTACGACTTCATCCCTCTGCCGCGCCACCGCGTGGCCATCCTGCTGGGCGACGTGGCCGGCAAAGGCGTTGTGGCGGCCCTGCTCATGGCCAAGCTCAGCGCGGACGCCCGCTTCTGCATCCTCACAGAGCCAGACCTTGCCACCGCTATCACCAAGCTCAATTCCGTGATAATCCAGTCCGGGATTGCCGATCGGTTCGTGACCTTGGTAGCAGCCGTCCTCGATGCCGAGAGCCATACAGTGACGCTGGTCAACGCCGGCCATCCGTCGCCTCTAATTTGGCGCCGCGCCACGCGCACGGCAGCAGAGGCGATCAGTAACGACACGACAGGCTTGCCCCTCGGCGTTGCCGATGACTTCGAGTACACCTCGTGCCAGCTTTCCCTGGATCCGGGTGACAGCATCCTGACGTTCACCGACGGCGTCACCGAGGCCACGGACGTTCACGGTCTTCAGCTTCACACGAAAGGCGTTTATGCTGCCGTGCGCGGTGAGGTTTACTCTGCCCGAACGTTGGGGGAGCAAGTGGTCAAAGTCGTCAAGCAATTTGCCACCGGCCGCAGCCCGCACGATGATATCGCGCTGGTAGGTTTCGGAAGGACGGGCTAGAAGTCAGAGGCCCAGCTTTCGAGATCATTTCGATTTACTCGCCAGAGCGAGCTGCCGCCTTTCGGTTCGGTCGACCGCGCCGAAGGGGACGCCCGTGAAGACCCGAATCATGTCGATGACGTTGCCATAGGTCAGGTATAAGGGGAAGCAAATCAGTCCCAGGGCCAGCGGCACCACCAGCAACAGTCGATTTCGGGAGCTGATGAGGTGTTCCCACTGGCCTCCCCATGCCAGATGATAGCGGCCCGTCAGGCCCAGGTTTGCCGGCGTGATTTTCGTTTGCGCTTCGGCCACGAAGCTGCCCAAGTCCCGTTCGCGCGCATCCACGTTGGCGGTCACGGTGATGCGCCGCTGGCCCCATTCGCGTGTGATGGTGGACGGACTGTCTTCGATGACGTCCACCGTGGCCAAGCGGGATAGCGGCAAGCGCTCGCCCTTGGCGGTGATAACCGGCAATTCCTCGATAAGTTTCTTGGCGTCCTCATTGTTGTCATAAGTGCCGCGATAAGTCTCGGGCAGACGGATCACAAGAGGAAAGCGAAATGGCCCATCGACGATTTCGCCGCGGCGCATGCCGCCGAGCGCCTCCACTAGGTCGAGGACCGCTTTGGCGGGAATGCCGTGCCGGGCGATTTCATCTTGCTTGATTTTGAGTTGCAGGATGGGCAGGCAGGTGAGCGCCTCGACGTTCACGTCACTGCTGCCGGCGACGCCTTTCAAGATCTTTTCAACTTCCTTGGCCTTGGTTTGCAACGTTTTGAAGTCATCGCCGAAGATTTTGACGGCCAGGTCCGCCTTGACGCCCGCGGCCATTTCGTCGAGCCGCCCTTTGATCGGTTGCGCGTACGAAAAGCGTGGCCCCAAGAATGGCCGGATTTCTTTTTGAATCAGGTCGGTGACTTCCGCCTGCGTTTTGGCTTTCCGCCACTCGTGGCGCGGTATCAAACTGATGAATATGTCGGTCAATTCCAAGCCCATAGGGTCGGTGGCAATTTCCGCCGTGCCGATGCGCGACCAGATGTGACGGACCTCGTCGGGAAACGCCTTCAGGACGGCTTGCTCAATTTTGGTGTTGTCCTCGATGGAGCGCTCGATAGGCGCGTCGGCGAGACGCACCGCATTGATCTCGATGGCACCTTCCGAAAGCGTGGGCAGAAACTCGGAGCCCAGATTCGGCGCGATGAAGCCAAACGCGAACACCAAGACGCCGACGGCCACGGCGATCACGGCCCCTTTGTGCCTCATGGAAAGGTCGAGGAGCGGGCCATGAATGGCGTGAGCGATCCTCATAAAGAGCGGCTCGCGCTCCTCGATTTTTTTGGGCAACAGCAGACTGGCCAGGACGGGCATGAGCGTGATCGACAAGACCATGGAGCCGGCCAAGGCGAAGATGATCGTAATCGCCATAGGCCGGAACATCTTGCCCTCAATCCCTTCCAGCGTCAGGATCGGCAGGTAGACGATCATGATGATGAGCTCGCCAAACAGGGTCGGCTTGCGGACCTCGACGGCGGCATCGCGAATCATGTCCAGCTTGCTTTTCTGGGCGAGGTCGCCGTGGGCGATATGCCGAACGCAATTCTCGATCATGACTACCGAACTGTCCACGATCATGCCGAAGTCGATGGCGGGCGAGCCTTACGTACCCCAGCTCACTGAACTGGTAATCGAGTACATGAAGACGCTGAAGCTTTCCGGGGACAGCCAGCGTGCCCGCCTCACGACGTGCATGATTTTTTTCTCGCAAGCGGGATCCGAATACGCAAGGGACGCTTTGCCGCCTTTACGGCATTACGAGGAATCGGAGGACACCGAGTTTGCCAGTCTTGCCCGCCGCGTTGGCAGGGAAATAGAGAGGAAGGCAAAGTAGGCGAACCCTGTCCGAGTACCCTCAATGTGCCGCGTTCTCGACCGACGGGCGCCTCAAGGTCGCCAGTAACGGTCCCAAAGAATCCCCAGCGACGGCATATCACGAGGTCCTCCCTGGTATCGGCCCCCGTATGGCGTGATGGTGCGCTCGATCTGGTGCATATACGGCACATAGCGCTCTATGATTTCCAGCGTCCCCGCGTCCAGCCAGATAAAGTTGCAACGCTCGCACGTGCTCACGACCACGTTGCCGCCTCCGAAATAAGGATGGGTGTCCATCGGCTGCTTACATTGCGGACAGCGCAGTACTCGCGTGAGATCGGCGGCGTCGAACGGCGCGGTGCTTTTTTCTTCCGCGCTCGGGCGCGACCGGCGTTTCGTGACGATCGCCGGAAGCGTTTCCATGTCGGCCAAGAAGGCCTCGCACCGGCCGCAATATGCAACGCTTTCACCTTCGATATGAGCCGATTGCAAGGAACCTTGGCAGAGGGGACAATTCATCGTATCGGAACTCGTGAAGAAAAGCGTGGTCCATTGCAACAGTAGCATGAGGAATTGACCGCGTCAAAACGTGACCAACACTCACCAGCGGTCGATGTCTTCATGCACCTGGTTTAGCTCGTGGCGGACCGGGAATAGCGATCCATATTATCTGAAGCTTTGTCCCTGCCACGTCACCGGGGACATCGGCATCCACGAGATGGTAGTTGTTCGGGAATACTTCTGCACGTTTCATGGTTGGTTCCTTTGAGAAAAACAGGTTTGGGTTTGGGTTTGGAAACTCGAAGATGCGACACGCACCGACCACGTAGGCGCCGCCAGCGCAGATAGGCGGCACACGAAATGGGATAAGAGCGCCCACGCTCGCACAGCCGCACCTCCAGTCGCGCGCCGAGGCTTGCTCGCTTGGGTCGGAAGCCCCGTCCGGCACAAAACTGGCGTCTTCCCCGATGGGCGTTTCCCGGTGATAATCGCGGCGTTGCGCCGCCTGGCGATTGGCCTGGTTCATCAGCTTGTTGCGTTGATGCTGGTCAAGAGATTGATTAGCTGCTCTGGCGTGTCCAGCTCATATTGGCCCAGAGCGGTGCGGACGAAAAACGTGGCCAGCACCGACTGGCAAATGTCCATGGAGTCGAGCACACGCCGCAACCGCACATCCCGTAGGCGAATCCGAACCACGCGCCGGATAGCGCTTTCATAGCGGCGCACCAACTCGGAGGCAGCCTCCTCGTCGCGTTCGCGAATGCGGCGGATCAAGTTGTGAAACGGACTCTCTTCCGGCACCACGAGCCTCCTGAGACAGGAAGTCGATCTGAGGTTTATTACAATATAGATTCATTTTTTCCGAACGCTCTAACCGGCGCCCCCGATGGAGCGATACAGCGACTAGTAGTTGACAATGACTTCGGTTCCTGGATAAGAGTTGCAGCCGACGAGATAACGGCCACCCCTGGGTGAACCACACTGAGTCAGCTTGATGCCACAGACTAATATTGCTCTATATGTGTTATCTTCCAGTTATCCAGTTAATAAGGCCACTTAATAATCCTCCTTAGTAGCGTCCATTAGGATTGGGTGCGGCGTTATTTCCATAGAGACTATTCATATACTCTGTCGCAGCGTTTTGTTCAGAGCCGGTCATCATATTGCCATTGAAAACTCGACCCCACTGCTGGAGCTGGAGGCGTGTATTGATCGTCTCCTTGTCTGACGTCGGCAGCTGCACCCAACACCGTGCCCCCGTGGTGGTGATGTTGGTTTGGCTACTACATCAAACACCGCGGATAGCAAAAGGATTTCGAGTTTTTTCAGATCCTTTTCCCGCCGACACTTGGCCAGTTCGCTTGGTTAAGGACCAGTCGGGCTGCACGGACTTGGCCTCCGACTAATCCCGGAACAGCAAGGGTGCGATTTGATACAGGCTCCGCCGCCAGCTCTGCCACTCGTGAGCCGTCTCCCGGGGATTCGTAGTAGAGACTCCGGATGCCCATTTTTTCCAGCGCGGTTGGCTTGGGCCGTGGCGCCTTTCTCCCTGACACCGTAGCTGACAAACAGCACTTTGACTTTCTGCTTGAATCCATCGCCCAAGTTAGAGATGTCCGCGGGGGCGATGCCGTCGCCGCTGAACATGCCGATGTGCGAGAATTTGTGGAGGTTGGCCAGCGTGATTTGTTTGGTCTGCATGCTGCCCATCGATAGGCCTCGAGGCAATGGTCCATCGGCACAGAATACGTAAACTGCGAAAGAAATTCCGATTTGGCAAGATTTAGTTTGCCTGCCTCAGCGCGCACGTCTATGCTTACCGTTTCCAGGACATGACGTCTCGGTTGCTTCCGACCCCCATTGGTTCTTCCCGTTTGCCAGGAATACCGCGATGATCAACTGGATGCGCATGCTTTTGTCCGTGAAATCGAAACCGATTCGCAACTCCCGATGCCGGCAGGTGCGCTATCGTCCGCTTCTGGAGTTGCTGGAAAACCGGCTGGCGCCTGCCCACATCTACCAGGTCATGGGCACGGCGGACTCCGCGAGTTCATCCATCTCATCGGGGACCGGAACTGCCGGCGACCCCTTCCTTATCGGCAGCTTTCGAGGTGCCATCATCGCCACCAACGGCGATGCAGGCTCCACCATTATTGTTCCAGTGGGGACCTATCAGCTGACGTTGGCGCCAACCAATCCCTCGGGGCCGGGCAGCGAGGAGCAGGCTGACACCACCTTCAACTCGACCGCCGGCGATCTCGACATCACCGGCAGCGGCACCATCATCCAGGGCGCAGCGCCGCGACGACCACCATCCAGCAGACCGTGGCGGGCGAGGGCGTTCTTGACGTGAATCCGGCCCTGGCCAATAGCTTTCACTTCACCCTGCAAAACATGACGGTGACCGGCGGGGACGATAAAAGCACGCTCGGCGGCGGCGGCGTCCGCGCCGGCGGCGTCGGCAGCGTGATCGAGTTCGATAACTGCGTCTTCAGCAGCAACCAAGCGAACGGCACCGGCGAATCCGGTGGTGCCATCGCTTTTCAAGGCGGCACTCTCACGGTGCAAAACAACACCTTAACGAACAATTCCACAACCGGTTCGGGCGGCGCCATCGCGCTCGCGGGCTCCTCAATCACCAACGTCTCCATCACTGGCAGCTCGTTTGTCGGCAACACGGCGTCGGGCGCGACCAACGGTTTCGGCGGCGCCATCGCTACGCGCCGGCGCCGGCACGGTCACCGTTCAATTCAATCGCTTCGTCGGCAACACGGCAGGCACCGCGAGCAATGGCAATGTCCTGAGCAGCAACGCCGCGGGCAACGGCACTTTCGAGCGCCGACGAGAATTGGTGGGGAACAAACAACGGCCCGGCAGCCAACGATTTCACGCTCAATAACGGCGGCACATCGACACCAGAGACGGTGGCGTCCTTTCTAAAGTTGGAGATCGGAGCCGCGTCCACCGCGCTGACGCCTGGAGCCGGCACCACCGTGACGGCGGACTTCCTCAAGGATTCCAACCAAACGGCCGTAGCCCCAAGCAGCCTTACGGCTCTCGTTGGGCAGGCTGTCACCTTCACGCAAACCGGCGGTTCGATAGCCGCCATCGATACGTCGATACAGGCCAGCGGGCAGGCGCAAGCAACCTACACGGCGGGCGCCACGCCCGGGCCGGGCACTGCTTCAGCCATGGTGGACAATGGCACCGTCACGGTCAACCTCACCATTAACAACCCCGCACCCACGCTGACGAGCATCAGCCCGAATTCGGCGCCGGCCTTCAGCTCGGACACAACCATTACGCTGACCGGCACGGATTTCCTCAGCAATTCCACCGCCGACTTGAATGCTACGCCCCTCGCGACAACCTTTGTCAATAGCACGACCCTCACGGCAGTGGTCCCCGCGGCCGACCTGGCGACGGGGGGGACCGCAGCCATCACCGTCGTCAACCCAGGCCCTGGCGGCGGCACATCGGCGCCGCAGACCTTTTCCATCAATAACCCACCTCCCACACTGACTAGCATCAACCCGACTTCCGCACCAGTCGGCAGTCCGGACACCACGATCACGCTGACCGGCATAAGCTTCCTCAGCACGTCCACGGCTGACCTAGGTGGCACGCCGCTGGCGACAACCTTCGTCAATGCCGACACGCTCACCGCCGTCATTCCGGCGGCTGATCTGGCCGTGGTTGGCCCTGCTTCGATCACTGTGGTCACACCCGGACCGGGCGGCGGCACGTCTGCCGCGCAGATTTTCAGCGTCGGCAACCCAGTCCCCACGTTGACCAACATCAGTCCGAATACCGTCCCGGCGGGCAGTCCGGATACCACCATCACCCTGACCGGCACGAGCTTTCTCAGCAACTCGACCGTAGACTTGGACGCCACGCCGCTGGCGACAACATTTGTCAGCGAGACCACGTTGACGGCCGTTATTCCAGCCGCCGACCTGACCACGGCGGGCACTCCAGCGATCATCGTCGTCACGCCCGGACCAGGCGGCGGCACCTCGGCGCCGCAAACCTTCACGATCACCAACGCCGCGCCGACACTAACTAGCATCAGCCCGAATTCGGCGCCGGCCTTCAGTTCGGACACAATCATCACGCTGACCGGCACGGATTTCCTCAGCAATTCCACCGCCGACTTGAATGCTACGCCCCTCGCGACAACCTTTGTCAATAGCACGACCCTCACGGCAGTGGTCCCCGCGGCCGACCTGGCGACGGGGGGGACCGCAGCCATCACCGTCGTCAACCCAGGCCCTGGCGGCGGCACATCGGCGCCGCAGACCTTTACCATCAATAACCCACCTCCCACACTGACTAGCATCAACCCGACTTCCGCACCAGTCGGCAGTCCGGACACCACGATCACGCTGACCGGCATAAGCTTCCTCAGCACGTCCACGGCTGACCTAGGTGGCACGCCGCTGGCGACAACCTTCGTCAATGCCGACACGCTCACCGCCGTCATTCCGGCGGCTGATCTGGCCGTGGTTGGCCCTGCTTCGATCACTGTGGTCACACCCGGACCGGGCGGCGGCACGTCTGCCGCGCAGATTTTCAGCGTCGGCAACCCAGTCCCCACGTTGACCAACATCAGTCCGAATACCGTCCCGGCGGGCAGTCCGGATACCACCATCACCCTGACCGGCACGAGCTTTCTCAGCAACTCGACCGTAGACTTGGACGCCACGCCGCTGGCGACAACATTTGTCAGCGAGACCACGTTGACGGCCGTTATTCCAGCCGCCGACCTGACCACGGCGGGCACTCCAGCGATCACCGTCGTCACGCCCGGCCCGGGCGGCGGCACCTCGGCGCCGCAGACCTTCACGATCACCAACGCCGCGCCGACATTGACCAGCATCAGTCCGAATACCGCACCGGTGGGTAGCCCGGACACAACCATCACGCTGACCGGCGCAGGTTTCCTCAGCAATTCCACCGCCGACTTGGATGCCACGCCACTGGCGACGACCTTTGTCAATGAGACCACATTGACTGCCGTCATTCCCGCGGCCGACTTGACTACGGCGGGAACTCCCGCGATTACGGTCGTCACGCCCGGCCCTGGCGGCGGCACGTCAGCGCCGCAGACCTTCACCATCACCAACCCAGCGCCCACGCTGACCAACATTAGCCCGAATTCGGCGCTGGTGGGCAGTCCGGAGACCACGGTCACGATCACCGGCAGCGGCTTCCTCGGCAGGTCAGTTGCCGACCTGGGCGCCACGCCGCTGGCCACGACTTTTATCAATGAAACCACGCTGACCGCCGTTATTCCGGCTGCCCATCTGACCGCGGCAGGCACCCCGACGATCACCATCGTCAACCCGGGACCGGGTGGCGGCACTTCGGCGCCGCAGACCTTTTCCATCGACAACCCAGCGCCAACGCTAACCAGCATCAGCCCGAATTCCGCGCCGGCAGGAAGTCCGGACACAACCATCACGCTGACCGGCACCGATTTTCTCAGTACATCCACGGCGGACTTGGGCGCCACGCCACTGGCGACAACCTTCGTCAATGGCACCACGTTGACCGCCGTGATACCCGCCGCGGACCTAACCGTGGTCGGTCCCGCTTCCATTACCGTTGTCACTCCGGGCCCCGGGGGCGGCACCTCGGCTCAGCAAATCTTCAGCGTCACTAGTCCGGTCCCCACGTTAACAAGCATCAGCCCAAATTCTGTCCCAGCGGATAGTCCGGACACAACGATCACGCTGACCGGCACCAACTTCCTCAGCAACTCCACGGCGGACTTCGGCGCCACGCCGTTGGCGACGACCTTTGTCAACGGCACGACGTTGACCGCCGTGATCCCGGCTGCCGATCTGTTCACGATTGGTCCCGCTTCCGTCACCGTTGTCAATCCCGCGCCCGGCGGCGGAACTTCGGCGCCACAAATCTTCACTGTAACCAACCCCGTCCCCACGCTGACCAGCATCAGTCCGAACTTCACATTGGTGGGGAGTTCCGATACCACCATCGTGCTGACCGGCGCACACTTCCTCAATAACTCCACCGTGGACCTCGGGGCCATGCCGCTGGCGACAACCTTTGTCAATGAGTCCACATTGACCGCCGTCATTCCCGCGGCCGACCTGACCGCGGCAGGCACTCCGGCGGTCACCGTCGTCACCCCCGGCCCGGGCGGCGGCACGTCGGCGCCGCAAACCTTCACGATCAACAACCCCGTCCCCACGCTGACGAGCATTAGCCCGAATTCCGCAGTGGCGGGCAGTCCGGACACTACCATCACGCTGACCGGCACCAACTTCCTCAGCACATCCACGGCAGACTTAGGCGCCACGCCGCTCGCGACAACCTTTGTCAACGAGACGACAATGACCGCAGTTATTCCCGCAGCCGACCTGACTGCGGCGGGCACTCCGGCAATCACCGTCGTTACCCCCGGCCCGGGCGGCGGCACTTCGGCGCCGCAGACTTTTACCATCAACAACCCGGCGCCGACCCTGACGAGCATCAGCCCGAATTCGGCATTGGCGGGTAGTCCGGACACCACCATCACGCTGACCGGCTCTAACTTCTTCAGCACATCCACGGCCGATTTTGGCGCCGCGCCGCTGGCGACAACCTTTGTCAATGGCACCACGTTGACCGCCGTCATTCCCGCCGCCGACTTGGCGACGGCAGACACGTCGGCGGTCACCGTTGTCACGCCTGGTCCAGGCGGCGGCACTTCGTCGCCCCAAACCTTCACGGTTAACAACCCCGTCGCCACGCTGACCGGCATCAGCCCGAATTCAGCCCCCATAGGAAGCCCGGACACTACCATCACCCTGACTGGGGGCAATTTCGTCAGTGGCTCAATGGCGGAATTAGGCGGCACGCCAATAACGACAACTTACGTGAGCCCCATCAAACTGACGGCTGTCATCCCCGCGGCCGACCTGACCTCCGTCGGAACTCCGGCTGTTACGGTCGTCAATCCCAGCCCCGGCGGCGGAAGCTCCGCGCCACAAACTTTCACCATCAGCGCCTCCCGTCAGCATCGGCAATTTGACTCAGACGCAGTGGACCTTAGGATTGGCGGGCTTTAACGGCACGTTGCCGATCAGCGGCGGTATTGGTCCCTTCACGATTGCGTCGACCAGCGGTTTGCCCCCGGGATTGACCGCCGTCTTGAGCGGCCCACGCACCATCGGCTTCACGGGCACTCCCACGGTCGCCGGCACGTTTCCCGGTGGAAGCATTACCATCCAAGACACGGGCGCCTCTACCAGCGCGACGAGAACATTCAGCATCACTATCAATTCGGCGCTGATGTTGACGCCGGCGCCACTTCCGGACGCCATCGTCGATCTGCCCTACAACCAAACGATCACAGCCACTGGCGGCACCGGCAACAGTATGCTTGTGGTCAGCAATATCGTCGGTGCGATACCCGGTTTGTCCATTCCCGCAAGCGGCACCAACGTGCTCGCCATCGCCGGCACGCCGACCAGCGCCGGCACCGTCACTTTCACCGTGACGGCCACCGATTCGCTGGGGGCGACGGCCAGCGCGCTCTACACTATTTCCGCCGGCGATACCACGCTGTCGTATCACCAAAGCACGTATACGGTGGATTTACCGCCGGGTTCCACCAGCACGGTCAACATTGCCGGCAGCATGGCATTCTTCCTCGACCAGAACCTGGGTCTATATACCGCTCGCAGCTTTTTCTTCAACTATTATGGTGCCAACGAAAAGTGGCTTAAAGGCAATGGCAATCAGTTCGGCAACATCTGGTATGCCATCGAGCCCGGCGGTCAGTTCCTTGCGTGGCAAGGAACGCCAGGGCTTGCGGGAAGTCGCCTTGCTCGCGACACTGGATCCCGTGTACTACACCTATCCCGAGCTACTCTACCAGGCTACTCCTGAAACGCTCGACGTTGTCCTGCAGGAAAAATTCGGTCTTCAGTTCACGGGCAACTACTACCAGAACTACGGAGGCCGGAATGAGAAGTGGCTCGGCGGTCCTTCGAATGCCGCGGGTGTGCCAACCGCTTGGTACTTCATTGATACAATGGGGCGGCTCTACCTTTGGGATGGTGTCCCGCACCGAGCCACCGGGACCTTGCTGGCCACCTTGGATCCCACTTATTCGGCGCAGCCGGAGCGCCTGTACAAAGCCCAGAACAAGGAGGTTACCGCAAGCATCGTGAATAATGTCCTCGAGATCAAAACGATCCCCAATTGGGTCGGCCGGCTGGTTGTCGACATCAATACCATGTCGCCTGCTCTGAACCACCAGACCTTTACCATTAACTGGATCAACCACACTCCGGTGTTGACAGTGACGCCCAACGGATCGACCATCCCGGTGCCGGCCGGCCAGCCCTTGATCGTCGCCAATTTGACCACGCCCGCAGGCCAACCCGCCAGTGTGACGCTGGCTGCCACCGATGCCGACGCCGATCCCTTGACCTTCTCGGCGCTGGGCGGACACCTGGGCCACGCGCTCAATCGAAACTTGGGCCTGCGCTTCCAAGGTTCGCTGTACTTCAACTACGGCGGCGCCAATGAAAAATGGCTGGAGAGCACGCTCAACAATTGGTATTTCATCAAACCGGACGGCACGCTGACCGAGTGGGACGGCACCGCGAACAAGGCAAGCGGCACGCTAGTGGCCACGCTCGATCCGGTTTACTATTACCACCCCGATCTGCTTTATGCTCCTCCGGTTGGCGACTTGGCATTTGCGCTTTATCAAGATTTTTCCCTAGCCGCAGCCAACGCCAACTTCCCGCAGAATTACGGCGGCCAAAATGAGAAATGGCTCATGGGCAGTGACGCAATGTATTTCATCAAGACCGATGGCACCTTCTACCGATGGGATGGCACTACCCACCAAGCCACCGGCACCCTGCTGGCTACCCTCAATCCGGATTATTACATTAACGTTGGCCGCCTCTACAACAACCCTGTCCCAAGTCAGGTCGCGATAAACGTCGCGGGAAACACGCTGACTCTGACCCCAACGGCCGGTTTCATCGGACAATTCTGGGTCACGATCAAGGCGACCGACGGCAGCAACTTGGTTGCTACAATGATTGAATTGAATGTGACTTAAATCAAAGCGGGTTGGCACGCATTATGATTCGCACGCGGTTGATGCTGGCGGCCGTGATTATATTGCCGTGCCGGCTGGAATCGTCAGGGAGCGATATTCCATAAGTGGGTTTAAGCGAGTTATCTGCGTGCAGGTATTTTCTCCGTTTTTCTTTGCTTGTGTCCGGAACACAATGGCCATAGCCGCGCTGGCTGGTAGCAGCGTCGCCTTGCTGGGTGGCTCGTTGGGCGTGCTGAGGACGCCATGTCGTCGCGTCGCCTTTGGCCACCACTTGGCAATCTTCCTGCTCATCGCGCCAGCCGCTCCAGTGGTGCCTGTGCCCGTCGGCGCGAATCCCTCTTTCACCGCCAGCAGGACGAGAGCAAAGTTGTTTGGCGGATCGCTGGGCAGCGACGCAAATGCGAACTTGCCGTCCGCATCGGATTGGGTCGACAGGGCCTTGGAACGGCCTTGAATGCGCGCAAGCAGAATGGTTGCGCCTACCACGGGCTGGCCTTCGCTGTCCACGACGTCGCCGCTGACTGCGGACGCTTTCTTGGCTTTCGCCTGTTCGGGAGCGGATTCCTTGTTCGGCTCTGGCGGAGCGGCGCGGCACCCTGACGACGGGCCGCTAAGTTCGCTACAACTCTCTACCCATGTGCGATCTTTTCTTGAGTATGATTGACCGCATGGGCGTCCGCGACGTGGAGTGCTTCGGCGACTCGACAGGGCGGCTCGAGGGGTTGTAAGCATTGCTGGCTGCACGATTTAACATTTATTGTAACGGGAGTGCCTTTTTTTCTGTCATGCAGCAGACACAGCAGCCTTTATCGTGCGAAGGAAGCCTTCCGCGGCTGGAGAAAGGGAACGACCGGATTTCTCGAGAACCCCGAGTTCCCGTGTGATCGCCGGGTGGGAAATTGGGCGCGTGACCAATCCCTCAAGTTCTCCCATTTGGATCGCAGATGATGGCAGAATGGTTACTCCCAGGCCCGCCTTGACCATCCCAGCGGCGGTTGACATATAGGTCGCTTCATAGGCAGGCATGATGAGCTCGCCGATCGAGGCAAATGCGCCATCCACAAGTTTCCGGACGCTGCTGTCAGCTGTCATGAGCACGAGTGGAACGTGGACGAGTTGATTAAGCTTCACTGATTTGCATTGCCGTAGCGGATGTCCCGCCGGAAAAGCTACAACCATCCGATCCGACAGGATCGCTGTAAAGCGAACGTCCGAGTCTCCGCCGGAAGAGCTCCCTACCCCGAAATCTACCTCTTCGGCTTTCACCATGCTCACGACACGTTGCGCCACGACATCACGCAGCACCACGGAAACACCGGGATGATGCACGCGGAAGCGGGCAATCGCTCTGGGCAAGACCGTGGAACAAAGCGATGGTAGCGCCGCGACGCGAATGATACCGCGGCTTTTCGCGGCAAGCTCCCGGCTATTGAAAACAACCCCCTCGATATCTCGCAACAACTCGGCTACCACAGGATTGAGTTCGGCCCCAATGCGGGTCAGGGTCACGGTTCGGGTGTCGCGGTCGAAGAGCCGTATTCCCAAAGTCCTCTCGAGTTGGCGCACCTGTTTGGTGAGAGCAGGTTGTGAAAGGTGGAGAATTTTCGCGGCGCGTGTGAAACTATTTAGCCTCGCGACCGTAATGAACGCCTGCAAATGCCGAAGGTTCAGATCAAACGGATTCATTCCCATTGGTTATTAGTCTCATATCACAATGTCAATTCCGAAATAGGAGACGGCTGATAGGATTCTGCATAACTTGCAAGAATCGAGGGCGGGATCGATCCTCCAATAAACCTCCAGGGAGAGGGTACCGGTGAAGCACCTAAAGACTTGCTCTGCGGCCAAGGCGCTGCTCTACGCTAGTGTGACGATTGCCGCTGGTTACACTGCTTCCCCGCCAAACGTGGCGAGCCAGCAGGTTCAGAAGACCAAGCCGCGTAGCATTGCGCGCTGGGAAAAGGATATCAAGGCATTCGAAGCTGCCGACCGAACCGCCCCGCCGCCCAAGGGCGCGGTGCTATTCGTCGGTGCATCCACGATCACCCTATGGAAGAGTCTCGCGCGGGACTTCCCGGACCACAAAGTCATCAACCGTGGCTTTGGGAGTTCGGAAATTGTCGACACGACCCACTTCGCCGAGCGCATTATCTTCCCGTATGAACCAAAAATAATCATCCTCCGCTGTGGCAGCAATGACATCGCCAATGGCAAACGCCCGGAGGACGTCTTGGAGGCCTTCCGGACCTTTGTCGGCAAGGTTCGCGAGAAGTTGCCGCGGGCGGAAATCGTATTTATTTCTCTGAACGCGATCCCATCGCGCTGGCGCAAAAGGACAAGGACGACGCGGCCAACAAGTTGATCCGAGAGGCCATTCAACGAATGCCGCAGGTGCGCTTCCTAGACATTAGCGACATGGTGCTCACGCCAGACGGCCGGTCCCGGACCGAACTGTTCGGCCCGGATCGGCTGCACTTCAATGAAGCGGGGTACAAACTTCTCGCTGAGCGTGTCCGGCCGTATTTGCCGGCGAAGTAATCATTGTTGCGACCAGGAGATTATCCAATGAAATTCCAACGAACGGTGCCACGCGCGGGGGCTGCTTTGCTAGCAATCGTCGTGTTGCTATTCGCAGTTTGCAAGGCATCCGCCGTTACCTATCCGCCCCTGAGTTCGTTTCTCTACGGCAACACGGGAGTCAATGCCCCGCCCGAAAAGTCGTTCGTGCAGGGCTCAGGTTATCCCTTCCGCATTCTCTTGCCGGCGAATTTCAATCCGGAGAAGAAATACCCGGTGATCGTGTATCTTCACGGCGGCGGGGAAACGGGTAAAGACAACGAAAAGCATTTGAAAGCCGGCAAAAGCACTGCCAACGGCGGACTCGCCCTCGTTGCGACTGCCGAACCAAACAATCAGGCGGACTTTCCCTGCATCTTCGTAGCCCCGCAGATGCCCGTGAACAATTGGTACAACGCAGCCAGCGTTCAGGCCATCAAGGACCTGGTCAATCTTCTGCATACGCAATATCCAAAAGCGGTCGACGACGACCGCGTTTATCTCACGGGACTTTCCAGCGGCGGCATGGGCAGTTGGAATTTGCCGCCGCAGTTCAATCCCAATCCATTTGCATGCATTGTTCCAATTTGTGCCTTCTCCATTTACCCGAACACGACTCCCAAAATCCCCATCTGGAACTTCCACGCGGTCAACGACCCGGTCGAATCGATCTACCGCGGCAACCGACGTCCCGGTGAGCTTGGCTCCGACGTGATTGTGCCAAAGCTGCGTGAGCAAGGTTATCCGATCATCTACACACGGTATGACACCGGCGGGCACAGCATTTGGACAACCGCGTATCAACATCCGCTCTTGCTGCCCTGGATGTTTGCACAACGCCGCGGGCAGCCGCAACAGGGCATTCCCGGTCTTTCCATCAAGAGTTCCACCATCGAGAACGGCATGCTAACGCTGTCCGGTGAAGTCACGGAAAAAGCAAACTTCCAGCGCGTCGGCTGGAGCACCAGCGCCTTCAAGTCCGCCGCGCCCAAAGCGGATGGTGTTGGTAACGGCACGACGACCTTCGTCTCCGCCTCGTCGTCGTTCGACAAGACCTATGTGGGCCAACGCCTGGGGATACCCAACCGAAACGCCGATATGGGCATCATCTACTACGACATCTTGGAGGTAACCAATCCCGCCACGCTTAAATTGAGCGGCAAGGTGTCGGCGGGGACGCACACTTTCGTAACCTATCCATACGGCACCATGGAAAACCCGCATCCCGCAACCGGTCACATCAGTTCTTCTTGGAAGTTGACGGGAATCCCGGTCCCGCGCGATGTGACCCAGATTCAGGTCGTCGCCGAAGCGCCGACGGGCAGCAAGCTTGGCGGTATGACCACGATGAATCTTACATTCAAGGTCCCGCAATTCATCCACCCTAGAAAGGAGCAATGACGTGCGACTCTCTCACTTAAAAGCCACGACCATCGCCGGCGCTCTGCTGGCGGCATTCGTCTTGGCGAGCGGCGCTGCTGCGCAAGAAAAGGGCAATGGGAAAGGCAAAGGGCCGGCGGTCGTCTCGCCCGAAGTGAAGGCGGACCGCACGGTAGTCTTTCGCATTGCCGCTCCCAAAGCCGAGAAGGTCACCATCAACTCGTCGGACTTGCCGGCCAAGTACAAGCCGCGCGATTTCAAGAAAGGCGACACAGGCGTTTGGGAAATGACCTTGGGGCCGGTCGATCCGGGCACCTACCGTTATGTGTTCAGCGTGGACGGAGTGACATCCACCGATTCCAAGAACACCGCGGTCAGCGAATCCAACGCCACGGTTTGGAGCGTCGTACATGTCCCGGGTTCTGACTTCATGGACACGACGAACGTGCCGCATGGGGCCATCGCCCAGGTGTATTATCCCTCATCGACGCTGAATCGCACCCGCCGCATGCACGTCTATACGCCGCCGGGCTACGAGTCGGGCACCGACAAGTACCCCGTTTTCTACCTGCTGCACGGCGCCGGTGATTGCGATGATTCGTGGACCTCGGTGGGCAGGGCAAACTTCATCCTGGATAATCTAATCGCGTCCAAGAAGGCCAAGCCGATGGTCGTCGTCATGCCGGCGGGACATACCGGCCCCCAGGCAGGCAAGGGCCTCGGCGCCGGCGACTTCGAGAAAGACTTCCAAAACGACATCTTGCCTTACGTCGAAAAGCACTACCGCACCTTGAACGACCGGCCCAACCGTGCCATTGCCGGCCTGTCGATGGGTGGCGCCCAAACGCTGACAATCGCCATCGCCCGGCCCAAGGACTTTTCCTATGTCGGCGTGTACAGTTCCGGCTTACTCTTCGGCAAGGGGCCCGATACCGACAAAGCGATCAAGGCAGGCATCGCCGACCCTGAAGTCCGCAAAGGGCTGAAGCTGCTGTGGTTCGCCACGGGGTCTGAAGACTTCCTGCTCAAGCAATCCCGCGACACGGTGGCTCTGTTCAAAAACAGCGGCAACGATCCCATCTTCCACGAAACCGGCGGCGGCCATACCTGGATCAATTGGCAGTTGTACTTAAATGAATTTGCGCCGCAACTTTTCAGGTGAGAAAATGATTGGGCTGAATCTGGCAAAGTTATTCCGCACGCTGCCGAGACGGAGCAAACGAGTCCTCGTTGGTCTTACCGTCTGGTTCGCCTTGGCAGTTGCGGTGCCCTCCGCCCAGGCGCAGGTCAAACGCATCGTTATCGACAAAAATGCCGGCCTACCCATTGGCGGCAAGAACAAGAGCGGTGACACATACACACGCATCAGCGGCAAGTTTTACGGCGAGGTCGATCCTGCCGATCGGCGCAACGCCATCATCAACGATATCGATCTGGCGCCGCGCAACGCACGCGGCATGGTGGAGTACGTGGCGACTTTTTCGCTGTCGATGCCGAAAGATCTGTCCAAGGCGAGCGGCGTGCTTTTTTATCTCGTGCCGAACCGAGGCAACCGGCCGGCCGTTCCTGCCGACTTGTTCTGCGCGGCGACATTATTCTATCCAGCGGTTGGCAGGGAGATATTGGCGAGAAGGTGGGCGCCGAGTCCATCACCGTCCCGGTTGCAAAAAACAAAGTTGGCACGAGCATTACGGGTCCGGTCGTGACGCGCTTTACTGGCTTGCAGGCCGGAACTAAGGCCCTTGCTTTACCAACCAATTTTGCACTTGCAGACAATGATACCGCCAAAGCCACATTGACCAAACGGACCTCCGAGGAGGGCGTGGCGATCCCAATCGCCAGCGCGGATTGGGCCTTCTCTGACTGTCGCCAGGTTGCTTTCCCGGGAACGCCGGACCCAGCCAGGATATCCATCAAAGGGGGTTTTGAGGCCACGTGCATTTATGACGTGGTTTATTTGGTGAAAGACCCAGAGGTGCTGGGGATTGGGTATGCGGCCACGCGCGACATCATCTCTTTCTTCAGGCATGCCGACAAGGACGAAAGCGGCACCGCCAACCCCATGCGTGGGATCATTACTCACGTGATTTCCAAGGGCGATTCGCAAGCGGGCAACTTTATCAAGTCGTTCATTCACCTCGGCTTTAATGAAGATCTGTCGGGCCGGATCGTCTGGGACGGGGCCAACCCCCACATTGCCGGGCGGCAACAACCTCTCAATTTCCGATTTGCGATCCCGGGGGGCGCCGTGAAAATGTACGAACCTGGCAGCGAGGGCGTCCTGTGGTGGAGCGATTATTCGGACACGGCACGTGGCCGAGAGACAACCGGCCTGCTGTCCCGTGCCCGAGCCGCCGGCGTTATAACGAAGATTTTCGAAACCTTCGGGTCGGCGGAAATCTGGGGGTTGCGCATGTCGCCGGCCCTGGTGGGCACCAAGGCCGACGCGGACATTCCGTTGCCGGCAAACGTGCGCCGCTATTACTTCCCGGGTACGACCCACGGCGGGGGCGGCGGAGGGTTTAACGTCGGTGCCAAAGGTGCCGGTAGCGGCGGTCTGGCGGGCAATCCCAACCCGCAACAAGACACGATCAAAGCGCTGCGTGTTGCCTTGATCGACTGGGTCGTCAAGGGCATCGAGCCGCCGGCGAGCCAATACCCGCTTATCGCCAAGGGCCAGCTGGCGTCTCCCGATCATGTCAGCATGGGCTTCCCACGGATACCGGGCATGCCTCTACCGGACAAAAAGACGAATTCGATCTACGATTACGACTTCGGGCCCGGATTCCGTGCTAACGATTTGTCGGGGTACTTTACCTTTACTTCGCCACCGGCCATTAAGCAGGTGATTCCCAGCCTTGTCCCGAAGGTTGACGCCGACGGCAATGAGGTCGGTGGCGTGCCCTCGGTTTTGCATCAGGCGCCGTTAGGCACTTACCTAGGTTGGAATGTCCAATCGCCGAACGGAAGCTATGCGGGGGGCTTTATCCCCTTCGCCAAAACCAAAGAGGAACGACTGGCTAAGGGTGATCCGCGGCGGTCCCTCGAAGAGCGCTATCGCGATCATGCCGGGTATATTGCGGTGGTCAAGACAGCCGCGGAACGCCAGGTGAAAGAGCGTTTCCTCCTTCCTGAAGACGCCGCCAGGCTCATCAAGGCAGCCGGGGCGAGCAATGTTCTACGCTGACAGGGCGAGGAAATGACATGGCTAGCGACACCTTGGCAATCGGCTGCGCGGCAGGATTCGGCGGCGACAGGACCGACGCCGCGGGACCGATCGTGGACACGTTCATCGCGCGCGGCGGCCCTGGCGTGCTGGTCTTTGAGATGTTGGCCGAGCGTACTCTCGCGCTGGCGCAACTGGAGCGGCGCGCCGACCCGGAGCGAGGCTATGCGTCGCTCTTGGAGCCGATGGTGCGGCCGATTCTTCGCCGCTGCTTCGAACACGGTATTCCGATCGTTAGCAACTTCGGGGCCGCCAATCCACCCGCCGCAGCGCGCCTCATTCGACAAATCGCGGAAGAAGAGGACATCCGCAAACTGCGCGTGGCAATAGTCGAGGGAGACGATCTTTCGCATAGCCGGGGCCGCGTGCTGCTCAAGGATAAGCTCAAACCCGCCGATGCGGCCCGCGAGTTGGTAAGCGCCAACGTTTACCAGGGCGCAGCTGCGATAGCGAAGGCGCTGCGAGCTGGAGCACACGTGGTGGTGACGGGCCGCGTCGCCGACCCGTCGCTGGTTGTGGGGCCGGCGTTGTCCCACTTCAACTGGGGCGAATCGGATTGGGACCTCCTCGCGCGCGCCACGGTCGCCGGTCACCTGATCGAATGCGGGGCACAGGTTACCGGAGGCTATTTTGCCGACCCCGGATTCAAGGACGTTACCGACCTTCACGCTGTTGGTTTTCCTATCGTAGAGATTGCGGCGGACGGCGCAGTTGTCGTTGGCAAAGCGGATGCCACCGGCGGCTTGGTGGATTGCCGCACCGTGAAGGAGCAGCTTCTCTACGAAATCCATGATCCAGCGGCCTACCTGACTCCCGACGTGGTGGCCGACATCTCCGAGGCGGAAGTGGTTGAAATAGGGACGAATCGCGTCGCGCTTTCAGGAATTCACGGCCATCCCCGACCGGAAACTCTCAAGACGATTGTCTGCCTTGCCGGGGGCTGGCTGGGCGAGGGAGAAATCTCCTATGCCGGCCCAAACGCCGAGGGGCGCGACACGTCTAGCCGCCGAGATTCTCAGGCGGCGGGTCGGCGAAGGTCTGGCGCTGCGCTGCGATCTTATCGGCGTCTTAAGCGTGTTTGCTGACGATGGCGGACGGCGCAGGGTCGTCGGCCTTCTGGTGATGCCCTGGACGTTCGCCTGCGCGTGGCGGGAACCCACGCCGACCGAACCCGGGTAGAGAACTTGCTGCGCGAACTCACCGCGCTTTACACCTGTGGCCCGGCAGGCGGCGGCGGTGTGAGGACGGTACTCACCCCGCGGCTCAATTCCACCTCTTTTTTCGTGCCGCGCAGCGATGTTCCGGCCACCTTCACCTTTCTGGAGTAGCGATGGAAAGTGTCCGCATGCCATTGCATTTAATCGCCCATGGGCGTGCCGGCGACAAAGGGGACGCCGTCAACATCAGCGTCATCGCCTATCGCCAGGAGTTCTTTTCCCTCTTGGTCGAACAAGTGAACCAGGACCGGGTGGCGGAAGTTTTTCGCGAGCGCGCCGTCCGTGGTGCGCCGCTACGTTTTACCCAAGTTCGGCGCGCTGAACTTCGTTCTGGAGGGAGTTCTCGACGGCGGCGTCAACGAATCCCTCAATCTGGACGCGCACGGTAAAACGCTTGCCTTCTTGTTGCTCAGTATGGAGGTTGAGGTACCGGCCCTACTTGCCGAATCACTACCCCCTCGGCAATAGGAGCCGACCATGCTCGCCCTGCTCGGGCTTCTGACCATCGTGGTCCTTCTGGCAGCCATCATTAGCAAAAGAATGTCGCCGCTGGTGGCGCTGATCGCGGTTCCTGTAGTCGCCGCGCTCGTCGGCGGTTTTGGATTGGAGGACACGGGCAAGTTCATTGTGCGCGGTATCCGGGAGATCGCGCCCGTGGCGGGGATGTTCATATTTGCCATCTTTTACTTCGGGGTCGTGAGCGATGCTGGACTGCTTGATCCCATAATCGACGCAATCCTGCGCCGATTGGCACCCGCCCCCCGCGCATCGTGATGGGTACTGCCCTGCTTGCGCTGGTGGTTCACTTGGACGGTTCAGGCGCGGTCACTTTCTTGATCACAGTCCCGGCGTTGCGGCCTTTGTATGACCGCTTGGGCATGGACCGGCGCGTGCTCGCCTGCGCCGCGTCCCTGGCCGCCGGCGTGAATTTCCTACCCTGGACAGGTCCGACTCTTAGGGCCTCGGCTGCGCTCAATGTACCGGTGGCAGAACTTTTCAACTCGCTCATTCCCGTTCAAGCCGTCGGCTTGCTCTACGTATTCGTTGTCGCCTATTTTCTTGGGAAAAGAGAAGAGAGACGATTGGGACTGACAGGCTCTTTTTCCGCAGCACAGCTGGCACAGCGCCGTCTCTCGGAGGAAGAAAAGGACCTGCGCCGGCCGCGCTTTTTTTGGCTCAACTTGGCCCTGACCCTGCTCCTCATGGGCGGCATGGTGAGCGGCGCAGTCGAGCCAGTGGTCTTGTTCATGCTCGGCACGGTGCTGGCGCTGATGCTCAACTACCCGCATGCCAACCAACAGCGTTCCCGGGTCGATGCGCATGCCAAGCCCGCGCTGCTCATGGCCGGTATTCTCTTGGCGGCGGGTGCCTTCATCGGCATCATGAAAGAGTCGGGCATGTTGGCCGCGATGGCCCAAGCCGCGATCGGTCAACTGCCCCCTGAGTTCGCCAGCCACATCCCCATTGGACTGGGCCTGACTTCAATGCCCCTCAGTCTGCTGTTCGACCCCGATTCGTTTTATTTCGGGGTGTTGCCGGTGGTGGCCGAGGCAGCCCAGGGACACGGCGTTCCGGTTGTCCAAGTGGGCCAGGCGGCCCTCCTCGGCCAAATGACCACCGGCTTTCCGGTTAGCCCACTTACTCCAGCGACTTATTTGATCGTCGGCCTGGCCGGCATTGAACTGGGCGATCACCAGAAGTTCTCAATTCCTTTTCTTCTTGCGCGTCGGTCCTCATGACAATTGCCTGTGTCGTTTTCGGCGTGTTCCCAATTTGAACAAAGATCAACACGAGATAGGCATCCATGCGATTGACTAACGGAGAACATGTTCCTTGCGCCGGAGCGTTGCGCGGGTCCGTGGCATCGACCGAGTGCCTCAATCGCGGCAAGCCTACGTCATTGCACCTATGTTTTTTTGTAGCAGATTTGTAACAGAAACGGTGATAAACCTTGGAATTGGTAGTAATCCATGGATACAATGGAGAGGCGGAAACCGCGAAAAGTGCTGGATTTCCAATGAAGTCCACTACAAAGCCACCTGGTTTACACCCAGGGGTCGGGGTTTGGAAGTGCGGAGCGTTAATTTGCCAACCTGCGTCTTGGCCGGTGCCCCGAAAATGGTCGGGACAAAATCGGGACAAAATGGCAACGTTCATTGCCATTTCGGTGACAGGGCAACGACGAAGAAAAATGACCTAAACCTAATTGAAATACGTCGTTGCAATGTATTTGCAATACCAGTGCCCTATCATCGAACTAGCTTCGAATCCTAGTTCCCCAGCTTTTCACTCCCCCCATCTCGACCGCATAACCCAGCACCACACCAAGCACTCTCCGTCACCGGCGGCCTCCGCTGATCGGTCGGCCGTTTTATACCGTATGCGGATGCCGTGGCGTACACGGTTGCGGTTTATGCCTCCTGGGGAATCTGCTCGATCACCCACCAGAAAAAGTCCGTGATCGGTTGTTCGATCCCAAACCGTTTGAGCTTGGAAGCGGTCTGACCGCGGTGGTAGCTGGAGTGATTGACAATGTGGCGCAGGATCGCCCACCGTGGCAGCGTGAAAGTTCGGCCGATCGCGCGCAGCGTCAGCACGGTATTGAGCCACTCCGGCGTGAGCGTGGGACGCAGTTCTTCGAAGCGCCGATAGGTACGTTCCAGTAGTTGGGCCACGTCGCCCACCGTGGCTAGGTCGGCTTCGGTCGGGACACGGTCATCTGGATGGCCCGTTAACGTGCGCAGGTTGAGGTCAGTTGCCAGTGCGTTGCAAGGACGATTCTTTTTCGGTGCCGCTTTCCAGTATTTTCGACTAATATAGTCCTTTGCGGCATGGTTTTGCCGCTGGGTTTACCAACTACTGCAAGTTATGAACCGACTCGGAGTCCAGCCCTTGCGACGCGGCAGCATCCTTCTTGTAACCCTAATCCTGGCCGGGGGGGTCGTGTACCGCGCCTCCGCCGACGGCACTTCGCCGAAGCCCGAGGCGCTGTCGAAAGAAAAGATTCAATTCTTCGAGACATACATACGTCCCGTCCTGGCCGAGCATTGTTACCAGTGTCACTCGACTCAGGCCCGCAAGCTCAAAGGCAAGCTGCTGCTCGATTCGCGATCGGCGATCGCCAAGGGCGGCGCCAATGGTCCGGTGCTCGTAGCGGGCGATGCCGATAAGAGCCGGCTTATCCAGGCCCTCCGCTGGACCGATCCTGATTTTGTGATGCCGCCAAACAAGAAGCTGACGCCGCGGCAGATCGAGAAATTCGAGCAGTGGGTCAAGATGGAGTCGCCCGACCGCGCGGCGAGCCGGCGTCAGGATTGGCGGGAGTGGCGAAAGCTCTCAACCTCGACACCGCTCGCAAGTGGTGGGCGTTTCGGCCATTAGCGCAGACCGCTGCGCCGCATATCAAGCAACAAACGTGGCCTAGAAAAAAGATCGATTACTTCGTGTTGCAAGAGCTCGAAGCCAAGGAGTTGTCGCCGTCGGCCCAGACGGATCCGCGCAACTTGATGCGCCGCGCCTACCTCGACCTCGCTGGTCTGCGCCCCAGCTACGAACAAATCGAGGCCTTCGCTAAAAACCCCTCCGACAAAGCGTATGAACAAGTCATCGCACTGCTTCTCGCCTCACCCGAATACGGCCGGCGCTGGGGCCGTTACTGGCTCGATGTCGCCCGCTACGGCGAGGATAACCCGACCTCCGAAGCCACCAATCCGCCCTATCCATTTGCCTGGCGCTACCGCGATTGGGTCATCGACGCCGTGAGCCGAGACGTGCCGTACAATCAGTTTGTCACACTCCAACTCGCCGCGGACCTGGTGCCCGGGGCGCCCCGTGGCGATCTCGCCGCGACCGGCTTCCTGGCGCGGGACCGATTTATCACAAGGACGGCCGCCTTTCTAAGGACGTTATCGAAAATCTCTACATGGATGATTGGGATGAGCGCGTCGATGTCGTCTCCCGTGGCATACTTGGCTTGACCATAGCCTGCGCCCGCTGCCATGACCACAAGTTCGACCCGATCAGCAGCCGCGACTATTACGGTCTTGCGAGCGTGTTCGCTTCCACCGTCGCCATCCCCCGCCCAACCGCCGCCGTCGACCCCCAAACCGAAACTCGCTTCATGGTCGCTGCCCAGCGCCTCTTCTACTACAGCTACGTCGCCAATCTCCTCCGCACCGAGCCGGGAAGCAAACCCGGCGAAGCCCGGCAAAAAGTCGAGCGCTTCGTCGCGGAATTGAACAAGATCGAGCAGGAAATCGCCCCGTTGCGCCAAACGCACCCCGATCTCTTTACCTATCTCACAAAGCTGGACAAGCGACCCGCCCCCTATTTCAAACCTGCTTCACCTGCCGTCAAGATCCCTGCGTTCGCCGGGGCTGGTGGGCAGCGCCGACGCCGCGGCGCCGGATCCGTCGAGCCTTTTTTCAACGCTGTCGTGGACGCCGGCCTGTGGGTCAACGGCAGCGACCCCGATCTGACGATGATCGACGTCAAGCCCGGCGAGGTGCATGATCTTTGCGTTCTTCCCGGCGGCAATGTCGCCAAGCCCTCCGAACTTGCCCCGCGTGCGTTCCCCGCGGTGTTGACCAAGAGCGATCCCGCGTTCCACCACGGCTCCGGCCGACTCGAATTGGCCGAAAGAATTTTCAGCGACGCCGCCCCGCTCGCCGCTCGCGTCATCGTCAACCGCGTCTGGGGTTGGCACTTCGGCAAACCATTGGTCGATACACCCAGCGATTTTGGCGCCCAGGGCGAAAAACCGACTCATCCCCCACTGCTGGACGATCTCGCCGCGCGCTTCATCGCCAACGGCTGGTCGCTCAAATGGCTGCACCGCGAGATCATGCTCTCTTCCGCCTATCAGCAGGCAAGTCACCCCCGCCCCGAAGCCATGAAAATCGACCCCGCCAATCGTCTCCTCTGGCGCATGAACCCACGCCGCCTCGACATCGAGGCCTATCGCGACTGCATCCTGCAAGCGGCCGGCGACCTCGACCCCAGCGCCGGCGGCCCGTCTACCGACCTCGATCAACTCGGGAACAATCGCCGCACCGTTTATGCTCGCGTCAGTCGCGGCCGGCTTAACAACCTATTGCAGCTCTACGGCTTCCCCGAAGCCACCATGCACAGCCCCAACCGCGAGACGACCACCACGCCATTTCAGCAGTTGTTCGTGATGAACAGCCCCTTCATGCGCGAGCAGGCGGCCACGCTTGTAAAAAGCGTGGCTAATGTGCCCGATATCAACGACAAGATCCGCGCCCTGTATCGCAAAGTGCTGACGCGCGATCCCACGGATCACGAACTGGCGCTCGCCACCGATTATCTCGCAGGCGGCACGTTGGTAGAATATGCTCAAGGATTGCTTTGCACTAACGAGGTGATTTTTTGGCCATGAGTTAACGCCAAAGGCGTTGGATGTTACAGCCTAGAGCAACGCCCTAGTGCGACGCGGGCATTAAAGGCAAGCCCCAACGGGGCGCGATTGACAACCAGCGCAACGCAATATTGCCCCGTTATATAGGCGTACGATGATGGAACACCCAGCTATTGCTATGCACCAATGAGGTGATCTTTTGCCCATGAACCACCCCATCTCCCGACGCACCATGATACGCTCCCTCGGCGCCGGCCTGGGATCGGTCGCGCTAGCGACCATGCTGGCGGATGAGGAGGCGCGAGCAGCCGGGACGCCCACGCCTTCCCTGCGCTTGCCGGCCAAAGCAAAGCACAACATCCTCCTATTCCTGCCGGGCGGGCCTTCGCAGGTGGATTTGTTCGACCCCAAGCCGGCGCTCGCAAAGTATGCCGGCCAGCGTCCCAATTCCGTCAACCTGCGCACGGAGCGAACTACCGGCGGGCTGCTGCCATCTCCTTTCGCGTTCAAAAAGCATGGCCGGGCTGGGATGGAAATTAGCGAGCTTCTTCCCAACCTCGCCGCCCTCGCTGACGATCTCTGCGTCGTCCGCTCGATGTACACCTTCAATCCCACTCACACCCCCGCGCGCAGCCTGTTTCATTCCGGCAATATCGCGGCCACGCGCCCATCGATGGGCTCCTGGATCTCCTATGGCCTGGGCACGGAAAACCAGAACCTCCCCGGCTTTGTCGTTCTCGCGCCGGGCGGTGGCGGCGGTGCAGGCCTGCGCAGCGGCTTCCTGCCCGCGCGCCACCAAGGCGCAGCGTTCGACGATTCCGTCACCGATCCCGAAAAAATGATTCGCTACCTGCGGAACACGCAGCTAACCCCCCAAGCCCAGCGCCGGCAATTGGACCTCGTGCAACAGCTCAACCACGACCACGAGCAAGCTGTTGGCGCTGACGAGTTCCTTGAAGCCCGCATCCAAGCCATGGAGACCGCCTTCCGCATGCAATCGGAAGCAACGACCGCCTTCGATATTCGCGGCGAACCTGCCTCTGTGCGCGCCGAATATGGAACTTCGCCCTTCGCCAACGGCTGCCTCCTCGCGCGCCGTCTCGTCGAGCGCGGCGTCCGCACCGTTCATGTTTACTATGGCCCGGGCCAGCCCTGGGATGACCACACGCGCATCAACCAGAACCTGCGCGGCCGCTGCCCCGACATGGATCGCGCTTCCGCCGCTCTCATTCGCGATCTCAAGCGCCGCGGACTCCTCCACGAGACCGCGGTCGTCTGGGGCGGCGAGTTCGGCCGCACTCCCGTCTCCGAAAGCGGCGACGGCCGCGACCATAACCCATACGGCTTCACCATGTTCATGGCCGGAGGCGGCTTTAAGGGCGGCATCTGCCACGGCGCCACCGACGATTTCGGCTTCCGCTCCGTCGACAAGCGCGTCTCGATCCACGACCTGCATGCCACTCTTCTGCATGTTCTCGGCATCGACCACGAAAAGCTCACCTACCGCTACGCCGGCCGCGACTTCCGCCTGACGGATGTATTCGGACAAGTCATCCAAGAGATTCTGACGTAGCAAACAAGGCGAATCGGGCTTTGCCCAATCGCCTTTTTTCCATATTTCTTCCCATGGCCGAGTTGTTGCTCGGCACCTTTTTCGCAAGCAACATCAGGAGGCGACGCCGTGAAAAATCTGTTTTGGGCCGTGTGCGCGATGATCCTCATCCCGGCATCCCTGGAGGCAGCCGTGAAGACAGCAATCGTCCCTTACAAAGTCGGCGACAAGACATTCAAGGGCTACATGGCGTGGGATGACGCCGTTGCCGGCAAACGGCCCGGTGTCCTGGTGTTTCCGGAGTGGTGGGGTCTCAACGATTATGCCCGCAAGCGCGCCGAGCAACTGGCGGGCATGGGCTATGTCGCCTTCGCCGCTGATATGTATGGCGAAGGGAAAACCACGGAGCATCCCAAGGAAGCCGGCGCGCTGGCCGGCGCCGTCCGGCAAGACATCAAGGAGTGGGAAGCGCGGGCTCAGGCGCGCCTGAAAAGTGCTTGAAAACAATCCCAATGTCGACGGCAAGAAAGTGGCGGCCATCGGCTATTGTTTCGGCGGCTCGACAGCGCTGCAATTGGCATACACCGGCGCTGATTTAGCAGCCGTCGTGAGCTTCCATCGCACTGCTGGTTCCCGATCAAAAACAGGCCAAGGCCGTCAAAGCGAAGATCATGATTTGCCACGGCGCGATCGACTCGTTCATTCCCGAGGACGTCGCCCAAAAAACCCGTGCGGCCCTGGATAAGGCGCATGTCGATTATCTGATGATCTATTATGGCGGCGCCCAACATAGCTTCACCAACCCCGACGCCGACAAAAAAGGCATGCAAGGCATCAGCTACAACGCCGCCGCCGACCATCGCTCGTGGGCAGCGATGACCGGCATGTTCCACGATGTCTTAGGCACCACCAAAAAGTAAGTGTTCACCCAAGCCGCGGGATGACCGCAGCGAATCCCGCGGCTGTTTCATCAAACTTCCCGCGCCTCTAAACTATATTTCCAGACCTGCGCCCGATCCTGTTTTCGAGTCAGCCGAAACTTTCTTGCAAAAGTGCGCGAGTGCTGCCAACCATCGCGGACCGGCGAAGCGATATAGCCAGACTTCCGCCAAAGCAGGATCTGAAATTCGATTTCCTTACCGCGCACGTCAATGAGCCAGTATTCTGGGATACGGGCCAGGTGGTACGCGTTGCGCAGTTCGCGCATGTCTTTAACGACTGAGCTATTGCTGACTATTTCCACGACGGCGTCGGGTGAACCCTCGACTTCCATGAGCCGGCCTCGTTTCTCGAGATAACGCACCCGGCCGGTCTTAAGCGAGCGGTAGGAAACGGCGACGATATCGGGATTGTTGGAAACCTGTGCTTGAACATTTGTGACGAGTACGCCATCAATATGGATGTGACCAAAATCAATGTCTTCGGTTATATTGGCTAGGACGCGACCGCATTCTGTTTTCACTATGGAATGTGTTTGAATTTCTTCCTGACCAATGTCGATATAAACCTTTCCCTGGACAAAACTGACCGGCAGTTTTTCCGGTACATCGTCCGAGAGCACCCATGCACGAAAACCCGCCAAAGTGTGTGCTTTTGCTGGGATGCTTATCAAACCATCGCCTGAGCCGTTGGCCGATTCAAGGATTGGCGCCGGCGGTTTGAACAAGGTAGACATCGGCAACTCGGTAAGAGGCAAAATTCGGGGAGGTGCATACATTGTAGCAAATCGGCGTGACCAAAAATAAAAGCCGAAGCCGCGCGGTTGAGGTAGTCAACCGCGCGGTTTGGGAGTTGTCTTTAAAAAACAAAAAAACCCCTCGCCCGGTTGTCCCGGTCGAGGGGTTTTGCTGATAAAAATCCGGCGATAACCTACTCTCGCGCTGTTCGCACTACCATCGGCCCGGGCTGCTTAACGGCCGTGTTCGGAATGGGAACGGGTGTATCCAGCCAGGTATGGTCACCGGAAAGACGCCTCGGTTTGGCCGCCAGGGCAGTTGACAGGCCTTGGTCGCAAGCAAACCGTATATCAATTGGCAGCGATAAGAGTTGCACTCTGCATGAATCCATGTTTCAAGGCGGTCTCGCGGGGGCATGGCCCGCGCGCTCGAGGGTTGGGTTTCGCTAAGGGTTTAGCTAGGCCAAGCCGCGAGCGGCCTTGGAGAAAAGGATCAATGCGGTCAAGCGTTTGGCTGTTAGTACCGGTTAGCTTAAACCATTGCTGGTCTTACACACCCGGCCTATCGACCCGGTAGTCTTCCGGGAGCCTATGCTCTAAAAGAGCTGGAGACCTCATCTTGCGGAGGGTTTCACGCTTATATGCCTTCAGCGTTTATCCTGGCCGCACGTTGGCTACCCAGCGCTGCCCCGAGCGGGACAACTGGCACACCAGAGGTACGTCCCTCCCAATCCTCTCGTACTAGGGAGAAAACCGCTCAAGTCTCCTGCGCCCACAACAGATAGGGACCGACCTGTCTCACGACGGTCTAAACCCAGCTCACGTACCGCTTTCATTGGCGAACAGCCAAACCCTTGGGAGCTTCTCCACCCCCAGGATGCGATGAGCCGACATCGTAGGTGCCAAACCTCCTCGCCGCTGTGAACGCTCAGAGGAGATAAGCCTGTTATCCCCGGAGTACCTTTTATCTGTTGAGCGACGGCCTTTCCATCCAGCACCGCCGGATCACTAAGTCCTGCTTTCGCACCTGCTCGACTCATCGGTCTCGCAGTCAAGCACCCTTCTACCTTTACGCTCGATGCCTGATTGCCGACCAGGCTGAGGGTACCTTTGAACTCCTCCGTTACTCTTTAGGAGGAGACCGCCCCAGTCAAACTGCCCACTTAGCACTGTCCGCCGCCCGGTTTCACGGGTCGGGGTTAGAATTCAAGCACAACAAGGCTGGTGTTTCAGCGTCGGCTCCGAAAGATCCGGAGAACTCTCTTCACAGCCTCCCAGCTACGCTACGCATGCTGGGTCTAAACCCAATACTAACCTACAGTAAAGGTTCACGGGGTCTTTCCGTCTAATTGCGGGTATGTTGCATCTTCACGACAACTACAGTTTCACCGAGTCGCTCGTGGAGACAGTGATCCAGTCGTTACGCCATTCATGCAGGTCGGAACTTACCCGACAAGGAACTTCGCTACCTTAGGACCGTCATAGTTACGGCCGCCGTTTACCGGAGCTTCGGTTGCGAGCTTCACCTTTTAAGGGGCTAACCCTCTTCCTTAACTTACCGGCACCGGGCAGGCGTCAGTCTGTATACTTCCTCTTACGCGTTCGCACAGACCTGTGTTTTTAGTAAACAGTCGCTAGATCCATTTCACTGCGGCCCCCGGAGGCTTTGACACCTCCAAGGGCACCCCTTCTCCCGAAGTTACGGGGCTATGTTGCAGAGTTCCTTCACGAGCGTTCTCTCGAGCGCCTTAGAATACTCATCTCGCCTACCTGTGTCAGTTTTAGTACGGGCACCACCTTCGTCCAGCATCGGCTTTTCTTGTCTCTCCTTCCAACGACTTCGGAATCGTAAATGTCCTCGGCCCCTTGCGGGGCACGTCCTACTTCTAGTGGGACGATCACTTTCCAGAAAGCGTCCTGATGCTCTCAACCTCCGGCGCTGGTGCAGGAATATTAACCTGCTGTCCATCGACTACGCCTTTCGGCCTCGTCTTAGGGTCCGACTAACCCTGGGCGGATTTACCTTCCCCAGGAAACCTTAGGCTTTCGGCGAACGGGATTCTCACCCGTTTTATCGTTACTCGTTCCGGCATGATCACTTGCAGAACCTCCAGGGGTCGTTGTCCGTCCCCCTTCGCAGGCTACTGCAACGCTCTCCTACCGCTAGTAATTGCTACTACCCGCTGCTTCGGTATCATGCTTAGTCCCGTTCATTATCGGCGCAGGACTCCTCGACCAGTAAGCTATTACGCACTTTTTAAATGATGGCTGCTTCTAAGCCAACATCCTGGCTGTCTCAGGAATCCAACTTCCTTTCGCACTGAGCATGACTTAGGGACCTTAGCAGGCGATCTGGGTTGTTCCCCTCTCGACGACGAAGCTTATCCCCCGCCGTCTATCTGCCGTGCAATCCATGTTGGTATTCGGAGTTTGGTTTCGAAGGGTAGCCGGGTAGGCCCCCTATCGAATTCAGTCGCTCTACCCCCAACACTTAACACCCGACGTTAACCCTAAAGTTATTTCGGAGAGAACGAGCTATCTCCACGTTTGATGATACTTTCAATCCTCCACACAGGTCATCCCCAAGTTTTTCAACACTCGTGAGTTCGGTCCTCCATGAGGTGTTACCCCCACTTCAACCTGCCCATGCGTAGTTCACGTGGTTTCGCGTCTACCGCCCCCAACTTGACGCCCTATTCAGACTCGCTTTCGCTTCGGCTGCGCGGCAGAATCGCTTAACCTTGCTGGTGACGGTAAGTCGCCGGATCATTATGCAAAAGGCACGCCATCACTCCTTGCGAGGACCGAGCGGCAAGCTGCTGACAAGCGGCGAGGGCGAGTCGCGAGTGGTGACGAAAATCCAAGTCTGCCTTGCGATTTCTCGCCACTCGCCACTCGCCCTCACCACTTGAGCGACAGCTCATCGCTCGACCGTTCGCTATACGGGCTCCGACCGCTTGTAGGCATGTGGTTTCAGGTTCACTATCCTCCCCTTGTCGGGGTTCTTCCCATCTTTCGCTCGCGCTACTTGGTTCGCTATCGGTCGCCAGGGAGTACTTAGCCTTGCGAGATGGACCTCGCGGATTCAGACTCACTTCCACGTGTCGAGTCCTACTCAGGTACCGGATCGTCCGCTTTCCCTTTCGCCTACGGGACTATCACCCGCTCTGGTGGAGCTTTCCAGATCGCTTCCGCTAGGCTACTCGCTTTCTAAACACCGGCCCTACAACCCCAGAAGGACAAGTCCTCTCTGGTTTAGGCTATCCGCTTTCGCTCGCCGCTACTGACGGAGTCGCGGTTGCTTTCTTTTCCTAGGGGTACTGAGATGTTTCAGTTCCCCCCGTTCGCCACATCCAGCTATGGATTCACTGCATGATAATTCAGGGATCCCGGGATCAATACGCGTTTGACCATTCCCCCGGGCTTATCGCAGTCTTCCACGCCCTTCATCGCCTCCTGGCGCCAAGACATCCCCCACACGCCCTTAGTAGCTTGGCCGCATTGATCCCGCCCTCCAAAGACAAAAACCCGGCAGCTTACGCTGCTCGGCTCGCCTTGAAAAGTGGATCGACCAGCTACCAAACCGATCTCGTACCTGCCGCCCACGTCGCACCACGCCCAAGACGCGCTACCCCGCAAGCAGCCAGGCTGATCCCGAGATCGATTGAGTAACAATAACCCTTATCTCTAATGGGCTCATGCAGAGATGATCTCGCAAAAACTGATTTGGGATTCGCGTCAAGACAAGATTCAGGGAGCTTACGCCCCCCGCTCGCCCCAACACGCTCCCACTTCATTCTTGTGAGGCAACTCTTACCGCTACCGAATTGTCAAAGAACAAACCCACACCAGAGGTGCGGGAAGGTTCATTCTAGGATGCGCTTTGAAAGTGGCAATGGGCGAAAAAACTTTTCACGTTCGGCAACCATTTCTCCTGCCTATTTGGGCATCTCAAACTCGCTGGGGTCCACGTTTTGCAGCGGCACGAACTCGAGCACTTCGGCCTCCAAAAACTTCTTGCCGTCGCGCATCACCGTGATTTCATGCGGTATCTTTTGGCCATCCTTGTCGGTGTAGGTCCGGATGATCCGCTCTTCCAGCGTCTCTTGGCCTGTCATGGCATCGAGCGCTTGCCGTTCGACTTTCGCGATCAAGTGAGTCTTCTTGTCAAAAAAGATGCTTATGTCCTTGGCCCCCTTGCTGGAAACCCGCACCCCGATGGCCGGCTTGTCCTCCACCTTCACTTCGCCGATCACAGCCAGCTCAAAGTTGTTTTTCTTGTCCAGAAGCGGCGTCAAGCGGCCAGCTTTGATGAGCGTGCCGACTTCCTTGAGTTCCGCCGTGATCTTGTCATCCAACTTCATGACTTTGCCGCTGACTTCGACCCAGCCTTTGCTGCCGTCATAGACTGTATTGATCGGGATCTTCATGCCGTTGATGTCCAACTCGACTGACTCTTTGAATTTATCGGGAAAACGGATCAACACGTTCTGCGTGATCGGGATGGTCATTCCCATCAGTTCCAGCGTACCCTTGGACTTGGTGCGGAAACCAACGGTTGCCTCCGGGTCTTTCCCCAGACCCATGGCCTTGATGGCATCGCGTATAATCGCTTTGGCCTCGTCGCCAGTTTGGCTTTGGCCAATGGGCGGAACAAGCAGCACCGCCGCCAGCGCGCAAATCAAACTCGGTCGCATGAATCACCTCGATAGTTGTTGAAGGATTAGCAGGGACGCCAAATGTTAGTACCGCGTATTGGCGAAACCTTACACCAGCTATTCGTAGAGACCCACCGGCGATTTCGTCAATGGCGCTTTTTTTGCCCAAGCCGGCCGCGGACCTCTCGCCGTTCATACGGATTTATCGGACAATAGCCAACAGCCATCGAATCGGTTCATTGGGATCGCGCAAAGGAGACGGGCCATGCCCATGATGAAGATGCGGGACATCAAGATCGGCGAGGCCATCATGTACAATAATGAAGTCTGGGTCATCTTCGACCGCCATGAGCAGACCCGCGGCAACCTGCGCACCTACTGGCAAATCAAGCTCAAGCACCTCGAACGCGGCAGCGTCGTCGAGCAGCGTTTTTCGCCGGACGACAACGTCGAGAAGGTGATCCTCTATCGCCAAGAGTTCGAATATCTCTACCGCGACGGCGACATGTTCGTGGTCATGAACCCGCAGACCTTCGATCAAATCTACGTGAAAGCCGACATGGTGCCGCCCGAGCAGCACAAATTCATGGTGCCCAACATGAAGGTGGGCCTGCTGATGATCGGCGAAAAGATTGTCCAGCTCGAGATGCCGCAAAACGTCGAAGTGGAAGTCACCGACGCCCCCGACGCCGCCCGCGGTGACACCGCCACGTCAGTCACCAAGCTGGCGACCATCGAGACCGGCGCCCAGGTGAAAGTCCCCGCGCACATCAAGAAGGGGGACAAGATCAAGATACGCGTGGAGGATGGGGAGTTTCGGGGGCGGGTGTAAGCGTCCGGCATTCAACGACGAACCTTCCGGCTAGCCGCATAGCAACACTTACTTGTAATCCCGCGGCCTGTGCCAAACCGCGAAATTCAGCCAAGCTCCGATTCTTGCCCCCTACCAGCACCATCATCAGTAAATCCCCGGGCGGGGCGCCCGCTTCGTCGGGCGAGATGCCACTTAGAATCACGACGCGCCCGCTCGCACCTGCCGCTTCGGCGCAGCGTTTCAAGATGGCCAGGGCTTCAGGGTCGGGCCAATCCGGTAGGACGCTCTTGAGCAGATAGACATCGGCGCCGGCCGGCAGGGGGTCAAAAAAGCTTTGGCCGACTGTGCGGATGCGGTCGGACACACCGGCGGCTGCAAACACCTCGGCCGAGCGAGCGACGGTGGCCGGCAAATCCACGAGCGTGCCTCGCACGTCGGGCCGCGTGCGTAGTATCTCCGCCAACAGCGAACCGGTGCCGCCGCCGACATCGACGACCGTTTTGACCCCGTCCCAGCCGCCGACCAACACGTCCGGGTCGGCGGGGCCATGCCCCGCAGGCCCCATCAGCGCGTCAAAGCTGGCGGCAACCTCGGGATGCTCTTTCAAGTCGTCCCAGAAGGGTTTGCCAAAGACGGTGTGATAAGCACACGCGCCCGTCTTGACCGCCTCCAGCAAGCTGCCCCAGGCATAGGCCATGCGTCCGCCGATGCCGTCGAGGGCAAGTCCCTCGCGCATGTATAAGAGCGACTGCGCCATATCATTGAGCGCGAACCGGCCGGGCGTCGTTTCCTCGAACATCCCCTTGCTCACCAGATGCCTCAGCACGCGCAGCAGCGAATCCGCATCAGCGCCCGCGGCACTGGCGAGGCTGGCGATGTCGCTCTTGCCGGCCGCGATGTGGTCGGCGACGCGCAGCGTCGCCACGACGTGGACGCACCAGGGGGTGCAGAGATCGAGGAGGGGCCAGATGTTGGGGGGAGGTGCTTGGGGCATGGGTGCCAACCCGGGAGGCAGTGAAGGCGGCGCGACCACCGATGAGGCTAGCACGGCATCATCCGCCGCCCCGCGGAGGATTCCGTGATCCAAGCTATGTCGAAACCCGCTTGACGCACTGCCTCGACAACCTCGCCGGGCACATTTTCATCTGCTAAAAACTTCGCCATGAGTCAAGCGGGCAAAGGATAAATACGCTCATGCTTAAGCGACTCCGTAGCGTAGTGCAGCCTGAATGTCTTCACGCGTCAAATGTGGGTAGTTCTTAAGGATTTGTTCGTGAGTCCAACCATTGGCCAGCAACTCCACCAAGAATTCTACGGCGATGCGCGTCCCCTTAATGACTGGCTTGCCTACCAGCATCTTGGGGTCCATGATGATGCGGTCATGCCAGTCCATAATTAACAAACTCACGATAATAGTTGGAAGCGATTGCCGCCAAGCGATTTCACTTGGCATGGCTTAAAAGAACTGACCCCGACGAGATTCGAACTCGTGTCGCGGCCGTGAAAGGGCCGTGTCCTAGGCCACTAGACGACGGGGCCGGTCCGCGGCGTTGCCGGGGACAGGTGCATGTTAGCCGGCGCTATCGGGAACGTCAAGAAAGGCTGGTTGAATCCGTTTGGGGGCGGGGGGACTCTAAGAGATGGTCGGTTAGCCGCGATGCGCTAGCGGAGCGCGGTCGTTGGACAACTTCGAACATGCGCTCCGCTAGCGCGTCGCGGCTAACCGGTTGGCTCCCGTGGACGTACAATAACGCGAACTTTTTGGATTATTCCCATTAGAAAGGACAGGCCATGGCCAGTCAAAAGGTGGTGGAGTTTACGAGCGACAACTGGCAAAAGGAAGTCGCCGAAGAGTGCGCAGCCGGTGGTGGTGGATTTTTGGGCGCCCTGGTGCGGTCCGTGCCGGCAGCTTGGACCCACCATCGACAAATTGGCCACGCAATACGACGGCAAAGTCAAAGTCGGGCAAGCTCAACGTCGATGACAGCCCCGACGTGGCGACGAAGTATGGCGTCACCAGCATCCCGCGCATCTTCTTCTTCAAGGGTGGCGACAAGCCCGCCAAGACCATTGTCGGAGTTGTCAACGAAAACGAGTTGGTCAAGACGATCAATGGCTTGCTGGAAGGTTAAATCTCAAGCAAGAAAATTGACCACGGATAACACGGAGAGCACGGATAAAGATCATAAAATTAAGTGCAAATGGGTTGCTGGCATTACTCCGGCCATTATCCGTGCTATCTGTGTTATCCGTGGTCAAACCCTTTTCGCATTTCTCATTGCGTGGTCTAACGTCTGTGGCAGTCCGCAAGGAAGAAAATTGACCACGGATAACACGGAGAGCACGGATAAAGACAATAAAACCAAGTGCAATGCGGTAGCTGGCATTACTCCGGCCATTATCCGTGCTATCTGTGTTTTCCGTGGTCAAACGCCTTTCGCATATCTCATTGCACGTGGTCTAACGTCTATGGCAGTCCTCAAGGAAGAGAATCGACCACGGATAACACGGAGAGCACGGATAAAGACAATAAAACCAAGTGCAAAGGGTTCGCTGGCTTCAGTGCGGCCACTATCCGTGCTATCTGTGTTATCCGTGGTCAAACCTACTCAAAGACACCCGGCGGCGCCGGCGGGACGGGAATCGGACGCCCCAGTTGGACGGCGCCGTCGAGCGGCGCCGGCTGCCAGTGTCCCGCGGGGGCAGCGACGTTTGCCGGACGCTTGTCCGTGTGGGTGGTCGGCACCGTGAACGGCGCGATCGCTTCAGGAGGGATCGGGCAATCGGGTGAAGCGCCTTCCGGTCGGTGCGGTGCGCCGGGGACGAGACGGACTTTGATGTCCTTGTCGGTCTCGTAGACCCGCCCGTCGGCGGTCACCAGGCGGCCCACGATGCGCAGGTTCTCTGTTTGCGGGAAATACTTCCACGGCAAGATCACGGTGTAGCCGGTGCTTAATAGGCCCTGTTTCCAACTGCGGCGCAGTTGGTCCGGCGGCACGGTCCACGATGAAAAGGGTGTCTTGAGTCCCTGCGGATTGATTTCGACGGCAATGACGTAGAGCGTGCCGGGCGCCTTGATGATGTGCTCGTCGCAGTCGCGCGGCTCGAGAATGACTTGCAGGGCCTCATCGCCGGGCAGGCTGTCGTTATCGACGCCGCCGGTGCCCCGGCCAAAGGTGATGCGCCTCAGACCGAAAGTTTGAGCGGCTTGCTCGGGGGTGATGGTGGCGCCGTGCCGGAGCGCTTCGATTTCATGCTGCTGGGCGAGATTGTGGTGTTCGGCTTTGCCCAACTCGTCCAGGGCTTCGCGGAATTGCTTGTCGCGCTTGCGCAGCTCTCGTTCGAGCAAGATCATTGTTATGCCGGCAACCGAGCGGCGCCAGCGAGCAGGACCAAGAGCGCCAATCGGCGTCCTGCCCACGTCATCCCGGCCATCGGTTCCTTCCTTCACGCGGGGCGTGAAACCTTTATCGCCCAGTCCCCATTTTATTCGGCGGGCTTGAGCGGCAGCTCGGTCGAGCACGTTGTCGATCAGGCCGTATTCCTGGGCCTCGACCGAGGACATGAAGTTGTCGCGGTCGGTGTCCTTTTCGATCTTCTCCAGCGACTGGCCCGTGTGCCGCAGCATGATCTCGTTGAGCATCTTCTTGAGCCGCTGAAATTCCTTGAGGCGGATCAAGATCTCGGTGGTCGTCCCTTCCATGCCGGCAAGCGGCTGATGGATCATGATGCGCGAATGCGGCAAGGCGTTGCGTTTGCCCTTGGCACCGGCGGTCAAGAGGACCGCGCCCATGCTGGCGGCCTGGCCGATGCAGTAGGTGGCCACATCGCAGGTGACGTATTGCATGGTGTCGTAAATGCTCAGGCCGGCCGTCACCGAGCCGCCGGGCGAATTTATGTACAGATGAATATCGGCCTTGGCGTCGTCGAACTGCAGAAACAGCATCTGGGCGACGATCAGGTTGGCGCTGGTATCATCGACGACGCCTTGCAGAAAAATAATGCGATCCTTGAGCAGCCGGCTGTAGATGTCGAAAACGCGCTCTTCCCGGCCGCTGCGTTCAACTACATAAGGTACGAGGGGCATGGTCGTGGCTCCGCGATAATCCCGGCCCCTCAGAAAAGATCGGCAGCCGGGGAGGTGGAATATTAGGGATTTTCTGATTTTTACGGTTTGTCAGACTGTCGGGCACGTGCCTGAGCCGATCTTCGGCACGTCTGATGATCGCGGCTCCGCAACTATCTTCTTGTCACCGGAGATCTTCTGGATGACATCGTCGACCAGGCCGAACTCCTTGGCTTCGGCGGCGTCGAAATAGCGGTCGCGGTCGGTTTCCTTGGCGATGCGGTCGATCGGTTGGCCGGTGTGCTAGGCGAGGATCTCGTTGAGGCGCTGGCGTTCCTTTTCGATCTCGTTGGCCTGGATTTCGATGTCGGAGACCTGGCCGCCGACCTGGCCCCAGGGCTGATGGATCATGACCTTGGAATTGGGCAAGGCATAGCGTTTGCCCTTGCTGCCGGCGGCCAAGATCACGGCGGCGCCGCTGGCGGCGATGCCCATGCAATAGGTGGCGATGGGGCATTCGAGGAACTGCATGGTGTCGTAGATGGCCAGGGTCGCGGACACCGAGCCGCCGGGGCAGTTGATGTAAAAGTTGATTTCCTGGTTCTTGTTCTCGTACTGCAGAAAGAGCAGCTTCTGGATGGTGATGTTGGCGAGATAGTCGGTGATGGCCGATTGGCCGCCGGTCTCCGGAGAGCTGCCGAGGAAAACGATGCGGTTTTCCAGGAGCAGATCGCCCAGCGTCATTTGCCGCTGGCGGGCGTAGTCGCGATAGCGCTGGTTCTGCGCGTCGAACGGCTGATGGGCTTGAATGTCGAACATGGGAGACGGTCCTTCCGGGATAAGCGATGATCGTCGCCCTTTCGTTGACTTTCGCTCTGCGAAAGTACGCTCTTCGCGGAGCGAAAAGGCGACGCACTACTCATTGGCTGCGAGTGGAACTGAAATCATTGTACGGGAGCAGGCAAGGGCTGGTGCCACGGCGTCGATTGATTCGTGGGACGGCTCTCCTGAGCCGTCCGAATCCCTCGACGGCTCAGGAGAGACGTTCCACATATCACACTATGTCGCGTCGGCCTTATCTTCGGCCTTGCCCTCGGCCTTCTCCTCCGCGGTGCTTCGGGCGGCGCCTCGGTCGGGTCTTTCATTTCGCCTTCGACCGCCTGCTGCTCGACGGAAGCCAGGCCCGTCTCCGGATGCATCGGCACGTCCTCGTACTTGGCGCTTTCGAGAATAAGGTCGAGGGCCTTGCGCTCGATGAGCTGGGCGGCCAGGGTCTCCAGCAGGTCTTCTTTTTCCATCTGCGAGCGCACGCGCCGCGGCGATTCGCCCGTCTGCTCGGCCAGGCGCTCGATCTCGAGATCGATTTCGTCGTCGTCCACCTCGATCTTCTCGACCTCGGCGACCTTCTGGAGGACGAAGTGTTCCTTGAGCGACAGGGCCGTGCTTTTGAGACGTCCTGCTGGAGGATGCGCTGGCGCGCCTGGATTTCCTCCTCGGAAAGGCCGGCCTCCTGCATTTCCATGACGCGTCGGGCCAGCGCCTTGCGCGCCTGGCGCATAAGCAGGTCTTGCGGCAATTCCCAGCTTCGAGGCGGACGTGATGTGGCGAACACTTGCTCGCGGGCCGATTGCCGCTGGTTGTATTCCAGCCGGCGTTCGAGCACCACGCGCACGTGTTCGTGCAACTGCTCGACGTTTTGCACGCCGAAGGTCTCCAGGAACTCGGGCGTCAACTCCGGCAAGCGCATTTTCTTGACGTCCTTGACTTCGAGCACCGCCTTGCACGGTTTGGCCCTTGAGACGTTCCAACGGCGACGGCGGCGGTCATGGCGATGTCCACGGTTTTCTTGTCGCCGGCGATTGGCGCCGACGGTCTGCTCGCCGAAGTGGTTGGCGACGCCGTCGCGGAAAGCAACCGTGTCATCGATGCGGATGGTGATTTCCTTGGCATGTGCCGATGATTTCAATGCCATAGTTGGTGGTCATGTCGACGACAAGATAATCGCCGACCTGGGCGTTCCCTTCGGGCTTGGGCACGAGTTGGCCATAGCGCGACAGAATGCGTTCTTCTTCCTTGGCGACGTCGGCATCGGTGAAAGTGTGGACCGGGCGCTTGAGCTTGAGTCCCTTGTAATCGGGCAAATCGAATTGCGGGCGAACTTCGACGTCGAATTCGTAGACGAAATCGCCGGTTTCGGGGATATCGAGCTTGTCGGGGTTGAGGTCGGGGGGACTGAGCGGGGCGACATCGAAATCGTCGGCCAGCTGTTCAAGGCTGGCCAGAAGAAGCTGGGCCCGCACCTGCTCCTGCACGTCTTTCTTGAACTTGCGGACGACGATGGCCCGCGGCGCCTTGCCGGGGCGGAAGCCGGGCACCTGCGAATCGCCCACCAGCTCCTTGTATTGCTCGTCGAAGCGCTTGTCGATGTCGGGCCGCGCGATCGTGACCTTGATGTGCTTTTTGCACGGGCCCGAATCGGTGATGTCCACCGTTTGCTCGATCTTCTCGTCTTTTCCTCCGGCCTCTCGGCGGCTGTCGTCGGTTTGCTCGGCGATGGCCGTGCCGGCTGTCTCGCTTCGGGCTGTTTTTCGTCGGTCATGGATAGGCCCCCTTGCCAAAAGTTGACAAGGCCGAGAAGGCTCGGGGCACCCTACCGGCCAAAGCTCGGCTGGCAAAGGTCACGGGCCATCTCGGCCAAAAAAGAGCGGGTGATGGGGCTCGAACCCACGACAGCCACGTTGGCAACGTGGCGCTCTACCACTGAGCTACACCCGCACTATCAGCGGTTATTTTCTGGAAAACAACCGAGGTTTCAAGTTCCTTTCCAATTATAAAACGCCAAACGCCTCTTTCAAGGGGAATCGCCAGTGAAAAGCACCCGGAGCCGGCGGCGAATTATAGGATGACTGACGGCTATGCCGGTTGTGTCGTTGGTTAGCCGCGACTCGCTAGCGGAGCGCGGGCCGACGCCTTTCACGCGCTCCGCTAGCGCGTCGCGGCTAACCGGGATACCGAAGGGATGCTTGTATGGGTGATTCCCAAGTTCCACTCCTCACCAAACCGCGCCCCTTCTTCTGGCCGTGGGTGCTGTGCCTTCTGGGCCTCGATTACTTCAGCACGCTGGCTTATCAGCCGTCGATCACCTTCGAAGTCGCCGGTCGCCTGGGGCCGCTGGCCACGGCGGTCGTGGCATTTATTACGCTCGCCGGCGCCTTGCCGGTCTATTGCTATTTGGCCGGCCGCTCGCCGGGCGGCGACGGCTCGATCGGCATGCTCGAACGCCTCATCCACGGCTGGAAAGGCAAGACGCTGGTCCTCATCCTGCTGGGCTTCGCGGCCACCGACTTCACGATGCTCAAGACGATTTCGCTCGCCGACGCCGCCCAGCATTTGATCCGCAGCGACGACGCCGCCTGGCAGCAAAATCTCAAGGAATTGACCGCGACGTTGCGTGAACGCGCCGAACCTCTGGGGCCGCGCATCAGCGGTTTGTTCAATGAGCAACTGACCGTGACGCTGCTCTTGGGCGTCCTCGGGTTCTTCTTCTGGTTCATGCTGCGCAAGGGCTTCAATCGCAATGTGCTGGTCCTGGCGGTGCCGCTGGTCGTGGCGCTTCTTGCTTCTCAACGGCCTGCTTCTGGTGCGGCGGCGTCGGCTATCTGATCGAGCATCCCTGAGCTTAGGGAAAGCTGGTTTGAGCAGGTGCAGCAAGGCGATTGGCTGGTGCACATGCCTTTTTGGGCGGGGCACGATTGGCTAAGCGTGGCGCTTTTGTGCCTTTTGTTCTTGCCTAACCTGGCGCTGGGCTTGTCCGGCTTCGAATTGAGCATGATCATCATGCCGCAGGTGAAAGGGATGCGAAGGCGAGGAACCGCCGCGGACGCGAATCCGCAACACGCGCAAGGTTTTGATCGTCGCCGGCGTAATCATGGCCGTTTACCTGCTGGCCTCGGCGCTCGTGACCGGCCTGCTTATTCCCGCCGACGAACTGCAGGGCACCGGAAAAGCAGTAAATCGCGCCCTGGCATACCTCGCACACGGCGGCAAGGTGACGTTGTTCCACGAGCCGATATCGCCGATGTGCGGCAGCGTCTTCGGCACCATTTACGATGCCGTGACGGTGCTGATTCTTTGCCTCGCCGGCACCAGCTTCATGACCGCCTTGGCCGTGCTGCTGCCGCAGTTTCTCTTGCGCCTGGGCATGGAGTTCAAATGGGCGCACCGCTGGGGGTTGCTGCTCATGGTATTCGCGGCCGTCAACCTGGTGGTGACCTTGTATTTTCAGGCGAGCGTCTCCGCCCAGCGTAACGCCTACGCCAGCGGCGTTTTGGTGTTGATGTCCAGCGCCGCCGTCGTCACCGTGCTCGACAAACGGGCGTTGCGGGCCCGCAAACAAGAGCAGCGGCGCGGGCGCCTCCTCCGCTGGCTTGGCGTCGGCTACTTCACTGCCGTCGCCGCCGTGCTGGTGCTGATTACGATCGGCGTCATGGTGCATTCGAGCAGCGGCCTGGTGATCGCGGGGTGCTTCATCGCGGCGCTGCTGGGGATGTCGATCCTCTCACGCGCGTATCGCGCCGGCGAGATGCGGACCATCGGCTTCGAGTTCCTCGATGCGCAATCGAAGTTTCTCTGGGATAGTTTGCGCTGCGCCGATTTTCCCGTGCTCGTGCCGCACCGCACGGGGCAACGCGATCGCGCGGACAAGGAAACGATGATCCGCGCCAACCATCAATTGGCCGCCGATGCCGACATCGTCTTTCTAGAAGTCGAAGTCGATGACCCGAGCGACTTTTATCAAAGGCTGCTGGTGGAAGCCATCCAGGAAGACCACCGCTTCGTGATCCGCGTGACCCGCTGCGTGTCCGTTGCCCACGCCATCGCCGCGATAGCACTGGAGATGTCGAAAGAAAGCAAGCCGCCGGGCCTACACTTCGGCTGGCCCGAGATGGGTGTGCTGGCGGCAAGCTGGAATTATCTCGCCTTTGGCGAGGGGAACATTCCCTGGAAGGTTCACGAGCTGATCCACAAGGCGGAGCCGAATCCGGCGCGAAGGCCGCGGGTGATCGTGGGGTGATATACTGATCGAGAATTGCTACGGCTGTCATGTGGGACGGCTCTCCTGCGCCGTCCTGTTTTGCGTCGGACGGCTCAGGAGAGCCGTCCCACAAGATTTAGCCATCGAAGCGTTTCAATGCACTAGGGAATGACGGTGATGAGATCAAATCCCGCCGGCTCTTTGGCGCCGTCCCCCAAACGCACACCATCCTTTTTGCCGCCATCATCGACCCCATCAGGGCCCACGCCCCACAAAACCGCCTGACCCACGCGCACCGCGCCGATGTTGACGATGTCCTCGCCCGCCGAAACACGGTAATGAAACGGCTGACCGCTGTAGGGATCAACCGGCAGGCCTTCCGGGAAATACTTGGGCACAAGTTCAGCAAGCGTGCGCGGCGGGGCGCCGTTGCGCAATTGAAAGAGCGCCACGGCCACCTCTTGGCGTTTCGCGTCGATGCGCCAACGGGTCTCGGCGCTGGTGCCCGAATCGGTGATTGCATTAAAAATGCGGATGTCGGCCAGCCAGGAATCATCCAACAGGCTCGCCATCGTCTGCGCTGTCACCGATTCTTCGTCATCCGGCAACCAGCCGACCATGATGCGTGCGGTTTCATTCTTGACGGTCCTTGGTTGTGCCGCTTGCTTCGGAAGCTCCCAATATGGGGTGCCGGCACCGCGCAGCAATCCGTCCCACACGAGCCGCCAGAGGCGCGTCTTACGCTCCCCTTCCCACGGGGTCTCCATCGATAATGCAACGCTATTGGCCAGCCAGCGCTGGTCGCGGCCCCCGGCAATTTGCGGTAAAAACGTCCACATCACCGGGCGTTTGACGACGCCGCCCGAACGGAAACATTCCGTTTGCAGGCAGTCGAGCGGGCTCGGAGTCTCGGCGGCGTGGTGATTCAATTCGTCAAGGACCCGTTGTAAAAGTTCGGCTGACGGCTTTCCGCGCCAACAACAGGTCCAAATCTTGCCCGGCGGTGATTTCCGCTTTGACACCGGCGAAGTAGCTGCTCATGGGCACCTTGTTCCGCATGTTGCGCGACAAGGCCAGCGCCTGGACAATATAGTCGAACGCCAAGTTTGGGTCCCTCTCCACGGCGGCGAACCTGCCCAACGAGTCAATCATTGCGAGGCAGGCGCGCCAATGATCTTGACCGGCCATTTGGCCGTCAGCGCTGGGCATGTCAATCACGCCGAGCGGAAGTTTCGGCAAGTCCTCGATTTGGGCTAACCATTGATCGTCGGGATCGCCGGCAAGCGCACACGCCCGCTGAATTTTTCTTCCGGCAACGTTGACGTTCGCCGACGGCAGCGATGCCCGATAGGCCGCCATATCCAGCGGCTCACCGACATCCGGAACCTCCCAGGCTCGGTAGCCGAAATTTAGCGTCATCCACGCACCGAGGAGCGCTGCGAAGCCGGCGAGCGCCGCGAGAGGCTTGCGTTCCTTGATACGCCCGCCCGCCCAGGCGCACATTAGACTATAGCTGGCCGCCAGCATCGTGAGCGGCGGCAACCAAACGGCCCAGCCATTCATGCCGCCGCAGAGAAACGAGGGCAGCCACATACCTAGCGTGCCCGCCGCGACGAGCGTAGCCGCCAAAACCGCGAAGACGTTCTTGCGACAAAACCACACGAGCAACTGTCCGGCAGCGAAGCCGTACGCCAGCCAAATACCATAAAATAGCACCGGCCCCAGCACGCGCGCAAGCTGCCGATGTGGAACGAGGTCAAATCATCTCCGGGGCCCAGCAACCCGCGCTGCAAAAACGCCTTGGCCATCACAATGGCAAATGCGCCTACGTCCACGACCATTGCCAACAACATCGCCGTCACCAGCCAAAAGGCGATCTTGAAACGCCAAATCGTCGGCAGTGGCAAGTGCTGCGCGGCCAGGAATTGATAGGAAAGATCACGCTGCTCCGGCGCGAACGCCGCCGTGCCGCAGGCGACGCCAATAAGCAGCGTCGCCAGGGGCCAGAGCACTTGGCCGTCGGCGGGCAGCAAAAAGCCGACAAAGAACGCGACCGGCGCCAAGATGGGCAAGAGCCCGCGCGCTTGCTGGAGCGTCAACCACCAAAGAACCTCGCGCGGCGATTCCGCCTGTGCCGGCTCGCGCGGCCTCCATGGTTCGCGCTCCGGCTCCAATTTAGGGACAGCCAAAGCGCGATCTGGCTCACGGCGCCTGGGCCGCATCCTTTCCGCGTGCTTGATCTCGTTCCATAAATCAAGAACCTGCCGGCGCGGATCGCCGGCACTGGTGCTCATTTCCAGGGTCGCGCTAAAATCATCCCAGAGAGCCGTCAGACGATCACGGCCCTCACCCACTTCTGGAGGAAGCACGACTTCAAGCGCAGCTTCGGGCTGCTGCTCGACCAACAAGTAACAGGAAAGCAACACCGCGACTGCCGCTGCCACCAGGCGAATTCCCAAAAACAAAGGAGGCGGCGCCGCCACGAGGACCATCCATAACGGGAAGCCTGCCAGCAAAGCGATTCCGGCGGCCGGCAACACGCGCCGCTTGATTGCCGAGCCGAACAAGCCCCACGCATACGCCTCTAGCGTGACCACGGGCAGAATGAGCAGCCACGCGCCGGGCGAAAGCGCCGACACGGCGAACCGTTCCGGCAAACGGGCGCTCCCCTGGCCCAGCAGACGTAGACCCCATGAAGGGGGCGCTTGATTCAGGAAAGTCAGCACGAGCGCAACCACGATCCCTTGCGTCAGTGCGAAAACAACGCCGATCAAAAACTTGCCGCACCACAGAACGCCCCGTCGGCCCCAAAAAACATCGAGAAACACCATCGTGCCGCCTTCATGCTCGCCCGCGAACATCATGGAACCACAAACGACGCCATACGTGGCCGCCATCCCCAGAGTCGTCAGGCCGGCAATCAGCTCGGCGTCGGCGGCGCTGGTCAGCCCGACCAGTCGGCTCAGACCCGTGCCGAGAAACGCGGTCATGAAGACCATCGTCAGCCAGATAAGCCGATGCTCGTGCAACTCTTTCCACGCCAGGGTCCACATCATGGCGCACCCCCCTGCCCCGCGAACAAGGCGCAATACATCTCCTCCAAGGCGAGCGGCGTTTCCTCGTAGTCATGGATGCCTGCCGTGTGCCGCAACCGCTGAAGCGCGGCACGGTCGGGCTCGCGCAAGATCACTTGCCATTTGCCTGCCACGCTTTGTTCCTGCAAGACCGTGCCCAACTGCGCCGCATTAGGCGGCGTGCCCTCACACCGCAACCGGACGCGAACCAGCATGTCGCGCAAGTCGTCCATGGTGGCCGTCAGGAGCACCTTGCCCGCATGCAAAAACGCAACATGGCTCGCCACGCGCTCGACCTCGGCGATCTGATGACTGCAAATCAAGATGGTGCGGCCCTGCCCCGCCAGGCGCACCATGCTGGCCAAGAACTCACGCCGCACGAGCAGATCAAGCCCCGATGTCGGCTCGTCGAGTATCAAGACTTCGGGATCGACCGCCAGGGCCAGGGCCAACCCCACCTTGGCGTATTGTCCCTTGGAAAGGACGCTCAGCTTCGCGGCCGGTTCGAGTAAGAATTCCTTGACAAGGTGTAGATAGCGATCCAGGTAGCCACGCTTTTGAAAGCCCGACGTAAACCAGCCGATTTGGCGAACGGTCATCCAGTCATAAAACTTCGGGCGCTCGGGAACATAGCCGATGCGTTGCCGCAGCGCCGCCGCGTCGCGCCAGGCATCGTGGTCAAGCACCCGCGCCACCCGCGTCCGGGATCAGGCGGTGTCAGGCCATTGAGGACGCGAATGGTCGTGGATTTGCCGGCACCGTTGTCGCCCAAGAGCGCGAAGATCGACCCGGCCGGGACTGCCAGGCTGAGTCGATCAAGGGCGACCTTTCCGGGATAGGTCTTGGATACCTTGTAAAGCTCGATGGCTGGTTTCATGGCTGGGCTTCTTGATGGCTTGGGTAAGTTCCTTGCCGGACACGGGCGCCGCGTGGGCCGCCGCCAACGCTTGCTCAACGGTGGCGCGCATATCGGCTTCGCTCAGTCCCCAATCATGGCCGTGGATGACCGCGTTTCGCAATCTCTCACGCGCGCTCTGCTGAAGACGAAGGCGACAAATAACATTGGCCTGAGGCATCACCTCCATGCCGCCGTCAGGCACGGTTTGGAGCACCCCTTCGGCCGTCAGCTCGGCATAGGCTCTCGCCACCATCTGGGGGTTGGCCAAAAGTTCTTGCGCAAACGCTCGGTACTCCTTGAGAATCGCGCCCGCCTTGAGTGCTTCCGACGCGATGTCGGCGCGAATCTGGTCCGTCAATTGGTCATGGATGGGCACCGGCGAATCGTGGTGAATGTCAAACATGGTGTTGCCCATCGTACGGCAGCGCTGCGGCCCGTGCAATGGGGCACAGCCACAAGCGGGGGGCGTCAGCCCCTAAGCGCTGCGAACCGACTTGATTAGTTTCGCAAAATGCGAAATAATGTTTCCAGCGGCTTGTGAGCGTCCGCACACGAGGAACTATGGATGCATGTTATCTCTCGAAAAGCCCTCGTGGATTTTTGGGACAAGCACCGTGATTCTGAGCGTCAACTTGCCGCTTGGTTTAAGGTTGCGGACGCCGCCAAGTGGGAAAAATGGGCCGATGTCCAAAATGCCTTTCCTAAGGCCAGCTTGTATGAACGCTGTCTGATCTTCAATGTTTGCGGTAATTCGTATCGGCTCATTACGCGGCGTTCGGCGAACTGGAAGACCTTGTTTGTTGTGGGAGTCTACACCCATCGGGATTACGATAAAAATGCCTGGAAAGACTACTGCCTCTGTCGGTGAAACATAACGAGGTCCGTCATGACTCAAAAAGGACTTGCTCGCCAAGTCACAGCCACACCAGCCAACTTACGCGGTTGGACTTGCGCCAACCGCTCCTACCTAGCCTTGGCGCGAAAATTTCCAATCCGCCCAATCAGTTCGCATGCTGCCTTGGATGAAGCAATACGGATACTGAACCATTTGCTCAGTCGCAACAAGCCGTTAGGCGAACAGGAGCAAGGCTATTTTGACAGCCTTGCCAACGAGATCCACCGCTACGAAGCAGCTTCGGTGTCGATGCCCAACGTCACCGGAGCCGAGATGCTCAGGTTTTTGATCGAGCAGCAAGACGTTTCCTTGTCTGATGTGGCGAAGAACACGGGATTAGTCGTCTCCACGCTTTCCGCCATCCTCGCCGGAAAACGCAAGCTTAATTTAAACCATATGAAGTCGTTGGCCCACTACTTTGGAGTGGAAATCGCAGCGTTCATTTGAGCTTTTATCATCGCCTACCGCTGAGTCCGCTTTAAGCTGAGCAAACTATTCCGACTTTAGTGAAGGAACCGGTTATGCCGACAATAGGCATTACGGAATCGTTCCACGCGCAAATCGAATGCCGCATTAGGCAAACTGCGAGGCTCGGGCAAGATGATTGCCTCCCGAAAACAGCGGATGTCCGTTTACATCTTGGCCTCGGCGGCAGTTTTGCTTGGCTGGGTGATTCGATCCGCCATCGCGGAAGAAGCGGACGGCTCAACGATCCTGGCGGTAACTACAAGCGCCCAAGAGCCGAACGCCTCAAAAAAAACCGATGAAGCGCCGGCCAAAGGGGCCACTCCCGCCGGCAAAAGCCCGGCGTTCGATCCGGCTGTCGTCAGTGCGGGCATGGCCGCTTTCGAGCGGAGTTGCACGCAATGCCACGATGCCGCCCGATCGCTGGAGCGCACCAAGGATCTCGCCGGTTGGCGCGCCACCGTGCGGCGGATGGCTGCCAAGCGCGGCGCCGAGGTCGCTTCCGGCGACATCGAGCCGATCGCGGTTTACCTGGCTTCCCGCAATGCCGCGGCATCCGGGAGCGCCGCCGACAAAGACGGCAGCGGCGCCGCTGGGATATCAGCCGATAAAGGTGGTGCCGGCGGCAGCGATGCCTCTTCGCTATCCACTTTCGCCACCTTGTCGCCGCAGTGGCGTGGCGGCAACGACCATTTGCAAAACTCGGGCTTCGGTCCATTGGCCTGGGTTGGGGCCAGTTGGCAAAGCAAGATCCTCAGCGCCCGCGTCACCGTTTGCATTGCCTGCCACGGCGTGCAGGAACAAGCGTTTCTCAGCCGGGTCGATATCGTCGAGGCTGCCGTGCGCGTGGATTTCTCGGAGTACCTGGAGCCGTGCTTTCACGGCCTTAAAGGCGGCTTGGACGCGGGACGTTTCGTGGTCCCCTTCGGGGCTTTCTCTTCGCAAGTCAATCCCGGCCTTTATCACACGGTCTCGACGCCGCTAATCTTCAACATGGGTCAGCGGATCTTCAATCAAGATCTGGGTGATCCGGTGTTGCCCATGCCCTATTCGGATGAGGGCATCAACCTCAACTTCGATGTGCCACTCGGCAACTTGTGCACGGGCCCCATCACGGCCACCATGGACAGCTACCTTGTCAACGGCCTGACCGGCGGCAGCAACGGCATCGACTTCTTGCAGAGCCGAGACTTGCTCGACAACAACAACCGCGTGGCCGGCGGCGGCCGGCTCACGCTAGGCGATCCCAATGTCCGCGCCGGCGCCTCGTTCATGGCCGGGCGCTTCGACATTCCGACCGATCCCGGTGTGCCGGTCGGGCCGCTCAATTACAAGATTTACGGTGTCGATTTGCAGGCGCGTTACAAAAGGTTGTTCCGCTGCCAAATCGAATATGCCCGGCGCGACACCGACCGGGTCGGCTTCCTGCCGGATGGACCTGGAATATTCTCGGAAAAAGTCGAGGGGTATTACTTGGAAGCGGAGGTGCGTCCTTGGAACGACTGCAAAGTGAGCTTCCTCGCGCGCCATGACATTCAAAGCCGATCCAGCTCCATGCCGCCGCCCGCAAGCACCCTGCCAACCGGCAGCTTCAATGTCGAGCGGCTAACCCTGGGAATTAATATCGAGCTATGGCATCAGAGCTTGCTCATGATCGACTTCGAACGCTGGTTTCTACCGGAACCGGAGCGTGCCGTGAACGTTTTTGGGGTCCGTTACACGATAACGTTCTAACTGGAATTCCCCTACATGCCTAAAGGATTGCTCTTGACCTTGGCAGCGTGGTTATTCGGCTCAGCGCAACTCATTGCTCAAGCGCCGCCGGTAGATGTGCCATCTACCGCGGACCCGAAAGAGCCGGCCAAATCGTCCGCGGAACCAGCGCTTTTCCAGTTCTCAACGCCAAACGATGCCGGCACCGTCGCGCATGTGGGCTCAGGCTGATTACTTGTTATGGTGGTTGAAGAATGCACCCTTGCCCGTGCCGATCGTGACGACCGGCGATCCGCGCGTCGGCTTCGATCCGACCTTGGTCAACACCGTCAACACCGCCGGCGCCATCGGTCAGCCGGGCACGCGCATCCTGCTGGGCAACGATACCGTCCAGTTCCCCGCGTTTTCCGGCATACGATTCACCGCCGGGGCATGGATCGACGACGATCAGCGCTTGGGTCTCGAAGGCAGCGGCTTCGTGCTCCAGCGCCAATCCAACACCTTTTCGGCGGCGTCCGACAGCGCCGGCAACCCGCCTCTTTACTTTCCCATCTTCAGCGCGATTGCCGGTGCCGAGAGGGGCATACCCATCGCCGATCCGCTGCGCTCGTTCAGCGGCGACGTGGCCGTCACGTCAACGATGCAGTTGTGGGGCGCGGACGGCAACCTGCTATACACCTTGTTTAACAATCGCGGCATGGAATTCACTTTGCTCGCCGGCTTCCGCTACGCCGACCTGAGGGAAACCCTGCACATTCACAACACCACCAAAGATTTGTTGTTCGACAACGTCACCATCCTCAACGATTCCTTTGGCACCGGCAATCAATTCTACGGCGGCCAAATCGGCAGCCGGTTCGCCTTTCAGTATGAGCGATTCAGCCTGGATATAACCGGCAAACTCGCCTTGGGCTCGACACGCCAGACCGTCGATATCCAGGGCGACATCACCCAACTTGGTCCCAATCCGCTGGTTCCGCCCGGCCTTGGCACGTTTCCGGGAGGACTCTACGCTCAGCCCAGCAATATCGGCCGGCAGACGACGACAGAGTTTACCAACCAGTTTACCGTGCTGCCGTCCTTGCAATTGAAGTTGGCGTATGCGCTCACGCAGCACCTCAGATTTTTCGGCGGTTATGACGTCATGTACTGGGGCCGAGTCGTGCGCCCGGGAAATCAAATCGACCATAACGTGAATCTCAGCCAAAACGCCGTTTTGGACCCCAACGGAGCCGGCGTACTGGTGGGCCCCGCCCAACCGACACCGCTATTTGGCCACAGCGATTTCTGGGCGCAGGGTATGACGTTTGGGGTGGAGTTTAGTTATTAGTTAGCGAGTCGTTCGCTCGGCTTTCTCTAGCTTCTTAATAGCCCTGTCTATCGAAAAAACAAAGAGGCTGTGAGGCACGTTTCCAACGTGCCCGCTCGACTTCGGCACGGTGGAAACCTGTCGCACAGTCACGTCACCGGCGTGATCTTCTCAGCGATTCCTTTGCTGTTTCCTTTTTCGCCAAACGCATCCCGCAACGCCTGCCATGCCGATCGCAAACAGTGACAGGCTGGCGGGTTCAGGTGTGGCGGTAATTGCATCAAGCTCGACAATTCGCGGTCCCGTAAACTGACCATCATTTCCAGTAGCAATGAGCTCAAATGAGCTAGCAGTAACCGGGTTGGCAAAGGTGTCTGTAACTTCAATAAATTCTGAACCATAGGCGGCAAGGTATGTGCCGCCCAGGGGAATTATAGGCACAGTAGAAACTGGATTGCCACCTGCCAAAAGCTGAAAGGAGGTAAGTTCGGCATTTCGCTGCGCCCATAATTTCATTTGAAGATACTAGATAAAGGTGATACCCCGAGATAGTCGACAGGGGAAGGCGTCGTGAAGAAAACTGTGTCCACCTGCCCGGCGCTCCGATCTGCAAATCACTGTAAATCCTTGGCCGGAACTGCTAATCTTGGCCCCAAAAATGTTTTGTACATCAAAAACGGAATTGGGAAAAATAGGAGTATTGGACGTAACGACAACGCCGGTCGAAATGTCAAAGGCATCGCCCGGTGTATTTCCGGGGTCGCTGGCAGGGACAATAATAGGAGCCGCGGACGCCGGGTTTCCGAAAAGCAACATGGCGAAAACCGCAAAAAGCTTGCACTTTGTAGCCATTTTTCCTCCGCAAAAATGCCAATTTATAAGCGGTCGTGATTATGCCGGGTAAAGCAAGGCCGCCAGCTACCCAAGGTTGCTTACGTGCCGGCCAAGGGGCAAATAAAATCGACATATTCGGAAAATGCGTGTCGCTTTTTCATGCTGGCGGACCGGGTGTGGCCAAATTCTTTGGGGCATTTTAGCCCCCTTCAAGGGGGCTTTCCGGGTTAGCGGTATTATGCCCGGCGTTCACGCCGGGTTGGGCTTAGCGCCACCGCGCGTAGGCCCGTACACGGGGCTTCTCGGTGATTGGCTTTAGCCACAAACGCAAAGAGAGCATGAGACGCTAAAACGGAACTACGAGAAGCCCCGTGAACGGGGCTGGCCAGCCGCCGTTGGCCACGTCCACCGCATTTGCGTGGGGCAACTTCAACCATCGGTTTTGATTTGACCCCGCAAGCGTAGGCATGATACCTTGGGCCGATGCACTCTTTCGTCGAAAAACTGCGGCGCGCGACGAAATCGTCTGGACCCATATCGAGACCAAGGTCATCCCCAAGGTCCTCAAAGCGCTGCGGCGCTGGTTCGGTCCCGGACGCGGCTGGCACGACCTCGAAGGCTTCGTCCGTTCGGCGGAGCGAACCGCCTACCGGCGGCTGCGGGCATATGCGGATGCCACGCTCGAGACCATGGATCGCTATGAGGACTTCGAGAGGTGGCTCGTGATCGTGGCCCGGAACAAATTCGCCATGGCACTGCGCCGGGCCCAGGTGGAGGCAAAGTACCAGACATTCCTGCGCAGCCACCGCTCAAGGTGGGGCCATGGCAGCGGAACTCGAGCAATTGGGCGACGAGACCGCCGAGGAGGTTGTGAGCCGCTTGACCGCGAGCCTGCCAGAGCGCGCGGAGCAAACTGTTTTCTTAGGCAAGCTCGCGGGCAAGTCCGAAGCCGCCATCGCCGGCGCGCTCGGCTGCTCAACGCGAAAGGTTCGCGGGATTTGGAAAAAGGTCAAGGAGCGGCTGTTGGAGGGGGCGGTGGAGAGGGACTGAGCATCGCTAAATCTGTAAAAGAGAAGGACGTGATCGCTGGCGTCGCCGGCTACAATAAGCTGAACGAAAGGAGACGCACGATGAGTTTCAGTGAGGTAATTGTGGACGGAACGATTAGGCCGGACGGGACGCTGGAACTGGATCACAAGCCCAACCTGTCGCCGGGGCGCGTCAAGGTCGTGCTGCGCCAAGAATCGGAGCTGACCCCGCCGCAAGAAGGGTGGTGGCCGTGCATGCAGCGCATTCGGGCGGAACGCGAAGCGGCAGGCTACCACTTCATGAAGGAGGCGGAAATGCAGGCGCACCTCGATTGGTTGCGCGATGATGAAGAGCGCATGGATCGACTTTACCGAGAGATCGAGCAGAAGCGGGCCAAGCCGGTAAGGCCTTGATGCGTATTTATTGCGATAGCGTGATTTCGATTTACTACCTTGAAGGGGCGCCACCGTTCAAGGCGTGCGCGACGGCCCGCTTGGCCTCGTTATGGGCGGCCGGCGACACGGTGGTCATCAGTGACTTGGTTCGGCTGGAATGTCGAATGCAACCAATTTCGTTTGGAGATAGCGTTGCGCTGGCGCATTATGATGCCTTATTCAATCAGGTTTTCACCGATATTCCGGTGGAAGTCCTGCCATGAAGTCAACACACGAACAAGATCTCAATGGGGACTCCTCCGATTCCACCATCGACGCCATCGGCAACCGCTTCGAGAGTCAGTGGCAGCCACATCACGCTATTAACGACATCGACCTGTTTCTGCCGCCGGATCACGCCCTGCGCTTGCCAGCCTTGATCGACTTGGCCAGCAGAGACCTCGACTTGCGGCTTCAGGGCAGCCAATTGGCGCGCGTCGAGGACTACTTTCGCCTTTGGCCCGAACTGAAGCAGAATCGCGAGGCCGCCTTCGAGCTTATCAAGACCGAATACGAGCGGCGGCGCTGCCGGGAAGAAGACCTGGCGGCAGCCGAATACGTGAAGCGGTTCCCGGATTTCGGCGGGGGATTGGCGGCGCGGCTTTCGGGACTGCCGGTCATCCGGGGCTACGAAGTCTTGGCCGAGTTGGGCCGGGGCGGCATGGGGATCGTTTACAAAGCCCGGCAATCCAGCCTCAATCGACTGGTGGCGATCAAGCTGTTGCGGTCGGCCGATTTGGCGGGAGCCGACGAATTGGCCCGTTTTCGCGGCGAGGCCCAACTTTTGGCGACCATGCGGCACCCGAACATCGTGCAGGTTTACGATGTCGGCGAACACGGTGGCCGACCATTTTTTATCCAGGAATACATCGACGGCGGCAGCCTGAGCCGAAGTCTGGGCGGCGTCCCGCAACCGGCGCGCCAAGCGGCGGGACTCATCGAAACGTTGGCCCGGACCATGGAGGCGGTGCACCAGCGCGGGATCATCCACCGCGATTTGAAGCCCGCCAACGTGCTGCTTGGCTTGGACGGCACTCCCAAGATCACCGATTTTGGCTTGGCGAAACGGCTTGACGCCGATTGGGACCGGACGCGGAGCGGCGCAGTCGTGGGCACCCCCAGCTACATGGCCCCCGAGCAGGCGGCGGGCAAAAGCAAGGGCAAAAAGATCGGCCCGGCAGCCGACGTATACGCGCTGGGCGCCATCCTTTACGAGATGCTCACCGGCCGCCCTCCGTTTTTGGGCGTCGATCCCCTGGACACCCTGTTGGAGGTAATGCAGGCCGAGCCGGTGCCGCCGCGCCGCTTGCAGCCAAAGATACCGCGCGACCTGGAAACGATCTGCCTGAAATGTCTGGAGAAGGACCCGGTCAAACGCTATGCCGGCGCCTCCGAGTTGGCCGAGGACTTGCGCCGGTTTCAGGCGGGCGAGGCGATCACGGCTCGCGCCGCGGGCCCCATGACGCGGCTTTGGCGGTGGTCGCGACGCCATCCGGCCAGAGCCGCGGCGGCATCCATGGCATTGCCTTTCGTGATCCTGGTCATAGCGTGGCTTGCCACCAACGAACGCCGCCAATCCGCCGAGTTGGTCCGCAAGGCGGAGCAGGAAACGGCGCAATTCAGGCAACTTGCCCTTGAGGATCGCAAGCGCTCTCTTCAGCGGCAAATTCAGGAGATTCGTCTAACCGCTCATCGCGACGGTTGGTCCAAGCGGGCCATCGACCTCGTGCGCGAAGCCGTCGCCCTCGGCAAGGACGAGCAGTGGCGTGACGGGGCAGCAGCCATTTTGGTTGGCATCGACGCGGTCAGAGAACATGACTTCAAAAAAGACAGCTCGGGAGTCGCCATCAGCAAAACCGGCAAGCGTGTGTTGATGGCGGGCATTAAAGGCTTTGTCAACGGGCAGTGGGAAAAAACAACGGCCCGACTTTGGGATTCGGATACCGGTAAAGAAATCGTGTCTGAAAAGACGGGAAATGGACCCGTCGTCTTTGACGACCGGGATAATCCGCTCCAGCTCGTGGAGGTGCCCGGCCTTTCCCTTGTCCTCTGGAACGTTGCCACGCAATGTCAGCTCGGCGCGTACCAAGTCCAGCTGCCACCGAGCGAGGGTCGCCCTCAAGACTGGAGGTTCTCCGGCTTGCGCATGGCGCTCGCGGGGATTATGTTGGGGTCGTGATCCAGCGCGGGTTTACGAAAAAATGTCGCCTCGTGGTCTGGGAGAGGGCCACCGGCAAAGTCACAATGCACCAAAAAACGAGTGCGACCGCGCTGGCCTTTGGCCGCAAGGGGCCATGGTTAGCCGTCGCCGGCCCGGATGAAACGACGATTTGGCAGGTTTCCAACGGCGCGAAAATCAAATCCCTCAAAACCGGCCACGACTCCATCAATTGCCTGGCGTTCGGCAGAAATCCGGCCCGCGTCCAGGCGACCGGGTGCGAGGCAGAACTGTTGGCTACGACGGCAAGCGGCGTCATCACCATATGGGATATTGCCCGGGCGGTGCCGATGAGCTTCTGCCGGGGATCAAACTACGAAGTGAACGCCCTCGCTTTTTCCGACGACGGCGCGACCTTGGCCTCCGCGGGCCGGGCAACGGCCAAGGTGTGGGACGTCGCCACGGGGCAGCCTCTATTGGACCTTGGCGAAATCAACATGATGTCGGGCATCGCCCTTTCCGTCGACGGCCGCCGACTGGCGGTAAGCAGCCGCTCGGCGTTTTTTCAACCTGGCGGCGTCGTTGTCTGGGACCTGGATTGGGGCCGAGGCTTGCAAAGCTTGCGCGGCCTGGCCGGCCAAGTTGCTCAGGTGCGCTATTCCGCTGACGGCAAGCGCATCGCGGCGCTGGCACACAACTGGCAGGTGGCCATCTGGGAGGCAGCGTCGGGCCGCCTCGAATACCTTCTCGATGTGCCCCAAGGTTCGTTTGCGGATAATGCCGGTTTCGGCTTTAGCCCGGATGGCAAGCGGTTCGCCTTTGCGGCAGGGCGCGAAGCTAAGCTATGGGACCTCGCCACCGGTGAAGAACTTAGACGCTGGCCGTTGCCCCTGGGATTCGGCGATCAGCTTGGTTTTCACGGCGCCGACAAGCTGCTCTTGTTGCGAAGAGAGACCAAGGACGCCAAGCAATATCCTGACAGCGACGCGCCGGCGGCGGCATATCCCCGCGTGTGCAGAATTCGGGATTTGCTAAGCGCGACTTGGACCGAACCAATCAAGGAGATCACCGACTTCAACGGGGATATGTTCCAAGCGGTCGGACCCGCGGACGCAAGTTATTTCGTCGTGCAAGGCTTGAAGGGCATCCCAAGGCGGCCCTTTACCACCGCGTATGAAGGGCCCACAGGCAAGATGCTCTGGTCCAAGCCGTGCTCAGCAGATTTTCACGGCGATGTTTGCTCCGGGTGGTTTGACCCGGCCGGCAAGGTGATGACGTTAGTAAGTGAACCCCACGCCGGCGTCGCATCCCTCGTGCAAATGCCGTCCGGCAAGAAGTTTGTGCCGCCGGCGCTTGCCAAGGCAACCGTCCTCGCCTTGGGCCCGTCCGCCAAATACTGGGGCGCTACAAATCCTGATCGATCGGACGGTTTTCGCCTGTTCCGCCGCGATGACAAGGCACCGGTGGTGATTCTGGGACTCGATAAGACCATGAGTCAGGTGCATGCGGAATTCAATACGCGGGAACCCACGTGGCTTGGGGGAACGATGACGGCAGCGTCACGGTGTGTGACATTGAAGAGGTCCGGCGGCGCTTGGGAGATTTGGGGCTAGGATGGAATTAGTCTGCCCGCGCAATCACGCCCCACGCCGCCGCCGGATTTGTTCCCCTGGGACGATCGTGGTCGGGTCGCTCGCCAAATCGTTCGCCTGGGTGCCATAGTTTGCCGGTACTCCGGCTAACTATGCTTTGCAAAACGAGGCTCCCACGGCCGTGCCCCATCGTCGTCAAGTCCGGTGCCAATCGATTGGGCGACTCTTCCCAATGATCCTCGCACGGATTCCTAAATCGGAGACGGGCACGGACTCAACATAGTTAGCCGGAGTACCGGCAAACTATGGCACCCAAGCGCGGGCGGATCATATCACCGCGCGGATATCACGCCCCCCGCCGCCGCCGGATTTGTTCCCCTGGAATGATCGCCGTCGGGTCGCTCGCCAAATCATTCGCCGTGTTGACCTCGCCGCCGCCGGAGACGGTGGCCGTGTTGGTGACGGCGGCCGGCGCAGTTGCCCGCCGCTCTCACGGTCAATGTCAGTGCGTCATAGGCCGCGCCGGCGGCTAAACTATCGCGGCGGGTGGCGGTGACGGTTTGGCCGACGACGGACACCGTCCAGCCGTTAATAACGGCGGGCCCCGCGTACGCCAATCCCGCCGGTAGCGTATCGACTACCGTGACTGGACCGTCGCTAGCGGCTGCCCCGATGTTGCGCACCGTGATCGTATAGGTGTTCAAGTTCCCCGACGTGAAGCTGCCGGTATGGCTCGCCGCGATCGTCAGATCGGCCACCTGGGTGATGGCGGCGACATCGCGCGCGGAATCGTTCGCGGTGTTCAACTCGCCGCCGCCGGCCACGGTCGCCGCGTTGGTTATGCTTGCGGGGGCGTCAACGGCGACCTTTACCATGACGATCAGAGGCGGGTAGTTAGCGCCGCTCGCCAGGACATCGCCGCGCGTGGCCGTAATTATTTGACCGCTGACCGAGACGGTCCAGCCACCCAATGTGCCGATATCCGCCGCGGTCGGCGCTAGCCCCGCGGGGAGCACATCAATTACGGTCACGAGGCCGCTCGTCGCTATCGTGCCGATATTGTTCACGGTAATGGCGTACGCGTCGGCGCTGTCGCCTTGCTTGAAGCCGCCGTTGTGGGTCTTGGTGATCGTCAAGTCGGAAACGGGCGTGGTGGCTGTCGGATCGCTGGCGGTGTCGTTGCCCGTGATGACTTCGCCGCCCCCCGCGACGGTGGCCGTGTTGGTGACCAGGAGCGCAATGGTGTTGCCCACGCTTACAACGATGCTAAGCGGCGGGTAACTGGCGCCGTTGGCCAAAACATCGCTGCGCGTGGCCGTAACCGTTTGACCGTTGGCAGTGAGGAGCCAACCATTGACGACGCCGCTATCCGCGGCAGTGGGCGACAAGCCTGGCGGGAGTGTGTCGATCACTGTCACCAGTCTGCCATCGGTCGGCGCGGGGCCGATGTTGCTTACGGTGATCGTGTAAGCGTCGGCGGCGTCGCCGGGACTGAACGTGCCCGTGTGGATTTTGGCTATGGCCAGGTCGGCTACCTGAACGATGATCGTCGAATCGACGGCACTATCATTTGCGGTGTTTACTTCCCCGCCGCCGGCGATGGTCGCGGTGTTGGTGAGGCTTGGCGGGGCCGTGGGCGACACGGTGACCGTTATCGTCAAGTCCGGGTAATTCGCACCGCTGGGCAGCACGTCAGTCCGCGTGGCCGTGATCGTCTGGCCGCTGGTGGAGACTGACCAGCCATTGATGGTGCCGATGTTCACGGCCGCCGGCGCCAAACCTGCCGGGAGTGTGTCGGTCACGGTCACGGCGCCGGCGGTTGGTCCCAGTCCAATGTTGCTGACGGTCAAAGTATAAATGTCCGCGCTGTCGCCTTGCCTTAGATTGCCGTTGTGAGTCTTGGTGATCGTCAAGTCGGCGACGGCGGTAATCGTGGTCAGGTCGCTGGCGCTGTCATTGGCGGTGTTGAGCTGGCCGCCGCCGGCGACGGTGGCCGTGTTGGTAAGGGTTCCCGGCGCATTGTTGGCCACGCTTACGGTTAGATTCAGCGCGGGATAGCTGCTGCCGCCGGCGAGCGCGTCAGCGCGGGTCGCGGTGATCGTTTGCCCACTCGTCGCCACGGCCCAGCCGTTTACGTTCCCGGTGTCCGCTGGCGTTGGCGTCAAGCCGGCCGGCAGGGTGTCCGTCACCGTCACCGTGCCTGTGGTGGGGCCGAAGCCGCTATTGCTCACGGTTATCCGGTAACTATCGGCGAGGTCGCCGTTATGGAAATTGCCCGTGTGGCTTTTGGCGACGACGAGATCAGGGTTAGGCAGCGTGTAAGTGATCGTGAGCAGCGGCCGGTCCGCGGGATTGGCGTTTTCTTTGGTGTCAAACTGCTTCGCGCTTCCTTTGCTGGCTTCATTCCCGGTCAATATCCAGCCGAAATCCGCAGCGGGATTGTTGACCCATTGCTGGACATCGGCGATCACTCCGGCTCCTGACCACTGGTAGCTGCCCACGCCGCCGACGGAAGTGGCAGCGCTGACCGGTCCGAAATCACCGCCCGCGCTGGACCAGCGTTGGCTATTGAAGAAGGTGAACAACCAGGTGACATCCCCGGACGTGGCTTGGACCCCATCGCCCTCACCGGACCCGGCGCCTCCCGCAGCGGCGTTGGAAGTTCCCTCGCCCCAGTTCTTAAGCGCCGGATGCAGTGCGACGCTCTCCGCGCCGCTGATGGTCTTCGACATATTCAAGGTCAGTGATGCGCTGAGAACGATCGAGCCGACCGGCACGGCGGCCAGGTTGAACTTGAGGGCGCCCCGGCGTATGAAATTGGCCGTCTGCACCGTGTCGCCGGCGTAGAAGTGCTGGCCTGCCCCGTTGCTCAATTGGCCGTTCGGGTCTTGGTAGAGGGTGTCGTCGGCGCTCGCGGAAAGGTTGACGGTCACAGGCGTGATGCGGCCTTCCAGGCTCTCCAAGCATGGACAAAAGCGAGGCCGTCTGCCGTGGCGAGACTTCTTGAAGTTTCGGCTCAACCATAGACGCAAGCACCGACCTAACATGATGCGCCCTAGCGAAAGCACATATCTCAATGCGGGGCTGCAAATGTCGCCGTGCCGGCACCGCACCAAGCAACCATACGTAAGCGCGGCCGAAAACCGGGCGCATCAAGAAATAAAGAATCAGCGCCCGGTTCGGCGCCTCTTTTACGTATCTCTTGCGACAAGCCGCGCAATGTCGTGCCACCATTTTCCGGAACTGACACTTATGACTTTTTTTAGGCGCAAACGGGCCGGGCATATCGGTAGGCAATGGGCGCATCCGGCGCTTGAGATTCTGGAGGATCGTTGTCTGCTTGCCGACGGCATCTCGCCACTGCCCGGCCCGCATTTGACCGGAGCCCCTGGGCAGGCGCTCGCGAGCGCGGTGGTCGCCACCTTCAGTGTCACCGATTCCACGGGATGCGCCAGGCACCAAATGGGACGCCAAAATCACGTGGGGCGATGGCACGGCACCGGAAGACAAGGTTCCCGCCACTGCTCTTCCGAACGGCACCTTCGAGTTTCTGGGCAATCACACCTACGGGCAAAGCGGAACTTTCACCATCACCGTGATGATCGCCGTGCCCGGTTCGCACTTGCCGAACGACAACACGGTCACCACTTCCGCTGTCATCAGCGCCGCCGTGACCTTGCAGTCGATCGCCGTCACCCCGGCCAATCCGACGCTCGCCAAAGGCCTCAAGCAACAATTCACCGCGACGGGCACTTTCAGCGACAATTCGACGCAAAACCTGACTAACCAGGTCACTTGGGCGTCCGTCAACCAGTCCGTCGCCACCATGACGGCTGCCGGTCTTGCGTCCGCCGTTAACACCGGCACTTCGACAATCTCGGCGACACTCAACGGCATCACGGGCTCGACGGTTTTAACAGTGACGGCAGTGGCCACCAAGCTGGTTGCTACAGGCCTTCCACCCGCCACGGCTACCGCCGGGACCAGCGTCAGCTTCACCATCAGTGCCGAGGACAGCTCAAACACGGTTGTGCCCGGCTACACCGGCACCGTGAAACTTAGCAGCACCGACGGCCAAGCTGTTTTCCCCAGCGCTTTCACGTTTGCGGCTAGCGACGCCGGCTCGCATACCTTCACGGTGACGCTTGCTTCCGCAGGCAATCAAACGGTTACCGTTGCGGACCAAAGCAACGCAAGCCTGTCGGTGACGACTACTCCCATTGCGGTCAGCGCGGGCGCTGTCAACAAACTCGTCGTGAACGCCGTCCCCAGCGTCGTTGCGGGTAAAGCTTTTATTGTCACCGCACAGGCCGCCGACTTGTTTGGCAATCCCGTCGCTGGGTTCTCTGGGCCGGTTACCTTCACCACAACCGATCCCCAAGTCCCCACGCTGGCCGGCGGCACGGTGACCAATGGCCTGGGCTTTACCCTGGGGACATTGACCACCGTGGCCGGCGGACCATGGACGATCACCGCCACGGCCGGCGCCGTGAAAGGAACGAGCAGTCCGATCGCGGTCACGCCCGCCGCCGCCGCCTACTTCGCCGTGACGGTGCCCGCGACGGCCATCACGGGAACCGCGGTGAGCGTCACCGTCAAGGCGTTTGATGAATTCCAAAATCTCGCGACCGGCTATGCGGGTTTGGTACACCTGGGCAGCGGCGATCCCAAGGCGACCCTTCCAGGCGATTCGCCATTGACCGGCGGCAGCGCCGCTTTCGACGTCACCCTCAACACCGCGGGAAATCAGACGATCACGGCCAGCGACGCGATCGCGCGGAAGCCCATCACCATCAGCGGCATCAGCGCGTCCATTGCGACTTCCGGCTTGAAGGTCACTAATCTCACGAAGACGGCGACCGGCTTCACGGCGACCTTTAACCAGGCGATCAACCCGGCGGACCTTACCATCTTCGGCACCGGCAGCACCCAGCAAGACGTGGTGTTCCTGGGCAAAAGCTCCAACAACTCACAACCCTATCCCGGCACGTTGATCGTCGACGCCTCGAAAAAAACGCTCACCTTCAATGTCTCGTCCGACTTCCTCGTTGCCTCCAGCCCCAGCGGGTCCGCAGCCTTGCCTGACGACACTTATACCGTGACCCTTATAAGCGGCGTGGCCCACAACGGCTTTCAAAACCTTTCCGGCCAAGGCCTGGACGACGGCCACGGCGGTCCTGCGGACTTCGTCGGCACTTTCACCACCACTTATCAACATGACAATACGCAGGTTTTGGGCATCCCCGATTTCGCGCGCGGTCCCAACGCGTCCGGCGACACCACCACGCTCATCAAGGTTCCCAACGACCCCGCCAACGATGGCCACGTCGGCATTCCCATTACGATCTACAACGCCGCCAACCTCACCAGCGCGGGTTTTACCCTGACCTACAACGCCAACATCCTCATCGTCACCGGCGGGATCAGCGATCCCTCCAACGCGTCGGCAACATTCAAAATGACGAGCAATGTCCCGAGCGCCGACGGCGTTCATTCGGTGGCCACGTTCGCATTTACCAGCGCCACGCCGCTGAGCGGAACGCGAATCCTGGGCGATATCACGGCATTTGTTCCCTTCGCCGCGCGGAATCAATATCAGGTCAAGGATTTGCTGGTGTTGGCAAACATCGCCGTGAGCGGTGGTGCCACCGTGGTGCCGGCCAACGCCGTTGATGTAGACGCCTATTTCGGCGACGTCAACGGCGATCATCATATTGACGGTGTGGATAAGGGCCTGATCGCCAACGTCGCTTCCACGTCAAGCACCGGCTTCACCGCGTTTACGCTCCTCGATCCGGCCATCATCGGTGATCTGAGCGGCGATAACGCGGTGACCTCCAACAGCACGTCGCTCGTCTCCAACTATCTGCTGGCACTGCCGGTTGCGAAAATTCCCGCGCTCCCCAATCCGCCGATTGCGGACAATTTGTTTGCGTCGCCGTTCGCGGCCGATCCGGTGTTGAGCGTGCCTGCATCCGTGCAAGTGAACCGAGATGGCGTTGTCAACGTGCCAGTGCTTCTGGATCAGCCGCGCCCTGAAGGCAGCACGGGTCTCATCGAGGCAGAGTTGGCGCTAACATTCGATCCGTCTGTTTTGCGCGTGTCAGCGAGCGACATAACCCTTGGCTCAATACCAAGCCAAGGCAGCGGCTGGCAACTATCAGCAATGGTGAATGCGGCAACGGGGCAGCTCACGATCCAGCTTTACAGCGAAACGCCGATCGCCAGCGACCAAGCAGGCAGCCTGGTCAACATCGCGTTTCATCTCAAGTCCGGCACCACTGTTTCGGGCGAAACGACAGTGCAACTGCTGAATAGCCAAACCGTGCTCGCCGATTCTCAAGCGGCGATGATTCTCGGTCCTGGCTTGAATTGGACATCTGTCCTAACAAGCGAATGGGTGCAATCGTTGCAATGATTTTATAGCCGTGATTCGCTTTAGTTATCTCGCCCACTGCGTGTTTTTGCTCTCGCGAAAACGATAACCGACACCACGGACGGTTTCAATGCACTCACCGGCATCCAGGAGTTTGCGGCGCAGGGATTTGACGTGAACGTCGATGGTTCGTTCGAGAACGATGGCATCGCCGACCGCCGCGTCCATGAGGTCATGGCGCGTAAAGGCGCGGCCTGGCTGCTTCATCAGCGTTTCCAAGAGGCGAAATTCCGTCGGCGTCACGCCGACGAACTGTCCAGCCACGGCAACGCGATGGGCACGTTTATCGATGCGAATGCCTGCCGCTTCGATGACATCGCCGGCGGTTTCCGGATTGGCCTGGCGCCGCAGCAACACCTTGATCCTTTGCAAAAGGACCTTCACGCTGAAGGGCTTGGTGACATAATCGTCCGCGCCAACGGCAAAGCCGACGACTTGATCCGTTTCCTCTTCCTTGGCCGTCAACATCAGGATTGAGATGCCGGCGGTTCGAGCGCCAGCGCGAAGCTCTCGGCAGATTTCGAGGCCATTCAGGCCAGGCAGCATCAGATCGAGGATGACCAAGTCCGGCAACTGCATCTGCGCCTTGCGCAGCCCCTCGCGGCCTTCCTTGGCCACGACCACTTCATAGCCGTCGCGCTCGAGATTATACGATAAGACCTCCACCAGCGTCGGCTCATCTTCCACGACTAAGATCTTACTTTTGGCCATGGGGCAATCCTAGTTGAGCAAGTCAGGGTGGTGGCGAATGATCTTGCCTTCCACGAGGTAAACGACATCCTCCGCGATATTGGTAGCGTGGTCGGCGACCCGTTCCAGTTGGCGGGCGGCGGAAATCAAGTGCAAGCCCGGATCGACGTTGCTGGGCGATTGCTTCATGAAGTCCCGGACGTGGTCGATGATGGCGCGATTATAACGATCTACTTCATCATCGAGCCGGCAGACACGTTTGGCCAGGACTACATCCAACTCGACAAACGCGTCGAGACTATCGCGCACCATGGTGTTGGTCAGATCGGTCATCTGCCGGAAGGCGGCGGGCACCGGAACCTCCGGGCCGTGGGCGAGGGCGAGCGCGCGCTCGGCAATGTTCACGGCGTGATCGGCCATGCGTTCCAGATCGCTGTTGATCTTTACGATGGCTGCCACGCGCCTGAGATCGCCTGCCACCGGCTGGTGCAGCGCGAAAATCTTGAGGCATTCCTCCTCGATGACGTTTTCTTCCAAGTCGATGGGAGTATCGGATTCCATCAGATTTTTGGCCAACGGCGCGTCGCGCTCGAACAAAGCGCGGATTGACTTGTCGACGATTTGCTCGACCGCCGCCGCCAGCGCCAAAACACGCCGTTGCACGTTCTCCAAGTCACGATTCAAATGGATGGACATAGGGCTATCCAAAACGTCCCGTGATATAATCCTCGGTCTCCTTCAACGCCGGCCGAGTGAACAGCTGGTCGGTGGACCCCATTTCCACAAGGCGGCCTTGAAAGAAAAAGGCCGTGATGTCCGAGATGCGGGCAGCCTGTTGCATGTTGTGAGTCACGATCACAATGGTATAGTTCTTTTTCAGCTCATAGATCAAATCTTCGATGCGCACCGTGGCGGCGGGGTCGAGCGCGGACGCGGGTTCGTCCATAAGGAGGACTTCCGGCTCGGTGGCCAGAGCGCGGGCGATGCAGAGCCGTTGCTGCTGGCCACCCGACAGCTGCAGCGCATTCTCGCTAAGGCGACCTTTGAGCTCCTCCCAGAGCGCGGCCTGTTTCAGGCAGCGCTCGACGATGTCCGCCAAGCGTCCTCGCTTGCGAATGCCGGCGACGCGCGGACCGTAGGCAACGTTCTCGAAGACGCTTTTGGGGAACGGATTCGATTTCTGGAACACCATGCCCACGCGTTTGCGCAAATTCACCACATCGGTGCCGCGTGCGTAAATCTCTTGCCGCGCCAAAGAGACTTCGCCGGTGTGCCGGATGCCGTCGATCATTTCATTCATGCGATTGAGCGTTCGCAAGTAAGTGGATTTGCCGCAGCCCGAAGGCCCGATCAAGGCGGTCACGCAGCGTTCGGGAACGACGGTGGAGACGTCAAAGAGAGCTTGCGTGGTGCCGTACCAGAAACAAAGGTTGCGCGTCTCCATCTTGACGCGATGGCTGTTCACATCCGGCAGCGTTCGCCCGGTCTGCTGGCGCTCCACCATGATTCGGGCAAAGCCGACGGCACTCACGGCAAATCTCCTCGAAGGCGCATCGTTCTTTGCGGAGCGCAGCTATCTCGGTGGCAACCATGCGGGACGGAGGTAAAGATAGAGGCCTAATGTGTAGATTTCGTGAAGATGCGGTGCAAATACCGTGGATTGTCTCTAGGGCTCTGTCACGTTGCAATTGCCGATCGTGAGAACGTAGGACGGATTGGTAATCCGTCCGGGTTCGACGGGGACGGGTTATCAATCCGTCCTAATGGACTACTCAGGCTATGTGTGACAATGCACTAGATCGTGGCGAGGGGAAGCCGAACGGTGAAGGTACTACCTTGAGAAACCCGGCTTTCCGCGGTGACGGTCCCCCCAGCGCCTGGGCCAAGTGCTTGACAATGCTCAGGCCAAGTCCGGTGCCGCCCAGTTCGCGGCTGCGGGCCTTGTCGACACGATAGAAGCGCTCGAAAACGCGTGGCAGGTCTTTTTCCGGAATGCCGACGCCGGTATCCACAACCTGCAGGACCGCGCGGTGCTCTTCGGTAAACCAACGCAATAGGATTTTTCCACCGGCCGGAGTGTATTTTATTGCGTTGTCCACAAGGTTGTCGAGGATCTCGGCCAGGGCTTCCGCGTCGGCCAGCGCAGCCACCGGCTCAGGCGCCGGCTCGGCCAGAAGGTGCAAATCCTTGGCCTCCGCCCGACCGGCATGCCCGTGAATGCAGGCTTCCACGGCCGCCCTCAAGGAGATTGGCTCAACTTCGAGGGTGGCCTGGCTGGACTCGATCCGACCTAATGTTAACAAGTCTTGCACGAGCCGGTAAAGACGATCGCCGTTTTCGCGAAGGCGCTGCAAAAACCGGACATTGTGCTCAGGGTCGTGCATGGCGCCGTCCAGCAGCGTTTCCACAGTCGCCTGAATGGCCGCCAAGCGGCGTCTTGAGTTCATGCGAGACGTTGGCCACGAAGTCTTGTCGAACGGTTTCCAGCTTGCGCAAGTGCGTGACGTCGTGGAAGACCAGCACGGCGCCGCGGTGCGGTTCGCCGGGCAGACGTGCACTCTGCAGCGCCAGGTCGCGGCGCTCGCTCCCTTGCCATTCGAGATCGCATCGGTAGGGCTCGTCCGAAGCCAGAATTTTTTCGACCGCTTCGTTCAGCTGGCGGTGCCGAAAAACATGCCATACTTTTTGTCCTGCCGCCGACCGCAGCGGCATACCCAAGAGATGGGTAGCCGCGTCATTGGCGAAGAGAATGGTTTGCTCGGCATCGAGCACCAGAACCCCTTCCACCATGCTGCGGAAAATGGCCCGCAGTTGCTCGCGGTCTTGGTTCATCTGGGTGATGTGGGCAGCGCACGCGTGGCTCATGGCGTTGAACGATGCCGCCAAGGCGCCGACTTCGCCTGTTGCGTTCACCAGCACCTTTTCACCATAAGCGCCGCGCACGATCGCATCGGCGGCGGCGGCGAGTTGCACGAGCGGTGCGCTAAGGCGTCGGGCGATGGCAATGCTCAAGAGCAAGGCAATCATCAGCGTAAGGCCGGTCGCCGTCCACACCACTTGCTGGAGCCAACGAATCTCAGCAGTGACCGCGGTGAGCGGCAAGGCAATGCGCAGCAAAGCGCGCCGGACCCTGATCGTTGCGGCGCACGACATACATCATCGGTTGATGGACCGTGCCGCTAAAACGCGTGGCCGCGCCGAGCTCCGCGGTTTCGGCTTGCTGAATCTCGATTCGATCCCGGTGGTTCTCCATCATGGACGGTTCCTCGGCGGAATCGGCCAGCACTTTTCCCGCCGCGTCAATGAGCGTAATCCGGGCATTGGTTTCGCCGGCAAGCAGGCTCATTTGTTCTTGCAGTTCCGACGGCCCAGAGCGGTTCACGAGCTCGCGAATGAGCAAGGTTTTTATTTCCAGGCCATGCTGGATCTCCTGAAGGAGATGTGTTTCCATGCGGGCGAGCAACAGCCAGCCCAAGAGACCAAAAGCAACGCTCAAAAGTATGCCGTAGGCGCCAAAAAGGCGCCAGATGATACGGCGATCGCCACATGGAGCTTGTTCTATGAACCTGGCTAGCCAGCTTGCCGCGTGGACACGGCGACCCGGCCGGTGAGCAGGCGCACGCCGAAATTCAGCAACATGACGATGGTGACCAGCACAAGGGCGGCGGCCCAGGCTTGGCGATGCCAGTCTTCATAAGGGCTGACGGCATAATTGAATATGAAATAGGGCAACGACGGCGTGGCGTCGTTGGGTGAACGCGGCCAATGGCTGTTGTTGAATGCGGTGAGAATGAGCGGTGCCGTCTCGCCGACCACGCGGGCTATCGCCAGGAACACGGTCGTGACGATGGCCGGGAACGCCGCGGGCAACACGACTCTAAGCACGGTCTGCGAATGGTTTGCTCCCAAAGCGTGGCTGGCGACGCGCAGCGAGGCGGGGACGAGACGCAAGGCTTCTTCCGTGCCGCGCATCACGATCGGAATCATCATGACACCGAGCGCGAACGCGCCGCCCAGCCGGAAAAATGGCCCATCGGCTTGACCACGAGATAATACGCGAAGATGCCGATCACGATCGACGGCACTCCGGCCAGCAACTCGCCGATAAACCGGACTATGCGACCCAGGCGGGCACTGCGGTATTCCGCGAGATAGACCGCGGCGAACATGCCGACGGGCATTGCCAACGCCGATGCCAGGATGACGAGCAAGAAGCTGCCATACAAAGCGTTCGCCATGCCGCCGCCGGCCTCGCCGACCGGAGCAGGCAGGCTGGTGAAGAACGCCCAATTGAGCGCGGTTACGCCCTGAACCAAAAGGTAGCCGAGGATGAACAAGAGGAACCCAACCGTGACCGCCAAACACATGCCGAGCACTCCGGTCATCGCCCGGTTCACGTGTTCTGAAGGCACGAGCGCCGGCAAGGTCGACAAGAAACCGGCGCACCGCGCCGGTCTTCCTATCCTCCAAATCAAGCAGCGCACCGCGGAGTTTACGGCGATGCTGACGAGCAGCAACACCAGGCCGAGCTCGACAAGGGCCGCCAAGTAAAGGTCATAGGTTGCCTCGGTGAATTCGTTGGCGATGACGCTCGGAATGGAATTGCCCAGCGCGAACAGGGACACACTGATGTCGGTCTTGTTGCCGATCAGCATGGTCACCGCCATGGTCTCGCCGAGCGCTCGGCCCAGTGCCAAGAAGCAACCGCCGATAATGCCAGGGCGAGCGTAAGGAAGGACAACGCCGACGATCGTCTGCCAGCGGGTCGCGCCCGGCGCCATGGCGCCCGCGCGCTGCGCATCGGGCACGGCTCGGCACGCATCAAAGGAAACCGCGGCGACGTAGGGCACGATCATGATCGACAGGATGATGCCGGCCGGGAAAACGCCGACGCCTCCTTGATTGGGGCCACCGAGTAGCGTCATGATCGATTGCAACCAAGGCGCCAGCACGAAGAGGCCCCAGAACCCGTAGACGACGCTTGGAATCGCCGCGAGCATTTCGACGAGAAACGAGCCGGTGCGCGCGCAGCCACGGGGGGGCGATCTCGGACAGAAACACCGCCGTGCCCACGCCGAGGGGCACTGCAATCACCATGGCAATAGCGGAGGTTGCCACCGTGCCATATATGAAAGCCAGCGCACGAACTCGCGGTGCGTCGGCTCCGGGTCCCATTTTATGGTCGTGAAGAACGAGACGCCAATCGAATGGATCGCCGGCCATGCTTGCCGGAAGAGTACCATCACCAGGGCCATCGAGATCACGATGACTGTCCAGGCCGCGGTTCGGCACGCCAGCGCGAACAACTGGTCGCCGAGCTGCCTGACACGAGGCATGGCCAGAATCCGCTCCGTCGGCTCGGTTGCGCGAGGCAGGGGTTTATCGGCGTAGGCCGGCATGGACGTTTCTCTCTGTCACTTGATCAACGCAAGCTGGTGGTCCACGCGCTCGACAAGTCCCTGGGGCAGCCGGGAATAATGCAGTGCCTCGCAAAACCGCTGGCCGTCGTGGGTACACCAGTGGAGGAAGGCGCGGACTTCCTTGCCCTTGCCGCCGGGATTGTTCGTGTAGACGACCGCCCAGCTCGTGCCGCTGATCGGGTAGGAGCTTTTGCCGGGCGCGTCGGTGATGGAGTAGCGCAGGTCCTCGGGGATGTCGGTCAGGGAAGCCGTGGCGGCTGCACTGACCGATTCCATATCGGCCGACACAAAGGCGCCGTCCTTGTTTTGCACGGAGCCGTATTTGATGTCGTTCTGGATGGCGTAGATCAGTTCAATGTAGCCGATGCTGCCGGGGGAGCGTTTGACTTGGCCGGCAACACCTTCGTTGCCCTTTTGGCCGATGCCGGTCGGCCAGTTGACGGACGTGCCGACACCCACCTTGGACTTCCATTCGGGGCTGACCTTGCTGAGGTAATCGACCCAGATATAGGTGGTGCCGCTACCATCGGAGCGGTGGACGACGGCGATGTCCTTGTCGGGCACGGCGGCATCGGGGTTGAGTTTTATGATGGCAGGATCGTTCCATTTCTTGATTTTGCCGAGATAGATATCGGCGAGAACAGGACCAGAGAACTTGAGCTGCTCCTTGACCTCAGCAAGATTGTAGGCGGGCACGTCGGCGCCCATCGCCAGCGGAATGTGGACGACAGCACCTTTGGTCTCCTTGGCCTTTGCCAATTGCTCGTCATTCATGGGACCGTCGGAGCAGCCAAAATCCACGGTTTGCGCCGTCATCTGCTGGATTCCGCCGCCCGAACCGATCGATTGATAATTGACTTTGACTCCCTTGGCCTTTTCATACTCGCTGGCCCATTTGCTCATGATAGGGTAGATAAAAGTAGCGCCGGCGCCGCTCAGGCGCTTGTCATCATTGCCGCCGCTACAGCCCACCGCGCCGAGTAGGACGACGCTCAACAAAGCAAGCCGGGAGATTTTGGACATGATTGTCTCCTCCATGGCAATAAGGATAGCGGCTGGCGACTCGCTGGCCGTGAAGATTGCGTGAAGAAGAGATGAACCGCCGCTGTTCGCCTGATTGACACCAACCGGCAACGATTCAGGGACCCCGGCCACCGAACATTCACCACCCACGTAGCGTGAGATCTCAGGAGTACCGACCCCGGCCACGGCCTTATCCCCGACCTCACTAAGGGGGGGGAAGAGGTGCGGCGCGGTCGGGAGACCAGCGCCAGGCGCCGCGCCGACGCGGGGCCCGAAGGCATGGCCACGGAGTACCGAGGCCATGGCACCCAACGCACCGCTCGCGCGGAGGGCGGGTGATTGCTATCTCACTGTCCCCACCTGGGATGCTAGGATCGGCGTATCGATCATGCGCACGTGCGCGCGGCGGGAGCGTTTGCCGCGGCGCCGTCCGACTGCGACCGTTAACAAACGGTGGTTTTTAACGGTACGCACCCGCCTATATCGTGCAGGGGCGGCGGCTCGGGGCGGCGCCGGCTTGGGTGGCATGGGTGGTGATCGGGACGTTTTCGATGCGGCGCACTGGCCAGCCTACCAATCCGCGCCAAGAACCTGACCATCGTTGGGCGTCAGGAGGTTGGTCCAGGTTTTTTGGCTCAAGGCCGCGGTGATGTTGCGGACGCTGCCGTCCATGAGGGCGACGTTCATGATCGCGTGATAGCTCTGCGACAAGTTCGGGTCCGCCTGCATCATGCTGACGGCAATCTGGGGCAACGCGAAAACTCCCGTGTAGTTCTTCTGGCCCGGTAGCTGATCGGGATTGGGCCAGTAGGGACCGAACTGGTTGGGATAAGCCGGCCAGTGCCAGGTCATGTAGCTTTCCGATGTCCCGGTTTGCGGGTTGACGGCCGGAAAACCGGGAAAGCAACCGGATGCCTCCATGATGCCGATGGTATTGGAGGTGCCGTCGGGGATGGTGCCGATCTTATAGGGCGATGAAGCGCCCTTGCTGTTGAATGTGCCGCCGGCTCCGAAAAGAGCCAGGTTCAAGGCGTAATTGCCGGTGGCGTAGTTGGGAGGGACCGTTCCGATGCCGCCGCTGATCGTGGGGTCGGAAGGGCAGACGTGAATGGCCAGCGGAATGAACTGTGCGGTCAGGTAGCCGGGCTTGGCAATGTCTTTTGTATAAGCATCGAAAACATTCTTTTGCTCGTAATACGGGAGCAATGCGTAAAAGGCGCTCCCCTCGGCGGCATTGCCGGACTTGGCATTCACGATCTGGTAGAAGTTAGTAGGCGGCAGCCGGCCTTGATTGACGTCGGCGTAGGCGTGAATAGCCAGCAGGAGCTGCTTTTCATTGTTGATGCATTGAGTGACGTTGGCCGCTTCGCGCACTTTCTGGACCGCCGGAACCAAAAGCGCGATCAAGACCGCAATGATGGCGATCACCACCAACAATTCGATTAACGTGAAGGCCAGGCGTGCGGGGGCGAAACGATGAGAAACCATGTAGCCGATCACAGCAGCGGCCCTGCAACGGAATTGCACCGTTTTCCCTCTCCATCCCCTTGCCCGCCAAGCGGCAGGCGGGAACCTGTTCGAGTTAGTGTAGAAAATTTATGAATTGGGCGTTGAAAGTCCATGGAGGTCGCGATGCCTGCGTCAATTGGTCAGTTGCAGTGCCGGCGCGGAAATCGCTCGTGAAGGACTCGGCGCGTGCTTGAAGCGTTTGACCGTCGCGCTAAGACGTTCCGGATCGATCGGCTTGGTCAGATAGTCCGAGGCGCCTAGCGAGTAGCCCATGCCTTTGTCGTCAATGACTGAAAGAAGCACGACCGGCACGGCGGACAACTCGGGATCGGACTTGAATGCGGTAAGGGTCGCCCAGCCATCCATGCCCGGCATCATCACGTCCAAGATGATGGCTCGGGGACGCAATTCTCGGCCCAGCCGCAGCCCGTCGGTGCCGCTGCAGCCAGAGCCACGGCAAAGCCATCGCGGCCCAAAATTCGCGTCAAGAGGTCGCCGACAGTCGGATCGTCGTCGATGACCAGGATCGTGGGTTGGTCGTGGGACGGCGCCGACTTTATCGGCGCTTGCCGGCATGGCCGAGACAGTGGAGGGCACCGCGGGCGCGGAGCACAGCCGAGGCGACGGTGGGCAGCCAGCAGATGAAAGTCGTGCCTTGGCCGAGCTCGCTTTGGACTTCGATGTCGCCGCCCATCATCCGGCACAGATTCCGCGTGATGGCCAGGCCCAAGCCGGTCCCTCCATACTTCCTGGTGGTGGACGCGTCGGCCTGGGTGAATGGCTGAAAAAGCCGGTTCACTTGTTCCGGCGCCATGCCGATGCCCGTGTCGTGAACGCGGAAGACAATGCGTTCGCCGCCGGCCGCGTTGTTGCCGGCCGACGTCCAAAGTGATCGTCCCCTTCTTGGTGAACTTGCCCGCATTGCTTAGAAGATTGAACAAACATTGCCGCAAGCGCGTCAGATCGGCGCGGATGGTTCCCAAGGTGCCGTCGTTCTGCAAGATCAAGGTGTTGCCGTTTTTCTCGATCATCGGCTTCACGGTGGCCACCACGTCCTGAACCAAATGGCCTGCGTCGAGGTCTTCAAGAAAGAACTGCATTTTGCCCGCTTCGATTTTGGAAATGTCCAGAACGTCATTGATGAGCGACAGCAGGTGCCGGCCGGCCTGGGTGATGCGGTTGAGATCGCTCAAGGTCTCGGTCTGCCCTTTGCACTGCGCCAACGTTTGCAACAGCTCGCTGTAGCCGATGACGGCATTTAAAGGCGTCCGCAGCTCGTGGCTCATGTTGGCCAAGAACGAGCTTTTGACCCGGTTGGCTATCGCATCGCCTGCTGGTGCAATCAGGGCCAACTCCGGCAATATCGGTGTTTTCCAGGCATGCCTGGCGCTCGGCGATCGCGTGCATCTCCTGGATGCTCTGCTGGCAGGCCCGGATCAAGAAGGCGTCTTCGAACAGAACCCAGGCGGCGTGCTCCAGCCAGCGCCATTCATCGACGACTTGGATGCCGTAAACGGATTGAGGAAGAAAGATGCCGCGCAAGAAATGATCGGCGGCGACGACGGCTGAGGCGGTCACCAATACTCGCCAATCGCGATAAAACGCCAGGAATGCCAGCGAGCCAAAGACGTGGAAATGCGTCTCGATGCGCCCGCCGCTGAGATGAATCAGTACGGCCCCGACGAGCATCTGCGCCACGCCGATCAAATGGCGGGTAAGCGTCCGCCCGGCAGACAAAAAGCCAGCAGCACCGGCAGGCTGATGACGGCGCCAACCAGAAAAAGCGCCGTCCACACATGAATATGCACCGCGCTGTGCTCTGCCCATCCAGGTGCGCGGCGTGACGCATAAAGCGACCACGATGGCGGCAAGCCATTCGACGAGCAACAACCAGGCGAACATGCGATCCGTCCGCCGCTGGATGCGGGTCAATTCATTCTGAAACAACACATGTCCGCGCGTGTCTAGGGTCCGCATGCTCAATCGAAGTGGCCACTATCGTCTCATTGTTGCACCTGCTGACGAGCGGGGCGTGGAGCGGACAACCAAAAACGGGCGTGGTCGATAGCGCGGATGTCGTTTCACCGCCAGAGAGACCGCAAGGCTCTGGTGGGCGAGCCGTTTCGCCCTCATGTCCGCGCGACGAAGTTATGCCGCCATGAAACAGCAACTCTCCGCCGGGGCCATAAAGGACGACCTGGCCCGAAGTACGCGCGCCAAAGCGCTCGGCCTCTTCGGCTTCTTGATCGTGATAGAGGAAAACGCCGGGAATTCTTCGCACCCTGCGCAACAGCTCGGAGTCTTGCCAGCCATCCTCCCCGGCAGATGATGAGGGCTGGTAGGCGAGCACGTGCACCCGCAGCGTTCTTCGGGAGCATCCATGAGAATTCGCTCGAGCTCCGCCACGCTGGCATGCGAGCACGGACACCGCGGATGCAAAGCCATCACGAGGTTGTAACCCCCGCGCAGGCGTTCGAGGTGACTGTCCTTTCCGGCCACTGCTCTTACTCCGGGGCTTGCTCGCCTGGGGTCGCGGTATAGCTGCAGCAGCGTCGAAAAATCCCGCCGCCACGAGCCGCGCACCAAGCAATGCAGAGACCGCGAGATCGCAGCCGCCAACAGGATTTTAGCTCGCGAAAAGCGCATAGGCCGGTTCCATCAAGGTCGGGTCAAAGCCGCCGATCTTTCGGGAGCTTAGCCGCTAACAAGTCTTCCGCCGCCTCCTTGTCCATCGGCCTTGAGAAGAAGTAACCTTGGCCATATTCACAGTTCAAGCTCGCTAAACAGCGTCGTTGGCCTTCGGTTTCGACCCCTTCGGCAATGACGTCGATGGACAAGTTGTGGGCCAAGCCGACGATGGACTGCACGATTTGCATGTTCTCTTCAGCATTGCCCATCTGCTGCACGAACGATTGATCGATTTTCAGCGTGTCGACGGCAAAGCGATGCAAGTAATTCAGCGAGGAATAGCCGGTGCCGAAGTCGTCGATGCAAACTTGAATTCCCAGGGCGCGCAGATCGGCGAGCATGACTGACGCCGCGTCCGGGTCGTCCATGATGGCACTTTCCGTGATCTCCAGTTTCAGGTAATGAGGATCAAGCCCGACTTGGCTCAGCAAACGCTTGATTTCCGCGGCCAGGTCCGCCTGTAGGAACTGTTTGCTGGACAGATTGACGCTGATCTTCAACGGGGGCTCGCAGGGAAAGGAATTGTGCCATTCCTTCATCTGGCGGCACGCTTCCTCAAGGACCCACCAACCGAGCGGCCCAATCAGGTTCGTTTCCTCCGCGATGGGAATGAATTCCGTGGGCGAGAGCAAGCCACGCTCGGGATGTTGCCAGCGCACCAGCGCCTCGAACCCAACCAGGCGGTCGCCATCAAGGGCCAGGATTGGCTGGTAATGCAGACAAAACTCGTGCCGCTCAAGCCCGCGGCGCATGTCCGATTCGAGCTGTAGCCGGGCCAAGGCGAGCTCGCGCATGGCGGCATCGAACACTTCGCATCGGGCTTTGCCTGCCGATTTCGCGGTGTACATCGCCGCGTCCGCATCACGCAGCATCTCGTCGGGCTCGTGGTAGACCGCCGGCCCCACGGCGATGCCGATGCTGGCGCTGGTGTATATCTCGGTCCCGTCGAATTGAAACGGCACGGCCAGCTCTTGCTGAATGCGCTGGGCCACGGTGACCGCATTCTCGACCCCCTGAATGTCCTCCAGCAACACGGTGAACTCATCCCCGCCCAAGCGAGCGACCGTGGACTGCTTCGGCAAGCGCGTGATCGTGTCCGAAGAGCGCACGCAGGCTCCAGGCGCCGCGACACGGCCACCAGCAACCGGTCGCCCACGAGGTGGCCGAGGCTGTCATTGATCACCTTGAAGCGGTCCAAATCCAGGAACAGCACCGCGAAATGCACAGTCGCGGTCGCGTTTAGACCGCTCCAAGATGCGGGCGAGCCGATCGATAAAGAGAACCCGATTGGGAAGCCCGGTGAGCGGGTCGACGACCTTGTCGCGGGTGATGTCCGTCAGCGAGCCGGCCATTCGCAGTGCCCGGCCATCCGGCCCGCGCACGGCCAAGCCACGGCTCAGCACCCAGCGGTAGGTGTTGTCCCGGTGCAGGAGTCGATGCTCGTTTTCGAAATGCGGCGTCAGCCCGGCGCGATGCGCGGCAATCTCGGACTGGACGCGCGGCAAGTCCTCTGCATTGACGCGCTGAAGCCATTCGTCCGGTCCACTGCCAAGCTCCGCTTCGGTGTAACCCAAGAGCGCCTTCCAGCGCGGGGAATAATACACTTGGTCCGTTTGCAAGTCCCAGTCCCAAAGTCCATCGTTGGAACCGCGCGCCGCCAGAGCGTAGCGCGTCTCGCTTTCGCGCAGCGCCGCCTGCGTTCTCTTATGGGACACCTGGGTCGCGATCCGGGCCAGCGCAATTGGCAGATCCACCGGCTTGGTGACATAGTCGTTGGCCCCCTGCCGGAATGCCTCGACGACGTCTTCGCTCTGGTCTTTAGCCGTCACCATGATGACCGGCAATTCTGCCGGACCCTGCCGCTCGCGAATGCAGCGCAGGGCTTGCAAGCCATTCATCTCGGGCATCATCACGTCGAGCAAGACCAAATCAAACGCTCGGCTTTCGACCAATTCCAGCGCTCGCTGCGCTCCTTCGGCGAGAGTGACCGCATAGCCCTCAAGTTCCAGGCGGCGGCCCAGCATGTCTCGATTCATCTCTTCATCATCGACCAGCAGTAACGAAGGCGGCGTGCGGTCCATCAATGAGTCCTCGTGGGCAGAAGTGCTGTCATCGCGGCCATGAGCCGTTGCCAATCGATCGGCTTGCTTTCATAGCCGTCACAGCCGGCTTCGAAGAATCGCTCCGCGTCACCGGCCATCGCGTGCGCCGTCAAAGCAATCACCGGAATGCGGCATGTGGCCTGGTCGCTTTTGAGCCGTCGAGTGGCCTCCCAGCCATCCAACTCGGGCAAGCTAATGTCCATCAAAATCAAATCCGGGCCTTCGGCGTGCGCACAGCGCCAACCCCTCTAGCCCATTGACCGCCTGCACGACCTCATAGTTCTCCAATTGCAGTCGCCGGGAAAGCATGTCTCGATTCATCTCATCGTCTTCGACGAGAAGGATCTTTTGACCCATAAGGTGGCTCTTGGCTGGCGGCCGATAAATAATCGCCGTCTTCCGAGCGCATAACTCGAAAGCGGCCTATTGGGGAAAGGGGCATCCAACTATAGGACATGCTTTGGAGCCGCGCCTGGAGTTTTTCACGTAACCCAGGCAAGCACGTATGGTTTGCTCGGTTAGGCGTTACGCTCCCAGGCGAGCAGCCACTGCTTGTTGTCGATGCCGCCGGCATAGCCCGTGAGCTTGCCGTCGGCGCCGATCACCCGATGGCAGGGAACGATGATCGAGATGGGATTTCGGCCATTGGCGTGGCCCACGGCGCGGGCCGCGGTGGGTTGGCCGATGCGCTGGGCGAGTTGGGCGTAGGTGATCGTCGTGCCGAAAGGGATTCGCACCAACTCCTGCCAGACGCGCTGTTGAAACGGTGTGCCGGAGCCCTTGAGAGGCACATCGAACCGGCGCCGTCGGCCCGCAAAATATTCGGCGAGTTGCGCGCGTACTTCGGCGAACGGTGCGTCGGCCTCGTGCCACGAAGGATCGGGACCCCGCCAGCGCTTGTGCTGTGCCATGAACAGACCGGTCACGAACTGTCCGTCACCGCGAACGAGCATGCGGCCCAGGGGGCACTCGATGTAGCTGAAATAAGTGGCCACGGTGATTACTCCTTTTTTTGCATGTTTCGTGGTAAATAAGACGTGCTAATGTCGTTGCGCTATTTGGAATCGTTTTTAAGACTTTCCCACAAGTGCATGGCCGCATAGGCCCGCCACGGTCGCCACCGCTCGGCGGCTTTTTGCAGCGCGGTGGCGGACTTCAACCCCGTGGCCTTCACTAACCCCAGATCACCCGCCGGGAATGCGTCGGGCCAGCGCAAGGCGCGCATCGCGATGTATTCCGCGGTCCACGGTCCAATGCCGGGAAGCTCCAGCAGTTTGGCGACGATCGCGTTCGGGTCGATTCCGGGTTCGAGATCGAGCGCGCGACGATCGACGGCGCGCGCCAGGTGTCGCAGGCTTTCGGCGCGAGCGCTCGGCAAGCCAAGGCCGGCAAGCGCGGCGCTGCGAGCGGCGGCGAGGGCGGCGGCTGTCGGCGCGATGCGGTTCAAGCAAGCCAGCGGCGTCTCGATCGGCTCGCCAAACCGCTGGGCAAAGCGGCCGGCAAGCGTGGATGCGCCGCGCACGGAAACCTGCTGCCCCAGGATCGCCCGCATGCCAAGCTCAAACGAATCGAACGCGCCCGGCACACGCAAGCCCGGCTGGCGCTCGACCCACGGCGCCAGCAGCGGATCAGCGCGAGATGTTCGGCGATGACGTCGGGCCGAGCATCCAGATCGAACAGATTCCGCAGGCGCACGAGGATCGACGGCAGCGCCGGCGCCAGCGCCGTGGCAATGTTGACGGCCAACAGATTGCGATTGGCGACCGGGGAAACGCTAAGCCAGCCGCGATAGCCGCCCAGGCCAACGGTGCGCTGATACGCGTCATCCGTCACGCACTCGACGCCGGGAATGGCGCGCGCCGCCAGAAACCGCAGCAGCGCCTGCCAGTCCAGCGGCGGACGATAGGCGAGCACCAATCGCAAACAATCGCCGGCGACCATCTTCGACGACGAGCGCCGAAGCGTGCTGGGTGTCAGCCGATAGTGGCTGCGAAAAAGGGCGTTGAACCGCCGCACGCTTTCGAACCCGGCCGCGAACGCGACCTGCACCATGGGAAGTTGCGTTTCGGCGATCAAGCGTTTGGCCAGCAGCAACCGATTCGTTTGCGCCAGCTCGACGGGCGATACGCCAAGTTCTTTGCGCACCGAGCGGCGCAGCTGGCGCGAGCTGAGGCCCAAACTCGCGGCCAAGCCTTCCAGGCTGCCGCCAGCGCTGAGGGCCCCCGCTTCGATGCGCGCCGCCGCGGCGCGGGCAATCGTGCGGACGCTATCGACGGGTGCCTGGCCCGGTGCGAGTTCCGGGCGGCAGCGCAAACAGGGCCGAAAGCCGGCTTGCTCGGCCAGGGCGGCGCTGGCGAAGAACCGGCAGCGAGCGCGGCCAGGCGTTTTCGCCGTGCAAACCGGCCGGCAGTAAATGCCGGTCGTCTTCACGCCGACGAAAAACACCCCGTCAAAGCGGGTGTCGCGCGCACACGGCGCTCGATAGCAAACATCGTCATCAATGGTCATGCCCTGATTGTAGCCGTGGCCGGCAGATTAGCTGGCCGTTTTCGGACATGAAAACGGGAAATTCGCGAGGCGGGCGCCGATCTTGGCCTTCATGGAACCCAAGTCCGCGCTCCGGTCGAATGAACGATCTCTATGATACCTCCTGGGACCGGCACGTTTGAAAAGGGGAGATTCACATGTTTCGATCCGCGTCCGTGGCAGCCCTGTGCCTGGCGGGATTCGCCGTAGGTGCTTCCGCCGCTGATGCTCCAATAATCTATCCGCCCACCAAACGAGTCGATCACACGGACACGTATCATGGTGTCGTGGTGAACGACCCATATCGCTGGTTGGAAGCAGACGTCCGCGAATCGAAGGCAGTGGCGGAATGGGTGGAGGCGCAGAACAAGGTCACCATCCCTTATCTGCACGCAATCCCCGAGCGCGAGCCGATCAAGAAGAGGCTCATCGAGCTATGGAACTTCGAGAAGATGTCGGCGCCGTCCCGCCACGGACCGCGCTATGTTTTTAGCAAGAATAACGGACTGCAAAACCAGTCCGTGGTTTACACGCAAGAAACGCTTAGCGCGGAACCGCGCAGTTCTTCTCGATCCGAACCAGTGGTCCAAGGATGGCACCGTGGCGCTCGCGGGCTTGGCCTTCAGCGAGGATGGCAAGTATCTGGCCTATGGTGTTTCGGAAGCGGGTTCCGACTGGAGCCGCTGGAAAGTCATGCACGTTCCGACGCGCCAGGTGCTGGGCGACGATATCCGTTGGGTGAAATACGGTGGCGCCTCCTGGACGCACGACGACAAGGGCTTTTTCTATAGCCGGTATCCTGAGCCCGAGGCGGGCAAGAAATTCCAGGGCCTGCCCCTTAACCAGAAGCTCTACTATCACCGCCTGGGCACGCCGCAAAGTGAGGACGTGCTCGTCTACCACCGCCCCGAGCAGCCCACCTGGAACGTCAGCGGCTCTGTGACCGAGGATGGCCGCTACCTCATTATTTACATCGGTGACGGCACCACCAGCCGCAAGACCCGCGTCGCTTACAAGGATTTGAACGAGCCGTATGGCATGCCCGTGGATTTGATTGACGCCTTCGATTCCTCGAACGCCTTGATCTACAATGACGGCCCAATCTTTTACTTCCGGACCGGTTACGAAGCGCCGCGCGGTCGGATTGTGGCCGTGGACATCCGCAAACCCGACCGCAAGAATTGGCAGACCGTTGTCGCCCAGGCCGCATCAACGCTTGAAAACGCGGATTTCACTGGCAACCTGTTGATCTGCCGTTACCTGCGAGACGCTCGGACCCAAGTGAAAATGTTCCGCCTGGATGGCCGATTCGTGAGGGAAGTGGCGTTTCCCGGCATCGGCACCGCCCTGGGTTTTAGCGGCCGGCCCGCTGACACGGAAACGTTTTACACCTTTACCAGCTTCAACGTCCCCGGTCAGATTTACCGCTATGACCTGGTTTCAGGCAGCAGCGAACTTTTTCGGAAGCCCAAGGTTCAGTTCAGTTCCGAAGACTATGTCGTCCAGCAAGTTTTCTACCAAAGCAAGGACGGCACCAAGATTCCCATGTTCCTTAGTCACAAGAAGGGGCTCAAGCTGAATGGCGATAATCCGACATTGCTTTACGCTTATGGTGGGTTCAACATCAGCCTGACGCCGACCTTCAGCGTGAGCAAGCTCGCGTGGATGGAAATGGGCGGCGTCTACGCGCAGGCGAATTTGCGCGGCGGCGGCGAATATGGCCAGGAATGGCATCATGCCGCCACGCGCCTGAACCGTCCCAAAGCGTATGAGGACTTCATCGCCGCCGCCGAGTGGCTGGTGGAGAATAAGTACACCCGCCCGGCGCGCCTCGCCATTCAGGGAGGCAGCAACGGGGGCCTGCTGGTGGGCGCCGTGATGTGCAAGCGTCCCGACCTCTTCGGCGCCTGCCTGCCTGCCGTCGGCGTCATGGACATGCTCCGCTTCCACAAATTCACCGCGGGCCGCTTCTGGGTCGATGACTATGGCTCATCCGACGATCCCGAGGAGTTCAAGGTGCTGTTGTCCTACTCGCCTTATCACAATCTCCGCCCTGGCACAGTTTATCCGGCGACGCTCGTGACCACCGCCGATCACGACGACCGGGTGGTGCCGGCGCACAGCTTCAAGTTCGCGGCCCAGTTGCAACATTGCCAGTCCGGGCCCGCCCCTGTTCTCATTCGCATCGAGACCCCGCCGGCCACGGTGCAGGTCGCCCCACCGCCATGGCCATCGAGGAAATGGCCGATCAATGGGCGTTTCTGGTACGTAATCTGAAAATGAAGCTGCCCGAGATTCATCACTAACGGAATATCGCAAAGATGAGATTTCTTCTCTGCACTTTGGCCACCACGGCTTCGCTCGTGCTCGTCCCATTGGCGAGTTCGGGTGAAACGCCGGCAAAACGGCCCAACATCGTCCTTATCCTCGCCGATGATCTTGGCTATGGCGATCCGGGTTGCTACAACTCGCGCTCCCTAATCCCGACGCCCCACATCGATCGCCTGGCCGTCCAGGGAATGCGTTTCACCGACGCACATGCCCCAGCGGCGGTATGCACGCCGACGCGCTATGGAATCCTCACCGGCCGTTATTGTTGGCGAACCAAGCTTAAAGAGAGCGTGCTGTTCGGCTACGACCCGCTGCTGATCGAGCCGGGCCGCATGACCATCGCGTCGCTGTTACGCCTTTACGAATACGTTTGCGCTTGCATCGGCAAGTGGCACCTGGGGCTGGGCAATCTGCCGAAAACCGATTATGCCCAGGAGTTGGCGCCAGGCCCGCGCTCGGTCGGCTTCGACTACTTCTTCGGCATCCCCGCGCCGCACGATATGCCGCCTTATGTCTACATCGAAAACGAGCGGGTCGTGCGACCGCCAACCGGTTGGAGCAAGGCCAGCGCTCCGAAACGCTTCGGCGGTGCCGGCTTCTGGCGGGCCGGTCCGATGGCCCCGGGCTTCAAACACGACGAGGTCCAGGGCAAACTGACCGAAAAGGCAGTCGAGTTCATTCGCAAACAGTCCGCCGCTAAACCTTTCTTCCTTTACTTCGCCATGAGCGCACCCCACATGCCGTGGGTGACCGCCAAAAAGTTCGAAGGCGCGAGCAAGGCAGGCCCGTATGGCGATTTGGTCGTGGAGCTGGACGACTCGGTCGGCCAAGTTCTAAAAGCCCTGGATGACGCCAAGCTCGCCGACAACACGCTTGTTATCTTCACCAGCGATAACGGCGCCTTCTGGACTCCAGAAGACATCAGGCGCTGGAAACACCTCGCCAACGGCCAACTGCACGGCCAAAAAGGTGACATCTGGGAAGGGGGCCATCGCATTCCGTTCATCGCCCGCTGGCCGGGCAAAATAAACGCCGGCACCACCAGCGCGGAAACGGTTTGTTTGATTGACTTATTCGCGACTATCGCCGCTATCGTCGGCAAGGATTTGCCCGCGAACGCCGCCGAAGACAGTTTCAATATGCTGCCGGTCCTGTTGGGTGAGAAACGCCTTCGTCCAGTACGGGAAGCCACCGTGCTCCACTCTTATGACGGCAGCTTTGCAATCCGCCAAGGGCCGTGGCGGCTCGCCACGGGTCTCGGCTCACGCGGCTTCACCAGTCCGCCGGTTATCCGACCCAGGCCGGGTGGAGCGCGGGGAGAGTTATATAACCTCGACGAAGACCCGGAGGAAAGAAATAACCGCTGGGCTCAAGAACCCGACACGGTGCGCAGACTGACCGCACTTTTGGAGAAGATCAAGGACGACGGCCGAAGCAGGAAGCCTTAGCCGAGACATTCCATGCGGGAAATGGGATGCTGCCATCACTTCGCAATGGTTTTCACTATTAATAGGGACAAGTCTTGCGGGCACGGCCGGTGTGCCTGTTTCCCACCTTAGCCGAGGAGTACGACATGAGGACATTGCTCGCGTTGGTGACGTTTGCTTTTTTGGCGGCCGTGGGGTTCGCAAGCGATGCCTGGCTGGGTGGCCGCAGTTTCGCGGGCCAAACGGCTCGGGCATCTCGGAGGGGCAAAAGCCGCCGGTGGAGTTTGGTGCGGCGAAGAATTTGAAATGGAAAGTCGCGATCGCCGAGCGGCATGTCCTCGCCGATCGTGGCCGGCGACCTGCTCATCGTCACGGCCTTCGAAGGCGGCAAACTCTTCACCATTGCATACCAACGTGTCGACGGGAAGGAAGCGTGCGCACAGAAGCGCCGGCCGACAAGATCGAAGCCTACCACAAGACCGAGGGCAGCCCCGCGGCATCTACGCCCGCGACAGACGGCAAACGCATCGTCGCGTACTTCGGCTCGTGCGGCTTGTTTTGCTACGACCTGTCCGGCAAAGAGCTTTGGAAATGGCAAATGCCGACGGCACAAATAATGGGGAACTTCGGCAGCGGTGTCTCGCCCATCATCGCCGACGGCATGGTCATTTTGCTCCGCGACCTGACCAAAGACGCGAAGCTCATGGCCATAGATCTGGCAAATGGCAGCCTTAAGTGGGAGAAGAAGCGGCTCTCGCCGATCTCCTACGGTACCCCCGTGGTTTGGGATACGCCGACCGGCAAGCAGGTAGTCGCCCCCGGCCATGCCCGGCTTATCGCCTACGATCTTGGGACGGGCGACGAAAAATGGTCCGTGACGGGCATCCCGGCTGGTTGCTGCAACAGCCCAGTCGCGGCGGGAAATATCCTGCTTTTCGCGGGCGGGGCGGCCGGAGGGGACGATGCCGCCAAGATGCCAACCTTTGACGATCTGCTTAAGCTGTTGGACAAGGACGGCGACGGCGCTATCTCGCGCGGGAGGCGCAGAAACAGCCAGCTTAAGGATTTCTTCGACAATCAGGACCTCAACAAGGACGGCAAAATCACGCGCGACGAATGGGACACGATCATGAAATTCATGTCCGAGGGGAAGGACAGCGCATTCGCCATCAAGGGCGGCGGCGCCGGCGACATTACCAAAACTCACGTCCTTTGGAGGAAGGCCAAGGGCCTGCCGCATGTCCCGTCGGCACTTGCCTATCGCGGACAACTCATCATGGTCAAGGATGGTGGCGTCGTGACCGCCTACGATATCAAAACGGGCAAGCAGTCCTATCAGGAGCGGCCGCGCATCCGGGAGGTATTATGCCTCTCCCGTCGCCGCCAACGGGCACGTTTATCTCACCAGCCTGGACGACGGGACCGTGACGGTGCTTCGAGTCGGGTTCCGGCAAGGCGGAAGTGGCGGCCACCAATCCCAGCCTGGGCGAACGAGTGGCGGCGTCGCCGGCAATCGCGGACGACACGATCTACATCCGAACCGCGGGCCATCTTTATGCGTTTGCGGAGAAGAAATGAACCGGGAGGCAGCGGACAGGCGCTAACTCCATCTGGACACGCCGGCTTTTCCTTCAATGAGGTCGCCATCATGAAATCCCCGCACCGGGCGATTGTGTATGCGCTGCTGCTGCTATTCGGTGTTGCCTGTCCACTCTCGGCCCAACAGCCCAAAAAGAAGTCGGCGGCGCCTAAATCAATCCCCCTCGCCGAGCCGATTCCGGCAAACCAGTCCACGAAGCACACGCTCCAAATCGGCGGCAAGACTCTCGACTACACCGTGACCGCCGGCCAAATGCCGCTCAAAAACACGCAGGGCGAGGTCGAGGCGCACATTTTTTACATCGCGTATACGCTTAACAAGCAGGACGCCGGCAAGCGCCCGTTGACATTCGCCTTCAACGGCGGTCCCGGCTCGGCGTCCATTTGGGTTCACATGGGCGGCATGGGGCCGCGCATCGCGAAGCTGCTCGATAACGGCGACATGCCGCCGCCGCCTTTCCAGATCATCGACAACGAGTCCACCTGGCTCGACCAGACGGACCTCGTGTTCATCGATCCGGTCGGCACCGGCTATAGCCGCGCCAAGACCGAGGAAATCGCCCGCCGCTATAACGGCGTCCAAGGCGACATTCAATCAGTCGGGGAGTTCATCCGGCTCTACATTCACCAGAACCAGCGTTGGCTCTCGCCGCTATTCATCGCGGGTGAAAGTTACGGCACCTTTCGCAGCGCAGGCTTGGCCGGTCATTTGATCGACCAGGGCATCGCGGTGAACGGCATCTGTCTGATTTCGACCATTCTCGACTACGGCACGGTCCGGCCGACCGCGGACGCCCCATTGCCGTACGCCTTGTTCCTGCCCACCTACACCGCCGATGCCTGGTATCACAAAAAGCTGCCGCCCGATTTGCAAAACCGGGATTTGCGTTCCGTCCTCAAGGAAGCCGAGCAATGGGCCATGACCCGGTACCGTTCGGCGCTCGACCGAGGCGACCGGCTGAGCCCGTCCGACCGCAAGGAAACCCTCGATCAATTGACTCGCTTCACCGGCCTGGACCGCGATTATCTGGATAGGAGCGAGTTTCGCTTCGGCGTGGCGCAATTCACGCGTCAATTGTTGCGTGACCGAAAATTGACTATCGGCCGCTTGGACGGCAGGCTCACCGGACCATCGCCGCTCAATGCGGGCGAGACTGCCGAGTTCGATCCGTCCAGCACGCTGATCCGCCCACCGTTCCAGGCCGCGTTCTTTCACTACCTTCAAACCGAGCTCAAATACGACACTGACATGACGTATTACGTCAGCGGCGGCATCGCCCCGTGGGATTTTGGCAAGCAAAACGGCTATGCCGAAACTGCCGCCGCGTTGCGCAACGCCTTCGCCAAAAACCCCCACTTGCGGGTCCTCGTTTGTGCCAGCTATTACGATCTGGCCACTCCCTACCTCGCGGCACAATACACCTTTAGCCACATGAACCTGCACCCCGAGATGCGCAAGCACGTAAGCTGGCGCTACTACGAAGCGGGGCACATGATGTATATCGTGAAAGACTGCCGGGCGCAACTGAAGCGCGATATCGCAGAGTTCATCGAGACGTGCTTGCCAAGCCGCGGTGCAAGGTAAGCCTTCAGACCGGGAACCCCGTGAAGTAGAATCCGCGTATGATTACGAAAACTACCGCTCGACGGGCGTTCCAAATGCTTGAAAACGAAACGCTCTGGGAGGTCGCACGGCGCGTTCACACCTTGCTCACGCGTGAGGGAATTGACCACGCGATCATTGGCGGCGTCGCCGTGTGCCTGCACGGATACCGTCGCAATACCGTCGATCTCGATTTGCTGATTCATGCCGAAAACGCCGCCGCGTTTCGCGATGTGCTTGAAGCCGAAGGGTTCCAATGGATTCCGACCGTCAAGGAATTTCGCTCACCGTCCGGCGTGGCGGTGCAGTGCGTGCTCGCCGGCGAATACGAGGGACCGGGACAGGAAGCAAAATTCCCCAATCCGAGAGAAGCCAAGCACGTGATAACCATTGAGAGACTCCCCGTGCTTTCTCTCGCGCAACTGATCCAGTCGAAGCTGGCCTGTGGCCTGGGCAACATGCGCCGCACTCACAAGGATTTCGCGGACGTGGTCGAGTTGATTTCGATTCACGGCCTGGACGGTTCGTTTGCCCGGTTCCTGCATAAGTCCGTCCGGAAGGAGTTCCGCCTGCTGGTGCGCCGCGCCGGGGGGTAGCAGGTCACGATGCCCGCCATCTTTAAAGATGGCGAGATCGGCGACATCGCGTTTGTTACGTTCCGCTGCTTCCCGCTCGGGTGCCAGGCTCATGGTACTCCATGACCATGGGATGGACGTCGTTGTGGTCGCGATGGGGCACTTTCGAATGCATGCTCATGGAGTACCATGAGCATGGCACCCCGGCACTGATGCGCCTCAAGCATTACATGTAGGAAGCAAAAGGTCCGGTTACATTTCCCATTCTTCTTCTTCACGCCGTCGGCTGAGTAGCCGCTACGAACCCGCGACGAGTGGCAATCGTGTTTGGACCCTTGCCCAGAACTATCATCCCAAAAGCATGAGCACGTTGGCGGGCGGTGCTTGTAGGAAATGACAGCCGAGGAGCCACTGGTTGCCTTTTTGCCGGCAGTTGCGCACTTCGATTTGGACAGAGATGGTTTTTGCGTGACTGCCGTTAGGCCGCACAGTCAACAAGCTTCCCCGCGTAAAGGGTCGGTCGACCAGGACACCCAGGCCTTTCAGAGAGCGATCCACGACGCAGGCCGCGATGGGCGTGCCCCCCGCGGCGCGACACAAGGTCACGGGCACGGACAAGCCGCCACGACGGAGCAGGGAACGTTTTTCGCTCGCGCTGCCTACCAGGAAAGGGTCCATCCGGGGCGGCGCTTGGCGGGCGCTTCTTGCGCTGGGGCCGGTGCAGTCTTGACCGCCGTGAGCAGTGCCTTCAACTCCCTTTCCTGTAAAGGCGAGGTAAACGAGCAACCTACCAAGTGGGTGAGAGTACCAGTGTTCGTCGGCTCAAGCGCACGGGACCATTCGGCTCGCAATAGCATGGGCTCGGCGAATGGTTCCGCCACTCCCGCAAATTGCATGATCACCACGGTTCCTTTGCGGCAGGATTGGTCAACCTTTAACGCCAGGCCATCCGTGCCGATGTCTTCCAACGCGGCCTCGCCAAAGCGCAAATGGCGATTGCCCAGCAGGCGCAGGACACGCGCACGCGGTGCTTGTGCCGTTCCGTCTTGCGCCTTTCAGCCGACTTGGTTTGGGTGGTCATGGCTACCTACAATGGCTACCTGTGCACGAATAGTCCGCTCAAGGATAGTTCACTGATGCGCGGAGTCAAGATGAGCGAGCGAACTCCTATCAACGGGTGGGTTTACGCTAGAACCATGTTCGGGGGCTACTAAATGTAAGGTTTCCACCAAGTGCCCGGTACTATCATTGGTGCCCTGTCGCGCAGGCGAAGCCCTTTTTGACCGCCTCGTGTCGAGCAGGATGGAATTCGATCCAATCGAGGAGCATGGCCGTGCGCTACGTAGTTTTTGCCATCGCGGTAATCGTAACGTTTGTCACGAATGGGCTTGCCCAAGAGGAAGGGCATGCCGACGCGCCGGCCCAGCGCGGAGCGTTGGCCGTGCGCGGTCAACCCGCGATGAATCCGCCTTTATGTTCCGCCGGTGCCTTCGACGACTTGTGGAAACGCTGGGGATTGACGGCAAAGCCGGCCGACTTCGCGAAACAAATTGAAGATCGCTATGGACTCTACCCGGCCCCCTATGCCAACGACGGCCTGCCGATGGGCTTGCACCGTTCCCAGGGCCTATTCGGCAAGGGCATTGTCAACGACTGTCTTTTGTGCCACGCCGGGCGGGTGGCCGGCCAGACGGTGATCGGGATGGGCAATGCGTCGCTCGATTTGAATGGACTGCTCAACGATTTATATGCAGGGGAAGTCATCCACTTCAAGTTTCCGTTCCTCTTCAGCCACGTGCGCGGCACCGTCGATGTCGTCAATCCGGTCGTGTTTCTCATGGGATTTCGGGCGCCGGACTTGAGTCTGAAGCGGACGGCGAAGCTGGAATATCATCCCAATGTATCGAGCGATCCGCCCGCATGGTGGCTTCTCAAACGCAAAAAGACGCGGAACTGGACCGGCGGGGTGGACGCGCAAGCCGTTCGCGTGGACATGGTCAACCTCTTGACGCCGCTTAATAGCGCGGAGCATATCAAGAAATACGAGCCAACCTTCGCCGACATCCACGCATTCGTGACGAGCGTCGAGCCTCCCAAGTACCCCTTTCCCGTCGAGGCGGCCCTGGCGAAAAAGGGCCACGCGGTCTTCGTCGAGACTTGTGCCCGTTGTCATGGCACCTATGGGCCCAAGGGGGAATACCCAAGTAAAGTCGTGCCGCTCAAGATAATCGGCACCGATCCAACGCTAGCGCTGGCCCTTGCCGGTAAGAACATGGATTTCTTCAACCAGAGTTGGTTTGCCCAGGAAAAAAAGGCCGGCGGAGGTTGGCAGGTGTACCATGACACCGCTGGCTATCAAGCGCCGCCGCTCGATGGCGTCTGGGCGACCGCCCCGTACCTTCACAACGGTTCGGTGCCGACGCTGTATCACGTCCTCAATTCAAAGACTCGGCCCCAAATCTTCACGCGCAGCTACCGGACGGACCAAGACGATTATGATGCCATCAACGTGGGCTGGAAGGTCCGGGTTCTCGACGCCTCCCCGACCGCCAGCTTGCCGGCACACGAGCGCAGCAAAATCATTGACACCACGCAACCGGGCCTCAGCAATGCCGGCCATACGTTTGGGGACGACTTGACGGAGCAACAAAGACGGTCGGTGATTGAGTATTTGAAGACGTTATAACCTTCGGCGCTTTGCCTTTCCGTTTGTCTTCGCGTGCGCGTTCGATGGTTTCTTTTTCCGCCATGGCTGCTCCCTTTCTCAATGAATGTGTCGTTTTAAGGTAGGTTTGCACCTGCACTTAGAAAAGCCGCAATTTGCGTGCCGCGACCAGGACCTTATAATGGACCCTTTACCAAGGCAGCCAAGGTTGCAAGGACGGCTTTTGCTTCGGGGGGAGCGCATGCAGGTCAAGCGAGGCGCAGCGCGATTCGGATTTACGCTGATTGAGCTGCTGGTGGTCATAGCCATCATCGCCGTTCTGATCGCGCTCTTGGTGCCGGCGGTGCAGAAGGTGCGTGAGGCGGCCGCTCGGGCGCAGTGTCAAAACAACCTCAAGCAAATCGGCATCGCCGTCCACGCCATCAGCGACGTCATGAAGTTCTTGCCCCCGGCTGCGGCGCCTGACGGTTGGACCCCCACGACCACGGCGGCGCCTCCCTACAACGGCAACAACTGGACCTGTCTTGCCTGGCTGTTGCCATATATCGAGCAAGAAGCGCTTTACAAACGCCTCACCAAAGGAGGCAGTCCGCCCGGAGGATACTGCGGCGGCAAGTATATGGTCTCGGTCGCGGCTTATTTATGCCCGTCGGACCCGAGCACTGACCCGAGCACCGGTTTAAGTTACGTCACCTATGGCGGCGCCGAAGGCTTCGCCGTCAGCAACTACGCCTATAACTACATGTGCTTTGGCAACCCCGACGGCGAGGCCACCGATTCGGCGTTGATTCAGGGCCGCAGCCAGATTCCGACGACGTTCGTCGATGGTTTGTCCAACACGATCTTCTTCGCGGAAACTTACGGCTCGTGCTGCAATACGGGGGATTTTGCCAGCACGAGTTGCGCGGCTTCACTATGGGCGGATTCGACGACGCCGTGGCGTGCGATGTTTGGCCAAAACACCGCCAGCCGCTATATCCAAAACCCAGGCTACACCAGTTGCTCGATGTTCCAGGTGCAGCCGGACATGCTCAATACTTGCGACCCCAGCCGTGCCCAATCCCCGCACAGCGGCGGCATGAACTGTTTGCTCGGCGATGGCAGCGTGCGTTTCGTAAACGTCGAAATCAGTCGCGCCACATGGGCGGGAGCCTGCGACCCGCGCGATGGCCGAGTATTAGGGGACGACTGGTGAGATTCATGGCGGCAATGAACCAAAATGCGATCATGCTCGGCACGTTGCTGCTCGGCACGGCTGCTCGTCTCAAGAGGCAATGCCCGTCACCTATCCCGTCACCGGTTCCGTCCTCAAATTAAATGGGAGCCCCTACACGGGCGGCTCGGTCCAGTTTTTACCCGATAACGGCGAAGACTTGACCGTGCTCGGCGACATCGACAAAGACGGCGGCTTTCGGTTGCGAACCATCAAAGGGGGGCAACGTCTTGACGGAGCGCCGGCTGGTTCTTATCGAGTCACGATCCGGCCCGCCATCGGCAGGGACCAAAAGGCGCCGTTCGCGGAATTCACGATTGACAAGATCTATCAAATTGAACCGCCGAACGATCACCTGGAGATTCACGCCGATCCGTAAGTCCGGCGTGCCGAGCGGGCCCTGATGATTCGTGCAAGGCACATCCTTGATTTGCAGTGAACCGGGTGAACAATCCGACCTGCCGCGCTTCTCGTCTCTTATATAGATGATAACAATGGTCGGTCATTGCTGAGGACTCATCCCATGCTTGGAAAGAAAGCAGCCTGTGGGTTAGCCGCGGGCTTCGCCCTCATGGTTGCCATCGTCTGGAATCTGACGGCGGCCGCGCCGTCTCACCAGCAGCAGCGCGCGAACGGGACAAAGCTGTTCGATGCCGGCAACTACCGGGATGCATACGAGTGGTTTCGCAAGCTGGCCCTGGATCCGACCGATGATCCGCTGCGGGTGGGCGATGACCTTGACCTGGGCGTCGCATCGTTGCAAAAGCTGGGGCGGATCGATGAGGCGGATGACTTCCGCGAAGCCGTGGTGGCGGCGCATGCCAAAAACTGGCGTTTGCTGGAAGCGGCGGCACGAAGCTATGAAAAGACCGAGCATTTTGGCTTCATCGTCGCGGGCAAATTCAATCGCGGCAACAAGCGCGGCGGGGCGCGGTATGTGTCCACCATGCAGCGTGATCGCGTGCGGGCACTTCAGCTATTGCAGCAAGCTCTGGAACCGGCCGCGAAGACTGACGACAAAATCGCCCTGGGGGCTTTTTATCTTCACTTCGCGAATGCCCTGCTCAATGGCGGCGGCAACCACGAGCCCTGGCGGCTTCAGTATTTGACCGACCTTGGCAAGCTTCCGGACTACGAGCAAGGCAATTTCGGCTATCGCGGCAGCACAATCGGCGCACCCGTCGATGAGCAGGGCAACCCGGTATATCACCATTTACCAAAAAGCTACGCCGCCGCCGCGACCGATGGCGAGCGCTGGCGCTGGTGCCTCGATCAGGCGGTCAAGGTCGATCCGGGCCGGGCCAACGAGGTCGATGTTGGCTTCGCCAATTTTTGGCATTCACAACTCGGCGTGCAGACGCTGGCTAACTACGGCTTTGCCTTGGGCGGCAATGGTGATCAGGGCGTAGAAAAGACCGGCACATTTGCACTGCACACTCTGAGCGACGACGAAACCATCGCCCGGCTGGCGAGTGGCATCAAGCGACTTCAAGGTTCCTGATGAATTCAACTGGATCAAGATTTACTACCGCGTTACCGAGCGCGGCAAAAACCAATTCTGGCGCAAGCCCTGGACACGTTGGGCCAACTCTTCGAGGATCGCCGGCAGTACGTCAAGGCCGCCGCTATCTGGAAGCAGGCCATCGCCGATTATGGGCCTGGGCAGAACAACGTTCGGCAAGCGCGGCTCGATCAGATCGTCGGCAACTGGGGCCGCTTCGATCCAGGCCAAATTCAGCCCGCAGGTAAGGACGCGCTCGTCGATTATCGCTTTCGCAATGGCACCAAGGTCTCGTTCGAGGCCACCGAAATCAACGTCGCCAAGTTGCTCGACGACGTGAAGGCGTACCTCGCCGGCAACCCGGGCCAGGTCGACTGGAACCACGTCAATATCGGCAATATCGGCTATCGGCTGGTGGATCGGGGTGAGCAGCAATATCTGGGGGCCAAAGCGGCTGCCTGGGACATGGCGCTCAACGCCTCGGGCCAAGCACGTGGACGACCGCATCACGGTTAAAACACCCCTGCGCAAGCCGGGCGCTTATTTGGTCCATGCCAAGATGGCGGACGGCAACACGAGCCGGATCATCGTTTGGATCAGCGACACGGTCATCATCAAGAAGCAGTTAGCGGGTCAGGCTTATTATGATGTCGCCGATGCGGTCACCGGCCAACCCGTGCCCAAAGCCAGTGTGGAGTTTTTTGGCTGGAAGCAAGAGCAGGTCCAGCCGAACGTCAATCAATTTCGCGTCGTCACCACTCAGTTCCAGGCGACGACGGACGCCGACGGCCAGCTGATTTTGGCGCTGACAAGCAGCCGGTCAACTACCAATGGCTCATCACTGCCCGCAAAGCCAAAGAGAACGGCGCCGGCCGCTTCGCGTATCTCGGCTTTACCGGCGTCTGGTACAACCAGGGCTACGATCCGGAATACAATCAGACGCGCGTTCTGGCCATCACGGATCGGCCGGTTTATAGGCCGCTCCAAACCGCGCATTTCAAGGTCTGGGTCCGCCATGCCAAGTACGATCAGGCCGACACGTCGTCGTTCGCGGGCCAAGCATTCACGGTCCAGCTTACCAATCCCAAGGGCGAAAAGGTGCTGGAGAAATCCCTGATCGCAGATGAATATGGCGGCATAACCGGCGATTATGCATTGCCGAAGAACGCCATGCTGGGAGTCTACCAGGTCCTCATTCCACGACTGGGCGGTGGTCACTTTCGCGTCGAGGAATACAAGAAGCCGGAGTTCGAGGTCAGCGTCGAGGCGCCGAAAGAACCGGTGAAACTCGGCGACAAGATCACGGCCACCATCCAGGCGAAGTATTACTTCGGTGCGCCTGTCACCAAAGCCAAGGTCAAGTACAAGGTGCTGCGGAATTCCCAAACCGCCTCCTGGTATCCGCGCGGCGCCTGGGATTGGTTCTACGGCCCCGGTTACTGGTGGTTCGCTCCGGATGCGCCGTGGTATCCCGGCTGGGAGCAATGGGGATTGCGGCGCCCATCACCTTGGTGGTGGCGCGGCCGGCAGGAACCGCCGGAGATCGTCATGGAGAACGAGGTCTCCATCGGACCGGACGGCACCGTAAAAATCGTCATCGATACCATGCCCGCCAAGGAGTTGCACGGCAACACCGACCACCGCTACTCGATCACGGCCGAGGTCGTCGATGACTCACGCCGCACCATCGTGGGCACCGGCGCGGTGCTCGTCGCCCGCAAGCCGTTTCAAGTTTATGCCTGGCTGGATCGCGGTTTTTACCGAACCGGCGACACGATCAAGGCAAGCTTTACTGCCCAGTCGCTAGACCGTAAACCGGTCCAGGGCAAAGGCATATTCACACTTTACAAGATTGGTTACAACGCCGAGAGCGAACCTGTGGAAAAAGCGGTAGCCGGACGGCAAATTGAACACAGACGCCGCGGGGCAGGCAAGCGAACAATTACGGGCGGCACAGCCCGGACAATATCGCTTGTCCTACAAGGTCACCGACTCGAAGAACAACACCATCGAGGGCGGCTATCTCTTCATCGTGCGCGGCCAAGCCGTTGACGGCAAAGATTACCGCTTCAACGACCTGGAGCTCATCGCCGACAAGCGTGAGTACGCCCCCGGCGACAAGGTCAAGCTTCTCATCAACACCAACCGCGCGGATGGCGTGGTTTTCCTGTTCGTGAGGCCCACCAACGGCACCTACCTGGCGCCGAAAGTCTTGCGTCTGCAGGGCAAATCGATCGAGCAGGAAATCACGGTCGCCATGAAAGACATGCCGAATTTCTTTGTCGAGGCGCTGACCATATCGGATGGCAAAATCCATACAGAGACCCGCGAGATCATCGTGCCTCCAGAGAAGCGCGTGCTCAATGTCGCGGTGCTGCCATCGCAGCAGGAATACAAGCCGGGCCAGATGGCGACGGTAAAAGTCAAGCTGACCGATTTCTTTGGCAAGCCGTTTGTCGGCTCTACCGTGATGACCATCTATGACAAAAGCGTGGAGTATATCTCCGGGGGCTCGAACGTGCCGGAGATCAAGGAGTTCTTCTGGAAGTGGCGCCGCCAGCACTACCCACAGACCGAATCGAGCCTAGCCCACTCGTTCGGCAATCTGTTGCGCCAGGGCGAGCTCGCCATGACGAATCTGGGCATTTTTGGCGGCACGGTCGTGGAAGAAATGAAATCCGCTCCCGGCGGCTTTGGCGGCAGCCGAGCCGGGGGGGCAATGGCGTCGCGGCGCTGGCGGGCGCTCCGTCGGCCCTCGCTCGTGATGGCATGTTCCGTCGCGGCGCGGAGGCGGAAAGCTCGGTGATCTGCGATAAAAGGTTGTCCCTGCGAGAAGACGCTGCCGGCGACAATGCCGGGCCAAAATTCGTCGAGCCCACGGTGCGGAAAAACTTCGCCGACACAGCTTACTGGAACCCGTCGCTAACCACCGACAAGGACGGCATCGCGGAAATATCGCTCACCATGCCCGAAAACCTCACTGCCTGGAAGGTGAAGGTCTGGGCGATGGGCCACGGGACCAAGGTCGGCCAGGCAGAGACCATCGTCACCACCAAAAAGGACCTGCTGGTCCGCTTGCAAGCGCCGCGCTTCTTCACGCAAAAAGACGAGGTCGTGCTGTCCGCCAACGTCCACAACTACCTCAAAAAAGAAAAAAAGGTGCGCGTCGTTCTGGAACTGGGTGGCGGCACGTTGGCCGCTCTGGGCGCCATGGTCCAGGATGTCGTGCATCCCCTCGGGTGGCGAAGAGCGCATCGATTGGCGCGTCAAAGTTGACAATGAAGGCGAAGCCGCTGGTCCGCATGAAGGCGCTCACCGACGAGGACTCGGACGCCATGGAAATGCGCTTCCCGTGCTACGTCCACGGCATGCTCAAGACCGAATCGTTCACCGGCGTCATCCGGCCCGACAAGACATCCGCCAAGGTCGCTCTCAATGTCCCCGCGGATCGCCGCGTCAACGACTCGCTCTTGGAAGTTCGCTACTCGCCGACATTGGCGGGAGCCATGGTCGATGCGCTGCCCTACCTCGTCGATTATCCCTATGGCTGCACCGAGCAAACGCTCAACCGCTTCCTGCCTACGGTCATCACCCAGCATGTCTTGCAACGAATGAAGGTGGATCTCAAGGAAATCCAAAAGCACCAGAGTCAACCTAAATCCCCAAGAGATCGGCAACGACAAGGAACGGCTCAAAGGCTGGAAACGTTATCCCGCAATCCAGTCTTTGACGAAGAGGAAGTCAGGCAAATGACCGAGGCAGGCATCCGAGCACTTGCGAACATGCAACTGGGCGACGGGGGCTGGGGCTGGTTCTCCGGTTGGGGCGAGCATTCGTCGCCGCACACCACCGCCACCGTGGTCCATGGCCTGCAATTGGCCCTGGCGAACGGCGTCACGCTGCCGCCCGGCATGATGGAAGCGCGGCGTCGAGTGGCTCAAGCGCCTACCAGGCGGAAGCAGGTGCGGCGGCTGCATAACTTCCCGACGAAGACCGAGCCCTGGAAAGAGTTCGCCGACAACCTCGATGCCCTCGTCTACATGGTTTTGGTGGACGGCAACGTTCATGGCGACGACATGCGTGAGCTTCTCTATCGCGACCGCACTCAGCTCGCGGTCTACGCCAAGGCCCTCTATGGCCTGGCTCTTTACAAAGAGCAACAAGCCGACAAGTTGGCGAAGGTGATGAAGAACATCGAGCAGTACTTGGTGCAGGACAATGAGAATCAGACTGCGTATCTCCGGCTGCCCGAAAGCAACTCGTGGTGGTGCTGGTACGGGAGCGACACCGAGGCCAACGCTTACTATCTCAAGCTGTTGGCTCTTACCAACGCCAAGGACGAGCGTGCGGCCCGGCTGGTGAAATACCTGCTGAACAACCGCAAGCACGCGACCTATTGGAACAGCACCCGCGACACGGCCATCTGCATCGAAGCCATGGCCGACTATCTCAAAAACAGCGGCGAGGACCGTCCCGATATGACGATCGAAGTCTGGCTCGACGGCAAAAAGCACAAGGAAGTGAAGATCGACCAAACCAATCTCTTCAGCTTCGACAACAAGTTCGTGCTGTTCGGCGACGCGGTCGAGTCCGGCAAGCATGCTCTGGAGATCAAGCGGCAAGGGACTGGCCCGGTTTACTTCAACGCCTACCTGAGCTATTTCACGACGGAGGACTTCATCACCCGCGCGGGCCTCGAAGTCCGCGTCAACCGCAAATATTACAAGCTCACGCGCATTCCCACGACGATCAAGGTGCCCGGCGCCAGGAGCCAGGCACTCGACCAAAAGGTGGAGAAGTATCAGCGAACCGAACTGGCGAACTTGGCAAACCTCAAAAGCGGCGACCTCGTGGAAATCGACCTTGAAATCGACAGCAAGAACGACTACGAGTACCTGGTCTTCGAGGATCCCAAGGCCGCCGGCTTCGAGCCGGTCGAGGTTCGCAGCGGCTATACGCGCGACGGCCTGAGCGCATACATGGAGATGCGCGACGACAAGGTTTGCTTCTTCGTCCGCCAATTACCGCGCGGCAAAAGCAGCATCGCCTACCGCATGCGCGCGGAGATCCCCGGCGTGTTCAGCGCGCTGCCCACGCGGGCCTACGCGATGTATGCCCCGGAACTTAGGGGCAACTCAGACGAAATCAAGCTGGTGATCCGGGATTGAGCGAATAAGGCGTTCGCGCCGGTTGCTGCTTGCTTTTTTTCCCGCGGCATGGGAAGAATACGATGTAGTCTTTTAACTGAGGGCAGAAACAAACTATCCTTTTCGCCAAAAGGAACGACTCATGGCGCACCGCAAGCGGATGTTTTGCACGCTTTTTGCCTTGCTGGCGACAAGCCACTCCGACGGCGCCGACAATCGACCCACCTTGGCGCTCACTCAGCGATATCGCGTTGCCCTCGAAAGCGGCCGCTATGAAACGCGAAACAAACAGGTTTCCTGGGAGCCGGCACGCACGGCGATTATCGTCTGCGACGTCTGGGACGCCCACCATTGCCTCAATGCCGTGCGCCGGCTCGAGGAAATGCTTCCCGTGATGAATAACGTCCTTGAAAAAGCGCGCCCAGGGCGTCTTGATCGTGCACGCGCCTAGCGGCTGCATGGCGGCTTACCAAAACCATCCTGCCCGCAAGCGCGCGCCAGTCTGCGCCGACCGCCAAAAACTTGCCCAACCTCATCGACCAATGGTGCACCAAAATCCCCGCGGAAGAAAAAGGGGATCTACCCCATCGATCAGACCGATGGCGGCGAGGACGATGAAGCCAAAGAGCATGCCGATTGGGCTGCCCAGCTCAAGGTCCAGGGACGCAATCCGCGCGAACCCTGGAAAGCCGAGCATGCCGGCCTCAAGATTCATGATGACGATGCCATCAGCGATTCCGGCATCGAGATTTGGAACCTGCTCGAGCAGCGCGGCATCACCAATGTCATCCTTCTGGGCGTCCATGCCAACATGTGCGTGCTCGGCCGGCCCTTCGGGCTGCGGCAAATGGCCAAAAACGGCAAAAACGTCGTGCTGATGCGCGACCTCACCGACACGATGTACAATCCCAAACGAGCTCCTTATGTGTCCCATTTTCGAGGCACTGAGCTCATCATCGAGCACATCGAGAAGTTCGTCTGCCCCACTGTCACATCCGATCAAATCGTCGGCGGCAAACGCTTTCGCTTCAAGGGAGACATGTAATCGGACCTCGCAGCCGATTGTCTCAGCTGTTATCGAAATGAAGGCGCATTTCCACTTCCCGGCTTACGCGGCCGGCTTGCACTAAGCGATTGCCATTTCTCTTTATCTTCTTTGCTTATCGCAACTTAATGCTTGGCAACCATCGCACGAGTCCGTGCGCGGCACCATGCTTGCGTTAATGCCACGACGCCCAACGCCATCGTGGCTTGGCGTGTATCATCACGCACCTTTTCCGAGGAGACTTACCATGCTTTCGTCATTGTGCAACTTGTGGAGTCGGCGTCGCGCTCGGCCCGAAGGCACGGCAGTTCCCCAAGGCTCGCCTTCGGTTCGACGCCCTGGAAGAACGTGCCGTGCCGACCATCGCCTTTACGCCGCATTTCGGAGCGGAATCGATGTCCGGCTCGACCGCCTACAGTCTGCAACATCCCACCGTCAATTTCGTGTTCTCGGGCAGCTATTGGAACACAACGCAGGGTCAACAAGATGAGGCCGGCCTGGTCGAGCTCGGCGAAGGCCATCATGAGCGGTCCCTATCCTCAGCGGCCTGACCCAGTATGGCAGCGACGGCAAGGCGCTGTTCGGCCGGTCGTGGAACGACGCCACGACCGTCGCCACCAATCCCTCGACGACGGCTCTGCAAAACTTCTTACAAGGCTCGATCACCAACCACAATGCCGCCCCGGGCACCAACGACTGGCAACACGCGCCGATCTTCGTTGTCGTCTCCGACCCGGCCTCGTCCGCGGGCAGCAACAGCGGCTGGAACGCGCCCGGCAACTATGTGCAAGTGCTATCGCTGCAAACAATCTTTGGGCGGATGCAGTTTGCGTTTAACGAGAACATCCGCATGGTCTGGCTCAGCACTAATTCCGGTGCCGACACTCACATTTCCAAGGACGGCTTCACGGACCTGTTCTCGCACGAACTGGCGGAATCCATGGCGCCGTCCATCGTGGTCACGCCGCCGTCCGGCTTGCCGGCCATCGTGAAGGGGGACACAGCAGATTAGCGACAACGAACCGGATGGTGCCCGGTACACCTACCGCTTGGGCGGCAATCTCGTGCAGGCCTATTGGTCCAACAGGGACGGAGCGTTCATCGTGCCCGACGGCAACTCGCAAACCTTTTTCCTCGACCCGAACTGGACCGGCAGCAGCTTTCAAGGTAACTTCAACTTGCGCATCCAAGGAGACCAACTCGCCGTCAACTACGGAGACAATATCCGAGTCGACGCCTTTGGCTCCAATACATCCGCCACGATGAACAACCAAACCGCGTCGTTCGATGCGGGCAAGATCAAGAACATCAACATCGACACGCGCGGCGGTTACAACAACGTGCGCATCGCCGAGGTCGCGGCGGGCGTTTCCGTCAACGTGGACAGCACGGGCCAGAGCAACGATTTCGTCGTGGTTGGCTCGGACGGCGGCTCGCTTGACCGGCATCCAGGGGACCGTCAACATCGCCAACAACTCCGGGCAACACCTGGCTGGAAATCTACGACGTCGCGGACGGCCCACGCCATATCACCATCACCGATCACTCTGTCGCCGTGGATGGCCTTACCACCATCAACTACGAAGCCGGCTTTCACTGGAACACCGGCAGCCCGCTGGTCGGCGTGACCACGCTGGAGGTGGATGACGGCTTCGGCGCCAATCAAATCGAGGTCGATAGCGTCGGCAGCTTGACCAACACCATGATCCTGGGCACGTCGGCCGACGTCATGTACGGCCCCGCCGCCAACAAAGCTCACCTATATCGGACTCGTTAACACGCCATGGGCCGCAGGTTGCAGGCGAAATTGTGTTTCGCTTCCGCAACCTGCGATCCCTTGCTCCGCAGGCAAATTTTAATTCCAAACGAGGAGAAACCATGACCACTCTCAACAGCCAACCACGTTTCGTCTTCGCCCGGCCAATTCAATGAGACGCTATCTGCACGGGCGCCTGAATCGGCGCGGCATCGCTCGGTTCCAGGGGGGTGACGTTCAAGGCGCACTCGCGGATTTTCGAGAGGCCGCCCTGGTCGAACCGAACTATGCGGAGCCGTGGAATAACTCCGGGCTATTGCGGCAAACGCTCGGACAACTTGGCCAGGCAGTCGCGGACTTCGATCGGGCGCTTGGCGATTCGTGCGGATTATCCGGAGGCGCTAACCAACCGCGGCCGAGTGCGGCAGGCACAAGGCGATGCGGAAGGCGCCCGGGCCGATTTCGACCGGGCACTGGAACTGGCCAAGCGAAACCGCGTTCGCCGCCTCGATCTTGCACAATCGCGGCCATGCTGCGGCGGCTCAGCGGCGACATGGCCGGCGCCTGCGCCGACTTCGATCAAGCGCTCCAGATCGATCCTGCAGCACATCGCGACCCTTATCTGCCGCGGCAAGTTGCGCAAAGAGACCGGCGATCTTGCCGGGGCGCTGGCCGATTTTGACGCGCCGTGGCACGTAATCCGAGCGTGAGCTTGCCCGCCGCGTACCATGGCCGTGGCGGCGTGCGCGTTCTGCTCAATGACTTCGCGGGCGCCATCGCCGATTACGACCGGGCCCTCGCAATTGAACCTGAGCAATTCCATCTATACATCTCGCGCGGCAACGCCCGATATCACAAGCGCGACCCGCGCGGCCTGCTCGATTACCGCATGGCCTTCCGCCTCGACCCGCACGGGGCGGCGCGCGAGATCCTGCGCATTCTCAGCGGAGACGTACGCCGCGATCCTCAAGCGGTGCTCGCCAACTGCGATAAACATCTGCGGATCAATGACCATGATCTGCTCGCCTACGCCCGGCGCGGGCTGACGCTGCTACTTCTGGGCCGATCGGCGGCCGCGGAGCGCGACCTCGCCATTGTCGCCCAGTTAGCGCCGGACATGCAGATCTGGCTGCGAGAATTGGTGGCCCTGGCCGGCAACGCGAAATCCGAAATTGTCTGCATGCGCGATCCAGACCCGGTGCCATTGACAAGCGATTTAACGGCCGCGGTGTTTGCCATGGGCACTAATTAAAGGACACCACGCGCAGCGGCACTTTTTCCATGACTGACTTGCCGGATAGCTTGTCGGTGGCCTCCAACTCGATTGTGAAGGTGCCGGGGCGGTTGAGGGTGACGCCGAAATGCATTGGAATCAGCTTGAGGTCGGCGGGGACTTCCTTGTTCACGGTGCCGCTCAGGGGCCTGGAAAATGTGGGGTGGCCCTTGTCGTCGAGCACGCGCATGGAGACGTGCAGGTCGGGTTGGCCGGTGGATTTATCGCGCAAAGCCGATCGGCGCGAAGCTGATGTAAAGGGATTCGCCGACGACGCCCACGGAGGCGGCAGGCACCTTGGTTTCCCGGTCCGCGAAACAAGCCACGCGCACCAGGCCGAAGTCGGGCGCGCGGATGTTGCCGGTCCGCTTCAGCGAAACCGTTTTGTTGGAGCTGCGATCCGTGATCGTGACTTTGAGATGGTGCGTTCCGGGGACGCTATCGAGCGGAACCTCCAGGTGGGCGCTGCACGGCAAGGAGTTGCCGCCCAGGTAATTTTGTGCGACGGCGTTGGTCGGTCCTTGCTTGTAGATCAAGTGCCCTTTGTCGTCGGTCACCTCGACGAGCAAGCTATAAGACGCCCGCCCGGTCTCGTCCAGCTTCATGTTTTTGACATCGAAGGCAAAATAGACGATGTCGCCCGGCAAACGGCCTTTGGCCGCCACGCGCAGCGCGCCCAGATAGCCATAGGTCGCATGGGCATTGGCGATTTCCAGCGGCGCATCGTCGGCTCCGACGGCGCTCATGCCAACAAGCAGAATCAGGGACTGCAACATGATAATTATTTCCTTAACCACAATGAGTTGGGTCACTGCCCAACGGGTAAGTTGATGAAGCTTTTTTTCGGCGCCTGCAAAAGAGGATCGAAGGTGGCCCGGAAGCCTTCATTGCTGGTGGCGCCCGCGGCGAAGGAGACAAGCGCGGACTGCAAGGCGAAATAGGGAGCGTCGTTGCCGGGCACGGCGGGCGCGAACTTCAGCCCTTTCGAGGTCATGTTGTAGACAAGCTCCGGCACGGTGCGACCTGTAGCCGCATACGTTCCATTGAGAAATTGCGCGACATTGGGAGAGGTCAGCGCAGCCATCGCGCTGCGGAGACTTTCCAGGAAGTGCTTGCCTTGCAGATAAAGGCCGCCGTCGATGGCATCGTTTTGAAACCTTTTGTACAACTCATCGGCGAGCGCGGCGATGCCTTTATTCGCCTGCGTATAGAGGTCGAAATCGACGTTGCCGGAAACGGCGCTGGAGACAAGTTTGGGCAGCAGCGCGGCGAGTTTCATCTGCGTCGCGCCGCGGAGCCCGAACGGCCAATCAACCACGCCGCCGTCTTTGAGGATGCCTATGTTGTAGGCGTTGGGCCCGGCGGTGACGTTGATGGACTTGAGCATGGTGGGATCGAGCGAAATAACCGGGCCTTGCACGCCGACGCGCAGGAGTTTATCCAAATAGGGAAGCAATACGTTTTGCGACTTTCCCGAGATAACCTCGGCGGGCTCCGGATGACTCATCATCCGGCGGACGATCATCATGTCGGTCTGGGATTGCACTTCGGTGAAGGTGGGCGTATTAGCCTTTTCATACATCATTTCGTCGAAGGTCTTGCGCTTGGTGACGACCTTGGCCTGGTTTGCCTTCTCACGCTCGACGCGCACTTGCTCTTGGTTGATTTCAAGTTGGCCCTGGGCGCTCATCACGTTCGCCTGGCCGTTCAAGACGTTGCCTGGGCCGAAGCCCCCGTATCCGGGTGGTGGATAGTAACCCGGGTAGGGCGGGGGCGGGTACTGGGCGCCGCTGGAGGCTGCCAGAATCAAGCAGCAAACAAGACCAACAACAGAGCGGCTTACGGAGTTCATGAGAGCTCCAAGGTGATTGTTCCGTTATCCTTATCCTTTGCGGCGCGGCGGCAGCTCGTCCGTCCGGAATGAGGGCGTGCCAGCGCCGAATGGCCTCTTGACGCTGTTCCTCGGGAGCGGCGGCGTCGAAGGCGATCTCTTTGCCCGCCGGGGCCAGACGCACCAGATGCCAATAAGCCAGGGCACGCACGCCCTGGTTTTTGTTTGCCAAGTAGGCAAGAAGCAGCGCATAGGTGTCGGGCTCGCGGCGTTCTTCCTGACTGAAGCCGAGCAGCAGATGAATGAGATTGCGTGCCTGCACCTCGGTGAGTTTTTTGCTTCCCACGAGTGCTGTGTGCAATCTTTTGATCTGGCCTGGTTCCCGCCCGAGCCAATTCCTCAACACGAGGATCGCGTGATCCCGCGTGGCCGCATCCTTCGCGTGCATCAACGCGCCAGAAGAACGCGCGGCAGATCATCGACGGCGCCGGCCATCGTGAGCCCGGCCAAACGGTCAATCTTGTTTTCGGACGCGATGAGACCATCCAGCCCGGCTTCAAGGTTGCCCTGCGCCAAACGCGCGGTGCCGGCACTTATCGCTTTGAACGTCTCCGACTGCTGATCCGCGATGAACTGAATCAGTGCGTCGGGCAATTTGTCCAGGCGCTGAAATGTATGCTCGCGGAGGACGCTGTCCCAATGCATGCGGGCCACGCCCGGCGGCGCATGCAGGCCCAGGCCTTCGTGGCCCGTATCGAGGAATGCTTGACCGGCAATCACGAGTAACAAAACATCGGTCGTGGGCGTATCGGTTTTCTCATCCCCGATTTTGAAGACACCCGGCGCTTGCCGGCCAAATATCTCGAGACCCACTTTGGTGCCTGGCTCTTGCAACGTGAGCAACCACGACTCATTGCCGACTGCGCAGGCGAACCTTGGCCTCCCCCGCGCTTTTAAGGCTTTCAAGCACCATCAGGCCCCGCGCAAAAGTGACATCGAGATCGGCTCCATGCGCATCGTGAAGGATAACCCCGGCTTCCAGGACGGGAAACATGCCACGATTCGCAATATCCGCCAGCATCAGCAGCTTCACGTCCCCCGCGGGCGAAGTCAACTCCGCACGCGGCATGCCCACGAGAAGACGCCCCGATGGCACCGACTCGCCGGTGCGCACCGCCTGCCACTTGCCGTCGGCTCCTTGGGCGAGAAGCACGCCCGATACCGAAACGCACTTGGCGGCAGCCGTGCCGGAGTCCTTGGGCGTCTCGGCATTGGCCGAGACTGGTGTCAGAAGCAGGCCAATCAGTAGACAAGCAAAATGGCTGCCGGTCGATAGGTGCATGGCTGTTATACCGTTACTTCGACGAATTGATCGTTAGCATAGTCTAAAGTAAGCGGCTTGGCAAAAAAGGAAAGGCACCAATGGCGTTATTTATCTTCGATCCACTCCACGTTGCCCGAAGACAAGATGTTAGATGTGGCGACGCCTCTGAAACTTACCAGTAAATTGCCGTGCGCAGGAAGAAGGCGTTCGCATAGCTTGGGCCGGCGTTGGGCGAAACCGGCACATCGTGGATGTAGTTGAACATGATCCGCATGTTGTCGTTCAAGTACCAATTAAGGCCTAAAGTGGTTTCGGCTTCGTTGTCGCCTTGTTGCACGCCGTTTTCGAGCGGAATGTTAGCGTTCGTGAAGCGCGCGTAGGCGAAGCGAGCGGTAAGCTCCCAGGCGCCGGGGCCGAAGCCAAAGGGATCCTTCTTGCGGAAAGACAAAAACGGCCGGCGCACGTGTGTGGTGCCGAACGTTCCATCCTTGGTCACATATTCCCTGTGCTCGCCGGTCAGGAAGTAACTCGCGAAAGCGTAACAGCCGTTGAGAAAGACAGGCGGGCCGCCGCGTTGCTCGACGTTCATGGCGTCCCACTCCGCTTGGAGCGAGAGCGGTCCTAGCACGGTCGCCCATTGAAGATTGAAAAGTTGGTATTGGCTCGCCGGTATGGTGATCTGCTTAATGAAGGTGGCCGGCGCGTCGGTAAACTGTAGCAGGCTACTTTGAGGCCCTGTGCCCACGACGACTTCGCCGTTCGCGGGAAAACGCTCGGAGAAGGCGGCGCCGACGTGCGTTAAATAGGCACTGTCGGCACTGCACCAGGGTAACGCAGTTAAGCGCAGATCATAGGCCATGTCGTTAAGGTTGCTGATGTCATCGCCAGTGTTGTTGCTCGTGCCGGAACGAAAAACGCCAAATTGACAGGTCGCTTTTTCATTGTCGGTATAGGAAAGTGCCAGCACGCCCCAGTTTCGTTGCGGATCGAGTTCATAAACCGCGGAGCGTTCCACGAATGGCAAATTGTTCGAGCTCTGTGCTCCTTCGAGGCTGAACGGCTCGCACATATGACCAACCTGGAGGCGGCGCACGACCGGGATATCTTTCAGGCCGATGAAAACGTTCTTGAAAGCGATGTTGCCCCCGGCGAAATCAAACTCGGCTTGCCAATAAACGTTGGCGCCGACTTCACCTTCGGCGCCCAGCCTGGCGCGGCGAAAGCCGACGGCATTATCCACGATGCCAAAGGTTTGTTGGTTGCGGGCACTTTGATTGACGAAGATGGCGTCGGCATTGATGCGGCCGATCAGGCGGACGATGGGTTTTACTTCTTCATCCGCGTTATTGTTGCCTGCAATCGTCCCCTCGGGACAAACGCTTGGAGTTTGCTCGATTTGCGGATCGGCTGTCGGCAGAGGAGGCGCGCCTCATCGGAAGTCCAAGTCGAGCGCGCGTATCATCCTGGGCTAGAGCTGGAGAAGAGAGCGGAAGCATCAATAGCAGGAGCGGCACCCAGCGGACCTTCATTGCCTAGCTCCCCACGATCGGCCAAACCGCGCAGACTCGGGTGCAAGGCCGGCGCCTTGGTAGAGCTTGCCAATAATACCGGTTGCGCGGACTCCTCATCGACAATATCGACTCTGCGGGGTTTTTTCTTTAAAGGTGCGGCGCTAATTTCAGCGTGCGCGATTTTCCGACACTAACCCGAAGCGTAAGTGAGGGATCCCTCGCTTACGCTTCGGGTTAGTGTCGCGCCCGCGCGGGCGCCGCGCGCTCCCGCGCTCGGCGCGGTCTCCTGACCCCGCCGCTTCGCGACCGCAGGTCTCCATTCCGGGCATAGCGGCGGGGGCAGGAGACCCGCGCCGAGCGCGGAGCGCGGGCGCGCTCGGTTTTTCTTGACATTGTTCCTTAATCACGGGCACAATACGAAAAGACACCTTTCTCATCCCCAGACTTTCGCGGACGCTAAGATGAAGCCAACATCCCGCGCTTTACGTTCCGCATTCACACTGATCGAACTGCTGGTCGTGATCGCCATCATCGCAATCCTCATCGCGCTGTTGGTGCCCGCCGTGCAAAAAGTCCGCGAAGCCGCCGCCCGGATCCAATGCACCAACAATTTGAAACAGATCGGCTTGGGCCTTCACAACTTCGAAGGCACGTTCAAACGTTTGCCGCCTCTATACGGTGGGCAGGTCAACTCGACCAAGTTCCCGCAAACCTTCGGCTCGACGCACGTCTTCATCCTTCCGTACATCGAGCAGGACAACCTCTACAAAGCCATGGGACCACCGCCCACGGTTATCCCGCAACAAATCACCTCCGACGGCATACCGGCGAACCAGAAAGCCGTGCCCACCTACGTTTGCCCCGCGGACCCCAGCATGAGCGACGGACTAATCTTCCCCGGCAACGTGGGCGGCCCCATTTATGGCCTCGGCGGCACCAGTTATGCCGCCAACGCCCAGGTGTTCGCGCCGATCACCGATGAAAATGGCGCCGACGGCGGTAAAATGTACGCGGCCGGTAGCCCTAACTGGCTCGATCGCGGCAGCACTATCGCCCGCATCGGCGACGGCAGCTCCAACACGATTCTGTTCATGCACACGTACGGCTTGCGCCAGAATAAGAACGGCGGCACGTACGCGCCCGGCGGCAGCGCCTGGGGTTTTTCGGCTGGTGCAAGCCCCACGACCAAACCAGCCGCAACGTCATCGGATGTTCCCTGGCAGCGGGCCTCCTACCTCGGACAAACGTCGATGAGCACCACGATGGCTTTCCAAAACGCGCCGAATCCCTACTCTTCAGCTTGCCAATACACCGATCCCGCCACGCCCCATTCGAGCGCGATGATGGTTCTTCTTGGCGATGCCAGCGTTCGCAGCGTGCACGCCCAGCATCACGCCGACAACCTGGAACTACGCTTGCCTGCCCAACGACGGCCAAATCCTTGGCTCGGATTGGTAGGCGGCTGACAAACGCAATCCAATGTGTCCCTCTCGGCCGTTTGGTCGAAAGGCATTTTCTTTTGCGAATTCTTTTACGGTTGAGCGCGCCGGAGACGCAACCTCGAGCGTTGTTGGGGAAACCTGAGTCAGGGCGTGTTTTGCCGCTTCGGCTTTCTTCAACATTTCACTTGTTTAGCCGATATCGTCGCATACAATTTCTTTTCGTTTCCCAACGACACGTCTGTTAAAGCGTATGCCCACGCGGAAGGATGCCGCCCTGGCAGGGGAGATGGGCCATGGCGGACATGAATCCTTTTATCCGCACTTTCCCATCGGCGGCGCAGATGCTTCAGCGATTGCCCGGTCCGGCATTTCATGAGCAACCCGGCGAGCCCCGCACGTCGGGGTTGGTACGCCTGCCACTCCAGCTACCGTCGTGGCTACGGCGGCTATCACTATGGCTACTACCGTCGCTATTAAAGGAGAAACGGCTATGAGCACGACAATGAGAATGGGTTCCCCTCGGCTGGGAACCACCGAAGTAGACGCTTTGCGCGGCACCGGGTTGTTCCTGGTCGTCATGGGCGTTGCCCTGATTATTCTGGGCTTCGCCGCTATCGGCTCGGCTTTCATCGCCACGTTCACGACGATGCTGGTGTTCGGGATTCTGCTGATCGCGGGCGCCGTCGCCCAGGTTATCACCGCGATCATGGGCCGCCAATGGCGGGGGTTCTTTCTTCACTTATTGACCGGCGTTTTATATTTCGTGGTCGGCATGTTTCTCATCGATAGCCCCGTGGCGGCGGCGCTAGGTTTCACGCTAATAATCGCGGCCTATTTGATGGTCAGCGGCATCCTGCGCATTGTGTTGGCTCTCGTCGAGCGCTTCCACAGTTGGGGCTGGGTGCTTCTGAACGGCGTCGTGTCGCTCATTCTGGGTGTTTCCATCTGGCGGCAGTGGCCACTCTCGGGCCTTTGGGTCATCGGCCTCTTTGTCGGCATCGAGATGCTCTTCAGCGGCCTGGCGTGGCTGATGTTGGGGCTGGGCGTGCGATCAGTCTCGCGATCGGCATCGCCGACGTGATGGCGTATCTAATTCGACTCGAAACCATGGAAGGACGCATTCAAAAAAAGAAGCCATCTATCATCGGCCCCTTCGCTCGTCTAATGGAAGTTATGTTATGGACGTCTTCGATTTCTTCGCCTTTGCCGTGTTCGCCGTTCTTATCGCGGCGGCGGTGGTTATTATCGTTGGACTGGGCTCGTTGCCCGGCGCGATTGCCAGCAAGCGGGGGCATCCACAGGCTGCGGCGGTCACTATAGCTGGTTGGGTTGGGATCGCCTCGTTCGGCATCCTTTGGCCCCTCGCATTGATCTGGGCCTTCATGAAGGAGAGCCGCTCGTGATTGCATTCATGACCCTAATCTACACCGGTATCGTTCTTTTGCTCTTCAAGAAGAAGCTGGTGAAGCCGCGCCCCATGCCGATCGCCGTCCTGGTGGTGGTCGGCATTTTGCTCGTGGGCGGCATCGTCGTCGCCTGGTTCATGTGCTCGCCCATTTCCGGTCGCGTCGTGACGGCGCAGTACGTCGTTCAACTCGTCCCCTATGTCAAGGGCCAAGTGCTCAAAGTGCATGCAGCGGCGAATAAGCCGGTCAAGAAGGGGGACTTGCTGTTGGAAATCAATCCGGAACCTTACCAGTACACGGTCAACCAAGTGCAGGCGCAGCTCAAATCGGCGCAAGACAATGTCAAGCAAGCCGGGGCCGGCCTTGAAGCAGCTCAAGCCAACGTCGCAAAGAGCAAAGCCGGCATTGCGCAGGCGCGCGGCCGTGGAGCAAGCCACGGCGACCAAGGCGAATGCCAAGGCGGCCTTTCAAAAGGCCAAGGCGCTCGACGATCTAGCGATAACCGAAGAAAAGGTCGCCGTTGACTTGGAAAAGTCGCAGAGCGGCGCGATTAGCCAGGTGAACTTGGCCAGAGCCGTGCAAAACCGCCAGGCCATGGACGCCGCCCTTAGGCAAACGGAAGCCGGTATCAGCGCGGCGCTGGCTTCGGCACAGCAGGCCGATGCGGGCGTGGCCGGCGCCAGTTCCGCTTTCGACCAGGCGCAGGCCGCCGAGCGGCAGTCCACTTTCGCGCAGGACATGGCCAAGAGCAGTGTGACCGTGGTGGAAGCGCAACTGGAGAACGCCCGCTTCAACCTCATGCAATGCCGAATGTTGGCTCCCGCGGACGGCTACGTCGTCAACTGGCAGGTTCAGGAAGGCACCATGCTTGCCACGCTGCCTTTGGCGCCGGCGGGAACTTTCATCAACAATTCGGAAACGGCAATTGTCGCGTCGTTTCCCCAGAACCATCTCATGAACGTCCAACCCGGCGACGACGTGGAGCTGATCCTCAATCCATACCCCGGCCGTCTCTTCAAAGCGAAAGTGGACATCATCATCCCGGCCTCGGGCGAAGGACAATTCTCCCCCGGCGGCGAGATCCCACTGGCCTCCAAAATCGGCTCGCAGGGCCTACTCGCAGTCAAAATTCGGCTGATCGATGACGTTCCGTCACTTCCGCTCGGCGCGGGGGGAACCGTGGCCATATACACGAAACATGGTAAGCCCGTGCATATCATATCCAAGGTCGCGATCCGCATGAAAAAGTGGCTTTTGTATGTCATTCCAGGTTGACATTCCGATCCAAAGGCAAGTAAACGCGCCCGATGAAGTTCGAGACGACTTTAGTTCCACGAGGAGCGGGCGGAGGCACTCAAATGGCTGAAAAGCTGATCCCGGCGACCGACGCCGTGAACGCGGCTGCGCCGCCGGAGCATTCGTCTCATCGTCGGCGAATCGCACGCCTGGTCGGCGTTGTGCTTATCGTGTGGCTGGTTGCAGCCTACCTGTTACTGCCGGCATTGTGGACGCGCTACGATCATCGGCATCCGGCGCTGGAGGACATTCCCGGCGTCACGCATACCGGCTCGGGCATTGCCGGCGATCCGCTCAACGTCGCGCTGGTCGGCTCCAAGGCTCAGGTGATGCGTATTTTCGTGGCGGCCAAATGGTATCCGGCGGACCCGCTCACGCTGGCAAGTTGCCTGGAAATCGCCGAGGCCTCCGTCTTCAAGCGGCCCTATGACGCAGCCCCGGTCAGCAACCTGTATTTGTTTGGCCGCAAGGAAGATTTGGCGTTCGAGAAGCCTGTCGGGGACGATCCACGTCAGCGCCACCATGTCCGTTTGTGGCGCACGGAGAAGCCCGATGCGGATGGTAGGCCGATTTGGGTCGGCGCGGCCATTTTCGATCAGCGGGTTGGCCTGAGCCGCACCACGGGGCAAATCACCCACGTAACGGCTGCCAATATCGACGCGGAGCGTGATTTCTTGTTCCGCGATCTGGAAAAAACGGGTGACCTAACGGCCACGGACATCATCGACGATTTTCACAAGATTCGCACGGGACGCAACGGCGGCGGCGATCCCTGGGAGACGGATGGCAGACTGTTCGTCGGCGTGCTCGCCGGCAAATGACGCTACGGGAGATTCACCAATGAAACGTGCAATGCAATTTAAACGGCAAGCAAACCCATTCAATAATGGATTCGAGCCGAAGCCCATTCAGCCAACAAAAAAGGGATCAATTTCTTTCACGATTGCCGATTCTGCTTTTCGTGTTACTTGCCGCGGCGGGCACGACGTTCGCATTTTGCGAATTCGTCGTCTGGAATCGCTTGCCGGCCGAGTTGGTGGGCAAGTGGACTGTGGAGGGGGGCCCGCAAGACGGCGCAACGTTCGATTTTTCGCGCAGCGGTTCCTTGGAAGCCCATTTGAACAACAACGACATGGAGCATGTCCTCCAAGGGAGTGCCGCCGTGCAAGATCGCACGCTCCTGATCACCACGACAAATCCTGAGCACGCGGCAAAACGAGACGCGCGGCGTCCAAAATCCGCGAGCTTACTGAGACGAGCTTAATCGTGGAATTCGACAAAGGTGAAGTTTTCCATATGGTGCGGGTTCGCTGAAGCTCCGAGTCAAGGGTGCCACGGGCAGCTTGTCTGCCCGTGCGGGGCACAGGTCGCTGCAGGTTCGCACGGGCAGGCAAGCTGCCCGTGGCACCCAAAATCGTTGACTCCCTGTATTTTGTTGTCAGAACGAGTCAGCCCTTACTTTTTGTCCTTGTCGGATGTCATCGCCATGTCAATGAAATCCAAGCGTTTTTCGGACCGGTGGCCGGACGCCGATGCAAAGGCGACGCCGGCGGCACAGCCTAAATCAAACCGCGGTTGGCTGATCGCGGCGACGGCGCTCCTGTGCCTGGCACTCACGGTCGCCGCCTATTTCATCATCAAGCGCGAGTTCCATCCCACTTACTGGACCGCCGAAGATCTGGCGCGATTCAAATCAATGCAGCGATGCCACCAGGAAAAGCGCCGGAGGGGATGGTCTGGATTCCGGGCGGCACGTTTTGGATGGGCAGCGACTCGGACAAGTTTCCGGACGCCGCGCCGATGCACAAGGTTTACGTCGACGGTTTTTGGATGGGCCGCACTGAGCTGACCAATGCCCAGTTTCGCCGCTTCGTGGAAGCGAGCGGCTATGTGACGGTCGCGGAAAAGGCGCCCGATCTTGCCGAGATCATGAAGCAAATGCCGCCGGGGACGCCGCCGCCTTCGAAGGAGTCACTCGTTGCCGGCTCATTGGTCTTCACCGCGCCGGCAGCGAGCGTGCCGCTTAATGACGTATCCCAATGGTGGAAATGGACTCCGGGGGCCGACTGGCGCCATCCCGAAGGACCGGGCAGCACGCTTCAAGGGCGCGACGACCATCCGGTGGTGCACGTCGCCTATGGCGATGCGTTGGCCTATTGCGCATGGCGCAGCAAACAACAAGGCGGCGTCTATCGCCTGCCCACCGAGGCGGAATGGGAGTTCGCCTCCGCGGCGGACTCGACAAGAAGCCGTATCTGTGGGGCGATGAGCTCAAACCTCAAGGCAAACCGATGGCCAACACGTGGCAAGGTGAATTCCCGAACAAAAACACATTGGAAGACGGCTATCTGGGAGCCGCTCCCGTGGCTTCCTTCCCCGCCAACGGTTTTGGGTTGCACGACATGGCGGGCAATGTTTGGGAATGGTGCTCGGATTGGTACCAGCCACGCTATGCGAGCGCGCTTGGTGAACGCAACCCGCAGGGGCCCAGTAGCAGCCACGACCCCAATGAGCCGAATGTGCCCAAGCGCGTCCAGCGGGGCGGCTCGTTTCTGTGCTGCGACAATTATTGCTCGCGCTACATGGCCGGCACCGCGGCAAGGGCGATCCGGAGAGCACGACGAACCATATCGGGTTTCGGTGTGTGAAAGCGGTCACTCAACCCCATTGACCCGACCTACCGGATGGGGCAGTTTTTTTCTGGAGGATTCATCATGAGGAAGCGTGGATTGTTAGGCCTAACGATTGGCGCTGTCGCCGTGCTGGGCGTGGCATTGGTCGCCGCCGTCGGAGAGTTGCCGGCACAGCCGGAAAGCGGCAAGCCGGCTCTCGGCAAGGGCAAGCGGGCCCAGGAATTTATCGCGGCCTTCAACCGCGGCGATGCCAAGGCCGTCGCCGGATTCTGGGCCCCGGACGCCGAATATGTCGATCAGATAGGCGGCACGGTCAAAGGCCGGGCGGCTCTCGAAAAGCTCTACGCCAAGACGTTTGCCGAGAACAAGGGAGCGAAACTCGCCATCACTGTCCTGTCCACCCGATTGTTGTCACCGGAGGTAGGCCTTGAAGACGGCATCACCGAAGTCACCCCGGCTGACGGCGGCCCGCCCGCCGTCGGCGCAGCTTCGCGGCCGTATTCATGAAAAAAGATGGCGAATGGTACATCGAAAGCCTTCACGAGTCGGTCGCGCACCCGCCGTCTAATGCGGAACACTTCGCGGACTTGGATTGGCTGATCGGCGCCTGGACCGGCGAAGCCGAGAAAGGCGAGTCGTCGCGCGCGTCGTATTCCTGGGCGGAGAACGGCAACTTCATCGTGTCGTCGTTCGCCACTACTTTGAATGGCGTCCCGGTCGTCGGCGGCACACAGTGGATCGGCTGGGACGCGGTCGATAAGCAGATCCGGTCCTATTCGTTTTACTCCGGCGGCGGCATCGGCGAAGCAGTGTGGACGCAAGATACCGGCAAGTGGCTCATCAAGACCACCGCCAAGACCGCGGCCGGCAAGAGGATTTCCGCGATCAACGTGCTAACCAAGGTGGATCCCGATCACGCCACGTGGCAAATGACGCAACTGAACGTGGATGGGCAAATGATGCCAGACCCGCCGGCGCAGAAGCTAAAGCGGGTGAGAGCCCCGTGACGCGTGGAAATAAATGATCGACTTCGGGTGCCATGGCCACGGCTTTGCGTGGCCATGCGACCTGCAAAACATGCCCACCCAAATGCGGTGGGCATGGCACCCTGCCCTAAAGAACTTAGTGGCTTGCATTGCGCTTGCGACCAATACACACACTCCACACAAACCCATGTCACTCTCAAAGGAGATTGCAATGTTGAAAAAGATCCTCATGGCGGCCTTCACGGCTGCCTTGGTCGTGCTGATGGTGCCCACGACGGTAAGCGCCTACGGCGCCTGCCACGTCAGTTCCAGCCATTACGGCTCTTACGGCGGTTATCACACGAGCGAGACGGTCGCCCGCGGACCCGAGGGAAACGTTTATGCGGCGGGCCACACTTCCGCGTACGGCACCGGCGGCAGCGCCTATCACAGTGGCGGCTACACGTATGGCGATGCCCAACGCAACCCAGGCTACAGCAGCGGCAGCACCGGCTATCACTACGCGCCGAGTTATTCCGGCGCGGCATATGGCCACACGGTGAACTACAACTACGTTCGCTAAGGGCGCGATTGCGTGGGACGGCTCTCCCGAGCCGTCCTACTTGCGCAGCGCCACCGGACGACAGACTTCAAGAGGAGATCGATCGTGAGTTCAATGTCAATCAGTTGGCTGGTGTTCGGTTGCATTTTCGGCGGCGCTTTGCTGGGCATGGCGATTCGCGCCGTGTTGCCCAAGCATCATCTTTCCCCGGATTCGAAAGATGTCGTGAAGTTGGGGATGGGTCTGATCGCGACCATGTCGGCATTGGTTCTTGGACTGCTCGTCGCTTCGGCCAAGGGTTCATTCGACTGCCCAGCGAAGCGAACTGACGCAAATGGCCGCCAACGTGATCTTCTTCGACCGGACGCTGGCCCGTTATGGGCCCGAGACGACAGACATCCGGGCGCAGCTTCGCGCTGAAGCCGCTGGGGCGCTCGAACGGATTTGGCCCGAAGACAAGTCGAAACCGAGCCAAGTGGAAGCGACTGTGGGCTCCGAAGCGATCTTTGACAAAGTCCTGGAATTGTCCCCCAAGACGGAAATGCAGCGCACGCTCCAGGCACAAGCACTGAAGCTTGCCACGGATGTCGCGCAAATGCGCTGGTTATTATTCTCTCAAAAGGGTAGTTCGATTCCCACGCCGTTCCTGATTGTGCTGGTATTTTGGCTGACGATCATTTTTGTCAGCTTCACCCTGTTCGCGCCCGTCAACACCACGGTCATCGTGACACTGCTTGTATGCGCACTGTCGGTTTCCGGTGCGATCTTTTTGATTTTGGAATTGGATCGTCCTTTTGCCGGCCTGATACAGATTTCCAGCGAGCCCTTGCGCAACGCCATTGCACAACTTGGCCGGTAAGCGGCAAGCCGTTCTTAAATGCGACTTACGTCTGTTTTTTCACAAGGAGATAGGACACCATGCGACGCAAAATGGAGGTAGGCGTTTACCTCGCCTTCGGCATCGTGCTGGGGGTGGGTATCGCGAGCTATCGCAGTTTCCTGCCCGGCCAGGCGGCCTTGGCCCAGGAAGCAAGCAAAGTAAAGCCGCCCGCCGGCATTTTCTCGCCGCCGGGAACCGTTGACGGCGGCACCGTCGTGCCCGCGCCAGGCGAGCCGCCCTTCAAGGGCAAGATCGGCCGCACGATCGGTGAATCGACCCCCGATTGGCCGCCGATGGCCCGCGCCCCAAGGCGCACCCAACGTGCTGTATATCGTGCTCGACGACGTCGGCTACGCCGCGCTGGGCTGCTACGGTTCCCCGGTGTGCAAGACGCCGCACATGGACAAGCTCGCCGCCAATGGCGTGCGCTACAGTAATTTTCACACCACCGCGCTGTGCTCGCCGAGCCGATCCGCGTTTCTCACCGGACGCAATCATCATTCCAACGCGATGGCCTGCATCACCGAAGGCTCGACCGGCTTCCCCGGCTCCTTTGGGCGCATGCCGCTCGCCAACGGCTTTTTATCCGAGATGCTGACGCCGTTCGGCTGGACCACGTTCGCCGATCGGTAAATGGCACCTGACGCCCGCGGAAGACATGAACCTCGGCTGCAACCGCAAGTGGTGGCCGCTCGGTCGAGGGTTCGATCGCTTCTACGGTTTCCTTGGCGGCGAAGTCGATCAATGGACCCCCTGGCTGGCCTACGATAATCACTTCGTCAAGCCGCCGAAGACTCCGGAAGAGGGCTATCACAACGTGCCCGACTTGACGGAAAAGGCGAAGGAATTCATCGCCGATTTGAAACAAGTGGCGCCGGACCGACCGTTTTTCTTGTACTTTGCCCCCGGCACTTGCCACGCTCCGCACCATGCTCCCAAGGAATGGATTGCCAAGTATAAAGGGGCCTTTGACGCAGGCTGGGACGATTATCGCGAGAAGGCTTTGGAAAATCAGATCAAGCTCGGCATCTGCCCGCCAGGCACGAAACTGTCGCCGCGTGATCCCGACGTCGAGCTTTGGGCTAATCTCAAGCCACAGGACAAGGCCGTCTACGCTCATGAGATGGAAGTGTTCGCGGCGTATTTGTCGTATGTGGACCACTATATTGGCGAATTGGTCGCGTTTCTCAAGACCATGGATCAACTCGACAACACGCTTATCATCCTGGTGTCCGACAACGGCGCCTCTGCCGAAGGCGGCCCGCACGGCTCGTTCAACGAGAACCTGTTCTTCAACAACATCCCCGACACCGTGGCGCAGAATCTCAAGCACATCGCCAATTGGGGTGATCCGACCACTTACCCGCATTACTCATGGGGTTGGACGCACGCGACCAATTCGCCCTTCCGCCGCTGGAAGCGCGAAACGGCTCGTGGCGGCACATCCGATCTGTGCATCATCCATTGGCCCAAAGGCATCAAGGCCAAGGACGCCATCCGCCCGCAATTCACGCACGCCATCGACCTCGTGCCGACGGTGCTCGACGTACTCAAGATGAAAAGCCCGACCTCCATTAACGGCGTCGCCCAGAGCCAAATCGAGGGGGTGAGCTTCGCGGCGACGTTTGACAATCCAGACGTCAAAATACCGCGCAAGGCGCAGTACTTCGAGATGCTCGGCCAGCGGGCGATTTACCTCGATGGCTGGAGGGCTTATGCACCCTGGCCGTTCGGGAAAGACTTTACGTCAAAAGACCTGGATGCGGCGAAGTGGATGCTGTTCAACATCGATCAGGATTTCTCGGAGTCGGAAGACTTGGCCGCCCAGAATCCCGCAAAGCTTGAACAGATGAAACAACTGTGGTGGGCCATGGCGAGCAAGTATAAAGTCCTGCCGCTGGATGGCCGAGGCGTCGAACGATTGGCGGCGCCCCGGCCCGAAATGTCCGGGCCGCGAAGCAAATATGTCTATTTTCCCGGGACCGGCGAGGTGGAAGCCGCCAATGCCGTGGACACACGCAACCGCTCTTTCAGCATTACGGCTGAAGTGGAAATTCCCAAGGAAGGCGCCCAAGGAGTTTTGCTGGCCCAGGGCGGCATGATCGGGGGGCACACCTTCTTCGTCAACAAAGATCAGAAGTTGCAGTTTTCCCACAACTATGTCGGCCTTGCGGAGTACAAGGTCATATCCGCCGACAAGGTTCCAGAAGGCAAGCTCACGTTACGCTGCGATTTCGAGGTCACCGGTCCGCCCGATTTCAAGCTGGGCAAGGGCACGCCGGGCAGGGTGATGTTGTCCGTCAACGGCAAGCAAGTGGGTGTCGGCAAGATCGCCGTCACGTGCCCGCTCGCCTATAGCCTCTCCGGCGACGGCCTGTCTTGCGGCAGGGATACCCTGACGTCCGTCAGCCACGATTACCATGGCGAAAACGCCTTCACCGGCACGATCCGCCGTGTGATCGTGGACATCGGCAACGATCAGAAGCCGCTGCCCAAGGTGCCGCTGCACGACTAAACTACTGGAGCATTTCTCAAGACCCTGCGGACGCCTTATGTCCGCAGGGTCTTTATTTTTATGGCCCCACAACTCATAATTCCGGCAAGTCACTCCGGTGGTGCCGTGTTTAACATGGCTATTTATTTGGGCTCAGATGCTGCTTGGACAAGAAGCGTTAAGTCTTGGTCAAGGCCCTCCGAAAGCAAAGGGAGACACCTTTCGTTCCTGAGGAGGCTGCCATGAAGTTGCGCTGGTGCTTCGTCTTGATTGCCTTATTTACTCGACCGGTCTACGCGGATGAGCCGACCCCTGCCGCAGCGGTCCCCCAGGCAATCAATAGCGGTACCGGCCTAGCTCCCGTCGTTGAGATGGCGCCCGACGCCTACAGCATGGGCCGCGGCTTCCTCACCGGTGACAAAGGTTTTGCCAACTTCATCGGCTACGTCAGCAACCCTACGATGGCCATCGATCCGCGCTCATTGACGCAACTTCTGCCGATTTATGATTACATATCCATTAGCCCTTTGCGTCCGCTGCCCAAGGGCGAGATCAACATCGTCGGACCGGCCTTATCAATTGCCGTCACGGAGCGGCTCAATGTGGGGCTCACCAGCGGCGGCCCGGCGCGTCACGAGCTTTCCCAATCGGCGTGCCGGCTGGTTGGACATTGGCGGCTACGCCCAATACACCGTAATCCGCGATGTGCCCAATCAGTTTTTGGCGACGGTGGGTTTGGGCTGGACGGCCCCGACGGGCTCATCCTCGATATTTCAGGGCTCGCCGCCGGCTTATCTGTCACCCTACTTGACCGCCGGCAAGGAGTTCGGCGACTTTCACATTTTGTCGACCACGGGCTTTAAGTTTCCGGCGGGCAGCGGCACTGTCACCGGCGAGACATTTTATGGCACCGTGCATCTGGACCGGCGCTGCTGCGGTTGGCTTTATCCGCTGGTCGAATTCAACTGGGCTGCCGCGACCAAGCACATCAATCTCGATTTGCCATTTCGCCCGGACATCTTCGGCCTCGACAATTTCACCGCCAACGGTAACATCGTCACGATTGCCCCCGGAGTGAACACCGTGATCATTCCCGACAAGCTCGAACTTGGGGCAATTTATCAGACCCCTATTGCCAGCGAAAACCACATTCACTTCAATTCGTTCTTGGTAAAAATGGTCTTGCGCTATTGATGAACATTCATTTCCCAGCGGAGAGGGAGGGATTGAATCAAGCCCCATTTCCCCCCGATTTCGTGTAGCCCACCAGGATTTTGCCGTCGGGCGTGAAGTTGAGTGCCTCTGCCTGATCTTCGAGGCGAAAGCGACGCGCCCCCAGGTGAGCCACTGCGCCAGGCGGCAAGCGTTCCTCCAATGCGTCAGGCTCCGCTCGAACCAGAGCCGTTTGGCGGTGCGGGCGTGATAGCAACCGGCAAAGCCCGCGTCGTTACCGGCTTGCTTAGCTCGCGGGAATGGACGCGTAATCCACAGGTAACCAAGTCTTGGCTTGGGCCGAGCGGTAAGCAGCGTCCAAGATGCAGTTAACAGCGTAGCCATCGGCAAAATTCTCTCGCGGCAACCGCCGGTGTTTCACGCAGTCAATGAAATGTCGCATCTCTTCGCGATAGCCGTAGGTCCAAGCCTCGTCCACGGGCGGAAATAACCAGCCGGTAGCGGCGTCGGCTTTTTCGACCGTGTAGCCGACACCAGGGCCCGAGAAGAGCTTCAAAGCGGTCTCCCGTGTGACATCGGTGAAGATGGCGCCGCTCTCACCAAAAATTTCGTTGCGTAAATCGAGGCCGCCCCGGGCCGTCCAGCTGAGTTCCGCATGGGCCAACTGGCCCCCCTGAAACCGCATCAGCAAGACGGCGTTGTCTTCGGCGTCGGTACGCTGGTGATGGAAAAGCCGGTCGGTCCAGGCCAACACCTCGACAACGGGGTTGTCCTTGCCGATCAAATAGCGCGCCGCCTCGATGGTATGGCAGCCCATGTCCAAGAGCGCCGCCGCCGCTCAACTCCTTGTTCCAGAACCAGTCCGCATGCGGGCCGCCGTGGGCCTCGCGCGAACGAACGGTCAACACCTTGCCGATGCCGCCGCGCTCGATATACTCCCGAGCCTTCATCACCGCCGGGCAAAAGACTTCCGTTTCCGCGTAGCCATGCAAGACGCCCGCTGCCTGCACAGCATCGAGCATGATCCGCGCTCGGGCGGGTGCGTGCCAGGGGCTTGGTGCAGACAACGTGCTTGCCCGCGCGGGCGCAGCGAAGCACCAAATCCTTGTGGCAATGGTTGGGTGCGCCAATGATAATCAGATCGAGGTCCTTGCGCTCGATAACGGCGTCCACATCGGTAGTCGCTTCGGCAATGTTCCACTTGCGTGCGAAACGCTGGGCATGATCGAGGGCGGGCGACGCCACGACCGGGATTTCCCAGTCCGCCACATCGTGTAACCCCTGCAAATAGAAGTCACTGACGAAACCGCTCCCCACCAGACCAATGCGCACCGTCATGGCGAGTCCTTCAATAGGTCCCAGTCACGCTGGCCAATTTCCTTGACGCGTGAATCCGGCCATTTTGCCAGCGGTGAATAGCGAGGATGCCGCGAGTCCTTGTATGGGTCATTGCGGGCCGCATTGTAGCAGCAAATCAACGCCCAGCGCGGATTTATACTTTGATTCTGCGCGGAGCAGTGCAGCAGGTTGCAGTGGAAGAAAAGGGCCGAGCCAGGCTCCATCGCGCAGTAAACGTGCTCGAGGCGCTGCCGGGCCGCATTGACTCGCTCCATGTCGGCCCCGGTTTGGTCGCCCACCTTGCCGTGATCGAATCGACCCAGGCGGTGCGAGCCTTTGAGGACCTGCAGACAGCCGTTTTCTTTGGTCGCGCGGTCCACGGCGATCATGCAGCTTGCTAGCTCCGGAGCGAGACAGCCGTTGTGATACCAATAGCCATAATCTTGGTGCCATTCCCAGGCGCCGCCGGTCAGTGCTTCCTTCAGAATCATTTTGTGGTGGTAGTGATAAACTTCGCCGTCAATAAGCCTTTCCATGGTGTCGACGATCCGGCGGCAGCGAACAATGGCGCTGTATATGTTCTCGCCCAAATCGTTATGCACCGCCAGTTTAATCACCCCTCCCTGCCCATCCCGCCGACTGGCTGCCTGGTCTTCACGCCGATGGTCGAACCGGGCGATCTTGCGGAGCAAGTCCATTTCGTTGGTGTCGAATAGACTCTCCACGACAAAGTAACCGTCATCACGGAAGCGGCGAATCTGGTCGTCGGTAACCGCAAACGTTGTCATTGTGCCTAAATTCCACTGAGATTTGTTGATGTTCGCGATTTGCTTGGGGCGTGTACACCCGGAGCTTTCTTAGCCTCGACATGGCCGGTTTTCAAGTGCGGCTAATGGGACTGCCCGAGCCACGAAGTGCGCTTGTTCAAGTGCCCGGCAAAGCCCGCTCTGGTCCGTGGAGGCATCTTGCCCTGCATTCTCGGGGGAAGGTTGCTTCCATTTGCGACAAAGGCAAATCCGGGGCAAGCGCTGAATGTTTTTTGTCAACGGCGGCGTGGGTGATCTCATCGCCCTGCTGCTGAAATGACGCAAGGGCGATCGGAAAAGTGAGAGCATTCCCAAATCGGTCAACACCCACATAGGATGGATCGCATGGATTGTGACTTTACAGCCGCGAAAAAGGGGCATTTGTTCAAAATTCAAGGGGTATGGCAGCCCGGCCTACCGCGAAGCAATACTTTCGCAACCAAGCCAAAAACTGGGCTGCCCTAAGCCCATCGCGACACTTTAGTTTACGTGCTTTACTGACGGCGCACAGCCGGTGAAGCGGGCGGCTCACCCAGGCCCATTTTTCCAGAATTTGCTTGCCATGCTTCGTTCGTCGCCTGATAATCCGATCTGAAAAAGTGCGGCGCCTGGGCCGTCGCGTCCCGCTTTGCGCATCTTTGAGTCGTCCGGCTTCGACCTCTCCAGGGGCTGCCCCATGCGCCGTATTCGACGCTATCTCGACGATCTACTGAACTCCTGCCACCACGCTCTGGTCAAGCCGGCATGCCGGAGGAAGCGGGTTCTTTCAGCGAAGGGTTGGTCGAACCCTTGGTTCGAGCAGCTAGAGGACCGCATAGCGCCAGCATCCAATATAATCGATTGGGCCGACTGGACATCCGCTGTCGTCGGTCAACCAGGATCCGCTCATGCCTCGATCACGGTTCCGAATGTCAATCCGATCACGGTGAGTTACAGCGGCGAAGTGACGTTCGCCGATACCGACAACAGCGGCGGACCTCAGTATTGGGTGCCGAACGCTCCCTATCTAAGCCAAACCATTGGCAACACGCCGACATCGTCCGATATCGTGGCTCTCTCAGGCGGCAACACCACCGTCGACACGCTGACGTTTTCGCAGCCGGTCATCGACCCGATCCTGGGAATCGTCAGCCTGGGCAATAACGGCTTAACTGCAACCTATGCGTTCAATGCCCCGTTCAACATTCTTAGCTTCGGTCCAGGATACTTCGGTGGCCCCGGAACATTGACCCAGTTGCCCGGAAATGTTCTCTCCGGCGTCGAGGGCCACGGCGCCATTCAATTCAAAGGCACGTTCACATCGCTCCATTGGACCGATCCGACCTATGAATATTGGAGCGGCTTCACCGTCGGTCTGCCACAAGATACGAATGCCTATCTTCCGCCCGTCGCCCACGATGACCAGTATGGCGTAGGCGAAAATGTGGCATTGCACGCCGGAACCCAAGCCGTCCCTGGCGTGCTCGCCAACGACTCCAGCACGCCGGGTCATGCCCTGACAGCATCAAAGGTGGATAATCCAAGCCATGGAATACTCATCTTTAACCCCGATGGCTCGTTTGTCTACACGCCTGCAACCCAATTCATTGGCACCGACAGCTTCACCTACAAGTTCAACGACGGCACCACCGACAGCAATGTCGCCACGGTCAATCTGAGAATTGGCTTGCTGACTTCAATCGCAACTAAGACGTCCCAGCCCGTTGCATACTATGGCACGCCCGTCACATTTTCGGCCACAGTTAATAGCCCGAGCGGAACGCCAACGGGTGCGGTGGAATTCTTTGATGACACGACGGGGCTCGATGTGGGAGCCGGCACTCTCACGAGCAGCGGTGCAGGCAGCGCGACCTGGACCTATGCCGCGCAGCCAGGCCAGTTGCAGCAAACAAACGGCAACGCGGACGTAATCCGCGCAGCCTTCACGGGAACGAACAACTTCATCGATGGTTCGGAGAACTTGATCGGTGGCGAAACGGTGCTACGTCAAAGCCTCGGAGTCTCGGGCGTGACCGCCAACAACAAGGTCTACGATGGGACCAACAAAGCATCGTTCGATATTTCGGCAGCTACACTTGGAAGCATCGTTCCCGGTGACACGGTTTCCTTGAGCGAAATCGACGGGTTCTTCGCACGCCAAGACGTCGGCAATGCGATCGCCGTGACGGCGACGAAGCTGGTCCTCGCCGGCGCGCACGCCGACGACTACGCACCGTATGTGAATCAGCCCGCGCCAACGGCGAACATCACGCCGGCACCGCTGACCATAACCGGCCTTACGGCCAACGACAAGAATTACGATGGCGCGACGACGGCCACTTTCAGCGATATATATGCACCGCCAACCTTGTCGGGTGTGATTGGTGCGGACGCCGTGTCTTTCGGAAGTGTAACCGGCTCGTTTGCAAGCAATCAGGCGGGAAAAAACATCCCCATCACGGGACTCAACGTGGTTTTGTCGGGCGCCCAGGCCAACGATTATACGCCAACGTTGGCCAACGCGCCGTTGACGGCGAATATATCGCCGGAACCGCTAACCATAATTCAAATCGTCGCCGACAAAAAATATGACGGCACAACGCAGGCGACCATTACGCCCGCCAGCGCCACATTGCTCCATGTGGTGAGCGGGGATTCCGTGAGCTTGGTGCTTAACAACCCGGTGGGCACGTTCGCAAGCAAAGACGCCGCCTTGAGCATCCCGGTAAGCCTGACTGGCGTTTCTTTGCAGGGGCCCCAGGCAAATGATTACTTATTTACCCCAACAACCAACGCCACCATCGCTCCCCTGCCAGTGCCGATAAGCGGCATCACGGCCAACGACAAGGTCTACAACCACTCAACCAGCGCGACGCTCAGCACGGCGAAAGCAACCGTCTCAAGCGTTGTCCCCGGGGATTCCGTTTCCGTCGCTCAAGCGTTCGGCTCGTTCACGAGCCGGGACGCGGGCACCGCCATCCCCGTGATGATTAATTCCATCACCTTGACGGGCCCTCAAGCCGGCGACTACGCTGCGGTGCCCGATCAGGCCCCGCTGGCTGCCAACATTACGCCGGCACTGATCACGGTCGCGGGCATCGTGGCCGACAAGGTTTATGACGGCACAACCCGAGCGATTTTTACGCTCCGCGACGCCAGGCTCTTAGGAGTGTTTACCGGCGATACTGTCAGTGCGGCGGTGACAAACGCGACGGGGAGTTTCCCAAGCAAGGACGTGGGAACCAATATCCCCATCAACTTGAGCGGCGTGACTTTGGGCGGACGGCAAGCAAGCGATTACGTGCTGTCGCCGACCACCACCGCGAACATCACGCCGGCGCCTTTGACAGTGACCGGCATCACGGCCAACGACAAAACGTACGATGGGACCAAAGCAGCGACCTTGGACACCAGCAAAGCGGCGTTGGTTGGCGTCTTTGGGACCGATAACGTTTCCTTGGACGCATCCGGCGCTACCGGGACGTTCGTCGGCGCCGATGCGGGCACCGATAAAACAGTGCAGGTCTCCGGCCTAACTCTCACCGGCCCGCAAGCCAACGACTATGAGTTCCAAGCACTTGGTGCCCAGCTGCCGGCCGGCGTGGTCGCCTATTGGCGCTTTGAAGAAGGCGCCGCGAAAACAGCGGCGAGCGGGGCCAACTCAATATTGGATAGTTCGGGCAATGGGCTGAACGGGACTCCGGTCAACGGGCCCACCTACCAGGCCAACGTCGCGGACAGTCCCATCCCCCAGACGGGCGCGCCAAATAAGCTGGCCCTTGACTTCAACGGTTACGGTCAATTCGTCACCATTCCCGACAACCCGCTCTTCCAGTTGACGCACAGCCTGACGCTCGAGGCCTATGTCAATCTGGCAGCGATCCAAGGATATGAAGAGCAAATCGTCTTCCGCGGCGACGACTTTGGCGGCCTGGATCCCTATCTTTTGCAGGTGCGAGCGGGCATGCTGGCCTTGCGCATCGAAGACGATAGCGGCAACGAGATCGCGGTGTCTTATCCGTTCGCCCCTTACGTCGGCAAATGGGTCCACGTGGCGGGCACGCTGGATGGCACCACGGGCATCATGTCGCTCTATATTGACGGCAGTTTGGTGGCGACCAACGTGACATCGATCCGACCCTACGCGGTTTTGGTGGGACCAAACCCCGGCTTGGGCATCGGCAATACAGAGTCGCCCAATTATTCCGAATACTTCGATGGGCTTATCGACGAGGTGCGCATCTCCAATCAAGCCCTGAAGTCCGATCAATTCCTGGACGCGCCGCGCTACCAGGACATCTTAAGCGCCAACATAACCCCCGCTCCGCTGACCATAACCGGTGTCACTGCCAAGGACAAAACTTACGACGGCACCACCGCGGCGACATTCAATACCGCCGGGGCAACCTTGGTTGGTTTGGTCAGCGGCGACGCCGTGTCTATAAGCGCAGTGACGGGCTCGTTCGCGAGCAAAGACGCCGCACCGAACGTTCCCATCGCGGGATTTAATATTACGCTCACAGGGCCACAGGCCAACGATTATACGCCGACCTTGGCCATCGCGCCGTTGACGGCAAACATCACGCCCGCACCGCTAACCATCATCCAAACCGTCGCCGACAAGCCCTATGACGGCACCACCCAAGCAACCATCACTCCCGCCAGCGCTACCGTGGAAGGCGTTCTGACTGGCGACTCCGTGAGACTGGTGCTTAACAATCCGGTGGCAACGTTCACATCCAAGGATGCGGGTTTGGATATTCCCGTGAGCTTGACCGGTTTTTCTTTGCAGGGACCGCAAGCGAACGACTATGCGTTGCCGATGACGACTCATGCCAACATCAGTCGGCTACCTTTGCTCATAAGCACCCTCGCCGCCAACGACAAAACTTATGACCGCACAACCTTAGCGACCTTAAGTGCGGCGAACGCAAGTTTGCAAGGGTTGCTTCCGGGCGATGCCGTGTCAGTTCAAGCGATTGGCACCTTCGCGAGCCGCGACGCAGGTATGCATATTCTCGTTACGTTGGGTAACGTCAGTCTTGGCGGCCCACAGGGAATCGATTACGCGCGAATTGCGCCTCAAACTACATGGTTCGCCAATATTGCTCCCGCGCCCGTGACAGTGGCCGGACTGGTGGCTGACAAGGTTTACGACGGCACGACGAATGCATCGTTGACGCCCGGGAGTGCCACACCGGTTGGAGTTTTTAACGGCGATACGGTCAGTTTGGTCACGACAAATGTAACGGGTTTGTTCACCAGCAAGGATGCGGGGACCAACATCCCTGTCAACTTGACGGGCATTGCTTTGGGCGGACAGCAAGCCGGCGATTATGCCTTGACACCGACAACTACTGCCACGATCACGCCCGCGCCGCTAAGCGTGAGCGGCATTATCGCTAACGATAAGGTGTATGACGGCACGAAAACCGCCACGTTGGACACAAAGAACGCGGTTTTGGTTGGCGTGCTTGGTAATGACGACGTCACTTTGAATGCCGCTGCGGCGCGGGCGCTGTTCACAGAGCGCGGACATGGCGCCAATATTCCGGTACGGGTGGCCGGTTTGACCCTCAATGGACTACAGGCGGATGATTACACGATTCCTGAAATTGGCGCCCCGGACCCGGCCGCGGAAGTGGCGTATTGGCGATTCGAAGAAGGCGCGGCGAATGCAGCGGCAAGCGGGGTCAACTCGATCCTCGATAGCTCGGGACATGACTTAAACGGCACCGCTATCAACGGACCAACTTATCAAGCCAACGTCGGCGACAATCCGGTCCCCCAGACAGGCGCAGCGAACAACCTGGCGCTGAATTTCAACGGCAGCAGTCAATTCGTCACCATTCCGGATAGCCCGCTATTCCAGTCGGATCAAAATCTCACGCTTGAGGCGTACATTGATTTGCGGGCCTTGCCGGGATATGTGCAACAAATCGTTTTTCGCTCCGATGATCAAGGCAGATACCCTTATTTTTTGGCGATCGTGGGCGGCAACCTCGATTTCCGCATTGCAGACGCCAACGCCAATCCGGCTGACGTTTACACGCCGTTCGCGCCTACCTACGTCGGCCAGTGGACGCATGTGGCCGGCACGTTCGACAGCAGCACGGGCACTATGTCCGTCTACATCAACGGCACTTTGGCTGCCACCAATACGACTTCCGTTCGCCCGTACTCGGTTTTAGCCGGACCCAATCCAGGCATCGGTATAGGCAACGCTCAGTCGGCCAATCGGTACCAGGAATACTTCGATGGCCTGATCGATGAGGTGCGAATTTCCAATCAAGCCCTCAAGCCGACTCAGTTTCTTGACAGTCCCAGCGTGCAGATCACCACGCGCGCGACCATCACGGCCAAGGTGCTGACGCTGCCGGGACCGGTCATTGTCAACGATAAGGTCTACGACGGCACCACCGGCGCAACGTTGAACCCGGTGGGAGGAACGCTCGCCGGTGTGCTGCCCGGCGATATCGGCGCTGTCAATGCCGTCGCGGCGTTTACAAGTAAAGATGTAGGTCGCAATATCGCGGTGACGGGGCCGATCCTGATAGGCGCGAAAGCCAACGACTATGTGCTGGCTTTTAATTCGGCGCCGCTCACCGGCGACATCGCGCCGGCACCCCTAACGGTGAGGGGACTCACCGCCAACAACAAAGTATACGACGGCACCAGCGCGGCGACTTTGAACATAGCGGGAGCTTCCCTGGCTGGAATCCTAAATAGCGACACAGTGACGCTGAACTCGCAACCTGGCACCGCCACTTTCGCCTCCAAGAATGTCGGCGTGGGGATTCCGGTGAACGTTACTGGGCTGACATTGAGCGGAGCCCAAGCGAACGATTACGTGATCGCGCAGCCGGTAACGTCGGCTAACATCATGGCCGCGCCTTTAACGATCACCGCAGTGGCAAACACCAAAACCTATGATGGCACCGCCTCGGCGACAGCCGTCCCGGCCGTGACGGGATTGGTCGGCGGCGACTCGGTCACAAACCTGAGTGAGGTTTATGACAACGCCAATCCCGGCTCCGATAAGACGCTGAGCGTTTACCAGGGTCCAACTCCGAGTGCCACCTTGGGCTGGGGCCTGAGCGTCCCCGATGCAATCACGTTCGACATGGCCGGCAACCTTTACGTTGCCAATGCTGCGAGCGGCGTCATTTATAAGTTCGCCCCCGGGGCCTCAGCGCCAAGCGCCGCTTTGACCGGGTTAGTGAATCCTTCAGCTATGGCCTTCGACAGCAGCGGCAATCTTTATGTCATCAACGGGGGCGACATCCGGCTGACCGGCATCGGTAACGCCGTGAGTAGATTTGCTCCCGGCGCCGCTACACCCAATGCCACGCTCACCGGGCTAAATTCCCCGTCAGCCATGGCCTTTGACAGCAGCGGCAATCTGTATGTCGCCAATTTGCGGGGCAATTCCGTGAGCAAGTTTGCGCCCGGTGCTATCGCACCCGAGGCGACGCTCACCGGGTTACCCGCACCCAGAGCCCTAGCAGTTGACGGCAAAGGTGACCTTTTTGTCGCCAATTCCACCAGGAAAATAAGTAAATTCGCATCGGGGGCGACGACGCCGACTAGCTCGTTGACAACCGTCTATGCCATTTCCGCGTTGGCCATTGACGCGAGCGGCAACCTCTATGTCGTCAGTTTTAATGGCAACACCGCGAGCCTGTTCGCGCCCGGAGCTACCACTCCGAGCGCTACTCTTACCGGGTTGGTTAACCCCCGTGCTTTGGCCTTTGACCACGGCGGCAATATATACGTTGCCAATAACAATAACACGCTCAGTAAGTTTAACCCTGGCTCTAAAACGCCTAGCACCATTATCGCTGGACTGAGCAACCCCCGAGTGCTCGCCCTCGATAGCAACGGCAACTTATTCGTCGCCAACGCCAGTAACGGGACGGTGAGCGAGTTCGCCGGCGCCGCGGCGATTGGCGCCACCCTGGCGGGGTTAAGCAGTCCCCAGGCCATGGCCTTCGACGCTGCCGGCGACCTTTATGTCGCCAACGGCACAAGCAACACGGTGAGCGAGTTCGTCCCCGGCAGCACCACACCCAGCGCCACACTCACCGGTTTAAGTAACCCCGACGCGCTGGCGTTCGACAACGCCGGGAACCTTTATGTGGCCAACGTTGGTAACCGCACCGCAAACTACACGGTGAGCAAATTTGCCCCAGGAGCCACAACGCCTAGCGCTACCCTTACGGGCCTGAATTACCCGGTGGCGCTGGCGTCTGATGCGCTCGGTAATCTCTACGTTGCCAACCAAGCCAATAACACCGTAAGCAAGTTCGGCCCCGGGGCAATTACGCCCACCGCCACTCTTGGCGGGCTCAATAGACCTAACGCTTTGGCCTTCGACAAGAACGGCAATCTCTACGTCGCAAACAACGGCAACAACACCGTGAGCGAATTCGCTCCGAACACCACGACGGCCGGCACCATCCTAGTTGGCCTGAGCGGCCCCTCGGCCCTCGCCTTTGATAATCGCAGCAATCTCTATGTTGGCAATACCACCACGAACACGGTGAGCGAGTTTTTCCCCGGCGCCACCACGCCTAGCGTCACTTTCATTGGATTAACCGCGCTCACGGGATTGGCCATCGATCGCCAAGACAACCTTTATGTCGGCAACTCGCGGAACAATACCGTAAGCAAGTTCACCCCCGGCCTGCCACCCGGTTACACGATCAATGACGGCAACGGCGGCAAGAACTATTCGGTAACGCTGGTTAACAACACGACGGGCGTCATTAGACCGCCGCTCAGTGTCAGCATCACGGCAAAGACGTCTTCGTTAACCGAACCCGCTCCCGGCACGACTGCCCCTTATTATTTCACCATCGCCCTCAACGGCGTCTCGCCCAAGCCCGTCACGGTTTATTACCAAACTCGCAATGGCTCTGCCCAAGCCGGTGAGGATTACCGCGGCGTGAGCAACTATCGCGTCACCTTCCCCGCGTTCGCGCATGGGGCCACCGCCAGCACGCCGCCGTCGATGGATGTCGCTATCACCGTCAATGGCGATACGGCCGACGGCACCGACCCGGAGACGTTTTCGGTGGTGCTGACTTCGGCGTTCAATGCCATGATCGACGCGGGTGGAAAAACGGCGACGGGAACGATCGTGCAATCTACGGCGTCGCCGGCGACCACGGCGAGCATCGCCGATTTCAGTGTTGCCGGTCCGAGCGCGGGCACGATGGTCGTTTACGTGCCCGTGACCCTGAATGGCCCGGCGGCGCAAGCGATCACGGTTTATTACAGCACGACCGATGGAACGCCACTTCGGGCGTGGATTACGTGGGCCAAGCCAATGGACACGTCACGATTGGAGCGGGAGATACGGCGCCGAGATTCCGATTACCATCCTCGCCGACGCCGCCGGGCATACGAACCTGACGTTCACGATGACGATTTCGCAGTGGATCAACTCGGCCATCGTGTATTCGACGGCGACAGTAACCATCCAGCGTTTTTTGAGCGAGAGCCTCCCATGACAGCCGGCCGATCGCTTATTCTGGAGTTTTCGTTCTTCGCCTTCAGTGGCTTAACGCTCGTTCGCGCGTCAAATGACGATCCGCCTTCACAAGTGGATTCGACCGCGAATGAGCCGGCGACCAATGCTCCACGGGCCGACTTTAAGTTCCCGATCATGGGCGAAAATCGCGGAATAACTGCGAACCTTTTGCATCTCTCTCTCGTCAGTATTGTGGAATGCAACTTCGATTCAGAATGGACATTCACACCGTGCGGACACTGACAATTGAGGCGGCGATGACGAGTTGGAGATCAAATTTGAAATTCGAACGGATACCCGAGATGCGTAGCGCCGGCCAACCGGCAATGCTACCCGTCTATCCATTACGTATGTGACGCCCATACCTCCATGTAGGTGCTTTTTTCAAGGCCGGGCGTCACACGATGCCCGGCCTTTTCGTTTGGGCTGGTAGCTGAGACGGTCTAGCGGCGGTCTGAAGAACCGCAGACGAGGATTCGAGCGCCTCCCGGCCCACTGGCCCTGGCCCGTTCGTCTATCGGTCAGGATACCGGTCTTTCAAGCCGGTGAGAGCGGTTCAATTCCGCTACGGGCTACTGTTTGGTCCGGTGGTGTAACAGAAGCATGGCGATCTGATACGTCGCCGGTGGCTGGTGCGAGTCCGCCCCGGACTACTTGAGGAGAACGAAACATGGTGCGCCGCTATCCGCTTAAACCGATACGTCCGCGTCTCCTTCGGGGCCGTGGCGTAATGGCAGCGTATCCGCCTTTTAAGCGGCAAGGTGTGGGTTCAAATCCCTCCGGCCCCAGTGGCCCGTAGTCGAGCGGCCAGAGCCGGCTCCTTATAGGGGCCAGACGAGGGTTCAACTCCCTCCGGGCCGAATGGGATCCAGGTGTTAGCGGCAGCATACCTGGCTCTTAACCAGCGTGGTGAGGGTTCGAGTCCCTCGGGTCCCACTTGCGAACGCAACGTTTTGCACCCGTGATGTAACGGCAGCCTGCCTGCTCGCCATGCAGGATGTGCGGGTTCGATTCCCGCTGGGTGCTCGTTTTGTCCGTGGGAAAGACTCAATCCGCCGTGCGGAATTGGCACGTTGGAAACGTGCCCCACAATTTGTTTGCGGTGTGGCCCAATGGTAAGGCGGCTCCCTGTTAAGGAGACGATTGCAGGTTCGATTCCTGCCGCCGCAGCTTGAACGGAAGGGCAAGCCAATTGGCGATGGCAACCGTCCCGAAAACGGCCGAGCGATGAGCCTTGAGGGTTCGACTCCCTCTCCTTCCGCATTTGAAGATGATCCGCGATTCCGGGGTCGTCTAATGGCAGGACAGCGGGCTTTGAACCCGCCAGTGTTGGTTCGACTCCAGCCCCCGGAGCTGACGTGGAAAGTTGGCTCGGTAGGCAATTGGCAGACCACCCTCGCTTAGAACCAGGGATGCTGTGGGTTCGAGTCCCACCTGGGCCACTGAACACTGTCCTCGTGGAGCAGCCTGGAGTGCTCGCCACCCTGTCACGGTGGAGATCGTGGGTTCAAATCCCGTCGGGGACGCTTGTTGGCACGGTACGCAAACTGGCAAAGCGGCCAAGCTCAAACCTTGGTGATCGTTTGTGGGTTCGACTCCCACCCGTGCCACTTGACAACATGCGTCGGCTGGGCATTGGCGAGCCTAAGTGGCTGTAACCCACCCGCGTCAAGCAGTGCAGGTTCAACTCCTGCCCGACGCACTGACGGCCCGTTCGTCTATCGGTAGGACGCCGGCCCCTCAAGCCGGAAAGACGGGTTCGATTCCCGTACGGGCTCACTGATTGGCCAAGTGGTGGAACTGGCAGACACGCGACGCTCAGAACGTCGTGCCGTAACAGGCATGGGAGTTCGACTCTCCCCTTGGTCACTGCGGAGTGGACTGGAGTCTGGTTTCCAGCACGGTCTCATAAGCCGTTCGACGCCGGTTCGAATCCGGCCTCCGCAACTTGATGACTTGGCCGAGTACGCAAACTGGCAAAGCGGCCAGGTCGAGAGCCTGGTGAATGTTTGTGGGTTCAACTCCCACCTCGGCTACTGCAATGATCCCGTGGTCCAGCGGCAAAGACTCCTGGCCGACATCCAGGCAACGATGGTTCGAGTCCATCCGGGATCACTGGGCTGCTGGTCCAACAGGAGGGCGCCGGCCCCGCACGCCGGAAATGAGGGTGCGACTCCCTCGCGGTCCACTTCAGGGGGTAGGAAAGCGGTATTCCGCCAGCCTTGGAAGCTGGAGACCGTGGGTTCGATCCCCACTCCCCTGACTCGGGAGGGGCGAGGGAATTGGTTTTTGATTTTACTCGCCCCTCGCCACACGCCCCTCGGCACTCGTTGGAAGGTAGCCGGATACGGTTGGCCGGGCCGCTCTGCTAAGGCGGTTCTCCCAAGGGAGATGAGGGTTCGACTCCCTTGCCTTCCGCTCGACGCCCCGATGGTGAAACGGACCATCATACCTCGCTTCGAACGAGGCGTTCCGGGTTCGAATCCTGGTCGGGGTACTCGAACAGTCCCGTCGTTCAGCGGGCAGGACGTTCCCGTGACATGGGAAAAATCGCAGGTTCGAATCCTGCCGGGACTACTGATGGTGTCTGTGGTGTAACGGCTTTGCATAGGGCCCTGTGAAGGCCTTGGCGGTGGGTTCGACTCCCCCCGGACACCCTGACTAGGAGCGTGCTCCTGGGAGAGCAGGCGGTTTCCAAAGCCGCCGCACAGGGTTCGAATCCTTGCACTCCTGCTCATGCCGATGTGGCTCGACTGAGAAAGGCAGCGGTCTTGTAAACCGCCTCATGCTGGTGCGAATCCAGCCGTCGGCTCTTGATTGTCTTGGTGGTGTAACGGAACAACATCAGACTCTTCTAAAGTCCGGATCCCGGTTCGAATCCGGGCCGGGATGCTTTCATCCTCGGAGTGTGGCGGATCGCACACGACCCTGCGAAGGTCGGGGATCAGGTTCGACTCCTGACGAGGATACTTGGTGCGAGGATTTTTGACGCTGGCGCCAAATGGCCAGGCAACCGGCTGCAACCCGGTTTTAAGTGGGTTCGATTCCCACCGGCGTCTCTGACGGCCAACTGCCGGTTTGGACTACATCTGTTAAATGTCGTGTCTGAACCATTTTCTTCGTTGGCTGTCTCTTTTGAAAAGTGACTTTGGCCGCGGCGACTGCCGGTTGGAGTACATCTGTTGTCGGTTCGATTCCGATCACCCACCCCCCCCTGTCTCCCCCCTTTGAAAGGGGGGGAGACAGGGGGGGTGGGTGTAGCTCAACGGTAGAGCAATGCGTCTGACCACAACCTCGTCGCCCGGCCATTGATACAAGACCGACTGCCGGCTCGGAGTACATGCATTGTAAGCCGGAGGCCGTGGGTTCGAATCCCACCAGCGCAATTCCAAGTGTGTCGCGCTGTAGCTCAGTGGTAGAGCGCCGTAAGTCTCTGACCCCAACTTCGTCGGTCTTTTTTGAATCATGCCCGACTGCCGGCGCGGAGTACATCGGCAACCAGCGAGTTCGAATCTCGCCCGGCTCTGGTTTCACCAGAGTCGAGAACTCTGCCCAAACTTTCGTCGGGCTTTGCTGTTTCTGGACCGACTGCCGGTTCGGAGTACATGGGATCCGATGTCCGCAAGGACGTGTGGGTGCAAATCCGACCGGCATCGCAAGATGCTGTGGCGGAATTAGCAGACGCACCGGAAAAACTCTGACCACAACTTCGTCGGTCCATTTTTGTAGAAGGAGGCCACCGATGGCCAACAAGGGTTTGTTTGCGAGTTTGAAGAGCCTGTTGCCGCGGGCGGATGCCCGCAATGAAGAGGGCGCCTGCGCCTACCAGTTGCCGCCGAAGCACGCTTTGGCTCAACTGGCCGCGACCGGCTGCTTCAACGGAACCTTCTACGCGCAGGCCCAGGATCAACTGGCCACGCTGCTGGCCCTGGTGAACCAGGTCGATGACAACGTCTTCCTGGCCAAGCTGGCGGTCTACAGCCGCGAGCGCGCTTCATGAAGGACATGCCGGCAGCGCTGCTGTTGATTCTGTCGAAGCGTGATCGGGCTTTGTTCCGCAAGGTCTTCGACCGCGCCGTGGACAACGGCCGTGTGCTGCGCACGCTGTTCCAGATGATCCGCTCGGGCCAGTTTGGCCGCAAGAGCTTGTCGTACGCGCCGCAGCGCGCGTTTCAGCGTTGGCTGAACGAAGCCAGCGTTGGCCGACTGCTGTCGGCTTCGATCGGCAACGATCCGAGCCTGCGCGATGTGCTGCGCATGGCCCGTCCAACGCCGAAGGACAACGCCCGCCGAGCGCTGTTCGGCTGGCTGACGAACAAGCCGGTCGAGAAGTGGGCGCCGGCTTCGGCAGACGATCTGCCGGCCGAGGCTCGTTCGCTCGATGGTTTCCGCAAGGCGGCATCGGCCGACGAGCAGGTTGCGCTGCCTGGACGGCGTTCGTCTGCGCTGGGATTTGCTGGCGGATGCCGCGCGCGGACCGAGCGTCTGGAAGGCGATTGCCCGACAGATGGGTCCGCAGGCCTTGCGCATGAACCTAAACACGCTGCTGCGTCACGAGGTTCTGGCCGACGCTGAAATGGTTGATTTCGTCGCGGCCAAGATTGCCGACGCCGAGGAAATCCTCTGCTCGCGTCAGTTCCCGTACCAGTACCTGTCGGCTTACCTGAACGCCGAGGATGCATTGCCGCAGAAGATCAAGGCCGCGCTGTGCCAGGCGGCTGAGATCGCGTGCGGTAACGTGCCGGGGCTGCCTGGCCCAGTCGTCATTGGCCTGGACGTGTCGGGTTCGATGCAGTCGCCGGTCACGGGTCACCGTGGCCGTGGCGCGACGAGCAAGGTCCGCTGCGTGGACGTGGCGGCGTTGTTCGCGGCAGCCATCCTGCGCCGCAACCCGGACAGCGTGGTCATCCCGTTCGACGACAAGGCGTATCACGTCAAGCTCGATCCGCAGGACACGATCCTGAGCTTGGCGGAGCGCCTGGCCAAGTACGGTGGCGGCGGTACGAACTGCTCGTTGCCGCTGGCCGAGGCCACCAGCACGTATCGCAGCCGCCCGTTCGCCGGTTGCGTGCTTGTGAGCGACCAGGAAAGCTGGATCGGCACGGGCCGCCATGGCTCGACGGCGACCATGACGGCGTGGCAGGAGTTCGTGAAGAACCAGGTGCGGTTGCACGCACGCGCTGACGCCGGCCCCAAGCTGGTGTGCATCGACCTGCAGCCGTACACCACGACGCAGGCGCCGGACCGTTCGGACATCCTGAACGTCGGCGGCTTTAGTGACGCCGTGTTTCGGGTGGTTGCTTCGTTCCTTGGCGATGACGCAGGACGCTTCGTCGGCGAGGTTGAGGCGATTGAGTTGTAAACTGTGAAAGGAGGCAGGCTGCGGCCTGCCTCCTGATGTTCAGGGATTCCCGCAGTTGGTGGAAATCTTTTGTGGACAAGAACCGTCGGCCCTCGATTTATCTTCACCAACCTGATTTATGCATTCACGACATTCGAAGAACGCGAAATCGTGATTCAGTCCGGCGCACAACTGATGGCGGACCTCTCGAAGTTCCGAAAGACGCTGTTGGCAGAGGGATAGATCATGAATGCGCGAGAAATTGTTGCCTTGGGCATCCCGCGCTTCGATCCCAAGCTCGTCAAGATGAGCGATGACGGCAAGAGCGAGGATTAAGGCACTGGCGCCGCGATGAGCCTGACGAACGGGCCTCGCGCATGCGAAATCGGCGGCTTCTGGGAGTCGATAGACCAACAAAGGCGGACAGGTTTTTTGTTGAAATCCCAGGATACCACAGGTATCATTAGGATTCCGCCGTATTAAGCGCCTTTTCTCATCCTTGAAAAAAGCACCGTTAAACGGCTCCGCTGTAGTCCCCTCCTCCTTGTGCCAAACTAAGAGTTTCCATGGTTGGCCTGTATTCCATTCGTCGGTGGCTTGACCGCCTATTCAACCCGCGTCCGAGGCGCATCTCCAATTTGGATGTGCGAAGCGTTCAGAGGCCGCGGTCACGTAAGTATTTGAGACCGATCCTGGAGCGGCTGGAAAACCGTCTAGCTCCCGCGACCACGCTCTCGATCGCCGACGCGAGTGTCCTCGAACCGGGACAGGGCGACGCGACGAACATGGTGTTCACGGTGACACGCACCGGGGACTTGAGCGCGCCGCTAACCGTCGGCTATGCGACCATTGCCGGGACAGCCAAAGCAGGTTTTGATTTCGCGCCGGAAGTCGGCGGCGCCACGTTCCCGTCTGGCTCCGCCACGGTCACGATCAGCATTCCCACTTACGGCAACGGCGTCTTCAACAACCCCGACCTGACTTTTTCCGTGCAGTTGAGCGAATTCGGAGCGGCGAATATCTTCAATGTCGGCTCGAATCCCTTACCCATAGCGGTGGGCGACTTTAACGGCGACGGCAAACCCGATCTCGTGGTCTCCGGACCCTCCGTGCTACTAAACGCTACACCCCCAGGTGGAGGCGTGGCCACATTCACGGCTGCGCAATTTTTGTCGGCACCCGGGGGATCTGAAGCCTTTGCGGTGGGCGATTTGAATGGCGATGGCAAGCCGGACATTGTTTCGGCAGCTGGACCGGTATCGGTGCAATTAAACGAAACGCCCACCGGTGCGAATTCACTGATGTTTGCACCGCGCAACGATTTCCCGGCAGGATCGGGGCGCGAGTCGGTGACGATAGCCGACTTGAATGGCGACGGCAAGCCCGACCTGATTGTGGCCGACGGGCGGACTATAACCGTGCTACTCAACGAGACCACACCTGGCGCCACGGTCGCGAATTTCAGTGGTCAACTAGCCATTTTCCCGTCAGACTTGGATTTTACGGACGTTACGGTGGGCGACATCAACGGCGACGGCAAACCGGACCTCGTGTTCACCAACATCAACAGCAAAACGGTTTCGGTCCTGATGAATACGACGCCAACGGGAGCAACCGTTAGCAGTTTTGGTCCCCAACAAAAGTTTGCGGTTGGGAACGGTCCGAGTTCCGTCGCCGTGGCTGACATCAATGGCGACGGCAAACCTGATCTGATTGTCGCCAACCAAAATACCAACACCGTGTCCGTGCTCGTGAACACCACGGCGCCGGGTTCGGGCACGGCCGCTTTCGCCAGCCAGCAAACTTTTTTGCCCGGCACGCAGTTTACGTCCGTGCTCGCCGGCGACATTAATGGCGACGGCAAACCCGACGTCATTGTGAGCGGTCCTTTGGGCAATTCGGTGTTGGTAAACACCACGCCGACCGGCGCAATCGCCGTTGCGTTCGGCAGCCAGCAATCCCTCGCACTTCCCGCTCCTTCCGGTTCTTATATACTCAGCGACTTCAACGGGGTACTACTGAGCGACTTCAATGGCGACGGGACGCCCGACCTTGCCGCCGCCTTGCCTAACAACAATTCGGTCGCGGTATTGCTCAACAACGCCGTGACGATTACGCGAAGCACAGCCATCGGAACCATAACGGACAGCGATCCGAATAAAGTGCAATTCTTTAATGCCACTCAATTCAATGCCCACGCCAGCAATTTCACCATGACGGTGCAATTGCCGGCTCCGGCCATCTTACCCGTGACGATTCCTTTCAGCCTGAGCGGCACTGCCCAGGCCGGCGTGGATTACACGGGCTTGACAGCCAGCCCGCTGGTGATTCCGGCCGGACAGAGGACCGCGATCATCACGGGCACTTTGCCGGCGAATCCCGTGGGCCACGCCGGCACGACATTGACGGTCACTCTGGGCACACCGACTAATGCGGGCTTGGGAGGCAACACCAGCGACACCTTAACGATATCCAATCCGTACACGCTTTCGCTCAGCGATGCCAGCGCGATCGAACCGGGGCCTGGGGGAACCGCGAACATGGTGTTCACCGTGACGCGCAACACCGACAATGGTGGGCCGCTTACCGTCGGTTACACGACGGTCCCGGGAACGGCCCAGCCTACGACGGATTTCACGCCGATGAGCGGCACCACGACATTCGCGGCTGGTTCCACTACCGCGACCATCGCCATTCCGATCTTCGGCAACGGCATCTCCGATAATCCGAATCTGAGCTTTTCCGTGAAGCTTACCAATGTCGGTCCGGAATATGACGTCGCGACCGGAACCCAGCCTCGTGGAATTGCCGTAGGCGACATCAACGGCGACGGCAAACCGGACTTGGTTGTCACCAATTACCAAGACGATTCCGTAAGCGTGCTGCTCAACGCCACGCCGCCGGGGACAAAGACACCGATGTTCGAGGCGCAAGCCGTGTTCCCCACGGGTAGGAACCCGGGTGCCGTGCTCATCGCGGATATGAACGGAGACGGCAGGCCGGATATCGTCGTCAATAATCTGGCTGACCAGACCGTGTCCATCTTCGAAAACGCCACGCCGGTTGGCGCGACCACCGCAACGTTTGCGCCCGCGCAAACCGTTGTCGGAGGCGGGTCAGAAAGACTTGTAATCGCGGCGGACTTGAACGGCGACGGTAAACTCGACTTGATCTTTCCCATAATCGGCGCGTTTGTGCTCAACACCACGGCCGTTGGAGCGTCCGTGGTTTCGTTCGGACCGTTGGTTGCGTCTCTGCCTTCCGACTTCCTCGCCGAGGCGGCGGTCGATATTAACGGCGACGGCAAGCCGGATTTGATAGGCGTTAGTTATAATTCGACCAAAGGCCCAGGTGTTGAAGTAATGTTCAACCAAACGCCGGTGGGTGGGGCGCCTGTGCTATTTGGCCCGGAGATTTTCCTAACAGCGGTGACTACACTCGTTCTTCCTGAGATTTGCGTTGGCGATGTTAACGGCGACGGCAAGCCGGACATTATTGTTCCCAGTCAAGCGGCGACGCTGGTCGTGCTGGTCAACACCACCGCGCGCGGATCGAGCCTTCCCAGCTTTTACATTCAGTCCCTATACGTCGGCTCCGTCGCCGATTCCGTGACGATCGCCGACATCAATGGCGACGGCAAGCCGGACGTGATCGCGGCCCGCGGAGACCAGAATTCGCTCGCCGTGTTTATGAACACTTCGGCGAAGAACGCGACGACCGTCAGTTTCGCCCCCGCGCAAGATATCCAGGCCAGCAGCGATTCGTACTATGGCAGCTTGGTCGCTGCGGATATCAACGGCGACGGGAGCCCGGATTTAATTGAGGGAAATCTATCACAAGGCTCCGTTAGTTCCGTCACGATTCTGCTGGACCAACCGGAATCCGCCACGGGGACCATCGTTGATTCCGATCCGGCACCGGTCGCGACCTTCGTCACCGCTGCCGAGTCAGTCACCGAAGACACCGGCACGTTCAGCTTTAAGATCAAGCTATCCGCGGCATCCAAGTATGACGTAAGCATCCCGTTCACTTTGGGCGGCACCGCCGTGAGCGGCACGAACTACACCGGCGTCACGGCAAGTCCGCTCATCATTCCCGCCGGCCAAACCTCGGCCACCATCACCGGTACCTTAATCGACGACAACACGTACGACACCACCAACCAAACTTTGGTCGTGAACCTGGGCACGCCTACCAATGCCACGCTCGGCAATACGCCAGCGGCTACCTTGACCATCAATGAGAGCGATCCTCCGCCTACCGTCACCTTTGCCGGCGGCGCGCAAACGGTCAAGGAAACTGACGGCACTTTTAGCGAAACCGTCCGCTTGTCGGCCGTCTCCAACGTGCCTACCACCATTCCTTTTTCCATCGCTGGGACGGCAGCCGCCGGGGTCAACTACAGCGGTATAACGGCCGGCCCGCTCGTGATTCCCGCCGGGCAAACGTCCGCCACGATTAGCGGCAACCTGATTGACGACGGCTTACCCGACAGCGTAAACAAAACGATCACCTTGACCCTCGGCACACCCACCAACGGTACACTGGGCGTTACGGCCGCGACGGTCGTGACCATTCAGGAAACTGGTGCGCAACCGACCGCATCCTTCGCCTTTGCCAACCAGACGGTCAGTGAAAATGCAGCCCCTCTCGCCGTGATCGTGAGCCTATCGGCCCCAACGACGACGGCGATTGCCATTCCCTATACGGTGAGCGGCAGCGCCGTCAGCGGCGTCAATTACGCTGGCCTGGCAACCAGCCCGCTGGTTATTCCCGCCGGCCAAACCAGCGGCACAATCACGGCCACGCTCATCGACGACGGCAAGTACGACACGGTCAACCACACAATCGTTTTTACGTTGGGGGCGCCTACTAACGCCACACTAGGCGCCATTCCGGCTGAAACGCTTGTCATTCAGGAAAGTGACCCGGAGCCGATGGTCTCATTCAAGAGCGCGACGCAAACCGTCACTCAAAGCGCGGGCTCTTTCGCCCTGGCGGTAACCCTGTCGGCGGCCTCGAACGCGGACACCACGATACCTTTCACCGTGAGCGGCACCGCCGCGGCCGGCACGGATTATAGCGGCCTCACGGCCAGTCCGCTCATTATCCCCGCCGGTCAAACGACCGGCAGCATCACGGGAACGCTGTTAACAACGCCGCCGGGAGCCGGCAAGTCACTTACCGTCACGTTGGGCATGCCCATTAACGGCGTGTTGGGTCAAGCGACCGACGCCTTGACGATATTCGGACCCGCAATGTTCACCATCGCCGACGCCAGCGCCGCCGAACCGGCACCCGGAGGCACCGCGGCGATGAACTTCACCGTGACACGCTCCGGCGATCTCACTTCGGCGGTCACGGTGGGTTACACGACTGCCCCCGAAACCGCCCTGCCGGGCGTGGATTTTTCCCCTCAAACGGGCACCGTCGCGTTTGCGGCGGGCTCCGCAACCGCTACCATCAGCGTGCCCATCATCGGCAACGGTGTTTACAACAACCCCAGCTTGACGTTTGGGGTCGAACTGACCAGTTTCCTCTCTCCAGAGATTCTCGCCGTCGGTGCCAATCCGAAATCCGTGGTCGTGGGCGATTTCAATGGCGATGGCAAGCCCGACCTGGCCGTCGCGAATGCCGGCGACAACACGGTGTCGGTGCTCCTGAACACAACTCCCGATGGCTCCAACATCCCCACGTTTTCGGCGCCGCTCAAGCTCACGGGGGTGGCCAAGCCCTATTCCGTGGTGGTGGGCGACTTCAATGGCGACGGCAAGCCCGATCTTGCGGTCGCCAACTACGGCGCCAATAAGGTGTCGATCTTCCTTAATACGACTCCAAACGGCGCCGCGGTGCCCACTTTTACTTCGGCGCAGCCGCTTTTCATCGGCCCGACCCCCGTTGCCCTGGCCGCGGGCGACTTCAATGGAGATGGCAAGACCGATCTGGTCGTTGCCTCGCTCACTTTCAACACGATCGCGACGTATTTGAGCACAACGCCGAAAGGATCCTTGACCGCCACGTTCGCGGTCGAGTCTTCACCGGGGTCTTCTACCAGGGTTTCCTCGGTGGCAGTTACCGATGTGAACGGTGACGGCAAACCGGATTTGGCGGCCACGTATTTCAACGGACGAACGGCGCAAGTATTCGTCAATCGCACGACGACGGGACCAAACTCGGTTACTTTTGATCCCGAGCGAACCTTAACGGCCGGCAATGGCACCGACGCGATCGCGGTCGCTGACATGAATGGCGACGGCAAACCGGATTTGCTCATCGCCAATCGCGCGGACAACACCGTGTCCGTAATCTTCAACACGACCGCCGGCGCCAACGGTTCGCCTACTTTCGCGGCGCAAAAGACGTTCGCAACCGGAAAAAGCCCGAGCGCGCTGGCCACATTCCCGGGCCTGGTTGCGGGCCTGGGGAATGTCGCCGTCGCCAATACCGGTGACAATACCGTGTCATTGCTCATCGACGCGACCGCGCCCGGCGCCGCCACGCCGGTGCTGGTAAACCTGGGAACCCTGGCCACGGGCGCGGCCCCGTCCGCCGTGGCCGCGGTCGATCTCAACGATGACGGCAAGGCGGACCTCGTCGTCGCCAACGGCGGCAGTGGCGCCAATTCGTTATCCGTGTTCGTCAATGTGTCCGCGTCGGCGACCGGGACCATCATCGAATCGGATCTGCCGCCGATCGTTTCTCTCGTCAACGCAAGCCAAAGCGTCGATGAATCGTCAGGAAAGTTCAGCATCGCCGTTTCTCTGTCCAAGGCATCGGGATCCCCCGTCAGCGTGCCGTTCACGCTGAGCGGCAGCGCGGTCGCCGGCGTGGACTACACCGGCGTGAGTGCCAATCCGCTCATTATTGCTCCCGGTCAATTGAGCGCGACGATTTCTGGAACGCTGCCCACGGTTCCTTCCTCGGTGAATAAGAGGTTGACGCTCACGCTGGGAACGCCCACCGGCGCGGTTTTGGGAGGCGTCGCCACCGATGCCGTCACTATTAGCCAGCCCAATACCGTCACCATCGCCGCCACGAATTCCATTCAGCCCGGTCCCGGCGGCACGATGGATGTGGTGTTCACGCTGACGCGCGGCGGGAATGTGGAATTTCCGCTGACCGTCGGTTACACGACGGTCGCCGGCACCGCCGCCGCTAACACCGATTTCACCCCGTCTAACGGCGCCGCGACTTTCGCGAGCGGCTCAAGCACGACGACTGTCGGCGTGCCGATTTTCGGCCTGGATGCACCGGGAACCGTGGATCGCACCTTTTCCCTGCAGCTCACCGGCGTGGTCAGCCAGGTCGGCGGCCCGGTTAGCTTCGCGCCCAAAACCGACTTCAGCGTCGGCAGCCAACCGATCGCGGTGGCCGTGGGCGACTTGAACGGCGATGGCCTTCCTGATTTGGCCGTGGCTGACGCCGGGGACAATACCATTTCAGTGCTGCTCAATACGACGGCGCCGGGCGCGAGCGTTCCCACCTTCGCCGCTCCGCAAGTCTTCGATGTCGGCTCCCATCCTGCCGCGCTCGCCATCGGCGATATCAATCACGACGGCAAGCCGGATTTGATCGTGGCCGACGATGTGGCGCCCGGCTTGGTTTCGGTGTTGCTCAACACCACGCCCGCCGGAGCGACCGTTCCGTCGTTCACCTCTCATGTCGATTTCCCCACGGGGCTCAATCCGGTGGCTGTCGCCATCGGCGACATCAACGGGGACGGCAATCCGGACCTCGTTGTCGCCGATTTTGGCTCGAATACTGTCTCCGTGCTAATTAACACCACCGCTTCCGGCGCGACGACGCCTTCTTTCGCGAGCAATGCGGATAGTAACGCAGGAATAGCACCGACTGCCATCATCCTCGGCGATTTCAACGGCGACGGTGTGCCCGACGTGGCGGTGGTCGGCAGCGGCTCGAATACGGTTGCGTTGCTGGAAAACCTGACAACTCCCGGCTCGACGATAGCATCCTTTGCCGCCGAGCAGGATTTCGGCACGGGTAAAATGCCCGTTGCCTTGGCCGCCGCGGACTTGAACGCCGACGGCTTGCCGGACCTTGTCGTCGCCAATGCCGCCGACAACACGGTGTCGGTGCTGATCAACAAGACCAGTCCGGGCGCGGCGACGTTCGCATTTAGCGCACAACAAGATTTCCACACAGGCAACAAACCAAGCGCGCTGGCCATCAGGGATCTGAACGGCGACGGTTTGAAAGACGTGATCGCCGCCAACGCGGTAGACGGCACTCTTTCGGTTCTCTTGAACACAACCTTGCCGGGGGCCGCGACGCCTGCCTTCGCGTCTCAGCAAACATTCGCCACCGGCGGCGGCCCGGCGTCGTTGGCCGTCGGCGATCTCAACGGCGACGGTCAACCGGACCTGGTCGTTGCCGACAACGTCGTGAACGCCAATACAATCTCGGTTTTGTTGAACACGACTGCGCTCTTGGACACGAACAGCGTGGCAGGAGTGGGTGACACCATCTTTCCATTCACGAGCCGAAGCCAAAGCGTCGCCGTGGGTGATCTCAACAACGATGGCAAGCCCGATCTCGTCATAACGCCCTTGGCCGGCGGGCGGTCCGTGTCGGTTTACTTGAACACGACGCTGCCGGGGTCGGCCATGCCCACCTTTTCAGGACCAACGATCTTCGCCACCGGCCAAATACTCACTTACGTGACCCTCGTGGATTTCAACGGCGACGGCAAGCTGGATATCTTCGCCGGCAACCAAAACGGCACCTTGGCTTGGCTTGCCAACTACACCCCAAACGGAGGCGCGGTGCCGCAATTTCAATTGCAGCCCACTTACTCGACGGGCGTCCCCGCGAATCGGCTTGAGACGGCTGACATCAACGGCGACGGCAAGCCGGATTTCATTATCTTCACCGGCGGCTCGACGGAAGTGCTGCTCAATGGGACCGCACCCGGATCGTTCATTCCCACGTTCGAAAACAACATCCAAACATTCGCCGTCCCCAACGGAGGGGTCGCCGGCACGGTCGCCGACGTCAATGGCGACGGCCGGGCCGATCTGATCGTCACGGGCAGCGATGCTACCGTGGCCGTCCTTCTCAATACGACCCCGCCTGGCTCCAATACCGCATCGTTCGCTTCTCCCGTGAAGTTCGCGGTCGGCCACTTACCGCAATCAGTGGCCGTCGCCGATCTGAACGGCGATGGCAAACCGGACCTGATCGTCGTGGGGCATAACTACTCCGCCCCCTTTTATTCCGAGTCGGTATTGCTCAATACGACTGCGCCAGGGGCCACGACTCCTTCTTTTGCCGCGCAGCAAACTCTTCTCAATGATTTCTATGACACGCGGGTAACTGTGAGCGACCTGAACGGCGACGGCAAACCGGACTTGATCATCGATGACTACAGAAAAAGCGGCGAATGGCTGCTCCTGAATACGACAATGCCGGGAGCGCGCACGGTAACTTTGCGCCGCATCTGGTTACGGTGTTCACGAAAATTAATTCTTCCGGTTTCATGGCGGTGGGTGATCTGAACGGCGATGGCCGGCCTGATTTGGTTGTAACCGACCAGAGCGACAACATGTTTGCCGTGCTCATGAATTCGCCCGCCCTTATCTCCACGGGCAGCTCCACCGCGACCATCGCGGGTGAGTTCAGGCCCGTCAACGAAACCATTAACGAATACGCGGGCACCTTCAGTCTCCCGGTCGCCATTCCACAAGCGGCAACCGACACTGCCGTTTCGATTACGGTGAGCGGCACAGCCATCAGCGGGATCAATTTCGGCAATCTCACCGCCAATCCACTCATTATCCCGGCTGGCCAAACCACCGGCACCATCACGGGCACGCTTTTCGACGACGGGCAGTATGATGCGGTCGACAAAACCCTGGTGCTGACGCTGGGCGCTCCCGTGAATATCCGCGAAACGATCACGATTCACGAGACCGATCCGCAACCCATGGCCGCGTTTACCAATGGGTCGGAGTCCATTGATGAAAACACCGGCGCCTTCAGCGTTCCAGTCAAGCTGTCCGCCGCGTCCAAACTGGACACCACGATTCCGTTCACACTGGGGGGCACCGCGGTTGCGGGAGTGGACTACACCGGCCTGGCCGCGGGTTCGATCGTGATCCCGGCCGGTCAGAGAACCGGCATGATCCATGGCACCTTGGTCGACGATGGCATAACGAACCCTTTTTTCTCCGAGCCTACCAAGACCCTGACCTTCACCTTGGGCACACCCACCAACGGCACTCTGGGCGTCAATGCCACGAACACTCTGAATATCACGGAACCACCAAATCACTTGGTGTTCGCCAATCTTGGTTCCACGAACATCGTCGCCGGTGGGACAGTCACCTTCGGCATTTCCGAGCTGGATAGCTCCGGTCAACCCGTTACGACCTACATCGCCGCGTTGCAAATTACCAGCTCGGATCCGAATGCCAGCACGGGCGGCAATTATTTGCCCCAAACGGTTGACATCATGTCAGGCGCAAACGGCACGGGCGTATTCACCGTGACCCTCACAACCGCAGGCATGCAGACGATCACCGTCGCCGATTTGCGCGTAACTTGATGGTGACGTCCGCGCCGTTTACCGTAGTTTCGGCGGCCTGGAGCAAATTCGTCGTCCGCCCCTTGGGCGGCGCCGCGCTGACGGCTGGCACTCCAGTTCTGTTCACCGTGCAAGCTGCGGACCAATTCGGCAACCCGGTCAGCGGCAAAGGTGGACCAATCACCAGCCCAATCACTCTTTCGACGGTCGGTCCTCAAGGACCAATCCCAAGTGCGCTTTCTCTCAACGGGAGCGGCTTCGGTTATTTCCTGGAAACCTTAAAAACAACGGGCGCCTATACAATCACGGCCACGGACAACGCGGATGCCATTTCGGGTAGCAGTCCGGCGCTCACCGTGATGCCCGCGTCCGCAGCCTATTTCAAAATCGAGGCTCCGTTGACTGCGGCTACGAACACCAGTATCCCAATCACCGTGACGGCGCTTGATGCCTTCAATAACCTCGTCCCCACCTACACGGGCACCGTCCGTCTTTCCAGCACCGACACTGCCGCTTTCGCCGCAGGCGATCTGGATGTCAGCTACGCCTTCACCACCGGCCCAGGCCAAGACAACGGGGTGCACGTTTTCAACGTGCAACTGCTCACTAACGGTAATCAAAAAATCACCGCCGCCGACACCACTGCCACTATACCGGCCATCATCGGCACCAGTTCCGTCATCGCGACCTCGGGCCTTAGCGTCTTGGCTCTCACCAAAACACCCACCGGCTTCACGGCCACCTTCAACCAAGCGATCAATCCCGCCGACCTGACGCTTTACGGCAAGGCCAACACGGTGCAGGATGTGTTCCTGGTTGGTCAAAAAACCAATAACGGTCAACCGTATCCGGGGACTCTGATCGTCGATCCGTTGAAGAAACTTATCACATTCAACGTATCATCCAACTTCCTAGTCGCCTCCAATCCTGGCGGCTCGGCGGCACTGCCGAACGACACCTACACCGTGACGCTCTTGAGCGGCCTGGGAAGCAACGGCTTCCAAGACGTTTCAGGGCAAGGCTTCGACGACGGCCACGGCGGACACGCCGATTACGCGGGCAGCTTCGCCACAACCTACCAGGCGGATCAGACGGAACTCCTCGGTATTCCCGACTTCGCGCGTGGTCCCAATGCGTCCGGCGACACGACTACCCTCGTCAAGGTTCCCAACGACCCTGCCAACGGCGGTCACATTGGCATTCCGATTACCATTTACAACGCCGCCAATTTGACCAGCGCCGGATTCACGTTGACTTACAACGCCAACATTCTCACCGTCACGGGCGCTGTCAGCGATTCGTCGGATGCGGCGGCAACATTCACGATGAAGAGCAATGTGATGAGTTCCGACGGCATTCATTCCGTCGCCACGTTTGTCTTCTCACGCGCTGCGCCGACAAGCGGCACACAGATCTTGGGCGACATCACGGCCTACGTGCCGTATTCGGCGCGCCGCCAATACCAAGTCAAGGATTTGTTGTCACTGGGCAACATCACCGTCAACAGCGGAGCCACCGTGGTTCCAGCCGATGCCGTCGATGTCAACGCATACTTCGGCGACGTTAACGGCGACCACCACCTTGACGCGTTGGACAAAGCTCTGCTCGCCAACGTCGCTTCCACGCTCAACACCGGCTTCACCGCGTTTACCCTGCTCGATCCCGCCATCATCGGCGATCTAAGCGGCGATAACGCGGTGACTTCCAATAGCACGTCGCTCTTCTCCAATTATTTATTGGCCTTGCCGGTCGCCAAGATTCCGGCGCTCCCCAATCCCCCGATTGGCGACAGTCTGTTCGCGTCGCCGTTCGCCGCCGATCCGGTGTTAGATTTGCCCGCAACCGTTCAGGCGAACAGCGATGGAGTCGTCAATGTGCCAGTGTTGCTCGATGAGCCGCATCCCAAGGGCAGCACTGGCCTTGTTGAGGCCGTATTGACGCTAAAATATGATTCGAGGGTTTTGAGCGTGAGCGCCGCCGACGTTTCGCTCGGCTCGATCCCCAGCCAAGGGGTCGGCTGGCAGCTTTCCGCGCAGGTGAATGCGGTGACGGGGCAAATCACAATCCAGCTTTACAGTCAAACGCCGATTGTGAGCGATGGCGCCGGTAGCCTGGTGAACCTCGCGTTTCATGTCAATCCCGACACGATTCTTTCTCAAGCAACCACGGTGCAACTGCTGCAGAGCCAAACGGTGCTCGCCGATTCCCAGACGGCGATGATCCTCAGTCCCGGCTTGGACTGGACGTCGGTCTTGACCAGCGACTGGCTGCAAACGTTGAATTAACCTCGTTATCGAGGCTACCGTGGCCGACGAACAACCGTGCCCACGGTAGCGACATTGCCCGAGATCGTTCGACCGCTCTTGAGCGATCTCGACAGCGACAAGTTTCAGAATCGAGAGACGGCCAGGAAGAAACTGGATGATCTAGGCGAACCGGCAGAGCCGGCGCTGCGAGCAGTTTTGAACGCAAACCCCTCGCTTGAGACGCGAAGACGGCTCGAAGCCTTGCTGGAGCGACTGAACCATTCTGGCTCATTCAAAGGCGAGGCGCTTTGCGGCAAGCGTGCCGTCCAAATCCTGGAAAGAATTGGGACGCCTGACGCCCGAAGCATATTGGTACGTCTTGGCCAGGGATTGGAATCGGCAAATCTCACACGTGCGGCCAAGGAATCGCTTGCACGGATGGAAAAGCGCTAACGCCGTGTCGACGCAACGGGTGGGTTGCGTCCACGTTTCCCTTGCTTTTCCGAGCAAATCACGCCCTCATGGTGCTTCCTAAAGGAGGGAACACCTTGCGAACCGCATACGGTTACGGGGACGAGGTCGGGGGCGGCGGTTGGTACACAAGGACGCAGCCAAGCCCCTCGTCGTCAGCGCCGTCAGGAGCCGACCCTCGCCCATTTTGTCACCAATTCGCCGCTATCACCAATAGAAACTTGGTGCTCTGGTAGTATTTGATTAGCGCGTCCAGCTCAAGCTATAAGCTGCCGGGGCCGCCTGCATGCGCCTTGAAGCTTGCAAAACCAGGATGGCGGCCCCGGTCAGCTTCAGCCGTTGGTTAGCTGCCCGTCACGTAATCGCGCAATGGGCGGACAATCAGTCGATATCCCACACATGCCTCGACAACTTTTGAACGCACGCCATCACTTGTGCTGACAATGTAGCTCTCGGCAGGAGCCATGGGAAAGCGCAGAGCGTGTCCGGGCATGAGATCCTTCAGTTCGGCGTAGCGAGGATCGGTCGGGCGTACAAATCCTCGAGGCACGGAATTGGGACCGACCAAGATCCACTCGGGAATGCCGTTGGTGTCGAAACGGGCGAGGTAGGTTGTATATCCATGCGCCAACATATTGGGAGGATCGAAACGGATTTTAAGCGATGAGGCCAAGAAATCGATTACGCTTTCGAGGTCGGATACGCCCTCCAGGACATACTCGTCCCCAACGTCAAGTTTCAGCTTCGTGAGGTAATCCGCAAACGAACCAGCAACGACAAGCTCCTCATCGCATTCGATATCGGCGTGTGTAATCGAGGGAGTGCGCGGGTTGCCTCGATAATCCAGACAAAGATACCAATGACCATCGCCGTCGAAGGGGACAAGTCCCCGGAGGGGGAAGCTTACCGACTCTTGCCATTCATCCCACTCGAACCTGGTCAGAGACGGGAAGTTGGGACCGATTCCAGCAATTAAGTTATGGACCATCTCCGGAAGCGAAAAACGGATTCCACCGCCATTCTGTGTGCGGAGCAGGTCTAGGTATTCGCCTGGGAGCTTATGGCCGATTTGCCGTTCCGCTGCGTCAACCGCCTCGCCGGTCAACGGAGGCTGAAGGTATGGTAAATAAGCCGGCACCTTCCAAATTGTGTCTGCACTCGCGTTCACGAGAAAAGCTCCATTGGGAGGTCGGCTGCAGCGCACTGGTTAGGCGCTTTCTGCAGACACGAGATTTGCCTCGTTCGCTTCCAAAACGCATACCGCACTCGGATTCGCCTGCAAGAGCCTCCGACCCTCAGTGGTCCAGAATCGCTCAAGTCCGTCCAGGAACTCGTTCGGCGGCGCGTACCCGTGGTCTTCGATATAGTGGACGACCATCTGCGGCAGGATGTACCGGATGCCGTCCAGATCAATGAAGAACTCCTCCCGCCCGATGACCTGCTTGCAAATCTCGCAGCGATGAATGCCACGGAACGGGTCCCCCCGGCAGTGGGCCGTCCGGAAGTAGCGGATCGCTGCCATGGCCGCTGGGCCGACCGTCCCGTGATTGGGGACGTGATCGCCGAGCCAACCGATGGACCGCGTCCCCCTGCCCAAGTCTTGCTTGGCAGGAAAGAACACCTGCTCGGAGAAATCAGGGATGAACGTCATGGCCTAACTTGTCATTATCCCGACCGGCCTGTCACGGTTCGCTCGGCGCATCCGGCTCTATTTAAGTGGCTTCCGACTCCGCAGATGGGGCCGCCAGCCGGTGGCTCAGGTCGTTGTTAGCCCGACCAGCGTGTCAGGCCAACACGGCCGGGATAGGCTGACCAGGCCGACCCCGGCGGTGCGTGCGACGGGCGCGGCCGGTTGGGGCCGTGCCGTGCCCGGCCAGCCGGAACAGCTTACCGCCGCACTTGCAGGTTGCGTCGGCGAAATGATAAACGACGTAGGCGTTCTTCTTACTGTACCGTAGCAACTCCGCCCGAATGTCGGCCTGGCTGTCCCCGTAACGGTATTTAGCACGCTTCGTTAAAGCCACAAACGACCTCCGCTACCACCTTGCCCTGACAAAAAAGTTCACTTTGATAATGCGGATACGATCCTTTCCAAGACTGCACGTGACGCGGAAGTTACCGACGCATATTCGTGAGGATGAGGCAAATGGTACTCAAGAACAATGCCAACTTCACGGAAGACACGAGCTTTGGTTTCGGGTTTGAGATCTGCAATCGACAATCGACGAGGCAACGGCCTACTCGCTTGAACAAGATCAATGCCGCGCCCCGAAAAGAACGGTAAGAGGCGAAGAAAATCTGCGGTTGAGAGGTTCACGTCCATTTCAAGATGCCTAATTTGCACGGATTCCACTCGACTACTCGCATCAAAGAGCGGGGGAAGATGTTGCTCAATCCAGTTGGGGGCCTCATCAGACCGAAAATCCATAAGGGAAACACACGGCACATCCTGGTCGAGAACTTTGGACAGAATGGAGGCGTCACAGACCGGCAGCAACATAGCAAACAAACCTTTGGAGGTTTCTTTGATGATTAGCGGGTTATCTTCTTTGATATTCAGCAAAGTGCTCATAGCTCATCCTCTTGCCGGTAGGAAAATCGCGCCTGGCAACATACACTGTCCTCGCTAATAGAACAGGTGGAACTGCGCTCCTCCTGGTCCCCACACATTGACGTGTGGACCCGCCTCGAATCCCGAATGATGACCGAGAAAGTCGTCACGCCAGCCAGCGGAGCCATCTGCCGACTGCCTACCGATCACCCTGTTCGAGTTCTTGGTCCACCAGGGACCGCCCCGAAATTCTGAAAGTCGGATTGCTTGTGTTCCTGGACCCAAGTTACCAGCGAGTTCAGACGCGGCCTGACGTGCGGCTTCGCGAGTTGGAAACGCGAAGCGGTCACCTGCAAGTTCTCGGCCCCCATTCCTTTGAGCAGCAGAACGGGCACCCGTAATATCACACGCATTATGCGCCCAAACCGAAAAGCCCCAATCCTCACCCCCTACGAAATACGTATGGTACTCCTCCACCGCACAGTTGTAAACCACCTCCTCGACGCCCGTCCCATGAGCCTCCTGCACCGCCATCATGCGCCCGTCGTGGCCGCGCAGCCGGTCGCCGGAGAGTAAATCCTTGGCGGCGGTCCAGCCCTTGCCCCAGACGTAGAAGGGATGCTCCCCGGTGGTGCGAATCACCTTGCCATGGACTTGCACATGCCAAATCCTCGCGCCGTTTGGAACAGGGCAGCGATGCGCTTGAACTCAATTTCGCCGAGCGGTTTGTTCTCGTCGCACGACGCCACCGCGTCGTTTTTCGGCTCTTCTAGAAACTCTGTGGGTAAAGATCGAGCTTTCCGCAGTGGAAGAAGATGGCTCGGCGAAAGCCGTCGCGGCTGCGGAAGCCTCGGGCCGTGTACTTGATCCACTGGATCTTCGAGTTCAAGCCCTCCGTGATGGCGTTGGTGATCGGGCAGCGGCACCAGTTGAGTAAGATGCTCAGCCGGCTTTTGAGAGTCTTGGCCAGTCGCTGAATCGGCCTCAGCCGGCAGCGGCTGGCCCAGGCGTACCACTCCGTGAAGAAGCGCTGCGCCTCGGCCTCGCGGAAGTAGCGGAAGAAGTCCATCAGCGTTTCCTTGATCTGCCAAGCCCGCGCCGTCTTGAGCTTGCTGGCGCGGATCGTCTTGGCCTTGGCGCTTCTGCTGCGGCGGTCTCGTGCAGCGGGTTGCGCAGCCACGCGTAACGCGTTCCCTTGAGACGTTCGTCCCCGTCGGCGGTCAAGTCCTTGCTCTCTTGGCGACGCACCTGATCGACCGCCTCGCCGGCCAGCTTGGCGATGTGGAACTTGTCGAAGACGATGGTCGCCTCGGGCAGGGCGCTCTGGGTCGCCAGCACGTAGGGCTGATGCATGTCCATGGCAACCGCCTCGACGGCCTGGCGTTGCTCGGTGGTCATGCTGGCATAGCAGCCCGCCAGGGCCTCGCTGCCGCGGCCGTCGGCGATGTGCAGGACGCGGCCATCGTCGAGGTCGCAAACGACGGTGACGAAGTCGCGCCCCTGGAACGACTTCTCATCGACCCCCAGGACCGGCGTCGTGACTGGGGTCCGGCGGCGCCAAGCCACGGTCCACGGCGCGCTGCATGATGCCGTCGGCTTCGCTCCAGGTAAGGCCCAGTTGTCGAGCCGTGGCGGAGCGGCCCGCCTCCTGCATCCAGTCGATCGCCAGGCATTCGAAGAGGGCGGTAAAGCGGCTGCCCGGCTCGGCCCACGGCACGCGGATTTGCCGCACGCCGTGCTCGGGGCAAGAACAGCGGGGCACATCGGCAGCGAGGGTCGTCTGGAACTGGCAGGTGTCCAAATGCCGCCAGCGTCGGGGTTGGGCGTCATATCCGGGGCAACACGTGCCACATTCGGGACACGCCAGCGACACGCCCTCCTTGCGCTTCAAACGCACGACGACGCTTTTGGCTTTCACGTCGAGTTCGACATCGGCGACGATCCAGGGTTCGGCCAGGCCAAGAATCTTGGCATAGAGATCGCAGTCGCGCAAGGTAAACCTCCGAAACGGGGAATAATCTCCCAGTCAGAGTACCCATGCCCGGCCTGCCTACCCACACAATTCCTTGAAGAGCCCGTTTTTCGTCACCTGATCCCAGCGCACCCAGCCGCGCTGGGTCAAGACTTGCATCTCGCCGGTGAAGCAGCCCATCATGTAGACGTTGGCGCCGGCTTCGGCCAGGTCCGCGAAGCCGCCGAACCAGTCGCCGCTGGCGAACTTGCCGATCGAGCTGACCACCAGCTGTCCGGCCGCGATGCCCTGCAAGGCGCGCTGGCCCCAAGCCACGATGTTCGACGTCTGCGCAAGGATGGCACGCCGCGCACCGCGGCCAGGCCCACGCTTAAGAATGCCTGGGCGGCGCCTAGCACGTCGCCGTCCTGGACGGCTTGCACGCCGTGCACCGTTCCCTGCACCGCGGCGTTGACTTGCAGGCCTTGCAGGAAGAGTTGCGAATAACCGGTAGCGCCGCCGGCGTAAACCATCAGCAGCGCACTGTGAATCTGCCCGACCGCGGCCCCCGTCTGATACGTGACCGAGCCTTTATCCACCACGTCGTCGCAACCGAGCAGTTTTTAAACTGCGCCGTCAGCCCGACCGTCAGCGTGTCCGCCCAGCCGGAGAAGAAATTGCCCGTGTCCTTGAGGAAATCGCCGGTGTAGGAAGGCGGGCTATTGTAAACGGCAGCAAAGCGGGCATCGGCCGTGAAACGCCCCAACAGGCCGGTCAGCACCGTTTGGTTGGCCGTCCGCCCCAGGGCCACCACGCTTTCCTGAAAGCCCGTCCACGCTTGATGCGGGTCGGCATTCGACTTGGCCGCTAATTAGGCAGTTGCTTGCAGAGGGATGAACAATCACTGATTCGCTGAGCGCTGCCCGCAAACGATCCGCGACCGCCAAGTTTTCATCCACCTACTAGTCCGTTCCTTCAATCGCGAGTTGCATCTAAAACCGTGGGTAGGCTAGACCGAAGCGAAATTCGTGCCTCGCCAGGTAGAGCTCGGTTTCGGACTCACAGCCGGGCGACGATGCGCACCGTTTCATCTGCGACACGAACTTAGCACGGTCCCCCAGTTGCTCCGCCTTGACGCCGACGTAAAACTCCACCTGCAATGTCCGCTGGCGCGTCACCTCTTCATGCGTGAACACGGCCAACTCGCGGATTTTGCCCTCGCTAATATCATCGAGAACATATGCTCCGAGCGGCCCAGGCCAGCAGGATGCCCAGGGATGACGAAGCTGCTCCCGTAGTAGCTTTGTGGCTTCGCTCACCCTGATAAGCTTGGGTTTACGTACCGCAGCGTAGTAAATCAGCAAGGGGAGTTCCATGCCACCCGCCGCATCGGCATATTGGGCCTTTCGGCCGGCTTTCCAAAGCTCAATCGCTTCGTCGTAACACTCGATGATCCATTTAGCCATGCCCGCATATGCATAATGGCCTGTACTGAGGAAGTTTTCCTTTTGGACAATTTCCTCTAGGACTTGCGCTGCTTTTTGAGGATTACCCATTAGTAGATAAGCAAGCCCAATGCCTACCAATGAGCTCGCTGAACCCGGGCGACGAGGACCATCGTTCGTATATTCCTCATAAAGGCGCGCAATTCCCTCTTTATAGCGCTTTCTAAGAATCAATTCCCATCCATCATTTCTTTTAGACACTTAAACAGACTCCAATAGCTGATTATCGCATGGGCCAAGGAAAAATATTGCCACCGGGATCATATCCGAATAGCTTTGTAGTACCCCAGTTTCCTTCCTGACGCAAGAACGTGTTCCATCCCGACGTTGTATAGGGTTTCAGTTCCGCTTGTTTGAACCCTGGATTCTTTGGACCCACAACCACTGCATCTGGACCTGTCATTCCCGGCTGAGTATTAAACCGAAACCTTATGCCGGGATAATTCTCCGTCATATATCCATCAAACTTCGCATGCATCTCGTTGCCATGCTCAGTAGTCCCAAAGCACGCATTGTGCTGCCCATACGCTAAATTTCCAATCCTCACCCCCTACGAAATACGTATGGTACTCCTCCACCGCACAGTTGTAAACCACCTCCTCGACGCCCGTCCCATGAGCCTCCTGCACCGCCATCATGCGCCCGTCGTGGCCGCGCAGCCGGTCGCCGGAGAGTAAATCCTTGGCGGCGGTCCAGCCCTTGCCCCAGACGTAGAAGGGATGCTCCCCGGTGGTGCGAATCACCTTGCCATGGACTTGCACATGCCAAATCCTCGCGCGCGTTTGGAACAGGGCAGCGATGCGCTTGAACTCAATTTCGCCGAGCGGTTTGTTCTCGTCGCACGACGCCACCGCGTCGTTTTTCGTCACCTGATCCCAGCGCACCCAGCCGCGCTGCGTCAAGACCTGCATCTCGCCGGTGAAGCAGGCCATCATGTAGAGGTTGGCGCCGGCGTCGGCCAGGTCGGCGAAGCCGCCGAACCAGTCGCCGCTGGCGAACTTGCCGATCGAGCTTTCCACCAGCTGGCCGGCGGCCACGCCGTGGATGGTGCGCAGGCCCCAGGCGAGGATGTTGGATTGGGTGCAGGCGGCCACGCCCCAGGCGGCGACCAGGCCCACGTTCAGAAACGATTGCACCGCGCCCATCACATCGCCGTCCTTGAGGGCTTGGACGCCCTGCACGGTCTGTCCCGCGATGTTGGCGACTTGCAGGCTCCTGGCCACCCAACCGAGCGCGCCGGTCATGCCGCCGCCGAAGACCATGAGCGCCGCGTTGGTAATCTGGCCGTATGTCTGGCCCACTTGATAGGCGCCCGAGCGCATGTCGACCAAGCTGCTCGCGCCAGCCAACTGCGCAGACTCACCGTCAGGTTGCCCGTCACGGTGTCGAGCCAGCCGCCCGCCGTGTTCAAGGTGTCGGTCACGAGGTCGCCGGTGACCGACGGCATTTGACTGGCCACCGCCTCGAAGCGCGCTCCGGCGGTGAAGCGCTGCGTCAGACCGGCCAGCACCGTTTGGTTGGCCGTCCGCCCGAGGCCAACGACGGACTCCGAAAATCCGGTCCACGATTGAAACGGGTCGGCGGAGGCCTTGGCCACCGAGTAGGCGGTCGTTTGCAGGGGCGCCAAAAGGTTGCTCGTCAAGATGTTGGCCGCGTTGACCGTCTCGGAGGCGAAACTCACGGCCTGGTCGGCGGCGCTCACGACTGGGGCGGCGAAGCTGGCGCCGTGCAGGAGGTTGGTTCGGGTTATATAAGATTGAACTCTTCGTTGGAGTTTTCGGGCCAAATTAGCGTGTAGTCGTCTTCATCGAACGAGCGGTAGGCAGCTTTCAAATTGGGATACTCGGCCAGATTGGCAACCTCCTTCGTGAGCTCAAAGGCACCTATCGGGTCATTGGTGTCGACGAAGATGTTGCCGGTGCCAGAGCCAAAATCGTGCCCGTCGACTTCGTGGGGCGTGCCCTCCAAAGCGTCCGCCAACGATTCTTCAAGGCCGACCACGGCTTCAAAGTCCTCCTGGGTATTTCCAGGCAGTTGTAGTACGAGTTGAAACTTGTGATCGTCGCTCATTTATCTCTCCTCCCTCAGCGCTTCCAGGCTTTTATCCGCAAGAGCAAGATGGTCTTCCAAGGAGAACGGGATTCCCTTTTTGTCGAACACCTTTTTTGCCTCGGCGATTACTTGTTTAAGCAACGCAATATATCGCTGGGGGAAATCCTCGGATGTAATCGCATCAGGTGGCACAGGAACTTTTATTTCCAACCGATTCTCTTTCTTGATGAAGCGGCCTACTCGAATGTCAGTAAAGGGAGGCTGAAAAAGTGTGCCGGAAAACAGGAACACGACGTTGAGCAAGCCTTCATCCGGGTTAATCAGTTCCCTTTGCAAAGCTTCTTGTCGAAGTGTTATGGCGTCCATTTGGAGGCGAAAGCGCTTACCAATCTGTTCCGGTCCCCCCGTAATCGCCCCGATGTAAAATGCCATAGCACACTCGTTTCAGCGTGGAAACATCGAGCCGGCCCAACGCTCGTGATTCATCGGACCTGGAAGTTGAGATGAGAGGCTGCGCTCCATTTGGGACATCCGACTTCGCGTGCCGGTCATAATGGGATCCATTCTAGCACCGATGCTGGCAAGAAACGATTTGGAGTAGCGCGCGCTGAGGATCGCTAGTAATTCCCCATTTTAGGCGAGTGCCAGCCGCATCTACGAGTTCATAAAGCGTGGTTGTTTTCTTGCTTGCCAGAGAGTTGCCATGGCACGCATTATGCGCCCAAACCGAGAACCCCCAATCCGCGCCCCCCACGAAATACGTATGATAATCCTCCACCACGCAGTTGTAAACAGCCTCGACAGCATCCGTCTGGTAAGCGCTTGTCACCTTCACCATGCGGCCGTCATCGCTGCGCAGTCGATCCCCCCTCCGAACAGCATGGGCAGGAACCCAACCCTTGCCCCAGACGAAAAGCGGATGTTCCGCCGTGGTGCGGATGCGCTTGCCCTTGACCTCGATTTCCCAAATCTTGGCCAGGTTGCGAACCAGGCCGCGCACGCGCTTGAAGACGATCAGGCCTTTGGCATCATGCTCGTCGCACGAGGCCACCGCATCATTCTTAGTCACCTCATCCCAGCGCACCCAGCCGCGCTGGGTGAGAACCTGCATCTCGCCGGTGAAGCAGCCCATCATGTAGAGGTTGGCGCCGGCGTCGGCCAGGTCGGCGAAGCCGCCGAACCAGTCGCCGCTGGCGAACTTGCCGATCGAGCTTTCCACCAGCTGGCCGGCGGCCACGCCGTGGATGGTGCGCAGGCCCCAGGCGAGGATGTTGGATTGGGTGCAGGCGGCCACGCCCCAGGCGGCGACCAGGCCCACGTTCAGAAACGATTGCACCGCGCCCATCACATCGCCGTCCTTGAGGGCTTGGACGCCCTGCACGGTCTGTCCCGCGATGTTGGCGACTTGCAGGCTCCTGGCCACCCAACCGAGCACGCCGGTCATGCCGCCGCCGAAGACCATGAGCGCCGCGTTGGTAATCTGGCCGTATGTCTGGCCCACTTGATAGGCGCCCGAGCGCATGTCGACCAAGCTGCTCGCGCCCAGCCAACTGCGCAGACTCACCGTCAGGTTGCCCGTCACCGTGTCGAGCCAGCCGCCCGCCGTGTTCAAGGTGTCGGTCACGAGGTCGCCGGTGACCGACGGCATTTGACTGGCCACCGCCTCGAAGCGCGCCCCGGCGGTGAAGCGCTGCGTCAGACCGGCCAGCACCGTTTGGTTGGCCGTCCGCCCGAGGCCAACGACGGACTCCGAAAATCCGGTCCCCGATTGAAACGGGTCGGCCGAGGCCTTGGCCACCGAGTAGGCGGTCGTTTGCAGGGCGCCAAAAGGTTGCTCGTCAAGATGTTGGCCGCGTTGACCGTCTCGGAGGCGAAACTCACGGCCTGGTCGGCGGCGCTCACGACTGGGGCGGCAAAGCTGGCGCCGTGCAGGAGGTTGGTGGGATAAGGCACCGACACGCCGCCGCCGGGGTTCGTGGCCCATTGAAAGCCAATGCCGCTGACGCTCTCGGTGCTGTAAGTAAGGTCGGGGTTTCTGTACAGGTACGACCAATTGCTCGAGTTGCTGCCCGCTTGACTACCCCCACTTACTTGACCGTTGTTGGCCGGCGCGCTTTGGCTGACCGAGAAGGTGTCGCTGCCGCTGTTGGGACTATTGGAGAATGCGTCCACGCCGCTGCGCGAGAGGCCCAGCGTCGCAGTGGCCGCGGTGCCGGTCTGCGTGAAGGCGAAGCTATCGGTGCCGGCATCGGCGGCGCTCACCGAATGGATGCCCCAGGTGGAGTCGTTATCGTACGAATTCAGCGTGAGAGTGAAAGTCTCCAGGCCCGATTCCGTGGCCGTCGCCGCGGTGTTGACCCAGCCATTGTCGGAAATGGACCCGGCGGTGCGGAAGGAATAACTGACGGTGTCGTTCTTATTGCTGGTGGTGTTCACGTAGCCGCTATCGGTGTGACCGGAGCCCTGCGATTGATTGTCGTGGTGGGTGGACTGGTTGATCGGCCCGGTGCTCGTGCCGTTGCCGGACAGGTCATAGCTATCGACCATCATGATGTTCGTCGTGGGATCTTCATGGGCGGCCTCCAAAAGCGTGAAGGAGTCGCTGCCGTTGCTGGTCGAACTGACGCTGACGCTGTCGTTGTAGAAATTGCCGCCGCCGTTGTCGGTGTGCTTTGTGTCGGTGTAAGTGCCGGCGCAGCAGAGTGGTCTCGCTGGCGGACTCGTTGACGCTCGCCGCGGTGAGCAAGAAGTAGAGATTGCCGGAGTTATCCGGCGTGCCGACGTCATTGCCCTGGGCGGTGATGGTGGCATTTTCTTGGCCGGTGGTCACGTTGTCGGTAAACGTGGAAACGCTGTGCTCGGTGCTGGGATTGCCGTTGGGAGGCGGCGGCGCCACCATGTCGGTGGTCACACTGCCGCTGTGAGTCACCGAGTAGCCTTCGCCTACTTTGGTGGTCTCGCTGTAGTTCAATATCTGGTGAACGGCGGCTCCGGTCCTCGGATCGGCGTAATCCTGCGTGAGCTTGAACAAGTTATAGCTGCCGGTAATGTTTTTGGTTTGCGCGAAGGAATCGATCGTGTCGGTGTTCAGGTGATTGCCTGGGCTCAACGGCGTGGCCGGATCGACGATGACTGCAATATGCGTGGTGGTGTTCGAAGAGTAGCTGATTTGTGAGGTCTCCGAGCCGGTGCCGGTGTTGGTGGTCGTCAGCGTCAGCGCCGTCGCGCGCCGGTGCCGGTCGCCGTGATCGTGGACGCATCAGCGCCGTCCTTGGTTGCCGTGCCGGTGGAATTGTTGGTGAGCGTGTTTTGTTCGCCGGTAACGGTGTTGTTGTTTACCTGATTCGCCGTCCAGATGCCCTGATCCGTTTGGTGGTAGCTGTCGCTGCTGACTTGCCGGCTTTGTTGGCTGACGCTAGTCAGGTCGCCCGCCTGGTGCAAGGTGTAGCTGGAGGTGCCGTCCTTGGTCAGCACCATGGTGTCTTCGGCGTGGACCCAGCCCCAGGTCTGCCAATTGGGCGGCTTCGCCGGACCGCCGCGCTGACCGAGCATTATCGAGCCAACGCCGTCGTCCACGTCATGGTCGGTGGTCTGCATGTGGTACGATTCGCTGCCGGTTTGCGTGAAGTCAAAAGACCGGGCCGTAAGAGTGTCATTGACCTTGAGGTCGGCCTCATATTGGCCCATGCTCGATTGGCCCGATTTCGACAGCGAATACGTGGTGGTGTCGTTCAACACTTCGCCCGCGCCGTCGATGGTGTAGAGCAGGTCCGAGCCGTTGCTGGCGAGGGAATAGGTTTCGCTGTTGGTCGTCGAATTGGTGGCGCTGATGCTCACGTCATTGGCCACGTCGCATACCAGCTGCTGGCTGGTGCTGCTGCCGCTGCCCGTGTGGGTCTCGGTCTCGCTGACGCTTCCTGAATGGTAACTCTCCGGATAATAGGCGTTGGTGGCGCTGCTCTGGTAACCCTGCGTGGTTCCCACCGTGTAGCTCTTGCTGCTGGTGTCCGTCTCGAGGTAAGTGTCGCTCGTGGTGCTGTTGAGCGTCGAGCCGGTTACTTTATAACCGCTGCCAGAGCCGTCGTCGGCGCCGACCGTGTGCAGCGTGAAGCAGTCGGCGCCGGTGTCGGTGCGGTGCGAATGACTATTGCCGTCCTCGACATTGACGTAATAGAGATAGGGATAAGGGTATTGGGCCTCGTCGTTGGGCCGCTGCACCGTGTGCCATTGCTTGGTGACATCGCCGCTCTGGCTGTAGGTCTCGGTGCCGTTTTGATCGTTGCTGGAATAAAGGTGGGTGCGCCCCTGGCTATCGATCGTTTGCAAGTCTTGCCGCGTGAAACCGTCGGTGCCGTCCTTGATGAGCGTATTGGTCGCGGTGCCGTCCTCAGTCGAGCCCAGCGTATCCGGGACGTTGTGCCACGATTGCGTCGTGGTTGTCTGCTGATGGTAAGTCTCGGTGCCGGTGCGGGTGATGTTGACCAGCGATGGCTGAAACACATTGTTCACAGCCACGCCGTTTTTGTCGAGGATAAAGCTGTCGCCGCCGGTCTTGTGCTGGATGTCGGTTTGGGCGTCGGATTCGGTGCTGCCGTTGGCGGACTGCGCGTAGTTGGTCGTATCGATTTCTTGATCGAGGACGAAAGTCTCGGCGCCGGCCGAATGGCCCACTTCACTGGTGGTGACAAAGGCGCCGGTGATGTCGCGGCCCAGCTGGCTAAGGGTAAACGCGTCGGCGCTGGTCGTGGTGGCCGTGGTCTTGGTCACGACGGTTAGCCCAATGGGACCGGCCGGATAGGGGGCTGCCGTGTCCGTGCCGACATCGACACTTCCCTTGGTTTCGCTGCCGGTGTCATTGAGCGTGAAGCTATCCAGAGAGAAGGCGTCGGTCGTGGGATCGTTCGCGCCGCCCTGGTATTGGGTGAACGTCTCGTTGCCGCTGCTTGTTTGGGTGATCGAATCGGTGCCGTCGTCGACACCGGAGAGGTCGGCCGCGAGAGTGTGCCAGGAGCTGGTGGTCATTTCCTTCTGGGTGAAGGTGCTGGTGCCGGAGTCGCTGGCCGTCAAGGTGTCAATGTTGAAAGTGCCGCTTATATCGTGACCGGTGAGGAATTGCGTGGATGCCTCCGTCGCGGTGTTGGTGACGGTGGTTTTGTCGATCGCTTGCGAATGGGATCCGTAGCCATCGTCGACGCTGTACCAAGTGTCGGTGTTGGTGTCGGTGACCGACAGGGAGGCCGTAACCGCGCTGGCTTGCGTGAAAGTGGTCAGCGCGAGGTTGGCGTTGGCGTCCAGGCCGGCGACCATGTGCTGGCTGCTTGTTTCGGAGCCCGATTGCGTGGACGAATTGCTATCCAAGTTGTCGTCCGTGGAGCCCCAGCCGTCGAGGACCGAATGGCTGTTGCTGGTGCTTTGGTCCTGGAGCGTGAAGCTGTCGTTGGCGGTGCCATCGGCCAAGACGCTGGCGGTGGTGAACACACCGTTCTGGTCTTGGCCGGTCTGATGCTGGTGATAGGTTTCCGAGCCGTTTTTGTGTTGCGTATAGCTGTCGGTGCCGTTGGCGGTGGAACCCAGGTCGTCGAGGATGGCACTGTAAAAACTGGTTCCCTGGTCGTCGAGCGTGAAGGAGTCGGCCCCCGTGTCGTCGCTGATTAGGCTGTCGACCGCAAACCGAGTTGCCTGGCTGGAGACGGCATCGTGGCCCACTAGCTGCTGGATAAACGTATCGTTGCCGGCTTTGGACATCGTGAAGCTATCGGTGCCGTTTTGCGTGGAATTGCCGGGATCGACGGCTTGCCATGCGGCGGTGCCTTGGTCGGTGAGAGTGAAGGCAGCGAGGGCGGTGTCGTTGCGCGTGAGGTTGCCGGCCACGGGGACGCCGCCGGTAGCGCTGCCCGTAAGGTCTTGCGTATAGGTCTCCGAACCGGTCTGGACCAGGGTGAAGCTGTCGGTTCCGTCGGAGAAGGAACCGTTTGTACCGAGAACGGCGTGCCAGTTCGAACTGCCGCCGTCGTTGACGGTAAAAGTGTCGTTGCCGGTGTCGTGCCGCGTAAGAGCCGTGATGGCGAGCGCGCCATTCTGAGTGAGTCCGGACTGGTCTTGCGTGTACGTCTGCGTGCCCGATTTAGCCACGCTGAAAGCTTCGGAACTGTTGGTGTAAGACCCGGCGCTGTCAGGCACGACATGGGCTGCGTTCGTGCCGCGTTGATTCATGGTGAAGGTGTCGCTGCCGCCGTCGTGGCGCAGTGAAGCTGGTTGTGAGCAGGGTGCCCGACTGCATTTGCTGTTGCTGGTTTTGATGGAAGGAGTCGAGGCCTTGGCTCGTGAGGCCGAAGCTGGCGGTCCCATCGGTGGTCGAGCCTAAAGCGTCCGCAGTGTGCCACGAAGATTGGCCGGATTCCGTCAGCTGAAAGCTTTCGGTGCCCGTCTTGTCGAGGGTAACGCTGGCGAGGACGGGGCCGGTGCCCGTGCCGTCTAGAACGAACGTGTCATTACTGTCGACGTGCAGGCCAGTGCTGCCGCTGGTGCTTCCGGCCGGCGGCGGACCAACTTGGTCGATATGGGAATTCTCGGTGCCGTTTTCGTGCAACGTGAGCGTGGCCACAGTGAAGCTCGACGAGGTGTAGGTTCCGGTGGCGTGCAAAGTCAGGTTGTCGCTGCCCGCGTAGGACGAGCCGTTGCCGGCAACGGTGGGATGCAGCAAATCATAGCTGAATACCGTGACGATTTCATCCAGCGTATAAGTGCCGGCGCCGGCGTTGCGGCTGATCGTGTAGCTGTCCTGAAACGTCTCGTCAAGGGTAAAGGCGCCATTGCTATCGGTGCCGGCACGATGCAGGGTCGAATTCGTCGTTCCGGCTGAATCCACCGGCAGAACGGGAGCGGAGCCGATGACAAACCATGGGTTGAGGTTGCCGCCGTGCAGCTCGAAAAGCGGCGTCAGTCCGATGAGGGAGGTGACGCCAAAGAGAGGATTGGAGTTGCCTTGGGGATTGAGAAGAGCGAACAAGTTCCCGGCCGCGGTGGTGCCGGCGCCGGTGGCAGCTGCGACCGATGGAGAATCACCAACAAAGGAATTGGACGCACCCAGACCGCTGCTGTTGGAACCCGGCAACCGGCTTGTCGTGTCCACGAGCGCATTCAGGCCGCTCGTTGCTTGCACGCCGCTTACGTTCAAAGAAGATCCGGCGCTGTTGAGGCGAACGGTCACGGTCGCTGAGCTGCTTTGGCCGAGGTCGTCACTGACTCTCACGGTGAGCGTGAAGGCAGGGTTGGTCGCGTAGACTAACGGCACCGCGCTGGCGACAGTGAGTTGTCCGCTGGCGCTTCCGATCTGGAAGGCGCCGCCGGTGTTGCCGCCCGTGATGGCGTAGGTCAAAACGCGCGTCGGATCGATATCGCTGGCGGCAACCAAGCCGACCGCACTTCCCGCGGGGCTGCCTTCATCGAGCCGAAACGTCTGGTTGGCGATGGTTGGCGGCACTTCAATGAGGGTGACGGTATCGGCGAACGGTGAACCCAAAACAGCGTTGCTCGGACTTGAGAGCGTCAGGCCGAAAGTTCGGTTACTGTTCTCCCGCCGAGAAGCGTGACGGTGACAGTGCCGCTTGTTGCCCCCGCGGGGATGGTCAATGTGCCTGAAGTGGCGGTGTAATCGGTGCCGGCAACTGCCGTTCCGTTGCTAGTGGCGTAGTTAACGGTGATCGCTTGATTCCAGGCGTAAGCAAGGTTGGCGACAGCGGTCACCGTGCCGGCATTATAGCCGATCGACTGAGCGGCCGTCTGCCAAGCGACCGCGGGACGGGGTTCGACGAGCGTGACCGTTTGGACCGACGGCGTTCCCAGAAACGCGACGCTGGAATTGCTGAGCGTGACATTGAAGGTCCGGTCGCCGATCTCGGCATGATTCAGCAGCGCCACGGCAAACGTGGCTTTGGTGGACCAGGCGGGAATCGTCAACGTTCCAGACTTGGCAGTGTAGTCCGCGCCGGCGGTGGCCGTGCCGTCGGTCGTGGCGTAGCTCACGGAAAGCAGCTTGACTCCAGGCGCAGGTCAAATCGACCTCGACGGAGACGATGCCGTTGTAGGCAACGGATTGCGTGGCGGTCTTGAGTTGCACCGTGGGTGGCTCGAGGACCGTGATGGAATCGCTCGCATAGATATGCGTTGCGCTGGAGCCGTCTCCCAGAGTGGCATTCACCGGACTGCTCAAATTGATGCTAAAACCCCGATTGCTCGTTTGGCGATGGTTGAGCATCGGAACGGCAATGGTCGCGGTCTCGATGCCGGGAGGAAAAACGAGAGTGCCGGCCACGCTTGAGTAATCGACTCCTGCTTGGCCCGAGCCGTTAGCAGTGGCATAATTGACCGTGATCGATTGGTTGCTGTAGCCTGACAGATCGACTTCCGCATACGCAGTGCCGTTGAAATTGACTTGTTGACTGGAAGTGTTGAAGCCGACCGAGGTCATAACGATGCGTACTTCGAGGCCTTCGAGGCTTGGAAGGTAAGGGCGGCGTTTGGGCGAACGACTTCGTTTAGGCAACAAACCATAATCCAGCAGCTGGCGGAGTGACCTCGAACCACGTTCGAACAAATCAAACCAACGGTCTAAAAACGTTCTTGGACTGAGCCAGTTCTTTATTCGCCGCCACCGAGCGCCGGGTGTCGTCATTGCAAGGCCATCCTTCCTCTGGGTAATCGAGGTCGGTGCGCATTTCTGCTTATAAATAAAAGACGACACTTTTTGAAAGCGGACGCGCCGTGGCATTGACCACGACGGGACAGTCCGCGAAAAGTTTTGCAATTCATTGACCGAATGGAGCTTAGGCTTTCGTCAAATTCTTGGAAATATGTTTAAAAATTATTTTGCCGTGGCAATGCCCGTCTATATACTGTCGCCCAGCGTGCGTGGTGCCATTTGAAAAACGCAAGACGTGTCGCCCATGGCTCCCTCAACCAATGACGTGAGCTCTTTGATTGTCGCGGCGAAGTGCGGGTCGCGCGCAGCCCTCGGGGGACTGCTAGAACGCTTTTGCGCCCGGCTGACTGGTCGGGTTCGAAACTTGCTCGGCGCCAAGCTGGCGCTCAAGATTGGCGAATCGGATGTGGTGCAAGAGACGTTGATGGCGGCGGCCGTGAAGTTTCCGGGGTTCAAGGGTAGGACCGAGAAGGAGTTCGAGCATTGGCTCGCCCGCATTTTCTATCAGCGCGCCGAAGACACAAGAAAGTATTTTCACGCCGCCAAGCGTGATGTCCGGCGCGAAATGCCGCTGTACGGCTCAGTCGCGAGCCGGTCACAAGCCAATGTTAAGGAAAACTCCAGCAAATGGGAAGTTGGCCTAAAATCTGTGGCGCATGTGCGACATATTGATCGGCCTGCCGGCCGTGTATCAGCGTGTCGTGAGCCTTTGTTTTAACGAACGCAAAAGCGATGAGGATATCGCCAGAATCATGAAACGTTCCGTTGATGCCGTCAGGAAATTGAGATACCGCGCTTTGCGTTTGCTTGCCAAAAAACTCGATCTTTCAACAAGCATTGGTCCGAGCGCTAATGAGAATTGCCGTCGTAACACCGGTGTATCGAACGCCTCCGGCATGGCTTGATTTGTGCTTCGCCGGCGTCCGCAACCAAACTTCGCCATGTAAGCATTTCGTGATCGCAGATGGAGACGACTCATTTGCGGCCCCGGGGTGCGAACTGATCCGAGTGCCGGGTCCTCATCACGACAACGGCAACACCGCTCGAGCTGTTGGGTCGGTTTGTGCCATCGCGCGTGACTTCAACGCGCTCGCCTATTTGGACGCGGACAACTGGTTCGAGCCGGACCATTTACAGCGGATGGCCGCTTTGCATGAAAGAACAGGCGCGGCCATATGCACGGCGGCGCGTAACCTAGTAGACCTGGAGGGCCATTTATTAGGGCGATGTCCGGAGGTGGACGGCAAGAAATTCGCGGATACCAGTTCCCTTTTTTTCACGCGGCCCGCATTCGGTCTGGTGCACGTCTGGTATCTGATGTCCCGATCACTTGGTCCCATCTGCGACCGCGTGATGTGGAAAGCGATATTGGACGGCGGCCACTCGCGGGCACACCACGATCATCCGACCGTGAATTTTCGCACCAATTATCGAGCGCATTATGCGCACTTCGGCAAACCGGCCCCTGAAGGTGCCAAGCACGTCCTTACCACGATGACCCCCGCGGGTCAATTTATATCCGCTCGGACCGTCGTGGAGAATGCTGATCCCCTATGGCCTACGATTGCCGCGGCGCCAAGCAGCACCAAAGTGTCGCTGTGCATGATCGTCAAGGATGAAGAAACCAATTTGGCCGAATGCCTTGCACCAATTGCGAGTCTGTTTCACGAAATCATTGTCGTTGACACCGGCTCAACCGACGGCACAAGGGAGTGCGCCCGGCGCGCGGGAGCCAAAGTGGTCGACTTTCCTTGGTCGGACAGTTTCGCGGCGGCACGCAATGAGTCGCTCAGGCATGCCGGCGGAGATTGGATTTTTTGGCTCGACGCTGACGAGCAGCTTGGACGCGGTGAATCTGGACAGACTACGCCAGTTGCTGAACAATCTTTCAGATGAGCCCAATGCCTATTTGATGTGTCAAAAGTCAGCGCCGATCGAGCCACGGGCACGACGCTAATCGTTGACCAAGTAAGGCTATTTCGCAACGTGCCGGCGGCGCGCTGGCAATACCGCGTCCACGAGCAAATCCTTTTGGCACTTAGCGAACATGGCGTACGTGAAGTCCGAACGGATATTGTCATAGACCACCACGGCTACCAAGAGCCCGAAGTGCGGAGACGCAAGCGCAAGCGCAACTCACGGCTGCTGCGCATGGAATTGGAAGAGAAGCCAGCGGACGCTTTTGTCTTATTCAATCAGGCGAATTCCGCCATGGATGGCGGCCAACTGCAAGAAGCCATCGAGTTTCTTCGGCGCTGTTTGCACTACGCGCCGGCAGCGGCGTCATACCTTCCTAAAGTTTATTTCTTGCTGGCGGGAGGATATCAGCTTCTGAACCAAGACAAGGAGGCGATCCGCGTTTGCCGCGATGGCAAAATGATATTTCCCCAAGCACCTGGCCTATGGTTTCAAGAAAGGCGCTTTGCTACTTGCCCGTGGTGATCTGGCCGGTGCACGCCAATGTTTTGAAACCGTGTTGCGACTGCCGGATGGGTGTAACTACTTCGGCGTCGATGCCAAGTTAGGCTGCCGGGCACGCCATAATTTGGCCTTTATCTTACGCCAGCTCGGACTTTCTGCCGACGCAGAGGCGCACTGGCAACTGGCGATTGACCGAACGCCGGAATTCGAGCCCGCCTGGCTAGCACTCGTGGAGTTGCTCTTGGAGCATGATCGACGCGCGGATGCCGAAGCGCTGCTTATGAGGCTCGAAGGCAAGGACTGTCGAGATACGATTTGGCCGGGCATTGCGGCGCGCCTGAAGTTGGCCGGTGGCGACGTAATCGGCGCGTGCCGCCTCCTAGAAGAGGCCGTGTCGAAGGCGCCCGATGCGGTATGGCTGCGTACCTTACTGGCTGATATTCTGTTACGCGCGACCACCGATTTGCGAAGGGGAGAGCACCATTTGCGCCAGATTCTCGCGCTGGCGCCTAATGAGTTACAAACTCGGCGCAAGCTCGCGACTCTGATGGCAAACAAGTCCGGCAGCGCAAGCCTTACGCCCATAGCCACATCAGATTCGCCGCGTCCACGGCTGTCCCCTCGGGTCGGGAACGAATTGTCGGGTCCAGCCGCCCACGTTTCGTTATGCATGATCGCCAAGAACGAGGAACGCAACCTTGGTCCATGTTTGCGATCCGTGGAGGGCTTGATCGACGACATTGTCGTTGTGGACACTGGATCCTCGGATCGAACGCGCGATATTGCAATCCAACACGAAGCCCGGCTTTTTGATTTTGTTTGGGCGGATAGCTTCGCGGCGGCGCGAAACGAAAGCATCCGCCCTGCAAAAGGGCAATGGCTCTTTTACCTTGATGCCGACGACCGAGTTGATAGTGAAAACAAGGCCAAATTGGGTGCCCTGTTCGCGCGACTGGGGACTGAGAACGCCGCGTACGCGGTGAAAATCCGGTCCAAGAGCGACGCGGATGGATGCAACGTACGCCTTTTGGATCAAGTGCGCCGTCTTTCCAAACTCACCAGCGGTACGGTGGGAATACCGCGTTCACGAGCAGATTTTGCCCTCAGTGACGCGCAGCGGTGGCGAAGTGCGATGGACCGACATCGTCATCGATCACACCGGCTATCAAGATCATCTTCTGCGCCGAGCAAAACTGGAGCGGAACTTGAAATTATTGCTCCTGGAGCAAGAGGAGCGGCCGAACGACGCATTTACCCTATTCAACCTGGGCCGAACTTATAGAAATCTCGACCACATTCCCAAAAGCATGGAATTTTTTCGACGCAGTCTCGAACTTGCGGAACCCACCATGTCAATCGTTCGCAAGCTTCACGCGTTGCTTGCGAGTGGCTACATGGCATTAGGTCAAGTTGACGATGCGGTCGCGATATGCGTGAAGGGCTTGGCGCAGTTTCCAAACGATGCCGAATTGCTTTATCAGAACGCGATTCTTATGCGTGAAAAAGGCGACCTTGCCGCTGCCGAGAAATGCCTGATTGAGTTGTTGCAAAGCAAGGCCACTACGTATTTCGACTTAATCGAGGACGGAGTGCGCGGTTACAAAGCTCGGCATCAACTTGCTCTGGTTTATCAAGAGAGTGGCCGTCGAGCTGAAGCGGTAAGGGAATGGCAGCGCGTGGCGATGGAACGCCCAGATTTCGCTCCCGCCAAGTCGAAATTGCGTGAGCTTTCACCAGCGTTAGTGCACCCGCAATCAGGAGGGCCGAGATCCTGTTGACGCAGGAATACAGCGCCTCAATCAGACGGGCCAGTTGGCTCCGCAGTTCGGGCACGTAATAGAGAACTTGGTTCGCGAGCACGATCACGGCACGCTTCATGGCATTGAGGAACTGACTTGCCACCGCCTGAACATCACTCAGCGTTGGTCGGTCGATGGCACCGAAGCATTCTGCGGTTCAGCGCTCGGCACGCCCATATTGGACAGGTCGTTGTCCGTTTTTCGACGTGAAATGGTCGATTCTATCTTTCAGGTCGAAAGCCGAAAACGGGAAGCGTAGATTTCCTCAATTCTTCTTCTCCGCCCCACGCTGAATCGACAAAGTCTGTTCGTTCTGATCGCGCACGATCACCACGGACAGTGTGCTCGCAGCGACAGCTGCCTCGTAACGGCGCAAGAACTCGCCCCGTTCGCTTACCTCCTTGCCGTCGAGCTTCACAATGACATCCCGCGCCCGCAAGCCCGCCTTGGCCGCGGCACTCTCCGGCGGCGCCGTCACGATCACCACGCCCGCCTCGCTTGGCAATCCCAGCGCGGACACCTCGCCCATACCCACCACGTTCTTGATGCGGGCACCCAGCCAGTCAACTTCCGCCGGGTCGCGCTTGCTGGCCGGCGTTCCAGACTTGCGATCGTCAATCTTCGGCGTCCGGGCCAGCGCTTTGAGCCGCGGGTTGACGACGCCGAACTGGTCCATGGCGAAGTTCTTGAAGCCCAACTTCAGCGCCGGCGACCCCTCCTTGACACGGAAATCGCCCTCTGCCGGATTGATGAACTGCGGATCGCCGGCCAGCGAGTGTACGTCGCGGCCCAGGCCCTGCGCTTGCTTCAGTCCCTTGGGATCGACGAATAGATTGAAGTCCACTTCCTTGCCCCACACCTTGGGCATGCCGATGGGACGATAACCGGTGGAGCAGATGTTGCGAGCCACTTCATCCTGGCTTTCACGGAACCAAACGTGCGGATGAAACGAGTTGTTGAACATGATGTTATTAATCAGCCAGCGCAGGAAGCCTTCACGAAACTTGATGCCCCCCATCAGGCTCACGTTGTTCTCGATTCGGTAATTGCTGGACCCATCATCGAGGTCGATGTCCCAGCCGTGGTCACAGCGCCAGCGATTGTTGCGCAAAATAATCGGCTCCACGGTGTCGAGCAACGGCAATGCCTTGTTCTTGGCGACGCGCTTATTCACCTCTTCGATGTTGGACGCCCAGTAGCGGTCACGCCCCCACGAGTTGAAGGAGCCGTGGTCGCCGGTCTCCTTCACCGTGTCGAAGACATCGCAATATTCAATGATGTGACCACCCCAGCAGCCGTCGCCGATGTTGATGCCGGCCCGCGGACAGTCGTAGATGCTGCAATGCCGCACCGTGATGCGCATGGCCATGGCGATCTGCACCCCGGCCGTCTGCTTCTCCACTCGGCCATTGGCGACCAGCAGGCAGTTATCGACGAGGCAGTCGGCTGGGTAGTTCGCGGTCTTCGGCCCCGGTTCCAGGTCCAGCTTTTCCACGGGCTGCTTCTGGCCATACTCGAACAGCGGCGAACGCACCGCGGCCGGGTCGCCGACGAAGACAATGCTGTTGGCCCCCGCCTGATCGACATGCAGTCCGCGCAGAGTGAGGCGGCGATTGTAATTGCTCACGAAAATCGCATTGCCGCCGAGCTGCTCGAGGGTGCAGTCGAGGGCGGCGCAATCCTCGGCCCCCTGGAAGAAGATGGCACCGCCACGATAGATCGTCCAGTCGCTCCGAAGCAACGGTTCCTTCGTGTCCATGAACGTGCGCGTGCTGTGGCGAAACACGAACCCCTTAAGACGCACATGCGTGACCGGCTCCTTTTGGTCGCCGCGGAACTCGACCAGCGTGCGGTGCTGCACGACTTCAACCACGGCCCCTGTCAGATCGACGTCCTTGGGCGGATAAAAGTACAGCGTGCGTTTCTTGGCGTCGAGGAACCACTCACCCGGGGCGTCGAGTTCCTCGAAGATATTCTCGACGAAGCGGATTTTGTCGTGCATGCCGAGGCGGCGATTGTTCTGCCAACCGCCTTCGAAGGTGACGGCGCCGGTCGCGTCCTTGCCGGTGATGGCGTAATGGAAATCGCCCCACAAATGTTTGTGCATCGCGTGGATGAATCCGCCGCGCGGGTCGGCCCAACGTGCGGCGCGTTCCTTGCTGAAGGCGTCGGCCGCACTGCCACCGAAGTACTGGGCCTTGGCATCGAAGTTCGGATAGCGTGCCAGGTGCATGCGCCGGCCGCCCACGAAAAGTTGGTCGGTTTGGAATCCTTCGGGAACCGTGGCTTTGAAGATTCCGTCTTTGAACGGTGTCCAATCCAGTTGCAGAAGGCTGCCGCCGCTGATGACGACCTCCGCCCCCGTCGCGGCTTGGTAGAAGACGGGTGCCGCGGCCGTCCCTGAGTCGGCCGCCTCGAAGACGACATGCGTGGTGTAGTAGGTCCCCGCCGCAAAGAGGACGCGGACGGGCTCTTTCTTGTCCGCGATCTTGCGCACCGCCGCCCGCGCCCGTCGAAGGTGCGCAGGGGTTGGGTGCTCGTGCCGGGATTGTTGTCATCGCCGCGCGGGTGGACATGCAACTCGGCGGCGGCAAACGGCAGGGGAGCAGGCCAGGAGGAAAGGGAACAACGTGAGGAGTTTGAGGAAGCGCATTGGGTGAATACTCCACGTAAATAGTGGTAACTTCGAAGCGGTCCGTCAGCACCGTTCGGGGTCTGCTGCCCCCGATGCAGCCAAGAGCTCGCATGCCCATTGCGGCTTCTCGATCACGGCCAGTATCAGAGTTTCCAGCGACCGCGCCGGTAAGCGCGCCAGGTGCATTAGCATCTCCGCCAGCGGACGGCCGGCGGGCAGCACGGTCAAAAGCCGTCGCCAGAGCTCGCCCCCGGTTTGGAGCATCCATGGCTCAAAATCGACGCCGTCAGCGGCGCCGATGACCTGCTGATAGGTGTCGGCCTCGAGACGGTTAAGGCCATGGAGACAAATCAATTCGGCCGTGCCCTTGACGAGCTCTTTCGCCACGAGTTGCCAGTTCGTGCCTCGGCCAACGACAACCAAAGATTTGCCGCGGTGTAAGACGCCGCCATACCCCACGGCGCCGGCGCGGAAAATCCAGCCGGCAAAGGTCCGAGGGGCAGTCAGATTTCCGAAGGCGACGTTGGTCGTCAGGTCCGCGTCGAGCCGATCCGGCGGAATCCCCCACACCATCGTCACCACTTTCTTGGCCAGATCGATCAGCTCCTGGGAATGGGCTGCCTCCAATTCGCGCAAGCGACCCCTTGCGGAAACGGCCTGGAGGGAAAACACGAACCTCTTGGGCGTAAACCTCTTTTCCTTCCAGCGCTCCAAGCCGCGCTGTCTGGCGGCCGCCGCCAGCATGCCGCCGTGGCGTGAGAGCACGGGATGGCCGAAGAACGGGTGCTTGGGATCGGACGCCGCGCGCCTCCAGAATCGCGGCGGCCAGCCGAGGAGCAGCGCGGCCTCCACTTGCCAATACTGGAGAAGGTTGATGAGTGCATATTGGTCATATAAATGAAGCAGTTCGGGATCGATGGCTTCGAGCTCTTGCCCCACCAGATGATGAAACGTCATGCCCGCGTGCTGGGCGGCGCCCTGGATGAGCCAGTTCATCGTAAAGCGTTTGTTGATCTCGTCGCGCAGCGTGTCGTGAATCACTTTCGAACCCGTCCTTTCGGTTCCGGCGTCGGGCGGGTGTCGGGCCAATCAGGATTGAATGGGTCCAACTCGCGCCGTGGCTCGGGCGGAGGCTTGGTCCGGGGAAAGGGCGTCGGCTCAACTTGTGGTCTTTCGGGCGGCACTAATGGCTCGGTTTGTGGCATGTTTAGGTTGGCCTGAATGAACGCACTTTGCATGCCTCGATTCAATCGCTATCGCGGGCTTGTTTCCCTCGATAATCCCTGACTCAGAATGAAATCCACGACCGACTTCGGGTCTTTCGGCGACAGCGGAAAATGCCCTTCGCCCTCCCTGACGATAACCGTGATCTTTCCGTTGAGTTCCTTATAACGCTTCTCAACGACGCGCGTTTGGCTTGTCCAACCAGGGATCCAAGGCGCCGCTATCGTGCAGGACCGGCACGCCGGCTTTCGCCAGCGCCGCAAGGTTGTCGATCGGTTGTTGCTGTTTGGCCGCCGACGCCATGAGACTTTTCATGAGCGGATTCCGGGCATAAATGCAGGAGACCTTGTCCGGGTTGGCAACCGCCCAAGCGTAGGCTTCGCCGGCCTTCGGCCCGATCCCTTTCAGCACCGGCTTGTTCGAGAACCCATGATCCACAAGGAGTTTATAGGCGTCGTTCCACTGCTTTTGCGTAAAACCCGATCCCAAGGGCGAGACGATCAGAATGTGGTAGCCCTTCGCCAACAGCGCCTGCTCGACGGTCGCATCCCTCTCAAGAGGATCCCCGGTGAACACCCAGGGTTTTCCCGGCGCCACGGTCTTGGGCACGATGATCGAAAAGCCGCCCATCTTGAATTTGCCGGACGTGGGGCTGTCGTAGCGGTCGTAACACTCCGTGAACCCCGGCCCGCGGGCCGTGGCATAGCTGTTCTCTTCCTTCAGATAGATGTATTTCGGCTCGAGGCTGTAGTAATACGCTTTCGTGTACGTCGCATCCACGAAGGCGGGCTTGTTGGCCGTGGACGGGGTCATATGCTGCTCGATCCAATCGGCAATTAGCTTGGGATTTTGCAGGCTATGCCGGTGATGGGCGTGGCCTTCCTTGATGATCACCGTGATCTGGCCACCCAACAGAGTGGTACGTGTCCTCGACCAACCGAGTGTACCGGTCCACCAAGAAATCCTCGCTGCCGCAAACGTGCAAGAGCGGCACGTCATGCTTGGCCAGCGCCGGAAGCTTGGCGAAATCTTCGTCCCACAAGGCGGGATTATCGGCATAGATGCACGCAACCTTCTCGGGATTAACCCCGCCCCAGCTGTACTCATTCACCCCCCTTTGCTCATGCCGACGAAAGCGGCCTTTTTCGCGAGCCCGTGCTTCTCCGTCAGATACTTGTACCACGCGTCCCATGCTTTGTCGCGGGCTTCCACACCGCCGTCGGGTGCGATAAACACAATATGGAAGCCGCGCTTGAGCAGCTCAACTTCCGTCTGCGGTTCGTGGTCCCAGTAGCAGCCTTGCCAGGACCACGGGTTGCCTGCCGCCGCGGTTTTCGGAACGACCACGATGCACGGCCGCTGCCCCTTCCCGGCTTTCGCCCTTGGCGGACGCCGGCTTGACCTCAAAGGTCTGCTCGTCCATCAGGAAATCGTAACGGTCGAAGCCATGCCAAGATGATTTCTCGCCGGTGAATGGGACGAGGTCGGCCCCGCGCACCGTTCCGGCGAAGCCCATGACGAAAAGGGCGAGCAGCGCTCCAAGGGCGAGACGCGCCCGCTTCCCGAGTCTCCGCGATTTTAAGTGCATGTCTTTTTTTCCTAACGGGTCAACAAGGCTCTCGAATACACTCGTTGTTCTTTCGGGGTTGGTACTGTTCGTCGGTGACCTGTTCCATCCAGTCCACCGCCTTGCCATCGAGGGCCGGGGCGGTTTCAGGTGATGGTGGGGGGGGAACTCGGCGCCGGTCCGTGGGGAATTAGGTTGCCTTGCTCCGCTTGTTAGTTGCCACTTGGCTTCCGTCTTTTCGTGACTTTGCGATGCGCCCGAAGGCCCTTGATGGCGCCCGCGCCGAATACTTTACGCCGTTAGCTGCGGCAACTGCCAGTGCTGTCCCCGAAGCGGGCTCGTGGACGGCTAGGCGATCGAGCATTTCGAGGTAGAAGTTGGCGATGGGCATGTTACGCGGGTATTCGTCTAGATTCAAGATTGCCCAAGTGATTACAATGTTACTTGTTGATAAATCACGGTGACCGATTCTCAGGAGGAAAAACCATGGCAGGCAAGCCGAAAACACCCACGAAAAAGCAACCCAAACCCAAGACGCGACCCAAGAGCGCCAAGCGAAAGTAAGCAGATAGTCCGCCACGTTAAGAGCCCAGGCAGGGAGCCTGGGCTTTTTTCTATGGGGGCGCTAAAGAAGGCCGCGGCAAACCTTCGCTTCAGCGCAGCGTCCAAAGCCGTTTTTATGTGGCTTTTGAAATAGATTTCTTCCCGTCTGGTTATGTCTTCAGTAAGGCGTGCTTCCATGAAAACTAGGGCGTGTGTAGTTTTTTTGGCTTGTCTTTGCGGGATCCCCCCCGGCTCAGGATCGGGAAGCCAGGATAAGTTTTATGCGGTCGTTTTCGGAGTTCAGGATGGGCGCAATCATTTTGGCAAAGCCCATTCTTTTGCAACCTTTGTGCGCGTCAGCAAGCAGCCGGTCCGAATTCTGGAGCAGGCCACCGTCAGTTGGTATCCCGCTTCCGAAATCGTCGATCTCCTTAATCCTCCAGAAACCGGTATCAATTTTTCTCTGAAAGAATCCCTGGATATTGTCACACCGACGCAGACCATTGCTCAGTGGGGTGCGTTCGAAATCAAAGAGGACCTATTTGAGCGGGCCAAAAGGCAGGAGCAGTTTTTGCGAGGCGGCGGTATCCTCTACAAGGCCGTGGATTTTCGCACGCGCCCCGAGGGAGTGGCCGTCAATTGCGAACACGCCATCTCCGATATTGTCCGCAACCCGGGGGATCCGTTCTTGCGCACCGGCATTGCCCGAGGTCATTGGGGTAGTTTCTTGGTGACCGGGCACTTCCGCAGCTGGATGATTGATCCCAACGTGGTGCACGATTGGCTTAACGGCCCCCTTGGTTTGGATGGCTATCCGATTGCCAAAAAAGGCTGGAATTGGCCGGAGAAAGACCCGCCCAACTGATTTACTTGCCGGCTGCCTCCTGACCTATCTGCAAGGAAATGTATTCTGACAGCTTGTTCGGCTATTTCTTCCGTCCATCCGATCCTTGATCATGTGCCGACGTGCTCCTTCGATCACCCCGCTTGCTGACGTTTTATCGGGACGCGACCCGCCTCCAAGTGTCCGGCTCTGGGACACGGCTACGCAAAGCCTCGGCTGAGCGCAGTTGCTCGGGGAAGTGCAAGACGTGCAGCGCCACCCACGCCAACCTACGGTGGATGGCACGGCGCCGACCACCACGTCTCGGCCACACCCATCACCGCGGTAGGGGATTGAGCTTGCCGCACCGCCTGCTCGAAGAACACGCGGTCTGGCCCCACGACCCCCTCCGAGAATTGGCTCTTCTAGAAACTCTGTGGGTAAAGATGGAGCTTGCCGCAGTGGAAGAAGATGGCTCGGCGAAAACCGTCGCGGCTGCCGAAGCCGCGGGCCGTGTACTTGATCCACTGGATCTTCGAGTTCAAGCCCTCCGTGATGGCGTTGGTGATCGGGCAGCGGCACCAGTTGAGTAAGATGCTCAGCCGGCCTTTGAGAGTCTTGGCCAGTCGCTGAATTGGCCTCAGCCGGCAGCGGCTGGCCCAGGCGTACCACTCCGTGAAGAACCGACGCGCCTGGGTCTCGCGAAAGTAGCGGAAGAAGTCCATCAGCGTTTCCTTGATCTGCCAAGCCCGCGCTGTCTTGAGCTTGCTGGCACGGATCGTCTTGGCCTGGCGCTTCTGCTCGGCGGTCTCGTGCAGCGGGTTGCGCAGCCACGCATAACGCGTTCCCTTGAGACGTTCGTCCCCGGCAGCGGTCAAGTCCTTGCTCTCTTGGCGACGCACCTGATCGACCGCCTCGCCGGCCAGTTTGGCGATGTGGAATTTGTCGAAGACGATGGTGGCTTGGGCAGGGCGCTCTGGGTCGCCAGCACGTAGGGCTGATGCATGTCCATGGCAACCGCCTCGACCGCCTGGCGTTGCGGGGTGGTCATGCTGGCATAGCAGCCCGCCAGGGCCTCACTACCACGGCCGTCGGCGATGTGCAAGACGCGGCCATCGTCCAGGTCGCAAACGACGGTGACAAAGGCACGCCCCTGGAACGACTTCTCATCGACCCCCAGGACCGGCGTCGTGACTGGGGTCCGGCGCGCCAAGCCACGGTCCACGGCGCGCTGCATGATGCCGTCGGCTTCGCTCCAGGTAAGGCCCAGTTGTCGAGCCGTGGCGGAGCGGCCCGCCTCCTGCATCCAGTCGATCGCCAGGCATTCCAAGAGGGCGGTAAAGCGGCTGCCCGGCTCGGCCCACGGCACACGGATTTGCCGCACGCCGTGCTCGGGGCAAGAACAGCGGGGCACATCGGCAGTGAGGGTCGTCTGGAACTGACAGGTGTCCAAATGCCGCCAGCGTCGGGGTTGGGCGTCATATCCGGGGCAACACGTGCCACATTCGGGACACGCCAGCGACACGCCCTCCTTGCGCTTCAAACGCACGACGACGCTTTTGGCTTTCACATCGAGTTCGACATCGGCGACGATCCAGGGTTCGGCCAGGCCAAGAATCTTGGCATAGAGATCGCAGTCGCGCAAGGTAAACCTCCGAAACGGGGAATAATCTCCCAGTCAGAGTACCCATGCCCGGCCTGCCTACCCACACAATTCCTTGAAGAGTCCAGTTTTTACCCCCGGCTGTGCGCTGGACAAATTGGCCCCGCGCCGCTTCCCTGGGGCGGAGGAAACTGTTTTGAGTTGCGGACCTGGAAAAGTTTGTGGAGGTGGGCCTGCCTGATCGCGTGACCTGGTTGGCGCTCGAGGCAAAGCGCAACGGCCGGGGGTGATGACCCCGGCCGCTGAAATGTACACCCGTGAGAGGTTGGTACGAACATGAATATATCATTGGACGCTGACTCCGTCGAGGGGCCGCACACGACGCTGGGACGAGCCTTGGGAAGCGAAGCCAAGGCGCACGCCGAACGTCTCAGAATTGCCCGCCAGGAAAAAGCCGACACGCTGCGCTATCGCCAAGCCGGCGAGAGGATTGTCGATAACGTTAGGGATTTGGTCCAGCGCGAAGTGGGACGGGCGGCGGACCGCTTGCGCGAAGAGATTTCCGAAGTCGTTGCCCCCCTGTTCGAAAGGAAGTGAACCTTGGCAAATCGCCTTCAGGATAAGGTTGACAGGATCAACGGCAAATGCCGGTCGGCGGCCGCTGTTCACCAGGATAAGTATCCTCCCGAGCAACGCGGCGACGCCTGGGAACCTTCATCGTCGTCGCGAAACGGCAATACCGCACCGAAACAAGAGGGGGAAGTCGAACCACCAACCCAGGCTGACACATATCCCGATCCACCACGCAAGGAAGCCTACTTCGGTTTGGCCGGCGACCTAAATAACGGTGCGTAATTCTGCGACACCAACCCGAAGCGTTAGCGAGGGATCCCTCGCTAACGCTTCGGGTTAGTGTCGCAAGATCCGGCACGCTGATTTAGTTCGCCTCGTCGAACCACATACCGAGGCCGACCCGGTGGCCATCCTCATACAAACATTGGTTGCCTTTGGTTCGGTCCTTGGCAGGACCGCCTTTTTTCAGGTCGAAGCTACGCGTCATTACTTGAACATGTTCACGGTGCTCGTCGGCACCACGTCGAAGGGGCGCAAGGGAACTAGCTGGGGACGCGTCCAGCAACTGTTCTCGACCGTCGAGGCTGATTGGGCGAACAACTGTGTAATGAATGGCCTGTCCAGCGGCGAGGGGCTTATCTGGCAAGTCCGTGACGCGATTGTGAAGCGTGAGTCGATCAAAAACAAAGGCCACGTCACGGGAAACCAGGAAGTTGAGGTCGACCCAGGAGTAACAGACAAGCGTCTTTTGGTGCAAGAGGCCGAGTACTGTAGCGTGCTGAAACAAATTGAGCGGCAAGGCAACACCCTTTCGGCCATCATCAGGCAGGCATAGGAAACGGGCAATATCCGCATCATGACAAAAAACAGTCCGGTCAAGGCGACCGACGTTCATATCAGCATCGTTGGTCATGCAACCGGCGATGAACTCCGCCGCTACCTGTCCTCCACCGAAGCCGCATCAGGTTTCGGCAATCGGTTCTTGTGGGTCGCTGTCCGCCGGTCCAAGTGTCTACCGGATGGCGGTGGCGCCATTGACATGGCTCCAATCACTAAGCGATTTAGCGAAGCGGTTTCATTCGCCCGGGCAATTGAAATGATGCCTCGCGACGACGAGGCGCGGGAGCTATGGCATGGCGTCTATTCCCAACTCTCCGGAGACTGTCCGGGCCTAGCCGGCTCCCTTCTGGCCCGCGCTGAGGCACAGACGATGCGATTGGCATGTTTGTACGCTCTTCTGGATGGCTCCTATCAGGTTAAAGGGTGCCACCTCGATGCAGCCCTCGCCTTGTGGGACTTCTGCGAACGGTCAACCCGGTTCATATTCGGAAACAGTACCGGGGATCCCGTGGCGGACGAGATGCTGGAAGCCTTACGCCATCGGCCGGGCGGCATGACCCGCACAGAAATACGGGACTTGTTCGGTCGAAACAAGTCCGCGGAACGTATCGCCCGCGCCTCTAAACGTGCTTCTCACTGCGTGCTTGGTGAAGGTTCAACCGTTGAAGACCGAGGGGAGGCCCGCGGAGTTGTGGCTATTGGCCAAGCGAGCTACGACAAAGACGACATAAACGACCAAAGGGGCCTTTTGTCGTTTTTGTCGTTTTTGTCGTACACCCCGTGGACCTATTTTTGCGTGGAGAACCTGAGACCACGATCCCCCCTGCAAAGCCACAGAGCCCGGGATCAACGCCAAGTCCGACATAAACGACGAATGATGTACATGTTAAATCCCAAAGGATTGACCATGACCGAGACGATTTCCAGCCGATTGCTTCTCAAACCCAAAGAAGCGGCCGATGCCTTGAGGATTTCCGAGCGTACCCTTTGGCAGCTCACCAAGGACAAGGAAATCCCATGCGTCCAAATCGGCGGAAGGATCCGGCAAGTCGTTCGTTATGACCCGCGCAATTTGCAGGCGTGGATCGACATGAAAAAGCAGATGTCCGTCTCTGGGTCTTTCACTGACCAGCCCGCTTGCCCGGTTGGTAAACGCCCGTAGACTCCTCGCACTGAAATCTAGTCGGTCCCGCCTGCTCGTGAATCGCGGCGCAGGCGTTGTGACCGGCAAACCTTGAAAATGGTCGGGCACATGGCCAGCGTTTCTTCTAGTCCGGACGGTCTCAGGATCCTGCAATTCGTCGACGCCGCCGGCGAGCGGCGCAGCATCCGCCTGGGCAAGATGACTTTGAAGACCGCCGACACCATCAAAGGCAAGGTGGAGGAGCTCCTGGTCGCCAAAGTGACGGGAACGTCAATGACCCGAGAACTGGCCGATTGGGTGGCCAGCATTGGAAAGCGCCTCCATGAAAAGATGGCGGCCAAGGGACTCGTAGAGCCAAAAAAACCGCCCGTCCCAGCTGTCCCCGTGGAAGCACCATTTTGCCATTCACAGGGGAGTTCATTGACAAGTTCCTGGACATGCGCAAGATCTGAAACCCAACACCCGGATCACCTTTATCCAGACGCGCAAGACCATGGTTCAGTTCTTCGGCAACGACCGGCGGATCCGCCAGATTACCGCGGGCGATGTGGATGAATGGGCGGCAGACATGCGAAAGCAAGAATATGCGCCGGCGACAATCGCCACGTTTATCAAACGAGCCAGGCAAGTGTTTGGTCACGCGGTCCGCAAGCAGCTCCTGAGCAGCAATCCGTTCAAAGAAATGAAGCTCCCTTCTCAGGTAAACAAGGCCCGGGAAGAGTTCGTGGGCCTGCACACCATCGCCGAGGTGATCGAGTATTGCCCGGATGCCGAATGGCGGCTGATCGTCGCCCTTGCTCGATATGGCGGACTCCGAACCCCAAGTGAAACACTCGCCCTCGAGTGGTCTCACGTCGATTGGGGAGCCAATCGAGTGACTATTCACGCGCCGAAGCAGGCACACCTGGCCAATGGCGGCCTCCGGCAAATACCCCTTTTCCCGGAACTCCGACGCTACCTCGAGGAAGCGTTTCAACTGGCCCAGGATGGCAGCCGATTCGCCATCACCCGCTATCGGAGTGGCGACACAAACTTGCGGACACAATTCCAGAAGATCATCCGCAGGGCCGGAGTGAAGCCGTGGGGCCGGCTGTTCCACAATTTCGCGGTTCCAGGCAAACGGAGCTCACGGAGCGATTTCCGGCCCACGTCGTCTCCGCGTGGCTGGGCAATACGCCCCGGGTGGCGGCCCAACATTACTTGCAAGTGCGTGATACCGACTTCGAGCGCGCGGCAGAAAGCGAGGCGGCAGCGCTGCCAAATCGCACGCCGCAAACAAACGAAGACACTCGCGAAGAATCGCAGAACGTGGAAATACCCGAAGAAACGCTAGACTTGCACGACTATTTGCCCCAATGTGCGACTATAAGCAATTATACCGAGTATCCCCGACTGGAGTCGAACCAGTAACCTTTGGCTTCGCGTGTCGGGGATTGATCGTCCGATTGACGGATAATGCTTGCTCTCGCCCTGGTGAGCGGCTACCCTTGCTCCTTATGAGTGATCTTACTCAGATCGTGACCGCCATCGAACAGGGCGATCCGCACGCGGACGAGCAGCTTTTGCCGCTGGTATGCTTGGACTTGCGCAGGGTGGCGGCCCAAAAGCTTGCGCTCCTGGCGAACTTTCCGTCCGACCAGCCACCTCCCGTCTCGCTGACTCTCCAACTCGGCCACTGCGTTGAGGCCGGCACGTGCCCGGCCTGCGATCGGCTGAATCGGCCCGCCCTCCTGGTCCATTCGCGCGACCCCCAGTTCGTCTGTTGCTGGTTCGGCCAGGCGATCGACGTGGGCGACGACTCGTGCGATCCGGCCTACTGGATGCTCCAGAAGACCGCGCTGGATACCTGGTTCCTTTGCTTGCGGCGCGTCGGCCAGGAGTTGGCGGTGTACCACCTCCGGGCCATCAAGAAGCACCGGTTTCCGATCGAGCTCAAGAGAGGCCGCGTCGGCAAGGAGTTCACCAAATGGCCGCAGACAATAACGATAAGGCCAGCCGAGTAATTAGCCTCCCGGTGGGTTTGCCGGTGTGCCGCTGGCGTAGAGGATCGGCCATCGGGCACATCTGTCACTCAACGAAGCACGTCAATTCCCCCAACATTGTCGCCGCTTCTTTTTGCGCGAGTTGCTGTTATGCGGACCATGAGCCGCCCGGCCCGTTGCCGCACGCTTTGCCGTGCGTTCACCGGGGTCCGCTCGTGAAAAGTGCTGTCCAGGATCGAGAGCGCGTCCGGGCATCCGCCGATGCGATCTTTGCCTGTGCGCTCCACGGTCGCTGCACGATCGCTGACGAAAAGCAACTTGGGGTCCGCGGCTGCGACGGCTGCGGAGACTATCTAAGCCGTGACCCATTCGGCCCGGACTCGGCGCAAATGTCACGCCAAGCCGAGAAGTTTTTGCGGACGGTTCCGCCCTATCCGCAAGGGCGTTACAAGGGCCGCGGCGTGATCATCGCCGCCGCCGACGCCGGCTCCTTTCCCGGGCTTTATGTCACGATTCGGGCCCTGCGCCACCTGGGTTGCTGCCTACCAATCCAGGTTTGGCACTTGGGCCGCAATCGCGGACTGCGCGGCAAAAGGCAAGCAGCCCTGGCCCCCTTCCAGGTCGAGTGCGTCGACGCCGACCAAGTCCGCCGCCGCCATCCGGCACGCCGCCTGGATGACTGGGAGCTGAAGGTGTTTGCGACTTTGCACTGTCCGTTCGCAGAGGTCCTATTCCTCGACGACCACTGTTATCCTTGTCGCAATCCCGACTTCCTCTTTGATTTGGAAGACTACCGCGCCGAGGCGCCCTTTTCTGGCCTGATGTTAACGCCACGGACACCCGTATCAAGTGGGCTGCGTTTGGCCTGGCCAGTCCGCGGCGGCTCGGCACCGTGGACAGCGACCAGTTCCTGCTCCACAAAGCGCGGGTGTGGCAGCCGCTCAACTTGGCCTGGTTCTACCACGAGAACTCCGAGTATTACTATCGTTATTGCGAGGGAGACAAGCACACGTTGGAAGTCGCTTGGGCTCACTGCGCTCGCTCCTTCGTCATGTGGGAGCCCAAATCTCGTCGCGTCGATGTCGGATGTGTGCAGAACGGCCCTGATTTTCTGCCGTTGTTCGTGAACCGCCGCGCCGACAAATTCAGCTTTGAAAGCGATCCCGCCGTCGCGCCGCGGCCTAATGAACTACCGTCCCTACTATCCCCGACCCCGCTGGAGCGCGAGTGCCGGAAGTGGCTGGCGGACCTGGCACAGCTGACAGGCCAAACGCGGGTCTTTTCCGGAATGACGGCGATCGAGGAATTGCCACCCTGTCGTTGCGCAAGATTTCCGGAGATGGGTCGCTCGTTTGCTTCTCCGAGAAACTCGTCGCGGCGCCCAACCGAGTCGTCCCTCTTACTTGCGGGACGTGTTGGTTTGCCGACCACGAATCCGCTCCGAATTATCAAGCGCATAAGCCGATCCCTCTCGATCCAGAGAAGGTCGTTCCCTATTGCGTTTACGCGCCGACAAGGGCCGGAACCCGGAACAAGGGAGCGTTCGCCATCGCGACTTTGTACACGCCGGAGATCGCCGAGCTGGGCCTTCTCACGTCCGGCGCGATGCGGGTCTACGCGGAACGCCACGGCTACACGGCCATCGTGGCACGCTCGCAACTGGATCAATCCCGCCACCCGTTCTGGAGCAAGGTGGTGTTGGTCGAGCACTACTTGTCGAACAATCCGTCCTGTAAATGGCTCATGTGGATGGACGCGGATGCGGTGATCACCAATCCCCGAAAGCGATTGGAAGATTTCCTTGCGAAAGATGTGGATTTTCTCGTTGCCGAGGATCCTGGCACGCCTATCAACTCCGGAGTGTTTCTGGTGCGTAATTGCGCGGCCACCATCTACGCGTTGCGTCGGGCGTACGCCAAGACGCATTTTCTTACTCATCCGACGCCGGAGCAAATGGCGCTTGCCGAGGCGTTTCTCGAGTCGGGTGCAACAGTCAACACACGGGTCGTTTCGCGGCGGCTGTTTAACTCCTTTGCCAACGAGCACCAGAAGGGGGATTTCATCATTCACTTCGCGGCCTGGTCAGGCGAGATGAAATTGGCGGGGGCTAAAAAGGCCATTGCCGCCGCATCAGCGACGGTGCCCAGGCCGGTGAGACCGCAAAGGCGGCGAACCTTGTCCGGACGCCGACCGTCGTGAAGCCCGGAAGGTGGGAAAAAGTCCTATTGGAACCTTGACACAAGGCCCGCGTGCGGTGAAACTCTCCAGCACCGCTAACCGAGGAGAAAGCCATGTCCACCATCAGTCCGATCCCATCGGGGCGCTGGGTGCAATCGCAGTGGGAGGCTAATAAACAAGCCTCGGCCCCCGTTTTGCCCACGTCATGGACGGCCACCGTGCTGTTGTCGCCATTTGGTGATTCGAGCTCTTCCCTTAAGAATTATTCGCAATTGGTGGTCGGCAGCATTGAGTATTCATGGGGGCCACGCGAAAGTTCGATGCGGGTGCGTTTGTATCTGACCCAGGATCAGACCTTTTTCGATTTCGCTTTCGTCAGCCAAGACGAAAAAGACGGGAGCTGCCAATGGTACTGGATCGACTCCACGCCGGCGGGGCGCGTCAACAACATTTATGGACCGTTGACGACCTGTCTTCAAATTCCTTCGCCAACATTTTTTTCGGACATGCAGTGTCGCAACGAGCACCCGTTGATGTGGGGCAACAAGTATCCACTGATGTGCACGGATACCAATCCAAAGGGCATTGACTGCGATCACTGGGCGGATGGCCGAAGTTGGTATGCGTTTCGGCGCGAGACAGGCAACCTTTTCCGTATTTTGACGATGGATTCAGGCAACCCGGAACGGTTGCCGATTCTTGCGCGTACTACATCGCTAACCTTCCCACCTTAAGCCCTGGTGTAGGCTCTTCCAGCAGCCTCGAGTTGATCCAGAGGATTCGGCAAGGCGCCGTCCGGAAAGTGACGCGCGACTTGAACGACATGCTCACTCAGGAGGACATCCACCGGGCAATGGCTGATCCGCTCGCATCCGCGAGTTGCACGCTGCGCGACATGCAGGCTGTGCTACCTGGGTTTATTCCCAAACCAGCCAAAGTGAGGCTTCCTAGCTGGACATACGGAACCTGCATCAAGGGCTGGACGCTAGCGACTGATGTGATTCCCTATGATACCCGCGTTTTTTATCTTTGGACCGGCGACAGCGACAGCAGACAACAAACCGTCTTCATCGGCCTTGGCGGCACTGAAGCAGCCGGGGCCGCACGCAGCAACGCATACCTGACACGGACCGATGCCTGCCTCCGCACGGACACGACGTTAGCCTCCTACGAGTGGACGAACGACAAGTGGGTCCTGATGCCAAATCAGCAGTCCGCCCCCCCTGGGGTTCCGTATCCCGATTGGCTCGCACGTGACAGCGGCGTGGTGATGGGACAAATCGTGGGCAACTCGGACTTTGGTCTTGCTAATTGCGAGACCCTCAACTTGATTGCGGCTCAGTTGGACAGGGGCGGCGGGGAACTTGCGATTTTCTGGGTATGGTTCCTTGAAAACGGTGTCGGCGTGTTGTTCAGCGAGGGGAATTTCTTGCATTCGCTGACGTCGCACAACCTACAACTCATCGATTATAACTCGTTCATGCGGAACGCTCCCCTGACGAAGGCTGACTTCTCAGGCCCGTTCCCGGCCGCGGGAGCGGCGGCCGCACTGAGGTTGGACGCCACGCACGGTCATCCGACGAACCTTCCTCACCGCCCCAGGACGCCGAGCATTGCTTCTTTTTGAGCGCGCGATGACTAACAGGAACAGGCTGCCGCCTCGGTCGGTGCCGCTTGCTCGTGCGAAGCCACGGCGACTCGCTGTGCATGATCGTGCGAAACGAGGAGCCCAACCTGGCCGCGTGCCTGGAGTCGGCGGCGGACTTGGTGGATGAAATCGTCGTTGTGGACACCGGCTCGACCGACCGGACCCGCGACATCGCCCGGCGCTTCGGATCGCGCGTGTGTGATTTTCCCTGGGTCGATAGCTTTGCGGCGGCGCAACGAGAGCCTGCGTTATGCGACCGGCGACTGGATCATGTGGCTGGATGCGGACGAGCGGATTACTGGGCCCAACCGCGCAAAGATCAAACGGCTGTTTGCCCGGCTGGGCCAGGAAAACAAAGCGTATGGACTGTCGCTGCTGCACCTGCCCGGGCCCGGGAGCATGCTGACGACCGAAGTGAGGGACGTCCGGCTTTTTCACAATCACCCTGGGATTCGCTGGCAAAACCGCATTTACGAGGACATCCTGCCGGCCTTGCACGCAGTGGGGGCGGCCGTGGAGTGGACCGACATCGCGATTGAACATGCCGGTTATCAAGATCCCGTTGCGCGTGCCCGGAAGTATGAGCGCAACCTGCGGCTGTTGCAAATGGATTACGCCGAAGATGCGGACAACCCTTCCACGCTGTTCTCCCTTGGCAGGACATACCTCGCCATGGAGTGCCCCGCCGACGCGTTGCCGCTGTTGCGGCGCGGTGTAAATCACCTCGCCGCAGGTGATTCGTTGGGGCGCGGACTCTACCGCTTGATCGTGCAGTGCCTCCAGACGTTGGGCCAACCGCAAGCGGCGCTGGCTGAGTGCGGCGCCGCGCGTGCCGACTACCCGCTCGACGCTGGGCTACGATCTGCAGGAGGCCCAATTGCGGGAGCAGCTCGGCGACGTCGCCGGCGCCGAAAGCTGCTATCTGCACCTTTTGCGCGAACAGGAACCGAACCCTTATGGCGGGCTGCCGGCGGGTTTGCTTGATTTTTGGCGCGCCACCAGCTCGCAGCGCTTTATGCCAAGCAGGGCCGAGTGGCCGAGGCCAAGGCGCATGGGACGGCGGTCAACGCCTGAACGGCCCAGGATTGCTTTGAGTAGAGATAAGCTTAGGAGACCCAAAATTGGACCAGCCCTCACTTATCGTGGTTGGAACGGGAATCCGCATTATCGGTCAGATGACGATCGAAAGCATTGCCTGGATCAAAGCGTCCGAAAAGGTCCTCTATCTGGCCCACGACCCGGTCGCGGGCGCGGTAATCACGGCCTTGAATGCCAGCGCCGAGTCGCTGGCCGGGTTTTACGTCGAGGGTAAACATCGTAGAAAGAGTCTTCGCCAGATGGTTGAGCGCGCCTTGAAATGTGTCCGCTCCGGCAGGCGGACCTGCCTTGTGCTTTACGGCCATCCGGGCGTCTTTTGTTGGGTGGGCCATGAGGCCGTCCGGCAAGCCCGCCTTGCGGGATATATCGCCAAAATGTTGCCAGGCGTCTCCGCGGAGGATTGCTTGTTTGCTGACTTGGGTCTCGATCCGGGAATGACTGGTTGCCAGTCGTTCGAGGCCACGGATTTCTTGAAAAACCGCCAAAAGTTTGACCCAGCCAGCCTCCTAATCCTTTGGCAAATCGGAGCAACCGGAGATCCACTCTTCACGACAAAAGGGTACAAGAACTCGGCGCTGCCGCTGCTCATTAATCGACTTTGCCGAAGCTATAGGCCCGACCACGAAGCGATCGTGTACGCCGCGCCGATTCACTGGGCCGGTGAGCCCGTTATCGAGCGCGTGCTGCTCGGACAGCTTGGCAAGGCCCGGCTATCCGGCAGTTCAACATTGTGCATTCCCCCTACTCGATCTCGCGAACCGGTGGTTGAAGTTTGTGAGCGTCTGCAACGATCAACGCCCGGCCAGAACCCGAAGGGGCGTCATGCGAATCGCCGCAAGGCCCGGACCAAACGCCCGGCGTCTCGTGCAGCCAAGCCGGTGCGGCCGTGACACGAAGCCTTGGTTAAAGGCCGCAAACCGTCGCTCTGTCGAATTGGCAGTTATTTTTCTTGCCCGGGCACATGGAATGTGGTGTAATCCTTCGGCCTAGGTCATACTGGTGACGCAAGTCCAACCTGTGCTTTTGTGCTGGAAGGCGCGGTCCTGGCGGGCACTCTGAATGATGAAAGGCGGGCGTTTATGGCGAGGCAACCTTCGAAAAAAGTAAGCGCTGCGACCAAACGGTTCCTTAAAGACCTTGCAACGGATCCACAGACGCTACTTGACTTTATTAAGCATCCGGAAAATGTCATGGGTGCTAGGAACATTCCGGAAAAAGAGCAATTGCTAATCAGGAATTGGCTGGCGCTCGAAATTGCTAAGAAGCTTGTGGTAGTCCCGTCCGCCTACTATGTTCACTGGTGAGCGGCGCCAAAACCTTAGCGCACTGTTCTTGCCGGCCGCAAACCGATGTATGGTGTAGCATAATCTGAATCTGTCTTGAGACGACGAGCAGTTCGCACGTCGTTAGCCGCATCGACATACGAGCCTCCCCGAAAAACGCCGATTCTCCGACCTGCTCCCGTCATACTCGTTGTGACACCAGTTCCAGACGTTGCCGTGCATGTCAAACAAGCCCCAATCATTCGGCTTCAGGCTTGCCACTTCCCAACTCCGGTTGCCGGAGTTTTCCACATACCAGCCATATTTTCGCAGCAATTCGGTCGGCTCCCCGTAATACCGGCTAGTCCTGGTGCCGGCCCGGCAGGCACACTCCCATTCCTCTTCCGTGGGCAAGCGGTAGCCGGTACGGCTCAGACAATTGGCGGCCGGTTTCATTTCCGCTTCGTGTGTCTCCTTGTCAATTGGCTCATAACATCGCTCCAGTCCCTCTTGATCGCTTAACCAGTTGCAATACTCGGCGGCCAGGTGCCACGACAGCCAGGTCACCGGACAATCGGGTTTGGAAGGGCGGCGCAAGGCCAATGGGCCGTGGCTCTTGCGGAAGCGCCGGAATTGGTCCACGGTCACCGACTTCGCGGCGATGGCGAAGCGATGGCCGATATTTTGGCGCTGTTGCAACCGCTCGTCGGGCCATCTCGACTCTTCTTTAAGCGGCGACCCCATCATAAACTGCGTGGAGCTCGGAATCACCACCATGGTTTGGCCTTGAGAATTTACGTACCACTGAGGAACACGTTGGGCAGCCCCGTCCTTCGCGAATCCTTGGCGGATGACTTCGCGCCGCTGCTCTGACTGCTGCTTCGCCGTGACCCGCCTCTCGTCGGTCTCTTTGAGCCATTGATCCTGCTTCCACTGACGCAACAGCCATTCAGCCGCTCCGTGCAGTCCGGGATCGGGATGGTGGACGTACCACTCGCGCAGATCGTTCACGAGCGCGTTGCGCTCGTCGCCCGCAATGTCTTCTTCGCCGAAGTCTCCCAGGCTCAGGACCAAGGCCTGGCGAATCGTCAGGTCCGACTCATTTCTCAGCTGTCGGGAAATATGCTTGAATTCCACCCCCGACGGTCCCAGCAGATGGATCAGGTAGCTCCGCACTCGTGGATCCTCCCGATGTTTGAGCAGCGGCCACACCTGGTCGGGTTGGTTCATACGGAGCAAGGCAACCGCGGCTTTCGCCTGCCGCCTTGACAACGTCTCCCTGGCATCCTCCTCGGCATTAGACGAAGGGAGTTTGCTCACTTCGGCAACCAACCCAGTGAGGATGCGATCCCGGCAGTCTCCCTGGGCCGGATACCGGGCGGCGAAGTCTAAAATGACGCGAATCAAATTCGGCTTGGCGTCCAGGAGTCGACCAAAGTCGAGGTCAGCGTCCAGCAATCGACCATAAAGATATTCCGCTTGCTCAGGCTGCACCGGCAAAAGGGCCATGCTTGTGTTGAGTTTCCGCCGGGAGTCAGCCGCTGCCTTTTTATTTGATTCCTCAAGCCGTGCGTTGGCCCAGGTGCGGTAGGGAGCGATCTCGTCCACAATCCCGGGCACCTGAGCGATTTCGGCGGCCTCAAGAAAGCGCACTAGCTCTGCCGCCCGGTTAGCCCGGTAGGCGTACAGGCCGACCAGAGTCGAGAGCAGAAGCAACACCGCCAAGCGCAGGGCTCGCTTCGCGTGGTAGCGGCCGGCCATTCCCATCATGCGGCGTTGCGGCTGCGTCCAGGTTTTATTAGACGTCAAGAGGCGGATGCGGATCCATTGGAAAAAAGAAGGAAGTTGCCGGTTCTCGGTGCGGGCGCTGTAGACCGAGGCCAGATCCTTCATAAGAAGCCCGGTACGGCCCCGCATCGTCGCTTGTTCCTCGCGGCTGAGCCAATCGCGCAAGGAATGAACAAGATAATCATGGGTCAGTTGATAAAAACGGCGGGCAACGCTGGGCGTCGGCAGACCGGACGAGGAAGCGCTTGCGCGGCTCTCGTTCCCCAAGCCGTGCCTGGCGCCGCGGATTTCAGCCTCCTCATCCCTCGTTGCTCCTTCAGGGTCGCAAGGGGTGATCAAGCGGAGGTCACTGTCGAGAATGTGGAGAAGGTCATCAAAATTCTTGCCGCTGGTTTTCCTGGACCCACTGGTGTAGCCCGACGCTTCCAGCAGTTGTTGGTAAGACCTCATGTGCCCCTTGATGTTTGTGCCGGATTCCGGCAGCAGCGCCTGGAGCACCTCCCTGGCAGCGTCCCGATGATGGAGGTGTGCGGGGGGTGCGGTCGGCCTGCCGAACGTCTCCTCAAGGAACTTGGCGCTTATGCCGGTGGCGCCGCCCACGGCTTTGAGAGAACCGGGTGTCCAGGCTTTACTCTTCATCATCTCCGCGAACAGAGCCAGGTGGACACAGATGACCTTGCCTTCCCCGGCCAGATCCGTCACGGCCTGTTCCAGAAACTGCCTTTGCTCCTTGCTGGTCTCGCTCGGATCTTGGGGAAGCTTGCCAAAAGCTCGCCCGAAAGCAGCCAGCACTTTCTTGGCATGCTCCAGATCGAAGAGATCAACCAGAGCACTATTCTGACCTTCCAGGAGAGGAACCTCCAACTCTTGGAGAAAACGGCTGACCGCGAGCCAGAAGTCGTCGCGCACCATGACCAGGCACTGCACGCGCCGGCCGTCGCATTGGCGCAGGGCTTCGACGAGGTCGGCGCTGTCCGTTTCCGGTCGCCTACGCCGTCGGCTCGCCGCGCCGTGGAGCCATTGCTCGAACTGGTCCAGGACGATAAGGACCTTCTTGCCCGAGGGTAGTATCTGCCCGCGCCGCACGGCTGTCAGCGTGTCCCTCAGACCCAGCGAAGCCGGCTCCGCCATCGCCGGCAGGTGGCCTGCGCTCGTTTCGCGATCGAAACGCCTTCGCAAGCCGCTGAGCAAACGAGCCTCCGTTTCTTGGGTGCTGGCCTCGATGTAAACAGCGATCACGTCTTCGTTCAGTCGCGGCAATAAGCCCGCCTTGACCAGGGATGATTTGCCGCACCCGGATGGCCCGTAGATCAGGCCCACGGAGAACGTGTTGGCCTCGTCTTTATCTTCGATCCGCGTCTTCCAGAACCGAATGCTGTCCGGCAGCCCGTGGCGATCACGAGGCCCGGGGAGCAATTCGAGAAAGAAATCGGCGTCGTGCGCTTGGAAGGAGCGCAGTCCCTTGGGCACGATTTTGATGGGGGGCTTGTCGGGCCTTTTGCGACCGGAGCCAGACTCGTCGTCCGCGGCCGTTTCCGTCAAAAACGAACGCAGATCGTCGGCAAAGTCCTTCGCCGTGGTATAACGCTCCGAAGCGCGTCGAGCGAGCGCCTTCAGGCAAGCTCGTTCGAGCTCTGGCGGAATACTGTCGTCCCTTTGGCGCGGCGGGCGGACGTCGGCATTTCTTATTTGGTCAAGGATGCCCTCGATCGTGTCGGCCTGAAAGGGCCGCACTCCGGTCAACAATTCGTAAAAGACGACTCCCAGGCTGAAAATGTCCGAGCGGCCGTTCACGCGATTGCCCTCGCCGCGCGCTTGCTCGGGGCTCATGTAGGCGGGCGTTCCCACCCGGCCCGCGCCCTTGCCGAAGTCTTGCTCCCGCAGCGCCAGGCCGAAATCGGCGACATATGGCAGCAGCGGCTGACCGCCTCCCGCTTGACGTTCGAGCAGAATATTCCCTGGCTTGATATCCCTGTGCACCAAGCCCTGGCGGTGGGCGTAGTGCAGCGCATCGGCTACCACGCATGCCAATTTGGCGGCCTCATGGACAGAAGGTCTGAACAGCCTGATTCGCCGCGCCAGCGTGCCGCCCTTTATGAACTTGGAGACAATGAAAAAGGGGTGGTCGGCGGCGCTGCCGACGTGATAGACGGGAACGATGTTCGGGTGATTGAGGGCCGCAACCACGCGCGCTTCGGCTCGATAAGGCGCGGCGTCCTCGGGTCGAGCGACCAGCTTACGGTGCGGAACCTTTATGGCAACGTGCCTGTGCAATTGGTGGTCGTAGCCCAGATAGACGACGCCAAAACTGCCTTGCCCAAGGATTCTCTCAATGCGGTAGCCGCCGATTTCTTCCGGGATGGGAAGAGGACCGGTGGACCGTTCGGCTTGAGGCGGCGCATAAACCACTGTGGGATTGGCCGCCAACTGTGGGTAGCGCTCGAAATAGTCTGCCAGGCATGCCGGCTCGCCACATTTTAGCCGTCGCTCAATATCGACTTCAACGAGCTCGATCAAGACGGCGCGGCAAGAGGCGCCGGTCGCCACTGGGCAGGAAGTCGTCGACGTTCGGCCGGCCGCCTTTTTGCCAGGCCTCTTCGAAGCGCTGGACATAGGAATCCACCTCTAGCCAGAGTTGCTCGTCTGAAAAGCTTTTATCCGGCCGCGGCCCGACCTCATCGAAATCATCACTGTCAAGACCATCGTCCATGGAGCACACTCCCCGTACGCTCATGCGCCTGGACTGCATCGCTAGCGCTTTGTCATACGGCAGGTGAGGGGTGGAACAGACATGCTTGTCTGTTTCCGCACCGACAAGAATGTCGGTGCCACCCACCAATTCCCCGGCCGCTCATCATTCGCGTGAGCTTTCTTGTCCTTCGCGGTGCCAGCGCTTCCAAGAAGCTTGCGCACATCGTTGAGCGAGCGATACACGGTACGCTGTGTCACGCCCACATGTTCAGCGATCCGTGCGAGTGCTTCCCCTTCCAGGCTGAGCCGGACAATCTCCTGTTGATGGGGCTTCAAGTCGCCCGAGCAACCGCTTGAGCGTCTCGGCCAACATGGCGGCCTCCACCGGGGTCGGCCCGCGGGCCAGCGCCTCCAGCTCTCGAGCGGACGAGTCGCAGGGCGACGGATGACGAACTTCCTGCCGAACGTTCCGCCGGCCGGCCAGGAAATAGTCGGCGCGGTGACCGCATTTGTGAAGCGTCAAGCTAACCAGGAGGGCCCACAAGGCTTCGCGGTTTTGCAATCGGAACTGGCCCTGGCCACAGCGATGGAAAAAGCTCTTGAAGACCGACTGGAGCACGTCCTCGGGGCCTTCTTTGGTGAGGATCCGGTGATCGAGGTTGTCGTGCGCGAGCGCAATCAACCGGCGCGTATTGGTCCACCACTATTACGGCCGCGCTTTGATCGCCGGCCCGGAGACTGCGCCACGAGGTCGTCGAATGATGAATCATTGGGCATGGGGGCACCTTGTGCAAGGCGCGGGGAAAAGCGATCAATCGCGAGTCATCCATCACATTATAAATCGCGGCGGTCATGGTGCAAAATGCTGCCGCGGTTTCCTCAGCCGGCTTTTGCAATGCGTCGCGGGAAAAAATCGCGACCGACTTGTCAAAGTCGAGGCATTTTTCGGATTAACTCCTTAGAGGCGCATCATCAGCAACACCCGTTATCCGGAAAGGAAAGTCATGTTCTCCTCCTTTATCGCCTATTTCGGCAGCAAGCTCGAAGCCATCACAGGCAGCCACCGAAGTGGTCCCGGAACCCAAGCAATCAAAAACGACAAGGTTATCGTTTTGCGGACGCATGACGCAGTGAACGCCGATTTATGCGCAGCTATGGTGCGAAGAACACGGCCACCTATTGCAGGTGGCCGATCAACGGGCCCCCACTGTTTCCGCCCGAGGCCTGCGCCACCGTAATCGACCTCGATCATCTCACGCTAACACCCCGTGAGCGCGCGCACTTCGTGCAGCGGCTTCGCCATGTGCTGCCATCCTGCCCAGTGGCCGTCGCGAGCTACAACCTGGAGCCACCAACTCTGGCAGCGCTGCGCGACCGCGGTGTGCTGGTCTTCCGGCGGGTTGAGAGGCAATTGTTCTACGAATTGGCCGCGGCCATCAATTGCGATTTCGCGGACTCCGCCGCATAAGAGCGTCGGTCGCGAAGCGTTGCGTCGCGGCTGCGATTGCTTCGCTGAGTGAGCCGTGAGCGAGAATGCGGCCTTCTTCGTCGACAGCGATCGATGTGGGCATGGCGTTCGCTTCGCATTGGCCAAAAAACTCCCCCGCGGATTCCCCGTTGCCTTTGAGGTCAATGCAGATCGGTGCGCCAAGCTTGTGTTTCTTGACGAACTTCTCGATTTCTTCCCTGCTCGTGCCGGGTGGATGGACACCAATGATAAAAGGACCCTGTGAGACCTTCTTGTCCCTCTCCTGAGGGTCATTCTCTTGGCCGCCGGGAACTCGCAAAAAGGAGAGCTCACCATAGCACGGGAGACAGCCGATGGACCAAAATTTAACCACGACAATTTTCCCGCGCAGATCGGCCCATGTAAGGGGTTTGGAATTGAGCCATTCGCCGGCAGGCAAGGGCGGGGCCGCTTTGCCGATGAGTAGTTTTTCTTTCCGGCGATGCGCGTTTTCCGCGTCATCCCCAGCTTTTGCCTTGGCGACAATGTCCTGCCACTCTTCTGGGGTGAACTTCGCCTTGTAGCTGTAAATAAGAGGTGGTTTGTGGATATCGTCGCTGATCTCCGCTCCTTCAGTCAGAGCGTCTTGAAAAAGCTGATCCGCAAGAGGCTCGTCCAGGCTGATTTCCTTGATCATGAGGGTGCGCCGTGAGCCGACGAAGCTTTTCGCGCCCTCGTGACCGTAGAGCAATAAATCTTCGCGGTACGGAATGACCCTCCCCATGCCGAGATCGCGAAAGTCAGAAAACCAGTATTCGAACACCGGAGTGAAGTTCTTGGCGAGCCTCGCGTAGTTCACGCGAGACCAGGCAAATTTCTTGTCTTGCGGCAGCGAGCGCAGGGTCTTGCCAATTCTATCCCAGTCCGAGCCCGATAGGTTTTCGCCGAATTTTTTGCCCAGGAACTCTTCGACCGCGAGCTGTTGACTCTGCGCAAAGTCAGCTGGTAAAGCGATGATTCCCTCCTTGGCTCCATACCAGCGACCGTCCTTCACGCCAACGTAATACCGGTCGGATTGATTGCCAACCGCACTCAAGAATACATTGCAGTCGATGCCGTGATAGTCTCCACGGCCCACGAGTACATAGTCGGCCGGTGTACCGAAATTCAGCTCGAAGTCTTTTTTCGCCTCGGGGGTGTTGGTCCACCAAACAACAGGTGGCTGCTTGTTGAAATAGCTCATGTATCCCCAAAAGAGTTCCACGACCCGATCCGGCTTGGCGGCAAGACGAAAACAATTCTGCTTCGAGCGGAAGTATTGGGCATGTAACAGGGCACGTTGACCGTCCCAAAAGCGCAGATCGCGGGAAAGTTCACGATCGTTGTCCGCACGGAAATCCGCGCAAGACCTGAGACGCTTATGATCGAACGCGCACTCGACGGACCCGTGTTGAGCCGGCAGGAGTTCGGTGAAAGAAAAAGGGTCGGGGTCTTTTGGAAGATTAAGCGGGTGCTAGGCGTAAAAGGATGGAGCCGCAATGTCCAGTATGTCGCGCAGCGCGACGCTCGCATCGCTGCCTTGGAAGCACGGGTTGCACAGTTGGAAGGTCGCCTCAACGATCTGACGAAACTGCCGCTGCCCCCGCGACCGGATGCCGCGCTGCCTAAGGGGCCTATCTGGGTCGCTACGCGCGGTGCATTGAACGATGGGGGCGGGTTGATGACGTTGAATGGCTGCACCATTTCCGGCAACAGTGCCGGTTACTCCGGCGGCGGCATCGAGAACATAAGCGGCGGCACCGAGCAATTATCAACGCTGACGGTCAACGGCAGCACCATCTTCGGCAACAGCGCCGCTTACTCCGGCGGCGGCATCGACAACATTTGGGGCGCGAGGCTGACGGTCAACGGCAGCACCATCTCCGACAATAGCGCCGGAGTCTATGGCGGCGGCGTCTACAATACCTTCTCCAATTCTACCTTCAGCATTCTAATCGCCACGAACAGCACTATCTGTGGAAACTTCGCTCCTTCGGGGGCCGACCTCAGCAATACCGGCACGGTGACGCTTACGAACAGCGACGTCTGCATCATCAACCAGACCATCACCACCACGATCGTCACCAGCTCGACCTGCCCGTCGGTGTTCGGGGAAGTCGTGAATTTCACAGCGACGATCAGCTTTGTGGTCCCAGTGGGTGGGACGCCCGCGGGCACGGTGACCTTCCTGCTGGACGGCAACACGATCCTCGGTGTCGGCACTCTCAACAGCTCCGGCCAGGCCGCCATCACGGCCGCCGGACTGTCGGTCGGCACGCACACCATCACTGCTATTTACAGGCTCTTCAAGGAATTGTGTGGGTAGGCAGGCCGGGCATGGGTACTCTGACTGGGAGATTATTCCCCGTTTCGGAGGTTTACCTTGCGCGACTGCGATCTCTATGCCAAGATTCTTGGCCTGGCCGAACCCTGGATCGTCGCCGATGTCGAACTCGATGTGAAAGCCAAAAGCGTCGTCGTGCGTTTGAAGCGCAAGGAGGGCGTGTCGCTGGCGTGTCCCGAATGTGGCACGTGTTGCCCCGGATATGACGCCCAACCCCGACGTTGGCGGCATTTGGACACCTGTCAGTTCCAGACGACCCTCACTGCCGATGTGCCCCGCTGTTCTTGCCCCGAGCACGGCGTGCGGCAAATCCGTGTGCCGTGGGCCGAGCCGGGCAGCCGCTTTACCGCCCTCTTGGAATGCCTGGCGATCGACTGGATGCAGGAGGCAGGCCGCTCCGCCACGGCTCGACAACTGGGCCTTACCTGGAGCGAAGCCGACGGCATCATGCAGCGCGCCGTGGACCGTGGCTTGGCGCGCCGGACCTCAGTCACGACGCCGGTCCTGGGGGTCGATGAGAAGTCGTTCCAGGGGCGTGCCTTTGTCACCGTCGTTTGCGACTTGGACGATGGCCGCGTCTTGCACATCGCCGACGGCCGTGGTAGTGAGGCCCTGGCGGGCTGCTATGCCAGCATGACCACCCCGCAACGCCAGGCGGTCGAGGCGGTTGCCATGGACATGCATCAGCCCTACGTGCTGGCGACCCAGACGCCCTGCCCCAAGCCACCATCGTCTTCGACAAATTCCACATCGCCAAACTGGCCGGCGAGGCGGTCGATCAGGTGCGTCGCCAAGAGAGCAAGGACTTGACCGCTGCCGGGGACGAACGTCTCAAGGGAACGCGTTATGCGTGGCTGCGCAACCCGCTGCACGAGACCGCCCAGCAGAAGCGCCAGGCCAAGACGATCCGTGCCAGCAAGCTCAAGACGGCGCGGGCTTGGCAGATCAAGGAAACGCTGATGGACTTCTTCCGCTACTTTCGCGAGGCCCAGGCGCGTCGGTTCTTCACGGAGTGGTACGCCTGGGCCAACCGCTGCCGGCTGAGGCCAATTCAGCGACTGGCCAAGACTCTCAAAGGCCGGCTGAGCATCTTACTCAACTGGTGCCGCTGCCCGATCACCAACGCCATCACGGAGGGCTTGAACTCGAAGATCCAGTGGATCAAGTACACGGCCCGCGGCTTCGGCAGCCGCGACGGTTTTCGCCGAGCCATCTTCTTCCACTGCGGCAAGCTCCATCTTTACCCACAGAGTTTCTAGAAGAGCCAATAATCAGAGCGAAGAAAGGCTGTGTGGGCCTTTGCCTATCGTCATTTGAAAATGGGGACATCGAAGTTTTCCTTGTTCCTGAAAATGCCGAAAAGGTCATTGCTGCTTTGAAGGAAGGGGTGTTGGCTGCCAACGGCTTTCGTGGCTGAGTTATTGGGAGCTGGATCCTTTCCAATCCTGTCACGGGCAGACGAAGTACGGCGCGACGTGCTTCGATGTCTTCGGTCATCATTCCTTCGTCGCTCATTTCAACCTGATGGCTTCCTTGCTTCATGAGGTCCAGTGCAAGCTTCATTGCCGGTCGCAATTGTCCCAAAGCGATGCACACGTTTCGCCATTCATTTATTTCGCACGCACTGACGCAAGGAATGCCGGAGGCGATCGTGCGGCCGTGGGTCGGCCACGTGGACACGGAAATCCTCAAACTATACACGCATATTGCGGATGCGTCCTCGCAAGCGGCCATGCGGCGCATTAGCGCGGGAGCAGTTGACGTCGAAGCGAAGCACAGTAAAAGAACAGAAGGTGCGAATACCGATGGATCGAATTCAGCACGATTTCAGCACAACTCTAGGAGGAACGAAAATGCGTAAGGCACAAGTTGCCAATGTGCTTGTAGTTAGGGATCGTCGTTCATTTCCCAGCGGAGAGGGAGGGATTCGAACCCTCGGTAAGCTTGCGCCCACACCGGTTTTCGAGACCGGCCCGATCGGCCACTCCGGCACCTCTCCGGCAACGTCGCGACGGCTGCGGTGCGCGACGTTCACCGCATTTTAGTGGGCTGGAAGGCGGGCAGCAACAGCGCGAGCAAAAAGCAATCTCAGGATACGCGGGCCACGATCAGCGTTTGATCGTCATCGGCGGGGTGGCCATTGCCGAACGTGTGCACGTCATCAAGCACCGATTGCAGCAGGGCTGATGCTTGTAGCGAGCAATTCTCCAGGGCATGGTCGAGGCGATTGGTGCCGAACAATGTTCCCTCGGGGTTGCCGGCTTCGGTGATGCCGTCGGTGTAGAAGATGATCTGATCGCCAGGCACGAGTTGCTGCACCGCCTGGTCGTAGCGAGTGTCCTCGGTGATTCCCAAGGGCAAGCCGCTGGCCTGATTAAGGGCGAGCAGCGTGCCGTCCTGGCAGCGCTTGAGGCGCGGCGGATTGTGGCCGGCGGAGGCATATGTCAAGGATCGCAGGGAGGGTCATAAACGCCGTAAAAGGCGGTGACGAAGCTTTCATTTTGGCTCGTGTAAAGAGTGGCGAGGTGGTGGTTGAGATAGTTAAGTATCTGGGCGGGCGGTTGGGCTTGGCCGGGATTGGTGTGCGCGATGGCATGCGTGACGGCCATCAAGACGGCAGCGGGAGTGCCATGACCGCTGACGTCGGCGATGAAGATGCCCCATTTGCCTTCCGGGAGCGGGAAGAAGTCGTAGTAATCCCCTCCGGCGCGGCGCGAGGGATGGTAGTGGGTGGCGATATCGAGCGTGGGAATTTTCGGTAATTGGGCTGGCAGGAGCGAGCGCTGGATGTCGCCGACGGCTTTCATCTCGCGGTCAAGGGCCTGGTTGGCGTGCTGCAAATCCTCGGACATTACCAGGCTGCTGGTGGCGCGGCCAAATAGATTGCTCATCCACACAAGCTCAGGCAACTCGTCACTGGCAAAGGCCGCCGGCTCTTTCCGCAACAGGATCACCATGTTAAGGGACACGCCTTGATCGAACATCGGAATGGCCATCAGGGAACGCTGGCCGGCGAGATAAGGAGCGGCCGGGTCGTCGGCGGCCACGTCGATCTCATCAATGATCTTGGCTTCGTCGCTATAGATAAGCCTGGCAAATAGGCCTCCTTGAAGAAGGGGCAGGCGATCCTTTTCCCTCCAAGGGTTGATTTCCCCCTCCCAGGTCGAGCTGCGGGTGATGCGAAAATGAGGAGCGGTCAACCCGCGTCGGCTGAGTGAAATGCGGCCGTCGGTAGGCAGCAAGACACGGACCTTTTTGCCATAGGAGCGCACCATTTCTTGGGGATCGTTGTGCAGGCTCATGTCGCGCACGAGCTCGACGATCTGCGCAAGGCGTTGGCGCCAGGCGACGATGTCCTGGCGGACGATTTCGGTTGACATCGGGGCGTCTCCGCCGGGAAGGGTATGTGGCACGATAAGAAGGCCATATTCCGGTGGCACGCCCTGAGGTACTCCCAAGGGCGTGATGGCGTCCGAGCCACGCCCTTCGGAGTACCTCAGGGCATGCCACCCATTTTTGGACCCAACGCTTGAGGCTCATAGAAATGCTACGTGAACGCTTACGCGGAGCAAGGCGAGATGGATCCGCGGGATTGGGCGCACGCCATCCCGCGGCTTGAGGGTTATGCCACGGGGTTTGGATGGCGGTTGGACGGCTCCAAGTATTCCGCCCCGGATTCGGCAAGGATGTGGCTGGCCTGGTCGAGTCGGGCTTGGGTGTCGGGACCTTCGATGTCGACGCCGACCACGATCTTGCCAAGTTGGAGTGCCTGTTCGTAGTATTCGCCGACACCTTTGCTATAGCCGTCCGCCAAAACGAGCCCACTGAAGGTGCCGGCTATCGCGCCGCCGCCCACTAGGACCGCGGCAGCAGGCAGGAGAGCCAAGCCTCCAGTGCCGATGGCGGCGGCGATTAGGGCGAGGCCGCCGATGGTGGCGCCGAAGACGCCGCCGGCGGCCATCCCTTCGGTGGCGCTGGTTCCGGGTTCCTCGGCTTGGGGCACGTTCGTGGTGAATTGATCTTTGAATTTCTCGGGGCAGATGACAGCCAATTCTTCTTTGGTGAAGCCGGCTGCCATCAAATTGCGCACCGCGGCGTCCGCGGCTGCGACGCTGCCAAAAAATCCGGCGCGAATTGCTTGATCGACGTTTTCTTGATGCATGTTGGTCTCCTTAAACAGGAACGCTGTCTTAAGGAGCAAGTTCCATGCCCAAAAAAGCCGCGGCTCGTGTAGGCGGAGCCTGGTGGCGAGATTATTTAGGTTTCGGCGGTGGCGTGGCGAGATGAGGCAGGCACGGGTTTGGTAGAAATCTCAATGGAGCGCGCCCCAGCCTCGGAAGAAAACCGGAAAAAGCGCAGGAACTTTGCTACTTCGTCCCGGCAGGAAGCCCATGTTCATGACGAGCATCATCAGGGAAAACGTCTTGAGGCCCATGAGCAGGCCGATGAAGCCGTGCAGCGTGATGGCGCCGGCCAGAAAGAGCCAGCGCGTGCTGCGGCCGCCAGATGAGAAAGGCGATAGCCGATCTCGAAGGCGAGCGTGAACCAGCAGGCGCCGGTCAAAAACGCATCGAGGAATAGTTCATAGCCTCCCAAGCCAGCGCAAGAATTCGTTGTAAACCTGCACATGGTTGATCTCGAACGGCATGGGGGCGAACTCGAAGTTGGCGAGCGTGCCCCAAACCGCGGTGCCGCTCCACCAGGCGGGCCCTTGCAGCTTGCTCGATGCCGGAGACGAAGTAAATGATGCACAAGTGGACTTGCAGCAGGCGGATCGCGAAATTGGCGGACACGCTAGGCAACGGGTTGGGGCTGTAGGCACTCGGCTGCACGGCTCCGCCCGCGAATGCCGGCAGGCGGAACAACGCCCGCCAGCGATTGACGCACGCCGCGGCTTGGCCCGGGACCACCAGCGGGCGATCAGGCGGTCGACCGAGAGCGCCGCTCCGCTGGGACCGATCATGAGATAAAGCAGCAAGATCATCATCATCGTGTCGACGCCGAAAAGCTGCAGGTAATCGCGATGGATGTACCAGAGCGACGTCATCCACGTCAGCATGGACGTGAGCCGCGTGCAAAAGCCGATGGTGAACAGAAACGTCACAAGCACGATCAGGCAATGAATGACCATCATCGCCTGCGGATCGGTGACGTGAAACCAAATGGACCAGGACGGCTGCCCGATGGAATAGGCCAGCCGCGGGTCGAGCCCTTCGTGCGGTGGCCATGTAATGCGAAGATCGGCTTCCTTTTCCTTGTCGTTGGCCGGGTAGGCGGGGGGCGGCCTCTTGCAGCATGTTGGCCGGGTGCAACATGTATTCGGGAATGTACTCGTGTTCCTCGTCGCGTCTTGGGCGGCGCCAGGCCATAGAAGCGCAGGTCGAAGCCGAATTGCTGCTTTGAAGATGTCGAGATCTTCGGCTTCCTTGGTCGCTGCTGGGAAACGGGGCCGGGCGGCAAGGTGCCCCACATTTGCTTATAGTGGTCGACATACGCCTGCTCCTTCGGCGTGGTGGGCACTGCCGCGGCGATAATTGCGGCCGCTCAACGGGCCGATCGTGATCGGCCGAGTCCGCATGATATTCCAAGCGCATGGACAAATCATACCAGGCGTTGACGCCCATGAAATCTTGGAGCATGAAGGTGTACGCGAACACGGTGTAAGTCGTGATGGCGCCGCAGGCGATGCGGATCAGCCCCAAAACGGTGGGGTCCGCGGGGGTGAACCAAAAACCGTTCCAGCCGGAAAAGTCGGTTGGCAGGCACGCACGCCAGCCTCGCTTGCCCAGCCGTCGTAAAAAGCTTCCAAGATGCCCATCAAGACGATGATGCAGAAGCCGACCACACCGCCGACGAGCATCAGAGGAACGAGCATGTCCATGGCTAATCTCTGCCTTGCAGGTATGTCGTCTTTCGCTCCGCGAAAGTAACGTCCTTTCGCGGAGCGAAAGGCGACGATATCGTCATCAGTCCAATGGGGGCAACAGCATCGCCGGATCATCGTCGGCGCCGGGGTTCTTCGAGAGCAGATGGCGTTTCTCGGTTTCGTTATAGGTGTAAATCCAGTCGGGATCGCCTGCATGTTTGGCAACCCAGCTTTTGATCGGCGATTTCAATTGGTTGGTCGGAGGGTCGCGCAGATTGGGCAATAGCCAAAACAAGAACGGATCGCCGGCCTTGGTCAAATTGCCGTTGGCGTCGTATTGGTTGATGTCGAGTAGCTTGCCGTTCGGATCATAATGCCCCATGTAATAGGGCCTATAGTTCGACGGGTCGCGCGGGTCCATGCGTTCGGCGACAAAGGACGGCGCCAGCGGAATCGTATGAACGACGCGATAGACGCTGACGCTGTTGATCTTCCAATCAGGATGCGTGGGGTGCGGCTCCAGGCAAATGTGCTGGGCATAAGAGCTGAGCAACTTGCGGCTGCTGGAGTTTGGCTGCAAATACTGCATCTGGAAGGGAATCGTCGGCTCGAACGGAATGTGCAGCCCTCCCTGATCCACGTCGCCTGGCCGATATTGCCGACAATTTGGTTGGGGCTGTGCTCGACGCGCTGGGCATACCACGGGGCATAGACGGTGATGCCGTCGGGGCGGGTCATGTAGATATTCGGCGTCGGATCGGTGGGGACGACGTTTTCGGTGACGGCCAGCATGCGCTGGTATTCGAGCGCCAGCTTGTTTTTGTGCCAACCGTTGTCATCAAGGATCGGGGACTTTGAGCCAATGGGCCCAGAGCTTGCCTTGCGGGTCTTCGTAATACATGCGAAACCACAGAAAGCTGGCCGGGCCCGGGTTCGGGGGAGTAAAAGTGATAGGCATTGTTGAGATACATGAACTCCAGATAGGGCTGATAGATACGCGGACCACGCCTGCTGAATGAGCCAAGGGGACGGCGAACGGCGATAGAGACGGCCGTGCCGATGCCCAAAAAATGCAGCACGATCAACGACGCTGATGACGAAACGCCGCAGAGCTTGCGAAACAAGCACCAGCGGGGCCGCGCCGAGCGCGACCACGAAAAGGACCGCCAGGAATAGCCGCAGCGAATCCCAATCGTCCGGGCTGGCGGGATTGTAAAGTGCCCGGCAGGCACAAAAGGACGGTCAAGGCGGCGAGCGTCAGCACCGCCGGCCGATTCTTCGGCGCTGCTGAGGGACATGTTCGCAATGAGAGCACGCCGGGCGCACAGCAGCATGGCCGCCGCGCTCAAGGGCACCAAGAGAAACCAAAGAATGACGACGCGCGTTGAGCCGCAATTGCGAGCGGATTGATCCCGAAAAAGCGAAGTGCCAGCAAGACGGTCGTCATGGCGGCGATGAATGGCGAACAAGATCGCCAAAGCACAGCAGCGCGACAGTGCGAAGAGCGAGCGCTCAGACCGGTCCATGAATGAAGGTGCGGACGAATTGAGGCGAATGGTCACGCCGGCGCCGGCGGCAGCAAGCCCACGAAGAGCGAGGCTCATGCCGATGCCGTTGAGCGATTCAGCCGAAAGCGAAAACCGCAAGCCAGTTCGCCAGGCAAATCGCCAAGCCGCAGAAACAGCCATGGCCAAGGATTGGCGAATAACCAGTCCTGCCGGACCATCTTCTCCATCTTGCCGGTGACCATGATGCGCCTTCCTCTACGGGACCGCCTTGTCTGCACCTGGTAATAATACCCGATTCATTTCCGCAAGCTAAGGCGAATGGAACGCAAACATCGGCAGCAAGGAGTCGATAGGTGCATCAATGAGGAAGACGCGGGATACTCCAAAACTTGCATTGATTTTGTTCGAGCCGGTCCACAAGTTCGTTGGCCGCGCGTCCTCGGCTTCGCTCAAGGGCTCGCCTCCGCAACGGGCGCGATCAGGCAGATCGACCAGTTGTGACGGGATGGCCGCACAATCGGCGGCGCCGTCGGCCAACCGGGAGCCGGCCGCTAGCCCGAACTCGCGCGGCGTCTGGCCCGGCGCAGGTTGCATAAGCAACTGGCGCCGACAGAGTTTCAAAAAACGTGGATAAAATCCGAGGCCGACGGCATCGTAGTCGACCGCGCCCCCAGGAGGCACAGCCGCCGCTATCCGTCGCTTGCGGCGTCGCCAAAGCCGCCGCGCACCGTAACCACCGGCCAGCAGCGCACCGGGCACTACGATCGGCGCAACCGGCACTCCGAAGGTCCTCCGGCATGAACTCGCGCTCCAAAAGATCAAGAACGGCGGTTTGCTGGTCGGCGTTGTAATCCATGATGAGATTGCGCCAGACGTTGTCGCTTTCGGACCAGCGCTGAAAAAGCCAGCCCAGCCACGACAAGAGCGGCTTGACGCTGCGCTCGGTGGAAGGCGTCGGATCGAGTGTCAGCCAATACGGTCCGCTGCTCATCCTCGCATCAGCGCTTGCACCCAGCTATGGGCTTGCCGCTGGCGAACCAGATAGCGTCCCTCCTCCAACGGCTCCACGCCCCGGTAGCCCTTGATGACGCGGGCCGGAATGCCGAGCGAGCGCAGCATCAAATTGAGGCCGCCGGCAAAGCGTTCGCAATGCCCTTCCTTGACGTTGAGCAGGAAATCCGCCAGCGGATCGAGGTTCATCTGGTAGCGGTGCAAATCGAGGCTGTAGCCGAACTCGCCCGACTGCGTCAGATAATTGGTCAGCGCCTGCGCGACCTTGGCATGGGCGGCTGCGGGCAGCCGGCCCTTGGCATCGACAGCGCGCTCGGCTTCCGTAAGACTCGGGCAGCTGTGTCGAGCAGATCGTGTACCCAAAAGATGATGGCGCTCGGGAACATCTTGGTTGAGCAGAAATTGCTTGTACTTGGCGTTGACGTCCTTGGCGGGCGTGCGGTCGGGATCGGCCGGCCGGCGCCACGACTTGGCCATATTGATACAGCCGGCGCCGCCCATGCGGGACTGGCAATCACGCGAATCCGCGCCCACTTGGCGGAAGAACAGGCTCGCCTGGACGGGATTTTCGCCGAGATGCGGGATTGATGCCCCAGCCGCGTTCCCGTCAGCGGCTCGGCCAACACCAAGCCGCCCGCCGCCGACAGACGAACTTTGAAGTACAAGTAGGTTTCTCTTTCGCGCGAGTGTCGCCGGCGGCAAGCGCGGATGCGTGATGGCCAGCGCCATCGGGCAAGGCCAAGGGTTCGGACTTGGGCGAAATGCCCCACGGTCAAATGCGGCGGCGCGGCGCCTTGGCCCCAGCCCGTCCAGCGGCCCTGGAAGTAATAGTCCAAGCGTTTGCACGAACCAGCGCGTCTCGGGGTCGAGATCCGCTTTCGGCCCGTGCGCGTCGCGTGCCTCGACTTCGAAGGCCGGCTCGTCGCTCATCTCGATCTTGCCGACGCGATTGAGGTCCATGCCGCTTTCCAGGCCGGTTCGCAACGTGCCCTTCATGGCTCTGCGTGAGCTGCTTGGGTTCCCACTGAAAGTTGTCCTGTCGCGGCGCGACCAAAAACAACAGACAGCCCCAGGGGAACCATCGCACCGATCCAGCGGGTCACGCGCCCCAATCCCAACAGCGCCACGGGCACCGGCGCTGCCAACCCGCCTTCCGCCTGTGCAAAAAGCGGTAGCTTGGCGGCCATGGTTGCGAGCCGCCTGAAGATCGCCGTTCGCCGGCGCCTGACCAGCGCACCAAGCAATAAAGGGCCAGCGACCAGAGCAGACTGCCCAAATACAGAACCAGCAGCGCTCCGAACATCGGCTCGGCGGCGAGCACGCAGCCCAAGCGTGACCATCATGAGGCCGATGGTCTGAATCACCCAAAAATCCGCCAGCCGTTTGGGACGAAAGAGCTTGACGAGCAAGAGAACGAGCAGCAGCGGGCCGAGATGCGGCAGCAAGCCCGCGGGCCAGGGCACGCCCGTGGCTTGCAAGTCCTCCTCACTGCGAGGAAGGTTGGCCATCAGCCAAAACGCCGCGCCGACCGCGATCACCATGCCCAGACGATTGGCCGTATCGGTGCTTAAAAGCCAACGCCCTTCGTGGCGATAGGCCAGGCAAATAAGAATCAGCGTGGCGACCAGGAAATAACCCATCCACCAAAGGAAAAAGGTTTCCGCCAGCGCCAGACAAGCGCAAGCCAGCGCCAGCGTCACGAAAAAGCTCAACCGGAAGGCGGCTGCCAAAGGCACGGGGGACTGGTTACCGAATCGTTGCATACGGCAATCTCTGGCCTTTCGGCACCACTCGTGAAGGGTTGCCAAGCCTTGGCACATCCCTTTAATAGCCGGGACTAGGGCCAACGGCGATTATAACCAGGGCGTGCGGCGCATGGCAATTCAAATGGAGGCATCCGCCGGTTCCGTCAACGCGGCGCCCTCCGAAAGCAAAAAGCCCGAATGGGCGCCGCGCATGTGGCATGGTTGCGATTTCTTCGCCTGGATCAAGCTCCTGGCCCGCAATCGGTTCAAAGTGCATTGGTCCTGTCTCTATATCGCCGTCATGGCCACGTTCATCACTTTTGGCCATACGCTCCTGCGCTGGCTTCAAGAAGCGATTTGGGGCCGGCGCATTCGCAAAACCAAGATCACGCAGCCGCCAATCTTTATACTGGGGCATTGGCGCACGGGCACGACGCTGCTTCATGAGTTGCTCATTCTCGACCGCCGCTTCGGCTACCCCAATACCTATGAGTGCTTGGAGCCGAACCACTTCTTGCTTACGGAGGCATTGTTCACGCGCTACTTGCGTTTTTTGATGCCGGCGCACCGGCCCATGGACAACATGAAGGCCGGCTTCGAGCGGCCTCAAGAGGATGAGTTCGCCCTGTGCATGTTGGGCCAGCCTTCGCCGTACTTGACGATCGCGTTTCCCAACAACCCGCCGCAATGCCAAAACTTTCTCGATTTGGAAGGCATCTCGCCGGGGCAATTGCGCGGCTGGAAACGTACTCTCAAGCAGTTCCTAAAACACGTCACCTATAAAACCGGCAAGCGACTGGTCCTCAAATCGCCTCCGCATACGGCGCACATCAAGGTGTTGCGTGCCATGTTTCCCGGAGCTCTCTTTATCCACATCGTTCGTGATCCCTATGTGGTTTATTCCTCGACGGTCAATCTCTGGAAAACGCTCTACCGAACGCATGGCTTGCAAAAGCCGACTTTCGCCGGCCTGGAAGAGTTGGTGCTGAGCACCTTCACTCGGCTCTATGAACGCCTGGAAGAGGGCAAGCGTCTCTTGGCTCCGAACCAGTTTTATGAATTGCGCTATGAAGATTTGACCAGGGATCCCATCGGAGAAATGCGCAAGCTATACGATCACTTCGAGCTCGGGAACTTTGCCGCGTATTTGCCAAATCTGGAAGCCTACCTCGCGGGGCTGAAGGGCTATGAGACCAACAAGTATAAGCTGACAGCCATCGAGCGGGAGACGATCAGCCGGCGCTGGCGGCGCAGTGATCGAGCGGTATGGTTACGCCTAAGGAGCCGCGCACGCAGTAAGCGGGTTTGTGTGCCAGACGCGAAACCGCTTACTGCGTGCGCGGCTCTTTTATCGGCCCGCCCGGCACATGAGTTTATTAAAAGTTGGCACGACCCTCCCATATCTCCCAACTACTGCCAAACCGCTGGATAAACCATTTTTCATAATAGTTCCGGCAATGGTAGCCGATGCGTTATATACGTATCCTTGCCATGCTCTGAAGGGATCAATAGCGCTCAGCTTGCCCGAACCAAGGTCTCCTTTCGCGGAGCGAAAGGATACGATGGATCACGAGTCCAAGACATGGTTTTCAGACCACCTACGAAGAATTGGCTGGCCTGCCTCGCCGGCTCGATCCTTTGCGCTGCGCTGGGACTTAGCTTCGCCTTGGGTCAGCCCGTGCCGCCGGCCATGGTCGACCAAACGGTGCCGAGGGTGTTGGACCTTGACGCCGCGGTCAGTTGGGCGCTGCGCTTTAACCCTGATTTGGCGGTGCAGCGGCAGCAGCACGGCATTGCCGCGGCCAAGGTACTCATCGCCAACGCTTATCCGTTTAATCCGGTGATGGAGAATCGCATCCAGGGTGCCACGGGACCGGCATCGGCGGGCATCACCAACAGCGTGCCACTGGAGCATCTGATCCTGTGGGAGATGGAGGTGCGCGGGCAAGGCAAGCTGCGGCGGCAAAGCGCGGCCGCCGGGCTGTCGCGCACGGATTGGGAGATCGCGCGCCAGGAGCAGTTGCTGATTGCCCGCGTGCTGGCGGCTTTCTCGACCTGGCTCTATCGCGATCAGAAATTGAAGCTTTTTCAGGAAACGCTGCGCTTCAACGAGCAACTTGCCACCGACGTCGGCGACCTCATGAAAGCCGGCAAGCTGCACGCCAACGACCTCATTCTCGCCCAGACCGAGGCCCAGGGCGCCCGCGATTTCGTTGAAGGCGCCCGCGAAGCGCAGGTGGCTGCACGCTACGATGTCTACCGCGTGCTCGGCCTGGTGAACGGCACGTTTGGACTCGAAGGCACGTTGAACGTGCCGCGGCTGGCGCTGACGCCGCAAGCGCTCGTGGAGACCGCGCTCCAAAGCCGCGGCGATTTGTTGGCGAAGCAGGCAGGCATCGCCGAGGCCGAGGCGAACCTGCGCCTGACGCGGGCCAATCGCTTTGGCAATCCGACGGTCGGCCCTGTTTACGTCTATGATCCGACACGCGTGAGTTCCGTCGGCCTGCAACTCAATGTGCCGTTGCCGATCGCCAACTTGCACCGCGGCGACTTGGCGCAGCGCGACGCGGAGCTGGCGCTGGCGCTGTTTGGATGCGCGCGGAGCTGAAATACTCGTGCGCCAAGACGTCCAGTCCGCCGTCGCTCGCCTGGAAGCCGCTCAGCGCCGCGAGGAAATCTATCGCACGGGCATTTTGCCGGAATTAATCAAAGCGGACGAAGACATGGAAAGGCTGTTTCGCGCCGGCGTGGCCGGCGTCGATGTGTTGCGCGTCTTGGACGTGCGCCGCAAACTTTTGACGGCCCGCGACATCTATCTCGACACCCTTTGGCGCGTCACGCAGGTTCGCGCCGAGTTGGTCGCGGCGGTGGGCGTGCTGGGTCTTCCGGGGTGGAATCCCGTGCTGGGTAGGCCTTAGGCGGCCCAGTGATTTATCGGCGGAGTTTTGTGGGACGGCTCTCCTGAGCCGTCCGAGATAGGACGGCTCAGGAGAGCCGTCCCACAGAAACGACGCACCCTTGCATAGGACGGCTCAGGAGAGCCGTCCCACCGAAGCGATTCACCCTTGCATCGGTCGTCCTCCCACCTACATCAAAAGCCGCTCAGTATTAAAAACGCCTCATATTGGATTAATCTGTCCCAAACCCGGAAAAACATGGTGCAATACGATCGCAACGGCGATAGTATTTCCGAAACAATCATGCCGCGGATTCAGGCACCTTGAATTATGAATGCAAATCCCCCCTTCCTGTTTTCGGCGCACCCTGTTTCGGGTACTGTCCCTTGGCGTGGCGCTCATGGCCAGTGCCTGTGGGGAGGCGCCGGCGCCGTGGAATCGGCGCCGCCGGCACCCGTCGAAGTCGTGCAAGCTCATAAAGAAGTTCTCGATGAGTGGACCTCATTTCCAGGGACGACCGAGGCCCTGCCCAACCGCCAAGCGCGCGTGACCGCGGCCGTCGAGGGCATCGTGCAGTCGGTTCCCGGCTCTCCGGGCCCCGAGGCCACGTTGGCGCCGGGGCAGTGGGTCGAAGCGGGCCAAATCATCGCGCGCCTCAACAACCGCATCGCCGAGGACGACCTGGCGAAAGCCAAAGCCGACATCGCCAACTTCAACGCGCAAGTCGCCGATGCGGCCAACGCGGTTCAGTTCGCGCAAGGAGCCTTGAGCGTTTGCAGCCCTTGCTCAAAACGGCCTCTGGCGACCGGCCGCTCGTATCCAAGGCCGATTTGGAAAGCGCGGAGCTTGCCGTCAAAAGCGCCGAGTCGAAGCAGCAAAGCCTGCTGGCGCAGCAAAAGGGGAGCAAGGCCAGCGTGCAAACGCTGGAGTCGAAGCTCAAGTATTACACCTTGCGGGCGCCGATCGCCGGTTGGCTGGGCACGATTCAAGTGGTGCCGGGCCAAACGATCGCGGTCGGCACTCCCGTCGCCGACATCATCGACTTGCGCGACATCGACATATCGTGCTTCGTGCCGCCATCCCGCATTGGCCGCCTGGCTTTAGGTCAGCCGGCGCGCGTCGTCAAGCCAGGGCCGCCGCCGACCGAGCATGAGCCGGAAGGCAAGGTGGTCTTTATCGGACGCCAGGCCCAATCCGCGACGGGCAGCTTCGAGGTCAAGGTTCGCTTTCCCAATCAAGAACTCAAACTATCCGCGAACACGCTGGTGCAAATCCTCGTCCGCACGACCGCCCCCCAGGAACGCCTGGTGGTGCCCACCGATGCCCTGATGGAAGACCAAGAGCCGCCCGGCGTGATTATCGTGCCGACGCTGCGTAACGAGGACAAGGAGAAAGTCGGCAAAGTTCGCGTGCTGCAAGCGAAGGTTGGAGTTTACAATCGGCAGCGGCGGTTGGTCGAGATTCTCGGGCTGGAGGATCCGGCGCATAAAGAGCCGCTGCCGCCCTTGCAGGATGTTTGGTTCGTCATCGCCGGTGGACAGGGCTTGGAGGATGGGGATGAGGTAAGGGTGCAAGAGGCGGCGAAAGAAGAGAAAAAGGATGAGAAGTAAGCCGGTGGGATGCGGGCGCTACGGGGTGATGCGCAAAAACGTGTCGCATTAGTAGGGATATTCCACCGTTACCAAACGGTGATAACGGTAAAGAGCCGCGCACGTAGTAAGCGGTTGGACAGGTCGCGATCCCGCATACCGCTTACTGCGTGCGCGGCTCCTTTAAGGGCCGCACCATGATGAACTTGGCATCCAAGGCGCGGCCATTTTTTGGCGCGGTCGTGCTGACGGCGGCGCTGTTGACCGGCGGCGGCATTTACAGTTACACGCTGATGCCCAGCGGCATCTATCCCGAGGTAAGTTTCCCGCGCATAACCGTCGTCGCCAAGGTGCCGGGCTTGGGAGTTGCCAACGCCCAAGTGCTGCTCACGCGCCCGCTGGAAGAGGCGGTGAGCACCGTCCCCGGCGTAGCGCAGGTGCGCTCGAAAACGATTCGCGGCTCGGCGGAATTGTCGATCGACTTCATTCCGGGCACGGACATGCTCCGGGCCGAGCAACTAACCTGGAATCGCATCAGCCCTGTCCGCGGCCAGTTGGGCAAGGACTGCGAGCTGACCGTCGACCGCATGACGCCATCGATCTTTCCGATCATGTCGATCGTGTTGACCGGCGGTAAAAGCTCGATGCAGCTTTACGACTACGCCTTTTATCAGCTCAAGCCGCGCATCAAAAACACGCCGGGCGTGCTTTACGCCAACGTAGCCGGCGGCGACATCCGCGAAATCGTCGTCGAGCCTCGTCCCGAGGACTTGATCGCCGCAGGGCTATCCGCGGCCGATCTCGCCGATCAAATCGCCAAGGTGCATATTCTCGAGCCGGTAGGCCGGGTGGAAAAAACGCCCTTCGCCTTTCAGATCCTGGTGGATTCCTACGGCGAAACCACGCGGCAACTGGAAGACTTGGTGCTGACGACATCAGGCAAGCAAACGCTGCGCGTCGGCGACGTGGCCGACGTCAAGGTGTGGCACACGGATCGGACGCTCTCGATTGGTTTCGGGGGCCGCGACGCCGTGGTCATCGGCGTCTTTCGCAACCCGGGAGGAAACACCGTCGCCATCTCCGAGCAAGTGCGCGACCTCTTGGCCAAGCAGCCGATCCCCGCCAACATTCAGGCGACCGTGGTTTACGATCAGGCGACCTTCGTGACGACGGCGGTCCACAATGTCCGCGACGCCATCTTGATCGGCGGCATCTTCAGCGTCGTCATCTTGTTGTTGTTCCTCCGCAGTTGGCGGGCGACGCTTGTTTCCACGATCGCCATCCCTACGACGTTGGCCATCACCTTTCTAATCCTTTATGCGCTGGGTGCGACGCTCAACCTGATGTCGTTGGGCGGGCTGGCGGTGGCCATCGGGCTCATCATCGACGACACCGTCGTCGTCATCGAGAATATCGCCCGGCACCTGACTCCCGGCGAGCATGGGACGCAACCGGCCCCGGGCGTGGCCTATGATCCCGTGGATGCGGCTTCCGGCGAGATCACCGGTGCGGTGGTCGGCTCGTCGCTGACGACGGTGCTCGTTTTCGTGCCGCTCGCCTTTATCTCGGGAGTTTACGGTAGTTTTTTCGCATCCCTAACCTTGGCCCTGGGGACAGCGGTGCTGGTGTCCATGGTCATCAGCTTGACGCTTATTCCAGTATTCGCGGCCAAGTTTCTGGCCGGCACGCCGATGGCTCCTCCAGGCCGCATCTACAATTTGCTGGCGAATGCCTATGAGCACGCGTTGGCTGTCGCACTGCGCTTTCCGAAAATCTGCCTGGCGTTCTCGTTGCTCGCCGCGGCGTTTGGTTACGTGCTGATCACGGGCATCCCGAATTATTTCGCGGAGCAGGAACCGGGCAAACCGCCCCCAGCGCCGCTGGTGCGTGGATTGGAAACGGGTCTCATGCCGGAGATGGACGAGGGGGCCTTCATCCTGGATTACTGGGCACCGTCGGGGACGCCGCTGGAGCGCACCCAAGCGCCTGGCGCGGGAGATCGAGCATATTTTGACGGAGAACCCCGATGTGGATGTCTACGTGCGCCGCACAGGAGCCGAGAACGGGATTTTTGCCACGCAGACCAATCGCGGCGACATCCAAGTTGTGTTGCGGCCAGCATCGGAAAATCCGTTGACGCTACTTTTGCAGCCGCTCCGGCCTCCACTTGCGGAAGTGAAGGACGAGCTCGAAAAGCTCGGCCATGAGGAGGCGGAGCGCAAGTATGGTGCCGGGGCCACTCCCGCCCAAATCGCCGCCGAAGGCAAGCTCGCGATTCAGCGCAAATATCGCCGCCGCTCGGCACCGGAAGTGATGATCGAAGTGGAGGATGAGATCAAGCAGCGCTTCTCCGAGCATCAACTGAAAATCGATACCGCTCAGATCATGCAAGATGAATTGAGCGATCTGTCGGGTGCCAATAAACCAGTGGAAGTCCAAGTTTTTGGCCCGGACTATCAAGAGTTGCGCTCACTGGCGAGCAAGATCGGTGCGGTCATGGAGGAAAAAGGCCAGGGCAAGGGCTTGCGCGACGTCAACAGCACCGTCCGCCAGGGCAACCCTGATTTGTTGATCCAGCCGGACGACGTGCGCTCGCGGCGCCTCGGGGTTGACGGCCGACGAGATCCGCCGGCAAATCGGCGCCATGTACCAGGGTCAGCTTGCCACCCAGGTGCGTGAATCGGCGGTGCGAATCACGGACGTGCGCGTCCGCTATCCCAATCGGCTCCGTTTTGGGACACACCAGTTCGACCCGGAGGATTTACTCAACCAATGGTTGCTGCTGCCGGAGCAAGCGGTCGCGACGCCGGCCAACCCAGCCGCTGGAGCGGGTGGCCTTGCCGGTCCCGCGGCACGGTGCCGCTCTATGCCGTCGCCAACGTGCAACGCGTGCGCTCGCCCGATGAAGTCTGGCGGCAAAACCTGCAACCAGCGATCTTCGTCACGGCCGCGCTTAACGAAAAAGAAGCCGGTCTTGGAACTGTGGTCGGCAACGTGCGGCGCTGGATGGCCGACATTCCGATGCCTTCGGGTTATCGGTGGGAGATGGGAGGACATTATCTGCGCCAACAGCAGGCTTTCAACAGCCTGCTCATCGTCATGATCGTGGCGGTGTTCCTGGTTTATGTCATGCTCGCATTTCAATTCCGCTCGGTGTTGCTGCCGATGGCCATATTCCTCACGGAGCCGCTGTCGCTCGTGAGCGGCCTATTCGCGCTGTGGATCACGCATACGCCGCTCAATGTATCCAGTTATATGGGAGCCGTCTTGTTGATCGGGCTGGACATGAAAAACGGCATCTTGATCGTCGAATATGTGCAGCAACTTCGCAAGGAAGGGATGCAACTGCGGCCGGCCCTCTTGTTGGCCGGACGCACGCGGTTTCGGCCCATCCTCATGACCAGCTTGGCCGCGATTCTGGGATTGTTTCCGCTGGCACTGGGCATCGGTCCGGGAGCGCAAATGCAGCAGCCGCTCGCGATCATGGTGATCGGCGGCCTGACCGCCAACATGCTCTTCACACGCATGATCATTCCGGTCGGCTACTTCATGCTCGAGCGTTTCGGCCATTGAAAGTTTACCTGGCCTGTCCGATGTTAATTTGTGTCCGCTGCCAATGGCACGCCTCTTGCACTGACAAGAATCGTTCCCCAATGAGAAGCGTAAACGGTGGGAATTGGGATTCCCACGAGGAAGTCTCGCTGGGGAATAAGCGGGAGGAGGACGAAAAATGGCGAACCAACTCGGACCGATTGAGATTTGCTGCGATGCCCCCCCTTATCTCATCGTTCAAGCTTGCCAGAACTTGGAATTCAAGGCGCCGCTTGACGTTCGGTGGACGCGCATGAGTCATTTCTTGAATGAGAGAATGTCGGGGCTGCGCTTGTGGGACTTGTTCTTCACGAAAAGCCATCCGGAAAGCAAGGCATGCTTTTGTGGGCTGCCGCTGCCGCTTCTGGAAAACTATGCGTTTACGTTTGCTGGGGGCAAGGTTTTGAATTACAGCCTCGGACAATGCCGCCGTTGCCGCACGATTTTTTGGGAAGAGGGCATCGTTCCCGAATATCAGAGCAGCGATCATCCCGCCATCTGACCCCTCGACGACCTTCTCAATTCCGCGCAGGAAACTTCGCGTTGCAACGATTGTCGTGAAGGAAGGATCGACAGGGACGGGGCACGTTGGGGCATTTGGAATTGACAAGGCCCTGGTAGCAGATAGACTTAACCTGTCATTCGTAAGCTTGCTACGTTTCGTTCCTTCTATTCAATCCTGTCGCCATGCCATTTGCCAAAAGCCCACTTGCTTCATCGTTGAAGTTACCCTTGGCCGCCGCCTGCTTGCCGTTATGGCGGTCGCATTGGGTTGGGTCTTTTGGGTCACATTCCTCGAGCTGGGTCACCGCTGGGGGAGTCAGACGCAGTATTCCCATGGCTGGCTGGTGCCGGTGTTCGCGGGAGTGTTGCTCTGGCTAAGGCGTGGCCTGCTGACGAACATCGATTGGCAGCCATCCTGGTGGGGCCTGCCGCTGTTGCTCTTTGGCTTGTTGCTGCGCTTTGGCGGCATCTTCGTCGAGTTTCAGTGGCTCGCGGCGGCGGCGTTGTTGCCTTGCCTGGCGGCGGCGTGTTTGCTGGCGGGCGGTTGGCCTGTCCTCAAGTGGGCGTGGCCGGCGATTGGCTTTTTGATCTTCATGATTCCCCTGCCCTTCACGATCGAAGTGGGTCTGTCCCATCCTCTCCAGCGCATTCGGCACCATCGTCAGCACGTTTATGCTGCAGACATTGGGGATTGCCGCTTATGCTGAGGGGAACGTCATCGTCATGGGCGAAATTCACATCGGCGTGGTCGAGGCATGCAGCGGGCTGAGCATGCTGATGATTTTCTTCGCGCTGTCGACGGCAGTCACCCTTTTGAGCCGGCGCTCGCCCTTGGAGCGCACGGTGATCTTTCTGAGCGCCGTGCCGATCGCCTTGGCGGCGAACATACTGCGCATCGTGGCCACGGCCATCTTGCACAAGGTCGCGGGGCGGGAGCTCGCCGATCTGGTCTTTCACGACCTGGCCGGCTGGTTGATGATGCCGCTGGCGCTGGGCATGCTTTGGCTTCTAATACGCCTTCTCGACTGGCTGCTGGTGCCGATCCCCGAGCGTCAGGCGGCCCTGCCCGAATTTGCCTGGGTGGCGCCGAGCATGGCGCCGAAGCCCAAATCCTCGCTCGCCGGAGATCCGAAACCATGAAACGGGTTCTTACCCCCACTTGTATTTCTGGGCGTATTGCTACTTACGGCATCGCCGAAGGGCTCTGGACCAATCGCTGGTTTGCGTCGGCGGAGTTGGAGCAGGCGACTGCACGGCTGGACCGCATTCCGCGAGTCGTAGGCGACTGGGAAGGAACCGATCAAGTTTTGGATGACCGCACGATCGCCGTGGCGGAGTTGAGCGGCTATGTGATGCGGCGTTATGTCAATCGGCGCACGGGAGCGGCGGTCAGCATGCTGCTGGTTTGCGGGCGTCCGGGACCAACGGCGCAGCACACGCCCGAAGTCTGTTACGTCGGCGCCGGCTTCACGCCAAAGAAAAACCCGCTCACGCGAGCATTCCCGTTGCCCCCGTTGGCAAGGAGGGGCCGGCGCGACTTTTGGTTGGCCCATTACAACAAAGGCGGCCCGACGCCCGAGTCGTTGCGGATTTACTGGGCGTGGAATGCCACGGGCGCCTGGGAAGCCTCCGCCAGACCGCGCTTCGATTTCGCCTACCGAGCCTCGCTTTATAAGCTCTACGTCGTGCGGCAACTTGCCGAGGCCGAATGAGCCGCTGACCGACGACCCGGCGGTGCATTTCTTGGAAGCATTCTTGCCCGTGGCACAACAGGCGCTCTTCGGACTGCGAGCGATCATCCCGCAGACCAGGAGCCGCGCACGTAGCAAGCGGTTGCATGAGACGAGCCGGCCAGCACCGCTTACCGTGTGCGCGGCTCCCTACGGCCATTTTCAGAAGTATCACATTCTTAGGAAAATCACACCATGGCACGCTGGTGGGCGGCTTTTATCGGCAACAAGCAAGTCAACGGCCGAGCGCTGTTGATTTTGATCTTGGTCTTGGTCGTGGGCTTGGGCGGCACCTATCTGGTGCATGGCTTCCAGGTGCGCCGCAACGCGGGGGGGCTGCTCGAGCAAGCGGAGCTGACCGAAGGCGACGCCAACAAAATCCAGGCCATCATGTACCTGGAGCAATACCTGGGTCTGATGCCCGGTGATAGTGAAGCGACGGCGAAGCTGGCCTTGATGCTGACTCAGCAAACAGGGAATAAACGCGCCCAAAGGCGTGCCTATCTGCTGATCGATGACCTATTGCGGCGGAATGCCATCGCCGGCGCCGATGAACGCCGCCGGCTCCGCCGCGAAGCCGCGATGCTGGCGATCCGGTTCGGGCGCTATGCCGAAGCCAAAGAGCAATTGGCGGAACTGATAAGCGACAACAACCAAGATGCGGACCCGCAAACGCTGCACCTTGAAGGGCTAGCCGAAGCCGGACTGGGCAATGATGCGGCCGCGAAAACACTGCTTGAGCGGGCATGGGATCAAATCGGAGGATCCCGCCATGGCGCTGGATTTGGCCACGCTCTTGCGCGAGCGTTTGCGGCAGCCTGCGGAGGCCGGTCGGGTCATGGATGAAATGGTGGGGAAAAATGGCACGTCGGCCTCGGTTCGCTTGCAGGCCGCCCGCTTTTGGGGCGCCGGTGAGCCGGAGAATGCTTGGCGGTATTTGCAGCCGGATCTGGACGCGATGCTTGCCAAGTCTGCCAAGCCTTCGGAAGAGACGTTGCAATTGGCGGGGGAAGTCGCGCTGGCGCTTGAAAAAGATGCGGTGGCGCGGCAATTGTTTGAGCGTGGCCGGCAGTTGTATCCCAAGAATCAGCGTATAAGCCGTGATTTGGCACTGGTCAAGGTGCGCAGCGGCGAAACCGCCGAAGCGCGGGCCGAGCTGGACCCGCTGGTGAACGATTTGCCCACGGACGTGATTGATCTTTGGAGCTTGGCGGATTTGTTGATCGAAGCCAAGGACAAGAAAAATGCCCGCATGGTCAAGGGAAAAATCCCGCGCACAACGGGCGGCGGGTTGGTCGACTTCCTTGAGGCACGCATGCTCATGGGAGATGGCAAGTGGGGCGAGGCGGCCGAACATCTCGAAAGCGCCCGGACCGATGCGCGTTTCTCTCAGCAGATCGGCAAACGCTCCAATTTGCTTCTGGCTCAATGCAATGAGCATTTGCTCAACACCGACCAAACGCTCAAGGCCTTGCAACGCGCCGTCGAGATTGATCCCGCCGACGGCAACGCCATGGCCGCGGGACGCCAATTGGCGCTCGCCCAAGCGGCCGCGGGAGAGATGGAACCGGCGCTGGCACGTCTTCGGCAACTCGTTTCGGCCAGTAGACTCCCCTCGCAACGCCGTCAGCTCAACGAGGACATCGTTCTGTTGCTCATCAATCGCAACCGCGCGTTGCCCGCAAGCAAGCGCAACTGGAGCGAAGCGATCGACCGATTGCTTGGCGAACGCATCGAGACATTAGTCGCACGCTGCTTGGGAAGCGCCGGCGCTGCCGGACGGCGGCGGTTTTCGCACGAGCGAAATGGCGATCCTGCTTGAAAGAATCGATCCGAAGCCCAAAAAAAGTCCGGTGAACCTGTTGTTGGCGCACATTTTGTACTTGCGCGGCAAATTCGACGATGCCCGCGCTCAGGCGGAATCCGAGCGTCAACGGCACCCGAACGAAGTCGAGCCTTGGCAGTTTCTGGTGTCCCTCGCGGAGGTTACGCAGGATGACGCCAAGGCCGCGGAGGTGCTCGATCAGGCCGAACGCCAACTCCCGGACAAGGTGGAATGGCCTCTGATGCGTGCGCGGCTACTGGTGCAAAAGGGGCCGGAAGAGGCCCGCAAAGGCCTCGCGCCGCTGCTGAAAGTGCTGGAGCATTATAAAAAAGGCTCGGACAAGGACCGACTTCGCGCCGGACTTGCCGATGCGTTTAGCGCTGCCGGAGACATGGCGACGGCTCGGCGGCTGCGTCAGGAATTCGCCGATGACAATCCCAATGATCTGCAGGTGCGTTTTACCTTGTTCGAGGCTGCTCTCGGGGTCGGCGACGTGCCCGCGGCTACCAAGTTGCTTAAACAGATGCAAGACATTGAGGGCACGGAAGGCGCCTTTTCAGCCTATGGAGAAGGCGCCTTGCTCATCGCACGAGCCGAAGCGGGCGACAAAGCCGCCATGGAAAAAGCGCTCGCCGATGCGCATCCAAACCTGGTCCGCGCGGCGAAATTGCGGCCTACGTGGGCACAGCCTCCCCTATTGGAAGCGACGGCCTTTGAGTTGGAGGGCCAAAAGACACAGGCTCTCGAAAAATTCCGTGCCGCTCTGGAACGTGGCGAACGGCGTTTAAGCGTGGTCAAGCACATCCTTGAACTCATGCACGATCAGGGTTTGTATTACGAAGCGGAAACACTGGTCAACAACTTGGGTGAAAAGGAGCGCAGCGCGCCGAATTGGGCCAAGTTGTCGGCGCGACCTTAGTGCGTTCGGGTGAGCAACAAAAAGCGCTGGACCTTGCCCGCGCGGCAGCCAAGGATTCAAGCGATGCCGGCGCTTATCGTTGGCTTGGCACGATCGCTCGTGTGACCGCGAAATCTCTCACGGGAGAAGCTCAAGAGAAACTGCAAAAGGATGCCGAGACTGCTTACCTGCGAGCCTGCGCCTGAAGGGGACCGATCCGGCCAACTGGATGGCCCTTCTTTACTTCCTCGTGGACACCGACCAAAAGGCCCGGGCCGCGGAAGAGTTGACACGGGCTGAGAGGAGCCTTGCGAAAGAGCAAGCCGCCCTGGTCACCGCGATCGGTGCTGACCTTCTGGATCAAACCAACAAAGCAGAAGAAAGCTTTACAGAGTTGCGGGCTCGGCGCCCGAATGACCCGCAGGTTTTGCGTGCGGCTGCCACCTTTTATTCGCGCCGCGGCAAGTTGGCTCTGGCAGCCGACATTCTGGGCGAAATGATGGTGGGCCCGGAGGTTCACGCCACGCCGGCCGATATGGCGTGGGCACGGATTAACCGAGCGCTTCTCTTGGCCCTCCAGGGGGGACGCGACAAAATCAACCAAGCTAACCTCGTTCTCGACCAGGCAAGTCCAGCCGAGCAGCAAGCACCCGAGTATCGCCTCACCAAAGCTCAAGTTTTGGCCATGGATCCCACGCGCGGCGGCGAAGCCATTAAAATCCTCGAAGGCTTGGCGGCCCAGGCGCCGCCTTCGGAAAGCACGCGTTTTTTGCTGGCCCGACTTTATGAAGCTAACGGCAGAAAAACGGAAGCTTTGACGCAACTCGCGATCTTGCGCGAGAGCAAAAGCCCAATCCCGCCCATTTGGACCGCTATGTGAGCCTATTGCTACTCGAGCGCAAAATGGGCGAGGCCCAGACTTGGTTTGAGAAGCTGCGCCAGGCCGCTCCCGATCAATTGCGCACCAAGGAATTGCAGATCGAATTGCTGTTGTTCGCCAAAGACGCCAACAAGGTCAAGCTGATCGACCTGGTGGACGTTTATCGGCGCACCGAAGGAGCGCGGTTGGATTGGGCCGCCGGTTGGCTCGAATTGCTGGGCCAAAATCACGAGGCCGAGGAAGCGTATCGCGAATATGCGAAGGCATCCAAGCGGCCCGAAAGCATGCTCCCCTTGGCCCTGCATCTGGCAAAAAACAATAAGATCGCTGAAGCGTTGGCGATTTGCGAGCGTGCCTGGGCCACGGCACCCCCCGAAGCGGTGGCGCGAACGATTGCCTCGGCGATGCGTGCCGGCGCGGCGGACCCGCGCAGCTTAAATCGGCTGAAGACAACTTGCAGGACGCGATTAAAAAGGCGCCTGGATCGACGACTTTGCCGTTTTACTTGGCGGAAATCTATGAGTACCAGAATCGGAACAATGAAGCGATCGAGCTTTATGGCTTGCTTCTCGAGCGTGATTCTCACAATGTGGCTGCCCTCAACAATCGCGCCTATTTGTTGGCGCTGGCACGGGGCGAAACCGCCGAAGCGCTCAAACTGGTCAACGCCGCGCTCGACCAAGACCCAGGCAAGGAAGAACTGCTCGACACGCGCGCTTTCATATACCTGCGCCGGGGCACGAAGAAAGACGCCGCGCTGGCGCTCCGCGATCTGAGCGATGTCGTCGCGCGGGCGCCGAAAGTGGCAACCTACTATTTCCACCTAGCACAGGCCCGCATGGTGGACGGCGATAAGGCCGGAGCAGCGGCTGCCTTGAACAAGGCACTCGAGCTCCATTTGACCGAGTCTAGCCTCCATCCGCTGGAGCGTCCCGCCTTTCGAGACCTGCAGGGGCAACTGAGGGAAGGGACGACGGGCGGCGTCTCGGTCTGATAGCCATGCGCGATTGGCAACAACGTTTTCCGCCGGACTTGGCCGCAGCAGCGACGCTGTGGCCACCGCGTGCGGCGCGAGGCACTTCTCGTTCCGACGAAGTTTCGCTGCCGCTTTCCATTTTGTTGCCGAGCAGACGTCCTTGCAACGGGATAAACCCCTGGAGAGACGATTCGTTGCCGCAAGATCGCGCACAGTCGTTTATCGCCAGGTTTTGGGACGATGGCAGCGGGCTTTGGACTAGCCCCATCCCAGACATGTGCTGCTAAAAAGGTTTATGGCTCTGCGCCGCAGTCGGCCCATCGGCGCAAGGAAAAAAGCCGCGTTCCCCCTCAGGGAACGCGGCTTAGATGGTTAATGCGATTGCCTGGTCTCTGGTTTAGGCAAGAACTTTGCGGCGTTTCCAGCCATAGCCGAGCATGCCGGCCGCGCCGAAGCCGAGCAGTACGACCGAAGCCGGCTCTGGCGTTGCGGAGGTAGGCTCGTAGGCATTGACGTTAGCAGTTGTGCCGTCGTGAATGCCGATTTGCCCGTTGAAGTCGAAGCGTTGGGCATCCGTGCGAATGATTAGCGCAAGCGTCGTGTCAGGCGGCGTGAGGGAAGGGGGACCGAAGTTGAAACGAATACCGCCGCCCGTTGAGTCAGCTGACACTGCGGCAACCGTTCCCGCAGCCAGACCTCCCAAAGCTGTACCGGGACCTTGGGCGACATCCGTGAGGAATCCCGAGAATAGCGCACCGCTGACGCTCGAAAGGTCACCCGTTAAAACGTGGGCCTGCATCACGAACGTCAAACCACCAAGCGGATTACTGGCATCCGGTCCGAGAACGATCTGCGTTACCGTGCCGGTGTTTCCACCAATGATCGAATACGACGAAGTCGTCGATGCTAGCACCGTACCGCCGTAGGTAGCGGGCGTGGTAAGCACCAGCGGGGCATCGGTCGGCCCGACTGATGTGGTGGATTGGCCGGGACCAATCAGTCCCGCCGTCGCCACCGACGTGTTGGCCATCCAGCCGGCAATGCCGGCCAAGGCCAGGAAAAGAAACCGCTTCATCATGAGTACCCTCCCAGTTGAAAAAAGTCACTAACAACAACCACTCGCAGCTCTATCCCTCCGAGGAACATACCTCTGGGATTTACTACAGATGACCGCGGCTCAACAGAGCGAGCCCATCATCCCGGTGGATTACAACTATTAAACCGACAAAACCCAAAGTGTCAAGAAAATAGTGAAAAAAACCACGACTTCCTGCGACACCCTCCTTGTAAAAATCAAGATCGTGCGTTGGACGCGAAGAATCACTCCAAAGTTCCCGACAAACGCGAGTTCAACCCAGAGAACCAGCACCAGTAGTATTCAAAAGAACACTAACTTTAGGCGTGTTGCGATCACGCCTTGAGAATCCTGCAAGCCGCACTTGAGATTCCTTTGGTGGCATTGCGCGTATCGACCACCAATCGGGCATGCCGCACGACATTGCCAACATCGCAGCAGCTGTGATCCGTAACGATAACGACGCAATCTTGGGCAGCCAAGAATTCGGAGGTCAGCTCCTGGCTCTCGCCTCGGATCGTATGGTGCCGCATGTGAGGCAGCTTGGGAATATAGGGGTCGTTGTAAGAAATAATCGCACCCCTCTTTTGCAGCAGCTCCATGATTTCGAACGCCGGCGATTCACGCGGGTCGTCAACGTCTTTCTTGTAAGCCACACCTAGGATGCAGATCCGGCTCCCGTGGATCGGCTTGGCGTGCTCGTTGAGTGCTTCCGCGACCCGACTTACCACATACTTGGGCATCGAGTTGTTGACCTCGCCGGCTAACTCGATGAAGCGCGTGTTGATGCCGAAGCGCCGGGCGGCCCAGGTCAGGTAAAAAGGGTCGATCGGAATGCAGTGACCGCCCAGACCCGGACCGGGATAAAATGCTTGGAAGCCAAACGGCTTGGTCTTGGCCGCGGCAATGACTTCCCAGACGTCGATGCCCATCGCATCGAAGACCACTTTGAGCTCATTGACCAGGGCGATATTGACCGCGCGATAGGTGTTTTCAAGGATCTTGCAAGCCTCGGCGACCTTGTTGTCGCTCACCGCGATCACGGACACGACGACCGGCTCGTAGAGCGCGATAGCCAGCTTGCGGCTATTGGCGTCCATGCCGCCGACAACTTTGGGAATGCTGCGGGTCGAGAAGTTGGCGTTGCCCGGGTCTTCGCGTTCGGGGCTGAAGGCCAGAAAGAAATCCTTGCCCGCGACCAGTCCGGACTCCTCGAGAACGGGCCGAAGATCGTCGTCGGTGGTGCCGGGATAGGTCGTGCTTTCCAGGACAATCAGCTGCCCCGGGCGCATGTTTTGGCTTATGGATTTGCCGGTGCTGATGATGTAGGACAGGTCCGGCTCGCGAGCGGCCGTGAGCGGAGTCGGCACGCAAATGACGATGGCATCGACGTCGCGGAAGCAGCGCGGATCCGCTGTTGGCTCGAAGCGGTTCGTGCGAATCAATTCCGCCACCCGCGCCGAATCGATGTGCCCGATATAGCTCTTGCCGCTTTTCAGCGCTTTGATTTTCTCGGAATCGATGTCGAAGCCGACGACGGTGTAGCCTCCGGCGGCGAAAGTCTCGGCCAAAGGCAAGCCGACATAGCCCAGGCCGACCACGGCGACGCGTGCCGTCCGTGCTTTAACGCGGGCCAAGAGTGTCTCGCAGCGTGCGTCGGCATTTACCGGTTCGGGCATTGTTCTTCTCCGTAAGAACCCTGGACCAAGGAATGATCAAGCGATATTGGGCCGCACCGTGACTTCCTCGCCGGTGTTTTGCCGGCGAATGGAAATAACCGGCCCCGGCGGCACCAATGTAGACTCAAGGTTGAATCGAGCGAGGCCCGCGGCCATCGCGGCATCGATGCCTTCAACAACATCGATGGCGCGGACGAATTGGTATTTGCCCAGCAGTCCGCTGAGGCGCCGGCGGCTAGACTTGATGCCAACGTAAGTGCGAAAGCGAGCCAGGCGTCCCAGCGGCAGGCGCGGTTGATCCGGGTCGAACTCCCAGGGATGAAAATAAAGCATCGCGACCTTGGGGCCGCCCAGTTTGTCGATTTGCCTGAGGCCCTGCCTCATGAACCAAAGCGGGAACAGTCGGAAAGAGCCACCGCCTCCCACGGGCACGTTGGTGCCGAGAAAGCGCCAGGTCGCGGGCGGCAATTCGAGCAGCCTGTTGGTGGGGCTTTGAGCGACGAACGGCGTGCGCGGCGCGCTGGCGATGCCGTAGCGATCATGGCGCACCGGGTAGATGGAGGAATCGTAGCGCATGCCGACCTCGGCGAGCACGTCGATTGCCCAAGAGGTGGCGCGGAGGATGCTAAAGGTCGGCGCCCGATAGCCGACCACGGGTTGGCCGACGATTTGCTCCAGAACATTCTTGCACCGCGTGATATCGGCGCGAAAGCTATCGGGGGTCAGGCGCGTGATGGGCTGGTGGTCCCAGCCGTGGCTGGCAATTTCATGGCCCGCGCGGGCGATGGCCCGCACCAGCGCGGGTTGCCTTTGGGCCAACTCGCCCACGACGAAAAAAGTCGCGTGTGCGCTTGCGCGTTCGAGCTCGGCCAATATCCACTCGACGGACGGTTTCAGCCGGTCACGGTAGGCCGACAGGAGGCTTGGATCAACGGTCAAGCCGCGGGCCGCCTCGATTTGGTAGTGTTCCTCGACATCGAAGCTGAGCACGACGCGGAGATCGGCGATCCCTGGGGCCTGCCCATTCACGTCCGTTGTGCCTTGGGTTCGCTGGAGAGCGGTGTGCATGAAGTGGATTCCAAGCAAAGCTGCTTCAAAACGCGGGGGATGGGCTCTAAACCCCGTGAAGCGAAAGGCAGACTTCTATTCTCCGACGGGAACCAAACCCGCGTCGAGAGTGTCCGTTTCCGCCGGCCAAGGGCGAAAGGCGGGGGCAGCCGGCTGCCAAGTCCCCGTCAGAATTACCGGCTCAATATACCCTTCCTCGGTGTAGTTGGGAAGGCACAAAAGCCGCCTGGGCACCGCTAGCGGAATATGCAAGACCTTGAGCGCGGTGCACAGGAGGATGCGTGCGTCCAGCCAAAAGCTCAAGCGCCGAATGTAAACATAATCGCAGGCAAGCTTGCGGCCCACGCTTTCGAGGTTGGTATCCGGAGGCAATTGCACCTGGGCCAAGCCGGTGAGACCCGGTTGCACAGCCAGTCGGCCGCGGTAGCGAGGAAACGCCCGCTCAAGCCCCGGAAAAAACTCAGGGCGTTCGGGACGAGGCCCCACCAAGCTCATGTCGCCGCGCAACACGTTCCAAAGCTGCGGCAATTCATCCAAATGCGTGCGGCGCAGGAATTGGCCGATCAATGTCACTCGGGAGTCACCGGGCAAAGACCATTGGGCTCCGGTTGAGCTTTCGCAGTTGTGGACCATGGAACGGATTTTGTACATCGTAAAGGGCCGGCCGTTCCTGCCGAGGCGCACTTGGGAATAAAGGATAGGGCCGCGTGAGCTGAGCTTGACCAGAACCGCACTCAGCAGAATAAGAGGGCGCAGAGAACCAACAAAACAAATGCCGCGATGATGTCCACGGCGCCCTTGACGTGCGCATAACCCCCCAGGGAGATCGGAGCGGGCGAATCTTTCGACATCTCTAGAGCCTCACTTTGGTGCCTATCATGATCGCGAACAGTCAGTGGCTCACTAGCAATCGGCGTACCGTCAACGGGCGCCATACTGGTATCCATAATGGGCTTCTTGCACGCCGTTGACTACTGCCCCAAGCATCGGCGTTCCCAAAGATTCGAGACGTTTCCAGGCGGCGCTGACCGCGGGGGTACGGCTGACATCGTTAAGAAGCGAGAACACCACGGCATCCACATGGGGCGCGATGAGCAGCGAATCAGCAACCGGAAGCACCGGGCACGAATCGACAATGATGAAATCGTAGCGGTCGCGAAGCTGGCTCATGACCGCTTTCACGCGATCGCGCGCCAAGGCACGCACGGTGTTCTCGTCACGAGTGCCGGCCACGATGACCGAAAGGCCGTCGAGCGAGGTGCCCTGAACGACATCCTCGACCATCGACTCGCCGACCAAAAGGGAGCCAAAGCCCGGAGAAGGATTCAGCTTGAAGATTTTGTGGACCGTCGGATTGCGCATGTCGCAATCCAGGAGCAAGACGCGCCGGCCGGTGTAGGCCAAGCTGGCGGCGAGATGGCAGGCGAGCGACGTTTTGCCTTCGCCGCTCAAGGCGCTGGTGATCATGACGACTTGCAGCGATTGGGCTTGGGCCGCGTGCAGCAACATGGTTCGAGTGGCATCGATAGAGGAGGTAAACACCTGCTGCGCGAGAGTCTCCTCCTGGGCTGCATTGCCGGGTTCCCTCGCCCGACTCATTTGGTTTGGAATGGAGCCCACCAAGCGAATGCCAAGCCCGTGCAAGTCGTCGGGGGACGATAGCCGGCAGGCCCGGAGGTCGAGCCAGGCGACGCCGAAAAGAGCGAACATGAGGCCGAACAGGGCAGCGCCGCCCATGCCCATGAAGCGTTTGCGTTCGGCGTTGGTGCCCACGAGGCCGGCTTCTTCGATAACGCTGACACGTTGCGGCGCATTGACTTCGACATTGAGCGATTCCATTTCCTGGGCGATTTTTTTGGAAATCTCCTCTTTTTGGGCGATTTCGTTACGCAGGTCGAGATATGCGCAGCGACGTTTGGTTGATGAGCCGTGCCTCCCCGGTGAGGTCAAGCACTTCATTCACAAGGGTCTTTTCGAGATTTACAAGGGCCGCGACCTTTTCCGCGATTTGTTTCTCGGCCTGCTTGCCAAATTCATCGAGGCGAGCTTTATTTTGCTCGTCTAGCGATTTCTGCAATTGCTTGCGACGGCCCTCAAGCGCGGTTTCCGTCGCCTTGACTTCGTTTTCCAGCAGTTTGATCCTTGGATCGTTGCTCCGAAGCGTCTTTTTGTTTTTTTCAAGCTTTTCTTGCTTGTCCGCCAACTCGCGTGAAATCTTGGCCGCCAACGAATCATTGGCGAAATTTGCTTCGGTCGAAAAAGCCAGCGGGTTAAATCCAATGGTCCGATCGAATCCCGTCTGGCCTACCAACCCCGCCTTCATGCGATAGATCTCGGCCCTACATTGAATAAGCTCTTTCTTGGCGTTGCTCAGTCGTTCCAACGTGAATTGGTGATTGGCAGCGAGTGTTTTTTCCGTGAAGCCGGCGCCGTTTTCTTCCAAGGTGCGGAGATTGGCCTTCTTGCCCGTTAAAAGGCCATCGTATTGGTTGTTCAACTTCACCAACTCTTCCAACCGTTTGCGCTTTTTCGCTCTTTCATTTTGATCGATTTCCGTTGTGTATGCCTTGACGATGGCGTCGAGCAGCACGACGAGCTCGCGCGGCTCATCGCCGCTGAGCGAGACGCGGATGATCTCGGTGCCGCCGGAGGTGTCGACTTGCAGCTGGCGTTCGAGCCAATCGAGAATGTCAATTTTGTCCCTGACGAGCGACAATTGGGCCACATTGGGAAGCTTCAAGGCAGCGTTCCAAACGAGCCGGCTCCTCAAGAGGGTGGCCTGAGTTTTTTGGTAGTTGACCGAATCGTTGTGGAATCCCGACGAGTTTTCAGCGGTGGCAAACAAGATCCGGGGTTGCGAGGGTGCGAACTGCAACGTGGCCCGCGCGGTGGAATTCGGCTGCAAGCCGAACCACGCTGCCGTCACGCCGGCGGCCATCAGAAAGCTGGCGAGGAAAAATGCGGCGATCCAGCGCCGGCGCAGCGATTGGCAGACCGATCCGACGGAAAAATTCATGCCCACGGCTTTGGCGGCGGCATGGTTGGTCAATACTGCTTTGCGAAGCGGATCCCTGGCGGCAACCAAGGGGCTCGGGGAGACTTTGGAAATGACGAGCGGCGTGGTTGGATTATCGGGGCCTTGTGCGAAATTCGGGTTGTCCATCGTTTGTTGCCTCACGGTTCCAGGTGCGCTTCTCTGTTGTTCGCGAATTCCGCCTACTGCCGACTACGACCCGCCATCTCACTCTCGATTCAAGCAGCCGCCTCTTTGCCGAGATGCTCGCGCCCTTGAATCGGCAGCAACACCCCTTGGTTCCCCGCAAGAGCATTAGACATCCTCGCTCTGCTCTAAGCCTGTTGGCGCTTTCCCGGCCAACCACCTTGGCTCGACAACGCTTCCCTAGAAACGGTTATTAGAGGCGCCGCTTCGCAAAAAGTTCCATTTTTTTATTTGACACTCGAGCCGGTTTTGTAAACGATTCAATATAAACTGTTTATGTTGCTTGTCAACATTTCGCCGCCTATTTCCGAGCTACCATTAAACACCGGCCGTCGCGCAGGTTCCGTCAGGCCGGCAAAATCGCTCCAGCAATCTTACGTTATAATTCCCGCACTGGTAGACCTTCATGCGATATTGCCAACCCCCGCATTAGTGATCGTAAGATCACTATGGTCACGGTGTCTGATTAGAGACAATATAACCTTTTTAAGGAAAAAAACCCTATAAAAATGGGCAATTTGAAAAAAATAGTCAATCTGGCGTGGCTCGGCAGTGCTCTGGCGTGATTGATTTTAATGGACCGGGCAAATCATGTGGGACGGCACTTCTGAGCCGTCTTCGGCTCGACGGCTCAGAAGAGCCGTCCCACAATGGGGTAAGCGACATAATGTCATTGCGTGCGGATTCGAGCCCCTTCATCTCCATTGTCATGCCCGTGCGCAATGAGGCGCTATTCATCGGCAAGACCCTGCATGCGTTTCTGCATCAAGACTACCCGACCGACCGTTACGAAATATTGGTCGTCGACGGCGAGTCCACCGACGAGACTCCGAAGATCGTGCAGCTGCTGCAGGCAAGCCACCCGAACATAAAGCTATTCGCCAACCCCAAAAAGCTAGCCAGCGCCGCGCGAAACATTGGCGTGCACAACGCCCGCGGTGAGCTGCTCGCCATCGTCGATGGCCATTGCGATGTCAGCGATCCCGCTTATCTGCGTCATCTCGCCGATGCTTTCGAGCGCAGCGGGGCTGATTGCCTGGGCAGGCCGCAACCGCTCGACGTCACCGGCGCCAGTACTTTGCAAAGAGCCATCGCGGCCGCCCGATCGTCGTGGCTTGGGCACCACCCGGCGTCTTTTATCTACTCGGGCGCGGAGCAATTCGTGCAGCCCCAAAGCGTCGCCGTCGCTTATCGGCGTTCGGTCTTCGAAAAGCTGGGCGGCTTCGACGAGACGTTCGACGCCTGTGAGGACGTGGAGTTCAACCAGCGCGTTCACGATGCAGGCATGCGCTGCTTCTTCACGCCGAAGATCGCCGTCCCTTACGTGCCGCGCGGCACGCTTCGGCGGGCTTTTTCGGCAGCTGGCCCGCTATGGCCGAGGCCGCATGCGGCTTTGGCGCAAGCACCCCCATACATTTTCGTTGGCGAGCTTGGTTCCGGCGCTTTTCGTGTTAGGATTGCTTATTGGCCCGTGCTGGGTTGGTTCGTGCCCGTATGCGGCTTGGATTTTCGCGGGTTGTCTGGCAGTCTACGCCATTTTGGTATGTTGGCATGTCGTTTTTTCTTGCGGGGCAAGCCAAGGCGGCGGGTCTCTTCCCGTGGCTACTGTTGGTTTTTCCGACGGTTCACCTGGGGACGGGATACGGTTTTCTTGCGGAATTGCTCACGGGAATGATGAAAGGCGGGGAAGCTTGGGCACGCCTTCAAAGTTAGCCGCGATCCTTGAGCGTTGGCACAGTACGATGGGACATCAATGGTCCTGCAAGTTTTATGCGTATTGTTTCTTGTTCCCGCCTGCGGCGCCGCCTTGTACTTCTTGATGCTTGCGTTGATTTACTTCACCAAACATCGTGATGTTGGCTGGGATAATTCAAAAGGCGCTGCACACACTTTTGCAATCATTGTGCCCGCGCACAATGAGGAACTGACGATTTTGAATGTCTTAGCCAACCTACAAAGCTTGGATTACCCGCCCGAAAAATTCAAAGTCTACGTAATCGCAGATAATTGTTCAGACAGCACAGCTGGCTTAGCACGAGCATACAATTGTACGTGCCTTGAAAGGTTTGATTTGGAAAACAGAGGAAAGGGTTTTGCCCTGACATGGGCGTTCCAGCAAATTCCTCCCAGCACGTATGACGGATACGTTATCTTGGACGCCGACTGCGAACTTGCTCCTCACGCCTTAAAAGTCTTTGATCAGAAGTTTGCTTCTGGCGACAAGGCGCTTCAATGCGAGTATGTCGCGGCCAATCCCGACGATTCCACCATTAGCTACGCTGCTGGGGTAGGTAATGTTATTGAGAATCGGCTCTTTTACGCCCCCAAATCACTGGTCGGTTTGGCCGTGCTTTTGCGGGGGACCGGAATGGCCTTTCATCGAGACGTTTTAATGCGTCACCCGTGGGATGCCTTTTCCATCGTTGAGGACACAGAATATTCCCTTCGTCTATTGCGAGACGGCATAATTATTCGATTTTTGCCTGGCGTATGGGTTAAGACTGCGTCACCGGTGCAATTGAACCAACTAGCAATTCAACGAAATCGATGGGCAGAAAACCTAAGGATCGGACGATTGCAAGGCCTTAAGGTCATGTGGGAGGGCTTAAGGCGTCGATCACTGACGATTGCTGATGCTGGATGGACTCTTCTTGTCCTCAGCCGGCCAATTATTTTTCTTGAGCTGTTGGTGTGCGTTATGCTCGCGTTGTCCTCCGTTTGGTTCGCCCCTGGTGTCTTTTCTAGTTCCCTTTTTGTCATGGCATCTGGGGCCGCGCTAATCCAGTTCATGTACGTATGTTCTGGTGTTTTTCTTTTAGGCATTAGCCGACATAGACTTTATTTGCTGCTTCTTGCCCCCCTTGTATTCGTCCGGTTGCTGCGATATTCGATCCCCGGAGTGCTTGGAAAGACGTTTTCTACGTGGGAACGGACTCCTCGCACGGGGGCGTAATTTCAGGATGTTTGTGCTTAATTCAAATTGGCCCGCTCCCGGCGTCCGTTCGAGAGTGTCATGCACAAAAGATCGTGCATTTGACGGCGTCGACTTTTTTTGGCGGGCCGGAGCGGCAGATGATTAGGTTTAGCATGAGCGATGCCGCTCCTTATTCGGGATTGTTTTTGTCGTTCTCCGAAGGAACCCGCTGCCGGCACTTTCTCGCAGAAGCAAAAAAACAAGGTTTCGACGCCGACGCTCTCCTCAACGACACCCCCCGCCTCGATCGCGCGGTCGGCGAATTGACAAGGCGTTTGCGATCCGTCAACGCTTGCGTTCTCTGTTGTCACGGCTACAAAGCCAACATCACCGGGCTATGGGCGGCTCGGCGGCTCGGAATTCCGGTGATCGCGGTGTCCCGAGGTTGGACGCGCGAGAGCTTGAAAGTGCGGGTGTATGAATCGCTCGATAGGCTGGCTCTGCGCTTCATGGACCGCGTCGTGTGCATCTCCGAGGGACAAGCCATGAAGGTGCGCCTGCGCGGGCGTCGCCCCGCGCAAGGTTTTGGTCATTCCCAACGCCGTCAACGTGGAACGGTTCGAGCAGCCGGACCCCGCGGCCGGGCGGATTTGCTGCGCTATTTTCCGACGCCGCCGATCCATGTGGTGGCAGCCGCGGGTCGTTTGAGTCCTGAAAAGGGCTTCGACGTCCTCGTCCGAGCGGCGGCGCCGGTCGCTCCCAAATTGCCGAGCGTCGGGTTCATCCTATTCGGCGACGGACCGTTGCGCGAGGCCTGGCCAAGCAAATCACGTCGGCGGGATTGGAGGGGCGCTTCATTCTCGCGGGCTTTCGCGGCGACCTGGATCGGCTGATTCCGCATTTCGACTTGCTGACGCTCTCATCGCATACCGAAGGCATGCCCAACGTGATCTTAGAAGCGTTCGCTGCCGGCGTCCCAGTGGTGGCCACCGCGGTGGGCGGCACCCCGGAACTGGTCGAGGATGGGCGGAGCGGCTTCCTCGTTGCAAGCGGGCGATCATGCCGCGCTGGCGCGGCGGATTGAGGAGGTGATGTCGTCGCCAGAACTGAGGCAAAGCATGGGGCGGTTTGGAAGGGAAAAGGTCCGCGAGTGCTTCACGTTCGAGGCGCAGGCGAAAGCATACGTTGCGCTGTTTGAGCGCCTACTGGCACGGAGACCCGCGGGATAAGATCGACCGTCATTTTTCCAGGCGGCACGATGAATATTGAGCCAGGCTGTCCGCGTCTCATCGTGGCGCGATCGATGAAGTTAGTGAGGAACCTTAGTTGTCGCGGGACATAATGGTCGAGTTGGCCGACCCGGGCCAAACTAATGAAGTCGATACGACGGAAGCCGGCGGCGTGGCGCAGAAATTGTTTAGGCGAATTGAGCCGGTAGAAGACGGGATAATTTTCGTAGCGCTCGGTGCCACGCTCGCCGCGCAAAAGGTTCAAATAGGCATCTTTGATGCCCAAAGCATCCGTTAGCTGCGAAGCCCGCGTGAAATAATGCCGGGCGTCCATCGTGAAGCCCCAAAAGACGCCTTGCGGCGCGAGAACGTCCCTCGAGTTTTTTTAAAAAAGGCTCGGGCTGGGCGATATGTTCCAGGACCATCACCGCAAAGGCCAAATCAATGCTGCTTGCCGCTATCGGGGCATCTTCGAAGAGGCAGCGATGCACCGCCGTGAAAAAGGGCTCAATCAAAACGGCGGTATCGGGCTCGATGCCCACATAAGATTGGGCCGCGGCAGCGATGGACTTTTGCAGGCTCGTGTCGCCGTCAAAACCACGGCCGCAGCCGATGTCCAGAATCCGGAGGGGACGTTTTTGTTTGCGCGCTTCAGCCAAGATGAGATCGCGAAAAATCGGCGCCCGCCATTCGCCGCGCTTGAATCGGTCGCTATAAGCGTTCCAATCGGTCCTGCCGACTATCATTGGATTGACCTACCGATGACAAAATGGGCGTGGCACCAGGGCGTTCGCTTTCTTGACTGAAACAGTTCCTAGGCTACCATATACTAGTTAGCCGCGTGCGGTGGCCGGGCAAGGTAGTGCAAGAATCAGTAGGTCCCGCCTGCCGGGCGGGACCTTTCAACACGGCGACTTTCACACGACCGATTGCGAGTGCCAAAAGTCCCGCCCGGCAGGCGGGACCTACTTCCGAGTCGTTCGAGTCGTTCCCTTGTTGTATCTGTTGATTGGATACATGTGGTTGTTCATTCACCGCCCCTTTGAGATTTGGCCGGTGCTAGGCGAGGTGCGCCTCGAGTTCGTCTACATCATCATCGTTTTGATTGCCTGGGCCTTTTACCCGCAAAAACGCTGGCTGCCGAACAAGCTGCACGCCGCTTTTTTTGCTTTCGCGGTCGCTGTCGTGATGTGTTGGCTGGCGAGTCCCTGGAAAACCGATTATAGCGATCTTCTGGTTGAGAATTATTTCAAGCGGGTGCTATTTGCCATTTTGCTGGTGACGGTAATCCACGACAAACAAGACCTCAGGCTCTTCATGCGAGCCTTTTTGGTCATCATGGCAATCTACATGGCCCATTCGCTGAAAGAGTTCCTTTTTAATAACCGCCATGTCTACCGCATGGACATTCCGCGCATGGTAGGCATCGACTCGACGATGAACGATCCGAATGCGTTCGCGGGCAGTATCCTTTGCACGTTGCCGTTTCTACCTCTTTTCCGCCTGGGGGCGCGCCTCGGACGAATCGGAGGGGCATAAGCGATTCGACAAGGTGTTCACGTACGGATATTTATTGCTTGCCATCGTCTGCATCCTCTTCACAGGCTCGCGGTCCGCCTTTCTTGGATTGATGATTCTGTCGGTGATCGCGATCGCCAAAAGCCCGCACCGCTGGCGCTTCGCGTGGCTTATTCGTGCTTGTTGCGCCTTGCGTCTGGCTCCTTTTGCCGGGATATCTCCAGACACGATTCGAATCCATCGTTGTGCCCGAAGTGGGGCCGGAAAGTGCCCAGGAATCGGCCACGGGGCGCGTTGAGGGTTTGAAGATGGGGGTGGCGTTGTGGGAGAACAATCCCATCCTTGGCGTTGGCCCCGGCAATTGGCAAGCCGGCAACGCGTTCTTCATTGGAAGCCCACAATCTCTATGGACAGGTCGTCGGTGAAATGGGAACGCTCGGTGCCGTGACATTTCTCGCGATTCTCTGGTGTTTTTGGTCGAACTTTCGCAGCATCCGGGCCACTCATAGAACATTCCCTAGCGGAGACGTGGATTTTGCCTATGCCGCCGCTTGCGCGACCGGCGCGAGCGTTTTGCTGCTGCTGCTGGAAGGGAATTTTGGCCATAATCTCTTTCGCTTTAACTGGCTTTGGTGCGGCGCGTTTCATGATTGTCGCCCGTTATGTGGCCGACCATGGCTCAGGCGGAGTTGGCGCTGCACTGCGCCTGACGAACTGGAGGGCGCCGATGCGTGGGCGGACTCGGCGAGCTTGGCAAAACCGCTGTAACGTCGTTGCGGTGACACCAATGGGGGAGCCTGCCATCGGCTTAAGACAGATTGTCGCACCCGTCGTTCAACTGGCGGGCGCTGCGCAGGCTTCTCGAATGGTGCAACCACACGCACAGTGTGGCGGTGACGTTTCATCGCGTCTACCGCAAGCCCAAGGAGGTGGCGCCGTTCGATTCCTGCCCGGCCGTATCGGTGGACTTTTTTCGCGAATGTTTGCGCTACTTCAAAAGCCGATTCCAAGTGGTGTCGTTGGCTGACCTGGTGGACCACACGGCTCCGGCGCCTCGCCCCAAGTTGGCGGTGACCTTTGACGATGGCTGGCTCGACAATTACGAGGTCGCCTTCGAAGTGCTCCAAGAATTCGGCCTGCCGGCCACCATTTTCATGACGGCGGGAAAGCTGGGGAGCGATCAGCCCTTTTGGCAACAGCGCCTGGGCAGGTTCTTTCAAGCGGCAGAGGACGCTCCGAACGGCCGGCTGGCACGTGTTGCTGCGCGAAATGCTCGAAAGGCACGCGGCCGAGCCATATACCATGGCCAAGTTTATTGAGGTCGTCGTCGCGTGGAAGGCGTTGGGCCAGGAAGAAATCGACGAAGCGGCTCAGGCGCCTTGCGGGAAGCATCGCCCGAAACCAATGAGGGCAAGCGGTGTTTCCTCAATGAAGACGAGTTGCGCGAGTTGGCACGGAACAACGTCGCCATCGGTTCGCACACGATGACGCATCCCATCTTTACGCAGATAAGCGCCGGACGCGGTGGCCTGGGAGCTTGGCGAAAGCAAGGCGAACGCTGGAGAAGGTGCTGGGCGCCACCGGTGGACCTTTTGGCCTATCCGAATGGGGCCTATACCGCCGCGATTGCCGACCAGGCGACCGACACTCGGTTACCGCCTCGCCTGCACCACCCATGAAGGCACCGTTAACGAGAACACCGAGCGGACCTCCGTGCCGCGCATCGATGTCAGTCAGGGCCGTTTCGCGATATCGTCACGGGGCACTTTCGCGGCGGGCTTGTTTCAAATCGACTTGATGCGGGCCGGCCGGACATGAAACCAATCCGCGTGTTATATCTGATCGACGAGTTTTCCGGCTCGGACGGAGGCACGGAGCAGCATTTGTTGTTCCTGCTGACGAATCTTCCGCGTGCGGACGTGTGCCCGCATGTGGCGGTGCTTTATCCAAGCGAGATCGGCGCTGCCACGTTGTGCCCGTTTTCGCCATTGATGTTGAACGCCAGGCAGGGGTGGTCCGTCATGGGCCTGATTAAGCCGGTGTTTCGCTTGCTGCGTTATGTCCGCCGGCAGAATATTGATGTCGTCCACACATTTTTCTCGACCAGCGAGACCACGGCCGTGCTGGCTCGCCTTTTTGGCATGCGCCGCCCCATTGTCGCCGCGCGCCGCAACGCCGGCCATACCCATTCGCCGTTCCGCTTGCTGGGGACGCGCGTGCGCAACAAACTGATATCGGGCTTTCTTTTCAACTCGCGCAGAGTTCGCGCGACGCTGGGGCGGCTTGAATGGATCCCGGACAGCAAGACGGCGGTGATCGCGAACCCAGCGCCCAATACAGCGCATCACTCAAGGCCTGGCGCAACCGCTGGACAAACCGAGTTTGGGTCTGGACGAACACGGCTTGATCGTCGGCATCGTCGGCACGATTCGCCGGGTGAAAGACCATGAAACGTTTATTCGGGCCGCGCCTGGTGCTCGACCGCTTGCCCAAAACAACCTTCGTCATCGTTGGCCAAGATGACAAGGGCGATGTCCAGCGCCTTCAGGCGCTGTGCCGCGAGCTGGGCATCGAGCGAAAACATTCGCTGGCTGGGTGTAGTTGACAATCCGGTGACATTGATGCCTGTTTTCGATGTCGCCGTCTTGTCGAGCCGATCGGAAGGGCTGTCCAACACGCTGATCGAATACGCGGCGGCAGGCTTGCCGATCGTGGCGACGGACGTCGGCGGCAACGGCGAGGTCGTCGCCCACGGCGAGAACGGTTACTTGGTTCCACCGGGTCGTCCCGATCAATTGGCGGACGCGATCGTGCAATTGTTGCGCGATCCGGCATTGCGCGCGACTTTCGGCCGAGCGGGCCAGGCAAAGGTGGCCCGGGAATTCGATGAAGAGACGGTCACGGGCGCGTATGTGGATTACTATCAGTCGCTCGTGAGAGAGCGGTCGCGAAAGCAAACGATGTCGCTGCGTGCATCGTCGGCAGAAGGTGGATCGGTTGGCACGGCAGGGCCCAAATGCAAGGCATCCCTATGAATCCCGTGCAGGTGCCAGTGAAACCTGGAACCCGAATCCATGTCGAGGTTTTTAGCGACATGAGTCGGCTGGCGGAGCGCGCCGACGACTGGAACGAGTTGGTTGCCTCCTCGGTTCATCCCAACGTTTTCTTGACGTGGGAATGGGTCAGCCAATGGTGGCGCAGTTTCGGTGCCGATAAGCAAGCGCATATCATCGCCGTTATCTGACGAGGAGGGCCGCTGGTTGGCGTTGTGCCCGCTCTGGCGCGGTAGCGCGTCGTTTGCTCCCGGCTGTGAACTTGCGAACATTGGGTTTGATCGGCGACGGCGGCCCGACCTATCCCGAGTATCTCGGACCCATCGTCCGTGCCGACTGGGTATCGCCGTGTGCCGCGACTTTCGCCGATCATATAGTTAGCGCAATGCCCGCCTGGGATGTGCTGCGGATTCCCGGCGCGGCGCCGGATGACATTGGCACCAAGGCTTTGATCGAGGCATTGCAAGGCAAAGCCGCACTGGTGTGCGCCGCGGGACCGCCGTGCCCCTATTGTGCTTTGCCCGCGAGCTATGAAGAATTCCTTGCGGGTCTGAGTCGCCATGGCCGGCAGCGGGAACGGCGCTTGCTTCGCCAGGCGCACAAGGATTTCCAGGTCGACTGTCGGCTCATTCAAACGCCGACCGACTTGCGCGAGGCCCTGCCGATCGTCGTCGGTCTCAGCCGCTCCGCTCGCGCCCGCCACGGGGAGGCGAGTCCATTCGCCAACACCGATTATTTGGCGTTTCACCAAGGTGTCATGGAACAGTTCTTGCCCAAGGGACATTTGCGGCTGTTCATCCTTCGATTCGATGACCGACCCGTCGCCTTCCAATATGGCTTTCTGTTTGCCGACAAGTATTACGATTTCCAAAGCGGGTTTGAGGCCGACATCGACAAGCACAATCCGGGCGACGTTCTCCTTCAGCTCATCATCCAGCACCTGATCGGCGAAGGCGTCCGGGAGTTTGATTTTCTACGCGGCGAACATGCCTATAAATGGAAGTTCTGCAAGGCCGCCCGGCAGACGCAAGCGGCCACCGTGTTTCGCAAAGCCGGCTTGCTTTATTACGGTTGGCGCGGCGCACGGCGTTGGCGGCACGCTGGGCAAAGATTAAACGCAAAAAAGCACTCGTGATATAGGCACCATGGCCCTCACCATGCAACAATCTGCCGCGGCTGTCGCCTTACTTTTGCAAGGTGGACGCGGACTGCGCGCTGCTCGACGACGATGAATTCCGGCGCGCGTGGCTGGAAACGCTCGAGCGCGTCAAGCCAATCGAGCCGCTGCGCGCGATGCCGCTGTGGGCGGATCATTTTCGCAGGACGGGCAGCGCACCTGCGTTTAATCGCCGTCACGGACGAAACGGGCGCTTGGGCCGGCGCGGTGCCGCTGCATCCGTGGCCCTACAAGCTTCGATTCACGCTCAAAGGAAAATCGCTTTGGGAAAAGGCATGTGCAGCGGAATGGCTGCTGGGAAGCGTGCCCGCCATGCCCGCTGACGCGAAGATGCACGATGCCCTGTTCGAGAGCATCCACCAATCCCCCAATGGAGCGGATGGCTTGTTCTTGGAGAGCGTGCCCACGGATAGCTTTCTTTGGCGCTATCTGCAATCGTCACCGCAGTATTCAGAAGCACTGGATCACCTATCTGCCGAACGAACCGACGCGGCGGCACGCGATCGAACTGCCGGATTCCTTTGAAAAATATCTGAGCCGGCAACTTAACAAGAAAATGCGATACAATCTGCGCCGCGAAGTCAAGCTACTGATGGCTCGCTCCGGAGAGTTTGTTCGCGTGGACAGCGCCAATCAAATTGAGAGTTTTCTCGCCCATGCGAAGGCCGTCGTCAGCCAGTCATGGAAGCAAAAACTACTTGAGCACCAGCCTCGACGATTCGGCGAAATGCTTGCAAGTGCTGACGGACCTGGCCGAGCAAGGCTTGCTGCGTGCCTACGCGCTGCGCTGCGGCGGCAAGCCGTGTGCCATGGGCATCGGCTATCAAAAAGACGGCGTCTATCATTATTACGAGACGGCATATTGCGAGGAATTCGCCAAGCTGTCGCCGGGCCGCGTGTTGCTTTATCTGATGCTCGAGGATTTGCTGAAAGGCAGCGACCGGCCGACGTCGATTCTCGTTCGGCTCGGGCGACATGGCGTACAAGGACTGGTTCGCCAACACATCGCAAGAAGACGTCAGCGTCTTGTTGTTGCGCAAGACGCTGCGAAACCGGGCGCTGTGTTCGGCGCATGCGGGTCTCGGGAAACTTGGCCGCCTGGCGCGAGGAATAGTTGCCCGCATCAAGCGTAAGTCGCCGACATCCGGAGAGGCGTAATCGTGGATTGGCACGCTCACTTAATTCGGCATGTCATCGGCCCGGTGTGGGCACGCTGGGAGCGTAGTCCCTACTTGCGCCGCTATCGGCAATTGAAGCGATCGCAATTTGATCCGGCGGAGCAAATCCAATCCCGGCAGTGGAACAGCGCCCAGGCGATCCTGGCACATGCTTACGAAACCGTCCCGTTTTATCGCCGGCGCTTTGATGCGGCGGGAATCAAGCCCAGCGCCATCGCCGGCTTCGCGGATTTCGAGCGCTTGCCGCTTTTGACCAAGAACGACATTCGCAGCCACGGCGACGACTTGATTTCGAGCCAATACGACCGCGCCAAACTTTTTTGCAAGACCACCTCCGGCTCCACGGGGGTCTCGCTCGCTATTTATGTCGACGACGACAGCCTGCAATGGAAACGCGCCTGCACGATACGCTGCGACGAATGGAGCGGCTGGCGCTTCGGCGAGAATGTGGCCCGCGTCTGGGGCAATCCCGATTACCTCAGGCACGGCTGGCGCGGACGGCTGCGCAATGCGCTTTTGGACCGGGCCCGCTATCTCGACACCTTGAACATGGACCAGAACGCTCTTGCTTCATTCGCACAAGCGCTGCTGCGCAAGCCGCCTTCGTTGATTTTTGGCCACGCCCATTCGGTTTATCTTTTCGCGGAATACTTGCACGAAAAGGGAATTGACGGCATTCGCCCCAAGGGCATCATCACGTCGGCCATGATATTGCACGATTGGCAGCGCCGCCGCATCGAGGAAATCTTCGCTTGCAAGGTGACCAATCGCTATGGCTGCGAAGAAGTGAGCCTGATCGCCTGCGAATGTGAACGCCACCAGGGTTTGCACGTCAACGTGGACGGCGTCTATGTGGAAGTGCTGCGCGATGGCCGGCCGGCGTTGCCGGGCGAGGCGGGCTCGGTCATCGTCACCGACCTTACGAATCGAGCCATGCCGATCATTCGCTATCAGGTCGGCGACGTGGCCACCGTGAGCGACCGCCAGTGCCCTTGCGGCCGGCATTATCCTCTGCTGGAGCGCATCGAAGGGCGCGAGGCTGATTATGTGGTCACCGCGTCCGGCGCCTTGATCTCGGGCATATCGCTGACCGAGAACTTCGCCCTGCAAGTGCCGGGCATCGCGCAACTGCAAATCGTTCAAGACTCGGTGAGCCGCTTCGTGTTTCGCATCGTCCGCGGGGCCGCCTTCGGTCCGGAAACACTGGAGCAGATCGAACGGCTGACGCGCAAGCGGTTCGGGCCTGAGGTCAGCTACGAGTGCGAGTTCGTCGAGCGCATACCGCAGGAGGCCTCGGGAAAATATCGGTTTTGTATTTCGAAGGTGCCCAATCCGTTCACGGCGCGACAGGAAGCTGTGTCCTAGCGCCGTGCTTGGAGGATAACGATGGCCGAGATCACCGAGAATCTGCACACCGCCTTCCAAGACAAAGGCATCCACGAGTCATGGCAGGCCGTCTACCGGAGCGGCCTCCAACGTGCTTTCAACGAGCGCCTCTTGTCCCGGATTTTGCGCCGGCTCAAGCTGCCTGGGAATAGTCTGGTTCTCGATGCGGGTTGTGGCACCGGCGAACACGCGTTGCGCTGGGCGGAAAAGGGCTATCGTTGTGTCGGCGTGGATATCTCGCGCGCCGTCGTACGCAAGGCGGAAGAACGTGCCGCCGCCGCCGGACTGGCGGAACAGGCGATTTTCGTCTGCGACGGGCTGGAGCAATTGCCTTTTGGCGACGCATATTTCGATGCCGTGCATTGCCGGGGCGTGCTGATGCATATCCCCCGCTGGCAGCAGGTGGTCGCCGAGTTGTGCCGGGTGCTGCGGCCGGGCGGCAAGCTCGTCATCATGGAGGGGAACCATCGCTCGGTGGAATCCTATCTCATTCGGCTCGCCCGTTTGGCACGCCGGAGCGAGTCGCGCATGGTGCGGACGCCGGGCGGCATCGAGTTTCACGTCGACCGCGAGGGGCAAGCGCCGCTCTCGCGGATCGCCAACATTCGCGCGCTGGCGGCGGAATTGCGGCAGCATGGCGTGCGCGTCACGGCACGCCTGGCGACGGAGTTTTGGGACCTAAATCGTTTCTCCGGCGGCTTACCACGTAAAGCGGCCGCGCTCTTCAATCGCATGTGGCTGGCGCTGCGCCTGCCGGCGGGTCTGAGCGGAGGCAACGCCCTTATTGGCGAGAAGACTGCCCCATGAAGTATTACCCCAGCCTCGACGGCATTCGGGCGTTAGCCGTCGCCGTCGTCTTGATCTCCCATAGCGGCTATCCGCGCATCTACAGCGGCTGGATGGGCGTCGACGCCTTTTTCACGCTCAGCGGCTTTTTGATCACCTCCATTTTGCTCAGCGAATACGACCGCTATGGCTCTATCGTCTTTCGCAATTTTTATGCGCGCCGGTTCCTGCGGTTGCTTCCTTGTTTGTGGCTGGCCGTGGCCTTGGTGCTCGCGGTCTGGGCGTCTTTCGGGCAATTCGAGGAGGTCATCACCGATGCCGTCTACGCGCTGACCTATGTCATGAACTGGGCCCGCGCCTTCGGCGCCAGCTCCAATGGACCGCTGGCCCACACCTGGTCGTTGGCCATCGAAGAACAGTATTACCTGATCTGGCCGCTCGTCATTGCTCTGGCGTGCAAGTTCGTGAAAAATCGCGTCGGCGTGGGCGTTGGTCTGCTCGTGGCGTCGGCGGGCATCGTCGCCTATCGTTACGCGCTCGCCGACACCGTGCCTGACGCCCGCATCCATTACGGACTCGACACGCACGCCGATCCCATGCTTATCGGTTCCGCGCTGGCGTGCTTCGCCTCCGTCGCCAAGGGCCGACTTCTCGACATGCGCTGGAGCCGGCTTTTCGGCTTTATTCTCGCGCCTGCGGCGGTGGTGCTGTTGGCGTATGTTCTTGTGTTTTGGAGTAACCCACACGTCCCGCCCGTCTTGACGGTTGGTTATACCGTGGTCGCGATTGGCACCGCGATCGTCATCACCGACTTGACGCTCGGTTCGCACAGCGTGCTGCGGGGCTTGCTTAGCCTTTCTTTTTTGGCTTGGGTGGGCCGCATTTCGTACGGTGTTTACCTTTATCATTTTCCGATTTTCAAGACGCTGGCCCATTGGGGCATTGAAGATTGGCCGAGTATGTTTGTTCTCGGTATCGCGCTAACACTCGGTCGTCAGTGCCGCATCGTATTACCTCGTCGAAATCCGCTTTTTGCAACTCAAGAATATCTTCACGCGGCCCCGAAAGACAGCCAACCATCCGCAAGTAAGCTTTGCGAGCGCGGCCGGGGCTGAGGTAGCCCAAATCTCCAAGGCATCGGTAGCAAGATGAAGTATCACGCTAGCCTGGACGGTGTGCGGGCCTTCGCGGTGGCCATCGTGCTATTCGCGCATAGCGGCGTGCCGCGTTATTACAACATCGGCTGGGTGGGGGTGGATGTTTTCTTTACGCTGAGTGGGTTTCTGATCACTTCGATTCTTGTCGCCGAGCAAGACCGCCATGGCTCAATCGTCCTCCGCAATTTTTACGCGCGCCGATTCTTGCGACTGCTCCCGTGCCTGTGGTTGGCCGTGGCCATGGTGCTCGTCATTTGGAGCCTGGCGGGTTATGCTGGGTCGGTGCTTGGGGATGCGGCGTTCGCGCTGACGTACACGACGAACTGGGCGGGCGCTTTCGGCTGGTGCAACAAGAGTGGTCCGCTCATTCCCACGTGGTCCTTGGGCATCGAGGAGCAATACTATTTGATTTGGCCCTTGGTCATCGGGCTTGCCTGGAAAATCTCGAAAAATCGTGTCGCGCATGGGTTTCACTCTGCTCATTGGCGCGGCGCTGGTCGCGTTTTACCGCTGCTCGCTATTCTCAGACGCCACCGTCACTCGGGTTCATTACGGCCTGGATACTCACGCCGATCCCTTGCTGATCGGCTCGGCGCTGGCGTGTTTGGTGGCGGCCCGGCGGGAACGTCCGCTTGGGGCGACGGCCAGTCGATTACTCGGCTTTGTTCTGGCCCCGGCAGCCGCAATTTTTTTGGGGTTTATCTCAGCGACCTGGATCAGGCTGCACGGCCACCCCGTGCTGACCATCGGCTACTCGGCGGTCGCGCTCAGTGCGGCGATCATCCTGGCGGATGTAACGCTTGGATCGCACAGCTTGCTCCGCAAAATACTGGGGCTTTCTTTTTTGGTCTGGGTGGGCCGCATTTCTTACGGCATTTATCTCTACCATTTTCCAGTGTTCAAGGTGCTCGAGAAGCTTGGCATCCAAGATTGGCGACTTGTTGCTGGGATTGGGGCGCGGCGCGTTACGCTCGCTATCAGTGCGGCATCCTATTACTTCGTCGAAATTCGCTTTTTGAGACTCAAAAACCGGTTTTCGCGTTCCGACCACGAAGAATTGGCGGTGACTTCCGGCCGCGAATCCGGCGACATCGGCGTTTCCACGCGCGAGCCCCAAAGTGTCCAGAGTTAGAGCCATGGCAAATGATGGCCGGATTTGAGGTACTTCGAAAGCTCCGTTGGGGTTACATAACGGTTGACGCACGCTAGCCGCCTTACGCGTTTTCGTGATGAGAGGTAAGTAACGGTTCAAATGTACATAGTCTGTCGCATATACATTTCGCGTGCTAGGATTTCAAAGAGGCGGCGACTAAATAACAAAAACGTTATGCCGATTGAGGGTTTACCTTGAAAACCATACCACTAACGTACAGTGCGACTCGGCAAGCGCCGATGGAAGTCAACCTGTTCAACGGGAGCGACGCCTTTGTCGCATCCGACGCTGGAAATTGCATGCTCACCGAAGATCCGCTGATGACCGTTCGGATAACCGACAAAAAGGTCGGCCTGACCGCGTTCGTCGCCATCCACAACCTCGGCGAGCAAGGCGCCTGCGGCGGCATTCGCTGCGTGCCCGACATTAGCGAGGATGAGGTCAAGGCGCTGGCGCGGGCGATGGCGTATAAATATGCCTTTTTCGAGCAAGCGCAGGGCGGCGGCAAGGGTGGCATGGTGATGGATTACGACACGCCCCCTGAACGCCGTCGCGAACTGGCGGCGTGCCTGGGAGCGCACCTGCGGCCCTTGCTGGCATCGGGCATGTATCATGCCTGGACGGACATGAATTTCTCGGTCGACGATATGATCGCCGTCTACCGCGGCGCGGGCCTGGGCGCCTGGCCCCCCGAAGGGGAATCTTCGCGGCGCACGGCCATCTCGACGTTGGCGTCGGTCATGGCCGCGGCGGAGGCGCTCGATATTCCTCCCGACAAGTGCCGGGTGGCGATCGAAGGCCTGGGCAACGTCGGCGGCATCCTCGCTCAGGAGTTGGTTCGCTGGGGCGGACGCGTGGTGGCGGTTTCCAATCGCGACGGTGCCGTGGCCAACGACGACGGCATTCCCGTGGATGCCTTGCTGAACCTGCGGCAAGACAAAGGTCCCCGCTTCGTGCTCGATAAAGGGCCGTGGCGAAATGTCCCGCGCGGCGAGCTTTTTAGCGTGGCCGCCGATATTCTGGTCCCATGCGCCCGCGTGCATTCGATCACCGGCGCCATCGCGCAGCGAACGCCGGCGCGGGCCGTCGTGCCCGCCGCCAATGTTCCCTGCACGCCCGAGGCGGAAATCATTTTAGAGGAGCGAGGCATCCCGCTCTTGCCCGACTTCATCGTCAACGCGGGCGGCATCCTGGGCTTTTTGTCCACGGCGCCGGATAATTACGCCGATTTCATCGCCAAGATGAAGGGCATGCAAAACGCCTCTTGGCTGTTGCCGAGGCGACCAAAATCTCGCCCGTCAACTGTGCCCGCCGTGTCGCCGAGCAAAGATCATGCGCTCGCGACCAAGACTTCTTCAAACGGGAATCGCTGCCCGCGCGGGCGGTATCGTATTTGCGGTATAAGGGGGTTTTACCAAAAGCCACGAAGAGGATCGCCGAACGACAGCAGCGGCTGAATGATATCTTGGAGACGAGCTTTCGCGAGCTTTAATTTGGCTCGCAGCTAGGGCAAGTAGAAAGGAACTTTTGCCAAGGCCGCCCAGAAAAAGACTCCGGCCGGCACGCTAATCGCTTGCATACTTACAAAGAATTCATTAAAGATTTCCTTTTTCAAGCTAATGCCTCGCGTAGACTACACGCGGATTTACCGATTTATGGTCATCGTTGCAAGAAGTACGCTCATGGAAACTGCGGTGTCGCCCATTGCAGATTATCGGGTCCGCGTCGAGCATACGGGTCAGTCACTCGAGGACGAGACTTTCCGACGGGAATGGCTAGCCCTCCTTGAAGATGACTCGACGAACGACCGCCATTTCGCCACGCCCCAATGGACCATGCATCGTTTGGTTTCGGGACTTCCCATAACTCTCATTTCCATTGCTGGAGAAAACGGGACGTTGGCAGGCCTTGGATCGTTTCGGCTTGGCACCTTTGGCATGCGTTACAGTTTGAAAAAAATGGCCCTTTGGACTCGTGTCTTTCGTGCCGAACATGTCATGGCAATGCTGCTGCCTGCCGACGATCAAGCAGCGGACCGTCTGTTCGCGGCGATGCGGAATGACGCGATGGACAACTCTGATTGCATTCATTTCGAAAGCGTCTGGGTTGGAAGCAAGCTTTGGTCATACCTACAGCGCTCACCGGAAATCCAGAGTAACTGGTTCCGGTATTGCCCTAATCCGCCGGCCAACTGCCATTACATCGAACTGCCTATGTCGTTCGAAATCATACTTGAAAAAGTTCACATCCAAGACCAGAGGCAACTTAAAAAGGGAAGTTAAGCTCTTGCGCAAGCGCGGCGAGGGAAAACTCGAGCTTGTGCGCATCGAAAGAGCTGACCAAGTGCCGTTATTTCTTGAAAAAGCGGCGCTGTTTCCGGTAATTCCTGGCAGAAGAAATTCCTCGATGTCCCCATTTGCGAGCACGGGCCCGCCACGGGACACCAACTTTTGACTGAAATGGCCGAGCAAGGCTGGTTGCGCTCCTATTTGCTTAAATGCGGTGACAACGTCTCGCCTATTCGCTTGGGTACCAAACGGGGGGCGAATATCATTTTTGCGAGACGGCCTACCACGATGAGTTCGCGAAGCATTCGCCGGGCAAGGTTTTGCTCTATCTATCGCTTGAGGATCTTTTCAAGACCGAGAAGCCGGACACCTTTTACTTCGGGCAGGGCGACATGGCTTACAAAGAATGGTTCGGCAATGCCAGCAAGGTCGAGATGAGTGTTGTATTATTTAAAAAGACGATGGCGCACCGCATCTGGCGCGGCACGCACGCAACGTATAATTGGACAATCCGGCATGTCCGCGACGGCACGCGCCGGCTTTTGGGCCGCAAGTAGCGGAGGCCTTGAGTGCTCGACCCAGTTCATGAAAAGGAGCTACACCGCACTTACGAAATAGTTGGCGAGTTGGACCTCCCGGACAGTTCGAAGTCAGGGTATCCGGATAATGATTCTCGAAACCCGCCTCCATGATTTTTCGGCACTTTTCAAGCAGCTTACAACTCAACCAACTCCACGGACGAACGAGTCGTTAAAGATACTGGACATCGGTTGCGGTAACGGGGTTTTCACTCGTTTGACAGTCGGCGAGGGTCGCACTGTTTTTGGTGTCGATGTTTCGCAAAATCTCATCAAGCACGCGGTCGAGCGGTATCCGCCAATCAATGGATGCGTCGCATCCTGTTATGAACTACCGTTTGCGGATTGCACTTTTGATATAGTTCTATCATTAGGGCTATTGCAAATGGTGTCGGACCGCTGGCGCTGCATTCAGCAAATGGTGCGTGTCCTAAAGCCCGGCGGAACCGGGCTTATCGAGTTTCTTCCCAAGTGGAACCTATTGGACGTGTTAGCACGCATGGGGGTTGACCTGATTAAGCGCGATTGGCCCTCACTTAGGAATGGATGGCAACGCATGCGATCAACCGGGCGACCCTGGCGAGGCGATTTCAACGTGACCCGAAGTTCCCCGAGCTGGGTCAAAAATGCAATCCTACGCGCCGGCGCCACCCGCGCCCGCATAATCTCCAAACGATGGTTCTTCTTCAACGCCCACTACACCACGATCGTATTCTCCCGCTAACCAGAGAACACAGCGAAGCATGGCGGCACAGAACTTCGGCAAAAAACGACTGCTGACCAACGCCGCGGCGAACTTTACCGGGTTCGCCGCCCAGGTGGTCGTCGCCTTTTTTCTCTCGCCCATCCTCATCAACGGCCTGGGCGAGCGGCGCTATGGCGTCTGGTCGCTCGTCGAATCGGTGCTCGCTTACTTGACCGTGCTTGACCTCGGCCTCACCGTGTCCGTCGTGCGCTATGTCGCCAGGTTCGAGGCCAATAGCGAGCGCGACAATCAAAACCGCATCTTCAGCACCAGCCTGTGCCTCTTTGGGCTGTCCGGGCTGGTCGTCCTGGCCATCAGCTCGGGGCTGCGCTGCTTTGGCCCGACCCGCTGGGCGTTCCGGCCGATGCCATCAACGACGTGCGCTGGCTTCTTTTCCTTCTGGGATTCAACGTCGCCGTTGGCTTTCCGCTGGGTGTCTTCGGCGCCGTGCTTGCCGGACTCGAGCGCTATCCGGTCATCGCGACCATTCGCACCACGGCGCTGATCGTGCGCGCCGTCTTCAGCTGGCTGGTGATTTATACAGGCGGCGGCCTGGTCACGCTGGCCCTCGTCATCACCGGTTTCACCATCGCCGAGCAGTTGGTGATGATCGTGGCCGCCAAGGTCTGTTTGCCCACCTTGCGGTTTAGTTTCTCCCTGGTGACGTGGGACATGTTCCGCATGATCCGGGGCTATAGTTTCGCCGCCTTCGTGGCCCTCATTGCCGGCCGGGTTTCCTTTCAGACCGACGCCCTGGTCATCGGCGCCTTCATGATGCCCGAGTTCATCACGTTCTTCGCGGTGGGAGCCCGCCTGGTGGCCTACGCCAAGGACACGCTCCGCACGCTTACCGCGGCGCTCACTCCCGCCGTCAGCGCTTTTGATGCGACCAACGATTACGAGGCGATCGACCGGCTAATGATCAAAGGGAGCCGGTTCGTGCTGTATTTGGCCGTGCCCATGCAACTGGGCTTCTGGTTGCTGGGCATGCCTTTTTTATCGCTTTGGCTCGGCGACGATCTCGCTGTCAAGAGTTATCCGACGTTGATCATTCTGTCGGTGCCCCTGGTGCTGGCGATTTCGCAGTCGATTTCCAGTCGCATTCTTTACGGCATCGGCCAATTGCGCTGGTATGCGACGGCCACGGTCATCGAGGCATTGGCGAATTTGATCCTCAGTCTGCTTTGGGTGCAACCCTATGGCATTGAAGGCGTCGCCTGGGGAACAGCGCTTCCCAACGTGGTTTTCAACGTGACATTGCTTGTTTACGTCTGCCGTAAGCTCAAGATGCCGCTGTCGGTATTTCTTTCGCGCGCGGCTGTGTTGCCGCTCGTGCTGGCGCCGTGCCGGCGCTGTGTTGGTGGGGACTCGGGGAATGGCTGGGGCTATCCACTTGGCCTCTCTTCTTCGCGATCGCCACCGCCGGCTGGCTCGTGCATGCCCTGTTTTGTTTTGTGGTTGAAGGCGGGCCCGGCATGGTGCTGGCGTCGGTACGGCACCTTCGTCCTACCCGACACCTAGCTCCCGCGCCCACGGACGCGATTTTGACCGATCCACGATAGTTCGATTACGGTCATTGGTTCCGTAAGGTGGTGTGGTGCGGTCCTGGACCAGTTACATGATGAGCACTAGGTCTCGCCAGGATACCGTGCCATGCAACTGGCTAACCGAAGTTTCTTTGCTCCCGAATCAAAGCCAAGCTCCTTCTCCGAATCCTCGGCGGCACCGCCAGCTAGGCGGAGTTCTGCGGCAGCACAATTGACACAATGTGTATCCGTCCGAAGAAGGCACGTCGGCCGCGTGCATCGAGGCCGCCGGCCGGGACGTGGGCGCGTGGTCACGCTTCGAGGGGTTTGCGAGGACCGGTCGAAAATCGATAAGGCCCGCTCATCGTCCGTCCTGAGCATCTTTCCGGACACGGCGTCAAAGGCGAAACTCCACGGTCAACGCCTGACATTATTGATTGGTCACCCTGGCCGAACGGAAACCACGTTATTGGCAGGGGTGCCGTCCATTCAATCCCCATAAATTGAGTTCGCGGTTCAGTTCAATGAATTTTATTGGAAGTGCCTGGCATTGCACGCGCGACGTTCTCTGTCAGGTGGGCACGTCCAATAAAATCCTCTGCGTTATGCGGAGATCCACATTGTCGTAAGAACTGGCTGTTGTCGGCTCGGACCGGGGCGGCCGGACCGCGGCAGTGCTGGTCGCCTTGACGTCAACGTGCCATCCGCTTGGCCATTGAGCCGTGGGCGAATCTCGAGGACGTGCTCGCGCGGCTACTGACCCTGCCAGTCGAACGCCTTCGCGATTTGCTGCCTGACCGCTGGCAAGCCGCCCGCCAAAGGTGGCTCAGACCGCCGCGCAATCCACCTCCACGCCGCTCGTGCTCGACTCCCAACCCTAAACACCGGCCCCGGCCTACGTCGTGGCCTCCGGCAGCGGTCCCGCTCGCAAACGCGCGGCTCGCGGTTGGCCGTTCGGGCGCCGAAATGGCTGGTTTTCAAAGGCGATTTGTGGATTGACGGGCGCCCGACGACAGTAAAAGGGGTCAAATAAGTCAACCGCTTAATAAATGGCTCATACGGGGCACAATGAGTGATCACGTGACCGCTTAGCTCTTCAAACCCTGACTACACCTTGAAGACCGCGCCCTTGGCCACCCCAGGCCAGCGGCGTGGTCTGTTGTTTTGAATCAACGTCGGCCCCTGCGCGGTGCGGGGGCGGTTGTGTTTTTGGACACGACCGTCCCTGCAAGGGGGCGGTCTCTTTGCGGAGTCGCTCTCATGATTGTTTTACCATCTTTAGCTACCGATGCTCGCTTCGATTTGCAAAGTCGCTTCATAAGCGTGCTTCCCCGAATCCAAGACCAAGCCCGCTTTTATTTCCGCTGTGTGAAATGCGTCGCGCTGCCGCGCCGATTGTATCGCCGAGACTATCGCCGTTGCTTGGAAATGGTTTTGCCGGTTGGCCCAGCGCGGTAAAGACGCTACGACGTTTGCCGCTGCCTTGGCCCACCTGGCGGCGCGTGCCGTCAGAGCTGGCCGACGCGTCGGCGCCGGTGAACGCGCCAACGATGTGATGTCACCACTGGCTCAGAGACGCCACGGCTTTGTCGTGCAATCGCTGCCATCGACACGCCGTGCCCACGAGGATCTTAACGGCGATTTGCTTGGTCAACGCATCCACGACCTCCTCGAAGAGCGTTTGACGGACAACATCACGACAGCACCCGGGGAGCAGGCCGCCTTTCGGATTGATTTTCGAGCCTGGTGCGAGACGTTGACACCGCGCAGCGCCGCATAATCCACGCTATGGCGCAGAACGAGCGCACCAAGGATTTGAGTCGGCGATTTTCACTTTCCGCTGGCCGGATTTCCCAAATGCGGCGGCAATTCCGCGATGATTGGTGTCGGTTCGTCGGCGACATCGAAGAAAAAGTGACCGCGTAGTTGCTCGAAACCGAAAAAGCAGCGACACGTCGTGCATTAGGACGGCGTGTCGCTGCCGACCAAGGCGGTTATAGGTTCGTGTTCAGATGACGTTTCTTTTTAGCTATGCCGATTTGGACATGGGTATGAGGATTGGAAGTCTACCGAGGACGTGCAGCTTTTCTTGGTGGACGCCACCAGCAACGAATCAGATCAAGCCAACGGCGCCCCTTGCCGGAATCGCGAATCCGACCCATGGCAGGCACCTCCTTAAGGGGCTCACCATGCTACCAAGACAGGCAAGAAGCCCTGGGCCGAGCGAATACGAAATTGCGCGGCCAAATCAGGTTTGGGTGGCCGACGTCACCCACATCCGACTGCGCCGCGAGTTCGGATACCCGGCGATCGTCATGAATCCCTTTGCCCGGTCGATCCATGGCTGGCATCTGAGCCACAGTCTCGATCAATGGCTCACTCAGGCGGCCCTAAAGCGGTGCTCGTGGTGTCCGTGCCGAGGTGCATCTCGATACGCCGTCACCGGCTATGAAATAG
>CAVVSQ010000016.1:0-365034 GCA_963750865.1 uncultured Planctomycetota bacterium
TCTGCGCAAGGATTCACCGGAGGAAGTCGTTCTCGTCTTGGGTGCTGACCAGGAGGTGCGCTCTGCCTGGGTACGGACATCGAGGAATTGCAGTCGAGCCGCGTCTCGGTCATGCCGTCGGGTCTCGATCAACAACTCAGCAAGCAAGATTTGGCCGATCTGGTGGCGTTTTTGAAGGCATGTCGCTGAACAGCTGCGCATGCAGTAAGCGGATTAATCTTCTGGTGACCAGGCTCTGCCTGGTCATGGCACTGCTCGCGAGGCTCCGCCTCGCTTTCTCCGACCACTCCGGCTTGGTGATTGCTCGCACGCGTGGGCGATTTTCGTGAAAAAAAACAGGCGGAGAGCCTGTGAATTTTTTACCTTGCCGTTTGTTTCCAGGGGCGTGTAACCTAGTCGCATGAACACTATACCGCCTGTCTCTGATGCCGAAACCAGTGACGCCGGTCTGCTTTTCGACGTGGGCCAGCCGCTGCTCAAGGCGATGCCCGCAGCGACCGCGATTCCCGCCCCACGCCTGCGGCTGGCCGAGCGCAGCCAGGGCGAAATGCGTACCGCCTCGCTTGATGAGTTGCTGCCCCCCGACCACGAAGTCCGAGTCGTTTGGGATTACGCCTGTCAGCTCGATCTCACGCGGGCGGCCGCAAAGGATCAAGGCGGTGCCGGGCCAGCCAGGCCGCGACGCCACCGATCCACGCATCCTGCTCGCGCTCTTGGCTGTTTGCCACCTTCGACGGCACGGCAGAGCCCGCACCCTTGATGGTCTGTGCCGCGAGCACCTTGCCTACCAGTGGCTGTGCGGCGGCCTGAGCTTGAATTATCACACGCTCGCCGACTTTCGCAGCCAGCACACCGACATCCTCGACCAGTTGCTGACCGACAGCGTCGCCACCATGCTGTACGAGAAGTTCATCACCCTCAAGCAAGTCGCCCAAGACGGCATGCGTGTTTCGCCGCCGCCGGCGCCTCGTTGTTCCGTCGGGAACCCAGCTTGAAGATTTGCTTGGAGGTAGCCAAGGTGCAGTGCAGGCCCAAGAACCAGGTGGACGAAGACAAGAAGCGGCCTCGCGTTGACAACAAGCGGCCCGGGAGAGTGCGGCCCGCGAACGGCAAGAGCGTATCGAGCAGGCGTTGGCCGAGTGCGCCAAGTTGGAAGACAAGCGGGAGCAACAGCGCCTGGAGAAGGGGCTCAAATTCGACCTGGCCAAGCCGTACCTCGACGACCGACCCGGAGCTTTGCGCATTAAGATGCCTGATGGCGGCACGCGGCCGGCCTACAACGTGCAATTTGCGACCACGGTGGAAGGGGGCGCGATTGTCGGTGTCGATGTGACCACCATTGGCGGTGATAGTGGGCAAATGCCGCCCATGCTGGAGCAGATCGAAACTCGCTATCACGAGAAGCCCAAGCAGATGTTGGTGGACGGCGGTTTCACGACGCTCGCCGCCATCGAGCAAGCGGAGCAAGCCGGCATTGAAGTGTTCGGCCCGATCAAGAACGCGGAGTCGATGAAGGCCAAAGGAGAAGACCCATACCAACCCAAGAAGACGGACGGTCCCGGCGTGGCCAACTGGCGTCAACGGATGGGGACGGACATGGCCAAAGAGGTGTACAAGTTGCGGTCGGCGACGGCGGAGTGGTCCAACGCAGGAGCGCGTTTATGCGGGATGTACCAAGTGACGGTCCGTGGCCGACAGAAAGTGTTGGCATTGGCGTTGCTGCAAATGCTGGCCCATAATCTGCGGCGGACCGTAGTTCTGCGCGAGGCCAAAAAGACGGCGGGATGAGCATTGGGCGCGGTCCCATAACTGACCGGAAAGGAGTTCAAAGCCGGGGCCAGCCACGCACGGGCCGAACCGGGCTGAACTGGTACCAGTCTCAACGGGGCGAACGCCTAGCGTCATTGTCAGTGCTTTGAATTTCATGCGCGTCAAAAGTCCGTAAATTTCACAGGCTCGGAGCCTGCCAGGCAGCGCGTCACCAGGCAGAGCCTGGTGACGAGTTTAACCGCTGACCGCGTGGCGCGGCTCCTTACTTTGCAGATTTTCGACGGCCCTGCCGGCGAGTCTCGTGCATGTGCACGTCGGGATCTTTCCGATGCAGTTCCTTCAAAGGCGGCGTCGCCTCTTCGGTGCCGGGGCCAAACTTCATCAGCGCCAAAATGGCCTCGCGGCGCACTGCCGGCTCGCTATCGCCAAGGGCGTTCGTGAGGGCGGGAAAGACGGCGGCGTCGGTGTTGCCGACGTTGCCCAGCTTGATGACCGCCTGCTCGCGCAGCTTGGCGTCAGGGTCCCCCATGCTGGCAACCCAATAGCTTATGGGTTTCCCGCCGGCAAGCGGCATTTCGGCGTGCCCGCAACCTACCATCGCGAGCATTAGGTAGTAGTAGGTCCCGCCTGCCGGGCGGGACCTCGCAGTGCAAGCGCTTATCCACTTTGCAAAACAAAAAAGAGTCGAACAGAGGATTCGGGTGCCATCGCCTCGGTACTCCGTGGCCATGCGTCTGGGTTTCATCGCTTGCACTCCTTAAGTCCCGCCCGGCAGGCGGGACCTACTAGCCTTTGTCAACGCTTAAGTTGGGGTTCAAAGATTCGGGTGCCATGGCCTCGGTACTCCGTGGCCATGCGTGCCCCCGCTAACATGGCCACGGAGTACCGAGGCCATGGCACCCAACCTCTCAACAAAACTGTGGCAAAGCCCTAGTACTCCACCGGAACGACTTCGCCTTTGGCACGTGTCGATGCGCTTGCAGAATGACGCTTTCCGGCGTGTAGCGCCGCTGGGCAAGTCGCCCGGGATGCTGCGCAGAAAGCGAACGGAGCCGTCGGCGAAGACGAAGTTGGAGCCGCCGCTGTGCAGGCTGGAGAAATCGTCGAGGCCGCCATCGGTGTCGGTGGCGGCGTTGTTGAGATGGCCATGTGCCTGCACGAGGACGCTGGCAGGGTAAAACGAGGCACCGCTGCCGGGGCAGGGATTATGGGCGCCGTGCATGATGACGGCATTGGCAGGCGCCGGCCCAGATGCCGTTGGCGTTGGCCCAGGCACGCTCGCCGATCATGATCGTGTTGCTGGTGCCGTCGAGGATATCGCCAAAGCGTGTGGCACTGTTGCGGTAAAAGATCCCAGGCCCGCGACGCCCGACGTATCGGACTCGTCACCCCCCACGCAGGCCGCATAACTCTGGGCGCTGCTTGTGCCACGCTTTGCCGAACGCATCGGGAACCGCGAAAGCGTTTTCCGGGACGAGATCGGATGGACACAAAAAGCCGGCCACGAGCGTCCGAATCGCCGATGCGTTGCGCGCCCTTTCAATGGGCGTATGCACGTCCAATTGGCGGAAGAGGTTGTCCTGTTCAAAAACGGCAACAAGGCGCCGCCCAACCCCACCCCGGCGACGTATCGCCGGAACCGTCGCGATAGACCCCGGTCGCCATATATCCTGGAGGAAGCTTTTTGTAGGTGTCGTGGAAGTTGTGACACGCGAGGCCCATTTGCTTCAGTATTCTGGCAATATTGCCGTGCCGCCGCCTCGCGTACTTTTTGCACGACCGGCACCAGCAGGGCAATGAGCACGGCGATAATGGCGATGGCAACCAGCAACTCGATAAGCGTGAACGCGGGGCGAAGGCGAGGCATGCGCTCATCCTTTAGGAAGCGACCAAGATTAATGATACTGAATCTCAGTATCTATAATGTTGTATGAAGGAGGCGGGAAATGGCTAGTGCTTTGTCAATGCCTGAAGTTGGGGTTCATGGGTTCCGCCATGGCCTCGGTACTCCGTGCCATGTTAGCGGCGAGCTCGGGGGGAATCCCGGGAGGGTGCCATGGCCTCGGTACTCCGTGGCCATGTTAGGGGGGTTGCACGCATGGCCACGGAGTACCGAGGCCATGGCACCCGAATCTACAAAGAGAGCACGACGCCAAGAGAACACGAGAGTGGCACCCTCTAAAAAGAGAGGCCCGGGTTGTTGCCAACCTGGGCCTATTGGTCTTCGTGATTTGCGATACTAACCCGAAGCGTTAGCGAGGGTCTTCATCGGTACACTAGCCCGCAGCGTTAGCGAAGATCCTCGCTAACGCTGCGGGCTAGTAAATCAAGCGGCAAGTCATTTAGAAATCGTTTTCCGTAATGGCCTGTGACAACCGGTTGCCCATCGGCTTCCAGTTGCTCAGCTTGATATCGTAGCTGATGAAGTGCACGGACCCGTCGCAAAAGAGCATGTGCAGGCCACCGTTGTGAGGGCTGCCGAAGCGTTGCGTATCTTGCGGCCCCGCGTGTCCTGCATCGGCAACAGCGACGTCTCACGACTGTTGTCGTTGTCGGTGCCGACGAACATGGCTTCGTTGTCCCCGGGATCGGTGCCGTCGTAATAACGGTCGGGATCGAGGTAGCGTTCACCGAGCAGGAACGTTTGACTGGTCCCGCGGGAAATGTCGGACAACTTGATTTGGCTGGAACGGTAAATCGTGCCGTTCCAGGCGGGAGGGGCTGGGCTGTTAACCGCATTGCCAAGTAAGTAAGAGCTTGGGCCGGCGTCAACTTCATCGGAAGTGTCGTCGCCCGCGCAGCAGGCGTAGTCGCCGCGAGACATGGCATCGCCGTTGCCGATGGAGACAGTGATCGTTTGGCCATGAGCGTCGGCGGTCATGTAGGAACCGTTTTGTGAATAAACGAAGATGCCTCCAGGTCGGCGCGACGGGCACAAGTAGCCGGGAATGGAGTCTTCCATGATCGACTTTAACTCGCGGGCCAGCGTGCCGCCCGTTGTGGTCATGCCTAACTTGCGTGCGTTGTCTTGCTCCATGAAGGAGAGGAGGTTATAAGTCCAACCGCCCGGCTGGTCCTTGCCGGCGCCCTTGCTGGGTGCGCCCACCCAGAACCAACCCCAACCGCCCGACGGCAGATGCCCAAAGGTGTCGTGGACGCCGTGGCAGGCCAAACCCATTTGCTTCAGGTAGTTCGTGCACTGAGTGCGGTTGGATGCCTCGCGCACCTTTTGCACCGCCGGCACCAAGAGAGCAATCAAGATGGCGATGATGGCGATGACCACCAAAAGCTCAATGAGCGTAAAGCCCAGTCGTTTCGCAGAAGGCTGCCGCCGTTGGCCCCGCCACATGGGGGAAAGTGTCATGGATGCTCCTTGGAGTAGGGTAAAATGAATGACCCGCGTTATAAGCAAATCCTCGTTATTCATCCAACCGGATGTGCAGCACGTCCGGTCTTTTGTTTTGCACTTCCTGGCCGATTTTGGTGTCGGTGTTGAACCGCGCCGGCAAGGTCTCTTTCCCGGAAGCATCCTTGAGCGACGCCTCCACGCGGTAGAAACCCAAGCTCACGCCACTGACTTTTTCTCCCTCGACGGCGATTTCAGCGACGCCGTCCTCATCGGTGACGCCCGAGCCCGATTTGAATCCTTCGCCCATGAACTTTTCCGGAACAAAGGTGACCGTCACGCCCGCCATGGTTCGGCCGCCGCTGGAGACTCGGCACCTTGTCCCCATGAGGCCGACTTTGCTCACTTCGAATGCACGCAGGCGCTCGGCGATCTCCTCTTCCGTCAAGTACGGTTCCTCTTTAGCCAGATTCACGAGCAATTTCTTGAGTGCCGGGCAATTTTCAAGCTCCGCGGCGTCCAGTTTACCGTCGTGGTTGGTGTCGTAGTCCGCCATGGCCGCGGCGGCCATTTCCTCGGGGTTGTACTTGGCCGGCGGCACGGGGGTTGCAGCGCCGCTGCAACCCAGGATCGCCAATGTCGAGCGTCAAGCCAAGAACTGAAACAACACGAGAGCCGGATCGAAAAACTCCACCAAACCGCGGATTATCCATGGAAAACCCATTCACTCGCGATAGCATGCGCGGACCAAAAACGAGATACGCGTTGGCCCCGCGCCGTATACTTTTCCAACGAGAATTGTCAAAACGCCTTCCGGCATTCAAGAATTTACAGGAATCTTATCTATTAGAAGGGCATGGGAGGTAAAAAGCAAGGCGTTATCGTTTTTTTAATCATTGAGGGTGAGGCAGCATTTTCTGCGGGCATTTTAGCCCCCTTTCAGGGGGCTTTCCGCGTTAGCGGTAGTAGGCCCGGCGTTGACGCCGGGTCGAGCTTGGCGCCACGGCCTCGTAGCCCCGTTCACGGGGCTTCTCGACAGCTTGGCTTTAGCCAGCGAGCTTGGCGCTAAAGCGGAACAACGAGAAGCCCCGTAAACGGGGCTAAACCTACGGTGGGTTGGAATTCTGAACCCGGCGTAAACGCCGGGCCTTCTACCGCTAACGCGGAAAGCCCCGTAAACGGGGCTGGCCCAGTCGCCCCAGACAATTTGGCAACTCCCATCATTTTTGGCCGCGCCCATCATTAGGGGGTGGCAGGATTTTTGAGGGTCGAGATCCGCGGGATTCGGAGTACCTCATCCCGCGGCTTGAATTGTATTCCACCACATTCCAAGCCGCGGAATGAGGTACTCCGAATCCCGCGGGTCTCTCTCCAACTGGGGTTTCTCTTTTGGCGTCGTTTTCTATAATAGCTTGCAGAACTTAACCTTATCCCATCGTGAACAAGCTGAAGGGGTTATGCTATGCTCTGGGCCTGGCTTCCCGGTCCGCTCAATTTCGTGCTGCTGCTCATCGGGCTTTTCATGATCCTCTTGGTTCTGATCCAGCGCGGCAAAGGCGGCGGTCTCATCGGTGCGTTGGGCGGCACGGGCGGTTCGAGCCCCTTTGGCTCGCGCGGGTGACCAGTTCACGCGCCTGACGATCTATGTCGCCTGCATCTGGCTGCTGCTCACGATGATTCAAGTCCATGCGATCCAGGCCACGGCAGCCCAGATATTGTACCGCTAACGTTTGCGCTCGTGCGCTCTTGCATCGGAACGAGGTTGGCGTGCTTTTAAGTATGACCGGCTACGGCGAGGCACGCTTTCAAAGCGATCACCTCGTGTTGTCCATCGAGTTGCGGGCGCTCAACAACCGCTATCTCAAAGTCTCGGTGCGGGCCCCCGAGCCTTACAACCTTTTGGAAGCGGAGTTCGAAAAGGTCATCCGCCGCCACGTCAAGCGCGGCACCTTGCAAGTGCAACTTCGCTGCGAGCGCCAGGCCGCACCGCAGGATTTCCGCATCAATGCCGTGGCCTTGGCAAGTTATGTCCGCCAGGTCCGCGAGCTCACGCCGCAGCTGGGCTTGGCGGACGGCAGCGACGCTCTCTTGCGCGCAGATTCTCATGTTGCCGGGAGTCGTTCCCGAACCGGGGGCCTCAGCGCATTCCCTGCACGACGATTGGCCGATCATCGAAAAAGTCTTGGTGGAGGCATCAATCGATTGCAGAGCATGCGGCAGGACGAAGGCCGGGCCATGGCCGCCGAATTGCTGGGCCACCGCGATGCCATCGCCGCGCAGCTCAACGTCATCCGCGATCGGGCGGCGACGTTGGCGCCGGCATTTCGCGATCGGCTCTTCGAGCGCGTCCGCGGCCTCCTCCAGGAATTGAACGCCTCGATCGACAAGAGCGACTTGATCCGCGAAGTGTCGATCTTCGCCGAACGCAGCGATATCGCCGAGGAGGTCATGCGCCTGGCCGCTCACCTGGATCATTTTCAAGAGATCATGAACGAAGGCGAGAGCCCGGGCCGCAAGCTGGAGTTTTTGGTGCAAGAAATGTCCCGCGAAACCAACACCATCGGCTCCAAGGCGAGCGACGTGGACATCTCGCGGCACGTCGTCGACATCAAAGGCACTTTGGAAAAGATTCGTGAGCTGGTGCAGAATGTGGAATGACGATGGGTCCTTTAATAATCTTATCGGGTCCAGCCGGCAGCGGGAAATCGACGCTCATCCGCCGCTTGCTGGACGAGAAAGCGTGGCCCTTGCGGCTGTCGGTCTCCGTCACGACGCGGGCGCCCCGGCCGGGTGAAGTGGAGGGGGTGCATTATTACTTTCGCGCCAAGGAGGCATTCCAGGCGGCCATCAGCGCCAATGAATTTCTCGAATGGGCGGAGGTCTTCGGCAATTACTACGGCACGCCGGCGAGCGAAGTCGAGCCTTATCGGAAGCAAGGCATCGGCGTTTTGCTCGACATCGACGTCAATGGTTGGATGCAAGTGCGCCGCCGCTGCCCCGACGTGGTGTCCGTTTTCGTGCAAACGTCGTCGATGGCAACGTATGAAAAGCGGTTGCGGGCCCGCAACACCGAGACCGAGGCTTCATTGGCGCGCCGCATCGAGGGGGCCAAGCTGGAAATCGCCCGCGCCCCCGAGTACGACTATCGGGTGATCAACGACGACTTGGCTACCGCTCTCACGAGCTTGCGAGCTATTTTGAGTCCATTATTCGAAAGGAAGAATCATGCTGGATGATTTGAAGGAAGAGAAGATTGTCAACAAAGTCGGCGGCCGCTTCAAGCTGTCCACCCTGATTCAAAAGCGGATGGTCGCTCTCAACACCGGCGCCCGCCCTCTCGTCGATCTGCGCACCAACGACAAAATGGCGATCGTCATCCAGGAAATCCTCCAGGACAAAATCTTTCTCGACAGCACCGGCACGGTCCAGAACCGCGGCATGGCCGGCGCCGGCGATGCCGCCCGCCGTGCCATGATGACCGACATCTCCGACTCAAGCGGCGGCGACGACTAAAGCGCCGCGCACGCAGTAAGCGGTTCGACGTGTGGCCCATTCAGGGTCCGCTTACTGCGTGCGCGGCTCTTAGTGCCGGCAAACCAAGCGCGGCTCACCAGCGTAGCAATAAGAAGTCATTCTTCCGACAGGTGTAGCCGATGGCTGAATTACCCTTGACCCATCCCACGGGCGAGTCCGTCGGTTATCGGCCGATCTCGGGCCTGGCCCTCGTTGGTTTCGCCTTAAGTTGCCTATTCATTGGCGTGGTGGTGGTCAGCACGCTCGTCGCGCTGGTCCAAGGACTGCCGGTATTTTTACCTTCCGCCGTTCTTTGGTTGGCGGCGGCGGCAGCGGGCGTCAGCTTTCTTGCGCAAGTGCGCATCCGCAACGCCGAGGGCACCATGGCCGGCATGGCGCTTGCGCGCTGGGGCCTTTGGCTCAGCGTGCTGGTGGGTGTCACCTATTTCGTCTATATCTGGGTCACCGGTCTGGCGCTTGCCAAGCAGGCGGATGACTTCCTCATGGTGAAGTCCAGCGACGACACCGGTTTTTTCCCCCGCCTCAAAAATGCCGCGCGCACTCCGAGCGATCTCTATCATGCGTTCTTGTTGAGCTTGCCCACGACCAGCCGGGGCGGCAGCCAAGCCGCCAATGAAGATGCCATGCTCGCGCAGTACGACCAGCCGGGCAAGGACGGCGAGCCGGGCAACATCACCAAGTTCAGCAAGCATCCCATGGTCCTCAACGTGTTGCAAAACCCGGATACCGTTCAAATCGAGGCCTTGGGAGTCGTGGGCTGGAAATATGAAGGCAACTCGTATCACGTCGTGCGCAATTACCGCTTCACCACGCCCGAAATGGTCGTCGAAACGCCGGTGCCGGTGCAAAGCACCGAAGGGGTGGGCGAGGGTGAGCAACGCAAGTGGTTCGTCAACGTCATGCGGATTCCAGGCTTCAAGGATTTTGGTCTGACACCCCTGGGCAGGAACTTGTTTGACCTGCGCTACTCATCCAAGCTCTTTATGCAGAAATGGCAAAGCGATTTGGGCGAGAAAGGCCGCGTGCCTGAATACGCCGACGCCGACACCGCCTGGGCAAAAATTCTGCCCAAGAAGGACCTCGAACGCGATCACGTCCGTAAAATGCTGGTCGAGATTTTTGCCGGCACACGCAAGCTGCCCACGCAAACCAACTTCACCACCGACGAGCATTTCGCCCAATGGAGCCAAGACGGCGATCATGTCCGAATTCATCACACCATGAGGATGATGATCCCCGCGGAAGGCACCTTTCCCTGGTTTAACGTCGAGCTTGACTGCTTGGTGGAGACCAAGGATCCCGTCGATCTCAAGGCCCCAGTGAAAGCACCCATCCACTGGCAGCTACGATCCATCCGCGTCATTCGAGCCGCACCGGCGCCGAAGGTGACCGGAGCGCTGATGTAACGCAACCACAAAGAGCCGCGCACGTAGTAAGCGGGTTAGGAACTACCCCGAAGGGGTTACATATTCCAGCCCAGGGTTCGCGCAGCGTACCCTGGGGACGTTAAGGCAAAGCGATGTCTACCCCGAAGGGGGTTGCATCCGTTCGATCAGGTGCTCTCCGAAGGATGCAACCCCTTCGGTGTTAAATCCGGTCTCTACCACGAACCCAGGGTACGCTGCGCAAACCCCATAGGCATCAAGTTAAGGAGGCATTGATCTTCAAAAAAACGGGAAGTCCTTCCACAATCGCTGGTTAACCACAATCAGTGATTGGAAGAAGGAGCTTCCTATGGGGATTATAGCTAGGGTTGGCGCGGCTTTGCAGCACCTGTTTGACGGAATTGCGGAGCAAGCCGCCCGTACGAGCGGAGTCATCGTGCGGAGACGGAAGTTCACGGCCCTGTCCTTAGCTCGGACATTTGTTTTGGGATTCTTGCAGGATGCCCAGGCATCGGATGAAGAGTTGGCCCAGATCGCCGTGCAAGCAGGTGCCGATGTTACTCCCCAAGCGATCGATCAACGACATACGCCGCAGATGGTGGCGTTCTTGAAAGAGCTGTTTGTCGGAGCAACCAAGCTGGTGGTCGGTTCCGACAAGGCGCTGGCTCCCCTGCTCGAACGTTTTACCAACGTGACCGTGCTGGATAGTTCCACGATTGTCCTGCCGGACAGCCAGCAGGAGGAATATCGCGGTTGCGGCGGCAGCTATGGCGGCGGGGCGGCAGCCCTGAAGCTGCAAACCGAATGGGACCTGCGTAGCGGGGCTGTGACGCATGTGGAAATCGAGCCGGGCCGCAGCCCGGACGGCGCGACCTGTCGGCAAAGCGTACGACGGGGCCAAGGCTCGTTGCGGATTGCCGATCTGGGTTATTTCAACTTGGCGGTTTTCGCTGAGATGACGAAAGAGGGCGAGTATTTCCTATCGCGTTTACAGTTTCCCACGCGCGTCATGCTTCCGGAAGATGAAGCAGTCGACTTGCTAAACTGGCTCGCGGAGCAACCGGGCCCCTTCGTTGATCGGCTGGTGCTATTGGGCAAAGACCAGCGTTTGTCGTGTCGCCTGATTGCCTGGCGGCTGCCTGAGGAACAAGCGCATCGGCGGCGGCAGAAATTGCGTCGGGAGAGTGTCAACAAATACGGCAAAGAACCCACGGTCGAGCGTCTGGCCTGGTGCGACTGGACCCTCTTGGTAACGAATGTACCGCTCGAGAAGATGACTCCCGAGGAAGCGGTCGTTCTGTACCGCGCCCGCTGGCAAGTGGAGTTACTGTTCAAACGCTGGAAAGGGCAAGATTTGGTGGCGGTCCTGAAAGGCTCAACCGTCGTTCGACAAATGGTGGGTGTTTGGTCGCGCCTGTTGGCAGCGTTGGTGCAGCATTGGCTGGTGATAGCCACTGCCTGGGGCGATCCCACGAAGAGCTTGAGCAAAGTCTGCGAGGCCATCCGACCCTTCGTCGGTCGCTTGGTGGCCGCCTTGGATCAACGCGCTGGACTAGAACGCGTCCTCACCGATTTGACCGCTGCCGTGGCTAGAACGTGTCGACGAAACAAACGCTCGAAACCAGGGACCTTGAATTGCTTAACGATGTGGGCCTCTTGGACTTCAGCTTAACTTGATGCGTATGGGGGTACGCTGCGCGAACCCTGGGCTGGGGGATGTAACCGCTTCGCGGTATTCGGCACATGGGCTTCTTCTCGTGACCAGGCCCCACCCGGTCACGCACTGCTCACGAGGCTCCGCCTCGTTTTCCGACCCTACTGCCGCAAGCATTCGCGCCCGTGGGCATTTTCCGTGCAGGCGGAGCCCGCCACGCAGTGCGTCACCAGGAAAAGCCTGGTGACGAATTTCTTTTTCTTGCGGCGCGCGGCTCGGATTCACTTCGGCGTGCAGCCAATACAGGAATTCGAAGCGGAGCCGCAGCTATACCACGGCCTCGTCGACGGCGGCAGGCAGCAGGGAAACGGCTTGGCGCAGTAATCATCGCCGCAGCCTGCGCACCGGACAGGGCACGCACGGCAACGGCTTTTGACAATAATCGTTTGGCAGACAACCGTAGCAAATGCGAAACACGCACGGCAGCGGCTTGGCACAGTAATCATCGGGACAATTGTAGGTGGACGGCGGACACGTCGAAGAAACCAGGTTGCGGCTGAAAAGCCAGGGCTCGGCGTGGACCGCCGTGCCAAGAGCAAAAAACCCGGCAATCGCTAAGCAGCATTTCATGGGACAATGCCCCCTTCTTGATGAGTAGGCCACCTTGTGTGCTTTCCGACGTCGAGACGGCTCAGGAGAGCCGTCCCACGACACGCAGTGATCGTCCTGTGTGAGGGTCGCTTAGCGTACATTCAGCACGTCGAAGCGCCAGCGGCACGACTCTCGGCGGGGAAACATCCGCCGCCGGCGGTTCCGAAGCCAGGGCGCCGCCGAGTCCTTGATTGGGGACCAGGCGCCGCGATTGGGGCGGCATTTTGTCGTCGGCCGGAGGCAGGTTGGCGGGCGCCGGCAGTGCCGCGCCATTGGCCATCGCGTTCGGCTGCTGGAGACGGATTTGCCAGCCGCCGCCGAGTGCCTGATAGGTTTGAATCAAACCCAGCACGAGGTTGCCCTGTGCCGTGGCGTATTGATCCTGCTGGGTAACGAGGTTTTGCTGCAACAGCGCCAATGTGACGAACGGGATTTTGCCGTTCTTGTATTGAATGTCGCCGATCTCGGCGCCGTCTTTGCTCGCGTCGACTCCCTTCTTGAGGGCGTTGACGATTTGATGTGACCGCAAGTAGGCGATGATGCCGTTTTCCGCTTCACCTTCCGCTTTCAAAACGACGCTCTGGTAACTGGTCACCAATTGCTGGAAGCGCGCATCCTGAACGCGAACGCCGTTGACCAGGCGGCCATAGTTCAAGATATTCCACTGGAAGGATGGCCCAACGGAGCCGGCCAATGCTCGACTGCTGAAAAGATCCTGGAAGCGGGCTGCTTGCCAGGAAATGTTTCCCGTGATGGCGATGTGGGGATAGAACTCGGCCTGGGCGATGCCGATCTGCGCGCTCTGGGCGGCCGCCAGGCGCTCGGCGCTGAGCACATCGGGCCGGCGCCGCAAAAGGTCGGCGGGAATCCCGACGATCAGCTCTGGTTCCGGTTTCGGGATGGGCGCGGTGCCCAGGATCGCTTGCACGTCTTGCGGCGGTATGCCCAGCAATATGCAGAGTTGGTTCTCGGCTTGCCGCTCGCCGATTTCCAATTGGGGGATCAGGGATTCGACCTGTGCCAGGTTGGTGAGGGCCTGGTCCAGATCGACCTTGTTCTTGGCTCCCAGCTCAAATTGCGCTTTGACGATTTTGAAGGTCTTCTCTTGCAGGTCGAGATTTTCCCGGGCCAGCCTGAGCCGCTCCTGGAAGGTGCGCACGTTGACATAAGTGGTGGCCACGTTGCCGATGAGCGTGACGAGGGCATTGTCGTAATCCTCGATGGAGGCATCGAGGGTCGCATCCGCCGACTCGATGGCGCGGCGCAGGCGGCCCCAGAAATCGAGTTCCCAGTTCAGGTTGAAGCCAACATCAAAGTTGTTGGAGAACCGCATCAGGCCAAAGCCGGTTGCCGCCGGCACCCCGGCGGCGCCAGTCGCTCCTGCCAAGCCGGCAAAGTTTTGCACACTGGCCGTAGCGCCGCTAATTGCGTTGGACGTAAAACCGGCGGTTGCTTGCTGGGTTTGCGGAAACAAGTTGCCCGCAGCGATGGCGCGCTGCGCTTGAAATTCAAGAACCCGGTAGGCGGCCTGTCGAACCGTCAAGTTGTCGCGATAGGCACGTTTGACCAAGTCATTGAGGACGGGATCATTGAGGGCCGTCCACCACTCGACATTCTCGGGGGTCCGTGATTTGAGGCGCGCATCACCGGTGTCTATCCATTTTGACTCGACGGGAGCGGGCGGCTTGCCGTAGTTCGGGCCCACCTTGAAGCCGTTGCGAACGTATTCGCGCGGGCTGGTGCAACCGGATGAAAAAAGCGTGGCGGCGGCCAGAAGCACGCACGGGCCAGTCAGCCAGCCGACTCGCATTGTTTGGCGGACACTTCGAGACATCTCGATTGCCTCCAGGCAAAAGCCGCGAACCGCGCTCGAAACGAGCGGGTTCCCTTTTGCCTAGTAATCGGCAAATCGAGAATGGTTCCTATAACTAAAAAAACTGCTAAAACCGCGCATACCGGAGATTTGTCCGTAGCCTGCCCATGTTCAAGCCAACTCAGGCCACGTCTTGCTTGGCGGGTGCATGGAAAAGCGGGCCCGTGGATGGCGGGACATGACTTGGGCCGGTCGGTCCGGAAACGTGGCCGGTCCAGGCATGCTGCCGAAGGCTGTGGATGATTTGCTCGGCAAGCACAACTGCATCGCTGCCGGCAGTGCCCGTGACGCGGGGCAGGGCACCTGAGCGAACACACGTGACGAAGTCATTCAATTCGCAAGTGAGTTGATCTTGAGGTTGGCCGTCGATCAGGGTGGTTTCCAGGTGCCGGCCAAAAAGCTCTTCCTTGATGCGGGCCCGCGAAGCGGGATCGAGCTTGGCGGGATCGAGGCCGTGGGCGCGCAAGGCCGCCGACGGCTGCACCAGCGTCACGCGCCGCTGTGCGAAGTCCAGGCCGGCGTAGCCTTCAACTCCCCATAGCTGCATATGGCGATGAGACGTTGGATGAACACGGCTCGCGGTCAGCTCGGCGACGCAGCCGTTGGAAAAATGCAGCCGGGCGTTGGCGATGTCCTCGTGGCCGCCGAAGACGCTGACGCCGACTGCGTCCACGGATTGCACCGGCGCCTTCACCAAATCGAGGATCAAGTCGAGATCGTGAATCATGATGTCGAGTACGGCGCCGATGTCGAACGATCGACCGCTGAACGGCGCCAACCGCTCGGCGCGAATGAACTTCGGCTCCAGATTGCGCCGCTTGATTTCCTCGAAAGCGGGGTTGAAACGCTCGATGTGACCGACTTGCAAGAAGGTGCCATTTGTCTCGGCCATTGCCGAGAGTCGGCCCGCGGCGGCAGCCGTTGGGGCCAGCGGCTTTTCCACCAAAACCGGGATGCCGCGCCGCAGAAATTCCGCGGCTACCGGTTCGTGCTCCGATGTCGGCACCACGACACTCGCGGCATCGACCAAATTGAGCAGCGGCCAATAATCATTGAAGGCGCGGCAGGCAAAGCGACTGGCCACGAGTTGGGCTTGCTCGAGATTCACGTCGGCCACGCCCACCAATTCCACCTCGGGCAATCCCGCGAGAATGCGGGCATGCTCCTTCCCTAAATGACCGACGCCGATTACCGCCAGCCGCAAGCGTTTCATGGTGTGCGCGTCCTCTCTTTTACCAAGCGACGCCCGAGTGGCACGCCCGGAGGTACCCCGAAGGGCGTGAAGCGTGGGATATTCCACGCCCTTCGGGGTACCTCAGGGCGTGCCACCCAACGTTGGTTTCCATTTGCCTCAACCCGCGGCTTGGTTACGCCGCTCGTTTTTGCCGCGTCAGTCCTTCGCTCATTTGCTGACTCAAGGCGCGGACCAACGCCACGTTGAGTGGATGACCCGAGCGGCAGGCGACCAGGTGGCCGCACAGGTCGTGACCCAAAAGAAAGAGGTCGCCGATCATGTCGAGGACCTTGTGCCGGGCCGGCTCATTGGCGAAGCGCAGGCGGTTATCGATCGGACCGCGCGGGCCGAAGACCAACAAATCCTTGTATTCCGTGTGGGCGCCGAGTCCCTGCTTTTTGAACTGCTTGGCTTCCTCGTCCAGAAGGAAGGTTCGGCAAGGCGCGATGGCCGCCATGTATTCTTCGGGAGTGATGTCGCTGGTAAAGCGCTGAGGCGGAATCGGCGATGCCGGCCCATAATCGAGATGATAGCTCGCGCGCAAGCCAACTTCGCGCGATGGATGCAGGGCCAGCGTGGCTGTGCCGCCGCCAACCAGCACCGTCTTGTCAACGCTCCAAATCAAGCGGCTTTCCTTTTGCACCACGGCACCGGCCGCTTGCAACGCATCGACGAAGCCGTGCGCGGAGCCGTCGAGGCCCGGCGGCTCAGGCGCGTCCAATTCGAGGTAGCAATTGTCGATGCGCATACCACCCAGGGCGGATAAGACATGCTCGACGAGGCCGACTTGCAAAGGGCCATCGCCTAACGTGGTGCGGCGGGTGGTGCCGGCAACGTTGTCCACATGCGCGGAGATGCACGCTTGCGGGCCCAAGTCGACGCGCACGAATACGGCCCCGGTGCTCGCCGGGGCCGGCCGAAATCGCAGTCGAACCATCTTGCCCGTGATATAGCCGATGCCCTGCACTTCCACTGGGCGGGCGATCGTCCGTTGGTTCCGATAACCGATGATTGCCACGTTCCCGTCCCCCCATAAACGATATTTCAAGCCGTGAACCCGTGGCTGAGTCACTCCAACGCGTGCGTGGTTTGTACTCATCTCGCTCCGCGAGATGCTCTGTCATCTCGCGGAGCGAGATGAGTACGCCAGACCCAGGTCGAAGTAAGTCAGCCCGTTCATTTCTGGTTGGACGTCGGTATTGCGGGGACAGTGCCCGCGCCGCCGCGATAGTAGGCGTTGAGCGTGTCCACGATGGCTTGCGAAATATCGACCGATCCTTCCAGATAAATGGGCGTGGCGCTCCCCAAATCCATGCCCTGCATCATGCGATTGATGTTGGCGAAGGAATAGGGATCGCCCTCGATTTGCTGGCCATAGCCGAGTACGAGTTGGTAATTGTTTGATTTAGCGAAAGCCTGGATGGCGCCGGTCACTTCCTTATAGAGGATGATGATCTGGTCTTCCTGCTTTTTGCCGATCTGCTTGCGGGCCTGCATGTCCAAATCTTCCATGTCGCGCTTGAGCTTGAGAAGATACTGCTCGTATTGGTCCTTGAGCTTGGCATCGACGTTCTTGTCCTTGGCGGCCGCCGCGTATTTCTTCATGTTCTCGGCGATTTTCTCGCCTTCGGTTTTAAACGGCCTGAGCGTGGTTTCAAGCTCCGATTTGTAGAACTTCGCCTTCTCGTATTTCGAGAAGACCAGACCGACGTTGACGATGGCCACGCGCGTGCCCGTTGTTGCTTGCGGTCTGGCCTTGCTCATGAGGCCGGCTGGCGCAAAGACCATTAGTCCCAAGGCAAGGACGGCGACACCCCGGTTAAGCTTTTTCACGAAATATTTCTCCATTTGGGAGGAGGATGTTTGGCCGAGGCGAGGTTCCGTCTCGCCGCCGGTGTTGAGAAACGAAACTATTTCGGGTTGGACGTAGTCGTTCCGGACACGGGAGTGATGCCGCTCGCCCGTTGGTAGCTGGCGTTGAGCATTTCCACCACCGGCTGCGAGATATCGACGCCGTCGGCGACATAGAGCGGATTACAGCTTCCCAAATCCATGCCCTGCATCTTGCGATTGATGTTCGCGAAACCGTAGAGGTCGCCGCTCATCTGCTCGCCATAACCCAGCACGACATGGATGGCGTTGGCGCGAGCGAAAGCATGAATGGCCGAGTGAACTTCCTTATAAAGGTTGGTGACTTGCTCTTCCTGCGTCTTGCTGATCACCTTGCGAACTTGCAGCTCCAAATCCTCCAGCTTGCGCTGATTGCCGCGTAGGCCCTGCTCATAACGTTCCTTGTCCTTGGGATCGAATTTCGGGTTCTTCATGAACTCGGACCAATCCAGCATTTCCTTTTTGAGCTTTTTGCCTTCGAGCTGGTAGGGCTCGACGAGTTTTTCCATCTGTGACTTATAAGCGTTGGCCTTGTTGTACTTGGTGAAAACCAGGCCGATATTGACGAGGGCCACGCGCGTGGGTACCGCGCTTTGCTGGGCACGCACGGAACCGCCAATGGAAACCAAGGCCGCCAGTCCCAGGGCAAGCAAACTCTTGTTCACGAATACCTCTCCTGATAGAGAAAAGCCGGTCGGTCCTGTCCGCGTCCCGGCGGCGGAGCTTTATGGACCTCTGGCGCTACGATCCGTCCCGATCTTTCGGAAGGAGAGCGCTGGTTTCTACCGAAGCAACGAACATGGGTCAAGGCGAACCGCCGAGCGTTCGCTAAGCGGCGTCTTCGTGTTGGTGGCGGTCGCGCATGGCGTTGATTCCCCGGCCGGGGCTGCGCAGAAAACTCAGCAATTCCTGCACGCTTTCAATATGGCCGAACTGCTTGTCGATGCGGACAATGGCACTGGCGAGCGGATTGCCTTCGCGGAACAAAACGCGAAAAGCCTGGCGCACGCCGTTGATCTGTGCGGGTGGAAGCCCCGCGCGGCGCATGCCGACCAAATTGAGGCCGACCACGTTGTCCACTCCCTGCTGCATCACGAAGGGAGGCATGTCCTTGGTGGTAATGCCACACCCGCTCAACAGCGCCAAGCGGCCTACGCGCACGAATTGATGCACCGCGCAATTGCCGGATAAATAGACGCTGTCCTCGATCACGCAATGGCCGGCGACCAGCGCTCCGTTGGCAAGGATGTTGCGATCACCCACAATGCAGTCGTGGCCAATGTGCGAGTTGACCATGAAATAGTTGTTGTTGCCAATCACCGTCTTCATCTGATGTGCCGTGCCGCGATGGACCGTGACATATTCGCGAAAAACATTGCCGTCGCCGATTTCCAGGCTGGTCGGCTCATCCTTGTATTTCAAGTGTTGAGGTTTCTCGCCCAGCACCGCGCCGGAATAGACCGTGTTTCCCTGGCCCATCGTCAGCGGCCCGACCAGATACGCACCGGGCCGCACGACGCAGCCCGCTCCGATCGTGACCCTACCCTCGATGACCGCATGGGCGCCAACTTCAACATCGTCGGCCAATTGGGCTTCGGGGGCAACGATGGCCGTCGGATGAACACGTGCGCTGGCTGCCATGGCGGATCCCTTCCCTGGGATGATGCGTCAAATGCGGACACTAGGCGGGCTTCCATGCCCTCGACGATGCCGGAATTTGCATGGCCTCCCTATACGGGATACCCCACCGTGAATACCAGAGCAGTTTTTCTTAACCAAGCCGCGGGTTGAGGTACTCCGAAACCTTGGACACACATCGTGAAAAATGAGTTAAGCTTTTCCATGGGTGGCCGGGTCTGAGGTACTCCGAAGCCTCCGTGATTTGTACTCATCTCGCTCCGCGAGATGAAAGAGCATCTCGCGGAGCGAGATGAGTACACCAAACTCTGGCCTTCGGAATACCTCAGACCCGGCCACCCAACTTTTAGTTCCAATTGCTGCTCTCAGTTATAAAAACTTCGCCCGTTCAGCGAGCGTCGCCACCCGGCACGATTCGCGCTTGCCAAATAGCCAATAGCGGTTTTTTGCGATGACATCGTAGAAAAAATCGCGGATCGGCTTCGGGATCACGATGAAGCCATAAAGGATTGGCCATGCCCCGCCCAGGTGACGCGCAATGCGCAAGGCCGCCGTTGAGCGCATGAAGAGCTTATCGTTTTCTTGTAGCAGCAAAGAATCTAGCGTCCCAGGTGGCAGCTTAAACTTGTTCGTTATTTCCAGGGCGGCGGCGCTTTGGAGCGATGCAAAACGAAAGTAGTCCTTCTTGTCCCGCTTGAGGATGAAATCCACGCTGGCATTGCAGAGATTGCACACCCCGTCGAAGAGCACAAGCGCGTGGACGTTTGTTGCCATTGGGTGCCCTCGGTCAGTGCTGAAAGAATTAGATTTTCAATCGGCATACAAGTTGCAACAGTCGATTCTTCGCGGTTTTTCCAGCGAGTTCCGCCACGGTCCGCCAGCCATTAGACAGAAACGGATGGCGGAGGTTTCCTTTTCACTGAGAGGAGTGAATCCCAATGGTGAGAAACACTGTGCGCACATTGTCGGCGATGGGGTTGCTGCTGCTATCCAGCAGCTTGCTCTTCGCCCAAGTCAGGGTAGAGGTTCAAGCCCAACCGGGACAGCGGGCACTCAATCAGCATCCCTTACGCGTCAAAAACATTATCGGCGCGACGGTCAACCTCCAGAGCGGAACCGGCGTCGGCACGGTGCAAGACATCGTGATCAACGATGAAGGCGTCGTCGATTATCTTGTCGTTTCCGAAAATGGCAAGCTGATCACCGTGCCTTGGGACGCCGCTCGCTTCAATGGCGAGAAGCGGTCCGTGGTCATCAACATTTCCCCTGAGCAATTCCGCCAAATACCCACTTACACAACCGAGCGCTACCCCGATTTTTACACGCCGACTTATCGAACGCAAATCTATCGCTATTACGGCCTGACTCCGGGCCGGGAACGGCGATTGGAGCGTCGCGAAGACCGGCGGCCATAGTTTGGCGCTACCACGAGGCTTGCTTGGGCTTGAAATCCCGGCATTGGACCATTTGCCCACCGCTAGGCTTCCCTAGATCATAAGATCTCGGAGGCCTAGCGGCGCACGCGGGCTTATCTTTATTCCTATTGTTCCTGGCGCGTGGGGGACGCACCGGGATTTGACGGTAAAGTTCACATCGAATTGCCCTAGGTATTGCGATATTGTGAAAGTTGCTCATGGCATCGGCACGGTAGCCGCGCCGCGAGGCTTATTCTCGACCCAGTCGCCATTGGCGAAACGGTGAAAAATCATGACCCAAGCTCCGGAATCGCTCGTCCATGCGGAAAAAGTGTCCGCGCCAGGGAAGGTGGACATCTTGCTCGTGGACGACGAACCTAGCAACCTGCTGGCTCTCGAGGCGATCCTACAAGACCTCGGCCATAATCTAGTCAAAGCCACCTCCGGCCTCGAGGCCCTGCGCCGCCTTCTCGAAAAAGACTTCGCTGTCATCTTGCTGGACGTGCAGATGCAAGAGATGGACGGTTTCGAGACCGCCAAGATGATCCGCGGTCGTGAAAAATCGAGCCAAACGCCGATCATCTTCTTGACGGCCTACGAAAGCAACCGCCTGACCACCGAGGAAGCATATGCCCTGGGCGCCGTCGATTATCTGATCAAGCCCTTGGTGCCGGTCATCCTGAAGGCCAAGGTTGCCGGCTTTGTCGAGCTTTTCAAGCGGACGATGCAAGTCAAGCAGCAAGCCGACCAGCTACGCCAACTCGAGCATCGTGAATTCAGCCAAAAACTCGCGGATGAAAACGCCCGCTTGCTCGAATCGGAACGCCGATTTCGCACGCTCGCGAGCCTGGCACCGGTGGGCATCATCCAGACCGACGTGGAGGGCAACTGCCAATTTGTCAATGACCGGTGGTGCGAAATGGCTGGCCTTACATCCGAAGCTTCGGACGGCCAAGGTTGGTTCCAGGCAATCCATCCGGACGATCGCCAAAGCTTCCGCCGGGAATGGCGCCGTGAAACTGCTGAGCGAGGCGGCTTCGGCAATGAATATCGCTATCAAAGGCCGGACGGTACCATCACATGGGTACGCGGCAACTCCGTGGCGGTCCGCGACGAGGACGGCGACATCACCGGCTACATCGGCGTCAACATGGACGTCACCGAGCAGAAACACGCCCGCGAGGAGCTGCAAGAGGAGGCACGCCGCAAGGATGAATTCTTGGCCATGCTGGCGCACGAGCTCCGCAATCCGCTCGCGCCCGTGCGCAACGCGCTGCAAATCATGAAGATGCCCGGCGTCAATCAAGAGGCGTTCGTGCAAGCTCGGGAGATCATGGAACGCCAGATTCAACACCTTGTCCGCTTGGTGGATGATCTGCTCGATGTCTCGCGGATCATGCGCAACCGCATCGAGCTGCGCAAGGAAAAACTGGAAATCGGCAAGATCTTCGCCCGCGCCGTCGAAATGGCCCAGTCCACCATCGATTCGCAGGGCCATCAACTCAGCGTCGCGCTGCCGCCGGCGCCGATTTACCTCGAAGGCGACCCGGTTCGGCTGGCCCAGGTGGTCAACAATCTCCTCATGAACGCGGCCAAGTATACCGAGAAGTCGGGCCGCATTTGGCTCAGCGGCGAGCAGGTGAACGGCGAGGTCGTTTTGCGCGTGCGCGACACGGGCGTCGGCATCGATAAGGAGTTGCTCCCGAAGATTTTCGATCTGTTCGTGCAGTCCGATCGTTCGCTGGCCCGTTCCCAGGGTGGCCTGGGGATCGGCTTGAGCCTCGTGAAACGCCTGGTCGAGATGCACGGCGGGTCCATCCGCGTTGGCGACACCGCGCCGGGCGAAGGCAGTGAATTCGTCATACGCCTCCCTGCGCTGGCGGCGCAGCGCTGCGGCGAGGAGCAGCGTGCCAAACAGGAAGGCGGAACGGCATGCGCCGCACGAAAACGTCGCCGGCCCGCGCCGCGTATTGGTGGTCGATGACAATGTCGATGCCGCCGAGAGCACCGCCGTGCTGTTGCGCCATCTGGGGCACGAAGTGGCCGTCGTCGCACGATGGCCCTGCAGCGCTCGAAGCCGTCGCCGGATTTCATCCCGGAGATTGTCCTGTTGGATATCGGTTTGCCGGGCATGAGCGGCTACGAGGTGGCCCGGGCACTGCGGGCCAGGCCCGACGGCAAGTCGCTGGTGCTCGTGGCGCTTACCGGTTACGGCAAAGAAGAGGATCGGCGGCAGTCGGCCGAGGCGGGTTCACCATGCACCTTGTCAAGCCGGTCGATCCCGCCGCCCTGGCGCGGCTGATGGTCAATGCGTAGGGTAGGTTTCCAACCGGCTCCTTTGAATGTAATTCGCCAGTTCGTTGGGATTTTCATGATTTCCACAAAATGACCGCGTGACCTGCATACGTTGCATTTCCTTGAAGGATTACCGTCATGGCCGAGAAAGCAAGCGTCGAGACCAACGGCAAAGACACCGATCACAACGGCAAGGCGAAATCCCGCTCGGGCGCGCCGAACCATTTCTTGCAACGCACGCTTGAGGTGCCTGACCGCCGTCCAGAAAGGAACATTCTCCGTGCGCCTGCCGTCGGATTGGACGGGCCTGGAAGGCAAGGTCGCGGACTCCATCAACGAAATCATTCAATCCAACGAGCGGATGGCCCGGGAGCTCAAGCGCATCAGCCGCATGGTGGGCAAGCAAGGGAAGATCGGCCAGCGGGCCGTCTTCAGCTCCGCGGGCGGCGCCTGGCAGGGCATGGAAGAATCGGTCAATTCCCTCATCGGCGATCTCGTTTGGCCGACGACCGAAGTGACGCGCACCATCGACGCCGTCGCCAAGGGCGACTTGTCCCAAACCATGAACCTCGAACGCGACGGCCAGCCGCTCCAAGGCGAGTTCTTGCGCTCGGCGCGCATCGTCAACACCATGATCGGCCAGCTCGGCGTCTTCACCTCCGAGGTGACGCGCGTGGCCCGCGAAGTCGGCACCGAAGGCAAGCTCGGCGGCCAGGCCCAGGTGCAAGACGTCAGCGGCGTTTGGAAAGACCTCACCGAGAGCGTCAACCTGATGGCCGGCAACTTGACCGCCCAGGTGCGCAATATCGCCGACGTCACCATCGCCGTGGCCAACGGCGATCTTTCGAAGAAGATCACCGTCGACGTGCGCGGCGAGATCCTGCAACTCAAGGAGGCCATCAACACGATGGTCGATCAACTGCGCTCCTTCGCCGCCGAAGTCACGCGCGTGGCCCGCGAGGTCGGCACCGACGGCAAGCTCGGCGGCCAGGCCATCGTCCCCGGCGTGGCCGGCACCTGGAAAGACCTGACCGACAACGTCAATTCCATGGCCAGCAACCTGACCGCCCAGGTGCGCAACATCGCCGAAGTGGCCACCGCCATCGCCAGCGGCGACTTGTCCAAGAAGATCACCGCCGACGTGCGCGGCGAAATTTTGGAGCTCAAGGAAACCATCAACACGATGGTCGATCAACTGCGGTCGTTCTCGTCGGAAGTGACCCGCGTGGCCCGCGAGGTCGGCACCGACGGCAAGCTCGGCGGCCAAGCCCAGGTTCCCGGCGTGGCCGGCACCTGGAAAGATTTGACGGACAACGTCAACTGGATGGCGCAGCAATCTCACGGCCCAGGTGCGCAACATCGCCGACGTCGCCACCGCCATCGCCCGCGGCGATCTTTCCAAGAAGATCACCGTCGATGTGCGCGGCGAAATCCTCCAGCTCAAGGACACCATCAACACGATGGTCGATCAGCTCAACGGCTTCGCCTCGGAAGTGACCCGCGTCGCGCGCGAGGTCGGCACCGACGGCAAGCTCGGCGGCCAAGCCCAGGTGCCCGGCGTCGCCGGCACCTGGAAGGACTTGACCGACAACGTCAACTGGATGGCCAGCAACCTCACCGCCCAGGTGCGCAACATCGCCGAAGTCGCCAGCGCCGTGGCTCGCGGCGACTTGTCGCGCAAGATCACCGTCGACGTGCGCGGCGAAATCCTCGAGCTCAAAAGCACCATCAACACCATGGTCGATCAGCTCAACGGCTTCGCCTCGGAAGTCACCCGCGTGGCCCGCGAGGTCGGCACCGACGGCAAGCTCGGCGGCCAGGCCCAGGTGCCCGGTGTCGCCGGCACCTGGAAAGACTTGACCGACAACGTCAACTGGATGGCCAGCAACCTCACCGCACAAGTGCGCAACATCGCCGATGTTGCCACCGCCGTGGCCCGCGGCGACCTTTCGCGCAAGATCACCGTGGACGTGCGCGGCGAAATTCTGCAGCTCAAAGACACGCTCAACACGATGGTCGATCGTCTCAATCGCTTCGCCTCGGAAGTGACCCGCGTGGCCCGCGAGGTCGGCACCGACGGCAAGCTCGGCGGCCAGGCCCAGGTCGAGGACGTCAGCGGCGTCTGGAAGGACTTGACGGAAAACGTCAACCTCATGGGCGGCAACCTCACCGCCCAGGTGCGCAACATCGCCGAAGTGACCATCGCCGTGGCCAATGGCGACTTGTCCAAAAAGATCACCGTGGATGTGCGCGGCGAGCTCCTCCAACTCAAGGAAGCCATCAACACGATGGTCGATCAATTGCGCTCGTTCGCCGCCGAAGTGACCCGCGTGGCCCGCGAGGTCGGCACCGACGGCAAGCTCGGCGGCCAGGCCGTCGTTCCGGGCGTGGCCGGCACCTGGAAAGACTTGACCGACAACGTCAACTTCATGGCCGGCAACCTGACCGCGCAGGTCCGCAACATCGCGGAAGTGACCACGGCCGTCGGCGCGGCGACTTGTCGCGCAAGATCACCGTCGACGTCAAGGGCGAAATCCTCGAGCTCAAGAACACCATCAATACCATGGTCGATCAGCTCAACGCCTTCGCCGCCGAAGTGACGCGCGTGGCGCGCGAAGTCGGCACCGACGGCAAGCTCGGCGGCCAGGCCGTCGTTCCCGGCGTGGCCGGCACCTGGAAGGATTTGACCGACAACGTCAACTCGATGGCCGGCAACCTCACCGCCCAGGTGCGCAACATCGCCGAGGTGACCATCGCCGTGGCCAGCGGCGATCTTTCCAAGAAGATCACCGTCGACGTGCGCGGCGAGATCTTGCAGCTCAAGGAAACCATGAACACCATGGTCGAGCAGCTACGCTCGTTCGCCTCGGAAGTGACCCGCGTGGCCCGCGAGGTCGGCACCGACGGCAAGCTCGGCGGGCAGGCCGAAGTCCCCGGCGTCGCCGGCACCTGGAAGGATTTGACCGACAGCGTCAACGCCATGTGCGGCAACTTGACGGCCCAGGTCCGCAACATCGCCGAAGTGACCACCGCCGTCGCCCGTGGCGACCTGTCGCGCAAGATCAGCGTCGACGTCAAGGGGGAAATTCTCGAGCTCAAGAACACCATCAACACGATGGTCGATCAGCTCAACGCCTTCGCCGCCGAAGTCACCCGCGTGGCCCGTGAAGTCGGCACCGACGGCAAGCTCGGCGGCCAGGCCCAGGTCCAGGGCGTCGCCGGCACCTGGAAGGATTTGACCGACAACGTCAACTCGATGGCCGGCAACCTGACGGCTCAGGTGCGCAACATCGCCGACGTGACCATCGCCGTGGCCAACGGCGACTTGTCCAAGAAGATCACGGTGGACGTGCGCGGCGAAATCCTCCAGCTCAAGGAAGCCATCAACACGATGGTCGAGCAACTCCGCTCGTTCGCCTCGGAAGTGACGCGCGTGGCCCGCGAGGTCGGCACCGACGGCAAGCTCGGCGGCCAGGCCGTCGTCCCGGGCGTGGCCGGCACGTGGAAAGACTTGACCGACAGCGTCAACGCCATGTGCGGCAACTTGACGGCCCAGGTGCGCAACATCGCCCAGGTCACCACCGCCGTCGCCCGCGGCGATCTGTCGCGCAAGATCATCGTCGATGTGAAAGGCGAGATTCTCGAGCTCAAGAACACCATCAACACCATGGTCGATCAGCTCAACGCCTTCGCCGCCGAAGTGACGCGCGTGGCCCGCGAGGTCGGCACCGACGGCAAGCTCGGCGGCCAAGCCATGGTCCCCGGCGTCGCCGGCACCTGGAAAGACTTGACCGACAACGTCAACGTCATGGCCGCCAACCTCACCGATCAGGTGCGCGGCATCGTCAAGGTGGTGACCGCGGTGGCCAACGGCGTGCTCAAAGAAAAGTTGACCGTCATGGCCAAGGGCGAAGTGGCCGCCCTGGCCGACACCATCAACAACATGACCAACACGCTGGCGACGTTCGCCGAGCAAGTGACCTCGGTCGCCCGCGAAGTCGGCGTGGAAGGGCGCCTGGGCGGACAGGCCAACGTCCCCGGCGCCGCCGGCACCTGGAAAGACTTGACCGGCAACGTCAACTTGCTCGCCGCCAACCTGACCACGCAGGTCCGGGCCATCGCCGAGGTGGCGACCGCCGTCACCAAGGGGGATCTGACCCGCTCGATCCAAGTCGATGCCCGCGGCGAAGTCGCCGAGCTCAAAGACAACATCAACGCCATGATCCGCAACCTCCGCGCCACCACCGACCAGAACACCGAGCAGGATTGGCTCAAGACCAACCTCGCCAAATTCACCAGCATGATGCAGGGCCAGCGCGACCTGGTCACGGTCGGCCAAAAGCTGCTCTCCGAGCTGGCGACGTCTGGTCAATGCTCAGTACGGCGTCGTTTATCAAAAGACCGAGAGGCGAAGGCGCCGACGAATTGCGCATGCTCGCCGGCTATGCCGCCAACTATCGAGGATGAGTTGACGCCCCACGTTTCACGTGGGCGAAGGCTTGGTGGGCCAGTGTGCCTTCGAGAAGAAGCGCATCTTGCTGACGGACGTGCCGCAAGATTATGTCCGCATCGGCTCGGGCCTGGGCAGACGCGGCGCCGCGCACCGTCATCGTGCTCCCGGTTCTTTTCGAGGGCGAGGTCAAGGCCGTCATCGAGCTGGCCTCCTTGGCTCCCTTCACGCAAACGCACATGACCTTCCTCATGCAGCTCACCGAAAGCATCGGCATCGTGCTGAACACGATCGAGGCCACGATGCGCACCGAAGGCCTTTTGCAGCAATCGCAAAAGTTGGCCACGGAGCTCCAAACCCAGCAAAAGGAATTGCAGCAGACCAACGAGCAACTTGCCCAAAAGGCCGCAGCAGCTCGCCGAGCAAAATGCCGAGGTGGAACGGAAGAACAAGGAAATCGAGCAAGCCCGGCATGCCCTTGAGGAAAAGGCCGCCGAGCTCGCGCTCACGTCCAAGTACAAATCCGAGTTTCTCGCCAACATGTCCCACGAGCTGCGCACGCCGCTCAATAGCATCCTCATTCTCGGCCAGCAATTGGCGGAGAACACCGACGGCAACTTGACCGCCAAGCAAACCGAGTTCGCCAAGACGATCCACGCCGCCGGCGCGGATTTGCTCAACCTCATCAGCGATATTCTCGACCTATCCAAAATCGAATCGGGCACCGTCTCCGTCGATCCCGAGGAGACGTCGTTCAATGTGCTGCGCGACACCGTCGAGCGCGCCTTCCGCCACGTGGCCGAGACGAAGGGCGCTCGCCTTCCAAATCGCCATCGATCCGCAGTTGCCGCGCAACATGACGACCGACCTTAAACGGTTGCACCAGGTGCTCAAAAACTTGCTCTCGAACGCTTTCAAGTTCACGCAACAGGGCAAAGTCGAGCTGCGCATCACCACGGCCAAGGAGGGCTGGAGCCATGACCATCCGCAACTCAAAAATGCCGCGCAGGTGATCGCCTTCGCCGTCAGCGATTCGGGCATCGGCATCGCGCCGGACAAGCAGCGGATCATCTTCGAGGCCTTCCAGCAGGCCGACGCCGGCACCAGCCGGCGCTTCGGCGGCACCGGCCTGGGGCTCGCCATCAGCCGCGAGTTGGCCAACTTGCTCGGCGGCGAAATCCGCCTCGTCAGCGCGCCCAATCACGGCAGCACCTTCACGTTGTACTTGCCGCAAACGTTCATGGGCCCAACGTCCGTCAAGGAAAGGCCGCAAACCCAGCACAATTATCCCGTTCTGCCCACCACGCTGCCTTCGGCAAAGATGGAGCAGATTCCCGACGACCGCAACGACATTCACCCCGGCGAACCCTGCGTCTTGATCGTCGAAGATGATCCTCATTATGGACGCGTTTTGCTCGGTCTGGTGCGCGACAAGGGGTTCAAGGGCCTGGTCGCCTCGCGCGGCAGCACCGCGCTGGCGCTGGTGAACCAGTTCCAACCGACCGCCATCACGCTGGACATATTCCTGCCCGACATGCTGGGCTGGACGGTGCTAAGCCATTTGAAGCAAGATCCCAGCGCCCGGCACATCCCCGTGCAAATCATCACCATGGCGGAAGAACGCCAGCATGGCCTCGAACGCGGCGCCTTTGCCTATTTGGTCAAGCCACTCACGACCGAAGAACTCGAAGGCGCGTTCGACCGCGTCATCCGCTTCACTTCCCCGCGCGTCAAGAACTTGCTCGTGATTGAAGACGAGGAGCGCGAGCGCAAGAGCATTCAGGAGCTTGCTGGGTCACGACGATATCGCCATCACCGCGGTCGGCACCGGCGCCGAAGCCATGGAGAAGTTGCGCAAGCGAGACTTTCGATTGCGTGGTGCTCGACTTGCGCTTGCCGGATATCTCCGGCTTCGATCTCTTGGAGCAAATCCGGCAAGATCCCGTCTGCCATGACGTGCCCATCGTGGTCTTCACTGGCAAGGAGTTGACCGCGGATGAGGAGGCGCAACTGCGCAAGATGGCCAAGAGCATCATCATCAAGGGGGTGCAATCGCCCGAGCGCCTGCTCGACGAGACGGCCCTCTTCCTGCACCGCGTCACCACGCAACTGCCGCCTAACAAGCAAAAAATGCTCGAGCGCCTGCACCAGAGCGACGAAGTCCTCGTCGGCAAGCGCGTCCTGGTCGTCGACGATGACGTCCGCAACATCTTCGCGCTCACCAGCCTGCTCGAACGGCACAACATGCACGTCATCAGCGCCGACAATGGCCGCAAGGCGATCGATCTGCTCAACGAGGAAACGTCGAGCGACATCGTCCTCATGGACATCATGATGCCCGAAATGGACGGCTTCGAAACGATGCGCGCGATCCGTCAAAACCAGCGGCACCGTCTATTGCCCATGATCGCCTTGACCGCCAAGGCCATGAAAGGCGACCGCGAGAAATGCCTCGAAGCCGGCGCGTCGGATTACATCGCCAAGCCGGTGAACACCGAGCAACTGCTGTCGCTGATGCGGGTGTGGCTGCATCGGTGATGTAGGTTAGGTTTCCAACCTGATCTGCGAACGGACCGGTCAGGTTGGAAACCTTAACCTACGAAAAGCATGCACGAACCCGCGCGGCTCCAGTCGCCGCCGCTGGCCGTTCTCCTCAATCAAATAGTCCATGCCCGCCAAGAATTCGCCCACCTGAAACAAGGTGATGCCGGCAATCGGCTGCGTTTGGATAAGGCGCTGTCCATCCGCCGCCGATACGGCGAACGCCAATTCGAAGTCCTCACCGTCAGAAAGGGCGTGCTCCAAGGCCGGCTTGCCGTCGGTGAATTGAGCGACGGCGTCCGCGATGGGAATCGCGTCAGCGCGTAACACCGCACCGCACCGGCTTTCCTCGCAGAGATGATGCGCATCCGCCGCCAACCCGTCGCTGATGTCGATCATCGCGTGGAGCGTGGCACATTGTTGTAGTTGCATGGCTTCGCGGACACGCGGCGTGAAATCCAGGTGCTTGCCGAAGAGGCTGCCTCCCAGCGGGCCCGTGACGATGAGCCAATCGCCGGGTTGCGCCCGCTCGGCGGCACGGGCCCAGGCGGCGTCGGTTGACCCAGAAGCGTCACCGAGACCGCCAGGCCGCCATCCCAGGTGTTGGTATCGCCTCCCACCAAGGCCGTGTCGAAGGCGTCGGTCATGCTGCGCATGCCATCGTAAAGCGACTGGGCTATGTCACCGGCACCATGGCGCGGCAAGCCGACGCTTGCCACCGCCGCCACCGGGCGCCCCGCCATGGCCGCGATGTCGCTGAGATTTACTGCCATCACCTTGCGGCCCACTCGAAAGGCTCCGGCCTCCGCCAGGCGAAAGTGAGCGCCTTCCAGGAGCATGTCGGTCGTCACGAGCCAGGGCAGGGGAGACGCCGCCAACACGGCACAGTCGTCGCCCGGACCGACCGGAATGCGCAGCGTCGGCAGGCGTTCGACGCCGCAGCCAGTCGATGTATTCGAATTCAGCCATGGCTATAGCCTCTACCAACCTCGTGCCCAGGCTCTCCGCCTGGGCACGCACTGCCCGCGAGGCTCCGCCTCGCTTCATGCCTGGATGGAACGTGCGAAAATCAAAACGTGCAGGCGGAGCCTGCCGGGCAGTGCGTTACCAGGCGGAGCCTGGTAACGAGGAGAGCGCGTCAGCATCGTGACCTGCGCTTTTATACGCATTATGGCGGTTAAATTGGCTTTGCCGTACAATGGAGTCGTTATTCGCACGCCTGATCGGGTTTCGTTAAAGTTGAAACGCGCCATCGCTCCCCGGCGCTAAAAGTGTTGTAAAATTTTCCAGGACGTAAAGCAAACCCGATTTTCCGCCAGTGAGAAATCCATGACATCGATGACCATGCCGGCCGGCGCCTTGCCCCAGGCTGAGGTTTATGGGGAGCCGCGCCTGCACACCGACGCCGACCTACTGGCGCTGGCCTTTGGGTCCGACCGGTCGCTATGGTCGGTGGAAGAGGCGGGCGTCTTGCGCCGGTGGAACGCAGTGACCGGCGTGCAAGTCGAATGGCAGGCGCTCAGCGACCTGGAAACGTTGTGGGCCTTCAGTCCGGACGGGCGCTACTTGGCCTCGGCCAGCGACGATCTGACTTTATGGGATGTCACGTCCGGTCATTTGCTCGCCACGCTCCACCATGACTCTTGGGTGACGGCCCTGGCATTCTCCGCGGACGCCGCTTATGTCGCCACCGGTCACGATGACGGTGTCATCCGCTACTGGGATGCGAGCAACTTCCGCTTGGTCCACGAGTTCCGCGGCACGGCGCGTGCCATCAGCGCGCTGGCAATAAGCAACGACGGCACCATGCTGGCGGCCGCCGCGGAAGACAAGGCCATCACTCTTTGGGAAACCGAGACAGGACTGGAGATTGGGGCACGCTTACCGGGCACACCGACCGGATTCCCGCGCTCGCCTTCCATCCCAAAGGAGACGTTTTGGTCTCGGCCGGGTGGGACACGACTGCCCGCGTTTGGGATGTGCGGACTCAAGAGCCGGTAATCTTGTTGAACACACATAACGCGCAAGTCACCTCCTTGGCGTTCAATCGCGACGGCAGCCGCCTGGCGAGCGCCGACTCGGGACTGACGGTCCACATCTGGGACTTCAACGCCAAGAAAACGCTGCACCAACTGGAGGGTCCGCAGGGAGAAATCCGCTGCCTGGCCTTTTCCCAAGACGGCCGCAAGCTGGCTGCGAGCGGCGCCTGCCTGATTCATCTCTGGGATACGGCAACCGGACAAGCCGCAAGCTGGGTCGGGCCCGCGTCCCGTGGCGAAAACCAGCGTTGCCGTGAGCCGCAATGGGCGTTGGCTCGCCTCCAATGGCGGCGGGTCGGCGCCGCGTGTCTGGGACACCGCTTCCAAAAAGGCGCTATTCGAGCTCGAGAAACTCGACGCCGTGCATGATTTGGCTTACGCTGCCGGACGGCCGGTTGATCGCGGGCGCCGCACGGGATCATATTCGCCTCTGGGAGGCGGCCACCGGCAAAGTCATGAGGGATTTGACCGACTTGGAAGAGCCGGTGACGACTCTGGGTTTTTCCGCCGACGGCGGCACGCTGGCGACCGGAAGCAACACCGGACTCGACGTCTGGCTTTGGCGGGTCGCCGATGGCGAACCTGTCCTCATCATCGACGATGCCGTGGACGGATGCACCGTCGAAACCTTGGCGTTTCACCCGAACGGACACCTCTTGGCCGTCGGCGGCATCGACTGGATGGCCACCGGCGGGTCCAACGGCGCCATTAGCGTATGGGACATCGACGAGCGCGCCGAAATCGCGGTGCTCGTGGGCGGCACGACCAGCATCGCCTTCCACCCGTCCGGCAAATACTTGGCCTCCGCCACGCTGGATCACTCGATTTGCATATGGGACATGGAGACGCACGAAATCCAGGCGGAGCTCACTGGACACGAAGACAATGTCAATTGCGTCGCTTACAGCCCTGACGGCCGCTGGCTCGCTTCGGGGGGCGTCGATCGCACCATTCGCCTCTGGGATGAAGACGGCGAAGAAGGCGCCGTGGTCGAGCTCGACAGCCAAATCACCGCCTTGACGTTCTCGCCGGACGGTCAGTTTCTCTACACCGCCAATGCCAACACGACGTGCTCGCAGTTCAAATTGAGCGATCTCTTGGCGGCGGGCGGAATGGCGTAGGGTAGGTTTCCAACCTGCCGAAAATTATTTGCTATGTGGGACGGCTCTCCTGAGCCGTCCGTCTGAGTAGACGGCTCAGGAGAGCCGTCCTACAAAAAAAGCCGTGTGCCGTCTTGCCTGTCATTTCCCCACCAAATTCAAAACCGCACTCGTCATCGTCAAAATGCCCATCCGCATGGATGGATCGGGCACCGGATAATACAAGTCCGAGTGAAGCGACGGCAGGGGCGGACCGCCCTTGGACGCCGCGGCCACGCGCTCGGGAGCGAGCGTGCCGAGGAAATAGAAGAAGATCGGCACGCCTTCGCGGCCATAGCGGCCAAAGTCTTCGCCACCCATGGTGGGACCGGTCTCGTGGACCTTGTCGGAACCGAGCAACGTACGAAACACGGCCGTAGTTTTGCGAGCCAGCGGAGGGTCGTTGTAAACGGCGGGAGTGAAATCATCAAGCTCGATGCGAATGATCGGTTCGGGTGCCCGCGCTCTCCTGTGCCGCCGCTTTGGCAATACGCTGGATTCCCTCGAGAATGTGCTGCCGAACCTCGTCCTTAAGCGTGCGCACGGTCAGTTGAAGCTTCACTTCGGCTGGAATAATGTTGTGTTTGGTGCCGCCGTGGATTGAGCCCACCGTGACAACGGCCGGGTCGGCCGGATTGGTCTCCCGGCTCACCAAAGTCTGCAAATCGAGCACGATACGCGCTGCCAGCACGATAGGGTCGATGGTGGTTTGCGGGGCGGAGCCATGGCCCCCTTTGCCGCGCACGGTGATGTCCACGGTATCCACGTTGGCGCAGAGCAGTCCCTCGGCATAGGCGATATGGCCATAAGGTTGGCGGGGGTCGCAGTGCAGACCCAGGCAAAAATCGGGCCGGGGAAAGCGTTTGAATAGGCCGTCGAGCAACATCCGCCGGGCGCCGCCGCCGACCTCCTCCGCGGGTTGGGCGATAAACACAAGGGTGCCGTGCCATTGGCTCTTCATGTTGGCCAGCGTGCGCGCGGTGCCGACCCAGCAGGTCATGTGCATGTCGTGGCCACAGGCGTGCATGACGCCGACTTCCTTGCCATCCTTGTCGCGCGTCCGCACCGTGCTGGCATACGGCAAGCCGGTAGCTTCCGTCACGGGCAAGGCATCCATGTCCGTGCGAACCAGGACCGTCGGCCCGGCGCCATTCTTGAGAACGCCGACAACGCCATGGCCGCCGACCTTGGTCGTCACTTCGAAGCCGGCGGCACGCAGCTCCTTGCCCATGCGGGCGGCTGTGTGTTCCTCTTCGAAGGAAAGCTCCGGATGGGTGTGGAGGTACTTGTAAAGACTGTCGAGAGAACTGATTTGGCGCTCGATGGACGCCTGGATTAGAGGGCGAAATTTGGTTGGCGCAGGCGCTCGTCGGCGCGACTCGGTCCTTGAAGCAGGGCGGTAGCGGCCAGGAGAGCCAGAATCCCCGGAAATTGACGGTGCATGCGTGAAGCCCTCTTGGTGGTGCGTAATACATGTGGAGCGACTCTCCTGAACCGCTCGAACAAAACGGACGGCTCGGGAGAGCAGTCCCACGCTTCTGGCGCCGTGAGACGCTTTTTGGCGGTGGAAGCTGCCAGCTGAGGCTTCGTCCATTAGGACGTAAATACCCACTGTATCGTTAAATACCACGACTCGGCCGATGAAACCATGAAAAATCGCGGATTTTTAGGTCCAAACCTTACGGTCCCGCGTATACTAAAGATAGGAGAAGTGTGCCGTCCGTTAGGCAGGAACTTCCCCGCTAGCTACGAGTTACGTTCCGAGCATTGCCTCGAAACGTTCCCAGGAGGGCCATAACATGGCGAGCAAACGCCTGACGATTCCACAGCGCAAAGAGATATTCCAGGCCCTGGTGGCAACGCAGGACATGGTTCATAACGTGCGCAAATCGTATGAGGTTATCACCGAAAAATTCGACATCACCGAAAGCCAACTCAAGCAGATTGAGGACGAAGGGCTAGACAAGGAATGGCCGCCTCTCTGCGAACTCATGGAAGAAGCCGTTTGAGGTTGCCGGATAAACGATTCGCTTGCAAAGGCCCACCCCTCGGTGGGCCTTTTTCGTTATGTCCGCTGTTTTGTCGGTGGTATAATTTCCTGGGGCGAAGCACGATTGCGACTCACCTGGATTCCCCGATATGAGCGATCTCAACTCGGATCAACCGCCTCCCGAACCGACTGCCGATTTAGCGGACGCCATTCGCTCGCGCGCGCCTGCCGCGTTTTCACGCCCGCTACCTGATTTGCCCAGTCCCTCCGACCCGACGCCGCCCCTGGCCCTTGTGGCGCACAGCTTGTGGAACTGGGTCCTGCCGGCGACCTTCTTTTTGTCGATTCTCGTTCTCGTCCTATACGCGACGCCGTTTCTGCTGAATCATTGGCGCGTGACCGAGGCGCAAGCCGAAGCCGAGGCGACGTATCTCAAGCGCCGGGCCGAGCTCAAGGCCGATGCCGAGCACGCGGATGAGCGTCTCGATTTGCTGGACAAGCGCGTTCACTTGGCGTCGCTGGGTTTCCGGGAAGTGGTCCGCAAGGTAGCCCCAAACGTCGTCAACGTGGTCAATTTGCGCGAGCCGAAAGGTAACGAATTATTTCGCAAACACCAGTTATTCTTCGATCCGGATAAAGAGAAGCGTTATGCCCAGCATGGCGTCGGCTCGGGCATTCTGGTGAAACCCGGATATGTGCTCACGAATTTTCATGTCGTCCGCGAGACCGAACGCTTGCGCATCACTTTCGCCAGCGGCCGTTCATTGGGTGTCGATCCCGACGCGATTGCCACGGATCCGTTGACCGACTTGGCCGTCGTTCGCTTGCCTGCCAATGCGCCCGCTAACTTGAAAGAGGACATCGAGGTCACCACTGCGTTCGCGGACAGCGACAAGGATGTGCAAGTCGGCGACTGGGCATTGGCGATCGGCAGCCCGCTCGGTCTACGGCAAACGGTTACCCAAGGCGTCGTCAGCGCCAAGGGACGCTTGCTCAACATGCTCGACCTGGTGGAGCTCTTGCAGACCGATGCCGCCATCAATCCCGGCAACTCCGGGGGCCCGCTTTTCGATCAATATGGCCGCATCATGGGCATCAATGTGGCCATCGCCAGCGACAACGGCGGCAACCAAGGGATCGGCTTCGCGATTCCCAGTAACACGGCGAAAAGGATATTTGAGCAGCTGCGGACCAAGGGCGAAGTGCCGCGCGGCTACCTCGGCATCGGTTTGCAAGAAGTTCCCGGAGCACAAGCCAAGGCGCTTGGCCTTGGCGAGCAAGGAGGCGTGCTCATTACGCTTGTCCAACCAAACCAGGCCGCCGAACAAGCCGGCCTGCAGGTCGGCGATGTCATTACGCGCTTCAACAACGAGACCCTTCCGCGCGATCAAGCCGCCAGGCAGTTTCGCCAGCTGATCGTCGATACCGATCCCGACGAGCAAATCTCGATGGAAGTTTTGCGGGACGGGCACAGGGAGACCGTTCGCGTTAAGGTCGGCAAAAGGCCGGCGAATCTGCCGTGATGGCGTGGCCAATAGAGCCGCGCACGCAGTAAGCGGTTTTTGAAAATCCAACCAAGAAGAACCGCTTACTGCGTGCGCGGCTCTTTGCATAAGATACGATCTATGTGAAGTCGCGGCTCGATTGCTATTGAGTAACCAGCCAATGAGTGCCACGCGTAACGTCGTCATCCAAGGCGACTGCATCGAGAACTTGAGGCAACTCGACAAAGGCTCGGTTGATCTGGTTTTCGCCGACCCGCCTTTCAACATCGGCTACGATTATGACGTTTACCAGGATCGGCAGGGTGTCAACGACTACCTGGCGTGGACCAAGCGCTGGGGCAAGGGTATTCGCCGCGTCTTGAAGCCGGATGGCTCGTTTTGGCTGGCGATCGGCGACGATTTCGCTGCCGAGTTGAAGGTGTTATTTCAGCGCGAGCTCGGCTTCACCTGCCGAAGCTGGGTGATCTGGTACTACACGTTCGGCGTCAACTGCACGAAAAAGTTTAGCCGGAGCCATACGCATCTTTTTCATTTTGTGATGAATCCGAAGCAGTTCACGTTCAATGCCTCTGCGGTCCGCGTGCCGTCAGCGCGGCAGTTAGTGTATGCCGACCAGCGCGGCAAAAAAGAAGGGCGCTTGCCGGACGATACCTGGATTCTGCGCCCGCAGGACGTCGCCCATGCATTTACCGACGACGAGGACACCTGGTATTTCCCGCGCGTGTGCGGCACGTTCAAGGAGCGTGCCGGGTTTCACGGCTGCCAAATGCCGGAACAACTCTTGGGGCGGATCATCAAGGTGTCTTCCAATCCAGGCTCGTTGGTGCTGGATCCATTCGCCGGCAGCGGTAGCACTTTGGTGGTCGCCAAAAAGTTGGGTCGGGATTATTTGGGGTGCGAGTTGTCCGCCAACTATGTGCAGCGAATCAATGAGCGTATCTCCGATGTGACAATGGGCATGCCCCTCGAAGGTGCGAAGGAGCCCACGGTGAGCGCGCCAGCACCGCCAACGGTAAGCGCCGGCACGATACCACCGCCAAACCGAAGCCGAGGAGCGATCAAACTCCCAACCTGTTCACGGGGCCCGAGCAACATGAAGCAAGCTAAAACCCGCCGACAGTTCTTGCAATCATCCGCGGCCCTCGCCACCTTCGCAGCCGCCGAATGGACCACGGCCCAAGCGGCTCACATCGCGGGTGGCGATCTTTTGCGCGTCGGCCTGGTCGGCTGCGGCGGTCGCGGCACCGGAGCGGCCGCGCAGGCACTTAAGGCGGATCGCAATGTCAAGCTGGTCGCCATGGGCGATGCCTTCAGCGATCGGCTGCAAAGCAGCCTGGCGACTTTACGGCGCGATGAGGCGTTGGCGAACAAGATCGATGTGCCCGCCGAGCGCTGTTTCGTCGGCTTTGACGCATTTCGCCAGGTGATCGCCGCCGTGGATGTGGTGCTGCTGTGCACGCCGCCCCATTTTAGGCCGATGCACCTCCGCGCCGCCGTGGAGGCCAACAAGCATGTCTTCGCTGAAAAGCCAATCGCCGTCGATGCGCCCGGCGTACGTTCGGTCCTGGCCAGCTGCGCCGAGGCGCGCAAGCGAAATCTCTCCGTTGTGTCCGGACTGTGCCTGCGCTATTCCAATGCCTATCGCGAGATGATGCGTCGGCTGCATGACGGCGCCATTGGCGAGGTGCTCGCTCTCCAAGCGGATGATTTACGCGGCGGCATTTGGCACCGCACTCGCGAAAAAAGCTGGTCCGACATGGAATGGCAGATGCGCAACTGGTACTACTTCACCTGGCTCTCGGGTGACTTCAACGTCGAGCAGCATGTACACAATCTCGATGTCTGCGCCTGGGCCCTAGGCGACCGTTATCCCGAAAAATGCTTTGGCCTGGGTGGTCGGCAGGTCCGCGTCGGCACCGACTTCGGCAACATCTATGATCACTTCTCGGTGACCTATGAATATGCCAACGGTGCGCGGGTCTACAGCAATACCAGGCAGCAGGCCAATTGCAAGAATGAAATCTCCGTCACTGCCCTGGGAACTCAGGGAAAGGCGCTCCTCTCCGAGCGGTTGCAGTCGATCACCGGACCCAATGCCTGGCAGGTGCGCCGCGACAATGAGTTCTACCAGACTGAACACGACGAACTCTTCGCCGCAATCCGCGCCGGCCGACCGATCAACAACGGCGACTACATGTGCAAAAGCACCTTGATGGCGATCATGGCCCGCATGGCCGCCTACACGGGCCAGCAAATCACGTGGGACATGGCGCTCCACTCCAAGGAAGATTTATCGCCGGCCCGCTACGAGTGGGGACGTCTGCCGACGCCCCGCGTGGCCATGCCTGGCGTAACACGGTTCACGTAAACCGTTTAGCCGCGACGCGCTAGCGGAGCGCGGTTTACCCCCCGCGCCTCCGCTAGCGCGTCGCGGCTAACCATAGCGCGGCACGAAAAACCGAAATCCCGCCGCGGCATACGGCGAACCGGCCGATGCCTTATCACCGGCAAAGGACACCAACCTGCGTAACTTGGCTCGCCGCCTCTTCCGGCGTCATGTGCTTGCCCAAGATCATGTCGAGATAAGTGAATTCAATCAAGGCGCTGCCGCCCCAATCAACGCTGGTCGTGTAGCCGGAAATCGGGAAGGACACTCGATCGAGAATTGGTTTCAAGCTGCGCCATCGGCGCCGTCGTGCATCAGCAGGCACGATGAAAAATGCAACAGCTTCAGGTTGTCCGCGTATTCGAGGCCCAATACCACGTCACTGGTGTTGATCGTTTTGCCATGGACCGACAATCCTTCCGGCGTGCCATGGCTGGCAATCAGCAAAATGGCCGGCTCCGGGAGATAGAGCAGCTCCCGGCACCAGTGCCTCAGGCTGGCTTCGTCGTGGAAGAAGCGCTGGCGCACTTTGACGTTTTCGAGGCGCGCGAAAAACTCGCGCAGCATGTGGCCGAACGCGTATTCGTTGTCCGCGAGCGACCGCTGCCAATGAGCTTCCAGCACGACAAGCCACGTCAGGCCGGGCGTCGGCAAAATGCGCCGGCCCGCCCATGCTTGCCAATACGGCGCACCATCGGCGCGCCACTCGCCCGCGAAACTCAAACCGTCCGGACCCAAGTCGAACCAGCCTTCGCCTTGAGCGCGCGGCTCCTGATAGCGAAACACCAGCCGGCCCTCTTGGATCGTTCCCTCAAGCGTCGCCGCTCCGACTCCCTCATAGAAGCCGACCGCACCATTCTCGTTTTGGATTATTCGCAGCCGGCCGAACGAGCTGTCCCAGATGCCGTCAAAGCCACGCAGGCCTTCCCAGGGTCGACTTTGAAAGCCGCCGTCAGGTGTGTACTCGCCCGCAAATTTGCCGTGCCGCAAAAAGGTAAACACTCCGTCGCCCGTCTCGCCCGGCTCGGTGTATTGGAACATGAGTTGACTCCCCTCGACGGTTCCCTGGATCGAGCCGCTCCGGCCATACGTGCCCTGCACATTTTGTCCTTCTTGCGTCAATTCCATGGCGCCGAACGTCGTAAACCATCGGCCGGCGAAATCGTTCATCGAGCGCTCCTTTCATGCTGGAATCTTTGCTGCGGACATTTCATCATACGCGGGGAGCGGTGCCGTGAAGAGAATTGGGCCCGGCGAAAACACGCTTTTTTTAGAAATGATTTTGTCGGTGTGCCGTTGATTGGCCACAATGAGTGGAGGGAGGGATTTGCGAATGAAAGCATACACCGATTATCTCGTCATGAACGTGCCGGGAAAAATGTCGTTCGTGAACATCACGCCCAAGGTCGCCGATTGCATCCGCAAGAGCGGCGTGCAGGAGGGCATCTGCCTGGTGAACACGATGCACATTACCGCCTCCGTTTTCATCAACGACGACGAACGCGGCCTGCACCACGACTTCGGCGTCTGGCTCGAGAATCTCGCTCCATTCAATCCCGACCCCAACCACTATCACCACAACCGCACCGGCGAGGACAATGCCGACGCCCACTTGAAACGGCAAATCATGGGCCGAGAGGTCGTCGTCGCCATCACCAAGGGCAAGCTCGATTTTGGCCCGTGGGAGCAGATTTTCTACGGCGAGTTCGACGGGGATCGGGCGAAGAGGGTGCTGGTGAAGATCATTGGGGAGTAGACGCACGGCTACGTGCTGGCATCGTGGCCGGGGTTCGATATCCCGATGGCGGCGGGCACGGCAGCCAAAGGCGGGCTTTCCCCCGCACGGCGCACACTTCTGGCGTTGCTTCTTGGCGCGTAGAAAATTAACGGGACGCAGCTCGTTCCGTCGCCTTTGCTCTCCTCACATTCCGGCCGGATAAGATACCATGGATCCAACCCGGTTGCACCGGTGCGCGCCGCGTGGGCAAGCCGGCGCGGGCCAAACGGCACTACAGCACCGTTTGAAACGGCTTTTTAACGGTAACGTTGGTGGGAATCCAATGGGCCGAAAAAGGTGTGGCTAAAGGATTCACCGTCACCTAACGGCTTTGACCGTGACAACTGAGCTTGCCCAACTGATGGAATTGCGGTCGCACATTGACAGGGAACGCAGCGACGCAGCTCTCGTTGCCGTCGTTCGGCGGGATGGCCGGGAGGTACGGTATCCCGAACTCATGGGCAACAAGTTCAGGTAAAGTGCAAGACGGTTACCTTGCAAAGGAACTCGAAGGTTCCTGGTTTGACGACGGCAATGAGCTGCGTCCGCTTAGATTTTTCCTCTTTCTAATCGAGATTGAAGTGAACAACACTAAAGACAACATGTATGGCCAAAAGATCAAGAATTTGGGCATTTTCGAGGGTTTTTCCGGAGGAGACCTAAATGATTCCACGGTCTCCAATGATCCTCCGATTCCCCTTACCAATGATGAAATTGTTGCGATTGAGCAATCACTCGGAGTGTTCTTGCCGGCGGATTACGTTGAGTTTCTCACATCTATAGGCGGTGGGGGTTTCATCGGTGCTTACGCGGGAGCCAGGCCCATTCAAAACAGAAAAGGCCATATCCATGAAATCATTGATAAGTTTTATGGATCAAAGAACGAAAGGCTGTATAGGTTAGCTGATGAGATAATGTTATTCAAGGATCGTATACCGGCCGAGTTGATGCCGATAGGTGAAAACGCCTTTGGCGATCAGTTTTGTTTGGGAATCAAGGGACAGGAACGCGGAAAGGTATACATATGGGACCACGAGGATGGACGAACGGAACAAGATTATTTGGATATTTACGGTGCCAAAAAAGCTGTGCCGCGCGAATGGCGCTTCGGAAACATTTCATTAGTAGCGGAATCATTTAGTGAGTTTTTTAGCAAACTCGAGAAAACTGGAGAATAGTAGCGGGGAAAAAGGTGTGGCTGAAGAATTCACCGTCACCTAACGGCCCTGACGGGGACAACTGAGCTTTACCAACTGATGGAGTTGCGGTCGGGACGCGTCGGGGTTGGAGACCCGCGCCGAGGGCGGGGCAAATTGAAAGGAGACCCAGCGACGCAGCTCGTTGCCGTGGTTCGGCGGGGTGGCCGGGAGGTAGGGTATCCCGAACTCATAGGCAACGAGTTGAAGTAGTGCCCGAGAACTTCACCTTGTTAGGGAACGCGAACGTTCCTGGTTTGAGGGCGACATGAGCTGCGTCCCATTAGGTTTCCCGCAAAGTGGAAAAGTACCGGATCAGCATGAAAGAGTTACTCGGCATGATGGTGGAGCGGCTCAGATCGTGAGGAAGGTGTGGAGGTTGATGAAAAGCATCGTCGGAAGTGAAAAGGAAATGAATCCGGATCCTTGGCATTGGGGCAAGCAAATGATTGCCTGCTTGGACGACCTCCGAATAGAGCTTCAGAAGCATCAGCCGCCTGTCGTGGATTGGGAGATCATGCCTTCGTTTACCGGGAGTGCTGACGACATTTTTGTTTGGTTTATCTGCGATACGACTGCCGATGTGGAAGGACTCAAGGCGACCGAGGATTCGCTGAAGGCAAAAATTCAAGATTGCATGAAAGCTCACAAGTTTCCAGCCTCGGCAGTATCTAGCCTTCAGGTGGGTTCGACATCGCTTGAGGACATTGAAAAGGGAGGCGGCAGATTCTATTTCTTTCGCTGAGGTCATTCCTCGACAAACTCATGGGCTGGAGACAAGAATGGACCCCAGGCTGATAACGGTTAGCAAGTACTTTTCCAAGCACCGTCGCCAGGGTGCCATGCTCATGGTACTCCACGAGCATGCATTCAAAAGTGCCCCATCGCGGCCAGAACCGTCCAGCCCATGCTCATGGCGTACCATGAGCATGGCACCCGAGCGCACGATTTTTTCCGCCGTCAGGTCGAAGAGATACAGTTCCTTGAGGTCGGTCAGCAGCGCCAGCCGCCCGTCCGCTGAAAATCCCGCCGGCATCAAGCCCTTTTTAATCGCCACGGCCTTGATTTGCCGGCCCGTTTGCGAGTCAACCCAGCGAATCTGGCGCGGCGTGCCGATCAGCGTTGTTTTTCCGTCGGGAAGCTCCTGTCGGCGCGAGTGAAGGTCGTCGCGAAATCGTACGGTTCCCAAGCGGAACAGATGCCGTCCGGCAATGGATCCCCGTGGGCGTCATGCTGCCCCGAATTCTCAGGTGGCTGCGGGTCAATTTCGGCCAAAGCGCGGCTTGACATGACGGGACAGAGGCAGATCGCGATTGCAACAAGGGGTGCCTTGAGACCTCGATGACTCATCATGTCGGGGACTCCATAGACGTAGGCCGATACCTGTCACCTCATAGTCGTCCGTCAATTCTTACAATGGTGACGGCGGTAAGCAAGCGAATACTTCAGCGGCTACCCTCAGCCGACGTACCGTGACCTTTGATGCGGACGAAAAACACCGCCTGCCACGCGCGCCCGGACCGCTGCTTGTATCAACTTCATCGCATTTGTATCGGTCGTGAGACAATTCAATTAGCCGCTCGCATCCATCAAGCAACTAGCAATTTCCTTAATCCCTTGTCAATAATCTCTTTAAGACTCAACGATCCAGGCCGTACGCGGAGTTGGCACTTGGGTTGCGATGATATTGGACATGATCTGAATCACGTCGATTCGGAACGCTCACTCAAGGCGATCTTTTCACGAAGGAGTCGATCAATGTGGAAGTCCATTCTAGTTATCATGTGCAGCCTGCTGAGCCTGGTGATTGTCACGGCGGGAACGGCGGAAGCCAAGGGCGGGCATGGCGCTCGATCCAGCGGCAGCCGTGGCCAGGCCCACCATGCCCAGCCGCATCCAATAACGGCGTTTCAGCCAAAGCAAGTTAATCACGATCACAAGCATAAGCACAAACACAAGCCGATGGGAGATGTGGATGGTGAATTGGACGCACCGTCATCGGATACCGACGAGGCGGAAGAAGCTCAGAATGGTGAGGAGAACCAGGAGGCTGACGAAGCGGAAACGGCCCTTTACGGTGTCGAGATCACCGGTCTATTCAAGGGCACTGCGGCCAAGGAGGGCCTGGAAATCGGCGACATCATTCTGAACTTCAACGGGACGCCGACTCCGACCTTCGAGGCGCTGGCGGATGCGGTCGCTCGTTCCGGCAGTCAGGCTCAAGTCCTCGTCATCCGTGAAGACGGCGGCGAGCGCGAGACCGTCACCCTATTCCCTAAGGACGGACGCATCGGCCTATCGGGTGATGCCTGTGCGCGTCAGTGAGTGATTAACGGGCTTAACTTCGCGTGGCAACAGATTTCATTCAATGAGGCCTGTGCGACAAACAAATTGGAAGCGACATCCACCCACACCGGAAGTTCCATTCTGTTCAGCCGACGGAGACAGGATAACTGGTCCTGTCTCCGCCTGTGTTTGGCATGCTCGGAGGAGGCTCGTTGAGTGCGAATCTGGCGCAACAAACGAAGGGTGGGCAACCGGAATCGAACCGGCAACCTGCGGTGCCACAAACCGCTGCTCTAACCAATTGAGCTATGCCCACCGTGTTACGCGTGTATTTTAACTGGCCACCGGGGATTGGCAAGGGAAACCAGGAGGGTCGGCTAGCGTTGCGCGGCGGCCTACTTGGCGAGGCGACGCACTTGCGACGGCTCAGGAGAGCCGTCCCACGGAAGCCAGGGCGATGACAGCACCAGATCAGGGATTGACGTTGATTCGCCAATCAACGATGCGGGCAAAGGGGCGTTGGGGGTCGAGGCCGGGCGCGGCCAGCGATGTGTGTGCGGCGCACGTCTCGTCGAGCTGCCAAAGCGGGATGAGCGGCATGCGCTCGTAGAAGTGAGCGTGAACGCTTTGCTGGATGTCGCGCACGGCGGAAAATTGGCGGTGGCTCATGGCGGAGCGCAGCAGCGTTTGCAGCTTGGCGTCGTTGGTGTAGCCCAACACGTTGGAGCCGCCCTTGCCTAGCGCGTCGGGATGGGGGTCGAAGAGCGGCCAGAGCCAATAATTATCGTCGGCGAAGTCCCAGTGGTGATAGGCCAATTCATAGTCGTGCGTGTTGATGCGCGCGTCGCATTGGTGCGGGTGCCAGCGGTGTGAGATCGATCCCCAGGCTGCACGCCGGATTCCGCGAACACTTTGGTTGCTTGCTCGGCGATGGCGGCGCACGCCTGCTTGACACCCGGCGCGTCGGCGGGATACTTGAGCGAGAGTCGGACTTGGTCGGTGGTTGAGCCGAATTTTTTCGCCAGCGATTTGGCCAATTCGGGCTGATACGGGTCGGCGGGCACGCGCGGGGTGAACACCAGGCCCAGCAGTGCGGCGGGAAGGGCCCGTTGAGCGCGACGTTCGCGCCGCCGGGCAGAAAGCAGTCCTGCAAGATCTTGTCGCGCTTGATGGCATGTGCCAGGGCGCGGCGTAGGTCGGGGTTCGCCAGGACTGGCACACGGTGATTGACGGCCAGGAAGTAGACGCGGCGATTGACGTCAGCGCGAACGGCAGTGTAGCCGGTTTGCTTGGCGGCATCGAGCGGTGCGCTGGGGACCATCGAGAAGCAATTGCGGGGTTGGCTTTTTTGCGAAAGATACGTCTTTCCAGGCGATCATGCGAACTTCACGCACCGTACCTGCCTCGTTATTGGCGCGGAAATGAGGATTGGCTCCAAAGACGGCGACGGTGGTGTTGCCCTCTTGCTTGCGCCCCATGTATACGAAAGGTCCACTGCCGACCGGTGCCTTGGCGAAGTCGGCGTCGTCGGCGCGGCTGAGACTTTGCCCACGATATTTTTGGGGCAAGACGTAGAAGTTCAGCGGGGCATACGGATCCATCAAGCCGTGTCTCAGAGTGAAGTCCAACGCCAAGGGAAGGCCGTCGAAGCGCGGCACTTCGACCAAATCACGCCAGGTCGAGGTTGCGCGCAACAGATACGCGGTGTGGCGGACATCGGCGGCGGTGACCCGTTCGCCGTCGGACCAGTAACGGTCCTCGCGCAGTTGCGCATGCAGGTGGAGGCCGTCACGCTCTGGCAGCTTCGCGGCCAGGTCGGTTTCGTAGCGTTGGCCGGGGGGTTCTTCGAGGCGAACTTGCACGAGGCGGCTAAACAACAAGTCGAGGGCGGCCCGTTCGGCGGTGGTCCAGGCGGTCGCCGGGGAGAGGTTTTCCGGCAACTCCGGAACGGCGACGTAGAGAACGCGGGCGGCGACGCGATCTTCTGCGTTGTTGGTTGCCGCGGTTTGCGCGAAGGCTGCGCCGGAGCCGGAAAGCGCTGTGGCGGTGCAGAGAAGCGTGCTGATAAGCGATTGGATCATGGAGAGGACGCGTCCTAACTTGCGACGAGCGGGAATCAAGCGTAAAATCATTATAACGTATTGAGCCGCTTTCCCAAGGACCGCAAGCATGACGCAAAAGTCGCCGAAAACCGCCGTGGTGGCTTTCAAGGTGGAAGAGGAGTTGGCCGATTTCTTGAACCAACTTCCCAACAAGAGCGCGTTCATCCGCAAGGCGATTGCCGCCCAGATGAGCATGGCGTGTCCCCTTGTGTCACGGCACGGGCCAGGTGACGCGCTGGGTGCACGACCATTTCGTCCCGCTCATGACGGCCTTGGCGTCGCGAACGTGCGACGGCTGCGGCGACCATTTGGCGATGCCCGGCGACCCGGGCAGCTTGTCGGACGAAGACCAGGCGCGGCTCGAGCAATCGTTCAAAGGCGGCCCGCTCTATTGCGATCCCTGCTTCGAAAAAGCTCCTCCTTGCGATGACTGCGGCTGGCACATCGCCGAAGGACAAGGTCGATGAGCACCACAAGCACGCCCATCGGCAGTAACGCTTAGGCAACCTAAGTGGAGTATTTGTGTCGTAAAATGGGTGGCACGCCCTGAGGTACTCCGAAGGGCGTGGCTCTCTGGCAAAAGCACGCCCTTCGGAGTACCTCAGGGCGTGCCACCCCGTTGTCGATGCCATGGACCTCTCTCTCGAAGACGCTCGCAGGGCCTGCTCGGCCACCCCTTTCCATCCCTCTCTCGATTGGCTGCAAGACGCCTGCAATGCCGTCACTTCGCGGGTAATCAAGGACTATATGGAAGATGGCCGATGGACCGGTCGGCAAGACCGCCGGTCGGGCCGCGATGGAGGCGTTGTTACGGCAGCCGCCCCCGGAGGATGGCGAGGAGTTTAGCCAGGTCTTGGAAGAGGTTTACGCCAAGATCGTGCCGTATACGATGCGGCTCAACCATCCGCGCTTTCTCGCGTTTATTCCGGCGGCGCCGACATTTGTCTCCATGTTGGGCGATTGGCTTTGTGCCGCGCTCAACATCTTTTCGGGAGTGTGGAAGGAAGCCCCTGCCGCGGCGGAAGTCGAAATCCTGGTGCTCGATTGGTTCAAGCAGTTTTTAGGATATCCAAGTGAAGCACGCGGCATCTTGACCAGCGGCGGCTCGGAAGCGAATCTCACCGCCCTGATTGTGGCCCGCGAAAAACTCGCTTGGGCGGACCGCCAAAGGGCCGTGGTGTACGTTTCGGAACACCGCCATTGGTCGGTGGATCGTGCCGCGAAGATCATTGGGTTAAGGCCGGATCAAGTGCGAAAGTTGCCCGCTGATCCTGAGCATCGCCTGGCGAGCGACTCACTGATTGCGGCTTTGGCGGCCGACCAGCGTGCGGGGAATCTGCCTTGGCTGGTGGTGGCCAATGCGGGCTCGACCAACACCGGCACGGTCGATGCCCTGGACGAATTGGCGGATGTCTGCCAAGCAAACCGCCTCTGGCTGCACGTGGACGCCGCTTATGGTTGGCCGGCGGTGCTGACCGAGGAGGGTAAGGTCTGTCCTGCGCGGCATCGACGCGCCGATTCGATCACGCTTGATCCGCACAAGTGGTTCGCGCAGACGTTCGATGCGGGTTGCGTTTTGGTGCGCGACGGCCAATTGCTCGCGGACACGTTTCAGATTCGGCCCGAGTATATGCAAGACGTGGCCCCTGGCGAGGAGGAAATCAACTTTGCCGACCACGGCATCGCGCTCACGCGCCGCTTCCGGCGCTGAAGATTTGGTTTTCAATGAAAGTCCTAGGTGTGGGCTGGTATCGCGAGATGGTCACGCATTGCTGCCGGCTTGCGGACTATGCGCAAAAGCTTTTGGAAGACGCCGGCGCCTTCGAGATTCTCAGCCCGCGGCAGCTGAGCATCGTCTGCTTTCGATATGTCCCCACGTCCAGCACAATAACGGAAAATGATCTCGATATGCGCGAACCTGGCGCTCTGCGAGGAAGCACGCCGCTCCGGCAAGGCGTTTCTGTCAACGACTCGGCTGCATGGCAAGGTCTGCTTGCGGCTCTGTTTCGTGAACTGGCGCACGACGGCCCGCGACGTCGAGGAGGTCGTGCGGTTGTTGTGCGAACTAAATCACGGTCCATGATTTGGCGATACTAACCCGAAGCGTAAGCGAGGGATCCCTCGCTTACGCTTCGGGTTAGTGTCGCAAGATCGCGGCATGCTGAACCAGGTCAAAACTGATCCAGCCAAAAATGCGAGCCGCGATAATACTTCTGCGGCTTCCCACAATTCATAGCGCCACGTGGGCTGGAGGAACGGGGGGTAGGCCTGATAAGCCGGCGGCTTCATGTAAGGCTGCCCGGCGCTTCGGGCCACTTGGGCGAGGTCGCCGGCCAATAGTTATGGGGAAAATATTGGTAGGGGTAATAGTAGAAGCGGCTTAGCTGGTAGCTGGGATAGCTGTTGTTGTATTGATATTGAGCCGATGCCTCTGGCGCATCAGCCGATGCCGGCCAGGGCGGCCAGGAAGGTCGCCAATGAGATCAGCAAGGCGCGACCCATGATATCCTCCTGAAAGCAAGGTTCGCTCAGATCCGTCCCACCACTTTAGCTCGCTAATCAGACGCCGCGGCCCGAACCGTGCCGATTTTCTTGCCCGTTTCGCATCCATGACCAATAATTTCCACAAGGGCGGCAAAGCTCGCCCCGTTTAATGTGAACATACGCCCACGTTCACCGGACGAGATGCTCATGCGACCGATGCTTGCAGGGTTGATTCGCCACCGGCTGGCGGCCTTTTTCGCGCCGCTGTGGCGCTTCGCGTTTTTGCTGCTGCCCACGGGGCTATTGCTGATTGCCAGCCTTCGCCATGCAGCCATGGACACACATAATCGTGATGCTCTGGATCGGCACGGGCGTGCAAGGCGTCTTTTGCTTCTTGGCCTTTTTCAGCCGGCGTTCTTCCAGTCAGCCGCTGGGGCCCCCGGTGGTCACGCTGTACTTGATTGCGCTGGCGTGGCTGTGGATCGGGAGTCAAAACGAGGATTGGTTCACGCATTTGTCCAAAGCCATTTTGTTGGTTGGTGCCGATGGTGGTGTTCGGCTTTCAAACATTGAGCGAATCGGGCGCGCCGCGCCTGCGCCGCGCCAACATTCTTGCCCAAGGTTTGGCCGCCCGGCAGGAATGGCCCGCCGATCTGGGCGTCTGCCGGACTTTGCCCGAAGTGAAGGCCTTGCGGGCTGCCCTGAATTATGACGCCGCCCCGGCGCTGGCGCTGTTGCGGCACGCGCGCCTGGAGGTGCGCGTGGCGGCGCTGGCGGCACTGGAGTTTCGCAAGGATTGGCGTCCGGGTCAGGCCGAGCTGGTATTGCAGATCGCGCAGCGGGCGGAGCAACCCGTGATTCGGGCCGCCGCCGTTACGGCCCTGGGCAACGTGGACAACCGCGAGTTGGTGGAAACGCTGGCGCAGTTCCTGCACGATGCCAGCCTGGAAGTCCGGCGGGCCACCACGGAAGCACTCTTGTGGGACACGGAGCACCGCTGGGATTGGATTCGCTTCGCCGTCGCGCCGCATCCTGGCCGATCCGCTATTTTTGAGCGACGGGCCATTGACACATGACGGTCAATTGTTGACCGCCGAAGCCGTCAAAGATCTCAAAGCCTGGTGCGCGGAGAAGGGCGTCTTGTCGGCCCGCGCCGCCATGACGCTCACGACCCACTTTCACCGGGCTCTCAGCGAACACCCAGGACTGGAGCTTGTGCAAGCGCCTGGCGCAGGAGCTTGCCAATCCGCACACGCCGGCGGTCTGGCGTCTGGAATTAGGCCGCCTGCTGCAAAACTTCCAGGAAATCGATCCGCCGTTGCTGGATAAATTGCTCGAGCCGTCCAATCCCGCCTCGTTGCGCCTCATCGCGGCCGAATGCATCCTGGGCGAGCGCGTCGAAGGCCCCAATCGGGCCAAAGCCCTGTCCGCCCTGCGTGATTTGGCGCGTCTGCCCAATCGTGAAATTGCCCTGGCTACCGCCAACGTGATCCAGCGCCGCCTCGGCGTCGACCTCGGCATGGGCCTAAGCCAGCCGCTCCCCCCGTCCATAGCCGCCAAGCCGCCGAGATCACCCGCCGCGTCATGCACTGGGCAAGCTTGCGTCAGCCCGAAGCCGAGGACGACAAGGAGCTAGAGAATACGCATCTCGTCTCCTAAGCAGGCACCACTCTCGAACCCTCGTTACCAGGCTCCGCCTGGTAACGCACTGCCCGGCAGGCTCCGCCTGCACGTCAACCTGGTGCGGCGTCAGAACGACAACGTGCAAATGCGTGTCCTTCTGGTTTGGCGCACTAACTCATTTACGCAATGTGGATTTACCATGACGAGTGCCGGACCCTTAATGGGACTGGTGGCCGGGGTTGAGGTACTCCGAAACCCCGGATAGCGGGAGCCTGTGCCACTGCCACAGGGATGGGCATGCCCTTTGCGACGTTATCGGCGGACCCATACTTTTCAAAGGAGATTCTCATGTCTGATACCAAAGGGCAGCACACGAACGAGAAAGTAGCTCGCAAGATACACGAGAAAAAGGATGAAGGCAAAAAGCCGAAGGCCCACGCCGGGGCGAGCGGCCCAGGAACCGACAACACCCAAGCTGGCTCCGGCGGCCGGGGCGGACACCGTCGGCGCGGGCGGGCCGCCTGAAGGGAAATGAAACGTGCTGATAGCAAGAGAACGGGCCGGGATATACCGGCCCGTACTTAGTGTGTGATGCGCAAAGCCTCAATGGTTGACATCGTTCTTCCCACCCGGCTGCTGTGACGTGCCATAAGGTTGTTCTCCTGAGCTAAAAGTCGCTTAAAGCGAGCGGAAAAAAGGTGACTGGACCTCCAAGTCTCTCGCAAAACCAAGCAAAGCGTGCGCTGGGAATGGTCCAGATCCCTTTATTTCCGAACGCGCTTACTGGTTATCGTTGCTCATGGGTCGGCTGGCGGGCCGCGTCGTCGGGATTCGAAGTCTGGTCGGCCCGCTTGTCCCGGTCGGAGCGCTCGCCGGCGCCACCGGTTGTGGTGCCTTGTTTCCGCTCCCGTTGGTTGGGCTGCTGCTTGCCCTGCTTTTGCCCGCCCCTGCTTTTCTGGTCTGCCATGGCTAACCTCCTCGTTAGGCGCAGCCGGGTCGCCACCGGCCGCGCTGCTATGGGATTTCAATGCAAATCGCGGGCCACGGGAGCGTTGTCGCCGGATACCGGCAATGTGGCGTTGATTTAGCTCGCGTAGGCGGGGGGCAAGCCATTGACGATCTTCACCGTCTCCAGGCTCACCCGAACCACTTGGCCGACGAGGCGGACGATATATTCCTCGTCGTCGGCCCGGTTGGGGTCGGAGCGAATGCCGCTGCGTGGGTCTTCGTAGACCTGGTATTGGTCGATGACCCAATCCAGGGCGCTGCGGTTGCCGAGGCGGTACTCGAAGGTTTCCGGCGGGATGCCGGCGAGCGTCAGCGACGGATTGACGCGCAGGGCCGTCTTGTCCTTGGTGAGCCGCATCTTGTCCTCGACCCTGTAGGAGAGCGGCACGCCTTCGGTTTCGATCCACTTTAAGGGATACGGCTCCAGCTTTTCGTAATCGAGGTGCAGCACCGCCAGTTCCTTGCCGGCAGCGGCGAAGGCGCGGAAATCCGCCGCGAACGGAATGCGCGGCAACTCGCGTTTCAGATTGTCGGCGAACTTCGTCCGATAGCCGGGATGGTGCAAAAGGCCGTAGACGTAGTAAAAGATGTCCCACTTGCTGATCTTCTTGTCGCCGTAGTGCGTGCGGAATTGCTCCAAGGCCCAGTCGGTGATGTTCTCGCGGCGGTTGGTGCCGTCTTCGTCGTAGACGTAGAAGGGGAAGCATTGATGGGCATCCGTTGTGGCGCACAAATGCAGATCGCAAATCAAATTGGAGATCATTACGCTAAATGACTCCGCACGAAAGGCAATGTCACTTACTGAAATAATGCGGTTTTCCGCTTCATTTCGCGATTTTGGTAAGAAATGTGGGAAGACGTAAATTTCTTCATTCAAGATTCGGTCAAAGAACAAGAACCGCTTGCAAAATGGCCGAAACAAGCACGATCTCACCTTAGACCGATCAAAGACCGCTTGATTACCCCGTTGCAAATCAAGCTTCAAGTCTCGGCTCCACTTAATTTTCTCATATCTCACAAAATCATCGACATTTACATTTGCGGATTGGCGATTGTAGCGATCCAGTTCAGCGTTATAGGCCTCGATGAAGCTTTGAACTCGTTCCGCGAGAACGTCCGCACGAAAATCGTAAACTACTTCATCGCGATTGGTTTTCACACCCACCGAGAATACTTTGAAAATCGTTGCAGGATTTCCATCACGTCCAGATTTTGCCGCTTTATTGCCAATGGATAAGAACGAAGCGAACTGACTGCCATTTGCGGGTATTAGCCAGGTGCAATTCTCGTCTGGCGTGATTTTCTTCCATTTTGGACCGCTTATGCTTTTCATGTTTGCAAGGAGGGCCAGTTTTTCCTCCTTGCGAAGCAGCTTGTCCATGCGAATGAACCTCACTCCTTTCTTACGGTGCTTGGCACTGCGAATCGCGAGCGTAATGCCGACGCCGACTTGAATCCCAAAAACATTGTAAGTGGTTCCGGCCAAGGTAGGGTTATGGCGAACATTTCCTTCCAAGTGCACGTGGTAGATCCGGGAGAAATCCTGGAGCAGGTGTCTTGCGCATCCCGTCAAAGGCAAACTGGTCCACAAAGCTATTGTTGGTGACGAAACAAACAATTCCTTCCCGTGTCCCGAGTCGATCGACTGCCCAACGGAAGAACTTTACATAAGCATCAGAGAGTGCGTTTTTGTTGGTTGCGCCTGAATCCTTCGCGTAAGTCTCGCGGATTCGCTGGTCAATTATGGGATACTTCCGATTCTTGTTGTTGTCGTTTTCGTCCAATTGCCAGGCGTTGTATGGCGGATTCCCAATGATCACGGTGATGGGCGTTATCTTCTGCGCGCTCACTCTCGCGGTGTTTTCCTCATTCATGTATTCGAATAACGGTTGGTTTCCATCTGCTTCCGCAAGTTCCAGCGTATCCACAAAGCACAGCCCCTCGAACGCCTCATACTCCCCCGTCCGTTCCTAATACGCGTGCTCGATATTCAGGGCCGCGATGTAGTACGGCAGCAGCATGACCTCGTTGGCGAAGAGTTGCTCCCTGTAGACGCGCGGCAGGTCCTTTTTGGGGATGCGGCCGATCAGGTTGACGATGAAGTTGCCGGTGCCGGTGCAGGGGTCGAGGATGTTGACGCCCTTGGAGCCGAGCGTCAGGCCGAACTCGGTTTCGAGGACCTCCGCGACGCTGGCGCACATGAAATCGACGATTTCCTGCGGCGTGTAGACGATGCCGTGCGTGTCGGCGACCTTGACCGAGTAGCCCTGGAAGAACCGCTCGTAGACGGTGTTGAGGAAGTGCTGCTTCTCGGCGAAATCCTCCATGGTGCGGGCGGCGTTCTCGATGGCCCGGTAGAAGCGGTCGAGCGACTTGAGGAATTCGTCGCGGTTGAAGCTCTGGCTGACCAGGGCGTCGATCACCTTCTCGATCTCGGCGGCGATGACGTTGCGGCGCGATGAACTCGGGATTGTCGAAGATCTTGCGGAATGAGCCGTTCGGTGAGCAGGTGCTGGACGAGCATCTCATCGACGGCGGCGCGGCTGATGTTCGGGATTGAGCGTCCGTCTGGCAGATGGTGAAGAAGCTCGTCGAAGGCGGCCTGGAATTTCTTGTTGCTCTTGTGGGCCTCGTCGATCTTGGCGACCAGGCCCTTGGCCAGTTCCGGGACGCGGTCCTTGAACTCGGCGACCGCCTGGTGAAAGCCCTCGATGTCCGGCTCGGTGTAGGCGAAGAACTCGTTGAGCAGGTCGGCGACTTGCTTCTTGTCGGTCAGGTCGAAGCGGTAGCGCTCGCTGCCGTTCTGAAAGAGGACGGCCTGGCGGGTGTCCTCGAAGATGGTGTTGTTGAGCGGATAGCCCTTGGCGATTTCTTGCGGCGATTTCCTCGTCGAGGTCGTCGTCGGTGTCCTTGGCCTCCCAGAAGCCCAGGCGGGTGTCGTAAAGGGTGTCGCGGACGGTGCCGTCGGGGAAGATGTTGTTTTTGCCGACTTTGATTTTCTGCTTGGGGATGAGCGTGCAGTGGTGCAGTCTTGGCGGTGTCGGCGAGGAGGCGCTGGAAGGCGGTTTCCAGGGCGCCTTCGTGGGTGACGCGTTGGTCCTGGTACGCTTGCAGGGCCTGGTGATATTCCTTGATCGCCTTGTGGGTCGGTTTGATAGGCGCCGGTGCGGTCATGAATGGCCAAACCTTGCGGGAGAGTGAACGATCGGGGGGTAACGCATCTCGGATAATACTATCAACGGCGCTACGGCGGCAACAGCTTCCGGGAGTTTTGATGGTTGCGGACCTGGGAGGCTTATGGCACCGGCACCTTGCTTCCTGCCGGCCGGCCCAACGATGCGGGTCGGTCCATGAGGATGTGCGTCTTCCCGTCTCTCCCACGTTCTTCTGAATCGTCCCGGCGATTTGTACTCATCTCGCTCCGCGAGATGCGGTTTCATCTCGCGGAGCGAGATGAGTACAGACGGGACTCGCTGGCTTTGAGATTGGCTTTGGTAGGGTTATTGGCGATGTAATCGCGGAGGTAATCGAACTGCTCCTGGGAACGAACCAGATGGTCGAAACCGTCTTGCTGCCAAAAGCGCCCTTTGCGGTTGAGGATGCGGTTGATCCTGGTTGCCGTGAAGTGTTTCCATGAATCGCATTGCGGCAGCATATCGTCGGAGCGCGGAAATGCCGCTAGCAGGTGGACGTGGTTCGGCATCACCACGAAATCGGTCACGTCGTAGCGATCGCCGTTGAAGTGCTGCAGGCTATTGGCAACTTCGAGCGACAATTCCGCTTGCCGTAGAACGCACTCGCCGTGGCAGGCGTCGAGATGGTCGTTCCGTCGATCGGCCACGAAAGCTTGGAATTGGCGGCCGGCCTGGTGGTCCAGTCGTCGGACGCATTCCTGCCAACTCGGCAATGACGGGTCAATGCCGTGGTTGGTCAGCCAGGCATCCCGTTCCTCTTGCCACTGGCGAATAACTTTTTCGGGAAGCGAATCCCAGGTTCGCCAGGTGATAAATGCGATGGCTCCGGGCTGCGACCAGTGGGGCAGGCGGCGATAAACCACATCAAATTCTTGCGTTGGATCGAAGACCTCCATCGGTTCGCTCCCCCGAATTAAAGTACTCATCTCGCTCCGCGAGATGCTCTTTCATCTCGCGGAGCGAGATGAGTACTTTACGATCACCCCGAAGCCCTTCAACCATTTTGCCGCCTATGAACCGCACAACCCTAGCAGAGCATAAGGCACCGGACTTTGGGGAGGCCCAAACCGTGAATTCGCCGCGTTTTGAGGGAACTCATTGCGCTATCGAGTTTTGGGACCGCAAAATGGCAGGGGCGTTGCACGGCTGCCATACCCCGTGAATTTTGAACATATGCCCCTTTTTGGCGGCTGTAAAGCCACGGAGGAGTGCGGAGATGCGTTAGGCAAAGCATGTGTTCACAGCGATCTTTCCGTGAACAATTGGTTTGCCGAGGCAGGATGCTCGTTGCATGGTGACTGAATCGATAAAACAACCGCATGAAGCTGTGCCTTGGGATGATGCCGTTCACATTTTGCTGGCTGGGCCTGATGGCCTCCGCTGGTTCTCAGGAGAAGAAGACTCCCTTGAAGGTCTGCCTGGTCTCCGGTGCCCTGGAGTATGATTCGGATGCGTCGCTCGGCGCGTTGCAGGGGTATTTGGAAAAGCGCTATTCGATCCGATGCTCGCGGGCATTTCGCAAGGCTGATAATGATGTGCCGGGGCTGGAGAACCTGGAGACCTGCGATGTGATGGTTCTGTTTGCTCGGCGCTTGACGATCCAGGGGGAGCAGCTTGAGCGCGTCAAGAAATATTGCCTGGCCGGCAAGCCGCTCGTCGGCATCCGGACGGCCAGCCATGCCTTCCAGAATTGGCTCGAGCTCGATAAGGAAGTGCTGGGAGGCAACTATCAAAACCACTATCCGGCCGGGCCGCCGACAATCGTGAACGCGACCGAGACGGGCAAAAGCCACCCTATTCTCGCGGGGGTCAGACTCACTCGGTCGGCGGGGAGCTTGTACAAAAACACCGGCTTGGCCGGCGACGTGGCCGTATTGCTCACCGGCAGCAATCCAGGACATACGGAGCCGATCGCTTGGACGCGTGCCTACCGCGGCGGCCGGATCTTTTACACATCCTTGGGCCACCAAAGAGACTTCGAAGACGAGAATTTTCTCCGCCTGATTGCCAACGCTCTCTATTGGACGACGCAACGGCTACCGCAACCCAAATGACCGTGCGGAAAACACCGGCGATTATTCTGGCATCACCCGCATGCCGCTCCTTAGAATAGCGGAGTTGCGCGTCACCATGCTTGGCCGGGAGACTTGTCCGTGACAAAAATCGTGCTGGGAAGCATTTCGCTGGTGACCGTCGCGATTGTCCTCGCGAACGCCGTTCAAAGCGACGCCCAAAACTCGGACGCAAAGCCCGGATACTCGGCGGCCCAATCGGAGCCGCTCGGCTTTGTAGTGCGCGGACAAACTCAGTGCGTCCTCAAGCGGAAGGGGATTCTCGCCCCGGCGGTCCTGCATCCAGTGACCGATGTGCTGGTATCGGTCGGCGACCTGGTCAAAAAAGGGCAGCCGCTGATCCAAATCGATGATGATGAGCCGCAAGCGGATGTCCGCGTGAAAAAGGCCAATCTGGAAACGGCCGGCATCGCCATGCGCAAGGCGCGGCGCTACTTGATCAGCCTCGAAAAGTTGCAGAGCCAAGGGGCGGTCGCCGAGCAGCGCATCCACGATGCGCGTGCGACGGCACTGAAGGCGGAAGCGGACGAGCGGGCGGCCAAGGCGGCGGTGGAGTTGTCGATGGCGGAACTGGAACATTATGTCGTGAGCGCGCCGATCGACGGCGTCGTCAATCGCCTGCAAGTGCATCCCGGCATGGTCTCACGACCGGGGACGACCGTTTGGGGCGAAGTCTTGGACATCCGGGAGATCGACGTTCGCTGCCAACTGACTTTGGCCCAAGCCGACATGTGCAAACTCGGCGACGAGGTGGAAGTCCGCACGGACAACGCGGCTACATCGCACGGCACGGGAAAACTCGTGTTCGTGGGACTGGAAGCGAATCCCCAGGACGGCAAAGTTGCCGCGCTGGTGCGCTTGGCGAATCCTCAATCGAAGTTGCGGTGTGAAGTGCCGGTGCAACTTCGTTTTGCTCACGCCGCCAAAACAAATGAACGGCACGCGGGCAATTAACGCATGTGATGTGAAAAATTCAGCGTGCGCGATCTTGGGACACTAACCCGAAGCGTAAGCGAGGGATCCCTCGCTTACGCTTCGGGTTAGTGTCGCCGAAGCGAGGGATCCCTCGCTTACGCTTCGGGTTAGTATCGCCGAAGCATGGACGTAATTTAGAGCCGCAAGTTTACCCAGCGCCATTCGCCATGCCCACCCAAGAACACCAGCGCTTGCGGGAAATCCAAGACGATATCTATGGCTGGCGGCGCTGGGGCCCTTATGTCAGCGAGCGCTCGTGGGCCACGGTCCGCGAGGACTATAGCCCCGACGGCAACGCCTGGGCGTACTTGCCGCACGACTTGGCCCGCAGCAAAGCCTATCGCTGGGGGGAAGATGCCATCGCCGGCATCTGCGACCGCTATCAGCTTCTTTGCTTCGCCCCCGCGTTCTGGAATGGCCGCGACCCGATTCTCAAGGAGCGGCTGTTCGGCTTGACGCCCACCGAAGGCAATCACGGCGAAGACGTCAAGGAATATTATTTCCACCTCGACAACACGCCCACGCATTCCTACATGCGCTATCTCTATAAGTATCCTCAGCGGGCGTATCCCTATTGCGCTCATCAAGGAAAACCAGCGCCGCGCCGGCCAAGGGCTCGAATATGAGCTTTTGGATACGGGGATTTTCGATGACGACCGCTACTTCGACATCGTCATCGAATACGCCAAGGCCGGGCCCGAAGATTTGTGCATTCGCATCGAAGCATTCAACCGTGGTCCGGCGGCGGCGCCGTTGCACATCTTGCCGCATCTCTGGTTTCGCAATCTGTGGTCGTGGAGTGCGGTGCCCGGGCCGGAACCAAGCATTCGTCCACTTCGCCCCGCATCGGATTACGTGGGCCTCATCACTGACGATTCCACCTTGGAGCCGCCGGCCACGATCCCGGTGGAGTATCGTCTGGGGCCACGCACGCTCTTTGGGCCGCCGGGTGCGAATCTGCTCTTTACCGACAATGAAACGAACATGCCGCGCTGCCACGGGCCGGAGCATCCGCCGCGCCGGCCTTATGTCAAGGACGCCTTTCACCGCTGGCTGGTCAATGGCGAGCGCTGTCTGAACCCCGCGGAAGTCGGCACCAAAGCTGCGCTGCATTATGTATTTCCCGCCGTTCCGGCACGGCAATCGGTGGTGCTTCGCCTGCGTTTGACCGACGCCATCAACGGTAAGAGTCCACTGGCCAAAGTCGATGGGATCATCGCTGAGCGCCGGCAGGAGGCGGACGAATTCTACGAGCATCTTCACCCGCCCCATGCCGGCGCCGAGGAGCGGCGCGTGCAACGGCAAGCCTTCGCGGGGCTGCTGTGGACGAAGCAAAGCTATTTGTTCGACGTCAAGGATTGGCAACGCGGCGACGGCGTGACTCCACCGGCGCCCGACCGCCACAAGATTCGCAACGAGCACTGGCGGCACCTCAATTCGCTGCGCGTGATGACGGTGCCCGATAAGTGGGAGTATCCCTGGTTCGCCGCGTGGGACCTGGCTTTTCAGTGCGTTACCTTGGCCCTCATCGACCCGGCGTATGCCAAGGAACAACTGTGGGTCTTGTTATTTGAGCAATTTCAGCACCCCAACGGTCAATTGCCGGCTTATGAATGGGAGTTTTCCGACCTCAATCCGCCGGTTCACGCCTGGGCGGTGTGGCGCGTCTACAACATGGATTCGCAGCGCACGGGCCGGCGTGATCGCGAGTTCCTCGAACGCTGCTTTCACAAGCTGCTCATCAACTTCGCCTTTTGGATCAATAAGGTCGATAGGGCCGGCAACAACATCTTCGAGGGAGGCTTTCTCGGCCTGGACAACATCACCGTCTGCGATCGCAGCACGGTCTCGGCCGGCGGTGGTGTGCTCGAGCAGGCCGACGCCACCGGCTGGATGGGCATGTTTTGCCTCAACATGATGCGCATCGCCCTGGAACTGGCTTATGCCAATCCGGTTTACGAGAGCTTGGCCACCAAATTTTTCCAGCACTACGCCTATGTCGCCGCGGCCATGAAACACATGGGCAACCGCGACTACCAGCTTTGGGATGAGCGCGACGGTTTCTTTTATGACGTTCTGCGTTACCCCGATGGCCGTTTCCGCAAATTCCGGGTGCGCTCACTTGTCGGTCTGATTCCGCTGTTCGCGGTCGAAAGGCTCGAAATGGCCTGGATCGCGCCGTTCAAGGAGTTTAGCGGCCACGTCAAGTGGTTTCTCAAGAATCGCCGCGACTTGGCTGAAGACGTAATCCATACCGTCGATCACGATGGCACGGTTACCCACGCCCTGACCATCGTCAATCAGGAGCAACTCGTCCGCATCTTGCGGTGCGTCTGGGATGCCGGCGAATTCCTGTCGCCTCACGGCATTCGCAGCCTTTCGAAATACCACGAGCGGCATCCATTTGAATACGACGGCGCGGAGGTGGGCTACGAACCGGCCGAAGCGCGCTCCAAGATAAAGGGGGGCAACTCGAATTGGCGCGGCCCGATCTGGTTTCCCACTAATTTTCTGCTCATCGAATCGTTGCGCAAGCTCGGCAAGGCTTTCGGCAATGACGTCACCGTGCCGTTGCCCACGACCACGTTCACCTTCGATGCCATGGCTCGCGAGTTGGCGCGACGCCTCATCGGGCTCTTCCTGCCCGACCAAAACGGCCGGCGCCCCATTTACGGTGGCACCAGCAGATTTCAAACGGACCCGCACTGGCGCGACCTGCTGCTGTTCCACGAATACTTTCATGGTGACAACGGCGCGGGCCTGGGCGCTTCGCATCAAACCGGCTGGACGGCGCTGGTCGCATCACTCATCGATGAATGGCGTTGATTGATGGGTTCGCTGATTCGCACCGGGCGCTGACGCTTACGCCTCGCCAAACGCTTTCCGGCGAGCCGTAAGCGTCAGCGCCCGGTGGTTTAAATGGAGCCACACGCGCCATACAATTTCAGCCGACCCAATTATGCAAAGATCAACCCAATCGCCACCTAGCCGCTCCCTTACGGTCGCGGCTCGGATTTCGAGGAGCTACACCATGGCGCGCGGCCGGCACGTTGTTTGGACGAGAATACTTAGCATCCTGTTCCTTTTCTTGGCCGCGACTCCTGCCATGAGCCGCGCCGAGGAAGCATTTCGCCCGCCGGCGGTCCCGCTGGTCACGCATGACCCCTACTTCAGCGTTTGGTCGATGTCCGATCGCCTCACTGACGATTGGACCAAGCACTGGACCGGCACGATCAACGCCATGTGTGGGCTGGCGCGCATCGACGGCAAGCCCTACCGCTTCATGGCTCCGGCGCAAATCGCGGCGCCGCCGATGAAGCAAGTCAGCGTGAAGGTCTGGCCCACGCGGACGATTTACGTTTTCGAGGAGGCCGGTGTGCGTTTGACCCTGACCTTCACCACGCCGGCGCTGGTGGGCGATCTCGATGTTTTGGCTCGGCCGGTTACCTACGTCACGTGGGACGTGGGTTCGATCGATGACAAGCAACACGCAGTCGCCATTTATTTTGACGCCACGGGCGAATGGGTCGTCGACAAGTCCGACGAACCGGTGATCTGGGGACGCTACCATGTCGGCGACATGAAGGTCATGCGCCTGGGCAGCAAAGATCAGAAAGTTCTGGCCAAGGCGGGCGACAATCTACGCATCGACTGGGGGTATTTGACGATCTCGATTCCGGCGCAGGGACCGGCGCCACGCTGATGGCATCGGACCGCAAAGCACGCCAGGACTTCATCGAATCGGGCACGCTCGGCGATGCGGATAACCTCGACATGCCGCGTCCGGCGCGGCAAGACTGGCCGGTTTTGGCGACGACATTCGACCTTGGCAAAATCGGTCCCAAGACGGTGTCCCGTCATTTGCTGCTCGCCTACGACGACGGGTATGCCATCGAGTATCACCACCAAAAACTGCGACCGTACTGGCGGCGACTTGGCATGGAGATGCCTGCGCTCTTGCGCTGGCGGAACACGATTACGCGTCACTTTCGGACAAATGCGCGCAGTTTGATGCGGAAATAATGGCGGATCTCGACAAGGCCGGCGGCGCGCATTACGCCGAGTTATGCGCGCTCGCCTTTCGGCAATGTGTCGCCGCCCACAAGTTGGTCGCCGACAAAGACGGTAGCCCGCTCTATTTCTCCAAAGAGAATTTCAGCAACGGCTGCATCGACACGGTGGACGTCACGTGTCCGTCGTGCCCGTTCTTTTTGCTGCTCAACACCAAACTGCTCGCGGGCCAACTCATCCCCATTCTCGATTATGCTTCGATGCCGCGCTGGAAGCATGCCTATGCTCCACACGACCTGGGCACCTATCCCAAGGCAAACGGCCAGGTTTATGGCGGCGCCGAGAAGAGCGACCGCGACCAGATGCCGGTCGAGGAATGCGGCAACATGCTCCTCATGATGGCGGCGCTCGCCAAGACCGACGGCAACGCCGACCTCGCGCAAAAGTATTGGCCGCTGATGAGCAAATGGGCGAACTACTTAAAGGACAAAGGACTGGACCCCGAGAACCAGCTGTGCACCGACGATTTCGCCGGCCATCTGGCACACAATACGAATTTATCCGTCAAGGCGATCGTGGCCCTGGGCGGCTATGCGCTATTGTGCGATATGGTCGGCAAAAGCGACGAGGCGGCGAGCTTCCGTAAAACAGCATCCGAGATGGCACGCCAGTGGGTCAAGATGGCCGACGACGGCGATCATTACCGGCTCGCCTTCGACCGCCCGGGCACTTGGAGCCAAGAATACAACCTGGTTTGGGACAAGCTGCTTGGCCTCAATTTGTTTCCCCCCGAAGTCGGCCGCAAAGCCATCGCTTTTTACAAGACCAAGCAAAACAAATACGGCCTGCCGCTCGATAGCCGCAAGGCCTACACCAAGCTCGATTGGACGGTATGGACGGCGACTCTCGCGGACGACCCGAAGGATTTCCACGCGTTGGTGGAACCGCTCTATCGCTTTGCCAATGAATCGCGCAGCCGCGTTCCGCTAACCGATTGGTATTGGACTAATGACGCTAAGCAAGCCGGCTTCCAGGCACGCTCGACGGTGGGCGGCATCTACATAAAACTTGCTCGCCGACCCCGCAGTGTGGAAAAAGTGGTCGCACCGCGCCGTTGTCACCGAGCCGGCGCGGTGGACCAAGGAACGAGCCAACGCCTGGTATCGGAAGCAGCCCTGGCTCGTTGGCAGCAACTTCATTCCAAGCACTGCAATCAATCAATTGGAGATGTGGCAAGCGGACACCTTCGATCCCAAGACCATTGACCGGGAGTTGGGCTGGGCCGAAGACTTGCGCATGAACACGATGCGCGTCTTTTTGCACGACCTCGCCTGGGAGCAAGACCCCGCCGGTTTCAAAAAACGGCTCGGTGAATTCCTCGATATCGCCGCCCGGCACAAGATTCGCCCGCTGCTGGTTTTGTTCGATGACTGTTGGAACCAACACCCCAAGGCTGGTAAGCAACCCGCGCCGCGGCCCGGCATTCATAATTCGGGCTGGGTCCAAAGCCCCGGGACTGAAGCGGTGCTCGACCCGACGAAGTGGCCTCGGCTAGAACGCTACGTCAAGGACATTCTCACGAGCTTCGGCAAGGATGATCGCATACTGGCGTGGGACCTTTACAACGAACCGGGAAACAACAACCTTGGGGCGCGGTCGTTGCCGTTTGTCGCCGAGGTGTTTCGCTGGGCTCACGCTGCCCGGACGTCGCAACCCGTCACTATCGGTGTCTGGTTTGACAACGCCAAGCTCAACGCGCTGCAACTCGAAGAATCCGACGTCATCACGTTTCACAATTACAACAAAGCCGATTCATTGCGCGAGCAAATCCATGCGCTCAAGAAATTGGGCCGACCCGTCATCTGCACGGAATACATGGCCCGCACACAGGGAAGCCGCTTTATCACACATTTGCCCGTTTTCAAGGAAGAAAAAGTCGGCTGTTATAATTGGGGTTTCGTGAGCGGCAAGACGAACACGATTTACCCGTGGAACTCGCCGGGAGGCGGCCCGGAACCGGCGCTGTGGTTCCACGATATTCTGCGCAGCGACGGCTCCGCCTTCGATTCAGCGGAGGTCAATGCGATCAAAAGGCGGTGAGAAAGCCGCCAAAACCCCGGACCTGCGAAAATTCCTAGTAAAGAATTGCGCGTTTTTGCTATTTCCCACTGCCTTACGTTCCTGTAATCTTATCCGTGAGGAAATGGCCTGGTGAATAAGACGCTTCCTCAGGAGAGCCTCCAGATTCACGCTTGGTCTGGGGGCTTTCTCTTTTACTTTGCAAACGCCGCTTCGGTTCAATTGGCAAAGGCGGTCCAGTGTGTTAGGCTACCAATCGATTGGGAGAACACACGATGACGATTCACTTGCCCGAAAACCTGGAAAACGACATCCGCAAAATGGTTCACAGCGGTCAATTCGCGTCTGTCGACGAGGCAATGGCGGAAGCGACTCGACTGCTCCTTCAGCAGTCAAGCAAAGCCGAATCGGGAAATGCGGTCGCGACCTCCGGGGGCGACGTCAACCGGGCAAAAAAGTCTGGCTGGGAGGACATCCTTGATTTAGCTTCAAAGGTTCCTGACGAGGAATTCGACAAGCTCCCCGCCGATGGAGCTGAACAACATGACCACTACATTTACGGCACCCCGAAGCGAATGCCGGCACCATGAGGCAGGTATTTGCGGATGCCGCCTATTGGATCGCCATGGCAAATCGGAAAGATCAATTGCATGGCCGAGTGGTCGCGGTCATGCGCTCTCTGGGACAAACGACGCTAGTAACGACAGAAGAAGTGTTGGGCGAGTTTTTGACCTTTTACAGCAGCCACGGCTCCGCGCTACGGCTACTCGCGACGAGGGTAGTGGAACAAGCCTTGGCTAATCCTCTGGTCATCGTTCGTCACCAATCCCATCAATCGTTTCTTGACGGTTTCGATTTATACAAACGTCGCGCTGACAAGGAATACAGCTTATCTGACTGCATTTCAATGGAAGTAATGCGCCACGAAGGCATTACTGACGTGCTAACGCACGACGCACATTTCGCCCAGGAAGGGTTTGCGATACTTCTCTAAATAACGGTGCGTAATTCTGCGACACTAACCCGAAGCGTTAGCGAGGGATCCCTCGCTAACGCTTCGGGTTAGTGTCGCAAGATCCCGCACGCTGACTTAGAGCCCTTTGGGCGTTGATTCCCTCAAGCGCCACCTCGGTCCCGTGCTTCGCCTCGCCGCTAATCAATACCTACTTCTTCTTCGCCTGCTTCAAAACCTCCGCCCACCAATCCTTCACCTTTTGCACGCTTCCGTTTGGCTTGTCCGCCTTGTTGTTTTGATTTTGCAGCCTCCCCTTCGGTCCTTTGTTTTTGCTTGGCAGGAACCCGGTTTGCCCGGAGGCGGAGCTGCCCCGGCGACCACCAGCATCGGTTTTTTCTTCGGCAACAATCGCCTCTCCGCCAAGCCCCATAAGCTGCTCGAGATGAAATAGAGGCACAGACCCGAGGCCACCTTATAAAACAGGATGCCGAAGAAGACCATCATGTATTTCATCATCTTCTGCTGCATCTCTTGCTGCTCGTCCATGGCGGGGGGCGTCATCATCTTTTGTTGGACGATCATCAGCGAGACGGCGATCAAGGGCAGAAGGTTCAAGAAAGGGCCGAGGTAAAAGATGCCGCCCAGGTTGTCGGGATCACTTAGGTACGGAATTTTTTCGGTCCACCACAAGAGCATGTCCGGGGCAGCCAAGTTCTTGATCCAGAGAAACTCCGCCAAGCGAAAGTGAATGCTTTCCTGCAGCGCGTAATAAAGCCCCAAAAAGATCGGCATCTGCATGAGCAGCGGCAAACAGCTTCCCAGCGGCGAGACGTTGTGCTTGCGGTAAAGCTCCATGGTCGCTTCGGTCTGGGCCTTGCGATCGTTGGGATACTTTTCCTTGAGCTTTTTCAGCTCGGGGCCGATCTCTTGCATCTTGACGCTGAAATACGCTTGCTTGCGGCTAATGGGAAACATCAGGCCGCGCACGAGCACGGTGAGCAGGATGATCGTCAGACCATAGCTGCCGACGAGAAAATGCAGGTAATACAGCAAGCCGTGCATCAGGTTGGTGACGGTGATCAAGAGGTCGGTGAAATGGATGGTTTGTGAAAACGATCCGAGCGGACCGGCCGAGCGATAATCCGTCAGCGTCCGCAGGTGCAAGTTGATCGGTGTAGCGGTCCACGAGGCCTTGATCGACCGCCTTGGCGCCGGTGAATTGGCCCAATAGCCGCGTCTTGACCGGGCCGTGATACAGCAAGAATTGATGGGCGACTTTTTGCCCCGGCTTGAGCTCCACCACATCGCTGTTGACCCCGACGCTGACATCGTCGAAGTAGGATCGCGGCGAGTCTCCGGGCCTTATCCACGTGGCCACGCGGCGGTTATGGTCCAGCTCGTAGGAGCTCACGACCATGTGCGAGTTCTTGGCGGGCTTCAACGTCTCCAGATGCTTTTTGACGCGCGGCAACAACAAATAGGCGCGTTCCAGGCCGGTCGCATCCGCGACATAAACGTACTTGTCGTCGAAATCCTTGAGGATGCCCTTGGTTTCGACGCTCACCAGCGTGGGTCGGGCCGAGCGGAGAATCGTCTTGCCATCGACGCCGCCGTCCGTGGGACCAGGCTGCTCGTTGTCGACCGCGATAACCGAGCCGAAGAATTGCGTCGTGACGCCGGCATATATCAAGCTGTCGACGTGCTGGGTATCAACCAACTCGCCCCCCTCCTTGACGCTGATGTGCATGGCGTCTTCCTTGGTGCGCCAGAGACTGCCGTGCGCGTCCACGACGCCGATGACCGCGTCCCGATACGTGCTGGTATACCACACGCCTTCGATCGGCAGTCCATGAGCGCCCGCCAGTTGATATCGAAATGGGATGGCCTTGCTGTCCGCGCCGGTCGCGGCTGCGCTCGTCCTGGATTTCGATCAGCAGCGTCAAATGATAATCGCGCGGCGCCAAGTGAAAGGTCTTATAGATGCGGATATGCTTGAACGCTTGCTCGGGAACTGTCGTCGAAAAGCGGACTTCCTGCGTGCCGCTAGCGAGGACCTTGTTGGATTCCAGCTTCCAAATCTGTTGGCCCAGGCTCAAAACAGGGTTCTCCCATTTGCCTTTCTCGAACATGGCCGGGTAGTGATACATGAGAAATGACGCGACCAGGGGGTCGTCGCCGATCAACTCCAGTTTGCCCGGCGCCGGCTCGCCCAGCCAGTTGGCGGCGTCGAACTGATTGAGCGTCAGCGATTGCACGCCGGCGCCGCGCGTCGTGAAAGAGCCCTGGATATTGAAGGTGGGACCGCCAAAGGCAATTTCTTCCGGCGCCGGTTCGGGTTCTTTTTTCTGGCCGCGGGGGAACCACTGGGCCACTAGCCCCAGTGCCGTGGGCATGGGCGATGGCAGCAGCGTCTGAATCCGAATGCGGTCCTCCTCCGACAAATCGCTCCAGCGCGCATAGGGTCGTGGCTCCGCGGGAAAACGCAGGTCTTGCAAGAGAGTTACGCCATCCAGCAAGCCCCCCAACGGCAAGCCTCGCTTGGTTATCACGCTTGCCGTGCCTGCGGGTCCAAATTTTGGCCAGACGAATTTCTCGGCGGTGGGTTCGGTCGTCTTATGCGTCGCCCTGGGCGGCCAAAGCTTGTTTTGCATCCAGACCCAGCCAATGAGGATCAAGAAGCTGAGCACCATGAATAAAACGAAGTTGCGCTGCTGCATAAGGTTTGATCTTTAAGAATGAATACGGCGTGAGTAGGTCCCGCTTGCCGAGCGGAACCTGTTCGACTGACGCACGTCATAAACGTAGGTCGAACGCTGGTTTGTTTGTGGGATACAGATGTTGCACGGTGCAGATCCCGCTCGGCAAGCGGAACCTACTCTTAGCATAGCGAGATGGTGGCAGATTTGGAGGTTAGTGACCTTTGTCGCTCGCAAACGAACGGTAGGACGGATTGGCAATCCGTCCCACGGCAGCAACGAAAATACGGCGCAATGCTAACGGCCATCGCGAAGGCGGTCGCCAAGGAAATTATCGAGGTCCGGCACGTCGTGGATTTTTTGGACGGTGGTCTCGATATCGTATTCCACGCGGCGGAAGCGGACCTCGTTGTCGCCAAGCAGGACGTAACAAGCGCGCCAATCGCCGTCGCGCGGTTGGCCGACGGAGCCGACGTTCACGAGCGTCTTGCGGTTGTCCAGCTTGTGCACATAGTCGATTTCGTCCGGCGCTTGAAACTGGTACAAGTCCTCCGGCCGGCTTTCGGTGAACACGCCGGGAACGTGCGTGTGACCCTGGAAGCAGTATTTCTCAACCAGCGCGAAGATGCGATCCATCTTGCGTTGGTTGTAGATGTCCTCGGGAAAGACATATTCATTGAGCGGGTTGCGTGCCGAGCCGTGCACGAAAAGAAGACCGTCTTCCTTGACAACGCGCGGCCGCTCGGCCAAGAACTCCCAACGGGCTTCTTTCTTTTGGCGATTTTCGTTAGCCGCCTCAAGCTGCATGCGCGTCCAGAAAATGGCGCGTTCGGCCGGGGGATTGAAACCATCGGGATCGAACATGGCTCCCTGGTCATGATTACCCAGGATAACGACCTTGCACTTCATCACCAGGTCGATGCACTCTCGGGGATTTGGGCCATAGCCGATGATATCGCCCAGGCAATAAATCTCCGAAACGTTGTGTTTGTCAATATCGTCCAGAACGGCAGTGAGGCCTTCCAGATTGCTATGGATATCGCTGATAAGCGCTTTCACGTGGACTCCACTCCCGCTCAACAATGAAGGCTTGGTAAAGCCGGTAACCGACGGGGATTCTGGCTAATCTATCGATTTCGTCAGCTTGAAGTCTACTTCCCCAAGGGAAAAGGTGTCAAGCCTTCCCAAAACCCCACCGTGTAAATGTGTTGCATAGACAGCCGTCAGTGCCCGCTTTTTGGAAACAATCGGCATTTTCGTCATGGCTCACAGCGCCTCTGATAATGGCATCCGCCATGCGTGTCGTGCTCGCGTTTCCTCCCAAATCATGGGTGCGAACTTCACCTTCAGTCAAAACTTTTTCGACAGCCCGCAAAATGCGCCGACTGTCTTCTTCGGCGCCGTTCATCTCGAGCAGATCCATGGCGGGAAGCAACAGCGGCAAGGGGTTGGCTCGGTCCGCGCCGATCGCATCGCGACTGCCGCCGTGAAAAGCCTCGAAGACTTTGATGCCGGAGCCGACGTTGATGCCCGCCGTGGCGCTGACACCGCCGACGAGACCGGCGCCCAGGTCGCTGACGATGTCGCCATAAAGATTGCCCATCACCAAGACATCGAATTGCTGCGGCCTGGACACCATCTGCATGCAGCAATTGTCGACGATTATTTCCTTGGTCTTCAGATCTGGGAATTCTTTGGCTTCCGAGCGAAACGCTTCCAAAAAGAGACCGTCGGCCATCTTGAGAATGTTGGCCTTGTGAACGCAGTGAACCACCTTGCGACGCGCCCGACAGGCCCACTCGAGCGCGAAGCGAAAAAAACGCCGGCACGCCGATTCGGTCACGACCTTGAGGCTTTGCACCACGCCGGGCACGATTTCATGTTCGATGGCGGCGTAAAGATCTTCGGTCAATTCCCGAACGACCACCATGTCGACGTTTTGAAAGCGGGCAGCCAGTCCCTTGATGTTCTTGAGCGGTCTGATGGTCGCGAATAAACCAAGCTGGCGGCGCAAGATCACGTTGTAGTTGGTGTGCGGGGCCTCGGCGGTCGGCAGCAACTTCGTCTTGAGCGCCAGGCCGTTGCGCTGAATCGACTGGAGCATCGCTGGCGGCAGCGGCTCTTGTCCACGCGCCACTGCCTCCGCGCCAGCCAAATGCTCATCCCAGCTTATATGCACGCCGGCCTTGTCAAGAATATGCTGAACCGCGGGAACAAGGTCATAGCCAATGCCGCCGCCTTGAATTAACGTCACACGCAAGCTCATGGAATACTTCCCCCGGTTCGGGCGGGGTCAGGAGACCCCCGCCCAGCGCCCGCGCTGCGCGGGTCTCCTGACCCCGCCTCCGCGCTCGGCGGGTCTCCTGACCCCGCCTCCGCTCGGCGCGGGTCTCCTGACCCCGCCGCGGCTCAGTTCGGCAGATTCGCGATTAACCGATCCGTGATGCTGGCGGTGCAGCCGTCGCCGCCCAGGTCGCTCGTGAGTCCTTGACGCGCCTGGAGCGTGGTCCGCACCGAGGCTTCGATGCGCTGGGCGGGCCGCCGCTGGCCGATGTGTTCCAGCATCATGGCCGCGGAACGCAAGAGGGCGATGGGGTTGGCCAAGCCCTTGCCCGCGATATCCGGAGCGCTACCGTGGACCGCCTCGAAGAGCGAATAGCGTTGGCCGATGTTCGCACCCGGGACCACACCAAGCCCGCCGACCAGGCCGGCACACAAATCGCTCATGACATCGCCAAATAAATTCTCCATCACCAATACGTCGTAATGCGTCGGGTCCAGCGCCAGATCAAGAGCGACCCGGTCGATCGGGGTCTCCCGAAATTCAAGGAACGGATAATCGTCAGCGACTTCTTGAGCGATGGCCACGAACATGCCGTCCGAGAGCGGCAAGACATCGGCCTTATGAACGACGGTGACCTGCCGGCGTCCTTGGGTACGGGCCAATTCGAAGGCATAGCGAATGATGCGCTCGGCGGCCGCCCGCGTGACGATCCGCAGGCTTTCCACGACCCCGGGCACCACATAATGCTCCAGGCCCGCATAAAGCCCTTCCGTGTTTTCGCGCACCACGACGAGATCGACATCCTTATAAGGCACGTCGATGCCTGGTAGGGTTTGCACCGGCCGCACACTGGCATACAGCTGCAAGTCACGTCGCAAACGCACGTTGATAGAACGAAAGCCCTTGCCGATCGGCGTCGTGCATGGCCCCTTGAGTGCCACCCGATACTTGCGTATCAAATCGAGCGTTACATCCGGCAACGGCTCTCCAAAGCGGTCCACGGCGCCAAGACCTGCCAGGGCCTCGATCCAGTCGATGCGCGCTCCGGCCGCCTGCAAGACCTTTTGCGTGGCGGCCATCACTTCGGGCCCGATCCCGTCGCCGGCAATCATGACAACCGGAGTCATGGTGACAAATCCGTCAAGAAAGAATGGGGAGAGGTGAACTCTTTATATGCAATGGCCGTCACTCTTCCACGTCATCAAGGATGTGCCCGAGCTTATCCTTTTTCGTCTTCAAATAGCGGGCATTGTTTTCATTGGGCGGAATCTGAATGGGTACGCGTTCCACGATGCGCAGTCCATAGCCGTCCAGGCCGACGACTTTGCGCGGATTATTGGTGAGTAGGCGAATATCGCGCACGCCCAAGTCGAAAAGTATTTGGGCGCCAATGCCGTAGTGACGCAGGTCAGCGCCAAAGCCCAGACGATGGTTGGCTTCGACGGTGTCCAAGCCTTCCACCTGCTGAAGCTTATAAGCCTGCAACTTCGGCAACAGTCCGATCCCGCGCCCTCCTGGCGCATGTAGAGCACGACGCCTTTGCCGGCCGCACGCACTTGGGCCATCGCCTGGTGAAGCTGAGTGCCACAATCGCAGAGACAACTGCCGAAGATGTCGCCCGTCAGACATTGGCTGTGAATGCGCACGAGGATCGGGTCCTTTTGCACGGGTATAGCGCCGCCGAGTTCCATGCCGACCCCGCCGACACACAGCGCCAAATGTGGTTCCAGATCGACAAGCGACGTGTAGGGGATCAAATCAAAGTCACCCAGCCGCGTCGGCAGCTTGACCGTAAGCTCGCGATGAATAAGCCGCTCCCGGCGATGGCGGAACTTGATGAGATCCTCGATGGTGCACATCTTAATGTTGTGCCGTTGGCAGAAATCGCGCAATTCAGGCAGGTGGGCCATGTGGCCGTCGGGGCGCACGATCTCGCAAATGACAGCGGCCTCCTTGAAGCCGGCGAGGCGTGCCAGGTCGATGCTGCCCTCGGTGTGGCCGGCGCGAACCAGAACACCTCCTTCGCGGGCCCGCAAACCATTGACATGGCCATATCCGCGCGTGAGATCGTCGGGGCTGGATTTTTCGTCAATGGCGACGGCAACCGTCCGCGCGCGATCGAATGCCGATGTTCCCGTGGTAATTCCCGTTCGGGCATCGATGGATTGCGTGAACGGGGTTTTTTGCGGATCGACGTTGGCTCCATGAACCGGCGTCAAATGGAGACGTTCACAGATCACGGGCGACATGGCCAGGCAAACGATGCCACATCCATTGCGCGATCATGAAGTTGATGGCTTCCGGTGTCGCATTCTCGGCGGGGATGATCAAGTCGCCTTCGTTCTCGCGGTGTTCGTCATCGACCAAAACCACCATGCGCCCCGCCTTGATTTCGGCGAGCGCTTCGTCGATTGTGCAAAAGTCTTGCGAAGCGGGCATCGTGATCCTCCGCTGCTCAGGGCGAGCGGGGGGCGTCAGCCCCCTGATTCTTGTCAGTCTACCTCTATTCTAGTCCGAACGACCCAGCGCCGCGTGAGCATGAGCCGTTTTCGGCCGCTTGACCAAGCCATGCGTAGTTGCGAGAATTGGTTATACGGCCTTTATGTCCAGAATCAGGGAGCTAACGCTCCCCGCTCGCCGAAACATCAGCGCTTTTCACGCCTTGGTCAGTCACTAAGGAAACACACTTGCTATGAGCAATCGCCGTGTCGGTATTTGGTTTATCGGCGCCTGGGGAGGCGTCGCCGCCACGGCCGCCCTGGGTCTGTCCGCCTTGGCGCGCCGCTTGACCGACATGACCGGCCTGGTGACCGCGAGCCCGCTCTTTGAGGGCGTTGATCTCGACGCTCCCGAGCACTTCGTCGTGGGCGGCCATGATATTCGCCGCTCAAGTTATGTCGATGCGGTGCGCGACTTGCGCGAGCGCTCGAACGTTTTCAGCACGGCTCTCACCCAAAGCTGTCAGCCGGACCTGGCCAAGTGGGATGAAAACGTCCGCGGCGGCACGATTCTTGGCGCGGGCACGACGATCGCCAAAATGGCGGATTGGGCGAATGTGCAGCGCGTGAAGACGCCGCGCCAAGCAATTGACCGCATCCAGCAAGATTTGCGGGACTTCAAAGCAGACCAAAAGCTGGACCAGGTTGTCGTGGTCAACGTTTCCTCGACGGAGCCACCGTTTATCGCGGATGCACATCACGCCGACCTGGCCACTTTTGAGCCGTTGCTGGCAAGCGAAACGACGGTGTTGCCGGCCAGTGCTCTTTATGCCTGGGCCGCCCTCGATTTGGGACTGCCGTTCGTCAACTTCACGCCATCCCTTGGCGCGTCGTTCGGGGCAGCGCTGGAATTGGCACGCCTTCGCAAGGCAGTTGTGTGCGGCCAAGACGGCAAAACAGGTGAGACGTTAATGAAGTCGGTCTTGGCACCGATGTTCGCCTATCGCAATCTGCGCATCTTGAGTTGGGTCGGCCACAATATTTTTGGCAATCGCGATGGGCTTGTCCTGGATGACCCAGCCAACAAGGAATCGAAAATTCGCACCAAGGACTCGCTGATCCAGCAAATCGTCGGCTACAAGCCGGAAACCCACGTCTCCATCGAGTACATTCCGTCGATGGATGATTGGAAGACGGCCTGGGACCACATTCATTTCCAAGGCTTCTTGGGAACCAAGATGATCCTGCAATTCATCTGGCAGGGTTGTGATTCCCTTTTGGCTGCTCCGCTCGTGATCGACCTGGCACGGCTCGCTCTTATGGCGCAGCGCCGCGGCGAAAGCGGTGTCTTGACAAATCTGGCGTGCTTCTTCAAAAGCCCCATGGGCGTGCCGGAACACGATTTCTTCAAGCAATATGCGATGTTCGAGGAATATGTCAAACGGCTGAGGTAGTGACTACCAGATCGCTTTCAAAGAAAACATTTGGCTAATGTTTGTATACGGAACAACCATGAAACTCGCCTTCAGCACCAACGCCTATCTGAGGTATTCCTTTGCCGAAGCGGTGCGCCGAATCGCGGCGATTGGCTACGCGGGGGTCGAAATCATGGCCGATGTGCCGCATGCTTGGCCCGCGTTTCTGCTTGACGAGCAAAAGCAAGGCATCCGGCAAGCGCTGGCCGATAACGAGCTGGGCATCTCGAACATCAACGCCTTCATGATGCATGCGCTCAACGACCCGCGCCAGCGCTATTGGCACCCGTCGTGGATCGAGCCGGACCGGCATTACCGCCAAATCCGTATTGACCATACCGTCCGAGCGCTCACGCTGGCCAAGGATCTCGGCGCCCCGTGCATCACCACCGAGCCCGGCGGGCCTGTCGAGCCGGCGCTTCGTGGTCGGCGGCGCTCAAGCTGTTTGCCGAAATGATCAAGCCCGTCGCCGAGCACGCCGAGAAGGAAGGCGTCATGCTCTTGGTCGAACCGGAGCCTGGCTTGCTCATTGAAAAAGTCGACCAGTTTCTCGAGTTCATGCAGCTTATCGACTCTCCCGCGGTGGGAATGAACTATGACGTGGGTCACGCCTACTGTGTCGGTGACGAGCCGGCGGCGTCGATCCCACGTGTCGCCAAATACATACGCCATTTCCATTTGGAAGACATCGCGGCCACGCGCGTGCATCATCACCTGGTTCCCGGCGAAGGCGCCATCGATTTCGCCGCGATCTTTCGGGCGATCCGGGCCATGAACTATCAGGGATGGATTACCGTCGAGCTCTACCCCTACGCCGACGATCCCGACAGCGCCGCGCGGACCGCACTGACCCGTGTGCGGGAGATTTTGGCCCAGGATGCCGCGCGATGATTCGTCTGCTCGATTTTGCTCGCCTGGTACGCTTGCCCAACGTATTCACCGCAATGGCTGACATCGGCCTGGCAGCTCTGGCCACCGGTCTTGCTTTGCCCGAACGTCTTCTTCCCTTGCTCTTCGTCTTGTCGGCCTCGGTCGCGCTTTATTGGTCGGGCATGATTTTTAACGATTACTTTGACATCGAGCAAGATAAACGTGAACGTGCCCATCGGCCGCTTGCCTCGGGAAGGATTGCCGCCGTCTCGGCATTTCGCTTGGCGTCTTTTCTCATGGTGCTTGGATTAGCTTTTGCGGCGCTCGCAGATTGGACCGGCGACAGTGCCGATTGGCGTGCGTTGCCGACTGCTATCGCCCTGTGTGTCGCGATTTTGCTTTACGATGGTTGGCTGAAGGCCACCCGGGCCGGGCCGGTGGTCATGGGTAGCTGCCGTTTTTTCAATGTTCTTTTGGGCTTGTCGATAGCATCGCAGCCATTGGCTGCCTGGGGCGTGGCGCTGGCGTTGGTGCTTGGTGCCTACATCACCGGTGTTACCTGGTTCGCGCGGACGGAGGCCCATATCAGCAATCAGAGGATGTTGATTGTCGGAGCCGCGTTCATGGCTACTGGACTCGTTATCGCCCTCACGGTGCCGCCGCTGGCGGCAGCGCGCTGGGCTGACGCCGCACACCGCAGTGGCGTTTCCTTATCTGCTCACGGCATTTGGCTGCTATGTCGGCAGCGCGGTCATTCGGGCCATTCGCCAGCCAATTCCACGGCGTGTTCAGGCAGCGGTCAAACGAGCGCTGCTTGGCTTGATCGTGCTTGACGCCATCCTAGCCACGGCCATGGCGGGAATAGTCGGGCTGATTCTGCTGGTCCTTTTGGTGCCTGCCCACTTTCTGGGTCGGTGGTTATACTCTACGTAGAGCAAACATGAAACTAACCCTGGTCTGTACTCATCTCGCTCCGCGAGATGAAAGAGCATCTCGCGGAGCGAGATGAGTACACACGACCGGAGGGTCGGGTTTTGCGAGGTCGACACATTTCACTCGAACCTGCCGTCCCGCTGACCGCTTATCCGCCCCTGACATGGGCGCGTTTCGTGCGCCAGGCCCTTGGCTTGGCAGTCGTCATGATGAGCTCGCTCGGATGTTATCTCATCGTGCTTAAATGGCGCGGCGGCGATGCACGCTTCACCACGTTTCTGCCGTGGGATGCATGGATCCCGTTTGAGCCGGCCTGGGTTTGGATCTATTTGTTGCCCTATTTGATTGGTCCGGCGGCGCTCGGAATCGTCCGTCCGTCGACGTTTCGCTGGTACGTAAGTCGCGGCCTGCTGGTGGTTGGCATTTCCCTGTTGATTTTCATCCTTGTGCCGACCCAGATCGCGCCGCGGTCATCGGCGCATGGCTTGAAACCAGGAATCACTGCACAAGTTTATCAAAACATGGTGGCCATCGATGAGCCGCCCGCGAACGCCGCCCCCAGTTTGCATGTCAGCTTGACGTGCCTGTTGGGATTGGCACTCTACCGGGATTTTCCCAAGATGGTGGCCGGTGACGTTGCTCTGCGTGGTGCTTGTCTGGCTCGCAACGTTGTTCACGCGACAGCATCACTTGATCGACGTCCTCTCGGGATGCGCTGCTTGCCATGCTGGTAGCCTGGCGTTGGCCGGTGCGACCGCGCATTTCAGAGGAAAGTGCATGATTCCGCTGTCAACAAAGCCACTCGCGTTTAAAACGCTAACGCTGCCCTCGCGGTTTTTGCTGTCTCCACTGGCGGGCTACACCAACCTGCCGTTTCGGCTGGCGTTGCGCGAACTGGGCGGCCTTGGACTGGCGACGACAGACCTGGTCAATGCACGCGCTTTGCTGCGTGCCAACGCCCGAACTCTCGAACTAATCCAGACATGCCCGGAAGACCGCCCAGTAGCCGTGCAAATCTATGGCTCCGAGCCCAAGGAGATGGGGCGAGGCGGCTCAATGGCTTGAGAACTACGGCGTCAGCGCGGTTGACATCAACATGGGCTGTCCCGTCCACAAGGTCACGCGCGGCGGCGGCGGCTCGGCGCTGATGTGCAATGTCGGCAACACCGTGGAGCTTGTACGTACTGTGGTGGAGGCGGTCCGCATCCCGGTGACGGTGAAAATGCGCCTGGGGTGGGACGACACCCACTGGAGTGCGCCCTTCTTCGCACGCGAGTTCGAGCAAGCCGGTGTGGCCGCGGTCATCATTCATGGACGGACCCGCGACCAAGGTTTCGGCGGCACCGTCAACCGCGACGGCATCCGCGCGGTGGTGGAAGCCGTCGAGCACATGCCGGTGATCGGCAATGGCGATATCCGCAACATCGCCGAAGCCGAGCGCATGTTTTTGACAACCGGATGCGCCGGCATCTCCATCGGCCGCGGCGCCTTGCTCAATCCGTGGATTTTCAGCGAGCTTTGCCGCTGGGAGGAAACGGGCACGCCAGGCCAACCGGCCGGCTATGAGGCGCGTGTCGATTTCATGGCGCGGCATTATCATCTTCTGGTGGCCCAGCGCGGCGAGCGCTTCGCCAGCCTGACCTTTCGCAAGGTCGCCAACTGGTATTGCCGCGTTCTCAAACCAGGCCGTGCAATCCAACAACGCCTGGTGATGCTGGAGCGCAGTTACGGATTTCGACGCCATCGCCGGCCAGCTGCGCGACCAGGGAGCGCCGCTGGTTGGAACCGACATGTGCAACCGGAGATCGCAGTTCCCAAGGGGCCAATCGCACATTGGTAGGCTCATCCCACTTCCTGTTGGACTTGGCAAGGAAAGTCAACCTGTTATAAGCTGGTTTTGCAGACGGATTGGGGCAGGAGAGGCAACGTGGGCAAAACACGCAAATCACTGGCCTATTCTACGCGCCTGGGGCATGCTTATCAGGGCGATGCCTTCGAAATCTTGCAAAGCAGTTCCCGACGATTCGGTCTCCTTGGTCTTTACTTCGCCGCCTTTCGCGCTGCGGCGGCAAAAGGCCTATGGCAACGTCGCGGCGACCGAGTATATCGAGTGGTTTTGGCCCATCGCCGAACAGGTTTTTCGCGTTCTCCGCGCGGACGGCAGCTTTGTCATGGAACTGGGCGGGGCCTGGAACCCCGGCAGTGGCACGCGCTCGCTCTTTCCATATGAGCTTTTGCTGCGCCTGGGCAAAACGTTCTTTCTGGCGCAGGATTTCTACTGGTTCAATCCCTCGCGGCTGCCGACCCCGGCCGAATGGGTGACCATTCGCCGCACGCGCGTCAAGGAAGCCGTGACGACTCTCTGGTGGCTCTCAAAAACAACCGAGCCGCAAGCCGACAATCGCCAAGTGTTGGCGCCTTACAGCAAATCAATGAGGCGGTTGCTCAAAGACGGCTACAAAGCCGCCAAGAGGCCGTCGCAGCACGAGATCGGGCCGCACTTTCAGCGTGACAACGGCGTGCGATTCCACCGAACCTTTTGACCGTGCCCAATACGCGCTCACACGACGAATACCTTTTTCGTTGCCGAGAGGCGGGCTTGCCCATTCATCCGGCGCGGTTTCCGCCCGAGTTGCCCGACTTTTTCATCCGCTTTTTGACGAAGCCCGGGCAACTTGTGCTCGATCCGTTCGCCGGGCAGCAATGTCACCGGCCAAGTCGCCGAGGAACTCGGCCGGAAGTGGTCGAGCATCGAGATCAACGCGGATTACGTGGCCGGCTCCCGCCTGCGCTTCAAAGGCGTCGTCGCCGCCTAGTCACTCACACAAGCCGCACCATGGGGTGTTCCGAATGGTGCGGATCCAAATAATGCACGACAAAAACCACGCCTTGAGGGCCGTCCCGTCAAGGCGTGGCTTGTTTCTAGTGCTTCACCGCCCGCGTGCGCAACAGGTTCAAATGGCGGTCGAAACGGTCTTCCATGTAGCGGTGGACATGCGTGAGGATGCGGACGTCACCCGCGGTGATGATCCGCCCCGTGCTGAGTTCAGCATCCACATCCGCCAGACTGCGATCCAACTCCGCCAAGATACGTCTGCACTTGTTGAATGCGCGCCTCGATGGCGTCGCCCTTTCATGCTTTCGGCAATGCCCCAAAAACGGCAGGCGTCCATGAAAGTCAAATCGCTCTTGCGGTTTTCGTCGAACTTCTGCACCGCGCTGCTGTCGAGCAGGCCGGTGACGAATTTCTCCATGTCCCGGCTCAGCTTTGACGTTGGCGCCGGTCGGTTCTTCTTCCTCCTCCAGGAGGACGCGGCGCACCACCTGCCGGCCATCGCGCGTGAGCGCATAGAGCTTTTGGCCCATTTTCACGAGCCAGCCGCGCCGCGCCAGGCCCTTCTCCCCCATGATGCTCGACAGGATTTTGTTCGAGTCGGGATACTGGTCGGCGTAGCCCTTGAGGCCAAAGGTTTTCGGGAACTTTTGCCAGGAGGCAACGATGAGCGCCTCCGCGCTGAAAGGGCGATTGCCCCTCCTTGTCCAGCGAGTCCGCGGCCAAGAGAATCTTCTCCGGGACCGTGAATTCTTCCACGTTCGTAGTCACGCTGATCCCCCAATCAATCAAGGTTTGCTGATGAGAATCGTCGAACCTCCTTTTTGGATTCGATCCCCCAAGCGGTGATTGTCGCGAATCAGGGTAACGTTCGTCAAATGAATTCTGGGAAAGCTGGCGGCGACCATTGCTTTCGCCGGGGTTTTTTGCCGACAAAACTGTTTTTTACGGCATTTGCAGCTGCAAAACGTGCTGTTGCAGCTGGAGGGGTTGCCTTAGGCGGAAGGTCGCCTCAGCATTGAATCGCGTAGCGATGACTTGATGGTAGCCGTGGGTGCAAACCCACGGACCATGTGCGATAACCATTGTTCCGTCGCGTAGTGACGGTTGATGTCACCGGTTAATCCCAATTCACGCCGTCTGAACTAGATGGAATCAAGCGTCGCTACGCGACGCATTTCACTGATGCGGTTGTCACTCCGTGGGTTTCACCCACGGCTACCATCAATTGTCGCTACGCGACGGAATTGCCACTAACTGGTCGTGCCTTCATCGACGCTGTCCGTTTTCATGATCTTGCGCAACAGCACCGTGGCATAGCTGCCAGCTGGGAGGGTAAATGTGAGCCGTAATCCATCCGGCTCTGACGTGGCGCTAAGATCGCCTCAGATAAATCAAGTTGTGCCGCCGCGTTCCCTGGACGAGCTTGCCGAAACCGCCGAAGTTTTCTTTGGTGAGCCCGAAAGCCGCGAGAGTGGCTTGCTCGCGCGCTGGCCGCTTCGCCGCAAGCGGGAAAGGTTTTGCGGCCGAAGATCGGTCCGGCGGTCACGATTTCGCGCGCGTCGAAGCGCTTTTGCTCGGCGCCAATGTCCTCGGCGACGAACAGGCCGCCGAACGGGAATTTTCGCCATGACGTCGCCTGGAAGCACCGTGCGTGCCAGGCCGTCAGCCAGCGCCGGCCGAGATAATGATTGAACAAGCCGGATTGAGCGGCGGACAACGCCAGCTTTTTCAAAAACGAATTGCGGAGATTCAAGCCGGCGCCCATCGGCGAAGACTGGCTGCTCCTTCCGCAACAGCGCCATGCCGATATGGAGCGTTTCGCCGTCGTTGCCAAAGCGCTGCGAGCCGTAGTAATTGGGCAAGCCATGCTGCGGAGCCGCTCCAAAAGTGGCGTCAATACCTCGGCGACGGCAATGGCCGGGTCGAGGTCGCGCACCAGAATGCGGAAGCGATTGCCATGCAGATGGCCCGGCCTGCAGCTTGTTGCCATGGCGGCTCACCTTCAGGATGCGGATGCCGTCGCCTTCCAGTTGGGGCAGACGCTCCTCCAGGTCGCCGGGCACTGACACCATTTGCCGGGCGACCGCGTGGCGATCCTTTAACCCCGCGGTGCCGACTTCGCCGGGCGCAATGCCGAGCCGTTTGGCGATTTGCCTGACAAAATACTCGGCCCCCATGTCGCGTTTTTCGATCCAGAGATAAAGAAAGTCGCCGGTCCCCGATGGCTCATAGGCGGGTATTTCCTCGACCTCAAAATCCTCAGGGCACACCTTGATGCGACCCCCAGGCCGGGCAGGTCGGCAGTGAGCATCGGTGGCGTAAGGGCGGCGGCTATCGGCATGGTTGCTTCATTTCGCGGAAGTCAGGTGTGACGCGACCCCTTATGAAGATATAATGACGCGCGATGGGTTTGGCACATAGGAGATGGCGATGATTACGATCATACCGTGCCCGAAGTTGAAGTTCACCGTGCGGCTAGCCGATTCGGATCACTACGAAATCGTCAATGGCGACACGCGTGGAGTTGCCGCCCATGGGAGCCTACCAGTCGGTCTTGGCGTCATTCTATGCTCCAAGTCCTTGGGCCTTTTTGTCGGACAAGGAAATTGGGACGAGTCGCCGTCGAAACGTTATTCCAACTCGACCACGCGGGAAACCTGCAAAGACGGCCCGACTTGCATTTGTGTCATATCAGCGCTGGCCCAAGAATCGACGGCTTCCCGACACCAACGCTTGGGACGTCATTCCGAACCTGGCGGTGGAGGTCAACAGCCCATCCAATACGGCCAACGAAATCCTGCAAAAGATACAGGACTATTTTCGGTCCGGCGTTGAGTGTGTTTGGGTGATTTATCCGGTTGCCGAGCAGATTTATGTTTACACGTCGCCGCGCAAAATCGCGATATTGAGCAAAGCCGACCATCTCGACGGCGCCGATGTCCTGCCTGGTTTCCGCTTTCCCGTCGCCGACGTTTTCACCATGGGATCAGCCGGAAATTCCCACCACGGACGGCACGTCCAGTTCGAGGTGACGTCATGGATCTCGACGCCAAAGTGTGCTACTGCTTCCATGTCGCGCGGCGCAAGCTCGTCAATTTCGTGCGCCGCGAAAAACCGAAGGTGCCCAGCCAATTGTCCCAGTGCGGCGGTGCCGGCACCGGGTGCGGCTGGTGCATACCCTTTCTCAAGCAAATCTATCAGCAAGCGCTGGATGGCAGCGAAACGGAACTGGAACGCCTGACGCCGGAAGAATACGAGCAGCGCCGCGCCCAGTACATTCGCGCGGGCAAGGGCCAGCCGCCTCCGGGGGCGACGCCGCTGCCGCCTGATGTTGGTTAGCCGCGACGCGCTGAGCGGAAGCGTCGCGATGCATCCTGCTTGCGGCGTAGCGGCTCAGGCCGCCTGCGCTGGACGCCTCCGCATCGGGATACTTGATGCGCGCATGGAAATAGCGCGATCAGCGATTTCGTCAAGCTCTCCTCGATTTGATGCAATTCCGTCAGCGTCAAGCCGCTTTCCTCGAATTGGCCGTCGAGAAGCCGTTTCATCAGTAAATCATGCACCAGCTTGGACAGGCTGCCCGGCGTGGGATTGGCCAGCGAGCGGCTGCTGCTTTCCACGGCGTCGGCGAGCATGAGGACGCCGTTCTCGCGGCTCTGCGGCTTGGGGCCGGGATAGCGGAAGCAGGCTTCCAGATCGAGGTTGCCCGGGCCCTTTCGCTTCCTGAAGACGCATGGCCTCGCGGTAAAAATACTCCACCAGCGTCGTGCCGTGATGCTGGGCGATGAAGTCGATGATCGGCTGCGGCAAGCCATATTGCTGTCCCAGCGCGATGCCGTCCTTGACGTGGCCGATGATGACCAGCGTGCTGAGGGCCGGCTCGAGATCGTCGTGGCGATTCTCGCCGGATTGGTTTTCGATGAAGTATTGCGGCTTGAGCATCTTGCCGACGTCATGGAAATAGCTGCCGACGCGGACCAGAAGCGGGTTGGCGCCGATCGCCTCGGCCGCCGCCTCGGCGAGCGTGGCGACGGTGATGCTGTGCGTGTAGGTTCCCGGCGCCCGCTTGACGAGCTCTTGCAAAAGCGGATGCGAGCCGTCGGCCAGTTCCAAGCAGGCTGATGTCGGTGACCAAGTTGAAGCAGCGCTCGACGAGCGGCAAGATGCCGGTGAGCAAAAAGCCGGCCAGCGTGCCCCACATGAAGTGACGGACCGCGTCGCTGAGCGATCAGTTGCCAGGTTTGGCCGGCAAGCAGTCCCGTGGCCACGGTCATGGCCAAGTACGCCATGCCGGCGCCGCCGGCCATGTACACAAGATGCGTTCGCGTGCGCACGTGGCGCAAAAGCAGAATCACGGTCGCCAGGCCGCCCATCTGCACGAGCAATTGCTCGACGCTCGAGCCCAGAACGACGGCCATCGCGAACGACAGGCTGAACGACAGCAGCAGGGCGAATTGCGGATTGTACGCCAGCGTCAGAATCATGGCCGTGACCGTCATCGGCAGGAAGACAGCGTGCCAGGGCGCCTGGCTGAGAACCATCCCGAGCATGAGCGTTCCCAAGCACCAGGATGCAGACGCCGCCAATCATGGGCAAACTTTGGCCCAGGCCGGTTTGAAAGCGGCTGACGTAAAGCACGACCAAAGTCGTCAGCAAGCTGAAAATCAGGAACAAGCGCGATGCCGCGGTGCCAGCGATCTCGACGTGCCCAGGCTTTCTTGATAGGCGAAGTGTTCGTTTTCCAGCACTTCAAGCTGGCGCTCTTGGATCGGTTGCCCGCATGGCACAAGCACCAAGCCGCGCGGATACTTCTCGAAGACCGGCTGATCGCTGCGCTTGGCCGTTTCGTGAATGGGATCGTTGTTCGCCAGGCGGCGGTTCGTGGAGATTGACCAGCTCGACCTGGTTGACGACCTCGAAAGTCAACGCGAGCCCGCAAATCGTGCGGATAAATCTCGCCGACCCGATAGGCAAACGGCGGCCCCCAGGCGATGGCGAGGGCCGTGACGGCGATCGTGGTCAGCCAGGCAACGCCGAGCCGCACCAAGACCGCGCGGTTGGCCCAGCCGGCGCAGCAGCGGTTCCTCTTGACGGGACGACCGCCGCCGGCCGTCCCATTGGCCCAGGCGCGGACCTTTTTGATTGGAAACATACTGTCGGGCGGCGCATCACGCTCATCCCGCTGCGTTCTTCTTTTCGCGGCTTGTCATCTTCGTAAGCCGCGACGATCTTCTGCACCAACGGGTGTCGGACAATGTCGTGTTCGCTGAGATAGACGATGGCAATGCGTTCCACGTCGCGCAGGCGATGCACCGCGTCCAAAAGGCCGCTGCGCGTCTGGCGCGGCAAATCCACCTGGGTCACGTCGCCGGTCACGATGATCTTCGAGCCGTGCCCCATGCGCGTCAAAAACATCTTCATCTGCGCGATGGTGGTGTTTTGGCCTTCGTCAAGAATGATGACGGCGTCGTTGAGCGTGCGGCCACGCATGTAAGCCAACGGCGCGATCTCGATGATGTCGTTCTCCATGTAGCGCTTGACTTGCTCGGGCTCCATGATGTCGTTGAGTGCGTCGAGCAACGGACGCAAATAGGGGTTGATCTTGGCAACGATATCGCCGGGCAGAAAGCCGAGACGTTCGCCCGCCTCCACCGCCGGCCGCACCAGAACGATGCGTTTCACCAGGTTCTGGCGAAGCTGGTTGATCGCCATGCCCACGGCGAGATAAGATTTGCCCGTGCCCGCCGGGCCGATGGAGAAAATCAGATCGTTGTCGCGCATGGCCTGGACATAGCGGGCCTGGCCGTCGGTGCGCGGCCGCACACTGCGATTGCTGGTCGTGACCGCAAGATTTTGCGGTCCCTGGCGATCGTCGTTTTGCTGCACGATACCCAAAACGGTGCGGACGTTCTCGCTGGTGAGATTGCCTTGTTTTTTCAGCATCAGCCGCAGTTGCTGGAAAACGCGATCCGCCTGATCGACTTGCGTTTCAGCTCCCTCGATGTGAACGACGTCCCCGCGGGCGATGATGCGGACACCGAGGGCGTCGCGGATCAAGCGCAGGAATTGATCGCGGCTGCCGAAAAGCAGCAGCGCTTCGTCGCGGTTTTCGAGCGTCAGGGTGATGGATTGATCGCCGTTCATTGATTCTCTTCAATTTCAACCGGACGCTAACGCGTCTCGGCTCGCCTACATCAACGCTAACCATAGATATCCCACGGGCGCCGCGAAGATCACCGCATCGACGACATCTAAGACGCCGCCGAAACCTGGCACCGCGGCGGACGCATCTTTTTGGCGGCAAGCGCGTTTCACCAGCGATTCGGCCAGATCGCCCAGCATGCCGGCAATGCCAAGCGTCACGCCAAAGCCGATTTCGCGGCTCAGCGACTTGCCCAAAAGCGGCACGGGCCCCCACTGGTCGATGCCGATCGCGGTCAACGTGCCGAGCGTCAAGCCACCGGCGGCGCCTTCCCACGTCTTTTTCGGGCTTAGCATCGGCGTGAGTCGGATGCCGGCCGATAAGGCGGCCCGTGCAATAGGCGCCGATATCACAACATTTCGGCACGAAGATCACCAGAGCAAGTGCGACACTGCCGCTGCTCCGCCTGGTTCACGGGATAGAGCCAGCGCAAGCCCGGCGAGAAAGCTGGGCAACAGACCGAGATAGGCGAGCAGCCCATATCGTCCGCGACATTCGCTCGATAGCCCCATTGGCCCCGTCCGATGAATCGAGGCTCGGTTGAAAGGTCGCCATTTCCCAAATGAAAACAGCAAGCACCAAGACAACAAACGTTCCCAACAACAAGGTGGTCGGTTCGATGAACCAACCCCAAGCCGAGACCAGCTGCCCCCACCAGTTTGTCGTTACCAGCAGCGCCACGCCGGCAGCCAGCAACGGCGCTTGCAGATATCGGCCACCACCCAACAAACGAATCAACTCCACGACCGCCGCCAACGACAAACCGACCACAAACACGAACAAAAAAGGATACCACGGCGCCAGCCGCTGGTCGAGGACCAGCATGCCGGCCGTGACAAGCACCAGGATCGATCCCATCCAGAGCCGGGTTTGCAACATCGTGTCGTCCATCAAGTCGCCGGGTGCCGGGGTGCCATGCCCGCCGCATTTTGGGCGGGCATGCTCGTGAGACTCATAGCCACGAACCCGTGGCCATGGCGCCACATAGTCCTTCATTCCGTCAGCCCGCCAAAGCGGCGCTCGCGACCCGCAAAGTCGCGCAGCGCTTCATGCAAGGTGGCCGAATCGAAATCCGGCCAAAACTTCGGCGTCACCCAAAGTTCCGCATAGGAGATTTGCCACAGCAGAAAATTGCTCACGCGCATCTCGCCGGCCGTGCGGATGAGCAAATCGGGGTCCGGCATGCTTGCGGTATAAAGCGCTTCGCCGATGGTGCTTTCGTCGATGTCTTCCGGCGCGAGCGTGCCTTGCTTGACGCGGATCGCAATGCTTTTTAGCCCTTCGACGATCTCCGATGCGGCCGCTGTAATTGATTGCCAGGCACAGCGTCGTGCCGGTGTTGCCGCTGCTCATGCGCATGTTTTCATCCATTTCCTTGAGTACATTGGGCGGCAGGCCGACCCGCCGGCCGATGGTCGTGAATCGGATGTTCTGCTCCATGATCTCCGCGCGCTCGGCCAAAAGATACTCGTGCAGCAGCGCCATGAGGAAATCAAGTTCCGCTTGCGGTCGCTTCCAGTTGTCGGTGCTCAAGCAATAGAGGGTCAATTGCGGAATCGCCAGGCGGCAGCATTCTTCGATGGTCGCACGCACGCTCTGGACGCCGCGGCGATGCCCCTCGATGCGCGGCAAGCCTGCGCTGCCGCGCCCAGCGGCCGTTGCCGTCCATGATGATCGCGACATGGCGCGGCAGACGCGCCGGATCCAAGCCCGCGGCGGCGAGGCGCTCGAGAGCATCGGGTTTTAATGCCGCACTGGCCATCGTCATTCGCTCACTTACGATCACTTCGGCAAAAGCGGGAATCTATCGCATGTAATATGACAGGGTGGCACGCCCTGAGGTACTCCGAAGGGCGTGATCCCCGCCAAAAAACCACGCCCTTCGGAGTACCTCAGAGCGTGCCACCCAATCGGCGACACTTTTCTTTTGCAAGGCCGCCTAAACCAGAATCGTCTGCTCCCGGTCCGGCCCCACCGACACGATGGAGATCGGCAATTCAATCAGCGCGCTGAGCCGATCGAGGTAGCGCCGGGCCGCATCGGGAAGCTCGGCCATGCTCCGGGCCTTGGTTATATCCACGTTCCAGCCGGACAACGTCTCATACACGGGCCGGCATTTGTCCAGAACAAAACTGTCCGTTGGGAAATGGTCAAGCTTCTTGCCTGCCAATTCGTAGCTCGTGCAAATTTTAAGCTCATCGACAACGCTAAGAACATCAAGCAGCATGACGGCCAACTCATCGATCCCGCCCACGCGTGCGGTGTGGCGCACGGCCACCGCGTCAAACCAACCGCAGCGGCGCGGCCGGCCCGTCACCGTGCCGAACTCCCGACCCGTCTGCCGAATGCGCTCGCCCAGGCCGGTCGGCCCATCGTCCAACTCCGTTGGGAACGGCCCACGCCCGACGCGCGTGCTATAGGCTTTGATGACGCCGATGATTCGGGTCAGGTTGCGCGCCGGCACGCCGGAGCCTGCCCACACGCCGGCCGTGGAACTGTTGGAGCTGGTCACGAATGGATAAGTGCCGTGATCGACATCCAATAGGCTTCCCTGGGCCGCCTCGAATAGCAGCCGCTTTTTTGCTTTGAGGGCTTGGTGCAGAAGCACAGTGGTATCGGCGATATGCCGGGCCATGTACTTCGCGTAGCCGAGGTATTCATCGCAAAGAGCGTCGGCATCAAACATCCTGGCGTCGTCGCTGAGCGCCTTTATGGATGGTATTCTTGCGCGGAACGATGGCGCAGGCGTTGGCGCAGATGATCGGGATGCAGGAGTTCGCCGACGCGGATGCCGTTGGACCGATTGACCTTGTCCTGGTAGCAAGGCCCGATGCCCCGCCCGGTGGTGCCGATCGTTTGCCCCGAACCCTGCTCGCTCAGGCGTTCCTCTTCGACGTGGTAGGGAAAGATCAAGTGGGCGTGATCGCTGAGGACCAGGTTGTCGCCCACGGCAATGCCGGCGTCGCGCAGCATCTTGACTTCTTCGAGAAAGCGCACCGGATTGACGACGACGCCGTTGCCGATCACGGCCCGCAGATTGGGACTGAGAATGCCGGTCGGCAGCAGCGACAGCTTGTAGGTTTTGCCGTCGCGCACGACGGTGTGGCCGGCGTTGGCGCCGCCATTGTAGCGGACGACGAAATCATGTTGGGAGGTGAGCAGGTCGACGATCTTGCCCTTCGCCTCGTCGCCCCATTGCAGGCCGACGACACAGGTGCAGGCCATGGCTTTTTCCGTTTCACCGCCGAGCACGCCGAATGAGTGTTGGCGGTCATTAATTCCAAAAAAAATGCCCGAGCCAAGCAGCGGCCGCGGGCTTCCCTGATAGAACGCAATCTATGCCGGGGTTTAAGGTAGCGGCGAACGGGGCACATCGTCAAGGGCAACCAGGGTGAAGCCGCGGCTTGAGGTATTCCGAAACCCGCGGCTTGGGATGCGAAGTTACGTCACATTCGGTCAAATTCGTCCTTTTGTTAATTGACGGCCTTTGCGTGCGCTAATTATGATAAGATGCGGTTCCTGGGTGACCCTCGAATTTGCCCCTGCTCGCGGATTTGAACTTTCTTGGAGTTCGCAATGCATGCGCGGGCGTATGTCGTTTCCCTGGCGATCCTCATTTCGCTTGCTTGCGCCGTTTGCCATGGCCAAGAAGAGGAAGTTCTTGGCAAAAAGCGCTCGGAATGGCTGGCGATTCTCAAAACGCACAAAGAGACCAAGTTTCGCCGGGCCGCAGTCATCGCTTTGACGGTCATCGGGCCGCGCGCAGCGGCGTCTTGGATGGCCTTTATGACGCCGTGCAAAATGATGCCGATCCCGAAGTGCGGCGCGAAATCGCCTTGACCTTGGGGCGCATGGGCGCGGACGCCAAAGGGGCGGTCGACGTGCTGGGCGATGTCCTCAAGAACGATAAGGCCGGTCCCGTGCGCGAGGCGGCGGCACTTTCGTTGGCGGGAGGTCTAAGCGACCAGGCTGCCACGCATGTGCAAACGATTGCCGGCGCTTTAAAGGACCCATATCCGGGCACGCGTGCAGCCGCCGCCGAGGCCCTCAAGAATGTGGGCGAAGCCGCCAAGCGTGCCTTGCCGCAATTGGCGGCAGTGGCCCATGACAAAAAAGCCGACCGCTTTCCGCGATTGTATGCCATCCAGATTATCAGCAAATGGGGCGATGAAACAATCTGCCCCAGTCCTTGTCGGAATCGTTGAGGACACCTCGCGCTAGTGACGAGATTCGCCAGGCGGCCATTGTCGGTCTCGGGCCGCTTGGGATCAAAGCGGAGTCGGCGGTTTCGCTTCTGGCCCGCGAGCTTAAGGATAAAAACATGGATCTGCGCGGCGCCGCTGCCACCGCATTAGGCCGGATGGGACCGAAAGTCCACGAGGCCTGGCCGGCGATCAAGGAGGCCTATGGCGATGGGGACAACGGCGTCCGCAACCAAGTGATCCGCTTGGCGGGCAGCCTGGCGAAGGATCAAAAAGAGGCCATCACGCTCCTCGTCGCGGCGGCGCAGAAACGATAGCAACCTGGAGAATCGTCTCGCCGCCATTCAGGAACTGGGCCAGCTCGAAAGCGCCGCGGCCGAAGCGTTACCCGTGCTCACTCGCCTGGCCGCGGAGGACGTGCGCCTATCCATTCGTGAGGCGGCTCAGGCGGCGATGAGAAGAATCAAAGGGAATGCCCTAATGCGTGCCGGTTCGTTTCCGCAGTTTGTATCGTCTTAAAAGTGACCTGTTTTCCATACTCCCAAAAAGGACCTGGGCCATGGCAAAGCAACTGGGAAGCGTCTGGCTGAGCGTTGCAATCTTGTGCGTGACATCGGCGACGGCGCGAGCGAGGAGGCGGACAAAGAGCAAGTCCTCGCCTTGAGCCGCACCATCGACGCCCATATCGCGGCCAAGCAAAAAGAGGCCGGTGTCGTGCCGGCGGGTCGAGCGGACGAATCGACTTACTTCCGCCGCCTCAATTTGGACCTCGTGGGCAGAATCCCGACGCTCACCGACCATCGCGACTTCCTCGACAACCCCGATCCCGACAAACGCTGGCAGTGGGTCGAGCGCTTTCTATCTGAGGAAACGTATGCCAAGCATTTCGCCAGCATTTGGCGGACACATATCCTTGGCAACAATTTCCCGCAGCAGTTCGGCAATTTGGCAGCCGGGTTTGAGGTCTGGCTCCAGGAACGCCTCAAAAGCAATACGCCTTACGACCGCATGGTTCACGAAATCCTTACTTCCGCTAACGGCGACCCTAACATGGTCATTCGGTCCGTTAATCAGACGCTCGCTGGCACGAACGGCAGCCCGGCGGCGTTTTATTTCGTCAACGAAAACAAGCCCGAAAATATCGCGGCGGCGACCACCCGCAAGTTCCTGGGCGTCAAGCTCGAATGTGCCCAGTGCCACGCCCATCCGTTCGCCCGCTGGACTCGGGATCAGTTCTGGGAGTTCGCCGCGTTCTTCGCCGGCTCAAGGCTCGGGGTCGCGGCCTGCAACCGGTGGCTCTGCCTGCCGCCGCGAATAACTCCAGACTGCGGCAGATCAAGATTCCAGGCACGTCCAAGACCGTGAAAGCCAAGTTCCTGACCGGCAAGGAGCCCGCCTGGAAGGACAGCGACAATCCCCGATGTCGTGTTGGCCGACTGGGTGACGTCCGCAGAGAACCCGTATTTCGCCAAGGCGACGGTCGATGCCGTCTGGGGTTATTTCTTCGGCATCAGCCTCTTGGAACCGATCATGGAGCCAAGCGACGACAGCCCGATCGTCTATCCCGAGCTTCTGGACGAGATGGCCCGGCAGTTCGCGGAGCACAACTTCGACCTGAAGTTTCTCATCAAGGCGATCGTGCACACCGAGGCGTACCAGCGCCAGCACCGGCGACGCCAACGCGACCAAGGAGGATTACAACTTCTTCACGCGCATGCCGGTGCGCGGCCTGACGCCCGAGCAGCTTTTCGACAGCGTGGCGGAGGCCACGCACTATGAGCAGTCCACCGGCGGCGGCAACATGTATAACGTCGCCTTCAACAATCCGCCGAGCTCGCCGCGCGCCCAGTTCATGAACAAGTTCACCTTGCAAGAACGTCGCCACGAAACGCAGACCTCGATCCTCCAGGCGCTATTCGTGATGAACGGCAAGTTCCTGGCCGAGCGCATCAAGCCCGAGAACAACGTGTCGTTCAACACGCTGCTCAATTCGCGTGACGCCGCCACCGGCAACGCGTTGCCCACCGCCAAACGCATCGAATCGCTTTATCTTTGGGTGCTGGCCCGCCTGCCGCGGCCGGATGAAAGCGAGCGCCTGGCGCGCTACATTGATAGCGGCGGCCCGCTCCACGATCCCCGCCGAGCCATGGGCGATGTCTATTGGGCGATGCTTGAATAGCGCAGAGTTCATGTTCAATCATTGAGCGTGCCGCATGGCTTTGAACCTCGTGGGACGGCTCTCCTGAGCCGTCCGACAGCATGGACGGCTCAGGAGAGCCGTCCCACAGTCTGACACGACCCGCGACCGAGATTTTAATCACCGCAAATGATGCTCGTGCGCATAGACGCCCCCGATCGCCGCCGAAGGTTTCGCGGAGCATTTCGCCGTTGAGGACTTCCCGGGGCGTGCCTTGGCATTGGAGGGCGCCGTCTTTGAGGCACAGAACGTGATGGGCGTGTTTGCTGACCACGGATAAATCGTGCGAGACCAGCAAGATCGTGATGCCGCGTTCCAGGTTGAGGCGTGCGATCAATTCGTAGAACTTTTCTTGATCTTGAAAGTCGATGCCCGCGGCCGGCTCGTCCAAAAGGAACAGTTCGGGATTGGGTTCCAGCGCCAGCGCCAGCAGCACACGCTGCAATTCACCGCCGGAAATTTTGTCAACGGGTCGGTCCAGCAACTCCACCTTGGCGCCGACTTGGCCAAGCATGTCGCGCATCTTGACATTGAGCCCCTTGCTGATCCCGAGAAACAAGGGACGCCGCTGCATCGCCAGAGCGAGCAAATCCCGCACTGTGAGCGGCATATTGGCGTCAATGCGCAGCTTTTGCGGCACATAGCCGACGTGCCGCGGATTGGGTTGGCTGTGATCGTGGCCGCAGTGAAAGGCGATCTGTCCGGTGTACGGTATTTCCTTGAGAACGGCACGCAAGAACGTGGTCTTGCCCGAGCCATTGAGGCCGATCAAGGCCGTGACCTTGGATCGATCCAGCGCGGCGGCAAAATGGCGCAGGATCGGATTGCCGCCCAGCGTCACGCATAAATCGTGAATGGAAACGAGCGGGCTCATGGCAGCGCCTTGGCGAGATTGTCGATGTTGCGGTACATTTGCTTCATGTAATAGCCGGGATCAGGATTGACATCTTCGGCCGGGGCGGTCTCCAGCGGATCAACTTCCACCAAGCGCCACCTTCACGCCGAACTTGGCAAGTTGATTTTGCAGTGCCTCGGCGGGCCCCCGTGAATACTGCGGTTCCACGGCGATCACGCTCACTTCGTGATCCTTGCAAAGCTTCACCAACCCCGTGAGCTTTCTTGGCGTCCGCCTCGATGCCCGGTCGCGGCTGAATGCTGCCGACCACCTTGAGGCCAAAAGCGTCGGCGAAATACTGGAGTGACTCGTGGGTGGCAATGATGATTGCGATTCTTCTTGTTGCCGAATTTGGCATTGCCATACGCTTGTAAATCATCCAGCTCCTTCTTATACGCCTCGGCCCGCTCGCCGTAGCGTGCCTTATTTTTGGTGTCGAGCTCCGCAAGTTTTGCCGCGATGACGTCCACCATCGCCTTGGCTTGCGGGGGCCCCAGCCAGACATGCGGGTCTTCGGGGCCATGTTTATGGCCGTGTCCGTCATCCGCGTGACTTTCACCTTCGGCGGTCGGTTTGAGCAGCTTTTCGGGAATTCCCTCGGCGACCTCGACCAGGTTGCCCTTGCCGTTCTTGAGCATTTTGACGACCCATTCATCGAGCCCAAGTCCATTGATTAAAATAAGGTCCGCTTCCCGCACCAAGCGTACGTCGTTGGGCCGGGGCGAAAAGTCGTGTGGGCCCTGCGCCGTCAGCAGGCAACGCACGTCCACGTCCTTATCCGCGATGTTTTTGGTGAAGCAATATAAAGGTGGAAATGACACTAAGACGCGCTTCGCCCCACCGCTAGGCCACAACTCCTCCGCGCGGCGACAGCCGGACACCGCTAACAGCGCCAAAACAAGGAAAATGGCCGCGATTCTACGCGGGGTCGTGGGCTTCATGGCATCATCCAGGATGGAAATACTTTGTCATACCACTGGATTCTACCACGAGCGTTGACGAAAACAAGATCCCGTTTAGCCGCGATGCGCAGCGGAGCGCGTTCACCCCGCAGGCACCTTGACATTCAGCCCTCCCGCGAGGTCCACCAATTGCCCCCAGGTCCGTTCGTCCAACGTTATCCCGTCTCGAAGCCGTTTAACCTTTTCGCGGCGTTCCGGATCGCCTGGAAGGGTGATTTCTTGCTCGGTATTCGCTTTCGGGCAGGCGCGAACGTTGGCGGCAAGATTAGTGACCTCGCGCAAGAAGTGTTCGCCGCCGGCAAATTGATTCACGTCCAAGACAATGAACACGACCGCATTCGCGGTGAGATTCGGCGCCCCAGGAGTGCTGCAAGGCGCCCCCGACAAGCCGCCGGTGAACATATCGAGAAGGAGACTAATGCCGAAACCTTTGTAGGCCTGTGTTCCCCCTAGCGGGAGAATCGTGCCGGGCGGTTCCTTGTAGAGAACGGACGGATCGTTAGTCGGCTTGCCCTGGTTGTCAAGCAGCCAACCGTCGGGCGTTTTTTGGCCCTTGTTGAATAGCACGTCGCACTTTGCCTTCCGCGACCACGCTGGTGCCGATGTCCAGAACCACGGGATCGCCTTGCAGTGGCGCTCCCAAGCAGAGTGGATTGGTGGCCAGGCGACCTTCGATTCCTCCCGGCGGCGCCACCGCTCGGCCATAGCCGTGGTTATTCACGGACGCGATGAGCGCCATTCGTCACGCGCGGCGGCGTCTTCGGCATATTCGCCTAGGCGGCCGATGTGGCCACAGTGGCGTAACGTTCCGGCTGCCAAACCAAGCCCTTCCGCGCGGGGAATGAGCCGATCGAGCAGGCGGTGGGCTTGCACATGACCCATGCCCATGCCGCCGTCGGCCACCAAGACCGCCGCGGTTTCCTTGACGACCGTAAACGGCGCTCCCGGCTTGAGCTTGCCGTTGCGGATCGCCTCCATGTACTGCGGCACCCGAATGATTCCATGCGAATCGTGGCCGCAGAGATTGGAGTCCACCAGGCTGCGGGCGACCCGATTGGCTTCGCTTTTGGGCACGCCCCCGGCAACAAAGAGAGAATCCGCGAAGGAAATGAGTGCATCAGCGGGAAAAGTCGGCACGGTGGCATCCTTGTGTGCAGGGGTGGCCCAAACCGCTGTGGCGGCCAGGCCACCGTTAAACACCGTTTGGTGACGGTGGATTTCGCCTTTTTCAGGTTCTAAATCAGTGTGCGCGATCTTGCGACACTAACCCGAAGCGTTAGCGAGGGATCCCTCGCTAACGCTTCGGGTTAGTATCGTAGGCGCCTATGCACTCGTCAAATATACTCGAAGCAAGCGGAGTTGGGGTAGCCAAGTCAGTGAGGCCGAGGGAACAAACATGACTTTCCAAGTTCGCGTCGAGCAACGCCCCAATCAGTTTGCCATCGACGACCACATCTGGGTTTTGGACGATGGCTGCGGCAGCTTTGTCGAGATCGCCCCCGCGCTCGGCTTCAACGCCTATCGCTGGCGTGTTCCGGGCGGAGAACTCTTGCATGCCGACCCCAAGTTCTTCGAGGAAAACAAGCCAACCCGCAGCGGCGTGCCCATCCTGTTCCCCTTTCCCAATCGCATTCGCGACGGACGCTTCACTTGGGAAGGCAAACATTATCAACTGCCAACGAATGATCCCTCCGGCAAAAACGCCATTCATGGCTTCGTGTGCCATAAGCCGTGGCGCGTCATCGCGGAAGGCGCCGACGCCACGGCGGCCTGGGTGACGGCGGAATTTGTCGCGAGCCTCGACGCTCCCGAGACGCTCGCGTTATGGCCCGCCGATTATCGCATAACGCTCACTTATCGCTTCCACGGCAATGCTCTGGACCTTGACGCCGAGATTGCCAACCCCGATACGCGCGATCTGCCGTGGGGTTTGGGTTATCACCCTTATTTCGACTTGTCCTTATTCGGCGGCGCCGCGGCCAAAGTCACCGTGCCGGCCGAGCAGATCTGGCAACTCGTCGATAACTTGCCGTCAGGGCAATCATTGCCTACGGACTCGAAGCGCGATTTGCGCGCGGGCCAAGCGTATGAATCCCTGCATTTGGACGACGTCTACACGCGACTCGCCGACGATTCAAGCGTTAAAAAACGAACCTCGTGGGCCACGTTTCCAACGTGCTCGCCGACGTTAAAGTGCGTCGGCCAGCTAAACGACGGCAAGACGAGTCTAGACCTCTTCGCATCCGACATCTTCCGCGAAATCGTCGCCTTCACGCCGCCGCACCGGCGTGCAATTTGCTTGGAGCCATACACGTGTGTCACGGACGCGATCAATTTACAACAAAACGGAATCGACGCGGGTTGGCGAGTGCTGACACCCGGCCAGAGCGTAATGACGCACATCAAGCTCGTATTTCGAACTCATCCGGCCGGCCAGACGAACGCCGCCGCTTGCACCTTTTGATAATTCAGGAGTCAGGCGCACCCTTCAAGCCGGGCCGCTTCTGTTGCGTCTCGGTGTGTGGGACTGCCCGAAACAGACGTGAGGCCGGCCGTCGGCGCTGGATTGGGCGTACCTTCCATTCGCGACCTCAATTCCGCCCGATGGCGATATAGGATCGCGATCAGTTCGTCATCCTCTATGTAGCCGAGCCCCTTGCCGGCATGAATCTCACCGAGGAACCCAAGGTTGGCCATCAACTGACCCAAGCGCACATCCGGCGACATGGCCCATACTTCCGCCAACACTGCCAAGGCATCGTTATGCATTTCGCTCATGGCATTAAGTCTCAATTTCTGGGTACAACGGCAAAGATCATCGATTTTAAAGACCCGGCGCGGCGGCAGAGCATTTAATGTTCCGCCAGCGTACCACGGTTACAGCCTTTTTGGTGGCCTTGGGCAGGCGAAGAGCGCGAGCATTGCAGCGACCTCCAATTGATCGGGAGCAAAACTCAGTTCCGTCGCATTGGTTGATAAAATCCGATTCGCGCCCGGCTACGTGGTACGCCATAGCACCCGGCGCCACTCTACTTTCGGACACCCTCCACTTGGCCGTTACGGAGATCGATCATAAAGCTCTTGCGGCAGTGCGGGCAACTCGCGATAGTGTTGACGTTTTGTTGATTGCGCAGATCTTGCGTCCCGACTTTGCCGCAGTGAGGGCACGGAATCGTTACGGTTGGCATTGCTTCACCCCTTCGTGTTATTGTAAAAAACCGACGATGCTTAACCGTTCGGGTGGACGTAGAAAGGTTCGTCCATCCCCCGGCCTTTCTTTCTCAAAATGCTCGCACGTGTGCGAACGGCTGGTGATCATGGTCTATTTTTTCTCAGCCTCGGTGTTTAGAGGACGGCCGCAGCGCACGCCTTGGCCCAGGGCGACGAGCCAGGCCGTGTACTTGCAATTGAAGCACATCCGCTCGCCCGGTTTTGGATCGTCTTTCAAGCCACTCCTCCTTGTTTCGCCATGGCCAATTCGCCCAAAATCGCCTTTTTGTGATAAAGCACGGCAAAAATGTGGGCCGGCATAAAGCCCTTCCAACAGCCGTGAAGGTACGGGCTCTTAAGCAGCTGCCTTATGTAGAAAAAGTGGTTGTTAGTCAACGTTTGCATTACGAAGCCCATACCGGTATTGAGGCAGGCATGCCAGAAGAACCGTTTTCCCGTGAGCTTCATTCGCTCTGCGCGGTCTTCGGACGAAATCCCATAAGCCGTCACCAGGATTCTTTGGATGTAGGCCACATCAAGAAATCGCACGGCGAAGTCAGGATCGAAGTCAGCCAGGATCGGCAAGTAGCGTTGCAATTCAAGGCTGAGAAACGGATCCCCATCCACGACCCGGCTATCAAGATAAGCCTCAAGCATCGGCAAATTTTTGCGCTATCGCTCGTCGCGGATTGTCACTTGGCGTTACGGACGGCAACGCCTTGCTTAGCAGGCCGCGAACATCTTTTTCATAGTCAGCGTTAAAAACCGGATAAATTTGCCAGTTAATTCGGCCGTTGTTGACAATGATGTCGCGCCTGCTGGTGTATTCCAAGTTGAAATAGCAAGAACGAAATAGCGGCGCAAATTCGTCCCGCTTAACGGGGCCAAGCTGCGACGACTTGGGTGTTCCAGGCTGCGCATTCTTCAAGCGGCGATGAAAGTCTTGCATGTTTAGGGAACCGTGGGCGAGCCTCCGGGCAGCGGCCTGCCATTCTTCGAGAAGCGACTTCTCCGGCCAGCTGTTCGGCCAAGGGGATTTGCTTGTCGCGTAAGGTTGGTGGCAGAGAACGGGGAGATATTCCCGCTCGAAAAACCTCAATTCAGCGATCAGAAAGGCGTGTTCGAGAACCAGGTCAATTTCGTTTGTGTCATCTGCACCTGATGCCGACGAGAAGGGCATCGCCGGAATTGTCGCAAAACGGGCCAGTAGTGAGCCGGTCGCGGCAAGAAATTGACGGCGAGTGTGCATAAGAATCTCCAATGGGTGTTCAATTGGGCGCGCGAAACTGCGAGTGCCTTAAGCCTTTAGATCTCCTATACAGACGATGCAGGAGAGCCAAAGTTCCAAGGCACCCCTTCATAGGATCTGCACGGGAATAGCAATGGCACTTTTCCGGCTTAAGTGTCGACCAACAAATCCTCGGGCCTTTGCCAGCTTAAGGGATTTAGGATTTGCCTTCCATTGCGTCGCGCTTTTAGCCCTCGTTAAGGTAATCTCTTCGCCGTTGCCGTCTAAAGCCTTGACAACAACGTTTGATTCAAAACCAACTAGCCAATCGTTACGTTTTTCCCACACGCTGCCATTGTCGTCGAGAATTAAGTCTGAGGCGTCAGCGCCCTTGCCATGCTCATCGCTCATGTCGTCGCCCTCTCGAGTCGAGGCCAAATCTGGCAGGCTAATAGTTTCTTCTGGTGGCGGCACGGCAATCACCGTCTGCCCAAACGTGGGTTGGCCCCACGCCACTCCAACACGCCGCACATCGGCTTCCCAGCCTAAGCCCAGGCCTTGCGGAACGACATAAACGCCGTCGGTACTTCCAATTGCAATGGCAGAACTGCCGTCAGCACTTCGGGAACACAATTGAGCGGCCATTGCGAGGCAGAAGAGGCCGGCCACTCGCTCGTGATTGAACTCGTCGGATAACCTTCGCTCACCGAGTATACGGGCTACTTTTTTGTTGACGCCCAACCGCCAATACCAATCGGATTTGGCCCGGACGACCCAATCCCCAATTGACATAGCCCTTTTGCGGGTTGGCAAAAATGATGGATTTTGCGGTGTTAGCATAAGCGCCATCGCGACGGTCGGGTGGGTTTCCGCGATCACCAAGCGGTTGTTTGGCAAAGGGCCTTTGAGCCAAGGTCTAGCCCCTCCCGCAGCCTGCATGAAGGGTTCTATGATCGAATATGTGGCCTCAACGTAAGTGCGGCCCGAGTTTCCCTCGACTGGACTGGGCTGAGCGCGGTGTCGAAATCCATCAATACCGCATGCTTTATCGACATGACGATTTTGATTGGGAGGTCCGTTACAGCCAAGTGGACCGTCCACGACGAGAACCCCTTGCTGTACCCTATCCTGCAAAACCAGAAGTAACTCAGGTAAAAAGCCCGTCAACGCCTTCAAGGTGAACAGCGAAACGCAAATACTTTTTGACTCATCACCTGCATTTCGGTAATAAACTGTCGCAGTCCGATCTAGCCGAACGCCTTGCAACGCCACGGCGCATGTCCGCCGTTTCACGCTCCATCCTACGTCGATCCCGATTAAGATTGGCTGGCCAGGATGGCAAGTAACAGCGATGGTTTTGGACATCAGTAATTCCTTTTGGTATTAAGACAGATCATGAGGCTAAGATTTCAAAGGGCCCCGCATCTGTGGCGACGGCAAAGGCCCCCGGAACTGCTCGGAGGAACGACAGCGCTTCAATTCACCGAAGCCACCGCGAGCAGCCTGCGCATCGACTCCGACGGCACACGCGCCGCGCCATCGTCCGCGCCTTTGCAGAATCAGACGACGGCATGACTTCTGGCTGAAAGTACCACGTCTGCACAAGGTTGGAGAGCATCCAAAATTCGCCCTTCCAATTCGTCGTTTTCCGGAGCCACCGCACCAGGGCGCGGAGATTCAATTCTGCTCGAATGCAAGCGGCCGGAGCATGGAGGTCGATCATTATGCGCGCCCGTTCGAGGCCCAGGGCCGCGACGTAAGCTCGCGCTGCGGCCGAGCGCTCGTTACGAGCCAAAACGCGCACCGTCGAAACAAGGGAGATGCTCACGTAATGAGAGCTTAACAGGTTTTCAGGTTCATGCTCGAAGATGTCTTTCTCGTAGATGGTGACGGCATAAGGAAACATAGGCAACTCCAGGGAAAGATGAGGGAAACGCGCACCGAGGGCGAGCGAACTATGGAACAAACCAGTTCAAAGCTGAATCACGAGATGTCAAAGAACCAAAAGCGCACAGCGGACGGCGCGCACCAAGCGAGCTATGTAGGTATGTCGCTAAACAGGGGGGTGTTACTACCAATCTCTGGCAATACTTGAGATTTTTTAATGTTTTTGGGCTTTTTCCGGGGATCGAAAGGCAAAAGTCGAATCTGACTGCCTGACGCCTATGAAATGTCCAAATCCGAAACATCAGAACGGCTCTGCCGCCCCACCGGGGCTGGCGTTTGCATCCATCGGCTTCCAGGGGCGTTGCCCCTGGCTATTGGCTGTCGCCCTTCCAGGGCTGACGCGTGGCTCCCGCGCTCGCGACTCCATTCCCATGAGTGGCTTTAAGAACGTATCTTTGCAATCGCCCGACTATCTCCGCTGGCGGTGGGGCAAGTAACAAGCGATACGCTTGTGCTACGTTTTCCGCGCTCCCGTCTTAGGAGCATGCTACACTTTTCATGTCCAACGAACGAGAAAACTCGCCCACAACCCTCCAGCAACTCCCACACCCGTTGGAGATACTCCCTTGCGTGTCGCACTCCTGACCGAATTCCGGGCCAGCAAAAAAGAGCCGCTCGCCGTTCTTCTTGAGCGGATTCACGGGGCATTCATTGCCTCGGGACTGGGTGAACCCGCACTGGTGTTTTCATTCTCGGATGCGCCGGTGGCGGGTTTCGTTTCCAGTGTGGATCGGGTGCTAAAGCGGCATCCCGAGCTTGGGCGGTTCGAGTCGACGGTACCCTTTGGCCCCGGCGGGCCTGCCGTCCGACAACTTGCCAATGGCCCTGGCTCCGGCGCCCAAGGCGACTCGGTTGCGTTCGCGACTTTGCTTGCGGTTGCGGGCGGCGTGCCGCGCTCGTTCCCATTTCACCACTTGTCGGTCCAGTTTCAAGCGGCGGCATTTGGAAGTGTCCCATCACTGACACCGGCGCTCCCGGGAGAGATGACGCCGGGGATCATCGTGAAAGACTCCTGGTGGGTCAATGGCCGCCAGCGGTCCCTTTTTGCCTTCACCTTCGTTGATGCTGATCCTACAAGCAACAAATTGCCGTCGCCGTCGGGCCCAGTCGCGGCGGTGCTCGGTGTCTGCGGCAAGGCGAAGAAAACGGTGCAGGTGCCGCTTGTCGAAACCACACCGGCGGCGGCGCCGCCAGTCGCGGTGTCAAACCCGGAGGTCAGGGAAGCGGTCGGCGCCATTGTTCGCGACTACCGAGCAGCTCTGGTCGAGGCCATGGATCGAGCGGCGTTGCCTCATGATCTGCCACCGACAGCGGAAGCGCTCGACAACAACCGCCCTGGGCCAAGCGACGGGGCCGAAGAAGCCTGTGCTCGTCAAAGCATTCAAACCGATGGGCTATAGCTGCTCGGGCGGGTCGGGGACTTTCACGCTTCGCCGCCGGACAGCGGGCAACCTCACGGTGGAAATCAGCCTCGACGTCGGCACCTGGAGCCGAAGCATCACTGCAAGTTTCAAAGTGGTCGGGCTGGGGTTCAAGGCAACTCTGCCATTGCCGGTATCAAAGCGGGCCGCCGGCCAATACCCAATTGGCGATGCCGCACGTTGGCAGCAGATCGTGGACAATCTCGCGGCGCTGGTCGCCGAGTATGAGCGCAGCTTCGTTCCGGCAGTCGAGGCGGTGGCCGGCGCGACTCCGGAATGGTACACGCCGGTAAGCTGATGGTTTCACTCACATCCCTAGCAGCGCCTTGAGCTTCGCACGCACCTCGTCAACGACGGCCATGGGCACCCGCGCAATGTAATCGCCGCCCCGCTCGCGCCAATCGGCACTTTTTACATGATCGGCGAGCACGACGCCTTGGACGGGTAGGCCATCGGGCAGCGCCACTTCGAAAACATAACCTTTCGCATGCTGCGTGACGGGACATACCACGCAAAGCCCAACTTTGGCGTTGTAAGATTCGGGCGACAGCACTAAAGCCGGGCGACGGCCCGCCTGCTCGCGTCCCGCGTGGGGCGCGAATGCCAGCCAAATCAAATCGCCGGTGTTGGGAGCCTTTTGCTCACCACGTCTCGCGCCCGCCGGGCCGGCCCCAATCCGTTTCGCCATGGATATTCTCCGGTTTGATTTGGTCGAGCAACTCGGCGAGCGTGTAGGCACGTTTCGTTGGGCGCAGCAGCAAACCGCCGCTGACGCGGGTCATTTCCAATTCGACGCCCTCTTCCAGATTGAGTTCTTTGGCATGGACGCCGGGAATGCGCACGGCGAGACTGTTGCCCCATTTGCCTACTTGGGTCTTCATGGCTGGCTCCTCGTGTTTATACAAAGTATATTGTAGCAACCGTTTTTTCAAAGACATTGTGCAAACTGACTGGGAGCGTTGCGCACTGGTGGTCGAGCGGCTTTTAGGGGGCACGATCCGGAAACCCGCGCGGATCCAGACCAGAAAACCGGACAGGTTGGAAACCTATCCTACGGCGAGGAGTTCGTGGAGGAGCGCGCGCAAAAACGGCTCGGCGTCGGTGACGATGCCGACGGTTTGGTGGCTGCCGCGGTCGGCGAGTTTGGTGACGGTGGCGGGGTTGATGTCGACGCAGGCGACCTTGACCCAGGCGGGGAGGAGATTGCCGACGGCGATGCTGTGGAGCATGGTGGCGACCATGAGGCAGAAGCCGACGCCGGGGATGGCCGCGCGCATGGTGTCCTGGGCGACGAGGACGTCGGTGATGACTTCGGGAAGAGGGCCGTCGTCGCGGATGCTGCCGGCGAGGACAAAGGGGATGTCGTGGCGGACGCATTCATACATGATGCCGCTTTGCAGGACCTTTTTCTCGACGGCGGCCTTGATGCCGCCTTGTCGGCGGATGGTGTTGATGGCGCGCAAGTGGTGCTCGTGACCTTCCTCGGCGGGCAAGCCGCGCTCCAGGGAGACGCCCAGGCTGGTGCCGTATAAAGCTTGCTCGATGTCGTGGGTGGCCAGAGCGTTGCCGGCGAAGAGGATGTTGAGGTAGCCGGCGCGGATCAGTTCGCTGATGTGCAAGGAGCTGCCGGTGTGGACGACCGCTGGGCCAAGGACCGCGAGGATTTTTTCGCCGGCGGCGCGGGTGCGTTTCATGGTGGCGGCGATCTCGCGCACCGTCACGCCCTTGGGCTTTTCGCTGGAGACGGAACTGCCCATGAACTCGAAAAGATGCTGGCGGGCAGCCGTCTCCGCCGGCAAGACGCGCAGACCTTGCCGGCCGACGACGATCGGGTCGCCGCGGCGGACGTGCGTCATGGGCAGGCAGCGGGCGCTCTTGGCGTCAACGTCGACGAGGATGCCGCAGTCCATTTCCTGATCTTCCACCTCGATCCATTCGCCGCCGAGGCGGACTTGCGTGCGATAGTTGGTGGTGCTGTAGAAGCCCTCGGGAAAGGCGCCGTCCATGTCGGCCAGTTCTATTTCGCAATTGCGGCTAGCGACCGGGACCGCGCCGTGATCGTGGATGGCGGCGAGGATGTCGTCGAGCAATTGGGCGCTGGCAGCGCGGACTTCGAGACGCGCGTAGCTGGGGTCGGTCTGGCGCTGGCCGACGCGGAAATCTTTGATGACATAGGAACCGCCGCGCGTGAGGATTTCATCCAGGACTTTGGGCAAAAGCAAGGAGTCGATGATGTGGCCTTGAAGCTCGATATCCTCGATGAAGCCGGACGGTCGCGGGCCGGGTGAATTCGAGCTCATGGACGGCATCCTCGCGGTGGATTGACGCGATGTAAATTACTCACCACAGAGTCACAGAGAACACGGAGTAATCTCAATTACTTTTTAATCTCTGTGTTCTCTGTGACTCTGTGGTTCCAGTTATTAATCATTGCCCATTGACTTCAGGCGGCGGTTTGCCGTTGGCGGATTCGGGGCCTTTGTCGCGTTCGAAGAGGCCGCTGTCGGGTTTGGCCATGCCGCCGGTGCGAAAAACTTCGGCGAGCAAGGCCTTGGCCGGCTCGGGCAGATTGCTCTCTTGCACGCCGCGCACCGTTTCCTCGACCGGGTACTCGACGCGCTTGAGCTCGACGCGCTGGTTGTCGATGATCGCATAGCAGGCGCGTGGATCGCCGTCGCGCGGCTGGCCGACGCTGCCGGGATTGATGACGAGTTTGTCGCCGACTTCGACGACATACGGATGGTGCGTGTGGCCGACGCAGATGACATGGGAGTCCACGTCCCCCAAGCGGCGCGACCAGAAATCGGCATCGGCGATCGCATACTCGTCGAGTGGGTCGCGGGGAGTGGCATGCACCAAGAGAAAGCTGGCATCGTCAAGGGTGACGCGGGTCGTCACGGGCAGGGAACCTAAAAAACGGCGGTCCTCGGTGGTGACGCGTTCCTGGGTCAAGGGGCGGGTGATGGCCGTCAAGTATTTGAAACCGTTGCGGCCTTGAACTTTGACGTTTTGGGCGACGCCATGATCGTGATTGCCCCGGACGGAATAAGTGGCGTGTTCCTTGACCCATTGAATGCACGGTCCGGGGTCCAGGCCATAATCGACCAGGTCGCCCAGGAATAGGCAAGCATCGAAAGGCTCGTTGATCGCCTGCAAGGCCGGCCAGTTGGCGTGGATGTCGGCCACCAAGAGAATGCGCATGAAAACAGCCGCTCACCAAGAATGGGCTTGACCGCCGGATGCGAAGGGTGGAGGATACATGAAAATCCCGTCCCCACCCAAACACCCCTATTCTAGCTTTCTTTTGGGGGAAGTGTCATGGGCAGTGATAAGCCGGTCCGGCGAATGACCTTAAGGCAGCTTCTCACTCATTCGGAGAAATGTGCCGCGCGATCTGATTGAATTGGTCCATTCGGGATTTCTCGGGCACGTCGTGGACTTTCGCGAATTGAGCCGGCCCGTGCGCCGCCGCAGCCACTACCCAACGATGGTCGCCCTGCAAAACTCGCTGCGCAAGCTAGTCGATAGCGTCAAGCAAACCCAGGAAATGACCGACCTCTTGATCGACCACATGGAAGCCATCCGCGACCACGCCAACCGCGAAAGAGTGGACCGCCTGTAGGGGCGAGGGGAAAAGAGTGGCGAGGGCGAGTGATGAGTGGCGAGTAAAGACAACGTACGTCATGCCTTGCCTGGCTTTTTTTTCTCGACATCCGCCACTCGCTTCTGGCCACTCGTCTTCCCCGGCTGCCAAAGCACATCGTTTTCGCCTTGATCGTTCAAGACGCGGGCCAAGACGAATAGCAAATCCGAAAGGCGATTGAGGTAGATGAGAACCGCGGGATTAATAGGCTCCGTGCGCCTTAGCGTGACCAGGTCGCGCTCGGCGCGCCGGCAGACGGTGCGAGCCAGGTGGCACCAGGCGGCGGCTGGACTGCCGCCGGGCAAGATAAAGCTTTTGAGCGGCTCGAGCCCAGCGTTCCAGTGGTCAATCGCCGATTCAAGTCGCGCGGCATGCTCAGGCTGGATGCGCAACACCTTCCCGGGTTCTTCGTCAGCAGCCTGTGGAACACACAAATCGGCGCCGACATCGAACAGATCATTTTGAATACCGCGAATCAAGTCCGCGATGGACGTATCGACAGATGTGCCAGATGTTAACAAGAGGCCCAAAACGGCGTTGAGTTCATCGACGCTGCCATAGGCGGCCACGCGTGGATGATCCTTGGGCACACGGGCGCCGTCGCCCAAACCCGTGTCACCATCGTCGCCGGTTTTGGTGTAGATGCGGGACAAATAAACCATGGCCACATTCTCAGATGAGGTGGCGAGCCGCGAGCCTTAGCGACCGGTGCGGGCCACAAAAGCACCGGTCGCTGACGCTCGCGGCTCGCCACTTCGTTTAGGGTTTGGCGGCGCTGGGGCCAAGTACGATGTCCAAAGGATCGAGTCCGGCGGCGACTTGGTTGGCCTTGTTCGTGTAGATATCGTCTTGGTTGAAGCCGATGGTGCGAATGGTCACAAAGCGAACGTGGCCATCGGCGAAGAGGACGTTTTGGCCGGTGCCGCCGTGGTTGTCGCTGTTGCCCAGGCCGCCGGCGGCGGGAGGTGCATCGGCGAAGAGGGGAAAATCAGTGTCCTGCTGACCCTCAGGTACCGCGGGGCCAAAGTAGTTGCCCTCGTCGTCGCGGTGTCCGAGTGAGTAGGCATAGCTCGGAAGGAGATTGCCCGCTTGGAGCACGAAATCGGCAAGCGATGAGGAGCGGGCTTGTTCCAGCGTTATGGGACAGGGAAACCCCGGACCGTTGCCTGGACAACGCACGCTGGCCGGATCAGGCATGACCCCCGAGCTGACGAGAATCGGCGCCACCATGCCCGCGGCGTCACGCGGCCGTTCTTCGACGACCGAGGGATAGCGGCCATGGTGATCGTGATACACTTGCAATGCGTCGTTGAAAACGCGCATATTGTTTTGGCACTCGACGATGGCTGGGCCCCGGCTGCGATCATGCAGGCTGAACAGGGCCGGCAAACCGATGCCAAGGGCCATGAGCAACAGTGACGCGGCCACCACCATATCGGCGCGCCGCCACCAGGAGCGCGGCGGCTCGGCGCGAAGTATCGGTCTTGGCGCCGCCTTTAGGCAACAATGCTCCGCGACGCGGGCAATCGTGCGCGCGGCTAAACCTTGAGGCGGCGGGCACGCTTCTCGGTCGGCTGCCAAGGGCGCCAGCACCAGTCGGACTGTTTCCAGGCGTCGACGTGTCTCGGCGTTGGCGCGAAGGAGGCCATTCACTTGTTCTTTGGATTCCTCGTCCAAAGCACCGAGCAGGTAGCCGATCAAATCTTCGTCGAATGGCTCGTGTTGCATGAAACTTACGGGTTAGGACTGAGCGACAACCAAATGGACAGACGCTCGAAGTTCATTCCTTGAGTGCCGTCGCAGCGGACCAGGACTCGTGGAGCTTGGCCAAAGCCCCATGGAGCCGCGATTTCACAGTGCCCACCGGAATACCGAGGATGGCCGCGATGTCCTTGTACTTGAGCCCTTGGTAATACGCGAGGATGACCACCTGACGCAACGAATCCGAAAGCTGCTCGAGACCGGCGCGGACCAGTTGCCGACGTTCCTCGCCTTGAACTTGATCGAGCGGGCCAGGCACACGGCTTTCCAGCACCGAGAGCAGCTGCGGAAACTCGCCTTGCCCGGTTTCCTCGCGGTCCTGGTCGAGGCTCACGGTGGGATGGCGGCCGTTGCGGCGGAGCGCGTCGATGGCTTGGTGAGTGGCTATCGTGTAGAGCCAAGGACGCACGGGCCGGCCGGGCTCATAACTGCCGATCTTGGTGAATAGTTGCAAAAACGTGTTCTGAAAGACGTCGTCCGCCAGATTGGCGTCGCCCAGATAGCGACGCAAATAGCCATAAAGCTCTCCTTCATAACGGCGCACAAGCATCCCAAACGCCTCGCGCTGCCCGCGGCAAAAACAGCCCAGGAGTTCCTCGTCCGAACAGCGGCTCAAATTGTCGGCGGGGCTCACAATACCTCTATCCCTAGTACGGCGAGCAAAGTGTGAGAGTTCGACTTACTTCTTTTTTGCCTTCTTCTTGACGGCTATCGTTTTCGCGGCCGGCGCCGCTTTCGGTTGCTTCGGCGCCTTTCCAAAAATCGCCTCGTATCCCTGCGCGAATTTCTTCGTTTCCGCCAAACCCACCCGGATGATGCTCACGTGCAATATCTCCCATAACCCCGTTTAGCCGCGACGCGAAGCGGAGCGCGGCCTTGATGCATCTCAATTACTCAATGTAAACGACGGCGCACGCTTTGTCACGCGACAAAATAAAACGGCGCATCAAAGGTGTCTTGAAGAAAAACCGCGGACAGCGACGTCCCCTTGTCCCCCAATCCTGTGCATTTATAATGAGGGATTCCGATACTAGGCATGCATTCAGGGATCACGGCCATGTCGATTGATAAAAGTCTGCGGCGCAAAAACCAATTGCAGCGCGCTCGCAATGTGCTCACGCGCGGCGAACGGATCAAAACCTTGCAAAACGAGGAGCGCTGGCCCGATGGCCGAAGCCCCTATGGACTTCCGAAAGTGAAGGTCGTCAAGCTGGTCGTCAAAAAGGCGAAGAAGGCCAAGGAAGAAGAGGCTGCCGAAGGAACCGAGGCCGCTGCGGCACCGGCAGCGGAAAAGAAGTAAATGCTTTACCCGGCAATGCGCGGGTGGGCTGCCGAGGTGCCAGCGGCTGGGAATGCGCTTGCGTGGGGCCGAAGCCCGCTTTATCACCGCGGATCAACAGATACGTTTATGGGGCCACCTTCGTGGGTGATTTTATTCGGAAAATGAGAGCACGCCCCTAGTTCGGCTGGATAATAAGTCAAGTCGCGATTTGGCATGGCGCTTGCTTGATAATAAACCTAGAGCGAAGCAGGAATTGGTGAATTGCAAAAGTAACCTGACGGGTCTAGACCCCGACGGCGAAGGGCGATTGACTAATGACTGCTTCGTTTTTTTCTTTTTTACATCAAGCCGCGCGATGAGGTGCTCCGAATCCCGCGGGTATGCCAGCGCAGCCGCCATAATCCGCCGTTCCGATCTCCCCCACAAAACCGGCATTTAACAAGCATATTTCCTGACGTGAACAAACCCCGCCGCTTGCCTCGCTTTCGAAAGAGAAGTAGGGTTTCGCTGTTGTGGTTCGCACCATGACGTTTCGAGGTAGTGGCTGGGCGGTACTCGCGTTGGGTGGCCGCCTCGCGCTGGGAGCCGCTACCTCGATTTTTTTTGCCTTCTCATCAGGCCCATGAACACTGGTTCGTGGGCCTGTTTTTTTATGACGACTTGACGACCGATAACGGCTTGAACGCTTTCAGGACTAGCACCCGCCCCATGAGACGTGCCAACAGGGGCAAAGGCAACCAGCGCCAAACGTGCGGCACCTCGCTGCGGCGTAGTTGCCGTTTGTGGATGCGATGCTCCACAAAGTGACTGAAGAGCCGCTTGAGGTCACGGCCCGCAAAGCGCTCGCTTTTCTTGGCATTGCCTTCATGCCGATTGCGCCGAATCCAGCGATACCACGGAAACACCAAGTAAAACCAAAAGTCGATGTCATAACGTGCCGGCGTGACAGCCAGCACTTTGCCGCCGGGCTTGAGCACCCGGTGCACTTCCTCCACGACCGCCTGTGGATTGTCGATCCCGTGCGCCAAACTGCTAATGCAGGCCACATCGATGCTCGCCGATTCCAGCGGCAACCGGTCCGGGTGGGCGCTGATAAAACGCCCTTCAAGGCCGCGCAACTCGAAATTGCGCCGCACCAGTTCAAGCTGTGAGCCGCGCGGGCTACACACAATCACCTGGGCGCCATGGCGCGTATTGGACCCAGTCCGTGCCCAGGCCGTGCCCAAGTCCCAGCAGAGTTTCCCCCGAATGCTTGGCAAATTCCAGCAACCGCGGAATCCAGCGGCCGTGTTTGCTGTGCCGTTGGTTTTGGATGTCGAGGAACCACTGCAGTGAATAAGGCTCGGGTTGCTCGTCCACCCTTCGGGGCACGGACGGGTAAAGTGCCTCGAAGGCATACAAGCGCTGGGCGAACTCCCGTGGATTATGGGGCCCGCCTAAGTAAATTGCCGCTTCGCCGCCAATGAGCGCCGCGCTTTCTGCGTCAGCGCACGCCGAGTCGGCCATGCCAAAAAAATCGGTGACCGCCGCCATCGACGTATGGGTAAAGGTGGGCAACTCGTCCATCCCCTTCCTCCCCGGCCCGGCTTTTGCGCCTTCGTGGCGCAAATCGAGCGACCGGCAAAAAAAGGCGATAGCCCATATCCCTTCGTGCGTCAAGACGAACGTGCATCTCGCGGGATTCGGCGTACCTCATCCCGCGGCTTGGATCAATGCGCGGCCCCAGTGAGGCTACGCGCGAAAAGTTCAACCATCGCTCGATTGAAGGCGGGTAGGTCGGTCGGTTGCCGGCTCGTCACCCAGTTGTCGTTCTCCACGACTTCCTGGTCGACCCAGTTACCGCCGGCATTGCGAAGGTCGTCTTGGATGGTGTGATAGCTCGTGAGTGTACGGCCGCGCACCAGGCCGGCGGATATCAACTCCCAGGGAGCGTGGCAAATCGCCGCGATCGGTTTGCCCGCATCTTGGATGGCCCGCAAGAAATTCTGCACCTCGGGCACGACCCGCATGGCATCGGCGTTGAGAGCGCCGCCCGGCAATTGCACTCCGTCGAAGTCTTCCGGCTGGACGTCGGCGATCGTTTTATCGACCTTCACCTTCGATCCCTTGGCGGCATGCTTGACGCCCTGAATCTTGCCCGTTTTGAGAGAAACGATGGTCACCTCCGCGCCCGCATCTTTGAGCGCTTTGACGGGCTCCGTCAGTTCGCTTTCCTCGAAGCCATCAGTTGCGAGAACCGCTACGCGAAAACCTGATAAGTCAGACATCGCTGTATCCTCCAAGCAGATTGCAATAGGTTGCTTACCGAAACAGGGACACTATTGGGCAAGCGGTATGCCAACGCCCTAGGCAGCAAACGAGCGGTTGTGATAAAGGCATGGCGCAATTATGAGAATTGGGCATGCCACGGATTTACGAGAAAGAACTCAGTGCGTGCCGCTTAGCTCGGAGAGGCGCTTGGTCGCTTCGGCAAGGCGTTTGGCGTCGGTCTCGTGCGTGGTGATTTCCTTATAGATTTCCACGGCGCGCGTGCGGTCGGAGAGGTGCTTGTCGTAGATGCGGGCGGCGCGCAAACGGGCATCGGAGGTTGTTTTCGGATTCCACTGGAAGCAGCGCTCGAAGTAGGCCGCCGAGCGATGAAATTGCTTGTACGCCTTGCTATCGTAGATGTCCCCCAGCTGGTAGGCGGCCTCGTCAATTTTATTGCTTTGCGGGTATTCGGTGAGCAACTTTTGAAAGAGGATTTCGGCGCGTGCTTTGATTGTCGATGTAATCCGTGCTCCAGCCTTTGTCCTTGTAACCCATGGCGGCGGTAAAGAGTTTATTGGCGTCCGGTATATTGGTGTTGCCAATCAGATTGGGGGGCGGCACATCCAGGTCGAGCCGAAAGGCGTGCTTGCCAATGCGATGGTATTGGCGCAGTTCATCCTCGGCCCACTTGGCCCGTTCGGTGTCACCAGCCTTGAGATAATGAATGCGCAAGCCTTCGAGGCACTTTTGATAGTCCCGGCGGCACATCAGCAGCTTTTCGACTAACTCAAGATCGTTGTTCGGGCCGGCCCCTTTGGTGGGCGTTTGCACGCGCGGCGGGGTGGCACCGACGACGGCCAGCAGCAATACCAGGCTTCCAAGCCAATAACGCACCGCCAGCCTCCGCTTCCCAGCCGCGGGATGAGCGCAGCGAATCCCGCGGATCTCTCAGGCACATAATCAACTGATCGGCCCGGCAGTCGGCGCCGCCGTGCGCCCATCCATGCGGCCGAAAATCATCCGACCCGCGGGCGTTTGCAAAACGCTGGTGACCGTGATCGGCACTTCCTGCCCGATGGCCACCCGCGCCCTGCTCGACGACCACCATGGTGCCGTCGTCGAGATAGCCGACTCCCTGGCCAATTTGATCGCCCTGCTTGACGATGCGGATCAGCAGGTTTTCGCCGGGCAAGGCCACCAACTTGAGCGCGTTGGAAAGCTCGTTGAGGTTGATGACGTCGACACCCTGCAACTGGCTGATCTTGTTCAGGTTGAAGTCGTTGGTCACCACCCGGGCGCCCAACACTTTGGCCAGCACCACGAGCCGTTCGTCGACTTTTTGCACTTCGCGCAGCTCAGCCAGGTTGCCTTCGTGCATCTGCAGCTCAATCTTCGGATTGGTCTGCATGCGCTTGAGAATATCCAAGCCGCGCCGGCCCCGATTGCGCTTGATCTTATCCGAGCTATCCGCGATCCCTTGCAATTCTTGCAAAACGAAGCGTGGCACGATCATCTTGGTGTCGATGATCCCCGTATCACAGATATCGGCAATTCGCCCGTCAATAATGACGCTGGTGTCCAAAACCAGTGGTTTGGCCCCTTTGATTTGCTTCGAGAACTCGACATAGGGGATGATGAAGCGAAACTCGTCCTTGGTCTGCAACAGAATCGACACGCAAATAAAACATGAGATCAGGGTGGTGAACAGATTTATAAGGTCCTTTTGACGTGAGGTCAGATAGACATCCACGATGGGATTGAGCGCACGCCAAAAAAGGTCGGCAAGCAAAAAGCCCATGAGCAGGCCGAAAAACACCGCCGAAATAGTAGTGATCTGCTTGTTCTTGGCGACCGCGTCAGCCCCCACGACCCCGACCGCAACCAACATGACGATGCTAAAGGCCGCTAGCGCGCTGAGCACATTCGTGTCGAACATCACCAAAAAACTCGTGGCGATGCCGATGGAGAGGCCCAAAAATGCGCAGCGCAGCAACCACAGGAGCGCCTTGCTCGGCGAGCCAAAGATACCACCGCTCGGCGTGTTGCTAAACCAGTCGCGAAGTCTTTTATTCAAGGAACGACCTCCAAGCGGGCTATTTTACAGAGGCGTATAGGGATGGAACAGTCTTAGGTATTCGTCCTGAGCGTAGCGGTCGGTCATGCCCGCAAGGTAATCCCCCACCACCCGCGCCACCGGCGCTTGCGCCGTCCGCGCCTGGTAACGCTCGGGCAACTGGTCTGGATGCCCGCATAGCTCATCGAACAACTCGTTTAGAATGCGCTGTCCCTTGCGGGCCATGCGCATGACGCGATGGTGCCGATAAACCCGCGCATTGAGAAAAACCTCCAAGCCTCCCTTGAGCGCTTGCACTTCCTTACCCGGCACCACCATGAGGCACTCAGCCGAGCGAACATCGTCCAGGCTGCGAATCCCGCGTTCACGCAAGTTGGCGCGGGTCTGGTTTAATAGGTCCGAGACCTGCCAGTCGATCAGCGCACGCACGGCGGTCGGCTGTAATTGAAGGGCCGGCAGCGACGGATGCTCGCGCTCGATCGCTTCAAGCACGCGCGTCCAAAAAGGGACTTCCTCCAAATCCGCGAAAGTAATCAGGCTCAGGCTCAGTGCGTCGTCGATGTCATGCGTGTCATATGCCAGGCTGTCGGCGGCGTCGACCACTTGGGCTTCCAACAAGGGCTGGCCGGCCCCCAAGTATCGGCTGACCACCGGCAGCTGCGGGCTTTTCGAGTGCATCGCCTGCGCTTCGAGCACCTCGAACGACAAATTCAACCCCGGAAACTCGGCGTAGCGATACTCGAGCTCCGTCACCAGTCGCAAGCCATGCTGATTGTGCTCGAATCCGCCTTCGGGTCGCAACGATTCGTCGAGCGCCGCTTCACCGGCATGGCCGAAGGGGGGATGGCCCAGGTCATGCATCAGGGCGATCGCCTCGGTCAAATCTTCATTGAGGCCGAGTTGCCGGGCGATGGTGCGGCTTATTTGCGCGACCTCCAGAGTATGTGTCAAGCGAGTGCGGTGATGATCGCCCGTCTGATTGACTAGCACCTGCGTCTTGTACATGAGCCGGCGAAAAGCAGTGCTGTGCACGATGCGGTCGCAATCGCGCTCGTAGAGCGTTCGATAGGGATGGGCCGGCTCCGGATGCTGCCGGCCTTTGCTGTGCCGCGTGCGCATCGCATAAGGGGCCAGCAATTCTCTCGCGCCGTGACCAATCGGGAGCTTCGAACAACGCATCTGTCATCGCCGACTTCCTAGCCATTTGGAAAAATTACCACGGCTGGGTGGCACGCCCTGAGGTACTCCGAAAGGCGTGCATCGTAGGGGCAGGATCACGCCCTTCGGAGTATCTCAGGGCGTGCCACGCTATTTCAATAATTACCACGGTCACGCTGAGCCGGGCCTATACCAATCGTCCTGTCACTTCAGCCGCGTCATCAGCAATTCCCACAACGCATCGAGCGATTGGGCGATGACTTTCACGTCGCCCAACACCGGCATGAAGTTGGTATCGCCGTTCCAGCGTGGCACGATGTGCCAATGCAAATGACCCGGCAAGCCGGCACCCGCGACCCGGCCCAGATTTAGACCGATGTTGTAGCCATCCGGGTGCATCAACTCATCGAGCACCGCCACGAGGCGCGTCAGCGTTTGCTGCATTTCAAGAGTCTCGGACGAATCCAGATCGGCAAGCGCCCCCTTATGTTCGCGCGGCGCCACCAGCAGGTGGCCGTTGTTGTAAGGGAAGCGATTGAGAACCACGACCGATCGAGGCGACGCAAGGCGATGAGGTTCGCGCGATCGTCGTTTTCCGTCAGGCCACGGCAAATGAAACACGGCTCGCCCTCCGCCGAAGGCTTCGCATTGGCCACATACGCCAAGCGCCAAGGCGCCCAAAGTTGTTCTGTCATAAACTCTCGCCCCTCGCCGCCTCATCCCTCGCCTCTCATTATCATAGGACGATTAACCCCTTATTTCGTATCTTGTAAGGTGGTAGAGACTTCCTTGTCTAGTTTGATTCAGAAAGCGATTATTGCCATGGCCGTACCAAAAAGACGAACCTCCCACGCCCGTCAAGGGGCGCGGCGCAGCCATCTGCATTTGAAACCGCGTCAGAACACCTACTGCAACAACTGCGGCAATGCCGTGTTGCCGCACGTGGTCTGCTGGAACTGCGGTTGGCTCAATACCCAGGGCCGCGAAGCGGTTCCCGAAACAGAAAAAGGGGAGAAGTAAGCCATGCAGATCGCGCTGGACGCGATGGGCGGCGACCACGCGCCGGGGCCGATCGTCGCCGGTGCCGTGCAGGCCGTCCAAGCCGATCCCGAGTTGCGCGTCATTCTGGTCGGCGATCAGCGCCAGATCGAGCCGCTGCTCGCCGCGGCGCCGGCTGTCCGCGACCGATTGGAAATCTTCCACTGCACCCAGGTCGTCACCATGGAAGAGTCTCCCGTCGTCGGCCTGCGCAAAAAGCCCGACAACTCCATCAGCCGCTGCTGGCAACTCCTGGCCGAGCGCAAGGTCGAAGCCATCGTCAGTGCCGGCAACACCGGGGCCATGGTGGCCGCCGGCCTGCGCCTTCGGCTTTTCCTCAAGAACGTCCGCCGGCCGGCATCGCCGCCGTCATGCCCACGCTCAAGGGCCCCTGCGTGCTCCTCGATGTCGGCGCCAACGTCAGCCCCAAGCCCGAGCACCTGTTCCAGTACGGCGTCATGGGCAGCATCTTCGCCAAGCACATTCTGCAAAAGCCGCAACCGACCATCGGCCTGATGAACGTCGGCTCCGAGGAAGCCAAGGGCCACGACCTCGCCAAGGAGACGCACGCCCTGTTCAAGTCAGCCAGCTCAGTGCCCAGTTCATCGGCAACGTCGAGGGCCGGGACATCAACAAGGGCACTTGCGATGTCATCGTCACCGACGGCTTCGTCGGCAACATCGTCCTCAAAGTCTGCGAAGGCGTCTTCGAGTTCGTCATGAAGATGGCCGGCAAGGAACTGCTTGAGCTCGCTCAACGCCGAAAAGCACCTCGGCCAGCAGGCGCTGCAGAACTTGATCAAGCGCTACGACTATCACGAGCACGGCGGCGCTCCGCTGCTGGGCATCGACGGCATTTGCATCATTTGCCACGGCAGTTCGAGCGACCGGGCCATCGAGAACGCCCTCGGCGTGGCCGCCAAGTATGCACGCGCCAAGCTGAACGCCTCGATCGTGAAGGAACTGGATCATGCTCCGCAAACTAGCAGCGGCAGTGATTGATCGCAAGCGCCCTGTTCGTGCATGAGTCGTTGAGTGCCGTGCCCATCGCATTTGGGTGGGCATGTCCCCGGGCATGGCCACGCAAAGCTGCGGCCATGACACCGAATTCATGCTCTTGAGGATTTGCCGTGCCGCGCATCGCCTTTCTTTTCCCCGGCCAGGGCTCGCAGACCGTCGGCATGGGCCTGGAGCTTTACAAGTCGCTCCCCGCGGCCAAGAAACTGTTCGACGAGGCCTCCGACATCCTGGGCTACAACCTGCTCGACGTCTGCGGCCGCGGCCCCGCGGAACGGCTCAACACCACCGCCGTCAGCCAGCCCGCCATCTTCGTCGCCAGCCTGGCCGCCCTGGAAAGTCTGCGCGCCACCGAGCCCGAAGCCTGCGCGAGCTGCGACGCCGCCGCCGGCCTGAGCCTGGGCGAATACACCGCCCTGGCCTTCGCCGACGCCTTGAGCTTCGCCGACGGCCTGCGACTGGTGCAGCAGCGCGGCGAGGCCATGCAGGCCGCCGCCGATGCCACGCCCAGCGGCATGGTGAGCGTTCTGGGGCTGGAAGAAGACAAGGTCGCGGCCCTGTGTGACAAGCCGCGGCCGGTGGGCAGCATCGCCATCGCCAACCTGCTCTGCCCGGGCAACATCGTCGTCTCCGGGCACGAAAGCCGCTTGCGACGAGGTCGAGCGCCTGGCGCCCGCCACGGGGGCCATGAAGACCATCCGCCTGGCGGTGGCCGGCGCGTTTCACACCGACCTCATGAAGCCGGCCGACCAAGCGCTGGCGGCCGCCCTGGAAGACGTCCTGCTCAAGGCCGCCGCGTCTGCCGGTCTGGTCCAACGTCGACGCCCAGCCGCACACCGACCCGGAGGAGATCCGGGACTTGCTGGTGCGGCAGGTGGTTGCAGCCGGTGCTGTGGGAAAAGACGCATGCGCAACCTGCTGGCCCACGGCATCGACCGGTTTTACGAGATCGGTCCGGGCCGCGTGCTGGCCGGGCTGCTCAAGCGGCGTGAATCGCAAGATGGAGTGCCGGAACTGTCTAACGATTGCCAATCTTCCCCAAATCTCCCCTTTTCTTTTTGGCGGCGGTGCATATTCCTTCTCTTTTGTGTCTGATTCGGTTTTGGGCCCGAGCCAAGGCGTCAAATTGCCTTGCTCGATTCAAGGCGGGTGTGGTACATAACCCTAAGCGGTTGCGTTTTCTATCGTTAAATGCGCGACTGCGAGCCGGGTCGGCTTCCTCAGTCGGGCAAGCTGCGGCATGCCGGCCCCTTCCCAAAGGGGAAGTCGCAATGGGAGGATTAAGATTGTGGACAAGGACAAGATTCAAGAACGCGTCATCGAGATCGTCTGCGAGAACCTCGGCGTGAACAAGGAACAGGTCACGCGCTCGACCTCCTTCAGGAGGACATCGGCGCCGATTCGCTCGACATCGTCGAGCTGGTGATGGAGCTGGAAGAGGAGTTCGAGATCACCATCCCCGACGACCAGGCCGAGAAGATCAAGACCGTCGGCGAGGCCATCGATTACATCGAGCGGGAGCAGGCCAAGAAATGACGCGGCGCGTCGTCATCACCGGCATGGGCACGGTCAATCCCGCTCGCTCCGACGTGCACGGCCTACTGGCAAGGCCTGCTGCGCCGGCCGGAGCGGCATCGGCGCCGATCGAGCAGTTCGACACCACCGCCTTCAAGGTCCAGTTCGGCGGCGAGGTCAAGGACTTCAAGCCCGAGACGCTACCTCGACAGCAAGACGGCCCGCCGGCTGGACCGCTTCGCCCAGTTCGCCCTGGTCGCCGCCATCGAGGCCGTCAAGGACAGCGGCCTGGACTTCGCCAAGGAAGACCCCTACCGCTGCGGCGTCATCATCGGCAGCGGCATCGGCGGCCTCAACGAGTTCGAGGAGCAGCACACCCGCTATCTCGCAAGGCGGCCCCGGCCAGCATCAGCCCGTTCGTCATCCCCAAGATGATCGCCAACGCGGCGCCCGGCAACATCTCCATCCAGTTCGGCCTGTGCGGCCCGAACACCGCCGTCTCGACCGCCTGCGCCTCGGCCGGCCAACGCCATCGGCGACGCCTTGCGCACCATCCAGCGCGACGAGGCCGACGTGATGGTCACCGGCGGCACGCGAGGCGGCCATCACGCCGATGGGCCTGGGCGGCTTCATCTCGGCCCGCGCCCTGTCGCAGCGCAACGACGATCCCGCAGGCGCGCCAGCCGGCCCTTCGACAAGGACCGCGACGGCTTCGTCCTCAGCGAGGGGGCCGGCATCGTCGTCCTCGAAGAACTGGAGCACGCCCGCAAGCGCGGCGCGCACGCATCTACGCCGAGTTGCTCGGCTGCGGCAGCACGGCCGACGCCCACCACATCACCGCCCCGCACCCCTGACGGCACCGGCGCCGCCCAGGCCATGCAGCTGGCCCTGCAGCGACGCCCGGCTCAACCCCGACGACGTGCAGTACGTCAACGCCCACGGCACCAGCACCGAGCTGGGCGACGAGGCCGAGACGAAGGCGATCAAGCAGGTCTTCGGCGACCACGCCCAGCAAGCTGGCCATCAGCAGCACCAAGAGCATGATCGGCCACCTGCTCGGCGCCAGCGGCGGCGTCGAGCTGATCGCCACGCGTCCTGACGATCAAGCACGGCGTCGTCCACCCGACGATCAACTACGACAACGCCCGACCCGGCCTGCGACCTGGACTACGTGCCGAACACCGCCCGCGAGATGCGCGTGCGCCGGGCCATCTCCAACAGCTTCGGCTTCGGCGGCCACAATGCTCGCCTGGTCGTCGGCGCGCTGAGTTAATCGCAGCTCGGAGCGTAAGCCGAGAGCTCGCGACGCTGCACGACGGCTTGGCTCCGTCGCTACGCTTCGAGTCCGTGAGCTACACCATGCGATTCCCTCGACTCATGCCGCATGACCGCCAGATCTCTCTCCCGCAGGAAGTCGCCCGCTACAGCCGGCACCTCATCATGCCCGAAGTCGGCATGGACGGGCAGAAGCGGCTCAAGGCCGCCAGCGTCCTGCTCATCGGCGCCGGCGGCCTCGGCTCGCCGCTGGGCCTGTACCTCGCCGCCGCCGGCGTCGGCCGCATCGGCCTGGTCGATTTCGACGTGGTCGATTTCAGCAACCTGCAGCGCCAGGTGCTGCACGGCACCGCCGACGTCGGCCGGCCCAAGCTGCAGTCGGCCAGCGACCGGCTCCAGGCCATCAACCCCGAGGTGCAGCTCGACCTGTACGAGACGCACCTCACCGTCGGCCAACGCCCTCGAGATCTTCGAGCCCTACGACATCGTCATCGACGGCACCGACAACTTCCCGACGCGCTACCTGGTCAACGACGCCTGCGTGCTGCTGAACAAGCCGAACGTCTACGGCAGCATCTTCCGCTTCGACGGCCAGGCGTCGGTGTTCTATCCCGCCGCAGGGCCCGTGCTACCGCTGCCTGTACCCCGAACCGCCGCCGCCGGGCGAGGTGCCGAGCTGCGCCGAGGGCGGCGTGCTGGGCATCCTGCCGGGCCTGATCGGCTGCATCCAGGCGACCGAGGCGGTCAAGCTGATCCTCGGCCAGGGCGACGCCGCTGATCGGCCGGCTGCTGCTGTACGACGCCCTGCAAATGAGCTTCCGCGAGTTCAAGGTGCGCCGCAACCCGAAGTGCCCGATGTGCGGCGACAACCCGACGATCACGCAGCTGATCGACTACGAGCAGTTCTGCGGCATCCGCGGCCAGGAGGCGCCGGCCGCCGGCGGCCAGCCGGCGGCGAGATCACCGTCGAGGAGCTGAAGCAGCGCCTCGACCGCGGCGAGAAGGTGTTCATCCTCGACGTGCGCAACCCGGAGGAGTACCAGATCTGCCGGATCCCCGGCAGCACGCTGATGCCGCTGCCGGCGCTGCCGCAGCGCTTCGGCGAGCTGGACCAGGACCGCGAGATGGTCGTCCACTGCAAGAGCGGCATGCGCAGCGCCGAAGGCGATCGCAGTTCCTGCGGCAGCAGGGCTTCACGAAGCTGAAGAACCTCAAGGGCGGCATCCTGGCCTGGGCCGACAAGATCGATCCGACGATGCCGAAGTATTGAATCAGCGTGCGGGACCTTGCGACACCAACCCGAAGCGTTAGCGAGAGATCCCTCGCTAACGCTTCGGGTTGGTGTCGCAGAATTACGCACCGTTATTTAGACCGTGAATCATTACTAACACCCGTGGCCGGGATTGAGGTACTCTGAAACCTAGGTCTGGTGCCGCGTCTGGAGTCAATAAAATGGCAGCCGCCGTCGACTGGCTTTACCACCGCAAGAGCTGACTGACGTGCAAGAAAGCTCAAGGGTTCCTTGAGCAACACGCCATTGCCGTGGAAAATAGAGTCGATGCCGGCAAAGACAAACACGGGCCGACGCAAGCTTTAGCCTTGGCGCACGCCGCTACCAGCGTCGTCATCGCCAAGGGAAAAAATGTCATCACCTTCGACATGAAACACGCTCGCCCCGACGACGAAACCCTGTTAGCCCACATGCTTGGTCCCACCGGCAACTTGCGAGCACCGACCATGCCGCCTGGGACAAACACTGTTCATCGGCTTCAACGAACAGGCCCTCGCCGCCATCCTGGGCTAACGCCCCAAGCAGCGGGATGAGGTGCTCCCAATCCCGCGGAACCATCCTCCGAGTCCCCAATGCCCGACCCCCTCCCTCAAATCCGCCTCAAGATCGCCCGCCATTCCTCGCACCCGTGGATCTTTCAGAAGATGGTCGAAAAACCGGCGCACCACGCTCGCCACCGGGCAGCCGTCGTGGACATCCTCGACCGCGACGGCCAGTGGGTCGGCCGCGGCTTCTACAACGGCCACTCGCGCATCAGCCTGCGCGTGCTTACGACCAACCCCAGACGAAGCCATCGACGCCGCTTTTTTCGCCAAGCCGCATCGCTCAGGCCGTCGCCTTGCGCCGCGACTGGCTCCGCCTCGACGCCGTCACCGACGCCTACCGCCTGGTCCATTCCGAGGGCGACGGCCTGAGCGGCCTGGTCGTCGACGCTTCGGCTCCGACGCTGGTGCTGGAGTTCTTCGCCGCGGGCATGTTTCACTGTCCGCGCGATGATCCAGTGACGCCTTGCGGCAGCACTATCCCGATGCGACTTCTACTGGTTCGCCGAGGAGCACGTGCAGAAGCAGGAATCGTTCGACTGCCGGCCGCCAGCAGCCGCCATCGCCGGGGACGATCACCGAGCACGGCGTGCGCTTCCGCGTGGCGCCGGGCAGCAAGCACAAGACCGGCTTTTTCCTCGACCAGCGCGACAACCGCAAGATCCTCGCCGGCTTCTGCCCGGGCAAGCGCGTGCTCGATCTGTGCTGCAACACCGGCGGCTTCGCGGTCTACGCCAAGGCGCTCGGCCAGGCCGAGGAGGTCGTCGGCGTCGATCTCGACGAGCAAGTGATCGCCCTGGCCAAGCAAAACGCCAACCTGAATCAGGCCCGCATCCGCTTCGTGCAGGCCGACCTGTTCGCCTGGCTGCGCGAAGTGACGCCCACCGGTCAACGCTTCGACGTCGTCGTGCTCGACCCGGCCAAGCAGACCCGCGACCGCGAGGAGGTCGGCTTCGCGCTGAAGCGCTATTTCGACATGAACCGGCTGGCCCTCCAGGCCGTCGCGCCGGGCGGCATCTTGCTGACGTGTTCCTGCACGGGCCTCATCAGCGAGGAGGATTTCCTCGAATGCCTCCGCCGGGCCGCCTGGCAAGCCGATCGCACGGTTCAGGTGCTCCGCGTCGCCGGCGCCGCGGCCGACCACCCCTTCTTGATTCACGTCCCCGAAAGCCGCTACCTCAAGGCGATCTTCTGCCGCGTCGAATAACCTCGCCTCCATTGAGGAGCCGCGCGCACGCAGTAAGCGGTTTCGCATTGCGCACGGCTCATTCGCTTACTGCGTGCGCAGGCTCTGTCGCGCCACCTTTTACACTTCTTCACAGACCACGATCCAGTTCTTTGCCCGCGCCTCTTGATAAAGCTCGACCAAGCTGGGCCACCAGTCCCGAACATAAGCCAACTCGTCAGCGCACTCGGCATCATCACTCAATTCGCGAATGGGCTTGAGTTGGTCAGCCGTCCACGCGCTCGCATCAACGCTCGCCAGATAGCCGGCCAAACGATCGACATCGGCTTCATTATTGATTCCCGCATGATCGGGCCGATAATAGCCCGCGCCGAACCGTAACTCGCGTGTGCCAAAATGCACTTGCTGGATCGGCGCATAACCCGCTCGCGGCAAGTCCGGATGGCGGTAATTATCCGGGGCCAACAGACAGCACAGGCTGGCAGGTGCCGTGGCGAATCGAGGAATGGCAGACGCCCCATGAACCAGGCATTCGCCCACCAATCCTTGCCAAAAAAGGCGCTCGAACCTCAGGCCCGCCAACACCGCGCGAATGAGGCTGTCGGGTGGGATTTCATCATTCTCCGCCAGCAATCGCCGGCAGAGATCGCCACACGCGACCCAGCTTCGCTGCCGATATGCCGACGCCAGCGCCGGCGCCATCACTTCACGGTAAAACCGACCTTCGAGCAGGTAGAAATAAAGAAACATTTGGCTTCCCGTCACGTCATCCGTGCGCCATTTCACTAGTTCTACTAAATGGACCTCCAACGCTTCAGCGCCGTCTGCTTTGACTTTGACGGCACCTTGGCCGACAACTTCGGCGCCATCGCCGCGGCCACCAACCATGTGCGGGCCGCCCGCCACCTGCAACCTTTATCGGTGCCCGAGGTCAAGCACTTCGTCGGCCGCGGCATCGACTACCTGGTGGAGAATACGATAGGCGGCGACGTGCCCGAAGCCATTGCCGCCTACCGGGCCTACTTCCCCAAGGTCATGCGCACCGGAACGACGCTTTTGCCCGGCGCATGCCGAATTGCTTCGCCGCCTGTATGATGCGGGCACCAAGATCGCTCTCTGCAGCAACAAGCTCAGCCAATACTCGCGCGAACTCTTGCAGTACCTGGGCGTCGCCGATTGTTTCTCCGCGGTGCTCGGACCCGAAGACGTCGGCCAGCCCAAACCCGCCCCCGACATGCTCCTCGCCGCCATCAATATCCTGGGCGTAAATGCGGCCCAAACCCTTTACATCGGCGACATGGTCGTGGATATTGAAACCGCCCGCGCCGCCGGCGTCACCGTCTGGGTCGTGCCCACCGGCACCGAAAGCCGCCCGACGTTGGCGAATGCCCGACCCGACCGCCTGCTTGATAGCTTGTGCGACGTGTAGGTCCCGTCTGCCGGACGGGAACTGCGGCGGCGGGTCTTGGCGGATTTATTCACGTTGTTGCAACCACTAGGTCCCGTCCGGCAGACAGGGACCTACAACGGGTCCTGTAATGCGCAGGTCCTCACGACACTTTGTCTGTTGCTTACGACAGCGCCGATCTTCGCTGGCACTCCCGTCTACGTCGATGAACTCAACCCCTATTACCCCCATCGCGACTTCCCCAAACTCACCACCCCAACCTGGATCGGCGATACGCACACGCAATGCGCCGTCATCCTGGCCATCGACGACATGCGCTCGCCCAAGCAATATGAAGCGTTTCTCCGGCCCATTTTGCGCCGTCTCAAGGAGGTCGATGGCCGGGCGGCCATGAGCATCATGACCTGCGCGGTCGATCCCGACGACCCGCAACTCCAGGCCTGGCTCAAAGAAGGTGTCAGCCTCGAATGCCACACCATCGACCATCCGTGCCCCTTTTTCAAGCCCGGCTTCGCCAAGGCCAAGGACACCTATGACCGCTGCGTCGATTTGATGAACGCCATCCCCGGCAATCGCCCGGTCGCGTTTCGCATGCCATGCTGCGATTCGCTCAATACCCCCAGCCCGCGCTTTTGGGCGGAGATCTTCGACAAGACGACGGCCCAGGGCAATTTCCTTTCGCTCGACAGCTCCGTCTTCAACGTCTTCACGAGCGCCGATCCGGAGTTGCCGCGCGCGTTGGTGCTCGATGACAAGGGCCAGGAGCGCTTTGCCCGCTATCTGCCCGCCGATCGCTCCTTTGTCAACACAATCGAAAACTATCCGTACCCCTACATGATTGGCCGGCGCTGCTGGGAGTTTCCCTGCGTGACGCCGAGCGATTGGGAAGCCCAACATCTGCAAAAGCCGAACAATCCCAACACCGTCCGCGATCTCAAAGCTGCCCTCGATTGCGCCGTCGCCAAGAAAGGCGTCTTTTGCCTGGTGTTCCATCCGCATGGCTGGATACGCAATGACCAAATCGTCGAACTCATTGACCATGCGGTGACAACGCATGGCAACAAGGTGAAGTTCCTCAACTTCCGCGACGCCCACGATCTTTTGCTCAAGAACCTGCAAGGCGGCCATTCGCTGCGCGACGTTTTCTTTGACAAGCAAATGCCATCCTGGTGGCCCGCCAAGAAACTCATGACAACGCTTCCCACCGACTTGCCGGCTGGAATCACCCGCCTCGATGCCAATGGCCACGACAACGGCGTCCGCTTCGTGGACCTCGACGGCGACGGCAAGCTTGACATCGTTTACTCCAATGAAAAGGAATTCGCCGTCTATCTCCGCGGCGATCATGGCTGGAAAAAAGTCATGGCCGGCAAGCGCGGCGATCCGAGCGCTCTGCCCATGATCGCGAAGAACGGCACCGACAACGGCTTTTGGGTGCATTCCGGTCAGTTGTGGTGGTCCAATGAGGACACCGTCCTCCTCAAGGACCACGTCGACCGGCGCAGCTTCAAGCAGGTTTTGGGTGCCGCGCCGGCGAGCGGGGGGCGTTAGCCCCCTGATTCTTTGACCCCGCCGTTTGCCCCAAAGATTACCGTTGAACCGCGCCCCGTCCCCGGTTATACGTTGAAGGACACTTATTTCCCTGCAACCGGAGGCACATGGATATGCGCCGGCTTTAACATCAATTCTTGCCATCCTGATGCCCCTTGCCGCCCTCGCGGCCCCTCCGGAAAAAATGTACTATCTCGGCGAAATCAAACTCAGCGGCCCCACCGGGCAAGCCTACGGCTCGCAAGCCATCTTGGTCGAAAAGATGCACGACCCCGATAAATCCACCATCACGGAGCACGCCATCACGGTCAAGGCGGACGGCACCGCCGAAGAATGGACCTCGCGGATGGTGGTCAATCCCGACAACACCTTCACGCTCACCGATGAAGCCAAAGGCATTGCCGGCAAGGGCCAGTTGTTCGGTCCCGCCTGGAAGTGGACCTACTTCAAAGGGACTTTTAAGGTCAAAAACGGCATCCAAGTGGACGACGAGAACTTCATGGCCGACGACTCGGTCGTTGCCGCCCGCAAAAAAGTGACCGGACCGGACGGCAAGGTGATGGTTTACATGGACATGAACGTCAAAGCGATCACGCCCAAGACCTTCGAGATTCTCAAGACGGCCTTGCTGAAGAAATGACATAGCCCTGCTCCCGCTTGTGGAGTGCCACATCCATTGGGATGTGGGACGGCTCTCCTGAGCCGTCCGTTCGGTAGGACGGCTCGGGAGAGCCGTCCCACGGGATTCAGCGATCGATGGTTCATAAAGCAATCGCAACCGTTTCCATAAAGAAAGGTGATCTCTCCATGAGTATTTCCACCGCCATCACACGTCGCCACTTCGTAGCATCCGCTGCCGCCGCACTGGCCGCTCCCTTCATCCTCGATCCGCGCATCCACGCCGCCGACCGCACCGGCCAAGGCCCCAACGGCCGCATCAACCTCGGCTTTATCGGCATCGGCATTCAGTCACGCGGCCATTTGGAAAGCTTTCTGCGCAAAAGCGATGTGCAAGTGGTTGCCGTATGCGACGTTCATAAAATCCGGCGTGAAGACGCCGTTGCCCGCGTGCATCGCGTCTATGCCGAGCCACGCCGCTCGGGCACCTACCGCGGCTGCACCAGTTCACCGACTTCCGTGAACTCCTCGCTCGGCCCGACATCGACGCCGTGGTGATCGGCACGCCGGACCATTGGCACGCCATCCCCTCCATCCTCGCGGCCCGCGCTCGACAAGGACATCTACTGCGAGAAGCCGCTGTCGTTGACCATCGCCGAGTCGCGCGCCATGGTCGATGCCGCCCGCGCCGGCGATGTCGTCTTTCAAACCGGCAGCCAGCAGCGCACCGAGTTCGGCGGCAAGTTCCGCAAGGCCGTCGAATATGTCCGCAGCGGCCGCATCGGCCAAGTGAAGACGGTGCGCGTCGGCGTCGCCGAGCCACCCCGCCCATGCGATCTGCCCGCCGAAGCCACACCGGAAGGCGTCGATTGGGAAATGTGGAACGGCCCTTCGCCGACACGCGCCTTCAACCATGTCTTGTGTCCGCTCGGTATCCACAACCATTTCCCGCCAATGGCGCGTCTACCGCGAATACGCCGGCGGCAACCTCGCCGACATGGGCGCCCATCACTTCGACATCGCCCAATGGGCATTGGGCATGGATGACAGCGGCCCAACCGAAATCCATCCCCCCGAGCGCGGCGACACCGGCCTGCGCTTCGTCTATGCCAATGGCGTCGAGATGTTCCACGGCGGCCGCAGCGGCTGCACGTTCGAGGGCAGCACCGGCACCATCTACGTCGATCGCGGCGTCATCCAATCGACCCCCGCCTCCATCCTGGAGACGCCGCTCACCGAGCGCGACTTCCATTTGCCCGCCGTCGGCAACGATCACCGCCAAAACTGGCTCAACTGCATCCGCTCGCGCCAACGCCCCGTCGCCGATGTCGCCATCGGCGCCCGCAGCGCCCAAGTCTGCCAACTCGCCAACATCGGCTACCAACTACGCCACACCCTCCGCTGGAACCCCCAGCGCGAGGAATTCATCGGCGACGAAGCCGCCAACCGGCTCAGGAGCCGGGAAAACCGGGCGCCGTGGAATCGCGTATGAAGTCACCGTCAAAAAACACCGTTTCAAACGGTGGGTCGTATGAAACTGTAGTACTTCGTACGCCGTTACTCAGTTAAATCCGCCCGAGTGCCTTGTTTTCAACGCATAAAATTGGGTTAAAGATTCGGGTGCCATGGCCTCGGTATCCGTGGCCATGCCTGCGGCATTCTAACATGGCCACGGAGTACCGAGGCCATGGCACCCAACCCATAAAATTACATCACCCACGTGGGATGTGGAGAGATCAAATGGTGAAGATCGACGGGCGGGCCAGGGATGTAGCCAACCCTGGCCGTCCGCTTGCGTGGTAGCGGGTACGCCTACCCGCTACCACGCAAGCGGAGCGCTCCTGAGAACTCGTAATCACGGCGCCGGCGCCGGAGCTTCGCCAGACGCTCCAAAGCCGCCGCCGCCTCGCGCGCCATCGTGCTGTCTTCCCGCTGCTTGGCCAACTCTTGCAAGAACCGCGCACCGGCTCGGTGTGGAGATGTTCGAGGACTTCCAACATGCGGTTGCGGCGCAGCGCTCGGAGTCGAGACGGCTTAGGATTTTTTCTAAGCGCTGGCGCGATTCCAACGAATCGGCACTTTTAAGGGCCTGGCGCAGCAGTTCTTCATGCGCGGCGGCGAAGCGCTCGAGCTCCCTAGTCGCGGTTTGGCGGACGGCGAACGGATGCGCTGGCGAGATCGGTGATCCACTTTTGCATTTGCGCGATGGTGCGCGAGGGTATCGCTTCCAGGCGCCCTCCAGAAGGGCGACCGCCTCGCTGGGATGCGCGATCAACTCGCATAGGGATTGGAATGCAACCTCAGCGGCATCATCAGCCAATTGTTGCCACAAATCTTCGCCTTCTTTTCGAGTGAGGGTTGCGCCAATCAGTTTCGACTTTTGCACGGCGTAAGTGTTCCACAAATAAATGGGGGCATCGCTACTGGCGACTGCCAATTTCTCGCTATTCGGAGAAAAATCAAGTGAAACGGGCGTTCCGTCATGCCCAGTGATTTGGCCGCGCTCCTTACCACTGGCCACTTCCCATAAGAGAACGCTGCTGTCACGGCCGTTGGTGGCTATCGTGCGGCCATCGGGGGCCATCGCTATCGTAATCAGCCTTTCCTTATTTCCGGTGAAAGCACGTACCTCTTTTCCCGTTGCCATATCCCATAAGTGCACTTCTCCATGAAGGCCGGGCCCCATATTGATGCCCACGGATGCTAACCGCGAACCATCCGCTGAAAAAACCATTACATGCGTCCGCTCGGAAAAGGGGAAAGGCGATGCACAAGCTTGCCGGTTTCTACGTCCCATAGCTGAATGCTATATTGCACCGCGCCTTGGTATAGCTAAGGGCCGCTAACCACCGCCTATTGGGCGAGACCATGAGTTGCACCACGGGCCCCGTCGGGCTCATTTTGCGAAGTGGTTTGCCGGTTGCTACCTCCCAAACAGTGACGTGCGGGTCAGATAACTTTGCTGATCCGACCGTATCCGCACTGGTGAAAAGCAACCTGCCATCGGGCGAAAATGCCGTGCTGCTTACAAAGCACTTGTTGTCCTTTAATGCATGGACTATCCCCCCCGTTGCGCAATCCATTAACACAAGGTTGCTTTCTGGATACCCGCCTTGCTTCGTCCGAAGATCGGCTAAATCTACCGCGACCAGTTTTGCATCGGCAGCTACGGCCGTCGTGTAATCGTTGAACCAGATTCCCTTTCGTGTTAAATGGCGGACACGCTGGCTGTTTGAAACATTCCATAAATCGACGCAATCCCCAGCGCCGATAGAAAGGATTTCATTGCCGTCGTTTACGAAACGGAGTCGCGACACGCGACTGGGCTCGGGCGAGGGCGGCTTCTGTTCTCCCGTGGCCACATCCCAAAGAGTGATACATCCACTACTACTAGCTGCGGCGATAGTTTTTCCGTCCGGGGCGAACCCTATGACGCCAATAAATGCAGATGACGCCAGGCGGTGTTGTCCTTTCCCGCGGTTGAATCAATAAGTGCGATGTCTCTTCGGTAACGTTCACGGCGAACAGACTGCCGTCAGGCGAAAAAGCTGCCCAGAGGAACCACCTGACTTATTCTCGACAGATATGCTCGGCGTTTCCCCGTCATTAAATCCCAAATGACAAATCGGTCGTGCTGCATGGCGGCGAGCCATTGGTGCTTTTGGGAAATAACCAAATTGCAGAGAGTCCACCGCGCCCTGGAAATCCCAGCTGATTGCACGTCTTTCCCACCTTGCGTTTCAAACACCATGATTGCTGATTTTCGGTAGGGCGCGACGTAGATCTTTTTGCTGTCCGCCGAGAACCGCATGCCCATCGGCAAATAATCGCGTGCGTTTTTGTTGAGGACAAACCGCAGCTTTTCGCGTCCCGTGACGGCGTCATAGAGATGCACCGTGCCGTCACCGCAACCGCGGGCGATCTGTGCTTTTTGGTCTTGAGAAAGGGCCACGGACAGGGCGTTGGGTTCATTATTACCTCGTTGCCAATCATGTCGAATCAACATCTTGCCCGTTTCTAATTCCACTAAAGCGAGCTTAGAGTCGTTGAGCACCGCGAGTCTTTTCCCGTCGCCGCTGACCGTTAATGTGCCGACTATGGTCGCATTCTCCGCATCCACCTTTATGCACAGCGCAGTTTGCCGTTGGCGGAATCCCAAACGCAAAGGAAACCGTCCATGGAAGTCGATGCAAGCGCTTTTCCGTCCGGCGTATAGACTAAACGGCTCACCGGAGCTGAGTGGCGCAGACGGGCTGGAGCCGATGCGCGCCAGCGCCCCCGGCGGCAGCGGATCGCCGTTAATGTCCACCCGCGGCGCATCCTTGGCCTTTATAGGCGGCGCCGTGGTTTGGGCTGCCAACACTAAACCCTGTTTTCCCCCATCCCGCTCTCTGGGCGAAAACGCCAGTCCCCCCGCCAACGTCAAGCCGCCCAACACGACGACAATCCCGAGATAGCCCGCCATCGTTTTGAGCAGCCAGGTTTGCAACATGCCTTGCGCGAGAAGCGCGGCGCTGCCGGTCAGCGCTTTCCCCGAAATAAACTGCGTCGCCGCGACAATCGTTGCCCGCGCCAATTGGGCCGGGGCGCGGGAACTGGCATAGAGGGTTAATGCGAGCGCGGTCGCGGGCGCCAAGCTGCGCCGGGTCAAGCGCTGACCGAGAACATTTCGGTCGCGCTCCAGCCGGCGTTTGAGGGTTCGCCGCGAGCAGCCTAACTGCCGAGCGGCCTCATCTTGCGTCGCGCCTTGGTAAAGACACAGGAGAATGGGCTCACGGTAGGCTGCCGATAAGCGATCCAATTCCTCCGCCAGGATAGTCCGGGCTTCGCGGGCGCTGATTTCCTCCAAGGGATCGCCGGCAATCTTGGTCGGCGCCTGGTTCTTCGGCGACGGCGGCACGCCGCGCTGGTGCGCGCCTTGAGCGCCAAGCGGTATGCCGTTTGATAGAGCCAACCCGTGATCGTGGAATATTTACGGAGCGCGGCAGCTTTGTGCGCCAAGACAAGAAAGGTCGCCTGAAAAACGTCCTCCGCATCTTCCGCCTGCGGCAGTACACTACGCCCGACGCGCCAGACCAAACCGCCGTGCCTGGCGACCAGCGCGGCAAAGGCGCCGCCGTCGCGATCAAACGCCCAGCGGCCGAGAAGTTGGCCATCCGTATCGCACCGGCGGCGTCCGGGATCGGCCAGGTCAAGAATCTGGTTCACGAGAACATCTGCGGCGCCGGCCATGGGAGGGATCCTTGAAGGGGTCGGTACTGATTCTACCCATATAATCCCCGCCGACGGGAAAAAGGGGCAGAAATATAAAGGCGACCACCCGCCTCGACACGATTCTCCGCTTTTGCTCTAATCCACTCAAATAGCCAAATCATCCCAACAAGGAGCCACGCCGATGTCCGTGACCTTTGCGAACGCCGCTGAAATGGTGCGGAGGTTGGGCAACATTCCCCTGGAGCGCATCTGTTTCACGCCGCCGCCGGGCACCGCCAGGGAGCGCGATCTGCTCACCGCCATGCGCCGCTCCAACCGGCTTTACGAACTCGTCGATGGAACCCTGGTGGAGAAAACCATTGGGCTCAGCGAATCGATGATCGCGCTGCTGGTTTCTCGCCGGATTGGCAACTTCGCGGAGCAATTCGATCTCGGCATCCCCGCCGGCGCCGACGGCACGATACGCTTGCTCAAGGGGCTTGTTCGCGTTCCTGATGTCTCCTTTTTCTGCTGGGACAAGTTGCCTGGCCGCGTGCTGCCGAGCGAGCCCATCCCCGATTTATGCCCCGATTTGGCGGTCGAAGTTCTCAGTGAGAACAACACGCGCGAGGAAATGGAACGCAAGCTGCGCGAGTATTTCCTCGCCGGCGTCCGCCTTGTCTGGCTGATCGACCCCCACAAGCGCTCAGCGGAAGTTTACACCACTCCCGACGCCCCCGCCGCCACACTCGACGAAAGTCAGGCTCTGGATGGAGGCAAGGTGCTGCCCGGCTTCGCGCTGCCGCTGGCTGAATTGTTCGCACGTCTGCCCGCGGCAACTAGGAAAGCGCGCACGCCGCGAAAAAAGAAGTCTTGATGTACTCATCTCGCTCCGCGAGATGAAAGAGCATCTCGAGGAGCGAGTTGAGTACAACTCGCCTGCCAGCCGTTAAACTGCCCGTTCGTGAACAAGCCGCCAGCTAGGCCCCCGACACCTTTTCATCACTTCCCGGGTGCCGGTTCAATCCAAACGTTGTTTTTCGGATCGATCGGCGGCGAATCCACGGTGACGAAATACGCCTTCCCCTCTCCCACGCGCTCGAGTTTGTGCCGGACACCGCGCGGTATCATCATGTAGTCGCCCGGTTCCATGAGCATCGTGGCCGTGCCGATGGTGCAGCGCATTTTGCCTTCGAGCATGTACATGCGATGCACGCCGTCGGGATGAAAGTGCATGGGAACGGTGCCGCTGACCTCCGCCAATAGGCACATTACGTCGGGTTTTTTCTCCATGATCCAATAACGGGCCACCCCCAAATCGGCGACAGGCCGGGTCTTCATGATCGCCGAGCGCTTGACCATCAGCCCCTCCGCGTGGGCCTCCATGGGCGCGTTGGACTCGGCCGGAGGATGAGCGGGGGCCACGCTTATTTGCCAGCAAAAGACGATACCGAATGCGAGTGAGAGGGTTTTCATGCTCCGTAGCATATCGAGCCTCGTGGCGGAGCGTTCGAGCAAATTGATAATACGTAACAGCAGTCTCATAAGCACAGCTTATGGACGACCTAAGATCGGATGCGTTTCGACATAGGTCAAGAACAAACGGGCCGGCAAGGGCAGCACCCGGCGCACGTCGCGCACGCTGAACATGTCGCGGTCGCAATGGAGATCGGCGACTTCGAGGGCGTGCAACTGGGACGCCTTGACCTCTTTGGCCACCGCGAACGTGGACAATATGGCAGCCCCCAGGCCGCGCAGCACCGCTTCCTTGATGGCCTCGTTGCTGCCGAGTTCCAAGACGATCCGAAGGTCCGCCGCTGAACGTCCGGCACGCTCCAAGGACTTTTCGAAGCAGTGCCGCAAGCCGGAGCCGACTTCGCGCAAGACCAAATCGTGACGCACGAGTTGCTTTACCGACACCTTCTTCCGCTTGCTCAGCGGATGGCCCGGAGGGACGATGAGGATCATGCGATCGCTGGCCAGATAGCGAAACTCCAAGTGCGGATTCTCCGTCTTCCTACCCACCAGCCCCAGGCTCACTTCGCCGCGCTCGACTTGGGCCATGACGTCCATGCTGTCGCTGACCGTGGCCCGGACGCGAACATGCGGATATTTCCTGCCGAAGCCGGACAAGACGGCCGGCAAGAGATGCTCTCCCGGAATGGAGCTGGCGGCCAGGTTCAGGGCGCCTGCCAGCGGGAGCATCCTACCAGTGACTTCATGGCGGGCTTGGCGGTGAAGGTCCAGAATCCGTTGAGCGAACTCGTAAAGCGTGCGGCCCGCCTCGGTCAACAGCACACGCCCGCCCTTGCGCTCGAACAAAGGCGTAGCCAGCGTTTTTTCCAGCGCCTGCACCCGTTGGCTGACTGCCGCCTGCGTCAAGTGGGACGCCTTCGCCGCGCCGGTGAAACTGCACAATTCCGCGGCCTTGGCGAAAGTCTCCAGGTGCGGCAACAGCAATCCGCCGATTTTATCAACGTTTTTCACGAACGTTACCAAGTTGAGCGTACTCATCTCGCTCCGCGAGATGAAAACCGCATCTCGCGGAGCGAGATGAGTACAAAATCCGTTCGGGCAAGGTGTCGTGCGCCCTGCGCTGGTGCGCGATAGCGTAAGCTAACAAAAAAACGCCGTCGCCCTTGGGGCGACGGCGTCTGCTCATGATCCGAGAAATACCGCCTACTTCGCGCTATCTTTGCTCTCGGGCAAAATCTTGGGCAGATCCGCCATAATTCGCTCGATGCCGGCCGCGCTTAACTCGCCCTTCTTGAAGGCGTAGTTGGCTTCGATCTTGCGTTTGTTGTAAAGGACGACGGTCACGTCCGCATCCTTGGCGATGTGGTAATCCGGCGGGCCGGGGACGTTGTCCATGGCGAAGAAGGTGTGCGTGATCCCTTCTTTCTTGGCGAGGGCCGTCAATTTATCCTTGGCGTTTTCCTCGTCTGTCAGAAAGACGATGAAGCTGCCCATGCGTTTGTCTTTGTTCTTGACGGTGGCGGCGTCAATCTTCTTGACCAAACTGGTCAAGGGGGCGCTAGCTTCGCGTGCGAAGATCATAGCGACCGGGCTTGAGCCGAACCGTCAGATGAAGCACGACTTCTCGCCCGCTCCCGGACCCGTCAAGTGCAGCGGGTCGAACACACCGGGGCTATCGCCGACTTGCGGCCCCGATTTGAGGGTCTCGGCCGCCATTGTCGTGGTCGCCATGACCACGGCCAGGCGCCGAACGCGAAAACCTTTCTCATCGTAAAAAGTCCTTTCGGTGAAGATGGAGTGCGGACCATGAGCCTTCTTTGTACATCATCATGGACGTATTGGGGAGGTGGAGTATTCAAACCTCAATGGTTAGCCGCGACGCGCTAGCGGAGCGCTGGACGCAGCCCGCGCTCTGCTAGCGCATCGCGGCTAACCTCGCTTGCGCCCCAACCACATCAGGACAAAATAAAACACCGGCGTCAGGAACACGCCGAACAGCGTCACGCCGATCATGCCGCTGAAGACGGCCGTGCCCAGCGAGTGGCGCATCTCCGCGCCGGCGCCGCTGGCCAGCACCAGCGGCACCACGCCGAGGATGAACGCCAGCGACGTCATGATGATCGGCCGAAAGCGAATGCGGGCGGCCTCCACGGCGGCCTCGTGGAGTTCCTTGCCTTGCATGTGCAGGTCGCGCGCGTATTCGACGATCAGGATGGCGTTCTTGCTCGCCAGGCCGACCAGCACCAGCAGGCCGATCTGCACGAAGATGTCCACCGGCAGGCGGCGATCACCATGCCCGTGACCGCGGCGAGCATGCACAGGGGCACGACCAGGATCACCGCCAGCGGCAGCCGCCAGCTTTCGTACTTGGCGGCCAGCACCAGATAAACCAGCACCGTTCCCAGGCCGAAGATCAGGAAGGCGACGTTGCCGGCCTGGACCTGCAGGTAGGTGAGCTGCGTCCACTCGAACGGCACGCCGGCCTCCTTGGCGAGTTGCTCCATCGTGTCGATCATCGTGCCGGAGCTGACGCCGGGCGCCGGCGAGCCGTTGACCGACGCCGAGGTGTACATGTTGTAGCGCATGACCAGCAGCGGCCCGGTCGTGTCCTCGATGCGGGCCAGCGTGCCCAGCGGCACCATCTGGCCCTGGCTGTTGCGGACCTGAAATTGCTTGATGATGTCGGCGCTGGTGCGGAAGCGCGGCTCGGCCTGGACCTGCACCTGCCAGGTGCGGCCGAACTCGTTGAACTGGTTGACGTACAGCCCGCCCATGTAGACCTGCAGCGTCGTGAAGACGTCTTGGATCGGCACTTGCAGCGACTCCACCTTGGTCCGGTCGATGTCCACGAAGAGCTGCGGCGTGTGCGCCCGGAACAGGGTGAAGACGCCCATTGAAGTGCGGGTCCTGGTTGGCCTTCTGCACCAAGCTGCGTCGGTCATCGTTTGCAGCTCGTTCAGGTCCACGAAGCCGTGCTGCTCGGTCTGCAGCTGGAAGCCGCCGGCGTTGCCCAGGCCGCGGATCGGCGGCGAGCGGAAGACGCCGACGATCGCGCCCTCGATCTCTCGGCGCACGCCGCGCTGCAGTTTCTCGGCGATCACCTCGTCGTATTTCTCGCCGACGCCGCGGCGCTCGTCGAACGGCTCGAGGACGACGAACATCGAGCCGAGGTTGGAGCCGTTGGTCGCCAGCAGGAACGACTCGCCGGAGATGCCGACCGTGTGGGCGACGCCGGGAATGCCGCGGGCGATCTTGTCGATCTTGGCCATGACCGCTTGCGTCCGCTGCACCGAGGCGGCGTCCGGCAGCTGGACGTTGACGAGCAGATAGCCCTGGTCCTGCTCGGGAATGAAGCCGGTCGGCGCGGTGCCGACGCGCCACCAGGTCAAAAACAAGCAGGCCGCCATAGACCACCATCACGATGACGGCGATCCGCAGCAGCTTGCCGACCGTCCAGCCGTAAGCCGCGGTGATCCGGTCGAAGCACGCTGTTGAAGCTGCCGAAGACCCAGGCCAAGCCCGCGTTCACCGGGCGAATGATGAACCAGCCGATCACCAGGCCGACGACCAGGCCGACGCAAAACGCAGCGGCGCTATGAGCCATAGCTATTGCCAGGTGCGAAGCGTCCGCCGGGCGGCATGCTCCAAGTAACTCGACGCCAGCCACATGCTCAGAAAGCCGCCGACCACGCCGAAGATCCACCAGGGGAGCGCTTCGTGCTGCATTTCGATGGCCCTCGCCTTGGCCGTCTCTTCCGGTCTTGAAAATGGACACGGCCCGGCAGGGCGTCAGCGTCATGGCGTTGAGGGCCGAGATGATCATCGACGCCGCGATGGTGACGGCGAACTGGCGGTAGAACTGGCCCGTCAGGCCGGGGATGAACAGCTCGGCAGGAACACCGCGCTCAGCACCAGCGTGATGGCGACGATCGGGCCCGGTGATCTCGTCCATCGCCTTGATCGTGGCGGCGCGCGCATCCAGGCCGGTGGCGATCAGCCGCTCGATGTTCTCCAGCACCACGATGGCGTCGTCCACGACGATGCCGATGGCCAGCACCAGGCCGAACAGCGTCAGATTGTTCAGGCTGAAGCCGAGCACGGCCATGACCGCGAAGGTGCCGACCAGCGACACCGGCACGTCGATCATCGGCAGGATCATGGCCTTCCAGTCCTGCAGGAAGAGCAGCACGACGAGCGGCCACGAGCAGGACCGCGATCAGCAGCGTGGCAAAAACCTCGTCGATCGATTGGCGGATGAACGGCGTGGTGTCGTAGATGATGCGGTATTCGAGGCCCGGAGGAAACCGGCTTTCAGCTCCTCCATCTTCGCCTTGACCGCTTCGCCACGTTCGAGGGCGTTGGAGCCGGGCAGCTGAAAGACGGCCATGATCGCCGACGGCTGGCGTCGAGGCTGCAGGTGACGTCGTAGTTCTGCGCCCCCAGCTCGACGCGGCCCACGTCGCGGACGCGGACGACCGGGGCGGCGCCGCTGCTCGTGTCTTGATCGCCTTGAGGCCCCGCGGCGTCGGTAGCCGGTTGACTGGCGGCGCCGGTGCCCGTTACGCGGGCTGGGCCGTTCGGCGCGCCGGTCTTGAGAATGATGTCGCCGAACTGCTTCCGGCGATTCCAGCCGGCCCAGCGCGCTCATCGTCAGCTGAAACTGCTGGCCGGCGGGGACGGGCTGCTGGCCGACCTGCCCGGCGGCGACCTGGACGTTCTGGTTGCTGATGGCGTTGACCACGTCCACGGCCGTCAGGCTGCGCGTCGCCAGCTTGTCCGGGTCGAGCCAGAGCCGCATGCTGTAGTTGCCGATGCCGAGAATCTTGATGTCGCCGACGCCCTTGATGCGCAGCAGCTCGTCTTGAAGCTGGATGGTGGCGAAATTGCTGAGGTAGAGCCGTCGTAGCGGCCGTCGGGCGAGATCAGGTTGATGCCGAACAGGATGTTGGGCGAGGTCTTCTTGGTGTTGACGCCCTGGAGCTGCACCTGGGCGGGCAATTGCGGCAGGGCCAGGGCGACGCGGTTCTGCACCAGCACCTGGGCGATGTTGAGGTCGGTGCCGATCTCGAAGGTGACGGTCAAGCGTGTAGTTGCCGTCGTTGGTGGACTGCGACGACATGTACAGCATGTTCTCGACGCCGTTGACCTGCTGCTCGATCGGGGCGGCGATGATCTTGGCAACCACCTCGGCATTGGCGCCGGGATAGGTCGCCGTCACCTGCACCGTGGGCGGCGTGATCGGCGGGTACAGGTCGATGGGCAGGAAGAAGACGGCCACGCCGCCGATCAGGATGATGACCAGCGACAGCACCCAGGCGAAGATCGGGCGGTCGATGAAGAACCGTGCGAGCACAGAAGCTCCCAAGGGAAAACATCCTCGTGCCCAGGCTCCGCCTGGGCACGCACTGCCCGAGAGGCTCCGCCTCTCTTGCCCGTCGCCGCGCTATAATGAGTGCCTTTCCACCAAGGTCGTGCAGGCGGAGCCTGCCAGGCATGCGTCACCAGGCGGAGCCTGGTGACGAGGGGTCCCTAAGACGAGGCTCTTACGGTCGCGACTCCGATGAACTCTTGTCTTCGGGCATGGGCACAACCTCGGCATTGACGCTCGCCCGGCGCGCACGTGTTGCAAGCCGTCGATAATCACCTTGTCCCCCGTCCCCAGTCCCTTGGCGATCACTTGCAGTCCTGGACGCGGGCGCTCCAAGTTCGACGGCGCGGCGCTCGACTTTGCCTTGATCGCTTACGACGAAAACGTATTTCTCATTTTGATCGGTCCCAACGGCCGCCTGAGTAATCAGCATGGCTTGATGCGCACCACTGATCGGTATGCGCACGCGCACGAACTGGCCGGGAGCCAGCAGCCGCAACCCGACCGCGGGCTTGGGGTTGGGAAACTTGCCGCGCAACTGCAAGGTTGCCGTCCCGAGATTGAATTGGTTATTGACGAAATTCAAAAAACCCTGGTGCGGAAAGCCTTCCTCCGTGGACAAGCCGAGGTACACGGGCACTTTCGCGCCTTCGTCGATGGTCGCCAATTCCCCTTTGCGGATGAGTTGCTGCACGTGCAACACCGTCGGCTCGTCCGCCTCGAAATACGCATACATCGGGTCCTGCGAAACGAGCGTTGTCAGCAACGTTTGATCGGCGATGACAAGGTTGCCTTTCGTAATCAGCGTGCGCCCGATGCGGCCGTCGATCGGCGCCTTGACCTTGGTCCACTCGAAATTGAGCGTGGCCGTCTTGAGCTTCGCCTTGGCCGACTCCAGCGCCGCGGCGGTCACGTCTCGTGTCGCCTTGTCTTGTTGCAATTGCTGGAGTGCCTCGGCGTTTTTCTCATAAAGCTTGACGTCGCGCTCATACAAGTTGTTTTGAAAAACGAGTTGCGCTTGCTGCTGGCTGACCTGTGCCTTGGCTTGCTCGAGCGTGGCCGCGTAAGGCCGGGGATCGATTTCATAAAGCACGGCGTCCTTTTTGACCTCGGCCCCTTCTTTGAAGTTGATCTTGTCGAGATAGCCGCTGACACGGGCGCGGATTTGCACCTGCTCGATGGCCGCCGTCCGCCCCGTGTACTCGGCATAGTCGGTGATCTGCCGCTCGATGGGATAACTCACCTTCACCGTTGGCACCGGCTTTTCCGGCTTCTTGGCGTCATTGCGCACAGCCCACCACTGCCATGCTAAGCAGGATCAATTGGCTATAGGGGGCATTGAAGGTTCGTATCATATTCGGCGCTCATCGGCAGCCAAGGCCGCGACGTTTCCACGTCCGAGCCGCGCCCGTTAGGAAGCGGCCAATCGCCTCTTCACGAAGCAAAGCTCATACCAATCCGGTTCACCCGGCGATCCCTCGTTCCCAGGCTCCGCCTGGGAACGCACTGTCCGAGAGGCTCCGCCTCGCGGACCTTTTCGTGCAGGCGGAGCCTGCCAAGCAGTGCATTACCAGGCGGAGCCTGGTAACGAGATTAAAGGCTCCGCCTCGCTTACTTAGACGGCGGCGCCACGTACGCCTTGTCCGTCGCCGGTTGCCACTGCTTGGGCACATTCCGGCTGGGCAACGTGCTGTCCGGCGCCGAGGCAATGAAATAATTGGCGGCCAAAGCCACGCAAGAAACTACAATCCCTTCCAAACTCCAGCGCGGCGAGACACCCTTGACGAGCATCGTGGCGCCCAGGCCGACGATGCCAAAGGCCACGCCGACGAGGCCTAGAGGAATCCCCATGATCGGCAGAAAGAAGAGGGCCAGACCGATCAAGCCGATCACCAAGGAAGTCATGCCCAGGTTAGGACCAAGTTGTCGCGCGGGAGATTCGTTGTCCATGAGTACGCCTCTGTTTCACTTCTTCACCGAAGTTGCACTCCCCCTCTCCCCTGTACTCGGGGGGAGAGGGTCGGGGTGAGGGGGGTTAGAATCCCTAGCTGAATCTGCAAGTTCTTGCACCCAACCTGCACCCCCTCACCCCTGCCCTTCTCCCCCGAGTACAGGGGAGAGGGGAATGCGTTGAAATGCGTCATAGACTCAGGCGTCAATGCCCCGGCATGAACGGAATCATGCCGCGCGTCGCATAATCCGTGAAGGTCAACGCCATGAGAATGAGCAGCCAAAAACAGCTCACCACGATCACGATCCATGTCACTCGGGGACTGATGAGCACGTGCATGAAAAAGAGCACGACCAGCGTCGCCTTGGCCAGCGCGATCAGGAGTCCGAGGATCAAGTGCCAGCGTCCCTCGATGGGGAAGAACGAAATCCCCACCGTCAGAAACGTCAGCAAAACGAGGAGCGCGCAGACGATGACATAGGTTCGCGTCTTGATCATGGGTTCGCTCATGGCCGCCTCTTGCTTGCAGCGTAATGGGTGCCTTGCAAATACAGCATCGGCAGCAGAAAAATCCACACGAGATCGACGAAGTGCCAGTAAAGCGCCGTGACGTCGACCGGCGAATAATAAGTCGGCGTGAACACGCCGCGCCAGCGTCAGATGAACATGATGCATCACCGCCGCGATGCCGATGGTCACGTGCAGGCGCATGAAAGCCGGTCATGATCCAGTAAAAGAGCAGGAACAGCTTGACGTGCGGCACCTGCTCGGCCGTCGAGGCCGGCCGTCTGAGCCATTCCTGGTCGTCGAACGCCCAGCCGGGGATCAGGTTGTCGCGGTAGTCGATGTAGTATTCGAGCCCCTTCAGACACAAGAAACACAACGCCCAGCAGCGCCGTCAGCGCCAGAAAAATCAGCACGCGGCTTGCGCTGGCCCAGCTTGGCGTAATGGACCGCCAGCACCATACAGACTGCTGACCAGCAGCACGACCGTGTTGATGCCGCCGATGACCCAGTTGAGCTTGACGCTGGCCGTCTCGAAGGCGTCGGGGTAAAGCATGCGGTAGATGCCCAGGCCGAGAAAGAGCGTGCCGAAAAACATCACCTCGGTGGCCAGGAACACCCACATGCCCAGCGCGGCCACCTCGTGCTGCTGCTCGAGGTTCTCGAACTGCTCTTCGAGCCGATGGCGCACCAGGGCGGTGACTTCCAGCTCGTCGCGCTCCTCGGGAGTCAGGATCGTTCGCTCAGGGCTCATTTTGGGCTTTCTCCACGTGATACTCGTAGGGCCCGCGGACGACGATGGGCGTCTCGGCGAAGTTGTGCGTGCGGCGGCGGCGACGGCGTCTGCCACTCCAGCCCCGTTGCCCGCCACGGGTTTGGCCCCGCCGGCTCGCCGTACACGCAGCGAATAAAGGAGGTAGAACAGCGGCAACACATAGCCGACCGCCAGGATCGACGCCCCCGCCGACGACATCACGTTCCAGACCTGGTACTCCGGCGGGTAGCGGTGATAGCGCCGCGGCATGCCGGCGTAGCCGAGGACGAACTGCGGCAGGAACGTCAGGAAGAAGCCGACGAAGATGATGATGGCCGCCAGCTTCGACCACCATTCGCGAATACATCCGGCCGGTGATCTTCGGCCACCAGTAATGCAGCCCCCCCATGTAGGCCATCACCATGCCGCCGACCATGATGAAATGAAAATGGGCGATGACGAAATAGGTGTCGTGGACGTGCATGTCCATGCCCAGCGCGGCCAGGAACAGGCCCGTCAGTCCGCCGGCGGTGAACAGGCACACGAAGCCCAGCGCGTAGAGCATCGGCGCCTCGAACGAGATCGAGCCCTTGTAAAGCGTGGCCGTCCAGTTGAAGACCTTGATCGCCGACGGGACGGCGACCAGATAACTCAGGAACGAGAAGATCATGGCCGCGTACATCGAGATGCCGGCCACGAACATGTGATGCGCCCACACCAAGAAAGCCCAGCGAGGCGATGCCGAAGCTCGACAGGGCGACGGCCGTGTAGCCGTAAAGGTTCTTGCGCGAAGCAGGGGATGACCTCGCTGACGATGCCCATGCCCGGCAGGATCATGATGTAGACGGCCGGGTGCGAGTAGAACCAGAACAGGTGCTGAAACAGCAGCGGATCGCCGCCCAGCGCCGGATCGAAGATGCCGATCTGCAACAGCCGCTCGAGGATGACCAGGATCAGCGCCATCGCCAGCACCGGCACGGCCAGGAGGAAAATGAAGCTCGTGGCATAGATGCGTCCAGACGAACATCGGCAGCCGCCACCAGGTCAGCCCCGGAGCGCGCATGCGGTGGACGGTGACGATGAAGTTGAGCCCGGTCGAAGATCGACGAGAAGCCGGCGATGACGATGCCGATCAATCGTAGGTCGACGTTGTAATGCGACGATTGCGAGGTGTACGGCGTGTAAAACGTCCAGCCGGTATCGACGCCGCCGGCCAGCATGGCGAACAGCGCCCAGGCCGCCGCCGATCGTGAACAGATACCAGCTCGCCAGGTTGATGCGCGGAAAGGCCAGGTCCTTGGCGCCGATCATCAGCGGCAGGCAAAAGTTGCCCAGCACCGTCGGCACCACCGGCACCAGGAAGAAGAACACCATGATGACGCCGTGCGCGGTGAACAGCCGGTTGTAGGTGTCCGCCGACACCAGCCCGCCCTCGGGCGTCATCAGGTTGAGGCGCACGATGGTGATCGCCAGGCCGCCGATGAAGAACATGACCGTGACGGTCAACAGATACAGGATCGCGATGCGCTTGTGGTCCTTGGTCAAGCAGCCAGGACATGACGCCGTGGGCGACGTTGAGATAATTGACCCCCGGCCGCTCCGCGGGACGGAACGGCTCCAGCGGCGGCGTTCCTGTATGACCGTGCTCATGGCTACCTCAGTCGACATTGCTGCGGTAACTCCTCTTGTACTGGACCGGGGGTGAGGGACGCTCCCGAAACTCCACTTTGCAACCTCAGCCTCTCACTGCCCCTCTCCCCCGAGCAGGCATTGGCATTACCTCGCGTGTTGATTCACCTAGCGTGTGTTAATCGGCGGTGTCTCCCGCGGCGGCGGAAAATCCTCGACGCGCTTCGGCGTCTGGCCTCTTCCCAAGCGACTGAATGAACGCGATCAGCTCGATGATCTCCTCCTCGTTCACCTGCCCCTTGAACGTCGGCATGATGTTTTCGTAGCCGGCCACGATCTTGGCTCCCGGCTCCAGGATCGACTCGCGGATATACGCTTCGTCGGCGACGACCGTGCGGCCGTCGCGCAGGTGCACCGGCTTGCCGTACAGCTCCTCCAGCACCGGCGCGCGTGCCTTTTCGTCGGCGCTGTGGCAGCTCAGGCAGCGGTACTTGAGGAAGGTCTTGCGCCCTTGCAGGGCCAGCGAGCCTTCGGCGCGGGCGTGCAGCCACTCCTGATAATCCGCCGGCTTCATGGCGATCGACCTGCCCGATCATGCCGGCGTGGCTGGTGCCGCAGTACTGCGAGCAGAACAGGTGGTACGTGTCCGGCCGCGTGGCCTGGAACCAGACGGAGGTGTAGCGGCCCGGCAGCACGTCCATGTGGACGCGGAACTCGGGCACGAAAAAACTGTGGATCACGTCCTCGGAGGTCAGCACGATCTTGACGGGCCGGCCGACCGGCACGTGCAGCTCGTTGATCTCGCGCTGCCCCTCGGGATGCTGAAACTTCCACATCCATTGCTTGCCGACGCCGTAGATCACCGTGGCGTCGTCGGGGCGCGGTAGGCGCCGAAGTAGACGCGTCGCCCCCCAGACGAAGAAGCCGATGAAGATGACCAGCGGCGTGATCGTCCAGAACAACTCCAGCGCGCGTCGAGCCGCGCATCGGCCGGCGGCGTCGGCGTGCCCGGCCGGCGGCGATAGCGGATCGCGAAGCCGATCAGCAGGACCGCCACCAGCAGGCCCGACGGCGCCGCAGATGCTGCGTCAGGCCGATCAGCAGCGCATCGACGTCCGCCGCCGTGGTCGAGCCTTGCTTGGGGAACCAGATGATCTCGGCGAGCATTCGACGCACCTCGGCTCAGATCCCTTGTTCTGACAAACCCCTACTTCGACGCCGCTCGCGCCGGCACAAACAGATAAACGAGCCCTGCAATGCCCAGGAGCGTCAGCACGCCCCCCAGCCGCACCAGGTTCATCACCGCCGGACCGTATTTGCCTTCCACCGGATCATAGTGAAAGCAGTAGAGCAGGACCTGGTCGTCGCCGAGCCGATGCGGTTCTCCGACGCCTCCACCAGGCCCAGCCGCAGGTCGCGCGGCGAATAGCGAATGTCGTGAAAATAGCGCGACACCTTGCCGCCTGGCGTCAGCACCACGATGCCGCTGGCATGGGCGAACTGGTCGTTCTTGGCGTCGTAGCTATAGCGAAAGCCGACGGCTTCGGTCAGCCGCTTGATGGAATCTTCCGAGCCGGTCAAGAAATGCCAGCCGGCGTCTGCACCGGGCCGGCCGTAGCGCTCGATGAGTGGCTTCTTTTTGGCCCGCGCCATCTCCGGAGTTTCGCGGGCATCGAAGCTGACCGTGAGCACGTTGAATTCCTTGCCGGCATCAAACGGCAGGTCGAGCATCGCCCGCACCAAGCCGTTGAGCACCTGATCGCACAGCATCGGGCAGCGAAAATAAGCCAGCACCAGGATAACCGGCTTGTCATGGCAATAATCCGCCAGCCGCACCGTCGTTCCCGTTTCGTCGAGAAACATCAAATCGAGCGGCACCTGGTCATTGAGCTTTTGATCGAAACGAACTTCGCGCAGGGAAGGAGGCAAACCGGGCTGGGCCCCCAACGGAGCGGCAGCGATTACGCACAGGAATGTCCCCAAGCATAGTGCCCGCATCATACGTCTCATCCCCATCATGGCGAGCCGTGAGCGTCAGTGACCGGTGTTCGTCTTCCCCATACACCGGTCGCTGACGCTCACGGCTCGCCAAAAAAATGACCTGCCGGAGGGTGGCACGCCCTGAGGTACTCCGAAGGGCGTGGAGCGGCAAACCACGCCCTTCGGAGTACCTCAGGGCGTGCCACCCAATCGTGTCATTCCCTTGAACAACCTTCCCGAATTCGACGCTCCGCCGTTCACCAGTCCCCTTTCACGCCGCCGAAGATAGCCCTCAATCAACTTGCCGTTATCCGGATAAAGGTTGCACGCCGCGTTCACGGGGGCGGCCAATCCAGACAGCAACCCAACGGTGCTCGCATCGCTCAATGCCGCCACCGAAGCATGCGCCGCGCGTGCCGGCAACTTGCCCGCGAGAAGCTGCATGGCGCGCTCGATGGGTATGTGGGCGAACCCCGCTTCCTTTGTCGGTCCCACGCTGTTAAGCACCCCCAGCTTCCCCGCCTCGCGCGCGTCGCCATTGGACGCCGCGATCCCCGACAGGCGATTGAGTTGCTCGAGACGCGGCTCGGGCGGCAATACCTTGGAGGGTCCGCCGGCAAGCGGAAAGCGAGAGCCTCGCTTCACCGCCATCGTGTCAGCCGAATGATCCAGAAACCCCAACACCGCAAAAAAAATAATCACGCCTAGAATAGCGGCGCCGATGATCAATCCCAACACCCAGCCGAAGCTGGCATCGCTGTGCTCGTAGCGAACCGACGGATGCTCGATGCGGCCATCCGCGTGATGGATTTCCTCAGCCATGACCCACCTCCGCGCTGCGTGCATGCTCCTCCACATCGAGAAGGTGCAGATGAACGGCCGACTCGCGATTGGCGTCATGGCTCGCGAGCAGCGGATAGCGGCCCAAGTTCCAAAGGAAAAATGCCATCCACAGGCCCCCGACGGCGAGAGGCGTCACCAGGCACAGCCAATAGTCGACCAAAGGGCCGGGCGGAAAGGCCGGCAAAACTTGAAAGAAGAGAAAGACCAACTGCATGCACAAAATCAGCCCGGCGAGCGCCGCCAGCCAATGCGGGTTGCGCTTGATCTTCCGAACCAGCAGTAGAAAAAACGGCACGCAGAAATGGAGCACGAACAGCACCCAGGCGACCGCCTTCCAGGCGGCGCTATCGCGAGCCGTGTAGTAGGAAACGTCATACGGCAAGTTGGCGATCCAGACGAGCATGAACTGAAAGAAGGCCATGTAGCCCCAGATAATCACGAACGTGAACAGCAAGCTCCCCAGGTCATTGACCGCCTCGACCGAGACCGCATCGTCAATGGGCGGCCGCGTCACCAGCCAAGCCATCACCACCAAAGCGCACGCCAAGCCGACCAGTACTTCGCCACTGGCGAACAAGGGGGCGATGATCGTCGAGCGCGAGTCGGGCATCAGCGACATAAGCCAGTCAATCGAGGCGAAGAAAATGGTGACGCCGTAAAGCACCAGCCCCGGACCGCTCAGCTTGGTCAGCCGCCGCGCCCAAATCGGCTCGCCGGTCCGCTCCTGCGCCGCTGACCAGGCATTGAGCAGATAAGCAAGTCCCAACCAAAGCGCGAAATAGATCACCGCCCGCCCAATGAAGAACGGCACGTTGAGATAAACGGCCCGATGCCGCCACTGCTCGCTCATCTCTGACACCGGCGGATCGGCCCATGAAAAGAGGTAGCCAACACCCAGCGCAATCGGCACGAAGAGCACCGCCATGAGCGGCAAGGTCCGCGTGCCCGCCTCGAGAATGCGGCGAATCAAGTAACCCCACGCTCCCCCCGTCAAGTGATAGACCATCAAAACCGCGAGGCAGCCATGCGCGACGCTCAATAAGAACAAGTACGCAGCGAGGTATGCCGGAAAAAATTGCCTGGGACTCAGCCACGCCGCCACGGCGCAGACGATCGCCGCCGCCGCGCCCACCGCCAGGGTTCGCCATTGCATACGCCGTAAATCTTCCGGTCAAGCGCCGAGCATCAAACGAATCTCCCTCACTCCCTAAATAACGGTGCCTAATTCGGCGACACTAACCCGAAGCGTTAGCGAGGGATCCCTCGCTAACGCTTCGGGTTAGTGTCGCAAGAGCCCGCACGCTGATTTAATGAGCCAGACCAAATCGGGTGCCATGCCCACCGCATTTTGGGTGGGCATGCAGTCGAAGAACAAACGCAGACGAGCGCAGCGTTATTCGCGGCTCTCAACTGCTCCCCATGCCCACCCAAAATGCGGTGGGCATGGCACCCAGCAATGATCAGTGAATCCCTCCCGTATTTTTTTCGACGTCTTGCCCCGCCAAACCTTTCCGCAAGTCATCCGGCAAATCGCGCACCGGAAAATGCTGGCTCAATTGCAGGGCCCGCACATAAGCGATGATTGACCAGCGATCCTGCGCCGGAATCTGATTGCGGTAGGACGGCATCGAGCCATAGCCTTTAGTCACGACCTCGAAAAAGTGCCCGACCGGCGCCGCGCGCAGCCGCTCAATGTGGTATGACGGCGGCGGCGTATAGCCTCGCTCCACGACGATGCCACGTCCCGTTCCCAGCGCATCGTGACAGACAACGCAGTAGATCATGTAACGATCGCGCCCACGCCGCAAAACTGCTTCTGTCACCGGAAACGGAAACGTTCGCACCGCCCCTGCGTCGTCGCTGCCGGCGCTATTCGCCAAAGCGGCCACCGCGAATGCATTGCCGCCCGCCGCTCCCACCAGGCTTGCCGTCACGGTCGGCTTCATTTCCTCCCGCTCCCGCTTCCCTTCGAAAAGCTGCATATCCGTCCGCAAATGCCCGCGCGCCACCGTCCCCGGGACCACCGGCCGCGCCGCTCGCCCATCTGCAAAGAACGAGCTTGGCTCATCAGGCCGATAGCTTGGCTGCTTCGCCATCTGCTGCTGGCACGCGGGGAGGCAGCAGAGCAAAACGAGGGACGAGAGGCGAGGGGCGAGGGATGAGAAAAACGCACGTGTTTTAGCGGTTTTCATCTGTCACCTCTCACCTTTAAACACTCGACCGGCGAGCCGGGAGCGTTAGCGACCGGTGCATCCTTCGCTAACACCGGTCGCTGACGCTCCCGGCTCGCCGCTACGTGGGCACTTCAAAAATTCCACTCGGCCCAAGCGATGCCAAAAACTGCTTTGTCTCCTCGCGGTCGAACTTCGGATCGGTCGCTTCGATGCACAGGAAAAAGCGATCCTGGCTCGCTTCCGTGAACCGCGGCACGTTGAACACCGGATGATATGGCCGCGGCAAGCCATTGAGGAGCAGCATGCCCAGAAGTGCCGCGAAACCGGACGACCAGCACCATGACCTCGAACGTGATCGGAATGAACACCGGCCAACTGTTGTGCGGCCGGCCGCCCACGTTGAACGGATAATCGACGGCCATCGTGTACTACTGCATGAAGAAACCCACCGCCGCGCCCACCAACCCCGCCATCAACACCACGAACGGAATGCCCGTGTGCCGCATGCCCAATTCGAGCGCCAATCCCTCCACCGGGTACGGCGAATAGGCGTCCATGTGCGTGTAGCCGTGCTCGCGCGCCTGGCGCGTTGCCGACAATATGGCTTCCGCCTGTCTCGAACTCGGCCATCACGCCGTGGATTTCGGATCGCGGTGTCATCGTCCCTCCTCGGTGCCGTGCGCCTCGGGCAACATGGCCCGCATCTCCGAGATCGAGATCATCGGCAACAGCCGGAGGAACAGCAGAAACAGCGACGAGAAACAGCCCGATCGAGCCGAAAAACGTCGAGCAAGTCCCACAACGGTCGGCTCGAAACATGCCCCACGACGACGGCAAATAATCGCGGTGCAGGCTGGTGCAGATAATCATGTAACGCTCGAACCACATGCCCACCAGCACCAGCAGCGACACGGCGAACAGCACCGCCTGATTGCGGCGCAGCGACCGAATCCACAGGACCTGCGGCAAGACGCTGTTGCAGATGAACACGATCCAGGTGATCACCGCATACTGGCCGAAGCCGATGAGGCGGTTTAGATACGTGTACGATTCGGTCGGATCGCCGCCGTACCACGCCGTGAACTGCTCGCTCAAGTAGCCGTAACGAAGTCAGCAGACTGGTCGCCAGCAGGATCTTGCCCATGACGTTCGAGATGGTTGAGCGTGATGAAATCCTGCAGGCCGTAGCCATAGCGGAAGCAGAATCGCCAGCACCAGCACCATGGCGAAGCCGGAGAAGATGGCCCCGGCGACGAAATACGGCGGAAAGACCGTCTCGTGCCAGCCGGGCACGATGGAGCATGGCGAAATCGGAGCTGACGACCGAGTGGACCGACACGACCAGCGGCGTCGCCAGGCCGGCGAGCATGAGGTAGGCCGATCTCGAAGCGTTGCCAGTGCCGGGCCGAGTTGCGCCAGCCCATCGCCAGCACGCCATAGCTGAGCTGCGCCAGCCGAGTCTTGCGCCCGATCGCGCAGCGTCGCCAGGTCGGGAATCATGCCCATGTACCAGAAGAGCAGCGAGATCGTGAAATAAGTGCTGACCGCGAACACGTCCCAGACCAGGGCGCTGCGAAACTGCGGCCACAAGCCCATCGTGTTCGGATAGGGCAACAGCCAGTAGAAGAACCACGGCCGCCCCAGGTGCAAAAGCGGAAACAGCCCGGCGCACATGACGGCGAAGATCGTCATCGCCTCGGCGACGCGGTTGATCGACGTCCGCCATTTCTGGTGCAGCAGCAGCAGGATCGCCGAGATCAGCGTGCCGGCGTGGCCGATCCCGATCCACCAGACGAAGTTGGTGATGGCGAAGCCCCAGGCGACCGGGATGTCGATGCCCCAGATGCCGACGCCTGCGACCAGCAGATAAATGACCGCGACCGAAAAGATCAGCATGAGCAAAACGCTGACGCCGAACAGAATCTGCCAGGCCAGGCCGCGTGGGCCGCGTCAGCACGATGGAGCTGATCTTGTCGGTGATGGAGCGAAAGCTATGACCGGCCGGCACGTATTGCGTCTCTTCCGGAGGCGCGCAGCGGCACCGGCGTGGCGGAACGGGGCGTGGGCGCATCGAGCGGCATGTCACGGGCCCTCCGCTTGACAGTCACGGAGGTCCGGGTGCGGATTGCGCAGCGCCGCCAGGTACGTCGTGCGCGGCTTGGTGTTCAGGTCGGCCAGCAGGCCGTAGTTGAGCGGCGAATCCTTGCCTCGTCTTGACCGCGCTTTCCTGTATCGTTGATGTCGCCAAAGACGATGGCCCGCGCCGGGCAGGCCGCCTGGCAAGCGGTCAGGATGTCGCCGTCGACGATGGGCCGATCCTCGCACTCGGCGTCGATCTCCGCCCGCCGAATGCGCTGCACGCAGTAGGTGCACTTCTCCATGACGCCGCGCGAGCGGACCGTCACGTCGGGGTTGTATTGCAGCCGCAGGCTTTCGGTGGTGAAGTCGGCGTAGTGGAAGAAATTGAAGCGCCGCACCTTGTACGGGCAGTTGTTCGAGCAAAAGCGCGTGCCGACGCAGCGCTGGTAGATCATGTCGTTCAGACCGTCGGCGCTGTGGACGGTGGCCTCGACCGGGCAGACGTACTCGCACGGGGCATTCTCGCAGTGCATGCACGGCACCGGCTGAAAGTGAAACTCGCGCGGACTTTCCATCGGTCCCGCGATGTAGCGATCGACGCGCAGCCAGTGCATTTCGCGGCCGGCGGCAACCTGTTCCTTGCCGACCACGGGGATGTTGTTCTCCGCCTGGCAGGCGACCACGCAGGCCTTGCAGCCGGTGCAGGCGGTCAGGTCGATGACCATGCCCCACTTGTGGTCCGGATAGGGAAACGGCTCGTACATCGTCAGCGGCCGCCGCGGCCCGGGGACGTGTGGCTCGTCGGTTTCCTTGTCCGCGGCAAAATGCGGGTTTTGGCGGTATTCGTCCAGCGTGCCGGCCCGGATGACGTCGCGATTTTCCATCAGGTGATGTTGCTGCGTGCAAGCGACCAGCGCGGTGTCGCCGGTTTTGCGCACGGTCAGTCCCGAGGCGAACCAGGGCTGGGCTGACGTTCGCAGCGGATAGGCATTGAAGCCGACGCTTTGATCCGCGGCTGCCGCCGACTCGGCCGGCGCGGTCGCGGCCATAGCCGAGGGACACGGTGATCGAGCCATCGGCATGGCCGGGCACGATCCAGATCGGCGCCGCGACGGTGCGGCCGTCCGAGCTGCAATTCGACGACGTCGGGATGAAAGCCGCCGTGTTCGCCGCCGTGGGCGTAGCTGCCCAGGCCGACGCCCAGAGCACGCGCCGTGGCCGGACTCATCAGGGCGGCATTGTCCCAGGTCAGCGTCGTGATCGGCTTGGGCAATTCCTGGAGCCAGCCGTTGTTGGCGAAGCGGCCATCGTAGATGGTCGGGTCCGGCTCGAATGACCAGCTCATAGCCGATGTTCGTCTGGCGCCGGCGGTGTGCCGCGCAGAGCGTTCTTCCCACCCGGTCTTGAGGGCCACGGCCCTGGTCAGGATATTTCGTGTTCGGGACGACGCCGTCGTGCACGGCTGTTTGCCAGAGCTGCTCGAAATCCCCTGCGCTGACGTCATGTTGCCAATGTTGCCGCCAGGTGGCGCGGACGCTTTCATAGCCGGGCGTCACTTGATCGTGCGCCAGTACCGACAGCACCTCGTGAGCCGAGCGGCCTTGGTAAAGCGGCTCGATCAGCGGCTGGGCGATGGAGGCGGTGCCGTCGAAGGCACGCGTGTCGCTCCAGGCTTCCAGGTAATGCGCTTCGGGCAGATGCCAGTGGCATTGCCGCGACGTCTCATCTTGAAAAAGGCTCAAATGAATGCGAAGCGGCACTTTCTGCATGTGCTCGCCGAAACGCAGATCGGCCGGCGCGGTGAACACCGGATTGCCGCCCAAGACTACCAGCACTTCGACGCTGCCCGCGTCCATGTCGTCAGCCAATTCGCGCAGCGAGGCGGTCTGATCCACCGGGCGTGCTTCGATCGGCCCGTCTGCAGCACCGTGCGGCCGACGTTGCCCAGGTGATGGTTAATCACATGGGCCAGCAGATGCACCGCGGCCGGCTGGCGGTCCCCGGCCAGCACGATACATCGGCCCCGATGCGCTTGCAGATCGCGGCAGACCACGTCAATCCATTTCTGTTTGCCAGGCATTTCGGCTGCGTCAACGCCACGCACGCCCAAGCCGGCGGCGATAGCCCGAGCCAAGATTTCGATGTCACCGGCGCGCATGGCCAGCCGATGGTCGGCCTTGGCCCCCGTGGTGGTGACATTCGGTTCCGCCACATAAAGCCGATTCATCTTCCCCGCTTGCGGCGTCAGCGCCCACGCCCGTCGCCGTGACATAAAGTCGGTCACGTACCGTAGACTGCCTGGCCCGCAATTCAAAAAGTCCGCATCGAGCGCCAACACCACGTCCGCTTGGCGAAAGTCATAAGTTGAGTTGACCGGCTCGCCAAACGCCAGCATCGATCCGCGATGTGCCGAATCGCGCGCCAACGGTTCGTACTGATGCCACTTGGCTTCGGGGAACTCTTCCAGGAATTCGTCGCATTTGCCGACCTAACGTCGGCGAGACGACCGTTTCCGTGAGGATCGCAAGCCACGCCCACGCCGCTCGCGTTGACCTGCCATGGCGCCACGAAAGGCTGCCGAGGCATCGTCCCAGGTGCGTGGTTGGCCCAGGTGCGTGACCGTCTGCGAACGGTCGGGATCGTACAGCGTCAAGATCGACGCCTGATGGTAGATGTCGGTCGCGCCCAGGCTGGCCGGATGGTCGGGGTTGCCCTCGATCTTGGTGGGCCGGCCCATGTGGCTCTCGACCAGAAGCCCGACGCCGGTGCCGCCCAGCGTCATCGCGGTCGCGTAAAACAGCGGCCGGCCCGGAACCGTCTCTTCCGGGGCCCGCACGCGCGGCACCATGATGCGCTCGGGCGCCGGCCGCACCGAGCAGCCGCTCAGCCCCGCCAGCGCCAGCGAAGCGCCCATCAGCGTCAGGAATTGCCGTCGGCTCAGCGATTCGGGCCAGAGCGGCGCTTGTTCGGGAAATTCCTCACGCAATAGTTCCTGAAAGGCTGGGGTGTCGGCCAGCTCCTCCAGCGACCGCCAATACTTCTTGCCATCGGTGGGCGATGGCGCGCTTCCTGACAGTCGCGGCTCGGACAGGTGTTCCTGAAGCACCGCGAATCGAGCAGCTAAATCTTTACGTGAATTCATCGATGGCACACCGAGCACGTGGTTAAGTAGCGGGTGTCGTGCAGCTTGTATTCCTTGGCGAGTTCGCGGCCCACTTCAAGCTGGTTGTCCGGCGGGAGCCCATTTCATGTTGAAGACCTCCGCGCGGTCGCAGATGCCGCTCCGGCTGCCGGTGGCAATCGAGGCACCATTCCATCAACAGGGATGGCACCTGATACGTGAGCGGCATCTCGTCGACGTGTCCATGGCACGTGGAGCAGCCGATGCCGTTGTGAACGTGAATGCTGTGATCGAAGTAGACGAAGCCGGGCAGGTTGTAGACCCGCTTCCACGGCAGCGATTTGTCCGTTCGGTAACTATCGCGCACAGGTTTGAGCATGTCGCTGCCCACCCACATCTGCGAATGGCAGTTCATGCAAGTTTCCGTCGGCGGAATCCCCGCATAGGGGGAATGTTCCACCGACGTATGGCAATAACGGCAGTCGATGCCTAGGTCGCCGACATGGTGTTGGTGGCTGAAAGGAACTAATTGCTCATGCGCGACACCCGCGCCCGTCCCATAGGAAGATCGCGTATAGATAAGGCAAACCCACAAGACGAATCCGCCGAGGAGTGGACCTCCCAGGAGGCTGACGCGCGCGATCGTGTTGCTGCGGGGACGGAAGATCTGGGGCATCGCTCCCTCGTGACCGCGCCGACCTTTTTCCTTTAGGTGACGCAGGAGGGATGCAAGTCCGGTGCCGTCGCGCTTAACGCACGCCGGCTTTCAGTGCCGCGCCCGTGTCAATGCTCTTGAGCGACCGCTGGGCGGCGGCGCGAACATTGGACGTCTTGTCACGCAGCGCGGCAACCAAGACCGGCACGGCCTCGCTTGCCTCGGCGCCGAACTTGCCAAGCGCCAATGCCGCATCCCGGCGAACATAATCACTGTCATCGCCGAGCGCTTCGATGAGTGCCGGAACGATCTGCTCCTTGTCCTCGGGGTGAGCAGCGAGCTCCCGGATAGCCTGGCGCCGCTTGACCACTTCCGCATCCTTCAGTTGCTCGAGCCACGTATCGGTGGTCGGCGCGCCGCAACCCGCCACTAAAAGCAGCAACCAGAGATAAGTTTTGCGCATGACACACTCCGACTAAAAACCGGCTGTCTGGTAATTGCGTGCCACGGACAGCTTGTCTGCCCGTGTGGGGGGACGGAGGTCGCTGGGGGTCCGCACGGGCAGACAAGCTGCCCGTGGCACGCAAGTCTACTAATAATCACTGGCACTCACAGCTTCCCCGCCGGCCCGCGTCAACAGCGCCTCATACACGTCGCCGTTTATGTCGCTGGTGATGAAACGAACCGAGCCGTCACCCAAGAGGAAATTGACTCCATGGATATGAAAGCTGGCCGTGGCGTCCGCATCGAACACCAGCGGGTTGTTGGGTAAATGGTCTCTGCTGCCGTGCGCCAGCGTCAGCGCGGAAGCCGCCTCCGAGTTGGCGAGTTGATCCGCGGGATCGGTATAGCGCTGAGCCGGCACGATCCCGTTGGGCACCGCGCCTGTCCAGGTGACGCTCGACATGTCCGACGAGCGCTCCCCGACGAAGAGCGTGTTACTCAGCCCGTCCGCGATATCGGCGATCCGCATGCTCGTGTTGCGCAAAAACGCACCGTTGTTGTCGAAGGCGTCGCTGCTCACACCCAGAACGCCGTTCATGGCGACATAACTGGCGCGGCCCACGGTTGCCATCGGCATGCCGGTATCGTCGATCACGGCAAAGGCATCGGTTTTCTGTTCGGAGGGACACTGGTAAAGCGCAATCGTCGTGCCAGCGATTTGTGCGTTTACGGGATCGCCGATGGCCACATCGAGGCGAATTTGATTTTTGACATTCGTCTGCTCCAGATCGTCCAGTAACAGCGCCGCCCATCCCCAGCCGGGTCCAAGATCGGAATTGTCGTCGGCGACATCCGTTTTGTAGCCCGGCGGAAAGGCGCCGATGCGATCGTGGTAACTGTGCAAGGCCAGCCCAATCTGTTTCAAGTTATTCGAGCATTGCGTCCGTGCCGATGCCTCGCGCACCTTTTGCACGGCCGGCACCAGCAACGCAATCAAGATGGCGATGATGGCAATGACCACCAGCAATTCGATCAAAGTAAACGCAGTGCGGTTTTTCATGGTGTATATGCTCCAACTGATCACTCGGACGCACTGGCGCGTCGAGGTGGGATAATCCGAGCCGCGACCGTTAGGGAGCGGCCAACCGCATCCGAAGAGCCGCGCCGCGCAGTAAGCGGGTTAAACCGTGTGCATCCTGCTGGCCGCTCCCTAACGGTCGCGGCTCGGACGCTTCTCGATGTAATTGCGGAAAGGATTAACCGCGCGGAGGTGGGTCGGGCGGAAGTGGCTGGAGGGGAAACGGCGCCAAGAAAAGTTCAAACACCAATCGACGCAGCAAGCGTCGAAGCTCCACTGAACGATGGGTGCGGGCACGGGCGCCGGTTCGCCGCAACCCCAGAGCGTTTGCTCGCCGTGACATTGCCGAGCCAGGAAACCCAGGGTGCCACCTGGCTGCGCGCCATTGGGGTGGGAGGGGCTGCTCTTGAGATCGCAGCATCCGGTGGACTTACTGGTCGCGGTGTTCTTTGCCTGCTTCACCAGTGATTGAGGAACCGGCACGCAGTGCTGCCGGGCCCACGCCAGGCGCTGCGCGCCGAAAAGCAGCAGCAGTGATTCCAGCAATCGGCGGCGCACATGCAGCCGCACTTGCGCTGTTGGCACGGAAATGGATTGGATGCGTCCTTGCCGCTGACCGAGGGGAGCGGCAAGCCGAACAGGGCGACGAACTGCCCAAGGAGCGCCAGCCAAGTGGCGGGGCGGCGCCGAAAGACGTTGCACAGATTAGCGAGCCGCCGAAACATGGGTGAGTCAATCAAGGTTTGCCGACGACTACTCTTGCGGTTCGGTTTATACAGATTGTGCCAGGCCGTCAAGCGCCGACGGCGCTCCCCGTTTAGCCGCGACGCGCTAGCGGAGCGCGGGGTCGCGAGAATCAGGGGGCTGACGCCCCCCCGCTCGCCTCACCGTCGCTCGATCAGGGAGTCTTGACGAATGGACCAGGTTTCAAGAACCCTCCCCGGCCCCCCCTTCGTAAGGGGGAGAGACGCGATATTTACGCTCGCGTGATAACCGTCCCCTTTGGCGACGATGCGCGGAGGCCCGGCCAACGACTCATGGCTTAATGTGCCAAGTCCCAATTCGGCCAGCGACTGTGCGTAGCGCTTGTGCTCATCGTGAAAACGCCTCTGGGCGTAATAAATCTTGTGCAACAGATGCTTCGCAGGCCCAGCCGCGTCCGGTTTGAAGACGCCTCCACCCGGCGGCGCCGTCGAAAACTGCACATAGCCCCAGGTCTCCGGCCGATGCATGTCCACCACGCCTTGCGGCGACCAGACCCAGTTGTCCTCGTGACATCCCGGCACCTTGCGATATTTCCCATCGACGATCTCATGACGCCATTCGACGCGCGAGAAATTGACGCGCCACTGGTCCCCGTCCCGCGGCGGCGCCGGTTGCTTGGATAGCTTACCCAATACCGCCCAGGGGATGGCGATTTCCACCGACCAGCCTTTGTCAACGTCGCTTGGATCGTTGAGCGTGCCGTCAACGTGAACCGCCGTCTTGAGGCCGGGAATTTCCCAACCATTGTCTGCCGGGCCGCCGTCGCGATACGGCTTCTTGAGCAGCAAATCCCAACCGGTGTTGAGCGCGTTGATCTCGAACTCGCCGTAATTGTGATTGCTCCCCGCCGGGTCGATGAACAGCTCGAAGTCATTGTCGAGAAAGATAATCGAATCGTGCTTGGTGAGCGTTCCCCAGACGTGCGGCTCCTCCAATTGCGCCGCAATGTAGAAATAACCGTCGTCCCACAGCATCTTGGCCCGGGTCCGCAAACGTGGCTTGGGCCTCAGCGCGCCCTTCGATGTCGCCAAAGTCCTCCGTCCACGGCACCGCTTGCCAGGCCTTTTCATCGAGCCGGCCGTCGATTTTGATGGCGCCGGTGGCGCGATAGCAGACATAATGTTTGGGTTCGATATATGCGCCGGCCGCCGCCTGCTTGCTGCCGTCCAGGCGAAGCCGGCACGTGTACGCCAACTGTGGATCGCCGCGTTCCAACAGGGATTGACACAGCGTCAAAAAGCTCGGAACGACGGTGAGCTGGCTGGTATCCCCATTGACGGACACGCGCAGCGGCTTGGCGAAGTCGATGAGCCGGCTGTCGAGGCCGACATCGAAAGCGCCGACCTTGCGCGTGGCGATGGTGAGCATGTTGTCCTTCACCGATGCGTCAATGTTTTGGCCGCGCGCCGGTCCCGGAACCTTGAGCCAATAGAAATCCTTGAGCACACTGTCGGTCGGCTCCCACGTAACGTGGCGCGGCACCGGATTGCGCGTGTAGCCCAGCATGCCCTTGAGCTTGTCATGGTCGGGCAAATTGCTGTGCGCGAAGCCCTTCATGAACTCCATCGCGACAGGAAAATCTCCCTGGTTCGCCGCCTTGAGTGCTTGCATCTCTTTGTCAAACTTCTCGCAGCGCTCGCGCCGGCCATAGGCGTTGTCTTGCTCGCCGATCATGAAGGTGAAACGCGGATTGCGCAAGCTGAGAGGCGAAATGGTGCCGTCGGTGGGGGCCGCCGCGCTGGCGTGGACGGCGGCGAATCGGTCGGGAATCTTGGGACCGATGTAAAAGGCGCCATAGCCGCCGTGGGAATAGCCAAGGATGAATACTTTGTCGGTGTCCACGTCGGCAAAGATCGCGAACTGGCGAATGAGGTTCATGATGAGCGGCGGCACATACTCATCGTAAAAGCCGTTCCAGGTGTTGTTGGGCGCCGCAGCGCGAGGTATTTGTAGCCGGTCAAGGCCGCCTGATCGCGATAGTGCTTTTCCATGTGCCGCCATTGACTATCGTTGAGTTCTTGAGGCGCGTTGCCGCCGCCGTGCATGGCGATGACCAGCGGCCAACCATTCTTGGGCTGCTCGCCGACCGTGCGCACCTTGTATGGACTCACATGCTGCTGATAGCGCCTGCTGCTTCTCGAAATCCTCTTTGAGGGCCGTGTGGATGGGAGCGGCTTTGTAGGCGGCCCAGACTGCGGCACGGACCCCCGGTTCATCGCCCGCCAAAAGTTGGTCGAATTTGGTGTCGAAACGCCATTTGTCGCGTGCTTCGGCTGTCGCCGAGAAATACGCGAGCGCTTCTTTATGAACATCCTGGCGCTGTTGCGCGTTCAGCGCGCCAACTACCGCTTGTTTATCCGCTGCCGTGCGCGTGTAATGATCCGTCACATTTTCAGCGTAGACGTCCGTTGGTCCCCGAGACCAAACCAGAGGAAAGGTGAGCGGCGTCTTGCGGAAGCTTGCCGCGTAAATCGCATGCATCGCCGAGTCTTTCTTGGCCTGGGCGGCGTTGCCGACGAACCAGCCGCGATCGAGCCCCTTGGGATCCGGTTCGCAGGCGCCGGTGAAGTGCCAGCCGTTATCCCAAACCTCGACCCAGGTGTGGTTGCCCGAATTGTTCGTCCACAGCGGCGTGCCCACCAGCCGGGCCGGGATGGCCACGCTGCGGCAGGCATCGCTCAAAATGATTGATAGCCCGGTACACGACGCCTTGCCCTGCTCGATCGACTCACGCGGGCTCTGGTGCGGCTTTTTGCGCTGCGTCGAGTACCCCACCTTGAGTTTGGGAAACACACTGCGATTGAGCAGCGCTGCCGCCTCGCCCGGCGTTTTGCAGTCCTTGATGAGCGGCATGCACAAGTCGTAAAATTCCTTGCGCCACGGGTCGCGCGCTTCGTTGACATTGGCGTAGGCCAGCACGTTATCCAAGAAGATGTCTTCCGGTATTTGGTTGCCCCACGGAACTTGGCGGCGCGCTTGGTAAGCGAGCGCGACGTTTTGTAGCAGAAACTCGGCCGACAACGATCGCAAATCCGCCGCCGGCATGTTGGCAACCAGAAACGCCATGCCGCGCCGCTCTGTGGCCGCTGTGGCGTTGAGCGCCTTTTCGAGTTCGGCGCGATTCCCGCCGGCCTGGCTCAAGGCGGCTTCAACTTCGGCCGGCCACCAGGCGCTTCTTTCTTCGCTACCGCTTCCCCGCCCAGGCATGCCATGTGCAATAATAAAAGAATTCCAGCCGATGGACCGCAGAAGCCTATCTTCATGGCAACATATCTCCTGAATTTAATTTCTTCATTGATAAACTAACTTGAATGACGATTCTCTTAAGCTCTCAGGGCCTGGGCAAAGCATACGGCCCGCGTCCTCTTTTTCATGACATTTCCCTCGACCTCCGCCTCGGCGAGCGGGTTGGCCTCATCGGACCCAACGGCTCGGGCAAGTCGACGTTACTCAAAATCCTAGCCGGGCTGGAGACCGCGGACCAGGGGAGCGTGGCCGTGCGCCGAACCGTCCGCCTGGGCTACCTCCCCCAGGCCGATGTCTTCGATAATCAACTTACTGTGCTGGAGACGATGACGCAGGCCCTCGCCGACGATGCCGACGACGATCGCGACAAAGCCACCCGTATCAACATCAGCCTCACCAAGGCCGGCATCGCCGACACGAACCAGCAGGTCGGCACGCTTTCCGGCGGCTGGCGCAAACGCCTGGCGGTCGCCCGGCAACTCGTCCGCCGGCCGGATTTGCTCCTCCTCGACGAGCCGACCAACCATCTTGACCTCGAAGGCATCCTCTGGCTCGAAGACTTTTTAAACGATGCCCCGTTCGCCTTCGTGGTGGTGAGCCACGATCGCTATCTTCTGGAAAACGTCACGACCGAAATTATGGAGCTCGATCGCGTTTACCCGGACGGCTACTTCCGCACCGCGGGAACTTACACGCAATTCCTGGAGCGGCGCGCGGAGTTCCTCGCGGGCCAGGCGCGCCAAGAGGAAGCGCTGGCCAACAAGGTCCGCCGCGAGGTGGAATGGCTCCGCCGCGGCGCCAAGGCGCGCACCGGCAAATCGAACGCCCGCATTGAAGAGGCGGGCCGGCTCATCAGCGATCTCAAGACCTTGCAAGCGCGCACGGCTCCGGTCAATACCGTCGATGTCGATTTCGTGTCCACGGGCCGCAAGTCGCGCAAGCTCCTCGTCGCCGAGAATGTCGCCAAAACACTCGGTGGCCGCCCGCTATTCGACGGTCTAACCTTCACGCTTTCCCCCGGCGCCAAGCTCGGTCTGCTTGGCCCCAATGGCAGCGGCAAAAGCACCTTGCTACGAGTCCTGTCTGGTCAACTAACACCCGATGCGGGAAACGTGGTAAAGGCGGAAGGTCTGCGCGTCGTTACCTTCGACCAAGACCGCCAACAGCTCGACCGCGCCGCCACGCTACGCCGGGCCTTGTCACCGAACGCCGACGTGGTTGCCTACCGCGACAAATCCTACCACATCACCGCCTGGGCGAAGCGCTTCCTGTTTCGCCCCGAGCAGCTGGACTTGCCTGTCGGCGATCTCTCCGGCGGCGAGCAGGCACGCATCCTCATCGCGCGGCTCATGCTCTATCCGGCCGATCTGCTGCTACTCGACGAACCGACCAACGACCTGGATATCGCTTCCCTCGAAGTGCTTGAAGAAGGCCTGGAAGAATTTCCCGGCGCCTTGGTCCTGGTCACGCACGACCGCTCGCTCCTGGATCGGCTCTGCACCGACATCCTGGGCCTGGATGGCGTGGGCGGCGCCCGCATGTTCGCTGACTTCACCCAATGGACCGCCGCCCAACGCGAGCTGCGCGAGACCAAGGCCAAGGCGGCGTCCACCGCCAAGGCCGGCAAAACCGCACGGCCCAAGGCTAAACGCCTCACTTATCAAGAACAACGCGAGTGGGACGAGATGGAAGGTCGCATCACCACCGCCGAGGAACTGATGCAAACGCGCCAGCAGCAAGTGGAAGCCGCCGGGACCGATCACCTGCGCCTTCAAGAAGCTTGCCGCGAATTACAAGCCGCCCAGGAGGCGGTGGCCAAGCTCTACGAGCGGTGGCAGGAGCTGGAGGCGAAGCGGGAGGGGGGATAAGTGCCACGGGTCCGCTGTCGAGAACGAACGGACATCTCTTTACTCCGAAGGAGTTACATAACAAAGCCCAGGGTCGCCTGGCCAAAACTCGCGGTAACATTATCGCTTGCAGGATTTGGCCGGGCGCACCCTGGGTGCATGGACACATACGGAGAAAAACCCTGAAAGGGTTCCACCAGAACCTCAAGCCGCGCGGTATACGCCTATTTGTGCAACCCTTTCAGGGTAGACCTTCGTAAGCTGCCGACGACCCAGGGTGCGCCCCGCCAGATTTCGCTCGGAGCAAGATGCCGCAAGGACTGGCGGGGCGAACCCTGGGCTGTGGGATTTAACCCCTATCGGGGTAGGAATCGGTTAGTGGCAATAACGGCCGTGCACCATTTCATCTTTGATGAAAAACATATGGTAACGAATCACTTCCCCAGCCCCCGTAGCATCCCCGCCGCCTTGTGCCACGTCTCTTCATACTCCCGCTCCGGCTCGGAGTCCGCGACGATGCCGCCGCCCACGGGAAACTGAACCCAGCCTTGTCCGATCGTGAATGTCCGAATCAGCAGGCTCGAATCCATGGCGCCGTCGAACCCGATGAACCCCAGGCAGCCACAGTACGCGCCGCGCGCGGTCTGCTCCAGCTCGGTGATGATTTCCATGGCCCGAATCTTGGGGGCGCCCGTGACCGAACCACCGGGAAAAGCGGCGCGCAAAAGATCCACGGGGCTTCGGTCGAGGCGCAGCTTGCCGACGACCTGCGAAACCAGATGGTGAACGGTCGGGTAACTTTCGAGCTTGCATAATTCCTCGACGCGGACACTGCCATACTCGCAAACGCGGCCCAGGTCGTTCCGCAGAAGATCCACGATCATGACGTTCTCGGCCCGATCTTTAGAGCTGCCGAGCAGATCGTCGGCGCGGCGAAATCCTCCTCGGGCACGATGCCACGCGGGCGCGTCCCCTTGATCGGCCTCGTTTCGACGCTGCCACCCTGCACCCTGACAAACCGCTCCGGCGAAGCGCTGGCGATGGCACAGTTTCCCAAGTCGAAGTAACCTGCGAACGGCGCCGGGTTGCACTGCGCAGCCGCTCATAAATCGCCAACGCCGGTTCGCGCGCCGGCGCGAGCAGACGCTGGGCGACATTGACCTGAAAGCAATCCCCCGCGTGAACGTAAGCAATGGCCTTGCGCAACGCCCGCAAATAGCCGGGCTTGTCGAAGTTGCTGAACACACCTGGCTCGGATTGGATCGTAAAATGCGGGCCTGCGATGGCGATTGGATCAGCCTTAGCAGACATGAAGTTTCCCGGCGGCCGCTCCAGCAAACGCAGCACCTGGTCCCGGCGCTGCCGCGCCCGCGCCTGGCGTCGGCGTGGCTCGACTTCCGGGTGGCCCGTGGAAACAAGCCAGGCCTTGTTTTCGTGGTGGTCGAAGCTGATGACCCAATCATAAAGGCCGACGGCCAAATCGGGGATGGCGAAGTCGTAATAGCGCGGCCGAGGCAAGCGTTCGAGATAATGGCACAAATCGTAGGCAAACAACCCTGCGGCGCCGCCTTGAAACGGAGGCAGTGCCGCAATCGTCGGCGAGGTGAACCGGTCGAGCGCATCCGCCAGACAATCGAAGGGGTCCGCCGGCGGCAGCACGATCGGGACGTCGTTGACAACACCCGGAGGCGGCCAAATCCAACCGAAGGGATCCGCAGTCACGTAGGAATAACGGCCCAGCGCTCCCTGCGCGGCGCGCTGTCCAAAAACAGCAAGTGCGGCAAACCGGCCAAGCGCCGACACGCTTCCCACGGCGCCAGGCCGGCAAGCGCTTCCACGACAGACGCCGTCGGCGCCACTGCCGGGCGCTGCAAGATGTTCATGCCGTTATGATACAGGCGCGTGCCATCATGCGGTGAAGGTCAGCGGATTGCTCCACATGCTGTAATCGCCGTTGTTGCTCAAGGCCCGCACCCACCACTGATAACCATGCCCTGTCGTCAGCGAGCCTGTCAATGAAGTGCCCAGAATATGTGCGTTGCGCAGCACTTGCGATTTTCCGCTCGTGAGTTCATTGACCCAGACATCGTAGTAATCGCCGCCCGCGACGCCTGTCCATGATAACATCGGCCTGGTGCCGGCACCGCTTCCCGTCGGCCCGATCGGCACCGGAGTCGCGAGAAAGGCGACCGTGAACGTGGCACCGGAACCCCAGGTGCTCCAATCACCGTTGTTGCTGAATGCGCGCACCCACCACTGATAGCTCAGGCCGGGCGTTAGCGCGCTCGTGGCCGTCCAAGAGGTTCCCGTGACGCGACTGTTGCGCAGCACCTGGGATTGGCCCGACGTTAGATTGTTCACCCATACGTCGTAATAATCCGCACCCGCAACCCCGCTCCAGGTGAACACCGGCATGGCGCTCGACACCGATCCGGTCGGCGCTGTTGGCGTCACCATGCCGAGCGGCGTGATCGTGAACTGCGTCGTGCTGCTCCACGCTGTCGCCGTGCCGCCCGCGAAAAACGCCCGCACCCACCATTGATAGCTGTGCGTCGGCGCCAACACGACAGGCGACACCAAGGATGTGCCGACGACATGGGCGTTGCGGACCACCTGCGCCTGCCCGGTGGTGGCGTCGTCCACCCAAAGGTCGTAGTAGCTAGCGCCGATCGCGGCTGTCCAACTGAACGCGGGCGTCGCCGTGGCCAACAGGCCCACCGGACCGATGGGCACAATCACCGGGAGGGCGATGTTAAACGACGCACCCACGCTCCACGCGCCGGCCATGCCGCTCGCGTTGAACCCTCGCACCCACCACTGATAAGCGTGACCCGGGGTCAAACTCGCCGACAACGATGTTCCAGACACATCTTGGTTGCGCACGACCTGCGCTTGGCCCGTGGTCGTGTCGTTCACCCAAACGTCGTAATACGCCGCTCCGGTCGCGGCATTCCACGTAAATGTGGGCGTGGCGCTTTGAATCGCGCCGACAGGCGCCACGAGCACCGGCGATTGCGGCGGCAGTTGGTTGTTTAATTGAAGGCTTACGGCAGCGGACGAACTATAAGGCGAGGTTACCTGAGCGGTGACATTCGAACCTGTGGGAACGACTCCGACGGTTGCCAAAATCTCCGTATCGGAGACAACCTGAACACTCGCGGCGGGGATGGAACCGAAATTGACAACGGTCTTGCCGGCACCGCCGCTGAAATTGAGCCCTGTCAGCGTGATGACCGATCCGGGGGTAAGCGCCGTCGCGGCAGTCGCGCTCGTCAATTTCGGGGTCAAATCGACGGTCTCGAAATCGCTGCCGATTACCTGGGTCAGCGAGTGCAAATCGCTGTCATTCCATGAGGGCGATGGCTCGCCGCTCAAATACCACGAGCTGCCGTTGTCCGCGACGATCATGCCATAATCCTTGAGCGCTTGCAGGATCACCTGATCGGCGGCGGAATAGTGGGAAATATCGAAACTTGCCTTGAGCCGAAACCGCGCCCCCATGGGGGGCAGATTGGCATTGTTCGAGCCGGCTTCGTGCGAGGCGGGAAAGATGAAAGTGTTCGCGCTTCGGTTGACCGTGAAGCGGAGCGCGTGCGTGATGACTTTCTGCGTCAATACCTCGTCCGGCCTCACCAGCCCCGGCAAGATCGGCAGCCCCGCCGCATCGGCCGACGTGTAGCCCGTAGGCCGAAACCAATCCTGGTTCATGTTCCAAAAGGCCAGCGACGAGCAGTGCCATTGGCCATCGGTGTTTTCCGAAGGCCGGCTCGCGTTGAAGAGCTCGTATTCCAGATTGTTGGTCTGATCGAAGACGAGCAAATGCCGGTCGCCGGTGTTCTGCGCCGATGGCAGCGGATCGCCCTCGATTACCGCGTTCGCAGGAATGGGCACCGGAATTAGGTCGCTCTCCGACGCGTACGCATCAACGACGACATTGATCTTGGGCTGGGTAGCCGTGACAAAGTTGACCGGAATGCCGTTGAGCGCACCGCCATACGTGGTGCCGAAATCGGGATGCAGCGAGGTGTTGGCGCCGATGGAATTGATAAGCGTGGCCGAGTTGGCCGCGACCGGCGCATTGGTGATCTTTTCGTTCCACGGATTATCCGCGGGAAACAGCGCATTGCCCATGAGGCTGGGCAACGCCCGGCTCTCGAGTTCCTCCAAAATCAGCAAAAGACGCCGCGCGCGGCGTAGAGGTTTTCGTTTTGGCGCAAACGTGCCGAAACCAAGGCGAGCAAATAATCCCATGGCAAACTCCAAACGGTTGAGCGACGACGGGAGTTGCCGCGGCAACGAAACAACGACGGGAAAACTTGCCCAGACGGGGGCAAAACGGGAAAGACGCTACAAATGTAGAACGCGAACGGAGGCAAGTCAACGTAGCACAAGCGTCCCGCTTGTGTTCGAACGAGAAAAAACCACAAGCGGGACGCTTGTGCTACGTCGGCCTGCCTCTGCTTCCATAAAAAAACCCGGGCGGGACCGCATGCCGTGGCACAAGCGTCCCGCTTGTGTTCGAACGAGAAAAAACCACAAGCGGGACGCTTGTGCTACGTCGGCCTGCCTCGGCTTCCATAAAAAAACCCGGGCGGGACCGCATGCCGTGGCACAAGCGTCCCGCTTGTGTTCGAACGAGAAAAAACCACAAGCGGGACGCTTGTGCTAACTCGGCCTGCCTCTGCTTCCATAAAAAAACCCGGCGCGACCCCATGCCGTAGCACAAGCGTCCCGCTTGTGTGTGCCGGAATAAAAACCCATGCCAACGGAGCACTTCACGCGGCGTAATTTGCCCCATTGGTTTATGCCTAGCGCCACTCACTTCATAACCTTTCGTTTGGCCGGTACTCTGCCTGTTCACGTGTTGGCCGATTTTCAAGAACGAAAAGACCGCTTGCTGCGCGCAGCCAGAGGGGCTCGCACGGCGGCGCTTCACCGAGAGCATGTGCATAAGCAGTTGTTTGCGGCCTACGACGACTACTTGGATAACAATCGCGAAGTGCACTGGCTCGATGATCCAAGTGTGGCCGCTCTGGTCCGCCGAAGCCTGTATCATTGGAACAACCAGAAGTATGGGCTATGCGCTTATTGCATTCTTCCTAATCATGTACATGTTTTGTTTAGGCCATTTGGCGAACTTGACGTTGAGGCTGATCGGGAATCGATCGAGCCGGGAGAACGAGCCGACGCAGGAAATCCCCTCTCCGAAATCATGCACAGCTTGAAAAGTTACACGGCGCATGAAGCAAACAAGCTCTTAGGCCGAGAAGGTTCGTTCTGGCAGCACGAATCCTATGACCACTGGGTGCGTGACGAAGATGAACTCGAACGGATTGTCGCGTACATCAACGCGAATCCGGTCAAGGCGGGATTGGCTGAAACGTCGTGGCAGTTTGTTTGGTCTTCGGCGCACGACCGCTATTTGAAGGACGGTAGCGCGTCTGGATGGCTGGAGGGAACTACGTAGCACAAGCGTCCCGCTTGTGTTCGAATAAGAAATCACAAGCGGGACGCTTGTGCTACGTTAGTTGAGTTTGAAAACCACAAGCGGGACGCTTGGGCTACTTCACCAACTCGCTCCACAGCCCCTTATAATAGCGCATCAGCCGTTCGCCCGTGGGGGCATCAGGCATGCCCTGAATTTCGGCGAGGGTGACGCGGTCGTAGGCGGTTTCGCGGAAGAGGCGGAAAAGTTCACGGTAGGGATAACCGCTGACCAGCTCGTTGATGTGGCACGACTTGATCCAGGGGCGCAGCAGCTTGAAATACTGGCTGACCGAGCCGTTGACGACGTCCGCGGCGTTGGAGTTCCAGGTGACGCCGACGCGCGGATGGTTGGCGGCGCGCATGATGGTGGCGATGTGCGGCGGATGCTCGGTGCCGCGGCCATGCACTTCCAGCCAAATTTCGACGCCGGCATCAGCCGCAGCCTGTCCACACGTGCCCAGCGCCTGGCCGATCTGGGCCAGCGTGCGCGGGACGGGCACATCGGCGGGCAAGCCGTTGGGGCGAACTTTGACGCCTTTGCCGCCAATGTCGGCCACCAGTTGCACGAAACGCCGGCAAGATTCAATGTTCCTACTCACGACCGCTTGATCGGTCGAGTGAAATTCGCAGACCGTGCCGCAGCCCCAAAGCTCGACACCGGCATCGGCGAAGCGCTGACGCACCTCCCGACGGGCTTGAGCGCTGATGGAAGGCTCGACGCCGTGCTTGTGGGTGGTGCGCAATTCGACGGCCGCCAAACCGACGGCACGGCACACGCGCAGAATGGTCGGCACGTCCCACGCCGCCGCGATATTGTAAGTGACGATACCCAAACGGAATCGGGCCGGCGGGATCGGTTGCTCGGCAGCCGCACCGACTGACGCGGCCGCGAGGGCGCCAACCACGGCACCCGTGCTTGCCAGGAACTCGCGGCGCTGTGCATATGGCATGGATGAAACTCCACGGACTGACTACATCGCTGAAAAAAAGACTTAGCCACGGATGGAACACGGATCGAACACGGATAAGACAAGAATACTGTGGAAGAACCTGTACGCCTACCCTTTTCTTTTTATCCGTGTTCGATCCGTGTTCCATCCGTGGCTGTGTTTTTTTTCCGGCGAGATCGCTGGCTTTTTCTGTCCGTATAATGGATAAGTGCCGTTGCGCGTTCGTTCGTCGTGTTTCGCTCCGCGCAAGGACGTTCTTTCGCGGAGCGAAAGACGACGAATGCCGCCCGTGTTCCCGTTGGAGCCTTCATGGACGCACCAAAAAGCAAATCGCAGCGCCGATACCTCGCCGCCGTGGTCTTGGGCGGTGCGCTGGCCGCGCTTGGACCAAGCGCGGATGTTAGCGCCCACGAGATTTCCGGGCAGGCAATCCACGAAATCAGCCGCTATTGCACGGCCTGTTGGCGCAATGCCCGGCTGCCGGTCGACCGCTGGAGCGACTGCACCCAAGAAGTCTTGCGCCGCTTGCTCGAGCGCCTTGAGCCGCATGTCTGGGACCAAGTTCTCACGCGCGAGGGCGACGAACGCAAGGAGTTTATCCGGGCAATCGACACCGTCAAAAAAAGGACGCAACGGGAACGCCGGCAAGCGACCCTGTTCGAGGATCGGACGGCCGGCGCCGACAATCAAGCCGTGCACGAAGAAAAGGAGGCTCTGCGTCAGGCGGCCGAGCAACTGCTCAGCCCGCGGCAACAACGCATATTGCATCTGGCCTGCGATGGCTGGTCGGTTGCCGACATGGCCCAGGAGCTCAAAACCACGTCCGAGCGCGTCAGCGACGATAAGTATAAAGCCATCCAAAAATTGCGGGCATATTTTCAGACTCATCCGGACGACGTAGGTTAGGTTGCCAACCGGGTAGCGCATTTCGTCCGGAAGCGCGCGTCTGCTCTCCCTTCATGCCAGGCACACTCTCTACCATTGATGGATCGACGTGACCGCAGTGCGCCGCCGCACATGTGCGCGGGTTGAAAGGTGTCACCGTCACCAAACGGGTCCAACGGCGGTTTCGCCCCGCAAATTCGATTGGCCTATGCCAACCTCGGGGCGAGTCGGGTAGATTGGAGCCGCCGGCGGTGAATTCTGCGCGGCGATGGTCGGTCCGCCGTGTTGCCATGCCTGGCAGTTCCGCGCCCGAATCTCCTTTTATACAATACCACCAATGTCCCCAGGCCTTGGGCTTGATGGCGCTAGATGACCTGGAGGAGTGACACCGGACTGTGGGACGGCTCTCCCGAGCCGTCTTGACAAAGGACGGCTCGGGAGGGCCGTCCCACATTTTACGTCAACCAATGATAGAAAGAGCAGCCCCGGAAGCGCATGCACATCATCCTGTTCGATATCGACGGCACCTTGCTCGCCAGCGGCGGGGCGGGGAAATTGGCGCTGGAGACGGCCTTCACGGAAGACTTTGGCGAAGAGCTGCGCGTGCAGGTGCCTTACAGCGGGCGGACCGATCGGGCCATCGTGCGCGAGCTTTTCGAAAGCCACGAGGTTGCCCAGACGCCGGCAAATTTGAAGAAACTCTTCGAAGGGTATCTGCGCCGCTTGCCGGCCTGCCTCGAACAAATGAAGGGGCGCGTTTTGCCGGGCATCGCGGAGTTGCTTGTGCATCTGGGCGAGCGCGACGAGGTGGCCGTCGGCCTGTTGACCGGCAACGTGCGTGCGGGGGCCGAGGTGAAGCTCGGGCATTTCGGTCTCTTCGAGCACTTCACGTTTGGGGGCTTTGGCGATCATCACTTCGACCGCGACGACGTAGCCCGTGAAGCGCTCGACGCGATACGGGCCCAGGGGCATGCTGATGTAACGCCGGAGCGGATTTGGGTGATCGGCGACACGCCGCTCGATGTTCGCTGCGCCCGCGCTATCGGCGCCAAGGTGTTGGCGGTGGCGACGGGCGTGCATACGGTCGCCGAGTTGGTCGCGGCATCACCGGATTTGGTGCTGGATAATTTAAGCGATCCGCAGCCGTTTCTGAGCCAATGGGGATAAAGCTCGTCACCAGGCTCCGCCTGGTGACGCACTGCTTGGCAGGCTCCGCCTGCACGAAAATCACTCGAAGGCTCGCGGCTGTGTGGTCGGAAAACGAGGCGGAGCCTCGTGAGCAGTGCGTGACTAGGCGGAGCCTGGTCACGAGAACTTTGCAGTTGCGGGCGAAGCCCGCGCGAGTGCGCGGCTCCTTGAGGAGACTACCGCTGGGCACAAGTCTCCGCATCATCTGGCGTGCTTGCCGGCAATGGTCGGCCAACGACGATTCCCGATTGGGGGCGGCGCTGGCCTATTACACGTTGTTTTCGATTGCGCCCCCTCCTGGTCATCGCCATCCGCATTGCCGGCCTGTTTTTCGGCGAGGATGCGGTGCGCGGGAAGGTGGTCGAGCAGCTCAAGGAATTCGTGGGCACGGATTCGGCCAAGGCGATCCAGGCGCTCGTCGAATATGCCGGCGACGCGAAGTCGGAAGGGTGGACGACCGTGCTCACCTTCGGCGTCTTGATCGTCGGCTCCTTGAGCGTATTCTTGCACGTGCGCGGGGCACTTTGCACCATCTGGAAGCTGACGCCTCCAAGCGGCAGCACGATTCTTGACTTTTTTCTGAATTATTTGCTCGCCCTGATCATGGTGGTATGCACGGGAGTCTTACTGCTGGTGTCGTTGGCGGCCAGCGTGCTGATGCCCATCGTCCAAAAGTGGATCGACGTCAACTTCCCGCACAATGGCATTCCATGGCAATTGGTGGAGATCGCGATTTCGATTTTATTGCTCACCTTGCTGTTCATGGCTCTTTTTCGCATCTTGTCGGGCCAGCGGATTCCGTGGAGATTTGTGATCTATGGGTCGGTCATCACCGCGATCTTATTCAGCGTGGGCAAAGTCGCCGTCGGCTTTTATTTGGCCTACACGCGCCACGGCATCCGCCTACGGCGCCGCCGGCTCGCTGGTGGTCTTTTTGATCTGGGTCTATTATTCGTCGCAGATTTTGTTTTTCGGCGCGGAGCTTGTCCAGGCCCGGCGCACGCGACACGAGTGGATGAACGAGTAACGTGTGCCTAGCTCGGCACCATTGACCACGGGATATTCGTGTTTTACTTCGATCCCCGCGAAAGGTCCGCCATGTTTACCGTTTCTCGAAGGAGCTTCTTGCAAACCAGCGCCGCTGGGCTGACGCTCGCCGGTCAAAGCACCGCCAGCGCCGCCGATAGTGCGCCGCGACCCGGCCCGCGCGCCGAGCCGCCGCCGCGCACTGATCGGCCACGCCGCAAACTTGCGGTCGTCACCACGGCGTATCACTACTTGTCGCACGCGTATCACATTTGCGGGCGGTTCTTGCACGGTTATTTGCGTAACGGCGTCATGCATTATCCCGACTGGCAGCTTGCCGGCATGCACGTCGAGCAGCAACGGCGCCCCAATGATTTGAGCCAAGACTTGGCGAAGGAATACCGCTTTGCGTTGTTTGACACGGTGGCCGGCGCGCTCACCCTCGGTGGCGAGCGCCTCGCCGTCGACGGCGTGTTGCTCATCGGCGAGCATGGGGAGTACCCGTACAACGCCAAGGGCCAAAAGCTCTATCCGCGCTACGAGTTGTTTCAGCGGATCGTCGAGGTCTTTCGCGCCTCCGGCCGAAGCGTGCCGGTGTTTTGCGACAAGCATTTGTATTACGATCGCAAGCGGGCCCGCGCGATGGTCGATACGGCCCGGCAATTGGGTTTCCCACTGATGGCCGGTTCGAGCCTGCCCGTCACTTGGCGCCGTCCCGAGCTGGAGTTGCCGGTCGGCACCGGCCTGCGTGAAGCGCTCGTGGCATCGCGCGGTGAACTGGAGATTTACGGCATCCATGCGCTCGAGGCGCTTCAGTGCATGGTCGAACGGCGCACACGCGGCCAACAGGGCGTGCGCGGCGTTCGCTGCCTCGAAGGCGACGCCGTCTGGAAAGCCGGCGATGCCGGGGATTGGTCGTGGGAACTCTTGGAACACGCGCTGGGCCGCAGCCCGTCGCTTAACGTGGGTGACATTCGCCGCAATTGCCGGCATTACAATGCCGTGCCTGGCCGGTCGCCGCTAGCCCGCAGCCCGGTGGCATTTCTAATCGAATATCGGGACGGCTTGCGCGCCAGCGCGCTGCTTCTCAATGGGCATACCGACGACACGACGTTTGCCGCGCACGTGACCGGCCAGGAGCGCCCGGTGTCGACGCTGTTTTATTTACCGGCGCCTCCGGCGCTGGGTTCTTGCAAGCGCTCACCATGAAAATCGAGGAGTTTCTCGAAACCGGCAGGCCGCCCAATCCGGTGGAGCGCACCTTGCTCACCGGCGGCATCCTCGATGTGGCCCTGGAATCGCGCATTCGCGAGCATCGCCGTTTGGACACGCCCGACTTGGATATCACCTACGCCCCGCCGGCCAACTCCGGCTTCGTGCGCGGCGATTACACCACTCCAGGCGAGCGGGGAGCGCAAGCCCCCTGATTTTTGTCACAGCTCCACAACCTTCCCCGGGCGTGTGAACACCAACCGCGCCGCGATGCACTCCGGGTTGAGAGTACCGAGGCGGGCTACGGCGTTGCGGTAGGCGTCGATTTGCGGCCGATAGTGCTCGATTCGCTCGGCGAGTGCGGCTGCATCATCGGGCGCCACGTCGTCGGTCTTGAAGTCGATGATATCGGCGGCCAAGGTGCGGTTGCCGTCGCCGAGCCAAACAAGGCGATCGACGCTGCCGTCCCAGAATTTCGTCTCGTTGCGGACGATGAAGCGGCGCTCCCGCTCGACTGATTGCGGCAGCAGCGCGGCCGTCCAGTAGGTTGCCAATGCTCGGGGAAAGCCGGGCTGGTTCGGACTCTTGTAAGCACTCCGCGACAGAACAGTGCGTACGTCCGGCTTTTGCAAGATCTGCTGGAAGTTGGCCAAAAGGGTTTCACGGGCCTGCCAAATCCCGAGCGGTAGGCTTTGACGTAATTTGTCGGCGGCGGCTTGGCAGGCGTCCCGTGTGGGCGCACCATCGTCCAGCCATTCGATGAGCTCGAACCAGGCGTGCGTCAGCGTGCCGACCGCCATGCCCGTGTCGGCCTTGGGGTCAAATAACTTTTTAAGGGCGACCTTGGCTCCGCCCTCGCGATGCGACGGAGCCACATGCTCGAGACCGCGCCGACGTTCCGGATCGGCGGCGCGGAAGCTAATGCGCTCGGCGGGCGCCGCCGCTAGAGGTGCGGGCATGGTCGCGGGTTCCGGTTGGGAACGAAGATGCCAATCGCGGTGCGCCGTGCTCGTAGAGCAAGGCCGATTCCGTGCATGGTTTATTTGGCGCGAGCGTTTGCGAAAGCAAATTGCACCACGCGTTATTGCGTTTTGTCTTTCGTGGGCCTGGCACATACATATAAAGCGCGGCACGCGGCGCGGGTCATGGCCACATAGAGCAGCGACAGCGACTCCTCGACGCGATGCTGCCGTTCTTCGGCAAATGCTTTTTGTTGGTCCTCGGGCAGCAAGGTTTGCAGGTCGTCCTTGAGGTAGCGGCAGACAAAACGAGCGGCAAGCGATTGCGGATCGCGCTGCACCACGAATTTCGGGCTTTTGCCGGCAAGCGAAGCCTCGAGCTCGGGCAGCACGACAACATCGAATTCCAGTCCCTTGGCGCCATGGATGGTCATCACGCGCACTAGCGCGTCGGACGGATCGGGCTTGCGCTGTTGCTTGACCCAGGCGACGAAGGCGTCCGGCGCGCAGCGTGCTTCGCTTCTCGAACTCGTAGGCCATCTCCACCAGTTGCTGCAAGCGGCTTTGATCGCGCTGGTCGCAGATCGGCGCGAGCCGTTTGGCCCAGGTTTGCACAAAGTTGCCGTAGCCGTCCGCCAGCAAGGAACAACGCAAATGTCGCGCGAGCGCATCGGCGTCGGTGAAGTGGCTCACATGTTCCTTGAGAGGGGATTGGGTCACGTGAAACCAGGCAATGGAATGCCCCGGATGGTCGGCGAGCGTGAAGAGGGCAAGGATGAGCAAGGTCGCTGGGGAGTCGGTTACCGGATTGCCCCCTTCTTCGCTAGCCGGGATAGCGCATTGCGCAGCTCATAAATCATGCGGGCGATGGTTGAGTTGGTGCGACACAAAACGGCGATGTTGCGGCCCGGCATGTCGTGTACCAGTTTCTCAACCTGCTTGGCGACGTGCTTGCAATGGGTGCCGCGGTGGCCTTGCAAATCCTGGTCTTTTTGTGCGGGCCCGGTGAACAGCGCCACATAGCCGGGCAGTTCCACTTTTGTGGTCGTGTGCGAGTTAAAGCGGCCCTGCCAGGCGGCGAGGCCGTCAGCGCATTTGTCGTCGGCGCCCCACGTCGGTCAGGTTTCCAAAAACCTGGTTAACCGTGTCAATAATCGGCTGGGACGAGCGGTAGCTTTTGGTCAGCGTCTCCTCGGGCAAGTCGCCGAGCGTGGATTGCAGAGTCTCGAAGATCGCCGACATGCCGCCGCGCCAGGCGTAGATCGCCTGCTTGACGTCGCCGACGCAAAAGAACGACCGCGACGGCTTGGCCTTGATGGCCCGCGCCAACGGCTCGAAGACGCGCCACTGGGCACAGGACGTATCTTGGAACTCGTCCAAAAGCAGGTGCTCGATGGAGCCGTCGAGCCGAAAGGCCAGCGAGTCGGCCGACAACGTGCCGTGACCCAGAGCGCCGACCAGCGACCGTGTCACCTCGTCAAAGCGAAAGGCTCCCGTGGTTTGCTTGAGTGGCCATAGCTCTTGGTGAAAATGATCCAGCAGTTGCCAGGTTGCCCGCGTTCTGCTCGGCGATAGCTGCGCAGAACTTCTGCGCGGGCATGGGCGTTCAACGTCTGATAAGACGCAAGCGCGGCCGGCGGAATTGGCTTGCGTTGGTACGTCGATTCACCATCGCAAACTTTTTTGGCCAGGCCATTGCCGAGAAACTCCTGCCACTGCTCGTTCTCGAAGCGCTCGAGGTCTTTTTCGCATGCTTGTGCGAAGCCCTTGTGTTTGCAAACGCTGAAGTCGAAGATGCGCAATTGATCGAGCGCGCTAGCCGTCTGTCCGCTTCGGGCACGGCCGACGGGATTTGGATACCTTCCCACGCCAAGCGCTCCGAGTCGCCATAAATCTCATAATGCGTTTGCACGACATCGCGCAGATTCGTGAAGACGGTCCGCGTGGTCTCGCCTTTGTATAAAAGCGGCAGCAGCGTGCCGATGGCGCCGCTTTGCTGTGCGAGGACGCGTTCGAGCGCGTCGTCGTAGAGGGCGGCATTGTCGACTTCTTCGCAGATTGCCCAGTGGGAGGGCAGGCCGAGCTCGAAGCTGAAACTGCCCGCCAAAGCCATCGTGAAACTGTCAAGGGTGCCGATGCGCAGGCGATGCAGATTGCTTAAAAGCGTCCGTAAAAGCAAGGTAAAGTCGGGCCGTGGCTCGCCGACTGTTTTCAAATCGTGCGCGAGTTCCATGGCCTTCGCGGGATAGGCGGCGGCGTCGGCGAGGCGCGTCAGCACGCGGCGGACGATTTCGCCGGCCGCCTTGCGCGTGAACGTTGTCGCCAATATCGAGTTGACCTCACGGCCCGCCGCCAACAGTCCGAGGTAACGATTGGTCAACCGATGGGTTTTGCCGCTGCCCGCCGAGGCGCGGATCACCTGATGGCCCAGAGTGGGTGCGCTCATGCGTCTTCTCCGGCGTCGTCATCCGTGATGTCGGGAGGCTCATACATGCCGTCAAGGCAAATGCCGGCCAAGTCATCGCAATAAGGTGGCGGCGGCATCGTGGGCGGCTCGTATAGTTCGGCACGCAGGGCGCCAATGACTTGGCAGGCTTGGCGTCAGCGTCGGCGAGAAGTGCGTCGTCCCATGCGGCCCACTTGAGTCCCGTGTCCCGTGCCTGTTTCGGCAAATTGAAATAAGCGAGCTCCACTTTGCAATCACTGGGTAGACCCAACTCCAGGGCATGCCACAGGTGCCGATACAGCGGCAACTGCAAGTCCACCCAGGCGCTCTTGGCGGCGGTGCGTTTTATCAGGCACCATGCCTTTATCGCCCGTCTTGTAGTCGAGAATCAAGACGGTCTTGGTGGCCTCATGGAAGTCGATTCGGTCGATGCGGCCTTTGAGCGTGATGGGGTCTTCCACGAGGGAAAGGGTGATCGCCAACCCATCTTCCGCGTCGTCTTCGGCGAATAAGATGCGCCAACCGTCTCGAACGTGGTTTGCCTGACAATCGGCAAAAGATTTGAGCCGCTGCCGCGCCTGCTCGAATTGCAAGCGCAGCGCCGGGCGGCGCATGTCGCCGCCATACATTTCCTTGGCCAACGCACTGAGCCGGTCGTGAACATCCGCGAAAACGTCCTCAGCCCGTTCGCTGTGGCGGGCGCGGCTTGAATCGCGTCCAAAGGCGCCCAACACGCGGTGCAGGAGTTGGCCGAAATGGTTCGCCTCGAGCTCGCGCCCGGAGTCGTCGATAGCCTTGAGCTGACGGACGTAACGCAAATAGAATCGATAAGGGCAGGCCAAGTAGTTTTTGAAGGTGCTGACGGAGATACTGTCGCGCTTCTTGCCGCAAGGGCAGGGGGCCGGCCGCTCGAAACGCGACTTGGCAACGGTCGCTCCAGTCGGCGCCAACCACAACGGGCGTGAAACCTTGGGGTCCGTGTTCGGTCCAAAAAACTTCCGCGCGCGGCGAACAAGCACATCATCCGGGCACGCAAACAGCAGCCGGCTGGGCTGCAACGGATTGTTGGCGGTGTCATGTCTGCCAAACAACACGCGCAACTCAGCGCGTGAATGGCTCAAAACACAGGTCGCATAGGCGTCGCGGGCATAGCGGCGTTCGTTGTGCAAGAGTCCCAGCTCGCGGCGCAGACGATCAGGCAAAAAGGCATCCGACCCCGCCGATTGCGGCACGAAACCCTCGTTGAAGGATGTCACCACCAGCGCCGGCGCATCGTCGAGCGGCAATTCCAGCCAGCCCAGAATCTCGACGGCCTCCGCATCCAGAGGCGGCGGCAGATATGTGTCGGCCAGCGGACCGAGGGCGACGCGAAAGGCATCCTCGGCCGGCATGGACTCGCTGTCGAGCACTTCGGGAAGATCATCGAGCTTGGCGCATTCCTTGATAATACTGGCCAACGTCCCGTGCAATGCTTTGTCGACAGGTAAATCCAGATCTAGCGTGCGCACACCGTAAATCGCCGCAAGATCTCACGAAACGGCTCGCCCCACTGGCGCAGCATGCGCCGCTCCGACGCAGCGCCAAGCCAATCCTCGATGCACGCGACCGCCGCCGCCAACTTTGGCCAACCCTCCTGCAGCACGCGACCGCCGTGAACTCGACTCGGCAACTGCTGATTGTAAAAATCATCCAACTGCGCCGGCAACGACTTGGCCCGATAACGTTCATTATCGATCGAAGCCGCGGATGAACCGCTCGAAGTTTTGCTTCCCACTTTATGAAGAGGAGACTGGTGAGGGTCTAGCCACCCTTCCACGTCCGGATGCCGCAGCAGTGCCGCCAAATCTTCATACCGCCGCCGGCCCGCAAATCGCACGGCCGCTTCCAACAAACGATAGGGGCCCGTCGCGCCGACCCTGACGCCTTCGACCCAGCGGCACGGGAACACCTGCCTGGGCGAGCTGCCTTTGCATTTGCGGCACGAGCGCTTTCGTCGGGTACGCCGATCACCACCTCGTTCGTTTGAAAGCGGGCGTTGAGCATTGCCAGCCAATCGGACACCGCATCCGCCTGATCGAGGGGACCGTCGACCTGATTGAGTTGCGTCTCGCGCAGTGGAATTACTTCCGTCAGCCAGGCTTGGGGCACCAGGCAACCGTAAGCGTCGAAATGGTCCGCGTGAGTTTCGGGTGCGGCGATGAGGGCGGTCACGCGCTCGGAGACGGCTTCGAGCATAAACCGCAGCGTGTTATTCAAATCAACCGTGCCCAGCAGGACGATGTCGCGATCGGATTCGATTTCCTTGAATTCGATGGCTTTGAGGCGCGCGGTCTGGATGTCCCACAATTGCCGGGCATCCAGGATCTCCAGATATCGCTGTTGCACGAGCGCCAGCGCTGCCCAGCGGTCGGTCTCGCTGAAGTCGGCCAGGCGCGGCCCGATGCTGTGCACCGCCAGAAAATCAAGCCCGTCGGCCGCCAGCTCTCGATGGAGACGTCGCAAAACCGCACCCAGCTCCAACCACCGCACCGCTTGCCCCGACTCGGGTGGGTGCGGCACGATCCGGCGCCGCTTTTCGGACGGCAAATCGCGCAGCGCACGCGACCACGCCAAATCTTGGGTGATCTCGTTGGCGAACGGTTGCTTGGGCGTATACAGCATCTCCGGGAGCCGGCCTTCGGTGATGACATCGGGCGGCGTCAAGCGGAGTCGTTCGTCCTCGGCCAGAAACGCGAGCAACTCTTGCAAGCGCCGGCCGGCGCGCTGACCGGGGACGACGACTATGACGGTGCTCAAATCCAGCGTTTCGCCGTGCCGGTAGCGCCGGGCCAAGCAGCGCGCGGCTTCGGGCAGCGCGGGACGGTCCCAGCCCAGAAAGTCACGGCGGATAGGCGTGGTTGTCATGACCACTTAGAAGTAAAAGTGGGGCGACGAGACTCCATCCGAGTGTACAAACATACAACTCAAACCACAAGCCGTTGTCACTATTTTTTTTTGTCCCCAAATCCGCACCACTTGATCTTGCCCTGCCGATGCCGCCAGCCTGCCGTCGGCGGAAAAAGTCACGCACCACACCTGATCGTGACTGCCGTCAAGCGTGCGGAGTTCTTGGCCGCTATTGATGTCCCAGAGCCGCATCAGTTTCTCTTGACCTGCCGACAGCGCACGCTGGCCGTCCGGCGATATGGCCAGGCTGTAGATGTAGCCTTTGGATCCGGTCAGCGTTCGCAATGCCTGGCCGCTTTCGAGATCCCACAAGATTAGCGTCTTGTCCGTGCTACCCGAGAGGGCCCGGCGGCCATCCGGGGAAAAGGTCACGCTCAAGACCGTGTCTTTGTGGCCGACAAGCTTTTTGAGTTCCGAGCCTGTTGCGATGTCCCAGAGGCGAACGGTCTTGTCCAAGCTGGCTGAGAGGGCTTTTTGACCATCGCGGGACAATGCCACCGCCCAGACAAAATGGGCATGACCGACGAAGGCGCGCTTTTCTTTACCGGTGTCGGCGTTCCACAGGCGTACGCTGCGGTCATCGCCCCCGGAGATGAGCGTATGGCCATCGTGGGAAAACGCGACGCTGCGCACATAATCGGTATGGCCGAGGCAACGGCGGATCTCGCGCCCGGTGGTCGTGTCCCAAAGGCGGATGGTTTTATCAAAACCGCCGGAGGCGACACGGCGACCGTCCGGCGCGAATGCGACGGCCCAAACGCGCCCGCTATGCCCGTCGAGTCGCTTGAGTTCCTTGCCGGTTTTTGCATTCCACAGACGCAGCGAGCCATCGGCACCAGCAGAGACGACTAACCGACCATCCGGAGAGAAAGCAACCGCATAGACGGGGCCGGTGTGTCCATCCAGATGCTTTACCGCCTGGGTGATCGCGCCGATCCGGTATTCCGCGGGAACCCGCATCATGATGTCGGCCATGCGCGTCTCAAGGGCGGCACGATCCGCCGCGCCCATGGCGCCGTCCGCTAGAACGTGTTGATGCCACTGGTAGGCGCGAAACAGCGCATTGGTTTGCATGAAGCCCTTGAGCGTTTGCGCTTGCTGCTCGTAGCCCTCCGCCAACCGCATTTGCTGATTTCGGCCTTTGGGATCAGTGCGGTCGAGAGCGGCCAACTCTCGCAACGGGCCCTTGGGGCCACGCGCGCAAAAGAGACAAACCTTGGTCCCAGTTTCCCTTGAGAAACGCCTGGTACTTGCCCATTTCGCAGTTGGCCTCGGGATCAGCCGGATCGCGCACCAGGCGATCGGCGAAGGGTTGCCAATGAGCAAACTCCTTTTGCAGCGCGCGGTCTCCTTGCCCCGCTTGCGGATGGATGCGACGAGGGCAACGTTTTTGAGTTTGCGGCCGGCGCCGTCGGCGGTCGCCAAAAGTTGGCGGGCAGCCGGGAAATCGTCGGCAGCCAAAGCGTCGTCTAGTAGAACCAGCGCCCCATCGACAATCGTCTGATAGGCGTCCGCCGCGCTCGCGGCAGCGCCGGCTGCGGTTAGCGCCTGGGTTTTCATGCGAAAGACTTCGGCAGCAGGCATGCCATATTGCGCGTCGATTTCGTCGATCGTTTGTAGCGCCGTCGGCGCGTTGCCCGCCTGGGCCGCGAGCTTTAATGCGTACTGGTAAAGTATGAATCGGCCCGCCGTGTCGTCGGTGGTGTCTTTACCCTCTTGGAGTAAGGTGACCGCCAGCCGAAGCCGAGCCGATTGATCTTTGCCCGCCTGGGCAAGGTCGTCGGCGAACAACTCTCGAACCAGGGCGTCAGCCTTGGCTTGTGCCTTTTGCGTCGGGATCGGCGCTTTCTGTCCGCTTTGCGCGAGTGCGGGATGCGCGAATGAGGCCGGCAAAATGAAAAAAGCAAACAAGCGGGCCCAAGATGTCAAGGTTGGCATGGGAACACCTTTCGTGAAATCGAAGCGCTACCCAAACAATATCCGCGCGCGCCAAACGCTACTTATTCCGGTTAGGACTCCTCCTCCGAAAACTCGAACGGCACGTCGCGCCGAATGTCGCACACACGCAGACTGACCCGGCCCGCGAGCATGGCCTCGAGATGGGGCAGTATATGCGTGGCCCGCCAGCCTCCTTGCAGGAGACTTTGCTCGGGCAGCGTCGTTCCCTGGATGCGCGCGCGCACCAGCATTTTTAAATCCTGATTGGTTGCGACGAGATTGGGTGCGAGCTCACGGTCGGCTGCCAAATGTGTCAGATGAGCGGCCAAAAGATTGACCAACAAGGTTTGTTGAGGCGGATCCTGCTCGCGATCTACGGGTGTGGGACACTCCGCGGCAGGGAGGGCTCGACCCCGCTGCACCGCCTCAAAAATCGCCTCGACGTGTCGTCTTGCCAGTCCGCGGACCGGCTCGAGATCGCGGGCGCTTTTGGGGTTGCGGCGGGCCACCTCGACCATCAGATCGTCGCGCAACAGCGTGCGTGCCGGCCGATTGGCGTCGGCAGCCGCTTTTTCACGCCAGTAAAACACTTCATGCAGGATCGCCAACCGGCGGCGGTCAAGCGAGCCGGCGCCGCGCAATTTACGCCATTTGTCCGCAGTCACCGACAGCCCCTCGTCGTCGGGGGTTGCCGCCACGCGTAAACGGGCGAACTCTTCCTGCGCCCATGAATCGCGATCGAGCCTCGCCAGGCGTTCGGAAACCTGTTGCCACAGCGGCAGCAAGTAGCGGACATCATCGAACGCATATTGAATCTGCTCGAGTGTCAGCGGCCGCGTGCGCCACTCGGTCAGGGTTTCCCGCTTGTCGAGGCGCTTGCCTAGCACCGTCGCCACCAAGGCGCCGTGTCCCATGGGATATGGTAAGCCCACTAGGCCCGCGGCGATTTGTAAGTCAAAAAGGTTGCCAGGTGCCTGGCCGCTCCAGATGTGGCAAAGGCGAACCTCCTCGCGCCGGCATGCACGATCACCTGATTCGCCGGATCGACGACAAGCTTCCAAAAGGGTTCGAGCGAATCGAGCGCGTAGCGGATCGATGAGGTAAAGCGCGTCGGTCGTGGCGACCTGAATCAAGCATAAGCGCGGCTGGTAGCTTTCCTCGCCCACAAACTCGGTATCCATGCCGAACCGGTGGCAGCGGCCTATATGCTCGCAACACACAGTCAAATTGGCCGTGGAGTCAATCAAGACTTCTTTCATTGAGAATTGTCCTTGGCTGGCGAGCGCGTTGGCGAAGGGCGGCTTCTGTTGTTAGATTAGAGATAAGTTGCTCGGAGAAAACCGGCGATGCTTGAAGAATTCCTCCACCAAACGGTCGTCATCGATTTGCGCAGCCCTTTCGTCTGTCTGGGAACGCTCATCGCCCTGGATGAAAGGTATTTAGTGCTCACGGATGCCGATCTGCACGACATGCGCGACACCGCCACCACGCGCGAAAACTACGTCGCCGCCGCCAAGGCGACGGGAATCAAGATGAATCGCAAAAAAGTGATTGTCATGCGCGGGGAAGTGGCGGCTATTGCCCGGCTCAAGGACGTGGTGGAGGCTTAGCCAAGAGCCGCGCACCTTTCCGCGCAAGCCCTTGTGAACCATTATTTGACATTTACCGAAGCCAGCAAACTCAGAAAATCCGCGCGCCAGATTTGCCGGTTTTCCCAGGTTGCATCACAGCGGATGACGTAGGTCTTGTCGGCGCCGTTGACCACGGCCAGGATCCAGAATCGCGTCGGCGTGGTCCCGCGCATGAGTTGGTACTCCGCAATCATGCCGTATTTATTGCCCACCGGCTTCGGGTCACCTGCGAATTTCTCGCCAGTGCTGCCGATTAGGTAATCCTTGCTTTCTTCCCGTTTTTTATCCTCCAGGTATCGCTTGCCTTCCTCGAGAGCGGCTTGGGCATTAGGTTGCTTGGGGAGCGCCAACACCAAGACATCGGCGTTTTTGCGATTATCCGCGTCCTTCTGATACTTCGCGAATAGATGCAAGACGCCGCGCTCGTCCTGCTCTTTAGCGGTATGCGTTTCGAAAACGCCCTCGGGCGCCGCGACGGTTAGCGTGCCGTCCGCGCTCGTGAATGATTGAGTCTTCTTCGGCTGCTCGCGCCAGCCCTGGCGAGTGGTGGTTACAATAAAACCGCGGCCGTTGTCCTGAAGAACGTCCGCGGCCAGCGTTTCCGCCCCGGTTTTAGTCGGAGCCGCGACGTAGATCCAATAACCCAGCCCTTGATGTGCCAACATATACATGTGCCCCCACCAAACGACGGAGCTGAGTTGACCTTTGAATAAGATGCGTTGCCAGGGCGGACGCGAGCCCTGGGCCTCGGACCCGGGAAGTGCCTCGGGCTTCTCCGCGAGTTCGAGAGCATTCTCGAAATAATGTTCCAACCGCTCGATGCCGGCGCAACAAGTCGGCTTCGCGCGGGTTGGTCACGCCATAGTCATGGACAGCCACGGCGATCCAGCCCACTCTGGCGGAGTCGATACCCCGCCAAGCGGTCGTGGCGGCGAACCCCTTGCGAATATCGTTGGCGGGTTTCCAGAGCTTTTCGTCGAGAATTAGCTTGAATGCGAGTTCGTCATGGTTGCTCAAGTCGTGAACGTTGCCGACGATCACGTGATCCTTCCGTGCACCGGCAATTTCCACCGGTGCGAAATCCTTGTACGCCAGCACCCCAAACACGACTGCGGCGATCACGGCCACCATAACCATCGCAATAAGCACATAACCGATAAGGGAGGGTTTGCGAGGCCGCGCCGGCGGTTGTACGAGCGGCCCGGCGCCGCCATCCAATTCGATTAATGTCTCGGCGCGTTTAGGCGGCACGGCTATCGGCGCTGGTGGATGCACCTGTCGTTTAGGCTTGGTCGCAGTCTTTGCGGAAGTGCGAAATTGAAACGATTGCCCGCATACGGGACATTTTAGATCCGCGGCGACGACCACTTGCCTGCCGGCGAACCGGTGGTTGCAAGTCGGATTGGGACAGGGATACGAGGGCATATATTTTTAATTATGCTCGAATGGATTACGGTAGCAAGCTCTATCCCACGACCATCATCTACGGTAAGATGAGGCGGCGCCATTGCAAAGGAGCGAGGGTTTGATGGGGGCTGAACAGGACAACGAGAAACGCGACGTCCAGGTGCATTTGCTGCCGGAGTTGGTGCCGGCCGGCCGCTTGGCAGGTGGCGTGGCCGTCGTCATCGACGTGCTGCGGGCATCGACGACCATCTTGCATGCTCTGGCCGCCGGTTGCACGTCGATTCGTCCTTGCGCGGAAGTCAGTGAAGCGCCGCGCGTTGGCCAACAATTTGCCCGCCGGCAAAGCACTCTTGGGCGGCGAGCGCGGCGGGCTTCCTTTGCCCGATTTCGACTTGGGCAATTCACCGCGCTCTTACACCTCCGCACGCTGCAAGAATACGACACTGGTGTTGACGACGACCAACGGCACCCGGGCTCTGCTCCGCGCCGCGGAGGCGGAGCGAGTGCTCATCGGTGCTTTCGGGAATTTCAGTGCGGTTTGTGCCCAATTGCGCCAGGACCGCCGCCCGCTGCACCTTGTCTGCGCCGGCACCGATGGCGAGGTCACTCTGGAAGACACGCTGCTCGCCGGCGCTCTCGTCGATTGCCTCAGCGACGCCATGGACCTGCGCCTCAACGACAGCGCCCGCCTGGCCTGGGATTGCTTCGAGAACCATGGCCGCCTGCTGCAAGCCGCCCTGGAGCTGAGCCAAGGAGGCCGGCACCTGGCCGCGCTCGGCCTCGGTGATGACATTCGCGCCGCCGCCGCCGTCGATCAATTCGCGCTCGTTCCCGAACTGAAACGTGACCCGCTGCGCATCGAAGTCGGGGCCGTGGGCATCGTCAAAAGTCACTGGCAAAAATAAACCACAGGTATCTTCATGGACATGGAAAAACTGGTGTCGCTCTGCAAGCGGCGTGGCTTCTTGTTTCAGTCGAGCGAGATCTACGGCGGCCTCAACGGCTTTTGGGACTACGGCCCGCTCGGCGTCGAGCTCAAACGCAACGTCAAGGAGGCATGGTGGCGGCAGATGGTAACGGGGCACGATGATCTGTCCGTCCCCGCCGGCGCACCGGCGGCCTATGAGATGGTCGGCCTCGACTCGACGATCATCATGCATCCGCAGATTTGGAAATGCTCGGGGCACTACGATCTATTCCACGATTTCATGGTCGATTGCCGGGAATCGAAAAAACGCTATCGCCATGACCAGGTTTGGGGACGCTGGGTCGAGGCCAAGGGCAAAAAAGTCTTTGTCGCGGTCAATACCAAGGCGATGAGGGGCTGCGAGAAGCCGAGCACAAAGCGCTCAAGTTCTTCAACCTACGCGGCAAGCAGACCGACGAACTCCACTGGGAAGGCGGCCTATTGTGCCTGACCGCGGTGTCCGACTTTGCCCAGGTTCTGGGCCCGGATGCCAAGGAGGTGGGGACGCTCACCCCGCCGCGCGAGTTCAACTTGATGTTCAAGACGTACGTCGGCGCGCTCAGCGGCGAGGAAGGGACGGCCTTTCTGCGGCCCGAAACGGCGCAAGGCATTTTCGCCAATTACAAAAACGTGCTCGATTCGAGCCGCGTCAAAGTGCCGTTCGGCATCGCCCAGGTCGGTAAAAGCTTCCGCAACGAGATCACGCCGCGCAATTTCACGTTTCGCTCGCGCGAGTTCGAGCAAATGGAGATCGAGTTCTTTTGTCATCCCAAGTCCTCGCCCGCCTGGTACCAGTATTGGCGCGACCGGCGCTACCAGTGGTATCTCGACCTCGGCCTGGCCCGCGAGCGCTTACGCTTGCGCGATCACGCCCAAGAGGAACTTAGCCATTATTCCTGCGGCACCGCCGACATCGAATACGGCTTCCCGTTCCTGCCGCCCGGCGAGTTCGGCGAACTGGAAGGCATCGCCCACCGCGGCGACTTCGACTTGCGCAGCCACATGGAGGGTAAATTGGTCCGCCAAGGCGATCGATTGGTGGTGGAAATGGGTGCCGACGGCAAGCCGCGCTACAAAGGCAGCGGCAAGGACATGACCTATTTCGATGAAGCAACGCGCGAGAAGTTTATCCCCCACGTAATCGAGCCGTCCGCCGGCGCCGACCGAGCCACGCTGGCTTTTTTGTGCGAAGCCTATCACGAGGACACGGCACCAGACGAGAACGGCAAGCCGACCGAGCGCGTGGTGCTCAAGCTGCATCCGCGCTTGGCACCCTTCAAGGCGGCGGTCTTTCCGCTCGTCAAGAAAGAGGGCATGCCGGAAGTCGCCGCGTCGATTTATCGCGAGCTCAAACAGGAATGCAACGTGTTTTATGACGACAAGGGCGCCGTGGGCCGCCGCTACCGCCGGCAAGACGAAGCCGGCACGCCGTATTGCATCACCGTGGACGGGCAAACCCTCAAGGATCAAACGGTGACGATTCGCGACCGGGATACGCTGAAGCAGGAACGGATCGGGGTGAAAGAGGTGGTGGACGTGATCAAGGGACGGATGCGGCCGTGAGAGAGGATTTAATTGCTAGCGGGGAAACCAGCAAATGTCGGTGAAATACCAGTCAGTCGACGCACTTCAAAAAATCCTTTCCGAAACCGTCTTTCATTATGCGATTGATCGCAAGAAAGCATCCGGGCGGGCATTAGGAACGCTCGTTGAGTTGGTTACTTTTTACACATTACGGGCATGGGGGCTCGGGGACTATCTTGCCATAGAGTCGCTCGATACCAGAGTTCGCAAACGCCGACATCACGCACAATGTCGAGTTTTCGCTTCACCCAATAGAGTCGGTGCATGCAGCCAATGTGGACCCGCTGCACCTTCCGCTTACGTCCAAAAAAGTTCTGAAATTTCTTGGAACGCTTTCGGGCCACGAAATAAGACCAGATACCATTCTCACCAGACACGGACTTAAGCGGAATTCATGCGTTATCGCAGAAAGTCCTTTCGGCCCGGTCGTTGCGAACATCGAAGAAATTGCCGGCAGTGAATGCCGGGTGGCAATTTGCCAGCTTTTCCAGTCGCCCTTCGCGATCTTTGAATGTAAACGTGTTGGTATCGAAGAAGGCATGAAAAAAGGACCGCAAACGATCGAGAAAGCTAAACAAGGTGCTTATGTCGTGCGCTCAGTGTCCTCTCTACAGAAAGTTCGCCTAAGAGCCGGCCAGTTTCAAGGCATAATCGAGCGATCCGATGGAACATTGCTTGTCAAGTCGTACGACAAGCTCCTGCAAGAAATCATTGACGGCAACGATGCCGATCTATTGAGGCATTTCATTCTTACTGTCGGGGTTGTGAGTAACCATGGGAACTGGTTTACCTCAAGTAACCCGAACAAGGAATTGCGGGTCCTCGCACAGTCTTATGACTGGCTTCTGTTTTTAACCGATGTTGGACTTGCCAACTTCATCGAGAAGCTTCTACTCCAGCCGACACCGGAGCTAGCACCGGCGCGGACTGCATTTCTTGCAAGCTATGCCGGCGCTTCTGGGAAGAATCGGTTCACTAAAGTGCGAATCGACCTTGATGCGGACGCTGCGCTCAGGAAGTATTTCACTGCCCACGAAACCGAGGTTGAAAGCTGGTTTAACGTGATCTCGCCGAGACCCGGCACCATTAGTAAACTACGTTCGGACGTACAAAAGCTGGCGCGAAAAAAATGGAAAGGAATTCGGCAAAAATGACGACTGGTCGGACGATTACGTCGCTGAACAAGGACTGGTGCACGCCGGCGAAATACGTGGCGGCGATCCGCGAATTCTTTGGAGGCGAGGTCGACCTTGATCCCTGTTCGAATCAACACTCAATCGTTCATGCCGGAGTAGAATATAAACTGCCTGCGCACGACGGCCTCCTTGAGAATTGGGACTTTCCAAGGATTTACGTAAACCCACCTTACGGCGCGGACCGGGAACGCGGCACGACGATTAAGAACTGGTTGAGGAAATGCGCGAAGCAAATACGAAATACGGCTCAGAAGTGCTCGCTCTTGTGCCGGTCGCCACGAACACGAGCCATTGGAAGCTGTATGTTTGGGGGGTTGCTGAGGCAACCACATTTCTTTACGACACACGCCTCAAGTTTCTTGAAAGCGGCAGAACTGGCGGTAAAGGTGCGCCGATGTCTTGCGCTATGGTTTATTGGGGACTTAAGCCGCAGCGATTCGCTGAAGTTTTTGCGAGGTTTGGCGCTGTGGTTGAATTGCAATCATTGCATGGAAAAATATTGGGCTCAGAGAACAGCGTGCCTTTGTTCGGGAGGGGTTGCACGCGCTGAGGCACTCCGATGGCGTGCTGAAACCGGTTCCGCGGGTACTCGCCGTTGCCGTGAGCTTGTCCATTGCATTCGCCGGGCACCGATAGTAACGTCGCGAACCTGAGAATACGCCCCTCCCGCGACCTGGCAGACGTATGTAGAAAAACGTGTCAAACTAATAGAGATTTGCCTGCGAAAGCCGAGTTGATAGGGAGGGACGGCCATATTAGAAGGGAATCATTGTACCAGACGAACCGGCGAGATTGCCGGAAGGCGCGAAGATCGACCGTTTATTGCTGCTTTCCGCCACGGACCCCGCCGGCACAATCGCTTTTGGGACGGCGCCGACTTGGCCTTGGAGGTCGTCAGTGAAGACAAGCCGGAACGGGATTTGGTTGACAAGCGCGGCGACTATGCGGAGGCCAAGGTCCCGGAATACTGGATTGTCAACCCGCAATCGGAAAACATTACCGTCCTCCGTCTGCGCGGCAAAGCATATGAAGAAGCAGGCATCTACCGACGCGGCGAATCGGCAGTATCGGTCTTGAGTCCGGAGTTCTCGGTGGCCGTGGCTGAAGTCTTTGATTCGGCTCGAATGAGGTGAGTACCGAGCCGAGTCACCGCTTACTGCGTGCGCGGCTCTTTTCATTCAAACAACTTCAGTTGCCCATTGCCATTCGTTCCAGGCTCCTTCTTTTTCCCTTCCAATTCATCCCAATCGACCAGCGCGATCGCCGGCGGCACCACGCGAATCAAATTCGTGCGTTTGACGGCTTCCCAACCCTTGCCGCCGCGCGCGGTGGTTTCATGCCGGCCGGTGAACTCCATCGTCTTGCCGCCGGAAGTTTCGACGACCAGCATGTCGGTGCTTTTGACTACCAGGGCGCCTCCCAGGCAAACGTCGTCCTTTTCAAGTTTGATCCCGATGACACCCTTGCCGACGCCCGCCAGCACGTTGATGTCCGCGATGGGGAAATGCAGGATGTGCCCGTCGCGCGAAGCCAGGAAGATGCTCTTCTCCTCTCCCAACACGGCGACCATGACAACCTTGTCGCCCTGGTTGAGCTTGACGAAGCGGCGGCCGAGCTTGTTCGATTCGGTGCGGTATGGGGCCAGCGGCGTGCGCAAAGCCATGCCCTGGGCCGTGACGGCTAGAAGGTAGGGCCCAGCCGGATCTTCCTTGCTGGTCGCGGCAATTTCGTCTGGCACGAAGCGCGCGTCGGTGGTGGCCGCCGCGACGATGCGCACCTGGTCGCTTAACTTGAAGAACTTGGCCACGGGTTCGCCGTAGCCAGAGCTGGCGGGCACCTGGTTGATGCGCAGCGTGTAAGCGGTACCATCGTCGGCAAATAAAATGACATGGTCGAGCGTGCTGCCGGGGACGACGGCGAGGACGGCGTCGCCTTCGCGCGTGCGCGTGCCTTCCACCGAGGCGAGCCGGCCGACGCGCTTGAGCCAGCCGTCGCGGCGTGAGCACTACATTGGCGTTTTCCTTGACGATATACGCCTCGGGGTCGAACTCGGGAATATCGTCGCCGCCGGCGAGCTTGGTTCGCCGCCTTGTGCCAAATTTGGCGGCCAGCGCTTCGAGTTCGTCGCGCACCACGCCCCAAAGCTTCTTCTCGGAGCGAAGAATGGCCTCGATCTTCTCGGCCTGGCGTGTTTTCTCCTTGAGCTCGTCGAGAATCTTTTGAATTTCCAGCTGGGCGATCTTGTAGAGTTGGGCGTCGAGAATCGCATCGACCTGGATTTCATCGAGCTTGAACGCGGCCATCAGCTTTTGGGCGGCATCCGCCTTGCCCTCGCTCTCACGGATGATGCGGATGGCGCGATCGAGGGCGTTGAAGATGATCTGGAAACCCTCAAGGATGTGAATCCGCTTGCGAAGTTGCTCCAGCTCGAACTCGAAGCGCTTGCGCACCGTCGCCAGACGAAAGTCGAGGAAATAGCGCAGTATTTCCTTGAGCCCGAGCCGGCGCGGTTGCGGCTTGCCGTCGGCATCGGGCACCAGGCAAGTCAGGTTGACCGCGAAGTTTTCTTGCAATGCCGTGTGCTTATAGAGATATGCCATCACCAGGTTCGGATCGGCATCGGCTTTGATTTCCAGGGCGATGCGCAGACCATCTTTCTCGTTGGATTCGTTCGTGAGGTTGACAAGCTGCGGCAGCTTGCGGGCCGCGATGATCTCGCCGATATCGCCTTCCAGCGTCCCCTTGTTGACGCCATAGGGGATCGACGTGACCACGATCTGCTTTTTCCGGTTTGCCTCCTCGACCTTCCATTCGGCCTGGACGCGGATGCTGCCCTGGCCGTCTTCGTAGGTCTTGCGCAGCGTCGGCCGATCGGTGACAATCTTCCCTCCAAGGGGAAAATCGGGTCCTTTGACTTTATCGAGCAGCGTCGCGGTCGTGGCTTCCGGGTTGTCGATCAGCATCACCGCGGCGCCAACCACGTCCGCCAGATTGTGCGGCGGAATGTTGGTGGCCATGCCGACGGCGATGCCGGAGGCCCCGTTGACTAGCAGGTGTGGAAACTGTGCCGGCAAAACGACCGGCTCTTCGAGCGTCCCGTCGTAGTTGGGCCGCATCGGCACCGTGTGTTGCTTGATCTCGGCCATCAGTAATTCGGCGTTGCCCGTCAGCTTCGCCTCGGTGTAGCGGAAGCTGGCCGGCGAGTCGCCGTCGACCGAGCCGAAGTTGCCTTGACCGTCGATCATCGGCTCGCGCATGACCCAATTTTGGGACAGGCGCACCAGCGCATCATAAAGGGCCGTGTCGCCATGAGGATGGAACTTACCCATGACATCACCGACGATGCGGGCACACTTGACGGGCCGGCGGTCGGCGTGAAGCTGAAGCTCGTGGTGCATGCAATAGAGAATGCGCCGCTGCACCGGCTTGAGGCCGTCGCGCACATCGGGCAAAGCCCGCGACGAAATAACCGAGAGGGCATATGTCAGATAGCGGCGTCGCGTCTCTTCGACGATGGACGCTGGGTGAATCGATTCCGGCATTACACGAAGACTCCAGCAGCAAAAAAGGAATTGTAGCAAGTCGGCAAGTGCAAGCATTAACTTGGTAGTGTAATTATATACACTCTTGGGCTCCGCAGCGAGAAAGCAGGCACTATTCGTGTTAGGCTTGGGGCGTAGCGTTCCTATTCATGTGGTAACGAGGCTTCGATGGAAATGTTCCTGGAAAAGCACAGCGGCGAACTGGTGATTCTGGCCCTTGGCCTTTTGGTGCTGATAACGCTAATCGTCCTTGTGCCCCAGCTTTTGCGTGCGCATATGCGCAAGGCGGAGATGATGCACATAGAACATCTGAAGGCCTTGGACGCCGGCATCCACGTTCCCAACGAAGACGACCGAGCCCGTGTGGCGGGTCGCATGGCACTGCTGGTGCCGATGGTGGTTCTCATCGCTGCGGCGACGGTGACATGCTTTTTAGCCGCCTATCGCCAAGAGACGGTGTTCACTGTGTCATTGGCGGTCTGGGTGGTAGCGGGCGTCGTGAGCCTGGCGGCGATAACCGGGGGAGTGGCTCTTATCGGTCGGTTGGCACAACTCCAAGCGGGCGACAAGGACGATGAGGCACCGATTTGAGACGACGGGCGCTTCTCAAAGTTTACAGAACATGTCCGCAAACGTTGCCAAAACTTAACGCTGTTAGCAATCGTAATCATCGCGGAGCGGCAATCGAGCCGGATAATCGTTATTTGAGTTAAAACTGCTACAACTGGCTTTTTGGTCCCCAATTTGCACGCCTTGGTGCGGAATTCGGTTTCGAGAAATCCGATTCGGTCACGCGGCGCGGCAACACGCCGCCGCGCTTCCGCACTGCCACCAAGGAGATGCCAGCCATGCGAGCGATGAAATTCTTCGGTATTGGATTATTGCTGACCAGCTTAAGCACGGCGAGCCCGCGCATGCCCAGGTCAAATTTGCCAACTTCACGCCTGCCGAGACGAAGCCGAAACAAGAGGTTGTCTTCCAAGACGCCAAAGAACAGGCCGATTTGAGACATGGCACCCTCGTGTCCTTGAAGCTCAACAACGGCACGCAGGTCGTGGGCCACGTGGTGCGCTTCGACCCGAAAAATAATCGCTTATTCGTGCGCTCGACGCCCGGCGAAGCTCCGGTCGGTTACGCCGAGAACGACATTAAATCACTGAAGAAAGCAGTGCGCCAGTCCGCCGCCAAAAAAGCCGGCAAGGGTCGCCCGCGCAACGTTGTCGAGCCGGAAATCACCAGGCAAGTCATAATCAACGGCACGCAGCGCTCGGTGACTTACTACGCCGCCGCGTTATCGCCGGCTGAACGGGCCGTGCTTGATCAGCTTCAGCGGGCGGAAAACGATCTCGCTGCACTGAATTATCGGGAAGATCAACGCGACATGGCCCTCGCCCAGGAAGCCTCGCTCCAGGACAAGCGCCTCAGATCAATCAGGCTCGTCAACGATACGATGCGCAACGAGAATTACACCAATTACCCCTATCCACCCGCCACGATCTACAATGCCGGGTTCCCTCTTCCCGGCCAATACAAGGGGGTCGTCACGATCTTGCCGCAACCGGTGCCGCCAGCCGTGGGCATCATCGACCGTCTGCCGCCCGTTAACCCCCAAGTCATAGCCAAGGCACGCGACGACGTCGCCCGTCTTCGCAGCCAGCTGGTTTACGAGGACGGCCGGCCAGTAGCGGTAATCACGAAATAAGGCCGTGGCGCAGGCCGCCGATGCAAAAGTGGGGCCGCCCCATGTCGGACCAGTGGACCAAATTGCTGGAATCCCTCGCGGAGGATTGGGCCGCGCTGCCGGACATCGCTCAGGTAGTGCGCCTTGTCCTCCGTTTATTGCTCGCGGCGTTCTTGGGCGGTCTCTTGGGCTTCGAGCGCGAAGAAAAAGGCAAGGCGGCGGGCCTGCGAACGCACATGCTCGTCGCGTTGGGCACGGCGTTGTTCGTGTTGGCAGGTGAAGAATACGGGATGACGACGGCGGATTTGAGCCGCGTCATTCAGGGGATTTTGACCGGCGTCGGTTTCATCGGCGCCGGGGCCATTCTCAAAATGACGCAAGAGGCTCAGGTTCGCGGCCTCACCACGGCGGCGACAATCTGGGTTGCCGCTGCCGTCGGCTCGGCTGCGGGGTTGGGCAAAGCGGCGCTGGCCACGCTCGCCACGGTGCTCGCATTAGTGATCCTGGCACTGCTGCCGTTCGTCGAACGGCGCTTGACGAATGACAAACGCAACCAAGATACATCCCAAGAGCCGCGCACGAAGTAAGCGGATTGGCGGGTTGTATCCAATTGCTGGTGCAATGTCGTGCGCTCAGTAGGAGATGTAATTGTGGGAACCGTTACTTTCTGTAATATGAGGATGGGATGGTCGTCAAGGAGACGCCTATGGATGCCGCGACACCAAGCAACAGCAGCAATGAGAATCCCGAATCCTCAGCGAATGCGCCGCTTGCCCACCATACTCATCGTGGATGATTCGCGCGACGCGGCCAACATGCTCAAGACGCTCGTCGATGCCCATGGTTACACGTCATACGTTGCCTACGACTGGAGCGGGGCGATAGAGGTGGCCAAGAAACATCTCCCGGATGTGCTGGTTCTGGATCTCGGCATGCCGGAACTCGACGGCGTGCATCTGGCGCGATTTTTTCGAGAGGATGAGCAACTCAAGGATAAAGTGCTCATCGCTCTCACGGGCTATGCCGACGACATGCACCGCCAACAATGTCAAGCCGCCGGATTCGACCAGGTGTTCGCCAAGCCCGCCACATGGGAAGACCTCAAAGCCACCATGGATCGCCTTTATTCGCAGCGAAAGGCGTAAGCCATCTTCATTTTCTGTTGACCAAAATGCGGAAGGCATTGCACACAGAGTGGGGCCGTCTCGGGGCCCAGGCTATTGCCTTCGCCATATTGGGCAGTCATGCGGCCATAGCAAAAGGGCGGCCTTTCATCCCACTGGCGTTTGGGGATGATGTATCCGATCTCATCGTTGGCCAAGCCGATCAACATCCGATAAGGTCCCTTCATTTGCTGATAAACGCCCGGCTCAACAGCAGCGTCAGGGAAATCCGCGCCGGGATCGGCGGGGTCTTGGACCTGGCCCAAGACAAGCTCGGGATAGATTTCACCGGGAATCGCGGCAATCTCGACCTCCCCGAGTTTTAAGTAGCCTATCTCCGTGCGCACGGAAAACGGTCCCTTGGCCGACTTGTCCTTGATCGGTTCGGCCATCGCCGAATCGCCCTTCCAAGCAAACGCTTGCCGGTCCAGGACGCCGAGCTTCCAGCCGAGTTGATAAAATGGATTGGCCATGGGCAAAAATACCACGGCCGAGCGCCCTGAAGCGGACTCAGCCGCACGGGCTTGGCCAGTCCAACCGCCTGGTGCGCAAGTGCCCCGACGAGCCGGCCATAGCGCTCGGTTTTCACGAAGGTGCCATCACTCAAAGATTTGCCGTGCTCGTCTTTGACCGGCACGCCCAGTGAAGTCATCAGGCCGCCGACCGTGCCCGTCAGATAAACCACGGGGCAATGGTATTTTTCGCTCAGATAGGCCACGGTGGCTGCGACGAAATCGGCGCTAACTTGCGTGTTTTGGCTGCCGAGCGTTTCGGGATGGCAATTCCACTGCACGAGGATGCCGACGTTTTTCACCCCCTCCACGAAATGCAGCGCCACTAACTCATCATGCTTGACGATAGGCAGCCGCCCGTCATGGAGCAGTTCCGGCGCTTTCGCGGTGCCGATACGGGTCTGGGCCGAGCGGCGCGTTTGATCGGCGTCGGTAACTGCGCTCACGATGGCGTCGGCGACTTTCGTCATGTAGGCACCATCGACACCGGTTTGGAGTGAATTTGGTCCCCAAAGGCCAAGTGTGTCCGGCCCCTCGTGGTTGTGGGTGCTGGAAATGAGGACATACGTGAAGCCGGGGAGGCGCCGCCGTACTTTTTCAATGAACGGGTGAAACAAGCCAACCACGTCCACGGAGACAATGGCGACCTTCGCGTCCTTGTCAGCGAGCACGATGGCGCGAGCCATGAGTGGATCATGCACCCCGGTTGCCTTGCGGTTCTTGCCGAAACCGGCCATGTAAACCGGTGTCTTGCCGAGAACCGGCGTAATGTCGCGTGCGCCGAAACCAACGGTTACCATCGGCGCCGGACTTTCCGCATGCCCTCGCGCGCTAGTCGCAAGCACAAATAGAATGGCGATAAACGTTCCGTTTGGCATGATGGACCTCCGTAGGTTAGGTTTCCAACCTGACCGCTTTTGGCGTCGTGATGAACATCTTCCATCAACGATTCCCCTCTGCCCAGCCCAATTTGCCTAGTCATTGATGAACTAATCGGAAAAATCAATCGGTTTTCCGTTTTTTCGCTCAAGAGCACAACCGCTGTATCCGATAAAACTGGTAGCTTCGGACTATTGTCTGGCGAAGGAGTTGGGCCCATGCGGCGTTTATATCTATTGGCGGCCTGCGCGTGTCTTTCTTTTGCCAATACCGGCTGCTTTATCAACATGTGGTCCAGCGATCCCAACGAGCGCCTCCAAGAGGAGCTCAACACCTCCGAAGATCTACGCCAAATGAAAGGCGAATGGCGCCGCTTCTGGATGATTGACCAGCCCAGCCACCTGACGCCCAACCGCGTCCACGGCGGCATCGCGCCGGAATCCTAGCGCGCCATACAATGCCCTGGCATGATCCAGGTCGACCACCTCACTAAATGCTTTCCTCTGGCGGGCGGCGGCACACTTACCGCGGTACACGACTTGTCCTTCACGGTGCCGGCCGGGGAAGTCTACGGCCTGCTTGGCCCCAACGGCGCCGGCAAGACGACCACCTTGCGCATGCTCTTGGGCCTGTTGCGGCCCACGAGCGGCCAAGCGTCCATCGCCGGCTTCGGTTCCAGCGACAATCCCGATGAGGTCAAACGGCGTGTCGGCTTCGTCTCGGCCACCGCGGGGCTTTACTTGAGCTTGACCGTCCGCGAGATGCTGCTTTTCTTCGCCGACCTCTATGCCGTGCCTCTCACGCAAGCACTCGCCGAACTCGACCGCCTCATCGACCTTCTCCGGCTCGGCGATTTCATTGACCAGCGCTGCGGCACCCTGAGCACCGGTCAACGTCAGCGCGTCAATTTGGCCCGCGCCCTCATTCACCGCCCGCCCGTGATGCTCATGGACGAGCCGACCTGGGGGCTGGATGTCTTGGTCAGCCAGGTCGTCACCGAATACATCGATCATCTCCGGGGACAAGGCAAGGCTGTCATACTTACCACCCATCATCTCGATGACGCCGAGCGGCATTGCACGCGCTTTGGCCTGTTGCACCGCGGCGAGCTCGTCAGCGAAGGAACTTTGGCTGAGCTTAAAATACGCACGGGCTGTGAAAACCTAACGCAGATATTCTTGCAATTGTCGCGCACGGGCCCGGCATCAAAACGCCATAGTGGCACGGAAGACTTGGGACTCGTTCATGGATCCAATCGCGCCAACGGACCAAAAACCTTCCGCGCCGTCTGCGTCGGCCTCCCTCGCGCGCGTGGGCCGCCTGGTTCGCAAGGAATGGATCGAGATCATCCGCGATCGCCGCACCATCATCACGCTGGTGGCCATGCCGCTGCTGCTCTATCCGCTATTGAGCGTCGCGTTTCAGCAGTTTTTGTTGGCTGGCACCATTGATCCGCATCGCGCCGCGACGTATCGCTTTGGTTTTGCGAGTGAACACGATGCCACCGTATTCGGTCAATTCCTGAACTATGGCGAGCAACTCTTAGAGAAGCGACCCGCGGCAACGAGCAATACCGAAAAGCCGGCGCCGCCCAGTCCAAAACTGATCGCCGGCGTGCCTCCCGATCTGGAAAAGGCCGTGCGCGATGGCGAGGTCGATGTCGCGGTGCATTTGACCAACGCGGAACGCTTCCACTTGCCGCTGACTGCGGACATCAAGCTACGCGGCAACATGGAGTTTTTGAGCAACAACCCCGCGGCCCTGGGTGCGGTCACCCTCGTGGAGCGCCGCCTGGCGGCGGTCCACGAACACAACCTTGCCGAGCGCATGCGCGAACCGGGCGCGGAGCCCAAGGTGGCGCTGTTGCGACTGTCACGCACGGCGTTAGTCGGGCCTGGCGGCAGCGGCCTGATCTCGCTGGCCGCGCTGGTGCCGCTCATCCTGATTCTGATGACGATCACCGGCGCCGTTTACCCGGCCATCGACTTGACGGCCGGTGAACGCGAACGAGGCACGCTGGAGATTCTCGTGGCCGCGCCGGTACCGCGGTTGAGTTTATTGTTCGCCAAGTATGTGTCCGTCTTCAGTGTGGCCGTGCTCACCGCGGTGGTCAACCTCGTGAGCATGGTGCTGACGCTCCTCTTTAGCGGACTTAGCCAGGTCCTGTTCGCGGGGGGCGGCTTGACGCCGCTCTTGGTGCTCCAATTGCTCGGCTTGCTGCTATTGTTCGCGGCTTTTTTCTCGGCGGTGTTGTTGAGCTTGACGAGTTGTGCCCGCAGTTTCAAAGAAGCGCAGGCGTATTTAATTCCGCTGATGCTCGCGTCTTTGGGCCCCGGGCTGATTGGCATGATCCCCGGTCTGAGCCTTGAAGGCCCGCTCGCCGTCGTGCCGCTCGTGAACATCGTCTTGCTGGCACGCGACCTGGTGCAAGGAGGCGGCGACCCAATCTGGGCACTCGTCGTGGTCGTGACGACACTGGCCTACGCGGCCGGCGCCGTGGCCGTGGCTGCGCGCATTTTCGGCGCTGAAGGCGTGCTTTACAACGAGCAACGCGGCTGGGCCGACTTGCTGCGCCGGCCGGCCCAACCCCAGACGGTGGCCACGCTTGCGGGCGCCCTTTGGTGCCTCGTCTTGATGATTCCGACATACTTCACGCTGCAATGGCTCGTGCGTCTGGCGGCCCCCCGGCTGACAACCGCGGGAGCCTACCTCACCATTGGGATTGTCGGCGTTGTCTTGTTCGGTGCCTTACCCGCAATCAGCGCTTTCATGGGGCAAGTGCGCCCATTCTCCGGCTTCGGTCTATTGCCTGCCCGGCCCGCCGCTATTTTGGGCGGGCTACTGATGGGCGTCACACTTTGGCCGCTGGTGCTGCAGTTGTTGCTCGTGATGCTGCGGGACCGTTCCGAGCAACTCAAGGCTATCTTGGAACCGCAACTGGCAAATCTTGCCGGCGCGCGAAATCTATTGATCGCGGTATTGGTGCTGCAGGCGCTCCTCGAAGAATCCTTTTTCCGCGGCTACCTCTTTGGCGCACTGCGCCGCTATTTTTCCGCTACCACGACCATCAGTGTCTCGGCAGTTCTTTTCGGCGTGGCGCACGTCGTCATGGGCGGCGCATTGGGCTGGGAACGTCTCGTGCCCAGCATTCTCCTCGGCTTGATTCTCGGTTGGGTCTGCTGGACCTCGGGCAGCGTCATCCCGGGCATGCTGCTGCATGCCTGTCACAATGCCATATTGACCATGGTACCGTCCGTTGAGCAACTACCGCCAACTTGGTTGGCTGCCGGTGCCATGGGAGGTTGCGCGGGAGCGGTGCTGGTATGGATGGGAAAAAGGCGCGCCAAGCGAGGCGCTTGTGCTACGGTCGTAGTGCAAGCGTCTCGCTTGTGCGTTTTTCACGGCCCCGCGCGCCGCACCTTATCTGGCGTCTGCGTCGAATACTTCTGAAAATTCTTCCGAAACAACTCCACTAGCCGCTTCGCCTGCGCGTCATAGGCCTCGCCGCTTTTCCACGTCGAGCGCGGTTGCAGCAATTCGGACGGCACATCGGGGCAGCTCCGCGGCACCAGCACGCTAAAGACGGGATCGGGTGCGAATGCCACGTCCGTCAGTTCATCGTTGAGGACGGCGTGTACCAAACGGCGCGTCTGGGCCAGTGCGATGCGGCGGCCTTGGCCGTAGGCGCCGCCGGTCCAGCCCGTGTTGACCAGCCAGACTTGCGCTTGATGCTTGCTGAGCCGTGCGTGCAGCATTTGGGCGTAGCGCTCGGGAAATAGCGGCAAAAATGGGGCGGCGAAGCAAGTGCTGAAGGTCGCCTCCGGCTCATCGACGCCCGCTTCCGTGCCGGCGACTTTGGCGGTGTAGCCGGACAAGAAGTGGTAGAGAGCCTGGTCAGGTGTCAATTTGCTTAAAGGCGGCATCACGCCGAAGGCATCGCAGGTCAAAAACAGGATGTGCCGGGGATGCCCGCCACGGCCGTCGGCCACCGAATCGGGAATAAAATCGAGCGGATAGGCGGCCCGGGTGTTTTCGGTGATGGCGTCGCTGGCATAATCCGGCTGCGCGCGTGCGGGCGTCGAGAACGACATTTTCGAGGATGGCGCCAAAGCGAATGGCGTTCCAAATGCGCGGCTCCCCCGCCGCCGAGAGCCGTATCGTTTTCGCGTAGCAGCCCCCCTCGAAGTTGAACACGCCATCGATCGGACCAGCCGTGCTCGTCGTCGCCGATCAGGCGCCGTTCGGGATCGGCGGACAGCGTGGTCTTGCCGGTGCCCGACAGGCCGAAATAAAGAGCCGTTTCGCCGCGCGCGCCGACACTGGCGGCGCAGTGCATGGGCAAAACGTCTCGCTGCGGCAGCAGATAGTTCAAGAAGGTGAACACCGACTTCTTGATTTCGCCCGCGTAGTGCGTGCCGGTGATGAGCACCAGGCCGTGCTCGAAGCTCAGGGCGACGCAGGCATCGCCGCGCGGTGCCGTCCCGCTTGGGGTCGAGCAGCAGATCGGGAGCGACGAGGATCGTCAACTTCGGCTTAAGAAGCTGGCGAGCTCCGCGGGCGGCGGCCGCAGCAGCAGGCATTGCGAAAACAGCGCATGCCATGCTTTATCGGCGATCACTCGAACCGATAGCCGCTGCGCCGGGTCGGCGCCGGCCCAGCAATCAACGATGAACAGGTCGCGATCCTCAAGGTAAACCTTTGACCTTCGCCAAGATCCGCTCAAACACCTCGGGCTCCATCGCTTGATGGGCCGGGCTCCAGTCGATTTGCGCGGCGGAGGCGGGCTCCCGGACGATATATTTGTCGCGCGCGGCGCGGCCCGTGTGAGTGCCGGTGTAAGCGACCAGAGCGCCATTGTCGGCCAACTGGCCCTCGCCCCGCGCGAGGGCCATCTCCACCAAGATGGGCGGGGCAAGGTTCCGGTAGACGGAGCCCGATGTAATCAATCCCCGCCCCTGTGAATCAACCATGAGATAGCATCCAGCCAGTTTATGGTTTGCATTTGGGCACACCCCAGCCGCAGGATGAGGTACTCCGAATCCCGCGGATCTCCAGCACCCGTCAACTGCATGGTAATCGCCGTATAATAGCGGAGTCTACCCGAGTTACCGATCAGGCAGGGCCACCATGCGTTGGGACCACACGGAATTTCTCCTCAAGGGCATTTATCTCGGCTTGTTGCTGATGGTGGCGCTGCACGGCCCGGATTGGTGGCAACTCGTCGCCGTCGGCGTGTTCACTGCTAGGCGGGTTGCTCGTTAGTCTGTCGTGGGCGGCATTGAAAAAGTGGCGTGAAGGTTATCAGCCGCGCGGCCGCTATTTCGGCTACTTTCTCTTTCTTGCTCCTCGAAAACCCACGCCTGGTTTACGCCGGCCTGATCGCCGGGCTCGCGGCGGGCGCTTACTTCGTTTTCCGAAACCAGGCCAACGATCTTGATTTCTGGGCGGTGGGCGGCGGCCTCGTGTTGGGCTTTTTGTTCTTGGTGCTGCGCACGGTCCGGCATCGGCAAACGCGGATGTGGCTCGGTTTGGGCCTGGCGGCGGTGTTGGCGGGAGCGGCCTTCGCCGTCCAATATCTTCAGGGAGAATACTTCGACGTTCTCTCGCGCGATCAGTCGCGCATGATTCCGGTTGCTATTATTGCTCGGGCATCCCAGGCTTTTATTTGTTGACCTTCGCCAGCCTGGTCGAGGAATCGGAAGTCGAGATTGCCGCCATCTGCGCGGCCATGGGCGTTTCGCTCGGCTTTCTGGGCGACCGCTTCGGCTCGGCGCACGTGGCCGTCATCGGACTGGTGATTCCGCTGCTGCTTTACTTCATCTACACGCGGCGCATCCTCCCCGGCTTGCGGGTTTTCAAGCATACGCTGCGCGGGCTCAGCTATGCCAAGGTCGGCCAATACCGGCCGGCGCTGGCGTCGCTCAATCGCGCGCTTGCAGCTTGATCCGCACAACACGCTGGCGCGAGGCCAGCTTTGGGAACTGCACAAGGACATGGACATCGGTAGACTCAAGCAAGGAACCGGAGACGCTTGCCTTGGTCAATTACGATTTGTGCCTGGAGCGGGTCGCCTGGCTCTTGCTGCTCGACAAGCCAACCTCCAAGCAGGTCGAGGAAGCGCTGCACCTTTTGGAGCTGGTGGCCAGCCAAAAGCCGGCTCTCGAGCCGATCTGTGCCTATTGGCGAGCCGTGGCGCTTTTGCACCAGCGCAATTACGATATGGCGGCGGAAAATCTGGAAAGCGTCTTGCGCGCTACCGAACACGATTCGGCGCCGCGCCGCAGCGTGCTGTTGCGTGCCTGGCAACTCGCGCTGGTTTTGCATCCGGAAATGAACAAACGCGTCGCCGCCCCGTTGCTCGCCAAGCCCGGCCGACGCATGGAGGCGATCGCCGCCGTGGAACGCCAACTCGCGGTCTGACACCCGACGATGCGTCGGCCTGGGAGCTCAAGCGCCTGCTTTATAGCCCGCTCACCGAAGCCGAATACAACACCGCCGCCTTGCCGGACCAGTCGGTCCTCGATTTCGATCACGCCTATGCCTTCGAGTTGGGCATGGCTCTGTTGGACGACCGGGAGCGGTGGCAGCGCGGCGCCGAGTTTTTGCGCATCGCCGCGCGAGGGATGCCGGCCAGGCCGCCGAATGTTTTCATCCAACTCGCCAAGGCGCATGAGACGCACGGCGCTCCGGAAGGCCCGTGGCCCAGTTACCATCGCGCCATGCAAGTTGCCCGCAAAGTCGGCGTCGCCAATCTCAAAGAGGAGGACCGCACCGCCCTCTTCGCGGTCGTCAAATCGCTGGGCGAACACGAGATGAAAGTGGGCGATCTTGACATCGCCCTGGAAGCCTTCAAGTTTTACTCGCAATACGACCGCGCCGGCCTGGAGACCTATCGCATGCTCGCCGAATTTTTCCAGCGGAAGGCCGAGCAAAGCACCGGCGAGCAGGAGAAGATGGACAACCTTTGGCTCGCCCTGAACTGCACCGAGCACGCCCTCACTTATGACTCCAAGGACCGCGGACTTGCTGGAGCGCAAGGACCGCTATTACTACTCGATCACGCCGGCGGATTTGAAGTCCCGTCTGGAAGCTGTGCACAAATGGTTCGACGTGGATTATTGCCTGGATAAGGCCCGCTGGGTCTTGGAGAAGTTCAACGGCGACCTCGACTTGCTCGATTGGGGCAATCACCTCGCCGACCTGGCGCGTGGCCGAGCCGGGCACGCGTTCAGGCCAAGCTGATTCAGGGCCGATTGCGGCGGCTCAAGGGGGAGATCAACGAGGCGGTCGCCATCTTTGAGGATATCCGCCAAAACAAGCCGGAGAAATTCGCCAGCGACGAAGAGGAAGACGCCTGGTTCTTGGCCCATCGGCTGCTGGGCGACATCTATCTCGATGAGAAAGCGGACCAGGCGGTGCTTTGTTTTCAAGTGTATCGCAATAGCCAGCGTGCCGGGGCCGACACCATGTTCAAGATGGGGCGGGCCTATGAAAACCTCGGCGATTTCGCCCGCGCTGCCAAGTGCTATGAGCACGTCACTCGCCTTCGAAGGCCATCCGCTTTATTACGAGGCCCAAGAAGGCATCGACCGCGTCCGGCGCGACGAACAATCCGGTGTAGGTCGGTCAATACAAGTGAGACGCTTGCGCTGCGACGTAGCATAAGCGTCTCGCTTGTGGCGCATTCTGCTAATTGCAACAACGCAAGGAGCACGGCGAATGCAAAATCCAGGGCACACGTTCCTGGTCAGCGGCGGCAGCTCGGGACTCGGCGCGGCCTGCGTGCGGATGCTGTCGGCGGCCGGCGGCAACGTCGTCATCGCCGACGTCAATGATGCCGCCGGCGCGAAGCTGGCCGCGGAGCTAGGCCCGAACGCCCGCTTCGCCCACACCGAAGTCACCGACGAGGCTCGCGTCCGCGCCGCCGTGTCTCTGGCCGGCGAAGCGTTCGGCGGCCTGCATGGCTCCATCCAGTGCGCCGGCATTGTGCTCGCCGAGCGCGTTCTGGGCAAGGCAGGCGCCGCACCCGCTCGAGCATTTCAATCCGCGTGCTGCAAATCAACCTGGTCGGCACTTTCAACGTGCTGCGCCTGTCCGCCGAAGCCATGAGCAAGAATAAAGCGGCACCCGACGGCGAGCGCGGCGTCATCATCAACACGGCGTCGGTGGCCGCTTTCGATGGTCAAATCGGCCAGGCCGCCTATGCCGCTTCCAAGGGTGGGATCGTCAGCATGACGCTGCCGCTGGCGCGCGAATTGGCCCGGCACGGCATCCGCGTGGTGGCCATCGCACCCGGCATTTTTGATACGCCGCTCCTGGCGGGCTTGCCCGAGCCGGCTCGCGCCTCGCTGGGCCAGCAAGTGCCGTTTCCACCGCGCCTGGGAAAGCCGGAGGAATTCGCCGCCCTGGTTCGCCACATCATTGAAAATGAGATGCTCAATGGCGCCGTCCTCCGCCTGGATGGGGCGCTGCGGATGGCAGCGAAATGACCCGCGGGGTTCGGAGTACCTCATCCGCGCGGTTTGGCAAAATTGCCCAAAACCAAGCCGCGGGATGAGGTACTCCGAATCCCGCGGATCTTCTTCCCCACAAGCAAAAACCACAAAAACTTAGCTGTTGACGGAAGTTTGTGTCATATGTAATGATGTGAGATTGATGTCCAAAGCGTCCGCGCACCGTTGGGTGGGTGTGCCGGCAGTTAATCATTCTCATGCACAAGGAGACAACACCGCTTGCCCCCCGGTAATTTCGACCGCCAAACACCGAACGATCGCAACAAGGACCATCAGCGGATCAACGATCAGATCCGCATCACACCGATCCGCTTGATTGGGCCCAATGGCGAACAGGTCGGCGTCATTCCGACCGCCCAGGCGATGGACATGGCGCGCGAGGCCAACCTCGACCTCGTGGAGGTCGCGGCCACCGAACGGCCCCCGGTCTGCAAGATCATGGACTTCGGCAAGTTCAAATTCTTGCAAAAGCAAAAAGCCAAGGAAAAAACCAAATCGCACCAGCAAAAGCTCAAGGAAATTCGGCTGCGCCCCAAGACCGATCAGCACGACGTCGAAACCAAGATCAACCAGGCACGCAAGTTTCTCGACCACAAAGACAAGGTGCTGGTCTACGTGCTTTACAAGGGCCGCGAACTGCAGCACATCGAGGAAGGCAAACGCATCCTCCAGTTGATCCTCGAAAAGCTGGGCGACACCTGCAAGATCGAGCAGGCACCGCGCATGGAAGGCAAACGCATGTCCACCATGCTGGCCCCGAAATAATCCGAGAGGTCGGAAGTCTTTTTAGACTTCCGACGTCTTCGACCCCTGCACGGTCCGTTCGTTTTTCCTACAATACTTCCTCCCACTCGGGCGCAAATCGATGTGCCCGCAGTGGGAGACGTTTTTTTTATCGAGAGATTGTGCCATGCCAAAGCAGAAGACACATAAGGCTTCACGCAAACGTTTTCGCGTGACAGCCACGGGCAAACTAAAGCGCAGCCAGGCCGGCAAAAAGCACCTCAATAGCCCCAAGACGGGCAAGAGGAAACGGCAGTCTGCGCGGCAAAGCTCGTGCAAAGCGGACGGTTGCCGGATAAATATGTGGCGCATGTTGGGAACATCTGATCGAAGATCCGCGGGATTCGGAGTGCCTCATCCCGCGGCTTGGAATATTAAGCGGAGTTTGTCATGGTACGTGCACGCAGCGGCAAGACGGTCACGCAAGGCCGCAAACGCCATCGCAAGTTGACCAAGGGTTTTCGGGCGAGCCGGCATAATCTTTATCGCCAATCGCTGGTGACGCTGATTCGCGGCCGGGTCTATGCCTTCCGCGACCGGCGCGTCAAGAAGCGCGAGTTTCGCCGCCTGTGGATCGCGCGCATCAATGCCGCCTGCCGCATGCGTGGCCTGCGCTATAGCGAGTTGATCCACGGCTTGCAGCTGGCGAACGTCGAGCTGGACCGCAAGATGCTGGCCGACATCGCCGTCTTCGATCCCGCCACGTTTGACAAGATCGCGGAGTTGGCCAAGGAGTCAGAAGGTTTGACCCGCGGGATGGTCTGCGGCTTGAACATACCAAAACATCATGTCTGAAATAGCCGGGCTGGAACAGCGGGCTTTGGCCGAGCTTGCCGCGTGCGGCGACCGAGGCCGCCTTGCGGAGCTTGGCACACGCGCTATTTCGGCAAGGACGGCGAAGTGTCCGCCGCTCTCAAGAAGATCACGCGACGTGCCCCCCGCCGACCGCCGCGCCTTCGGCCAAGAAGCCAATCGCGTCAAGCAAGCCCTGACCACCGCCTACGAATCGGCCCTCGCCACGCAGCAGGAGCAAGCGCTGGCGCGCAGCCTCGCCGCCGAAGCGCTCGACGTGACGTTGCCGGGCCGACCACTGCCGCGCGGCCGGCTGCACGTGGCCACCCGCGTCATGCGCGAAATCTACGCCATCTTCGCCGACCTGGGCTTCCAGGTCTATCGCAGCCGGGAAGTCGAGGACGACTGAACAACTTCGAGCTGCTCAACATGCCGCCGCACCACCCGGCCCGCGACATGTGGGACACTTTCCACACGACGACGCCCGGCGTGATCCTGCGCACGCACACCGTCCCGGGCAAATCCACGTCATGCGCGAGCTGTGCCCCGAGCCGATCCGCGTCATCCTGCCCGGCATGTGCTACCGCTACGAGGCCATCACCACGCGCAGCGAAATCCAGTTCCAGCAGGTCGAGGGCTTGGCGGTCGGCACCGGCATCACCATGGCCGACCTCAAGGGAACGATCACCGCCTTCGCCCGCCGGCTGTTCGGCCAGGAGCGGCAGGTGCGCATTCGCTCGAGCTATTTCCCGTTCACCGAGCCATCCATCGAAGTGGACATCGACTGGCCCAAGGAAGACCCCAACGCCGACCGCCTGACCAAGGGGACCGGCTGGCTGGAGATCATGGGCGCCGGCATGGTGCATCCCGTCGTGCTGCGCAACGGCGGCTACGACCCGGACCGCTACAGCGGCTTCGCCTTCGGCATGGGGCCGCAGCGGATCACCATGCTGAAATACGCGATCGACGACATCCGGCAGTTCTGGGCGAATGATACTCGATTTCTGGAGCAGTTTTGAAAGAGAGTTAACCCGCGGGCTTCGGAGTACCTCAGCCCTCGGCTTGGTTGTATACATACGCAAGCCGCGGGCTGAGGTACTCCGAAGCCCGCGGGTTCCTCCCCCTAAGGCGTCTAATGCCGAAACGCGGAATGTGTTGGCGCCACGTCGTGCTCTCGACCCACAATAGCTGGCTGCCCGGTGATCCACGCGGCTTCCGGTCACAGCACCACAAAGTCCATTCAAGCGGCGATTATAAAAACCGACCACCAGCGGGTGAGCATGCCGGCCTCCATGACTACTCCAAGCGAATAAGTGGTGACGCGGTGGTTATTCCATTGCCGTGCCGCTCGATCGTCGGCAAAGCGCTGCTTGAAAAGCTGCGCGAGCTGCGTTTGGAGATTCTGGTGCTCGCGGTGGCAGGCATGCACGCGCACATGCAAGTGGAATTGCCGGACGATATAAAAAAAGTGCGCATGCTGATCGGCCGCTGCAAACAAAAGGCGTCCCACTCCATTCGCGCCGACCTCCCCGGCCGCGTATGGGCCCGTGACGGATCGTACAAACCGATCGATGGTCCGGAATATCAAAAGAAGGTTTTTAACTATATTTTGAATCAAAAAGGCGCGTGGATTTGGTCCTATAAAACTGGCTATCCTGAGAAATAACCACAAACTGAAGGCTGAGGTAATTCAAAGTCCTCGGTTAACCCACACATAAACCCCATGAAAATCTCCCTCAACTGGCTCCGCGATTATGTGGCCATCTCGCTGCCTCCCGCGCGGCTCATCGAACGTCTGACGCTCGCCGGGCTGGAAGTGGCCGGCGTCCGCGTGCTTGGCCTACCGATTCCCGAAGGCGTGCGGGTCAAGGCCGACGAGCGCGGTCCAGTCTGGGCACCGGATAAGGTGATGATTGCCGAGGTTGTTGCCGTCGAGCGGCATCCCAACGCGGACCGGCTCACCTTGCCGACCGTCACCTGGGGTCCGGGCACCAGCAAGCAACTCGTGACCGGCGCACCCAACATCAAAGCCGGCGACAAGGGCCAAAAGGTCGTGCTGGCCCTGGCTGGGTCAGTACTCTATGACGGCCATTCCGAAGAAAAAGTGCTCAAGGAACTCAAGCCGGCCAAGGTGCGCGGCTTTCCGTCGGACGCCATGGTCTGCTCCTATCGCGAGCTTGGTATTTCCGAGGAGCACGAGGGCATCATTCTTCTCGAAGACGATGCGCCGGTCGGCATGCCGCTCGCCGATTTCATGGGCGATATCGTTCTGGAAATCGACGTACTGCCCAACATGGCCCGCTGCCTGTCGATTATCGGCGTAGCCCGTGAGGTGGCAGCCTTGACAGGCGAAAGCCTACGGGTGCCGCCCACGTCGTTCCTGCAAACCGCGCCGGGTCCTGCCGTTGTCGGGCAGGTCAACATCGAGATCGAAAATCCCGCGCTGTGCGCCGCGCTATGCAGCAGCGCTAATTAAAGGAGTGCGAATCGGCCCTTCGCCCGGCTGGATGCAGCGCCGCTTAACCTACGCCGGCATGCGGCCCATCAACAACATCGTCGACATCACCAACTACGTCATGCTCGAATGGGGCCAACCGCTGCACGCCTTCGATTACGACGTTCTGGTCCAACGCGCCGGCGGGCAGCCGCCGACCATCATCGTGCGCCCTGCACGCCCCGGTGAAACACTCATCACGCTGGACGGCCAAAAACGCACCTTGACGCCGGAAAACATCGTCATCGCCGACACGGCTGGACCGATCGCGCTGGCGGGCGTCATGGGCGGGGCGGAAACCGAAGTCACCGAGCAGCACGACGAATATCCTGCTGGAATCGGCCAGCTTCGATTTCGTCAGCATTCGCCGCACGATGAAGCAGTTCAATCTGCCCAGCGAGGCCAGCGTGCGCTTCAGCAAGGGCATCCATCCGGAAACGGTGCGGCCGGCCGCCGAACGGGCCGCCCAATTCATGGCCCAGTACGCCGGCGGCACGGTGGCGCAAGGCCTGGTCGATACCTATCCGGCTCCGCTGCCGTCCCAGGTGGTCGAATTAAAGTTAAGCGAGGTCGACCGGCTTTTGGGTATGCCGTTTCCCAAGGCCGAGGCCATCCGCATTCTGAACACCCTCGAATTCGACGTGCGCGACGAGGGCGACACCCTGCGGACGACGGTGCCGACGCATCGCCTCGATGTGCAAGTCGGCAGCGCCGATCTCATCGAAGAATTGACGCGCATTTATGGCTACGACCGCCTGCCGGCGACTCTGCTCGCCGACCGTTTGCCACGCCAGCAAACCAATGCTGCCATCGCGTTCGAGGAGCGCCTGCGCGATCTTTTGGTCGGTTGCGGTTTGCAAGAAGTCATCACCTATGCGCTGACCATGCCCGAGCGCGAACGGTCTCTCGTCGGCGCAGCGCGATTACGTCCAAATCAAGAACCCGATTTCCAGCGAGCGCGTCGTCATGCGGCAAAGCGTGCTGGCCAGCGTTCTCGAAGTCGCCGCCGCCAACCTGCGCCATGCCGATCAGGTGCGCTTTTTCGAAATCGGCTTTGTCTACGTGCCCAAATCTGGAGAAAAGCTTCCCGCCGAGCCACGCCGCTTGGCGCTGGTGCTGACGGGCCCGCGCCATCAAGAATCTTGGAGCGACGCCTCTGGAGCAAGCGGCAAGCAACCGCTCGACTTTTTTGACTTCAAGGCAATCGTGGAAGCCGTTGTCGATGATTTGCATCTGCCGGCGGCGAGCTATGCCCCGGCGACCGCTGACTACTTGCTTCCCGGCCGGGCCGCGACTCTGCGTATCGGCGCTGCGAACATCGGATCCTTCGGCCAACTGCATTACAAGGCGGCGGAATCGTTTGGCCTGGGCACAACGCCGATTTTCGTCGGCGAGTTCGACGTCGAGGCTTTGCAAGCGTTGGTCCCCGAGCGGTTTCAATACACACCCGTGCCTCGCTTCCCGGCGGCCTTGCGCGATGTCGCCGTCGTGGTGCCCGAAGCGGTCTCGGCGGAGCGCATCGCCAGTGAAATCCGCGCTGCCGGCGGCGACTTGGTGCGCGGACTTCGTCTCTTCGACTTATACCGTGGCGAGAGCATCGCTCCAGGCACCAAGAGCCTCGCCTATGCCGCTCACGTACCAGGCCGACGACCGCACGCTTGACCGACAAGGAAGTGGACAAGGCCCACAAGAAAATCGAGGATCGCCTCAAGCACGTTCTCAAGGCGCAGATTCGCGGCAAGGAATGAGTGGCGACTGGCGAAAAATACACTGATGGTTTAGCCGCGACGCGTTAGCGGAGCGCTTGGAGAACCCAATGACCGAAAAAACACGCATCGAAAAAATTGCCGAGATGCTAGCCGACGCGCCAACCGATCCTGAGCTCCACTACATGCTGGCGATGGAACACATCAGCCAGGGAGATGACGCGCGGGCCGTCGAGTGCTTCGAGAAACTCTTCACGCTGGCACCCAACTATCCCCCCGCTTACCATATGGCCGGCAGGGCCCTTCAGCGCCTGGGCCGCACCGGGGAAGCCCGTGCCGCCTTGCAAAAAGGCATCCCTATTGCACTTGCCATTGGCAATAGCCACGCCGCGGGGGAAATGCAGGAATTGCTGGAAAATCTCGAATAACCTCATCGATTCAGATTCTTCATCAATTTCTCCACGACATCGAAGCTGACATTGCCCTGAAGTAGAACATTGCTTCCTTGCGTGGTGATTCGCAAAGTCTTGACGACATCGATCAGCGGCGCCATTTTGTCGTCCTTTTTGGCTTGCTGGGCCATCAGAAACTGAGCGCCTAGCAGCATGCCGGTCCCATCTTGGGCCATCTTTTTGGCACCCGCTTCATCCCGGGCATTGATGCCGATTTGAAACTGCACATCCTTGGTCACGGTCAGGGCACCGGATAGGCCATCGATGTTTTGCAGCGCCACGGCGGCGGCTTTACCGTTCGGAACTTGCTCGTTTTGGGCCAGCTTGGCAAGCGCTGCCCCGGTAGCCACGAAGTTGATGCTTTGCCGGTCGTTGACTGTGTCAAGCAAGACCGCGAATTCCTTTTTCAGACTGGGCTTTTTTGTTCCCGCCAAGCGTTCCAAGGCATCGCTGAGCCCCGCCGCGCTGGATGTGGCCACCAGCACCTTGTTATCGACCAAAGTAGCGAAGGCCTTGTTGGCGCCGTTGGCTGCAAACTCATAAACCGGCCGCTCTCCGGACTTGCTGATTTTGATGCTGCCGGGATTGTCGTTGGCGGCCTGCCGTGCCGTGGCATCGAGTTTGGCGGGATCGAATGAGCCGCGAATGATGAATACAGTCGGCTCCTTGTCACCGCTGCCGGCCACCGTGATGCTGTGCAAGTCGCGAAAGATATCGAAGCCCGTGCTTTTGAGGTACTTCATGGCCGCGTTGTCGCCGGCCTCGTTCTCCAGTGCCAGCTTGGCCTGATCCATGGCATCTTTGTTTGCCTTGACAAGCTCGGAATCGAGGATTTGCCGCACGTTGATGGAGAAGACGACCTGCGTGTCATCAGGCAGCAACTTGGAGTCCGCTGCGCGGGCTGCTGATAAAACTGCCAGGAGTCCCAGCGCCGTGAGCACACCACCGCGCCAAACGCTTCCGCAACATCATCATGGGTCACTCCTCTAATTGGCGAGAAACACGAATCGGCGCATCTGTGGGATTGTACCAAAGATGATTTGCGATGGTTTCAAAAATGGTTTAGCGATCCGCGGGATTCAAGTACCTCATCCCACGCCTTGTCAATGGTGGCAATGAGCCAAGCCGCGGGATGAGGTACTCCGAATCCCGCGGCTTCTTCTCATCCCTCACCTTTCGCCGTCTTCGCCGGTGTTTTCAAATAGCCGCATCCGCTCGAAAACCTGCGCCGCGATGCCGGCGTCGAGTTTCGATAGTTCGCCCAGCAGATTGGCAGCCTGCCGATCGCGCATGTTGGCGAGAATCGTGACGGCGGTGTCCAGGGCCCCCTTTTCCGTCATTTGCTGGATGTTCTGCGCGGCCGCTTCTGGATCCATCTTGTCATAAATGCCGGCAACTTGTTTCAAGTTCTTCGATTCCAAATCGGTGACTTCCAGCGTAGCTCGCCGCAGTTCCTCGAGTTGCGCCTCGGTCTTTTCTCGGTCCTTGGCACCCTCGCCGGTGCGCTTCTCGAGCAAGTCCAGTTTCTCCTGGACGAGCTGGAGTTCACCCTCCACTTCCTTGCGCACGGCATCGAGTTTTTTCTGATCTTTTTTGATATCCTCGTGAATAAGGTCAAGCTGCTTTTCGCGCACCACCACATGCTGCTCGCGATTCTTGAGGGCGTCTTGCTGCGCTTGCAGCGTGGCCGCCAGCTGCGTAAAGCGGTCGGCTTCCGGCGATGACGTCGTGCGCGGCAAAAGCCGAGGCGTCGGCGCCTCGTGCCCCGTGGCCTTGGCGCGCGGATGTTCCGCGGCGTGCTTGACCGGCGCTTCCTCGCCTTCCGGCGGCGTTTGCTGGCCTTGCAAGTACCAGGACGCGACGGCCGCCACCGAGAACAGCACAACGGCGACTGAAAAGAACTTAATCATGCGTGACATGGCCGATTCCTCCTGTGCACTGCGCTTGCAAATCTTACTCGTTTGAAGCCTGCAGCCATTGGCGCAACACCGTTTCATCAAGAGTGACCTGTTGGGCGTTGGCGGCGGCATCATGGTTGGCCTCCTCCAGCCCGCGCCGTAACGCGAGCAGCGTCTCCTCCGCTTGCGCCGAACGCTCTGTGTTGCGCTTGCAGTTTGTTGACAACTTCCGCTTGGCGCTGCCGGCGGGCATGGGCCTGCGCCCAGCTGGGCATCCAGGCTTTCCGCCTTGCGATAACATGCGATCCATCCCGTCGTCGTGAGATTGCCGCCCGTTGTGCCGTGCACGAGGGCGGCCGTGGCGACAATGGCGCTCGCCAGCGCTTCGATTTCATCATCCACTTCGCGGAGCAGGCGGCTCGCCTGGCGCAATTCGATTTCCGTGCGCTGCTTCTGCAGCACGTAATACCGCAAGACACTCCCCAGGCGAAACGTTTGCCTCTTCATATCTAAAACGTCCAGCCCGCCGCGATTTGCTTCATCGCTTCCCGCGTCTGTGCGAAAGGCGTGCGCTCATTCTTCGCCTGCCGTAGCCAAGGCAAGACTTTCTCGCGCAGCTCAATGGCCTTATCCAGCGACGGCATGCTGCCGCGCACATAGGCGCCGATGCGAATGAGATCCTCCGCCTGGGCATAGGTGGCCAGGATGGCCCGCACTTTGCGCTGCCTCTTGATGCGGCGAATCGGTGACGTCGTGCATGACCCGGCTAATGCTTTGGCCCACGCTGATCGCGGGGAAGTGGCCGATCTCGGCCAGACGCCGATCCAGCACCAAGTGGCCATCCACGAAGGACCGCACCGCATCGGTAATCGGCTCATCGAAATCGTCGCCGTCCACCAGCACGGTCAGAATCCCGGTGATGCTACCTTTGGCCCCATTGCCCATGCATTCGACGTAGTTGGCGAGCAATTGGAAGACGGACGGCGTATAGCTGCGGGCGCTCGGAGGCTCGCCGTGAGCAATGCCGATCTGCCTCTGGGCCATCGCCAGACGTGTCAGGCTGTCGCACATCAGCAGCACATGGGTGCCTCGGCGGCGAAAGGAATCGGCGATCGCGAGAGCCAGTTGGGCCGTGCGCACGCGCATGAGGGGCGGATCATCGGCGGTGGCTACGACCACGACCGACTTCTTCAAACCGGCGCCGAGGCAATCCTCGATGAACGGTTTGACTTCGCCGCCGCGCTCGCCGATCAGCGCGATCACGTTGATCTCCGCATCGGAGCCCTTGGCGATCTCTCCGAGCAAAGTGCTTTTGCCGACGCCGCTACCGGAAAAGATACCGACACGCTGGCCGCGCCCGAGCGTCAACAAGCCATCGATGGCCCGGACATTGGTAGTGAAAACTTCACGGACCCGCGTGCGCCGCAAGCGGCGAAGGCGCGGCCAACTCAAGGGTCCGCCAGCGGCATCCTTGGAGTGCGCCACGCTCGTCGATGGGCCTACCGATGCCGTCGAGCACGCGACCCAGCAAGCCGGGCCCGCTTGGCACCTGCACGCCATGCCCTCGATTTAGAACCGGCATGTTGGGCCGCACCTGTTCGCCATTTTCATAAAGAAACAAATAGGCCAAATCGCCCGCGAAGCCGACGACTTCGGCGAGGCATCTTCCCCCGTGGCCGGTCAATATTTCGCAGCGGTCATTGACGGCGGCGGGCAGTTTGCACGTCAGCATGAGACCGCGCGCGCTCACCACTTTGCCGCCGACGCGCAGCGGTTCATGTTTAGCCAGCGCCGCATGCCAACGCTCGCGCAATTCCGAGGTAACAGTCGCTTCGGGCATGATCTATTCATCCGTGAATGTTTCATCGAGCAACGCGGCCCGTATTTCCGCAAGGGAGCGCGGCGTGTCCCAGTCGATGAACCAGTCGTCGGCCTCCACGCGCAATTGGCCGCGAACGCAAGCTTCGTCTTCACGAAAGGTCAGAATTTCGCGATAGCGTCCTAAATCCGTGTGCTCGCTCAATAAACGCTCGAGCAACGCCAGGTCTGACGGATGGCCGCGCACGCCCACGGCCCGCGCCGGCTGCATGCGCTCCAGGGCGTCCAGAACAATACGGTCCAGGCGCTGGCGGTCCGCAGCAATCGCCGTTCCGATTAGGCGTTCCGCAATGGCGGCGGCCAACTCCACGCTCGCCTGGGCGAGATCGCCAAGCGCCCGGCTTTCGCGCATTTTGGCTTTATGCGCAAGATCCGCCAACTCGGCAACAAGACTGCTTAGTGCAGCAGCATCGAGTGCCGGCGGCAGCGCCGGCGTTAGTGAGGTGGGCGCGACAGGGGCAGCCGGGGCCAGCCGATCAAGCGACAGATCCTTGGCGTCCGAAACCTCGACGCTAACCGGCGGACTCGACACACGGGCAACGCCGGCAAGTCGTGCCTTTAGGATGACATTATGGCGGTGCATTTCAACTCACCTAGACTGATGAAATACCGTGAAGAATCCGCAACATGATATTAGCCGCAGGAGAAGTAAGTTCCCCTCTTCCGCTGTACTCGGGGGGAGAGGGACAGGGGTGAGGGGGGACAGAATTCCTCGCGAAAACTTGGCGATTTTGCAAGCAACCTGAGCCCCCCTCACCCCTACCCCTCTCCCCCGAGTACAGGGGAGAGGGGAATAATGTTTCACCCTCCCCACGCCTCACCCCTCACCCCTCACCTCTCGCCCCTCACCTCTCGCCCCTCGCCTCTCGCCCCTCGCCCCTCGCCCCTCGTCTCTCACCCCTCTTCCAGCATGATCAACTCGCCGCGTTGGTCGAGGCGCTGGATGGCTTCTTCGATTCCTTGGCGGGCGGCGCGGACTTTCGCGGCGGGCACTGCGCCTGTGAGGCTGATTTCTTCCTTGAGCGACTCTTGGGCGCGTTTGGAAAGGTTGGCCAAAATCTTGCTTTCGATGTCCTCCGGTGCGCCGCGCAGGGCCAAAGACAGCGACTTGACGTCCACTTCGGAGAGCATTTTCTGCACGGACGTGTTCTCCATGCGCAGGATATCCTCGAACTGGTAAAGCAGCGCCTTGACGCGCGCGGTCAGTTCGGCATCGGATTCGCCCAGTGCCGTCAGCATCTCCAGGCGGTCGGCGCGCTCCAGTTCACGCAGCAGCGCCGCCATGCGCTTCTCGCGGCCACCTTGCTCGGCCCCCGGTGAGACGGCCGCCTCACGCAGCGTCTCACATTTCTTGAGGACGCCCTGAGCGATGCGTTTAATCAATTCCTCGCCAACAGCGGTTTGCTGGGTGAAGCGCAGGGAGACTTCCTTGCGCTTGGCCGGCGACAGCCGTTTGTAAATTTGGCCGGCAACTTCGATTTCCAGGCAATCCATCAGCAACGAGACCGTGCGGGCATTCTCCGTATCGAGTGCGGAGGCCAACAACTCCGAGGGAAGACCGGCCAAAGCTCGGAGCGGGTCGGCGTTCGCCAATGGCCACGCCAAAGCAGGTTTGGTCGGCGCCGTTGGCACCGGGGGCGCCGTCGGCGCAGCGCTTGTCTTGGATTCGGGCGAATCGCCGACGCGGATGTCAACGGACGAAGCCGACCGAGCCGACGCCGGCATTTGCTGGGCCGCCGCAACGGTTTCAGTCTTTCGCGGTGTGCGCTCTTTGTCTGGGCTGTCGCCGTGCAGCATGTTGACGGCTTCATCGAGAACGCCGGAAAGTTTTTGCGGCAAATCGGCGTGCTTGTCCACCTTTGCCAATTCAGCCCTGAGCAGACTGGCGTGACGCGCATCCAGGTGGCGCATTACTTTGTCCGCGATCGGCGCGGGCAAGCTTTTCAGAAGCACGGCGACTTTTTCCAGGCCGGTCATTACCGGTGTCATGGCGATCGTGCCTCAATCACGCGGCCTTGCGGTCTGAAGTTTCAGAGCGGTCCATCCACAGGGATAATATCTTCGCCAACGCCTCGGGATCGCGCTCTAATTCGTCGCTGAGGCGTTTGAGCTTGGCCGGCTCCTCCGCGGCAACCGCCCGCGCCGGCGCGCCACCACGGCGGCGAAACAATAACCATACGACTGGCAGGCCGCACAGTGCCATCATGGCCATGGAGCCGTTGCGTATGATCGTCAATATGGTTTGCCAGCGGTCATGGGCAGCCCAAGCTTCGTCAAATCCCTCCGTGGTAACGGCGGGCATGCGCACCTGCGTCACTTGGATTTCATCACGCTTCGCTTTGAAGCCGACCGCCTTCTTGATGGTTTCGCGCACGTCGTCCAGCGAGATCGTCTGCTCACTTTTATCGGTTCCCGTGATGTCTACGAACGCCGCCACGGTGAGCCGTTCGATCGAGCCATATTTATTCTGCCATTCTTGGATGGTTCTGGGGTAGTCGTAATCCGATGATTGGGTCTCTTGCGAAGTCGTGGTGCCCGCCGCCGTGGCGGGGGGTGGCTTGGCCAGGTTGCTCGCGGCCCCGGCGGCGCCCCCTTTGGCTTGAGTGTTCGTGTTCGATTTGTTGAGTGTGGTCTTCTCCGACTTTTGCACCCGACCCTCGGGATTGATAATCTCTTTCTTTTCCCGCATCATCTTGTCGTTGAGATCGGCGCGCACCACCACAACGGCTCGGCCGGCCCCGAGAACGCTCGTCAGCATGTGTTCCGCCTCGCTCGCCAAATACTGCTCGATTTCTCTTTTCTGCTCAACCATGTTGCCGAACCCGCCGCCATCGGCATCGGGCGTCTTCGAAAGAAGCCGGCCGTTGGCATCGACGATTTTCACGTTGTCCTTTGTCAGCCCTTCTAGGCTACCCGAGACGAGGGCGGCAATGCCGTCCACCGTGTTGCGCGTCAACGACGCCCCGGGCCGGCACTTGACCATCACGCTGGCCGTGGCCACTTTTTTGTCGCGGATAAACGGAGAAGTTTCCGGCCGCACGATGTGGACGCGCGCATAGATGATCGGATCGATCTGCATGATGGTACGCGCCAACTCCGCCTGCTGTGCGCGCATGAAGGTCACGCTGTTGTCGAACGGAGTGGCGCCGATGCGGCCCTGATCGAAGCTATCCCAACCCTTGGCCATCTTGGAGCTGCCGGCCACGCCTTCGTTGTTCATGTCCAGATAGACTTGCATCGCCTGCTCGGCGGGCACCATGATGGTCGTTCCGCCCGCGGTCAGTTTGAAGGGCACACCCTTGGTTTGCAGCTTGGCGGTGATGGCGCCCGCCTCCTCCACCGCTAGCCCTACGTAGACGGCGCGATATTCCGGCTGTACCGCCCACCACAATACACCGGCCATCGCCAAACACGACACTCCACCAGCCGTCCACGCGATTTTGCGCGTAAGACTGAGCGCCAGCCAGCGGTTCCACAGTTCCAGAGCTTGTTGCCGATACTTTTCCATGATGCCTCATCACCTTCCGCGCTCAAACCTGCATCTTCATGATTTCTTGGTAGGCGTCCGTGAGCCGATTGCGAATCTCCAGAATCAAGTGGAACGACAAATCCGCCTGAGCCATTTGCAGCATGACATCGTGCAGATTGTCCGTCTTGCCGAGGGCCATGTCGCGGACCGCCGCGTTGGCGTTTTCATGGCTTTGCGCTTCGCCGGCTAACAGTCGCGTCAGCACGTTGGAAAACGAGGCGCCGCCGGCGCCGGTCGCATCCGCGGCGTGCCCGCCGGATTCCGGGGCTGACGGGCATCGTCAAGTTGGACAAGGATAAAGGTGCAATCATGGCGACTAATACTTGAGCAGGGTGAGCGCTTGTTCCAACTGTTGCCGCAGCGTTTGCAGCACTTTCAAATTGGCTTCATAAGCGCGCGACGCAGTCATCAGGTTGACCATTTCAATCGGTATGGACACATTGGGCATCGTCACGAAGCCGTCGTTGTCGGCGTCGGGATGGCCCGGATCGTGGATGCGCGGCATTTCCGAGAGATCATCTTGGATGCCCGCGACGCGCACCCCGCCGCCGACCGCCGGCGCACGCCAGACCCGCCCATCTGCTCCTGCATGACGGCCTCGAACAACACGTCCTGACGCCGAAACGGACCGCCGGACGCCGTGCGGGTGGACAGCGCGTTGGCCACGTTGTTGGCGATGACTTCCATGCGCAGTGCGCTCGGCGGTCATGCCCGAAGCGCTGATGTTGCCGGAGACAAGCAAATCATCGAATGCCATTATTGCCCCCTGATGGCGCTGCGAAACTCGGCCAGATCGTTGGCCAGCATCTGGGCGTAAACCTGAAAATAGATGGCGTTTTTTTGCAAGCGGGCCATTTCCAGATCGACATCCACGTCGTTGCCGTCGGCGCAGGCGCTCCGCCTCCGCCGGGCGCCACTTTCGGTGCGGCGTCCGCCAAGCGTTGACCCGAGCCGGGTGCCAGGGCATCTTTCAAGGTATCCTCGAAAGAGACGCCCATGGTGGTGTATCCCGGCGTGTTGACGTTCGCGACGTTTTGAGCGATTACGTCCTGGCGCAGCGCGGCCACGTCCAAAAGCCGCGTCAAAAGCTGGATACGTTCGGTAGTGATGGTCATAACCAAGTTATCGACAAAGCACGGATTACGGATAAAGCCAATCTTGTTGGTAAGAAGGTGGACGCCGGTAAGAGCCGCGCACGTAGTAAGCGGGGTAAGAGATGTACTCAAATGCACCGCTTACTGCCGGGCGGCTGTTGATACAACTTGAGTTTGTTTTGCAAGCGTGCGCACGGTCACACCCAAGCGCAATGCGGCGGCGGTTTTGTTGCCCCCGACTTCGCGGATGGTGCTCAGGATCATGTGCCGCTCCTGGTCCGCGAGCGTTTGCGACGACCCCGCAGCCACCGTCGGTGCCGCCGGTTCGCGCAAGGCAGGCAGATCGCCGGTCTCGATGACCTCGCCGCGCGCCAAGACGCAGGCGTGCTGGATCACGTTGCGAAGTTGGCGGACATTGCCCGGCCAGGAATAGGAAAGCAGCAAACTGCAGAGCGCGCGGCGCAATGGCCGTCACACGCGCTGGACCCTTGGCTGCCGTGACATTCGATGAAATAATCCACCAAAGGAGGGATGTCTTGCGGGCGGGAGCGCAGCGTCGGCAAAGTGAAAGGCAGTGCGTTCAGCCGGTAATACAAGTCGCGGCGAAAATGGCCCTCGGCGACTTCCTGTTCAAGGTCGCGATTGGTGGTCGCGATGAGCCGCACGTCGGCTTGGATAGTCTGCTCGCCGCCGACGCGATCGAAGCATTCTTCCTCGAGCACGCGCAGCAATTTCGCTTGCAGCTTGAGCGGCATCTCGCCGATTTCATCGAGCAAAAGGCTGCCCCCGGCGGCGCGCTCGAAATAGCCCAGATGCCGTTGGTCGGCGCCGGTGAAAGCCCCCTTTTCGTGGCCAAAGAGCTCGCTGGCGACCAGCGTTTCGGAGAAGGAAGCGCAGTTCACCTGGATCAGCGGCGCGCGTGCGCGCGGACTGGCCTCGTGTATGAGGCGGGCGAGCAGTTCCTTGCCGGTGCCGCTTTCGCCTTGAATCAGCACCGGCATCTTGCTGCGGGCGACTTGCCTGGCCTTGTCGAGAACTTCCACAAGCGCTTCGGAGCGAGCGACGATCTGTCGGCCTTCGCCGCGTCCGGAGCCGGCCAAAGCGATTCGCTCGGCGCGGGTGCGGCGGCGCTTGCGCGCCGCGAGTGCTGCCGGTGGGGCGAACATCCGCAGTCGCATCGGCGCGGCGGATTTCGCCTTAGTTGGCTTTGGCAACATGGGCGTGCCGATCTCCGTAGGTGCCATAAGCGCTGAGCATGCGCCGCTGCTGGATAAAGGCATCCATCTCGGGCAAAAGCTGCCCTTTGCGCGCCTCGAACTCGGCCACTTGCCCCTGGACGATTTGCGCCAGCATCGCCAGCCGACCCGCGATGCGGTCAAGCAGTCCGCCCAGTTCGGCGCCAGGATGGCGACCCGCTTGCCGCCAGGCCGACTTTTCGTCGGTGATGCCGGCGTCCAGGGCGGCGATCGTTTTCAAAATCGGCATCCAGCCCGCCGGCCCAGTGGTTGCCTGGCAGAGGCCGCTGGTGTTCCGTCAGTGCGACAGCGCCTGGTCGTAAAGCCGCAGTTGCTCCCGGTAGGCTTGCACCAAGCCGTTGCTCCAGAGGATCGGCCGGCGCGGTCATAGTTTTTTCTCCAGCGCCAGTCGGCGCTCGCGGCTGCCCTTGGAGCTTTCTCTTGAACGTCGCGCTGCCAGCGCAGCAACTCGAGTTGCCATTGGGCGTAGCCGGCGAGCTTTTCGTCGCCGCGTGAATTGGCAACGTCGCGGAAGAGTGCCGTGGCTTCCTCCGCTTTGCCCAGGTGCAAAAGGCAAATGGCCATCAGATATTGCACGGGCGCGCGTGCTCGGCTTTTTTACCCTTGAGATCGACCTGGCGAAAGGAGGCCAGCGCCTCTTCGAAGCGGCCGGCGCGGAAGAGCGTGTGCGCCTCGGCGAGCGGGTCCACCGGCTCGGCGGCCACATCGACAGGCACGCCGATCTTAACAGGCGGCGGTGCTTCGGTGATTAAAGCCGGCCCGACCGGCAGCGGCTCGATCTTTTTGCTTTGATCGCGAGTTCCTTGGGAGCGGCCGGCGCCGCGGCGCGGCTTTGCTGGAGGCGCTCGAGCAAATCCTTCAATTGCGTCTGCAGTTGGCTGTCGCCGTTGTCCACGGCAATTGGCCGTGGCGGAGCGTTTGACGAGCGATTTCCATTCTGCCTCAAGGGCCGCACGCTCCGTTTTCAGTTGCTGCAATACCTGCTCGAAATCGGTGCTCGAGAAAGGTTTCGCGCCGCCGTCGCGCCAGACATGGGCATCGGCAACGTGATCCGCCGCCGGCGCGAAGCGCCGGCCAGAATGCGCAGGCTCAACAGAGTTAGATCAAGCGGCACGCTCTCATACACCCTATTATCGTTAACAGAGGTATGGAAGAATAAGTTGATTCAATCGAGAAATGGCTTCTGCCAAACTTGTTAAGATGCGACGGTGCGGTAGAGTGGGCCGGCGGAATTCCAGCGCTGACCGCTTGCGGTGAGGCTACTGAATCGACGCCGCTTGCTTGATTTTCACGCGAACCCGTTGCCCGATCCGCAGCGGCTGGCCTTCGGAAGTGACTTCGATCAAGCACTCGAGCGTGCGCACGTCATTGACCATGAACGGCTCGAAGATCTTGTTGCGTTTTTCGGCGAACCAGTTGGAAACACGCATGCACGCGCCCTTGCCAAGTGGCGCCGGCGAAGGTGTCGTCTTCGATGGTGACTTCCTGCCCGGCGGCCACGCGGTAGGCCCATTCCTGCAAAACTTCGGCCCGAATGATCTTGGGTCCCTTGGGACAGAACTGAATGGCCGGCGCGGTCGGATTGCCGCCCAGCACTTCACCGACATGCGTAAGCACCCGCAGGACGATGCCGTCGGAGGGGGCATGCAGGCTGCACTCCTTGAGGGCGAACTTGGCCAGATCAACAGCTGCGCTCCTTGGCCGATACATCCGCCTGTGCGCGGTTGATTTGGCCTTGCGCCTGGGAATCGAACAGCTTGAGTTCCTCGAGCTTGGCCTCTTCGACTTTGACCAGCGCGTCGAGCTTTCTTCACCATCTCCTCGTAGGCCGACTTGATGTCGAGCCCGATGATCTTGTCCGCGAAAAGCTGCTTTTTGACTTTGTATTCGATGGTTCGTCGATTCGCGCTGGTGCTTGATCGGCATCGACCGCGGCTTGCTTGCTGCTGTTTCTTCAATTCGTGTTGCTGCGGGCAGATTTTGCGCCTGCGCCAGCAATTCCTTGGCGGCGGCCAGATCGGCCTTGGCGCTTCGCGAAGCTTATATTCCGCCATGCGGCTGTCGAGCTTGAGAAGGACGTCGCCCTTTTTGACTTCCGTGCCCTCGGCGGCAACTTCCATGACGCGGCCGGGCACGAGTGGATAAAGCTTGGTGACGCCCGGAGCGACATCGACGAGACCGAAGCAGACCGTCACCGGCGGCGTCAGTGCTTGCTTTTCGCTCGCGGAGATCGTGGTGTCGCCTCCGGCGGGAGTGTGGTTGAGGAACCAGCCGGCGCCCAACGCGGAGCCCGAGCAACAGCACCAGGCCGATGATCCAGGGCAGCCGATGGCTGCGCGGTTCATTGAGCATAGAGAGGTTCCTTATACATCCGTGTTGGGACGAGGGTCCGCTTGCAAAGGATCTAGCTTGCGTGCGAGCGTGCTAAAACCCGGAGGCGAGCGCACCGGTTTCCGTCACCAGCGATAGCGTGCCGTTCGCCCCCTTCCACCAGAAAGCCGTCATCCAGGTGGAATACCCGATCCACGTGCGGAATCAGCCGCGCGTCGTGCGCGACAACCAAAATCGTGGCGCCGGCATCATGGGCCGCCACGCGCAGCAGGTCGATCACCTGCTCGCCGTGCTTCCAGTCGAGCGCGGCGGTCGGCTCATCGGCGAACACGAACGAGGGCTCTTTGATCAGCGCCCGGCCGATGGCCACGCGCTGCTTCTCGCCGCCGGAAAGCTGGTTGGGCCGCAGGTTCGCCTTCTTGGACAAGCCAAGCAAGCCGAGCATGGTGGTCGGTGCGCTCGCCGGCCTCGCGGTAATTGAGCCCGCTGCCCCAGCGGAGGACCATCTCCAGCTGCTGCCGGGCCGTCAGCGCGGGAAAGAGGTTGTAGCCTTGGAATATGAAGCCACAGTACTTGCGGCGAAACTGCTCGCGCTGCTTTTCGCTCATGGCCCAAAGATCGTTGTCGAGCGACAGGACGCGGCCGGCGTCGGGCCGCAGCAAACCGGAGAGCGCTGCCAAAAGCGTGGATTTTCCGCTGCCGGAAGGCCCCATGAGCAGAGCAAGCTGGCCGGGATAAAGCTCGATGCCGACATCGCGCAAGGCCGTGGTCATCACCTCGCCGGTGCCGAAGCTTTTCGTCAGGCCCCAAGCTTTCAGCGTCGGCGCAGCCGAGCCGCCATCATTGTACATACCCAAATCCTTCCTACGGTTACAGCAATTGCAGGCTATTGTAACCTGCAAGCGCGCCGGCGACCAAGTGTTTTTACCGGCGTGCTTAGCCTGTACATTTATCACCTAACCAGTCGTCAGCGCAACAAGTTCGCCGGCTCGACCAGCCGCAAGCTTCGCAGGCGCCAAATAGACCCGGAGCTCAGCGCACGTCGTCATGCGTGACCACGACGGCGCCGGTCAAGCAGCCACCACGGGAAGCATCACCTTGGCCCCGACCTCATTGCCCAGATGGGCCAAGCCAAAAATCAGCGGCAGCGCCAGGCCGACTCCAAAGAGGCCGACCCAAAACGATTGGGCCAACACCGTCAGCCCCATCCGCCAGCGCGGGATGCCGAGAGCCCGCAACACCGCATATTCCTTGAGCGAAGCCGCCGTCGCCGCATAGAGCGTCTGATACGTCACCACCGCCCCGACCAGCAAGCCCAATCCCGCCGCCAAACCCAGCGCGATGCCCGCCTTGGTCTTCGTCAGCCAATAAAGTCGGCTGCGGATGGAGAACGCTTCCGCGGTGAACGCCGAAATCTTGTGCGGATAATCCTTGAGCCGCTCCACCACCTTGGGAGCATCCTCCTTGTTCTTGCACTTCGCCAAGATAAAGGTCACCTGGTCCGGTGCGGGCGGCAGCAGGGCTCGGGCGGTTTCCAGCGAGCAAAACAAATAAGGCCCCGCCAGGCTTTTGAGACCCTTGCACCGTGCCGACGATGCGCACGCGCTTTTTGACGACCTCCGCCGTGTCGCCGATCTTGGTGACCCCCAAGCCGCGCGAACTCGCCTTCATCAATGACCACCGACATCGGCTCGGACAACAGGCCACGCTGCTCCGCCGTCAGTTGCTTGACCGGACCCAGCGAACCCGGCGCCATGCGCGTGCCGATAATAAGGCACAACTCCATGCCGCCGGTGGGTTTGGTCCAGTAGCCGAAGCCTTCCAGGAACGGCTCCATGGTCTCCACCTCGGGCAGCGCCAGATACGCCATCCACGATTCCGGAATCGGCCTGCCCAGATCGACGCTGGGGACTTCCGGGATGCCCGACCCAAATATCGGCCCTCGATTCGTCGATCGGAATCGACGTGATCGAGAACAAGACCCAGCAGCAAACCGCACTGCAGCGCGATCAAGAGCGCGCTGAAGCCCACCGCCAGCACTCCGGGCAGAAAACGCTGGCGTTCATGCCACAAGGTGGCCAACGAATAGGACATCCTTATCTCCGGTTCAGCTCGGGCTCTGTCAACCCTAGCTTGAGGGTTTGGACGGCTCTCCTGAGCCGCCATTAGGGCGAACGGCTCAGGAGAGCCGTTCCACGCCGCCTACCTTCGCGTAAAGCTTCTTCACCTTGCGGGCGAGCAGCCAATCGGTCAGCCTGGGGAAAAACTTGCTCGCGAACAACATCGCGCGGGCGTCGCGGCCGATGACCTTTTCCGTCGTGTTGCGGCGCAAGGCCGCGACGATTTCGGCAGCCACGTCTCGCGGGAGCCATGCCCTTGGCAAAGTCGATTTTCGCGCGACCCTCGGGCCAGCAACAGATGTTTCGGCAAATCGCTGCGCGTCAGTCCCGGCAGCACCAAGAGCACATCAATGTCAAAGCGTGCCAACTCGCCGCGCAGCGCTTCGGTGAGGCCGCACAGGGCGTATTTGCTGGCCGAGTATTCCGACCAGGCCGGCATCGCTCGGCGGCCGCACATCGAGGCGACGTTCACCACAGCCGGCTGACGCCCCCGCTCCAGCATGGGAATGGCCGAGCGCACCAATTCGGCAGGCGCGAAGAAGTTGACCTCCATGATCTGCCGCAAAATCGCTTCCGAGGAATCCGCGAAATGCGCCCAACTGGCCACGCCGGCATTGTTGACGAGGACGTCGAGCCCACCCAACCGCTCTTCCACCTGCGCGAGCAAGCGCGACCGATCGTCGTCGCGGGTGATGTCGGCGGGAATGCACGACGACTTCAGCGCCGCGTTGCGCCGACGATGCCGCGACTTCCTGCAGCTTATCCTCCGATCGGGCCGCCAGCACCAGGCAGGCTCCCGCATGCCGCCAGTTGCTCAGCGCAAGCGCACGGCCGATGCCGCCGGAAGCGCCGGTTATAAGGATGCGCCGCCCTTGCAAGTCGCGTTTCATGGCATCTCGCACGGTCAGACTACATCCGCCATGTTATGCGTCACCCAGCTTATGACCCAAGTTTACCAAACGGTCGACAGGCGAACGGCAATAAACTTAATCATTGAGGGTAGATTTATGGCGACATTGATCCCCCCATTGCGAACCGCCGTCATCCTCCCATCTTTAGGATTCTTTGCTGTTACGCGAAAAATGCTGGCAATCTACATTGTTTTACGGGTTTGAAGCCCGGCTTGCCATCGCCCGCGCAAAAAAACACGAAGCCGGCAACGTTTGCCGGCTTCGGCGAATTCTGGTCGATAATGGCTCCGGTGATGGGCGCGAGCACGGGACGATGCATTCCTGTCTTCTCTCGCCACTCGCCACTCGCCCTCGCTCCTAATTCGTGCCCGCCATGGCCACGTTCACTTCAGGATTATTGTTGAGAATGATGATCGTATATTCCTGCTCGACGGCGGGAGTCCAACGGCAGCCGCACAAATCCGAGCCGCCGCCCATGTTGGCCGGCGGATCGACGTCTTTGGTCACCACCACGCCGGCGGCATCCTTGACAATGAGGTCCAGGTCGGTATCGCCGTCCCCGATCACGAAGAATTCCGCCAATTGCTTCGCTTTGTAGGTGATCTTCAAAGTCAACACGCCCGGTTGATTGTTTTGGGCGGCGGGGATGGCCAAGGCTTTGCCCCACTTGCAGTTGCCGGTCTTTACGTGCGACCAGCGCATCTTGCCTTCCTTGGCGCCGCCAAACACATTGGCGTCAATTACCAGCGTCAATGTGAGCACTCCGACCAGCACGGCGACGAATCGAGTCATGCGTTCTCCTTACACATAGGTTTAACGATATTACCACGGGAGTGGTGGCAGGCGACTATACACCAACTCACGCGAATTCGCCATACTTCCTGCTCATTCGCCCCCCTCCTCCGGCTCCGGAATCTGCGGCAGCCAGGCCTCGTTGCCGACGCCGCCGCGGAGCGGCGTCGTCCGCGCCCGCGGCTTGACTTCGACCTCACCGATATCTTCTTCCTCATCGTCCGTCTTTTTGGCCACATCTTGGGGCAACGCCGCTTTGAGCGAGAGCGAGATGCGCCGCTGGTCGGGATCGACGCTCAGGATTTTCACGACCACAACCTGTTCGGGCTTGACCACGTCGGTGACGCGCCAGGTTTTGCCGCGCGACAGTTCGGAAATATGCACCAAGCCCTCGACGCCGGGCTCCAACTCGACGAAGGCGCCGAAATCCATCGTGCCGCGAAACCTTGCCTTCGACGGTTTGTCCCATCGCGTATTTTTCGCGGATGTTGTCCCACGGGCTGGCTTCGAGCTGTTTGAGCCCCAGGCCGACCTTGCGCGTCTCCTGGTCGATCTTGAGGACCACCACCTTCACGGTTTGCCCCGGCTGCACGATGTCGTTGGGGTTTTGCACCCGTTTCCAGCTCATCTCGCTGACGTGGAGTAGACCGTCCACGCCCCCCAAATCGACGAAGGCCCCAAAGTCGCGCACCGAACGCACGATGCCCTGGCGCACCTGCCCCTCGGCCAACTCGCCCACGTTTTCTCGCGCAACTCGGCGCGTTGCTTTTCCAGGAGCGCACGCCGGCTGACCACCAGGTTGCGTTCTTCTTGATTGGCCTCCGTCACCAAACACAATAGCTTCTGGTTCACGAATTGGGCCGTGTTTTCGACGCGATAAAGATCGATCTGGCTGATCGGCATGAAACCGCGGATGCCGTTGATATCGACCGCCAAGCCGCCGGTGTTGGTCTCCAAGACCCGCGCCTCGACCGTCATGCCCTCGGCGATGCTGGACCAGTTGGCCACCACCGCCGCACCCAGGCGCGTCAAAATCAGCAGACCATTGGCGCGATCGTAGCCTTCGATGCTGACATCGACAGTCGTCCCCGGCTTCGGGCGGCCCTTCGGGAAATTGCAAGATCGGCAAGACTCCCTGGCTGCGGCCGCCCGGGACTTCGACAAACACGTCCTGGCCGTGCACCGACAACACTTTGCCTTGCTTGCGGCCATGGTCATCCGCGGCACCGGCCGCTGGCGGACATGCGCGGAGGTCTCGGCCGCCAGCAGGTCTTGACCGGATATGCCGGCCAGCGCCGCTTCCAGCTCGCCTTCGATCTCGGCATCCAACTCCTTCATGCTAGGCCCTGACTGATAACGCTCGACATCCAGCGAGGGGATCGGCTCGCGCAGGCGCCGGCGCGGATTGCCTCCCTGGCCCCCATCGCCCGGCTTACGCTGGCCGGGCCTTGGCCCGCGCCTGGCGGCAGGCGCAGCTCGGGGGAGCGGCGGTGATCGCCGCTGCCGCTTCACTGGTCGGCGCACTCACCGGCGGCGGTGTCGTTTCCGGCGACAGACGGCGCAATCGGTTGTTGAATCTTGTCGCTGTCGCTCATGATGGGATTCGCAAGAAAAGGAAGCAGTCCACTGGGAACATGCAGTCATAATATAGAGGCGAAGCGCGAGGTGTGAAGGGGAACAGCGTTCAGCGGTGAGGCGGAGGCCGGCCTTTTGAGTACCGCGAAGCGGTTATATCTCTCAGCCCAGTTCCGCGGCGAGGCGGAGCCCGGCCTTTTGACTACCGCGAAGCGGTTAAATCTCTCAGCCCAGTTGGCTATAGAAAGGGTGGACAAAGGGGATGCCTCGAAAGTGGAATAGTGGTGTTCGGTGAACGAATACCGGTCCACGTACAGGAGGTCATCCCCATGAAGAGCAGAGCATATCGGGCAGTGGATGTCAATCGGGTTGAGCCGGAGTCGTGGTGGCGTGAGCGGGAGCAAGCGGTGGTGCATGCGGGCTTGGATATTGGCAAAGAAACGATCCGCTGCACCCTTCGATGGGGTGCGGATGATTTTGATCGGCCTTGGCATGTCCGCAATCCGTTTGATGTGGCCCGGCTTGTGGAATGTCTGCGTCAGGTCGGCTGCGGTCGGCGGTTGGTCGTGGCGCTGGAACCAACGGGTACTTATGGCGACGCGTTGCGGCAAGCGCTCGTTAAGGCCGATTTGGAAGTCCATCGGGTCAGTCCCAAGCAAGCGTCGGATTATGCGGAAGTGTTTGATGGCGTGCCTTCGCAGCACGACGGCAAAGACGCCGCGATAATCGCCGAACTGGCTGCCCAGGGACGCAGTTGGCCTTGGCCCATGAAAACGCCAAGCGAGATGGAGCAAGAGTTGGCTTATCAAGTGGAATGGATGGACGGTCAACGGCGCCAGATGATGCTATGGTGTGGCCGAGTGGAAGCGTTGCTAAGTCGGCATTGGCCGGAAGCGACGCGGCTTGTCCAATTAACATCGGGCACGCTACTCCGTTGCTTGGCGGAGCATGGCGGCCCGCGAGGCCTGGCGGGCGCAGTCGATGCGTAGCGTGCGTGCGCCGATGGTCACGTCAGTATTTGTCGGCGGAAAAAGCGCAAGCGTCGTGGACAGCACCGGCAAACGGCCGGGGTGTCGATGGGTCGCTGGGACGAAGAGCGGCTGCGGCGTTACGCGCGGCAGATACAGCATTGCCGAGGCGAGATAGCGGCGGCGCGAAAACGTTTGCGTGCGTTAACGCGCGAGCATGCGGCGATTGGCGGCATGGGTGAGGTGGTCGGCGTGCCGACGGCGTGCGTTTTGTGGGTGGAGCTAGGCGATCCCAGTAGCTATCACTGCGGAGCTGCCTATCGCAAGGCGATGGGTTTGAACCTGGCCGAACGCTCGAGCGGCCAATGGCAGGGCAAGTTGAAAATCAGCAAGCGCGGCTCGTCGAAGGTTCGCCGTTGGTTGTATTTGGCGGCGTTGCGTTGGGTCAAGCAAGAGCCGGTGCATAGTTGGTACATGCAGCAAAAGGCGCTGCGGCGTGGCGAAGGCAAGCCGGCCGTGATCGGCGTGATGCGGAAATTGGCGTTGGCCTTGTACCGGGTCGGCGGTCGCGGGGAGAAATTCGATCAGAGCCAGTTGTATCAAGGTTTGGCGAGAGCATGATTCTGTTGGAGCCAAGCTCGAAAGCAATCCTCCAGGAAAGAAAGGAGCGGACTTCGACGAAGCAGCGAGACCGCCTTTGTTGCGCCACCTTCCACAAGAGACCCTTAGCGCCCCCAGGGGAGCGCCGAGCCCAGTATCGAGGGGCGTGACCGAGGCATCGGCGCGATCCTCCATGAAGCCAATTCGATGGTCGCTCTTGGCAACAAGGGCGATACATTCCAGGAAAAAGGTTAGGGTTAGCCGATGGCCAAAGTCCAGCAGAGGCGTTCGCCGCGAGTCGAAGGGACAGCTTGCAGAGCAATGATCGCATGAAGCGAGGACAAGGAAGGGCAGACCGCGACGCTGGGTGTGCTCGGACTGCGTGCTACGTGGCGCGCGGCCAAAAATCCTCGTATCTATAGAGTCGCCAGCATCCCCGATGAAAACCTTCTTGCCACACATAGAAAAGGGTTCGCGCAGCGTACCCTGGGTTAATTGACGGAATCCATAAACTACCCCGAAGGGGTTGCATCCCTTGGAAAGTATAGCCTCCGATGCAACCCCTTTGGGGTATCCGTCACCTTTGTCATTTACCCAGGGTACGCTGCGCAAACCCTGGACTGGAAGATTAAACCCCGTCGGGGTAGTTATCGAGGCTTTTTCCGTCAGCTTATAACGATGATCTCGCAGCACGCATCGCAGCACGCACCGCTGCACATTGCGGCTAACCGACAGTTTCACCGATAAAACACCGTTTGGTAACGGTGGACTGAGCCTTTCCGGGCCCTTCCATGGCATACGTCGAGGACGAAGTGCGAGCGCCGACGGCAACCGTGCCTCCACCCATCACGCCCAAGGCGGTGTCCCGCACCGCGCGCCCTGGCCCCCCTCGACTGGCTCGCCAGGCGACACCCGTTTGTGGCCGTGTTCGTCGTCATCATCTGGCCTAACGCCATCTGGTCGGTCGCCAACCTCCTCTACAACGACAAGCTCATCGTCGATCAACTGCACCCCAGCCCAACAAGACGCTTTTTGGCATCCTGCCGTTCCCTTGTATACAACGCTGAGCTGGGTTGTGGGGATGGCAATCTGTGCCTGGCTGGTCCAGCCGCTCTATGCCTTCATCGCGCGGCAGGGTGCCCGCCCCATGACGCCGGCGCTTGCCCAAGCGGCCCAGCGGCGCCTGATCAACTTGCCGTGGTATCAGCTTCTCTGCAACTTTCTTTTGTGGGTGCCCGGCGGCCTCTACTTTCCCTTCATGATCTGCGTCTTTGGCGGACCCGAGGATGCGTCCGGCATTTTCGGCCAGTTCCTCGCTTCTTTCATCGTCTCCGCCGTCGTCACTTCCTTTCAAACGTTCGTACTGCTCGAGCGCTTTTTGCTTGGCTACTTTTATCCACTCGTCTTCACCGACGTTCGGCCCGCGGAAGTCAAGGGGGCCATCTCCCTACCCTTCCAAGTTCGTTTTTGGTTTCTCTGGGCAGCCGTCTCGGTCGGGCCCATCATTGTTCTCGTGCTCATCATCTTCAATTTCATCGACGACACCGATAACGCCCTCTTGCCGCTCATCGTCGGTGTCATCGTCTTCGGCATTGGCACCGGCGCCATCATCTTTTGGGTTGTCGCCAAGGACATGGGGAGCTGGCTGCAAAGCCACATCGCGGCCACGCGCGAGATCGCCAAGGAGAATTTCGCCGTGCGCATCGGCGAATTGCGCCCTGATGAGTGGGGCCATTTGACCGACTCATTCAACAACATGGCCCGGAGCTTGACCGTGGGCCGGCAGGTGCACGAACGCTTGGCCAAATGGTGGGGCCGGAGGTACGCGACGAAATCCTGAAACGCTATGGGCAATTGGGCGGCAACGTCCAGGATATCACGGTCATGTTCGCCGACATCCGCGGTTTCACGCGCCGGGCCGCCGGCGCCGCTCCTGAAAAGGTCGTCGAGTTGCTCAATCGCTTTTTGTCGCTGGGCGTCGAGGCCGTCGAGGGACACGGCGGCTGGGTCAACAAGTTCCTGGGCGACGGCTTCATGGCCCTTTTTGGAACGCCCCTTCCGCATGACGATCATGCCGACATGGCCTTGGCCGCCGCTGACGATTTTCTGTGCCGCCTCAAGAAGCTCAATCACGACCTCGAAGCTCAGGGGCAAGCGCCCCTCAAGATCGGCATCGGCATTCATTCGGGGCCGGCCCTGGTCGGCTGCATCGGCGCCACCATCCCTCTGCCCGACGGCAGCCATCGAACCCGTCTCGAATTCACCGCGATCGGCGAAACCGTCAATATGACGCAGCGCATCGAGGAACTGACCAAGAGTTGCGGGCAGACGGTGCTTTTCAGCGAAGCGACCAGGCTCAAGCTCCGACGAGCCTGGCCGCATCAGTGCATGGGCTCCAAGCCAATCCGCGGCGCCGTGGAGGACATGATTGTTTACGCCATCCCAATAGAGCCGCGCACGCAGTAAGCGGTTTCTGCGGTGGCGCGTCGCCGAAACCGCTTACTGCGTGCGCGGCTCCTTTGTCTAATCCTCGAAGCCCGTCACTTGCCCATCGTTGATGCTGCAGAGCCGCATCCAGACTGTGCCTTTGATATCGAACCCGAGCGAATGGACGGAGCCGTCGCAAAAGACGAACATGCAGCTTTCATGGACCGAACCGAAGGCGCCGCCGCAATCGTCGGTTTGATTGAGGGCCGTAATTCTCATGGGAATCACGGGCGGCGATCCTTTGCTGCCGTAATAATCCACGCCATAGCCGACCGCGTCGTTGTCCCAGCCGTCCACCCACCCCTGATCCTCATTGCAGCCGCCTGTTTGGCCGCTTGGAATATAGGCAAACGCCCCATCGACGAATTTCTCGCCGACGAGCAAGGAATTGGAGGTGCCGTCCACGATGTCCGTGATCTTGCGAACAGCGCTGCTCTTGTTTTTCGATGGGACGATGGCACCGTCGAACGCGTTGCTTCCCGAGGTCAAATCACCCGAGCTGCCGTAGCTGCCGCCCATGGCGATATAGTCCATCATGGCGCGTCTGGCGGCGCCTGAGCCGTACGGCGCACGACCGGCCCGCGAAACGAGGGGCACAAATATGTCGCCACCGCGGTCTCGGCAACCGACAGGTCGCTCCTGGCAGACCAAAGGTTTTCCTGCTCGATGTACGGAAGGATTTGGTAGGCCCATCCCCACGATTGGCTTCTGTAATCCGACGGACTTCCGTTGGCGTCGCGCACGCGGGCCGAATCTTGCCAGGACGTTCCTCCCGACGGGAAGACGCCAAACGTGTCATGATGGCTTTGGAATGCGAGCCCGATTTGCTTGAGTTGGTTCTTGCACTGGGCCACGTTGGCCGCCTCGCGCACCTTTTGCACCGCCGGCACCAACAGCGCGATCAAAATCGCGATGATGGCGATGACCACCAATAGCTCGATCAGGGTGAATCCTTTTGCCCTCTGTGTCATTCGCATGACGTCGCCCCCTAAGTAAAGAGATGATTGCTGTTTTCCAAATCGGAAACGTCCCAAAATTCCGAGCCGCGCGCTAATCCTCCCCTCTCCCCCCGTACTCGGGGGGAGAGGGGTAGGGGTGAGGGGGGACTGAATCCCTCGCCAAATTAGCACGTCTTTGCGAACCACCTGAGCCCCCTCACCCCTGCCCCTCTCCCCCGAGTACCGGGGAGAGGGGAATATGCGGCCGGGTGGCACGCCCTGAGGTACTCCGAAGGGCGTGCTTTTTTCGCGTCCTTCACGCCCTTCGGAGTACCTCAGGGCGTGCCACCCCATTTCTGGCCAAGCCACACATTTCATCACGGCGGCTGCACGCCGTTGGGAAACGGCAGGTTCGCAAATTGCTCCTCCGTGACCGTGTGAACATAGCGGCCCTGCGCCACCTCGCGTTTGCCGTCTTTGCCTACTTTTTCATAGGCGAACACCGGCAGCTTGCGCCTCGGCACATCATATTCCCGATAATCGACGCCCCAGAGTATCACATAATCTTGATCGTCGGTGGGCGAACGGAATAGCTCGGCCATGTCAATCTCGGGAGGTGGGCTCTCGGGATCGTCTTGCTCCGGCTTCAAAAAAGGAATCAGTTCGTCCTTATTGCGCGGCGGATAACCGAGGGCCTCGGTGGCCTTCAAGTAGCCCAAGGCTATGTCCTTCAGATGGCCCGTGGACTTCGTCACCCGGGGCACCGCCTCGCCGCCGCCGCAACCGGAGCCGCATACGCTGCTCAGCAACGCCACAAGGACCATCTGGAAACCGGCTATGAAGCGTACCTTATTCACGATGAGATCTCGATCAGCCATATAGAACGATGCATGCGGACGTGCGCGAACCACTGAAATCCTGCCCGAGAAGTGCAAGGCCGCTCACTCGCCATGCGGCAGAAATCCGACGCGAGAGAGCGGCCTACCATGTTGCGCCGCCTGAATCAACAGGCCGGCGCGAAAGCTATTGATCCCCGAAACCCGTGTCATTGCCGTCGTTAATGACGCATATATTTAAAAAGATGGCTGGCTTGATGTTGTAGTTGACGGAATGGACCGACCCATCGCAAAAGACGACGTGCAGCGATTCGTGAACCGAGCCGAAGTTAAAACCGCAATCGTCGGAGTTTTGGTCCTGGCGAATTTGCTTGGGCAACTCGACGGGACCGACCGGAGTTGCTGCCCATACGCATCGCAAATGGTGTCATTGTCCCAGCCATCGACCCAACCTTGATCGTCATTGCAAGGCCCGTACGCGGTGCCCCCGCGACCATTGTAATTAGGGTCGCACGCCGCTTGGAAATCGACGTATTTCTCGCCGATCAGCATGGTGTTGGACGTGCCGTCGGTGATATCGGTGATCTTGCGCGTCAGTCCAGATTTGCCTGCGGTAGCCTCGATATCCATCGTAGGCACGATCGCGCCATCGTAATTTCCGTAGTAGGAGCCGACGCAGGCGGTGTAATCCATCATGGCCCGAATGGGATCGTCGCCCGCGTCGGTGCCCTGTGATAAGGTCGCAGAATGGGGCCGCGGAACGAGGGACACATATAAGATCGAGACCGCCGTCGCCGCGATCACACTATCCTGTGGATAGGCCCACAAGTTTTCCTGCTCGATGTAGGGCAGAATTTGATAGGCCCAGCCCCATGATTGATGACGGTAATCGGCCGGGATCCTCTTGATTCTCACCGGAGCGGAATCTTCCAGGATCTTCCTCCGGAGGGAAAGACGCCATAGGTGTCGTGGTGGGTCTGGAACGCCAGGCCCATTTGCTTGAGGTTGTTGGTGCACTGCGTCACGTTGGCGGCTTCCCGGACCTTTTGCACGGCGGGCACCAACAGCGCGATCAGGATCGCGATGATGGCGATCACCACCAGCAACTCGATCAGGGTGAACCCAAGCCTCTTGCCATGCGTTTCGCATAATGGATGTCTCCTAAAATGAAGAGGAATTAAATCTTGATGTTCGGCTCACTTGCTTCCCAGCCATTCGCCACTCACCTCGCCACTCGTTTTTCACGGCTCTTGAATCCCTCGGGAAACGGCAAATCCGCAAGTCTTCGTCGGTCACGGTCTTACATAGCGCCCTTGCAACACAAAGCGTTTGCCGTCCTTGACCTGTTTTTTCATAGGCCATGACAGGCCAGGTTCTTGGGTTGCCTATCCAAATCACGCAGGTCGAAACCCCAGTCGAATCACATATTCCTGATCGTCGTTCGGCGAACGGATAAACCTTCGTTGTGTCGACTCTTTCGACTGGCCTGTCTGGATCATCCGGGTCCGGGTCAGTACTTGAAAAAGGGCACCAATTCCTCTTTGTTCCGGGAGGATGACTCCCACGCTGTTCGTGGCCCTGACATAGCCCAAAGAATCTCTTGTAGGTTCATTGCCGATGGATTGGCCGGGCGGCGGCTTGTGGGAACCGCCGCAACCCAATCCGCATGCACACGCCAGCAAACCGACAACACTTAGCTTCAAAACGACGTCAACTCGCACCATGCTGGCAACAGGACCTCTTTTGCAATTTGCCAGCGTTTCGGAAATGCTCTAACGCAAACCTGGCATGGTATCGTTTCGCAATTGCTCAAACCACCAAGATAACGTCAATTCTCACCGGGAAAAGAAGATGCGTCAAGGAGAAAAAGCGAAAAAAAGAGGGGCAAGGGGCGATCGGGGCGATAAGGCGGGACGACGTTTCTCAACCTGCCGCCTCCGGGCACGCTCGCAACCCGTGCCCCTAAAACCGGAGTCGGCCTTGTCGCCTGCGCGGCGCGTGGGTTATAACAGGCGATTCGTTCGCACGGCATTTAGGTCAAGGAGGATCGCCTCGTGCCGCCACAGCCGCTAATCGTGGGCAATCGAGCCATCGGTGCCGGGCCAGCCCTGCTTCGTCATCGCCGAGGCGGGCGTCAATCACAACGGCGATGTCGACCCTGGCGCGGCAGCTCATCGACGTCGCCGCCGATGCCGGCGCCGATGCCGTCAAATTCCAAACATTCCGCGCCGATTTGCTCGTGACGCCCACCGCGGCCAAGGCAGCCTACCAAGCCAAGCAGACCGGCGCCGGCGAAACGCAACACGCCATGCTGCGCCGCCTGGAGCTTTCCGCAGGAAGACCACCAAGCCTTGTGGGAACACGCCCAGGCGCGCGGCATCTTGTTCTTGTCCACGCCCTTCGATGAAGCCAGCGCCGATCTCTTGGACGATCTGGGCGTGGCCGCGTTCAAGATATCTTCCGGCGAAATCACCAACTTGCCGCTGCTCGCGCACATCGCCCGCAAACGCAAGCCGATCATCCTGTCCACCGGCATGGCGTCGCTGGGCGAAGTCGAGGCGGCGGTCAGCCGCCATTCGAGGTGAAGGCAACGACCAGCTGGCGCTGCTCCAATGCGTCAGCAATTATCCCGCCGATCCGGCCGACAGCAACCTGCGCGCGATGGCCTTGCTGGAGCAGGCGTTCGGCGTGGCCGGTCGGCTATTCCGATCACACGCTGGGCATCGAGGTTTCGCTGGCCGCCGTCGCCCTGGTGCCTGCGTCATCGAAAAGCATTTCACGCTCGATCGCACCATGCCCGGCCCGGATCACCAGGCCTCCGCGGAACCGGCCGAACTGGCGGCGCTGGTGCGCGGCATCCGCATCGTCGAGGCGGCCCTGGGCGATGGCCGCAAAGTCGCGGCGGCTTCCGAAAGCGGCACCGCGGCCGTCGCCCGCAAAAGCTTGGTGGCCCTGCGCGACATTCGCGCCGGGGAGCATCCTGACGCTGGACAGCGTCGGCGTCCGCCGTCCCGGCACGGGCTTGCCGCCGGCGCTGCGGGCGTTCGTCGTGGGCCGCACCGCCAAGACCCGTATCGTCGCCGGCACGCTCTTGACTCTGGACATGGTGGCATGAGAAACATCACCGCCGTCACCGTCGCCCGCTCCGATTACGGCATCTTGCTGCCGGTGCTGCGCGCTTCAGGCCGATCCCGACATCGAATTGCGGCTCATCGTCGCCGGCATGCACCTGGCGCCGGAATTCGGCTCGACCTGGCGCGCCATCGAGGCCGATGGCTTCACGATCGACGACCGCGTGGAAATGCTCGTTGCCTCGGATACGCCCGAAGGGGTCGCCAAGTCGATGGGCGTCGGCACCATGGGCTTCGCGCAGATCTACAGCCGCCGGCGGCCCGATATTTTGCTCGCCATCGGCGATCGCGCGGAGATGCACGCCGCGGTCATCGCGGCCTTGCCGTTCACGATTCCGGTCGCCCACATTCACGGCGGCGAAGTTTCGCTCGGCGCCATCGACGACGCCCTGCGCCATTCGATGACCAAGCTGAGTCACCTGCACTTCGTCGCCACCGAGCGCTGCGCCCGCCGGGTCAAGCAAATGGGCGAGGAGCCGTGGCGCGTCACCGTCTCCGGCGCGCCGGGGCTCGACAACCTGCGCGACATGGTCTATTGTCCGCCGCCGAACTGGAAGCACGCTTTCCGCTGAAGCTGTCGCCGCCGCCGCTGCTGGTCACGTTTCATCCGGTGACGCTGGAATATGACCAAACCGCCTGGTATGTCGGCGAACTGCTGGCGCGCCCTACGCGACATCGACATGCCCGTCATCTTCACGTTGCCGAACGCCGACACCAATGGCCGGCTGGTCGCCAAGATGATCGATGACTACGTCGCGCGCCACGCCGAATGCTTATCTGGTCGATAACCTCGGCACACAAGCGTATTTCAGCGTGATGACGCGTCGCGGCGGCAATGGTGGGCAATTCGTCGAGCGGCCTCATCGAAGCGCCGTCGTTTCGCCTGCCGGTCGTCAACATCGGCACGCGGCAACAGGGACGCTGCCGGGCGGCCAACGTGATCGACGTCGACGTATGACCGCGCCGCCATCGCGCACGGCATCCGCCAGGCGCTCAGCCCGAAGTTTCGCGAAGGCTTGCGCACGCTGGTCAATCCGTTCGGCAACGGCACCGCGGCGGCCAAGATCGTGAATTGTTTCAAGGGCGTGAGCGCTGGACGATAAGCTGATTCGCAAGAATTTTTGTTGAATACGCGCGTCACTCCCCCCCTTACGAAGGGGGGGTGGGGGGGGGTGAAATGTGCAAGAACGCAATCACCCCCCCCGGCCCCCCCTTCGTAAGGGGAGAAGCGAGGATACGTCTCGCCGCGCTCCGCAATCGCGTCGCGGCTAACCAACAGACGGGATTACATAATGATCCGCATCATCCCCAAGCTCGATATCAAAGGCCCCAACCTGGTGAAGGGGATTCACCTCGAAGGCCTGCGCGTGCTCGGCAAGCCCGAGGCGTTCGCCCGCTTTTACTACGAGAGCGGCGCCGATGAGCTGCTTTACATGGATGCCGTCGCCAGTCTCTATGGCCGCAACAGCTTGCTGGACATCGTCGCCCGCACGGCCGGCGAGGTCTTGATTCCCCTGTGCGTCGGCGGCGGCCTGCGCACGGTCGAGGATATTCGGCACCGTCCTTCGTGCCGGGGCCGACAAGGTGCGCTCTGAACACCGCCGCCCTCGCGCGCCCCGAGTTCATTCGCGAGGCGGCCCGCGCATTCGGCTCCTCGACGATCGTCGTCTCCATCGAGACGATTCGCCAGCCCAACGGCGCCTATCACTGTTACACCAATTGCGGCCGGGATCAGACCGGCGTGGATGCGTTCGCGTGGGCCGTGCAAGCGGCCGAGTTGGGGGCAGGGGAATTGTTGGTAACCTCGGTGGACCGGGAAGGGACCGGCAAGGGATTCGACATCGAGCTGACACGCCGCATCGCCCAGTCGGTGTCGATTCCCGTGATCGCCTGCGGCGGCGCGGGCACGGTGGGGCATGTCGTGGACGTGATCGAGCAGGGCAAGGCCGACGCCGTCAGCCTGGCGTCGGTGCTGCATTATCACACCATCAAGCAAGCGTCCGCACATGCCGATCACCACGGCGGCGAGGGGAACACGGAGTTTCTGCGCCGCCGTGTCGGTTTCGGCAAAATCACGCCCAGTTCGCTGGAGGACTGAAGGAGTCACTTGCGGACACATGGCATCGATTGCCGCTGCATGAAGGCGAGTTGAGCCGCGACGCGCGAGCTGAGGGTTCTCGCCTAGCAGGAGCGACCCGCGGGTATTCTGCAGCTACCTCAACCCGCGGCCTTGGCTGGCGACCGACTGCCCTTGTTCGCCAACGATGTTTGCTAAGGTCCGCCCGCACGGAGGATTATCGCATTATGCTGTCGCGCAGACCGACGGTCGCGATCGTCGATTACAGTCTGGGCAATCTTTTCAGCGTCCAGAATGCGTGCGAGCACGTCGGCCTGGAAGCGTCCGATCACGTCCGATCAAAGCGGAAGTTCTCAACGCCGACGCCGTCATCTTGCCCGGAGTCGGCGCTTTCGGCGATGCCATGGCCAACCTGCACAAGCTCGATTTGGTAAGCCCGCTGCGCGATCATTGCCGCCCGCAACCTGCCGCTCATCGGCATCTGTCTGGGCCAACAATTGCTCATGTCGGAAAGCTGCGAATTTGGCCGCCACAAGGGCCTCGGCATATTCGAGGGACAGGTCGTCCGCTTCGAGCGCCGCAGGGACCGGCGGGCACGCTCAAGGTGCCGCAGGTCGGATGGAATCGCATTTCCTGCCCCCTTACGAAGGGGGGGCCGGGGGCGGGTTGGCACGCCTCACCGCTCGCAGGGCCTACCCGACGGCGCGTTCATGTATTTCGTCCATTCGTTCCATGTGCAGCCGGCTGACGCCGCTGACGTCGTCCTGTCCACCACGCCGCTATGGCCACATCGACTTCTGCTCCAGCCTGCGCCGCGGCAACGTGATGGCGTTTCAGTTTCACCCCGAACGCAGCGGCACGGCAAGGCTTGCGGATTTACCAGAACCTCGCGGCCATGATCGCGAAGCCGATGGTTTAACCCAGGAGAGCGCGCATGCCGCATGAAAAGTTGCAGGCCTATTATGGTCTGCCCGAAGAAGGTGGTGTTCTGCAAGCGCTGCGTGATGTCGAATCAGCGGCCCTGCTCCTTCCCCGAGCACAAGCACGCGCCGCGACCGCAAGGCGCCGACCATGCACATCGACGCCGAGGGCGTCTGCGATGCCTGCCGGCATGCCGAACGCAAATTCAACATCGACTGGGACGCCCGCGAAAAGGAATTGCTCAAGCTGCTCGACCGCTATCGCAGCAACGACGGCTCCTACGATTGCCTGGTGCCCGGCAGCGGCGGCAAGGATAGCTGCTATCAGGCGCACGTCCTCAAGTACAAGTACGGCATGCATCCCCTGACCTGCACCTGGCCGCCGATTTTGTACACCGACATCGGCTGGCAGAATTTCCGCAACTGGCTCGAGATCGGCGGCTTCGACAATGTGACGTTCAAGCAAAACGGGCGGATCATGAAGCTGCTCACCCGCCTGTCCATCGAAAACTTGCTGCATCCGTTCCAGACGTTCATCCTGGGCCAGAAGAACCTGGCCCCCAAGATCGCCATGCAACATGGCATTCCACTCATCTTCTACGGCGAGAACGAAGCGGAATACGGCAACCCGCTGGCCGACAACAACACCTCGCTGCGCGACAAAGCCTATTTCACGATGACACAACCTGGACGAGCTTTACCTGGGCGGCGTGCGCGTGCCGGAGTTGATGGAGAAACTACAACGTGACGCTCAACGATCTGCAGGCCTATCTGCCGGCCGACGCCAAGGCCCTGGAAGCGTCCGACCTCGAAGTCCACTATCTCGGCTATTACCTCAAATGGACGCCGCAGGAATGCTATTACTACGCCGCCGAGCACACGGGCTTCCAGGCCAACCCGTTCCGCACGGAAGGAACCTATAGCAAATACAACAGCCTCGACGACAAGATCGACGGCTTCCATTATTACACGACCTGGATCAAGTTCGGCCTGGGCCGGGCGACTTACGACGCCTCGCAGGAAATTCGCAACCAACATCTGACGCGCGAGGAAGGCGTCGCCCTGGTGCAGCGCTTCGACGGCGAATTTCCCGGCCAAGCATTTCCAGGAGATCATGGATTACTTGGGGATGAAGCCGGACCATTTCATGGAGCTGTGCGACAAATACCGCTCGCCCCACCTATGGAAAAAAGAGGGCGGCGACTGGCGGCTGCGCCATCGCGTCTGGGACGCGCCGGCCGGTGCCGTGCGGCGTGAGTAACCAACTGGGTGGCACGCCCTGAGGTCCTCCGAAGGGCGTGCTGGGGATGACCCACGCCCTTCGGAGTACCTCAGAGCGTGCCACGCCGATGGATCGATCAATTGTGGACGGCTCTCCTGAGCCGTCTGATTGCAGGCCGGCTCGGGAGAGCCGTCCACAAGGAACGCATATTGTCCGCGAGAAGGAACCCCATGCATCGCAGTGGTGACAAGGATGCTAAAGGCGACCACCCCGATAAGACTCGGGACGTGGCCGCTTTGTGCTTGCCGCGCCACCACCACCTTTCGCGAAGCGATCGACCACATCGACAAGCACGGCAAAGGGATCATCCTCATCACCGATGCCCGCGGCGCTTTGGTCGGCACCATCACCGACGGCGACGTGCGCCGCTGGATCTTGCTGGGGCACTCGCTCGATACGCTCGGTAGCCGGGCTCTTGGAACAGAAGAAAACCTCGGCCTATCCCCGACCCGTGACAGCTCCGGTCGGCTCCAGCAAGGCGGCGTTGCTTCAATTGATGCAGGAGAAGGTCCTCCACCAGATCCCGCTGGTCGACAAGCAAAACCGAGTCGTCGATCTGGTGACGATGGACGAACTGCTTCCCAGCCAACCGCTGCCCATGCAGGCGGTCATCATGGCGGGAGGCTTCGGCACCCGCCTGCGCCCGCTTGACCGCCGACATGCCCAAGCCCATGCTGCCGGTCGGCGACCGCCCCTTGCTCGAAGTGATCCTGCGGCAACTGCAGGCCAGCGGCATTCGCCGGGTCAACGTGACGACGCATTACATGGCCGAGAAGATCATCGAGCACTTCGGCAACGGCGACAAGTTCGGCGTCGAGATGAAATACGTCTCCGAGGACAAGCCGCTGGGCACCGCCGGGGCCCTGGGGCTCATGGGCAGCCCCGAAGAGACGCTGCTCGTGATGAACGGCGACATCCTCACCGACGTGGACTTCCGGGCCTTGCTGTCCTACCATCAGGAGCACGCGGCCATGCTCACCGTGGGCGTGCGCAAGTATGAAGTCAAGGTGCCCTATGGCGTCATCGAGAGCGAGGGCCCTATGTTCGCAAGATCGTCGAAAAGCCGTCGCTGACCTTCTTCGTCAACGCCGGCATCTACTTGCTCGAGCCGCGGGCCCACGGTTACATTCCGCCACGGCGAGCGCTTCGACATGACCGATCTGATCAGCCGGCTCATCGCGGAAAAACACCGCGTCGCCTGTTTTCCGATCCTGGAATACTGGCTCGACATCGGCCGGCACGGGGACTACGATCAAGCCAACCAAGACATCAAAGCCGGGAGGTTCGCGGCTTGAACTGGCAAGCTGCGATTGGCAACGCGTGCTGGTCACCGGCGCCGGCGGCTTCATCGGCAGCCATCTCACCGAGCGCCTGGTCGCGCCTGGGGCGCGGACGCGCGCCTTCGTCCACTACAACGCCCTGGGCAGCTGGGGCTGGCTCGATTCCAGTCCGCCGCAAGGGCGACATCGAAGTCGTCGCCGGCGACATCGCCGACCGCGACAGCGTCCGCGCCGCCGTCGCAGGGCTGCGACGTGGTCTTTCACCTCGCCGCCCTGATCGCCATCCCCTATTCGTACCAGGCGCCGCCTCCTATGTCCGCACCAACATGCAAGGCACGCTCAACGTCTTGCAGGCGGCGCCAGGAATGCAGGTGTCGGCCGCATGGTCCACACGTCCACCAGCGAGGTCTACGGCACGGCGCGTTACGTCCCCATCAACGAGGCGCATCCGCTCCAGGGGCAATCGCCCTACTCGGCGAGCAAGATCGGCGCCGACAAGATGGCGGAGGCGTTTCACTGCTCCTTCGGCGTGCCGGTCGGTGACGGTGCGGCCCGTTCAACACCTTCGGCCCGCGGCAATCGGCGCGCGCCGTCATTCCCACGATCATCACGCAGTGCCTGGCCGGCCAAAGCGTCCGCCTGGGCAATCTGCATCCGACGCGCGATCTCAATTACGTCGCCAACACGGTCGACGGCTTTCTCGCGCGCGGCGCGGCCGAACGAAGCCATCGGCGAGACGATCAACCTCGGCTCGGGGCGCGAGATCAGCATCGGCGACCTGGTCGGTGTCATCGGCCGGCTCTCGGGCAAGCCGATCAAGGTCATCTCCGACGAGCAAGCGACTGCGGCCCGGAAAAAAGCGAGGTCGAGCGCCTGCTGGCCGACAACGCGCTGGCACGCACGCTGCTCGGCTGGGAGCCGAAGGTCGCGCTGGAGGACGGCCTGCAGCGCACCATCGACTGGCTGCGCGAACACCAGGGGAGGTATCGAACCGGTGTCTACGTCGTTTGAACCGTGGCGCCGCCCCCGCGGGCTTCATCCCCCTGTGCGTCCCGCATATCCGCGGCGAGGCCGCCTGGCAATACGTCAAGGAATGCCTGGACACCGAATGGGTTTCCTCGGTCGGTCCTTTCGTGGAACGCTTCGAGCAACATGGCCGCCGCCGCGGCAGGCACGCGCTTCGCCGTGGCGACCGACAGCGGCACCGCGGCCCTCCACACCGCCCTGCTGGTGGCCGGCGTCGGGCCCGGCGACGAGGTGCTCGTCTCCGCGCTGACCTTCATCGCCTCCGCCAACGCCGTTCGCTATGCCGGCGCCGACCGGTGTTCATCGACTGCGAGCCGCAGCACGGGCAGATGGATCCGCAGCAAGGTCCGCGCGTTTCTGGAAAACCGATGCCAGTGGCGCGACGGCGCTCTTTACAACAAAGCCAGCGGCCGGCGCGTCAAGGCCATCATGCCGGTCCATGTCTTGGGCCATCCCGTCAACATGCGGCCCATTCTGGACCTGGCCGACAAATACGGCCTGACGGTCATCGAAGACGCCGCCGAGGCGCTCGGGGCTCGTTACCGCGATCCCAGCGGCCATGAACGCCAAGGTCGGCCAGACTCGGCGACATGGCCTGCCTGAGCTTCAACGGCAACAAGATCATCACGACCGGCGGCGGCGGCATGATGGTCACCGACAATCCCGAGTTCGCGGCCCGGGCACGCTATCTGACCACGCAAGCGAAGGACGATCCGCTCGAATACATCCACAACGAAATGGGCTTCAACTATCGCCTCACCAATCTGCAAGCCGCCCTGGGCGTCGCCCAAATGGAAGTCCTCGATGAGTATGTCGCACGCAAGCGGCGCATCGCCGAGCGCTATCAGAAAGCTTTCGCCGACCGGCCGGGCATTCGCATGTTGACCGAGGCCGATTGGGCGTTCAGCACCTATTGGCTGTCCACCGTGCTGATCGACGAACACGAGGCCGGCGCTGAGCAGCCGCGCGTTGCTGCGGCATCTCGCCGGCCGAGCGCATTCAAGCGCGGCCGCTCTGGCAGCCGATGCACCAAAGCCCGAGCTTCGCGCACTTGCCGCCGCGCCAGTGCCCGGTCGCGGATCAACTGTAGCCGCGATGCCCTGAGTCTGCCCAGCTCCGTCGGGCTTGACCGCCGAGCAGCAAGACCGCGTGATTGAAGTCATCGAGAAATGTCTGTGCCGTGCAGGACGACCGCGGCCTGAACTTCCGAAGGTTGAACGCCTTCGTAAACTGGCCGGGGTTGAGGTACTCCGAAACCCCGGAAGCACATCCAGCGAATGATCCGGGATTCTGACCACCTCAACCTCGGTCACGACTTCCCATGATTTTGGTGGGAATGGGATTCAAAACACCGGCCGCTGCCGATACGACGCAAAGCTGCCCAGCTCGTCATCGCGGCTGGAAAGGATCGGATCGGCGATCGGCCAAGCGATGGCCAGATCAGGGTCGGCCCAGTGAATGCCGCCTTCGCTGGCCGGGTTGTAGGGCGCATCGACCTTGTAAAGGACATCCGCGGCGCGGGTGCCCAGGACGCAAAAGCCATGGGCGAAGCCGGCCGGCACCCAAAGCTGCAAGGCGTTGGCGGCGCTAAGCTCCAGAGCGGCGGTTTGGCCAAACGTGGGCGAAGCGGCCCGCAGATCGACGACGACATCCCAGATCGCCCCCTGGATGACACCGATGAGCTTGCCCTGGGCCGGGTTCGCTTGATAATGCAAGCCCCGCAGCACGCCGGGCAACGAACGCGAATGGTTGTCTTGTGCGAAGAGCGTGGGCAAGCCGTGCTTGGCCGAGCTTGTCCGCATGAAAGCGTTCCACGAAGTAGCCACGCGCATCGCGGAAGACGCGCAGTTGCACGAGCAACAGGCCGGGCAGCTTCCAGGGGGTTATTTCCATGGAGCGAGTCTAATCAAAAATGTTCGTGCATGTGGGACGGCTCTCCCGAGCCGTCCACCGATCGGACGGCTCAGGAGAGCCGTCACCACGCCGCAAGGTCGACCGCCTTTGTCCAACCTCGCCGTCTGCGCCGATTTCCTCCGAATGGAGGAAGATCTCGATCTCTTCAATCAAGCAAATCGACGGTGTCTATTTCTGGGAGCACATTCGCTTCTACGTTTTCTATGAACTCCAGCGCTCCCTGGGCTTGACCGAGACAGCGCCCTTTCAGCAAAGCCAACCGTGGCTGCGCTGGAGCAAACAGCTCTTGGCGTCGATCACAGGGCTGGTCCTTCACAATCCATATTTGACGCGACGCAAGCCCGTCATGTTCTTCGGCTGCCCTCGGCGAACGCCCGATCAAGCGGGCGTCTGGTGGGACACGACCGTCGATCCGTTTCTCGACTCGTTACATGTGCCCGCATATTACATCGAACGCTATTGCAACGGCCGCCACTATGCACCGGCGCGGACCAAAAGCGTCAAATATCACGATCTGTTTTCATTGATGGCCTGTTCGTATCGTCTGGTGAGTTCTTGGACGCGCCATGCCGCAAGCGGGCGTGCAACTGCTGCTCAAGATTCAGGCGCACATTCAAGAAAGATTCGGGCCGACCATTGATGTCTCTGGCATCGCCCTGCCCATTTTAAAAACGCGGCGCTCGCTGCTGTGGTTTTACAAAAGACTGCTGCTCCGCGTGCGGCCCAAGGCCGTCTTCGTCGCCTCGATCAATTACTATGAACGCATCGCCATCGAGGTTTGCAAAAGCCTCGGCATCCCCGTCATCGAGCTCCAGCACGGCGTCATCGGGCCCGTCGATTTGTGTTACGTTTTTCCCGGAACGCCCGCCTGCGCTGCTTTCCGGACTACTTGTTCGTCTACGGCCCATACTGGAAAGGCTGCCTGGATTTTCCGCTGCCGGACGACCGCGTCATTGCCGTCGGCAATCCGTATCTCGAAGCGCGGCGTGCGCGAACACCGCGGCATCGCCAAAATAAACCAGGTCGTCGTCATCTCCCAGCCGACCGTCGGCCCGGCGCTGTCGCGGTTTGCCGTCCAACTCCGCCAACAACCGGGTTTCACCGCGTCGATTGTTTATCGTTTGCATCCCTACGAAGGCGACTGGCGGCAGCGCTACCCCTGGTTGGCGAACTCCGGGGTCACCGTCTCGGCAAGCGACGACGGCGACATCTATTCATTGTTGGCTCGTTCGCGGATGCAAATCGGCGTTTATTCAGCCGCCCTTGTGGAAGGGCTTTCGTTCGGCCTGGCCACTTATCTGGTGAATCTGCCCGGTGTTGAATACCTGCAAGCGCTCGTCGATGACGGCTGGGCCGCCTCGTTTCCAGTCCCGCCGACATCGCATCCAATCCGCTCGCGGCGAAGCGGGTCGCCGCCAATATGTTTTGCGAGCCCGACAGCCTGGTGCGTTTTCACGCAGAGCTAAAGTCGATTATTGGATAAACGCCAAGGAGGGGACCATGAACGCAGCCGTGATCGGCGCCGGTCGCATGGGTCGGCGCCATGTGCAAGTCGTGCAGGAACTGGGCTTGAGGCTCACGGGTGTCGCCGACGCCAACCCGGACGCTTTGCAGCAAACCAGCCAGGAACGCGGACTGGCGGCACACCAGCTTTTTAGCGACGCCGGCCGCTTGCTCGCCAGCCGGCCCGAGTGCGTGGTGATCAGCACCACGGCGCCCGCCCATGCCGATTATGTCTGCCAGGCTGCCGAAGCCGGGGCCCGCTTTATCCTCTGCGAAAAGCCGCTCGCCGTCTCGCTCGCCCAATGCGACCGCATCATCGAGACGTGCGCCAGGCACGGAGCCAGGCTGGCGGTCAATCATCAAATGCGCTTCATGGAGCAGTACACCGAGCCGCGCCGACTTGCGGATTCTTCGGCCATGGGCGGCCTGCGCAGGCATCACCGTCGTCGCCGGCAACTTTGGCCTGGCGATGAACGGCACCCATTATTTCGAAATGTTTCGCTACTTGACCGGCGCGGCTCCGGTGACTGCGACCGCCTGGTTTTCCCCGGACAAGGTCACCAATCCGCGCGGCCCCCAATTTCAAGACCGAGCCGGCTGCGTCCGCCTGGAGACCGCCGCCGGCAAGCGCTTCACCCTCGATTGCAGCGCCGACCAGGGCCACGGTTTGCTGGTGACATATGCCTGTCGCCATGGCCGCATCAGCGTCGATGAGCTTACCGGCCACATGACCTGGTGCCACCGCAAGGACGAGCATCGCGCCTTGCCGACCACGCGCTACGGCATGCCCTGGGAGGAGGGCCACCAGGCCATCGCGCCCGCCGACGCCGTGGCACCGACGCGGGCCGTTCTGCAAGCGCTCCTCGAAGAAGCGGATTATCCGACCGGTGCCCAAGGCCGCCTGGCGGTGGCGGCACTCGTCGCGGCGTATTTGTCGGACGAGACGGGGCATGTGCCTGTCGAGTTGAGCGCGGCGGAAAGCCACGCAGCGAGAGAGTTTCCATGGGCTTGAAAGAGCCGCGCACGCAGTAAGCGGTTCGGCGCGTCGTCCTGCCAAACCGCTTACTGCGTGCGCGGCTCTTGCCAATCACCCCTTCGTCAGCGGATATCCCTTCGCCCGCCAATCGCGGATGCCGCCGTCCATCGACAGGACGTTGGTGTAGCCCATCTTTTGCAGGTTGTCGGCGGCCAAGGCGCTGCGAAAACCGCCGCCGCAATAGAGAACCAGTGGCGCGCCGGTGTCCGGCATGCGCTCCTCGACGTCGCGCTCGATGATGCCCTTGCCGAGGTGCACCGCGCCGGGCAGATGGTCCTTGGCGAATTCGCTCTCCTCGCGGACATCGATGAGCATAAATGTCTCGCCGCGGTCCAGCTTGGCTTTCACGTCATCCACCGTCGTCTCGCGCACGCGCTTTTTGACGGCCTCGACGATCTTGAGAAAACGAGGCGAATGTTGGTGTGCCATGAGAAGTTCTCCGTTGGCGAACGCCGCCTGCGTCCGTAATTTTAATCTAGCCTCCGTCAATCTTATTTCCTTTCCAGGTGCAGCGATGGCGTATTTTCCCGAGATCGACAAGATCCGCTTCGAAGGCCCCGACTCGAACAACCCGCTCGCCTTCCGCCATTACAACCCCGACGAAGTCGTCGAAGGCAAGACGATGAAGGAGCACCTGCGCTTCGCCGTCTGCTACTGGCACACCTTCCGCGGCACGGGCGGCGATCCGTTCGGTCCCGGCTGCGCCGTGCGGCCCTGGGAAGACGGCACCGACTCGGTCGAGATGGCGCTCAAGCGCGTCAGCGTCGCCTTCGAGTTCATGGAGAAGCTCGGCGCCCCTTACTATTGCTTCCACGACCGCGACGTGGCCCCCGAAGGCAAGAACCTGCGCGAGACCAACGCCAACCTCGACAAGGTCGCCAAGGCGCTCAAGGAGGAGCAGCAGCGCACCGGCATCAAGCTGCTCTGGGGCACCGCCAACCTGTTCAGCAACCCGCGCTTCGTGCACGGCGCCGCCACCAGCTGCAACGCCGACGTCTTCGCCTATGCCGCCGCCCAGGTGAAGAAGTGCCTCGAAGTCACCAAGGAACTCGGCGGCGAGAACTACGTCTTCTGGGGCGGCCGCGAAGGCTACTCCAACCTCTACAACACCGACCTGAAGCGCGAGCTCGATCACCTGGCCAAGTTCTTGCACCTGGCCGTCGACTACAAGAAGAAGATCGGCTTCACCGGCCAGTTCCTCATCGAGCCCAAGCCGAAGGAGCCGACCAAGCATCAGTACGATTTCGACGTCGCCAACGTGCATCGCCTTCCTGCGCGGCTACGGCCTGGCGGATACGTTCAAGCTCAACGTCGAAACCAACCACGCCACGCTGGCCGGCCACACGATGATGCACGAGCTGACCTATGCGTCCATCAACGGCATGCTCGGCTCCATCGACGCCAACCGCGGCGACCTGCTGCTGGGCTGGGACACCGATCAGTTCCCGACCGACATTTATCTGACGACGCAGTGCATGCTGGTGATCCTGGGTCAAGGCGGACTCGACGCCCGGCGGCGTCAACTTCGACGCCAAGGTCCGCCGCGAAAGCTTCGAGCCGGTCGATCTGTTCCACGCCCACATCGGCGGCATGGACGCCTTCGCGCGTGGGCCTGAAGATCGCCGCCGCGATTCGCGCGGACGGCGTCTTGAGAAGATTTCGTCAAGAAGCGCTACGCCTCCTGGGACGGCGGCATCGGCCAAAAGATCGAAGCGGGCAGGCCAACTTCGAAGACCTCGAAAAGTACATGCTCGAGAAGGGTGACGCCGCCAAGAACGTCTCCGGCCGGCAGGAGATGCTGGAGAACATCATCAATCGGTATCTACGGTAGTTAGAGATCCGCGGGATTCGGAGTACCTCATCGCGCGGCTTGGATTGTGTGACCCCTAGCAAGCCGCGGGATGAGGTACTCCGAATCCCGCGGATACAAAACCTCTTGACGATTCGCCGATCCAGTCTTAACTTCGATAAGATAACATCGGACGTATGTATCCGGGCGCTTAGCTCAGCTGGCTAGAGTACCTGCTCGACACGCAGGGGGTCATTGGTTCGAATCCAATAGCGCCCAGTACGGGTTTCCTCCCTTGCGAAGGGGGGATCAAGGGGGTTTCTTTCACCCCATGGGAACAGGACGCGATCGTTCTGTTCCTTTTTTTGGTCCTGGTCATGGCTCATCCAACGCAACTCTTCGCCGCTGAAGCCGCGTTGCTGGTCATTGACGTGCAGGAAAAGTTGGTCGTCAAGATTCCCGGTTCCGACGGTCTCGTTCGCAACATCGCTTTTTTGATCGATGGGGTTCGCCTCCTGAGCGTGCCCGTGATGGCGACCGAGCAGTATCCCAAAGGCCTTGGTCCCACGGTGGCGCCGCTTGCCCAGCGCTTGCCCGACGCCCGGATAAGGTAGCGTTCAGTTCCTGCGGGATTCCAAGCGTACCGCTGGAGTTTCGCCGCCTCGGGCGTTCACGGATCATTCTGGCGGGCATCGAGAGCCATGTGTGCGTCCTCAACACCGCGCTGGATTTGCTTGCCGCGGATTTCCGGGTTTATCTGCCGGTGGATGCCCTGGCCAGCCGCTTCGCGATCGATCACGAGACGGCCCTTCGTCGCCTGGAGAATGCCGGCGCGATATTGACGACGGTGGAGACGGTGGTCTTCGAGATGACGGCGGGGCCGGATCATCCGCAGTTCAAAAAAATCAGTGCGCTGGTGCGCGAGCGCATGCAGGTTTAGCCGCGACGCGCAGCGGAGCGCGGGTGCTGATCGAACCCGCTCCGCTGCACGTCGCGGCTAAACGTGAAACCGATTGCAGGAGTTCGTAATGTCCCTACCCGGTCAACTGAATCCGTCGCCTCGTTTGTTGCTTGGTCCTGGTCCCAGCGACGTGCATCCGCGCGTCTTGACCGCGATGGCCACGCCGCTCATGGGGCATCTCGATCCGCAGTTTTTGGTGCTGATGAACGAAATCCAGGACATGCTGCGGCAGGCGTTTCAGACCAAGAACTTCCTGACCTTCCCCGTCAGCGCCACCGGCATGGCCGGCATGGAAACGTGCCTGGTCAATCTGCTCGAGCCGGGCGACAAGCTGGTCGTCTGCGTCAAGGGTTTCTTCGGCCAGCGCATCGTCGAAGTCGGCCAGCGCACCGGCGGGCGACGTCACCGCGATCGAAGTCCCCTGGGGCCAGGTGTTCGACTTGCAGCGCATCCGCGAGGTGCTCACCAAGGTTCGGCCCAAAGTATTGGCCATCGTCCATGCGGAAACTTCCACCGGCGCCTGGCAACCCATCGAGGAAGTGGGCAAGCTGTGCCACGAGTTCAACACGCTACTGGTCGTCGATGCCGTGACTTCCCTCGGCTGCATTCCGCTGGCACTCGATAAATGGGAAGTCGATGCCGCCTATAGCTGCACCCAGAAGGGGCTGAGTTGCCCGCCGGGTCTGTCGCCGGTCTCGTTCAGCCCTCGCGCCGTCGAGGCGATCGGCAAGCGCAAGACCAAGGTGCAGAGTTGGTATCTCGACGCGACCATGGTCCAGCGCTATTGGAGCGAGGATCGGTTTTATCACCACACCGCGCCGATCACCATGATCTATGCCTTGCGCGAAGGCCTGCGCCTCCTGCACGAGGAAGGCTTGGAGGCACGCTGGGACGCGCCATCTGAAAAACCACAAGGCGATCAAGGCAGGCTTGCAGGCCCTTGGGCTTGGAGTATTCCGCCAGCGAAGGGCATCAATTGCCCCAACTCAACGCGGTCAAGATTCCGCCGGGCGTCGATGATTTGGCGGTGCGCAAAAAGCTACTGAGCGAGTTCGGCATCGAAATCGGCGGCGGCCTGGGCGATTTCAAAGGCAAAGTCTGGCGCATCGGCCTCATGGGCCACAATAGCCGCCCCGGAAACGTTCTTTTGCTTCTTGCGGCACTGGAGCAGTGCCTCGGTGCCCAGGGTAAAACTTCGACCTCGGGCGCGGGGCGTCACTGCTGCCAACAAGGTGCTGAGCTCAGAAGGCTAAGCAATCGGCTCTGTGGGACGGCTCTCCTGAGCCGTCCGTTTTCCTGGACGGCTCGGGAGAGCCGTCCCACATTTTGCCGCCGATTTTCCCCTGGCATCCCGCTTCCTTGCCGCTAATAATGGGTGCATGGCTACCTCAGTGCCACCATTGCCGCCCGCCGCTGTTAGCGACGAAAGTCCGCTCCAGCGCGTCCATTTTCGGCTTTGGCAAATCGTCCTCACGGCGGCAACGATTTTGATTACGGCCTGGTTCTTCACCGTCGGTCCTATCCCCGGCATCATTGCCCTCCTTGTTGCCAAGCACGTCCTCGTCGCCGTCCTCGCCATGGGCCTGCATTTGCCACCGAGGAATTAAGGAGAATTCCAGGCCGCGTGGCTGGGCGCATGCCGGCAACCCGTCCGCTGGTGTGAGCCGCCCTCCCCAGCCACCGGTATGCCTGCAAGATTAGGTTGCGATAATCGCGGTAATCACTATAATCGCAGTGCCAGTCGACACAATTTCAAAAGCGAGGGTTTAATGAGCGTAGGTACATTGCGCGAGCCCACTCGCACGCCGGAGACCGCCTCTCATGGCGTGGAAACGCGATACGAGTATCCCGGAATTCCCACCACCTGCGACGGCGCCGAGGCCGTCGTCCACGTCGAGATCAACGTCACCCAGGCGGCCGGCGCCTATCCGATCACCAGCTCGACCACCATGGGCGGCGGCTTCAACGCCGCCGTCATGAACGGCGGCACCAACCTCTGGGGCGATCCGCTCATCTTCTTCGAGCCGGAAAGCGAGCACTCGGCGGCCACCGTCTGCGAAGGCTTCGCCGTCGCCGGCGGGCGCGTCACCAACTTCACCTCCGGGCCAGGGCCTGGTGCTGATGAAGGAGGTGCTCTACACCATCTCCGGCAAGCGGCTGCCGGTCGTCATGAACATCGGCGCCCGGCGCCTGACCAGCCAGGGCCTCAACGTCCACGCCGGGCACGACGACGTGATGTCGGTCGCCGACTGTCGGCTGGGGCATGCTCTTCGCCCGCAACGCCCAGGAGGCCGGCGACTTCTGCCTGATCAGCCGCCGCGCCGCCGAGGCTTCGCACACGCCGTTCTTCAACGTCCAGGACGGCTTCCTGACGACGCACACCGTCGAATCGGTGCGCCTGCCCGAACCGGAGTTCATGAAGGAGTTCATCGGCGATCCCAAGGAGAAGCTGATCAACCTGATGGACCCGGCCAACCCGCTGATGTCGGGCGTGGTGCAGAATCAGGACTCCTACATGAAGGGCAAGATCGCCCAGCGCTGGTACTACGACCGCGTCGAGCCGGCCCTGGAAGAGGCCTTCGAGGAGTTCTATCGCAAGACCGGCCGGCGCTACGGCATCGTCGAAGCCTATCGCTGCGAGGACGCCGACTACATCATCGTCGGCATGGGCTGCTACATGGAGACGGCCAGGGCGGTCGTCGATTACCTGCGCGAGAAGAAGGGCATCGCCGCCGGCTGCCTGACGGTGTTCGTCTTCCGGCCGTTCCCCGCCAGGCAGATCGTCGAGGCGCTCAAGGATTGCAAGGCGTTCACCGATCCTCGAACGCATGGACGACCCGCTGTCCACCACGGGCAACCACCTGACGCGCGAGATCAAGGCCGCCTTCTGCGACGCGATCACCGGCCAGAACGGCCAGCAAAAGATCGACCGCATCCCGCGGCATCTACAGCGGCGCCGCCGGCCTGGGCAGCCGCGACGTGCGGCCGGGCGACCTGATCGCCGCCTTCGACAACATGATCAAGACGACGGCCAGGACTTCTTCTGCCTCGGCATCGACCATGCCCTGGCCCTGCAAGTCGGCGACGAAGATCCCGACCTGCGGCCACGCGGCGGCTTCTCGATGCGCGGCCATTCGGTCGGCGGCTTCGGCTCGGTGACGACCAACAAGGTCATCGCCACCATCGCCGGCAACGTCTTCGGCAAGGACGTGCAGGCCTATCCCAAGTACGGCTCGGAGAAGAAGGGCCTGCCGACGACCTATTATCTGACCATCGCCGACTCGCACATCAACATGCACAGCGAACTGGAACATCGTCGACCTGCTGTGCATCAACGACCCGACGGCCATCCTCAGCCCGCTCACGCTCAAGGGCCTGGTCGCCGGGCGGCGCGATCTTCATGCAGTCGCCGTACACCGACCCGGCCGAAGTGTGGAAGCGCATGCCCGCAGGACAACAAGCAGTTCATCCGCGACAAGAAGGTCCGCGTCTACTTCTGCGACATGGTGCAGCATCGCCCGCGAGGTGGCCTCCGAGGCCGACTTGCAGATGCGCATGCAGGGCATCGTCCTGCTGGGCGCGTTCCTGCGGCTGACGCCCTACGCCACGGAAGCGCAGATGACCGACGAGCAGGTCTACGCCGGCGTCGAGAAGGCCCTGCGCAAGTACTTCGGCAAGCGCGGCGACCGCGTCGTGCAGGACAACCTGACCTGCGTCAAGCGCGGCTACAGCGAACTGAAGGAAATCCCCGCCGAAGTCATGAAGTCATGCCGAGTCGCATTCGTCGGCGTGCGGCTCGCGAGCGTTCGTTGACACGGCTCATGCGAGCCGTCTCGCGGACGCACCAGTCGACATGATCATACTTCTGGAGTTTTCCATGCCGACGACCAATGGTCACGTCGCCGCCAAAGCCCCGTCGATGAACGAGGCTTCCGAGCGCGACCCCTTCAACAACAACTGCTACGGCACCCTGGTCGATACGCCTACAAGCTGGTCAACCTGCCGGTGCTCGACGTGAACGATTTCAACGAGCGCATCATCCGCGGCTACGAGGAAGGCTGGGGCGAGAAGCGACCTGCCCGCCGACCTGTCGCTGGCCCGCTCGCTGGTCCCCGCCGGCACCGCGACGCTGCGCGACTTCAGCAACATCTCCCCGGAAATCCCCGAGTACATCCCCGAGAACTGCACCGGCTGCATGGACTGCGTGACCGAGTGCCCCGACACCGCCATCCTCGGCAAGGTGCTGTCCGAAGACGGAGTTGGAGCAGAAGCTGCAGACCATTCCCGAGGCCGACCGCGACGATGTATCGCGCGAGCAGTGGTCGAAGACCAAGAAGTACTACGACGCCGGCAAGAAGAAGCTCGGCGCCGGCGGCATGTTCAAGATCATCATCGACCCGTCCAAGTGCAAGGGCTGCGCCGAGTGCGTCACCGTCTGCGACGACAACGCCCTGAAGATGATCGCCAAGACCGACGAGGTGATGACCAACGCCCGCAAGAGCCATCGCTACTTCAAGAACATCGGCCCGTCGCAACAACAAGTACATCAACGACAACCTGCTCATCGACATGATGCTCAAGGAGGAGACGCACATCTACGTCGGCGGCGCCGGCTCGTGCGCCGGCTGCGGCGAGGGGACGGCCCTGCGCATGCTGTGCGCCGCCACCGGCTCGAAGTACGGCGACCAGTGGGGCATCGTCGCGGCCACCGGCTGCAACACGGTCTACACCTCGACCTATCCGTACAACCCGTACCTGGTGCCGTGGACCAACTCGCTGTTCGAGAACGCCCCGGCCGACGCCATCGGCGTGCGGCATGCGCTGGGACCAGATGGGCTGGCAGGACAAGCCGCTCTGGTGCATCGGCGGCGACGGCGCCATGTTCGACATCGGCTTCCAGTCGCTGTCGCGGCTGCTGGCCCGCGGCATGAACATCAAGGTGTTCGTGCTCGACACGCAGGTCTACTCCAACACCGGCGGCCAGGCCTCGACCAGCAGCTACACCGGCCAGAACACCAAGATGAGCGTGCACGGCAAGGCCATCGGCGGCAAGCAGGAGCGCCGCAAGGAGATCGCCCAGATCGCCATGATGCACCCGCGCACCTACGTGGCCCAGACGACCTGCGCCCACGTCAACCACTTCTACAAGGCGGTGCTCGGCGCCCTGGAGTTCGACGGCCCGGCCGTCGTCGTCTGCTACACGACCTGCCAGCCCGAGCACGGCGTGGCCGACAACATGGCCGGCGAGCAGGCCCGCCTGGCGGTGGACACGCCGGGCCTTCCCGCTCCTGATCTACGATCCGCGCAAGGGCGACAAGATCAAGGAGCGGCTGTCGCTGCAGGGCAACCCGGCCGTCAAGGAGGACTGGTACGTCAACCCCAAGACGAAGGAAGACGGTGACCTTCATCGACTTCGCCCGCAGCGAAGGCCGCTTCGCCAAGCACTTCGACAAGGACGGCAACCCGTCGCGAGACGCTGCTGAACGCCAAGCAGGACCGCCTGGAGAACTGGCACCTGCTGCAGGAGTTGGCGGGATTGCGGTAAAGTACCAAGACAATTGATTTGTGGGACGGCTCTCCTGAGCCGTCCTTAAGTTTAGACGGCTCAGGAAGCCGTCCCACAGACTGGGATGGTACCTTCATATTCCCATGGTGCCACTCGCGACCCATGATTACGCCGCCGGCGGACTCGAGGCGGCGCTGGAGTTCTTAAAACGCACGCGCTTCGAGATGCGCGCCCTGCACAAGGTGCGTGTTTGGAAAGATCGCGTGCAAGTCTTGGACGTCAACAAAGACATCTTCGAGGTGCGCGGCATTGGTTATCCCGATGCCGACGTCATTCCGCTCTTGCAATACGTCAACACCGCCTTCAATCGAGATACCATCCACGTCCCTATCGACGCGCGAGTATAAGGAATTCGGCGCGGGCCGCCGCTATACGTGGGCCAACGATCGCGTCATGTAAATCGAAACGAGAGATCATCCATGGACCAAACGAAATCCGTCGCCCAACTATGTGCGGAACGAGGCATCAGCGTGGCGCGAGTTGGCCGCCCAGTGCGGGCTCGACGAGTCGCGCATCATGGCCATCGTCGATGGCCGCTGGACGCCTAGCCCCGCGGAGCGCGACGCGGTGGCCCGGGTCTTCGGCCTGAAGCGAGAGCAACTGGTATGGGGCCACGTCACGCCCATTCAGCACATTTATGGCAACGGGCCTGCATGAGACTGTTGCACCGCCGAGCGGGCGGGTTATAATTGCGTGTCCAAGTCGGTTGCGTTCAGCATGACTTCCACTGTCCTCTCTCCATGGAGTCCGTATGACGCCCCGCACGCTTGCTTCCACAATCGCCGCAAGCCCGAGTTCTTTTGATCTGGCCGATTTGCAAGGAGATTGGCTGACGATCGAAGGCCGCCGCGCCGGTGAACTGTATATTTCCGGGCAAACGTTCACCTTGCGTTTTCTCGACCGGACCTTTTACCGAGGGACGTTCGAGTTGCGCGGACCAAACGCCGCGGGCGATGATCATGCACCTGGAAGACGGCCCCGCCAAGCACAAAGGGAAATCGGCCTGGTGCCTTTATGAGTTGGATTTGGGCATGCTGCGCTGGTGCCCCACGGAACCCGGTTCCGAGGAACGTCTCACCGCGTTTCCCGAGTTGGACGATCAGCGCTACCTGAGCACCATCTTCCGCCGCGACATCGTCGACCCCGATTAGGCGAGCGGGGGGCGTCAGCCCCCTGATTTTGGACCCATCCCCGCGACCCACCCCAACAACTCGCCTTTGCTCGCCAAGCCGGTTTTGTTATAGGTTGCCTTACCTTGACGGCGCTGAAAAGCGCGGCTATCGTGAATGCATGCCGCGCAAAAATAGCCGGCCGCGACAACGCGCAATGCTCTGTTGGTTCTTTGGATTTTCCATGGCGCAATCTTCCTACCGCTGGCTCTTTTGGCTCTTGGCGCTCGTCGGCTTCACGGTGGACCAGGTCAGCAAGTACGGCATTTTCGCTTGGCTTTACGACGACCATCGACTCGGCTATTCCGGCTCGTCCGTCGAAGTCATCCCCGGCGCTTTTGAAATTGTCGCCAATTATACGAGCGTGCGCGAGTCGGGCGCCGCGCCCTTGTCCTTCTTGCGCACTATCAGTGCTCCTCATCTGCCCTATGTTAACCAAGGAGCTTTGTTCGGCACGACGTTGCAGTTCTCGCCCGCGCTGGCAAATTGGGTCTTCGGCGTCGTTAGCGTGCTCGCGGCACTTGGCATCATCTATTGGAGCACCCGCCCTAGCACCGGCAGGCACGCCTATTTGTGCTTTGCCCTGGGCCTCATTCTAGGTGGCACGCTCGGCAACCTCTACGACCGCATCGTCTTCAGCGGTGTGCGCGACTTTTTCTGGTGGCACAAGTTTTTCGATTGGCCCGTTTTCAACGTCGCCGATTGCTGCCTGGTCTGCGGCGCCGGCATGCTGCTGCTCGAAGCGTTTTTTGCCACGAGCGAACCGACCGCTCAAGCGGTCAGCCAGGCGACCGATGTCGCAGCGGTATCGAATGTCAATTGAAGCACCTAATCGCTCCGAATCTGCTACCCTAAGCCCATGCGATGGATCCTTTTTTTCGCGGCGCTCGTGTTCGTCTCCCTCTTTGTCGTAACGACGTTCTCCCATTCCACCTTGGCGCGTGAAGAAGCAGCGGCGTATTTTCCGCCTGATGTCATCGATCAGGGCTTGCAGTTCTCCTTCGAGCGCGGCTTCTTTTTTGGCCGCTGGCGGCATTGCGCCTGGGACTCCTCACCATGCTCGTGACCACGGGTCTGGCCCGCAAGATCACCGATCGCTGTGAGCGGTTTACTCGTGGCCGCTGGTTGCCGACGCTGCTCTTGGTCGGCGGTTTCCTTTTTCTCGCCGATGAGCTTTTATCGTTGCCGTTCGCCATCGCGCATTTCGAGCTCATCCGGTCGTGGGGCCTGAGCAATCGCGGCCTCGCCGACTGGTTTTACGATTTCGGCAAAGGGCTCATGGTCACGGCGGCCATCGAGGCAGTGGCGGCGCTGGGGCTCTATAGCCTGTTGCGCCGGTTTCCACGGCGCTGGTGGCTCCCCGCAACTGCCGCCGGAACGCTCTTGGGCATCGGGTTCGCCTACGCGGCGCCGCTAGTGATTGAACCCATCTTCAATACGTTCACGCCGCTTGCGCAAACACAATGGGCCAACCTCGAAGGCATGGTTGCGCGCTGGTTGACCGCGCCGGCGTGCCGGTGCAAGATATTCTGGTTGTCGATGCCTCCCGTCAAAGCAACCATAGCAACGCCTATTTCACCGGCTTCGGGGCCAGTCAACGAATCGTCCTTTACGACAATCTGTTAAAAAACCATCCACCCGCCGAAGTGGAGTCGATCCTCGCCCACGAGTTGGGGCACTGGCGGCACCACCATATCGTCAAGGGCATCCTCCTGGCGCGCTGGCCGCGCTCGTCGGCTTGCTCTTGCTGTCGCGTATATTGCTCTGGGCGGTCGGGCGAGGCCAACTACGGCTGCGGCGCCTTCCGACCCGGCAGGCCTACCCCTGATCCTGCTGCTGGCGGCGCTGGCGTCATGGATCACGATGCCCGCGGCCAACGCCATTAGCCGGACGTTTGAGAAACAGGCCGACGCCGACGCGCTCGACCTGGCCCGCCAGCCTCAAGCGTTCATCGCCGCCGAAAAACGGCTCGCCGTCGATAACATTGCCAACGTCGCCCCGCTGCCTTTTTCGGTTTGGCTATTCGCCACGCATCCTCCCGCCGTGGAGCGCATCCAAATGGCCGAGACCTGGCGCCGCCGGCATTTGGCGGGGGGGCAAACGCCGTGAGCACTATCCAGCGCGGAATTCGGACGTACCTCATCCCGCGGCTTGAATTCTATTCCCAGTTCCAAGCCGCGGGATGAGGTACTCCGAATCCCGCGGATAGCAATGCAATGAAAAACCCCAAAGAAACTTTTCTGACTAGCGTCGCCGGCAGCATTCAAGACAACACCTTCGTCAAGCTGTCGCTCGCCGGTTATCGCGGCGATGAACCGAGCTTGCACAAGATCGTCGTCAAAGTGGTCGCGCTTGCATCCGGCGAGCATCTTTCCTTCGTTTACCGCCATGCCACCAAGGATGTGACAAAAAACAGGCCGATCGCCGACGGATTGGCGCAAATCGGAACTTGGCTCGGCTCGGATTTTCGGCGTGCTCGGGTGTTCACCACCGTCAAGGACACCGAGTTGATTTTCGAGGAAGGCAAGCCTCCTCGGCTGGTGCAGGCCAAGGCGACGCACACGCGCCGTACCTTCCAAAGAACACAATCGTGCCAAGCATCGGCCCATCAAGAGCACGGGAACGCCGTATCTGACGCTATTAGGCGTCACGACCACTGATGGCGCGGTCAAAAAAGGAATGGAAGCGAAGTATCGGCAGGTTAATAAATTCGTGGAGGTCTTCGCAAGCTTGCTGCGCGGCTCGCCGCTCAGAGATGCCGACGTCGCTCACAATCGTGGACATGGGCTGCGGCAAAGGCTACCTGACTTTCGCACTTTATGATTATCTCACCAACGCTCTCCACAAGCAGGCGAATATAACGGGCGTGGAGGCGCGGCGCATTTGGTGGAGTTGTGCAACGAGGTCGCTCAAGCGATGGGCTTCCGCGACCTGCACTTCGAAGGGGGCACCATCCAAAGCTTTACGCCTGCGCACGCGGACGTCCTCATCGCGCTCCACGCTTGCAATACCGCCACCGACGATGCGCTCTTCAAAGCGATTAAACTTGAGATTCCGTTGATATTGTGTGCGCCCTGCTGCCATCAGGAACTGCGGCCCCAGCTGCAGTGCAGCGTCCCCGGGCTAAAGCAAACACTGAAGTTTGGCATCCTGTTGGAAAGGCAGGCGGAACTGGTCACCGATGGCCTGCGTGCCCTGCTGCTCGAGGCCTTCGGCTACAAGACGTCGGTGTTCGAGTTCATCTCGACCGAGCACACCAGTAAGAATCTCATGATCGCGGCCACCAAAACCGCGCAAGGGCGCCCCGCCGGGCAGAGATTTTTAGCCAGGCTGGACGCTCTTAAAAGAGCGTTCGGGATTCGCAATCAGGCATTGGAAAGTCTATTGCAAGCCGAGGGGCTTTTGGGACGTTCCTAGCCACCAGCGGCACGGATTGTGCAGTATTTTCCCAATTCGGCGCGATGGCGACTAATTCTTTTCTTGAGTGGTTTAAATGCTTAACATTATGATGACGCACGCGCGCCGGCTCCTGGCGAGCCGACGCCCACCGCCCCGCCTTCCAAGCCAACGCCGCCGCCCAAGCCTGCGAGCGTGCCGCGACCTGGCAGCATCCCGGAGCAGCCGATGGCGCCCACTCCCAATCCGCCGCAAGCGCCCCGCCCGAACCCCCGACGCCGCCGGCTTGGGGATGAAGGCCGTGCCGCGCATCACCACCCCTTATGATTATTAAGATGATTGAAGCCGGACGGCCCAACATTGCCGAGGTGCTTCCATGCCCACACATGCCGACAACGAAGAACTTGAGAGCTCAAAAGCCGAACTTGCCGAGCAAACCGAGTTGGCCGACATGGGTGAGCTGGCGGGCCAAGTGAACCATAAGTTCAACAATTTCCTCAACAGTCTGCTGCTACGCCTGTCCTTGCTGGAAGCGGAATTGCCGCCGTCGGCCCTGGATAATTTCACGGATTTCGCGCGCAAGCCAATCAAATCGCCGCGATCATTCGCCAGACTCAGCAATTTCGCCGCAGCGGATGCGCCAGCGGCCAAACTCACGATCTGAATCATCTTCTAAGGCGGGTGGCGGAGACCGCCGTGCGCCGAATTGCGCTCGAGCCGCGCCATGCGCCTTGCAGCTCGAATTAAGTCCACGGAATGCGCGTGTCGCCGGCTCGGGGATGGATCATCAACGCCTCTTTTCGTTCTTGTTACGGCATCGCCTGACCGCGCCGGTCTCGCGCCGGAATCCGCGTCGCGCTCCGTGATCCTCCGGAGCCAGGTGAACGACGAAAAGGTGCGGATTACGCTCGAAGACACTCACGCCGAGATGGCGGCATCTCATATCACCCATCTTTTCGACCCGGATTCCAAGTCGGTCGAAGGAGTCCGTCAATTACTGCTGGCCGCGTGCAAAGCCATCGTGCGCCGGTTGCAAGGAAAGGTCAGTGCCGCGCCTCGGCCGCAGGGCGGCTTGATGATCGAGGTGGAATTCCCGTCGACTACGTAAAACCGGCGTCTCGCCGGTTGGAAGCCGGCGCGACGCCGGCTCTACGATCAGCCGTGGAAACGGCGTCCTGGCGGTTTTTACCTCAACGGCTGCCGAAAACGATATAGCGCTCGCGCTTCCCTTCTTCCTCTACATGCATGGCGCGGGACTTGAGCAAATCACTCCGCGTGATCATGCCGATCACCTTATCCGGTGCATCGGGCGAAACCACCGGCAGCCGGCCGACGCCGTGGGCGGCCATCCGCTCGGCGGCGGTCCGGCACGACTCCCAGGGAAGCACCGTGATCGGCTCCCGATGAATCAGATCGAAAGCGATGATCAGATTTTTTGCCGGCCCCTCGTCAGCCGCGTCAAGCAGCTTCACGGACAACCAATCTTCCAGCAGGTTGCGCCGCGTGATGACGCCTAGGAGCTTGTCGGCCGTGTTGACCACGGGATAGGCCTGATGCGCCTGCTGACCGCCGCCCAGGAAATAATCTTCGAGGACTTTTTTAACTGGGGTATTGGCCGGGATGACCACCACGTCGCTCGACATCACTTCGCGGACGGGCACTCGTTCCAGAGGATCGACGGAATACTCGCGCGTGATATGGTAGCCGCGCCGGGCGACTTTCTCGGTGAGAATCGAGCGTTTCATCAGCAGGACGGAGAAACCGTAAGCCACGCCGGATGCTAAAAGCAGGGCGGGCAGCGCCTTGATGTCGAGCGTCAATTCCAGGGCGAAGAGCGTCCCGGTGAGCGGCGACCGCATCGTGCCCCCCATGATGGCGGCCATGCCGACCAGCGGCCAGAGCCGCTCGTCGCCGCCGGGCAAATAGGCGCCGACGAGCGCGCCGACGCCGCCGCCGATCATGAGCAGCGGCGCCAACACGCCGCCCGACGTGCCCGATCCCAGCGAGGTCGCCCAGATGAAACATTTCACGAGCAACAGCGGCAAGAGCACGGTCAACAGCGACGCCGAGAAATCGCCGTGCACCAGATCGTCGATCACGTCCTTGCCGATGCCCAGCGCGCGCGGTTGGTAGTAGCCGCCCAGTCCGATAGCCAAGCCGCCCAGCGCGGGCCACCACATCCAGTGGATACGCTTGATGTGGTGAAACAGGTCCTCGGCGGCGTAAACGGCCAACGTCAACAACAGGGCGAAGAGACCGGAGCATAGGCCAATCACAAAGGCCGACCCCAGCGCCGGCCAGGGCAAAAATTCCGTGTGCGGCACATAACCTTGAATGAACGTGCCTCCTTCCAGGAGAAACGGCCGCACCATCGCGGCTACAATGCAGGCCAAGATCACCGGAAAGAGGCTGCGCGGCTTGAGCTCGAAGAGCAACAGTTCCACCGCAAGCAGCACGGCCGCCGTGGGGGTGCCAAACGTCGCGGTCATGCCGCCGGCGGCCCCGGCCACGAGCAACGTCTTACGCTCGGCGGAAGTCAGTTGAAAAACCTGAGCGATGATCGAGCCGAAGGCGCCCGCCGGTCATGATGATCGGCCCCTCCGCCCCGAAGGGGCCGCCCGAGCCGATCGAGATGGCCGACGCCAATGGCTTGAGCACCGCGACTTTCGGCGACATGCGGCTACGCCCGATGAGGATCGCCTCCAGGGCCTCGGGAATGCCGTGACCGCGGATGCGATCCGAGCCATAGCGGGCCATGAAGCCGATGATCAGTCCGCCGACGATGGGCACCGCAATCGCCGCCAAGCCGAGGGCATTGTCCGCGGGGATGTTGTTGACGAACGAGAATTGATGAAAGTAGAAAAGGTTCGTGAATAGGTGAATCAGCGCCAGGAGCACATAGGCGACGACCGCGCACACCGCGCCGATGATGATCGCCAATGCGCCGATCCAAAGCAGCCGGAAGCTCGCCGTGAAATCGCCTTGGGGAAGGTGAACCAGATCCGCCCCTGCACCATTGTCCGACATTATGGATGAGCCTCCTGAAATTTGCGAAGGTATCGTCTGCCTTTGTGGGACGGCTCTCCTGAGCCGTCCTGCTGAGCGGACGGCTCAGGAGAGCCGTCCCACGGAAAACGTCCAGAAGCACAAGGTAGATTATTTTAGCGAATTGACTTCAATTCCGTAGCGATCGTAGCTCCCAAGAAATCAAAGCCACGGATGAAACACGGACGGAACACGGATAAGACAAAGAATTGGCGGGAGGAATAGTCCACAGTTCACATTGGCTCTCTTTTTCAATCCCATCCGTGTTTGATCCGTGTTCCATCCGTGGCTACTCCTGGGATCAGCTCTTGTCGGATTTCAGATGAAAGGCGTGGACCATGCGATGCACGAGGGCGCGAAGATTATCCCCGAGGCGAGGATGAGCGCCAGGCCGCTATAAAGGGCATACAGCCCCGCGAACAGCTTGCCTCCCCACGTGTGCAATTCGCCAATGGGGCCCATGCCGGAAAGGATCATCGCCGCGTTGACGAAGGCGTCGATCCAAGGCATCCCTTCGAGAAAGCGATAACCGCACATGCCCGCCAAAAGCGAGGCGACGATCAGGAACATCGCGGCGGCAAAATTGCGCGCCAGACGCCTTACGAACAAGCGCCGGCTCAAGAGGGCCTGGTGCTTGGACTCGAAGTTCAAGAGGTGATGTCTGGGCAAAAAAGGATCTCGCAACTAAATAATGGTGCGTAATTCTGCGACACTAACCCGAAGCGTTAGCGAGGGATCCCTCGCTAACGCTTCGGGTTAGTGTCGCAAGATCCCGCACGCTGATTTAGGCTTGCCGGGCCGCTGGTTCTAGCACCGGCACCATCTTGGGCCTGGGCACGACGACTCCGATTACTCGGCCGTGAAGATGCTCGAGTTGCGCGAAATTCAAGCGCAAAAAGTCGTGCAACTGAGGATCGGGGCGCGTGGCGAGATACTCGCGGGCCAGGCCGGCCATGTGCTTGTCGTAATGCCGCTGGCTATGAGTGTGCAATTGATAGCGCCCGTGGTGGCGGCGCAGATCGCCGTCGAATTCGGGACCAATGTGATAGAGCTCGTGGAACAGCGTAATGAGCTTGTCGTCGAAATCCTGATCTTGAAAGCGCGGCAGACAGAACGTCATCAAGTAGAGAAATTCGTGGTCGCCCAGGAAATAGCGTTGCACCTGAAACGTGGCATCGCGGCGGCGCCGCCGCAATTCGCCGCGCGGAAAGCGGAGCGGCGTCACCCGCGCCTGCAGACCGTGGGCTCGGTTGTTGCGCGCTTGCAGCGCGCCGATAAGGAGCTGAGAAACCTGAATGTTCGCAAAGGCAGGCGTGCGCCGACGATGTCTTCGAGCAGGCGGCGAATAGAGGCGCAGATGTCAAAAGGCTCGGCGACCGGGCCCGTTTTGAGCCAGGGCGCGATCGGCTGGAGGTTGGACCCCACCGAGGGCCGCCGCGCGCCGCGGATGACGCGGACTGGTAACGGATCGTTTGGCTCTTGCCAACGCAATTCCAAAACATGCGATTTCCAAGGCTGCTTGTCCACGGCGACCACCGACCTCCCGAATCCTTCAGGTGACTTGCAATCGTTGATGATACAGCGAGGATAACCGATGGATTGGCGCTTGGCCAGACTTTATTGGTCGTCATCGTCGTCTTTCGGGGAGCGAAAGGTGACCATCGGCGTGCTCCCTTTATGGCAACGGATGCCGGCGAAAGAATTCCCAGATGACGTCGTTGGCCTGGAAGTTCATGGTGTAGCGTCCGAGCAAACCGCCGCCGAAGGGACGTCCGGGCCAGGTGTGACCGCCGCCGTCGATGATGTAGAAAATCACTTCGGTGCCATGAGCGCCCGCCTCGTATACCATGCGTTTGCATAGGCATTGATCCTTGGGGGCCGGTAGCTCGGTGACTTTTGGCTCAGCCGCGCAGCCGTTTACCTTCACGCAAGTCGCGATCGTCTCGGGCACCGAGTGGAAGTGCATGATGACCGAGATGGATGAAGTCGGACCATCGTACGGGACCAGATTGTCGGCCGTGCCGTGAATATGAAGCACGGGCACCGGACGTTTCGGTGCATATTTGTCGGTCGCGATGGTCCCGGAGACGGTCGCGATCGCGGCAATGCGGTCAGACATTTGGGAAGCCAACCGGTAGCACATCATCGCTCCGTTCGACATGCCGGTGGCGTAAACGCGCTTGGTGTCGACGTTCACCGCTTCTTCCACGTCATCGAGCACTTTGCCGATGAAGCGCACATCGTCGGGTTTGGCCGTGGACAAGTAAGAAGCAAAGCCGCCTGAATTCCAGGTGAGCAGGAAGGGCGTAGGCCCGGTGCCGTTGGGGTAGACGACGATAAAGCCGGCTTCGTCCGCCTTTTTGCTGAGGCCCGACAATATCTCCATCGTCTTCGCCGACATCGTGGCGCCGTGGAGCGCCAAAACCACGGGCGTCGGCTTCGCGGCATTGTATTGAGGAGGCACGTGGACCCAATAAGTGCGCGCCAGCTTGTCGACATCGAGAACGCGCAGGTGATCGCCAGGCCCGAGCGGTTGGCCCAGGTCGGCAAGCATCAGCATCAGCGCAACTGCGGCGACCGTCATCATTTCGCTCTCACTTTCGAGCGCCCAACGACCGTCGAGCGCCCATGGTGCTACCCCTTTAAGCGGGATCGAGTTTCGGTGCAAGAGCGCTTCCGCGCAAGGTGAATGAAAGTGTTTATTCCGGCAGCGGCTTGCCCTTCGTCTCGGGCGCGAAGCAGACCAGCACTAGGCCGACGATGTAAATGCTCGCCAATATCGAGTAGACATGGCCCGATGTTTCAAGGATGCCCCTGAGATTGCCGAGTTGCAAGACGCCGACGGCGGCGATCACGCGACCAAAGTTGAAGCCGAATCCCTGGCCGGTCGCCCGAATCGCCGTCGGAAATAGCTCGGGCAAGTACAAGGGCAGCCAGCCATAAAACGACGCGGTGACGGCGCCGCACACGAAGGCGGTCGGCAAAAACCAAGCATCCGCCGGCGTGGATAAAAGGAAAAGTGCCGGGATTGCCATCATCGAGCCGACGCACAACAGGCCATAGGTTAGGCGGCGACCCAACCTTTCCGCAATCAGCGCGGCAGCGATGGTGCCCAGGATGGCGCCGAGCGCCAGCCAGATTTGCGTGTCGGAGCGAATCGTCGGCAAGGGAATCGCCAGGTTGGCTGCGGTTTCGTACGCCCACGTGGGTGCCTGCTGCACGGTCCCCCAAGTGCCCAAGAGGGCCACGCTGCTCAAGCATGCCGCCAGCAGCATGCGTCGCAAGGTGGGCCACATGGGCTCGGCGTTGCCGAGAGCCGCTTTGCCGGCGCCGTAGGTAAAGCGCTACCGGATAGGTGTAACCGACGACAACGACGATCAAGCCGGCCAGCGTGCCGACGACTTGCCAGCGAAACGACAGACCAAGGATGTTATCCGCTGCATCGCCGCCGGAAGGCACCCACAAGAGAATCATGCCGCAAGCGCCAGACCGCCGATGAACACGCCCAATAGGTCGCGGTTGGCCCAATGGGAGGTGGCCCCCTGATCGCGTTGTCGTTCCCAGCGCTTCGATTCGGGAACGAATGCGCGTATGAAAAACGTCAGCAGCGCCGGCAGGGCAGCCAGCATCATGAGCAGGCGCCAGCCGGTGTTCTCGCGGCCCATCAAGTATGTTGCCCAGGAATGGGGCAGGCCCACGCTCAGCAAAAAGTCGGTGGTCTCGTGGACATAGCTTGTAAGCCCCCGGCCCACCAGCGCGATCAGCAAATAGCCGACATTGCCCGCCGCGCCGATGAGCCCTGCAAGAAAAGCGCGCGAGCGATCCGGCCAAATTTCGTTGATGAGTGCCACGCCCAGCGACCACTCGCCCCCCATGCCCAAGGCCGCGAAAAACCGCAGCACGCCGATATGCCAGGCTTCGGTTGCAAACCCACCCAGCCCGCTCACCAAGGCATACGTCAAGACGCTCAGCATCATCGCCCGGACCCGGCCAATGCGGTCGCCGAGCCAACCAAATAGGACGCCTCCGGTCGCCGCGCCAACTAAGAAGAGCGCCGTCACGATTCCCAGCCAGGCGGTAACGCTCTCTTTCGGCACCCCCAATTCCTTGAAGGCAGGCCCGGCCACCAGTGGAAACAGACCCATCTCCAGGCCGTCAAAGAGCCAACCCAAAAGAGCCGCCGTCAGCGCCATCCATTTGGTCATCGTGAATTACCCACTCCACCGCCATGCCGCGGGTTGAGGTACTCCGAAACCCGCGGGTTCTTATGGAACTTATGAAACCATTATCCGCGGGTTTCGGAGTACCTCAACCCGCGGCTTGAAGGCTTCCCAAAGCACCAGGTTCGCGCAAATAATTCGGCGTGACAAATCCCCGCTTCCAATGTATGGTTCCCGGCGAATAAATCCGTGCAAGGGGAGGCCCTCACCGTGCGAATGCTTGTCTGCGCCTTGCAGATCCTATTGGTCGCGGCAGTCGCGCTGCCGGGCTGCGCCAAAACGGCTTCGGTGGCACGTCACTGCGAGCCGGTGCCCGAGTCGGACGGTCTTTCCGTCGGCACAGAGGCTCCTGAAATCGCCGGTGAAGACATCGATGGCGTGGCCTTCAGGCTGAGCGATTACCGGGGCCAAGTCGTCTTGCTGGATTTTTGGGGCAATTGGTGACCCCCGTGCCGGGGACTCTACCCCTACGAGCGGTCGCTCGTCACCAAGTATCAGAAGAGGCCGTTCGTCATCCTCGGCGTCAACAGCGACATCGACCGCGACAAGATCAAACTCGCCAGCGCTCGCGAAGGCATAACCTGGCGATCGTGGTGGGCCGGAGGCATCGATGGCCCCATCCCGCAGCTCTACCGCGTGCAACGTTGGCCCACCTTTTATCTGCTCGATAGCCGAGGCACCATCCGCTTCGCGCATATCCATGGCCCGGCCCTGGACGAGGCGATCGAAACCCTGGTTTGCGAGGCGGAGGTTCAGCGACACTAGCCCGAAGTGTAAGCGAGGGTGCTCGCTCATGCTTCGGGTTCGTTTGGCACATGGAACTCCTAGACGCGCAGCTTCAATCGCGCAAATGCGCATCCACCCACTGCCGATTGTGATCGCTCAATCGCGTGACGGGCTCTTTCTGGTAGTCGATTTTCTCGACGAACGCTCCTTGGTCGAAAGTCCGGTTGAAGGCGGTTTGCAAATCAACCACCGTGTCGCGGTCATCGGCGGCCAGCGGCATGCGAAAGCGAGGCAAGCGCTTTTCGAGAGTGGCCGTGAAAATTTCATAGCGTTCCGGCTGTGTGGGTCGGGTCACCGTGACGGCGTAATCCCAGTCGGGCAGGCCTTCACGCGAGTAATCGTGCATCGGCTGGCCTTGCATGACGAGGTCGATCTCCACGAGGTTGCTGCCCCCGGCACGCGCTTCGCGGCGCTTTTCAAGATAGGCGGCGCGGCCCGCGGCAGTGGCCTTGTTGGCCGGGCTCACCAGATCGACGAGCGTGACCAGCTTGCTGTCGTTGCGCTGGCGGATTTCGATGTATTGCTCGTGATGCTCTTCCCGAATGACGGACGTAAACAGCGCTTGCTCGTTGACGTAATGCCGCTGGGCGACGCGGGCGCGGTAGCGGTCCATCAGGCCGGGCAGCAATATCTGATAGAGGCTGTGCGCCAGTTGATGTTGAAAGCCGGCCCAGATCGCGCTGTCTTCAAGATAAGGGTCCATGCCCGGAAAAGGACTCGCCATCGCCGATTTCTCCCCATTTACATCCGACATTCAGCCGAGCGGTTGGGCGGGACAGTGCTTTATACCTTTTTTTGCCATCCAACATCAAGAGCCTGGCGGGCGGAACTCGATTTTATCACCGATATACCCCTGGGAATGCCAATCTCCTGATTTGCATTCTTGAATTAACTGCTAATCAGGAGAGTGGCATTCTTGAATTAATCGCCAATCAGGAGATTGGCGTTCCCAGGGGGCAGGCAATGCTTTTTTCCGTTTCATCGGCACTTTTATCTTGACCGTGATGCAAGACCGTATACTAATGATGGAACGGAACCTCTGCTAGGGCAGAGGATTGCCGTCTTCCCAACCGTGCTGCCAATCGTTGAGCTTATTACCCGTTTGCCAGCGAGGCCAGTCCTGATGGAATTAATGGATGCTTGGAAAATCCAGGACGCCCTGGAAATCTACGAGGTTCGCCACTGGGGCAAAGGCTACTTCGGCATCAACGACCGGGGTCATGTCACCGTTCATCCCAACAAACGCCCCGAGCAATCCATCGACCTCAAAGACTTGGTCGACCAACTCCAGGAGCGCGGCATCCAGCTGCCGATTTTGCTTCGCTTCACCGATATCTTGCGGCACCGCGTCGGCGAAATCTACGAGGCGTTTCAGACAGCCATCACGGAATACTCCTACCAGGGCGCCTACTGCTGCGTTTATCCCATCAAGGTCAACCAGCAGCGGCACGTCGTCGAGGAGATCCTCGATTTCGGCAAACCCTACCACTTCGGCCTGGAAGCCGGGTCCAAGCCCGAGTTGCTCGCCGTGCTCGCCCTGACCAACGGCGACGACACGCCCATCATTTGCAACGGCTTCAAGGACGACGAGTTCATCAAGATGACCGCCTTGGCCCGCAAGATGGGCAAGCAGGTCATTCCCGTCGTCGAGAAATTCACCGAACTGGAAACGATCGTCCGCCACGCCGAGGACTTGGGCGTGCGCCCGGTCATCGGCATTCGCGTCAAGCTGGCCGCGCGCGGCGCCGGCCGCTGGCGCGTACAGCGCCGGCTTCCGCTCCAAGTTCGGCCTGACCTTCACCGAAGCGCTCGACGCCCTGGAATACCTCAAGCAGCGCGGCATGGCCGACTGCTTGCAACTAGTGCATTTCCACCTGGGCAGCCAGATCACCAATATCCGCAGCATCAAGAACGCCTTGACCGAGGCGGCACGCGTCTATGTCGAGTTGCACCGCGTGGGGGCCGGCGTCAAGTTCCTCGACGTCGGCGGCGGCCTGGGCATCGACTACGACGGCTCGCAGACCGATTTCGAATCGTCCGTCAATTACACGCTCCAAGAATACGCCAACGACGTCGTCTTCCGCATCAAGAGCGTTTGCGACGAGTGCAGCGTGCCCCATCCGACGATCATTTCGCGAATCGGGCCGCGCCGTGGTCGCCTATCACAGCGTGCTCGTCTTCGATGTGCTGGGCGTCTCCAATTTCGATCGCTACGAAGTGCCGCCGGAAATACCCGCCGATGCGCCGCAACAGGTGTCCGATCTCTTCGGCATTTATCGCGATCTTTCCAAAAAGAACCTGCTCGAAGGTTATCACGACGCCCACCAGGCGATGGAAGAAGGGCTCAACCTGTTCAATCTGGGCGGCCTCTCCATCGAGATGCGGGCGCTGGTGGAACGGCTCTTCTGGGCGGTCTGCAACAAGATCCTCAAGATGGTCCGCGGCCTTGATTACACGCCCGAAGAGCTTCAAGGTCTGGGGTCGTTGCTCTCGGACACCTACTTCTGCAATTTCTCCGTCTTCCAGTCGATGCCGGATAGTTGGGCCGTCCATCAACTTTTCCCGATCATGCCAATCCACCGCCTCAAGGAAGCACCGACGCGGCGGGCCGTGCTGGGCGACATCACCTGCGACTCGGACGGCAAGATCGATCAATTCATCGACCTGCGCGACGTGCGCTCGACGCTGGAACTGCACCCGTTCACCGGCGAGCCCTATTACCTCGGCGCCTTTTTGCTCGGGGCCTACCAGGAAATCCTCGGCGATTTGCATAATCTCTTCGGCGACACCAACGCCGTCCACGTCAGCATCGACGACGACGGCGCCGTCAACCTCGACAGCCTCGTCAAGGGCGACACCGTCCGCGAAGTGCTGTCCTATGTCCAATACAACGGCGATGAATTGATCGCTCGCCTGCGCAAGGATGTCGAACGTGCCGTCCGCAACGGCAAGATCACGCTCAACGAATCCAAGCTACTGCTTGCGCTTCTACGAGTCGGGCATGGACGGATACACGTACCTCGAAGAGTAGGTCCCGCCTGCTCCTCGTGCCCAGGCTCTGCCTGGGCACGCACTGCCCGCGAGGCTCCGCCTCGATTTCAGGCCGCACTCACGCGAGATTCGCAGCTCTCGGCGACTTTCGTGCAGGCGGAGCCTGCCGGGCAGTGCGTAACCAGGCGGAGCCTGGTTACAGAGCAGAAAATACGCTCATGATCGACTTATCCGTAACCCTGGGCCGTCTTCGCCTGGCGAACCCGATTCTGGTTGCGTCCGGCACGTTCGGCTACGCGCGCGAAATGGCGGGCATCGTCGATTTTCGCAAGCTCGGCGGCATCATTCCCAAAGACGGTCACCAGCAAGCCACGCATCGGGAACGCGCCGCCGCGCACGGTGGAAACGGCGTCCGGCATGCTCAACGCCATCGGCCTGGATAACGACGGCATCGATCATTTCATCGAGCATCATTTGCCGTATCTGCGCACCTTGCCGACGGCCATCATCGCCAACATCGCCGGCAAGAACGAGACGGAATTCGTCGAGATGGCCGAGAAGATCGGCGCTCGAGGCGGGCTTGGCGGGGGTCGAATTGAATCTGTCGTGTCCCAACGTCGCCGGCGGCGTCGATTTCGCCACGCGACCCCGAAATCACTCGCCGCGTCGTGACAGCGGTGCGTCACGTGTGTCCGCTGCCACTGATCGCCAAACTGACGCCGAACGTCACGAACATCGTTCCCATCGCGCAGGCGGCCGCCGACGCCGGCGCCGATGCGGTCTCGCTCGTCAATACGTTCGTCGGGCATGGCCATCGACTGGCGCCGCCGCCGGCCGATCCTCGGCAACGTGACGGGCGGCTTGAGCGGGCCGGCCATCAAGCCGCTGGCGTTGCGACTCGTCTGGCAAGTCGCCCGCGCGGTGCCGATCAGCGTGATCGGCATCGGCGGCATCGCGACCATCGACGACGTCATGGAGTTTCTGGTTGCCGGCGCGACTGCGGTGCAGATCGGCACGGCGAATTTCTTCGACCCCACCGTGTCCACGCGGCTCGTGGACGAGTTGCCGGCCAAGTTAACAGAGGCGGGCGTGGAATCGGTAAGCGCACTTGTTGGGACACTGCAAACAAAATGATGTTGGGCAACGTGCGACCAATGCACTAATGGAATTCAACTCCCCCGCATTCATCACGGCAAATCCAGCACGAACACCGTCGTGTTCGCATTTCCCGTCACCAGTTGCTTGCCGTCCGGCGAAAAGGCGATGCTGCCGATAAAGCCATTTTGGTCACGGCCGGCGTCACGGATTTCCCAGGTGCGCACGGGCGTCGCCGAGGCCAGGTCCCAGAGCTTGATGACGTTGTCCATGCCGGCGGTCGCGAAACGTTTGCCATCGGGACTCACCTGGCAGATCGACACGGCGCCCTTGTGACCTTTTATCGTCGCGATCGTCATTCGGTCGGCTACGCGGCATATCTTGATGTCGCCCGCATCGCTGCCGGCCACGAGTGTTTTGCCGTCGGGCGTGAACGCCATGTCGCCCAGGCCGACGTCCTTCTGGTACAAGAACCAATCGCCCCCGAGCAAGGTTCCGTTCTTTTCCAGATCGAAGACGCGCACGCTGCCGTCGCGGGCGCCGGTCGCCGCCCGCTTGCCGTCGGCGCTGAAAGCGACGGACTTGATTTCCCGCCCCTGATCATTGAAGGAAAACAATTCCTTTGCGGTGGTCAGGTCGAAGGCGGTAATCGTCGTGTAGCGTTCATTGCCGGGCACCCAGGCCAAAAGCGTTTTGTTGTCCGGCGCCACCGCCACGTAGGGAATCGGCTTAATGCGGTCCCTGAACGTGACAAAATTGCCCGGCGGCCGCTTCGTCACTGCGATGGCGCCGGTAGCCCATACGCGCATGCTGCGGTCCACGCTGGTGCTGACCAGGTGTTGGCCGTTGGGCGAAAACGCCAGCGCCAAAACGGCGTCGGTGTGCGTGGTGAGCGTGAACAACTCCAGGCCGGAGGCGCGTTCCCATAGTTTGATCGTCTTGTCGCCGGCGCCCGTGGCGATTACAGTCCCGTCCGGGCTGAACGCCACGGCGTCGACCCGGCCGGTGTGCTCAGGGAGCAGCGGTATCTCTCGGCTCGTGATCTCCCAAATCTTGACAATGCGATCGACGCCGCTGCTGGCGAGATAGTAGCCGTCCTTGCTGAATGCGACCGAGGTGACCCAATCACGGTGGCCGCGATAGGTCTGCGTTTCCTTGCCGCCGTCCTTGCCGAGCTTCCACAATTTGACCGTGCCGTCGCTGCCGGCGGAAACCAGATGCTCGTTGTCGGGATGAAATGCCACCGCGCTGACCGGCCCGGTATGGCCTAGGAGCGTAACGCCATTTCGTCCCGGCGTGAGGGGCCTCAGGATCATCGCTGGTGCTGAGTTCCCCAGCCTGGTGGGATTAATCTCGAGCGCGAGCAGCGGCCAAACGCACACGAGGCCGTCGGCGCCGCACGAGGCCAGGCGCCAACCATTCGGGCTATATGCCAAGCCGGTGACGGCGACGCCGTGGGCCGGCCAACTCGCTTGTTGCTTGCCGGTGGCCGAATCGTAAAGGTGAATCGCCTGACCGACATAGCCGACTGCAATCTGCTTGCCGTCCGGGCTGAACGCCACCGCGGCGACGATCGCGCCCGGGCCCATGATCTCTACCAGCGGCTTGACGGAATTGGCGCTCCAGATGCGCACGGTCTTGTCGGCACTTCCGGAGACGAAGCGGTCGCCGCCCGCGGCAAACGCCAGCGCGGTGATGGGTCCGGCATGGCCGGAGAAGCTGCGGATGATTTTCCCGGAGTCCGCGTCCCAGAGAAGAATGTTTTTGTCGCCGCCGCCCGACAAAATCGCCTTACCGTCCGGGCTAAAAAGCGCTGCCGTCACCGGCGCACCATGGCCGGTGAGCATGTTCAACGTTTTGCCGCTGGCGATGTCCCAGACACGGATCGTATGGTCCGCGCTTGCCGAGACAAGGCGCCGGCCATCCGGGCTAAACGCCGCGGTCCAAACTGGACCCTCATGTCCCGCGAAATCCCGCGCCTGCACGACGATGTCAAAGTCCCACAGGCGCACCGTGAAGTCGCTGCTGCCGGACGCCAGCTGATTGCCGGCGGGATTGAACGCCAGCGCTTTCACTTCGCCATTATGTCCTTTGAATGTCCCGGTTGGTTGGCCCGTTTCGGTGTCCCACTGCCTGATGGCGCCGTCGGCGCCTCCCGTGAACAGCGTCTTGCTGTCCTTGCTGAAGGCCGCGCAGCGATAGCGGTTGGCGGCGACGGGCTGTGAAATGGTGCGGCGCGGCGAGCTCAGTAGTATCTGCGATCCTGGAAGCGGGAGGTTATAGAGCTTGACGCTGTCGGCGCCGAGCGCCATGAGCGTGCGGTTGTCGGGGCTGAAGGCGACGCCATACGTCGCCCCCTTGACGCCTTGCGCCGTCCAGTAAGCGGGCTTGCTCGCATCATCGACAAATGCGGGATATTGCCAAAGTTTGACGTCGCCATTGTAAAAGCCGGCGCCCAGGATCGAGGCGTCGGCGTTGAACGCCAACGAGTAGATTGGAGCGCCGAGCTCGTTAAGATTGCGCTTGATGGCGCCCGTTCCGGCATCGTACACCGTGAGGGAGCCGGCGCTTTTACCCTTGCCGGCCTCGCCCGCTTGCGCCACCACCAACTGTTTGCCCCCCTGGGCATAAACCATGCCCGTCGTGTAGACCCCCTCGCCCTTGATGGTCGCCACTTCCTTGCCGGTGGCAAACTCCCAAATTTTTATCGCGCTGTCCGCACCGGCCGAGGCGATGCTTTTGCCGTCAGGACTGAAAACCACGAAACGGACATCGTCGTCATGTCCGGCATAGGTGAGCGTTTCATGGCCGTTGGCGAGATCCCAAATCTTGACCGTGTGATCCCGCCCGGCGGTCGCGAGTTTGGAGCCGTCGGGGCTGAACGCGACGGCACGGATTTCATTGGCATGGCGCAGCCGCATGTTGCCGAAAATGCGGCTTACATGGTCGGGCACCTGGATCGACTGGTAGGGAAGTTGCCAGCGGGCCTGGCGATACGCTTCACTGGCTTGCTGTAGTCGACCTGACTGCAAGGCCGCGTCGCCGCGCTTGGCGATCTCCTCTGCCTTGGCGAGGAGCGCGGCGGAAATCGCCGCGCGATGCCGGCACTGATGACGTGATCACGCTCGGCGCGATACTTGGCCGCGATGGCCGTCACGTCATCCGCACTCGGCGCCTCGGGCTCTTGAGCAAACACAATCGCTGACTGTGCCAAAGCCAGCCAAATAACCCCGAGCGCTCCGGCCTTAAACATCGCGGTCTCCTTGGGCGAGTGCCGCCTCTCAACCCTCCCTGAGTATAAAGACGAATGAAAGCACCCGACAAGCTCGTTTAAACCAGGCGAGCCGTAAGCGTCAGCCCGGTGTTTTCAAACACACGGGCCGCTATCACCTACGGCTCACTAGGTGCCACGCGGTGCCACGGGCAGCTTGTCTGCCCGTGGCACCCATGCCTGCGGATCGCCTACTAACGGCCATGCCTAATACTTGGACAACGCCGCATCGAGAGTTTGCAAAAAGGCAACGCCGTCTTGGTAGGTCGCCTCGGCCATGTCCGCTTGATGCTCGGTCAACCAGTGCGCCAGCCGGGCCACGCTTTTCTTGGCCCCACCGACATTGCCACCGGCTCCTTGCATCATCACTTCAGTCAGTTGCGCTTCGAGCGGGTCAGCCAAACTCTGCTTTTTGTCCGGAGGCAGCAACCGGAACGCGAGCGGCCATTTGATGTGCCCGTTTTCATAGGCAATGCCAAACGTTCCCAGTGCAGCCTGGTCGAGAGCTCTCGTCGCGCCGCCTGCTTGGGACGAATTTCCATAAACGGCGCCTGCAGCGGCGCTCGTGTTCGTAGTCGGATACGAGGGCATGTACATCGGTATATACGGATTCGTTGTCGCCCCCAAATAAGGGTTGGCGATGCCGTTCATGTATGGATTGGCGGCGTAGGGATTGATCGCCACAGGAGTTGGCGTCGTCAGCGAGGCCGCCAACGGCACGGATGGCACAAACGGCAAAAACGATCCCACAGCCATTTTCGTGGCGTTGGATACCAAATCACCTCGCGTGGAAAACAAGAACTGTCCCGTGGGCGAGGGGGAGAAGGTGCCGGTCTTGGTGTTGAACGCTTCGCGCGTGGTCAACAAAAAGTTGCCGTTGAAAGCCGGCACGAAAGTTCCGCTCGCTGGCATGAAAACGCCTTCGCCCCTCAAGATGGAGGTCGCGCCCGTGGTGGTGGGCACAAACATCCGGTTGCCGATGTTGATCGTGCCAACCGCCGTCGATACAAAACGTCCCGGCGGCAACGATGTCACGAAGCTGACATTGGGGCTAATAAACGGGAATCGAAAGCGCGGATGAAACCGCTGTGCCAGGGCCGGTGGCGTTGATATACTCAAGGCGATAAGCGCGAAACTGATGAAGCGGAGCATGGCTACTACCTCTCAACGGGTGCAGGGTTCATGCGCATCCTCTATAAACAAGCATAGTACAGCAAAAAGCATTCCCGCAAGGGGACGTTCAGCCTTGCGCGAGCCGCCTTGAATCCGGGGACTTGCGAACGTAGAATGTGGCATACACTTGCCATACACCCGGGACTCTCCCCGCCCGGTTTCCGCCCATTAAAGGAGTTGACAATGAGTTACGCCTACGAAATGGATCGTCCCCTGGCCGTGCGTGCCGGGGAGAGCGAGCGCGCCACGTTCATTCGCCGGACCTACCTGCACCTCGCGGGTGCGATCCTGGCATTCGTGGCCCTCGAGTTCCTTATCTTCAGTTCGTTCTCATCGGTCCAGCTCGATGACTTTATGCTGCGTTACTTCGCCAGTCCCATGAGCCTACTGCTCATCATGGGAGCCTACATCGGCGTCAGCATGTTCGCTCGGAGCCTGGCTCTCAAAGGCGGTTCCTCGGTCAGCGCCTACGCCGGACTGGCACTTTACACCGCGTTTGAGGTCGTCTTCTTCGTGCCGATTTTGCACATCGCCGTGCATTATGTCAAAGATCCCACGATTTTGCCGACGGCCGGTATTTTGACGCTGAGCATGTTCGGCGGCCTGACACTGGCTGCATTCACGACCAAGAAAGACTTCTCGTTCCTCAGGCCCGTGCTGTCTATCGGGTTCTTCCTGATGATGGGCTTGATCGTGGCCGCCATTTTCATCCCTGGTTCGGTGAAGCTGGGCTTGTGGTTCTCCTTCATCGGCGTGGCGCTGGCGAGTGTCGCCATCCTTTATGACACCTCCAACGTCATTCACCATTTCCGCACGAACCAATACGTCGCCGCATCGCTGAGCTTGTTCGCGTCGATCGCGACTTTGTTCTATTACATCCTCATGATCTTGATCCAAACCCAGAGCCGGGATTAACATGTCTTCGGTTAGCCGCGACGCGCTAGCGGAGCGCGGGGGTGGAGTCTTCCCGCGCTCCGCTAGCGCGTCGCGGCTAACCTAGATATGGGCCCAGGCGAGCCAGGCATGTGCCTGGGCATCGCTGGGCATGCGCCAGTCGCCGCGCGGCGACAGGCTGATCGAGCCAACTTTCGGCCCGTCGGGTAGGCACGAACGCTTGAACTGATTGGCGAAAAACCGCTGCACGAACACTTTCAGCCAGCGGCGCAATTCCTCGGGAGTGTAAGCCACGTCAAAGCGTGCCTGGCGCGCCAAGAACAATATCTTTTCGGGCGGCGCACCATAGCGCAGGAAATGGAACAGGAAGAAGTCGTGCAGTTCATAGGGGCCGATCACGCTTTCGGTCGCCTGGCCCACTTTACCCGTGCCGATGAGCGGCAAAAGCTCCGGGGAAATCTCCGTCCCCACGATGTCAAGCAAGGTTCGCTGTGCGTCGTCAGCGAACTCCGTCAACGCGGCCCAGCGCACCAAGAATTTCACCAGCGTCTTGGGAATGCCGCAATTGGGGTTGTACATGCTCATGTGATCGCCGTTATAGGTGCACCAACCCAGGGCGAGTTCCGACAAATCGCCGGTGCCGACGACAAATCCCTTGTTCATAAGCAGGCTAGTCCGCATCCGCGCCTGCACATTTTCAAAAACGAGGTCTTGGCAAGACGCCGCCGCCAATTTACTAAGACGTTCGCCAAGCTCGGCAACGCTCACATCGGTCAAGTCAATGCCGAACGGCTGATGCTTCAAGGCCCGCATTTCTTCGAGACACAAACCGCGTATGTCAATCGTTTCCCTGGTGACACCTAAATGACGTAGCAACGCGCCTGCATTGGTGAGCGTCCGCTCCGAAGTCCCGAAGCCGGGCATGGTGATGCCGTGCAATAGGCTTCGCGGCCGGCGCAACAGATCCAACGTCTTGCAAGCCACCAGCAGCGCCAATGTCGAATCCAGACCGCCGGAGACACCGATCGCCAGCGTGGGATTGCCGATGTGTTCGAGGCGTTTCGCCAAGCCCGCGACTTGCGTGTGGAAGATTTCTTGGCAGCGCTCGTCCAGTTGGTGCTGCCCCGCCGGGACGAAGGGATGCGGGTCGATGGGGCGGTGCAGACCCCCCCCGGCCCCCCCTTCGTAAGGGGGGGAGTCAATAGTTGGCCCTTCGTAAGGAGGGGAGCCAATAATTGCGCACCCGTAAGGCGGGGAGTCAATGGTTGGCCTTTCGTGAGGGAGCGAGGAATTTGCGCTTTCCACTGTGAAGGGCAGGCGGCGCCATGTGCGTTCCGCGCTGGGTTGCGCTAACAGAAAGCTGCTGGTTTTCTGCCGATCGTTGAGCAAGCGTTCAATGTCCACGTCGGCACATAGCAGCGTCTCGTCGCGCTCGAAGCGGGGGGATTCGGCGAGCAAGGCGCCGTTTTCGGCAACCAGGCAATGACCGCCGAAGACGAGGTCGGTTGTGGATTCATGGACGCCGCACGAGACGTACAGGTACGCCGCCAAGCAGCGCCCCGATTGATTAAGGACAAGCTGGCGCCGGTAATCCGCCTTGCCAATGATCTCATTGCTGGCTGAAAGATTGACAAGAAGCGTCGCGCCGGCCAGAGCTTGGCCGGCACTGGGCGAAATCGGGACCCATAAGTCCTCGCAGATTTCCAGGCCGATCGTCAGACCGGGCAGCGCTTCTGTGCCGTCGAAGAGCAAGTCAGTGCCAAACGGAACACTTTGGCCGAGCAAGCGCAGCGTTTGATTGTGCGCTTGGGTTCCCGGCGCAAACCAGCGGGCCTCGTAGAATTCTTTGTAATTAGGCACGAACGACTTGGGCACGATGCCCAGAATTCGACCCTGTTGCACCGCCGCGGCGCAGTTGTAAAGCTTATCGTCCACGGCCAGCGGCAAACCGACGATAGTCAAACCTGCGTAGACTTCCAAACTTCGCTGGACCAAGCCTTCCAACGCTTGCAGCGCCGCCCGTTGTAAAATGACTTGGTGAAACAAATCGCCGCAGGTATAGCCCGTCAGGCACAATTCCGGAAGTGCCAGGAGCGCGGCTCCCGCGGTATGAGCGCGTTCCATGAGCCCCAGGATGCGCTCGGCGTTCTCGGCACAATCAGCGACCCGCACGCGCGGCACGCCGGCAGCCACGCGCAGGAAACCATGCTCGATCATCCGACTTTTACCTCGCCGCTGACGATGACCGTGTGTGCCCGGCCACGGACCGTCAGACCGTTGAAGGGGCAATTGCGGCTCTTGGAGCGAAACCGCCTCACGTCGATGGTCCATTCGGCGTGTGGATCGATAATGGTCACGTCGGCATCAGCCTCCGGCCGCAGCGTGCCGCGCTCGATGCCGAGTATGGCGCCGGGGTTGACCGTCAACTTCCGAAGCAGTTGCGGCCACGTGAGATGGCCTGGTTCGATGAGCGCGACGACGCAAATAGGCAACAACGTTTCCAGGCCGATGATGCCGAAGGGGGCCTGATCCAACTCGCGGAGCTTCTTTTCAGGAGCCTGCGGCGAGTGATTGCTGGCGATGACGTCCAGCGTGCCGTCTCGTAACCCCGTAATGATCGCCGCCACGTCGTCGGGCGTGCGCAGCGGCGGATTCATCTTGAAGTTGCTATCGAAGCCCCGGAGTTCTTTGTCGGTGAAAAAGAAATGCTGGGGACAGGCCTCTGCGGTCACGCGGACGCCGCGTTCCTTGGCCCGGCGGATGAGTTCCACGCCCGCCGCGGTGGAGACGTGCATCACGTGCAGGCGGCCGCCCGTGAGCCGGGCCAACTCGATGTCGCGATGCATGATGACTTCTTCGGCCACCGCGGGCATGCCGCGCAGGCCAAGGCGCATGCTCTCGACGCCTTCGTGCATGGTGCCGCCGCGCGTCAGTTCGGGATCCTCGGCGTGGCATAAAACCGGGCGATCGGACATGCGGCAATACTCGAGGGCGCGGCGCATGATTTCCGCGCTGACGATGGGATTGTCGTCGTCGGTGAAGGCGACGGCGCCGCCGTCCACCAGACCGCCGATCTCGGCGAGTTCCGCCCCCTTGCGTCCCTTGGTGACCGCACCCACCGGAAAGACGTTAGCGTTGCCGGCGCGTTCCGCCTGGAGATAGACAAACTCGGCGGCCGCCTGATTGTCAAGAGCCGGCTCGCAATTGGGCATCGATGCCACCGAGGTGATGCCGCCGGCCAACGCCGCGGCCGTTCCCGTGGCAATCGTTTCGTCTTCCTCGCGCCGGGCTCGCGCAGGTGGACATGCATATCGATCAGGCCAGGGCAGACGATCATGCCCGTGGCGTCGATAACTCGCGTCGCCTGGAGTCGTGGTTGCTGGCCAACGCCAACGATGTGCTCGCCGCGAATCCAAAGGTCGGCAATCAAATCCAAGTTTTGCGAAGGATCGATGACGCGGCCATTGGTGATGCGGAGGATGTTCATGCGCTTAGCTTTGTCCGTTCTTGGGAACTTGGCCCAACTTAGCCCTAAGTTGCGCGAGTTCCGCTTCCAACGCGTCGGCGCTGGCGTTGCTCATCGGCGCGCTGACATTCAGCATCGGCGCGCTGCCGCTCCTCGTCGGCGCGCTGCCGCTCTTCTTCGGCGCGCTGCCGTTCGGCATCGGCGCGTTGACGTTGCTCCTCGGCGCTGGCGTTCCGCTTCCATGCGCTTTCTTTCCGCTTCGGCAATTCTGCGTTCCGCCTCGGCGGCTTCGCTGAATAATGGCACTAGCTCGCCGCGTTCGTCGAAAAATCGCGCGTAAGTATTAACCTTTTCTTGGAACTTTCCCTGCCAGTTGCCCAGCCACATCCCGAGTTCCGCACACCAAAACCAGCCGCGCTCGTCGGGCGTTATTTCCACATAGAAATCGCCCACTAGATGCCAGCCTTGTATGCGATGGTCGTCTGGATCCACAATGAAATAATCATTCGTTCGAAACACCTTTTCGTAGATGTCTTTCTTGATTGTTCGGTCTAATTTTTCCGTGGAAGGAGAAGTCAACTCGATGATGACATTGGGGAACTTGTAATCCTCCTTCCATACGACCCAATTTCGCCGCGGCGGATTCAGACGAGCACCGCGGACGAAAAAGAAATCGGGACCGCGAAAATCCACATTGAGCGCTTGTTCCTTGTTGAAATGGATGAACATGTTGCCGCCGACATAATAATCGTCGCGCTGCTGGAAATGGTATGTGACGCACTCTATCAGCAGGTTCATTTCCAGGCGATGCCAATCGGATTCCAAGGGCACACCATCCTCTTCCGGTAGTTCTCCCGTGGGACTAGGGATGGCGGGGCTTTCGAGTAGGCGCTTGTGATTCGCGTAGTGAAGCTCCAGCAGTTTCTCCGCAGGAATCGGGACGACGGGGACAGGATCGGATGATGTTGCAATGGCCATGCTTTTCTCCCTTGGGTAAGTCTATTTTACCCTTCTTCCGGCTGACCGCACAATAAATACAACACCGCCATGCGCACCGCCAGCCCATTGGTCACTTGCTGGAGAATCGCGGAATTCGGCCCGTCGGCGACCTCCGGCGTGATTTCCACGCCGCGGTTGATCGGGCCGGGCGCGAACAAAAGGAGGTCAGGCTTGCGCGCGCCAACCGGACGCTGTCCATGCCGAAAAGGCGTGCGTACTCCTGGATCGACGGAAAGAGCCCGTGGCGCTGGCGCTCGAATTGAATCCGCAACAGATTGATGACATCGCACTGAGGCAATATCGCGTTGAGATCATGCGAGCACTCAACTCCCATTTCGCGGATGGTCGGCGGCACCAGCGTCGGCGGGCCGCACACGATGACTTTGGCTCCCAGCTTCAAAAGACCATGAATGTTGCTCCGGGCCACCCGGCTATGCGCGATGTCTCCGACCAGGCCCACGGTCAGCCCGGCCACGTTCTTTTTGATTTGCCGAATCGTGAAAATGTCGAGCAAGCCTTGGGTGGGATGCTCGTGCAGCGCCGTCGCCGGCGTTGATGATGCCGCACTGGAGGTGCTGGGCGAGCAGGTGCGGTGCGCCCGACGATGAATGGCGCACCACGATCAGGTCAATCCCCATCGCCTCGATGTTTTTGGCCGTGTCGATGAACGTCTCGCCCTTGCTCAGGCTCGACCCCGACGGGGTGAAATCAAGAACGTCCGCGCTGAGGCGCCGCGCGGCCAGGCCGAAGCTCGTGCGCATGCGCGTCGAGGGCTCGAAAAAGAGGTTGGCGACGACCTTGCCCACCAAGTTGGTGCGTTTTTTGCGCGGCCTGGCGCCGGGCTCGACGAAGGTTTGTGCCGTATCAAAGATCGTGATGATTTCGCGCGGCTCAATTCTTCCACGCCCAGCAAATGACGTCGCGTCCAGGGTAATGTGTCCGCCATCTGCCGCTCCGGCATGACCTTGTGACATGTGCCGCCCTCCTTAGAATAGCCGCCGGAACCTACGTTGCAATGGCTCGGATGGGTGCGTCCGCTAGCTCAAGCGGATCAATGCCAGGCCAGTTTGCGGATCGTGCCGCCGCCGTAAATGGCTTGGCGTTTCGGTGAGGACCAGCTCCAACGTCGGTCTCACCGTCGCTTCGATGATATGACCGCCGTGCGCGGTGCCGTCTGCTTTGCCGACGACGACGTGAGCGTGCAGCTTTGGTGTGCCATCCTCACCTTCGGCAATGTCCCCGATTAACGATAGGACTTCAACCTGCTCGCGGATCGGGATGTGTTTATACTTCTTCGTTGGCCAGTCAAAATACCCGAGGGTGACTTCACGGAATGCGCCAATCGCCGTGAAGTGACTTCCGGTTAGTTGTTGCTCACGCGCGAACTGCAGCAGCGCTTTCATGATCTCGTCGCCGGTCTCGAAAATGAGCGCGTAAGTCTTCTCGGGCTGTTCGTTCAGAAGTTGCGCGCGCATCTTGGTGTCTCCGCTTGAGCCATCGAATGAGCAAAACGCCGCCGGCCAACGCCGCTCCCGTGACTAGCACGGGCGCCAACCGCGCGAGCGGCGCCTGTTGACGCACCATGGGATACCGGGCTTCTGGATAAGCGCCGTCGCGACCGGGGCCCTCGCGCAACGCCATTTGCATGACTTGTGCGAGGTGGAGCGGCTTCCGCTTGGTCGCCTGACTCACTTGCTCGATGCAACTGAAGCCGTCGGCGATAATGATCTCATCCGTGGCCGCTTGGCGCACCGCGGGCAGCAAAGCCAACTCGCCGACCGCTTGCGAAACATCGTAATGCTCCGCCTCGAATCCGAACGAGCCCGCCATCCCGCAACAGCCGTCGTCGAGCAACGTGAAATCGAGACCCATCTTCTGCAACAATTTTTGCGGATCATCCATTTTCATGACCGCTTTCTCGTGGCAATGGCCATGCACCAGCGCCTTCCGATGAAGCTGCGGCGGCTTATAATTCGGAGCCTGCTGGATCAAGAACTCGCTCAAGGTAAACGTCTGTTGGCTCAACCGCTTCGCATCTTCGTCATGCGGAAAGAGGTTTGTCAGTTCGTCGCGGAAGACCGCCACGCAACTCGGCTCTAGCCCCACAATCGACACGCCGGCCTGAATTTGAGGCCGCAACGTATCGAGAATCTGCTGCAACAATGCTTTGGCCGAATCAAGCATACCGAAATCATAGAGCGGGCGCCCGCAACACAAGGACCGGGCCGGCAGCCACACTTGGAAGCCCGCGTGCTCGAGTACTTCGACGGCTGCTTTGCCCACCTCGGGATGGAAGTGGTTGTTGAATGTATCCGGCCAAAGGATAACCGGTGGCATGCCGTGGTTGCGCGGCTGCCGGTGCCGATACCAATCCTTGAGCGTTTGCGGAGCGAACGCGGGAATGCGGCGGCGCTGGGCGATGCCGCCGAGCCATTTCACCAAGGCGCGCAAGCCCGGCGTTTGCCCGAAAAAGTTGACCAGATTCGGCGCCCACGAAGCCAAGCGCGACCACCAGTAAATGAGGCCCATGCTATAGGCGTGACGCGGACGCAGCCGGCCTTCGTAGTAATGCGACAAGAACTCGGCCTTGTAAGTCGCCATATCCACGTTCACCGGACAATCGCTTTTGCATCCCTTACAGGCCAGGCACAATTCGAGCGCCTCGAGAACGCTATCCGATTTCCAGCCCCCCTTGAGCGGATTGCCCTCGAGCATCTCGAAGAGCAACTGCGCACGGCCTCGCGTCGAGTGCATTTCCTCCCGGGTCACACGGTAGCTGGGGCACATTGTTCCCCCTTCGGCGCCGGCATTCGCCGACACCGACACACCGCAGCGTCACCCGGCCAAAGTTGTCTCGATCATTGGTGAACTGAAAATGCGTGTGCACGTCCGGCGGAGGGTAGGAGACGCCCAGGCGCAGATTTTCGGTGGGATCATACGGCCTGACGATCTTTCCCGGATTCATCTTCCACGCCGGGATCCCAGATCGCCTTAAATTCCTCGAAGGCCTGGATCATTTCAGCGCCATACATCTTGGGCAGCATGGCCGCTTTCGACTGGCCATCGCCGTGCTCGCCGGAGAGCGACCCGCCGTAGGACACGACGAGATCGGCGGCCTTGTCGAGAAAAGCTCGAAAGGTTTTGATGCCGCCCGCTGTTTCAAGATCGAAGTCGATGCGCGTGTGCACGCAGCCTTGGCCGAAATGGCCATACAGGTCGCAGCCGTACCCGAACTCATCGAGGAGCTTGCGGAAGTCCCGCAAATAGCCGCCCAGTTTTTCGGGGGGCACCGAGGCGTCTTCCCAGCCTTCCCAGGTGATTTTTTTGCCGGGAACATGCGCGGTCGCGCCCAGTCCGGAGCGGCGCACCGTCCAGATTTTCTTTTCGTCAGCACGATTGTCGTACAACTTCATTTCCGGCGCGTTGCCCTTCTTTTTGAGACGATCCATCAACTTGCGCCTGGGCGTCGGATTCTTCCTTAGTCTTGGCTCCAAATTCCACCAGCAGCCAACCGCCCCCCTTGGGGAGCAACTTCAGCGTCTCGGGATGAATTTGCATGGCCTTCATATCGTGAACAAGGCGGTCATCCATGCCTTCAAGACCAATCGGTCCGGCCTCCATGACCTCGGGCACATGATCGCCGGCGTGATAAACGTCAGGGTATCCCAGCACCAATAGCGAGCGTGCCGGCGGGCTCCACAGGAGACGAACGGTCGCCTCGAGCACCATGACGAGCGTGCCTTCGGAACCAACCAACGCCTTGGCGACATCGAAGCCATTCTCGGGCAACAGCCAAGGCAGGTTGTAACCCGAAACCCGCCGCGGGATGTGCGGAAACTTGGCGCGGATCAAGTCGGCGTAATGATCGCGGAACGCCCGGAGCTTTTGGAAGATTTCTCCGCGCCGCCCGCCCGCGCGCACGATAACATCGACTTCGGCATCCGAATGTCGGCCCACGCGCATCCGTGTGCCATCGTAAAGGAGGATGTCCAACTCCTCGACATTGTCGTCGGTCTTGCCGCCCATGACCGAATGCACGCCGCACGAATTGTTGCCGATCATGCCGCCGAGCGTGCAGTGATTGTGCGTAGAGGGGTCCGGCGCGAAGGTCAACTGATGCTCCTCCGCTGCCCCACGCAAGGAATCGAGCACGCAGCCTGGCTGCACGCGCGCTCGCTTCCGCTCGGGATCAAGCTCCAATAGCCCATGCATGTATTTGGAAAAATCCAGCACCACGGCAACATTGCAACACTGTCCGCATAGGCTCGTGCCACCCCCGCGACCCAACACCGGCGCACCGAATCGGCGGGCGGCGGCGACCGTCTCGACGACATCTTCCGCATCTCGCGGCACCACGACACCGATCGGCACCTGGCGATAATTGGAGGCGTCGGTCGCGTACAACGCCCGGCTGCCGTCATCGAAGCGAACTTCGCCTTTGATCTTGTGCCGCAATGAAGAAGCGAGGCCGCCGGCATCCACCGCGGGACTCGGAGTCGAGTGACGGGTGTCAACGCGTTCGGTTCCCAAAGTCGCAAGGTCGCTCATCCGAATCTCCTTTTATTTCTGGCTACGCCGATCTCCCTGATAAGCATCTCAAATCTGCCAATCGGAAGTTCCGCGTTTCCAGGTAGCGGGCACATCTTCGCTCAAAACTGACCCTAGTCCGCGCAATTCGCTCAAAACGGCACGCGGAATTGTTCCGCGTCCCGATGCTTGAAATCCAAGCCGAGACCCGGACGCGACTTATTGGGACGAAGTGCGCCATCGATGGGGGTGAGCGCACCGTCGAATAACTTGTGTTCAATGCGAGCATGGTCGTGGAAGTATTCAAGATGGCGGAACGGTAAGACCGAGCAGGCCGGATGCACATGCAGAGAGGGTCGCGCAATGGGCCGACAAACTCAAGCCGCGCCTGGCACAACGCGGTCACTTGCAGAAACCCCGTGATGCCGGCGCAGCGCGAGCGCATCTGCTTGCAAGACATCGACCGCCTCCGCTTCGAGCATCCGGCGAAAATAGAGAAGATCGTAGCCATATTCCCCTGCCGCTATCTCCATGCCGGCGGGGCCCCTGTCGCGCAGTAGATGTAAGCCTTCAAGGTCATCCGAGGGGACCGGCTCCTCGAACCAGGATACGCCGAGGTCGGCGTACCTCTCGGCAAACGCCAGTGCTTGCTTGCGGGTGTATGCCCCATTCGCATCCACGAAAAGCTCGGCTTGGCGCCCGATTGCCTCGCGCAGCTCCGACGCGTTTGAGATCTTCCTCCGGGTCAGTTCCCACCTTCATTTTTACACGAGGAATGCCCTCGTTGACCCAGCCGCTCAGTTGCTCACGAAGACGATTGATCGAGTAGGAGGTGAAGCCGCCGCTGCCATAGATTGGTGCGGAGTCGCGCACTTCGCCAAGCAGCGCGACCAACGGAACGCCGAGCAATTTTGCTTTGAGATCCCAAAGGGCGCTGTCGACAGCCGCGATTGCCATCGAGGCAATCCCCGGCCTGCCGAGATTGCGGATAGCCCGGTTCATAGAGCCCCAGGCGGCGGGAATGGCAAGGGCGTTTGAGCCGCAGATGAGATCGGCCAATAAATCCTTGATGAGCCGAGCGGTGGCCGTGTCGGCATAGGTGTAGCCGATACCGTGCTGGCCGTCGGCCGTCAATTCAACGAGAACTAGGGTTGTTTTCGTCCAAGAAAAAGTGCCGTCGGATTCCGGAGCGTCGGTCGGTATCGTATAAGCAGACACCTCGACGCTGTTCACGGCATTGGCCATCGCTCCACTCCTTCACGGAATGGAGACTCAATATGCAAGTCGCATACCCGCCCGAAACCATCAACCCGATCACGGCCCGTTGCCGCGAATTTTGGGCTTGGTTTGCGCGGACATTTTCTCGAATTTCCAGCCCGGCGGGAGTTTGGGTTGCTCGAATGCGGTCGCCGGAATGGTCACATCGCGGCGTGCTTGAAATTCCCAGGTCACTTCGTTACCGTTGGGCTGCAGAAACCAAACCTGGGCGGGCAGAAAATTGTCGCGGCGCACCACGAGGCGTGCGACGGAAAAATCGGCCTTGTCCTGAGGCATCTTGGGGTGAATTTGCAAGTAATAGTAGTATTGGTCGGCGGGGCTTGCCGGGATGTCCAGTTGATAGCGCTGCTTCGCCTCGACGGCCTTCATGCCGAATAAAAAGGACAGGAAGTTGTCATCGGAAACCTGTCCCGATTTGGGTTGCGGCAGATCATGAATGCGAACCACTTTGTTGGCGGGCGCGAATTCGTATAGGTAAGTTCCGGTGCAAATATATCTTTCATAGATCGTCTCGCTGAGGCCCTGCGCCGTTAGCTTGTGCAATTCCAGGCTGGCCCGACTCCCTTGTCCAGGTCCGGGCGCTTTCAGATATTGGGCCCTTCCCTTGAAGATTTCGCGCGTTTGAAACACCTTGTCTTGCGTCGTTCGCTGGCACTCGGCATACAAGGTGCGCAAGCTCGTTAGCGATCTTTCCCAGCCTTCCAGGACCACGTCCAATTGGCCTGGATTGACACTTTGCGCAGGCGGCGCCTGCTGCGCCATCGTCACGGCACCAGTCAGCGCCAGGCTCGCCACTATAAACAACGCACGCATGCTTCATCCTCCACGACAGCCCATTTCGGGTCGGCTCGTTTATAGCACGTTTCGCTTTTAGCGCGAAGTGCGGTCTCTGCCCGGCATCCTTCAGACGCACTAACGGTTTTTTCCATGTTTCCAGTAAACCTTATCCACCCTAACATCCGATTTCCCATAGGGAGTCGGCGAGCGGGGGGCGTCAGCCCCCTGATTCTGTACGTTGATTCTCTACCTCGCGCGTAAAAAGTCGCCATGTTTCACGACAAAAAGCCCCGCTGTCCGCTGATTCACCCACTGGTGGGCGGCCTACTCCTCCTATTTGCGTTACCCCACGCCGGCGCCCAGCAATCCCGGCCTCCAAAACCGCTGGCCGTCCTCTTGCCGCCAACACAGCAAGGCGAGCCTGACTCTCAACCACTTGCCATCAGCCTCGATACTGTCTTGCGCTTGGCCCAAGATCAAAACGGCCAAGTGGCCATCGCCCGCCAGCGCCTGCAAGAAGCGTATGCACAACAAGACCTAGCCGCAAAAAAATGGATTCCCGATCTCACCATCGGCACCGCCTATTATCGCCATGAGGGGGGCATCCAGGATTTCGAAGGGCAGTTGATCCACTCCAGCTATGGCTCACTTTTCGCCGGTCTGGAGATGCGCGGCAAGCTGGATTTACGCGAGACAGGCTATCAGCGAATCGACGCGGACGCGCAAGGTCTGGCAACAAAAAGGCGGCGCTCAGCAAGCTTACGAGCGAAACGCTGCTCGATGCGGCCGGCACCTATATCGATGTTCTCACTGCCGGCAGCAGCGCTGTCGTCTCGCTGGAAAGCGAAAAGCGACTTACCGATTTGGCCGCGCTCGCGCAAACACTCGCCAAGATCGATCCCGGCGTGCGCGTGGAACTGGTACGCGTGAATTCGGAGACTCAAGGCCAAAAAATCGTCACCCGCAAGCTGCGCGAGGGAGCCGCCAACGGAGCAGCCAAGCTCACTTATCTTTTGGGCGTCGATCCCAAAAGCGATCTCATTTTTCTCGAACGCCAACTCGTCGCTTTTGAACTTGTCGATCATCACCAGGCGAGTCAGGTCTTGGTCAATCGGGCGTTCGCCAAAGGACCGGGCGTGCGTGAACTCGAAGGTTTGCTCAATCTCATCGAGGATGCACGTGCCAAAAGCAGTGGCCCTGGCCGCTTTTTGCCGAGCCTTGAAATCGTCATGGCCGAAGGAGCGTTTGGCGCCGGCCCCGGCGCAAACGACCTGGGACAATCGCTGGGATCTGGCCCTCCACGTGAAATGGAACTTGACCGAAGCTCTGATCGCGCACGAGCGCCATCGCCTGGCCGACACGCAAACTCGCCAGGCCCACCTCAGCTATCAAGACCTCCGCGCCAAGCTGGCGCTGGGTGTTCATGAGGCACGCGAGGCCTGCCTGAGCGCTCAAGAGCAAATCGATTTAGCTCAACAGCAAATCAAGGCTGCCGAGGAAGCCTTTGAACTCAGCAACACTCGTCTCAAGGAGAATATCAAAGGCCGTTCGCCGAGCGAAGTCCTGATGGCCGTGCGCGGACTCGCGGGGGCTAAGCTCAGTTATCTGCAAGCGGTGCGCAGATTTCGACAAGGCGCAATTGAGGCTTTTCGTGTTGGTGGGCGAACCTGGGGATTAGGTTTACGCTTTAGTTACAGCCCAACGCGCCCTCATATGCGAGCCGCTGAAGTCAGGTGAGGCCTCGTATATGATAAGAGCAGGCCGTTAACCGAATGGACTGGCGAAGAAGTACGTGAGCCATCCCTCGCCGATGCAAGATCCTCTGGATTTTTTGCCGTTTACAGACATTCTGCAGCATGGCGATCCCAGCAATTCGAAAACATGGCAACGAAAGTTATTACCCGTTGGGTAAAAGAGCTTCGGCAAGGCACTTTTCTGCTGAACGACATTCAGCGCATGGAAAAAATGCGCATGAACAAAGTGCTTGCGGACCTTAGCCAAACATTCCCGCACAAGCTTCTGGAACGCCGTTCGGGCCAATACCAAGAAGTAGGCATTGCCCAATCCTCGGAGGCAATTGACCTCCATCGACGCGGCGTTAGGCCTAATCCAGATTCTCGCCAAACATATCAGCACTGTCTTTTTCTAACCAGCGAGTTGGGAACGCTCACGGGGCTAACGCTTATCTCTAAACTCCGCGTTCGGCTGTCATCGTCAAAAATGAGCACGGTCGAAATTTCATCCGGCTATGGCATCTCCGTTTTTCGAGACATCGATGGATGGATGCTGAAGGTGTTGGACGAAAAAAAAATATCGCTCCCCAGCGATGTATTGCAAAGGCGAGGCTGGCTCTTCGCGGGCGCAAGAATGCCGTCCATTGAATCGCGCCAGCGCCGGCTTACCTCGTGCGACGATCTTTCCGCATCCGCTACAATGGAACTCAGACACTTGATGTTCCACAGCGAGATTTTCATGCGTGTTTCCATTCGCATCGTCGCCGGCGATTTGCGTGGCCGCAAGGTCGTCTGCAATCATAGTGAAACGCTACGTCCCACGCCGCAGATGGTGCGCGAGGCTTTTTTCAGCATCCTGGGCAACGCGATTCCGGATCGAGTTTTTGTCGACATCTTCGCCGGCACGGGCGTGGTCGGCATTGAATCGCTTAGTCGCGACGCCAAGCAGGCGCTATTCATCGAGCGCGATTTGCAACTGGCCCAGGGGATCGAACGCCACCTGCGCGAGTTCGACCTCACGCGCCGGGCCAAGCTCTACCGCACGGACGCCTACCGCTGGGTCGCCGCCTGGCAGCCGCCGGATGAACCCGTCAACGTTTTTCTAAGTCCTCCCTTCGTCGACCTCAAGGATCGCCCTGACGAATTTGTCAAGGCCGTGGCCGCTTTGCAGGATAAGGTAGCTCTCGAGTCCGTCATCGTCGTCCAGAGCGAACGCGGCTCGCCCATTGAAGGCGTGCCGCAGTTTGCCGACTGGGAAGAACGCCATTATGGCCGCAATGTCTTGCTCATCTGGCAAAAAGAATGACCGAGCGCGAGTTCGCCATTGACGTGGTGCGCACGCTCCAAAACGCCGGCCATCAAGCGCTTTGGGCCGGCGGCTGCGTGCGCGATGAATTGCTCGGTCTGCTGCCCAAGGATTACGACGTAGCCACCAACGCGCGGCCCGAAGAAGTGCAACGGCTTTTTCGCCGCACCGTGGCGGTCGGCGCCAGTTTTGGCGTCATCGAGGTATTGGGGCCTCGGCAGCAAGGCGATTGCCTGCGCGTCGAAGTAGCCACCTTTCGCAGCGACATTTCCTATTCCGACGGCCGGCACCCCGACGCCGTCCGTTTTTCATCCGCGCGCGAAGATGCGCTGCGGCGCGACTTCACCGTCAACGGCATGTTCTTCGATCCGCTTACGGAAACTTTGCACGATTATGTCGGCGGCCAGGCGGACTTGCGCAGCCACATGCTGCGGGCCATCGGTGAGCCACGCCAACGATTCGAGGAGGATAAACTGCGACTGTTGCGCGCCGTCCGCATTGCGGCCCGTTACGACCTGACCATCGAGGCGGCGACCGCGGACGCCATTGCGGCCATGGCCGGCAGCTTGCGCGTCGTCAGCGCCGAGCGCATCGCCGACGAGCTGCGCAAAATCCTGGTGCATCCCCGACGGGTGACCGCGCTGAACATGCTCTCGGCATTCGGTCTACTACGGCCCATCATGCCTGAAGTGTTAGACATGAAAGGGCTCCCCCAAGGCCTACCCGCCGCACCGACGGGCGATTTGTGGGAGCACGTGATGGCGGTGTTGGACTTGATCGGCAGCGAGCCGACCTTTTGCCTGGCGCTGGCCGCTCTGCTCCATGACGTGGGCAAGCCGCGCGTCGTGGACCGTGTCGGCGACCGCTATACCTTCTACCATCACGAGCATGTCGGCGCCCGCTTGACGCATGACATTTGCTCCCGGCTAAAGCTGTCCAACCGCGACCGCGTGCGCACCGTTTGGTTGGTGGAAAAACACCAATACTTGAGCGATGTCCGCCACATGCGCACAAGCAAAATCAAAACGATGCTCAGCCATCCGGGCATTCGCGAGCTTTTGGATCTGCACCGCGCCGATGCGCTGGGGAGCAATCGGAGTGTCGATCATGTGGATTACGCCGAGTTCCTCCTCAAGGGCTGGACTCAAGACGATCTGAATCCTCCTCCATTAATCACGGGCCACGATTTGACACGCCACGGGCTGGAGCCCGGACCGCTTTTCAAGGAGTTGCTGGAAGCCGTGCGCGAAGCACAGCTTGATGGACAGATCAAAACCACGCCGCAAGCTTTGGCATTGATCGATCGCCTGACAAATGTAAAAGATTTACTCCATTGATACTCCGAGAAGATCCTCGCGCAACACGAAAACCTCGTCACCAGGCTCTGCCTGGTGACGCACTGCCTGGCAGGCTCCGCCTGCACAAAAATCGCCCAAAGGCGCGAATGCTCGTGGCAGCGTGGTCGGAAAACGAGGCGGAGCCTCGTGAGCAGTGCGTGACCAGGCGGAGCCTGGTCACGAGAACGGTTGCCAGCGCCGACTGCGCGGCTATTTAGCCAACTGCCAGCTTCAGGATTTGCTCTTGGGTGGCGTGCGCCAGGTCACTGATTTCACCGGTAATGCGTCCCTCGTGCATGACGAGAATGCGATCGGCCATGCCAAGCACTTCGGGCAGCTCGGAGCTAATCATCAGGATCGCCTTGCCCTGGGCGGCGAGTTGATTGATGAGCTCGTAAATGTCGTGCTTGGCGCCGACGTCGATGCCGCGCGTCGGTTCATCGAAGAGAACGACGTCGCAATTCCGCTCAAGCCACTTGGCGAGGATCACCTTTTGCTGGTTGCCCCCGGAAAGATTGCGCACCGGCTCATTGGGATCGGCGACGCGAATGCGCAGCGCGGCGGCATGGCGCGCGAACGCTTGACGTTCCCGGCGAAACTGAATGAAGCCGGCACGGGACCAGGAAGCGAGGTTCGGCAAGGCGAAGTTGTCGCGCACGGAGTGGGCCGGAACTAGCCCCTGCCCTTTGCGGTCTTCCGTGAGCAGCGCGATGCCGGCGCTGAATGGCGTCGCGCGGCCCGCGCACTTTCAGCAGCTTGCCGTCCAGTTCGATGCTGCCGCCGGCGCGTTGATCGGCGCCGAATAGCAGACGCGCGGTTTCCGTGCGCCCGGAGCCGACCAAGCCGGTCAGGGCCAGCACTTCCCCACGCCGAATCGTAAACGATACGCCGCGCACTTTGCTGCCCGCGATGTAGATCGCGCACCACCAGCTTGGGCGGGCCCAGTTCGACGCGCCGTTTGGGAAACTCCTGCTCCAGCTTGCGGCCCACCATTTTCTCGATGAGTTGATCCCGGCTGATGGCGGCGACCGGCCAGACTCCGACCGCGGCACCGTCGCGCAGGACCAAGACACGATCGGCGATGGCATAAATCTCATCGAGGCGATGGCTAATGTAGATGATGCCCAATCCGTGCCGCTTGAGATCGGCAATGATCGCGAACAACCGCTCGACTTCCTGGGGCGTCAAGGTCGCGCTGGGCTCGTCCATGACCAAGATGCGCGATTCCAGCGCCAGGCGCCTTGGCGATCTCCACGACTTGCTGCTGCGCGATGCTCAAATCCCGGCACAGCGCGTGCGGGTCGATGGCGACGCCGACCCGAGAGAACAATTCGAGCGCCCGGCGTTTATCGGCGCCATGCGACAACCAACCGAAGCGACCCTTTTCTCGACCAAGAAAGATGTTGGCGGCGGCGCTGAGCGTGGGAATCAGGCTCAATTCCTGATACATGATCGCCACCCCGGCACGCCTGGCATCGGCGGGAGTCCGCAAGTCGCATACTTGACCGCCGATCCGAATGCCACCGGCATCGGGCCTGTGCGCCGGCGAGCACCTTGATGAGCGTGCTTTTGCCGGCGCCGTTTTCACCCAGGAGGGCCAACACTTCGCCGGCGCGCAACTCGAGATCGACGCCGCGCAACGCCTTGACGCCGGGAAACGACTTGTCGATCCCGCGCATTTCCAACAACGGTGCATCGGTGGAGGACATGGATTTATTTATTATACCGATAAGGCGTTAGGCGAGCGCTGACGCTTCCGGCTCGCCCAAATTCCCAAGTTTGCCCCGTCAACGCCTTCGTATGCGTCAAACGGGCAGATTTTACTTCATGGGCGCGAATAGCCGATATGGGAAAAGCGGCGATTCTGTCCTGCCGTTGCACTTTCCAACTTCGACAGGTATAGACGACGCATTGTCTCAGTAGTGATTGGCACTATCAAGGCCGCCACGGAGTGGCGGGCTACGATCGGGGCAAGGCAGGCAAGGACGCAGCCCATGGCTTTACAGGTTCTCGATCCCGGCAGCGTGGCCTCACCCCATGACCGCCTCGCCTATGCCCGCCAAATAATCCGTGGCGAAGCCGCCGCTCTCGAACAAGTTGCCACCCGGCTCGACGACGCCTTTTTGCAGGCGATCGAACTCTTTTATGGCTGCGCCGGGCGCATCTGCATCACCGGCACCGGCAAGTCGGCGGACGTCGGCCAAAAAATCGCCGGCACCCTCAATTCGACCGGCACGCGCGCCTATGTCCTCGACGCCACCCGCGCCATGCACGGCGATCTCGGCATGCTCCATCCCCACGATGTCGTGCTCGCGCTGAGCCATAGCGGCGAGAGCGAGGAAATCGTGCGGCTCGTGCCCTCCTTGCGCCAAATGGCGACGGGTCTCGTGGCGCTGACCGAGCAACGCGGAAAGCACGCTGGCCCGCAAGGCGGACGTCGCTATCGTGCTGGGACCGCTCGACGAAGTCTGTCCGCTCGGCCTGGCGCCCAGCACCAGCACCACGGCCATGATCGCGGTGGGCGACGCGCTGGCTTTCGTCTTGACCCGTTTGCGCGAGTTCACGCGCGAGGATTTCGCGCGCTTTCATCCCGCCGGCAGCCTGGGGCGCAAGCTGCTCAAGGTCGAAGCCGTCATGCGGCACGGCGACGAGCTCCGCATGGCCGATTGCCGGGAAACCGTCCGGGCCGTGTTCGCGCGGCCGCCGGCAGGGCCGTCGCACCGGCGCGGTGATGCTCGTCGACGCCGACGGCAAGCTAGTCGGCATCTTCACCGACAGCGACCTGGCCCGGCTTTTCGAACGACGCCGCGACGATGCCCTCGATCGGCCGATCCAAGAAGTGATGACCGGCCAGCCGTTGACCGTGCAAGTCGGCACCCGCATGGTCGATGCCGTCGAAGTATTGCAGCGCCGCAAGATCAGCGAATTGCCGGTCGTCGATGGCCAAGGCAAACCCGTCGGACTTGTTGGACATCACCGACCTGATCGGCCTGGTGCCGCGCGAGGAAGCGGAAAGCTTGCCGCGGGTGGCTTAGTGCGAAAGTAGGAACCGCATTTGTGGGACGGCTCTCCTGAGCCGTCCGATGCGGCGAACGGCTCAGGAGAGCCGTCCCACAATAGGCGTACACGAATTTGGCTGCCGAGCGGGAGCGTTCATGTTGCTGGGCGAGCGCTGTCAAAAAATCGAGATGCTGGTGCTCGACGTCGACGGCGTCTTGACCGACGGCAGCATCATTTACAGCGATCAAGGCGCGGAGCTCAAAACGTTTCACGTGCGTGACGGCTCGGGACTGAAGCTGTGGCTGGCATGCGGCAAAAAGGCATGCTTGCTCACGGGCCGATCGTCCGCGGTTGTTACGCGCCGAGCGGCTGAGTTGGGCGTGACCGCCGTGGTTCAGGGCGCTGGTGACAAACTGGCGGCCTTCCGCACGCTCTTGAGTGAGCAAAATGTCAGCGCCGCGCAAACCGCCTATGCCGGTGACGATGTGCCCGACCTGCCCGTGCTGCGCGAATGCGGCTTGGCGGTGGCGCCGGCCGACGCTTGCTCCGAGGCGCGGGAGTTGGCCCATTATGTGACCCAGGTGCCGGGAGGCCGCGGCGCCGTGCGCGAAGTCATCGAATGGCTGTTGCGGGCCCAGGGGCGCTGGCAGCAAGCGATCGTCGCGAGAGGGAGTTAGCCGTGTGGACACCCAAACGAGTGCTTGATCCTGCTGAGCGGCATGACGCTGTTCCTGGCCGGCTATTTTGTCTACGCTTATTTCCTCGGTGGCATCGACGGCTTGCCGGTCCTTCCCGAAATCTATGTGCTCACGCCCGGCACCGACCCCGATTGGCTGGCGCCGGATCAAGGGAACGAAGGTGAAACCGAGCGCAAGCTGAAATGGGCATTTGGCGCGGAAAGCGAGGAGGCCAAGCGGCCGATCAAGCTCGATCTGCGTTCCCGGCGTTTGTTGCTGGCCGCCAATGAATTTGAGATCGTCAAGGAAGACGGCCGAGTCAAGTTGTCGCCTTTCAGCGCCGCGCTTTTCAGCGATCACAAGGGGGATGACACGTTTCCCGAAATCAACACCGTCCAAAGCGAGGTTGCCTATCTGACGCTGGATCAGCCGGTCACCAACATGGCCGAGCTCAGCACACGCAAAATCGTGGCCATCGAGCTATCGGGCAACGATGGCGTCACCCTGATCAACAACCGCCGCACCGCCAAAAAAGGGGACGACATCGAGGTGCGCATCACCAACGGCCCAATGTTTTACGACGATCGCAGTAACAAGATATTCACCGACGGCTTCGTGCAATTGCTCGATCTCAAGACCCAGCCTCATCCAACCAAGATCACCGCTAAAGGAATGGAGTTAAAGCTCTCTGAAGACTCGAACCCGAACCGGCCCAAAAACGAGCCGCCCAAGGCCAAAGGGGCGTCCGGCGATGGCGTCAGCGGCGTGGAAACGCTGCTGCTCAAGAGCGCGGTGGACATGCACCTTTATTTGGATGCCAACTCCGGCATTCTTGGCGGCTCCGCCGGATGCGCGGCAGAGCAAACCCGCGGTCGCCCAGAACGAGTCGGCGGAGAAATCGCACGTCATCATCAAGACCGCCGGGCCCTTTTTCTACGACTTGACCAAGGAATTGGCGCGCTTCGACATCCCGCCGCCGAGCCCCGACAGGCCTCAGGAACAGGTGTTGGTCTCGCGGGAGCACAAGGTGGGCGACGCACGGAAATACGATCAGCTCCTGGGCGATCATCTGGAGTTGCAGTTCCGCAAGAAGTCGGACGCCGGCCCCAAGACGACGCGCGACCCACAGTCTCCCGACAAGGAAATCGATACCGCGCTGATGACATCGCGCACCGATGAAGTTACCCTGAGCATGGACACCGAAAACTTGGTTGCCTGGGGCACCGAGCTCTTTTATCGCAGCCCCACCGCGACCACCGGACCGCAGACCATTCTGCGCGGCTCGCCCGCCAAACGCATGCACGCGGTCAAAGATGGCCACACCATTGAGGCTCAAGATCTCCACCTGATCGGCGCCGATAAATATGGCAACGGCCAACAAGTGATCGCCAAGGGCCCTGGGCAAATCGATCTTTATGACCGGAGCAATCCCGACAGCACTTTGCCCAGCCATGCCGTCTGGTATGACACGCTGGTCTCGGTCAAGGAACGCGACGGCGATAAAATGCTCGACGTGCTCACTCTGGTCGGCAATGCGTCGTTCGTCGACGAGGAGCACAAGCAATCGCTGTATGGCCAACGTCTGCAAGTGTGGCTCTTTGCCGACAAGCAGCCGGACGATGCCCAAAAGAAGCGCGAGGCGAAGCTCGCCAATTCGTCCAAGCAAAAAATCCACAAGATCGAGGCGTTCGACAAGGTGCGGGCACAGTCGCCGCACCATGATCGTCCATTTGGCCAATCACCTGGCCATCATTTTCAAGAACGAGCCGGCTGTTGGCGGCCAGTTGCCGGATTTTTTACCCGAGGCCGGCGCAGCGCTCAGCCCTGCGGCGGCGACAAAGCCAACGTTTTTCAGGGCACCTCGCAGACGAGCAGCGGCGGCACGCCAGTTCGGCACGGCTCAACTCAGAGTCGCCCAGCCTGGCAAGGCATCCGGCGGACAAAACCAAACCTTGATCCAAACGCCGGGCAGACAATCGCAAGCCGATCCATCTTTGGGCCAACGACGTCGTCGCCTATGTGACAGCCCAGGGCGACAAGAAGGAACTTCAGGAACTGATCACCGAGGGAGCGGTCCACGTTTTCCAGGAGGGCGAATTGGCCCCCGATCAAAAGACCCAGGCCAAGGGCGTGGACATCAACCGGCGAGATGCTTCACGCTCACGCACGATCCACGGGGCGACACGCTTTATGTCTTCGGCGACTCGCGCAAGCCCGCTCAACTGCAACTGGGCGAACTGCTCATCATCGGCCCCAAGGTCACCATCAACCAGAAGGAGAACATCGCCGAAGTCGAGGGGGTCGGCGCCATGAACATGCCGAGCGACACCTCGTTCGAGGGGGGCAAGTCCGCGACCGCCAAAACCAGGCTCACGATTCACTGGACGAAGGACATGACCTTCAACGGCAAGGACGCCGACTTCCACGGCGGCGTGGAGGCCTTCCAAGACAACGGACGGCTCAAATGCCAGGACATGTATGTCACGCTCGACCGCACGGTCTCGTTCAAGGACGGGCAAAAGGCCAACCAAAACGCCAAGGTCGCGAAGGTGGTTTGCTCGCGCAAAGTCAGGGTCGATGATGAAAAGAGAGACGCAGCCGGCAAACGCCTGCAATTCGACCGCCTCGGCGCAGTCGAGCTCACCATGGACAATCAGGACGGCCCGATCATCGCCAATGGTCCCGGTAAAGTCGAGCATCTGGCCCAGGGTTCCGGCGATGATTTTCAACCAACGCCGCGCCGCGCCAATCAAAAAGGCGCTCAGGCGACCAAGCTCACGCGCATCCTCTATGAAGCCCGCATGTTTTCCAACAAGCAAAACAACACGCGCAGTGCTAACTTTTACACCAATGTCCACGTTTTTCATTTCCCGACGAACGATCCCAACGCCGCCATGAATCCCGACCATCCGCCCAAGGACGGCTTCTACATGCACTGCAACGTCCTCAACGTTCTGACGCGGGAAGTGGCGAATAAAACGAGCCAAGACGATGAAGGCCGAGGGGAAGGTTTTCTTTCGCACGGAGGAGTTCTTCGGGACCGCGTCCGTGGTCAAATACAACGAAAGCGAGGAGCAGGTGATTTTCGAGGGTACGCCCGGCAACCCCGCGACCCTCTATAAAAAGCAGCCCGGCAAAGCCGAGGATCAGGAAATCAAGGGAGGCGTAATCCTCTATAACCGCAAGACCGGCAACTTCACGGTCAATGGCGGCAAAGTGATTTCCGGCTGGCTGGAGCGCCCGCGAGGAATGGATTTCGATCTTGAAGTTACGCAAGATAAGAGCCGCGCACGAAGTAAGCGGTTTTTGACGCCTCAACTCAAACCGCTTACTGCGTGCGCGGCTCCTGGGTCATTCCCCCATGCACGGCTGAGCGCGAATGGCGAGGATGAGCAGCTCATTGCGGGGGGTGCGGTAGCGCGTGACGATGGGTAGGAATTTGTCGCACACGCAGCGGTAGACGATTTCACCCTGATCAGGCGGAATGACGGCCAGGCAGACGCGCTTATCCTTGTCGGCGCAGTGGCGGACGGTTATCTGGACGGTTTTATCGTCCACCAGAGGAAAAGCGGTTTGCTCGTCGGCGGCCAGCGATTGCCTGGCCATGCTTTTGATGCGAAAGCTCGTGAGGTTGGGGTTTTTGAGCCGCACTTCATCGGCGATGGCGGTGAGCTTTTTATCGACGAAGTCGCCGGTTTCACGGGCGAGAATCACGACCAAGGTCAGCTTAACCTTGGCAGGCACGGTTGGACATTGCGCGGAGGCGCCGGGAAGCGCCGCAAGCAAAGTGCAGAGAGCGAGCAGTCGGGCCACCTGTCAATCCTCTTCCGTTGCGGAGCGCGCCCAGATCATGGGGCGTCCCGGACCATTCAGTTCAATATCGGGAAGCATGTTGTCGCGCTGAGCGGGTTGGGCGCTGCTGAGGGTGATCTCGCCGCGGCTAACCAACTCCATCGGGCCTTCAAGGGGCAACTCACCGACGACAAGCGTGCCTGTATCGTCTCCGTCCACGCGCAAGATGACGACCTCCCGCTCCGAGGCCACGGGGAAAGGCGTGTCATCGACTGCGGGCTTCGTGGAAAAAGTCAGCACGCCGACCATTACCAGCACTGCGGCCGCCATGGCCGCGAACGCGGTCCATCGCCGGGTTCGACGGTTGGCAAGTATTCTGGTGGGCCGGGGCACGGCGAACGCCGCTTCCAGCCGAGCGTGCACCGCTTGCCAGGCCTGAGGCGCCGGCTCGGGCGGAGTCGATTGGAGCCAAAGTTGACGCAGCTGGCGGTATTCGGCCAGCTCGGCGCAACCGCGCGGACTCTCGGAGAGCCACCGTTCAAGTCGGCGACGCACGCCGGCCAAATCGTCGCGTGCTTCGCATTCGCCGTCGAAATAGGCGGCGAGCAGTTCCGGGCTCGGTTCCCAGCCGCTGTCGTCGTCGGAGCCTGTCATTGCAAGGCCATCCAGTCTTTCATGAGGCTGCGCAGCCGTTGCCGCGCGTAATAGAGCCTGCTCATCACCGTGCCGATCGATATGCCCAAGACCTCGGCAACTTCGCGATAGCTCAATTCCGCTTCCGCGTGCAAGACGAACGTTTGCCGCTGGGCGGCGGGCAATTGCGACAGCGCTTCTTGCAACTTGCCTTGCAGATCGGCCCGATGCATTTCTTGGCCCGGGTCCAGGTGCATGATCGGCTCGATGTCCTCGCGGAACGAGGCGCCGAGAGAATCCATGCTTACCGCTTCCTCACGCCCGCGCCGGCGTCCCAAATCCAGCGAGGCGTTGCTCACCACGCGCAATAGCCAAGTCTTGAAGGAACTCCGCCCCTCGAAGCTCGGCAAATGAATCAATGCCTTGATAAAGCCGTCCTGGACCGCATCCAGGGCGTCCGCTTCATGGTTGAGCAGGCGAAAAGCCACCCGATAGGCCACCAGCCGGTAGCGCCGAAACAACTCATCGAGGGCATCCTTGCAGCCTTGGGCCGCATGGGTCAGCAACAGGTCGTCGCCAACGAGCGGCAGCGCGGTCCCTAAACCCATGATCGACGAGTCTCCCAACACTATAGACGACCCCGCTGCCTGATTTATTTCACCCAACGCGGCTTTATCACGGACATATTAGGCGATAACGTGACCGGAGATAAGATAAGGTCAACCATGAATGAAATATCTCGTCACCAGGCTCCGCCTGGTGACGCACTGCCTTGCAGGCTCCGCCTGCACGAAAAATGCCCAAGGACGTAAATGCTCGCCGCAGTGTGGTCGGAAAACGAGGCGGAGCCTCTTGAGCAGTGCGTGACCAGGCGGAGCCTGGTCACGAGAAACCGCGAACGGCCTACTGAGTGCGCCGCTCCTTGGGTTGAACCATGAATGAAATCATCAGCGCGGCCCTTCGCCGCGAAAACTTTTGGATTCGACCTGATCTGATACTAACCTGGCACCCGCCGGCACGCGAGGAGATTCCATGGGAAGTTTTTCGCGGCCGCCTGCTCGATCCGGCACATACCAGGCAAACCAAGACCTTCATCTGCTCGTCCATTTATCAAATGGACGGGCCGGAGCAATCCAGCGAACCCCTACTGTCGGTGAAATGGGATGAAGAGAGGGGCGCGATCCATGTCGTGCGCGCGATCCTGTCCCATGTTTGGATTGGTGTCGATGCCGGCGCTAACGTGATCGAGAGCCGGGAAACAACCCGCTGGGTGCGCGAGTTGGTGGGCACAATTATCACCAAGTCACACACAGCGGACACCGAGCTACGATTTGGATTAATGCACTTGATCCGCGCCGCCGTCGAGGGGACAAGCCGGCTGCCGGTTACATCGGTCGAGGCTCCGCTCCCTGCGTTTTCGCTTGGCCAATTAGCGTATTTGCCACGCCTGAACGAGGAACGGCACGTGGTTTTGCCGCTCACGGCATGGGAAGACTTGGTGCCGGCGCTGCCGCAATCCTTGGAAACGCTCCTGCGCCGCTGACACCAGAGCAAGCACCGCAAGCCGCACGCCTATGCGCCGAATCCTCATGGGCGGCGCACCTTTCGATATCGCTGCGGGACATATTCAACCGTGTTTCGCTGTCGCCCTATACGTCATTCGTCGAGACGACGATGGCGTTTGTCAAAGGCCTGACGGCTCAGGGAGGGATAGCAGCCGATGATGAAATCGACCTGTGGAGTTGGCTTTTACGGCAACTCGGCCGGCATTTGACCGCGTATGACCTGGTTACCTTCCATTATCGCGGGGCCAATTATCCCGATGCACTGTTGCTCGATGCCGTCCTCAAGCGCTACGTGGAGTTGATAGATACACACCCGAGATCTTTTACACAGGCGAACGATTCCGGTGCGGCAGCACGGCTTCGGCTACGCCGCCGGGCCTTGCGGCAAGGATGCCTGCATCGCCGCCATTACGAAGGTTTAGCGGTGCCGGATATGCCCACCTCGCCTGGCGAAAACGCCCGGGTGCTGCCGGCACCTTTTCTTCGAGTGCCGGAAGAGCAGCTTTTGAACGTCTTGCGGCGTCGCAAGCGGCTCTATGCCGATGATCCCTTGCCCGAGCTATTGTCCGCACGTTCGCGGGAGGTGTTTGCCGAGAGCTTACGTGATTTGGCTGAAGCCGTCGAATGGCGCAAGCTTGGGACCGCGCTATTCGTTGAGCGTCCTTTGGGCTGGGCGAAAGAGGTAGGCGAGCCGGATTTGACGCCGCTGCTGGCTCACGAGGCGTTCAGTCCCAGCATCGCTAGCCGGCGTTTTAGCGAATTACAGGCGCTGGCAAGAGCGTGAGCATTGAGGGTATTGACTGGGACCAAGCGAGAACTCAAGAGAATTCGGTCGTTGCCGGCGTGCCGGCGGCAGCCCTCGCCCCACCGCCTCGGCCCGTGCTGGCGCTACGCCGATGCGCGGCGCGTCGCTGATGATTTCGTGATCGTGCGGACACTGCCACGCGGCTTGTCGGACCTGTTTGCCGCTCTGGATTTTGATCCGCTCCGGGCCTTCACGGCTTTTCCCGACCCGGCGCGCGGCTGGTGGTGGCGCGCTTCGCCACGGCCGGCGGTCAATCCGTGCTGGCTTGGTTTGATGGTCATTATCGAAAACGCCTGGAGATGATGGCTGACGCCAGCCAAGGCTATTTATCCCGGGGAGGCCTCGAATTGCCGGCTGGTAGTTTGCGGGTGACGCGGGTGTGGGATGAGCAAGGGAGCGAGGTGAAAATCTCGGCGGCAATCGCTGTAATCATGCCGCGGATCGGGGCTGGCTACTTGGGACGCTTATCACAAACTTCCCCATGCTGACTTAAGCACATAACATTTACCCTAAACTCTCGCCTCTCCTGCTCAGCAAACCGTGGGCCGAACAGTATTGGCCGAGTACAGGGGGAGAGGGGAGCGCGACACCTCCCGGTTTTGGAGGTGGAGAAGATAAGCCGTTTCCTCAATTGACTTCATCAGTCCTGTCGGGGCTTTGCTTTGCTGGCATGCGAATTGCTAACGGCTAGATACCGATGCAAATAACCAACGTAGGGACGGTCGCATGATCGATTTTCTCTCGAAACTCTTCGACACCACCGACTTTCCTCCGCGTTGGCATTGCGGCAACTGGACGGCGGCACATGGCTGGTTGCACATTGTTTCCGATTTGGGCATTTGGTCGGCTTACATTGCCATTCCTTGCGTGCTGGCGTATTTCCTTCTGCGCCGCAGAGACATCCCGTTTCGCGGCATCTTCATTTTGTTCGGCGCCTTTATTTTCGCCTGCGGCACCACGCATCTCATGGAAGCCCTCGTCTTCTGGTGGCCGGCGTATCGGCTGGCAGGCGTCATCAAGTTGTTCACTGCCATTGTGTCTTGGGGCACTGTCGCGGCGCTTGTGCCCGTGGTGCCGCGTGCGTTGGCGTTCCGCAGCCCTGAGGAAATGGAAAGGCAAACCTCGGCGCAAGGAGGCGGAGCACTCGCTGATTCGGGCCAACGTCGAGTTGGCGCAGCAAGTCGACGCGCTGCGCCAGTGAAGAGCGGTTCCGTTTGCTGGTCGAGGGAACCAGGGATCACGCCATCTTCATGCTGGATCCGACCGGGCACATTGTTTCCTGGAATCCCGGAGCCGAACGTATCAAGCAATACCGCGCCGATGAGATCATCGGCCAGCACTTTTCACGTTTTTATCCGCGCGAAGATATCGAGGCCAAGAAGCCGGAGCGCGCTCCAGATAGCCTTGGCGGAGGGCCGTTATGAGCAGGAGGGATGGCGGCTGCGCAAGGACGGCTCCCGCTTTTGGGCCAGCATCGTCATCACGGCCCTGCGCGACGATGCCGGCAAGGTGCGTGGATTTTCCAAAGTGACCCGTGACGTCACGGACAAGATGCAGGCCGAGGAGCATGCACGCCGTTTGATCCAAGAGGAGGCAGCACGCGCGCCGCGGAACAGATGACTGCCGCGGTGCAGGAAGAGCGCGAGCAGTTGCGCGTCACTCTCGCCAGTATTGGCGACGGCGTCATCACCACTGATGCCCAAGGGCGGGTGACATTGCTCAATCTGGTGGCGGAAAAATTAACGGGCTGGAGCAACGCCGAGGCGTCCGGCCAGCCCTTGACCAGCGTTTTTCACATTCTCAATGAACAAACCCGGCAAGACGCTGACAACCCGGTTGCCAAGGCTCTGCGCGAGGGGCAGATCGTCGGGCTGGCGAATCACACGGTGCTGATTGATAAGAATGGCAAGGAATGGCCGATCGCGGATAGTGCAGCACCATTCGCCACAACGATGGGACCATTAGCGGCGTCGTGCTCGTGTTTCGCGACGTCACCGAGCATCGCCGCGCCCAGCAGGCGGAAGCCAAGCACCGCGAAATCCTGCGACTCGTGCATCAGATCGGCAAAATTGGGCATTGGGAATGGAACTCGCTCACCGATGAAAACAAATGGTCGCCAGAAATCGAGGCACTTTATGGCCTGGCACCCGGCACCTTTGAGGGGACTTATGAGGCGTGGCTCAAGCTGCTCCATCCGGACGATGTGGCCAAGGCTCAAGAGGACGTTCGCCGCGCCTTGGCATCGGGACAATACTTCACCGAGTTTCGCGTCATTTGGCCTGATGGCAGCGTGCATTGGCTCGAAACCAGGGCGTATGTTTTCAAGGACGACCACGACAAGCCCGTGCGCATCGCCGGCGTCAATATGGACATCACCGACGCAGAGAGCAAGAGGAGGCCTTGCGGACCAGCGAGCAGCGCTGGCGAACGATGGCCGACGCGCTGCCGAACTTGATCTGGACTGACTTGCCCGATGGTCAATGCGATTGGCTCAGCAGCCAATGGGGAAAATACACCGGCATTCCCGAAAAGGAATTACTCGGCCTGCGCTGGCTGGATATGGTCCTTCATCCGGATGATCGCCAGCGCACGCTGGCTTGCTGGCAAGCGGCCTGCGCCGACCAGGCAGATTATGACCTGGAATACCGCATTCGCCGCTACGACGGCGACTATCATTGGTTCAAGACGCGCGGGGTGCCGGTTCGTGATGCCGGCGGCAAAATCGTCTACTGGTTCGGGAGTTGCACGGACATCGAGGATTACAAACAATTGGAAGCTGCCCTTCGTGAAGCCGATCGCCGCAAGGACGAATTCTTGGCGACGCTGGCTCACGAGCTGCGCAATCCGCTCGCGCCCATCCGCAACGGCTTGCAAATTCTCCTGCTCACCAACGAGCCCAAGGCGATTGAAGACGCCCGCGCCATGATGGAGCGTCAGCTGGGCCAACTCGTCCGACTCGTGGATGACCTGCTCGACATCAGCCGCATCAGCCGCAACCGTCTGGAGCTCCGCCAGGCACGCATTCCTTTGACGTCGGTGCTTGACAACGCCATCGAGACGGCCCGCCCGCTCATCGAGTCGAAGGGACATGAATTAACCGTTAACTTGCCCCAGGAGCCGGTCTTTCTCGACGCCGATCTGACTCGGCTCGCCCAGGTCTTTTGGAATTTGCTTAATAATCAGCGCCAAATACACCGATCCCGGCGGACGCATCGACTTGACGGCACGCCGCGACGGTGACTGGGTTGACGTGATGGTGCGCGACAATGGCATCGGCGTTCCCGCCAAGTCGATTGCGGGATTGTTCACTTTATTCTCGCAAGTGGACCAAGCCCTGGAGCGTCGCAAGGAGGGCTGGGAATCGGCCTGGCCCTTGTCAAAGGCCTGGTCGAAATGCACGGTGGAGCGGTCAACGTTGCCAGCCCGGGCATCGGCAAAGGGACCGAGTTCATCGTTCGTTTGCCGCTCGCTAAAGCGGCCGCGGTCGCGAGTCGCCAACGCCCGCTGGAAACGAGATCAACTACGCGAGGTCGGCGACGTTTTAGTCGTCGATGACAATCGCGACGGCGCCGCCAGCCTCGGCATGATGCTCGCCATCGCCGGGCATGACACCCGCACCGGCGCACGACGGCCTCGAAGCTCTGGAACTGGCCGAATCCTTTCAGCCGGACGTGATCTTGCTCGATATTGGTCTGCCCAAGCTCAACGGTTTCGACACCTGCCGCCGCATTCGTGAGCAGCCGTGGGGCAAGAATATCATCATCGTTGCCGTCACCGGCTGGGGCCAAGAAGACGACCGCCGCCGCTCTCAAGACGCCGGCTTCGACCATCATATGGTCAAGCCGGTTGATCCGCACCTGTTGATGAAGCTGTTGGCGGAACGAGGTTAGGCCGCCGCGTTTTCCCCACTCCCCCGAGCGCTCATGAAATTCTTCTTCTTCCATCTGATGCCCTGGCCCTATTTGCCGGACAACTTCGACAAAGATTACGATTCCGCCTGGGTCTGGTTGCCGAACGCGCTCTACGATCCCGTCAAGGGCCACGAGCTTTACACCGAGTACATCAACACCCTGGCCTACGCTGAGGAGCTAGGCTTCGACGGTCTGTGCGTCAACGAGCATCATCAGAACGCTTATGGTCTGATGCCGTCGCCCAACGTCATCGCCGGAGCGCTGACGCAGCGCACCCAAAAGGCGAAGATCGCGGTCATCGGCAATGCCCTGCCGCTATACAATCCGCCGCTGCGCGTGGCCGAGGAATTCGCCATGCTGGATGTCATGTCCAAGGGGCGTCTCATCGCCGGCATGGTGATCGGCGGCGGGCCGGAGTATTTCACCTACCAGATCGATCCGACGCATGCCCGCGAGAAATTTCGCGAGGCGCTCGATCTCATCATCAAGGCATGGACGACGCCGGGGCCGTTTTTGTGGAACTCGAAGCACTACCACTTTCGCTACGTCAATCCCTGGCCGCGCCCGTACCAGCAACCGCATCCGCCGATCTGGATCCCGGGCGTCGGCAGCCTGGAGACGATCGAATTCGTCGCTCAGCGCCGTTACTCGTACATGGGCGTGCCGTACTTCCACATCGACGTTTTTCGCCGCGTGTTCGCCCAGTTCCGCGAGGCGTGCCAGCAGGCCGGTTACACCGCGGATCCCGAGCAGATGGGCTGGGGCGTGCCGATTTACGTGGCTGAGACCGACAAGCAAGCCCGCGAAGAGTTCGAGCCGCACTTTTGGTATTTCGTCCGCAACCTTCTCAAGAACATCGGCCTGACGCCGCCGGGTTACACATCCCCAAAATCGGCGCTGGCGATCCTCAAGAACCAAAAGCAGTTCCTCTACACGCAGAAAACTTGGGACGATGTGGAAAAAGGCGTCTTCGCCATCGTCGGCAGCCCCGAGACGGTCCGGCAAAAGTTGTCGCAATATCAGAAAGAGCTCGGCGCCGGCATCATCCTCACCGGCTGCCAAACGGGTACGCTTTCGCATGAGCTGACACGCAAAAGCATGGAACTGTTGGCGCAGGAAGTGCTGCCGCGCGTTCGACGGGCCGAATAGCCGCGGCGCCAAACGAACACCCCTACAACTGCACGTTCCGCAACCGCAGCGCATTGGTGACGACTGACAGAGAACTCAAGCTCATCGCCGCGCCCGCCCACACGGGGTTGAGCAGAATGCCGAACAGCGGATAAAGCCGCCGGCGGCCACGGGGATGCTGATGACGTTGTAAACGAAAGCGAGAAAGAGATTCTGCCTGATGTTGGCCATCGTCAACTGGCTTAACTGCCGTGCCCGCGCGATACCGCGCAAGTCGCCGTGGACCAACGTGACCCCCGCGCTTTCGATGGCGACATCCGTGCCGGTGCCCATGGCAATGCCGATTTGGGCCTGAGCGAGCGCCGGTGCGTCGTTGATGCCGTCGCCGGCCATGGCAACGGTGTGGCCGGCCGCTTGCAACTCCTTGATGATCTCGCCCTTTCGAGCCGGTAAAACCTCGGCATGCACCTGATCAATATGTAGCGTTCGCGCCACTGCCTCGGCCGTGGTGCGGTTGTCACCCGTGACCATGACGATCTTCATGCCGTCGGCGTGCAGCAGGCGCAAGGCTTCGGGCGTTGATTGCCGGATCGGGTCCGCCACGCCGATGAGACCCGCCAAACGGCCAGCGACCGCGATCAACATCACGGTTTGCCCCTGCGCACGCAACGGCTCAGACGCGGGCGCACCGCATCATAATTGATACGCAAGCTGTCGAAAAGCGCCGCGTTGCCCAAGGCCACGCTTTGGCCCGCCACGCTCCCGGTGACGCCTTGCCCAGGAATCGCCTTGAAACCAACGGCCTCGCTCAACGGCAACTCTTTGGCCTGCACCGCGCTGACGATGGCCGAGGCGAGCGGATGTTCGCTTCCTTGTTCAATGCAGGCCGCCAGGCGCAGCATGTCGTCGGCCGATACGTCTCCGAGTGTGTCCAAGGCCATGACCTTGGGTTTGCCTTCGGTGAGCGTGCCCGTCTTATCGACGACGAGAACATCCGCCTTGTGCAATGTTTCCAGGGCTTCCGCGTTCTTGAAGAGAATACCCTGCTGGGCGCCCGGCCGGTGCCCACCATGATCGACATCGGCGTCGCCAGGCCCAAGGCGCATGGGCAAGCGATGATAAGCACGGCCACGGCGTTGACCAGCGCTTGCGCGAGACGCGGCGAAGGCCCGTATACGAGCCAGGCCGCGAAAGTAATGGCAGCTGATGAGCAAGACCGCCGGCACGAAATAAGCCGCCACGCGGTTGACGAGGCGCTGGATCGGCGCCCGCGTGCGCTGCGCTTCGGTGACCATGCGCACGATCCGCGCCAACAACGTATCGGTGCCGACGTGCTCGGCGCGCACGATCAAGCTCCCCGTGCCGTTGATCGTGCCGCCGATGACCTTGGCGCCGGCTTCCTTGACGACGGGCATCGGCTCGCCGGAAATCATCGACTCATCCACGGAACTGCTGCCTTCTTCGACGACGCCGTCCACCGGAACCTTGTCGCCGGGCCGAACGCGCAGCCGATCGCCAGCCGCCAGTTGTGCGAGCGGCACGTCCTCCTCGGCAGCCGTCGCGAAGCACGCGCGCAGTCTTCGGCGCCAGGCCCAGAAGTTTGAGGATGGCCCCGCTGGTCCGGCTGCGCGCCCGCAGCTCCAAAACTTGACCAAGCAGAACAAGGACCGTCACCGCGGCGGCCGTCTCGAAGTAGGCGGGCACGCCGGCATGGCCCAGCGCATCGTCCGGGGAAAAAAGTTCGGGACAAGCGTCGCCGCCACGCTGTAGAGATACGCCGCACCCACGCCGAGAGCGATGAGCGTGAACATGTTGGGACTGCGCACGATTGAAGTGACGGCTCGCTCAAAGAAAGGCCCGCCGCACCACAAGACCACGGGCGTCGCGAACAACAGTTGCAACCAATTGCTCGCGCGCATGTCCAGCAAACGGAGCGGCTGACCCGGTACCATCTCCGCCATTGCGAGCAGGAAGACGGGGACGCTCAGGGCGAGCGCCAGCCAAAAGCGCCGCCGCATGTCCGCGAGTTCTGGGTTGGGCCCGGAATCGAGAGCGGGATTCTGCGGTTCCAGAGCCATGCCGCATTTCGGACAGGCACCGGGATGATCTTGCTGAACTTCCGGGTGCATGGGGCAGGTGTAAATAGCTCCAGGACGCACCGGTTCTGCAGGCGGCAGCCGCGCGTTCGCCAAGATAGCGCTCGGGAGCGTTTTGAAACTTCTGCAAACAGGAAGTGCAGCAAAAATAATAGGCCTTGCCCTCATGCGTAAGCTTCGCCGATGCGCCGGCGGTATCGACCGTCATGCCGCAAACGGGATCGACCGCGGTGTGGGCCGACGGCGCCATTGTGAGCGACAAGCGGTCCGCCATGACGTCTCTCCTATTTTTTTCCGTGTTTCATCGGTGTTCCATCCGTGGCTAAGGCATTTGGCCCTTGGCCGCAAAATCGTTAAACTCGCGCGTCCCAAAGCGCCGATAAGGAAACGTGGCCGACGTGGTGTCGGCCTCAGGGAGTGCGCAGGCATGGCGGAGTCACGCTCACGATGGCGCGAGAATGGGCGGAATGGGCTTGGCGCCCGTTCGTGCCGGCCGATTGTTGAGCAACTCGAGCATCGCCTCGCTCCCGCGGTCTTTCACGTCAATACCCTTCAAGATACTTTCGCCGTCAACACCGCCACAGGCCAAGATGCGACCGGGCAGATTAGCCTACGCTCGGCCGTGATGGCTGCCAACGTGGACGCGCAAACAGCGCATGCACCCCCGGACACCATCATATTACCGGCTGGCGCCTTCGCGACCTCGAAAGGTGCGCTGCCCGTTCGAGGCGAACTGCAGATCATTGGCCAGGGACCCGCGCAAACGGTCATCGAGACCATTCATCGTGATCGGCTTTTTGAGGTCGAAGGCGGCAACCTGCTGCTGGATGACCTGACGCTCGACGGCGGATCTGAATCTACATTGGTGTCCGGCACCGTTCACCTGAGCAATTGCGTGATTAGCGATACCGATGTTGCGGCCGTCGCGGCTGCGCTCATGGCTCCCAAGGAACCAGCACCGACGATCCATGTGGCCGCGCTGCAATCGGCGTTTAACCAACAAGATGCACCGTTGCCGATCGCCTCGTCCGCGGGGCCGGCACGTTTGCTGGGTCCGCTGGGCGGGGGCTCCCGCGACCAGGAATCCTTGGATGCGGGATCCGACGCGCACCAAGCGTTTTGGCGCGGCGATGCGGACCCGGTTCACGAGCAATCGACCACTGAACAACCCGAGGAAGCCAAGGTTCGTCCAGCGGAAAAAAGCGTGCCGGAAGCAGCAGCTCCTGGCTTGTCAGAACAAAAGCCGGAGCCAATCCAACAAAACTTGAGCCCGCCGCTTCGGAAGACCGCTCTTATCAGTAACGCGCTATTGAACATGGTCGTGGTGCCGAGCACACACATCAATGGTTCCGCTCAAGTCCTGGCCACGCTTTTGGCCATGAGTTGCGGGCTTCAGGCGCTCGGGTAAGATGCTCCGCGAGACGAGAAACATGCGCGGCCCGCCGGCAAGTGAGCGCCAACGCGACCGTCATCGCTCCAATAAAAACGGGCGGACCATTCAGGTCTGCCCGTTTTGTTTTTGCGAGTCCCGTAGGACGGATTGGCAATCCGTCCTACTCGATTTGGCTCTGTCTCGCCCCTCACCCTCGCCCCTCATTCTCACGGTGGCGGCCGGCGAAAGTCGCGATGGCTTCGGCTTGCTCGTCGGTCTCGATGGAGCCCGGTCGCAGGCGGCGAATGCGGGCGATGGCGTTCTTGGCCGACATGTCCTGCTGGATGAGATAACACGCCAGCACGACTCCGGTTCGCCCCAATCCGGCAGTGCAATGTATGCCGACGGCCATCTCTTGGGAATGCGCTTTCTGAATGGCCGACATGCACAAGTCAATCTGCTTTTGGCTGGGCGGATGCATGTCCTCGACCGGGACATGGAGGATGAGCAGGCCGGCGTCGTTCGCGTAGTCGCGGCGCGGCGGGGACTCGCACAAGGAAATCAGCAGTTGGATGCCTTGCTCGCGCAGCCAGATGAATTCATCCAATTCTTGCGGGCGCGCCATGGCCGCCAGCAGCGGTTTGTCGATCCAGGAAAATCCGTCAGGTGCGGGCATGCTGTTTTTGTACTTGCACGATGGAGCAGTGTCGAGCGCTCCCGGAAAAAGTTGCCGCGAAGCGGTTACATCCCTCAGCCCAGGGTTCGCGCAGCGTACCCTGGGTAGCGCGGAGTGATTCTCGTGACCAGGCTCCGCCTGGTCACGCACTGCTCACGAGGCTCCGCCTCGTTTTCCGATCACACTGCCAGCGAGCATTCGCGCCCTGGTCGATTTTGTGCAGGCGGAGCCTGCCAGGCAGTGCCTCACCAGGCGGAGCCTGGTGACGAGAAGACCCGCTTACTACGTGCGCGGCTCCTTCAATCGCTTTGATGCAACTTCTTGTGCCCATACTGCACGCGCATTTGATTGAGTTGCTCCCAGGCCTTCGGGTCCTTCGCCAAAAAATCGACCAGGTTCGCGGTCGAGGTATCGAGCATGCGGGCAGCGTCAGCCACGCGACCTTGATACCGGAGGAGCACATCCAAAATGACTCCCACTGCCGGCCAAAAACGCTGGTCGCGCCGGCCAACAACGAGCCGCTCTCCTCCCGAGCGCGCCGCTTTGATTGCGACGCTGACCTTGGCACGGGCAAGCTCATCGTCGGTCAGCGATTGTCGCCACTTCAGAAAAAACGCCTGCCGTAGCCGGCGCAGCGCCTTGGCCTTGTTTTCATGCTGCGATCGGCTCTCCTCGGCGATGACGATGAGGCCGCTGGCGGCATGGCGCAAACGCACCGCGGAACTGGTCTTGTTGCGCTTCTGCCCGCCGGGGCCGCTGGCGCGATAAGTATCGACTTCACACTGGGCCAAGAGTTGCGGGTCGGTTAAATCAGTCCAGGCATTGCGTAGTTGTTGGTGGGAATCGCTCAGCTTGCACCTTTACGGATAACTACATCACCGTGCGCGATCCCGCGATACCAACCCGAAGCGTAAGCGAGGGATCCCTCGCTTACGCTTCGGGTTGGTATCGCAACTTCCCGCACGCTTATTTACACGCGTGACCAGCGGGCCCATCTTCACGACCTCAAGATCGCTGCCTTTGACTTTTTTGAGGGCGTGCAGATTGTCCACGTTCCAGCGTGGGTCCGGTGCGCCGCTGATGAACCAGTCGCCGCCGTTGTCGGCCACGAACATGCCGTATTTTTGCAGCGCCTTGAGAATGACCTGCACTTCGGCGGGGTAGCCGACCATGTCAAAGTCGGCTTTGAGCCGGACGCGCATGCCCATGGGGGGAAGATTGTCGGCGGTGTGCGGGCTGGCGAAATGGGTCGCCGGCGCGACATACGCTCGTCGCGATTTTTGCACGGTGAAGCGCAGCGCGTGCTCGATCGCTTTGTGTTCGACTACCTCGTCGTAGCGCACAAGCCCCGGCAAAATCGGCAGGCCCGCGGCATCGGCGGACGTCCACCCGGCCGGGCGCAACTTGTTGGAATGGAGGTCGAAGATCGCTCCCGAGCCGGCCTTCCAGCTATTGTTTGGCAGCGGATAGGCGGAAAAAAGCTCATACAGCTTCCAGTGGTCGCGATCCAGGACTAACACATGGCGATCGTCGCGCGAAAGCGGTCCGCCTTCTATCGGCGCATCCGGGGGCACCGGATAGGGGCCCGCATCGCTCTCGTCGGGATAGTTGAACTGAACCGGCACTTTGCGCTGCCGGCCGTCAACGACAACGTACGGAATGCCGTTCGGCGCGCCGTTGTAAACCGTGCCAAAGTCGGGATGCAGCGGCTTGTCCTTGCCGATGGCGGCAATGATGCGCGCCGAATTGAGATCAACCGGCTGCCGCGAAATATCCTGGTTCCAAGGGTTGTCCGACGGCAAGAGGCGCTTGCCGCCCAGGCTGGCGTTGGGGCCGAGCTTCACCATTGGCGTCTGGGCAATGGCTGGGGACACTCCCAATAAGCTGGCCAGTGCCAGCATTTTCATTACGCCGTGCCATTTCGCAGTTGCCATCATGTGGAGGATCCTTGATATTCGGATAAACATCACCGACCAAAATAGAATTCGGAAGCGATGATTGCAACACGATCCGAGCCGCGACCGTTAGGGAGCGGCAACTCCTCGCGGCGATGGACTACCTCAGACCGGCTCCCCGAATACGTCCTTCGCGGCGCAAGGATGGCCACTCCCTAACGGTCGCGGCTCGGATGTGGCCGGTCCGCCCCGGCTGGTTTCCGCAAACTTGCGCCGTACCAGCGCAAGAGCGGTGCGCGCACTGCGCCTCGAGCATGGCGGCCTCAGCGTCCAGATGGTCGAGCGGCCCTTGCCACTGGCTGCGCTTGGCGAGCGCTCCCGGATCGCCGAACACAAACAAATGCCGGCTCGAACGCGTCAAGGCATGCACCATGTCCGCGCCACGGTCGCCGAACGGCACCGCCCGGTGGCTGTGACTGCGCGTAAGGCTGACGACCACCGTGGGGCATTCGCACTCTTTGAAGGCACTCGCCAGGCCAAAAATCACACGGGACGGCTGACGACGGAGGGTCGGCGATCGATCCGCAAGGCGGCGGAGCAACTCCACTTGTCCGTCGTAGAGCGCGATAACCGCAATCGGTGCCAAATCACTGTCCGCCTCGGTCAGCAATTGTTCCAGTTTGGCGACGATCGCCTGGGCCTCGAGGAAATTGGCGAAACCGCGCTTCGGCAGGACGGCACGCAAGTCTCCCGGAATACGATCCGCGCCGCGGGGCATCGCTAAATCCTGTTCGAGCCCCGCCCCTTCGCGCGGCAGCGGCGCGCAGCCATTGCTTGCCGGCAGTCGCTTGCGTCCTTCGCCTGATTGCGCCGACGATGGCACAGGCACGAACTCGAATCCGCTCGGCGCAGGGGAGCGACGCAGGCGCATAAGCTCCCGCGAAGAGGATATCGCTAAGAGGCTCAGCGAGTCCGGTGCTCAAGCGATAAGGAACGCGGAGCGCCAGGCAGCGCCCCGAATCGCGTATTTGCAAATAACGGCCCAACCATTGATCCACCCTAGGGCGGGTCCAGCCCGCGGCACGCACGAATTCGAAACGGCACGTTTGCGCCGAAGCCGGCACGAACCATTCGCGCAAGCCCGGTTCAAGCTCATGGCACTCGAGTCCGTCAACCGCGATTGGCGCGCCAATGGAGAACAATGCTTTCCGGGTTTTCAGCCAGCCAAGCGCCGAAACGCCAACCCTCGACGGCGACCTCTTCCAGTTCGCGGTAGATAAAGCGCTTCGCCTCTTGGATTGTCAGCGCCGGGGGGAAAGCCACCTGAGCAACCACCGGAGGCGCTTTGGCAATCGCTAAAATTCGCAATTCGATCTCTGGAAAATCGGCCAAGTGCTCGATTTCAAGCTGGTTGCGATCCTGAAGGGTCAAGGGACGCAACGTCGCGCAAAGCCGATCGCCTTCGCATGACCAACTATAGCCAAGCGGATGCGCTTCGCCCACAAGATGCTGCCACAACGCATGGAAACCGCTCAAGGGTGCCGGCAAATGGCTGGGCGCCGATGGCGCCGACACGTATTGATCCGGCCGCGTTGGTAAGCTGTGCGTTTCCGTTACGAATACCCAGCGCGGAGCGTCGCGCGCCAGTTCAAGTAATTCCCCTTCAGTAAACTGATCGGCTCCTTCCAAAACCAGTAAATCAAACGATCCTCGCCCAGCTTGGGTGAACATCGCATCCTGGCACCAGGCGGTGGTGCCGGCCGCGACATTGGCCCAGTCGGCGATTTGACACTTCGAGTGAACGTCGCCAGCCGTCCAAAAATCGGTCCAGTGCTCGGCAAAAGCGCAAGCCTCGGTGTCTGTGGAAAGCTGGTCTTCCCAACGGGCTCGGGCGATCGCCACGGCGGCCTTCGTCGGCTCGGTCGGCCTGTGGTCCGGCACCGCCAGAGCGCCGAGCTCCAGATGCCAGTTTTGCATGCAGGTGTCCAACTTTTCCTGACAGTCCGCACTGCGCCGCGCGATCTCATGGCGGCGGCGTTCGATTTCCAAGTCCAGGACGTGCTGCTGACTGGCTTGAACGCTTGCTTCGAGATGCGTGCGCTTTTCTTCGATCTCGCGCTGCGAATGATCCAGAGCTTGTAAGGCGGCATCGACCGCACACCGGCGTTTCTCTAAATCAGCGAGCTTGACACTGATCCGTCCGCGCCACATGGCTCGCCACCACGCCCGCGTCCACCAGCGGCCCGCGCGCTTGGCATCCGCGAGCGGCCGAAGTCGCTGTATCGCGTCACTCAATGCGGCGTATTCGGCCGCCGGCGTGAGCCGCCGCTGCGTCAGGTCTTCGAGATCGGCGTTTAGCCTGCGCGAGTCCTCGCGATGTGCCTCGTCAAGGCGGCGAGCCGCTCCGTCGTAGGGTTCGCCAAGCATGCCCGCCGCCGCTTCGTGGTGAACATCAGCCGCAACGTGGTCGAGCACCTTTCCGCATTGCTCGATCTTCTGTTGAATTTGCTCAATTCCATCCGCGAGGGCGCTGAGCCGCGCCGAACAATCCAGTTCCGCCTGGCGGCATGCGTGTTGACGACGGGCTTCAGCCAGCGCCGCGCGCGAATTTCGCTGAGCCTGCTCAATAAACGATTTCTGCTGAGCGGTTGGTGTGAGGGAAACGATGTCAGCCGCGAGGCTTTCGAGACATTCGTCGCGAGCCAGGAATCGCACCGCCAAGGCATCTGGACTTTGGCGCAGCCGACGCAAAACCACGTCCAGCGCCGCGGCATGATGGGCGAGAAAAAGCACGCGTTGCCCGCGCCGCGCGGCCTGGTCCACAATCTCGGCCACGACGCGCGATCGGCCGGTGCCGGGCAATCCTTGCAAAAGAAACACGTCCGGCGTCGCGACCGCCCGGGTCACGGCTTCGCGCTGGGCGGCATCGAGTTGGTCGTCCATAAACTCGACAGACTGCGAAACGATGGCAGGTAGATCAGCGACGTGTCCCGAGAAGAGGCGTCCCAAGGGGGACGGGCAGCGCACTATCTTTAAGGTCCGGTTTTTTTTTCAACCCCTGGGCCAGCGGTGGAATTTGATTGGCGAACACGAAACCTTGTCGTGCCGCGACTTCGAGGAGCGCCGCGCGCTGCGCCGGACTGGCGCATTCGAGCCAATCCAGCCAGCAAAGCGTGCGGCTCACGTGCGCGTCAGCGCCTGGATGGCCGTTGGCCTGAGGGACGACGGCCGGCGCGGCGCCGTGGGCCGGCGCAAATGCGGGAGGCGCCTCCAGGGGCTTTGCGTTCGCGAATCGTCATCCGCACTTCTCGCTGCCACAGGGACCAGCGAACCAGGATTCAGGCGTCAAGGGCGATCTCTCAAGGATTTATGGTTCAGTAGTGTCTCAGTTTGAGCGGCAGTCACGGCTTTTTCTTGGGGAAAACGCTAGAAAAGCACGCTATACAGACAGCCAATCCGACGCACACCGGGACCACGCTTGAAGCAATGCTTGCTGTACCATACGCTGTGCCGGCGTCATCAGTTAGAATCCTGTGAACGAATTGAACGATACCGGCAGCCGCGTATAACCCAGCCAGCGATCCAATGACAATAAGTATTATCTTCATGGTACTTTTTCCGGGTGAGCGTTTGCTCTCGTAGTTTTGGGACCATTTGCAGTTATCTTGCCTTTCCTTGCCCGGTCATATGGTTCTATACTTTATGGCGATGCCTATCGAAATCGCGTGGTAATTTGTCCCGGATGGTTCTCGCCGGCATGGAAGACTGTTCCTGCTGTTCAGGAACAAGAAAGAGTTGTCCTTGAGGGCGGGATCTTATTCGGGGCGAACGCTCTGCCAAAACTTGGGCCCTGTAACATAAAAAACGGTTGCTCGGTAAAGGCTCCCAAATAGAGACGTTTCCCGGCCCTTAACCTATCGGAGAATTTCCGAAATCTCAAGCAAAAAACGTGGGTTTGAATAACCCTGGGTTGCGGAGATTGTGGGGCACGTCGCCAACGTGCCAGAATCCAGCGGGCACGTTGGAAACGTGCCCCACAATTATTTCCGCGGTGCCGTCTACTCCCTTTTGCTCGTGAGAATTTCATCGGATCGACGTCCGCACGACCTCGATCCGTAGACGACCAAGCACATTGAATACCGGCAACAGCGGCGCTTGATCGTAAGTCTCATGCCAGCTTTGGTCGCCGATTTTCAGGTGCGTTGCCCCAACATAACCCTTGCCAAGCGTGGCGTCGAGCGGCACCCATGACCCGGCAACCCAAACTTCCGTCCACATGTGAAACGCGAAAATCGGACCCGTCCGCAGGTCGGCATAGATGAGCCCCACCGCGGTGCGACTCGGAACTCCTTCCGCCCGGCACATGGCAGCGGTTAGCATGGCGAATTCGGTGCAATCGCCGCGCAGTGTCCGCGCCACCTGATCCGCCGGCGCCAGCACTTCGTCGCTGGTGACCGTCATGTGTCTATGGACCCACTGCTCGATGTTCAGAGCTTTCCGCCAAGGATCACGCTCGCTCCCGACCGCTTGCTTGGCAAGCGCTTTCACTCGGCCGTCACTCGCAGTGATAAAATAGGAGCTTTGGGTATATTCGGAAGGAGCCGCGTTGCCTTTTTCTTGTTTTGGACTGCCAACGTCTACTTGTAGTTCGAAAGTATTGCCACGCACATTCTTCACACGCTGGCGCCCGTCGCCAACGAATACCGCGGTTGCATCCTGTTCTCCGCGAAGGGTCACTCGATACAGCGCTGGCCGTTTCATAAGGACAGTCGATGCGCTTGGCCAACTTGATATGTTGGCTCGTGCCGATATCCGTCAGCTTGCCCGCCCCTTCCGAACTCAAAGCCATGGCTTTGCTTGTGCGATAAAATGTCACGCGGCCAAAGGGAGGAATATCCGCCTCGCTACGGAGGGGCGACTGCTCGTCTCCCAGCCACGAAACCAAGGTCGGCAACTGCACGTTTTGAATCTTCTCCGGGCGGCTTTCCACACGCAGCAAACGCCGTTTCCGTTGACCGCCGAATAGCTCGACATCCTCGTAATCCTTTGCCGTCACGGTAGTTTTGACGACGAGGTTGATGGATGGCTCAAAAGTCAAATAGCTGAATTGATCGCCCGGCTTGACGTTGCGGTCCTGCCAAAGCCTTTGCTGCCGGGCGAGACCGATTACGTCAGGGTTCCAGGGCGCCGGTTGAGGCTCTTGGTTTTGTCGAGCGTCAGCCGCAGCCAACGGACCGTCCACGATGCCGGTTATTTCGAGGGTCTTGGCCTTGCCCAGAAAATGCTTGAGGAAAACACCGACGACTTTGCCGTTGGCCGTCTCATAAGTGCCGCTCTCCATGCCAAGCTGGATGGTCTCGCCCGAGCGTTTGACGGTAAGCCGCAATTCCATCGCCGCGCGCAAGCAGCTTTGCATGATCTTTCTCGAATTCTTGCGACGGAGGTATGCACATAGCCGGATCGCACGCCTTGCACATAAGCGGCATCCCAATAGTCCAACGTTGCCTTGTACGGTCGGGGTTTGCCCTTTAGCGGCAGATACGAGGGCAAACAGGAACAGCGGGCAAACGATGTATCGCATGGCGAATCTCGGAAGGCTTTTTCAACACGCTCTATCATACTCGCGGCAACCCACTTAGCCTGAATTTCTTGTTTTTTTCGCAACGATTTTCGAGCAGCTCCATAAGATAAAGCCCGGAAAAAGGTAAATCCCTTGCGCAAGGCCCTTTTTCCAACCAGCCGATTGACAGGAGCGTGTCAGCGCCCCGCCGCCTGAATCACCGCCCGGAACGATCACGATTTGCCAGAGCTCCCCAAGCGTCCGACCAGCGTAACTTCTCTGATCGCAACGCTTTTCGATTTTCACGGAATCGTCGCCGTACAATCGCTTAGGATTCTTGGCCGCGTGACAAAACACGAACTATACTTCTTTGGCACGCCGCACTCGCCGCGGTCGGAATGATAGCCAGCCCAGGTACCATCCGCAGGGTTAAACCGTGAATGCGAAATTGACCGAACATCTTCGCGTGGACCGCTACGGCGACTTTTGGCTCACCGATGCCATCCGTCCGTCACTCGACCGCCAGGTGAAGCCGCACCAGGGCTTCCGCGTGCAAACCTACCGCGACGCCAAGGCCGGCTTCAAGGTTCCCGTGCTCGCCGCCGCCGTCAGCCGCGAAAACCTGTTCGACACTTTCATCGACTTGCTCGACCCGCTCGGCGAGCTCGTCGACGTCGTCTTGGAAACCAGTCACGAAACCGAAGGCGCCGACCACCGCGATCTGTTCCGCGAGCAGATCGACTTGCCCATTCTCAAAAGCTACTGCTGCGATTTCGAAGACCTTCTCCTCCACGACGGCTGCACCGGATTGGCCGCCCTCTCCGCCAGCGGCCCCATGGAAGTGCAGTTCGACGAACATAAACTCCTGGTCGTCTACGCCGCCGACATGCGACCCATTCGTCGAGATTTTGGAAGCCCACGGCATCCGCCGCGACGACCGCATGAAGCTCATCACCGAAGGCGAACACCTCCACAGCACCGAACCGCGCTTCCGCGGCGAGTTCGACCAGTTCTGCTACCGCCTGGGCGTGGGCGAGCCGATCGAAACGCATAGCTGGTAACCGTTTGTCTCCGCTATAATCTCTTCATGGGTTTCTTCTCCGCCTTTCGCGTCGCCCTCGCTGCCCTGCTCGTCCACAAGGGCCGATCGATGCTCACCAGCCTGGGCATCGTCATCGGCACCGGCGCGGTCATCGCCATGGTGTCGGCGGCCGGTGGGGCGCGGCGCAAGCTCGACGAGCGCCTCGACAACGTCGGCAAGAACTTGATCCTCATCCGCGCCGGCGCGCGCACGCAGCACGGTGCCTTCGCCGACGTCAAGCCGCTCACCAACGAGGAAGCCGCCTTGCTGCGCAAGCAGCTGCGCCATCTCATCCAGGGCGTCGCCGAGATGCAGGCGACCATCCGCCTGGCGTCCACGCGGACGCACAACTGCATCACCATGATCACCGGCACCAGTCCCGACATGCGCAAGGTCCGCACTTGGCAGATCGAGCAGGGCCGCTTCCTCACCGAGGAAGACCTCAAAAAGCAGGCGGCCGTCTGCGTCTTGGGCCAGACCGTGCAAAACCAAGCTGTTCCCCGACCAGCCCAATCCCGATCGGCCAAATCGTCCGCGTCGATCGGCTGCGCACTGCAAAGTGGTCGGCGTCATGGAGGCCAAGGGACGCTCGCCGATCGGCGGCGACCAGGACGACCAGATATTCGTGCCGCTCAACACGCTGCAGCGCAAGCTCGTCGGCGACGAAAACCTGAGCCAAATCCTCACGTCCGTCGTCGTCGATGGACATGATCGACAAGGCCAAGGAAGAGATCAGCCGAATCCTGCGCGAGCAGCGCCACGTCAAGCCGGGGCAGGAGGATTTCGACGTCAGCAGCGTGCAGGAGATGGCCGAGCTGGCGGTCATCATGACGCGCACCATGCAAATCCTGATCGGCGTCATCGCGTCCATCTCGCTGCTGGTCGGCGGCATCGGCATCATGAACATCATGCTGGTCTCGGTGACCGAGCGCACCCGCGAGATCGGCATCCGCATGGCCATCGGCGCCACGCCTAGCGACGTGCTCACGCAATTCCTGATCGAGGCGATGCTGCTGTCGCTGGTGGGCGGCTTGTTGGGCGTCACGCTCGGAGCGCTCGCCGCCGTGGGCTTGGCGTGGCTGGCGGCCTGGCCCGTTTTCATCGACTACAGCATGGTCTGGCTGTCGTTCGCCATCTCCGGCGGGCGTCGGCGTCTTTTTTGGCTATTATCCCGCCCTCAAAGCCTCTCGACTCGACCCCATCGAAGCCCTACGCTACGAATAGTTATGTCGTGGCGTTAACCCCCCCCGGCCCCCCCTTCGTAAGGGGGGGAGGAAGCGTCCCGAACAAACGCGTTTCATTGTAAAAGGAGGATCGTCCCATGACTCCGATTCTGTGCGCGGCGTCCGTGTTGGCCGTCTTCGGCCTGGTTCTCGTTTCAAGAACGTCGGCCGATGAAAAGCCGGACATGAGCAAACCCGGACCGGAGCACAAGATGTTGGCGTCTTTGGCGGGAACGTATGAAGCCAAGGTGAAAGTCTACTTCGATCCCAACCAGCCCGCGAACGAATCGACGGGCACGATGAAGCGCAAGATGATCATGGGAGGCCGGTTCCTCGAAGAGCTTTACAACGGCGAAATCATGGGTCAGCCATTCTATGGCATGGGCCTCATGGGCTACGATGCCATGAAGAAGAAATACACGTCGGTCTGGATCGACTCCATGACCACGACCATGATGCAAAGTCTGGGAACGTATGATGCCTCCACCAAAACCTACACAAGCACCGGCGAGGACATCGACCCGATGACCGGCAAGACCATGAAGGCACGCGATGTCTTCAGGGTCATCAGTCCGACCGAGCAAGTGATGGATATGTACCGCGACAAAGGCGACGGCAAGGAAGTTAAAATGCTCGAGATTCATTACACGCGGAAGAATTAGAAACCGGCCACGCCCGCGAATGGCTCGATGTCATTCGCGGGATGGCCAGCGTATGCGATTTGTCAATCTCGCCGCTGGACACCGGCGTCACACACCATTATGATTCTTGTCGTTCCTTTCCGCGTTGCGACTTTTGCCGTTCCCGGCGAAAGGCGGACACGATGCTCGCCACGAATCGCCCAGCGCTCGACGTAGAACCGGCGTCCCGCCGGTTTTCGCCAACGCTCGCTGCCGGGTGCCACGGGCAGCTTGTCTGCCCGTGCAAACCCGATTCCCCGCTCGGCGCGCTGGGCGCAGGTCTCCCGACCTCGCCCCGCCGCGCCTTCACCCTCGTCGAACTCCTCGTCGTCATCGCCATCATCGCGATTTTGACCGCCCTCCTCATCCCCGCCGTCACGCCGCATCCGCGAATCCGCCAACCGCGCCCACTGCACCAACAACCTCAAGCAACTCGCCCTCGCCATCCACGCCTATCACGACCGCAACCATCATCTCCCCTCCAGCCATTTCGGCGGCACCTTCGGCGGCGGCCCCGACTCGCGGGCCTGGAGCTTCCTGGCCGACCTCTTGCCCGATCTTGAACAACAAAACCTCTACACCACCGGCGGCATCCCCGGCACCACCCTCCGCGCCAGCGGCGTGGCCCACGAGCAAGTCCCCCTCTTCCTGTGCCCCAGCGACGGCTATAGCGAGCTCGGCCCGCGCACCGACGCCGGCAACTTGGAGGGATTTCCCGTCGGTCAAACTAACTATAAGGGTGTCAGCGGCGCCAACTGGGGCGACGACCTCGAAGGCGACGGCGGCCGCAACTTCAACACCGACTGGCGCAACCCCGGCGTCAACGGCTCCTTCGACGGCCACTCCGACGGCGACGGCCTGTTCTACCGCATGGACTATCGCCAACCCATCGGCTTCAACCAAATCACCGACGGCCTGAGCAACACCTTCATGCTCGGCGAGGACCTCCCCGGCGAGACGCAATGGTGCTCCTGGCCCTACGCCAACAACGCCAGCGGCACCTGCGCCATCCCGCCCAACCTGATGCACGCCGCCGCCGGCAACATCAATTGGAGCTGGCAAAACAACGAGTCCTTCCGCAGCAATCACCCCGGCGGCCTCCACTTCGCCTTCGCCGACGGCTCGGTGAGGTTTGTTCGCGAGGATATTGAGTTGGAGGTTTACCGGGCGCTGGCGACGATTCAGGGAGGGGAGGTTGGTGGAGGGCCGTGAGGGTGAAGGCACGGCTAGGAAAAAATTTAAAGATTTCTCTTGCAATTGGGTTGGAGCGGGATAGCATACACGCGGTAACGACTCGGACCACTCAGGACGCATGTGGCTTGCTTCGTGCGTGCAACCGTCCAGGTGCAGCCATGTTGCCAAAAACAGTTCCGCTAGTCCATTCGCAGTAGGGGTTGATCCTTGGCTAACTGTAAAGCGCGTGTCGGGAACGCCATAATTCTTAGCGACAGTGGAATTAAAAATCCTATCCCTCCGATCTCGGAGGATTAAAATGAAATACGTCACTATCGGATTCTTAGCGTGCATTGCAGCACTCGTAATTTCCAAATATCGACCGATCACGCCAGCCCCGAGACCGAAAGACCTTCGCGTGTTACTTTTTCAACCATGCGTTTAGATTTGGCACAGTTTGGGAATCCGAGCATTTCAAGTGGGACAGTGCTCTGTCGGGAATAGCGGGGGCGTTGAGCCGATCGTGTCATACTATCGTCTTCTCTTGCGGATTGCGTTAGGGTCGAGCCTAATTCTTCTCACTTGAACCCGGCGACATAACTCAAGTGATCTAACTCTTCTACATCGATCTAACGCTAAAAACAGAGTCACCTAAGGTGCGCGTTTTGCTTTTTCCTCCGCTTGAAAGTAAAAAAGGGCAAAGACTTTCGAAACGTACGAGGAACCAGAATGGCAGGGTGACTGGAAGGGCTAGACGCGTACTCGAAGTGAACGCCAACTTCTATTTGGGAAGGCACTCGGTGCTAGCGAAGCCTCTTCCTGTTTGGACCTTGCCGGTGGTCACGTTTGCACCTTTCGGAAGCTATTTACGCAAAGAGCGATACACCGAGCGTGACGGTTCCATCGGTCTGATTTCAGCTGACGGTAAAATGCCACTGAACAGTGCACCCAATTCACCATTACGGCCAGAAGCCGTAAAAGGCACGATTACACTAAAGCCGGTGCTAAAAGGGGCAATTACTTCCTGAGCGGCAACTTCAATTCCACTACAAGATGGTCCCCGATGTTAGGCGGTGCCATCATTATCCAGGTCGGTGGTGGGACAAACTTGGGGAAGTTTTTGAGGAAACCATTTCTTTGCGGTCGATTTCCGGCAATTCATTCAAAGCCTTACGCGTGGAAGCGGAAGGAGAAGGCTTATCTTTGGAGAACACCGGTGCTAAGTCGTTGGCATTGCTACAAAACGTTTGTCGTGTTGGGTCGCAGCAAATCATATAGGATTTATTGCCGATTCGGTGGTATTGGACAACCTAAATGTTGACGTGAGTTATACAGGGTTGGATGGTCGTGATTTGCCGATTCGCTGAAGGATAATCGTGTTGGCTCGCTTTTACCGGACCTCCCGGAATTGCAAGGCAATATTCAATGATGCGATAGGAATTTCCGATGCAATTGAATCTCGTCACTTTTATTTCGCTTACCCTGGTCTTGGTCCCTTGTGCTTCCTCTTCCTTCCAACGCACAAGAGCGGATGCCCCACAATTAATGAGATTTTAAACAGTGAAAAACCGCCAGGATAAAGAGTGGTATCCGGTCGTTTGAAATAAGCCTCGAACCAACTATTACATAAAGGTTCAACGAGCTACCTCGCTTCAATGCGTACGGATAAAATCCTGGAGCCTGATCCGCCGCGCATTACGTGGTAACTGAACCTCCATGTTAGCATACAGGCGAAAGCTAAGGCACGACCTCAAGCGGCAACTTTGGGATCCAATAGGCCAACAATTATTCAAAGGGACGAGTTAAATGTCTTTGACGGCAGCTTGGCAAAGAGTCTCGAGCGTCCAGCAAATGCACAAAACGACTACACGAGAGGATGGGTGAAAGGGTATAGTCGCTCTCCCAGGGGTCAAAGTCATGAAATATCGCCTCTGATTTATGCCGTCCAAGGAAGTCATCCTCAGTTTCTTAATCCTCTAGAAGAGTTCAAGGTTAGCCTCAATACAATAACAATTGCGGGTCGACGATGCGTGGAGGTCACGTGCCAAGCCATGCCCGGTGCTGACTTCCGTGAGACTTTGTACTTGGATTGCGAACGTGACTTTGTGGTTCTGCGAAGGACTACCGCGTTCCGAGATGAACTAAGGTGGCAGGGGGATGTGTCTTACAAGGTTGATGCCGAGATAGGTTGGATTCCAAATGCATGGGAGTACGTTTTTCGGGCGGGCGAGGATCGGCATGTGCAGGAATCCGGACGTTGTAGACTGATAAACTATGAACTCAATGTTGAAATGGCAGACGATGAGTTTGATATCGAATTTCCGCCATCGACTAGAGTATTCGACGATACGAAAGAGAAACTCATTCAATACGTTGTCATGGAGGACGGCAAGCCTGGCAGGCAAATATATGACGCAAACGGTCCGACTTACGAAGATCTTCTTCAGCCGGCTGCGGGACGCCGTTGGCTAGTCCTGGCCATTGGTTTCATTGTTTCAGGATTTGCGCGATTTGCGTGGCTTTGGAGGCGACGCCGCAGGGACGACTTAATGATTTGACGCCTTTGTCGGGTCAGGTCGATTGCGTTCCATCAGGTGTTCCGATTCCATTCTTGAGGAGGTGCATCATGCGCAGTTTAAAAGATTGTACGCTGAATTCTGGTTACTGCTGATCGGCAGTTTGGGATTGCTGATGATCGCGAATGAGCTAGCGTCTGGTCAGAGGGGCGGCGTCGGTGCAAACAACATTTGCAATAACATCTCATACGACTATAACTGTGCCACAGGCGAATACACCTATTACAAGTTATCCGATTGCTTAAGTTGCGTCTCCAAAGGGGCTGCCAAATGTTAGGCGGAAACTGCGTTCAGACTACTGACGGACAAGAGACCGCTGTACTTGACGGTGGTGCAGGGAATGTATGTTTGTGCCTCACCGGAGTTAGAAAGGCTGAGGCAACCTCCCAAGCAGTACAAATGACAACTCCAAACGGCAGCCGATATAAATGCTCTGGTTCTTAAATTGAGTCTGTGAGACTGGAGTATTAAACGCAGCAACAACGTGAAGCCGTGCTGGCTCTCCTGCGACTGGAGGACTCTGCCAACCCTAAATTGGCGAGCGAGAGTTTGCGATATTACCGCGCGAAGCGTAAGCGAGAAATTCGCTTACGCTTCGCGCTAATACCGCGGAATTATGCACTGTCATTTGGTGGCGGCGTTGCGGGATCAGCTAGTTGACGGCGTGTTTATCAGCGAACCGGCGGGTTGCGCCACTGGATAATAATCTCCTGCCCGGATCGGCATGCACAATCGGCTCACTCAGAGGCCTTTTCGTGTCCGCCGCCGCACCGGGACACGATGGCGTTGACATCTATCAGTTGACGCATTTTCCATTCCTATGGCAGAGTCACAAATGACTTACGATCGCTTTGGCTGGGCTAGCGATCTAGTAATGGGATTAGGCAATTATTTGTTGACATCGTTTTCCGTCGGATTGGGAATACTTTTCGCAGTAAGTTTTCTTACTGAAGATGGAATGGTCGGGAAGACTCCTACAGGAGATATCGTCGGGAGTTGTTTTCATTTTGATGCTTTGCATTACTTGGACATTGTGGAGCAAGGCTATTCTTATGATGCCACCAAGCGTTCCGAAGTCGCCTTTTTTCCGGGTTATCCCCTGGTAGTGAAGATCCTCGGGGGGAAGGAGTTGGGTCATCGCGTTGCTTGTTGCTTGTGACCGCCAATTTAATGTTCGCGGGCGCTTTTGTTTTATTTGCAGCTTACCTTCGCTTGCGCGTTTCGCGGCAGCAGTGTCTAATCTTACCGTTGTTGGGCTTGATGCCTATTGGGTTTTTCTTTCGCATGCCCTATTCGGAAAGCGCATTTTTGTTTGTAACGATGCTGGCAATGATCGGTATTCATTGCCGATGGCCGCTAATTATCAGCGCGTTAATAACAGGGATTGCAACCGCCACGTGCGCCCGGTCGGAATCGCTGTGACCGCGGGCTTCGTATGGTGGATTCTATTCGACAAAGAGCGCGGCTCGTTCAAGCGGCGTCTGGTCACCGCCATTGCATTACTGCCGCTTGCGTGTTGGGGTCTGCTTGCTTACATGACGTATCTCTATTTTACCTTCGATGCCCCGCTTGCTTTTGCCCAAACTCAGGAACATTGGACGCGATTGCTTGGACCACCGGACGGAATATGGCACAAGATCGAATCGCTCGTCTCCTTTGAGCCGATTTGGGCAGTCTATACTTCAGACCCCGAAAACACCTGGATGCGCGATCTGCCTCCAGCAATCCATTATTCAACCTCTCTTTCTGGAACCCCATCTTCTTCGTCGGCACCGCCGTCCTGATCTTCATCGGCGCCAGAAAAAATGGCTGACCGGCCCGGAGATCGTGCTGAGCTTCTTTCTGTTGGCGATCCCTTATGTGACCCGCGCCTATGAGATGTGCATGGCCTCGCATGCCCGGTTCGCGGCGGTGGTGTTTCCCGCCTATATCGTCCTGGGTCGGCTTCTTGGGGCGGCGCCGGCGTGGATGACGTGGGTGGTGATCGGGGCGTTTTCGATCATGCTGATGACCTGGACGGCCCTCTATGCGGCGGGGCATTTGTTTTTTTGATTTGTGGGAGGGAGAAGAACCCCCCCTGGCCCCCCCCTTCGTAAGGGGGGGAGGTGCGGCGTGGTCGGGAGACCAGCGCAAGCGCCGAGCGCGGGGACGAACGCATGGCCACGGAGTACCGAGGCCATGGCACCCAAGGCACCGCTCGCGCGGAGGGCGGGTGATTGGTATCTCACTGGTACCAAGTGGGATGCTATGATCGGGGTATCGACTATGCGCAGCATGCGCCGGCGGGAGCGTTTGCCGCGGCGCCGTGCAGCTGCGACCGTTAACAAACGGTGTTTTTTAACGGTACGCACCCGCCTATATCGTGTAGGGGCCGGCTGCTCGGGGCGGCGCCGGCGTGGATGACGTGGGTGGTGATCGGGGCGTTTTCGATCATGCTGATGACTTGAACGGCGCTCTAGGCGGCAGTCCGTGTATAACGATCTAAATGGAAGGAGCGTTTCATGGACATTGCCTCCGAATTCATGTCCGCCATCGATCAACGCCTTCGAGGCCAACAAACGCTTGGCCGATCGGGCCGTCGCGCAAGTGGCGGATGAGAGCCTGCACGTCGCCCTGGACGAGAGCACCAACTCGATTGCCGTCATCATGAAGCACATCGCCGGCAATTTGCTCTCGCGCTGGACCGACTTTCTCACGACCGACGGCGAGAAGCCGGGCCGCAATCGCGATGGCGAGTTCGTGGAATCATTCGGCATCCGCGCGGAGTTGCTGGACTATTGGGAGCAAGGTTGGGCCTGCCTCTTCGAGACACTCAAAAACTTGACGACCGCGGATTGCGGCAAAACAGTGGTGATCCGCGGCGAACCGCATTCGGTGCCGCTGGCGCCTGGAACGCTCGCTGGGCCACACCTGCTACCATATCGGCCAGATTGTTCAAATTGCCCGCATCCATGTAGGGAATCGCTGGCAGACGCTGACCATTCCCAGGGGGCAATCGGAACAATTCAACAAGGCGCACTGGGGCGGGAGCGGCAAGTCGCATTCGTAAATCGCTCAACATTTTTTGCCCTTCCCGGCGAAAGGCGGACACCATGTTCACCCCCCGCCCAGCCCTTGACGTAGAACCGGCGTCCCGCCGGTTCTCGCCAGCCTTCGCAGGCGGGTGCCACGGGCAGCTTGTCTGCGCGCGAAGCCGACGGAGCCTCCGTCCGCTTGCACGGGCAGGCAAGCTGCCCTTGGCACCCAACGCCTTCATCCTTGTTGAACTCTTCGTCGTCATCTGCAAAAACAGCCGGAGGTGCCATGCCTGGATCGGCGATTTGCGAGCCGGGCTCATCGGTTTCCTTTTGACCTCGGCTCCTGTCGCATGCGCGATAATCTTTGCCACCGATTATCTGCCGCAAGTGCCGAGCCTAGAAGAACCCCCCCTGGCCCCCCCTTCGTAAGGGGGGGAGAGGAGCGGCGTGGTCGGGAGACCAGGCGCACGAGCGGCGGAGCGGCGTGGTCGGGAGACCAGCGCCGAGCGGCGGGGGGAGAGGAGCGGCGTGGTCGGGAGACCAGTGCCGAGCGCGCGGCATGATCGGGAGAGCAGCGCCGGAGTCCGCCAATTCTCTTGCAACACCCGCCAACGCCGGATACCGTGTCAACCTAGCGGTCATCGTTTAGTCGAAGCATTACCAATCCATGGAAAGGATCGGCTCTCATGCATATTCCGCTCGCTGTCATCGAAACCGAAGGTCTGTTCCCCTGGCCGCCCAACACGCTGTGGGAGGCGGCCCTGGCGACGGTGATCTTTGGCCTCATCGGCATCTTCTTGGCCGTGCTCGGGTTCAAGATCTTCGACAAAGTCACGCCCGGCAATCTGGAAGAGGAGATCGTCAAAAAGAACAACATGGCGGCGGCGATCATGGCGGCGGGGTTCATCCTCGGCGTCTGCATCATCATTGCCCGCGTCGTGGGCGGCTAACCGAGGAGTTGCCGTGAGACGCATGACCACGTCGATTACGCTGAGCCTCATCGGCTCGTCGCTGATTCTGGCTGGCTGTGCACCGGCCGCCGCCGCCTCCTCAGGAGTGTGAGAAAGATCAAAATGGCGTGACCACCGACTGTAGGGGTTCGGCGGGACATTCGCACGTGCATCATCATTATTGGTATTCGCCGTGGACCTCGTGGGGCGGCTCCAGCTACCGGTCGAGCGCTCCGGCGACCCGACCCGGCAGTTCGGGCATCGCTCACAGCGGCGGCTTTGGCAGCACCGGCCACGCAGCGGGGACTTGACCATGCGCAAGAAACGATCGCGCCTCGTCCAGACTGGCAAGCTACCGTCGAGGCGCAGGGATTTCACTTCCACAGTATCGACGGCGTGCCTTACTGGGACGAAAGCGCTTGCTACGTTTTCGGTGCTGACGAAATCGACCGGATCGAAAAGGTCACCTACGCCCTCAACGACATGTGCCTCAAGGCTGTCGAGCACATCTTCACGCACAACCTGCTCGATGCTTTTGGGATTCCGCTCCCCTATCGCCCGTGGCTCGAGCGAAGCTGGGACACCGACGAACACACAATCTACGGCCGCTTCGACCTTGCTTACGCGACCGGCGGCGAGCCCAAGCTGCTCGAGTATAACGCCGACACGCCGACGGCTCTGCTCGAAGCGGCAGTCATCCAATGGTTTTGGCTAAAGGACACGCATCCCAACGCTGACCAGTTCAACAGCATTCACGAGCGGCTCATCGAAGCCTGGCAAACGCTCAAGCCACGCCTGACGGGGCCGGTCTATTTCTCGTCGCTGCGCGGCCATGTCGAGGATTACATGACCGTCAACTATGTGCGTGACACGGCCATGCAGGCAGGCATCGAAACCGAGTTTCTGGCCATCGAGGACATTGCCTGGCACCCAGCCCGGCGCCAATTCGTCGCGCCAGGCGGCAAAGCCATTAACACCGTCTTCAAGCTTTATCCCTGGGAATGGATGCTACGCGAAGAATTCGGCCCACACCTGACGGTCGGCTCCGACGCGCTGGCTGGAGCCACCCTGGAAAATGCTCCTGAGCAACAAAGCGATCTTGCCGATCCTTTGGCAACTGTACCCTCACAGTCCGTATTTACTGCGCCGGAGCCGGCACCGTTCGGGAACTCGTATGTCCGCAAGCCGGTTCAGGGCCGCGAGGGGGCCAACGTCACGATCGTCATCGATGGTGAAGTCGTCCAGGAGACTGAAGGAATTTATGACGGTCCGTATATTTTCCAGGAATTCTGCCCCTTGGCGAATAACGATGGAAATTATGCGGTCCTGGGGAGTTGGCTGGTCAACGGCTACGCCTGCGGCATCGGCGTGCGGGAAGATGAGCATCCGGTGACGCGCAACACCAGCCGGTTTGTGCCGCACCGGATTGCGTGACTCTTTGCCGACATGCAAATACTTCGCGAACCCTTTGGACATCGTCACCTCCTCCTTGCCGTTCACCTCGAACACGAGAATCCCCGCGACGTCATCCATCGACTCGATGAGTTTAAGCCCGCGCTCACGGCCCATGACGCAGATCGCGGTGTCCAGGCCGTCGGCGATGAGGCCGTGGCGGGCGATGATGGTAACGCTGCGCGGCCCCACAAGCCCCAAGCCAGTCTTGGGATCGACGATGTGCGAATAGCGCTTGCCGCCAATGTCAACATGCTGGTTGGAATCACCGGCCGTGGAGACGCATCGGTTGCTGAGCAGCAGATGATAGCTCGGTGGACCTTGCGGATCTTTTAACGGGGCGATGCCGACCTTCCAGCCGGCGGCATCCGGCGGCGGCTCTCCGGTCGCAATATCGCCGCCGGCCGCGACCAGCGCACGCGGCAAGCCGTGTTTCCGCAGAACATCCAAAGCAGCCTCCGCGGCGTAGCCCTTGGCGATGCCGCCGACGTCGAGGAGCATGTGCATCAGCAATAGCTGCACGGTGCGTCCCTTGGGACTTAATCGAATTTTGCGATAATCCACGAGGTCGAGCGCCCTTTTGATTTCGTCGGCGCTCGGCATGACACGGGTGCGCCGCGCTTGCGCCACAAGCGCACCACGGGGCTGATGCTAACGTCAAAGGCGCCGTCGGAAAGCTTGGCAATCTCCTGGGACGCCTCCAAGACTTTGAATAAATCCTCGCTCACCGGCACGGGCGGGCCGCCCGCTTGCTTGCACAAACGCATGAGCTCGCTGTCGGCCTTGTAATCGCTGAGAATATCGTTGAGCTGCTCGACCCGCGCGAAAGCGTCCTTTACGGCCTTTTGGGCCGATGCCTGATCGGGAGCGTACAGAATGATGTTGAAGAGCGTCCCCATGTGCGGCTCTTGGAACGTGTAGCGCATCAATTTCTGGTTCGGAGTGCGAGTCTGCCAGGCAGAATCCCGAAACGATAATCAATACACTAAAAGCGTAGAGCCGGCGCATATTATGGTCCCTTTAGTGTGGAGCATACCACAAATGAAGCGATTTCCACAGTGTCCCTGTTGTTGGTGCTTTGCCCTGATTCTGGGCCTCGTGTGCCTTCCACGGTTGGTGTCGCAAGCGCCGGCAAGCGATACCAAGCCGCCTCTGCCGAGTGTTGCAAAGACCAAGCCGGCGGGGTATGTCGAAAAACTGATGGACAGTGTGAGCTTCAAGATGGTGCCCATTCCGGGTGGAACCTATTTAATGGGCAGCCCCGCGACGGAAAAGGGAAGGAATGCGGACGAAGGACCGCAACATCCCGTCACCGTCAAGCCCTTTTGGATGGGCGAGTGTGAGGTCACCTGGGAAGAGTTCGATTACTTTTGGTCCAAGCGCCCCGGCGGCCCGCCGCCGCGGCCGGACATCACCAAAAAGCCCGACAAGCTCACCGATGCCATCACGAGCCCGACGCCCCCGTACGCCGACGAAACCTTCGGCTATGGCCGCGTCGATCATCCGGTTTTAGCCATCTCACATCATGCGGCCATGGAATATTGCCGTTGGCTCTCCGATAAGACGAAGAAGACGTATCGACTGCCGACCGAGGCCGAATGGGAATGGGCCTGTCGCGCCGGCACGACCACGGCATATAGCTTCGGCGATGATCCCAAAAAGCTTGGCGAGTACGCCTGGTTCGAAGGCAATTCCGAGGAGAAAGCACAGAAGATTCGCCAGAAGAAGCCGAACCCATGGGGGCTCTATGACATGCACGGCGGCGTGGCCGAATGGTGCATCGACAAGTATCGCAAGGATTTCTACGGCACGCTGCCGCTGGATCGGCCTTCGCTCAATCCCTTCAATCCGCCGACGGAAAATCGCTATTCCTACGTCGCCCGCGGCGGCTCGTGGAGTGACCCGCCGGACAAGTGCCGCAGTGCCGCGCGCAATTTCTCCACCAAGGATTGGCTGCGGCGCGACCCGCAACGTCCGCAAAGCATCTGGTGGATGACGGAAGCCGATTACGTCGGCTTCCGCGTAGTGCGCGCCGTCGAGGAATATGACGCGCTGAAAAACATTCGCTCGCAAGGTGACATGGTGGAGTGATTGACGTCCCAAGCCGCGCGGTTGAGGTACTCCGAAACCCGCGGGTTTCGGGGTACCTCAACCGCGCGGCTTGGATGTTTTTGTGAATTAACAATAGACAAGGCCACACCGTGGGTGGACAATAATCGGCTAACACCTTTCCAATCTCCAGGAGGTTGCAACTCATGCACCAAGATAATCCCAGCACCACGCGGCGTGATTTTTTGAAAACAACCGCAGCCGCCGGCAGCGTGCTCGCGGCCGGCGGCTCTTATGAACGTGCATGCCGCGGGTCGAAGATGCATTGCGCGTCGGCATGGTCGGTTGCGGCGGCCGCGGGACCGGCGCGGCCGAGCAGTGCTTGCGTGCCGGCACGCTGGCCAATCCCAACGTCAACGTCACGCCTGGTGGCCATGGGCGACGCCTTCCGCGATCGCGCCATCAGTTGCCGCAATCGCCTGCGCGGCGTGCGCGAAATCGGCGACAAAGTGGATGTGCCGGACGAACGGATCTTCATCGGGTCTGGACGCCTATCAGCATGTCATTCAAAACAGCGACCTGGTAATCCTGGCAACGCCTCCGGGTTTCGCCCCATCCATATTCGCGCCGCTGTCGCCGCCCGCAAGAACATCTTCACCGAAAAGCCGGTCGGCGTGGACGGCACCGGCATCCGCCAGGTGTTGGCAGGCCTATGAGGAAGCCAATCGCCATGGCCTCAAGATCGTCGCCGGCACCCAGCGCCGCTATCAAACCGGTTACATCGAATCCATGGACGCATCCACGACGGCGCCATCGGCAACATCACCAGCGCCCGCTGCTACTGGAACCAGGGCGACCTTTGGCACGCCGCCCGCACGCCGCAGATGACCGACGTGGAATGGCAAATCCGCAACTGGCTCTATTTCACCTGGCTTTCCGGCGATCATATTTGCGAGCAGCATGTCCACAACCTTGACGTCATCAACTGGGCGCTGGGCAAGGGCCATCCGACACGCGCCGTCGGCCTGGGCGGCCGCCAGGTGCGCACCGGCCCCGAGTTCGGCAACATCTTCGATCATTTTGCCGTCGATTACGAGTATCCCGAACAATGTCCACGTGATGAGCCAGTGCCGGCAAATCAACGGCTGCGCATCCAACGTCTCCGAAGCGGTAACCGGCACCAAGGGGAGCTGGAGTTCCGGCGGTTATCGAATCACCGGCGAGCATCCCTGGTCGTTGCCGCGCGGTCGGGACAACGATCCTTATCAGAACGAGCACGTCGTTTTGCTCGAACAGCATTCGCGACAATCGGCCCATCAATGACTCTCAAGACCGTCGCCGAAAGCACTCTGACCGCTATCTGGGCCGCATGGCCTGCTACACTGGCCAGGTCGTCACCTGGGAACAGGCGCTCAACACCCAGCACGCCCTCATGCCGGAAAACTTGACCATGGGACATGACGCTGCCGGTCGCGCCGGTGGCCGTTCCGGGACGTACGCGCATTACGTAATCGTTGGTTAGCCGCGACGGCGCAAGCGGAACGCGGGTGACATCGTTCCCCGCGCTCTGCTAGCGCGTCGCGGCTAAACGTTTGGATAGCGCATCAAGATTTCTTGCCGCGGCACCCCCGCCAAATCCTCGAAGCCCCCCGCGATGACGTGATCCGCAAGGGCGGCGACATCGCGGAAGTACCTATCGGTTGGCCGGGCACCAGTCAGCTTGCGACGCAGGTCTTGGCAAAGAATGTCCGCCGCGCCGACGCTCACTTCATTTCCCTGTTGATGCCCCCACATCGCCGTCACGATGATGACGATCGTGTCCTGCACGCGCTGCGACAATTCCGCCATCCGGCATTGGCGATCGGCCAGCTTCAACTGGTGTTTACTCATGGCTGCGGACAATTCGCGCGGTAGCGCCGGCATTGGTCTTGCGCAAACGCAAGATGTTCCGCGAGTTTGGGATTCATGCCGGCGACATGCCCGCGATCCCGCTTCAGAAGCTTTTGCCCTAACGACCAGCGGGCATACGCACCCAATTCGTGGCGCAGCTTCCAGAGATGAGCCGGATTGGCCGGACTGAATTGCTTTATTTGTTGCTTTTGCAGCGCCTTGCCGATCGGCTCGAAATAGCGCCGGCCATGGTCCTTGACCAGGGATTTGAAAAAGGCCATGCCGAGCATTTCACCTTCGCCTTCGTAGATGCACGGGGCCAGATACTCGTGGACGTTGTCGCCGAAGAGATGGCCCTGAAGAAACGAGCGGCCGCCATGCGTTTTCATGAACAACTCGATGGCCGCTTCCTTCTGCGCCTCGCTGCCGAAAATCTTGGCGATGATGCATTCCAGTTCGCCGCGATAACCTTGATCGACGAGCCATGATCCCCAGGCGACCAGAGCATCCGAGCCGGCGATCAGTGCCGCCAGCCGAGCGATGCGGCGTTTGACCAGTTCGCGCGTCTCGATGGGTTGACCGTAGGTCTTGCGAAAAGCGGCCCATGGCAACAAGTTGGCCAAGAAGACGCGCATCCCGGCAGCCGCCGAGGCGCACAGCGCCAGCCTTCCCAGATTCAAGCCGTGATACGCGATGGTGAGCCCATCGCCTGTTTTGGGCACCAGCAAGTTTTCGCGCGGCACTTTGAACTTGTTGAACCTGAGGCCCCGATTGTAGGCATGCTTCAAGGCGTATAGACCATAGGACACGAACTGGAAATGCTCGTTTTCCTCCGGCAATTCAGCGATGAGCACCGCGGGCTTACCTTCGAGAAGAACCACCAATCCCACCAGGCGTCCCGGCACCACGTTGGTGATGAACAGCTTTTCCCCTGTGATTTCGTAAGAGTCGCCCGTGGCCACCGCCGTGGTGCGCAGCGCGGTGAGGTCGGAGCCGGCGCACGGCTCGGTCAGGGCAAACGCGGATATTTTGTCGCCGCTGGCCAGGGCCGGGAGCAGCCGTGCCTTTTGCTCACTGGTGCCAAAGGTGCGTAAGGGATCGACCGCACCGATGCAGCCGTGCACCGATGCCAGCGCCGCCGTCATCGAATCGAGCGTTGCCATCCGCGTCAAAAAGGGGGCGAAGCGCGCAAACGGTGCTCCCTGGCCGCCATACTTCGGATCGATGAGCAAGCCCCAATAACCGGCATCGGCCAACTCTCGAATCGCCTCGTCGCAGATTTTGCCGTCGCGGTTGAGCAAAGACTGCTGCTCGCGGCGCCGGCGCACCACCTCGAGCGATGCATCCATGGCGGCGTCACACGGCGCCGACGGCGGCAGCGGCGGCGGCGCGAATAGTTCCAGCGGCACTCGGCCTTCCCAGATCGCTTTGTGGATCGGGCTGCTGGTCGTTTGGTATTTTTGGGCGAACAGGGTCTCGACTTGCTCGTCGGCCTTGTCGACGGCACCGAGCCGCTTGGCTTCCTCATCCGACTTGCCGCCCAAACGCAGCGCGGTTTCCGCGAAACTCGCTTCTCGTTCCGTCGAGGACGTGGAATTCATCGTCGGCTCCATGGTTTCCTTGGCCGGGCCTTGTTATCCTTATGGTAACAAAAGGGTCAACAGGCCGCGCGGTTGAGGTACTCCGAAACCCGCGGTTTGTACTCATCTCGCTCCGCGAGATGTTCGCACATCTCGCGGAGCGAGATGAGTACAGAGAGAATAGCTGAGTCCCCATGGCCGCATGCGATCAAGGTTATCTTTGCGATGTTTGCGGCACCGACGTGGCTGCGATCACGGAATCCGACCTTTATCTGCGCTACGTCATGGGTGAAGTGGACCCGCTAACCCTAACGCGCCAGCGTGAACGGCATATCCGCTGCAACCCGGCCGCGGCGCAGTTCATCATTGATCCGAGCTTTGCGCCGGTCGTTTGTCTGGGTGTCTTTGCGAAGGAAAACCTCGATTCGACGTTTGTTAAGGACCAGGAACAGCGACACACGCGCGCCTGGCGTCGCCTGCAAGAAATTCCAACGTTGGGCATAGCCATACCCGATTACCCATTACCCGAAGTCCTCGAGCGCTGGGCGAGGCCGCGAAAGCCTGGTCGCTGAGAGGTGGAAATAAACCAACGTGAACTTGGGCGTGGATGAATGGACTTACAACACATGGTCAGCGGGGCCTCGATCGGTTCGAGGATTCGTGGGTCAGGTGCAGGAGAGAAAACCATGGCGGGAACTCGAGCAAAACTGCTAATAGTCGCATTGACATTGCTGGGAACAAGCTCATCGGCGCACGCGTGGTGGGGTTGGCGCTTTTGGGGCTATGGCCCGAGCTATTACAGCCCCGCCTACTATAGCCCGCCCTATTATGGATACTATGCGCCGGGGTTTTCTTATTGTCCGAGCGTGGCGGTTTATCCCACGATTCGTCCGATCCCCCTGGCACCGGCAACGCCCACCAAGAAACCCATCGAGAAGGTTCCGGTGCCCACGACCAAGGAACCGCCGCCGACGAGCACGCTGCAAAAAGGGCCCACGGTGACGGAGTCGCGCTCCACGAGCAGAGATATTGCGGACACGCGCACAGGCCCGGACCACTGCAAGGTCGGCTTTTGGAATCTGACGGGTCGCGACATCACGTTGCGAGTGGAGGGTCAACCACGCGTGCTTGCCAAAAACCGCGCGGTGACATTGGACCTCGCACGCTCGTTTAGCTGGCAAGTCGATCAAGAGCAGGCGACCACCGAACACGTTCCCGCCGAGCAACGCTTTCACGAAGTGATCTTGCGGCAGTAGATTCGTTTATTGATGGCCTCGATGCGCAGAGCGCCGGACCGCAAATCCGCGTTCCGCGAGCGCCTCGCGGGTAGACGAATTGGATGAGTTCATGTTTAAACTTTTCAAGAAGCTCCAATATGGTGCCCGCGTCCTCCTTTCCAAGGGTGGCGGACAGCCGGAAACCATCGAAGTCTCCGGTCGGCCCACCGTGCTGATGCATGCGGGCGCGGGGACGCCGTTCGTCTATTTGCACAGCACCCTGGGCGAGTCCTTCATGTGGTTTCCGTTTTATGAAGCCCTTTCTAAAAAGTTCCGCGTCTTGGTGCCGACGCACCCCGGCTTTGGCGAATCGGGCGGCTTCGATCTGATCGACACCATTGAGGACATGGCCTTTCATTATGTCGAGATGCTCGACGCTCTTGGGTTGGAGGAGGTGATCCTGGGAGGCGTGAGCCTGGGGGGCTGGATCGCGGCCGAGTTCGCCGTGCGCTGGCCGGAGCGCGTCAAAAAGCTGTGGATCGCCGACGCCCCCGGTCTTTGGGTCGAGAGCGAGCCGCTGCCCGATCTTTTTCGCATCATGCTGGATCGGCAAAAATTGCGCGAGCTATTGTTTCACGATCCCAATGGGGCGATGGCCACCCTGGTTATCCGCGAGGACCTCGACGAGCAGACGATGATGAAGGCCTACCAATCGATGACCGTGTTGGCCCGTCTCGTCTGGGAACGCCCCTACGACCCGAAACTCGCCCAGAGGCTCGCCCGCATTCAATGTCCCACGCTTTTGCTCTGGGGCGATCACGACCGCCTGGTGCCCCCAGCCTATGGCGAAGCTTATCACAAGCTCATCCCCGGCTCGGAAATGCAGATCATCAAGAATTGTGGGCACATGCCGATGTTCGAGAAAGAAGCGGAATTCGTGGAAGCGCTAACGAGATTTTGCGAGGGGTAGATGCGCGCCCGGCGCTTTGGTATCTTGGCGTGGGAGTCACCATGGGCAAACGAAATCCGAAGCCGGCCCCACCGTCTTGGCGCTATCGCGAAGTCCCGATGCTTAATGAGAGCGCGTGCACCGGCTGTGGGCTTTGCTGCGCACTGTGCCCCACCGATTGTTTGGCCCTGAATGGACCGGTTCCCTGGATGCCGCGGCCCGCCGACTGTATTGGCTGCGGCGTCTGCGCATTGATCTGCCCGGCGGGTGCGCTAACGATGGAAATCATAAGCGCCGGGGCAGATGCAATTGGCGCTTAGCGAACGGTTCACGAGGCGGGCTTTAGCTCGGGGAGAAAGCCACCTACGATTTCGCCGATCATTTCGAGCGGCCGCGGGGGCAACAAGACATAAGCGGCGCCCAGGTCCCAGGCCAGGCCGGCGAGGGCGGGATTGTCTACCGATCCGACGACGATCGTTTTCGTCGTGGGAAAAAGGTGCGTCACTTGCTCGAGCAGAGCCAGTTCCTTGTCGAGGTCCTTGCCCACGCGGAGCACCAAGACGCCGGCGCCTTGGCGTAATAGGTTCATACACGTTTTGACGTGCCGAACTTCACGCAGCCACAGCGAGCACGCGCGGGCCAACTCGTCCAAAAGCTCAGCCAGGCGGCCTTCGACGCCGTACGCAATCAGTTGGGCATGGTGCATGGGGACGACCTCGCCTCATTGGTCCTTGATCCCCAGGTTCTCCATGCGGCGCAAGAGCCGGGGCCGCCAAATCGTGAGTAATTCCGCGGCGCGACTTTTGTTGTTCTTAGCCTGCCGCAGCGAATGCACGATCAAGCGGCGCTCGACTTCCTCCAAGATTGCATCAAGCGCGATCGGTTTTTCCTCGGGGAGGGGCCCATGCCGCAGATAGAAAGGCAAATCGCCGGCCTCGATTTGCGTGCTTCGCGCGCAGAGCAGCTTGCAGTAACACGTCATAAAGTTCGCGCAGGTTTCCGGGCCACGCATACGCTCGCAGCAGCAGGAGTGCCTCGGCGCTCACGCTGAGCACGGTGGGCTCGGCCGCCTGACAAGCTCGGGGAAGAAGCCGCTCGAGCGTTGCATCAAAATCGTCCATGCGCTCGTGGAGCGCCGGCACCCGCAGCAGAATCGGACTGAGCCGGCAATAAAGATCGTTTAACAGCTTGCCCGAACGCACCGATTCCGCCGGGTCTTCGTCCAAACCAGCGAGGATGCGGGTTGAGCCTGCTTCGGAAACCTCCAGTTTTTGCTGCAAGCGCACTTGCAAATTCAGCGGCAAGCCGGCCAAATTCTTCAAGTAGACCGATGCCAAGGGCGTGGCAGGCGCGGAGGCGAACAACAACTCGGCGAGTCGATCGGGTGTCAGCCGAGCGCAATCAAGACAGGCGAACGTTTGTTCCCGCTCCGGGCCGGCGTAGTGGATAGCCCGCGCTACCCATTGCTTGCCCGAGCCCGGCGGACCGACGATCAGCGCGGGCAGGCGCGTTTGCGACGCGAGAAGTACCTGCGCGTGCAAGCGGACGACGGCGGGCACTTCGCTGGCCAACTCCTCAAGATGGTAGCGCCGCAGGTGCCGCTCCCGCAGAGCCAGCAGCCGTTCCGAAAGCGGCGGGCCGGCGCTAGGCATGGGTTGCGCCGGCACGCTGATTTTGCCGAGGATGCCTGCCAGTCCCGCGCTGCCCGCCAAGGGGAAAAAGCTGATTTGCCAGCAGGCGGGTGCCGAGGAGAGTGACACCAGACGGCGTGTTTGCGCCGGTTGTCCGTCCATGGTTTCTGCCGGGGGAGCCATGGCGCCAAGCAAGAGGTCGATCTTTTCAACGAGGATGCCGCGGGGACGGCGCCTGCACGCCTGCCCTTTGACATCACTCAGAGGCACGCCGGTGAGCGTTTCCCAGGCATGGTTGACAAAGAGAATGCGCCTGCGGGGATTCAGCAAAAACAGCGGCTCGGTTGTTTGCCCAAAAAGTGCTTGCCAGCGAAAGCGCCGTTCGTTGTCGGCAGGTTCGGGGAAAGATGACATGGCAACAGATTGCTCCGAGGTCCGCGGTTTCGGCGTACCTCAACTTGCGGCTTGGCGGCCCGGCGGGTGAGCGGTATTGGTATCAGATAATCGAGGCCAAGCAATAAAGCGCCACCCCGATGCCCACCAGAAACAAGGCCATGCGGCCCCCCCAGCGGACAGCTTCGTTGACAATACTGCCCCATTCATCATAGCGGGTCGCGCTGTAGACCAGGCTAATGAGCACGATGAGTATAGGCAATTGCAGATACATGTTGAGCGAGACGAGCGCCAAAAGACTCATGATGGTGCGGCCTCCTGCGCCGGCACATTGGCGCTCACTGAACGCGGTATGCGTGGCCCGTAGGCCGGCCCCGCGTAGGCATCGTATATCACGAGGATGTTGAGCATGCCGGCGATTACGGTGTAGATCCAGCCCAGGTCCGGCGTCTTGTCACTGTTGATGATGAATTGGTTGACTTCGTTTTCGTCGGCCGGCTGCTTTTGGTAATCGTGCAAGAAAGCGTTGGTTTCCTTGGACGGCACCGTGCCGCCGTAATACTGCCAGATCGCGGGCCAGGCCGCGGCGCCAATCCAAACTTGGCCGGCGAAGTGCCAACGATGGTTCAAGATGTTGCGAAAAGGATTGCTGCTGACTGGGCCGTTGTCCGGATTGTCCCCGGTAGGGACGTAGACGTTTTGCCAATTACCCATCGCCTCGCCGACGTGAAAAAGACTCAGCAGGCAGACCATGAACAAAACGCCCTTGCCGATCCTTCCCTGTGAAATCTGCCCGAGTCCCGGCACCAGATAGCTCAAGAAACCGGCGAAGAACGATAGCGGCCGCACATAGGCCTGCTCGGATTCTTGATTCATGCCAACCGCTCCCACGTTACGCCGGTTGTGGCTTAGCCGCCGGTGTTCATTCGCTGGCTTTTACTTTTATTCGTCGCCCGCCCCTGTTCATTTAATGGCTGGCGCAGATTTTACCAGGTCCAGCCAAGCCAATCTTTGACCAACCAAATGCCCGCCGCCGCAGCCAGGCTCAGGCCGGTCAGCCCCAAAAGGTGCCGGCCCCGTGGTCCCCGCAGCCAGCGACCCAAGGGGCCCAGCACGACGATCGCCTTATCGAAGCCTTGGTTGAACCAAACGAGCGGCAAAATCACCTGGCTCGCGAAGGCCCGGCGCGGCAGGCGCAATTCGATGATGGGCGGCTCCACCCCATTAGCCGGGACAGCCAGCTCCGTGACGTTCGGCGGAATGACTTCTTCTGGAATCGCCTCGGGCTCGATCAAGCCATGGACCGGCGTGGGAACCTCGAAGTCCGGTTGCTCCGATTCCGGCACTTCGAAGTGGGGCGCTTGAAAGGCGGGAGGTGCCATCAGTGGCAAATCGTCCAAGGAGAGCGTGGTGGTCGGCACGTCAATGCTGTAGCTGGGAACGCTTTCGCGTAGCAGCGGCAAGGCCGGCTCGGTGAAGCCGTCTTCGGACTCTGCCGGTGGCTCCAACACCGTCAGGCTCACCGCGGCTGTAGGCATGCGGACAATCGCGCGCGGCGCCGGCACCGGGTCGTCGATGTCGTTGACGGGCAACGCCAACATGCGGTCCATGAGGGCATCTAGCTCATCCAACATTTGGCGGGTGGTTTGCAGCGTGGCCGGTTCCTTGAGCGCGGCGCTTGGCGCTTGGTGATTTGGCGCTCGACATGGCATCCTCGTGAGAATCCCTTCTCAGTCTCCGAGATCGACTCGCCCCGGAGCGATGGCTGGCGTATTGTACCACAAATGTCCGCACGATTTTACCTCAATTGGCCGTTAACGCCGGGCCCCGTGGAGATGACTGGTCCGGAAGCTCGCCACCTTGCCACGGTGTGCCGATTTCGCGCCGGCGACCGGCTTTGCCTATTCAACGGCGACGGCCACGAATACCCGGCCCGTGTCGTCTCGGTCTCCAAGAAATCGGTGCATCTCGATATTGACGCGAAGATTTCGCCACAGCGCGAGCTTGGTTTTCGCCTGACCATCGCCGCCCCCATTCCCAAAGGTGACCGCGCTCAATTCCTGGTGGAAAAATTGACCGAGCTTGGTGTTACGGCATTCGTTCCCCTCGTCTGCGAACGCGCGGTGATTGAGCCGGGTGTGGGCAAGCTTGACAAGTTTGAGCGCTATGTGATCGAAGCGAGCAAACAGTGTGGGCGCAATGTGCTGATGCGCATTGAACCGGCGGTGGACTGGGCGACCTATTGCGGGTGCGCGGAAGCAAATAGCCTGCGCATTTTGGCTCACCCTATTGATGGGAAGTTGCAACTGCCGAAAAACGGACCACTCCGGACCGATTTTGTATGCGCCGTCGGTCCGGAAGGCGGGTTCACGGAGGAGGAAGTTTCCCGCGCCCGTGCTAACGGCTGGCACATGGCCGATCTGGGCCCGCGCATCCTCCGCATTGAAACCGCGGCCCTAGTGCTGGCAACGCTGATGATAAGTTACCAAGCCGCGGCATGAGGTACTCCTAATCCCGCGGGTGAGCGTCAGCGACCCGGTGGTTGCCGCTACACCTCGGCCGCGATAAGACACTTATCGACCTTTCTCCGAGGATCCCATGCAAGAAATCCAATCAACGCCTGTCCCCGTCCGCGCCCCGCCGCGCCGATTGCCTCTGTACTTGATCGGCATCTTGTTGTTTGTCATCGGCCCCGCGCTCTACATTCTTCAATTCCGCATGCGGCAACTCGTTGTTCCCTGGTATGTTCCGGTCCTCGCGAGCTTCGGCGTGTTGTGCCTCATGGCTTCAGTGATGGGGCGACGGGGAATCGTGCGTATCGTTGGCTTGGTGCTCTTGACAGTGCTCTGTGGCCTGGAATGGTTCTTTTTGCTTGTCCTCGCCAAATCGCCGGCCTATGAAGGACCCGCTCAAGTGGGGCGCCCGCTGCCGACATTTGCTACCACGCTTGCCGACGGCAAGCCGCTTACCACCAAGGAGCTGGCAACCGGCGGACCGACTGCCCTGGTGTTTTTCCGCGGCCGATGGTGACTGATTTGCATGGTCGAGCTCGGTGAGCTCGAAAAGCGCCATGAGGAATTCGCCAAGAAAAATACGCGTATCGTCGTGGTTTCCAACGATAGTCAAGAAACGGCGCCAAGACCCAAGCCGATTTTCCGCATCTCATCGTGGTAGCCGACACGGATCAAAACATGGCCAAAGCGTTGCAAGTGATCCACCCGGGCGTCGGACCCGAAGGCACCGACACGAACGCGCCGACGACTATTCTTGTCGATGGCGCCGGCACGGTCCGCTGGTTGTTCCGCGCGGATCGCTTTTTAACGCGGTTACCGCCCGAGGATCTTTTGAAAGCGGTCGATGACCATCTTCCGCGGAATTGATGGACCGGGTGGTTATTGAACACTTAATGGATGAAGCGAGCTTGAGCGATGCGGGGCCGGGGACTCAAGCGCGCCCAAGCTTCGGTTGGCTGCGCTCATAAACGCTCCCACCGCGCGTTCGTAAAGAGCCGCATCGTGAGCATGAAGCGATACGTGGCCCGCCCCTTCGAACCAGATCAGCCGTGCATGCGTGTGTACGGCGCGGTAGAGGGCCTGCGCTTCCTCCGGTCGCGCCATTTCATCCACGCCGCCGGCGAGTAGGAGCACCGGCACCGACGGTGGGATGGCGGCAATCGCCTTGACCGGCGCCATGCGATCAAGGTCCGGCAAAACCAGCGGCCCTGTCAGAGCCAGCCCCGCGTAAGCAACTCGGTCGAGCGGAAAGGGAAGGCAATTTTCCGTGCGGTTGTGCGCGGCGGTCCGCAGGTCAGCGTAGCCGGCTTCGAGAATGTAGCCTTGCACTCGATTGCCAAGCGCCCCGGCAGCGTATATCGCCGCCGCCGCCCCCAATGAAGTTCCTTGCACGATAATGGGCTGGCCTGGCGCTGCTGCTCCAAATAATCGACGGCGGCCACCACGTCGTGGCGGGCGCCGTAGCCGATATCGTTAAACTCCCCGGTGGAGTCGCCATGGGCGCGCAGGCTTAGCAGCAGAACACTGCATCCGCGCTTGGCGAAGAACTCCGCCAGCGGCAATTCACTGATGCGACTGTCGCCGTTGCCGTGCAAGAGCAAAACAGACGGCCCAACGCTGGGGCCGCGCACAAACCACGCGCCCACCGCTTGGTGATCGGCGGTGGTTAATCTGAGCGACTCGAGGCGGCCCCAACTGACGCTTGGCGGAGGCTCCGCGAACGGCGCTCGTGCCCGCCGCGTCAGCTGAAACACACAAAACCACGAAGTGAGCAGCCAAAGCACAACCATGGTGGCCAATGCCACGAACGCGCACCGCCACGTCAAATGGACGACGCGAAAAACATTCAAGACCATCACTACCTGGGTTTCTTACGGCGGCAAGTAAAGCGACGCGGCTAATCAAGTCGCATTATGGACGACAATCGCAAGCGGGTCAAGATGCCGCTCTTAGCCGGCGCAGCAACAGGACCGCAAGGCCGCCGGCAACAAGCATGCTCACCATCGGATTGTGCCGTACAAATTTGGTCGCGGCGCACATAAACCCGTGTTGCTCCCCCGAAGTTGCGGGTTGCATGAGCCAGCGCCACGCTACTTCCCGCTCGCGGTGGTCAAAATACTTCACGCGAAAAAGTGGCTTGGCCAAGTTGGTCATCCATTGCTTCCAACCGCCGTCGCCCAAGATGGCGCAGCGTTCGAATTCGCCCAAATGCTGCAAGCCCATCATCAGATCGTCCCATGCGGCCCGCGGTTCCCAACCGTTCGAATCGGTCAAGTCGAGCATTACGCGCACGCTACCGTGCTGGTGAATCATTTGCTCGATATGGCCACGGAAATCGTCGTAGTCCTCGTGTGTCAACTTGCCTTTGGCAACGCCTACAACCACATTGTCCGGCGTCGACGGTTCAATCGTAAGCATGGTTTGTTCCTCTCTTCATGTAGGTGGACGGAGGCAGTCCAAAGCCGATATCGACTGTAATTGCCGATAACACATAAGGGGGCAAATCCCGTGCCTCCGCCATGCTTCCATCTGACGGCCGACGGACCGTTCGGTATGCGATTTGCAAATATACGACCGCTAGTAAGGCAACTGCTTCGAGCACCGGACTTTGAGGAACTCAAAAGGTGTCCAAGTGGCTGAAGGAATAAAAAACGGCGGCCTTTTCCACCAAAACTTCGCCGGCGGCGTTTTGACTTCGGAACATCAGCGTAACGGACAAGGAATTACGATCGAGCCGATGCCTGGGGCACGTGTGTTGATCCTGTCGGCGTCGGTGGGCACGGGGCACCTGCACGCGGCCGACGCGATTGAAGCGGCCTTTCGGCAATCCCATCCCGAGGTGGCGATACGCAACATTGACGTATTAAGTCTTGGTTTTCCGATTTTCAAATACTGCTACGGCGACATCTATATTGACGTCGTAAACTACGCCGCCGAAGACAGTGGGATTCTTTTATGACCTCATGGATCGGCCGCGCAATTGCAGGCAGTCCACGCGTTGGGATCACCTCCGGGTCGCCCTGGAAAAAATGAGCCTGCGCCGGCTGGTGGCTCTTCTTCGCTCGGAGCCTTGGGATCTCGTCATCAACACCCACTTTTTAGGGGGCGAAATCATCGCCTCGTTGCGCGAGAAAAGAAAATTAAATGTCCCCAGGTGATGGTGACGACCGATTTCGAGACGCATCACTTGTGGATTACCGAGCCGTGCGAGCATTACTTCACCGCAACGGAGGAAGGATCGCTTTATCTGCAAAGACAAGGCATCGCCGCCGCCAAAACGAGCGTGGTCGGCATACCGATACACCCGGTTTTCTGCGAGCCGAAGTCGCGTGCGGCTTGTTTGGCCCGACATGGGCTTGCCGGCGACAGACCTATCCTCTTGCAGCTTGCCGGCGGTCGCGGCGTAGGCCGCATCGAGGAGATTCACCGGGCTATCTTGGAAACTTTTGAACCAGTTGAGCTCGTAACCGTCACGGCCTACAACGTCGAAGCGCGGCGTCGGCTGAACCAAATTTTGGTGCCCGCGAGGCATCGCGTTCATGTTTTGGGCTACACGGACAAGATGGACGAATTGCTTGCAGTTGCCGATCTCGTGGTAAGCAAGCCGGGGGGGTTGAGCGCCTCGGAAGTGTTGGCGCGCGGCGTCCCACTTCTCATCGTTGACCCCGTTCCCGGCCAGGAATGTCGCAACAGCGATTATCTACTCGAGTGTGGAGCGGCGGCCAAGGTAAATCATCTACCGACGATGGGTGCGAAAATCGCCGAGCTTTTGGGTGATCCCGGGCGCTTGCGAGTCATGCGCTCCCAGGCGCAACGTCTGGCAAAGCCCCGGGCCGCCTTCGCGGTGATCGAACAGTCGCTGGACATTGTTCGCCGGCAACGCCCGCCAACTCCTGGCCATGCGCAGTTACGAGGAACCGCGGAATCAACCAACGGATTAAGCGCAGCCAGCTTCGCGCCAGGCGCAGCGAACGGTGCGTCTCTCAGTCGCTTCCAGGAGTTGGAACCGCGGGCGATGCGGCTGTTCGCGGGGCTGTGGCATCATTGCTCATCCAACGAGAGCGGTAGCCTGCCGTCTCCCGGTCCGGCGCTCGTGGTCGCCAACCATCCCAATTTCTCGGACCCAGCTTTCTTGATGTGCGCGAGCGGCCGGACGATGCAGTTTTTGCATGCGGCCGTTTCTTATGAAACTTTTGGCTTGCGCCCGTGGTTTCGCGCGCCGGCTCCATTCCGGTCACGCCTGACGGGGCCAACGTCGCGGCGATGCGCGAGGCGCTTAATGCCCTGGCGGCAGGGAAAACTGTCTGTGTTTTTCCCGAAGCACATGTCAGCCCCACGGGGCAACCAGCAACGCGTTACAAGACGGGCGTCGCCTTTCTGGCCCTCCGGAGTGGAGTCCCCGTTTATCCCGCTTTTATTCGGGGCGGTCCGCGCTCCGGGAGCGTGTTGCGCGATTGGTTTTGGCCTGCGCACGGGGTCGATGTCGTGTTCGGGCCTCCCATCGATCTCTCGCCTTATTACGGTCAGCCGCTTCGCCATTCTTTGCTAACGGAAGTCACGGACGTCGTCATGGACCAGGTGCTGGAGTTAGGCACGCGGCACGGCCGACGGCCGCACCAAGCGACTAGCGTCGTCTCCGCTCAAGATCGCTCCAGGCGGAAAGACATATGAACCGAGCGTCAGCGCTCTATCAGCTCTTTCTGCTTCGGTTGCGCGATTTCTTTCGTGAACCCGCCGCGGTGCTTTGGGTGTATGGCTTTCCTTTGTTTCTGGCGGTGACGCTGGGCTTGGCGTTCGCGCGCACGGGCCCCGACGCCCTATTGGCGCCCGCCGAGGCGCCCATTGCGATTTACACCGAATTGCCACCGACGGAATCTCTTTCAGGTGAAGCGTCTGCGTTGGCGAGGCACCTCAAGAACCACGCCATGGCAACGGAGATGGTTTCCCGTGAAGTTGGTCTGGCACACCTTCGTTCCGGCAAGGCGTCGCTGTATATCGAACCCACGCCCGCCCAATACGAGTATTATTTCGATCCAATGCGCCAAGATTGCTTGCTGGCCCGATACCACGTCGATGACATTGTCCAACGCTGGAAGAACACCCCCACCTGGAAGACCGTCAACCACCATGCATCAGAGCCGGGGGACCGTTACATCGACTTTTTGATTCCCGGGCTCATCGGTTTTAACTTGCTCACCACCGGTCTTTGGGGCGTCGGCTTCGTGATTGTCGATCTGCGCGTCCGCAAACTGCTCAAGCGGTTCCTGGCCACGCCGATGCGTCGCGGTGATTTTCTCTTGGCCATCGTTGGCAGCCGCCTGCTGTTTTTGCTTCCCGAGGCGCTCGCCCTGGTGCTTGCAGGCGCGATCTTTTTTGGCGTGCCCCAGCGCGGTCATCCCGTGACCTTGGCGATCGTGCTGCTTTTGGGCGGTAGCGCTTTCATCGGCATCAGCCTGTTGCTCGCCTGCCGGGCCCAGAGCGTCGAGACGGTTTCCGGGCTTATCAACGTTATCAGCATGCCGCTATGGATGTTCTCGGGCACGTTCTTTTCCGCCGAACGCTTCCCGGCCGCTGCCCAACCCATAATTCAGCTATCGCCGCTGACGCACCTCAACGAGGCGCTCCGCTCGGTGATGCTCGATGGGGCGTCGCTGGCGCAAATCGCCGTTCAATTGGGCATCCTGGCGGGTTGGGCGGCCATTACGCTCTTTCTGGCCATCAAATGGTTCCGTTGGAGCTGACGACCGCCTTGTCTTTGCCATTGTCGAAATGCCGTTTCATTCCTTCGCCGCTTCCACCCGAGAAACACCGCCGGGCGCCGGGCACATTGACATTGGTGTCGGCCAGCGTGTCCTCCACGTAGAGCATTTTAATGATGATGACCAGGGTCACGGTCAAAGGTGCCGCCACCAAGAGACCGATGAAACCCACGAGTTTGCCCATCAAAAGTTGGGCCACGAGGGTCAGGGCGGGCGGAAGCAAGACCGCCTTGCGCTGAACCAGCGGCACCAGAACATAACCCTCCACCACATGGACGCCGAGATAAAGTCCCAAGGTGATCAACAAATGCGTGGGGCTTGCCAAAAGCGCAATTAGACCTGCGGGTATCACCGACAGCCAGGGCCCAATATACGGCACGATTTCCAAGATTCCGGTAATGACGCCCAGGGCAAGTGCCAGCGGCACGCCGATTATCCACAGACCCACCGACGTGGTGGTGCCCACCGCGACCATCAGGAACACTTGCCCCAGCAGCCACCAGTGCAGATTGAAGTCGATGGCGTCGAGCGCTTCCTCGACTCGCCTACGCTCACTGTGTGGCACCAGGTGAAGCAAGCCGTCGCGGTAAAGTTTCGGCTCCGCCGCGCCGAAAATGCCGACGACAAAGATGATCACAGCCCCGACGAGGATCTCCTGGACGCTCCCAATGAGTCCGGTCACACGGGAAAAGCCGTCGGTGGTCGCCAACGACCGCGCCGAGCGCGGCACATCTTCAAGGAGCAAGCGGCCCCACTGGAACTGCTGAAGGTAATCGCGGATTGCCGCAAACGACTCCGGCAGGCGCTGAATCAATTCGGTGACTTGAGTGGCCAGGCGGTTGTAGAGCAGCCAGCCGACGACACCAAAAAGCGTTAACAGCCCGAGCAGAACGAGACTTAACGCCGTACGGTGGCCCAACCCGGTCTTGCCGCTGAGCCAATTGCTCAGGGCCGATAGAAAAACCGCGAACAAAAAGCCGGCAAAAGCTTCCAGCAGGACGTAAATGCCGCTCCAGGCGATGTAAACCATGCACGCCAGCAGCAAGAGGATAAGTCCGGCCACCGCTACGCGCACACCGAACTCTCTCAGCCCGAGCCGATTTATTTGCGGCGGAGTCGATTGGGGCGGTCTGCGCGATAAATGGCGTAAAGAGCAAAGCGTATGCCGGGCGCAGGCTGCGAGTCGGTGCCGGTTCAGTGCCGGCCGCGATCCAGTCGCGCGAGTCATGGCCCGCCTTCGGAATCTTGTTGGAAACGGGCGCGGCACGGCGTTACAATGGAGCCCATGGGCGTCAAATTCGCGGTGATTGCCGGCATCCTGGCTTGCGTGCACTTCACGCAACCGCTTGCGCGCGGCGGCGAAGCGGTTACTGATGCGGCGCCGGCGGACGACTGGAACGCGTATCGAAAAACCGTTCAGCCATTTTTCGCGGCGCATTGTTTTGAATGCCATGGCGACAAACAGCGCGGCGACGTGCGCCTCGATTCGTTGCGTGATGCGGCAACACTGACAAAGAGCGTGGCCACACTGGACAAGGTGCAGCGCGGTGCTACGCGCGCACGCGATGCCGCCTAAAAAGCGGGCGCAGCCAGCGCGGCCGAAGTCAAGTCCGTGCTTGCCTGGCTGGATCAATTCAGCGCGCACGCGCGAGCGCCTCACGCCCGCCGCAAGCGCCGCCCGTGCGGCGGTGCGGCGGCTCAATCGGGCCGAGTACAACAACACGGTGCGCGACTTGCTCGGCGTGACTTTCCAGCCGGCGGATGATTTCCCTGCCGATGTCCCCGGCCATGGCTTTGACAACGTCGGCGGCGTTTTGTCCGTGTCCCCCGCGTTGGCGGAGAAATACCTGGCGGCGGCCGAGAAAGTGGCCCGGACCGCGCTCTTCGGCGTCGAGCCGATGCAACCGAGCCGCACTTCGCATCAGCCCTACTTCACCGCCGACGCCTTCTCCAAAAATAGGTCCGTCAAATTCGACTACGACGAAACGGGCATGAGCCTGCCCAACGCGCTGCACGTCGTCCCAGCGGTTCCCCGTGACGGCGAATATGTGTTGCGCTGCATCCTGCGCGGCGTGCGGCCGGCGGGTTGCGACCCCGTCGAGCTGGGTTTCTGGATCGACGGCAAGATGGTCCACGAAGCCAAAGTAGCCGTGCCAACCAAGGTCATGTCCGGGCGGGGCCCGGGGGAAGTCAACGGCCTATGGGCGGAATACCGCACGCCGATCAGTGCCGGCGAACACTGGTTGTCGGTCACCCTCTTGCGGATGTATGAGGGCTTGCCTCCCGCTTACAAAGGACCGAAGCCGGCCAACACCACTGCCGGCATCTCCAGGGCGACCGACGCCTTTTTCCCCATGTATCTCGACGTGCGTCGGGCCTTATCACCAGGTCCACGGCCCCTCACGCCGAATCGCGCGCCAAGTTTTCGGCGGCGTCTCCATTGGCAGTAGTCCGCGATGCAGCCGTCCGCCCGCAAGATCGTCGCCAATCTCGCCCGCCGCGCCTACCGCCGCCCGGCAACTCCCGCAGGAAGTCGATGGTCTGGTCAAGCTGGTTGCCATGGTGCAGAAGGACGGCGATTCCTTCGAGGAAGGGCTGTGCCTGGCCATCAGCAACTGCTGATTTCGCCGCACTTTCCTGTTCCGCGTCGAAAGACCGCCGCCGAATGCAATGGGCAAGCCTCCTATCGAATCAACGACTACGAACTGGCCACGCGGCTGTCGTATTTCCTGTGGAGCAGCATGCCCGATGAGGAGTTGTTCCGCTGCGCCGCGAGACGAAAGCTTCATCGAGCCGGCGGTGCTCGAAGCCCAGGTGCGGCGCATGCTTCGCGACGCCAAGTCAGCCGCCCTGGTGGAGAACTTCGGCGGGCAATGGCTGCAGACGCGGGCGCTCGAATCGCACACGCCCGATCGCGTCAAATTCAAGGAGTTCACCGACTACACGCGCCTGTCGATGAAGAAGGAAACCGATTTGTTCTTCGAGCACGTCATCCGCGAAGACCGCACCATTCTGGATTTCATCGACGCCAATTATACCTTCTTGAACCAGCGCCTGGCGGAGTTTTACCAGATTCCGGGCGTCAAGGGGCACGAGTTCCGCAAGGTCGATCTGACGGGGACGCGGCGCGGCGGCGTGCTGACGCAGGCCAGCGTGCTGACCGTCTCGTCGTATGCCAACCGAACCTCGCCCGTCTTGCGCGGCAAATGGATTCTCGAGAACCTTCTCAACGCCCCGCCGCCGCCGCCGCCCGCGAACGTGCCCAGCCTGGACGAGCAAGGGCTTGGGCCAGTCCGTGTCGCTGCGCGCGCAATTGGAGAAGCACCGCGCCAATGCGACCTGTGCGTCGTGCCACGCCCGCATGGACCCGCTGGGGCTTGCCCTGGAGCACTTCGACGCCATCGGCGCCTGGCGCGACCAAGACGGCAACTTTCCCATCGACACGGCGGGAACGCTGCCCGACGGCCGGTCCTTCGAAGGAGCTCGACGAGCTTCGCGCCGTCTTGCGCGCCGAGCCCGACGCTTTTGCCGAATGTCTGGCCGAGAAGATGCTGATCTACGCCTTGGGTCGCGGCTTGGACCGAAATGACCGAAAGACCGCGCGGGCGATTGCCGACAAGGCTGCCAGGGACGGCTATCGTTTCTCCAGCTTGGTACTGGCAATCGTCCAGAGCGAGCCGTTCCAGACACATAACGAAAGTCCGAGACACGCCATGATCATCACGCCGCAAGCACCTGTCGCGGCGAACGTTTCTGCGGGGCGCCGGTGCACTGATCGGCCTGCCGCTCCTGGATGCGATGGTGCCGGCGCTCGGTCGGGCGCAGGCCGCCGACCGGCTCCGGCCGACGCGGCTGGCTTTGTCTACGTCCCCAACGGCATGGTGATGCGCAACTGGACGCCGGCCACGTCAGGGACGAGACTTCGAGTTCACGCCGATTCTCAAGCCGCTGGAGCCGTTCCGCGAGCATACGCTGGTCGTCTCCGGCTTGATGTGCCACAACGCCAACGCCTTGGGCGACGGCCCCGGCGATCATGCCCGCGCCTCGGCCAGCTTCTTGACCGGGCGCCCATCCGCGCGAGTCCGGCTCCGACATCCACGCGGGCGTTTCGGCCGACCAGGTCGCCGCCCGCGCGATGGGCACGCAGACGCGGCTGCCCTCGCTGGAACTGGGCCTGGAAGACACGCGCATGGTGGGCCTGTGCGACGCCAAGTACAGCTGCGCCTACACCAGCAGCATCAGCTGGCGCACGCCGACCATGCCGCTGCCCCCGCTGACCAATCCGCGCCACGTCTTCGAGCGGCTGTTCGGCAACGCCGATCCGAACGTGGATCGCGCCACCGCCGCTCGGCCGTGCGCGCTACCGCCAGAGCATCCTCGATGGCGCCGTCGAGCAGACGCGCGCGCTCAACGCCAGCGTCGGCCCCGCCGACCGCCGCAAGATCGAGGAATACCTGACGTCGATCCGCGAGGTCGAAGCGAGCATCCAGCGCTTCGAGCGAGCGTCGCCCAGCGTGCCGCCCGGACATCGATCGCGCCCTCGGGCATTCCCGCCGATTACGCCGAGCACGCCCGGCTCATGTTCGATTTGCAGGCCCTGGCCTTCCAAGCCGACCTGACGCGCATCAGCACCATGATGATCGGCCGCGAATCGAGCATCCGCAGCTACGACCAGATCGGCATCCCCGAATCGCACCATCAACTGTCGCACCATCGCAACGACCCGGCCACGCTCGCCAAGCTGACGCGGATCCAGACCTACCACATGACGCTCTTCGCCGAGTTCATCGCCAAGCTGCGGCGCCACGCGCGACGGCGACGGCTCGCTGCTCGATCACTCCATGATCGTCTACGGCGCCGGCATCGCCGACAGCAATCGCCACACGCACGAACGCCTGCCCGTCCTCGTCGTCGGCAAGGGCAACGGCCGGCTCAGCACGGGCCGGCACGTCGATTTGCGGAGCGGACACGCCGGTGACGAATTTGCATTTGCCCTGCTGAATCGCTGCGGGGTGCGGGCGGAGCGCTGGGGGACAGCACCCGGGCGCTCGATGTATAAAGAGACTTCTTGAGGCGTCACGGCTTGAGCACCACCTTGATGCAGCCGTCTTTCTTGTCGCGAAATTTCTTGTACATGGCGGGTGCTTCGTCGAGCGGGGCCGATCCGTGATGACGAACGATGGATCAATTTCGCCCGCCTCTATTTTGTTGAGCAGAGTTTTGGCGTAACGAGGCACATGGGTTTGCCCCGTCTTGACCGTCAACGCTTTGTTCATCAAGGCGCCAAAGGGCATCTTGTCCGGAAAGCCGAAGTAGACACCCGGAATCGAAAGCGTGCCGCCCTTGCGGCAGCACATGATCGCCTCGCGCAGCACATGGGCTCGGTCCGTGGTCAGCATGACGGCTGCCTTGACTTTATCGAAGACGGCGTCGACGCTCCCCGCACCGTGCGCCTCGGCACCGACCGCGTCAATGCAGCGGTCGGGGCCGCGACCTTTCGTCATGTCCATGAGCTTGTCATAAACGCCTGTCTCCATGAAATTGATCGTTTCCGCCTTCCCTGTCCTGCGCCATCTTGAGACGCTCCGGCACTCGGTCAATGGCGATCACGCGGCCCGCTTTGAACATCCACGCACTGCGTATCGCAAATTGGCCCACGGGCCCGCAGCCCCAGATGGCCACCGTGTCACCCGGCTCGATATCCGCGTTTTCCGCCGCCATGTAGCCGGTCGGAAAGATGTCCGAGAGAAACAGCACTTTGTCATCGGGCAAATCGGACTCGATTTTGATCGGGCCCGACATCCGCGAACGGCACGCGCAAGTACTCCGCCTGGCCGCCGGAGAAACCGCCGAGCATGTGGCGATATCCGAAAAGACCCGCCGGAGATTGTCCCATCGCCTTTTTAGCGATGGCGGCATTGGGATTGGAGGTGTCGCACAAGCGAAAACAATTGCCGCTGACAGAACCAACAGCTTCCACACGAAATCGTGAACGGCACCACCACCCGGTCGCCCTTCTTCAATTTGGTGACGCCCTTGCCGACTTCCTCCACGATGCCCATCGGCTCGTGGCCGATGACGTCTCCGACTTGCATGGTCGGCGTGAAACCGTCGTAAATATGCAGATCAGACCCGCAAATAGCGGTGGAAGTGATGTGAATAATCGCGTCGCCTGGATCGGCGATCTTCGGGATCAGGAACGGTATCAACGCGCATGTCACCGGTGCCGTGCCAGCAAACGGCTTTCATGGAAAAACTCCTTGTCGTTGCCTCTTCAATTAAGGACCCGCGCACTTAGCAAGCGTTTGTTAACCCCCGCTTACGGCGCGTGCGTCTCTCAACCTTCCAACGCGGCGGCCGCAGTCGTTTCAGCGGCGCACATCGCGTCAACCGCGGTCACGCCGGCCAGGGCCAACAGGGTCAGCCAGGTTCGCCCGCGCCGGTGTGCGGGCGCGTTGGCCAAAGCAACGCCGGCAGTGGCCAAATCGAGTGCATCGCCCGCAACCCGTCCCCAGAGCCAGCCGGCCGGACGAAGGGTGCTTAGGATGCCAACTCCGCAAATAAGCTCTCGAAATCCATAGAGACGCAACAAGCCGTCGCTTTCGACGCCGCTCACCTGCTCGATCGTCTCGGGCATCAAGATCTCCGCGAGGCCCAGGCCAATGCTGAACCAGCCCAGGCGGCGTGCCATCGCATTGCCGGGCACGTAACGCATGTCCGGCGGAGAATGGGAAGGAGCCAGGCCCACGGTCGGCGTGGGTTCCGTAATCCTCGGCAGAGGTTCCATGATTCGGCTCACTTTGGCTACCCTCCATTGATTTTTGCGCTTACTGCATTCAAAGAGCCACGCGTGCGGTAAGGGGGCTAAACCTACGCTTACTTCACGATCAGCTCATTCCTCATGCTGTTTTTTGGCGGCTTCGAGCATCGCTGTCACTGCGAGGCCCGCACCGACCACGGCCGCGGCGGTGATGACGGGGTGCATGGCGCCGCGGCTATACAAACTTGATTCCTTGGCGTCGCGCCGAGTGCCGCTGCGCTGCTGCAGGCCGGTCGTTGGACGGTATAGCGCTTCTTTCTCGGGTTCCGGCGGCCTGCGGGATTTCTGCTTTTTAAAGAACATGCCCTCCATGAGCCGATCAAGCATTCGTGGAGCCACGCCCGCCTCAACCGAGTGCATCTTGGCGGACCCGCCGGCAAAGATGTCGCGTGTCGGCGTTTCTGCGCAATGCAAAATCACTTCCGCCACGACTTCCGGCGCGTAAACCGGGGCAGGAAGCTGCGGCGCGCAGCTCCAGATAGTTGCGAGCGTGCTGCGGAAACGGGGTGTCAATCGCGGACGGTTTTACGAGCGATACCGAAATCGGCGCACCATCATGCTCGAGCTCCATCCGCAGAGCGTCGGTGAACCCCTTGACGGCATGTTTCGACGCCGAATACATCCCCAGTAGCGGCGTCGCCCGATCGGAAACCTCCGAGCCGACGTTGATTATGGCCGACCCATACGGGCCCGTTCGCTCGCGCAAATGGCGGGCTGCCTCCAGCGATCCATATACGACGCCCCAAAAATTGGTATCAAAAAGCCTTCGGCTGTCCTCGGTTTTGATGTCCAGCAGCGGCCCATACATGCCGACGCCGGCGTCATTCACCCACGTGTCGAATTGCCCAAAGCGCTCGATCGCAGTGCTCGCAATGGCGTGAACGTCGTTCTCCTTGCCGACATCGACCGCCATATAGGCGGCTTCTCCCCCTGCTGTTCGATTTCTTCCGCCAACTGACGAAGTGCCTGCTCATTGCCGAGCCGCCAGCACTAGCCGGGTGCCGAGGCGAGCGGCCATGCGCACGGTGGTCAGACCGATGCCCGACGAAGTCGAAACCGATCGCCTCGGCGAGATGCAGCAAGAGGGTCTCAACGTACTCTACAACGTGATCGGCCCCGAACGTGACAGCTTCATCGCGCTCGCCAACGGCATCAACAAGGACATGCCGATCTCGTACGCCGGCACGGCGGGCCTCGCGACGACGGACGACACGATGGTCGATCCGCGCAGCGTCATCGGATCGGGCGTCGTCGGCAATACGCTGTACGGTCAGCTCGCCATCGCGCTATACGACCACCAGATACATATTTCGCAACTCGAATCCGACGCCGCCGCGTCGGTCGTCGCCGTCGAACGCGGCTGCAGCGGCCCTGCAAAGCCCACCCCCTAGGGAACCGCCGCCTTCCCCCGTATGAGAGCGGCCATGGCTGACCGTCGCGTCGCCGCCTCCGCGATCGGCAAGCGCAAGGGTCGAGGTTCCCGGTGATCACCGCCTACGATGCGCCGTTCGCACGATTCGCTGAGGCCGCCGGCATCGACATGCTCCTGGTCGGCGACACGCTCGGTCAAGTCGTGCTCGGACACGGTACAATGCCGGTCGATCTGGTCGACATGGAGCGGCACGCAGCCGCCGTCGTGCGCGGCACGAAGCGGCCCAGATCATCGTCGACCTGCCGTTCGGCTCGTATGAAGACCAACGAAGAGGCGGTTGGGTCGGCCATTCGTCTCGTCAAGAACAGCGGCGTCTCCAGCGTGAAGTTGGAGTAAGCGGTTCGGCCGCGGCGCGCACGGCGCGATCGTGGGCGCCGGCGTCCCCGTCGTCGGGCATATCGGCGTGCGTCCGCAAACCGCGGCGCTGGGCAAGGGATTTCGGCTGCAGCACGTGCGCGACGAGTTGCTCGCCGATGCGCGCGCCGTTGAAGAGGCCGGCGCGTTCGCCGTCGTGCTCGAGATGGTCGACCACGCGATCGCCGCCGAGATAACCGCCGCGCTCGCATACCGACAATCGGGATCGGCAGCGGCCCGGCGTGCGACGCGCAGGTGCTCGTGCCGCACGATATCCTCGGGATGTATCCCGACCCGCCGCCGTTCGTGCGGCGCTTCGCCGAGTCGCTGCGGTTGCGACCGCCGGCCTGCGCGAGGTATGCGGACGCCGTGCGCAGCGGTGCGTACCCACCGCGTAAGTAGCGCGCGCCACAGTCGCGCGTAGCGTCAGATTTCGCGCTGAAGCGCGCCGGCCACTACACGCGGCGCACCTCGAATGCCGGCACGACGGATGGATTTCGCGCGCCGCCATGGCCGGGCTGGCGTTCGCGGGTGGGCTTTCACCGGCTCCGTCGCGGGCCAACGTGGAAGTCATCATCGGCGGCCCCACGCCGACGCCGGCGCCGGTAGTCGAAAAGCCGCGCCCGCACATCCGCGGCACCGCCACCGCCCTGCCGAAGCCTATCTCGGGCAGTCCCGAGGGTGCGCGCACGTCGCAAGCGATCGTGCGCTACGCGCTGCGTTTCTCGGGACGCCCTACTTCTGGGGCGGCGTTTCGCCGGGCGGATTCGACTGTTCGGGATACACGTGGTACGTCCACATGCTCGGCGTCGCGATTCCGCGCACGGCCGACGAGCAGTTACCTGGGGCCAGCCGGTGCGTAGTCCGCTGCCCGGCGACCTCGTGTTCTTCCAAACGTACGACTACGGCGCGTCGCACGTCGGCATCTATCTCGGCCGCGGCATGTTCGTGAGCAGCATCGGTTCGAACGTCCACGTGAGTTCGTTCGACTCGCTATTCATGCTATTCGGCGCGCGGCGCTTCGTACACTGGAGGAGCGCAGGGAGGGTCTGGCCCGCGGTCGTAAGGCGCGCATGACCGGCGACAGATTATTGCCATGGGCGGCGGCATTCCCTGTTCCGGGAGCCGCGCAACGACGCGCTCGAGCGCTACATCCTCAAAGCCTCCGGCGCGGAACGGCCGAAGGTACTTGTTCGTCCCAACCGCAAGCGGCGACGACGCAACCCGCATCGCAGCGTTTTACTCGACGTATTCGGCCTTAGATTGCCGTCCGTCGCATCTCACGTTCTTTCGCGCGTACCCCGGTCGATTTGCGAACCCTCGTGCTTGCGCAAAACGTGGTTCACGTCGGCGGCGGTAACACGCGGAGCATGCTTGCGGTGTGGCGCGAGTGGGGACTCGCAGAGATCCTTCGTGAGGCTTGGGAGCGTGGCATCGTCCTCTGCGGCCAGAGCGCCGGCTCCATCTGCTGGTTCGAAGCCGGGGTGACCGACTCGCTGGCGGGCGACTTGACGGCGATCGCGTGCCTCGGTTTTCTGCCAGAGAGCAACTGCCCGCACTACGACGGCGAGAAAACGCGACGCCCGGCCTACCACCGTCTGGTGGCCGACGGACTTTTAGGCGACGGTTACGCGGCCGACGATGGCGTAGGGTTGCACTACGTCGGCGACTCGCTGCGCGCTGCCGTCAGCGCACGAGCCGGGGCCACAGCGTATCGCGTCGTGCGCAAAGCCGACGGCACGGTGCGCGAAACGGCGCTCGAAGCAGTGGCCGTACGGGTACTAGGACAGTGGCCTAATAAAAGTCGGCGTCGACGTCGGCGCTTTGCTGCCACCGGCCGGTTCGATGCTGATCGCAACTGCGGCCAGCGGTCCACTGATCGGCGGCACCTGCACGAGCGCGGAGCCGTTTTGGTTCGGCGTGAACGTGATGCTCGGCGCGACGGTCTTTGCGCCGCGGGCGAGCGTCCACACCTGAAAGACCTTGCCGGGCCGGAGCTGCGGCAGCGCGTGCATCGCGATGTACACGTGGCCGTTGCTTGCGACGACTGTCGCCGCCCTTGACCGGATAGTGTTTCGCATTCGCCGAGAGCAGGTCGGCGAGTTGCGTGCGCGCGTTTGCAGCAACGCTGGCTTGTGCGGCGTTCTGCGTTTGGAGTGTCGCAACGTTACGCTGCAGCCCGGCGATCTGACGGCGCTGCTCGTCAACCGACTGACGCAGCGAAAAACCTTGCAGCGCTGCGATGAAGGCTGCCGCAATCGCCGCCGCCGCAACGCCCCACGGCAGCCATCCCAGCGGGTTGCGGCGCGGCGCTTACCGATTGCGCCGACTGTGCGCGCACGCTGCGCATGATCTTCGACTTCATCCGCGCGCTCGACAGTTCGTCGAGTTCGGCACCGTCCGGCTCGGCCGCAAAACCGACCAGGTCGGCGACGCCGCGATAGGCTTCGTACTCGGCGAACAGTTCTTCGTCGAGTGCGATCTGCCGCCGCAGCCGCTGCGCTTCATCCGCCGGCAGAATGCCGAGCGCCAGTGCCGCGATCTCGTCCATCAGCCGCTCGCGCTCGTTCATGACATCACCTCCGGTGCTCGAGCGCCGCTCGCAGTTTACGGAGGCCTGCGCGGATGCGCGTTTTGATGGTACCGAGCGGCGTTCCGGTGCGCCGCGCGATCTCTTCGTGGGTGACGCCGCCGAAAAAGCCCATTTCGATCGGGTCGCGCTGTTCGCTGGGCAAGGTCGCGAGCGCCGAACGCACGCGCTCGCCGTCAATGCGCGCGAAGACCGCCTCGTCGATCGCGCCTTCGGCGGCGATGTCCGCAGGCATCTCGGCTTCGGAGCGGACCGCCCGGCTGCGCAGCAGATCGAGCGCACGGTTTCGTGTGACGCGCGACAGCCACGCGCCGAGGTTGCCCTGCACGAACGACTCGGGAGAGTTCCAGACCTTGAGGAACACCGATTGCGTCACGTCCTCGGCGGCGGTTCCGTCGCCGAGCATGCGCAGAGCTACGCCGTACACTAGCCGATGATAGCTGTCGTAAATGGCTTCGAACGCCGCTGCGTCACGGTCGCGGACCCGTAGCATAAGCCGCCCGGCGTCCTCCACGCTCGCCACGTTTCGCTTCATCGTAATAGGTGACCTCGAAACAAGAACGACCCGCAGGCCTGAGCGGATGTAACACCTTCCGCAAGAAGGATGTGCGTCACAAATGCTCGCCCCCGACGACCTGAAAACGCTGCGCGCACGCCTGTTCGAGGCGGCCTCGGTGTGCGTGCTGACCGGCTCGGGCATCTCGTCCGAGAGCGGACTCCCCACTTTCCGGGGGCGTCGGCGGTCTGTGGGGTTCGCACCGGGTGGAGGAGCTTGCCTCGCCCGAGGGCTTCGAGCGCGATCCACGACTCGTATGGACCTGGTACAACGAACGGCGCCGCGCACATCGCAGTGCCGAACCGAACGCGGGGCACGTCGCGCTTGCGCGGTTCGAAGCGCGCTGCAGCGACTTTACGCTGGCGACCCAGAACGTCGATTCGCTGCACCTGCGCGCGGGCTCACAGAACGTGCTCGAACTGCACGGCAGTCTGCGCGCAGCGCGCTGCACGAAATGCGGTGCGCGCCGCGAACTCGACGACGAGCTGCCGCTCGATGCGATCGACCACGCATGCGGCGGCCGCTGGCGGCCCGACATCGTCTGGTTCGGTGAGCCCCTGCCGGCGGCAGGTTTGGGACCGGGCGCAGGCAGCCGCGCAGCGCGCGGATGTGATGCTGGTCATCGGGACGTCCGGGCTGGTCAATCCGGCGGCGGCCTTGTGCACGCGCTTCGCCGCGCAGGCGTTCATCGTCGAGGTCAATCCCGAGCCCACTGCGATCACCCCGTCGTGCCACGCGGCCCTCCGTGGCACGGCGGCGCGCGTCTTGCCCGAACTTCTCGGCGACGCGAGGCAAGCGCAACCTCCGGCGCTCGCCGAGGTATCGGAGGTGCGGTATTCAGTACGCGTGAGGAGCCCATGGACGACCTGGAGTTTTTAAAGGCCAACGTTCCCGATTTCGAGGGGTACGACAGCGAAGAGGCGCGCCATCACTCCGATCAGCGCGTGCGCGCGTGGGTCGGGAGCATGCTCGCGGACGTCCAGATCCGCCTGAACGGCACGCTGCCCGCCGACGTTCAGCAGGCGCTTGAAGCGGCGATTCTGCGCTGCCAGTTTCCCGACCAAACGTTCACGACGCGCCTCGATATCGTCGCCGACGACGTGACGCCGGAACTGGTCGATGGGCTCGCGCAGGTCGACCGGCAGCTGGTCGAGCTTGGGAACCACGCCTCAACCTCGAGTGCGGACGCGCTGCCCGCAGTGCTCCAGGCGATCTCGGCCGCGTTCGATCTCCGCCGGCAACGCGCGCCCGCGCCACCGCCGCTCGTCTAGGCTCGCAAGAAAGCTGTTACGTCGCCGGTTCTTCGGCGGCGAGCGCGACCGGTTCCGGCGCAGCGCGCCGGTTGACGTTGATCCAGATGATGGCGAAGCAACCGGCCGCCAGGACGAGATACAGCAGCCCCTCGAGGGTGCTGCCCAGCACGACCTTGCCGATCCCGAACAGCGCGCCGTAAACGAGGCCGCACCCGGCGAACCATTCCAAGACGCCGACGCCGAGCGGCTCGCTCGTGACCGGTCCTGCGATCCGCGCCACCCTGCGCCAGCCGATGCCGCTCGGACGAACGCGGCGATAGAACTCGACGAGCCGTTCTTCGGGCTCGGGCTGCGTCACGAAGGTGACGACGATCCATACCAAGCGTCGTGACCGGCACGGTCACGAGCAGCGTCTTCGCCTGCGCGTTTGGGTCGGCGTCGCGCGAAAGAAATGGGTCAGCGAGGAGAAGGTATTGGAAACGATCGCGGATGTCGCCAGGGCGGCGATCTCGCTCCACGCGTTGACGCGCCACCAATACCAGCGCAGGATCATGACCAGTCCGACCCCGGCGGTGAGGTTGAAGAGGTACTTCCACGCATCGCCGACGCGGCGTCATCACGAACGCGCGCCGAGCAATGCCAGCACCATGACGATGAGCGTCGCGATGCGTGAGAAGCGCACGTAGTGCGCTTCGTCCTGGCCGGGAACGAGGAACCGGCGATACAGGTCGTTGGTGAGGTAGGAAGCGCCGAGGTTCAGGTGCGTGCCGATCGTCGACATGTACGCCGCCAAGAAACCGGCGAGCATCAAGTCCGCGCAGCCACGCCGGCAAGATAGTCGATCATCGCCTGCACGTAGCCGAGCTCGGGATCGGGCTTGCCCGTATCGGGCTCGCGACCCCGTGCGGATAGAGCACGAGCGCGGCCAGCGCGACGAGAATCCACGGCCACGGGCGCAGCGCGTAGTGCGCGACGTTGAAGAAGAGCGTCGCCCAGAGCGCATCGTTTTCGCTGCGCGCGCTGAAGATGCGCTGCGCGATGTAGCCGCCGCCGCCCGGTTCCGCGCCGGGATACGACGACGCCCACCACTGCACGGCGATGTACGTGACGAACGTCAAGAGCGGCAGCCACGCTGCGTCGCTCGTCGGGAAGAATGCGAGCACGCGAAGCCGCCGATGCGCCGGAACCGGGGCGAACGGCGTCGAGAGCCGCAAGTTTTGCGACTCGAGCGCGCCGATCCCGCCGACGGCCGCGCTACGGCGACGACGGCCAGCACGATCGCCATCGTCATCTTCACGACGAACTGCAGCACGTCGGTGACGAGCACGCCCCAAAAGCCGCCAATGGTGACGTAGATGCCGGTGAACAGCAAGCACACCGCGAGCGCGACGGCTTCGGGCGAGGTGCAGCCTCAGACGACAGGCGGCGGGCAGCGGAAGCACGAGCAGCAGAATCTTCATCATCGCGAGGTTGACCCAGCCCATGATGATCGTGTTGACGAGTACGCCTTGAAACATCGGCCCGCACGAAGCGCAGCGCCGCCGCGGGCTTGCCGCTGTAGCGCAATTCGATGAACTCAACGTCGGTGAGCACGCCCGAGCGCCGCCACAGCTTTGGCAAAGAAGAAGACGGTGAGGATGCCCGACATCACCGAACTCCACCACACCCAGTTGCCCGCGATCCCGTGCTGGGTCACGAAACCCGTTACCGCCAGCGGCGTATCGACGGCGAATGTCGTCGCCACCATCGAAATGCCGGCGAGCCACCACGGAACGCTGCGTCCGGAAAGGAAGAACTCGCCGAGGCTCTTGCCTCCGCGTCGCGCGAACCATAGACCAATGCCGAGGTTGACCGCGAAGAACGCGAGCATAACGGCGTAGTCGGCGCTCGAAAGACGTCATGCGCGGCCGTTCCACGGTGCGCGCGCGAATCCGCCTGCCGATACGCGACCAGGTTCCTTAGACCGGCGCGCGAAGCCGATGCGTGCGGCGCCTTTCCGTCGCCATGGTCGCGGCGCTATCCGTCGTCTGCTGCGGCGTCCGCGGCCGCAGTGCCCGGCGAAATTCGCGTCCTGCCGCGTCCGAGTTCGGTGCGGTCGATGCCGGATGTACGTTCGTTCGCGCGCACCCGCTGGCCGTGCCGAGCGGAATCGATGCAGGCGCGCGCGAATCCTCATGGCCGAGCGCTGGAACGCGCTCGGTATCTCCGCGCCGGTTACGCGCGCGAAGCGGTCGCCGACGTCACCGTTTCGATCGTGCGGCGGCGCAGCGCAGTCGTACCGCCTCAACGTCGGAGCGAGCGGCGTGCGGATCGAGCGCGGGCGACGGCGACGGTGCGTTCTACGCGTTCGCTACCCTCGCGCAACTGGCGCGCCCGGCGCCGGGCGGCCTCGCGATTCCGTGCGTACGCATCGCGGACGCGCCGGCGCTGCGCTGGCGCGTGCTCTCCGACGACGTTTCGCGCGGCCCCTTGCCGACGATGCGCTACTTCCGCGAGCGCATCCGTACGATCGCGGCGTTCAAGATGAACGGCTACTCGCCGTACATGGAGCACGTGTTCGTCGATCCGAAGCATCCGCTGCCGGCACCCCTCGACGGCATCACGCCGGCGCAACTGCGCGAGCTGGACGCCTATGCGCGGCGCTTTCACGTCGCACTGATTCCGGAGCAGCAAACCTTCGCGCACATGCACAACACGCTGCGCTGGGAACGCTACGCTCAGCGGCGGAGCTGCCGCACGGGCTACTTGCTCTCGCCCGCGGTTCCGGGCGGTCGAAGCTTATGTCGCACGACCTGATCGCCGACGAACTCGCGGCGGTGCCACATCCGCCTTTCTTTCACATCGGGTCCGACGAGCCGCTCGACCTCGGCCGCGGCGTCTCGGAGACGCTCGTGCGCAACGAGGCGGGTACAGCGCGCGTTCCTCGATCATCTGCTCGCAACGATTCGCCTGTTCGCAGCACATCGAATGCGCGGCCGATGATCTGGGACGATGCGGTCGCAGGCGCATCCCGAACTGTTCGCCCAGCTTCCGAAATCGCTCGTCTTCATCAACTGGCACTACGGCGCCGAGAGCACGTTCATGCCGTACATTTCACGCATCGCGAACGCGGGCTTCGAGCAGATGGTCGCGCCCGGGGCCGACAACTGGAACGAGATCTTCCCCAACGTCGAACGTCGCGCTAGGCAACATCGACCGCTTCGTCGACCGAAGGCAAGGCCGCGCGCGTGCTGGGCTTGTTCCAAACCGTGTGGCACGACGACGGCGAGACGCTGTACGAGGCGACGTGGTATCCGGTCCTGTTCGCGGCGGTGAGTGCGTGGGAGCAGCCGGCCGTCGATCGCAAACGGTTCGCCCGCGACTTCCCGCTCGCGTTCTTCGGGGTCGACGACGCGCGCTACGCAGACGACATCCGGCACCTCGCCGACGCGCGCGCAGCACTCGACCTCCAGCCCGGCGCGAAGCCCGGGAACTATCTGTTCTGGGCCGACCCGTTCGATCCGGCGATCGTCGCCGCACTTCGCGAACAAACTGCCCGGCCCGGATGCAATTCGCTTCGACGTCGAGGACACCATCGAACATCTGCGCACCGCGCCGCCGCCGCCGCTGCACAAGAACGCCGCGGCCGTCCTCGCGTTCGCCGCCAACAGATACGACGTGCTGGGCCGCAACGCGGAGATCGCCGGCGAAGCGCGCGCGTACTACGACGATGCGCGCGCCAACGTCGGCAAGAACGCCGATTACGTTGGGCGTGGTCTCAACGTCGCGAAGTATTTGTTCTGGGAAATGCGCGACGAGTTCCTGGGCCTCGAACCGATGGCCAAGGCGACGTGGGAATACGAGAGCCGCAGCGACCACGAGGCCAGCGTTCTCGAGCGCTACCACCTCGCGGCGCAGCGCGCTATTGCGCGCGCCGACGCGCTGAACCGGGTTGCGAACGAAACGCTCGAAACAACGCACGCGCTGCCGCCGTTCGACGAGGTGCTGCGCAGCGCCGACGGGCACTCGTGATCGGCCTGCTCATGCTCGCGGTCTTCGTCGTCTGCGCGGTGCTGATGGCGACGCGCGCGATGCCGGCAATTCTAGCGCTCCCGGTCATGGCGCTCGCGATCGCGCTCCTCTCGGGCGTCGGCGTTCCGGCCCTTGCGGGGATCGTCATTGCCGGCTCGGTCAAGCTGTCGAGCGTCATGGTTACGGTCATGCTCGGTGCGCTCTTGAGCCGCGTAACGATCCAGACCGGTATAGCGGAGACGATCGTCAACTACGCGGCCGAGTTCG
>CAVVSQ010000017.1:0-194215 GCA_963750865.1 uncultured Planctomycetota bacterium
GCATAGACGCCCGGCGGCAAATGCTCGAAGGTCACGGTTCCCGGATTGCCCACTCAAAAGGACCCAAAATGAAATCGCAGCCTGTCAACGTCCCAGTCCTTCCCGTCGAAAGTCCGTAGCTCAATATTCACGGGCTGTTTGGCGTGTTCCTCGGCAAATCACAGGTGACCTCCAGGCTTCCTGCCTGGGGTAGCTTAATCTCAACATCAACTCTGCGCGGCAGAGTTTTGCGAGAAACCACCCAAAACAAGGGATCTTCGTAATCACCGCCAGGCGATTGGCGGTGCCCTTTTTTCGCTCGATGGTAAATTCTCCCTTGGCATTCGTCTCTTTGGAGACCGGCTTTTCATCATCTTTTTCGCGAGGAAACACAAACCACGTCCGCCTGTCCGCATCCACGAAGATGCCCTCCTTACCGAGCAGCAAGATCTCCGCATCGGCGACCGGGGCACCTTGATGATCGACGACCCAGCCTTTCACGATCAAGCCTTCCGGCCAGTTTTCCACCGGGGGCATTTTTGGTTCGCCTGTTTTGCAGTAGCGTCCTGCTGTGCTTTCTCCATGGCTGGCAGGCGATGCGCCACCAAACCAATCCCACTAAAAACGACGCCCGCTACTAAAACGAGCAGCCCTCCGATTGCCATTTTCATGATGGACATCGCTTTTAATCCTCCATCCGCCATCGCAAGCACTTTTGCCGAGATTATGGTCCCGGCAGTCGCTCCACCGGAGCCGAACACCAATGCCCCGTCAACCGCCATCCCTATTGCTTTCGCCGATATGCATGCCGACGCCGCCTCGTGCGATAGACCGGCGGCCAAAAGCGCCACGGGCAAGTCGACACCCCGCTTCGCCAGCGACAGCGCAACAAGCTAAGGCCCGCTTGGAGGCGACGCTCTAGGGTTCGCACCGACCACGCAATTGCCGCGCAGCCTGATCGCGGGTTTTGCCTTCCAAGTAACAAAGCAGCAGCGGCTCTCGGAAGCGATCTGCCAGACGTGACAATTCCTGGTCCAGCACTGCCTCAAGCCCTCGCGCATCCGCGGATCTCGCTATTCTTTGCGTGGAACAACCCCGCCTGACACTCACCGCGCTCGACGGGCAATCTGGGCTCTGGTCCGCTTGGCCGGAGGTACGCCACGCGGTAAAGCCAGCCCGCAATGGATTTTTGCCAGCGACCCGCGGATGCCTTGCGGGCCAAGATAAGAAACGTCGCCTGGAATAAGTCCTCGGCATCTTCGGTCGGAAGAAACGCCGGCCGACGCCAAGCACCAAAGCCCCGTGCCGCCGCACGAAAGACGCAAAGGCTTCCTCATCCCGATAGTTCGCATAGCGCCCCAATAAATGGCGGTCGGTCCACTCGTCCGCCGTGGCCGCGAGCAGCCGCTTTAAATGCCGCAGCACATTATCGAGAGGTTGGCGTGCCATTTTTGTGGTAGTCCATCAGCGCCCTCTACCTTATATAAGGCAAGCTGCGGCTAAAAGCCGCCAATCTTCTGTCCGCTCTCGCACACTGGCCACTTTGGAAACACTAAACGTCGCGAACCCGCCTTGTCAGGGCTGTGTCTGTTTTTACGCTTGGAAAGGACCGATCTCTTTTCGACCTCACGGAAGCCAAAATGACCAAGAAAGTGAACAGCCCGTCCATCCGTGGCTGCCGGCTGGAAGAAGTTGAAGCCGTCCTCGAACTATGGAAGCAGGTCGCAGCCATTCCCAGCGTCACGGATACCGCCGACGATTTGCGGAGGGTCATTGTCGATGCCTCTGCCAGCGTGCTCGTAGCCGACGTGGAGGGACGGCGAATCGGCTCGATAATCGGGACATTTGACGGTTGGCGGGGCAACATCTACCGGCTCGCTGTCCATCCCGACTACCGGCGCCAGGGAATTGGTCGTGCGCTGGTGGCTGAGGTGGAAAAGTCGTTCGTCCAACGGGGAGCCAAACGCATCACGGCGCTGGTTGCGGAGAAACATAAGTGGGCCACCGGTTTTTGGGAGGCTATTGGCTACGGTCGGGACAATCGCATTGTCCGCCATGTTCGCAGCCTCTCCGTTGGAGCCCGGCAACGGAAGAGATGTGCTAATCGCGAAGGAGCTGATTTACAAAGACACCTAGGGACAACACGATCATGAATCGTGAAGACCATTCCACCGGCACGCCTTGGGAAACCCATCGTGGGCTACGGCACAAGCCGTTTCGCATTCCCAAATTCGTTTGGAGCATCTTCAGCGGCAATAGCCGGCGGCTTAACCTAATCTCACGCGACGACGCATGTGCCTCCTATAGGACTCGAACCTATAACCCGCTGATTAAGAGTCAGCTGCTCTGCCAGTTGAGCTAAGGAGGCCGGGGACTCTACAATTATGGGAATTCGCTAGGTCGGGAGCAAGAGGCGTTGACGCGAAATGACACCGAGCGAGGACTTCGGGTCCGTCTGTTCCCCGGCGTTTTTTTTCTCGTCGCCCTCTCCCTCGCATTCACCAGTCCAGCGTCTTGCCGACGCCCGTTTCCACGGCCTTGGCGTAGACCTTGGCGGCCACCGCGATGTCCTCGATGGCGATGCCCAGCGACTTGAACATGGTCACGTCCTGCGGATGGGCGCGGCCGGTGTAGCGGCCGACGATGACCTGGCCCAGCTCGTGGATGTCGGCCCAGTGGATCGAGCCTTCCTCCAGCGCCTGCACGAAGTCGCCGGCCTCGAGGCGGGCCTGGTCCTTGCTGTCCACGACGATCGACTCGCAGCGGCGCACGGCGACGGCGTCGACCTCGGCCTTGCCGAGGAAGTTCGAGCCGACGACGTTCAGGTGCGTGCCCTCGGCGATCCAGTTGCCGTTGAGGACCGGCTCGCGGCTGGTGGTGGCGGTGATGACGATGTCCTTGTCCTCGGCGGCCATCTCCGGCCGCGGCACCGGCTCGACCTCGCACTGGCAAAGCTGCGCTCATTTCCGTGGCGAACTGGCGGCGGCGCTCCTCGTTGGGGCTGTAGACCTGGACGCGGCGAACTTTGCGGACCTTGCAGACCGCCAGGAGCTGCGTGCGTGCCTGCTTGCCGGTGCCGAACAGGCCGACCTCGGTGGCGTCGGGCCGGGCCATGTACTGCGTGGCGACGCCGCTGGCCGCCCCGGTGCGCACCTGGCCCAGGTAGTCCGCCTGCATCAGCGCCAGCAGGGCGCCGGTCTTGCCGTCGAACAGGCCGACGTGGAAGTGGCGCCCCTTGCGGCTGGTGGTGTACGCCTTGTAGCCCATGACGCCGAGCGTCTTGGCCGCCGCCGACAGGACGTGCAGCATGGCGTGGTCGGTCTGGCAGCGCGCTGCGCGGGATGTTCTGCGCCTCGTCCAGGGCCAGCTTGCGCAGCCCTGCCTCGACCGCCTCCAGGGCCATGTCCATGGTCAGCAGCTGGCGGACGTCGTCTTCGGTCAGCAGCAGGACATGGTGCAGCTCCAAGATGAGCGTCGATAGGCTGGGTCAGCGGCGAGAAAGCACGGCGTTATGTTCCTCGCCCGCGTCCCTCATCCTCATTGCAAAAACTGCCGCCAGCCGGTCAAGCCCGCCGTTGATCTGCTCGCGGCTGGTGGCGAACGACAGCCGCACGTAGCCCTTCGCAGCCGAACGCGGAGCCCTGGCACCAGGTTCACGTGGGCCGATCTCCAGGGCGGCCTGGCAGAAGCGTCGCCGAGTCGGTCACCTTCTTGCCGCCCAGCGTGCGGCCGAAGTGGGCCGACGACGTTGAAGAACGCGTAAAACGCGCCGTCCGGGATCGGACAGCTTAATGCCCGGCAGCGTCGCTGAGCCGCTGGCACACCAGGTCGCGCCGCGCCTCGAACTCGCGCCGCATCTCCTCGACGCACTCCTGGTCGCCCTCCAGGGCCGCCAGCGCCGCGTACTGGCTGATGCTGCACGGGTTGCTGGTCTCCTGGCTCTGCACGTTGCCCATCGCCTTGATGACGTCGCACGGCCCGACCGCCCAGCCCATGCGCCAGCCGGTCATGGCGTAGCTCTTGCTGACGCCGCTGATGGTGATGGTCCGCTCCGCCAGGCCCGGCCGCAGGGTGGCGAAGCAGGTCGCCTGGGCGTCGCCGTAGACCAGCTGCTCGTAAATCTCGTCGCTGAGGACGCCAGCTCGGAGCTCGAGGACGACGTCGGCCAGCGCCTCCAGCTCCTGGCGGCGTGTAGACGGTGCCGGTCGGGATTGCACGGCGAGTTGAGCATCACCAGCCGGCGTGCGCGGCGTGATGGCGGCCTTGAGCTGGGCCGGCGTCATCTTGAAGCCGCTCTCCTGCGTGGTCGGCACCAGGACGTAGGTGGCGCCGGTCATCTGCACCAGGTCGCTGTAGCTGACCCAGTAGGGCGTCGGGATGATGACCTCGTCGCCGGGGCCGACGGTGGCGGCCAGGGCGTTGTGCAGCGAGTGCTTGGCGCCGTTGGAGACGATGACCTGCTCGGGGCGTGACTTCCAGGCCGTAGGTCTTCTTGTAATAGCCGGGCGATGGCGCTGTGCGAGCTCGGCGATGCCGGCGGCCGGCGTGTAGTGGGTGTGGCCGTCTGCATGGCCTTGATAGGCGGCCTCGCAGATGTGCTCCGGCGTGGTGAAGTCCGGCTCGCCGAGGCTGAAGTCGAAGACGTCATGCCCTCGGCCTTGAGCTGCCGGGCCTTGGCGCCGGCGGCCAGCGTGGCCGACGGTTGCACGGCGGCGGCCATCTTGGAGATCGGGATCATGATGATTGTTCCTAACAGAGCCGCCTAAGTAAAAGCTCACGGCTCATTGTATAATGCGGTTTGGATCGGGATCAGAGCAACCCTAAATTAGCTTGCTTCGGCCGGTCAACAATGGGCCATGGCTTCGAAGAACGAGCCCGTGGGCAAGTTTTCAACAAAAGAACACGGCACCGGGCTGGGCCTGGCGGTGGTGCGGCAGATCGTCGAAAGTTTGGGTGGGCGAGCAGCGGTGCATCCCGCACCACACGACATGGCACCGTTAGAGCCGTTAGGTGACGGTGGATTGACTATAGGAGCTGCCATGCGTCTTAAGATGCGGCAAGTTTGTTGACCTCGGGAAAAACCTTACTAGCTACGTGCGAAGTCTGATAGACCTGATCGAGGATCCCCATGACATGCCTCCCGCTGGCCATTCGGTTTGCAGCTTCAGGGCTGCGGCCCCGCCGCCATAGCTGCCGCCGCAACCGCGATATTCCTCCTGCTGGCTGTCCGGCAGGACAATCGTGGAACTACCATCTCGCACGCTTCACGGCGACGAACCACGCCTTTGGCCCGCCCTCGCTGAACGTAAAATCCTTTAGATCGGGCCGGACCTCGAACCTTGACGGCGCAATGCTCTCGACTACCCAGCCATCGGCAAAGGACGTTTCGATTTCCTTCCGAGGCACCCGCCGCGGCCCTTGCGTGCCCGGCTCGGAGTCACTGAAACAGAGCAGAAAGAGCCGACCGCCCGGCCTGATGACCGACGCCAACCCATCTACGTACTTTTTCCGGTCATCGTCTGAAAAGACGTGAAATAAGCCGCAATCAATCGCGTTGTCGAATCGCTCGCTCCAGTCCATGAGCGTCGTGGCATCTTTAACCAAGAACGTGACGGCCAACCCTCGCTCCGCTGCCTTGCCTTTGGCTCGCCGGATCGGCTCTTCGAGGTAGTCGATACCCGTGACGACGCAGCCCCGTTCGGCGAAGAACAGGGCATTGTCGCCGGTGCCGCAGCCTGAATCGAGGACGGTGCCGGTGATCTGGTCAGCCACGTCGTAAAAAGCCTTTTGCGGTCGGCCAATGTCCCAGGGAGCTTGGCAGGAATAAAGTGATGCAAAGGTGCTTTTATCCGGGACGTCGGGCATGAGCGATTACTCCTTGATGTCGTTAAACGTGGACCGGCACGGGCGCGTTGAGGCGGGAAGGGCGGTTTCCAGCAAGAAGGTTACTTGCGAAAACAATACGTCAAGGACGGCAAGTATGTCGATAGCACGCTGTTCTCCTTGGTGAAAGAGTAACCCTATTTTCGCTTCGCGCGTTTCGCTGCTGCCTTCGCCAAGTCCTGCTTTACTCGGAGTTTCACGATCCGCTCGATCAAGTCGTTGGGAATTGGCTCGTCCAGCGGAAACTGAAGGTTACCATTCGGTCCAGCGTAGCGTGCAATGGCTTTCTCAAGGGCTTTGTCGCCAGACACCGGAGGGTAAAGACCGATGTGCTTCTTCCACGCAGCGAAGTAGACCAGGATTCCACGTTGCTTGAACGCGGGCATTTGGTAGCTGATCGTTTCCTTCGCTTCGGGTGCGGCGCTGCTAATCGTTGTCCGCACCTTTTGCAGTATCGCCTGCACGTCTGCGGGGAACTGCGAAATGTAACCGTCAATGTCTTTCGCCTTTTTCGGCTTTGCCATATTTGCACCCCACACCAGTACGGCCTGACGAGTCGATGGCGACTATTTTATCCAGATGGTTCAGCGCAAGCATAGTTCCGTCCTGTTCCTTTGCACCGGCAACTACTACCGAAGCCGGTTCGCCGAGATTCTCTTCAACTCGGTGGCCGGCAAAATGGGGCTGCCGTGGCGGGCGTCGTCAAGGGGACTGGCCCTGGAGCGCGGCGTCAACAACGTCGGCCCGATGGCGGCGTCCGCGATCACGGCACTTGAGGCGCTGGGCGTTCGTGCCACCGAGGCCGTGGTCCGCTTGCCCGCTCAGGTGACGACCGAGGACCTCGAACAGGCGAATCGGATCATCGCTCTGAAGCACGCCGAACACTTACCTTTGCTACAAGAACGATTCCCGGCGTGGGTCGGTAAGGTGGAATTCTGGCACGTCGACGATGCCCCCGAGGCAATGGCCTTGATCGAGCAAGAAGTCATGGTCCTCGTTGCCCGCATCCTGGGCGGCGGTGAGCGGCATGACAGTCTCCCGACGCTCGCAAACCTCCCGCCGACAAGGAACCGACCAAGAAGCCGTAACGGCGAAGGTCGGCAGGGAAACGGCGGGCCGGCGAGGCAAGGGCGTCACGACTGTATTCGACGTACCGCTAGACGAGACTGGCCTTCGAGCACTCGCCGCCACGCTCAAGCAACGATGCGGTACTGGCGGGACAGTCAAGGATGGGCGGATCGAAATTCAGGGCGATCAGCGCGAGCGCATCGTCGCCGAGTTGGAGAAGCTTGGCTACAAGGTAAAGCGGGTCGGAGGCTGACATGAAGGACGAAGCCAGCTACGTCTGCGAATCCTGCGGGGAGGAAATCGTGGTGCCCATCGACCTGACGGCGGGATCGCGCCAGGAGTACGTGGAAGATTGCCCCGTTTGCTGTTGCCCAAATCTCATTCACGTCGAGGTTGACGAGGATGGCGATGTGCGGGCGTGGGCGGAGAGGAGTAACGTGCTGCCGCTTTATCAAGACCCCTGGTTCACTTTCCGCTTCGCCGACGACCGAATCATTCCGCGTTTCCATCTGGAAGGCGCCGAGGCCGGGCGGCGTATCTCGGTCTTCAAGATTGACCCTGGCATCGGCGAATGGCTCGGCCTTTTGGCGACGGCGACGGTTCCATTTTATCTTCTTTCCACCGTCATTCCCGTGGCAATCCCCACGACTAAACTTTCATCCAGCAGGGCTGACATTTGCAGGACCACTTCCATTCCAGTTTTCAAGTCTAAGAGTTTGCCCTCATTGCCGTCAATGACGACCTTGGCATACGTCGCCACGGGGACATGCTCTGCTGTCATCTGGGCCAGTGGCAGATGAACGGCGATGGTCCTTTTGTCGTTATCCACGCCCTTTATAACCCCATACACCTTTTGGCCCGATGCCTCAACGCTCACGACCAAATAGCGTCCAACTAATTTGGATTGTTTGTGTAATGTGGTGCTCAAAGAAACTTGCATGTTCGGTTTCAGGTCAGCGAACTTCGCCGGCCTACCGTTGATCTCAACCTCGACATCCTTCGTAACTTCCCGTTCATGCATTTCGCAAGTGCCATCAGCGGCTAGCATGTTTGTTAGGACGGTGATCGTGTTTTTGCTGAGGTTTATAGACTTAATCGGCGCCACGATTCCTGTCTTCTGGTCTCGATGCGAATGGCGATCCCTTTTTTTGTCGCTTGAGGCTTCGACCGGTCCACAGCACCTTCAGGCTCCCATTGTACAAAAAACTGGGGATACCCAGCCTCGATAAGCGGACGGAGATCGGCAAGTGCAATACACTTGCCGTCGTAGTCAATCTTGGTGGTCGGCTTAACCGTGATTTGCCACTTATCACCAAACTGATCGCCAAGAAAACCCGGAAGGAGTTCTTTTCCGATAACGGCTCCGTTTGCAACGTCAACCGCTTCCACACCGTCCAAATAGAGGAAAGCCGACCGTTTTTTGATTCGAGGTTGTGCCTTGGTTTTTTGTCGATCCGCCGGTTTGAGGTCCGGTGTTTCCTGGGCGGGCGGTATGTCCCATAATTTGACCGTCGAGTCATGGCTTCCCGAGGCAAACAGTTTACCATTTGGGCTAAACGCAAGGCAGTTTACCGTGCCTTTGTGGCCATTGAGTGTAAGCAATTCGCTGTAAGTGGTCGTATCCCAAAGCCTAATGGTCCCGTCATTTTGCCCCCAGGCGAGCATCGTGCTATCTGGCCTGAATACGACGGAATGCACGCTATCATGCCCATCTAACGTATGCTGAATACTGCCAGTTCCGACATCCCACACCTTGATCGTTTTGCCGGCGGTCGACACCAAACTTTTGCCATCGGGGCTATACGCGATAGACCACACCTGAGCGGCGTGACCGCGAAGGGTAATTCGTTCCCAGCGCGTTGCCATGTCCCATAATTTGACCGCCGTATCGCTGCTCCCAGACGCCAACGTTTTTCCATCGGGGCTGAACGCAATGGATAAAACGCTCCCATTGTGCCCGGTAAGCGTAGCCTCATTGGCACTCGTTGCCGCGTTCCACAAGTCAATCGTAAAATCTCTTCTTCCCGCAGCTAAGATTTTTCCATTTGGGCTGTAAGCCAGGGAAAACACGGGCTCTTTGTTCCCGTTAAGCGTGCGGATCATCGTCGCAGTCTTCACATCCCAAACATGAATCGTGCCGTTGTAATGTCCCGAAGCCAGTGTCTTTCCGTCCTTACTAAAGGCGACCGCGTACACGTTGCTCTTGAATCCCGTAAAGAACTGGGTCGGTTTTCCAGACGCGATGTCCCAAAGAATCAGCGCATGAGCAGGTTCCGGCCCGTACTGGCCGCCGGATGCCAATGTCCTGCCGTCAGGGCTAAACGCCAAACATATCACGGGTTGGCGATGGCCTTCGAGGCTGACGGGCATTCCCAATTTACGCACGGGCAATTCCGCGTCCGTTTGGGCGTTCTTCTCCAGCGTGTCGTTCTTTGCCTGAGCGGGCAATCCGCTCCTTGTTTTTTCTACAGTATCAATGAACGAGTTCACCGTTCGCTGCGCGAGAAGTCCTCCTCCAATTGTCCCCGTGGCCGCCACGCATAGCACAACCGCAAGCACCTTTAGCTTCGTCAGCAACATGGTCCTCACCACCCCTTCTGTTAATGCAGCAACCTTGGCCGAGATCGCAGCAGCAACTCCCGTTTTCCCGGCCACAATGAGGCTCACGCTTTTTACGGTGGACGCCACAAGCGAATGTGGCACCGACGCCGATGCCATGCTTTGAGTAACTGCCAGCGCCACCGCACTACCAGATAGCGTTTTGCCATGACGAGCCAGTCTGTTACCCAGCATAACCCTTGCCCGATCCAGCCTCATGGAAAGAGTCGCCTCTGGTAGGCCAAGTTGCTGGGCTGCATTTTTCCTGGTCTTGCCTTCCAAGTCGCAAAGGATGATCGGCACCCGGTACTTGTCCGGCAAACGGCTCAACTCCTTATCCAAAAGCGGGAGCATGTCCCGGATCGCGTCGTCCGCGGTGACTTGCTTTTGGGCCATGGCTTCCACCTGTCTTTCCTTCGCTCTCCTTCTCGCGGTCGATTTACGGGCTTGCAAGGCTGTTCGATGGGCAACTCCATAAAGCCAGTTGGCCAATAATTCTCGTTTGCCGATACCCGCAGCCTTGCGGAGCAGAACGAGAAAAGTAGCTTGGAACGCATCTTCAGCATCGTGGGGGTCGTGGAGAACTCGGCGACAGACGCCCAAAATCATCGGCCCATGACGCCGGACCAACGCTTCGAAAGCAGCCTCTTCTTGGCCAACCAGAAAGGATTCGAGCAGTTGTGCGTCTGTCAGCCGATCAGCTTCTTGCAAAAGGGCCACACGGCGAAGATAGCCGACGACCCTGCTCATTGGCGTGGTTGCCATACCGAATACCCCGGTGCCTGGGAGGCACTTGCCCCGCTAATATACTGGCCGCAGGGTGTCGTTTTCCCACAGTTATTTTTGACATTTTTTTGTCGAACGGGTTGATCGGCAGGTTTGTTCACCTAATTTCCACCTCGAATTTTTTTTCTAAGGAGTTTTGGGGTGAGGTGATTAGGCGACGACGGCGAACACCACGTAGGGAGTCCGCGACCAGGTTCAAGCCTTCACCGCACCAAAGGCCGCAAAGCAGACGTTCTTGTGGAGAACCTCGACGTGGGCAAAGCCGACCTGGCGCAAGAGGTCCAGTTGAAATAGCAGCGGGCGCGGCGTGTCTTCCTTTTCGACGTAGGCGAACACATGGTCCCGATAGGCTTCGTCCTTTAGCTGGGTCAGATACTCCCCGTGCCGCCGTTGCATGAGTTGCTGGACCGCAGGTATCGAACTTTCGACCAAATCAAACACCCACACCGATCCACCAGGCCGCACGCCCGGTGGAACGCTGCGAAAACACCCCGCCACTCCTCGTCGGTACGCAGGTGGTGCAGGACCGCAGCGGCCAGCACGATGTCGAATTCCCCGTCCGGCAGCTTGATCTCTCGAATGTCCGCCTGGATGGTCGTGAGCGTGCCCTCGGTGACCCCGCCGACCCGCTCCCTCGCCCGGTCGAGCATCGGCTGGCTCAGGTCGATCAGGGTCGCATCGAGGTTCGGCAGGGACTCCAGCAGTTTAAGGTATATTGCCGGCTCCGCAACCCACATCGAGGACATGGTGGCATGAAGGCGTCGTGGCAGCCGCCGCCTGGGCGACCAGCGCCATCGCCAGCGGTGCATCGACCGTGGCCGATTGGCCGGTTTCGAGGTTGGAGAACCGTTCCACCTCCGCATCGAACCGCTGCCGGATTTCATCGACCGTCGATTTCATCGCTCCCTCGTGGTATCGCCCGGCTTGTGAGCGGTGTCCTACTCCGTGATCTCACGGATGACCCGGCACGGATTCCCCGCAGCGAATACGCCTGCTGCGATGTCTCTCGTGACGACACTTCCGGCTCCGATGACCGACTTGGAGCCGATCTTCACGCCAGGACAAATGATTGCCCCACCGCCAACCCACACATCCGACCCGATCTCGATGGGCTTGCCGAACTCCTGCTTGCGGTGCAACGCGGCATTCATCGGATGCGTGGCGGTGTAAATCTGCACGGCAGGGCCGAACAGCGTGAAGTCTCCTACCTTCACCACGCACACGTCAAGGACAACGCAGTTGAAGTTGAAAAAAACCCGCTCGCCCAATTGTATGTTCGAGCCATAATCACAGAAGAATGGGGGCTGCATCCAAACCGACTCTCCGCCCGCGCCGAAGAGTGTCGTAACGATGCGCCGGCGGGCCTCCTGGTCGCTTTCACGAGTCGCATTCAACTCGTGGCACAAGTCCCTAGCGCGGTCCCTGGCCCGGACGAGCTCGGGATCGAGCGGGTCGTATAGTTCCCCAGCCAGCATCTTTTCTTTTTCACTTTGCATTGGACCTTCCATTCTCGCCGTGCCTTAACGCCCCCGGCCCTTCGCAGGCCCTCAACAGCGCCTCCAGCGACCCCGAGTCCGTGAGATCGGTTCGTGCTCGGAGGCAGTTTGGGCAGTACCAAGGGGCGGGAGTTTTTACGGGCTTCGGGCTTCGCTTGCGGCAGCTGGCGCAGCGGTAGCGTTTGCCCTTCACGGCGGTCTTCGGACGCACCCTTTTCCCGGTCCTGGGAAAGTTCTTGGCCATCGCATTCCCTCCTACGCATTTTATCGCAATGCGTGACGCCGCCGTCGCCATTTCGCACCCACATTACTATTCCAGCATAGTCGAATGGAGCTGGGCGTTCGGAGGCGTACCGATAGGCAAAGAGCAGCCCGGCATTTTTCAGGCCAAACTGCTCCCGGCAACGAAGTAGGTGCGTCGATGGACAAGCCAATTACCCCCGGTCGTTACCGTCACTACAAAGGCAAGGAGTACACCGTCCTCGGCGTGGCACTGCACAGCGAGACGCTGGAAGAACTCGTCGTCTACCGTCAGGAGTATGGCGCACGCGGCCTGTGGGTGCGTCCAAACAAATGTTCTGCGAATCGGTGACGGTCAATGGTCGAGACGTGCCTCGATTTCAGCACATGGCGTCTGGCATCGACAATGGCAAAAGCGTCAGGAACATCTTCGACGATCTGCCGTCGCATTTGCCCAAGGAGGTCGTCCAGACGCTCCTTTGTGCCGCCGACGTTCGCATCGAGCGGATCATCTCCCACGGTCACGCCTCACCCGCCGACTTCTGGTATGACCAGGACCAGCATGAGTGGGTGGTCGTCCTGAAGGGTGCGGCTCGTTTGCAGTTCGAGGATGAAACGGCCGAGATGACGCCCGGCGATTTCGTGAACATTCCGGCGCACAAAAAACACCGGGTCGAGTGGACGGCACCGGACGAGCCGACGATCTGGCTGGCTGTTTTCTATGCAACTTGAGGCGATGACATGGATTCGGTTCTACGGCTTGTTTCCGAACAATTCCCTCGTGCTTCGCAGTACCACCCAGAGTGGGTCTTGGCAAATGCCAGCGGTGGTGCGAACTCGCTGTGGCTCACGGAATGGCTCGCATCGGCGCTGGAGTTTAGGCCCGGCATGAGGGTCTTGGACCTCGGCTGCGGGCGGGCCTCCTCGTCCATTTTCCTGCGGCGTGAATTCGGCGTGCAGGTGTGGGCGACCGATCTGTGGATTAGCGCCGCAGAGAACATTCAGCGCATCCGGGATGCCGGGGTAGAGGACGGCGTGTTCCCGATCCACGCCGATGCGCGGTCACTGCCGTTTGCTCCCAGCTTCTTCGACGCCATCGTGTGCATCGACTCGTTCCCGTATTTCGGGTCGGACGATCTGTACCTCAATTATCTCGCTCAATTCGTGAAGGCGGGCGCACCCATCGGCATCGCTGGGGCCGGACTTGTTCGAGAGATTGAAGGTGAAGTCCCCGAACATCTTCGAGCGTGGTGGACCCAGGACTTGTGGTCTCTCCACTCAGCGGCGTGGTTGCGAAAGCATTGGGAGCGGACGGGCATCGTGCAGATGGAGTTGGCCGAGACGATGCAGGACGGCTGGAAGGTTTGGCTAGACTGGCACCGTGCCGTTGCCCCGGACAACGCCACGGAGATCAAAGCGATTGAGAACGACGGTGGCAGGTTCATCGGGTATGTCCGTGTCGTTGGCCGTCGCCGTGGCGAGGCGAAATTGGAAGAATACTGCTGGCCCGACACGCTGCGGTCCTTTCCCCAGCAATACACCAAGAAGCCGTTGCTCCGCAGCCAGGAGTCGTAACCGAGGCGACGAAAAGGTAACTTCGCAAGATACAAAGGATCAACAACCGTGCGATACCCCAAAGACAAGATCAAGGAAGCCATCCTCCACCCCGACATCGAAATTCGGGATCGGGCGACCAGCTACTTCGCCAAGTCGTTTTCGTCCGACCTGTCCATCATGCCGTTGGTCATCAAGGCCGTGGAAACTTATGGCAGGCAAAACGATGCTTACCGGCTGATCGGGTTGTCCAGGGATTTGCCGCAAACCGAAGAGACCATCGCCTGGGTCATTGACGAACTGAACGCCGAGCAGACCGACAAGCACGAGAACTACGCCTACAACCTGTCGATGGTCCTCGTGGACGCCGATCCCGCTCTGCTTCTGCCCAAGGAATCGGCCATTTTGGAGGCCCGCCATTTCCTCGCTGGCCTGCGTGATCCCCTCACCGACCGCCTGCGGATGCTCTCCTGGGACCAGGCGACCTGCTGGCAACGGCTAGAGGAGTTTTGCGAGGAGGGCAAGGACAAGCGGTACGTCAACGAGGTCAACCTGAGCTATGCCAACTTGGTCGTGGAGGCCCTCGCTCGCTACGGCCAGGAATGCGAACCCAAGGTCCGTGAGTGGATGGCCGTCAAAGTGGAGGATTACAGCCACCATCCCATGAAGTGGCTGGAGCCACTGGTGGTTCGGTTGGCTGGGCAGGCCCACCTGGAATCCACGATCCCGCTCATCGTCGGCAAATTTCTCGAGGACGGCGGCGATATGCTCAACCAGGAATGTGCCGAGGCCTTGACCAGGATCGGCACCCCCGCCGTGTTGAACGCCATCGCCCAGGCATTCCCGACCGCCGAACAACATTTCCGCATCTACGCCACGAATCCCCTGGAGCATATCCAGTCGGATTTGGCGGTGGAAATCACTCTCAAACTTCTCGAACAGGAGAAGGACGAGTTCATTCGGCGTCAACTGGCTCAGGCGCTTCTTCGCCAATTCGCACACGAAGGAATCGAGGTTGCACGGCAACTGCTCGTGGGCCGAGAACTCGATTTCGATGGCAAGGGCCTGCGGAATTACCTGCTGGAAACCTGCACGCTCACGGGGGAGCGGTTCCCCGAATACGACGAGTGGATGGCGACCGAGAAAGCCGAGAAGGAGGAACACTGGAGGCGAGGTCAAGGAACTTGAAGGCGATCCGAAGGGCCTGCTGCTGTTCGCCCTCGAAAAGCTGACCGGCAAGAAACCGGCAGATTTGCCCAAGGCAACGCTGCCTTTGCCCGCGCTGTCTCGTATCGCCTTGCCTCACAAGCCGGCATTGAAACAGAAAATCGGGCGGAACGATCCATGCCCATGCGGGAGCGGCAAGAAGTTCAAGAACTGCTGCATGAGAAAATAAGAGCGGGACTGAATCGAAATGGAAGCCGCCGACAACCGCTGAGCGCAAGGAGGCACATTCAGAATGAGCGCCACCAGCTTCACTCTCGGCCCCGCACCAAACACCGTGGGATGCCCCGATGGCAAAATCGTCGCCGTTCCCGCCGGCTGGACCTTGCTCCAGCCCGGTGATGCGGCGCTGACCCGCCGCGTAAAGGCCGCTGGCGATCATTGGGTCGTCGCCAAGAAGCGGGGTCGCAAGGTCTTCTCACGTGGCGTGTGGGCGCCGGCAGCGACCATCGAACGGATTCGCGCCGAACTGGCAGCGGAGCGGTGCACTGAAAGTCACGCCAAACGGAAAGAGGCCGGCGCACGCTGCCGTGACAAGGCCCAGACTGAATACGTTCAGCACTTCCACGGAGCAGTGCTGTCGTTCCTGGCCTTTCATGGAAATTACGCCGATCTCGCCGGCAGGCTCGCCAAGGCCGTCACCGATCACGCAACGCCGGTCGGCAGCGGCACAGTGGCCCGCACCCAGCGCATTCCCGTCGAGCAGCGGGCCGAAGCTGCCGTCATTGCCTGGATGCGGCACCAGACAAGCGCCCCTATGATTCGATGGCGATCCCACGGGTGAAGGGCAAGCGGCGCGACGTGCGGCGCATGTTCGGCGCGGCGATCGCAGGAGTTGCTGGCGCGGTATCGGCGCGGCGAGCCGGCGCTGGACGGTTGCCCGCTCCGGCGGGCGCTGGCGGATTCACTCTCTGATAGTCCGCAGCCCCGGTCTGAACGCATCTAATGTAGGAACTCAGCGGCCCGCTTTCTGGCCGACCTTCACTGCGTCCGTCCAATACCGAAAGGTGCTCGCCGGGATTGGAAATGTTCCGCGCCGGTAAAACTCGCCCAGCCGATCATAAAAAGCTTGGGCCTGGGCATTCATTCCCAGCAACGTCAGGCTCCGAAGAATGCGCGTGATGCGGAGCCAGTTATGGTTTGGCGTGGCCCAAACGTCGGGAATTCGTGCTGAGAGGTTTTCGCCCTCAACGACCTTCCCGTCTCGCGCAAAGAAAAGCCGAGGAACACCAGAATTCGCTCGAATGACTTCACTAGATTGGCTCGAAGCACCGGATCGCTCTTGAAGGTGTCGATGTCGGCTTCGCTGAGAAGAGGGGCATCCGGGTTGAATTGGCTCGGCTCCGGCAGGGGAAAAAGCCACTGGATGAAGTCGTGAACGGCTTCGAGGTCGTCATCTTTCCAGGCCCAGATGTCCGTTATGAAACGGCCTTCGGCGTCGGTCGCCTGGCCACGATAGAAATCCAGTAGGCGGCGCATGGGCTTTGTCTCGATGCCAAATCCATTTCTCCATCATGCTGTTTTATCCCTCCCTGATCTGCCCAGCCAGACAAATGGTGGGCGGCCGGGTAAAATGGTCCAGGAGAGGAGTGCCATGGTGACTGAACAAGAATCGCTCTGTCGCAACGCCGACATTTTGGAGCACTACCGAGGCGAAGGTCCACACGTTCGAGGCTGCTGGGTGGTTGATTTGGTGCTGGGGAAAACATAGGAGCTAATGATGCAGCCTGATGATCGGATTCGTGCGGCGGTGGAGCGGAATCCACGGAAAATGACCTTGCAGCTTGCCCGTGATCTCGGTGTGCCGGAGGTCGATGTCATCCGAGCCTTTCCATCAGATCGGGTAATGGAACTCGATATTGCCCGGTGGGAAGAGTTGCTACACAGCTTTGAGGCGTTGGGTCCAGTGCGGGTGTTGGTGTCAAACGGCGCGGCGACGATTGAAGCCGATGGACAGTTCGGCGGGTTCAGCACGGCGGGTGAGTTCTTCAACGTCCAAACCGAATCGCTGGACATGCACATCCGATGGCAGCAATTGGCCGCAGCGTTCGCCGTGGAAAAGCCCGGTCACATGGACGGCACCGGCACACGCAGCTTCCAGTTCTTCGATCAGTCGGGCGCCGCCACTTTCAAAGTCTTCCTCAACTTCGGCGGGCCGATAGCGCCTGAGCGAGCAGCGATGTTCATCGCGTTGCGGACCAAGTTTAAGCGGTAGCGAATCGTCTGACGAATATGCGCAACGAGTTGCAGAATCGGATCGAATTATGCCCATGTAGCGGCGTTTCGGGGGATACCGTCGTTCTTCAGGTGCTTGATGACTCCCGACCGGCCAGGTAACGCTCATGCTATTCGTTTGGCGTGCTTGGAAATCAGCTGGGATGGCGTAAACGTGATGCCGTCAGGCGGGCTACTCCTCGCCAGATGTTCGGCTTCGGCTTCGTTCGCAATACCCGCCTTGATGAGTGCATGGTGGCCGGGTTGAGCAAGTTCCATCGCATCCCACTCACCTTGCTCACAGACGGCATTCATCTCGCTCACTTTTCCATGGATTGTCATCCGATACACGACCCACAACAAAGATTCCTTGGTCTCTCTCATCTGGCCCTCGCCGCCGCAATTATCTGGCTGATGGCGGTTCAATTCGTGAAGCAGTTTCTTCCTTTATTCAGATCGACAAGTCCGATGTGATTACTCCATGCGGAACACTTCATTATATCAGAACGTGGCGTCGCCGCACGAACTTGGCCATCGCAATGCGTGCGAACGGTCAAGGCGGACAGGCAGTGGCTCAAGCCGGCGCGTTAGCCTCGGATGCAGGAACCTGCTACAAACCTAGAAAGGCACTGGAACTTTAATTCGCAGCAGCAACTAGGCAAAGTGAAATAGTACCCCCAAGGGGACTCGAACCCCTGTCTTAGCCGTGAGAGGGCTATGTCCTAGGCCACTAGACGATGGGGGCCGGACTATTGCTTGGTATAGACTGGCGCTGGGAGGATGTCAAGCTTGCGGCTTCGATGCTGCATGAGGCAACAGTGGGTGGACTAAGCGGCCCCCACGCCGTTTTCAGCGGACATGACGAGTTGGGTGAAGATGCCCCCCTGTTGGACCAGCGTGCCATAGGCGCCGGCCTCGACGATGCGGCCATCTTCGAAGACGAGGATGCGGTCGGCGTCGCGTAGGGTGCTGAGACGGTGGGCGACGAGGATGGTGGTGCGGTCGTCGTGGGTCAGGCCCAGGGCGCCCTGCACTTGGCGTTCGCTGATGTTGTCTAGGGCGCTGGTGGCTTCGTCCAGAATGAGGATGGGGGCTTGCTTGAGAAGGATGCGGGCGATGGCGAGCCGCTGGCGCTGGCCGCCGGAGAGGTTTTGGCCGCGCTCGGTGACGGCCGCTTGATAGCCGCCGGGCATGTCCATGATCTCCTCATGCAAGTTGGCGAGACGGGCGACGCGCTCGATGTCGTCGGGCGTGACGGGCCCGTTGCCATAGGCGATGTTGGCGGCGATGGTGCCCGCGAAGACGAAAGGATTTTGGCCCACATAACCGACGAGGTTGGCCAGATCGGCGCGGCTAAAGGATTCCAAGGGCCTGCCGGCCAGCTCGATGCGGCCGGCGCAGGCGGATGAGTCAGGCGCAGCAAACACTTGATCCAGGTCGATTTGCCGCACCCGGACGGACCCGCGATGCCCACGGTCTCGCCGTGCGCAACCGTAAGTGAGATGCCGTTAGAGCGCGTTTGCGTTCGCCCTTCCCGGTCATGTATTCGGCGCACAAATTGTCCACGACGATGATTGGCTCGCCGAGGCTCTGGCGAGGAACGAGAGGCGCAGGACGAGGGTCGAGGGCGGAGGGTTTTTCTGGTTCCTCTGGTGGTTGGTGCCTGTCGGCTTGCCGGCCGTTGGCGGAAGCGGGCGGGGCTTGGCCGTCATGTGAAGGTGTGTGCATGTGCTGGTTCGACTCGAAGGAAACGTCGACGGGAGACGCCAGCATGCTGAGCAAGTCGCCGACACGTAAGCTGCTTTCGTGACCTTCGTCGATGACGCGATGGACCTCGTTGAGCGGCGCCATGACGTTTAAAAACAATATGGAAAACGTCAACACGTCGCCGTAGGAGAGCGTGCCGTTGAGCGCGAAATAGGTGGCCGAGCCGAGCACGATAATGTGGAAGAAACCTTCATTGAGGGCTTTGGCGCAGCCGAAAAGCGACATGGCGAAATGGTGGCGCATCTCGCGGCGCCGGCGCTTCTCCATGGCGGTGCGAAGCCGGACGATTTCCGGGTGCAGCGTGTTGGCGGCGCGGATATATTCCAGGCCGCCCAGTTGCTCGATCACGGCGCCATCGATGTCTTCGCAATCGCGCATGAGTTGCACGCGCACGCCTTTTTGCGTAGTCAACTGCCGAATCGTCAGCAACACGGAAACGGGAATGACGCCAAGCATCACCAGGCCGAGTATCGGTTGCTTGAAAAGCGCAGCGCCGAGCGCAAAGACGCCGGTCAGAATCGCGGGCAGAAAATCCAAGAACGCCAGGCGCAAAAAACCGCACCAAGCCATCCGCGCTGCGGAACATGCGGCTATGCAGCGCCCCGATCGTGTCCAGTTTCAAGGTGCCCAGGTCGGCTTTCATGGTGTGGGCGATGAGACGCAACGTCACGTCGCGATTGATGCGCGTGCAGCTATTCTCGACGAGAAAGCGGCGCAAAACATTGAGCGCCTCGCGTACCACATACACGAGGGCGATCAGGCCCAGGACAATCAAGGCCCCCTCGTATAGCTCCGCCTTGGGCGCTGGGCCCGTTGGCGTTGGGAATAAAATCGACCAATCTTCCTAGCAGAAGCGGCAACGCGGTGTTGCCGGCGCTCGTCAGGGCCATGATCAAGGCGGCGCCGCCCAGCGCCATTTTATGGCGGTGCGGCACCAGGCTCCAGACTCGGCGCCCGCGATTGAGGATCAGGCGCAATTCGCGACGGAGCCCTTTTTTTTCAGCCGCGGCTTTCATGGACTTCCTTGGCATTGGGCACGGAAGAGGAAACTAGTCCCGAGGGTCCGAATTGCAATCGATATGCCAATGCCGTAAAAACTACGCGCGGACATGGGTTGCCTCGCCACTCACTCTTGCTGCCAACGCGGATTCACCGTAAACTCCGAAAAGTCGCGTCTCTGACCACGGTTGAGGATTCACTCATGATCGCACAAACGCGGGTTCGGCTTCTGGCACTGCTGATGGCCTGGGCGCTGTCGCACGCGGCAGTATTTGGCGATCCAGGCGAGCAAACGGCCAAGGAACCCAGCCCCGCGGAAAAGATACGCAAGGCGCTCGATCAGCCGCTCACGATCGACTATACCAGCACCTCATTGCCCGAGTTGGTTCAGCACCTTAAGGAAAAAAGCCGGATTAATTTCATCATCGACCGGCTGGCGCTGCAACAAACTGGGCTCTCGGGCCTGTGGGAAATCAACAACCAAGGCGCCGCGCCGCTAGTCAATCTCAAAGGCGACCGCTATGGCAAGCTGCGCATTTCCGTGCAGCGCATGCTGGACAACTACGGTCTCACCTATGTGATTTTGCAAGATTCAGTGCTTATCTCGACCGAGGAATTGGGTTTGCTTCGGCAGATGCGGCAACATGTCAGCGTGAACCTGAAAAACGCGACGCTCAGCACATCCTTGAAAGATCTAGCACGCGGCCACGCTCTCAATCTCATCATCGATCCGCGTTTGAGCAGCGAGGTCGACGCCAAGGTCAATCTGCAGTTGGACGACGCGACCCTGGAAACGGCGATTCGCCTCATGGCGGAAATCGCCAATCTCAAATCGGTGCGAATGGGGAATGTGCTCTTCATCACCGACGCGACGCGCGCGGAGAAGCTGCGGCGCGAGGATAGTACGGGGATGTAAGTCTCGTCTGGTCGGGTGGCACGCCCTGAGGTACTCCGAAGGGCGTGTTCTTTGCCAAGGGCCCACGCCCTTCGGAGTACCTCAGGGCGTGCCACCCAATGGTGACCTACTGCGCTTCCGGGCGAACCGTTTGCGTTCGACTTCCTTGAGGAAGACTTTGCGCAGCCGGATGGCACTGGGCGTGATTTCCACGAGCTCGTCGTCTTCGATGTATTCGAGGGCCAGTTCGAGCGTCATTTGCCGTGGCGGCTTGAGGATGACGCTTTTGTCCGAGCCGGCGGCGCGCATGTTAGTCAGTTTCTTCTCCCGGCAAGCGTTGACGGGTAGGTCGTTGTCGCGGCAATGCTCGGCGACAATCTGGCCCTCATAGACTTGCTCGCCGGCACCGACGAATAGATTGCCTCGCTCTTGAAGCGTGTCCAGGGCGTAGGCCGTGGTTCGCCCCGTTTCCATCGACACCATGACGCCGTTGAGACGGCTGGGGATCGAGCCGCGCGAGGGCTGGTAATCGAAGAAATTGTGGTGCAGGATGGCCTGGCCGCTCGTGGCGTTAAGCAGCCGGGTGCGCAGGCCGATCAAGCCGCGCCGGGAATGGTGAATTCGATGTGCGTCAGTTCGGCGCGCGAGTCGAGCTTGACGCATTCGGCGCGGCGGTTGCCGACCAACTCCATGACGGCGCCGACGCAGTTGTTGGGCGCTTCGATGACCAGGTATTCGATCGGCTCTTTAACTTTGCCGTCGATGACCTTGTTGATGACGCGGGGCTTGCCGACGGATAGCTCGAACCCCTCGCGGCGCATGTTCTCGATGAGGATGGACAGATGGAGCAGACCGCGACCCGAGACGTGGAATTCGTCGCGTTTCTCCTCGCTGGGAACCACGCGCAAGGCGACGTTTGATTCCAGTTCTTTCATGAGCCGATCCCGCAGTTGCCGGCTGGTGACATACGTCCCCTCTTGGCCGGCGAACGGGCTGTCGTTGATGCGAAAGATCATGTCGAGCGTGGGCTCGTCGATTTTGACAGGGGGCAAGGCAACGGCATTCTCCAGGTCGGCCAAAGTGTCGCCGATGTCAAAGCCATCGACGCCGACCACGGCACAGATGTCGCCGGCTCCCGACTTCGTCGGCTTCGGACCGGCCCAACCGATCAAAGACGTAAAGCTGCTTGACCGTCGTATCCACGCGCTTGCCGTCGTGCTTGAGCATGGCCACGCGCTGGTTCTTCTTGATCTTGCCGCGGAAAACCTTGCCGATGGCGATCCGCCCGACGTAATCGCTGTAATCGAGGGTGGTGATGAGCATCTGCAGCGGACCATCGAGCTCCACATCCGGGGCCGGCACCTTCTCCAGGATCATGTCGTAGAGCGGGTGAAAATCCTTGGCGGGGATCGCCAAATCGGTGGTTGAAACCCCCTGGCGCCCGGCAGCATAAATGACGGGAAAATCGAGCGTGGCATCGTCGGCGTCGAGCTCGACGAACAAATCGAAAACGGCGTTGAGGACTTCGGTGGGCCTGGCATCGGGACGGTCAATCTTGTTGATGACGACGATCGGCCGCAGTCCATTCTCAAATGCCTTACGCAGCACGAAACGAGTTTGCGGCAGCGGTCCTTCGGCGGCGTCCACCAGCAACAAGCAACCGTCGGCCAGTTTCAGGACGCGCTCGACCTCGCCGCCGAAGTCGGCGTGGCCGGGCGTGTCGATGATGTTAACCTTGGTGCCGCCGAGGTTGAGGGCGATGTTCTTGGCCAAGATGGTGATGCCACGCTCTTTTTCAAGGTCGTTGGAATCGAGAATCAGGCCATGCTGACCGCCGACGAGCCGATCAAGCTCCTCGCGGCGAAATTGGCCGGACTGGCGCATCATCTGATCGACCATGGTGGTTTTGCCATGGTCCACGTGAGCAATAATCGCAACATTCCGAAGGTCGTTCCGCTTCATTCGCACAAATCTCATGTAGGGGAATGCATCGGGCCGCATGGCCGAGGCGGGGAAGGTAAGTATTATAGAGAATAATCGCGAATGAAAGAAAGGGCAGATGGCCGCCAGTGCTTCATTTCAGCGAGGCATTCATATTTCCGAAGGACAGGCCCATGGATTTATATCTGATCCGCCATGCGGACGCCTTGGCGCTCGGCGAGCGCGGGATCACGGACGATGCCGAGCGGCCGCTCAGCGAGCAAGGCGAAAGTCAGGCGCAAACGGTTGGCAAGGTGCTCCACCGCCAGGGCGTCGCGCTCGACAACATCGTCACCAGTCCGCTGCTGCGCCCGCCAAACGACCGATTTTCTGCTTAAAGCGTGGGAGGGATCGGTGCCCCTCGTGCATGTCTGCGACGACTTGGCTCCCGATGCGAAGCCGCGCAAGCTGGCCAAGTTTCTGCGAAAATTAGGGGGCGAAAAGGTCGCCCTCGTCGGTCATTTGCCGCACATCGCCCTCTTTGCCGCCTGGCTACTTGGCAGCAAGCGAGCGCACATTGACATGGCCAAGGCGGGCATCGCGCATATTTCATGCGGGGATGAACCGCGCAAGGGAACCGGGGCGCTGCAGTGGCTGGTCAATCCCGCGTGGTTCTAAAGATTAGCCATGGCAAAGCGGGGGGCGTAAGCCCCCTGACCTGCCCGTCGCACGTCGACCAGCCGCATCTCCGCTCACCGCTCGTATATCAAGACAGGGGGCTTACGCCCCCCGCTCGCCGGCGCGTTCATCTTGCGTGGATTCCACGGAATGCGGTAAACCTTTGATCTAGGGGGTTACGTACCATGCACGGATGCATTCGCCGCGCTTGTTTGCCGTTTATTTTTATCGTGTTTACGGTGGGGTGCACGGAAGCGCGTGCGCCCGCCAAGCCGCAAGCGGCAGATACCAGCGTCTATGGCGCGGCGTATGATGAAGCCGCAACCGGCACCCTATCCGGCACGGTGCACTGGCAGGGCGAATTGCCCCAGGCACCGCCGTTCAAGATCTTCGGCTTGCCGGGCGATTATCCGGTCGACGTTCGCAAGGACCAACCGAACCCGAATCTGCCCCGCATAGAGCCCAGTTCCCTGGCGATGCGGGACGTCGTCGTTTTTTTGCGTCAGGTGGATGTCCAAAAGGCGAAGCCATGGGACGTGCCAAAAGCGCGCATCGAGCTCCGCGAACGCCAATTGCATGTCCACCAAGGCAAATCACGAGCAACGTCGGTTGGATGCGCGCCGGTGACACTCTGGAGATCGTCAATGCCGACCCACATTTCCACATGCTGCGTGGCCGTGGGGCGGCTTTTTTTCGCTACCCTTCGCGGCGTCCACTGGGCCGACCGGGCAACGTTTGGACAAACTCGGCACCGTTGAATTGAGCAGTGGCTCGTTTTTCTTTTGGATGCACGGCTACCTTTTGGTTGCCGATCATCCCTACTTTGCCCGCACGGACGCACACGGTGGTTTTTCTTTGGATAAAGTCCCCGCTGGCAGGTACGAGTTGGTCTGTTGGATGCCGAATTGGCGTTTGGCCAAAAGCAATCGCGATCCGGAAACGGGTCTTATCATACAGGTCGATTTTCAGCCGCCGCTGGAACAGGTTCGGAGATTAGCAGTGCGGCCACGTGAAGCTCAGCAAGCGTCCTTCGTTTGGTCCGAGGACGCGTTAAAGGAGCCGCGCACGCAGTAAGCGGTTTTATGCAGCGGTCAATTAACCCGCTTACTGAATGCGCGGCTCTTTGATCCAACCGAACAAGCGCTTCCGCGACCCCTCATCAAGCGGAGCGCCGTACTCACACACCTCAAAAGCTTCCGCATATTCAACGCGGCTTCCGATGTCGCTGCCATACGTCGCCGACAACAGTTGCCGAAATTGGTTTGCCTGGCCTCTTAAACGATTGCGCACCTGCTCCGCCAACCAGGCACGCCGCTGCTGGGGAGTTTTGGGCACTTCCGGCAAAACACCGACGTTGTAGGGCAACCATTCGTAGAACTGCGACTCATGGCAATCGAGCATCGCGACCACCTTGTCCATGACGGGGCCGACATCGAGCGCCACGTTGGGCGTGAACGGGTATGGCCGCGAAAAGTCGTCGGGAAGGTAAGCGATCACCGGGTTGGCCGCCAGGTGCGGCGTGTCCGAGACGATCGCCGGGACGGTGACCATGTACGCCGCGTCTTGCACGAGCTGGCTCGTGTAACGATGGTCCGGGTGGTAATCGTTGGGACGATGAGTGAGAACCAGGTCAGGATGGAAAGAACGCAGCAAGCGAATGACTTGCCGGCGATTGTCGAGCGTCGGCAGAAGCTCGCCGTCATGGTTGTCCCAAACAAGGTAATCAGCACCGATAACCGCACCCGCCGCCGCCGCTTCGGCTCGGCGCCGGCGTGCCAAGGGGCGCCGGCGCTTACGTGGTGCCCGGCATCGCCATTGGTGAGGCTAACCATTTGTACGACGTGGCCGGCCGCACGAAACAACGCCGCCGTGCCGCCGGCAGCGTAATCCGCATCGTCGGGGTGAGCTCCGATGATGAGCAAGCGCAAAGGATTCATGCTAAACCTTACGTGGAACGGCTCTCCTGAGCCGTTCGCCGCGCAAAGGACGGCTCGGGAGAGCCGTCCCACATCGTTGTCTTTCGCTCCGCTAGAGGGCCTTACCTGTCAACCGTTCGTGCGCCTCCAAGTACTTCGCCCTCGTCTTCTCAACCACCGCTGCGGGCAGCTCGGGAGGCGAGCTGTTTTTGTCCCAGCCCGACGTCTCGAGCCAGTCCCGGACAAATTGCTTGTCATACGACGGCGGGTTTTGACCCGGGCGATAGGAGTCGAGCGGCCAAAACCGCGAGCTATCCGGTGTCAGCACCTCGTCGATCAAAATCAATTCACCGCCGGGAACGCGGCCCCATTCGAATTTAGTGTCGGCGAGCACGATGCCTCGACCACGGGCGTAATCGGCTGCCCGATTATAAACGTCGAGACTTCGTTGGCGCAATTCGTCGGCAAGTTTGCTTCCCGTGGTTTTCGTCATCTCCTCGAAAGAGATGTTCTCGTCGTGACCCGTCTCCGCTTTCGTCGAAGGTGTAAACACAGCTTCCGGCAACTGTTGGCATTCCACCAGTCCCGGGGCGATCTTCAAACCGCACACGGTGCCGCTGCGGCGATATTCCTTCCAACCGGAGCCTGCCAGGTAACCGCGGACGACGCACTCGATCGGCACCACCTCCGCCTTCTTAACTAGCATGGTGCGCCCCTGCAAAACGTCCGCTTGCGCCGCGAACGCCGCCGGCATTTTTTTAACATCGGTGCCAAGCAAGTGATTGGGCACTCTAAGGTAATCGAGCCAAAAAAGCGTCATGCTGGTGAGCACGCAGCCTTTGTCGGGAATGCCCGTGGGCAGCACCCAGTCGAAGGCGCTGATGCGATCGGTGGCCACGATGACCAAGCGATCGCCCAGATCGTAGACATCGCGGACCTTGCCGCGGCGACAGGGATATTCAGCGATTGTGCTTTGCAAAAGCGGTGTCCGCATGGTGAGGATCCTTGGTGATTAAAACTTGTGGACTTGCGGATATCTTATTGGGGAGGCTTGCACTTTTCTGCTATGCGTTGAGATTCTGAAATCTCACGACTTCAGCTACCCAACGTGGGACGGCTCAGGAGAGCCGTCCCACGAAATGCAGCGATACAACTAGCCAGAGCATTAGCCTTTTTGGATGCCGTACTGTCGCTCGTAATACTGGCGATACGCTCCGCTGCGAACGGAGGCCACCCACTCAGAATTGCTCTGATACCAGGCAACCGTCTGGCGCAGGCCTTCCTCGAACGCGACCGCCGGCTGCCAACCCAATTCCTTTTCGATCTTCGAGCAGTCGATGGCATAACGGCGGTCGTGGCCCAGGCGGTCGGCGACGTGGCGAATGAGCGAGGCAGGCTTGCCCAGGATATCGAGCAACAGGCGCGTCATTTCGAGGTTGGTTTTTTCGCAGCGGCCGCCGACGTTGTACACCTGCCCAGGCGTGCCTTCTTTGGCCACGCGGTGAATGGCGGAGCAGTGATCGGCCACATGGATCCAATCGCGAACCTGCAAACCGTCGCCATAAACGGGAACGGATTTGTCTTCCATGAGGTTGATGATGAAGAGTGGCAGCAGCTTTTCCGGGAATTGATAGGGACCGTAATTGTTGGAACAGCGAGTGATGACGGCCGGCAACCCAAAGGTGTGCTGGTAGCTGCGAACCAGCAAGTCCGAAGCCGCCTTGCTCGCGGCATAGGGGCTGTTCGGCGCCAGCGGCGTTTCTTCGGAGAAATATCCGGTCGCTCCCAGGCTGCCATAAACTTCATCGGTCGAGACGTGGATGAAGCGCTCGACATCGAATTGCCAGAGCGCTGTCCAGCAAAACTTGAGTGCCCAAAACATTCGTGCGCACGAACGGGCCGCTGTCGTGAATAGAGCGATCGACATGGCTTTCAGCGGCCAGGTGCAAGATGATCCGCACGCCGCCTTCCAGCGCCGCCTGAACTTGCTCGCGGTTGGTGATGTCGCCATTCATGAACCGGTAGCGCGGATGAGCTTCCAGATCGGCGAGGTTGGCGAGATTGCCGGCGTAAGTCAACGCATCGAAATTGATGATTGTCCAATCGGGCTCGGCCTCGAGGAGGTAGCGTACAAGGTTGCTGCCGATGAAGCCGCAGCCGCCGGTGAGGAAAATGGTGGAGGGCATAAGCGGGACTTCTCGACGCCAACGGCGTCATATGTTAAAGCCCAGGGCGAAGCCCTGGGAATATCGCATGATAGTGTTTGGAGCCCCAACGGGGTGCCACGAAACGGCTTGTCGTCCGTTGCGCCCCTTGGGGCTTGTAATGATCGACGGTCCCACCCAGGGCGTTGCCCTGGGCTTTAACATGCAACGCCGTTGGCGTTGAAGGCAAATTCGCGGTTACCGTGGTTTCCGTTTACCGTGAGGCTAATTGGTTTCATCAACCTTCCTACTCATGCGGCGGCCTGGTAGCCTTTCTGCATGAATTGCTCATAGGCCGGAATGACGTCGTCCGGTTTGCCGTCCATGACGACGGTGCCGTGGTCGAGCCAAAGCACGCGGGTGCATAGGCGCGCCAGCGTCTTGGGATCGTGGCTGGCGATAATCAGTATACGGGCGCGATCGATTAGGTCCATCATGCGCCGGCGTGCTTTCTCCTGAAAGCCGGCGTCACCCGCTCCCAAAATCTCATCAAGCAACAAAATCTCCGGCTCGATGGTGGTGGCGATGGAAAAGAGGAGCCGCACCGACATGCCGCTCGAATAAAAGCGCACCGGCATGTTGAGCGCTTCGCCCAACTCCGAGAACTCGGCGATGGCGTCGGATTTCTCCCGCGCCTGGGTTGGCGTGTCCCCCTGCACCAGGCAGCGATAGAGGATGTTGTCCCAGCCGTTGGCATCCGCCTCGATGCCCACGCCGATATCCAGCAGTGAATGAATATGCCCTTCGACGCTGACGTCGCCGCCCGTTGCGGGATAGACGCCGGCGAGCACCTTGAGAAGCGTGCTTTTGCCGGCCCCGTTGTGACCCATGAGCCCAATGCGCTCGCCTTCGCCAAAATGGAGGTTGAGGTTCTTGAGGGCGTTGATTTCGATCCAAGGATTGTTGCTCCGCCGCGCCAGCCGGCGCAGAATCACGTCCTTGAGCGAAGTCCGACCTTGCTGGCGAACGCGAAATGTCAGACTGGCGTCGTTTAAATCAATGGCGATCATTGGGTAACCTTGCCCCCTAAGAGCCTGCGCACCCAGTAAGCGGTCAAGCCGCGGATACGCCGAGCATCCGCTTACTGCGTGCGCGGCTCCTTATAGATGAAAAATGATCGTGCGTTCGCACTTGGCCAACATGCGGATTGCCAAGAGCACGGCCACACCTGTGATGATGACCGCATACAAGGTATTTTCGAGCGGCGGCAGACTGGTTATAAACGAGCGGCTCGCGAACGATGCTTACCAGGGCCGCGAACGGATTGAAGCGCAAGCATGTTTTCATGAATGAACTGGTGATGATGCTAGGCGGATAAAACACCGGCGTCAGGTAGAAGAGAACTTGCATGAAAACTGAGGCGATTTGCTGCGTGTCCGGAAAGTAGACATTGGCGAAGCCGAACAGAACTCCCATTGCCCACGCGAACAAGCAAAGCACGGCCAACGCCGGCAAAAGGGCTAGCAAAGTTATGGGGTTGTCGTAGCCGCGCAGGACAAGCGTGATAAGAATCGTCAATCCTATGACGATGAGGAACTGAAAAAACAGTCCCATGACGACGCGGGCCGGGTAGATGGCCATCGGCATGGGAGTCGAGCGAATGTATTTGTCACCGCCATAGATGCAGTTGCACCCTTCGAGAATGGACGCATTGAGGAACGCCCAGATGCCGATGCCGCCCATGACGAACGGTGCATGGTCGCGGACATCCAGGTTCATGACCTTGGAAAAAACGGTGCAGAGCACGATCACCATGAAGATCGGGTTCAAGAGCGACCAGCCGATCCCCAAGACCGTGCGCCGATAGCGATTGCGTAGATCGAGCTGAACCAAGCAGAGGAGGAAATGGCGCAATTCCCAGATCTTCGACCAATAACTTGGACTGGTTGCCGCGGCAATCATTGGTGTCGGCCCCCTATAGCGTGGTAATGCCCCCAAAGGCTCGCGGACTATACCGAGGACAATTTCCAGAAACAAGTTGACTTCACGAACACAGCAAGGAGCCGCGCACGCAGTAAGCGCGCTTAATGTTGCGCCTCGAAAGACCGCTTACTGTGTGCGCGGCTCCTTTGCCCAAAATGCCCATCTTCGGGCCCCATTCGCGTTGACCTTTCTCGGCTGCTTAGCTATGAATGATGACCCGAAAAATGATCGCCGTTTAGCCGCGACGCGCAGCGGAGCGCGGGGCGGTCATTGCGACACGATCGCGCCAAGTCCCGCCCAGCCCCTCCTTCGAAAGGGGGGAGAAAAAAATCGCCGGAGTGCCCGTGCGCATGGCCAAGCCCGTATTTTTTATCGAATGCTCGGTGCCTCTATGGCTCGATGTGGCCGCCAGATTGCAGAGCGATCTGGACTACGAACCGGTCTATTGGACGGGGCACCACGCCTTCGCAGGCCGGGTGCGCGAGCGCTTTGCGCGCGCCTGCTTCCATGCGAATTTCGACGCGGTGCGCGGCATCCCTTGCCCTCATCATGCGAATCAAACCCTACCCGCACTCGATGCGACACTGCTCGGAGACATGGCCCACTGCGAGCGCACGGCGCTGCAGATGCTGCAGCGCACCGATCCCGACGAGTCGATGACCTACACCGACCGTGTGCGGCTGTTTCATCGCCACTTGCGCTATTGGCTCGGCATGCTCGAGACGTATCAGCCGCAGGCGGTCTTACTTCCCAATTCCCCGCACCTGGTTTACGACTACGTTCTTTACGAGCTTTGCAAGCGAAATGGCATTCCGACGGTTCTCTTTAGCGAAACGGCGGTCGATGGTCTGATTTGCCCCATCAATCAATTCGAACGCGGCAGCGACGAATTGCTCAGCGCCTACCGCAACTTGCAGGCCAGGCCCATTTACGAACCCGTCCTGGGCGACTGGATGCAGCGCTATCTCGCGCGCACGCAAGGCTCTTATAAAGAGGGTTTGCCCGAGTATTTGAAGAGCCAATATCGCGAGACATTACCCTCGCTCAAGGAAAAAGAACCGGAAAGCGGTGCCGCGCGCGAGCCTTCCAAGGTAGCCCGGCTTGTGGGCAAGCTGCATCCACGGCGTGTACTGCGCAAGCTATGGTCGCAGAGATATAGGCTGAGCCCCTGGCGACTGGCGCGCTATCTAAACTTTCAACGGCAGCTGCCGCGCGACTTCGAAGTCTTGGCGGAAACGCTGCGCAAACAGGGAAGCTACAATCGCCAAACGGTGGCCGAGGCGCTTTATTGCACGACGCAAATCTATCAGGGTTTCCTGGAAGTCTTCGGCCGCATCCCGACGGGATTGGCACAGCCGGCGCCGCTCAGCTATCTCATGCAATCCGGCAAGGTTCCTGAGCAAGCGGGCTATAGCGGACTCGAATTCTGGGTCTATCGCCTGATGGCGGCCAAGAAGAAAATCAACCTGCGCGCGCATTATGAACAATTGGCGAAACCCGTCGATTACAGTCAACCGTACGTTTACCACGCGCTGCATTACCAACCGGAGAAATCCAGTTGCCCCGAGGGCGACGTGTTCACCAACCAGTTTTTGGTTGTCGATCTCTTGTCAAAGTGTGCCCCCCGGGGTTGGAAAGTCTGCGTCAAGGAACATCCGTTCCAATGGGAAATCGAAGGGTCCGGCGAACTCACGCGCTCCGCTCAGTTTTACGACGATGTCGCCGCGCTGCCCAACGTGCAATTGGTGCCGCAAGCGTACTCGCCGTTTGATTTGATCGATCACGCACGAGCGGTGGCGACGCTTACGGGAACTTCGGGTTGGGAAGCGGTCATGCGCGGCAAGCCGGCGCTGGTGTTTGGCCACGCCTGGTATCGGGACTGCGAAGGCGTCTTTTACGTGCCGACTGCCGCCCAGTGCCGCGCGGCCTTGAAAGAAATCTCTGGGGGCTACCGGCCCGACCAACGCCTCGTGCGCCTTTTTTTGCAAGCGCTCGAAGACGTGAGCTTTCGCGGCTGCACCATTCCCGAACTTTACAATTGGGCGGGCGTGACGGCGGAAGAAAACGTCGCCGCCTTTGTGCGGGCGCTGGAAAGTAGCTTGGCGCACAAAGCCGCGGCGTAACATCGTGGCGCGCCGTGATGGTTAGCGACCGGTGTTTTACTCACGACCAATAACGGATATGCCGAAACCGCGTGTCATGCTCTGGGTTTACCTCGATTCCCATTTCCGGGAAATGATCCGCGTTGTGCGCCTGCTGAAAGCGCGCACGGGATTCGAGCCATTCTTTTTATTCGAGTACCAGTATCCGCGCTTTGCCGAAGACATCGCTCAATGCGAGGACGAGGGCTTCGCGTTTGTCTATGCGCCGGCGCCGCTGCCGCAGTCGTGCGCGGATCTGCCCGGGGGTTGGCGGCATAAGGTTATCAACCTGGCACGGAAGGCCTATCGGGGCGTGAGTCGCGTCCGCTTTTATAGACGGCTGCTCGATTGGGCTCGGCGGATTCTTGATGAACACACGCCGGTGGTGCTCGTCATGCCCGAGGACAACGTCGAATACAACATTCCGAGTTTCATCAAGGCAGGGCACGAACGCGGCATCCCGTCGATCGTTATCCCCTACACCATCGCCAATGCGCGCGAGCCGGCCGAAGCCTATTGGCGCAACCCGCGCCATTTCGTTCGCGGTCTCTTTCGCAGCGCCGTGGCCCGGCTGCATCCTAATTGGGTTTACACGCATCGAGGCCGGCGCTTGTTGCGGCTGCCCGCCGATCACATCGTCGCCCAGGAATGGCTGGATCTGGCGCCGCCATGCCCCTGGATCGTCAATAGCGGCTCTGCCGACGTCATCGCGGTCGAAAGCGAAGCTGTCCGGCAGTATTATCTGCGTGCGGGCCTGCCGAGTGAGCAATTGCGAAACATAGGATCGCTCCGACAGGACGAATTGGCATGCCGTCAGGCAAACGCACGCTTGGTGCGGGAAAAGCTGCTGAATGGTCTGGGTTGGCAAGATGACCGCGCCTTGATTCTCTGCGCCCTGCCTCCCAATCAACATCCCGAGGACCGACCGGATTGCGAATTTCGCAGTTACATGGACATCTTGGACTTTTGGGCGGAAACGCTGGGCTCGTTGCATGATTGTCATGTCATAGTCAATCCGCATCCGCGCACGCCGCTGCGCGAAATCCAACACCTGGATGCGCCTGGGTGTTCGCCTGGTGACCGACGATATCGCCCGGCTTATACCGCTCTGTGACGTGTTCGTGGCGAGCGTCTCCGCGACCATCAGCATGGCGCTCGCTTGCGGCAAACCCGTGGTTAATTATGACGTCTACCGTTTTCGCTACGACGACTTCGAAGGAGTGCCGGACCTGCACACGTTCGAAAACCGCTCCGAGTTTGCCCAGCGCTTAACCAAGTGCTGGCTCATGCGGATAGCGTGGCCGCCGGCGGCGCCAATGGGCATTGGGGCGTGTTGGACGGGCACGCCGGCGATCGTTTGATCACGCTGATCGAAGAGCTGACCGGCGCCAAAGATAGCCGGGCCGCGGCGTAAAGACCCGCTCACGCAGTAAGCGATTGCTAACGATGCGAGCGCATTAACCGCTTACTGCGTGCGCGGCTCCTTGAACTATCAATTGACTGGGAACCAACATGCAACTCACAAAACGCCCTGCATCGTTCACCAAGCGCACCACGAACGGCTCCGCTGCCGAATCCCCGGCCGCCGCGCCTGCCGAGCAACGCCCGATCCTCGACATTTATATGTCCCCCGACGAGCCCTTCGTCGATCGCTTCACGCGGGAACCCGCCAACGGCATTGATGTCATTATTCCGGTGATGCACACCAACGACCTTTGGCGCAAAAACCTCCTGTCCATTTATCGAGAGATTCCGGTCAAGCGTCTGCTTTTGGGCGATGCCGGCTGTATTGACCAGACATTGGCGATTGCCCGCGATTTCCCGCGGGTGACGGTGTTCGACCACCGCGAGTTCGTCTCGCTGGGCTTTAGCCTGCGTAAGTTGATCGAGGAGGTGCGCACCGATTGGTTCGTCTATCTTCATTCTGATGTGTACTTGCCGGCCGGGTGGTTTGACATCATGTGCTCTCACCAGGAAAAATACGATTGGTTCGAGTGCCGGCAGCATCTTACGGTTCTGCTGGATTTTCCACTGGAGTTGCCGGACTGGCGCTCGTTTTCGGGCAGCCAAATGGGTCGGTGCGCGGCTTTTCAAAAAGTGTTGCCCAAAATCGACGATGATTTCCTATATCGCAATGAAGACATCATCATCGCCAAGCTGGTGGAGGAGCAGGGGTATAAGTACGGGCGCGTCGAGGAAACCTGCCATTACCACCAACAAATGCTGAAGAAAAGCGTGTGGGAGCGCAAGGTCCGCCTGATCGACTGCCGCGTCGATCGCAGTCGCGGCGAAGAGGTGCGCGAGATGATGATGCAGGCGAAAGGTTTGGTGAAGTATCTCGATCCGGCACCGCAAACAGTCGATCCGGTCGTGCAGTGCGTCAATCGCCTGATTCAATTGGACGAAATCACGTGGGACCAGTTCAAGGCGTGGGTGCAAGAGACCAATCCCAAATGGTTGCCCCACCTCAATTCGGTGCGCGTCAAAGCGCGGAACGTGCTGAAGGAAACCTGGGGCATCGCGCTGGCCTTAGGCAAATGGGCACGCTCGATCGCCGCGTTACTGAAAAGCATTCTTAAACTGGCGATTCCACGAATAAGGAAATGAGCAGTGCGGTTTAGAAACGGGAGCCCTTACACTCCCCTCTCCCCTCTACTCGGGGGAGAGGGGCAGGGGTGAGGGGCTCGGGTCGTATGCAAGAACGTGAAGTTGTTGCGAGGGATCCTATCCCCCTCACCCCATCCCTCTCCCCCCGAGTACAGCGGGAGAGGGGGAAGATAACGAGCGTTTTAAACGGCACTTTTCATGACCAAGACTTCCGTCTTAATCCCCGTGCACACCAACACCTTTTACATCGAACTGCAAAGGGTCGGCCGGCTCTTGCACGCCTCGACCGAGTATCGTCCGATCATGCTGTTCGCCTGGCCTTATCCCACCATTGTTCGCGACATTGAGCAATGTCTCGCCGATGGGTTGACGTGCTTGGATGAGTTCGGTCGCGCGATTGCGCGGGGCTCGCGTTCACCACCGAGCCATGCCGAAACACCCCCTGGTCCGGTCCTCCAAAAATCAAGACGGCATCTGGTGCTGCAACCGCGTCGCCTGCTGAAAGCCGCTTATCGCCGCGGCCGGCGCGCCGCGGGCATCGTGGCCCGCTGGTTTCACGGCAATTACTTTTATTACCTGCGCCATCATCGGCAGCGTGCGCGCTTCATTCATGGCGTATTGCGCGATACGGACGCACGTCTAATGATACTGGCCGGCGATATGGTCGGTTACGACACGTCCGACTGCATCAAGGCTGCACACGACCAGGGCGTGCGGGTCGTTCTCGTTCCGTCCACCATGTCCAATGGCCTCGAACAAGCGGAGGTTTACTTCAATGACCCCGCGTACCATCTCAATTCCCTGGTGAACATCGCCGCCGCGTGGCGTCATCCGCGCTGGGTGCGGCGCCACCGTGGCAAAAGCATCCTGCGCCGGCCCGGTGGGGATGTGTTCGCCATGGAAAGCCTCGGATCCGCTCCGCCGTTGCCGTGGATCTTCAACAGCGGCGCGGCGGATGCGATCTGCGTCGAGAGCGAGGCGATGCGCGAATACTACCTTGAGGGGGGCCTACCTGCCGAGCAATTGGTCGCCACCGGCTCGCTCGCCAACGACACGCTGGCGCGCTCAATTCGCGATACCGTCCCCGCGCGACGCCGTCTTCTCGAAGAACTTCAATTGCCCGCCGATGACCCGTTTTTTTTGGTGGCGTTTCCTCCCGATTTCCTCTATCTAACCGGCGGCCGACCGGAGTGCGACTTCAAAAGCTATGAGGAACTCACGCGCTTTTGGTTAAGCACACTTAAGAAAATCAAGAATCACAACATCGTCATTGCGCTGCATCCATCCGTCGTGCGCGATAGCATGTTGCACCTGGAAACCGAGCGCATCAAAATCGCCTCACTGGGCACCGCCGCGCTGGTGCCGCTCTGCGATCTCTTCGTCGCCAGCGTCTCATCGACGATTCGCTGGGCGATTGCCGCCGGCAAGCCGGTCGTGAACTACGATGTCTACCGCTACCGGTACACGGATTACCTCAAGGTGCCGGGCGTGATCCTCGTCGAAGAACAAAGCGATTTCGAGGCGGTGATGCTGCGCTTGGCCAACGAGCCAGCTTTCTTCGCGGAGATACGGCGGAAGCAAGAGGCCTGTGCGCATCAGTGGGGCGTGCTCGACGGCAATGTGGGCAAGCGCATGCTGGATTTGTTTGATAGGTTGGCGGGAGAGCGACATCGCGTAGCCGCTTAATCTTAGTGGGACGGCTCTCCTGAGCCGTCCAAAGGCTGGGAAGCTTAGGAAAAGCGCCCTCCCTTGCGATTTGGGTGCCACGGGCAGCTTGCTGCCCGTGCTGACCCCGGAGCAAGCTCTGTCCCGCCGCACGGGCAGACAAGCTGCCCGTGGCACGCTTGGTCTTCCCTTTGAATTGAGCTCAAACTACGCACATTCGCGCCGCCGCAGCCAGTTGACGCCTTGACCGACCACCGCGGCACTTCGCGAAAGATGCAAGTTGATCGGCACCGCGCTGCCGCGCGCGAGTTCATGAAGCTGGCGGCGCCGCCGTAGAATGGGTGCGCCAGCCGGCGAGTGCCTCCCATTTCCCCGCCAAAAACGGGAGCAGCCGCGCCGTGGGCAGCTTGCGCAAGAGGCGCACACCGAAAAACGCCACATGGGGGAGGACGGCGAATACCAACATTGGCAGCGGCAAGTTCATCCAAAACACAAGCTCTTCATTGCGCGAAATCAGGTGCGTCACCCGCGGGCCCGCTTGTCCATAAGTCGCGGATCCTTGGTGGAGCACCTGACCGGCCGGCTCGAACATGCAGCGAAAGCCTGCCCACCGGAGGCGAAAGGCCAGATCGGTGTCCTCGAAGTAGGCGCCCAGCTCGGGTAACAGCAATCCCGCTCTTGCCAACGCGGCGCGGCGATAAAAGCCCGCCGAACCGGAAGGGCCAAAGACTTCGCAGGGCACATCGTAGGCCGAGCCGCGCCGGCGATTCAAGCCCCGGTTGAACGCCCAACCGCACAGGTGATAATCCATGCCGGCACTGTCGATCACATCCGGGCGCTCCATCTTTAGCACCAGCGGGGCGACGCTGCCAATGGTTGGGTCCGCGAACCAGCGCAGGCACGGCTCCGCCCAGCCGGCGCAGACTTCGGTATCGTTATTGAGAAGTTCAATGACGGCGCCGCGTGCATGCCGTATGCCTTCATTGGCCGCCGCCACAAAGCCCTGGTTTGCCGCCAAGGCGATGACTTCGACGGCTGGAAAGCGGCGCAATCCAGGCAATGGTATCATCGCTTGACGCGTCGTCCACGACCAGGATTTGCGTCCCGCGCGGCGCATGCCGGCAGACACTAGGCAAGCAGCGCTCAAGATGACGGCGGCCATTGTAAGTTGGAATAACGATGGAAAGCTGGGTCATCGCCGAATCATAACAATCCGCCCCAGCGCGTCAATCGAAACCCCCGTTTAGCCGCGACGAGCTAGCGGAGCGCGGTCGGCGTCGTGATCGCGCTCCGCTGCGCGTCGCGGCTAAACGAGGTGGCGGCGAAGTGGCATTGTTCCCGCCGCGCGGATTGTGCTATACGAGGCGACCATCATAGAAAGGATTCATTCCCATGCGCAAAGCACTAATCACGGGTATTACGGGCCAGGATGGCTCGCACCTGGCGGAACTGCTGCTCGAAAAAGGCTATCACGTGTGCGGCATGATCCGGCGCTCAAGCTCCGAGAATTGCCACCGCATTCAATCGTTTGTGGAGCGCATTGAATTGCACCAGGGTGATTTGCTTGACCAGACGTCGGTCGCGCGCGTGCTGGAAAAGACTCAGCCGGATGAGATCTACAACTTGGCGGCGATGTCATTCGTGCCCACGAGCTGGCAGCAGCCGGTACTCACGGCGGAATTCACCGCGGTCGGCGTCACCCGCCTCTTGGACGCCATGCGGCAAATATGCCCTAGAGCACGCTTTTATCAGGCGTCCAGTAGTGAGATGTTCGGCAAGGTCAGGGCGACGCCGCAATCGGAGACGACGCCGTTTTATCCGCGCAGCCCCTATGGTGTCGCCAAAGTTTACGGGCACCATATCACCGTCAACTACCGCGAAAGCTACAACCTGTTCGCTTGCTCGGGCATTCTCTTCAATCATGAGGGCCCGCGCCGCGGCATGGAATTCGTCACGCGCAAGATCACGCACAGCGTGGCCCGCATCAAGCTCGGGCTGCAAAGCGAATTGCGGCTGGGCAACCTAGATGCCAAGCGCGATTGGGGCTTTGCCGGGGATTATGTGCGCGCAATGTGGCTTATGCTGCAACAAGACGAGGCGGACGATTTCGTCATCGGCACCGGTCAAACGCGCAGCGTCGGCGAGTTCGTCAAGATCGCCTTTGCCCGCGTGGGGCTCGATTGGAAGCGCCATGTCGTGATCGACCCCCAGTTTTATCGGCCTGCCGAAGTGGACTTGCTCATGGCCGACAACAGCAAGGCCCAGCGTGTGCTGGGCTGGCAACCGGAAGTCTCTTTCCAAGAATTGGTTTCCATGATGGTCGATGCCGATATGGAATTGCTACGAAGTGAGCATCCTCCGGAGCGCCTGTCGGCGTGAATTGCAGCAAAGAGCCGCGCACGCAGTAAGCGGTTTGGCGTCGGCCGAAACCGCTTACCGCTTACGGCGTGCGCGGCTCTTTGCGCGCGACGACGATATTTTTCGCCTGCGGGAAGCAGAAGACGAAATCGCACACGAGGCGCAGCGTCGCTTTGCAGAAGCCGGCGATTCCTCGGTAGGCCGGTCCGGGATCGTGAAAGAAGGTGACATCCGCAAAGCCGGCCCGCGTCAGAGCGTGGCGTAACTGGCGGCGCGTGAAGCCAAGCTCGGTGACGCCGAACGTGGCCGTCGTCTCCCGGGCATGCCGCGAATAGCGATGCAGCCAGGTCGTCTCGAACAGAACGATGTAGCCTCCGGCCCGAAGCTGCGTGCCGGCTTGGCGCAGCGCCTCGGCATAGGCGGGGCAATGGTGCAAGCAATCAAAAAATAGCACGCCATCAAAGGTGCCCCGCCCGCAGTTCAGCTCTTCCATGTCGCCGACCACGAAATCGACCGGCGTGCTTTCGCGTTCGCTGCGCACGCGGGCGATCTCGATCATGCGCTCGGAAATGTCGACGCCGGTGACCTCGTAGCCTGCCTTGGCTAGCAGCAGACTCGTCCAACCCGGCCCGCAGCCGACGTCGAGAATTTGGCCGCTCGGCACGTGCCTGAGAAACAGGTCCAGCGCCAGTGCGAACTCGCGCAGCACCCGTGGATCGTCATACGGCTTGTTGAATAAATGCCGTTGGTCGACTTTGAGAGGATAATCGCGTTCAGCCTGTTTTGACATCGGATAGTCCCGGCGGCGTATAAATGGTGCAAAGCCGCCTCTCTATACCAGGAACAAATAGCTGCGCACAACGCGAGATCCGCCGGATGAGGTCACTCCGAATCCCTGCGGATCTCCAACATCACTGCGCCAATTCCTTGGCGAGCCGATCCTTACGTGCTTGCAGGGGCGGCGTCAAAAAAACGGCGTTGCCCAGGCGCTGCAAGTGAAAGCGGGCGGCGGCGAGATTGTGGTGGCCCAAGCAATCTTCGGCTTCTTCGAGGTGCCAAAAGGCCGCGCGCTTCCGCGGCCTGGCGGCGTGCGGTTTGATGCCGGGCGGTGGCGCCTTCGTCACCGGCGATGCCGGTATCCCACATGCTGATCGATTCGTTCCAGTTGGTTCCCGCCAAGCGTTTGCCGTCGGCGCTAAAGGCGACGCGTGGGTTGAAGGCTGGGTCCCAATGCCGTTGGGGAGCGCCGCGCAATGATAGGACTTCGTGGTGCGTGCTGACGTCCCACATTTTGACCACGTCGCGGCTGATGCCGGCGAGGCGCTTATTGTCGGGCGTGAAGGCCAAATCGCACAAGAGCGGCGGCGCGGTGATGGTGGCAAGTGCGCGCGGTCCCGACGGGCTCGATGAATCGAATCCGTCCAAAGTCCAGATTTTGAGTTGGCGATCATCCAGGCCGGCCGACGCCAACAATTGGCCGGTCAGGCTAAAGGCGAGCGCCGCGACGTGGCCCTTGTGCGCCGGGAAGCGCGTGATTGTTTTGGAGGCAGCCCAATCGGCAATCAGGATGTCGCCGTTTTCGCTTCCTGCCGCGATCCAGCGTCCGCTGGGACTGAACGAGGCAGTGACCAACAAGCCCTTGCCGGTGAGGCTGACAAGGCATCTCCCGGTCGAGGCATCCCAGACTTTGATTTCGTGGGGGCGGTCGCGCCGCTCCGCCTCGCAGGCGCAGGTGACGATCCATTGTCCATCAACGCTGAATTTCACGACTAGGACGGGCATGGTGTGCCCGCGCAGCCCGATTAGCTCAATGCCGGTCGCGACATCCCATACCTTGACAACCGTTTGGTCCAGCCGGTCGCGGCCGGCCAGACGTGTGCCGCCGGAATTGAACGACGCCAGCACGGCCGGCGTGATCAACTCATCGCACGTGGGCAACGAGCGCTGCTCGGTGAGGACGCCGGAGCCGGCGTCCCAGAACTGCAATTCGCCTCCCACGGCCACGGAAACGAGGTGCTTGCCGTCGGCGTGAAAGGCGAGCGCCTCGATGTCCGGACCGGTGCGCGAAAGGATGGCTGCATCGGTGGCGCGGTCAAGTCCCGCACCTTCGTTTGTTCTGGGCCGCGGCCGTGCGCGCGGGCAAACGTGGCAAATTCCGGATGCCGCGTCAAGTCCCATACCTTGACACTGCCATCCAGCGGACTGGACGAGACCAAGCGCTGGCCGTCGGGACTGAAGTGGACACTTTCCACGGGCGCCGTGTGGCCGCGAAACGTCATGCGCGGCGCTCCCGGCTTCCAGGTCCCAGACGCGCACCGTGGCATCCCCTCCGCAATAGGCGAGGTAGCGACCGTCGGGGCTGAAGCAGCTGCCGAACACGGCCCCGGACTGCGATGTCAGACTCTGGATGGCGCGTCCCGTGGCCATCTCCCATATTTTTAGGTTCCCGTTGTTGCTGCCGCTCAACAGAAGCTCTCCGTCCGGACTAAACGCCACTCCGTAAACGGGACTTTTGTGCCCCCGCAGCGTCATGATGTCCTGGCCGGTGCGCACGTTCCACACTTTTACCGTGGCGTCGCCGTCGCCGGAGGCGAGCAATTTGCCGTTGGGGTGGAACGCCACGCTCTGGACCGGACCGGCGTGTCCTTGAAAAACTTGGCGTGTTCGGCCCGTGACGGCGCTGAGGATTCGCACGGTTTGATCCCAGCTGGCCACCGCCAAGGAGCGCCCATCGGGGCTGTACGCCAAGCTGGGGATCATCTGGCCATCGGGAGGCGTGCGCACGAGTTCTCTGCCCGTGGCAGTGTCCCAAATCAGTATGGAACCGTCCGTGGTGGCCAGGGCCAGGCGAGCGCCGTCAGGTCTAAACACAAGGCGGTGCGCGGTGCCCGGAGCGCGCAAACTGCGGAGCAAGTCCCCGGTTTTCGCGTCCCAAAACCGGACTTCGCCAGTGTGGGCGTCGTCATCGGTGGGATGCCCGCCTACCACGGCGGCAATCACTTTGCCGTTGGGATGAAACGCCGCGGTGCCACCGCTGCCGCGGTGGCCGTGATTGAGCGTCATCAGGTCGGCATTGAACAACTCGCGCAGATAATGCCATTCCCAGCCGCGCTGATCTTCCTGATCGGGAAGTGGCCGGCACATTGCCAGGCTTTCGCGGGCGCCCAGGACGTTGTTGACACGCCACTGTAGCTGCCCTTGCGCGATGCGGCTGAAGTACAGGTTGACCTGCGCCCGGCGGCGCTCGTCGATCGCCAGGGCCCGAGCGGCTTCCGCTTGTTGGGTCTGGATTTCCTTGTCACGTTTTTCTCCGAGGGCCACGTCCCGTGCCCGTCGTGCTTCCTGCCATTGCCAGGTTACACCCGCAAACCCCAAGAGAACACTGAGAATCATGCCCGCAAGCAGCGCGGAGGTCAGCGGGCGGCGGCGCGACCATTTCCAGGCGGCGCTCCGCCAGACCGACCGGTCGGGCCAAGATCGGCTTGCCCTTCAAATAGCGCTGCAGATCCTCCGCCAGTGCCTCCGCCGTGACAAAGCGCCGTGACGGGTCTTTGTTCAGGCACTTGAGGCAAATGGTTTCCAGATCGAGCGGCAAGCTGGGCCTCAGACGGCCTGGGCGCACCGGCTCTTCGTGGACTACTTGCACGAGCGTGTCCAGCGGCGTCGGTCCCTTGAAGGGAGGTCTACCGGTGAGCATTTCGTAAAGAATCGCGCCAAGCGCATAGACATCGGTGGTCGGGCCCACCAGGTTGGATTTGCCACCCGCTTGTTCCGGAGCCATATAACTGGGCGTGCCGACGATTTCGCCGCTCGGAGTCGGACTTGCGTCATCGAGGCGCTTGGCCAAACCGAAATCGGTGATTTTCGGCGCAAATCGTGGCTGCCGGGCACATGCGCTTTATGGCCGGGAAAAAAGGGACCGAGTTGCGGGCCACTGCTGTCAGTGACGGCACTCTGGGAAGTGCCGGCGATGGACGCCAAGAGAATGTTCGCGGGCTTCAAGTCGCGGTGCACCACTCCTTGTTGGTGGGCGAAGTGAACAGTCCGTGCAAGCGTCTCCATGAGGCGGACAGCCGGCTTCAATTCCTGCGGATCGCCGCGCAGGTGCTGCACCAGATTGCCTTCGCCCACATACTCAAGCACCAGGTACGGAATGCCGTCCGCTTCGCCGATGTCGTAGATTTGCACGATATTGGGATGATGCAGACTCGCGACCGCTTCGGCTTCTTGACGAAACCGGGCCAAGTCTTTGGGGCGCATGGGGGCCGGCTAAAATCATCTTGAGAGCCACTGAACGGTTGAGTCCCGTCTGCCGAGCCTTGTATACGACACCCATGCCGCCGCGGCCGATTTCCAGTTCGATCTCGTAGCCCGCCACGCTTGGAACACCGCCGGCATGCGCTGGTTCGCTTTTTTGGCGAGGCAGCGCGGCGCCGTCCGATCCGGGCGGCGCGGTCTCCAAGAGGACGCTCGCCGACGTGTCTTTAAGCCGCGCCAAAAAGGAAACCATGGTTTGGTTTTCGCGCGACGCCTCAGTCTCACGACCAACCACAAGCGTGCAGGAGCCGCCGCTCATCGCGGTGATGGCAGTCAAGCCTTCCAGTTTTTCTTGGCAAAGGGCGCAAGTCTTGACATGCACGGTGACGCTATGCTGATCCGCATCGGTCAGTTGTTCGTCGAGCATCCGCTCGAGCTCATCGGCGGAAGGGCACTGGCTCATCGCCGTATCTCACGCTGTCATTGGTTTCGAAAAGGACGTGGGGCCGAACGACCTTACGCATCGTCTTGTTTGTCAAGCTTGGCGACTTCCGCCTGAAGCATTTTTTGCACGCGGCGCTTGGCGACGAACACTTGCGCCACCTGCATGGGAATTCGTTCGGCAGCCTCCGCCCCCGAGAGACCGTCGAGTGCGGTCAACGTGAAGGCGCTCCACGTCTGCGGCGCGACCCGGAGCCGAATGCGGGCCATGGCTTCCTCGAAAACTTCGCGATCGTATTCGGCTTCCAGGTGTTTTACCAAATCTTCGCGTGCCTCGACGGAATCCAGCATCCCGCGCACGCCGCTGTCGCCGCTACCCAGGCCGGGCCGGTGCCGGGTTTCCAAAAAATCGCTCCACGCATGGCGCGTCAACGTCTTGAGCCAGGCGCGAAAGCTTCGTGACGGATCATAGGAAAATTCACGCAGTTTTTGCGCTAACTTGAGCAGCACGTTTTGGGTGACATCCTGCGCATCGGCTTCCTGCAAATTCCATTTCCGGCACCACGTATAGATCTTCCCACCGTAATGATCGACAAACTCGCCCCAGGCCGCCTGGTTGTTGGGATCCAGTCGCAAGCGGCCAAGCAGCGAGACTCTGGTGCCTGAGTCATGTATTCCCGCCATGCTCTAATACCCCTGGTCCCCGCAAAACCTAGCACTTCTATTTTACGTCGTAGGCCGGATTGCCAATCCGGCTCACCGGAGACATTTAATCGCACTTCGCACCTCATCTCGGCAAATAAAAAATCACACTGCCAGATTGTAACAGGTGGAGCCGTACTCTCTTTGTCGGGTAAGTTCCGCGCCAATCGTGTATCGCGCGGCAAGTGAGACAACGGCGCGTGTTTGGGAGAACGGCGATGGCTGCCCAAAAACCGGACCAGTTGACGCAAACAGATACCCAGGCCGCGTTTGCAAGCGATCCGCGCGCCCGGCGAACGCATTCAAAGCAGGGTTACGCGCTATGGATGGCCCTGCTCACTACGGCGCTCGTGGCTGCGGGGTTCGGCGTGTCTTATTTGGCGTGCGCGAACTTGACAACCGGTGTTCCCGCCGCCTCGGTCGAGAGCCTGGGCGAACTTTGGGACGGTGGCTCGCCGTGACGACGCACAATTAAACGGAAAACGGAACGTAAGAATCGGACGGAAAACAGGAAAGAGCCATGCTTGATAGAAACAGCCAAAAAAATCGGCTGCACGTACGGGACAGGCTAAACAGCGGCCAGGCCACGGCCGGTTTCGCGCCCGGCGACGGCGCGGCGCTTTATCCGACGTATCCATTTGCCAAACCCGACCACGAGGGATCCGCGTGGCGATCGACCGTCGGTTCGCTGGTTAGTCATCGGCTCCTTCGCCCAAGCGTTGCCGTGCTTGGCGCCGGTCACGGGGGGCTCGCCCTGGCCGCGTTCTTGGCCAAAAATGGTCGGCGTGTCACCCTCTGGAATCGCTCGGCGGCGCGGATCGCGGCGGTCTCAAAGGCGGGCGGTGTTCATTTGCACTTGCCGGGGGATGTGCGATCTTTTGCACCCATCGCGTCGGCCACCTGCGACATGCAGCGAGCGCTCGCGGATTGCGCGATCGTCCTGGTCGCGGTGCCGGCCTCGGCGCATGCCGACATCGCCCGGGCATGTGCCCCGTATTTGCGAGACGGCCAAACCGTATTGCTCTTGCCCGGCCGCACGGGCGGCGCGCTGGAGTTTCGCCGCACACTCCGCGCCGCGGGATGTTGCGCTGATATTTTGCTGGGCGAGGCCAACACCTTTCCGCTGGCCGCACGCTGCGTCGGACCCGCGGAAGCGACCGTCTTCGGGACCAAGGATCAAATCGAGGCGGCCGCGCTGCCTGCCTTCCGCACGGAAGAGTTAGTGCGAAAATGTCGGGCTTTGCTTCCCATGCTGACGGCCGCCCGCTCGGTGTTGCACACCGGGCTGGGCAATGTGGGCGCTATTCTTCATCCAACCATTCTCCTCGGCAACGCCAAGCGCATTGTGCGCGGCGAGGTCTTCGATTTTTACAACGAAGGGGTCACGCCGCACGTCGCCGCCGTGCTCACGGCCGCTGATGCCGAACGGCTCAGTGTCGCCCGCGCGTATGGCGTCAGTGTCCCGTCCATCCCGCGCTGGATCGCGGCGGCGTACGCCCATGAATCGCGTTCGATGCTCGACGCCGTTGGCGGCAACCCGGCATATGTCGGCATCAAGGCGCCCGCGACCCTCAATCATCGCTATCTCTGGGAAGACGTGCCGACAGGCCTCTGTCCCATGCTCAGTCTGGGCCAGGCCGCCGGGCTGATCTTGCCGACGCTGGCCGGCTTGGTTAAGCTCGCCCGCCAAGCATTGGGCGGCGCAGCGTGGCAGCGGCCGCGAACCGTCGATGCCCTCGGGCTTGGTGGGTTAAGTCCAGTGGGGATACGGGAGTATGTGGGAAATTCCGGGCCTATCGTCAACATTTTCATTAAGCGGAATGCAAAAGTATTCGTAGGTTAGGTTTCCAACCTGACCGTATGGCGGTGACGGACAGGTTGGAAACCTATCCTACGCAAGGTGCTCCCAACTAATAGCTGGTCAGCTCATGCAAGAACGACTTATCCTTGGCGCCGCCATCGGCGATTGTGTTCACGTCGCCGGCGTGGTCAATTTTCTCAATCTCGCCGAAGAGTTGGGATATCACACCGTCTGTCTCGGCCCGGCTGTTTCAATCGATGCCTTGCTTGATAAGGTGGCCGAACTCGATCCCGCGCTGGTGGCTGTCGGCTATCGCTTGACGCCTGAAAACTGCCGGCGCTTGCTCGATGAGTTGGCGGCCCGAACGCAAGCACGCGGCGAAGCAGGACGCCGTTGGCTCTTTGGTGGGACGGAGCCATGCGTCGCGATTGCCCGAGAAACGGGCCTTTTTCAAATGGCGTTTGCCAGTGGCGCGTCCAAACAGGCGGTGGTAGCCTTTTTGCGCGGAGAGCAGACAGCCGCCCAACCTGGCGCCGCCCCCCCAAACGTTGGCCGAGCGCGTTCGCTGGAAAGCGCCTTATCCTCTTTTGCGGCACCATTTTGGCAGACCAACCGTCGATGAAACCGTTGCCGGCGCCGTCGATATTGCCCGCGCGGAATGCCTGGACGTCTTATCGCTGGGGACCGATCAAAACGCTCAAGAGCATTTTTTCCGCCCGGCCGAAATGGACCCCAACGAGCATGGTGCCGGCGGGGTGCCGGTGCGCACCGAGGCCGACCTGGCTGCCATTTACGCGCACACGCGCCTCGGTAATTATCCGTTGATGCGTTGCTACAGTGGCACCCGCGACACCCGGCAATGGGCCGACATGCTGGCGCGCTCGATCAACAACGCTTGGTGCGCCGTGCCGCTCTTTTGGTACACCCTACTCGATGGCCGCAGCCAACGTCCGCTGCGGACAGCCATTCCGGAGACTCAGGCGCTCATGGCTTGGCATGCCCAGCGCGGGATTCCTGTCGAAATGAACGAATCCCACCACTGGAGCTTGCGCGACGCGCCGGATGTGGTGGCCGTGGTTGCCGCCTATTTGGCGGCTTACAATGCTCGCGCTGCCGGTGTTCGCGACTATGTGCAACAATTGATGTTCAACAATCCGCCCAATACATCTCCCGTGATGGACCTGGGCAAAATGCTTGCCAAGCTCGACCTCGTGGAAGGCTTGCAAAACGAGCAGTTTCATGTCTGGCGCGAGACGCGTGGCGGGCTAACGTCGTATCCACCCGATCCGCACGTCGCCTGCGGACACCTGGCGGCCACCGTCGCCTTGCAAATGCAGCTAAAGCCGCACATCGTCCATATCGTCGGACCCACGGAAGCGCATCATGCCACGACCGCTGCCGAACTAATTCAGGCGTGCCGCATCACCGACGGCGTAATCTCGCAGTGCGTGTTGGGTCTGCCCGACATGACCAATGATTCCCGCGTGCAGCACCGCCGCGCTCAGCTATTGGGAGAAGCGTCCATCCTGCTCGGAGCCATCGCGCGATTGGCTCCCGCCGGTCGTGATCCATTCACCGACCCGGACACGCTTGCCGAAGCGGTGGCCGTCGGTTTACTCGATGCGCCGCATTTGCGTGGCAACAGCGCCGGCTGCGGTAAAATCATGACGCGCATCGTGGGAGGCGCCTGTGTCGCCGTCAAACCCGGCACCAGCACGCCGATTCCCGAAGCGGAACGCGTGGCCGGCATTCTCGCCCAATGCCGGCCCGCTCGAGATGTGGACGTTGTTAGCGATCCGATGGCGCCTTTGGAGTTTGCAGACGCGATCGGGGTGCCATGCCCACCGCATTTGGGTGGGCATGGAGGTTCCTCCAAACTCACATGCGCAAACCGGGAATTGGTGTGACAGATAAGATCCGGAATGCGTTCATGGTCAGCATGCCCACCCAAAATGCGGTGGGCATGGCACCCAAACCCTGGCGTGCCTTCGCGCACCGTAACTTCCGCCTCTATATTCTGGGCCAGGGCGCATCCGTCATCGGGAGTTGGATGCAACAGGTGGCCATGGCCTGGCTGGTGTATGAACTCACGGGATCGCCTCTGTGGCTTGGTCTGGTCGCTTTCGCCGGCCAAATACCGGCGCTTTTTTGACCCCGCTGGCCGGTTGCCTCATCGATGCCTTTGATCGGCGTCGGCTCTTGTTCTTGACGCAGGCGACGGCCATGAGCCAGGCTGTCGTGCTGGCGTTTTTGACGATCAGCGGCGCGGTCGAGCCGTGGCAGATTCTTGGGCTGAGCTTCCTACTCGGCGTGGTCAATGCACTGGACATTCCCACGCGTCAATCCTTTTTGAGCCAACTCGTCGACAAGGGACCGGACCTGGCCAACGCCATCGCCATTAACTCGTCGGTCTTTAACGGCGCCCGCCTGGCAGGGCCGTGCATCGCTGGGATAATCCTGATGAGTGTGGGCTCGGGCGTGTGCTTTGTCATCAACGCCCTGAGCTATGTGGCCGTCCTTCTCGCGCTGCGCGCCATGCACTTACCCGCTCACACCGCCTTGCCGACGCGGCGCGGCTTGTGGAGCGATCTACAAGAAGGATTGACTTACGCCTGGCGCACTCGATCGATCCGGTCGTTGCTGTTTCTGATTGGGGTCTTCAACATGGCCGGCATGGCGGAAACGACGCTGCTGCCGATCGTCGCCACCGCCGTCTTGCACGGCGACGCCGCGACACTCGCGCTGCTGTCGGCTGCCGCCGGTCTTGGGGCCTTCTTGGCAGCCCTGTTCCTGGCATCGCGCCGAGATGTCGGCGAGCTTGACCGATGGATTGCCGTGGCGCCGGTGTGCTATGGCGTGGCACTGCTGGCGTTCTCATTCGCAAACGGCCTTGCCGCGGCCGCTCTTTTGTTGAGTGCCACCGGATTCGCGTTGCTGCTTATGACGGCGGGCGCCAACACGATTCTGCAAACCATCGTTCCTGAAGACAAGCGCGGGCGTGTGGTCAGCCTTTACACCACAATGGTGACCGGCCTGGCGCCCATCGGCGGCCTTATTGCCGGTCTGCTCGCCGATCAGATGGGCACGGCATCCACGCTCCGTGTTTTCGGGCTTGCTTGTCTGGGGGCGGCGGTCTTTCGTGCAAGCCGCGGGATTCGGCGTACCTCATCCCGCGGCTTGTATGCGGTCCCAGCTGCAAGCTGCGGGATGAGGTACTCCGAATCCCGCGGATAAAGGCCCGCTAAAAACGCATCTCAAACATCCTGATACAGCGCGCCAATGGGCTTGCCGGCATTGAGGCGGAAGGGGCGCTTGAGGGGATCGCGAAACTCCGTCTCAGGATCCACTCCTAGACTTTGGTAAATCGTCGCGCCGACATCGTAGGGCGTGTAACTTGTGGTAACGGGATACGTCGCATTGCGATCCGAACGGCCCACGACCCGGCCGCCTCGGGTGCCCCCTCCGGCAAACAAGCCGGAATACACGGCTGCCCAGTGGTCGCGGCCGGGTAACGATGTGCCCGGAAGAAACGAGACACGCGGAGTCCGACCAAACTCACCCAGCACGGCCACCAGGGTGTCGTCCAGCGTGCCCGCCCCGTTCAAATCGTCGATAAGTGCGGCCAAGCCTTGATCGAGCCAGGGTAAAAGCCGGGTTTTTAGCCTTCCCCAGTTGTCCACGTGCGTGTCCCAGCTTTGCACGATTCCCATGTTCGCCTGCACGATCGGCACCCCCGCAGCCACCAACCGCCGGCTCAAAAGCAGCGATTGGCCGAACAGATTGCGGCCATATTTTTCACGAATCCGATCGGGCTCGCGATCCAGCCGAAAAGCCTTGGCGACCCGGCCCGACGACAGCAACTCGAACGCAAGTTGCTGGTGCCGGGTGAAGGCATCGTTGCCGCTGCCGGCTGCCGCAATTTTATCCAGCAGCTTTCGCCGTTGGTCCATCCGCACCGGATCGGCGTCATCGGGCAGGCTGGAAGGAATCAAGCCTAAACGTCGGGGCATTGGGATCCTGGTGGACGAGCAGAGGATCATGCGCCGGGCCGAGAAACCCGGCGTGCTGGCCCGGCCACGTGAGCGGGCCTTCGATCAGCGCGTGCGGCAAGCTTACGCCGCTCGGAATACCGTCGTGCCGGGGTCGCACGGCGCTCAGTCCGGCCCCATAGCACGGCCAATCGCGTCTGGAGAGGACATTGTCCAAATCGCTGTTGCGCTGGTTGGGCATGGGCGCGCCGGTCAACAGCCGATGCGTCGCTGGGAGGTGGCCGTTGTCGCCGTGTGACAGCGACCGCACGATCGTCCAATGTCGCATGCGTTCCGCCAGGCGCGGCAGATGCTCGCAGAGGCTAATGCCGGGAACGCTCGTTTGCATGGGCCGGAATTCGCCGCGAACCTCCGCGGGCGCGTCCGGCTTCATATCGAACGTGTCCAACTGGCTGGGTCCGCCCGTGAGCAGCACCAAGATCACCGACCGCGCTTTCCTTGCATCGGGCCGGCTCGGAGCCGAAGCCGCTTGAGCGGCAAATAGCCCGGCAAGCCCGATGCCAAAGCTGTTGGCGCCGATTTGAAGCAAGTCACGGCGATTCAAAAGCGGATGCGCAAGCATTTGATCCACCAGGCGGGTTCTGTTGCCAAGGCATGCGGGCAGAACCTAACTGTACCAACCCAAACCCCGGCATTGGCAAATGGATTTCGCGGCCTCGGCCCGTTTACGCCTTGCGCGGGCGGATCGGCAAGTCCTGTCATCTTGTTTTTAATAGGCTGTTAAAGAGGAGCAAAGCTTAAACCCCGGTAATGAGAGGGTTGTTATGTCTCGCCTTATAACTGCCGCCCTTGTGATCGCATCAGCCTTTTTTACCACTGCCGCTCGCGGCCAGGACGCCGCGGCGCCAACGCCGGCTCGAGCGTTGCTGCTTCTCAAGGAGGGAAACAGCCGTTTCGTCACGGGAAAATCGCCTGCCAAGGGAACTGACGCGGCACGGCGGGCGGCGCTCGCCAAGGGGCAGCATCCATTTGCCGTCGTCCTCGGTTGCGCGGATTCGCGGGTCGCACCGGAGATCATCTTCGATCAGGGGTTGGGAGATTTATTCGTGGTGCGCGTAGCCGGCAACGTGAGCGACCCGTTTTTACTCGGCTCGATTGAATATGCCGTCGAGCACTTGCATGTGCCACTCATCGTCGTCTTGGGACATGAGAATTGCGGTGCCGTGGCTGCGGCATTGACGCGAGCGGATTTTCCCGGCAACCTCGGCAAGCTCATCAAGGAAGTCCATGTCGGTCGGGACTTGCCCATGGAACGCGCCGCCGCTCTTCCCATTGCGATCAAAAACAACGTCGTTTACCAGGCAAGCCAACTGACGCAGCGCAGCGAGCCGTTGCAGGCAGCACTCATGCAGCAAAAGATCAAGATCGTCAGCGGCGTCTATCGATTGTCGTCCGGCACGGTCGAGTGGGTCGAGGACAAGTGAGTCGCGGGGACCGGGCCGCGTTTTTCATCCAGGCCGCAATTCTCGCGATCCACCAGGCGAAACACGCTTGGTCGCATGAGCCGATCAATAGCATCGTCGCGCTCAGCGCATGTTCCGTTCCGCCCCAGTCGGCGCTTTCGCCTGCGCGTCCAATCGCCTGAGTCCCGCCGCCGCCTCCCGGGCCATGGCGGCGTCATCGGTCTGTTCGGCCAGCGTCTGCAAGAATCGTCGTGCCGGCGCAGTGTGAACTTGCTCCAGAACTTCCAACATCCGGCTGCGGCGCAGGCCCTCGGGATTGATGCGGCCCAGGATTTTCTCGAGGCGCCGGCGTGCTTCCAGCGTGCCCGCCTGTTTGAGCGCATCGCGCAGCAAGGTTTCATGCGCGGCGGCGAACCGCTCCAATTCCGTCGTCGCGGTTTTGCGCACGGCGAATTGATCGCTGTTCAAATCAGCCACCCAAGCGCGCATTTGCTTCGGCGTTGCGCGAGGCAGTTGTTTCCAGCCGCCTTCGAGGACGGCAGGCGCTTCACTGGGATGGGCGATTAGTTCGCAGATGGCCCGGAAGGCGACAGCGGCGTCGGTGTCGGCCAGGGCTTGCCAAAGTTTTTCGCGGTCTTGCTTGGCGAGATTCCCCTTGGTCAATTTAAGACTTGGCGGGGCGTAGGCGTCCCAAATATAAACGGGAGCGTCGTTACTGGCGGCGGCGAATAATGCGTGCCGTTTGGAGAAAAGTCTATCGAAAAGACGTTGGTTTCGTGCCCGGCAATCTCCGCGCGTTCATGCCGCTGGCGATTTCCCACAAACGAAGTGTTTTGCAGCCCGTAGCGAGCATTCGGCCGTCGGGCGTCATTGCAACGCTGGAGACGCGCTCTTTATGCCCGGTGAACGCACGTATTTCTGCACCTGTGTTAATATCCCAAAGCTGCACCGGCGCCCGATTGCTGGGGTCCTCCAGGGTCGTCCGCCACGGACACCAAGCGGGAGCTATCTTTGGGAAAATACCAGCGAGTACGCTGACCCGTGCCGTGGCGTCAAACGCCTGACTAACTTGCCGGTAGTCATGTCCCAAAGCAGAATGTCATTGCCAGCCTTCTGCTCATCATTTACCGACGAAGCCAACCAGCGCCCATTTGGTGATGCGGCAAGTGCGATCTACTCGTTGACTGCTATGTTGCAACACGCGTTTGGACTTGCCAGTTTGGACATCCCAGACGACGATGCGCGGGTCGTTTCGACCGGCCGAGTAAAGCTGGCGGCAGTCCGGTGAAAATGCCATGGTGTCTCGAAAAATGGGAACGTGCCTGGTCAGTGAATGAAGGACTTCGCCCGTCGCGGCGTTTATTAGAACCAAGTCACCGCTGAGCAACGACGCGGCCATAAGCTTTCCGTCGCTGGACATGATCGGAGGATAGGGCCAGTCCGGACTTCGCGGCAAGCGCCGAACGGGTTTGGCACTCTTCGTGTCCCACCAAATGACATGATCGCCAGTTGAGAGAACCTCCGTGCCTTTGCTCGTGAACTGAACTTGCCAATGGCCATTGGGCTCGGGCGAAATGAAATCGGGCTTTCCCGTGACTACGTCCCAGAGGTCGATGCATCCGCCCCAGTCTGCTGCTACAAGGGTCTTGCCATCGGGAGAGAACGCCAGGGAGTATCGGCTGGGGTGCGAAGGCAGGCGCTGCCGCTCTTTTCCCGTGCCCACATCAAAAAGCACGATGCCGACGCCCTCACCGCCAACGGCGAAAAGCCTCGCATCAGGTGAAAGGCGACGGCAGCGGAATATCACCGAACTTGCCTTTAACCAAGCGGCGCTGCTGACCGGTTTTCAAGTCCCAGAGCACAAGGCAGTCGCCCCGATGACGGCGAGCAAATCATTGGTTGGGGAGCGAATCATGCCATTGGCGGGTTGTGCGGACGTGAATTCGGAGCATTCGAGTGTCCGGGCATTTTGCCGGTTCTTGTATCAAAAACAGCGATGGTCGGCTGGTGGTTTGTTAGAACGTATACCGACCTGCCGTCTGTGGAAAAATCGATGGCCAAGGTATCTTGGTTCAGGGCACTTTCGCCAACACCAAGCCCTTCTCTCGGCCCGTCATGGCGTCGTACAAGCGCACCGGTGGCGTCATGGCAGCCGCGGGCGAAGGTGCGGAAATTAGGGGCGAATAGCTGAACAGCTAACTTGAATTTGCTTATCCACCGGCCAGTCGTGTCGGATGCGTTTCTTTCCTGCGGCCGAAAACACTTCCGCGAACAGAACAGTTTTGCACCGCGATACTTTTGCTATCGGGGCTGATTGCGATACGGTTTCATACACCAAGCGTGCCAACGGGTTGCCGCCACTGCAGCTTGCCTGTGCTGGCGTCCCACGAATTAAGGCATCCCTTGAAATCGTAATTACACGAAGTCGAAGCTATTGTCTTGCCGTCTGGGCGATATGCTTACGCGGGCGACAAAACCATCGTGGCGAAAGCGGCTCGATCCAATCCGGCTAATCGCTCCCGGCGGCAGCGGATCGCCATTGACATCAACCCGCGGCTCCGCCTCTTTATTCGGCACCGCTTGCGCCGCCGCCCGCACCGCTGGCACCGGCGCTTCCTTCTTCGCCGACGGCGCCGCCTCGCGCGTCATCGCTAAGCCGGCCAGCGTCACCCCGCCTATGCCGGCACACAGTGTCATATAAACCGCCACCGTCTTGAGCGTCACGGCCCTCAAAGCGCCTTCGGCGATTATGACGGCGGTGCCGGTGGTCGCTCCGCCGGAGACAAACTGCATCGCGGCGGCGACGGTTTTGCGTGCCAAGGCGGCCGGTAGCTCGGAACGCACGCACAGGGCCAGTGCCAGAGCGCTCGCCGGTGCCAAGCCACGCTGGGCCAGCCGTCGACTGAGTAAATGGCGTGCCCGTTCGAGGCGGCGCTGAAGCGTTCGCACCGAATAGCCCAACTGGCGGGCAGCCTCATCTTGCGTGGCGCCTTCGTAAAGGCACACATAGTATCGGCTCGCGGTAAACAGCCGGCAGGCGCTCCACTTCCTCGCCGAGAATGAGCCGGGCTTCACGGACGCTTAGTTCATCGAGTGGATTACCAACGGGTTCGCGGTGGATGCGGGCTTCACGCTGCACTCGTCGCGCCGATGCCTTGCGCGCTTTGAGCGCCAGGCGGTGTGCCGTTTCATAAAGCCAACCGGCGATGGATGAATGCCTTTGCAGTCGTGCGGCTTTGCGAGCCAAGATGAGAAAGGTGGCCTGGAAGATGTCTTCAGCATCCTCGGTGCGCTGCAGGATATTATGCCCGACGCGCCAGACCAAAGGGCCATGCCGGGCTACGAGGGCCGCGAACGCACGGCTATCCTTCTCCAATGCCCAGCGGCTCAACAGTTGCCCATCGGTCGCGCTCAAGCGGCGTCCCGGATCGACCAGATTGCAAATATGCTCCACGATAAGCTCGGCGGGGCTGGGCATGGTCGCGATCTCTTGGGTTGAATACCGATTCTAACCATATAATGCCCGCCGAAGCTAAAAAGGCGTCAGATTTTTATTCGAGTAGGCTTTTGGTACGATATCGAACCATGAACACTCCTCATCGAACGATCGCCTGGATCGGCGGCACTGACGGTTTCGTCCGCCTGCTCGATCAGACCTTGCTTCCCACCCAAGTGCAATATCGCGATTGCCGAACCGTTGAGGAGATTTGGGAGGCAATCCGCAGCTTGCGCATGCGCGGGGCCCGGCGATCGGTGTGGCGGCGGCCATGGGAATGGTCGTGGGTATGCAAAAGTCGCTGGGTCAAGGTAATCACGCCTTCGAAATGCGGCTTAACGAAGTGTCCGCCTATTTACGAACGAGTCGGCCCACCGCGGTGAATCTGTTCTGGGCGTTGGACCGCATGGAGGCACGCGTGCTGCCCCACATCAAGGAAGCTGGCGTCGAGGATCTCAGGGAAATAATGCTCGCCGAAGCGCTGGCGATCGAGGAAGAGGACCGCCGCATGTGCCGGGCCATCGGGGCGGCCGGCGCCAAGCTGATCGGGGCCAACCAGGGAGTGTTGACCCACTGCAATGCCGGGGGCTTGGCGACGGCGGACTATGGCACCGCATTGGCCGTCATGTTCACGGCCGCCGAGCAAGGGACCAAGTTTCAGGTGTTCGCCGACGAGACCAGGCCGCTACTTCAGGGGGCACGCCTCACGACATGGGAACTCCAGCAACACGGTATCGACGTGACGCTGATTTGCGACAACATGGCCGCCCAGGTGATGAAGGAAAAACGCATTGACCTGGTCATCACGGGCGCCGACCGCATCGCCGCCAACGGCGACACCGCCAACAAGATCGGCACCTATGGCGTGGCGCTGTTGGCCAAGGCCCACGGCATCCCGTTTTATGTCGCCGCTCCCAGCAGCACCTTCGATCTGACGCTCGCCAATGGTGACGCCATTCCGATCGAGCAACGCGATAGCCGGGAAGTCACGCACGGGCTGGGCAAGCAAATTGCCCCCAGCGGCGTCAAGGTTTACAACCCCGCGTTCGACGTGACGCCTGCTCACTTGATCGCGGCGATTATCACCGAGAACGGGCTGGTGCAACCGGTGAACGCGGATAGCATTCGCAAGCTCGTCAAGACGTAGACGGCGACTGCGCTGCGGCAAACCTCACAAAAGCGACGGTTCCTCTGGGTCAACCGCGATGAGGCCGCGAAATGATTTCAAAACTTCGATTACCGAGAGATAATCCTCGAAATGCTCCATCTCCGGATCGGGCGTGTCGCTGGCCACTTCCACGCGGCGGGTGCAGGCGGTGATGCCAAGATCGTCTTGGGCGCCGCCGATGCCTTCTTCAAGTCGGCGCGCTTCGTCAATCACTTCCGCGGCCGTGCTGAGCACCAGATGGATTTCCCAATCCTTCGAGGAAACCGTCACACGCTGATCGCTTTGCGCGATGGCGTATCGGGGCAGCTTGGCGGCCAATCGTTGGACGGCTGCCGCCAGCGTGAAGTCGCTATCGGGTTTTAATAGACCATACGCTTGGTACATGAATGACTTTCCCTCGCTTACCACTCCGCGGCGGACTCGCTCGTTCCCAGGCTCCGCCTGGGAACGCACTGCCCGGCAGGCTCCGCCTGCACGACTGTGGGCGGCAAGGCAGAGCCTTGCAGGCAGCGCGTTCCCAGGCGGAGCCTGGGAACGAGGGGCTGCGCTCACTCATTCAATATCCGCAGGGCGGCGTCGTGGAGCAAACCGTTGCTCGCCAGGACGTCGGGTTTCTCGATATCCACTTGGCCGTCCCAGGCGGTCATCTTGCCGCCGGCTTCTTCGACCAGCGGGATGAGGGCTCCGAGGTCCCAGGCATGGACGCCGTGTTCGACCATGAGGTCGCCCGAGCCTTGGGCCACGAGGACGAAACCATAAAAGTCGCCGAAGCCGCGTTGCCGCTGTGTCTGCTTGATGAGCTTCAAAAACTGTGCCTCGCGGCCCGCCTTGGTGAACCAACTGAGGCTGGAATAGAAAACATGGGCGTCAGCAAGCCTGTCTACATTGGAAACTTGGATACGCCGCTCATCTCGATAGGCGCCGTCGCCGCGCAAGGCTCGATAGGTTTGATTGAGCGCGGGCAAATACGTGACGCCGGCGATCAGTTCGCCTTTGAATTCCAGCCCAATCAGTGTGGCCCAGAGCGGCACGCCGCGCACGAAACTGCGAGTGCCGTCGATGGGATCAATGATCCAGCGAAAACCCGACGTGCCGAGAGTCGCTCCCGATTCCTCCCCAAGGAAGCCATCCTGAGGAAACTTGCCCAGCAGCGCCGCCCGCAAAAGCTGCTCGGCACCACGATCCGCGAGCGTCACCGGCGAGTGATCCGGCTTCCATTCAACGGCGACGCCCGTGTCGAAATGTTGCAGCGCGAACCGCCCCGCCTGGTGGGCGGCGTCGAGCGCGACTTCATAGCGTGAGCGCCATTCGGGGTTCATGCGTCCCTTTCGGTAAAGGGGACGCCCTGGCGGCCGCCCGCATTTCTCCCCCCCTTACGAAGGGGGGGCCGGGGGGGGTTCTTACGCCGCAGGTTAATCTCCCCCACCAGCACCTGCAAAACACCGTCCATGTTTCCAAACACATCTGCATTCAAAAACCGAACTAACCTAATGCCAAACGATTCAATAAACGCTTGTCGGCTCTCATCACGTTTTGCCGCGCCTTCTGTGAAGTGACTTTCGCCATCCAGTTCGATACCCAACATCACCTCAGGTGCGTAGAAATCCACGACATAATCGCCGATGCCGAACTGTCGACGGAATTTGCAGTCTTGAAGTTGCTTTGCGCAAACTGCGTCCACAGCAAAACCTCCGCTTTTGGCATATCATTGCGAAGCTGTTGGCGAGATTTTTTCGTGGATGCTCGATTGAAAAACTCAGTCATGGCTCGCCCCTCTAACCCCCCCGGCCCCCCCTTCGTAAGGGGGGAGAGCTTGCGACTATTTCTTGGCTGGTGCCACGCGATACGGCACCGTATTCGCCGTTACGCTCGGCGGCGTCTGATACGGCAGCGCCTTGAGAAAAACGACCAGATCATTCAGTTCCGCCTCCGAAAGCTGACTGGTCTTGCCGTGCTTGTCGCCCTTGTTGAAGGTCGTCAAAACGTCGTGCAACGTCTTGGCCTTGCCATGATGAAGATAGGGCGCCGTCCGGTAGATCCCGAGCAGTGTCGGTGTATCATAGAGCGGCCCCATTTTTTCGCTGGGATCATCGAGGCCCGTGCCGACATCGTGGAGCTTGAACGGCTGTTCCAGCGAACTGTCGGTGTAATAGGGTCCGCTGTGGCAGGACGCGCAATTTACATCCTTACGAAAAAAAATGTCCTTGCCACGCGCCGCCTCAGGAGTCAACTTGCCCGTGCGCTGATGTGCGGCGATAGTGGGAAATCGAAGGAATTGGTGTAGATAGCCAAAGCATCCAGATCCTTCGAGCGGCCCGCCATTTTCTCGGTCAGCTCGATTTTCTCGAAGCCCACTTTATGTTTGAGTTGCCCCGGCGCTAAGCCGGTCCGGCTTTGCATCAGCTGGCTGCGCAGCGTGTACTCGAAATCCTGAACTTCATCGCGGTCTGCCGACCAGTGCAACGGATGGGTGTGGGCCACGCCAAAGAGCGCCGTGGTCTTGCGCAAGCCTTCGGGTTGCTGCCAAACCCGGCCGTCGTGATGGCCGTCCGGATGGCACGACGAGCATGCGATCCAGCGGCGACTGGTCATCGGCGGCTTGGCGGAATTGAACAGAACTTTGCCGCGTACCCATTCTGGTGTCAGCGGCGGCTTGCAAACGGGGATCTCGGCCAGACGCTTGAGCGTGTCGGCCTCATAAACCCCGACGCTGAAGTCCAGAGCGTTATAAATATACACGAGTTTGTCGTCGGGACTGAGGCGAATAGCGCGCGGATTGTGCCCGATCTGGCGCGGCAGGCCGAGTCTTTCGATTTCGTTGTAATCGTCGTCTACCACCCGGCACACGTTGATGTCATCGGTCCCAGCGTAGATCAAGTAGAAACGCTTGCCGTCCGACGACATGCGCCGATTCCCAGGGATTGGTCGTCACATAGACGCCGTTGAAGGTGTCCATGGCCAACGACATGCGGCGGCGGCCCTCGCCGGGCTTCAAATCGCAGATCGAAAGATGCGGGAAGATCGAGCCGGCGCCATTGTTCATCGTGATGATCGAACGAATATGAGCTAGATATGCTTTCGGTCTGGTGGGATGCAAAAGCACGTGGCGGGCGAGATTGTCGGTGGTATGTCCCGTCCAGGAATCGACGACCTGCTGGCGCTCGATGTCAAACGCTTTCAAAACACCGGTATAAAACTCGGTTACATAGACCCGCCGACCGTCGGGGCTCAACGCGATGCCCCGCAGGTGGGAACCGACTTTGGCTTCCCTCACGACCAATTCTTTTTGCAAGTCGATGGTGCTGATGCTGCCGGGGTATTCATGTGTCACCCACGCGAAGCGGCCCGCGGGATCGGCGACAATCCCATAAGGCTCGGCGCTTACCGGCAGCTTTTTGCTGATGGCGCCGGTGAGCGCGTCGAAAAAGACAATGGCATTGTCCTCGTACAAAGTGACCACCGCGCGCGGGCCATCGCCAATCCAGCACACGCCCTCGGGCTTGGCACCGACTTCGATCTCACGCAAAACCTTGCGCGTGATCGTGTCCACAACGCTGACCGTGCCGTTATCGCGATTAGCCGCAAGCAGCAGTTTGCCGTCGGGGGAAACGTCGAGCAGGCTATTGCTGGTGCCGGCGTGAAGTGATGAGGCGAAAGAGCGCGAGGAATGCGAGGCTATAGAATATGCGGGTGAGCATGGTTGCAGCCATCCTTGCTAAACGAGGCGTAAAGTCTTGGCATGGTAATTGATATTCAATTCCCGTTCCAGCAATAATCCAACACCAAGCAGTGGGAATTCTCCGTTATGGGGTGGCGCAACTGAATGGTTAGCAACGCGCGTCCAAAGTCGTCCACCGCGCCTGTCATTTGACGATCGCTCCAAGGTGAATTGCGGCTAAATGACCAACGCGAACGACACCGGTGCGCAGACCGGGGTGGACCGCGCGGGCCGCCGCAGCTGCTTCACTTAACGTCCGCCCAAGGAAATAATCCCCCGAATCAGGCTCGATGGCGACGAAATAGTTGGGGTGCGTGCGTCTAACTCCGCTCTGTACCGCTCGTCGTATATTTTTTGGGATCGTTCGATCAATTCTGCCGTGGTCATGGAATTCCCTCGCGGTTGCCTCGCCGGCTTATTATGCGGGAAAAAGCCAATCGTTGCAATTGGCACGGCAAGCCGCGGGAGAGGCACTCCGAATCCGCGGATAAAGTCCATCCAAAACAAAAAACCCCGCTGAGCTTCCCGTGAGGGTCGATCAGCGGGGCCGGAACAGAGAAGAGGCCGATGAAGATAGGCTGATAATAAGACACCCGAAGTCGGTGTCAAGCAAAATAAAAAAATAATTCCCAACTTGCGAAATACAGGCAAGTTTCCACATTAGCCCGAAGTGTCAGCGAGGATCCTCACTGTCGCTCGAATAAATTTCGGGCTCGTCCCATCAATGACTCCGCACGATATCCCGCAGCTGGGCAAGCGCCTGGGGCACCCCCTCTTTAGGGTCGGCGGCGGCTTCGTATTCCAGCGCGACGTAGCCGCGGAAGTTCGCTGCCCGCAGGATGCCGATGAGACGCCGCAGATCCGCTTGCTCCTTGGCCCGGCCCGCGCGCTGCACTTCGGTCTTGATTTGGCAAACGACCGCGTAGGGAGCGATCAACGCGAGATCGGCATACGGATCGGTGGTGTTGAAGTTGCCCGTGTCGAGGTTGACGCCAAACCAATCGCTTTTCACGGCACGGACGAGGGCGAGCATTTGCTCGGGCGTTCCCGTGATGCCGCCGTGGTTTTCGAGAGCCAGGTATATGCCGAATTGACCCGCATGCTCGCAAACTTCCTGAAACGCCGCCAGAACTCGTTCGCGCGCTCGTTCCGAGGTGTCGCCGCGTTCGAGGTTGCCGGCGAAGATGCGCATGGTCTTGCCGCCCAGCCGCGACGTATGTTCGATCCAGCGTTTGACGTCGGCGATCTGCTCCTTGACGCGTGAATCGTTGGTGAGGCAAAAGTTGTTGCCGACCGCCGTGCCACTGATGTCCAGGCCAAGCCGCGTGCACCGAGCCTTGAGATGGGCCAGATAGCGCGGCGTCGTTTGCGGGAAATAATAGGCCGTCAATTCGACCGCATCAATCGGTTGACCGGCGGCGAAGTCGATAAAATCGTCGAGCGTCATCGAGGGCTTGGGCCGCGCCGCAAATCGAGATATTGGCGGAAGCTATATGCCGCCAGGCTCAGGCGAATCAGCGGTCGGCCGGTGCGGTGAATGGGCTCGATGGCGGTCGCGTCACTGGCGCTCAGAGCGCCGAGCGTTGCCGCGGCGAGCGACGTTTGTAGAAAATCGCGGCGTGTGGCTGGCATATAGATCTCGCTTTCGAAAGGGTTGCGCGCCGAAAAGCCGCGCACGCAGTAAGCAGTTCGCTTGAAAAGTCGATTATCACATAATTCGCTGTTGGCTCAAGAATCACTTGTTGTTAGTTTAGCCGCGACGCGCAGCAGAGCGCGAGGGCATTACGTGTAGGAATCAGGCGGCTGACGCCCCCCGCTCGCCATATATGGGATCGTGAAATCCAATGATCGGCGCATTCTGGAACTTGAGCCTGATTCACTTTCTTGACTTTTATCTCATGCTCGTGTTTCTCGTGGGCACCGGCGCGGCGTATCGGCCAATATCAAAATATCGGCAATCTGGTCGTGTCTGGCCCCGGTCGTTGGCCGCGTTTGCTCAAGCTGGTGCGCGCGCATCATACGATCTTCATGACGTGGGCCACTGCCGCGCCGCGCTGATCGCGCTGGCCTTATCCATCGCCCAATTGATCGCCTCGCGCATGGTTTGGCCGGATGCGGGCCGACCACCTGAAGGGCTCACTGTCGGCACGCTCGCCGAGCATTGGCTGGCGCTTGTCTTCGTGCTGCACGTTGGGTTTATGCATGCTTGCTTTCGACCTTTATTCTCTCGTCCGCGTCGGCGAGATTCCCCGCGCCGAGATGGAGAAATACTTCGACCAGGCTGAGTATTGGCTCGCTCCACAGACGGCCCATGTCGTCCGCGTCTTTACACTGGGGTATGTCAATCCGCGCAAATGGTGGCCGAGGAGGTCCGCAAGGCACTCATCGACGCCAGCAACCTCCTCAACACGACGCTATGGTGGGTCAGCGTGCAAATGAGCCTGCGCTTCAGCTTCGGACTTTCGCTGTGGCTGACCTGGGCGCTCACCAAATGAGAATTGCTATAATGTGGTTTAGCCGCGACGCGCGAGCGGAGTGCGAACGTGCTGAGCGCGCTTCCACTGCGCGTCGCGGCTAAACTCCGAACCCTCGTTTACGCCGTGGATGGGCGATGGCGGACCAAATCACACCCGCGATTCAAGATTATTTGAAGACCATCCACAGTCTGGGGGGAGCCGAGCATGTCGTTTCGCCGGCCGACATCGCCACCCGCCTGGAGGTTAAGGGCCCATCGGTCACCGGGCATGCTCAAACGTCTGGTGGACGGAGGGCTTATCGACTATGAAATCGGCCGCGGCGCCAGCTTGACCGAAGCGGGCATCGCCCAAGCGCGGCGCGTGATCCGGCGGCATCGGCTTGCGTGGAACTTTTTCTCACGCAAGTCTTGGGACTCGACTGGAGCGAAGTCGATACCGAAGCCGATGCGCTCGAGCACGCCATTTCGCCGCGCCTGGAAGAGGCGCTCGCCGCCTATCTGGGCGAGCCGCTCGAGGACCCGCACGGGCATCCGATTCCGAGCGCCCAGGGGACCTTGCAAGAACGCAATCTCAAGCAACTCCATCAATTTCACGCCGGCCAGCGCGTCATCATCCGCGAAGTGCAAGACGACAACCCCGCCCGCCTGCGCCGCTGGCAAACTTTGGGCCTGATGCCCGGCGCCACCGTCCTGTTCGTGAGCCACCAACCGCTCGATGATCTTTTCACCTTGCAAGTCGGCGATCAGGTCTTTCCTTTGGGAAGCGAAGGCTTGGCGGGCTGCGGAGCTTGCGGCGGGGAATGACGTGCGTCGTAATTTGCGGCAACAAGTCGAACTGCGGATCTCGCATCACACCGCGGGCTTAACCACCAGCGACATGTCTCCCGGCCACGGCGGCAGCGCCAGCACAAAAGCCAACGCGGTCATGCGGATAAACGGATTGTCGTCGAACCCTTCGCCAAACCGCAAGTAGCGGCCGTGACCGGCAATTCTTGCCAGGTGGCCATGACGATGCCATCCGCGCCGCGCAGTGCCGACTCGGACCATCGTCGCTGCAACGACCATCGTCGCCAAGGCGCGCCAAAGCCGTCATAAACAGCGTGGCGCGACAGTTGGGCGACCCGGCGATCCTCGGCATCGCGCACGTCCCAGGTTCGTGCCAATGGCCAAGGCCGATACAGCGTCATCAGCAGCGATTCGTCGTCGGATTCAAAAACGTGAATTCTTTTGCGGCCCAGCCAGTTGCGCCAGCCGTAGTTGGCCTGCGATTTCCCATGCCGCGAAACCCAAGCGCTGCTCGGTCGTCGGATTGACGATGGTCCGCAGCCAGCCGCCGCCGTGGGCCATGGATTTGGGCCACGCTTCGTCGAAGGACATGCAGCCACGGACGCAGGAGCAGGCTTGGCTGTTCCAGCATGAGCGAATAATCCGAAAAAACCGACCCGCCGAGTTGCCCGCGATTCAAGCCGATGCTAGATTTTTACTAGGGAACAGGCAACGAGGCATCCCGTCCCCGAGTATCGTCATGTTTAGTGTCGTTTGCGGCAGCGCGCGCCTTGACCGTCGCCGGGATCTTTTACACCTGGCGGAGCTACCACGATTTTTCGCCAGGAAGCAACGAATCCTGCGCGAACGCGTCACCTATCTGCTCTGGGTCGCGGCCCAGGGCGTGACACGTTAACGCTCACTTCTATCGCCGGGTCAATCCAGTTGACCAGCGCTCACTGCGTGTTTACAGTAAGATTATTAAGTGCCGGCGCACCGTATGCGGGACAGGGCATGTAGGACGGCTCTCCGTGAGCCGTCCATCGTAGACGGCTCAGGAGAGCCGTCCCACAAGCGGAGTAGCGGTCCCACAGCTTGGCGAGAAGCCACCTTTGCTCAACAAACGGATCATTCCTTGCCTGGACGTCAATCAGGGCCGGGTCGTCAAGGGCGTCAACTTTCTCAATCTGCGCGATGCCGGCGATCCCGTCGAGGTTGCCCGGCGCTACGAAGAGGCCGGGGCCGATGAATTGGTGTTCCTCGACATCAGTGCCAGCCACGAAGGCCGGGCCATCATGCTCGACGTGGTGCGGCGCGTCTCGGAAGCAGATATTCATGCCGTTCACGGTGGGCGGCGGCATCCGCACGCTGGCCGACGCGACGCAATTGATTCAGGCCGGCGCGGAGAAGGTCAGCATCAATTCCGCCGCCGTGCGCAATCCGGCGCCTGGTGATCGGAAGTCGCCGGCAAGTTTGGCCGCTGTGCCACGGTGGTGAACATCGACCCGCGCCGGGTGCGTCACGGCGACAAGATGGTCTGGGAAGTCCACGTCAATGGCGGCCGAGTGCCGACCGGTCTGGAGGCGGTCGCCTGGGCCAAGCAGGTGGAAGAATTGGGCGCCGGCGAAATCGTGCTGACTTCCATGGACGCCGACGGCACCAAGGCGGGCTACGATTTGGAGATGACGCGTGCGGTTTCCGAGGCGGTCGGATATCCCCGTCGTCGCCAGCGGCGGCGCCGGCTCGCCCGAGCATCTTTTTCAGTCGCTGACCGCAGGCAAAGCGGATGCGGCATTGGCCGCCAGCATTTTCCATTATGATGAATATGGCATCGCCGCCACCAAGCAGTATCTTGGCCGAGCGCGGCGTGCCCGTGCGAATGATTTGATTCACTTGGAGGATTGACCATGTCGATCGCCGATATACCCGATGACGTAATACCCGGAACTCCGAAGCCGAACGGCGACGCCAAAAAAGAGCCGGCCGTCAACCAACTCTTTCGCCTCGTCATGAAACACGAGGCGTCCGATCTGCATCTCAAGGTCGGCCAACCTCCCATGATGCGCCTCGCGGCGACATCCGCCGCATGGAAATGCGCCCGCTCACGCAAGAAGACATGGAACGGCTGATGCTTCCCAACCTCAAGCCCCAAGATGCAGCAAGATCCTCGACGAGGAAGGCGGCGTCGATTATTCCTACGTCATCGGCCAAGACGAGTGCCGTTTCCGCGTCAGCTTGTTCAAGCAGCGTGGCCGGCTGTCGCTGGTCGCGCGGCGCGTCAACAACGTCATTCCCAATTTCGCCACGCTCGGCCTGCCGCCCTCCATCGAAAAACTCTGCAATTATTCGGAAGGCCTGGTCATCCTGGCGGGCGTCACCGGCTCGCGGCAAAAGCACGACCATCGCCTCGATGATCGACTACATCAACGACCGCGAGCCTCTGCACATCCTCACCGTCGAGGACCCCATCGAATTCGTCTTCACCGACAAGAAGGCGTACATCAACCAGCGCGAAATCGGCCTGGATTCCAAGGATTGGCACAAGGCCCTCAAGGACGCCGTGCGGCAAGACCCCGACATCATCCTGGTCGGCGAGTTGCGCGACGTGGAAACGTTCGAGGCCGCCGTGCATGCCGCCGAAACGGGCCACCTCGTCTTCGGCACGATCCACGCCTCCAGCTCGGGCACCACGATCAACCGTATCCTCGATCTTTTCCCGCCCGAACAAGCACGGCGCCATCCGCGCCGCCCTGGCCAACAACCTCAAGGCCGTGGTGGCGCAAAAGCTGGTCAAGGGCATCAAGAAAGGTCGCGTGCCCACCAACGAAATCATGATCGTCAACCCAACCATTCGCGAATTGATTCAAAAGGGCGAAGACAAGAAAATCCCCGACGCCATCCGCATCGGCTACCTGGAAGGCATGGTCGATTTCAACGAGAACCTGCGCCAGCTGGTCGAGCGCGGCGACGTGGAAAAAGCCGTCGCCCTGGAAATCTCCCCCAACCCCGACCAACTCAAGATGGCCCTCAAGGGCATCAAGGTGGCGGCGCCGGGCATTCTGTAATTGGCGACGCGAAGAGCCTGCGCACGTAGTCAGCGGTTTGGCGGTGCCCTCACCCACTAGACCGCTTACTGTGTGCGCGGCTCTTTACACCTTCACCTGAGCGCTTGATCGTGTTCGGCACGTCTCTGGCTTTTTCGCTTCACGTTTATCCACCGCTGCTTGAATAAACGCCGAGAAAAGCGGGTGGGCGTTCGTCGGCTTCGACTTGAACTCCGGATGGCACTGCACGGCCAGGAACCAGGGATGGTCGCGCAGCTCGATGACTTCGACGAGTTGGCCGTTGGGGCTGGTGCCGGTGACTTCCAAGCCGTGGGCGGCGAATTGCTGGCGGAATTGGTTGTTGAACTCGTAGCGATGGCGATGGCGTTCGTGGACAAGCAGGCTGCCGTAGGCCCGGTGCGCCTTGCTGCCTTCCGTCAGCTTGCACGGATAGGTGCCGAGCCGCATCGTGCCCCCCTTGTCGGTGATCGCGTATTGATCGTCGAGCATGCAGACGACGGGATAGCGGCAATTGCGGTCGAACTCCGTGCTGTTGGCGTCTTCCAGGCCGACGACGTTGCGGGCGAACTCGATGACGGCACATTGCAGCCCCAGGCAGATGCCGAAGAACGGGACCTTGCGTTCGCGGGCATAGCGGATGGCGTCGATCTTGCCCGGTCGAGCCGCGATAGTCGAAGCCGCCGGGAATCAGGATGCCGTCCAGGCCGCTGAGGACGCGCTCGGCGCCTTCGCGTTCGACTTCCTCGGCCTCGATGCGGCGAATGACGACGCGCGTTGATTGAGCGATGCCGGCATGGTCGAGCGATTCGTAAATCGACTTGTAGGCGTCCTTGTGCTTGATGTATTTGCCGACGACGCCGATGGTCACTTCATGGGCCGGATTGCGGATGCGCTGCAGCATGCCGCGCCAGTCGCTGATGTCCAGCGGCTTGGCCTTGAGCTGCAGCTTCTCGACGATCAGTTCATCCAGCCGATTATCGACCAGGCTGAGCGGCACTTCGTAGATGCTGAATTCCTTGTCGCGCTCCTCGATGACGGCCCGGTTTTCCACGTTGCAGAACAGGGCGATCTTCTCGGCGTCGTCCTTGGCCAGCTCGCGTTCGGTCCGGCAAATGAGGATGTCCGGCTGGATACCGATTTGCCGCAGCCGCTCGACGCTGTGCTGCGTCGGCTTGGTCTTCGCTTCGCCGGCCGCCTTCAGATAGGGGATCAGCGTCAGATGGATATACAGCACATTCGCCTTGCCCACATCGAGGGCGAACTGGCGAATGGCTTCCAGAAACGGCAAGCCCTCGATGTCGCCGACCGTGCCGCCGATTTCGGTGATGACGACATCCACGTCATCGGCGGCCAGCTTGCGGACCGCCGCCTTGATCTCGTCGGTCACGTGCGGAATGACCTGCACGGTGCGGCCCAGGTATTCGCCCTTGCGTTCCTTTTGGATGACCGACAGATAAATCTTGCCCGTGGTGAAATTGCAATCGCGGCTCAGCGGGGCGTTGGTGAAGCGTTCGTAATGGCCCAGGTCGAGGTCGGTTTCGCGCGCCGTCGTCGAGCACATAGACTTCGCCGTGCTGATACGGGCTCATGGTGCCCGGATCGACGTTGATGTACGGATCGAACTTTTGCAGGCGCACCGCGCAGGCCGCGATGCTCGAGCAGCATGCCGATGGAGGCGCAGGTCAGCCCTTTGCCCAGCGAACTGACCACGCCGCCGGTCACGAAAATATGCTTGGCCACGCTGTGTTCCTCGACTGGGCAATAAAAAAACCACGGGGAATGCCCGTGGTCATCTTAGTGGGAGCTTAATCGGCGAGCCGAACGTCGCCTTCCGCTCGCGAGCGGCTGGCAAGTTACGCCGCGCGTGCCGCCTGCCGGCCGATACGCTTCCACGAACCGCTGGTAATCCGCCGGCGTATCGACGCCGCGCTCCGCCTGCTCCACGACGCCGACATGAATGCAGCGGCCGATCGCCAGACACGCAGTTGCTCGAGCTTTTCCATCTCTTCGAGCGGCTCCGGACGGCAAGCGTCGCCAGCTTCAGCAAAAACTCGCGGCGATAGGCATAAAGACCCAGATGCTGCAGAAACATCGGCGGTTGCCGTTGAAAATCGGGCTGGCCGTCGCGGACAAAGGGAATCGGGCTGCGGCTGAAATACATGCGCTCGATCACAGCTGTCGCGCACGACTTTCACGCAATTCGGGTCGCGCCACTGCTCCAGCGACGTGATCGGCGTCGCCAAGGTCGCCACATCGGCGGCCCGATCCTGCTGCAACAGCTCCGGCAACAGATCGAGGATGGCCGGCTCGATCAGCGGCTCATCGCCTTGCAGGTTGACGATGATGTCCGCGTCGAGTTCCTTGGCGACCTCGGCAACACGATCGGTGCCGCTGGCGATGGTCCGCAGCGTCATCACCGCCTTGCCGCCGAAGCCGGCGACCGCGCGCCGGATGCGCTCGTCATCGGTGGCCACGATCACTTCGTCGGCTCCGCTTTGGCGGCCTGCTCATAGACATGCTGGATGAGGAATTTGCCGGTCTCGCGCAGAAGCGGCTTGCCCGGCAATCGGCTGGAAGCATAGCGGGCGGGGATCACAATCGCGGTTTTCATCGACGACCTCCTTGTCGTGTTCAGACGCGGCGCGATTAAACCGCCTTTCACAAAATCGGTCAACCCCCAGGCGAGCGGAGGATGTCAACCCCCTGATTCTCCACGCGACGGGATCCACTACTTCTCGATCTTCTCCAGTATCCCGCGAATTTTACCATGCGCCGCGCAGCGCCCCTTGGCCAACTGCCGTGCTTCTCCCAAACTCAAGTTGGGATCCGGGAAACGGCAACCGGTCGACGCGTCCATCGGCTCTTCCGTCAGGCGATATTTGCCGCCGCTAGCGCGCACATTGATGCCGACCGCCCGCAAGATCTCCAGATCGCGATAATAGCCCCGAATGCCCAGCCGCAACCGCCGCGTCAACGCCTCGCGCGTCTGCGGCGCCTTGGCGAGCAGCCTCAGCAAGCGATGCAGCCGGGCGGCACGCTCCAACGTCACCGTGGTTCCACCCGCCTCGGCGGCTTTTTTTTTCTTGGCCATATCGCGGCGCCTCTGAGGAGTGAACAAAAGCACAACTCACTTGCGTGCTTTGCATTACCGCTCTCGCGAATAAAACAGATACTAGACACGCGCTCGCCGGAAATCAAGAAGCGACCGTAGACCATTTATTTTTCCCATTTTGCCTGGAGCCATTTATGCCTCTCGATTACCTGGTGATCGCCCCCCACCCCGACGACGCCGAGCTCGGCATGGGCGGCACCATCCTCGCTCTCAAAGCCCAAGGCGCCACGGTCGGCGTCCTCGATCTGACCGACGGCGAACCGACGCCGCTCGGCAGCCCCGGAAATCCGCCGCCGCGAAACCGACGCCGCCACCGCGCATCCTCGGCCTCGATTGGCGCGGCAACCTCGGCCTGCCCAATCGCCGCTCGTCGCCGACCTCGATGTCGCAGCAAACTGCCGGCGCCCTGCGCGAACTGCGGCCGCGCGTTCTCTTGGCCCATTACTGGGACGACGCCCATCCCGACCACGTCGCCGCCAGCGCCCTGGTGGACGCCGCCCGCTTCTGGGCCAAGCTCACCAAGACCGACCTGCCCGGCGAGCCGCATTTCCCGCAGCGCATCCTCTATTACTTCAGCATCCATCTGCGCTGCACATCGCAGCCGTCGTTCGTCCTCGATGTGACTCGCCCTATCACGACGCCAAGATGAATGCCGTCGCTCTGCTACCACTCGCAATTCATCGCCGGCCGGCCGACGACGCCGCCGACCATCCTCGACGACATCCGCGACCGCGCCCGCTACTGGGGCTGGACCATCGGCACCCGCTACGGCGAACCGTTCGTCAGCCGCGAGGAAGTCGGCTTGCGGAGCTTGCGCGATTTGCTTTAAGCTCTTGTTCACGGGAAAACTCGGTTTGAACAAATGGTCCGCGCGACGCAACTCATTTATTTTCCGTGGCTTTAGATCCGCACAAACCGACCATTTGTTCAAATTCAAGGGGTATGGCAGGCAACCAATGCGCAAAGCCGTTTCACAATGGTTCACGGCGATAACCCCATTGATCGTGTTGGGTTTACGGTGCGCGACCGACCATTGTGCGGCGAGTTCAATGTGTGCACAATGGTCGGTTTTGACGCAAGTCGCTGGAAATGAGCCCGTTGTGGCTCTTTTTTTACGAACGGGATATTGACCTACTCTAAAGTCAGGGGGATGCTGGACAGAGCGGACTCAACAAAGCTACGCTTGAGCCATACCCGATCGCGCTTCCGTCTCTTTCTAAACAGGCGGAGATCGTTGAGATAATTGGTGAACTCCAAAGCAAAACCCAACGTCTCGAATCCCACTTATCGGCGGAAGCTGGCCGCGCTGGAGGAGCTGAAGAAGTCGCTGCTGCAACGGGCGTTTAGCGGGCAGCTGTGAATTGCGGCAAACGCACTCGCGGACTCTAGCCCGGAGCCTAAGCGAGGGATCTCTCACTTACAAGTGATGCCTCGCTTACGCTTCGGGCTAGTGTTGCAAGCAGCCCAGGCAGTCCCGATTTTTACCCCGCAAGGGGTTAAACCCTACAGCCCAGGGTTCGCCCCGCCAAGCCATGCGCGACCATCGCGCCGCGGAACCTGGCGGGGCGTACCCTGGGTCGCCACGCAAAAACGGCGATCTACCGCAACGGGGTTGCACAAAAACGTGGATCCGCGCCGCGACGACGTTTTGTGCAACCCTTTCAGGGTAGAGCGCCCGTGGGGCCGATTACCCAGGGTGCGCGCCGCCAAGTTCCGCGCGGCATGCTGCGTCCGCACGGCACGGCGGGGCGACCCTTTTCTATGTGTGGCAAGAAGGTTTTCATCGGGGATGCTGGCGACTCTATAGATACGAGGATTTTTGGCCGCGCGCCACGTAGCACGCAGTCCGAGCACACCCAGCGTCGCGGTCTGCCCTTCCTTGTCCTCGCTTCATGCGATCATTGCTCTGCAAGCTGTCCCTTCGACTCGCGGCGAACGCCTCTGCTGGACTTTGGCCATCGGCTAACCCTAACCTTTTTCCTGGAATGTATCGCCCTTGTTGCCAAGAGCGACCATCGAATTGGCTTCATGGAGGATCGCGCCGATGCCTCGGTCACGCCCCTCGATACTGGGCTCGGCGCTCCCCTGGGGGCGCTAAGGGTCTCTTGTGGAAGGTGGCGCAACAAAGGCGGTCTCGCTGCTTCGTCGAAGTCCGCTCCTTTCTTTCCTGGAGGATTGCTTTCGAGCTTGGCTCCAACAGAATCATGCTCTCGCCAAACCTTGATACAACTGGCTCTGATCGAATTTCTCCCCGCGACCGCCGACCCGGTACAAGGCCAACGCCAATTTCCGCATCACGCCGATCACGGCCGGCTTGCCTTCGCCACGCCGCAGCGCCTTTTGCTGCATGTACCAACTATGCACCGGCTCTTGCTTGACCCAACGCAACGCCGCCAAATACAACCAACGGCGAACCTTCGACGAGCCGCGCTTGCTGATTTTCAACTTGCCCTGCCATTGGCCGCTCGAGCGTTCGGCCAGGTTCAAACCCATCGCCTTGCGATAGGCAGCTCCGCAGTGATAGCTACTGGGATCGCCTAGCTCCACCCACAAAACGCACGCCGTCGGCACGCCGACCACCTCACCCATGCCGCCAATCGCCGCATGCTCGCGCGTTAACGCACGCAAACGTTTTCGCGCCGCCGCTATCTCGCCTCGGCAATGCTGTATCTGCCGCGCGTAACGCCGCAGCCGCTCTTCGTCCCAGCGACCCATCGACACCCCGGCCGTTTGCCGGTGCTGTCCACGACGCGCTCCGCCTTTCCGCCGACAAATACTGACGTGACCATCGGCGCACGCACGCTCACGCATCGACTGCGCCCGCCAGGCCTCGCGGGCCGCCATGCTCCGCCAAGCAACGGAGTAGCGTGCCCGATGTTAATTGGACAAGCCGCGTCGCTTCCGGCCAATGCCGACTTAGCAACGCTTCCACTCGGCCACACCATAGCATCATCTGGCGCCGTTGACCGTCCATCCATTCCACTTGATAAGCCAACTCTTGCTCCATCTCGCTTGGCGTTTTCATGGGCCAAGGCCAACTGCGTCCCTGGGCAGCCAGTTCGGCGATTATCGCGGCGTCTTTGCCGTCGTGCTGCGAAGGCACGCCATCAAACACTTCCGCATAATCCGACGCTTGCTTGGGACTGACCCGATGGACTTCCAAATCGGCCTTAACGAGCGCTTGCCGCAACGCGTCGCCATAAGTACCCGTTGGTTCCAGCGCCACGACCAACCGCCGACCGCAGCTGACCTGACGCAGACATTCCACAAGCCGGGCCACATCAAACGGATTGCGGACATGCCAAGGCCGATCAAAATCATCCGCACCCCATCGAAGGGTGCAGCGGATCGTTTCTTTGCCAATATCCAAGCCCGCATGCACCACCGCTTGCTCCCGCTCACGCCACCACGACTCCGGCTCAACCCGATTGACATCCACTGCCCGATATGCTCTGCTCTTCATGGGGATGACCTCCTGTACGTGGACCGGTATTCGTTCACCGAACACCACTATTCCACTTTCGAGGCATCCCCTTTGTCCACCCTTTCTATAGCCAACTGGGCTGTAGGATTTAACCCCTGTCGGGGTAAAGAATGGCGTGGGCGCTGCTACGGGCATCGACCTCTGCGATCTAATCTGTGCCTGGAAAAAAGGGGCGTAAACACCATTGCGGGGCCTTCGCAATACCACGATGGTCCGCTACCCCAGCCCCGTTCATCGCGGGGCTTCTTCGTTGTTTCGCTTTAGCTGAGTTGTCCTTTACCTACGGATAAAACCATCGCTAAAGCCGAACATGGCCATGACGTGAGCTCTGGGGTTTTAACCCCTGGCAGGGTAAGAAATAGGTCGGCTTGCCCGCCTGGGCCCGGTTTCTTGACAAAATTGAAACCCAGGAAAATGGCTGCATGAAAACGACTGTCGAATTGCCGGATGATTTAGTCACGGAAATCAAGCTGCTGGCCGTGCAGGAGGGCAAGAAGCTCAAGGATGCCGTAGCCGATCTGTTGCGTCAGGGCCTGGGGGCGTCAGCCGCAGGAAGCGGCACCGTCGTCAAAGCGGATAAGGCCATGTTGAAACGTCGCCAGGCCCTGGCGAAAAAATTCGTCGCCGGAGACTGGGGCCTTGACCTCGGCGCTTACGAGGCGGGCCGCGAAGGGGAGCGCCGCTCGGCGGCGGCGCGGGAAAGAGCCTCGCGTGCTTGATGGCCAGCCTGATTGACAGCAGCCTGTGGATTGATCTGACACGAGCACGTTCGCCGCGCACGCTCAAGGCGTTCATCGCGCCCTTCGTCAACGATGCTCAAGCCTGTGTCGCTGAGCCGATCGCCTTTGAGGTGCTGCGCCACGCGACCGACGCCGAAACGCCGATTTGGGCAGGCCGGAAGAGATCGGTAGAGTGTTCACGGGTTTCAACGGTATCTGTATCAGGGGGTGGCCTAGCCTCCTCCACTTCCCCATACCCGCCCATCTTCTCATTCCCTTTCCCCCCTTCCGCAAAATAGGCAAACTTCGCAGCGGATGCAGCACGGGTTAGCTGCGGCGCGGACAAGTTCGCTGATTGTCAAAACAGTCTGCGCCTTTTTCGGGTCGATAGGAAGTTAGGGAGAAGAGGGCCGGCCTCGCGTGGGCTGCCTGTCCGGGGAGCGCGGCAGGGATGGGGAGGTGGGTTTTGCCTCAAGAGTTTAACGTGTTGGCCCTCGTCAAGGGTCAGGAGCGCTACATCTTCATTTACGATGACGACAGCCGGCACCAGTTGATCGACGCCTTCCGCGACCAGGCCGCCGACCCGGATTTGAGCCTCAATTGGTTCGATGCCATGGTGCTGACCAAAAAAGCACGCGAGCAACAAGACACGCCGGCCGAGCCGGTGCTGACGCCCAAGTCGCGGATTTAAGTGAACCTTATGGATGCCGCCATCGCTGAATTTCTGCGTTACCTGGCGCTGGAGAAAAACGCCTCGGAATTGACGGTGAAATCGTATCGCGAGGACCTGACGCAGGCGGCGGAGTTTTTTCGGGACACGTACCAGATCGCGCAGCCGGACAAACTCAACACCCGCCATGTGCGGGCGTTCTCGGCTTGGCTGCACGATCAGGGCTACGCCAAGACGACGATCGCCCGCCGTCTCGCCGGCGTCCGCTCCTGGTTTCGGTTCCTGTGCCGACAGGGGACGCTCACCGCAAACCCCGCGGATGGCTTGCGCGGCCGCGCCAGGACAAAAAGCTGCCGCACTTTCTGGGCGAAGATGTGTTGGTGCGGCTGCTCGATGCGCCGCCGCGAACGAGCGCCATCGGGGCTTCGCGACAAGGCTATTTTGGAGGCGCTCTATTCGGCGGGTTTGCGCGTCAGCGAACTGACCGGCCTGAGCGACGCGGATGTCGATCTGGACGCGGGCCTGGCGACCGTGCGCGGCAAAGGCAAGAAGGAACGCCTGGTGTTTTTCGGGCCCGAAGGCGCTGGCGGCCCTCAAGGAATGGCTAACGGCGCGGGGGACACTGTTGGGCGAAATCAAGGGACGCCGCCAGAGGGGTGACGCCGTGTTCCTCAACAAGAACGGCACCCGCCTCACGAGCCGCAGCGTGGGCCGGCTGCTTGAGAAATACCTGGCCCAACTCGGCTTGGACCCGCGGACCAGCCCGCACACGCTCCGGCACAGCTTCGCGACGCACCTGTTGGACCGCGGCGCCGACATTCGCAGCGTCCAGGAATTGCTCGGCCATCGCAGCCTGGCGACCACGCAGATCTACACCCATGTGACGACCACGCGGCTCAAGGAAAGCTATCACAAGGCGCACCCGAGGGCGAATTGAGGGGCGAGAGGCGATAGGCGCGAGGCGAGGGGCGAGGTGGTGAGGCGAGGGGTGAGAGGCGAGGGGTAATTACTTGGTTTCCGGTGCCAGTGGTGTATTCCCCTCTCCCCTGTACTCGGGGGAGAGGGGTTAGGGGTGAGGGGGCTCAGGTAGTGTGCAAAACTGACGAATTATCGCGAGGGATTCTGTCCCCCCTCACCCCTGCCCCTCTCCCCCCGAGTACAGGGGGAGAGGGGATTGCAATGATGATGCGCCCGCGATTGTCATGGGTAATACGGATGCATGGGTAACTCGAACGCATGTGTAACTCGAACGCATGTGTAACTCCGATACATGGGTGCCACGGGCAGCTTGCCTGCCCGTGCGGGGGCGGCGGTGATTGCAGCGGATTCACACGGGCAGACTAGCTGCCCGTGGCACGCAGTGCGAGAGTGCGAGGACGGTTGCCATGAAGAGCCAACGCATTGCCTGGAAACTCCTGCTTTTGGGAGCGGCCCTCACTTTGCCCACACCGGCCAGCGAAGGGCAGGACACGGCAGTCCGCGAGGTCATTTGGCGGACCGATTATTTCCGGGCCCGCAAGGAGGCCCAGGAAAAGAGCCTGCCCCTCGTGATCGACTTCGGCACCAAGACGTGCAGTTGGTGCCGGGTGCTCGACCAAACGACCTTCCGGGATCCCAAGGTCGTGGCGGTCATGAACCACGCTTCGTGCCGCTCAAGGTTGATGCCGACGTGGACACGATGCTCGCCTCCAAGCTGCAAATCTCTAGCTATCCGACGATCGTGTTGGCGGGTCCGGAAGGCAAAATCCTGGGCACCATCGTCGGCTACAAGGAAGCCGGCGAGTTCCACGAGCATCTTCAGCGGGCGCTGGCCAGCACCATCAGCCCCGATTGGATGCAACGTGATTTGCAGATGGCGACGAAGTGGATGGAAAGCGGCAACTATGCCCAGGCGATTGCCGTTTTGAGGCCCATCATCAATGACGGCAAAGGCCGGCCGGTGCAGCAAAGCGCGGAAAAGCTCATGGGCGAACTGGAGACCAAGGCGGGCGAGAGCGTGACCAAAGCCAAGGAACTGCACAGCAAAGGCCAGGCCGCCGACGCCGTCGCCGTGCTGACGGAAACCTTGCGGATCTTCCCGGGCCTGCAAGCCGCCCGCGAAGCCTCGGACATGATGACGAAAATTGCCCAGACCGCCGAGAGCCGCGTAGCTGCAACGGACCAAGCGGGCCCGCGAGCTTTTGTGCAAGCCAAGGATTTTTACAAGAACCGCGAGTATATCCCCTGCCTGGATCGCTGCGAATGGCTCGTCGGCAGCTATGGCGACATGGCCGAGGGAATGGAAGCGTCGCAAATCGTAAACGAGATCAAGGCTAACCCGGACTGGCTGCAAAGCGCTGCCGAGATCATGAGCGATCGCCTGGCAGGCATCTACTTGGCCCTGGCGGATTCGCTGCTCAAGAAGAACCAGCCCCAACAAGCGGAAGCGTGCTTGCAGCGCATCATCCAAGCGTTTCCCGGCTCGCGCCAAGCTGAGTCGGCGGCCATTCGCCTCAGTCAATTGCAAGGCTTGCCGACGCATCGCTTGGAATTAGGCAGCGCCAGCCCGCCATGAAAAGAGCCGCGCACGCAGTAAGCGGTTTGCCTTGCACCAATCAAGTCAAACCGCTTACTGCCTGCGCGGCTCTTACACGATCGTAAAGTCGGTCTCGCTGCTCCAAACGCCGGCATTGCCGTTGGCATTGATGGCGCCGCACCCAGAAGCGATAGCTTCCCTTGGCCAGCGCCGCCGGGCAAATAGGAGTTCGTCGCCAGTGTCTGCTTCCGAATTACCTGAGACTGATTGGTTGTTACGTCGTCTACCCAAAGATCATAAGTCGCCGCCCCGGTGACCGCGCTCCAAGAGAACGTTGGCGGCGTGACGCTCGTGCTGCCGCTGGGACTTAACGATGTCGGTGCCGCCGGGGGCGTGATGACGAAGCTATACGCCGCGCTCCAGCCGCGTGTTTGCCCGGTGCCATCGTAAGCCGCCACCCAGGCGGTGTAAGTGCCGATCGCCAGCGCGGTGCTTGGCGTAAACGACGGAGCGACCAAGTTCTGTTGGCGAATGATTTGACTTTGGCCCGTGCTGGCGTCGTTGACCCAAAGATCATAACGCGTGGCCCCGCTGCTCGCGGACCAGCTAATTGTCGGCGTGAGATTTGTCGTCGGAGAGGCCGGAGCGCTGATCGTCGGCACCGCCGGCGCCGTGCTGTCGATCAGGAAGTTGTAACCCGCGCTCCAGGGCCCAAAGCTGCCCGCACTATTCTCGGCTCGGACCCAATACGTGTATTGGCCTCTTGACAAGGAAGTTGCCGGCGTCAGGGAAGCTGCCGCCACCGTTTGCCTGATGATCTGGTTTTGTCCGGTTGTCGTGTTGTTTGCCCAGACATCGTACTGCGTCGCGTCAGTGCTGGCGTTCCAGGCGAAGGTGGGCGTAGTCGTGGTGATGACCGCGGCGGGTCCGGTGATGACGGGTGCCGCTGGGGCCGTGATCGTGAAGCTCAAACCGGCGCTCCAGGCGCCGAGCGCGACGTTGCCGTTATAGGCCTGCACCCACGCCTCATAAGTGCCGGCGAGCAAAGGCGCGGCGGGCGTGTAGGAAGTGGTCGCCACATTTGTCTGACGAATCACCTGACTTTGGCCTGTCGTGGTGTCGCTAATCCACAAATCATAGCGCGTCGCTCCGTTGCTCGCCGTCCACGAAATGGTGGGTGTGTCGCTGGTCGTGGGCGCGGTCGGCGCGGTGAACGTCGGCGGCGGCGGTCCGGTTAACGAGAAATTGTCAACCGCGCTCCAGCCGGCGGAATTGCCGGCATTGTTGATGGCTTGCACCCACGCCGTGTACGCGCCTAAAGGCAAGGCACTGCCCGGTGTGAAGGACGTGGTCGCCAAATTCGTTTGCCGGATGATCTGCGACTGGCCCGTCGTCACGTTTGTGACCCATAGATCATAGCGGACGGCATCGGGGCTGGCCGACCAAGTGAACGTCGGCGTTAGGTTGGTAGTCGAACCCGTCGGCGCAGTAAAAGACGGGACCGCCGGGGGCGTGATCGTGAAGCTATAAGCCGCGCTCCAAGCACTCGTGGCACCGGATTGCGTCACACGCACCCACGCCTGATAAGTGCCGGCCGGCAGCGGCGCGGCTGGGGTGTAGCTGTTGGTGGACAGCGTCTGGTTGCGAATGACCTGCGACGCCCCGGTGGTCGCGTTGTTGACCCACAAATCGTATTGGCCACCGGTCGTCGCGGTCCAAGAAAAAGCCGGCGCGGTGTTCGTCGACGAGGCAGGCGGACCGGTGAACGATGGCGCCGCCAATATCGGCTTGATGAAGTCCGCTTGGGCATTGTCCGAGCCCACGACGACGGCTTGCGTCACCGGAGCCGTCAGGCCCCCGCCGCTGGCGGTGACTTGATAAGTGCCCGCCGGCACTTGCAACTGATAGCCGCCCGCGGCCGACGTGGTGGCCTGGAAGGTTCCTGCCGAGCCTGTGATCGTCAGGCTGACGCCCGCCAACCCTTCACCGGGTTCGTAATAGCCATCTTGATTGGCGTCGGCGAACACGCTGCCCAACAAAAATGGATTGCCGATATCGGAGCGATTGCCGAAATCCTGCGTAACCAAGAGGGGCCCCATGGGCGAGCCGCTCGGTGCGTTGACCAAGCCGATGCCGACTTCGCGCAAATCGACGGCCATCAGGTTATTGCGATGGCCCGGGGGACTTTGAATGCCGTTGGGTGCATTCACATTGCCCCAGTCAATGGCGAAGGCGGCTTCCGCTTCAAAGACGCTGTGTGCGTAGGCGTAAATGTTCTCGCCGATCAATGAGTAGTTGGCATAGCCGGCATTGACCACGCGCGCCTGCAACGTCGGCTCGCCGGCGACCTGGTGATCCTGGTCCTGGGTCGCCAGCATGGCCTGACTATGCGCCAAGGCGGCGCTTCCCAGGTCGTCGTTCCATGCCAAGGGGGGCGCCGGTGTCAGCGTCGCCCACTGCGCGGCCAAGGTCGGGCGGTCGACGTTGTAAAAAGTTAGCGCATTGTTAACGTTGGGATCGTTGGCATTGAGGATGAGATTAAGCTCGGCAGCGGGATGCTCGCGGAACCGATTGATGAGATCGAGCATGTATTGCTCTTGGACCCCCGCCGACGGCGTGAGCCGCTCTTCCAGAGCGTCAAACGTCAAGCGGCGGGATCGGCGCCGCGGTGAGCTTGCCGTTTTTTTCCAGTATTGTCGCCAGTCGGCGAGGAGTTGACGGAATAGCCGAAAAGGTCGCGAAGGCATGGCCTGTTCTTTCTGTGCGAGTAGCCTGGCTCGGGACAGGCACCGTGCTTTGATTATACCGGCTTCGTCAAGAGGATTGGCTTCACTGCCGCGCGGGGTACAATACGGACGTCAGCGCCGGCGTTCTGCCGGCCGATCACGATCAAGGAAGCTCCCCGTGAACATGGTTGTCACTCGTCCGGCGTGTCGGCCCCGCATCCAACAGCTTCCCTTGTCCGTCATCACCAAGATCGCCGCCGGCGAGGTCATCGAGCGGCCCGCCAGCGTCGTCAAGGAACTCCTCGAAAACAGCGTCGATGCCGGCAGCACCCGCATCGACATCGACATCGAGCAAGGCGGCGCCGAGCTAATCCGCGTCGTCGACAACGGCCATGGCATTCACCCCGATGAACTGCCGCTGGCCTTCGCCAACCATGCCACCAGCAAGCTTGCGTCGGCCGACGATCTTTTCAGCGTGCGCACGCTCGGCTTTCGCGGCGAAGCTCTCGCCTCCATCAGCGGCATCGCCCAGGTACGCATTCAGTCGCGCTCCCCGGACGAAGACTTGGGAGCCGAGCTTACCTGCCACGGCGGCGATCTCTCGGAGGTCCGCGCCTGGAACGGCGGAGTCGGCACCCGTATCGAAGTCCGTCATCTCTTTTACAACACTCCGGTTCGCCGCAAGTTCTTGCGCACGCCAGGCACCGAAATGGGCCATATCTGCGAAGTCCTCACCCGCGCTGCCCTGGCCAAGCCGGGCTTGCACCTGAGCCTGCGCCATAACGACAAGGAGGTCTACGAAGTCTCGGCCAACACCAGCTTGCTCGAGCGCATCGAGCTCTTTTTCGGCCCCGAGGTCAAGGAGCAGCTTTACCCGATCGACGGTTTGCATGGGCCGGCCCACCTGTTTGGCTACATCGCCGACCCCGCCTGCGAGCGCGGCAACGGCAAGATGCAGTATCTCTTCCTCAATGGTCGTTGGATCCGCGATCGTGGCCTGGGGCACGCCCTGCAAGAAGCCTACCGCGGCCTACTGATGACGGGCCGCTACGCCACCGCCTTTCTCTTCCTCGAACTTCCCGCCGACCACGTCGACATTAATGTGCATCCGACTAAGTCCGAAGTCCGCTTCCGCGACGGCAGCGCCCTTTATGGCTTCTTTCTCAGCACCATCCGCAATCGACTAAGCGCGGAAAACTTGACGGTGCGCCTGCGGCCTCCCGTGCCGTTCGCCGCCGGTGCCGTACCCATGGGCCAGCTCGCCGGCGCCTCCGCTCCCTGGCTCAACGCCCCCCCCGCCGAGGAAGCGCCATCGCTGTTTGCCAGGCCGGGCTTTCCTGCTTACACGCGCAATCCAGTCGCCGCCACCGCGCATGAGTCCACGGCGAAAACCGACTCTCCCGCGCTGGTCCAGAATTCGCGTGAAGATACCGCCGGGCCGCCAAAATCGCTACCCGAAGATGGCGTCAACGCGATCCAGCTCCACAACGCCTACCTCGTCCTGGAAACACCCGAAGGCATGCTGGTCATTGATCAACATGCCCTGCACGAGCGCATACTATTTGAGCAGTTGAAGGACCGGGTCAAGACCGGCACCCTCGAAACTCAGCAGCTTCTGATTCCGGAACCCGTGGAACTGACCGCCAAGCAAGCCGCCAAGACGCTCGACCATCGCCAGGAGCTTGCGCACCTGGGCCTGGCCGTCGCCGATTTCGGCGGCGGCACGATTCTTCTCACCGGCTACCCTGCCCTCCTTGGACGCGTCCCCCCGTTGAAATCCTCAAAGCCGTCGTCGATCACCTGCTGGCCAAAGAGCGCCCGCCCAGCCGTGAGCAACTGCTCAACGACCTCTTAAGTTTGATGGCCTGCCACGCCGCCGTCCGTTCCGGCGACAGCCTCTCCCCGGACGAAATCGCCGCCCTGGCCGCCCAACGGCACTTGGCGGGCGACGCGCACCATTGCCCGCACGGACGCCCAACGGCGCTGTTATTCACAAGGCATGATTTGGATCGGCAGTTTAGAAGGGTGTGAGGGGAGAGTCGAAAAAGATCGTCGCCTTTCGCTCCGCGAAAGGACGTCCTTTCGCGGAGCGAAAGGCGATGATGAAAGAGCCGCGCACGCAGTAAGCGCTTTATCCGGCATAACCAAATTCAACCGCTTACTGCGTGCGCGGCTCTTTTCCGCAACTGCAACTACCAGGATGCCGTAAAACTTCGGGCAGCGTACCTTGCGGTATATAACCACCCTCCGTTTGACATATTCTTGGTTCATCGAGTCACCGCACATAAAGAGCAGCGCACGTAGTAAGCGGGTTGACCGAATCACTCTCGTCAGTCCGCTTACTTCGTGCGCGGCTCTTTTGTCATTACCCGCAAACCTCGCCAAGTTTACCACATCCCGCCTGTTGCCGGTCCGCCTTCCGCGCTATTCTCTTCCTGGCTTTGCCGTTTTTAACTCGTTTCTCAATTATCCTTCCATCGGGTGCCGATACAAGAAGTGTGCCCTTTCGGTGCGGGAGGAGCTTCGATGGCCTCGTCAGGTCTGCCGGCAAGCGCGCTCGACGATGCCGGGACAAGTAAAGATGCGGTGCGCGTGCAGGCGGCGGCGGTGGCCGCGCAGCAGGCAGCCCTGGTCGAGGAGGAAGACAAGCTCGACCAGCGGCGCACGGCCCTTGAAAGCCAGGAATCCCAGCTCGCGGCGCACCTCGAAAATAAACGGCTGAAATTGCTGCAACTCAGTGAGCGCACCCAGGCCGAACGCGCCGCCATCGCCAGCGATCGCGCTCGCCTATGAGGAACACATCGCCAAAGTCACGGGCGACTTGACGGAGCCGCAGCGCGAGTTGCTCGACGGCCGGCACAAGCTTGAGCTAGATCGCAAGCGGCTGGCGTCCCTGCACCAGCGCATCCGCCAGCGCTGGCATCGCTTTTGGCTGGCGGAACGGCAAAAGTTTGAGCAACTGCGCGACATGCTGGCGAATGAAGGCCGCGCCATCGAGGCGAACGCGGCCCAATTGCAATTTCGCGAAGAGGAGTTGACGAACAAACGCCTCCGCTTACAAACGCTCGGCGAGTTGAGCCGTTGCCAATTGCGCGAAGCCTGGCAAAACCTTTATCAGGAGCAGCGCCGCTGGAAGCAGCGCCGCGGCAAGGAACGTGCCGCGCTGAAAATTCGCGAACGCGATGTCGAGACGGCGGAACGCCGGCTGCTCGAAGCCCAACGGCTCTTCATCACCGAAAAACGCAACTGGGATGCGGCGAAAAACGCGCTTCAGGCGGAAGCCCAGGGTTTGGACCAGCGCATCGCAAACCAACGCCAAACACTGGGTAAGATCGAAGATCCGCTGAAAGGCGCGGTGCCGGAAAAAACGGAGTCGACGCCAGGCAACGGGGAACAAGAAACACAAAGGCACGCTGACCTCGAAAGGCTCGCGAGCGCCTTGGCCGATCAGCGCGTGCAACTTTTGGAGCAGTGGCAACGCCTCGCGAACATCCAGGCGGACTGGGACAAAGATCGCCACGGCGCTGCCCGCGACCTCGAAGCGCTTGCCAAGCGCCTCGTCGAGACCGGCCGGCACCTGGCGCAGCGCCGGCACACGAGCCGGCAAGCTGACGAGGTGCTGCGCCAGCGCCACGAGGAATTAGTGGAGGTTCGCAGGCAAATGATCGCCTGGCGCGCCCGGCTGCGTCTGCGCGAAAAGTCGTGGGAAGGGGAGCGGCAGCGGCTACTGTTGGAGGTTCGCAATCGCGAGGAGTTGGCGGACCAACATCTGAACACGCTGGTTGACTTGCGCCAGCGCTGGGCCGGACATCGCCGCGAGGAACTCGAAAAGCTCCAGCGCCATCACCGAGCCATGGAGGCCGCACAGAAGGAGCATGGCCGCGAACGCTTGCTGCTCGCCGACCAGGCGACTGCCCTGGAAGCGGACAAACGCATCGTCGCGGAAAAGTCGCTGGCCTTGGAGCAATACCGCAACGAGTTTTTGCGCAAGCGGGCACACCCGGCGCCGACCGCCGCCTGGAACGGTTGCGACGACGTTGGATCACCCTCAACGCGACGGCCATCCGCAATGCCACGCGCAAGCGCGAAGCACTCAAGGAATCGCTGGAAACGCTTGGAAAGCCGGCATGCGGAATTGCATGCCCGCGCGGCGCTTTGGCGCGGGCGGAGTTTGATTTGATCGAGAAACAAACCGCCTGGGAACACAAGCAGGCCTTGGCGACGGCACGGCATGGCGGGTTCAGCAACAAATCCAAAATGCCGAGGCCCAACGCAACCTCTCCGAGCGGCAAGTCGCCCGCATGAAGGAAGAGATCGAACGCATCGCCCAAGCTCTGATCGACGAACCCGATCCGCCCACGTCCGACGCGCTCAGCGACGCGGCGTAGTTAATCACAAGCGGGACGCTTGTGCTACGCAGCACAAGCGTCCCGCTTGTGATTGTCTCAATAATTAACCCGCTTCGGCGCCTTCAGCCACTCCGCCAGCGCCGTCCGCCCTTCCTCCGCCAACATTTGCCTCATCGCCAGGCGCCGCTCGCCACTCGTCTTCGCAATTTCATCATAAATCACGGCATCGTCGAAACCGGCCGCGGCGGCGTCGGCGCGCGTGCCGGCGTAATGGATTCCCTTGATGCGTGCCCAATAGATCGCGGCCAAGCACATGGGGCATGGCTCGCAACTCGCGTAAATCTCGCAATCGGACAAACGAAAAGTGTTTAGCTTCGACCCCGCAGCGCGGATCGCAAGGATTTCCGCGTGGGCCGTCGGATCGTTGCTGGCCGTAACCCTATTGGTCCCTTCGCCGACGACGATGCCCTCGCGCACCACGACGGCGCCAAACGGCCCGCCGCCGCTGCGGATCGACTGCCGCGCCAACGCAATGGCCGCGCGCATGTGTGTTTCGTGCATAATTTCATCGCGCTGTTTAGCCGCGACGCGCAGCGGAGCGCGTGGGTGAAATCGTCCCGCGTCAAAGAACGATCTTTTGAATCCGGACCGAGGTGTAGGGTTGGCGGTGTCCCTTGAGGCGGCGATAATTCTTGCGGCGGCGGAAGTGCTGGATGTAGAGCTTGGTCGAAGGATGATCGACGACTTCCGCGACCACGCGGCGCCGGCGATGACGGGATGGCCTATGGTGGTGTCCGCGTCGTTCTGAAACAGCAGGACTCGATCAAATTCCAGGCTCGACCCAACGTCGGCGGCCCGGAAATCCACCTTGACGATGTCGCCTTCCTGGACACGATATTGCCGGGAGCCGTCTTCGAAAACCGCGTACATGTGGATAATCCCTTTGCGCAGGCACTCGTGAAGTCGTTCTACTAAGCATAGGGAACGCGGTTGCGAATGGAAAGGTAAAGAAATGCTAGCCAATTACTCGCTAATAATCCGTGAGCGTGAAGGGACCGGGGATTTCCTCGGTCTTGGTCGATTTGATGCGGTTGTTCTCATCGACGAACACGATGCGCGGCTGAAAGCCGCCTAACTCCTGGTCATCGACCATGGTGAAGGTGGCGATGATGACCAGGTCGCCGGGCATCGCCAACAGGGCGGCAGCGCCGTTTGCACAAACGACGCCGGAGCCTTTGGGACCAAGCATCGCGTAGGTGCGGAAGCGAGTGCCGCGGGTCACGTTCCAGACGTGCACTTCCTCATAGGGCACGATATCGCCGGCCTGGAGCAGATCGGCGTCCATCGTGAGGCTGCCTTCATAGTCAACGTCCGCCTGGGTGACCCGAGCGCGATGGACCTTCGATTTGAGCATGAAACGTTGCATGGCAGTTTTATTATACGAACAGGGGCAGCCAAAATACCTTAGCCACGGATGAAACACAGATAAAACACAGATAAAACTCGGAAAAACTAGGAATGTGGACGATAGCCGATCCGGCGACCTCTTCTTTTCTTATCCGTGTTTCATCCGTGTTCCATCCGTGGCTCCGATTTTGTTCTTGTTAAAAAACCGCGCCCATGAAACACCGCGAGCCAGGACTTGCACGGTGCAAGCCTGGCTCGCGGGAAATATTCCGGACCGGGGAGAGGTCAAGGCGGCCCCCGGTCCGGCGGGGCCATTAGTTCTTGGGCAGAGCCATGGGAACCGGGGCAGTGGCCGGGATGCTCGAAGGAGCGCAGCCCTCGCCGCATGAGCCGCTGCCGCACGAATCACAGCACGAGCTGGTCGGCTCGCAGCAGAAGCGATTACGGAACAACCGTTGCAACAGCCCTTCGCGGGGGCGCTGTCGCAGGTCGAGCACGAGCTTTCGCAGGTGTTGCAAGTCAGGCTGCGGAAGGCGCGTTGCCGCAAACCACCGAGCCGGCACTTTTCCTCGCAACCGCAGGCGTTGCCGCAGGCATTGCCACAAGCATTTTCGCCGCAGGTCGTGCACGGGCAAGCCGGCTTGCAGCTTTCCTCGCAGACCGTGACGGGAACCTTGCGGCAAACCTTGACGCAGACGGTTTCGGGAACGCACACCGCGACTTTACGGCACACGGTGCAGGGCACCGTCTCGCACACGGTGTAAGGAACCTTGCAATGGACCGTATACGGCTGTGATTCGCAAACCGTGTAGGGAACCTTCTTGCAAACCGTGTACTTCTCGATCTCGCAGACGGTCCGCGAGACCTTCTTGCACATCTGCACGGGCACCATGCGGCAAACCTGGTAAGGCACGTTCTTGACGCAGGTTTCCACCACGGTGTCGCAAACGGTGTACTGCACCTTGCGAACGCGGTTCTCCCTGACGTTCCGCACCGTGGTGTAGCACTGGCTGGTTTTGATCTGGGCACATTCCTGGAAGTGGCTGCCGGGGACTTCGCAGTCGTGGCCGACGCCGTTCGAGTCAACGTAAGCGCCGGTGACGCAACGAGCCACCGTGTAGGGAACTTGCTTCCGCACGACTTCGCGCACCGTCCGCTGGACGGTGTACGGAACCTGGCGGGAGCAAACAGCGCCTTCCTTGAAGGTGCAGCCGGGGCCTTCGCATTCGCAGTTGTTGCCCTTGCTGTCAACATAGCAGCCGCGCACCTGGCGGGTCACCGTGTAGGGAACCTGCTTGCGCACGACTTCCGTCACCTTGCGGGTCACCGTATAGGGAACCTTTTCGACGACGTTCTCGTACACGGTGTGCGTGCACGGGACCATTTCATTGACAGTGTGCGTCTTCCACACTTTGCGCGTGCACATGGTGTCGGGCTCGCGGCAGGTCACGCGCACGCGGCGGGTGGTCTGCTCGTTCTTGCAGCTGCAGGGATCGAAGCAGCATTCGCAGCATTCACGCCATTCGGTATGCGTGCGGCCGGGCTTGCAATACGATTCCTCGCAGCATTCCCGAACCCGCTTGGACACGCACTTCATGGTCGTGACTTGCTTGCAAATTTTCTTGCAGCATTCCTTGTAGCACGTCTCGCACACTTCGCGGCAGACGTTGCAGCAGACTTCCTTCATGTGGCATTCTTGGACGCACTTGGTCACCTGTGAGCAAACGGTCTTGTAGTGCGTCTCGCACACCGGCCGGCACACGGTCTCGCACACTTCCTTGCAGTGCGTCTCGCAGACCTGCCGCTGGATCTGGTGGCAAGCGACGTGGCAATGCTGCTCGTAGACGGGCCGGCAGACCACTTCGCAGATCTCTTTTTCGCAGCAGCGCGGAACCTTTTTGCAAACCGTGTATTCACACGGCTTCATGCAGGTCTCCACGACTTTCTTGTAGCACGTGTAGGGAACGTCCTCGATCACGCAGCGCTGCACGGGGCGGGTGCATTCCTGCACGACGTCCTTGTAGCAGCATTTCTGCACCTGGCGATACATCGTCTTGCACTCGTCCTTGTAGCAAGTGCGTGTGCACTTGCTTGTTGACGGTTTCTTGCACCGTCTTGTACGTCGTGTGCCACCGTTTTTCGGTCACGGTGTCGTACACCAATTTGTAGACGACCCGGTTCTGCTCCTGGTTCGACGAGAAGCAGCACTGCGCGTCGCAGCTGGGTTTTTGGAAGATCGAAAAACCACACGCGCCACAATACGCCGCCGTGGCAGGCCGGGCAGCCGCGAATAGGCTGACCAGCGCGACCAGCAGCGTGCCCGCGAGTCGCGGCGCTCCCATGCGCATCCTCATGATAAAAGCCTCCTGGATTGGCCCAAAGGGGAATGGGCAACACCCATCCCAACAGGGTTGCATCTTCGCGAGTTGGGTGTTGCCCGCCTCCGGTTCCCGGTTGTCCGGTTGCCGTGAGCCGAGAATCCCCCCACGCGGCCCTCCCTTCCGAAGAGGGGGCCGGCAAGAGTCGAGCTTGACCCCGCTTTACCCAACTATTGAGTTCGCTTCCTTGACCCCAGTCGCGGAACGCCCTCAACCCGTTCACCCTCCTTTATCGGCCACGCTTTCACATCTCAATCACCGCCAAGGCCGCTTGTGAGGCTTACCCCCCCTCCAGTTTTGAGGGTCCAACCTGTTGTGCCGGGACTGCTGCTTGGGGGAGATGGTGGAATTGGGGAAGCACCCATCGAATAATCCGGCGCATAAAAAAGCCGGCGATCGTCAGATCGCCGGCGCGGGAAGGGATAAGGTTCAGGGGGCTGACGCCCCCCGCTCGCCTAGGTTAACTTGCCTCCACCAATTGCCCCCGGCGCCGCATCGATTCGCATAGGCGCCGGCAGCAATCCAGGTCGCGCAACATCGACTCGGTTATCATGCTCACGGCAAAGCTATCCTGGGCCCATTCCAGTTGCTCGCGGCTATCCGACAAATGCTCGAGCATATCCTTGAGCCAAATCATGTTCGTCTCATGCCTGTTCATGCTAAAGCCCCCTTTTCATTATCCAAGTCGCGCGGGTTGAGGTGCTCCGAAACCCGCGGATCGTTTCCCCAATAACGCAATCCACATGCCAGCTACCGCGCGGATCGAAAGTGATGCACCAAACGTCATATCAGCCAAGCGTTTGCGCAGAGACAATTCCGGCCAACGCCGCCGCGCACCGCCGCCGATTGAAATTGTTGCCAAAAAAACAATGCAACTGCTTGTAACAAACGCTCAAGCTCGTGGCGTTCGCGGATTTTGAAGATTCCCCTGTTTACCTTCGCCGCGAAGTATAATAAGATCGCACGCCGCAAATCACCGACGGGCGAACAAAAGGAGTTTGGACATGCTGCGACGCTTTACCCTTGCTGGAATCGTGGTTAGCCTGAGTATCGTGCTTCTGACTAACCTGCCCACATTGGCCGGGGGCACCAAATCCGATTCCGAAGTGAAAGTATCCGCCACCGCGACTCGTCCCGATTCCAGCGGCCGGCAAATGCTGACCGTGACACTGCTTCACAACAAGGGCTGGCACACGTACGCCAATCCCGTGGGCAACGACGATTTCGACAGCAACAAGACCGTCATCACCGTGTTGGCCCAAGGCAAACAGGTTCCGACCAAGGTAGATTATCCCGCCGGCAAAATCACCAAGGATAAAACGGTGGGCGACTACAAGGTCTATCAGGACAAAGTCGCGATTCGTGCATCCCTGCAGCGCACCGCCGGGGACGCCGGCCCCTTGCAAGTTCAAGTTCGCATCCAAGCGTGCAGCGAAAAAGGCATTTGCCTCCTCCCCGCGACCGTCAAGTTGACATTGCCATGACACAACAAGAGCCGCGCACGCAGTAAGCGGGTGTGCCGCGACGTGACAGGTAACCCGCTTACTGCGTGCGCGGCTCTTTCAGATAATCAGCCACGCGTTCCGCCAAAATTTCCCCCTGCTCCGTGCAATCGTTGAGCGCCACGCCGCGATAAGCGTTGCCGCCCAGAAATAAGCCGGGAAGTCCAGACAGGCGTTGATCCATGCGCCGAAGCCGGTCGAGGTGGCCCACATGATATTGCGGGATCGCGCGATCCCAGCGAATGATCTTTTCGTATATCGGCGGTGCGCTGATGCCCATGCTGACTTTAAGCTCGGCGCGAACGGCGTTCACGAGCCGCCCGTCCTCCCAGCCCACAACTTCCGCCCGGCGCCAACCCCCGCACATCGCTCGAAGCAACACGGCTCCCTCAGGCGCTCGGCCGGGAAAAATCGACGAGCACCACTGCACTCCGAGCAAATCGCGCCTGGTGTTTTGCGGAGCGATGAAGCCGAAGCCGGCAAGCGCACCGGGGACATCCTCCCGGCGATATCCCAAACCGACAACTGCGACCCGGTTGTAGGGGATACCGGCAATCTCATTCGCCAAGCCGACATCGACATCGGCGAGCAAACCGGCTTGCTGGTGTGCGGGGCACGTCAAAACCACGGCGTCCGCTTGCCGGCTCTCCTTGCCAATGCCAATTACTGCCCAGGCCGGTTGGTTGAAGCTCAAATCACGCTCAATGCGGGTGACGGTCACATTTAATTGCGGCGGGTTATTCAGGCGGGCCGCGACGGTTTCCATCAAAAGGCGTAGGCCAGAGCGGAATGACCACATTTTACCGGGTCGCTGATCGGCTTCGCCGACGGCTTGCGCCTGGCGGCGGCGCTGGCGGGCGGCACGCGCGAATCCCTTCAAAACACTGCCAAAATCTCGTTCGAAGTTGGCAAGCCGCGGAAAGCACGCGGGCAGACTCAAGAGATCTGGATCGCCCGCATAAATGCCCGTCACCAAGGCATCGGCGAAAACGTCCGCAGCCTCGTTGCCGGCCCGTCGGCGCGCGAATGCCGCAATCGTTTCGTCGTTTGCTGGCGACGCCGGTCGCCGCCAGCGCCTCCAGCATGAAAGCCAACTTGCCGCGCCACGACAGCAAATCACTCCGCAAAAAGGCGCCGACACTGCCCGGCAATGCGCAGCCGCTCGCCAAGCCAAAGAAAGCGGTGCTTGCTCGCTGCCGCGCTCGCTTCCAGGAGTTCTTGTCCCAGGCCAACCTCGCGGCACAGGCTGATGGTGGTGGGCTTGGTGTCCAGAAAGCCGTTGGGCCCGATTTCGAGTTGAAAGCCGTCTTCGCGCAGCGTCCAGGCCGTGCCTCCGGGGCGGGAGTCTTGTTCGACGACGGTGATGTCCGTGGCGGGGGAGCGTTGTTGCAAGCGATAGGCGACCGCTAGACCTGAAATGCCGGCGCCGACGATGATGACTTTTTTGCCGGGCATGATCGCGCTCACCCCAGCCCCGCGCTTTTCAGCTTTTTGCGGGCGTTTTTAGCTTGTTCCGTTTTGCCGCCGCGCTCGACGACTAACTCCAAGACTTGTTTGCCGAACTCCCGTGCCCGGTGCGTTTGCTCGGCAAAGTGAAAACCGAGATAAAATAGGTCGGCGTTGTCGAGCCACTTGGCGCCGTAACGCGGTCCAGCAAGTCAAAAGCGGGGTTTTGCAGCAGCCGGCCAAATTGCGCCAAAGCTGGGTCGGCCTGTGCGCTTCCACGGCAGTCGTCGTGACCGGAGACCTTCAGTCCCGTGGCTGCCAGTTCAAAGCGAATTTCCTCCGCACAGCCCGGATCTTGCGCGAGCAGGCGATAATAGGCGATCGCCTCGGCGTACTTTTTCTTCTTGCGCAGCGCCAGGGCGCGCTCGGCAAGTTGATCGCGCGTCCAGGCTGGATCGAGCGCACGCAGAAAATACCAGAGCGGTGCCGCGCGACGATCGTCACGGTCGTGGTAGCCCGTGGCTTGCTTGAACAAATCTTGCCGCACCGACGCGGAGAATTCGGAAGCCACCGGCGCCAGTCGACGCGCCAGTTCCCAGCCTTCGTCCGCGGATTGCGCTTCACGGAGTTTATCCAGCAACGCTTGCCGGCCTTTGCCGAAACGGAGCAACGCTTGGCGTGCTTCTTCCTGTAAATGCCGATCCGCGTGCGCGAGTTGGGTCACCAGGCCGCGGGCGACCTCGGCGGATTCCAGTCCGGTCAAGTTTATCCACGGCGAAACGGCGGGTGGCGACGTCCGGGGCATCGAGAAGCTTGAGCCAAATCTTGGTGTTTTTGCCGGTCGCCGGCACCTTCTTGAGAATCATGAGAGCGTGGGCCACGATTTGAAAATCGGCGTGAGCGGCACAAGTCATGAGACGCTGCAAGTGCGCGTCGCTAGGCGGCGCGGCACCATGACTCAGCGCTTGCAAGGCGGCGGCGCGGACTTCCGGTGCTGTGCGTTCCGTGAGACGTGCCCATAGGAGTTCCGGAGCATGGACGTCGGGCACAATGCCCAAGAGCCGCACCAGGGCCGCCTCCGTCTTGACCGCCAGACCGTCTCTTCGCAGCGAGGGCCTCGCTCAGGAATCTGGCGAGTGCTTGCTTCTGCGCCGCGGAAAAGCTCGGGACTTCGGTGGCCAACGACTTCGCCGCGGCATCGACAACCTTGGGATCGGGGTCGAGCAAGCGCATGCGCGGTGACGACGAGGCCGCCGCCGGTGCCCGATTTGGCCAAGACGCTTGCGATGCGCGAGCGCAGGGCCGGCGCCGCCGCGTCCATCGATCTTGCTCAGCGCCTTGAGTCCGCGTCCCCAGTTGGCCCAACGCCCGCACTGATGGTTCAACCTCCGCGCCGCCGCGTTGCACGAACTCTTGGAGCGGTCCCAGCGCTTCATCTGCGCGCAAGCGGCCCAACGCCTCGATGGCAGCCACGCGCAGGTCCAGATCGGCGTCGTGGAGACTGTCCAGCAAGGCGCTGACAGCTTTTTCGTCGCGCTCCGTCCCCACATTGCCGGCGACCGTGATCGCGGCATGGCGCAATTCCGCTGGTTCCGAGGCGGCGATGAGCGAAACCAATTTGGCGAGCGTCTGATCGGCCATGGGGACATTATAGCGGCGAAGGGTGCCGCAATGCCCGGCCAGGGCGTGCGCCGGTGTGCTTGCCCTGGTCGAGCACGAGTTGGCCGTTGACGATGACGTAATCGATCCCCTCGCTGTACTGGAACGGGTCTTCGTAGGTCGCCCGATCGATGACGCGCTGCGGATCGAAGAGCGTGATGTCGGCGTAGTTGCCCGGCCGCAGCAAGCCGCGGTCCTGCAGGCCCAGCTTCGCCGCGTTCTGCGAGGTCATCTTGCGCACCGCGTCTTCCAGGCGGAGCAGGCCGCGCTGCCGGACGTAAACGCCCAGCACGCGCGGAAACGTGCCGAAGCTGCGCGGGTGCGGATGGCCGCGCCGCAGCGGTCCCTCGGTCGCATACGCCAGGCCGTCCGAGCCGATCGAGCACCACGGCTGCACCATCGCCAGGTTCATGTCCTTTTCGGTGTGATGGTCGTAAACCGTCGACACCGAGCCGCCTTCCTCGATCAGCAGATCGAAGAAATCGCATCGAGCAGATCGCCGTCCTTGCTTTTCCGCCGCGCGGCCAGGATGCGGTCCATCGTCAGGCCCTGGTAGCTGTTCTTGGCGCTGATGAGCATCCGGCTCCAGTCGCCGCCGACCGCGGTGTAGTGGTTGTACCAGCCGGGGACGCCGCCTTTGATGTCCTTCTTGAGGCGTAGCCGCGTCGTCGGATCCTTGAGGCGTTCCAGCATCTTGGCGGTGCCGCCTTCGTGTGCCCAGGGCGGGATGATGCTGGCCAGGTTGTTGTTGCCGCGCGTGTAGGGATAGACGTTGGCGCCGACGTTGATGCCCTCCTTGCGGGCGGCGTCGATCAGCTTGACGACCTCGTTCATGCGGCCCCAGTAGAGCTGATCGGCGATCTTGATGTGGAGGATCTCGACGGCAATGCCCGCGCGGCGGCCGATGTCGATGGCCTCCTTGATCGCGTCGAAGACGCCGGTCCCCTCGTTGCGGATGTGGGTCACGAAGATGCCGCCATACCGGGCCGCCACCTTGCACAACTCGACGATCTCATCGGTGGTCGCCAAGGAATCCGGCGGCATGGCCAACATGCACGACAGGCCGGAGGCGCCGTTTTTCATGGCTTCCTCGACAAGCTGTTTCATCTGCTCGAATTGGGCCGCGCTGGGCCGCTGGTGCGACGTGCCCATGACGCATTGCCAGATGTTGCCCAGGCCGACGAACGAGGCGACGTTGGTGGACACGCCGCCGCGCTCGACGACGTCGAAGTAGCCGCCCAACGTCGTCCACTGCGACCGGCTTGCCGCCGACCATCATGCGGCGCGGCGCGAGCTTGTCCTGGAACGGGCCGGCGGACGTGCTTTCGCCCGAGGACTTCCGTGGTGACGCCCTGGCGAATCTTGCTCTGGGCGTTGCCGTCTTCGAGGAGCGTGTAATCGGAATGCGAGTGCATGTCGATGAATCCCGGCGCCACGATCAGGCCGCTGGCGTCGATCTCCCGCTTGGCCGGCCCCAGCATCTCGCCCGATGGCCGACGATCTTGTCGCCGCGCACGGCCACGTCGCCGTAATACCACGGATTGCCGGTGCCATCGACGATTTTGCCGTGGCGGATGACCAGGTCATGCGCGGGCTCGTCGGCGATCGATGCGGTGGGATTAAACCCGGCGAAACCAAGAAATAGCGAAAACAACAAGGAAGCGTCTCGGCGCATGGCATGGACCTTTGAAAACGTTCGTAGGTTTCTCAGGGGATTATGACGCGCCACGCCGCAAGCGGCAAACAAAACCTTTACATGCCGCGGCAGCGTCGCATACGATAGCCTTCATGATTAATCACGCACTCAAAACCGCCGTGTCGCGTTTGTTGCCCCGTGTGCAGACTCCCGCCCAGTATATCGGCGGCGAGCTCAACAGCGTCGTCAAGGACCATCGCGACGTCCGTGGCAAGATCGTGCTGGCGTTCCCGGACGCCTACACGCTCGGCATGAGCCACCATGGGTTGCAGGTTCTCTACACGCTCATGAACAACAATCCGCGCTGGGCATGCGAGCGGGCATTCACGCCGTGGGTCGATTTCGAGAAGGAACTGCGCGATCACGATTTGCCGCTCTATAGCCTGGAGACGTTTACGCCCCTCGTCGATTTCGATGTCGTCGGCTTCAGCCTGCAATATGAGATTTGCTACACCAATGTGCTCACCATGCTCGATTTGGGCGGCATTCCGCTGCACGCCAAGGATCGTACGCTGGACCATCCGCTGGTCATCGCGGGCGGGCCGGGGGCGCAAAACCCCGAGCTGTTGGCCCCATTTATCGACATCTTCGTGATCGGCGACGGCGAGGAAAGCCTGCCGTGGATCATGGAACGGTGGTTGAGCCTGAAGGAACAATTTGGCCGCGAAGGCGACAAGCATCTGCAAAAGCAAGGTCGCGCCGACATGATCGCTGCCATCGTCGGCGGCACGACCTGGGCCTATGCACCGATGTTTTACGAGCCTGAATACAATGCCGACGGCACCATCGCCGCCATGAATCGCACGCGAAGTGACGTGCCGTGCGAAGTGTTGGCTTGCACCATCACGCAAGACTTCGACGACATCAAATTGCCCACGAGGCCGGTGGTGCCGTTCGTGCAGACGCCCCATGATCGCATCGCCATCGAAATCATGCGGGGCTGCCCCTGGCAATGCCGCTTTTGCCAATCGACCGTCATCAAGCGGCCCTTGCGCGTGCGCTCCGTGGAGACCATCGTCCAGGCCGCGCTCGAGAGCTATCGCAACACGGGGCACAACGAAATCAGCCTCCTGAGCCTCAGCACCAGCGATTATCCGTATTTCGAAGAACTGGTGAACCGAATGCACGACGTGTTCACGCCGCTCGGCGTGAACATTTCCCTACCGAGCTTGCGCGTGACGCACCAGTTGCAAAAGCTGCCCAAGCTCTTCAGCGGCGTGCGCAAGGCAGGGTTAACGCTTGCTCCCGAGGTGGCTCGCGACGACATGCGCGTGCAGATTCGCAAGCCGGTCAAGAACGACGATCTTTATGAAGGTTGCCGGGCAGCGTTCAAGAACGGCTGGCAGCGGGTCAAGTTATACTTCATGTGCGGGTTGCCCGGCGAACGGCAAGTCGATCTCGACGGCATCGTGGACATGGCGGAGACGATCTCGCGGATCGGCAAGGAAGTGAAAGGCCGCTTCGTGGAGGTCACCGCATCCGTCTCGAACTTCGTGCCCAAACCGCATACGCCGTATCAGTGGAACGGTATGCAGACGCGTGAATACCTTGAATGGGCCGGCCAATACCTGCGTCGCCGCTGCCGCCTCAAGTCGGTCAAGATCAAGCAGCACGACATCGACTGCAGCCTCCTGGAGGGCGTGCTCACGCGCGGCGACCGCCGTGTCGCCGTCGCCCTCGAAGAAGCCTGGCGCCGCGGCTGCCGCCTCGACGGCTGGCGCGAATGCTTCCAACCTGAAATCTGGTGGCAAACCTTCCAAGACCTGGGCATCGATCCGCTCTGGTACAGCCAACGCTCCCGGCCCATGACGGAGGTTCTGCCGTGGGATCACGTCAACGTCAAGAAGGGGCGGCAGTATTTGGAGAAGGAGCAGACGCGGAGCTTGACGCAGTTGGAAGTGATGGCGGGGGCGGTGTGATATAATTCACGCAATTGGAGCGCAACGCCCTTGTCAATGGGCCATCTGGTGGCGTAAATGAAACCGCGCGTGTATCTTGAAACGACCATTCCGAGTTACTTGACGGCCTGGCTCAGCCGCGACCTTGTAATGGCCGCTCACCAACAAACGACGAAGGAATGGTGGATGCTGCGGCGGCATGATTTCCAACTATTTGTGTCGCAGTTCGTTATCGATGAAGCGGCGGCCGGCGATCCCGATGCAGCGTTACGCCGCAGTGAAGTGCTGGCGGGAATGTCGGTTCTTGAAGTAACTCAGGATGTCTACAGCCTCGCCGACCATTTAATAAAGCGCGTGCCGCTTCCGCCCAAAGCCGCCATTGATTCGCTTCATATTGCGACCGCTGCCGTGAACAACATGGATTATCTTGTCACTTGGAACTGCACACATATCGCAAATGCGGCACTACGTGCCCGCATTGAAATAGTTTGCCGAGACTTCGGTTACCATCCGCCGGTGATTTGTACACCTGAAGAACTGCTGAAGGAGTAAACGATGCCGACCGACACTGTTATCGCCGAAATCCGACAATATCGTGATGCGATAGCCGATGCTTTAATTATGATCTCCGCGCCATCGTGCTGGATGCCATGGAGCGGCAGGCGGCGAACGGGCGGAAACTTGTGAGCTTTGCTGCGAGACCTGCGGACAAAGCAAACGGCCAGCCTCCAAAGGAGCGGCCAACGGAAACGGCCGAGGACGAGAAATAGCTCCTTGCGCTACCGGTAATTCTCAACTCCCAGCCAAGCAATTGCCGGCTTGTCAAGAACATAATACGCGCCTCGACTGATAACCCCACTTTCCAGGAAGCGGGACAGGAATTGCTCGTGGAGCAACTGAGCCGCGGCGCTTGCTTCGGATTGCGGTGCCATCAAAAAGCGAATCTTCAATCTCCCGGGTGCGGAGGCAATTCGGCAAGTCCCGGTGGCTTGTCCTTGCCCAATGGCACAGTGAATGGCCGCTCGAAACAAAATCGCAATTCCGTGTCACGCTTGAACGGTCTTTTAGGAAACCGTTGAGCAGGCGGAGCTTGCCCGAAGACATTTAGCAAGCGAAATTGAAGACGCTGCAAGGCGAGCGACGGTGGGACCGACTCAAACCATTTCCCATTCACGCTCATATATACACGAGCGTTAACCCCATGAATGCCTGACTCCCTTTTTGATTGTCTACCGTAAAAACGAACCTCGGTTCCACCATCGGCGACGATTATGATTATCCAGGACAAGAAGTGCCATAACACGTCGGGTTCGCCGTCGCGCGGGACTTGACCATTGAAGGATGCTTGCAGAAGTGGGATTTTCTCCCTCACGATTCAACTCCGAGCGCGCCGGTCGGCTTCACACAAGCGGGACGCTTGTGCTACGGCGTAGCACAAGCGTCCCGCTTGTGTCTGGGGCCGGCGCGTCCTAGTCCAACTCCAACGGAATCACCTGCCCATCTTCCTTGACCTCCACGCTTAGCGGTGTCGATCGGCGGTCGCCGTATTTTTGCAGGATGCTGTTGATCTCTGGATTGGCTTCGTCGAGCGGATTGCGCTGCACGAATTTGACCCACACTTTATGGGTGCCGATGAGGGCGCCCTTGCGCTCGCGGTCGTAGTCGAGGCTGTAGTTGCCGTCGGCGTCGGTGCGTCCCACGCTGGGCCGACCGTTCTCGGGATCGAAGTTCACTTCGATTCGGCTCACGGGATGGCCGCCGTGCGTGACGGTGCCGCTGACCCGCGCGATATTCGGACCGCTTTTACCGCAGCCGGCGAAGAGCGCGGCCAGAATGACGAGCGGCACCCACCTGCACCGAGCCAAGCCATGTTTCATGAGTCAGGTTGTCCTTCAAAAGGTAATCAGAATTGCGGTTCCACTGCCTCACCCCCCGCGCGCGTGAACAAGGGTGTATAGACATGGAGAAAGTTAATCTCGTTGGTGACGAAATTGACCGACCCGTCGCACATGGAGGCCAAAACGCCCGGTCCGGGATGTGGTCCATGGGCGGCGCGGTTGTTGAAGGAAGTGCTGTTGGCTGGCGTGTCGCAGGTGACATAGCCCTGGGAGGGGTGGTGGACCCACAGGAACTGATTGGTGCCATCACCCGCCGCGGTCCAACTGCGGTTGGCCGTGTGGTCGAATTCCATGAACAAAAACGTGGTGCTGGTGCCGTCGGAAATATCCTCGAAGCGAATTCTGCTGTTGAGAAAGGCCACGCCGTCTTGCCCTTGTTGGGTGCGTTCGGGGCAACAGTAATCGTTGGTGCCGCCGTTGATGCCATAGTCCTTGTACATGGTGTCGGGGAACTTGACGCCGGCGATGTTCACCGACGGGCACACAAAGACCGACGGCATGTTTTGCGCAGCGATTCTATTGGGCGAACTGGCGACCGCCGGTCCGCGATCACCGGTGGCGCCGGTGCCGTCGCCGAGTTCCTCGCCGATGTTTTGAGCATAAGCTGAATGGGTGAAGTCCATCGTCTTGAAAAGATCGTCCTGCTCGAGATAGGGCAACAGGAACGCAGCCCAACTAATGTTGCCCCAGGGCAAGCCATTGCCATAGGTGGGATCGCCGGGGCTGAAGGTGCCGCCCGTATTATGGGGATTGTGCGGGTCATAGCTGCCGTAGGGCAGGCACCTGTAAGTGTCATGGTAGTTATGAGCCGCCAGCGACAATTGCTTGAGATTGTTGGTGCATTGCGCCCGCGCCGACGCCTCACGCACCTTTTGCACCGCTGGCACCAACAAGGCAATCAAGATGGCGATGATGGCGATCACCACCAATAGCTCGATCAGGGTGAACGCCCCGCGTGGCCGGGAGGTGTGCATGGCAAAGACCCCTTGGCAATAAATGGTCGTCCAGATTGGTAGTATAAAGACAAGTATCGGCGAATGCAAAGAAGATAAAACAATTGGCTACATGATTGCATGATACCGTGCCCGAGTCCTCGCCTCTCTCCGGCGGGTTTTCTATAATCCCCTGTGGTTTCACCCCATTTTTAGAGAGGCTGCTTCCATGTCCGACCGCCACAAGACCAGCGTCACCAGGCTTTTGGGCCTCAACCTCACGCCCGGCAAACTGCGCGGGCTGCAGTGCATCAGCAATCCCAACGGCACCCTGACGATGGTGGCATTGGATCAAAACAGCTCCATGATCTCGATGATCAAGGACAGCCTCAAGAAGAAGGGCGAGAATCGCGAGCCGACTTTTGATGAAATCGTAGATGCCAAGGTGCACCTCGCCCGCTGCCTGGCGCCGAGCGCCAGCGCCCTGCTGGTGGACGCCTATTACGGTGCCTGGAACACCGTGGCCAGCTTCGCGCTGCCGCGCGACGTGGGTTTGTTGGTCCGTGTCGAGAAATCGGGCGGCGACAAAAACGTGCGCGGCAGCGCCAATGGGCGCGATTGAACCGGGCTGGAGCGTCGCCAAGATCAAGCGCATGGGCGCCAATGCCGTCAAGCTGCTGGCCCAGTTCGAGCCGACCGAGGAAATCAGCGCCGAGCACCAATTCAACCTGGTTCGCAAAATTTATGACGAATGCCAGAAGCACGACATCCTGATGTTGCTCGAACCCGTCGCGTTCCCATTCGACGGCGAAAAGAAGGACAGCAAGACCCTGCTCGATCGCAAGGCCAAGACGGTAATCGATAGCGCCAAGATTTTGAGCCAGCATTGCGACGTCTTCAAAGCGGAGTTTCCCGGCACGCTCAAGCACGAGACCGACGGCCAGCTCCAAGAAAACCTGCACAAGCTCGACGAAGCCAGCAAGACACCGTGGGTCCTGCTCAGTGCCGGCGTCGATTTTCCCGATTACAAAAAGCAAGTCGAGATGGCCGTCAAGGCGGGGGCGAGCGGCATCCTCGGCGGCCGCGCGTTTTGGAAAGAGTACTTCCTGCAAGACGGCTTCCAGGGACGCGATCAATTCGCCGCGCGGCGAATGCGTCAGCCGCGTCAAGCAGGTGGATGACATCGTGCGCGCCAAGGGTAAGCCCTGGTACGCCCACTATGGCATCACACGCGAAGACCTGGAAAGCATGCGGGCGACGGAACACTGGCACTTCCGCTACGGCGGCGACGGCAAGGGCGGGGCGGCGGCTAGTGCGGTGGCCGAAGGGGACGTGTATTAGCCAAGAGCCCTCGTCACCAGGCTCTGCCTGGTGACGCACTGCCTGGCAGGCTCCGCCTGCACGAATATCGTCCAAGGCGATTCGTCGCGGCAGTGTGATCGCAAAACGAGGCAGAGCCTCGTGAGCAGTGCGTGACCAGGCGGAGCCTGGTCACGAGAAATGGAATTACAGAAATCCGCTTACTGCGTGCGCGGCTCCTTTCATCGCATGTCGAAAAAAAAGAAAACCCGTGTCGAGTTGCGCAAGAACCGCTCACAACCGCCGCGCGCGCACGGCTGGACGCGCGGGTTTCAAGATCATGGCTACGAATCCGAAGCGACCTTGGGCCAAGAGCGCGTTCGCGCCAAGGGGGACCTGTCGCGCAAGCGCACGATCATCCAGGAGGACGAGCCGCCTGGAAGTGCCCCCAGCGACATGCCGACCGCCGACACGGCGGCTTGCGTACAGGGCCGAGTGTTGCGCACGCACGGCCTGGTTAACGTGGTGCAAGTCGCCGACGGCCGCGAGCTGCGCTGCTCCACGCGGCGGGTGCTCAAGAACTTGGCCAGCGACGAACGCAATGTCGTGACCACCGGGCGACCAGGTTTGGGTTTGTCCGACGATGAACGAAGAAGGTGTCATCGAGCGTGTCGAGCCGCGCCACGGCTGCTTGAAGCGCGCCTCGCGCAAGCGCGAGCATGTCCTGGTCGCCAATGTCGATCAATTGGTGATCGTGATGGCCCTGGTCGAGCCGGAACTCAAGCCGAATCTCATCGACCGTTATCTCGCCAGCGCCGAGCAGGGCGGCATCGCGCCGGTTCTGTGCCTCAATAAAGCCGATTTGATTGAGCCGGCGGAATACCAGCCGATCGTGGGCTTTTACAGCATGCTTGGCATTCCCACGATGCTCGACCAGCGCCGTCACCGGCATGGGCATCGACCGGCTGCGTGACTTGTTGCGCAGACCGCGAGACCGTTTTCTCCGGCCAAAGCGGCGTTGGCAAATCCTCGCTTCTCAATGCGCTCGAGCCGGAGCTGGGCTTGCAGGTGCGCGAGGTCAGCGATGTCAACGACAAGGGCAAACACACGACGACGACGACATCCCTTTTGCGGCTGAGCTTCGGCGGCTGGGTCGTGGACACGCCCGGCATCCGCCAATTTCAACTCTGGGACATCATTCCCGAGGAAGTGGAAGGTTTTTTCCCCGAATTCAGGCCCTATGTGCATCTCTGCGGCTATCCCGATTGCACCCACACCCACGAGGATAATTGCGCCGTCAAAAACGCGGCCGCCCTGCGCTATATCAGCCAAGCACGGTATATCAGCTATTTGGGCATGTATGAGGGGCGGATGGAAGGCGAATGAGCGTCACGCCCTGTGGCTGATTGCCTCACGATAGCTGTGCACCTCTCGGCTCAACGCTTTGTAGACGCCAAAGGCCAAGAAGAGGTCGAGCAACTTGTCGACCGGATGGCCCAAAAACGGCAGATACGCCAAGGGAAACCACCATCCCGAGGTGAGGATCGCGGGCACGACAACCCAAAATACCAAGTGCGTTGTCCAGGCCACCGAGTAACGGCGATCCAGCAACATGAGAACGATGAGCCGCGCGTCGGTGAACATGTCGACAAACAGCCAAGAATAACCGCGACGAAAGGCCGGCTGGAGCGGCGGCTCCGCGAATGTCGCCCGGGCCGCGGAAGCCATTGGCGGCGTGGCGGTGACTTGATCCGAGCTTGCGTTTTTCTGCAAGCGCTCGGTCACGCGCTCGACGATCCGATTCTCCAGCGCCGCACTGTCTTTGACCGCGTTGGCTTTCAAACCGCAAACATCGTTTTCAAGGCGAGCAACTCGCTGGGCCAATTCAAGGGCGTCGGCGCCGGCGTGTCCATCCACGGACAGATTGAGCGGGGCGTCGGCTATCGTCGCGGGATCGTTCATGGCAGCACTCGAACCGTCGCTGTATCCATCGCGAAGGTGATTAATCAATGGCACTATTGTACGTCATTTTGCCGGCCGGCGCGATGAAGGAGCCGCGCACGCAGTAAGCGGGTTGACCGTGTGCCACCGGGCCGCACCGCTTACTGCGTGCGCGGCTCCTTTAAAAGACCTTTACCATCTCCAACAATTCTTGTTGCGTCAGGGGTCGGTCGGTCGGGAACAAGCAATATGCCGCCGGCGTTCCCAGTGAGTCGAGGATGATCTGGTACTCGCTTGGAACCATGTAACCTTGATCGCAGGGAATATGGCCCGAAATGAGGAGATCAGCGGCGACTTTTTGTAGGAAGGCACGGGCATGGTCGGGCCGGAGATCCCGTCCCCAAACCAGCGAATGAATGGTGCCGCCCAGCACCAGCGCCTCGGGGGGCGGACTGTCGGTTTGCAAAGTTGCCCAATCGAAGGTTTCCAGTTGTTTCGCGTTGGGGAGGCTATGACACATCAGCACGCGGTTAGCGCCGCACGACAGCGAGATTGGCGGCGGCGAACAGCTTCAAATAGGCGCCGTAGATCGCCTCGGCGTCGGCGCCATAGGCTTCCCTGACTCCGTCGATGAAGACTTGGTTTTGATCCACGTCCCCCTTGCCGATGCGTTGGCATTGCCATTGCGCCAATTCATGATTGCCCAAGAGGTAGTGGACACGCTGGGGATATTGGCACTTGAGGGCGGCGATCACATCAAGCAATTGGTGCGACTTGTCGCCGCCGCCGGCATAGCGAAAGGGGCCGTGGACGACCTCCTGCAAGACCAGGTGCCGGCGCGGGTTGTGACCGAGATCGGCGGCCTGGAGGACATGGCGGAAATTATCCAAGTTGCCATGCAAGTCGCCGGCGATGAGGACTTCGGCGTCGGCGGGCAGGGATACGACGAAGCCGGCGCGTCCTGGAGTGGACCGAAAGGCCTGCTCGGCCTGAATCAAGGTCGCTAACAGGCGTTGGGGATTGGGCACATTTACCTCTGGAAACAAAAGGCGGAAGCGGCTAGAAGCGTCTATCAATCGGAACGACCCGCGGAAGCCTGAAGGTTGGCACAAATGCTATTTTCGGATTCTCTCGCCGGGATGTTCGGTTTTTCCCTAACCCATGGGCTTGCTAAGCTCGATATTTCTTATCAAGATGGAAACAGGTAAATCTAGTTGAGACTTGACGCTTGATGCCATAGAATCCCAATAGCGGTTCGGGAAGACCGTGAACAGCCCAGCTTAGCCAGTTGATGTCCTGCCGCTCATTCTTCCCCATCCGTTTTTCACTCAGCCCCGACAATTTCGGCCGGCATCAGCGGACCTGGGGCGTTGACCTAGAAGGATCCTTTTTTATGCAATCCACCTCATCCCTCGAAGCCCCTCTCGCTCCCGCCACCAAAACCCTCGAAGAATTGGATTCGGCAGTCATTCGCTTTTGCGGCGACTCCGGCGACGGCATGCAACTCGTGGGCACGCAGTTCACCAACGTCTCGGCGGCTTTCGGCAACGATGTCAGCACGCTGCCCGACTTTCCCGCCGAGATCCGAGCACCCGCGGGCACCCTGCCCGGTGTCTCCGGCTTTCAACTTCACTTTTCCAGCCACGACATTTTCACGCCGGGCGACCTGGTTGACACCTTGGTGGTGATGAACCCGGCGGCCCTAAAGACGAACATTGCCGATCTGCGCCGCGGCGGCACGCTGATCTTAAACCAGGATGAGTTCGACACTTCCAACCTCGAAAAGGCCGGCTACAAGGAGAATCCACTCAACGACGCCGGCTTGGCTTCGCGCTACGACCTCCATAAGGTGCCCATGACGCGCATGACCCGCGACGCGGTCGAAGGGCTCGGGCTGACCACCAAGGAGGCCGGCCGCTGCAAGAACTTCTTCGCGCTCGGCCTGGTCTATTGGCTCTACGAACGCGATTCGGCGCCGACGGAAAAGTGGATCGCCGATAAGTTCAAGAAGAACGTCAACATCGGCGAGGCCAACCTGCGTGCTCTGCGCGGCGGTTACAACTACGGCTACTCCGTCGAATCGTTTCCCAAGCACTATCGCGTGCCCAAGGCCAAGCTACCGCCGGGAAAATACCGCAAGATCACCGGCAACGAAGCGACCGCCCTCGGCTTGGTGACCGGCGCCAAGCGGGCCGGCAAGCGACCTCTTTTACGGCGGCTATCCCATCACCCCCGCCAGCGACATCCTCCACGAACTTTCGATGATGAAAAACTTCGGCGTGCGGACCTTTCAGGCCGAAGACGAAATCGCCGCCATGGCGTCCGTCTGCGGGGCCGCCTTTGCCGGTGAAATCGCCGTTACGGCCTCGCAGCGGCCCGGGCATTTGCCTCAAGGGCGAGGCCATGGGCCTGGGATTCATGACCGAATTGCCCATGGTCATCATCAATGTCCAGCGCGGCGGACCGAGCACCGGCTTGCCCACGAAGACCGAGCAATCCGACCTGCTTTTGTCGATGTTTGGCCGCAACGGCGACAGCCCCCTCCCGATCTTGGCGGCATGCACTCCCGGCGACTGCTTCACGTTGGCGCAGGAAGCCGTCCGCTTGGCGGTCGAGTTCATGACTCCGGTGATTTTGCTAACTGATGGCTATCTCGCCAACGGCGCCGAGCCGTGGCTCATCCCGCACATGGCCGATCTGCCGCCGATTCGAGTGGTTCATCCCGACGGCAAGGCGGAAACAGCCCTCGCCGAAGCGGCAGCTGGCGATCGAACGGGCACAAAAACGGGGAGAACGGCGCGGCGGCGGCCAACGGTTATCAAACCCTATCTCCGCAACGAGAAGGGAGCTCGTCCCTGGGCGATTCCCGGCACACCCGGCCTGGAGCACCGCATCGGCGGCCTGGAAAAGGCCGACATCACCGGCAACGTCGATTACGCGCCGCTTAACCATCACAAGATGGTCATGAACCGCGTCAACAAGGTTGCGGGCATCGCCAATCACATTCCGTTGCAGGACGTCGAAGGGCCCGCCACCGGCAAGGTGCTCGTGCTAAGTTGGGGCGGCACTTTCGGCGCCGTGCGCTCGGCAGTGCTTCGGGCCGTCGAGCAGGGCAAATCGGTGGCCCATGCCCATCTGCGGTATCTCAATCCGTTCCCCAGAAATCTCGCGGGCATACTCAAAAGCTACGAGCGCGTGCTTATTCCCGAGCTCAACACGGGCCAGCTTCGTCTCTTGATCCGCGGCAATTTTCTCGTTGACGCCGTGGGCTATAACAAAATCCAAGGCAAGCCGTTCTTGGTCCACGAAATCACGCAACAAATTGACAACCTCTTGGGCAAATAACCATAGAAGGCAATAAGCAATGAGCCAAGTTTCTTCCCCATCCTCCAGCAGTCTGCCGGTCCTCACGGCAAAAGACTTCTCCAGCGACCAGGAAATTCGTTGGTGCCCGCGCTGCGGCGACTATTCAATCCTGGCCCAAATGAAAAAAGTGCTGCCGACGCTCGGCATCCCCCGCGAAAAGTTCGTCTTCGTCTCGGGTATCGGCTGTTCAAGCCGCTTCCCTTATTACATGAAGACCTACGGTTTTCACAGCATCCATGGCCGGGCGCCGGCCATCGCGACCGGCATCAAGATCACCCGCCCCGATCTGCAGGTTTGGGTCATTACCGGCGACGGCGACGCCCTGTCCATCGGCGGCAATCACTTGATGCACGCCATCCGCCGCAACATCGACCTCAAGATCATCCTGTTCAATAATCAAATTTACGGGCTCACCAAGGGCCAATATTCGCCGACGAGCCCGCTTGGCCAAAAGAGCAAGAGCACGCCCGTATGGATCAGTGGACAATCCTGTGTCTCCCTTGTGCTTCGCGCTCGGTGCCGAGGCGACGTTCGTCGCCCGCTCGGTGGACGTGGACATCAAGCACCTGACGGGCGTTCTCGAACGGGCCGCTCATCATAAAGGCACTGCTTTCGTCGAGATTTATCAAGACTGCAACGTCTTCAACAGCAATGCCTTCCTCTACGCTTCCGACCGCGAAGTGAAAGCGGATCACGTCGTCTACCTGGAGCACGGCAAGCCGCTCATTTTCGGCAAAGATCGCAAGAAGGGCATCCGCCTGCATGGCTTGCAGCCGGAAATCGTCGAGTTGGGCAAGGGCATCACCGAAGACGATCTGCTTGTTCCACGACGACAAGATGGACGCACCTTCGCTGGCGTTTTTGCTCGCGCGCCTGAAGCACCCCGAATTTCCGGAGCCTTTGGGCGTCTTCCGCGACGTGAGTAGGCCGATCTACGACCAGGGGGTCAACCTGCAAGTCGATGCCGCGATCAAAAAGCAAGGCCCAGGCGATTTGGATGCCCTGTTTAACAGCGGCGACACATGGGTAGTCGATTGAGTCGGATGCTGCTCTCAGACGTTGGCCGCGGCTGAGCTCGCCGCCAACGGCGAGGCATCAACATGTCGCAATAAGTCCGCGGGATCGTCGTAAACCGCAATGGCGCCGTCGAGGTCGGCGTGCCTCCAACCGCCGCAGCGCAAGCCAATCATCGGCACCTGCGCCTGCCGCGCCGCTTCCACATCATACGGTGTGTCGCCGATCAGCATCACCTGCGCCGGCGCCAGGCCGATGGCATCTAGCGCGGCATGCACAATATCCGGGTCGGGCTTCGACCGGTCGGCGTCATCGGCGGACGTCGCTCCTTCCACCAATCCCTCTGCTCCACAAATTCGCAGCAGTTTTTGTAGTTCTTTCTTTTCGGACGAACTGGCCACGCCAAGCTTGAAGTGATGACCATGTAAATAGCGCACAGCGCAGTCGCTCCCGGCGTGGGAAAAAGCGTCGGCATATACTGTTCCAAGAAAATCTCCGCGCGCCGCTGGCTCAACCGCTTGCCTTGAGGTGTGTCTTTGTTGATGCCGGCGACCGCCTGAAGAAGCTTGTCACCTCCCATGCCGATTCGCTTGCGCACTTCCTCGAAGACCACCCAAATGCGCTGTTCGGCGAGTGCCTTGATCCATGCATGCGCGTGCGCATCATTGCTCTCCACCAAGGTGCCATCGACATCCAGCAGCACCCCTTGAATTAAGGGCATCGCGTCTCCCTCAAATGAGCCGCGCACCCAGCAACGGTTGGCTAGTCCGTTCGCTGCGTGCGCGGTTCCGAAAGTCCGACCATTATCAATGACTTCGATCCTTGATTTTTTGGCCGGCGTCTTTCATTTTTTGACCAACGTTTTGGGCGCCCTCTTTGGCCTTGTCGACTCCTTTATCTGCGGCGTCTTTGGTCTTTTTAGAAACGTCGTCGACGGCCCCTTTGATTTTGTCCTTGATATCCGCCATGGCAATACTCCTTGAAAGTCGATGGGCGAGAGGAAAAGAGACACCAACACATCGTTCTAGAGCTTGCAACAAACATGCCAGGGGTTTGTGGCGTGCTCCGCGCGGGCTATGACCGTGCTTCCCTCCGGCTTCAGCAGACCTGGGCATGAGACTTGCACCAGAAAGTTGGTTTCTGCGCCACCATGGTTGGCGCCGTCGAGGATCCCACCAGTGCTAGTTGATGCCCAACCCCCGAACGCAGGCAATTCCGCGGGGTCGCCCACGGCGATTCCGCGCCGGCCTCTGGGCCGCAGCGGCGATCGCGTCTCGATTGTCGGGGTGGGCGGACACCACTTGGGCGACTTGCCCGATGTCGAACAAGCCGTGAAACTGGTCCACGAGGCGATCGATGCAGGCATTAATTTTTTCGACAATTGTTGGGAATACTACAACGGCAAAACGGAGAACTGGTTGGGACGAGCCTTGAAAGGACGGCGCGACCGCGTGTTTCTCATGACCAAGGTCTGCACTCACGGGCGCGGCGCACCCTTGGCCATGAAAATGCTCGAGCAATCGCTCAAGCGGCTGAACACCGACCATCTCGATTTATGGCAAGTTCACGCGGTTTCGTTCGACAACGATCCGGCACTTGCCTACGCCAGGGGCGGCGTGCTGGAAGCCTTGAGCCAGGCCAAAAAGCAAGGTAAAACCCGCTTCGTGGGTTTCACGGGCCACAAGGACCCAGCCATCCATCTCGATATGTTGCGCCGCGGCTTCGCGTTCGACACCGTGCAGATGCCGCTCAATCCGTTCGACGCGAGCTACCGCAGCTTCGAGCAGCGCGTGCTTCCCGAAGTCAATCGCCGCGGCATGGCGGCGCTCGGTATGAAGAGCATGGGCGGTACGGCGGCCGCGATCAAACAGGGCGTGCTCTCCGCCGAGGAAGCCTTGCGTTACGCCATGAGTCTGCCGGTGGCCACCACCATATGCGGGATGGATTCGCTGAAAGTGTTGCGGCAAAACCTGGCCATCGCGCGGCTTCCAGCCAATGACGCGCGCGCAAATGCAGGGCTTGCGCTCCGTTGCGCCCTGGCAGCGGGAGACGGCCGGTTCGAGGTCTATAAGACCTCGCTGCGGTTCGACAATCCGATGACGCGCTTGCCTCACGGATTTCCGATCGACGACAAACAGAAAGAGGTCAAGGAAATGTTTGAGCATCCCGCCGGCACTTGGGAAGCTTTATAACTTGGTCATTATCTCGCGAGCACCACCCATGGCTGAAAACTCCAATCGCTCCGAGTCCGTCGAGTCCGCGGACCAGCCTGACCGCCGCCGCTTTTTGCAAGAAGCCGGTTTGGCCGGGGTTGCCGCCAACTTGCCCGACGCGCTCGTCGCGGAGGAGCCGTCTGCCGCCGTTTTGCCGCTGACGCACACGGGGCCCAATGAGGTTCCGCATAAGCCGTTCGGCCGGACGCGGGAAACCGTCTCCATCATGGGATTGGGGGGATTTTCCCTGGGAATGGCCAGTTCCCTTCCCGAAGCGACGCGCATTCTTCACGAAGCCGTTGATGCCGGCATTACGTTCATGGACAACGCCTGGGAGTACAACGATCATCGCAGCGAGGAGTGGATGGGCCAGGCGCTGCGCGGACGACGGGACCGTGTCTTCTTGATGACCAAAGTCTGCACCCATGGCCGCGACAAGCAGGTGGCCATGCGGCAACTTGAAGAGTCGCTGCGGCGGTTGCAAACCGATCACCTCGATCTATGGCAGATTCACGAGGTGGTCTACGACAACGATCCCGACCGTCATTTCGCGCACGGTGGCGCCGTGGAAGCGCTCGACGAGGCGAAAAAACAAGGCAAAGTGCGCTACGTGGGCTTCACCGGGCACAAGCATCCCGCCATTCATTTACGGATGCTGTCTCACAATTACCCGTTCGACGCGGTGCAGATGCCTCTCAACCCCTTTGACGCGACTTACCGCAGTTTCACGACGCAAGTCTTGCCCGAGCTGAATCGCCGCGGCGTCGCGGCTTTGGGCATGAAGAGCTTGGGCGGAAACGGTCAACCTATCTTGCACGGCATTCTCTCGGCTGAGGAGGCACTGCGCTATGCCATGAGCTTGCCGGTGGCCACGACGATTAGCGGCATCGACTCACTGCAAGTGCTTCACCAGAACCTGGCCGTGGCGCGAAATTTTCGACCCATGAGCCCTCAAGAAATGCAGGCTCTGCGTGAACGCTGTGCCGCCACTGCGGGCGATGGCCACTTGGAAATGTACAAATCGACGATGCGCTACGATGCGGACATCGGACGGCAACAACATGGGTTTCCAACGACCGCCGAATTGCCCATGTGAAAATGCAAAACGTAGCACAAGAATGCGCAAGTAAAGAGCCGCGCATTGGCCCGTTAACGCTCGGTGTAAACACACGAGGAAGCCGCACGCGGACTATAAGCACTTAACTGAGTCTCGAGCCAGTCGAATAGGCATGGCTGCAGCTTCAGCGCCGTCTTCCAATTGTGCTTGCCTCGTGGATCAAAACCCGCTGACACTTCCAGGCCGCGTTCACGGGCGCGATAAAGAAAGCTGTCCACTTGGGCGGTGATGTTGAATTGATCGCGGCCCCCATACGCGACGTACATCGCCAATTCGCCGGGCTGCACGTTGTAGTAGTCGATCATCTCGATGGGATTCTCTCGACTCATTTGTGCGACCGTTTGCGGACCTTTGCCGAAAAGCGGGTAGATGAGGTTGCGCACGCGCACCACGAAAATGCCATAAAACCGCGCCACCGGCTCGCGACCCCAGCTGACATCGTTGCGCCAGCCCCAACAAGCGGGATCGAAGTCGGAGAAATAGCGGCCATGGCAGTCGAGCCAACGCACGTTAAGGGGCGGGTGCGTTCCAAACACGACGCCAAACTCGGTACGGTACTTGATCGCCAGGCGGAAGGCGCCCATGCCGCCGCCGGAGAAGCCGCCGATGACATGCGCCTGCCGCTCGGGACGAACGGGATAGTGAGTCAACACGAAAGGCCAAACATCATCGACGACATAATCCTCGAACTTGCCCACTTGGCTGTTAAGCCACAACGGATTGGCGCAAGAGCGTAGGCCGGCCACGCAAGCTGCCGTCAGGAATGGCGATGATCATCGGAGGCAGACGTCCGCAAGCCATGGCCGCATCCCAAGACGCTAAGCCACCTTCGCGGACGATGGTGCGTTCGTCCTCGATCACGCCGTGCAACCACAACACGACGGGATAATGCTGATGGCAATCATAACCTGGGGGAAGATAAACATACAAATCGCGGCGCTCGCCCAGGGCCGCCGACCAAATGCGGTTGTCGGCCCCATGGTTGTGCGTGTGATCGACCAAGTGACCGGCTAATTGCCTGTTAAGCCGCTCCAGCGAAGCCTGCCCGGCGTGAAGGCACGGCGCGCCCGCAACCACAAAGCAAAAAAGGACCGACAATCCAACGCCTCGCCGACCGTTGCGCATCATGTAGCTCTCATCGGTGTCTATTTACGTGCTTCAAATCTATGTCGGCCGTGGATCAAGCGCAAGGCGAGCATAATCAGCGCAAATTCAGGGATTGTTTGAATTGGGATGGAGATAAAGCGATGCTGACAGCCGTAGGATAGGTTTCCAACCTGTCTTCGTCTCGCTAGCGGGATGCCGTCGTTGCCCCATCCAGGATTGCCGCTCCCTCCCGTCGTCTTTCGCGAGCGCCGGCTCGGAGATGAAAGTCGGCACGCAGGTCGCGGCAATCGTAGAGAAAGATGCGACCATTGCTCGCTGTCACCAGGCCCGGAAATTCATGCGTGAGCAAAAGATAATCGACGCCGTTCTCCTGGCTCAGGCGCTTGAGATTGCCCAAATCCGGATGGGTGTTGTCGAAATCCAGGTCAAAAAATCGGCTCGCCTGCATGCGCGTTATTTCCGGAACATCCCCAACCACCCGGAAACGATCCAACTCGAACGGACCAACCACGAGCGCGCGGCGTTGCGCTTCCAGTGCAAGTTGTCGATCGAACATGACACCGCTCATCTGCCACCAGTCAAAATAGCTCTTGGCATGCAGATCGAGCCAAACCAGATCGAGCCGGCCCAAGCAACTGTAAATCGTCGGCACCGCGGCACCGTGGCGCCCTTTCAAGAATTCTTGCGCGAACCGCATATCTTTGCCGTAGCGGGTATAGTTCTCCCGAAACGACGGCGCCGCCAGCAACCCGGCGACGGCGCTTTGCACGAGCAAGGTGATCGTCAGCAGAGCATGTCGAAATCTCCGGTCAAGGCAAGAATGCCGGCTCGCCTGCACGGCGAAGACCGCAAAGAGCAGAAGCCACGGAATTGGCCCAATGACACCCGCCAAAATGCGCCCATATTCGAGAGTGTCGGTGTAGCGCCGGATCACGGCCTGCCCTGCGATTAGCAGGACCAGTTTATAAAGCGCGCAACCGGCGAAGCCCAGCAGCAAGCTCGTCAAGAGGCTGCGCCGCCACCAATCGACCCGCAACGGCGCCGGACATAACCCACGGTAGCAGAACAACCAGAATTGCCAGGAAAAATAACGGAAAAAACCATTCCACCATCAAGCTCGTGGTCATCCCCATCGCACCAATCAGCACGACAGTGATGAGTGGGCCATACCAGGCGTCCACTCGCCACAATCGCACGGCAAACCAAAAAGCGAAGGGTATTTGCAGGACTTTAAGAATCCACAGCGCCCGATACGGCTGCCCTTGGACCAGCAAAGCATAGGGTAAGCTTTCCGCGCAGCAGGTCACGACCACCGACACCACGCTGACCAGCGTCACGGTCCACAAGAACCGGGCCTTGTCATTGTTAACACGCGCAGACAGATAAGCCGCCGCTGACACACCTATCAGGCCCATCGCGATATTGATCCAATCGGTCACTACCCATTCGCTGGGAAAAACAAACGGCGTTGCCCGCAAAATGACTTCGTGCCATGTATCGTCGAGCGTGCCCAAAAGCCGACCGGCCAGGGATGGTGTAGCCAGAAACCAACTAACGGCTGCGCCGATGCCCGCGAGGAGAATCGCGAAAGCGGGGCCGCGAACGACACACCACAGGCAAAAACAACCCCAAATGAGTACACCGCCGAAAGCCATCACCGGGTGCAGGGCCATGGCAAAGATCAAAAAGAGGAGCGCCGAGCCAAAGCGTCGCCTGAGAGTGCGCTCCAAACCGAAGAGAGTCAAGGCGTTGGCCATGAGCCTCGAAGTAAGAAAGTTCTCATGGACATCGAAAGAGTTGAGGCCGCCGAATGTTAAAGGCGCGACAACCATGAAAACAAGCGCCAGCGTGGATACGAGTCGGTCGTCAATGAGCGCTTCCACGAGCCTTTGGAGTGCCACGATGAGCAAGCTATTGAAGGCGAGATACAGCAAAAAAAACGCGGCTTGCAAGCCCACCAGCGCCACTAAAGGGGCGGCGCAGCGTGAAAACAGCGAAAACTGGTCCTGGGAGCCGTAGCGGAAGAAGAGATCGTCCGCGTAGACATTGGGCTGCAATTGGTTGAGGACTTGTACGCTGTATAACTGAGCGTCGTGAGTAATGCCCGCATAGGGCCGTGCCAGGGCATTGACCGCAAGCAGAACGCAGCAAAGGCTCCACGGCCTGGCCGCGAGGGCCGCGATTGCCTGCAAGACGCCGCTCAGTCCACGCTTGGGGAGCCATTGCCGGTTTCCGATACTCGGAGGACGCTATTCCTTCGCGGATTAGCGCCAAAACCGCCAGGGAGTGGCGGCCTACGTCGCCCAGCAATTCTAAGCCACGTTCATTCCGGCGCTGTCCATTTACACGGAAGCGTCGGCAAATGAAGCGCAAATCCCCCGGTTTAACCCGCATCGCCACTCCGTTACGGTCATGGCTCGGAAGTGCAACGCGAAACAAGAGGTACTTCCTGCTCAAAAAGTTCCAGATGAACGCCAGGCCAAGGGCGACGATTTTCGCCAAAGGCAAGTTAATGCTGCCCAAAATCGCGATCGTGAGCCAGGTAATGACCAGACCGCACAAAGACAAAACGAGAAATGTGAGAAATCCTCCAGCCGCGCCCTCGGGTGCGCCGGCGAACACCCAATGGGAGCACAGGACAAATTGCACGACGCTGCCGGTCAAGTAACCGATGATCGCGGCCGGGATATTGTCCATTTGGGCAATGTCGGTCAGGACGAATAAGAATCCGCAATCAATGACCGCCGCCAGCACTGAGGCGGCCAGGGCCCGCGGAACTTGCAGGACCATGCTGTCGGCCGGGTCAGCCAGCCATTTTCGCAATTGTTGGGTCAGCACGGTCACGGCTTTGCCTCCTGTGGAAATCGCCTTGCGAACACCTGCGCCAGTGCGTCCTCATGAACCAACTCGAACCGCACGTCGCGTCGCAACAGTTGAGCGAGCGCGGTGGCTTTGTTGGCAACCACCAGCCGCGCCGCCGCCAATTCGGGATCGTCTGTCCATCCGCTCAAGCCTAACCACGTATTTGCCGACCCCTGAAGCCGCTGATCCCCATGCAGATTGGCCCGCCCATCAATGGAAACTTTCACGTCCGGGAGCGCCCACATGAGGTAGCCGCCCCAATCGTAATCATTGAACATGGGGCCGTTCAAGCCGCGTGCTTTGATAGCCGCCACCGCCTGGACGGGAAAAACTTCGCCTACGGCATTCTCCAACGACGCCTCGGATAAGCCTTTGGTCCAAACGATGAAAGCAGCCGTGCCGATGACCAGCGCGCCGACCGACGCCAAGCGTGGAAGCGTCAAGTGAAATCCTCGCACGCGAGTCTTTGATCTTGCGAAACTCCCATGAGGCGGGAGCAAAGCAGCGGCGCTCAAAGCCATCAGCCAAACGTCGCGGCGGCTGCGAAAAGTGCAAAACGCGGCGAAGCCAAGCATCAAAACATGAAAGGTAGAAAGTCGCTCGAGACGCCCCAGACGAAAAGCACACGCCAGGGCCAAACCGAGCACCGCCCATTCCCAGGCCGAACGAAACTCCAAGGCGGCTAATTCGCGAATCAGAGCGGGCGCGGCCTCATGCGTCGCATAGTCCCAGACGATGCCATAAAGCGTGAAATGGTAGGGGTTGACAAGCGTCGCCAGTGCACAGGCTGACGAGATCGCCATCAACCTGCCGCCATGCGCGCGATTTGGCCAGACATTCGTCTCCGCGCGCATTCCAGCCCAAGACAGCATCGAGCACCGGTGCCGCGCACGCAATGCCTAATAGCATCAAGCCGTAAACAAACTGGATGTGGGCATTGGCCCAAATGACAAAGATGCCCGGCAGAAGCCAGTGGAGTTTACTTGTCGTGCCGGCACGCATGTCCATGATGGTCTGCAACGTCAGCACGCCAAAAAGAATTGTCACCAGCCAAGGGCGCTCCGTCATCAAAGGCAAGACCGCGAAGGAGGCGGTGATCGTCAGTGCGATGGCCCAGGTAAAGGGAAACCGCGGTCGCGCGATCAATCGGTACATCAAAGCCACGATTGCCAGGCACATCGTGACACGAAACAACAAGATGCCGCTGAAGCCCAGCTCGGAGTACAATCCGTAAACCAGCACCTCGTAAAGCCAGCTATACGCGAGCCAGGGTTGGCTCGCGGTATATTCACCAAAAGGATCGGTCTCGGGAAGGCAGTGTTCCTGGGCGATCCACTCACCCGCCGCAAGTGCCACCAAATATCGCTGTCGGTAACGGGCCGCAAGGTGGCCAACAGCGGCAACACGAAGACGCCGGCCAGCATGATCACGCCGAACCGCCCGGAAACGGTTGGACTGGTTCCGGCCCTTACGTACGGGGTGCTAGCGTGATCGACAGGAATATCACAAACGGCGTTCCTTCCTACTGTGACTTCGATCACGACGTTACCCGTTGGAGTTCATCGACGCCAACGGCGTCGCATGTTAAAGCCCAGGGCGAAGCCCTGGGAACCGCCCAAGCGCCGCCGTTTGAGCCCCAACGGGGCGCCATTGGGTGCCTCGCCGTCCGTTGCGCCCCGTTGGGGCTTGTTTGACTCGCCCTGTTCTAACCCAGGGCGTTGCCCTGGGCTTTAACATGTAACGCCGTTGGCGTTGAAAGGCGAATCCCTCAGGCGCATGGCCAAACTATCCGCTCAAAGATAGGTCACGAACTGCGTCACGCAAAATGGTAGTCAATCCGGTAGCGGCCGCTGAATCCCCTTGCGCGCATCCGCGTCACCCGCTCGGTTATTTCCGGCTGGCGCGGATCGACTTGCAAGGCGCGCTCATAGAGTGCCAACGCTCTTTCGGGCATGCCCATCATTTCATAAACGATGCCCAACTCGACCAAGGCACGCCGGTTGTGCGGCTCCAGGTCCAGCGCCTGTTGCAAGCGCCCCTGGGCCTGGGGCAAGGCCTTGTCGTGGCGCAGCGCCAGGCGTCGAGAACGTAGGCGTCGGCAAGCTTTGGCTGCTGCGTCAACCACTCTTGAATGAGGCGATTCGCTTCCTCGGCTCGGCCGGTGCGATAAAGGAGTGCTGTTTGGGCTTGGCGGGCGTCGCCGTGCGTGGGGCTGATTTGCAGGCAGGTCAAATAATATTGCTCGGCTTTACGCCAGTCGCCGAGGCGGTCGTAACATTGGCCCAAGTTGTAATGGAGCGCCGCGTCTTGGGGCGTCAGTGCCAGCGCCGCTTCGAAGCTGTCGCGCGCCGCTTGATAATCCCCGCGCCCAAACATCGCCACGCCGTCGTCGTTGAAATCCTTGACACGCTGATCGGCCACCGCGACGCAGCCGCCGGCGAATAACGCGATCAGTGCAACCCATTGCCGAGCCATGACAGCGCCCTCCAGCCGGGGAAGATAGGCGTAACACCTCGAAATTGGAAGACATCGTTTAGCCGCGACGCGCAGTGGAACGCGGGTGCATGCACCCCCGCGCTCCGCTGCGCGTCGCGGCTAAACTGCGCGCTTACCCTTGACACCTGAATTTCCCAGGTTTACAATCGGGTTATTGGGTCGTGCTATCGTGGCATGACGGGGCTAGAGCCTGCTGGCGACGGACTTGGTTGCCTGTCGCGGCGGGGAGGATCTAGCAAAAGGAGGTGATCTAGTGTGTAGTGGTAACCAAAGGTGGCTGCGCTAGACGTGGCCGACGGGCTGCCGTCGGGCGCAGCCGCAATCTTGTAGGGAACCTCGATGTCTATCTCATCGAGGTTCCCCTTTTCTTCCAAGCGAAACGCCAACATCCCATGACCCGCGCTTATCCTTATTGGTTTTATTTTAGCCCGCACTGGGTTCTCGGGGGGTGTCTGTAGATTCGTCCGTAAACTTGCAAGCACCAAAGCCCTGGAACCTGTAGTTCCAGGGCTTTTTTTATTTTTCGTCCGTCCACTCTCAGAAAAAAGGAACGCCATGATCGTCGTCATGAAACCGGGAGCCACGCAGCAGCAAATCGACCATATCATCGAACGCATCGAGCAACTGGGTCTGCGCAGCCACGTCATCGTCGGCACCGAACGAACGGTCGTCGCCGCCCTTGGAGAAAAGCGTGACGGCGCCAAGCAAGCACTGGAAACGGGGGATGCGGTGGAAAAAGTCATGCCTATCTTGGCACCGTACAAGATGGCCAGCACCGAGGTGAAAAAGGAACCGACCATGGTCGAGGTATTGGGCCTCCGCGTCGGCGCCGGTCAAATCGGCGTCATCGCCGGGCCTTGCTCCGTGGAGAGCAAGGACCAAATCCTCCAGGTGGCCGAACAGGTGCGCGAGGCCGGCGCAGGCGCTCTGCGGGGCGGCGCTTTCAAGCCCCGCACCAGCCCGTATAGCTTTCAAGGCATGAAGGAGAAAGGCCTGGAGCTACTCGCATTGGCCCGCGAGAAAACCGGCCTGGCCATCGTCACCGAGATCATGGCGTCCGAGCACGTGGCCATGGTGAGCCGCTACGCCGACATCCTTCAAGTCGGCGCCCGCAACATGCAAAACTACCCCTTGCTCGAGGCCGTCGGCGAGAGCCGCAAGCCGGTGCTGCTCAAGCGCGGCCCGTCCGCCACGATGGATGAGTTTCTGCTCGCCGCCGAGTACATTCTCAAGGGAGGCAACAGCCAAGTCATGCTATGCGAGCGCGGCATCCGCACGTTCGAGGAGCACGTTCGCTTCACCTTGCCGCTCGCCACCGTGCCCTACCTCAAGCAAACCACTCATCTGCCGATCGTCGTCGATCCCAGCCACGGCACCGGTAAAGCCAGCTTGGTGGCCCCGATGGCAATGGCCGCCGTTGCCGCCGGCGCCGACGGCCTCATCCTCGAAGTTCACCCCGAGCCGGAAAAGGCGCTCAGCGACGGCTACCAATCCCTGACCCCTACGGCGTTTCGTGATTTGATGACCGAGTGCCGCAAGGTGGCGACGGCGCTGGGAAGGAAGATGTAGGCTCCGATTTGACCGACCGCATTTTGTGTTCTATCCTTAAAAACGGAATAATCGCACCTGGACCGGAGTGTGCCGTGGCGTCCACCAGTTCTCCAAAGTTGGCGCGGAACCTTAAGACGTCTTATAACCAGCGGGGCTCCGTGCGCTATCGCTGCCCACCGGCGTCCGCGGGCGCATCTTTCTCTCGGACGACCTGGAGTTTCAGCGTGCTTGGCTGCAAGATCTGTCTGCCACGGGAATTGGCTTACTCGTGAGCAAGCCAGTGGCCACGGGGTTACATGTCACCATTCAGATCAAATGTTCACATTCGCAACGACTTTACAGCCTGGAAGCACATGCAGTTCACGCTACGGGGCAAGCGGAGGGATGCTGGCTGGTTGGCTGTCAATTTGTCACGCCGCTGACGCGCGACGAACTGGAAGATCTGCTGTCGTAGCATTGGTCTCCGGGGATTGCTCCTTGAGCAGATAGACGGGACGTTCCTTGACTTGCTCGAAAATCCGGCCCACGTATTCGCCGAGTATCCCCAGGCAGCACAGGATCGCGCCGCCGAGGAAATGGGTTGCGATAATCAAATAACTCCAAGCCGGCGCCACGATTTCGGCACCTTGACTCAGCCCCCATAGCAACCACGCGGAATGCCCCAAACCGAGGATCAGGGCGAGCACCCCCAGGTAGGTAGCGAGCCGCAACGGAGCGCGCGAGAACGAAAACATCGCGTCGCCGGCCAGGGCAACCAAACGCGGCAGGTTGTACTTCGTTTGTCCGGCGGGACGCGGCTCCGGCAGGAACTGAACTTTGGCCACGGGGTAGCCGAGCCATTGAACCAGGCCGCGCATCAAACGGTGGCCTTCACGAAAACGCAGCAGCCCATCGACAGCCTGACGCGACAGCAAGCAATAATCGGCGATGGACTCAGCGAAACCCAATTTGCTCAGCCGATCCATCCATTTGTAGAAAACTTTAGACGTCAGCCGTTTGAACAAGCTCAGCGTCTTGTCCTCTTCCTTCGTCGTCAACACGACATGAAAACCTTCCTCCGACTTTTTGAGAAGAGCGGGAATCAAGCTGGGCGGATGCTGCAAATCCGTATCCAGTGAAATGACGACGTCGCCGCGGGCATGTTCCAGACCCGCCAACAGGGCAGCCTCCTTGCCGAAATTACGGCTCAGCGAAAAATATCGCACCCGCGGTTCTTGGGCCGCCAGCCGCTTGATAACGGCCAGCGTCTCATCGGGCGAGCCATCATCGACATAGAGAATCTCGATGCGATAGCGCTGCTCGAGGCCGGCAAGCACCCTGACCAGTTCCCGGTGAAAGAGCGGCAACACTTGGGCTTCTTTGTAGGCGGGGCAGATGATGCTCAAGAGGAGGGGTTGGGTCGGCATGGATTGAGTTTCCGTGAAGGTTACTCGGCTGGCCACTCCCTAACGGTCGTGGCTCGGATCGTAATACTACGGTTCATGCGGCCAGGTGGTATTGAGAACCGTCGCTCGGCGCAATCATGTTCGACACCGGCCGAGCGCGGAGCAGTCGTTCTACCAAGAACACCAGTGCACTCACCGGTTGCAGGATATAAAACCAGTCGCGGCCTCCCGGAAACCAGGTAGCGATGAAGGTGAGCAAAAACATCGCCATTACTCCGACCAAAATTGCTCGTGACCACTTCGGTCGATCGATGGCAAACGAGTCCACCAGGGCCCAGGCAAGCGCCGGTGCCACCAGGATGAACGTGCTCGATTCCGTCGACGGACCGAACACGACCATCCAGCAGCAGCCCAGCGCCAGCGTCGTTTGGATAAGGTGATCTTTCGGCCACTTCGAGAGGCGACCCACCAGGCAGACACCGGCGATCAATCCGGCGGCGAGCAATTGCACTGCCATGTACAAACGCGGACTCAGGGGAGCGCCGACGAAGCGGGTCAGCAAGTAAAAATCGCGGTAGCCCTGCGTCAAGGGAAAATCCCGGCGATCGTCGGTGATAAGGAGTTGGAACCAATTGCCATACTGCTCAAGGACATAGTGGGGATGCTGCAAGCCGAACGGTAGCGCCAAACCAACACCAAGCGCAAGCGCAAAGCGCCAGCCGAGTTGGCGCGGAAAAGTCACGATCATCAAGAGAGCTATGGCCAGCGGATAAATCTTCAGCAGGCAGGCGCAGGCTAAAGCGGCAGCCGTCCAATTCCAGCGATCCCGCATCGCCGAGGCACCGGCTGCCATGAGCAAGCCCATCAATAATACGTTAGCCTGGCCGTTGTTCATGCTGCCGACTGCCAGCGGCAAAATCAGCAACCATAGGCAGGCTTTACGGCTCATGGGCCATGAATGGGCACGCGGCAACACCTCACGTATGAACCAAGCAAAAGCCGCGAAAAAGCACAGATAATTGACGAGCCGCCATGCCACGCCACCCCAGGAGTCGGGTAACAGACTGAAGGGCACAAAGGCGGCGGAGACGAGCGGCGCATAGCGATAGCCGCTCATGCGTGCCACCACTCCACCGCGCCGTCGTCGCGCCAGATCATAGGCATCCTGGCCCGCAAGCCAACACCGACCGGCGCCAGCATAATTGTGGTAGACCGTGTGACTGGTTGGAAAAAGATAAGCGCGCGCGCAGCAAACCACGCAGATCGCCAGCCACACTAAAACGGTCAGGCGCGGCAGCCACGCATAGGGGGCAATTGCTCGGGGCTGGTTCTCAAGCGGCATACGCCACCCCGTTTTCCACCAGTTCAGCGGGGTTCACGAACTCAAAGCCCGATTCAGCGACGGCCTGCAAAAAATCCGGGCGGTGCAACAGCGCCAGCTCATTCGACGCGACGCTGAAGCATGCCGTCGTGGGCGTCACAATCGCGGCCCAACAGTGTTTCGTCGAAGTGGCCTGGGTGAGCAGACAGTTCGACTACATCTCCGGGAATGACTCCCAGCCAGTTTTCGAAAAAGTCGGCCTGCTTAACCCACGGAGGATCCGTGATACCGCCGAGCCAATCGTTGCCGGGGAACCCTAGGGTCTCTTGCGCCGGCTCATGGACCGGCCATGAAAATTAAGGAAGGCCCGTTTCTTGCGGGCGCCGCGAATGCGGGCAATGAGAGGCCAGGGTTCGCGGACGCACCGGATATACGGGCGCAGGCGTGCTTGACCCAATATGTCAAGCAGTATTTGGCCGATCGGAGTGAAGATGCCGATATGCTGATGCGAGTTAAGCAACCGGGGCGGCCGCCCCACCAAGGATATGAAACGCTTTAATTGTGCTTGAAACTCGGCAGCGATCTCCGCCGGATCAATGCGGCCAAAAAACAGCCGCTTCATGAAGGTTGCGAGCGGCCAGAATCTGCCCTGAGCATTCACCAAGCTCGGGACGTGTTGACGGGCCAAGATCGGTGCATCCAAGGTCAGATTAGGATGCCACCCCAGCTCCATCGGCCGCCCGGCTCGATCCCACTTGGCGACTTCCGGCTCCGCATAAGGTGAATTAACCAGCAGCACCGAGCCGGTGACCACGCCCTCGTGTGCCAACTCGAGGATGCCGGCGGACGTGCTCGGTCCAATGCCATAGTCATCGGCAATGACCACCAGTTGCCGCCGACCGCCTGCACGCATGGATACCCCAATCCGTTGAGGAATTCACTGGCCAGTTCGCATAAAACGGCTCAGGAAAGCCGTTCCACATCTTGGAAGTCATCCCAGACTGCCAAACCTGCCAAGTCAGTTGCTAATCGTTTGGTGCCCAAATGCTTACCTGATTTGTCAGGTATGGTCAATAGTCTTTGGACTTTTGCAGGGATCCGCGGGATTCGGAGTACCTCATCCCGCGGCTTGTCAAATGGAATGGAAAAATCCAAGCCGCGGGATGAGGTACTCCGAATCCCGCGGATCTTAGGCAATCCGGAAATTGGCGTTGCTACTCATTCCACGCTGGCAAGATTCGCCCCGAGCGCCACACCCTTGTGCCAGGTCACCACCAACCAACCGTTTTCTGTTGCGGCATAATCAGCGACCAGAGGTCCGGCGTTGGCCAAGTCTTTCGGCAACTCCACGTCGGTTAGCGTAATCTCCGGCTTGAAGACCTTGGCAAAGCGCTTTTGCAGAACGGTGCGCATCGCTTGCTGCCGTCCGCTGAGCTTTTGCCCGGCCTTGAAACCCGGAGGAAAGGCCTCGATGGGGCCTTGGCGGACCGCAACGAGCTTGTTGCCCTTTACCTCAAACTTATACTTCACGGTCATGTTCGTGCCGCTATATTCATTGTCGCCTGAGGTGAATTCAGCCACCCGCAAAACGGCGCGGACCCCCTGGTTGGTGAAGGAGACCTCCACCGGCTTTTCCTTGGCGAACGTCAGCGAGAATTCCTTGTCGTCCGGCTGCTTGGCGGGTTCGGTCGGGCCGAGTTTTTTGGCACTTTTCTCGATATCCTCTCCCGTAATCGTTTTGCCCGCGTAACGGGCGCTGGCAGTCTCGTTGACCATGGTTTCGTGGACGCGAACGGCCAGGTAGGGATGTGTTCGCAACTCCGGAGGGGGTGCCATGGACTCTTGCGCCGGGGAGGCGACGCTGCCACGCACCAGCACGGCTTCGGACGAAGAGCTAAACCGCAGCCACGTGAAGACAACGCCCTTCTCGCGCAAATCCGCCAGGTTCTTCTTGAGCGCCTCGTCCGCGTCGCGTAGGAGGGGTTGCGCTTCGGTCTGCGCCCCGGAACGGAGTCGCTGCTCCGCATGGCGCGAAGCGATCTCGTCGGCTTCCTCGTGATTCTTGCGGTATTTTTTGCAAGCCGCCTTTCTCACCACGCGGTCCAGGACGCAGTGCAAATCCGTGGATAGGCCGGTGAGCACGGATTGGGTATTCGCCGTGGCGCAGACGCCGTCGAGCGAGGCTCCTTCGGGCCGCAGATAAACGCGCTGGTGAATTTGAAACGGTATGAAACTATCGCTATAAAGTTGGACGGGGCCGTTGACGCCGACCGTTTCCGTGTTGGTCGTGCCGGTCGTCACTAGGTCGATTTCCGCCAACTGCTCATTGGGGATAAGCTGGGCGCCGACGCGGCCCACGGTGTGGCCCGTGCCGGTGATCCGCGTTTTGAGGATTACGTCGCACACCGGCTCGGTCCGATCCACGGTGCGTTCGACAGCCGCACTGACGAAAGCTCGCGACACATCGAGCAAGAGGTTCGGCGGTGTCGGTGCCTCATTTTGGGTGCTTGGGCCCAGGCAAAGACCGGCGCCAGTATCAGAGCAATAATGAGGAAGGGCCGGCGGATGGGGACGCGGACCATGGCACGCACTCTCAGTGATTGTGAGGTTGAAGAACGCGACTGCGACACTTGGATGACGTGCTCAACCGTAGCACCCAAACGAAATGGACGGCTGGGATCTTGAAGAAAACGGCGTCAACCGGTCGCCGCGAAAGATAAGCTGTAGGGAATTGGGGTCTCTTGAGGAACCGCGGAGGCAGAATGCAGGTCGCACTGCGGCGAGGCCGACAAGCAGATCTTGATTCACTGCCGGCAAGTGGAGCGGCTATATCCGGATGGTCACGTCGCAGCCCTGATCGGCATTGACGTGACCATTGCCGCGGGCGAGTACATCGCGGTGATGGGCCCCAGCGGCAGCGGCAAATCCACACTCTTGAATCTGATCGGCGGCCTCGACAAACCGACTGCGGGAGAAATCTTGTTTGAGGGTATTTCTTTAGCGCAGCCCGGAGCGATTGACGATATCCGCATCAACAAAATCGGTTTCATTTTTCAAGCCTTTCATTTGCTGCCAACGTTAAGCGCTGCCGAGAATGTGCAAATACCCATGTTCGAAAGCGCGCTGAACGCCGCCGCCCGCCGCCGGCGTGCCGGCCTGCTCTTGGCGGAAGTCGGCATGAGCCACCGCATGCATCATTTGCCGACTCAACTCTCCGGCGGCGAACGACAGAGCGATAGCCATAGCCCGCGCCTTGGCCAACGATCCGCGCGTTTTGCTCGCCGACGAGCCGACCGGAAATCTCGACACCGCCACCGGCGACGAAATTCTCAAACTTTTCGCGCATGCACCGGGAGCGGAATTTGACCATCTTGCTCGTCACCCATAGCGCGGAGATCGCCGCCCAAGCACAACGGCTGATACGCTTGCGCGATGGGCGCATGGTGGAGGATCGCTTACAGGAGAGCCGGCAAGTGGGAAAGCAGTGAGCGAGCTATTTCGCGGAAACTTAAACACTGCGCCGCAAGTTGCCGCATCTCCGCATCGCGGATCGTGCGCAGTCGGCCATCGGCGGTATTGCTATAGAGCGCCGCGAAGAAGGCGCGGTGCTCCGGAGTGAAAGTGACGCCGCGGCGGGCCATGACGGTTTCCGCAGTGGCGAAGATTTGCTGGAAGTCCATGCGCTCTTGCATTTGGCCGTCATTGACCTGGCAAAAGGACGGCACCACCTGCGGCAACAAAGAGCCCGACGGCAACAGATTGCAAAACACGCCGATCACCGAACCGGTGTTAAGCAGCGCTGCCAAACCCGTCTTGGAATGATCGCCGATGTAGGAGCCGATCTTGGTTCGGCCTGTGGAGATGCGGCGGCCGGCCACGCTGACGCGGATCGGCCCATAATCGTTGCGCAGATCGCTGGTTTGCGTCCCCGCCGCCAGATTCACCCATTCGCCGAGATACGAGTGGCCCAAAAAGCCGTCGTGATATTTGTTGCTATATCCCTGGACGATGTTCGCTTCCGCTTCACCGCCGATCTTGCACATCGGCCCATAGCTGCCGCCGCGCACCTTGGCGCCGACGATCAAGCTGTTTTGGCCGATATAGCAGGGCCCTTCGATCCGGCTAAACGCCTGGACGACCGCCGCCTTTGTCGATCAGCACGGGTCCAGGCCGAGTGTCGACTGACGACGCATGGCTCAATAATCGCCGCCGGATTCACGACGAGCTTTATCGGCGGGTCCAAGCACGTCGAACTCCCGGTCTGGATGCGAAGACGCCATTCGCCTTTGCCAAACCATTCTCGGTCGCGTGTGATATATTCCGCGTTTGCATCCACCAAGTCCCATAGATAATCGACCATCATGCCGGCCACGTCCCTGCAAGGCAGCGTTGCCCGGCACTGATCAAGCCATGCTTCGACGGCGTCGGGCCCATGACCCACCAAGCCTTCCGGTGGGCGGACCACATAGGCGACCTGATTGTCGATCAGGCCAATATGCGCCTCCGATAAGTCGATGATGACATCGTCTGCCGGCAACCAGCGTGCGTTGGTCAACAGCAGGTCATCGGCGCTTCAAAAAGTCGGCGTCGTTGATTGAAAGATGCCGGATATCGGATACGGCACAAAGCGACCAGTTCTGGGCGAATTTCCACGCCCGTCTCGGCCGGCGCCAGAACGCGCCGCTGCCGTTCGAGCAGCGTTGCCGCCCCGCACCATAGCGACCATGCCGGGCGCGTGAGCGTCAAGGGCTCGAGCAGATGCACCGCGGTGTCTTCGAATACACACAGACGCATGCTGTCACTCCACGGTCACGCTCTTGGCCAAGTTCCTCGGTTTGTCGATATCGCAGCCCCGCAGCAGCGCAATGTGATACGCCAAAAGTTGCAGCGGCACGGCCACCACGATCGGCTGCAAATAATCGGGCACGCGCGGCACATGGATGATGTCATCGGCCTTGTCCTCGACATGCTGATCGTTTTCGCAAGCGATGGCGATCACCGGTCCGCCGCGTGCTTTGATCTCCTCCAGGTTGCTCATTACCTTATCGTAAACGGCGCCATGAGGCGCCAGAAAGACCGAAGGCGTCTCCTCATCGACCAGGGCGATCGGACCGTGCTTCATCTCCGCCGCCGGGTAGCCTTCGGCGTGAATATAGCTGATTTCCTTGAGTTTGAGAGCGCCTTCCAGCGCCACCGGGAAAAGATATTGCCGGCCCAGGTAAAGCATGTTGGTCGCATGCTGGTACTTGGCGGCGATGCGCTTGCACGTCGTCGTGACATTTTAACGTTTGCCGCAGGATAGTCCGGCATGCCCACCAACTCATCAATGATGCGCAGACCGGCCGCGTGGGAGAGATGCCGCATGCGGCCCAGATAAAGCGCAAGCAACGCCAAGACGGTCACTTGGGCCGTAAATGCTTTGGTGCTGGCAACGCCGATTTCCGGCCCGGCATGAAGGTAGACGCCGCCGTCGGCTTCCCGGGCGATGGTGCTGCCGACGACGTTGCACAGGGCCAGCGTGCGCAGCCCCTTGCGCTTGGATTCGCGCAGGGCCGCCAGCGTGTCGGCGGTCTCGCCCGACTGCGTGATTCCCAAGCACCACGGTGTTTCTTTCCAGCGGCGGATTGCGATAACGAAACTCGCTGGCATATTCCACTTCGACTGGAATCCGCGCGAATTGCTCGAACAGCGATTCGCCGACCAGGGCCGCATGATAGCTGGTGCCGCACGCCGTCATGATGACGCGATCGATCTGGCGCAGCTCGGCCGGCGTCCATATTGAGGCCGCCGAAATGGGCGGTCGCTTCGGCCTGGTCAAACCGGCCCGCAAGCGCGCGTTCCAAGCACTTCAGGCTGCTCGTAAATCTCCTTGAGCATGAAATGCTCGAAGTCGCCCTTGTCCGTATCCGCGGGTTCCCAGTCGAGATTGTGGACCTGAGCGCTGACCTGTTGGCTTTCCGTGTCGAGGACTTTCCAGTCCTCGGTCGTCAAGACGCAAACCTGGTGGTCAGCCAAATAGACCACGCGCTGCGCATAGCCGACCGAGTGCACTGGGATCGCTGGCGAGAAAAGACTCGCGATCGCCGATGCCCAGGACGAGTGGGCTGCCGAGCCGGGCTCCGACCACCATGCCCGGAAAGCGCGGGCTGACGACGGCCAAGCCATAGGTGCCCTTCAGGTGGGGCAGACGCCAGCCGCACCGCGTCGATCAAGTCATCCTTGAGATAAGAGGCGACAAGGTGGGCGATGACTTCGGTGTCGGTTTGGCTGCGAAAGAGATAGCCGCGCTCCTGGAGCTGACGCTTGAGAAGGTGTAATTCTCGATGACGCCGTTGTGAACGACCGCCACGGCGCCGTCGCCGCCCAAGTGGGGATGGGCGTTGGCATCGGTGGCGCTGCCGTGCGTGGCCCAGCGCGTGTGGCTAATGCCGGAAAAGCCGGGCGCGGGCTGTCGCTCGAGCAGTGACGCCAGGTTGGCAATGCGTCCGGCACATTTGCGCAGCCGCATGTTGGCGCCGCTGACGGTCGCCATGCCGGCGCTGTCATAGCCGCGATATTCCAGGCGTGCCAGCCCTTCAAGAAGGATCGGCCCAGCTTCACGTTTGCCCGTGTATCCGACGATTCCGCACATGCGCAGTCCTCTTGGAAGGGATTTCCAGCCCAGCAAGTTTAGGTTACGTTTTGGAAGGGAGCGTACACATGCAAAGAAAATGCCGTTAAAATGGGTAGAGGCGGCAAGCGTGTTGGATTTCCGCGATGAAAAATGAAAATGGAGCGCGGCAGAGATCACGCCTTTTTTGAGGAAGAGCGACTCCTTCGTTCGATCTTCCGCTGCTGGCGGTTCCATTCCAGGTACTCATCCAGCCCTTCTGGATCATCGGACCAAGCGCCTGCCGATCGTCGTATTCCCTCTCCAAGAGGGAGCTTTTGTTGAAGGTTCGTAACGGGTTCGACTGTGACGTTAACGGCCTGTCCATCGGGTAGACCTGGCTCTTCGTCCAATTCGATGAATTTTCCGTGCACGATTCCTTTCAAGGCGGTCTTCATGTGACTACTCCTTCGTTCGTTAGCGCCATGGAAAACTGTTCCGGGAATTCCATTAGTCATCATACCGCTTGACCGCTTCAAATTTACCACCAATAACCCGCCCGATAAACACAGGACGCTTTAATTGCTGGTCGGTGTCGAAACTCAACGGGCCGGTTAGACCTGCGAAATCTTTGGTATGACGAAGTTCGTCGGCGAGCCCTTCGCTGCCCGGTTTTTGCATCGTTGGAGGGCATCCACGAGAATGCGGACACCGTCATAGGCCAGGGCTGCGGAGGCATCGGGCTCTTCCTTGAAGGCATCGCGGTATTGCCGCGCAAAGTCGACGGTCTTAGGCAACCCCTTATCGACGGCAAAGGTGCTCACCGTATACGCCGTGAGCGAGGTCTCTTTCCCTTCCTTGTCTTTTTTCTCGCCGGCGGCAAAACGCGCCAGTGCGCCGGCTTCCGACGCCGCACTTATGCCGGTAGTGAACACCAATGCACTGGCGCCCCGGGGGCGATAACCAAGCGGCGTCAGTAAGGGAACGCGGGCACAGATCGAGTCGAAGGACTTCCTCGGCGGTGTTGCCGCCATAAAGCGCCACGACCTTGCTGAGCGCGCTAAGACGAACGGCCTCGCCCTCGAACGCATCGAGGTCGCCGCGGGCATCGGTGTGCTTGATATACACCGGCCGATCACCCACAAGATTTTGCCCGGCGCGCACCAAATCCTCGATGGCCAGGCGCATGCCTTGGACCTCGTGTCGGCCTATGGCTTGATTGGGGCCGCTGGTGGTGGCCACGTGGCCCAAGTAAATGGGCACCGGCGGCGGCGTGGTGCCGCAACCGGCCAAGCCGAGCAGAAGCGGGAAAAGAATCGTGTTTTTCATAGGGATAGTGTACGGTACATCGTCGCCTTGCGCTCCGCGGAAGGAGGTTCTTTCGCGGAGCGCAAGGCGACGATGGACGGCACTGTAACTTTGTCGATGGACCCATGCATGGCTCACTTTTTCAAATTCCATACCTTGGCGGATCTTGAAGCAGAATCGGGGCGGTTGGGTCTGGATCTCCGTTTCACGGACGACCTGGCGCCTCTTTTCACGCCGGCGAGAATCGGGCCGCTGCGCGCGGGCAATTCACTCTGTGTGCAGCCGATGGAGGGTTGTGATGGTACTCTCGAAGGAGGGCCCGGTGATTTGACGCTGCGCCGTTATCAACGCTTCGGCGCCGGTGGGGCAAAGATTGTCTGGGCCGAGGCGACGGCGGTCGTGCCGGAAGGCCGGGCCACGCCACGCCAACTCTACATCAGTGAGGCGACGCTGCCAGGCCTGGCGCGAATGCTTGACGTCTGCCGGCAAGCGCATCGCGCATGCCTGCGGGCGTGATGACGATCTCGTCATCGGGCTGCAATTGACGCATTCGGGCCGCTACGCTTATCCCAAGCCGCTAATCGGGGTCCATGATCCGGTTTTGGACGCGCACAACCGAGCCGCGCCCGTCAGGAAGCGGCCAACCCCGCACGCCGATCACCAACGATTACCCCATCCTCACTGACGATTACTTAAAACGCCTAGTCGAGCATTATGTCGCGGCGGCGAAATTGGCGTATCGCGCAGGCTATCAATTCGTCGACATCAAGCAGTGTCATCGCTATCTGCTGAATGAACTTTTGGCGGCCCGCACTCGCCCTGGTCCGTACGGCGGCAGCCTCGAAAACCGCACCCGCCTGGCGCGCGACATCATTACGGCCATCCGCAGTGAAGTCCCCGATTTGGTGCTCGCCACCCGTATCAACGTCTTCGATTGCATCCCATACGCCAAGCCTATCCACGGTGCCGATGAAACCGGAGTGCCGTGCGCATGGCGCGCACCTCTTGAATGCGCCTGGGGAACCGATCCCACCGATCCTAGCAAGCCCGATCTCGCGGAACCGCTGGCATGGATTGGTGCCATGCTTAAGCTGGGCGTGGCCTGCATCAATATCAGCATGGGCAATCCCTACGCCACGCCGCACGTGACCCGGCCTTTCGAGTACGCGCCGCCCGACGGCTACGAAACCCCTGAACATCCGCTCATTGGCGTCGACCGTCATTTCCGCTTGACCGCCCAGGTGCAGCACGCCTACCCGAACGCGACCGTGATCGGCAGCGGCTATAGCTATTTGCAGGGCTTTTTAGCTCAGGCGGGGGCGGCCAATATCCGGGACGACCGGGTGAGCGTTGTTGGCGTCGGCCGTGCGACGCTCGCCCAACCGGATTTTGTCCGCCAGCTTCAAGAGCATGGCCAACTCGATCGCAAACGCATCTGCCGCACATTTAGCTATTGCACGGCCCTCATGCGTTCAAAGCATAACAAAGAGGGACAGTTTGCCACGGGGTGCCCGCCGTTCGACAAAGACGTTTACGGCCCAATCTGGGAAGAGGCGAAGAAAAAAAAGACTCGCGATAGCACGAAATGACAAAAACCGGCAGCCTGCAAGCGACGCCGAGGCCGATTTATTCGGGCCGCGAAAAGAATACTCGTTTTTTTCCGGCTTTTTCGTTGACGGTGCCGCAAGCTCCTGTTAGTTTTCCGTCATCGTCAGGATTTCGCAGGCATGTCATGGCTGGCGTGTACGATTGACCTCGTGGAGAGCATCATGTTTCGCGCTAGCGCAGTAGTGGGCATCGCCGTTTTGGGATTGGCGTTTGTCGTTGGCACCGGCAATTCCCAAGACAAGGATAAGACATCAGCCAAGGTAAAAACGAGTTTGCCGACCGGCTGGAAGGATCTGGGATTGTCGAAAGAGCAGGTTTTCGAAATCTCGAAGATACGCGCCAATTACAAAACAAAAATCAAGCAGCTGGAAGACCAAATCAAGGACGCGAAGACGCACGAAAAGCAAGAGATGGTAAAGCTTCTGACCGCCGAGCAAAAGGACAAATTGCGCAAGTCAGTGATCGGCGAAGAGACCACGGCCGATACGGCCAAGGACAAATTGAAAACCAAGGCCAAAGACAAGAATTAATCGCTTTTTCGCAACCTCTCCGCGGAACCCACGGCACCAAGCGCGCCGTGGGTTTTTTTGTGAGTCAGGTTAGGACAACGCCGCATTCCAACCAGCCCGAACATTTTTCCCAAAATACCGATTTTAATGTTTGAAATCTTGCCGAATCGCTACTAAGGTCTTATATAACCCACCTTAACTAAGTTTCGCCCTCTTTGGCAAGGGCTTGCTTTTTAAAGGCAGGCCCGGTTTTTTGATTCCTTTTTAGGAGACGTGACATGAAGCGAGTAGTCATGGTAGCCGCTTTCTTGGCTGCGACGATGCTGATCGGCTTACTGCCGAGCGAAAGCCAAGCTCGGTGCAAAAAGCACCGCGGCAGTTCTTGTTCGCCGCGCCGACGTGCGCTCCGGTGTGTGCACCCGTCTGTGCACCGGCCCCGGTCGCCGCGCCGGTTCCCGTCGCCGTGACCGTTCCCTGCGCTGCCCCGGCTTGCACCGGCATGCGACAGCGGTTGCGGTGGCCACAAGCGCCATCACCGCTCCCGCAAACACCGCGGCGGCTGCGGCTGCTAATTGAACCCGCCCAAGTCAACGCTGCAAAAGCCCTGGCAACTCGCTTGCTAGGGCTTTTGCATGCGCCGCCCATATTATTAAAGGTTGTTCGACAACCAAACTGCCAGGGGCCATCTCATGCTCTGCATTCGCGTTTTGCCCTGCCTTTGTCTCGGCACCGCACTGATCGCCCATGCGCTGACGTTTCCCGGCTCGGCCGGATCTCAGGAGGTCGCCGCGGACTCGAAGCTCTTCCAAAACGGCACGGACATTGGCAAAGTGAAGATTGGGGGCACAGCTGTTTTCGATGCCGGCAAAAAGGAGTATCGACTTACGGCCTCCGGCGCCAATATTTGGGCGAAGGAGGATGCGTTTTTTTTCGATTGGCGCCGCGTCTCGGGTGATTTGGCGCTCACTGCCGATGTGGGGTTCATCGGAGTTGGCAAAGACCCGCATCGCAAGGCCGGTTGGATGGTGCGCCAAGGGCTTGACGCCGATGCGCCCTACGCCGGCGTTTCCGTTCATGGCGACGGACTCATAACCTTGCATTACCGCAAGGAAAAAGGCGGTTTAACGTTCGATGTCCGCGCCCCGGTCAAGTCCCCTGCCAAAGTCCGCCTTGAACGGCGCGGCGATGTTTTCGCACTTGAAGTCGCCGGGCCGGACGGGACCCTTCAACCCGTGGCCGCGGTCACGGTGAAGCTACATGATCCCGTGAATGCGGGCCTTTTCGCCTGTTCGCACACGGATGACCATGCGGAAACCGCGGTGTTTACGGGCGTATCCTTGCGAAACACGCCCGGAAAACCGGGCCAAAAGCGCGTTCAAGAGACGAGCTTGGAAACCGTTGACATTGCCACCGGTGCACGCAAACTGGTTTATCGTGCCCGCGAGCGTTTTGAGGCGCCCAACTGGTCGAAAGACGGCAAGCTGTTTTACCTTAATCGCGGCGGCGCGATTTATACGCTTCCAACCACCGGGGGCGCGATGACCAAGCTGAATACCGGCGACGCGGTTCAGTGCAACAATGACCATGGGCTGTCTCCGGACGGACGCCATTTAGCCATCAGCTATAACGTCAACAGAGTCTCGCAAATCGGCATCGTTCCCAGCGCCGGCGGCACGCCGCGGCGGCTGACGTTCGCCAAAGAGCCGTCGTATTGGCATGGCTGGTCGCCCGACGGACGCACGTTGGTCTATTGTGCCCAGCGCAACAATGAGTTTGACATCTACGCCATTGCCCTTGACGGGAAGGAAGAACAGAGGCTCACGACTGCACCCGGTCTGGATGACGGCCCCGAATTCTCTCCCGACGGCAAGCATATTTATTTCAACTCCGAACGCACCGGCACCATGAAAATATGGCGTATGAATGCTGACGGCACTGACCAAAAGCAAGTGACAACCGACGCCGCCTTCGCCGACTGGTTTCCCCATCCCTCGCCTGACGGCAAATGGCTGGCGTTTCTTTCGTACGATAAAAGCGTCAATGGCCATCCGGCAAACCAGGACGTTGTCGTGCGGATCATGCCTCTCGCGGGGGGCAAGGCTCGTGTGCTCGCGACGCTTTATGGCGGTCAGGGAACGATGAACGTGCCGTCGTGGTCGCCCGACAGTAAGCGGATCGCCTTGGTAAGTTACCTGCATGTGCTTCCCGAGAACGCAGATTAACTGCCGGCTTCTTTCTTCTTGTCTGGCGCATAATTCTCTGTCATCATGGAAGCACCGCCTGCGAGGACGAATGCGTCCTACCTACCTGGCGGTTTCACTGACCATCCAGGGTTGCCTTCATGTTTCGGATCTTTCGGTTTCGCGGAGTCGGCTTGCTAAGCCTTTCGGCGCTATTGCTATTAATGTCCCCGGGTCTTGGGCGCGCCGAGGGGCTTACCGGCGCGCAGGTATATCAGCAGCAGTGTGCCCGCTGTCATGGAGTCGATGGCGAAGGAACCAAGAAAGAATATCCTCAGCCGCTGGCCGGTAAAAAGACTGTGCCGCGCCTGGCACGCTATGTCGCCGAGTCCATGCCCGACGACAAGCCTGGCACACTTTCGCAAGCCGACGCCGACAAGGTGTCGGCCTACATATTCGATACCTTTTATTCCCCTCAGGCTCAGGCGCGACAAAAGCCGCCCCGCATCGAGTTGGCCCGTCTGACGGTTCGGCAATATCGCAATGCGGCCATGGACTTGATCGCCGGCTTTCGACCACCGGCGCCGTCTGTTCAAGTCGGGGCCGGCACCGGCTTGCGCGGCTCCTATTTCAAAGGCAAGTTTCGAGGCAATCAAAGGGGCAATGCGGCATTCACACGTCTCGATCCGGTCATTCGCGCCGATTTGAGCGCCGGCAGCTCGGATGCGACCAAACTGGATGCCGCGGAGTTCACGGTCCGTTGGGAAGGTTCGTTATTGGCGCCGAGACGGGCGACTATGAATTTCTCATCCGCACCGATCAATCGGGCCGTCTTTGGATCAACGACACCAAGCAGCCGCTCATCGATGCCTCGGTGAAGTCGGGGAATGACACCGAGTATCGCGGTTCCATTTATCTCGTGGCTGGCCACGTTTATCCGGTGCGGTTAGAGTTCTTCCGCAGCACCCTGGGCGTCGTCAAGAATGACAAGGGCAAGCCGGCGCCCTGGAAAGCCAATCTGGCGCTGGAATGGAAGCGTCCCGGACGCGCTGCGGAGTTGATCGCTCAGCGGCATCTGTTTCCCGATGCATCTTCCGAAGTGCTTGTGGTCAAAACGCCGTTTCCGCCCGACGATCGCAGCGCCGGCTATGAACGCGGCACGGCCATATCCAAGGCGTGGGTGGAAGCGTCGACGGAAGGGGCCATCGAGGTTGCCGATTATGTGGCAACCCATGTGAACGAACTGGCGCAGATCGCCGCCGACGCGATGGATCGTAAAGTACGTGTGCCGCTGTTTCCCGCGCCTGGCCGAACAGGCTTTCCGCCGCCCGCTCACACCGGCCCAAAAGCGCCTGTACGTCGATCATCAATTCGAGACGGCGCCGGACATCGACACCGCGGTCAAACGTGTCGTGCTGCTGGTCCTCAAAGCGCCGTGGTTTTTATACCGCGAGATTGATCCTGCGCCCGGCGATAAGACAGCGGCGAGCTACGACGTCGCCGCCCGCATGGCGTTTAGTCTCTGGGATTCCCTGCCGGACAAGGAGCTTTGCAAGGCGGCCGCTGACGGTCAACTTCACACCCCCCGGCAAGTCGGGCTCCAACTGGACCGGATGCTGAGAGATCCACGCTGCCATGCCAAAATCCGCGATTTCTTTCTTTATTGGCTCAAGGTCGAGCGCGCCGGGGAGTTGGCCAAAGACGCGCAGGCGTTTCCCGGCTTCAACCAAGCAACCGGGTCGGATTTACGCACCTCGCTTGAGTTGTTTCTCGATGAAATCATCTGGTCGGAGAAGTCGGATTTTCGCCAGTTGCTCTTGGCCGATCATCTTTTTTTGAACGGTCGCCTAGGGCCTCTTTATGGCGCAGCGCTGCCGGCGGATGCGATGTTTCAAAAGGTGAGTTTCAAGCCAAGCGAGCGCCTCCGGCGTGTTGACCCATCCCTATTTGATGGCAACGTTCGCCTATCCCAAGGAGAGCTCGCCGATTCATCGGGGCGTCTTTCTGCGCGCAATGTTCTGGGGCTGCCGTTGCGGCCCCCGGCCGAGGCTTTCATACCGCTCCCCGCCGAAGCCCATCCCGACCTGACGACGCGCCAGCGGGTTGCGCTCCAGACTCAGGCGCAGGCCTGCCAAACATGCCACTCCATTATCAACCCTCTCGGCTTCAGCTTTGAGCGCGTACGACGCCATCGGCCGCCTACGCGACACCGAAAAAGGCCGACCCATCGATGCCTCCGGCGGCTATGTCACCCGTGATGGCAAGCCGGTTCATTTCAGCAATGTCCGCCAACTGGCCGAGTTCCTGGCTAATAGTCCCGAAGTGCAAGAGGCGTTCGTGGCCCAATTTTTCCATCACCTCGTCCGCCAACCCATCCGCGCTTTTGGCGTGCACAAGCTCACGGATCTGCGCCGGTTTTTCGTGGACCACGATTGCAACATTCGGTTGCTGGCCAAGGAAATCGTCGTGCAGACGGCCGTAAAGTAGCTTTTTGAATCCACGTAGTGTGGATCCGCGGGATTCGGCGTACCTCATCCCGCGGCTTGAGATTGGTGTGATTATTTCAAGCCGCGGGATGAGGTACGCCGAATCCCGCGGATAACTCCCGACTGTGATTGACACATCCTCGAATGCCCGTTATACGCATGCCCATTGCTGATAAAAGCGGCGCTCGCGCGCGCAAAATACTGCGCCATGATCTTTTGACGCACGGGCCCCACGCATGAACCCACGGCTACGGCTTGCGGTTTGGCTGTTCGCCACCCTCGTAATTAGCGGGGCGGTTGCGGGTTGCGTGGAACGCCGTTTTGTCATCACGACGGAACCATCCGGCGCCATCGTCTATGATGAAAAAGGCTTGCCGATGGGCGCAGCGCCGACCGACCGCGCATTCATCTATTACGGTGAATACCAATTCAGCTTGGTTCGGGACGGCTATGAAACGTTGGTGGTGCGTGAGAAAGTCCGCGCACCGTTTTATGAATGGTTTCTGCTCGACTTCGTGAGCGAAAACCTGCTTCCGTTCACCCTCCGCGACATCCGGCGCTTCAACTATCAATTACAACCCAAGCAAGTCGTCGATCCCGAGACCGTTCTCGGCAAGGCGACCATGCTGCGCCAGCGCGGCCTCGCCATCGGTGTGCCATTGCCGAATCAACCGCTCGGCCTGGGCCCCGTGTCCGCGACGCTCATGCCGCCGGTGCCATAGGTCAGCTTGAAAAGCTAACCTACGTCGGAGGTCCCCACGATGTGAATGTCAATGTCGGGCAGCGTTTGCAGTAGACGGTCGAGCACCGAAGTTTGGAAGAGCCGGCGATACCACGGGCGCCGGGTTCGGCCCATGACGATGTGAGTGATGCGGTATTCGCTGGCGAAAGCCGCAATGGTGCTGACAACGTCCGTGCCTTTGAATTTCATCGGGATGCCGCCCATCTGCTGGGTCAAGGTCAGCGTATTGGTGATGTGCCGCTGCGTGGCCGCATCGATGCGGTCCAATTCTTCTTGGGGCGTCTGGATATAGAGGGCATACCACGGGGCCTTGAGACGGTCGGCTAGGCGGGCCCCCTTCCGCAGCAAACGCTCGGCGTTGGGGCCGCGCGAACTGAGACAGATCATCACTCCCTCCGAGCCCGCCTTGGTCTCGGCGCCGTCGGCGTCGCTGCGCCGGCGGTCCAGCCGATGCGCGAGCTCCTCCAAGGCAAATTCGCGCAGCTTCGTCAGGTTGTCATGCGTGAAGAAGTTTTGTAGCGCTGTCTCGATGCGTTCAGCGGGATAAATTTTGCCTGCTTGCAACCGTTCGCGCAAATCCTCGGCGGAGACGTCCACGTTGACCAGTTGATCGGCCATCCCGAGCACATAGTCGGGGATGCGTTCCTTGACCTTCACGCCCGTGGCTTTCTCCACGAGGTCGTAGAGACTTTCCAGATGTTGAATGTTGAGCGTGCCGATAACATTGATGCCGGCCCGCAACAACTCTTCGACATCCTGATAACGCTTGCTGTTGCGGCTACCCGGGGCATTGGTGTGGGCTAGTTCGTCGATCAGGGCCACGTTGGGGTGGCGAGCAAGCACGGCATCTACGTCCATCTCTTCCAGAACGACGCCGCGATACTCGATCTTTTTGCGCGGCATCTGCTCGAGGTCCATGACCTGCGCGGCCGTGTCGGCCCGCCCGTGCGTTTCGACGATGGCAATGACCGCGTCGACGCCCAGGCGTTTGAGACGGTGCCCCTCCTGGAGCATTTCGAACGTCTTGCCCACGCCTGCCGCAAAGCCCAGATAGATTTTGAGCCGCCCGCGCTGCTTTTGGCGGATCAGGCGTAGGAAGTGCTCGGGACTGGGGCGTGTTTGCTCGTCGGACACAATAGCTTCCTCGCTTTCCAACAGAGCCGCGCACGTTAGTAAGCGGCAAGTGGGTGGCACGCCCTGAGGTACTCCGAAGGGCGTGGCCATCGCGGAAGTCTCACGCCCTTCGGAGTACCTCAGGGCGTGCCACCCAACCACCCCGCTTACGGCGTGCGCGGCTCCATGGGGAGCGTGATGGTGAACGTCGTCCCCGCGCCCGGATCGCTCGCACAGGTGATGGTGCCGCCGTGGGCGACCATGATCTCGCGAACGATGGCCAGGCCGAGGCCCGTGCCACTGCCGCGCTCCTGGCCCGGGGCCCGGAAGAATTTCTCGAAAAGATGAGGCAGATGCTCGGGGCTGATGCCGCAGCCGGTGTCCGCAACGGTCAAGATCACGCCGGCCGGCGTGGCGTGCGCTGCCAAGGTGATGCGGCCTCCATGTCGGCTATAGGTTAAGGCGTTGTCGAGCAAATTGTCCAGAGCGTTGCCAAAACGATCGGCGTCGAGCGGCACCAACGGCAAACCATCAGGGACGTCCAATACGATGTCAACGCCTTTGTCAGTCGCGCGCGGCCGCAACTTTTCCGCGGCCGCCTGAAGCAAGGCGGCAGGCGCCCGCGGCGCCACGGTCAATTGCGGCGCACCTTGTTCGAGCCGCGTCAAGTCGAGCATGTTGTTCACGACTGCCAAGAGCCGTTCGCTGTTTTCCCGCGCGTCGATCAGCAACTCAGTCTGTTTTGGCGTGAGCGGTCCAATTGTCTCCTCGAGCAATAAGTAGAGCGCCAGCCGCAGACCGGTGAGCGGCGTCTTGAACTCGTGGCTGGCGGTGGCCACCAGGTTGCTTTTGACCTGGTCCAAGAGACGCATGCGGGTGACATCTTGCAACAGCACGGCCGCGCCAAGGCTAAAACCATCCGCATCGCGGATAGCCATGATGCGCGGCAAAAACGCCCGCTCTCGGCCGCCGCCGCCAAGCAAAAGGGCACTATCGAAACTTTCAGGTAAATAGTTTTTTTGGTCTTCCAGCGCCTCCTTTAGCGGCTGGATCAGCGCTTCGGGAGCTTGCCAGGCAGCGGCGGCGGTTTGTCCCTTCTGTCTGGGAAGCACGCCGAAAAGCTGCCGCGCCGCCGGATTAGCCAACTCGACCATGCCCGCGCCGTCCACGACGATGACCGCGTCGGGAAATGAGTCAATCGTCGCCTGGCTCGTGCGCTGAGCGCGGAGCAATTGGGCCGTTTGGGACTCACGAAGATCGCGCAAATGATGGGCCATGGTGTTGAAGGCCTGCGCCAGTTGACCCAATTCGTGCCCCGCGCGATAGGGCACGATGGCGTCAAGATTGCCGGCACTGATCCCTTGCGCCGCTCTCGTCAGCGCATCGACGGGACGCAGGAACGTGCGCACGGTGTGCCAGGCGAACAACGCCGCCAACAGTACCGCGGTTCCTAGACCCGTGGCTAGCCATAACGTCGATCTGCGCGCGCTGGCTTTGGCCCGCTCGCTGGCCTCCAACATTTCAGCCTGATTGAGCTGAAAAATCTCGTCGGCGACCCGTTGGATCTCGTTAAAGGTCACTTGCAAGCCGCTCGTGCCGCGGTAAAGCTGGTCGCGGTCCGGAGACGTTCGCGCCAGGAAGGCGTGCGCTCCGTTTTCGTAGTGATCCGTCAGCTTCACCAGCTTTTCGAATAGGGTTGCTTCCGTGGGCAAAATAGTGATGTTGTCTCGCTCCTTGTTCAGGGCATTTCGATATCGCTTCCAATTCCGCTCAAAGTCCTGCGCTACTTTCGCATCGACGCTTTGGCGTTGGGCGGCATCCGTGCCTTTGCCGGCTATCAACGTCATGCGAAAAGAGGCGTCGATTCCCTTTACGGCTTCCTTCAAATCCCACATGGCGACCACGCTATCGTAATTCTCATGCAGAATGACGTTGATGCTGCCTCCCAAACGGTGCAGCAACCAAACGCCGGCACTGCCCAGCACGGCAACCAGCACGAGCAGCGGCACGAGCGTCACCATGATTCGCCAACGCAAAGTGCCGCCCATTCAAATGACTCCCACTACGTTTCACGCCAGTAGTGCATGATATTCACAGACCATACCGTTTACGCTTGCGGTAAAGGGTGCTCGGGTCGATGCCCAGCAAATTCGCTGCTTGTTCAATGGTCGGGGTCGCGGCAAGGACGCGGCGAATGTGCTCCGCTTCCAGCTGTTCCAAAGTCACCGCCCCGCCGATCACCATGGCGCTTTGAGGCAGATCGGCGCCAATCTGAGCGGGCAGATCCGCCAGGCCAACTTCGGACGACGGCGCGAGGATGATGCCGCGCTCGATGGCATTGCGCAATTCGCGCACGTTCCCCGGCCAAGGATAACGCACCAAGGCCGCGCGGGCCTCGTCCGTGAAGCGCGGCGCGAGCTTGCCCGCCTGCCGTGCGAAAAACCGCAGCAAATGCTCAGCCAACGGCAGGATGTCCCGGTGCCGCTCGCGAAGCGCCGGCAGTGTCACTTCGATGACATTGAGGCGGTAAAGCAAATCCTCGCGAAATATGCCCTGCGCCACCGCGGCGGCGAGATCCCGATTCGACGCGGCGATAATGCGCACGTTGGCGACGCGCGTGCGCGTGTCGCCCACCCGCTCATAACGCTTGTCTTGCAGAAGCCGCAATAACTTCGGCTGCAGCGTCAGCGGCAATTCGCCGACTTCGTCCAAGAACAGTGTTCCCCCCTCCGCGACCGTGACCTTGCCCAAGGTATCCGCGACCGCACCGGTGAACGCGCCGCGCATATGGCCAAAAAGTTCACTCTCCAGCAACTCCGCTGACAGACTCGGGCAATGGACCATGATGAACGGTCCGGCCGCCCGCGCGCTGCGGGCGTGTATGGCACGGGCCAGCACCCCCTTACCGGTGCCGCTGGGACCGCGCAGCATTAGCGTCACGTCGCTGGCCGCCGCCTTGAATGCTATTTCCAGGACAAGACGCATCGCCGGGTCGTCCGTTTGCAAATCCGCCTCGGGGACGATGGCGTGGATTTGATCCTCCAGCGCCGCGACTTGCGATTGCAACTTCCGTGTATGGGACACGCGGTCAAGAACGAGACGCAATTGATCGGGCGTGAATGGCTTGGGGAGATAATCAAACGCGCCGCGCCGCATCGCCTCCACGGCTGTCTCAATGGTGGCGTAGGCCGTGATGACGATGACGGGCAACGCCGGTGCTGCGCGCAACAGCGCCGGCAAGACGGCCAACCCTTCCTCATGGCCCAGGCGCAGATCGAGAAAGGCAAGGTCGAAGAGATTATGCCCCAGCGCCGCTTGCGCTTCCGCGCTATCGCGTGCCTCGACCATTCGATGGTTCATCGTTTCGAGCGCCAGCCGAATCGACTTGCGCAAGCTCGGATCGTCGTCAATGAGCAGAATGTGCATGAATCGTTCTCGCGGTTCCACGGCTTATCCTATGGCTTGCCGCACACGCACCGCACAAGCCATGCCGCGAACAATGCGCTGGCGCGTTGTCGGAAATCTCTCGAAACTTTACCTGACTAAAACTTGAAAAGAATCACGTCCGGCTCATGTGTGGACAAATCAGTGTGCCAGGGAATTGAAGAGCGACGTCAAGCGATTCGTGCAATTGCCGATTCGATTCGTGCAATTTGCAAGCGTGGGCACTTCCGGTTTCAAGGCCGCTTTTCTTAACGGAAGACTCGCTAAGGCGTTGCGTAGCGCGGCCACAGTGCGGCATGCTTATTGCGAATTCGTTTAGCCGCGGCGCGCGTGCGGAGCGCGGTATGACGCCGCTCCGCGCTCCGCATGTGCGTCGCGGCTAACCGGCACTGGTGGAGAAGCCAACCATGAACTTGACGATCTGGTTACCGGCGTTTTAGTGCTCGGGCTTGTCGCGATGGGCCTGATGTTCGCGTTTGTCAGCGGCTGCGACAAGGTTTAAGGTAAATCACCATGATCGCGCTCACGATTATCGTATCCCTGTTTCTTTTCGGCTACCTACTCGCCGCCCTGCTTCGCCCCGAATGGTTTTAGCTCCGTAGGTTAGGTTTCCAACCTGACCGCGCCCGGATATTTGAAAGACACCCATGCTCCAAATCTGGCTCCTGCCCGTGCTGATCGTGCTCACCACGGTGGTCTTGTCATTTCCCGTCGGCCGTTACTTGGCCTGGATCATGGATGGCGGGTATCGCGCTCCGCGCTGGCTTGCGTGGATCGAAGCACGCCTTAACACTGGATCCGCAGCGCTGGCCGCAGTACGCCGTCGCTCTGTTGCTGTTCAACACCGTCATGTTTCTCGTGGGTTTCGCCTTCCTCGCCTTGCAACCGGTTCTCGGTCTGAATCCCGACGAGCAAAAAATGCTGGCGCCGACGACGATCTTCAACACCGCGATTTCGTTCCTGACGAACACCAATCTCCAGCATTATGCCGGCGAGCAGCATCTCTCCTATATGAGTCAACTTACCGCGATCTTGTGGAACATGTTCGTCTCCGCCGCCGTCGGCTTCTGCGCCTTGACGGCCATGATCCGGGGTCTGCGCGGGGACCACCACATGGGCAATTATTACCTCGATATGTGGCGCGTGTGCATGTATGTATTTCTGCCGGCAAGCGTGCTGATTGGCGTGCTTTACATGGCGGACGGCATGCCGATGACGTTTGACGGCCACGCTGAGGCGGTCACTGTGGAGGCCGGCGCCCTGGGCAAAGACGACAGCGGCCAAGCGTTGCCGCAGAAGATCGCTCGCGGTCCGGTGGCCGCGATCATCCCCATCAAGAATCTGGGCACCAACGGCGGCGGCTTCTTCGGCGCCAACGGCGCCCATCCCTATGAGAACCCGAGCGCCTGGAGCAACTTCCTCCTGTGCGTGACCATGATGATTTTTCCCTTCTCGCTGATCGTCATGTTCGGGATCTTCATCAGAAACATGCGCCATGCCATGGTCATTTATGGCGTCATGATGACGCTATTGGTGACGCTCATCGGCTGGTCGATTTATTGGGACACGCTGACGCCCAATCCCGCGCTGGTGGCTCATGCGCCGTTACTCGATGGCAAAACCCAGCAGCCTTATGTGATCGAAGTTCGCAGCGCCGACGGCGCCGGCGCGGACAAAAAGCCGGTAGTCATTCCCGCGCTCGCGGGGCTGCCGGTTGACCAAAGCCTGGGCAACTTGGAAGGGAAAGAATTGCGCTTCGGCACCTCCGCCGGCGCCAGCTTTGCCGCCATCACGACCTCCATTACTTGCGGTGCCGTCAATTGCATGCACGACAGCCTCAACCCGCTGGCGGGCCTCAGTCCCTTCACAGGCATGTGGCTGAACTGCATCTTCGGCGGGAAAGGCGTCGGTTTGATCAACATGCTGGTCTACCTGATCATCGGCGTGTTTCTCGCGGGCCTTATGGTGGGGCGCACGCCGGAGTATCTCGGCAAGAAAGTGGAAGCACGCGAGATGAAGCTAGCGATGCTCGCGCTCTTGGTCCACCCGATCATGATCCTTGGTCCGACCGGATTGTTCGCCGCTACGGAGTGGGGCACCAAAGCGACCAACAACCCTGGAGCGCACGGCTTTTCGGAAATCCTCTACGAGTTCTCGTCGGCATCCGCCAATAACGGCTCGGGGTTCGAAGGCCTGGGCGATACCTGGGGGTTCAACAAGCCTGAAGAGAATGCGAGTCCGCCGGCACCGGAAAGCCCTTATTGGGACATCGCCACGGGGCTGGTGATGCTCATTAGTCGCTTCATTCCCATCATCGCCCCCCTTGCGCTGGCGGGTTGCCTATCAAGGAAGAAGCCGACGCCGTTCACGGCAGGAACACTGCGAACGGACACGGTCACGTTCGGCTTTGTGTTACTGGGCACGGTCCTTTTAGTCGGTGCGCTGTTGTTTCTGCCGGCAGCCGTTCTGGGGCCCGTGGCAGAGCATTTGGGGCCGATGCCGTTTGGCGGGTGACCGACATGCTTTTCTCCCTCCTTACGAAGGCGGCATTGGATCCAGTAGGTCCCACCTGCCGGGCGGGACCTGGACTGTGCAAAATGAAGCGATTGACACGGTCTCTAGCTTATCCAAGGTTTTGCAACTAGGGACATATTCCTGCAAGTTTCAGGTCCCGCCCGGCAGGCGGGACCTACTTGCGGGCAGGGATTCAGGAACAGATCCGCGGGTTTCGGAGTACCTCAACCCGCGGCTTGGAGAGTGCATAGCATGGAGAAGATTGTGGGAGAGAAATTGAAGGAGGCGCGGCGCGCGAGCCGGCGCAGCGGGTTGTTCGCGCCGGAGCTCATCAAGGCCGCGCTTCGGCGTGCGTTGGTGATGCTGCGGCCGGATATTCTGTGGAAAAATCCAGTGATGTTCGTGGTGGAAGTGGGAGCGGCACTATCGATCGCCTATACCCTTGCCGTTGCCTTCGGCTATGAAAGCCAAGCGGCGTTGGTTACTTGCTCGCCCTCGACATTTGGCTGGTGCTCACGGTTCTCTTCGCCAACTTCGCGGAAGCCTTGGCCGAGGCACGCGGCAAAGCTCAGGCGGACGCACTGCGTAAAACGCGCCAGGCAACGCCCGCCATGCGCCGGCTCGACAATGGCATGTTCGAGGAGACCATGTCCACCGAACTTCGCGCCGGCGATCTGGTCGAGGTTGTCGCCGGCCAAGTGATTCCCAGCGACGGCGAGATCGTCGAAGGTGTCGCGTCGATCGATGAGTCCGCCATTACCGGCGAGTCGGCTCCGGTCATTCGCGAGGCGGGCGGCGACCGCTCCGGCGTGACCGGCGGCACGCGCGTGTTGTCCGACCGCATCGTGGTCCGCATCACCGCCGGTGCCGGCGAGACCTTCCTCGACCGCATGATCGCCCTTGTCGAAGGGGCCATCCGCCAGCGCACGCCTAACGAGATCGCGCTCTCCTTGGTGCTGGCGGCCTTTACCCTCATCTTTCTGATCGTCACGGCGGCGCTTTGGCCGATGGCCTTCCATGCTGAGAATTACATGAACGATTTCCTCGGCACCGACTTTTTGCAAGGCGGCCGGCCGATCCGCAGCCTCGGGACTGACGTGCCTACACTGATCGCGCTGCTCGTTTGCCTGATCCCCACCACCATTGGCGCCCTGTTGGCCGCTATCGGCATCGCCGGCATGGACCGCGCCCTGCGCCAACATCATCGCCAAGAGCGGCAAAGCCGTCGAGGTTGCGGGTGACATCGACACGCTCCTCTTGGACAAAACCGGCACCATAACCGTCGGCAATCGCCGGGCCACGCAGTTCGTGCCCATGGGCAACTACACCGCCGACGAGCTGGGCGAGCTGGCATCGCTTGCCTCGGTCGCGGACCAAACGCCGGAAGGCAAGAGCATCGTCGATCTTTATCAAAGCGCCTCGCGGAATGGCACCCGTCCCGCCGCCGCCGGGTCCCGCCTTGACGCTTTGGTTGCCTCAGGCGCCCGCTTCATCGAATTCACCGCGCAGACACGCGTCAGCGGCATCGACCTGCCGGACGGCCGGCGCATCGCAAAGGGCGCCCTGACACCGTCACGCGCGCAAGTCGAGCAGGCATCCGGTCAAATCCCCAAACACTTGCAAGAGGAAGTCGATGCAGTCGCCTCACGCGGCGCCACGCCCTTGTTGGTCTCCGATGGCAGCAAAATCGCCGGCCTTGTCGTCCTGGAAGACGTGCTCAAGCCGGGCATGCGCGATCGCTTCGAGCGACTGCGACGCATGGGGCTGCGCACCGTCATGGTGACCGGCGACAATCCGCTCACCGCCAAGGCCATCGCCGAGCAGGCCGGCGTCGATGACTTCATCGCCCAGGCGACCCCCGAGGCCAAGCTTGGCTATATCCGCAAGGAGCAAGCCGGCGGCAAGCTGGTGGCCATGATGGGCGACGGCACCAACGACGCTCCCGCGCTCGCCCAGGCTGACGTCGGCGTGGCCATGAACAGCGGCACCCAGGCTGCCCGGGAAGCGGGCAACATGGTCGATCTCGACAGCGACCCCACCAAGCTCATCGAAGTCGTCGAGATCGGCAAGCAACTCCTCATGACCCGCGGCGCTTTGACGACATTTTCCATCGCCAACGACCTCGCGAAGTATTTCGCCATCGTCCCGGCTTTGTTCGCGGCCACGCTGCCCTGGCTCAAGGCGTTCGACATCATGCACCTGCATTCGGCGACATCGGCCATCATGTCCGCCGTGATATTCAACGCGCTTATCATCCCGATGTTGATTCCGATTGCTTTGAAGGGAGTTCGTTACCAGCCGGTCGGCGCCGACGCTTTGCTGCGCCGCAACCTTCTTATCTGGGGCCTGGGCGGAGTCATCGTGCCCTTCATCGGCATCAAGCTGATTGACATGATTCTTAGTGAGGATGGGGTTCTTTCGTTGATCCATTTGCACATGTCGCGTAGGCATCGCCCGGACGGTCACTCCGGTTTGGGTGGCACGCCTGAGGTACTCCGAAGGGCGTGGTTCTGTCTAAGCACCCCTTCGCAGTACCTCAGGGCGTGCCACCCATTGTCACTGATAGGAGATCACACAACGTGTTAAGTCATATTCGAGCAATTCTGTGGCTACTGTTTTTGACGCTCGCCATCTGTTCGGGCGTGTATCCCCTGACGCTATGGGCCATCGCACGCCTTCCAATGTTTCAAGTGCAAGCGGAAGGAAGTTTGCTCACGGACCGCGATGGCACCATAGTCGGCTCTCGGCTGATCGCGCAACCGTTCAGCGGGGATGCGTATTTTCTTGCCACGCCCGTCGGCTGCGTCCTACAACGCCATGGCTTCTTCGGGGTCCAACTGGGCGGCGAGCAATTATCTGTTGCGGGATCGCGTGGCTCGCACCATCGGTCCTATCGCGCGCTATGGCAAGGGCGGCGGAAAAGTTCGGCAAAAAGCTGGGCGAAGGCGTTCAGGCGGACATCGAAGCTTGGTTCGCCAGGGACCAATACCAGGGCAAGCCCGGCATCGTGGCCCAATGGACTTCGCTCCACCCAGGGCTTGCCGAAACCTGGACCAAGAGCGCGGATGCGCAGCCAAGGCACATGGAAAGCGAACGATGTTCACGCGATGTTTTTCGACATGTGGCGCGCAAGACTATCCGGACATGCCCTTGGAACAAGTTCCCGCCGACATGGTGATGGCCTCTGGCTCCGGGCTTGATCCACACATCACATTGGACAACGCACGCTATCAACTGAGTCATCGGCCAATTGCCGTGGCTAATGCCGAGAAGCTCGCCTTGGGCGGCAACTCAGTGGAAATGGTGCGCAGGAGATCGCCAAACTCTTGGATGCGAAAGCGGCCGCGCCGCTGGGCGGACTGGTAGGCGTGCCGCTCGTCAATGTGCTGGAGCTAAATATCGCCGTGCAAGAGCGGATGAATGCGCCAGAGAAACTCTGAAAGAGCCGCGCACGAAGTAAGCGGTTTATTATTCGCGCACGCAAAACCCGCTTACTGCGTGCGCGGCTCTTTGGGCCGTGCCGGCACGCCGACGACGAGCGTGTCCCGCTCGACGTCGGTGACGACCACCGCCCCCGCGCCAACGACGGCATTGGCCCCGATGTGCATGCCTTGGCGTATGGTGGCGCCGGCGCCGATGAACGCACCTGCATCGACAATAACATTTCCCGCCAGCCGGGCCCCCGTGGCAATATGAACATGATCGCCAAGGCGGCACTCATGCTCGACGATGCTGCCGGTGTTGAGTAGCACATTCGAGCCGGTCTCTGCGCCTGCATTGACGATGGCGCCGGCCAGCACTTGGTTTCCGATGCCTAAGCGGGCCCGTTTAGAGATCACGGCCGAGGGATGAATGACCGGCGAGCGGCAGCAGCCCTTCCGCAAGCGCACTTCGATACAAGCGTGCCCTGGGCTCGTTATCGCGGGCTGCTCCCACGCCGACGATAAAATGAGTTACACCCTGCTGCCGCACCCGTGGCAACCACTCATCCCCGCCGACGACCCTTACACCGAGGAAACTCGTCTCCCACGATGATTGCTCGCGGTCGAGGATGCCCCACAACTCAATGCTTGGGTTATCGAGAAGGCAATCCAGCAGCACGCGCACTGCCCGCCGCAGCCGAGCATCGCGCACACGGTCCTCGGAGATGAATCAGAACGGTTCACGCCGCCGAGCGTGCGCGGCGGATGGCTGGGGCACGCGCGTTCCTCCATGATTAGCCGGGCCAGATGCAAATCCCAGGGATGATCGACTTCAAGAGATCGTTCAGCGGGCATGACGTAGGGATAGGTGACTTGTGGCAAAAACGTCCGCTGCCGCGCAGGGCGTCGACCTTGGTGACATAGACCGCACCGTTGAGTGCATAGGCGTCGGGCAGGTCTTGGCGCCGCAAATACGCCAAGTCCGTGGTGGCGTAATCGCCAAGCGCGCCATCGGGGTTTATCTTTTTCACGAGTAAGGGATGATCGCGCGCCGGACAGACGCTCACGACACCGGCCGCATCTTTCTCGAACGCTAGCGCGATGGCTCCATCAATGTCGGCGGCCGTGCGCAATGGAGACGTAGGTTGCAGCAGCACCAAGTGGCGCGGCACCCTGCCCTGGGCCGCCAGCCAGTCCAGCGCGTGCAATACGACAGCTTATGTGCGAGGCCTGGTCGCTCGCCAGTTCCGCGGGCCGTAGAAACGGCACTTCGGCGCCGCACGCCCGCGCCACGTCGGCGATGGCGGCATCATCGGTGGACACGAGCAACCGATCGATTCGCTCGGCGCTGCGCGCCGCGGCGATGGTCCAAGCGATCAGCGGCTTGCCGGCCACCGGCGCGATGTTTTTGCCGGGCACGCCTTTCGAGCCGCCGCGCCGGTGATCAGGGCCACGGTTTCCACGATGATATCCTCCGAAAACACACAAATCGGGCGCCCGTTTATAACAGTTCGAGCGCCGCGGCGACAAGACCGGTAACCAATCCAAGCCGCGCAGGATGAGGTCCTCCGAATCCCGCGGATTACCGGCCGCGCACGCTGTCGATCGGCAATGCGGGAGTTATAATGGTGAGTTGAGTAACGTTGTAAATAACCCGCACGGATCCGCATCCTATGGCAAGCACCGCGTCAAAGACCGGTCATGAGCTTGGGGCAATGCGCCGCCGATAACTACACGATTAGCCAGTTTTTGGTCAGCAGCTTCGATGTCCAGGTGATTCAGGCGGACACCGCCGCCGAGGCGCTGGAGCGGTTGCGCCACGTCGCCCGCCGACCTGGTGCTGGTCAACCGCATTCTCGACCTGGACGGCGATTCAGGCCTGGACTTCATTAGCCGTTTGAAGTCTGATCCGGAAACGAGCGGCATTGCCGTGATGCTGGTGAGCAATCTCTCCGACGCTCAAGAGCAAGCCGTCGCGCGTGGAGCACTTCCCGGTTTTGGCAAGGCACGCTTGGGTGACGCCAAGGCGATGGAGACTTTGAAGGCGGCACTTTCCTGAGAAGTGTGGCGAATTTATCCCTACTTCAAGAGTCAATTCAACACCGCTCAGGACAGCCGTGCCGCGTGTAAAGGATGGGCGGCTGTTTAAAGTGAGTAGTCTACGAAGACTGGGGATGGCCGGGCGCCGCCAGGGCGTCGCTCCTCTATCCAGAAGTGAGCCGCGTCGGTATACTCGCCTTTGGAGGCCGTCGCACCGTGGAAGCCGTCGCGGGCGTCGCATGTTGACTTTTCGTTACGGAACCAACCCCACGCATGAGCACAGATACCCGCTTCATTCGCAATTTCTCGATCATCGCCCACATTGACCACGGTAAAAGCACGCTGGCCGACCAGTTCCTGCTTCAAACCAAGACCATCAGCAAACGCGACTTCCAAAACCAGCTCCTCGATTCCATGGACCTCGAGCGCGAACGCGGCATCACCATTCGCATGCATCCGGTCACCATCTATCACGAGCTGAACGGTCAGCGCTACGAATTGAACCTCATCGACACGCCGGGCCACGTCGATTTCAGCTACGAAGTCTCGCGCAGCCTCGCCGCCTGCGAGGGGGTCATTCTGCTGGTCGATGCCTTCCAGGGAGTGCAGGCGCAGACCGTCGCCAACGCCTACCTGGCCATGGAAAGCGATCTGACGATCGTGCCGGTGCTCAACAAGATCGACCTGGCCATCGCCCGGCCCGATGTCGTCAAGGCCGAGATGGAGCAAGCCCTGGGCATCGACCCGGCGACGGTGCTGCACGCCAGCGGCAAGAGCGGCATCGGCATCGACGAGGTGCTTGGCAGCCATCATCGAGCGCGTGCCGCCGCCGCCGGGCGACGCCGGAGGAGCCGCTCAAGGCCCTGGTTTACAACAGCCATTTCGATGCCTACAAGGGCGTGGTCGTCTATGTCCGCGTCATGGCGGGCCGGCTCTTCAAGGGGCAAAAAATCCGCCTGATGCGCAAGGGCACCGAGCATGATGTCATCGAGCTGGGCCAATTTCGCCCCGGCATGACTCCGTGCACCGAGCTTGGCCCGGGCCAGGTCGGCTACTTGATGGCCCAGATCCGGACCCTGTCCGACGTGCATATCGGCGACACCGTGACCGAGGCCGGCCGGCCCGGCCACCGAAGCGTTGCCCGGCTACAAAGAACCCAAGCCGATGGTCTTCTCCGGACTTTATCCGGTCAACAACAACGATTTCGAGACGCTGCGCGAAGCCCTCGGCAAGCTCCGGCTCAACGACGCCAGCTTCACCTATCAGCCCGAAAACAGCGAAGGCCTGGGCTTCGGCTTCCGCTGCGGCTATCTCGGCATGCTCCATCGCGAGATCATCCAGCAGCGCATCGAGCGCGACAGCGGCTTGGAGCTGGTCACGACGGCCCCGAACGTGACCTATGAAATCCTGACGCGCCACGGCGAAACCATCCTCATCGACAATCCGCAAAAGGTGCCCGATCCGGGCCAAATCGAGGAGTTCCGCGAGCCCATCGTCCGAGGCAGCTTTCTGGTTCCCAGCGAAAACATCGGCGACATCATGGGCATGTGCACCGAACGGCGCGGCACCTACATCCGCACCGAATACCTCAGCCCCACACGCGCCATCCTCGTCTACGAAATGCCGCTCGCCGAAATTATCTACGACCTTTACGACAAGCTCAAATCGGCGACCAAGGGCTACGGCACGATGGACTACGAGTTCCTCGGCTACCGCAACACCGACCTGGTCCGCCTCGATATTCTGGTGCACGGCAAGCGCGTCGATGCCCTCTCCACGATCGTCCATCGCGCCTTCGCCGATCGCCGGGGCCGCAAGCTGGTCAAGAAGCTGCGCGAGGAGATCGACCGCCACATGTTCGAGATCGCCATCCAGGCCGCGATCGGCAGCCGCATCATCGCCCGCGAGACGATCGCGCCGATGCGCAAGAACGTCACCGCCAAATGCTACGGCGGCGACATCACCCGCAAGCGCAAGCTCTGGGCCAAGCAGGCCGCCGGCAAGAAACGCATGAAGCAAGTGGGCCAGGTGGAGATCCCGCAAGAGGCATTTTTGGCGGTGCTGGAATCGGATCAGTGAGCCAAGCCGCGTGGTTGAGCGTATCTCCGAATACCCGCGGGTTTCGGAGTACCTCAACCACGCGGCTTGCACCCGAGGCTATTCCATGGATGGAATTCCCTTCTTTCGTTGGCGCCTGCGCCTGCCGCCCATATCCGTCGCTTCGTGTTGATTCTCATCGCGCGGTCAGCTTGTTGTTTCTCCTGCGCGCCTACTGCGTCGAGCCGTTTCAGGTGCCGACGGGAAGCATGGCGCCGGCACTGTTGGGACATCATCGATCGGTCGCTTGTCCGTGCTGCGGTTCGAGGTGGATGTCGGCCGGGCTCGCGCGGACCACGACGGCACCGGCGGCACTTCGCTGCTATGACGGCGTATCGTGCCCCAATTGCGGCTGCCACGCAAATACCATTGGGCCGGGCCACCGAGACACGCGGCGACCATGTGCTGGTCAACAAGCTCATCTATGCCTTGCGCCGCGCCGCGCCGCTGGGAGATCGTCGTCTTCCGCATGTTTGGCAAAGTTTACATCAAACGACTCATCGGCCTGGCGGGGGAGGAAATCGAGTTGGCCGATGGCGATGTCTACATCGACGGCGAGCTGGCCCGGAAGACCTTCGACGAGTTTCTCGGCATGCGGGTGCTGCGTCTTTGACAACGACTTCGCTCCGCGACAGCGGGCTAGCGGACTGAGCGCTGGGAATACGAGCCGGCAGAGCCATGCGAACAAGTGCACGTCGCTCAGCCGCTAACGCTGGATGGCCGAGACACGCCGCAGCAATTGAGTTATCGCAATTATTCGCGCGCGGAAGGTAAATGCCTGCCCATGACGACGAATACGCTTATAACGGCAATCGCCAAGGCTGCGCCGAGACGGTGCATGATTTCATGGTGGAGGCGGACGTGGAGGTTGTCGCTGGTCGGGGGGTGCTTGAGATCGCGCTTAACGACGGCGGCATGGAAGCGGAGGTTCAGCTAGCGGTCGGCGGATGGCGAATCAACTGATGGTGCGGACTAACGCCCCCCGGCCCCCCCTTCGTAAGGGAGGCAGACGGAGTGACCAGATTGCCCGTCGGCAAGCGGGGAGAGTTGCAAAAAGTGCAGCTTTTGGCGGGAAAACACTATCATATCGACATGGCGCTGGTGGATCGCCGGTTGACGTGCGGGTGGATGGCCGCGAATTGTTTGACCCGTTGGACTTGCCGTCCGCCAAGGATCGTGCCCGGCGTGGAAGGCCGTTGCGCTTCGAGTCAAACGGTGTTCTGGCACGGTTGCGTCATGTGCGTTTGTACCGTGACGTGCATTACACCCAACTGGGTAAGAATGCCGTCCATGGTCGAACGGTGCGTTTGGGAGTAAACCAAGGTTTTGTTTTGGGCGACAACAGCGCCAACTCGGAAGACAGCCGCTTTTGGCCAGGCGACGGGGCCGTGCCGCTCGAAGATTTCATTGGCCGGGCGTTTTTGGTGCATCTGCCGAGCCGCGCGGCGACTTGGCAAGCTGGGGGCCGGCTGTGGCAATGTCAGCTTCCCGATCTGGAACGGGTGCGGCTGGCTGAAATAGCTGGTTAACGTTTACGTGCGGTCGGAAACGTAACCATGGTCGACGAAAAGCAACCACCCGAAGCCACCCCACGGACTACGGACACCACGCCTGAAGCGGTGACCACCGATCCGCCGCCGCGTACACGCCCGCCGCTGGCTCCGACGCTCCGCCGCCTCCCAAGATCGTCTCCAAAGGTCCTGGGCCCGAACGATATGAAGGATGGCGCCGCGAGGTCGTCGAGACCATCGTCTTCGTGGTGGTGCTGGTTCTCTTGCTCAAGACTTTTCTTGCCGAGGCGTTTGTCATCCCCACCGGCTCGATGGCCACCACGCTCCTCGGCTATCACCGCGACGTGACCTGTGACATGTGCGGCTACCATTTTCTCGTCAATTCCAGCTCCGAGGCCGAGGACAAGATTCCGCAATTCGTCACCAAGGCTTATTGCCCCAATTGCCGCTACCTCAATGTGCTGCGCAGGCCGCTGCCTCAAGGAGAGTTTCCATGAAACGCCGCCTGCTCCTCTTTTTGGCCGCCATCCTGACCGCGTTGCCTGGCTGCAGCAACGATTCGTTCAGCAGCGGCGATCGAGTGCTGGTCGCCAAGTTCTTGTATGACACGCATCTGACCGAGCCCAATCGGTTTGACGTGGTTGTCTTCAAATATCCGCAGGAGCCGATCGAGAAGAATGTTCCCAAGAACTACATCAAACGCCTGCTGGGCTTGCCTGGGGAAATCATCGCGATTTTCTTCGGCCGGCTTTACCGCATGCCGGCGCCGAACCGGGTAAGGCCCCTTATTTCAACGACCTCGCCGCCAAAGAGATCGACCCCAACAATCTCTGGCGCCGAGGTGCCGGCGGCGGCTTCCATGAAAACGAAAGCAACGCCCTCTTTGACGCGGGCAAATTCGAGATCATCCGCAAGCCGCCTGAAGTGATGATGGCCGAGCGGCGCATCGTTTATGACAACGACTTTCCCGCCAAGGATTTGCTCGGCGCCGGCTGGCAGCGCTGGCACTCCGCGGCCGGCAGCGGCTGGACTGCCGACAAGGCCCACGGCTTCGCCCATCAGGGGGCAACGCCTGAAGGGATCGATTGGCTGCGCTATCGCCATATCCTGCGGCCAAGTGACAGCCGCGAGGCGCCGAGCGGCAACGCGCAACCGGGAACTGATCACCGATTTCATGGGCTACAACAGCATCGTCGTTCAATCCATGGGAGGCGGTGAGTGGAACAAGACGCCCACGCCCAATTGGGTCGGGGATTTGATGCTCGAATGCAACGTTCACGTCAGCAAGGCCGAGGGGGAGCTTTGGCTCGAGCTGAGCAAGGGCATCAACCGCTTCCGGGCAAAATGGGACTTGGCGTCGGGAATCTGCACGCTTTTGCAACAGGGGACGGACGGCAAGCAAGTGGTCCTCGACAGCAAGCCAACCCGCCTTAAGTCGGCGGGCAATTTCCTTGTTCGATTCGCGAACATTGATTCCCGCTTGACCGTCTGGGTGGACCGCGAACTGCCCTTCGAGAATGGCCGCGACTATCCGCCGCCCGAAGTGCGTGGACCCGGGGAAGCCGACTTGAGCGAGGCTGCCCTGCGTGCCCGGCGCGGGCCGACTGAAAATGACCTGGAACCAGCCAGCATCGGCAGCCGCGGCGCGAACCTGCAAGTCGACGGCATCAAGCTTTGGCGCGACACCTACTACACCCAAAACGCCAACGAAGCATCCGATGTCAACGCGCACACTGAACCGCCGCTGACTTCCCTTGAGCCCGCCGATTGGAGCAATCCCGCGAAGTGGGCTGTTTTCAAAGAGATGCCGTACAAAACAATGTACGTCCAGCCTGGCCATTACCTGTGCATGGGCGACAACAGTCAGCAAAGTTCCGATAGCCGCGATTGGGGCTTGGTGCCCCAGCGCCTGATGCTGGGCCGAGCCTTGCTGGTCTATTTTCCCTTCCAGCGTGCCGGTGCCATCCGCTGAATGGCGAGCAGTGGACGTCAGCCGTTAGGTTTCGCCGCCAATTTATCCAATCCGTGGAAACAGCGGCTTAACCTTGCCGCTTTCGAGATTGGCCATGATGCGCAGGTCCGCCTGCTGGCCGGGGTACGCCGCCACGTCGGCATAGGACACGCCTTCCCAAGCCTGATCAAAGTTGAAGCTGCGATAGATCGTTTCCGCCGAGCGCGGCAAAAAGGGCTTGAGCAAAATCGCCGCGATTCGCAACTGTTCCGCCAGCGTGAACAATACGCCTTTGGCGGCTTCTTTATCCGTTTTAACCAGCTTCCACGGCTCCATTTTGTCGGCGTATTGGTTGGCGGGATCATTGATCTGCCGCCAAATCTTGTCCAGTGCCTGGCTGTATTGGCAAGCTTCGATGTGGGCTTGTATCTCGCGCACGCTCTGATCGAGTCCCGTTCTGATCTCGGCCGGCGCGTGCCCGCCGTGTTATCCAGGCAGCCGCCATAGCTCTTGGTAATCACGGTGACCACCCGGCTGTAGAGGTTGCCCAGATTGTTGGCGAGGTCGGCATTATAGAGATCGGTGAAGCGCTGCCAGCTAAAGTCGCCGTCGCCGGGGAAGGGGCATTCGCGCATGAAATAATAGCGAAATGCCTCGCTCGAAAACTTCGTGATGATGTCCATCGGCTCGACGACATTGCCGAGCGTCTTGCTGATCTTTTCCCCCTTGATGTTGACGAAGCCGTGCCCGAAGACCGTGCGCGGCGGCTCCAGCTCGGCGGCCATCAGCATCGCCGGCCAGAGCGCGCAATGAAAGCGCGTGATGTCTTTGCCGATCACGTGGATACTAGCCGGCCACCATTCGCGGAAACGCGCCTCATCGGAACCATAGCCGATGGCTGTGATGTAATTCAGCAGCGCGTCGAACCAAACGTAGATCGTAAACCCAGGATCGAACGGGACCGGGATTCCCCACGCCTCGCCCGTGCGCGTGATGTTGACGTCCTTCAGTTCCGACTTGGCCAGGGTCACAATCTCATTGCGGCGACTCTCCGGCTGGATGAAGTTCGGGTGGCTCTCGTAATACTCAAGGAGACGCTCCTGGAACTTGGACAGCGCGAAGAAATAGCAGGGCTCGCTCCGCTTGATCGGCGGGGTTTTATGAATCGGACAGACACCGCCCGCCTCCTTGATGTCAGTCTCGGTTTTGAACGATTCGCAGCCTTCACAATAAAGGCCCTCATAGTTGGCCTTGTAAATGTAGCCGTTGTCGAAAACCTTCTGAATGAACTTTTGGCAACCGAGGTGATGCCGCGGCTCGCTCGTTTGAATGAAATCGTCGAAGCTGATGTCCAACGCCCGCCAGACTTCCTGGAACTGCCGGGCCATGTCATCGCAATAAACCTTCGGGTCCTGTCCCAGCTCAGCGGCGCGCTTGGCGACCTTGACCGTGTTTTCGTCATTGCCCATGAGAAAATGGACCTGCCAGCCTTGCATGCGGCGATAGCGGGCCTGCACGTCGGCGCCGATTTTTTCAAAGGCAGTGCCGATATGCGGCCTGCTGTTGGGGTAGTCGATGGCCGTGGTAATGAAAAAATGCGGTTTGGCGGTCATGAATCAAAAGTCCCTAGGTGTGCGCCTAAAGAGCCGCGCACAAAGTAAGCGAGCTACAGACGACCATCGTTTGTCCTAGCAGGACCCTGCGATTTGGCCATGGGTTCGCGCACTGGTTACTGCCATCAGACCTGGTTCCCGTAAAATGATTTCGATGCGATCAATACGTCGCGGCGCAATAGGGGTTACCCGCATGGCTGACGAGATCAAGCTTCCAGCACTGGGCGAAAACGTTGCCAGCGGCGACGTCGTCGATGTGAAAGTCAAGGTTGGCGACGACGTCAAAGAAGGCCAGGCCCTGCTCGAAGTGGAAGCGGAAAAAAGCACTGTCGAGGTGCCCTCCCCGCTAGCGGGTCGCATTGCCAAAGTTCTCATCAAAAAAGGGGACAAGGTCAACACCGGCCAAACCCTCATGACGATCGAGGGAAGCAACGGCAAGGCGCCTGCCGCCCCGCCGGCCACCAATACGCAAGCGTCTGCTGCACCGGCGCCGGCTGCGGCGCCCAAACCCGCCGAACCGGTTGCCCCCGAAGTGAAACCGCCGGTTGCGCCGCAAGCAAAACCGCCGGCCGTACCCGCTAGCGCTGCTCCTCCCCATGACGACGATGCCATCGTGGCCGCCGGTCCGGCGACGCGAAAGCTCGCCCGCGAATGGGGCGTCGATCTTAACCAAGTAACCGGCACCGGACCCAAGGGGCGCGTGGCTCCGGATGATGTCAAGGAGTACATTCGGGGCTTAAGCCAAGGTGGCACAGGCGTCCGTGCCGCGGCCCCCCCTTTGCCCAATTTCGAGCAATGGGGTGCCGTCGAATACAAACCCTTCGATTCGATTCGCCGCAAGACTGCCGAGCAGGTACACCTTGCCTGGGCGACCGTGCCGCATGTTACCCAGCAAGACCTTGCCGACGTGACGGCCATCGACGCCTTTCGCAAGCAACAGGAGGGTAAAGGGCCGAAGCTGACCGTGACGGCCTTTGTGCTCAAAGCCTGCGCGATCGCTCTGCAGCAGTTTCCACAATTCAACGCCAGCCTGGATGTGGCCAAGGGTCAGCTTGTGCTGAAAAAATACATCCATCTGGGTGTCGCCGTCGATACGGAGCGCGGTCTCCTCGTTCCCGTGCTGCGCGACGTGGACAGGAAGAGCGTTTACGAGATCGGCAAAGAGATGGCCGAGCTTGCCGAACGGGCCCGTCTGAAAAAGATCAGCGCCGACGACATGCGCGGCGGCACTTTCACGATCAGCAACCTGGGCGGCATCGGCGGCACCGGCTTTACGCCCATCGTCAATTATCCCGAGGTCGCGATTTTGGGATTATCACGGGCACGGCTGCAACCCGTCTACCGCGACGGCCAATTCGTGCCGTCCCTCCAGCTCCCGTTGTCTCTTTCCTATGACCACCGCGTCATCGACGGCGCCGACGCCGCCCGATTTACACGCCGCCTGGCGGAGATGCTGGAGAATCCACTGATGATGCTGTTGCATGCGTGAAAGGAGCGGCGCGGCGCTGCCGTTTAGCCGCGACGCGCAGCGGAGCGCGGGCCCGCGCTCCGCTGCGCGTCGCGGCTAAACGGCAGCGCCTGGCTGCGAATGCGCCCGCGCAATTCCTGCAACGTCGCCGCGAAAATCAATCCCGGGACACCGTCCACCTTCACATGAGAAAGATCTATTGGCCCGAGGCACTGCGGCACGCCGATGTAGCGTTTATCGAAGGCCACCAAATTATAGGTGCCAACGGTTTCGACGAGGCGCGGCTCCGCGCATTCCAGCTCGCCGAATCGACCGGTTTCGAAATCCACCTCATCCAGGCCCATCAACAGACTGCCCGCGAAAAAATTGGAGCGATCTTCCGGGTCGAGTCGCGGGCTCAGGCAAAAGCGATAGTAATCGCACGCGGAACAAAGGGTACGTTCATGCACCACGCGCTGGCGCACTTCAGCCGCACGCGGGCCATTCCAGATGTCCTCAAACGATTGTTCCTTGAGATTGCCGATGGTGAACTGGTAGCAAAGCTGCACGTCTCCCTCGGGCAGAATGCGGGCGAAGGTCCAGGGCGATTTGCATGATATGATCGTACGCGCTGCGCTGCCGAGCTGCGCGTCCTGGCGCCTCGGTGGCACGTAACGCGCACGCGGATGGTTCGAGATCACTTGGTTGCCGCGGAGATGGTGCGGGTATTCGCGGGCAAGCGGCGACCAGGGAAAATACTTACCGGCCACCGAAATGCGGCGCGGTGTCTCGATGACTTTGCGCGCTTCTTGATCGAGAAGCCGGTAATACTCCTGCCGCACCGGGTAAAGACTTTCGCGGATTAATGCGGCATCGGGCTCGCGCACCACCATCGTCACGAAGCGCACCAGATCGAAATCCGCCTTTTCCCAAAAGTCGACGATGGGGGCGGTTTCCGCCATGTTGCAACGCATCATGGTCGAATTGACCGCGAAGAACGTTTCGCGGTCGCATAACCGCGCACGGGCTCGCAAGATCTTGTCCAACGTTTTGCCATGATCGGCTCGGCGCCGAATGTGCTCGAAAGTCTTTTTGCTGATGCCATCGAAAGAGAACGTCACAAGGCGAATGTCGGTGTCCGCGAGCGCGGACAGAATGTCGTCGTCGAGCAAGGTGCCGTTGGTAATGAGCTCAACCTGCGCGTCCAGGGCGGACAACGTTCGCAATAGCTTCGGAAATTGCGGGTTCATCATCGGCTCAAAACCGGAGCCGAGGATGAAATATTTTCCGCGCAATGGCGCCAAAGTCTCAAGCAGCAAAGGATCGAGTACGGGGCGGGGCTCTTCGGGCATGAAGCTGACATGGCACATGCGACAGCGCAAGTTGCACGTCGACGTTGGTTCGATCTCGATCACGTCGGGCAACGGCGCAGGCATGGGCTTTTCCGATTCGACCTTCATGAATGTTGGCGAATCGTAGTCAGCGGGTTATGTGGATGTCAAGGTGGGATGAGGCTGGGTTCCACGGGCGGCTTGCCTGCCCGTGCAGTGTCCGAAGGTTGCTCCGGGGTCCAGCACGGGCAGCCAAGCTGCCCGTGGCACCCCAGTCGGCGTCACTTGAGGGTCTTGAGCAGCGTTTTGCATTTTTCGCGCAACTCGACATTGGTCGCTGGATTCGCGGAAAGCACTTCCAGTTGTTCAATAATGTCGCGGCGGGCGGCGAGTTGGCGAACACCGATCTGCGTGAGCGCCTGGACGGCCATCACGCGGCCATCGCCACGGGCCAACTCCTTGACGTCGGCTTTGCCGGAATTGGTTTCTTGACCCGTGCCGCCCACGGAGCTTTTCTTGTTGTCGAAAAGTTGAATGGTGTCGTCTTTGAGGTATTCAAGCAGCACGTCAAGGGCTTTCGGCGGCGCCTTGGGGCCTTGCAAGACTCCCAACATGTAGGCGCAATCATAGCGAAGCAGTTGATTGCTGCCGTCCTTGGGTTCGGAAAGGACCTTGGTGAACGTGGGAAAGACGCCCGGCAGCGACCGCAAATTGCCTTTATGAGCCCGCAGCGACCAGACAACGCGCTCGCGCACCTTGATGTCCTGGGCGGGAGTCCTCCAAAACCCGTAGAAGATTGGGCACGGCCCGCACCGCCGCAGGTACGGGACCGATGCTGCGCAGCGCGACGGCTGCCTCGATGCGCGTCTCCGTTTTTTCCTTCGTATTTGCCACCAGGTCTGTCAGCGGGACGACAGCGGCCTCGGCGTTGGCACCGATGCCGCCCAAGGCCAGCGCCGCGTTGGTGCGTGTCTCAGCGTCCGGATCGCGCAGAGCCTTGATCAGGTCGGGGACGGCCTTTTTGGCTTCCGGCCCGATGTTGCGAATGGCGGCGGCTGCTTGACGGCGCAATTCCAAGTCGCCGCGCCGCAAGGCATCGAGCAAAACGTTGACTGCTGCCGCCGCGTCACTGCCGCCGATGTTGCTCAAGGCCAGTGCTGCATTGACGCGCACCTCGGGGTCGGAGTCCGTTAGCGCTTGTCGAATGGGCTCCAGGGCGGCTTTATCATCGGGAGTGACGATCTTGACCAGGACAATCAACGCGGCCTTCCGCACTTCAGAGTTTTTTTCGCCGCAGAGACCCAACAATTCTTTGAGGGCTGGCCGCACCACTTGCGGATCAAAGGACGCCAGCGCGCCGGCGGCGTCGCGCTGGACCAAAGGGTCGGGATCGCCAAGCGCCTTGCGAATGCCGGGAAAGCCGGCTAGGCCCATTTTGCCAAGCGCCCAGGCGACGTTTTGACGCACTTCGGGCCTGGCATCGCCTTGGGCCGCCGTAAGGTCGTCCACGGCCGCTGCCGCATCGGGGCCCAAGTTGCCTAGGGCGTAGGCGGCGCTGCGGCGCACGAGGCTATCGGGATCCTTTAGAGCGGCTGACAAAGCGGGCACGAGGTTGGCGTCGCCGGCAGCCATCAGGCTGTCGCGTCCGATTTCCCCCAGTGAGAAGGCCGAAGCGTCGCGCACCTTGGGGCTGGTGTCATCCTTGAGTCGCTTGATCAAAGCCGGCACGGCCGAGAAGGCTCCGGATCCGAGCTTGCCCAGAGCATAAGCGGCGCCGCGTCGCGCAGCTTCGCGCGGGCTATCCAGGTCTAGCATCCATGTCGCGGCGTTCTTGCCGAGAAAGTCTTGGGCGGAAACGAGCGTTCGGGCCGTTGACAAGGCACCTACGAGAATTGCGCAGACGAGGAAGCGGCGCATGGCGGTCTCTACTTCTTTTTGCCTTTGATTTCGCTGACGGCTTCATCCGCGAGGTTGCGGATCGCCTCCGGCTGGCTCGTGTCGTTTTGGAAGCGTTCCAATTCCACCAGGGCGATGTTCGCTGAGGGACCGATTCGACCCAAAGTCCAAATTGCCCAACCGACAACTGTCGGTTCGGGGTCGCGCAGGGCCCGCATGACGACGGGAATGGTGCTCTTGGCATCCTTGCCCATGCTGCCCAATGCCTGGAGTGCCTGGCGCGGGCGGCTAAATCCTGATTGGAAACCATCTGAGCAATAACCTCGACACGGTCTTTATACACCGTCCGAGTGATGCTCATGACGGCCATATGCGCCCAGATGCGCACCGTCGGTTCGGAATCCTTGATCGCGACGGGATCGAGCGCCTTGACGAAGCGCAGACGGACGGTGGCATTGACCGGTCCGCCGAGCTTGGTCAGGGACTGGATTGCCGCCAAGCGCACTTGCACCGAGCCGTCGCCCAGGGCCGAATATAAGGCATTGAGCACGCCCACGCTGGGGCCGTGCACGTCATCCAGGGCGATTTGGCCGAGCGCGATGCAGGCTTGTTGCCGCGTTTCCCACGTCGAAAAATCTTTCACGAGGTTGATGATTTCAGGAATCGTGTCCTTGGCTTCCGTGCCGATGCGGCCCAGTGCCTGGACGCCGCGGTAACGCACGATCGTTTGGCTGTCGCTCAAGAACTTTCTCAAAACGGATACGGCGTCTTTGACGACTTTGTGTTCCGCTTCTTTATAGCCTCCGAGGATGAATCCCAGCGCAATGGCGCCGTTGACTCGCACGCTGACGTCCACCGGTTTGCCCGCCGAATGCTGGCGCAACCGGTCGAGAATTACCGGCACGGCTTGATAGGCGCGGTCCGGACCGAATTCCATCACCGCCCGGATGGCGTTTTCGCTTTTACTTTGATCTTTGGATGGGATTTGACTGATCCAATACTCCAAAGGTCTGCCCGCGACCACTGACACGGACGGCGAGTTTCTCCCCTGTGCGTGCGAAAAATGGGTGTATGCACCCAACGAAATAACCGCTATCGCGACCAAGTTTAGCCAACGCATGAAATTCCTCGGCTAGACTTTCCCATCCATTCAAGTTACCACGGGCCCCCTGGCTCTAGCAATGAGCAAATGAACAACGGCGCCTTCGCCTGGCAGTAGGCTCGGCTTTGCATATATTGATTCTGCTTGAGAAACGGGCTAATCGTCAGAAGGGGATGATCGATGCGCAGGAAAGAATTGCGGACGGCGGCGAAAAGACGGCGAAAAGCCTACAACCACCATCGCCCCAAGAAAAAGAAACGATAAACGACACGGTTCAGCCCATCGAGGGAAGCTTCGTTGGGGCACGTTGATTTGTGGGACGGCTCTTCTGAGCCGTCCGCCGCGAAAGGCGGCTCAGGAGAGCCGTCCCACAAAACCCATCAATCGCTGGAATTCAAAGGTGCCGCACCGCCACACGCCTTACCGACACCGAGCAGACTTTGCAAGACTTCCAGGTCGGCCGGCTTGGTAAGATATTCGTCGAAACCGGCCTTTAGCGCCGAGCGCCGGCTTTCCTCGGTTCCATACGCTGATAAGGCGATGAGCTTGGTGCCCGCTGTAAGGCGCGCCTGTCCGTAGCGTCCGGGCCACTTCATATCCATCCAATCCCGGCAACCCGATATCCGAGATCACGACCGTGGGCATCCACTCGTAGGCCGCATCCACCCCTTCGAGTCCAGAATAAGCGATCCGCACTTGTTGCCCCAACAAAACCAAGAGCCTGCCCAGAGAATCGGCGGCATCGCGGTTATCTTCGATTATCAGAACTTTATGAAGCGGCGAGCATCCCCGTATACCGCGACCAGGAGTGTTGAGATCCATGTGACCTTGCCTCAAAGGTGGGCAGGAACCAGTCGGTGGTTCATAACTTGGCAAAATACGTGCCGGGGACATAGGATCCCGCCGTGACGACGCTACTTATGTCCACTGAACCGAGCACTAAAGGCCCCAACCCGCACAATCCAAGCTCCGAGGCAGCAACCTTTTTTTTCAATAATACGACCAACAGGCACGTCGGTTGCATCACTATTGGGCTGGAGAGCCGCTTAAAAGCTTCCCATCGATTAGTCGTCAAGTGATGCAGTTAAGTTCGCTCAGGACACATTCATTCGAACTAGAAAGAGGTGCAATTATGGCTACGGTTAACAGTCCCCGCTTTGGGAACACGGGCAACGCCGGACAGCATACGGGTGGCAGCCATCAAGGCGGCAGCCATCAAGGCGGTGGGCAACAACATGCAGGTCAGAGCAGCCAACGTGAGGGCGCTCAAGACACAACCACGGGTATCATGGATTCCGTGCGGGAAGGTGCGGAAAACATTGCTTCCAGCGTCTCCTCCGCGGCCGGGCAAGCGTGGGACACGACACGCGAAGGTGCGCAACAAGTAGCCCAATACGCGGAAACTGCGTTTGACAGCACTGCCGACTTCATGCGCCGGTACCCACTGGTGACATTGGGTATTGGGATTTGCATGGGCATCAGCCTAACGCTGGCATTGCAACCCCGCCGCATGTAATGCTCACGGGTGATTGAAAAACATAAGCGGGACCGTTCGGTAACACCGATGCCCCGCTTATGTCGTTTTCCCTCACTTCCAAGGGCAACCACTGCCGAAGCAGGCCGCTTGCATTACGCACGAATAACCGGCGGAGGCGCGGCGTGAGTAACGGTTACGACGGGTGCCGCGGTCAGATCTTTAGGTAAATGCTTAAGAGTCGTGCCTTCGGCGACGTGGTGCGTGGCATCCTTCTGATTTGTCGCTAGAATTACTTTAATGCGGAACGATGTGCCGGCGGGAGTCGCCGCGTTGCCGACGTAGATTTGCGCGGAAAAAGTGCCATCGGCGTTTACCGTCACCACAGCCGGCTGCACGTACCACGGCTCGCCCGCAATGATCGGCTGCACCAACACCACCGGCCAGCGGTGTCCCGCGTTCTCCAGCTTCCCCGTGATCGTCACATATCGACCAACCGCGTCCCCCGAAGTCGGCGTCAAGATCACCACGCTCGCGCGCGTGATTGAGATGATGTTGACCCAATTCACCAACCACGCCATGCACGCCGGATAACAGTGGCGATGCCGAGGGCAGCGAACGGTCTTCCAGCGCTTCCAAGCTCGGACGAAACGTCTGCCTCGCAGCGTCGCCGCGCCGGCGCGACGGATGGGATTGCCGCAACCGCTTGTTCAGTGAATGCCAAATCGACGCGAAATAAATGTGTACCACGATGAACCCCTTTGACTCGATGATTGAAAAAGGGGATGCTGGCAATGTCCCACGAATCACATACTGGGGAGATGGGATTCCGGCGCACTGTGAAACTATGGTGCGCCTTTGCGGATAGTGCAAGTAATTCCGCCGTCGGTTAGGTTTCGAACCTGACCGAAATGCACTTCCGGTCAGGTTGGAAACCTAACCTACGGATTTGCGGCACGCGAAAAACCATGGTTTTATGCTATTATAGATCAAACCGCCGCGCCTTTTTTTGGAGAAGCCGACTGTGAATGAGCAGGTCGCCCCCATCGTCGAGAACAGCAATGCGCAACCGCTCGCTCCCCTCGTCGAGCGTCTGGATCCTTCCATCGGCGAATTGTCGACGATGATGGGCGCCATGATGACCGAATTGCTGAGGCGCACCTTGCGCGGAAGCGTGCGCCAAATCGACGAGGAATTGCAAGGCGAGGTCGCCCAAAAAGTCGATGCCACCATTGCCGACCGCCTGCCGGGCATTGAGCAATCGGCCGCCGCCGCCGCGGACAAAAGCGCTCGCGAGGCCGCGACGGAAGTGGCCTTCGAGGAGGTGCATGCACTCGAGCAGCGCACAAGGAATCGGAGCGTGCCATCGTCGCTCGCATTGAAACCAGCGCTCGCACAGCCGAGCAGCAGACCACCGAGAGCGCCGCGCCTTGACGGGTAAGATCGAGTTGGCCGAGCAAAAGGCGGAACTGGCGATAATGACCAAGGCCAATGAGCTAACCAACCATATCGCAGCCTCTGCCAGGTCGGTGACGAACTTGGCGGAAGAACAAGCTCGCGAGCTGGCCCGGCACATCGAGGAAGCCGAGCGCCGCGCCAACGAGGCCGCCCAGGCCGAGGCGACTCGCCAGGTCGACGATCTCCTCCAACGCTCAAAAAAAACTACCGCGGGCCTGCGCGATCGCATTCAAGCCCTGGAAGCAGGCACCGCTGATCTAGCCAAAAACGTTGTGGACCTGGCTGCGACGCGCCAGGCGGAAGACCAAAAACTGACCGAAGCACTGACAAACGCGATGCGGACGATGATTGATCGTGTCGAGAAAGAAGAACGGGCACGCCTGGCGGCCGACGAACGCGCCGAGGCTCTCACGCGGCGCGTCGCCGAACTGGAAAAGCCTGCGCGGTTTGCGGAAGCTCTGGCTATGGTTGACTGGGCGATTAAAGGCGCCAATGTAAAGCCGCCGCCTCGCCGGCTTTTCGAGAATCGAGGGCGATCGAGGCATACTTCATGCTGCATGCGCTGGATGCCCATACCGGAGAGGCAACGCCCGCGGAAGAAGCGCGGCGCGGTGGACGCTATCTTTGCCCGGAATGCAAAAAGCTGGTAGGATTGCGTTTACCCACGCGGAAAATACCCCACTTCGCGCATTTTTCCACTACTCAGTGCAGGATCGCCAAGCCCGAAAGTGAGCGGCATCAAGCCCTCAAGTGGCTCTGCAAAAAGTTCTTCGCGCCGCTTCCGGTGGTCTGGGAGGTTCCACTTGGCGACCGTCGCATCGACGCGATGGTCGCGGGCTTGTTCGCCGTGGAGTGTCAAGTTTCCCCTCTGACCCCTAAAGAATGGCAGGCGCGCACCGAGAGCCACAATCGGCTCGGCTTCCCGGTGCTCTGGATTTGGATTGGTGCCACTCAGTAGGCACGGGCAACCCCTCCACTCGGCCACGGGAAAGCTCCACGATTGGTTGTGTCTCAAGAACATCGGTGAGCGAGAGATAATCATCCTCGTTCCAGCCTCCTTGCGGTGGAAATAACGGGGCAATCTCCCACGCGGGTTGCAAGCCGTGCGCTGGGCGAGCATAACTTCTTTCAGCAGCCGGCGATCGGGGCATGGTAGAAAGCCTTTCGAAACAAGGAGAAAGTCACTTTCCGCCGCCAAGCCCGTTTACAAACTCCTGATGCTCCGGTGAGGTAATTCCTTCATCGAGCCTTTCGAGAACTCGTCGCATATTCCCCTGTAAGAGCGCGGCGCCATCAAGCCACAGGCCTGGAAAGACTCGGGAGCGCCAAACGCCGTCGGGGCCCGGCAGCAGGCGCTGGTATTTGCCGTTATCGAGGAAATGCCAACGGATTTCTTGTTCGTGAAGAAGAACGGCCAAATATTCCTGGACGCCCGCCGCCTCGTAGAGGTCGAATTTTTGGTGTAGATCGTAGCAGGTGCTGGAAAGGCAGATTTCGGCCAGCAGCTCTGGGGCACCCGCCAAATACTTCCCATCGATCCAAGGTTTTCCGCCGTATTCGGGGAGGATGCGGAGATTGACGTCCGGTTGCGGAACATCCCCCAACAGATAAGTTGTCGAGTTGTGCCCGGAACCTAAACCGGGAGTGGCCACCATATAGTTAAAGAGCCAACCGCCGACACGACCGTCCATGTCTGCATGATCCACGGAAAGGGGTGAAGGCATATAAACGATTCCTCCAATCAATTCCGCTCTTTTGATGCGCGGGTTCATCTCCCACAGGCGCATGAATTCGTCGCGAGTCAGCTTGGTGCCTTCCCTTAGTTCGCGGCTTTCTGCTTCAACGGTGGCCATGTTTTTCTCCCAGGCGAATTGCGCTCACAAGCGAGCGATCTTGCATTTTGAGCGGGCGTCGCAAATCATGCCTGTCCATGCCTCTTTTTGACCAGTTTTTCCACGAAAACCTCATGCTCGGCTGAGTCCAAGCCTTCTTGTAATTTGGCCAGGACGCGCCGCATGTTGCCTTTGAGCAAAGCCGCGCCATCAAGCCATAAGCCCGGAAAGACACGCGAGCGCCAAATGCCATCCGCTCCCGGTTTAAGGCGTTGGTATTTCTTGTTCTTCAAGGCATGCCAGCGAATCTCTTTTTCCTTTAGAAGCACGGCCAGGTATTCTTGCACGCCCGCTTTCTGGTAAAGGTCCAATTTCTGGTGCAGATCGTAAGCAGCGCTCGAACGGCAGATTTCGATCAAGAGCTCTGGAGAGCCCGTGACGTAGCCGTCTTCAATCCACGATGTGCCGCCGGATTCAGGGACGATGCGAAGGCAACTGTCCGGTTGGGGCACATCCTCAAGAAGGAAAGTCGTCGCATTCCGACCCGTTTCAGTGCCGGGCGTGGCGGCTTGGTAGACGCCTAACCAAGTGCCGCTGTAACCATCCGCGACGCCGTGATCCCAGGAAAGGGGCGAAGGCATGTAAACAATTCCTCCGATGAGTTCGGCCCTTTTGATGCGCGGATTCATGTGCCAGATGCGCATGAATTCCTCACGCGTCAGGTTGTCGCCCGCGGTTAACAATGGAGATACAACGTTTACGGTCGCCATGACTTTTTTCCGCTGTCAGCAATTCTTGGGGAGATGGGTGCCATTGAGAAAATTATACCACGGCGCGTGCCGGCAGCGCCGCCAAGGCGGAGATGGGCGGCTGTCTCTCCTTCCCTACTTTCGTTGAACCGCCCGCGGTGACGCCACGGCGGCTCGGGCTTCGCGCAGGGTGAGCAAGTAGTCGACCAAATCGGCGAGATCTTGCGGCGTTAGGACTTTGTGCAGGTCCGCGGGCATCAGCGAGATGGGCGACTTGCGCAGCGATTCGATGTCGCCGCGCTTGAAGCTTCGCGTGATGGCGTCGGCGCCTTTGAGAATCACGGCGTCGGCGGTGTCGCTCACCAATAACCCGGTTTCAAGGCCGCCGGCCTTGGTCTCTAGCAAATAGGTCTCGTAGTTATGGCTGATGCCGGCGCTGGGGAAGAGGATCGACTCGAGAATCGCTTCGCGGCTGAGCTTCTTGCCGATCTCGGAGAGGTTCGGGCCGACATCTTTGCCGGCGCCGTTGACGACGTGGCAGTTGGCGCATGTGCCCGCCTTCGAAAAGACGACCTGGCCTCGCGGCGGCGTCGCCGTGCATTTTCGACAAGTTCCGCGAATGCCGGCAGCGGCACATCCCCCTTACCGGGGGGCAGCGGAAACAGCTTGCCGCTCTCCGCCTTGACGTCCTTCCAGGGCGCCGTGGTGAGGACAGCGGCGGCGGCCGACTTGAGATCCTCGCTCAAGGATTTGTCGCGTGCCAATTTGAGCAGGGCGCGGGCGCCGTTGCGCGTCCGGGCCACCCCCCGCACCGCTTGGCGACGAGTCTCCAAGTCGGCCTGATTGTTTTGCAAAAACGGCATCAGAAGCGCTACCGCACGGGCATCCGCCGCGGTGGATAGTGCCTGCGCCGTCGCCGCACTCGCCTTGGAGTCTTTGCCGGCGAGAGCGTTGCGCAGCAAATTCTGCTGGCCGGCGTCAATCAGCGCCTTGACCGCATTGACGCCCACCTGCCCGTCCGCGTTTTGCTGGGCCAGGGCCAGCACATCCGGATAATGTTTGCTAAGCCCGAACTGGACGACGAAATCGATGTACGCTGACTTGTCGGTCATGCCTGGCAGCAGCTTTTTCGAGAACGACGCCGACTTGCTGCTTTTTCGACGCATCGAAGTTCTTGAGCCGCTTGACAGCTTCGACCAGGATCAAACTTCGGCCGTGCCGGATCAGAGGCGGGCGTGCCGATCACAAAGTCCAGTAAAACCGGCTCGCTGTCCGCGCCTGCGCTGAAAGTCAAAGGCGCGGAAGTAACGAGGCAGATCGTCGACGGCGCGTTCTGGGGTCGCGAATGATCTCGGCCAAAAGCGCCGGTGTGCGTGCGGCGCGTGAGCGCCAAATGATGTCGTGTCTTTGACGGTCGTGGCCGCGTCTCGCCGTCTTGCAAGAAGGCTTCCAAATAGCGATCCCACTGCTTGTCAGCGCCGATGCCCAGAGCCTCCAAATACCAGCGATCGTTTCCTTGATAACGCTGAGCGAGGTTTGCCCACAACTCAGGCGCGTCCTCGGATTTGTCGTGGCGCAACGCGATCGCGCATTCCCGGAGGACCGCGAGATCGGGATCAGCGATCAGTTGTCGCACGAGCGGTATCAGATCAAGTTTCAACTCGCGCGCCAGCCGCAAACCCGTGATGCGAATGTCCGGGTCGGCGTCTTTCGAGCGCGCGCCCACGTAATGGCTGCTCTTGCCGTCGATGCGGCCCAGCAGCCACAGAGCTCGCGCGCGGATGCGTGGATCGCTTGTCTTGCCAGAGCTTGAGCGAGTTCGGGCTCGGCCGCGGTGCCCATCTGATGCAACGCTGTCCAGGCCAGATAGCGCACCGACAGGCAGGGATTCTTCGAGCGCCTCGGCTGCGCCGGCTGGATGTCTTGAAATCGAAGTGCGGCACACTGTATTGACTATTGCCCTTGGGAGCGACACGGAAGATGCGGCCGCGGTCGCTGTCGCCCTGGGCATGGCCGCCGACGCCGGGGTCGTACCAGTCGGTGACGAACAGCGAGCCGTCGGGGGCCGTGCAAACATCGACCGGGCGAAACCAGTTGTTCTTCTTGTTGCCGTCGAGGATGTTGACGATCGTCGCCTTGTAGCCGGCGCCGCTCTTGCTCACCGGGTAGGCCCGCACGATGCTTGGGCCCGGGTCGCAGTGGATGACCTGGTTCTGGAAGACCTTCGGCAGCAGCTGCCCTTCGTAGACGCAGATGCCGGCCGGCGAGCCGGCGCCGGTTTGCAGCAGGTTGGGCACGACGCCCGGATCGTTGAGGTGCCAGTGCCGCAGCGGAATTTCCTTCTCCATGTTGGTGCGCGGCGTCTGCCAGCCGGCGCCGGTCATCTCGTCGACGTAGCCGTAGTTGCCGAACTCCATGACGTAGTTGATGCGGACGCCGCGGTTGCCGTCGTCGTCGTTGTCGGATTGCCAGAGCGTGCCGAACGAATCGACGGCGACTTCGTAGTTGTTGCGGAAGTTGTTGGCCGAGCACCTCGAAGTTGCAGCCGTCCAGGTCGCAGCGGAAGACCATGCCCTGGCGATAGGGCTTGCCGTTGTTGCTGACGGCGTTGCCGGCGAGATCGACGACCGGCTTGCCGTTCTTGTCGTGGACGGCTTGGCCGGTGTTGCCGAAGTTCCAGTAGAGCTTGCCGTCGGGGCCGAAGACGAAGCGTGTGCGCGGAGTGGTCGTGCTGGGCCATGCCGGTCTTGGTGAAGAGGACTTCCTTCTTGAGGATCTTGTCGTTGTCGTCGTAGGTGAAGACGAGGACGTTGGGCGAGCAGGAGACGATGACCTTGTTGCCCAGGACGCAGATGCCCATGGCGGAATCGACGTCGCGGCCCTGGTAAAAGACCTTCGCCTTGTCGGCCTTGCCGTCGCCGTCGGTGTCTTCGAGGATCAGGATGCGATCGCCGGCGGGGCGTTTGCCGTTGTTGCCGCGATAGTTCACGACGTCGCAGATCCAGACCCGGCCGCGATGATCGATGTCGAGGTTGGTCGGATTGGTGATCATCGGCTCGGAGGCGAACAGCGTCGCCTGCAACTGGGGATGAACGTCGAGGTTGGCGACGGCGTTGGCGGGATCGTGCCTATCGGTGGGATTCTGAGCCAGTGGGTTCGAAGGATGGCCCAGAAACGCGAAGGCCAGCAATGCGAATGCGGGCGCACAAGAGCGAATCGTTTTCATCAAATCCTCGAAAGACTGGGGTACACTGAAAGCAACGCAGGTAGGCTGAAAACATAATCATCGGGGAAGATCGACAGCTTGGCAACGGAAAACTTTGCGCGAAGTTTTCGCGGTGGGTCCGTTTAGCCGCGACGCGCAGCGGAGCGCGCGAGCGTCCGCTCCAAACCAAATTCTTGGCTACACGCTCTGCTCATAATTGCGTTCAATAGGTCGCACTTGTAAGTTCAGGGACGTTATTCAACGACGTGAAGTGGTAGCCACGCCCGCGAAGAGCGGGCACGAGGATTTGCGTCAACTCCAACGTTCGATTGCGGGGTATTTGTTTTGCCTCATCGGAGCTGTCGTGCATGAGGATGATTCCTTGACCAGCGCGTTTTCGGCCGCGGCCAAATACTCGCCGCGCACTCTTCGGGTGTCATACCAAGGCGCAACAGTGCCAATCTTCACCGACAATGTTCCATAAGACGGGTCCGAGATATTGAGGAAATTGACCACACGCGTTGAGACAGTCGGCAACGAGGGAAGTCGGGATAATCCTGCGGACCGTCCGGCCGGCTCTGTTGCCGCCAACTGCCGTATGGGGGGCGGAGATACACGCGCCCGCCGGTAATGTAGGGCTTGATCGCCTGGTGTCCGGCGGCGATCTTCGCCAACGACATCGCCCCCAGCCAGTGCGAAGTCAACCAGGCCGGGGTGATTATAAGTATGGTTGCCAATAATATGGCCGCACTCGCGTAGGCACATCATGGCGGCGGGATACTCGCGGCATGTTTGCCCATCACAAAGAAACACGCGGAAATCCGCTGCTCGAGTAAATAGCGCGCTAATTCCTCGGTGTGCGGGCCGGGGCCATCGTCATAGCTGAGGCAAACGGTCCGCGCGGGGAGACGTTTCGCCGGTGATGCCGTGGTGGAGAAACATCGCAGTTCTCTGGCTTTGACTCAGCGAGAAGGACTGCGGGATTCGCGGCGTTACCTTCGGGATAGTTTGGTGAAGATCGCGCAGCGGTGCTAGTTTAAAGGAGTCGAGGCGGCGAGCCCCTCCTCAACGAACGGAGGCACCACGTCGCCGATCGTGCAAAATGCGAGGCAATGCGGCACACGCGGACAAAAAGCGCAAGCGCTGGACCAACCATTCGCGGAATCAATGCGCAGTGTGCCTGTCCGCCTGAGCGCACTCAGCCAGGGGCGCCGCAGCCAGGCGAACCAAATGGCATTGCGAATTTCCTGAGCGCGTCGGCCCGCGCATCGCGCTGGCTCGAAGGATAGTGATAGACGACCAGGTCCTCCATGTAGCAGAGCCACCATTCCCGCGCCGCCAACTCGGCCGCCAACCAAGCTTCCTCGCCTCCAATGATGACTCGGCTGGCGAAACCGCCGGCTTCTAAAAAAGCGTCCCGCCGAATAGCCGACGCTCCGGCCAAGAAGCCGAGCACGCGGGGCCGGGCATGCCGCGCGCACGCCGAAGCGGACTCTGCGCCATGACTTGGCATGTCGGGTCTTCCGTCGCCTCGGAGCCGACCAGCACCCGTGCCGTCACAATGGCCAGCTGCGGATAATGGTCAAAAAGATTCGCCGCTTGCCGCAACGCTCCGGGATGCCACCAGGTGTCGTCGTCGCACAGCGCGACGTAAGGCGTCGATGCCGCGGCCACACCCAAATTCGCCCGGCGGCCCCAGATTCTTGCCGGCGGCGATCACACGAACAAGGGGATATTGCGCACCGATGGCCGCCACCGTGTCGTCGCTGGAACCGTTGTCCACGACGATGATCGCGGGCCGCTCCGGAAGTTGGGTTAGATTTCCTAAGGAGCGCAGCACCTCCGCGCACCGATTGTAAGTAATCATCACCACGGAAATGTGCGCATCTACGGAGTGCCCGTCCACGCCATTACCTCCATGCCATGGAATCTCAATTATCGCTTGCAACTCCGCTACACGGTGGCAAATGGTGTGCCAGTAAGACGGCTACGGTTGCAGCGCCGGGGGATCAGGATGGTGAATGGCCTGCGCGGAGCGCCGTGTCTTGTCGTGGCGCGGGTGAGAGTCAATTGTGGTTTACGCTTAAAATCCTGACGGCACGTACCGTCGCAATCGGCCGCGACAACTTTGATCTCCCCGGATACATGGCGAGCGCCATCAAAGTGAGATAGCCGGTGATAATGCCAACCACGGCAGAGAAGTTATCAGGAAAAAATGCGACGCGGGCATTACCGCCACCATTTGGCGCCGTTGAGATAGAATAACGCACAATCAAATAGAGCAGCGGGAATAGTCCGGTCAAAACGCACACCTCGGAAGTATGCGGAAATAGCCTTGAGCAGTGATTTGAGTTTATTTGTCGATGCCCAGCGTTCATGCGAATTAGCAAGGACGCGGCAAGCGTTACGCAACTGCGAGCGTCAAAACGGCATCACGATTCAGTGGCAAAATCGCTTTAAATAGGTAGGGTGCCAGTGCGCCAAACACAGGCAACAATCCATCCCAGCCGAAAAGCCGCAAGAGCCAGAGACGATAATCCACGCGTAAATAGGTCATCAGTACCTAAAAGCTGTTGGGTGCCGGCAGCCTCCCACGGAGCACCTCAGCGCGTGCGACGCATGCTAAAAAGTCTGCCAAATAATTAGCGGTTCAACCCGCCTCTTTGCCAAACGCGAAACTTTGCCAGCGTTTTTCCAAATCGCCGTAGCCGTTGATCGCATAATACTTCTTGAGCGCCGGCTCGGCGCCCTTGCTGATATAACTTCGCAAGAATTTGGTGAAAGTCGGGGCATCTTTTTGGGCGACGAGGAATTGGACCAGCGACGTGCTCTGCGCGTAGAACTCCATCGTGTTGTATTGCTCGGGTTCCTGCGTCTGCATGAGCACTTCCAGTGAAAAGAGCCCGTCGTCTTTTCGGTAGCGAGGCAGGCGATCGACGCAGTCCGCGATGCTTGCCGGCGTTTCCGCGAGCATGGCCATGCCCTCGTCGGCCCAGCGCGGCGTGTGGCCTTGAAAGCGGACGGCCATCACCGAATGGCTGACCTCGTGCGGCAGCACGTCGCTCACCTGGCTGGCTTCGCTGACGGGAAGATGGATGCTGCGCAGGGCCACGCCGCCCCAATCGAGGGTGGTGTGCATGTGGCCGAGCGTGTTCTTCATTTTGGTCTGCGAAGCATAATTGGCGCGGTCGGGGTGAAGGTAGATCGCGCATTTGCCGTCCCAATCCGTGGTGTCGTCGCCGAACCATTTGCGTTGGAGTAGGGAGCGCGTCTGCTCGGCGACCTCGCCGACCTTGTTGACGAGCTTTTTGCCCTGATCGTGAAGGATGCGAAAGTGCGCAGTTTCAGCCACCTTGTAGCCGGCTTGTTTTTTGTCCAAATGCCGGACCACGATGGTGGTCCTTTTCGGCTCTTTACCGGGTTTGACTTCAGCGGGCGATAGCGACAGTTTACGTTCCGGGGTTGCGGCCGGGTTGGCTGACAACTCTTTGCCCTTGGTCAACGCGGGGTCGGCGGCTTCACCGGAACCATGCTTGGACTGCGGGCTCTGGCCCCAAGCCGATGCCGCGCAAACAAATGATATGCCCAGGACAACGTGAAATGACTTTCGCAACGGCACAAAACACCCCTCAAATGTGAGTGGAGAGGGACGAGGAAGGCGCCATACCTTCTCGTATACAATAACGCATGGGAAAAGAAAAAACAACTTTCACTAACCATGACGAGCGACTGGCGTTTCTGCTCGATGAGATCGCGCACGAGCGGCTCGATCAAGAGACGGCGTGCCGGCGCATCCCGAGTTGGCCGCGGAGCTGCGCCATCTGCTCGTCATTGGGCAGATGGTCGACTACTGCGCACACGACTTCGGAAACCACGGTCGCCCATGGCCTGGGCACCGCGCCGCGTGACGAGGGTTTGCCGCGCACCATCGGCGACTATGAATTGCGGGAGGAACTGGGCCGCGGCGGCATGGGGGTCGTCTACAAGGCATGGGACAAGCGCCTGGAGCGTTTCGTGGCGCTCAAGATGGTGTTGCGCGGCACGTTGGCCTCGGATGCGGATTTGGGACGATTTCACGGCGAAGCGCAGGCGGCCGCTGCGCTCACCCATCCCAATATCGTGCCGGTCTATCAGGTCGGCGAGCACGACGGGCAACCGTACTTTTGCATGAAATTGGTCGAGGGGCGCACGCTTGCCGATGTCGTGGCGGAGGGGCCATTGCAGCCGCGCGCGGCGGCCGGCTTTCTGGCGAGCATTGCCCGCGCCGTCCAACACGCCCACGAAAAGGGCGTCTTGCACCGCGATTTGAAGCCCGCCAACATACTCCTCGAAGCCGACGCCTCCGAGCCGACCAGCCTCGCGTTGGCCAATCCGCAAGTCACCGATTTCGGCCTGGCCAAGCGCCTCGAAGGCGGCGCCAGCTTGACCGGGACAGGCGCCATCGTGGGCACACCGTCCTACATGGCCCCAGAGCAAGCGGACGGCACCGGCCGACCGCCCGGGCCGGCGGCGGACATTTATAGCCTCGGCGCCATTCTCTATGAGTTGCTCACGGGCCGGCCACCGTTTCTCGCCGCGTCGGCCGTGGAAACCTTGCTGCTGCTTCGCACCGAGGAACCCGTTCGGCCGCGCTTGCTCAATCCGCGCATCGACCTGGATTTGGAGTTCATTTGTCGCAAATGCCTCGAGAAACGACCTGAACACCGCTACGCCTCGGCCGGCAAGCTCGCCGATGATTTAGCCGCATTTCTCCAGGGCGACGTGGTTTCGGCACGAGCCAACAGCCTGACGTCGTTTGTCACACGGCTTTTTCGGGAGTCGCATCACGCCCCGGTCCAGGAGAACTGGGGATTGCTTTGGATTTGGCACAGCGGACTACTCATCTTTCTTTGTGCGATCACCAGTGGCATGTATGCGATCGGCTTGCGCAGCCATTGGCCTTTCCTCGGACTTTGGAGCCTCGGGCTAGTCGCCTGGGGAGCGTTTTTCTGGCACATGCGGCGTCGCGGCGGTCCGGTGACATTTGTCGAACGTCAAATCGCCCACGCCTGGGGCGCCGGCGTGGCGGCGTCGATCGCTATTTTCATCGTCGAGGTGGCGCTGGGCCTGGAAGTGCTTTACTTGACGCCGGTGCTTCCCGTGATCGCCGGCATGGTCTTCGTCGTGATGGCCGGCACTCTCGCCGGCTGGTTCTACATCGCGGCGATCCTGTCTTTTCTCGCGGCCTTGCCGATGGCGTTGGTCGGCTCGCCGCTTGGACCGCTCTTGTTTGGCGTGGTGTCCGCGGTGGGTTTTCTGGTGCCGGGCCTCAAATATTATCGTCAGCGCCTGCGGGGAAAAGATGACAAGGCGAAAAGCTAACCGTATAATCACGGTTTCTATTCCGCATACGCACAAGGTGTTCACATGAGCTTTAAATGGGATCGGGTCCACGTCTGGTCATGCGAGATCGTCGACCAATCAGGGGCGGCGGCGGAAAAGTTGTCGATTTTGGCCAAGGCGGGCGCCAACCTCGAATACATCAACACGCAACGACTGCCCCAAAAGCCCGGGCACGGCATCTTGTATGTCGCGCCCATCACCGGGCCGACGCAGACCCGCGCCGCTCGCCAAGCTGGCTTTGCCGAGAACGACGAGCAACATCTACACCGCATGGAAGGCGACAACGAAGCCGGCCTGGCGCATCGGTTGACTCAGCACTGGGAAATGGCCAACATCACCCTGCAAAGCCTGATGATGGCTGTGCTCGGCAAGCAGTTTGTCGGCTATGCCGGCTTTGACACTGTGCAGGATGCCAACCAGGCGGCCCAAATCCTTGCCGACCTGGGTGTTGCGGGGCCTCCGAAGGAGTGACGTTGTTTCAGGTTGAAAAAAACCGGCGGGACGCCGGTTCTACGTTAGAGTGCGGCGCGGGCGTTGTCGATAAACCGCCGCATCTTGTCGGCATCCTTTTGGCCCGGATTTTTTTCCACGCCGCCGGCAACATCGACGCCATAAGGGCGAACGATCCGTACCGCTTCCGCCACATTCTCAGGCGTCAAGCCGCCCGCCAGAATCACGGGCACACCCGGTTGAAAGCCCGCAAGCAAATGCCAGGGCGCCGTTTGACCGGTACCGCCATAAAGGCCTGGAACATGGGCATCGAGCAGCACCGCCGCCGGCAATTGGCCTTCGCGGCGGCAGCGCTCGATGAACGTTGTGATTAACGCCAAAGTATCGGTGTCTTTGATCGCAAAGGCAGGGATGAAGCGAAACGAGGCGGCGGGGCACGGAGCTAAATGCTCGCCGTGATATTGAATCGTCGCGATGGTCTGCAACCGCCGAGCGGCCGGAATCATATTCTCGAACAACTCATTGACGAACAACCCAACCGGCTCGATGAACGGCGGCAAGGCGCGGAGGATCGCCAACGTCTTTTCCTCGGGGATATAGCGCGCGGAGCGAGCATAGAAGTTGAAGCCCAAGGCGTCGGCGCCGCAGCGTGCCGCCGCCTGCGCATCCGCGTGATTGGTGATGCCGCAGATCTTCACGCGCACACTGGACACGAATTGCTCCCGGAATTCCGCTTACTTCGTGCGCGGCTCTTTAATTCAACCCGAAGTCGCCCTTGATGCGGCGCCAGGCGCTGTGGATGTGATTGGCGCGATTGCCGGCCGAATCCGCTTGCACGTTGAGAAATTCGATGACAAACGTCGGACCTTGCACACGGTAAGTCAAGCCTTTGCCCGGCTCGGTCGTGCCCGTGAAGGCGAAGTAGACGTTGTCCAACCCGGCTTCCTTGGCCGCGTGCATTTCGACCGCACCCACGTCCGGCGGCATCCGCTCGATATAACTGTTCAGCAACCGCATGAGGAGCTTCTTTTGAGTGCCGTCCAATTTGGAGGCGGCCAAACCAACGGGAGCACCGACGCGCGGTGCCGCTGACTTCTCGGTCGGCTCGGGGAAGCTCTTTGGCTGGTGCGCCACCTTCTTTTGCTCGTCGCTAAGCGCGCGTGTAAAGATCCTTGGCCAGGTCTTCGGCGGGAGCGAGAATGCGGAGCCCTTTGCGGGGGCCATCCTTTACCTCGGCAGGATTCGCACCGAAAAATGCCGGCGTGGCCGCCACGACTTGCTTGCCGTCCATGGTGAAGTTGAGCGATAAATGGTGTCCCTCGACGCGCCAGCCCCAAGAACCGGTGCTGCCCGGCGTGCCGAAGATCGTGAAGAAATACCATTCAGGATTGCGGACCATCGCCCCTTTTTTCTCTTGCGCTCGAAGGATCCCTTCCAGGCTCATGATCGTCGTCGCTTTGACATTGCCGGCTTGACTGGTGCCGGCCTTCAGGAGCGACAGCGCGGCTTGTTTTTGCTCGGCCGTCATGGCCTCGAGGGGCAAACCTTTACGGGTCGATTTTCTGCTCGCGTCCTGCTGCGGCGTGAAGTTCCAGTTGGTGCGTTCCTTACTGTCAAATGGGAAGGTCGCGGTTTGCTTTTGGTTGGCGTCGAGCGCCTCCCAGAAAACTCTGGGCGGCCATGACCATCGAAGTGCCCGAAGGCTCCGCCTGCTGCGCGACGTAGGCCAAGCTCGCAAGCGACGACAACGCCACCAGGGCCAAACCGAGACGCATGAGCTTCATGAGCGTGCTCCCATCAATTAGGATTTGACGTTCGATGCGGGTAGCATACCGAACCTTGGCGCGACGGCCATACTGGAAATCGGACTCGCGCGCGCCGGGAGCGTGAGCGACCGCCGGTGTGAATACGACACCGGGCGCTGACGCTTCCAGCCTCGCATTTCGTTCAATCAAGCGAGATTTCCAGCACCTGGAATTTGACGGTCCCCATCGGGACGGCAATCTCGACTTTGTCGCCGACTTTCTTGCCGAGCAGACCTTGCCCGATCGGACTGGAGGTCAGGATTTTGTTTTGATTGTAATCCTCCTCGCCGTTGCCCACGAGCACAAAGACCTCCTCTTCATCCAGGTCAAGGTCTTTTACTTTGACCTTGGAGCTGAACACCACGGTGTCGGTGGGCAGATTGGTCTTGTCGATGAGATATGCGCGGCCAGCTTGTCTTTAAGCTCGTTGATCTTGGCCTGCAACATGCCCTGGTCTTCCCGGGCGGCGTGGTATTCCGCGTTTTCGCTCAGGTCGCCCAGCTCGCGGGCGGCGGCGATGCGGCGGGCGAGCTCCATCATCTCGCCGTTTTGCATGCGATCGAGGTCCGTTTTAAGCTTGTCATACCCTTCGCGGGTCATGGGACAACGTTCAATTGTCATGACGATTCGACTCCCTGGCGCCGGCGGCCACCGTGGCGCGAAAACGCGATACCTTGGCACGACCGGCCGCGTAAATGCGACCTGACAACATTCAACACAAAACCGCAGTCTGGTGGAGGAGACAGCTCCATGCCCCGACTGCGGAATGACCCAACACCAATGCGAACGGATAGCCTATGGCTTCTTTCCTGGAATGGAAACCACGACTACCTTACCTATCTTGCCTGGGAAAAGGCGCCGTGTAAAGCCCGGAAAATTGCTATCCACCGAAAACAGAATCTCTGGTAGAGTCCCGCCGCACACGGCACTCAGCTCGCCAAGGATTGGGGATCAAGCGCACGGGCGAGCCGGCTGCTAAGGCCGCGGACAAGGAGGTCGGGGCGTGGCCGGCAATTGGCGCATTCGCCATAAACTGATGCTCGGCATGGGTCTGGTCATGGCGATCATGGCCCTGCTCTTGGCAGGCACGCTCAAGGGGCTCGCGTCCTATCGCGCCACCATGCGAACCATGGGCACCAAGCTGGCGGAGCTCAACAAAGCCGATGATCTAAGGGCCGCAGTCAAGGCGCTGTGCGAGAATTCCACCAACGACCTGTGGGAAAAGGTCAAGCTCGCCAAGGAAGCGCTCGAAACGTACGAGGCCAAGTTATTGGACTCGGTGAATGGTTCCCGTGATGCCGACGACGGCTTCAAAGAAAAAGCGCAGGTCGAGGCCCTGAGCGAGGATTTTGCCAAGCTCGAAACCAACCTAAAGCGGGATCGCGGTCCTCAAGTCATCCCCCTGGGAGCTGACCACGATCAAGGGACGCGTGCGGCCGTCAACAGCCTCTTGGAGGCCTGCAACGATTTGCTCAACATGATCTCCGGCAAAGTGCAGGACCGCATCGCGGTCGCCAAGATGGATTACAAGGTCAGCTTCGCAATCGTGATGACCACGAACGTGGTCGCCGTGCTTTTGATGGCCGGCCTGCTCCGGTTTTTCTATCGCTCGATGGCCCATCCCATCCGTGACTTGGAGCGCGGCGTCGGCCGGGTCGCCAACGGAGACTTCGACCATCGCATCAAGGTCCATTCCGGCGACGAGATCGAGGACCTGGCGGAGGCCTTCAACGACATGACCGCCCGGCTCCGGGAAATGTATCGCGACCTGGAGCAGCAAGTCAACGAACGCAGCCGGCAGCTCGTTCGCTCTGAACGTCTCGCGGGGGTCGGCTTTTTAGCTGCCGGCGTGGCTCATGAAATCAACAATCCACTGGCCAGCATCGCGTTCTGCGGCGAAGCGCTGGAGCGCCGGTTGGCGGACTTGTTCGAGGCCGGCAAAGGCACGGTCAAATCCTCAGCCGCCGAGACGCAGGATCGCGACATCGTCGCCAAATACCTCAAGATGATCCAGGATGAGGCTTTCCGCTGTAAAAAAATCACGCAAAAGCTTCTCGAATTCAGCCGCGGCGGCGAACGGCGGCGGGAGCAAACCAATCTGGGCGAGCTCATTCAGGTCGTGCTTGACATGGTCCAGCACTTACCAAGCTGTAAGGGCAAGGAGGTCGTCTTCCAGCCCGCCGAAGCTATCACGGCTTGGGTCAACAGCCAAGAGTTGCAGCAAGTCCTTCTCAATCTCGTCGTCAATGCCCTCGAAAGCATGGACGAGGGAGGCCGGCTCACCATCAGCCAACGTCAGCGCGACGGCATGGCCGAGTTGGTCTTCAAGGACAACGGCTGCGGCATGACGGGCGAGGTGCTGGAAAACATCTTCGAGCCGTTCTTCACGCGCAGTCGAACCGGCAAAGGCACCGGGCTGGGCTTGTCCATCAGCCATCGCATCATCACCCAGCATGGCGGCGACATCGAAGCGACCAGCGATGGCCCGAATTTGGGAAGCACCTTCACGGTGCGCCTGCCCGTGGAGGCACCTGCGAGCCAGCAAGACGATGCGGAAAGTCAGGACCCGGAAACCGAGTTTTTGAAATTGACAAGTGCCCAGCGCGAACGCAAGGCGGCTTGAACCGAATGTTCCGATCCGCGACCATAAGGGAGCGGCCAGGCCGACGTGTACGAAACGCCGGCGAGACGGCAAAAGGAGACGAACTTGGCGGCGCACAAGGGACTACGGATATTGTTCGCGGACGATGAAAGATCTCTCCAAGAGTTCATGCGGTCGGAGTTGCCGCGCTTGGGTCACGAGGTCACCGTTTGCGCCGACGGCAAGGCAGCCGTCAAGGCGCTCGAAAAGTCGGCATTTGATGCCGCCATCCTCGACTTGCGCATGCCCGGCCTCTCCGGGATCGAAGTTTTGGACCAGATCAAGCACGTCAGCCCGGACACCGAAGTCGTCATCATGACGGGCCATGCCAGCATGGAGACGGCCATCGAAGCGGTCCGACTGGGCGCCTTCGACTATGTCACCAAACCCTGCAAGTTGGCGGAGATCGAAACGGTCCTTCGCAAAGTCGCCGAGCGCCGTGAGCTCAAGCACAAAGCGCTGGCACTGCAAACGCGCGTCCAGGCTGCTGAGGGACCGACCATCCTGGTCGGCAATTCCGCGCCGATGGGGGCGGTGCATCGGCTAATCGCCACCGTGGCGCTACCGAATCCACGGTGATGATTTTGGGCGAGACGGGCACGGGTAAAGAACTGGCCGCGCGGACGCTCTTTCAGCAAAGCAAACGCGCCGACATGCCGTTCGTCCCGGTCAACTGCGGTGCGCTTTCGGAAAATCTCGTTGAAAGCGAATTGTTCGGTCATCGCCGCGGCGCCTTCACGGGCGCCGAGCGCGATCACAAGGGGTTGTTCGAGGTGGCCGACGGCGGCACGCTCTTTTTGGACGAAGTGGGCGAGCTCAACAAAAACATCCAAGTAAAGCTATTGCGCTTTTTGGAATCGGGCGAGATTCGCCGAGTGGGTGAGACGGAGCCGTTCCGGACAGACGTGCGCGTCCTGTGCGCCACCAATCGCAACTTGCGCGAGATGATTCAAAACGACGAGTTCCGCGAGGACCTCTATTTCCGCGTCAACACCTTCGAAATTCGCTTGCCTCCGCTGCGCGAGCGCCGCCAAGACATACCTGACCTGGCCAAGCACCTGCTGGGCCGCGCCGCCCGCAGGCCTATTGATCAAGTCGCCAATCTACTGTCGCCCGAATCCATCGACGCGCTGCTCGAATACGACTGGCCCGGCAACGTGCGCGAGTTGGCCAACTTCATGGAACACGCCTTCATTCTGGCGGGCGGCGGCCAAATCACCAGTGAGCACCTACCCCATCACCTGCTTGCCAGCCGCGAGCCGTCCACGTTGGCTCTGCCTAGTCCCCAAGTGCAAGTCGCCCCGGGAACGCTCGCGCAAGGTGTGCCCAAGACGCTCAAAGAAATCGAAATGGATCATATCTTCAAGGTCTTGCGACAAGCACAACGGCAACAAGCCCGCCGCTGCCACCGAACTTGGCATTGTCCTCAAAACGCTTTACAACAAGCTCAACCAATGGGAAGAAGAACGCAAAAACGCTGGATGAAAAATGAGGGGCGAGGGCGAGTGGCGAGTGGTGAGAGAAAAGAGTGGCCAGGCAAAGTATTCTCCCCCTCTTACGAAGGGGGGGCGGGGGGGGTTATTACGCTAATCAAACCAAAAACCCGGTCCCCATTGCTTTCTCGCCCGTCGCCCTGCACCTCTCGCCCCTCATCTCAACTTGCGCGTTTTTGATCTTGGATCGCCTCGGCGATGCTTTGCACAACGGGAGTGTGTGCATTCTCCGCGCAGAGCGCCTGTTCGCGCGCTGAGCTCGACCACCATGCTGAACGTGCCAAGTTGGAGCCGGTCGCCATCGTATAAAGTCGCCTCCTGCATACGCTCGCCGTTGACGAAGACGCCGTTGAGGCTGCTCAAATCGTAGACGCGCCAGCGGTCGTTCTCGAAAGCAATCCGACAATGCCGCCGGCTTATTTCCGGAAGCGCCAACCGAACTTCCGCATCGGAATGCCTGCCGACGACAACATTGGGTTGCTGCACGTCAATGGACATCCCGATCGCCTCCAACGTCAGTCGCAACGGCGCAAAGCCCCCAACCTGGGCGGACGACTCAGGCCGCGGTCCTGATGAGCCGAGATCCTTGGTTTGCACGCGAATTTTATCCATGTTTGTAATCCAGGCTACAGATAAACGGGCGCCGGCGCGCTTATAGCGAAAACGTCAGCCAGGAAAAAGTCCGTCTGGCTTTACCGTGGTTCCGCCCCAAGCTGTGCTCAAACCATGTCCTGGATTGTCCAATGGCGGGCTCTTCGATAACTCTTTAGAATTGATTAAACGTCGCGGGTCTTCAACAATGCATGACCAGGGAAAAGCGGCCGCGTGGTGGAATGGCAGACACTGGGGACTTAAAATCCCCTCCTGGGTAACTGGGGTGTGGGTTCGAATCCCACCGCGGCCAATGAGTTATGGCGATCAAAACATTATTGAGTTCTTTAAACGGTAGCCTATGTGTAGCCAATCTCCGGCTCCGCCGTTGAGAACTTCGCGGCTGATGAGTGAGAATCTTTCCATCTTGGCCGTAGCTTGCTTTTGCATTCCTTCAAGCCTATCTGCTCCATGCGCTTATTGAAATTCGAGCTCTGCAAAATAAGAATAAGAGCAGTGTGCCGGCATATCGTTTTTTTTGCTTGCCGACCGGATCGCCCCTTGCGGTGCTGACGGTTTGTGCGGCATGCGCCTCCTCACTCTGAGCCGAAGGATGTTTGCGATGAAGACCGCTTGTGTGACGATGGGCATCGGGTACCTTCTGGCGGCGACATTAAGCGCTGCTGATAACGTAGGAAAACTCGACCACGCCTGGCGACCCTTGCCGCTGATCAAGGATGGCAAGGTTGATCCGGCGTGGAAACAAATCGGCGGTGGCAAATTTGTCGTTGACCACGGCGCCTTGCGCACGGTCGGCGATGACGGCGGGCTGGGCATGCTCCTTTATGCCAAAGAGAAATTCGGCAACTGCCAGATCCGCGTCGTCTTTCGCCCACAAGAACCCAGGTCCAACTCGGGCGTTTACGTGCGCATCGACGATGGCGTCATCAAGTTCATCGACGAGAAACGGAGCCCCGGCAAGCTTAGCGTTGACCAGATGAAAGATGCGTCCGAAAAAGAGATCGGCGCCTGGTATCCGGTGCATCGCGGCTATGAAATCCAAATCTCCGAGATCGGCAACGAGTATCATCGCACCGGCTCGGTTTACTCGCTGTCCAAGGCCGCTCCACTGCCCAAAACAAGGGCTGACGGCTATCGCACGATGGTCATCACGCTCAAGGGCACCACCATGCACGTAGACGTCGATGGCAAATCCATCTCGACTTTCGACTCCGAGACGACGGACTTGCCGCCGCGCAAGCAGTGGTACGAGCCAAAGCGCGAGCCGAAGCGTCCGCCCGTGGGTTACATCGGACTGCAAGTTCATGATCCAGGTGACGTGGTGTGGTTCAAGGAAGTGAGTGTACGGGCGTTGCCGGAATGAGCAGGTGGAACGACCGGGTGTGGCCAAGCGGAACAAGCCGTCGCTGCCAGAGCCCATGCGCACTTCGCTAGCCTGTGGCAGAAGCGGCAAGAAATAAACTCAGGAAAATCCTGGCTATTGCGCGGAAGTGTGAGTAAACTCAGCAAGCTCTATCTCCGCATCAGCGTATCCCTTCACCAGCCAAGGTAACCGTTGGGGCACGTTCTGCGTTTGTGTCGGCGCTTTGGATACGCGCCGTCTCGGCTCGCGCTTAAGGGGGCCGATCGTCCGATCCCGTCGAATTTAGCCGTTTGAAACAGCTTCTTCGCGGACTTATTGCTCATAGCACACAGTCTATTCACCGAGAGAATTGCCATGTACTTTTTGCGCTCGCGAAAACGGCAACTCACCACGCCCCGCTTAGTCCCAATGTCTAGTCGGATGATTCGGCACCGGCCCTGGCTGGAAATCCTCGAGGATCGGATCATGCTGGATGCCGGCCTGCACGCTGCGCCAGCGCTTCAAGGATCGCCAATCCATCCTGACGCCGGCCTTGTTCCCGCGAGCGCGTTCATCAATGGAGGTTTTAACCAGGGTGCCGGCAACTTGGATGGATGGGTGCTTTCCGACCCGCAACAAGTCATGGTAAACGCCGTGCATCAGGCGGTGCTCAGCGAAAGTCCCAGTGCTATCGAGGTGGACCTCTACCAAGACTTCGCCATCCCGCAAGGGGCCAAGGTCTTATCCTTTACCTTGACAGGCCTCACTTTCGACGACACCCTGCCGTCGGGCGCCACCCCCGACGCGTTCGGCGCCTCCCTGCTGGACCCCAACACACAAAGCCCCCTTGGGTCTCCTTTCAATAACTCCACGGACTCTTACTACATTCAGGACCTGGTCAACGGAGTCGCCCAAGGGCACGCGGCAACCGATGTCACGGTCACCCCGGCGGGGGGTTCGTTGCGGATTACTCTGGACGTTTCCGCTCTTCAGGGCCAGGACGCTGAGCTCCTTTTCCGCCTCGTCGGCGGCTCGGATGTCACGCAGCTCAAAGGCTCCGTAGGAATCTCCGACGTGACGATCGGCGGTGTCGTTACCAGCACGACCACCACCGCCGCCGACCAGGCGGCGCCATTCAGCACCAGCGACCAGCAGGTGACGCTAAACGCCTTCGTGGCCAGCGGCGCCGGCCCGGTCAATGAAGGCACCGTGACCTTTAGCGTCTTGAGCGGCAACACTCTGGTAGGCACGGCCGTCACTTCAGCGACCGTCAGCGCCGGCGTCGCCAGCGCCAGTTACAAGCTGCCCGGCAACAGTCCCGCCGGATCTTATACCATCGTCGCCGCCTACAACGCGGGCGCCGACTTCGATGCCAGCAGCGACAACGCCCATACCCTCGTTGTCCAAGCCGCTGCCACCAGCATTACCGCCGCCATCAGCCCGCCCTCAACACCCATCACGGCAGGCGGCCCCGTTTCCTTTTCCGTCACTTACACCGGCGCCACCTTCCAGGCCAGCAACCTATCCGCGGCGGACGTGCATCTAATCCACACGGGCACGGCCACTGGCACCCTGGGCTTTGACAACAGCACCGGAGCCAGCCGCACGGTGACCATTACCAACATCAGCGGCGACGGTTCGCTAAGTGTGGCCATCGACGCCGGCTCGGCCACCGATCTGGCGGGTAATTCCGCAGGAGCGGCTGGTCCGAGCCTCACGTTCCTAGTGGACAATACGCCTCCGCTGGTGTCCATCAGTGCCCCGGCTATCACCAAAGTGGGCGATCCGGTTGTCTTCACGGTCAACTACACCGATGCTCACTTCCAGGCCAGCAACCTATCCGCGGCGGACGTGCGTCTAATCCACACCGGCACGGCCACTGGCACCTTGAGCTTTGATAACAGCACCGGGTCCAGCCGCACGGTGACCATTACCAACATGAGCGGCGACGGCACGTTGAGCATCGCCATTGACGCCGGCTCGGCGCACGATCTGGCCGGTAACCAGGCCGCAGCCGCCGGGCCGAGCGCCACTTTTCTCGTGGGCACTCCGGGGCCGTTGGTGTCCATTAGTCCGCCGTCCGCTGCCATCACCACGGATGGCCCGGTCTCCTACACGGTCACTTACACCAGCGCCACTTTCCAGGCCAGCAACCTATCCGGGGCGGACGTGCATCTAATCCACACCGGGACGGCCACTGGCACCCTGGGCTTTGACAACAGCACCGGTGCCAACCGCACAGTGACCATTACCAACATCAGCGGCGACGGCACGCTGGGCATCGTTATCGACGCGGGCTCGGCGACGGACCAGACCGGCACAGCGGCTGCCGCTGCTGGACCCAGTACGCCATTCATTGTCGACAATACGTTCCCAAAAGTGGCCATCAGCCCACCGTCGGTTGCTAACACAATAAGTGGGCCCGTTTCATACACCGTCACTTACAGCGATGCCAATTTCCTAGCCAGCAATTTGTCTACGGCGGATGTGCATTTGATTCAAACTGGTACGGCGACGGGTACGCTGAGTTTTGACGATCGCACCGGTGCGAGCCGGACGGTGACCATCAGCAACATCAGCGGCACGGGCACATTGGCTATCGCCATTGACGCCGGCTCGGCCAGTGACCAGGCCGGCAACCAGGCTGCCGCCGCCGGTCCGAGCACCGCTCTCACCGTGGGCGCCGTCAATCCGGCCGGCGGGGATGTGAGCATCAGTTTCTCGACCGGGTATGCGAGTCTGCTGGAGCCGACGCTGGGAACTACGGCGCCTTATTACTTTACGATTACGCTGGCTAAGGTGCCGACGTTGGACACCACGGTGTTTTACAGCACGCGCGACGGCTCGGCTGTGGCAGGTGATGACTACCTGGGCTTGAATTACTTCAAGGTGCTCTTTCGCGCGGGTTCCCATGGGGCAGCGCTTGCCCAAACCGTCGCGGTTCAGATTAAAGGCGATTACTATGAAGGTCAAAACCCGGAGACTTTCCAGGTCGTCCTGGTCGGAGCTTACAACGCCACCATCGATCCGGCCAAGAAAATTGCTATTGGCACCATCGTTCAAACCACTTACCCGCTTCCCGTGACGGTCGATATCGCCAATTACACCCAGCCCGGTCCCACTTCTGGGAAGACGGTGTTCAATGTTCCGGTAACTTTGACCAACCTTCCTGCCACGCAGCCGGTCACGGTTTACTTCAGCACAAGCAATGGCACGGCGAAGGCCGGTAGCGACTACGGCGGCATCAACCATGGTCACGTAACCATCCCCGCTGGTCAAACGTCCACGACCATTCCTATCACGATTTATGCGGATGCATCGGCGACCATGGGACTGACCTTTACTCTGACGATCTCGAATCCGCTGAACGCCGCCTTGGGGACATCGGTCGCGACGATCACCATCGCTTACCCCGCCGTCGCAGCGAACAACGCGTCGCGAAAAATGACCGCGCCTTCGCTAAACGTTGTTTACGCCGGTCCCTCAATAAAAACGGGCGATGGAGACAGTATGGACTTACGTAGCCTGGCGTTAGCGGCACTCGATCAAGTGTTCGCCGAAATGCCCAAAGGCCGGATCGCGAAGTTTGTGAAGTAATCCCGCGTTGCATTGAGTTGGGTTTTTTATTTCAAAGTATCCGCCCGTGCGGGGTTTGGTGAATCAAGCACTGGAGCGCCCAGGTGCGCTGCCATGGGCGAGGGGCGTTGGGGGCCTTGAGCTGGTGCCAGTTCTTTGAGAGACGGCCGATCTCGTTCCAACTCCCTGTCCGGCGGTCCACCGGTCTCCGGATAGCGCTCGGCATTCGGGCCGGGCGTCGATCCCAACGGATAAAGCCGAGGTTTGGCCAGGCGGCCCAGCGGACCGATGGAGCCAAAGCGTTCTTCCATGAAGCGGACGCCATGGCTTTCCAGGATGGTGCCGGTCTGTTGCTCGAGATTGGCGAGCTCGATGTTGTATTGGGACAAGGCCTGGGCTTCCGAGCTGACGGCATTGCCCCAATCGGTGATGGCTTGCAGCACATTCAAAAAGATCGTGCGGCCGGCCCGGAAGGCGGCGATCTGTTGTTCCAGGTTTATGCGGCCGCGGTGCGCGTCTCGCGGAACGCCTGGTACTGTTCGTAAAACTGGGCCAGGTTGCGCAGATTGCCCGCCAGCACGTGGAGCGCGTGGTGCCGCGCCTGGTCCAAGTTGGCGGTGTCGCTGATCAGGACCAATTCCGCGTTTCTGAGGTTAGCTCGGCCCAGGCGCAGGCCGAGCGGCACGGAAAAATTGACTCCCAGCGACCAGTTGGCGAACTGCCCCGGCGAGGTGGACAACCGGTCGCCGCTGGGAGCGATTCCCTCCAGACCGTTCCACTGGTAGGACATGGCAGCGTCCAGCTTGGGCAGGGCTTGGTTCGCGCGATACGCAGATTTTGCTGGTCCGCTTCCAGGATGAGGTTGAGCTCGATGAGATCGGGGCGCATCTCGCCGGCGAGATTGATGACTTCTTGCCACTTGGGATCGACTCGGACCGGCGTGGGCGGCGTGACCGGCACCAGCCTGGCAGGCTCGGTGGGGGGCAAGCCGAGGATGTTACGCAGCACGTCCTCGGACTGGAGCAGGTTGGCTTCGGCGGTGATGAGGGCGGCGCGGAAGTTTGACAGGGCCACCTTTGCTTGGGCTTCATCTCCGGCGGTCCCAAGACCCACCTTGTTGCGGGCCTGCGCCAAGTCAAAGGCGGCCGCTCCCTGCTCGACTTGCTGGATTTTGGCCCACGAATCGGTGCGCGCAAACACCACCGACCAGTACGCCTGGATCACGCCGCGGACCAAATCCTGCACGCTGTCCTTGAGTTGGAAGAACGACCGTTCCGTTTGCAGCCGGGCGATTAGGATCGGAGCAACGTTGACGGCCACGCCGGCGCCCTGGAGAAGCGGTTGGGTTACGCTCAGAGCGAGGCCGGACTGCGACTGAGGATTGAGCGGCGCGGTGCCGGCGGGAAAGTGCGACGACGTTAAGTGTTTCGTTCAAGCCCACCGTGGCGCCGGTGACAAGCTTCTTCGAGATTCCCAGCCCTAATGCATAATTGTCAACCCGGCTTCCGAGTAGGCGCGCGCCGGTTGGGTCGGTCGGATCGAAAATCGGCGACGGCATTTCACCGCGGCTAAAGGCGTTTTGGGCCGTGATGATAGGGTCGAACGCACTCTTGGCGACATCGATGGCGGTGTTCGCGATGGCTGGATCATAGATCGTCCGGCCGCTGGAGATTACGTCAGTGCCCGCCAGCGTGCGGATCACCTTGGAGTTCGCCAGCGCGATGTGCAAGGCCTCGTCCAGCGACAGTTCCTTGGCCTCGCCGCCGGGAGCGGGCTGGGAAACCGTGGCGGGCGGCGGCAGCTTGGGAAGCGGCGCCTGCGGAATTTGCGACGGCTCGCGGATGTCCAACGTGCGCTGCTCGCGGACAACCAGCGGCACCAAGCCCGGCGGGCCGGTGCAACCGCATGGCAACGCCAGCAGGCATGCCCAACCGACCGCCATTGCCGACCGACCGATTGTCATCGGGCCACTCTCAAAGTCTGGCGCCTCGCTCCCGCGGTTTTCGGACAGCTTGGTGCTCCGTGTCCCCGTTCTTCATCGGCACAAGTTAGGCAAAGTTTGCGGTGATTTCCGATTTTTCCGAGGTTTCATCCAGGGCGTCCGATGAATGCAGAATCTGCATCGCCTGGGTAAAATCGGTGGTGTCCTTGACGATTTGTCCGTCCTTTAAAACGACGATCCGCCTGGCGATGCGGGCGACGTCCTGATCGTGCGTTACCAGGATGACCGTGATGCCTCGCTTGGCGTTGAGGTCGCGGAAGAGCTGAATGACTTCCTTGCTGGTCTTCGAATCGAGGTTGCCGGTCGGCTCGTCGCACATCAAGATCGCCGGGTTGTTGACCAGGCGCGGGCGATGGCGACCCGTTGTTGCTGGCCGCCCGAGAGCTGGCCGGGATGATGGTCCAGGCGGTCGCCGAGTCCGACTTGCTTGAGGAACTCCAGCGCACGCAGGTGGCGCTCGCCGCCGGAAAGGCCGCCGCCATAGAGGAGAGGCCCTAACCGAACCAAGGCGACCAGCAAAGGCGATGTCTTACGGACGCGCGAAGGCAGCGTTCATAGGCTGGACCATGGGCGTCAACCATTCCACGCAAGGCTCGGTCACCGTTGCGGCCATCAACAACCTTGCGCTGCTTACCGGCAACATCGGCCGCAGCGGCGCTGCTCCTTTTTCCATCACGGGCCAGTGCAACGCCATGGGCACACGCGAGAGCGGCTTTGCCTCCTCCATGCCCGGCTATCGCAAGTTCGACTGTGATGCTGACCGCTCGCGAGCTAGCCGCGCTATGGAACATCGCCGAAGACCGTCTGCCGAGCGCACGCGGTCTCGCCTATCCGGACATCATCGAAGCTGCCGTCACCGGCCGCGTCAAAGCGCTCTGGTTCATCGCGACCAATCCTGCGGTCTCGTTTCCCAATTACGAATTGCTCGCGCAGGCCCTCAATACTGCCGAGTTTCGTCGTGGTACAGGACGGCTTCTTCCCACCCCCACCGCGATTTTGCTGATCTGGTTCTGCCCGCCGCCATCTGGGGCGAAAAAGAAGGAACCTACACCAACTCCGAGCGCCGCGTCAGCAAGGTCAATGCGTTTGCCGCGCCACCCGGCGAAGCTCGCCGCGACTTCGACATCTTCCTCGATCTGGCCGCGCGCCTCGGTGTGAAAGACGCAACTCTTTCCTGGCTGGACCTCGACCTACGATGCGTGGCTCGAGTGGCAGCGCGTTTCCGCCGGGCGCCTCTGCGACTACAGCAGCTTTACCTGGCAGCAGCTCGAAGACGAAGGCGGCGCGCAATGGGGCGGCGAAAGCCTCTACCGCGACGGCAGTTCCAGACAGAAAGCGGCCGCGCCAAACTGCACTGCGTCCCCTGCCTGCCTTTCCAGGAGCAGCCCAACCGCGACTACGACCTTGTGCTCAACACTGGCCGCACCGTGGAGCATTGGCACACCCGCACCAAGACCGGCGCGGTCGCCCATACTCAATGCCATGGTGCCCCACGCGTGGCTGGAGATGAACCCCTCGACGCAGAGCGGCGCAGCCTGCGCCAGCATGACCGCGTTACCGTCGCCTCGCGGCGCAGTGCCGTCGCCAACGTCGAACTGCGCATCACCGGCATCGTCGCTCCCGGCCAGGTCTTTATGCCCTTTCATTTCGCGGAGCAGAACTCAAACCTTTGCACTCTCGGCGCGTATGACCCGATCAGCCGCGAGCCCAACTTCAAGCAGTGCGCCGTGCGTGTGGAACGCACCGCCGGCCATCGCTGAGATTTGCGCAACACCTGCGGCCACGTTCGCCGCAACCGCATCGCCCGGAGCGCACCGCGACGTCGCTCACAGCAATCGACATCCAAGCCCACGCTTCATTAACCAGAGGAGTCTCTCCCATGGCGAACGCAAAACTATTTCTCAAGTCCGGCCACGCGCCGACACTTTTCGCGGCGTTTCTCTACTTCGACTTTTCCTTCGCGGTCTGGGTGCTCAATGGCGCCATGGGACCGTTCATCACCGAGCAGTTCCATCTGTCTCCTGCCCAGGTCGGCCTGATGGTCTCCATCCCCACGATGGCCGGCGCGCTGATGCGCTTCCCACTTGGTGTGCTCAGCCAGTACATCGGCCGCAAGAGCGCCGCCATCGTGGAGATGTCCTGCATCGTCCTGGCACTGCTTTATGGATTCTTCTTTGTGCATACCTTCCATCAGGTACTGGCAATGGGCGTGCTGCTGGGCATCGCCGGCGCCAGCTTCGGCGTCGCGCTCTCGCTCGGCTCAGGTTGGTTCCCAAGCAGTACAAAGGCCTCGCTATGGGCATCGCTGGAGCAGGCAACAGCGGCACTGCGCTGGCCGCGCTCTTCGCGCCGCGCCTGGCCATGCACTTCGGCTGGCAGCATGTCTACGGCTTCGCCGCCGCAATGATGCTGCTTCCCCTCGCCGTGATGATCCTCTTTGCCAAGGAGCCGCCGGATGTTGAGCATCAGTCGATCCGTCAGCACCTGCAGTGCCTCTTTGAGGCCGATGGCTGGTATCTCAACTTCGTCTACGTCATCACTTTCGGAGGATTCATCGGCCTTTCCACTTTCCTGCCTTCGTTCTTCTACAGCCAGTTCCACGTCAGCAAGGTGGAAGCGGGATCGCTGACCGTGCTGGCCGCTATCACCGGCAGTCTCACCCGCGTCGTGGGCGGCTGGTTTGCCGACAAGCTGGGAGGAATTACCACGCTCAGCGTGGTGTTTCTGGTCGTCATCGCGACCCTGTTCAGCCTGGTGAGTGCGCCGTCGCTCACCGCCACCACGTTGATCTTCATGCTCTGCTTCGCCGCGCTGGGCGCAGGCAACGGCGCGACGTTCCAACTCGTGCCGCTGCGCTGGCCCATCACCACTGCAGTCGCCGGCGGCATGATCGGCGAGATCGGCGCGCTCGGTGGCTCCATCCTGCCCAATGTGCTCGCGCAGTCCAAGCAGCATACCGGCAACTACCGCGAAGGGTGGATTGCCTATGCGGCACTCGCGTTCGCCATTCTGATCTCTGATGCGTGTCGTCTCGCGCAATGGACGCGCACATGGGTTGGCTCCGGAGGCCGCGCACGGAGCGGCTCCGGCAAACCCGCCGCGGACTTCGGCGCCGAATCTGACCAGCCACTCGCAATCCCTTCGTAGACTCTGCCCGGCACATCCGATTCTGGAAGGAGCCAGAGAAGCCGCTCTGTTTCCCAAAGTTGCTAGCTGCTCAACTACGCCGCGATGGAGCGACAACGCCCCGTCAGCGACGTGTCGGCTTCGCGCGTCAACTTGCCCTTGCGCTCGCGGAGATGAATGCGCATCCGCTTGCTGTTGTGCCGGGGGATGACTTCAGGTCGAAAGCTTGCTGGCAGCGAAGCTAGCGCTGTCGGGGACGGCCAGCAATGCGGGTCGCGACAAGCCGAGGACGCTGCCAACCTGGATCGCCTTGGCAGCTTGCGCCCTAGCCGGCGACGCCGCGATCTTCCCGGTGGACGTAATATCCCGTGAGTTGCTTTGCATCGATGACGGCGACCAGAATGCTTAGATCATCGATCTGCCAAGCCTCCTGGAAAAAAGCCCGCTCCATGAACCGTCCAGTGAGAGCCATCGCTGCGTGCTGAACCAACTCGTAGCCATTTCCGGTACATGCAACAGTCCGTGGCCCTGGTCGCACATCAACTCCGTTCCATGCCACGCAAGGAAGCTTCTCGAAGGGTGTCCGACCGTCGCGGGGTTTGTCAGCAAGCTCAGGCAGACCGGGCAACGCAATCTTTGGTCCCGAAGAGCCCAGCGGTAAGAGAACAGTAGGCCGACAAACGTCGAGAACAACGGGGCGCAAGCTGCATTCTCTACGTTAAAGAGCCCGCGATCCGAAGCTGATCACCAGTGAAGTGAACGCCACAGACAGCGTCAGGCAAACCAGCTTGATGGATAGAAATATCCAACGGGCGCCACCGCACCTCGGCGAATTTGGGGTGTGTTACGGCCGGATACTCACCGAGCGGCAACGGCGTCGTAGCTGGCAACGCAAGGCATGCTAGGAACAACGCAAACACAATGGTGCAGATAGGCCTGGGTGTGCGATCGGCAACTCGGCTGCAGATGAAGCTGCAGGCCTCGGCCGTCAACGACATCGAATCCAAGCTCCACCTGCCTCTTTGTGCCAGTCCTTCGGCGACTCTGGTCGGAGAGTTGCCAACGCAAACCCGGACGTTCCCGGGGCGATGCGCGTGAACTCGGAATCAGACCACGAGCAGCAGCGCTGATTCCAACATCGGCAGTCCGAATCCAGCTTCTGGGCTGATGTTCTCCACCGTCACTGCGCCGCATGCCCTCTTCGACAGAGACCATCCTGTCTGGCCGACATGCTCGTCCTTGTATTTGCCCCCAACCCTGTGTGCGGCTGGAGCAAGCAACAGCATTCCAACGCCTAGCTTCATTGGCGCTCTTGAGCGCGTCAGGTGACACTTTGAGGTCGACTATGCGAAGCCAAACCGACCCCGATCCTACGGCAACTGTACCGGCTGTCGGCTTTTTCCGCAGACCCAGAGCAACGTTCAGCTCGTATCACGCGGCAAATGGGTGCCACGTCCGTCTGAACCATTGATTCCCACGAAATCCTCCAGCGCCGCCGATAATCGGCAAAATCGATGGTTGCAGCGTTATGAGAAATCAGGCCGGCTCGCGTGATTGACACCAGATTGCGCCTGCCTGGGCGATCCATTGAGGTCATAGCTTCTCGTGATCCTGGCAACCATCATCGTGGAAAGAAGAAAACTGAATGCACTCAGCACCAACAGCCAAGTCGCACAGTCTCCGTGGGCGGACTGCGGTTACTGGTGAGGGTGTCTCGCGATTTCGCCGGAGCCACAAGGCATCATTCACCGCGCGAGAGCGAATCGAGTGCATCTCCTCCACGTCGCAAAGGGTGATCGTGACACTGACGCCCGGTACACGTACCACAACTCAGACTGCCACTCCTGCGTCCACTCCCACCTCTCCGGTGCTGGGACTATCTTGGCGCAGCAGCGTAGCAGCAAAGTCGCCGTGAACCAACCACTCGCATTCTTACAACTCTCACGCGTCGACCTCGGCAGCAGACGTCAACTTCGTTATGAGTGGGTATCGCTCTGCGATCGTCCACCGTTGTGCGGCCTTGCCGTGTCAGCTTGTAGTACTTCCGGAGTGGACGTTTCTCCGCTTCGGCCGTCAGGCCCGTTCCATTGGGATTGGATAAGCCCGTCGCGCTCGAGCCTGCGTACGGCTGGGTACACGGTGCCACTCGGAAGGCCTGTGATTTCCATAACGCTAAACCCGTACACGTACCCCGAATGAATCGCCTGCAGAATCAGCGCCGCGGTATGAGACAGTTTCGCGTCACTTGCCATTCCGGGATTCTACCTATGTAGGATGCTACTTGACAAATACCGATGTAGCTTGCTACATAGGAGAGCCATGATCACCTCCGCACCAATGCTCGAATTGCAGAACCTCTGGAAGCTCTATCGGGGCATCCCGTCCATCCAGGAGGCTAGCCTGACCATTTCCGCCGGTGAGGATCGGCTACCTCGGCCAAACGGGGCGGGAAAGTCCACGACCGTGAAGATCATCACAGGCGTCCTCGAGCCCACCCAAGGGAGGGTTTTGTTCCATGGTCGCGACATCCGCGAAGAGAACAACATAGTCGGTTTCACGCTCTGCGACTCGGGTATGTTCCTAGGAGGAGCTGACGTCTACACGTAATCATCGGCGCTTAGATCTCCAGCTCGTCGGCCGGCTCCG
>CAVVSQ010000018.1:0-35434 GCA_963750865.1 uncultured Planctomycetota bacterium
GAAAGCCCTTGCTTATCAACGGCAACAGACGCCGAATCCCGATAATCGCGAATGGTTGGCGATGAGGCTATTGTTTGAGCGTCAGTTCGGGCCGCCCGAGGAAGTCGCAAAACTGGGTCAACAATTGCTCGATGCTCGGAACGGCGACGGTGCGTGGGGCTGGGAAAAAGGCGTACCAAGCGATGCCCTCACGACCGGCCTCGCGATCTACGTTCTGGCGAAGGTCCATGCCGGCGATGACTCGTCCGTCTTTCGAGACGCTCGCAAATGGCTGCTCGCGTCGCAGCAATCCGACGGTTCCTGGCTGACTCCGGCCAAGAACTTCACAAGACCACCGATCCCAAACGCCTGATAGTCCGCGACGAAATCTACCACTACTGGGGCACAGCCTGGGCCACATCGGATTGTTGGAAACGCTTGGAAAGTCAGGCTCTTGAAGTCACTTTCACGACGCTGGGCAAAATCTGCAATTACGAATCAATCGAGGCTAACAGCATGCGTTCAAATTGAGCGGCCGGGGCTGGAAGGACGTCGGTCCCATCGTCTTGTGCAAAGGCAAACTTCATTGTCTGCTTCGGTCGGCATAGGTCCGCACGCCGGAGCAGATTTCAGCCGGAAGCTAACGCGGCCGATCCGACCGATTCCATGAGGATGGCAGAAAGGAGGGTCGCCGTCCAGGCCGGGCTCCTGGTCACGCCGTGAACCGCTTCAACGCAGGACCAGGAAATTGGCCGCCTCGGATGTGCTTTGCATCGCACGGATGTCATCGTAATCACCGTCCGAGAGGGACGAACCGTTCCACGAAACCGTGGGCCAAGGGTTTCTGCCAGGTCATGCTGATGCATTTTCACAAGCACGGCCTGGAGATCGGCCCGCACCCGGACAAAGCCGGCGCAAACTACGATGGGTTGAATCGTTGAAGGGCCCAGGCTATCCAGGATACGAAGCTCGGCCGCCACTTCAGGTTGGTTCGCAGGGCAATGGCCAGAACCGCGAATCAATCCGCCGGCATCCACTTCGCCGGAGCAAACCAGCCGCAGCGACTTCTCATGCCAGCCCGTCTCGATCACCTCGCCGAAGAAGCCGGCCGTCTCGCCGAGTTGAACAAGGTGATACCGCGTGATGCCGTAGCCCGATTGCGACTGCGTTTCGTTGTAGCACCAGGTCCGACCGCGAAGCTCCGCAAACGAGTGAAACGGGCTGTCACGCCGAACGACGACATCCGAAAAATAGACTGGTTGACCCCCGAACCGCTCTCCCCCAAGGACCGGTGCAGCAAGCGGTTCCACCGGCGGTTCGCCTGGCTGCGCGAGCTGGATATAAGGAAGACCGCAGACGAAACCGACATCGACCTCATCGAAAGCTGCGAGTAGCTCAAGCCGATTTGGAGTTCGGCCGGCAGTCCCAAACGGTCGCTGACGAAGCGTGTGATGAACTTGTAGACCGACAGCATATTAGGCGCAAGGAAGGTGACAAAGCGTAGCGGTAGAACCGGCATGGGAGGAGGCCCGTGAGGTTTATGGGTGAACAGTGCGCGATGATGTCGAAACGACCTCAACTCGCCGCGCGGACAGGGACCTCTATCAGGCGCAAAGTTGGGGCACCATAAAATGTCGTTTCGAGTCTTCGGAAGGAGCTTTGTTCGAGGATCGGTCACGCCGTCGCGGTTAGGCATAAAGTCAAGTAAAGCCTTGGCCGTAGACGGCAGTGCGAAAGGCAAGAGAAACCACGACAAGCGTGAGACAGGACGGGGGAGCACACGGCGCCAACATCATCGAAACCTCCTACGTGAATAATTCCGCTTATGCTAGGGATGGGTTCGAGTGCTTGTCAAGGAGGGATATTTGACCATCCGATGTGAGCGTCCTTGCCATCAGAACACCCATATGCGAATAATCCGGGCCGCAACGCAGTCCGCAACGCCGGAGCAGCTTTCACGAGCCAACGCGGTCGATCCGATCGAAGCAGAAAACGGCAACAACTCAATCATTTTGGGTGTGCCGAACAGGAGCTGGTTGGGAACCCGCGTATTGACACTCCCCCCGGCATGCTTCCAATGAGGGAATATGCCCCCGGCGCCGCTTACTGTGCCCGCCTCGGTTGCGGTAAGTCGTTAATTCTGCGGGCGGAAAGTCGCACCAGTCGTATGAGTGAACCGTTGGGTGGAAGAATCCATTTGTCCCTGGTACCGTCGCCAATCGAGTTAAAGCAAGCGCGCGAGCGGCTGTCCCGCGAGTCGTGCCCGCGGCGGTATTGCTGGTATTGGCACATGTTGGCGTTCGACTGGGAGCTGTCCCCGGCCGAGGGGTGCGAGGTCGCCAGGCGGCACATCACGCAACTGCTGCTGCGACGTGCTCAAAGTAAGCCGGTGCCGGCGTGGCAGCAGTGCGGCCGGGGAGCGGCAACCCGCAACATCCGGACTATTTCGAGCCGCGTGAACCGCACTTGGAGGCCGACGGCTGGCAGCTCGACTTCTTCCAGGTCGTCGGCAAGGTAGCACGGCGGCGCCGGTTCGAGCGCCGCAAGCAAGGCAAATGGCGTCGGGGACCGCAGCCACAGACCTCAGCCCGTTAAGGCGGTCGATATGGGCCTTGACGGTGCGGTCGTATCCGGCGTCGAATGAGGACGATACTGCGTCGGTCAGGCAGCTCAGCACGACGAGTTCGACGCCGAACCGGCCGCCAGCGTCCGCGCCAGGTCGTCGCCCCACGCCCCGCGGGCGCCGTACAGCAGCGGTTCCGACACCGCCTTCAAACGCCTGGCCGATTAGCCGGCGTGCCTGGCGAGTAACTTTGGGACTTTCGCTCTCAGAAACCACGACCGATGGGGGCTAAACATTTTGAATCCGGATTCAAAATTGGCTGCCCCTAGCCCGCTCCTTGGCTTGCCAAAGCGCCTTGGCCGAGAGCCGCCGTTGGCAACGATAAGGGCGATGGTGTCGTTAACCAAACGCGCATTGCAAGGCCGCCGTTTTGCAGATACGGGCCGCCGTTACGCAAGGAGGCTGGCCAAGATCGGACACGCGTGGTCAACAAGGTCCGGCATATCCTGCGGCGTCACAACCTGCACTGGGAGATGCCCACGAAGAAGTTTCCCAGCAAGTCAGGCCTCGCCTGGCTGAAGCAGTGCGCGAACCCGGGGGGAAAACCGTTTCTTCCGATCAAACCACTCTTTCACAGATATCAAAGCAGGTTGGGACGGCGTCAAAAGGTGAGCCTTGATGGAACGCCAAGGTTCACCTGCGGGGCGGGCCTGCTGAAATTACACTCCTGAGTTACCGTGATGGCCCGGCCCGTCAGGTGCAACGGTTGATTCGGCGCGGTCCACTACGCTCTGCTTGTCTCGGTTTGCTACTTGACGAGCGCCTGCCGAAAGCCAATGAACAGAAATAGGACCGTCTCAACTCCAACCCTCCGGCTTGGTGGCGGTCACGAGTCTCGACCGGGCCGAACCGCCATCCCAGCCACCTGCGGGCAACATCGTTCATGCCGATCCTGGCGAGCTGGAGCTGGTGTTGCCGGATGGCCCGCAGGTCGACAATCATCAGCCGACCGCCCGGACGCAGTACCCGCACCGCTTCGCTGATGGCTTTCTGCCGGCCGGCGCGCCCGCTGATGTTGTGGATCGCCAGACTGGAGAGAATCAGATCGAAGCTGTTGTCTTCGAAGGGCAGCGCCATCATGTCGCCCGTGTGCAACTCGACCCGATCCGCCACGCCCTCGGCGACGGCATTGCGCCGGGTGGCCTCGGCTGCATTGCCGGACTGATCGACCGTTCGCCAGAGGTCCACGCCCACGGCCCGGCCCGTGGTCAAGTGCTGGGCGGCCATGAGCAGGACCGCTCCCCGGCCGCATCCTATGTCCAGGATGCGCTCATCCCCCCGAAGGTTCAGCGACTCGAGCAAATCGGCCCAAAGGAGGAACTTTCCTCGGAGCGTGCCGTGGAGATAGAAACCGAGGATGGCCAGGATGAAGAGGCCAGCCAGTACTGGCAACACCTTGCCGCTGAGGACGGCGAGGGCGAACTCCAGAGCGGCCACGATGGCCATGAAGGCCGCGATAGGGGGCGTCGATGCCATACGAGCCGCGACGGCGGGGATTCACACGCTTGGTCATCAGGATGGCTTTCTCGTCGTGGGTCAGCCTTCAGAAGGATGAGGCGGCTTGGCCGCACTTCCCAGCGGCTGACTCCCGAGGCCGCAATTGGTCACGTCGCTTCCCTAGGCTTCACGTCCTCATTGCATCGGATACGCAGGCCGAACGATCAAGCTCACCGATGCGGGCGGCTAGTAGCGTCCGAATTGTAAACTGCGGTCGCCCGCCCACGTTCGGTGCAGCGCCATTGTTAGGCGGCTGGTCTTGGCAAATCACTGGCATTCTCAAGTTGCTGGCTTCCCACGGCCGCCAGCGCCGCGCTGACCACAAGCGAGAGCAGCAGTAGAAGCGCAGTCCCGAAAATCATCGAAAAGGACAAAAAGCGATCCCGGAGAAACCCGAGAATGCCACACCCCGGCTTGGGCTGAACCTCCCAAACGTGTGTAGAGCGTCCTGAAGTTGACCGAAAAGTCCCGCCGCGCCGACAACCAGCATGACAATCCCCAAGACGGCCGCGAGCGTCCCGGATGCAGGCTTGCCAGCGCTGGCTACCATCGTCTGAACGGCATTGCCCCCTTCGTTACCGCCTACGCTTTCGATTTGCCCGCTCAGCCGGCCTTTAGCTGCATCCGCGCCAAAGAAAAAACCAGCAATGGCTATCACGATCACGAGGAGTGGCGCCAACATAAAGACCGTGTAATATGCGAGGGCCGCACCGAGGCGAGACGCCTTGTGTTCTACCCACCGAGCACCGGCTTCCCTTAGAAGCCCCCAAACGTCTTTAAAGCTCGGCAGTGCAGGCATGTCTGTTTCCTTTTCGCCGACGGCCTTGAATATTGGTTTTCGCGGCCTCCGGATTTCTGGCAGCGACTTAAAGCAGTATCACGGAACTATCTCTCATGAGGTCGCCGCAAAGCGAGCTGCGATGACAGTAATGTTATCCTTGCCGCCCTGCTCCCTAGCTTCGGTCATTAGGCGTTCGCAAGCCGCCCGTGGGTCGTGTTCGGCTCGAAGAACGGCAGCGACGCGGTCGTCAGAAACCATGCCCGTGAGACCGTCGGAACACAGGAGGACGGTATCGTCGGCCTCCAACTCGACCCGGTGGCACTCCACATTCACCCCCACCCCATGGCCCCCGATAACATTGGTGATCACATGGCGAAGGTGATGTCGAATTGCTTCTTCCGGCCGAATGTGGCCCGGGACACCATCTCTTCAACGAGGGTGTGGTCGTGGGTCAGGCGATGCAGCTTCGTTCCGCGAAAAAGATAGCAACGGCTATCGCCCACGTGGACAACGAACAGCCGGGAACCAATGCTGTGGGCCATTGTCACGGTAGTTCCCATGCCAGCAAATTCGGAGTGCTGCGCTGCCTCCTGGCACACTTTGGCGTCGGCCTGTTGCAATGCCGTCTGAAATTCCTTGAGGATGTTTAGGTCGTCACCGCCCTTGAGCATGAAAAACCATTTGAGGGTGTTGAGGACGAACGTCTCGATGGTTTCCACAGCCAGGGCACTTGCGTGTTCTCCGGCCCGGTGCCCGCCCATACCGTCGGCCACAATGAAAAGGTAGCCTCGCTCGTCGGAGTGCTGCGTCGTGGGTTGAGGCATGCTCGTATACAGCACCTTCATGGCCTTGGCTAACTCGGCAATGAAGAACTGGTCTTCATTCGAGTGCCGGACACGTCCGGGATCTGTAAGGCCAAACGTTTGCACTGACAGCGGTCGGCCCGGGGAGAGGTTCGTGGGCAAAGTGATCTCGGTGGTGGCCGAACCCTGGTTCATGGCAAAGGTCCTGGGGGTTTCGAAGAATTCGCAGATGGTTTCATTGTAGATAACTTGCTGCGTCAAAAACGGCTTACTAAAGGCGATCATTTGCCGGTCATCGCATCCCTCTAAAATCCACCTTTTGCATCGCATCGCCTTCGTCAGATTAACCTCGAAATGGCAGTGAATTGCCTTGCTGAGCGGCGCAAAGCTAAGGCAAGTCCCTCTTCTGGCGCCGCTGCCGCGTATGCGGGGCGTCGATATTCCTCCCGCACAAGAGGACATCGCGGTCCAAAACGTCGGAAACTTCGCGCAGGGTTGGCGTAGAGGAGACGCTGCGCCCGGCCGCCTTACAAGGTGCTGGTCCTGAATCGACCTTCATCTGGCTTTATGCCGACAGCAGCCGATTCGCCATGCTCAGCCAACCGCTAACTTCTATAGACTTCTAAATGAGCGGGCCGAAACGTGAGCTTTGTTATTGGCCAAAAGAGAAACCGATGCCAAAGGTGAAATCGGATTTCCTTGATTTCATTCGCCTAATCGTGAATGGCGAGATCGACGAAGTGTCGCGCGGCTTGGCGGCAAGTCCGTCTATTGCCACTGCTTCGGCTGAGGTTGGGGCTGAACGCCACGTGCATCAACTTCTTTTTCAGCGAAATCGCGCATTACCTTTACGCCAGGGACACGGCTCTGCATATGGCGGCCGCCGCGTTTCGGCGTCCGGTCGCAGAACTCCTCGTTACCCACGGGGCGGATTGCCGCGCGAAGAATCGCCGCGGCGCCGAACCCCTTCACTACGCGGCGGACGCCAACCGCTGGAATCCGATGGCACAGGCTGAAACGATCGAGTACCTGTTGTCGGTTGGCGCGGATCCCAATGCTTTGGATAAGAGTGGCGTGGCGCCCTTGCACCGAGCGGTGCGAACACGGTCGTTGCCCGCGGTCCGAGCGCTACTCGATGGTGGCGCCAACCAGGGCGCCCAACAAGGCTGGGTCAACGCCCCTGCATCTCGCCGTTCAGACCACTGGGCGAGGAGGGAGTGGTGCCGGCACGCACGTCAGCAGCAGACGGGCATCATCAGGCTGCTGCTGGAACGCGGCGCACGCCCGACCGACAAAGACGGCCAAGGTAAACAGGTGCGTCAGGCCGCGACAAGTGAGTGGATTCGAACCTTGCTCATCGGAGATTCCGGCTAACCAACGGCTGACCGTGCGTGGGGCGCCCGTCAACCATTATGTATGCCATTTCGAAGCGAGTCTCGTTCGGGACCCGAACAGGACATGCTTCTAAATGGACAAGATAATGATTTAACACTCGGCAACCCTGGTTTATGTGGTCTCCGACAGGGGGGGCACTATGGATGCGACTTTCGAAGCTCTCACGACCTATCTTGTTCGGACATGCCCTGGACTGATCCTGGGCGCGGCGATGCTTGTTCTGGCTCGGCGCCAGCCACGGCTCCGGATCGTCATTTATGTCGCGCTGTTCGTCCTGCTCCGCGATGCCATGACGCCTCTCGGCTTATGGAGTTTCGGGACCGAAGCATTTTTTTGGATTCGGCTGTCGAGTGATCCGGGATTTTTGACGATCTTTGGAGTTGCTTGCCTTGGTCTAAGCCTCGGCGTTTATTTCCTTGACCGAGAGAACCAAGCGATTATCGAATGGACGCGGGGGCGACTGGCGGTCGGTATGCTACTAGGCGTAGTTGGGGCGCTGGTGGTGGTGGCGCCGCTCGTGGCGGTCTATCAGCGAACCCGCTGAATGCACGCGGCGGTCATGTCCCCTTCATGCAAGTTCCGGCAATACTGCTATTTGCTCTGCTCGGGAACTTCATGGAGGAATTGCTTTTTCGAGGCTATGTCTACGGACTGCTTGCCGAAACGCTCATGCCGATGCGGGCTGGTATCGCCTCGGGAGTCGCCTTCGCGTTCTGCCACATCTATTTGGCTACGACTGTGACCGCAGCGGGTTATCCGCTGCTGGCTTTTACCTTGTGGGAGGGCATCATTGCCGGCCTCATTCGGGCAAAGACTGGCCTATTGCCGGCGACATTAACCCATGGCGGGGCGATATTCCTTCTTTCATCCGGTTGGCTTTGAAGCAACGGCCGTGATTGCAATTGTCCTTTGTATTGGCCTGCCATTCGGTATGTTCCTTCGGTACCTTGTATCGCCGACCTGATCGCCTTGGCCGACTGGCTGAGCCAATGCGGAGTTAAGACCATCGCCATGGAATCGACGGGCATCTATTGGATACCGCTCTTTCAGCTTTTGGAGTCGCGGGGCTTCGGAGTCAATCTGGTAGACCCGCGGCAGTCGCGGCATGCTCCCGGCGGTCCCAAGAGTGACGTACTCGATTGTCAGTGGCTGCAACGGCTGCACAGCTACAGTCTGCTGACGGCCTCCTTCCGACCAGCCGAGCAGGTGGTGGTGCTGCGCAGCGATCTGCGGCAACGGCAGATGCTGATTCGCTACGCGGGCCAGCACGTGCAGCACATGCAAAAGGGGCTGGAGCAGATGAACGTCAAACTGACCGAGGTGGTCAGCGACGTAATCGGGGTCACGGGCATGGCGATTATCCAAGCCATCTTGCACGGCGAGCGGCAGGCCACAAGCCAGCGATGATGAGCATCGCGGGGAGGGGGAGTTGTCCGCGCGGCCTTCGACTATCACTCAAATCTTTGAACAATTGACGGCTTCCCCGGGGAGTGTTCCTTGGGAACGCTAGATGCCGAGTACATTCCTCTCGGCGTTGTCGTTCCCAATGACTTTCAAATCGACCCGGCTGCTTCGGCGCGCACATAAACGCGCGGAAAGCGGCACTAAACCAACGGTTTGAGTCTCACCGATAACTGCGAGATGCTACCCAGCCCACGATAACTGCAGCAATAAAGCCCACGCTGCTAAGGACGCCGTTGATAGCGAAAAATGTGGCTTCAGAGGGCACGCTGCTGAATGCGCAAACCATCCAGCCCAAATAGCCGCTGGGAATCACTGCCAAAAAAACAAAAGGAGCGACGCTGAGCCAACGCGTGTAAAGAGCCATGCGGCTTTTCGACCGGCCGTTCATGGCCAACACAAGACTTACAAAGCCGGCCATGTTTGACGTAAATGCAAAGCATCCGATCACGAAAAACCAACTCGTTTCTTCCACGGGAAGGATTCTTCCTACGTCAGCGAGTAAAAGCGCTGCAAGCAATACCCAGCTTGCGCCAGGGTATAAAGCGACGCCCGCGAGACGATACGAAACAGAGTTTGCAAGCGACTTCCCGGAGAGTCACTTGGAAATCCGGTCGGTCGTCGAATTGCGTTGTCAGGTTCCGTCAATTTGGTCATTCGCTTCCTAACGATAAGCATAACGTCACAAGGCGGCGTGGTGAGAGCTGCGAACGCATACGGCAAGAACGAGCAGAAGCAGAGAGTGCCCGTGACGATTTAATTGTGTTGAACTCAAAGAGGGAATGCAAGAACTAATCGGCCCGCGTTTCTTGAACGAGCCGCCGTGTGTCTCGATGTCAAGACGGGATTGTACGAAAAGCTGCCAGCGAATGAACTCGAACGCCCGCGTGGGCGGCCAGTGTGTGCCCCAGCGTTTCGCACATGCTCACACCAACCCGCACATTTAAGTCGACGTGGACTGTGTGCGGTGCCACATATCGGGTACGACATTTGCCGCTTTTTGCGGTATCTTACTTACGTTTTGGCCCCTCGAACCTCGCGACATGAGCAATCCCCCCGATTTAGACAGCCTCCTTCATGCGATGGGCCTAACCGCCTCTGAAGTGGCGAGTACGCTCCGCTCTGCCGGCATTCAAGGCGTGCGCAATACGGTTCGGTTCTTGAATCCAGTCGTGCGATTGTCAGGCTCACATCCTACTCGACAATTACGAGCTGGATCTCATGCAGCCAGGGATTCTGCGTCTCAAGTCTGACGGCAAGAGCGGCAATTTCCCATTGCCAGCCGCTGTGACCAGTTTTCTCACCGCTTTCGATGCCGGTGCCTATCCGGATCTTGAACTCCGCAAATGACAGTCGAACGCGTAAAGGCGCGGTGCGGCACGTTGTTTGCAAATTGATGTAGGCATGAACAGCAGGCCGCTATTGGGGCAAATTCTGCTCCAGTTGGGGACAAGTGCTGACGCTGTGGCGTCAACGCTTGGCGACAAAGGAATTCAGGGAGTACGCAACACGACGCGCTACTTGAATCCCATCGTTCGCTTTGTGCAGGCACAACTGCAATTGGATGACTACCAATTGGGCGTAATCTGCGGCGATAGGATGCCCCAGTACATTCTTCGCATTGTGCTGGCGGATGGTACAGCATCTCGAAATTCAAACCAGGTAACAAGTCGATTAATTAGCGTGCCGTTCGCTCCCGCCGCCTAACGGATGCTGCCGCGCGTGGTAGAATCAAGGCAACGGCTCAAGCTCATCTTCTTTCAGGTGAGCCGTAAACTCGCAAAGATGCAGCGCGAGCTTTGACCCAACAAAAGCCTGGAAGTGGTTTGGGAAACGGTGCGCCTTTCAATCCGGTGGGATGCTCAAAGTCAAGCACTTTGCCGATTCGCCCGGCGAAAATGCCTTTTGAGGCAATCACAGTGACGCCCGGAAGATATTTATGCTCACGTGCCACGTCTACTTCCGCGTGGAATGGGCGGATTCGGTTGCCGCGGACCCCGCAACGGGGCGGTTTACCGTCGTGGATGGCGCGTCGGATAGCTTTTTCGCGGGCGGTGGTCTCCAAGGGCAATCGCACCTCGGCCCATGTAAAAATCGCTAGGCCGCCGTGCCAGCAACACCCCGGCTAGGAATTCGTTGTTCCAGCCGGCCTTCTTCCTTTTGCAGGCGACGCCGACTTTCTTCGTCCTGGGCGCCCGTTGAAGCAGCGACACGCGGCTCCGCCGTGATGCCGATCCTGCGCGTTGCGACTTGCCCGGCTTTCTCTAAGCGCGGCCAACAACTCGATCGCCCCGAGACTTTTGTCCTGGCAGGCGCAAGTCAGGTGGTTTGCCTGACCGCGATGATGTATAACTCGACGTTCGCAGTTTGTTCGGGCTCTTATTATCGCTTTCGCGACGCAAACGCGATCGCGGCGTTGCCGCGAGCAGCAAGACGCGCAGGTGCCGACGTCGGTTGGGGCCCGATCCGGGTGATAATGAATTGGGAAGCTTCAGCCAAAGCTTCGCCAAGGTTCCGCCAAGGGGGTCCGGGCCGGGGCGGGGACCGAGAACGCCGCCGCGCAGAAATCAGGCTCCCCGGGCGGGGCCCACATTTTGAATCCGGGTTCAAAATTGGCTTCCCCAAGTCCGCTCCTTGGCGTGCCAAAGCGGCTTGGGACTGAGCCACCGTTGGCAACGATAAGGGCGATGGTGTCGTTTACCAAACGCCGCATTGCCACGGCCGCCGTTTTGCAGATACAGGCCGACGCCGGCCGCACTGCCGCCATCCGCCATAGTTGCTGAAACCGTCGTACAGAATCGATCAGCCTGGGCACGCAGCAGCGAGGCGAGCAGAGTTCGGCGCTCAAGGAGCCAAGAGACGCGAATCGTCCGCGCCTCTTGGTGCCGCGTCTACTGGGATTAACGCTTTAGCGTCAACCGCGGTGAATGTTTCGCCGACTGCCGTATGGAGACCCTCGCGCCCACCATGATCGCCAGCACGCCGGCCCAGGCAAGGCTCGAAGCGTTTGCAGTCGCCGCCTCCCGTTCAGCGATTCCTACCTCCGGAGCCAGTTGAATGGGTGCCCGGTCTGGTTCCCATGCCCCGAACACGCGGCTAACCGCCTCGGCCGGCAAAGGCTCATCCGACGGTGACCAGTCGCGCTGCGCCGAAGCTGGGGGCGAGAAGACATCGCGTTCCTTATCAAAATTTGGCCCACAGGTGTCCGGTGGCGCTGGGTCCCCAATCCGCATGGCTTCGATCGGCTGCACGTTCAGGTGCGACCAACCAGTCGGTAAATGCCGCTGCTCGGGGCGTTCAACGGGGAGGTTGGCGACGGTATTGCGGAACAACACAGCACCGCCCCAGGGCATGTTCACGTCGTGTGCCGGCGCGAAGGCGAAGTTTTGAAACGAGGTCACCGCAGACGGAGCAGGGACGGGTAAAAACCATTGCCCCAGGGCAAATGCCGTCGGTGCCGGCATCCTGGTAGCCCGCAAGCCATCAGGGCTCGGCGTTGTTCCCACCGGGGCGACGACCTGTTTATGATCGCCAAAGCCGGACGCCGTCAGTGGGTCGGCGCCAGTGGGCGGCTCGGGGATGTTGAGGTCGGCGATACTCATATCCCGGCGGGCCTGGCCCGGCGCCAGTGATTCGAACATCGGCGAATTGGGGTCGGCGGAGTGACCCAGGCCCAAGGCGTGGCCGAACTCATGCGTCACCGTGGTCTGGAAATCGAATTGGTCCTGGCCGATCTGGGCAGGGTTGGCGCCGGCATACCAGTTCCAGCCTTGGAGGATGGTGATCTCGCTTGCGGCGCCGTTGTAGCAGCCCAGGACGCCATCGGCGGTGCTGCCCGAGGTGCTGGTCGTGCCGGTGTCCGCCATGAGGAGGCCTCAAAGGCGCCCAGGTCGGCAAGCACAACGGCAGTGGCGCGCCGAGCAAAAGCCCCGAATGCTTTGACCGGATCGGCTCCAAGCCGTGATATGCTGCTGCCAAAGTTGTTCATGCCGCGGATCGCGCCTGCTCGCCATGACGACGGCGATAGCCTCACGCAGCCCAGTCGATTTTTTAGCTCCAATCACCGCACTTGGAATTGCGTTGGCAATCGTTCGCTATATATCCGGGCTGCGGTGCGCACGGTTTTCGCCGAGCACCACTCAGCCCCTTCAAATTACGCAGTAAGCCATGCCTGCGCAACCAACGCTAAGTCTCGATAATCAGGCGGCCTTCATTGCCGCGGCCTCGCGGACCACAAGACGAGCATTTCTGTCGGCCGGCATTCGCAGTAAATCCTCGGTAATCTTGCGGTAATGGTAGCCGAGCGACGCCAGGACGATGGCTTCGGGCAGGCGTCGTGGCTGGTGGACCAAGATGTGGCTTAGGAACTTCCAGAATGGGCCGCGCTCCCGGTCGACTACGCCCAGCGTGCAAAGCGTACGCCCCAAGCTGATGAGGTTCAGGAGCCAGTTATCACCCTGAGGCTCGGGCGTATCTTGCGTCACGCGGCTGAGGCAAGCACGCGCCCGCTGGTAATACTCATCGGGACTGTAAATGGTCTTGAGGATCTCTTGGTAACCCTCGACGAGCTGGGCAGTATCCATGCGCGGCACAAAGTTCAGGGAGCCATCGGTGTTGTTGCCGCTGGAGTGGGCAAGCAGACGTCCTTCGCGCTCCAGCCGCCGCCAAAGTTGGGTATCCGGCAACGCCGTGAGCATACCCACCATAGCCTGGGGGATAGCGCTGGCGCGAATGAAGTCAATTTGCCGCTGGAAGATGTCGGTGGGGTCATTGTCGAAGCCGACGATGAAGCCAGCCATGACCTCCATGCCATACCCCTGGATTTTGTGGACTGCCGCCAGCATGTCGCGGCGGGTGTTCTGTCCTTTCTGGGCTTCCTTCAAAGCTTTGCTCGACGGGCGTCTCGATGCCGATGAAAACGCGCCGCAAACCCGCGCGTTTCATCAAACTGAGAAGTTCGTCGTCGTCGGCCAGGTTGAGGCTCGCCTCGGTAAGGAAAGAGAACGGCCGGCCATGACGTTCGGACCACTCCGCCATGTGTGGCAGTAGGCTCTTGACGTTACGTTTATTGCCGATGAAGTTGTCGTCCACGATAAACACCACGCCGCGCCAACCCGCTTCGTACAAGGCGTCCAGCTCGGCCAGCATCTGCTCGTTAGTCTTGGTGCGAGGTACCCGCCCATAAATCTCGATGATGTCGCAGAACTCGCAGCGGAACGGGCAGCCGCGCGAATACTGCACCGGCATCGCCATGTATTGGGTAAAGTCGCACAAATCGAACTGCGGGACAGGAGTGGACGTGAGCGCGGGCTTGTCGGCGGCCTGATAAATGCGCTTGGTCACGCCGTTTTCCAGGTCGCGGACGAATTCGTCAAAGGTTGTCTCCGCCTCCCCCACGAAGATGTGGTCGGCGTTTGGCAGGTGCTCGGCGCCGGTGCTCGCGAACGGCCCTCCAACGACCACGCGTTTGCCGGCCGCCTTGCACAGGCGAATGATTTGTTGCAGCGACTCTTGCTGCACGATCATGGCACTCAGGAAAACGATGTCGGCCCAAGCGATGTCCGCTTGTCCTAGCGGCTTTACATTCAGATCGACCAGCCGCCGCTGCCAGGAGCGAGGCAGCATCGCCGCTATCGTCAAGAGCCCCAGCGGCGGAAAGGCCGAGCGCTTATTCCACAACCCGAGCGCGTGACGGAAGCTCCAGTAGGTATCCGGAAACTCGGGGTATACGAGCAAGATTTTCATGGCCGCAGCCTCTCCCTCTCTTTGGCAAGCGGTGACCACAGGCGACGAGTTAGATTGGCTGGACAACCCCAAGGTCAGCAAACCGCTCAAACTACCGTGACCTTTGAGCCCAGCAAGCAATTCTCCATGTTATTGTCTAACCGTTAATTTCGATCAAGGCGGTTTAACAAATAAACCCTAAGAACAACTGCGGTCGTGCGATGAGCAGTTGCAAACTTGCCTGAACGCCTTTTCGGATGAGAGCCAAAGTCAGCCGCGAAGTCGGCTCCGAAAAAGAGCTAACGAACCGAGCTTCGACCTGGGCAGCGCGCTGTACCGGGTGTCGGGGGTGGACCTGACGGTGGCCGTCACTAAGGCCGGCGGAAGCGAAGCGGTCTTCAAATGGCTCCAAAAGGGGGCGAGCCGAATTCCGCAATGCGGGCATCCGGGAACGGGCACGCGTCGCCCTGCGGGGAATAGCAAATCACCGGCGCAAAAACGCGGAGAGCGGCATGGTTTCCACCGATGAGGGGAATTGCCAGGAAGCATAGACTCCCACACTGGGGGTGGTTCACAAGGAAAAAGCAAGGGATTCCCCATTTTTCCTTGGATTCTGATTGCATCGCCGTGGGCGACTGGTAAACTTCTGCTTTCCGACGCAAAACAGGCTGCAATTCGTACTCAATCCCCACGTCCTCGATCGTGGCGGTGCAAGTTCTTCAGACACACGCTGAAAGGTTTGCGTTATGTCCGCACTTGGTCTCGCCGGTGGTTGTTCCGCCTGATCAATCCGTCGTCCAATATTGATTGCAAACCACTTTGTGTTCGTAGGCGGGTCTCATCCTCCCGAAAGTGGCGCCGAAACCTTGAGCAACTGGAAGACCGCCTGGCCCCCGCGACCACGCTTTCCATCGCCAATGCCAGCGCGATCGAACCGGTGCCCGGCGGCTCCGAAAACATGATCTTCACTGCCACGCGTACCGGCGACCTGACCGCTCCACTCACCGTCGGCTATACAACTGTCGCCGGCACCGCGCAGCCGACTACCGATTACACTCCGGAGACCGGCACGACGACGTTCGCCGCGGGTTCCACGACCGCCACCATCGCCATTCCGATCTTCGGCAACGGGGTCTATAACAATCCGAACTTGACCTTTTCTGTGGAGCTAATGCAATTTGCCCCGGCGTACAATGTTCCCACCGGCAGTCAACCGGTTGGCGTGACAGTGGCCGATTTGAATGGTGATGGCAAACCCGACTTTGTCGTTGCCAACCGCGCCGACAATACGGTCTCGGCGCTGCTCAATACTACCCCGCCAGGAGCGACCACTCCCACATTTGCCAACCAGCAAACATTTGCCACCGGCAGAAGTCCCGACTCCGTGGCGGTGGCCGACCTTAATGGCGACGGCAAACCCGACCTGATTATTGCCAACTATTTTGACAACACAGTCTCGGTGTTCCTCAATTCTACTCCGCCTGGAGCGACCACTCCCACCCTTGCCAACCAGCAAACCTACGCCGCCGGCGCTGAACCAATCTCTGTGACGGTGGCCGATGTCAATGGCGATGGCAAGCCCGACTTGATCGTCGCCAACCGAATAGGCGGTACGGTGTCGGTCCTACTCAACACGACGAGCGCCGGGCGCGACCATCCCCACATTCGCCGCCCAGAAAACCTTCGCAGTCGGCCCGTTACCCACGTCCGTGGTGGTGGCCGACGTCAATGGTGATGGCAAACCCGACGTGGTCGTCGCTAACGGGGCCGACAATACGGTGTCGGTGCTACTCAACACGATGGCGCCGGGAGCGAACGCCCCCGCCTTTACTTCCCAGAAACCTTTCAGCACTGGCTCCATCCCAATCTCCGTGGCGGTGGCCGACGTCAATGGCGACGGCAAGCCAGACCTGGTCGTCGCGAACGCGAGATACAATACGGTCTCGGTGCTTTTGAATACGACGGCGCCGGGAGCGACCATACCCACCTTCGCCGCCCAAAAAACCTTTCCAGTCGGCGGTGATCCCACCTCCGTGGCTGTGGCCGACATCAATGGTGACGCCAAGCCCGACTTGATCGTCGCGAACTTGGAAAACAACACGGTGTCGGTGCTGCTGAACATTACGGCTCCAGGTGCGACTGTTCCAACATTTGCCAATCAGAAAACCTTTTCCACCGGCGCCACTCCCGTCTCCGTGGCGGTGGGGGACGTCAATGGCGACAGCAAGCCCGACCTGATCGTAACGAACCGAAGTGACAATACGGTGTCGGTGCTACTGAATGCCCCTCTCACTGCTACCGGAACCATCATCGAGAGCGACGCGCCACCTCCAACGGTATCATTTGCCATTCCCGGCGAAACGCTGGGTGAAAACACCGGTAGTTTTAGTATCCCTGTCAATCTGTCCGCCGCGACCAAGGATGCCACTACAATCCCCTTTATCGTGCGCGGCACCGCCGTTTCCGGCAGCGATTACACCGTCGATACCAATCCCCTCGTAATCCCCGCCGGCCAAACCACCGGCGCCATCACGGGCACGATCATCAACGACTATGCCCTCGACCGTCCTCAGACACTGACCTTCACGCTCGGCACCCCCACCAATGCCACGCTCGGCGCCCTCACCACAAACACCATGCTCATCGCGGAAACACCGCCGCGCGGCAGCATTACCTATAAACCCGGCTACGCCTCACTTACCGAACCCGTCCCCGGCAGCACCGTTCCCTACTATTTCAACATCGCCCTCGACGACATCTCGCCCGTGCCGGTCACGGTCTACTACCAAACGCGCGACGGCTCCGCCAAAGCGGGTGAGGACTATCGTGGCGTGAATAGCTACCGCGTGACCTTCCCCGCCTTCGCGCATGGGGCTACGGTAAATTCGCCGCCATCGCAGGATGTCGCCATCACCGTCAACGGGGATGCGAGCGATGGGATAAACCCGGAGACGTTTGCGGTCATGCTTACATCGGCGTATAACGCCACGATCAATTCCAGTAGCCGAAGCGCCATCGGGACTATCACCCAGGCCACGCCGCAAGCCGGTACCAAGGTAAGCATCGCGGATTTCAGCGCGGCGGGCCCGAGCGCTGGGTCCACCGTGTTTAATGTGCCCATCACCTTGGATGGACCCGCGGCGCAGCCGCTCACGGTCTACTACGGCACGGCGGGCGGCACCGCGACATCGCGTGTCGATTACGTGGGCCAAACCAAAGGGCATCTAACAATCGGGGCGGGGGACACCAGCGCTGACATTCCCATCACCATCCTCGCCGACGCCGCCGGGCACACGAACGTGACGTTCACGATCACCATTTCCTATTGGGTCAATAACGCCATCGTTTCATCCGCGGCGACGGTTACCATCACTTATCCGCCGGCGGGTTCAGCGGCGGCGATTCAGGCCGATTCGCTGGCGTCATGGTCGAACCCGACTAGCGCCGTTAGCACTGAGGCGCTGGATCAGGTGTTCGCGGAGATGAAGTAGGTCCCGACTGCCGAGCGAGTCCATTGATGTCATCGGGATAGACAACCCTTTTGCAACGCACACAGGTATATCGGCCGCATCTAGGACCAGGGCGAAGTTCACCAGGGCGAGCAAGCCGCCATCGTGGACGAAGCTCTGTGGCACCGGCGAGCTTCAAGGGTGGGGCCCGATATGAAGGATTCACGTTCAATCAAAAACTTGGTCGAATGCCGAGTAGTTGAGGCTTGGCCCGTGAGGCCGGCGTTCAGACGCCTAGTCAATTCGCCGGCTTGCCTCGCGAGTAACCAACTTTCGCGCTCAAAAACCACACCTGGCGGCCTCAAATTTTGAATCCGGATAGAAAATGCTGTCATCCTTAACCCGCTCCTTGGCTTGCCGAAGCGCCTTGCCCGGCTTTTCGAGATCGTTGCGGCCGGCCCCCCATCTGCGGTGCCGCTGGTGCCCAGCGACAACCGCAAAATTGAATCTCACGGTGCCTTTGAAGCAGCGTCGCTTCGCAACTCAACAAAGCTCGCCGGCACGCCTCCTTCTAAAGTAGGGCAAAAAGTCGAGGAAAATTGGGGTGCGCCTATTGGCTAGGCGGGCATACATAGTTTATCCGGCGGCCACCGGCCGAGGCGGTGGCGAAGCCAACCTGACATCGGTTCCCTGACGTACCCGGGCGATGCCTCAAGTCTCCCCGTGGCCACCTGGTAAGGGGGGGCTGAACCCGGCAGACGTCCAGGCGTCGCCACTGGCGCCGATCCTGCGCGGGCGGCCGGCATCAAGACTGATCGGGCAAACCGCATTGTGGTAGCACCGGACTGCAGTGTACCCGGTCACCCGGAAATCCTCGTGATCGGCCACATGGCTCATTTCAGCCACCAAAGCGGTCAAGCGCTTCCAGGCGTCGCCCAAGTCGCGATTCAGCAGCGACGGTATGCCGCTCGGCTCATTCAGGCCCGGCTTAACGAAAAATCTCTTCCCCCCTTCTCGTACCGGGACTACGGCCGCTTGGCCACCATTGGCCGGGCGGCGGCGGTCGCTGACCTCGGCTGGCTCCGCATTTCCGGCTTTTTGCTTGGTTGGTCTGGCTATTCATGCACATCATCAGCCTGATCGGTTTTCAAAACCGCCTGCTCGTGCTCGTGGAGTGGGCGTGGAATTATTTCACCAAGAATCGTTCCGCGCGGCTGATCACCGGTGGGCGAGTGCCGCGCCTCGTCGAGGGACAGGACCAAGGGAGTTGAGCCCGTTTCTTTTGACCATCGGTCCAAATTACTAGCCAGCTTCACACGTCGTTACCCTTGATCGCGGATTGGTGATGTGTTCACAAGGAAACCGTTTTGAACAAACGCTTTTCCCGGCGCAACTTCGCTTCATTTCGTGACATTGCTGCTTTCCAAACAGGGCATTTGTTCCAATTTCATGGGGTATGGCAGCCCTGCCTCGCTCGGCCTGCCGCTGCGTTATAACCCTTTATATCTTGGTGGCTTGCTTCAAATCACGCCGAATTCACACATTTTGGGCTACCTCAACTGCCAGTGCCTTATGCTCTACTGGAGCTATCGTCTGGCGAGCCGCGAGCGTTAGCGACCGGTGTTCTCGTCCAGGCACCACCAGCAAGCACCGGTCGCTGACGCTCGCGGCTCGCGAAAGACTGGTGGTATTGGCCGCCACTTTTGTTGACAAGTGACCGTTATTCGCTGACAATCAGCTATCACTTTTCGCGCCGGGCCAAGGAAGTCCCGCGTTGGGTGGGTTTCCTGGAGCAAGCATGGTGGATTTTCTCTCCCGTCGCTTTTTTGCGCCGCTTTCGACTGTCTTCCCCTCGTCCCACAAATCAAAGTGGACACGCCATGCGCGGCGCTCCACCGTCCGCCTGCGCTTGGAATCCTTGGAAGATCGATTAGCGCCTGCCACGCTCAGCGATGGCGGGACCGCGGCGCTGAGCATAGCGATTGGGGCTAATGAAAACCTCGCCATCGTCTCGAATGGCAGTAGTTACACGTTTACGTCCAATCAAGCATTTACCTCGACCAGCGCTGCCGACCCCGCCAATCAAGCCGCGGCTTTCGCCGGCTTTGGCGGCCAAAGCTTGACGCTAACAAGCACCGGGCTCGCTCAATACGCGACGGGCATAAATATCGTCGATACAGGGGCCAATGCGACGGTGACGTTCAACGACAGCGGGGCCAATGGGTTTGGCAATAACTTCAATGTGTCATTAAGCAACGCCGGTGCCGGGACGATTGGTTTCCATGGCAAGTCGAGTTTCAGCACATTCAACCTTCGTGCAACCACTACTCGCAACATCATGCTCAATCCGAGTGCGGATGTTTCAAGCACGACCGGAAACATTACGCTACGGGCGAACCAGCAGGTTTCGCCAACGAGTGGTGATTTCATCGGAGTCTCAATCCAGAGTGCCATACTCGAATGTACTGGAACGGGGCAGATCACCGTTGAAGGCCGGGGGGGCGACACACGTGAGGGGCAGGTCGGTGTTTTGGTAACTGACGGAAACATCACGGCAGAGACTGGATCGCTGATTGTCACCGGCACCGGCGGTACGGCTGCGGGCGGTAGCAACTACGGGGTGTGGGTTTACTTCCACGCGGCCATATTGTCCCAAGGGGGCGACGTTACCGTCACAGGCACTGGCGGAGCGGGCTCGGGAAGCTTTAACGACGGAGTGTATGTGCTTCAAGGTAGCAAAGTAGCTGCGTCTGGCCAAGGAAACGTCACCGTCATTGGAACTGGCGGTGTTACAACAGGCACAAATGACGAAGGTGTTCGTGTCGCCGGCATCCCCGACCTAGGCGCCACCATTGAGGCAGAGGGCGGTGCTATCACTATCGTGGGAAATGGGGGCGTCGGTCCGGAAGCCCCTGGCGTTATCCTCACCGGTGCGCAGGTGATTGATAGTGGGAGTGGAAACGTTACTGTGCAGGGATTCGGAGGCAGCGTCGGCCCGGACAACACGGGCTTTTTCATGGACTCCGGGGCATCCATTACTACCGGCGGCGATATCGCCATTACCGGCAAAGAAAATGATACCTTCGATAGAGGCATCGACTTAGACGGGACTGTCTCTACCACGAAAGCCGGCGCTCGCATCACTCTCACTGCGGATGCCGTGATATTGGAAGCTAATGCCCAGGTCAATGGAAGCAACGGGAGTGTCACCGTTCGCCGCTAAGCCCGGGCATCCCGATACTTCTTGGCACCAACGTTCCTTATGACGGCGGCACCATCCTCGGGCTGACTCTTGCCGAGATTAATCAGATAAACACCGCGGTTCTCAATTTCGGCAATGCCCAGACGGGCACGATAACAATCATCAGCCCTGTCGTTCGCTCATTGCCCACGAATGTTAGCTTGATTTCTGAGGGAGATATTTTTTTCAATCAAGGGTCGATAACCACCGATGGAGGAAGTCTTTCGTTGAGCCCGGGAAGCAGTGGAGCGGTCAAACTCCTTTCCGGCGGCACTGTTGTTAAGGTCAACGCCGCCGTTTTAAACCTTGGGTCTAACGCGACGGTCGCCATCATGGTAAGCGGCATCGCGCCGGGTTCGGGTTACGACCAATTGAGCGTCGCGGGAGATGTCAACCTCAACGGCGCGAACTTACTCTTGAGCGGCACAGCCGCGTTGGCGGCCGGTCAGACATTCACCATCGTCAACAACGCTGGTAGCGACCCAGTCATAGGCACGTTCAAAGGCTTGCCCGAAGGGGCTATCATCGGGCACTTCTTAGGCAGTCACTTTGGCGCACTCATTACTTATGCCGGAGGCGACGGCAATGATGTGGTTTTGAAGGTCATCGTTTTGCCCACAACTCATTTTCGGATAACCGCACCAAGCATGGCTCCCTTGGGCACGCCGGTGAGCTTCACCGTCACCGCCCTGGATCAATTCAACAACCCCACTGGCAGCGGTTACACCGGCACCGTCCATTTCTCCAGCACGGATGGCTCGGTTGCCTTTCCGCTCAACAATGCGACGCTCACCAACGGGACGGGCACATTTAGCGCCATATTCAACACCGTGGGCACCCAAACTTTATCCGCGACGGACACGGCCACGTCCAGCATCGCGGCGACGACCAGCCCCATTGCCGTCAGCATGCCCGTTTTGAGCGAATTCTTGGTCAATGCCATCGCTAGTAGCGCGGTGACGGCAGGCAGCGCTTTCATTCTCACCGTCCGGGCCGCCGATCAGTTTGGCAACCCGCGCAGCGATTTCACCGGCCCGGTCACATTCACCACTACCGATCCACAAGTCGCCACGCTCACCGGTATCACGATGACGAATGGCTTTGGCGTGACCCTGGGCGCGTTGAAGACGGTGGCCGGCGGCCCTTGGACCATCAGCGCCATTGCCGGAACGTTGAAAGGCACGAGCGGCCCTATAACAGTGACGCCTGCGAGTGCCGACTGTTTCACCGTCACCGCACCCGTTCCGGCTACCGCCATCACGGGAACTCCGCTCAACCTGACCGTGACAGCCTACGACCAGTTCCAAAACGTCGCTACCACCTACACTGGCAAGGTCCACCTCACCAGCAGCGATCCGAAAGCGATACTGCCGGCTGACGCCACTCTAAGCGGCGGCATTGGCACAGTCGCCGTCACGCTCAACAGCGCAGGCAGCCAGACAGTCACGGCCAGCGATGCGGTCTCATCCAGTCCCATTACCATCTTGGGCACCAGCGCTCCATATCAGCCTCGGGCCTGGCAGTCACCGCTCTCACCAAAACCCCAACCGGCTTCACAGCCACGTTCAACCAGCCGATCAATCCCGCCGATCTCACGATCTATGGCAATGGCAACACACAACAGGATGTTCTTCTGGTCGGCAAAAAAACCAACAACGGACAACCATATCCGGGCACGCTCATCGTCGACGCCTCGAAAAAATTGGGCACCTTCAACGTCTCGTCCAATTTCCTGACAGCCTCCAATCCCGGCGGTTCGGCGGCGCTTCCCGACGATACCTACACCGTGACGTTCCTGAGCGGTGTGGGCACCAACGGTTTCCAAGACGTTACCGGTCAAGGTCTCGACGATGGCCACGGCGGTCACACGGATTTTGTCGGCACGTTCACCACGACGTATCAACACGATAAGGCGGAAGTTCTGGGTATCCCCGATTTCGCGCGCGGGCCCAACGCCTCCGGCGACACTACCACGCTTGTCAAAGTCCCCAACGACCCCGCCAACGGCGGCCATGTCGGCATCCCGATCACGATTTACAACGCGGGTAATCTCACCAGCGCCGGCTTTACGCTGACTTATAACGCCAACATTCTCACCGTCAACGGCGGCATCAGCGATCCGTCCAACGCCGGAGCGGTATTCCATATGATGAGCAACGTCCTAAGTGCGGACGGCATTCATTCCGTGGCCAAGTTCGCGTTCAGCGACGCCGCGATCCTCAGCGGCACGCAAATCCTCGGTGACATCACGGCGTATGTGCCGTACGCGGCGCGGAGCCAATATCAGGTCAAGGATTTGTTGGCCCTCGGCAACATCACCGTCAACAGCGGCGCCACCGTGGTGCCTGGCAGCGCCGTCGACGTCAACGCCTACTTTGGCGACGTCAACGGCGATCACCACGTTGATGCGTTGGACAAAGCCCTGCTTGCCAACGTCGCCTCCACGCTCAACACCGGTTTTTCCGCGTTTACCCTGCTCGATCCCGCCATCATCGGCGATTTGAGCGGCGACAACGCGGTGACTTCCAACAGCACATCGTTAGTGAGCAACTACTTACTGGCGCTTCCCGTCCACCAAGATTCCCGCTGCCCAATCCGCCGATTGCCGACAATCTGTTCACATCCCCGTTTGGCTTCGATCCAGCCCTGAGCCTGCCGGCCACAGCAACAGCAAATAGCAATGGCGTTGTCAACGTGCCGGTACTTTTGGACCACCCGCGCCCCGCGGCAGCACAGGCCTCGTCGAGGCGGAGTTGACGCTGACATACGATCCGACCGTCCTCAGTGTGTCAGCAGCCGACATCACGCTTGGCTCGATCCCCGGCCAAGCTAGCGGCTGGCAGCTAAACGCCATGGTGAACGCCGCGACCGGGCAGATCAGCATCCAGCTTTACAGCCCAACGCCAATCACGACCGATCAGGCCGGCACCCTGGTGAACGTGGCGTTTCATGTCAAATCGGACACGAGTGTGTCGCACGCGACGACAGTGCAACTATTGAAGAGCCAAACCGTGCTCGCCGATGCCCAGGCGGCGATGATCCTCAGCCCCGGCTTGGACTGGACGTCTGTGTTGACAAGCGACTGGTTGCAGACGTTGAATTAACCTCGTTATCGAGGCTGCCGTGGCCGACGAACAACCGTGGTTGGAGGTCTCCGCCTCACGCCATTTTCCTGATTGGCTCGCGCAGGAACCCATCAGCCTGCGCTCACAACGTATCAGACGGGCAAGCTCATACTCCTCGGCCTCGGCGCCGAGGGCCGGCTCGCTGTCTTCGAGCGAACGTTCAATCGCGCGATGGGTTTATGGGCCGATGGGCAAACGCTCTGGCTCAGCTCGCTCTACCAACTCTGGCGCTTCGAGAACGTGCTGGCGGCCGGCCAAACCCATGAGGGCCACGACCGCCTTTATGTCCCCCGCGTCGGCTACACAACCGGCGATCTGGACATTCACGACATCGCGGTCGACGTGAGCGGCCGGGTGGTGTTCGTCAACACTCGTTTTGGCTGTCTGGCGACCGTGAGCGAGCGCGACAGCTTCACGCCCCTTTGGCAGCCGCCATTTCTGAGCAAGCTCGCCGCCGAGGACCGCTGCCATCTCAACGGCTTGGCCTTGGATAACGGCGGCGTCCGCTACGTGACGGCGGTCAGCACCAGCGATGTCACGGATGGCTGGCGCGATAAACGCCGCTCTGGTGGGGTCGTCTACGATGTTCGCACCAACAAGGTCCTCGCTTCCGGCTTAAGCATGCCGCACTCACCCCGTATTTACCGGGACCGGCTCTGGCTGCTCAACTCCGGCACCGGCCACTTCGGCAGCATTGATCCAGCCGGCGGGAACTTCGAGCCGCTGGCATTTTGTCCGGGCTACGCTCGCGGCGTGGCGTTCGCGGGCAACTATGCCGTGCTGGGCCTGTCCCGTCCGCGCCATGACAAAACCTTCGGCGGCCTAGAACTCGACGAAGCGTTGACCGCGAAAGGGGCTGAAGCGCGTTGCGGCCTGCACGTGGTTGATTTGCGCAGCGGCGACACGACGCACTGGCTTCGCCTGGAAGGCATGGTCAGCGAGCTTTACGACGTGGCCGTCTTGCCCGGCGTGGTGCGGCCGATGGCGCTGGGCTTCAAGACGGACGAGATTCAAAGGTTGCTGACCATGGGAAGCGGGTGCTCTATTTGCTGCGGAGGGCTGACGCTGGTTGCATTCGATTACGCAATGCCACGATTTACTTTGGTAAGGTCACAGTTTGCCAGCACATTTCTTTTTTCGCCTTGCCGACCGGCTCGCCCCATATGGAGCTGACGAATTATCCGCTAAAGCGGATCGCGGCCAAGTCAATAGCCAGCTGATGCCGACGTGTCACGGATGACCTTGCTAACGGTTTCAAAGCGAATGGTGTCAAGCGCCCTCACGAGAGCGTCAAGTGCTCAAGTGCTCGGACACGATGTCCGGCCCAGCGATGTCATTAATAATGAATTCAAAGACATAGATGGCCTAGCCCGGTGTAAGCCCGGCTTCATGTTGACCGCAGCTACCGATAAGGCCTTGGTAGGCGCGAGGTGGTGGTTTCTGGTGCTGCGTCGCGCTAGCTTGGTATTCTTGGGTCCACGGGCTGTTGCCGCGGGTAGCAAAGCGCAGGTCGAGACGTTGGTGGGCGCCGATCCCTGGCGCCGATGGATTGGAGGGTCGGCCAAAGCGTCGCCCACGTTATGCCGAGTGGTGTCGGGCTTGGCATGGAGCCCCCTGTGCCTGTGTTTGTCGGGACTAACAGGGCGTTCCCCGTTTAGGCAATTTCTTGACTCCAATTCAATTGCCGCATACCGTAGTGGTTAACAATCGCAGCATTCTTGGTGGAGCCACGGAATGCGTTCCTACCTCAATCCGCTTTGGCTTGCTTACTTTTTTTTGGTCCCGGCGAACGCCGAACCCCCAGCCGAACCTAATCCAAATACGAGGCAATCGGCAGAAACCGCTAGCCTGGAACGTCTCTGGTCCGACCTGGCTGACGCCGATGCGGCCAAGGCGTATCGCGCAATCTGGTCGTTTGTTAGATCGCCCCAGGAAGCCGTCTCGTTTATTGCAGCGCATTTGCAGTCGGCCACACCGCCGGATGCGGCCAAGATTGAGCCTGGATCGATGACCTGGGCAGTGACAGCTTCGCCGTGCGCGAAAAGGCGAACCATGAACTGACCAAGTTAGCGGGCTTGGCGGGGCCGGATTTGATAAAAGCGACTCAAAGCCAATCCGTCGCTTGAAAAAGGCCGGCGGCTGCAAAGTCTGGTGAATCGGCTGGCAGGTCCCATCACGCTTGGTGATCAGTTGAGGACGGTGCGGGCAGTGGAAACGCTTGAACGGATTGGCTCGGACAGTGCCAAAAAACTCATCGCCAGCTATGCGGCCGGCGTACCCGGCGCCCGGCTTACCCAGGATGCGAAGGCGACGCTGGCTCGTTGGCGAGACGCTGAACCGGCGAGATTCAAGCTGCCGGCGGGGCGGGTGGATTTGTATGGCGACGCCTTGCCAGTCGGGGCGGTGGGGCGACTGGGGACGATCAGGTTTCGACGAACTACGTCGTATTTTCAGACGTTTGCTTTTCTTCCAGATGGCAAGGCGTTGGTCAGTGGAGGCGAGGGATACGATATCCAGATCTTTGATTACCCAAACGGTCAACTGCTCCACGAAATTTCGACGCGCCCGCTATACATTCGCAACGTTGCACCGCGCCCGATGGCAAAAGCATTGCCGTTGGGGCTTTCTTTCCTTTCGCGCCTAACCTACGCGACCCTGAAATTAGGATCTTGGGCTTACCGTCGGGGAACGTCATCAAGTCGTTTCCCAGAAAAGCAGGTGATACTTTTCAATTGGCATTTTCGCCCGATGGCAAAGTGCTGTTTTCTCTGAGCGATGGCGATGACGTATTGCGCATTGACGATATCGCATTGGGCAAAGAAATCACTCAACAGAAAGTCGAACGGGCCAGAACCATGGCATCGTCCAAGGATGGCACCATGATCGCTTTGGCGGCATCGAAGGGTGGAAAATTGTATTTATGGAAATGGCGTGACCAAAAACCGCGCGAGCTTTCACTGCCGATCGACCGCATTGACAGGATGGGCTTTTCCCCAGACGGCAAGATGCTGGTTGCCATGGAGCGTTTTGGCAGCATGGTTGGAGTGGATGTCGCCAACGACAAAGTGTTATATCGCCGCGATTATAGCGGTAGTGACTTCACCTTTATGGGCAGGCCCGTTTTCGCCCCAGACGGCAAGACCATGGCCGTTTCGCTGCGCCGCGTCGTTCCACGTTTCGCGGCAAAATACAGTTCTTCGATCCGGCGACGGGTCACGTGCAAGAAACCCTCGACACCGGCACCGTCGGCGGCGCCTTAGCGTTTACACCAGATTCGCGCGTATTGGCGATGTCCTCGGGATCTGGCATGCGCTTTTGGGACATGCCGTCTCGGCGGGAAATCGAGCCGATTGGTGAAGCACATCAAAGCTACGCATCGAACATCATCGTGCCCGGCAAAGGGTTGGTCGTGACATCAAGCGATGACGGCAGCATCCGCGTCTGGGATTCCGCTACGAGCCGGCAGCGCTGGAAGTTCACTGCGGAGCACTGGGTTCGCGGCCTAGCCTTTTCGCCGAATGGGCGCTTGGTCGCTGCCACGAGCATGGATGACATCCTGCATGTTTTGGATGCCCACACCGGGCACGAAGTCTATCGCCTACCGGGCCACGGTGAAGACGGCATGCGCCGCCTGCTGCGCTTTTCCAGAGATAGCCGAACGCTAGCATCGTGGGGCAGTGATTATTACTTGCGCGTCTGGGATATGAAAACCGGCAAAGCAAGCCTGGAGCACGCCATTCGGCCAACGGGCGTCGATTTTCGTGAGGACAAGGACGCACGCCGGGGTAAGTTCGGCGAATTCGATCTTGTAGACGCAGCCTTCACTCCGGACAGCGCAACGTTACTGGTCCTTATCGCTCAAAGGTATCACCTGTTTGACGTGCTTACGGGCAAAGAAACATCCATGTTTCCAAGCGAAATCAGCCATATAAACGCCTTGACGATTTCGCCGGACGGCAAATATGTTCTTACGACAAGTTCCGGGGATGGCGCGGTAGGGAAGCATTCGGTGATTATGACCGATCTAAAGTCGGGAGCGACTATCCAACGTCTGCTTTTGCCTGGTCTCTATGCTGAGGCCGTTGCCTTCGCTCCAGATGGAAGAACCTTGCAGCCGCGGAGTATACAGATCGAGGTGAAATAACCTTAATTGAAACCGCAAGCGGCAAAGAGCGCACGACCATACGCGGTTTCCGGGGCCGCGCATCGACGCTGACGTTCTTCCCCGATTGCCGGCACCTCGCGTCCGGGCAGATCGATTCGACGGTACTGATCTGGGATATAGCCACGCCGGCATTTGCGAGGAATGGACCATGATGGCAAACAACGAGCGTCAACGACCGGCGGGCGTTTGGTTGGCATCGGTCGTTGACGCTCGGGGCTCGTCATGTCGTCGCCACGCGACGGGGAGGCTAATGCTTATGCGGGCCACTGTGACGCTGGCATTTCTAATGATGTTGTCTACAGCGCCGCAATCATGGGCGCAAGCACTCGGCAAAGGTATCCGTTGCGTGAGCTTTTCGCCGGACGGAACGCTGGTGGCGGCGACTTTTGGTGAGCCAATGCAACAGGGCCGTGTCGTGCTTTGGAATGTCGCTTCGCAAAAGCAATTGTGGACGCATTTAGAAAAAGACGGTGTGCCGTCGGCAGTGTTCGCCCCGGACGGCAAGACGATGGCCATCGGCGGCTATGACCACAAGGCGCGGCTGCTTGAGACACGTACGGGGCAAGTGCTTAAAACTTTCGAGGGACATACGAATTATGTGCGCACTATCGCGATAGCGCCCGACAATAAAACCCTGGCCACCGGCAGTTGGGACGGCACCGTGAAAATCTGGGATCTGGCAAGCGGCGACGTCCTGCGAACGCTGCCAGGTCCGGGCGACTTGGTATACACGATCTGCTTTTCACCCGGCGGCAAATGGCTCATGGCGTCCGATCCCGAGTTGCGCATCTGGGAGGCCGCCACGGGAAAGGAGAAGATTATTGGCGACGCTAAAATCATAAGTCCGGCATGGGCCGTTTTCGTGGACGACAACTCCTTCATCGCCGTCTGTCAGACGGGCTCGATCCGCCTATGGAACATCGAGTCGGGCGAGCAGCGTGTCCTATGTAAACGTTATGGCAGGCGGCTGGCGTATTCACCCAAGACACGCAAGCTCGCAGTCTGCGGCGGCCAACCCGTCGAGCTTTATGATTACCCCTCGCGGACACCGACGCCCATGGAGCAAGATCGCATCAACGCACTGCTCGTGAGATTTGACGACGACAGCTACGAGACACGCGAGGCGGCGACAAAAGACATGCTGGCGATGGGCATGCTGGCCGAGCCGGATTTGCGCCGCGCCATGAAAGAATCTCCTTCCGCAGAGGTCCGAATTCGCTCGCGCCGGCTGCGCGACGTGGTGCTTACCAAGCCGCCGACGGTTTTACCCGGCACCAGCGGCGACTTGGAGACTGTGGCTTTTTCACCCGACGGGCAATCGTTGGCGTTCGGGGGGAAAGAAGGTGCAGTACTCATGTGGAATCTTGCTGATCTCAAGGAAATCGCGCGGCTGACGCCTGTTACTCCGTGATCAAAACAATTTGCATCTGAATGGATTGGCAGCCCACTTACCCCGTCCGGATGGAGGTGGACGCAAGGGAGGGCGCACACACGCGGAGGAAACATTCACGCTCGCGTCCGTCGTCGGAGCGGCGCTCAGGGCGGAGCCGAGCACGTGATTGTGGCGCAAAAAAGTGCTTTCGGCCTGCCAGCGTCGGCCGTACTTGCGTTTGTGGACTGTAAGTCGTGACCATGCGCAAACGGCCCATGCAATTCTGCCAAGCGGCGCGAGCTTTAGTGATCCCGCCCATACCACGCCACACACGTCGCCAGGGTTACCATGTCCACTGTATTGGTGCGAGCATGAATTGAGGAAGGTACAAATTGATCTTTATTGATTGGTAATGATCGCCGATTTATACGCGTCGGTTGGTGGTGCCCGCATGATACCGGTCGAGGCCCCCGTCCGGGCCGGGAAATGACGCCGAGAACCGCGGACTGGACCAAGCGGTTCTCGGCGAGATGCTGAGCTGCGGACTAGATCGTTTACGATCACGTGCGGTTTCAGGCACTGGGTTGGTTTTTCCGGCGAGTCCAGCCGTAGCCTGCGATGCCAATGACACCGAGGCCGAGCAGCGTGAGGCTGCCCGGTTCCGGCGTGGCGCTTAAACTGACGTTGTCCACGTCAGTTTCGGAGTTGGCGCCGCTACCCGCGGAACTAAACTCAATCGTTACCGTGTTGGTTCCCAATGGGGCTAGGCCGCTGATGGTTACTTCCCCGAACTTGCCCATGGGGATGAAGTCGCTCGTAAAGCTCACAAACGGGATGGCGGAAACGTCGGAAATCAGCTGGGCCGTGAAGGTGGGGGAACGATTGAATCCTGTGCCCACGAAGAAATCGAGCGTGAACTGATGCCCGCCCATCGCCGCGACGGTCTGCGACATCGACGAGTTTTCGATCCAGCCTATCTGGCTTCCATCCGGTGCGGAATTGGCTGGGTACAAGCCGAAATTGCTTGCGTTCACGTTCCAAACACCGCCGCCAACGGGTCCCAGCCCGTTATTAAGTGGCTGCAAATTCCATCCCGTGACGGCGCCGGGGTTGGCAGGATTATAGTTGTTGTAACCTGAAACAAGCGCTGGGTTTTCAAATGAGCCATTGACGACGGGAATGATGATACCGGCGTGTGCTGGTGCTGCCACGACCAAGCAGATACCCAAGATCAACCCGCGTAAGATCCGATGTTCCATGAATGTTGTCTCCACTTTTAACGAAGATGCTTTTGGCTTTAGGTCAGCAAAAGAACTAGAAATCTTGAAGTAGCGATGTCCAGGTGGCGAGGTGGCTGGCTGGCGCCTGTAGATACTCGGTTGATTACTTATTCAGAACACGTCGACATAGAAGCAGGGAAAGCAAACAGCGTGCCGGCGTTGCTTAATGTTCGCTCAAAGCCAGCAGCCAGTCGACATTGACTAGCTTGAAGTGATTAAATGCCAATGGCTTGCTTTGAAGCAAGCCCTTCGCATCTCTCGTGACTCCCCGGTAAAAGCTGTCCGATTCATTCTTTGACCGTATATCTCCCTTAACGAACGCTGTAAAGCTCAGGCAATTTGATTTGCATAAGTTGGAGCCGGCGGCAGCGACCGTGACCCGATCATGTACGAAAGGCAGCCTTCGTCACGCCAAAACCAGGCGCTGGCGACGCGTACTTCGATAATTGTCTTTACACTCCGGCCGGAAGCGTTTGTTTGTCGCCCCCTAGCATGTTGGCGCGTATATTGTCCGAGACAAGAAGCTGGGCCAACGATGATGAAATGCGTTTTGTGGGTGGCGACACTTCTCGGCCTCTGCGTCCCAACGGCTTTCGGCCAATGGCAACCACAGCCAGTCGACACTAAATCCGACTTCCGCGGCCTATCCGTTGTGAGTGCAAACGTCGCGTGGGTCAGCGGCACCATGGGCACGTTCGCGCGAACTACCGACGGCGGCAAATCTTGGGTGGTTGGCATCGTGCCCGGTGCGGAAAAACTCGATTTTCGCGATGTGGAGGCCTTCGGAGAGGCGACGGCCTATCTGCTCAGCGCCGGCCCTGGCGAAGCGTCTCGTATTTACAAAACGGTCGACGCCGGCAAATCTTGGTCGCTGCAATTCAAAAACTCCGACGCTGCCGGTTTTTTTGACGCCCTCGCATTTTGGGACGAGAGGAATGGCATTGCCCTCGGCGACCCGATAAAAGGACGGTTTCAATTGATCGTGACCGCCGATGGCGGTGCCCATTGGAAACCCCCTGCGGCCAAGGCCCTGCCACCGGCCTTGTCCGGTGAAGGGGCCTTCGCAGCCAGCGGTACCTGCATCGTCACCCTCGGCGAAAATGACGTCTGGTTCGCGACCGGCGGAGCCAAATCGGCGCGCGTTTTTCGTTCCACGGATCGAGGCCAAAACTGGGAGGTAAGCGAGACACCGATCATGGCTGGCGCCGAATCGGCTGGCATTTTCTCGATTGCGTTTCGCACTCAACATCGCGGCATGGTCGTCGGCGGCGACTATCGCAAACCCGACACCAACGGCGTCACCGCAGCCATCACTTCCGACGGCGGCAAAACGTGGACCCGCCTCGATCAGCGGCTGCCCTTTTTATCGGCGGTGAGCTGGGCGAAAGATCGTTGGGTCGCGGTAGGAACGGCTGGATCCTATTCTTCAGTGGCCAATGGCGCCATTTGGAAGCTGCTTGCCCGAGAAAGCTATAACAGCGTTGGCTTCACGACGGCCGGTGATGGCTGGGCAGTCGGGCCCAAAGGCCGAATCGCGAAGTATGTAAAGTAATCCCGCTACTGTCTCATTGGCGCCGTTTGTAAATGCCTGGATCGGGTGCACCTGCAGTTCGATGCGATTGGTAAGGGCGCCGCCAAACTGCGCACGGAAAGTGATCGCAAAGCGACGATGCCGAAATGCCACAAATGACCTTGCAAACATATTCAAAGTGAGCAATGCGAGCATTCTAGCGAGTTCATCCATCACCCGGACACGATGTCCAGCTCGCGCTGTCATTGTAAATGGCTTCAAAGAAATAAATGGCCTCATCAGGCTAACTTGCCCACGCCTCTTTCCTTGACAAATGACCATTATTCCCCGACAATCAGCTATCGTTTTCATTGCCGGGTCAAGGAAGTCCCGTCTTTAAGGCGGGCCTTCTGGAGCCAGCATGTTCGAGTTCCTCTCCCGGCGGTTTCCCTTTTGGCTTTCGTCCGCTTTCCACGTCTCGCGCAAGGCGCGCCGATTCGCCGAAACCATGCCTCGCGCGTGCGGCTCCTGGCAGAACGGCTTGAAGACCGCATCACCCCAAGCACCACGCTCAATTCTTTAAACGGCGGCCTGCAAATCGTCATCGCGGGCAGCGATACGGTCAATCTAAGCACAACGGGTGGTAAGCTGGTGGTCAATGACATAACGGCGGGGCAATCCGTCATCGATACCACCGGCAAATTCGGCGTCGCGGGCGGCACGGGGAACCAGACTTTCTTCGAGACGGCTAATCTCGCCACCGATTTCACCTCGCTAACAATCACCGGCACCGGCGGCGGGCAGACGGTCAACTTCATCGGCGGCACGTTCGTGGCCACCAATGTTAACGACGGCACCATATCGACAGTTACTTTTTCCGGCAGCCCATCGTCTTTCAGCGGCGATTTGAATGTGTTGTCAAAGACTTCCCTCACCATCGGCGCCGCGGTCGCGGGATCGGAGGCGCTCAATATCATCGTGGGCGGGACCAACGCCGCGCTCAATGTAAACGCAAATGCCACGAGCCAATTTGGCGTGGTAAACCTGCAAGCGACGGGCGATGTGAAGTTGGGCCAAGGCGTTTCGGTCGTCAGCGCCACCAACACGCTGACGCTGGGCGCCGACCTCACGCCAGCCGGCGACGGCGACAACGGCGTTGGCACATTGACGATCGGTGCCAACGTCACCGTCTACGCTGCGCGGATGAACCTGCCGCCGCGGATGTGAACGTTGATCCCACGGCGTTTATCGGCGACAACGATTATGCTCCCGCGGCGACACTCGTTGGGCTGAACGATGCTTCGGAGATGGCTTTCGATAGCCACGGCGATTTATTTGTCTCCAACATTGACAGTAGAACGGTTAGCGAATTTTATCCCGGCAGCACTATGCCGGATGCCACTTTCACTGGCCTAACAGGCTCACCTGGTCCCATAGCCTTGGCCATTGATCGCATGGGCAATCTTTTTGCCGCCAGCTATTATGCAAACACTATTTATGCGTTTACGCCCGGAAAGTCGAAACCAATCGCCACATTGACAGGAGTGGCTTCACCGGTTGCGATGGTATTTGATAGCAAGGGCAATCTTTTTGTCGCAAACAACAATAACCAAATTAGCGAGTTCACACCAGGAGCACTAATCCCCAGTTTGACATTTACAGATGCCGACGACATACGCGCAATGGTGATCGATAAAAACGACAACATTTATACTTCCTACGTTGGCCCCGTAGTACAAAAATATGCACCCGGTGCCACTGTTCCTGTTCAACTAAATGATGATGGTGCGTCGGAAGAAATGGCATTTGACGCTGCCGGCAATCTATATGTCGTGAATGATTCCAGTATTAATACGGTTACCAAATTCGCCCCAGGCAGTACGCAAGGGAGTCTAACGCTAACCGGACTCACTAATGCCGACGGCGTCGCCATCGACGCCAGCGGAAACGTCTATGTCACCAACCAGCTTTCCGGTATTCAAAGGTTTGCGCCGGCGCTCCACGTCGAATCTTACTATCCCTGGTAGCTATTTTACCACCCTAAATAAGAACCCGCTGTTTGATCAAAGCGGTGCATTGTACGTCCAAGACGACAATAAGATATACAAATTCGTCTTCAATCAGCCAATGGCCTCCTCGGTCACCATCCGCTCGTCCCTTCCATCTCGCCCCATGAGCGTCGGTGGCACCAGCAACAGCGCCGTCCCTGGCATTAACCTTACATCCGCTGAGTTGACCCGCATCTTTACCGCGTCCAACGGCTCGGTCACCTTCGGCGATAGCAGCCAAACGGGTAACATAACTTTCGTCAACGCCACGCCCACGACGACGTCCGGCGCTTCCACGTTTGCGGTGCAGTCAACGACGGGCGGAGGACAGATCATCCTCGATGACAATGCCGGCGCTGGCGCGGCGCTGAACGGCAAAGGCGGGGCGGTCAGCCTCACTTCGGGCACTGGCGGCATTCAAGCCAAATCGGCGCCAAATCATGTGCCGGAAATCGCCAACACTTCAATGGTTAGCTTGTCCAGCGGCGCCGGAATTGGCACCAGCCAGCCCATCGAATTCGCCTCGACGAATCTAACATCGGATACCTCGGTGAGCGCAGGCAATCAATTCTTGAATAGCTTGGGTGCGAGCAGCGGCAACGTGAATGCCGGTACGGGCACGATAACACTGGCGGGCACCGGTTCCCTGAACTTCACCGGCGGCCATGTCGCTGCCTCCACGCTGGTGAATAATGGCGTTATCGCCGCCAGCTTGGCCATTGCCGGCGGCCAAACTTTAACCGGCAGCGGTGCCGCCGCCACGCTGAGTTTCCAACCCAGGGGCAACTTCAACGTCACAATCAACGGCACCAGCAATTATAGCCGCGAGTTGATAACCTCCGCCGGCACGCTAAGCCTGAACGGCGCAAATTTGGTTCTGAGCGGGAACAGCACTCCGGCCAATGGGCAAAGTTACTTCATCATCAATAATGCCAGGGCGCAGACCGATTGGGGGGACGTTCAACGGCCTACCCGAAGGAA
>CAVVSQ010000019.1:0-189426 GCA_963750865.1 uncultured Planctomycetota bacterium
AGTTAACGCAAAATGGCGCGTACATTTCTCACGGCATCGGTAGTCTGTTAAAAAACCCTGTGTTTTTCGCGGTTTTATGCAGTGATCGGTTACGAAATCACGAAGAGCAACAGGAAGGCAAACCAGAAAAGAAGCAACGAGCCTGCCAACAGACAAAGAAATCCGACAAGGCGAGCTGCTGCCGTGGGCTTCTTTTTAGAGGCGAACAAGCGATAGGCGAGATAGCCGAAACCGAAACCGAGAACAAGTAGGCGAGTTGCGATGCGGCGGCGGTTCTTCACTTGGCCGCTTGGCGGCAGCATCAGTTCTGCGGTTTGATGTCGCGGTGGACCATCCCGCAGCTATGGAAGTTCGTCAACAGGCGAGTTGTGGTTTCCGCGTGGTTGGTCAACGCGAACCAGTCGCCCAGCTTGGCGACGACTTCTTTTCTTTTGCAGTTGCCAGGCACTTGTCGCAATCCCTTTAAACACGCCCCCGCAGGCGTTGGCGGGCCGCCTTGGCTTCGCGCGTCTGCCAGGCATCGGTACGTCCTTTCGCTAGGTCATCGAGTAAACTGCGGGCGGCTGGCGTGTTGGTGCACTCAAGCACTTCAATCGCCCGGCTGATCCGCAGCCGATGCGAGACAATCGAAGCCAGCAATTCCTCGATGCGGCGGTGCGTTTCCAGCGGTAAGCCGGCGCGAGGCTGTCACGAAGCCGCGTCTCGATGGCGGGACCAAGCTTGGCCATTGGCTCATTGCTTGCGAACGCACCGCGAACTGGTCGCTCCCAGATCGGCAAGCAACTTGCGGACACTTTGTCCGGAGGCGGCGCGGCGACCGGTTTGATGTTTTCGCGCAAGAAGGAAACCGTATTCTTATCCGCCGCGAACTGCCAAATGCTGTCGTAGGCTTCCTGGAAGTTGCCCGCCAGCTTGGTCCAACAGGCATGGCGCTGGTCCGCCGTGAGCGCCGCGGCAGAACCTGGTTTTTTATCCCGGACAGATCCCACAACAAGGCGGTCGTATCGCTGCCGGCGGACGCTAAAATGCGGCCGTCGGGAGAAAAGCTCAACACGGGAACGTAACCTTTGTGACCTCGAACGAGGCCACGATGGAATTCGTCGCTACATCGTAGACTTGAAGGGTAACACGCATCGTGATGCCCCTCGGTGAGATCTCGTCCACAGCTATCGCAACACGGCGTCCATCGGCCGAGAACGCAGCACAACGAGAGTACATCGGCAACGGATGCCATCCGCCGTTGTTCACCGGTCGCGACTTCCCACAGCCGCATTGTTTTGCCGGAGGTTTGCACAATGGTGCGGCCGTCCGCCGAAAAGCCTAACCAGTTGGTGCCGCCTCCCGCGGAAATGGGTTTCGATTCTTTGCCCGTGGCCAGATCCCATAGATGAATCGTGTCTTGCTGAAAGTCCGTGGAAGCGGCCAAACTCAAACGTGGGAAAAGGCGATCACGGTGTCGGCGCCTTGGTTCCATTATGAAACTTTTGAAGTTCCTTGCCGTTCATCCAGTCGTACACATGGATGGTCCCATCGCGATCACCTGACGCGAGCTTGGCGCCATCGGTCGAGAATGCCAACGCTTGCGCGTAGTTGGCGGGTATCTCCTTTAAGAGTTTGCCGGCCTTCCAGTCCCAAAACGTTATTTCTTTCACATGCCAGCGGCCAGAATGTCGCCCTTGGGGCTGAAAGCCACGCATCCGCCCAACCGCGATTTTCCACCGTCCTTGAAGACGACACGGCCCTACTCCTTTCCCACACGCGTACCTCATCGGAGGGCCCCCCTTCGCATGTCGCGACGTATTGACCATCGGGGAAAACATGATGGCCTTGAGCGGGCTCTGGTGGCCGTCAAAGACTCTGAACGGTTCACCGGACTTGGCATCGAGAAAGAAGACCATGTTTTCTCGGGCGTAGATGTCTCCGCCAACGAGCAATGTTTTGCCGTCCGGATGAAAGCTTGCCTTTATGAGACTATACGCCCCTGCCGGCGGATTTCTTTGCCCGTGGTCGGATCCCAGATCACCATCCAGTAAGGATGGCTCGCAACGAGAGTTTGACCGTCAGGGGAAAAGCTCAACGAACAGACACTGCCCATTGGATAATCCTTCCTCACTTGTTTTTTGCCGCTCTTATCGAGCCAATAGATTTCTTTTCGCGCGGCAAGCGTGCGAATCAGCTTGCCCGTGACAACGTCCCAGAGGCAAACATCACTCTTGATGTCGCCCGATGCCAAGGTTTTGCCATCCGGCGCGAAAGTCAAACGCACATCAGGGCCTGCTTGCTTATCGATCGTGAGCAACACATTGCCGGTCGCCACTTCCCATATCTTTACCACGCCGCTTTGTTCGGCAACGGCAAGCGCTTTGCCGTCGCGTGAAAGAGCGACGCTATCAAGGAATTTGGCCTTATGCCGGAAAGCGCGAATCAGCTTGCCGCTGTTCAGATCAACCAGCGCACGGTGGATTCTCGGCCATCCTTGACGATCAGCGATTTGCCGTCGGGGAGAAAGGCGAGATAATACTGGCGAACGTGTTGCCCAGTTCGCCTTGGACGTACTCTTTCAGATCATATTCTTTAACGGTATTGGCCGTTGCGACATCATAGACGCAGAGTTTGGTGGCCCCTCCATAGATGGCCAAGAGTTTACTATCCGGGGAGAAAGCCAGAGCCCCGAAGTCTATGCTGGTGTGGGTCGGGATTCGCCGGAGAGTTTTCCCCGTTTCCGCGTCCCAAATCTGGATGAATCTTTGATGCGCCCGGCAAGCAAGCGTCCATCCGGGGAAATCGTGGCGCAATCCAACGCGTAATCTTGGCGAAAACGCACGGTCCCCAGGTGCGCCAAGGCTCCTTTCGGCAAGGGATCGCCGTAGCGGTCAGTTGCATGTTTTGCGACGTTATTCTTATTCGCTGCGACGGCAGGCGGCGGCGATTTCTCCTTGATTGCGGCTTTGACTTGCGGGTTCGCGTCAACCGATGGCAACGCTTGCGATTTAACGCCCATCAGAACGATACCCGCTCCCAAAAGGCTCACGAACACTGTTAGCGCTGCCAGCGTTTTGACTTTGGCCAGGAACATCGAGCCGACCGTGCCATGCACCAACGCCGCCACGGGCGCGGAGATAATTGCCGGTGCGTTACTTGTCGTCGATGCCAGAGCGATCTTGAGCGTCGTTTGAATCAAGCCGGCCGAGGAACCGGAAAGGGTTAGCAGCCCAGTGGACAATAGCGCAGCCAAGGTGAACCCGCGCCCCGTCAAACGCGATTGCAGGAGGGATCGACCGCGGTCGAGCCGGCGCTTGAGGGTGCGCAAGGACCAGCCGAGTTGGCGAGCGGCTTCCTCCTGGGTGGCGTCTCGAGATAGCACAGAACCAGCGGCGCGCGCAGGTTCGCGGGCAATCGCAGCAATTCCTCGTGCAAAAGCGCTTGCGCTTTCGCGCACCGTTAAGATGTTTAATGGATCATCGCCGGCGTTGACGGCCGCGTGGCTCTCCTTGATGGACCGCTCGACGGCCGCCCGCTTGGCTTTGAGCGCCAACCGATACGCCACTTCGTGGAGCCAGCCGCCCAAGGAATCGCGCCCAAGCAACGAAGAGGCTTTCTTGAGCAGCACCAGAAACGTCGCCTGAAAGACATCGCCGGCATCCTGGGCATTGCCCAAAGTGCCCCGGCACACGGCGAGGATCATGGGGCCGTGACGTTGCGACAGCGCCAAAAAAGCAGCGTCATCGCGCAGTTGGAGGAAGCGGCGCAAAAGTTCGCGGTCGGTGAGCCGGGTATTGAGATGCGCTGCCACCATTTTGCCGAGATGCCGCGCCAATGCCGAGGGCTGATTGCTTGCCATGATCGACTTCCCCGCGTGGAGACATTAGCTCTTGTACCAGATAATGCCGGGAGAAGCCGAAGAAGTGCCAAGTATTTGCTGAAGAGGGGGCTTGGCGGCCATGCGGTGGCGTACACCCAAAGGCGCCGCGAGCCGCAAGATGCCTGTGGATATCTGCAACTCGGGGGGCCTTATCGAGGTTCCTCTGGGAAGTCGCGCATCTCTGGCGGAAGTGGCTTTACCCCCGCAGCCGCAGTCGCACGATGGACTGGGCCCGTTTCCGCCGCATGCTCCAGCACTATCCGCTGGCTCGCGTGCGCACCGCGTAGCGAATCAGCATCTGCCGTTGCCGCAGAAAGCTCGCAGCACCACCACCTGCTCGGCTGGTCGGAAGGAGGCCGTCAGCAGACCGTAGCTGTGCAGCCGTTGCAGCCACTGACAGTCGAGTACGTCACTCATTGGGACGGCCGGGAGCATGCCGCGACTGCCGCGGGTCTACCAGATAGACTTCGAAGCCCCGCGACTGTGAATTCGGATGTCTCCCTCCAGGGCGAAACCGGGCGAAGCCGAGAGGGCGGCGAATCCAATCAGCACGAGGCTGAAACTGTAAAGGGAGCACGACCGGTAATGGCGGGTCGAGTTCATGATCTCTCACTTCTCGGAGGGCAAGTCTCTGAAATCAGTTTTCGCCTTGGTCCCCTCGTTCGCCGCGCGAGCTTCGAGTTCAGCGGGGCTGGTCCATGATTTCAATCGCGTTGATCGCCGGGTTTTGCACCTGCTGCGTAAAGGTGATGCGGAATTGCCCGTTGGTAACTTCCACGGGCACCGTCTCGACATAAACGCGATAGGGGCCGCCCGCTTTCTTCCAAATATCGAAGTCCTTGAACTCTTTGCCTTGCACCTTGAAGGAGAACACACGGTCGCCGGGGCCGTTAATGCCCTCGTAGGTCTCGGCAAAATAAAGCTTCACGAGGTACTTGCCATTCGGAAGCTTACAGGAAAAAGACTCCATGGAGTAATGTTCGCTAAGGAACAGGTCCGGATCCTTGGTTCCTGCAACCTTGGTCCCCGGGGCGCGCGAAATCGTCTCGCCGCCCTCGAAACCTCGCTCCCCTTCCCAGACATTGCCGTTTGAATCCTTGAACGGCGTGGACTTACCGGCTCTGATGCGAATGGCCTTCGCAGCCGAAGCGGATGGGGCCTCTTTTTGTGCGGACGCAGCGGGCAGAGGTTGATCCTGGAACAAAAGCGGTGCGAATTCATGCAAGCTTCGCCGCCAGCTCTGCCATTCGTGAGCGGTGTTTGGGGATTCATAATAGACGGCCTGGATGCCCAGCTTTGCCAACGCTTCCTGGTTGGCCTTGGCAGCAGCGCCCTTCTCTCTGCCCCCGTAACTGACAAATACCAGCTTAACCTTCTGCTTGAAGGCCGGGTCGGAAACTTGGGGGGCGTCGGAAGCGATGCTGCCGCCGCTGAAGAGCCCGATGTACGCGAACTTGTCGAGGTGGGCCAAAGTGATCTGCCGAGTCTGGCCGCCGCCCATCGACAGCCCGGCCATTGCTCGATGCGGCTGATCAGAAAGGGTGCGATAATTGGCATCGACAAAGGGAATCAACTCCTCGGTCAAGATCTTCTCGAAGGCGGCAACGTTGAATCCCCCGAAACCTTTGCCGCCCTTGGGGGCCGCGCCCTCTGGCGCCTTTGAAGCCGCCTTTGCCCTTGAACCCGCCGAAGACATTGCCGCCGCCGTTATCCATGACGATGATGAACGGCCTCGCCTTGCCCCCGGCAATGAGGTTGTCCATGATCAGGTTCGCGTGTCCCTGGTTTCCCCAACCGGTTTCATCCTCACCGGCCCCGTGCTGAAGATACAGCACGGGATAGCGTGCGCTGATATCCTTGTCATAGTTCGGCGGCGTATAAACATAGCAGCGGCGGTTTTTATTGGTGCTCTTGGAGAAATAAAGAACCTCGCGTAACTGCCCGTGGGGGACGTGCTTGAGGGCGTAGAAGTCCTGGTCCTGGGCGGGGATTTCGATGCCGCTGCCCATCCGGCTGGCGCCATAAAACATCAGGCTACCGGGGTCGGGAACGTCGGCGCCGTCAATACTCATCCTGTAATAATGGAATCCTTCATCGAGAGGTCGCGTGGTGCCGATCCAGGCGCCATCCTCGCCTTTCGTGAGCGTGACTCCGCCCCACTCGGGCACCCGCACACTCTGGGCGCTCGGTGCGACGATTCGGAATCTGGCACGGCGTTCGGAGTTCACCTGGGGATACTGCTTGCCCGCCTGATTGGAGGATGCCGGCTTGAAGTCCTCGATCGGCTGGGCGGCCTGGGCCGGCGGGCTGAGCTGACGGAGTCTGCGCCGATGCCGGTTGACCGACCAGCAGCGGAAGCAACAGGAGCGGAACGGACATCTTTCTCATGGCTGCACTCCTTGGTCCCAAAAAGGTAGTCACGGATAAAGCCGAGATTAAACGAAAAACGGTAGAAACCCGATAATTTTCGACAGGAGCATTTATAGTGTATACACAACAGGAGAGCCGTCAATCGACTGTGAGCGACTCGGATCGCGCAGATATGTAGGGATGTATCCTTGTGAAACGCTCGCACTGGAACGGGCTAGCGGCACTTGCTGCCATGACTGCGGGAGTGGGAGCTCGGTTGGCACAGGCACCGGTACCGCTTCCTGCTGGTGGGGCCCGGGCAAGCACGCCCGCGACATACTGCAATCCGCTCTCGCTCCCTAACTACCCGCTGGGCAAACGGGCGCGAAATGTGACCGTTGGCACCGCGCTGATGCAAATCGGTGCCGTTGTGCGGTATTTGACGGCCCTACTTCCGTGAGCGAAACTTTACCAGCCCCTCACGCATCCCCTCAGAAATCGATTCCTTACCATGAATAAGCTCTTTATCCTGATGGTCCTCGCCGTCCTCGTCATGGGTGGCCTGGTCGGGTATTGGTACGTGAACCCGCATCAAATGCCGCGGTTCCTCCGCGACTACGTGCCCGCAATCGGCGTGCCTTCCCCGAGAAGCCCGATGACCAACTTTCGGCCGCCGCGATTCTAGGCCGAGAGGTTAGGGCCGAACCGAACTCTCCGGAGGTACCATGCCTTTATGGGGCTGGCTGATTGGCGGACTGATGGTTGGCGTGGGTCCCGGGCTCGTCGCCGGCAACAGTCTCGGGCGCGTTGGGCTCGCTTACGGTGCGGTCCTCATGCTACTGTTGCAATGGCCACGCTTATGTTCACGAGCTCCGATACGATGAATTGTCCCGTCTGCCAAGGTTCCTTGCAATCGGCTCATATCGAAGGTGAAAGCGTTGCATATTGCGGCCGGTGCGAGGCCTTCTTGGCCGCCATGGGCAATCCAATCGCCTTCCTCGGCCAGTTCAACAATGTTGCGTCTGATGCCGCCGTTCCTGCTTCTCACCGTGCCATACTTGCACTTCGCCAACGTGCAGAAACCGCCGAATGGATTCGGAGCATACCCATGATCATGGTCAACGACGTAGGCGAAGAGTTTGGGCATACAGCAATCCATTCCATTCAATGTTTCATCTGTCGTGTCACCACCCATTCGGCAATCCCCATATACCAGGCGTGACCAGTTCCACCAAGTTCCCGGCGGGGTCACGAAAGTAAATGGACTTGCCGCCTCTCGGCCACTCGACCTCTTTTTCAATGGTAACGCCATGGCCTTGCAAAAGCTTCCGCCAGGCGTCGAAGGCTTCAGCTTCGATTTCCAGGGCGAAATGACCTGGCCCGTTGGCTCCATGCGGCGGCAACTGGTCGCCCTTCAGCGTGGCTTCAGCTACGAATGCCAGCAGCACGGTGCCATCGCCAACCTGAAAGAAAACGTGATGCCCAGGTTCGTTGCCAATGACCCGCAGACCCAGGACCGTTCCGTAGAAGCGTTCCGCAGCCAGGAGGTCATCGACATAGATGGCGGTTTCGATAATGGCGTTGATCTTCAAGCTCGGGCCTCTTTGAGTATGGTTGCTTCACTCACCGTTCTTCTCAACGACACTGACTGCCTCCCATTCCCACAGATTCATAAGTGCCACCTTGCGGCGGACGGGCTGGCGCTGTCGGCGACGAAGACCAGGCCCATGCCGCCTTCGCCGATCTGCTCCATCAGCTTGTAGGGGCCGATCATGGTGCCGGGGCGTCGCGATAGCTGGCGGGAGTTTGCAGAGAAAGTGACGGCGTAAGCACATCAAATAGGAAATCGGCGGCGGTATGTCGGCACATCGGGCCGGCGTGCTGCTGCTGATGTCGTCACCACAGAATTGAGCCCGCGCAACCGGTCGCGATGTTTAGCCATTGTGACGCCGATTATGGCTTCGAGGTTACTTTGCCGTGTGTTCCATTTCGCACGCGCTTCAGGCTCTCACTACTTCTTCAACGTTTCTGCTTCTGAACGACCGGCGTGGTGGAGATCTCTTGGCCCAGAATCGTCTCGAAGACGGTGCCATAGACGATTGCGATCTTGGGCGCGGAAAACGCTGCCAGCAGCAAGTGAACCTTAGCCTCTTGGTCGGGGGACCGGTTGAGCAGCATGTTCACGTAGGCCCGGCCGACTCCGTCCAGAACGCTGTCCGGCTCCAGCGCGGGCAGGTGGTTCTCGGGCAACTTGACCCTGAATTCCTTGGCCAGCCGCTCCAGGTGCGCGGCACGGTAGAAAGACTGCAATTGCGCGACGGTCTCGATTTCTTGCATTTCGGCCAACTTCCACATTTCTTCCACCCAGCGGGCCTCGTCTAACAGTTTGCGGCCGCTCACGGGGCCGACCACCGCGTGCAGCACCCGGCCGTCCGGCGTGCAGAAATAACTGGCGACGTTACCGCCCTGCTTCTTGCCGTTGGAAGCGATGGTGAAGTTGCTTACCTTCAAGTACGACGCAACAAAGTACTTATTCAGGTAATCGCCGACATCCTTCTGTGCCAATGCACCCACACGGAGCGCCTCGGCGTTGTTTCAGGTAAAGCCGGGATCTTCAAAATTGCCGGAGACATGCAGGACGAAAACCAACTTGTGCTGTTTCAGCGCCTGCTCGCCAGCAACGCGAGGACTGTCAACGAAGGCGACCGCCGTACCGAAGAACTCCCCCTTGTGCCCATCCGGCGTGCTGCAAGATATACCTTCGTCCGTCAGCGCAAGCTCCTTGACTGGTTTGTGTGACGATCCCTTGAAGGAGGCGGCTTCGAGCTTTTGCCAATCGCTCTTTTCCGGTGGGCCGGAGATTTCCGGGACGGGGACAGTTGCTTCAATCACGGGAGCGGGATTCTTCTCGGTTGCGGCCGGCGCCGCGTTTAGCTGGGCGGCTTCTTTTTTTGCGGGAATCTTGGCAGGCATCTCGGCCTTGAGTGTCGTATCAGACTGATCCTCCGCCTGCGCGACCAACCCGTCCTGGTCGACAGTCGATGTTAGGCAGGCGTTCAGACCGACAACCATCGTGGATATAACAATCAGCAACCCCGCCCCGACTGCTGCCACGCGGATAGCCCCGCGGCTTAATACCCGTTCGCGGAGCTGTGCCCAAAGAAGCTTCGCCAGCGGCTCGGTGGGGATCCTAATTAAACCGGGCGCTTTCAGCCGCGTACGAAGCCCCGCATTGGCCATCCTCGCTTTGAAACTCTTGCAGTCGACGAGGATGCCCAACACCGGCTTGGAGTCTTTGGCGTCAACAGAAGGCGAGGGAGATGAACTGGACAAGTTGCAATCCGCGTGCGCGGGCGCCGAATCAGCCCTTGGACGCTGACGTCCTGTAAATCTATCCATAACTTGGAAGGTTATGCCCCCATCGGGACAGGAGAGGTCGAGCCTGCCGATACATCCCGCCAAGGCCCGCTCGCATGCGGCCGACCGTTCCTCAGAGGCGTGGCGCCAACGGCTGACGGCTTCCAAGAAGACCCCAGTCCCTTGGGTGAGACGATCAACGGTAGCCTGACAGGCGGCGCAGGTTTCCACGTGCAAGGCAAGGTTATCCGAGTGGCTTTGGGGTATAGCCCCTTGCAAGTATGCCGGCCAGCTTTCGGGTGATGGGCAAGCGACCAATGCGCTCATCGGCAACTCCTCGAACACGTTACTCACCTTGGAACTGCGCCACTATTTCCTTGAGCTTCGTCATTATCCGGCTTTTTGCGCTGAATACATTGCCCACGGTCAACCCCAAGGCCCTGGCGGCTTCTTTGCCGCTTTTTTCCTCAACTGCCGTAAGCCAGAACGCCTGCCAGAGGGCGGGTTTTGTGTCATTGCGAACCAAATCAGCGGCACGGTCGAAAAGCCATTGATTGTGCTGCCGCTCCCATTCGTCAGCCACCTTTGCCGGAACTTCGTCCAGGTCAGCAGGGCTGAACTCAATGCGGCCGCGGCGGGCGAAGAAATCACGGATCTGGTTCAGGCTCACCGTTAGGAGCCATTTATGCAATGGGCCCTTCTGGCGGTCATACTTTCCCTTGGCAATCGCGAGGAGTACTTCCTGCATAATGTCGGCGGCATCCTCATCGTGAGGCAGGCGTTTGCGAGCGAAGGCGTAGACAAGCGGGCCGTAAAGGGCCACGAACTCCACCCAGGCTTTGTGGTCCTCCACGTCGCGAATTCGGTTCAAGAGGGTGACGCGAGTATTCGGCCATTTGGGCATTCTTGGTCCCTCTACGAATAAGAACGGCCCCGGGACTAAAACCTTGCACAAAAGTGAATGATACTGACAAGCGGTTTCAACCAAATTCTGGGGGGCGGCGAGCAGGTTGACGGAAGTACGCAGGGCGTATTCAATCCCACGGCTCTGTTCCCTTTCCGGCATGCTAACCAGCCCGGACTGCCGTCGCAACGACTTTTCGGCAGCCCTTAATCCCCTCGGGGTGTGCCTCGCCCGCAGGCAGCGTGGCGAAGCGCTCGACCTTGCCGCGCTCCTAGGCCTGCCCGACGAACGGTGTCGCCAGCAGCGTCAGCAGTGTCACAATCTTCTGACTCTGGTCATTCTCATGTCCCACCTCCTCGGTTCGCTTGTTTTCTACTCACTTGGCCACGGCCACGCTCAATGACTTCTTTGCCGCCGTCAGCACGAACGCCGGATCGTTAAACGGCTGGTCACTTCTTAAACAACACGCGTCCGCGCACGTCGACGTTCGCCAGCTTAACCGAAGGGCTACTATCGTTCATTGGTGCACCTGCTGACAAGCGGGGCGTGGAGCGGACAACCGAATACGGCCGCGGTCGCTAGCGGAGACGTCGTTCCGTCGTGATGACTCCGGATAATCGGCAAATTTGGGAGGGTTGCGATCCTTGGCTTCTGGTCGAGCCCGCCGTTAGTCGTCGAGACTACCAAAGTCGTCCTGTTTCGGGAACGACTCTTCCAGGCCTGATTGTGGATCATCCCATTGTGGAGTCGTGCGGTTAATGGTCGCATCGGTCTGAATACCCGGCGCGGTGGCCTGCGTCGGAGGCGCGAGCCAATCCCTGCTGCCAAGCCGCACTGCTCCAGATTGTCCTGAAGAAGATCCAGCGCGTCGAGGCTGGCGGGGCTTTGCGTCGGCCGGGCCAAGGTCAGGAAGAGCCAGTCCGACGCCAGTTGCCTCGGACTATTTTGCAGGAGGAGCGTGTTCAGCAGCGGCGAACTAATGGTGGCGCAATTACCGGCGAAAACTCGAAGATCGCTTACGACAGGAGCGCATCGTCCTTCGCGCACACCCGATCGAAGTATTGTGAGCACACCAGTGGAAATCTCTTGACTTCGGCGCCTGCTAATACTCTGATGGCCTATGTCTCCAACAGATGGAACCTGCCGTGTGTCGAAAGGAGTGTCGCATGGGTACCGTGTCGCCGAGTCGCGTCCAGCGACGGGGATTTGGGATGATCGAGTTGCTGGTCGTCCTGGCCATCATCGCCATTCTTCTCGCATTGTTGTTACCCGCGGTGCAAAAAGTCCGCGAAGCCGCCTCTCGGACTCAGTGCGTCAACAATCTAAAGCAAATTGGATTGAGCTTTCACAACTTCGAAGGCACCTTCAAACGGCTGCCGCCCCTTTACGGCGGCAGTAACGGAACGACGGTCGTGAACTCGATTAAATTTCCCACCATTTGGGGGTCCACTCATATCTTTGTCCTTCCGTATATCGAGCAGGACAATCTTTATAAAAAGTTGGCGACCGGCAACGGTTTCGAACGTGACCCGAATACAAACGGCGCCCTTAACACCGCCGTGCCCGTTTATGCTTGCCCGGTAGACCCCAGCATGAAAGACGGCATCGTGAATGGGGGATTACTGGGTGGATCCAGCTATGCGGCCAACGCCCAAGTTTTCGCGCCGCTGACAGACGAGAGCATCACCGGCGGCGCGATGTTCCCCTCCAATAAGGCGAACTTCACCGATCGCGGCATGACGATTGCCCGTATCGGCGACGGCAGTTCCAACACGATCATGTTTACCCATACCTATGCGCTATGCGGCGAATCCCAGGGCTCCGTGTGGGGCTACGGTGCGGGAGTCGGCAAAGCGCCGGCCGCCGTGGACACTTATCAGCCGTGGTCGCGCGCCTCGTATTTGAAGCAGACGTATTTGACAGCCAAGAATGCGCCGGCCTTCCAGAATCAGCCGAATCCTTATGCGAAGAAGTGTGTCGTCACCGATCCGGCGACCCCGCACGCCAATGCGATGATCGTCGTTCTTGGCGATGCCAGCGTTCGCAGCGTTGCGCCAACCATATCGGCGGCCACCTGGAACATGGCTTGCTTGCCCAACGATGGCGGTATCTTGGGGCCTGATTGGTAACGTAGGCCGCCACTCGGTGGCGTGGCGGCATTCGGCGCCGAACTCGCGCCTACTTTCTATTCGCGAGCCGCTGCAGCGAGGCCTTGGCTTCCTCGGTGGCCCGCGCTCCGGGCGCTCCCGTCGCCAAATGCCGCAAGACCGCTTGGGCACTCGGCGAGCCGATCCTTTCCAGAACGGTGATAGCCCGGATGTTGCGCACGGTGGGCCCCTTCAAAGGAACCTCGGGCAAACTCGCCAACAGCAGCACCAGCCGGCGGTGCGTCTCAAGCGGTAAATCGCCGGTGAGCGCCATTTGCATGGGTCCCTTGGCCTCCTCGCCTACTCTCGCCAATTCTTTTCCGGCCGCCTGGCGAGCGTTATACTTCGCGCTGCTCAAATCAGTGATCCACTGTTGGATCTTGGCACCGTCCGCGGACTTCAAGTGACTCCCGAGAAAGGCCACCGAGTCTTGCGCTCCCACGACAAGTGTGCCGATGGCGGCGTGGGCTATGCCGGCGTCATCCTGCCGCAAGATCGCTCCAGCGGGAAGCCAATTCCTTCATCGTGAGGCTCGGTGCGGGTCTGGACGTTGGATATGCGTTCGCTATGTCCCAGATCAGAATCGTGCTATCGCGCAAGCCCACGGCGAGAAAAGCTCCGTCCGACGAGAACGCTAGTGCGGCAACGTCGGCATCGAAGCCGGCAAAGCGTGCCAACTCTTTACCACTGGCCGGGTCCCATAGGCGGACTGTTAGAGAGAGCGACGGCGCCGACGGATCGCTGCGTTGGTCTCCCGAAGCCACGACCCGGCCATCCCGCGACCAGGCCAGCGCCACCACGCCCCCCTTGTGGCCGTGCAGATTGCGAATTTGCTTGCCGGTCACGACTTCCCAAAGCCGAACGCCCGCGTTCGGTCCCCAAACACCGGTCGCCAAAATTCTGGCATCGGGCGAGGCGCTGAAAGAAAGCATTCTGTCATCGGCAAAACCCCTCACGAGGCGGGCTTGTGGCGCTTGCGCGAGATAAATACGGATGTCGCCGCGGTTGTCGTTTAGTTCAAATGCCGACTTGCCGTCCGAGGCAAGAGCATAGAACGGACTGCTTGGTAAGCCCCTTTCTAAATTGCTCTTGAAATTATTGATCGGGCTCGGCGGAATCGTCCATTGCTTAGCTTGCTTGCCGGTAGCCACATCCCACTGGTGGATCAGGCGTCCGGACAAGGTGAAGAGACTTCGGCCATCCGGCGCGAAGGCCGCCGCCTGGATATCGTTCTTGCCGGGAATGGCAATCGTCATCGGTTCCTGGCCGGCAATCAAATCCCAGATTCGCACGCGGTTGTTCGATTGAGACTTGTCGCCGTCGACCATGGCCAGCCGTGCACCGACGGCAGAAAACGTCAAGGAATGGGCGTCGCCCGGCAAGATGGCGCTGCGCCTTTTGGTTGCCATGTCCCAGAGAAAGACTTGGCCGGAGTTCGTCGCGGAGGCCAGTGTCTTGCTGTCCGCTGAAAAAGCCAGGCTGTGGATCGGAGCGTCGTGACTCTGAGGGTCAACGTCAAGATCCGTGCCGGTGATTAAATTCCAGAGGCGTATTTGGCCATGAGAAGTGGACACCGCCACGGTCTTGGCGCGGGCGCCACGGCAAGCGCTCGTCCTCTCGGGAAGACGCCGCCATCAAATGTGTGCACGATTTCGCCGGTGGCGATGTCCCAAGTTTGGACGATGCCGTCCGAAGCGCTGCCCGCAGTAAGCTTCTTGCCCTCGGGAGTGAACGTTAGACTCGTGACGCGTCTGAGTTTGGTTGCATCATGCTGGCCTACCTTTGCTCCCGTGGCCGGGTCGTGCAAATAAACTCGGTCCAGAATGCCGAACGCCAGCATCTTGCCATCGGGAGAAAACGAAAGCGCACCGACCATCGTATTCTGGCTCATGGCCGGCAAACCCTTGATGGTCCGAACCAATTTTCCGGTGGCGATGTCCCATAGCTGAACGGCGTGCCCCGACTTGGCCGCGGGACCGACGGCGACAGCCAAAGCCCCGCCATCGGGAGAAAAAGCAAGATGGTAAGCGACCGAATTCACACCAGCCAGGGAAGCGAGCCGTTTGCTCGATGCCACGTCGAAGACAATAACGTTGCCTTTGTTGGTGCAGGCCAGCCCAAACTTTTGCCGTCCGCCGAGAAGCGCAACTGCTTAATCCGCGTCAGCGGGCCTTCGCCTTTGGGCAACGAAAGCGTGGCCGTTTTTCTGCCGCTGCGCAGGTCCCAGAGGGTGACATCAGCGTCGTCGCTTTCCGCGCGGTAATCGGCAGCGGCGAGGATGGCCCCGTCCGGGGAAATATCCATGGCACTGGCGCCATAAGGCGTGATCACAGGGAGCCGATGGCGCTCATGGCCCGTCGCTGCGTCCCAAACGAACACTCCCGATTTCGTGTAGCCCACCAGGATTTTGCCGTCGGGCGTGAAGTTGAGTGCCTCTGCCTGATCCTCGAGGCGAAAGCGACGCGCCCCCAGGTGAGCCACTGCGCCAGGCGGCAAGCGTTCCTCCAATGCGTCAGGCTCAGCGCCAACCGCGAGGTCAACGGCCCAGCCTAGTGCCAGCAACATGAGGAGCAAAACGTTGTTTAGTCGTCGGCTGGCCATAATTGTGCGTGAAAAACGTTAAGCCTGGCGTAGATTTAAGATTGTCTCATGGGCCCATTGGAAGCGTGTCGGCCGCGCTTGTCAATACGCGGATCCAACGTGCAGTCAAGAGGCTGGCCGTCGCAGCGAAAGTTGCCACGGGCCGACGCACTTCGATGGCATCGTCGTGCCCGAACGCGCGTCGACGCCGGCGGAACGGGGCCGGATGTGAAAACGAGCGCTCCCAGACGCCGCACCAGCAAACGCCGCAGCCGCGGCAAACTTTTGACCCACCAGTTCACACCAGCACTCCCGCCGCAATGACCGGATGCGTCGAGCGTAATGATCATTCAGTTTATTCGCTACGCGCAACTCTTGGCCGAACGCGGTGCTCTGGTGACCGTCGAGTGCGTTCCCGGTTTGGTGCCCCTCCCCTACATTTCTTAAAGGAATTCATGCACGCAGGAGCGCCATCGAGCCTTCGGCGGCTTATGCCCCGGATCGATACGTCGTTATCGATCAGGCCGAGAGCGGCACCCGACGGAAACATGCCGTCGCTTTGGTAAGAGAGCAGGAAAAAGCGCGTTTCTGAGTTGCGCAACACCCGCCGGCTACGTCATATTGAGTGAAGTCCCGAGGAAACCGATGTGACTGACCACCCCGGTGGGCTCTTGAGCCTTTTGGAAAAGCACGGTGCCGAACTGCATGCGCTGTTTACTCGGCTAACGCTGCGCACCGGCATAGCTGAAGACCTCATGCAGGATTTATTTCTCAAGCTACGGAAGGCTGATGGCCTGAGTCGCGCCGCCAATCCCCGGGCATACTTGTTTCGCGCCGCCATGCACTTGGCTTTTGATTGGCGGCGGGCGCAGCGGCCGACCGAAGCCGTCCGTCATGAGCCGGTCACGCCTGCGGAGTCGCCACTCGAAGGACTGATCCACGCCGAGATGCTGGAGCAGGTCCTCGACGCCATGACAGCTCTTTCGGAGTTGACCCGCCAAGCGGTCGTGTTGCGTTACTTGCAACAAGCAAACTATCCCGCCATCGCCGAGCAACTCGGCAAAACGGAGCATCAGGCGCAGGCGGTGTCGCGCAGAGGATTGGAGCAACTTGGGAACGTGTTGAGACCGATGGGCCAAGGACCCACGAAACCAGAGCTGAAGCCATGAACGATGACCTCGATAATACGATCCTCCGCCAGTTGGACCGCTTGGGCTCGCTGGAGCCGTCGCCCGAATCGACCAGCCGGGCTTTAAAACGAGTTCGAATCGCGTTGAGGGACGAGACGGCTTCGCTGGCAAGTAAAAGTAAATGGACGAGGCTAAAGAGTGCTGGAATCGCAGCTGCGGTGATGGTCGCCGCTGCCGGGGTTGGCGCATGGTTTTTGCTTTCGCCGTCAGCGGTCCCGGCTAGTTTTGCGGAAGTCCAGGCCGCATTGAAGGCGGTTCATAGCGTGACGTGTCTACAGACGACGACAATACCAGGCCAACCCGATTCGTCGGCGCGTGTGTACATACAAGACAACGGATTGATGCGCCCCGACGAAGCGGACGGCAGCTATGGAATCGTGGACATTCGCAATTTTCGGACGCTTCACGTCGATGCCAAGAAACGCGAGGCCGTACTCTGGCGAGGATTCAATCTTCCGCAGGTGAACCTTTACGAGGCGATCAAGAACCTCCCGTCGAATGCCTCGGCGCACGCTTTATCCGGCAAAAAGATTGACGGCAAGGAGGTGCTTGCCTTCGCGGTTAAAATCGCGGGCATCGATTGCATCGCCTGGATCAGCCCCAAGACGAAGCTGCCTGTGCGCATTGAGTCCACGGAGCAGGATGAAGACGGCAAGATTAGTACCATGGCGATGCATGACTTCCAGTTTGACCGAGAACTTGACGCCAAGCTCTTCACCATGGAGGCCCCGGCCGGCTACACGCTCATAACGCGAGGCAATCCCATCATGCCGCCGGCGCCGGCGGACCCCAAGCTGCGGGGCCTCGTGGTGACGCCACTTGTTGGCATTGGCGAGGCAAAGTTCGGCATGGCGCGAGACGATGCGGAAAAATTACTTGGCAAACCGGACAGCGTCGAGGTTAGCCCGAGCGGGGGCGCTGCGAGCTTGATTTACGACGCCTCGCGAGGCTTTTCCGTCACCGTAACCAAAACACGAGGCCTGGTCATGATTGCCTGTGCCTCCCAACCCTATTTGGCTCAGCGCATTCGCGACTTTAGCGGCAAAACGGACAAGGGCATCGCCATCGGCGCCAGCGTCGCCGATGTGGTGCGTGCCTATGGCGAGCCTTCTTCCAGGATGACGCGGGACGGTAACGTTACTGATCTATCCTACAATATGCTGAACATGCAGTTGGTATTCTTCGACGATAAGCTCGTGTACATGTTGCTACAACGGCCGTAGCGTGGGCTTGAGCCCCGGCATTACCAGCGGCGGCAGCCAAGCAGACGGCATGATATCCTTATTCGGCGTCCGGGGGTTCCGCGAAGGAGTTCAAGACCAGCGCGGTGTGATGGTAGTACATAAATTCGCCTCATAGAGCTTCATAAGCGAGGTTTTTAGCGAGTGTTTTGTCGGTCGTCGCGGCTGTTATGCGTTAAAATGTCCATGCGTTACCCCTTTGCTTGTACCGAAGTGGCTCCTTGGAAAGGCAACATTAACATGGTCAACATCCCTTCGCCCCGCCGTATGTGGGTATTGGTTCCATTGGTACTCGTCGCGGGATTGCCTCATATTATCAGACAATCTGTTCATGCTCAATCGAGTCGTCAAGCGCCAGCTACTGCGGCTGACAAGAGCACCGAAATCAGGAAGCTATTGCAGGAGCGCTATGCCACCCTCACAGAGTTGCTACCGTTGTTGACCCGGTCTTACCGAGAAGGCACCGTGGATTTTAGCATACTCGCCATGGCTGAGCGTGACGCGCTTAAAGCGACTCTCGATAATTACGAGAGTCCAAAGGAACGAGTTGTCACGCTTCATAAACTCTTGGAGTTTGCGGCGCAGTTACACGCTATGACTGACGCTCACTTCAAAGTAGGCAAAAATACCATAGCTACCGTGCTTCAAGCCCGAGCAATCATGCTGGAAGTCCGAATAGAGTTGCTGCGCGGAGCTAAAAGCTGGAAGTTGAATAGTGTTCGCCTTTACCGTGGACCGTTACAACGATAAGGACTGCGACTGCGCCCCTAAAACTGGACCACCAAAAGGGTTTTCTTAAGGCATAACTGGCACAGGTCCAGTCGCCGCGAGGGATGACGGTGGATTTAGCGCATTGATGCCACTCGGGAAGGTAAGGCAGGGCGGCATCGTGCCGCCCTGTTCCGTCGTGGCCCCTGAGTCGGCGCTCGGGTCGGTTCCCACCGTTGCCCTATCCTCCGCTCAGGTCGAGGTTGTTGTAGACGTCGCACGCTCGGCTCGCCACTGCGTCCTCGAACTCCCTGGGGGTCAGGTAGCCCAGTGCCGAGTGGATGCGTTTGACGTTGTAGACATCGTCGAGGAAACGGGTGATTTGCCGAAGGGCATCGGCGAAGTCTTGGTACTCGGAGAGATCCACCTCCTCTTCTTTGATGGTGCGCATGAGCCGTTCGGCGTAGCCGTTCTCGCGGGGTTCGCCGATGGCCGCCATGCTGAGGTTAACGCCGAGTTTCTGCAAGCGTTCGACGTAAGCGGTGGCGGCATACTGCACGCCTTGGTCGGAATGATGCACCGAGGCACGGCCACCACCAGGGCACGCTCGAGGGCCGCCAGGGTGAGCCCTTGGTCGAGGCCGCGGCTCAGGTGCCAGCCGCGGATCGAGCGGGTGAAAACATCCATGAGAATGGCCAGGTAGATGAACTCGCGGCGCAAGTCGGATGTAGGTGATGTCGGCCACCCAAACTTGATCTGGCCGCGTAATTTCCAGGTCTTTGACGAGGTTTGGATAACGCGGAAAAGCATGGTTGCTGTTGGTGGTGCGTGTCTGGTGCGCGTCGGGGGAGTGCCGTGAATGCCCAGCTCCTGCATCCAGCGGCGGACGCGTTTGCCATTCACGGGCCAGTCGAGGCGGCGCATCATGGCGGTGAGGCGACGATAGCCGTAGGTGGGCCATTCAGCCGGCCGAGATCCAAAAGAGCGGTCTTGAGCATGGCCTCGGCATCGGGGACAGGCCTGAGGCGGATAGTAAACGGAACTGCGCGGCACGCCCAGCAGCCGGCAGACAAGGCGGATGGGATAGGTCTTGGCGAGCTTCATGACAACCTCCCGTTGCTGCTGGGCAGACCAGGGAGCATCCGCGATGCTTTTTTTAAGATTTCGAGGTCGTAGGCCTGACGGCCCACGAGTTGCTCGAGTTCGGCGATGCGGAGCTGGTCTTGGGACGAATGGCCATCTTCCTGGAACAGCATGGGCAAACGTTCGAGGACCGTTGCCTTCCAGCTCGCAATGAGTTGCGGTTTAAGATTGTGCTTGCGGGCAGAGCTCCGCCTGATGGGCGGCGCCGGTAAGTAGGTCAAGGACGATCTTGGCCTTGAACTCGGGTGGAAACGCCCGTCGTTGACCACGTGGCATAGAAAAGTCTCCTGGCTAGGTCCAGTATTCATTAGGTTACTGGTCCAGCGCCAGGGCGCACCGCACCCTTAACGTATCCGTCTTGGCACAAACCAAGAAAAGGCGCCCTTTGGGCATCCCTTCTCTTGACCGGTTGGGCTTGCAGGAAATATTTCCCTTGTCGCCTGCAACCATGCGTCTTGAGGCGGGCTACCCTTAATGGACAATTCCAGCGCTCGAATTGCAGCGCGACCATATTTCGTCACGTGGACCTCTCTTTCAATTGCGGTGATGGTTCCAAGCAAACAGAGATTTTACGCCGCACTTCGTTCATGGGCAATTTTTCCCCGAACCCTCTCACCGGTCTGGCCATCTTAAAGTGGTCCATTGTCTCCTATTTTACCGAGAAAGGCGGTGTATCATGGACCGACAACCCTTCGACCAACAGCCATTTTTTTCGAGACAATGAGCAAGCGTCGCAACGGTTTCCCCTCGGAGACGCAGGTGAAGCGTGGGCTGCGGATCGTCCACGGCACCAAGGAACTTAGCGAGAAGGTGGGCCGAAACGATCTGTGCCCGTGCGGGTCCGGCAAGCGGTTCAAGAAGTGCTGCCTGAAATCAGGCTGCTTTTGACGGCGTGAATCGGGACCACTACTTTTAGGGAATGAACGGAGAAGCCTGCCCGGTGAACGAGCTTGGCAGGTTTCTCTCTCATCCGAAGGGCCTTGCGATGTTACTGACCAATCCTGTCATCGAGCAATGCATCTTTACCTGTCCTTCGTGCGGCGCGAGTGTCTTGGGCGACATAGATGGTTGCAATAAGTTCTTTGAGGACATCCTCACGCTGGAGTACAGCGATCCAAGGTATGGGGCGGTCCACCTATTATCTGTAGACGCTTTTGCTCTCCAGCATTCTGAAGCGCACGGCCCACGGTCGAACGCCTACCACTTGATTCGCTTGTGTTGGCTGCTGGAAGGGAACGGCGATCCGAGGATTGGCGGAGCGGGATCACGACTAAAATCGGTTTTGAAAAGCTATCGACGTTTTCCTTTCCTCGCGCCGCCCAACAACCGGGGCGACATAACGGTGGCATCGGTACACGGCGCCATCGGGCCAGCAGAACATGTGGAGCGAGTGCGTAGGTGGGCAGGATCGGTTTGGGCCGCATGGAGCGTTCATCACGAATGGGCGCGGAGATGGATTAAACGGCTCGGATGCGTGGTCGCGTGGGATTAGCTAAGGCGCGGGCTATTTCCGCTGAAGATGCTCCCAAACGAATTTGGGAATGCGAAACGGCTTGTGGCGAAGAGTTGATTCGTCGGGGACACTCTCCAACAGGCCCTTGTCGATCAGTGAGTGGATTCCCTCAGCGTCTTCGTCCCGATAAATGGTTTGAGCCTGCTTCTTTCACAGCGTCAAAAAGGATGTTTGCCTCGGTCGAGTTCAGACCGTCCAAGTTCTTGAGAATTAACGCTTCCTTCTTTCGTGACATTATTGGCCTCCTGCTGCCGTTGCCATATGGTGGAGTTTGGCATTCTCATCTACCATCGCCTTTCCTGGCGTCCTTCGCTTGCGATGGCACCCTGATGCCCAAATCAATCAACTGAGGCGCTTGCTGCATTGCCTCCAATTCCTTCCGGCACCGGTCGCAGACAATTTGCCCGTCAATCTCCATGGAATGCTTTTCACAGACAGGCCGGAAGCACTTGTCGCATTCTCGATACGTCCAGGTATCCCGATCTCTTGGATCAACCTTCAAGATCGGCTGCAATTTCGTGCTGCACCCGCCGACGCTGCATTTCACGAATGGCATGGTAAATCCGCTCCACCTGTGGTCCGCTAAACCCACCACGAGCGCCTCATACTCTGCTTTCTACAGGGCCATCCACAGACGCTTCAACGCCAAAACCGTCCAAGAAGCCCTTGAGTTCGGCTCGAAAAATGGAAACCTCTTCCGGTGCGTCGATGCCAATTCGCACTTTGTTTCCCTTGATCTCGGTCACCGTGATCGTGATGCCGGAGCCGATGTGGATGCTTTCGCCAGGTCTCCTCGTTAAGACAAGCATTGGATCGTCCTCCATTAGAAGCTAAACACTGAAAAGCGGCGCAGAACCTAAGCGCCCTCGATGGCCGGTGCCCCGTCGCAGGATTCACACATGGCGAAACGGCACCGTGGGCAGCGCGCAAACCCAGCAAACGCGGCCAGCAATTCACCGCACGCTGGGCAAGTCGGTTGACGCGAAGTTACGTCCGGGTTGTTGTCTTGAACGTTTTCGTGAAAAGTTATGGTCGGTCGTTCCATGATGCCAGCCGCCTTTGTTAAATGTACGGATGTACATATTAGCCTTTCCGAAAAGCTGGTCAAGGGCGAAAGGGAATAAAAGCGCGCAAATTTTTTTCAATTCGCGTCTGGCGCCAGCTGGGAAACGAACGGCGCTGCACGGTGGCCGGCCCTCATGAAAGCATGGTTGAGTCTTTGGTCGAATGTTTTTAAGACGAAAGTTCCGAGAATCGCGTTGCCTTCCAGGAGATGCACGGTGGATGCCACGCCCGAGCTATTACTAAACGGCCCTCAAGGCTTCGCCATTATGCGTCGCGTTGGCTCACGGTGCCGGTGCCGGCATGGCGACTCCATTCATGGATTACTTTGCGACTGGCCTTGCGGATGCCGGCTTCCGCGTAGTCCGTTTCGAGTTCCCGTACATGGCGAGCCGAAGTAAAACCGGCAAGAACCGACCGCCAGACCGTGAGCCTGTGCTGCGGGAAACCTGGTTGAAGGTCGTAGAGACACTCGGACGCAAACGTCCTCGTCATCGGCGGAAAGTCGATGGGCGGACGGATTGCCAGTTTAGTCGCTGATGAAGCCGTGGTAGCTGGCTTGGTATGCCTCGGCTATCCTTTTCATCCCGTTGGCAAGCCGGACCGCTTACGTGTTGAGCACCTTCAGACCATCAAAACGCCAACGCTGATCGTGCAAGGCGAGCGAGATGCGTTTGGCACCCGTGAAGACGTGGCTGGATACCGATTGTCGTCGGCCGTTCGCATTCAGTGGATTGGAGACGGCGACCACAGTCTAAAGCCTCGAAAGGCATCGGGCCGAACGGAGAAGCAGAATTGGGACGCAGCAATCGAAGCGATTATCGCGTTTCTGACGACACTGTAAATCAGCAGCTCAGTTGCACTCCAAGAGACCACAGTCAGAAAGTTCGGCACCCGTTCCGTCACCTTTTGCCTCACATTTCCTGGCCTGTAGGCTTCTCCCATGTATACTATTATACTCAGACATCCAAGTTTACTTTTTCGGAGAAGCCTACATGGCTGGTAAGAAGAGCAACGTCGATGTGAACAGATCGCAGGCGATTCGGGATTTCTTCCAAGGAAATCCAGACAGTAAAGCACGTGAAGTAGTCAAGGGTTTGTCAAACCAAGGCATTCAGGTCAGCGAAGACCTCGTTTATGCGGTCAAACGAAAGCTGGGCAAGGGCCGCCGTAAGCAGATGCGCCGCGCTACGGCCGAGCGCGGCGAGCAACGGTCAGACGCACATTCCGGCGGGCGGCAGCACGCCCGAGCGGAACGGCAAGACCAATAAGACGCAGTTGGTTCGGGATTATGTGAAGGCGAACCCTGACATGCCCGCGTCAAGCGTGGTTGGCGCGCTCGAACAAAGCGGCGTCAAGGTGGCATCCAGCCTTGTTTATTCCATTAAAGCAAAAATGGGCAAAGGCAAACGCCCCGGCCGGCCGCGTGGGAAAACAAAGGCCAGCGCAACCGCCAACGGCGTCGTCGCGCCAACGTCCGGTAGCAACGACGTTGCGTCTACCGTGCGAAAAGTGAAAGGTCTCGCGAACGAGGTCGGTGGGCTGAAAAAACTGATGGCCTTGGTTGAGGCGTTGAGCGAATAGCGCGTTCAGTTACATGCCACCGACGATAATGCCTGCCTCCCATGGACGAATTCGACCACATTGATCCCGGCAAACTCCGGCCAGGGCCGATTCGGAACGAATCGTTGCCGCCCGACTTGCTCGATCAGATAAAGGCCGTTTTCGACGTGATCGGTCCGAACCTTGGCATGACGCTGGAGCAGTTCGAGATCGGCTTCATGCGGGACATGCACCCGGCAAGTGAAGTCGCCATGTGGTTCAGGATCGCGGGGAGGTGAAGTTTGTGGGGAAGCTGCCGGCGAAGCCAAAATAATCATGTCTCGACTTCAACTAGCCATCGAACAGATAGTTTTCGCTCGCAACTACACCATCGGGCTTCTCGATCAGACGCCCACAGCTGAATGGTTTCGACAACCTCCGGGTGGTGTCAGCCACATCGCGTGGCAGGTGGGTCATATCGCCTTTTCGGAGTACCGGCTGGCGCTTTGGCGCATTCGAGATGAACAGCCCCTAGATGATGCACTCTTCTCGCCCGAATTCAAGCGACTGTTTGGGGCGAATTCGGTGCCGGATGCAAATTCGGCGTACCCTCCAGACGAAATCCGAGCAGTGCTGGATCGAGTGCATCAGCAGGCGCTCCGGGAACTGCCGGGCCTGGATGATGCCGAATTGGATCAGCCCGTGCCGCATCCTCATGCGTTTGCGAAGACGAAACTGCTGGCGCTTCTGTGGTGCGCTCACCACGAAATGCTGCACGCTGGCCAGATCGGGTTGTTGCGCCGTCACCTTGGGTATCCGCCGACGTGGTGACAAATCCTGAGCCTCCCGCACGGGTAGAATGTGAATTTGGTGTTCGGTCATGGGAGTTACCCGAAGTCACGGTAATGTCTTAGCTTGAATCCGCCAAAGCAACCACTTCTTCCAACGTCCATCCGTGATCGGCAACTCCGGCCTTGAGAGTTGGCGTTCTGCTTGACCGGGCACGGAAAGGTAAGATAATAACCACATGGAACAATTCGGCGATATTTGCCTCTGTATCCTTGGTATTGGGCTGCTTGCTTTGCGATTTTTAGTCATTCCGCGATTGATGAAGAATTCGGCCCGTAATCCCGACATCTACACCCGAGATTCTGGAGTTGCCCCACCTGGCGGAGAAATTTGAAACCGAGAGGTGACCCACGGGACGAGTTGCATGTCTTGCATGTCGATGGCGAGCCATCTGGCTTTGCCGAATTGGATCGCCGTCAGCCGGATGAGATCGAGTTGGTCCAGTTCGGCCTGCTCCCCGGCTTCATCGGTCAGGGGCTTGGCAAATGGTTCCTGCAATGGACCATCGACAAAGCCTGGAGTTACGAGCCGAAGCGATTCTGGTTGCACACCTGCACCCTGGATCATCCGACCGCCCTGCCAAATTACTTGAAAGCAGGGTTCGCGCTGTTCAAGCAAGAGGCGGATCGCAGCGAGCTTTGACACTTACGTTAACACCATGAAGATACTTTTCCTCCACGGATGGCAATCAGTTCCCGGTGGCGCGAAGCCAACGTTTCTGGCTCAGCACGGCCATACCGTCATCAACCCGGCTCTCCCCGACGAAGACTTCGCCGCTTCCGTCGCCGTCGCCCAGGCCGAGTTTCACAAGCACCAGCCGGATGTGATCGTCGGATCGAGCCGAGGCGGCGCCGTCGCCATGAACCTCACTGCCGGCGCTGCGAAGCTCGTCCTGCTTTGCCCGGCTTGGAAAAAATACGGGGCAGCGGTTACCGTGAAGCAAGGCACCGTGATTCTGCACAGCCGGGCCGACGACGTGGTGCCGCTTGCCGACAGCGAGGAACTGGTTGGCAACAGTGGCTTGCCAGTGACGGCGCTGATCGAAATCGGGACAGATCATCGGCTGGCTGACCCCGAGCCGCTAGAGGCGATGCTAAAGGCGTGCGAAGGGTTGCCGGCAACGCCTCTATGGTAAAATGGTTCGTGACGAAACAGGGGAATGCAATGAATGCCCGGCCATCGAACGTCGCTTTTCGCGTTAAGCCAGGGAGACAGGCAATGAGGCGTTACTGATGGTGCCGATGGCGCACTTCTTTGGTACGCCGTTTGATTCAACGCCTCGGAGAGCGAGTCATGGACTTGAAGGAACTGGAAGCAACGGCCCGCTGGGAAATGACCAAGCACGGCTTGCATGATTGGACCTTCGGTATGGCAGATACGAAGCGTCGGCTGGGCGTGTGCAAGTACCGAACGAAACGCATCGAGATCGCCGAATACTACGCCCGGAACAGTCCGCAGGAGTCGGTTCTCGACACTCTCCTGCACGAAATCGCCCATGCCATCGCCGGCCCCAAGGCCCGTCACGGCCCGGCATGGAAAGCGGTTGCCGTGCGCATTGGTGCAACGCCTCGTGCCTGCGACAATTCGGACGAGACAGTCATACCGCCCGGCGACTGGCAGGCGACGTGCCCAGCCTGCAATAAGATCATTCACCGATACAAGCGGCCGAGGAGCTTGAGCGGCTACCGATGCCGGTGCGTAGCCCGCTCGCCTCTGGTTTTCGAGTTCATGGGCGAGCCAGCGCTCAGGCCCGTCGTGCCGATGACTGTTCAGAACTCGGCAAATTGGGAAGCGGAGTGTGCGGGTTGCGCATCTGTGCATTTCCGATTACGTAGACCCAAAGCTGGCATCTGGCGTTGCAAATGCGCTCATCGCTGCGAACTCACTTGGCGGTTCCGGTCGCAAAGAACTACCCACGAGTGAAATGACTCTTTTTGCCAACATTATTGTTGAGGCTTCTGCGCTCGGAATTGCCACGCGATCACTTCCCGGAGGCCCGGCATAGCTTTTTCCCATCAGTTCGTGCCGCCCATGCGCGCCTTCACCACCTTCGTATCACGAGCTTGGTTCTTGCCGGTGTGGCTGTGCCAGTAGGTCTTGGAGGGAGGCAAGTTCCACTGGCTTGACCAAATGGTGATCGAAGCCGGCCTCCTTGGAGAGGCGCCGATCCTCCTCTTGCCCCCAACCTGTCAGAGCCACCAAGATGGTTTGACCAAAGCCGGGTTGCGTGCGTAGCTGCCGTGCGAGTTCATATCCATCCATGCCCGGCAAGCCGATGTCCAGCAGGGCGAACTCGGGCCGCTGAGCTTCCGCCGCGCGCAGTGCGTCGAGACCGTTGTGGGCGACCGCCACTTCATGCCCCCACAGCCGCAGCAACATCGCCAGACTCTCGGCGGTATCTACGTTATCGTCTACGAGCAGGACACGCACGGCGCGCACGGTCACCGGCGCTTCGACCGGGGGCGTCGTAGTGCCACTCGCGGGAGTTTCCCCGCTCGGAATTGGCAAGCGAATGACGAACTCGCTCCCTTGACCTGGACCGGCGCTGTGAGCCTCCACCTTGCCGCCGTGCATCTCCGTCAAGCTCTTAACCAAGGACAGCCCGATACCCAACCCGCCTTCAGTTCGCTCCTGCCGACGCTCGACTTGGGCAAATAGCCCGAAAATGTGAGAAAGCATCTCGGGCGGGATGCCGATGCCCGTGTCCCGGACCTTGATTACAATCTCGTCGCCCTCCTTGGCTGCCGTGAGCCAGATGCGGCCTCCATCCGGTGTATAGCGGGCGGCATTGTTAACGAGATTGGTCAGGATTTGTTCCAGACGGGTCGGATCGGCCAGGAGCAGGACGGGCGGAACCGGCAAGGAGACGGTCAGTTCGTGGTGCCGGGCTTCGACCAGCGGGCGGCTGGCTTCGGCAGCGCGCCGGACGGCTTGCCCGAGGTCCACCTGCTCTTTGCGAATTTGCATTTTTCCACGGGCGATCCGAGAAAGATCGAGCAGGTCGTCCACGAGACGGCCAAGCTGCTGGACCTGCCGCCCCATCATTTTCCCGGTGCGCGCAATGAAGAGGCGGTCCACACCCGGCTGTTGAAGAAGCTGCGCGGCGGTTCGCAGTGGTGCCAGCGGATTTCTGAGTTCGTGGGCCAGCATCGCCAGAAACTCGTCCTTGCGCTCGTGCGCCTCGACAAGCCTCTCGTTGAGTCGCTCTAGTTGGGCGTTCCTGCGGGCCAACTCCCGCTGTGCGGTCAGCAGTTCGTTGTTGAGGCGGCTCAATTCCTCGTAGACGGCAACTACGGGTTGAGGCTGGCCGACTTCTTGGGCTTTCCCGCTTCCGGCCAGCATCCCGGTTGGGTAGGTTTTTCGGCCCTTCCGCTTAGGCGGCTCCGGCACGGTGAGAAGGCGGTTGGCTACATCCAGCGCCTCCTCCGCATCCGCAGCGTAACCATCTGCGCCACCCGCCGCCAAAGTTCGGCATCAACGTTGAATGGGCGCCCGCCTGCCATGACCTTGAGACCTTTGCCAGCCTCAGAGGACCGGACCAGGGCAATCAGTTGTTCGACGTTGACCAGGTGAAAGCTCATCGTCACAGAGATTACCAAGAGGTCGGGCCGGTGCTGTTCGATGGTCTGGACGACGCTCGCAGCCGGCACATTGCCACCCAGGTACAGCGTGTCCCAACCGTCCGCCTCGAACAAGTCTGTGAGAAGGCGTAGGCCCACTTCATGCAATTCTCCCCCGACGGACGTTGCCACCAGCCGCCGCCCGTTCTTGGGCAGGGCGAACAGGTAGGGGTAGAGTTGCGCCATGGTGACTTGAGTCGCTGCCGTACAGTAATGCTCTTGCGCAACCGTGATCTGCTTGAGTTGCCACAGCCGCCCGACTTCGCGCTGGCAGCGCTGGAAGATTTGCAAGTAGATGTCACTCACCGCGACGCCGGCCCGCACCGCATCGAGGATGAGTCGGCTCGCCTCGTGTCGCTCGGCCCGAAGAAGGGCCTGAAGGTATTGCCTCGCCAGTTCGGTGAGGGCGTCGCCGCCGTCTACGTCCGATGGCAGGAAGGTCGTGGCATCCGGCAGCGTTCGTATGGAGGCTTCGAGGTAGGGGCCGACTACCTGCGCCAATTCGCTCGGGAGCCTCTCACTCAGCACGTCCCGGAGGCAGACGAGGTTGGCTTCGATGTCGTTCGGGGCGACGCTAAATGCGGCGAGAACTGTTTTCGCCCAGGCGATGTAGTCGGAGAAAAGGGCAGGACTTGAGAACGTGACCGCCGCAGCCAAGTAGGCGAGATGATATTCGGTGTCCTGAATGCACTTGGCCTGGCCGCCCTCGCCATACCGTTCGCGCGACCCTGGCTGAAGCTGGTATTGGCGGGAGACGACGGCCTCTGCCAGCGACCGCCGCTGGGCTTCAATGGTTCGACCCGCTTCTCGGTTGAGGTCCGACATGGTGTCGCCTCCATCTCGCAGGCGCCGGCCCAAAGTTTAGTTGGAGAGCTTTCTGGCTTCTGGTGGCAGCAACGGCGCTTCGTCAAACGGCACCCCGACTGCGGCCACTAGGACTATGTGGTTGCCGCCGGCAGGTTGGCTCGGCCGGTTACGATCCAGCTCGATTGAAAATTGACGAAGCGACACTTCTGGGTAGGCCATCGGATTTCGTTACACCGCATTATTGTAGCGTGCGGTACCCGCTTTGGATCATTATTGGGGACGCTCACTCAAATGGCATCTTCCCCGACATCGGTGCCACGCCGGAATAGAGGGCGAGTGAGGGGTACTGCGATAAAGGTATCTCCGGCCTGCACGATGATCGGCTCTTCCAGGTCCACCCAGCCGGCACCTCCACGGTCGCCGTCGCCAGAAAGTCCCAGCCGGGTACCGGCATTCGGGTCGATCTTGAAAACCGCCACCCGTCGTCCGGCTCAATGCTCGTTACCTGTCGGCTTTCTCCGATGCCAGGTCAGACAACAGGCGTTCCAGCACTTTCGGCTCAGGCGGTTTGACCAGATGGTGGTTGAAACCGGCTTCCGTTGTGCGTCGGCGGTCTTCTTTCTGCCCCCAACCCGTCAATGCCGCAAGCACAACTTTCTCCAGGCCGGGCTGCTGTCTCAACCGGCGTGCGACCTCATAGCCGTCCATACCCGGCATTCCGATGTCCAGGAACACCACGTCCGGTGAATAGTCCTTCGTCATCTCCAGCGCCGCCGGGCCGCTGAAGGCTACCCGGACCTCGTGGCCTTGCAATCTGAGCAGCATGGCCAGGCTGTTGGCGGCGTCCTGATTGTCGTCAACCACCAAGAGCCGATGGCCCGAAGGTGCGGTCGGTTGCGCCTGCTGTTCAATCTCCCGACCATGATCTTGCCCAAGTCCGTGCGCCGTGATCGGCAGCCGCACGATGAACTCGCTTCCCTTCCCCAGCCCGTCGCTGCGGGCCTCGACCGACTCCGTTGTGCATCTCAACAAGGTTCTTCACCAGGGTCAGGCCGATGCCCAGCCCGCCCTGCGCCTTTGTGGAGGCGTGATCCACTTGCACGAATAACTCAAAGATGCGGGGAAGCATCTGCGGGGCGATCCCGATGCCCGTGTCCCGCACCCGAAGTACCGCCACGTCCCCGTCCCGATCCGCCGTCAGCCAGATGCGCCCGTTCGGCTCCGTGTACTTGGCGGCGTTCGTCAGGAGATTGCCGACGACCTGGGCGAGCCGCACCGGGTCGGCGTCGAGCGGCAGGGATTCGGACGGGAGCGGACGCTCAACTGATGTCCTTGGGCGTCCACGAGCGGCTGGACCGTCTCAACCGCCGGGCGACGACCGTGGCGAGTTCGACCCGCTCTTTGCGAAGTTCGATCTTCCCCCGCATCACGCGGGACACATCCAGCAGGTCGTCCACCAGCCGGACCAGATGCTGCACCTGCCGCTCCATCATGTCCCGTGACCGCTCGACCGTCGCCGCATCGACTCTCGGCATCTTGAGGATTTGCAGGGCAGTTGCGGATCGGGGCCAGCGGGTTGCGAAGTTCATGGGCCAGGGTCGCCAGGAACTCGTCCTTGCGGCGGTCGGCTTCACGAAGCGCTTGGTAAAGCTGCGGTAGTTCTCAATGGCGACCCCGGCCCGGTGCGCCAAGTCATTCGCCAGAGCGAGGTCCGCATCGGTGTATGTTCGCCCCGACTCGGCGGTGGCAAACGTGAGGACGCCGAGCGGGTTGCCGGAGACGACCAGCGGTACGCAAATGTACGACTTCAAGCCCAGCGAGCGGATCAGGCGCAGATGTCGTTCGTCCTTCGCCCCCTGCACGAGCATTTCATCGGTGATCTCGCCGACGATCTCCGGTTTGCCCGTGCGGAGGACGGCGAAGGCTCCGCCCGGTGCTTGCGGGTCGGGTGGATAGTCCTGCATCAACTCGTGGGCGAGGCCGAATCTTTTCGGCGTCCTGGTGGGCGACCGCCAGCCGCCGCAGCGTGCCGTCATCGTTCGCCACGTCCACGGCAGACCAGTCGGCGAAGTACGGCACCGCCAGGTTCGCCACCTTCTGCAAGGTGCTTTCGTAGTCCACCACGCTCGCCAGAGCGGCGCTCGCCTCGGCCAGATAGCGGGAGGACTCCTCGGCCCGCTTCTGCTCATGGATGTCCGTGCCGGTCCCGAACCAGCGGGCGACTTTCCCGCCTCGTCGTGGACGGCACGGTTCGGATGAGATGCCAGCGGTAAATTTGCTGCGCCGGTCCAGGAGCCTGATCTCCATCTCGAACGGAGCGCCGCTCTGAAGGGAAGCCGCCCAGCGTCACCCGCTGGCTGGGCCTCGTCGGGGTGAAGGATTTGCCCCCAGCCCTCGTTGCCCACCGTCTCCGGCAACCCGGTGAACTCGTCCAGCGGCGGTTCAGGTAGTCGATGCTGGCCGTCCGGTCGAGCCGTCCAGACAATCTGCGGCATGGCGTCGGCAAGCTGACGGAATTGCGTTCGCTGCGACGTAAGCCTCCTCGAAGCCGTGCGAAATCATCGGCCGGCATGGCGGGCGTGAGGTCGAGTAGCCGAAGGTCACGCTCCGAAGGTCGGTGCGGCTGAGGGAAGTGCGTGGACAGCATCCCGATGACGCCGCGGTCCTTCGACGGGGTGGACTGCACCGCCCGAAGCCTGCGGCGGCGGCGACGTGTCGATGCGGCTCATGGACGGGTCAAGCTCCACATCCTCGATCGAAGTCGCTCCCGCTTCCCATCGCCGGGCGCAGGCGAACCTTCGTCTACTCGAACCGTGCGGAAGTAGTCGAGGAAGTCCTCCCGAATCCTCTGGGCGATGATCTCGGCGTGACTTTCGAGTTGAAGAGTTGGACGTGCCGATTTAGCCCGCAGGTCAGGATGGCTTGTTGCAGTACGTCGTCCAATGCCTCGTGGAGATCACCCGCAGCCAGCAGCGAGTGCTGAGGGCGTGCAGCCGGTCGTCGCTTCCAATTCGGCGGTCAAGCTGCTCCTGCTCCCGCACGCGCCGCCTCGGCCCGCTTACGCTCGGTGACATCCCGTGTGAAGCAGCGGGTGTGGACGAACTCGCCGTCCCGCCACATCACGCTGGAGTCGATCAGCACGTCCCGGATCGACCCGTCCTTGCACCGGAGCCGGGCCGGGTACTCGTCCAGCTTTTCGCCCGCCTGCAGCCGCTTGAGGATGTCGCAGATCACGTCCTCGTCGGCGTGGAAGTCGGCGATGGGGCGTCCGACGTACTCCTCCCGGCTGTAGCCGAGCATGTCCAGTTCGGCCCGGTTGGCCCGCAAGATGGTCCCGTCCGGGCCGACCCAATGCAGGCCGACCGTGGCATTCTCGAAGAAGTCCGCAAGCTCCTGTTCGCTTTCCCGCAGTTCCGCTGTCGGCCCGGCGCTGCTCGGTCACGTCCCGGAAGATCAGCACGACGCCGATCATCTCGCCCGCCGCATCCCGGATCGGGGCGGCGCTGTCGTCAATGGGCCGCTCGGTCCCGTCCTTGGCGACCAGGACCGTGTGATTCCCAGGCCGACGATGACCCCATCCCGAAGCACCTTCTCGACCGGGTTCTCGACCGGCTGGCGGGTCTGCTCGTTGAGGATGGCGAACACCGTCTCCAGCGGCTTGCCCCTCGGCGTCCTGCCTGCGTCCAGCCCGTCAGTTCTTGGGCCACGCCGTTGAGGAACGTCACCCGCCCGTGCGTGTCGGTGGCGATCACCGCATCGCCGATGCTGGCGAGCGTCACCCGCAGCCACTCCTGCTGCTCGTCGCCGCCCCTCCTCGGCGACCTTCCGCTCGACGCCGACGGCGATCCCGTTGGCGACCGACGCCATCGCCTCCACGGTGGCGTCGGAGAGCGGCTGGCGGGCGAACATCGCCATCACGCCCACGAGCCGGTCGTCCACGAGGAGCGGGTAGCCCGCAAAGGGGACCATGCCCTCCCGCTGCGCCCACTCCTGGTCGCTCACACGGGGATCGACCGCCACGGCGTTGGTCAGGTGCGGCCTCCGCTCCTGGGCGATCAGGCCGATCTTGTACTGACCTACCGGAACCCGGCTGTGGGGGCCGTCCAGGTGGGTGTACAGCCCGGCGCTGGCCTGGAGTTCGAGAACGTCCCCCTGGGGGTTGAGCGTCCAGATGCGGGCGAAGGCCCCGTGCAGGTGGTCAACCAGCGCCTCGGCACAGCGCTGGAGCATCGGTCGCAGTTGGTCGGCCTGAACGAGCGCCGTCCCGACCGCCGCATTCAAGGTCAGGAGCCGCATCCGCTCGTTCAGCGCCGCCTCGGATCGCTTCCGCTCGCTGATGTCCCGGAAGACCAGCACGCTGCCGACGACGCTCGCCCCCGGCATCCCGGATCGGGGCGGCGCTGTCGTCAATGGGGCGCTCCTTGCCGTCCCTGGCGATCAGGACGGTGTGGTTCGCCAGCCCGACGATCACGCCCTCCTTCAGTGCCCGCAGCGCCGGGTTCTCGACCGGCTGGCGGGTGTCCTCGTTGACGATGCGGAACACGTCCTCCAGGGTGCGGCGCGCGGCTTCCTCGGTCTTCCAGCCGACAAGCTCCTCGGCGACCGGGTTGAGGAAGTCGACCCGGCCCTCGGCGTCGGTGCTGATGACGGCATCGCCGATGCTCGCCAGCGTGACGTGCAGCCGCTCCCGCTGCTCCTGGATCAGCCGGGCGTTCTCCTCGGCCACACGGCGGGCCGCGCTTCTTCCGCGAGGCGGCGGGCGTTCTCCTCCGACTGCTTCCGCTCGGTCAAGTCCCGTGGTGATCTTCGAGAAGCCGACGAAACTCCCGGCGCTCGTCGTGCAGGGCCGTGATGACGACGTTGGCCCAAAACGGCGTGCCGTCCTTGCGCACCCGCCAGCCCTCGTCCTCGAACCGGCCCTCGGCCGCGGCGACCTTGAGTTCATGGGCGGGCCAACCCCGGTCGATGGCCTCCTGCGGGTAGAAGCGGGAGAAGTGCTGGCCGATGATCTCGTCGGCCCGGTAGCCCTTGATCCGCTCGGCCCCGGGGTTCCAGAGACGACGTGGCCCTGCGGATCGAGCATGAAGATGGCGTAGTCCTTGGCCCCTTCGACCAGAAACCGAAACCGCTCCTCGCTCCGACGCAGCGCTTCCTCGGCCTGCTTGCGGGCCGTCAGGTCACGGGTGACTTTGGAGAAGCCGCGGAGCTCGCCGCGCTCGTCCCGCAGGGCCGTGATGACGACGTTGGCCCAAAACTGCGAGCCGTCCTTGCGGACGCGCCAGCCCTCGTCCTCGAACCGGCCTTCGGTGTCGGCGACCTTCAGCTCGTGGGCGGGCCAGCCCCGGTCGATGGCGTCCTGGCGGGAAGACTCACATCCTCTACCAGGAGCACGCTTATCCCGGTACACGCCCCGGTTTCATGACGCCGACACTGGTCGGAGCCTACGCAATTGAACCGGCCGAAAAGGCCTGGGTCGAGATTTATGAGTTTCTGGGCAAAACGGTCGAAGACGCGCAGGAGAATTCGAACGCCAAGATCGGAGACTTGTCGCCCGTAAAGGGCACAACCGCCGTGACCATCGCCGACGTTATGCGTGCGGTTAATGATGCGCGGGGGCTGCGTGGCAATCTGATGGATGCGCTCACGGGCCGCCCGGCCGACGACAAAGCCTGGTCACGAGTGCGCTCCCAGGCCGTCGTCCTGGTTGAAGCGAACAGACTTCTTGAAAGGCTGATTCCGCCACGCGGCAGCCAGGCACACTGGCTGGACGAAGTCCGAGCCTACACGACGCTGATTGAAAAGGTCGTTAATGCCGCCGATCAGCACAATTACGAGGCGGCCCGCAAAAGCCTCACCAGCCTTTCCGCACACTGCTCCGTCTGCCACAAGCAACATCGCTAGGTGTGCAGTGGGCGTTTCGCTTGGCTAAATCGACAGCCTGAGGTATTGAGAATGTCTCCGTACTTTTGAATAGGCGAGGATTGCAGGCCGCCTATCCAGCGGGCCAAGCGCAATGCGGGCCTTTGCGATGGCTGGGTGATTTTCGGTGGCTATCCAATCACCTTCAGTCGCCCGGACGCGATTTTGGACGTTTCTTTCGCCGTGAGCTGCGCAACGGCGCCACCGCCGCTTCGCCTTCGTGGCGGACATAGGTCCCCGTTACTGTGACGCTGGAAGCCTTGGCCACCGGGGGAGGGACGCCGACGGGCACACCGGCGCGGCGGGGCAAGCCATGGAACGCGGTTCAGGCGGCGACGATGTTGGAGCGGGCGTGGCAATGTTGAATGATTATCGACTGATTTCGCACTTCGGCAGGGCCTTGCGCAATTTCGCCACTCCCGCGTCCGTCACCTTCGTGGCGCCGAGGTGCAGGAAGTGCAAATACTTGAGGCCTGCTAGCTCCTTGAGCCCCGCGTCCGTCACTAGCGTTTTCGCGAGGGTGAGGCAGTACAACCAATTGAGACCTGCAAGCTCCTTTAGTCCCGCGTCAGTCACCATCGCGCCGCTGAGGTACAGCGTCTCCAAGCTGTTGAGACTTGCAAGTTCTTTCAGCCCCGCGTCCGTCACTTGCGTGGAAGCGAGGTCAAGGTATTTCAAACTTTTGAGACCTGTAAGTCCCTTCAGCCCCGCGTCCGTAACCTTCGAGTTGCCGAGTTCAAGCCGCTCTAAGGTCTGGCAAGCATTAACCGTGAAAGTACAATCGGCTGTGACCCTGTGTGGCGTGAGAAGTGGTTTTAGCCAAACGGACGGGGCGGTCGTCAGGGGGGCACACGTGGACGGCATCGTGGATCGGAATAGTCGGAAAATGCGGTCAAAAACGCACGAGCGATTTTGCCAGTTGGTCAAGAATCCCAGGTTTGCAGCGCTCTCAAACTATCTCATGGGCTCACTTCGATGATGGGTTAGCAAAGCAAACACACCGGCAATGCACGGTGCTGTCAACGAGAGGTAGCCGTGGTGAACCTCGCCCTTGTATTTGATGCGGCCCGTATAGACCACGTTCGTCAACAGCTTGTGCAGTGTACCCTTGGTGAAGGCATTGCCCCCACGGCCACGGCTTTTGCGCGTGACCCATCTTTTGTTGAATCAGCCGCGGCGCTGCAACTCATCGACGACCTGGCGTAGCGTCTGAAACCGCGTGTACAGGTCAAAGATGGCCCGCACTCTTTCGGCCTCGGTTTCATTGACCACCAGTTTGGTGGTCTGCGGGTTCACGTCGTAGCCCAAGACCGGCACGCCACCGGACCATTTCCCCTTGCGCCGGGCGGCGGCGATCTTGTCACGGGTCCGTTCGGAGATGATCTCGCGTTCGAACTGAGCGAAAGAGAGCAGCACATTGAGGACAAGCCGGCCCATGGACGTGGCCGTGTTGAACTGCTGCGTGACCGAGACAAAGCCGACCCGGTGCTTGTCGAAGATTTCCATCATGCGGGCGAAATCCAAGAGCGAGCGGCTCAGGCGGTCGACTTTGTAGACGACCACGCAATCGATGCGCCCGGCGGCGATGTCGGCCAGGAGGCGCTGCAGCGCGGGCCGCTGCATGTTGCCGCCGGTATAGCTGCCGTCGTCGTATGGTTTCGGCTACGCACTGCCAACCTTCGTGCTGCTGGCTGGCGATAAAGGCCTGGCCGACTGGGCGTCGAGCGAATTGAACTCTTGCTCGAGCCCTTCTTCGGAGGATTTGCGCGTGTAGATGGCGCAGCGCAGGCGCGGTTTTTTTAGTGTTGGTCATCGGTCCCCTCCGGCGGACGGAAGGCGGAAGAAGAGAGAGCCGTTGCAATGAGACCCGGTGATGGCCTTTGCAACGGCGCTGAGCGAGCCATAGACAGTGCCGTCAAATGCAAAGCCATCATTGAGCACCGTCACCTGGAGCTGCTGGCGTTTGTAAAGACGGGTCACGATGCTGCCGGGCAAGGGGAGACGCGGGTTGGCTTTGGCGGGTGCCGAAAGAGTCTCGCCATCTTGGAGTATGGTCGGGGCTGGCGATCGTTTGGTCATAATTCGTGCCGACGGTCGCTGCCGGCAATGATGCAGTGACACGCAGCGGCGGATTGACGGTGAGCGTGTAGTTTTTGCTGAATGTCAACCCCGCCGAGTCGGTGACGTCGACCGTGAAGGTGACAACACCGGCCGCCGTGGGTGTGCTTGCACCCATGGCGTCCACGCGACGGGAATTAGGGCGGTGACGTGACGCCATAGAGTTGCTGACTAAGAATCCGGTTCCTCGGGCTGCAATTTAGGATCCGTCTCATCCGGCGGGATTTCTACGGTGATCGGGTCTGATTGCATCGCGACACTTGGTGGCTTAAGCCGCATTTTGCAGCCGCGCCCATCCGGCGGTGTGAGTCCGCGCTGGGTGTGCCACAAGGCAATCGCTTCCGCAACCAAATTTCGGTTCCAACCGACGCGGCTCGCGATTTCCGTGTATTTGAGGCCTTCATCCCAGAGCTTTTTCACCTCATCGACTATCTGCACTGCCGGGTCCGGTTGACGAAATTCCAAGACGATTTCCTCACCATCGGTGTCACCGCTTCCCACTTCCGCGACGGTTTGGCGGCCCGCAAGCGCGTGAACGAACTGTTTGTAATCGATGCGGAATGAGCCTTGATAGTAAAATCGCTTTCGGCCCGGCTCACGGATCTCTTTCATTACGACCTGCCCGCCGACCAGTTTTTGAAGGGTCAGCGCGGCTGCTGAGCCGCCACCCCGCAGGACATCCGATAGCTCAGCCAACTTGCCTTCAACCCAAGTGAGAGTCGGTTCTGAGACCGGTTCTGTGGGTTGGAGTCTCAGTTTGCTGATTTGTTTCTCTAACACGTCCTTCTCGCGGCGGCGTTCCGTCAGCCGGTTTTTAACTTCCGGTTCTGCGTCGCCATTCTCAATCGAGTCGATTAAACGAGCAATTTTACGCTCAGCGTCAGCGAGTGCATTTTCTAACCCTTGAAGTTCAGCGGGTTGGCCCGCCACCAGTTTATGCCAAGAGGCGATTGTTTTCTTAAAGACGGCTTCTTTCCAAACAGGGTCTGCCAAGATTTTTCTGCCAATGGCATCCAGAATCATCTCCTCGGCGAGTTCACGGCGTAGTTGCGTCTTGCAGGTACACACACCCTTGATGGCGTTTGGACAGATTAGGTATTTGCCGTTAATTCCCGTTACCACGAGACGCACGCCACAAGCATCGCATAGCGCCGTTTGAGATAGCAAATACCTCGGGTGGTTTTCCGCATTACCTGTCTTGGAGCCTCGGAGGCTGCCATCCGGCTTGCGACGATGCTCTTGTTCGGCTCTGTTTTTCTCTAGGCGGGCTTGGGCCGCTTGCCAGGTTTCGGTGTCGATTATTTGCCATTGGCGGAAAGAGCGAGTCCATTTTTTTGTGTCTTCGTCGGCCCGAAACTCCTGCGAAACTTGGGCCGTCGAGGGGTCCCGGACGTTTTTTGCTTGGCCCCAAGGCCACAGGCCGATGTACTTTGCGTTGGCTAACAGGCGGGCTACGTACTGGTGGTGCCAGTGTGGCTTGGTGGAGCGGTGGTCCTTCGGAGCACTTAACCGATTTAACTCCGTGGTGATTCAGCGAAGGGACCTATTCTCCCGCACAAACCAATTGAAAACGCGCACGACCCAGGGCATCGTTTCTTCGCAAATCACATAAGTCTTTCTGGGCTTGGCATGGCGGCCTCGGCGTCCTTGCTCACTGCCCGGAACTGGAACGCTTGTGTATCCGAAACAGTAATCGCCTGCCGAGAAGCCAGCCAAAACAGCTCCTTCCTGACCCCGAAAAACGCTTGTGCTTAGCTCCTTGATGAAGCGCTCCGCCATTACGCTGATAATGGAGGCAAGCACCTCCCAGCCGTCACGGGCTGAGTCAATGCCCTCGGTGACGCTGATGATTCGCACTTTCAGGACATAAACCAGCCTTTTGAGAATGGGCATCGTGATGACCGACTCGCGAGCTAGCCGACTCACCGAGTAGAAATAGAGGCGCTGGAAGCGTCCTTGCTCGGCAGCCTGGAGTAGCGCGTTTAGACCGTCCCGATCCAGTTTGGTTCCGGAGACGGCGGCGTCTTGAAACTCCAAATCAGGCGCGATGCTTGCGCCGTCATTGGTCGCCGCTTCCCGACACCACCGCTGCTGGTCGGTGATGCTGTCTTCCCGTTGCATTTCCGAACTAAAGCGCGAATAGCTGGCGCATGGGCCGTCGTCGGTAACGTCAGAAGCGCCTTGCCTAGATCGCTTGGTGCGACCGAAGACGCCATGAGTCGTAATCAGTCCGGAAGCGATGCAAAAATCCACTGGGAGGGGTAGAAACTGTGCTGAAAGTGTGCTGAAAATGATGCCAAGCAGCCCCAAACAACCGTAAATGACCAAAGGTAACCAGCAGGGCTTAAGTCTTTCGTCGTGAAGGACCTTGAGGCGCAAACCCTTGGCCGGGGACGGGATGGGAAATGGGGCTTGATTCAATCCCTCCCTCCTCGTCGCGGCGGCCGACGCGGGAAAAATCCCAGCGGCTGCGATCCTAGACAACTCCGGCGCCGGGGCGCCACCGGCATGCCGCGCGCAGCGGCGCCCTTAGGCTCATTGGCCTGGAAGTTCTTATGCATGGATTTTGCTCCCAGACCGGGACTACTGGAATAGTCCGGTTGGGAAGGCTGGCAGCGGCGCAGACAGCGGACGTCGCTCACCAAGGGGCGGTTTGAGCCACCTCGTAAAACGTATCTGCCGTGAGCTCTTGGACTTGCGAAATGGCAAGATAAAAGAGCCGCGTCGCCTACGACTCGTTAGGAAATGTAGGTCGCCGGTCGCCCCGACTTTATAAGGGCTTGAAACACATTGACTTGTGTCTCAAGCCCTTTATTATGCGCTTTCATCCTCCTTTGCATGTACCCCTTTGGAGCCGCGCATGCCCCGCCTTCCAAAACTGCGAAAGAAAAACGGCTACTGAATGACCAAAGCCGGGGGAACCGAAACGTACTTCGGCAAAGTGGCCCAGATACCCAACGCCGCGCCCGGCGCCACTTCCTCGATCATCTCAAGGCCATGGCGGATCACAGGAACCAGCGACATTCCGCGATCACTGCCGAGGTATTGTGTGACCGGCACCTCGACTAGCTCAACCCTCCGGGCAAAACCCCTACGTGGGTTTTGAAGACCTTTTGCGCTGCTATTATCACACGGGAGCCCGTGCCCAAGTAGATTTTGGCACCGTGAGGAAACATGGCGTAGATTAGATGTGCCGCGCTCAAGCGAGTCGTTGACGCTTGACCGCTTCAGTCCACCGCACGGTCCGCCAAAGCCCGTCACCATCGGACGACTTGCCTGCCAAGGGAGAATCTTCATGGCGCTAACTGCCCAGAAGGAAACGCTTCTATCCATTGGCAATTGCGACCTTTTCGAGAAAATCGCCGACAAGCACATGGGAGCGGTGTACAAGGGGCGGAGTCGGGCCACGGGAGAGATCGTAGCCGTCAAGGTCATGCCGCCGTTCGAGGTGGGCAAAGAGTTGGCATTCCAGCGTTTCGCGCGGGAATGCCGGATTCTCAGCGCCCTGAACGATCCTCGCATCGTCCGCGCCCTCGACTTTGGCATTGATGGGCCCAACCCCTACCTCGTTATGGAATTCGTGGCAGGCGAGAGCTTGGGACAGCGTATCGCACGCCGCGGCAGGCTCCCTGAAGACCGAGGCCATCCAAGTGATTGGCGAGGTTGCCTGCGCCCTGGACCGCGCTCATAGCCAGGGGCTGGTCCATCGTAATGTGAAGCCCGAACAAGATCTTGATCACCGCAGAGGGTATAATCAAGCTGGCTGACCTGAGCCTTGTCAGTCAGGTTGAGACCCAACAGGGCTTGACACGCGCCGGGACCATCCTCGGCACGCCAAACTTCATGGCCCCCGAACAACTCTGCAATGCAGCTAAGGCGACCCCACAATGCGACATCTACTCCTTGGCCGCCACCTTGTACATGGCGGTCACGGGCGAATTGCCGTTTGGAGAGTGCGATCTGTCGGAGATGTGGGCTAGGAAACTGCGGAACGACCTTCCGCCGCCGAAAAAACTCGTCCCGGCGCTTAGCGATGGAATCGACCGGGCGATCCGCAGAGCCATGAGCACAGAGGCGAGGCAACGCCACGCTAACTGTGGCGAGTTCGTCGAGGATTTGACGGGCGGCGGCGCGTGTGAAGCGCGTACCAGTTCCGTGGCACCGGTGAGCGATCAACCGCTTGCCGAATCCAGTCCAGTGCCTGTCCCTAGGTCGGAGTCCGGCTTGTCCGAAGGAATGGACACCTCGCTGGTCATTAAACAACCGGCCCCGCTTGGCCAGTTTGAGACTGACGGTGCAGGCTTCAACCTGCTGCATTCGGTAGCAGTCACGTTGGTCGTGGTCGCAGGATTCCTGTCCGGACTATTCCTTTTCTGGCGCTAACGCCTTCGCCACAATATATGCTCCATTGTGAACGAAACCCTCACGCCAAGGCGTCGCTCATGGCTGTGCCGCCGGCGACCAATGGCACAGGGCAGCCCAGCTTGGTTGTTCCCGCGAACAGCGCCGGCACGTGACAATCCTGACCGGAAGTTTCGAGTGACGACGGAACAAGAGCAACGTGTCCTGAGCCTTATCCAGGCGGCGTTTGCCGGTGTCGCCCTTGGCGAAGGTGTTGGCCTTCGGCAGGCGCAAGGTCTCGACGATTATGCCGATCCGCGATCGCTCGTGCGCTACCGTGCGCAGGACGAAAATCGCGATTGGTCCGCGATCCCCGCTACTGATCTCGACAATTGCTACAGCAGCCTTTCGTTTTTCGATGCAGTGGGGATGCGCTTCCATTTGCCCGCCTATTTGGTTGCCGACCTCGAAGGTAAGTTGCAAACGGCAGATGTCCTGTTCCATCTGCTCGCCTTGGCCGATGGCGCCTTCGAGCGTTTTGATAAACTCTCCGCTGCTCAGCGCGATGCTGTTCGTGCGTTCTTGCTACTTCGTCTGTCCGATCCCGATCACAAGTTTGTACACCCGCTGATCCAGACGGCGCTCCGTGAATACTGGGTCGCTCCGAACGAACAATGAATCCTCGGCGGAGCCATCCGTACAACGTCTTCGACTCGATATTCTTCTGATTTCGCGTATCCGGGCACGGGTCCAGCCGTTGGGGCGCCGATCGGTCATATAGGCACCTGGCCGACGGTCTCGCGCTCGGTAAACGACGCCCATGGCGCGGTCATCCTCCAAGAAGACCAAAGGCTGAAGCAGACGGACAGACCGCCTTGGCAGTTTTCTCCGGCCCGCACGCCTATATCTCACCCACATGGTACGAGGCCGAGCAAGTAGTCCCTACTTGGAATTACACCGCTGTTCACGCCTACGGACGAGTCCAGATCATCGAGGGGGAAGATGCCCTTCTGGAGATCGTGCAGGGGATGGTGCGGGTCTACGAGCAAGCCATGCCTCAGCCGTGGTCGTTCGACGGCGCCGGTACATTCGTAAGCGAATGCTGGCGCAGATCGTCGGCTTCCGAATCGAGATCGAGAAGATTGAGGGAAAGTGGAAATTGAATCAAAATCACGCTGTCGAGCGCCGCAAGAGAATTGTCCGAGTTTTGCGGGAGAAGGGCGACGAAAACTCTCGGGCGATTGCGGCGATGATGCAGGCGATGCTGCCTGCGGAGGAGTGAAGCGCATGCCGACACTATGCGAAACTTGCCGCTGGATGCGAGAAGTGACTACGCCGAAAGGATCGCGGTTCCTGCTCTGCCAATTCGCGAAAACGAATCCAGCATACGCCAAGTATCCGCGGCAGCCGGTGCTCCGCTGCCAGGGCTATCAACGACAACAAGCGGAAAAGACTTTCAAAGAGACGTGACGAAGTGGCGCATTTCAAACACAAGACCGTCCTGTTCCTTTGTACCGGCAACTACTACCGAAGCAGGTTTGCCGAGATACTCTTCAACTCGGTGGCCGGCAAGACGGGGGCTACCGTGGCAGGCGTTGTCAAGGGGACTGGCCTTGGAGCGGGGCCAGTTACCTCAGTGTTCCTTTGGCTACGCAAGCACTTGTTTTGGCGCTGCTAAGGCCGGTGCGACTGACCTTGGTGTCGGGAATCGTAAGAGTGCCAACGTAGGTGTGGCCATTAATGACGACGGTGAGTTTCCCAGTAACTTCCTTGGCCACCATAGACGAGTCTTCGCGAATCGTGCTTCTTGCTGGAATTTCATACAAGACCGTGCCCACAACAGGCGACTCTTTCGTGGTAGTATCCGCGACGGCACCACAAACCAGGAATGCGAAACTGGCGACGAGAATCAAATAGCGCTTCATTGTCCACCTCCGGGGTTGAGAGCGTTGAGTAAAGCGGAACGCGCTTCCATTATACTAGAGTCGGACGGTGACAAGGCAGGTCGCGGCACGGCGCCGAACGCTTGACGGTTGGCGGCGGCAGCCGATTCAGGGTTGCCCCGAAACCGCAATAGATTGAGCATGACGATAGGACCAACAAGCTGGCGCATTACGAATGCACGTCCAGATTCTTGAGTCGGCTCAAGATAGAAGGCCGAAATATCATCCATGGGAAAGTTCTTAGCCATCGCATCCCCTCCATGCATGTTATCGGAATGCGTGACGCTTGCTCCACCAACGATGCCAGCTTGATCATCTTAAGGAAAATGGCGAACGAGCCGGGACGATTTCAGAATGCAAATGCGTAGAATGACGGCAAGGAACTCGGGCGGCGCTACATCGTTGAAAGCCGTTCAATCCATTTTCGCGTCCATTCGTGATGGGCGTTCCGTGCGTGCGGCACCGACGTTGCCCATTGGCGCACCCGTTCCGCATGTTCTCTTGGTCCAATTGCGCCGTGTACCGATGCCACTGTTATGTCTCCCCGGTTAGGGGGCGGCGCTGCTTTTAATTGGCGCTTTTCCCCAGACAATAGAGCATCTCCTGCCGCTTGCCCTGCATGCTGATGGCCACGCGCATGTAGATACGGCTGCCGCAAATGGCGGGGCTGGCGATCACCTCGCCGTCCAACTGGTTTTCAGCGAGAACTTCGAGCCCGGAAGGGACTGCCTTGAAGATGAAAGTGCGGCCGGATTCATTGGTCGCAAAGAGATTGTCGCCGACCAATACCGGCGAGGCGCTGAAGGTCCCGCCAAGTTCGCCGCGCCAAACTTCTTTGCCGGTGCGCGCAATGCCAACATACAGCGACGCCATTGTCCAGCACGCCGTAGAGATGGCCGGCATGCGCCACCAGTGACGGGACATAGACGCGGGTTTTGTTCGCCCACACGATCTTGCCCGAGCCGTCGGCGCGGACCGCGGACATGTGGCTGCGGGGATAGCCGCCGGTTGTGAACATCAGTTGGCCATCGGTGACGGTGGAAGTGACGCACTCGGTGGTCGAGCCCGGAGTTTCCCAAAGTTTTTTGCCGGTCAATGGGTCGAAAGAGGCAACGAGATCGCAGCCGGTCATGAGAAGCTGATCGCGACCGGCCACGCTCAGGATGATGGGCGAAGCGTAATTGGGCGTCTTGGGCCGGTCCTGCTTCCAGACGATTTTGCCGGTGGCCCGTTCCAGCGCCGCGATGGCCCCGCCCCCCTTGTTGTCGGCCGAGACGATCACCAGCGATTGATAAACCGCCGGCGAGGAGCCATAACCCTGATGGATCAGGTAATCCGTGATCTTCGTCTGCCAGAGGATGGCGCCATCGCGGCTGACGGCGGTCGTATAAACAGCGCCCGCATTGAGAAAGTTGATGAACACGCGCCGGCCATCGCAAGCCGGGGTCGAAGAAGCCAGCGAGCTTTTCTTGTTTCCCTTGGTCGTGAATCCGCCCTTGTGGACCTCGGTCTGCCAAAGCAGCTTGCCCGTATCGCGCTGGTAGCACAATAACAATTGCACCTCGCGCTCATGGTCGGCAGCCGCCAAAAACACCTGCTCGCCCACGACGATCGGCGAGCCATGGCCCCGACCGACAACGGGAACTTGCCAGCGCACGTTCTCGGTTGCGCTCCATTTCATGGGCGGCGTTTGCTTCGGCGCGGCGACGCCGTTGCGAGTCGGCCCGCGCCACCACGGCCAGTCCGTGGGGGCGACGCTGATTGGGTCGGCGTCGGTTTTGGGCGGAGGATCTTGGGCGGGTGCGAGGGACGGCGTGAAAGGGAGGAATAATGTGAGGGCAATGAGAAGGCGGTGCATGATTAGGGCTCTTGGGGTAAAGGCGGGCGGACGCCAGCGGGTAGGGGAAGAGATAACGCGCCAACGCGGAGGGTGACGCGCGGGAATACCCTTGCTACTTTACGAAGTGGGCAAGTGGATTTGAGCCTGCATGGGGGAAAAACCCGTTCGGACGGGATGAAATAAGGCGATTACATATCCTGCGGTGTGGTCGGTTCGCTGCACTTTACGAATATTGACTTGGCCACTTCGGTCAATCCGACCTCCCGCACAAGGTCAGCTCAGCAACCGGCCCAACAGTCGCACCCGGAGCGGACGTGATTCCCATTCGGCATCATCCCTTTTGGGACGGAAACGGACCCCATGCCGGCACCGGCGGTTCGCTTCCAAAAGAGTTCGAGGGATTTGTTTTGACCGTCATGATCCTGCGACCCGGCCCACCAACAACTGGTATCGCGCAGGCTCCACGGCCACGGCGCAGGCCAACTCCCACGGCTAAAGACGAAACTTCCGAAGTCTCCACGACTTCGGAAGTTTGCCTTTTGCCTTCCGACGTAAACAGGAACGTCTGGTCGGCCGTTCCGCCTGGGTCATTTGATCGTGGAGAACAGGCGGGCCAAATAGTCGTCCGTGAACATTATGCGATTCGATTGTTAATCTGCCGACGTCTACACGCTGAACAGATTCCATATCGCCTCTTGACGTCACGAAATCGCTGTTGGCGTTGGCGGCGCCGAGCACCTGGGCCAGCGCCAGCTCATACGCCTGATTCGGATCGCCGGACGGAGCTCCCGGCACGACCTGGCCCAGCACGGCGTTCGCGGCGGTCATCAGGTTTTGCACGCTAATGAAACCGCCGCTGGTCAGGCCGGTGATGCCGTACGCGTCTGGATAGGCGAGCAAGCTGCCGGCATAGACCAGGTCGGTCGTCTTCACGTATCCCGCCAGGACGTTCAGGTCCATCACCGCCAACTGCACGGCCAGCCGGTAGGACGTGGTGGCGTTGGGCGAGATCGACAGCCACGCCTGCAACTGCGCCACGGCCTTCGGGTCGAAGGCGGCCCCGCCCTGGTTGACCAGGTTCAGGGCGTCGAGCGACGACAGGTCGGCCGCGGTGATCAGCTTGGCGTTGCCCTTGTTGTCCCAGAAGACCACCGCCTGCGCCCCGGTCGTGCTCGACGGGTCGGCGCCGACGCTGACCACGTACATCGTGCCCGTCGTCGATGTGGCCGGGTCGATGACGTAATTGCCCGCGTTGGCGCCCGACAGGGTCGCGGTGATGGCGTACTGGCCCACGGGGCTGGCGGCCGTCGCGGTCGTGCTCAGGGTGACGGTGATGGTCGCCGAAGGCGGTGGTATAGGTGAATGGGCCGGTGAAGGGCGTGCCGTTGACGGAGCCGGTCAGCGGCGGCGGGCTGTTGCCGACCAGCATGAGGGAGTTGTTGATGATCACGGTCAGCGCGGCCTTGACGATGATGTCCGCGGCGAACTCGGAGGTGTTGCCGGCGGCATCGGTGGCCGTGGCCGACAGGAAAGGCTGGCCGGCGGCAAGGGCGTGGCCAGCGTTGGTGAAGTGAAGTTGCCCTGGGCGTCCGTGGTCGAGCTGTGGCGAAGCCGAGGAAGGTCTGGCCCTCGCCGAAGCCGGACGGGTCGGGTGCGTGGTTCGAGAAGAACTCGATGCGGAAGTCGTGCCTGGCGGTGCCGGCGAGCGTGCCGGAGATTGCGGTGCCCGTGCCTGGCAGCTGACGGCCGGCGGTCAGCACCGGGGCCGCCTGGTTGTTATTGGCACCGTTGGCCAGGCTGATGCCTAGACCGCCGTTATCGTGGATGGAATTCCCCTGAATCGTATTCCCAATCATGAAGCTACCTGGGTAGGCGTAAAGGGTAACCCCAACGCCCTGGTTGTAGGCGATCGTTGCTTGGCGGCAGGTCGATCTCCACCGCCGATGATGTTGCTGTTCGCCGCGACGAGGCTACCAATCCAGATACCGGCACGAATGGCCACCGGCGCCGTGCCTGGGATATCGGTGCCGATGCGGTTGCCCTGGATAGCATTGCCATTTGTCATGACTCCGGTCATCAATATTCCATAATTGTTACTTGAAATGGGATTACCGGCTATCAGCGCCGTTCCTCCAATCGTGTTGTTCGAGGCATTGTCGCCAGATGGATTACCGAATTGTTGCCGTTGAAGTCCATGATGGCCTTCGTGCCGGTCACGTCGGTTCCGATCAGGTTGCCCTGGACGATGGTAGTATCACCCGTCCGGATGTCGACCCCGCCCTCATTGCCCGAGATCGGATTGCCGGCGCCGGCAGCAGGTCGGCAATGGCGACCTGCCCAGGCGCCGGATGCAATTCCGCCGACATGGACTTCCCCATCGTATTGTTCCAGGATGCCGTCATGTTCGCCAGCCAAGAGCAACAGCGCCGGTCACGTCGGACGATGGAAATTGCCTTGTATCCGGGAACCGGGGGAATGACGATTGCGATGCCGCCATAGAAGCCATTGCTTGAGATCAGATTGCCCGCACCCTGAGCCCGTCCACCGATGGTGAGGTTGGTCGAGCCTATAGTCGTGATACCACCACCTGCATTTCCCAGCGGCATTGTTCCTGTGACATCCGTGCCGATAAAGTTGCCGGCGATCACGTTGTTGCCGCCGCCGCCCGACCAGGAGGATACCATTTTCGGCCAGAAACGGTTGATTACAAGGCTGCGACCGGTAGATGTTGCCGGCTGTGATATTCAGGCCGTTCGCGCTTGACCCGGCATTGGCGCCGCATAACTCGATGATCGGCGTACAGGCAAAGCCAGGCTGCGTGGTGCCGTCGATGGTCACGGCATAGGTAATCCTGCGGCAAGGGCCAGAATTGGGCGCGATGACGTACGCCGGCACCGGGGATATTGAAGTTGATGATATCGGCGCCCGGATTGGCGTTCGCGTCGAGAATCGCTTGCCGCAGGCGTAGTCGGAAAGACCATCATACTGTGTGCCGCCCAGGATATCGGCCGTGGTGTTCACGATGTAGTGTCGCCGACAGCAACTCCCGCGTCTCCAAAGGCTCGAGGAATAGACGGCTGCGGCGGGCTTGCGTGGGGCGGTCGTCACGGCACGCCGGCTGACGTGCGGTCTTTCACAAAAGCCTTTTGGATCATGCGGAGAAACAGATTCGTGGACATTGCGGAGTTCCTTTCACTCGCAAGGGAGTGGTCGGCGATATAATGAAAGGAACATGGCTGTCGGCGCAGACCAAGCGCCGTGGCGATGCCGGGCCGGTGAGGCTTCTGCTTGCCGGCGAAACTCACCGGCCCACTTTTTTCGTCTTTCAGTCCCGGTAGGGACTGCCGACAATAGCCCAGCGATTTATCGCTGGGTACGACGTCCGCACTGTCGGATTAGCCCCGCTAGGGGCGGCAGTGGCCGAGTGCCGCGCAGGATGGCGATTCTTTCGTCCCTACCGGGACTCAACTTATTCTCCGCTCGGCCAACCCAGCGATAAATCGCTGGGCTATTGTCTTTCGCCCCTACCGGGGCTGAGGCATCGCCGCACGTCGCTCCAGTTCCGCGACCTCCTCCCAAAGCTTCCGCCACTCCCGGCGTTCGGCTTCGGGCATTCTGGCCAAAGCGTCTGCGCCGCGGGTGCCGTCAAAACTTATGTCGTTTTGCCACTGCCGCATTTCAAACAGCACGCCGTTGCGTGCTTTTCCGGGCTGCTCGTCGAACTCCAGGCGCCAGCCGGTCAGGTCCGCTTGCAACCAATCGAGAGCCTGTGCGCGAAGGCGGCAATTTGCGGTTGCATCGAGATGGGCGGCATCCTTCCCCTGGCCGCAACCGGCCAACGCCCCGGCACGGGCGGCGCTATACGCGGATGCCTGCGCGGCGATCGCCCACGAGTTCGGGATCGGCGGCGAAGGCTTCGGCGTAGAAGCGGGCCGAGGCGGCGTAGTATTGGCGGCAGTGGAGTTGGCAGAATTCGGCAAGAGCGAAAACCTCTGGGGTGTCAGCGGGCCGGCTATCACCTTTCAATATCATGGTCAGCTTGGCGTCGAGCGAAAGCCATTCCTTGGCCCAGTTTACCTCCTGTGCAGCCGGTAGCCCGGCGGGGCCAACTCGCGGCCTCGCTCAAAGGAAGCCAGAGCCTTCTCGAACTCGCTGTGCCATATGCGAAAAAGCCCAGATTGACGTCGAGCAACGGCCTCGTCGAGTTCGATGCTTCGCGTGGGCCGCGGCCGCTTCGGGCAGTTTTTGCTGGGCACGCAAGATGATGCCGAGACTGTTGTAGGCATTGGCAAAATCCGATTTGAGGCGAATGGCCTCGCTTGAGGCCGCCACGGCTTCGGGCAATTTCCGCTCCAAATAAAAGATATTGCTAAGCTGGTGGTACGCACCGGCATTGTGTGGGTAGATCGCGATAATCTTGCGGTACACCGCTTCCGCCTCGGGCAGCTTCTGCTGCACGTAAAGAATGTGGCCGAGGTGATCGTACGCCACAGCATAGGTGGGTTTGAGCTCGATGGCTTTGCGGAAGGCCGCGACCGCCGCAGGCAGCTTGTTGTTACACCACAAGGCGAAGCCGAGGCTAGTGTACGCTTCAGCGTAGTCGGGTTTGAGATCGATGGCCTTGCGGCTGGCCGCTGCCGCCTCGGAAGGATTGGTTCGTCCCAGCGCACTGGCGAGACCCGTGTAGACGGCGGGACTATGCGACTGGAGGACCAAGGCCGCCCGCAAGAAACCTACCGCCTCGTCGTCTTTCGCCATTCCCTCTAATAGTTTCAGTCCCAGCTCAAAATTGATCCAGAAGTCACCGGGATAGCTCGCTTGCACCGCGCAGTAGCTGCACGCCAGCCTCCCGCGCCTCAGCCTTGTCCAGAAGATGGCTCAGAATCAAGAGATTGGCCGGGGCCTGGGCCAGCACGTCGTTCCTTTCAGCCAGGATTTCCAAAGCCACCCGATTGTTGGCCACTTGCGGGTCGCGCAGTTGCTGCCGCCACGAATCATCGTCGGCCAAACGGGCAATGGTGCGCACTGTTCGCTGTCGCCATGGATGCGTTCCCGGATGTAAGCCCAGTAATCAGGCGCCGTCACCAAGTGGGTGCGAATGGAAGAGGCCCAGATTTGACTGACGACGTCCTCCACGGCGAGCGCGGCCACATCCAAGCCGTGGTCCGCGAACGCCTTTTGATAGGCTTGGTCCGCTCCCGAATAGTCGAGGCCCCAATCCGGCCTAACCATGATGGATTGGCCTCGCCCGGTCGTCAAGAAATCCGCCCCAGTATAGTTGCCTCTACGGTCCAACGAGACGTTCGATGCCTTCAACCTGGCTTCCTCCAGTCGGAGGATCAGAGTAGCTTCCCGGCGGCGAGTCTCAACGCGGGCCTGGAGTTCAAGTCCGCTGCCTTCCAGTGCGCCCTTTTCCGCGCTCCAGCGCCTGAAGGGCGTTGGCCCACCGCTCCTCCCGCTGAAAGATTTCTGCCTCCTGTAAGTCTTCGCCCACCGCCCGTTCCGTGTCGGCGCCTGACGCTCCGTCTCCGCCCGCTGTGCCGCCTGGTCCAGCGCCACCCAGCCAATGCCCGCCCCCAGCACCAGCGCCGCCACCAGCAGGGCTGCCGCCGTCAGCAGGCCCGCCGATGCCGCCGGGCGAACTTCCCCAGGCGATAGCGGCGCGACGGCGGACACGCCTCTACCGGTTCATCGTTCAGGTAGCGCTCGACATCCGCCGCGAAGGCGCTGGCGGTTTCGTAGCGGCGGTTGCGGTCTTTCTCCAGGGCTTTCAGGACAATCCAGTCCAGTTCGCCCGTGAGCGTCTGGGTCAGTTTGCGCGGATCGACACCGCGCCGCTCGGAGACGGTCGAGAGCGCGGCCCCCAGCGTGCTCAGGCGGGTGCTCGGCCGCGGCGGCTCCTCCTCGCGGAGGATGCGGCGCATTTCGTCGAAATCCACGGTCCGCAGCCGTTCCTTGTCGAAGGGGGTGGCGCCGGTGAGCAGCTCGTACAGCAAGACGCCCAGGGAATAGATGTCGCTGCGCGTGTCCACGCCCAGCTGGTTCAGCTCGGCCTGCTCGGGGCTCATGTACAGCGGCGTGCCGATCATCTGCGCGAAGCCGGTGTGCACGGTCCGCTCGCTCAATTGTTGGCCCAGCGCCTTGGCCACGCCGAAGTCGATGACGTAGGGCACGGGCACGCCGTCGTGCGAGGTCACCAGCACGTTGCCCGGCTTGAGGTCGCGATGGATAACGCCCTTGGTGTGGGCATGCTGCACGGCCCGGCAGACCTGAACAAACAACTGAAGGCGCTGCCGGACGCTGAACCCGGCCTGGTCGCAGTAGTCGGTGATGGGGATGCCGCGAACCAGCTCCATGACGAAGTAAGGACGGCCCGCGTCGGTCGCGCCGCGCGCCGAGCACCTTGGCGATATTCGGGTGATCCATCATGGCCAGGGCCTGCCGCTCCGCCTCGAAGCGAGCGACCACTTGCCTGGAATCCATCCCCGGCTTGATGACCTTGAGGGCCACCGTGCGGCGGACGGGCTCTAGCTGCTCGGCCATGAAGACGGCGCCGAAGCCGCCTTCGCCGATTTGTTCCAGGAGCTTGTAGGGGCCGATGAGCGTGCCCGGACGTTCGGAAATGGTAGGCTCAGGGGCGGTAACGGCCGGTGCTGGTGAGGGTGGGTCGAGAAAGCTGCCAGAACGCCCATGGGCGTCGAGTAGGCTAGCAATGCGCTGGCAAAGTCTCGTGTCGTCCTGACAGGCTTCCGCTAGAAACGCCCGGATTTCGGCCGGGGATTCTTTCTGTAAGGCCGCAATAAAGATATCGCGTTCGTTCATGGATGACGCCATTTCGTAAGGTCTCTATATATCAATGCGGAATTGGGAGTCCGATCGCGCAAAGAAATCTCAAGATTCTTTTTTCGCGTTCTCGGATTGACGAGTTACACCGCTTCCATCCCCTTCGATTTTTTGACGGAGCCAGGCCCTTGCGTAGGACCAGAGGAAGTCGGCGGTTCGTGGGGATATGCCGAGGGCGTCGGCCGATTGCTCGACCGTGAGCCCGGCGAAATAGCGAAGTTTGACTAACTCCGCTGCCTTGGAATCAGCCACTTGGAGTTGGCAGAGAGCCTCATCTAGAGCGAGAATATCGTCGGATACGACGGGAACCGCGATGTCGAAGTCCTGGAAATCTTTTCGCTCGCGGTCGCCTCCTTGTTTGATGGTTTGTTTGCGACGGGCATTGTCAATGAGTATGCGCCGCATCGCCTCGGCGGCGGCCGCAAAAAAGTGACCCCGGCTATCCCAGTGTGACGATATCTCCCCATCCACCAGCCGGACGTACGCTTCATGAACCAGGGCAGTCGCTTGGAGCGTTTGCCCAGGATTCTCCTGGGCCATCTTCTGCGCCGCCAATTCCGCAACTCGTCGTAAACCAGCGGCAACAGTTTTTCAGCGGCTTGGGGGTCGCCCCGCTCGATGGCGGACAGGATTTGGGTAACATCGCTCATCAAGACCGAGAGTAACCGTTGCCATGCGAGGGGGCAAGGATTAACCCTGCAAATATAAGGGCTTACGGTCGCGACGCGAGGAGTGGCGTTGGCTAAATGGATGGATCGGTCGCGACATTCTGGCCGTTAACCGCCCATGTGGCGCGCTATGGGGGAGGCTCGTCGTCGGATTGGTACGTCCTGAACCGTGGCGGCGGCGCGATGCGAAACCGCTGGACCAAAAGCGAACGCCGGCCGGTTTTCCCGTTCGTTGTCATGGATTGCCCGATGCATACATTCGCGGGGTAGAGGCCATGGCCAAAAACGCGGAAATAAGCACGAGCGTAGCGCAGGAGGTGCCCATCGACATGCGAAGGAAAGCCGATGTCACTTGCGCGCTGCGGTCCGCAACCCAGTCCGCAACCCCGAGGCAGATTTCACCCGAAGCTAACGCGTCGATCCAACCGGAGCATGATACTCCTCGGTGCATCATGCGCGACTGGCTCCGCGTCGCCTTGATCGCGGTCGGCTCATGAAGGCCGACGGACACGACTCGACATTTCCGCACCTGGATTCCAGGGCACTTCGCTTCCAGAACCTGATACACCCAGCGGTCCAATTGTTCGGGTCGTGTCCAGAACTCGCAAGCGAACTCAAGTAGGCCGGGAGAGGCCAAGAGTCTGTCCCGATCCCGGTCGTCAAGAATTTCCAGCAGCAAGCGCAAATTTGCCGGCGCGGGCTCTGCGCGAGGCGCCCCGGATAGATGGGGATGTATGACGCCAGGGCGCCATCCATGTCGCGGCTGGCAGCTTCGGCTCCGCCAAGAAGCACGTCGGTGAGCCAAACGTACTTGTTTTGGCCGGGACCGTTTGCGCTTCATAAGTAGAGCTTTCCATCGTTGGCCGCGGTGTACCTGCACATACGCCACGCGGCAACGCCCAAAAGGGTGGCAAGCGGCGCGCACGCGGTAAAAAGCGCGTCATACGAACCGGTCCACTCTTTACACCAAGTTAAAAGGACCGGCCCCGGCGCTGAGGCTAATACGGAAATGACCTGGGCCGCTCCCTGAATGCGGCCCAAGTGTGCTCTGCCAAATGTTTGACTGTAAAAGGCGAAGAAAATGACGGTGATGATCCCTCCCGAAGTGCCAAGCACAATCGCATAGAGAAATAATTGCTCGCGCGACCGAATGATTGGAAAAAATAGCAGTGCGGCCGCCAGGGCTATCATGCCGGCGGCCAGCAACCGGCCGGACGGTATGCGCATTGCTAGCCAGCCCGCGAGCAAATTGCTGACAAGGCCGCTGGCTGTCAAGATGGCCATGACCGCCAAGAACGCCTGCTCGTCAAAACCATGTTCCTCCAGGATCGACTGATTGAACAAGGTGACCGCGGACCACATAAGGCCGAACAGCGAAGTTGCAAGGCTGACGATCCAAAACGCAGGACTGCGCAATGCCTCCATGAGAGTCGCGTCATTCGCCACGCGCGTCGTGTGGTCTTGCACAGGAGCATCGCGGTCGCCAAGGCCACATCCTTCCGGCGTGCTCCGCACCAGCGCCCAACAAAGGGGTCCCAACCCAAGAATGAATATGCACCCCATGGCCCGCCACGGCGAACGCCAACCGTGGCTCAGCACCGCATTGCCCATCACAAGGACCATGGCGATAAAGCCGATGGCCACAAGGACGGCGTATAACCCCATGGCTGGCCCTATGCGGCGCCGAAACCATTTGCCAACCATCGCCATGCTGACCACGGACAAGGCGCCTTGACCGAGGCCGCGCACCAGAAAAAGCGCCAGGCACAAGCCGGTTTCGCCCGTGACCGAACTCATGAAAACGACGATCGCTCCCAACATCACGACCACCAAAGTGCTCACCAGACGCGTGCCCCAGCGATCGATCAACTTGCCAATCGGCAGACATGTCAGCGAGCCAAGGGTAATCGCCCAGAAATTGAAAAGACTGAACCGGCTCTCGCTTAGCTGCAGATCGGCGAGCAGCGGTTTGCTAATGAGACCCAGTCCATGCGTGCGGCCGGGCAGTGTCGCCGACATCGCCAAGGCCGCAAGCAGCACATTGATCCAGCCGTAGTAAATGGGCCAGCCTGCCGTCCACGGCGAATAGGTGACTTCGTCGGTGTCTGAAGTAGCCATGTTCTTTGGTGCTTAGCCTTGGTTTGGATTGGCGCTCGAAGCGCTCCGGGCATGGTATCAAGAGACACGAGCGGCGTAAACCACCGCGGTTATCTTCGCAGGATGATTTGCTGTCACTGTTTGAACGAGCGGTGCCTCACGAGCGACGAAAGAAAAAACACTCGCGTCGATGGGCCGCTTGCGTGGCGGATCGTCAGGACAGGCATCCGCCGGCAATCATGTCGCGGAGCAAAGTCCGACGCTCCGGAGCGATTGCTTCATCAGCGTTCGCGCATGGTGGACCAAAAGTTGAAAGACAAAAGCGGCGATGCACCGTGGATCCACTTAAAAGGCAGCTCGCGGCTTTTTGTCTTCATAGATACACCGAAGACGCGGATGGCCTGCCGACGGTGGGACAAGTGCCTGCTGGACGCCGGCGCCGAGTAGGCCAAGCGCGAGCACATCCAGGAGAGCGAAATCCAGACGTGTTTTCACTGCCTCGGCAACGGCCGCGGCACGAGCCTTGTGGGGCACTAGGGCGGGAAGCCCCGGTTTCGTGAATGTTCGCTCCGATGGCAGCGTGTTGTCTACCCGGTCCAGCGGCACACGCCCGACTGGTTGCTCAACCGGAACTTTGCTTCCGTCCGCCCAGCCGGCGAATCCAATGGGTCGAGGATCACTCTGCGAGACGACGAGCGGCTCGAGCAAGTCCCAGTCACTCGCGGCACGGATTATGCCGGATGGGGATCTAGCCACGCTGACGGCGCTGGCAACTACGGCTCCTTGAAAGTCATGTACGTTGGGCCACGTGGTGAATGGCGAGAACAGCCCCGTAAGAGAAGGCACGACCGCTAGAACCGCTGGTGGCGCAATGCCGATCTGCATGAAAGCGGGCGGTCTGACGCCGAACACCGCGTGCAGGGCAGCGCCGCCAGATTCTCCCGCGTCCGCATCTGCCACGCCAAGATCGGAACTGGCCAAGGCTCGGCGAACCACGCCGGGCGCGAGCGCTGGGAACATAACGGAAGTGGGATCGGCGCTGTGGCCAAGGCCGATGGCATGGCCGAGCTCGTGGGTGGCCACCGTTTGGAAATCGAACTCGTCGGCGCCGATGTTTGCGGCGGCGGCGCCCGTGTACCAGTCCCAACCGTCAACAAGGATGATGTCGCCGGTAAAGGTGGTGAACCCCAGCACGCCGTCCGCGATACCCCCAGCCGGACTCGTATCCGCTAAGTGGATACGGATGTCGGCGCAAGTGGCGCCGTCGGCCGCGGCGAGGTGCAGTCCAAAGGCTCCGACGGACTGATTCAGCGAAGCCAGAGCATCGGCGATGCGGGCATCTTCGGCCGACGTTACCGCCACGTTGTCGCCCTGCAGCGACACCCAAAGCGTGCCAACCGGGAGTTGGCTGGTCGAGAAAGCAGTCGTAGGCAAGTCCGCCCCGGCCGATGCGGCGGCCGAGCCGGCTGCCACGAGGTTGCTGCCGCCGTTGCCGCTAATCGACAGGCGGTCGGCGATAACGGTCGTTTTCAGCGCCCCATTGCCGGAGATGCTGACTTGAGCCGTCGGCGCATAGATGGTGCCGCTCATGCCCAGGCCGGCGTTGCCGCTCACGGAAATCGTTTTGGAGTTGGCCGGATCCTGGAACAGGACGATGCCAACCAGGGCCGAGCCGGCGGCAGTGGCAGGGCTCAAGCGGACGTTGGCGTTACCGCTCACGTTGAAAGCGCCGTAGCCGGCTTTGGTGCCGCCGGTGTTGTAAAGCATTACTGCCGTGCCCGTGACACTGCCATTGCCCGAGACGGTGAACCCGCCGCCCATCAGGACGTAGACGCCGGGGTTCAGAATGAGGACGCCGTTGCCCGCCACGCTGATGCCGATATACGTGCCCGGATTGAGCGTGACCGTCCCCTTGGTCACGTTGACGGCGGCGAGCGGAGTGCCTGGCGCTGGCACGTAAGTGAGACCGGTGAGCGGATTCGGCGTGAACACGCCGGTCGTGATCGGCCCGTGCAAGGCGGCGTTGCCGCTGGTTTGGACACCGCCTGCGACGACGAAACTGTCGGCCGTGACTTGGGCATTGCCGCTAACCATGAGCGCTTGCTTACTGCTCGAGTCGACGACGACTGCACCCGGCACGTTGATCGATCCGTTGCCTGACGCGTTGAGCGCGCCGGCGACCGAGGGATCGAGCAGAAAGAGCGAGGCGAGCACGTTGACGTGCGTGGTTGCACGCCCAGCGCCGCCGTCCTTGTCGGTGACGGTGACCGTCACGTTAAACGTGCCGGTCGAGCCGAAGGCGTGGGGCTGAGCGGCAAGCGCGCCCTGGGTCGATGTCGCGATGACGGTATCGGCGCTGCCGTCGCCCCAGTTGACGTCCACGGTCCAGGGGTTGTCCACGATGCCCGGGTCGGTGAAGGCGCCGAGGTTGACCCCCCTCGCGACCCCGGTAAAGCCATTCTGGTCGGCCGCCGCAGTCACGGTCGGGGCGACATTGTTGACGTGGACGTTCGCGGTATAGTCGGTGAAGGCGTTGTCCTTGTCGAAGATGCGCATCGTCACCGTGTGGTTGCTCGGGCCGTCGGCGAAGACGCCATTTTGCGTGGCGCTTTTGCTGCTGTTCGCATAAGTGGCATTCGCGAGCGAGGCGCCGTCAAGGGCCAGGGCGTAGTGGAAGCCGGCTGCCGTGTCCGCATGGCTCGGATCGAACGGAGCGCTCAGGCTCACGGTGAAGGGAGAGCCTTCATTGACGGCGGTCGGGGCCGTGAGCACCGCCGTCGGCGCCACGTTGTTGACGATGACCGGGGCACTGTAATCGGTGTACCCGCCGTCCTTGTCGAAAATGCGGCCATAGACTTTATAGCTGCCGTTGTCGTCGACGGTGACAGTGCCGGAGCTGCTGGCGCCGGCGGCGGCGTACGTTGTGGCCAAATTCGCCGGCACGGTGGCGAAGCTGTACCTGAAGCCGGCGGCGGTGTCAGCGGCGGACGGGTCGAACGGCTTTGTGAAGTTAAGAGCAAACGGCGACCCTTCGTTCACCGGGCCGGCGGCGCTGAACATGGCGGTCGGCGGCACGTTGACAATGATAATCAGCGCGCTCGCCACGCTCGACTTGCCCTGCACATCGGTAACGCGGAGATGGACGGTCACCGAGCTCGGACCGTCGAGGTTGGCGGCGGAAAACGTCGGCGTCCGGCCGGTCGCGTCAGTAAACAGGCTGTTGCCCTGGAAGTCCCAGGCATAGACCAGGGTGTTGGCCGGCTGGTCAGGGTCGCTGCTCGCCGTGGCGTCGAGTTGAACGCTGCTCCCTTCGGCAACCGTGTAGGTGGCGCCGGCGTTGGCCGTCGGCGGTGTGTCGGGCAACACCTGCACGGTGAGCTGACCGGCGAGCGGATGCGGTCCATCGTGATCGAACAGCGTGACGGCGACCGTCTCGGCCCCGGTCAGATCGTTGGCGTAGGTATGCGTCAGTGTGCCGCCGGCCGGCGGGGCGCCGGTGAATGTGTCGGTCCGGCCATCGCCCCATGTGACCATGTAGGCAGTGATGGTGTCCGGTCCTGGATCGGTGACGGCGCCAAGCGTCAGCGTATAGGGCAGGCCCTGCACAACTTTTGTGGCGCCGCTCAGGGCGATCGTCGGCGGCACATTGTTCACCGTGGCGTGCACGACGCCGAACGTGCCGTAGTTGTTCTCGGCGGTCGTCACGCCGAAGACGACAATGTTCGGCGTCAGATCGCCCGTCTTATAAACGTGCGTCGGGTTAAGGCCGTCCGTGGCGGCGTTGAACGTATCGATGGTCCCGTCGTCCCAATTAACGCGATAACTCTGGATGGGATCGCTATCGGGATCCGCAAACTTGAGGTGCAGTTGAAGCGGGGCGCCAACATTCACCGCGGCCGGCGCCGGCGTGCTGGTCAAAGTAAGAGTGGGCGCGATGTCGCGCACCTGGATTGTGTACGTGGCTGTGGTCGCGCCGCCATTGCCCTCGCTGACTCTGATGCCGACCGGAAAAGTGCCGTCGTCGGGGAATGTATACTGCGCGAGGCCGGTGGGGTTGGTGACTTCGTAGACACCGTCATTGTTAAAGTCGAACGCGTAGGTCAGGTTGTCGCCTACCAGGTCGAAGGCGGACGCCTTGAGCGTGACCGGGCTTCCTTCCTGCGCGAACGGCTCGACCGTCGTGAGGTTCGTGATCGTCGGGGGCAAGTTGGCCACGGTGACGGTGAGCGTGTTGGCGGTGAAAGTGCCTTCGGCGTCGGTCGCCGTCGCCGTGATCGTGTCGACGGCGGGGCCGCTGAATAGGTGGGTGACGCCGGCCGGGCTGCCAAAGACGACTTGGTCGGCGCTGCCGTCGCCCCAATGGATCGTCCAACTGTTCATGGCGTCGCTGTCGTAATCCGTGGCCGCGAGGCCCAGCGTGTAGGGGCCTTCGTTGACCGACGTTCCGCCGCTGATCGTGAGTGTCGGCGCCGCGTCGGCGACGTTGACAGCCACTGCGCCGGCCGCGGGATAGGTGCCGTCCGCGTTCGTAATCGAGGCGGAGACGGCATAGCGGCCCGCTTCTGCGAAGGTGTGGCTGGTAGACGGCGTGCTGCCGGCGACGACGTTGGTTTGGCCGTCGCCCCAGTTGATGGTCCAGCTGCCGACTGCATCCGAGTCGGGGTCGGTGACGGGGCCAAGCGACAACGTGTACGGCTGGCCTTCGCTGCTCGTGCCCGGGCCGGCGATGACAGCGACGGGCGCGGCGGGCGTGACCGTGACGTTGAGGGTGCTCATGGCCGAGAGGCCAAACTGGTCGCGGACGCGGATGTAGACCGGGTAGCTTCCGTCTTGCGGGAACGCGTGGCTAACAATGCCGTTGCCATTGGTGACTTCGTATGTTCCTGGAGCGGTGAAGCCGAAGTCGTAGAGGAGCGGATCGCTGGGCCCGCCCGGGTCGCTGGCGACAATAGTGAAGTTCGCCGCGGCCCCCTCCGGCACCGTGGCATCCGCCTGGGCTAACAGAATCGTTGGGGCCACGTCCGCGACAATTACCGTCGCGCTCGGAGCAAGCGTGGCAGCGCCGTAGTTATCCGTGACCGACAGGCCGACTTGATAGGTGCCCGGGATATCCGGCGTGAAGCTGAACGCGGCGAGCGCGGAGCCGGCGAACGGTTGGCCGTTACGCGTCACAGTCCAAGCGTAGGTAAGCGTGTCGAATGGGCCGGTGTCGCTGGCTGAAGCGCTGACCACGACCGGCGTGCCTTGCAGCCCGCCGGCAGGGACGACGAATTGGTCGATTGAGGGCGCCACATTCAGGGCTGTGACACTCGCATTGAAAGCGATGTTGGTCGGGCTTGGGAAGGTGCCATCCTCGGTAATGACCTGCACCAGGACGTGGTAAGTCTGCGGCAGGGCGTACAAGTGCGTCGCCGAGATGGCCGTGCTGCCGAACGATTCGGCGGCGCTGCCGTCGCCCCAGGTGACCAGCCAACCGGTAACGGGATCGCTGCCAAACTGGGACGACGACAACGGCAGCGTGTAGGGCGTGCCGACGTCAACGCTGGCGGGCGCGCTGAACAGTGACCGTCGGATCGGTGGGCGTAATGGTCAGGGTCGAGGCGGCATCGCTGGCACCCTGACTATTGACGCGCGCACGGCAATGGGCAACCGGCGGCCATCGTTGTCGTCGGTGAGTCCAAGGGCGACAAGCTGTGTCCAGGGGACCGACACCGAGGCGCCGACGGCGTCGCCGAAGATGCCGTCGCCATTGAGGTCCCAGGTGACCGCGCTCAGCGGGAAACCCGGGGAAGTGACGGTGGCCTGCAATTGCAGCGAGCCGCCTTCGGCGACGGTAAAGGTCGAGCCGACGGTAATGACTGGCGGGGCGATCACCGCCACGGCACTCATGGTGTCGTAGTTCACCGCGCCGCTGATGCGGTTACCGTTTTTGAAGACCGAAACCTTGTCCTGGTTTTGGTTGGGGTTCGCCGGTTGCAACGAATTGCCGCTCGGGTCGAGCGACACATGGTCGCCATCGGTCGGCGCGTTGCCGTGCAAGGTGACCGAGGCGTCGGTCGGCACCTGGGCGACCGCGACCTGGAAAGAGTCGTCGCCGCTGCCGCCGTTGACAATCGTCTGGGATCCCGCGCCGACCTGCTGGATGTTGTAGCTGTCGCCGCCGTTGCCACCGTTGATGGTGAGCTGCGCGTTAGCCGCGGCGGAGCGGACCAGCACCTGGTTGGGGTTATTGCCGAGGTTGACCGTCGTCCGTGGCGAGAGGTCGCTAAGCGTGACGGTGTTGAAGCCGTCGCCCGTGTTGATGATCGTCGTGGGCGTGCCTTTGTTGGTGACGAGCGTCGATGCGGCAGGATGGCAAGGTTGTCGTCGCCGACGGCCGTGGTCAGCGTGAGCTGATCCATGTTGGTGAAGTAGGTGACGTTGTCCGTCGGGGGCGGCAGGCTGGCGCTGAAGGCGAGGTTACTATACTTCGCCACGCCGCCGGCGGCCACGCCGGCGCCGGCGGAACTGCCGACGTAAACGAATGAGCCATCCGGAGCAGCGGCAAGCGAGTTGGGCTGGACCAGGCCCGCGTTGCCGTTGACGCTGTCGTGCAAGGTTTGGTCGAAGAGGAGCGTGCCGAGGACCGGGTCACGCTGGAACACCGCCAGCGAGTTGCTGCCCGCGCCGGCAACGACCAGGGAGTGCCCAAACGGCGTGTCCAGGAGCGCCAGCGCGCAGGGCGCCGATCAGACCGTGAGCGCCGAGCGTCCCTTCGCGGTAAACCGCCACTTCACTGAGGCTGCCGCCGCTGAGCTGGAAAGCGGCCACGGCGTTGTCGGCCGCGGCGGCGACGTAGACGAACTTCCCGTCCGCGCTGACGGCGAGTCCGCTTGCCCCCGCCAGGCCGGCGATGCCGTTGCTGCCATTGGTGAGCGTTTGTTGCACGGCGATCTGCTGTCCGTTCTTGGTATAGGTCAAGAGGTAGAGCCGATTGTTCGAGCTGTCCGCCGCGACGATGTAATCGCCGCTTAGGCCGTTCGCGATGCTGCGTAGGTCCGCCACGTCGCCGAGTGACTGAGAGTTCGCGAACCCCAATTGGCCGCCGACGAAGTTAAGCACGGCGACGCCAGACGCGCCGCCGACGTACAGGCGCGTGCCGTCGGGACTCACGCTCAAGGCACGTGGGCCGGTGACGCCGTTGATGTTCGTCAACAGTTGCTCGAACTTAAAGGAGTTCGTGGTCGCTGGATCGTTAAGCGACCGGCCCGTGGCATACACCGCCACGGCATTCTCCAGCGCCGAGGCGACGAAAAGGAACTTGCCATCCGGAGTGACGGCGAGCGCACTGGCACCTTCCAGTCCGAGGTCGGCGCCGAGCCCGCGCTGGCTGGCGGCGTCGTAACCATTAAGCACGACCTTGTTCACCACGAGCGAGTTTTGCATCGCGACAAGCGCGTCGGTGGTCGGGTCGATTGCATAGAGGACCTTGCCGTCCGGGCTGGCGACGACCGCTTGCAGCCCGGCCAGCGTGACCGTGTTGCTCTGATTGTCGGCGAACGTCTGGGCTGAGCTCAGCGTGCCGTCGGTGGCGTTGCGGTTGTAAGCCACCAGGGTGCCATCGGTGCCGGCGGCGGAGGATTGCACTTCGTATAGCGATTGGCCGTCTCCGGCGGCGACCACGGCCTGCGCCCCTGCAAGCCCGGCTGGGAGGAACTGACGACGGTCAAAGCGCCGGTGGTGGAATCGATGCTGAGCACGTACGTCGTCGCGCCACCGGGCACGACGGCGTAGAGATACTTGCCGTCTGGGCTCACCGAAAGTGAGGAAGGAGAGCTGCCGCCGAACAGCGAGGCGTCGTAGCTGTAATTCAGATTGTTGACGCCGCCGCCGGCATCGACGCCGAATACGAAGATGCCGCGCTCTGCCTGCGTGGACGTGGCAAAGAGATGACGCCCGTCCGGCGCGAAGACCAGGGCCGTGGGCTGGAACTCAAAACTCGTGCGCACGAACGACAGCGTGCCGTCCGTTTTGCGCAGGTAGACGCGGACGTCGTTGGCCGAGGGCTCGCTAGCCACGACATACTGATTGGTGAACACGCTGGTCGTCGGGCTGGCCACGACGTCGGCCAACGGTTGCGTGGCGGCGGTCTGCAGATAAGTGAGCAGGCCCGTCACAGGGTCGATGTTCTCCTCGATTAAGCCGGTGCGGCCGGCGGCGTAGAGGTTACCGCCGTCGGGACTGATCGCCAGGTGTGGGTCGCCTGCGTAAAGCAGACCCGTGGTCGTGCCATCCTTCAGGGTGAGCCGTCCCGTGCCGGTGTCGCGCTGGTAAATCTGGATGGTGCCGGACAAGCCACCCTCGGCGACATACAGGAACTTGCCGTCGGGCGCAGAGCCAGCGAGACCGGGTCAGTGAGGTCGGTGGGCGCGGACGAGCGGACGTGCGTCAGCAACTCCGCCGCGGGGAGCGCACGGCGATAGAGGATTGCCTCGTCGAGCCTCGCGTTGGGGGCGAACGTCGTCCCTTCGCCGATCGAGCCGCGCGGCAGCGTCATGAAATTAGAGTTGGAGCCGACAAGCTGGCCGTTCAGGTAGATGCTGACGCCGGTGTTGGGGTCCCCCTCCCAGGTCAAGTTGACGTACTGCCCGACCGGCGTGATCAACGTCGGGTTGAAGAGGTAGTCGGCGACATTGAACTGGGTGTAGCCGACCTGACCGAGGCTGGGGAACTGGGCGAGTTTCAGCGCCGCGGCCGAGCCGCGCAAGAGGTCGCTGCTGCTGGTGATGCCGAAGGTGTCGAGGACAAACTCAGCCGTCCAGGCGGTGGTCACGTCGGCGCCGCCAATCTGGACATAGCTATTGCTGCCATTGAAGTCGGCCGCGCCGCCGAGCAAGCCGGTCTGGCCGAGTGCGACATTGTGATAGATGCCGTTGAGCCCGTCGGACCCGTGGTCGATGGCGGTGTTGCCGAGCACGCGGTCGAAAGTGAGTTGCCCCGAGGCGAATCGGTTGCAATTCAGCACATAGATGACCGCGTCCCCCGCCGTCGCGGCATAGACGTGCTTGCCGTCGGGGCTGATGCTCAGCGAGGTGGGCTGGCCATAGGCGAAGTCTGTGCTCGGCAGCCCGTCGCTTGCCGGACCAAAGCCGAAGCCCGCATCGGAAACGATGCCTGCCGAATAGCTCACGATCCCACCGCTCGGGGTCGTGGCGTAGATGATATAGCCCCCATCGCTAACGGACGAAGGGGACACCGCGAGCTGGAGCGGATCGAAGCTGGCGTTCGCTTCCAGCAGCTGCCACGAGCCGTTGTTGTTCTGGTCGTAGAGGCTCAGCTTGTTCGCGCTGCTCACGGCGACTACGTCTTGAAAGTACAAGCCATTCAAGCCAAAAAAGGAGATCGTTTTCACGTCGCGCACCGCCGCGCCCTGGGAATAGCCCGACCTTCGCGCCGTTCTGCACGACCTCGAAACCGTTGTCCGTGCCATAGTAGACGTTGCTGCCGTAACCGGAGGTGCGCCCAACATCCAAGGCGGGAACGGCATCCACGACCAGCGTCGGACTCACGGAAGTCAGGCCGTAGATCGTGTTCACAACGAGCTGGTGCAGCGCGTTGCGGACGAACGTGGTGGCCAGTACGCTGCCGCCGACGACTTGAATGTCGCCGTTCGTGCTGACGCGAACGGCGGTTGCCCCAAACTCTCCGGAGGCAATCGCAGTTGTCTCGAAGGTCAACAGGCCGGTTACGGTATCGCGCGTGTAGGACGTGAGGTGCGTCTGGTCGCCCGAGGCCTGGTTCAGGACGTAGAGCACGTCGCCCGCGGGGCTCTTGTCGAACGATACCGGGTTGCTCTGGGTGGCGATCGTTTGCAGCAAGACGGTGAACTGCCCGCCGCCGTCCTTGCCGAAAACGCGCAACGTGGAGGCGGATTGGCTGAGAGCGTACAGCTGATTGCCGACGACGAGCGTCTGCGTCGTTGGATCAAGGGTCTGGGTCTCGTCGAAGCGGTACCAGTCGTTCGGGTTGCTCGCCTTGACGGCGCTGACCCAATCAGCAGAGGGCGTGGTGCCGTCGAGCGCCGACGGCGTGCTGTGCGTCTGCAGCGTCTGGACATACAAGAGCTGGCCGGCCGTGCTTCCGCGGCGGAAGACGGTGATGGAATCGTCGAACTTGCCGGCGACGTAGACGAACTGGCCGTCAGAGGTCACGGCCACGTCGGTGGCGCCATTAAGACCGGTAAGTGTCCCGGTCTTGGAAATGGTATTATCCTGGGACACATATTGCAGCACCTGCTGGCCGTCGATCAGCTCGACATGGTCGCCGTTGATGGTGCTGGTCACGCCGGCGGCGCTCTGCGATTGAACGGTGAGCGTGTTGGCGCCGGAGCCGCCGAGAATGTGCGTTGTGCCGGCGCCGGCAGTGCTGATGAAAAGGTTGCCGTTGGCGTCCAACTCGCCGGGTTTCGAAGTCCAATCGACGTTGCCGCCGTAGGCGGCGACGGTCGTCGCGGGCGCCCCGGTGCCGCTCGTCACCTGGAAGCCGTTGTTGTTGACGACGAGGGTTTCGATGCCGCCGTTCAGAGTCAGGTTGGGGAACGAGGTCGGGGCCCCCGCGACTTGGGCGGTCACGGTATCGCTGCCTATGCCCCCGGCGACATGGGTCGGGCTGGCGGCCTGGTCCACGACGACTCCATCGTCGCCGGCGCCGGTGTCGAGGACGAAGTCCAGGCTGGAAACGATGGGGTTGTTGACGGTGAAAAGGTCGTTGCCCGCGCCCAGCGACACGTCGAGCTCGGAGACGTTGAGTTCGGCGGGAGTGCCTGTCAACGTGATGCCGGCGAGTCCGAGGCCGTCCACGGACAGCGTGTTGCCGCCATCGTTGCTTTCGAGGTAGCCGACGAGGCCGCCGGTGTCGGCCGTGCGGTCCACGATGAGTTCGGCGCCTCCCAGGCCGACATCGACACTTAGGGCGCCGTTGCTGCATGGACCGTAAGCTGATCGAGTTTGTCCCCGAGGTTGACGGTCGTTGCGTTGCTCAGGTGGTTAACGGTGACGTTGTCGGCGCCGTCGCCGGAATTCAGGGTGGTCGGCACCGAGGTGTCATCGACGGCTACGGTGTCCGCCGCGGCGCTCAGGTTGACGGTGAGACTCGCGAAGCCATGGTATTGCACCTGGCCGGCCGGGTTAAAGCCCGCGGCCACGCCGGCGCCGAGCTGCGATGCCCGTGCCGTGCCCTGGAAGTGAGTATCGTCGAGCGTGAGCGCACCGGTGCCTGTGAGCTGAAGCGTGGCGCCGACGGCATCGAGCGCCACGCCGGTGATGCCGCGGACGCCGCCCACGGTGACAGGGCCCGTCGTGCTCAGGTTTGTCGCATGGTCGATAGCGAGCACGGTGGTCAGGCCGGTTGGGCCCGTCAAAGTTAGGTTGGAGACGGCGGCATTGAGCGTCGTCAACACGGTTTGCGCCCCGGCGCTGAGCTTATTCTGGTCGAGGAGCCAGGTGGTGGCAGCTGAGCTGGGGCTCGTGAAGTTGACCTGCTCCACATTGCTCGTCGTCAAACTATTAAGGCCCGGCGCCGCCAAAGTGATGTTCGCGGTGTCGTTGCCGGTGCCGCCCTCGATCGTGCCGATCACGGCGGCAGTGGCGGTCGTCGTGAGGCCGATTACGTCATTGCCCGCGCCGCCATTTGCCGCGAGGTGCAGCGCCGTGGTTTTGGAAGCCTCGATGGTGAAGGTGTCGTTGCCGGCGCCGCCGTTAAGTGTGACGCTGGCGCTGATGGACGTGCCGTCGGCGTTGACGGTGAAAGTGTCGTTGCCGGGGCCGCCGTTGACAAGGTAGGCTGCGGCGCCTGGCTGGATCAAATTGAGAGTGGCACTGGCGGCGCCGATGCCGAGATCGACTTCCAGTTGGCTGAGGCCCTTGTAGGTGAGCGCCGTGGTAAGCCCCAGGCCGCTGACGGTGCCGTCGGCGACGGTGGCGTTGCCGGCGGCTACTCCGGTGGCGTTTACTACCAAGCGGGCCGTCGTCGCGCCGGCGCCGTTGACATCCAGCGAGCCTTTGATCGTGTCGAGGCGGTTATGGATATTGTTGACCAGGGCCGTGAAGGCGTCGCCTGCCGTGGTCACGCTGGTCGCGCCGCCGATGCCGAGGACGTGGATGGTGTCCGTGCCGCCGCTATTGCCGGCGCGGAGAGCCGTGGCGCCGCTGAAAGTGCCGTCAACGGACAGGTCGTTGCTGCCGCCGCCAAGTTTGACTTGGCGCGACTGGAAGTTGGCATACGGCGTCACGAGCGTCTGGCCGCCGCGCGTGGCGACGACGCTGGTGTCGCTCAGGGCGGCGGTCAGGGCACTAGCGGCGGAATCGTCGAAGATGAACGTGTTGGTGCCGGTGCCGCCGTCGGCCGCCAGGGTGCCGTAGCCGGCGGTGATCGTGTCGTTGCCCGCCTCGCCATAAATGGCGTCAGCGCCCCGCCGCCGATTAGCAAGTCATCGCCGGTGCCGCCGTGGATAACGTCGGCGCCGGGGCTGCCAGTGATGGTGTCGTTGCCGGCGTCGCCATAGAGGTTCAGGTGGATGTTGGGCAGCGGTTGGCCGATGCCGCTCGCATTGATGGTGTCGTTGCCCTGGTTGCCGTGAATGGTCAAATTGTCGCCCGCCAGAGAGCTGAGCGTGAAGGTTGGTCCGCCCGTCTCGGCGACGTTGACCGTGCTGCTGGACCCCGTGAGCAGGAAGGTGTCATTGCCCGCCGAGCCTTGCAAGACGATGGCGTTCGGCTGCGCGTGGCTGCCGAGCGCGAGGGTTAAGTGGAAGACGCCCGATCCGATCAAGTCGCCGACGGCAATGGCGGCACCGCCGCCGGTCATGTTCAGCGTAATGTTCTGGACGTTTGCCAGCGTCAAAGTGACAGAGCCGACCGTGAGCAGGGTTTGGCCATTCGCCTGCGAGACGGTCACCGACTCGCCGGGATTGCTGTCGTTGACAATGAGCGTGTTGGCAACGCCGTTGCCGATGAATTGGAGCGCGCCGTCGCCGGCGCTCCAGTTGACGGTGTTGGGTCCGCTGCCGCCGCTGACCAAGGCGGCGCCTGTGCCGGCGTTGATGACATTGGTCCCGCTGCCGCCATGGACTACGGTGGCGCCTGAGCCGGCGTTAAAGGTGTTGACGCCCGCGCCGCCGGTGAGAACGTCGTTGCCCGTGCCCGCGTTCAGCGTGGCAGCGCCGCTGCCGAGGTAGATCAACTGGTCGCTGCCCGAGCCGGCCGTCAGGTTGGCGCCGGCCTGCACCCCCTGGCCGATCTCGATGTAATCATCGCCGATGCCGGAGTTGTGCACGACGATGGAGCCCGGGTTCGAGTAGCTCTGGGTGAAACCGAGTGCGGCGACGTTGACAGCGCCGTTGCCGGCATTGCTGACGCGGTAACTCTCGGACGTGTCGCTGTCATAAGGGGCGCCGCGGGCCGCCGCATCCGCGCCGAGGTTTAGCTGGAGGACGCCCGTCTGCGTTGCCAGGGTGGGCACCACCGGCTGGGTGATTTGCCCAAGCGTGAAGGTGTGCGAAAAGCTCGCGTCCGCCTCGGGTGTGATGGTGGTGCCATCGATGACAACCGCCGGGACGAGGACGACCGAGACGGTAATAGTCAGGCTCACCCCGCCCGACTGGACGTCGAGGCCGCCGAAGAACGTCACGAACTGCACGCCAAAGAGGGTGCCGTCGGCAGAGAAGGTACCTGTCAGACCCGTGTTGCTGATGGTGGTGGACAGGTGCGCGGTCGCTCCGAAGTTGCTGTCGCCCAGGGAAACGTCGAACTTGCTGGTGAACTGAAAGTCGCCGCCCGGATTGTAATAGCCGGATAGCGATGTGGTCACGAGGCCGAAGAAGTTGAGCGACAGCGGGTCGCTCGTGGGGATATTGATGCTGAAACCGCCGTTGACGATGCCGATGGTGATGCTGCCGGTGGCGTCCAGGGCGTGGTTGAACAGGCCCAGGTCGAGGCCGGTGACGATCAACTCGGCCGTCTTGGGAGGGACGCCGAGCGCGGTCTGCGACGTGGTGTTGATACGGAGCTCGAAGTTGCCGTTGAAGCTGAGCAGGCCGCCGCCGATCTCGAAGTCGTGGGCGCCGAGCGTGTCGTCGAGGACGATGCCCGGCGCGGTGATGGTGGCCGTCTTGTCGATGTGCAAGCGTGCGCCGAACACATCGAAGCTGGCGTTGATGCCGACCGTCAGCGAGTTGGCGTTGACCGCGAGCAGGAAGCTGCCGTTGATGCTGATCGTGAACGAGCCAAATGACGTGCTGACGTCGGCGAGCTGGAGGCTGCCCCCCACGAGGAGTTGGGCGGTGCCGGCGGGCAGCGTGTCGGCGACCGTGCCGAAGAGGACCTGCCCGGTGTTGGTGTCGACGTTGAGCCGCTGGATCGGCTGCGCCGAGCTGGTGGTGTTGACCTCCAGCTCGAAGAAGCCGGAGAAGCTAAAGCCCGAGCCCGGCAGGGCGGCGCTCGCCGAAATGTCGAGCGTGGCGACGATGCCGGCCGAGGTGACGGCGAGCGAGCCGTTAACGTTGAGGTGCCCCAAGATGCCGACATCGACGCGGCCGATGGCGCCGATCGTCAGGCTGCCGGACGAGATGCCAAAAGTGAATTGACCTTCCAGCGTGAGTGCCGAGCTGCCGTTGGTGCCGAGCACGATGTGGCCGCCGGCCACGATGAAGACGCCGTCATTGACCGTTTGCAGCGACGGGGTCGCCGAGACCTGGCCGAACGTGGCATCGTTCGTCGTATCGACCGTGTAGGTCTCAAGCTGGCGCGGGCCGCCGGTGGTGTTGATGGAGATGAAGAACGAGGCGTTGACACTCACGCCCGGGATGCTGCCGCTGCTGCCCAGGCTCATCGTCGCCACGCCGACAAGGCCGCTCGAATCGATCTGGAAGGCGGCCGTGCCGGTGATGGTGCCGAGCACGGGGACCGTCGTGGACACATCCGCCGTCAGGTCGAGCGTGCCCGGCGTGATCGCCAAGCGGAAATTGCCGACCATGGAGACGACGCTCTTGAGCTCCAACGTGCCTGAGCCGCTGACAACCAGGTAGGGGGCCGGACTGCCGTGGGTGCCGTCAAGGTTAGGCGGTCCGGCCGAGATCGTGACAGTCGTGGAGTTGATTAACCCGAGCTTCGTTTTGTCGGCTTGTGAAAACAGGTTGAGGATGGAGGTCGGCACCTGGAAGGATTGGTCGGCGCTGGTCGTGTTCATCTCCAGGTCGAAGTTGCCCGTCAGCCCGAAGCCGCTCTGCGCCGGCGCCGGCAACAAGACCGACGTTTAGGTGAGCGGCCAAACCTTGACTGTTGACGATGAGCACGCCGGAGGCCGTGAAGTCGAAGATGGACGGGGTGTTGGCCGGCCCAATCTTGAGATCGGCGCTGGCGAACATCTGCAAGCCGCCCGCGTTGATCTTCATATAGAAGGCGCCGTCCATGCGGAACCACTCGTTCCCGCTGTTGGCGGGCTGCTCGAAGGCCAGCTCCCCGGCAAGCGTGACCGCGAAAGTGGTCGGCGCGAGTGCAAAAGTCTGCGCCTCTCCTTTAATGTCGAGCTGACCCGTCCCGGTGTTGATCTCGATGAAGTAGTGGGCGTTGCCGTGCGCCGTATCGGTCACTTCCCACTCATGGCCCGGATTGACGACGCTCACGCCGGTGCCGGCAGGAAGCTGAATGTTGTTGCTGGTGAACGCGCTGAGGATCGTGGCAGGCAGTGCGCCGGCGTCGAGCTGGCTGGTGAGATTACTGTTGGCGACCGAAAAGATCGTGTCGCCGGGAAGACCCTGGAGGGTGATTGTCTCGGTCTTGGTGACGCCGGTGGTGTTGATCTCCAGAAGGGCGGTGCCGCTCACGGTGAGGCCATATTGCTTGAGCTTGTCGAGATTGCCCTGGACCTCGAGGACACCCCATAGCGCCGGCGTGGAGGCGCCGAAGAAGCCGTTGTCGCTGGTGCCGCCGCTCGCGGCCGGGTTGAGGTCGAGGACAAAGCGGCCCGCGACCGTGCCGACGGTGCCGAGATAATAGAGCGACAGGTTGCCGCTCACGTCGAGAGTGAAGACGGGGCGGCTGGAGATCGACCTTGAGCGTGACGTTGCCGCTGATATCGATGATCGGATCGCTGAGCAGGTTGTTGGGCGCTTGCAGCTCGAGGATGGCGCTGTCCGGCCCTTGGGCAGCGCCCAATGGGGAACCGAGGTGGACCTGGAAGGCGGCTGCGTTCGCGAACACGGTAAACGACTCCGTTGCCTGTGCCTCGTTCGCGGTGAGCGCGTCATCGGTCCAGGCGCCTGGCGTGAAGTGGACGTTGACCTGACCGATGTCGAAGCGGCCGACGATCGGGTAACGGAAGACGCCGCCGCCCATGTCGATCGGCTGGCCGATGCCCGTTACGTCGGCCGCGCCGGGTCCGTCGAGGGTGAATTCGGGGTCGGTATCGAGGATCGACGCGTTGTTGAGCTTATGGCCTGGGGTGGGGTGGTAGACCACGTCGAGATGAGCGTTCGTGTTGAGCTGGGCCTGGTCGATGACGCCGCCGTTCGCCTGCGCGTTGCCGAGGTCGGCGGTGGGCGATGTGTCCGCAAGGACGGGTGCCTGGATGGTTGGGGTCGGCGTCGTGACAGGAAGGCCGTTGACATCGACGAAGCCGAGGTCGAGAACCCCCTTGAGAGTCAGCAATCGCACCTGGTCGGGGATATCGGACAAGAACAAGACCTTGACGCTGCCGGTGTTGACATGCGAGAGATCGGCATAGAGCTTGCCGCTCATGCTGACCTTGTTGGCGGCGAAGTTGAGCGTGCCGCCGACGAACACTTTGGGGCCGACCTCGCCGGCGGCGACGTCCGGGGTGCTGATTTCGAGGGTGACGACGCCGTTGAACGCCTGCTGCGAGACATATTCAGAGAAGAGGGTGGCGCTCCCTTTAATGGTCATGGGCTGGGTAAAGGCGGCGACGAACCCGCTCATGTTGGGATTGGCTTGCACCGCGTTGTATTGATCGACCACTTGGCCTTCGAGCGAGATTAGCCACGTGTCCGGCGAGACGCCGGTGGTGCTGATCGTGAAGGCGCTGCCGCGCAGGTCGTCTGGCGAAGTCACGGTCGGCAGTGCGCTGAAGAACTGGACGCCGCCCACGAAGTTGTTGATCGACAGGCCGGTGTTGGGCTCCAGCAGGATGCCGGTCGGCAGCTGGGCCGACAGGAGCACGCCGAGCGGGCCTAGCTCCGAAAGGCCGATCTGGATCGTGAAACCGCCCACACCCCCCATGTCGAAGCCCCCTTGCAAGCCGGCGAAGAAGACGCGGCTCTTGACCTGGGAGTCGGGGACGGTCTGGTCATCGGGAATCAGCTGGTTGTTCTGGTCGATGCGGGCGAGTCCGCCGACGAGCTCGGCATCGAGCGTGCCGCCGAAGAGGTCGCCGCGGACGGAGACGCCGAAGGTGCCGAGGCCGACAATGGGGTTCTGGCCCGCGACCAGCTTGCCGATGTCGATCTGCAAGCCCTTGATCGTGCCGGAGACGTTCACGGGCAAGTTGAAGAGCCCAGTTACCGAGGCGGAGACGGTGATGGTGAAGTCGGTCGGCTTGTGGGTGAAGTCTTGCCAGGCGATGCCAAATTGGTCGATGGTGATCGGCAGCCATGTCGGCCAGCGCAGCGCGCTGCTCGTCCCGGAGTCGAAGTTGATGTCGAAGCCGAAATTCTGCCCGGCCTGAAAGCTGCCGTCGGCGAGGAAGGCGATGTCGCTGAGCGACGCCGAGAACGACACCTGGCCGCCGCCGATGGTCGCCGAAAGTTGCGTGAACGATGCATAAGGCGTGGTGCCCGTCGCGCCCGTATTGATGGTTGTGCCCAGCGCGGTGATGTTGACGAACGAGCCGATCTGGAAATGAGCCACGGCTGCCGGTGAAGGCGAGCGAATCGAAGGCGCCGTTGGCGAACTGGAAGACCGCCGTCAGGCCTGGGTCGGTGCTGTTGGGCGCGGCGGTCACGCTGGCCGAGAGGCTGCCGAAGGTCAGTGACGCCGAGGTCGCCGAGACGCCGATGGAGCCGCTGAAGGTGAGCGCCTGGCCATAAGTGACGCCGAAGTCGGTCAGCGTCACGGTGAGATGGCTGGCGGTGAAGAGACTGCCGATGGTCACCGAGTCCTTCTCGATCGACAAGGCGCCGAAAGAAAAGCCGTCCGTGCGGATGAAGAGGTTTTTGATGGTGCCGGTAACGCCGAGCTGAGGCAACGTGAGAGAGCCTTGGTCGATTTTCACGAGCTGTTGCTGCGCCGGTGATCGACGGGTCGTAGGTGATGACGACGCCCTGGGCTGTGGCGTAAAAGGCGCTGCCGACCGTCAGAACGAACTGGTCGAGCGTCAGGCTAAAGGCCTTCGTGCCAAGATCGAAGCTGCCAGCGAGGCCGATGCCGTCGCTGTTGCTGTCGGTGACGGATGCCGAGAAGGCCTTGCCTGGGAAGAGCGCTGCCGACGTCACGGAAACGCCGATCTGACCGGAGAGCGCGCCGCCCGAAGCAACGGTCAGATTGTCGAGGGTCAGCATCGGGCCTGTGAGCTGGACCCACGAGCCGAGGCTAAGCTGGTCGCTGCTGAGCGACGCATGGATCAGAGTGAATTGGGTCGCATCGAACTGGAAGTTCGCCGCACCGGTCAGCACCAGTGTTGGCTTGGCGGTGGGTCCAACGGTGAGTGTCAGTCCCTCGGCGTCGACAGCCACGGTTGTGCCGGTCTTCTCGAAAACGAAGCTGTCCGCAGTGAGCGTGTTATCGAGGACCGAGACGCCGGCCTTGGTGTTGGCGGCCAGCCCGGAGATCGCGATGCGTAGGTGATCGGCGGGCAGGTCCACGGTCTGGCTGTTCAGGCTGGTCACGTCGGTCGCGGTGGTGTTCACCTCGAGCTCGAAATGAGCTGGGTTGACCGTAATGGAAGTGCCGAAATCGGGGCCGCTAACGAGGTTCAGAGCAGCCTGGCCCACGAGGCCGGTGCCGTCCAATTGAAAGTTGCCCGAGCCGCCGGCCAAATCGAGGATCGTCTTGCTGCCGGCTTTCAGCGTCATGGCCACGTCGGTGGCCGAGACCGAAAGCACGCCGGCCGCATTGGTGAAGTCGAAATGGCCGCCGATGGTCTGGCTCTTGACCGTGAGCTGCACCCCGGCATCGACCTGGAGGAAGCGGTCGGCGAAGTCGAGATAAATCGGCGCACCGCCGGTCGTCACGGCCAGGCCCGCGGGGACGTTGTTCGCCATGTCGGCTGGATAGGTCGCGGCGAAGTCAACGACGTGTGCGGCATCATTGGTGCTGCCGTTGATCTGCACGCTGAGGTTGGACACCTGCACGTCGACGCTGGCCGGCATCCCCACCGGCTGCACGGAGCCGCTGGCCTTGAAAGCGTAATACTGGCTGGTGTCCGCTACCGCGGTCGGCGTCAAGAGAGCAAGGCCGAAGCTGGCGGCGGAGATGACGAAGCCGCGTGCGCCGGCCGCGGCGGGCGTATCGGTATTGTCGATCACGCCGTCGCCGTTGCTGTCCTGGAAATAGGGCCCGCCGACGCCGACAAAGATGTTGACATTCGAGGCGCCGGCTTCGATCAGCTTGACGGCCTTGGTCGCTGCTGGGTCACCGCCGGAGACCTGCACGGTCGCATTCTGGCCGATCTGCAAGGCGAAGTTGCCGGTCACATAGGCGAAGTTGCCCACGCTGAGCAGGCCGCCCGTGACTTGCAGGCTGATCTGCGGCGTGCTGCCATCGAGCAGGTTGGCCGAGCTAAATTGGAGGTCGGCGGCGCCGGACACGTGGAAAGTGCCGGTGTCGGCGTCGGCGGTGATCGGCAGATGGAAGTCGAGTTGAATTTGCGGCGTGAAGCTCAGCAAGCTGAGGAAATTCTGGGTCGCCAAGACCTGAGCCAGGCTGACGGTGTGATCGGTGCTGTTGAGGCCCACATCCAGTATGCCGTCGATGAGCGCCGTGCCGTGCTGGATGGACAGATTGCCGAAGCCGGACATGGCGAGGGTGACGTTGATGTCCTGCGAGCTGAGCTTGGCGCCGATCTGGAACTGATCGACCTCCAGCTTGATGGCGTCGGTGCCGAGGCCGCCGTTCGGGTCGGCCACGTAGGCGCCGAGGTCGAGCTGCAAGCTGAACTTCGTCTTGAGATCGAGCTCCAAATCCAGCGGAATGGTCCCCTGGATCGGCAAGTGCGCGGCGCTCAGATCGAGCGTGTAAAAACCCGGCAGCGTCTTGGTGAGGTCGAGGTTGAAGTTCAGCGCCAACACGCCGCCTTGCAGCGTCACGTTGAACTGGTCCGTAGTCAGGCCGAGGGCGGTATCGATTTTGCTCTGGGCGTCCGCCAGGCTGACTGAGCCCGGGATGCCGTTGACCACCGTCTGCAGCTTTTGGAAGAAAGCGTAAGCGATGCCGTTATTGGGATCGTTGAGGAAGTCGTCAACGCTCTCGTTGACGAGCGGCAAGGTTTTGTCGAGATAGGGCTGCACGACTCCCTGAACCTGGCCAATGAAGCTCTGCAACTTGCCGAGGCCGGCGTTGACGAAGTCGATCGGATTGACGACGCCGAGGCCGATGAGCCGCGTCGCCGCCTGAGCAGCGCCGAGGGCGATGCTCGTGGAGATGTCGGCGTCGGGGATGCTTGCCGGCGGAGTGCCGGTGATCGCCTGGATGATCTGCTTCTGCGCATAGAGGTTGGTGGTTAGCTGCGTGTGGAGGATCGGCGTGGCGCTGCCGGCGGCTTCCTTGGTGATCTCCACGAGACTGAGGTTGCTCGCGTTTAGGCCGACGAACGGCAGCGCCGATGATTCGTAGGGAACCGTGCCGTCGCCGGGAACGTTCGTGAAATGGAACCAGTTTTCGTTGGCGCTCGGCAGATGGCCAATGAGATCGGTGAACGGCTCGATCAGGTTGCTGACGCCGAGATTGAATTGTGGGCCGGTCTCTTGCGCTACCTGGCCGTGCGTGTCGGCTTGTTGGCCGTAGATGATGGTGGTGTGGGCGGTCTGGTTGATGAAGGAAGTGACGCCGCCACCGGCGTTGAGGGCGTTCAGCAGTGGGTTGCCGCCGACCTGAGCGAGGTTTTGTCCGAAATCGGTGTAGGTGGCAAGCAAGTCATGGAAGGTGGCGACATACGCATTGAGGAAGGCGGTCTCCGGATTGGCTTGGCCGCTTAGCCAAGCGGGCGTGATGCTGGTCCCGTTCGGGCCGGTGACCGTCATGCCCTGCTGTGAAACCAAATCGTAAGCCTGGTTCAGTCCGATGGCCAGCACGCGTGAGGCGGCCTTTTCGCTGAAATTGTCTTCGAGGAAATTGAACGTCGAGGCCGCTCCCTGGTCGGGCACGCCGACCTGGATCAAATCATGCACGCGCGGGATGCCTTGCGGCGGGTTCGACGTGGCATACGCGGCGCTCTGCAGATAGGCGCGGGCGACGAGGCCGCCGGTGCTGTGGGTGACGATGTCTACGTCAGTGGAGGCGTTGCCGGTGAGGCTTTGCCAGCTCTGCGTCGCTTGACCGAGGAAATACTCCAAATAGCCCACGCCGGAATCGAAGCCCTCGGTTTGCAGCGAGGCAGCCGTGATGTCGGTGAGAACGCCGGTCCCGGTGTGCGCATTGCTGATCGCGACGGGCAAGCGCCAGTCCCACAGGACCGGGAAGAACGTCGTCCCCTGGCTATAGCCCACGTTGACCATCGTCTGCACGATGTCCGAATAGTCGAAGGCATAAGGTTCGAGCGACAAATGCGCCGGATCGGGGCCGCGGGTCAGCAGCCAATTCTGGTAGCCATTCGCTTCGCTGAAGTTTGGGCCGGTGCCGCCGAAACCCGGGATGAACAGCAGCGGTCTATCGACATCGGTGAGCACGTTCGTGAGCGTGAGGTTGGCGCCGAGCGCCTGGCGATTGACGATGGCGTTGGTGCCGGCGCCGCCGTCGAAGGCGACGTGGGCCGAGATGCCGTTCTTGACGACGAGCGTGTCGTTGCCCGTTCCGCCGGTGACCGCGATCGAGGCGTTGAACGCCGGGTCGAGCGAGTTCAAGTAAAACATGGTGTCGGATGCCGGACCGACAACTTGCAGGGAGGCCGTCGGGTCGGCCACGGTGTGCGCCACGAACGCGCCGGTGGCGTTGCTGTCGATGGTGAACAGACCGTTGCTCGTGTTGCCGTCGTCAGCGACGCGGAGCTGTCGGCTGCCGGCTGATCCGAGCGTTGACAGATCGAAGGTGCGTGTAGCTGCCACGGTCGTGTCCGTGACGGGCCCAAGCCCGGTGTAGTTGATGACTTCGCCGTCGAGCGAAATGGACTCCGCACCGGGACGGCTTACCGTGTAGCGCACGGCGCCAAAGCTCCCGCCCTGGATAATGAGAGCGTCGCCGGCGCCCACGCCCCCATTGAAAGTGACCGGTACGCCGAGCAAGCCGCCGTTGTAGTCAATATGCAATGTGTCGCTGACGCCATCGGCGCCTTGCACGACGACGGCGCTGGTGTCGGCAAGCGCCTGTTGGGCGATGACCGTATTCTGCGCCGTGTCGAGAACCTCGACTATCCCTCCGGCCCGGCGCACGGTCACGTCGTTGGGGCCGGGCGCTGCGAGCAGCACGCTCAAGGGCATGCCTGAGAGAAGACAGCGTGTCTCGAGGTACTCGAAGCAAAGTCGTCGAAAGGTGCTGCGGGAACGAGTCGGCGTGCTAGCTTTACGCGGTGAGGCGTGCAACATGATCAATCCTTAATGGATAGGCGGAGCTTGAAACGGTTAATGCAAACGGAGAATCGGACCGGCGGCGTCGGCAGAACACGGACGGGGGGGCGAGCAACAGCGACTCGGCCATGCTCAGGCCGGCATGCTGAAGGGTTGGTGAACCTCATTATCAGTCATTAATGAGAGGGTATTAAATGTTCCCTGCCGATGCAAGAAGTTTTTTCTCACCAACCGTGCGCAAGTGTCGGCGGCCGCGCTGCGCACTTATTCATTCTTTGCCCGAGGCATTCCTCGCCTGCGCCGGTCTGTTTGCCGCAGGCCCCATGAGATCCCGAGCCTAATTAATAAGGCATAAGCCGCACGACTCTGAGACGGCAACAAGCCGGTTTCGCCCGTGACCGAACTCATGGGAACGACGACCGCTCTCAACATCACGACCACCAAAGTGCTCACCAGCGCGTGCGCAGCGGGGTTGGCTGGAAGCCGAGATCAAGGGAAAGGCTGACCGGAGCAGCCGATCCTGAGCTCTGAGTTGACGGCGGTAAAAAGTCATCGACTTCACTTTTATTGCGTTTACACTACAAATTCTCATATCGGATTATGGCCGTTTGATCGGCCTTATTTGCTTTAAGAAGGACTGCCGTCATGAAAAGTCCGTCGATCGCTTTCGTGCTCCTGCCGCTGTTGGCCTGCCAAGTCGCGTTGGCCCAGGACAAATCGAATTCGACTGCGCCGGCGAACGCCGCGCAGCCGGTGGAGGATTTCAAGCCGGCCTCCTCCAATCAAGCCGGCAAGCAGTATCCCCAGGTGAACTCTGAACGCCGCGCCCGCTTTCGCATCGTCGCGCCGCAAGCCCAGAGCGTGAAGGTGCCCGAGTGGGGCGGAGTCACGTTGACGAAAGGTGACGACGGCGCCTGGGTCGGCACCACGCGACCCTTGGACGAGGGCTTTCACTACTACCGAATCAACATTGACGGCGCCGACGTTCCGGACCCCGGCAGCAAGTTCTTCTACGGCGCCAGCCGCTGGGGCAGCGCCATCGAAATCCCGGCTCACGACCAGGACTTCTATGCCCTCAAGAATGTCCCGCACGGCCAGTTACGCGAGAATTGGTACTTCTCCAAGAGCACCAATGCGACTCGCCGCTGCTTCGTTTACACGCCGCCGGATTATGACAAGGACACGACGAAACGCTATCCGGTGCTCTATCTCCAGCACGGCGGAGGCGAAGATGAAACCGGATGGGGCAACCAGGGCGCCGCGAACCTGATCCTGGACAACCTCATCGCCGAGGGCAAGGCCAAGCCGTTCATCATTGTCATGGACAATGGCGGCGGCATTGGCGGCGGCTTCAAAGGCGGCAAAGGTTTCAAGGGCGGCAAAGACGCCAACAAAGATGCAAAAGATGCCAAAGGCCCCAAAGGCAAAGGCCCCGGACGATTCAACTTTGCCGGCTTCGGGAAAATTCTGACCGAAGAACTGATCCCCTATATCGATGCCAACTACCGCACGCTTGCGGACCAGTCGCATCGCGGCATGGCGGGACTGTCGATGGGCGGCATGCAGACAAAACAGATCACGCTGGCCAACCTCGACAAATTCTCGCATATCGGCATGTTCAGCGGCGGCAGCATCGCTCCGGCGGACACCGCCAATCTGAGCGATCCGGCGGCATTTAAGGAGAAAGTCAAAGTGCTGTTTGTCAGCTACGGCGGCAGGGAGAAGGGCGAAACGGCCAAGGCGAACCGCGAGGCGCTGGCAAAGATGGGCATCCAGAGCATCTATTACGAATCACCGGAGACCGCTCATGAATGGCAGAGCTGGCGGCGAAGTCTCTATCAGCTTGCCCCACTGCTCTTCCGGGAATCCCAATGAAGCACACGGCTGAGCTGCCCCGGCTTTTGCGCACCGCGTACTTCGCCATGCACCGCGCTTCCGATGCTCACTTCACCCATCACGGAATCACTGCCGATCAGTTCGTGATTCTGGCCTGTTTGGGAGAGCAAGATGGCGTGATGCAGCAAGACTTGGTTCGCCGCGCGGCTTCCGACCCGAGCACCATTCGCGCAATGCTGGTGCTCCTGGAAGGACGAGGCTTGGTCATCCGCAAACGGCATCCCGCCGACGGCCGGGCATGGGAGGTAATTCTGACTGCCAAGGGACGGCGCTTATACGAACGGCTTTGGAGGACGAGCGAACCGATTCGCGTCCGACTTTTGGCCGAGTTTTCCGAGCAAGAAGCCGAGGATCTCCTCGGGCTCTTGCGCCGCTTGATTCAAAACGCGGCTTCGATGGATAGGCAGCGCTCGCCACTGAAACGCACGCGCCCCGGGCGCGACGTGACACTGAACGCTTAAAAAGGAGATACAGCATGCGATCCAAGTTCTGGTTGGGTGCCAGCGCCCTTTCCCTGGCGCTGCTGATACCGGCGAACGCCGTCCAAAGCCAGGGCAGCAAAGAAGAGCGGCCGCAAACCTACGCCTCCGCGCCGGCCGGCTTCGACGCCCCACGCGACGGCATCGAGCACGGCAAGATGGAAACCATTGATTACGAGTCGAAAGTCAGCGGCGGCCCGCGCAAGATGGTCGTCTATACGCCGCCGGGCTATTCCAAGGACAAGAAATATCCCGTGCTTTATCTTTTGCACGGCATCGGCGGCGACCAAAACGAGTGGCCGAAAGGCGGCAGGCCCAACAATATCCTGGACAACCTCATCGCCGACAAGAAGGCGGCTCCGATGATCATCGTGATGCCCAATGGCCGCTCGACCGGCGAGGGGCCTGGCAAAGGCTTCGGCGGCAAAGGCGGCAAGGGAGGGGCGATGCAAGTGTTCGGCAACTTCGATAAAAACCTGCTCGGCGACATCATTCCCTACATCGAGTCGCATTACTCCGTGAAGGCCGACCGCGAGCACCGGGCGCTGGCCGGGCTTGTCGATGGGTGGCGGCCAGGCGCTCAACTTTGGGCTGCAGTACCTCGATACCTTCGCCTGGGTCGGCGGTTTTTCGTCCGCGCCCAATACCAAGCAGCCCGCCGCTTTGATCAAGGACCACGCCGAGGCGGCGCGGAAGCTGAAGCTGTTGTGGGTCTCCTGCGGCGATAAGGACGGGCTCTTCAAGATCAGCCTCAATGTTCACAACATGCTCGAGGACAAGAAGGTCCCGCACATTTGGAGCGTCGTTCCCGGCGGCAAGCACGATTTCAAGCAGTGGAAGAATGATCTCTACCACTTCTCCCAGCTTATTTTCCAGGAGCAGAAGGCGCCCGCCCGGGGGCAAAATGCGCCAGCTCAGGACGCGCGATTGAATGGGTTAAATGCGTGCCAAGCTCTTATCCCTGCAACTGCAGCTTGAGGGCATCTTTTTCGTCGGTCTTCTCCGGCGTTTGCCGCCAAAAGAACTCCGCTTCCTCGAAGTTCGACGGCCGTTTGGCCGCTTCTTGCTCGAGCGCTTGCGCGAGTTGCCGCGCCTTCAATTCGTCGGTATTCTTCAAGAGTTGCCGCGTTTTGAACAGGCTGTCGCGGATTTTGTTGATGCGCCGAAAGGTGTCCGCTCCCGGACCGTATTTCGGCTCACTGTTGATGACCTTGGCATAAACTTCCTCGACAACCAGGTATTCCTTCCAATACTCTTGGTATGACGGCGGCGGCGTCTTGGCCGCGAGTGCGTGAACATTCTTGGCCAAGTCCAGAAAAGCGCGTGCCTGCTTTTTAAATTCCGGCAAAACATCGACAAACGTTGGCGGCGGCGGAATCGGCGCCGGTGCTTCCACCAGCGGCGCCGGTTCAGGCTCTGGTTCCTGCGTCGAGCATGCGGGCAGGGCCAAGGCCAACGTGATGATGCCCAGGGAAAGGAAGCGAGTCATGCGGATGTCCTTGGGTCTTTGACAATAGTTGCCCATGGGGAAAGCAAAGGCCACTCTCCGGTAATGAAGTTTGGGACATAAAAAGGGGTCATGCAAGTTGGCGCCCTTTTTTTTAGCTGAAGGATGAAATATCAACCACGGATAACACGGATGGCACGGATAAGAAAAGCAGTGAAGCCGGCTCCTTCTGGGTTTCTTGTCTTATCCGTGTCATCCGTGTTATCCGTGGTTAGTATTGGCATTTTGTTTATCCGTGCCATCCGTGTTATCCGTGGTTAGTATTCGCATTTCGAGGCAGCCATGAACGAGGAAGTGAGGGCGCTGACGCGGCAAGGAATCGCGCTGGCTCATGAGGGCAAGCTGGATGAGGCGAAGGCATGCTTCATCGACGTCTTGCGTCTGGAGCCGAATTTTGGGCACGGCTACAACAATCTCGCCAACGTCTTTCTTTTTCAAGGCAGGTATGACGAGGCCATCGCCAACTACTATGAGGCCGTCAAGCTGTTGCCCAACGATCCGGGAATTTACAGCCATCTGAGTTACGCCTACAGCAAGCGCGGCGATGGTGCGAACGCCGAAGCATGCGCCCGGCAGGCGTTAAGCCTCAATCCTCAGTTTCCGGAAGCGCACAACCACCTCGGAATTGCCTTGGGTCTCCAGGGCAACTTCGCCGAGGCGGAAGCGAGCTACCAGGCGGCATTGCGCCTACGTCCGGATTTTGGCAAGGCACTCAGCAATCTCGCTCAACTCTATTTCTTGCAGCGCCGTTTCGACGATGCCCTCGCGGCGGCGCATGACGCCATCCGCTCGGACCCCAATCAGGCTGAGGCACACGCGACACTGGCGGCTGTTTATATCCGCCGCCATGAGTGGGATGAGGCTCTGACGAGTTGCCGGGAAGCGCTCCGCCTTGATTCGCGGCTTCCAGAAGCGCATTACAATCTGGCCACGATTTACATGGAGACCCGCCGACTCCAAGAAGCCCGCGCCGTCTGCGAAGACTTTTTGCGCACGCGACTGGACTATATCGACATGGAAACCGTTCTTGGCACAATCGCCTTGAAAGAGAACCGGTTGAGCGATGCGTTGGCGCACTACTGGCAGGCTGCTCTTTCACAAACCGGACGAGGCTTTGGTCCATTTCAATCGAGCGGTCGCCTGGCTGCTTCAAGGAAAGTTCGACGAGGGCTGGGCGGAATATGAATGGCGCTGGCGCTGGCAGGACTTCGTCGTCAAACCCTTCGGCACGCCACCGTGGGACGGCAGTCCGCTGGCCGGCAAGACGATCCTGCTGCATGCCGAGCAAGGTCTGGGGGACACCATCCAGTTCATCCGCTATGCGCCGCTGGTGCAAGCGCGTGGCGGCAAGGTCGTGGCTGCCTGCCAGGGATCTCTCCTTCGCTTGCTAAACCGTTGCCCGGGTATCGATGAACTGGTGGACCAAGAAACATATGCGGGCAAAACCGATGAGCACGTGCCGCTCTTGAGTTTGCCTCATCTTTTCAAGACGACGTTGGCAACCATTCCCGCGACCATACCTTATGTGTTCGCTGACCCGGCGTTGGTGGAATTTTGGCACATGCGTTTGCAGCGATTATTCCGGGCTGAAAATCGGCATCGCCTGGCAGGGCAGTATACAACATCCCGAGGATGCGGAGAGGTCGATCCCGCTCGCGGAGTTCGCGCCGTTGGCTCAGGTGCCAGGGATCCGACTGCTAAGCCTGCAAAAGGGTTTGGGACAGGAGCAGATCGCCGACGTGCCGTTTCAACTCATCGACCCGGGGTCCGAGTTAGACGGGACCGGTGCTTTCATGGATACGACGGCGGTGATGATGAACTTGGACCTGGTCATTACGTCCGACACGGCCATTGCCCATCTGGCGGGCACCCTAGGTGTGCGCGTCTGGGTGGCGCTCAAATTTAATCCCGATTTCCGCTGGCTCTTGGAGCGTGCCGATAGCCCATGGTATCCAACGATGCGGCTCTATCGGCAGCGGTGCCGAGCGGAGTGGGCGGGCGTATTTGAGGAAATGGCTGTGGATTTGGCGAAAGTAAAGGAGCCGCGCACGCAGTAAGCGGCCACATCTCGTCACCAGGCTCCGCCTGGTGACGCACTGCGTGGCAGGCTCCGCCTGCACGAAAATCGCCCAAGGACCAATGTGCATGCTAATGACAGAGTGTTCGGAAGACGAGGCGGAGCCTCGTGGGCAGTGCGTGACCAGGCGGAGCCTGGTCACGAGAAATTTGGGTGGCACGCCCTTCGGAGTACCTCAGAGCGTGCCACCCGGCACGGCTCGTTCACCCGGCGCGGCTCCTTCAATCCATCCCCCGCCCAACACTTGGTCGCCATCATAAAAAACCACGGCCTGTCCTGGCGTGATGGCGCTCTGTGGCTCCGCAAATTCAACCTGGGCGCCGCCGTCGGGTGTTGCGATGACCCGCGCCGGCGCGGCAGTGTGGCGGTAGCGGATTTTGGCCTGGCAATCGATTGGCTCGGTAGGCGGATCGATCAGCCAATTGACGCGGGATGCGTGCAAGCCCGAGGCTAGCAATTCTTCCTTGTCGCCGATGACGACGTCGCGTGTCTCTGGAACGATTTCCAACACATAGCGGCGGCTGGCCGAGCCGAAGCCCAGACCTTTACGCTGGCCGATGGTGAAGTTTTCGATGCCGTCATGCGTTGCGAGCACGTTGCCGGCGCCGTCGATGATATTGCCGGCGGTCGCCAGTTCGGGGCGGCGTTTCTTGATGAAATCGGCGTGGTCGTTGTTGGGCACGAAGCAAATCTCAACGCTGTCGGGCTTGTCGGCGATGCCCAGGTTGGCTTCGCGAGCCAAGGCGCGCACCTGCTCCTTGCGCAAACCGCCGATTGGAAACAGCAAATGCGGCAGGACTTCTCGGTCGAGGCCGAACAAAACGTACGATTGGTCCTTGTCGGCGTCGAGGCCCCGGTGCAAGTGTCCGCCATCGCAGATTCTGCGCGTAATGACCGGTGGCGATGAAATCGGCGCCAAGTTGCTTGCCATAGGACCAGAGCTTGCCGAACTTGAGCCAGGTGTTGCAAACGACGCAGGGGTTGGGCGTGCGGCCGACGGCGTATTCGTCGACGAAGTAATCCATGATGCGGGCGAAATCTTGCTCGAAGTCCAGCGCGTAAAACGGCATGTCGAGTCGATCCGCGACTCGTCGGGCGTCGCCGGCGTCCAGCGCCGAGCAGCAGCCCTTCTTGTGCGCGGGGGTCGCATCGCCGCCCGTGCCATGCGCGCCCGTGCGCATGAAGAGGCCGATGACTTCGTGGCCTTGCTTTCTTCAACAAGTAAGCGGCGACGGAGCTATCGACGCCACCGCTCATGGCCAAAACGACGCGCGCGGGCATGTAAAACCTGGGTTGATAGGCGCCAACGACACACAAGCATTAATTATAGAGATGCGGAGAGGTGATTGATAGCATGGCGTGTGTCTGGATCCGCACTGGGTGCCATAGTTTGCCGGTACTCCGGCTAACTATGTTTTTCCAAGAGCCCATGACCGTGCTCCATCGTCAACTCAAGCGCTATGTAGATGGAACCTGAAGAATGGGAATGGTTAAGTTACCGCGACTAAGCTGCTCAGAACAGTGAGGCTGGTGCCAATCGATGGGGAGACTCTTGCCAGGATTCATAAACGGGACGCGGGCACGGACTCAAGCATAGTTAGCCGGAGTACGGCAAACTATGGCACCCAGTGCTCTTTTATTTAACTGGAGCCTGGGGCGCTTCGGGGACCGCGACCGCGGGCGCCTTGGGAACGGTCGGCGCCTTGCTGTCGGGATATTGGCTGTAATCGAGATAGAGCAGCACGCAGCCCAGGACAAGAGCCAGGAGCGAGATGCCGAGCATGCCGGTGTAGGCGTCGTTGGTGGCGGGTCGAGCAACGGGATCGGTTTGGGTGGCGGCCATGGTGGAACTCTCTCCGCGCCTTTCGTGAAACGGCTCAGGAGAGCCGTCCTACATGTAAAACAGACCTATTGTGGTCTCGTGGAGCTGGCGACGATGTCTCCCACTTGCAGCGGAATGCGCCGGCTGTTCGATGTCAACTTGCCGACAGAGACGTGCTCCTTGGCATCCACGATGCGGATCATGCCGATATATTGCGGATCGGGCCCAAGGCGATAAGACTTCGAGCGTTTGATTCTGCTTGAGTCCCCTGATCGCTGCCGAGCGAGATTTCCGCCAGCGTGCGATCCGTGGGATCGACCTTGTCGATCTTGCCTTTGAGGTAAGTCGGCGGCGGGTTGGGGGCATTGGGGTCTTTGGCCAGGGCACTTCGCGGCCCACGCCGGCTTCCTTGAGTGCCAGCTTGCGCAGCAAATCCTGGTTTTGGCCCAGTAAATACTCGTTGCGCGACTGCGTGGCCTTGGCGATGTTTTCTTGAGCGATGGCCTCGGTGCGATATTTCTTGTTGTCGGTCTGCAAGGTGAGGATGGTGGCGTCGCGATTTTGCACGGTGGCGCTGAGGGCGTTGATTTCCAGCTTGAGGCGATCGCGCTCGGCGATGGCTTTTTGCGTGTTCAAATCGGCCTCGGTGGCGCGCATGGTAGCTTCTTCGGTCATTAGCTTTTGGCTCTGGAGCTGGGCCTTGGCCACATTTTCTTGGTCGACCAGCTTTTGCCTGAGTTCTTCTTTTTCTGCTTCCGAGCGCTTCACTTGCGTGACGAGCTCTTGCAAAGTCTTCCCCGAGACGCCCGAGTTGGCCTTGCTGACATCCATCTCGCGTTTGAGCGCTTCGTAGGATGTCTTCCAGTTGGTGCGCGTGGCGAAGTCGATCACGAGAAAGCCGCCGACGAGAAGGGCGAAGACGAGATTGAGAACAACGAGTGTTTTGCCGATCGTATTCATGGCCAATTCCTCGGCGACTGCCAGCGACCCCGGAACATTTCCCCTAAAATGCGCCGCGAACTATGCCGCCACAACCAGGGGAAGTCAACGTCAATACTACTGAGTTTCCTCACTGAATACAAAACACTGGCCACGGATGGAACACGGATCGAACACGGATAAGACATGAAGCAAAAAGAGGTATCGTAGGTTGCCTATATTGTTTCCCATCCGTGTTTTATCCGTGTTCCATCCGTGGCTGACTTATTTTCTTTACCATCATTTTTTCTTGGACTGCCCCAGTCGATCAAGCGTTTCCTGCAAGCTGGCGCGGCGTTCGACCAGCAGTTCCGCTTCTTGCCGAGCGCGGGCCCAGATGGGTTGCAGGTATTCTTTCTCGGCTCGCGCCTCGTCCTGGGCTTTCTTCTCGGCGTCGAGCAGCGAATAGATGCCGACCGTGTTCTTCTGGGCTTTGCCCAGATCGTCCTTGCCGTTCAGGATGAACGTGACCTCTCTTTCCTTGGCGGTCCAGTCCCTGATCTGCTTGACGACCGGTCGATGTCTTCGTTGACCTTATTGAGATCGGCGAGGTACGAATCATAGGATTTGGCGATGCCCGGCACCTTGTCCTTGAGGACCGGCTTGCCGACGTTCTTGCCCGGCGTGTCCAGGGCGACCTTGCCGGTTTCGTCGATGTACTTGGCCTCGATCGGTTCGCTGGAGCTGCGGAGACGCGTCAAATCCGCCACATAGAAAAGATGGTTCTCCGCGAAATGATCCTGGGCGTCACGCAAGGCCGACCGAGCCGGTACCAGGCCGGCGAGAGCGATGTCGCGTGCCTTGACACCTTCCTTGAAGGCGGCGGTGCGTTTGTCGTACTCCGAGGGGATGCGTAGGCCCTCCTTGAGGCGTGCCTCTTTCCAGCCCCAATCGGTGAACTGGAAAAACAGCCCGACCGCCCACGACAGGGCCACGATGCTGACGGCCGTGTTCAAGAGGACCAATGTCTTACCGATGCGATTCATCATGGCGTTTTGGCCCCCTTCGAAGCCTGGACCGAACGCTCCCGTGCTTCGATTGTTTTGAGCAGGCGATCATTGCGATCGGCGGCATCGCGCAGTTCCACTTGCGCCTGGTAAAGTTGGCCCTGCAATTCATGCAACTCGGCGACTTGCGTGGCCGTCTCGACGCGGGCGCCGATTAACTTTTTGGTCATCGTTTTCGAGATGTTCGGCGCGATCTTCGTAGATTTTTTGGACGCTCTTGTTCTGATCCTGCAAATCTTTGAGGCGAAGCACCGCTTTCCTGATGTCCAGGGTCAGGTTTTGGATGCGTTTGATTTCCGCGGCATGCTTGTCGATGAACGCCTCGTTGTGTGTCAGCTTGCCTTCGAGTTCCTTGAACTGGCCGCTTTTATTCTTGTAAACGATGGCGAATCCCTCCCGGTCCACCTCAATGGCCTTCAGCAGTTGCCCTTCCATGATGCGCCAGGCGACCGGTAGGTTTTGCGATGCCGCAGCGAATTCATAGAGGCCGAGCACCGTCTCGGCGCGCAGCAAATTCGGCGTGCCGGCGGGTCCAGGTCCGTCCGGATAGAGCGGCTGAAATGAGCCGGGTTTGGCGAGGTCTGGTTTTTGCACGTTCGCAATTGTCACCAGCAGAAAGCCAATGGCGTCGCGCTTTTCCACGCTATCGCGTTTCTGTGCGTCCCAGTCGGAACTCAGGTTGACCGAGCCGTCGTAACGGTCGGCCACGGCTTCATCCAACCGCTTTTCCAGGATCTTCTTCAGGTCATCGAGCTTGAGATAATCCAGATCGCCGACCTTTTCGATCAGGAAAACGAAGCTCTTGTCCGTTTGGAAAGCGCCGGGCCGAAAAATTTCGCACGGCTCCAGGATCTCGGCGAGCATGCGGCGCTGGATAGTGTCGGCGAGCAGGGCGTCGAGTGCGGCTCCCTTGGCGTTATCAAGAGCGGCTTGGAGCTTTTCGACCTGGAAAATGTTATAGGCCAACGGCAGCAGCAGCTTGGCGGTGAACTGGCGCTTGGTGGTATCGTCGTTGCCCTTGAAGGCCTCGGCCGCATCGGCGGCGACTTGGGCGATGTCGGCGGGAACTTTATTCCGCAGCCGAGCCACCTCCGCTTCGAGCGTGGCAACGGGAACGCCCAAGCTGCCGAAATAATCCTTCAGGATGGCGGGGGTCAAATCCTTGGCGCGGATGCTGGTGGGAAACGGCTCATCGACGGCCCAGAACTCGCCGCCGCCTTTGCCGCCGCGCTGGCTGAAAACGTCGCTAATCTGCTTGGAATCGAGCTTTTGCCGCTCCATCGTCACGCGCGAGGCCGAGATGCCGTCGTCCTCTTGCTTGAGTGGCAGGCCGGCGACATAAAGCTCGTTCATGAAGACCGCGAACGACCATTCCTGCCGCTTTTGGTAATCGAGAATGAGCAGGTAAGTGAAACCGAGAGCCGCCAGCACATTGAAAACACAAAGCGCGATCGTCAGCCGCGTGTTCCGGCCCCGCGGTTTGGGTTCCTCGGCCACCACGGCAACGTTGTCCACGGGGTCGCCATCGCCCGGCCCGTCGGCTGCCTCCACTACTTCAACGGCATCGGTGTCATCGGCTACTGCCTCGACGACATCATCATTTTCCAGTTCCTTCTCGATGTCGTCGTGCTCGAGATCGACCTTTTTGGCCATGACAGGGTATCCCGGTGATATGAGAAAATCGCTACCACCATTGTGATGGATGGCGGGCCGGAATCCAAGGTGATTTGGCGCGGGAAGTCGGCAAAATGCGTCGAAGAGTCGGGAAGGGTGAAGTTTAGCTATTGTGCAGGCGCGCTTTATCACCCGACGCCCACCGCGAGATCGAGGATTTGTTGCACAAGCTGGCCGAGAAATGACACTGGCTACCCCGAACGCTGCTTACCGCGAAGCGGTTACATCTTCCAGCCCAGGGTTCGCGCAGCGTACCCTGGGAAAGGAAAACAATCGCGCATTTACCCCGCAGGGGTTGCATCAAGACCGTCCTCCCACTTGCAAAATGATGCAACCCCTGCGGGGTAAATCTTGGGCGCAACAAAAAACCCAGGGTACGCTGCGCGAACCCTGGGCTGAAAGATGTAACCGCTTCGCGGTATATCGAAGGACGCAACCGCTTGCGGTATCGCGAGCGGCGTTTCATTTTTGTTTACTTCTTCTCTTCCCCCGCTGCTACCAACTCCGGCGTCTCCTTGGGCGGCGCGCTGGTCGCCTCAAACGTAAGCCGTTTCTCGGTGCCGCCGGGGACATCTTGCACGCGGACGGTGACGGTTTCTTTGCCGGCGAAGTTGCCGCGGAGCAGTTCCTCGGAGAGCGGGTCTTCGAGGTAGTGCTCGATGGCCCGGCGTAGAGGACGGGCGCCGTATTCGGTGTTGGTCCCCTTCTCGATGAGCAGTTCCTTGGCTTCGTCGGTGAGGACGAGGAGCAGGTTCTTCTCCTTGAGACGCTTGCAAACCTTGCCCAACTCGATGTCGATGATGTTCTTGAGGTTTTCGCGCGTCAGGCTGCGGAAAACGATGATGTCGTCGACACGGTTGAGGAACTCGGGACGGAAGCTGCGTTCCATCTCCTGCTTCAAGGTCTCCTTCATCTTCTCATAGGTCGTCTCGGCATCCTTCTTGGTGGGAATGCCGAACTGGGCCCGGCCGATGATTTGCTCGGCGCCGATATTGGTGGTCATGATCAAGATGGTGTTCTTGAAGTCGATCACCCGGCCAACGTTATCGGTGAGCCGGCCTTCTTCCATGATCTGCAGCAGCGAATTCCACACATCGGGGTGGGCCTTCTCGATTTCGTCGAGCAGCACCACGCTGTAGGGTCGGCGGCGAATCTTTTCGGTGAGCTGGCCGCCTTCCTCGTAGCCGACGTAGCCCGGAGGCGCGCCCCAGAGCCGGCTGACGTTGTGCTTCTCCTGGTACTCGGACATATCGATCTGCACCAGGGCGTTTTCGTCGCCAAACATGAACTGGGCGAGCCGCTTGGCAAGCAACGTCTTGCCGACGCCCGTCGGTCCGGCGAAGATGAAGCTGCCGATGGGCCGCTTCGGGTCTTTGAGCCCGGCCCGGCTCTTGCGCACCGCCTTGGCGATGGCGGTGATCGCTTCGTGCTGGCTGACGACGGCCTTGTGCAGTTCGTCTTCCATGGCCAAGAGGCGCTGGGTTTCGTCGGCGTTGATGCGGGTGAGCGGCACGCCGGTCATCTTGTTGACGACCTCGCGGATGACTTCCTCATCGACGACGCCGTCAATTTCCTTGGACTTCTCGCGCCATTCCTTGGTGATGGTTTCCTTTTTCTTTTTCAGCTTGTCGGCCTGATCGCGCAGGTGGGCCGCCTTTTCGAAGTCTTGCTCGGCGACGGCCGATTCCTTTTCTTGGTTGAGCTGCTCGATCTGCGCAGTCGAGTTCCTTGAGGTCCGGCGGCCGGGTCATGGCCTTGAGACGAATGCGGGCGCCGGCTTCGTCGATGACGTCGATCGCCTTGTCGGGCAAGCAACGGCCGGTGATATAGCGATCGGACAGCTCGACGGCGGACTCGAGGGCCTCGTCCTTGATCTGGACGCGGTGGTGCGCTTCATAGCGATCGCGCAAGCCGCGAAGGATTTCCACGGTTTCGTCGCGTGAGGGTGGATTGACGATGATCTGCTGGAAGCGGCGTTCGAGGGCGCCGTCTTTCTCGATGTATTTGCGATATTCATCGAGGGTCGTGGCGCCGATGCACTGGATTTCGCCGCGGGCCAGGGCGGGTTTGAGGACGTTGGAGGCGTCGATGGCCCCTTCGGCGCCGCCGGCGCCGACCAGGGTGTGCAACTCGTCGATGAACAGGATCGTGTTCTTGGCGCGGCGGACCTCGTTCATGACAGCCTTGATGCGTTCCTCGAATTGGCCGCGATATTTGGTGCCGGCGACCATCATGGCCAAATCGAGCACGACGATACGTTTGTCGCGCAACAACTCGGGGACGTTGGAATCGACGACCAGCTGGGCCAAACCCTCGACGATGGCGGTCTTGCCGACGCCGGCCTCGCCCAGGAGGACGGGGTTGTTCTTGGTGCGGCGGGACAAGACTTGGATGACGCGCTCGATCTCGTTTTGCCGGCCGATGACCGGATCGAGCTTGCCTTGGCGGGCCAGTTCGGTCAGATCGCGGCCGAAGGAATCAAGGGCGGGCGTTTTGGATTTACCTTTACTGGCGGTGCGTTCGCTGCCGCCGCCGCCTCCGCTCTGTGCTTTCTCCGGAGTCCATGTTGTGCCCCAACAGGTTAAGAACCTCTTCTCGTACGTCCTCCAGCTTGAGCCCCAGGTTCATGAGCACCTGGGCGGCCACGCCTTCTTGTTCGCGAAGGAGGCCAAGCAGGAGATGTTCCGTGCCCACATAGTTATGGTTGAGGTTGCGGGCTTCCTCGATGGAGTATTCGATGACTTTCTTGGCACGCGGCGTCTGCGGCAGCTTGCCCATGGTGACCATGTCCGGTCCGGCCTGGACGATTTTCTCGACTTCAAGCCGAATCTTGCGCAGGTCGATGTCGAGGTTTTTGAGGACGTTGGCGGCGACGCCCGTCCCTTCTTTGACCAATCCCAGGAGGATGTGCTCAGTGCCGATGTACTCGTGATTGAAGCGCTGCGCCTCCTGGTTGGCAAGCTGCATCACCTTACGAGCACGGTCGGTAAATCGTTCGTACATGCCGGTGTCCACTCCAACTGTCCTGGACCGGGCTATCTTCAATGGAAAACGGCCCGTTCGTGGGAAAACCTATGTGTTAGATGCGATGTGCCAGGGAAAGGATTTTCTATGACATTCCCAGGCAGCGGCCCGCGCGTTCGTGCCCCGGCCAGAGCTTCGTGCCCTACAATCGTCACAACCCATCCATGCAGCACCCCACCCTGGGCATGGGGCTATCTATCGGATCGTTTTGCCAAGCTTCACTGGCCTACTTCTGCGGTATTCTACGTTTGCCTTTGCGGTAAATCAAGGCAGACGGCAAGCGGGAACGCGGCGGTAGATTGGGTATCTTTGGTAATGGGATCCGCGGGATTCGGAGTACCTCATCCCGCGGCTTGAGGGTATCCTCCGACTTCCAAGCCGCGGGATGAGGTATTCCGAATCCCGCGGATCCGTTCAAAGCTCCTCATACCGTATTGCCTTATCTTTATCCAAGCGCGGCAATTCGAGCGGCACCGCTTCGGGATACTTTTGGGCGGCGCCCGTATTGAAGACGACGATCTCGTCGTCAGCGTTCACCTTGCCGTCTCTTATCAGCGTGTGCAAACAATCGAAGCATACCGCCGTTTCCGGGCAAATGGCGATGCCTTCCGCGCCGGCCACTCGCCGCATCCAGTCAACGATGGTCGTTTCCCGGCCGGCGAGCGCCCAACCGTCGCTGGCGCGGATGGCGTCGAGCATCATGAAGTCGCCCACGGCCGCCGGCACACGCAAACCGCTGGCGATAGTCTGGGCGTTGGCGAATGGCTCCGCGAACCGCTGGCCGTTTTCCCAGGCGCGGACGATCGGGGCGCAGCCGTCGCTCTGGCAGCTAACCAGCTTGGGGAGCTTGGGGGATGCTAGCCAGCCGAGTTCCGTCAGTTCGGCGAACGCCTTCCACATGCCGATAAGGCCGGTGCCGCCTCCCGTCGGATAAAAAATCACGTCGGGCAGGTGCCAGTTCCGCTGCTCGGCAAGCTCCAGGCCCATCGTTTTCTTGCCTTCCAGACGGTAAGGTTCCTTGAGGGTGGACATGTCGAACCAGCCCATCTTGTCCGTCCCCTCGCGGACGATGCGGCCGCAGTCGGTGATGAGACCATTCACCAGGTAGACCTTGGCACCGCACAAATGGGCTTCGAGCTGATTGATGAAAGGCGTGTCTTCGGGCATGAAGACATAAACTTCGAGGCCCGCGCGCGCACCATAGGCGGCCAAGGCACCCCCGGCATTGCCGGCCGTCGGAACGGCGAGGCGCTTGATCCCAAAATGCTTGGCCATGCTGACCGCCGTGGTCATGCCGCGACTTTTGAAGCTGCCGGTCGGCAGCTGCGACTCATCCTTGATAAAGAGGCGGTTAAGGCCCAGTTCCTTGCCCAGGCGTGGGCAGGGAAGCAGCGGCGACATGCCTTCGCCGAGTGTCACGGGCTCGTCACTCGCGGGCAGCGGCAGTAATTCGCGATAGCGCCATAGCGATGGCGGGCGGCCGACCAAATCGGAGGGCCGCAGCGCTTTTTTGATGGCCTGCAAATCATAGCGCACCCAGAGCGGCCGGCCCTGGTGCACGGACTGGATGTGGTCGCGGGGAAAGAAAGTGCCGTCGAGGGCGCTTTCGAGATGGGTGACGAACATGGTGAACTCCCGGTTTGGAGTCAATATACCAAGCCGCGGGTTGAGGTACTCCGAAACCCGCGGGTTTCGGAGTACCTCAACCCGCGGCTTGGGAAAATAAATCACTTGACCCGCGCCGTTTCGTTGCGGTAGACTTCCCGACTGTTCTTCTTAGAGGTTGCACCTAGGGTTATGGGCCGAGACTCTCTCCTTGGCCTTCGCCCGCGGAAAAGGAGTTTCTTCGGGTATGCTGGCTTTCCCACGGACGGGGTTCTTTCCCCTCCTGCCCGACCACTCATCATGCGTAGCAAGCATTGGCGCGACCAGCTCGTGGTTCGGGCTCCGGCCAAAGTCAATCTCTTTCTGGAAATACTCGGCAAACGCCCTGACGGGTATCACGAGATCGCCACGCTCATGCTGGCCATCGATCTCATGGACACCTTGTTTTTCAAGGAGGAACCTGATTTAAGACTCGCATGTGCGCGCCCGGATCTTTCGACCGGCCCGGAAAACTTGGTCTTACGCGCCGCTCATCTGTTGCAAACGACGACTGGCTGCACGAAAGGGGCGCACATTCGCTTGGTGAAGCGAATCCCATTGGCTGCGGGTTTGGCGGGCGGCTCAACCGACGCGGCGGCGACTTTATGGGGCCTCAATCGACTTTGGCAGCTGAATTTGAGCATGGAGGAACTGGCGCGGCTGGGAGGAGAGCTGGGCAGCGATGTTCCGTTTTTCTTTCATACGCCCGCGGCGTGGTGCACCGGGCGCGGTGAGCAAGTAACGCCCGCTCCCGTTGCCAAGGCGCTTAACCTGGTTTTGTTATGTCCGGCGTTCGGGTGCCCGACAGCCCAAGTGTATCGCAATGTGACATTGCCAGCCGCCACGGTAGACGGCACGGCAATACGGCAGGCGGTGGCAGCCGGCGATATCGACGCGATCGGCCGGCTCCTCTTCAATCGCTTGCAACCGGCGGCCGAAAAAATCGCGCCCGCCATCCCGGCGTTTTACCGCCGTCTGGCCCAGCTGGGCCCGGTGGGACAACTGATGAGCGGCAGCGGCAGCAGCCTGTTTGCTTTGTGCCGCGATCGGCGAGAGGCGGAACGTATCGCGCGCGAGCTACGCCACGGAGAGGACAGAGGTTTGTTCACGGTGTTTCTGGTTCGGAGCTGCTCGTAGCAGCTTTTGCCAAAAGGACCCTCGCATCATTGCTTGTGCCACAGCATAAAGGAGATTCACTGTGGTTATCACCGAAGTTCGCATCAAACTCATGGAAGACAACAACGAACGTCTTCAAGCTTTCTGCTCCGTCACTTTTGATGACGCCTTCGTTGTTCGTGACCTCAAGATCATTGAAGGGACCAAGGGTTCTTTCGTTGCCATGCCCAGCCGCAAGCTCACCGATCGTTGCCCCGGTTGCGGGTGCAAGAACCACTTGCGGGCCCGCTTTTGCAACCAGTGCGGCAGCCGGCTCGACGAAGATCGCGCCATTCGCGATCAGGACGGCCGAGCCAAGCTCCACGCCGACATCGCCCATCCCATCAATTCCGCTTGCCGTGAAGTCATCCAATCGGCCGTCATCCGTTCCTTTCAAGAGGAAAAGGAACGCTCCAAGCAACCCGGCTACGTGTGCCGCTATGACGACTACGACAATGACTTCGACGATAGCTACGCCCAGATCGTGGGTGACATGAATCACGGCAACCGCACCAAGAACCCCGACGGCTTCCGCGCCCATGGTCCCCATGGCCAGCGCGGCACCCACGCCGGCGCGGCGCATGAAGCGCCCGCCCCGGTGGCCAAGAACAGTCCGGGCCGCGGCTTTGGCGAAGGGATCTTTTAACTGACGACAATGCAAGGCGCCGATGTCGCGGCATCGTTTAGCCGCGACGCGCAGCGGAAGCGCGGGTGCACCCCGCGCTTCGCTGCGCGTCGCGGCTAAACGAAATAATTCTTGCCAAGTGCGGGATTCAGGCAGTAGGATGGCGCGATCAGGTGCGTATATCGGACCCAATGCAGCCACCCGTGGAACGGCCAATGAATTTCACTCTGCTGCCGCACGAAGCCGGCCTGACCCATGTCCAGTGCGCCGGCGAAATCACTCAACAAGCGCTTTGGGAAAGCGACAATCCGCTTAAAAAACTGCTGGGACCCGAAGGCCGCGGCGGCAAGGTGCTCTTGAATTTGGATCAGGTCGATTACATCGACTCCGCCGGCGTCGGCTGGCTCATCACCTGCCATAAGCAATTTCGGGAAGCCGGCGGCAGATTGGTTTTGCACTCGATTCCCATTCAAGTCCAGCAGATCTTTCAACTCTTGCAAATGCACAAGGTATTGCACCTGGCCAAGGACTTGCCGGCGGCCCGCGCGTTGGCCGAGGGAGGCGCGCATGGCTAGCGATGCCCCGGCTGCGGATTTTCAGGTCGCGGTTCACGATCTGTCGCCCGAAGACGCCGTGGGCAAGCTCATCGATCATGCCGTGCAGATCCAGGCCAGCGATCTCTACTTGCTCACGAACGAGACCCATATCGCGGTATTGGCCCGGCATCTCGGCATCATGCGCGTGTTGACTTTGCTCAGCCTCGATTTGGGACGCCGTTGCCTCAACCACATCAAGGCGATCGCCGGCCTGGACGTTGCCGAACACCGCCGCCCGCAGGACGGCCGCTGGGTGCGCCAAGTCCCCGGCGCTGACAAGATCGACCTGCGCATCAACATCATGCCGACACTTTACGGCGAGGATTTCACGCTACGCCTGCTCGTGCGCCAGATTAGCTTGCTGGGCTTGGAGCATCTGGGCATGGAGCCGCAGGATTATCAGCAACTCTTGAGCCTGCTTGCGAGTCCGAGCGGCCTCATTCTCGTCACGGGACCGACCGGCTCGGGCAAGACGACGACGCTGTATGCAAGTTTGCAACACCTGAATACCGGCTTTCGCAAAATCAACACCATCGAGGATCCCGTCGAATACGGGCTCGAAGGCATCCGCCAATCGCAGGTCAACGTGGCCCTGGGCGTCGATTTCCCGCAATTGCTGCGCAGCGTGCTGCGCCAGGCGCCCGACATCATCATGGTGGGTGAGATTCGCGACCCCCTCACGGCGGAGACGGCCGTGCGCGCGGCCAACAGCGGACAACTCGTGCTGGCGACTTTGCATGCTCCGATTGCCGCGGGGGCCATCGAGAGCATGCTCAGCCTGGGCATCGCGCATCATTTCCTGGCGTCGGCCTTGCGGGGCGTGATTGCCCAACGCCTGGTGCGCATCTTGTGCCCGCGCTGCAAAACCTCAGTCGATCTGTCCCTGTATCCGCAAATCTTTGAAGACGTTCATCGCTGGCTCAAACCGGGCGAAGGGCAGCGCCTTTATGCGGCGTTTGGATGTGCCGAATGCCGCCAAACGGGGTATGTGGCCCGGACGGGCGTCTTCGAGGTGCTCAACATCAACGAGAAATTACGCAAGTTGATCGCCGAAAAACAGGCGACGCCCGTTTTGCGGCAGGTGGCTCTCGACGAAGGCCTAATGGAGTTTCGCCACGCCGCGCTGCTCAAGGTCGCCCGCGGCCAAACGAGCGCCGATGAAGTCTTGCGCGTCGTGCCGACGGAGTATTTGGGCCTGGAAGAATCATGACCGCCGCTTCCAAGGAGCCGCGCACCCAAGGAGCCGCGCACGCAGTAAGCGGTTTTTGAGGGCGCCACTCGTTTATACCGCTTACTTCGTGCGCGGCTCTTTTGCGAATCGGGCTTCGCCTATTGCCGTCGCGCTGTAGAATAGAGGAATGAATGCAACTATTGGCAAGTCGAAAGGCGCGTCGGTGACATTTTGGGGGGCGGCGCAGGCGGTATCCGGGTCGATGCACTTGGTGGAGGCCGCCGATTTACGGGTGCTGCTCGATTGCGGCTTGGTTTTGGGCACGAGCGCTTATGCGCAAGAGCGCAATCGCCATTTCCCCTTCTCGCCCACCAGTCTGTCCGCGGTTGTCTTGAGCCACGCCCACATCGATCACTGCGGCAATCTTCCCAACCTCGTGCGGCAAGGATTTGACGGACCGATTTATTGCACGCCGGCTACACGCTCGCTGTTGGCCGTCATGCTGGCCGATTCGGCCCGCATCCAGGAGGAAGAAGCCAAGATCGATAAGCTCCTCGGCCGGCCTGACGAATCGACCACGGGTTCGCTTTACACGAGCCATGAAGTCGAGCGCACCTTGCGGCAATGCGTGACAGTTCCCTACGATCAACCGACACAAATAAGGCCCGGCCTACAAGTGCGGTTCGTGGATGCCGGTCATTTGCTGGGATCGGCGATGATTGCGCTCGACCATGGACACCAGCGCCGGTGAATCAAAAATCACTTTCACGGGCGACCTCGGTAGGCCCGACTTGAAGTTTTTGCGAAAGCCGGCCGCCATGCCCGCCGCCGATCTGATTATCTGCGAAAGCACCTACGGCGGACGCACCCACCAACGCGTCGAAGACTTGGCTAACAAGCTCCAAGAGGTCGTCAAGACGACCATCGCGCGCGGCGGCAAAATCCTCATTCCCGCTTTTAGTCTCGGCCGCGCCCAGGTCGTGATTCACTATGTCCGCCAGTGGATGGCCGAGGGGAAGCTGCCGCAGGTGCCCATTTACATGGATAGCGCCCTGGCGGCCGACATCGCGGAGGTGCATGAGCAGTATCCGGAGTGCATGGCGGACGACCCCCCCGGCCCCCCCTTCGTAAGGGGGGGAGAAATTCGGAGGAGTCTCCCCCCCTTACGAAGGGGGGGCCGGGGGGGTCGATCACCCCATTCCCGTCCGCTACATCAGGGCCAGTGGCGAGAGCAAGGCGTTGAGCCGTCGGCGGGAATCGTGCGTGCTCGTGGCGTCCGGGGGCATGTGCGAGGCGGGCCGGATTCTCAATCATCTCGAGAACAATCTGGACGATCCGCGCAACAGCGTCGTTCTGGTCAGCTATCAAGCGCCTGGCAGCCTGGGGCGCAAGCTCATGGAACGCGGGCCCGTGGTTCATTTCCGGGGTCGGCGCTGGAACAAATGGGCGGACGTGGTGGATGTCAACGGCTTTTCGGGCCACGCCGACCAAAACGATCTGGTCAACTTCTTTCGACCGCTCGTTGGTGAGGAGCCGCGCGTGCGTCTCGTTCACGGCGAAGTCGAGCAAGCGGAAGCACTGGCCAAAGCGCTGCGGGTCGAAGGGATCAAGGAAGTGGTCATCCCACGGCGAGAAGATACCGCCCGAGTGGCGTGATACCATGGCGCCCGCGAGCACACTACATCTGGATCCCGGCTTGCTGCAAGGCATGCTGGGCCACGTCAATTTCTCCACCGGGAAACCGGACGCACGGTTCCAAAAGCAGACCAACGATGCTTTCCTGTCATTGATCGGCCAGGGCAGCGAGCGGCCCTGGCAGGACTTGGGCGCCGTATTGCTCGAAGGCCTGGCTGCATTGCAACAAGGCGGCAGCGCCGCCTTTCGCGAGGTCGAGCAAGCGCGAGCCGTCGTCACGCTCGTGTTCGACCATGCGCTCAGTGCCTATCGGGACCACCATGCTTTGCTGCTCGCGCACCAGAGTGATGCCGAGCTTTTCCAACCGTTCTTCGTGGCCCGCGTCGTCGAAGCCGTACTGGCGCAGCGGGGCCCTTGGACGGAGACGGAGCGCATCGTCGCGGGCACTCTCAAGCACCTCAACGATTATGTCGGCTATCGGCCGATTGCTACTTTGGAGGGGCGCGAACGCGGCGAGGTCTACGACCATGAGCGCGTGCGGCCTATTCCTCTTTTTCTGCGCGGCGCCGGTGTGGCGCACGGGCGTTTTGCACCGCTCCTTGGCAAAGCCCTCGACATCATAAGGGCCACCGATCCGGCTCTTTTGGCGGAGGCTTGCTTCGACCCCGAGTTGCTCGATGAATTGGCCCTCGATCCGCGCGGTACGATTTCGACCATCCCGCCGACAAGCGACCCAATTACTGTTTCGGCGAATGGGATCCGCACCACATCGACAACCAGGGCAATTTTCGTCGATTCATAATCAGGCAGATTATCTTGGAGGGCTTGTGGCAAAGAGTGCAGAGTCCTTCCGAGTCGGCACGCGACGAATTGCTGCTTGAGGCAGCCACCGTGCTTGCGTGCACCATGCTGATGGCCGCGGGCGTTAGCGGGGCGAGTCCGACAGCCTATGATTCCACGGTCAACCTGGGCAATTTGATTCCGCGCATCGCGAAGTATCGCGAGGCATTTTACGCTGGCGTGCTCGATCGCATCGAAGGCGAGCATGCCGAGCGCCTGCGCCAGGAGATGGCGCGTCACGCGTCAACCATTCGGCGGTGCCCGCCAACACCTCAACCGCTATCTTGCCGGCGAGCGGGCACTGCAGATGCAACAGCGCCACCTGGCCCTCTTGATCGCGGACCTGGGTTATCCCAATGCCAGCCGTCGGCAGCTGCGGGGGATGGCGTCGACGGCGCTGCGGCTCTTGACGGAGATTCACGTCCTCTTGGCCAGCGGCGATTTGGCGGTCGATCGGGGAAACCTCGACGTGGCGGCGGCCAACTTGCCCGTCGTCGAAAACCTCATTAAAGATGGCATTGACTGTGGTGCCTTGGTCGATCCCTGGAACATACTCGGGTTCGGCGGCCAATTTCCGCGCTCGCCCGCCTTGGAGGACAGCATCCGCGATCCGCGCATCGAAGCGCTGGTTCGCGTCGTCGAAAGGCTCTTCAACTTGTTCGCCCGCCTCTTGAGCGAAGGGGCAGCCCATGGTTCGTTCACTCCAGGGGCCGGCTTGGCCAAGGACATGGGTGCTCTCGCTGAGTGGTGGGACCGGTTCGCGACCACCACCGTGGGCGATATCCCTCACGTGTCAGGCGGCGAAGCGACTGCCTCGGCGCATCAGGTCGCCCAGGCCTTGAGCCGGTGGCGCGAGCGCGGCTCGGCCAGCGCCGATCTGGCGTTTTGGCGTGAGCATCTGGATGATTTCCATTCGGCCAAGGCCTTCGCCCTGGTCGTCGATGCTCTGCTGCGCCAGCACGATTTCCGCGCTGCCATGGCGCTGCTTATGACTTGGCTCAGCCATGCGGAGGAAGTCTCCCTCGAGGACGGCGATTTTTCTTTTCACCAACTCGCCCTGCGCTGGATGCTGGGCATCGCGGCGCTCGCGACCGCCGAGATCGTGCTGCCGCCTGAGCAAGCGCCCGTGAAGCTGATCGTCAAGTTCTTCGATTATTTGGAGGCCAACGCCGAGGATTTGGCCCAGGTGCCCCGTTTGGACATTCTCGGCACCGGCCAGGATGACGAGACCGCCGCAGCGCGAGGCCCGAAGAGGCCGACGCGCTTTTTGGCGCCGCCTATGAGGGCATGACCTACAAGGACAGCACGGACGATGACATCGAGTCCGAAGTGCTCGATTTCATGCCTCAAAAAGACTTCGACCTGGCCGAGGAGGCCGAGCGCCTTGAAACGCGGCTTGAAATACTTGGCGACCCTGGCGCGTCTGTGGAACGTGGCCACACGCGCCTTGCGCTGGGCCCGGGGGAGATCAATCCCTTTGCCAACAGGCGCTCGACAATTGGCTTGAAAAAGCACACGGCAATTATGAGGGGTTGCTCAAGCTGCTCGACACCATTCACGAGCACGAAGTGCCTAAACCGTCCGGTTCCTACGATTCGCTGGTTGAATTTGACAATCGCCGCCTGACCAAGGAACGGCTCTTGAGCCTGGTGATCATGACCTGCCTGGATCAAGCGTTCGCGGTCGGTGCCTTGCGCGGCGCCGGTGCCCTCGCCGCGGAAGTTTCTGCCGGCCCGGAGCTCCCAGCTGCTCATGGATCCGCGAGTGCAGAGGATACTGCCGAGCCTGGCTGGGAGCATTGGATCATTCGCCTGGAGCGCGCGCTCCTTCGAAAAGACGCGGCGCTGGCGCGCTCGTGGCTGCCGCAATTCGTTCACCTTTTCAAAGAGGAGCCATTGCTCTATACGCCGCTGACACATGGCGGCCATCCCCGGCAAATTCTGCGGGCGAACATCGCGCAGACCATTTTGCGCGGCCTGGTGGCCAACTTGCCGCGCCAGGGCTTGGTGCGCGAAACTTACCAGCTCGTGCTGTTGGCACACTCCATGGAACAGCGGCAAACGCTGACAGGCCCGCGCGTCACGGAGTTCGATCGCCTCTTTCAATTGGCCGTGCAAGCGGTCACCGAGGCGGTCGTCGATGCGGCCCAGCGCGAGAAGATCGATGCCGAGCCCGTGTGTCAAACCTTGGAAGCGGTCGTCGAGCCGTTCCTCAAAACGTGGATCGATCAGAGCAAGACGTTGCGCGTGGCCATGCTCGAGACGGTGACCAGCGAAAAGGATTGGACCAGGCTAGGCGAGTTCATCAAAAAATACGGGCATGATCTCTTTCATGCCCGCTTCATGACGCTTGCCAACCTGCGCGGCATCCTCCATCGCGGTGTCGGCCCATATCTGGATTATTTGAGGGCCAACCCCGATCCGCTGCATCCCATTGCGCTAGCCGACGACATCGACAACGGCCTGGCGCACGGCGATCCCGAGCGTTGGCTGCACATCATTTTGCAAACCGTTATTGAGAATTACGACCATTACCGCGATTACAACACGACGACCACACAATCCGATTACGGCGAGAACCTGTATCAACTTTTCGATTTTTTGCGGCTCAAGGCTAGTTATGAACGCAATGCCTGGCAGCTGAAACCGCTCAACCTGGTTCATGAAATCTTGGCGAAGAAAGACACCAAGGCTGCCGCCTTGTGGCGCGATCAAGTCCAAGAGATGAGCCGGCAGGCCGCGGAAGACCACTTGCGCGAGTTGGCGCGGCTCGAACGCATGCATGGCATGCGCCTCGCTACCGTTGCCGACAAACTCGAAGAGCGTTTCGTGAAGCCGATGGCTCTGGATGGCCTTTGTGCGCTCGATCGAGCCCGCGATGTCTCGAGCGCCGGCCGGCTTGGCAGACCAGAATGCGGACGACGGCATCATTCCGTTGGAAGAGGCGTTAAAGGCTCTGGCAGCCACGCCCACCGGCGTTGGCCTTGACGTGCCGCAGTGGATTCTGCGCCTGGAGAGCGAAGCCCACCGCGTGCACTCGTCGAAAACCGCCTTCGTAAATCTCGCCGAAACCATGTTTCAAGTTCCGGCTCTGGAAATCCCCTTCGCCGACCTTGCTTCGCAACTCCACGATTGGAAGAAAATGGTGGTTTAGACGAACTTTTTACCACGAAATACACGACGAACACGAAAAGAAGCTCATAAAAAGGATGTGCGGCTCGTTCTGTGGGGGCCAACCTCATAAAATAGGTGTGTGATCCGCGAGATTCGGCGTACCTCATCCCGCGGCTTGAATTAATATACGTGCGCTCAAGCCGCGGGATGAGGTACGCCGAATCCCGCGGATGGTCTGAGCCGGTGGAAACGCAATCCGCTCTGGCCCTACCGCCCATGATTGTTTATGATTTCGCTTTGTTTAGTGTCGGCGTCCGTCTGGTAACTCTCGGGCTCCGGCTATCAAGCCTTTCCTTTTCTTTAGGTTCCATTCACGAATGCAACACGAATACACGGATTACAAGTCGCTATTGGCCCAATACCGAGAACCAAGCCGTCCCCGCAGCATCGCTCAAATTCTGACGACGCTGATCCCGTTGTTCGGGCTGTGGACGTGCATGTACTTTTTGATGGATTACTCCGTCGCCTTGGCGCTGTTGCTCACCATTCCGGCAGCCGGGCTTTTGATGCGTGTCTTCATCATCCAGCATGATTGCGGTCACGGATCCTATTTCAAGTCCAAGAACGTCAACGACCTCCTGGGCGTTTTTTGCAGCGTGCTCACGATGACGCCGTACAACTGTTGGCGCAAGCTGCACGCTATCCATCACGCCACGTCGGGCGATCTGGATCGCCGGGGGCACGGCGACATCAACACTTTGACGGTCGACGAATACCTGCGGCTCAGCCCCTTGAAGCGCTTTCGCATACCGCCTCTATCGCAATCCCCTGGTGCTGTTCGGTTTTGGCCCGTTCCTGCAGTTCGCGATCTTGCAGCGCTTCACGTTTGGCATGCCGCGCTCGTGGCGCAAAGAACGCCACAGCACTCATCTCACCAACTTTTTGCTGGCGGCCGCCTGCTTGGTCGCCTGGTATGTGGTTGGCTTCTGGAACCTGGTCCTCATTTATCTGCCGACAGCGGCCTTGGGCTCCTCCATCGGTGTCTGGCTCTTTTACGTCCAACATCAGTTCGAGGAAACGTATTGGCAAGAAAACGAGCAATGGGACTACTACAAGGCCGGCATCAAGGGAAGTTCCTACTACGCGTTGCCCAAGGTTCTGCAATGGTTCACGGCCAACATCGGCATCCACCACTTGCACCACTTGGACCATCTCATTCCCAACTACCGCTTGCAGGAATGCATGGACAATCACCCGGAGCTACGGGCCGTTAACAAGCTCACCTTTTGGCAAAGCCTTGCCTGCTTTCGTCTGAAACTCTGGGATGGCGATCAAGGCAAGATGGTCGGCTTCGGCGAAATCAAAACTCGGCTCAAGGAACTCAAAACCAAGCAGACTTGTGAAGAGCCCGCCAAGACAAACATGGCGGTATAATCTCTTCCCATGACGAGTGCCTGCCTCCAGCCAGCCCGCTGAGGCTTGCACGGAGCGCCAAATCGTAATAATCTGATAATTCGCTTGGCGGCGTAGCTCAGCGGTTAGAGCAGCGGCTTCATAAGCCGCGTGTCCCCGGTTCGATCCCGGGCGCCGCTATTGACACAACTTGTTTGCCGAACTGAATTTGCAGTACCTGCCGACGGTCGGCAGTGCGGCCTGAACGCTCTTGGAATCCGGTAGTCTACCGGATTACTCAAGCGGAGGCCCACTGATGACCAACCGAACCCCTGCCTATCGTTTGCATAAACCGTCCGGCCAGGCCGTCGTCACGCTGGCGGGTCGTGACTTTTACCTGGGAAAGTGGAATACGCCCTCAAGCCGAGCGGAGTATGATCGCTTGGTTGCCGAGTGGCTCGCGAACGGACGCGGGCTTACGCGATCCGGCGGGATCTTCACCCGGCGACCGTGCATCGCCGAGATCATTCTGGCGTTTCTGCGCTACGCGGAAAAACGCTACTCCCCGGAAGGACGCGAGCTGGAGAATTTTCGGCATTCCCTTCGGCCGCTTCGAGACCTTTACGGCCATACCATCGTGAGCCAGTTCGGCCCCAAGGCGCTGAAGACGATCCAGCAGCGCATGATCGAATTGGGGTGGTGCCGCAACGTTATCAATCGTCGTATCACGCGCATCAAGACCATGTTCAAATGGGCCGAATCGGAGGAACTGGTTCCGGCCGCCACCTATCACGCCTTACGCACGGTTCGTGGGCTTTCCCGACGAACGCCTGGCGTACGGGAATCCTCGCCGATCGAACCAGCCTTTTGGGACAACGTGGCAGCAATCTTGCCATATTGCTCACGAACTCTCGGCACCATGCTACAGCTGCAGTGGTGGAGCGGCATGCGCTCTCGTGCGAGGTTCGACTCATGCGGTCCATAGACATTGACCGCACAAATCCAGGATGTTGGCTCTACCGACCCACGAGGCACAAGAACGACTGGCGCGACGATGACCACGGGAGACTGGTACCGCTCGGGCCGGCGTGCCAAGCACTCCTAGATGAGTGGCTAGACTCACCTGCCGATTCCGAGGGTCACCTTTTCCAGCCGCGATTGGCGGTGGCGGAACGGTGTGCTAAGCGTCGAGCCGCACGTCAATCGCCGATAACTCCAAGCCAGCAGGGCGCCGGCGCAAATCCAACCCCCGACGTGCCCCTGGGGATCACTATTCGGCGTCCAGCTACGCACACGGCGTAGCCCGAGCGTGCGCCAAGGCACAGATTAAATTCCGGCCGTATGCGTTGCGCCACGGGTGTAAAATGCGTATTGAAAAAACTGAAGGGACCGACGCGGCGCGAACCGTCTTGGGTCAACGGTCCATTCAGGCGACGCAGCATTATGGCCGGCTTGACTTGGACAAGGCAGTGAAAGTGATGACGCGACTCGGTTAGTGTTGGCTGGTGTAATTCCCCACATCGAGGGCGCATCGAATTCCTGGCGGGCTTCGAGGAGTGACGAAATGTCCCGTTCTTACTTACGGCCGCCATCCCGAAAACTGATCAGCGTCTATGATTTCTTACATAAACCACAACTCGCATACCTGTCACGCGAGTCGCAATCTTATTGCGGAGCGCGCGAAATCATGTCGTACATCGGTAATGTACCATACCCTGTTGACGGCGACGTGGCTGCCGCGATCGAAGGCCTCGTCAAGTATTACGTCATGCCATGGCCGGAGATCGATTTCAGAATTGGAGATTGGGTTTATGCGAAGCTCCCTAAAACGAGACCACTCACTTGTCGCTTTCCCCCCCGATTCGGTCGGGTGGGGCCTTTTCGAGGCATATTCGGAGCTTGACGATCTTCGCGCCTACCATCGGGGCGACCAGGACCATTGCGATGAGAACTTCCGCGCGCGGGCAGTCGAGTTCGATTTTTGGTCTGCTTATATTGAAGTGGTTTTGCGCCTGCTGCCACGCGTCACGCCTGTTAAGGCTGGCACTATGGTTTCAATGGCGTTTCTGCCGTTGGGTAAACTAATCCGCGTGCCGTTGATCGACCAGGCCTGGCTCGATAGGACAGTAATCACGTTATGCGAAGCGTGCGCCGGGCTTCACAACGCGCAATTCAGCCGCTTGCCCGCCGTCGATCCGCACCCGCTCGCTTGGCACCGCTTCTACCCGCCCAAGACAGCTTGGGCGGCGCCAGCGCGGCCGACATTGATACGTTCGAAACGTTTCGCACCAAAGCCGAGCGCAACTTGCAACGTTTTTGCGGTAAGTCTAAAGAAATCGATGGCCGCGCGTTCATTCATTGGGACGACTATGTCGGTTGGGAAGGGTGCCAGGTGCCTGGCGATCTAAAGGCCCAGGATTTTAAACGAAACGGTTTGGTTATTTCGTCATGGAATTCCTGGCTGGGTGACTGCACGAATAGGATCCCGCTCAAAATTCCCAAGTCTTTTTATGGAATGCTGGATCACCCGATAACGGCGCGATTAGAAAAGCCTCTTTTCAGCGATCAGAAAACCGTTGCCCAAGCGGCCGTCGAACTGCGAGCGCGGAATAAAGCTCTGGATCTGGCCTTGTCGTTGGTAATATCGACTTTCGTGGGTGAAAGGGAATCTCAAGTGCCCACTAGGTTGCAGTTGGAAATCTTAAACGTTCTCAACGGAAACGCGTTAACAAAGGAAAAGTTAGCCTTCAAATTAGCATGCGATCCGGGGACACTTTACAAGCCGGGAGGTATAAAGGAGCTACTCAAACGAGGGTTAGTTAAGAACGACCGAAAAGTGGGCGGCTACTACCGTCCTGATTGCCCACCGAACTCATACCCCGAAGAATTTCAAAAAAAACCGCAACTCAGCGGCGACTGACACCTCACTTTCAAATGGCTAGGTTCACAGCGTTGCGACTCAAACCGTAGCGAGGTGACCTAATGCCTTTCGATTTTTCAAGCGAGAGCCCCGTGTCCTTGGCTGCGGCCACTGCCTTTATTCTCGCCGAAGGCGTGGACGCAAGGCCGCCGTCAGCACCCTTTACCGCTGGGCCACGATCGGCGTGCGCGGAGTGCGGCTGGAGACTTTGCAAGTCGGCGGGACCCGTTGCACAAGCAAAGAGGCCCTACAAAGATTTTTTGAAAAGTTGACGCTTTGTTGTCAAAGTGGAGTGCCGGCTTCAACGCGCGACGCTCACCGTCTGAACAAGGTGGATCGACAACTCGACAAGTTATTAAATTCGCGAAACTGATATGGGACATTGATGCCCCGCTGGTTGGCGCCAGCGAGGCATCGCGGAACTGCACACTCTTATGACAAATTGTAGCCGAAAACCGCACGCACGACAACTCTGTGCGCTTGCTTTCGCCTCTTCGCAAAAATTGCAATATTTACGCGTCAGGCAAAGGCTTTCCCCGACCGGCACGCTGATCGTGCCGCGGCGGCTCACCGACCGCACGCCCTTCCAATCGGTTAACTTCGTTTTTTACTTCTCGCCTAAGGGAAATCCACCATGGCCATTGTCGGACTGTTAATTGCTCAAGATTGGCATGAAGTGGAGTTGAACGAGACCACTCCCGAATCAATCGCCCTGCTCCGCGAAGAATTGCCCGAATCGGTCAACCACGTGGTACTGGACCTTCTGAGTTTGGTCGAGCTTTCGGTTGGGAACCAGGAGTCGCTTTGGCGCCTGTGGCGAGAGTTGGAGGCTCGGTGCCGCGTGACGCTTCAGGTGGCAGAAATTGCCTACCCTCAGCCAATTGACGCAGTGCTGGCCGGGCTCGTGGGCGGGCGCAAACCGTTGGAATTCAAACGCGCCCTCCGCACCGCAGTCACCGCCATTAACACCTGTTATTCTCCCGTCGCGCACTTGCCGCTTGCGTCGATCAAGTACTCAACCGGCTTCATGAACTTGGTTCCACCATTCGGCGCTGCGACCTAGATCGGCTAATTCGGCAGGCGCATGCGGGCGCATCCCCAGCCGCGTCAAACGGCGCCACGTCAAACCCAACGTTGCTCGCCGCAGACTTCCTGCGCCGCTTGGGAGAGCAAGCACAAGAGGCCAGTCAGCGGGACACCGGGGCACGCGTCTTAAACTATCACAGCGGCACTTTTTTCGAGTGGAATCGGTGTTGGCGCCCCATTGCGCCCGAAGAGATGTGCGGCCGGGTCATAAACGACCTCCAGGACCACAGTGGCGCTGACGCAATAACTTCAAAGTTGGTTCAGGACGTGGTTACTAATTTGCAAGGCCTTTGCCTGGTAGCTTGCGGCGTTGAGCCGCTCCCCTTCTTTGTTGACGAATACGGCCCGCCCACCCGCATCACCAAGCGAAAATTGTTAGCCCTGCAAAACGGGATGCTCGACTTGGAGCCTTTGGCCGCCGGGCATGCGCCCGAGCTTTTGCCGTTTGACTCGCGCTGGTTCGGCACGAGTGTTTTGCCGTTCGCCTTCGACCCTGATGCCCGGTGTCCGCGATTTCTGAGGTTTCTCCGCCAGGTGCTGGAGCGGCATGCGGATGGAACCGGGTTGCATCAGGGGGACAATCGGTGCTTCGTTTTGCAAGAGTGGCTAGGGTACACACTGCTTTGCGATGGCCGTTATCAGAAATTCTTGCTCATGGTTGGAGAGGGCAACAACGGCAAGGGCGTGCTCCAAAACCTCTGGATCCAGATGCTCGGACCGGCTAACGTCAGTCACGTCAGCTTGGACCAACTCAGCGGCCAATTCGCACTATCGCCGCTCTACGGCAAGTACGCAAATATTTGTGGCGACCTGAATGAAATTGATACCGTCGCGGAAGGCATTTTAAAGCGCCTCACCGGCGAAGACAACCTCACCGTCGACCGAAAACACCAATCCCTGGTAACGATGGCGCCGTCGTGCAAAATGATTTTCGCCACCAATGCGCTTCCGCGGTTCAAAGATAAATCTCGAGGAATTTGGCGTCGCCTCGTGGTCATGCCGTTCAGGGTCGTCATTCGCGACGAGGAGATCAACGAAAGACTGGCTGCGCAAGAGTTAGAGGCTGAATTGCCCGGGATCCTCAATTTTGCACTGAGGGGACTGCGGAGGTTGTTGCGGAACAGGCAATTCACGCACTGCCAAATCTGCACTTCGGCTAGCACCGAGCACCAGTTCGATTGCGACCCTTTGCTGCAGTTCTTGGACGAGACCAGGGTCTATGCCCAGGATCAACATCAACCTCGGCGGATCAGGGCGGGATGTCCTCTACGGCGACTATGGCACCTGGTGCAAAGAGGCGAATCGTAAGCCTCTTTCTTCGAACGAATTTAGCCGGCGAATCGCCAAATTGCCGGGCGTGACCAAGGAGCGCGAATCGCAAGCGGATTCTGACGGGCGGCGCCCCTACTTTTGGAACGGCATCGGCCGCGCCGTCCGTATGCCACCCGGCGACGAGGTGTGGGAGATCTTGGCGGCGAGGAAGTCGACACTTCCGACAGATCTGGCGAGGGGTAGCCACACAGTTGAGTCTGAAGCGTCCGAGTCGGTCCAAAGTGTGGCCGAAAATTACGGACGAGTCTAACCAGTGGTGATTATCTGGGTTATGACGTATTTTGGCGCCTCGCCGTCCGAAATCCTGGAAAATTATGGACGCCATTAACTTCGCAATGGCAAACGAGTTAAAGCTCGCCGTCCGTAATTCGGTTAGTTCTTGCCATCGGTGTATAGGGGGTCAATTACTTCTCTTACGAGGGGATATAAGCTGCAGCAGTAGCCGATTTACTCGGACATCGGGACGGCGAGGCGCAACCTTAACCCTCTACAAGACTTAATGGCGTCCGAAACTAATGCCGGTTTTGGACGGAATCGGGACGGCGGAAACAATCGTTTAAACGGAGACAAAAAAATGCACAGTTTAAACCCGTCACTCTTTCGAGCGTTACAGCAGTTTGGCGAAGTTCGCCTCACCGATCCGGGTGTCGCCATGACCGCCCTTTATGTGCCGACGACCGACGGTCGTGCGCAGCTCAAGGTGAGCAACCCGGGGGAGTATCTTCGAGTGAACTGCCCCTATTGCGGCGACACCAAATTTCGCCTTTGGGTAAACCACCGCTGGGGCGTTTACGATCAGCGCACGGGCACATGCAATCGATGGCTAGCCATATGTTACAACGAAGGTTGCCTTGCGAACGACGATAACCGCGAAGATTTCATAGAACTCACAACGTGGTATCACCGCGAGGCCCGTGCTCGCCGCGTGCAAATCAAAGAGGGCGCGTCGAACCGACGGGTAAGCCCATTGCATTGCCCAAGGATTTTGTTCTTATTGGCGACCTGCCGCAGGGACACCCCGCGCGCCGCTACCTTCGCGGGCGCGGCTTTGATCCCGCGGAGCTCTCGCGCCACTGGGGAGTCGGCTACTCGCCCAAAGTGGTCTTCCGTCATTCCGCGGGGAGCCTGGTCGTTCCCATCAGCCGGATTGAACACAAAAAAATCACCTGCTATGGCTGGCAGGCGCCGCGATCGACCCCGACGATGAGAAAAAGTGCAAATACTTCACGGCGCCCAAGTTAAAAAAATCCCACTTTCTGTACGGGCTTGAGCGCGTCGACAACACCAAGTCGCCCGTCGTTATCTGCGAGGGCGTAAGCGACGTATGGAGCACGGCCAAAATGCGATTGCCTTACTCGGAAAAACGGTCTCCGAAGAGCAGATTCGCTTAATTCAAAGCCACCTCTATGGTAGACCGCTAGTTGTGATGCTCGACCCCGATGCGCACGAAGACGCCGAAAAACTTTTGGTGCGGTTGCGCTCGCGCGGTCATCGTCGATTCTGAAACCGGACTCTGCCCCCGTTGTCATTGCTCAAACGCCCGACGATCTCGACCCAGGCGATTGCACGCGCGAGGATCTGTGGCGCATTGCAATGCGCGCGCTAGAGCGGCAGCGTTCTCAAGCTGAGAGTCGCTAACTAAGGGGTGGTTTCCGTCTATTTTTTTTAGGAGTTTCCATCGTGGCACAGTATTCCGCAGCTTTTTTTAACGCAGCAGAGTTTGCCGCCGCGTCGTTTGCGCGGTCTTGGTTGGTTGAAGATATTTTCGTAAAAGGCCAACCAGCCGTAGTGGGCGGGCCCAAGAAATCAATGAAGACTTCGATCGTTGTCGACCTGGCGGTTAGCCTCGGAACCGGTACCCCCTTTCTGGGGCACTTTAAGGTTCCGCGCCGCCGCACAGTTGCTGTTATTTCAGGCGAAAGCGGGGACGCGACGCTTCAAGAAACGGCCAACCGCATTTGCAAAAGTAAGAATATTTCTTTAGCGGAAGCCAGCGTGTTTTGGTCGTTCAATCTCCCGAGGCTCAATCACCCTGAAGACGTGGCAGCTCTACAAGAGTTTCTTGAGGAACAGAGGGTCGAGGTCGTCATCATTGATCCACTCTATCTTTGTCTGCTCGGCGGCTCGTCATCTGTTTCGGCCAGCAACCTCTATGAGGTCGGTCCGCTCCTCAGCCGCGTGGCCAATGCGTGCCTTTCGGTCAAAGCCACCCCCATTTTGGTGCACCACGCGACCAAAGCGGCAAGTAAAAATCCCGATGAACCGCCAGAACTTGATGGTTTGGCTTTTGCAGGGATCGGCGAGTTCGCGAGGCAATGGATTCTGTTAAAAAGACGCGTTGAATTCATGCCGGGAAAGGGTCAACATCAACTTCTCATGGCCGTGGGAGGGAGCGCGGGTCAAACGGGTTGCTGGGATGTGTCCATTTTCGAGGGGAAACTCAACAAGAATTTTGGCGGCCGTGGTTGGGACGTCCAGCTAACGCCGATCGCAGAAAAAGATCAAGACGAGCATGAGGTTCGATTCGGCGGCATGCGCAAAGAGAAGTCGATGCGCCTGCCTGATTGAAGTTCGTTCAAATTTCGTGCGTCATTTATATTTTGCCAAGGGAGTGCCCGATGAGAGATTTGAGTAACCGAATGAAATGGAAAGTTGCCGACCTGCAAGAACATCCCATGCAGGGCGCCGTTTTCGGTGATGTCGCGCAGGCCGAATTGGATGTGTTAGTTGAGTCCTTGCGAAAGGAAGGACTTCGTTATCCAATTGAGATTCTCCCGGATGGCACAATCATATGCGGGCACCAGCGTGTACGCGCTGCCAATGTGCTGGGTTGGACCGAAATCGACGTCATCATCAGGACGGATCTGGCGACAGCTGGGACTCAGGCCGTTGAAAACCATCTAATCCTTGACAATTACGCCCGGCGCGCAGCTGACGCCGCTGGGTAAAGCGCGGTGCATACAGCGCCTGCTGGAAATCGAACTCGGCCGGGCAACTGCCAAGGGAGGTTACGCGCATCGCGAGCAACTTAAAGAACGGATTGCCAAGCAGATGAATTTGACTTCGCGGAGCGTGAATCGCTATTTGCGGGTTCTACAGACGCCGCTCGCCGTACAAGTGGCGGCTATCGACCGGGGTGAAATAACGCTCGTCGCCGCCGGAAAAGTTTCGCTTTTATGCAAGGCCTCGCTCCTAGAAATCGCCGCAAGAATCGACAGTGGTGAATCAGCCGAAAAAGTTGTTGGTGATTGTCTAACGCGAGAGCGCCGTCGCCTGAAAACGAAAAAAACGAGGTAAACCGATCATTTAACCGTTTGACCACGCGCTTAACCCGTGAGATACCGGCGCTAGTCGGTCGGACAAGCCAAATCAGCGCACGCCGGCTCACGAACTCTCAGGAGTTACTAAAGCGGTTCACGCGCTACTCGATGACTTGGTTACCGAACACAGTGAACCCGAGACAGGCCGGCGTTACCGAAAGCCCGAGGCACTTCCTTGAAAGTACCAATGGACGTTTCAAAAACGTCGCCACGAAGTGCAGACGCGGTGCCGCGCAACCAGTGAAAACTGTCGTAGGCTTGTTGCTCGACTAAGAGAGGCTACCGAATGCCCGGGACATCGTGTCCGACCTTCACGACTTTGATTCCGCATTCAAAGACACAGTTGTCCGTCGAGGATCTCCAATGACCGAAGTCTAAACATGCCCCGCGCGGAACGTACCGGTTAGCCACCGGAAATCGAAATCAAAGGCATGCTGTTTGCCACCCGCCGCGGGCTAAACAGCTCGCCCAGGTCGGCTAACTCTTCGGGCGATGCGTGAAAAGTATCCCAGGTCATGACAAGAGCTCTGGCCCGTGCACGTACTCGTCCAAGGTTGTTAGATGTCTACCGACTCAACCCAGCGCAGGTTCTGCCGTCGCGAATGGCTGAGGAGCTAGCTAATGAGGTACACGCGTCGGCGGCTTCGCGCAAAGTCGATGTCGTAGATATCGAAATCCATTTATGCCTGCATCCCCCGGACGCCTCAAAACACGGCACAAGGGAAGGCGCGGGCCGCAAACCGAAGAACCGGACCACGTTGACCTACGACGGCGCACGGGCCCGCAAAACCGCGCAAAGTCTGGCAACGCGCGCGGCGCAGGGCACTCCATCTATCGCAAGACAGTTACCGCCCGAACGAGGGCCCCGCTCGGTGGCATTGTTGTTCGGCTCTCAGCGTTAATATGGTGATTGACCTAGCACCAACCCCCCAAAAGGTGCGCCAGGTGCTGAATAAGCATTCAAACGTGTACCTCTTGCCCCCCAAGGTCGGCGTTGCCGGGTATATGCATTCGCAGTCTCGCGCGGACCCTGCATAAAGACGAAACGGCCTGCGCAACCATCGCCAAAGCGGCCAACTTGCATGCCCGGGCACGGCCTTGCACGCGTTTAGCGGTGATGGGATTGGCAAAAACACTGTGGCCTTCGGTTCCCTATACCGGTTTTTCACGTCAGACAGGGCCCATTTCCCGCTTATTGGCCCGCCAGGGGCGTTCTGACCGCCGAGTGCAACCGCTGTCCCTTAAGGGCAAAACTCGCTTCCTTCCCGATGCGTACGCCGGCTCTTGAGGCCTTGGAAACCAGCTATATCAATCCGGCACGGCTGCCACGACAGCGTTCCTGCTAGGCGTCGGAAAGGCCAAACGCGTGCGTCAGTCCCTAACGAATAATGGACGCATTCGGGACTGCGACAAAGATCAAGGTTGAAGGGGTCGCCGATGGTGTTCGTGGACAGTCTCAGGCAGACGTCGTTGATACGCCAGCGTGGATGCTGAACTACCGTGCGCAGCAGCGTACCATTGGAGCCAGCGGCGTAGAGGCCATAACGTTCGAGTAGCCACTCCGCCGACGAACCCGGTGGCGCGTGGCCTGAGTTGGCTTGAGGCCAAAAGACGCATCTAGGCAAGGATGGTGTCCCCCGACGGCCAAGGGGCGGCATTGAAAGCGGTAGCCACCGGTGTTGGGTTGATACGCCATGCGCGAGTCTGTAGGGGAGTGGCGTCAGCCAACGGGCCAGCGCTACGGTCAAGGGCTTATTTGCGTGGATGCTCAAGAAATAGATCGCCGGCTCATCTCTGACGCGAACGTAGGTGCGCAAGTTTAGTTCAAGAACGTTGGTAACCAATCTCGGCGACGGCAGCCAGCGATGGCACACGCGCTTTAGCCGAAAGGCAACGAGAGACACCCAGGGTGTGGAATCCCATAAATCGAGCTCCAGACCGGCCGGCACGTGAGGCCGGAGCGATTGGGCGGCTACTTGCCAGTGCATGAACAATAAATCGGACCAGTGCTGTTCCCATTGCCAGGGGCCCGGAGGAAGAGGAAGCGGGGACACACGCTCGCGCATGACGGGGCTTTTAGTACACATTGGGCCCGCCTCCAGTGTCGATTGCAGGTACCAAGCTCGGCGTGGTAGCCTGGCCGCGAATCAGAGGGGTTCTAGCCATTGACCCAAAGGAACGAACCTAGCAATTGCGGCGACACAAAACCGGTCGCTTCTAATTTAGGAATCGATGGCCCAAAGTGAGTCCCGCTAAAGCCACCTACCAAGTCTCCGATTAACGGCGGCTGAGCGACAAACCAAGGCTAATCCGAGCAATCCCTTCAACAAGGGCGGCGGCCAAGGCGATGCCGGCGTGACACGCGTGGCTTTGTAACCGGATTCAAAATCAAAGGCGTCAAGCGCCCTCGCGAAGGCGTCAACCCATCGGACACGATGTCCGGCGCGGCGCTGTCATTCCGTGTGCGTCCGTGCTGTGGTGCTAGGTTGCCGCCTTCGTTTATCGTGCTTCACCGACCATTTCGACTTTCGGTAGCCAACTAATGAACACCTTGAGGCCGCGGATTGGTTTCACGCTCCTCGAACTCTTGGTGGTCATCGCCGTTATCGCGATCCTTGCGGCACTCTTGGTATCCCACACCTTCATGGACGAGGTCGCGCTGGAACAGGCGAAGCGAGCCGGCTATGACTTGGCCGCGGGCAAGGATCGTGGGCCGCTGCACGGGGTGCCGTGGGGGCTGAAGGACATAATCGCCTATCCCGGCTATCCGACGACTTGGTGCGCTCCCGCAGTATCGCCTCCGCCGCATCAACGTGAAAGCGGCGGTCGCCGAGCGACTGGAAAATGCGGGGGCCGTCCTCATCGCCAAGCTCGCGACCAACGCATTCGCGGGAGGCGGGCCTATCTGTTACCGCGGCCGGACCCGGACGCCCTGGAACCCACACCTGGATGCGGCGGGTTCGTCCTCGGGTCCGGTTCCGCGACGGCCGCCGGACTCGTTGGCTTCTCGATTGCGACAGATACTGCCGGCAGCATTACCAACCCCGTCGATTCGCTGCGGGACCGTCGGCTTGCGTCAAACCTACCGACGCGTAAGCCGCTACGGGTGCATGCAACTGTGCTGGTCGCTCGATACGGTCGGGCCAACTTGCCGCTGTATAAAGCGCTGTGTTGGCCCCGGTGAAAGCCGAGGCGTAAAAACTTCCCCTCGCGGAGAGTGGGTTGGTTAGCATGCTTTTTTCACCGCTGCCCGCGCATCGATCCGGCCCTCCTGCGAAAGCGGAACTATTGGCCTCCGCGACGAGGAGGCGCGACTGGGCAAAATTGGGCGCCAAGTTCACCGCCGGCTGCCACAAGCACGTTGGATCTGAGAGTGGCGCTGGTGCGGGAGCCCCATCCACCACTGCTTGAACGGCGCCCCCGCAGATATTGAAGCTAAAAAAACCCGATCGTGCCGACTGCCCGTCGCCAACGGGGCCGTCTCATGCCGATGGAGCCGTTGGCCCGCGCCACAGCGGCACACCGTACGAACGAATGACATGTTGCTGTTTCTTCACGTAGCGGACCATCAACTCCGACTGTTTCGTCCAAAACAACTATGTGTGCCGGACGCCATTAAGTCGTTTGACACGTTGAGGTTGCACCTCGCCGTCCAGATGTCCGATCAAAACTGCTATTCCATCGCTATACCACTTCGCAACCCCAAATTAATTGCCTTCTTTAACACCAATGCGCAAATCAGCCTTAATTACGGACGGCGCGCTTTAACATCTTTACTGTTGCGAAGTTAACGGCGTCCATAATTTCCTGGGCCTCGGACGGCGACGCGTCATTTTATGATGTAAGTTCATTGAATATAAATGGTTATAGACGTCCGCTTTTTCGTCCCCCGCGTGGACGTTGGCGTCACAGCCCGATGTCTGGTGGCGCAGCCAAGCGATCAGCCGCAGCGCGGCGCGCTGTTCGACCCGGTGCGCTTGGTGTGCGGCCACCCGGCATGGCGCGGGTCAGCGCGGCCGATGCGTAACGCCGCAACGTCAGTGGCCTGTGGCCTCGCTCCGTTGCGGCACCATGCGGCCGATCATCTTGCGCGTGCCATGAGTCAATGTTCATCACGTGGTAAACACGCCAAAGATGTCATCGTCGCTGGTGGTGGCGAAGTTGAAGATGACGAAGTTTTTCTTGGTTATCTTCACGCTGGCCCGCTGCAGAGGGGGGGGGGGCCCGCTGCCTGCAGGGCCTCTCTCGGCCAGGTTGCGGGCGATGACGCCACCGTTGACTATTAGCGATGAGAGGTATCCGCGGAACCGCCGACGGCGGCGTCGTTGCCTGAACTGATGCCGCCCCCTAAAGCCAAGGCCGCGATTGCCTTCGGCTCCGCCGGCGCCGCCCGCGGCTTTGTTCCCGAGAACGACGCAATTGGTGATCGTCGCTGTGGAGGAGGCGTCGTTTTAGAAGCCGCCGCCCGACGCGATACCGCCGCTGTCGCTGGCCGCGCCGCTCCCTCCCTGGGCAAGGTTGCCGGTGATGACGCTGTTGGTCACGGTCAACCTCCGCCGCTTTTGGCTTGCCTCGCCTTGAAGAGACAGCCGGTAACGCTCAACGTCGTGCCCGGCAGGTTCTCAACGCCGCCGCCGAAACCACTACCAGCACCACACCTCAGCGGCCCCGCCTAACAGGCACAGGACCATGACCGTCGCTAAGGTCGGGGTGCCGGCACTGATTTTCACTCCATCGGTCTCACCGTAGCGCAAACACCTGGTCGGATAGAGACTAGTTGAGGCTTGGCCCCTGACACCGCCTTCAAACGCCTGGCCGATTAGCCGGCGTGCCTGGCGAGTTACTTTGGAATCTTCGCTCTCAAAAACCGCGACCGATGGGGACTAAACATTTCGAATCCGGATTCAAAATGTTTGGCCCTAGTCCTCTGCTTGGCTTGCCAAAGCGCCTTGGGCCGGAGCCGCCGTTCGCAACGATAAGGGCGATGGTGTCGTTAACCAAACGCGCATTCCCACGGCCGCCGTTTTGCAGATACGGGCCGCCGTGGGCGGCCAACAACACGATGGGCCTGTGAATCGAAGAGCCGTTGCAGCAAGTAGAGCTGCGCGTCTCCGGGGCACGGCTGCCCGCGACGTACATATCATCCGCCGCAGCTCATATCCCTGGTCCCTTCGCCGGTGTAAATATGGGTGGTGCCCTGCGAAGCCGTTCGATGCGGACGTGTGGCAGGACCGGACCATGGCCGACCGATCTACTTTGTCTTGTATCCACGCTAATGTACAATGAGGCTCTGCGCATGATAACTGCGCGTTCCGGCCACAGCATTGGGGCGCCGGTTGAGGTAGGCCATCGCTTCCTGGAAGGAGGCGCTAGAGCGTACGCAGCACGCAAAGAAGGCAAGGTCTATGATGACGATCCCGACCGAGCCCATCGGCAGTATTCCGCGGCCCCTTGAATTGATCGAGGCGGTAGCAACTCGGAGCTGGAATGACGCCGCGCTGGCGCCGCTTTACGACCGGGCGGTCCAAGACACCATTGCGCGGTTCGAGGCCACCGGCTCGCCCGTCATCACCGACGGCGAGCAGCGCAAGTATCACAACTTCTGGACGTACTGCGTCGAGGGGCTGCCGAACACCGCCCCCGATGGGTTCAAGATCCCGTTTTCGGCTGGCCACGTCCGCCGCATGCCACGGCTCACCGGCGGCCCATTCCGCTACGAAACGCGGGCCGACCGCTACCTGGATGTGGTGCTCAAGTACGCCCACCGGCCGGTCAAGCAGGCAGTCATCTCCCCGTCGGCACTGAGTCTCATGTACCCCGAGCACGAGATCCCCGGCTACCCACGCGACCAATTCATCGATGACCTGCTCGGCGAGCACGAGGCCGAGGTCCGCAGCTGTCTCAAGAAAGGCGCGCACTGCGTGCAGATCGACTTCACCGAAGGCCGCCTGGCGGTCAAGATCGACCCCACCGGCGAGCTTCTCGCCAACTTTATCGACCTCAATAACCTCGCGCTGACGCGGTTCTCCGCACAGGACCGGCGGCGCCTAGGCGTGCATACCTGTCCCGGCTCGGACCGCGATTCTACCCACAGTGGCGAGGTCGATTACGCCGCGCTGCTGCCCAGCCTGTTCGAGCTGCAAGTCGGCAACTTCTACGTCGCTTTGGCGGGCGAGAGGGACCGTCCTCGGGTCCTGGGTATCGTCCGCGACCATCTGAAACCAGGTCAGCGCGTCTTCGTTGGCGTGGTCAACCCCATCGACCCGCGCGTCGAGACGTCGGAGGAGGTCCGCGACCGGGTCCTAGAGGCGGCCATGTATATCCCGGTCGAGCAGCTGGGGACTTGCGACGACTGCGGGTTCTCACCGTTCAGCGACGACACGACGACGAGCAGGGAGACGGCTTTTGACAAGATCCGGGCGCGCGTGACGGGCACCACGATGGCGGCGGAAGTTCTTGGGGGCGGGTAATGGCGGCGAAAGACGACGAAGAGGAACGGCTGCGCGCCGTCGCGCTGCAGAACGCGCGGAGCATCGTCCTGGCTCGCCAGCGTGCCGAGGCGGCGCTGCGCAAGCAATCAGACTGGCTGCGGGTCACACTCGCGAGCATCGGCGACGCGGTAATCAGCACCGACCCCGAGGGCCGCATCACCTTCATGAACGCCGTGGCCGAAGCCCTAACCGGTTGGAGTCAGGCCGAGGCCCAGGGTCGGCTTCTGCCCGAAATCTTCCACATTGTCAACGAACTCACCCGCGAGCCGGCCGAGAACCCCGCGCTCCTGCGTTGCGCGAGGGGACGATCGTCGGGCTGGCCAACTCCACGGTCCTCATCGCCAAGGACGGGACCGAGCGGCCCATCGACGACAGCGCCGCGCCGATCCGGGACGACTCCGGAGCGCGGGCGGGGGCGATCCTTGTCTTCCGCGACGTAACCGAGCGCCAGGCCGCCGAGGAGGTGCTTCGGCGCAAGGAGGCGGAGCTCCGCGACTTCATCGAGAACGCGAGCGTCGCCATGCATTGGGTGGGCTCCGGCGGCATCATTCTCTGGGCCAACCAGGCGGAATTGGACCTTCTCGGTTATGCACGCGAGGAATATATCGGCCGCCACATCGCTGACTTCCACGCCGACCGTCCCGTCATAGACGACATCCTCCGCAGGCTACTGAGTAAGGAGATGCTCCGCGGCTACGAAGCCAGGGTGCGGTGCAAAGATGGCTCGGTCAAGTACGTGCTGATCAACTCGAGTGGGCTCTGGGAGGGCGAACAGTTCCTCCACACCCGCTGCTTTACGCACGACATCACCGACCGGAAGCGCGCCGAGGAGGCCCAAGCCCGTTTGGCAGCCATTGTCGAGTCGTCCGAGGACGCCATCGTCAGCAAGACGCTGGACGCCATCATCACGAGTTGGAACGAGGGAGCCAAGCGCCTGTTCGGCTATACGGCCGAGGAGGCTATCGGCCAGCCCATCACTCTGATAATCCCGCCCGACCGGCACGACGAGGAGCCCGCGATCCTGGAACGGCTCCGCGCGGGAGAGCGCGTCGACCACTTCGAGACCGTCCGCGTGGCCAAGGATGGGCGGCAGCTCGACATCTCTCTGACAATCTCCCCTATCCGGGACGGCAACGGCCGTATCGTCGGCGCGTCGAAGGTCGCGCGGGACATCACCGTTCGCAAGCGAGCGGAGGCAGCCCTACGGGAGCAGTCCCGGCTGGTCCGGGAGGTGGCCGCGGCAGGGCTGACCATTCACTCGGCGGGCTCTCTCGACAGCGTCCTGCGGGTCATCGCGGAAGAGGCCCGGCGCATCCTCCGGGCCCACCGTGCGGTCTCCAGCCTGACCTCCAGCGAAGACTGCGGGCAGACGATCAACACCGTGTCCACGTCTGAAGAATACCAGCGCTGGCGCGAGCATAGCATCCCGCCAGCCGTGGAGAGTGCCTGCGCCGAGGTCTGCCGGACCAACAAGCCGAGGCGATTCACGCGGGACGAGTTAGAAGCCCACCCGGCGTGGCGGAACGCGAGCGGGGCAAGGGATGATTACCTTCCCTTGCGGAGTTGGCTGGCCGCTCCCCTCGTCAGCCGCGGCGGCAAGAATCTGGGGCTGATTCGACTCGCCGACAAGTACGACGGCGACTTTTCCGAGAGCGACGAGGCGATCCTCGTCCAGCTCGCGCACATCGCGTCCGTCGCGATCGAGAATGCCCGGCTTTACGGCGAGCTGCGGGAGCAGGACCGGCGGAAGGACGAGTTTCTCGCCCTGCTGGCCCACGAACTGCGTAACCCGCTGGCACCGCTGCGAAACGGCCTCCAGGTGATACGGCTTGCAGAAGGCAACCCCAAAGCCATCGCCGAGACCCGGGCCATGATGGAGCGGCAGCTGGGGCACATGGTGCGGCTCATCGACGACCTGCTCGATGTCTCGCGGATTAACCGCAACAAGATGGAGCTACGCCGCTCGCGTGTGTTGCTCGCGGACGTGGTGAGCAGCGCCGTCGAGACGGCGCGCCCGATGATCGCCGAGGCCGGCCACGAGCTTACGGTCACGCTCCCGCACGAGCCGGTGCATCTTGACGCCGACCTGACCCGGCTGGCTCAGGTGTTCGGCAACCTGCTCAGCAACAGCGCCAAGTATACGCAGCGCGGAGGACAAATTTGGCTCTCGGCCGAATGCCACGGCGAAGAGGTCGCAGTCACGGTGCGCGATAACGGCCTCGGCATCCCAGCCGAGTCTCTGGTCAGCATCTTCGACATGTTCTCCCAGATCGACCGGAGCATCGAGCGCGTCCACGGGCGGCCTCGGCATTGGCCTGGCCCTGGTGAAGGGCCTAGTCGAGATGCACGGCGGGACGGTCACTGCCGAAAGCCCCGGTGCTGGAAAAGGTAGCATTTTCACGGTGCGCCTACCGGTTTTTGGAGACCGCGCAGAGGCAATGCCGGAGCGCCCGATAGAAGATGAGCAGCGCGAAGCCGCGCCGAAGCGGCGTATCCTGGTCGTCGACGACAATCGGGACTCGGCAATCTCCATGGCGATGATGCTTAGGCTCCTGGGCGACGAGGTGCGGACCGCGCACGACGGCGTCGAGGCGGTGGAGGTCGCCGAAACGTTTCGCCCGCAGGTGATCCTGATGGATGTCGGGATGCCGCGTCTAAACGGTTACGAGGCCACCCGGCGCATCCGCGAGCAACCGTGGGGCCGGTCCATCATCGTCATCGCGCTGACCGGCTGGGGGCAGGAAGGAGATAGACTGCAGTCGAGGGAGGCCGGTTGCAACGGCCACCTCGTCAAGCCGGTGAGCCTGCCAGATTTGGAGAAACTCCTCTCAGAGGCCGAACCGGCACGGTGATGCCGATCCAGCCCGGCCCCTGACTGCCGGTGACCGAGTGCCAGCCTTTCAACTCTCCCTCCCACTGCGTCGGCTCAACTCCCGCCATTCCCGGAAGCGGCTCAGTTCAGTTCGGATGCTTAATGCGGGTGTGGCGTCGCGCCCATCTACCGGCCCGAAGGCATTCGTTGCGCGCTTCGCTCCGCAACGCCGAAGCGATTTTCAGCTAATAAAAAGCCACAGACCCGTTACGCCCGGCCCACTTGACAACGCCCAGACTGACGGAGTGAACGCCTCGGCATGCGCGACTGGGGACGAAGGAAAATTGTGCAAAGACATGCTCCCGACGTGTCGGGACGATACCAGTGTCATGTTTACGCGCTCACGCCGCCAGCGCCGCCGCTGTCGACTGCGAATGCTCACGCCCGCCCCCGTTCACCAATGGCCAAACCGGCCCTATCTTTGCGCAACGAATGCTCACGCTGCAAACGGCTTACTCCGCTCACCCCGAACGTTTCGTCCATGGTCGACCAAACCTAAAAGCAGTGCCGGCAACCGTGTGCATCAACCCGTCCAAGGACGGGTTGACCAAAGACTAAAAAAACTAGGGTAGAACTGTCTCAAAATCATGGACACGCACCGTAAAGGTGTCTCAGTTTGAAGCGGGCCGAAGATCGGCGAATGTCCAGCCGGTATCGACGACCAATGTGGATGAATCAAAGTCGAACCTGACGATCCGGCCACGGTCAACAAAGAGCATCTGTTCCAGCGTGTCTCGGGACAATTCACCATTTCGCTCGCGCGCCTTAGCTTGGACGGGAAGTAGAGTCCACGACCGATGTTCGCCATACTGGCGTTGGTCGAGTTGCGCTGATATTTTCGACCATTGGGTGCAAGATACACGGCGTTGACTTCAAAAGGCATAGGCGACACTCTGTGGACTGCTAAGAGCCTAGGCTGGTGAGAGCATATTTTTTCTTGGTGTTCCTTGCCAAGTGCGCGGCTGAACATCAGCGCTTGTTCGCAACTCGCGCTAATAATCCTCCAGACCACCGTTTTCCGTTGACGGCCACCAGGCACGAAGTAGCCTTTGTTGGCCCCGCTGGTTTTGATGATACTAAGTGTGCGAGAATGAGTACCGGAGTACCGGTTTTTTTGGCGCCGTCGAAATGTCCCGCATGCCGATGCGTCTGCACTAAAATGAAGTCTGGATGTCTCCCTATTCGTCGACTCACGAGGCGGAAATCGTTTGACTTCCTGCCGGTGGGCGGTGATGCACCGCACCCATAAGCACGGCCACGGCGACACGTTGGGGCCATGTCGCCCGATATAACGGGCGACTTCGCCGCCGCCGGTGGAATGGCCGACGTCGATGGCCTTCTTCAGATCAAGCTTCTCCGTGAGGGCTGCGAGATCGTCGGCGTACGTGTTCATCTCGTTGCCATCCCACGTCTGGGTGGAACGGTCATACCCGCCGGTCGTGAGCGATGACTCGATAGCCATGCTGGCCGAAGAACAACATCCGAGCGTCCCAGTCATCCGCGCTCAGCGGCCAACCATGACTGAACCCTATGGGCTGGCCGGTGCTCCAGTCCTTGTAAAAAATATGCGTACCATCTTTGATCGTGATCGCAGTCATGGCATTGGCTCCTTCTAACTTGGCCGAAAAGCTCGATTCAATTACCAGCGGCCGATTTGAGAACCGCCGTCGGCATACCGGACGTGACCAGTGACCGTCGCAGCGTCCGTCAGGTATATGACGGCATCGGTGGTGTCCTTGACCGTCGAATGCCGACCCATCGGCGAAAGGCTTTCCATCACGTTCTTTGGGGCGTTTCGGTAAAGCGGCGTGTAGACTGCGCCGGGCGCGACGGAGTTCATGTGGATGCCATCTTTCGCGTACTCCATCGCAAGGTAATGGGTGAATGTTTCAGGCCCGCCTTTGGTGGTCATGGGCACCGCCGCCGTAACACCCCGGATCAGGTTGCGGGAGTCGCGATGCTTGAGAAGTTCTCTAGCTTATAGCGGCTGAAGTCATTGCGGCCCGTCCAGGTGCTGGAACAGGTTGGCACGTCAAGGTCGAGAGCACTGCTGGCGCGATTGCTACCGAAAGCTGGTCATGCAGGCAGCGCGTCCGCCGCGTCTTCCAATAGCCGGTGCAATTCGCTCGGATCAACGGGTTTGACGAGGTGATGCTGAAAGCCGGCTTGGCGGGACTTGCGCCTATCATCCTCCTGGTAGTAGCCGGTGACGGCGACCAACAAGATCAGACCGCGCGTGGCTTGCTCGCGCCAGCGCTCGGCAACTTGGTAGCCGCTCATGCCGGGTAGGCCAATATCCAGCAACACGACTTGGGGAAGCTCGACGCGCACCGCCTCCAATGCCGCCGGGCCGTCGTGAGCTGTGCGGACGTTGTGGCCCTCAAGGCCTAACATCATCGCCAAGCTCTGGGCGGCGTCAATATTGTCATCTACCACAAGCAGCCGCAGGGGCCGGCGATTGGGCACGCCGTCTCGCATTGCTTCCGGCACGGCAACGTTCGGTGCCTCGATTGCCGGCAAACGAACCACGAATTCGGACCCTCGACCGGGGCCGTCGCTTAATGCTTCCACCGTCCCGCCGTGCATTTCCACCAGGCTCTTGACCAGCGTCAGCCCAATGCCCAACCCTCCCTGTGAGCGATCCAATGATCGGGAGTCCTGGGTAAACAGATCGAATACCCGCGGCAGCAGTTTCGCGCTGATGCCGACGCCGTTATCGCGCACGCGGATTACCGCGCATCCGTCTTCGGCGACGACTGTCAGATGAATATGGCCGCTGACGTCGGTATACTTCGCGGCGTTGGTAAGTAGGTTGCTGATTACTTGCTCTAGGCGCACGGGGTCAGCGCTCGCAAACAACAGTATCGTCGGCAACTCGACCGCCAACTTGTGGCGGCGTGCCTCGATAAGGGGCCGATTCGTTTCCACGACTCCAGAGGCCAACCGCGCCACGTCCACCGGCTCTAACCGCAATTCCACGCGGCCGCGCGTGATCCGCGAGACGTCCAGCAAGTCGTCCACCAACCGCGTTGCCTGGCGGGCAGCCGATATCTCGAAGTTGCCCTCATCTGGGAACAGTTGTTGCATTCTCTCGCCAAAGGCGAGTGCCTACTGTCTCGGATCGGTCGGGCGGCAATCTGAACATTGAGCCGTTTCAATGACCTCGGCGTTTCGCCGTCACGTGCATCGACGATTCATAGTTGCCGTGGTGTGTTAGTATGGCGGGTAGCACCGTGTTGCAGGTCGGGTTCAAACTGGTGATGACCGTGGCATGCGCCGCATTCTTTCCCCTGGCGGTGCTAGCGGCGGCCGGGCTGGCTGACCCTCGGTTCGCTTCGGCCGCGTTCGGGGTCGCCATGCTCGCCGTGGGCGCGGACGGGATCGCTGGCGCCCTGGTCGCCGAATGGCCGCGTGGATGGTGGGAACCGCCCGCGAACGACCGCCCCGCGGTCTGGATCGGGCGGCTATCGTCGCTTGGGTCGGGTCTCTTGATCGCGTCGGCGGGGGTTCTGCTTATCGGCCTCGACCAAGTGCCGCTGACAGCCCGGCTGGTGGGATCGGTGGTGTTTTTGGTGGGGTTCGCCCTCCTGCTGGTGGGCGGATACTACGATCGGCGGCAAGCCGGCGAGGCGGCCCCGACGTCGGTCGTAACGGACCGTGGCGACCAAAGCTGATTCTTGGATCTTGGATTCACTCGCCGCAGTGCGTGATCTGCTTCTTTCCGATTGGTTCGACCTTCCGCAGGCCGACTGGCCGCCCAATGTGGTCGTGACTGGATTTCCTCTCTTCGATGAACGCGGCCTAGCCGATGAGCAATGCATTCGCCGGTCCCCCCATCGGAGGTTGTTGGACGCATCAGTCACATCACCACCCGTCGCGCAACAGATGTTAATTACGCGCTTCAGTCGGCAACGCGGTCTGATTCTATGAAAGAGACAAAAGGTAGGTTTTCCTTGGATTCGAGTGAGGGGCCAACGGGGCTCGTCCAGAGCTTCGAGTAGCCGCCAGCGACGCGGCTCAACCAGGAGAACCGATCATGCTGTATCTCGGAATCGACCTTCATCTCAAGCAGATGACGGTGTCGCTGCGGAACCAGGACGGTTTAAGCGAGAATCATCCGGTGATCGTTGGTGCCGACTTGACACGCATGACCTTGCAACCATATTCAAACCGAATGGTGTCATGCGCGCCTGCGAGTGTGTCAATCATTCGGACACGATGTCCGACGCAGCGCTGTCATTAATAATGAATTCAAAGACATAAATGGCCTCGTCCGGTGTAAGCCGCGCATTATGTTGGCCGCAGCTATCGATAAGGCCTTGGTAGGCGAGTGGTGGTGGTTTCTGGTGCCGCGTCGCCCTAGTTTGATATTCTAGGTTCGACGGGCGTTTCCGCGGCTAGCTAAGCGCCATTTCGGGACGTGGTTTGGGCCCGTTCCGGGTAGTAATGAATCGAAACCGTCGGCCAAAGCGTCGCCGACTTTGAACCGAGTGGGGTCAGGCCGAGCGAGAACCCACCGCGCCACGTTGAGGCCCGGGCCTTTCGTCTTTTTCCTCGTTTGGCCCCGTCCGCGATGATCGCGCGTTACCTCATGGCTCCCGAAATTCGCGAGCTGGGCCGCCCGGACCGCGCCGCTCCGCCGACTGACCATCTCTTCACAAGTCCGGAATAAAAGCGAAGCAGTTTCCACATAAGTGCCGTACAATCCATTCCATGTCATAAGCGACTCGTAACTTAAACACGGTTGTGGTCGTGCCGCCGCAGCACTTGGTGTTATTTAGCTTGGAGGCCTCCATGCCCGATCGCGACCCATTCTTTGTTGCTGGCCCCGACGGTGCCACCGCGAACTTCCCGGAGAAGGATGAGCAGATAGGTGAGGTCCTCGCCGGCAAGTACAAGCTGATCGAGGCGATCGGCGCAGGGCGGGATGGGCAGCGTTTACATGGCCTTGCAGACAGCGCCAATAAAGCGGGCCGTCGCGGTGAAGGTGATCAAAGCTGGGATGGACTACCAAAGCGGTGCTGGCTCGCTTCGAGGCCGAGCGGCAAGCCTTGGCGATGATGGACCATCCGAATATTGCCCGCGTGCTCGACGCCGGCACGACCGAAAGCGGGCGGCCGTTCTTCGTCATGGAACTGGTGCAAGGGCGTGCCGATCACCCAGTACTGCGACGAACGGAAGCTCACTCCGCGGCAGCGGCTGGAGCTGTTCATGCCGGTCTGCCAGGCGATCCAGCATGCCCACCAAAAGGGCATGATTCACCGGGACCTCAAGCCCTCGAATGTCCTGGTGGCGCTGTACGACGACAAGCCCGTGCCCAAGGTGATCGACTTCGGCGTGGCCAAGGCCGCCGGGACAAGCCCTGACGGAGTAGACCGCTGATGACGGGGTTCGGAGCGGTCATCGGCACCCCGGAGTACATGTCGCCGGAGCAGGCGAATCTCAACAACCTGGACATCGACACGCGCAGCGACGTTTATTCGCTCGGCGTGCTGCTTTACGAGTTGCTCACCGGCACACGCCGGTGGACCGAAACACCATCGGCAAGGCGGCCGTGATGGAAGTCCTCCGCATCGTCCGGGAGGTCGACGCGCCGCGTCCGAGTGTCAAGCTGAGCACCTGCGACGCTCTGCCGAGCACTCGCCGCCGCGCCGGGGCACCGAACCGGCGAAACTGTCGAAGTTGATGAAGGGAGAACTCGACTGGGTGCTGCTCAAGGCCCTGGAAAAGGACCGCACGCGCCGCTACGAAACGGCCAACGGACTCGCGGCGGACATCCAGCGGTATCTGGCGAACGAGCCGGTCGCCGCCCGACCGCCGAGCACGGTCTACCGCTTGCAGAAGCCGTGGCGGCGCAACAAGTTCGCCTTCGTCGCCGGCGCAGCCATCGCGGCGTCGCTCGTCATTGGCATCGCGGCGAGTATTTGGCAGGCGGTGCGTGCCGATCGCGAGGCGACGCGGACCGTCACCGCGCTCGACGAATTGCGCGCGACCGCCCCGGCGTTTGCCGAACAGGCACGCGTGCTGGCGGCGAAGGATCAATTCGACGAGGCGCTCGAAAAACTCGCCTACGCCGCCAAGCTCCGGCCGGACGTGCCGGAGTATCTCATCGCCGAAGGCGATCTGCTCCAGTGCCAGTTCCGCCTCGCCGAAGCCGCCGCGGCTTACCGCAGCCGCGCTCGCCCTGCACGCCCGGCGACGCCCGTGCCAAGGCCGGCGCCGAACTCTGCGACGAACTGCTCGCGGCACCGCCCGGCGAAGAGGGACAAGCTCAGCCGCGAAAGCCTCAGCAAACTGCATCTCGCCATGCAGCAACAGCAGCGGCCCGCCGCGGAACTGATGCCCGTGGCGCGGCTGCTTGGCGAGGAGAAGAAGCTCGTCGTCGCTTACTGGCTCGAGCGGCTCAAGGGCCTGCCGATCTCCGCGGACAAGCCGCTGCAAAACGCCTCACCGTCCGCGAAGACGGTCGGCTCGCGCTCGATCTCAGCGGGACGAAGGTCGCCGATCTCGCCCGCTCGCCGGCGCGCCCTCGCGGTGCTGAATCTTGCGGGAGCCGGCGCATTGAGTAGCATCGCTCGCCCTGCGTGGGATGAAGTTGATCGAGTTGAACCTCGCCGGAACGAAAGTCGCGGACCTCGCCCCACTGGAGAAGATGCAAACGCTCGAGAAGCTGAAGTTGACTTCGACACCGGTATCCGACCTGGGCCGCTAGCTGGGCTGCCACTGCGGACCTTGGACGTCACGGGTTGCCCGGTCAGAGACATCTCCCCGCTGCGAGGCGCGGCGTTGAGAAGTTCGTCTCCGCGAGACGCGAGTGACGGACCTCTCTCCGCTCGTCGGGCATGCCACTCAAGAGCCTGGATTTGGCGTCAGCGCCGGTGCTGGACTTCACGCCGCTGGCCGGACTGCCGTTGGAAAAGTGCATTCTCCAGCGCAACCGGCTGACCGACCTTGCCGTCCTGCGCGGGATGCCGTTGAGGGAACTGATGTCTTTGGGGTTGCGCGGATGCGCGGAACTATGCGGTCGCTCGCTGAGATCAAGACGCTGGAACTGCTCAATTGCTTCCGGCGAATATCGCGAGCTGCCGGCGGAGGATTTCGCCGCCATCGGCGCGCTGCGGAGCCATCCCAAGCTGCGCCAGCTCGGATCGGAGATCATGAACCGCATGGACGTCGGTGCGACAGGGTCAAAGGAACTGTTCTGGCGAGAGTGGGACCTCGAGCAAACTTCCTTCGCGGCGCTGCGGCAAAGCGGGTTGAAGTTTTCCTTGTCCAAGCTTCCCGACGGGACTTACGCGTCTCACATCGAAAACCAGCCCATAAGCGACCTCTCGATCCTCAAGGGCGCACCGATCAGCGAACTCTGGCTCAATTCATGCAAGGTCATGGACCTCACCCCGATCGCAGGATCTCCCGGTGCGAGACTTGGGTCTTCATGGCAATCCCTTGACAGACCTCAGGCCCTTGCGCAAAATGCCGCTCGAAGAATTGTCGTTACGAAGAAACGAATGTCAGCGATTTGTCCCCACTGATCGGACTGCCCCTGAAGAATCTCTATCTTCACGATTGTGAAAAGCTAACTGACGTCGGGCCGCTTGCGGAGATTCCAACGTTGGAAAAACTTACGGTGCCCGCCGAGGTCCGGAATATCGAGATTCTCCAAAAGCTCCCCAATCTGAAATTGCTGGCGTTTAGGAGGAGCAACAACAGTCCCTATCTTCCCATCTCAACGACCGCACAGTTTTGGGCAGAATATAAACAACTCGGGTGGATCCGGGCAGCTGCGGGAGGCAGGCTTCGCACCTAAGAGACAGAGCCAACTGGAGGACGGCACCTGGGACATAGATCTCGACCTGGCGGCGATCAGCGACCTCTCGATCTTAAGGGGCGCGCCCATCAGCCGACTCTCGCTTGGTGGAACGGCGGTCGTTAATCTGGAACCTCTACGGGACATGAAGCTCAAGAGGCTCATGTTATGGAATACGGCAGTCGTCGATTTGAGCCCGCTGGAAGGGATGCCTCTCGAAGAATTGCACCTGGGTTCGACCAAAGTTGCCGACCTGTCCGTGCTGCGCGGCATGCCCTTAAAGAGCCTTCGGCTGCATTATTCCGAAATTAAGGATGTCGGTATGCTCACGAATTGCCAATCACTCAATCAGATCACCGTTCCGCGAAATGCGAAGAATATTGAACTTCTTCGCCGACTTCCCAATCTCGAGCGCATTAGCTTCGTCGAAGACTCGAAAACTTATCGTCCCGACAAAACGGCTGCGGAGTTTTGGATGGACTACACGTGGATGGCCGCGCTACGCAAGGCGGCCATCACACCCAATAAACAGAACCAATTGGAGGACGGCACCTGGGACATAGATCTCAGCCAATCGACGATCAGCGAACTCTCAGTCTTAAGGGCCGTGCCCATCAGTCGCCTATCGGTCGGAGGAACCGCGGTCACCGATTTGAGCCCTCTAAAGGACATGAAGCTCAAGGCGCTTTATTTGTGGCACACCAAGGTCGTCGACCTGAGCCCGCTCCGGGGAATGCCGCTCGAAGAGTTGAACCTGGGCGTGACCAAAGTCGCCGATCTGTCCGTGCTGCGCGGCATGCCCTTGAAGAGGGTTTGGCTGCATTATTGTTCCGAAGTCAAGGATGTCGCGCTATTCGCGAATTGCCAATCACTCAGAGAGATAACTCTTCCGCCAAATGCGAAGAATATTGAGCTTTTGCGCAAGCTTCCCAACCTCGAGCGCATCAGCTTCGACGAAGATTCGAAGATGTACCGTCCCGACAAAACGGCTGCGGAGTTTTGGAAGGACTACTCGTGGGTGAGCGCACTGCTAAAGGCGGGCATCAGGCCCAAAGGACAGAAGCAATTGGAGGACGGCACTTGGGACATAGATTTGAGCGAGTCGGCAATAAGTGATCTCTCAATATTAAGGGCTGTGCCCATCAGTCGCCTATCGCTTGGGGGAATCGCGGTCACCGATTTAAGCCCTCTGAAGGACATGAAGCTCAAGGCGCTGTATTTGTGGCACACCAAGGTCGTCGACCTGAGCCCGCTCCGGGGAATGCCGCTCGAAGAATTGAACTTGGCCGGCACCAAAGTGGCCGACTTATCCGTCCTGCGCGACATGCCCTTGACGAGCGTTCGGCTGCATCAATGTTCCGAGATCAAAGATGTCGCGGCGCTCGCGAATTGCCAATCCCTTAGACGAATCACGCTACCGCCAAATGCCAAGAACATTGAGCTACTTCGGAAGCTTCTCAGCCTCGAGCGCATTAGCTTCGTCGAAGATTTGGAGACTTACAGCCCCGACAAATCGGCCACCGAGTTTTGGAAAGAATTCGACGCGAAGATGAAGTAGCGGTCGTCGCCCCACCTCACCACGGCAACGCGTCGACACGGGGGAGCAGGCAGCCACGGCGACGCGGCAAAATCCTCCGTTTCGCATGGTGTCACTTTGACGTGTCGTCGGCTACGGGGCAGCGGAGGCTCTTGTCATACATCCCAGACCGATCGAAGCCGCACGGGCGTCGCTTTCCTTTGGCGAGCATGCGGCAGGCAGTTCTAATCCGACCGCGCGTCTCTGCTTTCTTGGCGGAGACGATCCAGTGAATCCAATTGCGGCGTGCGATGGGCATGATCTCCAACCATACGCGCCGGGTCGCGCACGGCGTTCAGACGTTCGGCAGCGTCGGCTTTTTTGTTTCCCCCTTGCCAGGAGGTGGTGGCAATGCCTCTCAGTGCGCTGTGAAATTGGCTGCTGCCCAGGGGGTCGCCAGCTTGGCGACGGTGGCACGCTGACTGTTGTTGAGCCGACTTGCAAGTTTGGCCAAGTGAGTTCGGGCCGGGGCGACCGAGAACGCCGCCGCGCAGAAACGGGGCCGACCGGGCGGGGCCCAAATTTTGTATCAGGATTCAAAATGTTTGCCCCTTAGTCCTCTGCTTGGCTTGCCAAAGCGCCTTGGGCCGGAGCCGCCGTTGGCAACGATTAAGGCGATGGTTTCGTTAACCAAACGCGCGTTGCAAACGCCGCCGTTTTGCAGCTACAGGCCGACGCCGGCGGCATTGCCGAGATCCGCCAGCAGGCCCGTTCCTTCATGTGCCACGTTGGCCGCAAACGGCGCGTCGATGACATTCAAATCGTTGTTGCCCGCCTCGGCGAAGACGCCGCCGCCGGGCGCGAACGTCTGCGCCCGCCGTTCAAATACAAGCCGTGGCTTAAATCGACGGGTCCCAAACAGCCGACGGAAGAATCGGGCGGCGCAAATGGACGCTATTCGCAAAGATGCAAGTATTCGATCCGGCAAAACCGAGCTCTCATGGCTGAGGTGCGGTCGCTGGTGGGGGTCGCCGCCGACATCACCGAACAGATTTGCGGCGAAAATTGATGTGGCGCGCAAGACGTGCTATCAGCATGTGCGAATCCGGTCTCGGACGCCCCAGCACGTGGGCTTGCGGGAAGTGTTTTCAAAGGTGACCAGACGCAAGGCTGCAGGTCTTGGGCCATGGGGCACCGCTTTTGCAGCTTGAAACGGCTATCGAAGCTGCGGAGGTGAAACTATGCGCATCGCAATCATTGGGATGGGGCAACGTCGGAAGCGTCCTGGGAAAGAGATGGGCTGAGGTCGGGCACGAAGTCACTTTCTGCGTCCGAGATCCCGACGATCCAACCAAGCGATCCAAGGCCGGGAAAGTGGGGGCCTTGATCGGCGAAATGGGAGACGCTGCCAAGGCGGAAGCCGTTCTGCTCGCCGTTCCGTGGAGTGCCGTGTCCGACGCACTTAAGGCGGCCGGCAACCTGTCGGGCAAAGTGTTGCTGGACTGCACCAACCCCGTGACGCCCGAACTCACGCATCTCACGCTTGGGTATTCCACTTCGGCCGGGGAAGAGGTTGCGCATGGTTCCATCGGCGCGCGTGGTCAAGATATTCAACACGAACGGCGCGAGGAATATGGCCAACCCGGATTACGGCGGCCACAAGGTCACCATGCTATACGCCGGGGACGACGACGGGGCAAACCAGACGGCTGCGAAGCTGGCCGAGCAGATCGGGTTCGAGCCAATCTACCTGGGACCGCTTCGAGAAGCCCGATTACTTGAGCCTCTTGCGATGGCGTGGATCGTCCTCGCGCGGCACCGCGGCCTGGGGCGTGACTTCGCGCTGGACGTGGTTCGTCGCCCAGGCTCGTAACTTACGTGCCCTTCTATCAACAGGCGACAAGACATGGCTGGCACTGAATGGGGCAAGTGCAAAGACTGCAAGGGGTTCCAGATTGAGCCGGACGCGACGGCGGCAACAACACGATGGGCCTGTGCAGAAAGAGAGTTGCAGCGGTTCCGACACCGCCTTCAAACGCCTGGCCGATTAGCCAGCGTGCCTGGCGAGACACCATCGAACTTTCGCTCTCAAAACCGCGAGTGGCGGCTCCAAATTTTGAATCTGGATACAAAATGTTGTCATCCTTAACCCGGTCCTTGGCTTGCCAAAGCGGCTTGGCCCGAGCCGCCGTTGGCAACGATTAGGGCGGTGGTCTCGGCAACACAACGCGCGTTGCCACGGCCGCCGTGCTTCGTTGGGTTTATCCGGGGCAGATGCTGATTGTTGCCGGCGGAGACAGAGGCGTCGCGCAAAATGCGGGCTGCCAAGATAAAATCGGCGTTAAGCTTCGCAAAAGGTCCCATCGAGGATTTCATAAAGCCGCTGCAGGCGTGGCGCGATCGTGATGGCGGGTTTTGGGAACACTCCCTTGCCACGCATGTACGAGATGGCACGCGCGGACAGGGATCGCCTTTTGAAGAAGTCGTGTTGGTGGGTGGTCGCCTTATCCTCGGCAACGCGGCGGGCGCATTGCACGGGAGATTCCTTGGTTGCAGCGGCAAGCGCCAAAAGCCGCTTCTGCATGCCTTTCAACTTGCCAACGAAGCCCGCATAATTATCGCCTGCGGTGGAGACAAAGCCGAGAATGCCGCCCGCGTTAACGATAAAATCGGGCAGCAGGGCGATGCCCCGCTCTGCCAGGATACGCTCTGCCTCGGGAGTACAAGGTACATTGGCGGCGGGGACAACGGCGCCCACCGGCGTCCGCTGAGCGATCTCGGTGGTGATCGAATGGACCCGAGCGCAGGGCACGAGGACATCCGCGGCGACGTCAAAAAGCTCCGCGCGGGGAGACCTTTGCCACGGGCCTGGCTCAAGCACAAAGCGTGAACCTTTTTCATCGCGCAGTTTGAGCATCAGTTCCACGGGAATGCCATCGTCATTGATGACGGCGCCGTCGCAGTTCGAAATTGCGACGACGCGACCGCCCCAGCGAACCAGTTCCTGCGCTAGAATGCCCCCCACGCTGCCTAATCCTTCGATCGCGACGCGGCAATCGTTAGGAGGGAGATGCAAAGCCTCCGCCGCGGCCATGACCGACGCCAAGGTCGACATCGCAGTGCGCCGCGACGATTCGCCTTCGGGAGGGCTCCCGACCTTTAGGCCGGCGCCGTCATAAAGGGTCAGCATATCGCCGACCGTAAAATTCATATCGGTCCAGGCGTGGAACAAGCCAGAGGCCAGCAATGGCCGTAGATCCGCCCCGAGACAAGCCGTCAGTTCACGTCGCCGCAGCGGCGGCGCGTCGTAGGCCATGACCATGCCCCCTTTGCCGCCGCCTTGCGCCTGCTCGAAAAAGGCGTATTTATACGCCATGGCCCGCGCCAGCGCCTTGACCTCATCCTCGCTAATATCGGGCACGCAGCGAACACCGCCGCAGGCGCCTTGATCTCCCAGATTGTGAATGGTGACGAACGCGGTAAGGCCGACCCTTTTGTCGCTTACCCGAATACTCATCAGTGGGTCTTCACTAAGCATACGTTCCGCTGGTAGGTGCAACGAACGCGTCAGGTCAGGCGCCAAGGGTTGACGTGCATTAATTCTTGCCGGTAGGCCTTATGCATATGCCCACTGTTCCAAGGCACCCGCGATTGGAGTGCAAATCGTCTTACCCTGGGAACCGGCGGTGGCGCTCGGTTGAGCGGTGCGCATAAAAAAACCGGGGCGGACACCGACTCCGGCCCCGGCGATCCACCGACTGCGGTAGTCCATCATACCGAGAAGCTGCTCAAGGTAAAGTGCGCTCAGCCTGGCCTCGAACGAAATTGCTCGCCTTCGGTTGCTTGACAGGGATTTCTTAATCCCGAACGTTACTGGTGACGGCAAAACCGCAAACGGGATGGGACAAAGGCGTCGTTGACAGCGGAGCCGACTTACCAGCTCCTAGCCCCTTGCCCAACGACGCACGTACCCTACGTAGATTCCTTTAATAGGCCCATGATCTGCGTAACCGGTTTCCCGCCTTTTGATGATTGCTTCCCAAACGAACGCCGGGTAAAAATCGTGTATGGTAGCTACAGCTCATATCGTTGCGACGGCCTTGCAAAGCTACACCGAAGGAAATCTCGATGAGGCCGAGCGGCAAGTCTGGGCGGCTCTTGCGCAAGATGCCAACGACGCTGAAGCCTTGCGTTTGTGTGGACTGGTAGCCCGCCAAAAGGGGGACCTGGACCAAGCAATCGACTATTTTAACAGGTCATTGCTTTGTAATCGCTCGGACGCGGTCACTTGGAAAAGTCTGGGCGACGCCTATTGGTTTGACGGAAACTATCGGGAAGCGGTCGTCCATTACCAGCAGGCGTTGCACCTTGAGCCGCATTTTGCCGACGCCTATAACAAGCTCGGCATTGCCTTCGATGCGCTCGGGGATCCACAAGCAGCGGCCTGCGCGTTTGAAGCCGGCTCGAAGAGCGAGCCCGATTGCCCAGAGATCGCCTACAATTACGGGGTTTTGCTGCACAAGGAAGGACAGTTCGGCCGCGCCGCGGATCTCGTCGGTCGAGCACTGCAGCTGAGGCCCGATTACCCGGAAGCCTCCAACAAGCTGGGGACCATATTCAAGGAGCAAGGCTTCTTTGATAAAGCCATTTGCCAATATCAGCACACCCTCAAAATCCGGCCGGACCACGCCCTGGCTTACTATCATTTGAGTGAATTCGTCGCTGAGGGACGTTTCCAGTTCCCCGACGAAGACTTGCAGCGCTTAAAAGCATTTCTTAGGCGCGAGAGCTACCCTCCCTTAGAGCGCAGCCATTTTAGCTTCGCCTTGGCCAATGTTCTCAACAAACTGGGGCATTACGACGAGGCGTTTCAATACTTTAAGCAAGCAAACGATTTGCGAAAAAGTCTACTCTGTGGAAAAAGCGGCGTCGCGGACGTCAGAAATCTTGAGGCAATCGTCGAGCGCCTTATCGCCAGCCGTGGACGGACCTATTTCGAGTCAGTCAAGCGATGGGGACTCGAATCGGCAGTGCCGATTTTCATCATCGGCATGCCGCGCTCGGGCAGTACCCTCGTCGAACAAATCTTGGCCAGCCATCCTCAGGTTGTCGGCGCAGGGGAGATCTTGGAGGTTGGAAAATTCATCGACCAAGGGTGCGCGGAAACGGACGGTCGCAAGAGCCTTTGCGATCAGTGGGTTACCAAAGAAGTGGCCAAAGCCTATCTCCAGCACATCGACGTTGTCGGCAAAGGAGCCGGCCGCGTCACCATCAAGACGCTTAGCAATTTCTTGTATCTCGCCGAGATTGCGACGTTATTCCCGAACGCGCGTATCATTCACTGCCGACGCGACCCTCTCGATGTCTGCCTTTCCTGCTATTTTCAAAACTTCAACGAGATGCCGTTTGCGTGGTCCCTGGAGGACATTGGCCTCTGGTACCGCTGTTATGAGAAGCTTATGACCCATTGGTCGAATGTCCTTCCCTTGCCGATCCACCAAGTTGGATATGAAGCACTCGTTGGCGATCAGGAGGCTGTCACGCGCGACCTTCTAAAGTCCTGCGGCCTGGATTGGGACGAGCGCTGTTTGACCTTTTTCAACAATCGCCGCGTAGTGCGCACGGCTAGTACGATCCAGGTGCGTAAGCCCATGTCCAAGCAAGCGATTGGCCGCTGGAAGCACTTTGAATCCCATTTAGATCCACTTATTGCAGCGTTGGCGGCCCCAGCATAGGATGGCGGCGCGACGGTCGCCACGGCAAATCGCAACGGCACCGGAATGCTAAAGCGTTTGCCGAGCCTCAAGGCACGTCTTTGCTGGCCCACTGCCGGTTTACCGCCGACAACAATAATGGCAGCCCATCCGTGCGGACATCACCTTAACGGTTTTTTAACTTGAATGAGCGTGCAGCCGCGTTTTTTACGTGCTTGTGCGGATTGTGACGCCAACTTTGATTTGCTATTCTTCGCGTCCAATGGACGGCATAAGGAGAGGTGCTGATCTCGCCATAACCGGGGAAGGAGCCCAGCGTGAACGAAGCCTCGATCGAAACCGACGCCCCAGGCTCACCAGACATTGAAATGATCCTGAGGGAATGGCGTTCAGCGGAGCGCACGTTCGAGGTTGCAACTGTTCAAAATCGCCGCAAGCCAGCGACCGCTGAAGCTGGCTGCCGGCCTTCCGAGCAGAATGGGCCTTCGACACCGTGCAAACCTTGGACACCCAGCGGCCACAAGCCTTTTGATTATGCGGTTATTCGCTTCATAGCATCGCCATTATTACTCTTTTTTGCGCCTTATCGAAAACCTTCGATTTAACTTGCTCGGACGTGCTGCTACCCGGCGGCGCGATCGTTCTTGCCGCCATTAAAAAGGGCATCAAGTGCCTGCTATTCTTTCTGCCCAAGCCCAGTCGGGATCATTTAATTTGTCAACTGAAAGCGATGCTCCGTTCGGTCAAAACCAGCCTGTTGCCCAATGGTCCACATGGAGACATCATCGCCCGAGTGCCCTGTGTCATTCGGCGCTCCGGCTACTATCGTCTAACGCATGATCTGGTTTATGGCGAGCCAACGGGCACTGCGATCGAAGTTGACACCAACGATGTAACCATTGACCTTCACGGCCATGCCCTGAAAAACAGCGTGGGCCCTGCAACCTGCGCCACGGGCATCGGTTGCACGGAGGTAGCGAACGTTGCCGTGCTCAACGGAACCGTGGCGGGCTTTCGCTATGGAATTGCGCTCTGCGCTGGTAAACATTACCGCGTAACGGATATGCGGGCGGAAGAGAACTTGCAGTGGGGCTTGAGCATCGAGGGAGACGATTGCGTCATCCGCGACAACCTTGTTCTCGACACGGGTGGTTCCACGGCCACGTGCTCCCGGGTCTGCATTGCCGTGCGTGCCTTTGGCGCACGGCAAACGGTTGACCGTAATATCATCTCTGGCTTGCGCCGCTCGCCATCCAATGCCGAATGGGTCGGCATTCATTTTGATAGTGCGCCGGGCGCCTGTTTTACAAAGAACATCATCGCCGCAAAGCAGCGGCAGACACGCACGTGGGGCCTGTGGGTCAACGGTGGGATGTGGGGTCAGTGTGGACGGACCAACGTGCTTGCCAGCGAAAATGTCTTCATCAATCTTGCCACTGCGGGATCGTTCGTGGATCTTGCGGCAGGCAACTGCCATGACAATCTACTCGTTAACCTGGCCGATGGCTTTGTCGTTGGTGGCCCCGATGCACGCCTTTGCGACGGCGGCAATGTGCATTTCGTGCGGGTGGCTCAAAAGGGTGATAGTGGTTTCTTGGGCAAGTCTATATTTACCTTGTCCCGGCCCGTCGCGGGGCCCGCAACCGGCGCTGGTTTTGACCGGTAAGCTTCATGCGCAGACTGGTCTAATCTAAAGTGGCATACCGCAGTGCCGCACCGCGATTTAAGGAATCGCCTATCGCTGGTCCTGCCGTGCCCGAGGGAGTCCCGAGGAGGCCAAGCTTAAAGAGGATGTTTCCATGAACGTAAAAGAAGATAATAACCGCTTGCCGGAATACACTCGCAAGAAGGTTTTCCGCGCCTTGGTGAGCGCTCAGGATCTCAAGATAAGCGTGGCCGAATCCCGGAAGTTGATGGTCGAACGCTTCAAGGTCACGGACGGCGAAGTTCGCCAAATTGAGACGGAAGGGGTTGAGAATCAGTGGCCACCCCTGGGGATATACAGGATCGGCGCTTTGCTGCCTGGCCGGCACTAGGCGGCCGGCTTACACCCCCTGAATAACGCTTCCCGCGCTCGCCACGAGCGGTCGACTTTGCTGGTCCGAGAAATGCGCTGGCGGATCGATGCCCAAGCAGCCGCCATGCGATCCGAAGAGCCGAGCATTCGACCGCCGCGCACACCACCGCCCGCCGCCAAGATAGAAAAACAAATGCTCTAATGATCGCGGCCGGCGTCGTTGTTGATTGGGGCGTACGGCCCATGTCACCCATCCAGATCGCTAGCGTTTTGTCCAGCAGTCCGCGCTGCTTCAGGTCTTCAATCAGCGCCGCCACGCACCGTCGCGGTCAAGCTCACTTCGAGAAGCGTCTCACGGTCACAAGCAGTGACATCCCGATAGTTGGCATGATTACTGCGCCGAGCAGCATCCCAATCCAGTAACCAGGCTCGCCTCCCACTTGCTCTCCGATTTTTTCCCCCATCTTTACACCGAAAATGGCAAGGCCGACGGACAAAGCAAGGGCGACCTTGTCCAGATTTAGTGACCTCTGCAGGCCACTGTCTTTACCGATTGGTTGATCTAACATATTTACTCCTTACTCCCCGATGACGTTGACTACCCGCTTCGTGTGGTTGCCGTCGAACTCGCTACAAGCGGAGGACGGCGTTTTCTCCACGTTTTCCGACATATATCGAGGCGCGAGCGGCGGTTAGCGTGGCTAGGAATTGATCTTGCCCCATGGCGAACCGGGCACGCGGGACGACTGGCGAACACAAAAGCCACATAGCCGTCGAAGCAGCTTGAAATTGGAACGCCCGTTGAACATCAGGCACCCATCTACGGCTTATGCGCCAAACAGCATCTTCTTTTATGCTTTCGTCAACAATCGCGTAATCCAACAGTCGCGGTAGGGCGTCGATCAATTCTTGTTCCCAGGCCCGCCCTGGCCGTAGGCGACCGCGTCCGGGTCACGGCGGGCGGCAAGACGAAGGACGGCACGCAGGCGCTTTCGCTTGGCTCGCCTGCGGAATCGCAATGGAAACGCCCGCGAAACCCAGTACGTCGAGGGAAATTAAAAGACTCATGATTGCCTCCAATCAAAGAAGATGGATGATGTTGCTTCCAATGCGTTTGGAAGCACTTCCATAATGCACCGCTTAATCACTTGAATGCACCGCTTAATCACTTGCTTACGCGCACAGGCTCCCCGGACAGGCCGATGCGCCCCTCCTTGGGGAATAGGGTGACCGTCTCGCGCTCGCCGCCGTCTTCGCGGATAACGAGGATTTGGGCCTGAGGGCCGGAGCGAGCGACCGCATCGGCCAGCGCCTCGAAGGTCGGCGTGGGCGTCCCATTGAAGTTCAGAATGATGTCGCCGATCTCCAGGCCCTCTTTGGCGGCGGTGCCCTTGAATAATCCGGTAATCTCGACGCCGTAAAGGGCCGCTTCCGCTTCTTCAGCTTCCTGGTCCTCTTCACCATTCTGAGCCTCTTCCGCCTCGTCGGCATCCGCTGAGGGTGCGTCCAATTCACCCTCAACGTCCGCCATCGGTTTATGTTTGTGCTTATGCTTGTGATCGTGCTTAGCCTGCTTTGGCTGAAACGCCGTTATTGGAGGGGTGTTGGTGTGGTGGGCCTGGCCACGGCCGCCGCTGGATCGAGCGCCATGCCCGCCCTTGGCTTCCGACGTTCCGGCCGTGATAATCGCCAGGCACAGAAGGCTGCATACGATAACCAGGATGGACTTCCACATTGATCGACTCCTCGTGAAGCAATTGTCCTAGATTAGCGACCGGAATCGGTGTGACTCAGATCATGAGCGATATCATCGCAATCAAAGTGCCAACTACACGCAATGCCCCAGGTAATTGAAGTTAAATGACGTTTTGATAAGGCTTTAAGGAAATGGTGTGTCGTTTGAAATGAACCATGGGAGCTAATGGAATCGTCTCACAAACGATACAAAGACAACGAAGGTGATACAAGCCGGCGCCGCGACAGCTATGCCCCTTCCCCACGGCGGCGCCGCTGGCGACTGGGAGCGGTTGCCGGCAATGTGCTTGGCTGGGCCGGGACGATGGGAGTCGCCGCCCCATTTTCCAAGACTGCGAGAAGATGAGGCATGTGCCGGGTTTACCCCGTAAGGCGTGTACTGATCGGCCACGCCACTGCCAACAAGTCCGTCTACGTCCACAGCACCGGCGGCACGTTGCTCATCTCCTGGTCGGCCGGCGGCCTTAGTTCCTCCGCGCAACTCACCGGCATCACCACCAACGGCACCGACATCTGCCTGGTGGATTAGCTATAGCGACAAGGTCTACAAATACACCGGCGCCGCCAGCCGGCTGTCCGGCAGCCAGAATGCGTCCAGCAGCTTCAACCTTGCCGGCGGCAGAAAGCCTGATGGGCATAGCCAACAACGGAGTTTTTCCAAATGGACAACACCACCAGGCCATGCTAACATGGCACCCATTAACCCGCCTGCTTGCTTGTTTTGCCTTCACTCTTTTACGAAATCAAACCATGCGCACGCTCGGCATTTCGTTGCTGGTTGCCTTTTATTGCATGATCGCCCATCGCGCGTCCGCCCAAATCGTGGACACGAAGGGCATCGAGTTTTTTGAGCAGAGGATTCGACCGGTGCTCGCCGAGCATTGCTTCCGATGTCATTCGGCAGAGGCTCGTCAAAATCGCAAGCTCAAGGCAAAGTTGTTGCTCGATACCAAAGAGGGAATGCGCCAGGGTGGCGATTCAGGGCCCGCAGTCGTGGCGGGTAAGCCGAAGGAGAGTTTGCTTCTTAAAGCGCTACGGCACGAAGGCGCCGAACAGATGCCGCCAAGCGGGAAATTGACGCCGGCGGTTCTGGCCGATTTCGAGACGTGGATCAAGCTGGGTGCTCCCGACCCGCGTGACGGTGCGCAGCCGGCGTCCATCGGTGCGGCCATCGACTGGACCAAGGCGAGGCAGTTCTGGGCGTTCCGGCCGCCGCTCAAGCATTCCCGTCCCAAAGTGAAAAACTCCTCCTGGTCCAAGCGTGACATCGATTACTTCATCCTGGCGGAGCTGGAGAAACACGATCTTAAGCCCGTGGCGCTCGCGACCAAGCGTGACCTCGTCCGCCGGGCGACGTTCGACCTGATCGGCTTGCCGCCAACGCCCGGCGAGATCGACACTTTCTTGAAGGATGAATCAGACGACGCCTTCGCCAAGGTTGTCGAGCGTTTGTTGGCCTCGCCGCATTACGGCGAACGCTGGGGGCGCTATTGGCTCGATGTCGCACGCTATGCCGAGGACAAGGCGCTCGCCTTCGCCAACACGGCGCCGCACGCCTTTCGTTACCGCGATTGGGTGGTGCGCGCCATAAACGATGACATGCCTTATGATCGCTTTGTGCGGCTGCAGATCGCTGGCGACCTGGTGACCGACGCCGAGCCCGACTATTTCGTCAAACTCGCGGGCCTTGGATTTCAGGGACTGGGCCAGGAATATCATCGCGGCTCGGTCGCCGCCCAGGTCATGGCCGACGAGCTCGATGATCGCATCGATACGTTATCGCGCGGCTTGCTCGGGCTGACTGTTTCGTGTGCCCGCTGTCACGATCACAAGTACGATCCGATTCCGACACGCGATTACTACTCTCTGGCCGCTGCCTATAACGGCTCCCGTCTCCAGGCCATCGCCCTTGCTGACGAACAAACGGTGGCCAGGCGCAAGGAATGGGAGAAAAAATCCAAGGAGATGGACGCCAAGCTCAAGGCGTGGGTCAACGACCAGACGCGCGACACGATCAAGGCTGCCGTCGCCGACGCGGGCCATTACTTGGAGGCCGCCTGGCAAATCCGCGTGGCGCGGCAAAGCAAACTCATCGGTGATAGCGGCACCATCGCAACTCGTGAGAAACTGCACGCGTTTTTCCTTGTACGGGCGGTCAAGTTCCTCGAACAAGGCACATTTGACGGCCAGGATCCTGCCGTCAAAGCATGGCTGGCGGCCATGACCAAAACCGGGGTGACAGCCGCGCCGATGGCAGCGGGCGTCCCGGTCGAGCTGCGCAAGGCTACCAAAGACTTAGGAAGCGCGATTCGCTTAGCTCTTACACACAAAGAGGACAAAAACCCGCCCAACCTCCTCAAAACGCTTTGGCTGAATCCTAACGCCATTTTTTTTGTCAGCGACAAGGAGGCGCCTCAACTCCTGAACGCGTCCAGCCGAGCCGAGTACGCTGATCGCCATGCGAATTACGACCGTTTGCAAAGGGAATCGCCCCCAGAGCCAGCGCTGGCGCATGCGGTCGTCGGCGGCGGCTCGGCCACGCCTATTTACATCCGCGGCAACGTCGAACGCGTTGGCGAGATGGCCCCGCCAGGATTCTTGCAGGTGCTAACTGCACCGACCACGGCGCGCTTAGCCAAATTCACCCGGCTCGAACTCGCCGAAGCCATCACCAGCCCCAAGAACCCGCTGACCGCACGCGTAATCGTCAATCGTGTTTGGTATTATCATTTTGGCCGCGGCATTGTGGGCACGACGAGCAACTTCGGGCAAAACGGCGATCGGCCGACTCATACGGAGTTGCTCGACACCTTGGCGGTGCGATTTATGAAGGCGGGTTGGTCGCTGCGCTGGCTTCATCGCGAAATGATGCTATCGACTACGTACCAGCTTGCCGGCTCCAACGTGCCGCCCAATGCCGAACGCGATCCGGACAACCACTACCATTGGCGTCACACGCCTCATCGGCTTGACTTCGAAGCCTGGCGCGACGCCTGGCTGGCGGTGTCGGGCCGTCTCGATCCGGCGCGTGGCGGGCCTTCGATTGACTTGGGTCAAGCCGACAATGTGCGCCGAACCATTTACGCCAAAGTTAGCCGCCTGGAGCCAAACAAGCTCATGATCTTGTTCGACTTCCCGGATGCCAACGTCACCAGCGACCGCCGCGGCGTGACCACCGTGCCACAGCAACAGCTTTTTGCGCTCAACAGCGAGTTCGCCATCGAGACCGCCAAGGCATTGGCTCGCCGTCTTGAAAAAGCCGGCCCCCAAGCGGAGGATCGCATCATGCTGGCGTTTCGCCTGGCCTACGGACGCGAGCCAGAGTCCGGCGAGATGCGCGCCAGCCTGGAATTCGTACACGCGCCGAGAACTACCTCGGCACAGGATCGACTTACGCCGTGGGAACAGTTCGCCCATGCGATCTTGGCGGCGAACGAATTCATGTGGATCGACTAACAAGGAAGGATTGAATCGCGATGTCCGAAAACGCTCTTTGCTCGCGCCGTGAAATACTGACACGCTGCGGTGCCGGCTTCGGCATGATCGGCCTGGCCAGTGTTTTGGCTGCGGAAGCGCCGCCGACCGTGTCCAATCTCAATTTGACGAAAAATCCTCTTGCTCCGAAGCGGCCTCACCACCCGGCCAAGGCCAAGCACATCATTCACCTCTACATGAACGGCGGGCCTTCGCAGGTCGATACCTTTGACCCTAAGCCGGCTCTACGGCGCTATCGCGGCCAGCGCCCTGGCAGCATCGCCGGCTACCGCACCGAAAACCAGACCGTCGGCCTGCGGCCTTCGCCCTTCGCATTTCCCCGCTGCGGCCAATCGGGCCTGGAGATCAGCGAGATTTATCCCCATCGTCGCCAAGTTCGCCGACGAGCTGTGCGTCATCCGCTCGATGCACACCGACATCCCCAATCACGAGCCGTCGATGTTCATGATGAACAGCGGCCATCTGCAAGCACTGCGGCCCAGCTACGGCTCCTGGCTGCTCTACGGCTCGGGGTCGGAGAATCAGAACCTGCCCGGCTACATCGTTCTGTGCCCAGGGTTGCCGGTGAACGGCGCCGCCAACTGGAGCAACCGATTTTTGCCCGGCGTCTACCAGGGCTGCCACATGAATTTGCCGGCTCGGCTACGATTCCGCGCACCGTATTGCCGTATTTGCAGAAACCAGCACCTGAGCGCCGAGTCGCCAGCGCCGCCAGCTCGATTTCATCCAGCGCCTGGACGCGCTGCAAACCGAGCGCCGCGGCCACGACGCCCTGCTCGACGCCCGCGTCGCTTCGATGGAGATGGCGTTCCGCATGCAAACCGCCGCCCAGGAAGCGTTCGACCTCGGCCAGGAATCAGCGCGGACGCGCGAGCAGATATCGGCCTGGACGCCGGCAATGTCTTCGCGATGAATTGCCTGCTGGCGCGGCGCCTGATCGAACGCGGCGTGCGCGCGGTGCAAGTGTACACGGGCGCCGGCCAGCCGTGGGACACGCACTGCGAACAACGACCGCTCGCATCGCCAGCTAGCCGCGCGGCAGCGACCGTGCCATTGCCGCGCTGCTTGCAGGACTTACAGCAACGCGGCCTGCTTGACGAGACCATTGTCCTCTGGGGCGGCGAGTTCGGCCGCACGCCGGCCTCGCAAGGCGGCGACGGCCGCGACCACAATCACTGGGGCTTCTCCGTCTGGCTCGCCGGCGGCGGTTTCCGCGGCGGCATGGCCTACGGGGCCACCGACGAGTTCGGCTTCCGCGCCGAGGAAAATCGCACGCATGTGCACGACCTACACGCCACCATTCTTCACCAGATGGGCCTCGATCACGAACGCCTGACTTTCCGCTACGGCGGCCGCGACCATCGCCTGACCGATGTCCACGGCCAAGTAATCCGCGAGATCGTTTCTTAGGCGTGCTGCGGCCAGTGAGGCCACGGAGGAACGATGTCCGGCGGTGCTGGTGATATCGGTTTGGATTATCAGGCCCAAGCAACTGCCTTTTGTTGCTGTATGTGCTCTTGCGGGACAACCGCTTGGCTAGTTCGTTGATGCTTGCAACATTCCGAGGGCCGTTTCAGCCGAAGGGGGCGGCCCCGGTAGAGATATTCGCATCGAACTGGTGGGCGGCGGTGCCTGAAGCGACCCAACGGCTAAGGAAGTCTTTGACTCGAGCGCGGTCGTGCGCTCTACCCGCACCGCGTTTTGGAAACGGTTGATTCAATGGTAACGGGCTTTTTCCGAGGTATTGCCGCGAATCCAGTTCGCGAAGTACACCGCCCCGAGCCTCTGTTTCCTTAAGGTTTTGACAGCATTCGAATCTCGACCTATGTTCTTATAGGTCGCCAAGCGGCTCGGCCGGGGTTGCAGGAAACCCCTTTTTCCGCGAAGAGGAATGTGCCATGTTATTGAGCTTGAAACGAGCGGTTGCGAATTTCATTGTGCGGGAAAACGGGCCGACCGCTGTCGAATATGCCGTGATGTTGGCGCTTATTATCATCGTGAGTATCATTTCCATTACCTCGTTGGGGACTAACGTCAACAAGACCTTCACTCGAGTGTCTAACGCCCTCACTACCGCGTCTTAAAATCCGACCCCAGATGACAACCGCCGTGTTTTAGCGAGCCGCCGGATGATTCCGGCGCAAAACCGGTAAGCGATTCAGCCCCTCCTTGAGGCGGGCAGGGTTTTGCCCGTGTTCGCGACTTCCGCCGCCGATTCCTGCAATCCCTACACCACGTCGAATCGAGCCTATCCGACCGCACGCTTCTCCGCCGACGGTGGCGGCCTGACGCTTTCAAACAGCCCACCGGGGGTCGCACGCCGATCCACAGCACCGTAAGCGTCCACACCCGCCACGTCTTCCCTCGCGTGGTAGCTTGGCGACTGGCCTCAACCTTGACGACAAACCCAAGCCCAATGCTTAGAATCCACCTATAGTGTCCCTCTTCGCTCATCTTTGGAGGATGCAGTCATGAGATGGCAGCACAGACTACTTGTGGCCGTGGCCGCTTGGTTTTTCGCCGTCGCGCCGGCACCTGCGCAGACGGCCCAGGACGCCTTGAAAGTCGTCCCGGCGAAAGCCGCGGGTTTCGTGATCGTCAACAACATCGGCGAGTTCAGCGATAAGGTCGAGTCGCTGTCGAAGCGCGTTGGTGTGCCGTTGCCGTTTTCGCCGCTCGAAAAACTACGAAGTGAATCGGGCATCGACCAAGGGCTGAACAGCAAGGGCGCCGCGATGGGGGTTCTGCGCTTGGGGCAACGCGAGGATTTTCAACCGATCGTACTCGTCTACTTGCCGGTGACGGATTACGCGCAGTTCCTCAAAGGAATGAACGCCCAAGGCGAAGGCGATATCGTCACCGTCAAGATCCCACGGGAAATGATCGTCGGCCATAAAGGCTCGTTTGCGGTCCTTGCCAAACCAGAACACCGCGAAGAGCTCAGGGACGCCTTGCAAGGCAAATCGAGTGGCAAAAAAGCGCTGGCCCCAGTGCAAGCTCAGGTGGCGCAGAACGACATCACCGGCGTGCTCACCAGCCGAGGCATCAAGCTCTTGTGCGGCAAAGCGCGCGCCGGACTGACCCTGGCCAAGAACGCCGACCAAGTGGCGCCCCAGGCTCAGTTCATGATGGGCTGGCTCGATGGCATGGACACTTTCTTGCAATCCGTCGAAACGGATGTGACCCATCTCGTCGCGGGTGGTCGCCTGGACAAGACCGGCAATCTCGATTTGAACTACGCCGCGATCTTTGCCCCAGGCAGTAGTTTTGCCAAGGCGGGTGCGAATGGCCCGCTCCCTGAAGGCGGCCACCTTGCGGGTCTGCCGAACGGCCCCTACATGATGGCTTTCAGTGGCCCGCTGTCGGGCAACCTGATGGGCGAAATGATGAACTTCAGCATGAAAATCATGACCGCGATGGCCAAGGACGTGCCTGCCGAAAAGATCGCGAAGATGAAAAAGGCCGGCGGCGACCTTGTCAAGGGCCTGCGGAGTATGTCCATGGTTATCGGGACAGGCAAAGACAACGATGCGTTTTTTCACAACGTCTACGCGGTGATGAAGGTCAAGGACGCCGCCGCCTACTTCAAGGACTATGAAGTATTCTTGGCGGAATACGACGACCTCATGAAGACCATCAAGTTGCCGGATAGCTTTACCAATCAATCCATGAAATTGAAGAAAACCAAAGTGGACGGCAAGCCCGCGCTGGAAGTGACTGTCGATAAGGCGGGTGAACAAAACCAAAATGAACTGGTCAAGAAGCTGATGGAAGCCTATTTCGGCCCCGGCGGCAAGATGATCGTCACGACCATCGCCGCTGACAACAACACCCTACTCTTGCGCTACACGCCCGCCAAGACCTTCAAAGGCTTCCTCAAGGCCTATAGCGATAAGGCGTCCGACCTCAGTCAGAACAAGGGCATTGCCAAGACCATGGAATCCCTGCCCGCCGGTTCGCAGTGGGTCATCTTCATCAGCCCGCGCGGAACCATCGCGGCCACGACCCGCCTGATGGCCACCATGCTGCCGCCCGGCGCAGGACCCACGCACCTTCCCGAATTCCCGAAGACCCCGCCCGTCGGCATCGGCGTCAAACTCTCCGTCACCGGCTTGGAGAGCCGCCTGACCATCCCCGCCGCGGTGCTAGAAAGCGTCGGGCCGTACATTCAACAATTGAAAGGCGGAAATGCGGTGGGGGCGGAGTTCGTGCGGTAAATAGAGGGAAGATCTGGCGCTCACCGCTGTTAGGTTGGCGAGCCGCGAGCGTCAACGACCGGTTGGTCATTGGTTATCACCGGATGCTGACCGCTTTCGGCTCCGCAAGCCCACGAAAGGTGAATGTATAATAACTGGGCCATCGAAGTCAACAATGCCGCCATGTGGGCGTGATTGCAGCAGTTTTAAACCAGTTTCACTTGACGCAACCCAACTTTTGCGTCCACTGAGTTGAGCGGAATTCAAGGCGTCACAGCGCCTTGAAGCTTGTTGTCATACCAGCGATGCCGTCGCTTCCTCGGTCTCGTGGGCTCCGGGAGCGCCGCGGGCTAAGGTTTCGAGAACCGCTTTGGCTTTGGACATAATCACCTGCGGGCGCCGGGCACGAAAGATTGCAGGACGACATAGCCGGCCAAGACCACGCCGGCGAGAAGAAACAGAAGGCAGCGCCCCATGTTCCCGCGCCAGGCCTCGGCGGCTCCGCCTAACAGACACAGCACCATGAGCGTCGTCAGGATCGGGGTGCCAGCATTCATTTTTCCTCCCTTGGCCTCACCGTAAGGCAAACACTCGGTCGAATGCCGAGTGGTCGAGGCTTGGCTCCTGACACCGGCGTTGAACGCCTTGTTGATTAGCCGGCGCGCCTGGCGCGTTCCTTTTGGAACCTTCGCGCTCAAAAACCGCGACCGGCGGGCCTAAAAATCTGTATCCGGATTCAAAATGGTTGCCCCCTAGCCCTCTGTTTGGCGTGCCAAAGCGCCTTCGGCCGGAGCCGCCGTTGGCAACGATTAGGGCGGTGGTGTCGGCAACACAACGCGCGGTCCCAAGGCCGCCGTTTTGCAGATACGGGCCCCCGCCGGCGGCATTGCCGCCATCCGCCAGCAGGCCTGTTCCTTCATTTACCACGTTGGCCGCCAATGCCGCGTTGATGACATTCAAATCGTAGTTGCCCGCCTCGGCGAAGATGCCGCCACAGGGCGAGAATGTCTCGCGCCGCGATTCAAATACAAACCGTGGCTGAAATCGACGGGTCGCCGCACAACTCAAGGAAAGAATCAGCCTCCGCAAAATGGACGCTATTCGCAAACATGCGAGTATTCGATTGGACAGGTGCGAGCCCTCATGGCTGACGTGCGGTCGCTGGTGCGGATCGCCGCCGACATCACTGAACAGATTTGCGGCGGACATTGATGTGGCGATCACCCTCCTCAAGCATCATCCCGTCAAAGACAGTCTCAGCGGCAAAATGAAACGCTGTATGATCAGCACGTCCTTTCTCACCGAAGTCCTATCCCTGAATCGCCTTTGATATGCCCTGGCCGTGTTAGTAGCATACGAGCGAACTGATAGTCGCTTCCGCAGCCGGGCTCGCGGCATGCTTACAGCAGCTCGACACGTTTCCGTCGCCAAACGTAGCCGATTAAACCAGCGAAGCCAACGGCAAACAGCGTCGAGGTGGCCGGTTCGGGGGTGGCAAACGGCTCCAGAAAACCGCGGATTTCGCCTCCGGGCACCACGGTCGTGTGGATGTTTAAGTAGGCTTCTCCCTCTGCCAAGCCAGCGTCCAGCGCTGCTTCGGCACTGGCTGCAGTGCCACCATTCAAAGCCTCATAAGCCGGGTTGTAGCTTGAGTCCTGGGTCAGATCCAAAAAGTTATCGTAAGTTCCCGCCGTCACGCCGAGCGGGAAGCCTGTGAACGTAGGCGTGGTCGTCGCGACCAGGGCAGTTCCGGTTCCGGGAAGCGCAGTCGCACTATGGATGTGCGATGCCGTAGTAGTTCCAAGCAAGCCGCTAAAAGTAACGTTCACGTGCAGGGTGTGTGCAACCGTGTCGACGTCAACTTGCGCGAACCCGATACCCGGCGATGCGTTAGCCGGGGACTCGTTGGGACCTGTGAGAGTTGCTGTGTAAGAAATCACCGCGGCATGACAGTTTTGGGTGAGACCCAAAACAGCGATTGCGAAAAGGGACAAGCAAAAAGGGCGATTCATGCGAGTTACTCCAGTTCATGAGGAACTGAAAGAAATACAAAGATCCATGGCAATTTCTGCGCCCACCCGGCTCCTTAAGCGCAGCAATACAGAACACATGGGAACGGGCCGAAGGGGGCATGTCAAGGTAATTCTGAAAATAACGGTGAAAGTAAGCCACGGTAAATATCTTGTCCTGATCTGCTGTTCGATCCGGAACCGCGGCTTTGGATTGCGACGTCGCCACAAGCAACCTGTTTGATTCGCGTGCAAACCGATTCCCGTCTAAACCGTACCGAAGAACGCCTGCCATTCCGCGAAGGATGACGGGCTTTTGTCCTTCACGCAGCGCTCGCCGGAGCCTCCTCCGCCCAGTGCATTGGGCGAGGTGTTCCGGGCCGGCGATGAGACACTCGGTCCTCAGCACGGAACCGACCTCTCCCGCGTTAGACGCCCGGTAGCCAAGGCCGGGCCCCCTCTTCCGTCTCTTCGGCCCCGATAAGAATGTGCAAGCAACCTATGGCCCGCCGCGATAGCTGCTGTGCCATTAGGCAGGTGTCGGAGAGCGGGCCGGTCACGCTGGTCGCGGTCCCAGGAACCCGCTTGAGCTGACAGTCTAGCCGACTGGGGCGCAGCATTTGACGTTTTCCTGTCACCGGCGTATTCATTTTCTCGGGACGAGGTTCTCGCGACGAGGCGTACAGCGTTCAAGCTGGCTTTCAACGTGCGATGGGATACCCTTTTCTCCAAGGAGCTTGCCATGCGGAAGTTTGCAGCGGCGACATTAGCATTGTTCGCGGTCGGTCTGGTGGTGGCGGATGAGACCACCAAGGGAACCACCAATACGAGCCACAAGCTGGTGGGAACTTGGAAATTGGTTTCAGGCAGTTACGGGGGCCAAGAATTCAAGCTCCCCGAAGGGACGACAATGCTCAAGCACGTCACTCCGACGCAATTCATGTGGGCCACCTATGACAAAGACGGCAAGGTGTTCCGGGCGGCGGGGGGCTATGCCACTCTCCAAGGCGACGTTTACAAGGAATCCCCGGAATACGGCATCAGTTCCGACTTCGACATCATCAATGGCAAGACCCATGTCTTCAAGGCGACCGTCGAAGGCGCCAAGTGGCATTCCGAGGGCAAACTTGCAAACGGCCAGACCATCGACGAGGTGTGGGAGCGGTTGGAAAAGAAGTGAGCGTGGGGGCCTTGGATGTCGAGAGCGAAGGCAACCACTCGACGACGACAGCTTTCCAATGGAGTTGCGGTTTGAGATTTTCCTTGCGGCAGATCAATGGCTTTGCGTCCGTTGCCTCTGACCACCGGTTGTGGGACTCGTTAAATGGGATGTGACCAGGCAACAGGAGTTTCGCCGCCTGCCGGTGCCTGCAGGCAGTCGCATGTCGGCCATCGTGCCCTCCCCGGACCACAAATTGATTTTCGTCGCGGGGTGGGATGTTAGGGACGTGGCATTTTGGATGGCGTGGGACGCAGCGACGGGGAATCTCGTTCACCACGAAAAGGGCCTTCCAGGCGTGTTCGTGAAATTGGCTGTCTCGCCGGATGGAGGATCGCTGGCGCTTGCCATGGGTATGGGGCGTCCTCCAAAGGGACCTGACTATACCGAGATGCGTCTCTATTCGGGACCCAAATGGACAGAGCATCGACGCTGGCAGGCACACAATGGTGACGATGCAGGCCGGTGCTCCATCACTTTCTCCCCGGACGGCAAAACAATTGCCACGGGCGGGGCCGATGGCAAGGTACGCCGTTGGGATGCGGTCACCAGCAAGGAGATCGGGCCTGCAATCGAGCCATATCAACGCCATTCCCAAAACGTCGCCTATCTCAACGCCGACACGCTGTTCACGTTCGGCCGGCAGCAGACCGTCAACTTCTGGAACGCAGAGACGGGCAAACCGAAGGTTTTGTTCAGCGGGTCTGAATCCCAACTAACCTCGCTCGCGTACTCGCCGGACGGGCGGCATGTGGCGATTGGCGGCGCAGGTGGGGAGCCGATTCGCATCTACAACACGGCCAACGGCAAGCAGGTAACCTCTTTGCGGGACGGCTTTGTTGACGCCGCCTGTTTGCACTTCAGTTCTGACGGTTCATTGCTCCTATCGGCTGACTTCGACGGGGTGATCCGGCTCTGGGATTGGGCTAGAGGTGGCGCCCCGTTAAAGAGTTTCTTAGGCCACAAGTCGTTGATAAGGTGCTTCGCTTTCAGCTCCGATGGCAAAAGCATGGCAACCGGCGATGAAGCCGGCGTCGTTCGCGTGTGGGCTCTTTCCAGCGGTAAACTGGTCCACACGCTCAAAAGCCAAGCGTTGGAAGCCGATGCGTCCCAGCTTGTCTTTGCTCTCGCCTTCGCTCCTGACGGACAGGCACTTTTTGGCAGCTTGTCTGGGACCTCGATTAGTCACTGGGACTTGGCAACCGGCAAGGAGATCCGCCTTATCAGCGGGGAATCTCTGGGTCACTCCAATGCGGTGAGCGGGCTGACGATCTCGCCGGGTGGCCGCTGGGTGTACTCCTCCAGCTATGACGGATCGATCTGTGTCTGGGAGGCTGGCAGGGGACGGTTAGCGCGGATCCTTAAGGTGACGGAGCCCGGTTACAACGGCCCCGTGAAAATCACTCTGTCCCCGGATGGTACCCAGTTGGCGGCAGCTTTCGAGCATGACTGGTCGAACCCGTCCGTCCACTTGTGGCACTTAACGACCGGTCAAAAGATCGTGTTGCCGGGCCACCGGGCGCCAGTGACCCAGCTTACGTTCTCCCCGGACGGGCGCCGTCTCGCGTCAGACAGCGCCGACACGACGGCGCTGGTCTGGGATGTCACACAATTGGGGTCCGGCGGCAAGATCCCGGACCCGATGGCGCTGGCCGGGCTTTGGAACGACCTGGGCGCGGACGATCCCAGGATCGCCTATGCGGCCGTGTGCCTCGGTGCAGCGGCAGGCGACCTTGCCGTGGCCCGATTGGCGCTCGACCTCAAACCGGCTGTGGTGATCGACGCCGGCAAGATCGCCGCTTGGGTTCGCCAGCTCAATTCAGATCGCTTTGCCGAGCGGGCGAAGGCGCGCGAGGTGCTTGTGCGCCTCGGTCCTGATGCAGAAGCGGCGCTGCGCGCTGCGCTAGCAAAAGCCGGGACACTTGAGGTCAGGCAGCGCCTTGAGCGGGTCTTGGATGAGCAGGAAACGGAACACCGCCGTCTGGGTCACGCGGTCGAAGTGCTGGAAATGATCGGCACCCCGTCGGCGCAACGCCTGCTCGCTGCCCTGGCGAACGGGGCGAGAGGTTCTCGGCTGACTCGTACGGCTCGCGCGACCCTAGACAGGCTCGAAATGCGACCATGAGAGCGGCTATAGTGGCGGGGCGTTGCGCGTGTTGGTGTCCATCGATACGCTCAGCCAAGCTGATTTCGGTTTGGCGCGTCGGGCCCAAACCGGCTGCTCGTGCTCGTCCAGTGGACTTGGAGTTATTTCACCAAAAATCGTTCCGCGCGGCTGATCACCAACGAGTGAGCGCCACGCCTCGTCGATGGACTAAACCGAGAGAGCTCGGGCTCATTTCTTGATAAATGACTACCTCGAAACGGTAATCGCCTACCACTGCAGACAGCTCGGGGACGCGTTGCACAGTGGTTTGCATGGTCTAAGTGCTTATGCAAACCGCTCTTACAATGCGCCGGACGACAACTATGCAAACGCGTGCGAAGCCTACACTGGCGCCTTTTAGCGCAAACACTTGCCAATCAACGATTAAAGGCAGGTTTCTAAAAGACGAGTTATCAACCTCTCCACAAGCCACGCCGATATGGTTGAATGGCTCCGCGGAGACCATGGATCCATGGATGCTTGCTCGCCGCCGAGACTTGGGTCCCAGTCGCCGCTTGCCCAAGATTGGTGGCATTCTCGTTTTTGACGGCGAACGATTGGCCGCCTCTTTCCTTGACATTTAGGCATGCTTCCTTGACAATCAACAGTCGCTTTTTGCTGCCGGGCCAAGGAAGTCCCGCGTTGTGCGGGACTTCTTGGAGCCAGCATGTTCGAGTTCCTCTCCCGGCGGTTTCCCTATTGGCTTTCATCCACTTTCCACGTCTCGCGACAAGGCAAGCCGATTCGCCGAAAGCAAGCTTCGCGCGTGCGGCTCTTGGTAGAACGGCTTGAGGACCGCATCACCCCAACCACCACGCTCAATCCGCTGGCCGGCGGCCTGCAAATCGTCATCACCGGCGGCGACACGGTCAACTTGAGCACGACCGGCGGCAATCTAGTCGTCAGCGACACGACTGCCGGCCGAACAATCATTGACGCGACCGGCAAATTCGCAGTCTCTGGTGTCGCGGGCAACCAAAGTGCGACGGAGATTGCCAACCTCGCCAACGATTTCACTTCGATAACCATCACCGGCACTAGCGGCGGGCAGACGGTCAACTTCATCGGTGGCTCCTTTGTGGCCACCAATATCAACGATGGCACTATCCCGACCGTCGCTTTTTCCGGGAGTCCATCATCCTTCAGCGGCGATTTGAATGTCTTGTCGGCCAGGCCGCTCACGATCGGCGTCGCCGTTTCCGGATCCGACGCGCTCAACTTCATCGTCGGCGGCACCAACGCCGCCCTCAATGTGAACGCTAACATCACAAGCCAGTATGGCGTGGTGAACCTGCAAGCGACCGGCGATGTGAACATCGGCCAAGGCGTGTCCGTCGTCAGCGACACCAACACACTCTCTTTGGGCGCCGACCTGACGCCGATCGGCAACGGCGATGATGGTGTCGGCACCTTGTCAATCGGTGCCGGGGCATCGGTGTTTGGGACGAGCGCCAACCTCGCGCGGCGGGAGTGAATATCGATCCCACCGCGACCGTGGGCCAGGCCATGGCGACGGAAGCGGTGGTGAGCACGTTTGTGGATAATACACACGGATTAAACTACCCGAATGGCCTGGCGTTTGACTCGAGCGGCAACCTTTACGTCGCCAATGCGGGAGCCAACACGATCAGCAAGATCACTCCTTCAGGCCTAGTGAGCACTTTTGCAAGTGGCGCTCTTTTTAATGGCCCGGCGCCCCTTGCTTTTGATGGCAACGGCAATCTTTTTGTTGGGAATGTCTATTCTAATACGATCGACGAAATCGCACCCAATGGCGCGGTGAGTGTGTTTTTGGACGATACACATAAACTCCAGCGCCCTTCCGGGCTAGCTTTTGACAGCAGCGGCAACTTATATGTATCCAACAATCAAGGTTTTACCACCGGCGGACTTTTGGGAAACACAATCAGCAAGATCACTCCGGCTGGAGTAGTTAGCACGTTCGTGGATACAACCCAAGGCTTAACTGGACCCGCTGGCCTAGCTTTTGATGGCACCGGTAATCTTTATGTTGGAACTATCGTCGGTCAATCGATCATCAAAGTCACGCCCGCCGGTGCCGCCAGCACATTTCTCAGTAGCAATACGGAAATCACTCCGCAGGGCTTGGCTTTTGACCGCACCAATGAACTCTACGCGACAGGTTCCTCCTCCAACGTTCCGATAGTCAAGATCAACCCTGTTGGAGTCCTTCGCGGCGTCACACTCTTTTCCCAAACGACCAACGGCCTGTACACCGAAAACAGCGCGATCGGCGCTGCGGGCATGGCCTTCGACTCAAATGGAAACCTTTACTTCTCCGGGTCAAACACGAATACAATTTTCAAAGTTGTCAGCATGCCCATTCCGGCTACAACCAATCAAATAACGATCCGAACGTCAGTACCGTCGTTGCCGATAAGCCTCGGCGGCACGCAATCTGTATCGGGCTTCAGTGTCACTAGCGCCGAGTTGGCCACGCTGATAACAGCTTCCGCCGGCAGCATCACAATCGGCGACGACAGCCAGACTGGTAACATCAAGATTACTACTGCCACGCTTGCCACAACTGCGGGAACCAACACTGTCATTCAACAATCAATTACTGGCGCTGGACAAATCATTCTCGACGATGGCGGCAGCGGCACAGCGCTCAATGGCAATGGCGGAGTTATGAGTCTGACTGCGGGCACCGGGGGCATTATTGCGCTGAGTGCCAGCAATAACGTTGCCGAAATTGCAACAACCGGCTACTTCGTGAACCTTGACACCAGCGGGCCCATCGGCACAGCTACCAACCGCATTCAATTTGGTGATAGTGTCAACTATGACGAAATCTTAAGTATTGGGACGATCATTAAACCAAGAGGCGTATACTTAGACGGCTTGGGCAGCATGTACGTGGGAATGCTCCTTGGTTCCCCTGGAGCACCCATTGACATCACCGCACGAGCAGACCTGCAATTCGGTGATGGCGCCACCGTGTCCAGCGGTAGCACTATTCCGACTACACTTTCGCTAGGCGCCGATTTGACTCCCTCCGGCGCCGGCGATGACGGCGTTGGCTCGCTAAGCATTGGTCCAGGCGCCATCGTGTACGCCGCGCGGATGACGTTACGCGGCGCGGCGATGAAAATTGATCCGACTGCGATTATTGGCGACATACAATATGCGCCGGTCGCCAATTTCTCGGCACCCAACGGGGTCGCACGGATCGCGGTCGATAGCAAAGATGATCTGTTCACGGCAAGTGAATACGGCGCTTCGAGCGGCCAATCCTCCACTTCGGTCAATGAATACTTTCCCGGAAGCACCAGCCCGAACTTCACGATCGACGGGCTAGCCGACCCGGTGGCGCTGGCGGTCGATAGTCAAGACAACCTTTATGTCGCCGAACACAATGCCAACGCGGTTAGCGAGTTCGCGCCGGGTAGCAGGACTCCGACGAGGACCATTAACGTAACCAATCCCAACCTCTTGGCTTTCGATAATAGCGGAGATTTATTTGTCGTTACCGAAGGTTACACGAGTGTAAACGGAAATCCGTTGCCCGGTTTCGTGAGCGAGTTTTTACCTGGAGCAACGACACCCACTAGAACCTTTGGTTCGTTTCAAAACCCTTTGGAAATGGTGGTCGATGGGAGCGGCAATGTTTATGTCCTCGACAGTAATGCTCGAGTCTATCGATTTCTCCCGGGCAATAACGACGCCGTCACACTTCGCACGTCCGTTTCCACTCAAATGCCAACTCAAATAGCCGTGGACTCAAAGGGCGATTTGTTTGTCGGGATCGGTTTTGGCAGCAATTCGGTCAGTGAGTACGCCCCGGGAACCATCAGTCCCACTGCCACGATAACCGGGCTCGGCGACCCAAGCGGCCTGGCCGTTGACGCCCGCGGGAACCTTTTTGTCGGCACCTATGGTGAGGTGATGCAAGAGGTTCTTCCCGGATCCACAACACCGCTTCCCTTCGCCTTCAATGGGAATTTTGGCGAGTTTCCCGTATTCGACCGAAGCGGGAATCTGTTTATCACCAACCGTTCAGTGCCTAGCGAATTCACTTTCAACCAACCGCGTGCCAGTGCGATTACCATCCGTCCATCCCTGTCCAGCCTGCCGATTACCATCGGCGGCACCAACAATGCTTCGGGCACCGGCATCAACCTGACATCCGCGGAGCTGGCACGCATCCTTACCGCTTCCAACGGCTCGATCACTTTTGGCGATACCAATCAAACGGGCAACATCACCTTTGTCAACGCGACTTCCGCGACGACCCCCGGCGCTTCAACGATTGCCGTGCAATCACCTGCGGGCACCGGGCAAATCATTCTCGACGATGGCGCCGGCAGCGGCGCGGCCCTTAACGGCAACGCCGGCGCCATTAACCTCGCCTCGGGCGCCGGCGGCATTCAAGCCAAGTCGGCGCCGAACAATGTGCCTGAGATCGCGAATGCCTCGACGGTCACGCTTGTAAGCGGTGCCGGCATCGGTATAAGCGAACCCCTAGAGCTGGCCTCCTCGACGAGCTTGACGACGGATACCTCGTCTACTGGTGGAAATCAGTTTTTGAACAGCTTAGGCGCCGTCACGGCAAACTTGAACGCCGGAAGCGGGTCCGTTACGCTTGCCCATGGCGGTACGTTCCAAGTTGCAGGCGGCAATTTTAGCGCTGCCACGCTAATAAATAATGGCTCAATTACCGGCAATCTTGTTGTCGGAAGCGGCCAGACTTTGACCGGCACCGGCATGGATGGCCCGGTGACCGTACAAAGCGGTGGCAGTCTGTATTCCAGCGCCGCAGTTGGTAATCTGGCCAGCAGGCGCGTGGAATCTGCAGGCCGGCTCGACGTTCAATGTCATTTTCGACGGCCCCACCAACTACAGCCGGGCTTTGGTTACTTCGGGCGGCACCGTCAACTTGGCGGGAGCGAAGCTGGTTATCAGCGGCAACATCACGCCGGCCAATGGCGAAAGCTTCTTCATCATCAACCACGCTGGTTCGCAGCCCGTAAGCGGTACGTTCAACGGCTTGCCGGAAGGGGCCGTTATCCCCAACTTTCTCGGCTCCTCGTTGAACGCCACGATCACCTACGTCGGCGGCGATGGCAATGACGTGGTCCTGAATGTCGGAAGTGCCGCGATGACCACGACGACGTTAACGGCCTCCGCCGCCGCGGTGACGTATGGCACACCCGTCACCTTCATGGCTATGGTGTCCGCGAGCGCGGGCACTCCGGTTGGAAATGTTGAATTCTACGATGCCCCAGACGGCGCCGACTTGGGTGCCGGCGTTCTCCAGACGGGCAGCAGTCCCGCTACTTGGACGCTCACAACTGCACCCACGCAACTTCATGCCACGGGCGGTAATGCGGACGAAATCGAAGCCGTCTATACGTCTGCAGCGGGATTTTTTGGAAGTGTAGGAACGTTGTCCGGCGGATTAAGGGTTGCGCCATATACGCTCACTGTTTCCGGCATTACTGCCTCGAACAAGGTTTACAACCAAAGCACCCAGGCAACTATCAATACATCCGCCGCGACGCTCAAAGGAATGTTTGCCGGCGACACCGTGACGCTTGATTCGAGCAAAGTCGCGGGGATCTTCGCGAGCCAAAACGTCGGGACTGCGGTTCCAGTGACAGTGAGCGGTTTGGCCCTGAGCGGAAATCATGCGAGCAATTACACGCTTACGCAACCGGCATTGACGGCGAACATCACCCCAGTGACGTTGAGCGTAATAGGCCTGGCCTTGCAAAATACCGTTTATACTGGTTCCCAAACAGCAAGCCTGAACGCGCAAAACGTACAGCTACAAGGATTGCTTAACGGCGACAACGTTTCGCTGGATACTAGCAAAGCCACAGCTACGTTGTCTGGCAACACTGTGGTGGGAACCACTGTTAATGTCGCCGGCCTTGCACTTAGTGGTCTGCAGGCAAACGACTATTCCGTGGCGTCTCGTTTAGCATTTTCTGCCACCATCAAACCCGCGCCCTTGACGATTACCGGAATCGCTGCCAGCGCCAAGGTATATGATGGCACGACGGTGGCTACCGTGAACATGAGCGGAGCCAAAATCACGGGATTCTTGGGAACCGACTCGGCGACCTTGAACACCAGCCAAATGGTTGCCACCTTCGCAAACAAAAATGTTGGCACCGGGGTTTTAATTACCATCACAGGGCTCTTTTTTAGCAGCTCGTTTAACTTTGATTACTCCCTTGCGCCACCAACGACGACGGCCAACATTACACCCGCCCCCCTGACTCTCACCGCGACAACCGACACCAAATCTTTCGACGGCACCATCAGCGCCGCCGCCGTTCCCACTATTACCGGCCTGCAAACCGGCGACACCGTGACGGGCCTGTCCGAAGCATTCGGCGACCCAAGCGTCGGCACCGGCAAAACGCTCAGCGTCGCGGGTTTCACGATCAACGACGGCAACAACGGCAAGAACTACACTGTCACGACCGTCGCCGACTCAACCGGCGCCATCACGCCCGCGCCAACTCAACTCACCATCTCCAACCTCAGCGCCACCAGCATCACCGCCGGCGGCAGCGTCACCTTCACCGTGACCGCCCAAGACGGCTCCGGCCAACCGGTGCCAGGTTACACCGGCACCGTGCAGCTTACGAGCAGCCTCGGCGGAGTCGGTTTGCCCACAACTTATACCTTCTTGCCGAGCGACAATGGCACGCACACTTTCACGCTGGCGCTGACGGCCGCCGGGATCACAAACAATCACCGTCGCCGATCAGACCAACAAGATGTTGACCGCCGCGACGACGCCGATCACGGTCAACACGGGCACCTTGAGCAAGTTCGTCGTCACGGCGCTCGGCAACAACACCTTGACGGCGGGCAGTTCGTTCATCGTCACCGTGCAAGCGACCGACCCGTTCGGCAATCCGGTGGCGAGCTACAGCGGGCCGTCCAGCATTCCCATCGCGGTGGGCGATCCGTCGGCCACGATTCCAAGTAATGTCTCGCTGACCAACGGCTTCGGCTATTTCCTGGCAACGCTTAAAACCGCGGGCACCTACACGATCACCGCCACCGACAAGACCGACTCCATTTCGGGCGTAAGTTCAACCATCACCGTCACCCCCGCCCCCGCCGTCTATTTCCAAGTCGCCGCCCCTGCGACGGCAGTTACGAACACCAGCTTCCCGATCACCGTCACGGCCCTCGATGCCTTCAGCAACGTGGTCCCCAACTACACCGGCACCGTCCATCTTTCGAGCACCGACACTGCCGCAGTCGCCGCAGGCGATTTTGGCGGCAATTACACCTTCACCACCGGCGCCGGCCAAGACAACGGCGTGCATGTTTTCAACGTGCAATTGCTGACCGAGGGCAATCAAAAGATCACCGTCGCCGACACCACCGCCACCATCCCGGCCATCATCGGCACCAGCTCCGCCATCGCCACCTCCGGCTTGGCGGTCACCGCTCTCACCAAAACCCCAACCGGCTTCACCGCCACTTTCAACCAACCGATCAATCCCGCCGATCTGACGATCTACGGCAAAGGCAACACCCAGCAAGACGTGCTGCTCGTCGGCCAAAACAGCAACAATGGCCAGCCGTATCCCGGCACGCTCATCGTCGATGCGTCGAAGAAGTTGGTCACATTCAACGTCTCATCCAACTTCCTCGCCGCTTCCAATCCCGGCGGGTCGGCGGCGTTGCCCGATGACACTTACACCGTGACGCTTCTGAGCGGCGTCGGCAACAACGGCTTCCAAGACGTTTCCGGCCAAGGTTTCGACGACGGCCAGGGCGGCCATGCCGATTTCGTCGGCACTTTCACCACGACCTACCAGGCCGACAAGAACGGAAGTTCTCGGCATCCCCGATTTCGCCGCGGGCCCAATGCATCGGGCGATACCAGCACGCTCATCAAAGTGCCCAATGATCCGGCCAACGGCGGGCACATCGGCATTCCGATCACCATCTACAACGCCGCCAACTTAACCAGCGCGGGTTTCACGCTGACTTACAACGCCAACATTCTCACCGTCACCGGTGGCGTCAGCGATCCGTCCAACGCGGGCGGCGGTCTTCCAGATGACGAGCAATCGTCCCGAGTGCCGACGGCATTCATTCGGTGGCCACGTTCGCGTTCACCGATACCGCCATCCTCAGCGGCACGCAAATCCTTGGCGACATCACGGCCTATGTGCCGTATTCGGCGCGCAGCCAATATCAGGTCAAGGATCTTGCTCGCCCTCGGCAACATCACCGTCAACAGCGGCGCCACCGTGGTGCCCGGCAATGCCGTCGATGTCGATGCCTACTTCGGCGATGTCAACGGCGACCACCACCTCGACGGCCTTGACAAGGGTCTGATCGCCAACGTCGCGTCCACAGTGAACACCGGCTTCACCGCATTCACGCTGCTTGACCCCGCCATCATCGGCGACTTGAGCGGCGACAACGCAGTGACGTCCAATAGCACGTCGCTCTTCTCCAATTATTTATTGGCGTTGCCGGTCGCCAAGATTCCAGCACTGCCCAATCCGCCGATTGCCGACAATCTGTTCACGTCGCCGTTCGCTGCCGATCCGGTGTTGAGTCTGCCGGCATCGGTGCAAGCGACACAGCGCTGGCATCGTCAATGTGCCGGTGCTGCTGGATGAGCCGCATCCCGCAGGGCAGCACGGGTCTGGTCGAAGCGGAGTTGACGCTCCAATATGATCCAAGCGGTTTTGAGCGTGTCTGCGGCCGACATCACGCTTGGCTCAATCCCCAGCCAAGGCACCGGCTGGCAGTTATCGGCGCAGGTGAATGCGGCGGCGGGTCAGATCACGATCCAGCTTTACAGTCGACACACCGATCGCAAGCGACCAGGCCGGCAGCCTGGTGAACTTAGCGTTTCATGTCAAATCCGACGCGGCGCCATCGGCAACAGCAACCGTACGTTTGGTTGAAAGCAAAACCGTGCTCGCCGATGCCCAGGCGGCGATGATCCTCAGTCCTGGCTTGGATTGGACCGCCGTGTTGGTAAACGATTGGGTCCAATCGTTGATTTGAAATAGCTGCGCGTTTTTTTCGGAGATATTCAAGTGGCCAAGGCATATTCGGTGCGTCAATGGTGGAAGCGTTGGTGCGCTTTCCCTTTGGTTCCGAGGCGTAAAGCGTCATCCAAATGGTTCGGTTGCTCGAAGTCGAACAACTGGAAGATCGTTTGGCCCCGGCCGTAAGCCTGTCCATCGCCACGGCGAATGTAATGGAAGCAGGCTCGGGCGGCACCGCAATATGGATTTCACGGTCACCCGCTCCGGTGATCTCGGCTCACAACTCACCGTCGGTTATACAACCGTTGCCGGCACCGCGCAGCCGAACGTGGATTTTACTCCAGAAAACGGTGCCGTCACATTCCCCTATGGCTCGGCCACGGCTACCATTGGCATTCCGGTGTTCGGGACGAATGCTTACAAGCCGGCCGCACTCAATTTCTCCGTGCAATTAACCGGTGTTGTCAGTGTCGTGGGCGCTCCGGTGACGATGGCAAGCAACGTCGATTTTACCTCGGGAACGCAACCCGTTTCAGTCTCGGTGGGCGATTTCAACGGCGACGGCAAGCTCGATCTCGCAGTGGTGAACGCGGGGGACAACAACGTTTCCGTGCTGCTTAACACCACCGCGCCCGGCGCGGCCACGCCGTCGTTTGGCAGCCCGCAGATTTTCGGCGTGGGGACCAACCCCGCCTTCCTGGCCGACGCCGATCTCAATGGCGACGGCAAGCTTGACCTCGCCGTGGTCAACAATGACAGCGCCGGCACGGTTTCCGTGTTGCTGAACACGACTCCAACGGGAGCGACAACCGTTAGTTTCGCCAACCATTTTGATTTTGCCGTCGGCACCCATCCAACGGGACTGGCCATCGGCGACTTAAACGGCGATGGCGTGCCGGACCTGGCGGTCGTCAACCACGGCGACTCCACCGTCTCCGTGTTGCTGAACAGCACGTTTCCGGGCAACGTCGCGCCTGCTTTCACGGGTCAAAGACCTTTCGCGACAGGCACAAGCCCCTATGCCGTGGCCATGGCCGACCTCAATGGCGACGGCAAGCCCGACCTCGTGGTGACGAATGGCGCCGCCGGCAGCGTCTCGGTGCTCGAGAACACGATCGCATCCGGAGCGACTATTCCCGCGTTCGCCGATAAGCAGGATTTCAATACCGGGACAACACCTAGCGCAGTGGCGGTCGGCGATTTAAACGGCGATGGCGCACCTGATGTGGTTGTCGCCAATGCCGGCGACAATACCGTTTCGGTACTTTTGAATACGACAACACCGGGTGCGGACACTTTCTCGTTCGCGGCCAAGCAGGATTTCCAAACCGAGGCCGATCCGCAAGCGTTGGCCATTAAGGACCTAAACGGCGACGGCAAGGCGGATGTGGTGATTGCGAATGCCGCGGCCGGCAGCAATAGCGTCTCGATGTTGGTCAACACCACGGTGCCGGGCTCAACGACGGCAACATTCGCGAACCAGCAAAAGTTTTCCACCGGCGGTGGACCAACATCGGTCGCGGTAGGCGACTTTAACGGTGACGGCGAACCCGATGTTGTTAGCGCCAATAGTGCTTCCGGTGCCAACAGCGTGTCGGTGCTGTTCAACACGACGCCGATGGTGGAAGCAACGAATGTATCTTCGTTTTCCGCGGCACAAATTACATTAAGCCATTCGACACGCGGGGCGGCCGTATCTGACTTCAATGGTGACGGCAAGCCAGACGTTGTCGTTGGTGGCTTATCTGCCTATTCCCTTACGGTGATGGTCAATACCACCCCTCCGGATGCGACGAATGCAACCTTCAATGCGCCAGCGGCATTTGCCGTGCCGGAAAGGGCGTTACTGGTGACCACGGGCGACATCAATGGTGACGGAAAACCCGATTTGATTGCGACGCTCTCAACCAATAATCAAAACAACGAGATTTGCGTATTACTCAACACAACTGCGCCGGGATCGCTCACTCCCTCTTTTTCGGCTCCCGTAGTCTTCAATGCGGGAAGCAACGTGCAAAGCGTGGACGTTGCCGATATAAATGGGGACGGTAAGCCCGATCTGCTGGTCACCAATTACACGAATTACGTCGCCGTGCTCTTGAATACCACCGCGCCGGGCGCCGCGGTTCCGACCTTCTTTTCGAAAAAAACGTTTCCCGTGGGCGGGAACCCGGACAGCGTCACCGTCGGCGACCTCAATGGCGACGGCAAACCCGACATGGTGGTCACCAATCCCAACGCAAGCACCGTTACCGTATTTCTTAACAGCACGACCCCTGGATCCTTTTCTCCCTCCTTTGCCAAACAAGATCTTGCCGTCGCTCAAAAACCGTATTACACGGCCATTGGCGATCTCAATGGTGACGGCCAACCCGATCTCGCAGTCGTCGGCGCCGGAAATTTCGTCTCGGTTTTGCTAAACAACACGGCCCCTGGGGCAACGACCGCGTCGTTCAGTGCAGTGAGTAAAGTTCCAGAGCAATCTGGGTACAACTTTATCAAGATTCAAGACATCAACGGCGACGGCAAGCCCGACATGGTTGCGACAGGTTATTTCACCGGTAAGGAAGTGGTCATGCTAAATACCACTTCTCCCGGGGGAACCGTGTTGACCTTTTCAAACCAGCCGATCGCGACTCTTTCGCGGGGCACCAATTTTACGGCTATCGGCGACTTGAACGGCGATGGCCGACCCGACTTCGTCGTGACCAACCAAAACTCCAATACATTTCCGATTGTCATTAACTCACCGGCAGCTATCACGACGGCAAGCGCCACCGGTACAATCGAGGAGACCGCTCAGTTTTCCGCGGCCTCTGAAACCGTCAACGAAAACGGCGGGACGTTTAGTATCCCTATTACACTCTCGCTCCCTTCGCCCGTCGACACGACCATTGCCTTCAACGTGGGCGGCACGGCGGTCAGCGGCACGAACTACAGCGGAATAATCTCGAGCCCGCTGGTGATTCCGGCTGGTCAGACGACCGGCATGATCACCGGCACGTTGTTAGACAACGGCGTCTTTGATGGCAATAAATTGCTGACAGTTACGTTGGGCACGCTCACGAACGCCTCGCTAGGCAATGTCACGGCGAATACGATGACGATTCAAGACAGCAGCACCCCCCCTGTGGTCGCGCTTGCAAGCGCCGCGCAACTCGTCAATGAGAACGACGGAACGTTTAGCATAACGGTGAATTTGACGGGGGCGACGCAAGCCGTCACGACGATTCCCTTCACGCTTAGCGGCACTGCTTCTGCCAACGTCAACTACAAGAATGTCACGCCGAGCCCGCTCGTCATTCCCGTTGGCCAATCGTCGGCGACTATTACGGGCACCTTGGTAGACGATGGTAAATTCGATTCAGCGAACAAGACGCTTATCTTTAGCCTTGGCACACCCACCAACGCCACTTTGGGAAACATATCGGCGGATACCCTTACCATTAATGAAACGGATCCAATGCCCACCGTGACCTTCCCGAACGCCAGCCAAACAGTGAATGAAAGCGGCGGCAATTTTACGCGCAGTCGTCTCCCTGTCCACAGTGTCCGCCATTACTACAACTATTCCGTTTACGCTGAGCGGCACGGCGGTCAGCGGCGTGAATTACAGTGGTGTAACCGCCTCGCCAATCGTGATTCCCGCCGGTCAGATCTCCACTGTCATAACGGGTAAGTTACTCGTCGACAACAAATTCGATGCGGTGAACAAAACGCTAATCCTCACTTTGGGCAGTCCAAGCAACGCCGCTTTGGGCGCTAATGCCCAAGACACAATCGCCATTCAGGAAACCGATCCGCCACCCAGCGTTACCTTCGCGACCGCTGCCGAGACGCTAAGCGCAGGCGCCGGCACTTTTAGCGTGAACGTCAATCTGTCGAAAGTCTCCAATGCGACCACGACCATCCCATTCACGTTGGGCGGCACGGCGGTGGCCGGCGCCGATTATGGCAACGTTACAGCCAGCCCTTTGGTGATTCCCGCGGGGCAAACGTCAGGCACAATCACGGGCACGCTCAATAAAAACCAGTCGGCCGTTGCTCCCAGCACGTTGACGTTCACCCTGGGATCGCCAACGAATGGCAACCTCGGGTCCACGGCCACCAACACGCTCACCATCAACCCCGCCCCCGATTTGACGTTGGTCGTCGCCGCGCCGACCAGCGTCACCGCCGGCACGCCGTTCATCGTCACCGTGACCGCCCAGAACGCGGCGCACAACACGGTCACGGGTTACACAGGTACCGTTCATTTCAGTAGCACCGATCCGCAGGCGGTATTGCCGGCGGACATCACATTGACTTCTGGTTTTGGGTTTTTCCTTGCGACTCTCAAGACCGCCGGCACCAAATCCATCATGGCGGCCGACACAGCCACGGTGAGCGCCTCGATTGCTCCGTCCATTAACGTCAAGCCAGCGCCAGCTACGAGCCTATCATTTAGCAATCTGCCGACTTCCGCCATTACCGGGACCCCGTTCAACGTCACCATCACGGCGCTGGATCCATTTTATAATGTCGCCACCGGTTACGGGGGCCACATTCGTTTCGCCAGCAGCGATCCTGCCGCCCTTCTGCCTCAGAGCGCCGCGCTAGCAAGTGGCATGGGCAGCTTCAGCGTCATATTCAAAACGGAAGGCAACCAGACAATCACCGCCGCTGACGTGACGGCCACCAATCCAGCCATCATCGGCACGAGCACCGCCATCCCCACCTCGGGTCTCAGCGTCTCGGCACTCACCAAAACGCCTACCGGCTTCACGGCCACCTTCAACCAAGCGATCAATCCCGCCGACCTGACGCTTTACGGCAAAGGCAGCACGGTGCAAGATGTGCTGCTGGTTGGTCAAAAAACCAATATCGGTCAACCGTATCCGGGGACGCTGATCGTCAATCCGTTGAAGGAACAAATCACGTTCAACGTATCGTCCAACTTCCTAGTCGCCTCCAATCCTGGCGGCTCGGCGGCACTGCCGGACGACACCTACACCGTGACGCTCTTGAGCGGCCTGGGAAGCAACGGCTTCCAAGACGTTTCAGGGCAAGGCTTCGACGACGGCCACGGCGGCCACACGGATTATGTGGGCACGTTCACCACGACCTATCAGCACGACAACGCGGAAGTCTTGGGCATCCCTGATTTCGCGCGCGGCCCAACGCATCTGGCGACACGACCACGCTTGTCAAAGTCCCCAACGATCCCGCCAACGGCGGGCACGTCGGCATCCCGATCACGATCTACAACTCTGGCAATCTCACGACCGCCGGTTTCACGTTGACTTACAACGCGAACATTCTCACCGTCACCGGCGGCGTCAGCGATCCATCCAACGCGGCCGCGACATTCCAGCTGACGAGCAATGTCATGAGCGCCGATGGCGTGCATTCGGTGGCCACGTTTGCCTTCTCACGCGCTACGCCGGCAAGCGGCACGCAAATCCTCGGTGACATCACGGCGTATGTGCCGTACTCGGCGCGGAGCCAATATCAGGTCAAAGATTTGTTGGCGCTGGGCAACATCACCGTCAACAGCGGCGCCACCGTGGTGCCGGGCAACGCCGTCGACGTCAACGCCTACTTCGGTGACGTCAACGGCGACCACCACTTGATGCGTTGGACAAAGCTCTGCTCGCCAACGTCGCCTCCACGCTCAACACCGGCTTTACCGCGTTCACCCTGCTCGATCCCGCCATCATCGGCGATTTGAGCGGCGACAACGCGGTGACTTCCAACAGCACATCGTTAGTGAGCAACTACTTATTGGCATTCCGGTCGCCAAGATTCCCGCGCTGCCCAATCCGCCGATTGCCGACAATCTGTTCACATCGCCGTTTGGCTTCCGATCCAGCGCTGAGCCTGCCGGCCACGGTGCAAGCAAACAGCAATGGCGTCGTCAACGTGCCGGTACTTCTGGATCAGCCGCGCCCCGCAGGCAGCACGGGCCTCGTCGAGGCGGAGTTGACGCTGACATATGATCCAGCCGTCCTGAGCGTCTCCGCAGCCGACATCACGCTCGGCTCGATCCCCAGCCAAGGCACCGGCTGGCAGCTATCGGCCATGGTGAACGCCGCGACCGGGCAGATCAGCATCCAGCTTTACAGCCAAACACCGATCACGACCGACCAAGCCGGCAGCCTGGTGAACATGGCGTTTCATGTCAAATCGGACACGAGTCTGTCGGAAGCGACGACCGTGCAATTGCTGAAAAGCCAGACCGTGCTCGCCGACTCCCAAGCGGCGATGATTCTCAGTCCGGGCTTGGATTGGACGTCGGTGTTGACAGGCGACTGGTTGCAGACGTTGAATTAACCTCGTTATCGAGGCTGCCGTGGCCGATGAACAACCGTGGTTGGAGGTCTCCGCCTCACGCCATTTTCCTGATTGGCTCGCGCAGGAGCGAATCTCCCTGGCGCTCACAACGTACCAGACGGGCAAGCTCATTCTCCTCGGTCTGGGCGCGGAAGGCCGGCTGGCCGTTTTCGAGCGAACGTTCAATCGCGCCATGGGTCTGTGGGCCGACGGCCAAACGCTCTGGCTTAGCTCGCTCTACCAACTGTGGCGCTTCGAGAACGTGCTGGCGGCCCGGGCAACTCCATGACGGCCACGACCGCCTTTATGTCCCCCGCGTCGGCTACACAACCGGCGATTTGGACATTCACGACATTGCAGTCGAAACGAGCGGCCGGGTCGTGTTCGTCAACACGCGTTTCGGCTGCCTGGCGACCGTGAGCGAGCGCGACAGCTTCATGCCGCTCTGGCGGCCGCCATTCCTCAGCAAGCTCGCCGCCGAGGACCGCTGCCATCTCAACGGCTTGGCTTTGGATAACGGCAGCGTCCGCTACGTGACGGCGGTAAGCACCAGCGATGTCACGGATGGCTGGCGCGATAGACGCCGCTCTGGTGGCGTTGTCTGCGATGTTCGCACCAACAACATCCTCGCTTCCGGCTTAAGCATGCCGCATTCACCCCGTGTTTATCGTGACCAGCTTTGGCTGCTCAACTCCGGCACCGGCTACTTCGGCAGCATCGATCTTGTCGACGGGAACTTCGAGCCGCTGGCATTTTGTCCGGGCTACGCTCGCGGCCTGGCGTTCGCCGGCAATTATGCCGTGCTGGGCCTATCCCGGCCGCGCCATGATAAAACCTTCGGCGGCCTAGAACTCGACGAAGCGCTGACCGCCAAAGGTGCCGAAGCCCGCCTGCATGTCGTGGACGTGCGAACCGGTGACACCGTGCACTGGCTTCGCCTGGAAGGCATGGTCAGTGAGCTTTACGACGTGGCTGTCTTGCCCGGTGTGGTGCCGCTATTACTGGGCTTCAAGACGGAGGCGAGATTCAAAGGTTGCTGACGATAGGAATCTGGCCAACGCTCTATTTGCTGCGGAGGGCTGACGCTCGTTGTGTTGGGGTTGGAGCACCCCATGATTTGCTACCGCGAGGTCACACTCTGTTGCCTATCTGCTCCATGCGGTTATTGAAATTCGAGGCGTGCAAAATAAAAATAAGAGCAGTCTGCCGGCATATCACTTTTTCGCATTGCCGACCGGCTCGCCCCTTGCGGTGCTGACGGTTTGTGCGGCATGCGCCTCTACTCTGAGCCAAAGGATGTTTGCGATGAAGACCGCTTGTGTGACGATGGGCATCGGCTGCCTTCTGGCTCGGCGTATTACGCTGCTGATGGTTGCTGCTGGCGGCTTTGCTGCCGGTAGCGATACCGCGGACTGGGCCAAAATGAGCGATGAGATCTTGAATACCTGCCAGAAGCGACCCGGCGGTGCCAGCACTCATTTTTTCCTGGCTTTGGGTCACCGCAAGGCAAAGGCTTGTCTAACGCGATCAAGTGGTTGAGGCTTGGCTCCTGACACCAAAAGGCCTTCAAACGCCTGGTCGATTAGCCGGCGTGCCAGGCGAGTCACTTTTAAACTTTCGCTCTCAAAAACCCGCGACCGGCGGGCCTAAAAATTTCTATCCGGATTCAAAATATTTGCACCCCTAGTCCACTGTTTCGCTCGCCAAAATGCCTTAGGCCGGAGCCGCCGTTGGCAAGGATTAAGCGGATGGTGTCGTTAACCAAACTGGGCATTCCCACGGCCGCCGTTTTGCAGATAGGGGCCGCCGTGGGCGGCCAACAACACGATGGGCCTGTGAATCGAAGAGCCGTTGCAACAGGTAGAAGCTCGCGTCTCCGGGGGCACGGCTGCCCGCGACGTACATATCATCCGCCGCAGCTCATATCCCTGGTCCCTTCGCCGGTGTAAATATTAGCGGCGCCCGGCGAAGTGGTTCGATGCGGACGTGTGGTAGGACCGGAGCAAGTTGGGGCACTTCACGGTGGTTACTCCGGGCAATCCGACCCGAGCAGCTTGCAAACGACCGATTTTACGAGCGACGGCGACGTTTCTATCGCATGCGTCGGTCCGGTCAAGTGCGACGCGCCGATCACACTATGAGTCTCGAAAGCCGTCGCGTCGCCACGGTCTTCCTCAGCCGAGTGGCCTCGCGCTGCCGTGAACGCAGCGTGCATTTCCGCGACCAAGTCCACCATCGGCCGCCATTGTTCCGGCGATGACGACCACCACTGGAACCGCCACGCCGACCACAAGTCCCCGAAAACCGCGAGTTCATACATCGTGCCGTCGGCCCCGCCGTATCCGCTCATGTCGGGGCGAAGCGGAAGCGTGAGACCAACAACCCGCTTGAAATAAGTGGCCAATTCAGATGAAGCAAACGGCACTTCGTAATGGCCGACCAACATCAGCTGGGGCGTCCTAGCGAAGACTTGAGGGCGGATAAGCTGCCAGTCTTGCCCCTGGCGAACTTCCCAAACGGACACCTCTTCAGACGAGGGGGCGACGATCAGTTGTAGACGTCGCACACCGATACCGTGGCATGGATATCACCGTGGGCCGGACGTGGTTCGGTGCGGATTCGCTCCCAGTCGGCTTCTTCGGCCTGCCGGAGCATCAACTCTCGTGGCGGCGATTCCCCACTCGTCCTACCTCCTTCGCCGAGCCGCCTGCGCTTTCTTGCCTGGCCAGCCGCAAAGAACGCCATGTCTCGAAAAACCGTATTGCCAGCCTGCTGAAGTGCAACGTTTTGCTAGCCGCGGCCGCCACGGACCCACATGGTTGCGAACGCTTCTGGTGACCATCCTACCAAGTCCGACACCTGCCCGTCGCCGACCTCGACCACTCGGAGTTCTCCGTCCGCCGCTCCGCTACATCGACTGAGAAGAATTTGCTCGGCAACCGATGGGAGCACCTCTGGACGATGTCCGGAACTGATGCGTCTTCCCAGGCGGCATACGCTTCACCGTGCAGAACGAAATACCGCCGCTCGGATCGCGGGATGAAGTCTTCTACTCGACGCACGCAAATGCCGCCTTCGATCTCGCCTCTAGGACCCGCGCATCTCGGCGAGAACTGTCGGGCTTCGGCCGGTCTTGGACAACGGCGCCTCGTGCCGTTTTGAGAGACTTCACATAATCCTTCAAGAAATATGCACCCCATCCAAGTGCCTGCAACTCCGCGACGATGTCGGCGTTAGCCGGGAACACCCGCGTCTCGGGTGTCAGGTCGATGAGCAGCGGATACCAATTCGGCAGATGATGTGTGGCGACGTATTCCTGCAGACTGGTAAAAGTCTTGGCTCGGCACTGCTCAATCGCTTTGGCCAGAGCCGCGTATTCCTCGGGCTTGACCATCCAGCCTCGATAGACCACCTGTGCCCCAGGCGGGACGTGTCGCAGCGGTTCTGTCCCCACAAGCACCGCATCAGAGCACAGCGATGCGGTGAAACCAGCCTGCGCCGAGGGCCGACCACTGATCGGCAAACATCTCCTCTGGGCGACTGGGCTCGGCGGAATCACTGGAGAAGACAAAGTGAATAGCCACAAACCGAGCCTCACGTCTTAGCGGCTAACGGAACCGTTCACCGGCCGCCGCGGCTGGGTAAACATTGAACCTCGAAAACCCGTGATGCCGTTGCGGTTAGGTGCAACGGTTGGTTCTCTGGCGTCACGCCTAGAATAGAATGTCCTCGCCTGGCGGGTCTGGGATGAGCCCAGAGTCGCCCCACTCATCATCGTCATCTGACGGCCAACTGACTAGATCGACTACCTCGCCGGTAGCCAAGTATTGGCGAAGGATAGACAGCGCCCGCTCAAACGGAATGATGTCTCGCCAGTTCACCTCAACCTGGTCGAGTTCAAGCCCCGGGTAGGCAACGTTCCGAAGAGAGACCGACCCTCGCCGAACGCAAGTCTCGTCCCGGGAGACCCGCTTGATGCCTCGGTCCATGTCCGAGTAGAAGACAGTTGCTCGCCCAGATTCCACGATCACGTCTAATTTAGGGTCGGTTCCTTGCATCTGCGCTTTGTCGAGGACATCGGCTGTGAACACCGGTCGAGCAGCCAAATCGGCGCACAGCCGGTCGATGTCTTCCGGCCCGGCGATGTAACGCTCGTCAGTCCGATTCACTACGACGCGAAAGGTCGGTTGCATGGTTTCTGTCGGCGAACAATGCCGTTTAGCTGCCGCGGTGGCGGGTAGCACATTGACTCTCGAAAAGCCGCAATGCCGCCGCGGTCAGGTACAATGGGTGGTTCGCCGCCCTCGTCAGTCACCGAAGCACACAACTGGTTTACTGATTTCCTTCGCCCGCTCGATGATTTGCTGCCACTTTTGTAGCAATGCGATGAAACGGTCTTTCTCCACGTCCGCGTAAAACTCTTTGTGCTCTGGCCTAAGTTGCGTCCCCGTGTGCACCTGCCAGGTTGCGGGTTTCGCCTGGACAAGCCCGATTGCCTCCACGATCATTCGTTCCAGAGCGGACAAGCTTGCGCCGGTAAACAATGCATCGCCGTAGAGATCAATGTACTGACCCGTTTCGGATTGCAACTTCTTAATCAACGGATACAGAAACCAATAGTAGCCGTCACTGCTCAACCAGAGCGATGGCTCGCTCGGTTGGGAATCAATGAAGACACCGTCGCCAATTCCAAGATCAAGTGCCATATCGTCGTGCGATTTAGTGACCAAGCCGGCAAACTAGCGGATTACCCACGCTTGGGACCAGCCTGCGTCCTCCTCTAGCGGGAAGAACTGTATTCTTCAGCTCCGGGTGTTCGGCGGACAGTCGCTCCGGGGCAAGCCCACAACGGTGTACCGGGGGACCCGCTCGGAGCCCGACCACGGCACCGTCAAAAACACCAGGGCGAGGGGCGCAGCCATCACGGCTGGGAGCAACGACCGTTGGTACCTTGGCGAACGCTCATCGAAGCGTCTCCGAGTTCGGCGTGCTCACGAGCGGCGGTTGCTCAGCGTGCCGCAGCCGCAGTGCGAGCAGCACGCCGGCGATAAAGACCAGAAGCGTCAGTGTCCCTGCCTTCCGTTGGCGCCGCCTCAACTCATGACGCGAAATGGCACGGCCGTATTCGCGTCGCAGACCGTCGGGCATTGGCTCGGAAAGCCGTCCTCCGAGCTTTCGAGCGGTAACATCGTCGCGAACAGCAACGTCGGCTCCTGTCCGATATAGCCTTGTACGTACATCGTCTGTTTCCCGGCCGCCTCATTGGAGCCTGGACGGCTTGCCTAATCGGCAGCGCGTCCATGCCGGTGAGACGAAGGTGTCCGTACCGTGCCGCGATACGCCCGCAGTCCGATCGTCGCGTTCGGGTACATCTCGAAGGCGATCTGCACGCAAAGGTCGTAAAGGTCTCCCTCTGGCGGTGAATCAAAAACGATTACTGGTTGCCCGACGAGACTCTCTAAGCGTGCGGCAATCGCCTTGGCCATTGGTGCCGGCGCGTTGAACGTGACTTCCTGGACGACGATTCCCATCAGAATGCCTTGGAAGGATAACTTGATAATTAGATCAACCACCGGTCACTTTAATCATCGCTGCCAGCCGCGACGAAGTTCACTCGTCATTCAACGAGGTGTTCAAACCGCGGGCAAGAGGCCGTGGCCTTCGCGCATCGGCCCGCAACACTGTCCGCAACGCCGGAGCAGAATTCAAACGGAAGCTACCGCGGGCAATCCGAAGCCCTGAAAATGGCGTCGCAATTCTGGTGATGCCTCGCCGGCCTCTGGTCATTTTCCCCGAGGGGGTGATCCCGCGCGGCAACGACCGGCTCGGTTATGTCATGGACGAAGTCGTCTTCATCGCCAGATCGGCGACCAAGACGCGTGCCAAGGACTACCCGGAGGCCTAGGTCGTCATCCATTCGGTTGCCCTGCCTACACCTTTGGCGGCGACCTCCGTCAAGCAGTCGGACCGATTCTTGACGTGATCGAAAAGTCGCATAGGCTGGAATCCTTTTCGCGGCAACCGACCTCGTCGAGCGGGTACGCCACCTCGGCGAAGCGCTTCTGACCGTCAAGGAGGTCGAGGATAATGAGCACGCGCCGCAAGCACTTTTTTGGTACGCCTTTTCAGGGGACATATTTGGACACATTTAAAAGCGGCTGGCCCGACGGCGGGAGTAAATCCCGCCGCTCGCTTGGCATGGTGACGAGTCGCCTATAGTGCGGTGCCCCCGGGGTTTGTGACCGAGAGTACTACCTGAAAGCCTGTCCTCGTGCTTGACTCCGGGCAGAAGCGGTGCTTTGATGGTTTTGGTCGGTATTAACTTTCTTCGAGGCACAACGCTCCTTGCAGCCTACCCGGCGAGTGAACGCAATCGTTCGCCTGCTGATGCTTGTGGTCCGGCAGCGAGGCAACTGCGAGTGGCAACAGCAAAGGCGGGGCATGATGCTCGGTAGGCTCTTGAAGTTCATGCGAGATCGTGTTCCAGGCTTTCACCGCATGGAGCGACTGCCGCGGCAGCTACTTGGCATCAGCCCCTTTGAAGGAGATGTTAAGCCGACACGCGTGCCAATTTTTGGACGCGGATCGGGCAGGCCGACATTGCCATTTCCCCATCCGTGGAACTATGACCGCCCGATCCGCATCCTCGAAACATACTTCTGGGGTGCCGATGCCGAACTAGGGTCGGGAAGACACAACCGTTACATTGATGTTCCGGGGTTCGCGACCGTGTTGGTGACGCGGGATCCGCGGATCATTCGGGCCATCACCACCGAAACGGGCGATCGCGACGGCCAATTCGACCGCGACACCCTGCCGTCCGGGGCATCGCCCGCGCCACGGGCGAGGACACGCTCCTTTATGCCAATGGGCCATTCTGGAGAATGCAGAAAAAACTGGCTGCCCCTCCCTTTGGCAAAACCACGCTCTTTCAGCCCGAACAGTTTCAAGAGTTCGCGGAAACCTTTCGGCACACGGTGCGGCAGCGCCTGGACGCGCTGGAAAGCGCCTCGCAGAGCGCCGGTCCGCCGGTGCGCGTGCGGCTGGAGCCCGAGATCAAGTCCGTGCATGTTGGAAATGTTGGTCAACAACTTCTTCGGTGCGGAGATCGCCCATGAAGAAATCACCAATCGCTATGTGCCCGCCCTGGAGCGCGTGATCGATCACATTGTGCGCGACACGGTGATCAACAAGCTCGGCATTCCGCTGTGGGGACTCCCCAGCTTCACCAAAAAAATCGCCCAAGCCAAAGAGGCGTATGCCCATTTTGAAAAACTCACCGATCTGGCCCTGGCGGCGCGAAAAGAGGGGAAAGGCCTGTGGAACCAGTTTAAATCCGACGCTACGGACCAGGACCTGCGCAGTAACATCAAGGTCTTCTTGGCCGGCGCGCTCGAAGCAACGACGTCCTACGCAAGCTGGGCGATTTCTCACCTTGCTCGCAACCAGTCGGCACAAGAAAAGGTCTATGAAGAGGTAAAGAACATCGAGGACTACACGCCCGAGATTCTTGACGGCGCGAAATACCTCGGCCACGTGCTCGATGAGACGCTGCGGCTCACGCCCTCTCTCTATTTCTTGCCGCGACGGGCGACTGCCGATGTGTGGATCCAAACCGCGGACGGCAGCAAATTGATGATTCCCAAAGGGACACACATTCTGCTCGACGTCTGGCACGCGAACCGTCACGAGGATCATTGGGGCGTTCGGGCTACAGGTCATCCGGCGCTCGACTTCGTTCCGGAGCGGTGGGAGAATCTTGCTGCGCAAGGCCGCGGCTCGAAGGAAGTGCTCCACTTTGGTTTCGGCCATGGGCCAAGGGTTTGCCCCGGAAAACACCTGGGGCAACTGGAAGTGGGTTTAGTGGTCGGAGCGTTCGTGAAACTCTTTCGGTTCAAGGCCGTCCATCGCCACAATCCACCAAGAGTGGGCGTGTCCACGAAACCCCTCGACGGGGCGCTGGCGGAGCTGGAATTGCGGCACGCGCGGTCGCGGGAGGGGATGGATGTCCTTGCGGTGCGTCGAGAGTAGGCGAATTCTGATTACTGGATCGTGATTTCGCAAAAAACCGCAAGGCCCCACCCTAAGCATCAGAGCAGCGCGGCCGAGCAATGTAAACCGTGTCTCGCACCTTAGCGCGGCGAAAGTCCTTGCGCAGGCCACGGCCAGAAAGCAGGTGGACGCGGCGGTGCTGCACGTGGTGCAGCGCCGCGAGTTGTTCACGCGGCACTTTGGCAAGGCCGGCTCGGGCGATGCCATGTTCCTGCTCGGCTCGGTTTCCAAGCCAATCGACGTGAGTGCCGTCATGACGCTGTTCGACCGAGGAAGGTTTCAGCTTGATGACAGCGTCAAAAGGTTCTTGCCCACATTCGCGCGCGGGCGGGACGACGTCACCATTCGCCACTTGCTGACGCACGTCTCCGGCTTGCCCGATCCTCGACGGACAGGTGACCGCCGAGCCGGGACTTCATGAGCCAAATGCCATAAATGCCTACAATGCAAACGAGGACGCCGGCAAGGCGAAGAATTCTTCGCCGAGAAAACAATCTGCGTATTCCGCATGAATTTGGCGTCGTGCAAGGCTACACCGAGGCGATCAAGACCTTGGCGACGATGCGTACGCTGTTGCCGGCTGGGCCGGCGCCGAGCCGTTCGGTGGCGCGGACGAGGCGCAACGAGCATAATTTGATTTCGTATTCAAACTTGTGATTTCTGTATTGGCGCCGTTTGGTGAGGCTCCACCTACCCAAGTATCCATGCCCAAATGCAGGATGCTTCAACTCTCAGGCTCTCTCGCTTGGGCTAAGCTATTGGTGGACGATCAGAAGTTGGCGTCGAAACGGACAACCGCAAGCACCGTGGATTATCCTGTTGCTGCCCTCCTTGGCCCGCCTTTTATCGTCTCGAAGGCCGCAATGATCAGTTACCGGCTGGGAGGTGGGCTCGTGCGCTGATAGGCGAGGTAAAGCTCTTTGAATATAGATCAGGTCACGAGCTTGCGGTATTTGCTCTCAAGGAATGGGTTGAATGCATGGCGATTGGCCCGAACGGCACCTGATTGGCGGCGGGCGGCGGTGATGAATTCGGAAGTCATGGCAAGTGAACCATTGGAAGAAAAGAAAGTTTCCTCGGCGACTGTTATATCGTTTTGAAGATATACGGTTTCTACGCGAAGACTGGGGGCGGAAATGCCTTGCCGCGCTGGTCACGCGGAGCGGCACCTTCGATAATCAATTCAACCACTTGGCCAGCGGCCAGGAGGCGTTCACCGGGTTTCCTAGAGTGCTCATTGCATCCGTGTTGTTCTTTTCGCAAATGGTTTGCCACATTATAGGTAGGCCCAATGAAATTTGCCCTTCTGCTAATCCCCTTGCTAACGTCAGCTCCCATATGCGCTGCTGACGTCGCGTATGTCTCGGTCGCCGGTGAAAAACGCATCGCGTTATTTCAAACTCGATGCCAACGATGGTCGGCTAACTTCCAGCGGCTCCACTGCCATGAGCGGGGAACCGGAGCGCTCACGGCCGACCCGAAGCGGCGGTTTCTGTTCGCGGCGCTCCGTTCTACCGGCGAACTCGCTGCGTTTCGCATTGATCCGACAAGCGGCATGCTCACGCACATTAATACCGTGCCTGCCGGCGCCGATCCGGCCCATATCAGCACCGACAGGGCAGGAAGGTTCCTGCTCACTGCGTATTATGTCGCCGGACAAGTCACGGTGCATGCCATCGGCCCGGACGGCTCGCTCGGAAGGACACCGCGCCAAACCATCAAAACCAAAGAGAAGGCACACTCCATTGTTTTGGACCCTTCGGAATCTGCGGCCTTGGTTCCACACACGGGCCCGAACGTCATCTACGCCTTCGGCTGGCGCAGTGACGTCGGAGAACGTGAAGCGGGTCCCTTATTTCGGACGCATATTGGTCAGACGGAGTTCACAACGCCGAAGGAAACCGGACCGCGTCATGTCGTTTTTCACCCAACCATTCGAAATGCGGACGGCGCCAATCCCACGGGGCACGTCGCCTACGTGGATAACGAGCAAGGTGGCAGCGTGACGATGTACTATTCAAATTTCAATCCCAAGCATTGGCTCTTAAAACCGATGCAAACAGTTTCGACGTTGCCACCGGACTTCCATGGCACCAACGCCTGTGCCGAGATCCGCTTGCATCCGTCGGGCCGACTTCTGTACGTCTCCAATCGGGGCCACGATAGCATCGCTGGCTTCCGGATCGACGAACTCGATGGCCGCTTGACCAGCTTGGGGCAAACGCCGACCGAAAAAACGCCACGCTCCTTCGACTTGAGCCCGTCAGGAAGGTTCCTCTATGTTGCGGGCGAATCCTCGGGGCGGTTGGCTAGCTTCCGAGTCGACCAGGCATCAGGTAAGCTGGAGCGAGGTGCGACGTATGAAGTCGGAAGCAGGCCGTGGTGGGTCATGACGCTGAGATTGCCGGGGAATTAAACCGCAGATTCAATTTTCATCCCCAAAACAGGTTCTTCCGCCGGTCAGCCGCATCGACGATACGGGCATTGGCAGTTACCCCTGGATGCGTCTGCGTTGCGTTTATTCGGAACCGTCAATAATTGCCGGCTCATCGGGAAGGAGCCAGGTCCCATAAACGGCTTGCCCTTCATCGTCGATCACGAATTGCCGGCCCTCATCGTCTTGGTAAACCGCACGCTGACTTCCATCCGTGAATTCGCGGGAGCCGATGATTCGTTTCATTCCGGGTAACTCCGTGGCGTCACTTTGACATACAACGTCCCCGCCGCCAGATGCGGGCCGAGATCGTGAGAACCGCCCAGCACGATAAGTGCCATCCCCTCCGCCGGCAAGTGGGCTACCATCGCCTTTCGTCGAGCCGCTATTTTGGCCTCGTTCGGAACAATCTTGCCATCGACCACGGGCTTGGCATCTTGCAGTGCCTTTTCGTCTTCCAGGGGAAGAACCTCGCGAATCTCCTTCGCCAAGAGCAATTGGCCAGGGATTCCCACCGTTAAGGCCAACTCCCGTCTTTGCCGGAGTTCGTCCGCGTCCAGCTTGCCCGCGCTTGCGAGGGTGTCCATATCCCGGAGAAGGTCAATCCTCACGGTGAAGCCCGACATGCTTTCCGTGGAAAGCCCCTCGCTGAAAACTGCCCGGAGGCCGTGGTGCCGGATTAAGAACCGCGCAATGGCCATTTCATCCGTTTGCACTCGTTCCACTTCATCCAACAGGTCCGGGTAATTCAGCCCCTCCACATCGGCGAGTTCCTTCGGAACGAAATGAAAGTCCCTAATGTGGACCACGGTAAGCTTGGCGTCCTTCGGGCCGGAGTAATCGACGCGGGCTATTTCGGGTAAGCCGCGAAGCTCTTGGACAATGCTGGGGGCGCCCTCGGGCCAAAGAACAAACGCCAGGACCAGGCCGGCGGCGCATACCACCAGGATCGGAGTTCCAATCCGGCGGTTCGTCATGTCATTTGGCCCTTGGCCTGGCTCCAAAACCGCCGTGGCATTGTCATTCGTCCGGTTCCTTCGGGCCGTAAATGAATGTCGCCACGCTCTCGACGCCGCCGAACGCCAAGCCCATGACCACGCCGATGAATGCTCCGCCCAGAAATCCTTGAATGGGGTTCACGTCGAGGGAGTACAAGCCACCGCATACGGCACCTAGCGGCACGCAGACGGCAAGGGCGAGGATCAATCGAAGTGCTTTCACGCCACCGATAGTAACGCAGATTGGGGTTGATGAGAAATTAAAAAACCCGGCGCCAATGGACGCCGGGCCATGGATGATTCTCCGCAGGCGCCTTTTACTTTTTCTCCTCGCTCGTCTTTCGTGAGCGCGTCGGCAAGTGGACGTCCTTCGCGGTTTTACCATCCTTCGCGGCGACGACTTTGATCTCGTATCCCTTGGCCATGCAATCGTCCCTGAGGCCCTTTGCCCCTGTTCCGCGATCACCGCCTCGCGGTCCCCAAAACTCCGTTTTCTCGTCCACCTTGAACATCCGACTCTTGCCGTCCGTCGCGATGGTGAACGTGGCCGCCTCCAAGTCCACGCTTTTTACAGTGCCGGCAATAGCGTCGGCAGGGATTGCATACTTCTTGTTGTTTTTTGGAGTTTCCTTTTCATCGTCCTTTTTCACCGTTTTCGCGGCGACTTTGTTCGCGGGCTGCTTTTTGTCGGTGGCGTTTTTCGCGACATCTCCCGTGCCCTTCGGCAAATACACTTCCTTGGCGACTTTGCCTCCAGTCTTCGCGACTACCTTGATCGCCGAGCCTTTTTCCATGGCGTCGTCATCGAGTCCTTTAAGGCCCGTTCCGCGATCACCGCCATTCGGTCCCCAGAACACTGTTTTTTCGTCGACGGAGAATGTGCGGGCTTTGCCGTCATCGAGCGTGATGGTGAACTTCTTGGCCTTTGCATCCACGCTCTTAACCGTGCCGGCGATGGCTGTTTTCGGAACCTCAAACTTCTTGTCCTGTGCTCCGCCCACGGCCTGGAAGCCAAGGATACCGAGAGCCAAACCGACAATACCGACGCTGAACGTGCGCGCAAACATGATGCGACTCCTTGAAAGGTGAAGTGGAATTGGAAATGAGGTGTCCTTACCCAGCGAGCTGCTAATGTAACCCCCTTGGCACCATCGGCAAGGAGCCGCAGCGCCTCCCCGTTGCCTGAAAGATGGCGTTGCCAACCGCCGGCGCCAGCGCGACGATCGGCGTTTCGCCGGCTCCCGCCGAAGGTAGATCCTTGCGGTCGAGCAGCACCGTCTCCAGAGTGGGTACGTCGGCGAAGCGCGGCACCCGGTACGCGGAGAAGCGGGGGTTGCGAATGCTGCCGTTGGCGAAGTCAATAGCCTCGAACAAGGCACCGCCCAGAGCCATCACCGCGGCGCCCTCGACCTGGTTTTTGAGGTGGTCCGGATTGAGCACCGCCCCACACTCGAAAGCGGTCACCACCCGCACGACTCGGACGCGCCCACTCGGTCGGTCCACGGCAACTTCGGCACAGGTGGCCACGTAGCTGCCTTTTTCCGTCCCGCCCGCAATCCCGAAACCGTGGTCGGCGGCAGGCTGGATATTGCCCCAATCAAACCGGTGACCAGCGGCTTCAAGGACTGCGCGCAGACGTGCGTCCCGTAGATTGCGGAGACGAAATGCAAGCGGATCCAGGTGCAGCGCGTGTGCCATGTCGTCCATGTGCGATTCGCGGGCAAAGTGGTTCGCCGTGGCTGCCAAGCCACGGTACGAGCCCTGCCGCAGCGGCGAATCGCATGGGTGAAACACGGCACGCTGGTTTGGCACGTCGTAGGGACAGCGCAGCGCCGAGGTTCCGGAGTTGTAGTTGTGGCACTCCCAGGCCGTCAGCGTGCCATCCCGCTTGGCCCCGGCATTGATCTCGATAACGCCAGCCGGGCGGAAATAGCCCCAGGTGAATTCCTCTTCACGCGTCCAGACAAGCTTCACCGGCCGGCCCGCCTCGCGCGCCAGCCTCGCCGCCTCGACCGCGGCCTCGCCGGTGTGCTTGCCCCCATAGCCCGACCCCATGTCGGGCACGATCACACGCACCCGGTCGGCGGCGAGGCTCAGTGCCCGGGTTAGCTCGTCGCGCACGCCAAAGGGCCGTTGCGTTCCCGTCCACACAGTCACTTTGCCGTCGACCCATTCCGCTACGGCGGCCCGTGGCTCGAGCGGAACGTGGGCGATGTAGGCAATCGTGTATGCCGCCTCCAGCCGCTGGTCGGCCGCCCGCAACCCTTCCTGCACCGAGCCCTGCTCGCTGTTACCGCGACCGCCGCCTCCGCGTGCAGCCGCGGGATGGTCCTTTAAGTATCGAAAAAGTTCTTCGGCAGAAGGCTGGGGTGTCGTTCGCCAGTCGGGGCGAAGGGCAGCCAGGGCGCGAGTTGCAATGTGCTCGGTGGGCGCCGTAACGCCGACGAAGTCGCCCTGGCGCACGACCCGGACGCCGGCCATCCCCTCGGCGTCCCGCGTCTGCAAGCTAACGAGCTGGGCCCGAAAACTCGGCGGCCGCAGCACTTTGCCGAACAACATGTTCGGCCGTTTCACGTCGGAGGCATATCGGTGCGTCCCTGTTACGAAGGCCCGGCCGTCCACCTTCGGCGCGGACGTTCCGGCCGTTGTCCAGCGGGCTGCTGGGGTCGTGGGGGCTCGCTCGTCAACCAGCCGCACCAGACGCTCCCCGCGGGTCAGCTCCCTGAAGTCAAATGATGGCCGTGAGCCTGGGCCCAGGACCCGTCCGTCCGCGACCGTCAGAAGGGTGCGCGCGACTCTGCCACGCTCAGCGGCAAGATCCAAAAGGACTTCGCGCGCTGCGGCCGCCACCCGCCGAAGCTGGGAGGCCATCTGCGGCGTCGTTTGGCTGCCGAAAGTCCCCGCGTCGAAAGGTGTCAGATCCGTGTCGGCCATGACCAGCCGAATGCGACCGAGCGGCACGCGCAACTCTTCGGCGACGACCTGCGTGAGCGAAGTACGGATGTTCTGGCCAATTTCCACCTTTCCAGTGTAAACCGTCACCGTGCTGTCCTGGCCGATGTGCAGCCAGGCCCCGATCTCGCGAGGCAGCCGGCCTACGCCGCGCCCGGGCCCCTGGGCGCGTGCCTCGCGAAGTGCGTCCGCGAGCACCAAGGCGACAACGATGCCGCCGCCCACGATTCGGAAGAAAGCACGCCGGCTCATATCCTCAAAGTTGTCGTCGCCAGCCCACAGTTCGTAGCGCTCAGGCTCCAACGCGGCATCGTGCAAGGTATCTTCGGTCATTGGGCACCTCCTTGGAGCGCGCGTGCCGCCTCCTGGATCGCGGCAACGATACGCGGGTAAGTGCCGCAGCGGCAGACATTGCCCCCCATGAAGCGGATAATATCGTCCCGGCTTGGCTGGTGCTGCTGGGTCAAAAGCGCCAGCGCGGACATGAGCATGCCCGAGGTGCAGTAGCCGCATTGCAGAGCATCCGCCCGCAAAAATGCCTCTTGTAGGGGATGAAGCCGGTCCGCGCTCGCCAACCCTTCGATGGTGCGGATCGGTTTGCCAGCGGCCGCGCTCACCGGCGTGGTGCAGGAGCGTGCCGGCCTACCGTCGATTAGGACTGTGCAAGCGCCGCACCGGCCCTCGCCACAGCCATATTTGCTTCCCGTCAGGTCCAGATCATCCCTTAAAACACTGAGCAGAGGCCGCTCCGCGTCGGCGTCGATGCGGCGCCGGGCCCCGTTGACGTGCAATTCCGTGACAGTCGCCATGATGGTTGCTCCATTGCCGAAGCGACACGCTCTTCTAGGATTGGCCCTGCGCCATGTGTGCGCTAGTGGAGATGTTTATCCCGCGCCAATCCGAACTTTCTTAGATGAACGTCTTCCAGGACACCAGCTTCGACTCCACCACCTGAGCCTATCTTTACGAAGAAGCGACGGCAACCATTTTCCCGGCTGCGACTTGCTTCCCTTGCGTCCACCGAAAATGCCAAGTTACGACAACTCCACCCTGCCGATTCTTCGTTTTGTGCGCTCTTCACGTAAGAGGAACCTTGCCGCGCAATCTGTCGGCAGCCGCCGGGCCCATTAATTGAGCTATTTCCCCACCGCAGATACTGCGTCGTCAAAATGCTTTATTTCCGCCCCAGCATACGGTCCAGCGAATCGGCGGTCTGATAAACGAGTGCCTCAGGATAATGAAGATACGGGTGGAAGTATTCGAAAGTGAGAAAATCGCGATAGCCGATTTTATCGAGTGCCTCCATGACCGCCGGCCAATTCGTGGTCCCATCCAGGAGTGGACGGAACGATTCGAGGGAATAGTCCGTACCTTTCTTGGTGAATTCCTTGAAGTGGATGTTTTTAATCCGGTTGCCGAGTTGGGCGACCCAGTGTTCGGGGAACTGAAACAGCATGATGTTGCCCGTGTCGAAATGAACGCGGACGAATTTGCTTTGAAAGCTGTCGACAAAGGCATTCATCTCCCCGGGCGTCATGAGATAGCCGTTGAAGAAGATGTTTTCGATGTTTAGGTGGACACGTGCTTTCTCCGCCTGCGGCAAAAGCCTTCTGACCGCCTCCCGTGCCCGACGGTCGCACACCTCATTAGAAACTGGTTCGTGATCGGTCCGCCAGGGAATATGGACGGCTCCGGGGACTACCAAAAGGTTTTCCGTGCCGAGATCTTGGGCCGCCTCGATCATTTTGCTGGCCAATTCCATGCCGCGGCCACGCTTCTGAGCGTCGTTACTGCTGAGGGGATATGGCCAAAAGAGAAACGAACATAAGCCGCTGATGGCGATGCCAATCTTGTCGGCCATGGCCCTAATTGCGCGCAAGTCCTTGGCCGTTGCGCGCGGCGACAAATCATTGTCCAGATCGTAGTTAAGCTCGATCCCGTCGAACCCCGCGTTCTTCGCAAGCTGCATGCATTCGCGAAGCGTCATGCGCTCCGGATACGGAAACGCCCACAAGTTTATTGACTTCTTCATGCCATACCGCCGCGGCGAGGACCGCCGGGCATCGGCCGGTCCCGACCGCGATTGTTCCGCATCGGTGGTGCCAACCAATGCAGCGGCACCGCCAGCGGCTAGAGCGGATTGTAACGCCGCGCGCCGTGTGACGGAGTTGTCCTGGGGAGGAATTGGGTTGACGGACATGGGATTTCTCCAGGGTGTTGGGTGGCATTTACGCAGCGCTCGCTCCAATATCTAAGAGGACGCCAAGGCATTTGAAAACAGCCTTTTCCGGTAAATCGAAATCGTACCACAGGCGCTTGGGATTAACTATTTGCAAGTCTGGTCCGACCCGCCCGAACTAGGCAACAAATACTCGCCTTTTGAAGTACTGCTGATTCCGGGCGATACCGAACAACGCCAGGCGACAAATCCCATTCGAACAATTGCGCGCGAATCTGGGATTTGGCTGCCGGCCAGGAACCGCTGACGATCGTCGTTCCCGGCAAGAGCGACATCCAGGCGGCAATTTTGCGCCGGATGGCCGCAGCCTCTTCACGTTGTCCGGGCGGTTGATCCACCAGTGGGATGCGACTACCGGCACGCAAGGCAAGCAATGGGCGATTCCGCCAAACACGAACAATAATTCTACGGTCAACTCGGAAGTTGCCAATCAATCAGGCAGTCCGTTTTATGCTCTTGCCTCGGATGGCAAATCGGCACTTGGCGTAAGCGACAACCGTGACATCCGAATTTATGTCGCCCAAGCGCCGCGTGCGCACCTCGTGAGTGGTTTGCCTGATGACAGAATATTCTCTTTCAGCGCCTCTCCGGATGCCAGGATTTTGGCGACCGGTGTCTGGGGACCGAACGCGGGTGTTCGCCTCTGGGAAGTCGTGACCGGCAAGCAGATTCACAATATCCACGGCCACCAGGGGGGCGTGGTGGCGCTGGCCTGGTCGGCAGACGGCCGGGTCGTTGCCTCAGGAGAGCAGCGAAGCGATCTCTTGATGCCGTCGTTGTCGCAAACAGTTCGGCTGTGGGATTCGGCCAACGGCAACGAGCTGGCGCGCTTTGCCGGCTTCGACGCTGATGTTTCCGCGCTGGCGTTCGCGCCCGACGCAGCGTTTCTTGCAGTGGGGTTGCGCGACAGCACGATCCTGATCTGGGATCTAACCAGGGCCTTTCCCAAGTCGATAGCCGCACCAACCCTGACGCCAGTAGAATTGGAATTCGCGCTGGGTCGATCTGGCCGGCGACGATGCCGACAAAGCCCACGTTTCCATCGGTATTTTGGCCGCGGCAGCGGATGATTCCGTCCCGTTTCTCAAGCGTCACTTGCAGCCCGTGGACGGAGCGAAAATCCAGCGCTGGATCGCCGATTTGAACAGCGCCAACTACAACGCACGCCAAGCAGCCGGCAAGCAATTGGCGAAAGCCGGCGAGGAGGCCAAAGGACCGATGCAGTCGGCATTGACTGGCGATTTGCCGCTCGAGACGCACCGTCGGCTGGTGCTGCTGTTGGCGGGCTTGCCCGATGTTCCCTCCAAGGGGGGTACCGTGCGGACCATCCGGGCAATTACCGCTCTGGAGAGGATCGGCTCGCAGACGCCCAGGCGATCTTGCGGCACTTGGCCACGGGATGCGCCGGAGGCGCGCGCGACCGAGGAAGCCAAGGCGTCGCTGGCGCCGATTGCCAATAGGAAGTAGGCCGCGATTGCGCAGATGAATATTAGCCGACGAAGGTAAGTTGAACTGTTCACCGATAGTTGGTGCCGTTTCGTCTCCCCTTTCCCCTGTACTCGCGGGAGAGGCGCAGGGGTGAGGGGGTACAGCTTTTGTGCAAAAACTTGGAGCTTTTCGCGAGGGATTCTATCCCCCCTCACCCCGGCCCTCTCCCCCCAAGTACGGGGGAGAGGGGGAAACTAATTCACCGTAACGCGACGCCTCACCATTTAAGTGCGTTACCAATCCGGCCCCAGGATGCCGCCGTCGTTGGGCAAGCAGGCCATGTTCCAGGTGGCCGCCGAAATGCTAGGCACAACACTGCGAACGCTGGCAACTCTTCCAGCAGTTCGACCGCCCGTACTTCTTCGGTCGACGTCTGTGACGCGAGCTCTGAAAACGCCGAGCTGTTCCTGCAACTCTCGGCCGAGCTCGTTGAAACGGTCGCAACGCAGGTCGTCCGCGCGAAGCCGCCAACCCTCCCGCCAGGGCTTCAGCACAAACTGCTTCGGGAGCGGGGAGCGCGGATTATCGAGGCCTGGAGCTTTCCCAATGACGAGACAGTGCGCCGTCTGATCAAGATCGTCGCCGAGCGCTGCCTCCAAAAATCGCTATCAACCAAAATCCAATTAGTGAGCAGCCAAACCGTGCTCGCCGATGCCCAAGCGGCGCTGATCCTGAGCCCTGGCCTGGACTGGACCGCCGCCTTGACGAGCGATTGGATGCAGTAGTTGGTTTAGCCCGCTCCGCGCTGCGCGGGAGCCGAGATTCTCGCTGACCGGCCGACGGAAAACCCGTTCGCCGCTTGTTTTCGATTCGGCTCAGTATTTTGACCATACGGGGGGAGCGGCAGCGTCGGCTTCGGGATGCGCTGACACGCTGGCAGGAACCGCGGGTGCAATACGGGGTCGTGGGGCCAGGCCGCGTGTTCCTTCGAGCAGGCGGTGCGGCAAGGTCAAGAAGGTGTCAAGGCGAAGCATCTGGCCAGCCGCTATTTGCCGGGTAAACGCACTTCTTGCCGGGGTAGTAAGCAAACGGGAGCGAAGAAATCAAACGCGTAGAGCGCACAATGCGGGCAACAATGACAATCCCGCCCTCTTACGCCCACTTCATTGCCTGCAACGTTTCCACCAATTCGGGACGCATGATCCATTCATATTTGCCGTCTACCGTCGTCATCGCGTCCGGCCGGCCATAAGCCAAGGCGTGCAACCAGATTTGCTTTTTTTCGCCAGGCCTCGGCGCGTACTTCAACTCATCCGCGATCCATTGGGCGTAGTTGCTGTACCTCATGGCTGTCGGCATATCGACCGCTACCGCCAGGCGATCGGTAGAGATCGAGTGACCTTCTGACCGGCAATGTGTTTGCAGCATCTTCAACTGGACGTCGCTCATACGTTCGCGAACGGCCAGTAATGCGGTCCGATATTGCTGCGCGGTGGCGATGGGGGTGGGGTCATTGAAATCGCTCATGAAGTCCTGTTCTTGCCCAAAAGGCGTTACAAGGAGTGGTCTAGGCTTTCTACCGTCCATCTTATCCCGGAATCGCCGTTAAGGCCGGCCGTCAGGTGCATGAAATGAAGTGAGAAGACCTTGCGGCCGCGCTTCTCAGCCAGGACCCAATGATCGCCGGCAGCCTTCAGCCGGCGAGTCAGGGCAAACGGCGCCGCGCTAACGATAACTCTACTGGCAAAAAGGTAATCCGAAGCCCGACGCTCCCCGAGACAATGCTGCGAAAAATATACGCGCCATTTTGCGTTAACGGCTGGGTCAGGGCGAGTTCGAGAAAGTTCTCCGGCTCCCCGAACAGGACTCGAACTTTTGACCTACTGGTTAACATAGGCACTTTGGACCAATGAGCAGGAAATGCACCCGCTGAACAACGGTAGTAAAGGGCATAAAGCCCCCTCTGCCCAAACTAAGCGTTGATTCCCTGTGAATTACGCGGTCCAGCGCAGCCAGCTAGGGTTGCAATCGAGGCCGTGGGCACCGGAAATTCACTGCCCGCAAACGGGATTTCGGCCAGAGGCCATTGTTAACCAGTCGGTCAGGATTTCGAGTCCTGTTCGGG
>CAVVSQ010000020.1:0-17797 GCA_963750865.1 uncultured Planctomycetota bacterium
AGCCAGTCCCCTGGCTGCCGATGACCCGGTACCATCTGCTCAACTCTCCTTCACACTGCGTCCGGTCCACGCCGGCCATTGCCGGAAGCTGGTCACCCCCGGTTCAGCTCGGATGCTAACTACTGATGTGACGTCCGCCCATCTGTCGGCCCGAATGCAGCCCGTTGTCCCCAAAACCGCCGCCGATATATGATCTGTCATGGCAATCGCAAACTTGTTCGAACCAATTAACTTCCGCTCCGTCACGTTCCGCAACCGTATCGGCGTCTCGCCGATGTGCCAATACAGTTGGGTAGTGTCTCAGTTTGAAATCGGCTTACCATGACGCCGGTTTGTGAATTACGCCGTGAGCATCGCGAAGTTGTGGGGGAAATTGACTTGCGGCCAAAATCGCAGGATCGACGATAATTGCCTTGTTCACAACTTTTTTAAGCTCATAGCTTTGCGTTCGTTCCGGTCCGCATGGAAGCAAAGCAATAACCTTTTTTTGGAATTTCGTCCTAACTAGCCTGATGGGTTCGCACAGGTCGGAATCGTTTGAAACGACAACCGCCACGTCAAAGTCATTTTCAAACGCATCTACCAGCAAATAGGAAGCTAAATTAGGCTCATCCGACTAAAGCGTATTTCGCCTGGTGGATGGCGAGGATTTTCAGTTTGAAGAACTCGTGGTCGCGGAATCCATAGGCTTGGCGTTTCATGGCTTGGATTTTCGTGTTGGTGCCCTCCAAGGGGCCGGTCGAGATGCGGTAGTCGTAATAGGCGAGGATGCCCTTGCGGTGTTGGTGCATGGTGCGGGCAAATTGCACCAGCATCGGAATGCCGGAGACCCTGGCGCGACGAATCCAATCTCTCAGGACGCGCCGAGCCGTTGCCTTGTCGGTTTGCTGCCAGATTTGTCGGAGGTCCTCTTTCATGTAGTACGCCAGCGTCAAAGGAGTGTTGAGCCGCAAGGCTTCCAGCAAACGCTGCTTCTCATTGCGGCTGGGATCGAGGTTCTCGGGGTTCTTGAGCAACAGCCAGCGCGTCCCCTTGAGGAGTTGGCGTTGGCCCTGATCGCTGAGCTCGCGATACAGGTCGCGACGCAAGGCGCCGAGCTTGTCGTTGTAGAGCTTGACGACATGGAAGTGGTCGAACACGTGCACCGCCTCGGGAAGATGCTCGCGTACGGCACGGATGTAGGGCTTGCCCATGTCGGTGGCCACCGCTCGAATCTTGGCCCGCGCGGCACGCAGGCGTCGCCAAAACCCAGTCAGGGACGCGACGCCCTTGCCATCGCCCACATAAACCACGGCCCCGCTTTTGAGGTCCAAGACCAAGGTGAAGTACTTGTGCCCCTTGCCGATCGCCACCTCGTCGATGGCGATCTCCTTGAGGTTCTTGAGCTTGGGCTTGCCAAAACGACGCTCCAAGTTGCGTTTCTGGATGTCCTTGATGATGTCCCAACTGACATGCGAGATGACGGGCCGCGTCCTGGATGGTCGTGAACTTCGACAGTTCCAGGGCGTAGCGCTCGAAGGCATGCGTGTAGGTCCTGCGCGGATCGGCAAAAGGAACCTTCACTTGCCGGGTGTGCTCGCAATGGAAGCAGATCACCCGCGCCACCTTGACCAAGATAAAGGTCGGCTTGAGGCCGATCGGCACGGTTTGCAAGAAGCGGTCTTTGTGCCCCTGGGCATGGACCGCCGCCGAACCGCATCCGGAGCAGCGATAGCGTTCCCGGGGTTGTTCGATGGTGAAGCACACGCTCCCCTCCACAAAACCGGTTCGGCGGTGCTCGTAGCCACGGATACCGAACGCTTGATACAGTAAGCTGGTGGACATGGCTTTCCTCTCGAAGGTTGTTTTGATGTAACTTCAAGAGTGCAAAGCCTGTCCACTTTTTTCAAGGAGCCAAGACGCTCGATTCGGAAGAGCCCTAAATTAACGTCCGATCCTTTCTCTTCGGACTTATGGACCAACACGCTCGTCGTGCCATCGGCAAGCGGTGTCACGAGTTTCATTTTCACTTTTGTTGCCAAGAATTGGCCTAAATGGATCGAAATCGTCGGGATCGTTTTGAAGGCCCGCAGGAGAGTTTGTTGGCGGACAGGTTGTTGTGGGTCACTGTTCCGAGCTTTAACAATAGCAGCGAAATACCGAATGCGACGAAGCTCGTTGCGCGGCGGAGGAAGAGACTTAAGACAGAACTCGTGCAGGTTCAACCACTTATATCTAGTGTTTCGCACGCAACCATAGTAAAGATTGAACGCATCGACGTAAAAATTGGTTCGCATCAAAAATCCTGTCAAAAAAAACTTGACTTTGACAGGTGTACAACCGATAAAATGATGATCGGATGATACACCCCCAATCGGTTCGCCGGTTGGGCAGCGAAGCCGCCCCCTCAAAGGGCGGCTTTAGCTTTTTTGCGACCGTTTCAATTCTTTTGCATTTCCTTGCCCGGTCAAGCATAATACCGGCATGGCAAAACCAAAGCGACCGCGCGACGTAAACCAACTCGCCAAGTACATCGGGGACCAGCTTACGGGGCAGGCCCAGCACCAGTTGAGCCAGCGGATGGGAAGAATCCCGCTGCCGTAGCCCTGGGGAGGTTGGGCGGTCTCAAGGGCGGAAAAGCACGCGCCGCCAAGCTCACAAAAAAGCGTCGGTCTGAGATTGCGAAGAAAGCGGCGCGTGCTCGGTGGACGGTTAGCTAACGGCTTCTATATCATCGAATCCATCCACTTTATGATCGCGGTCGGATTCTTTTTCCTTGCCGCGTTTTCCCACCTTCGTGAGTAGCCCGCGTTTTCTAAGCGCAGTTAGCTTTGCGATGATATCAGGCGCTGGGACAATTCGCCCGGTTGCCTCCGCAAATAAATTCGCAAGGGTCTGCGCGAATGCAGGATCGTAACCCAATTCGTCCGAGCCAAGCTCTAGTGGCGTCACCGTCTCGCTGTAGATACCAACGAGGATTTCAGTTTCTTCAGCGCTAAAATCGGCAAGCGCAGGTATCGGTTCATGGTCACTTCCTAGACGTACCCATTTGCCCATCTTTCTTTGGCTTCGCATGTAGTGTAGCAGTTCGTCCGAAGTATCATTTCGGCCAGTCTGTTTGCACCACTCGTCATGCAAACTTCTAAGGTCTGTTGGACGATTCTCGTATTGATCGACGGGAATGCACGGCGCCGATAAAGTTTTACGAGCAGTTCACGATCATGCTCAAAAACCCTTATTGACTTCCGTGGCGTCTTCATGATAAAACCCTCTGGTGAATATTGGGAGCGACAATTTACTCTCACACAAGAATGATTGTCGCTCCCATGCTATTTCATGATTCCTTTCTTGCCGCAAATCTAAGCAAATGATCTGATTGTATTACATCACTGACCGTATGGCCTGGAACTACGTTGGCCACCCGCTCTCGCAATTCAAATTCCCTAACTCCGGTAATTCGTTCAGCATCTTGCCAGGTAAACATCTTTGTTTGGATAGCGCAGTCCAGCATGGTTTCAAAACCAATTGCGCGATCCTTCCAGACATATCCCGGTTCACTTTCCCGCCAACCGCGACGCGCCATCTCGGACCACAACCATCTGGACGTGCTAGTGTTGATAATACGAGATTTCTCAGCGCGATAGATCATCGCGGCGAGCGAAATACCAAACTTCTCCCTAAACTGGACTAACCGAATAAATGACTTGCCATCAAACGCTGCCTTTAGCTGAGAATCTGGCAAGAGAAGAGATGACGCGAACGTATAAGCCCGTTTTTCAACATCGTTATCCGTCCATCCTAGTTCTTGTTTGCACTCATCGTAGAGAAGATGGGCTAGGTCATGTGCTGCATTCATGCGCACGCGGTCATTGGCAACATCGGGGTTGATAATCACCACAAACTCGTTTCCTTGGCGAGCCGTGGCACCATCAATTCCGAATGATACTTTTATTTCAAGAGCCCACGCGGAAAAGCCTTCTAAAACATTCACCATGTTTTGTACGGGCTGGACATCGCTTATTTCCAGAAACTTTTTGCGAACTACCTCAGCAAGTTCCTGTGGCGACAATGTTTCCGCTGGCCCTAAAACGCTTGGCCAAGGGGTTGGCCCAGAGCCAAGGTGCTTCCTGAGATTAAAATATGCCTCAGCCCATTTAGCGGTGATCGCCTCAAATTGACGCTGATCTTGTAACCGGACGCGAGACTTGAGGTTGCGGTAACGAAATCCATTCAAAACATCGCGGTTCTCTAAGAACCAATTCAAAGGGCGCCGATAGAGATCGCCAAGAGCAGCAAGAACATCAATCGGGGGAGTTGTTACTCCTTTTTTCATAACTGGCCACTGTAGCGTGAGATATGGCCAGTCGTCTCGGGAGCATTTTTGCAACTGAGCGCGTCGATAACCCCACTTCCCGACGTGCTTCCCGCAGCCGACGGGCGAGGTTGCGGTCAATTCGTGCGAGGATGGTTTTTTTCATGGACACTCCTCCTTTGTCTAATATACTTTACAAAACTGCATATTAAATGCAAGTGTTTATGGGTAAAATTTTTCTGAAGAATCCTATTGACAATGCCTGCACGCTCAAGCATAATAGTCAGTATGAACAAGCTGCCCATCCAAAAGCGTGTCGCGATTATCTCGGCCCTGGTCGAAGGTTGCTCCCTTCGCTCCACGTCTCGCATGGTCGGGGTGAGCATCAACACCGTGACGAAATTGCTGGTGGACGTTGGCCAGGCTTGCTCCGAATATCAATACCGCGTGATGCGGAACCTCACTTGCCAACGCCTGCAAATCGACGAAATCTGGGCTTTCTGCTACTGCAAAGAGAAGAATGTCCCCGAGAGCCAACAGGGGAATTTCGGCATCGGCGACGTTTGGACCTTCGCGGCGATTGACGCTGACACGAAGCTGGTGCCATCTTGGATGCACGGCAATCGCTCCTATTGCGATGCCAAGTCATTCGTGGACGATCTTGCGGGCCGGTTGGCCAACCGCGTGCAAATCTCGACGGACGGGCACCGGATGTACCTGGATGCGATGCAATCGGGCTTCAATGGGGAAGTGGACTACGGCATGATCGTCAAGCACTTCGGCAACCAGGGGACGAATCACAACCCGTCAACGCGGTACAGCCCTGGTGAATGCTGCGGGACGGAAAAGCACGTCATCACCGGCAGCCCGGATGACGCCCATATCTCAACGAGCTACATCGAACGCCAAAACCTGACGATGCGGATGAACATGCGGCGGTTCACGCGGTTGACGAACGGTTTCAGCAAGAAGCTGGAAAACCTTGGCCATGCGGTCTCTCTGTACTTCATGCACTACAATTTCGTGAGGAAGCACATGAGCCTTGGCGACGACGCCAGCGATAGAGGCTGGGGTTGCCGATCACCAATGGACGTTGGAAGAAGTGATTGCCCTGACGGATTCAAACTGAGACACTACCTACAGTTGTAAAGACGGGTTGGTCGGCGACTGGCACCTCGTCCACCTTGGTTCGCGCGCCGTCGGCGGCGCCGGGCCTGGTGATGGCCGAGGCCACGGCCGTCACTCGCCGAGGGCCGCATCTCGCCGGCCGACACCGGGATCTGGAAGGACGAGCACGTCGAAGCCTGGCGGCGGATCGCCCGGTTCGTCGCCGATCATGGCGCCGTGCCTGGCATCCAGCTCGCCCACGCCGGGTGGAAGGGATCGACCGCGCCCCATGGAAAGGCGGCAAGGCGGTCGCACGGCAGGACGGCGGCTGGCAGCCGCTCGGGGTCGGCGACGACCCCTTTACCGATGGCTACCCGACGCCTCGACAGATGACCGACTGGACGACATCGAACGCGTTGTGCGTTGACGTGGCGGGAAGCGGCCCGCCGGGCGCTCGACGCCGGGTTCCGAGCTGATCGAGATCCACGCCGCCCACGGCTACCTCTTCCACAGCTTCCTCTCGCCGCTCTCAATCGCCGAACCGACGAGTACGGCGGGTCGTTCGAAATCGCGACGCGGTTACTGCTGCGCGTCGCCCGCGACTTGCGCGGCCATCTCCCGACCGACCTGCCGCTGCCGTCCGGCTGTCATGCACCGATTGGGTGGACGGCGGCTGGACGCATCGACGACTCGGTTCGCGTGGCGAGCCTCCTCAGGACGCCGGCGTTGACCTCATCGATTGCAGTTCCGGCGGCGCCGTCGCCGGCGCAAAGATTCCCATTGGCCCCGGCTACCAGACAGCGTTCGCCGAGGCCATCCGTCATCGAAGCCAAGCATCCCCACCTCGGCCGTCGGCATGATTACCGAGCCGCACCAGGCGGAAACGATCCTTACGGACCGGCCAGGCCGACATGGTGTTCCTCGCCCGCGAAATGCTTCGCGACCCGTACTGGCCCGGCGGCGCCGCCATGGTGCTCGGGGTCAAGACTGATGGGCTTCTGCCAGTGCAATACGGACGTGCGTGAGTCGAAATGATCATGTCTTTCCCACGAACAATCAGTGGTTATGACTACCAACCACGCCGAGCCTTTGGCAATGTGAAGGCTTAGGTCCCATTGGCATCAAATTCTGTCAACATCCGTGTTATACGCGTTGTGCCCGTCATTTTGTATGCCCGATGATGGCCCAGACTTCTTTGCCTTGAGGTGTCTTAACCCGGCCGACTTTGTAAGGGCGAGGGAACTCGATCTCCTTGCCGTCCTTTAGAAGAGTCAATCGGACCGGAAAAACCAGAAACGCATCTTCCTTAGTGGCAGGCAAGGTCACGTCGTAGCGCACCAAGCGTTTGTCGAGCAAATCATTATCCGAAAAGGCGATCTCCGGGTGGGCGTCTTGAAACTTTGTCGCGGGCATTTGAGCTACCCAGCTATCGAGGGCCACCTTGAGATTGGCGCGCGCTTCAGCCTCCGGTGAGCGAGAGTAGCCAACAAAAAACGCGCCGCCAGCGATGATGATTGCCAGCGCGATCAAGCCAATCCCTATTTTGCCGACCCAGGAGAGTTTCATAGCGGTTCCTTTCGGGTGGATGGTGGCAGCTATTGTAACAAAGCGTCCGCCGGGATTAGAGCGGTTGCAAGCAAAATGACAAAATTGTCATTTTTTTTGTAGACAACGCCTATAATGCTGTTTTAGAATGGTTTTCTAAACCCTTCTCTGTGTTCAAACCCTGAAAGGTGGTTCCGATGATGCTGCCAAAAACGAAGAATAGCGCGAAACGGCGGGGATCGATCCTCGTGGAATACGGCCTGTTGATCGCGGGCGTAACGCTCGTGTGCGTCGTATCGCTCGCTGTCCTCGGCGGCAAGACTGCCGATCAGTTTGGCATCATGGCTGCCATCATGCCGGGCGCCCATGCGGCGGACAATGCACCGGTCTCCGGCGGCATCCTCATTCCGTTCGTACCGGACGCCACGGGCCGACTCGTGATCGATAACACCCAGCTCGTCAACACCAACGGAACCTTGGATCGCATGCGTGGACTCATTGGACCGGGTGGCGGCGAAACGCTCATCATTGACAACTAGCAATCGCATACCGACTAATCGCAAGGATGTGGCCCCGTCTCTTTCATCGCGGACAGAAGGAGACGGGGCCTTTACTGCTTCGATTGCAACGAGATTGTAGCAATGATCCTAAAAGGCAACAGGAGCCGACGGCGTGGCAGCGTGCTGCTGGAGTTTGGCCTCATTGCCTTGATTTTGTTCGGTTTGTTGGCCGCCACGTTTGATTTTGGCCGGGCCGTTTACGCCGCTCAAGTTATCGAACAGGCCGCGGATCACATTGCGCGAGATAGCGGTCACACCCTACTCGCCCACCAACCCATTTAATTTTCCTGATCCCGCTTTTAGCCAGATTTATTCGGAAGATTTTCTCGCCATTGATATCACAAATCAGCCCGCCACCCAATCGCTGCTGGATTATCTCGACACGCTAAACCCCAACGGGCTACCTAGCGGTAATAAGATGCTTGTTCCCGTGATGGTCCCCATGAATAGTACCCAGAATGCACAAATCGCCCCCGGAATTAAGTTGTTGGTTTACCCCGGGGCACTTGCGCCAAGCCCGACGGCCAAAAGCGGTTTCACGGTGCTCATTCCACAGGTAAGCTATCCGGCCGAAGGCGTCGAGGCTGTCGAAACGGATCAGACGAAGTGGCTGCATGTCGTGGAAGTCGATCCAAACGCATTCCCGCTGACATCTCCCCAGCGGGGATTAGTGTCCGTGGTGCGTCAACTTCCCGTTCCAGGCGGCGGCCATGTCCGCGAAAAACGCTCCGGTGGGTGGCCCGACGACGCCGCAAGGCGCTTACATTGCGGTGCCTAGCGGTGAGGATTTGCAACCGGGTCAGGTGGGTGGCCCCTATTCCGGACCGCTGGGTTTGGGTCAGCAAGCCGCTTTCACTAAAACCGTGCGCCCGTTTCGCGCGTCCTCTCCGCTCAGGGCGTCTACCGCCGCGAAATCTTTAGCCAATGAGGTCCGCGATGAAGTCCGCCTATGCCGCTCGACGCGGTCCGTCCTTCTTGATGGTCATCATGTTTTCCGTGTTCGCGGTCTTGGTCGGCGGGGCGCTGACGATTGGTACGCTCTGGCTGTTGGGCGTGGAGTTGCCATTTTTATCGCGCCCCCAAGCTATCGTGACGGCCCCCGCCGTGCAGCGAAGCGGTGTCCCGGTCCCTCTCTGGCTCGCGCCATACCTGCATATACGCGGCTGACGCGGGAACATTTCCTGGATCCGAAAACCAACGATCTGGTGGTCTACTACCTTTCCGAGGAAGAAATCAAAAGAGGCGGCTTGATTACCGATCTCCGCGAATTACTTGGGCGGGTGACGACGCCAAAAAAATCCCGGCTATGCCTTCACTGAAAAAGACCTGTTCGCCCAGGGAACCCGGCCTGGCGTTGTAGCCGGCATTCCTCCAGGCAAGCGTGCCTTTGTTCTTTTGGCCGACAAGGTTCAGGGCATTCATGCGCTCAAGGCAGGCGACCGCTTTGACATCGTTGGTAGCCTGCCGGTCGATATGGATAAGGCGCATCGGCAAGTTCAAATCGGCGAGCCAGCCGGACCTGAACCTGGTCCAAAGCATGGTCGGCCAGTCCCCCAAACGCGCGAATGTCCGAGTGTTAGTGCAAAACGGCGAGGTAGTGCTGCCCGTGACGATCCGCGAGGTGCCCACGGGCGCCGCTGCCGCCGGCAAAAACGCCAAAATGCCAACCAAGCCGGTACAAGAAATCACCATTGCCGTCGATCCCGAAGAGGTAGCCGTGTTGTCCGAAGCAATGGTCGTGAGCGCCAACATGGTCTGCGTGGCTCGCTCCGGCCAGCCCGATGATCCTGGCGCGAGTAGCATAACGCCCGGATCCGATCCAGGCCCCAAGTTGCATACCATGGAAACCATCGCAGGCGGCAAGCGCCAGACATTGATATTTCTTGGCCCCAACCAACCGCCGCAACCCGCGCCTGAGGCGGGGTCTGACGATCCGGCCCCAGGTGCCATCCATGCAACGCCCAAAGCCCAATAGCCGCCGCGGGAATGTCTTGCTGCTGTTCGCCCTGTTCGCCTTCGCGCTATTTGCGGTAGTGGGCATGGCACTGGACCTTGGCTTCGCGAGGTTGACGCAGCGGCAAATGCAGGCTGGAGTTGATTCGGCGGTGCGCGTAGGGATGCGTTTTCGCGACGAAATCCCACAAGCGTACTTGAATGATCCGGCTTTCCTCGCGCAAGTCCAGCCGGAATGCGGCCCTATGCCGGGAACACCGCAATCCCTTACGGATCCCGCCTGGATAACGTGGCGTGAGAATGTTCGCCGTTGGCTGCGCGCAATCAAGTCAATCTGGCCTACTCGGACGGCGTCGATGCGGCCACCGGCAATCCGATTCAATATGCGCGGGGCCGGTGTTACAAATCACCGGCGGCGTCGGCGATGCCAATGCCTTTCAAACAATTACGCCACCGAAAGCTGGGGATATCGTCGTCTATAAACCCGCTGTGCAGCTTAACCTAGACAACAATCCAGTAGGCGACTTGGTTGCCTTGAACGCCGGCGTGAATGCAGACTTTCCCGCCGAAACCATTGGTAATGAGTTGGACAACTACCAACAAAAGAACTTTATCGCCGCCGACAAATCTGCCGCGCCGCAGGCCGATTCTTTTTTGGTCCGGTTGCGGCGCACCAAAGACACGCACGGCAACATTCGCAATCCTGTCGATAATCAGGCTGGCATAAGCACGTCAGGAAATGCGTTGCCTTTGATATTCGCGCAAGGATCCCTGGTCGCGGGCAAGGACCCCACACAAGGCTATTCACCGCGACACCATGGCATCACAGTGTGCGCGACTGCCATCGCCCAAGGCAGCCGCGCCTGTCCATTGGGCTGCCGAACCCTGATCCGCAAGTGTTGTTGATGGGTGCGACGCCGTTCGTGTTGGATAAATTCACGCTCTGGGATTCGCCAGGTTTCACAACGACGTCGGCACCCGTGCAGGCGACGGTCGATGCAGTCGGTAACATCACGGTAACGACGCCCGGTTTTAGCGCGGGTCCCCATGGTCGGTTTGTCACGCCGAGCGTAACAGCCCTGGGCCAACCGGCATCCTTGCCAGTACCGGTATCCGCTCAACAACTCTTTCCAATCACCGGCTATGTGCCGGTATATCAGGCGATAGCCAACGGCAGCGGTCAAAATTCGGTCGTACGCGTCGTTGGCTTCGGCCGAGTAACCATGGCTCTGGTGAACGGCACTCCCGGCAGCGGCGCCATAACCGTTCAATTGACCAAGGCGCCGATGCAAATCGCGCCGGAAAACGCGTCCGCGACCTTGTCGGCGCCGCTAAATTTGCTCGATAATACCGAGCTTGCCAATCTATGGACTGCCTTCAACACCATGGCTGAACCGGTATTAGCTCCCGCGCCTGGTCCGTTAACCGAGAAACCATGGAGCGTACGCCGAAAATCCTGATCATCAGCTCCGACCCGCGCTTGCAAGCGGAGCTTGGGGCCGCGCTCAAGGGCATTGCCGACACCCATGCGGTGGTTCATTATGCGGCCGATTTCCGCCAGGGCGTTGAGGCGGCCCGAAGTTGGCGGCCCGAGTTTGCGCTGGTGGAGATGGGCAAGGACCTGCGTGGTCTGAAAGTCGCTCGCAAGTGAGATCGCCGCCGGCTCGCCCGAGACCAATTTGGCCGCCGTCTTCAGCGCCGATTTCTTCGGACAGGATGTCTCCGAAAGTGCCATCATCATCGAGGCCATTCGGGCCGGCATGCAGGATTTTTTTCCGTCCGCTTTCACGCGCCGATGTCGAGCAACTTCTCGAACGCCTGCATCATGAGAAGGCACTGCGCTCCCCAGGCGCGGGCAGGCAAAATCATCTCCTTCGTCAGCAACAAAGGGGGAGTCGGCAAATCGACCCTGGCGGTCAACATCGCCTGCGGCTTGGCCCAACGCTTCCCCGACCGAGTGCTGCTCATCGATTGCTCCCTGCAAATGGGTGTGTGCGCGACGATGCTGGACCTCAAGCCAGCGACCACCCTCATCGACGCGGTCCGCCAGCGCAATCGGCTTGACGAAACGCTATTGCGCCAACTCGCCAGCCAACACGCAAGTGGTCTCCACTTGTTGGCCGCTCCGCTCGACGCACTCGAAGCCGCCGATGTCGAAGAGCAGGCCATGGCCCGCATTTTGACACTCGCACGGCGAACTTACGACTATGTTTTGGTCGATACGTTTCCGCTTCTCGACAGCGTGATGATGGCCGTCATGGATCTCTCAGACCGGGTCTATTTGATTGTGGAAGGCGTGGTGCCGACTTTACTAGGCCTGGTTCACTTGGTGCGTGTTCTGGACAGCATGGGTTTTCCCAAGGAACGCCAGCGCATTATCCTGAACCGTTATTCGAATTTTGCCGGTAATCTGAAACCTGACGATGTAGCCCAGCGTTTAGGTCGGGACATTAATCACATTGTGCCTTACCAGAAAAAGCTGCTGATCGCCAGCAACATCGGCAAGCCTTATGTCCTAAGTGCGCGGCGCTGGTGGGGGGTCGGTAAAGCATTCCAGCAAATTCTCGACGAATTGCCGCAGGTTGAAGCGCAGACCAGTCCCGCGCGCAACGGAAGCACGCAACGTCCGCAAGCCACGGAGCCTACCTAGGATGACCCCTGAAGAGGAATTCCCCGCCACTACCGAGCAGAACTTGCGCGAACGCTTGAACCGTGCCCGGTTGTCGGTCCCGGTCCATCGCGTCAAGGAACGTGCCCAGGCGGTGCCAAGCTCCGTCGAGCGCTTGCGGGGTGAGGGGCGCCTTGCAGGCGTGGGCAAATCGGAGTATCTGGCGGTCAAAGGTGCGCTCCACGAGCGGCTGCTTAACGAGTTGAATAGCCGGTCCATGCTGGGTGTCGCCGAGGATGCCCTCGCCGCCGCGGTCCGTGATTTCGTGCAACACATCCTTGCAGTCGAGGAACTGCCGCTCAACGAGGCCGAACGCAAGCAATTGGCCGAAGACCTGATCGAGGAGACCGTCGGCGTCGGCCCGCTGGCGCCCCTGATGGCCGACCCGGCCGTGACCGACATTCTCGTCAACGGCCCGGACCAGGTTTACATCGAGCGCTTCGGCCGGCTGGAAGCCGACCGAGGTGCGCTTCCGCGACACCGATCATTTGCTGCGGATCATCCAGCGGATCGCCGCCCGCGTCGGCCGGCACATCGATGAGGCGTCGCCGATGGTGGACGCCCGCTTGCCCGACGGCAGCCGCGTCAACGCCACCATCCCGCCGGTGACGCTGGACGGCCCGACGCTGTCCATCCGCCGCTTCGGCCGCCACCGTCTGCGGCGCGAGCGACCTGCTGCGGCTGGGCATGTTGTCCGCGGACATGATGACGTTCCTGGAGCTGGCCGTCCAGGCGCGCAAGAACATCCTGATCTCCGGCGGCACCGGCGCCGGCAAGACGACCTTCCTCGGCGCCATCGCCGAGGCGATTCCCACCGAGCGAGCGCATCATCACCATCGAGGACGCCGCCGAGCTGATCCTCGACCAGCGGCACGTCGTCCGCATGGAGACCCGGCCGCCGAACATCGAGGGCACGCGGCCAGATCACGACCGCGCGACCTGGTCATCAACTCCCTGCGCATGCGGCCCGACCGCATCATCGTCGGCGAGGTGCGCGGCGCCGAGGCCCTGGACATGCTGCAGGCGATGAACACCGGCCACGACGGCAGCCTGACCACCGTCCACGCCAACTCGCCGCGCGACGCCCTGGCCCGCCTGGAAACGATGGTGCTGATGGCCGGCGTCGAACTGCCGTCGCGGGCCATCCGCGAGCAGATCGTGTCCGCCCTGCACCTGATCGTCCACGTCCGCCGCTTCGAGGACGGCGTCCGCCGCGTGGCCAGCATCGCCGAGATCATCGGCCTGGAAGGGCTGACGCCGCTGACCCAGGAGATCTTCCGCTTCGAGCGCCGTGGCCGCAAGGGCCGAAAGCGTCGTCGGCGAGTTCGTGGCCACCGGCATCGTGCCGCGCCTGGTGGAGGAGCTGCGCGAGCGCGACATCCAGATTCCCATGGCGCTGTTTCAAAAGAAGTCTCAGGCACCGCCGGAGGCGCTGATGGGTAACATTCTCCAGGTGACCCTTCTCGTCGGCGCGGCGGCTGGTCTGGCGAGTCGTCATTTACCAGTGGCGGCGAATCCGCATTCTTGAATTGACACGCGAACGCTTGGCCGAGCCGGAAGCTGCTCATCCGAATGAGCACGCCCCCGCCCCGAGCACGTTCCTTTGTCCGCCAACATTATCTCTTGCCCTGGCTCCTGGCCATCTTGGTGGGCGGGAGCCTGTATTTCCTCACGAATTGGCCAATCATTTTCCGCGCTGACCTTTGGCTTGGTGGCTGGCTTGCTGCTTGGCCAATTGGAAGCGCAGCGCGTGACCCGCGTCCGCCTGCGCATCGAGGAACAATTAGCCGACGCCATCGATCTGATGGTGGCCGGCCTGCGGGTCGGTGCCGGGGCGTCAGGCGTTTTGGAAGCAGCCACGCGCGAAGCTCGTTGGCCGTTGCGCCCGCAGTTTGACGAATTGCTGGGCCGCATTCGTTACGGCGACGACCCCCAGGCTGTCTTGCGCGCACTGGAAGCGCTCCGCGTCTGGAAACCTTTCGCCTGTTCGCGTCGGCCTTAGCCGTGCATTGGGAAACGGGCGGTAGCTTAACCCAAACTTTGGCGACAGTGGGCCGCGTCATACGTGACCGCATCGAAGTCAATCGCCGCATTCGTTCGCTGACCACCCAGGCGCGCTTATCGACGATCACCGTCTTGCTGGTGACGTATTTTATCGCCTTGGTCATTTGGCGCAGATGATCCAGCAGCACATGCGCCAGTTCCTTGGCCACGACGATCGGCCAAAGCCTGGCGGCGCTGGCGATCGGCTTGCAGGCCGTCGGCCTGGCGTGGGCAGGCGCTCTGACGCGTTTGAAATACTGAGAAACCTTCCATGACAGTGGCGGCAATTTTGTTGTTGTGGATGGCGGCGCTGGCGGGCCTGCTGTTTTTAGGCCGCCACTTGCTTTGGTGCGCCGCGGCCGGGAACGCATCTTCGAAGGCCCCCAGGCCGAAGCGCTGACTCTCATCGCTCCGAGCGACGAAGGCATGCGTTTCGTGAGACGTTGGCTATTTCGGGCGGGTTATCGAAATCCTTCGGCGTTGTTGTCCTTTAATATCGCGACCATTGCTTTCACCAGCTTGGGATTGGTGCTGGCTTTGGTTCTTTATGCATCGGGCCTGATCGAGCGTGGCTTACATTTCGCCGGTCAAATCCCCGGCGGCGTTGGCGACCTCATGGTGCCCCTCATTTATCTGGCCCCGTGGACATTCTCTGGTATTACTGGCCAGTCTGCCAACGCTGATGGTGCGCACGCGCCCGGCGTCAACGCGTGGCTGAAGATCGAGCAGGATTTGCCGATCACTTTGGAGCTTCTGGCCACGCTTAGCGAAGCGGGGCTTGGCTTCGACGCCGCGCTCGAACGGATTCTGCAAACCCAATCGACGCAACGGCCGCTGGCGCGGGAATTTCGCATCCTGCAAGTGGAGATCCTCGCCGGTCGGCCGCGTATCCAATGCCTGCGCCGGCTAAGCTGGCGCGTCGAGACCATGTCCCTGACGATCTTCGTTTCCGCACTCGTGCAGACCGAGCAAGTCGGGGCCGGCGTATCGCGACGTGCTGCGCCGCCAAGCCGACGACCTGCGCGGCCGCCGCCGCGAAAATGCCCTGGCTCTGGCTGCCGCCTTGCCCGTCAAGCTGTTATTCCCTCTGGTCATCTGCTTCATGCCCGGCATCCTGTTGGCCACGCTAGGTCCGACGTTTTATCAGATATTCCAATTTCTCGATAACTTATCGCGGCATCGGGCGGTGCCATGACGACGGCCTAGTGGCTTTTCGTAGGAAGGCACTTCAAGATCTTGGTGTGTGTGTGCATCGCAAGGCAATCCATTAAGTTCTTTGGCGTCAACATATTATCGAAACGGCAAGCGTAACACCACCTTGGTGCCGCCGCCAAGCTGGCTGGTTACGGCCACTATTCCACCATGCAAGGCTGCGATGCTTTTAACGAGCGCCAGGCCCAAACCGACATTGGCTCGCCTGCTCGAACTCGCACCTGGTCGGGTTTATAAAAACGGTCGAAAAGGTGAGGCAAGTGCTTGGCTTCAATACCCATGCCCGTATCCGATACCTCAATGGTTAACCAACCTTCATGCCGCGCGGCGCATCATGGTCACGGCCCCGTCGGGCGGAGGTGTGCGCCAGCGCCAGTTTTCCACGAGGTTGCCCAGGGCTCGGTGTAGCAGATTGCGATCCAGATGTGCGATAACCTTCGTTGGGCAGGCCACGCTCAAGCGGCAATTCGCTTCGGCGGCGGCTGCTTCGTAATACTCCCGAAGCCGTTCGAGTTCCGCACCCACGTCGAGTTCTTCGCGTGCGATCTGAGTGGCCGGGTTTTCCGCGGCCCAAAAACAAGAGGTTGTCGATCATGCGCGCGAGCTTGCCATATTCCTCCAGCACAAGCCTATCACCTCGCGATATTCCTCCGCACTCGACTGCGGCCCAGGGCGACCTCGGCTTCACCCCGCAGGTTGTTCAGTGGCGTGCGCAACTCGTGAGCGATATCGGCGGAGAACTGCGACAAACGCTCGAATGACATCTGCAATCGGTCGAGCATCTCATTGAAGGTGTCCGCCAAAGTGTTTAGCTCCGCGGGAAGGCCGGCAATGGTAATTCGCTCGTTCAAGGTGGAGGAACGCACTTTCGCTGCCGTGGCAGCCATATCTTGGATTGGACCAAGCGCTTTTTGAATAAGGAAGTAACTTCCGAGCGAGCACAAGACAAGAGCCATTCCGAGAACGATCCAAAGGTTGCGCCGATAGTCTTCTAGTAATTCTTCCTCTTGACTGCGGTCCATCGCCGCCTGAACGCTGCCAGGGAATGGCGGCTTTCGCACCGCCAGCACGCGGAAAGAGCCACCAGTCGCCGAACGGTGCTCCTGACTTGGCAATGTCGCCCCTTGATCGGCAACTGCCTCGGGAAAATCTGCCGGCGCCAGCACGTCATCCATTCCAGGGGTCTGGGCAATGATCTGCTTGATCCGCCGACGATTCTCAGATAAATGGGCGCGTCTTGGCCGGGCAGCCTGCCCATTCGACTTGTTGACAAAGCGCCTCCTTATCGATCACGCCGTTGCCCACTATCGCGAGCAAAGCCGCACCGGTCCGTGAGAAAGTGGTCGTCCTCCTCATCGAGGTTGTTTGCCAAAACGAAATAAAGGTAACCCGTCGACGCCAGGACCAGCGTGAACGAGGACACAAAGAACCACAGCGTCAGCCGTGTGGCAAGCGACCAGGGGCGGATCGCGACCACGACCTTCGCCCAGTCAGCCTCGTTCGTCGAGGACATACCCGACTCCGCGAATTGTGTGGATCAACTTCCGTTCCGGTTCCTGGTCAACTTTGAAACGCAGCCGTCGCACGTTCACATCGACCACATTGGAAGCGCTATCGAAGTTCACGCCCCAGATCTGCTCGGCGATCAGCGTGCCGCGTGAGAACTTCGCCCTTGCTGCGCAGGCAGCGAGGGTCGCGCGAACTCCTTGGGAGTCAGGTCGAGGTGTTGCCCAGCCGGACTGGCTCGCTGGTGAATAAAGTCGATTTCAAGGTCGCTGATCCGCAAGGATTCGGGGGACCCCGTGGGACCACGCCGTAAAATGTTTTTGATTCGCGCCAGCAACTCCGCAAACGCGAAGGGTTTCACCAGATAGTCGTCGGCCCCCAATTCCAGACCTTTAACTCGATCTTGCACGGCATCCTTGGCCGTCAAAAAGAGGACCGGCGTCTTTAAGTCCAGCTTCGCGCAATTCGGCGAGTATCGACCAACCGTCTTTTCCCGGCAGCATCACGTCGAGAAGGATTAGATCATAGGCCTTTGCCCTCGCGCTATCCAGGCAGTCGTCTCCGCGCGTGCGGACATCCACGACGAAGCCATTCTCCGTCAGACCTTTACGCAAATAGGCAGCCGCCTTTCTTTCATCCTCGACGACCAGGATTCTCACGCCTACGCCTCTTGACTGAAAGAAGATTCGTTGCCTCTATTCTAATGTCGCCGGATTAACAAGTCACACTTAGCATAAAGTAATACGTTCGGATTAACCGATACAACCGGTAAGGTTTACCAAGCCGGTGTCCGTCGTTGGCTTGTACGCGCATGAAGAGGCCCACAGGCCATGGTTGCGCTAGAAGAGACAAACATGAGGGTCTCCTTCGAATCCTCTGGAAGCATGCCGATCCGTAGCCGGGCTGCGGGGG
>CAVVSQ010000021.1:0-14332 GCA_963750865.1 uncultured Planctomycetota bacterium
CGCTCGCCGTGGATCGATTCTCGGATGCCTGGTAATCGCGGGCTACGTGCAAACCCACGTGGCGCTTCCGATAACACATGGTGGAAGGTCAAACGCCTACGGGCCGCTACGCCGGTAGGGATCGTCGAAGCCGATTCACCCAATGACTATCCCGTTATAAGTAGGGTTTGAAGAAGTAACGGCAGATTTGCGGCTAGTCGCCCAGGTAAATCAGGAATCAGCTAAAGCTCACAACTTTCCCGCCGCCGCCAAGGATTACAACCCATTCTAGGTGAAGACGATTAAACCCGAAGCCGTTATAGACCTGATTGTCGGCTTACCAAAAATCCTGGTGTTCAAAGAACGCCCAAGCGGGTGCAAATTGACGGCGACGAAAAAGGGGGCGTGGCAGCATACACGGTCATCACCGACAAGGAACTCTCCGTGGTCGGCAAAAAGCCGGGCCGCACGGTGCTCAATCTCTGGTTCACCGATCCCAAGGACGCTACGAAAGCATTCGTCTTAGCTACCTCGTGCATGTGTTCGCCGATCCTCAAACCCAGATAGGCCGGACCAACTGGAAAAATACTACGGCGATTTGAAAAAGAAATGAACGCCGCCTTTCCAACAGCATGGGCTCTGCGGGTTGTCGGCAGCAGGTTGCTCCTGGGAGGACAGGCCCGCGACATCGTCGAGGCGGCACAAATACTGCGATCGCGCGCCGCGGGATCGGTCGATGGAGTGGCACCAGATCGTTGAACGCGGTTGTCGATCACGGCCTGGCGCAAGACAAAATCCGAAAACTGCCTGACGATGTCCAGAACCGCGGCACCGACAAGGACGCGGACGGCGGCAACCGTACTTCCGGGGCGGCTTGCAAGTCATCGACATGCTGCGCATACCCGGCGAGCAACAAGTAATGTTGCGCGTCGTGGTCGCCGAGGTCAATCGTGCCGCGGCCCGCAACATGGTATCAACTTCAGTGTCACGAATAACCAGGGCATTAACTGCGGTTGCCGAACAACACCGGCGCGGGCATGCAGACAACTGCAGCCGGTGTCGCGGGCGCCGGCTCCCTTTGGCGATCGGGCGCGCAACCTGCCAATCTGCTGGATAACGGGAAGATTTCGCTCGCGATCACCACCCTCAAAAATGGCAATCTGGCCCGCACTCTGCCGAGCCGACGCTGGTCGCGCTGAATGGTCAGACGGCCAACTTCTTCGCCGGCGGAGTGTTTCCGGTGCCGGTTGTCACCGGCTTTACCGCGGCCGGCCTGCAAGGAGTCTCATCCGTGCCGTTCGGCGTGAAGCTGGAATTCAAGCCGGTCATCACCGACAAGGTGCATCCGCCTCGGTGTCAATGGGGATATCTGCCCGCGCGACCCAGGGAAGCGCGATGTCGAACGGCACCAAGATTCCCAGCATCAATCGCGAAAGTCCAGACGACCGTGGAAATCCGCGAGGGCCAAACCATGGCCATGGCGGGTTTGATCCAAAACAACTACGGGGCCACCAGGCCGCCGCATACCATTCCTCGGCGACATCCCAATCTCGGAGGCTGATTGGCGGCTCCGATCGAAGCTCCTCGGCGAGCAGGAATTGATCGTGCTATCACGCCGGTCCTGACCCATGCGGTGCGACCACCAGCACACGCGACCCCTGCCGGGGAACGATATGCTGGAACCCAACGATGTGGAGTTTTACATTGACGGGCACTTAGAAGCCATCGCCCAAATCGATATCGGCCCCGTGTGCACTGATTTGCTGAAGATGCACCAGTATCGGCAAGAACTGCAGTCTCACCTGCGAATCCGCCGGGGGTGGCCGACGAGCGACCAATCGATCCCCAACGTCAATATCCCCCTCGCGCTAACGTAGTAAAAGGATGGCAAGCCATGAGCCGCCCGAAAGAGGAAGAAAAGAGAGCGAAAAGGTATGCGTCCCTCCTCGCCGCTTTGGTTGCAGGGGGAACTTATTCTTGCCGGGGTCGAGAAGGGCCGCCAACACTGATTGGTTCCTGTTTCGACGGTCAGGTATCGTTCCGGCTCCCGTGCCACTTCGGAATCTATGCTTCTCATGATTGGCACATCGTCCAAGTGGCGGCCGCCGATGCCGACCGTTCGGTGATCTTATCGTCATGATGGTTCAAAGGCGGCGGGGAGCTGGGGCCCTATGGACGCTTTCACTTGCAGGAAATCACTAAGCGTCTTGTGCACGCAGGCAACGTCCCTTTTCCCGTGCTCATCCAGACGGATCTGAATGAATCTCTCAACAACATCCGCCGCTTGGGCGATCATCAATGAACTACTCGCCCAGGGCATCGCCGACGCCCACCAACGCGTGATCGTCGGTTATCCGAAGGCCGAAGGCTTGTACGGCGATGAAGCGGCACGCATCTTCACGCAGCAATTCCAAGGAAGCGTCGGCGGCGGGGGTCTGGGAAGTTACGGAGGAGGCAGCGGCGAGTTTGGCGGGGGCCTGCCCGGCGGGTCGAATCTGGGCTCATCGTTTGGCAGCGGCTTTGGCGGTGGCTTCAGGGGCTATCGATTAAAGGCACTTCTTCGCTGGCGAAACCCAGCCGTGCGGCAGGATTTCGCTATTCCACTCCGCGGATCGCACAAATAGCCGTTCCGTCCCACATCTGCTCGAAATCATTGCGTGACATCGTCGCTCGCTTTCCATCAATGGGATCGTTGATTGCGATCAGGACAGCATTCACACACTTCGCCAAAACGGCGTGACCTTTAAATCCATTGTAAATTTGGGCAAGGAATGGATCACCCTGGAGTAAGCAGGTCTCATAGTCGGTGTGCCGCAAACGGACGGCGGGCCGTGTCGTGCTAGCTTCGCGTTCAAGGCGGGACGTATGGATCGTGCATCGGTGCCGAAAAGCGAAGTGTTCGCCAAGTAAGCCATCTCGCCTTCGCTAGTGCGAACCCCATAACAATGTAGGAGCATGGCCGCACTGCGGGCGAGCAGGTCACGGAACTCGACTGCTGGAGACGGCCCTGAGCGTCGGGGAATCGCTGCCAAGCCGTCGGGGCACAGAAACGCCACCACAAGTGCGGACTGACCTCGATAATCAAAAGCGATACTGCGACAGATATGAGCAAAACCAAGTAGACCGAACGAAGGGATCGGCCCGGCACTCCCCACACGACCCCGAGCAGGAAGACGGCGACCAAACTGAAGACGACCGTCGCGCCGCCGACACGAAACAACAAACGATCGATATCAGGCGGAAGCGCGCGGGCGAGCAAGAGGATACCGCCAACGAGAACAGTGCCAGAAGCGGCCACCCCGATGCCGATGCGGCACTGTTTCGCAGACGGTGAAAAAGCCGTCCGGACAGTAACGCCAGGACAGCTATGAAGAGCGGTAATAAAAAGCAGGTGATGTCCCACGTTAAGGGATGAAGCATAGGGCCGCTCAACACTTGTTTTTGATGAACCTCTAACGCCTGTGGCCTTTTCTCTAGATCGAACAACGGCTCCTCCGACCAGGTTGCCGGAAAACGGATTGTTGAAAGCGGCGCCAGGGAAATCGCGGGTATGGCAGCCACCAATGGATGCAGCGTCCGCGCGGTGCCGCCTCTGTCCATTCTAGGCAATGTACTGTGCCCTAAAAACCGGCCCACCAAACCCCGGTGCAGCCCGACACGCTGTACAGGAACTGGACCATCAGGCAAATTGTCCATCATGTGGCGAACAGCCATACGCTGGTCTTATCCGAGGCGGGGATGAAATCAGTACCTCCAACCCGGATGAGGACCCAACGAACGTCGGCCGCTGCGCGTCCCTCCTGCTCGCTGTAACTCCGCGGTAGCAGAAAACCACCACTACTCGCCTACCAAGGCCTTATCGGTAGCTGCGGCCAACATAAAGCGCGGCTTACGCCGGGCGAGGCCACCTATGTCTTTGATTTCATTATTAATGACTTCGCTGCACCGGACATCGTGTCCGAGCACTTGACGCTCTAGCGAGGCGCCTTGAAAACATTGGTTTTGAACTTGATGCTCCCGTGAGGGCGCCTTGAAGATATTTGTTTTGAATATGTTAGCAAGGTCATCCGTGTCACGTCGGCATCGTACTTGGCTATTGACTTGGCCGTGATCCGCTTTAGCGAATAATTCGTCTGCATCAACACGGGGCGAGCCGGTCGGCAGGGCGAACAAAGTGATATGCCGGCAGACTGCTTTTAGTCTTACTTTGCGGGCCTCGAATTTCAATAACCGCAGGGAGCCGATAGGCAGCAGAGTGTGACCTTGCCAAAGCAAATGATGGCGTTGCTCTAAGCGAACACAAGGAGCGTCAGCGTGGTGGTAAATAGTACCTGCGCTTCCGATGGTCAGCAACCGTTGAATCTCATCACGTCTTGAAGCCCAGCGCCATCGGCCGCACCACACCGGGCAAGACGGCCACGTCGTAAAGCTCGCTGACCATGCCTTCCAGGGGCGAAGTAACCAGTGCGTCGTGTCGCCGCTCCGCAAATCAACCACGTGCAGGCCGCAGTGCGCTCGGCCCCTTTCGCGGTCAGACGCTTCGTCGAGTTCTAGGCCGCCGAAGGTTTGTCCTCACGGTGCTGGCCGGGACAGGCCCAGCACGCCATAATTGCCCGCGAACGCCAGGCCGCGGGCGTAACCCTGGACAAAATGCCAGCGGCTCGAAGTTCCCGCCGGCAAAATCGATGCTGCCGAAGTAGCCAGTGCCGGAGTTGAGCAGCCAAAGCCGTTCACGATAAACACGGGGTGAGTGCGGCATGCTTAAGCCGGAAGCGGCGAGGATGTTGTTGGTGCGAACATCGTAGACAACGCCACCAGAGCGGCGTTTGATCCCGCTAGCCATCCGTGACATCGCTGGTGCTGACCGCTGTCACATAGCGGACGCCGCCGTTATCCAAGGCCGTAGGCCGTTGAAGATGGCAGCGGTCGCAGGTGAACCATGGCGTTCCATCAAGGCTCACCTTTTGACGCCATCCCAACCTGCTTTGATATCTGTGAAAGAGTGGTTTGATCAGAAGAAACGGTTTTCCCCCCCGGGTTGGCCGAGCCGCCAGCCAGGCTAGGCCTGACTGCTGGTAACTTCTTCGTGGGCCTTCAGTGGTAGGTTGCTGACGCCTGTACATACGCCGGCGATCTTGTCGACCACGCGTGCGTCCATCTTGCGCGCTCCTGCGGTAGACGGTTTGCCGATCCGCACAAATCGTCGGCCGTGGAATTTTACCGGTTAAACCACGATTGCCCTTATCGTTGTGAACGGCGGTCCTCGGTGAAGGCCGTTTTTGGGCAAGCCAAGGAGGGGGGCTAGGGCAGGACATTTTGATCCCGGATTCAAAATGTTGGCCCCCCGCCCGGTCGGCCCGGAGGCCCCAAATAGTCCCTGTGCGGTGGCGTTCTCGGTCGATGTGCCACCAGAAAACCACCACTGCTCGCCTACCAAGGCATTATCCGTAACAGCGGCCAACATAAAGCGCGGCTTACACCGAGCGAGGCCATGTATGTCTTTGAATTCATTATTAATGACTTCGCTGCGCCGGACATCGTGTCCCAAGGGTTGACGCATTCGCGAGGGCGGTGACGCCTTTGGTTTTGAATCCAATTACAAAGTCATGCGTGTCACGTCGGCATGGGGCAGCTACGGACTCCCACCTCCGCTTAGGCGTCGGCCACCAGCTGGCAGCCTAAACCCGTATTCTTCCGTCACGGGCACATAAGGAATAGGCGATGCACTTCCCATCATCACTTCGCTGACTGCGCCGACGTCCGGCTGCGAGTTCAATTGGTTGGGAAGGTCATTAGCGCCTCGCTTCGTGTCAAATCGGTTATCTCAGGCTTTTTTGGCTTGCCGCTTGAAAAAATGGGCACTTGCAGGCGGGGCAAGGCCGGTCGGCAAAAGCGCCCGTGTGGTCGTCAGCGTCTTGATGGTCGTCAGGTAACGCTTGTTCGCCGATTCTCGTTGCTTTAGATGAAGGGCCTCGCGGGCCACCCAGTCGCTTTGATTTCCCACGGATAACATGTCGAGCAACTTGAGCCCCAACCACGCGACGACAATTTCGTCAACGAGCATCTTCACCAGCCGCCTTGGATCGTCGCCAACGAGTTCGGCCTTCATCTCCCTAATCGTGCGGCGCATCGCTTCGGTCGCCACTGGATCGTTGGCCGACAAGACGGCAATAAAGGGCGCTCGACCAAATGCGATAAATCACCGACGTGCCGCCAAATCTCGGGATGATCGTCCAAAATTTGGCGAATGCGCGGCAAAGCACCGGGATCGCCCGCTCGGCGCGCTCTAAAGATTGTGCAACTCATTTTTCAGGAGCGAATCAGGCGGCGCATTTACGGAGATATTCTCGGCCATGGGTCCAAGCCCTCCATTGGTGGCGTGAGCAACGGTGAAATCCCGCGGCCAACAAGCAAGCCGCGGTGAGTAATTGACAAATTTGATGAAAGTCTGACGCCAGGTTTAGCTGCGCTAACCCGACTTCGGCTTGGTTGATGGCCTGTTTTTCGGCCCGGCGCTCCGCCCGCCGCAAGGCGTCCATCTTGGCGGCAAGCTCGCCCACCGGGCCAGCGCCGTAGTAAATCTTTTCGACCTGGCCGCGCCGAACGCTCCGGTAGAAATATGACCGTCGTGCCCGCTTCTCCCAAGCCATTTGAGCTCCTTGTTTGTACTACTGAGATTTTGCTTGCGCCAATGAATCGCCCCTTTTTAACCAAAAACCGGGCTTTCTGGGCACAACGGCTAGCCAGCTTGAGCCACGGCCAAGGTATTTGTCGCGTCAAGAAGCGCCATTTGGCACCCGCAAGGCGTCCAAAGTGAGCCGCAAAAGCACCTCAGCCGACGGGAAATCGCCGTTGGCGCGAACCAGCGGCCTTGAAATCGCCGGAACCAAGGGTTTGCGCGTCGATTCTTGCAGCAAAAGCAGAATTGCGCTCTGTTTTTTAAGTGTTAAGGCACGGTGGGGAAGTAGTTGGACGGCGAGATTAAGGCGGACGAGCTGCTCCCATCGGCCCTGGGGCGTCGCCAGATCAAGGGACCCATCATTTATGTCGATGTCTCCCAGCAAATAGGGCGCAAAGGCGTCGAACGCGTGGATGCCGCCGTGATAGGCGAACGTTTTGAGTAGGACCTCGGCGCTGGTCACCTCGTCCGACCCCAGGCCGGATGTTCGAAGGCACTGGCAGGCGATCCAGTCACGCGCCTTGAGCCGATCGCGACAACAAAAGAACACGGCTTCGTAGGTGTCGATGACTCGGGCTGGTATCTTCGCCAGACGGGCAATCTCGGCCGATGTTTGGCCCGCCAAAATGCGCACTTCGACAATGCACTGCTTTGTGGCGGCGCTTTGGTGGAGCTGGTGCGCGCGGATGTCGGGGTAATGGCGGCCAATGTGGCCTGCCTTGCGTTTGCGGTTCGAGGCACGCAGGTAGCGGACAACGCGGCCGGTGAGATCGTCGTCGCGGCGCCGTGAGACGTAGCGGCCATTGGCAATGAGCCAGTTGGCGCTGCCACGCCAGTCCGGCGGCCGAAACGGATCGTAGGCGAGCTGGCGAGGATAACTGGCACGAGCATCCATGCTTGATAACTCCAAGGAACGAGTGCATCGTACGCTTCGGATTGGGGTCGTGGGAAGATCAGGGCTGGTGATGGCAATGCCACTTGCCCGTCGCGCGGCAGCGTCGCGAACGAGAAGCCGCCGAATCGCACGAAAAGACATGCAGATCGGCGTTTGAACGTTGGCAGCCGAGAAGACGCGTTGTTTTGCGGGAGGACGGCGCGAGGACAATGCTAGATCCGCGGTCGTCACCAACGCCGCGCCTATTCATGGGTACATCTTGCCGGGCAAAATCCGTTCTTGCCTGGTCGGTCTGGAAGGGCGTGCTACATTGTGAATCCGCATTCAAAGTTTGAGGCCGCCAGTCGCGGTTTTGCGGGCGATGCTTGGCAAGTGTTTGGGGAGGTTTGTCTCTTTTCAAGGGTCCGACAAATCCCACCCGGGCGGAAAGAGGCAATCATCCACGGCCGAATCCAGCTCTTCGGGAGATGCAGGTCGCGAGTGGGTTTCAAAAATGGTGAGCCTTGCAAGTTGCTTGCGAATCAGCGGTCTCACCCCTTCCAGCGTGTCCAAAGCTGCGATGAGATGGCCACGTGCGGTCAGAGCTAAAGCCGCTCCGGAGTGCTTCGCCATAGTGAGCTCATCTACAAGCGAATGTCCTTTTTCGAGGTTCTGCTGCAGCCTCTTTAAAGCCAACAGAATTGCCCTATTGTTGTCGCCATCGACCTCGCGGTTTTTTGGCTTACGCATGGTGAGTCTCCTTGGCAAGAGCGGGGGCATTAGTTATTGTGGCAACCCCTGGGACTTCGACGCCCCATAAAGCCGAATGCCCAGGAGTAAACGGCCGCCACCCACCGACGCGGGACTTTCGTCACGCCTCTGGTCAATATATTGAAAATGCATTCAATTTTACGGATGTAGGCCGGTGCTACCACGCTGCTTGCGCCGAAGCCCGAAAAAGGGAAACGAGGCAACCACATGAGCAAAAGCAAAACAGCGGTTTGCGTGAAAAGGAGTGGCCAGCGCATCCTGGTGATGCCTCCGGTTGAAGAGCTTATTGGTTACATTTACTCCGTCGCACACAGCTATAGCCCACAATCGCCGCACGCCTTCAAAGTCGTTCGCAAGCCCTCCTTGTTGCTTGACATCGGCAAAACGATTTCAGGCGAATGCGTCTTTGGCTATGCGGGCATGGATGTCATCGTTCAAGAATTGCTCCACGAGCTCGGCTACTCCGTCGTGCTCGAAGGGCGTCGTCCCGGCAATTTGAAGCCGGCAGATCACGTTCATCTGGCCGACAAACACTTGCGTCCCTTTGACAAGGAACTTTTGGATCTTGTCGCCATGAGCGACCGCGGCCTTGTGCAGTACCACCCCGGGCACGTCGCCCCTGCCCAATTGATCGCCCAGATCGCTCTGGCGTGGCCCCGCCTAACCATACTCGTGACGGCCACGCGCATCGAGGATGTCCGCCGCCTTCGAGAGTCCCTTGAAGGCTGACAGGCGAAACCGTTAACCAACGCACCCACAAAGATGGGGCTGCAGGCCGGACTGTGCATCGTTGTAGCGACGTACAGCTGCGTCGCCGAAGGCGATGTTGAAATTGAATTCCGCCAAATATACATCGCCGTCAACGCGGCAGAGTTGTTTCACGGGAACGGCTATGGCGTTCAAGGGATAAATCTCCTTCACCGGGCACGGGTTTACGGGTTTATTCCTTGGGGCCAGTACCCTCCAAATCGCCTTGATCGCCTCAATCTTTTGTCCCTGTTTGGCACCCAAGAAGCGACCATTCCTCGGCCGGCGCACGTCCTACGTCCGATTGTACTTTTGCGCACCCGCATCGAAGGAGGGCCCAAGATTGGGAACGGATCAGTATTGGACCTAAAAAGAAGCGGAATCTGGCACCACCCCGTAAGGCAACGACGGCTTGCCCGGCTTGTGCGGCTACTTCAGCGCGGAGATAAAGCGGCGCTCGCGAGCCAATTTCCGGTCGGTGCGAACTGGATCGCGCAACTCGCGCTGGAGCGCATTGCGATCCTGGTGGAGGGAATCGAGCACGCGCTATCGTGGCTTCGGTTATTGCCTAACTTGGGTCTCTCGGCAGGTCCGTGCCTGTTCGTGGCCGGCCTTAGCTTAGAAGATCAACGGCTGGTGGAAACGCGCCCAGAGGATTTCAGCGGACGCCGAGGTGCCCGTGGTTTGCACCTACGATGGGTTACAGCGCCTACAAAAAATTAACGTGCTTGTCCGAGCCGATGGAGGCTGTGGATTTCCGCCGTTGGGCGCGGTGCACGGGATTGTCCACCAAGACAACGCGTCCTTACTTTTGGTCGTGGATTGCGATGACCGGCACCACCCACTGCTTCGGCGATGGAGCAAACAGCGGTGCGACGCTTATGTTTTGGAAGGCTGGGCTTTCGCCGGAGAGCCAACTCCCACGCCCTTGGAAGAATTCTTCGCCATAAGTCCGCGACCAAGAGACTTCAACTTCCGCTGAGATAGCGACAGGTGCCAGATGCGCCAGGAACAGTGCGGCGCAGGAGCCACCTGGTTTGCTTGCACTCACGGGCGCGGCTGAAGCGGAAATCGGGGCGAAAGAACAAGGCTAACCAGGCCGGCCAGCGCGCCGGGCGAAAAGGACCTTTTCCTTGCCCTTGGTGCCAGTTTGCATGTTCAGCGAAAGGGGGTTGAGAGTGAATTACGACTTTGCTTCGCGGCGCTACCCTCGGAAGACCGCAAACCAACATTTCCAAGAGTGCCGGCTTCGTCGGCAGCGAAGTCTTGGAAGAAAGGGTGTCCCGTCACCCTTGCCGGAATTGTTGAGGTTGGTAACCTTCTCCGCGCTTACAAGGCCAACCAAGCAAAGGGACAAGTGCCAGGCGTCGACGGAGTCGCCTACGCGCACTTGGCGCCGTTGGAAGTTCGCGCAATACTGTGCGATATATCTCAAGCCATTCTGCGGGGCACTTGGCGCCCCGATCCCGTACGTTTAGTGCAAGTCCCCAAGCCCAACGGTTCCTTTCGCCCTTTGCGGATTGGCACCGTTTGGAACCGCGGGGTATCGTCCGCCCTTAAACTCGCGTTGGACTCACATTGGGAGCGCATCTTTCTACCTTGCAGCTTCGGATTTCGGCGCGGCCAAGGCACCTGGACGATGCTGGCAACCTTGGAAGCACTCAACATGACCGGGCATCAATGCCTCGCCGTCGCCGATGTGCAACGGGCGTTTGAAAACGTGCCCCTGGCTGAAGCCCTCAAATGCCACGCCACGCTGCTCGAAGGACTTCCTTTTAGGGGCGGGAGGGGAGGCGAAAAAAGACGCATTTTGGCGTTTGTTGATCGTGTCATGCGCGGTGCCGAAAATCCCAAACGCGGTCGCGGCATTCACCAGGGCGACAACTACTCGCCCACGATACTAAATGCGCTGTTTCACGCCTTCCTTGACGCGCCCTTTTGTGATAAATTCACATCTCCGGTTTGGCTCCGCTACGCCGACAACGTGGCAATCGTGAGCCCAACCGTGTCCCTGGGTCGCGACCTACTGCGGGAGGCCGAACACACTCAGCCCCTCTGGGCATGTCACTCAGAGACGCTAGCGCCCACGACCTCACCAGCGACGAAGTCGAGCTCCTCGGCTTCACCCTAAAGGCGGCGGGCACCAACCTGGCGCCCCTTCCGAGCAAGAAGGCGTGGGGATCACTGGTGCAGAGCCTTGAGCACGCTCACGACGAGGGCGATCCACCGCTATTGGCCCGACAGGTGCTAGCGGGCTGGATTGAGCACTTAGGACCGACCCAGGAGAGCGGCGGAGCGCGGTACCGAGAGCCCTGCAGCTGGCGGCGGATTTAGGATTCCGGGAGCTTGCTCACCCGGAGGAGGTCCTCCAATGGCTGCAACAGGCGACGGTACGGTGGCAGAGGGCGGCTGAGCACGGCGAGAACTGCGAAGCGTGATCCTTGCTTCCCTCGGCGGCTTTGCCGCAGGATTGACCTAGCCCCGCACGGCTAGAGGCCGGGGTGTTTGACACCCCGGCTCTTTTTACCAAGGGCCCAGGATAAGGAAGGTCGAAGCTTGGGATGCGGCTGTCGTCGCACTAACGCCGTTTTCACGTATCGAAGAATCGCGGAAACGGTGCAATAAATTTGAATCCGATTCGAAATGTTGCCGGCTTGCAGGGTGTCGCCGGACGAGAGCCAAAAGACGGCCCGGTCTGCGTAAAGCCAATGCGGCGAAAAAAAAGACAAGCCCCGCGATCATGAAACGGCTGTCGACAATTGGGCAACGATGCAAAGCGATCCCGCCGCGGAGATGCCCAATGACAACCCCAGCCGCTGAGCAGCCGTTCTCCGAAACGCCCTGCACCGGGCAGCACGCAGCGACGATGTGGACGTGGGCCCGCGCGCTGACCAACGGCGGTGCCGACGTCGAGGCTCCGAAAGAATCAACCTACACCCCGCTCGACAATGCCATAAGACTAGTCGTGCAAGCAGGTCGTGCTTCTCGTGCAGCCCGCGCCAGACTAGACAAGCTCTGTCCATGCGGCCACCCTCGGCATGCTCGATCGCGTCGAAGAATTTCCGTTAAGCAATCGCATATTCTTGAGGCCATCACAAGGGGGTATCGTGGGAAGCCGTCTCCACCAATTTGACCTTGAGCTCTGCCGATACCTTCTTGGCACAGTCCGTGGCTACGCTGACAATCCCAAGTTCAGCGCATTCATCGCTACGCAAGTCGATGCGCCGCTCCTGGCCTGCCTTACTCCTGGCGGGGAAAGTCAATCCGCGGTGTTGCTTGCCGATCAAGATTTTCGTGACTTGTCCATGGCGTTTGAGGATGGTTACCGGTTCGACCGCGAGTGGATACCCTACGTGCCCCTTCATCGCCGGGCCATCGATTGTATCGGCGAAATCCGCGAGTCGTTAGCAATCCAATACGCTGACGAATGGGCAACGCAATCGAGCGAATTCGCTCTGCGCGCTTGAGGACGATCGCACATCGCTCAGCGAGGGCATTGCGATCGTTCACGAGTGGGTGCTGCTGGTGCGGCGATACCTTCGGGCGATGGGCGCGGTGGCCCTTCTCCCCTACCCCGAGGGCTCGTTCGCGACGCTGGCCTGTCCGAATCCACCGGTTGCGCCGCCGCATGCAGAATCCGTTGCGGTGAGCGAGCGTCAGGTGGATGGCGACGCCGTGGTGACGGCGATCGCGGAGCACAAGCGCTCCAGTTGGAAATTCAGGGTTGCTGCTAACGAGCGCACCGTCAAGGAGTTCTACACCACAGAGGAGGTAGCTAAGCTCTTAGGCAAGGCCGAATTCACCGTTCGGGAGTGGTGTCGCAACGGTCGCGTTCGAGGCTTAAAAAAAGGTAGCGGAAGAGGAAAACATCAATCCTGGGCGATCCCGCATGCGGAGCTGCTCCGTCTCAAAAGGAAGGCCTACTTCAGCCCAAACACGCTTAAAATGGCTTGTTGTTCGTTTGAAGGTATAAGGTGCAGGTATTCTTTGCGAATTTCGGTAGTGTGGCCGAGCCATGAATCGATAAGCCGCTGATCGACACCATGAGCCGCACAATTACTAGCAAATCAGTGCCGCAGTACATGCCAACCACGTATGACGCTCCATGGACTGCGCCAATGTTTGCTTGAAATGATGGTGCGCTTCATTGCGTGTTAGTGGCGTCGCAGCACTTCGGTTCGTTTTTGAACGTGCCACGTTTTGCGGTTGTACGAAGAGATTTTGGCCGCCCGGGTGACCAGCAAGCCACGGCCGAAGGGCCTCGTCCAGGCGGAGGTGCTAAGGGCACCCAACGCGAGGTCCGCAGATCATGGACCGCTTTTTCTCCCGAATGAGGATTGTTTTTGCATCGAAGTCGACGTCACTCACAAGAGACCGAAGCATCTCACTGCGGCGGGCCCCGGTGAAGGCTGCGAAACAGATCATCGGATAGATCCAAGGAAGGGTGGCACGCTGTTGGACGAAGTTCAACAACTCCTCAATTTCATCGACCTGAAGAAAGAGGCTGTCCCACAACTCCGCGACTTGGTCCTTAAAAAGGCCCCCGCGTTCAATACGTCGGCGGATCTCTGGAGTCGTTTGAAAAGGCGGTTTTTCTTCGGCTTTCAACAACCGCACCTGACGAAGCTGGCGGAAATCGACCCGGAGAATGGCCGGCGCCTATCCCCCAGTTCCACGCGGTTCGAAGGGTGATAAGTTCCTTGCGAATCGTCGCGGGCCGAATCGCCTTCTTCCGCCACTTCATGCTCGTTCGGTGATCAGCATACTGCTGTAGCTTGGCTCGATCGATATCTTTGAACTGCAACTGGGCTCCCCCAAAATTCGGCAAAGGTGCTTGAAGTGCAGTTGGATTCCGCTGATCGTCGTGTCTTCGAGCGAACCTCGGTGGGCTTTGAGATACGCATCGCGAAGAGCAGCCAACGTGGTATCGCCCTTCCTCAGCGGAACCTGCTCAGGAACAATGCCGTCGGACACCATGAAAGAAACAGATGTCGACACCTGATGGCAGGGAAAGCAGGCCTTGCCCGATGTGCATCAACAGGTAGTCCACTTGGTCACCCTTTGCCTTCGCCTCTCGTGCGGAGACTCTGCCGAGGGTAAAAGAATAACGCCTGCCATTGTGCAAAAAAAGTATACGAGAACTGCCGTTGCGCGTTTGAATAGTGGCCATGACGTGCTTTCCTAGATTTAGCAACGCCAGCCCAATGTCACGCAAGGGACTGTACCAGAATTGTACCAATCCCAATCTGTCCGTCCAGAGAATTCGCCCTAAGTCCTTATTA
>CAVVSQ010000022.1:0-11841 GCA_963750865.1 uncultured Planctomycetota bacterium
CCGCCGATTGGGGGATAGTGAAATAATAAGTCCGCGGCATGGGGTGCATGGCCCCGGCATTGTTTTACCGCGGCTTTCGGATTTGGCTGGACGCCAAAGATTGCCCACTATCCTAGACGGTGACTTGAAAGTCCTGAAATGCCTGCATTCCATTGGCCGGATACCTGCCAGGCCGTTAACTTCGTCATCCGCCCAAGACGCCGTTCAGCCCGAGGGTAGAATGCGCCGTCGTATCGCCTATCGAGCATTTTTTTTCCCCTTGGCATTGCTATCCGTGCCCGCGATTTACCATATCGCGGTCCAAGCCGACGAGCCGACGGTCGTGCGCGCACCGGCGGACGCCGATGCGGCGTCGGCCCAACGGGAAGGCCAATTTACGCGGACCGTCAAACCGTTCCTTGAAAAATACTGCATCCGCTGTCATGACGCGCCCAAGCCCGAGGCGGAATTCGACCTCGGTGCCTACACGTCCGCGGCGGCGGTGATCAAAGACATTCCGCACTGCGACCTAGTCCTTCATCGTCTCAAAGCCGAGGAAATGCCTCCGAAAAAGGCCAAAGCGCAGCCGTCGCCGGAAGCTCGGCGCGAGGTCATCGCCTGGTTCCAAGCGGTCCGCGAGCGGGAAGCCAAACGCAACGCCGGTGATCCCGGCATCGTGCTGGCGCGCCGGCTCAGCAACGCGGAATACAACTACACCATCCGCGATCTCACCGGTGTCGACTATGCGACCGACACGCGAATTTCCCGTCGATCCAGCGAACACCGCCGGCTTCGACAATTCAGGCGAGTCGCTGGCGATGTCGCCGGCTTTACTCAACAAATATCTCCAGGCGGCCCACGAAGTTGCCGAACACATGTTTTTGAAGCCGCATGGCTTTGCGTTCGCGCCGCACGCCATGCTGGTCGAGACCGATCGGGATAAGCATTGCGTCATGCGGATCATCGACTTTTATCATCGTCACGACATTGATTACGCGGATTATTTTGAGGCGGCCTGGCGTTATCAACATCGGGCGGCTCTCGAAAAACCGCACGCCACTCTCGATGACTTTGCCGCCGCGGGCAAGGTCAGCGCCAAGTATTTGCAAACCGTTTGGACGGCGCTCAACGCTGACAAAGCGGACATCGGCCCGCTCGCCAAGCTTCAAGGCATGTGGTCGGAATTGCCCCCGCCGCGTCCCGGGCAACCTGACAACGCGCGCACGGGATGCGAGCGGATGCGGACCTATGTGAGCGAGCTTCGCAAAAAAGTCGAGCCTCGCTTCCCAAACATCGCCGCGGGCAAGGTGGCTGCCGGCTCTCAGCCCATGATGATTTGGAAGAACGTGCAGTATGCTACCCACCGAATGACGTTTGATCCAGCGCAACTCCAGGTCGAAGGCGAGCCGTTGCCGGTTCCTTACAAAGGACCGGAGCCCGGAGCCAGGGGTGAATTCGGTCCCGGCGCCGCGCGTTTCATCAAGAATACTCCGGGCGACCCCGACCTCGTCGTTCCGGCCGGGCAACGTGCCCGCTATGAGGCGGAGTTCGCCAGGTTCTGCCGAGTTTTCCCCGACAAGTTCTACATGCAAGAGCGTGGCCGCAATTACTTCGATACGACCAAAGATCGCGGACGCTACCTCAGCGCCGGTTTCCACAGCCTCATGGGCTACTTTCGCGACGATCAACCCCTCTATGAGTTGATCCTCGACGCCAAACAGCAAAAAGAGTTGGATGAAATGTGGCTGGAGATGGATTTCGTCGCCTCGACCACCGCCCGGATGTACGTACAAGCTTACGGCAATCGCCAAGGGGGCGGCGGCGGACTGCCCGGCGACACCCTTACGCCCGGCGCCGTTTCACCGAAAGGGATGAAGGAGGACCTCACCTCCGAAGCCCAGATTAAATCGCTTGAGGTCAAACTCTTGGCCAGCCGCCGGCGGCGACGAGGTGGGCCTCAAGGCCATCGAGGATTATTTTCACTGGATCAACGCGACGATTCGGTCAGTCGAAAAGGCCCGGATCGAAGCCGAGCCCAGTCATTTAGATGCCCTGCTGCAATTTGCAGCGCCGCGCCTACCGAAGGCCGCTGACACGGGAAGAGAAAGCGGATTTGCGGGCCTATTACACTTCCTGCCGCCGCAAAGATGGGCTGGATCACGAAGCGGCCATGCGCGAATTGGTTGTCGCCGTGCTAATGGCGCCTGATTTCTGCTACCGGCTCGATCTCATGGAGGCTGCCAAAGGGATTCAACCTGTAGCCGATATCGACCTCGCAAGCCGGCTGAGCTTTTTTCTCTGGTCGAGCATTCCCGATGATGAATTGCTTGCCCACGCGGCGGCAGGCGACTTGCATCGACCCGACGTAATCGCCGCGCAGGCTCGCCGGATGTTGAAGGATCCGCGTATAAGGGCATTGGCGGTCGAGTTTGGGGGCAACTGGCTCGATATCCGCCGCTTCGAGGAACTGGGCACCGTCGACCGTGAACGGTTCCCAAGCTTCACGAATGAATTGCGCACCTGCCATGTTCGAGGAGCCGATTCGATTCCTGCAGAACGTCTTTCAAACCAATCGTTCGGTGCTCGATCTGCTTTACGCTAACGACACATTCGTCAATCCCGTCCTGGCCCGACATTATGGCATGCCGCTCGCAACCAAGCCTTCCCAGGACTGGGTGCACGTCGAAAATGCCAACGCCTACGGACGCGGCGGCCTCTTGCCCATGGCCGTCTTCTTGACCAAAAATTCCCCGGGATTGCGCACCAGCCCCGTGAAACGAGGCAACTGGGTGGTAAAGAACGTCTTGGGCGAGCGCATCGCGGCTCCGCCCGCCGTCGTCCCCGAACTGCCTCGTGACGAAGCCAAGCTGGATTTGCCGCTGCGCGACTTGCTCGCCCGTCATCGTGAGGATGCCAACTGTGCCGCCTGCCACGCCCGCTTCGATTCGTTCGGACTGGTGTTCGAGGGTTTCGGGCCGATCGGCGAGCGGCGCGCCAAGGATCTGGCTGGGCATCCCATCGACGCCTCCGCTTCGTTCCCGGGCGGCGCCGAAGGAACCGGCATCGACGGCCTAAGGCAACATATTCGCGCTCACCGACAAGACGATTTTGTCGATAACCTTTGTGGCAAACTTCTCGCCTACGCCCTGGGCCGGAGCCTGATTCTGTCCGACGAACCGCTCGTAAGGGAAATGCGGCTAAAACTGGCCGCCAACAGGTTCCGATTCGACGACATTGTTGATAGCATTGTAACGAGCCGGCAATTTCTCAATAAGCGGGGCCGCGAACAACTTACGGAAAGGTGACCCAGGATGTACCGGAGTGAAATGCCCAGGCGTGCGTTTCTGCGTGGCGTCGGCGTGACGATGGCCCTGCCGTGGCTGGAATCGCTCTCCGGGCATTTCGAGGCGGCCGCCCAGACACCGGCTGCGAGCGCTTTTCCAAAGCGTTTCGCGGTCGTCTTCATGGGCAACGGCATCAGCCCCAATCATTGGTGGGCCAAAGGCGCCGGTGCCGACATCCAGCTCAGCAAGACGCTTGAGCCGCTGGAGCCGGTAAAATCCAAGCTCAACGTCATCAACGGACTGTTTAACAAATCGGCGACGGGCCTGGGCATTCATCCGCCGATGACCGGCAATCTCCTTTCCGGAGTTCCGATTCAAAAAGGCTCCATCATCCACGGCGGCATCAGCATGGACCAGGTGCTCGCGGGCCATGTCGGCCGGAATACCCCGCAGGCGAGTCTGGTGCTCGCCTGTGAACAGCCGATGACTGGGTTTCACGAGACGAATTTCTCCAATGCGTACGGCTCGCATATTTCCTGGCAAAACGCTGATTCGCCGGTGCCCAACGAAATCTATCCCTCCTTGGCGTTCGACAGCCTGTTCGAGAACCGCGGCAGCTTGCGCAACCTGAGCGTGCTTGATCGAGTGCGCGACCGGGCGGAGCAACTGAGCCGTAAAATCAGCGCGACCGACCGGGCGAAGCTAGATGAGTATTTGACGAGCGTCCGCGCCATCGAGAGGAACATTCAGCGGATGCGCGTGCACAAAGACACCGCCGAGGAGCCGCGCCCGATCCCGGGGGCGGCCGGTGTTCACCATGACGCGCCCGACAACGGCCTGCCCGAGGATTTGCGCGAGCATACGCGCCTCATGTGCGACATCATTGCCCTGGCTTTTCAGACTGACAAGACCCGCATCGCCTCGCTGCTCTTGGCCCGTGATCTGTCATCCCTCTATTATCCATTTCTCGATGTGCGCGAAGGGCATCACGGCGCCTCGCACAACGACACTTCCGTGGGCTACGAGCGCATCGTGCGCTTCCATCTCAGTCAGTTCGCGCATCTGGCCAGGCGGCTTGATGAAATGCCGGAGGGAAATGGCACCGTGCTCGACCATAGCTGCCTCATGTTCATCTCGAACATGTGGTCGGGCACCAAGCACGACAACCGCAAGGTGCCTGTCCTCACGGTCGGCGGCCTGGGAGGCAGCCTCCAAACCGGTCGGTCCCTTGATTTTCTCAATGCCGGCGACGGCAACCGCAAGTTGTGCAGCCTTTACCTGGGCATCATGGACCGAATGGGTGTTCGGCTCGATCACTTTGGCGACGCCGACTCGCGCCTGAACGGCTTTTGACGATCATAACCCAAAACAATCTGGTGCCGCTGAACCGCGGGTCGCCCCGATTGCGGGCTAGTAATACCATTTCACAAGCGAGACGCTTGTGCTACGTAGCACAAGCGTCTCGCTTGTGAGTCAAACTCGATGTGGAGCGTCCCCATGCGCCGCGCTTTGCTTTTGCTTGCCTTGCTATTCGTCGCTAACCCAGCCCACGCCGCCGATGAGCCGGCGCCGATGAAGTTCAACGAGGTCCGCGAAGTCGCCCCCGGCGTGTTCTTCCGCTACTCCGCGATCAGCGCCACCGACAAGGCGGTCGTCTTCGGCGGCTGCAACAATATCTGGGTTGTCTTCAAGGATTATGTCGTCGTCTTCGACGCCAACTTCCCCAAGGAAGCCGGCGACGTCATCGCGGCCATCAAGAAGACCACCAATAAACCGATCCGCTACGTCATCGACTCGCATCACCACGGCGACCACGCTTATGGCAACGCGGTCTTCGCGCAGGCCGGCGCCAACGTCGTCGCCCAGGCCAACTGCGCGCGTCTGCTGCGCGTCGATGGCCCCAAGGAGTTCGCCGACGCCGGCAAGGGCGCCACGGGACGTGAGGATATCGCCAAGAGCCATCTGCAAGTGCCCGAACTTGTGTTTGACGACAAGCTGGTCCTCGATGACGGCACCCAGCGCTGCGAATTTTTATTCCTGGGCCATGCCCACACGTCCGGCGACGCCTTCATGTATCTGCCCAAGCACAAAATCCTCTGCACTGGCGATGCTTGCACCAACGGTGCCTTCAACTATATGGGCCATTCCGACTCGGCGTCGTGGATTCGCGTCTTGGATCGAGCCATGCAGCTCGACGTGAAGCTCGTCTGTCCCGGCCACGGCGCCCTGGCCGGCAAGGAAGTCCTGGGCAAACAGCAACGTTATTTCATCGAGCTGCGCGACCAGGTGAAAAAGGGAATCGCGGCGAATAAAGAGTTCGAGGACATCCTCAAGTCGCTGGACATGCCCTGGCACAAAGCCTGGACCGGCATTGAGGCGAGCGAGCGCAAGGCGGAAACGGAGTTTGTCTATGACGAACTTTTGGGCCGGGTGCCGCCGCTGGATCTGATCGAGGATCTCGGGGTCCTGGAAGGCCCGTCGCCGACGAAAAGCTCGCCCGGCTGGGTCAAGCCCAAGCGCATCGTCGTCCCCAATCTGATGCCGTATCGTTTGCTTGAACTCAAACGGATCGCTCCCGATATCCTGTTTGTTCCCGTCAAGACGGAAGAGATGGCCGCCAAGGAAGCCGCCGACGCCGATGCCGTCCTCGAATTTTGCAGCCCGGCCATCGTCAAGGCCGGCCCGCGCTTGCGCTGGATTCAAATCGGCCATGCCGGCGTCGAAAGCTACCTGCGTGCCCGAGGTCGTGAAGAGCGATGTCGTCATCACCAACCTCCAGCGCCTGCAAGGCCCCAACGTCGCCGACCAGGCCATGGCCCTGCTGCTGACCTTGACCCGCAAAATCGGCCAAAAAGGCCTTCTCAAGGCCGGCAAGGACACCGCCTGGCAACAACTCCAGCGCTCCGGCACGCCCGAGGAACTCAATGGCAAGACAATGCTGATCGTCGGTCTGGGCGGCAACGGCAGCCAAATCGCCAAACGCGCCCACAGCTTCGGCATGCGCGTCATGGCCATCGATCCCAACACCGCCATGACGCGCCCGGCGTTCGTCTTCAGCATCAGCCCGCCGAGCGAGTTGCTCAACCTGTTGCCCAAGGCCGACGTGGTGGTCTTGGCATGTCCGCTGACCAAAGAGACGCGTGGCCTCATGGGCGCCTCGCAGTTTGCGGCGATGAAACCGTCAGCGTATTTCATCAACGTGGGTCGCGGCGGCTTGGTGCAAACGCCGGACCTCGTGGCCGTCCTGCAAAAACACCAACTGGCCGGCGCCGGCCTGGATGTCACCGACCCCGAACCGCTTCCCGACGGCCATCCCCTCTGGAGCCTGAAAAACGTCGTCATCTCCCCCCACCACGGCGCCCTATCCGCCGCCGCCCGCGACCGCCAATGGCGGCTCTATCGCGAGAATGTCCGGCGGTTTGTGGCGGGGGAGCGGTTGTTGTGTGTGGTGGATAAGGGGAAAGGGTATTAAGGTTTTCGGCAGCCCCGTTCACAGACTGTCCCATTATCTGAGTATCCTTGGATGATCTGGTAACAAAAATGGTAACCGTTCATCATTTCCCTTGCAAACTGGCGCAGCTGACGACGGGCTGAGTTGCTAAACTTTCGGTATGGAAGTGCCGCTGTGTCCAGGATGCCGTGAGCGAGACGCGCGCATTGCCGCTTTGGAGCGACGTGTCGCCGAGTTGGAGGCGCTTGTGCGCGATTTGCTTGCTCGGCTTGGCAACAATTCCACCAATTCGTCGGTGCCTCCGTCCGTCAATCCGCTCAACGCGCCCAAGCCGGTGGTTAAGAAGCCCACCGGACGCAAACCGGGCGGACAACCTGGCCACCCACCGCATCTCAAGGAACTGCTGCCGCCCGAGCGGGTGACACGCATTATTCCCATTGTCCCTGAATACTGCGACCAATGCCGAGCGGCGCTGCCGGCGGATGCCTGTCCGGACGATCCGCCGCCGACGCGATTTCAAGTCGCCGAATTGCCGCCGCTGGTAGCTGAAATTACGGAGTACCAAGGGCAGGCCCGCACCTGTCCCTGCTGCGGTGAAGTGACACGGGCCTGCATTCCCGAAGAGATTCGGGCTCACGGTTGCGGTCCGCAACTTACCGCCACGCTCGCTTATCTGACCGGCAAACACCATCTGCCCAAACGGGCTGCCGAGGAGATCAGCGCCGACGTTTTTCAGGCTCCCATCAGCTTGGGCACGATCTGCGCCTTGGAGCAAGAAGTGAGCGCGGCCTTGGAACCGGCGCACGTCGAGGCGTTGGCGGCTGTCAAACATGCCGACGTCAAAAACGTTGATGAGACCAGTTGGAAAGAGGGTCGCGACAAGCGCTGGCTCTGGGTGGCCGCCACGACCAGCGTGGCCGCCTTCGTCATTCACGGCAAGCGCAGCGTGGACGGCCTGGTTGCCTTGTTGGGCAACACCATCCACGGCATTTTGTGCAGCGACCGCTGGAGCGTTTATGATCGCTGGCCAGTCGCTCTGCGGCAAGTGTGCTGGGCACATCTCAAGCGGGACTTCCAAAAGTGTGTCGATCGCGGGGGTGCGGCCAGGCCTCTTGGCCGCGAGGGCTTGCAAATCGTCAAGGAAATCTTCACTGCCTGGCACTTGTTTCGCGGTGGCGGTTGGTCGCGTAGGCGCTTGCAAAACCGACTCGATCCCGTGGCGCGACGCTTGCGCAAGCTGCTCGACGCTGGGCGCGATTGCGCCGACAGCAAAGCGGCCAACTTCTGCGCCAATCTGATCGCCTTGGAGCCGGTGCTTTGGCAATTCGCAGTCAGCGAAGGAGTCGACCCCACCAACAACCACGCCGAGCGCGTCTTGCGCCGGGGCGTGTTGTGGCGGAAGATTTCCTTTGGTTGTCACTGCGCCAATGGCTGCCGGTTTGTCGAGCGCATGCTCACCACCGTGCAAACCCTGCGCTTGCAAAACCGCAACGCGCTTCACTTCCTGATCCAAGCCGTCCATAATCACCGAGCCAAGTTGCCCATCCCGTCATTGCTAGCCGCGGACGGGTGAACGGTTACCATTATACAATGCGTCTGTCCGTTCTTCTCTATTCCAGCGATCTAAAAGTGGTCTTAACACATTCTTCAAATACGGCTCGGAATGTAGGGCATCCTTATATTTGTCTGCGTAAGCAATGAAATCTTTTAGTTTCCTATATGTTTTTGACGTTTCTCTCGGAAGCTGATACATTCCTTAAACTCCGTTTGGTTTAAAAAACCCACGGGTTCATTTTACCGGCGGCCAGGATACCAACACAAGGAAATTTCCGCTTTTTTCATGGCCCCAAAAATCCACGATCCTTGAACACGTCGTGGAGTTTTCCTATGGGGTCAAATTCGTGGTTTCAAAGAACTTCCACCTAGTCATTTTTTCCCGCCGGGTGCCAAGCCCGCCGCATTTTGGGCGGGCATGGCGGGCACTTCAATCGCCGCTTTTGACTTGAGCCATCACTGATGTTACGGTAAACGGCCGTGTGCAATTCTACAGTGTACTCATCTCGCTCCGCGAGATGGCGCGTGCATCTCGCGGAGCGAGATGAGTACCTCTGCTGCGGAATGGCGCCTGGGTGCCATGCTCGCCGCATTCTGGGCGGGCATGGGAAGCGTGCAGGCACGTCAATTACTCACGAGGGTCGGCAGCGACTCGAAACACGCTTTTTCGCCTCTGAGGAGCCAGCGTAACATCGGTGACGGATCGAGTCAAATGTCCAGGTTGAAGTCGCCCCCATGCCCGCCCAAAATGCGGCGGGCATGGCACCCGTGCGCGTTCCGGTCCCATCGACCGGTAGGTGACTTTGTTTTTCCCGCGTTTCTATTTTTTCGAGCGCCTTAAGCACGGAAAGAGTGACATTCTGGCCGTCGGGCGAGGTGAACTCCGTTGGCCGATCGAGAGGAGGGTGGCGCTGCAAATTTTAAGATTATCGCCTTTTAATTCGTAGATTCCTCTATGAACACCTTTATCGGCTTCCGTGAGGTCGATTTCCTTGGGACTCGCGGCGGGATTCAACTTGTAGGTGAGTTCGATTTTCTCGGCACCAAACGTGAATACCAATTTTCCGGCTTGATCAAAGGTCAAAGCGGCGTCTTTGAGGTCTTCCACCGGCTCCTTTTGCCCGCGCTTTACGACCGACACTGGTATCCACGTGCCTTGTAAGAGTTCCTGGTCGGATTTCCTATTGGCACCTTGATCTTGGGCGCCCAGTGTCGGCCACACCAGAATGGTGGCTGCGGCAATCAAAGCCAATCCGGCGAAAACTCCAACGAATAGTTTGAGCTTGGAAATAAGCATGGCGTGCAGTACTCCTTGCGTAAGGGCAGCGACGGACGCGGCCGCGTGGCCGGTCAGGGCTGCTTGAGTGGTCGACAAAAACACCGCCGGCGGAACAGCCGCCGATGCTTGCGTGGCCAACGCCCGGGCCAGGGACGTCGCTGAGACCGCCGCACTTCGGCGCACCAACTCGCTCGCGCAATAGGTCTCGTCCCCGTGCCAGCCGGCTGGACAGTGTTCCTTCGGGTACGCCCAGGTTTTGGGCCGCCTGTTCCCGGTTTTGCCCTTCTAGATCGCACAAGATCAGAGCGCCCGATACTTGGCGGGCAAACTTTGCAGAGCATCATCGAGCAGAGGTAGCCAATCGTTGGACTTGACCCTGCCAGGCACAATAGGTTCGGGCATGGGATTTACCGACCGTTCGCGAGATCGCAGGCGCTGTTTCACCGTCAAAGCTTTTCTCGCCGCCCGCACGGCCACCGTGTACAGCCAGGGGCCTAGAAGGTCCCGGTTAGCGATGTGCCGTGCTTTGCGGACCAACACCAGGAAGACTGCCTGGAAAGCGTCGTCCGCCTCGGGCGTGTTGCCCAGGTATCGCAGGCAAGTGGCCCGGACCATGGCCCCATGCCGGACAACCAATTCCGCGAAGGCGTATTCGTCGCGCTCTTCCAGAAAGCGCTCAGCAGCCTGGTCGGTCAGAACCCTATTGGCGATATCGACCCCCATGCACAACTCCTTGGAAGCCTTGACCTCGTCATCCTTAAAGTGCCTGCCAGGCGGGCCGCGCGTCCGTCTTTTTTCGACTTTTCATTGTAACGGAGCGTCCGCATCCGGCTTGACCACGATGACCGGCGAGCCCAAGGCTGCCGCACCCGCACCTGCTGCCCCACAAACGCGAGGTGCCATGCCCGCCGCATTTTTGGGCGGGCATGAAAAGCGTGCAGGCACGTCAATTAGTTACGAGCGTCGGCAGCGACGCGAAACACGCTTCTTCGATACTGAAGAGGCAGCGTAACATCGGTGATGGACCAAGTCAAAAGCCGAGGTTCAAGTCACCCCATGCCCGCCCAAAATGCGGCGGGCATGGCACCGATGCGCGGGGGGGCACGCCCTGAGGTACTCCGAAGGGCGTGCTGAACCTGAATGACAATTATCCCCTCGCAACTGGCGTCGTCAGAAATGCCTGTAGCTGTTCCTGCCCGTGGTCGTCAAGAGAAAGCATCGCACCCTCAACGCTTGATCCCTTGAATCTAAAAACACGAAGCTTACACCTATTAGTCAACCAGCACACTCACGGTCCCCGCTTCAATGCTAGGGTTCGGAACTTTTTCCCCGCGCGCGCATGCCCTCGATATGAAATTCGATGGCGCCGCGGATTTGCTTCTCGACATGCTTGCGCGTTTTCCCCGTGGCGATGCAACCCGGCAAGTCAGGAACGTAGGCTGACCAATTGCGCTTGCCGGATTCATAGATTACGGTGTATTCCTTCATTGGTTTCTCTCCAACCCTGCTTGCCCGGCAAGAAACTTTTAAAGGTCTTCGGATGAATGTCATCGCTTGGATGCCCGGAAACAGTGACTGTGCCCGATTTGAACGGGCGATTTAGCTGGCGATGGCTGCCGCGGGTTCGGTCAACTTGCCATCCGTGCTCTTTCAATAGTTTCAACAAGTCTCGGACTTTCACTCCGCTTTACCTTCCGCGAAACCTCGTCCTTAGTCTTTATATGTCGTGTGGCTGCGTTTGATGATAAGGTGAGGTGTTGAATCGGTAAAGACCGATGTTCAAGTGGTTCCTGCGATGATGCCGTTGCCATGCCTGCCGCATTTTGGGCGGGCATGGGGTACACTTCAATCACCGCTTTTGACTTGAGCCATCACTGGTGTTACGTGGGACTCATTGAAAAACTTGCAAGCCGCCCTCCAATAATTCCTGCGGGCTGCCGGGAGGCATGCAACCGGCAGCCGCAGTACGGTTTCGCACGAGTCGCCGCGAGCGATATAATGAAGGAACCCATAAGCCACGAAGAGGATTTACTGTGCCTACCGCCAAACGTACCCTCGATGAACTAGTTACTCTCGGGGGAGATGTTTTCGACCGGCTGTGTGACCGTCGCTACAGCCAGAGGATGGCGGTAAGTTCGTCGCAATTGATGTCGAGACCGGCGACTACGAAATTGACGAAGACGACATGCGGCCGCGTGCTCGCGGTCGCGTAAGCCGGCGGCCGATGTCTGGTTGATGCGGGGCTATCCGACTACGTACCGGATTCCCAGGCGGTTTAGTGGGAATCCTTCCGC
>CAVVSQ010000023.1:0-32643 GCA_963750865.1 uncultured Planctomycetota bacterium
TTCGGATTGGGGTCGTGGGAAGATCAGGGCTGGTGATGGCAATGCCACTGGCCCGTCGCGCGGCAGCGTCGCGAACGAGAAGCCGCCGAATCGCACGAAAAGACATGCAGATCGGCGTTTGAACGGAAGCGTCGAGAAGACGCGTTGTTTTGCGGGAGGACGGCGCGAGGACAATGCTAATCCGTGGTCGTCACCAACGCCTCGCCGATCGATGGGTACATCTTGCCGGGCAAAATCCGTTCTTGCCTGGTCGGTCTGGAAGGGCGTGCTACATTGTGAATCCGCATTCAAAGTTTGAGGCCGCCAGTCGCGGTTTTGCGGGCGATGCTTGAGTAGTGCTTGGGGAGGTTTGTCTCTTTTAAAGGGTCCTAAGCAACCCCCACCCTGGGCGGAAAGAGGCAATCATCCACGGCCGAATCCAGCTCTTCGGGAGATGCAGGTCGCGAGTGGGTTTCAAAAATGGTGAGCCTTGCAAGTTGCTTGCGAATCAGCGGTCTCACCCCTTCCAGCGTGTCCGAAGCTGCGATGAGATGGCCACGTGCGGTCAGAGCTAAAGCCGCTCCGGAGTGCTTCGCCATAGTGAGCTCATCTACAAGCGAATGTCCTTTTTCGAGGTTCTGCTGCAGCCTCTTTAAAGCCAACAGAATTGCCCTATTGTTGTCGCCATCGACCTCGCGGTTTTTTGGCTTACGCATGGTGAGTCTCCTTGGCAAGAGCGGGGGCATTAGTTATTGTGGCAACCCCTGGGACTTCGACGCCCCATAAAGCCGAATGCCCAGGAGTAAACGGCCGCCACCCACCGACGCGGGACTTTCGTCACGCCTCTGGTTAATATATTGAAAATGCATTCAATTTTACGGATGTAGGCCGGTGCTACCACGCTGCTTGCGCCGAAGCCCGAAAAAGGGAAACGAGGCAACCACATGAGCAAAAGCAAAACAGCGGTTTCGTGAAAAGGAGTGGCCAGCGCATCCTGGTGATGCCTCCGGTTGAAGAGCTTATTGGTTACATTTACTCCGTCGCACACAGCTATAGCCCACAATCGCCGCACGCCTTCAAAGTCGTTCGCAAGCCCTCCTTGTTGCTTGACATCGGCAAAACGATTTAGGCGAATGCGTCTTTGGCTATGCGGGCATGGATGTCATCGTTCAAGAATTGCTCCACCAGCTCGGCTACTCCGTCGTGCTCGAAGGGCGTCGTCCCGGCAATTTGGAGCCGGCAGATCACGTTCATCTGGCCGACAAACACTTGCGTCCCTTTGACAAGGAACTTTTGGATCTTGTCGCCATGAGCGACCGCGGCCTTGTGCAGTACCACCCCGGGCACGTCGCCCTTGCCCAATTGATCGCCCAGATCGCTCTGGCGTGGCCCCGCCTAACCATACTCGTGACGGCCACGCGCATCGAGGATGTCCGCCGCCTTCGAGAGTCCCTTGAAGCGCTGACAGGCGAAACCGTTAACCAACGCACCCACAAAGATGGGGCTGCAGGCCGGACGCGCATCGTTGTAGCGACGTACAGCTGCGTCGCCGAAGGCGATGTTGAAATTGAATTCCGCCAAATATACATCGCCGTCAACGCGGCAGAGTTGTTTCACGGGAACGGCTATGGCGTTCAAGGGATAAATCTCCTTCACCGGGCACGGGTTTACGGGTTTATTCCTTGGGGCCAGTACCCTCCAAATCGCCTTGATCGCCTCAATCTTTTGTCCCTGTTTGGCACCCAAGAAGCGACCATTCCTCGGCCGGCACGTCCTACGTCCGATTGTACTTTGCGCACCCGCATCGAAGGAGGGCCCAAGATTGGGAACGGATCAGTATTGGACCTAAAAAGAAGCGGAATCTGGCACCACCCCGTAAGGCAACGACGGCTTGTCCGGCTTGTGCGGCTACTTCACGCGGAGATAAGCGGCGCTCGCGAGCCAATTTCCGGTCGGTGCAACTGGATCGCGCAACTCGCGCTGGAGCGCATTGCGATCCTGGTGGAGGGAATCGAGCACGCGCTATCGTGGCTTCGGTTATTGCCTAACTTGGGTCTCTCGGCAGGTCCGTGCCTGTCCGTGGCCGGCCTTAGCTTAGAAGATCAACGGCTGGTGGAACGCGCCAGAGGATTTCAGCGGACGCCGAGGTGCCCGTGGTTTGCACCTACGATGGGATACGCGCCTACAAAAAATTAACGTGCTTGTCCGAGCCGATGGAGGCTGTGGATTTCCGCCGTTCGGCGCGGTGCACGGGATTGTCCACCAAGACAACGCGTCCTTACTTTTGGTCGTGGATTGCGATGACCGGCACCACCCACTGCTTCGGCGATGGAGCAAACAGCGGTGCGACGCTTATGTTTTGGAAGGCTGGGCTTTCGCCGGAGAGCCAACTCCCACGCCCTTGGAAGAATTCTTCGCCATAAGTCCGCGACCAAGAGACTTCAACTTCCGCTGAGATAGCGACAGGTGCCAAATGCGCCAGGAACAGTGCGGCGCAGGAGCCACCTGGTTTGCTTGCACTCACGGGCGCGGCTGAAGCGGAAATCGGGGCGAAAGAACAAGGCTAACCAGGCCGGCCAGCGCGCCGGGCGAAAAGGACCTTTTCCTTGCCCTTGGTGCCAGTTTGCATGTTCAGCGAAAGGGGGTTGAGAGTGAATTACGACTTTGCTTCGCGGCGCTACCCTCGGAAGACCGCAAACCAACATTTCCAAGAGTGCCGGCTTCGTCGGCAGCGAAGTCTTGGCAAGAAAGGGTGTCCCGTCACCCTTGCCGGAATTGTTGAGGTTGGTAACCTTCTCCGCGCTTACAAGGCCAACCAAGCAAAGGGACAAGCGCCAGGCGTCGACGGAGTCGCCTACGCGCACTTGGCGCCGTCGGAAGTTGCGCAATACTGTGCGATATATCTCAAGCCATTCTGCGGGGCACTTGGCGCCCCGATCCCGTACGTTTAGTGCAAGTCCCCAAGCCCAACGGTTCCTTTCGCCCTTTGCGGATTGGCACCGTTTGGAACCGCGGAGTATCGTCCGCCCTTAAACTCGCGTTGGACTCAGATTGGGACGCATCTTTCTACCTTGCAGCTTCGGATTTCGGCGCAGGCCAAGGCACCTGGACGATGCTGGCAACCTTGGAAGCACTGCCAACATGACCGGGCATCAATGCCTCGCCGTCGCCGATGTGCAACGGGCGTTTGAAAACGTGCCCCTGGCTGAAGCCCTCAAATGCCACGCCACGCTGCTCGAAGGACTTCCTTTTAGGGGCGGGAGGGGAACGCCGAAAAAAGACGCATTTTGGCGTTTGTTGATCGTGTCATGCGCGGCGCACGAAGATCCCAAACGCGAGCGCGGCATTCACCAGGGCGACAACTACTCGCCCACGATACTAAATGCGCTGTTTCACGCCTTCCTTGACGCGCCCTTTTGTGATAAATTCACATCTCCGGTTTGGCTCCGCTACGCCGACAACGTGGCAATCGTGAGCCCAACCGTGTCCCTGGGTCGCGACCTATGCGGGAGGCCGGACAGCGCTCAGCCCCTCTGGGCATGTCACTCAGAGACGCTAGCGCCCACGACCTCACCAGCGACGAAGTCGAGCTCCTCGGCTTCACCCTAAAGGCGGCGGGCACCAACCTGGCGGCCCTTCCGAGCAAGAAGGCATGGGGATCACTGGCGCAGAGCCTTGAGCACGCTCACGACGAGGGCGATCCACCGCTATTGGCCCGACAGGTGCTAGCGGGCTGGATTGAGCACTTAGGACCGACCCAGGAGAGCGGCGACAGCGCTGGTACCGAGAGCCCTGCAGCTGGCGGCGGATTTAGGATTCCGGGAGCTTGCTCACCCGGAGGAGGTCCTCCAATGGCTGCAACAGGCGACGGTACGGTGGCAGAGGGCGCATGAGCACGGCGAGATACCGCGCAAGCGTGATCCTTGCTTCCCTCGGCGGCTTTGCCGCAGGATTGACCTAGCCCCGCACGGCTAGAGGCCGGGGTGTTTGACACCCCGGCTCTTTTTACCAAGGGCCCAGGATAAGGAAGGTCGAAGCTTGGGATGCGGCTGTCGTCGCACTAACGCCGTTTTCACGTATCGAAGAATCGCGGAAACGGTGCAATAAATTTGAATCCGGATTCGAAATGTTGCCGGCTTGCAGGGTGTCGCCGGACGAGAGCCGAAAGACGGCCCGGTCTGCGTAAAGCCAATGCGGCGAAAAAAAGACAAGCCCCGCGATCATGAAACGGCTGTCGACAATTGGGCAACGATGCAAAGCGATCCCGCCGCGGAGATGCCCAATGACAACCCCAGCCGCTGAGCAGCCGTTCTCCGAAACGCCCTGCACCGGGCAGCACGCAGCGACGATGTGGACGTGGGCCCGCGCGCTGACCAACGGCGGTGCCGACGTCGAGGCTCCGAAAGAATCAACCTGCACCCCGCTCGACAATGCCATAAGACTAGTCGTGCAAGCAGGTCGTGCTCCTCGTGCAGCCCGGTGCCAGACTAGACAAGCTCTGTCCATGCGGCCACCCTCGGCATGCTCGATCGCGTCGAAGAATTTCCGTTAAGCAATCGCATATTCTTGAGGCCATCACAAGGGGGGTATCGTGGGAAGCCGTCTCCACCAATTTGACCTTGAGCTCTGCCGATACCTTCTTGGCACAGTCCGTGGCTACGCTGACAATCCCAAGTTCAGCGCATTCATCGCTACGCAAGTCGATGCGCCGCTCCTGGCCTGCCTTACTCCTGGCGGGGAAAGTCAATCCGCGGTGTTGCTTGCCGATCAAGATTTTCGTGACTTGTCCATGGCGTTTGAGGATGGTTACCGGTTCGACCGCGAGTGGATACCCTACGTGCCCCTTCATCGCCGGGCCATCGATTGTATCGGCGAAATCCGCGAGTCGTTAGCAATCCAATACGCTGACGAATGGGCAACGCAATCGAGCGAATTCGCTCGGCGCCTTGAAGACGATCGCACATCGCTCAGCGAGGGCATTGCGATCGTACACGAGTGGGTGCTGCTGGTGCGGCGATACCTTCGGGCGATGGGCGCGGTGGCCCTTCTCCCCTACCCCGAGGGCTCGTTCGCGACGCTGGCCTGTCCGAATCCACCGGTTGCGCCGCCGCATGCAGAATCCGTTGCGGTGAGCGAGCGTCAGGTGGATGGCGACGCCGTGGTGACGGCGATCGCGGAGACAGAAGCGCTCCAGTTGGAAATTCGAGACTTGCTGCTAACGCAGCGCACCGTCAAGGAGTTCTACACCACAGAGGAGGTAGCTAAGCTCTTAGGCAAGGCCGAATTCACCGTTCGGGAGTGGTGTCGCAACGGTCGCGTTCGAGGCTTAAAAAAAGGTAGCGGAAGAGGAAAACATCAATCCTGGGCGATTCCGCATGCGGAGCTGCTCCGTCTCGAAAAGGAAGGCCTACTTCAGCCCAAACACGCTTAAAATGGCTTGTTGTTCGTTTGAAGGTATAAGGTGCAGGTATCTTTTGCGAATTTCGGTAGTGTGGCCGAGCCATGAATCGATAAGCCGCTGATCGACACCATGAGCCGCACAATTACTAGCAAATGAGTGCCGCAGTACATGCCAACCACGTATGACGCTCCATGGAGACCGCGCCAATGTTTGCTTGAAATGATGGTGCGCTTCATTGCGTGTTAGTGGCGTCGCAGCACTTCGGTTCGTTTTTGAACGTGCCACGTTTTGCGGTTGTACGAAGAGATTTTGGCCGCCCGGGTGACCAGCAAGCCACGGCCGAAGGGCCTCGTCCAGCGCGGTGCTAAGGGCACCCGACGCGAGGTCCGCAGATCATGAGACCGCTTTTTCTCCCGAATGAGGATTGTTTTTGCATCGAAGTCGACGTCACTCACAAGAGACCGAAGCATCTCACTGCGGCGGGCGCCGGTGAAGGCTGCGAAACAGATCATCGGATAGATCCAAGGAAGGGTGGCACGCTGTTGGACGAAGTTCAACAACTCCTCAATTTCATCGACCTGAAGAAAGAGGCTGTCCCACAACTCCGCGACTTGGTCCTTAGAAAGGCCCCCGCGTTCAATACGTCGGCGGATCTCTGGAGTCGTTTGAAAAGGCGGTTTTTCTTCGGCTTTCAACAACCGCACCTGACGAAGTGGTGGAAATCGACCCGGAGAATGGCCGGCGCCTATCCCCCAGTTCCACGCGGTTCGAAGGGTGATAAGTTCCTTGCGAATCGTCGCGGGCCGAATCGCCTTCTTCCGCCACTTCATGCTCGTTCGGTGATCAGCATACTGCTGAAGCTTGGCTTGATCGATATCTTTGACGCAAATGCGCTCCCCCAAAATTCGGCAAAGGTGCTTGAAGTGCAGTTGGATTCCGCTGATCGTCGTGTCTTCGAGCGAACCTCGGTGGGCTTTGAGATACGCATCGCGAAGAGCAGCCAACGTGGTATCGCCCTTCCTCAGCGGAACCTGCTCAGGAACAATGCCGTCGGACACCATGAAAGACACAATGTCGACACCTGATGGCAGGGAAAGCAGGCCTTGCCCGATGCGCATCAACAGGTAGTCCACTTGGTCACCCTTTGCCTTCGCCTCTCGTGCGGAGACTCTGCCGAGGGTAAAAGAATAACAGGCCTGCCATTGTGCAAAAAAAGTATGCGAGAACTGCCGTTGTGCGTTTGAATAGTGGCCATGACGTGCTTTCCTAGATTTAGCAACGCCAGCCCAATGTCACGCAAGGGACTGTACCAGAATTGTACCAATCCCAATCTGTCCGTCCAGAGAATTCGCCCTAAGTCCTTATTACCGAAGGTGGGACTTGAACCCACACCCCCGTGAGGGGACCGGATTTTGAGTCCGGCGCGTCTGCCATTCCGCCACTTCGGCCGAGCGAGGCTGCTTCCGTTGTCCAACAGGCAGTGCCCATTCCCATTATCGCCAATCTTCGGTTTGGCGGCAAGCGCCTCGCGACTGGAACAGGTTTCCAACTATTCTGGGCACTCCGGATCGATTGCTGACACTTAGGATCCGATGATACGAGTGAATGCCAACAGCGGCACGTCGCGCGGCGGCGTCAAAACGTCGGAAAAACACGCCTGATTTAGCCAAGCTTATCACGAGCGCCAGCACAAATAAAGCCAGGCTCCCCGCGATATAATCCAGGCCCAGGATAAATTGCCGCATCAATCGGTAGCCTTGCCAACCAGCCGCGCCGAGCCAGCCGACCAGGATGAGACACGCGACCGCGCTCGAAGCCGGGTGCCGCAGCAGCCAGCCATATCCCAGGAGAAGCCCTCCCATCAGCAGTGGATAGGCGTCGGCCCACGGCGCCAAATCGCCGGCAACGTCCATGGGGAGAATCACGGACGCCAAGCAGGCCAGGAAAATCATGAAGGCTCCGGCGGCGCGGAGCCAGCGAGCGAAGGCGTTATCGAACAACGCGCCAACCAGCAGAACGGCGACTAACGCCAGGTGGAAGGCGGCAATTCCCCGATAACTCGCCGGCAGCGGACCGCTGGACGACCATAATAGGTAAACGCCTACCAGGCCGGCGACGACGCAATTCCACGGCGAACGCCGATAGATTCCCAAGCATAGCTGCAACGCGGCGCCAGCGAGCAATAGCATTGGCTGGGGTGCCGCGAAATCGCCCAAGTGAAGGCTGGCCGGCGTGTAACTGGCCAAACCAAGCAGGGCCGCCGTGAGCGCTCCCGTGGCCCAGGGCACGCGCCGCATGGCGGCATACGCATAAAACGCCGCCAGCGCGCACCACGTCAAAAACAACGGCGTGCAGCCGAGGCGATCGCGGAAGATCGCCATGAACTCCTGGAAGACCGGTTCTGCCCGCTGACCGGCGGACGCCAGGACAAGCAGCCCGGCTGCCAGAATAATTGCTGCTCTCATCACGAGTCCGCTTCCCGATTCCAGGCCCATTTCCATCAGCAGGACCACCAGTGCCAAGCCGAATGGCACCAAGAAAAAGAGTCCGAAGACCAACTCACCATGTGCGCCGCCTTCGGGCAGATGCATCGACCAACACAAGAGGAAGGCACGCGCCGGCACTGCCAAAGCAAGCATGCCGAAGAGGGTCCAAGGATAGAGCGGCCAGGGCCAAGGGCTGCCGTTGTCGCGCACATAGGCCGCCCCACGCCGAATCGCCGGCAACAGCGTCAAGAAAACGAATCCGGCCACTCCGGCAAAGGCGAACAAGAGCCACATTTGCAATTCGTTGTGCTGCTCGTGAACCAGCGGAGTCAGGGCCATGGGATAGAGAAAGAATAAGGCCAAGATCAGATAATAAGGAATGCGAAATCCGGCTGGCAGCACCAGGCGTATCCCGCGCAGCAGCGTTTCGCTCACCGCCACGGCGAAACCAAGCCCCATGAGATAACAAGCGACTCCCCGACTGGGCGTCTGCACGAGCACCTCGTCGAAAGTGACCGAAGTAGCCAGGAACATCAGCACCATGAGCAAAAGCACGGTGCGGGCGTCGTCCCAAACCTTGGCGAAACGCACCAGAACAAAGGCCGTCCCCGCCAGCAAAAGCGTATAGCCCGCCAGCCACGACATCAGCGCCCAGGTCTCTTCGGGTTGGATGGCGTCGGCATTGGCTTGCTCGCCAAACGATACCCACAGGCCGGCCAAGAAAAGGCCGGCGCTCAAAACATAAAACGGGTTGTTGGTGCAGACCCAGCGGATCGCGCCGCGGGTGCAGGCCAGCGGCGGCGCGCACCCCGTCTGTACATTGGACTGGAGCGTCATGACGGAACCCTCGATGCCACGGGGAAATCGCGGGGCCAGACAAAAAAATGAATGGAGAAAAGTTGGTCCCCGAGCCCGTGCCATCGATCATAACGGCGGGCAGCGGAGAAAGGAATTAATTTGTTAGAACAATTCGGCTATCGGGGCTGGATCATCGAGGACGTTGACCGGCCTACCCGATGGGTCGAGCAATTGCAGTTTCGGGTCGATGCCCAGAACCTGGTAAATGGTGGCGTGAATGTTGGCGGGCGTGACGGGACGCGAATGCGGCCGGCTGCCCAAACGGTCGGTGGCGCCGATAATGCGACCGCCCTGAACGCCGCCGCCGCCGAGCAAACAGAACATGGCGTTGCCCCAATGATCGCGGCCTGGCGTGCCCTTGCTGCCCGGAGCGCCGCCGTTCCCGCCGTCATTCATGCGCGGCGTGCGGCTAAACTCGCCGCAGAGAACCACGAGAGTCTTCTCCAAAAGCCGCGCTGCGCGAGATCCTCGAAGAGCCCGGCGACCGCCTGATCGACGATGGGCAGGTTTCGCTCCATGCCCGCTTGCAAATCCCAGTGATGGTCCCAACCGCCGAATAGCACCGTGACGAACGTGGCCCCCGCCTCCACCAACCGCCGCGCCAGCAGCGTGCTCTGCCCCCAAGTGTGCCGGCCATAGCGATCGCGGATGCGCGGGTCTTCGCGCTTCATGTCGAAAGCCCGCCGCGCCACCGGACCAGTAATGAAATCAAACGCTTCCTGGGAAAAACGGTCCATCGCCTCGGCGGTCCCTTGATTGTCGAGTTGACGCAAGGCCGTGTCGAAGTGGCTGGTTAGCGAACGATGCTCCTCCAGGCGCTCCGGCGTCAGACCGTTGGCGAGATTGAGGTTGGCCACGGAGTAGTTGGCGCCGTTGGGGTCGCCGCCGGCCTGAAACGGGTTGTGCTGCGCACCGAGCATATGGCCGCCGTGGTAGCCGGGCGTGATGCCGACACTATGGATGGTGGGCACGCCGACATAAGCCGGCATGCCGCGGCGGCGCGGGCCCAGCTCGCGCGAGGCGATGGCACCCACGCCGGGAAACCGTTGCGCCTGATTGGCGCCCGAGACGCCCATGTCCTTGGTGGTGAGCATGCGATGGGCAGCCGCAAAGTGGTCGCCGGTGTCGTGGTGGAGCGAGCGCACGATGGAAAATTTGTCGGTGACCTGGGCCTGCCTGGGAAATAGCTCGGAGATATCGAAGCCAGGCACGCGCGTATGCCGGGGCCGCCAAATCCCGCGGTATTCCGCCGGCGCCTCGGGCTTCATGTCGTAAAGGTCCAAATGACTGGGCCCGCCATCCAGCCAAATCAGGATGACTGACGTGTCTCGCCGGGCTGCCCGCGCGCCGATGGATTCCGCGCGGGCTCGCAACAGACCCGGCAAGCCGACGCTCGCCAGGCCCGCGACGCCGAGCGTCAAAAAACTACGGCGATCAAGGCCGTCGCAATATCTGCTTGTGGAGCCCAGGTCGAGATTGAACATGAATACAACCCTCTATGGTTCTTTCTCGCACTCTCGCCACTCATTTTGGTCATGCCAAACGCATCTTCCGCCGAAGCCACCGTTAAAGCACCGTTTGCTAACGGTGATTTCCACTTTTTTCGTGCCGACTTTTCGCGAAGCGCAAGTTCCCAATCCTTTATACTCCGGGAGAGGTGGCAGGAGTAGAACAGTTGCTTCCGCTAGCATTCGCCAAATCCCAAGGCTCCTCCTCTCAATGCCCCTTATGCGTCAGCCACCGCTCCGCGTCGAGCGCCGCGGCGCACCCCGTCCCTGCCGCGGTGATCGCCTGCTTGTAATAGTTGTCGGCCACGTCCCCGGCGGCGAATACGCCTTCGACACTCGTTATCGTCCGGTGCGGTTTCGTCCACAGGATGTAACCCTTGTCGTCGCGCTCGACCTGCCCTTCGAGGAAATCGGTGTTGGGCGTGTGGCCGATGGCAAGAAAGACACCGCCTGCAATCAGTTCCTCGGTCGAGCCGTCCACCGTGTTTTTAAGCCGGACGCCCGTGACGCCGTCCTTGTCCGTGCCCAGCACTTCTTCCAGGCCGCGGTTCCACTTCATTGTTATCTTAGGATTGGACAAGGCACGCTCTTGCATGATCATGCTGGCGCGTAGCTCGTTGCGGCGATGCACGATGAAGACGGTGCTGGCATACTTGGTCAGATATGTTCCCTCTTCGACCGCTGAGTCGCCGCCGCCCACCACGATCAACGGCTTGTTGCGAAAACGCGGCAGGGCGCCATCGCAAACGGCACAGGCGGACACGCCGTTGTTCTTGAAACGGTCCTCGGACGGCAAGCCAAGATAATTCGCGCGGGCCCCGGTCGCGATGATGACCGCTAACGCTTCAACGGGGTCACCGTCCATCGGATAAAGCACGAACGGATGCTTCTTGAAATCGACCCGGGCGACGTCATCCGTGATAATGCGCGTGCCGAAGTTGACGGCTTGCTGGCGCATCAATTCCATAAGTTCCGGGCCGTTGATACCATGACCCGGCTGCGGCTTGTTCGCCTGAATCCAATAAGGAATGCGTTCATCCTTGAGAGCACTGGCCAGATAAGCACGCGTATCGCCGGACGGCGTGCCGGGATAGTTTTCAACTTCGGTGGTCAAATTCAGTTGGCCCAGAGGCAGCGTCCCCTGCGTGGCGTTTTTGTTGTTGATCGCCCCCTCGAAAACCAGCGGGTGCAGATTGGCCCGCGCCGCGTAGATCGCCGCCGTCCAACCGGCCGGACCCGAACCGATGATGACCACTTTTTCCGGCATTTAACATCCTCCAGATTTAAGCCTTGCTTACCAATTGTATTAGAACCGTGACACTGAGATTAAACGAAGGGCAGGCGTTTTGTGGGACGGCTCTCCAGAGCCGTCCGATCATCCGGGCGGCTCAGGAGAGCCGCCCCACACCAGAGCCGTCCGACAAAGGCACCATGCCCGGCCAATAATGTGGAGGCGCTGCATTGCTCTCCCCTATAATGCATGCGTGTAGCCTGCTGGTGCAACCTCTTCAGGAGGCGCCGTTATGTCTCGCCATCTGACTCGGATACAGGCGTTCATGCTTGGGCTGGTTGTTGTGGCCGCGTTGGGTCTGGGAGTTTTTGGCCTGTTCGCGTTCGGCAATCGCAGCGGCTTGGACAGCAATGCGTTTGCCGTGCGGGCGGCGTTCGCGGATATTGGTGGCGTGGAAGTCGGCACGCGCGTGCGCCTTCAAGGGATAGATGCGGGCGAAGTCGAAGCGATTCTGCCGCCCACTAAACCGGGGGACAAAGTCCTATTACGGCTGCGTATTGCAGGTAGTTTACGCCATCTGGTGAATAGCGACGCCCATGCGCAAATTGTCTCTGAAACGCTGCTCATGGGAAAAATCGTCCAGATCGTCCCCGGAAGTCCGACGGCGGCACCTATGTCCGACGACGCCGAGTTGGTCGGCGCATCGGCGCCAGAATTGACCGAGGAACTGACGCGCGCCACGGCCAAGCTCAATACGGTGCTGGCCAAGATGGACGCCACGCTCGACGATCTGCACAGCGGCGAGGGGACGTTGGGCAAGCTCGTCAGAAACAACGATGTTTATGCGGAAGCGCTCTCTTCTTTGCACGACGTCCGCACCATGGTCACTTCGGTCAAGCAAAACTCGGATGCCATCAAGTCGCTGCCGGTCGTGCGCAATTACGTGGTGGATCCGAACAAGGAACTATTGCGTCCCGATTGCAAGCGTTACCGCAAGTGGTTTCCCGCGGATGCGCTGTTCACGCCGGGCAGTGCCATGCTCACGGCAGCCGGCAAAAAGCACCTTGATGAGGTTTCCGGTTGGCTCAATCAAGAGAAGGATTCCACGCAAGATGTAGTCATCGCCGGCTTCTCTGCTCCCAATCAAAACCCGGAGTACGCGCAGGCGCTCACGCAAAAGCAAAGCGAAGCAGTCATGGATTACTTGAAATCGACTTATCGCGTGCACCGCACCGGCTTTTGGTATTGGTCCAATCGCTCGGTCCACGCCATTGGCTGCGGCATCTACCCGCCTCCCGTTCCGGAAAGCGAACCGCTACCGCCGGCGCGTATCGAGCTGCTCGTCTTTGCCCCGCAACGGTGACCCGAAGAAGAGTTTGCCAAAGATGACGGATGGAACCAGAATTCAGGACTTGACCCCGCGTGCGCTGCTCGTCTACCATTTTTGTCGGCTACAGCTTCCCAGCCTCGACCTGACGCGCGAAACGGCCGCGCGCCACTTGCGCCGCACCTTCGCTCTTTGGCAAACGAAGGTTCCATCGGCGAATTGGGACGCATATCTCGACAATCTTTACCCACTCGATTGGTTCCTTGCGGCCGCCTGTTTGGAAGGCAAGCCCAAGGCTTGGGAAACGCTGTTCGCCGCCCGCGCCGGCCGCAACGATTGCCTGCTTCTCGATGCGCTGCGCGCCGCGCGGCCCGCCTTTATGCCCGCAACGAGGAACGGCAAGATTCGGCCGTGACGGAATTCTGGGGGCACCTTTTCGCACCGGAAACACCCGGCTCTCTCCCCGTCTTGGCCCGCTATGACGGCAATCGCCCGCTCGTCCCCTGGCTGATTCGCGTTTTTCAAAACTGGCACATTTCGCAACTGCGCCGTCATGCTGGCACCCAGGCGCTTCCCGACGATGACATCGCCCTGCCCATGCCCGCCGAGAGCGACGACCGCTGGCGCGAAGTTTTTGCCCAGGCGACCCGGGATTGGCTTAGTGAATTGGACGACAACGAAATCTTGCTGCTCGGATTGCGCCTGCGCCACCGGCTGAGCCAGCGCGAGGTGGCCCATCTCCTTGGCGTTCACGAAGGCACTATTTCACGGCGCACCGATGCCTTGCGCGATCAGTGCCTGGAATTCTTAAGCAAACGCCTGGTCGAGGCGGGTTGGACCGGTGATGATGTATCTGGTTTTGTCCGCGCCGAAATGCACGCGCTCCTGATCGACGACCCACGCCTCGCCGCCGACCGGCTGGCGAGCATCCTCGCGAAGCAGAAAAAACATTTACCCGTTTAGCGAAAATCATCGCGCGATTGATGCATCGCTCCGCATCTTCATGTTGTCGCCGCGCACGTCTTTCCAAAATTCATCCCATTGCCCCTTGCTGCCATCCCCGGCGCAGCCGGCGAGAAGAAAGAGCACGCCAAACAGCCAAAGAAATCGCATGGCCTAGACTCCGCCCGACGCTAAATATCGAGGCGGCGATATAGCCATTTCGGTGAAGCGACACAACAGCAAAAAAGAGCCGCGCACGTAGTAAGCGGTGAGGGGAGTGTGGGCCCTGATCAACCGCTTACTGCGTGCGCGGCTCTTTGAGCTCACCGCGTGCGCGGCTCCTTATTTTCCGAGCCACGACCGTTAGGGAGTGGCCAACCGCCAGGTACAGGTTGGCCACTCCCTAACGGTCGTGGCTCGGATGCATGCGCCTCAACCCCACAGGGCCCGCGCGACCTGGGCGGCCAGACGTGCATTCGCGATGACGAGGGCATAGTTAGCCCGTAACGTTTGGCCTTCGGTGATCTCCGCAAGCCGGCCCAGCAAAAACGGCGTCAATTCCTTGCCGCGCACACCGGTCCCCATCGCCGCCTTTTCCGCGGTGGACAGCGCGCACATGAACGATGCGGGTTCCAGCGCCACGTGTCGGTCCACCGGTTGCGCCAAGACCACGCCCGCACCACCCAAATCCCAGTGGGCCCGGCAGAGGTCCGCCGCTTGGCGCGGCGTGTCGACCCGCGCCGTGATCGGTTCGCCCGATGTTCTGACATAAAACGCCGGGAATTCATCGGTGCCATAGCCAACAACAGGCACCCCTTCCGTCTCCAGGATTTCGAGCGTGCGCGGGATGTCGAGAATGCTCTTGGCACCGGCGCAGATGACGGCTACGGGCGTATGCGCGAGTTCAAAAAGATCGGCGGAGATGTCCCACGGTTCGGTAGTGTCGCGATGGGCGCCGCCGATGCCGCCCGTGGCAAAGAGCCGGATGCCCGCCTGGTGCGCGAGCAACATGGTGGCGGCCACGGTCGTCGCTGCCGTCTGGCGTTTGGCGACCGCGACGGCCACATCCCGCCGGCTCGCCTTCATGACGTTTTTCTTTTTGCGCCAGCGCCTCGAGCTCTTGATCGTTCAGGCCGATCGTCGGCCGGCCTTCCCAGACCGCGATGGTCGCCGGCACCGCGCCTTCGGCCCTGACCGCCGCTTCAGCCGCTCGCGCCGTTTCCAAATTCAGAGGCCAGGGCAAGCCATGCACGATCAGCGTCGATTCGAGCGCGACCACCGGCTTGTGCTGGCGAATCGCTTCCGCGACATCTGGTCTTATCGACAAAATCGAAGTCCGGATCATGGTGCATCCCTGTAGGTCCCGCCTGCCGGGCGGGACCTGGCGGAAGGAGAGACAGTGACCCAAATACTTTCGACCCTGCCCAAGCCGAGGTCCCGCCCGGCAGGCGGGACCTACTTTTTATATTTGCGGAGCGCGTTCATAGCCGCCGTGCGCACGGCCTCATCCGGATCGCGGGTCGCCTCATTCAAGATTTCAATGACGGCTTCATCGCGCGGTCGAACGCTCGCCAGTATCTCGGCAGCCAGGCGCCGCAGCTTGGCGTCTTTTTCCTGAAAGGCCTCGATGAGCACGGATACAACCGCCGTGTTATTGGGCTCGACCTTGCCAACCAGCTGTGCGGAATAAAGCCGCACGCGCGCGTCCGGATCGCGCAAGCCCTGGTTGAGCGAGTCGAGCGCTTCTTTGGTCGGCGTGCCGGTTTTGGCGAGCGCCTCCAAGAGAACGATACGTGGGCCCGCATTGCGGTCCTTCAGCATTTCCAGCAGCACTGGCACGATCCCCTCGGCTGAAGCGCCAATGTGGCCGAGCGCTTCGATGGCATGAAATCGAATCGGATCGCCTGGTTCCTTGGCGGCCTTAATGACCTGCACGAGCGCCGGCGTCGCCTCCTTGGCTTCGGGACCGATCTTGCCCAGCGCGACCACCGCGTGAACAACGACCTGTTTTTGGACGAGCGACGACCCTTGCTGACCTTCAATGATTTTTACAAGCGCCGGCACTGCCGCCTTCCCACCGGGTCCGATGGACCCAAGCGCTCTGATTAAGGCAATCTGCTGGTCGGGCGGCGATTGTTTATTCAAGCCGCTGACAAATACGGGAACCATTTCCTTCGCAGCTGGGCCGATGCGTGCAACCGCCTGGGCAGCATGCGTCAAAGCCAGATTTGATGTTGATGATTTCAACTCGGAGGCGATCGACGGCACGGCCGCCGGACCGATGGCTCCCAGGGCGAGTGCAGCCTGGGAGGCATTACCCACGTCCACATCCGTCAGCATCTGCGCAAGAGTCGGGGCGGCATCCTTGGCCGCCGCACCGATGCGGCCGAGCGCGTCCGCGGCACGTCCCTTGGCGGTTACATCGCCTTCTTTAAGAACGTCGATGAGGGCCGGCACCGCCGCGGCGCCATCGCGCACCAATTGACTCGCCGCCCGAGCATCACCCTGTTTGAGGTGATCGGCATGCTCCTTGATGGCGCTGGTGTCTTGAGCGAACGCGACCTGGGCGCCCACACAAAGGCAGCACGCCGTGACAACGAGTCGCATCATAACTCCTCGTCTCGTGGGACGGCTCTCCTGAGCCGTCTGCCCCGGACGGCTCAGGAGAGCCGTCCCACACCAACGACATCAATCACTGAAATCCGCGCGCCAGCACATTGCCGTCGCTGGGATCGGTTGCCAACCACCAAGTCTGCGGGCTGATCCCCGCACCAATCAAACGCGCGCTTCCATCGCACATCGCCACTTCGATGCCGGCCGCCGTCAGCGACTGCGGGACGCGTTGGATCGCAATCTTTTTGTGTGGGCACGCTTTGAAACTTGGCCTGACTGTAATAACCAAACATCGGCGTCCACGTATATAAGCCCGGATAGCCCCAGGCGCTCGGCGTGCCATCGCATATTTGATAGCGCTGCGTGAACATCAGCGTGTTGGACGTGCCGTCGGTGATTTGCGCGAAGCTGTTTTCGCCTTGTTTGAAGACCAGCCAGTTGGCGGCGTAGTTGGTGGTCGCCAACCAATCCTTGAACTTGTTGTCCGGCGGGGCGCTTGCGTCTTGCCCATCGACGAACAGATGCACCGCGATCCCATTGACGCCGTTTTTCCAGACGGCTCCCTCGGCCCGCTGGTAAAGGTTTTGCTGCTCTAAATAAGGGAGTAGATGAAAATGAACGGTGCCGAATGCATTATTGAGTTTGCCAACGGTGGGTGGAAGTTTGCCATTGGCATCGTGGGCGTTGTGCACCGCCAGGGCGATTTGCCGAAGGTTGTTCACCGATTGTTGGCGGGAGGCACTCCCCCTGCAGCTGACTGATGACCGGCACCAAAAAAGCCAGCAAAAAGCCGAGGATCGCGAGGATCACCAGCAATTCGATGAACGTCACGCCCCGTCTGCGCAATCCAGTCATGGGACAATCCTTTCTGCCAGGCACGAGCGCCGCAAGGGGAGAGGTGATGCAATCAAGCTAAGGCAGGCACACGCGCCTGTCAAGAAAAAACGGACGAGAAGCGATCCGCGGGATTCGGCGTACGTCATCCCGAGGCTTGAGATATGGGCGCAAAGCCAAGCCGCGCGATGAGGTACTCCGAATCCCGCGGATATTCTGCGCGACCCTAAAGAAGTTGTTGCCAGCTGCCAGCTTTACAGCGCATAATGAGGCCATTCTCGTCCATGCGGCGAACATCGAGAGGTAGAAAATGGCCGCGGAGCGCATCGAGTTCTCTTTGGTCAAAGGCGATGAAGGACTTTTCCCGCGCCCTTACCCTGCTAACAAAGAAATACCGGACTGGTTTCGGAACATGCCCACCGACGCCCCGGGCACGGCGGGCACCGTGAAGAACTGCCCTCCCTTCATCGAAGCGATGACCTGCGGCTATATCATTCCCCTAGCCGGCGATCTGCGCTTGGCCGTGGATCACGCCGGCGTCTTTCGCGGCCATGGGTCCACCAACTTCGGCGCTAGCGGCTGGCACGATCTCGTGCAACCACACGAGGCGAGCCAATCAAAAGGCACTCCTTTTGGCAACGTGCCCGTCCTGAAAATCTTTAACCCCTGGCTCATCCGCACGCCGCCGGGCTATTCCACGCTGTTCGTGCAGCCCATCAACCGCTATCAGATGTCGTTCTTTGCGCTCGCCGGCCTCGTGGAAACGGACCTCTTCTATCGCGAAGTCAATTTTCCCTGCGTCTTGACCATTCGGTCCGGCAGCAGCCTGACTTTGCCCCAGGGCACGCCGCTCGTGCAAGCGATACCAATCAAACGGGATGAATTCCAATCGGAGTTCGTGCCGCTCGATCCCCAACTCTATGCCACCGGCAGGCCGACAACACTGCCCGAAAATCACGACCTTTATCCCGATAAACACGCGTTTTACAAAAACAATTACTGGCAAAAGAAGTCGTACCATTAAATCGCATTGCTTAGCCGCGACGCGATAGCGGATGCGCGAGCTAGCGCGTTGCGGCTAACCGGGGATCAACCCATGTTATTCTGCTCTCGAATGGCGGCCCTGCTGCTGGTTGTCGCTGCCGACGGCCGCCGTCGCCGGCGATATCGCCTTCCGCAAACACACCATCAACGCCAACTCCGAATTCATGGCCGCGGCAGTCTTCGACGTCAATAAGGACGGCAAGCTTGACATCGTCTGCGGCGGTTACTGGTATGAAGCGCCTACCTGGAAGAAACACTTTCTTCGCAATGTCGAGATCCGCAACGGCCGACCGGACGGCTACGCGCACCAGGTCCTCGATGTCAACAACGATGGCTGGCCGGACCTGGTCACCGTCAACTGGCGCACCGCCAGCATCAAGTGGATCGAGCATCCGGGCAAAAACATTGTCAACGATCCGGAATGGACCGCCCATGTGGTAGCGACACCAGGCGCGGCGGAGACCGGACGTTTCGTCGATCTCTTGGGCGACGGCACACCCGCGCTGCTACCGTCTGGAATCAACTTCGCCGCCTGGTGGGAGCTCCGCCGGCCAGCGCGAGGTACGAAAGCGACGCCGGAATGGATTCGCCACGAGTTGCCGCGCGAGTTGGCGGGCCATGGCATCGGCGCCGGCGACATCAATGGCGATGGCCGCATGGACATCGTCGGCCGCTACGGTTGGGCCGAAGCGCCGGAGGATCGCCGCCAGGGCCGCTGGGTTTGGCACGCCGACTTCGACCTGGAGCAAGCCAGCATTCCGATTCTCGTCGTGGACGTGGACGGCGATGGCCTCAACGACATCGTCTACACGCGGGCCCACGACTACGGCGTCTACTGGCTCCAGCAGAAACGCACCAAGGACAACCACATCACTTGGATCAAGCACGCCATCGACACCAGCATTGCCGGGCGCATGCCCCGCTCTGGGAAGACCTGGACGGCGACGGCGTCAAGGAGCTGGTGATCGGCCGCCGCTATCTGGCGCATGAAGGGCGCGACCCGGGCGAATATGACCCGCTCGCGGCTTATCGCTACCAGTTCGATCACAAGACGCGCACCTGGCGCCGCTGGCTGATCTCCTACAACGACGGCGTCGGCTTTGGGCTCGATCCCAAGGCCGTCGATCTCACCGGCAGCGGCAAGTTGGACCTCGTCTGCGGCGGCCGACACGGTCTTTACTGGCTGGAAAATCTGGGAACGGGCAACGGAGTCACCAAGGGACTCACCAAAGATCCGCTCGCGTTTCCCTCTTACACAAATCACGCCGACCTGCTTGTCGTCAAAGACGATGCGGGCCAGGAGAAGCCGGTCCGCACGGCGTTTGATTGGGGCCAACGGCGCGCGCACATTCTCGCCGCCATCCAAAGCGTGCTCGGTGTCTTGCCCGATTCCCATGAGCGCGTGCCGCTCGATTTAAAGGTCATTAGTGAGACGCCGACGGCGAATTACATTCGCAAAAAGATCACCTATGGCTCCGATTTGAGCTCACGAGTCAGCGCTTACTTATTGATTCCTAACAACATCCGCAAAGGCGCGCCGGCGATGATTTGCCTTCATGACGATACTCCGGTAGGCAAGGACGAACCCGCGGGTCTGGGCGGACGTGAGTCCATGCATTACGCCGACGAACTTGCCAAGCGTGGCTATATTTGCCTGGTGCCCGATTACCCTCCTTCTGATTTGGGCCCGGACAATGGCAAGTATGTCAGCGGCAGCATGAAGGCCGTCTGGGATAATATCCGCGGCATCGACTTGCTTGAAACGCTGCCCGAAGTAAACGGCAAGCGCATCGGCATCATCGGTCATGGACTGGGCGGCCAAAATGCTCTCTTTACGGCAGCCTTCGATTATCGCGTCGCGGCTACCATATCTAGCTGCGGCGTGACGACTTTCGCGGGATACAAAAACGGCAACCTGACCGACTGGGGCAAGCCGCGCCTGCTGCCACGCATTCATGATGTCTTCCACGACGATCCGAGCAAAATCCCCTTCGATTTTGGCGAACTCCTGGGCACGCTGGCGCCGCGGCCCGTTTTCATCAGCGCGCCGCTGGACGACAACGTAATGAATGTCAACTGCACCAAAAGCGCGGTGCGGTCCGCGATGCCGATCTATGAGTTGCGACGCGCGAGCCGCATGCTTCAGGCGATTTATCCCGATAGTGGCCGCGACTTCCCGGAAGCCACGAGGAAGGAAACCTACACCTGGTTGGACGCAACCTTAAAACGGTAATGTGCTATGCCAGTGAAATGCGAATATTCCAACAGAATCATTATCTAATCCCCTCTCCCCTGTACTCGGGGGGAGAGGGGGAGGGGTGAGGGGGATAGATTCCCTCGCGTAATATCCGCATTTTTGCACACGACCTGTACCCCCCTCACCCCATCCCTCTCCCCCCGAGTACAGGGGGAGAGGGGGACGGCAGAGTGGCACGCCCTGGGGTACTCCGAAGGGCGCGGCGATAGCCCAAACAGCACGCCCCTCGGAGTGCATCAGGGCGTGCCACCCACGATTCACTTTGTTTAGGAATAGAGATGACGAACCCGCGAACACTGTCGTTGTTTCTATGGTTCGGAGCATTCGCCTGCGCCGACGGGCGCCTGGGTCAGCGGTCAGACGAACAAGTCCGCCGAAAAGATCGCCAAGGCCTACCAAGTCCCCCCCGCTCCCGCGCTGTCTGCCGCCGACGAGATGAAGACATTCAAAATCGCTCCGGGCTATCGCCTCGAACTCATCGCCTGCTGAACCGCTGGTGCATGATCCGGTGGCCATCACCTTCGACCCGGACGGCCGCATCTGGGTATGCGAGATGCGCGGCTTCATGCCGGACGTGGACGGGCACGGGCAAAAAGAGCCGGTCGGGCACCATCGCCGTGCTCGAAGACACCGACGGCGACGGCGTCATGGACAAGCGAACGGTCTTTCTCGATAAGCTCATCTTGCCGCGCGCCCTGTGCTGGACCACCGATGGTCTCTTGGTGGCGGAGAACGGCAAAATTTGGCTCTGTCGCGCCGCTGACGGTTCGCTCAAATGTACGGACAAAAAACTCATCTGCGAGTATCCACCCGGCAATCCCGAGCATGCGCTCAGCGGCCTCATGCCCGCGCTCGACAACTGGATCTATTGCGCCAAGGAAGGACTGCGGCTGCGCAAGCTCGGCGGCCGGTGGGTGCATGAGCCGACCGTGTCGCGCGGCCAATGGGGCATCACTCAGGATGATCACGGCTTTCTCGTTTACAACGTCAACGCCTCGCTGCTGCGCGGCGACCTCGTGCCCTGTTATTCCCCAGCGCCCATGCGCCCAATCCCTACGTCAACGTCCAACTCTACAAAGATCAGCAGGTCTGGCCCATCCGCCCCAATCCCGGCATCAATCGCGGCTATCTGGCGTCGTTCTTGCGGCCCGACGGCACCATGATCGAAGCCAACGCCGACTGCGGGCCCGTCGTCTATCGCGGCGATAATCTGCCCAGCGAATTGCGCGGCGACGTTTTCATCAACGAACCCGCCGGCAACCTCATTCGCCGGCAAGTCTTCGTCGTGGACAAGGGGGTCAAGTCATCCCGCAACGCTTACGACAAGGCCGAGTTCGTGGCCTCGACCGATGAGCGCTTTCGCCCCGTCAACATGATCAACGCCCCGGACGGCACGCTTTACGTCGTGGATATGTATCGCGGCATCATCCAGCATGGCCTTTACATCACGCCCTATCTACGCCAGCAAATCTTGGAGCGCGGACTCGACAAGCACATCGGCCTGGGCCGTATCTTTCGCGTCGTCCACGAATCTACCAAGCCGCGACTGCGACCGGCGCTGGGCAAGGCGAGCGCGGTCGAGCTGATCGGTTACCTATCAAGCTCCAATGGTTGGCATCGCGATATGGCCCAGCAACTTTTGGTAGGACGCCGTGAAGTGAGCGCCGTGCCCGCCCTCGAAAAACTCGCAGCGACCGGCACGAACCCCTTGGCGCGATTGCACGCGCTGTGGACCTTGGAGGGGCTTCAGCGCTTGGACCCGGAACTCTTATTCACCTTGCTGAACGACAAAAGTCGCGACGTGCGCGCCAGTGCGGTGTGTCTGTTGCGCGGCGAAGTCAATCGCCAACTCGATCCGACCTGCGTGCAAATCCTGGCCCCACTCGCGAGTGATCCCGATCCCCAGGTTCGATTGCAACTCGCGCTTACACTTGGCCTCGTCAATAGTCCGCTTGCCGATCGCGCGCTTGAGCCGATTCTTAAGAACGCAGACCCGTTATTCCTGGAAGCGCTGCTCGCGGGCTTTGCCGGTCGCGAGACCGAACTGTTGGCGGCGCGTCTGGCACTGCCGGCGTGGGCCAAACCAGAGCCGTGGCGGGAAAAGTTGTTGGCCACTAGCGCCGGCCTGCTCTGGCGCGTCCGGCAACCTCTGCCGGTGCTGCGTTTCGTGCACCTGGTTGGCGAGCAGCCCGAAACGCGTGCCTGGCAGCAAATCGCCCTCCTGGAAGGCCTTCCATCGATGCCCGTGAAGGCGCCCAAACGCGGTTTCGGCAAGGGCTATAAAGCTCCCCCGCGCGTGGTGACTTTGCCGGCTGTCGCCCGAGGCATTGGAAAAACTACGGCACTCCACAAATGCTCGGCTTGCCGCCGCCGCCGAAGGACTTGCAAAGCAGCTCAACTGGCCCGGCAAGGACGGCAAACCGCTGCCAATCCGACCTGCGCTGTCGTCAAACCACCAGGCTCTCTACGAGCTGGGCCGCAAGGAATACATGGGCTTGTGCGCCGCCTGCCATCATCCCTCCGGCTACGGCGACGCCGGCAAAGGCCCGGCTCTCCTCGATTCCGATTGGCTCGACAATCAAGAACGGCTCGTGCGGCTCGTACTCTACGGCTTGCGCGGTCCGATCAACGTCGCCGGCGAGCCGTTCAACGAGGCCGCCTCGCTCGAAATGCCGGGTATGTACAAGGCGCTCGACGATACCAAGATCGCGGGCATCTTGACATTCATGCGCCGGGAGTGGCGCGAGCAGGCGCCGCCCATCGACCCGGAAGTGGTCACGCGCATCCGCGCCGCGACTTCGAGTCGGACGGACCAGTGGACGGAGAAAGAGCTTTTGGATGTGAAGTGATTATTTATCGTACGGGTACGTGGTCTTGCAACACTAACCCGAAGCGTCAGCGTGGGATCCTTCGCTGACGCTTTCCAACACTAACCCGAAGCGTTAGCGAGGGATCCCTCGCTGACGCTTCGGGTTAGTATCGACGGTGAGAATATGGTGATTTGGGATTAGCGGCCTTCGACGACTTCGATCACGATCACGGATACATTGTCGCGCGAGCCGTTGTCGAGGGCCAGTTGGCCGAGGCCGTCGGCGCACACTTGAACGTCGGGATGCTCGTTGACGAAGGAAAGGATTTGCGCATCGGGAACCGGGCCTGACATGCCGTCGCTGCACAGCACGAACTTATCCCCAGCCTGGATCGGCACGACCTTGACATCGGGCCCCTCACCGACTTCCTTGCTTCCCAGATATTTCCAGAGGACGTTGCGGAAGCGATGTTCCTTGGCCTCCGCGGCGGAGATCGTTTTGTTTTCGACAAGGGCTTGGGCCAGCGAATGATCGACGGTGAGTTGCTCGATGGCGCCGGCCCGGATCAAATACGCGCGGCTATCACCCAGATTGGCGATATAGATCTCGTGGCCCTTGCGCCATAACGCCAGCACCACCGTCGTCCCCATGTTCTTGAACTCGGGGTCGAGCGAGCCCATGGTGATGATTTCTTCGTTGGCCTGCACCACCGCTTTGCGGACCGTGGCCCGCGCCTGGTCGGACGGTGCCGAGGCGGTCAGATTTTTGCGAAGCTCGCGCGGCACCACTTCGACGGCGCGCTTGCTGGCGATTTCCCCGGCCGCCTGGCCACCCATGCCGTCGGCGACGATACACAGGCTCATGTCGGGGAACTGCTTGACTTCGATCGAATCTTCGTTGTTCTCACGGTAATTGCCCAGGAGGGTGCATTTACCGATATTGAGCGCCAGGGCCATTTTGCCCACCTCTGTTGCACGCGATAAGCCGACGGACGACGATCCGTGCGGCCCAAGACATGAAATCCCCATGAAGAACTATAGAACAGTAGGCTGACGGATGCAACTAGGAAGACTCACCAGCGCGTCAATCCGCGTGAAATTGTCGTCCGCCCGCGAGGTTCCGCCAAATCCGCCGTTCTTGACCCTCTTTCGGCGCATGTCTTATAATGCGCTTTTGCCCAAGATGCCGATGGCGCCGATCATTCGGCCGGGATAAGGAGCCTGCCGTGCCCGTCCACATGGAACTCAAGCGCATCGTCATCAACGAGGTCCACGATCAGCAAGTCATCATGTTGCGCGAGGTGGACGGCGAGCGCAGCTTCCCCATCGTCATCGGCATCTTCGAGGCTACCAGCATCGACCGCCGCGTCAAGGGAATTCAGTCCCCCCGCCCGCTCACCCACGACCTCCTGGCCAACGTCATCGACAACCTCGGCGGCGACTTGCAAGACATCTTCATCAGCGAGCTGAGCGAGCACACCTATTTCGCCAAACTCCGCATCCGCAAGGACGGCGAACTCATCGAAGTCGATTGCCGGCCATCGGACGCCATCGCGCTGGCGGTGACGGCCAAGGTGCCGATCTTCGTCGCGGAGGGGGTGATCGAGGAGGCGTCGGGGGGATTGACGCTGTAGGGGCCGGGTTCGGGGCTACGTGAGTCGCTGCCATGTCCTTTCATATTTCGATCACGGACGAAGCAGATAGACAATTTCGGTCGTTGTCGGTCCGTGAACAGCGAATCCAGGCGAGGAGTTCCATGCCCATCAAAACCATCCCGCTGAGCCGTCTGGAAACGGAACTGGAAAAGACGCTGAATGAGTGCGCCGATTCAGGCGAAACCGTAGTTATCGAGATGCCCGATCAACGGCTTTTGGCAATACAGTCACTTGATCTAGGCGATGACGATTCTCTCGTCGATGAATTGCTGGCAAGCAATCCTAAGTTCCAGGCGTTGGTGGCGAAGTCCAAGGCTGGTCGGCGCAAACCGTTCGGCGCGGGCGATCGAGCATAACTAATGGAACTGCGCGAGTTCGGCACTGGGTTTTTTCCTACTATCGGGAGGAATGGATATCATGACGCGACAACGATGGAAAGTAAGTGGGGCAGCGCTGTTAGGACTAGTAGTGTTGGCGCTGCCCAGCCGCGCCGATGAGGCCGCTGCGGTGAAGGCGGTACAGAGACTTGGCTGGCGCCCCTGTATGGACGACAAGCGCCCTGGTAAGCCTGTCGTGGGTATTGACTTCCTGTTTGACTTCAACGGCAAACAGCTTCCAAACGCGAAGAAGGTTACGGACGCGCGACTGAAGGTGCTAAAGGAATTCACGAGCCTGAAAGGTTTGCACTTTAGCGGCACCGAGGTCACGGACGCGGGGATGAAGGAGTTGAGGGAACTCACGAGTCTAGAAGATTTGGACCTCAGCGGCACGCAGGTCACGGATGCGGGAATGAAGGAACTGAAGGAACTCAAGAACCTTCAGATACTTTCTCTTGGCGGCCGAGAGAAGTTCGGCGCGACGAAGATCACGGATATGGGACTAGAGGAACTGAAAGGTCTCAATCGCTTGAAGTTTCTCACCCTTCGCGGCACTCAGGTCGCGGGCCTGAAGGGGGTGAGCGGCATGTCGAGCCTGGAACTTCTTAACCTCGATTTCACCACGGTCACGGACGCGGGACTTAAGGAACTGAAGGAGTTGAAGAGGCTACATTCTCTCTTCCTCGGCGGCACAAAAGTCACGGACAAAGGACTGAAAGAACTGAAGCATATTAAGAGCTTGCAGTCGTTGTCGCTCAATCGAACGAAGATCACCGACGCAGGGCTAAAGGAATTGAAGGAACTCAAGAATTTGCAGAGCCTCGAAGTAGCGTTCAACGTGATCACCGACGTAGGGCTGAAGGAACTAAAGGAAATGAAGAGCTTGCGGTGGCTAGCCCTCAACGGCAACGATGTCACGGAGGCGGGGCTAAAGGAACTCAAGGTAGCACTTCCTAAGACAGAAATCAGTTCAGGCGGCTCTGGCAAGTGAACTTACTCGTTCGCCGAACCAGTATAGAATAACGACCCAGCAACAGACGCAATGGTGACCGATGAAGAGCCTGGCTGACGCACTTCCCCCTGAAATCGCTCGACAAATCGACCCCGCTTGGCGTAAGAACGAGGCTGCATACTGGGCTGTCCGCGACCAGGTCCTAGGTCATTTGGAAAGTGGATGCTATGCCGACGGTGTTGAAAAGCGGTCCCTACCGCTTGTACTTCTATAGTCATGAACCCAATGAGCCGGCGCATATCCACGTGGATAGGGACGATTTGTCGGCCAAGTTCTGGTTGCAACCGGTCGGACTCGCGCGAAACTTCGGTTTTTCACCCAAGGAATTGCGGCGTATCCGATTCCTAGTGATCCAACATCAAGCATCTTTCTTGGAGGCCTGGCATGGGCATCTTGGCGCTAACGGCTGATGAGCGTGTCACCGGCGTGAAGTTCTCGAAAGGCGCACTGAGCGTGTCACTTCGGGACGGACGAACTATCACCGTCCCACTCGCATGGTATCCGCGGTTGCTCGACGCTTCGGCGTCCGAGCGGAAGAACTGGCGCCGTGTCCGGCGGCGGCTATGGCATCCATTGGCCTGACATCGATGAAGACCTAAGCACGGAAGGATTGCTTCGGGGAGCCCCGGCCCCGCGAAGCCGTAATGTAAAGGATAATGGTGATCGCGCCACGAAACCTCGAACTAAACGTTGAAAAGTCGTTTGCCGTGGGGAATGCATGTTGAGGCATTTAAGGGACGATCCATGCAAACAGTTAAATACGTCTATTGGGAAGAAGAAACTGCCTGGCTGGGCTACTTCCAGGACTTCCCAGATTACTGGACGCAGGGCGAGACGCTCGATGATCTGAAAGATCACTTGCGTGATCTGTACAGGGACTTAGTCGTTTCATGCGCGACGTAGAATCAGGGGGCTGACGCCCCCCCGCTCGCCTTTATTTCGTTTGCGCAGCCAGGGGTACTTGCCCGGGGCTCGCCAGATAGCCGATCAAGTCACGCACGTCGTCCATTCGTAATTCATCGAGTTGGCCTTCCGGCATGATCGATTGCGGAGAGTGCTGCCGGCTTTCGATGTCCGCCTTGGGCAGCACGATCACTTCGTTGGGCGTTTGCACCGTGACGGCTTTATCGGATTCCTGTTTGATGATGCCCGTGATGATGCGGCCACTCGTCGTCGTCAGGATGGTGACCTGGTAATCCTTGGCGACGATGGCGCTGGGATCGAGAATGTTCTCCAGGATGTAATCGAGGTTGGCCCGCTGGGAGCCGGTCAGTTCGGGGCCGACGGCGCCGCCTTCGCCGAAGAGTCGGTGGCAGGCGGCACAGCTCTTTTGATAAAGGGCGCGGCCATGCGGCAAATTCGCGCTCTTCAAATAATCGGCCGTCAGTGCTGCCTTATACTTTTTGATAAGCCCCGCTTTGACGGTAGACGCGGGGCGGATGGTGCCCCAAACTTTGGCGAGCGCCTCGGTGACTTCCTTGTTGCCCAGAGCCTGTATTTGCCGGGCGTTAAAGGCGGAGACATCGCCGCGCGACATCTGCTTGGCCGCGATGGCGTTCAAAAGGGCGCGTGCATACTCGGGCCTCGATGTGAGCGTGTGGATGGCGTCCGCTTTCTCGGTGTCGCTTAAAGTTGCATAGCGCTTGAGCAACAGCGCCGGCGTTTGCGGATCGTCGAAGCGCGCCAGACCCCTGATCGCCGCGCCGCGCATGTCCTTGTCCGCGAGCAAGCCTTGCAGCACGGGAACCAGGTCCGCGCGCTGCTGGAACAAAAGCGTATCCAGCGCACTTTCCCGTTTCGCCGTGGCTTGTCCCGGGTCCACCACGACCTTTTCAAGAGCGGCTAGCGCTCGGCGATCGCCAAATTGCACGGCGAGCGCGCAGCGCACGGCTACGCACCTCCGCCAGCGGGTTTTGCACCAAAAGCGGATAGGCGCGCTCCCATTGTTTGGGCATGTCAACGTGCCGGCGGCCTTGCAATCCCTCCTCCAGCCCGCGCAACAGATCGCGCTGGAACGCCGAGTCATCACTTTCCGCGAGCATATCGAATAATTCGCTCCACGACGGCTGCCGATGATCGCCAAGGGCAATGCGGCGCGCGGCGTACTCGCGCAGCAAGGGAATCCGCATGTCGCGACAAGTAATTCACCGGACGTTGCACCGGGTCCAAAGAGCGGCTCGATGCCATACCAAAGCATCAGCGGCAGATAAGGATCGTCGGCGTCGGCACTGTGTGTAACCAGCTCGCCGGCTAGCTCCAGGCGCTCGGTCAAAGGCAAGCGTTGCAGCCCCGAGGCGAGTTCCAGGCGCACGCGCGGCGAGCCGTCCGCCGCGGCCGCCAATAGCGCGGGCTTGCAGTGCGCTGCCACGATTCATGCGTTTCCATGGCGAGGCGAACCGCCCAGCCGCGCACCTCTTCGGGTTGCTGCGGACTGAGGAGATCGCGGATCGTTGTCGGGTCAACTCCGCCGGTTATGTGCAAGGCCCACAACGCGTGCACTTGAATTTCGGTAGCGCGCGGTCCATAGGCGGCGCGCAGCAGGTTTAGCAATTGTGGACGCGTTTCCTTGGCCAACGTGCCGGCGGCAGCCCGCTCTTGCAAGAATGTCGCCGCGCCATGCGACCGAACCAATCGCTTTTGTGCGATTGCAAATTCACCAAATCAACGTCGGGTAGCTTCGCCAAGTCCCAGTTCTTGCCCATCGTCGTTGTCGGATTGTGCGGCTCGCCATAAACGATCTTGTAAATCCGTCCGTTGGTTTGATCGACGACCTTGTAATTGTGGCATTCGCCGGTGTCGGTCCAATCGCTGACGAAAACGCCGCCGTCTGGGCCGTAGCATAGAGCGATGCCGCGAAACCACGGATCGTTGGCCAGCATGAAGTCGTTGCCGTGGCGGGCGACGTAGCTGGAGCCATGGCGTTCGAGGATGTCGTTGTTGATGCGGTTGCCGTGCAGATTGCACATGAAGACGCCGTTGCGGTAGCAATCGGGTAAATTGTCGCCCAGGTAAACCATGCAACCGACATGGGCATGGCCGCCGCCGGCCTCGGAATGTTCAATCTTGGGCCCAGTCTTGGTGCCGCGTGAAGTGGTCCAACTGCCGCCGCCCCAGTGGATGTGATCGGCGCACATTTTCATCAGGCCAAAAACGTTTGGGTTCAGGTCTTGGCCATACATGCGCTCGAAATGGCGCCCGGCACCACATGCCACAAATGGCCGATCACGCAATTGGTGATGAACATTTGGCCGTACTTGTCAAAATCCAGCCCCCAGGGATTGGTGGTTCCGTGGGCGAACACTTCGAATTGCCGGGACGTCGGATGATAGCGCCAGACGCCGCAGTCCATGGCCGGGCGTTTGTCGACCGGATCGCCGGGCTTGCCGACTCTGATGGTCGCCTGGATACCATGGCAACCATAAAGCCAACCATCGGGGCCCCAGGTCAGGCTGTTGACGACGGTATGGCCCGCTTTGATGTCAAAGCCGTCGAGAATGATCTCCGGCGGGCCATCGGGAATATCGTCGCCATTTTTATCGGGAATAAAGAGCAAATAAGGCGTGGCGGCAACAAAGACCCCGCCGAAGCCCACCTGCAGGCCAGTGACGTTGGCGAGCTTGTCCATGAACACCGTGCGCTTGTCGAAAACCCCATCGCCCTTGGTGTCCTCGAAAATCAAAATGCGGTCGCCGCCTTCCTTGGGATCGGAGTGCCATTTGGGATAGGAGAGGCATTCGGCGACCCAAAGCCGGCCACGCGTGTCCATGCACATGGCGATCGGCTGGACGACATCCGGCTCACCCGCGAACAACGTGGCCTTAAAGCCGGGCGGCACCGTCATGTGCGACGGGGCCACACGCGGCGGCAGCGGGGCCTCGTTCGTGGTCTGGCCGGGCAGCGCCTGTGGGCAAGCGGTGAAAAAGAAAACAGTCACGAGAGAATGGATGACGTGTTTCATCATGGCAAATTAGCAAGGGCGCGCGCCAATGCAACCATAATGAACGACCTGGCATCATTTGCCGCCATCCGCTAAATCTGAATCATGCAGATCATCTGTGCCGGTTGCCAAAAACCGTTGCAAATGCCGGACAGCGCCGCGGGTCAACCCGTGCGCTGCCCGATGTGCCAGACGGTTTTCACGGCGCCGGTGCTCATGGAAATCGAGCCGGTTTTGCCCATCGCCGAACCCGTTATCACGGAGACCGCGATCACCAAGCCGCCGCCGCTGCCAAGGCGGATCACCCGCACGGCAGTCGGACCGATAGGCCAATTTCGGCGTCTTGGGATCGTGAAGATAGGGAAATAGGCCTCAAGCAAGTGCGATATGGCGTGCTTTTAAGCATGGGCGCCGGTCTGCTCAGCGGCGCTGGGCTGTACTTTCTCTTTTACATCGTCATCCATTTCTTGCTGTCAGGGTGCATGCTCCCCGGTTTTCCGATGCGCGGCCAAAGCCGGGGGCTGATCGCTCTCATCTTCGGTGCCACCATCCTCTTTTGCATACCGTCGATCTTCATATTTGTCGGAGCCGCCCATCTGCGGGCGGCACGCTCGCGCGGGCTTGTCATCACCGGCGTCGTTTTCGATTTCATCATGTCGCCGTGCTGGCGCTCGGAATCATCTATCGCCTTTTGACTCTCGCACACGTGCCCGCCACGGAAGTGACGCTGGGCCTGGCGTTTATCCACATATTCTTGGCAGCGGGCGGCATCGCCCTGGGCTTGGTCGCCGGCATTCGCGTGTTGTTCCTGCTGCGTAGGCCGGGTGTCAAGGAAGCGTTTGGCTACCGCCGCATCGAGGCCTTGCACGATGCGGACACCGAATGGGAGCATCAGCGCCGTTTGCGCCGCCGCCATGGCGGAGAGGACTGACCTTTAACCCTTCGCTGCCCGACCAGACTTCGTCTTGGTGATCGTCCTTTCCAGCAAAATCAGCGAGTGGGCCAACTGCGACGTGCCGCCGCCCATGGGTGTCTCGCGGATCGGCTCCCAGCCTTCATTGAGGAACTGAGCCAGAGCCGAGGTCGGCTCCCCTGCGGCGTTCATGTCCGAGTTGGCCAGCGCGGGCCAACTATGGCCGGCGTTGTTCACGATGACGTAGCAGAATTGTTTCATAAACCACCTGGGTAAGGGCGTTAGTGGTCTCACGGATGAATCAGTCGACCAGCGGATAGTTTCGGGCAAGATAGGCCAAACGGCAATCCCAAGAATTCGTTTGCATTGGCCAACAATCGACCATACATTGGCACAGTCTCTCTTCGACCAACCAATGCAGCCCGCACGCCATCTCAACAAATCGTAAAGGAGTTCGCGATGAACCAGCGCAACCGCCGCGATTTTCTCAAAGCCTCCACCGTAGCCGCGACCGCGAGCCTGACCGCCCCGTGGGGCTTTTGGCCTGGCGCGGCACTGGCGGATGAAGCGCGCCGGCTGGGGCCCAATGATAAGTTGAACGTCGCCTTCATCGGTGCCGGCGGCCGGGGCAGCAGCAACCTGGCAGCCATCGGACGCACCGAAAATGTCGTCGCCCTGTGTGATGTCGATCAGAGCCGAGCGGGAGCGGCCTTCCGGCGCTATCCCAAGGCGGCCAAGTTCGACGATTTTCGCGTCATGCTCGACAGCCAGCGCGACATCGACGCGATCGTCGTCAGCACTCCCGATCACCAGCATGCCGTCGCGGCGGCTGCCGCGATTCGGCGGGGCAAGCACGTCTATTGTGAAAAGCCGCTGACGCACGATGTCTGGGAAGGCGCCAACTCGGGAACTCGCGGCCCAGCACCATGTCGCCACCCAAATGGGCAACCATGGGACCTCGACCAGTGGGCTGCGCACCTCCGTCGAGATCATTCGCTCCGGTGCTATCGGCGACGTCCGCACGGTCCACGTCTGGACCAACCGGCCCATCTGGCCGCAAAACATCGCCCAGCGTCTCCCGGCCGAGCAGCCGCCTCAAAGCCTCAACTGGGATGTGTGGCTGGGGACGGCGCGGAGCCGGCCCTATAACCATGGCTATGTGCCGTTCGACTGGCGCGGCTGGTGGGACTTCGGCACCGGCGCCATCGGCGACATGGCGTGCCATACCATGAACATGCCCTTCATGGCCCTGAACTGGGATGCCCACGTCGATCGTCGCCGACCTGGCAACGCCCCTCAACGCGGAAACCGCTCCAGAAGGCTGCACGGTCACCTACGAGTTTCCCGCGCGGCACAACCTGCCTCCCGGCCAAGGCGAATTACCCGCCTGCCGCCTGCTCTGGTACGAGCCCGCCTACCACCCAGCGAACTGTTCCAGGGCCAAACACCTTCGCAGAGCG
>CAVVSQ010000024.1:0-14618 GCA_963750865.1 uncultured Planctomycetota bacterium
TCCACCCGGACACATCGGTGGCACTGCCGACCGAAGCCAATCCGCGGCGATATGCCGACATCGCCAAGAAGAACATTTTCACCGGGCCCTTGCCGCAGGCGCCCTCCAAGACGGTCTCGACTGAAGTCACGGAAGAGGAAGAGATCATCCCAGGATTCGTCTGGCTGGTGTCCACGGAGCCGACCTCGCAAGAGGCGTTTTTGCGGACGCGCCTTTTCCAGATGCCCGAGACGCGTCTGCGCAGCAAGAAAGGCTCCGGTTATGACACCTTCCGCATCATGAATGAGGATCGCACCAAGACGCTGGTCAAAGCCAAGGTCTTGCGCGTCGATCAGCGTGACGTTTATTTTCAGGTGAAGGACGATGTCTACGGCGTTCACATCGGCCATACCATCGCCGACGCCATGCGCCGGCCCCTCTCCGATGAGGAGCTTAAAAGCCTTAGTCTAAGCGATCTGGTGCAGGACTATGATCCCAAGAGCGACAAGGACGTGCCGCAAAAGGGCGGCAGGGAAAGTAAAAAAAGGTGAGCCGTGTTTCATCCGTGGCTAATTCTTCTTTCCGAGTTCGCCCTATTTATCCGGTTTCATTAAAAACAACGGGCAGCGTGCAGTTTACTCTTTATTTTTGATTTCATTCCGGCTATGGACCGCCATCCAAATGCAGACATTCAGCTCGCGTGGGGATAGGCGCGGCCCAGATAGGGGATTGGGCCGCGAGGGGCGGGCAGGATGCCCGAAGAAAACGGGGAATTCTCATGAACACATTCCGTCGTACCATCACGGGCTACGGCCCTGGCTCTGGGACTGCTCTGCCTGCGGTCTTGCCCAGGGTCGGCGCAAACCACCAGCGACCAAACCGAGACCAAAAAGGTCGCTGCCGAGCCCAAGGCGTACACCTTCGAGATGCGCGGCAAGCCGTGGCCCGCGGTCTTCGAATGGCTCACCGACAAGACCGGCCGCGATTTCATCTCGTCGAACGCGCCGTCGGGCACCTTCAACGTCATCACCCAAAAGGGCCGTAAATACACCATCCCCCAGATCATCGACATCATCAATGATGGACTCTTGAAGGAGAAATGGGTGCTGCTCAACCGCGGCACATCTTTCACCCTTGTCCCCGCGGACGAAAAGATCGATCCCGCGTTGGTTCCGCGCATCCCAATCAGTGAATTAGGCGAGCACGGCAACACGGAGATCGTCTCGACGGTGTATCAGTGCAAATCACTCGTGGCCGAGGACTCCGCCCCGGAAGTGAAAAAGCAGATGGGGCCGTTCAGTGAAGTGATCGTCTTGCACAAGGCCAACCAGCTGATTCTGCAAGATGCGGTCGGCAACTTTGAAGCGGGTCATAAAGGAATTGGATGACCAAGAAGGCAAGGAAGGTTCGGGTTCGCAGGCGGAAACCTACGTGCATAAGTGCGTCTATATCCGCGCCGCCAAGGCGGAGGCGATCCTGCGCAGCTTCCTCGGCGAGCAAAAGCAGATCATCGAGACCGTGGCCCGCGGGAATAACAATCCCAATGGTGGCGGTGGCGGCAATCCCGACGGCGCCGGCGGCGGCGGCAAACGCGATTTCAGCGGCGGATTCGGCGGGCCCGGCGGCGGCAACGGCAGTCCGCAGAGTTTCCGCGAGGAGCAACCGCGCCCGGCGACGACCCAGCGCATTCGCGCCTACACGGTCACCTCCGATGAAGGCACCAACACCGTCCTCGTCAACGGCCCGCCCGACAAGATCGCCCAGGCCAAGGCCGTGATGGCGAAGATCGACGTGGGCACCGTGCCTTATAAGATCGGTTTGCCCGTCCTCCAGACGTATTTCGTCAAGGAAGGCAACGCCGGCGACGTGGCCAAGACTCTGCTCGAAATCCACAAGGGCAACGCCGGCATCAAGATCGCCCCCATCGGCAATGCCCAGATCATGATTCTGGCCCCGCCCGAAGATCAGGTGGACATCGCCAACCAAATCAACGGCATGCGGCCGGCGGCGAGCAAGACCGAGCTGATCGGCCTCAATCTGCTCGATTCGGCCAGGACGGTGGAAACGCTCAAGGGCTTGTTCCCGGACTCGAAGAACGGCGCTCCTTATCTGGAAGCCGATCCATCGCGCAACTCGATCATCATCAAAGGCACGCCCGAGCAGGTGGTCGAAGTGAAAATGGCGATCGGCGCCATCGGCGAAAATCCAGGCGCCCAGGCGGGCGGCATCCGCATCATTTCGCTGGAGAAGGGCAGCGCGGCCACATTGGCCGAGGCGGTCCAGCGCATGCTCTCGGAGATGCGCGACAATCCGGTTCGCGTCGTCATACCGGGCAAAGGCGGCGCACCCACGATTGACGCTGCCCAAGGAAAACGTGCCCAAGCTCGAAAAGGCCCCAGCACCGAAAACCAACAACGATTCCTGCGATGAGCAGGCTCAACTTGTCGATCCGGCGCAAAAAGCGAAAGAGCCGGCCAAGGCCAAAGGTGGAGCGCCCGTCACCATCACCGCCTTCGGCAACAAGCTGGTCGTCACCAGCGAAGACCCCGCCGCCTTGGCGCTGGTCTCCGAGCTTGTGCGACTTCTTAACCACCAATTCGACTTCGCCGGGCGATTTCGAGATCATTCGCCTCAAGCATGCCAACGCGGTTGATGCCGCCAAAATTCTTGACGAGGCCTTCAACGGCGCCAAGCCGGCCGCGACTCAGAACTTCGGCGGCTTCGGCGGCAAAGGCGGCAAGGGTGGTTTTGGCGGCGGGTTCCCCGGCGGCGGATTTCCGGGCGGCAACGCCGCGACAGCGGCGCGCGTGGACCGCATTCGCGTGGTCGCCGATCCGGCCACCAACGCCCTGCTTGGTCCAGGCCAGCCCGCTCGACATGCTGACGATCCGCAACCTGCTCTACCAAGCAGCTCGATGCGGGCTTCACCGATTCCAATGCCGTCATCAAGACGCAGCCCCCCATCGGGCCGCTCAAAAACCTCCATGCCACCGATGTTTATTACATGCTCCGCGATCTCTACCGCGAAAGCATGGACAACAATCCGCGCGGCGGCGGCTTTGGCGGCGGCGGGCTCGCGGGCCTCATCAACGGTCCGCGCGTGCAGAACCTCAATCTCGATGCCAATGGCAATCCCAAAGGCGTCACCTTGACGATGGCTGTCGACGACAAGACCAATAGCTTGCTGTTGGCTTGCCCGACGCCCATGTATGAAGACATCAAAAAACTCGTCGAGCAGATGGAAATCGCCGCCGGCGATTACAAGCAGACGGTCAAATTCGTGCGCGTTCCCGGCGTCGATCCGGCCGTTATCCAGCAAGCCCTGGACGCCATCCAGGGAAAAGTCACCGTCAATCGCAACACGACGACCACCACTAACGCCATGCCAGGCGGTTTCGGCGGCGGTTTCCCCGGCTTTGGCGGCAACCGCGGACCAGGCGGTTTCGGCGGCGGTTTCAATAATCCCGACGTTCACGCCCATCGGTGCGGGCGGTCGCGGCCCAGGCGGCGGCGGCGGTGGACCGGGAGGTGCTGGTGGCGGAGGTCGCGGCGCCGGTGGCGGTGGAGGCCGCGGGCCCGGCGGGGGTGGCGGTGGGCGAGGCCCTGGTGGACAGCAGAGTCGAGGGCCTGATTTTTTCGAATACCGGGTCAAGGATGACCCTCAGCCGATCCTCTTCGATCCACGCCTTGAAGCGGCTACCGCTGTCCTGACACAGGGCGTCGAATCGTTCGTGTCCGCCGATGTGACCCCGGTCGCCGGCGGCTATCAACCGATCCAATTGGTCGCGCAAGTCGATAAAGCGCCGCCGGCCGGCAAGTCGCCGGAGTTCGTGGCGCCCGCGCTTGCCCGTCACCGTGGAAGCTCTGGATACGCTGGGCGGCGTGGTGATTCGCTCCAGCAACCCGGCCGACATGGCCGCGGTCGAGGCGATCATCAAGTACGTCGCTGGAGGAAGCAGCCAAGACGGAAATCGAGATCAACTTGATTCCGCTCAAGAATGCCGACGCCACCAGCGTCGTCAACATGCTCAATCAGCTTTACGCCCGGGTCGTCGTCGGCCCGTACTCCAACACGCAAATCCAGGTGCCGCGCACGCAGGGTGCTCAGCCGGGCGGCTTCCCCGGTGGCGGCTTCCCGCGGCGGCTTCGGCGGCGGCGGCTTTGGACAACAAAATCAAAATCAGGCCCAGGCCGGCGCGGTGGCCACGTCGCTGGTCCTCATTCCGATTGTCCGGCAAAACGCCATCCTGCTGGCCGCGCCCAAGTCGCGCGTCGAGACCATCAAGGCCGAGATCGACCGTCTGGACATTCCGCCGACCGAAGAGGGCAAGGCCGTCGCGTTTCCCTTGAAGCGCGCCGCCGCCAAGCGCGTCGGTCCGCTGGTTTCGCAGTTTTACAGCTTCCGCTATCCCAACGAAACGACGACGCAGAACCAGATCCGCGTCACCTGGGATGACGGCACCAACACGGTCTTCGTGCAGGCGGCTCCGGCCGACCTGGTCGAGATTCGCAGCCTCATCGAGCATATCGACAACATGGGCTCGACCGCGGTCAACGACCTGCGCATCGTTCCCCTCAAAAGCGCCATCGCCAGTGATTTGGCGGCCATCGTCGCCCACGCAGTGAGCGACAACTTTTCGCTCGGCACGGGAGCCACCACTGCCGGCGGCGTCGGCGCCATCGGCGGGGCCGGCGGCGCCTTCGGCGCAGGCGGTGCCTTGGGCGGCGGCGCTCGGCGGCGGCGCTTTGGGCGGTGCCATCGGCGGCGCCACCCAACCGGGCGGCATCCAGCCCACCATGCCGGTCCAGACCAAGGTCAAGGCCCTGCGCCTCATGACGCAAAAGGACGGCAAGTTCGTCCAATCCAGCATCTTCGAGGACGTGCGCATCACCTCCGATCCGCGCACCAATACGCTCATCATCGATGCGCCGCCGCAAACGATGGAGCTGATCCTGGCCTTGATTCGCCAGCTCGACGTGCCGCCCAGCGCGCTGGCTCTAGTCAACGTCTTCACGTTGAAACGAGCCGACGCGGTGCAAACGGCCATCACCTTGCAAAAGCTGTTCCTCAACGTCGGCGGCCTGGGCAGCACCACGACCACCGGAGGCGGCGGCGGCGGTGGTGGGGCCGGCTGGCGGCGCCGGCTTGGGCGGCGCGGGCGGCGCCGGCGGCACGGCGGGTGCCACGTTGGGCAGTCCGCAACCTTTGCAATTCAGCATCAGCGGCATTTCTCCCCAGGGAGCGCCCTTGATCGACTTGCGCCTCTCGGTCGATGAACGCACCAACAGCATCATCGCCGCCGGCAGCCGCAACGACCTCGATGTCATCGAGGCCATCATCGCCAAGCTCGAAACCACCGATCCGCGGGCACGGCGGAGCGAGGCCTATCAAGCTGCGCAACGCCTTGGCGGCCGACGTCGCCGCCGCCCTCAACGACTTCTTGCCCAAGTCGCTCAAGGTTTACACCACGAGCGGCCAACTCTCGGGCAACCAGGAGTTGCTGCGCGACGTGGCCATCACCGCCGAGCCGATCAGCAACACGCTGCTGATCAACGCCTCGCCCGGAGTATTTCGACATGGTCTTGCGGCTGATCGCCGACCTCGACGTCATGCCGCCTCAGGTGGTGATTCAGGTGCTGGTGGCGGAGGTCGATGTGACCAATTCCGACGAGTTCGGCGTGGAGATCGGCCTGCAATCGCCGGTCATCTTCAACCGCGGCCTGAGCGTCGGCTCGGACAATGTGACGCTCTCCAACGCGATCACGCAAACCACCAACCCCGGTTTTGCGTTCAACAACGTCAACCTGCCTGCCGGCAACGTGTCAGTGGTCAACCCGGGCGTCGTTGGCTATCAGAGGCCTCAATAACCTCGGTGTGGGCCGAATCTCACCCACCAACGGCGTCGGCGGCTTCGTCTTTTCCGCCGCCAGCGATAGTTTCAATCTCCTGGTGCGGGCCTTGGCCGTCCAAAGCCGCCTGGATGTTCTCAGCCGGCCGCAGATCATGACGCTCGACAATCAAACATCGCTGATCAACGTCGGCAAAGAAATTCCGATCGTCACGGGCACCACGGTCACCGCGACGGGTCTGGTCACGCAAAACATCGACCGCCGCCAGGTGGGCGTGATCCTGCAGGTGACGCCCAAGATCGGGCCCGACGGGCAGATCCTCATGCGGATCATCCCCGAAATCTCGGCCGTCGATCCGGTGCCGGTCAACCTGGGCAACGGCAACATCAGCACCGCCCTGGACATCCAGCACCTGGAAACGACGGTGACGGCCAACGACGGCGAGACGATCGTTCTGGGCGGCCTTTTGTCCAAGCAAATCGCCAAGACCGAAAACAAGATTCCTTGGCTCGGCGACTTGCCCGGCGTCGGCGCCTTGTTCCGCTATCGCACGATGAACAAGCTCAAGAAAGAGTTGCTCATCATCATGACGCCGCACGTGGTCCGCTGCCGTGCGGACGCTGACCGAATCCTGGCCGAAGAAGCCCGCAAGATGGATTGGGTATTGGGCGACGCTCTGCGGATGCAAGGGCCGTTCATCGATCCCTTGTCGATGGGCGCCTTCCCCAAGTGCGATGTCGTGACGCCGATCTTCCCCAAGACGACCGGCCAACCCGTCGAGCAAGTGCCGGCGCCGATGGCCGTGCCGGGTTTGCCGCAGACCCTGCCGGGGCCGACTTCCCAGGCGCCCGCTTGGCAGCAGCAGCCCGTCATGCAACAGGCGGTGATGCAACAGCCTGTCATGCAGCAGCCCGTCATGCAGCAGCCCGGTATGCAGCAGCAACCTCTGATGCAAGGGCAACCGAATCCAGTGTACGCGCCGACGCAAGGCCCGAGCCTGGTGCCCACGACTTCCATGGCGTACCCCGTGCAAGGCGGTGGCTACGCCATGCCGCCAAGCGGAGCCACGACCGTTAGGGAGTGGCCAATCGGCACCCCGGTGCAACAAATCAACTATCAGCCGGCGCCCACGCAGCCGATCGCCACGTTACCGGCGCCCGGCACTTACAACTCCGGTCCGCCGCCGCAGTTAGTGCCGGCGACGTTTTACCAGTCGCCTAAATGACGAGGCATTGGCAACCAGCATGTGGGACGGCTCTCCTGAGCCGTCCATCAGTGGAACGGCTCGGGAGAGCCGTTCTACAAGAAGAACAAGAAGAAGAACAAGAACGGCTCGAGAGAGCCGTTCCACAGAAAAGCGATAGCGAATACCCACGGAAGGGAGTCCATCCATGTCAGGCCCAAGCCCGCGCCGCTACAAATCTCGAGGCCTTGCACTGGCCCTTCTGCTCTTGGCATCCGGGTGCGTGACGACGCAATCGTGGATCAACACGCCGGAAAGCTCGACGGGCGTCTGCCAGGTGCACACCTATTGGGAAAGCCGGATCCAAGTGACGCAGGACGTGGTCAACGGCGGCCGCCCGCTTCCCGGCTTGGCGGGCCGGCTGTATTTATTCGGTCCCGAAATCAAGTTCCCCGAAAAAGGCGACGGCAGCGTGGTGGTCGATCTCTACGACCTGAGCGGCGCTCCGCCCGGAGCCCAAGGCAAGCACATCAACCATTGGCAACTCGATAGCGGCAACCTCAGCAAGCTGCTGCGCAAAGACAAGATCGGCTGGGGCTACACGCTGTTCCTGCCTTGGCCCGAGTACACGCCGGCCGTCACGCGCGTGCAACTCAACGTCGCTTACACGCCCGCCAAGGGCAACCCCCTCTACGCGCCCCCCTCGACGATTTCGTTGCAAAATCAAGCCACGCTGACCCAGAGCCGGCAACTGGTGAAATAAGTTGGTGATGCCGCATCAGCATGTATTCATCGCCTCACGATGTTTGAGCATTCATCGCGTAGCGATGCATAAGTATTCATCGCGTAGCGATGTTTGATGGTAGCCGTGGGTTTCAACCCACGGATTCGGGCACCCCCAATGAGCTCCGTCGCGTAGCGACGGTTGATCACAGCATTTTTCCGACCACTCCTTCCCACACGGCTGGCAAGTTACACCATTCACGCGTCACTACGCGACGCCGCTGCGACTTTTCGCCAATCCGTGGGCTAAAACCCACGGCTACCATCAAATATCGCTACGCGATAGAAAGCAATGCGAAGCCGTTTCCCTTTAGGCCAACCTTTTCTTGGATTTTCCTTGTCCTTGCCCACCCTCGTCGGTTAGCTTGCCCTTAGGACAAGCTTAATCTTCAGAGGGGTTCACCATGTGCGCGTTGGCGAAATTAACTTTAACAATTATCGGGATCGGATCACTATGGGGCTTAATGCCAGGCAGCGAAAGTGTCCGTGCCGCGGATGCGCCGGCAAGCTGTGGGTCTTCGTCGGCACCTACACCCAGGGCACCAAAAGCAAGGGCATCTACCGCTATGACCTTGACCTCGCGACCGGCAAATTAACCGGCGCAATGGCGGCCGGCACCGCGGTCAATCCGTCGTTTTTGGCAATCGCGCCGAACCACAAGTTCCTCTTTGCCGTCGATGAAATCGCCGATTTCAAAGGGAAAAGTGCCGGCGCGGTGACGGCATTCGCCATTGACCAGCAGACCGGCAAATTGACGCGGCTCAACCAGCAGAGCTCCGGCGGCGCCGGCCCGTGTCACATAACCACCGATAAAGCCGGCAAGCATGTGCTGGTGGCGAACTATGCCGGCGGCAGCGTCAGCGTCATCCCCATCGGACCTGACGGCAAGCTGGGTGAGCCGACCGCCTTCGTGCAGCACTCGGGCACTGTCTTCGACAAGGAACGGCAAGGCGGCCCGCACGCCCATTCGATCAACCTGGATGCGGCCAACAAATATGCCGTGGTCGCCGATCTGGGGCTCGACAAGTTATTCGTCTACAAGTTTGATGTTGAGGCGGGCACGCTGACGCCGAACGACCCTCCGGGCATGGCCACCGCCCCGTGCCGGCCCGCGACACTTCGCCTTCCATCCCGACGGCCGGCATGCCTATGTCATCAACGAGATCGATTCCACGCTGTCCGCGCTAAGCTACAATCCAGAGAAAGGCGTGCTGACGATGCGGCAAACGTTGTCCACCTTGCCGCACCCGGTGAAAGACAACTCCACCGCGGAGGTCGTCGTCCATCCCAATGGGAAATTCGTCTACGGCTCCAACCGTGGCTACAACAGCCTGGCGATTTTCGCCATCAGCAAGGAACCTACGAAGGACAGCAGGAGCGGTAGAGGCAAACGCGGCGAAGGTCCCTTGAAGCCCGTCGGCAACCAAGTCCTGGCAGTCAAAACACCCCGCAATTTTGCGATCGACCCAAGTGGAAAATTCCTCCTCGCCGCGGGGCAAGATTCGAACAACATCGTCGTCTATGCCGTCAACCCCGACACGGGCGCATTGACGCCTACGGGCAGCGAAGTGAATGTGCCGGCCCCGGTATGCATCCGCATGATGCCGCCGCAATGAGCCGCGCACGAAGTAAGCGGTTCTTCTCGTGACCAGGCTCCGCCTGGCCACGCACTGCTCACGAGGCTCCGCCTCGTTTTTCGACGTAACCGCTGTTAGCATTGGCGCCCGTGGGCGATTCGTGCAGGCGGAGCCTGCCAGGCAGTGCGTCACCAGGCGGAGAGCCTGTGAATTTTTTACCTTGCCGTTTGTTTCCAGGGCGCTAACCTAGTCGCATGAACACTATACCGCCTGTCTCTGATGCCGAAACGAGTGACGCCGGTCTGCTTTTCGACGTGGGCGAGCCGCTGCTCAAGGCGATGCCCGCAGCGACCGCGATTCCCGCCCCACGCCTGCGGCTGGCCGAGCGCAGCCAGGGCGAAATGCGTACCGCCTCGCTTGATGAGTTGCTGCCCCCCGACCACGAAGTCCGAGTCGTTTGGGATTACGCCTGTCAGCTCGATCTCACGCGGCTGCTGCAAAGGATCAAGGCGGTGCCGGGCCAGCCAGGCCGCGACGCCACCGATCCACGCATCCTGCTCGCGCTCTGGCTGTTTGCCACCTTCGACGGCATCGGCAGCGCCCGCACCCTTGATGGTCTGTGCCGCGAGCACCTTGCCTACCAGTGGCTGTGCGGCGGCCTGAGCTTGAATTATCACACGCTCGCCGACTTTCGCAGCCAGCACACCGACATCCTCGACCAGTTGCTGACCGACAGCGTCGCCACCATGCTGTACGAGAAGTTGATCACCCTCAAGCAAGTCGCCCAAGACGGCATGCGCGTTTGCGCCGCCGCCGGCGCCTCGTCGTTCCGTCGGGAACCCAGCTTGAAGATTTGCTTGGAGGTAGCCAAGGTGCAGGTGCAGGCCCTGAAGAACCAGGTGGACGAAGACAAGCAAGCGGCCTCGCGTCGACAACAAGCGGCCCGGGAGCGTGCGGCCCGCGAACGGCAAGAGCGTATCGAGCAGGCGTTGGCCGAGCGCGCCAAGTTGGAAGACAAGCGGGAGCAACAGCGCCTGGAGAAGGGGCTCAAATTCGACCCGGCCAAGCTGCGCACCTCGACGACCGACCCGGAAGCTTTGCGCATGAAGATGCCTGATGGCGGCACGCGGCCGGCCTACAACGTGCAATTTGCGACCACGGTGGAAGGGGGCGCGATTGTCGGTGTCGATGTGACCACCATTGGCGGTGATAGTGGGCAAATGCCGCCCATGCTGGAGCAGATCGAAACGCGCTATCACGAGAAGCCCAAGCAGATGTTGGTGGACGGCGGTTTCACGACGCTCGCCGCCATCGAGCAAGCGGAGCAAGCCGGCATTGAAGTGTTCGGCCCGATCAAGAACGCGGAGTCGATGAAGGCCAAAGGAGAAGACCCATACCAACCCAAGAAGACGGACGGTCCCGGCGTGGCCAACTGGCGTCAACGGATGGGGACGGACATGGCCAAAGAGGTGTACAAGTTGCGGTCGGCGACGGCGGAGTGGTCCAACGCAGGAGCGCGTCAGCGCGGGATGTACCAAGTGACGGTCCGTGGCCGACAGAAAGTGTTGGCATTGGCGTTGCTGCAAGCGCTGGCCCATAATCTGCGGCGGACCGTAGTTCTGCGCGAGGCCAAAAAGACGGCGGGATGAGCATTCGGCCGGTGGCAGCGCTGACCGAAAGGAGTTCAAAGCCGGGGCCAGCCACGCAACGGGCCGAACCGGGCTGAACGAATCAGCCCCAACGGCGCGAACGCCTAGCGTCATTGTCAGTGCTTTGAATTTCATGCGCGTCAAAAGTCCGTAAATTTCACAGGCTCGGAGCCTGGTGACGAGGTTTCTCGTGATGGATTTCTCCCCACAGATCCCGCCCGGCAGGCGGGACCTACAGGCACTTCCTCAAAGCATCGACGCCGACGACTGGCGCCTGGCACGTGAAATCGTGACAGATGTATGTCGTGACGCTGCCTTGCGATGTTTTGCCGCGCAACAGCGGTATGTCATCGGCATCCCGTTGTGAACCTTTCCAGGCAACCACTTTTCGGGGCCGAAATCCTTCGCGCAGCACGGCGAGCACTTCTTCGGGCCCATCGCCTATGACGGCGAATTCCTGCACCGGCCCCAGATAGAAATCGAGCGCGCTGAGCATTTGCCCGGCGGCCATCGGCGCATCCGCCAGCAGGCTGCGGTAAACCTCCAGCGTTCGCGAGGCCCTATCGAGCCAAAGGCCATTGCCGGTGAACTTGTGCAGCCGCAAGAGGCCCGTGACCGCCATGGAGTTGCCCGACGGGGTGGCATTGTCGTGGGGATCCTTGGTGCGCGCGATCAGCGATTCGTGGTCTTTGCCGGTGAAGAAAAAACCGCCCTCGTGCTCGTCCCAAAACTGCTCGACCATGACGTGGGCCAACTCTTCGGCCGAGCGCAGCCAGCGGGGCTCGAAGGTCGTCTCGTAGAGCGAAACGAGGGCGTCGATGGTATAGGAGTAGTCTTCCAGGTAGCCGTTGAGTTTCGGTTCGGCGCCGGCGCCGGTCGTCCGCAGGAGCCGACCGTCCGATGTGCGCATGCGGCCCCAGAGAAATTCCGCGGCGCGGACGGCAGCGCGGCTATACGCGGGGTTGCCAAGCACCTGGGCCGCCTGCGCGAATGCCGCGATCATGAGGCCATTCCAGGCGGTGAGAATTTTTTCGTCGCGTCCGGGCCAGACGCGCTTGCCGCGCACGGCCAGCAATTTCTCTTTGCTCGCGGTCAGGCGGTGCCGCAATTCGGCCTCGCCAATCTTGTGCAGGCGCGCTTCCTGGTCGTAAGTCCGGCCGCGGTGCAAGATGTTGTGACCTTCCCAATTCCCCTCGGCCGTTATGTCGTAAACATCCGCGAACAGCTGGGCCTCGTCCGCGCCGAGTATTTGCTCCACTTCGGCAAGTGAGCACACAAAAAACTTGCCTTCGATCCCCTCGCTATCGGCGTCTTGGGTGCTAAAGAACGGCCCGTCGGCGCTGGTCATTTCGCGCAGCACATAATCGAGCGTTTCCTCCACGACTTCGCGATAAAAAAGGTTGCCGGTCGCCTGGAACGCTTCGAGATAGGTAACGGCCAGGAGTGCGTTGTCGTAAAGCATCTTCTCGAAATGCGGCACCAGCCACTCGGCGTCGGTGCTGTAGCGATGAAAACCGCCGCCCAACTGATCATACATGCCGCCCATGGCCATGTGATCGAGCGTCGTGGTCACCATGGCCGTGGCTTCGTCGGAACCAAAACGCTGAGCGATGCGCAAGAGCAAACGGAGGTCCATTGGATGCGGGAACTTGGGCGCGCGCCAAAGCCGCCGAGGCGTCGGTCAAAGCGCTGTTGCAGATGCTTTTCAGCGTTGCGCAGCAGGCCTTCGTCGAGCGTGCCGCTGCCCGGCTCCAAAAAGAGCGCCGTCTGCAAGGCTTCGACCAGGCTGTCGGCTCCCTTGACCACTTCCGGGCGGCTTTGTTTCCAGGCATGAGCGACCGAGAGCAGAATACGCTTGAACGATGGGAGGCCCGGGCGGTCCAGGGGCGGAAAATAGGTGCCGCCGTAAAAAGGCTTGAGGTCGGGCGTCAAGAACAGCGACATGGGCCAACCGCCGTGCTGCGTGAGAATCTGCACGGCGGTCATATAGATCTGATCGAGGTCGGGTCGCTCCTCGCGATCGACTTTGATGCTGATGAAATGCTCGTTCAGCAGCTTGCCGACTTCGGGATCCTCGAAGCTTTCGTGCTCCATCACGTGGCACCAGTGGCAGGCGGAATAGCCGATGCTCAAAAAGATCGGCCTATCGAGTTCGCGTGCCTTCGCGAGCGCTTCCTCGCCCCAGGGATACCAATCGACCGGGTTGTGAGCATGCTGCTTGAGATAGGGGCTGGTCTCGCCATCGAGGCGATTGGTAAAGGTGGGTGATGCCATGCCGAATCCTCAGCGGGTGCGTGAGTTGTTTTAACCGTCTGGGGCAAACGTAGCCAGAAATGGGTGGCACGCCCTGAGGTACTCCGAAGGGCGTGTCTATGACCGCACGCCCTTCGGAGTACCTCAGGGCGTGCCACCCGAGTGTATCTTCATATGGTCACAAGCTCTAAACCTATAGTTATCATACGAGAGAATGCGCTAATGCCGCGAGCAGTCGGGCGTTGTCCTCCGGCCGGCGCGTCGCCACGCGAATGTATGCGGGCAAACCAAATGAATTGGCCGCACGCACCAGCAGGCCACGTTTGAGCAACCTATGGCGAACGGTGCGTGCCTCCCCGATGCGCACCAGGAAGAAATGGCACGCCGATGGGAGAACGTCCCAGCCCAGGCTGACGAAACCTCGCGCCAAGTCCTCTTTGGCTGCCGCCAACTGCGTGAGCGTCTTTTCCAAGTGATCTTGATCCGCCAGCGCAGCCACGGCGGCTGCTTGTGCCAGGGCATTGACGCTCCACGGTGGCCGCACGTTTGCTAGAGCGCGGATGACCGCTTCTGAGCCCACCGCGTAACCGACGCGCAAGCCGGCTAGCGCGTAGTCTTTCGTCAGTGAACGCAGCACCAAAAGATTGGACACCCGCGCAGATACAAGCGATGGCAGACCGGCGGCAAAGCGTTGATAGGCCTCGTCAACTACGAACACGGCGTCCGAGCACATGCGCGCCAAGCACTGATTATGTCCGGTTCAATCATCGTGCCGGTTGGGTTGTTCGGATTGCACACAAACACAATGCGCGGGGAGCAGCGCTGGAATTGGGCAGGCATGTCCGCCGCGCCAATCTGAAGTTGTCTTTTTCACGCCCGTTCCAGTGCGCGACACGCGCACCTTGCACCAGCGCCGCACGGGCGTACTCGCCATAGGTCGGCCCGAGCACCAGCACCGGGTCGCGCGGACGCAGTAAGGCCTGGGCCGCTAGCCAGATCAACTCCGAAACGCCGTTGCCGACCAGAATCTCTCGAGGACTTAAGCCGTGCAACTCGGCGAGAGCGGCGCGCAACACGTGGCTATCCGGGTCGGGATAACGATCGAGACAAACGTCCTGTATCGCCTCCGCCACGCGCGGCGAGGGTCCATAGGGATTGGTGCAAACGCTGAAATCAACGATAGCGGCTGGATTGAGGCCGAGCCGGCGCAACTCCTCAAGATCAAGACCGCCGTGCTCGAGTGGTGCCATGGGCTCTGGACCCTCGTGTCTCATGTCGAAAGCTCCGCGGCGAAAACGAGCAACACCAAAACTTCAATGCCTTCGCAAATGGCCCCATACACGT
>CAVVSQ010000025.1:0-30803 GCA_963750865.1 uncultured Planctomycetota bacterium
CACACCATCTCGCCAAGAATCGCTTCGCCCAGTCCGCCGGTTCTCACGGTGTCACCATTGGTGAGTATGAACGGGTCGCGAAGGGCCACGCGTTTCATGTGAGTTGGGAATATCTGGGGTCCGCACAGCACGCGGTCGCGGGCTCTGGTTTCCAACAAACGCTGAGTGCGGTTTTCACGGCGAACACTGCATACACCCTCACCGTTGAGGACCAGGGACAAATGGATTCTTCCACCCAACGGTTCACTCATACGACTGGTGCAACTTTCCGTGCCGCAGGACTAGTGGCTTACCGCAACCAAGGCGAGCACAGTAAGCGCGGCGCAGGAGCACGTTCCCCCATTGGAAGCATGCCGGCGGGGCGGCGTCAATACGCGGGTCCCCAACCAGCCCCTGTTCGGCACACCCAAACTACTTGCCATTTCCTGCTTCGATCGGATCGACCGCGCTGGTTCGTGAAATCTGCTCCGGCGTCGCGGCGCATGGCACTAGCTTAAGGATCGAACAGGCGGAAAATGGGGCTATGGGAAGGCTGGGTGGCCGCCCAATCTGCCCAGATTCATAACCCCAGGACACCAATTCCTCAGGCTAGTGCCATTCGCGTTGCGGACCGGAGGAGGCTACGCAGATTGGCTTGCGCTCCGGTTGATGGGAGCGAAACACGCTGTTTCGTGCCGAATCCCGGCTTCCGTCCTCGGATATGATCACCAAGTCGGTCTCAGACGACCAATTCCTCGCGGTCAGCAAGCCAGTCGGGCGGGATGCCGTCGGCTTGCACCGCGAGGCCCACGATACCTCCGACGATGGCTGCGTTCGTGTCGATGTCGCCGCCGGCGCGGATGGTCTGGACCATCGCCGACTGGTAGTCGTCCAGGTAGCGTGCCGCGACCCACAGACAGAACGGGACCGTGTCCTGACACGAGATGCGGCTGCCGTTGCCGAGTTGACGTACAACCTTCTCGACGGCCATGTCGAACGGAACCGTTTGCATCCCGTAGTCGAGTAATCGCACGTCGGGTTCGACCGGCGGTCGAAGGTGAACTCCGCCGCGCGTTCGATGCCCTGGCGCACTTCGCCTGCCGGGGTGTGCGCTAGGACCGCGTCAAACAGCCCGCGTTTCACCGCCTCCGTGCTACGGCGGTTGCGGTTCAGCCAGGCGTAGGCTCCGGCAACCGCCACGGCGATGCCGCCGGCGATCCCCTCCGGGTGGGCGTGCGTGACCGCCGAGGCCAGCGCCGCCTGTTCGGCGACCTTCTCGATAGCCGTCCTCCGCGAAGTACGCCGCCAGCGGGGCGATGCGCATGGCCGAACCGTTGCCGAACGACCCGCCGCGGAAAACCGCTGCCGCCGCGACCCGCCAGTCACTGCCGCTGAGGATCTGCGCGAGCAAGCGGTGAGCCCCCGCCCCGTACCCTCGCCACGGGGCGGCCTGGTAGCGGGCGGCGAACCGTTGCGCCAGGGCGTCCTGGTCGATGCGACCGAACTCGTCCAGCACCTCAAATATGGCGAGAGCCATGGTCGTGTCGTCGGTGTAGGGCCACGGCCCCCGGGCCGTGGCACGCGGGTCCTCGATGAGGGCGTTCCAGTTCTCGGGTAGGAAGCAGGTTTCCCCGAGCGCGTCGCCGACGGACAGCCCGTCCAGCGCTAGCCGTGCCCGTTCCAGGCGTGCGGTGTGGTCGGTAGGCAAGGCGGAACTGGTCATTGAGACCTCCACGGCGCACAGAAGAAGAGCGTTTTGCGCAGTTTATACTCACCTCCATCCTACTATCCGGTCAGCGTGGCCACAGCACCGCCTGGGTAGCACTTTGCGAGCTCCGTTGCCGCGGGGAAATGGGAAGACAACGTTTTACTCGCCAAAAAGTGACATGATACGCGAATCGACCGCGTGTACGTGACCTTAGCGGGTGAGCCTTGCTCCGGGGTTGCGGGCGAATGGCGCTAGCTTAAGGAATTGGTGCCCTGGGATTATGGGGCAGATTCAGGCGGCCACCCAGCCTTCCCATAGCCCCATTTTCCGCCTGTTCGATCCTTAAACTAGTGCCATTCGGGTTGCGGGCCTCAGCAGGTTGAACGAAGTTGTTGGGCACTGGTTGACATCCGGCAGCCGGGCTGCTCTGATGGTTATCTTTTACGGCTTTTCGAGATATCAAGGTCCTTCCTGTCAAGTAAACGCAGTCGTTCGGCCGAGGAGGCAAAGGCGTGGGACAGCGTCGCAAGAAAAAGCTTGCGGGTGACCTGGCCGCGTTCCTTCGGCAATACCGCCGCAAGAGTAACGCGCCCCATGACCCTAACGACCGGAGCTACGACCGCAAGCTGGAAGCCAAAATCAAGCGGATGCGCCCCGAGGAGCTGGACGCCCTAATGCGGGACCAAGTCGAGGACGAGGGGCAAGACGGTCAGGCCGAATCAGGAGCCGTACCTGACCGCGGCGGCATGTAGACTTGTTGCGGCGCGTCACTCGCGTTGCGGACCGGAGCGCCAACGAATGCTTTCGGGCCGGTAGATGGGCGCGAACGCCACACCCGGGCTTTGCACATTTAAGCGGTCGGCAACCGCAAAATATGTGCAAACTCGTCTTTATTTGTGCAGCCGAACGTGGGGTCGATTCCAAGCACGTACATTTCTTGGATCAGCACAGACACGTTATGGTAGACGAACTTCGAATAGGCTTCGTTCCGCATCGACGTTTCGTTTTTCGACCGCAGACTTCACCGAACTTTCGTTTAATCATCGACACGGATGATTCGACGTTCGAGCATGGTAATAGTGTTGAAGATAGTCATCGCAATGCAGGCTGAAAAGGTGGAACGCCTTTCGGAAGGATTCTCCGGCGTGCCTGCTCTTGATGTCGCGGCGAAACATCGGATTGAACGTGCCGCCGTGTGATTCCGACCGCTTCAAAGTTGTATCTCGCGGCATATGCTTTGTCGCCACTCATTTCCGCAAAGTGAATTCGGGCACAAGTTTTTTAATTGGGGCGAGATCCCGCTGCACCACCCGCGCCGAAAAGGTGCCAGTTCGCACTCGCAAGAAACTGGTAGATAAGCGGCCCGACTGGCGACGGGATTCCCCATCGTGAAGTGAAAAAAATGTTATGATAATTCACCCGAAACGTCGGACCTTCGAGCAGCGCTGGTTGAACGGGCACGTCGGGTTGTAACTTTCGTCCCCCCCAACGAGAAAGCCCTTCGACGTTCTCGCCGAAGGGCTCGTTTCAGAAAAAAGTCGGGGCGACAAGACGGCTATTGAACTTTTTCAGCGAGAAGTGGCCGCTTGGCCAGCCCAAGTCACTTGGCTTGCCGCCATCGCGTGATGAATTGCCGCCATACCACGCGGTTACTGCCTCGCGGGCATCGCAGTCCTTTGACGGCAGGGAATCACCGCTCGGGTTGGTACCATTCGGGCGAGGGGCCGACCGCGCCTTCGATCTCGGGAACCAGGCTGCGGTCTAGTTCGCGCACCATCGCTCCGAGATTCTCGACGATCTGCTGCCAACGGTCCGCGTCCCCAATGGGGTACTGCGCGGCGGCCATGGCGTTTGCCGACACCGGAATCGAAAGCAGCCCCTTGAATCCCAAACCCCAAACACGGAACATGGCAAGGACCTTGTGGCCCCAGGTACCGATGTCCAGGTGTAGCTCCACCGTCAGATTCGCCGCCGTTCGCCGCCGAAAAGTGAACGATCCCGATTCGCCGCGGCACGTATAGCCCATGGGTTTGAACACACCCACCAGCGCAGGCTTCCTCGGTCCGGCGGTTACGCCCAGAGCCACATCGCGATAAGCCTCTTCCCCGGGCGCCGGGAGAAGATGCGGCAGCGCGGCCCGCTCCACAATTTCCGGGAGCCGCGCACGGTAGTCCGCCGTAATGGCCTGGACCGCGCGCGCCGCCTCCGGATTGGCGCTGGCGATCATCGCACCCATGGGTGTTCGTACACCCGGCACGGGGCCCGTCGCCGCCTCACTCGTTGCGCCCAGAAGCGGCGCCTGCACCGTACGCCGGGCTTTGCCCAACGCCGAAAGCACCGTCGCCACCGCTACGGGAGGCGCCGGCAGTTTCTTGCTGGCTGGGTCGGCTGTCACGAGCGCACAGGCGGACAGAGAGCGGTTGCGCCCGTTGACCCACCAGCTATCACTTGCCAGAATCCCGCACATCATTTCCGGCGAGCGCGTGCCCGCGGGGATCAACTCTCCGAAGTCGGGCGAGTGAAAGTGAATGGCGATGTCGTGGAACGGGAAAGACCTGGGAACGCCGGCGGCAATCGCGTGCAGTGTCGGGAAGGGCACGGCCTCGCCTGCCGCCGGCGAAAGTGGATCGTTGGTAATCCGCCGTGCTCCCGAAATGAGTGGCGCAGGCACTGCAGTAGTGACGAAGCGTGCGAGGTCCGGATGGCGCTTCAATACGCGGTCAACGGCCGAAGTGGACCTTGATAACTGCGTGTCGACAAAGTTGAAGCGAATGACGGGCTCGCCCAGGCCCGCACCCGAAAACGCCTGGTAGATCCGCTGCAGCATTTCGGCGAGCGGTTCTTTCCGGCTGGCCGCGAACGTGGTGAGCAGAGCGACGCGCATGGATGCTTTCCTTATCTGGTAGCCATTAATTCAATCCTACGTTGAAAACCGCGTCGTTTGTGCCGTTCTGCGCAAAGACCGGCTGGTTTGTGAAGCCCGCAGTCCATCCAACCGCTACGGATGCTCGCTCATCGTTTTTCGAGATGCCCATCAACAGACCGGTTTACGACACCTGCAAAGGGTTAACTGCCGGTTGCCTCGGGATTTAAACTCGGTAAATGCCGACTTGGAATGATGTTGCGGCGATTTTGGTTTTATGAGACCTGAATTCAAAGGCCTGATTGAACCGAGATCGCTGTCGTGCCATCCGAATGTAAACTGCTGTCTGGAAAAGAGAAACAGCCCTCCACAATGACTGGTGAAGAGCTGTCCATTTTTTCAAGTCGGGGCGACTGGATTGAAACGTCGCAATTTCCATCACTGGTCTCGCGCCACCCGCATCGGCAGCGGTTGGGTGCTTTGTTCCCGAACATCAAGGGCAAATTGGCTCTGGACTTTGCGCGCTGAGATCGGATCGACCGCGTTGGTTTTCTGGGCGAAATCGGCTTCGGGGTTGCGGACCGATGCGCAAAGGCCACGGCCTCTTGCCCGCGGTTTGCACACTTCGTTGTCGTGCAACTCTGGATGGCCGGCTCTTCGCCTGACCAACGCTCCCACAGGCCGGCAAAGGCGAACGGGCCGCCATCGCCCATGCGAATATGGAAGGGTTGCTTGGGAGTCGGTCCCTTTTTTCCACTCGTAAAAACCGTCCGCCAGAATGAGGCAGCGGCGCCTTTTGAAGGCGGCCCGGAACGAAGGCTTGCTGGCCACGCCGTCCGATCGGGCGTTGTTGAGGCTGGCCCCGATTTTCTTGTCCTTGGCCCATGACGGGATGAGGCCCCAGCGTAGGAACGTTGCGTTTGGCTTGTCACCCAGATCTTGCTTCACCGCGAGTACCGTTTGGGTGGCGCGATGTTGAAGCGGCATTTCGTTTCCAAGAGCTCGAACATGGGAAACGAGTCTTTCAAACGCTGGGCATTGGCACTGAGGGTAAAGCGGCCGCACATTGGCGATTTCCTTGAAAGGCGTGCGAGCGATTGCGGAATAAAATGCGCTGGACCACCACGAGGAGGACCCAGCCACGGATAGCAGCAGCCTCGAAAAATGGCAAGCCGCGGCCATCAGGGACGCATTGTTTCCGTCCACCAATTACCTCACACGGCTCCGGCGCCGCATGGAGGAAACCGGCTTCACTCACGATGATGAATTATATCACCAGGCGTGCATAGCCCACGAGGCCATTAACCGTCTCCGCATGTCGGCCCATTAACTTGCTTGTGGCGGTGCCCGGTCACCCAAGGGCTTCGGGCAGGCATAGCTCGGTATCGTGGGCCCGCGTCTTGGAATGCCAATCGCTTCTCAGCCGCACTTTGCCCACGTCTAAATAAACAGGCCATCTGTGGCACAACCAATGATCGCGTGATCGCTTAGCTCTTGCGGCCCTGATCACGCTCCCCACAGACCACGCCCTTGGCCATTCCCGGCCAGCGGCGTGGTCTGTTGCTTTGAGTCAACGTCGGCTCTGCCGACGCCGATATCCTTTGCCTCGCGCGGTGCGGGGCGGTTTGTGTTTTCTTAAACACGACCGCCCCGCATGGGGCGGTCCCATCGGAGGACTACCCCATGATCGCTTTATCTGCTTTTGTCTCTCACCCTGGCGCCGATTTGCAAAGTCGGTTCATCAACGTGCTTCCGCGTATCGAGGACCAAGCACGCTTCTATTTCCGCAGCGTGAGATGCGTCGTGCGCCGCCCGATTGCATTGCCGAGACAGTCGCCGTGGCCTGGAAATGGTTTTGCCGGCTGGCCAGCGCGGTAAGGACGCCACCCACTTTGCCGCCGCTTTGGCCCACCTGGCTGCGCGCGCCGTACGATCCGGACGCCGCGTTGGCGCCGGCGAGCGCGCCAACGATGTGATGTCACCGTTGGCCCAGAGACGCCACGGTTTTGTCGTGCAGCCGCTGCCCCCGACGCGCCGTGCTTATGAAGACCTCCAAGGCGATGGTCTTTGCCAACGCATCCATGACGTCATGGAGGAGCGATTGACAGACAACACGACGACAGCACCCGCGGAGCAGGCCGCTTTTCGAATTGATTTTCGCGACTGGTGCAAGACCATGACGCCGCGCGAACGGCGCATAATCCACGCGATGGCGCAGAACGAACGGACCAAAGATTTGAGTCGGCGTTTCAACGTGTCGACGGGGCGAATTTCCCAGATGCGGTTGCAATTCCGTGATGATTGGCGGCGGTTCGTCGGCGACATCGAAGAGAAAATGTCGGCGTAGTCGATCGGAACTTGGATCGGGCAGGGACACGTCGGCCATTGGGACGGCGTGTCGCTGCCTAATCTCGAAATAGATGAGGAGGTCGATCATGGGGGGCACGTCAAAAGCTCAACGGTTCATATTTTCTGGGAACTTTAGTTGCGGCCAGTTTGATCGGCCGGTTGTTGCAATCTTGGCTGGCTTTGCTGTTCGCCTTGGTAGTGCTCGTCGCTGTCAATCTAAACAACGGCGACATTCGGTTTGGCAAACGCTGACGTGCCGGGTGGACGCTGTTCATTTGGAATAGTGGTCCGCCGGCCGGGCCGTTTTTTTTTACATATCGGAAATGATTGTGGGTTCCGGCGCGGGACCAATTTGATCGAGATGCCAAGACCGCGAGCCGTGTCTCCACGATAAGGGATTTTTGACGCAACTTTTTTATTGCCCTGACTGCGTTAACGTTTTTGTGTCAGGTGAACGTAAACCACATCAGCGTAAGTTGTCAACTTGTCACACTGCCGAGTGTGAGGTAGTCGGAAAATGGGATCAAAAGCGCGCGAGGAATTTGGCCAGAATCCTAGGCTCATCAGCGGGGAAGTTGCGTCGGCGGGCGGGCCTCGTGAAGCGTTCGCAAAAAAGTAACACCGCATCCGGCAATCCAGAACCACCATGCCGCCCAAGTTGGCGCACGCGACGCCCTGCCGGTTTATTTTTCAACACGCCTCTCCGTGTGACGGCCGGGAATAGATTGCACTTCACTTTAATGCTTGCACCGCTGTGTGGAGACGTTTACTCTCGTTCTTGATGAGCGATGTCACGCAGATCCTGAACGCGATCGAGCAGGGCGATTTGAATGCCACCGAGCAGCTGTTGCCGCTGGTCTATAAAGAATTGCGCCTCTTGGCGGCTCAAAAACTGGCCAAGGAAAAGCCGGGCCAAACGCTTGAAGCTACCGGCCTGGTCCATGAGGCCTACCTACGCTTATTGAACGTCGACCAAACGCCACATTGGAGCAACCGCGGACATTTCTTTGCAGCCGCGGCGGAAGCGATGCGCCGCATTCTGGTGGACCAAGCCCGCCGCAAAAATCGACTCAAACGAGGGCAAGGCCGCGAACGGATTGACCTCGACCAACTGGAAATTGTCGCCAAAGGGCTGCCCGACGATGTCCTTCGTTTGCACGAGGCCCTGGACAGCCTCGCTCGGAAATACCCGGCCAAGGCTGAATTGGTCAAGTTGCGTTATTTTGCCGGCCTCACCGTGGATGAAGCGGCACAAGCGCTGGGAATATCGCCGGCCACCGCCGACCGGCAGTGGAGCTTTGCCCGTGCCTGGCTCTTTCGAGAAATGACCATGAAAGAGGATGACGCCGGCCGATAAACAATTTCCGAATTCTTTGCACTTCCATGAGGTCGTACGCCGCCCAAAAGCGCATTGATGTATAGACGGCCAATGCCCTCACCAGCGAGCATCGATTATGACCGAAGAATCCATCTTTATGGATGCCCTCAAGATACCAACGCCGGTAGAGCGCGCCGCCTTTCTCGAACAGGCCTGCGGCACGAATGCCGAATTGCGGCGAAGCGTCGACCAGCTTTTACAGGCCCACCAGCAGGCGGGCGATTTTCTCCAATCCGGTCCCGAACCCCTTAAATCAACCAGTGAACATCATGTTGACGCTCCGGGAGCCCGCATCGGCCCCTACAAGCTCTTGCAACAAATCGGCGAAGGCGGCATGGGCACGGTCTTCATGGCCGAGCAAGAACATCCCGTCCGGCGCCGCGTCGCGTTGAAGATCATCAAAGCCGGCATGGACACCGCCCAGGTGCTCGGCCGTTTTGAGCAAGAACGCCAAGCGCTGGCGCTGATGGACCATCCGAATATCGCCAAGGTCCTGGAGGCCGGAGCCACGGCCAACGGCCGACCGTATTTCGCGATGGAAATGGTCAAGGGTATTTCCATTACTAAGTTCTGCGATCAGGAGCATTTAACACCCCATGAGCGTCTGGCACTGTTTATCCCTGTCTGCCATGCCGTGCAGCATGCCCATCAGAAGGGCATTATCCACCGGGATTTGAAGCCATCGAACGTGCTCATCGGCCTCTACGACGGCAAGCCGGTGCCCAAGGTGATTGATTTCGGCGTGGCCAAGGCGATCAGCCACAAGCTCACGGAAAAGACAATCTTCACCGAGCTGGGCCAGGTGGTGGGCACGGTCGAATACATGGCGCCCGAGCAGGCGGAACTCAACAATCTCGATATCGACACGCGGGCCGACATCTATTCTTTAGGGGCGTTGCTCTATCAACTGCTCACGGGTAGTCCCCCCTTTTCTAGCAAGCAGTTGCGTCGGCGCCGCTTTCAACGAAATGCTGCGCATCATTCGTGAAGTGGAGCCGCCCAAGCCGAGTACCAAGCTATCCTCCTCGTCGGAATTACCCAGCATCGCGGCCTGCCGCAAGTTGGAACCGAAAAGGTTGACGCGCATGGTCGCCGGCGATCTGGATTGGATCGCCATGAAATGTTTGGAAAAGGAGCGTGCCCGGCGCTATGAGACCGCCGATGGCCTGGCCCAAGACCTGCAGCGTTATTTGGCCGATGAACCGGTTGAGGCGCGTCCGCCTTCGAAAAGCTATCGGCTCATGAAGTTTGCGCGCAAGCACCGGGCGGCCCTAGTGAGTGCGGTGACAGTCATGCTGTTGCTTGCGGTTGGTATAGCCGTCAGCACCTCGCTAGCTATCTGGGCGACGGACGCTGAGGCTGACGCCCGGCTGGCGGAGGGCCATGCCGGCAAGGAGCGCGACAAAGCAGTAAAAGCAGAAGCCGAAGCCAAGGAGCAAGGCGGAAGCCCTCAAGCAGGCGAAAATCGCCACGGCAAACGAGGTCAAAGCGATCGGAGCGGCCCGGGAGAAAGATGATGCGTTAAAGGATCTCAAATACACTTTGGCGCTGGATCGAGTCCTCCTCAGTCAAGCCGCCTTTGACAACGTAGCCGTGGCTCTCGCGAACGAACGGTTGGAGCAGGTTCCTACTGATCTGCGCAAATGGGAATGGCACTATCTAAAGCGCCTGTATCAGGGAGGCATTTTCACTTTGTACGGGCATACCCAACAGGTGAATAGCGCAGCATTTAGCCGAGACGGGACGCGTATCGCCACCGGCAGTAATGACAATACGGCGCGAGTGTGGGATGCCCGTACTGGATCGGCCGTGCTCGAACTCAAAAGGCACACTGGCCGCGTCAGCAGCGTCGCCTTCAGCCCAGATGGGATGCGCATCGTCACCGCCAGTAATGACCAGACCGCAATCATCTGGGAATGCGGCGCACCGGCGTCCCGCTATTTGAGCTCAAGGGACATACTCAACCGGTATGGGGCGCGACCTTTAGCCCAGACGGGGCTCGCCTTGCCACTGCCAGTTTGGATAACACGGCTAAAGTCTGGGATGCCCGTACCGGCGCGCACCAGTTCGATCTAAAGCATGCCTGGTTTGTGCTTAGCGTGGCGTTCAGCCCGGACGGTACGCGCATTGCCACCAGCAGTAACGACAAGACGGCGCGCGTCTGGGATGCCCGCACTGGCGTGCCTCTGCTTGAAATCAAGGGGCATACCGGTGCCGTGCAAAGCGTCGCCTTCAGCCCCGACGGCGCTCGCCTTGTCACTGGGAGTAGGGATCAGACAGCACGCGTCTGGGATGGCCGCACTGGCACACCGCTACTTCACCTCAAGGGCCATAAGCATACGGTGCAAAGCGTGGCGTTCAGCCCGGATGGAACACACCTCCTCACCGGCAGTGCGGACGGGCTGGCGAAAATCTGGGATGCCCGCACCGGCACTGCCCTGCTCGAACTCAAGGGGCACACCTCTGGAATCATCTGTGCGGCCTATAGCCCGGACGGTATTCGCCTCATCACCGGCAGTTGGGATGGGACGGCGAGGATCTGGGATTCCAGCACCGGCGTGCCCCTGCTCAGACTTAAGGGGCATGCCCCTTACCTGAGTAGCGTGGCGTTCAGCCCAGATGGGGCGCGGCTCGTTACTGGCAGTGGGGACGGCACGGCGAACGTCTGGGATGTCCGCCGCGGCACGCTCCTGCTCCAATTCAAAGGGCATACAGGTCGAGTTAATGGCGTGGCGTTCAGCCCGGATGGGAAACGTCTGGTCACTGGCGGAAACGACAAGACGGCGAAAGTGTGGGATGCCCGCACCGGCATGTCTTTGTTTGACCTCAAGGGACACACTGCCCCTGTGACAAGCGTCGCATTTAGCCCAGATGGAACGTGCGTCGCGACCGGCAGTAATGACAACACAGCAAAAACATGGGATGCACGAACCGGCGCACCTCTGCTCAATCTCATGGGGCATCCCGGTCCGGTGAATAGCGTGGCGTTCAGCCCGGACGGGACGCGCATCCTCACTGGGTATAGACTGGCATCCAAGGACGGCATGCCCATTCGCACCGGCCGTGAAGACAGCACAGCGAAAATCTGGAACGCCCGCACGGGCGCCCGGTGCTCGCGCTTACAACCCTATCGAGTAGCATGACGAGCGCGGTGTTCAGTCCGGACGGGACACGATTTGCCACCGCCGACCTAGTCACTGAAGCGACTGTTTGGGATGCGCATACGGGCGCGCCTCTACTTGAGCTCAAGGGCCATGGCACTTGGGTGCAGACCGTGGCGTTCAGCCCAGACGGCACGCGCCTCGTCACCAGCAGTAATGACAAGACGGCGCGCGTCTGGGATGCCCGCACCGGCACACCCCTAGTCGATCTCAAGGGGGATGGCGTTTCCGGGCGGTGCGTGGCGTTCAGCCCAGACGGCACGCGCCTCGTTACCGGCAGCGGCAACACCGCGATAATTTGGGATGCTCCTGCCGACACCCCCGAGCTCGATCTCAAGGGGCATAGCGGTCCGGTGCGGCAGGTCGCGTTCAGCCCGGACGGGACGCGCCTTGTGACCGGCAGTGATGACAAGACGGCGATAGTCTGGGATGCCCACACACGCATGCCCCTGCTCCAGCTCAAGGGGCATTCCGATCGAGTGTCTAGCGTCGCGTTCAGTCGGGACGGAAAGCGCATCGTCACGGGCAGTTTGGACAAGACGGCGAAAGTCTGGGATGCGCGTGCCGGCACGCTCCTGCTCCATCTCAAGGGGCATGATGTTGGGGTGTTTAATGTGGCATTCAGCTCGGACGGGGACTGCGCGTCATCACCGCGACTTTAGATATGACCGCGAAAATCTGGAACGCGCATACAGGACAGGAGTTGCATGAAAAACCAGGGCATGTTGCCTTTTATTCAGAGGCAACCAGTCCCGATGGGCGTTACTTGGCCCACCCTGATGGAAACCGCGTCCTCGTCATTGATTTGGTGCCGTCTCCCGAAGAACGGGAGTATCGCCTGTTCTGGACCCGGCCGCGACCTGATTTGCACCGTGAGAAATACATCAAGGCCATGATAGCCAAGGACGCCTTCGCCGCTCGCTTCCATCGCGATCGCGTCGGTACGCTTGACGCGCAATTTCACGTCGATTTTGGCGAGGCGAAACGCGAAAATAACGACCCGGAGGGCGCCATCGCCGAATACCGTGAAGCCATCGGGCTCGACCCGAATCTAATCATGGTTCACAAGAGGCTGGCCATGGCCCTGGCGGACAAGAATGACTGGGACGGGACCATCGTGGCTTGTCGCCAGATTCTCACCCTCGATCCGAAGGACGTCGACATCCCCACGCGCCTCGGCGAGCAGGGCCGGCCCTACTTCGCCGCCCGCCTGTTCGCCGCCGCCTTTTACGCGAACCCGAAGCTGGCCACCGACCTGGACGCCGATCATTGCTACAACGCCGCCTGCGCGGCGGCGCTCGCCGCCAACGGCCAAGGTAAGGACGCCGATGGACTTGATGACAAGGGGCGCACTCACTGGCGTAAGCAGCGCTCGACTGGTTGCGCGCCGACCTGGCGGACTATGCGAAGCAACTCGACCGCGGCCTGCCGGGGGCCCGGACTCTTGTACGGCAACGTTTGGAGCACTGGCAGAGGGACGTCGACTTGATCGGGATCCGCGACCAAGAGGTGGTTGCCAAACTAACGGCTCAGGAGCAGGAGGCATGTCGTCAACTCTGGGGTGATGTCGAGGCACTGATAAGCAAAACAATGCTAAAGCAAGCTATCGAGAACGGGAGCTAGAAAACCTGAAACGTAGTCGGCAGGCGAGATTTAGAGAATCTGCGAGTCTGCCAGGTAAGGTTGCCGCACACCCGCGTTGGGATTGTCGGTCCCGGCTGCCCTGAAACGCGATTTTCCCGCAATTTTGATACTCACCGGTACACGGCGGCAGCCGTCAGTTGGCGAACTTCCGCTAGGCTCAAGCTCTCTCAATTGAAAGTGTTCCGCGGGTGAAGCCACGGTCCGGCGTTCGGAATGTGCGCTTCGTCTTGCACCTTTTTACCTTTGGGGGTCTTCATGTCATTTTTTTCTTCTTCCTGGTGGAGTTCCAGTCGTAAGCCCATCCGGCGCCGACCAAGCTTCGTGCCGCGGCTGCTGGACCTGGAGGAACGCACCCTGCCCAGCACTTTTACGGTTCTTAACCTGAGCGATAGCGGCCCTGGCTCCCTACGCGCCGAGATCACCGCCGCCAACGCCAATCCCGGTGCCGACGTCATCGCCTTCGCCCATGGGGTAACCGGCGCCATTGCGTTGACCAGCGGTGAACTGTCGATTGCTGACAGCGTTAAAATCAAGGGCCCGGGGGCCGACCAGCTAACGGTCAGTGGCAGCAACGCCAGCCGCGTCTTCGAAATCGCGACAGGATTCGACGTGACCATCAGCGGTCTGACGATTTCTAAAGGAAAAGCTGCGGACCAGGGGGGCGGCATCTTGAACAATGGCAGCAATTTGACGCTGTCGGCGGACGCCTTGACTAATAATGTGGCCTTTGAAAGCACCTTCGTCACAGCCCGCGGCGGCGGCCTTCGAAACCTCGGCGGAAATCTGATTATCTCCGGCAGCACCATCAGCGGCAACCAGGTGCTGGGTGCCGACGGTTTGTCGGCCGGAGGCGCAGCGTCCGGCGGCGGCGTGGACATCCCTGCGGGCAATGCCACAATTACGAGTACCACGATCACCGGCAACCTGGCCAAAGGAGGTGGCAACAGTGGCGATAGCGCCATTGGCGGCCAGGCTTCCGGTGGTGGCATCGCTAGCGCCGCGCCGCTCGTTATCACGAGCAGCACCGTAAGCGACAACCAGGCCATCGGCGGCGCCAACAGTGGTGCTACGAGTGGCGCGGGCGGCGGCCTAAATCTTTCCGGCGGTGCCGCCATTTCCGGCACCACCTTCAGCGGTAATCAGGCCATTGGCGGCAATGGCGGGACCGGGCCATTCGTCGGAGAGGCTGAGGGTGCCGCCATTGCCACCTTTGGCCCCAACGGCGGCGGTACTGCAGCCCCCGTTACAGTCTCTGGCAGCACTTTCGTCAACAACCAGGCCATCGGCGGCAATGGCGGCGACAGCGGTCCGGGGAATTCAGATCCCAGCGTAGACGAGGCTTATGGCACCATTTTCAATTTTGGTGGCGTCCTCAACGTCAACGGCACCAGCTTCGGTCACAACAAGTCCATAGGCGGCAGCAATGCCACGGCCACCGGCACCGACATCGTCGAGGTCGGCGTTGCCGAGGGGGGCGTAATTAGTAATGAGATTGGATCGACGGCCACCTTTGCCGGGTGCACCTTTAGCGACAACCAGGCCATCGGCGGTTCCGGCAACACGGGCAGCGGGCCCGTGGTCCATGCCGGCTCGGCTTTCGGAGCCGGTATCTTTTCCGGTTTCGGCGGCAGCGGCGTCGGCTCCAACACGCTCACCGTCAACAACACGACTTTCACACAAAATGACGCCACCGGCGGCAACGACAACAGCGGAACTGCGGGCGTGTTCGCACTTGTGGGCGACGGCGCCGGCGGCGGCATCATGAATTACCTCGGAGGCACCACCAATGTGAGCGGCAGCAAGTTGGATGACGGTCAGGCTAGTGGCGGCAGTGGCAACACCGCTAGCGGCACGGGCAACGGCTTCGCCGGCCTCGGAGCCGGCGGCGCCATCTTCAATGCGCTGAGCAATTACAACTCCTCCGGCTACGGTGCCTTCAACGCCAGCGTCGTCACCGTTACGAAAAGCACTCTCGTAGGCAACCGGGCCCAAGGGAGCAACGCCTTGGGCGGCGCCGTCTACAATGGCGCCGGCAGAGCTTCACTGCAACCGATTCGACCTTCAAAAACAACCAGACGAACGCCGTCAACGAGAGCTTCGGCGGCGCCATTGACAACGTCGGCACCCTGGTGATTAACTTCGGCACCTTCACCGGCAATCAGGCGCTCGGCAGCACCGCCAATTATTCTTTGCAGCCGGACGGGTCTTTGGGCGGTGCCATCGAGAATGAAGACGGTGCCACGTTGACTGCCACGCAAACGACGTTCGCAAACAATCAAGCCCTTGGCACGGGCAATGGGGACGCATTGGGCGGGGCGATTTGTGATAACGAAGGTTTCTTATTTCCCTTCACCGGACTCGGCGAAACGACCACCCTAACGCAGTGCCAATTCTTGAACAACACGGCCACCGGCGGCAGCACGGCGGCCAATGGCGGCTTCGGCGGCGCCATTGAAGACCTGCCCGGCACGACGTTGAGCGTGACCGGTTGTCTATTCAAAGCGAACCAAGCGAATAGCGGCGGCGGGTCTTTTACTTCCGGCGGGGCCATTGATGATTCCCAGGACGCCGCCGTCACCATCAAGAACTCGACCTTCCTGAGCAATTCCGCCGTCGGTACCAGCGTGCAAGGTGCCGATGCTTTGGGCGGGGCCGTGGATAATTACGATACGATGACAATCACCAACTCGTCGTTTATCAACAACCAGGCGGTGGCTGGTGCGAACAGCAATAACTCCACAACGTTCGGAGAAGCGCGTGGCGGTGCGATTTATACCGCCTTCGGCGGTATCGGTAGTCCTGGCACTCTGATCCTCTCCGGTTGCACGATCATCGGAAACTTGGCCGAGGGTGGGGCTAATGCTCCGACCGGCGGAGCAAGCGGCCTCTATGCATGCGGCGCCGCACGCGGGGGCGCTATTGCCGACGACGGGGCGACTGGCTGCACCGTCACCAGCTGCGCGATAACGGGCAACAGGGCCATCGGCGGAGCGACTGCGGTAGGTCCGGGTGCGCTGGCCCTGGGCGGGGGAATCTTGATCCGCAATGCAGGCGGCATGACCGTGACCAACAGCGTCATCACCGGCAACCTTGCCCAGGGAGGGAGCGGTGCGGCCGGCAATAGCGGCGGTATCGCCTCGGGCGGCGGCATCAACAACGATGCCAGTTCCAGCACCACGATCGCCAATTGCTTCATCGCCAGCAACAAGGTGGTGGGCGGCGTCGGCGGCGCGGGGGCCAAAGGGGGCAACGGCCTGGGCGGCGGCATCAGCTCCGGCGACGGCGCCGTCATCGGCGGTTCCGCGGATACCTCATCGCTGACCGTAACCGGCGGCGTCGTCGCCCGTAACCTGGCGGAGGGCGCGGCCGGCAGCGGCGCGACAGCCGGCAATGGCTGGGGCGGCGGCGTCTTCATCGACGCCGGCACCGCCACCATCGACGGCACGTTCATTGCATTTAACGAGGCATCGGGCCGCTCCACCGGCCAAGGCCAGGGCGGCGGCGTCTATATCAGCAGCGGGGCCAGCGTGAAGATAACCAAGAAAAACTTCGTCATCTTCAACTTCGCCACCACCAGCGACGATGACATCTTTGGCGTGTTTACCACGTGATGAACATTGACTCACGGCACGCTCAAGATGATCGGCCGCATGGCGCCGCAACGGAGCGCGGCCACGGGCCCTGACGTTGCGGCGTTACCCATCGGCCCTGTGCGCCATGCCGGCAGCGGCGCACCAAGCGCACCGCGGTCAAGCAGCTGGCTGCGCTGCGGCTGGTCGCTGCGCTTTGGCAAGGCAAGCAGAGGCGAGGGGGCAAACATTTTGAATCCGGATATAAAATTTTGGGCCCGCCCGTCGCGGTTTTTGAGCGCGAAAGTTAGTAGGTTACGCTCACCAGGCAAGCTGGCTAATCGGCCAGCCGTTTGAAGGCCGGTGGGGGGGGGCCAAGCCTCAACTACTCGGCGTTCGACCAAGTTTTTGATTGAACGTGAAATCCTTCATATCGGGCCGCACCTACGAAGGTCGCCGGTGCCACAGAGCTTCGTCCACGCTGACGGCTTGCTCGCCCTGGTGAACTTCGCGATCGTCCTAGATGCGGCCGATATACCTGTGTGCGTTGCAAAAGGGTTGTCTATCCCGATGACATCAATGGACTCGCTCGGCAGTCGGGACCTACTTCATCTCCGCGAACACCTGATCCAGCGCCTCAGTGCTAACAGCGCTAGTCGGCTTCGACCATGACGCCACCGAATCGACCCGTATTGCCGCCGCTGAACCCGCCGGCGGATAAGTGATGGTAACCGTCGCCCCCGAAGAAACAATGGCGTCGTTGACCCAATAGGTAATGGCGATCGTGAACGTCAGGTTCGTGTGCCCGGCGGCGTCGGCGAGAATCGTGATGGGAATGTCAGCGCTGGTGTCCCCCGCCCCGATTGTTACATGTCCTTTGGCTTGGCCCACATAATCGACAGCCGATGTCGCGGTGCCATCCGCCGTGCCGTAGTAGACCGTGAGCGGCTGTGCCGCGGGTCCATCCAAGGTGATGGGCACATGAAACACGGTCGGACCCGCGCTCGGGCCCGCCGCGCTGAAATCCGCGATGCTCACCTTGGTCACCGGGTTGCGGCGTGGCCTGGGTGATGGTCCCGATGGCGCTTCGGCTAGCGGAATTGATCGTCGCGTTATACGCCGATGTCAGCACTACCGCAAACGTCTCCGGGTTTATCCCATCGCTCGCATCCCCGTTGACGGTGATAGCGACATCCTGCGATGGCGGCGAATTTGCAGTAGCCCCATGCGCGAACGCGGGAAAGGTCACGCGGTAGCTATTCACGCCACGATAGTCCTCACCCGCTTTGGCGGAGCCGTCGCGCGTTTGGTAGTAGACCGTGACCGGCACGGGCGAGATGTCGTCGAGGGCGATGGTGAAATAATAGGGAACGGTGTTGCCGGGGGCTGGTTCGGTCAGGGAGGCGTAGCCGGACTTGTAGGTAATGCTGCCGCGCGGCGGTGTTTCCGCGATGAGCATGGTGTTTGTGGTGATGGTGCCCAGCTCGCCCCCTTTTGGAGCCATTTGAAGACCGCTTCGCTTCCGCCGGCCTTAGTGACGGCCACACGGCTGGTTTTCGCCCAACTTGGTGGCGAATAGGTCAAACTGTTGTTTGAGTTTCTTTGGGGCTAACTGAGGCTGCACAACCGTAGGGGGTTTTCGTAGTTCTCGAAGCCGCCCATCGAGGTAAGCGGTGGCATGCGAAACGAGCGGCTCGGACCACTCCGGTGCTTTCGCGATGCTGACCGCCGAGAGCAGCGCGAGCGAAGCCTCATCCGCCTCGTCAGCCTCTTGGCTGAAGATCCAACACAAGGCCGAACCGGCCAGCACGCTGAGTTCGAGGTCGTTTCCCGACATCTGAAATGTGGCGTCGGCCTCCTTGAACGCGGCCTTGAACTTGCCGAGGAAGACTGCGGACCCGCCGAGCCGACCCAGAGCAACACGGACGAGGTCCAGCACTTGTTGCCCAGGCCGTTTTGCGGCTTTCTCGACCCCCTCCCATCGTTTGGTGAGCAGATCTTCGGTGAGGTTGACTTCCGTTCCCGTGGTGCACGGGCGATACCAATCGGCAAAGTCGTCGTGCATCTAAGCCTCAAGCTTTCTTCGCGAACGGGTTCTCTCCGGGCAGATCGACCCCATGCTGCGCTTCCACAGCGGTCCAGAATTGGTCGAGAAGATGGTGAGTCACGGCGTGGACCGGGGCGTTCGCGAGGTCGCCATACTGCGAACTGCGTCACGATATGTCTCGTGGTGCCCTCCGAACAGCGAACTGATGTCGCCGGCTTGCCGCTTGAACGAGCCATGGATTTGCTTGCAGCCGGTTCGTTCGATTAGCCGCAGGACATTCGCAGGCCCGATACCGCCAGCCGGTAGCACGGCGATGCGTCCGCGGGCAGCGTCGAGCAAGCGGGCGAGGCGATTGTGGTTGGCGGCGTCGGCCATCACCCGCGGGATGCCAAGGTCAATGAGCTGCTCAAGTGCCCTTAACGGGTCCGATACCAGATCGAAGGCACGGTGGAAGACGACGCGTGGCGTGGACAACTGCCGAAGTCGTTGCACGTCGATTTCGCAAGCTGGAGTGAGGATGCCGACGGCGATCTCGCCATCGATCCACGCTAAGTCGCGGAGAATGACCGAGAACTCGGTCTCACTGTAGCAGAACCCGCCAGGCCGCGCGCCGGCTGCGATCTCGGCATCGGTTATGGTAGCGACGGCAACTTCGAGTAGAATGCGGTTGTTCATATCGGATATGGCCAACGACGGGCGACGCCCGCCCAGGGATCCAAAAGACTTTTTGCTTGTCCACACGTTGGGCAGCCTTTAAGTTGGTCGTTATGAGCGATGTCACGCAAATTCTGAAAGCCCTTGAGCACGGCAACCTCGATGCGATCGAGCAGCTCTTGCCGTTGGTCTATAATGAATTGCGCCTATTGGCCGCGCAAAAACTGGCCAAGGAAAGGCCCGGCCAAACTCTGGAAGCCACCGGGCTGGTCCACGAGGCCTACATACGCTTATTGAACGTGGAGCACACGCCTCACTGGAGGAACCGCGGCCATTTCTTCGCAGCCGCGGCGGAAGCGATGCGCCGCATCCTGGTTGACCAAGCCCGCCGCAAAAATCGACTCAAACGAGGCCAAGGCCGCGAACGCGTTGACCTCGACCATGTAGAAATCGTTGCCAAAGGGCTCCCAGAAGATGTGCTTGGTTTGCACGAGGCCCTGGACAGCCTCGCTCGCAAATACCCCGCCAAGGCTGAATTGGTCAAGTTGCGCTATTTTGCCGGCCTCACCGTAGATGAAGCGGCACAGGCGCTGGGAATATCGCCGGCCACCGCCGACCGGCAGTGGAGCTTTGCCCGTGCCTGGCTCTTTCGAGAAATGACCATGAAAGAGCACGACGCCGGCCGATAAACAATTTCCGAATTCTTTGCACTTCCATGAGGTCGTACGCGCCCCAAAAGCGCATTGATGTATAGACGGCCAATGCCCTCACCAGCGAGCATCGATTATGACCGAAGAATCCATCTTTATGGATGCCCTCAAGATACCAACGCCGGTAGAGCGCGCCGCCTTTCTCGAACAGGCCTGCGGCACGAATGCCGATCTGCGGCACAGCGTCGAGCAGCTTTTGCAGGCCCACCAGCAGGCCGGCGATTTTCTGCAGCCCGGTCCCGAGCATCTTGAATCAACCAGCGACCATCACCTTGACGGGCCAGGCACCCGCATCGGCCCTTACAAGCTCTTGCAACAAATCGGCGAAGGCGGCATGGGCACCGTGTTCATGGCCGAGCAAGAGCGTCCCGTCCGGCGCCGGGTCGCTTTGAAGATCATCAAGGCGGGCATGGACTCCGCCCACATACTCGGCCGCTTCGAGCAAGAACGCCAGGCGCTGGCGCTGATGGATCATCCGAACATCGCCAAAGTACTGGAGGCCGGCGCCACAGCCAACGGCCGGCCCTATTTCGCGATGGAAATGGTCAAGGGCATCCCCGTCACCAAGTACTGCGATCAGGAACATTTAACGCCGCAGGAACGTCTGGCCTTGTTTATCCCTGTCTGCCATGCCGTGCAGCATGCCCATCAGAAAGGAATTATCCATCGGGATTTGAAGCCTTCGAACGTGCTCATCGGCCTCTATGACGGCAAGCCGGTGCCCAAGGTGATTGATTTCGGCGTGGCCAAGGCGATCAGCCACAAGCTCACAGAAAAGACCATCTTCACCGAGTTGGGCCAGGTGGTGGGCACGCTGGAGTACATGGCGCCCGAGCAGGCGGAACTCAACAATCTCGATATCGACACGCGTGCCGACATTTATTCCTTGGGGGCATTGCTTTATCAACTGCTCACGGGTAGTCCGCCCTTTTCGGGCAAGCAGTTGCGCGGTGCCGCCTTCAACGAAATGCTGCGCATTATTCGTGAAGTGGAGCCGCCCAAGCCCAGCACCAAGCTCTCCTCCTCGGCGGAATTGCCCAGTATCGCAGCCTGCCGCAAGTTGGAACCAAAAAGGCTGACTCGCATGATCGCAGGCGATCTGGATTGGATCGCCATGAAATGTTTGGAAAAGGAACGTGGCCGGCGCTATGAGACGGCTGACGGACTGGCCCAGGACCTACAGCGTTATTTGGCGGATGAACCTGTGCTGGCCGGGCCGCCTTCGGCGGGATATCGGTTGCGGAAGTTCGTACGCCGCAACCGTGGCCCTGTACTGGCAACCGGTCTAGTGTTGCTGGCGTTGATTGGCGGTATCGTGGGCACCAGTTGGGGATTGGTGCAAGCCGATCAGGCCAATGCGGAGCTCACCAAGGCCCATGGCGCCCTTGTTCAGGAAAAGAACCGGGCCGACGACAAAGCGGCCATTGCCAAGGCCGTTAATGACTTTTTGCAAAACGACTTATTGGCAGAAGCAGCCCCGGATAAGAATTCCCGCGCCAAGAAAGTGACCCTGGAGGAAATTCTCGACCGCGCGGCGGCCAGGATTGCTGGAAAATTCGACAAACAGCCGCTCATTGAAGCCGCCATCCGGCAGACCATCGGCAAGACTTATCATAAGCTTGGTGATTTGACCAAAGCCCAGACGCAGCTGGAACGTTCGTTGGAACTTCGCCTTCGCGTCCTCGGCGAAGAACACACCGATTCTCTCGGAGTCATGGAGGACCTGGGGTTCGTGATTGGCGACCAAGGATATTTTTCAAAGGCGGAACTCTTTTATTACAAGATATGGGAGATACGCAAGCGCGTTTTTGGGGAGGAAACCCCCGATACCCTCGAGGCCATGAGAAATGTCGCGTATCAGTACGAAGTCCAAGGCAAGTTCACCAAGGCGGAAGCCGTTTTTCTCAAGGTCTTGGAAATCAACCGCCGTGTTTATGGTGACGAGCGTGCCTCGACAGTCAAAGCGACGATAGATTTGGCACGGTTTTACTTCGGAGCCAGTCAATTTGCCAAAGCTGAGCCGTTCCTCCTTAACGCCCTACAGGTCAATCGCCGCGATCATGGTGAGGAAGAGCCATCGACGCTACAGTCCATGCTGATGCTGGCGGAAAACTATCATCTGCAGGGCAAATTTGCCCAAGCCAAAAGCCTTTTCGATAAATTGTTGACCGTTTATCAGCGTGATTCGAATGGGGACGGCCCCAAGCATCTGGAGACCTTGGACAATATGTCGGTTGTCTACCTTGCTCAAGGCGATTGGGTCAAACAGGAAGCGCTCTTCGTCAGGATCATTGAAATATGTCGTCGGGATAAGGGAGAGGAACACCCAGAAACACTATTGGCCACGCTAGGCCTTGCCCAAGTATACCGTTTTAGAGGTCTGTTCGCCAAAGCAGAGACACTCCTTATCAAAAACATAGCAGTGGCCCGGCGTGTGTTAGGGAATGAACATCCCAAAACCTTGGAGTTTATCAAAAACCTCGCTTTGGTATACGCCAACGTGGGCAACTTCCCCAAGGCGCACCCTCTCTATCGCGAAGCCATTGAAGTGAATCGGCGCGTACGCGGCGCCGAGCATCCCCTCACCCTCGAGTGCATGGGCAACCTGGCGGATCTGTATGCATCCCAAGGCCAGCTCGAGGAAGCTGAAGGTCTTCGCCTAAAAGTTTTGGAAAGTTGGCGCCGCAGCCATGGCGAGGAAAATCTCCGCACGGTAAGATGCATGGACGATCTCGCGTCGTTGTACAATTCCCAAGGGCAACTCGCCAAAGCTGAACCGCTTTTGCTCAAATCCTGGGAGGTTCGGCGCCGCCTTGTGGGTGAAGACAGCGCCCAAACCATCGCCTCCATGAATGGCCTGCGCGCCTTGGCGGAATCTTATCGGCTCCAAGGCAATTACCACAAAGGCACGTTGATTGCACGCGAACTGATCAAGGCGTGGAAGCAAAAAGGCCGGCTGGATAAGCCCCAGTATGCGGGCGACTTGGACATACTTGGCCACAACCTCCTTGGAGAGAACAAGTGGCCCGATGCCGAGTCCGTGCTGCGCGAAAGTCTCGCCATTCGCGAAAAAACGGAAACCGACAAGTCGCTGATCTTCAACACCAAGTCCATGCTTGGCGAGGCGTTGTCAGGGCAGAAAAAGTATGCCGACGCCGGACCACTGCTACTGACCGCTTACCAGGGAATGAGCCAGCACAAAGAAATGCCGCTAGTGATAATGCGCCTTCCCGAAGCGTTGGAGCGGCTGACGCGGTTTTACGAGGCCACGGCGCAGCCAGAGCAGGCGGATCAATGGCGTCGGAAGCTGGCAGAGTTGAGGGCCGGCGCCAAATCCACGACCCAGCCGTCAGGGGCCGCCAATCCGGGCGTTGGTAAGACGAAAGTTGGGAATGTAGGCGCTCGCAAAATGAACGCCGGATATTTTGGAACTTTTGCGGACCCGGACGACGATTGTGAATTCAAATTGGTGGACGGCACGCTATCCATCGCGGTGCCCGGCAAGGATCACGATCTCGGCATCGAGCGCGGCAAGATGAATGCTCCCCGTGCCCTGCAAATGGTCGATGGCGATTTCACGGTGCAAGTGAAGGTAGCAGGTCAATTTGAGCCGAGCCAAAAGAGCACCGTAAGTCGTGGAGCGTATATCGGCGCGGGCTTCTTCATTTCAAGTGACGACAGCAATTACATTCGTTTGGACCGGGCGACATTATTGAACGGAAAGACGCATGTCGCTTATGTCAATTTCGAGTTGCGTGTCAATGGCCAGATTGAACGTTTCGGCACCGCTAGCGGCAATGTGAGATTGGACAATAGCAAAGAGACGTGGCTCAGGATCGAACGCACAGGCAGCGAATTCAGGGCTTACGCGACTCAGGAAAGCGGCAAATGGCAATTGCTGGGTGCCAAGACGATGACTGCACCGCGGCGGATTCAAGTCGGCGTCGCGGCCATCAATGGCTCGCTCCAATCAGTCACGGCGCGATATTCGGAGTTTGAATTGAAAACGCGAACACAATCAAAATGAAAACCGAACTTTACCGATTCGCTCTCAATAGGTGTCCCGCTGATACGGTGCGTCGGCGCGAATACGCATGACGTAAGCTAGAAATTCGTGTGTTCCGCAGGTGAAGCCGCGGTCCGGCGTTCGGGGTGCGCGCTTTGTGCTGCTTTGTTTCTTTGATTGGGGGTCTCTCATGTCGTTTTCTTTTCGTTCTTGGTGGAGTTCCAGTCGCAAGCCCATGCGGCGCCGACCAAGCTTCGTGCCGCGACTGCTCGACCTGGAGGAACGCGCCCTCCCCAGCACCTTCACGGTGCTGAATCTGAGCGACAGCGGCGCCGGCTCGCTGCGCGGAAGTGGCCGCCACCAACGCCAACCCTGGCCCTGATACAATCGAATTCGCGCATGGGCTGAGCGGCACCATCAAGCTGACGAGCGGCGAACTATTGATTAGCGATAGCGTGACAATCGACGGTCCGAGCGCGAAGCACCTGGCCGTCAGCGGCAACAACGCCAGCCGGGTCATCGAGATCGCAACGGGCTTCGACGTGACCATCAGCGGGTTGACGATCACTCACGGCTACGCTGCCGATCTAGGGGGCGGCATCTTGAACAATGGCAGCAACCTGACGCTTACCGGAGACGACCTGACTCATAACGTGGTTTTCGAAAGCACCACCGACGGCGCCCGCGGCGGGGCCCTCGAAAGCTTGGGCGGGGTGTTGACCATCGCGGACTGCCAGATTACCAACAATCAGTCGCTTGGTGCGGCCGGCGCATCCGCGTACGGCGATGCTTATGGAGGCGGCATTAGCATTCACGCGGGCAGTGCCACGATGAGCAAAACCACCATCAGCAGCAACCTGGCTCGGGGGGGTGACAACAGCGGCGATGGCTTCAGCGGCGGTGGTGGCGTGAGCAGTAATCCGGCACTCACGATTACGGGCTGCACGATAAGCGACAATCTCGCGCGGGGGCGACAACGCGCCCGGAAATTACGCCATTGGTGGCGGCCTTGACGTCAACGGATCCACCGTTATCACCGGTACCACCTTCGGCGGCAATCAGGTCGTCGGCGGCAATGGCGGCACCGGGCCATACGTCGGAGCCCCCGCTGGAGGCGCCATCGCCTCCTTTGGCGCACTGTCCGTCAGCGCTAGCACGTTTGACGACAACCGAGCCATCGGCGGCAGCGGCGGCAATAGCGGTCCAGGCAACGCCGATCCTAACCCGGACGCCAGCTATGGGGGCGCTATCTACGCTGAATTTAACACGACCACTACTGTTGCCGGCAGCACGTTCAGCTACAACCAGGCCATCGGCGGGAATAACGGCACCGCTACCGGGACCGACATCGTCGAGGTCGGAGGTGCCGAAGGTGGTGCGATTGCCAATCAAGTGGGGGCTGTGGCTACCTTCTCCGCTTGCAGCTTCGATCATAATCAGGCGATCGGCGGTAACGGCAATACCGGCACAGGCCCGGTGGTCCATGCCGGTAGTGCTTTGGGTGGAGCAATCAATTCGTCTTATGGCGGCAGTGGTCCTGGATTGAACACTCTCACCGTCAGCGACACCATTTTCAGCCACAACAATGCCCAAGGCGGCGACCACAACAGCGGCACCGCCAGCGTCGAAGCCTTGGTAGGCGCGGGAGTCGGAGGCGGCATCATGAATTATCTGGGAGGCACGACCACCATCAGCGACAGCGCCAATTTTCGGCCACGCTGAAGGCGGCGAGAGCAACGCTGCCGCCGGCAGGGGTGCGCTCTTCGCCGGTCTCGGGGTGGGGGCGCCATCTTCAATGGGCTGGGCAATTACAGTTCGTCCGGGTACGGCGCCTTGAACGGCAGCGCCGTCTCTATCAGCTGGTGCTTTATCGCCCTCAATCAAGCCGAGAGCGACGGCTTGGGGAAGAGCTTGGGCGGCGGCATCGCCAATCTGCTTTCGGCCACGACCTCCGTGGCCGAAAGTTCCCTGATCTTGAACGAGGCCGACGGCGACGGGGGCGCGGCCGGCCTGGGAGGCGGCGAGTACAATGACGCTACATCGACACTGGGCCTGACGAGTAGCTTGGTGATCCTGAACCGGGCCGACGGCGCCCCGGGCATCGGCGGCGGCATTTATAATCTGGGAACGTTCACCTTTGATGCTTTCACGTTCATCAAAGGCAATCACGCCTCCACCAGCAACAACAATGTGTTTGGATAAGGCGTATGGTACGCGCAGCAAGAACCTGCGCATGGCAAGCCGTGAGGGTCAGCGCCCGGTGCTTTCGCAAGAAAACACGGCGCTCACGGCTCGCCAACCCACTCCGCTGTCACCCGGCTTCGCCGTCGGCGCGGCCACGTTAACCTATTTCCAATTACCCACTGGACAAAGGGCAAGCTCTCGAACTCTCCACGCCCGTCGAACTCCCACCCCCACGCCGCTCCATCAGCTTCCATGACTGTGCTGAATCAGCCGTCCACCCTTCTCCGAATGTAGTTTCAGCCATGCGGCAATCTGCTCCGCCTCGTACCACTTTCCGACCAGTACCGACACGGTTTTGTCTTCTTCGTCAGAAATGTATGGACTGTCGTATCTTCCGGTACCCTTGAAACACAGGAAGCCGTCGTCTAGGCACGAAAACCTCTTCAAGAAAGTAAACGAGCGGACGAAGACCTCGCTCCTTTTTGGTTTGCAGTGCCCTCTTCACGAATGGGAGTGAATCGTCCTTGATTTTTACGTCGATCAGGTGCAGGGCAGTTTGGTATCCCATAACGACAATCCCTTTGCTTAACTACACTTTGCTCTCTTTGTGCTTTCCACGGCCTAATGGATCACGATTCCCTCTTCAAGCACCCACACTCGAAGTGCCCAGAACATCCGGATTCATGGCTGAAAACTGCCCAGATGCTGTCGTGCGGAGTCATGTACCGTGCAATGGCCATTTCGTCAGTTTTGACTCGCTCTACGTCGTCCAACAGGCGGTAAAAAGACGGCAAGAGTCAAAACCAGGCGAATGCGCTTTCACGCCACCGATGTTAACGCAGAGTGGGGGTCGCGGACAAGGAAAAAGGCCGACGCCAAAGAACGCCCGGCGGCAATGATTCTGAGCGGGCGATTGGTACCTCTTCGCCGTGCTCGTTCTGGGGTTCACGCGTGGGCTAACGGACAGCGTAATTGGACAAAGATCGTCCGCCAGCTTCATCCCATTTTAAACTACAAGGCAAACTATGGCGCATTACTGGCGTACCACCGTTTGCCGGATCGCCCTGGGGATTGCTCCCCAGGGCTCCCACAGATCCGTACATGCACAATTAGAGCATACGGTTCCTCAAGTCATGGTTTCGCTGCGAGCGTAAACCGAGTGGACCACCTTGGCTGGGGCAGCGGGTAACGCTGCAGAAGACGAGGAAATGGGGCCCAGGCGAGGTAGCGGTGGCGGTGGCGCCGGTTCAGCCATTGCCGCCATAGAGGCGTCACTCGCCGGAACGCCAACCGACGCAGTTGCCGGTGATCCCGTAGTACGCGAATGTCCGCGTAACTTCTGACTCAGCGTTGGTGTTGCTCGTGATCGGTGCCGGTGTTTCCGGCACCACTGGGCAATGCTCCGCCAGCGCCCGGCGAACCGGCTGCGGCGGTCTGCGCATCACCACCCAAGAGCCCCGACTTGCCGGCCCCAGTAATGGGTGAAACCCAACAGGTCAAACGTCCCTGGTCGCATCCTCGCTTCCGCCTCGGTCTTGGCAACGACGGCCGCTGAAAGGGGACCAACCGGGTTTTGTCCGGATGATCGTCAGGCCGTACTTGCCGAAGCGTTTCGGCAACACTTCCATCACCCGCGTGCGTCCTCTTCACTGGCGAAGCCCATGACAAAGTCGTCCGCGTAGCGGATCAGGAAGGCCCGGCCGCGCAGACGCGGCTTTCACCTCCTGCTCAAACCACACATCCAGCACATAGTGCAGATAGACGTTGGCCAGCAAGGGCGAGATCACCCCGCCTTGCGGGTGCCGGCGTCCGGGTACGTCACCTTCCCTCTTCCAGCACCCCCGCATTCAGCCACTTGCCGATCAGCCGCAGCAGCACGCCGTCACGCACTCTTGCTGCAGAAACTCCCGCAGATGGGCATGATCCAGAGTGTCGAAAAACTTCCGGATGTCCACTTCCAAAATCCAGCCACCACCCCTCCCCATCGTCTGCTCCACAAGGCTTCACAGCCTGGTGCGCCGACCGCCCCGGCCGAAAGCCATACGAACAGTCCAGAAAGTCCTGCTCGTAGATCGGCTCCAGCAGCATGACCACCGCCCGCTGAAGCACTTTGTCCTCCAACGTCGGAATCCCGATCGGTCGCGTTTCGCTCGCCCGTCCCTTTCGGAATATGCACCCGCCGCACCGGCGGCGCACGGTACGTGCCGGACTTGGCCCGGTCCAGCAGCGACCGGAGGTTGTCCCCCAGGTCTCGCTCGTAGTCGCGGCGGTTTGTCCGTCCACGCCCGGTGCCCCGTCTTTGCGCGTGCGCTGATAGCCTCGTGCAGCCAGTCCAGGTCCATGTGGTGGTCAGCGAAGTGAATCCCATCTGCGGCGATTGCTTCGCCAGCTCCGCTATCCGTTGTTGTTTCGTTGACACGATCCGGTTCCGATGCTCCGCCATGTTTCCCTCCAACGGTTCCATGATCCGGCGCCCCCTTCCCTCCCCAGGGTCCCGTCGGGCGGTTCCCCTGGCTCTCGCGGTACTATGAGGCGCTCCGACTTCCTGCCGTCCTTCCCGCCGCGCTTCGTTGTCCTTCGCTTGGCGGTACCATCGCCGTGCGCCTGCATTCGTTTCTCCCTCGCAAGCCCGACGCCGGCGCAGGGCCTGGAGTTTGTCGGTCTGGCCACCCCGCGCCAGCTTTATGGATGGAGATGACAGGATCTCCCAAGTTCCTGGGGAACCCTCTTGTCCTTTGCCCGGCTCTACGACCCCGGCAGGACCGCCGGCATCTGGCCATACGATGCCCTGGCGCGGCCCCCGTTACGGAAACGACGAAGGCTCCCGCAACGAGTATAATTTCGAGGCTCAATCGCCCGGCTTCGGCACTCGCTGTCTACGCTTCGCCCGCTGGGTCACCCCAGCACGACGCAAGACTCGCTTCCGGCTGCTGGCCAGGCTCTGCCGGGCGGGCTTGTACCCGCAGGGTTCCAACGAAAGGTTTCGAGCTGTTTCTACATCTCATCCTCCTTTCCCAAGCTTGCTTGGCGCAATTGAATCCGTTTGCAAGGTCATCCATGTCACGTCGGCACCCTCGAGATAATGGCTTTGCCGGGACGTGCTTAACGGGCTTGGAGCCCTGCTTTTTGCCGCGCCCAGGGGCCCAACGCTTCGGGCCGAGTATGCTCTACAAGGGAGCACGAATCACAATTCACACCCTCTTCGCGACCAAGTGTTAATTGTGGGGATTGTTGAGATTACCAAATCGCAACACGCTCTTAAGCCGACTTGGTCCGAAAACCCAGAATGAACACGACGCAAAGCGTAGCCGCCAAAGATGCGGCTAGCGCGAAGGTGGGAGTGAATCGCTCGCCATACAGGGAGTGCTCGGCTCTCTTCTTTGTTCGAGAAAGCCATCGAGCCTGCGAAATCTCACGCCGGGGTCAGGTCATTTGGAAGTTGCTGGTGGGCAGGCAGGCGCCGCGGCAAACAAATTGCAGCCGAACATGTCATTTCTTTTTCAAATTCGAGAACGCACCGGTCGCCGCCTCCTGAAATCCTCTTCTCACCTCCGACGCATCGGAATTCGGGAAGTTCGCCCGCTGGACCATGAGAATGTAGACGCGCTTCGTTCCCGGATCGATCCACGCCTGCGTGCCGTAGGCGCCGCCGTGGCCGAAGGTGCCCGGCGAGAGCATGGCGGTGACGCCTTGCGGCTCGCGGACGACGCACCAGCCGAGGCCCCAGCCGTTGCCGGGGGTGAAGCCGGTCTTGAGGTCGGCGGTCTGGATCGTGGTCATGAGCTTGACGGTCTCCGGCTTGAGGTAGCGCTTGCCGTCCAGCTCGCCGCCGCGCAGGACCATCTGGCAAAAGCGCGCGTAATCGGAGGCGGTGGAAAAGAGCCCGCCGTTCGGCGCGGGGAAGCGGTCCCGGCTCGTGGGGGATTTGCCGTTGAGGAAACGGATGTCGGTCGCTTCGAGCTCACCCTTGTCGGTGCGCCGGTACGACTTGGCCAGGCGCGGCAGTTGTTTCTCCGTGAGATAGAAGGTGGTGTCTTTCATCCCGAGCGGGTCGAAGAGCCGCCGCTGGAGCAGCTTGTCGAGCGGCTCGCCCGTGACCACCTCGGCGATCCGCCCGCCGGTGTTGATTCCCGACTGGCAGTAGACCCATTTCGAGCCCGGCGTGAACGCGACCGGCTTGGCGACATAGAGCGGGATGACGGAGGCCAGCGTCTTGCAACTCGCGCCTGCTCGGCGGTGATTTCGCCCATGCCCGAGGTGTGCGTGAGCAGGTGGCGGATCGTGACCTGGGCCGGCTTGCCGTCCGCGGTCTTGAGTTCCTTGAATTCCGGCAGGTATTTCTCGACCGGATCGTCCACGGAAAGGAGGCCCTCGTCCTGGAGCATGAGCAGCAGCGTGGCGAGGATCGGCTTGCTCATGGACGCGATCCAGAAGATGGCGTCCGTCCGCATCGCCTCGTCCGGGTTGAGGACCGCGTTGCCCGACGCGTCGAGGTGAATGACCCGGTCGGGCGTCGCGACCAGCGTCACCGCGCCGGCGATCTCCTTGGCG
>CAVVSQ010000026.1:0-19331 GCA_963750865.1 uncultured Planctomycetota bacterium
AGGGAACGGTGTTGCCGGGGCTGGTTCGGTCGGGGAGGCGTAGCCGGACTTGTAGGTAATGCTGCCGCGCGGCGGTGTTTCCGCGATGAGCATGGTGTTTGTGGTGATGGTGCCCAGCTCGCCCCCTTTTGGAGCCATTTGAAGACCGCTTCGCTTCCGCCGGCCTTAGTGACGGCCACACGGCTGGTTTTCGCCCAACTTGGTGGCGAATAGGTCAAACTGTTGTTTGAGTTTCTTTGGGGCTAACGAGGCTGCACAACCAGTAGGGGGTTTTCGTAGTTCTCGAAGCCGCCCATCGAGGTAAGCGGTGGCATGCGAAACAGGCGGCTTCGGGCCACTCCGGTGCTTTCGCGATGCTTGCGGCCGGCGAGGAGCCGCGCGAGCGAAGCCTCATCCGCCTCGTCAGCCTCTTGGCTGAAGATCCAACACAAGGCCGAACCGGCCAGCACGCTGAGTTCGAGGTCGTTTCCCGACATCTGAAATGTGGCGTCGGCCTCCTTGAACGCGGCCTTGAACTTGCCGAGGAAGCTGCAGAGACCCGCCGAGCCGACCCAGAGCAACACGGACGAGGTCCAGCACTTGTTGCCCAGGCCGTTTTGCGGCTTTCTCGACCCCCTCCCATCGTTTGGTGAGCAGATCTTCGGTGAGGTTGACTTCCGTTCCCGTGGTGCACGGGCGATACCAATCGGCAAAGTCGTCGTGCATCTAAGCCTCAAGCTTTCTTCGCGAACGGGTTCTCTCCGGGCAGATCGACCCCATGCTGCACTCCACAGCAGTCCGAGGTCGAGAAGATGGTGAGTCACGGCGTAGACCGGGGCGTTCGCGAGGTCGCCATACTGCGAACTGCGTCACGATATGTCTCGTGGTGCCCTCCGAACAGCGAACTGATGTCGCCGGCTTGCCGCTTGAACGAGCCATGGATTTGCTTGCAGCCGGTTCGTTCGATTAGCCGCAGGACATTCGCAGGCCCGATACCGCCAGCCGGTAGCACGGCGATGCGTCCGCGGGCAGCGTCGAGCAAGCGGGCGAGGCGATTGTGGTTGGCGGCGTCGGCCATCACCCGCGGGATGCCAAGGTCAATGAGCTGCTCAAGTGCCCTTAACGGGTCCGATACCAGATCGAAGGCACGGTGGAAGACGACGCGTGGCGTGGACAACTGCCGAAGTCGTTGCACGTCGATTTCGCAAGCTGGAGTGAGGATGCCGACGGCGATCTCGCCATCGATCCACGCTAAGTCGCGGAGAATGACCGAGAACTCGGTCTCACTGTAGCAGAACCCGCCAGGCCGCGCCACCGGCTGCGATCTCGGCATCGGTTATGGTAGCGACGGCAACTTCGAGTAGAATGCGGTTGTTCATATCGGATATGGCCAACGACGGGCGACGCCCGCCCCAGGGATCCAAAAGACTTTTTGCTTGTCCACACGTTGGGCAGCCTTTAAGTTGGTCGTTATCAGCGATGTCACGCAAATTCTGAAAGCCCTTGAGCACGGCGACCTCGATGCGATCGAGCAGCTCTTGCCGTTGGTCTATAATGAATTGCCCCGTTCGCCGCGCAAAAACTGGCCAAGGAAAGGCCCGGCCAAACTCTGGAAGCCACCGGGCTGGTCCACGAGGCCTACATACGCTTATTGAACGTGGAGCACACGCCTCGCTCGAAGAACCGCGGCCATTTCTTCGCAGCCGCGGCGGAAGCGATGCGCCGCATCCTGGTGACCAAGCCCGCCGCAAAAATCGACTCAAACGAGGCCAAGGCCGCGAACGCGTTGACCTCGACCATGTAGAAATCGTTGCCAAAGGGCTCCCAGAAGATGTGCTTGGTTTGCACGAGGCCCTGGACAGCCTCGCTCGCAAATACCCCGCCAAGGCTGAATTGGTCAAGTTGCGCTATTTTGCCGGCCTCACCGTAGATGAAGCGGCACAGGCGCTGGGAATATCGCCGGCCACCGCCGACCGGCAGTGGAGCTTTGCCCGTGCCTGGCTCTTTCGAGAAATGACCATGAAAGAGCACGACGCCGGCCGATAAACAATTTCCGAATTCTTTGCACTTCCATGAGGTGGTACGCACCCAAAAGCGCATTGATGTATAGACGGCCAATGCCCTCACCAGCGAGCATCGATTATGACCGAAGAATCCATCTTTATGGATGCCCTCAAGATACCAACGCCGGTAGAGCGCACCGCCTTTCTCGAACAGGCCTGCGGCACGAATGCCGATCTGCGGCACAGCGTCGAGCAGCTTTTGCAGGCCCACCAGCAGGCCGGCGATTTTCTGCAGCCCGGTCCCGGCATCTTGAATCAACCAGCGACCATCACCTTGACGGGCCAGGCACCCGCATCGGCCCTTACAAGCTCTTGCAACAAATCGGCGAAGGCGGCATGGGCACCGTGTTCATGGCCGAGCAAGAGCATCCCGTCCGGCCCGGGTCGCTTTGAAGATCATCAAGGCGGGCATGGACTCCGCCCACATACTCGGCCGCTTCGAGCAAGAACGCCAGGCGCTGGCGCTGATGGATCATCCGAACATCGCCAAAGTACTGGAGGCCGGCCCACAGCCAACGGCCGGCCCTATTTCGCGATGGAAATGGTCAAGGGCATCCCCGTCACCAAGTACTGCGATCAGGAACATTTAACGCCGCAGGAACGTCTGGCCTTGTTTATCCCTGTCTGCCATGCCGTGCAGCATGCCCATCAGAAAGGAATTATCCATCGGGATTTGAAGCCTTCGAACGTGCTCATCGGCCTCTATGACGGCAAGCCGGTGCCCAAGGTGATTGATTTCGGCGTGGCCAAGGCGATCAGCCACAAGCTCACAGAAAAGACCATCTTCACCGAGTTGGGCCAGGTGGTGGGCACGCTGGAGTACATGGCGCACCGAGCAGGCGGAACTCAACAATCTCGATATCGACACGCGTGCCGACATTTATTCCTTCAGGGCATTGCTTTATCAACTGCTCACGGGTAGTCCGCCCTTTTCGGGCAAGCAGTTCGCGGTGCCGCCTTCAACGAAATGCTGCGCATTATTCGTGAAGTGGAGCCGCCCAAGCCCAGCACCAAGCTCTCCTCCTCGGCGGAATTGCCCAGTATCGCAGCCTGCCGCAAGTTGGAACCAAAAAGGCTGACTCGCATGATCGCAGGCGATCTGGATTGGATCGCCATGAAATGTTTGGAAAAGGAACGTGGCCGGCGATATGGGACGGCTGACGGACTGGCCCAGGACCTACAGCGTTATTTGGCGGATGAACCTGTGCTGGCCGGGCCGCCTTCGGCGGGATATCGGTTGCGGAAGTTCGTACGCCGCAACCGTGGCCCTGTACTGGCAACCGGTCTAGTGTTGCTGGCGTTGATTGGCGGTATCGTGGGCACCAGTTGGGGATTGGTGCAAGCCGATCAGGCCAATGCGGAGCTCACCAAGGCCCATGGCGCCCTTGTTCAGGAAAAGAACCGGGCCGACGACAAAGCGGCCATTGCCAAGGCCGTTAATGACTTTTTCCAAAACGACTTATTGGCAGAAGCAGCCCCGGATAAGATTCCCGCGCAAGAAAGTGACCCTGGAGGAAATTCTCGACCGCGCGGCGGCCAGGATTGCTGGAAAATTCGACAAACAGCCGCTCATTGAAGCCGCCATCCGGCAGACCATCGGCAAGACTGATCATAAGCTTGGTGATTTGACCAAAGCCCAACGCCGCTGGAACGTTCGTTGGAACTTCGCCTTCGCGTCCTCGGCGAAGAACACACCGATTCTCTCGGAGTCATGGAGGACCTGGGGTTCGTGATTGGCGACCAAGGATATTTTTCAAAGGCGGAACTCTTTTATTACAAGATATGGGAGATACGCAAGCACGTTTTTGGGGAGGAAACCCCCGATACCCTCGAGGCCATGAGAAATGTCGCGTATCAGTACGAAGTCCAAGGCAAGTTCACCAAGGCGGAAGCCGTTTTTCTCAAGGTCTGGAAATCAACCGCCGTGTTTATGGTGACGAGCGTGCCTCGACAGTCAAAGCGACGATAGATTTGGCACGGTTTTACTTCGGAGCCAGTCAATTTGCCAAAGCTGAGCCGTTCCTCCTTAACGCCCTACAGGTCAATCGCCGCGATCATGGTGAGGAAGAGCCATCGACGCTACAGTCCATGCTGATGCTGGCGGAAAACTATCATCTGCAGGGCAAATTTGCCCAAGCCAAAAGCCTTTTCGATAAATTGTTGACCGTTTATCAGCGTGATTCGAATGGGGACGGCCCCAAGCATCTGGAGACCTTCGGACAATATGTCGGTTGTCTACCTTGCTCAAGGCGATTCGGTCAAACAGGAAGCGCTCTTCGTCAGGATCATTGAAATATGTCGTCGGGATAAGGGAGAGGAACACCCAGAAACACTATTGGCCACGCTGGCCTTGCCCAAGTATACCGTTTTAGAGGTCTGTTCGCCAAAGCAGAGACACTCCTTATCAAAAACATAGCAGTGGCCCGGCATGTTAGGGAATGAACATCCCAAAACCTTGGAGTTTATCAAAAACCTCGCTTTGGTATACGCCAACGTGGGCAACTTCCCCAAGCGCCCTCTATCGCGAAGCCATTGAAGTGGATCGGCGCATACCGGCGCCGAGCATCCCCTCACCCTCGAGTGCATGGGCAACCTGGCGGATCTGTATGCATCCCGAGGCCACTCGAGGAAGCTGAAGGTCTTCCTCTAAAAGTTTTGGAAAGTTGTCGCCGCAGCCATGGCGAGGAAAATTTCCGCGGTAAGATGCATCGACAATGTCGCGTCGTTGTACGATTCCCAGGGCAACTCGCCAAAGCTGAACCGCTTTTGCTCAAATCCTGGGAGGTTCGGCCCGCCTTGTGGGTGAAGATGACACCCCAAACCATCGCCTCCATGAATGGCCTGCGCTTGGCAAAATTATCGGCTCCAAGGCAATTACCACAAAGGCACGTTGATTGCACGCGAACTGATCAAGGCGTGGAAGCAAAAAGGCCGGCTGGATAAGCCCCAGTATGCGGGCGACTTGGACATACTTGGCCACAACCTCCTTGGAGAGAACAAGTGGCCCGATGCCGAGTCCGTGCTGCGCGAAAGTCTCGCCATTCGCGAAAAAACGGAAACCGACAAGTCGCTGATCTTCAACACCAAGTCCATGCTTGGCGAGGCGTTGTCAGGGCAGAAAAAGTATGCCGACGCCGGACCACTGCTACTGACCGCTTACCAGGGAATGAGCCAGCACAAAGAAATGCCGCTAGTGATAATGCGCTTCCCGAAGCGTTGGAGCGGCTGACGCGGTTTTGCAAGAGGCCGCGGCGGAGCCAGAAGCAGACGGATCAATGGCGTCGGAAGCTGGCAGAGTTGAGGGCCGACCACAAATCCACGACCCAGCCGTCAGGGGCCGCCAATCCGGGCGTTGGTAAGACGAAAGTTGGGAATGTAGGCGCTCGCAAAATGAACGCCGGATATTTTGGAACTTTTGCGGACCCGGACGACGATTGTGAATTCAAATTGGTGGACGGCACGCTATCCATCGCGGTGCCCGGCAAGGATCACGATCTCGGCATCGAGCGCGGCAAGATGAATGCTCCCCGTGCCCTGCAAATGGTCGAAGGCGATTTCACGGTGCAAGTGAAGGTAGCAGGTCAATTTGAGCCGAGCCAAAAGAGCACCGTAAGTCGTGGAGCGTATATCGCTGCGGGCTTCTTCATTTCAAGTGACGACAGCAATTACATTCGTTTGGACCGGGCGACATTATTGAACGGAAAGACGCATGTCGCTTATGTCAATTTCGAGTTGCGTGTCAATGGCCAGATTGAACGTTTCGGCACCGCTAGCGGCAATGTGAGATTGGACAATAGCAAAGAGACGTGGCTCAGGATCGAACGCACAGGCAGCGAATTCAGGGCTTACGCGACTCAGGAAAGCGGCAAATGGCAATTGCTGGGTGCCAAGACGATGACTGCACCGCGGCGGATTCAAGTCGGCGTCGCGGCCATCAATGGCTCGCTCCAATCAGTCACGGCGCGATATTCGGAGTTCGAATTGAAAACGCGAACACAATCAAAATGAAAACCGAACTTTACCGATTCGCTCTCAATAGGTGTCCCGCTGATACGGTGCGTCGGCGCGAATACGCATGACGTAAGCTAGAAATTCGTGTGTTCCGCAGGTGAAGCCGCGGTCCGGCGTTCGGGGTGCGCGCTTTGTGCTGCTTTGTTTCTTTGATTGGGGGTCTCTCATGTCGTTTTCTTTTCGTTCTTGGTGGAGTTCCAGTCGCAAGCCCATGCGGCGCCGACCAAGCTTCGTGCCGCGACTGCTCGACCTGGAGGAACGCGCCCTCCCCAGCACCTTCACGGTGCTGAATCTGAGCGACAGCGGCGCCGGCTCGCTGCGCGGAAGTGGCCGCCACCAACGCCAACCCTGGCCCTGATACAATCGAATTCGCGCATGGGCTGAGCGGCACCATCAAGCTGACGAGCGGCGAACTATTGATTAGCGATAGCGTGACAATCGACGGTCCGAGCGCGAAGCACCTGGCCGTCAGCGGCAACAACGCCAGCCGGGTCATCGAGATCGCAACGGGCTTCGACGTGACCATCAGCGGGTTGACGATCACTCACGGCTACGCTGCCGATCTAGGGGGCGGCATCTTGAACAATGGCAGCAACCTGACGCTTACCGGAGACGACCTGACTCATAACGTGGTTTTCGAAAGCACCACCGACGGCGCCCGCGGCGGGGCCCTCGAAAGCTTGGGCGGGGTGTTGACCATCGCGGACTGCCAGATTACCAACAATCAGTCGCTTGGTGCGGCCGGCGCATCCGCGTACGGCGATGCTTATGGAGGCGGCATTAGCATTCACGCGGGCAGTGCCACGATGAGCAAAACCACCATCAGCAGCAACCTGGCTCGGGGGGGTGACAACAGCGGCGATGGCTTCAGCGGCGGTGGTGGCGTGAGCAGTAATCCGGCACTCACGATTACGGGCTGCACGATAAGCGACAATCTCGGCGCGGGGGCGACAACGCCGCCGGAAATTACGCCATTGGTGGCGGCCTTGACGTCAACGGATCCACCGTTATCACCGGTACCACCTTCGGCGGCAATCAGGTCGTCGGCGGCAATGGCGGCACCGGGCCATACGTCGGAGCCCCCGCTGGAGGCGCCATCGCCTCCTTTGGCGCACTGTCCGTCAGCGCTAGCACGTTTGACGACAACCGAGCCATCGGCGGCAGCGGCGGCAATAGCGGTCCAGGCAACGCCGATCCTAACCCGGACGCCAGCTATGGGGCGCTATCTACGCTGAATTTAACACGACCACTACTGTTGCCGGCAGCACGTTCAGCTACAACCAGGCCATCGGCGGGAATAACGGCACCGCTACCGGGACCGACATCGTCGAGGTCGGAGGTGCCGAAGGTGGTGCGATTGCCAATCAAGTGGGGGCTGTGGCTACCTTCTCCGCTTGCAGCTTCGATCATAATCAGGCGATCGGCGGTAACGGCAATACCGGCACAGGCCCGGTGGTCCATGCCGGTAGTGCTTTGGGTGGAGCAATCAATTCGTCTTATGGCGGCAGTGGTCCTGGATTGAACACTCTCACCGTCAGCGACACCATTTTCAGCCACAACAATGCCCAAGGCGGCGACCACAACAGCGGCACCGCCAGCGTCGAAGCCTTGGTAGGGCGGGAGTCGGAGGCGGCATCATGAATTATCTGGGAGGCACGACCACCATCAGCGACAGCGCCAATTTTCGGCCACGCTGAAGGCGGCGAGAGCAACGCTGCCGCCGGCAGGGGTGCGCTCTTCGCCGATCTCGGGGTGGGGGGGCGCCATCTTCAATGGGCTGGGCAATTACAGTTCGTCCGGGTACGGCGCCTTGAACGGCAGCGCCGTCTCTATCAACTGGTGCTTTATCGCCCTCAATCAAGCCGAGAGCGACGGCTTGGGGAAGAGCTTGGGCGGCGGCATCGCCAATCTGCTTTCGGCCACGACCTCCGTGGCCGAAAGTTCCCTGATCTTGAACGAGGCCGACGGCGACGGGGGCGCGGCCGGCCTGGGAGGCGGCGCGTACAATGACGCTACATCGACACTGGGCCTGACGAGTAGCTTGGTGATCCTGAACCGGGCCGACGGCGCCCCGGGCATCGGCGGCGGCATTTATAATCTGGGAACGTTCACCTTTGATGCTTTCACGTTCATCAAAGGCAATCACGCCTCCACCAGCAACAACAATGTGTTTGGATAAGGCGTATGGTACGCGCAGCAAGAACCTGCGCATGGCGAGCCGTGAGGGTCAGCGCCCGGTGCTTTCGCAAGAAAACACCGGGCTCACGGCTCGCCAACCCACTCCGCTGTCACCCGGCTTCGCCGTCGGCGCGGCCACGTTAACCTATTTCCAATTACCCACTGGACAAAGGGCAAGCTCTCGAACTCGTCCACGCCCGTCGAACTCCCACCCCCACGCCGCTCCATCAGCTTCCATACTGTGCTGAATCAGCCGTCCACCCTTCTCCGAATGTAGTTTCAGCCATGCGGCAATCTGCTCCGCCTCGTACCACTTTCCGACCAGTACCGACACGGTTTTGTCTTCTTCGTCAGAAATGTATGGACTGTCGTATCTTCCGGTACTCTTGAAACACAGGAAGCCGTCGTCTAGGCACGAAAACCTCTTCAAGAAAGTAAACGAGCGGACGAAGACCTCGCTCCTTTTTGGTTTGCAGTGCCCTCTTCACGAATGGGAGTGAATCGTCCTTGATTTTTACGTCGATCAGGTGCAGGGCAGTTTGGTATCCCATAACGACAATCCCTTTGCTTAACTACACTTTGCTCTCTTCTTGCTTTCCACGGCCTAATGGATCACGATTCCCTCTTCAAGCACCCACACTCGAAGTGCCCAGAACATCCGGATTCATGGCTGAAAACTGCCCAGATGCTGTCGCGCGGAATCATGAACCGCGCAATGGCCATTTCGTCAGTTTTGACTCGCTCTACGTCGTCCAACAGGCGGTAAAAAGACGGCAAGAGTCAAAACCAGGCGAAGCGCTTTCACGCCACCGATGTTAACGCAGAGTGGGGGTCGCGGACAAGGAAAAAGGCCGACGCCAAAGAACGCCCGGCGGCAATGATTCTCAGTGGGCGATTCCTACCTCTTCGCCGCGCTCGTCTTGCGTTAGCGCGTGGGCAAATGGACAGCGTAATTGGACAAAGATCGTCCGCCAGCTTCATCCCATTTTAAACTACAAGGCAAACTAGGCGCATTACTGGCGTACCACCGTTTGCCGGATCGCCCTGGGGATTGCTCCCCAGGGCTCCCACAGATCCGTACTTGCCCAATTAAGGCATACGGCTCGTCAGATCATGGCTTCGCGGCGTAACGATACACTGAGTGGACCACCGTTGCTTTGGGCAGCGGGAATCGGTGCAAAAGACTGAGGAAGCCGGGCCACGCCAGGTAGCCCTGGCGGTGGCGCCGGGACAGCCATTTGCGCCAGATACACGTCACTGCCCGGCGGAAGCGTTGCAACGCTACCATGTTGCCGGTGATGCCGTAATAGGCGAAGTGACCCCGCAGCTTTTGTCCCAGGGTGCGGCACTGCGCGGCCAGCGGCTGATGGAGGTTTCTCCGGCACCAGTCGGCGATCCTCGTGAGCGCCCGGCTGAACCGGCTGCGGGCCGTCTGACGCTTGACCACCCAAGAGCCCCGACGTGACAAGCCCCAGAAATGCGTGAATCCCAACAGGTCAAACGCCCTGGTCGGGATTTCGGTTCCTGGTCCTGAAACGAAGGTCTCTGAAAGGGCACCAAGCGGGTCTTCTCCGGATGAAGGGTCAGGCCGAATTTGCCGAAGCGTTTGGGAAGCACTTCCATAACCCGGCGTGCGTCCTCTTCACAGGCAAAGCCCATGACGAAGTCGTCCGCGTAGCGAATCAAAAAGGCCCGGCCCCGCAGACGTGGTTGCACTTCCTCCTTGAACCACATGTCCAGCACATAGTGCAGGTAAATGTTGGCCAACAGAGGCGAAATGACCCCGCCTTGCGGCGTGCCCGCTTCCGGTTTCGTCAAGGTTCCTTCTTCCAAGACCCCCGCATTCAACCATTTGCCGATCAGTCGCAACAGTACCCCGTCACGCACTCGTCGCTGTAGAAACTCCCGCAAGTGGGCCTGATCCAGCGTGTCGAAAAACTTCTGGATGTCCACTTCCACGATCCAGCCTCCCCCCATCGCCATCGTCTGCTCCCACAAGGCTTGGACAGCCTGGTGGGCCGACCGTCCCGGCCGGAATCCATATGAACAGTCCAGAAAGTCCTGCTCATAAATCGGTTCCAAAGCCATGACGACCGCTCGTTGCAGTATCTTGTCCGCATACGTCGGTATGCCGATCGGCCGGGTTTCCCCGCCCGTTCCTTTCGGAATATGCACCCGACGCACCGGCGGCGCCCGGTACGTGCCGGACTTGGCCTGTTCCAACAACGCCCGTAGGTTGTGCCCAAGGTGTTTGTTGAAATCCAGGTTGGTTTGTCCGTCCACGCCCGCTGCCCCATCCGGCCGCGTACGCAGATACGCCTCGTGCAGCCACTTCAGGTCGATGTGGTGGGCCAGGGAAGTCAATCCCCGGTGCGATGCTTGTTTCGCCAGCTCCGCTATCCGTTGTTGTTTCGTGGACACGGTGTCCGGCTCCGATGCCCCGGCCATGTTTCCCTCCAACGGTTCCATAATCCGGCGTCCCCTTCCCTCCCCAGGGTTCCCGTGAGGCGAGTTCCCCTGGCTCTGCGGTACTATGAGACGCTCCGACGTCCCGCCGTCCTTCCCGCCGCGCTTCGTTCTCCTTCGCTTGGCGGTACCATCCCGTGCGCCTGCTTTCGTCTCTCCCTCGAACCCGACGCCGGTACAAGGGCCTGGAGTTTTAGGTCTGGCAACCCCAAGCCAGTTTTTGCGGAATGGAAACGACTGGACCTCCCAAGTTCCTGGGAAACCCTCTTGTGTCTTCGCCCTGTTCTCAGACCCCGGCGGGACCGGTGGCATCTAGCCATAACAACGCACCGACACGGCCCCCGTTATTCAAACGACGAAGGCTACCCGCGACGATAAACATTTCGGGGCTCAATAGCACGGCCTCGACACGCGCTGTCTACGCTTCGCCCGCTGCATCACTACAGAGGACGCAAGACTCGCTTCTGGCTGCTGGCCAGGCTCTACCGGACGGGATTGGTTACCCGCAGGGTTCCTACGAAAGGTTTCGTGATGCTTCTACATCGCCTCCCCCTTTCCCAAGCTTCCTTGGCGCAATCGAATCCGTTTGCAAGGTCATCCATGTCACGTCGGCACCCTCGAGATAATGGCTTTGCCGGGACGTGCTTAACGGGCTTGGAGCCCTGCTTTTTGCCGCGCCCAGGGGCCCAACGCTTCGGGCCGAGTATGCTCTACAAGGGAGCACGAATCACAATTCACACCCTCTTCGCGACCAAGTGTTAATTGTGGGGATTGTTGAGATTACCAAATCGCAACACGCTCTTAAGCCGACTTGGTCCGAAAACCCAGAATGAACACGACGCAAAGCGTAGCCGCCAAAGATGCGGCTAGCGCGAAGGTGGGAGTGAATCGCTCGCCATACAGGGAAGCGCTCGGCTCTCTTCTTTGTTCGAGAAAGCCATCGAGCCTGCGAAATCTCACGCCGGGGTCAGGTCATTTGGAAGTTGCTGGTGGGCAGGCAGGCGCCGCGGCAAACAAATTGCAGCCGAACATGTCATTTGTTTTTCGAAATTGAAAGCGCTTCGGTCGCCGCCGCCTGAAATTCTCTTCGCACTTCCGATGCATCGGAATTCGGAAAATTCGCCCGCTGGACCATGAGAATGTAGATTCGCTTGGTTCCCGGATCGATCCACGCCTGCGTGCCGTAGGCGCCGCCGTGGCCGAAGGTGCCCGGTGAGAGCATCGCGGTGACGCCTTGTGGCTCCCGAACGACACACCAGCCGAGGCCCCAGCCGTTACCGGCGGTGAAGCCGGTCTTGAGGCCGGCAGTCTGGATCGTGGTCATGAGCTTGACGGTCTCCGGCTTGAGATAGCGCTTGCCGTCAAGCTCGCCGCCGCGCAGCACCATTTGGCAAAAGCGCGCGTAATCGGATGCGGTGGAAAAAAGCCCGCCGTTCGGCGCGGGAAAGCGGTCCCGGCTCGTGGGCGATTTGCCGTTGAGGAAGCCGATGTCGGTCAATTGAGATCACCCTTGTCGGTGCGCCGATACGACTTGGCCAGGCGCGGCAGTTGCTTCTCCGTGAGATAGAAGGTGGTGTCTTTCATCCCCAGCGGGTCGAACAGCCGCCGCTGGAGCAACTTGTCGAGCGGCTCGCCCGTGACCACCTCGGCAATCCGTCCGCCGGTGTTGATTCCCGACTGGCAGTAGACCCATTTCGAGCCCGGCGTGAACGCGACCGGCTTGGCGACATAGAGCGGGATGACGGAGGCCAGCGTTTTGGCAATCGCGCGCCTGGTTGCCGGTGATTTCGCCCATGCCCGAGGTGTGCGTGAGCAAGTGGCGGATCGTGACCTGGGCCCGCTTGCCGTCCGCGGTCTTGAGCCCTTTGAATTCCGGCAGGTATTTCTCGACCGGATCGTCAACGGAGAGAAGACCCTCGTCCTGGAGCATGAGCAGCAGCGTGGCCAGGATCGGCTTGCTCATGGACGCGATCCAGAAGATGGCGTCTGTTTGCATCGCCTCGCCAGGGTTGAGGACCGCGTTGCCCGTCGCGTCGAGATGAATGACCCGATCGGGCGTCGCGACCAGTGTCACCGCGCCGGCGATTTCCTTGGCGGCGATGGATTTGCGCAGCCGCTCGCTGATTGCCGAGACGGCGGGCGGCGTGCCTGTTCACGTTCCCTGTTCCGCTTTGGCTTGCTGCGCGGCCAGGGTCTTGCGGAAGGCCCGCTCCTTGTGCGCGACGTACTCCTTGTAGCCCTCGGGATTCACGAAGGCGTTTGCCTGTCCCTTCTTGAGGAGGGCGTACCGTTCGACCATGCCGTAATAGCCGCCGTGCGCACCGAGAAACACGTCGCAGGGCAAGCTCTTGAGAACCTCGAAGGTCTTGGCAAAGTCGGCGGCGATTTCAGGGTAGTCCTTGTTGTTGACCAGCTGAAACCCGGGATTGACGTTGGGGCTGCCGATGACCACGACATCGTAGTTCTTGCCGCCGTCCTCGACGCGCCAGGTCCACGTGGTGCACCCACGCGTGTGGCCGGGCGTCAAACGAGCGACAAGCGTGACGCCGCCGAGTTTGACTTCGTCGCGATCCTCCAGGACGCGGTCGACCTTGCAGGGGTCCCAGCGGCTGGTCGTGTACAGGTATTGGCCCTTGCCGCCCGAAGCGATGACCTGGTCGTCGCCGCGCATGACATAGACCTTGGCGCCGGTCACCTTTTGCAGCAGCGCGAGTCCCGCCAACGTGGTCCGAGTGGGCATGGCTCGCCAGCAGGATCTTGACGTCGGTCATCTTGAAGCCGAGCGACTCGACCGATTTTTGAATCAAGGGAACCGTGCGGTCAAAGCCGCTGTTGATGAGAATATGCCCCTCTGGACGTGGTGATGAGAAAGGTGGCCAAATCCTTGGAACCGACGTAGTAAACATTGCCGACGACCTTGTGTGCCGGGAACGGCTCGTACCAATCGGCTGGGCCTTGTCCAACGGCCATGGCCAGCGCCAACGTGGTGAGAAGCATGGGAGGATCTCCAGAATCAAACAACAGATTGCTTGCCGATTAAGCTAACAAATCAGGGATCAATTGCCAGTCAAAACGTATAAAGCCTGGAAGAGACAACGGAAAATGAAGTTTCCCATGACGAATCCGTATCGATTTCTCTGCCTTTTCCTGTTGGCATGCGTAAGCCCTGCGCTTGCGGGCGAGAAGTCCGATCTCCACCAGCAACTTCTCGAAATGGCCGATCGTCAGCAGAAGGAACGCCGCGCTCACTTCGCGGCAGCCACCACGAAGGCGGATGTGGAGACTCTGCAAAAGTCATTGCGCGAGAAGTTCGTGAGGCTGCTCGACGGGCTGCCGCAGAGTCAAGGCGTCCCACATGCCAAGATTCTGGGCACGATCGAGGCGGAGGATTACGTCATCGAAAAGCTCGTGTTTGAAAGCTCTCCCGGCTACTTCGTGCCGGCCCTCTTGTACAAGCCGAAGAACATCACGGCGCGCCTGCCCGCCATCCTTAGCCCCTGTGGCCACTCGCCCGCCGGCAAAGCGGAGTTCACCTATCAGATATTGCACATCAATCTGGTCAAAGCGCGGCTACATTGTTTTGACTTACGACCCCGTCGGCCAGGGAGAACGCAGCCAATTCTGGGACGCTGCCAAAGCGAAGTCGCGCTTCAACCTTGCCTGCGGCGAACACGCGGTTCTCGGCAATCCACTTTACTTGCTGGGGACAAACCTGGCCCACTATCGCATATTTGACGGCATTCGCGCCATCGACTATCTTGCGTCGCTCCCGGAAGTCGATGCCGCGCATCGGTTGCGTGGGCAACTCCGGGGGCGGCACTCTGACGGCGTACATCTCCGCCCTCGACCCGCGCGTGAAGGCAGCGGCCATCGGCTGTTACATCACGACGCTGCCGCGGCGCATGGGTAATCGCATCCAGGCCGACCCGGATGCCGATCCTGAGCAAGACATTTTTGGATTCGTCAGCGAAGGCATCGATCACGCGGGCTTGCTCGCACTGCGCGTGCCCCGGCCGACCTTGCTGGCGACCGCGCAATTGGATTTCTTCCCCATCGAAGGAGCCCGCGAATCGTTCGCCGAAGCCAAGAAACTGTACCAGGTCGTCGGCGCGGCGGACCGCCTTGCCATGGTCGAGGCAGCCGAGAAGCACGGCCTGTCGCTGCCGCTGCGCAAGGCGATCTACGGGTTCTTCGACCAATGGCTGGCCGAACGAAAGGTTGAGGGGGAAGTAAGCGAGATCGTGGTGACGCCCAGGCCGGCAAAGGACCTGCTCGTTTGTAAAGATGGCCAGCGTCAACGCGACCTTTTCATCGCGGCATTTGTTGACGCTCGCACTTGATGAGTTCGACAGCCGAAAAGAGCCGGCGCGCGGACGGACCCGGTTGGCCGATCTTCTCCGCCTCGACCCGAAAGACGCCGATTATCGCACTATCGAGATCGCAGCCGGCAAGCCAGCCGACCAAACGCTGGTGGTGTGTGTCAACGGCAACGAAAGCCGTCCATGGCAGGAAGAAAAGGCGTTCCTGCAAGCGCTGGCGAAGCGTGGCTATGCGGTCGTCGTGGTCGATCCGCGCGGTGTTGGTTCGCTCAGGCCCAAACTCAGCGTTCAAGGCCACGAATACGCCGATCCACTGGTCGGAGTTGAGGAGAACCTGGCCTACAACGCATTTCTGGTCGGCAAGTCGCTCCTGGGGATGCGCGTGACCGACGTGCAAACCGCAGTGCGAAAGCTGGCCACGCAAACGAAACGAACACGGATCGTCCTATGTGGTCGGCGCGACGCGGCCCTGGTCGCTTGCCTGGCCGCCGCTATCGAACCCAACGTCACCCATGTGGCCATGGAGCACATGCCGCTGACGTACCGCTGGTATTTCGATCCGGTCGGCCGACCGATCAACGCCGCGAGCATCTTGCCATCGATGCTGAGGGATTACGGTGATATCGATCAGGTTTTAGCCGCTATCGCTCCGCGAAAAATGCTCAGCGCCGCCGGACTTGGCAATCCGACCCGACGCTTGCCGACACTGCAACAAGTTAAAGGGCTCCTCACCGAGAATCCACTGTTCCTTACGGATTGGCTGAAATCATAAGCGACATGTGCCATTACATGCAATGTGGTCGAATCGATCGGCAACGCTTCTTTGCGACGGATCCGGCCGAAGTCTTAAGTGGCGAGATGCTTCTCGCGAGATTCTAACCTCCCCTCGGCGAAAGGAAAACCATGAGATCCGTCCATTGGGCCGTGGCTTCCGGTGCGTTTGTGCTGCTCGGCATCCTTGGGGCGCACATTGGAAGTGGTTTGGCGGAAAGCGCAGGGGCCGGCAGCATTTCTCAAAACGCGGCGGCGCCGAAAACTCCCGTCGAGGAATTGCGGGCCGAAATCAAAAGGCTGCAAGAACTGGTGCCCGACCAAGCCGCCATCATGACCCACGTCGGCTACCACTGGACAAACCTGTGGTTTGCCCTGAACAAACAGAATTGGCCGCTCGCCGACTTCTACCTTTCCGAAACTCGCAACAACCTTAAGTGAGCTGTGCGCAACAGGCCCTTTCGCAAGGCTGCGGCGGGAATCATCGATCTAGGTTCGATTGCCCAGGCGCTGGATAACACGCAACTCACTCAGTTGAATGACGCGATCGGCAAAAAGGATAAGGATCGTGGCATCAAACTTTATGACGAAGCCATGCAGGGCTGCTTCGCCTTCCACAAAGCGTCGGAAAAGCCCTACTTGGTTCTGCGGCGCCCCGAAGTTCCGGAGGTCAACGTGATCAACTTCGCCGATGCCGAAAGCTCCCTAGCATCAATGGCTTTTCAAAAACGGGGACGTCATGCCGGCACTGACGCGAGCCTGGTGGCAAGATTACTTATTAGGCGAAGACATCAAGCGAGTTATCGGCGCCATTAGCTCACGCGGCGATGAACCCAGCCGCTGCGCCATGGACAGCAACTGCCTCCTGACCACCAACTATCACCCATTGAGACGTTGGCCGGGCAATTTTGGCTTCGAAATCCCATTTAATGATTCCATAGTCGCGCTCACCGCCGTATGATGGCTCGTGTTAGCAAGCCCACCGTTGCCATCCCGCCTTATGCAAATGACACCTTCGACGGAAATGATCCCTATGTTCATCAACACATTTTCGAGAATCTCCGTTGGGGCCCTATTGGGCGTTTTACTGGCGCAACAGTCTGCCAACTTCGTGGCGAGGGTCCTGACCATGCGACCAAGCAGCAGTTGGCGCCGATCATGCGCTCGGCCCGGAGCGGTCCCTGGTCGGCAACATCGACGTGGATGGACGGCAAGGTGCCCGAAGCGGGAGCGCGGGTCTTGATTCGGACGGGGCACCGCGTTGCCTACGATGTGCAAGCGCCGCAGGTCATCCGCGCGTCATCATCGCCGGCACTCTCCATTTCGTCACCGACAAGGATACGCGCCTCGATGTCGGCCTAATCAAGATTCAGCCGAGCGAGGAATACAACGAGGATGGCTTCGATTGCCCGGCCCATGGCGCCATGCTCGATCCGACCCGTGCGCGGCCGGCGCTGGAGGTGGGCACGCCGAATCAGCCGATAGCCGCCAAGCACCAGGCCCTCATCCGCCTGGTTTACATTCCGGGCATGGATAAGGAATCCTGTCCGGCCATCGTGTGCTGCGCGGGACGGATGGATTTTCACGGCGCCCCCATGAACCGGACATGGGTGAAGCTCGGTGCCACCGCCAACCCAGGGGATAATAATGTCATCCTGGACGAGCCCGTCACCGGCTGGAAGGTCGGCGACCGGATCATCGTCACGGCCACCAGCTATCAAACGTACAAGCATGCCAAGGCCACCGAGGAGCGCACGATTAAGGCCATCGATGGCATCAAGCTCACGCTGAACCAGCCGCTCGAAGTGGAGCACCTCGGTGCCGGGTTGTATCGGGGCGAGGTGGCGAATCTGAGCCGCAACGTCGTTGTCGAATCCGCGAATCCTAATGGGGAGCGCGGCCACACCATGTATCATCGCAATTCGGCCGGGGCCATCAGTTACAGCGAGTTTCGCCACCTGGGCAAGGAAGGCGTGCTGGGCCGCTACAGCTTGCACTATCACTTGGCCGGCGACACCATGCGCGGCAGCTACGTGATTGGTGCCTCCATCTGGGACAGCGGCAATCGCTGGCTCACCATTCACGGCACCAATTACCTCGTCGTCCGCGACAACGTGGGCTACGGCAGTCTTGGCCACGGTTTCTTCCTGGAGGACGGCACGGAGGTGTACAACGTCCTGGATCGCAACCTCGCCGTCGGCGCCCGCCGTGCCAAGCGCTTGCCCAAACAGCTTCTTCCTTTCGACCCCAACAACGGCGCCGGCTTTTGGTGGGCCAATAGCCTCAACACCTTCACGCGCAACGTGGCCGTCGACAACGGCGAATATGGTTTTCGCTACGAGGCCTCGGCTTCGAAGTCCTTCCCGCTCGTGTTCGCGATTCAGCAACCTGACGGCAGCGAGAAAAGCGTCGATATCCGCACCTTGCCTTTCATTCGTTTCGAGGACAATGAAACCCACTCGAACACCGGACACTACGGCTTCAATCTCGGCGAGGGCGTGAACGGCGTCGGCCCGGATGTCAGGCACCCCTTCATCGTCCGCAATCTCTTGATCTGGAATTCACACTACGGCTTTCGCCCGCAAGTGCCTTCGCTCCTTGTCGAGAACTTGCGGCTCCACGGCACCGTCTACGGCATCTACCATCCGAATTACGACAACCACGTTTATCGCAACATCGTCATCAACGGCGACGGCTCGGAGCCTTTCAATCGCGGCCACGACGATATCAGCGTGCAGTACGGCTCACTCACGGTTGACGGCCTGAAGTTCGAGAACACCAAGGGTTATCCGCGGAGCGTTCCGCTCATTCAGATGAGCGACGACAACCCCACCGGCAAGGCGGTATCGCACTTTCGCAATGTAGCGGTCATCCGTCCGGACCCCAACAACCGCCGGCCGGTCGTAAACACCGGTGGCGACGCCCACGTCACCCCCAAGACGCCGAACGGCGTGCCCGTGTATCTTCACGACTATTTTGGCCCAGGCCTTGACGCCAAGATAGAAGCAACCAACGCCAAGGACTTCGGCGCCGACGGTCTCGACTATCGCGCTCAGGAACCCCTGACCGGCAACGAAGCGCGCGTCACGGACGTCAAAAACGTCGACTTTCCCAAGCTGCTCGATCCGGTGGACGATTTGCCGCCCGCGACGGTCATCACTCACGTCCGCAAGCTGCCCGGTGGCAAGATTCGCGTAATGGGCACCACGGCCGACAATGGCACGGTGAAGCGTGTTTTGGTCAATGGCCACGAAGCCGAGGCGGTGACGGCGAATTTCGCCCAGTGGGAAATCGAATTGGATAGGCTTCCGGGTGACCGGCGCTTGACGGCCCACGCAGAGGATGCGGCAGGAAACGTCGAGCTGCGGCCGCACGTGGTGAACTTGGCTGCAATCGGGAACTGACGTAACCGCTGAGGAACAGCGTGATTTCTCAGATTGACCGGATTTTATCTGCCTGGAATTCCCAAACGCTTTGCCACGTTTCTTTCCAGTTCGTTGTGAAAGCACGTCAACGGCAGCCCGCTCCCGGCCACGGCCACTGT
>CAVVSQ010000027.1:0-18225 GCA_963750865.1 uncultured Planctomycetota bacterium
CTCGTCAGGCCGTACTGGTGTGGGGTGACAAAATGGCAAAGCCGCAGAAGCCGAAAGACATCGACGGTTACATTTCGCAGTTCCCCGCCGACGTGCAGGCGATACTTGAGAAAGTACGGGCAACGATCGGCCACGCTGCACCCGAAGCGAAGGAGACGATCAGCTACCAGATGCCAGCATTCAGGCAACACGGAATGCTGGTTTACTTCGCTGCGTGGAAGAAGCACATCGGGCTTTACCCTCCGGTGTCTGGCGACAAGGCCCTGAGAAAGCAGTCGCACGCTACGCTGGGCCGAAGGGCAATCTTCAGTTTCCGCTGGACGAGCCGATTCCCTACGATCTGATCGAGAGGATGGTGAAGCTGCGAGTGAAACAGGACTTGGTGAAAGCTGCGGCGAAACGCGCGAAGCGAAAATAGGGTTACTCTTTCACCAAGGAGAACAGCGTGCTATCGACATACTTGCCGTCCTTGACGTATTGTTTTCGCAAGTAACCTTCTTGCTGGAAACCGCCCTTCCCGCCTCAACGCGCCCGTGCCGGTCCACGTTTAACGACATCAAGGAGTAATCGCTCATGCCCGACATCCCGGACCAAAACACCTTCGCATCACTTTATCCGGCCAAGCCCCATGGGACATCGGCACGACCGCAAAAGGCTTTTCTCGACATGGCCGACCAGATCACTGGCTCAATGCTCGATGCTGGCTGGGGCACCGGCGACAATGCCCTGTTCTTCGCCGAGCGGGGCTGCATCGTCACAGGCATCGACTTCCTCGAAGAGCCGATCCGGCGGGCCAAACTCAAGGCAGCGGAACGAGGTTGTCCGTCACGTTCTTGGTCAGGATGCCACGACGCTCATGGACTGGAGCGAGCGATTCGACAACGCGATTGATTGCGGCTTATTTCACGTCTTTTCGACGATGACCGGAAAAAGTACGTAGATGGGCTGGCATCTCTCATCAAGCCGGGCGGTAGGCTATTCCTGCTCTGTTTCAGTGACTAAGAACCAGGCACGCAAGGGCCACGGCGTGTGTCCCGGAAGGAAATCGAGGTGCCTTTGCCGAGGCTGGGTAGTCGAGAGCATTGCGCCCTCGGGGCGAGATCCGGCCCGACTTAAAGGATTTCACTTTCACGAGGGCGGGCCAAAGGCGTGGTTTCGCCGTGAAGCATGGATTCGTGGTGGGCCCACGATTGTCGTACCGGACGTAGCGAGCAGGAGGATGTCTGCGCGGTTGCGGCGGCAGCTATGGCGGCGGGGCCGCAAGCGCCTGAAGCTGCAAACCGAATGGCCAGCGGGAAGTATGTCATGGGGATCCTCGATCAGGTCTATCAGACTTCCGCACGTAGCTAGTAAGGTTTTTCCCGAGGTCAACAAACTTGCCGCATCTTAAGACGCATGGCAGCTCCTATAGTCAATCCACCGTCACCTAACGGCTCTAACGGTGCCATGTCTTGTGGTGCGGTTTACGCCACTCTCGCCCACCCAAACTTTCGACCAGGAGTCTCCCGCACCACCGCCAGGCCCAGCCCGGTGCCGTGTTCTTTTGTTGAAAACTTGCCCACGGGCTCGTTCTTCGAAGCCATGGCCCATTGTTGACCGGCCGAAGCAAGCTAATTTAGGGTTGCTCTGATCCCGATCCAAACCGCATTATACAATGAGCCGTGAGCTTTTACTTAGGCGGCTCTGTCAGAACAATCATCATGATCCCGATCTCGAAAATGGCCGCCGCCGTGCAACCGTCCGCGACGCTGGCCGCCGGCGCCAAGGCGCGGCAACTGAAGACCGAAGGCAAGACGTCTTACGACTTCAGCCTCGGCGAGCCCGATTTCAACACGCCGGAGCACATCTGCGACGCCGCCTACAAGGCGATGCTCGACGGGCATACGCATTACACGCCGGCCGCCGGCATCGCCGAGCTGCGCAGCGCCATCGCCCGCTGGTACAAGCGAACCTACGGCTACGAAGTCTGCCCCGAGCAGGTCATCGTCTCCAACGGCGCCAAGCATTCGCTGCACAACGCGCTGGCCGCGACCGTCGGCCCGGGCGACGAGGTCATCATCCCGACGCCGTACTGGGTCAGCTACAGCGACCTCGTGCAGATGACCGGCGCGTCGTATGTGCTGGTGCCGACCACGGAAGCGAGCGGCTTCAAGATGACGCCGGCCCAGCTCAAGGCCGCCATCACGCCGCGCTCGAAGCTGGTGATGCTCAACTCGCCGAGCAATCCCGACCGGCACCGTCTACACGCGCAGGCGAGCTCGAAGCCCTCGCCGACGTCGTGCTCGAAGCCAAGCTCGGCGTCATCAGCGACGAGATCTACGAGCAGCTCGTCTTCGGCGACGCGAAGGCGACCTGCTTCGCGACGCTGCGGCCCGGCCTGGCCGAGCGCACGCATCACCATCAGCGGCGTCAGCAAGAGCTACGCGATGACCGGCTGGCGCATGGGCTGGGCGATCGGCCCGCTCAACGTCATCAAGGCGATGGGCAACGTGCAGAGCCAGGAAACGAGCAATCCGTCGAGCATCAGCCAGTATGCGGCCATCGCCGCCCTGGAGGGCGACCAGCAGTGCGTCGAGAAGATGCGCAAGGAATTCGAGGCACGCCGCGATCTCGTCTGCCAGCGGCTCAGCGCGCTGCCCGGCGTCCGTTGCCCGATTCCCGACGGCGCGTTCTACGCCTTCTTCAATGTCGTCGGCCCACTTCGGCAGGACGCTGGGCGGCAAGAAAGTCACCGACTCGCGCCAGCTTCTGTGCGGCCGCCCTGGAAACGGTGCACGTCAACCTCGTGCAAGGCTCCGCGTTCGGCTGCGAAGGGCTATGTGCGCCTGTCGTTCGCCACGAGCCGCGAACAGATCAACGGCGGGATCGATAAACTGGCGGAGTTCTTGCAAGGGAATAAGCGACCGGTGCGAAGCTACAAGTGCCGTGTTCTTGCGGCTCATCCGCGCATCTCGCTGCTCACTTTGGAGTTGCGACCATGTCTGCTGCTTAAGCGAAGAGGACGTCCGCCGCTCTGCTGACCATGGAGATGGCTCTGGAAGCGGTCGAGCAGGGCTTGCGCAAGCAGGCGCTCGACGAGGCGCAGAACATCCGCGCACGCGCTGCCAGACCGATCATGCCATGCTGCATGTGCTGTCGGCGCGGCGAAAACGCTCGGCGTCATGGGCTACAAGGCCTACAGCACCACGCGCAAGGGCGGCCAATTTCACGTCGGCCTTTTCGACGGCAAGACCGGCAACCTGCTGGCGCTGATGCAGGCGGATTACCTGGGCCAGATGCGCACCGGGGCGGCCAGCGGCGTCGCCACCCAATACATGGCCCGCCACGACGCTCAGGAGGTCGGCCTGTTCGGCACCGGCAAGCAGGCGCGCACGCAGCTCCTGGCCGTTTGCAAGGTGCGCAACGTTCGCCACGTCCAGGTCTACAGCCCCAACGAGGAGCGCCGCCGGCAGTTCGCCAAGGAGATGAGCGAGCTGTGCCAGTGCGATGTCGAACCGGTGCCGCGCCCGGAGGTGGCCGCCCAGCGACAAGGACATCGTCATCACCGCCACCACGAGCCGCGAGCCGGTGCTGAACGGCAAATGGCTGGCCGAGGGAACGCATCTCAACGTCGTCGGCTCGAATTTCCTGGGCAAGGCCGAGGTGGACGCCGTCGCGGTTCGCCGCTGCGAGTCGATCATCGTCGACAGCAAGGACCAGGCCCGCCTCGAAGCCGGCGATTTCGTGCAAGCCCTGGAGGAAGGCTCGATCCATTGGGCCGACATCCACGAGCTGGGCCAGGTCATCGTCGGCCGCTTCACCGGCCGCGCCCATCCCCAAGACGTGACGCTGTTCAAATCTCTCGGCATCGCCCTGGAAGACATCGCCGTCGCGGCCAAAGTCTATGCCAAGGCCATGGAAACGAGCCGGCAAAACGGTCGACTGGTGAATGCGAGGGGCGACGAGCGAAAAAATGCTGGGGAAAGACGGACCCGAAGTCCTCGCTCGGTGTCATTTCGCGTCAACCCTCTTGCTCCCGACCTAGCGAATTCCCATAATTGTAGAGTCCCCGGCCTCCTTAGCTCAACTGGCAGAGCAGCTGACTCTTAATCAGCGGGTTATAGGTTCGAGTCCTATAGGAGGCACATGCGTCGTCGCGTGAGATTAGGTTAAGCCGCCGGCTATTGCCGCTGAAGATGCTGCCAAACGAATTTGGGAATGCGAAACGGCTTGTGCCGTAGCCCACGATGGGTTTCCCAAGGCGTGCCGGTGGAATGGTTTTCACGATTCATGATCGTGTTGTCCCTAGGTGTCTTCGTAAATCAGCTCCTTCGCGATTAGCACATCTCGTCCGTTGCCGGCGCTCCAACGGAGAGGCTGCGTACATGGCGGACAATGCGATTGTCCCGACCGTAGCCAATAGCCTCCCAAAAACCGGTGGCCCACTTATGTTTCTCCGCAACCAGCGCCGTGATGCGTTTGGCTCCCCGTTGGACGAACCACTTTTCCACCTCAGCCACCAGCGCACGACCAATTCCCTGGCGCCGGTAGTCGGGATGGACAGCGAGCCGGTAGATGTTGCCCCGCCAACCGTCAAATGTCCCGATTATCGAGCCGATTAGCCGTCCCTCCACGTCGGCTACGAGCACGCTGGCAGAGGCATCGACAATGACCCTCCGCAAATCGTCGGCGGTATCCGTGACGCTGGGAATGGCTGCGGCCTGCTTCCATAGTTCGAGGACGGCTTCAACTTCTTCCAGCCGGCAGCCACGGATGGACGGGCTGTTCACTTTCTTGGTCATTTTGGCTTCCGTGAGGTCGAAAAGAGATCGGTCCTTTCCAAGCGTAAAAACAGACACAGCCCTGACAAGGCGGGTTCGCGACGTTTAGTGTTTCCAAAGTGGCCAGTGCGCGAGAGCGGACAGAAGATTGGCGGCTTTTAGCCGCAGCTTGCCTTATATAAGGTAGAGGGCGCTCATGGACTACCACAAAAATGGCACGCCAACCTCTCGATAATGTGCTGCGGCATTTAAAGCGGCTGCTCGCGCCCACGGCGGACGAGTGGACCGACCGCCATTTATTGGAGCGCTATGCGAACTATCGGGATGAGGAAGCCTTTGCGTCTTTGGTGCGGCGGCACGGGGCTTTGGTGCTCGGCGTCGGCCGGCGTTTCTTGCCGGCCGAAGATGCCGAGGACTTATTCCAGGCGACGTTTCTTATCTTGGCCCGCAAGGCATCCGCGGGTCGCTGGCAAAAATCCATTGCGGGCTGGCTTTACCGCGTGGCGTACCGCCTGGCCAAGCGGACCAGAGCCCAGATTGCCCGTCGACGCGCCGGTGAGTGTCAGGCGGGGTTGTTCCACGCAAAGAATAGCGAGATGCGCGCGGATGCGCCAGGGCTTGAGGCAGTGCTGGACCAGGAATTGTCACGTCTGGCAGATCGCTTCCGAGAGCCGCTGCTGCTTTGTTACTTGGAAGGCAAAACCCGCGATCAGGCCGCGCGGCAATTGCGCTGGTCGGTGCGAACCCTAGAGCGTCGCCTCCAAGCGGGCCTTAGCTTGTTGCGCATGTGCGCTTGGCCAAGCGGGGTGTCGACTTGCCCGTGGCGCTTTTGGCCGCTGGTCTATCGCACGAGGCGGCGTCGGCATGCATATCGGCGAAAGCAATAGGGATGGCGGTTGACGCGGCATTGGTGTTCGGCTCCGGTGGAGCGACTGCCGGGACCATAATCTCGGCAAAAGTGCTTGCGATGGTGGATGGAGGATTAAAAGCGATGTCCATCATGAAAATGGCAATCGGAGCGCTGCTCGTTTTAGTAGCGGGCGTCGTTTTTAGTGGGATTGGTTTGGTGGCGCATCGCCTGCCAGCCATGGAGAAAGCACAGCAGGACGCTACTGCAAACCAGGCGAACGCAAAAATGCCCCCGGTGGAAAACTGGCCGGAAGGCGCGATCGTGAAAGGCCGGGTCGTCGATCATCAAGGTGCCCCGGTCGCCGATGCGGAGATCTTGCTGCTCGGTAAGGAGCGCATCTTCGTGGATGCGGACAGGCGGACGTGGTTTGTGTTTCCTCGCGAAAAAGATGACGAAAAGCCGCCCTCCACGAAGACGAATGCCAAGGGAGAATTTACCATCGAGCGAAAAAAGGGCACCGCCAATCGCCTGGCGGTGATTGCGCACGATCCCTTGTTTTGGGTGGTTTCTCGCAAAACTCTGCCGCGCAGAGTTGATGTTGAGATTAAGCTACCCCAGGCAGGAAGCCTGGAGGTCACCTGTGATTTGCCGAGGAAAGCACCAAACAGCCCGTGAATATTGAGCTACGGACTTTCGACGGGAAGGACTGGGACGTTGACAGGCTGCGATTTCATTTCGGGTCCTTTTCAGTGGGCAATCCGGGAACCGCGACCTTCGAGCATTTGCCGCCGGGCGTCTATGCGGTGCAGCACTTCGAGGTGACGCAAACCTTTACAAACACTTACTTACACACCGATGCGGATCGACAATTGGCGAAAATTGAACCAAACAACCGCGCGGCGATTCGTTTTGAACGAAAAGTAGGCCGATCACTGGTTGGGCATGTACGCGGCTTGGAGAACACCGACCTTCGTTACGCACACGTAACCATCAGAAATTGGGGGCCGAAAGAGACGTTCGCCGACGGCAAGGTAAACACATTGATGACGGCATTTGAAGTCATTCCCATTAAATCGGACGGGCACTTCACCACGGATCCGATGCCGCCTGGCAAATATCATCTGTGGGTTGACGCAGTGCGTGCCTCATCACTCGAACAATCAAGCCAGCAATCCGATTTCGATGGTCAAATGCAGTTCACGGTGCCGGAGCATGGCGACATGCCGAAAGTCGAAATCGTTGCTAAGCCCAATAAAAGGCCTGCGCCACCAAGCAAAGATAACCGCGTGCACGTAGTGGATGACGCCGGCGAGCCGGTACCTACGCTGCACGCGATGATCCATAGCGCGGATCAAGGGTATACACACTGGTACCCGGGCCGGGATGGATTGGTTATGCTTGGTGATCCGTTTCAGTTTCGAGACGCCGGCGCGATTGATGTCCTGGTGCGGGCCGACGGATGCGCGCCCGCCATCGCCCGATTTAACGGCAAACAGATCGCCAAGCTGCAGGAGGACGGCGTAGTCCTCACGATGCAACGGGGTAAAAAGGTTGAACTTCGCTTGCGCCTGCCCGTGGGACTTACATGGCCGAAGGATGTGATCCCCGAATCCTATTTCATTGATTATGAAGACCGTGTGCGAACGATGCGCCAGCCAGCCTTTGGCAAAAGAGAGCGCGAGCTGGGCGTCGTCTCCGATTTCAACATGCTCAACCTACGCCAATCCGCGCCAGGCGTTTTCGATTTCCGTCTCGCCCCGGACACGCCTCCGTTTTACGTGGCGATTCACGCGCCTGGCTTTTTGCAGCATTTCGAAGCCGGCCCGTTCACCCTCGCTGATTTTAAAGACGGGAAGTTGGTAATCGACGTACCGCGCCCGGCCAGTGTTGACATTCATTTCGACCCGGGAACCTCGAAGCTTGAGGATGTGCCGTTCAAGAGCGCATCGCTGGAAGTGTTGCGCCAACTCCAGGGAAACTCCTATGTCTACGTCGCGACGGAGACATCCGACGGACTCACGGCTAAACTGAAACTCACCGACCTGGGCCCCGGAACTTATAATGTCGCCGTGCGCACGCGGTCCAAGACGGATGATAAGAAAATCCCTGTTACTGACATTAGACCAGGCGCTTACTTCGACTCTAGGACGCTCGTCGTCCAAGGCGGCAAGTCCGAGCAGGTAAATTTCCGTTGGACGCCGTTCGATCCGAACGCATTTCGCGGCCAGCGTACCGCGGTCCTGCGGCTAAAGACGCCGGACGGCTTGCCCGCCAAAGGCAAGCGGCTGAAGGTCGATTGGTTCGACGGGCACTATGGACAGATCTCCGTTTTTTCCGGCATGATCCCCGAATCCGGCGAGGTCACGCTCAAGGGCCTGACCGACCGCAACACCGATCCCCGCGCCGATCACTCGTACACGGTCACGGTCGATGACAAGCGCATAGGCAACTTCGGCTTTTCCAACGGGGGACCGTCGCAAGAATTCGACTTCCATTTAGCTCCGAGCATCGGTGACATGGCGCCGGACGTTGAGTTGGTCAACGTTGCCACCGGCAAGCCAATGCGGCTCAGCAGCCTGCGCGGCAAGGTCGTCTGCCTGGAGTTTTGGGCGACTTGGTGCGGACCCTGCCAACCGGCTATGGCGAAGCTCAATGCCTTGAGCGAGGAAAAACACGCCTCCTGGAAGGACCGAGTGGCCATCGTTCCTGTGAGCATCGATGCGGCTCGGGAGCGGGTGCGGCCGCACGCCCTTAAAAGGGGTTGGTCCGCTCTGGAGCAGTATTGGGCGGGCGATGAAACCAAGCTGGAATTTGACGCCCGCGCGGCCCAGGCGTTCGTACTTTTTGGCGTTCCGGAAACCATTTTGATTGGGGCCGACGGTCGCATCCTCTGGCGAGGCCACCCGATGGATTCATCGGGTGGGAATAACCTCGAATCCCGTATTAACGCCGAACTTCACTAAGAGGTTTCGTTGCTCGAAGCATCGTATCGCTACGCTGGTTCCCTTAAAATGCCGTGATTTTCGCGTATGGCAATATCCCGGATTCACATGATTGCGGTCCACTTCCGCAAGGGCTAAAAATCATGCATGGCTATCGCAGTCGACCTTGTCGCCACGGCGTTGCAAAACTACAGCGAGGGAAACTTCGATGTGGCAGAGCGGCATCTTTGGGCGGCGCTGGCGGAGGATTCCAACGACCCCGAGGCGCTGCGCTGTTCGGAGTCATCGCCCGCGAAAAGGGAGATTTCGATCAAGCGCTCGACTATCTCAACCGATCCCTGCTTTGCGACCGCTCGAATCCGGTAACCTGGAAGCACCTCGGCAACGCGCATTTTTTCTCGGCAAACCATCGGGAAGCCGCTTTCCATTATGAGCAGGCGGTGTCCCTGCAACCGAATTATGCGGAAGCATACAACAAGTTAGGCATTACTCTGGATGCGCTCAGTGATGCCCGTGGTGCGGCGGAGGCTTTCGAAGCCGGCTGGCGGCTGCAGCCGGATTGCCCGGAAATCGCTTACAATTACGGGGTTTATCTCGCACAAGGAAGGCCGGCTCAATGCGGCAGCGGACCGGGTGCGCGCATGCCTTGCGTCTCAAGCCAAACTACCCCGAGGCTTCCAACAAGCTGGCTACCATCCTCAAGGAGCAAGGGAAGTTTGTCGAGGCCATTGGCCAGTTTCAAGAAACGCTCAAAATGCGGCCGGATCAGGCGCTGGCGCAGCTATCAATTGAGTGAATTTGCCGCCGAAGGCCGCTATGAATTTCCCGACGACCAGTTGCGGCGGCTGCAAGATAACGCGGATAGCGGGAAGCACGCCGCGTTGGAGAGAAGCCATTTTAACTTTGCCGTGGCCACCGTGCTCAACAAGCAAGGCCGCTATGACGAGGCATTTCGATACTACCGGCAAGCGAACGAATTGCGCAAAAGCCTGCTTCACGGAAAGGGCGGGGGCGCTGACGTCCGCGGATTGACAGCGGTCGTCGATCGCATTATCGCGACTCATGGGCGGAGTTATTTCGAGTCGGTCCAAGGGTGGGGACTGGAATCGGACGTGCCGGTGTTTATCGTCGGCATGCCCCGTTCGGGCAGCACGCTCGTTGAGCAGATTCTCGCGACTCACCCCCGGGTTTTCGGGGCAGGCGAGGTCCTGGAGGTCGGCAAGTTCATCACCCGTCTGGCCCAAGGCTCCGAGCACGCCGAGCTTACCGATCGGCGCGCCACGCGGGAGGTGGCGAGCGCATACCTTCGGCAGGTTACGGATGTCGGCGAGGGTGCGGCGCGCGTCACGATCAAGACTCTCAGCAACTTCCTTTATCTTGCGGAAATCGCCACATTGTTTCCCAACGCGCAGCATCATTCATTGCCGCCGTGATCCGCTCGATGTCTGCCTGTCTTGTTATTTCCAAAATTTCAAGGACATGCCGTTTGCATGGTCCCTTGAAGATATCGGGATCTGGTATCGCAGCTATGAAAAGCTGATGAGTCACTGGTCGGACGTGCTTCCTCTGCGCATTTACGACGTGACATATGAAGAGTTGGTGGAGAAGCAGGAGGCTGTGAGCCGTGAACTGGTGAAATTCTGCGGCCTCGATTGGGATGAGCGCTGCCTGGCGTTTTTCGATAATGGCCGCGTGGTGCGCACGGCCAGTTCAATTCAAGTACGCAAGCCGATTTCAAAGCAAGCGGTGGGCCGATGGCGAAACTATCGACGCCATTTGGAGCCATTGATCGCGGCGCTGAATGGGGAAGTGTAGGACGCCTTTTCCGAGCTTGGGTGCCATAGTTTGCCGGTACTCCGGCTAACTATGTTTGAGTCCGTGCCCGCCGCCGGTTCACTGCCCATTGCGTGTCTCTTGGCGGAAAGCATAGTTAGCCGGAGTACCGGCAAACTATGGCACCCAGCGCGAAACTATCGACGCCATTTGGAGCCATTGATCGCGGCGATGAATGGGGAAGTGTAGGACGCCTTTTCCGAGCTTGGGTGCCATAGTTTGCCGGTACTCCGGCTAACTATGTTTCGGTCCGTGCCCGCCGCCGGTTCATGGCCATTGAGTGTCTCTTGGCGGAAAGCATAGTTAGCCGGAGTACCGGCAAACTATGGCACCCGGCGCGAAACTATCGACGCCATTTGGAGCCCTTGATCGCGGTGCTGAATGGGGAAGTGTAGGACGCCTTTTCCGAGCTTGGGTGCCATAGTTTGCCGGTACTCCGGCTAACTATGTTTCGGTCCGTGCCCGCCGCCGGTTCATGGCCATTGAGTGTCTCTTGGCGGAAAGCATAGTTAGCCGGAGTACCGGCAAACTATGGCACCCGGAGCACCCTGCGCGGTCGTTTCTTTGGACGGCTCAGGAGAGCCGTCCCACAACAAGGTGCAAAAAATCGACGGGTTACTTAGAGCGTCCAGCCCTGGCGATATTCGCGGCGGATGAAGCGCTGCGCGCTTGTGGGCGTGACCACCATGTGCGGGGCGTCCCAGGTGACGCGGTCGCCGGCGCGGATGGCGACATTGCCGAGCAAGGCCATTTCGGTGAGGGGCCGGCGTAGTCGAAGTTGCTCATGGCCCGCGGACCTCCCTTGCAGGAGCGTATCCACTCGGCGTGATGGCCGGGCGAGCGCGGCAGGGTCGCTTGGGGCGGCTGATAATCGCGGAAGTTGCTCTCGGGCAACAGACGACGCTGGTCGCCGTTTTCCGACGCGCAATACAGCGTTCCCTTGGAGCCGATCAACAGGCAGCCGCTCTGCGAAGGCGTTTGGCCCTGGAACAGTTCGCTGGGTGGTAGGCGGCGCTGGTACCAGAGCAGGCGGCAGGCGGGTAATTCGCCTTGGCCGGGAGGCAGGTTGTGCCGCGCGGGAAACTCGTAGGTGACCGTGCAGCCTTCTGGAGCGGTTTCCGCGTTGAGGGGCGTTGCCAGGTCGGCGACGATCGACGTCGGTGCGCCCAAATTCAGCGCCATGAAGGGCATGTTCATGGTATGGCACGCCATGTCGCCGATAGCGCCGGTGCCGAAGTCCCACCAACCGCGCCAGGCGAACGGCACATAGCCATGGTTGTAGGGCCGGCTCGGTGCCGTCCCCAACCACATATCCCAGTTGAGGCTTTGAGGCGGTTGCTCGGCCGGTAGGCGGTGAGCGATGTTTTGCGGCCAGATGGGCCGGTTCGTCCAGACATGCACCGTGCGGACTTCGCCGATAGCACCGGAGCGAACGACCTCGACGGAGGTGCGCAGCCCACTGGCCGCGGTCCCATGGTTGCCCATTTGGGTGGCGACATGGTGCTGGGCCGCGAGTTCCCGAAGTTGGCGCGCTTCCCAGACATCGTGCGTCAGCGGCTTTTCACAATAGACGTGCTTGCCCCGCCGAATGGCGGCAGCGGCGGTAACTGCATGCTGGTGATCGGGAGTGCTGACGACGACCGCGTCGATGTCGCGCTGGCGGTCGAGCATGACGCGAAAATCGTCGAATTTGGCCGCCTTCGGGATAGCGTCGGAAGGATGCCCCCGCTCGGTTTTGATCGACATCGCACAGGGCGACGACATTTTCGGTGCGTCCGATGGCTGCCAGGTTGCTGCTGCCCCGGCCGCCGGCACCGATGAAGGCGACGTTCAACTTATCATTGGGCCCCAGCCGGCGCGGCTCATCCGCCAGTGCCGCGCCAGGCCAAAAGCCCCACGGCGCGGTCAGGCTCGCGGTCGCGGCTACGGTGGTGGCTTTGAGAAAATCGCGGCGGTTGCGCTGGTTCATCGCGAACTCCTTTACGATTTGTTGAGATGGCGTGCGGGCTGCATCGGTTGGTCGAAGAGAGACTGTGCCAATGTATGGTCGATTGTTGGCCAATGCAAACGAATTCTTGGGATTGCCGTTTGCCCTGCCTTGGCCCAAACTAACCGCTGGCCGACTGATTCATCCGTGAGACCACTAACGCCCTTATCCAGGTGGTTTATGAAACAATTCTGCTACGTCATCGTGAACAACGCCGGCCATAGTTGGCCCGCGCTGGCCAACTCGGACATGAACGCCGCGGGGGAGCCGACCCTCGGCTCTGGCTCAGTTCCTCAATGAAGGCTGGGAGCCGATCCGCGAGACACCCATGGGGGGCGGCACGTCGCAACTTGCCCACTCGCTGATTTTGCTCGAAAGGACGATTACCAAGACGAAGTCTGGTCGGGCAGCGAAGGGTTAAAGGTCAGTCTTCTCCGCCATGGCGGCGGCGCAAACGGCGCTGATGCTCCCATTCGGTGTCCGCATCGTGCAACGCTTCGATGCGGCGGTAGCCAAACGCTTCCTTGACACCCGGCCTACGCAGCAGGAACAACACGCGAATGCCGGCGACCAAGCCCAGGGCGATGCCGCCCGCGGCCAAGAATATGTGGATAAACGCCAGGCCCAGCGTCACTTCCGTGGCGGGCACGTGTGCGAGAGTTAAAAGGCGATAGATGATTCCGAGCGCCAGCACGGCGCACATGATAAAGTCGAAAACGACGCCGGTGATGACGAGCCCGCGCGAGCGCGCCGCCCGCAGATGGGCGGCTCCGACAAACATGAAGATCGACGGTATGCAAAAGAGGATAGTGGCGCCAAAGATGAGCGCGATCAGCCCCCGACTTTGGCCGCGCATCGGAAAACCGGGGAGCATGCACCCTGACAGCAAGAAATGAATGACGATGTAAAAGAGAAAGTACAGCCCCGCGCCGCTCAGCAGACCGGCCCCCATGCTCAAAAGCACACCGTAACGCGCTTGCTTGAGGCCTATTTCCCTATCTTCACGATCCCAAGACGCCGAACTTGGCCTATCGGTCCGACTGCCCTGCGGGTGATCCTGCGCTTGGCAGCGGCGGCGGCTTGGTGATCGCGGTCTCCGTGACAACTGGTTCGGCGATGGGGAAAACCGGCTCGATTTCCATGAGCACCGGTGCCGTGAAAACCGTCTGACACATCGGACAGCGCACGGGTTGACCCGCGGCGCTGTCCGGCATTTGCAACGGTTTTTGGCAACCGGCACAGATGATCTGCATGATTCAGATTTAGCGGATGGCGGCAAATGATGCCAGGTCGTTCATTATGGTTGCATTGGCGCGCTGCGCTTGCTAATTTGCCATGATGAAACACGTCATCCATTCTCTCGTGACCGTTTTCTTTTTCACCGCTTGCCCACAGCGCTGCCCGGCCAGACCACGAACGAGGCCCCGCTGCCGCCGCGCGTGGCCCCGTCGCACATGACGGTGCCGCATGGCTTCAAGGCCACGTTGTTCGCGGGTGAACCGGATGTCGTCCAGCCGATCGCCATGTGCATGGACACGCGTGGCCGGCTTTGGGTCGCCGAATGCCTCTCCTATCCCAAATGGCACTCCGATCCCAAGGAAGGCCGCGACCGCATTTTGATCTTCGAGGACACCAAGGGCGACTGGGTTTTCGACAAGCGCACGGTGTTCATGGACAAGCTGGCCAACGTCACTGGGCTGCAGGTCGGCTTCGGCGGCGTCTTCGTTGCCGCCACGCCTTATTTGCTCTTCATTCCCGATAAAAATGGCGACGATATTCCCGATGGTCCGCCGCAGATCGTTCTCGACGGCTTCGACATCAAAGCGGGCCACACCGTCGTCAACAGCCTGACCTGGGGGCCGGATGGCTGGCTCTACGGTTGCCATGGCATCCAGGCGGTCATCCGAGTCGGCAGGCCCGGCGATCCGGTCGACAAACGCCCGGCCATGGACTGCGGCGTCTGGCGCTATCATCCGACGTCCCGGCAATTCGAAGTGTTCGCCCACGGAACGACCAATCCCTGGGGACTGGATTTTGACAAGTACGGCCAAATGTTCATCACCAATTGCGTGATCGGCCATCTCTGGCATGTGGTGCCGGGCGCCCATTTCGAACGCATGTATGGCCAAGACCTCAATCCCAATATCTTTGGCCTGATGAAAATGTGCGCCGATCACATTCACTGGGGCGGCGGCAGTTGGACCACGTCACGCGGCACCAAGACTGGCCAAAGATCGAACATTCCGACGCCGGCGGCGGCCACGCCCACGTCGGTTGCATGATTTACCTGGGCGACAACTTACCCGAAAGCTACCGCAACGGCGTCTTCATGTGCAATCTGCACGGCAATCGCATCAACAACGACATCCTCGAACGCCACGGCTCCAGCGACGTCGCCCGTCACGGCAAGGACTTCATGCTGGCCAACGATCCGTGGTTTCGCGGCATCGCTCTATGCTATGGCCCCGATGGCGGCGTTTATGTCAGCGATTGGACGGACACCGGCGAATGCCACAATTACAAAGTGGTCGATCAGACCAACGGCCGGATTTACAAGATCGCTTATGGCAAACCGCACAATCCGGCAGCGACGATCGGCAAGAAATGGGACGTGGCGCAAGCTTTCCGACGTTGATCTGGTGAAGCTGCAAACGCACAAAACGACTGGTTCGTGCGGATGGCGCGGCGGCGTTTTGCAAGAGCGGGCTGCCGCCGGCATCTTGGCCAAGGAAACGCGTCCACAATTGCTGAACCTCCTGGCGCCGCCCGTGGCCGCGCGCTACCGAAATTCAATTGCACGCGTTGTGGGCCTTGCACATAACCGGCGGAGTCGACCCAAAAACGATCCGCGATCTCCTGAATCCGCAGCAAGAGGAAGAGGTGCGCGGCTGGGCGGTTCGGCTCGCCATGGAAACGCCCGCATCCTGGCAGGCATGCAAACCCTGCCTGTTGGCCGCTGCGGCGTACGGCGTCGCTGCGCGTGCGCCTGGAACTCGCCTCGGGGCTGCAACGCTTGCCTTTGGCCGAGCGCTGGAATTGGCCGGCGAGCTGGTTACACATAGTGCCGACGCCGACGATCCTTATCTGCCGCTGATGCTTTGGTATGGCATCGAGCCGCTCTTTGGACCCGGTGCAACGTCCGGTGAATTATTGCCACACATGAGGATCCCCTTGTTGGCGAGTACGCCGCGCGCCGCATTGCCCTTGGCGATCATCGGCAACCGTCGTGGATTCGTTATTCGATATGCTCGCGGAAACCGATGACCCAACGTTTCGCGCGATATGTTGCGCGGGCTGGAGGAGGGATTGCAAGGCCGCCGGCACGTTGACATGCCCAACCAATGGGAGCGACCTATCCGCTTTTGGTGCAAAGCCCGCTGGCGGAGGTGCGGAGCCGTGCGCTGCCCTCGCCGTGCAATTTGGCGACTGCCGGCGCTGGCCGCTCTTGAAAAGGTCGTGGTGGACCCGAAACAAGCCACGGCGAAACGCGAAAGTGCGCTGGATACGCTTTTGTTCCAGCAGCGCGCGGACCTGGTTCCCGTGCTGCAAGGCTTGCTCGCGGACAAGGACATGCGCGGCGCGGCGATCAGAGGTCTGGCACGCTTCGACAATCCGCAAACGCCGGCGCTATTGCTCAAGCGCTATGCAACTTTAAGCGACACCGAGAAAGCGGACGCCATTCACACGCTCACATCGAGGCCCGAGTATGCCCGCGCCCTTTTGAACGCCATCGCGGCCAAGCAGATGTGCGCGGCGATGTCTCCGCCTTCAACGCCCGGCAAATACAAGCATCTGGGCAACAAGGAAGTCACCGAGGCGCTCGCCAAAGTTTGGGGCACCATCCGCCCGGCGTCTACTGTCAAAGCGGGGCTTATGAAAAAATATAAGTCAGCGCTGACCGCCGATTATTTAAGAGCGCGAATTTGCCGCATGGCCGCGCCCTTTATCAAAAGAGCTGTTCCGCCTGCCACCGACTCTTCGGCGAAGGCGGCGCCGTCGGCCCCGAACTGACCGGCTCCCAGCGGGCCAACCTCGATTACATCCTGGAGAACATCCTCGATCCCAGCGCCTCGTCGCCAAGGATTACCAGGTCACGATTCTCACCACGACAGTGGCCGCATCATCACGGGCATCATCAAACATGAAACCGATAAAGCCGTCACGGTGCAGACGCCCAACGAATCCATCGTGCTGCCCAAGAGCGACATCGAAAGCCGGCAGCATTCTCCGCAATCGATCATGCCGGAAGGCCAACTCGATGAATCACGAATGGACGACGTGCGTGACTTGATCGGCTATCGGCGAGCCCCGGGCAAGACCCCTGGCCTCGCAAACGAAATAAAGGCGAGCGGGGGGCGTCGGCCCCCGATTCTACGTCGCGCATGAAACGACTAAGTCCCTGTACAGATCACGCAAATGATCTTTCAGATCATCAAGCGTCTCGCCTTGCGTCCAGTAGTCCAGGAACTCTTGGAAGTAGCCCAGCCAGGCATTTTCCTCTTCCCAATAGACGTATTTAACGGTTTGCATGGATGGTCCCTTAACTATCTCAACGTGCATTCTACACGGCAAACGACTTTTCAACGTTTAGTTCGAGGTTTCGTGCGCGATCACCATTATCCTTTACATTACGGCTTCGCGGGGCCGGGGCTCCCCGAAGCAATCCTTCCGTGCTCAGGTCTTCATCGATGTCAGGCCAATGGATGCCGTAGCCGCCGCCGGCAACCCGCCAGTTCTTCCGCTCGGCCGCGGTGGCATTGAACAATCGCGGATACCAGGCGAGCGGGACGGTGATGGTCCGCCCGTCCCGAAGTGACACGCTCAATGTGTCTTTCGTGAACTTCACGCCGGTGACACGCTCGTCAGCCGTCAGCGCCAAGATGCCCATGCCAGGCCTCCAACAATGCCGCTTGATGTTGAATCACCAGGTTTCTGATACCGCCGCAACTCCTTGGGCGAAAAGCCGAAGTTCCGTGCGAGTCCGACCGGCTGCAACCAGAACTTGGCCGACAAATCGTCCCTATCAACATGGACATGCGGCGGCTCATTGGGTTCATGGCTGTAGAAGTAGAAGCGGTAGGGCCGCTTCGCAAGACGGTCGGCATAGCATCCACTTTCCAAATGACCTAGGACCTGGTCGCGGACAGCCCAGTATGCAGCCTCGTTTTTACGCCAAGCGGGGTCGATTTGTCGAGCGATTTCAGGGGAAAGTGCGTCAGCCAGGCTCTTCATCGGTCACCATTGCGTCTGTTGCTGGGTCGTTATTCTATACTGGTTCGGCGAACGAATAAGTTCACTTGCCAGAGCCGCCTGAACTGATTTCTGTCTTAGGAAATGCGACCTTGAGTTCCTTTAGCCCCGCCTCCGTGACATCGTTGCCGTTGAGGGCTAGCCACCGCAAGCTCTTCAGTTCCTTTAGTTCCTTCAGCCCTACGTCGGTGATCACGTTGTACGCTACTTCGAGGCTCTGCAAATGTTGAGTTCCTTTAACTCCTTCAGCCCCGCGCCTGTGATCTTCGTTCGATTGAGCGACAACGACTGCAAGCTCTTAATATATTTCAGTTCTTTCAGTCCTTTGTCCGTGACTTTTGTGGCGCCGAAGGAAGAGAGAATGTAGCCTCTTCAACTCCTTCAGTTCCTTAAGTCCCGCGTCCGTGACCGTGGTGAAATCGAGGTTAAGAAGTTCCAGGCTCGACATGCCGCTCACCCCCTTCAGGCCCGCGACCTGAGTGCCGCGAAGGGTGAGAAACTTCAAGCGATTGAGACCTTTCAGTTCCTCTAGTCCCATATCCGTGATCTTCGTCGCGCCGAACTTCTCTCGGCCGCCAAGAGAAAGTATCTGAAGGTTCTTGA
>CAVVSQ010000028.1:0-155549 GCA_963750865.1 uncultured Planctomycetota bacterium
CCGGACGCCACGTTGACCACCGCGCCCGTGACATCATCCTCTTCGACCAACACCGCCTCGATCTCGCCCAGCTCGATGCGGTAGCCGCGAATCTTGACCTGCGTGTCGATCCGGCCGAGGTATTCGATCTCGCCGTCGGGCGTGAGCCGGCCGAGGTCGCCGGTGCGATACAGCCGGCCGCCGGGCGTCGGCGAACGGATCGGCGACGAAGCGTTCCGGCGGTCAGCTCGGGCCGGTTGACGTAGCCGACGGCCACGCCCGGCCCGCCGATGCAAATCTCGCCGCTCCCCGGCGCGCACGGCCGTAGTTGCTCGTCGAGAATGTGGACGCGTGTAGGTGGGCAACGGCCGGCCGATGGTCACCGGCTTGCCGGGCACAGTTCGGTCCAGGTGGCGGTGACGGTCGTTTCGGTCGGGCCATAGGTGTTGAGCATCGCCGGCCCGGCCGGCTCCAGCGCTTGACGAGGTCCGCCGGGCACGCCTCGCCGCCGACCAGCAGGGTGCGCAGCGTCGGCACGTCGCGCTCGAGCGTGGCCAGCAGCGTCGGCACGCAGCAGAGGACGGTGATTCGCTGCTCGATCAGGAAGTCGGTCAGCCCGGCGCCGAGCCGGCGATGGTCGGTCGGCCCGGCCACCAGCGTCGCCCCGGCGGCGAAGGTCGGCCAGATTTCCTCGATGGAGAAGTCGAAGGCCAGCGTCATGCCCTGGTAGACGCGATCGCTCGCGGTGACGCCGTAGATCGGCGTGCAGCCGTGAGGAAGTTGAAGATGCTCGCATGGTTGATCGCGACGCCCTTGGGCCGGCCCGTCGTGCCCGAGGTGTAGATGATGTAGGCGAGGCGTCGGTGGGCGGTCGAGGTTCGGCCGGCGGCCGACTCCCACGCCACGCCGGGCGCGTCATCCAGGGCCAGCACGCGGCAAGCGACGCCCGCAGTCGAGGCCGAACGCGGTCGTCGTCACAGCAGGCCCAGGCCCGCGTCCTCGGCGATGAAGGCAAGCGGTCGGCCGGAAAGGACGGGTCGAGTGGCACGAAGGCGGCGCCGCATTTCAGCGTGGCCAACAAGGGCCACATACGTGTCGATCTCGACCGCTCGAGCAGCAAGCCCACGCGGGGCGCCGGAGCCAATGTTTTGGCGAGGACGCGGCGCGAGGCGGTTGGCCCTGGCCTCCAAATCGGCGTATGTCAGCGATGCTTTATCGCAAACGAGGGCCGTTGCCTGCGGAACGCGATCTACCGTCTTCTCGAAAATTTGGTGCAAGCAACCAAGGGGCGGCGCCGGCCACGAGACGACTCCGTCGTTGTTGTGATCGGCTCCAGACATGCGACCGTTGGCCCCTCGCGAAAAAAATCTGTTAAATTCCGAACCCTGCTGGAATAAACGTGGCTGGCGTGAATCGAGAGTGCAAGGCATCTCGGGGCGGGGCATACTCGGTCCATTGTAGGGATGGGAAGGATCGCGGTCGACGTGAATCGGAAATGCCCCAAGGTTCCGGGAGTGGGGCGGCTATGTCTTCCGGGGAACTTGGATCATCTCATCCACGCAGCATGATCTTATTGTAGGAGGTACTTCAAGCTCTGCGATGAGGTGATCCAAATTCCGCGACTGCTAGGCGTTCGATACCGCTTTGGTGTGCGCCGCTACCTGGAATCTCGGCATGGCTTGCTCTAGCGGGAAATGACTCGCCGCGCCCGCCGCATCGCAAGCCGCTTCACAGGCGCGGGCTTTGTCGTACTCGGGCTGCGCCCAGGAAGCGGAGCGTCGAACTCCAGAGCGGCTTCTGCCAAGCGCAGCAGCAGGCTTCGGCGCTCGGCCAACAGCGTGCGTGCGCGCATGTTTGACGCTCCGTCCTTCCCAATTTCAGCGTCGAGCGAGTTGATCACGCCTCCCAGGTATCCATCGTCTATACCCGCGGCCAGCATCCGCTCCGCGAGGGCATATTTGGCATCGAGAAGCGCTTGTTCGGGCGCGATCTTACGCCGCAGATTGGCGGCATTGGTGATAAGGCTAATAAGGCGCTGGAGCACCATCGCGATTCTCCCCAAACATATGGCTGGATTGTGTTGACTTCCGACATGCGGATAAATCATTCCTTCGACGCGAACGAATGGGTTAAATTCAAGCAATTCGTGGACCGATGACCCGAAAAATTCGAGAAGGACGATTCGCCCGGACGCACCAGCGATGGCATATGAATTGCTTAATTCACTGGTTCACGCCATTTTGTTTGGCGGTGTCAGCACATCAACGGCTTTACCCAACGCGAAGGAGTACATCATGGCCCTGAAATCTCTGCACGATCTCTATGTGAATGAACTCAAAGACCTTTACAGCGCCGAAAATCAGCTGGTCAAGGCGCTTCCCAAAATGGCCAAGGCGGCCAATTCCCCGGAATTGCGCGACGCGATCACTGAGCACTTGGAAGTGACCAAGGGCCAAGTCCAACGCCTCGAAACCATATTTAAAGAACTCGAAACCAGCCCCAAGGGTAAAAAATGCAAGGCCATGGAAGGCTTGATCGAAGAGGGCAAAGAAGTCATGGAAGAAGAGGCAGCACCCGGTGTGCTCGATGCCGCCCTCATCGCTGCCGCCCAGCGCGTGGAACATTACGAAATCGCCGGCTACGGCTGCGTGCGCACTTTCGCGAACCTTCTCGGCTTCGAGGAGGCCGCGGGCCTTCTCCAGGAAACCTTGGACGAAGAGGCCGATGCGGACAAAAAGCTGACCGAGCTCGCCGAATCGGTCATTAACCTCAACGCCGAAGAAGAGGGCGAAGAGGAAGAAGAAGAAGGAGAGGACGAAGACGAGGAAGGTGCCGAGGATGAAGGTGAAGCCGAAGAGGGCGCCGAATGGAGCACGAGGTTTCCCACGGCAGCGGGCGTGGTCGCAAATGAATTCGACGCAACACTAACCCGAAGCGTTAGCGAGGGTCTTTTGGATTCGACACACTAACCCGAAGCGTTAGCAAGGGCTTTTAACATCCCTCCCTGACGCTTCAGGCTAGTGTACATAAATGTACGCACATTTCTCATTTGCCTCGGCTAAAACTCAACCGTAAGATGATTATTGGGAATTGACCTTCCTTATTCTTAGGCACTCCGCTGCCTAACGAATTATAAGGTGGTGTTGTCCAAGGTTACACGAGACCATCGAATGCTCAAAGAAGCCTCCCCAGTGTTACCGAAAACGGTGGACGGGACCAGCACGGCACCGCGCCCATCGGCGCCGCGTCGGCTGCTGATTGTCGACGATGATGAGGCGACCTGCCAGCAAATGAAGCAGTTGTTGGAAATCAATCCCGCGCTGGACGTTTCATTCCAAACGGACGGTCTCAAGGCGCTGGAAGAACTGACTCACCAAGAATACAGCATCGCCATCACCGATTTACGCATGCCCAAATTGGACGGCATGGAGTTGATTCAGGAAATCCAGCGCCGCCGCTTATCCGTGAGCGTGATCGTGACCACGGGGCACGGCAGCATCGACGAAGCCGTGCAGGCGATTCGCCTGGGCGCGACCGATTTTCTCACCAAGCCGATCGATCTCGATCATTTGCGGCGCGTCATTGACCGGGCGCTTGCGCGAACGGGCCTTGCTCGATGAGGTCGCCCATCTGCGCATGCAGCTTGAAACGACCTACACGTTTCAAAACATCCTCAGCAAAAATCCCCGCATGCACGCGGTTTTCGAGCTTATCAATCACGTCGCCGACACCAACAGCACCGTCCTCATCGAAGGCGAAACCGGCACCGGCAAGGAACAGGTCGCCCGCGCCATTCACGGCGCTTCCAGCCACCGCAATGGTCCCATGGTCGCCGTCAATTGCGCCGCCCTTCCCGAAACGCTGCTCGAAAGCGAGCTCTTCGGCCACGAGAAGGGCGCCTTCACCGGCGCCGTCGGCCAACGCCCGGGACGCTTCGAGATGGCCAACGGCGGCACCATTTTTCTCGACGAGATCGGCGACGTGCCCGCTACCATGCAGGCGAAATTGCTGCGCGTCCTCCAGGAACGCTCGTTCGAGCGCATCGGAGGCTCCAAGGCGATCCAAGTCGACGTGCGCGTCATCGCGGCCACCAATCGCTCGCTGCACAAGATGGTCGAAGAGGGCAAGTTCCGCGAGGACTTGTTCTATCGATTGAACGTCATCAAAATCGTTCTGCCTCCCCTGCGCGAAAGGCCCGAGGACATTCCCCTTTTGGCCACGCACTTCACCATTAAGTTTGCCCGTGCCAACGAGCCGCCCAAAAAAATCCAACCCGACGTCATGGAGCTCCTTCTCAATTATCCCTGGCCGGGCAATATCCGCGAGCTTGAAAACGCCATCGAGCGCGCCTGCGTGACCACGCGCGGCCCAGTGATCGAAATGCACAACTTACCCCCCGACCTCGTGGCTCCGGTCAAGGCGAAGCCGCTCTGGGACTTGGACAAGCCGTTAACGGTCCTTCTCAAGGAAACGCTCGGCCAAATCGAGGAGCAATATATCCGCCGTGCTTTGCAGAAAACCCAAGGGCACGTCGGTCGCTGCGCCCGCATTTGCGGCCTTTCCCGGCGCAGCATCACCACCAAGATCGCTGAATATAAATTGGACAAATCGGTGTTCAAGGGAGACGATGACGACAATGTTTAGCCGCGACGCGCAGCGGAGTGCGCTGGATCGTCAAAAATCAGAGGGCTTACGCCCCCCGCTCGCCTGGCGCTCCACTTGACCGGATCACCGAACTCTCCTATCATCACGTAAATCAACGTATCCCCGAGCCCATTCCCGACGACAGGAGCGTCTGCCGCATGAAAGCGGAACATCGCAAAGAATTGGAAACGAACGCCCTGGCTGACCGCGTGGGCCGCGTGATGCAGGGCATGAAGCAAAAACCGCAGAAGCGGACAATGCTCTGGGTGGTGTTGGCGGGCGTGGTGATCATCGTCGTTTGGCTCTTTTTCCGCAAAGCCGAAGTCCAGCGGGTCGATAATGCCGAACGCTGGGCGAAATTCGAGGACGGACACCAGCAACTGCTCACTTCGCTCATCCAGCAGGATCCCGGCACGAACGCGGCCAAGGCCGCCGAATTCGAGCTTTACTATAGCGAGTTGCGGACGATGCTCCGCTACTTGGCCACCAATCCCAAAGACGCGCTGAAAAACCTCGACAGCCTCGACGAAGTGTACGCCAAGCTGGCCGAGCAAAGTCGAGACGACAAGGTGCTTTTGCCCGAAGCGCTTTATGCGCGGGCGGTAATCGCCGAAACACGCCTCATCAAACCCGAAGAAAACTGGCAAGCCGCGCTGGACGCCTACAAGGTGGTCGCCGACAACCACAAAGACACCGCTCTGGGCAAGCTGCGCAAAAAGCGCGTTGAGGTCTTGAGCGACAAGCAAAAGCGCGACGAGGTGCTCAAGGTCTACCAAGATTTGCGCATCGAGTTCGTCCGCGAAGATCGCCTGCCGCCATTGCCTCCGGGACTGAGCCCCGGCCAACCCGCGCCGCTGGAACTACCCGGGCTGCCCGGCAAGGACAAATAAGCCACGCCGTCAAAGAGCCGCGCACGCAGTAAGCGGTTTGGGCCTTGCGCCAGCGTCAACCGCTTACTGCGTGCGCGGCTCTTTGACGGCGCGGTTCCTCCATCCCCATGGCCGACATCGACGACGATCTGGACGAGGAAGTCTTAGCCATTCCCGGCGTCGGCCGGGCCGTTGACCTCACGGTGCAAGCCAAAACCGCGGGCCAGCGACTGGACCAATATCTCACGGCCCAATATCCCGACTTTAGCCGCTCGCTGATTCAAAAGGCGATCCAGGCGAACAGCGTCACCGTCAACGACGGTCCCACGAAAGCCAGCTTCAAAGTCCGCGTCGGCGATCACGTTCGCATTTGGCTGCCTGAAGCGACCCACGGCCCGCCGGCCCCCGAGAATATCCCGCTCGATATCCTTTACGAGGACGAGTTCCTGGCCATCGTCAACAAACCGTTCAACATGGTCGTCCATCCCGCCAAGGGGAACTGGTCGGGCACGCTCGTCAACGCTCTGCAATATCACTTCGGCAGCGAACTGAGCAAATACAACGGCGACTATCGCCCCGGCATCGTCCATCGGCTCGACCGCGACACTAGCGGCGTGATCCTTGTGGCCAAGGAGGAGGCGACGCACCGCGATTTGGCGATGCAGTTCGAGACGCGGAAAGTCTTCAAGGAATATATCGCGATTGTCGCGGGCGTCTTGGATCGGGACAGCGATTACATTGAGCGTCGCATCATCCACCACGCGCACGACCGCGTCAAGATGATGGTCACCGACTCCGAAGACGGCAAGGAAGCGACCAGCTTTTACGAGGTGATCGAACGCTTTCGCGGCTATACGTTTTGCCGCATTCAACCCAAGACGGGTCGCACGCATCAAATCCGCGTCCACCTCGCCAGCATCGGCTGTCCCGTGGTGGCGGACAAGCTTTATAGCGGCCGCGCTTGCCTACGCTTATCCGACCTTAATCCTGAGATTGATCCGGCAGCAGACGAGACCTTGATCGCGCGGCAAGCCCTGCACGCCCACCGCCTGCGCATCAATCATCCCAAGCTCAAACGTGCCATCACGGTGGAAGCGCCGCTGCCGGCGGAGTTCGAGAAGATATTGGTGGCGCTGCGGCACCTGCGACCCGCCAAAGAGCCGCGCACGAAGTAAGCTGCTTTTATCGTCAGCAGGCTCCGCTTGGTCGCGAGATTGTTGCAAAAGAGCCGAAGTCCCGCTCGGCAAGCGGAACCTACACAGCCGGCACCGCCTGCGGCCGCGGCCCACGCCGCCAGACAATCACTCCCAATATCAGCGCCGCGATCAGCACGACGATGCTGATGTTTTGCGACAGCGTCATGTTGAAAGCGACCGGCTCCGTGTCGGTGCGCAACATTTCGTTCAGAAAGCGGTGCACGCCATAGCCCAGCATGAAGAAAACCATGACCGAGCCATCGTAGCGCTTGAGCGGATAATAGGAGAGCAAGAAAAAGAGCAGCAGCACCATGCTGATCGTCTCGTAGATTTGCGTCGGATTCAGACCGATGCTGAGCGGACGAAACGGACCGATGTTGATGGGAATTTCACCCTGTGTTCCCCGGCGCATGACGGTGAGCCTAAGCTCGGTTTCGCCGCGCGGCCAATAGGGCGGCAACAACACTTTTTCCAGGTCGTAGTAGTTCTCGATCTTTTCACTGCCGTTGACTTTCACAATCTCGTCTCCCGGCTTCAGGCCCGCTAATTCCGCCTGCGAGCCAGGCTCGACCGAACGTACTATATTGGTGCGGCGTAAGGAATCAGCGGTCGCTGTATCCAAGGTGAAGCCGGCCATCGTTTGGTAGCCCCGCTTGACCATCGTCTCGACCGCCGGCGCCGAGATCGGAAATGAGATATGCGGGCACGACTCGCAGGCGACGTTGCCGTAACAGCAACCGTTGAGCAAGCAACCAACCCGCCCCAGGGCCAGGCCCAGAGCGGCGCACGGCGCGATGAGATCGGCCACCTTCCAGTTGGAAATGTGATCGGCGCGAAACCACAAAAAATAGCCGATGAAATAGCCGATGAGGGCGCCGATCGGGCCTCCGTAAAAGACCAGGCCGCCGTCCCATAGCTTGAAGAACTCCAGCGGCGATGAGTAATTCTCGTGATATTGGATCATGAAGACGGCCCGGCAACCGATGACGCCGCTGATGAAGATCCACACGGCCAAATCTTGCACGCGCTTTTTCGAGATGCCTTCGCGGCGCCCCAACCGCACTGCGAGCCAGGTGCAAAAAACAAACGCCAGGAACAGCATCGTGCCATAGCCATAGATGGGAATCTCCGGCTTTTCGACCGCGATGACCTTGAGGATGCCAAGCCCCGCGATCGGCACGCCCAAGAGGTAGCCGAGAATCGAGAAGAGGTTCCCTTGTCGCCGAAGGCGATCAAGTGCGATCCCCAGCGCGACCAGTGCAGCGCCGACTACCACATAAACCGCCAGGGGCAAGTCGGGCAAATAATCGGTCAGATAATGGATCGGAACGTTGAAGAGAACTTGCAGCATGAGACCCTTTCTGGAAAGCGCCGGCACCCCTTTGGCAGAATAATAATCCGCCGCGAATGTCACAACCCCGATGTTGCCCTAGCTCGCCAACTTCACCCTCTTTGGTGTGAACAATTTTAAAGTCCGAGTCACGGCGCAAGGTATCGAGCGCTGCCACCATTGACCATGGGTATGCCGTTTGCACCGCCTTGAGCGCTCGAAATTGGTAATATTACTCCCATGTGACATCCGAGCCAAGCGCGCGGCCTCGCGGAGATTCCCATGCCGAATGACTCCAACAATCAGTCATCCTGCCAAACTCTGCTCGTGTATATGCTGCTTTTCCTCGCCACCGGACTGTTGGTATGGCGCTTTTGGCCGGGCAACGGCATCTTCGGGCAACTCCACGAAACGGGCGGTGACAAGACGGCTCAGGCTCGCGTCATCACGCCGCGCGGCTCCTTGGCCGAGGACGAAAAATCAACCATCGAACTATTCAAGGAAGCGTCGCCGTCGGTCGTTTACGTCACGTCCTTGTCGGAATACCGGGATCGCTTTAACCTCAACATCCAAGAAATCCCGCGCGGCACTGGTTCCGGCATCATCTGGGATGACAAGGGTCGCATCATCACCAACTATCACGTTATCAAAGGTGCCAGTGCCATCCACGTGACTCTGGCCGATCATTCCACGTGGAAGGTCTACCAGGCCAAATACAACGCGGACAAAGATTTGGCAGTGCTTTGGATCGACGCGCCGAAAACGCGGTTAAAGCCTTTGCCCATCGGCGAATCGTCCAAGCTGCAAGTGGGCCAAAAGGTTTTCGCCATCGGCAATCCCTTCGGGCTCGATCAAACATTGACCACCGGCATCATCAGCGCTCTCAATCGCGAAATCCAGGCGGACAACGGTGAAACAATCAAAGGCATGATTCAGACCGACGCGGCCATCAACCCCGGCAATTCCGGCGGCCCCTTATTGGATAGCGCCGGGCGACTGATAGGGGTCAACACCGCGATCCTTAGTCCATCGGGCACATCCGCCGGCATTGGCTTCGCCATTCCCGTCGACGAAGTCAATCGCGTCGTGCCGAGGCTTATCCGGTTCGAGAAAGTCGCGCGCCCAAGCCTGGGGATAGCCGAGGCGCCCGACCAATTGGCCCGGCAACGCGAACCTCGAAGGCGTCTTGATCCTCGACGTCACGCCCGGCGGGCCCGCGGACAAAGCCGGGCTACGACCGACGCGCCGCGATCAGGCCGGCCACATTCGCTGGGGCGACGTCATCACCGCCATCGACGATCATCCCGTCAAATCGGCGAAGGAACTCTATTCCTTGCTCGAAAACCAATATCAGGTCGGACAAGAAGTGACCGTGACCTACGAGCGCGGCGACGACGAAAAAAAGGTGAAAATCACCCTCGGCGCCGACGCACGCTAACCCCGATCCCCCAAAGCCGCGGGACGAGGCACTCCGTATCCTGCAGCTTTCTCCACCGCATCAAAAAAAACAGTTTACCGCGGTCCGGCCGGCGTGTATCCTGTAGGAGAGTTGGTTTATCCCACCGCAGCGAAGGCTATTTCACGCATACGGAAAAAAGCCTTCTCTTGTTAATGCAATCCATGCCGCCGCAACCATGGGCTATTTTCACATGGAATTTCGTTTAGCGATTGCCTTGGTTTTACTCTGTTCCTCAGGGGTTCACGCGCAAACCAAGGCTGTGACCGCTGAGACATCGCTAGCGGACTTCTTCGAGACAAAAGTACGCCCGGTCTTCGCCGAACATTGCTATTCATGTCATGGACCGAAAAAACATCAGGCAGGTTTGCGGCTCGACAGCAAGGCCGCGGCTTTCCAAGGAAGCGACGATGGGCCGGTGCTGGTGCCCGGACACCCCGAAAAAAGTTCGCTGATCAAAGCCATTGCGCACACAACCGATCCGAAGATGCCGCCCAAGGGCAAGCTCCCCGCGCAGGCGATCGCGGATTTGACGACCTGGGTCAAGCTGGGCGCCGTGTGGCCGGATAAGGATAACGCGGTTGCCAAGGCAAGTGCCGATGACGGCTGGAAAAAGCACTGGGCCTATCAACCGATTCGCAAGCCAACGGTTCCGCCAGTAAAAACCAAAGTCTGGTTGCAAACGCCTGTCGATGCGTTCATTCTCGCAAAGCTGGAAAGCAAGGGGCTCATTCCCAATCCACAGGCTGATCGTCGCACGCTTCTGCGGCGCCTCAAATTCGATCTGCTCGGTTTGCCGGTGACGGCCGAAGAGGTCGCCGCCTTCGAGAACGATGCTTCGCCGGACGCCTATGCGAAGGTCGTGGATCGTTACTTGGCCTCGCCACACTATGGCGAGCGTTGGGCCAGGCATTGGCTCGACGTCGCCCGCTACGCGGACACCAAGGGCTACGTGTTCACCGATGAACGGCGTTACGCTTTCGCTTACGCCTATCGCGATTACGTGGTGAAAGCCTTCAACAACGATCTTCCTTACGACCAGTTCTTGCTTCAGCAACTTGCCGCTGACCAGTTGGTTGCCAATGGAGCGGCGGCGGCGGAAACCCAAGCGGCGATGGGCTTTCTTACGCTGGGCCGGCGCTTCCTCAATAACACGCCGGACATCATCGACGATCGCATCGACGTAACGAGCCGGGGGCTGATGGGCTTGACTGTCGCGTGTGCCCGCTGCCACGACCACAAATACGATCCCATACCGACTAAGGATTATTATTCGCTCTACGGCGTGTTCGCGAACTCGATTGAGCCGAAGGACCTGCCCCTCATCGCCGAGCCGGAAAAGACACCGGAATACTTGGCGTTTGCGAACAAGCTCAAGGAACTGGAAAAGGTCGTTGTAGATTACAAGGAAACGAACAAACAGGAATTGGCAAAGAAGAATCGCAAGTTCCGGGACGAACTACGATCTTTGCAAAAGAAGGTGGACGCGTTCAAGGCAAGCTCTACCGCCGCGCCGGCGCGAGCCATGATTTTGCGCGACGCGCCGCGGGCGACCACGCAGCATGTCTTCTTGCGGGGCAATCCGAGCAATCCCGGCCCGGAAGTGCCGCGGCAGTTCTTGGGCATGCTCGGCGGCGCGGAGCGGCAGCCATTCAAGCAAGGCAGCGGCCGGCTCGAGATGGCGCGGGCCATCGTGGACAAAACCAATCCACTGACGGCGCGCGTGCTCGTCAATCGCCTCTGGCTACATCTCTTCGGCCAAGGCCTGGTCATCACGCCGAGCGACTTCGGCCTCCGCGCCGATCCGCCGAGCCATCCTGAGTTGCTCGACTATCTGGCGGCGCGCTTCATGGAAGATGGCTGGTCGATCAAGAAAATGCAGCGGCTCCTGGTGCTCTCGCACGTCTATCAGACTGAGCAGCGCCGCCCACGACCAGGCGGCCAAGGTCGATCCGGAAAATCGGCTGCTGGCACGCATGAACCGCAAACGGCTCGACTTCGAAACGATGCGCGATTCGCTCCTCGCGGTGGCCGGCCATTTGGAAGATAAGCTGTACGGTGCCCCGGTCGATATCACCACCAGCCCCTATAGCCGGCGGCGCACGCTCTACGCATTCATCGATCGCCAAAATCTGCCGGGCCTCTTTCGCAACTTCGATTTTGCCAGCCCCGACGCCACCAACCCTCAGCGCTTTCAAACAACGGTGCCGCAACAAGCTCTGTTTTTGCTCAATAGTCCGTTTGCCCAAGAACAAGCCAAAGCGTTGCGCGCCGGCCCGAACTTGCGGCGGCACACGAGACGGCCGACAAAATACGAATGCTTTATCGGCTTGTCTACGCCCGCCCGGCAGACCAGGAGGAGGCTGGATTAGGTGAGCAGTTTTTGGCCGACGCCCAAGCCGACAACACCGGCATGACACCGTGGGAGCGCTATTGCCAGGTATTGCTGCTTGCCAACGAATTTCTCTTCGTGGATTAAACCTCAAGCCGCGTGGATGAGGTACGCCGAATCCCGCGGATGTCTATGGAATGTGAGCCGACCATGTATCTTTCCCGTCGCGAAATGCTTCAGCGCTCCGGCATGGGCTTCGCCGCTCTAGGGCTCACGCAACTTCTCGCCGATCAAAAGCTGCTCGAGGCCGCGCCGGTTGACATCGCGCCGCTGGCGCCGCGGCAGCCGCACTTTCCAGCCACCGCCAAGCGCGTGATCCACCTGTTCATGAACGGCGGCCCCTCGCACGTCGATACTTTTGATCCGAAGCCCGCGTTGGCGCGCTACGCCGGTCAGCCGTTGCCGCGCGCGAACCTGCGCACCGAGCGCCGCACCGGGGCGGCGTTTCCCTCGCCGTTTCGCTTCGACCGCTACGGCAAGAGCGGCATCGAGGTCAGCGAGCTCTTTCCGCACGTCGGCTCCTGCATCGACGACATCGCGGTCATCCGTTCCATGCACGCCGACGTGCCCAACCACGAACCGTCGCTCATGCTGATGAATTGCGGCGACGCCCGGCTCATTCGCCCCAGCTTCGGCTCTTGGGTCACTTATGGCCTGGGCAGCGACAATCAAAATCTGCCCGGCTTCATCGCCATGTGCCCGGGGGGATATCCCATCCAGGAGACGCAAAATTGGCAGTCGGCGTTTTTGCCCGGAGCCTATCAAGGCACCTACATCGACACGCGCCACACCGATCTCGAAGGCCTCATCGAAAACATCCGCAACAAGCTGGTTTCGCCCGCGGAGCAGCGCAAGCAAATCGATCTTCTTCAACGGCTCAACGAGCGGCACATCGAGACGCGCCGCGGCGATCCGCAATTGGAAGCACGCATCCAATCGTTCGAGCTGGCCTACGGCATGCAGCGCGACGCCGAGGATGCCTTTGACGTCAGCCGCGAGCCCAAGCACATACGCGACCTATATGGTCCCGGCGTGCAGGCCCGGCAACTTTTGATCGCGCGGCGCTTGCTCGAAAAAGGCGTGCGCTTCCTGCAAGTCTGGCACGGGCCCGGCCAGCCGTGGGACAACCATGACGACATCGAGATCAATCATCGCCGGTTGGCAGGACAATGCGATCGAGCCATCGCCGCTCTTCTCAAGGATTTGAAGCAGCGCGGCATGCTCGACAGCACCCTGGTGATTTGGGGCGGCGAGTTTGGCCGCACGCCCACGGTCGAGCTGCCCACGCCCGGCTCCAACGAAGGCCGCGTCAATGGCCGCGATCATAACCATTGGGGTTTTTCAATGTGGCTCGCCGGCGGCGGCGTCAAGGGAGGCCAAGTCTACGGCGCCACCGACGAGTTCGGCTTTCAAGCCGTCGAGCGCCGCGTCCACGTCCACGACTTGCATGCCACGCTACTGCATCTGCTCGGCTTCGACCACGAACGCTTCACCTATCGCTACGCCGGCCGCGACTTCCGTTTGACGGACGTGCATGGGCATGTGGTGAGGGATTTGATCGCGTGAGGTGCTGCCGGGAACGCAAATCTGCGTTGGCGGGTTTTGGGTACGATAAAACCCGGTTATGTCGATGACGTCGCCGTCTGAGAGGCATCAAATGTCGCAACGATCATTCATCTCGCCTATTTGAACACAACGCGGAATCCTGCTTGTTCGAAATCGTGGTCTGACGTCAATGCGTCCGAAACCTTGCCTCGGCCATTACAGCAAACGAGATGCAATCGGTCAGTGACCAACCTTTGTCCGGCCGATTCGCATACAAGCCATAACCGGCTTGGTAAGCGGCGGGCGAATAGCCAACGATGTCAAACATCGGGTCCGTGCGCACGGCCTCGAGAAATGCAACCGTCGTTAAGCGTGCTTGCGGCGCGGAAAGAGCATCCGCTAGTTCCATGAGCACCCATTCGGTTGTTAGCAAACGCCCCCTAAAATGTTCAAAATATGCTTTCACAACGGCGTGAGCTTGGTCGCGCAGATTCAACCAAGCGATTAAGGCGAACGTATCCAGAAACTCAGTCATCGCTTCGGTTTCCCCAGCCGATAATGGTCGTGCTGCTCGGCTAGGTCAGTCGGTAGACCGGGGATTGCTCCCAAAAACTGAGCGTACCGCTCCGCAAACGTCTTTGGGCTTACGACCGCGGACGGGCTAATTCGTACGCGAGTTCCCTCGGGCAACGCCGATGCATCGTCCGGGATAATGACGCCGTCGTGAACCACGCCTTCCAGATCCATTTTTCACCTCATGCGGATAACCGCTGTAGGTTCATCATCGCGGGGCTGTTGGTCCTTGTCAACACGCATGGGCGAACTCTCGCGTGAAAAACGAAAGTTTAAGAGCATGCGATTCACGCGCCGCGCACGGGATATTCCGCGATGATAGCGCGACACTGTGCCATCAACGACGGCAGATAGCTTTGGTCCATCGCAAAATCGAATCGGTGCTGTTGACTCAAATGTTCGGGAGTTATTTCGACTCGCATGACTAAATGCCCGATTTTGTCTAATGGACGAATGGTTATTAAAAGATTAGGTTCAAACGGATTTAGAATTGCTTCCCCATTGCGCTGTGCATAAAGGTCTTCGCAGCCCTTTAGCCAAAACACGAGGTCGGGAACCATTAAAAACGAGCCGGACGCCCAAACGCTGGCGCTATTTGCTCCGCAATGTACAGTCACGTTCAGCCAGTTGCCGTCATAGTAGTCTTGAGAGGCAGGGATCTCCCGACCGTGTATCCAGAGTTGAAGGCCGCAGACTTTGAGTGCCGGTGGCCCGAGGTTTTCCTCGTGTTTCGACATTGTCATTTGCCCAACTGCTCTTCCACCAGCCGTCGCGCCAGTTCCAGCGCCTCACCCAGCCGCCCCGGGTCTTTGCCGCCCGCTTGCGCCAGCGTCGGCTTGCCGCCGCCGCCCCCGCCAACGACCTTCGCAACCGGTCCGATCAGTTTGCCCGCGTGCAGCCCTTTCTGCACGAGATCATCGGTGATCGCCGCCAGTAAGCCGACTTTGCCATCGTCGGCCCAACCGACCACGACGACCGCGCTGCCGGCCTTTTGCTTGATGCGATCGACCTGGTTGCGCAGTTGGTCTTCGCCGGCAGCGGGCATCTCGCCGATGATCACTTGGATGCCGTGGACCTCGGCGGCGGCGGCGAGCAGCTTGTCCCCGGCGCCGGTCAAATCGGTGGCCGTCCCTTTCTTGACTTGCTGCTGCAGCTTCTTGATCTCCTCTTGCAAGGCTTCGACGCGGGCCGGCAAATCCTCCGGTTTGCAGCGCATGCGGGCCGTGAGATCATCCACGACCGACGCCAACTTTTGCACGGCCCGGACGGCCTCGCGGCCCGTGACCGCAGTCAACCGGCGAACCCCTTTGCTCACCAGCTCTTGGCCAACGATCTTGAAAAAGCCCGCCTCGCCGGTGTGCGTCAAGTGCGTGCCGCCGCAGAACTCGATGGACGTCTCAAGATTGGCTTCCTCCGGCTTCTTGGCTCCCACCAGCAGAACCCGCACCGGATCGGGATACTTTTCGCCAAAGACCGCGCGCACGCCGGGAAGCGACTTGGCTTCTTCCAGCGGTTTTTGCACGGCGGTCACCGGCAGGTCGGCGTAAATCCTCTCGTTTACGAGCCGTTCGATCTGGGCAATTTGCTCGGCGCTGAGCGGTTCGCCGTGAGCGAAATCGAAGCGGGTTTTGTTGGCATCGACCAGCGAGCCTTTTTGCTCGACGTGGTCGCCCAGCACCCGGCGCAGCGCCCAGTTCAAGAGGTGCGTGGCCGTGTGATTGCGCATGGTGTCCGGCCGCTCGCCGGAAACCTCCAGGGTCGCTGGTTGGCCGACCTTGATTGAGCCTTCGCGCACACTGCCCACATGCAAGACGCTGCCGCCTAGTCGTTGCGTGTCCTCAACGTCGAACGTGCCGGTCTTGGTGGTGATGGTTCCCTTGTCGCCGATTTGACCCCCTTGCTCGGCGTAAAAATTCGTCTTGTCGAGGACCAGCGCGATCTGGTCCCCGGGCAGCAATTTGCCCGATGTGCCAACCAGGTTGTCTTTGACCCAGGCGACGATCTTGCCCTTGGTACTGAGGCCCTTGTATTTGAGCGAATCGTCGGTCCCGGGCAACTCGCCGCAGACGGCGCTGACAGCGACCTTGTCGCGGCCTTGGCCGGACACAGCGCGATGCTTGTCGATGGCTTCCTCATAGCCGGCCTCATCGACGCTCAGGGAAAGTTCCTGGGCCATCTGCGTCGTCAAATCCTTGGGAAAGCCGTACGTCGTTTGCAGGTTGGCGGCGTCCTCGCCCGAGATATGGCCCCCGGACGCCGCTTTGCTGGCGGCTTCTTGAAAATGGACCATGCCGCGCTGAATGGTCTTGTAGAAATCCTCCTCTTCCGAGCGCAATATGTCGGCAACCTGACCGGGATTACCCTTGAGCTCGGGAAACGCGCCACCCATCTGCTCGACGAGCACGGGCACCAGCCTATAAATGAACGGCTCGCGCAAGTCGAAGTATTGGTAGCCAAAACGGACCGCGCGGCGGATCACGCTGCGCAACACGGCGTCGCGTTTTTTGTTACCGGGGCGGGCGCCGTCAGTGATGGCGAACGTCGCCATGCGCAGATGATCGGCGATGACGCGGAAGCCGATGTCGAGGCGGTCCTCCAGGCGGCCGCCATAATGCTTGCCAGTCAATTGGCCCAGAGCGTCCATGATCGGCGTGAAAACATCCGTGTCATAATTGCTCGCCTTATCTTGCAACACCGCCGTCACGCGCTCGAAGCCCATGCCGGTATCGACGTGCTTGGCCGGCAGCGGCGTCAGGCTCCGGTCGCCGTTGCGGTTGAACTGGATAAACACCAAGTTCCAGATTTCGATGACGTCCGGCGTCCCTTTATTGACGAGATGGCCGCCGGATTTGTCCGGAGTGCGGTCGATGTGGATCTCGGTGCAGGGCCCACATGGCCCCGTCTCGCCCATCTCCCAGAAGTTGTCTTTCTTGTTGCCAAGGTGAATGTGCGCATGGTCGATGTCGGTCACGGTCTTCCAAAGGTCGAGGGCCTCATCGTCGCGCGGCACGCCTTCGTCGGGGCTGCCCTCATAGACGGTCGCATAGAGGCGCGACTTGTCCATGCCCCAAACTTCGGTGAGAAGTTCCCAGGCCCACTGGATCGCTTCCTTTTTGAAGTAGTCGCCGAACGACCAGTTGCCGAGCATCTCGAAGAAGGTGTGGTGATAGGTGTCCTTGCCCACATCATCCAGGTCGTTGTGCTTGCCGCCGGCGCGAATGCACTTTTGCGTGTTCGCGGCCCGTTTATACGGCCGGGTGCCAGTGCCCAAGAAGACATCCTTAAACTGATTCATGCCGGCATTCGTGAACAGCAACGTCGGATCATCGTGCGGCACCACGCTGGACGACGGCACGAACGTGTGCCCATGTTTCCCCACGAAGAAGTCGACGAACTGCTTGCGAATATCGTTTGCGGAAAGCATAGCGCTCCTTGGAATCCAAATCACACTCGTGGAACGGCTCTCCTGAGCCGTTCTGAATGATGACGGCTCAGGAGAGCCGTCCTACACTTTAAGGCTTCAGTGAGCATGCAGCGGCGCGGGCTGCCTGGTAAACCTCGCGCAGCGCAAGATTTGCGCCCGGGCCACGCGCGCACAATCGTCAAATTCCGGTGTGAACATCGGCGCTCGCCCTTCAAGCCAACCAAGTTTGCCCTTCACCGGCCCATATGGCGTTTGCACCACGATCTCTTCTCGGTGAAGTAGGTGCCGCTCAGCGAGATAGCGGCGAATGCCAAAGGTCATTGTCTCGCGAAAAAGGACTTCCTCGACTCCGGCGAGGGCCGCCGCCGGGACCAAAACGCTCAGCAGCACACCCGGACGGTTCTTCTTCATGAAGATCGGTGTGCTGAATACGTCGACCGCGCCGGCGGCGAACAATTGATCCACGCAATAGCCGATAATCTCCGCCGGCACGTCGTCGAGATTGGTCTCCACGACCCAGACTTGATCCGACGCCGCCCCCGCGGACTCGGCCTCGCCCACGAACAGACGCAAAATGTTCGGCTGTTGGGCGAAGTCGCGCGTGCCTGCGCCATGGCCGACGCGCTCGATCGTCATGGCCGGTGCGTCCACCCAGGTTTCGACGACGGTCGCCAAAATCGCGGCGCCTGTGGGCGTCGTCAATTCCGCGGCGATATTGCAAGTTCGCAGCGGCACGCCCTTCAAAAGCTCCGCCGTGCCCGGCGCGGGTATCGGCATCAGGCCATGCGCGCACGCGACCATGCCCGTTCCCGTGGCCACCGACCCGCCAGTGATGCTCTCGGCGCCAAGCAAATCGAGGCCCACGGCGGCGCCGGCGATGTCGGCGATGCTGTCCAGCGCCCCGACCTCGTGGAAGTGCACTTTTTCGAGCGGCATGCCATGCACGGTTGCTTCCGCCTCCGCCAAGCGGCGCACGATGCGGCTTGCCAAAGTCGCGTTGATGGGATGAGAGTGAACCGCGCGCCAGAATTTCTTCAATGTCCTCAAGGTGGCGATGTTTGTGCTCGGCCGGTGCCTCCACCGTGGCCCGTGTGGCCGTGAAGCCTCCCTTGCGCACCTTTTCGAAGGTGACGCGGATCGGCAAGCCGAGCGAGGCGATGCCGTCACGGATCGCCTCGCCGGAAACGCCGGCATCCACGAGGGCACCGAGCGTCATGTCGCCGCTGATGCCGCTAAAACAGTCGAAATGGGCTACCTTCACGCCGCGATGCTCCTTTACCTGGATTTTATCGACGGGGCGCGGAATTGGTTAGCCGCCACTCAAGCCGCGGGTTGAGGTACTCCGAAACCCGTGGGTTTCGGAGTACCTCAACCCGCGGCTTGGGGGACGTGTCTAATTACCGCAGCTTCGTTGTCAAACCGATCTTATTGCCGTCGCGCAGCACATCGAATCGTCACCCGATCGCCGACGAGATAGTTGCGCCGCACATGAGCGCGGAAGGCGTCGGCCGACATTTCCAACGTGAAGGGGTCGATGCCGAGAATGATGTCGCCCGCGTGGATGCCAATGGCTTGGGCCTCGGAATGCACCGGTGCCGCTTGCCGAAAGGCCAGTTGCTTGTCGCGTAGGCCGATGGCTTTCTTTTCTTGGGCCGACAAATCCTCGCCTGTGAGCGTCAAGTTGGGCAACAAATCGAGCATGGATGGCCGCCACGTTAAATCGGTCTTGCGCCAACCTTTAGCCAAGTGCAATTCTGCGCTCTTATTTCAGCGCCATGGGTCCACGTAATGTCGGTGGTTCCTTCGATTGGAGCATGATGCAACGCATATTGTGCATCGGCAAACGAAAATACCGTGCGGCCATTCAGCGTCTGAATGGTGTCGCCCGCCTCGATCCTCGCGCTTCGCCGCTAGGCCACCGCCTAAGACCGCTTGCACCCGGTTGCCGCGGTCACGTTCGAGCGTCAGGCCGATGTTCTCCGGCAGCGGATACGCCCACACGCTTGACCGCTGCCAGGTGCCGGCATCCTTGGCTTCCTGGCGGCGAATCTCGTTCACTTGATGGCAATGGATGCAGCCGTTGCGCACCACCTTGCGAGCGGCTGGATAATCTTCCACGTAGACCGGCGGACGAAGTGCGGGCTTGTCCCCGCGATGTTCATGGTGGACCAGCAAAGCTTGTTCCAGCGCGAAGCGCAACCCGAGCAACGAATTCCGCGTATCGGGGCTCTGGGCGTCTCGGCCACCGAAACGGCCGTAAACCAGGCCGTCGGCGTTCAAGAAAAACGCGGCCCACGTCAAATCGTGGTCGAAGTCGAAGATATTGAGGTCGGCGCCGGCGATGCGCACCAGACGAACCCGCACGAAAGCGTCGGCCACCTCGGCGATTTTTTCCAGACGAACAACCTGCTCGTCCCACTTATAGCAATCCCCTCAGGGATCACAGCGAAACACGAGAAAAATCGGCTTGCCCGTCTGCCGCGCGGCGGTCTTGCGCCTTCCAGGTTCGTGTGCCAGCCGAGTTGTGGCCCCAGGCGCGTCGCGGCGGTTTGTGCGGCCACCGGGTTAGTGAATAGCGACCCCATCATCAGGGGCACCAGCAGCATGGGGCGGATCGACGCTACCACCGCGATTTTCTCCAAAGTGCCACGCACGTAGTTAGTGGACGGGCACGCCGACGCAGGGCGTGCCACCCAGACGCTTACTGCGTGCGCGGCTCTTTATTATGTGCGTTAATGCCGCCCGTTGCCATTGGTGTGCCGCGAAAACTCGACGCGTCCTTGCCCGAGGATCATTTCCAGATCGGCCTTGACCAGGGTGGCGGGGTTGACGCGATATTGGTCGCCGGCCTTGAGCTTGAGCCATTTGCCGGCGGGGTCTTGCATGTGCAGAAACACCGGCAGCGTGCCGCGCAGGCGCTGGAGCACCTTGGCGAGCGCGTCGATCTGCTCGGGCTTGTGAATCTGCAGGTTGAGCAGCAGCACCAGGCCGGTGGTGCGCTCGCGCTGGCCTTGCTCGATGGTCAAGACGCGGGTAATGACCAGGCCCGGCTCTTCGCGGGTCCGTTCGACCGTGGCCGCCACGAAGACGATGCGATCCTCTTCGATCTGTTCCTTGAAACGGATATAGTCGTCGGGCCACATGACGCATTCGACCGAGCCGTTCAGATCCTCGAGCTTGCAGCGGACATAGCGGGTGTTGCCGTTGCGTGCTTTCTTGGTATCCATGTACCGGACTTGGGTGAGCATGCCGCCGCAGAAGACTTCCTGATTGGCCGGGGTGTTCTTAATCTGGTCAATTGGATGGGTGGCGAACCGCTCGATGTCGGCGCCGTGCTGCGCCAGCGGATGGCTCGAAATGTAAAAATCGAGCGCTTCCTTTTCATATTTCAACTTCTCGCTGGGCGGCCACTCGGGAATGTCGCGCAGCCCCTCGACGGCCTGGGGCGTATCGCCGGCGCCCGCCATGGTCTCGAACAGGCTCCCCTGGCCGTGGCGGCGGTCTTGTTGCATTTGCCCCGCCGCGCCGACGGCTCGCGGGAGCGCCTCCATCAGTTGCGCCCGCTTGCCGCCAAGGCTATCGAACCCACCCGCCTTGATGAGTTTTTCGATCGCCGCCTTGGGCACCTTGGTGTGGTCGATGCGTTCACAGAAATCGAACAAATCGGCGAATGGACCCTTCTCGGTGCGCGCCCGGTGAATTTCCCGCGCTGCCCCGCTCCCCAGGCCCTTGATCGCGACCAAACCAAAAAGCACCTTGCCGTTGTCGACGGTGAAATCGGGCTCACACGTCTGCACATCGGGAGGCAACACCTCCGCTCCCAGCCGGCGCGCGTCGGCGATGTGCTCGACCATGATGTCGCGCTTGTTGCCATCCTCAATCTCGCTGGTGAGCAGCGCTGCCATGAACTCGGCCGTGTAATGCGCCTTCAGATATGCCGTCTGGTAGCCGAGCAACGCATAGGCCGCGCTATGGGACTTGTTGAAGCCGTAGCCGGCGAATTGCACGATGAGATCGAAAATCTCGTGGGCTGTCTTTTCGCTGACGCCGCGCTCCTGGGCGCCGCGTATAAACTCCGCCTTGCGCTCGTCGATGATCTCCTGCTTCTTCTTGCTGATGGCCTTGATGCAGGCATAGGCGCTCGCCAACTCGATGCCGCCCAGGCGATTAAGGACGCGCATGACCTGTTCCTGGTAGATCATGACGCCATAGGTTTCGTTCAAGACTTCTTCCATGAGCGGGTGCTGATACGTCGGTTTTTCCCGCCCGTGCTTGCGGTTGACGTAGGCATCGACCATGCCGCCGCCGAGCGGGCCGGGGCGGTACAGCGCGTTGGTCGCGATCAAATCACGAATGTTGTCCGGCTTCATGCGTTTGAGAAGCTCGCGGATGCCGTCCGACTCCAGTTGAAAAACTCCCTTGGCGTCGCCGCGCTGCAGGAGCGCGAACGTCTTGGCATCGCCGTGCGGGATGTTGTCCCAATGGATCGGATCGCCGGGCCGCGTCTTGCGGATGAGCTTGAACGTATTATCGACGACAGTCAGCGTGCGCAAGCCGAGAAAGTCCATCTTAAGCATGCCGACTTTTTCGAGGTCGCCCATGACCCATTGAGTCGTGATGACCGGCTCGGAGCCGCGGCCCCCCTGCTCGTATCCCTTGCGCGTGACGCGCTGCACGGGAACATAGTCGGTGATCGGCCCATTGGCGATCACCACACCGGCGGCGTGCGTGCCGGCATTGCGATTGGTCCCTTCGAGCTTACGCGCCAAGTCAATCAGCCGGCGCACGTCCGGGTCGTTCTGATACTCCTTCTTGAGGTCGGTGCTTTGCGCCAGGGCATCATCCAGCGTTATGTTGAGGACCGCCGGCACCATGGCCGTGAGCCGGATCACGTGCTCCAGCGGAATGTCCATGACGCGGCCCACGTCCTTGATGGCCGCTTTGGCAGCCATGGTGCCGAAGGTGCCGATTTGGGCGACGCTCTGCTCGCCGTATTTTTCGCGCACATACGCCAGCACTTCCTCGCGGCGTTCCTGGCAAAAGTCGATGTCGATATCCGGCGCCTCGCTGCGATTGGGATCGAGGAAGCGCTCGAAGAGCAGATCATACTCGAGCGGACATACGTGGCTGAGCTTGAGAACATAGCTGACAATGGCGCCGCACGCTGAGCCGCGGGCGCTGGCCGGAATGCCCCGGCTGATGGCGAAACGAACGAAATCCCAGGTGATGAGAAAATAGCTGGCGAAACCCATGGTGCAGATGACGTTGAGCTCAAGCTCAAGCCGCCGCTGCGCCAACTCCATCCGCTCCCGCGCTGGCGGCGGGGCGCCGGCACCATAGCGCTCCACCAACCCCAGCGCCACATAACTCGCGCAAGATAATCTTCCGGGTTCTTTTGTCCGGGCGGCGTAAAGACGGGAAAGTGCCGCGCCTTGAAGTCGAGCTTGAGATCGCAGCCGTCGGCAATCGCTTGGCTGCGGCGCACCGCCTCTTCCTGACCCGGAAAAAGCTTATACATCTCCGCGGGCGGCTTGACGTAGAACTGGTCGCTGCCGTAGCGCATCCGGTTCTCATCCTTGAGCGTCCGCCCCGTGTTGATGCACAGCAAAATATCATGCGGCACGCTATCGTCCTGGCGCAGATAATGGGCGTCGCAGGTCGCCACCAGCGGCAGCCCCAGCCGCGTCGCGATTTCGATCGCCCCCTCCGCGCAACGCTTCTGGATATCCAGCCCGTTGTTCTGAATTTCGACATAGAAACGGTCGCCAAACGTGCCCGCGAACCAACGCGCCAGGTCCGTCGCTTCCGCTAACTGATCCTTCAAGATGAATTCACTGAACTCGCTCGACGCGCAACCGGAGAGACAGATGATCCCGTCGCTATGCGCGGCCAGCAACTCCTTGTCGATGCGCGGCACATAGTGGTAGCCTTCGGTGTAAGCGAGCGACGATAGCTTGACGAGGTTCTTGAAACCCCGGATGTTCTGCGCCAACAGCGTCAGATGAAAGCCCGCGTCGCCGCGCCGCTTGGCCTCCCGCTCCGTGCGTTTGGCGGGCGCCACATACGCCTCATAGCCCACGATGGGATTGATCCCGGCCGCGGCACATTCCTTGTAAAACTCAATCGCCCCAAAAAGGTTGCCGTGATCCGTGATGGCGATGGCATTCATGCCCAACGTTTTGGTCAACGCCACCAACTCCGGGATGCGGCTGGCGCCATCCAGAAGGCTGTAATGCGTGTGGCAATGCAGGTGAACGAAAGCTTGCTCTGGCATGGGATCCTTGCCCGGAGGGAATTGGTGCCTGTTATTGGTTAATGTAGCGATTCCGATCCCTGTCCTGATTGGCATTTAGGCGTCACGCCGCGCAAATCACATCCGAGCCGCGACCGTTAGGGAGCGGCCAACCGGCACCAACGGTTTTAGGGTGCGAACGCACTCGCCAGCTGAACTTCTTCCTCGCATGGGCATGAAGTTGGCCGCTTACTGACGTGCGCGGCTCGGATTCGAGTCGCGGCTCGGATGGGACAGCCGTTTTCTACAACGGCAAGACCCGCCCATCGGTGATCGGCAATGGCCGCCCTCCACTATCCTGCAAAGAGGCGTCGAGCGGAATGCCCAGCGCATGGAAAATGGTGGCATGCAAATCATTGGGGCCGCACGGCAGGTCGCGCGGGAAGGCGCCGAGCGTGTCGGAACTGCCATAAACCTGGCCGCCGCGAATGCCGCCGCCGGCGAGGGCGACGGAATAGCAGTAGGGATAATGATCGCGGCCGGCCGCGCCGTTGATGTGCGGGGTGCGGCCAAACTCGGTGAGGAAGACGACGAGCGTTTCATCCAGGCGCCCGCGCTGGTGCAAGTCCTCCAAGCAGGGCGCTGGCGCCGCGGTCAAAAGGTGGCAGCAGATCGTTCTTGAGGCGGTTGAAGTTGTTGCCGTGCGTGTCCCAGTTGTCACCGACGGAGCCGTTCAAATCGCCCGCCGCGCAAATCACCGTGACGATCGGGCACGCCCGCTTCGCTCAGGCGGCGCGCCATCAGCAGGCTTTGCCCGCACAGATGCTCGCCATACGCCTGGCGCAGATGGACCGGCTCCAGATCGAGGTTGAACGCCGCCCGCACGCTGGGCCGAGCAGCATGTCGGACGCCATCTGGCAAAAGTATTCGTAGCCGCGACAATTCTTGGATTGAAACCCTTGGTCTAAAATCTGGGTCAAGTGTTGGCGCGACTCCAGGCGACCGGCATCGACGCCCTCGGCGGGACGCAACACCATGGCGCCGAGGTCGCGCGAGACGCCGCCCCAGGGCCGGCCTCGATCGGGCCGCACGATCACCGGGTCGCAGGTCATGCCCAGAAAGCCCGCGTTGTCGCCGGCTTGCAGCGTGTTGTTGTCGACCAGCGGATACGGCAGCTGCACCGCACTCGGCAAGCCGCCGCGAGCGCGGCGGAAGTACGCGACCATGGCTCCCAGGTTGGGCCAATCTTGACGCGAAGGCGGCTGATTCGCGGCCACTTCCGGGGCCATCGGCGGATGGCCGGTCATGTTCCAGTACATCCCCTTGCCATGTGCCGACGAGCTGTGATGCATCGAACGGATGATCGCCAGCTTGTCGGTATGGCGCGCCAGGCGCGGCATGTGTTCGCCGATCCGGATGCCAGGCACGGCCGTCGCGATGGGCTCGAAAATCGCCGCGATATTCGGGCGGGGCGTTGGGCTTGGGGTCCCACGTCTCATGATGGCTCATGCCGCCCCAGCAATAAAGGACGATGCAAGCCTTGGCCTTGCCGGGTTTAGCGTTGTGGAGTTGGCGACAGCTCGCAAACCATAAAAGTCAGCCAAGCTGAACCCCAAGACGCCCGCGCCGACACGCAAAACATCGCGGCGAGTTGGCATGGGCACCTTCGGCATCGTGACGTTCCTCATGGCGAGAGAACGAGGCGAAAAGATTCGGGCAGGTTCCCCCCATTATCCCGAAGCAGCATCGCGTGTCAAGCAGACCGTAGGTTAGGTTTCCAACCTGACCGCATTGAACGGCACCTTCGCTGTGGTACGGTAACGTTAGAAACCAAACCCATGCGAAAAACGATTTGTTCACCGAAATAGGTTGGCGGCTTATTTTCAACAAGTGCGCCGATTGACCTTCGTGAGGGCGAAGATGCGCTGGAATGGCATTAGGGCAATTAAATCAAATTGACGCAAGCGGCACGATGAACGAAAAATGCAGTTGAAGGCTAATGATTCTCTGATCGGCCGTGATGATCTCGCCGACGGTGCGCCGAACAACCAAAGTCATCTGCCGGGAGCCATTAGAGGCTGACGTCAATGACATCACCGGCTTTTATCGAGCCAAGCGACACCAGCGCCGACGGCATCAATGGCACCAAGTCCACCAGCCGATTACTCGCTGCCATTAGGATGACTACGGCAATGCCCACCGCTTGCAGGTTCTGCTGGTGGCGTATGCTCTGATCAACGGTCAGCAAAACCTCGAAGCTTTGCCGGGCCATCAACTGCAGCAACTCGCCGTTTTTCTTGCCCGACCAACCCATCTCGGGGACGGTATGGACATCGTGGCCAGGAAGCTCACGACGCAACCGTCGCGGCACGCACTCGTCAAGCAGGATGCGCATGAGCTACCAGCATCTGTTTGGCCAATTGCAACGCCGCCACCGCTTGCTGGCGGGTGACGCTGGGGAAGTCTTCCAGGAACTCGGAAAGCGAATCGCCGGCTTCGAGGTAATCGAGCAAGTTGCGGACGGGAACGCGGGTGCCGACAAACACCGGAGTTCCTCCCAGGATATCAGGATCACAGTGGACCACAGATGAAACCGCAGTCATGGCATGTCTCCTTCTGTGGTGATTGTACCAAAACCTTCGCCATTCATCGGCCACAAAAAAAGCCCGATCCTTCGACGGATCGGGCTTTTTTTTGTGAATGCGTGGAAACCTAGCCGAGGAGCAAACTCGGCTCCCAGCCGACGCGTTCGGCGGAGGCGCGCAGTTTTTCCAGAGCGCGATTTTGGATCTGCCGCACGCGTTCCTTGCTGATGCGGAGCAAGTGGCCGATCTGGCGCAGGCTGTGGGTGCCGTTGCCGGTGAGGCCGAAGCGGAGGTCGAGAACCTTGCGTTCGCGCGGCCTCAAGTTCTCCATCAAGAAGTTGAGGGCTTCTTGGCGTTCGGAGTTGGTCCGCAGCGTGGTGCTCTCATTGTCGGGCATCGCCTCGGTGAGCTTGAAATCGCTGTCGTCATCGAGGACGGCATTGAGCGACACCGGAGCGCGGGTGGCCGTTTGCAGATGAGTCAGATGCTCCAGGCTGCTGCCGGTGCGCGAAGCCAACTCTTGCGGGCTGGGCAAATGCTGGCCGCCATGAGCGAGCGCTTCGGATTCTTGTTGGAGCAAGCCGAGCTCTTGCAAATGGTGCGGCGACAGGCTGACCAGATGGCTTTGGCGGGCGACGGCGATTTGCAGCGTTTGCCGAATCCACCAGGTCGCATAGGTCGCTAGCCGAGTGCCGTGGCTGACGTCGAAGCGATCGATGGCTTGCATCAGGCCGCAGACCGCCTCTTGCAAGAGATCGGCATAGCCGAGAGCATGGTGGCGGAAGCGCTTGGCGACGTGAGCGGCCAGGCGTATATTAGCCGACGCCAACCGATGCTTACAGTGGATGTAGCGGTCGTGGACGCGGCGGATGTTCACTTGCAAGCGGGTGTCGGAATCGCAATAGTCGCGAATGAATTGAGCCATTGGCCAAGGCTCGAGCGCGGGCCGATGGGCCCGCAGCTTCGGAAAATAGCGGATGAGCGCTTTGACCAGTTCGCTCTTGCATTCCCAGAAAGTGGCAAGCAATTCGCGTTCTTCTTCGGGAGTCAAGAGGTCGGAGGAAAAGATCGTCGTCGTGGTGTCAATGGCAACGGAGATCTCGGCGCCGGTTGGCGCTTGCGACGCTGGGTCTTCATGGCCGTCCTTCCCATATAAGAGTATATCTCGAGCCCTATAGCGGTGAGTCCAGATCGCTTACCCATGCCCCGAGGATAAGCAACGAACCGCACAAGCGACGAGGCGAGAGAGGAAAGCAGCGGCTTTCCCAGCATAATGCCACTTCGCGGTCAACAATTCTCCGGTGTCCGGTTTTCGCAAACCGAGCCGGCGCCTCCCTCCCCCCATTGGGAGGGTTATCCGTCCCGAGCCATCGGGAAAGATTTCACGATCTCTCAACGCTCCGTGAATTGTAAAGCTCGCTAACGGTCATTACAAGTGTTTATTGGAAAGATTTCGAAAAAATCACGCAAGCACGCAAATGGACCTTGACGTTTGGGAAAACCTTTCGCACAGCGGCGGTTGACGCGGCTAACGCTGGATGAAAGTTTGCGCTTTTCACTCGGGCGCGCTTCGCCTATACTCTCCACGTAAAGAGTTCACATAACTTCTTCTTGGAGGGGTCACTCATGCGTGCGTTATTGGCCATTCTGTTGGTGTTTGGTGCGGGCCTCCTTTTGAGCGGGACGCAGGCGGGTGAAAAACCCGGGGAGAAGAAGGAAGTCACCCTCAAAGGGAAAATCACCTGCGCCAAATGCGATTTGGGCGTCGAAAAGAAATGCATGACCGTCATTGTCACCAAGCTGGACGACAAAAAGACGACGGTGTATTTCGACACCGACTCCAACAAAAAGCATCATGGCTCCATCTGCACCGAACCCAAGGAAGGTAGCGTAACGGGCACCCTCAAAGACGACGGCAAAAAGAAGGTCATCGCCGTCAAGTCGCTCAAGTTTGATTAACGCGTCCAGCGGATTTAATCGGCTTTATATGGGTGGCACGCCCTTCGAACTACCTCAGGGCGTGCCACCCAAGACTGTTCTTGAAACGCCGGCATTTCCCTCACGGAATGCCGGCGTTTTTCGTTCGCTGTTGGCTAAACGCACGGCCACGGGTAGGATACCAAGATCAAGGAGGCCCGCATGCGCATTATTTTGGCCAATCCTGCGCGGCTTTTGTGCCGGCGTGAACATGGCGATCGACAGCCTTGAGCGCGCCCTCGATCTGTACGGCACGCCGCTGTTCGTTTATCACGAAATCGTCCATAATCGCCATGTCGTCGAGCGCTTCTCCAAGCGCGGCGTGGTTTTTGTCGACAGCATCGACGAGATTCCACACGGCGGCAACGTCCTTTACAGCGCTCATGGCGTCGCCCCCGCCATCCGCGCCGCGTCGGCACAGCGCAATCTAAACGCCATCGATGCTACCTGTCCGCTCGTGACCAAGGTTCACCTGGAAGCCGTGCGCTTCGCCGCGAAGGTTATGTCATCTTTCTCATTGGCCATGAGGGTCATGATGAAGTGCTGGGCACTCTGGGAGAGGCGCCCGCCAACATCCGCCTGGTGCAATCCGAAGCCGAGGTGGCCGAACTCGAGACGCCGCCTGAAGCCAAAATGGCTTACCTGACACAGACCACGCTCAGCGTGGACGACGCGGAGATCATCATCCAGGCGTTGCGGCGGCGGTTCCCGACGATTGTCGGCCCGTCGCGTGACGACATTTGCTATGCCACGCAAAACCGTCAAGAAGCGGTCAAGGACTTGGTGCCCGAAGCGGACATGGTTCTGGTTCTTGGGAGCCAAAATAGCTCGAACAGCCTGCGCCTGGCGGAGCTGGCCCGTTGCCATGGCAAGCCGGCGTTTCTGATCGACGGCGCCAATGAAATCCGCGACGAATGGTTCGTCGGCAAGCAGACGGTGCTCATCACCGCCGGCGCCAGCGCGCCTGAAGACGTCGTCGAGGAATGTCTCGCCTATCTCAAGGACCGTTTCGGCGCCATCGTGGAAAGCCGCACCGTCCGCGAGGAGCATGTCAGCTTTCCGTTGCCCCGCGAACTGCGCGTGGTCAACGCGTAAAACCCCGCAGACAAAGAGCCGCGGCACGCAGTAAGCGGATCCGAAAAAACCGCTTACTGCGTGCGCGGCTCCTTAGAAGTTTGCCTCGGTTTGCATGTCACTGGGCAGCCAATAATCGTCGACGAACAGGTCCACCGCGGAGCTCAGCGCGGGCTGAGTGTCGTCTCCTCCCGACGATTGAATAAGGTCTTTTTGAATATCGGACGCGCTCGCCGAGGCACTTCCAACTCGCGTTGCGGGCAGCTGGAACATCATTCCATCGAGGGCGAGGGCCGGAAACGATGGCGCCACGATGATGTTGCCCATGATGGGAAGTGCCGGCAGCGCCGTCAAAGGCACGGTTTCCAGGTTCGAGTTTGACTCAATCACCGCCTCGCCGCCTTTAACGATGATTGCCGAGACGCGCTCAATGGGCGCGGACTTCACCGGCGGGGAACTTGGCACTTTGCCGGGCGAAACAGCAATCAAAGCGGAATCAGCAACCGATTTCGGCGCCGACAAGGCAAGATTGGGCACTTGGTCGGGAACAGTAAAACTGCGTGATGCCGCGCCGAGGAGGCTCGCGAGCGAGGTCGGGCGCTTCGCCAGCCCATTGAGCTCGAAGGAGAAGGGCCCGCCGCTTCCGCCGGTGCCGACATAATTGGGGTCCCAGGAAATCGTGAGCGTCGGGACGTTTTGTCCGGCCAGCTGGGCATGAGGGTTGATCAGCATCTGATCGACGTTGTTCCATAAATTCATGCCCAAAATACCGTCAATCCCCGGAGCGGCATCCAAGACGAACACGGGGACGTTATTGAAGGTCAACGGACGCAAGCCGGCCAAACGAATGTCCAGGGAATTGATGATGTAGCCGTTGACCGTCTGCGAGCCACCCACGCCTTCGACGGAGATGCTGTCGGCCGGCTTGGTGAGATCAATGTGCAAGGAATTCGCCTCGGCGGTGGAAATGACCGTCATTTGAGAGCCGGTGTCCAGCAAGAACTTTTGACCGAAGAGCGAGTAAACTTGGTTGCTCGACGTGTTGTTGAGCTGCACGCCGGTCGAGACGAAATTATACGACGAGGAAATGTCGGTGCCCGGCGCCGCCAGCGTGTTGGTGCCGATCGCGACCAGCGGAATGCTCGCCAATTCCTCGCCCGCCGGCGGCGTCAACCTCGTGGTGGACGGCACGAAGTGGACATCGGGATCCAAGATACCAAAGCCCGTTGTATCGACTCCATGCTGCAAATCGACTTTGGCCGCCAATTGGTCGGTCGCGCTCGAGTTGAAGGCCCCATCAAAGATCGGCGTGCCGCTGATCGTGGGCAACACCGGACTGCCCGCGTCCGTGCCGATGAAGGCTTGGACATTATGGATGACCGCGCTATCGGAAGCGAAATTCGCGGTTAGCGCAAAGGTGTTAGGGTCATAATTGGCCGCATGCAAGCCGTCGGTGAGCACCGTGATTGGCTGCGACACATTGCCTGTCACCGAACCGCCGATGCCGGCGCCGGAGGCGCCGCCTTGAGTCTTCACGGGAACGGGATCCAGCTTGCCCTTGCCGTCGGCAAAAGCCGCTTGATCGCTCGACGCGATCGTGATGGGAGAGGCGCCGGTGTCCAAGAGTCCGGCGACCACGCGGTTGCCGTCGCCAAGCTGCGTTACCGTCTGAATCTGAGCGCCATATTCATCGTTGGCCAAATTCAAATTGAAGGTGAATGTCGGCGCGCTCGGGACAACGCGCGCTTCGAGCCATTCCACGACCGGCGTGCAGAGGCGCCCGTTTGCCCGGCGACGCTTTTTCAGAAATCCGGCCATGAAGCCGCGGAGCGACATGAGAGACTCCAGATTCCTCAAAATGTTAGGAATACCATCAAAGGTGCACAGACCTCTTGATGATAGAGGAGAAATACTGAAGTGCAAGCAGATTTAAGGTGCGGCCGCTCTCTGGCGCCGTTCCGGGACGCCTTGAATGCACAGGGAGCCTGTGGCCGGGGTCAGTACTCCGACCCCGGTAAGTCGGGGTGCCCCCTAAATTGAGCGTTAGAGAGGTGATACTGCTCGCGATTGCCTTGGCGGTGCAGACATGCTCATGGAGTACCATGAGCATGGCACCCCGGCGCCTCAAAGCTTTGGACCTTAGAACGTCAAACGCAGAGTGGCTACCCCACCCCGCCCAACTCCAGTGTCGTCCCATACCGCTCCAGCACCACTTTTCGCAATAGCGCAGTGCTCCGGTTTCGCCAATGTCGGATCCTCTTTGACCAACGCGATCGCATCGTCGCGGGCCGTTTCCAAAACCTCCCGATCGGCGAGCGGGTCGCCGAAACGCAGGTCGCCCAGGCCGTGCTGCTTGGTGCCGAAGAACTCGCCCAGGCCGCGCAGGCGGGCGTCTTCCTCGGCCAGCGCGAAACCGTCGCTGGTGCGCGTGAACACCTTGAGTCGCTCGCGGGCCTCTTCGGTGGGAAAGCCGGTGAACAGGTAGCAGTCGCCGGCCACCGGCCCGCGGCTGACCCGGCCGCGCAGCTGGTGCAGTTGCGACAGGCCGAAGCGCTCGGCTTGCTCGATCACCATCAACGTGGCGTTGGCGACATCGACGCCAACTTCGATCACAAGCGTCGTCACCAGCACATCGAGCCGATGGGCGCGGAAGTCCTCCATCACCTGGTCTTTCTGCTCGTCGCTGAGCCGGCCATGCAGCAGACCGACGCGCAGGTCTTTGAACGCGCCTTCCCGCAACTCGGCGTGCATTTGCTCGGCCGACTTGGCGTCGATCGTCTCGGATTCCTCGACGAGCGGGACAGACGACGTACCCCTGCCGGCCGCTCTGGATCTGCTTTTGCAAGTCCTCATAGGTCTTGCGCGTTGCGCTTCGGTCAGCCATTGGGTCTTCACCGGCTGGCGGCCCGGCGGCAGTTGACGGATGGTGGACGTGTCCAGGTCGCCAAAGACCGTCAGCGCCACGGTGCGCGGGATCGGCGTGGCCGTCATCACCAGGTAATGCGGATCGACGCCCATGCGCCGCATGCGCGCGCGCTGGTTGACGCCGAATTTGTGTTGCTCGTCGATGACCACCAGGCCCAGACGGCTAAACTCGACATCCTCCTGCACCAGCGCCTGCGTGCCCACGACCAGATCGACGGTCCCCGGCGCGGATATCCTCAAGGGCCTGGCGGCGCTCGCGCTGGTCAGGGCGCCGGTCAGCAGCAAGCGCCGCACCCGGCTCTTGGCGAGATAGCTTTCCAATGTCCGCCAGTGTTGCCGGGCCAAGACTTCGGTCGGTGCCATCAGCGCCGCCTGGTGCTTGTTGGCGACGGCGATCAACAGCGGCATAGACCGCCACCGCGGTTTTGCCGGCACCCACGTCGGCTTGCAAAAGCCGTTGCATCGGCCGGTCTTGCTTCATGTCATTGGCAATGGCGGCAGCGGCGCGGTTTTGATCGCGCGGTGAGTGCAAATGGAAACAGCTTGCGGATGCGCTCGTCGATTTGGGAATCGACGGGCAGCGGCGGGGCCTTGCGGTCGATCGCGCAACTCGCGCCGCCGCAGGGATAGCGCAACTTGCAGGGCTAAAAATTCCTCATAGATGAAGCGACGCCGTGCCGAGCGACCTTGGGCCACGCTCTCGGGGAAGTGTACTTGCCAAAGCGCATCGCGCATCGGAGGAAACGAATGCCGCGCTTGCAGCGCGGGCGGCACGGTGTCGAGACACCAACTCGGCAAAGCCGGTCAGCGCCTGCCGGATCATGTCGCGCAAGCGATCTGGAAACAGATTCTCCGTTAGAGCGTAGACGGGCACGCACGGCTGTCGTCGGGCCGGCTTCGATGGCCTCGACGCGCGGATGATTCATCTGCCAGTGATCGCGATACCATTTCGGTTTGCCGCTGAAGGCCACCCGTTGTCCGTAGCGGTATTTGGTCACACTGAAGAATTGACCGAACCAAATGCCTTCCAGACACTTACCCTTCGGATCAGCGATGACAATGCTCAAAACCGGTCGGCCATCGTTGCGCTCGCGCGATTCCATCTCGACGATCTCGCCATGGACGGTCTGCAACTGTCCCGCTGAAAGATGGTCGATGCCGCGCACATCGGTCAGATCGTCGTAATAGCGTGGAAAATGAAAGAGCAGATCGGCGATGGTGTTAATCCCGAGCTTGGCGAGTAGCTCGGCACGCGCGGAGCCGACGCCTTTGAGGAACTGCACGCTCTGCTGGAGATCGGTGGTCACGGAGAAGGACTCGGCGGCTGACGACTCAAAAATCCGGGAACGAACCAAAGAGCCGCGCACGAAGTAAGCGGATTATGGCGCTAGCGCTTACTTCATGCGCGGCTCTTTAATTATCGCACCTGCGGCTCCTTCTTGTCCACCACCGGCGGCAAGCCGGCGTAGAGGCGCACGTCCACGCGCTGGGCTTTCGATAAGTCGACGCGTTCGTCGGCGAGATCAAACTCCAGCCGAGGCTCCTCGCTGAGTTGCAGCGGCAAGCGGACGGTGAAAGTGCTGCCCCGCCCCAATTCGCTTTGGAGCATGATCTCGCCGCCCAGCAGCTTGGCCAGCTCGCGGACGATCGACAGGCCCAGGCCCGTGCCGGCGTGTTCGCGCGTCAGCGGATTGCCGGATTGGCGGAACTTCTGAAACACCAGGTCTTGCTCTTCCGGCGCGATGCCGACGCCGGTATCGGTCACCGTGAGCGATGACGTGGCCGGCGTCCGCTTCGCGCCTTGAGGGAGACGCGGCCGCCTTCGGGCGTGAACTTGATGGCGTTGGAGAGCAGGTTTTGCAGGATCTGCTGCAGCTTGGTGAGGTCTTGACGCAGCGATCGGGATGGCCGGGTCGATCTGGCCGCGCAGGTCGATGTTCTTTTTCTCGGCCATCTGGCGGAACATGTTCAGCAGGCCTTCGCAGACATCCTGCAAGCTGAAATCCTCGAGGCGGACTTGCATCTTGCCGGCTTCGATCTTGGCCAGGTCGAGAATGTCGTTGATGAGGGCGAGCAGCTTTTGCCCGCTGGACTGAATGTTGCGTGCCCAGCGCGCTTGCTTGTCACTCAACGCTTCGCTGGACAGCAGCACGTCGCTGAAGCCCAGAATGCTGTTGAGCGGCGTGCGCAGCTCATGGCTCATGGTGGCCAGGAAATCGCTCTTGAGGCGGTTCGATTCGTACAGGGCCATGTTGGCCTGGGCCAGTTCATCGACCTTGCGGTCGAGGTCGGCGTTGACCTTGCGCCACTGGTCCTGCATGCTGACGAGGTTGCGCAGCATGCGATTGAAGGCGTGGCTCAGGTCCTCGAATTCGTCGCCCGTCTGAATTTCGCTGCGGACATTGAGTTCGCCCGCGGAGATGGCATCGGAGACTTCCTTGAGGTGCTTGACCGGCTTGACGATGATGTAGCGGACGATGATCCAGCTGCCGGTCATGATGAGCAAGGCGGTCCCAAGCGCCGTGCCCATGAGGATGGCCCGATTCCAGTGGACCGCCGTCGAGATCGGTCTTCGTCGGCATGCGGATTTGCATGATGCCGAGAAGGTCTTTCTCCTTGGCCTCGGCATGATGGTGGCACGCGACGCAGGATTTGGCGGCCAACAGCGGCGCGGAATAAACCAGCACTTGCTCGTTGGGCCTGCAGACGCACGTCCTCGTTGCGTTTGTCGAGGTCCTTGCGAAAATCGCGAAAGAGATCGCGCTCGAAGCTGTCGAGATCCTTTTGGCTTTCGACGTAGACGCGGTATTGATAATCTTTGCCTTGATCGAGCATGCCGATGGCAGCTTTGATTTGGGCAGGCGTCCCCATTCGGCCTTCAAATGATCGATGACCCAGGCTTGGATTGACCAGCAACCGGCACGAATTGACCGCCTGATCGATGGCGAGATGCTCCGTTTGATAGGCGTAAAGCAAAAAGCTGAGGGCAATCAAGACGAAGATGGCCGTCGCCGAACAGAAAGCGGCACTTGCGTTCGAGGCTGGTCTCGCCAAGCAGACGTTTGAAGGCACGGTAGGACATGGCCCCTCGTCATGGATATTGAGCGCTTCACCCGCGAATTGTACTACGGACGCTGGAAGCATGGGCCACGTCAAATCGGCGGCTGGCAGCGCGGGCAGAAATGCGTGGAGCGGCCGGCGAGGCGGATATGCGCGATCGGCGTCCGGCAGCGCGGCAAGGCTCGCCCGTTCGGCCATAGGCGCGGAACTCTTCTGGTAGCTGCCGCGCAGGCCGGAGCCGCCCACATAATTGCGAATGCTGGAGCCGCGCTTGTCGATGCCGCGGAGGAGAACCGTGACGATGGCGCGCCGCAATCGATCGGCCTCGGCGCGCGCGAGTTGCTTGCCGAGTGACGCGGCGCCAAGCTGGCTTCGAAGAGAGCTTCGTCCGCGTAGATATTGCCGACGCCGGCGACGACGCGCTGGTCGAGCAAGAATCGCCTTGAGGCAGCGGCTCGTCTTCGCCAAGGCCGCACGCCAATAGCCGTGATCCAGGTCAAACGGCTCAGGTCCCAGGCCGCGGCACGAAAGAACTCGTCGAACGCCGCTCGGTCCGGCGAACAGCGTGACGCTGCCGAAGCGGCGAATGTCGCGAAAACGCAGCTCCTGGACGCCATGGTCGAGGCCGAAGATCAAGTGCGTGTGCATTCTCGCGCGGCAGGTCAGCCGGTGCCACCACGAATTGCCCGGTCATGCCCAAATGAACGACGAGCACCGGGCCGTCCAAGTCGATCAAGATCCATTTGCCGCGGCGCTCGACCGGCGTGACCGTGCGGCCCAGCAGCAGCGGCGTCCAGCGCCGGACCAGCGCCGACGCAGCGCCTTGCGGCTCAACTCGCAGCGTCGACAGACGGCGGCCAACCAACGGTCCACGCAAGTCACGCACGACGGTTTCGACCTCGGGAAGCTCGGGCACGGTGGACGCACCTCGCACGCATGATAATGATGGTTACCGCGATGCGCAGTGAGCACGGTTGGATATCCATGAATACGTACCGAGCAGGACCTTGTCCGCATGCGTCCGGCTGACCAAGGAATAACGCCATGGCTATCGTCTCCCCGATCGACGAGGGCCGTTTCGGGCCCTATGGCGGGCGCTATGTTCCCGAAACGCTGATGTTCGCCTTGCGGCAACTCAGCGAGCATTACGAGCAGGCGCGCGGCGATCCGGAGTTTCAAAAGCAGTTCGACTATTACATGAAGCAGTACGTGGGCCGGCCCTGCCCGCTCTATTTCGCCGAGCGGCTGACCAAGGAAGCCGGCGGCGCCGCATCTTTCTCAAGCGCGAAGATCTCAATCACACCGGCGCCACAAGATCAACAACAGCATCGGCCAGGCGCTGCTGACGCGGCGCATGGGCAAGCCGCGCATCATCGCCGAGACCGGCGCCGGCCAGCACGGCGTGGCCACCGCGACCGCGGCGGCGCTCTTTGGCCTCAAATGCCAGGTCTACATGGGCGAGGAGGACGTCCGCCGGCAAAAGCTCAACGTCTTCAAAATGAAAGCGCTCGGGCACCGACGTCATCACGGTCACCAGCGGCAGCCGCACGCTCCGCGACGCCATCAACGAAGCGATGCGCGACTGGATGGCGACCGTCGAGCACACGCACTACATCATCGGCAGCGTGGTCGGCCCGCATCCGTTTCCGGCGATGGTCCGCGATTTTCAATCGGTCATCGGCACCGAAACGCGCAGCAGTGCCTGGAGCAGGTGGGCCGCTTGCCGGATGTCGTCATCGCCTGCGTCGGCGGCGGCAGCAATTCGGCGGGCATGTTCTATCCCTTCGTCGCCGATACGTCGGTGAAGCTCGTCGGCGTCGAGGCCGGAGGCCGCGGCACCGGCGCAGGCGATCATGCCGCCACGCTCAACTTCGGCAAGCCCGGCGTTTTGCACGGCTCGTATAGCTATGTCCTGCAAGACGCCGACGGCCAAACGGCGCCGGTGCATTCCGTCTCCGCCGGGCCTGGATTATCCCGCCGTCGGCCCGGAGCACAGCTACTGGAAAGACAGCGGCCGCGTCGCAATACACGCATGTGCGCGACGACGAGGCGCTTCAAGGTTTTGGCTTGTGCAGCCGGCTCGAAGGGATTCTGCCCGCGCTGGAGACGGCCCATGCCGTCGTCGAGGGGATGCGTCAGGCGGCCCGGCGCAGCCACGAGGACGTGGTGGTCATCTGCTTTTCCGGTCGCGGCGACAAGGATTGCTTCGAAGTGGCCCGCTTGGAAGGGCAGGAGATCGAATGACGACGAACCCCATCGACGCGGTCTTCAAGCAACTTCGTGCAGACGGCCGCAAGGCCCTCATTCCCTTCATCACCGCGGGCGATCCCGACCTGGCGACCACCGCGGCCCTGGTGAAAGAGCTAACCGCGCGGTGCCTCGCTCATCGAGATCGGCTTTCCTTACAGCGACCCCATCGCCGACGGCAGCGTCATCCAGGCATCCTATACACGGGCGCCTGGCAAAGGGCGTGCGCATCGATGACATTTTCGCGGCCGTTCAAAAAGTAGTGCAAGCGGCACCAAATCAGCGGCGTCCGCTCGTGGCCATGGTTTCTTACAGCCTGGTGCATCATCGGGGCGCGGAGCGCTTTATCGCGCAAGCGGCGGACAGCCGGCTTTGCGGGGGCCATCGTCCCGGATTTGCCCGTCGAGGAAGCGGACGAGTTGGCTCGGTTGTGTGCCGAGGCGGATTTCAAGCTGATTCAGCTGGTGACGCCGACAACGCCCCCGGAGCGGGCGCAGCGCATCGCCAGACTCTCGACCGGGTTTTTGTACTGCGTCAGCGTCGTGGGCATCACCGGCGAGCGGACCCAAATCCCACCGCAGCTCTTGGATCAATTGCGCTGGCTGCGCGGCCAGACCGACCTGCCCTTGTGCGTCGGCTTCGGCATCAGCAAGCCGGAGCATGTCCGCCTGCTGCGCGACGCCGCCGACGGCATCATCGTCGGCAGCGCCCTCGTGCGGCACCTCGGCGAAATCGGCGCCAAAACCGCCCAGGCCGTCATTGACGCGATCGGTACGCAGGTGGGCATGCTTGGGGATGCGCTGAATCCGTAGGTTAGGTTTCCAACCTGACCGTTCCTTGTGTCAATCAGGGGCCAGACCAGGACAGGTTGAAAACCTGTCCTACAGCCCTGGCGTGTACTTCTGAGGGTTGGCGTATTGGGGAACGGGAACGATACGTGGCGGCTGCCCAACGCCTTCGGGAGCGTTGATGATGGTTGGCGCAGGCGCAGTGTAGGTGGTTGGCGGGATGAACGCATTGGGCGGCACGACCACAGAGCCGTCGCTGCCGCCATAGGACAGGGCAGCGTTCTGGCATTCGCAAGGCGCGGCGGTCCTGCGCGACGCCAGGTGGAACCGGCTGAACCAGCCGCCGCTATCGCACTCGGCTGGATGCGTGGCAGCGCAGCCGCCGCTTAGAAGCAACCCGCCGGCCAAGGCCAGGAATTTCAGACGTGCGCGGACCATATCCGTACCCTCTTCTCTCTGTAAGTGTCCGGAAGCCGGAACACGAAGTGCGATGAATCCCGCACGGGCAAACGTGTCAGCCAACCCCGTGCGTCAACTTTAAGATAATGCGCCAGTTTCACACGCTTGGCAAAGCGCCGGCGTCCAAAAACCCGCCGTCCATGATAATTCCGTGTATCCAGCAAAGATCGTGACGCTCTTACGCTTTGCAGCGAAGCTGACAAAAAGGGTGGAAAAAAACTAAAGTTGGATTGGTGAACGAGAACGTTTAGCCGCGACGCGCAGCGGAGCGCGGGATGGCGGGCCGCGCTCCGCTGCGCGTCGCGGCTAAACGGATGGACCGTTAGGTATTCTTTTCCTCATTTGCCGGCGCCGCGTCGTTTTGATTGGCGGCCTCGGCGAGCGAACCGATGACGTGGACCATGTGGCCTAATTGACCAATGCGCATGCCATAGCGGTCGAGAAAGTCTTGGATGGTGAATTCATTGTCAAGCTCGTCGTGGTCTTTGTCGGTGACTTCTTCAACCATCGACGCGATCATGTGAACGTAGGCGCGTTCGAGCGCGGGGTAGGCTTGCTTGCAATGATTCGTGAGGTCGGGCAGGTCCTTGTTCCAACGGCTGAGCAGCGTTCGCCAGCGTGTGTTGTTGTCCTGGGCCATGTTTTTGGCCAGTGCCAGGTGCTCACGTTGGACCTGTAGGATTTGCGCCAACTGGTCGCGTTGCAACTCGAGTATCTGGCGCAGCAATTCGGCGTTGACCTCGCCCGGTTGCATGGGAGCGGGCGGCGTCGCCGGTGTCTGGGACACGATGTCAAACTGGTATTGCATGGTGAGCCTCGTAGACACGCCCAAGGTGGCAAAAGCGCCAACACCACCTTATTCGTGTTATACCAGGCGGAGCGATGAAACGAAAGAAAATGTTTGGCAGGTGGGTGTTTTGGCGATTTTGTAGGACGGCTCTCCTGAGCCGTCGAGCACAGCGGACGGCTCGGGAGAGCCGTCCCACAGGACGAAATAAAAGAAAATGTTTGGCAGATGGGTGTTTTGGTGATTTTGTGGGACGGCTCTCCTGAGCCGTCGAGCACAGCGGACGGCTCGGGGGAGCCGTCCCACATTTTAGCCAAAGAGTGAAAGAAACCTAATCGCCGTCCTCGCGTTTTTTGACGAATTCGCCGCCGACAAGCCAGGTGCCGTCCGCTTGGTCGCGGCGTGCACCACGCGAATCAGGTAGGTGCGATTGCCGCCAGGCTCGGAGAGATCGACTGCGAGGTAGGTTCCGGCCCGAAAGGGAAAGCATAGGGTGAGCCCGATGCCGGTCGCGGAGATGTCGCGCACCGTGGCACCCCACCAGATGGCATCTTGGCCTTCAAGCGGGCGTGTGAGTGCCTCGAGCACGACGCGTTCACGGCTTGTGGATCGGCGTTCGAAGTCGGCACGGGCGCGTGCCGCGAGCGGTTGCACCAATGCGGATACGCCTTGGGCCATGCTTGCCTCGTGGGTCTCGGTTGTCGAGCGGATTCGCTCGTGTTCCACCGCAACCCTAGGACATGCCGGTGCAAGTGTCAAATTCGGTAATTCGGGTAAAAACCAGACATCCGCGGGATTCGGAGTACCTCATCCCGCGGCTTGGGCGAGGCGGAGGAGGATGTCGATGCCGCGGTCGAGCGTGGCGTCGCTCGCGGCGTAGCTGATGCGAAAGTGGGTGTCACGACGGCTGAAGGTATTGCCGGGAATAATGAGCAAGTTATTCGCAATCGCCTTGGTAACGAACTCCGTCCCCGTGCCCCAAGGCGCCTTGGGAAATAAATAAAACGCACCACCGGGGACGACGATCTCGTAGCGGTCGCTCAGCGCTTCTACCAGCCGATCGCGTTTGTGCTTGTAAGCCGTGACGACGGCCGACATGTCGCAATCGAGGGCCACGGCACCGGCATGCTGGACGATGCTGGGTGGACAGACATAAGTGAATTGCTGCAACTTGATCATCTCGTCGATGAGCCGCCGGGGTCCGTGGCAAAAACCAAGCCGCCAACCGGTCATGCCATAGGCCTTGCTGAAGCCGTCAACCACAACGGTGTCGTCGTTCCAGGTGGTCGGGCTGGCGAAGGGAGCATCGTAGCAAAACGCGCGATAAACCTCATCGCTGATCAGCAAGACTTTGTGCTCCCGGGCGAGCAGCGCCAAGGCGTGCAGCGTGTTTTTCTCGTGAACGACGCCTGTGGGGTTGCCTGGACTGTTGACGATGATGGCCTTGGTCCTGGGCGTGATCGCGGCTCGCACCTTGGCGACATCGATGCGGAAGTCGGGGTAGGTATCGACGATCACGGACTTGCCGCCGGCCATCGTGATGAAATGCGGATACATGACGAAGTACGGATCAAAGAGAATCACTTCATCGCCGGGATTGATGGTGCAGCAGAGAGCGAGGACGAGGCCGCCGCTGGTGCCGCTGGTAAGGAAAACTTCGCGATCCGTTTGCTGCGGGTACAGCGTGCGCACCTGGGCCTGGATTTTGGCGCGAAGCTCGGGAATGCCCTGGGTGACGGTGTAGCCGTTGCGATTGGAGTCGATGGCGTCTTTGGCCGCTTTTTTGATCGGCTCGGGAACAGGGAAGTCAGGTTGGCCGATGCTGAGGTTCACGGGATCCTGGAGCTGCGCCGCCAGGTCGAAAACCTTGCGAATTCCCGAGACTTCGATGCCGCGCATGCGGTCGGCGATCCAATGTTCGTGCATGACCTGCCCACTTATTGCGATGGCTGTCTGATTGCGTACCCTTTGTCCCAATAATCATAGGGGAATAAGACTCCTAGGAGGCATTCCTTTTTCCCTGTCCCCGTCGGGTTGCAAAGGCTTCGGTCCGTTATATAATGCCCCCTTTGGAAGAGTGGCACGTTGATGAGTTGGCAGTAAGAGGAGCTTTGCATGGCTGACGACGCTATCGAACAGCGCACGGAGCGGAAGGCGCCCTGGACGAAGATCTTTACCGCCTTCAAGGTGGCGCTCGACGTCAAGAAGCTGCTGCTGGCGGCCGCCGGTATTCTGGCGATGGCCGCGGGTTGGTGGCTGTTGTCGGTCATTTTTTACAACACGCGCAGCGTGCCGCAACCGGTCGATTACGTAGCCGGCGCTACGACTGAGGCCGAGAAAGAGGAAAGCTGGAAGGCGTTTCGGCAGGCGCGCGAACGCTGGAACCTGCTGTATGAATTGGCTGGTCCGGTAACGGTAAGCCCTGATCAGGCACGCGAGAACGCAGGCGACGTGGCGCTTTCCTACGAAGATTTTCAAGAGATTAGGAGGATCGAGGGCCTAACTCAATCAACCGACAAGCAAAAGGAACCGCTATCGCTGGAGGCGATCCGCGCCGAGATCATGGCCGGTGATGCGGCGAAGCGGGACGCGGGCTTGGCTGCCCTCGCGCGCTATCGGCTCATGCTCGACCGCGCCGTCGCCAAGCCCCACGGCCGATTACGGACCTGGCCCTGGTTCGAGGATCGCGGCCCCAATCCCTATCTACTTGTGAGCGAAAAAATCAAGGAGGTTCACTCCGGGGAACGCTCGGAGTATTGGCCGCGCGGCTCGTTCCTTGGTTGGTTCGTCAGCAATCAGCTGAAGGTTTTGTTAGAGCCCCTGGTCAAGCTGCTGTCGCCCATCGCCTATTTCTTCGATGCGCGCGCGGGGGCTGGAACCGCCTTTACCTTTTGTGCATCATCCTGTGGACGATCATCGTCTGGGGCTTTTTCGGCGGGGCCATCACGCGCATGGCCGTCGTCCAAGTCGCCCGCAACGAGAAAATCAGCTTGCGCGAGGCCTTGCAGTTTGCCCGCGTCCGCTGCCAGTCGTTTATTTCCGCGCCGATCTTCCCGCTTATCTTTTTGGGCGTGTTGACCTTTTTCCTCATCTTGTTTGGCCTGGCCTCCGGGCTGATCCCCGTGGTGGGCGACGTGCTGATTTCCGGCCTTCTTTGGCCCATCGTCATCATCTTGGGCCTGATCATGGCCGTCGTCCTGGTCGGCTTGATCGGTTGGCCGCTCATGAACCCAACGATCAGCGCGGAAGGAAGCGATAGTTTCGACGCCTTAAGCCGATCTTACAGTTATGTCTATCAGGCCCCGTGGCATTACTTGTGGTACGCGATCGTGGCCTTGGCTTATGGGGCGGTGCTCATTTTCTTCGTGGGCTTCATGGGGTCGTTGATTGTTTATTTGGGGGAATGGGGCATCAAGCAGACGCCATTTCTCGCCAGCGCCTCCGCCGCCAACGATCGGGAGCCGACCTACCTCTTCGTGTATGCTCCAACCTCCTTTGGCTGGCGCGACATCCTGCTGCATGGCAGCCGTTTCGCTGAGCTCAAGGACACGGTCACGCCGAGCGGCAATCTCGTCAAGCACTATGTAATGCGCCCGACTACATGGACAGCATGCGTCCCTGGAACTACATCGGCGCCGTGCTGGTTTCGGTCTGGCTTTATTTGCTTTTTCTGCTGATCGTCGGCTTCGGCTATAGCTACTTCTGGACCGCGAGCAGTATCATTTACCTGCTCATGCGCCACAAGGTGGACGACACCGATTTCGACGAGGTTCACCTGGAGGAGGAGCCCACCGAGGAACCTTTCGGGAAACAGCAACAGGTCCCGCCGCACAAACAACTCCAAAACCAGCCGTTCCCGGCAATGTCACCATGGTGGAGGCGCCGTCGCTGCGGACGCCGGCGACTGCAACCGTCACACCGGGAATCCCGCCACTGACCAATCCGCCTGCCGCCAATGACGTTCCCATTGCGGAGAACAAGCCGACGGAGAATAGTGGTGAGGGACGAGTGGCGAGTGGCGAGAATTAGGCACCAGGAGAGGTGATTGGGAGCGCGGAATTCGGCAATCCGAGTGGACTTGGATGCGGGCAATTTTCTCACCACTCGCCACTCGCCCTCGCCACTCTTATTTGGCCGTACACCACGAGGAAGCCTCCCATGCCGCGGCCGGTGATTCTCTTCAGCGGGCAATGGACCGACTTGCCGGTTGAAGAGTTGGCCCGGCAGGCGGGCGAATGGGGCTACCAGGGGCTGGAATTGTGTTGCTGGGGCGATCATTTCGAAGTGCAGCGCGCTGTCAGTGAGCCCGATTATTGCCAAAAAAAGCTCGACTTGCTGGCACGCCACGATTTGCAACTGGCGGTGCTGAGCAATCACCGTGTCGGCCAAGCGGTGTGCGACCGCATCGAGCCGCGCCATAAAAGAATCCTGCCCGAGTATGTCTGGGGCGACGGCGAACCCGGCGGCGTGCAGGAGCGCGCCGCCGAGGAGATGATCGCCACCATCCGCGCCGCGCAAAAGCTCGGAGTTGCGGTGGTTTCAGGTTTCACCGGCTCATCCTTGTGGCCTGCCGTCCAAGGCTACCCGCGCAGCACGCCCGACGAAGTCGCCGATGGTCTGCGCGACTTTGCCGACAAGTGGCAGCCGCTTTTGGATGTCTGCCAAGAGACGGGCGTGCGCTTTGCTTTGGAAGTGCATCCCGGGCAGGTGGCCTTTGATTTGTTCAGCGCGGAGATGGTGCTCGACGCCATTGATGGCCGCGAGGAATTCGGTTTCACGCTCGATCCTAGCCATTTGCACTGGCAAGGAGTCGATCCCGTGGAGTTTGTGCGCCGTTTTCCCGAGCGCATCTTCCATGTACACGTGAAGGACATCGCCCTAACGCTGAATGGCCGCGCCGGCATTCTCGGGTCATATCTTCCTTATGGCGACCCGCGCCGCGGCTGGGAATTCCGCGCTCCAGGCCACGGCGGGCTCGACTGGGAAGGTTTCATCCGCAGTCTGAATGCGATCGGCTACGATGGGCCGCTGGCGATCGAGTGGAGCGATGCCGGCATGAATCGCGAGGCCGGCGCGGAAGAGGCGGTGAAGTTCGTGAAAAGACTGGACTTCGAGCCGGCGCCGCGAGATTGATCGTCGCCTTTCGCTCCGCGAAAGAACGTCCATTCGCAGAGCGATAGACGAGCATCCGCTACAATGACAATGTTCGAGGGCAATGCCATGGATCTTTTCGCGCAGTTGACGAGTTGCGCGGGCACTGGATTGATCAGTATGTGATGGTGAAGCCCGAGTGCCCCGAATTGCAGCGTTTCAGCGGCATCGTGGGGCGGGTGGTCACCGTCAACTTCAACGGCAAGGCGGTGATCGACTTCCAAGACGGCGGCTGGTACGACATCACCGCCTCGGAAGAATATCTCACCAAACTCGATCCAGCGGAAGGGGCGGCGAAATACAAGAACGTCAACAGCGCCCAACTGATACCGGAAAAACAAGGTTAATCTGTTTAGCCGCGACGTGCAGGCGGAGCGGGGGGCGTCAGCCGCCTGATTCCCGGATGCGCTCCGCTAGCGCGTCGCGGCTAACCAAATCTCTGATGCCCCATGATCGTTCTCATCGACAACTACGATTCATTCACCTACAACCTCGTGCAACGGCTCGGCGAACTCGACGCCAATGTGGATCTGCGTGTCTTCCGCAACGACAAGATCACGCCCGACCAATTGGCGCAACTGAATCCGACGCACATCATCATTTCCCCGGGGCCTTGCACGCCGCGCGAGGCCGGTGTCTCCAACGAAATCCTGCGCCGCTTCGCTCCGAGCGTGCCCATCCTCGGCGTCTGCCTGGGACACCAGTGCATCGGCCACGTTTTCGGCGGCGAGGTGATCCGCAACTACCGCATCATGCACGGCAAGGTTTCGCCGATCCATCACGACGGCCAGGGCGTGTTCGCCGGTCTCAGCAATCCCTTCGAGGCGACGCGCTATCACAGCCTGGTCATCAAACGCGAGACTTTCCACCATCCGGATTTCGTGGTATCCGCCTGGACGGATGAAGGTGAGATCATGGGCGTGCGCCACAAAAGCTGGCCGCTGCACGGCGTGCAGTTTCATCCGGAGAGCTTTTTGACGCTGGAGGGGCCCAAGCTGTTGGGGAATTTCGTGGGGATGGAACCCAGAACACGCACCTGACATCCGGAACCTTTAGTGGCTTGGCACTGCGCAGATCCTTAACGCCGTATGCAAGGCGGTGTGAATGGCTGGTTCGGCAACAAGCGGGAAGTTCGCTGACCCTGCCAAGCTGCAAGACCACTTTCAGAAACACGGAGGTGATTTCGGAGCAACAACTCCTTTAGATTATGAACAGTTAGCGAATTATTTTTTGAACGGATCGCGCGGCACCGGCGTGTTAGAAAAGAGGCGGTTAAACGGCGACATTGTACGATTTGACCCAAAAACAAACCAATTTGGTATAGTCAAGCAAGATGGAACGATTCGTAGCTTTTTTAAACCCGACCCGACTGTACATGGTAGACCGACCAATTTGGATTACTTCAATGAGCAATAGCGAATTATTTACCTGCCCGGTGTGTGGCTATCCAAACCTCTCGGAGGCCCCCTACGATAAGGACGGCTACGGCTCTTCGGACATTTGTCCCTGTTGCGGAACGCAGTTTGGATATGACGACGCTAGTCGATCCCACGCTGAGCTCCGCAGAATGTGGCTGGCGGCCGGAGCGCCGTGGTTCAGTGCATTCACGCGCCCACCCGCGAATTGGGATGCCAAGCAGCAGTTACGATCCGCGGGACTTGTCGAATTGCCTTTATTACCGAACCCGTCCAATACTTAACGGGTATCGAAATTCTGCCTCGGCCATGTGGCGCTGATGCGATGGGCGCTGCTCCACGGTCAATGCGTCAGCACTTTTTCGAATATCACCAAATTATCGCCGCGATCAGGGTCCCAGCGGATGCCCACGATGTCGTAGCCGAGCGCGATCGCCAGGTGCAGCATCGGGCGATGCTGGTTGTGGCACTCGAAGCGTATCGAGTCGTAGTCGTTTTGCTTGGCCCAGCTATGGACCGCATCCATGAGTTGGGACGCGATCCCCTGGCGGCGGCATTCGCCGAGTACGCCATAGAACCAGGCGAAGTAAACCGCCGGCTTCAGCTCGAAGCCGAGGAAAAAGCCGACGGGCTGGTCGCGCAGGCGCGCGATCAGCATGAGGACGTTGTAGCGGCCGCGAAAGCGGCGCTTGAAGCTTTCCGCATCGCGGGGCGGGCGGAATATCTGATTGTAAAGCGAGCTGATCACCGGCATGTCCTCCGGCCCGACCAACTCGATGACGGCATCCGCCATGGCTCACCTCACCGTTCCGGCCGATACAAGGAACCAATCAAGTCGGTCCAGGACGGCACATCCCAATCCTTGAGATGATCGATCTCCTCGTCGTCCTCCTGGTCGGCGGCGGGCTCGAAAGTGTCGGGTCCTTCTCGTTCCAAAAGCTCCTCGTCGCGCGGCGATTCCTCGTCATCGGGGCCATGGTGCGGCTCATCCGAACGGCGCGGCTGAGCGTCCGCTCTTACCGGGAAGCCTTCGTCCGAGTTTTCGCGCCGCCCTTCGGCCGGCGCTGGTCCCTCGCCTTCGGGTCGATCATTGCGCGAGCCACGCCGGCCGCGCCGGCGGCCGCGCCGGGGACGACCTTCGGATGGCTCCTCAGCCAACTCGGTGGCCGGTTCACGCTCTTGGGATTCAGGCTCGGGCGCCATTTGTTCCTCGATGTTCATTTCGGCGATGAACACCTCTTCGAACATGGGAGGCTCCGCAGGCGCTCGGACCGCGATTCCGGCTCTGGCATTGGTTCGGGATCATGACGGCGGGTCACCGTCTCACGCTGAGGCGGCGGCGACGATGGCGCGGCCGCTTGTTTGGGGTCATCGGGAGGGAGGCCGAGCAGGTCAGCCAATTCGCGCCAACGATCCTGTTCACTGTCTGGCATGATTTATTCTCAGTGCTAAGGTTATTGAGTTCGTTCTTTTCTTATTCATTATGAACGGGTGCCCGCCGCGAATTCAAGGGCGGGGGACGCTGTACTAATCGTCGATTCCCAACTGCAGCTTGGCTGCCTCGGACATCCGGTCTTTGTCCCAGGGTGGGTCCCAAATGACGTCCACTTTCACGGATGTGATGCGCGCGATGGATTGGATTTTGCGCTGCACATCGCCCGGCAACGAGCCGGCGGCTGGACACATCGGGGAGGTCAGCGTCATCCGCACGGCCACCGCGCCGGTAGGAGCGATCTCGATGTCGTAGATAAGTCCCAATTCATAGATATTCACCGGTATTTCCGGATCATAGCAGGTGCAGAGCGCCGCGACGATGTCCTCTTTCAGCGCCGAGATTTGCTCCAAGGTCAACGGCTCAGCCGGGCTGGGGGGCAGGGCTGGCGGAACTTCGGCTGGCGGCTGCGGCGAGCCGGCGTGCGTCAGCCGCGAGGTGTCCAATGTCGTCGTTTTGGGTTCCATAGCTAGTCTCACGATTCCCATCAAAGAGCCGCGCACGTAGTAAGCGGATAGCTGGAGCAGAAACCGCTTACTACGTGCGCGGCTCTTTCGGTGCATCTGCAATGCCCGCCGCGAACTTGCGAATGCGTTGGAGCATCTCGCCCAGTCCGTTACGCCGGCCCATGCTGAGGTTTTTATCCAGGCCGAGGCGGTGCATGAACGCCTCGACATCGAAGGCCACGATCTGCTTGGCCGGTTGACCGGAGAACACTTTTTGCAGCATGGCCACGAGCCCGCGCACGATGTCGGCATCGCTATCCGCCAAGAACTCGATGACATCGCGTGTGCCGGGCTTGACGCGCGTGTCGATAAAAACGGTGCTTTGGCAGCCATGCACGCGATTGGTTTCGGTTTTGAGCGAAGCCGGCATGGGCAAAAGGTGATTGCCCATATCGATGATTTGATTGTAGCGCTCTTGCCAATCGCCCAGGATGTCGAAGAGTTCCACGAGTTCGTCGGCTGCGGCTTGCGGGCTCGCCGCTGCCGCGACAGGATAGGCGGGCTCTTCGCGGGATGGTGTGGGAATGGGCTTGCGGCGGGCGCTTGCCTCGGCGACCACGACTTTGAGGGCCTGGGTGAATGTTTCCACTTCTTCACACGTGTTATAGACCGCGAATGAAGCCGCGCGGTGCCGGCGATGCCGAAGCGTTCCATGAGCGGCATGCAGCAATGATGGCCGGTACGGACCGCGATGCCTTCGAGGTCGAGGCGCGTGCCGACGTCCAGCGCCGACAGCGGCGGATCATCGACGACGAAGGAAATGGCCGCCGCTTTGTCGGTCGCCGTGCCGACGATGCGAACACCGGGAATGTCGCCCAGGCACTCGGTTGCCAGGTGCACCAGCCGTTGCTCATGGGCGGCAATGGCATCGAGGCCGATGTTGTCGACATAATCGAGCGCGGCGCTCAGGCCGACCGCGCCGGCGATGTTGGGTGTGCCCGCCTCGAATTTATACGGCAATTCGTTATAGGTCGTCTTCTCGAAGCTGACCGTGCGAATCATGTCGCCACCCCCCTGATAGGGGGGCATCAGTTCCAGATGCCGCGCCTTGCCGTACAAGGACGCCGATACCCGTCGGACCATAAATCTTTGTGCCCGGAGAAGACGTAGAAATCGCAATCCAAATCCTGGACGTCGACGCGGATGTGCGGCACCGCCTGAGCGCCATCGACGAGCACGGGCACGCCGCGGCGATGAGCCAACTCAATAATCCGGCGCACCGGATTGATGGTGCCCAGGGCGTTGGATACATGGACCAGGGCGACCATCTTGGTTCGCGGCGACAGCATCTTTTCCAACTCATCGAGGCGCAACTCGCCGCTGTCGGTGATCGGCACCACGCGCAGATGGCGCCGCGCTCCTGGCAAAGATGTTGCCAGGGAACGATGTTGGAATGATGCTCCATCCAGGTGATGATGATCTCATCGCCGGCCTGCACATGGCTGCGGCCATAGCTGCTGGCCACCAGGTTGATCGCCTCGGTGGCGCCGCGGGTGAAAATGATCTCGCGCAGGCAGTGCGCGCCCAGGAACTTTTGCACCCGCACGCGGGCGTCTTCATAGGCGTCGGTCGCCAACTCGCTTAAACGATGGGCGCCGCGATGGACGTTGGCGTTTTCAATTCGGTAATAATGGTCGATGGCGTCCAGCACGCTTTGCGGCTTTTGGGTGGTGGCGCCGTTGTCGAAATAAATCAGCGGCTTGCCGTGCACCGTCTGCTTGAGGATGGGGAAGTCCGCGCGGATGCGCTCCACGTCGAACGCCGGGCGCGAGTCGCCGGCTTGGTCAGCGCGCGGCTGCATCGTCACGGTGGCGGGCAAAGTCATGGCGCACCCCTCCGCCCCAGCACCTGTTGTTCCAATTCAGACCGGATCGCTTCGATCTTGATCCGGCCCAGAATGTCATTGGCGAACGCATACGTCAACAGTGCCCGCGCCTCCATCTCGCCGATGCCGCGACTGCGCAAGTAAAAGATCGACTCGGCATCGAGTTGGCCGATGGTGGCGCCATGGGTGCACTTGACGTCGTCGGCGAAAATCTCAAGCTGCGGCTTGGTGTTGATCGTGGCATTGTCCGAAAGCAGCAATACCTTGTTCGTCTGCTTGGCGTCGGTTTTTTGGGCGTCGGGCCGCACGAAGATCTTGCCGTTGAAGACGCCGTGCGCCTGATCGTCCAAGATTCCCTTGTAAAGCTCGTGGCTATTGCAGTGGGGCTTGGCATGATCGATGACGGTGTAGTTATCGACGTGCTGCTTGCCGCTGCCGAGGTACAGCCCGTTGACGGTGGCCTCGCATCCCTCATCGTCAAACCGAACGCGAACCTCATTGCGCACCAGGTTGCCGCCGAGAGAAACCGAATGCGTCGTGAACCGGCTGGCGCGGGCTTGAGCCACTTGCGTATTGGCAATATGAAACGCGTCCACGCTTTCTTGTTGAAGCTTGTAATGATCGACCGTGGCATCGGCCTCGAGGGAGATGTCGGTAACAGCGTCGGTGAAATAGTACCCCTTCAGTTCCTAGATAACGCTCGATCAGCGTGACCTGGCTGCCTCGGCCGGCGATGAGAATCGTTCGGGGATACGTGACCGTCGGCCGGCCCGCGGGTGCCGACAGATAAATAATCTCGATGGGCTCGTCGACGAGTTTGCCTTCGAGAAACCAGGATATAGGCCCCATCGCTCAAAAAAGACGTGTTGAGTGCGGTGAACACCTGGCCTTTGTCGTCAGCATCGCTCAGAACGCTTTCAAGCCGCCGCGCCGTCGCGCCCGTGACGGAGGCCAAGCTGCCGATTTCGAGTGCCGACGAAGGCGCCCCTCGATGGCCGAGCGTTGGCGTGAAGACCCCGTTGACAAACACCAGGCGGGTCGTGCCGGGCGTCGGCAGGGGCGGCAGGAGTGTCGCCGCGATCGGAGCTTCCGAGGCTAGCTCGAACGGCACTTTGAGCAAGCTTGCCAAACTCGTGAAGCGCCAGTCTTCCGTCTTGGGCGTGGGAAAACTCAAGTCGCGTAGGCGTGCCCGGGCAGCTTGACGCATGCCCGTAAAGGGCGCGGACCGGTGCGTCTTGTCGAACTGCTCGAGTTGCCGGATATAATGCTGTTTTTCGTTAGTCGCAATCATGGTTACTTCATTCAAATTTGGGTGGCACGCCCTGAGGTAATCCGAAGGGCGTGGCTTGGCAAGCGTCCACGCCCTTCGGATTACCTCAGGGCGTGCCACCCAAAATGTTCAGTTGGCAGCTCCCACCGGTTCGTTGTCCTTGATCCAGTCGTAGCCTTTTTGCTCCAATTCGAGGGCCAGCTCTTTGCCCCCGGATTTCACGATGCGGCCGTTGAAGAGCACGTGGACCTTATCCGGCACGATATATTGGAGCAGGCGTTGATAGTGCGTGATGATGACCATGGCCCGATCCTTGTTGCGCAGGGCGTTGACCCCATCGGCGACGGTGCGCAGGGCGTCGATATCGAGGCCGGAGTCCGTTTCGTCGAGGATGCAGAGCCGGGGATCGAGCACGGCCATCTGAAAGATCTCGTTGCGTTTCTTCTCGCCGCCGGAGAAGCCCTCGTTGACGGGCCGCTTGAGCAGATCGTCGCCGATATGCAGCACTTTCAGTTTTTCCTTGACCAGCTTGAGAAAGCCGACGCCGTCGAGGTCGGGCAAGCCCTTGTGCTTGCGCACGGCATTGACGGCGGCGCGCAGGAAATAGGTGTTGGTGACGCCGGGAATTTCGACGGGATACTGGAATGCCAGGAACAAACCTTCGCGGGCCCGTTCCTCGGGATCCATGTCGAGCAAATCCTTGCCGTCGAACTCGGCGGTTCCCTCGGTCACGGCGAACGCGTCGCGGCCGGCCAGCACGCCGGCCAAGCGTGCTTTTGCCAGAACCGTTAGGCCCCATGATCGCATGGACCTCGCCGGCATTCACTTGGAGATTGATGCCGCGCAGGATTTCCTTGTCGTCGACCCGGGCGTGCAGATTGGCGATGGTTAGCATGGCTAAATTCGGTGTCCCGTTTGAGTATGCTTCATATTAAAGAGCCGCGCACGCAGTAAGCGGATAAGCACAACACCGGTCGCTTACGCTCGCGGCTCGCCACGTTTATTACCCAACGCTCCCTTCCAGACTCACGCCCAACAACTTTTGGGCTTCCACGGCGAATTCCATGGGCAGCTCGCGGAAGACTTCCTTGCAGAAGCCGTTGACGATCATGTTGATGGCGTCTTCGGTGGAGAGGCCGCGCTGCTTGCAGTAGAAAATCTGGTCCTCGCCGATCTTGGACGTGGACGCTTCGTGCTCCACTTGGGAGCTGCGGTTCTTCACTTCGATATACGGGAACGTATGGGCACCGCACTTGTCGCCCAGAAGCAGGGAATCGCATTGGCTGTAATTGCGGCTATGGGTCGCGTTCTTCAAAATCTTGACCTGGCCGCGGTACGTGTTTTGGCCGCGTCCGGCGGAGATGCCCTTGGACACGATCGGTGCTGCGCGTGTTCTTGCCGATGTGGATCATCTTGGTCCCCGTGTCGGCTTGCTGGCGGTGATTGGTCAGCGCGACGGAGTAGAACTCGCCCACGGAATTGTCGCCCTGCAGAATGCAACTGGGATATTTCCAGGTGATGGCGGAGCCGGTTTCGACCTGCGTCCAGGAGATTTTGGAATTCCTGCCCCGGCAGGCGCCGCGCTTGGTGACGAAGTTGTAGATGCCGCCTTTACCTTCCTTGTCGCCGGGATACCAGTTCTGCACGGTCGAATACTTGATCTGGGAGTTCTCGCCCAGAGCGACCAATTCCACGACCGCCGCGTGCAGCTGATTCTCGTCGCGAATGGGAGCCGTGCAACCTTCGAGATAGCTGACATAGGCCCCTTCCTCGGCCACGATCAAGGTGCGCTCGAATTGGCCGGTCTCCTTGGCATTGATGCGAAAATACGTCGACAACTCCATCGGGCAGCGCACACCCTTGGGAATATAGATGAACGAGCCGTCGCTGAAGACCGCTGAATTGAGGGTCGCGTAAAAGTTGTCGTTGTATGGGACCACCGAGCCGAGATACTTGCGCACTAACTCGGGATGGTTCGCCACCGCTTCGGAGAATGAGCAAAAGACGATGCCCAGCTCGCCGAGCTTTTCCCGAAACGTCGTGGCCACCGAGACGCTGTCGAAGACCGCATCGACGGCGACATTGCTGAGCCGTTTTTGCTCGTCGAGCGAGATGCCCAGCTTTTCGAAAGTGCGCCGCAGCTCGGGATCGACTTCGTCGAGGCTGTTGAGCGTCTTGGTTCGCTTGGGTGCGGAATAATAGATCAAATCCTGGTAATCGATGGCGCCGAAGGAAACATTGGGCCACCAGCGCGGCTCGTCCATCGTTTGCCAGTGGCGGAACGCCTTGAGGCGCCAATCGAGGAGCCAGGTCGGCTCGTTTTTCTTGGCGGACAATTGGCGGACGATGTCTTCGCTGAGGCCCTTGGGCAGGGCATCGGTTTCGATGTCGGTATAAAAGCCGTCCTTGTACTCGCGATTGGCGAGTTCCTGGATAGTGCTGGTAGCGGTGCTCATGACAAACTCCTTTCAGCAATTCACTTGCCGATGCCGAGCGGTATGAGCGGCGAGGCGTCCTCAAACACGGTTGCCGCCAGCCGGGAGCGCAATAGCTCGATGATGCGTCCCTCGTGATGCACGAGGTCGGCCAGCGTAATTTGGTTCAAGGTGCCGCGCATCCATTTTTCGAGCGTCTGCCACAGGGCCCGCAGCGAGCAAGCCCCGTGATGCACGCAAACACCGTCCGCGGCAATGCCCGCGTGACGCTCGCAATACGCGCTCTCCTCATAAAGAGGCTCGCCCAAAACCAACAACAGCGAACCAAGCCCGATTTCCTCCGGTGCCTTGGCCAATCGATAACCGCCTGACCGGCCCCGGACACTGTCGATCAAATCCGCGTCCCGCAACACACCCATCAACTTGGCGACGTAGGACACGGACAGCCCTTCCGCTGCCGCAATTTCGGGCAACGTCAAGGCCTGGTCCTTGGCCTGTGAGAGGCGAAGGAGACAGCGAAGTCCATATTCTTCCTGCGAACTAATCTTCACGGGGCCAACTCCGCGTCCTTCTAGTCCCTAACTCATTTTATGAAGGCGCGGGAGGAATGTGTACCTTTTTGTCAAGATTTATGACAAGATGGTGTAAGCCTAGTCGAGGATTGCGCTTAAAGTCCGAAATGCGCCAAGCCGATGCATCATTTGCGGTCGAATTTGAGTGCCAGTTCCAACTGGTCAATTGCGTAGTTGACGTCGCGAAGGGCTTTTTCGCGGTGCCCGCCATAGTTGTGGGCCGCGTCGCGAAGTTCCGTCCGCGTTTCCTTGAGTTCATAGAGCGAATGGCGGATGTGCGGATGGTTGGCGTATCTCTTGTAGATGCCGGGATCTGCCTTGCCGGCGCCGCGGGTGTTATCGCCGACGGCCTTGAGGCATTCGTCGATCTGCTTGATAGCGCCATTGAGTCCTTCAATCGCCTTGGCGCGGTGGCCGCCGAAATCATGAGCGGCTTCCTTGAGCTCGGTGCGCACCTCGCGCATTTCGCGGAGGGCGTAGTGCAAGTGGGGATGTTTGAGTCCGCCGGCCGTGATGTCGGGCGCCAGCCAAGTAACAAAGGTCAGCGCGAGGGTGGTGACTAGAAGGCGGTGCATGGGTTCATCCTTGTTCGGGTTTGCGACGAATAAACTCTGGTCATTTAACCCCAGTTAGCCTCGCAGGCGCCGGCGGATTGTTATTATTAATGTCTTGTAACCAATGACTGTAGGGCGATCCGCGGGATTCGGAGTACCTCATCCCGCGGCTTGGAAAATGCGATATTTATGTCAAGCCGCGGGATGAGGTACTCCGAATCCCGCGGATATTTGCCTAAAAAAAACACAACTTCCGAGGGGGCGAGCCTCGGAAGTTTTTTGAGGAAAATTGGCGCTAGCGTTCTTGTTAGCGGTGATGATGATGCTCCCAGCGTTCGTGGCGATAGCCGCGATAACCATGCCAGTATGAGGGGTAGTAAACGGGACCGCCGATGACGACGCGCGGCCTGACCACAACGGGCGCGGGCACCACGACCGGCGCCGGAACCACGTAGGACGGGGCCACCGCATAGCCCTGTTGATAACTGAACGAGCCCGGGCCGACCTGAACTTGCACGCCCAGCGGCGTTTGCGCTTGGCTCGCCTGCGGGGCCGCCAAACCCAGAGCCGCGAAACCGACCAAAGCCGTCGAGAAGTAACGCAACATGAGTGCCTCCAGAAGTAAGAGAAGTAAAAGTTCCGCTTTCCGAAAGACAGACGCTGGGCGGCTTAATAATTGCGCGGCGGCCGCATCGACACTCATCCTTTTCTCATAGTTCGCTGGGCGGCAAGCCGGTGGATACAACGAGCGTATGTTTACCCTTGCCGATAACGCGGTTGATGTTTGGTACACGCCGGCGGCATCCCCGTTGAGGCCGGACAAAGCGGATCGGTATCTCCAAATTCTTACAGCCGACGAGCGCTCGCGCCACCAGCGTTTTGCCCAAGAGAAGGATCGCCGTCAATACCTGCTGGGCAAGGTGCTGGTGCGCTCCGTAATTTCTCGCTATTTTCCGCAGGAACCGCAAAGTTGGTTGTTTAATGCGGATTGTTTTGGCAAGCCCACCCTCGCCAACGCGCCACCCGACTTTAGACCGCATTTCAACCTTTCGCATACCGAAGGCCTCGTCGTCTGTGTTATCTGCCGTAATTTCGACGTGGGCATTGACGTGGAGCACGTCGGACGGTCCGCGAACATGGACGTCGCCCGGCGCTTCTGCGCCGGTGGAGGTGGCCTACCTGGAAGCGTTACCCCCCGCGCGCCAATCGCCGGCGTTTCTCCGGTTCTGGACGCTCAAGGAAAGCTACGTCAAGGCGCGCGGCATGGGCTTGTCATTGCCCCTCGAGCAATTCGCGTTTTGTTTGGAAGATCCAGCGGAGCCCAAGATTCGATTTGAGCCGGCGATGCACGAGAACGCCGAGCAGTGGCGTTTCTTTTTGCCGGACATTTCCGCTAGCACGCACCAAGTGGCCGTGGCCGTAAAATGTGGAAAGAAGTGCGACATCCTCATGCAAGTGCGCAAACTGGCGCCGTAGGTGAGGTTTCCAACCTGACCGGTTTTAGCCAGCGGACCCGTAAAGCTACCAAGTATCCCGGACAGGTTGAAAACCTATCCTACGGGTCAGCATTTCCTCATCACGCCGACGAGGATGCCGAGGATTTTGGTATCCTTGGTGGAATCGACGACAATGGGGGCCATCGTGCCGTTGGCCGGCTCGAGGCGAATGTGATCTTTTTCTTTATAGAGGCGCTTGAGCGTCACTTCGTCGTCGATCATGGCTACCACGCGTTCGCCGTTCTCGGCATTTTCTTGTTGGCGAATGACGACATAGTCGCCGTCCTCGATGTGGTTCTCGATCATCGAGTTGCCTTTGACCCGCAAGACGAAGCGATTGGGGCCGCCGAAAAGATCGGTGAACTCGATGCGATCATCACCCGCGATGGCCGGCAGGGGCGCCCCGGCGGCGACCGTGCCCAGCAGAGGCAAACCGCCCGAGACAGGGCGGTGATCCACCAGTTGGATGGCTCGTGCGGCGTGCCCTTCACGCAGGATCAGTCCCTTTTTCTCCAGAGCTTTTAGATGGCACATGACGCCATTGGGGGACTTGATGGCAAAGCCCAGGCCAATCTCACGGACCGTCGGGCCATAGCCGCGCCGTTCGATTTTCTCGCGGATGAAGTCGTAGATTTCCCGCTGGCGAGGGGTCAATTGGCTAAAATCAGGCATGGCGGGCTCCAGAAACTCATAAAATAATAGGTAGGCTACGGTTAATCGACGCCCGTGTATTCTGAACTTTAGTATATTAGACGCCCGTACACAAGTAAAGAGCAAAAGAAAACTGAACATGGGATCCGCGGGATTCGGATTACCTCATCCCGCGGCTTGCTTTCTTTTTTTTCTTTGGGATGCCGTGCAGCCTATTACTTGGTCAAACGTGATCGCGAATTTGCTCGCTCGCCGTGAATTGAGCGCGGCTGAGGTACATGCCATTCTTGAGGAGATGATGACGGGCCGCTGCGGCGACGTGGAAGCGGCGGCGTTTCTCATTGGCTTGCGCATGAAGGGCGAGACGGTAAGCGAGATCGCCGCCGCGGCGCAAGTCCTGCGCAATCACATGGTTCGCTGGGATCCCGGCTGTGACGTGCTCGATACGTGCGGCACCGGCGGCGATGGGACCAGCACCTTTAACATCAGCACCGCCGCGGCCTTCGTGGTCGCCGGCGCCGGCGTCAAGGTGGTCAAGCACGGCAATCGCTCGATCTCAAGCAAGAGCGGCAGCGCCGATGTGTTGGCGGCCCTTGGTATTGACATCGATTGTGCGCCGGCACAAGCCAAGCAAAACTTGGAGCACGCCGGCCTAGCCTTTTGCTTTGCGCCGCGCTTTCACCCGGCGCTGGCGCATGTCGCTGAGGTACGGCGCAGGTTGGGCGTGCCCACGCTGTTCAATTGCCTGGGCCCGCTTGCCAATCCCGCGGGTGCGAAACATCAGCTGCTAGGTGTCGGCAAGCGCGATCTGCTAGACTTGATGGCGGGCGCGCTGGCCCGCCTGGAAACGACTCGTGCATTTGTCGTTTGCGGCCTGGATGGACTCGACGAAGTGAGCCTGGCTGCACCAACGCTCGTCCGCGAGGTGTGCGGCAATGAAATCAAAGCGATTGAATGGACACCGGCGGCCTTCGGTCTGGAACCCGTCGCTGTCGCTGACTTGACTGTCGGCGATGCCCGGCAAAGTGCCATGATGATCGAGCGCGTCTTGGCCGGCGATGATCTGCCCGCGTCTCGGGTGGTGATTGCCAATGCGGCGGCGGCCCTTCATTTAGTTGATAAAGCACCGACATTAGCGCACGGAGTGGCGCTCGCCAGGGATGCCATCACGTCCGGAAAAGCTCGGGGCGTGTTGGAGAAACTCAGAGGCGTAGGATAGGTTTTTAAGCTGTCCTGTGGCATAATCGGTCAGGTTGGAAACCTAACCTACGGAAGGCGCTGAGCGTCCAGGAGGAACATCGTGGGCCACAAAGTCATCATCGTTGCTGATCCGGGCATCGACGGCGCCATCGCGATAACTCTGGCGCTCCATGATCCTAATCTTGAAGTGCTCGGCCTGTTGGCGACGGCAGGCAACGTCGAAGCCGACCAGGCGACCAAAAACATCCACGTCGTCATCGAGCAAGTCGATCCGCCGCGCTGGCCGCGCCTCGGTGCGGCGCCGCCGGTGGAATACGACGTAGTCGGGAACAAGCTTCACGGCCCGGAAGGCTTGGGCGGCGAATCGTTTCCCTCGGCCACGTTGCACCATTTGCCTCTCAGTGAAAAAGTGCTGGTGGAACTGGTCCGCCAAAACCCGCACGAAGTGACCGTCGTCTGCCTTGGCCCCTTGACCGTCATGAGCCGGGCGCTCGATCTCTGTGGAGACCTCCCGACGCTGGTCAAGCGCCTGGTCTGCACGGGGGGCACGTTGCGTGAACCGGGCAACGCCGGGGCGGTCAATGAATTCCACTTTTATTGCGATCCGCCGGCGGCGCGGCGCGTGCTGCGCTGCGGCGCCCCGATCTCGCTGATTCCTCTGGACGCCATGCGGCGCCTGCTCTTTTCGCCCAAGGATTTGCTGGAACTCTCGCCGAACACATCCAAGGCTTGCGGCTTCCTCCGCCGCATCGTCCCGTTTGGAATCGCGGCCACGGCCAACCTTTATGGCATCGAGGGTTTCTATCTGAAAGACGTGCTTGGGGTGATCGCGGTCGCCTTGCCCGAGGCGCTCACAAGCAAGCCGATGCGCGTGGACGTTGAAACCCGCGGCGAGTTGACGCGCGGCATGACCGTGTTTGACCAACGACCTTGGGAACAAGGGATGCCCAACGTCGATTTGGCCATGGACGTCGATGGGCCGATGGCACGGGGATATATTGAGCGGGTGCTGAAACTGAAAGGGTAAGAAGTATTCAACCAATGACATCAACAAAAGAATTCCAACTGTGCGGCCTTGGGAATGCCATCGTCGATATCTTCGTCGAGGTCTCCGACGCGGATCTCGCCGCCCTGGGCTTTGAGCGGGGCACGATGCGGCTGGTCGACTTGCCCGAGCAAAAAACGCTTTTGGAACGGTTCAAGGGGAGAGAGCCCCGTCTGGTGAGCGGCGGCTCGGTGGCTAACTCAGTGATTGCCTTCTCACAGCTCGGCGGGCAAGCGGCGTTTATCGGTTGCGTCGGCGACGACCGGTATGGCCTGTTCTACGCGACGGAGTTCAAGGAATTGGCCATCGACATCGACAATCCGGTGATCATCGGGGAATCGACCGGCACCTGCGTTGCCATGATCACACCGGACGCCGAACGCACCATGCGCACTTGCTTGGCGGTGTCGAGCCATCTGGCTGCCCGGCATGTCGACGAAGAGCGCATCAAAAAATCGGATTGGCTCTTTATCGAGGGCTATGTGTTCGCCAACCCCGATAACGGTCAGGCAGCGATCCGCGCCGCCATCGCGGCCGCCAAGAAACATGGCACCAAGATCGCGATAACTTGTTCGGAAGCGTTTATCGTGGATGCGTTCGCGAAGCCGTTCCACGAAGCGCTGGGCCAGGCGGACCTGTTGTTTTGCAATGAAACGGAAGCCTGCGCGGTCGCCCACGCGGCCGACGCGGAGGATGCGTTCCGCAAGCTCAAGGGAGTCGTGCCATCGGTGGCCGTGACGGCGGGTCCGCGGGGAGCCTTTGTTCGCCATGGAGGCGTCGAAACCCACGTGCCCGCGTTTGCTTGCGAGCCGAAAGATTTGACGGGCGCCGGCGACATGTTCGCCGGTTCGTTTTTATATGGCATCACCCACGGTCTCGCCGTGGAGAAAGCTGCCCGGAGCGCCTGCTTTTTGGCGATGAAAGTCATCACGCAAATCGGGGCCCGGCTCCATCATGGGACGAAGGACTTTTGGGTCGAGGGACAGCGCGTGACTTGAGCTGGCCGGGTGGCATGCCCGCCGCATTTTGGGCGGGCATGGCGAAGACTTCATTCTCCGCTTTCGCCCGTGAGCCATCGCTGATAATGCTAATATAGTGGGTTTTAATTCGTCCTCATGCTTCCCATGCCCGCCCAAAACGCGGCGGGCATGGCACCCGTGCGACGAGCGGTGCGTGCCTCCGCCGCTGCGATGATTCGTTAAGGCGCAGGTCGCCGGCGGACGTAGAAGTGCGTCCCCCAGGCATCCGTCCGACCGAACTGCCACGACGGATCGGTCATGAACTCGCGCAGACGCGCTGGAACATCCGCGTCCCACACCACCCATTCAAAGCCGATCGGGAAATTGTCCTTATTGGGATTCCGCGTGTGGAGGAAGACGGCGTCCTGCGAGGAGTCCACCGCGTTGATCTGGAGCCAGCACTGGTGTGGCGCAATCCAACCGCCTGTCTTGCGCAGAACGTCGCGGTACATCGCGAAGAGCGCCATCAAGTGGGAGCGCCGTTCCCGCCACGAAACGTTGCCCAGCCCCAGCCAATCCACGTGCCAGTGCTTGTGATCGAACCATCCGCTCTCGCAAACCTCCACTCGCGTTGCGTTGCGCAGGATTCTGCGGTAGTACCGTCGCCGCCCGCGCACCTTACCGCGGGGACGGCACTGAAGCTGATCCTCGCCGGCAAGGACGCGTACACGTCCGAACCAGGATGGGATCGTGATGTCGTCCATGTTGACCGTTCGAGGATGCGTGGTGCGCCGGTGTGGTCAATTTAGTGAGCCGAACTGTAAAGCGCTTGTAGCGATTTGCGGATTGTTCCATGCAGGGGTTGGGCCGTGGCCGGGGTCGGTACTCCGACCCCGGACTTATCCACACTTGCTATATTTCCAAACAACGGCTATACATTGAGTACAGCGCTCATCGCAAGAAAACCGGGGTCGGAGTACCGACCCCGGCCACGCACCCGCCGAAAATGCGGCGGCCATGGCACCTCGGTTATGGCCCGCATCGGATCGCCGGCTACGAGTTTGGTCCTACTTAATCACTTTTCATCCCGCGGCGGCAAAAGCTGATCGGCCCGGTTGTATAATTCCCTTAATCGGCTTTTATCCTCTTTCGTAAGACCCAACCGCTGCTCATCGACATTAAAAAGCCCAACTTGGCCGGAATACGGAATCGGGGTGCTGAATGAAAAGGGTGAATCCAACAACAAACATTCGGGCCCAAATGCAAATGGATCGCTAGCCATTTTCTTAAGGTTCTTACCCAAATGCGGATCTCGTGGCATAATTATCGACTTGCCCAACAAGTCAATTGTTGTCTTCTTTCTGGTAGTGATTTTTACTTTTCCTTCCGTGTAAAGCTCGACCAAAAACATTGGCCACCTTGCAACGATAATCGCCGCGCCTAGGATTTGCGCCAAGCGCCAATTTTGATGCGGCCGGTATCGCGGTCCCGTCCGCCAAGCTGCCTTTTGTATTTGGCTTGGTCTTTCCAGCATGAATCAAAACAGCCCCAACATAGTAGGGGAACGTCTCCCCTCGATTCTCAACCTTTTTCATCCCTTGAAGAATTGCCCAGGCAAACGGCTGGCGAACGGACATACACTTCAAGATATTGTCTCCTCTTTAAAGTTGCGCCGGGTGCCGTGCCCGCCGCAGTTTTGGCGGGCATGGCTCGCGCGAAAAGTGGATGTACCCGCTTTCCGCCGCCATTTAACCACACCATTCCACGTTCCGCGCAGCTCAAATTGCCGTTTCCCAAAAAAATAGTTGCAACATTTGCAGGCTCAATGGCTTTACGGCCTAAATCGAGGCGGTGCCCTCGGAAGATGTTTTCACAATGGTCGCTCGCATAACGGAAAGGCCTTGATTTCAATAAGATACGCTTGGGGGGACCCCGTGCCAAGCCTTGCACGGGGGTCTCCCAGCGGCGGGGTCGGGAGACCCGCCGAGCGCGGCGGCGGGGGTCGGGAGACCCGCGCCGAGCGCGAGATGCACGCCAAGCGCGAGGAAATTCCAGGATGAGTAGCACCGAGCCCGCACTTAACTTCATCCACCAAATCGTCGAGGAGGACATCCGCGCCGGCAAACATGGCGGGCAAGTGCGGACGCGGTTTCCGCCGGAGCCGAACGGATATTTGCATATTGGCCACGCCAAGTCGATTTGCCTGAACTTCGGCACGGCGGTCAAATACGGCGGCGAGTGCAACCTGCGCTTTGACGACACCAACCCGAGCAAGGAAGAGCAGGAATACGTCGATTCCATCCAGTTTGACGTGCGCTGGCTCGGCTTTCAGTGGGCCGGTCTCTATTTCGCCTCCGATTATTTCGATCAGCTTTATGCCTGGGCCCTCGAACTGATCCAAAAGGGCAAGGCCTATGTCTGCGATCTGACCGGCGAGCAGATTCGCGAATACCGCGGGACCTTGACGGCTCCGGGCAAAAATAGCCCTTATCGAGATCGCGGCATTGCGGAGAATCTTGATCTCTTTCAGCGCATGCGCGCGGGCGAATTTCCCGACGGCTCGCGGACCTTGCGGGCCAAGGTGGACATGGCCTCCGCGAACCTCAATATGCGCGACCCGGTGCTTTATCGCATCCTGCCGCGCCCACCATCATCGCACCGGCGATAAATGGTGCATCTACCCGATGTACGATTTCGCGCACGGCCAATCGGATTCCATCGAGCACATCACCCATTCGATTTGCACGCTGGAGTTCGAGAACCATCGGCCGCTTTACGACTGGTTCATCCAGGAATTGGGCATCTTCGCGCCCCAGCAGATTGAGTTTGCTCGCCTCAACCTCACTTACACCATGATGAGCAAACGCAAGCTGCTCGAGCTGGTACGTGAGAAGCGCGTGGCCGGCTGGGACGACCCGCGCATGCCGACGTTGTCCGGCCTGCGCCGCCGCGGTTATACGCCCGAGGCCATCCGCACTTTTTGCGAGCGCATCGGCGTCGCCAAGTTCAACGCCATGATCGACATGTCATGGCTCGAAGACGCCTTGCGTGAGGATCTCAACAAGCGTGCGCCGCGAGTGTTGGCCGTCTTGAGGCCGATCAAGGTCGTGATCGAGAATTATCCCGAGGGACAAGCGGAGGAACTCGACGCGGTCAACAATCCAGAAGACGCCGGCGCCGGCACGCGGAAAGTTCCTTTTTCTCGGGAGCTCTACATCGAGCGCGACGACTTTCGGGAGGACCCGCCCAAGCAGTTTTTTCGGTTGGCGCCGGGGCGGGAAGTCCGCTTTCGCTGGGCGTACTTCGTCAAGTGCAACGAGGTCATCAAAGACCCAGCGACGGGTGAAATCATGGAGTTGCGCTGCACTTATGACCCGACCACCAAGGGGGGCAATGCTCCCGATGGCCGCAAGGTGAAAGGCACGATCCATTGGGTGTCGGCACGGCAAGCCGTGCCGGTGGAAGTGAGGCTTTACGATCATTTGTTCAGCAAACCAGACCCGGATGAGGTGGAGGAAGGTCAGGATTATCGCGCCAACCTCAACCCTCATTCGTTGGAGGTGGTGCAAGGCTTCGCGGAGCCGAGCATCCGCACGGCGGCGCCGGGCACGACGGTGCAATTCGAGCGCCTGGGATATTTTTGCGTCGATAGCAAGGATTCGACGCCGGAGCGATTGGTGTTCAACCGCGCCGTGACCTTATCGGACCCCTGGGCGAAGATCCAAAAAGCCTCGCGGAAATAACCGACCGAAGCGGGGGGCTCTGCAGAAGCATCTTGTAACTGTGGGACGGCTGTCCGAGGCGTCCGATGCGACCAGACGGCTCAGGAGAGCCGTCCCACAATGGCGACAGCAACTACTCAGTATCCACGAAATCCGACCATGGCGCAGCACACGAACCTTCATCGCCCTCGACCCAGGCCCGGCGATACGGCAGCGAATGATTGCCTTGCAAGAGAAGTTGGCGCAAACGGCAACGGACGTCAAATGGGTCGGGCCCGATAATCTGCATATCACCTTGCTGTTTCTTGGCGAAGTGGACAATCGCGAGTTGATGCCGATCTGCCGGGCCGTCGAAGGGGCGGCGCGCTCGATTAAGCCGTTCGAGTTGTCGATCGAAGGAACCGGCTGCTTTCCCAACGAGCGCCGGCCACGCGTTGTCTGGATCGGCGTCGGCCAGGGGCTTGCGGAAGTTCGCGCACTTCATGCCGCTCTGGAAGAGCCCCTCCTCGACCTGGGATGTTATCGCCGCGAGGAGCGATTGTTTACGCCGCACGTCACGTTAGGCCGAATTCGGGGCGACGAGCCGGCGACGGACCTCACTAGCGCGTTGCGCGCGGCGCACTTATCAGGCGGGATCGACTGCGCTTCGTGAAGTGCACGTCATGAGTAGCGAACTCGGACCCAAGGGGCCGGTCTACACGGTCATGAGCCGGGCGCGCCTGGGTTGTTAACTTGTGCCGATTGCGCCGACGATGCCAGTTGTACATTGTGCGGGCTGGGTGAGCTTGGCATTTCTCAGCGAGCGTGGCAAAGAGCGAAACCTCGTCAAGTCGAAAAAGGAAGGTAATGACCTACTTACCTGCCGGGGTGGCAGGCCCTCCCAAAGGGGTTGTTACATTCCCACATTCCTCCATTAATTACTGGAAGGATTCTTCACATGCGCTGGAAAGGAAAATTCGCTCTGGGATTGGCCGCCGCGCTTTCGAGTGCCGCCGCCGCCCAGGCCCAGTACTTGCCCGCGGGTTCGACGGCCACGCCGCAGGCGCCGCGGCGCAACAATCAGCCCCGTCCGCCAGGATCACGGCGGTTTCGGGCCAAACGGTCGTCGCCCAGGCTGCCCAACCGGCGCCCAAGGTGCAACCCGCGGCGCCGGCCGTCCAAACCGCACCAGCAACCGGCGCTAATGCGACGGAGCCCGGCACGAGTTTTCGTCCGAAGCCCGGCCCGAGGCGAGCGAACCGGGACCACTGGGACCGACTCCGCTCAACAAGGTCGGCATCCTGCAAGGCCTGATCTTCGGCGACAACGACAAGGCCCCGATTCAAGTGTCCGGCTGGGCCGACTTCGATTACACGTTCCGCTCGACGGGACGGGGCATCAACAACGTCGCCCCCGTGATGAACCGGTTCGGCGACGAATTCCTGGCTCGCCAGCTCGGCATTTATATCACCAAGCCCCTGACCCAAGAATTGTCTTGGGGCTTCAACGTGATCTTTATCGGCGGTGCCGACGCCGCCTTCTTGACTCCCACCGCCGGCGGTTGGTCCAACAGCAATCCTCGCTTCGGCTCGTCGTTCACCGACCTCAACGTGACCGCCCACTTGCCGATCCTCACTGAGGGCGGCGTGGACATCAAAGCCGGTCGCCAAACGACGGTGCTCGGACCCATCGGCGCCTTGCCGTGGCAACGTTATTTCGACTCGAGCGATTACGCCTGGTACAACATGGAAGAAGGCCGCTATACCGGCGTGTCCGCCGTGTGGCACATCAGCAAGCAACTCGATTGGTACAACGGCGTCGAGATCGGCGGCTGGGGCGTCTTCTTCGACAATGCCGTGCGTGGCGTGGATTACATCACGCAAATCAACTATTGGCTTGACTGTGAAGCCAAGACGACCAAGGTATGGACAACCGTACTCACCGGCCCGACCTCGTTCGCCGACGGCAACCGCGGCCTCAACACCACGACCCTCGAGTTCGGCATTCTGCACAATTACAACGAGTATTGGTATCAGATCGTCGATTCGCAGTTCGTCTACTCCCGCGGCACGGTCGGCGGCGCCCCGGTGCCTCCAGGATATATCGAACGAGCCTACGACGTGTACACCTATATTGGCCGTCACCTTGATTGCCATTGGGACGTCAATGCTCGCTTCGAGTATTACTATGACAATGACGGCGGCGGCTACGCGGGCGGCTTCGGCGTGCCGAAGACGAGCTACCTCGAAGTCACGCTTGGCCCGGATTACCACCCCACCAAGTGGCTGCAGATTCGCCCCGAGATTCGTTATGACCATGCGTCGAACCCGAACTTCGGGCCGAACAACACCCAACGCAATCAGCTGAGCTTGGCCTTCGAAGCCTTGTTCAAGTTCTAATAGGCTCCACGCGGGCCATTCGTTTGCGACATGAGGGGAGGCGTCATAAAGACGCCTCCCCTTTTTTTGTCAATGAGCCGCCGCCAACCGCAGAGTTCTCGTGACCAGGCTCCGCCTGGTCACGCACTGCTCACGAGGCTCCGCCTCGTTTCGCGGCCCTACTGCCGCAAGCATTCAGCGCCCGCGGGCGATCTTTGTGCAGGCAGAGCCTGCCAGGCAATGCGTCACCAGGCAGAGCCTGGTGACGAGAACGTGGCCTGACACTCCTTAAAAAATCTCTTGACATCTCAGTCGTCTTGTCTTAACCTCATTTCTCAGACAAGTCGTCTGAAGGAGAGGACATGGCGCGTACGCCGCAAGACGTGACCGATGCGGAATTGGCCGTGCTGCAAGTGCTCTGGGAAGAGGGGCCGTTGCCGATTCGCCGCCTCGTGGATGTTTTGTATCCGGGAGGCAAAACCGCGCAATACGCGACGGTGCAAAAGCTGCTCGAACGCCTGGAAGCCAAAGGTTGTGTCGTCCGGGATCGCGCAGTCGCCGTGCATGTGTTCGCAGCCGCGATCGATCGTGAAGAACTAGTGGGCCGGCACTTGCGGCAGGTCGCCGAGAAGCTCTGCGGCGGCTCGTGGACCCCGCTCTTGACGCACCTGGTGAACACCGAGCAACTCAGCAGCAAAGACCGCCAGGCACTACGGCAACTCATCGACGACTTGGATCAAAGCCAAGCGCGCAAATCACTCCGCGGCAAGGAGCAATCATGAACGGTCTGCTTGCGATTGCCGTCAGCAACCTCGTCGTGGCCTCGCTCATCGCGCTGCTGGCCTTGCTGGCGGATCGGCTCGTGCGCCGGCCTGCCCTGACACATGGCCTGTGGCTGCTTTTCTTCATCAAGCTGCTCACGCCGCCAGTCTTGCCGGTTCACATTGCCTGGACGATGCCCACCCTGACGTCCACGCAGGACACACCAGCACGGACCGGCGAAGCCAATCCGCTCAGCGAACCCCAAGCGAAAAGCGCGCTTGCTGAAACTCCGATTGAGGCACGCGGCCCATCTCGAATTGCGACGATGGTAACGCCTGCCGCCCCGGTGGAGTTGCCGTTGGAAAGTTCACGGCCTCTCTTGGGGGACGCTGACGGCGTGAGGTCCGATGCGGCGCCCCGCGAGGCGTTGGTCCACGTCCGCCCACTCGCCAAAGACTCGGTGGAACCAATAACGGAAGCGGATCGCGGAAATTCTTGGCCCTGGATCGAAATGGCTCTCGGAATCTGGCTCACAGGGTCGCTGGCGTGGTTTAGCCTGGCGGCGGTGCGGCTATGGCGTTTCCGCCGGCAACTGCGGCTGGCGGCGCCCGCGTCGGAGAGCCTGCGCAGCGAAGCGGCGCGGTTCGCGCGCCGGTTGGGTGTGTCATGTCCGGGCGTATGGATCCTGCCGGGCGCCTTGTCGCCGATGTTGTGGGTGCTTGGACGCACGCCGAGACTTTTACTACCAGCGGACCTTTTGAGGCGCTGGATGACGAGCAGCGGCAGGCATTGCTCGTCCATGAGTTGGCGCACTGGCGGCGACGCGACCATTGGGTGCGGTGGCTCGAATTGGCGGCTCTGGGACTTTATTGGTGGTGCCCGGTCGTCTGGTGGGCCCGACGGCATCTGCAAGAAGCCGAGGAAGAATGCTGCGACGCCTGGGTGGTCTGGCTGATGCCGGGGGTAGCACGCGGCTACGCGCTGGCACTGGTGGAAACGGTGGATTTTCTGGCCGGCGCCGGGGCGAGGCTGCCGCCGGTGGCGAGTGGAATCGGACAAGTACGACTTTTGCGAAGGAGATTGACCATGATCATGCGCGGACGAACCGAGCAAACGCTCACCTTTGGCAGTGCGGCAGCAGTGTTGGGCGTCGCGGCCGTGTTATTGCCGCTGATGCCTATTTGGGCACAACCGGACGTTGCGGCACAGCAACCCGCTGCGCCGACTGCCCAAGCGTTTCCGCGAGGCCCGTATCCTCCAGCCACCGGCGTGGCGCAAGCTCCGACCGAATCCCAGGACTCGATAGCGACCGAGCAACAACGGTTGGCGCGAACCGCCGCCGAGCTCCAGCGTATGCAGGCGGATTTGAACAACGCGCGTCAAGAGCTGGAGCGCCGTTCGATGGACTTGCAGCAGAAAATGGAGGCGATTCAGAGGCAAGCGGCTGCGCTCAGCCGGCGCTGGCGCAGATGGCCAAGCGCGGCGATGGTCAATCGTCCCCCAATCCGGGAACTGGGGGCTTCGGCGGCGGGGGCGGCGGTCGCGGTGGCTTTGTAGGATCCGGTGGCTTTCCGGGAGGCGGCTTCGCGCCCGGCAACAATCTGGCCGATATCGACCAGCGCCTTCAACGAGTCGAGCACAAGCTCGACATGCTGATCCAGATGATGCAAAAAGGCTCGCGGCCTTTCTTTGGCGGAGCACCGACGATTCCGCCTCCGCCGGCGCCACCGGAAAACCGCTCGGTAGCCCCCCAACTGCCAACGTCCGCTCAATCGACGGTCCTTGAAACTCCGCCCATCGATCCGCTGCCCCCAATAGGCGCCCCCTGATTGCGGAGCTAAGGGGTTTCACAACCGGCTCCCTTGCGAGACGGTGAATGTATTGAGATACTAGCCCAAAGCGTTAGCCACGATCCTCGCTAACGCTTCGGGCTAGTGTCGTAAGATGACCTGATCCGAAGCAGCCTGTAGCTTCGCGCAACTCAAGACGTTTCCGGAGTCCGTTCATGTTCCGCCTTGCATTTGTCACGTCGCTATTATTGGCACTCAACGCGAGCGCCGAGCCGTATCACCAAAAAATCACCAGCGTCACGAATAACGTATCCGTGGCTAAGTTCGTGATCACCGGCAAGGAGATCACGCCCGCTTGCCCGGTGCCGTGGTCGATCCGCAAGGTGATTCTCCACGGCGGCCGGCAAGAAGGAAGCGAACTGCTGATCGTCGACAACGGGCTCATGCAAATCACGGTCATTCCGACGCGCGGCATGGGCATTCTCTCGGCCCGCCTGGGCGACGTGCGCCTCGGCTGGGATTCGCCGGTCAAAGAGGTCGTCCATCCCAAGTTCATGAACCTGCAAGTGCGCGGCGGCCTCGGCTGGCTCGATGGCTTCAGCGAATGGCTCGTGCGCTGCGGCCTGGAAAACAACGGTCAAGCCGGCAAGGATGAGTTCATCAACAACATGGGCGACAAGGCCACCATGGAGCTGACGCTGCACGGCAAGATCGCCAACATCCCGGCTCAAGAAGTGGAAGTCTCGGTCGAGCGCGAGGCGCCGTTTCGCATCACCGTCCGTGGCGTCGTCCATGAACGCATGCTGTTTGGGCCGAAGCTTGAATTAGCCACCGCCCTGTCGACTATTCCCGGCAGCAACACCTTTCGTCTGGAAGAAGTCGTCACCAATCGCGGTGCCCAGCCGGAAGAATTCGAGATGCTCTATCACATCAACTTCGGCAAGCCCATATTAGAGGAAGGCGCCAAGTTCCTCGCCGCGGTCGAGCGCGTGACACCGGCCAACGCCAACGCCGCGCGGGACATAGCCAACTATGGCCGGTTCGCCGGTCCCACGCCGGGCTACGTCGAGCAAGTATACTTCTTTCAGCCGCACGCCGATAAAAGCGGGCACACCACCATTGCCATCCACAATCAGGCGGCGGACAAAGGGGCGAGCATTCGTTTTGGAGTCAAAGGTCTTCCTTATCTAACGCTTTGGAAAAACACTTCGGCGCTCGCTGACGGCTATGTCGCCGGCTTGGAACCGGGGACGAACTATCCGAACCATCGGCGCGTGGAGCGCCAGGCGGGCCGGGTGCCCAAGTTGGCCGGCGGCGCGAGCCATGCCATGAGCCTGGAGTTTGCGATCCTCGCGAATCGCGCCCAGGTGGAGGAAACCGCCAAGCAGATCGCGGCTATTCAGGGCGACCGCGAGCCGATCGATCGATCGAGAACCCAAGAAGCAATAACCACTCATGCTCAAGCTCATCATTCGTGCTGGCAACCTGTGCCGTGCTTGCGGTCGCTTCCCGCGCGCTCGCGCCGCCGACCGCCCGGCAGCGACACGCCTCACGCCGCGCCCTTATCAAACAGGCCGCTCCGTCGTCATGGCGCCGCATGGCATGGTGGCTACCAGCCAACCGCTGGCGGCCCAGGTCGGCCTGGAGATTCTCCGCAAAGGGGGATCGGCCGTGGACGCGGCCATCGCAGTCAATGCCGCGCTGGGCCTGGTCGAGCCGATGTCGTGCGGCGTCGGCGGCGACTTATATGCCATCGTCTGGGATGCCAAGGAGAAAAAGCTGTTTGGCCTCAACGCCAGCGGCCGCTCACCCTATAAGGCCACGCGTGCCTTTTTTGCGGCCAAGGGACTGAAGGAAATTCCGCTGCTCGGTCCCTATTCCTGGTCCGTCCCGGGCTGCGTTTCGGGTTGGGAGGCGCTCCACGGCAAGTTTGGCAAGTTGCCGCTCAGCGATATTCTGGCGCCGAGCATCGACTATGCCGAGCAAGGCTTTCCCGTTAGCGAGCAGATCGCGGCGGGTTGGGGACGAAGCGCCAAGCAGCTTCAAAAGGTCGCGGACAGCACGCAGGTTTATCTCGCTGACGGTAAAGCACCGAAGGCGGGAGCGATCTTCAAGAACCCAGCCTTGGCTAAAGTTTATCGTGAAATTGCCCAAGGCGGAGCGGCCGCCTTTTACAAGGGCCGCATCGCCAAGGAGATCGTCGCCTATTCCGAGACGCAGGGCGGCTTATTCACGCTCAAGGACTTCGCGGACCACACCAGCACCTGGGTGACGCCGGTGAGCGCATCGTATCGCGGCTACGACGTCTGGGAGCTGCCCCCGCCCGGCCAGGGCATCGCCGCCTTGCAGATGCTCAACATCCTCAGTGGCTACGATCTACAAAAGATGGGGCCGACGTCGGCGGATTATTGGCATTTGCTCATTGAAGCGAAGAAACTCGCGTATGCCGACCGAGCGCGGTTTTATGCCGATCCGGATTTCGCAAAATTACCGACAACCGAGCTCATTTCCATGCGCTATGCCGACCAGCGCCGTCGCCTGATCGACATGCAAAACGCGCGCACCGATCATCCAGCCGGCGATCCGAAGCTGGGCCAGGCGGACACTATTTACCTCGCCGTCGTTGACAAGGATCGCAATTGCGTCTCCTTCATCCAAAGCAACTTTCACGGCTTCGGCTCGGGCCACGCCCCGGCCGCGCTAGGCTTCGCCTTGCAAAACCGCGGCACGCTCTTCGCCCTGGACGAGCATCATCTCAATCGCCTCGAGCCGCACAAACGCCCCTTCCACACCATCATCCCCGCGCTCGTGACCAAGGAGGGCCAACCGTGGCTGGTCTTCGGCGTCATGGGGGGCGACATGCAGGCCCAAGGGCACGTGGAAGTGCTCGTCAACATGATCGACTTCGGCATGAATGTCCAGGAAGCCGGCGAGGCGCCGCGCATCGAGCACGTCGGCTCACCTACACCAACGGGCAAACTGGGCGACAAACGCGGCGGCACCACCCAAGCCGAGCGCGGCATTCCCCGGCGCCGTCATCGAAGAGCTGACGCGCCGCGGCCACCGCGTCGTCGGCGTCCTCACCAACGGCGGCGGCTACCAGGCGATCATGATCGACCCCAAAACCGGCATGCTGCACGGGGGGTCGGAATATCGCAAGGATGGGTGTGCGGTGGGGTATTGAACGGAAGGAACATCGATTGGCTGCGAGTTCTTCAGTTTCATGGCGACGGCTACAAGGAAGGCAGCGTGTTTGAGGTATGGGGCATCTGCTATGTGCCAAACCCATGTGCGCCTGGACGGGAATAAAAAAAGAGACAACGCTTTCGGGGCCACCCGAAGGTCTCCCCTAGGCCGAGTCTCCGTTTAGATTATCGGGTGTTCTCTGACTATAGTCAAGCTATAGGAACACTACAGTCATGGAAAGTCCAGGGATTTGCCGCAAGAACAAATACCGAAAGGGATTATGAATCAGGTTTAGGCCGCGATTTGAAGACCCTTGCCTGAAGCGGTAGGATTGGGCACACCTCATCACCTCGCATTCTACATCCCCCGCCGCGACCTGGCCAACGACAGCTCTGCACGTTTGCTCTACCCTCATCCCACGCCGGGGCGCTGACGATCGGCCCAGATGACATTCCGCCCGTGCGCGTCGCGCTCGCGCACAGGTGCCGATCAAGGTGTGCCGCCGGAGACTGCAAACATGAGCGAAAGAACATCGCCGGACGATGGGAACTTGCAGCTGCCACCGTCAACAAACGGCGAAATGAACCATTCGGAATCGAGGGTGCCCTTTGGCGGCTGCCACGAGAGCCATGTGCCCATGGGGCGGAATCGCCGCGGGCGGTTTATCAAGGGAAATCAGGGCGGGCCGGGCAATCCGTTCGCCGCGCAAGTTGCACGGGTGCGGCAAGCGGTGCTCGCGGCGGTCTCTCCGAACATCGTGCGCGACATCATGGCCGTGCTAATCGTAAGGCAACGAACTGCATCGTTTCACAATTGATGCCGGCGTTTCATGCTTCCAGGCCCCCTTGCCTTGGATCGGCCCTCGCCCCATGGTCTTTTTCTAGTTAGCCCATACCATTTTATTTGCCGGGACCGATTCCGATCGAAGACGCTCGAAGGAGAGCGGGCGATGCCCCATTTTTGGGAAACCTTTCACTTCGGCTCCGTCAATTTCCTGGCTTTGCCCGTTTCCGTTCTGTTGCTCATCGCGTTGGCCCTGGCTTTCGATTTCCTCAATGGCGTTCACGATTCCGCAAACTCCATTGCCACCGTGGTGTCCACCAGGGTGCTGAGTCCCCAACAGGCGGTGGTCTGGGCGGCTTTTTTCAACTTCGTCGCCTTCATGGTTTTCCATCTCAAAGTTGCCGGCACGATGGGCACGGGCCTCGTCGAGCCGAGCATCGTGGACAACGGGGTGATTTTCGCTACGCTCTTGTCCGCGTGCCTGTGGAATCTCTTCACCTGGTATCTTGGCTTGCCGACGAGTTCCTCGCACGCCCTTACGTTTAGTTTGATCGGTGCCGGGGTTGGCAAGGCGGGTGTCAGCGTGTTGCAATGGGACGGCATCGGCAAGGTGGTCCTTTTTATTTTTCTGTCGCCATTGATCGGGGCGATCATTGGCGGCGCCATCGCGGTCGCGGTCATGTGGATTTTTCGCCGTGCCGTGCCCCTTAAGGTTGATCGGTTCTTTCGCCGGGGCCAGCTGGTATCGGCAGCGTTTTATAGTCTTGGCCACGGCGGCAATGATGCCCAGAAAACCATGGGAATTATTTTCGTGCTGTTGATCGCGGCCAGCCAAGGCGGCCAAGCTTATGCGACGCCGACGAACGTTCCCACCGAGGTAGTCCTCGCTTGCCATGTGGCCATGGGTTTGGGGACGCTCCTGGGGGGCTGGCGCATTGTAAAAACGATGGGGACCAAAATCATTCGGCTCCGCCCGGTGGACGGGTTCTGTGCCGAAACGGGTGCTGCGGCAACCCTTGTCATGACCATATTCGGCGGCATTCCGGTTAGCACCACCCACACGATTACCGGCGCGATTGTGGGCGTCGGTTCCATTAAGCGTTTGCGGGCCGTTCGCTGGGCCACGGCGCGAGAGATTGTCTGGGCATGGGTCTTGACCATTCCCGCGACCATGCTGATGGCCGGCGTCGTCTCGGTTGCCATTCACTTGTGGTGATGGCCTGACCTCCTAGCGCGGGACGGTTGGAGTTCATTCATGTCTCACCATTCATGGTGTCCGCCAAAAAAACCGACCGATAGCCACTCGACAGCGGGCCTTTTAGCTCTCGTGTTCGCGATGGTTGCGTCTTTTTCTTTATCCGGCTCGCGCGGCCATGCCGAGCCCCACACGGAACCGGAAATCGCGGATGCCGACGCCAAAGTGACTCCGGTGCCCGAAGAAGTCGTCAAGAAATTCAAGCTCGACACCACCTTTTACAAAAAGCATCTCGATTACAAGGGATTTTCGATCCTGAGCTCGGCGAAGGTCTCGGATGCCGCCTTATGCGAAGCCCGCTATCTCATCGACAAATTGCTCTGCGAACGGGAAGACGTTCTCAAAGCGCTGATCAAGGCCGGTTGCCGCTTCATGGTGATGGCCCCCACGGAGATGACCACGGACGTGCCGGAGCAACGAAGCTGGGACAAGGAGTTCTGGGACAAACGGGCCCGCGGCATGGGAGGCAAGCTTTCTTCCTGCGGCGAGGAAAATCTCCTCACCCTCAAAGGAGACCGCTACCGACAGGAGAACATTTTGATCCACGAGTTCAACCACGCCATCCATCAGCAGGGATTGCGTCCGTCGATCCCACGTTCAATACGCGTCTCAAGGCCGCCTACGCCAAAGCTAAATCCAGCGGGCTCTGGAAAGGCACTTACGTAATTGAGAACCCCAGCGAGTATTGGGCCGAGGCGGCCCAAGCTTACTTCGATTGCATGAGGCCGCAGTTCGGCGCCAACACCCGGGAAAAACTGGCCAAGTATGACCCCGATCTGTTCAAGCTGGTGAACGAAGTTTACAAGCAATCGAAGTTTCGCTACGTGCGCTATGACCAGCGGGGTCTGAGATGAGCTACCGTCGGCTCCGCGATATTTTCCTGGGCCTGGCGTGGCTGGCAGCGCTAAGCGGCTGTCGGCAGGCGGCGCTCCCGCAGGAGAGCTCAAAGCTGCCGGTGTTCGCGGTAAGCCAGCCGGTTAGCCGAGAGGTGACCGATTTCGTGGAGTATACGGGGCGCACGGCGTCGGTCCAGGCGGAGGAAATCAAGGCGCGTGTCACCGGTTTCTTGGAGGACATGCCCTTTCAAGAGGGCGCGGAAGTCAAGAAGGATGCCGTGCTTTTCAAGATCGACCCCCGGCCCTACCAGGCCCAATTCGATCAGGCCAATGCACAAGTCGGTTTGTATCAGTCGCAACTCAAGTTGGCCAAGGCAAACTACGCACGCGATCTCGATCTCTTTCAACGCACCAAGGGGGCCGGCGTCAGCAAGCAAGCGCTCGACGCGGACGTCGCCCAGCAGGAGCAAGCCGAGGCGGCCTTGAAAGCCGCCCAGGCCAGCCTCGAAGTCTATAAGCTCAACCTCGATTTCACCACCGTCAAATCGCCCATCGACGGCCAGGTCGGACGCTATAACCAGCCGCGCGGCAACCTCGTCATGCAAGACTCCACGCTACTCACCACCGTGCAGGCGGTCGATCCCATGTATGTGTATTTCGACATGGACATGCCCAGCTACCGCAAGTTTCAAGGCGGCATGGGCCAGAATCCAGGGGAAAAAATTGCCGTGTCGATGGAACTTCAAGGCGAAGAGGGCTATCCTCGTCTGGGGAACATCGACTTCTTCAACAACCTCGTCAACCCCGCGACCGACACCCTGCTGGCGCACGGCGTGTTCGCCAATCCCAAGAAAGCCAACGGCCGGGACTTGAAGCCGGGGATGTTCGTACGCGTCAACTTACCGATCAGCCGGCCGCACCAGGCGCTGCTCGTGATCGATCAGGCCATTACTTCCATCCAAGGACGGAAGAACCTATACGTGCTCGACGACAAGGACACCGTGCAAGAGCTTCCGGTGACGATTGGCCAACTCCAGAGCGACGGCCTGCGCGTGGTCCAGGGCAAGGGACTGGACGATAAGACGCGGGTAGTCGTGAGCAAGTTGCTGCAAGTGCGGCCGAAACTCCAAGTTCAGCCGGTGCTGCAACCGATGCCCACTTATTCGGGGATCGAACCGGTTCCCGCGCCGGCGGTGAAGGGCACGAAAAAGGGTGACACCGAGGCGCCCACATGCTCGCCCGCTTTTTCATCGATCGACCGATCTTCGCCACGGTCGTGTCCATCGTCATCACCTTGACCGGCGGCATCGCGCTGGTGACGCTGCCGATCGCCCAGTATCCGCCGATCACGCCTCCTTCGGTGTCCCTGTCGATCAGCTATCCTGGAGCCAACGCCCAGGTGGTGGCCGACACCATTGCCGCCCCCATCGAGCAAGCCGTCAATGGCGTGCAGGGCATGCTTTACATGTCCTCGACATCGGGAAGCGACGGCTCTTATTCACTGTCGATCACGTTCGAGGTTGGCACCAATCTCAACACCGCGCTGGTCATGGTGCAAAACCGCGTGGCCCTCGCCCTACCGCTCTTGCCCAGCACGGTCCAAAGCCAGGGAATCACCGTCCGCAAGAAATCGCCGGACCAGCTGATGATCATCAGCTTTTATTCCACGGATGAGCGTTACATCGACCGGGACCTGAGCAATTTCGCCCTCATCAATCTCAAGGATGAGCTGCTGCGCGTGGACGGCGTTTCCGACGTCGGCATCATGGGTGAGCGCGACTACAGCATTCGTGTCTGGCTCGATCCGCGCAGGCTGGCGTCGCGCGGATGACAGCGATGGACGTGGCGAGCGCCATTCGCAACCAAAACATCCAGGCAGCCGCCGGCCAGACCGGGCAACCGCCAGGCCCCAAGCAGCAGAGCAGCCAGTTGCCGATCGATACCTTGGGCCGGCTCAGCACGCCGGAGCAATTCGGCGACATCATCGTCAAGACCGGCTTCGGCGAGACCGGCATTACCGCGGCGTCGGCGGCCACGGCCGGCGGCGCCAGCGCGACCGATTTACCCAGCTCCAGCAGTGCCGCGCCATCAAGGGCTTTACTCCGACAACCAGCGCGTCCGGCGGTTCATCGAGCGGCAGTTCGTCGACGGATAACTCCTCAGCCGGCGTGGGCAAAGGCGGCGCCACCAGCAGTGGCGGCGCAAGCAGCAGCGGCGGCGGCACGACCAGCGGCGGCGCGACGAGCACGGGCGGGGCGACCGGGATTCGGTTCCCCACGCAAGCGACGACCGGCACGCCCAACGGGCTGACCACGGACAGCATAATCTCGGGCGGCGGGAGCGGTGGGGCAAGCGCAGCCCGGCGCGGGCAACGTGCTGACCACCAGTGCCCTGCCGACCGAGGGAGCGCAGGGGCCGTCCACGAGCATCGTTCGTCTGCGCGACGTGGCCGATGTCGAGCTCGGTGCCGCGAATTACAGTCAATACTCAACCTTTGACTTCAACACTGCCGTCGGCGTCAGCGTCTTCCAGCTGCCCGGCACCAACGCACTCGACGTCGCCGACGCCGTGCGCGAACGAATCAAGGAACTCGAGCCGAGCTTTCCGCCCTGGCTGAGATACGAGATCGGCTATGACACGACGCCGTTCATCCGCGAATCCATCGCCGACGTGATACGCACTCTGTTCGAGGCCGTCGCGCTGGTGGGACTGGTGGTGCTGGTGTTTCTTCAAGATTGGCGAGCGATGATCCTGCCGATGATCGACGTGCCGGTCTCGCTGATCGGCACCTTTGCGGTCATGGCGCTGTTGGGGTATAGCCTGAACAACATCTCCTTGTTTGGCCTAGTGCTGGCCATCGGCATCGTGGTGGACGACGCCATCGTGGTGCTGGAGAACATCGAACGCCAAATGGCCAACGGTCTGGATGCCCGGGCGGCCACCATCAAGGCGATGGGGGAGATCACCGGGCCAATCCTCGCAATCACGCTGGTGTTATGTGCCGTGTTCGTGCCATGCGCCTTCATTCCCGGCATCACCGGGCGGTTCTTCCGGCAATTCGCGGTGACCATCTCGGCGTCGATGATTATCTCGGCGGTCAATGCCATGACGATGACACCGTCGCGGGCGTTGTTGATCTTTAAGAGACGAGGGGCGAGAGACGAGAGACGAGCAGGGACGCAGGCGAGGGGCTAGGCCAAGGCAAAGCATAGTGCCAGGAGGCGCCGACGGCAGGTATTGAACTCGCTCCTCGCCCCTCGCCCCTCGCCCTTGTCATGAGGTGTTGCCGTGGTGGAGTCTGGGTGTCGCGGGCGGCTGATAGTGTCTGTTGAGTTATGGCCGGTGTCGCGCAGGCGACCACTGACCCGACGTGGCTATACTGGACCCTGACGGCTTTGCACGCCGTACCCGGCATCGTCGTCGGCTTGCTGCTCGGTTGGATCGCCATGCGGCCGGTGAACGCGGTTTTGGGGTGGCTGCTGCGCGGCTTCAATCGTGCCTTTGAGGGATTCACCACGTTCTACGCCTGGGCCATTCGCTTGGCGCTGCGCTGGAGCGCACTGGTTCTGCTGGTTTACGTTGGTCTAGTGGCTGTGACGTGCTGGGCGTTTATGGTCGTTCCCACCGGCTTCATCCCCGAGATGGATCAGGGCCGGCTGATCGCCAACCTGCAGTTGCCCGATGCGGAGGCGCTTGAGCTTACGAAAGACGTAATGGCGAAAGTTGACAAGATCGCGCACGAAAATCCCGGCGTGGCTCACACCATTACCAACGTCGGCTCCGGCGGCGGCGGCAGCGCGTCCAACTGGGCGTCGATGTTCGTGATCTTGAAACCGTTCGAGGAGCGGTCGGGCCCCGAGGGGAGCGCCAAAGCGATCATCAACCAACTCAAGAGCGCCTGGGACAAGCAGATCCCGCAAGCCAAGGTCACGGTCAACGGCGCCGCGCCGATTCCGGGCCTCAGCCAGGCCGGCGGCTTCAAACTCATTGTCGAAGATCGTGGTGGAGTGGGTGTGCAAGCCTTGCAGCAACAAACCGAAACCTTGACGGCGGAATTGGCCCGACAACCTGGGCTGAACAACGTCATCACCAACTTCCGCCCGCACACGCCGCAACTGTTGCTGAACGTGGATCGCGACAAGGTCGAGACGTTGGGCGTGCCCCTATCCGACGTAAATCAGACCTTGCAAATGTATCTGGGGTCGGCGGGAGTCAACAGCTTTAATGCCTTCGGACGGCGCTGGCAAGTCACCATCCAGGCTGCCGGAGAATATCGCAACAATGTGGAGGACGTCGGCTTGCTCCAGGTGCGCAACAATAAAGGCCAGATGGTCCCGCTGGGCGTTCTCGTCGACTTTGACCCGCCAGGATGGGCCGCTTTCGCTGCAACGTTACAACCTCCACAGCGCTGCCTCCATTACCGGCAATCTGGCACAGGGCGTAAGTTCCGGCGAAGCCATGAGCAACGTCGAAGCGACGGCTGAGCGCACGAGGCAGCCGGGGATGGGGACCGAGTGGACCGAACTCATGTTTCTGCAAATCCGCGCCGGCAACACGGCTCTTTTCGTCTTTGCGTTGGCGGTCTTGTGCGTCTTTTTGGCGCTGGCGGCGCTCTATGAAAGCTGGACGCTGCCCCTCGCGGTCATCTTGGTGGTGCCAATGTGTCTATTGTGTGCGCTGGCAGGGGTGTGGGCGACGAAGGACTCGGTCAACATCTTTGTGCAGATCGGCCTGGTCGTCCTGGTCGGCCTGGCCTGCAAGAACGCCATCCTGGTGGTCGAATTCGCCCAGCAGTTGCACCGGGGCGGCAAGTCACGCGCCGACGCCGCCATCGAAGCGTCCCGGCTCCGGCTCAGACCCATAACGATGACATCCTTCGCATTCATCTTGGGCGTCGTGCCGCTGGTCCTGGCCACGGGCGCAGGTTCGGAGATGCGCCGCTCCCTGGGAACTGCCGTCTTCAGCGGCATGATCGGCGTGACGTTGTTCGGGATTTTCCTGACGCCGGTGTTTTTCTACGTCATCCAGGGGCTTGGCACAAGGCAGAAGGATTGAATCAACCTAACGCGCGATGTATATTTGCCCCAGTCCACGTCCAACGTTTTTGAAGACCCGGAGGCTCTCATGAGCACGGCGCCAAGCCTGACGCAACTCCACGTGCCGCCGCTCTATACCGGAGATCGCATGTCGCAGGCTGAATTTCATCGCCGCTATCTAGGCTATCCCGAAGACGTGAAGTTCGAGTTGATTGGGGGGATCGTGTACATGGCTTCTCCGCTGCGTCGCGCATGGCCTTCGGCATTTGCAACTGGGATCGCTCCTGGAGCGGTACGCCCATGCGACCACCGGGGTCGAAGCGCTCGACAACGCGACTACCATCTTGGGCGAGGACAGTGAGCCCCAGCCGGATCTGGCTCTGCGCATTTTGTCCCAATACGGTGGCAGTTCGCACGAAAGCCCGGAGGATTACGTAATCGGTCCGCCGGAACTGGTCGTTGAGATTGCGCACAGCGGTCGCGCCATCGATATGCACCAAAAGCGTCGCGATTACCAGCAAGCGGGCGTGCGCGAGTATGTCGTGCTTTGCGTGGAGGAACCCGAATTTCACTGGTTCGGCTTCCGCCGAGCCGGCCCAATTGTTCCGGACAGCAAGGGCGTCTATCGCTCGCGCGTGTTTCCCGGACTATGGATCGACGCCCCGGCTCTTCTCGCCGACAAGCGAACGCGCATCGTCGCGGTCTTGCGTCGTGGTCTGGCGTCACCCGATCATGCCGCATTCGTTCGCCGCCTCCAGGCACGGTATAAGCGCCGGCAGCGTGGACAACAATGATCTATCGGTGTTTGATCCGTGTTTCTTCCGTGGCTTCGGATTCTTGGATTTCAGCGGAGTGACTCGGTGATCTCACGCTTTTTCATCGACCGCCCCATATTTGCCACGGTCATCTCCGTCGTCATCACGCTGGCCGGGGGCGTGGCGGTGTTCACTTTGCCGATCGCTCAGTATCCCGATGTGGCGCCGCCCACGGTCCAGGTGACGGCCAACTACCCGGGGGCCAACGCCAACACGCTGCGCGACACCGTGGCGGCGCCGATCGAAGAGCAAGTGAGCGGCGTCGAGGGCATGCTGTACATGTCGTCCCTGTGCACCAACAACGGTGCCTATACGTTAACGGTCACATTCAAGCTGGGCACCGATTCAGACATGGCCCAGGTCCTGGTGCAAAATCGCGTGGCGCTGGCGTTGCCGGTGGTCCCCTCCCTCGTCCAGAGCGAAGGCGTCACCGTCAAGAAGCAATCGCCGAATACGCTGCTGATCGTCAACCTGCTCGGCGAGGGCGATAAAAACGATCCAGTTTTTCTTAGTAATTACGCCACAATCTACCTCAAGGACGAGCTGGCCCGGGTCGAGGGGGTCGCCGGCATCAGCTACCTCGGCCAGCGCGACTACAGCATGCGGGCCTGGCTCGATCCGGACCGCCTGGCCGCACTGCACCTCAACGCCATGGACGTGGTCACGGCCATCGCCCAGCAGAATGTCCAGGTGGCTGCGGGGCAAGTGGGCCAACCTCCGGTCCCCGCGGGCAGCAATTCCAGCTCACGATCAACACCAAGGGCCGGCTCAGCGACGCGGAGGAGTTCGCCAATATCGTCGTCAAAGTCGGTGCCGGGCGCAGGCAGCAAACGCCACGGGCTCGACAAACACGACCGTTACCGATTTGGAAAGCCTGTCCACCGGCATCGTTCGGCTCAAAGACGTCGTCACCCGTTATCCCGAGATTGCCGGCGACCCCATGTCCGGGGCGCCAAAGTGGAACTGATGGCGCAGCAATATGACACGTCGTGCATGCTCAACGGCCAACAGTCCGTGGCTTTGTCGGTTTACCAGCTTCCCGGCTCCAATGCCCTGGCGGTGTCGCAGAACGTGCGTGCGGCGATGACGGAGCTGGCCAAGAGCTTTCCCGACGGCGTGCATTACAAGATCGTCTACGACACGACGCCGTTCATACGCGAGTCCGTCAACGAGGTCTTCAAAACCTTGCGCGACGCCGTGATCCTGGTGGCCATCGTGGTCTTGATGTTTTTGCAGGACTGGCGGGCCATGATCCTGCCGATGATTGACGTGCCCGTGTCGCTGATCGGCACCTTCGCGGTCATGGCGCTCTTGGGATTCACGCTGAACAACCTGACGCTATTTGGCCTGGTGCTCGCCATTGGCATCGTCGTGGATGACGCCATCGTCGTTTTGGAGAACATCGAGCGGCTCATTGCCACCGGCCTGGATCCACGCTCGGCCACCATCCAGGCTATGGAGGAGATCACCGGCCCGATCCTGGCGATCACTCTGGTCTTGAGCTCAGTGTTCATCCCGGTTTGCTTTCTGGGCGGCATCACCGGCCAATTCTTCCGCCAGTTTGCCGTCACCATCGCCGTCTCGACGCTCATCTCGGCTGTCAACGCGCTGACCATGACGCCCTCCCGGGCCGTGGTCATCTTCAAGTCTGAGCCAGGCGGCGCCGGCCATCACCGCGAGGCGCTACCCTGGTGGATTTTCGGCATCCTGGGCGGTGTGTTTCTGTGGCCGGTTTGGCTATGGCCGGTGCTCTACTCAGGACGAACAGCGCCGACTGGCTCTACTGGGCGATGACCGGCGATTCATTTCCTGCCGGGCCTCGTGCTCGGGACTGGTCGTGGGGTGGTTTGTCATTAAACCCGTGAATGCGGCGCTGGGCTGGTTCTTTCGTGGTTTCAATCGGCTCTTCGACCGGCTTACTAACGTCTATGGCCGGGTTGTGGGTTTTGCTTTGAATCTGTCGTTAGTGGTGATGTTGGCCTATGGCGGCATGCTGCTGCTCACGGGCTGGCAGTTCGCGACGGCTCCCGCTGGCTTTGTCCCGCAACAGGACAAAGGCTACCTCATCCTCACCGTGCAACTTCAAGACGCCGCCTCGCTGGAGCGAACCAACGGGGTCATCGCCCGACTCGACCAACTGATTCGGGGTCAAACGGACGGCGGCGCCCTCCAGCGCGGCGTCTGGAAAACGCTGGCGGTTTCCGGCCAATCGCTCATCACCAATGCGAGCGCACCAACCTGGGCTCGATGTATGTCCTGCTCAAGAACTTCGAGGATCGGCCCGGATTGTCCGCCGACGCAGTGCGCGCCGAATTGCTCGAGCGCTGTCAAAAGGAAGTTCCCGAGGCTCTGATGGCCGTCTTTGGCGGGCCGCCGATCGACGGCCTGGGCACCACGGGAGGCTTTAAACTCATCATCGAAAACCGCGGCAATCTCGCGGCGGGAGAGTTGGACAAGGTTACCAACGGCATCGTCGACGAAGGCAATAATTCGGGTGTGCTCCAGGGCCTTTTCTCTACATCGCGGGCGGATACACCCTGGCTCAACCTGGATCTGGATCGTTCCAAATGCCTCGCCCTGGGCGTCCAGGTCACGGACGTCTTCAACACGCTTCAGGTCTATTTGGGTTCCTATTATGTCAACAACTTCAACGAGTTCGGCAGGACATGGCAAGTAAATGTGCAGGCCGACGCCAACTTCCGCGTCCAGGCGCACGACATCAAAAAACTCCAGGTTCGCAACCAGCAGGGACAGATGATCCCGCTGGGCTCGCTAGTCACCATCCATGGCGAAAGCGGGCCCGTGGCGGTGATGCGCTACAATATGTATTCCGCTGCCGCCATTCTTGGCAACACCGCGCCGGGCATCAGCTCGGGCCAGGCGATCAACCTGATGGAAGGGATCGCCGACCGCCAGTTGCCGCGCGGGACGATGGCGCGCGAATGGACCGAGTTGACCTACTTGCAGAAAAGCGCGGGCAACACGGCGCTGTTTGTGTTCGGACTCGCCGTGATGTTTGTTTTCCTGGTGCTGGCGGCCCAATATGAGAGCTGGACGCTGCCGCTGGCGGTGATTCTCGTGGTGCCGATGTGCCTGCTGTGCTCGATCACGGCCGTGACGTTGGCTGGGCTAGAAGTGAACATCTTCACGCAGATCGGCTTCGTGGTGCTTGTGGGTTTAGCCAGCAAAAATGCCATCCTCATCGTCGAGGTGGCCAAGCAGCGGCAGGAGGCCGGCGTGCCACGCCGTGAGGCGGCCCTGGAAGGATCACGCTTGCGCTTGCGGCCCATCCTGATGACTTCGTTCGCGTTCATCCTGGGCGTCGTCCCGCTGGTATTGGCGACCGGCGCCGGTGCCGAGATGCGGCGGGCGCTCGGTGTGGCCGTCTTCAGCGGCATGTTGGGCGTGACGTTCTTCGGCGATTTTTCTGACGCCGGTGTTCTTTTACCTGCTTCGCCGGCATAGTGATCCGGCTGGTGCACCGTCGGGTGGCACGCCCTGAGGTAATCCGAAGGGCGTGCCACCCAGGCCGAGACCATTTGCGTTTCACGAGATATAATATCCTGCAACCTGAGAGTTGCAAAACTTTGGTGACGGGAACGACCCACGATGGCTACCTTGCTCGCCCCGCCGAAGCAACTCGAAGCGCTGTTCACCAGGCTCACGGAAGAATGGCAGCGCGATACGCGTTTCCTATCATCCACGTCCGCGATCGCGATGCATCCGGCCTACCAGCGAATTATTGGGCTCGGTCCTCAGGTGATTCCGCTGATTTTGGCCGATTTACAGCGCCAATCGGCGCACTGGTTCTGGGCACTTTCGGCGTTGACGGGCGAAAACCCGGTGGCGCCAGATGATCGCGGTCGGGTTAGTGCGATGACCGCTGCGTGGCTAAAGTGGGGCCGTGACGGCGGCTGGATAGCATGAATTCCTTGGAAAACGCCTTTCCTGGCCTTGCGGGCGGTGGGTATTCGGTTACGACGCGCCGCGGCGGATGCCTATAACTGCATCGCATGGGCAATGGGCGAGTCCGAACGTTGGTGGTGGCCGGACGTGATGGAAATCGCGTACTGGCCTGAAAGGCGCTCCTCGGGAGGAAACATTGCAAGCAATCTTGGGAGCTTTCGCGCTTCGAGGTTACCAGCCGATTGCCACCGCGGAATTTGAGCCACGAGTCACAAAGGTCGCGATTTATTCCCGTTCCGGCATCCCCACGCACGCTTCGCGACAGTTACCCAACGGACGCTGGACGAGCAAGTTAGGCAAGGGCGAAGACATCGAACATGATCTAATGGACTTAACGGGCGAGCTATACGGCGAATTGGCTATCATCGTGGCAAAGCGTGAAGTTTTTTAAATGTGGCGGGAACCCATTGAGCTTCCGTGGATTGAACTGATTAGCGTTATTCACGGTTAGCGTCGGGAGATGCGGATGTCGATGTTGAGCTAGGGTGCCATGGTCATGGTACTCCATGACCATGCGTTTGAAGCCATTCGTTCGAGCATTCTCAACCCGAGTCGGTTCAGGCAGCCCATTTCACGCTGGGAGACGCTCCTTGGCGCCGCGATCTGCTTGGAAGTCGACGCAGAGACCGCACCGCCCAGGTGATTGAGCTCTGAAATTCTCCTGATCGCGTCCTCTCGACTGTTTACACACCCATGCCAATCTTCGGAGTGTTTAAGAAACCCGACGAAGTGCGTTAGGGCATCTTTCTTTTTTCCCAAGCGCTGGAGGCACACGCCCGCCATGAACATGCTGTCAATAAGCAAAGATACCGCCCAGTTAGGGCCTTCTCCCTCACCGTAAGGGCAAGAGGATGCCTTCGCTACCCCTCCTTGAAGGATTATTCGATAAAGGCGAAGGGCACTCCGCGCTTTGCCAGTTGCCAAAAGCGCTCCGGCCAAGTCCCAGGACACGAGCGGGCATTCTGGAGCAATTGCCTCGGCCTTCCGTGCATATTCGAGCGCTTTTTGGTACTTCCTTTCCTCGTAATACACCGCACTCAGTTTGGAAATAAGCCAATGGCTTTCGGGTTCTTCGTCGAGAGCGGCGAAGATTCTTTGTCTTGCCACCTTCCAGTTTTCTTTTTCGAAAGCGTCATTTATCGCTTTGCCCACATTATGCATGGTTACCCTCTTACTTAGGCGTCAGCCGGATAGCAAATCCGTTATTTGTCCCTAATCTGGGAAGCCACGCTAAATTTTTCGTCTTCGGAGCTTTCGTACGAACCACACGACGGCGACTGTGCGCCGCCACTGATGCCCGAAACGATCAAATGAACTGCTCCTGTTTCCAACACCTCCGAAGTGTTTACATTGTCTGGGCCGAGGTTGGAGGATTCGAAAAGTTTCGGTACGTAGATCATGTAGTACTGCCATAACGAACATCGGATCGCGTACTGCCCCGTCGGATGCATTGCGATCATCCTGACGAACAAAAGCATGCAAATGCACCCCACCAGAAAGCCGGCTATAAACCATGGCCATAGCCGGCGTCGAGGAAGCACCGTTGACACCAGTGTCGTGCTGCTGCCGGCGCGTGATTTGTCAGTGCCTTGCATGCTTCTCCTCCCCTGACGCAAGCCGACGAGGGCGTGCCGACGCCATGATGGCAGTTTATCACTTCGGTTTCCACAAAAAGAGACTTATTATTGGTTCTTCAAGCACGCTTTCGGAATGCTTTCGGGGATGCCACCTTGGCGAGCGGAGACGCGTTAGCGTCCGGAGGGACCTTGCAAGTGATCGCGAGGTTTTTCCACTGAGACTAAATAACGGTGCGTAATTCTGCGACACCAACCCGAAGCGTTAGCGAGGGATCCCTCGCTAACGCTTCGGGTTAGTGTCGCAAGATCCGGCGCTGATTTAGACGCTGTGTACGACAAGCGGCGAGGTCCGGGACCTGCGCCGAGCACTACGCGGGATGCCAAACCGGCTCGCTTACTCCACCACCGGCGTCCCCAGCGCGGCGCGCTTGGCGCCTGCTTCTCTGCGCCGCCCTCAAGCTGCCGAGGGACGGGCAACTGCCCGGCGCCCGCCGGCGCCGCCCCTGCCGTGCAGCCCGTCAGCCGAATCTGCCAACCCCCGCCCAGCCCTTGATAGACCGAGATCAAGCCCGTTGCGATTTCGCCTTGTACCTGCGCCAGCGTGTCCTCCAGCACCACCTGGTTTTGGAGCAACTGCGCGACGCGGGTGAAATCGACCTTGCCGACACGCCATTGCTCTCGAACCGTATCGAGTGCAGCTTGGCCGGCGTCCACGCTTTTCTTTTGCAACTCGTAACGTTCCTGCGCCCGCAAGAACGTCACAAGCCCGTTTTCCACTTCTTGATTGGCGTTGAGCACCGTCTGTTTGTAGGCTTCCACCAACTGATAAAATTGGGCCTCTTGCGAACGGACGTTGTTCAGCAGTCGTCCATATTGAAGTATGTCCCAGCGGAACGATGGCCCGATGCTGCCGCTAAATGCCTGGCCACTGAATAGTTTCTGGAAGCGGTCGGCCTGATAGTCGATCGTGCCGTCGATGGAAACGTGCGGATAGAACGCGGACTCGGCCACGCCGATCTGGGCGGACTGGGCGGCTGCCTGCCGCTCCGCCTTGCGGACATCCGGCCGGCGGCGCAGCAAGTCTGCCGGGATGCCGACCACCACGTCCGCGGGCGCGCTCGGGATCGGCGCCGCCCCGAGCCTGTCACGCAATTGTTTGGGAGGCATGCCGAGCAGGATGCACAGCTTGTTGGCGGCCGTCCGCAGCGTGATCTCCAACTCCGGGATGCCGGCCCGCGTCTGGTAAAGTGTGCTTTCGGCCTGATCCACATCCATTTTCGTGGCCAAGCCCGAGTCGAGTTTCGCCTGAGTGATTCCTAGCACCTTGGTCTGGATGTTCACATTGCGCGTCGCATATTTGATCCGCTCTTCGGCGGTGCGGTACTGCACGTAGGTCGTGGCCACGTCGCCCAAGAGCGTCACCAGCACGTCGTCATAATCCTCGACCGAAGCATCCAGACTGGCGGCGCTCGCTTCGATCGCGCGCCGGAATCGGCCCCAGAAGTCCAACTCCCACGAGAGCGTGAACCCGTAATCCCAACGGCTGAAGTACCGCTGCGCTCCGCCGCCGGTCGCGCCGCTGGATGCTTCGCGGAGGTAGTCTCCGGTCATCGCCTGCGATTGCGGGAAGATCTCGCCCACGGCGATGCCCAACTGAGCGCGCGCTTGCAAGACCCGATAGCCGGCTTGCCGCAGCGTCAAATTTTGGCGGTACGCATCGCAGATGAGATCATTGAGCACCGGGTCATTGAAGACGGTCCACCACTTGCTCAGGTCGTCCGACTCCGATGCGCACGCGTTTGTCCGAGGCGTCGATCCAGTTATTGGCCACCGCGGCGATCGGTTTGCGGTAGTTGGGTCCGACCTTGAAACCGTTTTGCACATATTCCGTAAGCGGCGTGCAGCCACAGCAGCACAATGCCAGGGCAATAACCAGCCTCGCATGGCAACCGATCCTTGAGTGGATACTCGTGGTACGCATACCACATGTAATCGGCATTGTCGGCATAATCGGGTTAAACGGACTTCTCGCTTTTTTTCCTCACGCGATAGCAAGCTGGGCGATTTATTGGGGAGAGGCGTTTTAACGGTGACTTTGCCGAACTGTGTTTGGCCGGCGTGCGTGAACCTACACGGGCCTGCGGGTCTCATAGCATAACTTGGTCCGTCAGCCGTGACGGTTTTTCCCGACCGCGACGGAGTTGCGGGCTATAAGCGAGGATTCAACAACGTGCCCCATGCCATTCCTTTGCGCGGCCCATTCATCACGCTGGTGCAGGCGGTTAAGGTTGCGGGCTTGGCGGCGTCGGGAGGGCAGGCGAAACGCTTCGTCCGCGAGGGAACCATCCAGGTCAACGGTGCCGCTGAACTGCGACCGGGGCGCAAGTTGGTCGCTGGTGATCGCTTTAGAGTCGGTGCCGAGGAATGGGTGATAGAGCCATGAGCGAACTGATCGCGGCAGCCAAACGACGGCAGGCGGCCGACGCGCCCGTGGCCCGAGCGCTACTGCCGACACCGAGCTGCCGGGTGATCCTGGCGTTGGCGCTGCCGGTCTTGGCGCAGCAAGGGCTCGTTTTTCTCGTCTTGCAGTCGGATCGTTTTCTTGCGGGTCACTTGCGCGTGACGACGATTGAGCTTCAAGCCGCCCAGACGACCGCGCAGTATGTCGCCTGGTTCATCTCCTGCTACACCATTTTGGTCACCGTCGGCAGCACGGCCCTGGTGGCCCGCTTCACCGGCGCGGGCGATCGGGCGCTGGCGGTTCGGGTCACACACCAGTCGCTGCTGTTGGCGGTGTTCTTCGGCCTCTCCGCCACGCTGGTCGCGTCGCTCGGCGGCTTGCGTCTGCTTGTCGACGTTCTGCAATTGACCGGCCTGGCGGCGCAATATGCGCTCGATTATCTGCATCCGCTTTTTTTGCTGGTCGTGTTTCAAATGCTCGAATTGGCCGGCATTTCTTGTTTGATCGGCGCCGGCGATACGCGCACCGGGCTATATGTCATGATCGGGGTCGCCATCGTCAATCTGCCGCTCGCCTGGGGACTCTGCTTCGGACTTGGGCCCGCTTCCCGGAGTTGGGTTTTCCGGGCATTGCCGTGGGAACCGCCTTGAGCCACACGCTGGGCGGATTGGCGGTGTTGCTCGTGTTGGCTCGTGGCCGCTTCGGGCTGAAGCTGCAGGCGCGTTTGTTTCGGCCCCGGCTCGATTTGATTCGGCGCTTGTTGCGCGTTAGCGTGCCGGCCGGGTTTGACAGCTTGTCGCTGGTGGCCGGACAGTTTTGGTTTTTGAGCCTGGTCAATCGCCTGGGCGTGGAAGCAGGCAGTGCGCACGGCATCGCCATCGGCTGGGAGGCGCTGGGTTATTTGTCCGGTGCGGCCTTCGGCACGGCGGCAATGACGCTGGTCGGGCAAAACCTCGGCGCCGATCGGCCCGAGCAAGCGGCGCGCAGCGGCTGGTTGGCTTTCGGGCTCGGCTGTGCCGTCATGAGCTTCATGGGGCTGATCTTTTTCACGTTCGCCCCGCAGATGTTCGAATTGTTTTGTCCGCTCGAGTCGCAGCGGCCCATCATCATCGCCGGCGTTCCGGTTTTGCGTCTGGTCGCGTTCGCCATGCCGCCGCTGGCTTGCACGATTATCTTTACATCCGCCTTGCGTGGGGCGGGCGATACGCGCGTGCCCGGTCCTCTTCACCTGGATCGGCTTTTTCGCGGTGCGCATCCCGCTCGCCTATGTCCTGGCCTTTCCGCGTCTCGACCTTGGGCCACTGGGGACGTATCCCGGGTTCGATTTCGGGCTTCTCGGGGCTTGGCTGGCGATGTTCGCTGATTTGGTCGTGCGCGGGGTATTTTTCTTTTGGCGGTTTCTGAGGGGGGCGTGGAAGAAGCAGCGCGTGTAGGTTAGGTTTCCAACCTGACCGGGAATCGCTCAGATTGGAAACCTAACCTTACCTAGCTACCGCTGGCGTTTTCCCCATTCTCCGGTTAAATTTAACCCCATGGCGCTGCTCATCACCCTCCAAGGCCCCGAGGCGGGCCGCAAGTATCCCCTGGCCGACGACGGCACCGTCCTCGGTCGGCAATACGATTCCCATATTTGCTTGACGGGTAAAGCGATCAGCCGGCAACACGCGCGCATCACTTATCAGGGTTCCGCTTATGTCGTCGAGGACATGGAGAGCAGCAACGGCACCTTCCTCAACGGGCTGCGCCTGGCGGCGAACGTGCCGACGACGATTTCGGATCATGATCGCTTGCAAATCGGGCCGTATGTGTTTGCTCTGCGCCTCGACGGGGGCCTGGGCTCGGCGAATTCCACGGAAACCAATCTGGTCGTGAAGGAAAAGCTGAGTGCGGGGGCTTTCAATCAAGATCTTTATGGCCGGGACCCGGCCCACAAGCTGCAAGTCGTCTTGGAAATCGCCCAGAATCTGAGCCGCACGCTGGACCTTGACCCCCTTTTGGACAAGCTGCTCGAGCAGATCATGCGGCTGTTTCCGCAGTCGGATCGCTCGCTCGTGATCCTTTACGAAGGAGACAAGTTGATGGTCCGCGCCCAGCGCTCGCGCGGCACCCGCGATGAGACGGCGATTCCCTATAGCCGCACCATCGTGCGCAAGGCCCTCGAGGAAGGGGTGGGCCTTTTGAGTGAAGACGTGCAACAGGATGAGCGTTTCGAGACCAGCGCGACGCTGACCTACTTGGGACTTCACTCGGTCCTGTGTGTGCCGCTGATGACACAAGAAGGCCGGCGCCTAGGCGTCATTCAAATCGATCGTTTCCGCCAAGGATCGGGCTATCAGGTGGAGGACTTGCAACTATTGACGGCGCTGGCGCTCCAGGTGGCGGTGGTGCTTGAAAACGTGGAGTTGCATGGTCAATTGTTGCGCGAGGAACGGCTTCATCAAGAGCTGGCGCTGTGCGCGAGATTCAGCAAGGTTTTCTGCCGCGCCAGGTGGACGGGCTGCCGCTGGGAGACATGGAGATTTTGGGCCGCGTTTTCCCCGCCCGGCAAGTGGCCGGCGATTTCTACGACTACTTTGCCGTGGGCGACCGCCTGGCATTTTTTATCGGCGATGTCTCGGGCAAGGGGATGCCGGCGGCGCTGTTCATGGTCGCGGTCCGCACCCTGTGCCGCAGCTTGGTCAAAGACAGCGCCTCGCTGGTGCAATCCCTAATCCGGCTCAATGCCGCCCTCGCGGACGATAATCCAGCGTGCATGTTCGTGACGCTGATTCATGGCCTTTATGAACCGGCGAGCGGCAAGGTAACGTTCGCCAGCGCCGGCCATCCGTCTCCGTTTTTACGCCGCGCCGATGGCCGCGTCGAAGAAGTCGCTCATGTTTCGGGACGCTTGCTTGGCTACGACAAAACAGACCCAAACCTCCACGAGACACCGATATCTTTGCAACCGGGCGATATGTTGGTTTTCATCACCGACGGCGTTTTGGAGGGCGCAGTCCCCTCGATAAGACGCTGTTTGGCCGCGAGCGCTGCCGCGATCTGGTGGCCGGCCTTTTGCCCAAGATGTCCCTTGAGGAATGTGCCCGTAAAGCCAAGACAACCATCGAACTCTACACGGGGTCCAAAGAGCTGCAGGACGACGTGACGCTTTTGTTGCTGCGCCGGAAGCTCGCGATGACCGTAGGTTAGGTTTCCAACCTGACCATTGTGGTTCCCGTTGGAATGCGCCAGGCGAAGAATCCGGTCAGGTTGGAAGCCTAACCTACGTAAATGGAGTTTTTGATGCAGGTTCTCGTGCAAATCGGTTTGGTTTCACTGGGGTCCATGCTGGGGGGCTTGTCGCGCTGGGGCGTCGGCCTCGCCTTCACCGGCTTGTTCGGGAAGTGGTTTCCGTGGGGGACGTTCTTCATCAACGTCACCGGCAGCTTTTTCTTGGGCTGGTTCGCCACGCTGCTCCACGAACGCCTTCCCGAATTTGGCATGCCCTGGCTGAGCAAGCATCATTTGCACCTCCTGGTCGCTGTCGGTTTCACCGGCACTTATACGACATTTTCCACGTTCGAATATGAGGCGCACGCCTTCTTCGAGGCGAGCGAAAGCGTGAAAGGATGGGCGTATTTAGTCGTGAGCTTGCTGGTGGGATTGCTGGCGGTGCGGGTGGGGGCGCTGCTGCGCGGGGTGCTTAGTCTCATCCCAGCAAGAAAAAGGGTGCCACGGGCAGCTTGCTGCCCGTGCTTGGGCGGAGGGACGCGTCGGGTTTGCACGGGCAGGCAAGCTGCCCGTGGCACCCAATTCCCTTTGACGCATGGCTCACGCTACCCGCACAGTTCACGCACGGGTTGAGCGTCGCCGGGGAGGATCGGAACCGGTCGGTCGAGCGCGTCGTGAACATAGGCGTGAGGATCGATGCCGAGGTTGCGATAAATCGTGGCCAAGATGTCGCGATACGGAACGGGGCGTACGTTGGCGTAGGCGCCGATTTTGTCGGTGGCACCAATGGCCTGGCCGGTCTTCATGCCGCCACCGGCAAGCAAGGCACCGTTGACGGACGCCCAGTGGTCGCGGCCGGCGTCCTTGTTGATGCGCGGCGTGCGGCCAAACTCGCCCCAGACGACGACGGTGACATCCTTATCCAGGCCGCGCTGGTGAATGTCGTTTATCAGAGCCGAAATGCCGCGATCGAAAGTCGGCAGATTATCCCGAAGATGGCGGAAGTTGCCGCCATGCGTGTCCCAGAAACCATAAGCGACCGTCACGCAGCGGGCCCCCGCTTCTACCAGGCGGCGGGCCGTCAACAACTGATCGTTCCAAAGCGGAGCGCCGTCGCCTTGATGCCGCGGCGAGCTTGAGCCATATTGCTCGCGAACGAGGCGAGGCTCTTTGTCGAGATCAAGCGCTTCAACGAGCCGGCTGGAAGTCAAGACATCGAACGCCTGGCGGTACGAGTTGTTCATCCGTTCCAGCGGCATGTTGTCGGCCGCGCGGCGCAGGTGATCGACGCTGCTTAAAAGTTGACGGCGATCCTGGAATTGCCGCATCGTGAGACCGCGCAGCTTCATGACCGCGAGCGTGTCTCCCTCGATTTCGCGCCCGCGTGTGCGGCGCCGACGAAACCGGGGCCCGGGATGTTGTAAGGGCGATGCTGCATGGTCGGGAACAGATCGACGATAGGCGGGCACGACCGGTGAGGTGGCGCCGAGCACGCGGGAGATGACCGAGCCGGCATTGGGTTTACCCTCGCGGCGGGCCAGGTCCATCGTGTAACCTGTCAAGCCCTGATAGCTCGAATGCTCGTCGCGCAGGCCGACGATCGAACGCACCAGCGCCAGCTTATCCATCATGCCGGCCAGCCGCGGTAAATGCTCGCAAATCTGAATGCCGGGCACGCGCGTGGCCATCGGCCGAAACTCGCCGGCGATTTCCGCAGGAGCGTCGGGCTTGAGATCGAACGAATCCTGATGCGACAGGCCGCCCGACAGATACACCATGATGACGGCTTTATGAGACGATCCAACGCCGGCGCGCGCCTCGGCCTGGAGGAGACCAGGCAGGTTCAAGCCACCCATGGCAAGCGCGCCGATCTTCAGGAAAGAGCGCCGCGAGACGCCGTCACAATAGCGGTGGTTGGCACCAATGAGAGTCAACATGGTTGCTCCGAGCAAGGCGGGAACAGGCGAGGTAACTTTCTTGTAACCGATTCTTGCAGTGGACGCCAGTAAAAAGGGTTCGCATTGACGTTTTTTGGCGCCTCGTTCTCGAATGCGTAAGCCACGGATCGAACACGGAGCAACACGGATAGGAATCAAGCGGACATTTTTTTCTTATCCGTGTTGCGTCCGTGTTTGATCCGTGGCTTCGTATTCCAGGTTACTTGGTATCCATGCCGAGCATGTGCATTTTGCGGTAGAGGTTGGGGCGGTGCAGGCCGAGGATTTTGGCGGCTTCGCCCATGTGGCCGCCGGCTTTGTCGATCGCTTGCTGAATGTGCTCGCGCTGGAAGTGGTCGGTGGCATCGGCGAGGTTGAGGTCGGAATAAGATTTGGCCTCGTCCTTGGCGGGTCGCAGGATGAACGCCAGATCGGCGGCATCGACCTTGTCGTTGGGGCACAAATAAGCGACGCGCTCCAGCAGGTTGCGCAGCTCGCGGATGTTGCCGGGCCAATCGTGGTGCTCGAGGCGTTTGCGGGCTTCGGCGCTGATCTTGAGCGGCTTGCGACCGGCGTCCTTGCAGAACTGCCGTAGAAAAAAGTCGGCCAAGACGAGGATGTCTTCACGCCGCTCGCGCAACGGCGGCAGATCGACGGTGACGACGCTCAGGCGATAAAAAAGGTCCTCACGAAATTTGCCCGCGCGGACGGCTTCGGCGAGAATGCGATTGGTGGCGGCGACGATGCGGGTGTCGACGGGAATCGGCGTGCGTGCCGCCGACGCGGTAGACGATCTTCTCCTCCAGGACTCGAAGCAGCTTGGCCTGGCCACCGGCGCTCGAGATCGCCGATCTCGTCCAGGAATAAGGTGCCGCCGCTGGCTGCTTCGAACTTGCCGGCTCGCGTCGTGTGGGCGTCGGTGAAGGCGCCTTTTTCGTGGCCAAAAAGTTCGCTCTCCAGCAACGTCTCGGCGATGGCGGCGCAGTTGACCGGGACGAACGGATTCTGCTGGCGCGGACTGCTGTAGTGGATGGCGCGGGCGACCACGTCCTTGCCGGTGCCGCTTTCGCCCATGATGAGCACCGGCAAATCGGTGCGGGCGATCCGTTCCAAGGTCCCACGCAGGGCGGCGATGGCGGGGCTATCGCCGATGATGCGGGCGGCAAGGCGGGCCTGGCCCTCCAGCTCGTTGTGGCTGCGCATCAGCGGTTTCGCGCTCACGGACGTTGGAAAGCGCGGCCACCGTCTGCTGGGCCAACGCCTCGAGCGTGGCGACATCCTCCGGGGCGAAGGAGCCGTTTTTGTTGATGACCTCCAAGCGCGCCCAGGCGCTCGCTGTGGTCATCGTGGAGGGCGACGCAAAACAGATTGCGCGTCTGGAACCCGGACGTCTTATCGATGGCCTCGTCCCAACTCGTGTCGGCGCGGACGTTATCCACGATTTGCGGCCACGCCGGTTTGGATCACCCGGCCGACTATGCCGGTGTCCTCGGGCAGACGCAGTTCGCCGTTGGGCAAGCCCAGCGCAGGGCGACCGACGAGTTCCTTGCGTGCTTTGTCCCACAGGAAAATGCTGGCCCGTTCGCAGCGCAAAAGGTGAGCCGCCTTGGCGGCGATGTGTTCGAGAAGCGGGATCGTCTCGCGCTCTGGCTCATTTGCCGGCCTATGTCGACGAGCGCTTCGAGTCGTTCCTCCTTGTCGCGAAGCTCGTCCCAGGCCCGTCCCTGCTCGAGAGCTAGGCCCAAGTAATGCCCCGCGGCCACGACATATTCGAGTTCGGCACGGGAAAAAGCTTCGCGCGGCCGGGATGCCAGCAGCACACGATTGGGCCTTTCGGTAAAGCTCAGGCAGGCGGCGGCCAGTGCCGGTTGGCCGGCGGTCGGCGCCGAAGACATGCCGGACTCGCGGTCCAACACTTCCGTCAGCAAGGACCTGGTCGCGGCATCCGGCTTGGCGCCTCGCCGCAAATGCGACCAGCGCGCCGTGGCCTCCGGCTGAAGCTCCCAGATAACCGCCTGATCGGCGCAGTGCCGCGGCGACTTCCTCCAACATCGCTTTGGCTAAAGCATCGCTGCCGCGCTGGAAGAGCGCGATTTCCATGAGCCGCTGAATTAACCGCTGCGCCAAGGGATCGACTTCGTCCGCGCTGGGTTGCAGCAAGGAGCAATCGACGGCACGGAGCCATGAGATTTCGGTCATAACGAAGGCACCGCCGTGCAATCTGGTTCAGAATCGGGTGGCACGCCCTGAGGTACTCCGAAGGGCGTGGGCCGGTGGTCAAAGCACGCCCTTCGGAGTACCTCAGGGCGTGCCACCCGGACCAGCCGCGACCGTTAGGGAGCGGCCACAGCACACCCTAGAGAGAACTAGACGATCCAGCGAGAGTGAAGGTGGCCGCTTACTAACGTGCGCGGCTCGGAAAGAAACTCGCGAAAGTCACCGCAACAACCACCTCGCCAGCGCTTCGGGGCTGAGCGATTGCTCGCTTTTCTTCAACTTGTCGTGCCCCCCCGTCGCCTGATACGCGGCGTCCAAGAACCGCGCCGAGCCCGTCCCTTCAGTGTTATACAGGTAAAGTTCATGCGGAGCGCACAGCCCGGCGAGCGTCATGAGGCCGCCGTATTTGAGAGCGCCGGGGAGCATCATGTCGTCTTCGATGCTGAGGATTTTCTCGAAGCGAAAATGATTCATGTCCGCCGCCGTGCGGGCCACGGTATCGCCCGGCCAGCGCGCGAGCCAAAACGACCCACGGCCCCGCCTCACCCGAACCCACCAGGTGAACCGCCTTCGCTCCGATTTTTTGCGCGAAGGCGACGGCAGTCAAGATATCGTGCGCCCGCTCGGCAACCAGCGGGCGATTGTAGCCGAATGTGTATCCGGCAAATTCTTTGTTGATGGGCGTCCGGGTGGCGTCCGACCGTCTCCCCTGTGCGCAAGGCTTCCACGGCCAGGATCGCGGCTCCGCCTTTTATGAGCGATGCGCGCGGCAGGTGCTAGCGCGCCATCCTTCCATAAGCCCGCCAAACCTGCCGGATCAACCCACACGACCAGGGTGGCCGGCTTGGAGCCAGTCTCGCCGCGAATTAGTTCGACAGGAACGGCCTCACCTGCCTCACGCCGGCTCAGCGTGAACCGCGATATTATCAAGCCGGCTTTGCGTTCCTCGGTCGGTGGCGCCCCGCGACTCGATGTCCTTGCCCGATGGCATCGTATCGCCGATCATCACCCGCAGCGCCGTTCCAATTACGCGGCGATATTTGGCTTCACTCGGCGCATCCTTCGGCATCAGCGCCTCCAACTGCCGGTTGGCTTGCATCGTCCAATAGCGACGCACGCCATCGGCGTTGACGGCATCTTTGGGCAGCGGATGCTCGGCGTCGTAAACCGACAATTCCTTGGGCGGCACCGGCACGAACGGCTGTTCCTTGATCGGTTCAGTCCGGCCTAGACCAAGATGCTTGTTGAAAAAGTTGTACATGATCTCGCGGCTGACCTGGTTGTAGTTGTGCTTGAACTCCTTGTGCGTCTTGGCCATCACGTTGTTTTCGGCGCCGAGCAGCTTGTAAAGGCTTTGAGCTCGCGGCAACCCCTTGGTCTCGATATCGACGGTCCAATCATCCGCGCCGGACATGCCGAGCGGCTTGGGGGCGAACAGGCCGGCCAATTCGATGTTGCCGGTGCCGACACGCAGATAGGAGGCGTTCTCGCAGACGCAGCCCCCCTGCATCGCGGTGCCGACCATCACCGCGGGAAACGCTGCCGCCGGACGATCATCGATGGCGCAGAGAATAAACGTTTGCGTGCCGCCGCCGGAGGCGCCGGTGACGCCGATGCGCTCGGCATCGACATCCGGCAAGCTCAGCAAAAAGTCGAGTGAGCGGATGCTGTTGAAGGTTTGCAGGCCCATGAAGTTTTGCAGCCGCAGTTCCGCTTCGGGGTCGGTGAACCCTTGTCGATGGACGATCGCCTGGCTGTCCGCAGTTCCGACCATGTCATAATGAAACACGACGCAGCCCAGCCGGGCCAACTGGGCGCAGCGGGCTTGCAACGGATACAGCGCGCTTTCCCGCGTTTGTTCGGCGCCTTGCTTTAGTTGACTGTCGGCATCAGCGGCCTCGTAAAAGCGGCCGTTGGCCCAGTGGCCGTGCGGACACAAGACGCCGGGATGCTTGCCGGCTTGTCCCGTGGGCCGATACAGGTTGCCCGAGACATAATGTCCGGGCAGACTGGCGAAGAAAACCTTCTCGATGGTGTAGCCGTCGCGTTCGATCTTGCCGTGGATCACCGGCTTGAGCGCGATTTTCTCCGGCATGGGCCAAAGGCCGTTGGCGACGAGGACTTGCTCACGCACTTGTTGGCGGCGTTTGGTCCAGGCATCGAGCGAAGTCGGCGGCGTCCAGGGAAAGTAGCCGTCATAATCCTTGGGTTTGCCGAGGCGTTTATCGTGGGGGATTGGTCTTGGCGTGATCGGCGCGGACCAGAATCGGAGCGGCGAAGGCGATGAGAAAAAGGAACGCATATTTCATGTTGAAATCCTTGTTATTGGTTAGCCGCGACGCGCTAGCGGAGCGTTGGGTGAACCCCGCGCTCGGCTAGCGCGTCGCGGCTAATCAGGGAAAGCGCCAGCGTAAGGCAGGCCCGCGCCGCCGTCAACGGATTTCGAGCCTGTAAAGGCCCCGTTTTGGCGATATACTTATGAAAGTACATCCGCACCCAGGTTTAGCTCGCTGATTCGGAGCCGCTTTATGCCCGCGATGACGTTGACCGAGAAAATCCTAGCCAAGCACGCCGGCCGCGATCACGTCGCAGCCCGGCGACAACATCTGGATCGATACCGACATCCTCATGACGCACGACGTATGTGGGCCAGGGACGATCGGCATCTTCAAGCAGCATTTTGGGCCCAATGCCAAGGTCTGGGATGCGGACAAGATCGTCATCATTCCGGACCATTACATTTTCACGCAAGACAAGATGGCCAACCGCAACGTGGACGTACTCCGTCAGTTCGCGGCCGAGCAGCACCTCAAATACTTCTACGATGTCGGCACGCCGCGCTACAAGGGCGTCTGCCACATCGCCTTGCCCGAGGAAGGGCACACCCGGCCGGGCGAAGTGTTGTTCGGCACCGATAGCCACACTTGCACCGCGGGCGCCTTCGGCGAGTTCGCCACGGGCATCGGCAACACCGACGCCGGCTTCATCATGGGCACCGGCAAATCGTGGGTCAAGGTGCCGCCGACCATGCGTTTCGTTTTCCATGGCCAGCTCCCTCCCTACCTGATGGCCAAGGATCTGATCCTGGCGGTCATCGGCGACATCGGCTGCGACGGCGCCACCTATAAGGCGATGGAATTCGACGGCGACGGCGTGTTCGCCCTGGGCATCGAGGAACGCATGACCCTGTGCAACATGGTCATCGAAGCGGGCGGCAAGAACGGCGTGATCGCGCCGGATCAAGTGACGCTCGATTACGTGAATGCCCGCAACAAAAGCAAGAAGCCGTATACCGTGATGAAAAGCGATGCCGGTGCGGGTTACTGCTTCGAGAAGGTGTATGACGTCACCAAGATGGAGCCGGTCATCGCCAAGCCGCACAGCCCGGACAACCGTGCCACCGTTTCGGAGGTGAAGGGGGAAAAGCTCGATCGTGCCTATATTGGCTCGTGCACCGGCGGCAAAATGACCGACTTCCGCGCCGCCGCCAAGATTCTCAAGGGCAAGACGGTCCGCATCGACACCTTCATCGTGCCGGCCACCAGCGAGATCGCCGCCGGCCTTAAAACCGAGAAGCTCAATGGCCAAAGCTTGGAAGAGATCTTCCTGGCCGCCGGCGCCAAGATCGGCGAGCCGAGTTGTGCCGCCTGTTTGGGTGGGCCCAGCGACACGTTTGGCCGGCTCAACACGCCGATCAGTTGCATCAGCACCACCAACCGCAACTTCCCGGGCCGCATGGGGCACAAACAGGCCCGCGTCTTCCTCGCCAGCCCGCTGACGGTCGCCGCCAGCGCCATCAGCGGCGTGATCGCCGACCCGCGTTCGTGCATGTAAATGGTTCTCGTTCCCTGGCTCTGCCAGGGAACGCACTGCCCGAGAGGCTCCGCCTCGTTTCCAAACCTCGGATTTCATCATGCAATCGTTCGTCATCGGCAAAGCCTATGTGCTTGGCGACAATATCGACACCGATCAGATCATCCCGGCACAATATCTGACGTTCAATCCCTCCATTCCCGAGGAATACAAGCAGTTCGGCAAATATGCCCTGAGCAGCGTGCCGCCGGCGCAGGCGGGCCTTCCCAAGGGGCACGTCCCTTTTCATACCGACGATGAGTTTGTCACCCCTTACAAGATCATCATCGGCGGCAAAAACTTCGGCTGCGGCTCCTCGCGCGAGCACGCTCCCATCGCCCTCGACGCGGCCGGCATCGAAGCCGTCGTCGCCGAATTTTATGCGCGCATTTTTTATCGCAATTCCGTCAACGGCGGCTACCTGATTCCGTTCGAGTCGGTGGATCGGCTATGCGAACGCATCTGCACGGGCGATGAGCTCAAGATCGACGTGGCCGGGAAGCCTGTTGACCAACCTCACGACCAAGGAAGAATGGAAGCTCAAACCGCTGGGTGAAGTCGTGCCCATCCTCGAAGCGGGCGGGATCTTCAATCATGCGCGGAATGTGGGAATGCTGAAGCAATAAGAGCTACGAATCCGGTGCTTGAACAGCGCCTAGCCTTTTCGCCGCGCTTCCACGTCCGCGATGAACTCGGATCGCCGCTTGCGCCATTTCTTCGCCAATTCCTGGCTAAAGCCCTTTTCGATCCACGGAGCGCACTCGTAGATAGCTGCGAGCAGTTGCGGCACCTCGCGGCGCAGGGGAATGCCCATCATCCAGCCATCGCGAAGCGCCAGAGACGCGACATGGTCACCCGCTACGCGCACATGGTAGGCCCAGACTATGTCATCCATGGGACAGGCGAGCACGCGGAATAGCGTTGGGCGGAGCAGCCAGCTGCGAGTGATCAGTGCTTTGCCAATTCTGAGCGTGGCTTCGTCGGCGACTTCCGCGTCAATCCCATCGACGATTTCCTCGGGTTCGCCGTAGCGCCTAAGAACTCGCATCACCGGGTGCAGCGGCGGCCGTCCCTTTCCAAGCAAGGCGCGGAAGATGTTGTAGCCGCACAACAGAAGAATCGGCGTGATCAGCGCCAGGAAAACATAGCCAAAGACATCGAAGGCGGCGGCGGCATTCAGCATCACCGGCAGAATAAGGCCTTTTAGCGCGGGCCTTTTGGCGATCATGGCCGAGACCGCCTCAACGTCCGTCTTGGCCGCGATTGTTTCCAGCGGGCCGATCAGCTTGGCGCACTTTTGTCTCCGTCGTGGCTTTGACCAGGAGGAGCTTGTCGCCGATGGCGACGAAATGGTAGGGACTGGTCGAGTAGACCACGCCATTCCTGGTGGCTTGCTCGACATAGCCGGTCGGCAGGAGTTGGCGGTCGCGCATCTCAACGTAGGCAATGATACTGCCAGGCGGCCCCTGCGCTGCTTCCAGGATGAAGGCATCGTCGGCAGGCCGGGGGCCGCGCACGAACCAGATCAAATAGGAGGAAAGCGCCCAGACGGATAGCGCCATGAGCGCGATGACCACACCGTTCCAGATCAACAGATTTCGGCTGACGCGCCGAACCTGCGAGCCGATGAAAGAGCCTGCCACGTGAAGAGTTCCCGGAATTCAACCTACGCCATCTGTTTTTTGGCAGCTGCGGCCAGTTCCATGAGATAACCTTCGGAATCGCGGTGGTTCTGCTTGCGCGCCTCGGTCAAGCCTGCTTCGGCGAACGCCAGGGCGTGCGCCGGCTGCTTGGCGGACAGCATCGTTTCGGTGGCTGCCACACGCACCTTGAGCTCGGCGGGGACGCGGGCGATCAGGCGGTCGAAAACCTCTTTCGCCTGGGTGGCGTCGCCGGCTTTGGCGAGGATTTGGCCGCGGCGCAGCTCATAATCATTGCGGCGTTTGCCGTCGTTGTGCTCGCAGTCGTCCTTTTCGCCGTCGTTGAGATGGTTGAGGGCGGCCGTGGTGTCCCCCTCCGCGAGCGCGACGTTCACCAGGTGATTGAACAAGGGATAGCGATCCGGCTTGTCGGCGCGGGGCGGGCGCGTCGTGAGTGCCTGGGCGAACTTGGCGGCCAATTCGCGGGCGTCGAGCTTTAGGGCGGCGACAAACGCCTGGTCCAGTTGAGCGTCGGCAAGCGTCGCCACGTCGAGAGCTGCCAACTCCGGCGTGGCCATGGCGCCGATGTCGGGCGTCGCAGATTGAACCTGCGCCGGCGCGGCGCCTGCCAGCAGGTTGAGCTTATGGCGCAGACGGTCGAAGTCATAAGGGAACTTGGTCAGCTCGGCGCATTCTTGGACGAACTGCAGGACGCCTTTGAGTTTTTTGCGAGTGCTGGCAGCGCCGGCGGCGTCGATGGGAGCGACGTTCCCGAGCGCTTTGAGAGGCCGATGGATCCAGGTTTCCTCAAAGAACTTTTCCAAGTGAGCGCGCATCCGCGGCTCGAACTCCGCTTCGCTTGAGAGGCGGGGAAAAATTAGGCATTCGGAAAGCACGTCGAAGAACTTGGCCGGTCCTCGTGCCGGATAGGATTCGCCCATTGTGGCGCCGGCACGCTCCTTCAAGAGACGCTGCGTCCGCTCCAGCGCATCCTTGGAGGTGTTCCACAGTCGCAGGATATTGCCCATGAGGGCTAAATAAGCACCCAAGGTGGGATTCTGTTTGGCTTCCAGCTCGGCGGTGAGGGCAGGGCCAGGCTTCTCCACGATGACGCCGGTCAGGACGCCCTCTTCTTTTTCGACGCGCACGCCGGTCAACAAGCCTTCCTGATCGAGCTTGCCGAGCACTTCGACGAAGCGCTTGGGGATTGGCCAGCGCCGTGGTGACCGAGTATTCCACCACATCGGCATGGTCCTCCATGCCTTGGCCCAAACACAACACCTGCGCCAAGGTCCAGGCCCGCGCGGCCGCCTGTTCGTCCGCCTCCAGGCTCACATATTTATCGAGAGATTCCAGCGCGGCTGCGCTGTTGCCAATCCACGCCTGGCTGAGAGCGAGGTTGTACCATGCGGGCGCATCGTTGGGGTCGGAGCGCGTGAGACCTTCAAAGGCACGCACGGCATCGATCAACTTGCCGGTGCTCGCGGCTGGCAGAGCCGTTTGCCAGGCGGCACGCTGCGCTCGGTCGCGGCCGCGGGGCAGGGCAGATACTGGTAATCTTGCTTGGCGGCGGGGATCAAGTTGGGGTTTTGCGGTCCAAAGACCGCATCCAGGCCTTGGCGCAGATCGTTGGCATTCGGCTCGTAGCGCAGGGCGATTTGTGCGGCTGCCCGTGCCGCCACCGGATGGTTGAGCTTCATCTCGCAGTCGAAGATGAGTGTGTAAATGTGGGCCAGCAAGCCTTTGGCTTCCACGTCGTAATGCTCGGCAGCCTTGCGGAAGAGCAAGAGGGCGCCGGTGATCTCGCCCTCGGCGCGGCGAAAACTGCCGCGCAGCAAATAGCCGAAGGCATAGGTGGGATTGATGTCGAAGGCCTTCTGCAAGGCGTTCTCGGCTTCCTCGGCGCGCTCGGCGTTGTAAAGCAACTCGGCGCGGCGGCCCCAGGCTTCGGGGTTGGCCGGGTGGTCGGTGGTCACTTGCTCCATGGTGCGCAAGGCCGCCTCGGTCTGGCCCGCCTCCTGTTGGCGAAACGCCTTGTCGATTTCCATGTGAATGGGCTGGCAGCACCACTTGAATTTCTTGCCGCTGCCGCACGGGCAGGCAGCATAGGGATCGTGAGCCATGCGCTGTCCTTTTCGCCAAAAAGCGGGCGCACGTCGCCGGTGGATTTCTCGTCAACAACTATGTCAGGATAGCAGTTGCCACGGTGCTTGGCGACGGCGCGAGGGACGGGATCGCGGGATTCGGCGTACCATCATCGCGGCGGCTTGGATTTTTAGCGATTTGCACAATTCTATTGCAAAAGTGCCTCGCTTCGAGTAATTTTCAAGCGTTCTCCGGCGTGCGAGCGCAATCGATTCGCGCCTCTCCCCCCCACGCTTTAACGTATCCCTCAACTGACGGGAGTTCCTGCCGTGCACTACCACGTTTACATCGTGGACCCTCCGACCCTGCTCGACGACCTCTTGGAAGATTCCGCCCGCGTCTTTCATCACCACTGCGTCATCATTCAGCGCGTTTTCCACGAACGCTGGCTCGAGCTCGTGGGCGAAGAGGTCGGCAAGGCGCAAATCAAAGACCCAGACGCCAACCCCTCGCTTATCGAGGCAAATGCGCGCCGTTATTTGCAGCCGACGCGCAAGCTCCTGCGGGAAAAGCAGACGATGCTGATCGAGCAAGAGGGCGCGAAAAGAGCCCAGCGTGATGCCGCCATTCATGCGTACATCGGCGCGCGTCAAGCGGCGCAAGGGGTAGCCGCGGAGTCAGTGAATCAGGCGGCGTGAGTGGGTTTTCAGTGGTCGCACCCGCTACACGGGTTCCCCGCTCGCGCGGGTCTCCTGACCCCGCCGCCCACGCGCTCGGCGCGGGTCTCCTGACCCCGCCGCTCCGCCCGACCGAAAGGTCTCCCTCCTGTCCGCACATTAATCCTTCCCCCTGGCACCCCGTCACGCTAAACTTTGGCTATGAAAAGATACGGCTTTCCTGCTGATGACGTTGTTTTTCACCGTCATGATCGTCGATTGGCTACCAGTTTTTGTGGAGGGCAGTCGAGAAGGAAGTCCCAGTCTGATTTTCTGGGTGATTGCAACGGCATGGAGACCTGCGGTCGGGCGAAGCGGCGGAGTCGGGAGGCCCGCGCCGAGCGCGATTGGTGCCTTGATATAGCGTTCCCGATCAACTACTCCGCCATCCAATAGACCGCATTATACGCGGTTCGTCGGGTGCTATGCCCGCCGCATTTTGGGCGGGCATGGGGAGCGTGCAGGCACGTCAATCACTCACCAGCGTCCGCAGCGACTCGAAACACGCTTGTTCTGTTCTGAGAAGCAGCGCGACATCAGAGATGGATCACGTCAAAAGCCCAGGGTGAAGTCACCCTCATGCCCGCCCAAAATGCGGCGGGCATGGCACACGTGCGCATTACCGTGGCATCGTGGCCTACTCCACGAATGCCTGCCGGGGTTGCAATTGCCGGGGCAGTCAAGTTCGGCGTCAAGCCGGTCCACACAGCCTGAATGCGGATAGCGCTGAATCCTTTTCACTTGCTGCCAACTCCAACGTTATCAAGGAAGATCGATTCAAAAGCAGGAGACTACCATGAACCGCCTAAAGGGAAAAACCGCCGTCGTCACTGGGGCTTCCAAAGGAATCGGCGCCGCCATTGCGGAACACTTGGCGGCCGAGGGGGCGGCCGTCGTCGTCAACTACGCGAGCAGCAAGGCCGGCGCTGATGCCGTCGTCAAGCGCATCACCCAGAACGACGGCAAGGCCATTGGGGTGCAGGCCGATGTCTCGAAGCCCGTCGACATTCAGCGCCTCTTTGCCGAAACGAACAAAGCGTTCGGCCAGCTTGACATCCTCGTCAATAACGCCGGCATCTATGAGTTCTTGCCGCTCGAATCGATCACGGCCGAGCATTTTCACAAACAATTCAACCTCAACGTTCTCGGCCTACTTCTGACCACACAAGAGGCCGTCAAGCATATCGGCCCGGCCGGAGGCAGCATCATCAACCTCAGTTCCGTGCTCGCCACCCAGGCTTCTCCGAATGGATCGGTGTACAGTGCGACCAAAGCGTCCGTCAACGCGATCACCAAGTCCCTCGCCAAGGAACTTGGTCCACGCAAAATCCGCGTGAACGCCATCAACCCCGGCATGGTGGAAACCGAGGGGGTGCAGGCATCGGGCCTGGGCGAAGGCGATTTCCGCAAGCAAATCGAAGCACAAACGCCGCTCGGCAGGATCGGCCAGCCGCAGGATATCGCACCGGCCGCGGTGTACCTCGCCTCCGCCGATTCCGCGTGGGTGACCGGTGAGACGCTTTATATATCGGGCGGTTATCGCTGAGCCGGGCACTAGGCAACAAGAATTTACATTAAAAGCGGCCCCCGCTGTTGCGGGCGAAGTCCGCCCGAGTGCGCGGCCGTTTGGAGATGTCTAATTTTGGTCCTTTTCCCGATTGGTCAACGTCGCCGGAACGGAGTTGCCCGTGTCGCCATAGACGGGACGATTCTTGAGGAAAAAGGGATCGGGCGGCATGGTCGGTTCGAGGTATGCAAACGCTACCGGCGGGTTGAGTTCAGCCTTGGCGGACAGCGGCGCCTTACTTATGAAGAGGGGATCGTGCGGCGGCCCTTGCGTTCCACATAGCCCTTGGCATCCAATGAGCGCGGGCGCCAAGACTGCCGACCACAGCCAGGTTCGCCAATTTGACGCCGCCATGGTGATTTACCATGTGAAATGGAGGCCCCTTCCCTTCTCTATCGGATTAATCTCCCCACGAACTGCTCATTTACTTGGCAGATCTTCCGCCATGCGTTCCAGTGCCTCGCAAGCAAATTGTGCAATCTCCGGAGTTTTACAATCGGCCAAACGGTCGAGGTCGGGCCAAAGAAGCGTCAACCCTTCCTCGGCGACAGCTTGAATGGATTCCAAAACCTTGGTCTGGTCCTCCGCGCCGAGTCCCTGGCGAAACCAATGGAGCGCGGCGCGTTCACCCAGCCGGGCCAAGGCGGCGCGGGCCGAGTGACGCACTTGCACATTGGGATCACGCCGGCCGCTTTCAAGGCTTTCGCGGACGGCGTCGCCCAGCATCGGTTCCCACCAACCCAGGCTGCCGAGCGCGCTCGCGCGGTAAGTGGGATCCCAATCCTGAGCGGCCAATATCAAAAAGCGCTCGGTTTCACGTGAGGCGTGGCCGCGCAAGGCGCGCAATACCGCGGGGTAATGCGTTTCCAGCGTCAGCGACGGCTGTGCCGGCACGTGTGTATGGGGCCGCCATTGGCTGCGGCGCTGCATCGGCACGTGGCGGGAAGCGAACTCGCGAAGCCAGGTGCCGATGCGCGGATGGCTCGACCACGCCATCAACTGGATGGCCGGACCAAGGCAAGAGCCGGCCCCGCGATCAACCAAGCCCAGCAGCTCTTCACCGGCATCGGCGCGCAAGTCGGCAAGCGCTCGAAGCGCGTCGTGTAACGGATGCTGTCGCGCGGTGGCCAGTTGCCTGCGCAACAGCACCGGCGCTTCGGCCAAATACTCGACCAAGATCGGTTCGAGAGCCGCCAGGCGCGTGATTTGCCAATCGAACGCTTCGACTTCTTGCGCGTCTTGATCCAACGCCGCGCGGGCTTGGTTTACGCGGCGCAAAAACCGCACCGCCTCGTGGACGATCCGGACGAGCAAGGGCTGGAAGCCATCGGGCCGATTGTCCCACAGGTCTTCCAGCATTTCGCCGAGCCGCGCTTCAGCCACGATTTGAGCCGGCAAGCCGTAGCGCAGTCCCTCGAAAGCACGGTGCAGCAATTGGAGCGAAGCCCGGCCCAGCGGGGTCTCCGAGCGGCGCAGGTAGCCCGCGAAACCAAAGATGCACACGGTTTCCGCCGCGAAAAAATGGCCCAACGGCACCTCGGCAGCTGTGTCGGCGCAACGCAATAAATGCGGCAGGCTCTCGGCGCGATTGAGGACGCGCAAGCTGCCGGCTACGTCGATGCGGTACCAGGCTTGCTCGAGATCGTCGTCGGTCAAGTGACGTTGGAGTTGGCGTTCGAGGATTTTGCCGGCGGCCTCGCTGCCGATCTCGGCCAGCGCGCGCACCTGAAAAACGAAGTGCATTCCGGGCTTTAGCGATGCTTCGACGGCGGCTTCCTCGCCCCGCTCCAGCAGCGCCCGAAAGCGCCGCTTGGCGGCTTCCACGACGGCTTCATTGATCGGCCCGCCCTGGAAAATCTCGAAGTGTTGCCGCGTCACCGCGGAAAACGCCTCGGTGCCTTGGCGCCGACGCGGCAGATGGCGCCCCAACAAAAAGGCCGCTCCCAGCAGCATCGGCAACAGAATGGCCACGATCAACGCGAACAGCATCGGTGCACTTTTCCGTGTTTGACCCGCATTCCATCCGTGGCTAAGCGTTGGAGCCACCCGCGTACGCTTTTATGCTATTCGCGTACCTGCCCACTACCATACACGACATATTTGTAGGTGCACAACTCTTGCAAACCGCACGGCCCGCGCGCGTGAAACTTGTCGGTGCTGATGCCGATCTCGGCGCCCAGCCCGAACTCGAAGCCGTCATGAAACCGGGTGCTTGCATTGACCATGACCGCGGCGGCATCGACAACCGCCAAAAACCGCTGCGCATCGGCCAGATGATTGGTGACGATCGTTTCCGTATGTTGCGATCCATACTGCGCGATGTGGGCCATGGCCTCGTCCAGGGAGGCCACGACTTTGATGGAGATGATCAGATCGAGGAATTCGGTCGCGTAATCCTCTGGGCTTGCCGGCTTGGCGCTCGGCGCCAACTCACAGGTTCGCGGCAGCCGCGCATTTCCACGCCTTTGGCAGCCAGAGCCGCCCCGATGCGCGGCAGGAACTCGTCCGCGACGTCGGTGTGGACCAACAGACTTTCGGCGGCGTTGCAGACGCCCGGCCGCTGGCATTTGGCGTTGACCACAATTTTTTCCGCCATTTCCAAATCGGCGGCACGGTCAACATAGATATGGCAATTGCCCATGTAATGCTTCAGCACCGGCATGCGTGCCTCGCGCGCCACCCGGCGAATCAAACTTTCGCCGCCGCGCGGTATGACCAGGTCGATTTGTCCATTCATCTGCAATAGCTGGCCAACGGCGGCACGATCGGCAGTGGTGACCAGTTGGACGGCATCATCGGGCAGTCCGGCCTGTCGCAGGCAAGCTTGCAAGATTTCATGCAACGCGACGTTGGAGTGCATGGCCTCCTTGCCGCCCCGCAAGATGATGGCATTGCCGCTTTTGACGCACAAACCCGCCGCATCGACCGTGACATTGGGCCTGGCTTCATAAATGAAAAGGATGACGCCCAACGGCACCCCGACTTTTTGCACATGCAGGCCATTGGGCGCACGGAAGAATCAAGCACGCGCCCAACGGGATCGGGCAAAGCTGCGATTTGGCGCAGGCCGGCGGCGGCGGCGGCAATGCGTTCGCCAGTCAAGCGGAGTCGATCCACTTGGGCCGCGCCGAGTTCAAGCGCGGCCGCGCTTGCCATGTCGCGGGCATTGGCCTCCAGGAGCAAAGAGATGTTTTTGTCAGCGCCTGCGCCGAATCGAGCAGCCAGCGATTTTTGGCGGCGCCGGTTGCCGTGCCCAGGTCGCGCGCCGCGGCGCGAGCGCGCCGGGCCAAATCGGTGCAATAAGCTTCGAGGTTCATGTGCGCCGAAAATGGAGCCAAGGATTACCGGTTCACGGATTGTCCGCGGGTCGGCTCGTCGTCAGCGGGCGTTCCACCTCTTCGAGGTAGAACGGAATGATCGCCGGCGTGCTTTCCACGAGCGTAAAATCCTTCGGTAATTGTAGACGAACGGGCTCAAGATTTCTGCCCCGAAATAGCTGAGCGCCGGTCAGGTCCACAAACGCTCGCACCGGCGGGTCCACCTCACCGGCCGGGCCAAGCAAACGCAGACGCACTTTGCCGTCCTTCGGCTCCAAAAAGCGCGTGCGCCAGGGGAATTCCGCTGAAACCATGAACGTGACGGGAACATCGGCGAGCTCGTATATCCTTTGCCGAGGCTGGACCTTGCAGCGAAACGAGATCAGACGCGGCGTCGCCGTGATCCCCCGCCCCTCCAACTCCGCGAGCAAGGCGACCTGTCCGCGAATAACATTGTCGGACGTGTCCGCCGCCGGAACCGTGAACGCGAACGACTGCGTTTGAAGGGCTTGGGTGCGATCCAGAATGTGTTTCGGCCCGCGCACGAGCACGGTGGCCGGTTCCAATTTTAGCTGGGTGACACGCACGTCCCCCGTGGAATCGAACTTGACCGGAAGTTGCCGTTCGCCGAGGCGCTGCACCGTGACAGGGATAGTGCAACCGTCGTCCGCGACATCGACCACGACGCCGGGCGGCACGGCGATCTGCGAGCCGTCAATGCGCAGGCTTTCCGAGAAGGTCGTCTCGGCGAGACGTTCATCGGGGATCGTCAAAATTGCGGAGCCTGTGATGAGACCGCGCTGCAGATTGCGGCGCAGGTCGCGAATGCGTGAAGACGGTCCGCTGAACGAAACCGTGACGGTAGGCGTCCCGCTCGCCTCCAGCAAGAACTGATCGCGCTGCTGCGCCGCCAGTTGCACCTGCACGGGAATCTGCACCCGATCGATCGAATCTTGGGCGCGGCTATGCGCGTACAGCCAAATCAAAAAGGCGAGCGCCAACGCGACCAGCATCTCCAGGAGAACATACCGGAAGCGAAAGGTCGTCCACCAGGCTTTGAACCAAGGTCGCATGGAGGATTCCTTTCCCGGGATTTATGCCGCGGCGCTCGCTGGCGCGCTCAAGAGCGCGGCCAGCCGCCGTGCCAAGTTTTCGCGCGGGACCGCTTCGAAGCGACCCCCCACGGCAAGCGAAACACGCCCGGACTCTTCGCTCACGACCAAGACGATCGCGTCCGTCTCCTCGCTCAAGCACAACGCCGCCCGGTGACGCATCCCAAAATGCAATCGCGTCGAGGACTCGTTGATTTGATCATGCGCCCGCATCGGCAATTGGCATCCTGCGGCGACGATGCGGCCCTTGGTCAAAATGACCGCGCCATCGTGAAGCGGGCTTTTGGGCATGAACAAGTTCCGCACCAGCGGGGCGGACACCAAGCCATCGATGCGTTCGCCCGTGAGAGCATACGGCTCAAGATTGATTTCGCGCTCGATGGCGATCAAGGCGCCGATGCAATCGCGCGACAGCGCCTGCGCCGCCTTGGCGAGAGGATCGGCCAGATCGCGCCGCGTCGCCGAGCCGCGCTGCCAAAACTTCGTCCGGCCCAAAATCATCAGGCCGCGACGCATTTCCGGCTGAAAGATGATCAGCATGCCGACCAAAACCGCCGCTAACAAATAATCGAGAGCCGTCCCCAATTCCGTCAAATCGAGGCATGGCGATGACCACCTGAATAAGCAAGAACATGCCGAGGACAACCAAACCCAGCCCGCGGCCCATGGCCGAGCCCGTGCCGAACGTCTTGCCGACCAGTCGCAGCACGCCGAATAGCACAACAGCCAAAATGGCGATTTGCACCAGATCGCGCGTGCCGAGCGATTCATACAGTTGCGTGAGGCGTGTGAGCATATCGGAATAACCAATTCATTCGTAAAGAGCCGCGCACGCAGTGAGCGGTGTTGCATTCACGACGCAGTCAAACCGCTTACTGCGTGCGCGGCTCTTTAGTGCCCTAATGCAGCGAACAGCAACACCGCCGCGCGCGTCTCGGCGACATCATGAACGCGGACGATCTGGGCCGCTCCATGCGCGAGTGCATGGCACACGACCGCAACCGATCCAGCCGGGCTCGATGCCGCCGGCTGGCCGGTGATCTTGCCGATAAAACCCTTGCGCGAGGCACCCAAGCAGATGGGGCGTCCAAGCGTTTGCAACTCCGCCAGCCGCGCCACCAACTCGACGTTGTGCTGGTGAGTTTTGCCAAAACCGATGCCTGGGTCCAGAGCGATTCTTTCCAGTGTTAGACCGTGCCCAACCACATCCTGAAGGCGTTGTAACAAATACTCCCCGACCTCCCGAACCACGTCGCCATAATTTGGGGCAAGTTGCATCGTCGCCGGAGTCCCCTGCATGTGCATCAAAATGACGCCGGCGTTCGCCGTGCGGACAACTTCCAACATGTCCGCGTCGCCGGTGAGAGCCGTGACATCGTTGATGATGTCTGCACCGGCCACCAAGCACGCCTGAGCCACGGCCGCTTTGGACGTATCGATCGACAGCGGCACATTGGTCTTTTTTCGCAGCGCCTCCACCACGGGCACCACGCGGCGACATTCTTCATGCAAATCAACCGGCTCGGCCCCGGCCGCGTCGATTCGCCGCCGATATCGACGATGTCCGCTCCCTGGGCGACAAGCTCCAGGCCACGCTCGATGGCGGCCGCCGTGGACGCAAAGCGGCCGCCGTCGGAAAAACTGTCCGGCGTGACGTTGAGAATGCCCATCACCAAGGCGCGTTCAAACGTCAACGTGCGCTCGCGAAGTTGCCATTGCATGAGGTGTCGCACGTTTCGCTGTGTTGATTCGTACAGCTCGCTGGTCACGCAGCTGCAGGCTCGCTCGTTTTCCATTCACATGCCGCGAGCCTTACCCCTTGAGCGATGTGCGGCGAAGCTGCCAGGATCACGCGGAGCCTGGTGACGTTTACCAGCCTTTTTCCATCATAGAGACGATTTGCACGGCGGCGCGATCGACGAGTTGCTTTTGCGCTGCCAACTGCGAGCCACCCAGTTCCGGGACATACGTCGCATTGGGCGTCACCAGCGCGGGCGGCAAGGGCTTGGCGCCCGCGACCGGCGGCGGCAATTCCTCCCCGCGGACTTCTTCTTTCTTGGGTTCGATGGACAAGAGAACGCCGGTGCTGCCGGGCCGTAAATCGCGCCAGACCAACTCGATGCTCATGCCCGAATCGACCTCGCGCGCCTCGCCGAGTTGATTGAGCGTAATCACGCCTTTGCTCGTGCTGACGATCTTGCCGATAAGCTCGGTGTCCGCGTTGGCGCGGCAATCGGTCACCTTGAAAGGCGTCTTGGCTTCGATCTCGCGAATGACCGCCTGCGTCAGTTGGAACTCAAGGCCGCGCGCGTAGGTCACATTTTGAAAAATCGGCACGTAGACCGTGTGAATGCCGCAATCGTAGTTCGGCTGAGTCGTGTATCCGAGAATCGAGAAATGCCCGTCGCTACTGCACGAAGCGAGCATGCACAGCTCAAAGACCCATGATGAAGCACGGGCCGCCGCGCTTGAGCCATGTTCCATAGGTTCCTCCAGAATCCTCGTTCCCAGGCTCCGCCTGGGAACGCGCTGCCCGGCAGGCTCCGCCTGCACGAACCCCATAGCGAGGCAGAGCCTCTCAAGCAGTGCGTTCCCAGGCGGAGCCTGGGAACGAGACGAGCGTTTCTGTTAGTTTTTGAACAGCCCTTGCGGCAACGATTGCGGCGGCGCCGGCGCGGCGATTGCGCTGGTGGCAGGCGTTGCGCTGGTGCCGAAGATGCGCTGCAAGGGCCCCGAAGGAACGTTCTGATCGGGCGTCGCGGCGACTTGCTCGTGCACCACCTTGTCGCGCACTTCGTTCTTTGCGCGCCGTCGCTTTTTCCGCGTAGTCCGTGTTCGGATAGCGGCGTATCACGAGCTCATAATAGAAATACGCCGAGCCCGGGTGCCCCGTGCGACGGTAGAACTCGGCGATGTTGAAATCGCGGTCGGCCTGCTGCAAGTTGACGCTCACCAGTTGCCGCGAGATCCAATCGTTCTCCTTGGCCGCCATTTGCGGATAGGCGCGTGTGGCGATGTCGATCAACTTGCGCGATTCTTCCACAGCCCGGCAATCATAACAAGATCCCCCCGTCGATAGCTGCTTGGAGATGATCGCCTGCTTGATGGCCTTGGGAGCCAGGGGGCTGTTGGGATAGTGCTCATAAAGCTGCGAGTAATAGTAATCGGCGTCTTTATAATCCTCGCGGAAGAATTTGATCGTGGCGATGTAAAAGAGGGCCTTTTCACCCAACGGGCCGCCGATGTCGTTGAGGCGCACGTCTTCCAGGCATTGGATCGCGTGCCCTTCCGAGTCAAGCAGCGGCTTGTCGTGGCTCCAGTGCATATAGGATGCGGGCACGACCCAATAGCGTTTGCCGTCGCGCTTTTCCTCATAAGCCTGCATCAGCTTGCGCGTGTCGTCGAGCCAATAGTTGGCGATATCGAAAAGTCGGCGATTGACTTCATCGGCATGGGCGCCGTTGCGGAACTCCTTGGCATACTGGCGCAAGGTCCCCTCGGCGGCGCGGTAGTTACTTTGATAATACTGGCACAGCGCCTCGTAATAGAGGGCGTCATCGAGCACCGGCAGGGCAATGTCCTTGGCCTTGATGGATTTTTCACCCTTGTTGCCACCGGGAAGGATGACTGTCAAGAAAAATGGCTTTTCGTGGTGGGCGATCTTGTGAAAAACCACCTCGGCCTTGGCGTAGTCTTTATCTTGGTAAAGCCGCTTGCCGGCTTCCAACTCCGCTTGAATTTCGTTGTCCAGACTCTTGTCCCGCTCCAGGCCGCCTTCGCGCAACACCAGACTGTCGGCGGCCCCTTGCGGCGGATCGACTTTCTTGCGACTGTCCCAAGGCAACGCGATGCAGCCGACGCTTAGAAACAGCGACGCGCACCAGCCCAGACGAAGCATCGTCAGGGGCCAATGCCCGCGGCCATCCCGCTGGTCTCTCGTCGATGCCTTGGTCACAACCTTAACTCCCCAATAAGGTAGTCGCGCGGTCGGCGCCGATAAAGGCGTCCCCCCGATCGCGCACCTGCCGCGCTATCCTCAGTCGCTCACGGCAGAGGTCTCCAAGGCGGGGCGATAATCTAGCCCCTCTAAAAAATCAAGACCAGAGTAGGTTCCGCCTGCCGGGCGGGACCTCGGGGCCCCACGAAATCATACGGTCCATTTCAGTCCGTTGATTATTTTTGCGGAGCTTACTTCCAAGATCATTGCACGTTTCAAGGTCCCGCCCGGCAGGCGGGACCTACAGGCCAGGTAGGATCACTCCGCGATATCCGGCAAGCCAAGCTCGGCAAGATAGTGGCGTTCGCGGGCTCGCATCGCTTTGGTCGTCTGGGCGCTCTTGTCGTCGTGGCCGCATAGATGCAAAAGGCCGTGAATGGTGTAGAGCGCCAACTCCGCGTGCACGTCGTGGGCGCGTGCGGCCGCTTGTTCGCGGGCGACTTCCACGCCGATGACCAGCTCGCCGGCCAGCTTTTTCGCGCCGGGATCGCTTAGGGGAAAACTGAGCACGTCGGTCGGCTCGTCATGATCGAGAAATTGTTTATTGAGACGATGAATGGTCGGATTATCGACAAAGGCGAGACTGATTTCGTAGTCCTTGATGCCTTCGCCCGCCAAAACCGTGCGGGCGACTTCGCGCAAGCGGCCGCGATCGAGCGGGATCATCTCTTGCGGGCTGGCGATGCTTATTTTGGGCATGCCAAATCTCGGCTCTCCGCGGTGATGCGCTTGGCGATAACTGTCGGCACTTGCGCCATGACCTCCGCGCCCAAGTCATGGTAGTCTTCAGCGCCATGGCATGTGGGAGCATACGCGAAGATCGATTGGCCAAAGCTGGGGCACTCGGCAAGCTTGATGTTCCGCCGAATACGTGTGGTGAACACGCGTGCCTTGTTCCACGGAACCGAAGTCCCCTTGCTTCTTTCGAGGTAGCCATCCAAATCGCGCAAGACTTCTTGCGCCAGCTTGGTGGTCGCTTCGCACAGACACAAGATGACACCCGTCACCATGAGATGCGGATTGATGCGCTTGCTCACCAGCGCCGTCGTCTCCAGAAGCTTGCCCAGCCCGTGAAGGGCGAGAAAATGCGGTTGCAGCGGAATAAAGACTTCGGTGGCGGCGGCCAACGCATTGAGCGTCAAAACTCCCAATGACGGCGCGCAATCCATCAACACATAATCAAAGGTGTCTTCATCGGCCTGCAGCAAGTCCCGCAGAATGACCTCCCGGCCCACGACACCGGCCAGCTCCACTTCAGCGGCGGCCAAATTGATGTCGGACGCGGCCACCCAAAGATTGTCTTCCGCCAGGCGGCGCACCTCGGCGAGCGGCCGGTTGTCGATGAGCACATCGTACATCGAGGGCGCCGTGCCATCGGGCTCGATGCCCAAATGCGTGGTGGCATGCGCCTGCGGATCGAGATCGAGGACGCAGACGCGCTGGCCCGCCCGCGCCAATGCGGCCGCCAGGTTCACGGAGGTCGTCGTTTTGCCGACGCCCCCTTTTTGATTGATGATCGCGATCCGTCGCATTGGCTATCCTCGATTAAGGGCTCACGCCGCCGCGGTGCCGGGGGCGGCCGACACTTTCACGACGAGCAAATCCAGCAAATTCCCCACCGCGACCAGCTTTTCGAGTTCCTGCTGGGTGAGCCGCACCCGGAACTGCCGTTCGATCTGGGACACGATGCTGACGATGTCCACGGAGTCAAGGCCCAACTCTTGACGCAGTCGTTTATCGTCTGTCAAATCGGTGAATTTTTCGCCGGTTTCGGCCTCCATAAGCTCTATAAGCGTGCGTCGGATCAGCTCCCGATCAGCCATGATTCACCTTCCTGGCTTAAAAGCAACCCTGCCCAGATCCTTCTGGGCAGCCCCTAACAGAACCAAGTTTCAGCGTTTTTGACAAGAGGGATTCTCTTCTCAAGCCGCGGGATGAGGTACTCCGAATCCGGCGGATCTAGCACATTTTGCCGAAAAACCATGGCCACGGATTGAACACGGACGAAACACGGATAAGACAAGCAAACGACGTTGCGTTCTCTGGTGCCGGCTGTTTAACCCGGAGTGTGGATTATGTATAGGCACATTTGCCTTGGCATTCTGGGACTGTTCGTCGTGGCAAGCCTGGGCGGCGGCGCTCCGCTTCAACCACGGAAAATCGAAAAAGCGGATGCCGATCCGTTCGGGAGGACTGCGTTCGTCGACGTATTCGAAAAGGACAAACGCGCCGCCGTCATCGTCATCGGCGATGGCCAAACCTATCTGGGGGTTTATGTCTATGACCGCTGGGGCAATTGCGTCGCCAAAGACGACACCAGTGGCTCAGCGACAGCCCGCGACGATTTGGCCGTCGAATGGTTCCCTCTGGACGCCGGCTCCTACACCATCGAAGTGTGCAATTTCGGCGCTCGACTAACGAATTCACCATCGCGATCCATTGACGCATGCGGGAATCTCGGGGACATCCGATGAAACGGCTCTTGTGGTTGGTGCCCATTTTCTTGCTGATCGTAGCGCTGGCGAGCGAGAGCGCTCCGCTCAAGGGAGCGCGGACCGTGACCAAGGCGCGCATCGGGGCCAAGTCGCACATGGAGTTTGAGGACAAATATGAAGGAGGACGCCGCGCCTGCGTCATCGCGGTCGGCGATCATAAGCCGCCGGTCGAAATCACCATTGCCGTCTATGACGAGGCCAAGCAATTGGTCACGGAAGTGAGCAATGTTGATTACGTGGCAGCCATCTGGTATCCGCCACGCGACGGGAGCTACAAAGTCGTGGTGACGAATTCAGGCTTGGAGTACAACGAGATGTATCTCGTTTTCAAGTGAACGCCATTCATTCGGTTTTGACAAGTTCCTGGCACGGCGCTTCGTTGGTCACCGCGGTCGGCGGTTTCTTTTTTCCGCGTCCCCGCAGCCAAACGAATATCCCCGGTGCGATTGACAACAGAACGACGAGAATGACCACCTTCTCGATATGATTTTGCACATTGAAATCGGGAATGCCGAAGAGATTTTGGAACGTGGGGTTGATCAATTCCGATAGGCAATAACCGATCATTGTCATGCTTACGACCCAGCTAACGCCGCCGATGACGTTGAAAAACAAGAACCTGCTGTAGTCCATCTTGGCGACTCCGGCGATCACCGGCGCGAACGTGCGCACGATGGGCATGAACCGCGCCAAGACGATCGTCTTGCCGCCATGCTTTTCGTAAAAAGCATGCGCCTCCAGCAGATGATCCTTGTTGAAAAGCCAAGACTTATCGCGGGTGAAAATCTTCGGTCCCGTCTTGCGCCCGATCATGTAACCAACACTGTCTCCGGCAATCGCCGACAGGCACAAGGTCACGAGCAAAAGCGGGAGGTTCCAGCCCGCCATCCAGCAAGCCACGCCCGCCGTCACCAGCAGTGAATCGCCGGGCAGAAAAAAGAAGATGCCCGTTTCCATAAAGACAATGACGTTGAGCGCGACAAACGCAGCCCAGGTGTAACTCGGGTTTTTCAGTGTGTCCATCAGCCCCCTGCTGTTGAACAGGTTGCTGACGATCTGCATGAAGAAGCTCGGCGGCTCATCGGGGACTTGGATCTCGGCAAAGCCCTTGGCCGGAGCTTGCGCGAGCGCATGCGACGCTATTCCTCCCAGGAAGACTGCCACTAGCAGGCCGCATGATACTCTCGCCACCCAAGGTGCGGCAAAGTTTCGCATCAATTTTCCCCAAAGGCACCCGCTTAAAGTCACCCGCTGGCAGAGTAATGAGAATTCCCCAAACTGCCAAGGGCACTTGGATCTTGCATCGAATCCATTCCCCTTTTTTTCTTGAAACTCTTGCCATCCCGGGTGGTATCATCAACATCTTGCCAGAATAACTCGATAAGCGATTCAGCGCGGCAGGGGCATACTCGCGGCCCATTGGCAGCGCCGAAAAAGTTGTTGACAAACGCACCGCCACTTGTATTATTGATCTAATACAATAACTCCAAGCGTCCGGAGGACATCCCCCATGGCTACCAGGATCTTAGCGGTCATCGTTTTGGCGACCTCGCTGGTGCCCGGCGTGACACGCGCCGATTCGCCCGACCCGCTCCGCCTCATACCCGCATCGATCGACGCGCTGGGTAAGGTGGAAAGCCCGCGCGAACTCTACGATGCCGTTTATAACCACGAAGTCTTTCAAGAACTTCTCAAGATGGACTCGGTGGCCGCCTTTTACGACACCACCAACTTTCGCCGCCTCATGCAATTCATCAGCTACTTCGAAAAAGAGTTGGGCCATGAACGCCTTGAACTGCTCGACCGCCTCACGGGGGGTGGCGTGCTGGTGGCCGGGCAGTTCAAAAAAAGGCCGTTCTCGCCGTGGTCCAGGCCAAGGATGAGGACCTGCTCAAACGCTTCATCGCGCTGGCCCGAAAAATTGCCGTGCAAGAACTTTCGCGTCTCGACTCCAAAGAGCAACTTGAAGCGCGCCCCTATCGCGATTTGGAAACGTTCCATTTCGCCAAGCTCTTTCACCTGGGCCGAGCCGGCTCGGCACTGATTTTTTCCAATGACGAAGCCGTCCTCAATAAGGCCCTCGATCGTTTCCTGGATGGCGGCAAAGATAACCTCGCCGCCACCCCCTTGATTGCGGAAGTCAAAGGCCGGTTGCCCAAGGATGCCATGGTCTGGGGCATGCTCAACCTCGAGCAGGCGAAAAAGAATCCCGATGTCAAAAACACACTGAACACGCTCGGCCTCGATCCCGTCACGATGTTCACGATCGGCGGCGTCGTCGATGTCATCAAGCGCTCGCCCTATGTTTGCGCCGGCCTGGCACGCGAGGGCAAAAACCTGCGATTGCGCGTTGCCATGCCCCGAGGCCGCGAGGGGATGGCTCCGCTGGCGTCCATGTTCTTACCCGAAGACGCCCGCGGTTCGCTGCCCATGCTGCACCCGCCGCGCGTGATGAGTTGCACCAGTTATTATCTTGATCTCGGCACCTTTTGGAACAATCGACACAAAATCCTCACCAAGGAACAGGCCAAGACGATCGACGCTTTCGAGGCTCAGACCAGCAAATATCTCAAGAGCATCGGCCTGGGCAACTTGCTCCAGCAAGCGGGCAAGTATCAGCGCGTGGTGGTGGCGATCCCGGATAAATCGCCGTACAAAACCAAAGCCACCCTCGAAACCGGTTCGTTCGCAGTCGTCCTGGACATGCGCGACCCGAGTTTTGCCAAGTCGATGAGCACCGTGTTGCGCGGCGCCGCCCTGATCGGCAGCTTCAAGTTCGGCCTCAAGATGGTGGATGAAAAATACAAGGATCACACCCTCGTCACCTATTATTTCCCCGAAAACCGACCGCTCGAAGGCGACGACAACAACATCCGCTACAACTTCAGTCCCTGCTTTACGCAGGTCGGCAATCAGTTCGTCATCAGTTCCACCCTGGAGCTTGGCAAAGACCTGGTCGATTGCCTGGCCAAGGAATCCAGTGACGTCAGCCCCGCTACCCAGCGCACCTACGTCTACGGCACTGGCGTCGCCGCCAACCTCCGCACCGCCGAGGATTTGTTCGTTAGCAAAGCCATCTTGAGCCAAGCCCTGCCGGCGACCGACGCCAAAAAACAAATCGACAAGCTGGTGAAGTTGGTCGAACGCCTCGGCGAACTTCGCTTCGAGACTCGCTACGGTCGCGACGACTTCCGCTTCGACGTCTACTGGAAATACGAGAAATAACCGCCCACCCAAGCCGCGGGATGAGGCACTCCGAATCCCGCGGATCCTCCCAAGGGAAAAAAACATGCTCGATACCCAACCGCTAAACATCGACCCGCGCTGGGCATGGCAGCGCTATCAGGCAAGCCCGGATGCCCCCTGGGACCTGAAAAAAGTCGGCCATCTCTATCGCCGCGCCAGCTTTGGCGCCACCATGCAGGAGATCCAGGATGCCTTGCAAATGGGCCCCGATCGCGCGGTCAGCCAATTGCTCGCGGGCCAGCCAGATCCCGAAGGCGACGAGGTCTGGGGCATGGTCACGCGCGGCATTCGCCAGTTCAACACCGGCGAGCAACTGCCGGCCGCCTGGCTGTATCGCATGCTTTACACCAAGCATCCGCTCCGCGAAAAAATGACGCTGTTTTGGCACAACCATTTCGCCACCAGCAACCGCAAGGTCCAAAACGCCGGGTACATGATCGAGCAAAATGAGCTCCTGCGCCGGCACGCCCTCGGCAACTTTCGCGTTTTGCTCCAAGAAATCTCGCGCGACCCCGCCATGATGGTTTGGCTCGACACGATTCAAAGCCGGCGCGGCCAGGCCAATGAGAACTACGCGCGTGAACTGATGGAGCTGTTCAGCCTGGGCATTCGCAAGCCGCGCCGCCCGATGAGCGCAACTACACGGAACAGGACATCCGCGAAGCCGCGCGGGCCTTCACCGGCTGGAAACTAGACAATGGCCGCGCCGTCTTCGAGGCGACTCAGCACGACGACGGCGACAAGGCGGTCCTGGGCCGGCGCGGACGTTTCGGCGGGGCGGACGTCGTTCGCATTTGCCTGGATCAAGAGGCTGCCTCTTACTTCATCGCGGGCAAGCTGTTTCGTTTTCTGGTTAGCGAAACGATCCCACCCACTCCCGACTTGATGGAGCCGTTGGCGCACGCCTTCCGCACCAGCGATTACAACTTCGGCGCCCTCGTCGAGATGGTCCTACGCTCGAATCTTTTCTTCGCGCCGGAAGTCTACCGCACGCGGGTCAAGTCGCCCGTCGATTTCGCCCTGGGTATCGTCCGTGGCCTCGAAGGGCATTTGCCCGGCGAGGGTCATCAGCGCCGATTGGGGAGCCTCGAACTTGCCGGCGCCATGGACGGCCTGGGCGAGCGGCTGTTTTATCCGCCCAGCGTCGCCGGCTGGGAGATGGGCCGCGCCTGGCTCAATAGTCAAACCCTGCTCGATGAGGCAAAATCTCGCCCTCGCCTTGACCGCGACCACCGACGACCGCTTCGGCCGGCGTGCCGATCCCGCCGCCTTGATGCGGCGCCATCATTGCCAAGCGAGTGCGGATCAAGTGGCCTTTTTGACGCGATTATTCTTGCAAGAAGACATTGCCGAGTCGACGCGCCGGCGCCTCGTGCAATACCTGGAAACCGCGTCCACGCAGAAATACCCGTTCTTCTGGACGCCCGAGGAAGCCGCCGACCAACGCGTCCGCGCCCTGTGCCATTTGGTGTTGTGCTTGCCGGAGTTCCAATTGGATTAATGCGCGTTAAGAGCCGCGCACGCAGTAAGCGGATGAGCAGAAACCAATCTGCTGTTACCGATTTCCTTCGGGCTCACACCGCTTACTACGTGCGCGGCTCTTTAGGAAACAACCACCTTACGGAGCCTAGCCATGATTACTCGCCGCGCTTTTTTGAGAGACACGAGCCTGGTCGCCCTCGGTGCTTCGGTCCCGAGCTTTCTGAGCAAAACCGCCGCCCAGGCGCCGGCTTCCCATCGGCCGGGCGCCCGCGATACGATCCTCGTCGTCGTGCAATTGACCGGAGGCAACGACGGCCTTAACACCGTCATTCCGTTTGCCGATCCCGAGTATATCCGCCTGCGCCCGACCTTACGGCAGCCGCGCGACCAGGTTCGACGCATCAATGATCAAATCGGCCTGCATCCAGCCATGAACGGCATGGCCGACCTACTCCAAGATCACTCGCTCTGCATCGTCCAGGGCGTCGGCTACCCCAATCCGAGCCAATCGCATTTTCGCTCGATGGACATCTGGCAAGCCGCCAGCACCGAGCGCGACCTGACCGAAGGCTGGATCGGCAAGGCGCTGCGGCATATCCCCGCGGCAAGCTCGTTCCACCTCTCCGCCGCCAACGAAGCGGCGCCGCTGGCTTTGACCGGCTCGCCGGTGCGCGTGCCGTCGATCACCTCGCTGGCCGATTTCCAAATTCGCGTCGAGGCGGCCGGCAGCGCCGATCGGCGGGCGCAGACGCAGGCGATCGAGGCGAGCGCTGCGCCGGCGAAAAGCGCCAGCCAGTCGAGCCTGCTCGACTTCGTGCAGCGCACGGCCGTCAACACCTACGCCAGCAGCCACCGCTTGCAAGAGCTGGGCAACAATTACCAACCGCGCGTGCCGTATCCCAATTCCGCGCTTGCCAATCAGTTGCGCCTGGCCGCTCAACTGATCGACGGCGGCCTGGGCGCCCGTCTGTTCTATGTCACGCTCGACGGCTTCGACACCCACGCCGGGCAGGCGGCCCCGCATGCCGCCCTGCTGCGCAAGCTTTCCGACGCTATCTCCGCATTCTACCGCGATCTATCGCAGCGCGGCCATCGCGATCGCCTCATGATCATGACCTTCTCCGAGTTCGGCCGCCGCGCCCGCGAAAATGGCAGCCATGGCACCGATCACGGCTCCGGAGCGCCGATGTTTCTGGTCGGCGGCCGGGTCAAAGAAGGATTAGTCGGCGCGCATCCCAGCCTCACCAACCTCGACGACGGCAACTTGCGCCATCACACCGACTTCCGCCAGGTGTATGCCGCCCTGCTCGATTCCTGGCTTGGCGTGCCGAGCCGGCAGGTGTTGGGCCAGGAGTTTCGGCCGCTGGACATATTGCGCGCGTAGCGCCGTTTAGCCGCAACGCGCAAGCGGAGCGCGTCGCGGCTAACCCTTTACCTTTGCCTGCCTCCGGCATATCGTGAACGCCATGAACGGGCACTTCGCTGACCGCTTGACCGACGCCTGCCGCGCTTGCGGCAATGCGGTCTGCGTTGGCCTGGACCCCCGCTGGGAGCAGTTGCCGCTCGAACTGCGCCGGCGCCATTCCCTTGAATCTCCGGAGGGGCTGGCCCGAGCCGTCCAAGAATTCTGCTTGCGCGTGCTCGATATCGTCGCCCCGCTCGTGCCAGTGGTCAAACCGCAAAGCGCTTTTTCGAAGCCTGTGGGCCGGCAGGTCTAACCGCTTTGCAAAGCGTATTGCGGCGCGCAAGCGACCTTGGTCTATTCACCATTCTCGACAGTAAACGCAACGACATCGCCTCCACCGCGTCGGCCTATGCTGACGCCGTCTTTGGCCCCAAGGCCGTTTGGCCGGCGGATGCGATGACCATCAATCCCTACCTGGGCCGCGATGCCGTCGAGCCGTTTCTTGCCAGCGCACGGCGGGCGCAGGCGGGTGTCTTCGTGCTGGTGCGCACCAGCAACGCAGGCGCCGGGCAATTTCAAGACATCGACGCCGGCGGCAAGCCGCTTTATGAATGCGTCGCGGCAGCGGTCGGCGACTGGGCCAAGGAGAACCTGGGAACGTACGGTTTGGGTGACGTTGGTGCCGTCGTCGGCGCCACGCATCCCGCCGAATTGGCGCAGGCGCGCCGCCTGTTGCCCCATGTGGTTTTCCTTATTCCCGGCTACGGTGCTCAAGGGGGCAACGCCCGGGACACCGCCCCCGGCTTCCGCGCCGACGGCACCGGGGCAATCATCAATAGCTCGCGCGGCATAACGGCCTGCTTTGCCCCGGACGAAAAGAACTGGGAGGCCGCGGTCGAAGCCGCCACGCGCGCAACCATCGCCGCTCTCCGCAACCAAACACCGATGGCCAACCTCACCCAAGCCGCGGGATGAGGCACTCCGAATCCCGCGGGTACATCCCAATCGCCATGACCCACCTCACCCCGGCCCAACTTCGCGAACAAACCACCCGCCTGCCGCGTGTGTCCCTCGCGCACCTGCCCACACCGCTGGAAGAGTTGCCCCGTTTTGCCAAACACCTCGGCGGCCCGCGTCTGTTCATCAAGCGCGACGATTGCACCGGCATGCTGCTCGGCGGCAACAAGACACGCCACAACGAGTTCCTATTCGGCGAGGCGCTGAGGCAAAACGCCGACATCATCGTTTGGGGGGCCGGCACGCAATCCAATAACTGCCGTCAAACCGCGGCCGCCTGCAACAAGCTCGGCCTGGATTGCGTGCTGCTGTTGAGCCGCGCCGCCCATGGCGAAGACATTCAGGGGAATCTGCTCCTCGATCATCTCATGGGTGCGGAGGTTCACATCGTCGACGAGCCGTTGGGGCCGGCCCTCGATGACATGCTGCTAAAGAAAGCGGCCGAGCTAAAAAAAGTGGGACGCCGACCCTTCGTCTGGGACCGCATCACTGGCCGACCCATCGCGGCGATCAGCTATGCGCTTTGTCTGGCCGAGATTCTCGAGCAAGCACACAGCCAGGGCTTTGAGCCGAAAACCATTTATGCCGCGGCCGCCGGCGCCACCGGCGCGGGACTGGCGCTGGGCAAGGCCGTGCTCGGCTGGCCGGGCACAGTCCGCCTGCTCTGCCCGATTCGCTGGCCCTGGGATACTCCCGCCGATCTCGCTGAAGTCGCCAATGCCGCCGCCGGTCTGCTTGGCTTGCCGCACCGGCTCACCGCGAGGGACATTGACGTTCGCGAAGATTTCATCGGCGATGGCTATGGCACCGTCAGTCCTGCTGGCCTCGATGCCATGAAACTGCTGGCCCGGTGCGAAGGCCTTCTTCTCGATCCGATTTACACCGCCAAGGCCATGGCCGGCCTCATCGACGACATCAAAACCAAACGCCTCGCGCCCAACGATACGACCGTATTCATCCACACCGGTGGCACTCCCGCGGTGTTTGCCTATCGCGACGAATTACTAGATAAGTCTTAACGGCGAGCCGTGAGCGTCAGCGACCGGGGGGTGCGATGAAAACACCGGTCGCTGACGCTCACGGCTCGCCAACCCTTGTTCACCTTACTTATGGAGTCTCCCCATGCTCTCCCGCTCCGCTTGTTTGACCCTGCTCCTTTTGAGCTCACCGCTGGCTATCGCCGGCGGCGACGCCGCCGCCTATGGCCCGATCGACGCCGTCAAGCTACTCAGACCCTCGGATAAGGTCGACATGCCCTCCGTCCCGGCGCCCCAAGGCGCCATCGTCTTGTTCGACGGCAAATCGCTCGACGCCTGGACCAAGCGCAACGGCAAAAGTTCGGCGGGCTTTAAGGTCCTTGGCAACGGCGTCATGCAAGTCAGCGGCGGCGACATCGTCACCAAGGAGAAGTTCGACGGCAAATTTAAGCTCCACGTCGAATTCCGCGTCCCTTATATGCCCAAGGCCTCCGGCCAAGGTCGCGGCAACTCCGGTGTCTATCTCCAGGGCCGCTACGAAGTCCAAATTCTCGACAGCTATGGCCTCAAAAGCAAGGACAACGACTGCGGCGCCATCTACACGGTCGCCACGCCGCTCGTCAACGCCTGCAAGGCGCCTACGGTGTGGCAAACCTACGACATTACGTTCCAGGCGCCGATCTGCAAAGACGGCAAAAAGGAAAGCCCCGCCGTGGTCACGGTCTATCAGAACGGCCTGAAAATCCACGACCACGTTAAGATCACCAAGGACAACACCACCTCCGGCCTGGGCGGCGATCCGTGTTCGCCCGGCCCGATCCTTCTCCAGGACCACGGCAATCCAGTGCAGTTCCGCAACATTTGGCTCGTCAAGGAGTAAGTAACCATCTCGTGACCAGGCTCCGCCTGGTCACGCACTGCTCACGAGGCTCCGCCTCGTTTTGCGACCACACTGCCGGGAGCATTGCCCCCCTTGGCCGAATTTCGTGCAGGCGGAGCCTGCCGGGCAGTGCGTCACCAGGCGGAGCCTGGTGACGAGGTTTTTTGGCCGGGCCGCCCGTTCCCCGCTTACTTCGTGCGCGGCTCCGGCACGCTTTCCGCGAACAGAAACAACCGCCGCATCTCCGCCGGTCCGGGCCGGCTGCCATATTCACACAGCTCGAACGCCTCCGCGTGCTGCACCTTGGCGCCGCGCTCCTTGCCGTATTGCTCGATCAATTTGTTGCGAAAGCGCTGGGCCGTTCCCATCGACATGTTGAAGAACCCTTGGCGCACCGCGCGTTGACGCTTCTCTTTCCCCGCGGCATCGCTCGGGATGAGGGCCGCCGAGCCGTTGGCGCACTCCTTCAAAAAACTGCGACACCAGGCAGTCCAGCGCGTCAAGCTTGCGTTCGTTCACGTCGTCGATGTCCACCACGAAGTCCGCGCGAAACGGCGCCGGTCGCTCGAAATGGTCCGAATAATAGAAAAACGCCGGGTTCTTGTGCAAGTACGGCACATCGGGGCAAAAGAACGGCACCGTCACCATGTACGCGGCATCCTGCACTAGGACGCCGGTGTAGCGATGATCGGGATGGTAATCGTTGGGCCGATGCGCCAGCACGATGTCCGCATGCCACTGGCGAATGAGCCGCGTGATGGTGCGGCGATTGTCCAGCGTCGGTTCGAGTTCGCCGTCGTGAATGTCCAAAACTTGCGACGTGATGCCCAACAGACGGTCCGCATTCTCGACCTCGGCCTTGCGCCGCAGCGCCAGCGGGCCCCCCGCCAACTTCCAGTGACCGATATCGCCGTTGGTGGTAGACACGAATTTGACGTGATGCCCCAGTGCCGCCCATTTGGCGGCGGCGCCTCCCGCTTTGATTTCACAATCGTCCGGATGAGCGCCGAAGGCGATGATGCGCAGCTTGCCGTCGTTGGGCGGGGCGTCGGCCTTGACCGCCTGCGCTGGACTGTCCGCCATGACAATTCCGACACGCGTGAAATCCAGCAAAGCCCCCAGGCACAGTCCCATCGTGAACAAGATGAATCCCACCAAGAATCGACAGCGCATCATCGCCGAGCCCTCCGTAAAACCCTGGTTAAGTTGAGCAGCCGCCAATTGTAAGGCCACCCGACTGCGTGTCAACGCACCACGACTCCTACAATAAGGGCACGCGAATTGCACGATCCCGTAGGGTAGGTTTCCAACCTGCCATTTCTTCAAGGGGAACGCGGATGACCGCCATCAAGCTTTCCACCGCCGTCGGCGTATTTCACAATCGCATCGACGCCCAAGATGCCATCCAAGATCTAGTAGATGCAGGCTTTGCGCGCGACAAAATCGGCCTAGTCGTGCGCGACGACCCGCCGCCGGAAGCGCCAGCGCCGGAGGAAGCGAGAACGGTCGAAGGCGGCGTTGCCGGCGCCTTGACCGGCGGCTCGCTCGGTGCCATCCTCGGCGCAGCCGCCATGTTTATTCCGGGCATCGGCCCCGTGATCGGCGCGGGCCTCTTGATTGCCGCCGCCGGCGGCGCTGCCGCCGGTGCCGTCGCCGGCGGACTCGTCGGCGCGCTACTGACCCTCGGAATCTCCAAGGACGAAGCCCAACACCTCGAAAACGAAGTGCAAGCCGGACGCACCCTCGTGACCGTCCGGGCAGACGACCGCCACGACCAGGCCGTCACCATCCTGCGCACCCACGGCGCCGTCGGCTGGGGCTCGCCGCTGCTTTAACTTTGCACCCGCATCGTCTCCGCCGGGCTTGCCCGGCGGAACGACGACTGGCCAGCTTGCACGGCACCCGCCGCAATTACCCTCGTCTCCGCGGTCGCAACAATGCGACTGATCTATGTGTCTACTTCAATGATTGTAACCAGTCGCCCATCAACACTGCCGTCCAATCCAGCCCGGGCTTGAGAACCATCGCCGCCTGAGAGTCCGCCAGCACGCTTTGGCCACTCACCAGTTGCACGGTGGTCGCTTCCGATAGATTCGCACCGGCGTTGACGTGAAACGCAATGCTCACCAGGCTCCCGGCCTCGTCGCTCGCAATTGGCGTTTGGCTGTAAAGCTGGATCGTGATTTGTCCCGTCGTTGCATTCACGATTGCCAATAGCTGCCAGCCAGTCGCTTGGCTAGGGATCGTGCCAAGAGTTATGTCGGCGCCGCTCACGCTCAAGACCGTTGGATCATATTTCAGCGTCAACTCAGCTTCCACCAGACCCGTGCTGCCCTGGGGATGCGGCTCATCCAAGCGCACCGGCACATTGACGACGCCGACGGTGTTTGTTTTTACCGCCGCCGGCAAGCTCAGTGCCGGATCGGCGGCGAATGGCGATGTGAACAAATTGTCGGCAATCGGCGGGTTGGGCAGTGCCGGGATTTTGGCGACGGGCAACGCCAACAAATAGTTGGAGAAGAGGGAAGTGCTGTTGGAAGTCACCGCGTTATCGTCGCTCAAATCGCCGATGATGGCGGGATCGAGCAAGGTGAACGCGGTGAAGCCCGAGTTCAATGTCGATGCCACGTTGGCGATCTGGCCCTTGTCCAGACCGTCCAGATGATGATCGCCGTTGACGTCGCCGAAGTACGCATCCACATCCACGGCGTTGCCCGGCACCACGGTAGCACCGCTGTTGACGGTAATGTTGCCCAGTGCGAGCAGATCCTTGACCTGATATTGGTTGCGGGCCGAATACGGCACATACGCCGTGACATCTCCCAGGATTTGTGTGCCATCTTGCGGCGTGGCGTTTGCGAACGTGAAAGTGGCTATCCGGTGAATGCCATCGGCTCCCGGAATGTTACTCGTCATTTGAAACGTTGCCATCGCGTTCGACGGATCGCTGACGCCGCCGGTCACGGTGAGAATGTTGGCGTTGTAAGTAAGTGTAAAACCGGCGCTGGTGAGATTGCCGGCATTGTAGATCGTCGTGGGGATGCCGATATGGCCGCCGTTGGCGGGGTCGTTGGGAACTTTAACGAGCGTGCTGGTGTCGCCGGATGCATTGGGTCCGCGCGAAATCGGGGATACCCAACACTTCCGTGTTGTCGTGTTGATAGGTCGTTGAAAAGCCGCCTACAAAGTCCGCGTGGCCAACGTGCCCGTTGTCAATGCCTTGGCCAATTAGATCTTCGAAGCCGTTGGCGCCTACGCCGCTAACCAGCGTCACCGTGTACGTGTCATCCGGCAGCGTTGCCGAGCCGCCGGGGTTGGACGCCACGAGATAATTGGAGGAGACGTTGAACGTGATCAACTTTTTCGACGCATCGACGATCACGGTGCCCGGGTAGGGCTGTCCATTGTTGGTGCTAATGCCGACCAGCAAAACGTCTTGTTGCGTGTTGCCTCCGCCATAGATGGTGAGGTCGGCGGGATTGATCGCTTGGTTGAACGTTGCCGTGAAGCCGGTCGGCCTTTTCGTAAGAGCCGTGACTTCCAGCCCCGAGACGGCGATCGCATCGCTAGAGCCGAAGATGGTGATGGGACTGAACGACACACCATCGGTGGCCGTGATCGTCTGGCCGCCTGCGGTATTCAGAGTGACGGGCAACGTGCCGATCCCGCCGGCCAGTGTGGCGTCTGCCGGTAGCGTAGCCTTGGCATCGCTGCTGCTGAGGTGGACTTTCCCGTTGTAGCCGGTGGCGAGGTTATGGAAAGGATCATAAGCCTTTACGGTGATGTTGAAAGACGTTCCGGTGATGGCAGTAGGTGCCGCGGTAATGGTGAAGTAAGCAGCGGCGGCAGGCACCACGTTGATCGTGCTGCTCGTGCCGTTGAAGGCACCGCCCGTCGCGGCAATCGTGTAGGATCCCGCCGTCTTTATATTCCCCAAAAAGTAGCCGGTGCCGATGCTGTTGAGCATTCCTGGCAGCGGAAAACTGCCCTGGGGATCGTTCGGCGTAATGCTGGCCGTGACGCCCGTGGACCCGCTGTAGCTCGTGACCGGGTTGCCCGAAGAGTCAAGCCCTTGCGCGGTGAAGAGGAAGGAATTGCCCGCGATGACGGGATTCGTGCCCCACACGTTGACTGCGAATTTGCCAGGCACGATCGTCAAATTGGCGCTGACATACGTAATGGCGTAGTTGCCGCTGGTCGCCAGTGTCCCCTGCTGGATCGCGTAGCTGCCGGCGTTCTCACCCGACACGCGCATCAGCGCTCCGGCAAAGGCATCGCCGGAAAGCAGGGCACCGACGGTGATCTGATAGCTGAGCGCCGGATCGGCGCTTCCATAGGGCTTGCTCTTGGAGTCCGCGCTGACCGTGACGGCCAACGGCTTGACGGTTTGGCTCGTGGTTCCCGTGCTCGGCGCCAATTGAGAAGTGCCGCTATACAGAGCCGTGATGACATGCGGGCTGGCCGTCGCGGAAAGGTTGGCGATGGAAAAGCCGGCGTGGCTGTTGCGGTCAACGGCGACATTGGCTGCCAGGACGGTGCTGCCTTCCTCAAAAGTAACGGTGCCGGTCGTCACCGGTGAGGTGCCGACCGTTACCGTCGCGGTGAAGGAGACCGACTGGCCATAGATTGATGGATTCGGCGTCGAACTGATCGCGATCGCGGACTGCGTTAAATTGATGCTCCCACCAGGGTTGTACAATTCCGCGCTGGACAAACTGGTGATGCCGTCGTCGCCTCCCGCGGCGAGCACCTGGCCATTGCCCAGCAGTGTCGCCGTGTCAAGCCAGCGCACCGTGGCCATCGCAGGCGCAGCCGACCAGGTGTTACTGACGGGATCGTACAATTCCGCACTGGATAGGATGTTGTTGCCGTCGCTCCCTCCGGTGACGAGCACCTGGCCGTTGCCCAGCAGCGTCGCCGTTTGATAGCCACGTGCCTTAGCCATGGGGCCCGCGGCGGACCAGGTGTTGGCAACCGGGTCATAGACCTCCGCACTGGCTAGATAGTGGCTAACACCATTGAACCCACCAGCGACCAGCACCAGGCCGTTGCTCAGCAGCGTCGCCGAGTTTTGCCAGCGCACCGTGGCCATCGAAGCCTCGGCTGTCCAGATGTTGCTGACCGGGTCGTACAACTCCGCACTGGACAGGTAGCCGCCCGAATTACGCCCGCCCATGATCAGCACTTGGCCATTATTGAGCAGCGTCGGCGTGGCGCCGGCTCGCACCGCTCCCATGGAAGCCGCGGCGGACCACGTGTTGGCAACCGGGTCGTACAACTCCGCGCTGGCCAGGTAGTCGCTGCCGCCGTTAGTGCCTCCGATCACCAACACCTGGCCATTGCCCAGTAGCATGGCCGTGTGATTTGCACGCGCCGTGGCCATGGAGCCGGCGGAGGTCCAGATGTTACTGACCGGATCGTACAACTCCGCACTGGCGAGAAAGTTATTGGTGTTGCCCTCACCGCCCGCGACCAACACCTGGCCATTGCTCAACAGTGTCGCCGTGGCACCGGCTCGCGCAGCGGCCATGGAAGCCGCGGCGGACCAGGCATCACTGGCCGGGTCGTACAGTTCCGCACTGGCAGTAAAAGCGCTGTCGTTGCCTCCCCCCGCGACGAGCACCTTACCGCTGCCCAGCAGCACTGCCGCCGCGGCGTGCCGCGCATTAGCCATTGAACTTGCGGCGGACCAGGTGCCCAAGATTTCGCGAAAAGCCCCCAGGGCGGCGGCGGAGAACGGGACTTGCCCACGCGCCCCTGCGACTCGGACGTCGAGTTGCCAGCTGCCGCCTTCCAGTAAAGAGCCGACGGAGTGATCGGCGGCCGCCACGCCCGCGCCGGTCCCCGCCGCGAGATCCTGCATCAGAGATGCGCCGACTTGCCCGGCGGCAACATCGCAACTCCACAGGTCCAACTCGCCACTTGATCCCAGCGCGGAGCCAATGGTCGCTAGTTCGCCGCGTGTAGCCGCCCCAAGTTCGAGCGTCCAGAGTCGCCGTCCCCAAGACGACGGTTCCAGGCGCACCATGGGCAACCACGCCGATGGATGTCAGATCATGCCGGTCCGCCAAGTAAGCGGCCATCTCGCGCAGGCCGTCGCCGCCGCTGTCGAGCACCACGGCCTCGGTGCCCGCATGTAAGCCTGGGCGGAGGACTTGGTAATCCGCGACTGCCGACTCAAAAAAGACGATGGCGCGAGCCGCAGGCTCCAATTCACCGCGATGCAAAGCGTTGATCGGTAGTTGGTCAAACGGCTAAGCGCCGTTTAACGGATTGAGCGTCGTGCTCGGATTGATACGATCTTCAAGGCGTTCCACCAACAGGCGCCCGCACGCCGCTCGCCGATGGCAAATAGTTCGACCTTGGCAGGAACTGGAAAAACGGACGCAAGCCGCGCAAGAAACCGCCAAGGGAGGTGACTGAACATGCCGGCTCCAGAAGACCCGCCAAAGTAGGGACTTCCTTGACCCAGCCACGAAAGCGATAGGCGATTGTTAGGGAATAATGGCCATGTGTCAAGCAAAGAGATGCCGGCAAAATGCGACGATCACATTGGGTGGGACGTAAAAGCCTAGCATTGCCCCAGGCTTGAACGCCAACCGCCTTTGGCGTTGCACCGAGACTAGCGGCGCCCGGGATCGAACCGGGAACACGCGGCTTATGACTGCGTATCCAGCTGATTCCACGTTTATCTACCGTCGTCCCTGCCCTTTTCGGCCGCCACAACGCCAGCCCGACTCCTAAAAGTGCAATAAGCACCGTCCAGCGCAACGACCAATCAGCCAAAAGGAGCAGGACCTGGAAGCGCTTTGCCTTGACGCCTTGAAAGGCACGCGACTCTGGCGCACAGAAGTCTTTCGCGAGGACGAGGCTGCAGCACCGAGAATCCATGGCAAAAACAGCCATGCCAGTCCCTCGCCCTGCACTGATGGCGAGCGCCTCTACGTCCACTACGGTGGTCCAAGCCGTCAACCGATACGTCAACCTGGCTCAAAGTAAACTCGACGAACACACCTTTGCCTCGTTCGCCATCGCCGATGGAGCTATCTATCTCCGCACGGAAAAACAACTTTATCGAATTCAGCAGAAATGAATGAATATCCCGTCAAGGTGACGACGCAGAGGTGATTACACCAATTCCCGAATTGGTTGCCCGGTTTCGATCAAGTGGACAGGCCGGCCGAGGGCATCGGGGAAGGAAACATTGCGACTGTCGATGCCCAGGTGGTGGAACACCGTGGCGGCCACGTCCTGCGGGGTAATCGGACGATCAGCGACATACTCGCCGCGCGGACTGCTGCGACCGATCACTTGACCCATACGCATTCGGCCATTGCCCACGAGCACGCTGAAAGTCTTGCCCCAATGGTCGCGGCCAGCATCGGCATTCATACGCGGCGTGCGGCCAAATTCGCCCATCGCCACCACCAAGGTTCTCTCGTACAAGCCGCGCTGGCGCAGATCTCCGATCAGGCGCTCAGGGCTTGGTCAAGCGGCGGAATCAACAAACGCGCACCTACTTCCGTTTGCAATTGCGGCGGTGTGCCATGATGGTCCCATGGCACACAATTCACCGTCACAAAAGTGACGCCGCTTTCAATCAGACGCCGGGCCAAAAGCGTGCTTTGCCCGAAAGTATGCCGACCATAGCGGTCCCTGACAGCCGCGGGTTCTCGGCTAATATCGAACGCTTTAGTCACGTCACGGCTGGTCATCATGCCGAACGCACGCTGGTAATGCTCGTTCATGTCGTCGGCGTGCCGGTCGAGGGCACGCCGCGCTTCATCCATTTGGTGAACGAGTTGGTGACGGTCTTCCAGACGTGCAAGAGTCAGCCCTGGCGCTAAGGAGAGGTTTCGAACCCGAAAGGCCGCCAAGTTAGGATCGGATTCGACCACAAACGGATTCGCACCACCCCCCAGGTAAGCGGCATAGTGGAAAAAGTTGTCCGTGCCCCCTCGCAGGTGTGGCACTGCGGCATAGGGCGGCATTCCAGGACGATTGGAGCCGTGCATACGGGCAGTGACGGAACCGAGCGACGGGCGGCGCTGCACCATGAAATCGGGTGCGTTGAACGCTGGTCCCTCGAAGCCCGTGAGCATCCAGTGATTGGACTTGGTGTGATCGCCGGAGCCATGATTCACGGTGCGCAGAATCGCCAAATGGTGCATGATACTCGCCTGGCAAGGCATCAGCTCGCCAACCTGCACGCCCGGAAGCGTCGTTCGGATGGCCCGCAAAGGGCCACGGAATTCGTGTGGTGCATCCGGCTTGGGGTCCCACGTTTCCATGTGTCCTGGACCGCCGCTGAGCCAAATCAGTATCACGCTCGCGTCCGCGCGGCTGCGCGCCGGTTGGGCAGCCTGCAATTTGAAGAAGTCACCCAGTGCCAAGCCGCCCACGCCCAATAACCCCGCCTGCACGAAGCTACGGCGCGTCAGGCCAGTACATTCCGTTCCGAGTTGTCCAAAAACGCGAAACATGCGACGTTCCTTTTAACTGGCGGAGTAAGCCGAGTCATTTTCGGCGGGGCATCAGCCATTCTCGATAAGCAAATGATTCGCATTTGGGGTGAGACTGCTGAAAAATCGCTCCGTGCGCTGTAGGTCGTCCAGATGTTGCAGCCACCGCTGACCATCGGATGCCGTTATGGCGCCGTTTTCGACGGCTCGGTCCACGGTGGTCGGTCCCAGCAAGGGATAAGCCAGTGGCGGCATCAAACTCTTTGCCATTGAAGTCGTCTAATCGCGACTAGGCCCAATCCTGCTTCCTTCGATCTAAAACCTGTCGAAAGAATCTGAGCAAGTGATCTTCCATCTCCTGTCCCTCCAAAATGCCAAGCGTTTGCGCTATGGCTTCAAACGTGGATCTGCGGTCGCCGCCGATATTGCGACGTGAACAAGGCAACCCCAGACTTGGAACTTCGAGCCTAACCCGATGGGCCTCGCGAAGCATGGGAATGCGACGCATCATGTTTTTGGCTTGATTCCACGTCCCATCGGGGACGAGCAAGGTCAAAGGCCGTGGCAAAGGAGCCAAGTACTGCTCGGTTAAGGGATAGGAGCTTCCTCCAGGAAAAAGGACTAACGTGGATACGGAAGCCGTATCAAGCCCATCACGACTCACCGTTTGGTGGGATAAGCCATGCAGCCGGATTTCTGTATTTCTTAGGGCCAAACGGGTAAAGTGTCCCGTATTGGCCAAACTGCCCCATTCCTTGGAGTGCATGATCACAACCAGACGCGTCGCTAAGTTTAAATGAGGAGCTTGAGCACAGACACAGAGCGAATAGCGCAAGCGGCACGCTACACAGTAGGGTGAAGAGGTGCGGTGCCGAGGCATAGTTTTCCCAGTGCGACTAAATGTTCGCCGCAGTCCGGCGACTTCGCACGCCTGGCTTCGTCTACGGCGCCGAGTGGACATAAACATTCAGATAAGTTCGCGCCCGTTTTCGTCTTAGCGTGGAGCTTTGGTCGCCGCATCCCAATCCAGTAACCAGCCTCGCCTCCCACGTCTTGACCGATTTTTCGCCACATGACCAGCGTTTCTATTGCTTGGCCCTTCCCAGCCGGTATGTCGCCTCACCCATCATCGATGCATAAACGATGTCACGCACCGGGTCCCAAGCGACGTTGCTGTACCAGCCGGCGCGGGGCATGGTGAAGCCCTTGGGGAGTGCGGTTGCCACCGTGTTCCACGTTTCTCCGCCGTCGTTGGAGCGAGCGATTCCTTTCAATCCCGCCACGGCGATCCGTTTCTCATTGCGCGGATCGATCATGGGGCCAATCGTGGCCGCGACCGGCTTGCCTTGAACGCTCCAGGTTGTGCCGCGATCCTTGCTCACGAGCAGCCCTTCAACACCCAGCCAATAGGCCGTCCCCTTGTGAACCTGCACAACCCGCCCGACCGGCTCTAAGTCCGAGACTTTTTGCCACGTGGCGCCGCCGTCGGTCGAACGCTGGATTCCTTTTCCCTTTTGCGTGTACACAAGCGTCCGCGCGTCGAAGATACCGAGCCCGCCGGTCTTATCGAACTCCCGATCCTTGAAGAGTTTTACCCAATTCTTGCCGCCATCGACGCTCAGCATCACTTGGCCGCCCGACTCATGAAGTCCGGCGAAAACATGCTTCACTTCCGGCGTCGACCAATCGACGGCGGCGAAGTCCCAGTTGCGGCCCATGTCAGCCAGCGCCTGCCAAGTATTGCCGCCATCGCCGGTCCAGGCGCATTTGCCGTCGAGCATGAAGCAGGCGAGCCGATTGCCGGCGGGGTCAACATTGAGCGCGAAGGCGGTTTCGCAGCGTCCGCTGACTTTGCCGCCGTCGCAGCGCGCAAACATCTTGCCGCCATCCGTCGATTTCCACACCCCATGCTTGTTCACGATCATGTAGACATCGCCCGACATCGGGTCTACGGCCACGCCTGCGGTTTCCCGCTCGAAGGAGGAGGCCTTTTTGTTGTCACCCGCCACTTTGGCAACGACGGAATCAGAAATAGGGACCCATTGCGGCTGTTTCTCGCCGGCCGCCGCTGCCTTTAACGCGGATTTTTCGTTCGGCGCAAGTCGCACCAGGCCGAGCGTGGCCCAGGAGCCGGCGGCGCAGTTGATCGGCGTCAACAGTTTCGAGCTACCGGGCGAACCATCGGGAGTCGACCGAGAGATCATCGGCCAACTGCCGTCCGCCTTTTGCGTGGCGACCAGGAAGTCAATCCCGCGCTTGATTTCGGGCCGGTCGGCGTTTAAACCCACGAGCGACAAGACATACAAAGTTTGGCCGGTGGCAAAGGCGTCGCTCTTCAATTCAGGGACGGTTTGGCTCCAGCCACCGTCGGCGCGTTGCAGCGCCAGCAACTCGTCGATCGTGGTTTGCATCGTTTTGCGCGGCTTGCCGGAGCGGGCCCCCATGAGTACCTTCAGGGCTTTGTCTTGATGGATGTCGGAGACGCTTTGCGGCGTCGAGCCAGGCGATTGCTTTCGCCAGCGCCGCGCGCTGCGATTCCGGCGCGTCGGCCCCCATTTTCCCCGCGAGCGCCATGATGATCCAGGCGGCGTCGGTAGTCTGGCTTTCGTTGATTGGTGGTCGCCGGAGAGTGGCAAAGAACTCCCATGAACCATCCGCTTGCTGCTTATTGACGATTTCTTCCGCGATCAGCTTCAGGCTTTGTTTTTGTCCCTCTTTCAGCGCGGGCAACGACTGTGCGGCGACGGCCAGGAACGGGAGCCCCATGTTCAGCCCTCGACCCTGTGGGCGCGGGTCGGGTGGATCAGCCGGACTGGGAAAGATCTTCGAGGCCATCAACTTTTCCCTACTGCCCAGCAACGACTCGGTCGTATCCGCCAGAAATTTCTTGTCGATTACGTACCCCTGCCGTTCGGCTTCACTCAGCGCCCAAATCGGCATCGGCACGTGATGGCAAGCGGCACATTTGCGCTTGTTCAACCAGGCTGCGCTTTCGGTTTGCAAATATCCAATAGCGCGATCGACCGTCTGGTGGACCTGCTGTGTTGTGGCGCGCGGAATCGACGTTGGTTCGTCAGCAAGAGCCGGCTGGGCAAGGTAAAGTCCCAAAGAAAACCACGCCAACACGGACGTGCGAGCCATGGATCGCTCCCCTTGGAAAAAGAATGATCGGCACCAAATAGCATTCTACAGCGCCACGATCGCCGGTCCTTGTCAGTGCTTAAAAGTCTATCACCGACCCCTGTCACCGACTTCCTTGCGGCCGAGCTTCCAAAACATTAAGCTAATCGAAAGCGTTTTGCCTTGGCGAAAGTGCTTTCCCTTAAGGAGTGACTCATGGTCCGATTATTTTGCAGTGCTATCCTGTTGAGCGTGGGAATGTTCGAATTGGCCCTCGCTGACACCCCCGTCCCCAAAAAGGTTGCCGTCGGTGAGCAAGCCCCCGCCTTCAAAATCCAGGCTGCCTCGGGCCAAGATAATTGATCTGGCTGATTTAACTTCGAAAGGGCCCGTATTGGTGCGTCTTACGTGCGGCTGCGCCGGTTGCGACAAGGAACTGACATACTTTCAGGAAATCCATAATGCCTACAAAAAGCAGGGCCTGACCAGCGTTTTTGTTTTCAAGGAGCCCGATTCCAAAGTAGCCAAATACGCCGGTTGAGAAAAAACTGACCATGATCTACGCCGTCGACACAAAAGGGGACAGTTGGAAGACTTTTCAAACCAAGTCGATGCCCACCAATTTCTTGATTGAGAAGGGTGGCAAGATCGCGGCCATTGCCGTCGGCTGCGATACGAGCGGCCTCCTCGCTAACAAGATTTCGGAAAAAGCCGCGAAGATCATCGGCACCAACTCGGTCGACGTGAAAAGTAAGGTGGAGGAGAAGAAGAACAAGTAAACTCTCACCCGTTGTCGTCCTGTCGCACCATCGAGACATCCTCATGAGAACTTTGCTTTCCCTCGTGCTGCCGTTTCTGTTGGTAAACGCAGCCCCTTGCGGCGCTCCCAGGGAAGTAACCAACGCTCTGGGAATGAAGCTGGTCCGCATCGAGCCGGGCGAGTTTTCCATGGGCTCCGCCGCCGAACCGCCGCGTGACCGGCAGACGTGGGAAACGCGCGATTGGGATGAATCTCCCGCCCACACGGTTATAATCTCGAAGGCGTTTTACCTGGGCGCCTTTGAAGTCACAAATGCCCAATTCGAGCAGTTCATTCCGGACCACCGCGCACTGCGCGGCAAGTTCGGTTCTTCCGCAACCGATGGCGAACCGGTCACGCATGTCACTTGGCAGCAAGCGAGGGACTTCTGTGTCTGGCTGTCCAAGAAAGAAAACAAGTCTTACCGCTTGCCCACGGAAGCCGAGTGGGAATATGCCTGCCGAGGCGGAACGACCACGCTGTTTCACACCGGCGACACACTGCCCCCCGAACAAGCGAACTTCGGCCTGTTCAAGGATGGCAAGCAAAAGCTGACGACCACCACGCGCGTCGGCAGTTATCGCGCCCAATGCCTTGGGCCTTTACGACATGCACGGCAATGCCTTGGAATGGTGCCATGACTGGTATGGCCCCTATGACGGCGCTGCTCAGGTTGATCCCGTGGGTCGGGCGGACGGCTATGCTCGTGTGGCCCGCGGCGGCAGCTTTCTAATTGCCGTCCAAGACAAAAACAACTCGCAGTTTCTGCCGCGCAGCGAATCGGTCCGGGTTTCTCCCGGAGGATGCCAATCCTCATACCGGCTTCCGGGTTGTCCTGGGCGACTTGCCGGCGACCAAGCCTTTGCCGGTTGTCGCACCTCTCAATCAACAAAATGTCAGGCAAATACCTGCCTCAAAGGTGGGGTCAACAAAGCCGTTCCTCATGGACTTTACCGCTGAGGGCAAAAACCCGACCATCCCAAGTGATGCCTGGGGTCCGGTGTTCGCGCATCACAATCATTTCGCAGCCGTGTGTGTCTGTCCCAATGGCGACGTGCTGGCATGTTGGTATTCGACAGTCCGCGAATCGGGCCGAGAAATGGTTCAAGCCGCCAGCCGTTTACGGGCCGGCACCGACAAATGGGAACCGGCGTCGCTGTTTTTCACCGTCCCGGATGTGAATTGCCACGCTCCGGTCCTGTTGTGCGACGGCAAACGAATCTATCATTTCGCCAATCAAGCGCAGACGGGCTGGGACAATGCCTCCGTGATCGTGCGCACCTCGGATGACAGCGGCGCCACCTGGTCGCCACCGCGCATTATGCTGTCCCGCGACAATCCCGAGAGGCAAAGCCAGCCTTGCACCGCGTTTGTCGCGCAAGACGGGGCCTTGGTCGTCGCGATCGACGGCGACGTGCACCGCGATGAGCGGCTATTGATTAGCCGCGACGCCGGCCAACATTGGCACCTGGCCAAAGGCGACATGCGCAAAACCATGGGCGGCAAATATGTCATCCATCCAGCAGTCGCGCAGCGGGCCGATGGCTCCATCCTAGCGTTCTTGCGCAGGACCGCATCCAATGCCGCTCCTGGTGTCCAAGAACATGGGCGATTCGTGGCAAGCGAGCGATTCGCCGTTTCCCGGGATCGGCGGCGGGCAAAAAGCCACCGTTCTGAAGCTCGCAAGCGGCGCCTTGCTTCTGTGCAGCATCGATTCCCGCAAAGCCTTGGTTGGCGGCGGCACCTTCGCAGCTTTGTCGTTTGACGACGGCGCCACCTGGTCTCATGTTCGCAAGGTTGACGGCGTGGGAGGCTACATGGCCGTGGCCCAAGCGCCGAACGGCATGATCTATCTTTTTGGCACGCGCATGGGTTGTGCCGCTTTCAACGAAGCTTGGCTGCGCGGGGAAAGGATTGCGCGAACAAGAAGCGCAACCACCTGCCGACGCGAGTGTGCAAAAATCTAAGGCGCAGCCGGCGAAACTGACGCGCGACCAGATTATTGAGCAGACGATGGGCAGCACCAATGTCGATTGAGGGCGTGAGTTGCACTGAAAAGCAAGGGAAACGTGGACGCAACCCACCGGTTGCGTCCGCCAATATGCTCGACATCCGAACCACGAGGCTCCACAAGCGGGGCCATTTCCCCTGGCGGCATTTTTGGCTCAAAGGGATAACCGGTGGCGACGTGGGCCAACGTGGGCGAGGAGACGGGCGTTTGGGCTGCCTTTATTGCGTCGTCGGACTTATTCGCATGTGTAAAAAAAATTGTGCGGCTTGCAACTCCTTGGTAAAACAGACCTGCCCGTGTTCATCACGATGGCGTAGTCACCTAAACCGTGATTCCCGCCAATGCGGGCTACAACCAAAAAAAAGGATCCCCGATATGCGGCTGCACAAGCTTCTCGTTCTTCTCTTGGCTGTTTTACTAGGCAGCCCAGCGCAAGCGCAAACTAAGCTTGCTATTCCCCAGAACGTCGTATTCGAACCAGATATCGAATACGCCGATCCCGACAATCAACATCTCCAACTCGACATGGCGCGGCCCAAGATGGGGAACGGTCCTTTGCCGGCGATAGTGTGCATTCATGGCGGCGGTTTCCGGGCAGGTTCCCGCAAAGGCTACGATGCCTTGTGTATGCGCCTCGCCCAGGAGGGTTACGTCGCCGTTACCGTCAGCTACCGCCTGGCCCCCAAGTACCAGTTCCCCGCAGCTGTGCATGACGTAAAGGAAGCAGTCCGCTGGTTACGCGCCAATGCCAAGCAATATCGCGTCGATCCCGAGCGTATAGGCGTCACGGGTGGGTCGGCAGGCGGCCACCTCGCCCAGTTCCTTGGCGTCACCGCGGACGTCAAAAGTTTCGAAGGCAATGGCGGCCACCTGGATAAGTCCAGTCGAGTGAGCTGCGTGGTGAATTACTATGGTCCCAGTGATTTCACCAAATCGTACGGCAAAAGCGTCGACGCCGCGGAAGTCCTCCCGCTTTGGCTGGGCGGCAACTTGGACAATGCCAGGCACCGTCATATTGTCGCCAGCCCTCTTAACTGGATAACGCCCCACGCGGCTCCATCGCTGTGCATTCACGGCACCCAGGACAAATACGTCGCCCACGAACAAGCCGTCTGGCTGGTGGACCGCTTGAAATCTGCGGGCGTTGAAGCAGACTTGCTAACCTTGGAAGGCGCCGGCCATGGCTTTAGCGGCGCCGATGCCGACAAGGCGGAAAGAGCAATGATCGCTTTCTTCGCCAAGCATTTGCGAAAATAGGCTCCGCGGCCAAGCGCGGCTGTTGGCGATGCACACGACTTGCCGTTCGAATCGGCGAGCTTTGACGGCTGCCAGGCGGACCGCAGTCTCATGCATGTTCCAGACGCGACGCGGGCCCTAACGGAAATGACGCGGGTCACCAAACCGGGCGGAAACCTTGCCGTATTTGAAGCGCAGCGATGGGCGTTTCGCTCCCGCTGAAGGCAGATCGTTGCGTAGGAACACCGTGTACGCCGATGCCATCGCATATTTCTTTTTTAGGGATCGTTAGCGCAACGGGGGCCCGTCCAGATCTTTGCCGTTCGTGTCGAGAATCTGGAAATGATGAATCCCCGGCTTTGTCGGATCGCGGTGTTGCCACACGATCTCATGCGCGCGGGTCACCTCGGTCAATTTGACCTCATTGCCGCGTGCGTGATGGCTGGTAATGATCGTATTGCCGTTGGGCAGTCGCTGTACGCCGCAGGCGTCATTGATCGGCTTGCCGGCCAGATCGTCGTTGCTCACTTGCCAAACCGTCTTGCCCACCGCATCAACCTCGATAACAAGGTTTCCCAGGGTGCAACCGATTAGCGTGTTGCCATTGGCAAGACGAATCGCCGTGAAGGGCATGTGCGGCGTCTTGACCTCCCAGGCGATCTTGCCCTGCGGCGTGTATTCGCGCACCACTCGGTCAAGCAATTGGGGGACGAGATAGTTGCCATTGGCTAGCTTGCGGCTCATGCGTGTTTGCAGGTGATGGTCCTTTGTCTGAGCTTGCAAGGGAACTTCAACCATGATCCGCCCCTGCCGATCCACCTCCAAGAGGCGTGGCTTGCTGCCGGCTTCAGTCAACAGGATGCGATTCTCGCCCGCGGCCTGCACCGTGTTGACCTCCGATTGTGTTCCCTTGAATTCGAAGATCACTTTGCCATTACGGGTAACCTCGACCGCAGCGCCTCCAGGATATTTCTGGCCCGGGGACAGCGCCAGCAGCACATTGCCGCCCGGAAGGACCCAACCATCGCGTGAGGGATGTGGAAATTGCCAGATTGTTTGGCCCGCTCCATCACGGGTGTAAGTCTCGGCCCCGGTGGCCAGAAAGCCATGGGTAATGGCGCTGGCCGCTTGCTGTCCGCCTAGGTTGGCCATCGGGACGAAGCCAATAAGGACCAGTCCAAGCAGGCGGAAATTAGCGAACCTTCGCATGAAGATAGTCTCGTTGAAATAATCATTAAAAAGACGGGCACTCGTAGCTACGTTTGAGCTCCCCGAAAGCAAACGACGGCCGGGAATCCGGGCCCACGACGCGGCCGTCCGTGACTGTCAACACGGTGCGCGCCACTCGGCCACGCTCCGCGGCAAGATCGACAAGGACTTCGCGCCGCCGCCACCACCCGTCGAAGCTGCGAGGCCATCTGCGGCGTGGTCTGACTTCCGAAAGTCCCCGCATCAAAAGGCGTACGATCGGTATCGGCCACGACCAGCCGAATGCGGTCGAGCGGGAGGTGCAGCTCCTCCGCCACGACCTGTGTGAGCGACGTGCGAATGTTCTGGCCGATTTCCACCTTCCCGGTGTATACCGTCACCACGCTGTTTTGGCCGACGTGCAGCCAGGCGCCAATCTCCCGTGGCAAGGGGCCCGCGCCGCGTCGCGGTGCCTGCGCGGCTGCCTGGCGAAGCGCGTCGGCGAGAACCAAGGCGACCACGATGCCGCCTCCCACGATTTGAAAGCTATGAACTTCTTCCGATCGGTGGGAGCGTGCGCGACCTGGCGACACTAGCGCGAAGTGTCAGCGAGGGATCCCTCGCTGACGCTTCGGGTTAGTGTCGCCAAATCACGCACCGTTATTTAGTTTCTCGGTGCCTGGAGCTGCAGCAGCTTGCGCCAGGCCACCGGCGTCGGCTCCGTGTCACGACCTGTCAACTCACGCAGGGCGTAAAGGGCGGCTCGATGGTAGGGGGACTGCCGGCCCGTTTCTTCCCCAACGCCGTTGCCGTAGGCGTCTGCCTCGTTCTCGGTAAGAACCCGTGTGCGTACCAGAAAATCAAAACGCTGCATGTCCGGCCAGGGATGAGAATCACTCACCGGCATCATCACTGAGAAATCTTGCCGCAGATACGTCATGTCGATCCGAACAACCGTATCGGGCAGTTCCGATGCGCGTTCCTCGTAGCCGCCTCCCTCCGACGGAATGGGCAGTGGCACGCTGGGCAGCGGCACCGCTGCCTTCAAGACGCCCTCTGGTGTATTTTCGGTATTGCCGGGCGCGTGGCAAAGCATGCAGTTCCGAAAATGATTGATGCGCACCAACTCATGCACCACGCGAACTTCCTTGCCGTCGCGCTTTTCCATGGTGGGTAAACGTGGATCGGGTTGCTCCAAAGCGGCGACCAAGTTTGGCAACAAATCCTTGCACTCAAGTTTGACCAAAGCCTCGGACGCCCGCCTGGAGATCACCGGCAGAGGATAGCGGAGGCCTTGCAGAAGAACATCCGTGTAATCGCGCTCGCGCCGCAGTTTGAGGCCGGTAATTGCCGCCGAGGCGCACGCTTTGCTCGGCAGAGAAAATTGCCAGCCGCGCCAGCGCCTTGGTTGCCTCGACATTCGGAACAGTAGCCAGAAACTTTGCCAGGCCCAGCCGGGCCTTTTCCGGATCCGGCATCAGTATTTGCATCAATGCCGCCACAAGGGCTCGATTAATCTGCTCCTTATTGGCATTGCCGAGAACCTCGCGGGCCTCCTTCAGATTTACGACGTTGATAAGTTGAAATGAAGCTCCCATCGCCTCCCAGAAATCCTCACTTCTCTCAGGATTCGTATCGGCTTTGGCCTGCGCCAATGCTTGGTGAAGTAAGCTCGCGCAACGCGCGAAAACCTTTGCGTCATCCTCGCGCATGCGGCATTGGTCGCCCATCAGGAAGGGCAGGCCTCGCAGATCGGTGCGGTCGGCGAGGAGTGAATGCAAGAAACCGTCTGTTTTCTGTCGATTGGCTTGATTGATTTTGGCAAGGACAAAGGCTGTCTCCTCCATGGCCTTGATTTCGCTTTGTGCTTTGGAGATCGGCTCGCCAAAAGTCGCCTCGGGAACCTTGCCCAGATCTTCATTGGTCCAAACGGCCGGCTTGCTCCTCAAGCTTGGATGCGCCGGCAAAAGCTCGCTGATTGAACCGCTGCTTGCGAGATCAAAATGAAATCGGGTTTGCAGTCCCAGAGCGGTGATTTTTGACAATGTTTCCTTCTTTCGCGCCGCACCAACCGGCTCGAACTCTGCAGACATTGGGACAGCGTCAGTCCCTGGCGCGGTCTTTGTCTCCTGCGGGCTAATGGATACGCGCGGTACATTTGCCACCGCCTCCTTGATCCCGAAGCAAAGCGTGATCTTCTTTTTCTGATTGTGGATTTCAGCGGCCGTCACCGAAAGGCCCTTCAATTCGCTTAATTGCTTGAGCACACCGTCCATAGTCAACACGATTTCTTGTCCATGAAACACGGTCGCCTTGGCATTAAACTCGTCTGGATCGACGACAGCAGCACTTGCGGAGTGGAATCGGACGGTGCGGCCGCCAAGTTCTCCGATCTTGGTGGCGGCGAGCACCATGCTGAAGTTGGGCAGCCAAACGCGGATGGGACGCGCCTGTTGTTCGCTGTCACGGCCAAAAACTTTGTCGATCAGTTCATCGATCTGCTGCTTTGACAACTGCTTAGCGGGTGGTTTGCCTGCGAGGCTTTTGGCTTCGCCTGCGGATGGATTGGATGGCGGCGGTGGGGCTGATGGCACCTCCTGGGCATGGCCATAGTGCGCAGTGGCCGCCACAAGAATCGTTCCCAGTACACCTGCCCATGTGCTGCGTGACCAACGATAAGCCATGACGATGCTCCTTTTTGCAAGCGCTACACGGCGACAACGAGAACCAAAAAAAGCGTCTTCAGGAAAAGGCGCTATTTCTTCCATGATTTATGGTCGGCTAGGAATTGTAACCGGGGGAATCGTGCTTCGCAACGGTGCGGCGAAAGTGGGCGGATGGATTCATGAACACGTTCGGAAATGCCAAACCCTTCTCCGACTTGCTGATACCGATGTCATGGCGCTTGTGGGCGGCCTCGCTGGGCCATTGGAGGAGCGACCGCGATACGTCCGGGTGCGCTGGCCCTGGGTGGGCCGGCAATGGCTGGGGCGGCGGCGTCGGTGTTCCCTGTGACGCTGTGGTTAGAACGCCTTTGCGATCAAACGTGGAACCATAGGAACACGATACATCCGTGCCCAGGCAGACGACATAAAGAGAACCATTTCTGATGGACAAAGTGATTGCCCCAGATGGCAGAGGAAGCAGAATAAATGAAAAAAGCGTCGGAAAAGCGCTCATTCTCGTAAAGGCCCTGGAACCGTTTGGGCGATGGTATTCTTTATACCGATTCCCCAGGTTTCCAGTTTTAACACCCGGAGTCGCTTCGGAGAAACTCAAATGACGTCCGGGCACATGAAAAGGGCTGCCGTGTTTTTGGTGCTGTGGGGCGGGTCGGGAGTCGTGGCCATGGGGTCGCAGCCCGGGCCTTGCTTGGAAGAGCTCAGTTCCAATAGTTGGCACGAGCTTGAACGTCTTTACCGGCAGGCCGAACCAGGGCATATTCCGAATGGGTTCGCGCGGGGACGCCTCGTATATTGTTCCGATGCGCCGCTTGTCGGCATCAAATCCGGGGCGGCACAATTCCTTTGGAAAGGGAAGCATTTTTGCGCGGCGGAGCAAACGCTCATCAATCAATGGTGCGGCGTCCGCGCCATTCGCGCCACGGTTTGCCGGGGAACAAGTTGGATCGACGGCAAGCCATCCATCATCATGGATTATAATAGCACGTCGCGGGTTTGGTCGGACGTCCGCGACGAGATGCGTGAGATATCCCCGGGCCTTTATGTGGGCGCCACGTATCGTGGTAGCTGTTCCGATCCGCGTCTCATTTTGTTCTTCATCTTGCGAATTTGCCCGGCGGATTAAGACTCTTTTTCTGTTCTCTTAGAGAAAATAGCGGCGCCCGGGATCGAACCGGGGACACGCGGCTTATGAAGCCGCCAACTTATACAACTTGAAAACCTGAAAGCTCTTTTGCTTCCAATAGGTTACACCAATTACCTTCTTTTGCAAGGCTTCTTATATCGTTGCCATAAAAAGCGAAGGGTCGCGGTAATTACTCTGCAAATCCGGTAGTAAGCCGGTAATGGTTCTTTAAGCTGCACGCGCATATGCCGCTTTCTTGTCAGTGGACGGTGGACATCAAAATCGCTATGCCGCGATATTGTTTTGGATCGAGCACCTTCTTCACGCGGGTTTCGGAAAAGTCTAGCCAGTTGAGTTGTTTAAGAGGATGTGGTTTTCTTCCCCGGCCCAGACGGTATAGCTTCCGAGACGCCGCGGCCCAAGATCCTGGAAGTACAAGCCGAACGCAAAAAAATCAATGGTCGTCTTCGCTTCGTCGCGACGCATCACAATGGCAAACGAAGCGGCGTTGCAACCTGTTCTGCCGACCCACGACCGTAGGAGCGACCCGCCCAGTGGTTTTGCTCAAGCTCAAATCCAGTTCGGATAGATTAAACCCATGGAGCATTCGAATGAAGCCACCGCCTATCACGAAGCCGGGCACGCCGTGGTAGCCCTGGCGCTGGGCCGGCCCGTGGACCGGCTAACCATCGTGCCTGATTCAAAGGCGCCGGCTTGTGCGAATTTCGTAAAGGAACGTTTCGGCCGTCCGACGACTGGTTGGAACGCGAAATTTTGATTGCCTTGGGAGGTGTGGCGGCGGAAGCACGCCATACCGGTAATTATGCCTGGGACAGCGCGGCCCACGATGAGCGATTGGGCAGCCTGGCCGTCCAGCGTGCGGGCGAGCCCGCGCGGAACGGCTTCAGCGCCGTCTGCTTGCCAAGGTGGAACACATATTGGCCCAAGAGGAGAATTGGCACGCGGTTGAACTCATTGCCGCCGAGTTGCTTCGCTTGGGCACGATCAGCGGGCGGGCCGCCCGTCATTTCTCTGAGCAAAAGGCTGCGACATATTAACGTGAGTCGTGCCGGCAAATCAGATGACCTTCGTTATTTGACGGCCTCTCTTCCGTGACCGATACTTTATCGACCCTTCCTCGTTCCCGTCAGACATAGAACCGTGCCATGAATAAACTTTGCAACCTGGTGATCCTGGCCGTTCTAGCCTTGGTAGGTTTGGTTGGATACTGGTACATGAACCCGCACCGAATGCCCAGTTTCATACGCGACAACGTTCCTGGACTCGCGGTACCGTCGCCCAAGAGCCCGGTGACGAATTTTCGGCCACCGCAATTTTAACCCTCAGGAATTTGAACAGAGGCCTGTTCATCGGCAATAAGCCACATCCGATAGCGCCGTGCTCACAGCGGCGCACTTGTCGCCACAGCGCTTGCCAGGCATGGTAGGTCCGCACGTTTTTACGCGGACGGACGTCGTACTCGGGCCGTATTGCATCTGGCTTAAGCTGCGCCACTGGCGGACCGGGCATCGAGCCTACCGGCGGCATTTTTATTGGAGATGGTTGTGGTGATCTTTGGTTCGATTTCATAAGCTTAGCTTTTGTCGCAGGCAGAGCTCCAGGAAGCGTTCACCTAATTTAGAAACCATCGGCTAAAAAAATGATTTCCTCCACTCTTCGGCTAGCTCTTTACGCGTCGACGCTGGTCGCTTTGGCAATCGTCACACCGGCAGTGTTTGCGGGCCCTATCGTGACCCTTTCATCGCCGAATGACTTGACTAATTTGTCGGTCGGGCAACAGGTGGAGATCGATGTCACGCTTTCTGGGCTGCCCGTAGGGACCGACTTCATTTTCAACCTGAATACCAAGGTCCTGTTCCCAACGACGATGCTCAACACTGTTCCCAACCTGAGCAACAGTTCGGGACTGACGACGGGGTTTGGGACAGGGTTTGCGTTCCAGTTTGCTGACCAACTCCAGAACTTCTATGCCCTTTCTTCCCTGAACACTGGGAACGCGATCGGGATCGACGCCCAGCGCCCGCGATCTCGGAAGCCATCAACGACAATGGGCTCTATTACTCTTTTACACTGAAGGCAATTGCTTCGGGGAGCGGCAGCATGGAGTTTGACTCCACTCCCGGTGCCAATCAGTATACCGCCGATGATACCGGCTTCAATTTCGCACCACTCCCCACTGGTGGCCCGCTATTCTTCACAATCGCCGCTGTTCCCGAACCCTCAACCCTCACCTTGGGTCTCGTCGCCTCGCTTCTCGGCCTTGGCTACGCCCGGTCTCGTCGCCGATGAATCTGTGTCAACAGTCCCAACATGGGCAACGGGAGCCCGCAGCCTCCCGGGAACAAGCCATACTACGTCAGGGAGTAATCGTGTTGCAGAACTACGAGGGGGTGCTTGACGCCGACAAACTTTACCCCCGTGTGACCGACTGGCTCGACATGAAAAAGCGGCATACCCTGACGGTGCCGTCGGGCAAATACCAACTGAACGTGGGAACGTGGCCGGAAAGTACGGCCGTGCGGGAGTGGGAGGTTAATACGAGCGGTCTGTTCAGCGGCAGCCAAGTCTGGGTGCCGGTCGAGAGTTTCTCGGCAATCATCTCCCTAGAACGCGGCTAGCGCGACGTTGCGACCGAAAACGCGGTCCGACACGATGAAACCCGCCCCTGCGCCGAAGCCGATGCCAGTCATCAAATAAGATGTGCTGCCGCGAACTTCTCGAACAGTACCGAGATGAAGTTACATTAGTTAGGTCGTGTTCCAAAGAGCAGCCATTTCACCAAAATCTCTTCAAGCCAACACTCAGCGTTTACGTGCCTGCCAGCCGCCGCGGTCTCGTTGCCCAAAACCAATACATTTTGGGCTAATTCATAATCGGCTTATCCGGACACCGTGTCCGCCAAAACACTCGCGGACTTTGAATTTGAAAACAATGACATGAGTGTCATGCGGACGAAAGCGGTCCCATTTTTATCCAATGAGGCGAGCTAAATAAACCGCTCATCTGGGGCACAACCAATGATCGCGTGATCGCTTAGCCCTTGCGGCCCTGTATCACGCTCCCCACAGACCACGCCCTTGGCCATCTCCGGCCCTCGGCGTGGTCTGTTGCTTTGAGTCAATAGTCGGCTTATGCCGACGCCAACATCTTGTGCCTCGCGCGGTGCGGGGCGGTTTGTGTTTTCTAAACACGACCGCCCCGGCATGGGGCGGTCCCATCGGAGGACTACCCATGAGCGCATTATCTTCGTTTGCCTCTCACCCATGCGCCGATTTGCAAAGCCGCTTCATCAACGTGCTCCCCCGGATCCAGGACCAAGCCCGCTTTTATTTTCGAAGCGTGAGGTGCGTCATTCGCCGCGCCGACTGCATTGCCGAGACGGTCGCCGTGGCGTGGAAATGGTTTTGCCGGCTGGCGCAGCGAGGCAAAGACGCCACGCAGTTTGCCGCTGCCTTGGCCCACCTGGCTGCGCGCCGTGAGAGCCGGGCGCCGCGTTGGCGCTGGTGAACGCGCCAACGACGTGATGTCACCGCTGGCCCAGCGCCGCCACGGCTTTGTCGTGCAGCCGCTTCCACCGACACGCCGTGCCTATGAAGACCTCCAAGGCGATGGTTTTTGCCAGCGCATCCACGACGTCATGGAGGAGCGATTGACAGACAACACCACGACGGCACCGGCGGACCAGGCCGCTTTTCGGATTGATTTTCGGGCCTGGTGCAGGACGATGACGCCGCGCGAGCGGCGCATAATCCACGCCATGGCGAGGAACGAGCGCACCAAAGATTTGAGTCGGCGTTTCAACGTGTCGACGGGGCGAATTTCCCAGATGCGGTTGCAATTCCGTGAAGATTGGCGCCGGTTCGTCGGCGACATCGAAGAGAAAGTGCCGGCGTAGTCAATCGGAACTTGGATCGGGCAGCGACACGTCGGCCATTTGGACGGCGTGTCGCTGCCGGTAGTCGTCCTCAGGATCGCATTCGATGACGTTTCTTTTTAGCTATGCTGCTATGCTCGGAGCGGCGGAAACGTTTATGGCGTGCTTGTCGTAATGCGGGCGAGGTTGAATTTTGAATCCGGAATCAAATTGTTGGGTGCGCTGGGTCGCCGCAGCCAAGGAGCCTCGGGGCCGCCAAGCGTCACGCATTAAACAACCTCCGGATCGGCCGCCCTTCGGCCAATCGATGGGGGCGGCCGGTCATGTCATGTATTGCGGTGTCCGGATCGAAGCCGAAGCGCCAAAATACGGTCGCGGCCAGATCGCCGGGAGTTACCGGATCGCTGGCCGGAAAGGCGCCGATAGAATCGCTCGAACCATACACCGCGCCTCCCCGCACCCCGCCACCCGCAAGCAGCACGGAGTAGCAATCGGGCCAATGGTCCCGCCCGCCGTCGTTGTTGATGCGCGGCGTGCGCCCGAATTCACCCATGGCCAGGACGAGAGTCGAATCCAGCAGTCCACGCGCGTCCAAGTCCTCAATTAGCGCCGCCAGGCCTGAATCTGCCTGCGGCAATAGGTGCGTCTTGTGTTGGCTAGCGCACGCAAAGTGGGCATCCCAGTTTTGGCCTTGCTGCTTGCAATCGTAAACATTGACGAATGGGACTCCAGCCTCAACCAAGCGCCGTGCCAGAAGGAGGTTCTGCCCGCGCATTTGGCGGGCGTAAGCCATCTCGGCGCCGTTGCCGCCGCCGCCTCCGGCGCCGCGAGCGACGGGGGCCGCGCCGAAGCCGTACCGCTCCCGAACCGCGGCCGGCTCTCTCGTGATATCCAACGCCACGCCGATCTGCTCAGCATCAAGCAGACGATATGCTTTCTCGTAAAGTTGCTTGCGCGGATCACCCGCGGCGTCCGTTCGCTCCAAAGCCGCCAGTAACCGGCGGCGGTTGGCCGAGCGCAGCGCGTTCTACTCCTTCTGTCCAGCGCAACGTTTCCGCGCAATACCGCATCTGCGCTACGTCCACATCAATGCGCATCGGGTCGTAAGCCGAGCCCAGAAAACCCGCACCTTGGCACGGAACCGGTACGACGTTATGAAAAGCGAACGGCAATGCGGTAAAGGGAACGTCATACGCTTGGTCGCGCCGCAGATAGGCCACGGCGCTGCCGAAGCTCGGATAGACTTGCGCAAGCGGCGTGAACAATTCCCTGTCCGGGCCGTCAAGCGGTCGCCCGGTAAGAGCGTGGATCGACGCCGAATCGTGCAGACGGGCGGCGTGGTGCACGCTCCGGACCAGCGCGACCTTGTGCATGAGGCGCGCCATACGCGGCAAATGCTCGCAAATTCGAACTCCCGGAACGGAGGTGGCGATCGGCTTAAATTCGCCGCGCACCTCTGCTCGGGCGCTGGGTTTCATGTCGAAGGTGTCGAGGTGGCTCGGACCGCCGTAATAGAACACCAGGATACAGGCCCGGATGGAAGCCGATGCACTCGCTGCATCCGGAGAACTGGCCTGCGCCTTCCACAGACCGCCAAGCGTCAAACCGAGACCGCCGGCGCCGCCCCACTGAAGCAAGCGGCGGCGCGTCAGCAATTCACCTGGATCCGGAAGTCGCGACCTCGGCATAGGACGATCCTTAAATCACAACGTGGGCTGTACACGGCCAGGCATCGTCCCATTGTCGCTCTTGCCTCTCGCAAAGCAAGTGTAGTCCACTCCGGCGCCATGTGTCCAGGAGCAACAATCCTTGCACAAATTCGATGACAAAATGGGGCAGGAATTCGCCCCCGTGGGGCCGGGCGAGCAGCGCACCGAGCGAAAGACTCACCCGGGCCCGCCAAACACGTTGTTGCAGCTGATTATATGCCACCGCCCAGCCAACGAGCGGTTGTGCCGCCGATGTTTTCGACCACGAGATTGTCGTAGCCGACATCCGCCTTGGTGACGCGCATGCGAAAGACGGCGTCCGGCAACGCGGCCTTGGTTCCGCATACCAGTCCCAATGCCTTCTACGCATTCGGCTGGCGCAGTAACGTCGTCGAATCTGACACCGGTCCCGTATTTCGTACGGGCATCGGTCCTTTGCATTTCGCGACGCCAAAGAACACCGGACCGCGTCATGTCGTTTTTCACCCAAGCATCCGAATTGCGGACGGCGCCAATGGCACGGGGCAAGTCGCCTACGTGGATAACGAGCAAGGCGGCAGCGTGACGATGTACCATACCAATTTCAACGCCGAAAACTGGCTCTTAAAGCCTATGCAAACAGTCTCGACGTTGCCACCGGACTTCCATGGCACCAACGCCTGTGCTGAGATCCGTTTGCATCCGTCGGGCCGCCTTCTGTACGTCTCCAATCGGGGCCACGATAGCATCGCTGGCTTCCGGATCAACCAACAGGATGGCCGCTTGACCAGCTTGGGGCAAACGTCGACCGAAAAAACACCGCGCTCCTTCGCCTTGAGCCCCTCAGGAAGATTCCTCTACGCCGCGGGCGAATCCTCGGGCCGTTTGACTAGCTACCGAGTCGACTAGGCGTCAGGTAAGCTGGAGCGAGGTGCTACGTATGAAGTCGGAAGCAGGCCGTGGTGGGTCATGACGCTGAGATTGCCGGGGAATTAAACCGCAGGTTCAATTCTCACCCCAAACTCGGTTTTTCGACCGTTCAGCGGCAACGACGATGCGGTCGTCGGCAGTTACTATTGGCCTCGCTATTCCCGAGTTGCCAGGTGACCAACCGGGGTAGGCGCGCAGCCTCGACCGTATCCGACCCTAGACCCATTGAAGGGTACGTCCGGCAGGACGACGCCTGCCCGCATCTTCCCGCGTGGGATTAAAGCGCTAAATCCACCAGGATCTGCCGCGACGACCGGACCTTAGCCGGTATGCCTTGAAAGCCGTTTTGGTGGTCCAGTTTTAGGAGGCGCCTACAAACTTCCTTGGAAAAGCCGACGGCTTTGGCGCATCGCTTGATCATGTGGAGCGCGTTGTTGCGGCGCAGTGGCCTGTCCGCAAGCTTATCCGTGTTACTTATGGCGGATCGAAACAGAGGCCCTTTTTAATCCGTCGTGGCTTACTCGTCGGGCTAGTGTCGCGGATTTCGAAACATTGCCTTCATTTCGCGTTTTTGTCTTTCGTGGTTTTGCTTTCCACGGAAATCGGTTTCATATCGCGCAGTTCCTTTGCCAACTCCAGCGCCGGGCCGGGGTTGTGAGGTAAAGACCAGGCTTCATGTCCACCATGCGCAGACCCGCCATCTCAGCCACAATGCGGAACGCCCCTTCGAGAGTGACATCGTTGCGAAACGTAGCAGTTATGGGCGCATCGGCTTTTTCTTCGACATGCGGATCCAAGTTGATGCTGACGCCGTTTGTTTCGGCCAGCGACCGCACGACGTCTCTAAACGGCTGGTTTTCGAAATGCGCAAAGACTTTCTCTTGAAGCAAGCAACTTGTAGATGCACGCTTTTCGGTCGTTATTTCAATGTAGCCGTCGTGAATAACCATCCCCGCTTTATCGGGAACGAAGGATAGCAAAAATTTGAGTGCCGCGGCCGCAGTCATCATCCTTGGATATTTGGGGAATGCGACCGGCGTGTCGTAAAGGTCAGGTGCGTCCGGATACTCATCCCTAAAGGCAGCCTGGTTAACCAGAATTGGAAATCCTGAGCCCTGTCTGAATACTCTAACACTTCGATTGCTTCTTTTATCGTTGTCACTGGTCGAAGTTCGTCATTTGCTATCGGCTTCAACAGGTTCGCCATCAATTGTCGCGCAGACGGCATTATTTCGTTTCATTCGCGACGACCTCCGCTACGGCTTTGCCGTCCCCTTCTTTTCGTGTGCTCCGGCACCCGCTTATGGGCCGCCTGTTGCTCAACTTCCGCGGCCCGATCCGCTCGTTGGATTTCCCCGGCCAGATTTTCACCCAGCGTGCTATAGCCGACCCAGCCGAAGCCGCCGAGCAGGCAGAAGGCGACCAGCGTCGCCGCTGTTTTCAGCTTAGTTACGAACATGGCTTTCATGATTTCTCCCGTAAGAGCCGCAACCTTTGCCGATATCAAGCTCTCAGCCGCCGTTTCACCGGCCGCGAGCAGCATCGCGGCCTTGACCGTGTTTGCGACCAGCGCGGCGGGCACATGCGCTAATACCGCGTCCGTGGGCAGAGAAGCCGCTAACGCCCCTGCCGATAACGTTAAACCTCTACGGGCAAGCCGCTTGGCCAGCATTGCGCGTGCCCGCGCCAGCCGTCCGGCGACTGTTCCTTCCGGCCAGCCCAGATGCTTCGCCGCCTCTTGGCGGGTCCGTCCTTCCAAATCGCAGAGCACGATGGGCAAGCGATATTTTTCCGGCAAGCCGGCTAGCTCGCCATCGAGCAGCGCTAGGCATTCATCGCGAGATTCCTCGCCCAACGCTTCGGGTCGGGCCATCGCTTGCTCCTTGAGCCGGCGTTTGGCGGCAGCCCCCTTGGCTTTGAGGGCCGTGCGCCGCGCCACGCCGTGCAGCCAATCGCCAAGGACCCCGCGCGTTCGTAGCGACCAAGCCTTGCGGACCAAGACCAGAAAGGTGGCCTGGAACGCGTCCTCGGCATCGGCGGGGTTGCCGAGGATGCGGCGACAAACGGCGAAAACCATAGGGCCGTGGCGACCGACCAGGGCGGCAAACGCCGCCTCATCGTGCTCGTTGAGGAAGCGGCGCAAAAGCTGGCCATCGGTTTGGCCAAGCGCCTCGCCGTGCGCAGCGCCAGCATGAACTGCGCAATGCCATTGTCTACGCGGTTGTTAGGCACTTGTGCCCCGGATGTTAAGCTCGCGCCCACCTTATAGTGCCTTGAACGGGCGGGATTTGATACAGAATTTCCGGGAAACCGACGAGCAATACTTGTCGAAGTGCACGGCACGCCGAGCCTTTGGAGCGTCTGACAGCGATTCCTGATGAGACAACACGCTGGCGCCTGCGTTTTGGTGCCATCATGTTGACAAATCTTTCCACTCCGCGTTGGTCGTATCCGCCGTTGGCTGGTTGGCTATCGCACCGGTACAACCGTTAACTGGACGCCGCTAAGCCGGTTTTGTGGGTTAGTCATTGACCATGCCGCTACCTTGGTTCCGGCAGCCCGGAACGGTGAAAAACGCTACCTAACCAAGCCGTCCCGGGAATCC
>CAVVSQ010000029.1:0-37503 GCA_963750865.1 uncultured Planctomycetota bacterium
AACCCGCTTACTAGTGCGCGGCTCTTTGTGGTTGCGTTACATCAGCACTCCGGTCACCTTCGGCGCCGGTGCGGCTCGAATGACGCGGATGGATCGTAGCTGCCAGTGGATGGGTGCTTTCACTGGGGCCTTGAGATCGACGGGATCTTGGTCTCCACCAAGCAGTCAAGCTCGACGTTAAACCAGGGAAAGGTGCCTTCCGCGGGGATCATCATCCTCATGGGGTGATGAATTCGGACATGATCGCCGTCTTGGCTCCATTGGGCGAAATGCTCGTCGGTGGTGAAGTTGGTTTGCGTGGGCAACTTGCGTTTGCCGGGAAAAAAGTCGACCAGCATTTTACGGACGTGATCGCGTTCGAGGGCCTTCTTGGGCCGAATTTTTGCCCAGGCGGTTTCGGCGTCTTCGTATTCAGGTACGCGGCGTTTCTCGCCCAAATCGCTTTGCCATTTCTGCATAAAAAGCTTGGATGAATAGCGCAGGTCAAACAAGTTCTTGCCCAGGGGCGTCAGACCAAAATCCTTGAAGCTTGGAATCCGCATGACGTTGACGAACCATTTGCGTTGCTCGCCTTCGCCCATGCCTTCGGTGCTTTGCACCGGAACCGGCGTTTCGACCACCATTTCGGGGGTGGTGAAGCGATAATTGCGAACGACGTGATACGCGTTGCCTTCATAATTCCAGCCCACGACTCCCAAGGCCTCGATCTGAACGGTATCCGGGTTTTGCAACACGTGAGGACCATGGGATGTTTGCTGAACTTGGTGATGTTGCCCGGCTCGCCGTCCTTGCCCGGCTGGTCGTATTGCGAGAGCATGGCGTCTTCGTTGGCCGCCTGGCTGCCGCCCCGGCTGGTCATGGGCAAGCTCAACAAGAACGCATGATAGAGATCGTCGGAGTGCGCGCGGCATTTTTGAGGCGGGGGAAAAAACCGGTGTCGTCGCTGGATTTCACCATGAGGAAGTCATCCGCTTGCTTGGCAAGCGCCAGACCGGTGACCCAGATATAGACGAAATAGGTCACACCCATCAGGACGCTGAGCCAAAGGCCCCAGCGCGCCAGCACCATGCCGGCCATGGTGCCCTCGGCGTTGCGGATGCGCAATTGCGCAAGAAAGCTGACGCCCGCTGCCGCCGCCGCCAACCAAAGAACGGCGGAAGGCAAAAATACCGGCAGTCCTTGGAACAGCGCGACCAGCGTGCTGACCAACACCAAGCCAATGAACAGGCAACTTAAAGCGAAACCAACGAGGGCCAGGCCCGAGATCGGCCGATAACCGACGGACTCGCCCGTGGATGGGTCAAGGGTAATTCAGCCATCGGCTACACCTGTCGGAAGAATGACTTCTTATTGCTACGCTGGTGGGCCGCGCTTGGTTTGCCGGCACTAGGAGCCGCGCACCAGTAAGCGGGCCATGAATGTGCCAGAGGTCGAACCGCTTACTGCGTGTCGCGGCTCTTTAATCGTCGCCGCCGCTTGAGTCGGAGATGTCGGTCATCATGGCGCGGCGGGCGGCGTCGCCGGCGCCGGCCATGCCGCGGTTCTGGACCGTGCCGGTGCTGTCGAGAAAGATTTTGTCCTGCAGGATCTCCTGGATCACGATGGCCATTTTGTCATTGGTGCGCAGATCGACGAGAGGCCGGGCGCCGGTGTTGAGGGCGACCATCCGCTTTTGAATCAGGGTGGACAGCTTGAAGCGGCCGCCGACTTTGTTGACAATCTTCTCTTCCTTCAAATCATCCAGCATGATTCTTCCTTTCGAATAATGGACCCAAAATAGCTCGCAAGCTCGCGAGAGCGGTATCCAAGTCGTCGTTGATCACCCGATAGTCGTATTCGGGGCGCGGGCGATTTCCAGCTTGGCCCCCTCGATGCGGCGCGTGAAGTGAAGCCTCCGTCTCGGTTTTGCGGGCCCGCAACCGTTTTTCATACGTTGCCATCGACGACGTTTGCACGAAAATGGACACCACGTCGGGGCAGCGGCGGCGCACTTGCATCCAACCATTGACGTCGATGTCGAGCAAGACGCCGATGCCTTGCTTCCGATACGGCTCGACTTCGCTCGCCGGCGTGCCATAGTAATTGCCGAACACCTCCGCCCATTCGAGAAATTCATTGGCGCTGATGGCCGCCTGGAAAGCCTCCTTGGTGCGAAAGTAATAATGCACCCCCTCCACTTCACCCGGCCGGGCGCCCGCGTCGTGACGGAGACCGACAGCCGCAACGGCCAGGCTTTCTCGTCCAGCAACCGGCGGATGAGCGTCGATTTTCCGCTGCCGGCTGGACCGGATAAGATTATTAAAGGACCCATCGTCATTCCACATTCTGCACCAGCTCACGAATCTTTTCCAAAGTGCCTTTGATGTCGACGACTTGCCGCGAGATGTCCACGTCGCTCGCCTTGGAGCCGATGGTGTTGGTTTCGCGGGACATTTCTTGCACGAAAAACTCCAGCTTGCGGCCCGGGCTCTCGCCTTCGTTCATGATCTCTTGAAAATGCTCCAGGTGAGCGGCCAGGCGCATGACCTCCTCGGCGATATCGCTGCGTTCGGCGAAGATCGAGACTTCGCGGATCAGGTCGCTTTTGTCGATCGAGGCGTTCAATTCCTGGAGGAGGCCGCGGACGCGCTCGAAGAGCCGATCGCGAAAGGCCGGCACCAAAGTCGCCGCCCGTTCGCGGATGACATTGAGCTGCGCGGCGATGGTATCGCGGTGGCCCAGCAATTCGGCGGCCATGGCCCGGCCTTCGTCCTGCCGCATGCTCTGCAATCGATTGAGCGCCTCCACCAAGACTTTTTCGATGATCGGCCAATCGTCGTGCAGGGAATGCGCTGAGGCCCCCGGTTCGGGAACGACTCCCGGCAACATGAGAATCTGCGCCAAGAGAGCGTCGCTGCCGTCCGCCAAGCCCAGCTGCGGCTGAGCTCGCGGACCTGGCGGACATAACTGGCCAAGGCCACGGCATTGATGCGGAAATCCTGCGGTGCGGCCTGGCGCTCGCAGCGAAGTTGCACTTGCAAGGTGCCGCGCTTGACGTGGCGGCGGATGACCTTTTCGAACTCCGCTTCCAAAAGGTTGTAGGGGTCGGGGGCCCGCACCGAGACTTTGAGATAGCGGTTGTTGAGGGCCCGCAACTCGATGGACAACACGAGGTGATCGCTTTGAAAGCGTGCCTCGCCGTAGCCGGTCATACTTAAAAGCACGCCAACCTCGTTCCGATGCAAGAGCGCACGAAGCAGCAAACGTTAGCGGTACAATATCTGGGCCGCCGTGGCCTGGATCGCATGGACTTGAATCATCGTGAGCAGCAGCCAGATGCAGGCGACATAGATCGTCAGGCGCGTGAACTGGTCACCCGCCGAGCCAAAGGGGCTCGAACCGCCCGTGCCGCCCAACGCACCGATGAGACCGCCGCCTTTGCCGCGCTGGATCAGAACCAAGAGGATCATGAAAAGCCCGATGAGCAGCAGCACGAAATTGAGCGGACCGGGAAGCCAGGCCCAGAGCATAGCATAACCCCTTCAGCTTGTTCACGATGGGATAAGGTTAAGTTCTGCAAGCTATTATAGAAAACGACGCCAAAAGAGAAACCCCAGTTGGGCGACCGACACCCTCAATGATTAAAAAAACGATAACGCCTTGCTTTTTACCTCCCATGCCCTTCTAATAGATAAGATTCCTGTAAATTCTTGAATGCCGGAAGGGTTTTGACAGTTCTCGTTGGAAAAGTATACGGCGCGGGGCCAACGCGTATCTCGTTTTTTGGTCCGCGCATGCTATCGCGAGTGAATGGGTTTTCCATGGATAATCCGCGGTTTGGTGGAGTTTTTCGATCCGGCTCTCGTGTTGTTTCAGTTCTTGGCTTGACGCTCGCATTGGCGATCCTAGGTTGCAGCGGCGCTGCAACCCCCGTGCCGCCGGCCAAGTACAACCCCGAGGAAATGGCCGCCGCGGCCATGGCGGATTACGACACCAACCACGACGGTAAACTGGACGCCGCGGAGCTTGAAAATTGCCCGGCCTAAGAAATTGCTCGTGAATCTGGCTAAAGAGCAACCGTACTTGACGGAAGAGGAGATCGCCGAGCGCCTGCGTGGATTTGAAGCGAGTAAAGTCGGCCTCATGGGGACAAGGTGCCGAGTCTCCAGCGGCGGCCGAACCATGGCGGGCGTGACGGTCACCTTTGTTCCGGAAAAGTTCATGGGTGAAGGATTCAAATCGGGCTCGGGGGTCACCGATGAGGACGGCGTCGCTGAAATCACCGTCGAAGGAGAAAAAGTCAGTGGCGTGAGCTTGGGTTTCTACCGCGTGGAGGCGTCGCTCAAGGATCCTTCCGGGAAAGAGACGTTGCCGGCGCGGTTTAACACCGACACCAAAATCGGCCAGGAAGTGCAAAATAAAAGACCGGACGTGCTGCACATCCGGTTGGACGAATAACGAGGATTTGCTTATATCGCGGGTCATTCATTTTTCCCCTTCTCCAAGGAGCATCCATGACACTTTCCCCCATGTGGCGGAGCCAACGGCGGCAGCCTTCTGCGAAACGGCTAGGCTTTACGCTCATTGAGCTTTTGGTGGTCATCGCGATCATCGCCATCTTGATTGCTCTCTTGGTGCCGGCGGTGCAAAAGGTGCGCGAGGCATCCAACCGCACTCAGTGCACGAACTACCTGAAGCAAATGGGTTTGGCCTGCCACGGCGTCCACGACACTTTTGGTCATCTGCCGTCGGGCGGTTGGGGCTGGTTCTGGGTGGGCGCTCCCAGCAAGGGTGCGGGCAAAGATCAACCGGGCGGCTGGACTTACAACCTGCTCTCCTACATGGAGCAAGACAACACACGCAAGCTGGGCATGACCACAACAGGCGGCACCCTAGCCCACGAGATGAAGTCGATCATGGAAGACTCCGTTCCCGGCTACCTGTGCCCGTCGCGCCGACCTGGCGGGATTTTCGTTTATTCCCAAAACGGTTCCTACATGACCGCCGATGCCCATGGCCAAACGATCACCGTCTCCATCGGTAATGGTGACGCCATGTCGCGCGGCGACTACGCCTGCTGCGCGCGGTGATGACACCTCCGATGAAATCGACGCGGGCCCTGGCTCGTACTACTGCAAGGCGGATCAACAGTCCATCCCCCCCCGCAGTGGACGGGAACCATTTTTCGCTCTAGCCAAATCAAGTTGGCCGACATTTCCCGCGGGACTAGCCAAACGTTCCTGCTCGGTGAACGCTACCTCGATCCCGACCGTTATTTCGATGGCACTGACCCCGGGGACAACGAAGCCATGTTCGTCGGCACCGACAACGACAACAGCCGCGAAACGTCGGTGTTGCCGATACAAGACACGCGGGGCGTGCAAGATACGCAACGCTTCGGCACGCACACAGCGGCGGTCTGCACATGCTCTTTTGCGACGGCTCGGTGCACTTTATCACCTACGACATCAAGCTGAGCAACTGGAAGCCGATGGGCAACCGGTTGTCCACGGTGATCACCGAAAACGATTTCTAAATGACTTGCCGCTTGATATACTAGCCCGCAGCGTTAGCGAGCATCCTCGCTAACGCTGCGGGCTGGTATATCGATGAAGACCCTCGCTAACGCTTCGGGTTAGTATCGCAAATCACGAAGACGACCAAGAGGCCCGGGTTGGCAACAACCCGGGCCTCTGCTTTTTAGAGCGTGCCACTATCGCGTTCGTCTTAAAGGCCTAGTGCTTCGTCATCATTTAATTGTGGGTTCGGGTGCCATGGCCTCGGTACTCCGTGGCCATGCGTGCAACCCCCCTAACATGGCCACGGAGTACCGAGGCCATGGCACCCATACCGGGACCGGGGATTCCACACGCGAGCTCGCCGCTAACATGGCACGGAGTACCGAGGCCATGGCACCCGAACCTATGAACCCCAACTTCAGGCATTGACAAAGCACTAGCCATTTCCCGCCTGCTTCATACAACCTTATAGATACTGAGATTCAGTATCATTAATCTTGGTCGCTTCCTAAAGGAGGACCGCATGCCTCGCCTTCGCTCCGCATTCACCCTCATCGAGTTGCTGGTTGCCATTGCCATCATTGCCGTGCTCATTGCCCTGCTGGTGCCGGCCGTGCAAAAAGTGCGCGAGGCGGCTGCACGCCAGTATTGCCAAAATAACCTGAAGCAAATGGGCCTCGCCTGTCACAACTTCCACGACGCCTACAAAAAGCTTCCTCCAGGATACATGGCAACCGGGGCCTATCGCGACGGTTCCGGCGATACGTCGCCGGGGTGGGGTTGGGCGTCACTCTTGTTGCCGTTTCTCGAACAGGACAACCTCTTCCGCCAATTGGACGTGCACACGCCCATTGAAAGTGCGCGGAATGCATCAGCGATTCGGACGCTCGTGGCCGGCTTTTTGTGTCCATCCGATCTCGTCCCGGAAAACGCTTTCGCGGTTCCCGATGCGTTCGGCAAAGCGCTGGCGCAAGCGGCGCCCACGAGTTATGCTGCCTGCGTGGGGGGTGATGAGTCCGATACGTCGGGCGCCGCGGGCCTGGGGATCTTTTACCGCAACAGTGCCACACGGTTTGGCGATATCCTCGATGGCACCAGCAACACGATCATGATCGGCGAGCGTGCCTGGGCCAACGCCAACGGCATCTGGGCCGGCGCTGGCCAATGCGGTCATCATGCGCGGCGACCATAATCCCTGCCCCGGCAGCGGTGCCTCGTTTTACCCTGCCAGCGTTCTCGTGCAGGCGCACGGCCATCTCAACAACGCCGCCACCGACACCGACGGCGGCCTCGACGATTTTTCCAGCCTGCACAGCGGCGGCTCCAACTTCGTCTTCGCCGACGGCTCCGTCCGTTTTCTGCGCAGCATCCCCGGCGACTTGCCCAGCGGCGACTACACGCCGGAAAGCGTCATCCTGCAAGCGCTATCGACACGTGCCAAAGGCGAGGTCGTTCCGGTGGAGTACTAGTGCTTTGTCACTGTTTTGTTGAGAGGTTGGGTGCCATGGCCTCGGTACTCCGTGGCCATGTTAGCGGGGCCGCACGCATGGCCACGGAGTACCGAGGCCATGGCACCCGAATCTTTGAACCCCAACTTAAGCGTTGACAAAGGCTAGTAGGTCCCGCCTGCCGGGCGGGACTTAAGGAGTGCAAGCGATGAAACCCAGACACATGGCCACGGAGTACCGAGGCGATGGCACCCGAATCCTCTGTTCGACTCTTTTTTGTTTTGCAAAGTGGATAAGCGCTTGCAGCTGCGAGGTCCCGCCCGGCAGGCGGGACCTACTACTCCTAATGCTCGCGATGGTAGGTTGCGGGCACGCCGAAATGCCGCTTGCCGGCGGGAAACCCATAAGCTATTGGGTTGCCAGCATGACGGACCCTGACGCCAAGCTTGCGCGAGCAGGCGGTCATCAAGCTGGGCAACGTCGGCAACACCGACGCCGCCGTCTTTCCCGCCCTCACGAACGCCCTTGGCGATAGCGAGCCGGCGGTGCGCCGCGCGGCCATTTTGGCGCCGATGAAGTTTGGCCCCGGCGCCGAAGAGGCGACGCCGCGCTTGAAGGAACTGCATCGGAAAGATCCCGACGTGCGCGTGCGCGAATTCGCCGGCAGGGCCGTCGAAAATCTGCAAAGTAAGGAGCCGCGCACGCAGTAAGCGGTTAAACTCGTCACCAGGCTCTGCCTGGTGACGCACTGCCTGGCAGGCTCCGAGCCTGTGAAATTTACGGACTTTTGACTGTGCATGAAATTCAAAGCACTGACAATGACGCTAGGCGTTTGCGCCGTTGGGGCTGATTCGTTCAGCCCGGTTCGGCCCGTTGCGTGGCTGGCCCCGGCTTTGAACTCCTTTCGGTCAGCGCTGCCACCGGCCGAATGCTCATCCCGCCGTCTTTTTGGCCTCGCGAAGAACTACGGTCCGCCGCAGATTATGGGCCAGCGCTTGCAGCAACGCCAATGCCAACACTTTCTGTCGGCCACGGACCGTCACTTGGTACATCCCGCGCTGATGCGCTCTGCGTTGGACCACTCCGCCGTCGCCGACCGCAACTTGTACACCTCTTTGGCCATGTCCGTCCCCATCCGTTGACGCCAGTTGGCCACGCCGGGACCGTCCGTCTTCTTGGGTTGGTATGGGTCTTCTCCTTTGGCCTTCATCGACTCCGCGTTCTTGATCGGGCCGAACACTTCAATGCCGGCTTGCTCCGCTTGCTCGATGGCGGCGAGCGTCGTGAAACCGCCGTCCACCAACATCTGCTTGGGCTTCTGTGATAGCGCGTTTCGATCTGCTCCAGCATGGGCGGCATTTGCCCACTATCACCGCCAATGGTGGTCACATCGACACCGACAATCGCGCCCCCTTCCACCGTGGTCGCAAATTGCACGTTGTAGGCCGGCCGCGTGCCGCCATCAGGCATCTTCATGGCGAAGCTTCCGGGTCGGTCGTCGAGGTGCGCAGCTTGGCCGGGTCGAATTTGAGCCCCTTCTCCAGGCGCTGTTGCTCCCGCTTGTCTTCCAACTTGGTGTGCTTGGCCAACGCCTGCTCGATACGCTCTTGCCGTTCGCGGGCCGCACGCTCCCGGGCCGCTTGTTGTCGACGCGAGGCCGCTTGCTTGTCTTCGTCCACCTGGTTCTTCAGGGCCTGCACCTGCTTGGCTACCTCCAAGCAAATCTTCAAGCTGGGTTCCCGACGGAACGACGAGTGCCGGCGGCGGCGCGAATGCGCATGCCGTCTTGGGCGACTTGCTTGAGGGTGATCAACTTCTTGTACAGCATGGTGGCGACGCTGTCGGTCAGCAACTGGTCGAGGATGTCGGTGTGCTGGCTGCGAAAGTCGGCGAGCGTGTGATAATTCAAGCTCAGGCCGCCGCACAGCCACTGGTAGGCAAGGTGCTCGCGGCACAGACCATCAAGGGTGCGGGCGCTGCCGATGCCGTCGAAGGTGGCAAACAGCCAGAGCGCGAGCAGGATGCGTGGATCGGTGGCGTCGCGGCCTGGCTGGCCCGGCACCGCCTTGATCCTTTGCAGCAGCCGCGTGAGATCGAGCTGACAGGCGTAATCCCAAACGACTCGGACTTCGTGGTCGGGGGGCAGCAACTCATCAAGCGAGGCGGTACGCATTTCGCCCTGGCTGCGCTCGGCCAGCCGCAGGCGTGGGGCGGGAATCGCGGTCGCTGCGGGCATCGCCTTGAGCAGCGGCTCGCCCACGTCGAAAAGCAGACCGGCGTCACTCGTTTCGGCATCAGAGACAGGCGGTATAGTGTTCATGCGACTAGGTTAGCGCCCTGGAAACAAACGGCAAGGTAAAAAATTCACAGGCTCTCCGCCTGCACGAACCTGGCAGGCTCCGCCTGCACGAAAATCGCCCACGCGTGCGAGCAATCACAGCCGGGTGGTCGGAAAGCGAGGCGGAGCCTCGCGAGCAGTGCATGACCAGGCAGAGCCTGGTCACGAGAAGATTAATCCGCTTACTGCGTGCGCGGCTCTTTAGCGACATGCCTTCAAAAACGCCACCAGATCGGCCAAATCTTGCTTGCTGAGTTGTTGATCGAGACCCGACGGCATGACCGAGACGCGGCTCGGCTGCAATTCCTCGATGTCCGTGCGCGGCAGACGCACCTCCTGGTCAGCGCCCAAGACGAGAACGACTTCCTCCGGTGAATCCTTGCGCAGAATGCCGTTATGCGTCTTGCCGCTTTTCATGACGGCCAGGAACGGCTCGTAGCCGCGCACGAAGCTGCTGTTGGGAAACACGATCGCCTCCAAGAGGTCGCGCTGGGTGCGGATGGCGCCGATGCGCGTCAAATCGGGACCGACCTTGCCGCCCAGATAGCCGATCGAATGGCAGGTGACACAGGCGACCTTGGTGTTGTTAAAGACCGCCTGTCCGCGCCGCACGTCGCCGGCCGGCAATTTGGCGACCAACTCTTCGAGGTGCGTTTTTTGCTTGCCGCTATCGGCATCCAGCAGTTTATAGAGCTCCTGGGCGTGCTTTTGAATTTCAGGACCATACTTGGCCAAGGCGGCCTTGACCATCTCGCGCGCAGACCCGCGCGGCACCGTGGGCACCTTCAAGGCTTCCACCAACCGCTGCCCAACCTGGTCATCGCGTGAACTGCGCGAAGGCCTGGAGGACCCGCTGCACTTCGAGCGGCCCGATCTTCTCGAGGTTTTCGCTCAAAGCCAGAAGTTGGTTGGACGTCAAGCTGGCGCGCATCACGATGTCAGCAGCCAAGGAACGTAGCCCGACGGCTTGATCCGTCCCAAGATGCGTCGCGGACAAGGCCGAATTGCGCCTCATCCAACGAATTAAGGCCGTCGGGCACAGCCGCCAGCGCGTTCGAGCGCATGGTCGGCGACTTGCCAGTATCAGCGGCAACGTGCTTCAAAGCCGCGACGAGCAGGGCGGGCGGCTGCTTGGGCCAATTCAATGCGCGCGCGGTGCGTATGCTGGGTTCTGTCAAAGCGGGCGTGTCGGTCATCGTCTTCGCGATGCGCGCTGAGCCAATTCGTCGGTGTCGTTTTAAGGCCCGCTTGGGCCATCGCCTCCAGGGATAGTCGCCGCGCCGCTAAGTTTGCCCGAGGATCGGAAAGCTCTTCGACGAGCAACGTCTGAATTGCCGGTGCCCGCGCCAGCCGCGCCAGTTGTTGGGTGAGTTCTTTTTTCTCAGCGGCTTCCAACTTCGACAGATTGCAGGCGCTCAAGCAGGTTGCCCGCAAGTTGCGGTGCCCAGTCGGCATGCCTGGCGGCGATCCACCAGGCTGTCTCCTTCAGCCGAGCATCCTTGGACGTCAGCGCGCTCAGGACACCTTCGCGGGCCAACTCGCCATGCCCCATTTGATCGAGGGCCGTCAAACAGGCACGTTGCACATCGTTGTTTACGCTTTTGAGGCCGAGAACAGTGGTTGCGGGATCAGCAATCTCGATCAGCGCATACGTCAACGAATGCTCCAGCGTGCGATCGGCAGGCTCCGCCAGCGCCTCCGAGCAAACCAGGCACTGCGTCTTTGTCGCCGATCCGTCCGAGCGCTTCCGCCGCCGCGCGGCGATTGGGCAACGAGGGCTTTTTGAGAATCTCGATGAGTAAGGGCACGGCATCGCGGTCGCGCCAGACACTGGTGGAATGAAGTGCCGCTTGGCGCACCGTGTGGTCCGCGTCCAACAGCGCTTGCCGTACTGCCGCCCGCGCCGCCGGCTGGGAAATGCGGGTCAAGGTCCACACCGCGTCCCGGCGAGTATCGGCCGACTGGGATGATGAGACCACGCGCGCCAGCACGGGCACGGCTTCTGGTAGGGTCCCCAGACGTTCGATCGCGCGCCGCCGCACGGCTGGTCGCGAATCTGACAACAAGCTCGCCAGTTCGTCCGCCTTCATCGTCGCCCAGGCGAGCTTTAGTCCGCGCGGATCCGAGACACGCGGCGCTTCCGCACGGCGCACGCGGTAAATGGCACCCTTGATATCCGGCTTGTAGAGCTGCGAGCTGGGGCAACAAAGCTTGTACCAGCCGCCAGTGTCCACGATCAACAAGCTGCCGTCGGCATCTTCGATCACGTCTGTGGGATGAAAGTCCTTGTTGTCCGAGACCACGAAATCTTCGGTACGGCAGCGAAACGTCGCCCCGTCCGGCTCCAGCACATGCCGTGTGACTTTTTGCAAGTTGAACAGCGCGGCAAAGAGGTTGTCCTTGTATTCCGGCCCGAAAGCCGATGACTCATAGCGGTGCAGCCCCGAGGGAGCCGCCGGACCGAGATGAGCGAGGACGGGCATGAGCGCGGGGCTGGTCCATTTGTGCTCGTAGATGGGGTCGTGATCCTTGCCGTAGATACCGCCGTAGATGATGTGGATCAGGCCATCGCGGTGACCGGCGGCGGGATGTTGCAAAAACGTCGTGGTGATGATGCGCTCGCCGCCCGGCGTGAACACGAGATCGACGGGGTTGTCCATGCCCCCGGTCATGACCGGCTCGATGTGCGAGCCGTCCGGCCGGCAGCGAAAAACGTGAGCCGCCCGCGTGACGAACGGTTGCTTGCCCAGTTGGTCATAGGATTGCTTCGCGAACGCCCCCTTGCACCAATAGATCAGGCCGTCGGGCCCGCGATAAGGGCCGTGCAAATCGTTGGCACAGCCGGTCAGAGTTTTCCCGTGAAACCATTCCTCGCGCTGGTTGGCCACACCCGAGCCCGTGGTGTCCGTGAGCTTCCAGATAGCTCGGCGGCCCCGACACGTAAAGCGAGCCGTCCAGCCACATGGTTCCGGAAGGGAACATCATTTTGTCCGCGAAGACGGTGCTCCTGTCAAAACGACCGTCGCCGTCGGTGTCTTCCAGGCGCACGATGCGGTGCGGCTTTTTCTTGAGCTGCAGCATGACGTTTTCATTGGAGCCGCTCGAATCCGCCACATAAAGCCTGCCCTGGTCATCGAAATCAACGGTGACCGGCCTATCCACCAACGGCGGCCCGGCGACCAGCGTGATTTCAAAGCCGGCGGGCAACGTGAACGTGTGGCCGTTCAAACTTACTTTATGGGTCGCGGTGGTTTGACCTTGGGAGTATTGCGGAATGAGAAATGCAATGAGTACGGTGAGAACCGTCGACGCTTGCCTTGGCGAAATAGCGGGCATATCCCTCTCCTTGAGGACAGCGGGGGTGAATCAGGTGCCGTCGATTCTACCATGGTCTACGCGCGGAGGTGCGGCCAATGCTGCTACACGAGTTTAACTGGAAGAAGGAGGTGCTTCAATCCGCCGAGCCGGTCCTCGTGGATTTCTGGGCGGCGTGGTGCGGGCCTTGCCGCGCCATGAACCCGACCATCGACGCCTTGGCCAAGGACCACAAGGTTTGCAAAGTCAACGTGGACACCAACCAAGAGCTGGCGGCCCACTATGGCGTTTCCTCCATCCCCGCCCTGCTCATTTTCAAAGACGGCAAAATCGCGGCGCGCTATGTAGGCGTTCAATCGGAGGCGACTTTGCGGGCGGAGATGGAGAAAAAGAACGCGGTTCACGCTAGAATGCTGTCGTGGGCGGAGAAGCCGCTCTGGCTCTCTGCCCCGTAAGTTTCCAGGCCGTGCCGAACCGCTTGACAATTTTCCCTTGAATGGGAGGTTAAGATCATGGCTCTGTCAATAAACCTGGACCAGGCCCAAGCCACTCTCAAAGATCTCGTTCATCGCTTGAGCCCGGGCGAAGAAGTCGTCATCACCGAGAATCATCTGCCCGTCGCTAAGTTGGGCGGCGAACAACCGACCATGATCGCCGGCCACGCCAAACAGGACGCTGCAAAGACATGATTGTGCTGGCAGTCGAAGATGATGAACACCTGAACGATTTCGCGGAGTACATGCCTTGAGGTTCCTTCTCGATACGCATTCTTTTCTTTGGTTTATCACCAGCGACCCAAAATTCGTCTTTCAGGTCCAAGAACTTCTTGGCGTCAGGGATCGCCTGGAAACCCAAACGTGGCTCGGCGCGGCATGGCGCACGCCAATCGTACTCGCTGGACGACCTTGAAGCCGACAGAGCGACTTTAGATCGACTGCTGAAAAACTGAAATACTACTCATCTCCAAGAAGCGCACACCATAGAATATCATCCTTGCGCCAACACGCTTTTTGCGCTGACAAGGAACACCGATGCCGCAGCGGATACGCCTTTTTATTGAGATTACCGTCTGCGTCATCTTGCTTGGCGCTCTGGCACAGGCCTGCGAAAGTTGCTGCCACGCGGCCGAGCCACGCGACCTAACCGTCGCCTGGCCCCAGTTCCGCGGACCCGATGGCCAGGGGCATGCTTCGGGCCCTTTGCCCACGTCATGGAGCGAAAATCTCCATAAACACTGGTCGGTTGACGTTCCGGGCAGCGGCTGGTCCTCGCCGGTGATCATGGATGGCCAAGTTTGGTTGACGACCGCCGTACCCACCGAGCGCAGGGGGCTTTTCACTCAAGGCCGTGGCGTTCGACGAGCAAACGGGCAAGCTTCGCCGTGATATCGAGCTATTTACGCTTGCCAAGGCTCATACGCTTCATCCTCGTAACGGCTTGGCCACGCCGACGCCAATCCTGGATAAGGGCAGGCTGTACGCTCATTTCGGGCGCTATGGCACCGCCTGCGTTGACACGAGCACGGGCAGCGTCCTTTGGAAAAACGAGACGCTGGTCATCAACCACGAGACCGGTCCGGCGAGCTCGCCGACGCTGTATAAGGATCGCTTGATTTGCGCCTATGACGGCTCCGACCTTCAGTTCGCCGCGGCGCTGAGCGCGGCGACGGGAGAGGTTCTCTGGCAATCCGAGCGTCCCGAGGCCAAGGGCAAGCAACCCGAGTCGCGGCGTGCCTTCAGCACGCCGCTCGTCATCAGCGTTGGCGGCAAAGACCAGGTGGTTATTCCCGGAGCGTTTTGCGTCTATAGTTACGATCCCATGTCCGGACGGGAACTGTGGCGTCTGCGCTACGGCGGCTTTTCAAATGTCCCCCGGCCTGTGTTCACCCACGGCCTGGTGATCGTCAGCAGCGGCTTTGCCCCGCCTGAACTCATTGCGATCCGTCCCGACGGCACGGGCGATGTCACCAAGACGCATGTCGCGTGGCGCTTTCGCAAAAATGTGCCCAACGTGCCGTCACCCGTGGTGGTCGATGACCGCTTGTTTATGATTTCCGATCAGGGCATCGCAACGTGTCTCGAAGCGAAGTCTGGGAAGTCAATTTGGTCCGAGCGGTTGGGGGGCGGGTTCGGAGCGTCGCTGCTGGCGGCAGGCAAGACGATCTATGCATTCGACGATGCCGGCAAAACGACGCTGTTTGCCGCGGCCGATGCTTATAAAGATTTGGGCCATAATGAGCTCAAGGGAAAAGTCCAAGCGACACCCGCCGTCAGTGGCGGCTGCCTGTTTGTGCGCACCGATAGCCGGCTCATCAAGGTGGGAAATTAGATGACTCAACGTTCGCGTGCGCGGGAAGTCGCTCTGCAACTGCTGTTTCAACGGGACCACAATGCGAGCGTTCCCAATGAGGCGGTCGAAGCTTTTTGTGCATAATCGGCTGCGCGAGCCGGCCATGCAAGAGTTCTGCCTCAGTCTTTATGCCGGCATCGTTGCCAACCAAGCCGACATCGACAAGCGGCTGGCCGCCGCCGCCGAGAATTGGCGCGTCGTCCGCATGGCCACCGTCGACCGCAACGTGCTCCGCCTGGGTGCCTACGAGCTCTTGTTCAACAAAGACACGCCGCCGGCCGTGGCCTTCGACGAAGCCATCCAACTGGCGCGGCGGTATGGCTCCGCGGACTCGTCGGCTTTCGTCAATGGTGTCCTGGATCGTCTGCGGCGTGAGGCGAGCGGTGAACAGCCCGCCGCTACCGAGGCACCCAGCACGGATTCCATCGCCCCCCAAGGAAGCTGACATGCCGGCGGGGCAGCCATTCACCAGCCTTTGCCAGCAGTTGGCCCAACCGCGCGCCGCCGGCCGAGCGGACTTACATCTTCACACCACCGCCAGCGACGGCACCTACACGCCGCTGGAAATCGTCGATCTCGCCCGGCGCAGCGGCCTGGCGGCCATCGCCATTACCGACCATGACACGCTCGACGGAATCGGCCCGGCACGCCAGGCGGCCGGCGATCGGCTCGAGGTCATTGCCGGCGTGGAGATTTCGGCCGAGTTTCACGGGCGCGAACTGCACCTGCTCGGTTACTTTTTCGACCCAAGCGACGAGGCGCTGCGGGCGGCGCTCGCAAACTTGCGCGACGACCGTGCGCACCGATTTCACGCGATGGTGGCGAGATTGCGGGAGCAGGGCGTCTGTTTGCCAGTGGAGAGAGGCGCCGCCCACGGCGTGGCGCTGGGCCGGCGCCACCTGGCGGAAATGTTGGTCAAGGCCGGCCGCGCCGACACGGTGCGGCAAGCGTTTTACCGCTACCTTGGCGATAATGGCCGGGTGTGCGTGCCCAAGCGAAGCTTGCCCATCGCGACGGCCATCGACCTTGTCAACGCTGCCGGCGGCGTAACCAGTTGGGCGCATCCGGGCAACTCGTGTTCGTCGGAGTCATTGCGGGAGTTGCGTGATTTGGGGATGCGGGCGGTGGAAGCGGAGTATCCCAGTTGCAAACATGGCAGGCGGCGTGAGTTCCGCGGCTGGGCAAGCCAACTGGGGCTTGCCGTCAGCGGCGGCAGCGATTGCCATGGACCCGGGTTGCCGCACCGGGCGGTCGGTGCCTGCGGTCTCAGCGGCACGGAGTTGTCGGGGTTACGTGCGATGAGTCTTCGCAAAGAGCTGGGTGCCACGGGTAGCTTGTCTGCCCGTGTCTAGGGATGCAGCTTCACCGGGTTTGCACGGGCGGAAAAGCCGCCCGTGGCACCCAGGTGCCCGCGACCGAGTAAACCTGAATTCTCGTGAGGAATGCCAATCCATGCTCGGCAAACTGTGGACTAAAATCAAAAGCGGCTTGGCGAAGACGCGCAGCCTCTTTGGCGGCGTGGCGGAATTATTTCGCCTCAAGGGGCGCGTCGATCAAACGTTCCTCATGGAGCTTGAAAGACGGCTTTACCTGGCCGACGTCGGCACCGTGGCCACCACCGAGATCGTGGCCGCCGTTCGCCAGGCCTTTCAAGACAAGGAAATCTCGGGTGATGTCAAAACGTTCGTCATGGACAAGCTCAAGACGCTGTTGGCCGGCCGTTCGGAGGGGATCCGCTTCGTGCCCGGACCGACGGTGGTCATGGTCGCCGGCGTCAACGGCTCGGGCAAGACGACGTCCATCGCCAAGTTGGTCAAGTGGTGCCAGGATCAAAACAAAAAGGTGATCCTCGCGGCCTGCGACACTTTCCGGGCGGCGGCCGTGGAGCAACTCACGATCTGGAGCGAGCGGCTGGGCTGCGAAATCGTCAAGAATCAGCAAGGCAGCGACCCGGCCAGCGTGGCCCACGACGCTTGCGAAAGGGCCGCGGCGCGCAATTTCGACGTGCTCATCGTCGACACCGCCGGCCGGCTGCACACGCAAGTCCACCTGATGCGCGAGCTGGAGAAAATCCATCGCGTGGTCAGCAAGAACATCCCCGGCGCGCCGCATGAAGTCCTGCTGGTGCTCGACGCCACCAGCGGCCAAAACGCCATCGCCCAGGCCGAAAACTTCAAGAAGACGGTCCACTGCACCGGCATCGTCCTCGCCAAACTCGACGGCACCGCCAAGGGCGGCGCGATCTTCGGCATCAAGCAAAAACTCGACCTGCCCGTGAAGTTCGTGGGCGTCGGCGAGAAGCCGGAAGACTTGGAGCTGTTCGATCCGGATGCGTATGTGGAGGCGCTGTTCGCGGATTGATATCCCGGGTCTACCCGAACCGCGGGGATTGTTAGTCAAGGCTCGGCGGCCGGGGTCGGTACTCCGACCCCGGATTTACCCACATTTGCTCTATTTCCAAACAACGGCTAAACAGTGCGTGCAGGGCTCATCGCAAGAAAACCGGGGGCGGAGTACCGACCCCGGCCACGGTTTTTGAAGGACGCTTAACTTGATGCCTATCGGGTCCGGTACTCCGGCCCTCGGTTCGCCACATAAGGGCGAGGCTTCACTCCCTGGCCCAATTTCAGAAAAAAGTGTATAAAACTCGGTTCCACCAGGCAGTATAGGATAGACCTTTCGAGCGCAAGCCAAGGATGGTGACGTTTGGCGACATCCCACCTCAATACGGTTTTCCAGCAGTTGCGCCGCATCGTCCTCGTGCGCGATGGAGCCGGGCCTGACCGATGGCCAACTCTTGGAGTTGTACATCACCCAGCGCGATGAAGCGGCTTTCGAGGCGCTGGTCCGCCGCCTGGGCCCCATGGTCCTCAAGGTCTGCCGGCGCGTGGTCGGCAACCATCACGATGCCGAGGACGCATTCCAGGCCACGTTTCTCGTCTTGGCCCGCAAGGCGTCGTCGGTGAAGTCGCGCGACATGGTTGCCAATTGGGTCCATGGCGTTGCCCTGCGCACCGCCCTCAAAGCGCGCGCCTTGAGGGTGAAAAAGCAGGCACGGGAGAGGCATGTCAACGCTCTGCCCGAACCTGAGGCGCCAACCGCAAGCGCCGCGCACTCCTTGAAGCCGCTGCTCGATCAAGAATTGAGCCGCCTCGCCGAGATTTATCGGCTGCCTATTCTGCTCTGCAATCTCGAAGGCAAGTCCATCAGGGAAACCGCCCAGCAACTTGGCTGGCCCCAGGGAACCGTCGCGGGCCGACTGGCGCGCGGCAAAGTCATCCTCGCCAAGCGCCTCGCGCGACATGGACTGGCGCCGGCGGGCGGCGTCATGGTTTTGGAGAACTCGCTATCGGCCTGCGTGCCGCCATCACTGGTGGCCGCCACGATCAAGGCCGCAAGCGTCTACACGGCTGGAAAATCCGCGGCTACGGGCATGATCGCCGCCAACGTAGCCATTCTCATGGAAGGAGCGATGAAAGCTATGTTTGTGACGAAGATCAAAATCGCGGCGGGAGTGTTCGTGGTGGGAAGCGTTATGGCCTTGGGAGGCGGTGTGCTTGTAAATGGGACCGCGGAGGGGCAGCAGACCGAGGTTGGAAAAGGTGGAGTGAAACCGGCGGTCCGCCAGGTGGCCCGATCCGAGGAGGAACCCGATGCAGGCAAAAAAGAAAGCGGCAAAATCCAAGACCGACCATGAAAAGTTGCGTGGGACGTGGCGAGTAGTCAAGGAGGTTTGGCACGGAGAGAAACAATCCCACGGACAAGAATCGAAGTGGTGGATTGGAAAGGACAGGATGGTAATGAAACCGGCCCTGCTTTCGCCCACCGAGACACCGGAGCCTCGGCAGGTTGCGAGTTATCACTTTTGGGGCGATAACGATGACAAGGAAGCCGCTCCCAAACAATATCAACATGACACTTCGGATTGCTGATACTGCACCGCAACAGACCTACCGGGGCATCTTTGCTTTGGACAAAGACACGCTAACGTTGTGTTTTCGGGAACTCATACTGGGAAAACGCCCAACCGAGATTCCGACTTCCTCAAATGACCATAGTCTGTTGATAGTGGTCCTTGAGCGACAGACCGCCGCTCCCAAGACAGACGAGGAGAAATTGCAAGGAGAATGGAAACTTGTCCGCGGTAGAATCAGCGGTGAACAAATCCCCGTATCCCTCTATGCAAGTAATGGAATTACACTTCACAGAAATATCGTCGGCGATTTAATGATTTGCCCCGAACAGCAGGGTGAGGAGTTCTTCCAGTTGGACGCCACAACAACGCCCAAACGGATTTTTTTGACATCCAAATCCGGGAACGTGGAGCGGAAGGCGGTTGGTATTTACGCATTAGATGGCGATGATTTGAAAATCTGCTCCGCAATAGGTGCGAGCCGCCATCCCCGACGCCTTCAGAGCACCACCGAATTCTGGGCGCGGATTGATGATCTTCAAGCGGGTGAAGCCCACGGTGGAGGGAGGGGCGCCTGCGGAAAGCCCGGGACCCGTGGAAGATCGCTTAGCCGAGCCAGTTCATACCGCCAAACACGCCATCCAGTTTCCGAGTGATAAAAGTGACGCCACTGAGCGTACTGACCAACGCAGCGTGCGTATTCCGGTTAACATTGCAACGGAATCGCTCAGGAGTGAAATGAAGGAGATTCTCCTCTTCGCTTCGTGGGATCGTGGCAACACCTATCGAAATGTCGCCAGGATCACGCCCGACAAAAATGAATTTTCCTTCCATGCCCAGAGAGATGGCACCTGCTGGCTGAAGGTCGCGGTTATCAATCGTGAAGGGAAGCAGAATCCGGTGGATATTACGAAAGGAGAGCCGGACCTAAAGCTCCTTATCGATACGTCAAAAGAACCGGCGCTCAGAATTCGCGAGCCAATCGACGGCGGTGGCCAGGGGATTCCAATTGGCTTGTACGACCAATTAAAATCAGGCTACCTCGACCTGAAAAAAGCCAACTGCGAAATCTGGGCCAAGGAAGTGAAGGATGGCCGTCTGATTCGCCCGGTTATCATGCATCGCGACAACGAGGGACGCAACGAGCGTATCGAAATGGCCGAGGAGGGCGAGCTAAAGGTTGATTGGGCGAAAGGCAATCTCATCATCGTTCTTTCGAACGTCGTCATCATTTCACGCGATGGTGGCGTTCGAACAGTCGCCGCCGGCTCAACCTGGCCCATCCCGTTGGCGTCGATCGACGGGCGCGGTAGTAGGAACGCCCACGCCGCGGTGTCACTCGTTACCGGGGGGCGCAGCGGCGGCGCGCTAATTTTCGTTGTTTTCAGAACCCGCCTTTCCAGCCTGCGAGGTCAATCATGTCATGGATAGCGCAGGTGCTTGAGGCGATGGCGCCCATTCATGCGCTCAGCTAAATTAGCAATGACGCGGTGAACCGGGAGCCGGAGTACCGGACCCCATAGGCATCAAGTTAAGGAAGCCGAGCCAAAATCAGCCCCCTCTCCCCTCGGTACTTCGGGGCGAGGGGGTTGGAGTGAGGGGGGTAGGGCGACGACACAAAAAGAGTTGGTGTCTTCCCATGGCCCGCTAACCCCCCTCACCCCCGCCCCTCTCCCCCAGAGTACTGGGGGAGAGGGGAACCGTTTTTCGCCTGTTTGCTTAACTTGATGCCTATGGCGGCGGAGTACAGGACCCCGGCCACCGTACGACTTGGACTCGACCGTGGCCGGGGTCGGTACTCCGCCCCCGGTTTTCTTGCGATGAGCGCTGCACGCAATGTTTAGCCGTTGTGTGGAATATAGCAAGTGTGGGTAAATCCAGGGTCGGAGTACCGACCCCGGTCACCGTACCACCGGACGCGGTCCTGCAATGCCGCGTGTCGCCCGTTCGCGAGCGCTTTTGCTCTCCACACAGTCCAGCCGGATGCGCTACTATGGAGGGAATCAGGTTGCACCGGTGCGTGCCGCGCCTGCGCACGGCGGCGCATGTCAAGCGGCGTCTGGGGAATTCGCGATCCGTCATAAATGGGAGCGGAAGGTTCGGACCGCACTGCGGGCACCGTTTGGAAACGGCGTTTTAACGGTGGGGGTGGTGGGAATCGAATGTGCCGACAAATGTGCGGCTGAAGAATTCACCGTCACCTAACGGCTTTGACGGTGACAACTGGGCTTGCACGGCGAGGCGAGGCGAGGCGGCGGGGTCGGGAGACCCGCGCCGAGCGCGAGGCGAGCGCGCGCCGAGCACGCGACGCGTGCTGAGAGCGCACCAGGCGCAGCAGGTTGTCGAGGGGCAGATGAAAGGCCGCCGTCGCGTCCGCGGCGTGGAGCTTGCACGTCCTCTTTCATTCGATGGTCACCGTGGCGGTCGCGAACACGACGGCCGAGTCGATCCATTGCCAGATCGTGATCGTAAACGTCGAATTTCGGTGCCCGGCGACATCGGCGAGGATGGTGATTGGAATGTCCGCACTGCTTTCGCCCGCTCCAATGATCACGTGGCCGTTGGTTTGGCCCAAGTAATCAACGCCCGATGTCGCCGTGCCGTCGTTTGTGGTGTAATAAACCGTAATCGCCTGCGTGCGCTGGTCCACTCAATTTCGCGGGCACATCGAATACATTGGAGCCGGCGGCAGGGCCCGCCGCGCTGTAGTTCGCAATGCTAACGGGGGTGAGTGCCGGCGGCGTGGTGCCCATGATAGTTCCCGTCGCCGTCTTGCTAGTCGGATTGATCATCGCATTGTACGCCGATGTCAGGACGACCGAAAACGTCTTCGGGGCCGCCGTGTTGAACATGCCGCCATTGATGGTGATGGAGATGTCGAGCGATGGCTGCTGCCGTGAGGCTTTCCCCGTGAGTGAACGCGGGAAACGTCACCCGATAGTTGGTTTCGCCGCGATATTCCTCGCCCGCTTTCGCCGAGCCGTCACGCGTCTGGTAGTAAATCGTGACCGGCTTGGAGGGCATGTCAGCCAGGGAAATCGTGAAGTAATAAGAAACTGTCGCGCCCGGTGCCGGTTCAGGAATGGATGCATAGCCGGCTTTGGAGGTTATGGAACTGCCATGGCCAGGGTGATATTCGCCGAGAGCGTGGGGGGAGTGAGGACGTAATCATTCGCCTGGGGCCCTGAGAGGCTCAGTCCGGAGATGGTCACAGGGATATTTGTGCCGACATTGGGCGAGGCGAAGTTGGCGGAGCGCCGCTCGTGTCTAGCGACACGGAGTCACCGCTTAAAAATCCGGAGATGGCCGGATTGGCTGTGTTCAATATGGCGGCGGTGGTGCCGTCGTAGGTTTTGTCTTGAGAGGTGATCCCAGAGACGGTCAAGGGCAGCGGCGCGACGGTTAGCCCGCCCGGTAGAGTGCCGATGCTTCCCGCCACTCCGACTGGCGGTGTATATACGGCCTGAATGACCTGTGAAACTTGGCTTGCTTGCAATTGCTTCGGAGACGTTGTGTAACTCCACGTGGTAGTGGATGCCGTGCTGCTCGTGACGGTTGCCGCGCCAAGGTCGGCTCCGGTGGTCTGGTCGAAAAACTCTACGGTTCCAGTCGGGTTGGTCGGCGAAATCGTTCCTCCAAATATGGTGATTGCCGCTAGGTTGTGGTAACCAAACGGATTGACATGCCAGGTTGCACCGAGGTCGGTGCTATTAAGCAGGCCTCCGGACTGAATCGGCCAACTCCAGTACCATCCTCCGGAACTTGCGGCCTCTGCCGGCAAGACGGCCAGCCAATATCTCATTCCGCTCGTGAGCACGGGATGCAATACCGATGTGCAGATGGTCGGCTGAGTCGAATTCGTGACATTCACGGCGTACGATTCCAACAACTTACCGGGCTGCCCGGTATTGTCGGCGTATAATCGCACGTCGAAATCGTTGGTCGCTCCGGTGACTGAATAAAGCGGCAATTCGATTGTAGTAAGCGGCGGCGGTTTTGGTAGGAACAAACGGCAACGCTTTTCCCCCGGCCGGATTGCCGGGATTGGTGCTTGAACCCACGATGGCCTCACCGATGCCCGCATTGGCGCCTGTAGTTGTATCGCTGTAAAGAATTATCGGTTGGACCGGCGGGATCGATTCCGAGACGGTCGCGGTTAACGTCACGGGTGTGCCATAAGGTAGGGATGCCGACGACGAAGCGACAGTCGTGGTCGTGGGCAATGGATTGATGTTGGCCGTGACGGTCGGTTGCACCAGAACATAATCGCCGGCCTGGGGGCCGCTCAATGACAGACCAGTGACAGTCACCGCAATGTTTTTGCCGACGTTGGCGGCGGCAAAAGCGCCGACTACTTTGGAAGCGTTTAGCGAAACACTATCGTTGCCAAAAATTCCGATCAGCGTAGCGCCTGCCGTTTTTATTTGCGCCGCGCTCGTGCCGTCGTATGTCTTGTCATTCGCGCTGACGCCAGTCACCGTCAAGGTCGCGGGACTGATGGCGGCGTTGATATTTGGCAAAGTCAAGGTGTAGTCGCCGGCTCGGGCCCCAGTCAGGCTTAACCCGGATGCAGCCACGGCGATCGTGGCACCAACGTCCTTGCTTGCGAAGGTGCCCATGTTGCCCGTGAGTTTCACATCGTCCCCCGGCAGCACTCCTTGCAGCGTCGCGGCACTGACATTAAGCGCCGCGGTGTTTGTGCCGTCGTACGCTTTGTTGTTGGCGGTCACTCCCGTCACGGAAATGGCGGCCGGCGTGATGTCAGCGCCGAGCACCACCGGCGCCAGAGTGTAGTCACTAGCTTGGGGACCAGACAGGGTGATGCCCGTGACGGTGACCGTAATGTTTTTCCCGACGTCCGTGCTCGCGAAGGTCCCAACCGCGTGGGAAGTATCCGCGGAAACGGAGTCGCCCGCCACGACTCCTTGCAGCGGCGTGTCCCCGGAACCCCCTAAAGGGGGCTCGATCCAAGAGACAAAGGTCCCGACCGGACTTTGGCTGGAAATCGGCACCGTATTGAAACTGCTAAACGCGATGTCCGTGAACAAAAGGTTGCCGCCGCCGTCGGCAACCAGTTGTCCCTTGTTGTTGATGCTGATTCCCGTGTAACCGTTATGCGCGGTCGTCACCGTGCTCAGCAGCGTTCCATTATTGTCAAATACATAAATGTGGGGATCGGACATCGTGACGGCGTAAATCTTGCCGCTCGCGTCGACTGCGATGTCCCGCAAGTCGCGGAAGCCGAACGAAATGTGCTTTACGCGTGCCATGGTGTTCGGATCAAATACGTCGCACTCCCGGCCGCCGGGGCTGCCGCTTGGCGTGAGCGCATACAACAGGCCGTCTTTGCCCATCGTAAGTTGGATGTAATCACCGAGACCGCTGTCAAATCGTTGCGCGGTGAAATCATTGATATTGAAACGGACGATGCCGTTGGCATCGCCTCCGCTGGCGGTCGTCTCGTCGGTTGCGAAAACGTAGTTTCCATATGCCGCGAGGCCCCCGTAAGTCGTATTGTTGATCGTGCTCCAACCCGCAAGAGTCGTGTTGCCTACCACCGCGCCCGTGGCCGGATTAATCGTGGTCAGGGTCGGACTGAAGGTGCCGTTGTAGATGTCGATATTCCCATTGCTATCCATGACGGCAGCGCGTGGTTGCCCTTGGGTGGCAAAGTTAACGGAATGGACCACAGTTCCCGAAGGCGTAATCTCGCGGACTTGTGAACTTGACCCAAACACTTCATCATCGACCAGCACATTTCCCGTGGTCAGGAAATACTGCCCGATTTTGAGCGATGCGGATGGCGGTGCCGTCATAGGTCTTGCTGCGTGCCGATATGCCGGAAAGGGTGACTTGAGCCGATATGATGTTGGCGCTCGTGGTGGGTTGAACAACCGTGTAATCTTGCGCCTGGGCGCCCGTGAGCGTCACGCCCGAAACCGCGACCGCAATGGATTTACCGACGTCCTTTTGGGCAAACGTCCCGGTGGCTCCGCTTGGCGCCACTTGAACGTCATCATTAGGGATCACACCGACAGGCGTCGCCCCAGCCGTGTGCACCGTGGCGGCCGTTGTGCCGTCATATGGCTTATCGTCGGCGACGACGCCTTTTATCATCACCGATGCCGGCGTTATGGCAGCGAAAGTCGTGGGCAAGAGCGTGTAGTCCATGGCTTGTGGGCCGTCCAGAGCCACGCCGATTAATGTCAACGGCACCTGAGCCCCGGCCTGCTTGCTCTTGAAGGCGGCAGCCGGGTTGTTTTGGATCAGCGTGACGCTATCACCGGCGAATACGCCAGCGAGCGCCGCAGTCGCCGGCGTCAATACTGCCGACGTGGTGCCATCGTAAACTTTATCCTTGACGATGCCTGAAACCGTAAGGGGAGCCGGCGTGATCGCGGCTGACAGCGGTTGTTGCGGCAACTGAGGCATATAGTCCCCAGCCTGGGGTCCGCCCAGAGTGATGGTGGTAACAGTAACCGGGATGCTTGAGCCAACGTCTTTAATTGCAAATGTTCCCTTGGCTCCCGTCACGGTGATTGAATCGCCGGCAATGATTCCCGCGATCATGGCGCCACTCAGATTGAGCGCGGCCGTAAGCGTGCCGTCATAAGCCTTATCCATGGCGACGAGCCCGGAAACCTGGACGGTCGCCGGTGTTATGTTTGCTGCGAGCGGCGCGATGAAGTAATCGAATGCTTGGGGGCCACCGAGCGTGAGACCCGTCAACGCGACCGATATCGAGTTGGCGACATCCTTGGTCGCAAACACGCCGCTTGGACTCGGTGCTGATACTGTCACTTGGTCACCGGCCATGACGCCCGCCAGCGACAGATTATTGACGATCAGTTTTGCCGCGGTCGTGCCGTCGTAGATTTTATCTTGCACGGCAATTCCTTTTACGGTGAGGGCGCGGAACAATGTTTCCTTTAGCCGTCCCCGTAATCGTATAATCGCTTGCTTGCGGACCCGCCAGCACCAGGCCGGTGATAGTTACATCAATGCCGCGGCCGACGTCTTTTGAGGCGAATGTGCCGCGTGCCCCCGCGGCGTCTAGGCTAACCGAATCGCCGCCGATAATACCGGAAATCGAAGCGTTGTCCGCGTTGACAGGCGTTCCGGTGGCACCGTCATAGGTCTTGTCGCCTACGGCAATCCCGTTCGCCTGTAGGGGAGCCGGCGTGATATTCGCGGTAATCAGGTTTGTCGGGATCGTATTGTAAGATCGAATGGTTTTTGCATCGCTGATCAGCAGGCGGTGAGCGTCCCAGGCCAGATTGCCGCCGTAGTTCACCGACCACACTTGAGCGAGCGTCGAACGATCAAACGCATAGGTGTTCGTCGCCGACGAGGCGAACACCAAATTGCCGGTCACAAGGATATTGTTGGCCAACGCAACGTTGTTGCCGGCGATCATCTGCCCTACGGACGCACCGGTGGCCTCGTCGAGAACGGCAATGCGATCGCCCATTGGAATGTAAAGCTTGCCGTCAGCGATGGCCATGGTGCCGGATGAATTGACCGCCTGCTGCCAGCGAATGGTGTGTTTGCCGAGGTCAAAACAAACGAGGGAACGCTGAGGGCCGCCGCCGTCAAAAACAAACGCATCGCCCTGCCCACCCAACGTGACATTCGAATAATTAAAGAAGTTTGCGTCCGCGGGATTCTGAATGATGAAGCTCTGCGCCTCCGGTGTTGCGATCGATGGCATAGAATGTGGCCACTTCGGGGCCAGGACTTGCGGAACCGGGCCCGAGATACAAGTACACGAAGTTGGCGTCCGCGGCGGGAATATAATTGGTTTGCTGCGGCAGGCCGGCGTCCCAAAGGACGCCGCCACCGGCGGCATCGTAACCGCGCATGCCTCCGTAGTATCCGGCAGCGGCAAAGACGCCGTTTCCCTGCACCGTCGGCTGGTTAGGATATCCCCATTGAGCAGCATAACTGGTCGCGAAGCGTTGTGTTCCGGTTGCGGAGTCAAGTCCGACCATGTAGGGATACTGCGTCGAGTTGCCCCCTGAAACGCCGGAATGGCCGCCAAATTGCACATACACCGTGTTGCCGCTTACGCTCGGCGCGGATCCGGCCGAACCAAACGTTGAGTGGGTGTAATTCCAAACGGGATGGCCGGTGCTTGGATCCAATGCGAAGACGGTGTAGTTCCCATTCAAGCCGCCATTTTGCGAACTGCTCGAAGCCGTGACATAGACATCCGACCCCACATCGACGGGGCTGCTCAAATTGCCGATGCCGAGGGAATTCGCGTCGAACGTCCACTCGGCGGCAATGGTTGCCGGATTGATGATGGCGGAAACGGCTCCGGTGTGGGCGGGATTTCCTTGATACTGCGTCCAGCTTTCGTTGTCCCCCGTTGAAGTTCCCAAAGTATAATCGCCGGCCTGAGACCCGCTGAGCTTTAAACCGGATACGATCACCGGTATGGCCGTTCCCACGTCCTTGCTTGCAAACGTCCCGACGGCCCCGCTGGGGTCCAAGACGACGTTATCGCCTGCAAAGACACCGCTGAGTGACGCGCCCGTTGTAATCAACATGGCGGTGCCGGTTCCGTCGTACACCTTGTTCTGCGCCCTTATGCCGGTGACCGTGAGAAGTGCCGGTATGATATCTCCGGCTGCGGTAGGTTGCGTTAGTGTGTAGTCACGCGCTTGCGGCCCGGTGAGGCCCAGGCCGGACACCGCCACCGCGATGTTGGTTCCGACATCGCGGCTCGCATAGGCAGCGGTGGCCGCAGAGGCGTCCAAGGCGACCAAGTCGGGCGGCACCACCCCTGCAAGCGCGGCGGCGGACGTCACCAGAGTCGCGGACGTGGTTCGATCATACGTCTTACTGGGCACCGCAACGCCCGACACCGTCAGTGTTGCCGGTGTGATGCTCGCAGACGTCGCCGCCTGGGCAATAATGTAATCGCCAGCGTCGGCGCCGCTCAGCGACATACCGAGAATGGCGACCGGGATCGCGGCACCCACATCTTTGCCGGCAAATGTGCCGGTCGCACCGCTCGTCACCAGGTGTACATCGTCGCCCGCAAATTTCCCGTTCAGCGCCGCATGATCGAGATGTATCGCCGCGTTCGTCGTGCCGTCGTAAATCTTGTTGTCGGTCGTGGCGCCGGTAACCGTTAAAGCGGCCGGGGCAATCTCGGCCGTGCTTGTCGGCACCAAAACGTAGTCGAGGGCCTGCGGTCCGTCGAGTGAAAGGCCTGTGAGTGTCGCGACGATCTGCGAACCCGCCGTTTTGGTTGCAAATGTCGCCGTCGGATTGTGTTGAACGAGGGTCACCAGATCGCCCTTCAACACACCGACCAGACCTGCCGTCGCGGGCGTCACGGTGGCTGATGTGGTCGCGTCATAGCTTTTGTTTTCCACGATGCCCGAAACGGTAATGGATGCAGGCGTGATCGAGGCGGTTGGCGCTGGTTGCGCGAGTGACGCGCTGTAATCTGCGGCATTCGCTCCGCTCAGCGTGAGGGTGAGCACGATTACGGGAACGTTCGCACCGACGTCCTTGCTCGCATAAGTGCCGCTCGCGCCTGAGACGGCCACCGCATCGCCCTGCATGACGCCTTTGATTATCGCACCGCTCACGTCGAGCATTGCCGCCGTCGTGCCGTCATAGGTCTTGTTTTTCGCGGCAATGCCGGAGACTTGCACCGGGGCAGGCGTGATGTTGGCGGCAAGCGGAGCGATTGAGTAGTTCGAGGCTTGCGCTCCTCCCAAGGTCAATCCGGAAAGTGTGACCGGGACATTGCTGCCGGCGTCTTTGCTTGCGAAAACGCCTGCTATAGTTCCCGCGGAGACCGTCACCTGGTCGCCGGAAAGCAGTCCGGAAAGCGACAGCGTGCCGACGCTCAACTGGACTGCCGAAGTGCCGTCATAGGTTTTGTCATGGGGGGTGATCCCCTGCACGCCGACCGGCAGCGGCGTGACCGTAATCCCTCCGGACAAGGTGCCGGTGCTGTTTTGGAAGAATGTTTGCCCGCTGAATGCCGCGTGTATCGCGTGAGACGCGGCGATTGCTTGAAGTTGTTTCGCCGTTGTGGCTAGTGTCCAGGTTGAGCTAGTCGAACTGGTCGTGACACGCGTGCCGGCGCCCAAGTCGGCGCCGGCGGTATCATCGTAAAACTCGACGGAGCCGTTAGGACTCCCCGCCGCGGCGCTCACCGCAGCGGTCAATGTCACGGAAGTGCCGTATTGCACCTGCGGCTGGGAGGAAGTCACGGTCGTGGTCGTTTTTTGGGTCGGTGCAGTGAGAGTTACGGTCGCCACATTGCTGTCAAGGAAACCGTCATTGACCTTGTAAGTGAATGAATCGGCCCCCGTGAAAGTGGAATCGTTGGTATAGGTGAAGGTGCCGTCGAGGTTGAGCGTGAGCGTGCCGTGCGCCGGGCCGGTGACGAGAATGGCTTTGAGTGGCAGACCGGCTGGATCGGCGTCATTCTGAATGACACCGGATGGAGCGATAAAGTTGTAGCGAATTTCCCCTTTCAGCGCGGGAGCGGCACCTTCGCTGTGTTGAATGAATGTAGCGTCGAAATTCTGCACCGTTCCGGATGCATTGAAGACAGCTTGGACGATCGTGAATTGGCCCGTAAGTGTGTTGGACCCGCGTCCGTCACCTGAAACGTCCAATCCGGGCGTGTTGGGCCCCTCGAACGGATATCGAGCCGCATTGGAATATGTCCCGGGCATGAGCGGCGCGGTGCCCGGTGCTTTGAACGACAGACCGAAATTATTCCCCGTCGTGGGGCTGCTTACACGTATTCCAACAACATTAGGGTCCGTCGTCACATTTGCGCTAACTTGGATGGTCGCATTTGCGGAGGTTAAGTTGTAGCTCTGTCCGCCGCCAACCCAGTCACCCGGATCACTTTGCATCGTGAGCGACGAAACCGGTGCCGAAGGGCCAATCGTGAACGGCTGGTTTACGACGACGCTATAAGCATCGCCCGAGGCCGTGGGCGGCTCCTCAACGGTGATATTGACTGTCGCTACATTGCTGTTGGCCGTGCCGTCATTATCCTGATATGTAAAACTGTCGCTCCCGAGATAATTGGCATTGGGCGTGTAGCTGAACGAGCCATCCGGATTGAAAGACAGTTTCCCGTTTGCCGGTCCGCTGATCAATGCGGCAGCGAGAGGTTGCGCACTCGTGCTTGGGTCGGTGTCATTGGCAAGCACGCCATGGTTAGCGTCAACCGTCAGAGATGCGTTTTTTGGAGTGGCATAGTTGTCATATTCGGCACCGGGGGTCGTTGCAAACTTGACGAATATCGCGCTGCCCGATCCGGTATCGATCGTCCGTCTCAAGTTCAGCGAACTGTCGAACTCATAAATAAGTCCATTGTTCGAGCCGACGATGACGGTTCCATCGCGCGCAAATCTATTCCAATGGAATAGTGGTTTGTTACATAATCACGGATCAGCGTCCCCGCACTGCTGAAATGCGTAACCGTGTTGTCCAAGTCCGCCGTGTAAATGTCTCCCGCCGCGCTGACCGCGATCCCGCGAATGTCATGGTTGCTACTAAGATTGACTTGGCGCACGACATTCATCGTGTTCGGATTGATAACGGATAAGCCCGGGGAACCGAGCGCATACAACATTCCATCCAGGCCGATATTGACGTTGATGAAATCGGTGCCGTCAAAGAAACGCGCCGCCGTGCCGTCGGCGAGATTGAAACGAACAAGGCCATTGCCATGTTGGGGCGGGTCACCGGCGATTGACATGTCCGTGGCGTAAACGAATCCTTTATAATAAGTCAGCCCGCCATACGTGGTGTTGGCAACCGTATTCCAGTTGGCGAAACCTTGCTGAGTCCACGAACTGCTTGATGGATGATAAGTTGCGAGTGCCGGTGTGAAAGTGCCGTTGTATATGAATACGTTTCCGCTCGGATCTTCGGCAAGGTCGCGGGCCTGGTCGAATTGGGTTCCTGGAGGCGGAGGGACTGCGATCGACCGGACTTTTGTTCCGCCGATAGTCCATTCCTCTAGGTGCTGCCCCTGCGCGTTTAAATCGCCGTTACTTACGATGATGTTGCCGGCCGGCGCCAGGCGATCCTCCAAGCGCTCGAGTTCCAGTTGCCTATTTCGCTTTCGCTTAAGAATCTTCCGAGAGGAGCGTCGAAGCAAAGAAGAGAAGTTCAGCATCTTGGGCTCGTTGAGTGTGTTTCCGAAACGCGACAACGGAGCAGACGACGGTGATGTATTGTCCAAATGGTAGCTGTGATGAATAACGCCGTCAACAAAAAAGCGTGGAAATGGTCACGTCGCGGAAGAATCGCTTGGGCACGATCAGTGGCCGGGTCGCCCCGTGCGGCAACCTGACAAATGGCCCGCAAAAAGTCCGAGCTCAACCGGCTTCCGGTACGCCATGAAGAGTGACATTATTGATGAGTCCCCAAGAAAAATGAGTGATCGGTCATACAATGCCTTTTATGAAAATTGCTTTCTCTTTGAGTTTCGTGGCGCTTGGTGTCCTGTTTCCGACCGAATGGGTGCCCGGCCAACCGGCGCCGGCCAAAGCGGATTATTGGAATCCAAAGCTGCCCGTGGCGCGGCGCGTGGAAGACCTTCTGGCGCGCATGTCTTTGGAGGATAAGGTCGGGCAGATGCTATGCATGTGGAGCGCCAACAAGCGGATCACCGATGCCGACGGACGCTTTGACCCCGCGAGGGCGCCGAAGTGGTTCAAGGTGGGCATCGGACGGATCGAGCACCCAGCGACGGCCACGGGCGCGGGCCGAGGCGGAGTATACCAACGCGATTCAGCGCTGGGTGAAGGAGAACACCCGCCTTGGCATTCCCGTGATCTTCCACGAGGAGGCACTCCACGGTCTGATGGGACAGGAGGCGACCAGTTTCCCGCAAGCCATCGCCCTGGCAAGCACCTGGAACCCCGACTTGGTGGAGCGGGCCTTCGCCGTCGTCGCGCGGGAAGTGCGGTCGCGCAGCGCACCAGCAGGTGCTCGCTCCCGTCGTTGACGTGGCCCGCGATCCGCGCTGGGGGCGCTTCGAGGAAACCTTCGGCGAGGATCCGTATCTCGTTGCGCGGATCGGCTTGGCCGCCGTGCGCGGCTTGCAGGGACGCGGCCAGACCATTCCGGGTGATCGGGTCATCGCGACGCTCAAGCACATGGCCGGCCACGGCCAGCCGGAGTCGGGGACGAACGTCGGCCCGGCGAATTTCGGCGAGCGGACGCTGCGCGACGTTTTCTTTTACCCCTTCGAAGTCGGCGTCAAGCAAGGGCACGCGCAGCCTGATGCCGTCCTATAACGAAATCGACGGCATTCCCTCGCACGCCAACCGCTGGATGCTGCGTGACGTGCTGCGCGGCGAGTGGGGTTTCGATGGGACCATCATCTCGGATTGGCAGGCCATTAGCCAACTTGCCGGGCGGCACCGCGTGGCCGCCAATGCCGCCGACGCGGCGCGGCAAGCGCTCGCCGCCACCGTGGACGTGGAGCTTCCCGATGTAGAAACGTACGACACCTTGATCGAGCAAGTGAAGCAAGGGAAAGTTCCGATGGCCGCAATCGATGCCGCCGTGCGACGATTGCTACGGGACAAGTTCGAGCTTGGCCTGTTCGAAAACCCCTTCGTGGACCCGGCCCATGCCGACGAAATCTCCGGCGCGAAGGCGAGCCGGCCCGTCGCGCTGGAAGCGGCGCGGCAGGGCATCGTGCTTTTGCAAAACAAAGGCGGCTTGCTCCCCCTGGATGCCGCCAAGATGCGGCGCGTGGCGGTGATCGGTCCTCATGCCGCCGAAGTGATGCTCGGCGGCTACGCCGGCGTGCCGCGCTACTCGGTGACCATTCTTGAAGGGATCCGCGCACGCCTCGGTGCGGGCGCGACCGTTGTCTATGCGGAGGGGGCGCGGATCACCGAAGACTCAGCGTTCACCCGCGATCCTCAGCCACTTATGGGCGGCACCCGTTCGCGCGTGCGGTCGTCCGCCGACCGCGTGATTGCCGCCGACCCGGTCGCCAACCGTAAGCGCATCGCGGAGGCGGTGGCGCTGGCCCGCGCCAGCGACGTTGCCATCGTAGTCGTTGGCGACAACGAGCAGACCGCGCGCGAGGCCTATGCCGAGAATCACCTGGGCGACCGCGCCGAACTGCGGCTCGTGGGCCAACAAGAGGACCTGGTCCGCGGCGTCCTCGCTACCGGCAAGCCGACCGTGATGGTGCTGATCAACGGCCGCCCGCCCGCGATCACGGACTTGGCCGAGCACGTCCCCGCCATCGTTGAGGGCTGGTATATGGGCCAAGAGGGCGGCACCGCCCTGGCCGAAGTCCTCTTCGGCGACGTCAATCCCAGCGGCAAGCTTCCCGCCAGCTTCCCGCGCAGCGTGGGCCAATTGCCGCTGTTCTATGGCCACAAACCGACCGCCCTGCGCGGCTACCTCTTCGAGTCCAACCGCCCGCTGTTCGCGTTCGGCCATGGCCTCTCGTACACGACGTTCACTTATTCGACTCCAACCATTTCGCCGGCGCGGATCGCCCCTGATGGCCGAGCCACGGCATCCGTTGAAGTGACCAACACCGGCTCCCGCGCCGGCGACGAAGTCGTCCAGCTTTACCTCCGCGCGGAAGTGAGCCGCGTCACCCGCCCCGTGATGGAACTGAAAGGCTTCCAGCGAATCACCCTGGCCCCCGGCGAAAAGCGCACGGTGACATTCCAGATTGGCCCGGATCAGCTCTCGTATCACGGGGTGGAGGTGAAGCGCGTCGTCGAACCGGGGCGGTTTCAATTGATGGTGGGGGGAAGTTCGGCAAAGGTGAAGGGGGTGGGATTGGAGGTGGTGGAGCGCTAGGTCCTCAGAAAGTGCAGGTAGCTTGATCAATGTCCATGCTGCCGGTGCTGAAGCCGCACGACGTGGTCATCGCCGTAAGTCCGTGATCGCCGAACCGTAATTTCTAGGCAGTACAAGAAAGCCCTTCAAAGTCCCGCGCCGGGCGCCATGATCGTTCTCCGTCGGCCAAACAATCGATCCGATCTGTGCCTCATCGCCAATCGGAAAGACTTATCCAGAGCGCTTTTGGTAGCGGCAGGGCTCGGAGCTGCGGACTGAAGCGTGTTATCGACATCGGCTTGCCTGCGCAAGTGGGTGTAGCCGACGCAGTGTGCGTCGGCGTTGCGGACCGAAGAAGGTCTCGAATGATTCGGCGGGTAGGTCATCGAGCCGCTAATGGCCGGGGATTTGTCGTCGGCAAGCAGAAAAGCGGCCTGCGTATTGACATGACTCACCGGCACGCTTCCAATAAGCGTAAATGCTGCTGGCGCCGCGCATGATGTGCTGGCTGGTCCTTACTGTGCCAGCACCGTTGGGGTAATCCACTAGTTCGCCCGCAAAGTTATCAACAACGCTAATAGGAAACTCGAATATGCGATATCCCATCATTGTCGGCTTGATCGGGGCAACGCTTTTCGCATGCGCACAAGCAACTGCGCAAGAGCGAGGAATCCTGTCGTTCAAGGCGACGGTCGTCAAGATTCAGGAAAAAACCCTAGAACTCTCGCTGGTTGGTCCAAACGGGGATATTTCGCGAGCTAAGTCAATTCGCTTCAACGTCGCCAAGGACACGCGGTTCGAAGAGGTCGACTTCAAACTCATCGACGGCAATTTGGAGACGAGCCGCAAGGCGATCGCGCTTACCGATCTCCTGCCGACGCAGCCGATCAACATCATTGCGATCATCGCTGCTGACCGGCCGACCATTCTCGTGGGCGTCGTCGCTGGAGGACGGTCCTCCGGAGCCGAAGCGCTGAAATTGATCGCCAAGCTGGGCGGCACTATACGCAACTTCGCCTCGAAAAGCGGTGAGACTCAGTATCAGGTCGATCTGAGCAATTCGCGCATAACCGACGATGCATTGGCTTTGATCGCGTCGATTGACGACCTGGTCAGTCTCAATCTCAGCAACACGAAAATCACCGACAAGGGAATTGCCCACCTCGACAACCACTCAAAGCTATCCGATATCATCCTTACCGGAACTCAAGTGACCAACGGCGTTCTGACTCACTTGTCCACGCTGCGGGTGATCGGTCAAGTGTCCGTGGATCAGACGAACGTCACTCGGGATGCCATCGTCCGCTTTGCCAAGAAAAAGGGACTGCGCAGCTTTTGTCAAATCAGCGCGGGGCCGAAATCGGAATATCGCGTTCACGAGCAGCTTGCACCGGACCGAGGCGAATCCGTGCCCTACGTTTACCTGATGAAGCGAAACGTCTATTACGGTCGTTTCTACCCGGATAAAACGGCAAGGCGCAAGGCTACAACGTACTACCACCGCGACGGACCAGTCGGCATGGTGCTTCGGCGATTCGAATGGTTTCCGCGCGACGAATCCGATGGCAACCACTCGGACGCGCGATTGCCGGCCTCCCTGGTCGGGCTTTCTTCTGCCTCGGTTGGCGGCATTCCAATGGATGCACTGGGGTCTCTTTGGAGCGAACCGGCGATCGGCGTCGTTGAACTCAACACCGGCACAATCGCGGCATACGGGCGCCCCTTCCAGATGATCGATTTCTATAACGACCTTCCCGAATTGGCCCCATTCAACCTTAAAGTCGCAGGCAAAGAGCCGCCGTTCGGATTTATCGAAGACGCACGGAGGCGCGGGTGCAACGTCCGCGTGATCGATGGGCCCTTCAAGAAAACCGTGCGTAAGGACGCTCCGCGAGGCTTCTACACCGCGATCTTCCTCGACATTACCATTCAGCAGCGAGAGGATCGCAAGGCTACCAAGAAAGAAGACGTCCACTTCGATCTTTTGACTCAGGAAGGACTTCGGGACCTCATGGACAAGACCACGCCGGATGGCGTTGTCTGCTATCACACTTCCCACCGCACACACGAGTTCTATAAGCCGCTGTCGGCCGCCGCCGCAGCGTTGGGTTTCGCCTGGAAGAAGGTGAACGACAACGTGTACGACAGCGATGCGAAAGCCACTTTCGTCGACCACTCTCATTTCTCTTCGGAATGGTTGGTTGTCGCGCGAAGGCCCGAGTATTTGGCAACATTTCGATCCGAAAAATCCAAGACACGCAACTTGACTTGGAACGTGCCCCCACCCGACGAGGTACCGGCGTGGCGCGACGGCGTCGAACCCGAAATGGCGATTCTTCTCCGATGAACGTCTCCCGGAAATCGGAGGCACAATTGTAAGCCATGCCGAACCAAGTGTTTTACTCCGACGGGGCCGCGAATGGACACGATGTAAACCTACGCGAGCACGAGAGCACGAGGTAGACTGGTACTTTCTGTTTGACCAGATTTTCAAAACCAACGATCTCGACTTTGCTTGGTCACAGGTTCCCGAGTGCCACTAACGACCACATCTATACGCCACTCGTCACGCTCTGCGTCTTTCTGAGCCAGGTGTTGAGCGCGGACCACTGCTGCCGCGCAGCCGTCGCCCGCCTCATCGCCCACCTGGTTTCGCGGGGAGAAAAACCGTGCTCCGCACAAACCGGCGCTATTGTCAGGCGCGCAAACGATTGCCCGAAAAGTTCTTCGCCGACGTGGCTTGTGCGGTCGGTTGCGAGCTGGATGCCAAGGCCGACCACCGTTGGCTGTTCAACGGTCGGCGGCAGCCGCGCCCGGAGACGCGCAGCTGGAACTGCTGCAACGGCTCTTCGATGCACAGGCCCATCGTGTTGTTGCCGCCGTCGCGTCCGGCTCAATCTGGAACCACTTGCAGTCTTTGCACTTGCCCCATTGGGTGTCAGCCATGTTTTGTCTCCTGTTGGTAGAAGGTCACGTACGTTACGAGCCTGGGCGACGAACCACGTCCAGCGCGAAGTCGGGCTCGGGCCCCAAGCCGCGGAGCCGCGCGAGGACGATCCACGCCATCGCAAGAGGCTCAAGCAATCGGGTATCGCTCGGACCCGATCTGCTGGGCCAGCTTCGCAGCCGTCTGGTTTGCCCCGTCGTCCCCGGCTTAGAGCATGGTGACCTTGTGGCCGCCGTAATTCGGGTCGGCCATATTCCTCGCGCCGTTGGTGTTGAATATCTTGACCACGCTCCGATGGGGCCATGGCCAACCTCTTCCCCGGCCGAAGTGGAATACCCAAGCGTGAGATGCGTGTGTTCGGGCCACACGGGTTTGGTGCAGTCCAGCAACACCTTGCCGGACAGGTTTCGCCGCCGCCTTCAGTGCGTCGGATACACCACTCCACGGAACGGCAGCAGGACGGCTTCCGCCTTAGCAGCGTCTCCCACTTTGCCGATCAAGGCCCCCCACTTTATCTCGGCCTTGCCGGATCGAATACTTGCATGTTTACGAATAGCGTCCATTTTGCGCAGGCCGCTTCTTTCCTTGAGTTGTGCGGGGACCCGTCGATTTCAACCACGGCTTGTATTTGAATGGCGGCGTGCCGCGGTAGCGGAAGCGAATGTGGTAAATGCCGTTTTTTTTCCCCAAATTGGCCATGGCTGGTGCTCCGTGTGGTTGGACACTTGGTTCGCCAAAACCGGGGGACCGCTCAGCCCCCGGTTTGCCACACGATGCTATATGACTGCTAGATGAGGCACTTATGAGGCACCGGCGACCTATTATAGGCTCGCCGTTGAAGTCAAGGATCTGCCGTAAGTCGTTGAGGGGATTGATTA
>CAVVSQ010000030.1:0-176552 GCA_963750865.1 uncultured Planctomycetota bacterium
CGTATCTCCGATCACTCGCTCTTCTTGGGTACATACCCTTTCCACACCCATTCGATGGCGTGAGGCAGGAATTGTGCCTGGGCATTGCCAATGCCGTGTCCGGCGTTCCGGCAGAAAAGATACTGGTACTCATAGCCCTTCGCCTTCAGCACCTTGGCCATGCGGTTGTTAGCCTCGACCCAGTCGTGCATGCCGTCGCGCATGACATTGGGGTTCAACAAATCCCGGTCGCCGACGGAGATGAAAATCCGGAGGGGCTTCTTGGGACTATTCGGAATGATCGTTTCGTGAAAGTCCCACGCACCGCCGGGCGTTTCCGGGTTGAAGGGCCATTGCTGGTTCACGAACGTACCTGAAGTGGTCAGCACACGATGGTAAAGATTCGTGCGATACCAAGCCATGATGAGTGCAGCCGATCCGCCGGAACTGCTCCCCATGGCGGCGCGACCATCGGGGTCTTTGGTCAGCTTGACCTCACAGGTTTTCTCCACCCGCGGCAGGACCTCGGTTTCGATGTAATCCGCAAACATCCCGGACATCGTGTCATATTCCTTACCGCGCTCATGCCCCTGGGCATCGCCGCCGCCGTTGGCGACCATGATGGCGATGATCGGCGGCACACGTTTTTGCGCAATCAAGTTGTCGAGTATTCGCGGCAGCTCCATGTTCGGTTTGCCCGTGGGACCATCGTGGCAGACCATGAACGGCGCTTCGCTGCCCGCCACATACTGGGCGGGGATGTAAACGGTAATCTGACGCTTGTAGTCGATGGTGTGGGTTTCGACGATCAGAGTCTTGGGGTTATTCGGATCCACCTTCCCGAAGACCTTTCGGGCAATCCCTGGGTTGAAGAGTTTGGTGTCCTTCGAATCGATGGTGAATTGTTTCACCTTCCCCTCTGGAACGCCGTCAACCGCCTTGCGTTCAGGGGCGGGTTTGTATTCGGGGCCAATCACAAAGTCGCCGTCCACATCCAGCGGCGGATTCTCGCCGGTTTTCAACACCTTAAAGGGCGGGGAACCGGGGTCGTCAAACTTCCGCACCGGCGTTGCGCAAAAGCTGTTTCCGTGAACAAAAACGTGAAGGTTAGAATTGTCGCCCATGGCTTGGACATGAGATATCCTGGTGTTTATTTAAGGTGTCTTCAGCTAACATTTCGGAAATGGGTCTCGGCTCCTTCCGATTGGAGAAATTAAGAATCTGGCCCTTGGTGAGTTCGGCTCTCGCACCCCGTTGACCCTTTCGGCCGCTGCCCACGGCAAGGAACTGCCGTCAGGCATTAGCCCGTGGAATAATTGTTTGATCTCCTTGTAAACGACGGCGGGACTTGCGGACAGCTTTTTAATGGCGATCCAGCGTAGGCTGGAGACTGGTTAGCTCCGTCCGGGCCCGCCTCAAGGAAGGATAGGGGGGCGGTCAACAAAAATCCATGCACTTCGCTGCCGGTTTAGGGGCGTGCCCGTCAACGGTGCCGGGTTCGCACCTGCCTTTCCAGCCAAACGCTCATAGCCGTCAGGTAGCCGTGAGAATTGGGGGGCCCGGCGCTTTGTTCTTCGCCTGGGCTCGCTCTCTAGCTTCTTTTGCTCCGCCGGTTCGCGTTTGGCACAGCGAATGATCGGCGTTCGCGAAAATCCGCACCGTCAAGTTCGTGTTGCCTGCCATCGCCAAGCCTCGGCGGATCAAGGCCCACCAATGGCTCGGGCGGTCCGGATGAAGTGTCTTTGTCACCGAATAGCGCCAACACTGGACAGTGCACCTTTTCCTCCAGGGCTCGGTGTCCTGCTCGATGTTACGCCGGGCAGATAAAAAAGCGGCTCATCGCAGAGATGAATGTACTCGAACCAGTGGAATTTTTTTTGACCTTTTGTTTCGCTCTTTCGAGATCTTGGAACGGTTTGGTTCCTCGGATCAAGTCCATTCGAAATTTGGCGAACGCCGCTGCCATGATTTCTTGGTCCGCCCAACCGTCCGCGGCGAGTTTCCGCTTCCACCCCGGTTTGGTCCTGTTGCCAAGCCGGCCCTTGCCAGCCTGAGACCTCGATGAGGAAGGCTACTTTGTCGGAAAGAACCGCAGCGGTCAGCGGCGCGACCATGCCTCCGTAACTGTGGCCCAAAGGCCGACGCGGTCGGGACGAATATCATCCCGTGCTCGAAGGAAATCGAGGGCCCCCAGCGCTTCCTCGCGCGGTCGCGAAGCATCTGCGCATTGAAATCGCCGGTGGACTCGCCCACACCGGGTTTGTCCCAAGCCAGGCAAGCGAACCCAAGCCGGGCAAAATAATTTCCCAGCGCCAGCCCTGTTCCGCCGTAGTTGCGATCCTGTGCTCCGGACCCGAGGACCAACGCGACGGCGGGATGGCGGCACGCACTTTGTGGGCAGGTACAGGTTGCCAGCCAAGACGTTTTTCCCGTGGCGGAAGTTGACTTTTTCGATGCGAATTTGCAGATGAACCGGTATTTCTCCGGCGGCATCATCCTGGCCTCGTCCGGAACGCACCGCTGACAATAGAAGCAAACCCGTCAGGAGCGACAGATAGGATCGTGAAAAGAACGCTGCCGGTCGCAAGTGCGTGTTCCCCAGTTCGGAAATGTATCCTTTAAGTCATTCGACGGACGTTTTAAGATATTTATCAATCCGGGCGAAAATCAAATCAACGATTGCACCCAGTCCGTAGTCAACACGGCGGTCCAATCCAAGCCGGGGACGAGGATCATCGCCGCTTGCGAATCGGCGAGCACGGTTTGGCTAGTCAGCAGTTGCACCGTGGTTGCTTCGGAGAGATTTGTATCGGACGTGATATGAAACGCGATGTTCACCAGGCTGCCGGCCTGATCGGTTGCGATGGGTGTTTCACTGTAAAGTTGGATCGTGATTTGTCCCGTCGCTGCATTCACCTGCGCCGATAGCTGCCAGCCGGTGCCTTGGCTGGGGATCGAGCCAAGAGTGATGTCGGCCGCAGACACGCTCAAGACGGTTGGATCATATTGCCAGCGTCAACTCCGCTTCGACCAGACCCGTGCTGCCCTGGGGATGCGGCTCATCCAGCAGCACCGGCACATTGATGATGCCATCGTTGTTCGCTTGCACCGATGCCGGCAAGACTTAGCACTGGGTCGGCAGCAAACGGCGACGTGAACAGATTGTCGGCAATCGGCGGATTGGGGAGTGCTGGAATCTTGGCGACCGGTAAGGCTAATAAATAGTTGGACATGAGCGACGTGCTATTGGACAGTCACTGCATTGTCGCCGCTCACATCGCCGATGATGGCGGGATCGAGCAGCGTGAACGCGGTAAAGCCGGAATTGACCGTGGAGGCGACGTTGGCGAGCAGAGCTTTGTCCAACGCGTCAAGATGGTGATCGCCGTTGACATCGCCGAAATAAGCATCGACATCGACGGCGTTGCCCGGCACGACGGTGGCGCCGCTGTTGACGGTGATGTTGCCCAGCGCCAGCAAATCCTTGACCTGATATTGGTTGCGCGCTGAATATGGCACATAGGCCGTGATGTCGCCCAGGATTTGCGTGCCGCTCAGAGTCGCCGTATCGCTGAACGCAAACGTGGCCACCGAATGAATGCCGTCGGCTCTCATGACATTGCTTGTCATCTGGAAACGTCGCTCCCGCGTTGGACGGATCGCTGATGCCGCCGGTGACGGTGAGGATGTTGGCGTTATAAGTCAGCGTAAAACCGGCACTGGTGAGATTGCTGGCGTTGTAGATCGTGATCGGTATGCCGATGTGGCCGCCGTTGGCGGGGTCGTTGGGAACCTTGACAAGCGTGGTGGTGTCGCCGGAGGCATTGGGCCCGCGCGCGAAATCCGGGATGCCCGAGAACTTCCGTCTTATCGTGCTTGATAGGTCGTGGTGAAGGTGCCGACATAGTCCGCATGGCCGCCGTGGCCGTCGTCGAAGCCTTGGCCCGAGACATCTTGAAAGCCGTTGTTGCCGACGCCGCTCAGGAGCGTGACGGTATACGTGTCGTCGGGCAACGCCGCCGAACCGCCGGGGTTGGAGGCGGCGAGGAAATTGGACGAGACGTTGAACGTGACCAATTTTTTCGAGGCATCGACGATGAGCGTGCCCGGATACGGCTGGCCGTTGTTGGTGCTCTTGCCGACGAGCAAAACGTCTTGCTGCGTGTTGCCTTTGCCATAGATCGTGAGATCGGCGGGATTGATTGGCTGGTTGAAGGTGGCTGTGAAGCCGGTTGGCGTTTTGGTCAGAGCGGTGACTGTAAGCCCGAGGTTGCGATCGCGGCGCTGGTGCCAATGATGGTAATGGGGCTGGATGAAACCGCGATCGCTGGCCGTGACTGTCTGGTTGCCTGCGCTGTTGAAGCGTGACAGCAAATGTGCCAACGCCGCTGGTCAACGTGGCGTCGGCTGGCAGCGTCGCCTTCGGGATCGCTGCTGGTAAGATGGACTTTGCCGGTGTAGCGTGGTAGCGACGTTATGGAACGGGTCGTAGGGCTGTGACGGTGACGGTGAAGCGGTGTTCCCGTGATAGCGGTAGCCGGTCGGGGAGCGGTCGACGGTGAAATAGATCGGCACTGCCGGGCGTCACGGTGATCGGGCCGCTCGTGCCTTTCAAGCTGCCGGCGGTGGCGGTGATGGTCCACGGGCCCGTTGGCCACGGTCTTCAAGGTGCCCAAGGTTACGCCAAAACCATTTGTCACCGTGGCGCCGGGGAGCGTGGCCGACCTGAGGATCGGTGGTGATGAATGTGACCGGGCCGGTGAAATCGCTGCGCGGGTTGCCGAACTGGTCCGCGGCCTGCACGGTGACGATAAACGCGTTGCCCGCGGTCACCGTGTTGATGCCGATGGCATTGACCAAGAATTCGCTCAAAACAGGCACGCTGACGGCAATGGGACCGGTGGTTGCCGTGATGCTGGACGTGGCGGTGTCCGTCGCGGATAAAGTTTGGGTGCCCACGGTGTTGAATGTGGCGCGTAAATGTGCCCGTCCCGTTGGTGAGCGTCGCATTGTTGAGCGGAAAGGCGACCGAGCCATCCGTGCTCGAGAAATGGACGGTGCCGGTGTAACCGCTGCCGGTGGGATCGTTGAATTGATCCAGGGCGGTGACGGTGAAGCTTACCGGCATGCCCAAGGGAGCCGCACTTGGCGCGGTTATTTGGAAATGAGTAGTGGGCAGCGTTATCGTCTTCAGGACTACATCGTTGCCGTCGCCTCCAATGTAAGTGATTTTGCGCCGAGATGCGTGCCCAAGAAATTCGGGATGATAGCGCCTTCGGGCAAGCTTTTGAAGGTGCCGACTATCGGGTCGGTGCTGTCGTTGGCAATCAAGACGTAATTCTGGCCGGCCGCCGGCACGAAGTTGTTTAGTGATTCGAGGTTTAGCGTTGCGCCGGCAACGTTGACGGTCCCGGTGACGACGTCCTGGCTGTAGCCGGCGTCCGCTGTGGTGTCGCCGATCTGAGCGACGAAGGCGGAAGCGGCACCAAGGGACAGGTTGCCGGTCTGGAGCGTGCCGGGGCCGTCGCCGGGCCGCAAAGCAGCGCTGTTGACAGTCACCGCCGCCGTGGTGCCGTTGCCCGTGAGGATGCCGCCGTTCACCGTCACGGCGGACGTGATCGAGCCGTCCGCCTGAAATGTGCCGGTCCCGGTCAAGATGATCGCGCCGCTGCCTGCGTTGAGACTGGAGGCGTTGACGGTCCCCAGCGCGGCGAGGAACTGATTGCCATTGCCAGTGGAGGTGTAAGTCGTCAGGGTCGTCGCAGCCAATTGCAAAGACTGGCCGGCGGTACCGATGGCCCCGGCGCTTGTCATTGAAACCGCAGTCGCGTTGCTGATGTCGGCCGTGCCTGCGACGTTAGTGGCCTTTTCCACGATACCGCCGGTGCCTGAAGTCAATGTAATGGCACCGCCGGCGCCGTTGAGAGCCGCACTGGTGCTTGCCGCGTCATCGAAAATGGTCTGACCAGCCCCCGACTGCACAACGACGGTGGCTGCGCCGGCGGTCGTTGCCGGGGTCGACGTCGTGAAGGTAATGTTGCCCGTCTGGCTGGTGTCGCCAAAAGTGATCGTGCCGTGGGATGTGGTAACAATGCGGGCCAGTTCGGCGTTGGTTAAGTTGATGCCCGCAACCGCGGTATTGTTGGTGCCACCAAGGCTCATCGGTCGTGACGGCAGTGAAGAACGGATCGTCACCTGGCTTGGGGCATTGAATGGAACTTTGCCGATCGTGTTATTGCCCGCATTGGCGAAATCGAGGTTGCCGGCAGGGTCAAAAGCGAGCGCCGTTGGGTTACTTGGCGACTGGTTGGTTTGAACGAAAGTGTCTACCGCGCCGCCGGGAGCGATGATGCTGATCCCCGCGGCGCTTGCAGCATAGAGATTGCCTTTGTTGTCGAAGGCCAGGGCGGAAAGTCCATTCAAGTTGGTATAAGCGAAGTTGCCGACCTGGCCCCAAATGGCGAATGTGCCATTGGAACCAACCTTGTCGATTATGCCTGTATTGCTGGCGGCGTAGAAATTTCCGCTACTGTCGACAGCCATACCAGAGATGAATGTATTGCTGGGTAGCTGCTGAGGATAGAATTCGGCGAAGGTGCTGATTCCGCCTGCCGGCGTGACCTTGTAAATCTTCTCATCAATTTGGCCGAATATTGCAGTTCCAGCCGCAACGTAAAGGTTGCCCTGAGTGTCAATGGCGAGGCCGGCTTCGAGGAAAGGGATTAAGTTGGGCTGGAAAGCCACTTGAGGAATCTGCGCAAAGGCGCTGACTGCTCCGGCTGGTGTGACCTTGCTGATCGTGTAATTGGCTTGATTGAGGACATACAGGTTCCCGTTACTATCAAAAACGAGGCCCGCTGGAGAAGAAATAGCCTGGTTGCCTTGGACAAAGGTGCCGACCACGCCGCCGGGCGTGACCTTGCTGATCGTGTTATTGCTTTTGTTGGCGACGAAGAGGTTGCCGTTTTTGTCGACGGCCAAGCCCGCAGGCGTATTCAGCCCTTGGTTGACCGCCACGAATGGCTGCGCTGCCGCGTAAGTTCCCACAATCGCGGTGGGGTCGATGTCCTCGTCCGCTCCGCGCAAGGCGATGTCCGCCCCATAAACCGTGGCGCCCGCGCTGATGGTTAAGGTGCCAATGCCGTCGTCGCCCGCGCCGGTGGCCGTTAGATCGGCGCCCAATGAGAGTGTACCGGCGCCGCTGTTCACGTTCGCACCCGAAGCCACGACCAAATTGGTTCGGGCCGTCACGTCGATGAGCGTCGCGGGGCCTCCCTGGATCGCGCCCAGGGTCAGGTTTCCCAGACCGTCCAGGTAAACACTGCTGGGTTGACTCGTTATCCCAATGACGATGTTTTGCTGCGCGGTGTTGCCATTCTCCGCGAAGCGAATGCGATTGGCAGCGCTGCCAATGGAGCCGGGAGTGTTCAGCGTCACCGTGGCGCCGGTAGTGGCGATGTCGGCAGCGCCGTTGCCGGCACTCAAGGCGACGATGCCGCCGGTGCCGGCGGTTAAGCTGATGGCGCCGCCGTTCCCGTTAAGGGCGGTGCCGCCGGCGCCCGCATCCAGGATGATCTTGCCTCCGCCGCTGATGGACTGCAGGGCGAGGGTACCGGCACCGGCGGTCGTGGCCGGGGTCGCCGTTGTGAAGGTGATGTCGCCTGTCTGGCTGCCATCGCCAAAAGTAATCGCGCCGTTAGGGGACGTAAAAATGCGACTGAGTTCGGCGGACGTTAGATTGATTCCCGGGACGGCCGCGTTGTTAGTCCCGCCCACACTAATCGGCCGCGTGGATAAAGAGGATTGAATGTTCACGGTCGTGGGACCGACCGCGAACTTCGTCAACGTCTGGTAACTCCCGACAAATAGGCTGCCGCTGCCGTCGAAGGCGAGACCTTGGACACCCGTATTGGCGGGCAACGTTAAGGTGAGGGTTGGCGTAACGGCGCCGGGCGCGAATTTATAAATCGTCGTTCTCGGATCCGCGGGAAAGTAAGCACCGTTACCCACGTAAAGGTTGCCAATGCCGTCGAAAACCAGCGAATTAGGACCAATTGCGGGGAGAGTGGCATTGGCCGTGGTCGCGCCCGGCGCAAATCTGCTTACGGTTGTGCCATTTTGATTGGCGACATAAAGATTGTTGGTTTGATCAAAGGCCAGGGCGCCCGGTCCGAGCAAACCTGTTAGCGTCGCGCTCGGCGTGGTGGCACCGGGAGCGAACTTGCTCACCGTGTTGTTTTGGTAATTGGCGACGAAGAGGCTCCCATTGCCGTCGAAAGCCAGCGCCGTTGGGCCGCTAAGCCCGGTGAGGGTGCCGGTTGGCGCAGTGGCACCGGAAGCGAATTTGCTCACGGTGTTGTTTGTGGCGTTGGCGACGAAGAGATTGCCGTTGCCGTCAAAAAGCAGGGCATCTGGACCGCTCACACCAGTAAGAATGGCGCTCGGCGTGGCGGCACCGGGGACAAACTTACTAACGGTGTCGTTAAGGTAGTTCGCCACATACAGATTGCGGCTGCTATCGAAAGCCAAGGCCAAGGGCTCATGCAAGCCCGTGATAGTGAGGCTGGGCGCGGTGGAACCGGGAGCAAACTCGCTCACGGTTCCGGGAGAGGCCGCGACGAACACGTTGCCGCTTCCGTCTATGGCCAACCTCCTGGTGTTGAGCCCCGTGAAGAGAGTGCTGCCGGTCGTGGCGAGTGCGCTGCCGAGCGGGGGCACCGTAGTGCCGATGACGGCCGTGCTAGAGATGTCCTCATCACCCCCACGCAAGGTTACATTGGTCCCGTATACCGTTGCGCCCGCGCCGATCGTCAAAGTGCCGATGCCATCGTCTCCCGCGCCAACGGGTGTCACGTCGGCTTCCAAAGAGAGCGGACCCGCGCCGCTGCTCACGGTGACGTCTGCCCCAACCGTCAGCGCGCCGGTTGCCTGCAAGGTAACCGCACGATTCTGGCTTCCGATGTTGGCGTTCACATTGAGCGCGGCATTGGTGCCCCCAACCGTGATCTGGATGCTACCGGTCCCTAATATGTCCGCACTCTGCGTCATGGTCGTCGATATCAGGACATTCAAATCGCCGCTGAATGACGACGCGCTGCCGGAAAATGAGACGGTCGGAATTGTCCCATCATTGACATTGGTAGCGACGAAGGAGCCGCCGATGAAGTTGACCGTTTGGCCGCCGCCGGTGCCAGTGATGGTTATCGAACTGAAATCGGTGGCGAGACTGGCAGCTTCCGTGGCGGTCTGGTTGCCCGCGTTGCCCGCGACGGCGAACTTGCCGGTCGTGTCGATGATTGGGGCGGTCGTGTCATTGACAATCAGATTTCCGCCCGCCGTGCTCACATTGACCGTATCGCTGCCCGCGACGACGATTTGTAGGCCGCCGTTTAAGGGATTGAGCGTGGTGCTTGGGGTGATGCGATACTCAAGCCGTTCGGCTAAAAGTCGCACGCGCGGAGCTTGTTTTCGGCGAATTGGCTCTTTACGGGAAACGTAAAAGGCGGACGATAGCCGCGCGAACAACCGTCGGGAGAGGAAATCCAACATGCTCGCTCCCAGAAAACCCGCATAACGCGGGACTTCCCTGGCCCGGCGCAAAAGCGATGGCTGATTGTCAAGGAAGCATAGCTAATTGTCAAGGAATGAGCCTACTTTCCGTTCAGCACTTTGGCGATTCTTTCCGTTTCCTTAGTTGTAAAGGCGCCAGTGATCTGCGATCTTCCTTCGGTAACGCCGTCCCTGATCAATGGAGCCATCAACACTTTGCCGTCCAAAACGATGGCCAACCTTTTGCCCGCATTGGCTGTGGTCAGGTCCTTGAGCGCTTTGGCCCCTGCCGAGGTGAAGCGGACGTCGATCACCGGTCTCTCCTCGATCGTGATTGCCTTTGCACCCGCGATGTCTTTGGCGTTGAGTATCACCTCTTGGTGCAAGAATACCTTTCGCGAACCGTCCCCTTCGACCGTGGTTTCCGTCAGATTCTTCCCGGGCTTGTCCTCGGCAAGTCGCACCTCAAATCTGGGTCCATTCTTGCGCCGGATTGGGCCGGGGCGTTCCATGCAAGACAGACGATGCCCATCAACGCCAGTGTTGCTGACTTCTTCAAGACGGCCATTCCACTCTCCTTCAATTGCTAAAAACATGGAGCTTCGCAACAATTCAAGTGGACGGGCCACGCATGCCATCTCGCCCGAAAAAGAAGCCATCGATTGTCAACGGCTACCGATGTGGCTCATTTCCGTCAGATGGCCCTGTTTGTCTGGATAGTTCAGCATGCGGGCTTCCCCGGCGACGGCGGTCAGAGCCAAGGTGTCTTGCGCACAACCGCGGAGGCGTTATTCAAGACACTTTGAGACTTCACACATCGATACATTAAAACCATGGAGCATTCGAATGAAGCCACCGCCTATCACGAAGCCGGGCACGCCGTGGTAGCTCTGGCGCTGGGCCGGCCCGTCGACCGGGTAACGATCGTACCCGATCCAAAGCACGCCGGCTTGTGCGAATTTCGTAAAGGAAGCTTTCGGCCGTCCGACGACTGGCTGGAACGCGAAATCTTGATTGCCTTGGGAGGCGTGGCGGCGGAAGCACGCCACACCGGAAATTATGCCTGGGACAGCGCGGCCCGCGATGACAGATTCGCGCGCAGCCTGGCCGTCCAGGCGCCGGCGAGCGCCGGGCGGAACGGCTTCAGCGCCGTCTGCTTGCCAAGGTGGAACACTTGTTGGCCCAAGAGGAGAATTGGCGCCGGTGGAAGCCATTGCCGGCGAGCTGCTTCGCTTGGGCACGATCACCGGCCGGGCCGCCCGGCATTTCTTTAACAGCTTTACCAGAGGAGGCAAGATGCAAAAGCTAAGCCAGCGGCTGGACAGCTTTATTACGCAAATCACGCACGGGGCGCCATCGCCCATCCCCGAGGGGGAGGACATGGGCGGCGACCGCGTCGGCAGCGGCACGATCGCGGAGGTTGATGAGCGCACCTATCGGTTTTACATGAACGACAACGCCGGCCCACCCAAGGTAAAGTATGACGACTGGTTCATTTTTTCCGACGCCCGCCTTGTGACGCAACCGGGGATCCTTTTCTGGCAGCGCGACGGCAAGTATTTTGCCCGCCGCCTCGATGACGCTGCCTGGGAGAAATTCCTCAAAATCGCCAAGGTGAATCGGGCATCTTGGTGACATTGACAGATGCACGCCTCGCCGATGGATGATACAATAAAGAAGAAACTCCCGACCGCAGAGGGCCTGCATGTGGCAAACGTAAAACCAGACCAGCCGGAGGCCTTAAAGCACCAACCGTTTCGATTGGGTTGCTCGACGGATACCTTTCCGTCGGATGAAATCCGCGCGCTCAGCGAGCGCGGCCATCGGATGGAGGCGCTCGCGGCTGGAACCATTGCGCCCACCAACTCCGTAGAGGAACATTTCCTCCGGGTTCATCGTGAAGAAGTCGATCCCGAGACCATTGACGAGCACGCGTGGGTCCGCCTCAAGGGCAGGCGGGAGTTCGAACGCGAGCAAGAAACGGCTCCCCCGCCACCAACGCCTGAGGATTACGGCATCATCGAGTGGGACAAGGAAAAATGTTGGTGGTAGAGCAGCCATTGCGGGCTGCGTAACCTAAAGCCTCGATTTACTTCTGAAGCCGGCGCAAAACAGCGTCCAGCGCACCTCGCAGACGCTCCTCCGTGAGTGCCTGCCCCCAGTCCCCGGCTACGGCACCATGCAGCCAAACGACTGCGGCTGCAGCAAGAATCGGCTCCATGCCTTGCGCGAGCAACCGGCGCATGATTGTCCTGAGAACTTTCCCTGCGCCATCGTTATCCAATAGCGGGAGTGCCTGGGCATTGATAATGGCCCGACCATCAGGGGCCGCGATGATCGTATCGTCGCCGTTGAACACAATGACAGCGTCACTGCGGCGCGCAGCAGCGCGTGATCGGCTGAGCGTGTCGCCGCTCGTCTCGACCATACGACGCAACTCCTCTTCATGCACAATCAAAATAGATGTCCTAATGTAAGCCTTGTCAACCGCGCCAGCCTCGTCGTTAGTAGTTGAGAGCGTGTCGGAGTCAAGCAGGAGGGGCAACCCACCGAGCCGCGGCGGTAGAGCTGAAAGCCAAAGTCCCGGATCGTTCTCGAACGTGTCCGGAGCCAGCTGCCCAAGCACGGAAGGGGGGATGCCAATCTCGGCCACGACGAGTTCGCCGCACAGCAAGCGACCCGGCACCAACAAGTGACCGGGCTTCTTGCGAAAGAAAGTCACAGTCAGCACGGCCGCCACGGCGCCTAACGTTTCGCCGGTATCACCCATCACGCCGCTCGGAACATCGACGGCAACGATTGGTATTCCGTTGCTGGCAGCGGCTGCTAACGTTGCCTTGGCCTCTCCTTCGAGCGCTCGGCTAAGCCCGGCGCCGAAAATCGCATCGACTACTAGTTCCGCCCCCTCAACGGCGGTGGGCGTCAGTGGCGCGATAGCTCCGCGCCATAAATCGGCGTGGTGGCGTGCCGCGCCTGTCAGGCGATCACGCGATCCAAGCATGGCAACTTGTACGGGCCACCCAGCTTCGGCGAGAAGCCTCGCGGTCACGAAACCGTCGCCGCCGTTATTTCCGGGTCCGCACAATGTCGCGACCGGACGCGGTGACCAGCGCTCGAGGACGGCGCCCACAACGGCCTTGCCGGCGTTAGCCATTAGTTCAATGGCAGATATGCCGACCGCTACCGCCAAGCGATCCGCTTCGCTCATTCGGCGGACGTCGAGCAATGCTGTTTGGGCGTTCATGCGGCTCCTAGCCATAGTGGTAGCGCGTGGCGAAGCGATGCGCTTTTTCACCGCCGCCTTAATGCCTCAGCCGCCGCGCACGTCAGCCGATGTCGGGCGCATCCTTTGGCCAGAGTTTCTAAATGCGCATTTGCGGCCGACGTGCCGAGTGTTTCGAGGATTTCCACGGCTCGGACGGCGCGCACGGCATCGCCGCCTTGGGCATTGTTGAGCGTGGCAAGCAAGGACTCGATGCGCCGGCGTGTTTCGAGCGAAGGCTGCTTGGCCAATAATTGGTTCAAAGCGGGCTCGGCGAGACCGCCCAGCTTCGCTAATGCGTTCGAGGCGTCGCGCCGGGCTTGAAAATCTTCGCTTTCAAGTCTGGCGATCACGGCGTCGATGAGCTTGGCGTCCGGAGCGCGAGCCGGTATCAGATGGCGATTCAAGTAATATGCCGTTTGATCAGGCATGTGGATCAGTGTGGTCAAGGCGGCGAATGCCTGAGCCGCGTCTTCACTCGATAGCTTGGTCCAGAGCTGGTCGAGCGATTCAGGTTTGCCGGCTTTCGGCGCGGCATAGGCGTCCCAGAGCAGGGCGGTGGTATCGTCGCTGCCTGATGCCAACGACTTGCCGTCGGGGGAAAATGTCAACGCCGTGATGGGACCACCGTGCCCATGCAAAACGCGCCGCTCCTTGCCGGTGGCGACTTCCCAGAGTTGAATAGCCCCGTCGATACCGGCGGTGGCCAACATCCGGCCGTTGGGCGAAAACGCGGGCATGCATGTCGTGGCGTTCCGATCGCCCAGGTCTAGTAGGCGACGCAGCTTGCCGGTGGCGGCATCCCATAGGCGGATCGCTTTCTCATTCGACAGAAAGTTGCCCAATATATATACCCCCTTGGCGCTCAGCGTGGCAAGCAAAGAGCCATCGGGCGAGAAGCACAACTTGTCGCCGTTTTGAGGATTCATCAACGGATTCGACCAATGCCGTAATGTCTTGCCGGTGGCGGCGTCATGGATGCGCAACACGTGGTCGTCCCCGGCGCTTGCCAGCGTTTTGCCGTCAGGAGCGAAGGCCAAATTCCATCTATTCGTGTTTCGTGTGTCGAGCCGGCATACCTCGTTGCCGCTTGTTGCGTCCCAGACACGGGCCGTGTCGTCCGCGAGGTTGCCGCCGCCCGCGACCCGTTTGCCGTCGGTTGAAAAAACGATCGCTTCCAAGGACACGGACCTAGACTTAAGGGGCACCTTAAGCTTGCGGACTTCTTGGCCGCTCGTCGTGTCCCAAAAGCGCAAATGCTCGTCGCTGCTGGAAGCGAGGACCCGCAAGTCCGCGCTAACGTCGAAGGTGCCAGGCCAGCTAAACTCCCCGCGTAGGCGGCGGACCAATTGGCCCGTTTTCACGTCCCATAGCGCCGACGGCATGCGCGGATCATCACTCCCCGTCGCCAGCGATTGGCTGTCGCGCGCAAAGCGCAGAAAGTGGACGAAGCCCGCTGAAATGTCCGCGGGTTCCAGGTCTTGTCCTTTGGCAATGTCCCACAGGGCGACCCGGCTGTCTTCGGCGAAGGCGACCTGCGCATCGTCCGGTGAGAACGCGACGCTGGGAATGCCGCCCCAATGCCGGCCACGAAACGTCGTGCTGGGCCAGACACTGCGGTGTTGCTTGAGCGCGCGTGTCGTTCTGTCCCAGATCAGAAATTGACGGGTAGCGGTGCCGGCGGCAACCATTTTGCCGTCGTGCGAAAATGCCAGGGAATAAAAATCTTGTTTCTCGTAAGGCAGTCGGCACTCCAGCTTGCCGGTGGCAACTTCGAAAATGCATACGCCCGGCTTGCCGTCCGACGTTGCCAACCACTTGCCGTCGCGGGATATGGTGGCCGTCACATAGTCAAGACTAAATCCTGTCCCGGCCGTGCGGCCGGTGAATTCACGCTCCATCTTGCCCGTCGCCAAGTTCCACAGACGCACCGTCATATCCCTACTGCTCGACAACGCGAAGCGGCCGTCCGGCGTGACGGCGACCGACCGAATCTCACGTTCGTGACCTTCGAATTTGACGAGTTCCTCGCCCGTCGCGGTGTCCGAAAGGCGTAAGATTTTGTCGTCCCCGCCGGAAATGATGCGCTTTCCGTCCGGAGTGAAAGCGAAACAACAAATCTGTTGTTGAGGCGTATTGATGCCATGGATCTCTTCGCCCGTGGACAGGTTCCAGCGCTGGATGGATCCATGCATGCTCGCCGCCACGGAAGTTCCGTCCGGCGAGAACGCGCAAGCGGCGTGGGTCCCATAATCGCCGTACCTGCGCACACACCGCCCGTCAGCCATATTAAAAAGCACGACCCCTTGGTTTTCCGTGGAGGCCAAAAGATATTTTCCGTCCGAAGAGAAAGCACACGCATAGATCAGTCCACCGGGCCGAAAGCGAGCGGTGCCGATCCGCTGGATGGCATAGTCCGGCAGCCGATCGCCGTACTTGTCCACGCGTGGCTCCGAGCCTGAAGCACCGGCGACGGCTACCCGCACCAGCACTTCGGGCTGAATAACGCGGGTCGTGGAATGTGGATTGCTTGGCGCCGGCGACGCTGCATACTCCGCCCATCCCACGCCACCCAAAGCCAGTCCAATTACGCCCGCCACCGTTACTATCTGCTTCATCCAAACCATTCCCACCATCGCTTCTTTCGCAAACGCGAGCGCGCCGGCCGTGATGAATCCCTCTGCCACTCCTTTCCCCACAGCAGCCAGTGCCGCGGCTTTCACGGTGTTGGCCGTCAAAACAGCCGAAAGCGGTGCCGCCTCAGCCATATGGCCCAGTGTCACGGCGAGCGCTGCGGCTGACAGCCCGATGCCGCGGCGATGGAGTTTGGCGCGCAGCAGGCCCAAGGCTTTGGTCAGCCGGCTGGCCAGCGTCGATTTCGGACAGCCCAGCTCGCGGGCCGCCTGATCATAGCTGCGTCCTTCCAAGTAGCAGAGCACGAGGGGCGTGCGATACTTCTCGGCCAGCGCGCCGATCTCGACATCGAGGATGCGCGCAACTCGTCACAGGTAGGAGCGTCCTCATCGGCATGCTTGCGCTTCATGGACTGCATCTCCCTCTCGTGGCGACGGCGCGTGTTGGCTTGCGCCGCGCTTTCCAGGCGATGCGCTGGGCCACGCCGTGGAGCCAGCCGCCGACGGATTTCTTGCCGCCCATGGCGCACAGCTTCCGAGCCATCACAAGAAATGTAGCTTGGAAGACGTCCTCGGCATCATGGGCATTGCCCAGGGCACGTCGAGCGACGGTGTAGACCATGCGGCCATGGCGCTGGATGAGAAAGGTGAATACCGTCTCTTCGCCCAACGACTGGAAGCGATCCAGAAGCTGCCGGTCCGTCAGCTCGCCGGCGCTGCTGGCGGTGCAAGCGCGGAATATGAAACGGACAATGTTCTCGAATGGGGCCTGCGGCATGGGGGCCTCCGTGGCATGTTTACCTTTACCTTTATAATGCCGGCACGGGGGCTGATCGTACGAAAAAAATGAAGATTATTTATGGAATGCTTCGGGTCATGGACCCACTCGCGAAGCAAATCTTCGGCTTGCTTGCGCATATCGATGTGGCCCGAGCGCGACACGCCATTGCGCCGATTGCGGCACGGCCGCTTACGGGTCCGTCGCCCTCAGGCCAAGTCAAAATCGCCCGGCCCTTTGGGTTTCGGCAGGCATTGCCACGCAAACTGGTGAAGCCAATACTGCCGCTGGTGGCCAACGTCCACCAAGCCCAGGCGTTTTCCGTGGCCAAAAACCCTTTTCGAGCCACGGGAATGCCTTCCGCTCTGCGGAAGAGAGAAATCTCCAGTGCCAGCGTCCTTCCCTGCTCGCCGCTCGCGCAACGCGCGAAGCCGGTCGGCTAGCCATTGGCGCGACATTTGTATGCCGACACGAGTTTGGCCCAGGAGGCGGGTTGTCTTCACGTAAAGATTGGCTGGGAGCCACACGGGCCGCGCCGGTACAGAGCAACCTGCCAATACGGAATTCGGACTGACGCACGTCAATGCCGGCTGTGGTTGTCGATGGTAAGAGACTGCGCCAATGGGACGTCGGCCGGTCTACCGGCGGTCAACGAATGAGCTGCCAGTGCAGTGGCTTGCAAAAATGGACGCTAATCGACGGGGGGTGGACATCGTTGACTTCCCGAAGTATTTACCAATACATACCAGGATCGTGGAAGGAGTCGGGGGGATGCCAAAGTAAAACCGCCAACGCATCACTTGGTTTTTGCTTCGCCGGCGCACCAAGCGAAGATCATTCAGCCGTTGAGGAAGCTCCATTGAGCGAAAAATCGAACGACCATCACGTTCATGACCATACGGAACCGCCTTCCGACCTCGAGCTGCGCGTCAAAGCGCTGGAATCGCTTCTGATCGAAAAAGGCCTGGTGGATCCGGCGGCGCTCGACCTGCTCATCGACACGTATGAAACCAAGATAGGCCCTCGTAATGGCGCCCGGGTGGTGGCGCGGGCCTGGAGCGATCCGGCTTTCAAAAAGTGGCTGCTCGCGGATGCCACTTTGGCCATTGCCTCCCTCGGGTATGCTGGGCGGCAAGGCGAACACATGAAGCTGGTGGAGAACACAGCCAACGTTCATAACCTAGTCGTCTGTACTTTGTGCTCCTGCTATCCGTGGCCCGTGCTCGGGCTGCCTCCGGTGTGGTACAAATCCGCGCCTTATCGGGCTCGTGCAGTCGCGGATCCGCGCGGCGTGTTAAAGGAATTTGGAACCGAATTGGGCGATGAAGTGGAGCTCCGCGTCTGGGATTCCACTTCGGAAGTCCGGTTCCTGGTCCTACCAGAGCGGCCCGCTGGCACTGACGGCTGGAGCGAGGAGCAGTTAGCCGGGCTGGTGACGCGCAATTCCATGATCGGCGTTGAAAAGGCACGCACGCCATCGCGCTGAGGCGCTTGTTGTAAATAACGGAGGCTTGATGAACGGGGCGCACGACCTGGGCGGCTTCCATGGCTTTGGCGCTATCGATGCCGAGCCCGAAGGGGGCGAGCCGATCTTTCACGCGGATTGGGAGAAGCGTGTCTTTGGCCTGGTTTTGGCCACCAGCCGCTTGGGCAAATGGAACATCGATATGGCGCGGCACGCCCGCGAACGCCAACACCCCGCGGCTTATCTTCAACACAGCTATTATGAGAATTGGTTGACTGGGCTGGAAAAACTGCTCGTGGAAACGGGATTGGTAACGCTGGAGGAATTGGCATCCGGCACGGCCAACGGATTGGCCAACACCAAGGATCGAAATCGCGTGCTCAAACCGGATGATGTCGCTCCAGCGCTGATGCGTGGATCGCCGGCAACCGCGCCTGCTGTCGCGCCGCCGCGTTTTCAAGCGGGCGACCGAGTTCGGGCCAGCAACCGTCATCCGATTGGCCATACCCGCGAGCCCCGTTATGTGCGCGGCCGGATCGGCGTCATTCACGAGCACCATGGGGCGCACATCTTTCCGGACAACAGCGCTGCCGGCGGCCCAGTGACGCCGCTGCGGACGGGGATGCATTTATATGCCGTGGGCTTCACGGGAACTGAGTTGTGGGGCCGAGAAGCCAATAGCAACATCGTGGTCTATGTCGATCTATGGGAAGACTATCTGGAACCTGCCTGATGACCGCATCGATTAAAGCACTTCAAGAGCTGCCGGCATTTCCACGCGACGGCGACGGCCCGGTCTTTCGTGAACCTTGGGAGGCCCATGCTTTCGCGTTGGCCGTGCGTCTGTCGGAAGGCGGCTTTTGCACATGGCCGGAGTGGGCCTCATTCCTGGCGCAAGAAATTCGGGCCGCCCAAGAGCGCGGTGATCCAGATTTGGGAATAACCTATTACAACCATTGGTTGAGCGCGCTGGAGCGCCTTTGCACTTCGAAGAATCTTGTACGTTTACCAGACCTACAGCGACGCAAGGAACAATGGTGCGCCGCCTATCTCCACACTCCCCATGGCCAGCCAATCAAACTGCCGCCATCCTGACTTCGGAAGGCGATTACTTCGCCGCGCCGAACCGTCAATCATTCGAGCGGATGTACGGCTGGGCCTGGGGAAGCGGCCTTCAATCTTGCGGCTTATAGCCAACGACTCGGCAAGTATGTTCAAGATCCCACGGCATGCCCGGATTTTTCGACATCCCGTTGACCACCTCAAAACGTATCGCTTCGCTCGCCTCAAGACAGCACTTCATCAGGTGACAAAAATCGCGGTTGGACAACCACATCTGACGAAACCACTCGCCACGATCCGCCGGGAGGTCTTCGCGACGGTTTTCGCCTGGCCGCACCCAGCCGATGCGGACAGCGAGCACTGAGAGCCCAAATTCTTCCGCGTACCAGCGGGCGACGCGTTCGGCGAACAGCTTCGTGGTGCCATAAGCGGAACTGTCGCGCGTTTGGTCATTGACGACATACCGGGTGCCCGGCCGCGGCGGAAGGTCGGTGGTAAGTTCGCCGGGGATGCAGTCGTATTGATAGCCACCCATCACGTGGTTGGAGCTGGCGATGATCACGCGACGGACACCAGCCCGAACGCTGGCATGAAGAACATTCAACACGGCGTCGACATTGGGAGACAGCAGTTCTTCCCACCGGGCATGGGCCTTCGAATTGGCGGCCAAGTGGACGACCGCTTGCGCTCCCATAAACAAGTCAGCCCAAGTGTCGGACCAGACACCCAAGTCAAACGGTAAAACCGGCGCGTCTTCGTGGGCCTCCTTGTCAATGAGCCGCAGCGCATAATGCCCAGCCAAGGCCGCACGCAGCTTACCTCCTAGGTTGCCCCCCGCGCCGGTGATGACAATCGTTTTCGTCATGATTCCTGTTATGATGGAGGGCCACGATGTTTTCGGCAATGGATACGCAATTGAGGCCGCCATGCGCATTGCGTTCCTTACGCATTACTCGGAACTCTACGGCGCCAACTTGTCGCTGCTCAATCTCATTGACGGGTTGTGCAATTACGGACACACAGCCGCAGTTATTTGCCCCGATCGCGGCGACCTGCACGACGCCTTAACGAGCCGGGACGTTTTAGCCGCCGTTGTGCCTTTCGCTTGGTGGCTCAATCCACGCCCGGCGCCGCGCGGTTCAGCGAAACGATTCCTGGCGAATCTTCGCCGGCTGCCCGAATTGGTTGGGCAAATTGCCGAATGGCAAGCGGAATTGGTTTATTCGAATTCGTCCGTTTTTTGCGTTGGCGCCCTGGCAGCCGCCAAGCTTGGCTTGCCGCACGTCTGGCATGTGCGCGAGTTCGGCGACCGCGATTACGATCTTATTCCCGATACCGGCAAGGGCGTTTTTCGCCGAGCGCTTCTGACGGCTGACGCGACAATTTTCGTCTCACGGGCGTTGAAACAGGCGATCGTTGGCAGACGGTCCGCGAAATCCGCTTATGTCGTTTATAATGGCGTGGCTTCGGAGGCGGTATTCGATGAGCGCCGAGTTAAGGCAGAGCTATTGCGCGGCCGGCGGCAGCCCTTTAGCTTCGTGCTAGTTGGCCGATTTCGGGAGAGTAAAGGCCAACATATCGCGATTGAAGCCTTCGCGCGGATCGCCCAACGGCACGAGGACGTGCGCCTGCTGCTCGTTGGCGGCGCCGGTCAGACCGGCGATCAAAGCTACCTGATCATGTGCCAAGAGCGCGTGCAAGCGTTGCGTCTTTCCGATCGGATCGAGTTTTGGGGGTACATACCCGACGTTGAGCGCGCCTATTTGAGCGCGGACGCGGCACTCATGTGTTCGCGCAACGAAGCCATGGGGCGCGTCACCGTCGAGGCGATGTCGGCGTGCCGACCCGTCATTGGCTTTGAAAGCGGCGGCACGCCAGAGCTTATTGAAAATGATCGCGCGGGATTGCTTTATGCCGGCGGCCCCGAGTCTCTTGCGGAGAAAATGGACATTTACGTCCGTGCACCGGACTTGGCTCGCACACACGGCGAAACGGCTTGGCAACTCGCTCGGACCCGCTTTTCTACCGAAGCGTATGCCGCTCAAATCGTGGAGAGGCTGCGCGAGATTTGTAAGAAGGAAAGCTAAAGTTCTCGGCGCGCTGGCTAGTCGGCTGGGCGGTTCAAGGCCGGTGTCAGTAGCCAGGCCTCAACTACTCGCCATCCGGCCAAGTGGCCGCCAGCAGCAAGCGAAGGCGACCAAGGTTTCGAAAGCGCCATTGGAGGATCCCAAGCATCAGAGACTCCAACGGCTGAGTGAAGTTCGGCGCTCGTCAGGTCGTCAGTGCTCTCGGCTTCATCCATTTTCACACCGAGCCATTCTCGACGCCGCCGTCGATGCGATCATCACTATTGACAAACTAGGGTCGGTCGAGTCTATGAACCCAGCGGTGGAGCGGCTCTTTGGGTATCTTTCACTTGACGTAATCGGCCGAAATGTCAAAATGCTGATGCTGGAGCCTTATCGCCACGAGCACGACGGCTATCTGCAGAACTATCCGTGACCACCGGCGCAAAGAAGATCATCGGTATCGGCCGAGGAATTACCGTCGGGAGATGCGGATGTCGACGCTGAGCCACCACGGCACTCAAGAAAACGGCCTCTCCTTTGAGCTACTCGTAAACGGCCATCCTTTGGGTGTTTTGGTAGGAGGCGATTCTTTTGCAGGGAACCTGACCGCTTGCTGATCCATATCTTGGACTTCCCACAACTGTGGGCTGATCGGCCAGATGAAGAGGGCAAGGTTGTGTTCGAGGCCGAATGCCGTTTGCGAGCATTCGGCGGCGAAGTATTGTTCAGAGTCCCAAAGACTGCTGGAAAAACACAGCCCGGAAGGATACCTCGGCATGTGGCATCAGCATGAGTTTCCGCTTGGGAAGCAGGAAAAGCTCCGGTAACTTCTCCAGCATCGGACCACATAGCCAGCACCAGCCAATTGCAGCTGACCGCAGCGGCACCGTCGCGGGTGAGCGAGGTGGCAAGGACAGGCACACTCTCTTCAAGCCGATCGGCAGGGGCACCCGATCGACAGGAAATTCCTGGCGGATACGATCGAGTCCCTGTTGGGTAGTAAGGACAAGTTGATGGCTTCGAAGATCTTTCCCTGGTCGGCAGCCACCAGCGTTTCCCGCAAGATCGTCTGGCCTTCGCCGTGGGGAATCGGCGCAAACAGGTTAGTGGCGCTATCCGTGACCAGAGCGCAAAGGTCACGCTGGTCACGCTCAAATCCACACGGTGTGGGGCGCAACGGCTAAGTCATTTTAAGTGAATAAGCCAAAGCGCCGCGGAGTCGCCGATCAAAACCAGTTTGTCGTCGCCAACTTGCTCGAGCCAGTAAGGCCGAAAAGGATTGATGGTCCATTGCTGGGCCGTCGGGAGCGGTGGAAATATCTCGCGTTTACTGCCATCGATGGATTTGCGGCCAAAGGGATGGGCGGTCCACAGCCAACCGTCGATCACGAGACGGGGAAACGCCGGAAACGGCTGATGCCCTAGCCTCACATCGGGCGTCTTGAGGTCGGGACCGAGCGGGTAGGCATCGGCCAACAGCGCCGCCCTGTCGCTATGCAGATCAAAGGAAACGACAAATCCGCTACCGGCGCTGAAAAGCACGCGACCGCGCGCACGCCGCTTGCGTGGCTTAAATTCGCATTGCGCCAAAGCCTAGCGCGTTGGCTGAAGGCACGCGTCTTCACGCTGTAGTCCCAGATACCGTCCGTCTTGTTCGCGGTGGACGGCATTCCTTGATACAGGACGAACAAGATCCGCTTTCGTTCCGGGTCGGCCACGAGGCAAGGAACGTCGAACGCCGCCCCATCATCAAAGGGTGATAGCTTTTCCTTGCGCTGGCTTGAGGCCAGCACGTTGCAGCGCCCGTCGGCAGGATCATAAGCCACCAAATAGCCGTTGCGCATCCCGGCATACAGCTTGCCGTCGAGAAACGTCAGGGCTGAGATGTGGTCGGCCGGCAAACTCTGGGCGGTTCCGATGCGCCGCGCGGCAGCGCCGCTGACTGGAAAAGCGTAAATACCGTCTGTCTGTGTGCCAACATAGATCTCATCTTTGCCTACTGCAAGCCCGGTGACAAAGTTGATCCAGGAGCCGGCGCTGGCCCGCCCCGGGAGGGGCGACGGCGGCAGAGTGATGATCGTTTTGGCCAAATAATTTGGCGCTCCGTCGGGAATGCCGATGCGCGCCACCTGCAGGGTCGGCTTGTGATCATTATCGAACCCACCGATGGCGGCATAGACCTGCTTGCCCACCAGACGCACGGCCTGGAGTCGGCTCTCGCCGCTCTTGCTGAGATCGAGCAGCGTTTGCACCCGATCCCAAGGGCCGGGCGATGGCGGCGCCAGGGACGGGTCGGCGCGGACCACCTCTTCCAGGGCGAGGGCCAACTCTTGCTTGGTCCAGGGTTCAGTGCCTTTCTGCAGAAAACGGCAGCGCGGCGAGTCCGTCAGCGCCTGTGCGCGCTTGATTAACTCATAGCGCTCTTTCATCAGTTCCTTGGGATAATAACTCCCCACCAAGGCTTCACGCACTACCTCGAAAACGATTTCACCGTGGTCCAGCATAAATCGGCACAACGCGAGAGCGTCGGCACGGCGAACGTTTTCATGCCAGCTCTGGCCGGTCCGATCCAGGATGTTTAGAAGGTATTTGTAACTCGCCACGCGGTATTCGGAGTTGAACCAGGCCGGCGGGTCTTGGAGCAAGCTTTCCACCCTTCGATAGATTTGCGTAAGCGCCTCCCGGGCCCGCGGTTCCGCTATTTGCTTTCTTTTTATCTGGATTTGCAGTTGGCCACGCTTGCCTGCGACGGCAATCAAAGGGTGCGGATGGCTTGCCATCGTTTGGAACAACTCGAAAAACGTGACCTGATCTGCCGCGCTGATCGTCCATGAACTTGCGTTCGGATAAACGATGATGCCGTCCAAGTCTGCGCAGAAACCACACGAGATAACTTGGCGAGATGGTCGCGAAATCCTGCTTGGCCCCGATTTGCAGCCAAGCACGCACGAGTTGGTCGATCGTGCTCGTGAAGGATTCGGAGCTCACGGCCTGCGTTTGGATCGTCTCAAAGCGTTGCAGCAGGTGAAGCGTATAGGTGGAAAACGCTTTTGGATCAAGGCGCGCAACTTCGGCCTGAGCGGTCACCTCCGCGATCACCAGGCGATTCATGGCGGCGAGCAAATCCTGCTTGAGAGCGATCGCTTCGGCGTCGAAAGCAGCCGGGTCATAAAACTGTAAGTGATTGCGGTAAAAACGCTGGCTGTCGATGGTGAGTATGTTAATGGCAAAATCGAAACCCAGTGCGGAGGGGGTGCGCGGTAAATTGCCAACGACGCCCGCGCGGACATTGAAACCTCGCCGCGCTAAGCGGAGAGATGCTTTCAGTCGCATCGGCTCGACCTTGAGTTTCACCGCTCCGCCAAAGATGGCGTGCATGCTCGCAGGATTCACCAAGAACAAAGCCTCGGTGGTCAAGCATCGAACGAGGCTCGCCGCGTGCTCGGGTTGCGCGGGAGCCAAGGCATAGGCGGCTTCCGCGGCCTGGAGCGCTTGTTCGTAATGCTCGTGACTTAAGAGGAGGAGTGCCTCGCGCGCGAACCGCTTGCCCTCGGGGACGGTATCGCGCGGGCCAACGGCAGCCGGCGCCGCCAGTTTTTCGTTGATCTGGTCGGCCAACGAGTCAATGAGATCAGCAATTTTCGATTCCGTGGCCTGCGCGGTAATCTTAGCCATCGGCTTACCGCGATGATCCGACAGAAATACCACGACTCTCACGCCATCAGCTTGAGCCGAGCGGCTCACTTGCATTTCGACCAGCACGAGCGAGGCAAGCAGACCTTCGTAGGCCCGTGTCCGCAACAGAGCCTTTTCCTGATTGACGAATTCCAGGCGCTTTCGTTCTAGGACGGCCAGATTGCCGGAATTGACCAAGCGACGTTCGAGAATGCCGGCCAGCGCCTGGCAGAAGGCGTCCTTGTCGGATGGCAAGTCGGCGTTCCGCACGGGCATGAAACTGAGTGTCGCGAGCTTGGCGGGTCCGATACGCCACTTGGCGGCAGCAGCCCGAACGCCGCTCGCAATGTCATTGGCATGCCTTTCGAGCCCGCCATCCGGCACTGCGTTGTCCCACAATTTGACTCCGGTAACGCCATCGTAAACCACGAGACTCAGGACATCTTTGCCGCCGGGCCCTGCCTCCGCCACGGCAAACAGATCGACGTTGAGCAGTTTGCCCGCTTGCACCGCGGTACCGGCATCCACCAAACCCGCGAGCGACAATTTCTGCTCGGCCATAATGCGCTCTATTACGGCGCGGTCCAAAAGCACGACGCCCTTGACGGACGACAAGTTTGCCTGGGCGAGATCGAGAATATTGCGGACAGCCTCGGTTTTGCCATCGCTGACCAGGGCGAGGCGAGCGGCTTTCGCGGGTCCGGCGTCCGGTGGTGTTCCGTCACTCCCCATGGTCGAACCATGAGACGTGAGCCAAAACAACGTGACATAGGCAACTTTCCACGGTTTGCGCATTATCTCCAATCCCGGGCGGTTCACTTTTTGCCATCCATCATCGACTCCAAAATTCGTGCAAACAAAAAGCGCGGCGTCGGTCCGGCGTCCCAGTGATCGACGAGGCTAAAACCGCAAATTACTAACCGACCGGCGGCAGGATATGAAATCTCTAGCCAAGGCCAGCCTGTGGACCCATCGCTAACTTCCGCCACCACGGCACCATCGCCGGCCTTGAGAGCCATGGCACTGGCAATGACGGTGCCGGAGTTCGCCCAACCATCGCTGTCGAGCCTTTTATCGAACCGACGAATGATTTCGGCGTTAGCGAATATCAAGTGCATGGGCGATAAAGGCGCGGCCGCCTTGGCCTCGGGAATTGGCATGCTGCCGCTTTTCGGCGCCAAACATAAAACAGGCAACCCCTTAGCCGCCAGCATATTGAGTAACGCTGGCAATTCACGTTCCTCTTCGAGCGCGGCCCCTTCGCCAATTATCAGCAAGCCACTTTTGAGGCCCGCCAATGCCGCTGCGTCACGGACTTCATTGAAAGGAACCGCCAGATCCCGCAGGCATCTGCCGGTGTGCGCGCCGGGGTCATATAGCATTATGTTTAGATTCTTAAGCCATTGCGTTCTCTGATAAAACGGCTGATAGGGGTAAATATGCAATGGCTTGCTGAGCGTGGCAGCCGCAATCGGCTGACCCTCCCCGATAAGCGCAACGACGAGTTTTCCATCCATCACAACGCCTTCGCGGACGTAAGGCAAACGCAATGTGATTTTGACCGTCTCGGTTTTCGGGCCAAGCGCGATCTCTTGCCGTTGGATTGCCGCGTTGTCGACATATAAGGACCATGCGACGCGGCCATTAGTCGGGACGCGTCCTCTGATGCGAAAGCGAACATCAACGTCATGAGTGGCGTTCGGCTCTTTGCCGGCAAAGACGTTCGTCCAGGATTCAACGGGGACTATGGCGGAGATATCGCTCCGTTGCTGCGCGAAAGCCGTTGACCATGTCGCGGCGCAGGAGAATACGATCACAAAGAATCGACCGCATTTGACTTGAACGTAATGGCGTGGCATGTGCAACTCCCTCTCGTCGCATCGTTGATCGATTCACCGACCGGACGAATGGCCGGGGCAGCTCGGCTGCCCCTGGCACCCTTGGTGCAATGCTCTCCACAAGCAAGTAGACCGGCCCGCTACTTAACCAATTTCGGCAACACCCGTTCGGCCAGCAGCGCGGCGGCTTCCTCTAATGCAGCCTTGGCCGCGATTTGCTCGGTCAGATCGACGACAATTGCGGTTTGCCGATCCGACGCTAAAACCTGGCCGGTGCGGCGCTCGACGGCTTTCAGTTCCACGCGGGCCTTGACGCTCACGAGATTGCCGTGCCGTGCCGCCATTTCGCTGATGCCTGCGCCGGTGATTAGAATCTCGGCCATGGCCTGCGTGCCTTGATGGGAGTCAATCACCGGAAACTTGCAGCCCTTGGCAAGAACAGTGAGCTCCGTCTCGGCCGCGGGGTCAAGGGACGCCTGGCCGATATGTCGTTCCGTGACATTGAACCACAAGGCGGGTCGAGCCGTGTTCTTGAGCCGCGCACTTAATGCCTTGATCCGGTCGGTTGTTGGTGCCGGCGCGGCTACTAACTCCTCCGCTTTTTGGGCGATGGTGTCGGTGATCGCGCTTGCCAGTTTGTCGACGAGCTCCGGCAAGGCGTCACTCACCGCACCCTGCACCTTGACTGCCATGACGCGGCTTGTTTCCGTCCCGACCACCCGAGCGACGAGATAAACCGTTTTGTCAACTTTAATGACGGAACCCACGATCAGAATTTTGGCTCCGGTCAGTTGCCCCACGCGCGTGGCCGTGCTTGGGTTGACGATGCCCGATAGGTTCAAGGATTGTTCCGCCAGGAGTTTACTTAACTCGCCGCGCTCCACCAGAACCAGCGCGGATTGGCTCCGAGACTGGCGACGAGCAAGTCAGTCACCTTAACGCCGTAGTCCTTCGCACCCGAGCGTTCCTCGAACGGAAAGACGGCAGCCGGGTAAACGCGTGCGGCGGTGGCGCCGGCCGCCGCTAACGTCTGGGTATCGGAGGCAATGGGCTGACTTTTCGTTGCCGGATCGGCGCCGAGCTCCTTAAAGAAAGATGGCACCAAGCTTGTGACGTGCGTAATGCCGGCGCCGTCGGTTAACGCTAAACCGGCGACCGTTACCATTGCCAGGCAGGCTGCCACGAGCCAAATACGGGTGCGACTCGCCGTGATCGTCGGCGCCATCACAGGATTTTGCTTGCGTAAAGCTTCGGCGACTTCGGCGGCGGTTTGATAACGGTCGGCGGGGTCTTTGGCGTGAAGCTTGGCGATGATATTGCTTAGCTCAATGGAAATCTCCGGGTTTATTTCCTTCACGGGTGGAAGGCTCGCATCGCAGACCAGTCGCAGCACGCCCATGCCGGTTTTTGCACGAAACGGCGGCTCGCCGGTGCAGAGTGCGTAGAGCACGCTTCCCAGGCTGAACAAATCGCTGCGGCAATCCACGGCCAGGCCATCGGCCTGCTCCGGTGCAAGCCACATTGGCGTCCCCACGAGCATGCCCGGGTCCGTGAGGTTGGCATCGTCGTCGGCCGGGCGGGCCAGGCCAAAATCGAGAATCTTGACGCGCTCGCCGGTTTCGCTTTGGGACGAAGTGTAAGTTTCCAGCCAAATGTTGGCCGGCTTGATGTCGCGATGGATCAAGCCGCATTGGTGCGCGGCCGTCAGGCCTTCGGCGATTTCCGTACCGATGCGCCGGATATCAGCCGGCGCCAGTCTGCCGCATCGGCGCCAGCGATCGTGGACCGTTTCGCCGCGCAGAAGTTGCATGGCCATGAACATGACACCGCGATCTTCGCCGACTTGATAAATGGGCACCAGGTTGTCGTGGACGATGGCGGCGGCCGCTTGACCTTCACGCAGAAAGCGCTTTTTTGCGGACGGGTCATGCGCCCAGGCCGGATGTAAAACCTTGAGCGCTACCAGGCGCCGCAAGTCGCTGTCTTCCGCCTCGAAAACGATGCCCATGCCGCCGCTGCCGAGCACGCGCAGCACACGATAAGCGCCGAGCCGGCCTAGTTCGTCGGGCTGTTGCGGCGGCGCCAAAAAGCTCAGATCAAGGCGGCCCGCAAGCGCGGCGGGGGGAGGCGTTTGGTCGAGCGACTGCCATGCTGGCAGCGTCAGCGACTCGTTCCCGCGAAGTGCCTTGAGCTGGTCCATCAAACTTCGCACCGGTTCACCAGCCGTCGGCCTGGGGGTAAGCTTGCCTTGAGCACGCATGGCGTCGATAAGCGTATCTCGGCCGTGGAGCGTTTCGAGTTTGCCTACGCACTGGCTGCACTGTGCCAGGTGCATTTCTAACGGTGCCGATTGCTCGTCCGGCAAGGCGCCGATTTCGAACTGCTCCAGTTCACGCGGATCGGGGCACGTAGTTTCTTGCGACATATGCGGCCTCCCCCATGTTGGCGTTCAGATTGTCTTCTACTTAATGATTACGCATGGGCTTTAATTTTCTGACACGATATGTCCGCCGAACTTGTGGATTGGGCGAAGCCATGAACTCGTCAATCAAGCAACCCGGCGAGTTCTTGCCGTAGGCGCCGTAGCACGCGCGATTTGGCGGCGTAGACCGCATCGACGCTGAGCCCCAACTCCGCGGCGACGGCCGCCGCGGGCCGGTCGTTGACGACCGTTTCCCAACAAGCCTTCCACGTCGTCGTTTGAAACTCCGTTTGCATGAGTTCCAGCGCCCGCCCCACCAGATGTGTCCGGTATCTACCTCCCAGAGCGCCTCCGGATTGTCGCCGGCTACATTCGCCAACGCTTGATCGCTGGAACGGATCGGCACCGCGCTGGCGCGGCGGCGTCCGTCTCGGTATTTATTGAGTAGGATGGTCCGCAACCAACCCCGGAAGCTTTTGCGCTCGTCATAAACGAACGTAGGAAGTTTTTGCACCAGGACCGCGAACACTTCCTGCACGAGATCAGCGGCATCGTTTTCATCCAGACCCGTCCGCCGTGCCCAATAATAAAGTAGCGGCGTATAAAGCTCCACCAACCGCGGCCATGCCTGGGCGTGGCCCGGATGCCGCAAGCGTTCCAGCAGACTGATCGACGTGGTGTTCATGTAAAGTGCGCAATCGTGGCTGCTTCGCGAACCGGACGCCTTGACGATAATCACGCTAGCACGCTCCTTTCCCGGAAGCAACGCCGCGAAAAAACAGACGTTCCCTAGATAGTACGCAGGAGTGGAGGGTTTCTGACGCGCGAATCGTCGCCTTTCGCCCCTGCGAAAGACTAGGATGGTTAACCCATTTATGGACGCTGACCATACGTATAGGGATCTGTTGCCGGGCTCCCCTTCCTCGAAAGGAGTTCAATTCGTTCCACTGTCCCGTCCGCTGCCACGCCGAGCCGGCGGGTAGAGTCTGCCGGGCATTATTGGCGGTCAGCCAGAAAGGAGCCGACTGGAGCCGTGCAAGAGGCAGGTGCCGCGCTGCTGGCCGGCATGATCGGAGCGGGGCACGAAGCCAAGCAGCGCGCGCACCCGGGCGATCGTGAGGGCGGCCCGAACCGCCGCGAAGTCGATGGCGGGATGCGCGGAATGCGGACGCGCGTCGAGTTGGTCGTGCCGTGTTTGGCGCAGTTGCTTGCGGCGTTCGCGTGCCTCGGTGAGCTTGCGGTCCCATTCGGCGTGGATGGCGGCGTCATTAGCTCGGCAACGGCGTTCGTATTGCTGCCGTTGCTCCAGCAAGTCCTGACCAAAAGCCGTGCCGGAAATCGTAGATGGCGAGGCGAATTTAACGCCTATCGCCGGTATGCTTGATAAAAGCTTGGATGTGGTCGTGATACCACTGGAAGGTGCGGGCGGCTTTGTGCTTCTTGCACCAGTCGAGGAACTTGTCGAAAACCTCGATGATGGCCGGGCGTTCGGCCTTGGTTTCCTGCGCTTGTAACTGTCACGGGGCTTTCTCTGCCATTATACTCTGCCAGTCATCGGCCGAGAATTCTTCCTTGTCGTAAGTCATTTCGTATCAAGCGAGGACGACGGGACTCGAACCCGCAACCTCCGGATCGACAGTCCGGCGCTCTAACCAATTGAGCTACGTCCCCTTTTCGGCATCTTGGCTTGCGCTCGAAGCCCCTTGGCAATATATGACAGCATTTTCCTTCGAACAAGAGGGACTCAGGCGCTTTCCAGCAATCGTTTGACGAGAAGCGTTGCATAGCTGCCGCGCGGCAAGTCAAAGGTCAGGCGGAGTTTTTGTTTGCCCGGATGCGTCTCGTCGAGATTGGGGGCATACTTGAGGTTGGCCGGCAGGCACAAGGCCGGGCGTTCGCCGCGCGTGAAGAACATCTCGCGGAATCCCTTGAGCTTGAATTGCTCCAGCGTGAGACTTTCCTCCTCAAGCACACGATCGAAAAAAGGCTTGCGCGGATCGCCATCCTCCCAGATGATTCGGTGGGAAGGGAGCGGCAACGCAAGCCGGCGCAAGCGCTCCAGGTCGGCGTCGTCAAGATTGCGGTGCATGGGAACGGCTCCCAGCTTCAGCGGGACGCGCACGAGGCGATCCGCAGGCACATTGGCTTCCAGCCAGGCGGCGAGAATCCGGTTCCAAAGGTGACTCTGATAGGCGGACAAATAGAGGCCGCGCAGTTCGGGACGTAGGCGTTCCAGGGCGCCGCGAAAATCGTCTGGGTGGTTGGCCAGATAATCGATTAGGCTGCGCGCATGCCCGCGCGGCAAGCGCTCCTTGCATTGGGCCCAGTCCTTCCAGTGGGCGCGCAAGATCGCCTTCTCTTTTTTCTGCGGGCCGCGGTCATGGGCGTAATGGGCGGTCAGCGCCAATTGCAATGCCTCTTCGTAGTTGCCGAGGACGATGGCTTTGGCCACGAAGCGGACTTCGCCGCTTGTGGTGTCGGGCGTGACGGAGCCGAAGCGTTGGTCGTCAAAGTAATTGGGCACGCCGGCCACGCGCACCTCGTCGAAGGCTTGCGTAAAGACGGCTCGCTCCGCCGCCGAGACATCGCGCATGATGAGCTGGAAGTGATTGGCCCGAATTTGTTCCGAGAGGAATGGCTGATTGATTTGGCCCAAATAGGTGACCGTGAAACCCTGGTGCGTCAGCCGCCGTTGTGGGCCGTGGAAGACGGTGAAGTATTGCACGGTTTGGGCGTGGCGATCCTTGAGGCCCCCGTAGGAGAGTCGGCGATGGTCCAGGCGCCAGCGGCGGCGAATCGCTTGCATTGCGTCCGGAGTGGTCCAGCCGCTTTTTTCGAGGCGGTAGAGCGAAAAAGGGCCGTCGCCTGGCCGAACATCGGTCAATTCCTCGACCTGAAAGTCCTCGGGGCTTTGCTTAAGGATCATGGCGGCCTTCGCGGTTAATGTTCCGAGATCAAGACGACGATCGAGTGAGCGATGACAGGGTAGGTGCTGTCGTTGGCAACGACCGGCCCCTCGTCAAGCGAACTGATGTCGAACGGATAAAGAAGCGAGGTGTCGATGGCGCGCGCGCCAGCGCCGCCCCGTGGGCGAAGTGGGAATGCGGTAGTCGATGGTTTCGCGCCAGCCGTTGCAGGCGACGTAAAAATCGCGGTCGGGCTCGCGGTCGGTTTGCGTGCCGTCGAGGCAGAAGGCGAGGGTCCGGCTCAGCTCGGAGAAATCGGGCTCGAAGGGCTCGGTGCCGTGCCAGATGATGTCGGGCCGCAGAGCGTTGTTGCGCACCGGTGCCCCGGAAAAACGAGCGTCGCCGCAAGGCTGGATGACGTTTGCGCAAGGCGATGAGCATGGTGACGAAACGCAGGAAATCGCTGTGCTTGGCGGCAAGATTCCAATCGACCCAGCTCGAGGTTGTTGTCCTGGCACCAGGCGTTGTTGTTGCCCTTTCTGCGTGCGCAGGAATTCGTCGCCGCCCAGCAGCATCGGCACGCCCTGGGAAAGCATCAAGCGTCGTCAACAGGTTCTTGGCCTGACGTTTGCGCAGCCGATTGACGTCGGGATCGAAGCTCGGCCCTTCAGTGCCGCAATTCCAGCTAAAGTTGTCTGACGAGCCGTCGCGGTTGGATTCGCCGTTGGCCTCGTTGTGCTTGTGGTTGTAGGAGACGAGGTCCCAGAGCGTGAAACCATCGTGGCAGGTGAGAAAGTTGATGGAGTGGGCGGGCTTGCGGCCGGCCGCCTCGTAAAGATCGGAGCTGCCGCACAGGCGCGTGGCCAGCGCGCCGGCAAAGCCGGTCTCGCCGCGCCAAAAGCGGCGGACGTCGTCGCGATAGCGGCCGTTCCATTCCGACCAGCGCCGGCCAAACGGGAAGCCGCCGACCTGGTAAAGTCCGCCGGCGTCCCAAGGCTCGGCGATCAGCTTGGTGCCGGCCAAGACCCCGTCCTCGCCGATCATTTCGACGATGGGCGGCTCGACGAGCACGTTGCCCTTGGAGTCGCTGCCGAAGACCGAGGCGAGGTCGAAGCGCAGGCCGTCGATGTGCATCTCCGCGACCCAGAAGCGGAGGCAGTTGAGGATCATTTCGCGGACGATCGGGATGGTTGCAATTGACGGTGTTGCCGCAGCCGGAAAAGTTGAGATAGTTGCCCGCCGGCCGTCGAGCATGTAATAGAGCTCATTGTCCAGCCCGCGGAACGAGTAGGTGCGGCCGCGGTCGTCGCCTTCGCCGGTGTGATTGAAAACGACATCGAGGATGACTTCGAGGCCCGCCTTGTGAAAGGCGCGGACCATGTCGCGAAATTCGTTGACCTGGCCGTGTTCCGGTCCGCTGGCCGCATACGCCGCTTTGGGCGAGCCGAAGGCGATGCTGTTGTAGCCCCAGAAGTTGCGCAGCTTTTCACCCGTGAGCGGATTGGTGAACGGGCAATCGTCCTCGTCGAATTCGTGGACAGGCAAGAGCTCGACCGCGGTGACGCCAAGCTTTTTGAGGTAGGGGATCTTGTCGACAAGGCCGGCGAACGTGCCGGGTTTGGCGACGCCGGCGGTGGGATGGCAGGTGAAGCCGCGCACGTGCAATTCATAGATGATGGAATCTTCGAGCGCGGTCAACGGCGGGCCATCCTCCGTCCAATCGTAAGGGCGGCGGAAAAAGAGGCTGCGGCGTGAGGTGCCGCGACCCCCCCCCGGCCCCCCCTTCGTAAGGGGGGGAGCGGAAATTTCGACTTCTTTTTTCCCCCCCTTACGAAGGGAGGGCTGGGGGGGAGTGGAGTGAACCTTGCCGTTCCAGGTGGGGCTGTCGGCGATGGCGGTGCTGGAAGGGTCGAGGAGGATGACGTCGGGGTTGAAGCGATGACAGCCGCCCTTGGGACCGTCCACGCGCCAGCCGTAGCGAAAAATCGGTGGCAGGCCGGCGACGAGGATATGCCAATGATCGCCGGTGCGGTGCTTGCGCGGATCGAGGGCGATCTCGGCCAACGCCTCCTGGTCATCCAGGGGCAAGCAAGACCAAATGCACGGAAGTGCCATGCCGGCAAAGCAAGGCAAAATTCACACCGTCCGCGAGGGCGGTTGCCCCTAGGGGCATTGATCGTCCTCGGGAGGTCTTCAAACCAGGCATGGCCAATCGAGTCCTTCGCGACGGGAACCGGCTATACGGCACGTCAAGTCACAAAAGAATAACATACGTTTGCACGCGGGAGCTACCAATCCTTGACATTGGCGGGCACCAGGACGGCATGCCGACGATAATGGCGGCGCTCGCTCGCAATGCGCTTGGCGACTTGCTCGAGGTGCGCTTGTGTATCCTCGGGCGAAAGGGGCACCAGTTCTCTCTCGTCGGGCAGGACAGTAAGCGGTCCGCGTGAAGCTTTTGCATTGCTGCCCGGACTTCCTTTTCCCGGTTCCGTGCCATCGTCGCTGCCTTGTTCGTCCTCTGCCGGCGACAATGGTCCAGGCCGCGCGTCATCTTTCTTTTTATCCGTATTGGCCGGAGGAGCGCTATTCAGACTTGGGCATCGGAAAAGGCTCATCGCTTTTCGGTATCTCGTCGGGGTTGGGTAGGGTTTCGAGCCAAAACATCCGCGCCAATTCAAGGTTGTGGCGGGCATCGGCGCGCACTTCCGCAGGCGCATCCCCCAAGAGGCAAGCCCGATAGGCTTCCAGGGCGCTTTCGAGGAGGCGCCGGTCCATGCCGTGCGATTCTTGAACCAATGCGTTGGCGATTTGAAACTGCGCCCAAGCCCGCCGGCCGGGAGAAATGGTGGCGTCTTCAAGACAGCGCTGATAATGCAACGCTGCGTCGGCGTAGCGCTGGAGCCGATAAAGTGCCGCTGCCTTCGTTAAACGCCACCAGCGCCGGATCGGGGGCAAAGTCTTCGGCCCGTTCGAACAGGGCCAGCGCCTCCTTGGTTCTCAACGCCTCGAACGCTTCGGTCCCCTGGCGCAACAGTCCATCGACATCGGGCAATGGCGCCGCGCTCACCAGAATCACAACGAGCGGCACCAACACCGCCTTGTTGAATATGGCGCCGGGAACCCGTCGAGCCTCCGGAGGTGACCGCCGCCGGCCCAAGAGCGGTATGCCGAGCAACAATACAGCAGGGCTGAGGAACCAGCGATACGCGCGGCTGCCAAATGGGAATGGACGATTCAGATTCAGCGGCCTCCGGCGCTCGATCCGCGAGAATGCTCGGCAAGAGCCTGCCAAGAGGCAAGTAATCCGTGTGCGCTGGGACGTAGGTGCCGTGGGAACGCCGGGCGATCTCTTGAAGCGGCTTTTCCTGGAGTCGCGTGAGCACGGGCCGCCCTTGGTATTCCAAGACGCCCCCGCCAAACGGAATGGTGGCAGCCGTGCTCGGATTGCCCAGGCCAATGGCATGCACGGGTAGATGATGACGGCGCGCTTCTTCCGCGCCTTCCAACCATTCCTCGTCGCCGCCTGGATCATCGCCGTCGGATAATAGCAGTATGTCGCCTCCCTGCTGTGCTTCCAGCGCGTGAATCGCCAAGCGTATCGCCTCGCCGATCCGAGTCCCCGAGGCCGTATCGGCGGCACCGCGTGGGCGTAGCGCCGCGGGCAGATCGTCGGCGTCGATGTGGCCGATCAGGTCCAAAAAATGGTCGTAGTCTCCGGTGAGCGGCATGGCCAATTGCGCATGCGCCGCGAAAATGACCAACGCCAGGCGCGGGCCGCCGGCTTTGCTCAAGGTGTGCGCCAAATCACGCAAAGCGCGGCGTGCCAAATCTTGACGGCTCGGGTACTCCGCCAGCATGCTTCGGCTGACGTCCCAAAGGATGACCACCGGACGCGCTTCCCCAGCCGCCAAGGCGGGCATTTTGCCCCAGCGCGGCCCCGCGCTTGCCACGATAACCAGGGCGAGGCCGGTGAACAAACACAAACTCCGGCACCATCCCGGCAAAGCGGACGTGGACTGTAGCTTTTGCAAGGCACTGCTGTCCCCCAGCAGCGCGCATGTGCGCCGTCGTCGCCGGTCGGCGTCGAGCATAAGGATCGCCAGCACCGGCAGCGCGGCGAGCAATGCCAGTAAGATCGGATACGCGAACCAAGTTGTGACGTCTGGCAACATAAGCGGTGTCGCCTTCCAGTTTATACGCAAGAGCATTTTACTGCAATCGTCGCCAGCGCGTGCTTTCCAAGCCCAACACCGCCAGCCACGACGCCCAGCCGAGCAGGGCGAACACCACGAAACCCTCGTGGTACCGGCGATATTGAAAGCTGGTGACCTGCGTGCGCTCCAATTCGTCAATTTGGCGGCACGCCTCGGCCAACGCCGTGCCGTTGGCGGCGGGAAAATAGCGGCCCCTGCTGATGTAGGCGATTTCCTCCAGCGATTTGCGCGCGGCGCGGAAGTTTTGGTGTCCTTCAGCTCCTTGGAAGCTGGATCGAACTCAGGGCCAGCGCCGATCGCGTAAATGGGAATGCCGAGATTGCCCGCGAGCTGAGCGGCCTGACGCGGAGTGAGCGCGGGAGGCGGCACATTGCTCTCGCCGTCCGTCAGGAACACTAACACCTTGCGGCGTGTCGGCGCCTTCCGCAGCGCACCCAGCGCCCAGGCAAGCGCGTCGCCCGGGTTGGTGGTCGCCTCGGTGGCCAAAATGCGCGGCTGTTCCTCATCGAGAATCTTGAGCAGGGCCGCATGATCCAGCGTCAAGGGGCACGCTGTCTCGGGCCGGGTCGCGAAAACAACCAAGCTGATCAGATCATTCGCCCGAGGCGGCAGTTTTTCGCCGCCCGGCGCATCGCCTCCCTCCACGAACAACCGAAAAACGTTCTTCACGCCGTCTAGGCGGGTCAGCATTTGATTCTGCCACGCGAAGTCCGCTTCGCTCATGCTGGCGCTGACATCCACAACCATGGCAATCGCAATGCCTTCGGTGGGCAGCCTGGTGCCGGCATCAGGCCAGCGCGGGCCGGCCAATGCGACGACAAGAAAGCTCAGCCCGAGGCCACGCAACAACAGTCCGCCCCACCGGGCCCGCACGCTTCGGCCCTTGGGGAGACCGGTCAGCAAACCAATACTGGAAAAGCGCAGCGTGGCCGGTCCTCGACGCCGCCACAGCCACAGGAGCAGCGGCACCAGGGTCAAGAGGAATAAAACAGCGGGTTGGGCGAAAGTGGGCATAAACACCATGGAGTGTGGAGTGTTTATGATACACGAATGACAAGATCCGCGGGATTCGCAGTAGCTCATCCTGCGGCTTGGGTTTGGTGCCATAAACTTCAAGCCGCGGGATGAGGTACTCCGAATCTCGCAGATGAAGTCCTAATTACCGATTTTTTCCTTGGCCCGGCCACTTGCGGTTGATAAACTTGCTCCGTCAACTATTCCCAGCACCTGCGAGGCACCCGCAACGAGGGACGTCATGCCGGACACTGTCACGCGCGAAAAAGTGTCGCCTGCCGCCGGGCGCGCCAAGGGCGCACGGATCGTAATCTCCCCGCCTTGCGTGTCCGCTATTACCGCCAACTCAAACCGCAGCGCGTCCATACGGCCGAAGTCTCCTGGCAACATTCCGCGGAGCCCGCGCGCGGCGAAATCACCGTGCGCTTATTGGCGGCTGGGGCCCAAGTCGTGCCGTCCGAACTAACGATGGATTGCTCCAAACCGGACGCCAAGGCCGTCTTCTATGTGACGCCGCTCGCCCGTGGCTGGCTGCGCAACGAAAAGCTGGAGGTATTGGCTCATCATCGCAAGGTTCAAGAGATTCCGATGGCCAGCAAAGTCGTCGGTCAAAAGCTTACCTGGTTGCTGCTTATTCTCACGTTCTTCGTGCCCTGGTTCATCACGGAGTTCGTCAAGCATTCGCCAATGACCGACGCCACCCGCCTGGCGGACGGCCGGATCGTGCATCGCTATGTCGGCAAGGAAGTCGAAGCCTATATCAAGGACAATGTGCCGTCTTTACCTAAATCTTGGAAGGGTGGCGCTGTAGATACGGATCTGCAAAATGCGCGTACCTGGGTCGCGAATCGCTATCAGCAGACTGGTGCAAGTTTCAGGGATCGAGCCGATCGCTTTTTACACCGCGTGCATATTGGCGGCGCTTACCTTGGTATCGGCTTATTTGCACATGCCCAAACGCCGCCGGGCAACCGGCAAGCCCATTCCGGTCAGCGTCCTGACCGGGCCATAAGGAGCGGCGCACGCTCAGGATCCCTTGATGACAATCTCGGAGATGACCTGGGCGACGTCTTTGCAAGCATCCACCGTTTCCTCGAGCCAACCGTAGAGCTCGCGCCACTTGATGAGACTCAGGATGTCCGTGGTGCCGTTGGCGAACAAGGCAGCATCCGCCTGCCGGTAGACCAGGTCGGCTTCATTTTCCAGGCTGGTGATCCGCGCCAGCCGAGCGTGGATCTCTTCGGATTTTTGCAGATTGCGGCACAGGCGGATGGCGTCCTGAAGATGCGTCGTGCAATCCATGACGATGCGTGCCAGGTCAACCGCCGCGGCGGTCGGTTTTTCCAGGCGAAAGACGTCGAAGCGGTGGGCCGTCTCTTCCATGTGATCCAGAATGTCGTCGAGCTTGGATGCCAGCGTGTGAATGTCTTCCCGGTCGAAGGGCGTGATGAAGGTGCGATCGAGCGCCTTGATGATTTTCTCGACTTGCTTGTCGCACGCCTCTTCCTCTTGCTTGATGTCTGGCCGCGCTGGGCAAGATTGTCGAAAACGGTGACCATGTCGAGAAACTTGACCGCGGCATGGTGAATTGTGGCGGCCACGTCCTCGAACATGTCGAAAAAGCGCATTTCGCGCGGAATCAGGCTGAAGCGCATGGTTGTTAGTCTCCAGGAGAGAAGGCGCTTGGCACGGGTTTGTTGGCGTGCCGCTCGTCGAGGGATTATGAGATTATCATCAATTTATGAAATCCGGCCGGTTAGAGAATGGTCATGGCGGTCCCCATGGGCGTTCCGGGGGGCCGCCCATCCCGTCTGGACAATTTGCGGGGTTTTCGGTATTCCCGCATAAGGGCGCAGGAGAGTGGCATGGTTGCGTTCGTTCTTTTGATAAGCCTGGTAGGGACGCAAGCGGAATACGGCCCGGACCCCATCGAAACCAAGTTTCGGCAAGTCTATCCGGTTCCGGCCCAGTCCATGGAGCGCACGGCGGGCCGCACGCGCCGTGCTGCTTTTGCACGGCCTGCGCATCCACCCGATCAGCAATGCCAAGGTCTACGAGGCCCAGTTTCACGACTGGCAAATGCCGGGAAGCGTTTTAGTCAAAGCACTTGGCCGCGATGCCGACGTCTATGCATTCGCCTACGGCCAAAATGCACGGCTCGAATCCATGGCGGCCACCCCGGCGCTCGCCAATGCGGTCGGCAAGCTGCGTTTTCTGGGCTACACCGACATCGTCCTTTTAGGCCATAGCACCGGGGGTGTGGTGGCACGCCTATTCGTGGAAGACCAGCCCTACGCCGGCGTGACCAAAGTGATCCAAGTGTGCGCACCCAACGACGGCACCTCGTGGGCCAAGCTCAATTTCAGCGTGGCCAAGGACCAGGAGCCGTTTCTACACTCGCTGACCAAAAAGAGCGCTTGCTTTGGAACGGTTTGCGTGAGGACAAGAAGATACCGCCCAACGTGGATTTTCTCTGCGTCGTCGGCGCTTCCGGACCCTATGGCGACGGCATGGTCGCCTGTAGGAGTCAATGGTCGCGCGATTTGCAAAACCAAGGGATACCGGCCGTGCGCCTGGCAACGACCCATTTGACGGTGCTGCGCATCCAAAACAGTCGAAAGAATCGTCGAGTTGATGCGCGAAGACCATCCGCGCTGGTCGGCGGCCAAGGTTCAGACGCTACGGAAGAACATTGTCGGCGGCTCGTGAGACCAATTTCGCGAGATCACGCGTGCGCGCGCTTTCCGGCTCGAGCGCTCGAGTTTTCCTATCTGCGTCCGCGCCTGGTCGAGGTCGGCATCGGCGAGCAAGGCACGAATATAGTGAGCGATAACTTGCGGATTTTCCGGTTGCTGCGTCACCGCGCCGAGAAGGCGCTGCGCGGCGCGGGCCTGGTCACCGGCAGCGCCATACAAATCCGCCAACGCCAGCTGTTCGTCGAGGGAGAGCGGCAAGCGCCGCTCCGATTCTTCGAAGACGCGGATCGCTTGCCGGCGCTGCACGGGCTCGATGGCCTGGATCAAAGCGCGCATGCGCAAATCGAGTACACCTTTCGGGCTGGTACGTAGATTGCCGTCGATAAGTGCCAGCGCCTTGGTCCGATCGCCCTGATGTTGAGCGGCCAACGCCCACGCCAGTTGCCGCCGGGCTCGCGGCAGGTATTCCATCGGCACGACAGCCAAGTCGAGAAGGCGAGCAAGGAACGGCTCCGCCTGCGCCGGCTGATCGATGTGCAGGTAGAAATTGGCGGCCTGGCTCAAGAGTGCAAAATCATCGGCTTGCGCGACCAAACCGAGGCGATAAGCGTCGGCCGCCCGGTCCGCCAGCCCCATGCTCTCCAGGCAGCGTGCCTCCGTAAATAAAGACAGCTGTGCGCGCGATTTTTGCCTTCGCCTGCTCGGCAATGGTTTTCGCTGCCTGCCGCTGGTTCGTGCGCGTCAACTGTTGCACCAGCGCGATCCACGTGTCGGGCGTGTGCGGCGCCAGAGCCAGCGCACGGCGGAACGCCTGCTCGGCTTTGCCATCCGCGCCGGCGGCATGGTACATCGTGCCTAGCCATGTATAGTCGCGATAATCGACGCTTGCGGGAGAAAACGCCCGCTCGGCCAGGCGCAGCGCTTCGGCTCCATTTTGATTGCCCAGAGCGATCTCGGCACCCAAACGCAGCAACTCCGGTGACAGGCCTATATCGTCCTCGACTTTGTGCAAAAGACGCTCGGCATCCAGAAACCGCCCAAAGCGCATCAGCAGTGTCAACGCTCGGCTTACATCCCGCGTTTGATTGGCCCCCAAGTCGATAGCCCTTGTGTAAAACGCCGTCGCTTTATCGAGGTTGCCATCCGTTTCTTCGATGGCCGCCTGCAACAGTGGGATGCGGTCCCAGTGTTGATTGCGACGCGCCAATTGCTCGAGTTGCACGCGCGCTTGCTCATAAACGGCGGCTTCATCGGGTTTTTGCCGAATCGATGACAAAGCAGTCCCAAACATCCAGTATTTACCACCCTCCCCTTCCAACGCATGCAATTCCGCAAGCCAATGAGCGGACTGGACGAAGTCATTATCGTGGATGGCGATTTCAAAGAGAGCGAAACGGCTGCCGAGGTCGCGAGGTTGCTCTTGGCCAAGCCGCCGCCATAGAGAAGCCGCTTGAGGGCTATCGCCCAGTCGCGCCCACGTCGCTGCTAGCTCGCGCAAAACGGCGCGTGCGCTCGACCACGCCAAAGCGATCCAGATTATCGGTTAACGTGATCAATCGCCGGCGAGCTTCCGCCGTACCTTCCGTGCCCCATACGCGGCTGCGCGCGAAGCGAAGTTCCGCGCTGTCGCCGATGGTTTTCTCTCCCTGGTCAAGCAACCCGGCAGCTTCGCTCCAGTGCTGTTGCCGAATGGCGAGATCGGCGCGCGCTGTCCAAAGCGCCAACTCTCTCGGATGCGCCGCGCAGGCGGTTTCCAAAAGCGTTTTGGCCGCAACATAGTCTTTACGTGCCGATAATGCTGCCGCGCGCAGCCAAGTGACTTCGGGCGTGTCGGTGCATTGGCGGACGCTTGGTCCAAAAGCTTGGAGATTTCGCTCCACTGGCGCTGTGCTTCGGGAATGCGCAGGTTCCGCGCAATCAGGGCACGCGTCAACGTCACCCATAATTGAGGGGGCGCATCAGCCGCCTGGCGGAGCGCTTCCAGCTCGGCGATCCCATCCTCCCAAAAGCCATTGTGCAACAAGGCTGATCCAAGTCCGAAGCGGGCGAGCGTCCAGCCAGGCTCTTGGGCCACCGCGCGCTGAAAGGCGGTCAGCTCCTGTTCCAAATCGCCTAGGTGGTGATAGCATTGGCCGAGCAAGGCGTGCAGGCGACTGGACCACTCCGAGTTGGTCCCCAGGCTCTGCCGCTTTTTCCAACGACGACAACGCCTCGGACCACTGACCGCGGGCAATCGCCACACGGCCGCGCAAATAATCGGCTTGGGCGGGCGGAGTCTCGTTTTCGATAAGGTCCTCAATCTTGGCGGCGGCCTCCGCCAAGTTGCCGTCGTCGATCAGCAAGTCGATCAGCAAAATCTCAAGGTCAAACGCCTTGGGCCGATCCTTCAGCGCGTCTGTCAGCAAAACAATTGCATCGGCGCGGCGGCCGCGCGCATGGCTATGGCCGCCTTTGCCTTGATTATCGCGGGACTTCGCGGTGCGACCTCCCAAGCGATCCGCACGTAATCACTGGCCTTCGCCAAGTCCCCTTTGGCCTGCTGCCAATCAGCGGCGGCCAGGAGAACTTCGAGATCGCGCGGCCCCAGCTGCAAAGCTTGGTTCAAGTCCCGATCGGCCTGGGCCACGTTATCCGCGGACGGTGCCAACGCCGCCACGCGCACTCGCAAATAATTGAATGCGCGCCAAGTACGCACGATATGAGTTGCCGTTGGCCGCGACCAAGGCATCCATCACCTCGCCCGCGTAATCGGTTTGGTCGAGGCGATCACGCAGCATCTCAGCCAACAACACATAGCTCGCTTGCCGAGTCGGCTCCAGCGCGATGGTTCGTTTGAACGCGGCCGCTGCCTTGGCGTAATCACCGACGGCTTCCTGGCACCAGCCGAGCATATGCTCCAACTCGGCTTTATCGGTGGAGGCGGGGATGAGCATCTGCAAGTTGGCAATGGCGTCCCGTAGGCGGCCTAGTTGGATTTGATTGATGACGAGCCGGTAACGCAATTGGGTCCGGGTAGAGTCGCGTTGCAAAACCTCATCGAGCAGGGAGGCGACACGGGCCCAGTCTCCGGGAGTTCGGGAACTTCGGTCCAGGACAAGCGCAGCCGAGCCTCGGTTTCAACATCTTGCGGTTGATAGGCCAGGTAGTGGCTGTAGAGGATCGCGGCCTTGCCGATGTCGCCGCCGGCTTCGGCGCGCTCCGCTTGCTTCAACAAGCCGACGGCGCTTTGACGCACTTGCAAGCCGTGCACCACATGGATGGCTAGCGCAAAGACAATCAGTGTGCCCACCGTCCAGAGTAGAAACTTCCAGTTAAGCGTGCGTTGCATCAGGAGTCGCTCAGTTTCGAGTTGACGGCTATTGCCGCAATTTTCGTGGCGCAAAAGGGCAGCAGGGAGAAGCGCAACCTTTCTACCGAGAAATTGTACCTTAAAAAAATGCACGAAGAACGGCGCGGTTAGATTTGCTTACGGCGTCGGCGCCGGATTTCGCGAATTTGCAACATGCCAAACAGCGCGACCAGCAATCCGCGCCGAAACCAATCCCGAGCGGTTCCCAGGCGATGCGAGGGCCGTGCCCGCTTGCTTTTTCTCCTCCTGGTCCAGTTTTCGATCGAGATCGAAGGCCGTGGGCTGCTCCAATTCGGGGCTTTTATAGTTGAGAAGGTCTTTGCGATGCTCCGCGAGTTCGGCGGCGCGCACGCCCAGGCCGTTGAAGCCGGCCAACTCCTCGAAGATCATACGGGCCGACTGGATGTTTTTGGCGCCCCCTTGCGCGTTGTAAAGCTCTCCGAGCAGCCAATAGAGGCGGGTGTCCTCGGGGAGCCAGATCAAAAGCTGCTGCACGATGTCGATGGCGTCCTTGGGCAGCTTCGCTTTTTCCGCCGGCGCCAACCGCCCGGCTCGAATTGGCCGGTTGGGCCGACGAACCTCACCGGGCGCGGCGGTGTCTTGCCGTCGTCGAACAGCGCATCGACGGCGTCGAAGTCAGCCTTGGAACCGGGTCGCGCCCGGTCTTCACGGGCCCGCAGCTTGAGCAACTTAAGCTGGTACGTCTCGGCGGTGCGATAGAAGTTGAAGCGGGCATCATGCCACTGGTTCGATTGGAGAAACGATTGAAATGGCTCGGCGACCTTGTCCATTTCGCGAGGCCAAACCGCCAGCGCCTGCTCCAACGTCGCGATGGCACGGCTTTCTTGACCCACCAACTGATAAGCGGTCGCCAGATTGCTTTGCACTAAAAAGTTACTCGGCTCTTGCGCGTGCAAGCGGCTCCAAGAGGCCGATGGCCTCGTCATATTTTTTGCGGCGAACAAGGACGGCGCCGAGGTTGAGCTTTTGCTCGCTAGTCAACGCCGCGGGATTCAGGCGGGCCGCCAAATCGGCTTCGAGGACATAGCGCTTGCGCAGCGGATTGTCGATCGGCGGTTTGGCGATGCCGATGCTTCGCAGCTTGAAGAGGGTGTCGCGAAAAACCAGCGGGAACCAATCCCGCGAGTCGATGCCCGGATCGCTTTTCTTTTCTTCCCCGGGCTCCGAGGTGTTGTAAAGCCCTGCCGCAGTCACCGCGGCGTGGCACAAAACGATGGCCAAGGCTAGGAGTTGGTTCCGCATCTTGAATCCAGTTCGCGATCCGCGGGATTCGGAGTGCGTCATCCCGCGGATCTATCCCGATAATCGTTCCAATCATTATTTCATTTGGCCTAATACTTGCACATTTGTTAAAGATTGTCAGCAATCACGTGTTTTTGGGAAAGAATTACTAAAAGAGAAGCATGTCTGCACAAAAGATTGGCAACCGGCTCAAGTCACATCAAAAGGAAGGTAACAATGCCCCATGACTTGCCTCGTTTGCGCGAGGAACTCGAAACCCGCATCTTAGCTCGCACTGGTCGGCGGGTGCGCAACTTGGACATCAACCTTTCCGCGGACGGCGTTATTTTGAACGGCCAAACCCATACGTATTACGTCAAGCAGCTTGCCCAGCTTGGCGTGCGTGAACTACTGCCCGACGTTCGCTTGGACAATGCCATTCAAGTGGCCTAATGTGGCGAAGCGCGGCCGCTAGGCACGAGGTTTCTCATTTTTGGGCCTCGTGCGATGCTGTCACCGTCGTGGTGATACCGCCGCGCGGCGTGAAGGCCCCGACTACTTTACACCGCCGCGGCCGGCAAGCTCCGACAAAGTCATCCAGCAGGCGATTGACCACGTTCTCGTAATAAATTCCTTGGTTGCGAAAGCGTTGCAAATAAAACTTGAGCGCCTTGAGCTCCACGCATCTGTCCTGCGGGCGTGTACGTGAATGTGATGGTGCCAAAGTCCGGCTGGCCGGTCTTGGGACAGACGCTGGTGAACTCGGGGCAAACGATCTCGATAACGTAGTCGCGTCCCGGATTTGGGTTTGCAAACGTCTCAAGTTGGTCGCTGGCGGATTGCGCTTGCTCGGGCATCATTTCCCCTGAAAATCTTGGGCGAAGGCCTTCGGGACTCAAGTCCGCGCCGGTGGCGAAGCGAGTCAACTCGTTCCAGGTCAACGTGCGGCCGGGGTCGAAGACCTTTTCCTGCATGAACCTGCCGACCTCTGTGATTGCCGACATAAGCGACGCCCGCCGGCGCCGCTCCCTTGTAGACACTCGCGCGCGATGGCGTGGTGCAACTGGGATGCGAACAGCTGGCCCATCATGTAATTGTGGTAGTACACCGGCGCGCTGACGATGTGGATCTTGCTGGCGTAGTCGGGCGCGTTGCGTCCCGGCGGCCGACGCAGCATACTGATACTTCTCGACCATGTCCCACCACAGCTTGTTCAGGTCCTGATCGGGATTCTCGTACATGCCCTTCTCGAAACGCAGCATCACCTGGCACCAGCGCGAGAAGATCAACAGTTGATAACGGCTCATCTTCGAGGCCGTCGCGTCGAACGCCTTGGCGTCGGCGACCGGCACCTTCATTTTTTCCAGCCAGGCGCGGCGCTTGGAAAGCTTCTCGAACATCATGGCCACGCCTTCGGTGGTGAGGATGTGCGACTCCATGCGCAAGACATAGGGGAGCTTGGCAGGGATGTTGATGCTGCTGTAGACCGAATGGCCAAATTCATGCAGCATCGTGCTCATCCAGTATTCGTTGGGGACGATGTTGCCGAGCACGCGCACATCGTCGCCGGCGCGGGTCAGGTCCGTGCAAAACGCATGCGGGTTCTTGCCGGCACGCGGTGCGAAATCGTTGTTGCTCCGCTCGATGACGCGGTCGATGGGCAAGCCAATGCCGCGGTAGAAATCACGGCACAATCTCACGATGTCGGCGTCCTCATAGATTTTGTCGAGGTCGGTCTTGAAGACACCCGGCACTTCTTGGAAGAACGGATCGTGGTAGTGCCAGGGCATCAGGTCCTCGACTTGAACCTTGCACGCCTTGGCCAACTCCACGTCGATTTCGGCTTTCGCCTTGCGGAAGGGCTCGCGCGTCAAGGTGTCGAGCTCGTCAAAAAGCCTTGATGAGCTCCGCGCCATCTTGCTCGTTGAGATAGAGTTGCATCGCGTGGAAGTTCGCGAAGCCGAGCTTGCGTGCGGCTTCATTGCGTAGCTTGACCAGTTCCAGCAATTCGGGCGCCACCAGCTTGCCGACTTCCTTGGACGCCTCGTAGACCTCCTGCCGATCCGCGCTTTTCTTGGACCTTTTCAGGATTTTGCGAACCTCGGCATCGGTCAATTCCTTGCCGCCGACCTTGGCGCGGAAAGTGTTGAACTTCTTCTCGACCGAATTGCCGAGCGCCGTCATTTTGCGCAGCAACTCGGGATCGACTTGTTTTTCCAGGCAGGCGAGGTAAATGACATCGATGGCCCGTTTGACGATCGGCGTCGTCGATGTCGCCGCCGCTCCTTGATGTCTTTGAGCTCGGCAAAGGCCTTTTTGTCGGACAAGAAGGCGTCGATCTTGTTTTGCGCGTCTTCCTTGCGCTTGAAGTCGTCGTCTTTGCCGGTGATGTTCGCATCCCACCAGGCGCGATTGGCGGCGATGTCGAGCGGCCGCAGCGTGGCCGTGAATTTCTCCATGAACTGCCGGGCGGCCGCGGTCGCCTCGGGGCTTGCGGAAACGGTGTTGGCCGTGAGCATCGAGACATACCGCCGGAAATAAGGAACTTCATCATTCACTCCGGGATATGTTTAGCCGCGACGCGCAGCGGATGCGCGGCCGCGACTTCGCTGGCGCGTCGCGGCTAAACGAAATCATCGCGCGTCACGATCTCCACTCCCTTGGACGTCAGCGCCAGCGTGTGCTCGACGTGGACGCTGGGCATGCCGTCCTTGGTGACCACGGTCCAATGATCGCCGAGGGTGCGCGTGTCGGCTTTACCCATGTTGACCATGGGCTCGACCGCCAGCACCAGCCCCTCCTCCAGCCGGAAATCGTATTTCTTCATGTCGCGGCTGACGTAGTTGGGCACTTGCGGATTCTCATGCATGATCCGGCCGATGCCATGGCCGACGTATTGCTCGACGACGCTGAAGCCGGCCGTCTCGGCGTGGCGCTGCATCCGGGACGCTACTTCGGACCACCAACGCCGCTGACCGAGCTCTTGAATCGCGATACGCAAGACTTGTTCGCCGACTTCCACCAGGCGGCGCCGTTCCGGACGAACGCTGCCGACCATGATGGTGATGGCGGCATCGGCGCACCAGCCGTTCAGCTTGCAAGCGGTGTCGATTTTCACCAGATCGCCGTCACGGATTTCGCGTTGCCCGGGGATGCCGTGCACGATCTGCTCATTGACTGAGATGCAGGTGACCGCGGGAAAGGGGAATTGGGGCTTCGGCCCGGGATAACCTTTGAAAAGCGGCAGGGCCCCGTGCCGCTTGTAGTGCGCTCGACGGCGCTATCGATCTCGATGGTGCGGGCGCCGACCTTCGCTTTTTCCCGGCACAACCGCAACGCCTCGGCGACGACTTTCCCCGCCTCGCGCATCAAGCCTATCTCGCGATGCGATTTCAATTCCGGCGCTTGCGAGTGGAGGGAGCGTAACATGCAATGTCCTTAACCGCGCCTCGTTGGGCGGCGGGCGCACATTTAATCAAGACAAGAGTATTTTCGGGAAGCAACGCGAAATGTGCAACCCCCCCTCTAGAGTTGCGCTATCCCCGGGATCAGGCACTCGGATTCCCCCGAATCGAGACAGTCACCACGCTCCGTTACCATTTTCATCAAATAGTCGCTTGCCCCTTGCGAGGCCACTGGAAATCGGTTAAAAACGAGACGTTCCACTCTTTCTCTCCCAAGGGCGTTCGGGTTGCCGCCCACCAAGAGGTTTCCCATGTCCAGCACGCATCGCCGGCACCAGGCATTCACTCTCATCGAGCTCTTGGTCGTCATTGCCATCATCGCAATCTTGATTGCGCTCTTGGTTCCCGCGGTGCAGCAAGTGCGCGAGGCGTCGTCTCGGACACAATGCACCAACAACCTGAAACAAATCGGCCTCGCGCTACAGAATTACCATGACACTTATGGCTGCTTGCCCCCCGCCTTGGCACGGCATGACCATGGGGACGATCAAGGGCCCTATGATTGCACATTCTGGGGACACTTCTTGCTGCCTTACATCGAGCAAGACGCGCTCTATAAGCTGGCTCCTCTTACGCAAGTGCCCGATTGGTCCAGCGGAAACTATCTGAAAGCGTCGGAGGCCCAGATATCGACGTACCGCTGCCCGTCAACCACCGAGGATTTGACCTACAACAGCAGCGGCATTCCGGAACGCTTTTCGATCAACTATGCCGTGGTCAGTTCCGGCAGCATCGGCAATCCTGCAAGCGCCGACGGCGCCGGTGAATGCATCTTGCACATGGACGACGGCGGTTGGGCTACGCCCGCGGGTTTCAAGGGCTGGGGCTTATACACAGGCGTTGAATGGCGCAGGGATGGGGCCTTTTACCAAAACTCGATTGTCCAACTCGTCCACGTCAGCGACGGCTCTAGCAATACCGCCGCTGTCGGCGAGCGCGTTCGGCTACTTACCGACCCCAACTTTTTTCCCGATTCGGATGACGGCAGCCACAACGATGACTATGGCACCTGGGCGATGGGCACCAACTGGTCCAGAAATCATTTGAATGAATGTCTCGGGTCCATCGGTATTCCTTTCAATTACCACGACATCAGCGGTCGCTTTCAAATCAGCAATAGCGCCGGCGGTTTTAGCAGCCACCATGGAAGCAAAGGCGTCAATTTCGCGTTTTTGGATGGCAGCGTCCATTACCTCGCCGCTAACACGACCGATAAGGTGCGTTTGGCCCTGGGAACCATCGCGGGCGGGGAAGTCGTCAACGTGGAACAATGATGCAAGAGCCGCGCACGTAGTAAGCGGTTGCACGGGACGCGCCTGTAAAAACCGCTTACTGCGTGCACGGCGCTTGATGCATTTCATATCTGATAAAAGCCATCCCCATTCCTTGCCTCCGGATTCTTGATCCGCAGCTGGGGCTTTTCCAGCGCGACCACCGCATACGGAGCGACACTCGCGGTCAGCCAGACGTTCGACCCGATGACGGCATGATGTCCCACGACGGTGTCGCCTCCCAAGATGGTGGCGTTGGCGTAAATCACCACGTCGTCCTCGAGCGTCGGATGGCGTTTCATCCCACGGATGATGTTCCCCTTGGCGTCGCGTGGAAAACTGAGGGCACCCAGCGTCACACCCTGATAGAGCTTGACATTCGTGCCGATGTCGCACGTCTCCCCAATGACCACGCCCGTGCCGTGATCGATGAAAAAGCCGGACCCGATGCGCGGCACCGGGTGAATGTCGATCCCGGTTTTGGAATGTGCCTGCTCAGTCATCATGCGCGGAATGAGCGGGACACCTAGCAGCAGTAGTTCATGCGCCAGGCGATAAACGGTGATCGCTTCCAAGCCGGGATAGCAAAAGATGATCTCGTAATGCCCTTTGGCAGCGGGATCGCCAAGGTAGGCGGCTTCGACATCCTCTTCGAGCGTGTAGCGCAGCCTCGGCAATAGACCCAAAAACTCGATCGCCTTTTGCTGCGCCAGCGCCTCCAAGTCGAGCGAGCCGGCGGTGCCGTCGTCAGCGTGCCGTAAGGCACGGGCAATTTGCTGCGTGAGCTTGTCGTGCAGGCCGTCGATCAAGTCGCCGACGTGATATTCGACGTTGCCGATGTGCAGGTTTTGCCGGCGCACGTAGCCGGGATACAGAATGTCCATGAGGTCAGCCAGAATATCGACGACCGCCTCGCGGCTGGGCAGGGGCTTGTGGCCAAGCTGATTGATGTGCTTGCATTCCGTATAGGTGGCCATCAACGCTTCGGTGATTTCGGGAAGGCCTTCTTTAAGGCGAATGTCCGTAGCCATGAAAAGTCTCCGCCAGGGTTCGGCCTGGTGCGCTATGGTTGGAGGAAATAAAGAGAAAAGTCAGGCGATCCCGGGACGCCATTACCCGGTGACCGCCGACGGACATGTGCACCAGAAAAAGGAGGGCTGAACCATCGTCTTGCAACCGAATGCCATGAGGAGCAAAGGCTATCAGGATTTTAGGCTCCCTTGCGGGACTCGTCAACGAGGCCATTACCATCTTCGGTTGTCGCGGCCTGGCAAGTAAAAAAGAAAACGGGGACAATTCGCTGAGTCGATTACCGGGCGATGACGCTTGCGTCTCGCCGACTTTGTCTCTGGCAAGCCGTAAGCGTCAACGCCGGTGTTTTGTAGTGTATTTAGCGTAATAAACACGCAGGTTTTGCCCAAAAGATTGGCAGAACTGTCTAAAACGCGGCTTATGCGACATTCGATTCGACAAAGTAATGACCGTCACAACACCTGTACAGATAATGACGTGCGTCACTAAACAAGGCGGGCAACGCCAGCGATTGCCTATTGGTCCGGCATTTGCTTTTTCCGACACTATTAAGCGGTCCGGCCTGGCTAGTCATGGGAGAGGTGGCTACCGGGTCGGATCAGCTTTTTGTGACTCGCGGATTCTTGCATCGCTCAGATTCAGGCTGGTAATCCCGTTTCTTGATCACTTCAAAATACAACGATCCGGTGCCTTTTTTCGAATCGGTTGGTGTAAGATAGTAAAGTCACCGTACACGGTGCATTCGTCTTCTCGAAAAAGGTTGCACCCCCTTGAGTACCTCTCCGGCTGTCGAAATCACGGCACCCGTCGCCCACGTCAGTTCCCCGTTTAGGCGCCACCAATCGATTCGGACCGTTTTGGCTCAAATACCTCAAAGCCTGGTTTGGCCCGCCATCACGGCGAAGGCTCGCCTATGCCGCCTTGCAAGTCGGCGCGATTCGCCACTGGGAAAAGGAAGCCAGCAAGCTGACCGACGCGGAAATCGTCAAACTCGGAGCCGCGCTTGCGTGGCCGGCGCGTGGCGGCGAGTCGCTGGATAAACTGTTGCCCGAAGTGTTCGGCCTGGTGTGCGTGGCCTGCCTGGCGGGCGGTGCGCATGCGGCCATTCGATGTGCAACTGGCCGCCGGCGTGGTGCTGCACAACGGAGCCTTGGCCGAAGTCGCCACGGGTGAAGGCAAAACGCTGATCGCCACTCTGCCGGCCGCCCTCAACGCACTGGAGGGCAAGGGGGTCCACGTCACCACCGTCAACGATTACCTGGCCCATCGCGACGGCGAGTGGACATCGCAGATCTATCGCGCCCTGGGCATCAGCGTCGGCATTCTGCAGCAGAAGATGAGCGATGAGGCCCGCAAAGAAGCTTACAAGGCCGACATCACCTATGGCACCGCCTCCGAATTCGGCTTCGATTTCTTGCGCGACCGCCTCAAGCTCAAGTCCGGCGCCAACCAGGTGATGCCTTTCTGGGCGGCCTGGACCGCGACCGGACCATCCAGCCAAACGCAAGATCCGAAGGTGCAGCGCGAACACCATTTCGCCCTGGTGGACGAGGCCGACAACATCTTCGTCGATGAGGCCCGCACGCCGCTCATCATCGCCTCGCCGACGCGCGACGCCACCGAGGCGGAGCAGGTCGTTTATCACTGGGCCGACGGCCTGGCCCTGCAAATGGCGCGCAATCAGCACTTCTATCTCGACGAAAAGAAGCAAAAGGTGGAGCTGACCGAGGTGGGCCGGCACCTGGTGCGTTATTCCAATCCGCCGGTCGGCAAGCATTCGCATGCCATGGACAAGCTGCACGAGCACGTCGAACGCGCCCTGCAGGCCCATTACCGTTTCCGCCTCGATCAGCATTACATGGTCGAGGACGGCAAGGTCGTCATCATCGATGAATCGACGGGCCGGCGCATGCCGGATCGCCACTGGCGCGAGGGCCTGCACCAGGCGGTCGAGGCCAAGGAGAAGGTGCAGATCACCTTGGCGTCCGATCATGCCGCCTCAGATCACCTTTCAGTCTTATTTCCGCCTTTACAAAAAACTGGCGGGCATGAGCGGCACGGCGGCCCAAAACTGGTTCGAGCTGCGCCGCGTCTACAAGCTTTGGGTCGTGTGCGTGCCGACCAACATGCCGTGCATCCGCGAGGTTTGGCCCGACCGCGTTTATCCCACTGAAGAAGCCAAGTACGACGCCGTCGCCAAGGAAATTCAACGCTTGCAGCAATTGGGCCGACCCGTGCTCGTGGGCACGCGCTCGGTGGAGAAATCGGAACTCTTGAGCCGCAAGCTGGTGGCTGCAGGCATTCAGCATCAAGTGCTCAACGCCAAGCCAGGCAACACCGAGCGTGAGGCCGACATCGTGGCCCAGGCCGGACGGTCGGGCACCGTGACGATCGCGACCAACATGGCCGGTCGCGGCACCGATATTCTGCTGGGCGGCAATCCCGAGACCATCGCCTGGTCGCTGCTCAAGGAAAAGTATGGCCACCGCGACAAAGTCGAACCCGAGGTGTGGAACCGCACGGTCGAGGATGTCGAGGCCCGCGAGAACATCTTGGAGGATCGCAAGCAGGTGATCACATCGGGCGGTTTGCACGTACTGAGCACGGAACGCAACGAGGCCTTGCGCATCGACCGCCAACTCGTCGGCCGCGCCGCTCGGCAGGGCGATCCCGGCAGCTGTCAATTCTTCCTGTCCCTCGAAGACGAGCTTCTTGAAGGCTTAGGCCCCGACAAGCAGGAAAAGCTTCAGAAAAAGGGACGGAAAGGCGGCAACGGTTCCTGGGCCGGCTTCAGAGGATTCTTCAAAAACGCCCAAGTACGCCTGGAAAAACGCCACTACCGCCAGCGCCTCGATCTGATGATGTACGAGAAGCAGCGCCAAGAAGTGCTCAAAGACCTGGGCGCCGATCCGTATGTGGATTAATCCCACAAGCGGGACGCTTGTGCTACGGCGTAGCACAAGCGTCCCGCTTGTGGCGAAATAATTACCAGCGCAGCGTCCATTCATCTTTGCCATATTTCGCGCGCACCAACTCACCGACTAATCCTTCCGGCCAGGTTGATAGCGGTGCGAACGCTTGCCACTGCCGGCGTAGGCGCTCGCTCAATTCCGCCGCCGTCGTGGGCAAATTCATCATGAACTCGTCATGCGGTCGCCCCGCGCGGTAATCGGGTTGCCGGTCCGGTTGCTTTAAGTAGCGGCCGATTTTGGCGAGATCGAACGCGTAAAGCAGGGTGCCATGATGCAGCAAATGCGTGCGCTGCGCTGTTGGGAGTTGCCCGAGAACTTGAGTCCCGCGCACGCCAAGTCGCTAATGCCGGCCTGGTCAATGGACGGCGCCAGGCCATGAAGCGCCTGGGCGATTTCGCTCAAGACGTGGCGATAAGACGCACGCACTTCGCGCAGAGAGGAATGACGCCCATACGGCAATATCAAACTATAGAGCAGGCAACCCGGCCCCAGCAGCACCGTGCCCCCGCCGCTCGCACGGCGCGCCAAGGCGACGCCATCTTGTTGGCAACCTTCTTGATGGACATCCTGTGCGCATTTACCGCCCGCGCCCAGGACGACCGCATACGCCGGCCATGTCCAGACGCGCAACACAAGGGGACCGCCACTCTCGGCATCCAGGAGCAGGGCTTCATCAAGCGCCAGGTTTTCGGCCAGCGTCGGCAGGGTTAGGTCGAGGAAATGCATGGGAGGCGTTGGGCATTTTCCGAGCCACGACCGTTAGGGAGTGGCCTACCGCAAGGTGCAAGCTGGCCACTCCCTAACGGTCGTGGCTCGGCAATGATTTATCTTGCGGCATCAATTAAACTCCGACCCATTGCGTCCGTTGAGCAAGACGACATAGGACCAAACGCAATACGCGATCAAGATGGCGGCGATCAACAGATTGATGAGAAAGCCCATGAAGCCAGCGCCGCGATCAACGGGTGCGTTGATGCCCGCGCAAGAGCGCCGAACGCCCCGACGAGAAAAAGAAGCCCTACCGCGGCGCCGATGCCGCTCAAGACGAGCACCATGATGCGCACCCATTGCCGGCGGTTGAGGATGCCGATGCCGGAGATGAGCGCCAGCGCCCCCCAGAGCAGCAGGAGAAAAGTGAAAATCAGTACCACAGCGACAGCCCCGCCAAAGCCGGGCATCGCGAAGGCGCCCGCATGGTTGCCCATGTCCCCCAGGACGAGCGCGACCAGCGAAAAACAGACGCCCACTAACAGGTCGAGGCAACCCAGAATGATGCTCATCACGCCCACGCCTGTCACCGCCGCACTTTTACCCGCTCCGCCCCGACGCCGGATGTCGTAAGCGTAGTCGTCGTCTTCTTCGTCATCGTAGCGTGGGCGCTGCCGGCGCCGCCGTGGCCGGTCGTCTTCTTCATCATCCCAATCATCGCCACGGGGCATGGGGACTTCCTTGGAAACCTACGTTTCTCGTCGGCGGGTCTAGCGCACTAATTGCGGCGTGCAAGTTGAAAATGATTATATGAGCCTGCCAGCACTCCTTCCAAGCAGCAACACGCCAATTGTTCATGCCGTTGTCAAGCAATTTTAGCAAGTGTGTGCAACTGGTTGGACGAGTACTTCCGACGCACATGCCGTTCGGCTTCGCTATAATCGCCAAAGTGCCGCTTCGTCCTCATAAAGACATTTTCGGTTAACCCATGAACCCACTGCTCGATTGCGATCCCGCCTTGTTCGATGTCCAGACCAGCGCCGCCGGTCCCGCGGGCAGCTTGCCGCTGACGCCGGAGTTGCTGCGCGAGGCCCCGAGCGGCGATGTTTTCGGGTTGTCCATGGATGTCGGCATGGGTTGGAACCCGGCGGAGTTGACGGGCCGAGAGTTTTTGATCCTGAGCACGCAGGGCGGCATCCGCGCTCCCGATGGCTCGCCGATCGCGCTGGGTTACCACACGGGGCACTGGGAAGTCGGCTTGCTGATGAAGGCCGCGGCGGAAGAGTTGCGCACGCTTGGGGGCGTGCCCTTCGCCGGTTTCGTGACCGATCCATGCGACGGCCGCACGCAGGGAACGGTCGGCATGATGGATAGCCTTCCCTATCGCAACGACGCGGCGCTGGTGTTGCGGCGACTGATTCGCTCGTTGCCGACACGCAAGGGAGTGTTAGGCGTGGCGACCTGCGACAAGGGCTTGCCCGCGATGATGATGGCGCTTGCGGCGATGCATGATCTGCCCTGCGTGCTCATCCCCGGAGGCGTCACCTTGCCGCCCACCGTAGGTGAGGACGCAGGCAAGATTCAGTCCATCGGCACGCGCTTCGCCCACGGTGAAATAACGCTGGAGCAGGCAGCGGACCTTGGTTGCCGCGCATGCACCAGTCCCGGGGGCGGCTGTCAGTTTTTGGGGACAGCGGCCACGGCTCAAGTTGTCGGTGAAGCGCTTGGCATGGCGCTGCCGCATGCGGCGTTAGCCCCGTCCGGTCAAGCCCTTTGGCTGGACATGGCGCGGCGCATCGGCGCGTGCCCTAACGCACATGACGACGCTTGGCCTGACCATGACGAAGATTCTCACGCCGGCCGCGTTGCGCAATGCCATGACGGTTCACGCGGCCTTCGGCGGGTCGACGAATCTGCTGTTGCACATTCCCGCCATCGCCTACTCCGCCGGCCTCGAGCGGCCCACTGTCGAGGACTGGCACCAAGTCAACATCAAGGTTCCGCGCCTTGTTGACGCTTTGCCCAACGGGCCGGTCGGCCATCCCACGGTGCGCGTGTTTCTCGCGGGCGGAGTGCCCGAAGTCATGCTGCATTTGCGTGAGCTAGGTTTGCTGGATGAGGCAGCGCTGACCGTCACGGGCATGACGCTCGGGCAGAATCTTGACTGGTGGCAGAAATCCGAGCGCCGCCGGCGCCTACGGGATGTGCTGATCGCCAAGGATGCCATCGACCCGGACGACGTCATCATGAGCCCGACCAAAGCACGCGCCAAGGGCCTGACATCGACGGTCACTTTTCCGCGCGGCAATCTGCGCTCCGAAGGGGCGGTCATCAAAAGCACCGCGATCGATTCGAGTGTTGTCGATGCGGACGGCGTCTACCGTAAGACCGGGCCGGCCCGCGTGTTTCTCACTGAACGCGCGGCCGTGGCGGCGCTGAAAAGCCGGGGCCCGGAGCGCGTGCAACCGGGTGACATTATCGTTCTGATTTGCCGAGGCCCCATGGGTGCCGGCATGGAAGAAATCTATCAAGTGACCAGCGCCTTAAAGCACCTCAGTTTTGGCAAGCATATCGCCGTCTTGACCGATGCGCGTTTCTCCGGCGTTTCCACCGGTGCCTGCATCGGGCACATTGGGCCAGAGGCGCTGGCCGGCGGTCCGATCGGCAAGGTTCGCGACGGCGATCGGATTCAGATCGTCGTGGATCGCAACCAGCTCGAAGGCACCATTGACTTCGTCGGCGAAGGCAACCGAACCTTTAGCCCCGCGGAGGGTGCCCAAGTGTTGGCGCGGCGGACGCCGCGTCCGGATTTAGCCGCCGATCCCCAGTTGCCGGATGACACACGCCTCTGGGCGGCGTTGCAGCGTGTCGGCGGCGGCACCTGGGCCGGGTGCGTCTATGATGTCGAAGCCATCCTCGAGCGCTTGGGACAAAAACACTGAGGACTAACCGATGGACTTTCACTTACCCGAGCTTGGCGAAGGCGTTTACGAAGCCGAAGTTTCACGCTGGCTCGTCAAGGAAGGGGAACAGGTGAATCCCGGCCAGGGTCTTTTGGAAGTCCTCACCGACAAAGCCACCATGGAAGTGCCGGCACCCTTTGCAGCAACCATCCAAAGTTTGCGTGCCAAGGAAGGAGACAAGATTAAGGTTGGCGCGGTGGTGCTCACCTACGACTCGAAGAACTTAGAAGACGCCACCGAGCCCAGTGAGACTCCCAAGGCGAATCTGGACAACCCCAAGCCAATGGCAAAACCAGAGCTCGCCAATGCCCCTGCCGCGGCAGTGAAAGCATCCCCGTCGGTGCGCATCATGGCAAGCCAACTCGGCGTCGATCTACAACGCATAAAAGGTTCAGGGCCCAAGGGACGCATTCTGATTGGTGACGTGACCGCGTCATTGCCGCTGGTGCCCAAAAAATCCGCATCGCCGGAGTTCGATTACGGAACACCGGGAACGCGGGTGAAGCTCGCGGGGTTGCGGCGAGCAATCGCCGAGCATATGGTGAAAGCCAAGCAAACGATCCCGCATTACACCTATGTGGATGAAGTCGACGTGAGCCAACTCGTCAGCATCCGCGCGAGCTTGCGGCAAGGCGACGTGCCGCCGGGATTGAAAATCACCTATCTGCCGTTTTTCATCAAGGCGGTCGTGCATGCGCTGAAGGAGGTGCCGCTTGTCAACGCTTCACTCGACGAGGCGGCCGGTGACATCGTCTTGCATGACGAATACCACATCGGGATTGCCGTGGCCACGACATTAGGTCTCGTCGTTCCGGTCATTCGCGATGCCGACCGCTTGAGCGTCATCGAGTTGGCGCGGGAAGTGGATCGACTCACCGGCGAAGCGCAGTGCCGGCAAGGCGAAACGCCCCGATTTGATGGGCGGCACGTTCACGATCACTTCGATCGGCAACATCGGCGGGTTGTTCGCCACACCGATCATTCTTCATCCTCAGGTGGGCATTTTGGGCATCGGCAAGATCGTCAAGCGGCCCGTTTATGATGATCTCGGCCAACTCCGGGCGGCGGACATGCTGTATTTGTCGTTTTCTTTCGATCATCGAGTTCTGGACGGGGCCATCGGCGCGGCGTTCGGCAACGCCGTCATCGGTCGCTTGCGCAATGCGGCGGCGCTGTTGGTGGAATAAAAGAGCCGCGCACGCAGTAAGCGGTTAACCCGTGGGATACCAGTTAACCGCTTACTGCGTCGCGGCTCTTAAACGTGCATTTGCATCAGGGGTGTGGGAAGCCGACGGGCGAGGCGCCGGTCGGAGTCGTCGCGGGGCCATATTGCGGGGCGCCGAGTTGGACGCGCGGAGCCGGGGGCGTTTGACTTATCGTCGGGGGCGTCGCGGGGGCAGCGAAGTTCACCGGCGAGGCGGGGACGGGATACACGGGTTGCCAGGTCGGTCCCATGTTTGGACTGGGAGTGCTGAAGCGCTGGCCGACTTGATCGCTGTTCGGCATGGCTCCGCGCACGACGGCGGTGGCGGCGAATGGCTGCACGGGCGGAGCGGTTAGCCGCACGATGTTGCGCGCCGTCGCGGCAGCGGGTGTTCGGCTCTGGTCTTTGGCAAGCAGCGCATCGGGGTTCTGCTTGGTTTCGCGCAGATGGCCGAGCCAGGCTTCTTCCAGGGCTTCGACGCTTTGGTGCCCGTAGAAGCTCTGGGCGGCGCTGTCCCAGCCTGACTGCATGCCATGCGCCACGAAATGCAGGAACGTCCGCCGATCGCTGCGCTTGACGAGATAATCCGACATGGAAAATCCCTCGGCATAAAGGCACATCACTTCACGCGGATATTCCTTGAGCGACAAGAGGCGGCGCAGCGGGATTTGCCGGCCTTGATTGAGGATCGAGCGCACGAGCTTGTCGTGGCGGTCGCGCTCGATGTTGTCCTCGGAAAGCACCGAGCCTCCTTCATCCGCCCAGCGCGGCACCGGTTGCCGAAAATAAAACGCGAACACCGTATGAGTGATCTCGTGAGGCAGCACGCTTGCCAGGAGGCGATCGAGCGGCCCCTGGATTTCCATCTTCATGCTGAGCACTTGACCCTGGCCGAAATGGAACGAGGTCGCGCCGCTCGGGCCTTCCATGTTCACTTGCACGTGAAGCGGGCAGGGCTGTGGCCATTGCGGCATCTCCTGACCGAGCCATTCGATGGCTTTCTCACGGCGATAAGTCTCCGCATATTGGCCGACTTGCTGGGCGACCTGGGGAGAGGGGGCAAAGACGACAAAGTTGGTGGTGCGATACTGCGCCCCCATGGAGGCCCATACGCCGAACAAGAGGACGATCAAAAAGCGGCGTTGCATTCCGAGAAGCCTCCGTAAACCAGCCGGCGCCGCTCCCCCCCTTACGAAGGGGGGCTGGGGGGGGTGTCGGCACTGACAGACTGAAGCCAAATGCGGTGATGTGTCCGCGACAAGTCTAAAAGCAAAACCCGAGCCGGGCCAATCATTGACGTGCTATTTTCCAAATAGAGCGGACCTAATGTGCGGTGGGAAGGGAAGTTCGGGATCAAAGCAAGCGCACGGGCTGGCGCGTCGAACTTACCAGCGGATTGTAATTCTTGCAATATGCGTTGAAGGACGGCGACGAATTGTAAAAAGGCGCTTGATTATATAGCCGCCACGCACTGCGGAGCGCAGGCGTTGGGCTCGCACGGGCAGACAAGCTGCCCGTGGCACCCGCCAATAGCCGCGCTCCGCTGCGCGTGGCGGCTAAACGGGGTCACGCCGCTTTTTTCAGCTCACCTAAAATACGGTCGATCTCGTCGTTGCATTCCTCGGCACTGGCCGTGTCGATTTGCAGCGCTTTGGGCGGGACAGGATTGCGGTCGCGCCAAAAGATCATGGCGAACGCGGGCACTAGAAAGGGACGTACCAGAAACGTGTCGATCAAGACGCCGAAGGCCAGGGCGAAGCCGATTTGCATGAGCGTGCCCAGGCCGGCGAGCATGAGCGTGGCGAACGTGCCGGACATGATAAGACCGCAGGAGGTGATGGCGCCGCCGGTTTTAGCGAGAGCGCGGCGCATGCCTTCGACGGCGCCGAAGCGCCGGCGTTCCTGGAGGGCCCGGCACACCAAAAGGATGTTGTAGTCTTCGCCGACCGCAACCAAGATCGTAAAGAGGAAGAAGGGCACCCGCCAATCCAGATCGCCGATCGGCTGGCCCGTCCATAATGCATCCGCCAACACCGTCGCTCCCAGAGCGGCCAAATAGCTCGCCATCACGGTCACCAAGAGGTAACCCGCCAAAACAAGGTTGCGCACCAAAAACAAAAGGATCACGAAAATCGCGATCAGCACCAGCACATTGACGCGGTGGCGATCACCTTCGGTCACCTCCGCAAGGTCCTGGCCGTTGGCGGTAATGCCATAACACTCGGCCTGGCATTCGCCGACCAGACTCTGTTTCGGCAATACCTCTTTAAGCCAAGTCTGGATCAACTTGAGGGTGCCGATGCTTTCTTGCTCGAAGGGATCCGACTTGAGGATGACATCCAGGCGCGTGATGTAACGGGGCTTGGCGGTGGCGTCATCGTCGGCGAGTTTGGCGGTGTAATGCTCCCGCGCCACATCGACGATTTCGTCGCGAAAGCCGCGCATGATTGGTTCAAGAAACGTCAAAAAGCGCGTCAACATGCCGTCAGTGCCGGGCACGGGCGCGAGGTCAATAAAAGGCTGCCCCAAGGGCCGCGTCAGGCTCCGCACTTCCGCGACATTGGGGAGCTGCGCGAACCCCCGGCTCAGGTGCTCGATCTGCAAGACGCCTTCGCTACTGGACCAATCGGTTGGCGAGGCCAACAACACGGTCACTGGCCCAATTTCGCCGGCGGTGAAGTGGCGCTGAATCGCCGCCAAGCCCTGCAAGCTTTCCGTCTCGGGGGTGAGCTCGCCGGTCGCCCGATAAGTCGGTTGCACGCGCATGCCCACAACGATCAACGGCAACAAGATGATGACCGCGATTAGCCACACCAGCACTGGGCGGGCCGCGACTCGATGGCTGATCCAATCCCACATGCCGAGACATTTCGTGTCGGCCGAATAAGTTGCGATGGGTTTGTTGGCGACGCAAGGCGGACGGCCCGGCCAAAACACCGCCGCGCCCGACAAGCGCAAAAGCGCCGGCGTTAATGTCAGCGCCGCCACCAGCGCCACTCCCAGGCTCAGCGCGATGGCTGGACCGGCATAGCGCACCTTGGCGAATTCTGCCGTGGCCATCAAAGCCAGACCGACCATGACCGTTCCCGCACTGGCGGCGAGCGCTTCGCCCACGCCGCCCATGCTGCGTGCCAAGGCCTGGGGAATGCCAAAACCTTCATGCAATTCTTCGCGGTAGCGGCTAATCAAGAACAAACAATAATCCGTCCCGGCTCCGTAGAGAATGACGATCGCGAATATCTTGCTGATGTTCACCAGATGCACGCCCGGCAACAGCGTCATCAGGGCCAGCAGTTTGAGGGAGACCCACACCGACACGGCGATCGTGACCAACGGAATCAGGGCCAACAGCGGCGCGCGATAGACGCAGAGCAACACGACGATTACGAGGATCACCGTCGCCAATGTGGTGTGTTCGAGGCTGTCGCCGCAGACTTTATTGAGATCATGGCCGACGCCCGCTGCTCCCGTTGTGAAAACCCGCAAGCCGGAGTGATCGGTTTGCGCGAAGCGTTGATTGACGACCTCGCTGGCTTTATCGACGGCCGCTTTGGTGGCGAGGGCCAAGAAGGGCGTGTTGAGCGCCACTTGTACGAGAGTGCATTGGCGATCGGCGCTGGTCAGCCGCGAGGCAAGGAACCCGTCGCGGTACGATTCAACCTTGCCGAGCTTGAGGCCTTCCAGGTCATCGATGATTTGATCGACCCAACGCAGGTCGGCATCGGTCAAAGGGCCGTCGGCGCGCTCGACGGCAAACACCACGGAACTCGCCGAGACATCGGTGGGAAAGCCCTTTTCGAGGAGTTGATAGGCGCGCACGCTGGTGAAGCGTTCCGGAATGAAGCGGACGTCGTCGTCTTGGGCCTGGGTGTCCCATTGAGGCGCGAGCGCCGTCAAGCCAATGCCCGCCAGAATCCAAAAGGCGCAGATGCTTTTGGAGTACCGGGCCGCGAACCGCCCCAGATGACGAAACATGCCGGACTGTCCTCCGCGCCGGGTGCCTCCGCTCCGCGAACGCCATCCTTCACATGATTGACGGTGCCATATTCATCGGTGGGCAGACTCCGTGGACTGGAGTGTTTATCGCTAAATCCGTTGCCTTCACGACTCAGGCGACGTGGTGGATTTGGGCAATCCTTTTCAATCCTGAGCAAGGCCGCAAAACTGGAATCACTATGGCCAAAAGCGCGGATTCCAAGGATGGCGGTTCGATTACAAGTTCGCAAGATTATGAAGGTTTATTCGATCCCATAACTCCCAACTTGCCCCGGCGTCGGCAGCTAACCTGGCCCGATGCTGTCGATCCAATGTTTATGGCTTTTCAACTCATGTTTAAGCTGTCAGAATACGGGGCAGGTTGGAAACCTACCCTACGGGGGCGTGCTGTGACAATGGCATTTCAGCCGAAGACCATCATCGAGCCGTTTCGGATCAAAAGTGTCGAGCCGATCCGGCCGACGACGCCGGAGCGGCGCGCGGAGGTGTTGCGCGAGGCGGCCTACAATCTCTTCTTGATCCGCGCGGACGACGTGCTGATTGACCTACTCACGGACTCGGGCACGGGGGCCATGAGCACTTTTCAATGGAGCGCCATGCTCCAAGGCGACGAGAGCTACGCCGGCAGCCGGTCTTTTTACAAGTTGGAGAAGGCGGTCCAAGACATCACGGCTTTTCGCCATGTGATTCCGACGCACCAGGGTCGGGCGGCGGAGCGCATTCTTTTTGGCGCCGTTTGCAAGCCGGGCCAGGTCGTGCCCAACAACACGCATTTCGACACGACTCGCGCCAACGTGGAGGCCAACGGTGCCGAGGCGCGCGACTTGCCCATCGCCGAGGGCCTGAGGCCGCATTTGCTGCACCCCTTCAAGGGAAACATGGACGTGGACCGCCTGCAAGCGCTGGTCAATGACGTGGGGGTTCAGCGCATTCCGCTCGTGATGATCACGGTGACCAACAATTCGGGCGGTGGCCAACCGGTGAGCATGGCCAACATTCGCGCAGTCAGCGCGCTGTGCCGCCATCATGGGATGCCGCTGTTTATCGACGCCTGCCGTTTTGCCGAAAACGCCTGGTTCATCAAGCAGCGCGAAGCCGGCTTCGCGGACACTTCGCCCCTGGCTATTGCCCGTGAGATGTTTCAGCTGGCGGATGGCTGCACGATGAGCGCCAAGAAAGACGGCATGGCGAATATCGGCGGTTTTCTCGCGCTGAACGACGACGCCTGGGCGGAGCGCTGCAACAATCTGCTCATCCTCACCGAAGGTTTTACGACCTATGGCGGCCTGGCCGGCTACGACATGGAGGCGATCGCCGTCGGCCTGCACGAGGCGCTTGAGGAGGATTATCTGCGCTATCGCGTTCGCTCGATCGCCTATCTTGGCGAAAAGCTGGCTGCTGCCGGCATTCCCATTGTCGAGCCCACGGGCGGACATGCGGTCTACATTGCGGCACAAGAGCTATTGCCGCACTTGCCCAAGAGTCAGTATCCCGCCCAAGCGCTGTGTGTAGCTTTATACCAAACTGCCGGCATCCGCGCGGTGGAGATCGGCAGCGTCATGTTCGGCAAACACCAGCCCGACGGCACTGAAACCTACGCGCCGCTCGACCTCGTACGCCTGACGTTTCCCCGCCGCGTGTATACGCAGAGCCACGTCGATTATCTGGTCGAGGCGCTGATCCATGTTGCCGAAAATGCCAAAAGCATCCGCGGCCTGCGGTTAGTTCATCAAGCCCCGGTGTTGCGCCATTTCACCGCGCGCTTTGAGATCGTGGATTAGATTCCGAAGATTTGACGATTTGTGGAACGGCTCTCCTGAGCCGTCCGTCCCAACGAACGGCTCAGGAGAGCCGTTCCACAGATCAACGCGCGGCGTGATTGGAAGTCATCGCTCATCGCGTTCGTATGTGGTTCCTTCCGCGCAGCCCTGGCACATCGTATAACGACACCGGCTACAGCGCAGGATGCCGCCAAAGGTCATGGCGCCCCCACATAATGGGCAGGATTGTTCAACCGTCATTTTTGCATTTGACGTTGACGATTCGTGCTGTGCTAACGCGGTGATCAGTTCCATTATGACGGCTCCAGCGCGACTCGATTAATGTACCAATGTACATATAGCGACTGAGCATGACGAATGTCAAGATGACACTACTGCGAACTCTTTTTTACGCGAAGTCCCCAAAGGTCGGGGAGTCGTGGCGCCAACCAGGCGGAGGATAGGCAAAGCTATGCTGACCATCTACGTGGACGCCGACGCTTGTGCGGTCAAGGACGAGATTTATCGCGTCGCTGCTCGTCACGAGATGCGAGTGCTGGTGGTGACCAATTCCCTGATGCGCGTGCCCATGGATGCACGGGTGGAATTGGTCGTGTGCGCGGGTTTCGGCGAGGTCGACGACTGGATCGCCGAACGGGCCGGGGCCGGCGATATCGTGATCACAGCGGATATACCCTTGGCTGCCCGCTGCCTGGTGAAAGAGGCCCGCGTCCTGGGGCCCAAGGGCAAGCCGTTTACGGAAAATGACATTGGCTCAGCGCTGGCCACCCGCTCGCTGATGGACGAACTGCGTCAAGGCGGCATGGTGAAGAGCGGCCCTGCTCCCATGACGCCCAAGGACCGCTCGCCTTTTGTCAAAGCTTGACGAGACCATTCATGCGGTACGGCGGGCGTACCCGCTCGGCAACCAATGATTCAACTGTCGCCGATGCGGGATTCAGCATTTCTCGCCTTGTTTTTAAATCCTGCCTCCATCTACAATTCCCGCGCCACAATTCAAAGCAATTCTCTTCCACGGAGGGTCTTGAGATGCGTCGCTTTATCTTGTTCGCCGCCGTCATTAGCCTCGGCCTGGCATTCAGCCTCGATGCCAACGCGGACTCGGGACCGAAGAATTCGGCCGCGACCCCGGCGGCAGAAACCAAACAGACTACCAAACTGGTGACGGTCACCTATCCCGTGGCCGATCTGGTCGTGCCGATTGCCTACAACCTCGACGCTGCCAAGCCCAAGGAAGCAACCCAAGAAGCGGCGCTCATTCGCCTCATTTGCGCCACCGTCGCCCCCAATTGTTGGGAAAAGGTGATTGCGCCGGATAAAGCCGATCAGCAGACGGCGATCGAGTTTTACCCGCTCGGCATGGGCCTGGTCGTGCGGCAAACGCCCCAGGCGCATGCGGAGATCGCCGCCTTGATCGCTTCCTTGCGGCGGCTCCAAGACATCCAGGTGGCGATGGACATTCGCATGATTTCCGTGCCCACCGACCTCGCGCCGAAAATCTTGGGTCCCGTGGACGCGACCGGCAAAACGCTGTTAACGCTGCTCAAGGATGAGGCTGAGGTCAAAGACATGATGGAAACGGCGCTGCGGGATAGCCGTACCCAAGGTCTGCATACGCCAAAGGTGACGGTGTTCAACGGACAGCGTAGTTCGATCCATGTGGGTGAAACCCGCCATTACCTAACTGGCGTTGGTTTTAATGGTGTGAAGGGTCAGGTGACTACCAGTCCCAATCTAAGGCCGATTCAAACCGGCGTTCACATGACCGTTTGCCCTGCAGTCTCCCCGGAACGTGAATGCGTGCTTCTTGACCTCAAATGGGAAAACTCAACGATTATCGAGCCGGTCGGGCTTATGCCGTTGCAGTTCTTGATTCCCGGTTACAAAGACGAGAAAATCACGGAAAAAAATGGTGAGTCCATCAATGTCCAAATGTTCGTGCAACAACCGATATTGGATATTCAACACGTCGAAACCAAAGTTGGCATCACAGCCGGCAAGACTGCAGTAATTGAGGTCGCCAGAGGACAGCGAAAAACCAAGGTCGAAGACACGAGCCTGACCGCGACTCTGCTCGATTGGGCCGGCATTCGCGAGAACGTCAGCTACACGACCGACGCTTGCACCACCATCTTGCTGGTGACGCCGCGGATCATCGTCACCGAAGAGCGGTCGCGGTTCCAACTCGGCAAGAAAGGGGGGTCGCTACGCCCGCAAGGTAATTAACCCGGGGCGGTTTAGCCGCGACGCGCAGCGGAGCGCGTGGGGGTGGCGTCGACCCACGCGCGGCTTCCTCATGAATTCACGTCAATCGACCTCGATCACGTCGCCGTTGGGTTTGATTTGAATATCCCTCACCTTGCCGTTTTTCGCCTTACCGCGGACCTCGAAGTTGCCCGCGGCGGTCTTCCACGCTTGCTCGAACTTCACTTCCGGCAGCTTTTCCTTGGCGACCTTCATCACGGGTTCGGGAATTTTATCGAGCGGGACGTTTTCGCCTGTCGGCGTCTCTTTGCCGCAGCCGAGCATAACCAGAAACACAAGTATCATTAGGACACCGCGCATCAGAGATCTCCGATGGCTTCGCCGCCTGCGCAGGTGGAGAGCGCCTTATAGACCGTGTAGTCCATCGAAGTGAGCAACAAATCCACGTGGCCGTCGGCGAATAGGAAATTCACACCGCCCGCATGCTGACTTGAAAACTGATTGACATAACTGCTCGGGCGCTCCCGGCCCATTGCCGTCGCCGGTGTGACCCAAGACCATACCGGTGGAATTATCGACCACCGGCGGGGCTAAGGAACCCGGTGGCGGAAACTGGTTTGCAGTGGTTACGGCTCCAACCCACGTCGCCTGTCCAAGGCGGAACGACCGCTCGCCCACGATAATGGTATTGCTGGCGCCGTCCGCGATATCTTTGATCCCGACTTTGCTGTTGCGGAAAAACACGCCGTTGCCATCCACACCCGGCTCGGTAGTTCCAAAAACCGCAACATAGTTCGCGGCTGCAACGTCGCAGACAGTCGTGATCGCTTGGCCGGATGTGTCGTATTTTTTGGCGGTCCAGGGTTGCTGCACAGTGTCGGCGGGGCAGAGATAGGTGCTCACCGTTTGCACGCGAACACTGGCATTAGCCGGCGCTTCGATGTTTTTGTCGAATTGGATAGCGTTGTAAAGGCTTTGCTGCTCCATTTGGGGCAAGATGAATGCAGCCCAGCCCCACCCCGGTCCGGTGTCGTTGCCGACAGAATCGTATTTTGAAGTGTAGCCGGACGGGAAGCTATGGAACGCGTCGTGGTAGTTGTGTAACCCCAAGCCGATCTGTTTCAGGTTGTTCACGCATTGCGTCCGTGCCGCTGTCGCCCGGACTTTCTGGACGGCGGGAATAAGAAGGGCAATCAAGATGGCAATGATGGCAATAACCACCAATAGTTCAACCAGCGTGAATCCGGTACGCGCCGGAACAATACGGGCGCAGCTTTTGAATAGGTCGCATCAAATCGGCGCTCACAATAATTGCCATGGTCATTCTCGCCAAAGCACTCGGCCGTTCAGAGCGCATCCGCGCAGGCCCGGATTACCGCCCGTTGATTTGATTATCAAATAACCGTTTGATGCTGTCAAAGCAAAAATCGCCAACGTTCGGCAACGGTTTCACATGGATGATCTCTTGAGTTTGCACAGTATCCGTGAATAGGGCCTTTTGTTGCAACCCACATGAAACGTCATAACATAGCAAGGTGGTCCGGTTCCATCGTCGTCGCTGCATGATTCTTGGGATCCCGGACATTCCCGCCAATATGTTCCCTGGGCCTTGATGTTTAAAAGGGCTTGTCATGATTCGTCCGACCACGCCTGGGGAGACACCGCAGCTGGTCGATTTGACCGAGGCGACCGGCCTTTTCAAGCCGCTCGAGGTCGAGGCTCTGACGGAAGTCTTCGCCGATTATTTCGCCGGCAACCGGGATTTTGGCCATCGCTCGATCACCGCCGATCAAGACGGCATGCTCCTGGGATTCGCTTATTATGCTCCCGCGGCCATGACCGATCGCACCTGGTATCTCTACTGGATAGCGGTCCGCAAAGACATCCAGGCACGCGGCATCGGCACCGAACTATTGCGTTTCGTTGAAAAGGACATCCGCGAAGAACATCGCGGCCGGGTCCTATTCATCGAGACCGGCTCCCTGCCCCACTACGAGAAAACGCGGCAATTCTACGTCAAAAACAACTACGAAACGCATGCCATTCTAAAGGATTACTATGCCGAAGGGGATAGCATGGTGGTCTTTCGCAAGGCGCTCTGAATTCTCCGACACCAGCCCGAAGCGTGAGCGAGGCGCCTCGCTCACGCTTCGGCCTCCTACTAAAGCCGTCTCGGTGGCACGCCCTGAGGTAATCCGAAGGGCGTGGGACCCGCCAAAGGCACGCCTTCGGATTACCTCAGGGCGTGCCACCCAAAGGCCCAACTGCGCTCCTTTAGGCCAAGCGCGCAAGCAGTGTGACAACACATAAGATGACCATCGCCAGCGCCGCGACCACGATGATGAGCCAAGCCCGATAGGCATGTCGGATTGCTATGGGCGTTTTCGGATCCCCCAGCGAATAGCTCCCCTTTTTATCGAGGCGAACGCCCAAGAGCCCGGCCATCGCTGCCATCGGACGACCGCCATTGGGGCTCGGGGTATTCGCTCCATCGCGGCGCAGCATGCGCCAACCTTGGACGACATCGCCGCCCACCAGCCAACCGGTCGCCAAAAAGAGCAACGCCGTCAGCCGGGCCGGCACCCAGTTGGCCAGATCATCCAGGCGGGCGGCACACTTGCCCAGGTACTCGAACTTGCCGTGATAGCCGATCATGGCATCGAGGGTGTTGATCGCGCGGTAGGCCACGGCGCCGGGCACGCCGAAAAGAACATAAAAGCAGAGCGGCGCCACAAAGCTATCGGAGGCATTTTCCGCGAGCGATTCGATGATGGCGGCCATGATCTCCTCGGAAGGCAAGTCGTGGGGATCGCGACTGCAAAGCGAGCGCAGCGCCAAGCGGGCGTCTGCCAGATCACCCTTGCTCAATGCTCCCACGACCCGCTTGGCCGCTTGGCCGAGAGCCCGTAGCGCGAAACTGGCTTTTAGCAGCAGGCCGCCGATGAGAATCTGCGCGGCAGGATAATATGCGACACTCCAGAGGATTAAGCATGCGGCAGCCACGCTGATGGAAACCGTCGCGATTGTCACTACTGCGCCAAAGACGAGTTGGCGGCGAGGCCCGATACTGGGGGCCCAGCGCAGGCCGATAGAGACAGCCGTGCCTAGCCAGACCACGGGATGTAAAGCCGAGGGATATTCTCCCAAGAGAGTGTCGATGAGCAGTGCCAGACCAAGGATTGCGAGCGCAGTCGAAGGCGTCGGCGTGCATTCACGCACCGGTGTTGGTGACGCCGGCCGACGTGAACGTGGCCATCTCGACAGCAATGCGCAGCGAAGCGTCAACCAGGTGCAATGCCAGCGCCGCGCCGGTGCCTTCGCCCAAGCGCAAATCCAGGTTAAGCAGCGGTCTAAGTTCCAGATGTTCAAGGATGAGCCGATGCCCCGGCTCAACCGACTGATGTGAGGCGACGAGATAATCACGAACTCGGGGACAGAGAGCAACCGCCACCAGCGCCGCTGCCCCGGTGATGAAGCCATCCAGCACGACGGGCACTTGCTTGGACGCGGCGCCGAGCATCACACCGACAAGACCGGCAAGCTCGAAGCCGCCGACTTTGGCCAACGCCTCGATCGGGTGTGCCCGGTTCGGTTGGTTGACGGCCAGCGCACGTTCGATCACCGCCACCTTATGATGCCACGCAGCCTCGTCGATGCCCGTGCCGTGTCCCGTCACGCACGCCGCCGGTTCGCCCGTGAACACGGCAGTCAGAGCGCTGGCGGCTGTCGTGTTACCGATGCCCATTTCCCCGACACCGATAACCGTATTCCGCACACCGCATGCATCTGAGGCGACGCGAATACCCGTTTCGATGCCCTGACAAGCTTGCGCCAACGACATCGCGGGACCAAGCACCATGTTGGCCGTCCCCGGACCGAGTGCTCTATCGTGGATCGCTCCGTCTTTCTCGCCCGCGCGCCTCGGCCCTCGCTCCTCACTACCGTTCCCATGTTGACCACGATAACCCTGGCAGCGGCTTGTCGCGCCAAGACGTTAATGGCGGCGCCGCCGTCGGCGAAGTTGCGCAGCATCTGCGCGGTGACCTCGGAGGGATAAGCGCTGACGCTTTCGGCGACCACACCATGGTCGCCGGCCATTAACACAATTGCCTTGCTAGGCAGTGGCGGCGCCGGATGCCGATAGATCGCGGCCAGCCGGCAGGCGAGCGCTTCGAGGACGCCCAGGCTGCCGCGCGGCTTGGTCTTGGCATCCAGTTGTTTCTGCGTTTGCCGCGCCGATTCATGATCGACTTGGCGAATGGCGGCGCAGGTGTCGCTGATCAGGGTCATGCGCGTTTATTCCCAGGGAATGAAGGCCGGTTGCGGCTTGAGGCGGAGCATGGTGCCCAGGAGAGCGAAATAAACTTCGTCCGCGCTCGCTGAGCCGCTGATGCGCCGAGCCGGCGATGTCGCGAAAAAGGCGCCCCAAGGCATTCTCCGGCACAATGCCCATGCCCACTTCATTCGTGACAATCACCGTGTGAAACGGCCGGCTGTCCAGCGCGGCGATCAAGTCGCTCACCGAGCCGTCGATTTGCGCGGTGGTCTTGTCGTCGAGCAGCAGATTCGCCAGCCAAAGCGTGAGGCAGTCGATCACCACCACGTCCACGTTGGCGACTTGGTGCAAGGCATCGGCAAGAGCCCGGGGTACTTCGAGCGTTTGAAAGCTGGGGCCGCGAGCTTCTTGGTGAGCGCGAATCCGTGCGTTCATCTCGGCGTCCTTGGCTTGAGCTGTGGCGATGAACAGTCGCCGCGTCCCTAGTTTGGCGGCCAAACTCAAGGCGAAGCGACTCTTGCCCGATCGGGCGCCGCCGCCGACCAAGGTGAGCGAAGGTGGCGTGTTCATGTTAACGCCCAACTGCCGCGCTGGCTTGAGTTTCGCAGTGGGCACCGGGATCGCCGTCCCAAGTTTCAAAGCGAAGTACGTCAGCCAACCTTAAACGGGGGAGCCAACCGGCGGTCTGCAGTTCAGGCTCGCTCGGAAAGGAGTCCACGTAGCCGACACAAAGAAACGCAATCGGCACGACGTGCTGGGGAAGCTTCAAGATGCCCGCCAACTCATCGGCGTGAATGATGCTGACCCAGCCAACGCCCACCCCCTCCGCCCTTGCCGCCAACCACAAGTTTTGCACGGCACAAACGCTGCTGTAGAGGTCCATGTCAGCCTGGCAAGTCCGTCCCAGCACCACGGGACCGAAGCGCTGGCGATCACACGTCACGCAGATGTTTAAGGCGGACTCCAGAATGCCCTCCAGTTTCAGGGCGGCATAGAGCTGTTTTCGTTCGCCATCGAAGAGCTTTTTCGCCTCTTCGTTGGCTCTGGCGAAGGCGGCGTGGACCCGCTCCCGCACAGCGCGGTCACGGATGAGAATGAAGTTCCAGGGCTGCATGAAGCCGACCGACGGGCCCTGGTGGGCCGCTTCCAGGATGCGCAACAAAGTCGGCATGGGCAGCGGATCAGAGCGGAAGCGGCGGATGTCGCGGCGCTGGGCAATCGCCCGGTAAACGGCGGCTTTTTCCGCATCGGAAAAGTCCATGGGAGCGAACGCCATGAAAAAAGAGCCCAATGCGCACAAGCGTCGCGCTTGTGCATTTTTTTGTTAGCGGGCGCCGGCCGTTGCTTCACTAAATTGGTAGCACGCCGCCTCGGCGCCGTTGCGGACAAAAAGCATGCCATGCGCCACCACCGGGTGGTTCCAGGTTTTGCCCTCGATGGCCTGGAAGCGACCCAATTCCTTGTATGCCGCGGGATCGGCCCGCACCAGCGCGGCCTCGCCGGTCTCCGAGAGGATGAGCAATAAATCCTGATCCGCGAGCAAAAGAACTTGGCCGTTGCCAAACCCTCGTTCGCGCCACGTCTTTTTACCATCTTCCAGCTTGACGCACACAAAAAGGCTGCCGTCGAAGCCATAAATATGGCCCTTGTGAACGACGAGATCGTTGTAATAGGGCTTGATCGCCTGTGTCGTCCACGCTTCTTTGAGGGCCCATTTATCACCCTGGCGTTCGACATCGACGCGCCGCGTGCCCATGCTAAAGCCGGTGCCCAGCAGCACGCTCCTATCGTCCACCACGGCGGGCTGGACGATCCGGGCCATCCCCTTCGTGAGCGGCCAGGCGTGTTCCCAGAGAACGTCTCCCTTGGCGGGATCGAAGGCGGTCAGTCCAATTTCGGAAGCCAAGATGATTTGCTCGACGCCGCCCAAACGCGCGGGGTGCAATGAGCCATAGCTGAACTTGCCTTCGCCCGCAGCCCAAACGAGTTTGCCGGAGGCCGCATCGTAGCCAAGCACGCTTTTTTTATCCGGCCCGCCCGCGAAAACGCTGACGATGCCTCGCACAACCAGAGGCGATGACGCGAATCCCCAGGTCGGCACTTCGTCCTCGGCCTTGCCCGACTTGCGTCCCGAATCCGTCACGATATCGCGTGACCAGATGACGTTGCCGGTGACAGCGTCCAGGCAGTTGAGACGGCCCGAGGCCCCGAGCGCGAAAATCTTGCCTTCGTGAAACGTGGGCGTCGCGCGCGGCCCCGGTCCAGCGATCGCTTCTGTGAAGCGCGTGGTATCCTGATGCGCCCAGAGTTCCAACCCCGAACCGCAGTCATAGCAAACGACGGCTTCCTCCGCATCGCGTTGCTCCTGGGTATATAAACGGCTTCCGACGACGGCGAACGATGACCAACCAGGTCCAACGGGGTGACGCCACTTTTGGCGCGGCGGGTTTTTGTCCCAATCCGCCGCGATGCGCACGCCCGTCAAGCGACCATCACGATTGGGGCCACGGAAGCCGGGCCAATCGCCAGGCTGTAGGACCAACGCGGAAGCGACTGAGTCAGCCTGTCCAACGGTCTTGGCTGCTTTGGCTCTAAACGCCGCCAGGTTTTCCTCTGCCGTCGGCACCCAACGATAGGGCAAGTCTGCCGACATGCTGCCGTCGGTTCCTTCAAAGCGCAACAGGGCGAAGTAGCCCCAAACCAGCGCGAACAAGACGATCAGCCCAACCTGGCGCACAGGCCACCGCAGCCAAGGCGTGATTAATAGCCACGCGGCGCAAACAGCCGTCAGGGCCTGCAAGGCATAGAGATAAAAGGCCACGAGGCCGATGCCGTTGAATGATGGGTGACGCAAGAGCGTCGCCATCGCGGCGAGCGCGGCAAAAGCGACGACCACCGTGATGCGATATTGCCAGCGAATACGGCTGGCAAACAACCACCAACCCAGGAAGAGCAGCGCGCCGATAAACGGTGCCCAGATGCGCGTCATGAAATGGAGCATTGTCTCGGGCGCGACCCAGCCGACGCCTTTGACGACGAGCCATTGCACAACAAGGATCACAATCGCAGGCCAAAGGCGTAAGCGGCGCTCCGACGGCGCCGCGGGCATCACTGCGGTTGACTCACCCGGAGCCGCGCCGATCAAGGTGCCTGCGCGATCGGCTGATTGGCTTTCGCTCATGATTTGGCTCCTGCACGATCCGCGACTCCGATAACTAACATCCCATTCGTTTCAGTCGCAGTGCCATTTTAGATACCGACGGTGTATATACCAAGTGGCACACGATGTGCTTGCCTGTATAGCATTAGCATAAGGTAGCGCGAATTCATGTTCGATAAGCTCAAACCGCTGTTTTCCAAAGAGGCGCGTGCGGCCGGCCTTAAGCAGCGCCTGGAGAAGCTGCGCCACGAGACGCCGATCCCGGTGTTTTGGCTCATTGGCAAAACGCAGTCGGGCAAGACCTCGATCATCCATTATTTGACCGGCGCCGAGGATGCCGAGATCGGCCAAGGGTTCAAACCGTGTACGCGCTTTTCCCGACAATATCAATTTCCCACGCCGGACGCGCCGCTGCTCACGTTTCTCGACACGCGCGGCATGGACGAGCCGGGTTATGATCCAGCGGAAGATTTGGCGAAGTTCGACGCCAGCACGCATGTTGTGATACTTACGGTGAAGGTCTTGGATCATGCACTGGAACGTTTCCTCAAACATTGGCAAGTCATCCGCCGCAGCCGTTCCGATCGGCCAGTGGTGCTGGCGCTGACGTGTCTGCACGAGGCGTATCCGCAACAACAGCACGTGCTGCCCTACCTTTTTGAGGAGGGGCGAGAGGCGAGGGGTGAGGGGCGAGGAAAAGAAGAAGGCAAGAATGGGATGCCGGCTCCGGCGGTATCGCCGGAGTTGCTACGAAGCATGGAGGCGCAGCGGGCGCGATTCAGCGGCCTTTGCGACTATGTGGTGCCCATTGATTTGACGCCTGTCTCGGAGGGCTTCAATGAGCCGAACTACGGCGGGGACAAACTCAAGGAATCCTTGCTGCACGCTTTACCGGGGGGTTATCGACAAACGTTGCTGATGTTGGATGAAGGGACGCGCCAGCTGCAGGATTTTTACGCCGGCCATGCGCTCCCGTATATCTTGGGATATAGCAGCCTGGCAGCGACGGCGGGGGCGTTTCCGATACCGTGGGTGGACTTGCTGGTGCTGCCGAGCATTCAGACACGCATGATTTATCAATTGGCTGAGCTTTATGGCCAGCCGCTTTCGGGCCAGCGCTTCATGGAGATGGCGAGCAGTTTGGGAATGGGCATCTTGATGCGGCAAGCCGTGCGCGAGGTGGTGAAATTCATTCCGGTGTTCGGCTCGCTGGCAGGCGGGACGTTGGCTTGGGCGTCGACCTACGCCCTCGGCAAGGCTTTTTGCTATTACTACCGAGCGGTGCATAAAGGGCACGTACCGCAGCCGGAGCAGTTGCGCCACTATTACCAGGATCAACTTCATCAAGCCGCCCAGGAGTGGCATAAACGAGGAAAGTAAGCGGCGCATGCGCTATTGGCGATTCCTCATCCTCGGCGGCTTGATTGCCGGCCCCATGATCTTTCTCATGGGTCTGGGCGGCTACACCATGTGGGAACGCGGCTGGGGCACCTGGGTCTGGCTGCCCATGACGGCGAGCATGGCCCTGGCGTACCTTTTGGGTTGGTATTGGCAGCAAAAACAGCAGTTGCTGCGCGTCGATTTCACGCCTCCTTTTCACTGGACCGAGCGCGATCGCGAAGCCTGGCGCCTCGTGGAAGCCAGGGCGCAAGGCGGCTCCGCAGGTGACTCCCGACAACCTCACCGATCTCAATTTCTACGTCAACACCGCCAAGGAAATGGCCCTGGAACTGGCACGTTTCTACCACCCGCGCAGCAAAGACCCGGTCGGCTCGTTAACAATCCCCGAGTTGCTTGCCGTTGTCGAGCTGGCGTCGCATGACCTGGCGGAAATGGTCGATCAGTATCTCCCCGCCGGCAATTTAGTCACCATCAATCATTGGCTCAACGCGAAAAAGGCCTCCGATTGGTATCAAACCGCCAGTCAAGCGTATTGGTTGATCTCGGCCGTCTTTTCCCCGCTCAACACGGGCATGCGCTACCTGGCGTCTGAAGTCGGTGCCGGCCGGCCGTTGCAAAAACTGCAAGAGAACCTCATCGTTTGGTTTTATACCGCCTACGTGCACCGGCTGGGCACCTACCTGATCGATGTCAACAGTGGCCGCCTGCGCGTCGGCGCCAGCGCTTTCGCGAGCTTCTGCGGCAGCAGCAAGCCAAGCGTGCCGGCGTGCCCGTCGTAGGCACTGCGGCGCCAAGTGTGCCCGATGCTGCGGAAGCCGTGCCGCAGGTCACCATCACGCTGATGGGTCAGGTGAAAGCGGGTAAATCGAGCTTGATCAACGCGCTTCTCGGTGAGCAGCGGGCGCGCACCGACGTGCTGCCGGCCACGGCATCGGTCACACGCTATGAACTAAAGCAAGACAACATTGCGACCCGGCTCGTACTTCTGGACACCGTCGGCTACGGCCATGAAGGCCCCAAGGGGGACAAGCTCCGCGCCACGGAGGAGGCAGCCCAGCAATCGGACATTATCCTCTTGGTGCTGCACGCACGCAACCCCGCACGCCAAGCGGACGTCGACATGCTGCGTTCGCTAAAGGATTGGTTTGCGTCGCTGCCCGAGCTCAAGTTGCCGCCGATCCTGGGCGTCATGACGCACATGGATCTTTTAAGCCCGTCGCTGGAATGGGCGCCGCCGTATAACTGGCAAGAACCGCGCAGGCCAAAAGAGCACCAGATCGCTCAGGCGATAGCCGCCGTGCGCGAGCAGTTGGGAAGCTACATCGCGGGCGTGGTGCCAGTCTGCACCGCAGCCGACAAAGTATACGGCGTGACGGACTGGCTGATGCCCGCTTTCGCCGCCTTGCTTGACGACGCCCATGCGGTAGCGTTCCTACGATGCCTGCGCGCCGAGGCAAACACGGGAAAGGCCCGCAAGGTGGTCCAGCAATTGTTGAGCGCCAGTCAGGGAGCGGCGAAGGTCTTGTGGGAAGTGCTGCGGGCGAGGTAGACAGATTTGAAGAGTGAAAAAGGGGCCCCTGCGTGTACATCCATCTGTGAACACTCACGTCTTTTTGTGGCGTAACTGCGGCGGCACATTACGGCGTAGCCTCTGTTTATTATCTACATTCTTGCCCTGGATGAGAGCGGCTTTCAGTTGCTCACACACCCAACGGTTCAGGCTCTTGCCGGCCAGGTTTGCTGCAAGCGCGACTTGCCGGTGAAGCTCGGGCGCCATGCGCGTTACGAACTGACCGGAGACGGGCTTTTCGGGTTCTTCGCCGCGTGATGCGCAGAATGCCAAGTAATCGGCAATTGACTCTTTGAACGCCTTTTTGAGCTCAGCCACGCTTTCGCCTTGAAAGGTAATGACATCGCGTGTGTTGACGATTTCGCCGTGGAAGATCCCCGCCTCATCGTCGAACTCAACTTTGCCAACGTAGCCCTGGTATTCCATCATGGCGTTACTCCCGCTTCCATCAGGAAGCGTCGCACGGATCGAATTGCTCCCTTTTCGGTTTCCTTGTGTGGATGAGGCCGATGGAAAACGGCACGCACCCCATTCAAAGCGACTCGAACCCTTGATCCTTCACCCTCGGTAATTTCCGCACCCAGCGCGTTGAGCATGGCTTCGATATGCCGCCACGCTATACTGGATTTGACCGGATCTTCGAGTCACCGTTCATGCAAGGATTATAAGTATGCCGGCCGAAATCTGGAAGGACCGCGAAGTAGCCAAGGCGTTTCTGGACGAGCGCTCGTTGATCATCCCCGACCGCGAGCGGCAACTGGACGTGCTATTGAGGGTCGTTCGTTTTCATTCTCCCCAACCCCGGCGCATTTTGGACATTGGCACCGGCGACGGCATCCTGCTGGGCACACTTCTTGAGACATTTCCCGACGCCACTGGCCAAGGCGTCGATTTTTCGCCGTTGATGCTCGAAATGGCCGGCCAACGTTTGGGACGGTTCGGTGCGCGTGCGAACACGGTCGAGGCGGACCTTCAGAATGTCGGCTGGCAGGATTTGGTGAAGAGGCCCTTTGACGTCATCGTCTCCGGCTTCGCCATTCATCACTTGCCGGACGAACGCAAGCGGACGCTATACCAAGAAATCTTCGATCTGCTTGCCGAGGGGGGCGTTTTTCTCAACTGCGAGCATGTGGCCAGCCCCACACCGAACATCGAGCGCATGTTCGACGATGCCATGACGGAGCACCTTTACCACCGCCGCAAGGAAAAGGGCGAAGATGTGAGCCTCGAGCAGATGCGCCGCAACTTCATGGAACGTCACGATCGGGCGGCGAACATTCTAGCCCTGGTGGACGATCAGTGCCGTTGGCTGCGCGAGATCGGTTTTCAAGAAGTCGATTGCTTCTGGAAGTATTTCGAGTTAGCCATCTTCGGCGGCATTAAAGCCCGGGTTTATAAAGAGCCTGTGGTTAGCAAGCCGAGAACGTCAGCGACCGGTGCGTGCGTGCAACCACCGGTCGCTCACGCTCACGGCTCGCCAGTTGGCGCTGGGAATCGCCAGCGCGTTAGTCCAACCTGTTCTTCGATCCGAGAAAGCCGATTGTACTTGGCAATCCTTTCTCCCCGAGCCACCGAACCGATCTTGATTTGCCCGGCATTGGTGCCGACCGCGAGATCGGCGATGGTCGTATCCTCAGTCTCGCCGCTGCGGGCTGAGACGACCGTGCGGTAACCCGCCGCGCGTGCTTGCGCCATCACCTCCAAAGTCTCGGTCAAGGTGCCGATCTGGTTTACCTTGATCAGCACGCTGTTCGCAACGCCCTCCGCGATGCCGCGCTGTATAGCGCTCGGGGTTGGTGGCGAATAAATCATCGCCGATCAGTTGCACGCGATTACCCAACGCTTCCGTCAACTTTTTCCAACCCTTCCAGTCATCCTCGGCGAGGCCGTCCTCGATGCTAAAGATTGGGTATTCCTCGACCCACTCCGACAAAAGACGCACCATGCCGGCCGCATCGAGGATCTGCTCGTGCAAGTGATAGCGGCCATCCTTGAAAAAATGGCTCGCCGCCACGTCGATGCCAATGCCGACATCCACTCCAGGCTCATAACCAGCACGTGCGAAGGCGGCGACGAGCAATTCGAGCGCCTGTTCGTTGCCACGCAGTTTGGGCCCGAATCCTCCTTCGTCGCCGACCAAGACGCTTTCATAGCCATGTTCGTGAAGAGTAAGCGCCAGCGCCCGATAGACGGCCACCGTCATTTCGAGGCTCTGGCGAAAGTCTGGTCGCCGATGGGCAACATCAAGAAGTCCTGCATCTCGACGTTTCGTCCGGCGTGGAGTCCACCGCTGATGAGATTGACCATTGGCATCGGCAGGCCGACCGTGCCTGCCTTGTTCAAGTACCGCCATAGCGGCTGTGGTTGCGCGGCTGCCGCGGCATGAGCGCAGGCCAGGGAGACGCCCAGGATGGCATTGGCGCCCAGGTGTGACTTGTTTGGGGTGCCATCCAGCGCCAGCATCTTGCGATCGATGGCTTCCTGAGCGGATGCCGGTATGCCGATAAGGGCGGGGGCCAAAATGGAAGCGATGTTCCCGATCGCCTTATAAACGCCCTTGCCGCCAAAATGGAGCGGGTCGCCGTCGCGCAGCTCCAGTGCCTCGTATTTACCTGTGCTGGCGCCGGAGGGAACAATGGCCCGACCCATCGCTCCGCCCGCGCAAAGGACATCGACTTCCACGGTCGGGTTCCCTCGGCTATCCAACACCTGCGTGCTTTGATGGTTTGAATGGCGTCATCGGTTTTCATGCGCTACCTGCTAGTGTAGTCGGGGAGTGGATTGCGGTTGGCCACTCCCTTACGGTCGTGGCTCGGCTATTTTCGCGTCTGGACTATGTTAGCTTATGACGGTCGTTGGATTCCGCGACGGGGTCGCAGACTGCGTTGCTTGGGTTTGCTACATGAACCAATACAAGGTCGCTCTCATCACCGGCGCGGGTCAGGGCATCGGCCGGGCGCTGGCGGTGGAACTAGCGAACAAAGGAACCGCTGTCGCCGCCGTCGATATCCAGGCAGAGGGTTTACGCTCCTTAGCCGACGAGTTTGCCGCCCTCCGTCGGTCGTTCGCTTGGCGCGTGGCGGATGTGACCAACGCGGCGGCGCTGACAACCCAAGTCGCGGAATTGGAGGCCGAGCTTGGGCCCATCGATTTGCTCATCGCGAATGCCGGCATTGGCGCGGAAACTTCAGCGATTGATTTCGATCCGGCTGTTTTCGCGCGCATCATCGATGTCAATCTCTTGGGCGTCGCCAACACGCTGGCTGCAGCGCTGCCCGGCATGATTGAACGCAAGCGCGGACACGTCGTCGCGATCTCCAGCGTTGCCTTTTATCGGGGCTTGCCGCGCATGCTGGCTTATTCCGCGAGCAAGTCCGGAGTCAACGCCGCTGATGGAGGGCGTCCGAGTTGAGGTAAGGCATCATGGCGTGATCGCGACAACCATTTGTCCGTCCTGGATTCGCACTGCCATGACGGAGCAAATCGACTTGCCGATGGAAAACCTCTTGGAACCCGCCCACGCAGCGCGGCTCATCGTCAGGGCCATCGAGCGGCGGCTACCGTTTTATGCCTTCCCGCCCAAAATGGTCTGGCGCCTGCGTCTGTTGCGCTGGTTGCCGCCTATTTGGGGAGACAACCTCATCCGCAAAATGATGCGCTTGCCGTAGGTTAGGTTTCCAACCTGACCGTTTATTAGGAGAATCGGGAGAAACGCGATCTGGATAAGCACCGGCAAGTAGTTTTTGCAAGGACTTCATCAACTTATTTACAATCAGACGCCAGTCCGATTGGCAAGAAACCTAATTGCCGAGCCCACAATTCGTTTTATGCAAACAACTTAAGCGTGCGTGCCGCAACGCTCCCGCGATCCGGCACGCCACTTGCTTTAACTCATTCCGTCAAACAAACAAGGAGGTTATCAGTGCCCTACAAGGTGTGAGTGAAACCAGCCAGCCTTTCCCCCCAAAGTCTGGCAGCGTGTTCGGCGGGTTTTCCCCGCCCGTCCGACCCAAACGCTCCCTGTCACTCACACCGGCACCCGACCTTCTCACGCCAACACTCCCATCCCCCCCGACAACTCAAGCAACACTCCCCCAAGGCCACCCGCTTCCCCCGCGGGTGGCCCTCCTCTTTTCTAGCCCGTCACTTGTCCTCCGGTTTGATGCGGCGGGTAACCGCCAACGAATTGACGCCGTCGGGAACATTGTAAACACCGTGTGGCATGTCCCCCAAGTCCACGATAAATCGGCAGCTTGCCGCAGCGAATTTCATCGAGCGAAGCCAACGACACTTGGCTCAACACGCGTTTGCCGTTCACGTACGTGCCGTTGCTGCTCCCCAAATCACTTAGCGTGGCTTCCTGGCCCCGACGCGGATGAGACAATGGTGCCGGCTAATGTCCTCATCGTTGAGCCTAAGATCGCAATCCGAGCCTCGACCGATCAGAAATTCTTCCTTTAGGATCGGGTATTTCCCGAGCCCGCGTCATGCCGACGGCGGGCTCGATCAATTTCGGTGTCATGCGCTGCCTCCTGGATCGACAAAAAGTGCACTTGCTTCAACAATGATACCGGCGACTGAGTCCGAGTGACAGAGATTTCCCGCCAAACTCTCCCTCGCTAATGAGAGCATCCATAAAAAACACGATTTACGCCCATAACATCCTGGTAATGATGATGCCGTGATCCATTTCCTCCTCTCCCCAAAGCTCCGTATGTCGAAGACATCCTCGCGAAATTGGGGCCCGTGATCAAGAGCAGGTCATCGTCGAGGGCAAGACGTTTCTCATCCGCCGACCGGAATACTCGGATCGCCTCTTGGACGAGCCGGCCGTCCTGGAGGCGTTCAAGACGGACGAATACATGCCCTACTGGGCGGACCTTTGGCCGGCGGCACGCATGCTGGCCAAGGTCATCATGCAGGAAAATTGGACGCCGGGAACACCCGCTCTCGAAGTCGGTTGCGGCCTCGGATTGCCCGGCATCGCGGCTTTAGCCCGCGGCCTGCAAGTCACTTTCAGCGACTATGATCCCTGCGCCCTGCGTTTCAGCGGCGACAACGCCCGCCTTAACGGCTTTGACAATTTCACCATCATGCAACTCGACTGGCGCCATCCGCCCGATGACTTGCGCACTCCGAGTGATTTTGGCCTCGGATTTGATCTATGAGTTGCGGAATGTAGCGCCCGCTGGTGCAATTCGTCAAAAAGGTATTGCTGCCCGGTGGCTGTGTTTGCTGACCGACCAAGACCGCATTCCCGCACACGCCCTCAAAAACATCGCTCGACGAGGAACGCCTGCCTTACACTACGCAAGTCCTAAGGGCCGGTGAGCCGGGCGGCCGGCGCCTCAAGGGAACACTGTACCGAATCACGCGTTGAACGTCTTGGCAGCGGATGCCGGTTTCGATTACCATGCGAGCAACCAGGATATACCGAGCCACGACCGTAAGGGAGTGGCCATCATGGCCTGGCGGCAAGATTTTTTGGAGTCAACTTATTCACTTTCCACCCAATTACACATGCTTTCCCACCCGATTTATCGGCTCCCTCTGTGCCTGCTATTGCTTGGAATAGTCGGCGCCTTTTTGTGCGGCCCAATCGCCCGCCGAGGGCATCACGCCTGAAAGCCATCAAGTACTGCCGGCCTTAAAGACATCATCCACCAAAACCGCGGCCAGGTCATTCTGGTGGACTTTTGGGCGACTACTGCGTACCGTGCAAGAAGGGCTTCCCTCATGTCATGGAGATTCACAAGAAATACGCCAAGGAAGGGTTGGTCGTCATCACGGTGAGCCTTGACCCGTTGGAAGATCCGAGCAGCCAGGCCAACGCCCTGCGGTTCTTGAAAAAAACCGGTGCGGAGGCCTCAACCTCTATTTGGAGGAACCGCCTGAAGTTTGGCAGAAGAAATTAGCCATCGCCGGACCGCCTTGTTATTATGTGTTCAATCGCGCCGGCCAATGGACCAAGTTTGAACCGCAAGACAACGAACCGGTTTATCCCGCCATCGAAAAGTGCATCGTCGAACGGTTGCGCGCGAAGTAATAATGGAGAACTCGCCTTGAAAACCGACGATCCCGAGAAGCAATTGGCCGCTGCCCTGGGCCGCATCACGAGCGGCCTTTACGTGATGACCTTGACGCGCGACAACGTTGAAACCGGGATGCTCGTCGAGCTGGGTGCAGCAATGTTCGTTCAAGCCGCCCCAGATCAGCGTGGCCCTCAGTCCTGACCGTCCCATCGCCGCCTTGCTTCAGCGGCAAGCGCTGTTCACGCTCAACGTGCTGGAAAGCGATCAGACCGACATGATCGTGCATTTCGGCCGCGGCTTCGCGCCGGGAGAAGACGCCTTTCATCGGCTGGAAGTCGAACGTGGCGGGCCGGGCGGGCCCGTTTTGTCCGAAGCGCTGGCCATCCTGGAATGTTGCGTGACCGATCGATATTCCGCCGGCGACCACGATCTGTTCCTCGCCCAGGTTCTTTCCGGAAGACTCTTGGGCGACGGCCAACCCATGGTGCATATCCGCAAGAACGGGTTTCATTATTAATGCCGTCGCTGACTTGCCATATTTGCCATCACGAAGCGGTGGGACGCTGTTTCACTTGTGGCGGCCTCTTTTGCGAGCGCATGGCACCGTCAATTGCAGCCGCTGCGAGACCGGCATCGCACCGGGCGACAGCCGCGACGACCGCGTCAGCCGCGTGCGGCTCAGCGAAACGACTCGGCCCGGTTGGTGGCGGCCGCGGGAAGCCGAGGATTATGACCCGCCCGCCTGCAACCAGTGCCAGGGTTTGGCGCCTTACGTCTGTGTCAATTGCGGCGATCGCTATTGCCGTGAGCATGCCGGTAAGAACGGGCTCTGCTCCGACGTGCGCCGAGAGCTTTCGCGGCGGCAATTCGTGCTGCTGCTGCTTGGTGCTTGGCCTGGTGGCACTGATGGGCTTGGGGCTTTGGCAGGCGCGTTGAGCATCTCTCAATAAGCCAAAGCTGTGGGACGGCTCTCCCGAGCCGTCTTTTGTTTTCGGGCGGCTCGGGAGAGCCGCCCCACATCGCATGCCTTTTGATAAAATCTCACTTTCGTCATCCTGACCGAGGTCCAGGCCATGCCGTTTGACAAGGTGGATACGCAAGTCGATTTTCCCGCGCACGAACGCGACATCCTCGCTTTTGGGACCGCATCGACGCCTTCGAGAAGCTGCGCGCGCAAAATCGCGGCAAGCCCAAATGGTCGTTTCTCGATGGGCCGATCACGGCCAACAACCCCATGGGCGTGCACCACGCCTGGGGCCGAACTTACAAGGACGCCTACAACCGTTACTTCGCCATGACTGGCCACGAACTGCGTTACCAGAACGGCTTCGATTGCCAGGGGCTCTGGGTCGAAGTTGAAGTCGAAAAAGCGCTGGCGCTCACGACGAAGCGCGACATCGAAAACCTGGTGCCCGGCGACCCGTTCGCGAGCATCGCCAAGTTCGTGCGTGAGTGCAAGGAGCGCGTCGACAAGTTTGCCCGCATCCAAACCGAGCAATCGATCCGCCTGGGCTACTGGATGGACTGGGACCGCACCGACGAAGATTGGGCCAAGCCACCCGACGAGCGCAAGTCGTATTTCACGATGTCGGACGAGAACAATTACACGATCTGGGGCTTTCTCAAGAAGTGCCACGAGCGCCGGCTCATATATCGCGGCTACGATGCCATGCCGTGGTGCCCGCGCTGCGCCGTCGGCATCTCGCAAATGGAAATGCACGAGGGCTATCAGTTCGTCGCCCATCGTTCGGTCTTCGTGAAGTTTCCACTCGGCGAGCCGAGCTCGCGACCGGCGACTAACGAAAACCTGCTCGTCTGGACGACGACGCCCTGGACGCTCACCAGCAACGTCGCCGCCGCCGTCAATCCGCAACTGACCTATCTTCGCGATCAAGCACAAAGACGAGATCTACTATCTCGCCAAAGATGCCTTCACCACGCAGCGCCTGGAGGAGCAGTTCAAGAAAAAGGAATGGGTCGAAGGCGTGCCGAAGCTCAAAACGCTCGAGCAAATCTTCAAGGAAAAGGGCGGCTTCGAGATCCTCGGCGAACTCTCCGGCAAGGAGATGGTGGGTTGGCAATATGACGGGCCCTTTGACGAACTGCCCGCTCAAAGTCATCCTGCCGGCTATCCACGTAGCCATCGCCGACGTCGTTCGCAAACAAAACTGGGGGCCGGCGAGAGGGCGCCAAGACCATCCATCGCGTCATCGCCTGGGAGGCGGTCGGCGCCGCCGAAGGGACGGGCATCGTCCACATCGCCCCCGGTTGCGGCAAGGAAGACTTCGCACTGGGCAAGGAGAACAAGCTCGTGCCGATCGCGCCGCTCGATGAGTTCGGCAACTTCTTGCCCGGCTTCGGCGAACTGACCGGCAAGAGCGCCGATCGATCCCGCGACCACCGACTGGATTCTCGCCAACCTCACAGGAAAAGGGGCTGCTGCTCGCGTCGGAGCGCTATCCGCACAGCTATCCGCATTGCTGGCGCTGCAAGACCGAGTTGCTCTTCCGCCTCATCGACGAATGGTTCATCGCCATGAAGCTGGCGCGAAGAGATCATGCAAGATTTGTCACGACATTCGCTGGATTCCCGAAGACGGCCTCAAGCGCGAGCTGGATTGGCTCAAGAACATGGGCGACTGGATGATCTCCAAGAAGCGCTTCTGGGGGCTGGCGCTGCCGATCTGGGTCGACGAGGTGACCGGCGACTTCGAGATCATCGGCTCACGCAAGGAATTGGAAGAGCGCGCCGTCGAAGGCTGGGAACGCTTCGAGGGCCACTCGCCGCATCGGCCTTATCTGGACCTGGTGAAGATTCGCAATCCCAAGACCGGCAATCTGATGGCCCGCGTGCCGGACGTCGGCAATCCCTGGCTCGATGCCGGCATCGTGCCGTATTCGACGATGAAGTACAACAGCGATCGCGCCTATTGGGAGAAATGGTTCCCCGCCGACTTCATCACCGAGTCGTTTCCCGGCCAATTCCGCAACTGGTTTTATTCGCTCCTCGCCATGAGCACGATGATGACGGGACGGCGCCGTTCAAAGCCCTGCTCGGCCATGCCCTGGTGCGCGATCAGTGGGGCGAGGAAATGCACAAATCGAAGGGAAACTCGATTCCCTTCGAGGGGGCCGCGGACAAGGGTACACGTACAAGGATAAAAACGGCAAGGAGCTCACCTGCCCGCCGATGAGCGCCGACCTGATGCGCTGGATGTATTGCCGGCAAAATCCGGTCGCCAACATCAACTTCGGCCCCGGCCCCGCGGAGGAGATTCGCAGCAAGTTCATCATGAAATTGTGGAACACCTACGCGTTCTTCTGCAACTACGCCCGCCTCGACGAATTCGATCCGCGCGGCCCGCTCGTGCCCGTCGCGGAACGCCCGGACATCGACCGCTGGATTCTCTCCGATTTGCAGCTTCTGGTCCGCAAAGCCACGGACGGCCTTCGAGACCTTCGATGTGATGGCATTTTGCCTGGCTGCCGAGGAGTTCGTCGATGACAAGCTGAGCAACTGGTATGTGCGCCGCAACCGCCGCCGCTTTTGGAAAAGCGACAAGGGCGCCGACAAGATGGCTGCCTATCAGACGCTATACACGGTGCTGGTGACGCTCACGAAGCTATGTGCTCCGATCGTTCCATTTCTGGCGGAGACGCTTTACCAAAACCTGGTGTCGGCGGCTGACGCCACGAGCGCCGGCGAGCGTGCATCTTTGCGCGTTCCCCGAAGCGGACGAGCACGCTCGATCGACGAGGAACTGTCAACCGAGATGGACGCGCTCTTCGCATCGTGTCGCTCGGCTCGGCGGCGCGCAACCAGGTGAAAATCAAGGTCCGCCAGCCGCTCGCGGAACTCAAGGTGCAACCGGGCAGCGACGCCGAGCGCCGGGCGGTCGTGCGATTCGCCGATCAGATCTGCGAAGAGCTGAACATGAAAAAAGTGACGCTTGCACGACGGCGCCGATGGGCCGCTGCTGACCTATGAAGTCAAAGCCAACATGAAGACGCTCGGTCCCAAGTTCGGCAATCGGCTCAAGGCGATTCAGGCGGCCATCGCGGCGGCGGATCCCGGCAGGCTGGCCGAAAGCCGCAAGCGGGGCAAGCGGGTGGATTCTCGAGTGCCGCGGATGGCCCGGTGACGCTGGAGCCGGGTGATCTTATTGTGATCGCCCAAGACATCGGCCGGCTGGGCCGGGCTGGCGGACCGTGGCACGCAAATTCTCCTCGATGCCCGCATCACGCCGCGCGTTGGCCCAGGAAGGGATGGCTCGGGAAGTCATCCGCCATGTGCAAAATTCGCGCAAGGAAGCGGGGCTGCAAATGGAGGATCGCATCGTCCTGTACCTTGAGAGAGCCTCGCTGCCGAGTTGATGCAAGCCATCGAGACGCATCGCAGCCTATATCGCCGCAGAGACGCTGGTGAGTCAGTGGTCGGCGAAACCGCTGGGGGATGGCGCGTTTCATGTCGATGTCAAGGTGGACGGGCAGGTGCTGCGTGATCGAGTTACACAGCATTTGGTTAGCCGCGACGCGAATAGCGGAGCGCGAGATGCATCCCGCGCTCCGCATTCGCGTCGCGGCTAACCAAGAGTTAGTTCGACGGCGGCAGCGATCCTGCATGTGCGTGAATCGCCGTGCGTCGGCTTCTTCTCCGCTTCTTCCTTGGAATAAAGGATCAGAAACGTCCCCGTGCCCGGTCAGCACGATGCCGAGCAAAAACTTCCAGGTCGGCAGATGCTTCAGCCCGAAGACCATTGCCCCTTCGGCCGGCGAAGGATGCCACAGCAGGCTGACGAGCGTGTTCAGCAAGGGCGCCATCGCGAAGATGATCGGGCCGATATAGAGTCGATAGTCGATGTCGAGATTCGGATTCTCGCGCGCCAACTGGCCCGGCGCTGCGATTGGCGTAGATGACGCACAGCGCCCCAAGGCCCCGGTAACGCCGGCCAAAGTGGCGAAGGTGATGCCATAGGCGTTCCACTGCGGCGTCTTCTCGCCCGACATGAACATGCCAATGGGAAACAACACCGCGATCAGAAAATAGGCCACGCCGACACATAAAAACGACGCGAACGAATTGCGCTGCAACCCCGCGATCCCCTGCTGCACGAACGGCACATATGTCCCCCAGCACAAACCCGCCAGCACCGAATACACCAGCCACATGTTCTTATCCACGAATCGAAACCTCCTTTGTTATTTTTGGTTAGCCGCGACGCTAGCGGAGCGCGGTGAATGCACCTCGCTCCGCTAGCGCCTCGCGGCTAACCGTCATTCTTCTGCAGGCCGAGTAGAGGCCTGCGCAAAGTTCCCATGGCAGCGAAAAATCCCGGCGGCCACGCCGACGAGGATCACCGCGCCCAACAATCCGAGCAGCCGCAGCCATAAAAGCCCGGCGCCGGCGCTGGTCCAGTGCGGCGCCACGGCCAGCCAGTGCCGCCAGAGTGCCGATGGCCAGACCGGCCAAAAGCAGAAAGACGTTCTCGGCCAAGACCAGCCAAATGAGTGAGCCTTCGCGAAAGCCCAGCGCCCGCAAGCAGCGCCAACTCGGAGCGCCGCTCCCAAACGCCGCGCAATAGCACAATCGCCAAGCCGCCGGCGCCGAGCAACAAGCCCAGGCCGCCGAGTGCTTGAAACGTCGCCAGATAGGTGTTTTCTACGGCCAGGTAGGACTCGACGCGCTGGGCCGTGGACGAGACGAAAGAAGCCCTGCCCCGCCAGCGCCGTCTCCAGGGCTGATTGTATGTCTTTTCGTCGTGTCTTTGGGAGCGTCGATGAGGAAAAAGCTGAAGCCCTCTTGACGCGGAAAGAGCTTGAGGAAATTGCCTCCGCCAGCACCAGCTCGCTTTGAAAGATGCTTTCCGACAGGAGGCCGACGATCTTGAGCGCCACCGTTTCGCCCTGTTCGTTGGGCACTTTGACGATGTCGCCCAAGTTCGACGTGCAACGCATACTCGGCGGTCGTGGCATCGGCGAAAACCGGGACGCTGCCGTCGGCCGTTGGTTTCTCCAGAAGCAGCCAGGGATTGGCTTTTTCCTTCGGCGTTTGCCATAGACCGGCACTGAACGCGAAGCCGCCGCGCTGAATGAATGCCGTCGAGACACGCCAGAAGCCGAGGCCGAAGCGGCTGATAAAGATTGAGACAACTGACATCGTCTCCGGCGCGCACGCGACACGCATAGATATGGACCTGGTCGAAGGGCACCTCGATGTTGAGGTCGCTCCGCACGCTCGGCTGATTCAAGTCTTGGTAGAGCGGCACGTCGCGACTCGGCCAACAGCGGGAAGCCGCCGCTGCCGCCGTCGTGGCGATAGAAATCGGCATCGGCTTCCTTGTGAAAGGATTCGACGGCCACGACAAGAAACGTGGCCGCCGCCAGCAGTCCCGCCGTCAGCACGCTGCGGACGCGATGCCTGCCGGCGTTGCGCACGCCCAGAGGCGGCTAGCGTCGGCTGCGGCGTGCTGTGCGTGCCGGAGCGTCTGAGCCACAGCGCCAGCGCCATAAGTCCAGCAGTGAGCAGCAAAGCGCCGCTGCCGAAAAAACTTCCTGCTTGCGCTTCGTGGCCTTGGACAAACAAGCCGGCGACGATACATGCCGCCGCGCCCAGCCAGCGAACCGGCAAGAATAGAGCCAACTCCATCGGCGTTTCGGCCTTGCCGGCCATTACCGTCATGGTGGTTTGGCCGGCAAGCAGCGCTCGCGGTGAAAGCTTGGCAAGCACGCGAGTCGCCCAGTAAATCGTGAGAACGCTGACGACGAACGAGGCGACGTAGCCATAGACAAAACTCAACGGTTCGGCGTGAAAGCGAAGGAACGTGAGATTTCGCTGCCCGGGCCAACGTGCTTGCAGATAACGCAGCATCAAATCGGCGTAGACGCGCGCCGCCAGCAAGCCGAGCAAGCCGCCGACGATCTGCCAACATGGCGCCTTCGCCCAAGAGTAGCCAGCGGACGTGCGCGTTGCTCCAACCGGTGGCCGTCAAAACGCCCATCTCCCCGGCGCGGCGATCGAGGTTGAGCCGAAACAAGAGGCCCACCAGCAAGAGCGCGGCGACGATCAAAAAGATGCTAAAACCCAAGAACAACATGCCGAAATCGGTGCTGCCGGAGCCTGCCCGCAGTGCCAGATCTTTGACCTTTTGAAAGACGAAACCGCCTTGCTCGGGGTTAAGTGCTTTGAGAAGCTGGTCGCGAAATTCGGTCGCGGTGCCTGCGGCGGTGGAGCTTTAGGCGCAGCGACGTCAAATCCCCAAAGCGGCTGCCCCAGAGACGCTGGGCGGTCGCCAACGTCACATACGCTCGCGGCGTCGTGCGGTAGCGCTTCCAAAACTCTTCGTCAGCCGCTTTGACGCGCCGGGGATTATAAGGAAACGGCGGGTTCACCCAACTGGCCATGTCGAGCTTATCGGTGATGCCTTTGAATTCCGGCGTCAGGTCAGGGTCGTCGAAGGCCCCTTGTAAGGGCACGGACTTCGCGAAACGTGAACTGCTCTTCTTTTTTTTCAAGATGATTGGCCGCGCTTGGCGACGAAATAGCTGACCGTGATCTTGTCTCCCGCTTTGGGATGAAACGGCATTCCAGGCCAATCGACCAAGGCGATCTCATTGTTTTGGAGCGGCTTCCAGTTCTTGGACCGTGCCGGGCTGGCAAGGTCGCGCGGATCGACTCCCGCGACGACGGCATACGGAATTTCGGCATGGCCGTCGCTGATGCTGTCGGCGAGATAGACCATGATCGGCAGCGCTTGCCATGCTCGGCTGCTTTTGGCAGACGTTCAACGCGGCCGCGCGCGACAACCGGATCGAGGTACATGCGCTCGCTTTCGAGGCTCAAGTAATCGCGGTGCTTCTGGAAATAGGCGACGATCTGGCTCGCGGTCAAAACTCCCTTGGCGTTGGCCTCGGCGGCAAGGTCATCGGGCACGCGGCCAACCCAGCGAATCTTGCGCAGCTTGCCGTCGTCGGCATTGCGCGGATCGAGGATTTTGACGAAAGTGCGGGCCCGGTCTTCGGGCGTGCGCAGCTTGAGATTCCAATCCTCTAGCGTCAACAAGCGATGCCAGGCGCGCTTGCGGATCGCTGTTGCCGCGCCGACCAACAAGGCATTGGCGCGGCCCGGCAAATCGAGCTTTTGCTGCAAAAAACGCAAAGGCAAGAAGGCGTTGCGCACCGGCTCGGGCGTCGGCTTGAGCGAAAACCGCGCCATGCCCTGCGTCCGGCAAGATGAGCCGAACCTTGACGGACAACGGCTCCAGCACGTCCTCCGCTTTGCGCTTGCTGAAAATCGTCTCGCGCGGAATGCTGTCCGCCTTTTGGACGTTCAGAGGAATGGTGTCGCCCACCTTGGCATCGAGCGCGCGGGCCAGCGTCGGCGTTGAGGACGACCTCGGCCACATCGGAGGCCCAAAAACTCCTTCGTCAAGCGGAAGCGCGCCATCCGGCCAAAAATGCGCGTCCACTCCGAGCACCGTGACTTTGCCGGCACGGTGCGGAACCGTCTCCCGGCGCCGGCGGCGCTGCCTTGCAACAAAACGACGGCAGCGGCGTGCCGGCGCCAAATTCTGCCGCTAGCGTTTGCCGAACGAATCGGCCCGATCACCAGGCGCTTCATCGACCCAGCCAAGCTGATCGAGCGCCAAGGCACGCAAGCTGCCGCGCAGGGAATCGCCCACCAGCAAGGCGCCGGTCAGGACGGCCGTGCCAAGCACGACGCCGAGCAGCACCGCGAGATTGCCGCGGCGATGATAGATCAGATTGCGAAGCAGCAGACGGAGCATCGGTTTAACAACATCACGGGATCGGTACTTCGAAATTCCATGTAGCGAGAACGGCTCATTTACTGAGGTTCGGCGTGCCTTGCATCTCAATGGACTAGCACGGCTCTTACCCGGGCCGTGTGGCGTACTTCAGACCCGGCCACGGCTCAGCGAGTAGCCAGACCCAAGCGTCATTTCCCAGTCGGTTAACGATCCATCGACCATTTCCTGCTGGCGCGGCAGCATGCGCGCCAAGTCGGGACTATGCGTGACCACGATCAGCATCGTGTTCTCCGCGCGCTGCATGTCGAGCAGGAGCTTGCCGATAGTCTGGGCCGTGTGGCGGTCGAGGTTGCCGGTCGGCTCATCGGCGAGCACAAGGTGCGGCTGGAAAATCAGCGCCCGGGCGACGGCCACGCGCTGGCGCTCGCCGCCCGAGAGCTCGGCGGGGCGATGCTCGAGGCGCTGGCCCAGGCCAACGTTGTCCAGCAGTTGGCGGGCGCGCTTTTCAAGGGCGCGCTTTGTCTTCCGGCCCGCCCGCGAGCGTGGGAATCAGCACATTTTCCAGCACGGAGCACTGCGGCAAAAGATAATGATCCTGAAACACGAAGCCGATGTGCCGATTGCGAAAATGGGCCAACTCTTTTTCGCCAAGGGCAAACGGGTCAGTCGCGTCAAACCGGACGCTGCCGGACGTGGGCGTGTCAAGGGTGCCGAGGATGTGCAGCAGCGTGCTTTTGCCCGAGCCGGACGGCCCCAGGATGGCGAGGGCATCGCCCGGATTCATCTCAAGGTTGACGTTCCTGAGCACGGGCAACGGCTCGCCGCGCGTGGGATAGTCCTTGGAAAGGTTCTGAACGCTCAAGCCCATGTCTGCTTCACTTTTTCAAAAACGGTTCCAGCTTGGCTCGATACGACGCCGGAATGGGAATAGACTCCCACTTGCGTTCGCCCAAGCACCCGGCAACAGACGCTGGTCACTTGGCCCTTGGCGATGGCTGTGCCGCGCGCATGTGAATTCGAAGCCATAGGTGACCGATTTGTCGCCGATGGTCAGCACGCTAACATCGACGTCGAGCACATCCTCAAAGCGGGCGGGGCTTAGGTAATCGCAAGTGGCACTAACGCGCGGGAAGCCGAGAGTCTGCCCTTCCCAGTCGATTTTGACGCCCAGGCCCAGCGACCGCAGGAAGGCGCACTCGGCCGACTCCATGTAGCGGAAGAAGTTGGCGAAATGCACGATGCCGGCCATATCGGTCTCGCCGAATTCGACGATCCGCGAGAGCGCGAAAGAGTTTCATGGCAAGAACTTTCGAAACAGGTTGACGGTTTCCTCGGCCATGCGGGCGGCGTGGAAGCGTTCATGGACGGCGCGGCGGCCGCTTTGAGCCAAGGTAGTTCTTTCCGCGGGATTGTCCAGCAAGCGGCGCAAACCGCCGGCCAAGTCGCCGGGATCGTCTGGCTTAACGAGCAGCCCGCCGCCGGTCGCTTCGATCAACTCGGGAAACGAACCATGCCGCGGCTGCACGACCGGCACGCCGCTGGCAAGCGCTTCGAGAATGTACAGCCCCTTCGGTTCGTGATAGCTCGTGGGCACCGAGAGCACGTCGAGGCTCTGATAGAAGCGCAGCTTGCTGGCATGATCGGGCGTTTCGACGTGCTCCACGTCGTCGCCCAAACCCCAGCGCGTGGAGCTTGGCCAGCAGGTCTTGCAAATAGGCGCGGTTGTTCTCGCCCAGCCAGCCGGAGATTTTCAGGCGGCACGGCTTGCCGTTCGCACGCTTGCTTGAGAATGCGAAAGGCCTCGACGAGGTTATGCAGTCCCTTCTCCGGGCAAATGCGCGCGAAGTAGCCGATGGTGAACGGCTGCGTCGCGGGCCTTCGCTTCGCGTGCCGGCAAATCCCTTCAGGTTCAAACCCGGATGGATGACGTGAATCCGCTCGCGCGGCAAGCCGAGGTAGCTGGCCATGAAATCGGCGTAGTAGTGGCTGGTGGCGATGAAGCCGGCGAAGTCCTGGCAATTGGCTCGGATCAAATCGATGGCCGGCCGACGATATTTCTCCGGGCAACGCTTCGAGAAAAATGTCGTCCCCTTGCAGCACGCCCACAATCGGCACTTGCAATCGCTCGCCGAATGCGCAGGCACCATGCCGGACAGCAACACATTGGTGACCGTGATGATTTCCGGCTGAACATCGTTTTCCAAAAAGCGGCACAGCTTGGCGATTTCCTTGCGCTGAAAGCCGTGATCGCCTCGCAGCATCGACAGGCTGAGCTCGCCCAATTGCTCGGCCTGCGTTCTGACCGCGAAGCGCGACACCCAGCGCAATAGGCGCGGGAAATCGAGGAGCCGATCCAAAAACCAGGGCGTGTGCCGAAAGAGCGCCGATTTTTGTTGCAGAAAGACGTTGATGCCGCCGAAAAAGACGCGGTGTTGGCTGACGTCGGCTTCGTCGGTGCGGATCGGCGTATAGGTGGGAATCAAAAGCGCGTCGTGGCCCTGGGCGAGCAAGTGCCGGCGACCAGCGTGTTGTCGTGCATGCAACTTCCGCAATACATGCCGGCGGCGCCCGCGGTGATGTAGGCGATTCTTCACCGGGTGCTCACTCCTGGATGTTTCCGCCTTGGGTTGCGGCAACCAGAACGAAAGAATAAGGCCCAGCAGGAATACCGCAAAACCGACTGCCGCGGCGGTATAGGCGATGCGCGTACCGTCATCGACGCCCGGCATCAGTGGCGAAAGGATGCTGTAAGCGCGGCAAACGAGGTGCCGAGCATGCGCCCGCCGACATTATGGGCCATGCTTTCCCCCGTGCCCCGCAGGTGGACCGGATAAACCGTTGGTAGGTAATTTCCCCAAAAGCTGAATTGCGCGACCGTCAGCGCTCCCGCGACGAAAATGCCGATGTGAAGCGTCGAAACATTCCACGTACCCACCTGGAACAGCACCCGGTTATCGATGGTCAGCAAGGCGAAGACAATGGGAATGACAACGACGCCGGGCACTTGAAAGATACGGATCAGTCGGCCTCGGCTGAAAATGCGCACCGCCAGGATCGCCAGCACGAAGCGCCCAAGGAGTCCACCCACTTCTTGAGACAGGGCCAATTGGCCGGCAGTGACGCCTTCGATGCGCCGTTTCATCGCCTTGGCCTGCTTTTCGGCGCCCTCTTTGGGCAATGCGGCCCACTTTTCGCGGTTGGCTTCCTGGGCCGCGGCAACCTCTGCCTTTACCTGGGGCACCGCCGGGACGATTTGCGGCATCTGCTGGATGGCGCCGAAGGCTGCGCCGTAGCTGCACGCGACCATGAGCGTGGTGATGATGGTGGTGCGCTTGAGTTCCGGGGAAAAAAGCTGGGCGATGCTCGGCCGCTTAAGCGTGCCGGCTTCCTTCTTTTCCTGCCAAATAGGCGACTCGGGCAAGAACGGCCGGATAATGATCAGCGGAAGCGCGGGGATGAGGCCTGACATCAGCGTATAGCGCCAGGGAGCGTGGCTGCTGGCATCGGGCACAAGTCCCAGGGCACCGTGCAAAAAATCCGGCATCAGAATCTGGGGCAGATCGGGGCCCCAATGATTGACCAACAGCCAGACGCCGCCGATCAAAAAGCCGCCGATGGAGGAGAACGCCTGAGTATATCCCAAAACACGCTCGCGTTGCTCGTGCCTGGGAAACAACTCGGCCAACCAGGCGACTGCGGCGACGAACTCGATGCAGACTCCGATGAAGGTTGTGGTGCGCAATACAAGCAGCATCGGCATTGACGTGGCGAAGCCGGATAGAAACGCCGACACCGCATAGATCAAAATGCTCCACGTCAGCACGCGTCGTCGGCCCCAGGCGTCGGTCAAATAGCCACCGAGCAAACCGAAAATACCCCCCGCCATAGCGGGCACCCAGAACATCAAGGCACGCCAAGTGTTGAACTCTTCGCTGCCTGGGATGACTCCCGGCAACAATTCCTGCAACGCCGGCGGCAACACCAGCGGCAACATCAAGAGCTCATAAATGTCGAAAGCGAAGCCGATCGCCGCGATAATCAGAATGAGCCAGTGAGTAGCGGTGAGACGTTGCGAATCCGGCATCGAGGACGATGAATTCACCGAGTGACTCCGCATTCAAAAAGAAAGACCCGCGGCGTCGGATCGCGGCTTTAGGGTGGGTTGGCGTATTGTATGCGGTCAACATCGTGTCGCCAGCGCGAATTGGTCGCGGTAATGGACGCGGGCTCGCGCTCCGCTACCGCGTCGCGGCTAATCTTCCGGCGCCACGATCTCCAAAAGCTCGATCGCGGGCCGGCCATCGCAGTGGATGTAGGCCAGGCGCCCGTAGGTTGGCTTTGGTTCGCTTATTTGAAACCATTCCATCATTGCCGGCCCCGGAACCACGCACAGGTATGCGGTCGGTTCGATGCGGCGCAGGACGTTGTGATTGATCAAAATGCGTCCCAGCGGCCTTTGGCCAGCGAGAATCTCGTCCCGGACAGCCGGACTACAGTATTCGAGCCGGATGCGGACAATGCCAAACTGGACGATCTTGCCGTCGGTTTGCGTTGCCAACAGAATCTTGCGGGCGTAGGTGGCTTGATCCAGGCGGCGATCGAGAATGCGCACATTGACCAGGCTGCCGTGATGCGCCTCCACGGTGACCGTCATGTGGTGCTCATGCACCAACAAGCCCTGATACGGCTCGGGTACGTTTTTACCGAGAACATATTCAAATTCTTGCAGGTAATCGGTGGGCGGAAACAGGGCCAGCAGCGATTCGAGGTTGGGGCCAGGTGTGGTCATAGCAATCGATTGAAGGCAGGTTGGTAGTCCCGCCTGCCGGGCGGGACCTCGGAAGGCACTGACGGAAAATAGGCGTCGCCGCAAGGTTCCGCTCGGCAAGCGGAATCTACGAGGCTCCTCCGTCGCTAGTTCCATTGCTTGGTTTAGGTGTCGGGTCTGCATCGAATTCCAAGGTGACCACCAGAAGAGGCTCAATCCAGGTGATCGAGTAATCCTTGTGGTGAATGAACAATAGGTGGCGCGGAGCAACAGCCACATATTCAGGATGGCGAACCACCAGTTCCCGTCCATCGGCAAGGCGCATTAGGAACGGTTTGAAAGGCCGCTGCAAAAGAGCTTCGCGGATCACGCGGGAGTCCATGGAAACGCCTCCAAATGCTTAACGGATGTCACGTATACCGGGTGCCCCGATGTTCCGGCTCGAAGAAGGTCGGCAGCAGCCGATCCACTTGCAAAAGCCCGGTGCGCGTCAGGTCCACGCTGCCGTCGTGGACGGTCAGGTAGCCTTCGCCCGCAAGCTGGCGAAAACCGTCGGCGAAGTGCTTGAGTATGTCCGTGCCGAACTTGCGCTGAAAGTACCCGGCTTCTAAGTGTCCTGTTTTCATTTGCAGCATCATCTCGCGCAACAATCCCTGATGCGGTGCCACTTTGAGGGCTCGGCCCAGCGGCAATTCGCCCCGGCCAACCATCTCGACATAGCGTTCCCAGCTATCGACATTTTGCACGTGGACATTGGAAACATGGCCGAAGGACGCCACGCCGGTGCCGAACATGTCAGCGCCGCGCCATAGACTGTCGCGATAGACGAACTTGGACTTGGCCGGGTCGCGGACGACCGTGTAAGCGCTGGAAACAGCATAGCCCGCTTTCACGAACTCGTTAAAGGCATAATCGACCCACGCTCGCTTGGTCGGCCAATCGGCGACGTGCGCCGGATCGACCGTATGCTGGCCGACGACGTTCAATTCCTTGGAAAATACGGTGTTGAAGGGCAAGCTCCATCTGGTAGACCGTGACGCTGTCGGGAGCCAGCTCGACCGTCTTGCGGACTGTTTCACGCCATTTGTCCCACGTCTCGCCCACCATGCCGGCAATAAGGTCGATGTTGATCTGTGCGAAATTCAACTGTCAGCGCCCAGGCATAGGCGCGAAAGATCTCGGCGGAAAGGTGCGCCCGGCCATTCGCTTCCAGGATGCCATCGTCGAAGTTTTCGATGCCCAGGCTCAGCCGAGTGACGCCGAGTTCCTTGAGTGTTTCCAGCTTATGTTGCTGCAACGTGCCTGGCTCGCACTCGAAAGTGACTTCCTCGGCGTCTTTCCATGGCAACAGCGCTTGCACCTTCTCGAAGAGGCCGCGCAGTTGGCCGGCGCTGAGAAACGACGGCGTGCCGCCGCCGAAATAGAGAAATTGCAGCGAGCGCCCGCCGACAACGGGCATCCGCGCATACAGAGCTCGACTTCACGCACTAGGGCGTCGAGATACGTTTCCACGTCGCGAGCGTTCTTGTCGGTGTAGACGCGGAAATAGCAAAACTTGCAGCGTTTGCGGCAAAAGGGGATATGCAGGTATAACCCAAGCGGCGCATCCGGACGCGGCGGACTCGCCAAGCGGCCTGGTGCGCATCGCGACAGAAATTCCGGCTTCCAAGCCGAGAACGGCGGATAGTTGGCGACGAAATAATTCCCGAGCCCGGTTTTCTCTTGCGAAGTGTCGGTCATGATGATGTCCAGATAGCGTAGGTTAGGTTTCCAACCTGACCGTTCCCTTGAACAAAGCTCCAAACTGATTCTACTTTCCCAGACAATACAGAAAGCCGTCGGTAGTGCCGATCACCAGGCAATTTTCGGCGACGGCCGGGCTCGCGAGGATGCCGCGCCCCAGGTCGAGTTTTTGGACCTGCGTTCCCTTCGCCAAATCGACGACATACAAACTGCCGTCGCGTGGATCCGACGTAGACGCGATTGCCGTCCACGACCGGGCAACTATCGACCCGCCCCTTGGTGGGAAACGTCCAAGCCAGGTCGCCATTGTCCCGCTTGAGGGCGTGCAACAGCTTATCGCGATTGCCGACGATGACGAGCTTGTCCGTCACCGCGGCCGAGCTGTAGAAGGGCTGGGCCCGCTTGGGTTCGTAGGTCCAGACCACGGCTTTTTTGCGCAGGTCGATGGCCTTGAATTCATTGGTCATGGTGCCGACATAAAGGCCGTCGCCGAACACCGCCGCCGTGGCGCCCGCTTGGCCGTCCAGGTCGACCTGCACCAATTCCTTCCCGCTTTTAAGGTCGATGACATGCAAGCTGCTATCGCAGCCGGCCACGAACGTGTATGGCCCCGCGATCACGGGCGAGCCATTGACCGGCCCCTGCGTCTTGAATTTCCAGGCAAGCGTGCCGTCCTTGCGGTTGAGGCAATAGAGCGTGGCATCGTGCGAGCCGAACAGGACTTGCTCGCCGGCGAAGTTGGCGCCGGACGTGATTTCGCCTTCGGTCTCGAACGTCCAGCGTTTTTTGCCCGTGGCCGCGTCCACGCAATGGAACAACCCGTCCTCATCGCCGACATAGACCGCCCCCTCGTAAACGCTCGGCGGCGCCTTGAACGGGCCGCCTTTATATTTCCATTTCTCGTTGCCGTCCGCCAAACTCACCGCACGCAGAAACTGATCATAGGCGCCGAAGTAGACGGTGCCCTTGACGATCGCCGCGGTGGCTTCGATGCCGTCCTTGACTTGCAGCTTCCAGCGCACGCTCAACGTTTCGGGGAGCGGCGAGCCGGCGATGCCGTTTTGCAACGCGTTGCCGCGAAAAAGGGGCCAATCGGCGTGCGCCAGTTTCACGGTTCCAACGGCCACGACGATGAGAGAAATGAGAATACGCATTGAATTTAGCCCCCAGCTATAAGGCGAGCGGGGGGCGTCAGCCCCCTAATTTCCATGCACTCCCCGCATCTTACGCACGCCCGCGCTCCGCTAGCGCGTCGCGGCTAACCGGACACCCATCGCTCACAAGGCCGCCTCGTACAGCGCGAGGATATCCGCTTCAGTCACGGGCCTGGGGTTGAACCGCGCCGTCCACTGGCGGGACGCTTCCTCGGCGAGCACCGGGAGAATGCCAGGGGAAACGCCGCACGAGGTCAACGTGGTAGGCAGGTTGGCGAGGCGCGTGAAAGCACGCACGCGGTCGGCAAGAACTTGACCGGCAACGGCAGGAGTGCCATTGCTCAAGCCTGTCTCGTGGGTCAAATCGCCATAAAGCGCGTCCACGGTGCCGGCATTAAATGCAATCACGTGCGGCAACATGATGGCGATGGCCAGGCCGTGCGTCAGGCCATAGTGGGCAGTGAGCGGATTGGCGCAGGCATGACAGACGCCCAGCATGGAGTTCTCGATGGCGGTGCCGGCCAAGAACGCGCCCATTTGCATGGCGCCGCGTGCTTCCAAGTCGCCGGGATTGTGGAGCACCTTTTCGAGATTGCCTTCCAAAAGCTTCCACGCTTCGCGCGAAAATCTGCGACAGTGGGCTGCGTACGGTGCACACATACGATTCCAGGGCGTGCGACAAAGCGTCAATCCCCGTCAGCGCCGTAACTTTCATCGGTTTGGAGACGGTGACTTCGGGATCGAGCACGGCAATCTGAAAGGCGGCTTTGCGGTCGCCGCAAGCCATCTTCATGTGCGACTTTTCATCGGCGATCAAGGCGAAGGACTGCGCCTCGCTGCCGGTGCCCGCCGTCGTAGGAACGCCGATAGACGGGAGCATCGGCTTGCGCGCTTTGCCGAAGCCTTTGTAGTCGGCCATGGCGCCACCGTTGGTTAGCAAGAAATTGATTCCTTTGGCGCAATCCATGGCGCTGCCGCCGCCGACGCTCACAATCAGATCGGGGCAATGGGGCAGAGCAAAGCGCACGCCAAGATCAACGTGCCGGCTGGTAGGATTTTCTTCGACCTCGTCAAATAGGGACACTTGCAGCCCGGCGCCTCTTAGAGATTCCACCGCCCGCTGCGGATGGCCGGCGGCTTCCAGGCCGGGATCGGTCACCACCAGCACCCGCGTCGCCCCCAGTTCCTTGGCCAGTTCTCCCAGCCGGCTCACGCTGCCAGGGCCAAACACGACCCGCGTCGGGGTGTGAAAATCGAATGGTTGGAGCGGCCACGTCGTATCCGGCATCAACCGTGACTTCGCGGCAACAGTCGGCGTCGCGTGCATAATCCCTGGCTCGAAAGTCGCTTCTACGCCGGACCGCCCCGGCCTTGCATTATCCTATCATACAGCAATGGACGTTCCCGATTGAACGCCAATTCAATTCTTGCTGCCGTAGTCGCTCAAGAAAACGCATAGCCACGGATGAAACACGGATGAAACACGGAAAGGAAAATAGACGCAAATACTGCTCTCCATTTTCTTTTGTGGTGTCCGTGTTTGATCCGTGCTCCATGCGTGGCTCAGAATCCCGGACCGTCAATCTTTTCCCTCGATCGTCACGGCCATGATTATAGGTGCGGTTTGATCGGGGCCTTTGACAAACTCGATCCGCTCGATTTTGTCCGCGCGCTGGGGTATGACGGTGAGGTAGCGGATTTGCTTGCCTTTGAGATCAAAGGCGAACTTGGAGCCGGGGACATCGAGTTTACGAATGTAGTCGGCGAACTGCTCGCCGTTTTTGAGCGGGTGATCTTCGGTCGAGCCGTCCTCATAGTGCAGGCGCACGATGAGCGAGACGGTACCCTTGTCGCTGTAGGGATAGCCCCAGCCGCTCACGCCGCTCAAAAGGTGGATTGCTTTGGCCGGCGCATTGCAAAGGACGTTCACCGCCTTGGGCATCTTCGCCGCCGTGGGTCCATTGGGACTGTATAAAAGAATCGCATTGGGGACTTGATCGACCCTGGGATCGACCAGCAGAAACGGCACACCCTCGAATGTCTTGCTTCCCCAAGTCGGGAAAATCAGCCGCTCGGCTTGCGATTCGGGTCCGTAAAACATGCCGCGCGTCGTGACGACCGTGGCGGCCTTATCCAAAGGCAACGGTAGGTATTTGCCGCGCTGCGTGAGAAACTCCAAAAGATTGACGATATCATCGGGCGGCAACTGTTTCTCGAAGCCGTCAGGCATCAGCGATTTTGGCGTGCTCACAATCTGGTCGATGTCGGCGCGCTGGATCAGATGCTTTTTCGCCTCGGCATCGTATAGCTCGATAGCAGTCTTGTTCTCCGAAGCCAAGAGCCCTGTCAGCACTCGGCCATCGAGCAGCGTCACCACGTAGACGCGGTAGTTGCCCTCGACGCTGCGGCTAGGGTCCATGATGTTGATGAGCAATTCGGCCTTGGGATGGACCGCCATGCCGGTGAGGTCCGGGCCGATTTTGGTCCCCTCGCCGCTATGGGTGTGGCACGCCATGCACGTCTTTTTGAAGATCGCCTTGCCCAGAACCGGGTCACCGCTTTTCTTGGTGAGCGGCATCAACTGATCGATCACTTTTTGCCGATCGGCGCTGGGCAACGCGCCGCCGCGAGTGAGCAGCTTGCGCGCCAGGAAGGCGACTTTTCGATCAGGGTGGCTAGTGAGGGCTTGCTGTTGGGCGAGCGTCAAATCGCCCAGGCTCGCTTTACCGTTTTGAACGCCGCTCAGCAGGACGCGGATGGTTTCCGGACGACTCAAAAGCACGCGCAGCGCAACCGCACGCGTGGCCGGCGTGAAGGCGTTGAGCCGATCCGTCAGGACCTCGCCGACACTGGGGGCCCCGCTGGTTCCAAGCGCTTCAAGCAGACCAGCCGTCAAGCTCGGCGACGATCGGGGCGTGATGATGTCCAGCACGCCGGCAACGACGCTCGGATCGCCGGGGCGTATCTCCAGAAACTGGCGTGCGGCCTCGAGGCGCTTTTCGTCCGGCTGTTTCTCATCGAGAAGCGTCCCGCGCAAGCCGGAGGCGATTTCGACCAAGTATCTTTCCAGCGTTTTGCTGCCCCACAGAGACGCCAGCTTGAGAAGATGGCCCTTGCCGGCATTTGATAAGCTCGGCAGAAGATCGGCCATCGTTTTTTCCGCCGCTTCGAGACCATCAATCTTTTTGGTGCGCGGCCAACCTTTCGCCGCGGCGGCGAGAATTACTTCCGCAAACGGAGTGTCGCTGTTCTTGAGCACTGCCAGCAGCTTGGTAATCGACTCTGCTCCCCCGCGAGAGTAGTGTTCGGCGACAATCGCGAGGATGGAGCCGGATTTTTTGTCCGCCGGCAGTTTGTGCGTTGACAAGGCAAGCAAAAAGTCGAGATCTTGGCGGGCGGCGGCGCTGGTAAAGGCGTCGTAAACCCAGGGATCGCTCAGATCTTCCGAAATCAGGGCGCCGGCCAGCGCTTTGCCGGCTTCGGAATTAGCGGGCATTTCCGCTATGGCCAGATAACTCGCCAGGCGCACGTGAGCGTCGTTGTCCTTATGCACACCGGACTTTAGGAGAGCTTGCAGCATTGCTGGCGTGTGCGGCAAAGCGGCAACGGCGTTGCGCCGCACACCGGCAGAGAGATGTGCGAGTGCTTTGATGAGGGCGGCGTTAGCTTCGCCGGCGCTTCGATTCTTCCCTGCCCCCCCTTCGTAAGGCGGGGACGAGAATGCGCCCAGGCCCTTTAGGGTCCATAGCGCGTGCATGGCGCCAACGTTCAGCCCGACTGCATCCACGCTTTTATCGTTTACCATTTCGATGAGCTTCGGAACCACGTCCAGCTTGCCACGTTCGACGAGCAAGCGTTGGGCGTGCTTGCGCCAAAACATGTTGTCGTTCTTGAGGGCTCGCACCAACTGATCCGGCGTGGCGTCCTTCAGGGTCATCGGTGCGGGATGCTTAGCACCCTTAGGGACCAGACGATAAATCCGCCCATGCGTTTTGTCGCGGAGATTGGTGAGATAGGCGCCTCCTTTGCCGGTCTCGAAACCTTGAGGCGTCGGATTGTGCTGGACGATGTAGTTGTACCAGTCGATAATCCAGACGCAGCCGTCCGGACCGACCTCAGCCATGATGGGCGCCGTCCATTCGTCGTTGCTGGCCAGCAGGTTCCAAGCGTTGCGCGAAGTGAAATCGCTCCCCTTGTCCTGCACCTGGAATGTCGAAACCAAATGCCCCGTCGGTTCGGCGATGAACGCGGTGCGGTTCCAGTATTCCTTGGGATAAAGGCGCGCGGTGTAAAACGCATGCCCTGCCGCGGCTGTGAAGTGGCCATGCCAATCGACTTGGCGCACCTTGTCGGTGATGGGGTGCATCGGGGCATTGCCCGCGATGCCGCCGAGAACGTGCGATGACCAGCCGCGCACGGCTTCGTAATAGCGGTTGGCGATCGGCATGTAGACGCTGGGGTTGCCGTTGGCCGTAGAACCGAACAGCAAGCCTTCTTCAGTGACACCGATGCCCCAGGAATTGTTGTTGGTGCCGCGCAGGAACTCGAATTTGACCCGCTGATCCGAAGAAGACTTGGAGGGATCAGTGAGCTTGACGCGGTAGAATCCTTGTTTGAAGCTGAACCTCTCGCCGCCAATGGTGCCGTTGAAACCGGAATAGCCGACCATGCCATAGATCCAATTGTCCAAGCCATAATTGAGGTTGCTGGGTCCGGCGTGGGTGTCGTATGTTCCCCAGCCGGAAAAGAGGACAGTGCGTTCATCGGCCACTCCGTCGCCATCGGTGTCTTTTAAAAACAGTGTGTAGGGAGCTTGATGGACGATGACGCCGCCCCAAGCGAACGTGAAGCTCGTGGGAATGCTGAGCTTGTCCGCGAAGACGGTGAGCTTGTCCGCCCGGCCCGTCCCCTTGGTGTCTTCCAGAATGACGATGCGGTCGTGCCCTTCGCCCGGCTTTTGGCGAGAATTGGGATAATCGACGGTCTCGGCGATCCACAATCGGCCGCGCTCGTCCCAGTTCATGCAGATCGGCCGGCGAATCATTGGATCGCCGGCGTAAAGCTGAACGTCGAAATCAATCGGCGTCACCATATGCTTCATCGACTCTTCCGGAGAGACCGGCAACTGCATTTGCGTGACCGGCTTGTCGGCGCCCCGACCCTTTCCGGTCGGCGAATAAAACGGCACCTTGGCCTCGACGTAGTCAAACGGCTTCGCATCCGTGGGCAACTTGGTCATCACGGGCACCGCTTGCGGATTAGCGGGTAGCGTAACCCCGACCGCCCACCGAATCCCCCGTTCAAGCAAATCCTGAAACCCCGGATTGCCCCAAGTCCGCGCATCATGTCCCCACGCCGTGTAAAACACCCTGCCCTTCCCATGCGTGCGCACCCATGTCCAAGGTTCCTTGCCATCCTTGTCGATCCGATATTCGAGGATGGTGCGGTCTTTGTCGTTGTGCTTGTGATGCACGTACGTCTCGTCCCAACTCTCGAAACTTTCAAGTCCCTTCATGATGGGATGATCCGGTGCGGCGATGGTCGTGCGGAACACGCCCGTGCCATGACGCTTGAATTGCGCCCCCACCAACTCGATGTATTTGGGAGAATTGAGAAAGCAGAAGGAAGCGCAATGGACCGGGATAAACCCTTTGCCGCTGGCGACGTATTCCAAAAGTGCGGCTTCTTGTTCGGGCGTGATTTTTTCCGTGTTGGCGTAGATCAAGAGGCCATCATAGTGCGCCAGCGTCTTGGGATTCAGGGCTGCCGCACTTTCGGTGTAAGTCACGTCGATGCCGCGTTTGGCCATGATTGGTTGCAATTGGCGAAAGTGCGCGGCGGGTTGGTGGTGGCCCTGGTCGCCGAGGAAAAGGATTCGGATCGGAAGGGAGTCCTGGGCGGCGGCAAGCGTGGGTGTTGCAGCCAAGATGCAAACGACGCAGAGAGACGAAATGTATTTGGACATCGCACACCTTTAATGGTTTAGCCGCGACGCGCTAGCGGAGCGCTCGGGGGGGAAAGAATCAGGGGGCTGACGCCCCCGCTCGCCTTAGTTGTTAATAAGCGTAAACGCGGGCAGTTTGACGATCTCGCCCCCCTTCATGGCCGATTCATGGGCGAGAATGCCGACGCAGGTCCAGTTCGCGGATTGCACGGCATTGGGGTAGGGATCGCGGTTTTGGTCGAGCGCTGACAAAAACTCATGCACGAGGTGCGGATGCGAGCCGCCGTGGCCGGCGCCTTGCAAGAACGAAAGATGCTGTTTCTCGTCGGCATCGTAGACGCCGCGCCGCGTGAACATCTGGATTTCCTTGGGCAACAAGTGAGCATAATCGGGCACGGCCACGCGCTGCGGAATCTCTGGTTCGGGCTTTTTCGCGGTGTGCAAGACCGGCTCCTCGCCTTCGATCAATTGCCACTCGAACGATTTCTTGGAGCCGAAAACATCGAAGCTCTCGCGGTATTGACGGGCCGTGTCGAACAGCGACCGGTAAATGCGCGCGGTGACGTCGGAATCCTTGAGCTTGATGTGGCACGTCTCGACGGCGAACGGCGAATTGTATTTCGCGATGAGTTCCTTGCGAATCGTGCCCGAGCCGAAGCAAGAGACATAATCCGCCTCGGCGCGGCTCAGCGCCAGGCAGGGGCCGACGCAATGGGTGGCATAATGCATCGGCGGCAGGCCGGGCCAATAATTGGGCCAGCCGTCCATGTCTTGCTGATGACTTGCTTGAAGAAATTGAAGCTTGCCCAACTCGCCTTTGTCGAAGAGTTCCTTCACGAACAAAAACTCGCGGGCATACACGACCGTCTCGGCCATCATGTATTTGAGGCCGGTCTTGGCCACCAACTCCACGATCTGGCGGCAATCCTCGACGCTGGTGGCCATTGGCACGGTACACATGACGTGCTTGCCGGCTTTCAAGGCGGCGATGGCCTGGGGGGCGTGGTCGGGAATCGGGCTGTTGATATGCACGAAATCGACTTTGGGATCGGCCAAGACATCGGCGTACTTGGTGTAGCGCTTGGCCACGCCGAAGTTATCACCGACTTCGTTGAGCTTCTTTTCGGTGCGCTGGCAGATGGCGTACATGTTGGCATTGGGGTGGCGCTGATAGATGGGAATAAACTCGGCTCCGAACCCCAGGCCGACGATGGCCACATTGAATTTCCTCGTGCTCATGTCGCTTCCTCATGATTCATTTGCTTGCTCAACAGAATACAACGAAAATGCGTGGTCCGCCACTACCTGGCCGATAATCGCCATTTGGCTCCCCATTTGCATGGTGAAGAGTCCCGTAGGACGGCTCTCCTGAGCCGGCGGATACACCGGACGGCTCTCCCGAGCCGTCCCACATCATACGAATGGTGATTCCATGCACCTCAAGTGCCTTGCCTCGCTGTGTGTCATTGTCCTGACGATTTCCGGTTGTCGATCCGGCGGCGATATTCCGTTGAGTTCACAGGAAGCACTCGATTATCTCGCTGGCCGGCCCTTGGTAATACCCGAGCAAGCCGCGGCGACCAACCAACCCGCCGTCGTGAGGCCCGGCGACACGGTCGTAAACACGGGCACCACCGGGCAAGCGGTGACCCTCACCGCGAAAACGGTCATCATCGACAAAGCGAACATCTCGAATCTGTCCATCGGCAAGGCAGAGCGCGTGCCTACCACGGCCCAACGCGAGCCGACGACCGGCGCGATTTGGCTCACGCCGGTGACGTTTATCTATCGCGACAACGGCAACACCGTTGCCGTCGAGGCCACCATCGACTCGGGCATCACCGGGGGCAAGCGGGTCTTCTTCGGGTATCATGTCAAGAAGGTGGCCCGGCAGTGACCGCACTCACCCCAGCTTCTTCGTCAATTCCTCGATCTTTTTATCCACTTCTTCCAAGCGTGAAGAAAGGTCGTGTTTGATGCTTTCGAACTTGGGTTCGGCCGCATTGCCCAGGTCTTGAATCTGCTTCTCGAGCCGGTCGTGTGTCTTTTTGAGTTCTCGCAACTCCGCTTGCACGCCCTCCTTTTCGTCGCCTTTTAGCTTTTCCGATTTCTTGAATAAGTTGGCGATGTTGTCTCCAAACACGCGCATTTTTTCGGACGCTGTTTTCTCGAAGGCATCTCGGTCGGCTCTAAACTTGGCTTTGTCAAACTGCAGGTTGGTTTTGCCGTCGGTTTCGTTCACGGTGAACCAACCCTGGTAATAGCCCACGATACCAACGATCACCGCGAGCACCAGGATAAAAACGATCAGATTCCTCATGGAGACAACCTCATGAATCAAGGACAAAGGCCGCTTGACAAGATGCGCGTCTTTATTTTATCAATCAGCGCGGCCTGCGCAGCGCATTTCCCAATGCGATTTCCATAATAATGCTATGAGGCCTGGGTGCCGCGGACAGCATGTCTGCGTGTGTTTGGATTGAGGCAGCGTCGGGATCGCACGGGCGGACAAGCCGCCCGTGGCACCCAGGCTGTGGCAGCACCAAGCCCGTGGCACCCGGCACCCAGCGATTCATAAGGGACGCGCCACTTAGAAAAGGATGTCAGCATGGAAATCTTGCGTGCGGTCGTGATGGAATTCCACGTCTCGCGCCAGGCGCGCGACCGCTATCAGTTCGGCGACGCGCTTTTCACGTTGAGCGGCAACGTCATCTTCGCCGATCTGCACGCGGCCCGGGTATTCGCCAAGAAGATGAACGATGCCCGCGACCTCGTGCGCTTTCCTGAGCAGACGATCAGGGCCGGCAACATCAATGCCATGGGGCTGATCGACGAGATCTTGCACTTTGTTTGCGGCCTTTACCGCGAGCAAGCCCAGCCGGACATCATGGCCAAGGCGCTGGTCTTTCTGCAAAAGCGGTGCGGCGCCGCCGCAGTCGACAAGGCGTTACGGCAATTCCTGAGTGACTTCCCGCCGGTCGCCGTCTACCAGGGCAAAATCGATCCCGAGCGTTATTTGGCGGATGCCACTGCCGGCGTGCCCCATCGCCACCTGGTCCTGGAAGAAATGCTCATGCTCTGGCTGGCGAATGTCAACCCAGCATTTAAACCGTTCGGCGAATTGTTCGACGATACGAATATGCGCGAACACACGGCATATCAAGAAGTGCTGGCGACCTTGGACGAATTTTTTCGAGACCAACCCAAATTCGGCCCCGAGGACCAAGACCTGGTTACCATGCTGCGCAGCCCCGCCTTGGCAGTGCCCCATTCCCTGACGGGCCAGCTTGCCTACATCCTCGAGAAATGGGGCCACCTGCTCGGCAAGTATTTCTATCGCCTCCTCGTCGGCCAAGACCTCATCAAGGAAGAGGAAAAAGGAGCTTTTGCGCCGGGCGGCAAGGCGGACGTGCGCGTCTATGAATTCGGCGGTCAGGAACACGAACCCGAGCGCTTCAGCCAAGATCGCGACTGGATGCCTCGCCTGGTGCTGATGGCCAAGAACATCTATGTTTGGCTCGATCAACTGTCCAAGAGGCATCGGCGCGATATCCGCACCCTGGACCAGGTGCCCGACGAGGAACTCGACCGCCTGGCCGGCTGGGGATTCTCGGGGCTGTGGCTCATCGGCCTCTGGGAACGCAGCCAAGCCTCGCAAAAGATCAAGCAGCTTTGCGGCAATCCGGAAGCGGTGGCTTCGGCTTACTCTCTCTACGACTATTTCATCGCGAACGACCTGGGCGGAGAGCAGGCCTTCGAGAACCTCAAAGATCGCGCCTGGCGGCGCGGCATCCGCCTGGCCAGCGACATGGTGCCCAACCATATGGGCATCGATTCGCGCTGGCTTATCGAGCATCCCGACTGGTTCATTTCCCTCGATTATTGTCCGTTCCCGTCGTACACATTTAACGGCCCAGACCTGTCCACCGATGGCCGCGTCGGCATTTTCCTGGAGGACCATTACTACACGCGCTCGGATGCCGCCGTCGTCTTTAAACGGCTTGATCGCCACACCGGCAGCGTCAAGTATGTCTATCACGGCAACGACGGCACCAGCATGCCGTGGAACGACACCGCCCAACTCAATTTCCTCAATCCCGAAGTGCGCGAGGCGGTGATCCAGACGATCTTGGATGTGGCCCGCAAGTTTTCGGTGATCCGCTTCGATGCCGCCATGACCCTGGCGAAGAAACACCACAAGCGGCTCTGGTTTCCCGAGCCGGGCAGCGGCGGCGCCATCCCGTCGCGTGCCGAGCAAGGGTTGCTCCGCGAGCAGTTCGACGCCGCCATGCCGCAAGAGTTTTGGCGTGAGGTTGTCGATCGCGTGGCGCTCGAAGTGCCCGACACGTTGCTCTTGGCCGAGGCCTTTTGGATGATGGAGGGTTATTTCGTCCGCACGCTCGGCATGCACCGCGTCTACAACAGCGCCTTCATGAACATGCTGAAAAACGAGGACAACGCCAACTATCGCAGCGTCATGAAGAACACACTCGAGTTCAATCCCGAGATTCTCAAGCGCTTCGTCAACTTCATGAACAATCCCGACGAGGACACGGCGGTCGCCCAGTTCGGCAAAGGCGACAAGTATTTCGGCGTCTGCACGTTGATGGCGACTTTGCCGGGCTTGCCCATGTTTGGCCACGGCCAACTCGAAGGCTTCACCGAAAAATACGGCATGGAGTATCGCCGCGCCTATCGCGACGAAGCCATCGACGAGCATTTGCTGGCGCGGCATGAGCGTGAAATCTTCCCGCTGCTACGTCGGCGATACCTTTTTGCCGAAGTCGAGAGCTTTTATCTCTTCGATGTTTTCACGCCCGAGGGGAACGTCAACGAGGACGTCTACGCGTTTTCCAATCGGGCGGGCGAGGAGCGGGCGCTGGTCGTCTATCACAACAAATATGTATCAACGCGCGGCTGGATTCGCACCACGGTGGGATACGCCGGCAAGACGGGCAACGGCGAGCAACGGACTCTGATGCGGAAGAATCTCGGCGCCGCCCTAGGCTTGCATGCGGAGGGGGATTATTTCACGATCTTTCGCGAGCACGTCTCCGGCCTTTGTTTCATTCGCAACAACCATGAATTGTGCACCCGGGGGCTTTATGTCGAGCTGGCGGCGTTTCAGTTTCAGGTCTTTCTCGAATTTCACGAGGTGCGCGACAACGGCAACCGACAGTACGCACAATTAGCCGGTTATCTCAATGGCCGCGGCGTCGTGAACATGGATGAAGCGCTGCGCGAGGTGTTCCTAAGGCCCATCCTCGACCCGTTCCGGGAACTCGTCAATGCCCCTGTTCTACGTGAACTTTTGGAAGCGCGCGTGACCGATCCGCACGGCTTTCTCAACCAAAACTTGCTGGATAGCGTCGAGCAAAAGGCCGTCCGTTTGGGGCAAGCCGTCCAGCAATTCACCGGCGCCCCCGCTGGTCGCGAGGCAGTCCTCGCTCGGGAAATCCGCCAACGGCTGGAGGCCATACTTCAATTGCCTGTCTTGGAAACCTGGTACGAGTGGCCCGACATGCCCCTGTGTCGAGACGCCATGGCCTACGTGTTGGCGAACCTCAAGGAAAAGCCGGCCTTTTGGGCAACGCTCTACTGCTGGGTGTTCGTTCATGCCTTGGGAAGGCTCGCCGACGAGGCGGACGCCGCCCAAGTGAGTCGAAGTTGGCTCGATGAATGGCTGCTCGGTCGCATGATCGCCAACGCGCTGCGCGACCTGGGGCTGGATGAAAATGCCATCGACAGGACCGAGAAGTTGGTTGGTCTTTTGACCATGCAGCAAGAGTGGTTCGAGGTGACGGGAAGCGATCAAGAGCGGGCGTCGAGGGTGCTTGAAGCGATCCTCAAAGACGCGGAAGGACAGCGACTCCTCAACGTCAATCGCTATGAGGATGTTGTCTGGTTCACCGGCGAGGCGTTGGATGAAGTGTTGGCTTGGTTCTTCCTGACTGCAGTCGTTCAGAGCAGCGCCGACCGCGCCTGCCCGTGACTCAAGTTGTCAGTGCCATGGTGAGCCAATATCGGGTCGTGCGGATTCTTGCCGACGCCGGCGCCCAAGCGGAGCATCGTGTCGAGAACCTGTTGGCGGCGGTGCGAGGGTCGGCTGCTGGTGAGACGCCGGCGAGCGGGGGGCGTCAGTTCCCTGTTCCCCCGCGCTCCCCTTCGGGTCGCGGCTAACCAGCATCACGGCGCTTTATTCAAACGTGCCCGGACGTTTTCACGCAACCAGTGGATGTTGCCGCTCGGCGACCAATCGCGCGCCAGCAATTCCAACCGCTGGGCGATGGCGGTGCCGCGGGCTTTCTCCCGGCACTCGCTTAGCTGCTTGGGCAGATCGCTCTTTTCGAAGTTGTCCAAATCCGCCAATAGCTCCTTGAGGGCCGGGCTTGATTTAAGCGTGTGCGCCTGCGCTTCCGCCAGGCGCAGGCGTGCCTCGAAGGTGGTATGCATGTCCAGGTGGAGTTGCTCCCAAAGGAACAGGGCGGTGGAAGTGTCACCTTGATTCCAGCGGCGCTGAATGGCGGATAAGCGTTGCGGCAAGCTCCGCGGGTTAAGCCCGTAGCGATCGTGAAATTTAGCCCAGGCGCCGCGCGCATTGCTCCACGCATATCCGGCGTTCTCCTTAGCGACGGCGACATCTTGGCCCTTGGCGGCCCGGCTATCTTCGTTGGCTTGAAGCTGAGCCGCCTTTTCGTGAAAACAGGCGGCTACCAGGTAATTCCCTTGTTGGCCGAGAGATTCACGGCAGACGTTAAAGAGGAGCGTGCTGAGTAGCTTTTTCTCGAACCGATTGAGTGGTATCTCGCTGTCGGCTTGTAAAACGTTGAGCAGATATTGGTCGTCGCTCCAGATGGAATCGACCAGTGCTGACCCGTTGGGGTCTTTCCGCACGATTTTCGCTATGTAGGCCTCTTGAACGCGCGCCCGCCAAGCATTGAGCTCCCGGGCGAAATCGGGTCCTTGCAACGGATTGGCTGCTTCCTCGGCTTCCAGGACATTGCGGATGCGGTCCACGCGCTTGAGGGCGGCATCGAAGTTGGCATGAAGAAAAAAGTCGCGTGGCTCAACGGCGAACGTCGTGAACAAATTTCGAACATTGCCGAATAGCAACTCGCGGGCTTGCTCGGGAATATCCTGCGGCTGAACCAGATGCAAGGCCTGCAACTGAAGCAACAGAATCGGCCACGGAACTTGTTCCAACACGAAACGCTGGTGGCGGCCTTGCTTGTCGACGCCACCGTCCTCGGGCGTCAGGAACAGCCGCAAGGCACGCGTGGGCGAGGGGCCTTTGGGCATATGCCAGACGGAGACCGGCCGGCCCGTCGCTTTGGTGAAGTCGCGACCCGCGGCAAGCACGTCGTCATGAAGAATGACCTTGTCCTGAATCGCCAGCAATTCTTGCAAAAACAGCATGCCGCGGGCAACGCCTCGAGCGGGTTGACCTGGAACGCTTGCAGCTTGGCAACCCCGTCCGGCGCGATGCCTGACGCTTTGAGCAATTCCGGATGTGCGCGCGCTTCCTCCAGCGTGGCGATTCCCTTATGGTCCAGCCCTGGGACGGGTCGCCCCAGCCGCGGATCAAACAGGTGCAGCCGCGGCGTCTTATTTTCTTCCACGAGCACGCCCACGAGGATGGGTCCAGCAGCATCGGCGGCCGGCGCGAGCACGCAGCCCTCAATCTGAAATTGCCGCAGGAGCGCGAGAAAAACTACCGCCCGGTCGAGCGCGCTGCCAAAGCCGCGCCGCAATATGAAGGCGGCGGGTAAGTCCTCGTCCGCCTGCTCATGCAGGTTGACCCGACGCATCGTCCACTCGAAACCGACGCGTGCTTGTTCCAACGGGGAACTGTCATCCACCTGCGCCAAACGGGCCGCATCGCGAAACAAAAAGCAACTTTGTAGATGATAGGCGTCGATGGGGCGAAAAAGCACGGTTTGCACCTGCTCGCTTTCGTCCTTGTCTAGTTGAAAGCCCTTTCCAATCGCTTCCCCGTTTTCCGCGTTGTAGGGTGTTACTTGCTTGCCGGTGTTTTTGGTGAGATAGGAATTGATTGAATAAAGCGCATCTCGGTAATGGGTTGCGTCAGTCGCCTGCCGCAATGAATCCAGCGCGGGCTTGAGCGAATCCGCCTGAGCGCCTGCCGAGACATTTTTGAGCGCGTGGGACGCAGTCGGGGTCTTTTGGCAGCCTTGCGTGAAAAAGACCGCGGAGCAAAGAGCCACGCCAGTGAAAATTCGTTTCATGATATCGCTGTCATCGCCGATTGAATGGTACGTGAAAAGTCGCAGGCACTAGTAAAGACGTTCCTAAATCACACCCGGTCGGCCAACGCCGCGCGTATCCTCAAGCAACACGCCACGAGCGCGGGAAATTCATCCAGCGGGATCATGTTGGGGCCGTCGCTGAGCGCTTCGTCCGGCTTGGGATGCGTCTCCAGAAAGACGCCATCACAGCCACAGGCCACCGCCGCGCGAGCCAAGAACGGAACCATGCGCCGTTCGCCGTCGCTGCGATCGCCCTTGCCCGCCGGTTTCTGTACGCTGTGAGTCGCGTCAAAGATCACCGGGCAACCCAATTCCTGCATCCACGGTATGCTGCGGAAATCGTTGACGAGCTGACCATAGCCAAACGTGGACCCCCGCTCAGTCAACAGCAGTTGACGATTGCCTGCCTCCGCCACCTTGGTCACGACATTTTTCATGTCCCAAGGGGCCATGAATTGCCCTTTTTTCACGTTCACGACCCGGCCGGTGCGGGCCGCCGCATGAATCAAATCCGTTTGCCGGGCCAGGAACGCGGGAATCTGCAATATGTCGACAACTTGACCGGCAGGCTCCGCCTGATGGCATTCGTGGATGTCGGTCGTTAGAGGCAACCCGGTCCGCTGCTTGACGGCATCGAGCGTGCGCAGGCCTTCGTCGAGTCCAGGCCCGCGAAAACTTTTGGCGGACGTGCGATTGGCTTTATCAAAAGAAGCCTTGAAAACGAAAGGGATCTTGAGCCGCTGCGCGATTTCGGCCAGCCGATCCGCCATCCATAAGGTGAAGTCCCGCGATTCGATGACGCACGGCCCGGCGATCCAAAGCAAAGGTTGCCCCGTGCCGCATGAAAGAGGACCAATGGTAACCGCCATGCCTATCCTCCATGACCCGAGAACGAAACCGTCAATTTAACCGCCTCTGAATCAGGACACAAGGTAGTTTAGCCGCGATGCCTCCCCCCCTTTACGGATGCCTCCCCCCCTTACTAAGGGGGGGCCGGGGGGGTATCTTTGCGGCAAGCGTCTGAGCCCCATTCCAAGCGGGGGAATCGTCCAGCTTCGCCACGTGCTTCATCAGGTAAGCCGTCACCTCCTCAATGTGCGGCCGCGTCAGGGGTCGATCGTAAAACTGAGTCAGCACCACGGGTTTTCCAAAGGTCACGTGCACCGCCTTCTTCGTTGGCAAAATCCACGATTTGAGCAATTGATCGGTTCGCGGGCCTCCCGCGATGTGGACCGGATAAACCGGCAACCGCGAGATGAGGGCCAGGAAAGCCACGCCCGGTTTCGCATGGCGGCAGCGATCCAGGGCCACGCCGCTCAAGTTTCCTTCGGGAAAGAGACACACAAGCTCTCCCTGCGCCAGCATTCTCAGGCGCGGCGCAAAGCGATGGGATCATGCCCCGACCGCACCACCGGGATGCAGTGCATGTGCTTCAAAATCGCGTAAGCGATGGGATGAACGTTGAAATGCTCGGTGGCCACTAGAAAGCTTATCGTGCGATCGCACGCAGCCAGCAAAAATGTCGCGTCGGCACTGCACGTGTGGTTGCACAAGATAAGGGCCGGCCCAGAGTGCGGGAATGGATTGCGGCGGTTGGCCGACCACCGATGGATGAAGCGGCAATAGACAAAGGCACCGCGCAAAATAAGGAAATCGAGCCACGACAGCCGCGAAACAACCCACGCCCGAAAAACGGTTAAGCCGACGATGAAAAGGCACGCGACGGACCACATCAATAAAAACTTCCCGATCCGTAGGTTGGGTTTCCAACCTGACCAGATTTCCAAGCAACAATACAAACGGTCAGGTTGGAAACCTAACCTACGCAGGTTCCAGTCTATCGCCGCGTCCAAATCTTCGCCATCCCCTTACAACCGCTACAAAGGGCAAAGCTTTCTTCGGGGAATGCGGTTTTTAGGGGTTATGCGGCGGCGCCATTCAGCCGGTGGTCTTTTCAGGACGAAGCAATGAGTGCGTGCCGCGCGCCAACTTGGTGTCAAAATGGGCAAAGCTTGGCGGCTCCGTTCACCTGACAACAAAGGGGCATGGTTGTGAAGAAACTAGCTTACCTTGGCGTCGTGATGCTGGGTTTGGCGCAGCACCGATGCCCAGGCCAACTGGAAAGACAATCACGGTTCCCTGGCGATCACCAACCGCCATCTGAAGGGCAAGATCGTCGATCACACCGCCAACCATGGCGCGGATCGGCGCATCTGGTCAGCCGCGCTCAACCAGAAGCGCGATCTCTATGTTTATCTGCCGCCTAACTTCGATCCCAATTGTCGCTATCCGCTAATCGTCTTCATGCACGGCTTCGGCGACGACGAACGGTTGCTTCTGCGGTTGGCGCCGAAAATCGACGAGGAGATTTGCCAGGGGAAGCTGCCACCGGTTATCATCGCGGCCCCGGACGGGACATTCACGGGCGAGCCGAGCTGCTACCAACCGGGCAGTTTTTTCATCAACAGCCGGGCCGGCGATTACGAGGATTGGGTTCTCCAAGACATGTGGGATTACGTTTGCACGCATTACCCGATCCGCCCCGAGCGCGAAGCGCACGTGTTGGCCGGCGTCTCCATGGGAGGCTTTGCCGCCTTCAACTTGGGCATCCGGCATCGCAATGCCTTTGGCGTGGCCGTCGGTTTGCATCCTCCGCTGAACCTGCGCTGGTGCGATGTGAACGGCAACTACTTCGCCGACTTCGACCCTTCGATCTGGAGTTGGCGCTGCAAGCTGGACAACCCGCATGAGGTTATTGCCAAGTTTCACGCCGGTCTCATCAAGATACGCGTCGGCCAGGTCATCAATCCCCTCTTCGGCTTCGGCGACGAAGCGCTGCTATGCCATCTCCCGGCAAAACCCGATTGAGTTGATCGACGCCACCGGCTTGCGCAACGGCGATCTGGCCATGTTTGTCGGTTACGGCCGCCACGACGAATTCAACGTGGACGCTCAAGTGGAGAGCTTCCTCTATTTCGCCAAGTGCCGAGGCCTTGCCGTCGGCGTGGCGTTTGAGCCCGAGGGCCACCACGACACCTCGACGGCACAGCGCTTGTGGCCGGCAATGGTGGAATGGCTGGGGCCGCGCCTGGCGCCGTTCGCGCCGGCGACGGCGGAAGTTCCATTGCCGAGCGCAGAGCAGCCGGCGGAGGAACACCCGCCGGTTGAGCAAGCGCCCGTCGATACGAATTCACCTTGAGCGATTCGCTCCGAAGGGCGCGGGCCCGTAGAAAAAGACACGCCTTCGGAGTACCTCAGGGTGTGCCACCCTGCCGCATGCGTCGGGGTGGGGCACGTTTCCAACGTGCCCCACCAAATGGAGTCGCGCGGGGTGCCATAGTTTGCCGGTACTCCGGCTAACTATGTATTCCGCAAGGGATACGCTTCGCAAAGATGCATAAACCAACGGCGGGCACGGACTCAGACATAGTTAGCCGGAGTACCGGCAAACTATGGCACCCAAGTAGTTATTGAATGACTCGATGCAGCGCATCCGCCAGTGCCAGCAGAGTCGCCTGATCGTGATCCGCGTGAATGGATATCCGCAACCTGGCGGTACCAACGGGCACGGTCGGCGGGCGAATGGCTCGCACGTCGAAACCCTCTGTTTGCAGCACCTCGGCGGCTTTCACCGCGCCCGTATTGTCGCCGACGATAATCGGCACGATGTAATGCTCGCCCTTGGCAGCGATGCCGCGCTCAGCCAGTGCTTTACGGAAACACTTGGTGTTTTCGTGCAGTTTTTGACGTTCGAGATCGGCGTTAATCACTTGGTCGATGGCCTGCAACCACCAAACTCCAACTGCCGGTGCCATCGCGGTGGTGTAGATGAAGTGCCGACAGCGATTGATCAAGTATTGCTTGAGAATGTCGGAGCAGGCAATAAACGCACCGGGAACCGCCAGCGCTTTGCCGCCCGTATGCACACTGGCGAGCGTCCGAGATCCACTTTTCCACATGCCTTGGCCGCAAAATTCAAAGCACCCCGTGCAGTGCGCTTCATCCACGATCAGATACGCGTCATATTTGATCGCAAGACTGTCAAGGTCGTGAGTGCGCGAAATCGCCATCCATGCCAAACAACGCTTCCGTGACTATGAATAGCTCGCGGTCGTGCGCGCGCGTCGCGGCAGCCTGCGCAAGCCGCTTTCCAGCGACTTCCAAGTCGAGGTGGCGATAAATATACTTTTCCGCCTTCGACAACCGAATGCCGTCGATAATCGAAGCATGATTGAATTCGTCGGAGGCAACCCAATCTTGTGGTTCGACGATTGTGGCCAAGAGGCCTTCATTGGCGGCATAACCGCTGGTCATCATCAACGCGGCGGGTTGTCCTTGCCAGTCGGCCAGCGTCGCTTCCACCTTATCCCAGATTGGATCGTTGCCTCGTATGAGCCGCGACGAAGTGCCGCTGTGCGACTCATCCTCGCACAGGGACGTGCGTTTTTTGCAGAATCCCAAGTAGTCATTGGATGAAAAGTCGATGCCGCGTGGCGGAGTGAGTTGGCGAAGCTGCCCTAGGCGGCTCAAGTCGTCCAGCCGATTGCTCCAGCGTTCGGTCACGCTCATGGCCGACTGGCCTCGAAAACCGGCAAGCCCATGGCGCGAAACAAGTCGGCATCGCCCGAAGCCGAGGCGTTCGGCGCCGTCAGCAGCTTGTTGCCGAAAAAGATGGAGTTGGCTCCGGCCAGGAAGCAGAGAATTTGCAATTCCCGGCTCATTTTGTCACGGCCGGCGCTGAGGCGAACGCGTGCCTTGGGAAACGCGATTCGCGTCGTGGCCACCAGACGCACTAGTTCCACGGTATCGACAGGCGCGGCGTCTTCCAACGGCGTGCCTGGGCTGGGTACCAAGGTGTTGATCGGAATGCTTTCGGGCGGCGGTTCGAGGTGAGCGAGTTCGGACAGGAGCATCAGGCGGTCATCCTCATTTTCGCCCATGCCCAGAATGCCGCCGCAGCAGACCGAAACGCCGGCCTTTTGCACCGCCGCCAGCGTGCGCAGGCGATCGTCGTACGTGCGCGTGGTAATGACGTTAGGATAATGGCGGCGCGAAGTGTCGAGATTGTGGTTGTAGGCCGTCAAACCCGCCTCGGCCAAACGCTGCGCTTGGCCTTCCGTCAGCATGCCCAACGTTACGCACGCTTCCATGTCCAACTCACGCACTAGGCGGACCATGTCCAGGATGCGGTCGAACTGGGGCCCGTCCTTGGGCTCCCGCCAGGCCGTCCCCATGCAGAAGCGGGTTGCCCCGAGTTCCTTCGCTTTGAGCGCTTTCGAGCGAACGTCCTCGAGTTCCATCAGCGGCGTCGGCGCCACGCCGGTTTTGAAATGCGCGCTCTGAGCGCAGTAGCCGCAATCCTCGGCGCAACCGCCGGTCTTGATGCTGAGCAAGGCGCAGCGCTGGATGTCGGCGGCGTCGTGGTGGGCGCGATGCACGGAGCTTGCGCGATAAATCAAGTCGGGGAGCGGCAAGTGGTAGACGGCCTGGAAGTCGGCGAGCGTTTTCATCTCTTATTCCGCATTTGAAGGAGCCGCGCACGCAGTAAGCGGGCTTTCGCCGCGGCCAACCGCTTACTGCGTGCGCGGCTTTTTAGGCATATTCGTTGCAGGGCATTGTATGAAAATGTCCGGGCACTTCGCGCCGGCTGCGATAATACGAATATAAAGAAGCTCATACGCTTGTTCCAATTCTTTGCGGATTAGTAAACCGTGCCGCGACCGCGTTTTATTTGTTTGGTCATGGTGATCATAGCCTGCCTCCCGACTTCCGCACGGGCCCACGCCCTTGGAGCCGAGTGCAGCGTCAAGGACGGCACGGTCCACGTGGAAGCGTTTTTTAGCGACGATACACCGGCGGTGAACGCCAACGTTGAGGTTCGCGACGAGCGTGAGCAGGTAGTCGCCACCGGTCGTACGGATGCGCAAGGGCGCTGGATATTTCCCGCACCTAGTGCCGGGCAATATACGGTGCAGGTCGATGCGGGCGCCGGTCATCGCGCTCGGGTCACCATCACGATTCTCGGCGCATCAAGTCAAGGCAGGCGAGACCATCAGTGCCGGGCCCACGCGCAAAGACTTCACCGGCTTTCCTTATGTCCAAGCGAGTGTTGGCTTAGGCAGCATCTTTTTCGTCAGCCTGGCTTGGTTGGCGGCGCAGGAAAAACCGATCGCCAGTGTAGGGGATGCAACATCCGATGGGCAAAGGCCGCCTCGAAGCCTTCAGCGACGGCGTGTTGGCGATCATCATCACCATCATGGTCTTGGAACTGAAGGCGCCGTCCGAGCCGACTTTGGCCGCGATGAAGCCGCTCGTGCCCGTCTTCCTGAGCTATCTGCTGAGCTTTGTCTATGTTGGGATTTATTGGAACAACCATCATCATCTCTTTCAGGCGGCTCACCAGGTCAATGGCCGGGTGCTGTGGGCCAATCTGCATTTGTTGTTTTGGCTGTCGCTGGTTCCGTTCATCACCAATTGGCTCGGCGCGACGGAATTCGCGGCTTTGCCGGTGGCCGTCTATGGCGTGGTGTTGTTGCTTGCTGGGTTCGCTTATTCGCTTTTGACTAGCGCACTGATTCACCTGCATGGCAACGAGTCGATGCTCGCCAAGGCCGTCGGCCGTGACGAGAAGGGCCGCATCTCGCTGATACTTTACGGCGTGGCGCTGCCGGCGGCGTTTGCCGATCCGCGCATTGCCTGCGGACTCTATGCCGCCGTGGCGTTGATTTGGCTCATACCCGATCAGCGGATTGAACGATTGGTGCGGGGTGGAAAGCAATGACCGCAAGGTAACCCAAGTATTGTGGGACGGCTCTCCTGAGCCGTCCGGTGGGCTGACGGCTCGGGAGAGCCGTCCTACATGGGCACTAAGCGCGTACGGCGCCGCCGTTGACGCGCAGGATCTGGCCGGTGATAAACGAAGCCGCGGGTGAAACGAGCCAGCGGGCGGCGCGAGCGACGTCGGTGGGTGTTCCCCAGCGTTCAAGCGGTGTCTCGCGGTGGACGCGGTCTTGCCATTCTTCGGATGCTTGCTCGCCCCAGGCGGTGCGTATCCAGCCGGGTGCCAGCGCGTTGACGCGCACGGTGGGGGCCAAGTCAAGCGCCAAGCTTTTGGTGAAGGCCATCACCGCTCCCTTGGCGGCTCCGAAGAGTTGGCCGCTATCGCCGTCCATGCCGGTGTCGGCTTGATCCCAGCCCATCGTGAGGATGACGCCATGGCCGGCTTCGCGCATGCGCCGGCCCACGTCGCGTGCAACCAACATGGTGGCGCGCACGTCGATTTCCCAGAGGGCCTGCAGCTTGTCCGCGAATGGCCAGCGAGCGGCGGCGCCGGTCAACGTGTCGGCGCCGGCGTTGTTGATCCAAATCTCCACGCCGTCCCACGTTTTCCAGATGTTGTCCACCAACAGCGCGAGGTTGGCCGCATCGCGCAAGTCCGCCAGCAGAAATGCGAACGCACGCCGAAGTCCGCGCACTGCCGCGTGACGCTTTCCGCGCGCTCCGGGGAGCGGCCATGCACCAGCACGTCGGCACCCGCCGCAGCCAGTTCAAGGGCGATGGCGCGGCCGATGCCGCTGGTGGCGCCAGTCACGACGGCGCGTTGCCCTTGCAGATCGCGATTTCCAGAGCGCGCCCGCAAATCACACAATAGTTCCGCGATAGTCCGATTGAGCACCGGGTGGGTCACCGTCGCCGCGATTTCGGCCAGTGGCTCCAAGACAAAAAAACGCTCGTGCAGGCGCGGGTGAGGCACGCATAGTTGCAAAGCGGGCTCATTGATCGTGACGATTTCTTGGCCATAGAGCAGCAAATCCAAGTCCAGGGTGCGCGGGCCGTCCTTCTCCAGGCGCACCCTGCCCAACTTGTTTTCCACGTCCAATAGAGCCGCAAAAGATCCGGCGCTGAAAGTGTCGTGGATACTTCGGCAGCCGCATTCACGAAGCGAGGCTGTCCGGGGGGGCCGCCGACGGGGTCGGTCTCATAAAAGGACGACACGCGCGTGACGTGCATATCGGGGCGCTCCGCGAGCAGCGCCAGCGCCTGGCGCAGGTGCGCGGCCCGTTCATCCAAATTGCTGCCCAAGGCGATATAGGCGGTGACGGACATTGGTCCACCTTCCGAAAGAGCCGCGCACGAAGTAAGCGGTTTTCGAGGCGCTGTAAAGTGAAACCGCTTACTTCGTGCGCGGCTCTTTACGCATCCGCCAATTGGTTTTCCGCGATTTCCAACGCACGCAAAAGTCCCATGGCCTTGCTCAGAGTCTCCTCGCGTTCGCCCGCCGGATCGCTGTCGGCGACGATGCCGGCGCCTGCCTGGAGGTAGACGGTTTTTCCCGTCAGGACCATCGTGCGCAGGGCGATGCAGGTATCCATGTTGCCGCTGAAGTCGATATAGCCGACGGCGCCGCCGTAGGGGCCGCGGCGATAAGGCTCAAGCTCGTCGATGATTTCCATGGCCCGCACCTTGGGCGCGCCGCTGAGCGTGCCTGCTGGTAGACAGGAGCGCAAAGCATCGAAGGCGGATTTGCCCTCTTCCAGTTGGCCTGTCACGTTGCTGCAAATATGCATGACGTGGCTATAGCGTTCGACGGTCATGACATCGCTGATTTGCACCGTGTTGTAGCGCGCCACGCGGCCGACGTCATTGCGGCCCAGGTCCACGAGCATGATATGCTCGGCGCGTTCCTTCGGGTCGGCCAATAGCTCGGCGGCCAGGCGGGTGTCCTCTTCCTCCGACGCGCCGCGGCGACGCGTGCCCGCCAAGGGCCGGATCGTCACCTTGTCCCCTTCCACGCGAACCATGATCTCCGGCGAACTGCCGACCAGCGCCAGGTTGGGCCCGGCCTTCACATAAAACATGAATGGGCTGGGATTGACCACGCGCAGCGTGCGATAGATGTCGAACGGCTTGGCCGTGGTTTCCGTGGTCAGGCGTTGGCTTAGCACCACCTGAAAGATGTCGCCCGCCCGGATGTACTCCTTGGCCTTTTCGACGGCTTCCTCATAGGCCCCGGCGGGAAAATTCGATTGGTAGGCACGCTTCACGGTGCCGACCGGCGCGATGTCCGCCAACTTGAGTTGCACGTCCGGCTCACGGAGTTTCTCGACCAGCCGATCCACCCGCCCACATGCCTCCTGATAGCTGCGCTCCGGGTCGCGCGGATCAACATGAGCATGGGCGACCACGGCGATCGTTTTGTTGATGTGATCAAAGATGACCATGCGGTCATAAAAGGCGAACGACAAATCGGGCAGACCGCGATCGTCATGCGGGGGCTTGTCGAGGCTCTCGACATAGCGGATGGTGTCGTAACCCGCGTAGCCGACGGCGCCGCCACAAAAGCGCGGCAAGCCGGCGACGTGCGGTGCCCGATACTTGGCAAGCCATTGCTCCAACAACGCAAGCGGGTCGGCGTGCTCCAGGCGTTCGACGCCGCCGGCTGCGGCGTCCTCGATTTCGACGCGACGGTCCCAGGCCTGGAAGCGCAAAAAAGGGCCCGCACCCAGAAAGCTGTAGCGCCCCAGCCGCTCGCCGCCGACGACGCTCTCGAACAAAAACGCCCACGTCCCTTCCTGGATTTTGCCGAAGGCCGTCACCGGCGTCAGTGTGTCGCCGATGAGTTGGCGATAGACAGGGACGAGGCTATGGGTGCGGGCATGCTCGAGGAAGTCGGCGAGAGGGGGTTGGTGCATTGCTTTTTCTCGAATATCCCTGGTCGGGTGGCACGCCCTGAGGTACTCCGAAGGGCGTGTGGGCTGCTGCAAATCCACGCCCTTCGGAGTACCTCAGGGCGTGCCACCCATTTCCGGCTACTATTGCGATAGGCTCTTAGTCTCCTACAGGATAGTAGATGCTGGGTGCGACGACACAGCTCAGGCGGTTGAATTCGGCGATGGTGGAGGTGAAGTTACCGGTCAGCGCAGTGTGGGTCATGATGATGAGCGGGACGATGGCACCAGTCGGACTGTCGACGGCTTCGTGCTGGATTACCGATGAGATGCTGATGTGATGATTGGCCAGAACGCGGGTCACTTCCGCCAAAACGCCTGGGCGATCTTCGACCATGAGCCGCAAGTAGAAGCGCGAGGCGACCGCGCCCGCCGGTTTGAGGGTAATCCCTTGGGGATTGCCGGACCAGAGCCGCAATGCCTCGAAAGTTCGTTGGGCCCGACCCGCCGCGAGGTCAATCAAGTCCGCGACGACGGCGCTGGCCGTGGGCATTTCGCCGGCGCCTCGGCCATAATATAGCGTGCTGCCGACGGCATCGCCGACGACGAAAATCGCATTGTAGGCATCGCGCACCTGGGCCAGCGGCGTCAAATGGCGCAGCATGACGGGCGAGACGTGCAGCGCCAGTTGCCCGCCTGTTTTTCCTGGCGGTTGATCGAGCCAGGCTTCCGCGAGCAGCTTGATGGTGTAACCCAATTCACGCGCATAGCCAATATCTTCCTGGCTGATGCCGGCGATGCCGCGGCGCGTGATCGACTCGAGTGGCACGCTGGTGCCAAAGGCGATCTGCGCCAGATATCGCGAGCTTGTGCGCGGAATCGGTGCCATCGACATCGAGCGTCGGATCGGCCTCGGCATAACCGAGGCGCTGGGCGGCCGCCAACGTCTCGGCATAGCCGGCGCCTTGCTCGGTCATGGCGGTCATGATGAAGTTGCAGGTGCCGTTGAGGATGCCCTGGAGCGACAGAATTTGGTTGGCGGCCAGGCCATGCGAGAGGGCCCCAATGATGGGAATGCCGCCGCCCACGCTGGCCTCGAAGGCGACGGCCTTTTTGAATCGCCGCCCGGCGTCAAAAATCTCGGCGCCATGAAGCGCGAGCAGCGCCTTGTTGGCGGTAACCACGTCTTTACCGGCCGCGAGCAAATCAAGCACGGCCCGCTTGGCCCAGGTGACGCCGCCGACGACCTCCACGGCCACGTGAATGCTCGCGTCATCCAAGACTTGTCGCACGTCGGTCGTGACGAGGGCGGGCGACAAGCATGCGGGGCGCGGTTTGGCCGAATCTTTGACGACCACGCGCTTGAGCACCAAAGGCCGGCCCGCACGCGCCGCCAGGCGCTCGGGATGCTCGAGCAGCAACTTCGCCACGCCGCCGCCGACCGTGCCGCAGCCGATCAGGGCGATATTGAGAGGTTCCATGCTGCATAACATATCAAACAAATTGCTCGAGGAAACGCTTGCTTTGGCGCAAGGCGCGGCGGCGATCCGGGAGTTCGCCTTCGTAAGCGCGGTCCTCGACTTCGATGCAGACGGGGCCGTTATAACCCGCATCGGTGAGTGCTGAGAATAGCGGGCCCCAGCACACGTCGCCCAGGCCGGGCAGTTTGGGCGTGTGCCAGCCCAGGCCGGCGCTGCCGACCTCGTAGAGTTTGTCGGCGTCGATGCGCGTGTCTTTGGCGTGAAAATGCACGATCTTCTTGCCGAAATCGCGGATGCACCGGGCCGGGTCGATGTGTTGGTGAATCAGATGTGAAGGGTCGAAATTGAGGCCCAAGTGCGGACTGGGGATGGCCTCGAACATGGCCGCCCATAGCGCCGGCGTGGTTGCCAAGTTCGTTCCGCCGGGCCACTCATCGAGCGTGAACAACATCGGGCAGTTTTCGATGCCCAGTGTGACGCCTTCTTTTTCCGCATGCTCGACGATGCCGGGCCAGGTTTCCAAAAACATCTGCCAGTTTTCAGGGATCGATTTTTTGGGGTCGCGACCGATAAACGTGTTGACGATGCGCACGTCAAAATGAGGAGCGGCGCTGATGACCTTCATTAGATGGTCGATGACCCGTCGGCGCTGGTCCAAATCGGGATGCAGCGGGTTGGGATAATACCCCAGGCCCGAGATGGCGACGCCGGTCTTTTTCACGACATCGCGCACGCGCCTAACGGCTTGATCATCCACCCGCGTCACGTCAAGATGGCTCACCCCGGCGTAACGCCGATCCGCCTTGCCCGGCGGCCAGCACATCAGCTCGACGCAGCCAAACCCTTCCTCCGCCGCCACGGCCATGGTCTCTTCGAGCGAGAGATCGCCTAACAACGCGCTGACGAAACCGAGTTGCATAGCTATCACCAAAAAGAAGAGCCATGGATGGAACACCGATAAACACGGATAAGAGAATGGTGTAGCTTAAGGCTTCTTACCCAATTTATTATCCGTGTTTTATTCGTGTTTGATCCGTGGCTAATGTATTAATCCAACCAACTATAAGGATATTCGGGATCGTCCATTTCGAGTCGCCTGGCGCGTCAAGTGCAAGGGAGCGACGGTATCGAGCATGACGGCGAGTTCGTCGGTTCGCGTTAAATCTCGGCTCGCGGCGATGGTGCCCGGGTGCGGACCGTGGGGAATGCCGCGCGGGTGCAGGGTGAAGGAAGCTTCATCGACGCCGCGCCGGCTACCGAAGTGGCCACGCACATAATAAAGCACCTCGTCCGCTTGCACGTTGGAATGGGCATAGGGCACCTTGATCGCCAGCGGGTGCGTGTCGAGCAAGCGCGGCGCGAAGGTGCAGACGACGAACCCCGGCGCGTCGAAAGTCTGCTGCACCGGCGGCGGTTGGTGCACCGTGCCGGTGATGGGCTCGAAGTCATCGGCATTGAAGGTATACGGATAGACCATGCCATCCCAACCGACCACGTCAAAGGGATGCGAGGCCAGCGTATAGCGACTCAGGCGCGCACCGTCTTTGATGAGAATAGTGGTCGGCTGCTCCTTGTCGGTGGTGTCGAGGGACGCAGGCCCATGCAAGTCGCGCTCGGCATAGGGCGCTCCGAGACGTAGCTGGCCGTCGCGGTTGAGGTACTTCGCGGGTATGTCGATATTTCCTGTTGCCTCGATCACCAAGAGATCGGGCTGTACGCCCGCATCGAACTCGATTTGGTAGGTCGTGCAGCGCGGAATAACGACGTAATCGAAGGGCCGAAATCGCAACGGCCCAAACATCGTGCGCAGCGTGCCAGCCCCTCGGTGGACGAAGATGATCTCATCCGCCGAGGCATTGCGAAACAATTCCGCTTGTGGCTTAGCGGGTCTGCACCGCGCCAAGACGACGTCGTCATTGATAAAAAGCGGCACGCGCCCCGTGATTGGATCCCCCGTCGGCTTCATATTGGCGCTTTGCAAATGATGGTGCCGCAAAACAGGATCGGCCACCAAGTCTATTTTCACTTCTCCCGCAGCCTCTATTTTGGTGACGCGAGTCGGCGGACGCAGATGATAACAAATGCTGTAGGCCCGGCCAAAGCCGGCAAGGGTCACGACTTCCTCGTAATACAAACCCTCATTTTTGTAGCCGGGCTTGGCGGCATGCGCGGTGTGACGCTTGGGAGGAATGGAGCCGAGATGAAGGTAAGGAAGCATGGTGGATTCCTCGTAGGTTAGGTTTCCAACCTGACCGTTCTTTCGTTTTAGGGTTACGTCAGCGCGAGTTTTCCTTTCCGGTCAGGTTGGAAACCTAACCTACGGTTGTGAGTCGTTACAACGTTCCGCGCGCGGCTTGCTCGCGCTCGATGGCCTCGAAAAGTGCCTTGAAGTTTCCCTTGCCAAAGCTCGCGCACCGTGCCTTTGAATGACCTCGAAAAAGAGCGTGGGCCGATCGGCGACGGGCTTGGTGAATATCTGCAGCATGTAGCCTTCGTCGTCGCGGTCGACGAGGATGCCCAACTCGGCAAGTTCCTCGATCTTTTCCTTGATCTTGCCGACACGGCTGGGCAAGAGATCGTAGTAGGCGTGCGGCACGCGCAGGAACGAAACGTCATTATGGCGCATGGCCCGGACGGTGGCCACGATGTCGCCGGTGGCCATGGCGATATGTTGGACGCCGGGGCCGCCGTGAAACTGCAGGAACTCCTCGATCTGCGACTTACGTCGCGCCTGGGCCGGCTCATTGAGCGGGAACTTGATGCGGCCGCTGCCGTTTTGCACGACCTTCGACATCAGCGCACTATATTCCGTGCTGATGTCTTTGTCATCGAAGTGCACGAGTTGGGAAAAGCCCAGGACATTTTCATAGAAGCGCACCCATTCATCCATCTTGCCTTCCTCGACATTGCCGACGATGTGGTCGATCGCCTTGAGGCCGACGGGATGAAAGGTGAGTGGATCGTAGCGCTCCGGGTCGATGGGCTTAAAGCCCGGCGCAAAAACGCCCTGGTAGCGGTCACGATTGACGAAAGTGTGCGTCGTCTCACCATAGGCGCGAATGGTGGCGCTGTCCAGCGCCCCGAATTCATCCGTCAATGTGTGCGGCTCACATACGGGTACGGCGCCGCGGCGCACGGTCTCATGAAAAATGCCGCGCACGTCCTCTACCTCCAGGGCGATATCCATGACGCTGTCGCCGTGGTGGATCAGGCGGCGGCTGTCAGGATGCTCGTGGGAGAGCGGCGAAGTTAGGACGAACGTGATGTGCCCTTGCCGTAGCACATAGCCCGCCTCATTTTTTTGGCGCGTCTCCAGGCCGGCGTAGGCAATGACCTCAAAGCCGAAGGCGTTGCGATAAAAATACGCCGACTGCCGGGCATTGCCGACAAAGAAGCGTACATGGTCGATGCGGCGCAAGGCAAGTACGTCTGTGGGTTTCATATCGTTAACCGCCATTAAAGGTGTACTTCAATTATACGCGCATCCAACGAGGCGCATGAGGCGAGCGGGGGACGTAAGTCCCCTGATTCTATTGTTTAAAAATAAACCAAAGAATCAGGGGACTTACGTCCCCCGCTCGCCTTTTGCACGCGAGTTCCGCCCTTGTGGTGTACGCTTAAAGCGCCTAGCGTGAAAGTGGAGGTGGTGCCATGAACGACGCGACGACGTTGGTCGAATATGGTATGCCGCTCGACGCCAAGACGATGATCGAGCCGCCGGACGTTGCGCGGTTGGAGCTGGAGCCGGGGCATCCGGGCCTGGGCGATGCGGCTTACGTGGCTCGGCGCCATCAGTTGTTCGATTTGTGTCGGCGTTACCGGCTTGAGCGCCTAGGCCCGCCGCTCATTGACTACACGGCGGACGAGACAGCGATCTGGCGTCAAGTCAGCCCAAAACTGGATGAGCTTCATCAGCGACACGCGAGCCGTATATATCTTCAAGCCAAAAAGGCATTGGGCATTAGCCAAACGGAAATACCGCAGTTACGGCAACTGAGCGACCAACTGCAGCGACACACGCGGATGAGTCTTGTGCCGGCGGAGGGCCCCCTGCCCTACCGGACGTTTTACGAGTACATCGGCGCCCGCGGATTTCCGGTCACGCAGTTTCTGCGCCACGGCTCGCACCCGGAATTCACGCCCGAGCCGGACATGATTCACGATTGCCTGGGGCATGTGCCGGCGCTCATGAACGCCGATTACGCGGAGTTGTTGACGCTGATCGGCAAAGCGGCGGCAACAACAACCCATCCTGAGCAGGTGCTCGCCCTCAAGCGCTTCAGTTGGTTCAGCATTGAATTTGGTTTAATTGAAGAAGAAGGTGAAGTGAAAGTGTTCGGCGCGGGCATTCTGTCATCAACCGGCGAAATTCCGTTCGCGCTGTCCAGCCAGGTAAAGCACCGGCCATTCATAACAAATGACGTTATCGCCACCGATTACGATCCGTCGCGGATGCAAGATTTGCTGTTCGTGATCCCCTCATTCGCTTTCTTACGCGGCGAAATTGAAAGCCTTGTACGCCGCTTCGAGATTCCCATTTTGTAGAAAGGAGCCGCGCACGTAGTAAGCGGTACCACGGTGTGCCACCGCCACAACCGCTCACTTCGTGCGCAGGCTCTTGATTTTTTACAGTTTTTTGTTCGGCAGCGCTTCGCGGATCTCCGGCACCGGCATGGGGGCGTCGGTTTTCGGAATGCCTTCGTTGACCCAGGGTTCGCGATAGCCGCACTGGTCCTCGAAGTCGCAACCGCAATCGCATACGCCGTGGGTCGCGTGGCAACCGACGGCGACGCTCACGACGCTCATCGCCAAAAGCGAAAACAGCAAACGACGCATGGTTTGGTCCCTTTCAATCATCCATGAAACGGAATGGGTCCACTGTCCGGTCGCACCGAACCGATGTCACCCAACGGCCATTGCCCTTTGACCGATTGGGCAACGAGGGCAAATGGCGGACAATCGTCACAGTCACCCTTAACATCGTCGCCGGTTGGCTGATCGCTTGAGCGATTCATGTCAGGACAGGGAAAGCCCGCATTCTCGCTATGGCCGGAAACACGGATAAGGCAAGCGGGGCAGGATATTCGGGGGATGGGCCAGTCATATAACAGCTGAACAGGAGGATCCTGCTTATGGATGCTGTTTTGCTTTGCGCGGGGTTGGGCACACGCCTCCGGCCGTACACGCTGACGACGCCCAAGCCGCTACTGCAAGTGCGTGGCCGGCCTATCCTCGACTGGACGCTAGGGGCATTGCCGAAAAGCGTCGATCGCGTCATTGTGGTGGTGCATTACTTGGCCGACCAAATGGAAAGCTATTTGCGCGGTCAGCACTTTTTTAAGGACTGGACGGCGATTCCGCAGGGCGAACCGCGCGGCACGGGCGACGCGCTGCGCCGCTGCCGCGAGGCAATTCGCTCGGACCGCTTTCTTGTCCTCAACGGCGATGACTTGTTCGGCGCCACGGACCTGGCGGCCTTGGCCGACTGCTCGGCGGGCGTATTGTGCGCTCCGGTGGAAGAGCCGCGGAAGTTCGGCATCGCCTTTTTAAAGGACGACGGCACGCTGGCAAAGCTGGTCGAAAAACCCGACCTGGACGGGCCTCTCTTGGCAAACACGGGAGCCTACCTGTTCCCGAAAAATGTTTTCGACATCACGCTCCAGTTATCGCCTCGCAATGAATACGAGATCACCGATTATGTCACGACTCTCGCGGGCCGGCAGCCCTTTCACGTGGTCCGCGCCGGCTTTTGGTTGCCCATTGGAACGGAAGAGGCGTGGAAGCAGGCGCAAGCGGTCGATCTCAATGCGGTGTTGGCGGCGCGATCATGACTGAAGTGATCCGCGGGATTCGAGGTATCTCATCCCGCGGATTTCGTTGGCTTGGAGAGCGATCCATGCGCCGAATTTGCTTGTACGGACTTTGGTGTTGGTTCCTTTCAAGCGCCGTCGGTATGGCTTTGGCGGCCGATAAAAAAGCGCCTTGGACGCATCCGCGCTCGCTCGTCCAAGTCAACAAAGGCTTGGCGTCCATTTCAAAGAGCGAGACTAGCGGCGATGAAAAGCTGATGGCGCTGGCGCGTCTCAAGGCGTATCGCTACTTGGCCGAAGTGCCGTACAAGGATGTGGTGTTGGACGACGAGTACAACAAGGTTTGCCTCGCGGGCGCGCGCTTGTGTAAAAAGCTTGGCAGAATCGAGCACCGGCCCGAAAACCCCGGGATGTCCGCCTTCGACTTTCAACTCGCGTTGGCAGGCACCAGCCAATCGAACCTCGGCATGGGCTTGCCCACCTTAAGCGCCGCCGTCGATGCCTGGATGAACGACTCGGATGGGGCAAACATGGGCAAAGTGGGCCATCGTCGCTGGTGCCTGAACCCCATGATGCAAAAAACGGGCTTCGGGCGGGCGGGTGAGTACACCGCCATGTATTCGATCGATCACAGCCGGATGAACGTCCCTGACTTCGATATGATCTGCTATCCGGCTCGGGGCTACATGCCTGTGGAGTTCTTCAAAGCAAAGTCGGCATGGAGCGTGACGCTCCATCCTGGAAAGTATTTAACGCCCGACAAGGATTTCGTGCCGCGGGTCTATCGAGCCGACGCTGGGGGCAAGAAGCAAGGGATGCAGTTGGCGCTGGATTTTCACGCGGTGGACACGACGAACATCGGCATTCCGAATTGCATCATTTTCAGGCCGGAAGACGCTCCAACCAATCCCGGCGACACCTATCTCGTCGAATTGGTGGGCATTCGGCGGCGCAGCGACGGAGCGGCGGTCAAGTTGCGCTACTTGGTGGAATTCGTAAAAGGGCAGTGAGTCCGTGGGACGGCTCGGGAGGGCCGACTTACGCATGATGGAATTCGCTGGCATTTTGTCCTTGATGCGTTACCATTTTTGTATGTGCCCCTAGGTACGCTAAGACTTCGCCCATGCCGCTAGAGGAGCCCACGTGCCGCGCTTGCTGGTGATCAAAGGCGCCGATGAAGGCAAACAGTTCGATTTGACCGACCCCTCGGTCAGCATCGGGCGCGATCCGTCCAGCAAGATTCGGCTGCATGACACGGAGGTCTCGCGCCGGCACGCCGAGTTTCGCCAGCTTCCCGAAGGAGGCTTTCGAGCTGGTCGATTCCGGCAGCGCCAACGGCACCTATCTCAACAATCAAAAGATCAAGGAAGCCATCCTGCAAGCCGGGGATCAAATCTTGATTGGCCAAAGCACGCTCGTTTTCAGCGTGGGGGGCGGCGGCCCGCCCGCGGAAGACGGCGACCTGGCCCAGCGGATCAGCATGATCACTCGCGGCGACATCGAGATCGCCTCGTCCATCATCAAGACGGTCGGCGAAACGGAAGGGAGCCGCATCCTCGCTCAGCCCGCCAAGGCCGCCTCGCCGTGGCTCAAGAATGCCCTGGCGAACTTGACCATCATGTACGAGGCCAGCCAGGCGACCAGTCACATTCTGGATCAACAAGAGTTGCTCGACAGAATTCTCGAATTGATTTTCCGCACGATTGCCGCCGATCGGGGCTGCGTCATGTTGAGCAATACCGAGACGGGCGAGTTGGAACCGAAAGCGGTGCGCTGGCGTGAGGCAAGCGCGCGCGAGGAGAAATTCGCCCTGAGCCGAACCATCGTCGATTACGTCCTTCAAGAGCGCCAGGGTGTTTTGGTTTCGGATGCCGCTCACGATGAGCGTTTCAACACCGGACAAAGCATCGTCAAGTTCGGCATCCGCGAGGTGATTTGTGTCCCCATGAAGGGCCGGCACGAGACTTTGGGCGTTCTCTATTTGGATACGCATTCCCATGCGCGCGACCTCATGGCGCGCAAATCCGGGACCAGCAAGTTTCTGGAAGATCATCTGACGCTGGCCATTGCCGTCGCGCATCAAGCAGCACTGGCCGTGGAGGAGACACGCTACCACCAGGCGATGGTGCAAGCCGAGCGCCTGGCCGCCATCGGCCAAACCATCGCCGCCCTGTCGCACCACATCAAGAACATCCTGCAAGGGCTGCGCAGCGGCAGCGACATCATCAAGATGGGGCTCAAGGACAAGAACGACAACCTTGTCCAGCAAGGCTGGCGCATCGCCGAGAAAAACCAGGGCAAAATCTTCGAGCTGGTGATGGACATGCTGAGCTACTCGAAGGAGCGGGTGCCGGCTGTCGAGATCACGGACCTCAATGAAATCGCCCGCGACGTCTTCGAGCTTTTGGAGGGCCGCGCCAAGGAAATGGGCGTCAAGCTTGACCTCAACTGCGGCGTTAACTTGCCGGCCATCGCCGTTGACCCGGAGGGAATCCATCGTGCGCTGCTCAACATCGTCGGCAATGGGCTCGACGCCGTGGCGGAGCGGCCCAACCCGCAGGTGACGCTGGGCACGCGCCCCGCCGAGGAGGGCTGGCTCAAAATCGTGGTGGTCGACAACGGCGTCGGCATCGCGCCGGCCAAGCTCGCCGATATCTTCAAGCCCTTCATCAGCACCAAGGGGGCCGGTGGCACCGGACTCGGCTTGGCCGTCAGCCGTAAAATCCTGCGCGAGCATGGCGGCGACATTCTCGTCCGCAGCCAGGAGGGCGTGGGCAGCAAGTTCATCTTGCGCTTGCCGATCAAAAGCCCGCTCAGCCAAGACCCCGCCGTCACGACGGGCGAGGCAGTACTGCTGCCGCCGGACATGGATGAGGATTAGACCCCCGCAATCTTCCTGAACGCCTCCCCTTCGTTTTGCGTCGGCCTTTCCGGTCGGCCTTTGTAACGGTATTCCAGGCGCATATTGTCGAGGCCCATAAGGTAGAGGATGGTCGCGTGCAGGTCGTGGACGTGAAGGCGATCGTCGACCGCGTGCATGCCGATTTCATCGGTGGTGCCGATGGTTTGGCCCCCTTTGACGCCGCCGCCGGCCATCCACATCGTGAAGCCATAGGGGTTGTGGTCGCGGCCATCGCCCTTTTCCGACATCGGCGTGCGTCCGAATTCCCCGCCCCAGACGACCAGCGTCGATTCGAGAAGGCCGCGCTGCTTCAGATCTTTGAGCAGCCCCGCGATCGGCATGTCCGAAGCCCGGCAGAGAGCGGCGTGGTTCGTTTCCAGCTTGGTGTGGGCGTCCCATTTGCTGCCGGCGCCGTGGTAAAGCTGCACGAAGCGTACTCCACGCTCGACGAGGCGCCGCGACAAAAGGCACACGCGGCCAAACGATTCGGTCGGCTTTTGGTCGATGCCATAGAGGCGCTTGGTCGCCTCGGTTTCGCTGGCGAGATCGACGGCCTCGGGAGCCTGGGCCTGCATCCGGTAAGCAAGCTCATAGCTGGCAATACGGGCTTCCAGCTCGGATTGGTCCGGGCGAGCCTGCGCGTGGCGATCGTTCAGTTGGTTCAAGAATTCGAGCCGGCCACGCTGCTGCTCAACACCGATATTCTGCGGTGGCCGCAGGTTGGGAATCGGCTCGGGCCCATTTTGGAAGCGAACCCCCTGATAGACGGCGGGCATGAAACCGGCGCCCCAATTACGCGGTCCGTTGGTCACCGTGCCGGCACCGTCCAGAAGGACCACGAACGCGGGCAGGTTTTGATTCTCCGTCCCGAGGCCGTACGAGGCCCAACTCCCCAGCGAAGGCCGGCCCGCCAGCGTCGAGCCGGTATTCATCTGGCACACGCCCGACGAGTGGTTGATGCCGTCGCACCAACACGAGCGGATGACGGCCATATCGTCAACGCATTGGGCGGTATGCGGTAACCAGTCGGACACCCAGGTGCCGGCTTGGCCATGTTGCCGCCAGGAGCGGCGCGAGGCCAACAGCGGCGACTCGAATTCGCCCATGGGCGTGATGACGCGGCGAATCGACGACGGCGCGCTGCCCGGCCAGGCGGCTCAAGACGGGCTTGGGATCGAACAAATCCAGGTGGCTCGGTCCGCCTTCCATGAACAGGAAGATGACACTCTTGCGCACGGTGCGAAGTGCGGCTGCTTGTGAGCTAGCGGGCTTGTCGGCACTGACGGCTGATTGGCGAAGAGCCTATCCTGCTGGAGCAAGGCGCTGACGGCCAAGCCGCCGAAGCCGCCGCCGCCTTGGAAGAGAAAGTCACGCCGATTCATCATTTCACCCTCGCCCTCTGGAGAACGGTTGAGTTCTAAATCAGCGGTCGCGAAGTTGCCACACTAACCCGAAGCGTAAGCGAGGGACGCCCTCGCTTACGCTTCGGGTTAGTGTCGCACGTTCCCAGGCTATCTACCTGGGAACCAGAGTTGGTTAATCCACGTACAAAAACTCGTTCGCGTTCAGCAGCACGTGGCAAAAATCCACAAATGCCGTGTGCCGGGCATTCGTTCCCGCGCCGGCGATACGGCGTGTTTGTTCCTGGAGGAACTCTTCGGCATGGGCCCTTTCCTCACTGGTAACCGTGCGGCCGAATGCCAGTTGGTAGGCGCGGTCAATCGCATCCGCAGGGCGCTCGCGCTCAAGCCGATCGGCAAATGCCTTCGCTTGCGCGAGCATAAAGGAGCTGTTAAACATCAAAAGGGCTTGCGTCGGCGTGGTGGTCACGTTGCGCTGGGCGGTGCTGGTGAAACCTTCGGGCGCGTCGAAGACGCTGAGCAGCGGGTTCGGCGTGTTGCGGCGGATTTTGGTGTAAATGCTGCGGCGCGGCTCTTTGGCGTCCACACTGGGACCGCCGACGGCGAGGCCGAGTTGCCCCGTGGCGGCGAGGATGGCGTCGCGAATTTGCTCAGCATCGAGCCGGCGCGTGGCCATCTTCCACCATAAGCGGTTATCAGGGTCTTTTGCAAGCGCGTTGTCGGGTGCGACACCGGTCGCAGCCTGGCGATAGGTCAGCGAAGTCACCAAAAGGCGATGCATTTTTTTCATGCTCCAGCCATCGGTGACGAAACGTTGGGCCAGCCAATCGAGCAATTCCGGATGGCTGGGGCGCTCGCCCAGCTTGCCGAAATCGCTGGCGGTCGGCACCAAGCCGCGGCCGAAGTGATATTGCCAGATGCGGTTGACAATGACGCGCACGTCGTGAGCGGATTGTCCGGGCACGTGAGCCAATTGGCCAACGCCAGCCGCCGACCAGTAGAGGGCAAGTTTGCCGGCGGAGTGATGGCGGCGGGACTCTCATCGAGGATTGTCAGGAAGCCCGGTTCGATCGCCGGCCCGGAGGACTTTTTGGGGATATGCACCGCGGGCGCTTGCGGGCCGACGTCGCGAACCATCAGCGCCGGCAACAGTGCCTTCGGCTTCAGTGCGTCGAATTTGGCAAGTTCCTTGGTTAGCGTCTCGTACTCTTTCTTCTCGGCGTCCTTGAGTTTAAGGTGGTCGAACTCGTATTGCACTTGCCGGTAGGCGAGTGCCGCCAATTGCTTTTCGAGAGGCGGCCTTTGGGCGGGCGGCTTGCGCATCATCGCCTGAATGTCGCCAGGAAACTTCGCCGTCGCCGTCGTTTGCAGGCGGGCCTTTTCGTTTCTCTCCAAGACCTCTAACCGCGCCGGATGGAGGCAGTCTTTTCTTCCCAGGCGCGCTCCTTTGCCTGGTAGTCGGCTCGTTGCGTCTTGGGGGCGACCGTTTCATCGCACGGCAGCATGGCCGCGAAGAAAGCCTGTAGGCGGTAATAGTCTTTCTGCAGAATCGGATCATACTTGTGATCGTGGCAGCGAGCGCAGCCCATGCCCATGCCAAGGAACACGTCGGCGGTCACATCGGTCACGTCGTTGAGCATGTCCTGCCACTGCGTGCGGGCGTCGCGGTTGTTGTATTCGTAGATTGTGTGCCGCAGAAAGCCGGTGGCGACCAGCGCCTCCGGGTCTTCCGGAGCTAGCTCATCGCCCGCAAGTTGCTCGCGCACGAAGCGATCATACGGTTTATCGTTGTTGAATGCGGCGATCACATAATCGCGATAACGCCAGGCATAAGGGCGATATTCGTCAAGGCGAAAACCGTCGGATTCGGCATACCGAACCAGATCGAGCCAGTGCCTGGCCCAGCGCTCGCCGTAACGCGGGCTAGCCAAGAGACGATCGACGAGGCGTTCGTAGGCGTCCGCGCTCTTATCGGCGACGAAGGCGGCGACTTCCTCGGGGCTCGGAGGCAAGCCGATCAGATCGAAGGTCACCCGGCGGATTAGTGCCACCGAGTCGGCCTGGGGTGACGGCTCGATGCCTTCTTTTTCAAGGCGCAGGCGTGGATGAAACGATCGACGGGGTTCTTGGACCAGGCGACGTCAGCGACGTTGGGAAGGGAATGGGACTTCAACGGTTGAAAGGCCCACCACTGGCGATCTTCGGGCGTGATCTTGCCCACGGAACGGACCGTCTTTTCCGACGAGCTACCCGGCCAGGGCGCACCCATCTTGATCCAGTCGCGTATTTGTGCGATTTGGTCGCTCGCCAGTTTACCTTTGGGGGGCATTTTGAGTTCGTCGTCCGCGTAGCCAATTGCCTTCAGAAGTAAGCTGGTGTCCGGTGAACCAAGCACCAGAGCCGGCCCGCTGTCGCCACCCTTGAGGAGCGCGCCCAGGGAATCCACCATGAGGTGGCCTTTATTCTTGCCACCTTTGTGGCTGTGACATTGAAAGCAATTGGCTTCGAGGACGGGGCGTACCTTCGAGGCGAAGAATGCGGCTTGCTCAGCCGTCGGCTCGGAAGCGGTGCCTGCCCGACACGAAATAAATGCTACCGCCAAGGTCCCCACGACACCAAGGTGAACAAAAACCTTCGCGCGGCGGGCCATGGCACCATCTCCTGGCAGAGGCAAAAAGTGAATCCTTATTTTAGCCCGGCGGCGCGGTAACGCAACAGTCAGGCGGGGAATACGATAAAATAGTTGAGTTACCCAGATTCTTGGAGGAAGTCGCCATGGCAAATAAGACGCCTGCAGATCATGTGCCGACGATCGAAAGAGCCGCGCACGCAGTAAGCGGTTTAGAATTGGGCGACGGCATTAACCGCTTACTGCGTGCGCGGCTCTTTTGCGCTTGCCTGCCGTTTCTTGGTTTGATGGTGTGCCTGCCCGCCGCTGGCGATGAGCCTAAGCCGCCGGCGCCGCGACAGGACTATCGGGAGTTTTCGCGCCTGATCCACAAGATGGTGGTCAAGCAGCTTCCCAAGGAGTTCGAAGATCACAGTGCCTGGGGCCAAATCGTGCCGCTCACCGAGCCAGTGCGGTTCCCCAACGTGCCGCGCGCGCGCATACGCATTGGTGACAAAGAAGGGTATCCGAACGGCATCTGGCGGCGCTACAAGGCACGCATCGAAGACCCCGCGCGTGATTTGAAGGTCGGCGTTAGGGAATTTACGAAGCTCGACCCCAAGACCTTTCGCCTGGTAGTCGATTCCGAAGTCGTCTTGGTCGGCGACGGCGAGATGCAGAACTGGGTCAAAGGCATAGCGCTGGGCCGAGTCGAGGCCCAGGCAGACGCGCGCCTGGACCTCGGAATGGTGTTCAACATCGGCATCACGTTGGATACCAAGAAATTTCCGCCGGACATCAATGTCGATCCCAAATTGACCGATCTGCGCATCGACCTGGCGGACTTCAAGCTACGCCGCATCGTCAACCCGACCACAAATTTGGCGATCGAAGGCGAAGCGGCCAAGAGCTTGGGCGAGGATTTGAAGAGTGGCCTCAAGTCGGTAATCAAAAATTTTGAGCCTGACGTCAAGAAACGCGCCAACGAAGCGATTGCCCAGAGCCTCAAGGAAGGCCGCGGCAACTTTTCCGCGGCGGCGCTGCTCAGGATGGCGCCGGCGGTGAAATAGACTTCGCGGCGAGATCCGTGGGATTCGGAGTACCTCATCCCGCGGCTTGAACTCTAGTCCCTCAAGCCGCGGGATGAGGTACTCCGAATCCCGCGGATACCTTATAATCCAGAAAAGCAACCCACCGTCAGCCTTTTGGCATTTCACCAGGAGCCTTCATGTTTCGTGTTTCTTGCTACTGCATATTGTGTTCGCTGCTCGCGCTCGCCTTGGCATGGCTGATGTTGGCGGGCCCGGTTCCGTCCGCCTCGGCACTTGAAGCGAAGGGGCCCGTGAGTTTCATCAACGACGTGGCGCCGATTCTCAAGGAAAACTGCTTCGCGTGCCATGATGCCAAGAAGAAAAAGGGCAAGTTTGAGATGACGACGTATGAGAACTTCCGCAAAGGCGGCACCAAGGACGATCCGGTCACGCCGGGCCAGCCGAAAGACAGCATCATCATGGACCTTTTGACGGGCAAAGGCACCGAGCGCATGCCTCCCAAGGAAAACGGCGATCCGCTGCCGCCCGAGAAAATCGCGCCTCATCGCCAAGTGGATAGAGGAAGGTGCCAAGTTAGATACCGGACTCGACCCCAAGGCGGACCTGATGCGCGAGCTGCGGCTTCGCTGGCAGCCGCCTCAGCCACCGATTTCTTACAAGTATCCGTTCCTCGTCAATGCGTTGGTCTTCACGCCGGACAACAAAAAACTCGTGGTCGGAGACTATCATGAGCTCACTGTCTGGGACGTTGGGCAGGGCCGCCTGGAAAAACGCATTGCCACCCGCGCCGAACGCGCCAAGGCGCTGGTGTTCCTGCGTGACGGCAAACTGGCCGTCGCCGGCAGCCGGCCGGGGCAAGAGGGCGATGTGCGTATTTATGACATCCATGCTCCAGGTCCGGTGAAACAAGGAGTGACGTTCCTCGACGGCGTGCATGACAAAAAAGTATTCGTCAATGAACTCTTGGAAGTCGATGACGAGGTGCTGGCACTGGCGGTCAGCGCCGATGGCAAAAAGCTGGCCAGCGGCGGCTGCGATCGCCTTGTCCGCGTTTGGGATTTAGCCACGGGCAAGCTGGAGCATGCCATCGAGAACCATGCCGACTGGGTCTTCGGCGTCGCCTTCGCACCCGACGGCAAGTCACTGATCACGGCCAGCAGGGACAAGACCGCCAAAATCTGGGACCTCGACGCCAAAGAGTCGGTGGTCACTTTTCCCGACCATCAAAATCCCGTATACGCGATTGGAATCAGCAGCGACGGCAAGACCGGCTTTTCTGCCGGCGAGGACGGCAACGTGCGCCAATGGCACGCGACCGATGACGCTAAAAAACTGGGCAAGCAAATCCGTTCGTTCGCAGGCGGCAAGGCTCTCTTCAAGCTCGCGTACCATCCCGATGCCAAAAGCCCACTGTTGGCCGTCGGCGGCGCCGACAATAATGTGCGTTTATTCAACGCCAACACTGGAGCCTCGCTCAAGACGATGTCCGGCTTAACGGATTGGGTTTTCGCGATTGCGTTCAGCCCCGACGGTCAATGGGTGGCGGCCGGGAGCAACAACGGCGAGATCCGCATCTGGAAAACCAGCGATGGGACTCTCGTGAAGAGCTTCAACGGTTCGCCGGGGTACGTTGGGAAAGCGACCGCGGCGAAGTGATCAAAGCACATTGCATAAATCTTCGGGTGGCACGCCCTGAGGTACTCCGAAGGGCGTGGCTCAAACCCACGCCCTTCGGAGTACCTCAGGGCGTGCCACCCATTAATTGCCTTCGCGGTGTGCGCGCTGATCGGCCTCCGCAAACGGCTCTATCAGCGGCGCGACCCATCTTATCGCACCGGGAAACAAACGCCGGCCGCCATTCACGTCGTGGTGCCCTTCGGGATCGTAAGCCACGCCGACCGTCACGCCGCGCTCTTTGGCCCGGTGCAAAAAGCTTTCCACCTGAGTATTCATGTTGAATTCGTCTTGGCCGCCATAGCCAACGAAAAGGGACAACTCACCATCGCGCAAGTCATACTGGTCCATCAATTCAATGGGGTTGAACGAGCTTAGCTTGGCCATGGCGTCGGGCCCATAGCCGATGAGCGGGCAGTAGAGATTGCGAAAGCGGATTCGGACCAAGTCATCGGGCCGGCCGATTATTTCGAACGGCCTTAGCCGCGTGCGCCACCCCCAGCAGCAGGGGTCGAACCGGCCCCAGTAATCACCATGGCAATCGACCCAGCGCAAATTGAGCGCGGGCATCAGCGCGATGGCGACCTTGATTTTATCTTTGTGCTTGATCGCCTGAGCAACCGCGGCGGAGCCTCCCATCGAGGCGCCGATGAGCGCATGGGCCTCGCGCTCAGGACGGATGGGGAAGGTGCACATCATGAAATTCCACACATCGTCCATCAAGAAATCCTCGAAGCGACCGGCATTGGAATTGGCGAAAAAGCTGGCAATCTGAAAGAACGAGGGCCGGCCCAGCAGACTGCCATCCGGCACGGCGACGATGAACGGAGGGACTTTACCCTTCACGATGGCATCGTCGAAACCCTGCGCTAAATCAGTGACGAAAAACTGCTCATCCTGCGTGGCCCCGTGCAAATAGATCGCAAGCGGATAACGTTTGGCCGGATCAAACTTGGGTGGCAGATAAACATACAGGTCGCGCTTGGCGCATAGCGCGGCCGACCATATGCGGCGATCCTTGCCATGATTATGAGTAAAATCGAGCACCTGCCCGTGCAGGCATTCATTGAGTCTGTCAAGCTGATGGCGCTTGCCCAATACCGCCCCTTGGCCGGCCAGGCCAAACAGCGCGGAGGCCAAAAGCGCGATCATCCACGCCGATTGCTTCATGGTTGCGTGAACCAAAAGTGAACAGAGATTGCCTCTCTTACTTGTTCGGCCCAAGACCCCTGCGACAAAAACGTAACCGTGCCGCAGCGCACGGCGCGGGTGCAACGCACTCTAGAAAAACGGCAGGTGAGGGCGCGGCGCTCTCTATTGCTTTTATGGAAGCTTCCGGATAAACCCAATGCGCACCCGGAGTCGCACCCCTATAAAGCATCCGAGCCTTTTTTCCCTCGTGCCGCATGTCCAAGCCGCGTGGCAGGTCCATCCGCATATCGCCCTTCCGCGCTCTGGTCATTGATCTAATGACGTTCAGCCAGCGGGTGCCCACCGTCACGGTGGACCGGCGCATGCACCTCGGCCCGCTTGTGGCCGCCCGGCAGGCATGCACGCCCAGACCGACCTGGAGCGCACTGATTAGCAAAGCCTATGGCATCGTCAGCGCACGCGAGCCCGTGCTCCGCCGCTGCTACATGAGCTTTCCTTGGCCACGTTTTTTCGAGAATCCCAAGACAATCGCCACGCTCAATATTGGGCGGCGCGTGGGCGAGGAAAGTGTCGTCCTGCATGCGAACATCCGCAGCCCCGAGAACCGCACCCTTCCCGAAATCGATGCCATCGTGCATCACTACATGCACACGCCGGTGGAGGAGATCGACTCTTATCGGCGGACCGTCCGGGTCAGCTATCTGCCTGGTTTCATGCGGCGTCGGCTGATGTGGGCGGCCTTGAATTTATTCGGTCGGCGGCGCTGTCACAACTTCGGCACCTTTGGGCTTACTTCGGTCGCTGGGCAAGGCGCAGGGCCTCTTGAATCTCGTGCCCTTATTGACCACGACGCTTCATCATGGCCTATTCGACGACAAGGGAAGTCTGGAAATGCGTCTCGGTTTCGACCATCGCGTGCTCGACGGCGCTCTGGCTGCCACCACGCTCGCAAAATTGGAAGAAACGCTTTTGGGTGAAGTCTTGAGCGAAGTGCAAACGCTGGCAATATCGTCCTCGGCATCGCGCCGGGCGGCGTAAAAACCCCATGGCGAGCCGCGAGCGTGAGCGACCGGTGTTTTCGCTTGGAGAGATCATGAAACGGTTTTTGCTGGTCTTGCTGTTAACTCAATTGCCGGGCTGCGTCGGCTTCGAGGACTATTACGGGGAACCGGGAACCCTGGTGGCGCCACCGGCTTCCTGCGGGTGTCAAAGCCCACCGGTAACCTCGGCTGCACCGGCCCCAAGCACAGTGCCCATGGTCAGTCAATCGCCCGGTGGCGCAACCACACGCGAACCGGAATTGAACGTACCGCGCCCGTAGCCCTTTTTCTCAAGATAGGCGCTTGACCCCCGGATCACCTTTCTTGATCACAGAGATAAGGCCAAGTCGTGCGTTGAGGTCTGGTTGGGAGAAACCGTCGTGGACACGTCCGCGCGGCGGCCCGAATCCGGTTTGACGCAGTGGATGACATAAGCGCCGGGCTCGACTCCTTCAAAAATAAAGCTGCCGTCCGGTTTCGTCTTGGTGCGTCCCACTTCCGTGCCGCGCTCGTTTCGCAAAATCACTTCCAAGCCGGGCTGCACGCGCGAACCCTCCAGTACTTTGCCGCGAATATGTCCCAATCCCTCCGCAGGATCCTTATCCGTCAACTCCAAGCTGGCAGTGCGATAAGTCACTAGGCCCACGCCGTTGGTGAATTGCGCGGTAATCGCGGTGGGGCCTGTCTTGTCCTTGGGCAAGGGAATCTCCGCGCTCCAGGTGTTTTTAGCGGCGTCCATTGGTGTGGCGACAATGGTCGGCAGGTTTGCCGGAATGCGTTCGTTGTGGGGCTGACCCACGAAAAAGACGACCTGGGCAATGCCCGACTCCGGGTCCAGCGCATGAGCTTGCAACTTGAGCGGCGTGCCGCGCGGGAGCTTGGCCGGCACGTCGATTAGGCGCGTCAGTGTCGGTGGGTCATTGTCGATGGTCACGTACTGGGAGGCGCGCGTGATTTCTTTGCCCTGCGCATCCAAAAGCCGGGCGCGCAATAGGCGTTGACCGACGACGTAGCGGGTGTTCCAGGCAATGTGCCAATCGCTGACACGGGCGTCGAACACAAGGGCGCCATCCTTTCCCTGCGCCAAAATCCAAGCCGTTCTTGCTTGGCGCCGCGCAAACCGGCTCGTCAGCTCCGGCTCGAAGCGGTCGGGCGTGCCTCTCCCCAGGTTGACTTCCAGACTGGAGCCAACCGGGGCATTGTCCACTTCGATGGGAAAAGCAATATCCGCAGCGGCCTTCACGAATGGAGCAACCCGCCAACGGACGCTTGGCCGGGTCTCCGCGGGAAACGTCAAGGCTGGTCCCTGGCGGGTCAGCGTCGCCTGGTACTGGAAGGCACGCTCGACACCATCGACCGTGACATAAACCGGCCCTTGGGCGCTGCTCGCTGCCGTCAGGCGGATTTTGTCGGCGATCAGGGTCAACGACGGCGCAGCTTCCGCGGGCAAAAGTTCACCCTGGAAGGTTCCGGCACCGGCATAGCCCCGCAAACGCTTGGCGTCGAGAATCAACTCCGCTCGGATTTTTGGTCCGGAAACCGGCTTGGCCGTTTGCAAGTTCACGGAAAGCTTGCCCAAGCCGCCAGTGGAAAGGGGCACATAGCGCAAATCACCGACGCGCACATAAGACGCGGGTGAATCCACTTCCACCCGCAGTTGCTTTTGGTCGAGCAGGTTGGTGGTTTGCACGTCGAGCACGCGCAAAAGCAGCGTGCCTGCCGCCTCCGGCAGGCCGTCAGCCGGAAGCGGCGCATCGGCAAAGCGAACGCGTTTGGTTTCCTCCGGGTTCAACTCGACTTGCACTTTGTGGAGCGGACCGTCTCCCATTTGCGCCAGAACCGTCACGTTGCGCACGCGCTCGGTCAAGTTTTGCAGGAAAATATAAACCGGCTGACCATTCCGATTGGGCCTGAGCCGGATTTCAGTCAGCGCCGGGTCGGCGTAGCCGGATCCGCACTGGCGATGATTTGCACGTCCCTGGCAACGGCTTCCATGGGCACGTCGACCAGCGTGTGATAGGTGCGGCCTTCGAACCGGGCCTTCGCCAAGAATCCCGCCGGACGCGGCTTCGCCGATCGCGCCGCGTCAGGTAATTGCCCGATCTGCACGGTAAGTTTGCTGTGTATGTGACGAGGCTCGGCGGCTTCGGGGACTTCCAATAGATGCACGGCGTCCGGACTCACTTGCAACCAGGCTTTATCCGAGAGCGTAAGCGCAACATCGAGAGGCCCAAACAGTCCGGGTGGCATGACGCGGTCAATTTCAAGCGTGGCGCGAACCGGCATTCGCGGCGAGACCACGGTAGCCACGGGCCGCGTGATGTGAATCGTCGCATAGACTTCCGGTTCATGACGGGCGATGTCCTCGTTTGCCGCAGCGGCGCCGGCGTAAAAGGCCTGGGCCGCCATGGGACCGGCGCCTGCCAAATCCAGCCCCTGGTAATCGCGGGCCTGATAGCGGTAGAGATCGCCCAGCCAAGTCCAGTGATCGCGCACTTGGCGCAAACGCACCAGAGAGGCGGCGGCGATGGAGGCGCCTTCCACGGATGCAAGAGGATCGAGCGGTGACATAATCCATTGCAGTTGCATCCGCGCTAGCGGCGACTTTTCCTGATCCCAGCGGCGCGCCAATGCCTGCGCTCCGATTTTGTGTAGTTGTTTTTCCAACAAAATCCAATTCCGCGGAGCCGGGGCGGCTGTAGCGAGCCGCGCCAAGGTGGCCCGCGCCGGCTGTGTCTCAGCGCGGGAAATGCCGGCTAATTCCAGCAGGGCCAGTAGATTCCCAGCTCGGCAGCGCACATCGGCGCTTTCGTCCTGCAGTGCGTAATCAATCCGGATCGGCTCCGGACAAGCGGTAATGCCGTGAAGCCGGTCATCCTCTTGATCCAGCCGCATCGTCTCTTGATTGAGGCGGCATCGCCACTCGGCGGGCAAGCTCCCAAACCGTGGCGCGGTCGGCGGCAAGCAGCGACGGCGCGGGGATGGTTAAAATGGCTTCTGCTTTGGCCACCAAAGCGGGGTCCGCAAGTGCGTGATGCTCGATCCGATTCGCGAGTTCAGTGACGTTTTTCTTGGTAAAGGGTCTCTGCAATTGGTCGATCTTGCCGGCGAGGCGTTGGGCGGTCGCTTGCACCGCCCCGAGTCTTTCTTGAAGCGCCACGGCGCTCGTGGCGGCTTTGCCTTTTTTCCAAACCGGTGGATTAGCAAGGGCGGCCTCTAGGGTGCGCGTCGCGTCCACCGCTTGCTCCCAGGTTTCCTGAAGTTCGCCATCCGTTTCCAAATAGGGCAGAAAAAACGGCACCAGCGCTTGCGCCTCCGCCAGCGCCGCGTGCGCATGATGAATCAAGCCCGCTTGAGCCAGCGCCGCCTTGTAAGCGTCCTCGGCTGACTCGGCGAAACGCTCGACATCGCCAAAGGCGGCATAGCCGCGCGCCCACAAGCAAACCTCGGCTTGATGGCGTGCCTGGGCGGCTTCCTCCAGCAACGGCACCGTCCAGGGGAAGGCGACCGCATCGGCGTTGGCCTTTTCACCAAGCTCCGCCAGGCGCAGCATGCGTCCCACCAGCGGCCCCGGCCAGTCCTTGGCGGCCACGCGATAAGTCAAATCGGCGAGTTGGCGCAGCAGCAATGTTTCCACGAAATGCGGCTCCGGCTCGGCGCGGCGGCGCAGCACATCGTCCAAAAACCGAAGCGTGCCCGGATCGTGCTTGGGGTCGGCTACGGCGCAGGCGAAGACAGCGGCTTCCAAGATCTCGCTCGGTTGGTCCTTCACGGTGTATTGAAACGCCGCGCGCACGGTGGCTTTGAGCTTCTCGGCCTCCTCGGGTGGGGCCTGCAACAGGCGGGCGTGTAAACTATCCATCAAGTCACGCACGGCTTTGGTGACGGTCTCAGCCGCTTGCGGATTGATGACCTGCTCTTGAGCCAGGCTGGCCGGCCGCGGCTGGAATAGCGATCGCTGCCGCGACAGGCGGACCTGCGCCGATTCCAAAATCGCGGCGAGATGTTGCTTGTCAGAATCAAAAGTGCCGGCCCGCCAAGCGTTCTCGGCGCGCAATAGGCCCGCTTGCATTTGTGCCGAGGAACTTGGTTCGAAGCGGTACATCGCTTCCTGCCAACAGGCGTCGCGCGCTTGCCAGCCTTGTTTCAGATAATCGGGATATTGGCGAGGTTGCGCCAAGGCAATATGATCGCGCGGCTCATCGCGATCCAAAACGCGCAGCGCGAAATCGTCACCGGTGCCATGCAGCATCGGCGTTTGGCGGATAGCGCGATTCCTTTGCGCCCAACGATCCACTCGGGCCCGCACGAACGCCGCCAACTCTCGCACCGTGATTCGGCGATCGCGTTCGCCGTCACTTGCGTACCCGTCGGCGTAGCCGCGCAGGCCTTCCTCGAAATAATAGGAGAACACGGACCGGCCCAATTCTTCAGACACCAGCGAGACTTGCCCGCTAGCGCAGCGCTCAGCACCAGGCGGCGGTGATCGGGCACGGCCTGCAACTCAGCCTCCACTGAGCCGGCCAGATCGCCATATAAATTGCCGAAGAAGGGAGGCCGGCCGGGCGTCGCGATATCCAACACCAGCAGTAGATGTTGCGCCGGGCACGCTTTCAGGTTGTTCAGCACCTCGCGTAATGCAATCCAGGTGCCGACGTTGTCTGGTTTGGCATCAGCCGGTAACAAGAAAACTTGTCCCGCCTCGCCCAAAAGGGCGTGAGCGCTGATGTATACCACCGCGCTCTCTTCGTTGCCCATTTTCGCCAGATTCGCAAGCTCGCGCAAGATGACGTGTCCCTGCAACCGGGTTGGCATTTCACCGATTCGAAAATAGGCCGGCGTGCAGAGGCTATCCCTAGCAAGCCCCACCATGGGCGGGGCCGGCAATGTGTTCATGTCATAGCCGGACACCATAATGGGCAGCAAACAGGGCCGAGCCACGGGACGCAGCCATGACAGCATGGCGCCGATGGCAACCAGAATCAGCAGCATGGTCGTCAAAGCAAAAAACACAAGGATGCCGCGCGGCCGGACCCTGCGATGAGCTGGAGCAGGCGCGGGGGCTACCGGCTTGGCATCGCGCCAACGTCGAGGCACTCCTGCCGAAGACGGCGTATCCATCCGTGGACCTCCCGGCGACAATTACAATAGATGCTCGAGAGACAAAGGGGAGCATCGCGTGGTGCGGGATTATAACGACAAAGCGCTTCGGCAAACAAGGCAACCCTGGCAGGGGCATCGGTATTGCGTTGTGGTGCACGTTTTTAACGTGCACGTTGGAAACGTGCACCACGACCCGCTGACTGACGAAGGAAAAACCGCTCTCCTAGGCCCAACCGCTTTCATATAACGATGAAGTTGTCATCATCCGAGGAAGCTTCATGAAAATTCACGAATATCAAGCGAAAGAACTCTTGGCCGCTGCCGGCGCCAGCGTGCCGCGCGGCATCGTCGCCTCCACTTCCGCGGAGGCACAACAGGCTTTCGACACACTTGGCGGGCCCGTCGTCCTCAAAGCGCAAATCCACGCAGGCGGCCGGGGCAAGGGACGCTTCCAGGACAGTGGCAAAGACTTCGGCGGCGTCAAATTCATCACCTCGCGCGCCGACGTCGGCACGGTGGCTGATGTCATGTTCAAATACCCGTTGGTCACCAAACAGACCGCCGCGACAGGCCAAAAAGTCTCCAAAGTCCTCGTGCAACAAGCGGCCGACATCGATCGCGAGATTTACCTCGGCATGGTGGTCGATCGCGCGGTGGGCTTGCCCGTGGTGATGGCCTGCGCCGAGGGGGGCGTCGAGATCGAGGAGGTGGCCGCCCGCAGCCCCGAAAAGATCATCAAGGTGCCCGTCGATCCGCAGGCTGGAATGCAACCGTTTCAGGCTCGGAGGCTGGCGTTTACGCTGGGCTTCACCGGCGATCAAGTCGCTCAGGCCGAAAGCATCATGGCCGCGCTGGCGCAGGTGTTCCTGGCCAAGGATTGCAGCCTCGCGGAGATCAATCCCCTCGTGGTGACGAAGACCGGCGAAGTCCAGGCGCTCGATGCCAAGATGACGTTCGACGACAACGCCATGTTTCGCCATCCCGACATCGCGGCCCTGCGCGACGAGACCGAGGAAAACCCCGCCGAATTGCGGGCCACCAAGGCCGGGCTCAGCTTTATCAGCCTGACGGGCAACATCGGCTGCCTGGTCAACGGCGCCGGCCTGGCCATGAGCACCATGGACATCATCAAGTATCACGGCGGCGACCCGGCCAACTTCCTCGACGTCGGCGGCGGCGCCAACAAGGAGCAAGTCACCGAAGCGTTGCGGATCTTGCTGGCGGACACGCGCGTCAAGGCCGTGCTCATCAACATCTTCGGCGGCATCATGAAGTGCGACATCATCGCCACCGCCGTCATCGCCGCCTTCAAGGAAGTCAAACCGAAGGTCCCGTTTGTGGTGCGCCTCGAAGGGACCAACGTCGGCGAGGGGCGCAAATTGCTCAAAGAAAGCGGCCTCAACCTGACGCCGGCGACGGATTTGACCGATGCGGCAAAGAAGGTCGTGGCCGCGGTCAAGTGAGGGCTGGACATGGCAACCGTTACGATTAAACCGATTACGGCCGAAGAGTTTTACCATTTCACACACCGATCGGAAAATCGCGACCGAGTGTTCGAATTGGAACGTGGCGAGGTGGTGGAAATGTCCAGGCCGGGCAAGCGTCACGGACTCGTTTGCAACAATGTTGGAGGCATTCTGCGCAATTTCGCTATCGCCCGAAAAAAGGGCTACGCATGTTCCAACGACACTGGGGTCATAACCGAACGCGATCCCGACACGGTGCGCGGCCCGGACGTCGCCTTTTACGAAGACGTGACATCCTTCGACGAGGTCGAAGAAAAATACGGCGACCAACCACCGCGCGTGGCGGTTGAAGTGCTGTCGCCTAACGACACCGTTGGCAAGGTGAACCGCCGCGTCAAGGAACTGTTGCAATTCGGCATCGCGATCGTGTGGCTCATCGACCCCGAGGCCCACAACGTGACGGTGTATCGCCTTGGCAAGGATTATTATGTTCTCGAGGACACGGACGAATTGACGGGCGAAGACGTGCTGCCCGATTTCCGCTGCAAGGTGGGCGAGTTTTTCGCGTTGCCCGGCCAATGAGTGCAAATAAAAGGAACCATTCATGAGCGTTCTCGTCAATAAATCCACGCGGGTCTTGGTGCAGGGCATGGGCAAGGCGGGGACGTTCCATGCGCTCCAGTGCCGGGAATATGGCACGCAGATCGTCGGCGGTGTGGCGCCGGGCAAGGGGGGAACGATCAAAGACGGCTTTTCCCTTTTCAACACCGTCGCCGAGGCGGTCGCCAAGACGGGAGCCAACGCGACGATGATCTTCGTGCCCCCGCCCGGTGCGGCCGACGCCATCATGGAGGCCGCTGACGCCGGCATCGCCGTTATCGTGGCCATCACCGAAGGGGTGCCCGTTCTCGACATGGCCAAGGCGATGCGCTTTCTCAAAGACAAGCCGTGCCGTTTGATCGGCCCCAACTGCCCCGGCATCATCACGCCCGGCGAGTGCAAGATGGGCATCATGCCCGGCTACATTCACAAGCCCGGCAACGTCGGCCTCATCAGCCGCAGCGGCACCTTAACTTACGAAGCGGTCTGGCAACTCTCCAACCTGGGCCTGGGGCAATCCACCTGCATCGGCCTGGGCGGCGACCCGATCGTGGGCACCTCGTTTATCGACGCCTTGCAGATGTTTCAAGACGATCCCAAAACCGAAGCGATTCTCATGATGGGCGAGATCGGCGGCACTGCGGAAGAGAAAGCGGCGGAGTTCATCCAAAAGCATGTCACGAAGCCGGTAGGCGCCTTCATCGCCGGCCAAACCGCCCCTCCCGGCAAACGCATGGGCCACGCCGGCGCCATCATCTCCGGCGGCAGCGGCACCGCCAAGGAAAAGATCGCCGCCTTGCGTGCGGCCAACATTCACGTCGCGGAGAGCCCGGCGGATTTGGGCGTGACGCTACAACGGGCGCTGAAGGGGTGAAACGGGTATCACTGCAAATTATGCCCGCGCACCGCCGCGCATATCCTTGACAAGTTCTAACATAAGCGGATTGGGCTGAGGGTAGTCCAAACGCATTTTTTGCCGAAGCCACCGTTAAACACCGTTTGTTAACGGTGACGGCAATGATTTTCTCCGCTCCACGCGCCGGGCCGGGGTTTATAAGCGCACATTCCATTGGCTCCTCAGCTGCGGACCTTCACTTCGGCAACGCGGACTTTGATCAGATACCACGGTAACATATCTGGCGGCGCTTGGGGGAGGAGAGAATGATGGGTCCGTTATTCCGCGAGCCGCTTTAGGGCGCGCTTGTACCGCTGATTGGTCTCCGCCAACGTCGCCTCAAATCGCGCTTTGCGCTTGGGATCCCTCACCGGCGAGACAACGAGCGTTTGGCCGTCCGTAGTGATCTCCAATGGACTTGCCGGATCAATGTTAAGCAATTCCAACACTGGTTTGTCAATGACCAGCGCGTAGCTATTGCCATGCTTGGTGAGTTTCTTGATCATACACGACCTCCTGGAGTCCAATGTGTTTACATTGTATCACCATCCGCCCCTCTCGTCGAGAGTAATTTGGAAGACGGTTCGGCCGGCCGGAAAGGATATGAAACGGCCTTGATAAATAGACAAGCCACTGAACCGCAGTAAAGGTGACGTAAAAAAGCGAGTCGTCGCCGTGAAAGCGAAATCGTTCCATGGCAAAAGTCTACTGCGGCGCGGGGGCGAACAGGAAGGACGCCTCAGCGTGGTGCCTCAGCGTGGTGCCTCAGCGTGGTGCGGGAGACCTCCGGGTCGCGCGTGCGGCGGGGCTAGGAGGCCCTCGACGAGCGCGAGTCGCGCTGGCACGTTCACGCCGTCCTCCAGCAGCATCCCGATAACCTCGGCAAGATTCCGTTGCACCTCATCGAGCGTTTCCCCTTGTGAATGGGCACCGGGGAACCCGGGAATATAGCCGACAAATAGGCCGGTGTTCGGGCAGCGCTCAATGATAGACGTAAAAGCTCGCATTTCGCCTTCACTCCTCGAAACCCGCTTCCAAGCCGTCGTTGATGCGGCAGATGCGGCCATAGACGGTCGGCGCAATGGTGTAGTTAATGGAATGAACGGAGCCGTCACAAAACACCGCCATCATCGCGCTGTCGTGGATCGAGCCGAAGTTGTTGCCGCAATCGTCGGTGTCGCCGGTGCTGGGGTCGATCTTTCTGGGCAGCTCGACCGAGTAACCATCTTGAGTGGAGACGAGGAAATTGCCGCCGCCTTCGGCGAAACAAATGGCGTCGTTATCCCAGCCATCGACGTAACCCTGGTCGTCGTTGCACGGTCCGTAGGCGTTGGGCCCGGGGACGTTTGGCGGCCGTTGCCACGTCGGATCGTAAGCGCCGGCGGCGATGACGAATTTCTCGCCGATGAGGAGTGTCGACGAAGTGCCGTCGGTAATGTCGGCCAACTTGCGAGTTATACCGAGATTCAAATAGGACTTGGAGGGAACCACGGCGCCGTCGTAGCTGCCCCCCTTGAGGCCGCCGCAAGCCGTGTAATCCATCATGGCGCGCCGGATGCTAGATGCGCCAGACGACTGAATATACGGCCTGACGATTGGCCCGCGAAACGAGGGGCAAATATATGTCGGAATGGGAGCCTCCGCGATCTGGAGGTCATTTTGCGAGCCCCTGGGCAAGTTCCATAAGTTTGCTTGCTCAATATAAGGAAGAATTTGGAACGCCCAACCCCAGGCCTGAGTTTTGTAATCGGCCGAAACATTGCCGTTCATGGTGCGGTTGTAATCGGTCCAATCCATGCCGCCGGAAGGAAAAACACCGAACGCGTCGTGGTGGGCATGAAAGGCCAGGCCCATCTGCTTGAGTTGGTTTTTGCACTGGGCGATGTTGGCCGCTTCGCGCCACCTTTTGCACGGCGGGAACCAAAAGGGCTATCAGAATGGCGATGATGGCGATGACGACCAAGAGCTCGATCAAAGTGAATGCCGCCGAATCTCGTCGATTACGCACAGCTGCCTCCCCCGCCGAGCGTGAGGCTCGGCCTTGCGACAGACCACCGTCTGCTTGAGATATGACGCTGCAATTCCTGTGGGAGTTCCACGTTCCCCGACATGAATCAACTGATTGTCGCCGAGAAATGAGTAAGCGTCAAGGAAAAAAACTTTCGGGATGCTCAGCGTGAAGGAAGAGTCGTCGGCTTGGACCCAAAGTGCAGCCAAAGGGCTTATTGACCATTGTTTTTAAGGTCGTTACAGCTTTTGCAAGAAGTCCTCATGGGACCAGCCAGCCTGGCGAATGATAGACCGCAGCGTTTTGGGCTTTAGGTCCTTGGCATGAAAAGGGACACGCACCAGGTGGGGCGGGTCCGCGGTGTCGATGTAGGTGCGATGCTTCGTCGAGCGTAGGAGGCGAAAGCCGTTGCGTTCCAGGATTCGAATTACCTCCGCCGGTTTTAGCGCGGGAAGCCGGGGAGTCACGAAGAAATCTCGACTTCTTCGCTGCCGATCTCCTCGGGAATTGTCAGGTTCAGTTGGCGCAGACATGCGAGTGTGTTGTCGATGGCGTCCCGGGCCATTTCCTTGGCTTCGTCGAGCGTCTCGCCCTCCGTCGTGATTTCGAGAGCCGGAATATGAGCGTAGTACCCGCCCTCTTCAGCCGGCTCGTAAATGACGGTGTATTTTCGGTATGCCATCGACAACTCCAAAGGCGGACTTTTTAGTGGTATTGCTGGTCAACCGGTTACTGCGTGGCACGGGTCCTTGCTTATCGTGACCTTTTGCTATTGCCCGCGGCGGCGGCCATTTTCGCTTCGGTGCCGGTCGGACACGCTTTGAGCAGCGGGCACGTGGGGCACGCCGGGTCGGCTTCCCAGCAGTTGTCCTCGGCCAGGACGCTGATCAGGTCCACGAAATCGGCGCCCTTGAGCTTGGGGATTTGGTGCTCAAGCGAGGTCCGCAAAATTTCGAGGTCTTGGCCGTCTTCGAGAATGCCCAGGCGGCGCAAGACACGCAGCGCGGCGGCGTCCAGCGGGATGGCATGCCCGCCGAGGCTTTTTTGGATGACCCACGAGATGGCATAGTCGTTGGCGGCCTGGTAGCGGGCGAGCTGCTTGGCCGCTTGCTTGAGGCCCTTCTTTTGCAAGCCTTCCAGATCGAAGGAAAACGTGGTCTCGAAAACTTCCTGGAGAAAGTCGATGAGCCGTTGGCCGCGAGCCTCGCCGTCGGAGACGAACTCGTTGAGCACGTCGGCGATCTCTTCGAGGGAACTGACGCGCAACTCGTTCCAGTCGAAGAAGCGCTCGCGCACGGCGGCGAAGGCCTGATCGGCGGCGTCGCGAGTCACGCCTTCGCGGCAGATGGCGTAGAGGAATTGCTCGAGCACCTGCTTGCCATGCAAATCCGCCTGTTTGGGCACCTTGTGCAGCGCGAACAGTTGGTTGACCAGTTTTTGCTTGTTCATGGTAACTGTCATGTGCGTTTCCCTCGCCCTCGTGGTTTGGAAGTTGAAATCCTGTCATGAATAAAATCGCCGGCGGCGAACTTTATCCTTCCTCCGGGACCGGTTCGGCCGTTCCATCGGCGGACTTTGGCTCGGTCGGACGGGACTGAGCCAAGGCTTCGTTGATAAGGCGCGTCACTTCGATGCTCTTTTTGACCCCCTCGTCCACCACAAAGCTCACGACCGGCGTGAAGCGGGTTTTCATTCGGGAGGCCAACTTCGATTGCACGAAACCGGCGGCATGGCGCAAGCCGTGCATGCACAGGGCCTGCTCCTTGGGCGTGCCCATGAGCGAGACGAAGACCTTGGCATGCTGCAAATCGGCCGCCACCTCGGTGCGCGTCACGGTCACGCCTTTGACGCGCGGGTCTTGCAGCTCGAACAGGATCGTCTCGCCGGCCACTTCCCGGACGACCTCGGCGACCCGGGCCAGGCGATGCGTTTTCATGGCTCTAAACCTCGATCTCGTAATCGCAGCAACTCGGCGACCGGATGCACGCGCAGGGCTTCGACGATCTGACTCAGCGCCTTCTTGAGCGCGTTGGCCTCGTTCGCAGACCATGGCGAAGCCCAGCACCGCCAACTGGCGATTGTCCTGGGCCTCGATCTCGGCCACCGAAACGTTGAAGTTGTTGTGCAGCTTGTCCTTGATGCTCTTGACCACCTGCCTTTTGTCCTTGAGGCTGCGCGCCTCCCGGAGCAACAGACGAACGCGCAATGTGCCGACGATCATAAATCGTGCGTGTCGCACTTGTATCCGTAGAGCGGATTGGCAATCCGCTCTACACTTGAATCGCGAACCACGCGGTGCTACAAGGTTCGCTGAACCTGCTCGACGCGGAAGGCTTCGATGACGTCGCCGACTTTGATGTCGTCGTAGCCGGCGATCTTGATGCCGCACTCGAAGCCCTTCGCGGACTTCGCCGACATCTTCCTTGAAGCGTTTGAGCGATTCCAGGCCGGCGGTCCGGTCGGCGGGCGGGAAGATCACCACGCCCTCGCGGATCACGCGCACCTTGGCGTTGCGCTTGATCGTTCCCTGGGTGACATAGCAGCCGGCGATCGTGCCGACGCGGCTGATCTTGAACGTCTTCGCGGACGACGGCCCGGCCCAGGTGGACGACCTCCTCGCGCGGCTTGAGCTTGCCTTCGAGGGCCGCGCGGATGTCGTTGGTCAGGTTGTAGATGATGTCGTATTCGCGGATCTGGACGCCCTTCTCCTCGGCCAGGGCCAGGGCGCGATCGTCGGGCACGACGTTGAAGCCGACGATGATCGTGTCCTCGGGCGAGGTCAGCGCCAGCCAGACGTCGTTTTCGGTGATGGCGCCGATGCCGGCTTCGCAGGACGCGGACGCGGACTTCCTCGTGCTGGAGCTTTTCGAGCTCCTTGCGGATCGCCTCGACGGAGCCGCGGAAGTCGGCCTTGAGGATGACCTTGAGCTCGGCGATCTTGGCCTCGGTCAGCGTTCTCGAGCGTGAGCGGCGCGCCGCTTGACCAGGGCCGCTTCCTGCTGCTTGGCCTTGCGTTTCTCGGCGATGTCGCGGGCCATGGCCAGGTCGGGCAACGACGTGGAACGGGTCGTCGGCGTTCGGGCACCTCATCGAGGCCGGTGATGCGCACCGGCACGCTGGGGCCGGCTTCCTGGATCGGCCGGCCCAGGTCGTCGTACATCTGGCGGACGCGGCCATAGGCGGCGCCGCACAGGATCACGTCGCCGCGGCGGAGCGTGCCCTCGCGCACCAGCAGCGTGGCCAGCACGCCTTCGCCTTCGCTGAGCATGGCTTCCAGGCAGGTGCCGCGGCCCGGCTTGTTCGGGTTGGCCTTGAGCTCCTTGAGTTCGGCGACGAGCGGAGAGCTGGTCGAGCAGTTCGTCGATGCCCTTGCCCGTGGCGGCACTGGTTTCGACGAACGGGGCGTCGCCGCCCATGTTATCGGGGAGCACGTTCGAGGCCGTAAAGCTGCTGCCGGGTCTTGTTGACGTTGGCGTTGGGCAGATCGACCTTGTTGATGGCGACGACGAGCGAGACGCCGGCGGCCTTGGCGTGGTTGATGGCTTCCTCGGTCTGCGGCATGACGCCGTCGTCGGCGGCCACGACGATGACGGCGATGTCGGTGACCTGGGCGCCGCGGGCCCGCATCTTGGTGAACGCTTCGTGGCCGGGCGTGTCGAGGAACGTGATCGGCTGGCCGCCGTGCTCGACGCGCCAGGCGCGGATGACCTGGGTGATGCCGCCCGCTTCGGTCGCGACGACGTTGCTGCTGGCGAATCTTGTCGAGCAGCGACGTCTTGCCGTGATCGACGTGGCCCATGATGGTCACGATCGGGGCACGCGGCACCAGGTCTTCGGGCTTGTCCGGCTTGATCGATATCGGCCAGGACTGCATCCTCGGCGTCGAGCGGCTTCTTGATGTCGATTTCCAGGCCGTATTCGAGGGCGATGACCTCGGCCAGCGACGGCTCGACGATGGAATTGATGGTGGTCGTCGGTGCGGCGCCGTGATCGCGCAGCTTGAAAAGCAACTCGACCGAGCGTATGCCGAGCGCTTCGGAAAGCGAGCGGACGGTGATCGGCAGCTCCAACTCCAGGTTGCTCAGCGCGGCGCGTGGCCAGCCGTTGCTTGCCCTTGCGCAGCTTGTGACCGGGGCTGGGGCGGTCGTCGTCAAGGATTTTCAGCTTGCCGCCGGCGGCCACGACGACTTCGTCCTTCTGGCCCTTGCGTTCTTCGGCGCGTTTGTTGCGGGCCACCTTGCGTTTATCGCGGCCGACGACGCCGGTGGGCTTTTTGCCCCCCTTGCCTCTTGCCGTCATCGTCTTCCTCGACAAACGGGACGTCGCCCGGAGCGGCGGGCAGGGCGCACGCACATCTTCGGGACGAATGGGCTTGGTGCCGCCGAGTTGCTCTTGCGTGAGCCGACCGATCGGCTGCTGGACCGCTTCCGCCTTTTTGACGGGAGGCTTCATGGGTCGCAGCGTTGGCGGCGGCACAGCGTGGGAGCCGAAGCCCGCGTGCATCACCGGTTTTTTGGGGGCGGGCCGAAGTCCGCCGGGGCGGCCGGAGCCTAAATTCGGCGGCGTCCGGGATACGGGCGTGGCTGGTAGGGCCGGCGGGGCCTTAGGAATGGCCGTGCGGAGGTTTTACTTCGCTCGGTTTGAGCATCGCGGCCGCCTCGACCGGGACGGCTGACGGCGTGGTCGGCGGAGGCACTGCGGCCGGCGGTTTCGCCTGGCTCATCTTTGGCCGGCCTGCTTGCGAGGTGTCGGGCTCGATGGTTTTTCGACGATCTTCGCCGCGGGCACAGGCGGCGTGGCTTCCACGGGGGCTGCACTCGGGCGCACGGCCTCGCCGTCCCGGCGCGGGCGGCTCGTCAGGTTCGGCATGGCCTTACCGACTTCAGGGAGCCTGTCGCCATCGGCGATTTCGGCTGCCGGCGGCGGCGTCGCCGGCTTCGCGCCGCGTTTGGCGAGCTCCTTGACCACGTCCACCTGCTCGGGCTCCAGGTTGCTCAGCTGATTCTTGACTTCGAAGCCCGCCTGCCTGCAGAGGTCGAGCAGATCCTTGCTCTCGATATCCAGCTCCCGAGCCAAGGCGTAGACGCGCACTCTTTCTTTTTGCAAGCGCTGCTCCTGTCAACATGAAATTCACTGTGACCATCGCACGATTCCATCGTTCATTCTAACCGACCGCCGGCCCTTGAAAAGAGGAAAATCCTCAGCTCCCTCGGGATGGCTCGCCAGCCGTCCCTACCGCAATAACGCAACTCGGAGAGCCGTTCTACAGTCCTCTGAAAACCTGTCTACTCGTTCCGCCGGTTTCTCCACGGGCACCTCTCCTGTCGGTGCCGGCAGCCTTCGCCGAACACCTGCTCGGCGCTCAGCTTGGTTCCTCCTCGGCCGGCGCCGCTTCCGGCGTCAGCCGGTCCGAAGATGCTTTCCAGCGTCGGCTTCGGCTCATTGCGTGGATTCCGGCCGCCTTCCTTGAACAGCTGGCGACGCCGCGCTGCCACGGCGCGGCTGCGTCGTCGCCGCATGCGGCCTCGGGCTTTTCCGCGGCTTCGGCCTTGGCAGCCTCGGCTTCCTCACGACCCGCTCGGCGGCTTCCTCGGCGAAGGCGATGAGGTCTTCGGCCTGCTCTTCGGTGATGCCCGCAAGCTCGCCCAGCTTGGCCGGCTCCAGGAACGTCAGGTCGTCGTAGGAAAGGAAGCCTTCCTCGATGAACGCCTCGACCATCTCTTCGGTCACGTCCGGGGATCTGGTTGAACCAGCCCACGGCCCGCTCGATGCCCTCGTTGAGCTCATCGAGCGTCATGATCTCGATGTCCCAGCCGACCAGCTTGCTCGCCAGGCGGACGTTCTGGCCGCGCCGGCCAATCGCCAGCGAAAGCTGGTCTTCCTTGACCAGCACGATGGCCCGGCCCAGGCGCGCGTAGAGGAACACTTCCTCGATCTGCGCCGGCTGCAAGGCGTTGGGGATCATCACCTGAAGCGAATCGTTCCAGCGGACGATGTCGATCCGCTCGCCGCCCAGCTCATCGACGATATTCTTGATGCGGCAGCCGCGCACGCCGACGCAGGCGCCGACGCAATCCACCTTGAGGTCGATGCTGGAGACGGCGATCTTGGCCCGGTAGCCCGCCTCGCGGGCCAGTGCCTTGATCTCGATGGTGCGGTCGGCGATTTCCGGGATTTCATTCTCGAACAGGCGGCGCACGAAGTCCGGATGCGTCCGCGACAGAATGATCTTGACGCGATGGCCGACCTTGCGCACTTCCAGAATGACGGCCTTGATCGCGCTCGCCGACATGGTGGGTTTCGCCGGGGATCTGCTCGCTGCGCGGCAGGATCGACTCGGTCTTGCCGAGCGTGACGATGGCCGCTCCTCCTTCGATGCCGCTGCGATCGGCCCGTGCACCAGGTCGCCTTTCATGGCCGCGTATTCGTCGAAGACGGCGTTGCACTCCGCCTCGCGGATCTTCTGGATCATGACTTGCTTGGCGCTCTGGGCGGCGATGCGGCCCAGTTCGGCGGGGTCGATGATCTCCTCGCCCTTGCGGGCGATGGATTTCGCCGGAGTCGCGGTCGATGGTCGACGGTCACGTCGGATTCTTCGCCGTACTTCTTTTGCGTCGCCAGCTGCAGAGCGGCCTCGATGCCCTCGAAGATGATGTCCTGGTCGATGTTCTTCTCGTGGTGCATCTGGTCCACGATCCGCAGCAGGTCGGAGCCTTTCATCATCGTCGAACCTCGTTGTCGTCGAACGATGTTTCCTCGCCAATTGCCGGCTAATCCTTGCGATCAAGTGCGGCAGTTGACCGAAATTCCATGACCAGAAAACAAAAAAAGTGGGTCCAGGCCCACTTTTGGATGCCTCCAAGCGCAGTGCGCCGGAACGCAACCGACCCTGGATCACTCCGTGGAAATCAACATCGCGTCAACCCTAGGAGCCATATATTCATGCTCGCCGGCGGCGGCGTCGTTTAACGCCCCAAAGGCAAGACTTTCCCGGTATTATGGGTAACTATAATCATTGTCGCGGGAAACACACTTCCGAGCAAGGGCAACTCTCCGCTTAATTTCAGGCAATTTGGATTCAGTGCGAACATTGCGTCGGGTAAGTGTACGCGCGTATAATGCAGGTATGGACAATCGAACCATCGCGGATCGCCTGGCAGCTCGGCGGCATGCTCTCGAACGAGAACATGCCAGCCTCTTTCGCGCTCGCGCTTATCGCCGCGCCGCCGAAACGATTTTAGGTTTGGAGTCACCAGTCGAGGAATTGTTGGCGCGCGAGGGGGTCAAAAAGTTGGCCGACTTGCCCGGCATTGGGCGAGGCATCTCGCGCACCATCGCCAATTTGCTCAGCGAGACGCCCGTAGGATAGGTTTCCAACCTGTCCGTTTTTTGGCCGCTCCCCATCCGGTCAGCTTGGAAAGCTAATCTACACCGGACTCCGGGTCTCGTGATACGATTGTCAACCATGCCCCTAACGACTTTGCGCCATGTCTTGGAGATGATCCGCTTCAGCCACACGCTGTTCGCGCTTGCCGTTCGCGCTCTTCGGCGCCGTCTTGGCGTGGTACGGCAAGCGGACGTTTCAATGGCTTGAGCTCGTCGGCATCCTTGTGTGCATGGTCTGTGCCCGCAGCGCCGCCATGGCTTTCAATCGCTTGGCCGACCGTGATATCGACGCGGCCAATCCGCGCACGTCGTGCACGCCATTTGCCCGCCGGTGTTTTGAGCACGGGCGCGGTTTGGCTTTTCACACTAATCTGCGGCGCCGGTTTTATCGCTTCGACAGCGGTTTTTTTATTCACCAATCCCGCCAATCCATGGCCCTTGTTTTTAAGCATCCCGGTACTGCTTTTTGTCGGCGCCTATTCTTGGACCAAACGCTTCACCGTGCTGGCGCACTTTTGGCTCGGCGCATCCCTTCTCTTGGCTCCGTTGGCGGCCTGGATCGCGATCCGAGGCTTGGCCGATCTGGCGGCGCCGCTGCTTTTGGGGTTGGCGGTATTATCTTGGGTGGCCGGCTTTGACATCCTGTACGCTTGCCAAGACGCCGACTTCGATCGCCAGGCACGCCTGCACAGCATTCCCGCCCGTTTCGGCATCGGCCCTGCCCTGCGCATTGCGCTCGTCTGCCATCTCGTGATGCTCGCCTTTTTGCTGGCCCTCTACTTCGTCGCCAATCCGCCCCTCGGAGCGATTTACCTGGCCGGCTTGGCCGCTGTCGCCATTTTGCTTGTCTACGAGCACGCGCTCGTCACGCCGCACAATCTCACGCACGTCAACCAGGCTTTTTTTCAGGTGAACGCAATTATCAGCGTGGGGTTGTTGGTCGTGGTTTTGATCGAAGTGGCCCGGGCGGAATGAGTGGCGAGGGGCGAGAGGCGAGAGGCGAGAAAAAAACTTGAGCGCCACGAGCAGCTTGTCTGCCCGTGTGATCCCGAGACGAGAAGCACCCAGCACGGGCAGACAAGCTGCCCGTGGCACCCAGCGTGAACTAAGTGACAACGTTTTCAGCGCACATCCAGCGCGAAGGTGGTGTTGTTTGCGAGCGGCAGCAGCGGCGCGAAGCGACTGCGGGCGGTGCCGCGGGCGGAGCCGGGATACCAGGCGAAACCGAGAGTCGCCGTCACGGTGCCCGAATCGTTGGGCGTGATGAAATGCGCCTCGCCAAAGATAGCCAGGTGGTCGGTGAGCGGCACGTAGATGTCGCTGCCGAACGTGAACGGATGATTGACTTGTGGTTGTCCCGGAATCAACGGGTTGAAGCGGCTATGGTCGGAGGCCACGCCGCACCAGAAGCGGGTGACGATTTCATTGGTCCAGATGTGTCGCCAATAAAAGTTCCACTGGCTGATTGGCTCGACGGCAAAGGCATAGGGGCCGATGGAGGCTTCATCGCCGTGGTTGCGAATGGTGGCCCAGACGCCGAACTCGTTGTCGGGGCTGGTCTCCATGCCGATTTGGGCGCGCCATTGGCCTGCGCTGGTCCGGTCATAATAGTCGTCGAAGCGAAAATCGTAGACCACGCCCCAGCGAAAGCCCGACTGGCTCCGTTGAAATAGGCCGACCGTCGTGAAACTCTGCCAGCGCTCGACCGTGCCGTCGAGAAACTTCAAAACCCGCACGGCATTTTCGGAATGATTGACGGCACTGCCCACCTGGATGCCGATGCCCGCCTCCTCGAAGATGGGAAAGCCCCAATTGACGGCGAGACGGTAGCCCAAATTGGCGTTGACGCCCAAATCAGCAGGTTCCTTGGAGCCGTCCAGTCCGGCAAAAAAAGAAAGATTGTCGAACAAACCGTTAACAGCCCGCGTGGCGCCCGACCCGTCGCTGGTGCCGGAAATCAATTGCGGGCCCGGCGGGGCAACTGTGACGGGGTCGGAGACCGGTCGCGGCAGGGTGGTATAGCTTCCCGTGAAAGATCCGGCCGAACCGTTGTCGCCTGACGCGGGCCCAGTCTCCACCGCGGCGGTGCCGCGCGTTGGCGTGATCGGTCCGGAGGCCGGTTGCTCGAGCGGATTGCCAAGTGTGGCGCGGTGTCCGGCGGGCTCGGGCAAAAGTTCGCCGAAGGCGTTTGGCGGCGCACCGGCGGCTGCCCACGCGCCAGGAAAAGCAGGGCCCAAGCATGGGCTCGCATCATGAGGCATCCCGTTTTTGACAAAAAATATGTCAGGCTTTAGGGCGCGGGATAGCGAAAGGGGGATTGGCTGTCAAGAGATGTCGACTTCTTGTTTACCGTGGCAGACGAGATCGGTTCTACCCTTGGGTTGGGTTGTTGCATCCGAAAATTCCGGGAAAGCTTTTGCCTTGCCCATGCGGAACGGTTAGATTAGGGGCTAATCTCATACGCCCATGCCGTCTCGCCTAGCTTTCTTTTTTCTGGCGGAAGCCCACCATGCTGAACCTTTTCCTCGGCAATCCCCGGCGACGATGCGATGGCGTCTCGCGCCGTGATTTCTTGCGCGTGGGCGCTTTGACGGGACTGGGACTGAGCCTGCCACGATTGTTGGCGGCCGAGGCGCATGCTGCTTCCAATAGCCGGCAAGCGCGGGCCAAGTCGGTGATTCTCGTTTACCTGGGCGGCGGGCTTTCGCATCATGACAGCTTCGATCTCAAGCCGGAGGCTCCCGAGCAAATCCGCGGCATCTATCGTCCAATCGCCACGAACGTTCCCGGCACGCACATCGGCGAGTTGTTGCCGCGCATGGCCGGCATGATGGATAAAGTCGCTCTCGTTCGCTCGGGTGCGCACAATAACGACCATCACGAAACCGCGACCAACTGGGTCCTGTGCGGCCGCTTCGGCTCGCCGTTCGGCGACTATCCCGCGATGGGGGCGGTAGCCTCGCATCAGCTCGGTTTTCGCGGACCGCTGCCTCCCTATGTGTCGATTCCGCGCAATCCGTCGTTCACGTGGGAGCTGGGCAAAAGCTCATGGCTCGGCGGGCGTTATGAGTCCTTCCGCACGGGCGATCCAAATCAGGCGAACTTTCAAGTGCAAGATGTATCGCCAAGCGAAAATCTTAGCCCACGCAGCATCGAACGCCGTCACAGCCTGCTAGCAGGCGATGGACGGCCTGACGCGACAAATTCACGGCAACGATCAGTTGGCGACCTACGGCGAGTTCCAGCAGCGTGCCCAGGCGCTGATCCTTTCCAGCGAGGCACGGAGCGCGTTCGCGATCGAGCGCGAAGCCGCCAACCTGCGCGATCGCTATGGCCGAACCACCTTCGGACAAAGTTGCTTGCTCGCTCGGCGACTGATTGAGCGTGGCGTACGCTTTGTGACCGTGAACTTCGGCGGCTGGGACCACCATGCCAAAATTTGGGACGGACTCGGTCGCAAGCTGCCCGACTTCGATAGAGGCTTTGCCGCTTTGCTCGAAGATGCCCATCAGCGCGGCTTGCTTGCCGACACCCTGATCGTGGCCATGGGCGAATTTGGCCGGACCCCGGCGATCAATAAAGATGCGGGCCGCGATCACTGGGGGCCCGCCGCCTCGCTCCTGTTCGCCGGCGCCGGCGTGCGGGGCGGCCTGCTGTTGGGCGCCACCGACCGGCGCGGCGCCTACGTGACGCGGCGGCCTATCGCGCCTGCCGACGTCGCCTCGACAATCTACGACGCCATTGGGGTCGATCCCCACCAATGGCTCATGCACCCGGAAGGCCGCCCCATCGAGATTTTGGATAGGGGCGAGCCCGTGCGAGAATTGTTCGCGTGACCGCCAAGGAGATGGGCCATGTTTCGAGCAGTCGTCTGCCTTGCATTGTTTCTGACCTTACGCCTTCCGGCCCTGGCGAGTGCGGCCGACGCTCAAGACTCGAGTAGCCAACGCATCGATGTTCTCATCGTGAAGCTAGGCAGCGGCAAGTTTCAAGAGCGCCGAGCCGCGCAAAAGGCATTGGAAGCGATCGGAGCCGGGGCGCTCGAACAACTCAAACGAGTGCCTACCACCGACCTGGAAACCAGCAAACGCGCAGCGGAGTTGATTCGCAAAATCGAGGAAAAGGCGTTTACCGAGCGCATGCTGGCGGCCAAGCACGTTCACCTCAACGTCAAAGAAATGCCTGCCCTGGACGCCGTCAACGAGCTGGCACGCCTCGCCGGCCTGGCGATTCACGTCGTCGGCGACCGCAGCAAAGTCGCCGAAAAAAAAATAACCCTCGACACCGGCGAAGTTTCTTTTTGGCAAGCCTGCGATCGGCTTTGCGATCGGGCGGGCTTGGTGGAAGTGGTGCTTACGCCGGCGCCGCCCACCAATGCCTACGGCATGCAGCCTGGAAGCTCCTTGCCAACGCAATCCGCGATTACCTTGGTGCCGGGCACACCGCGAAATCAGCATGTCAGCTACGCCGGCTCGGTGCGCGCGCGCGTTTATCCGATCAATGAAGATAAAGCCACACATTATTCATTGAAACTGGAAGCATCGGCCGAGCCGCGCATTCAGGGATTCGCTCTCGTCGGCACGCCGATTGTCACCAAGGCGCTTGACAACCACGGCCAAGCGTTGCAACTGCTGCCCCCTCCGGCGGACGATAGTTCAAATGTCCCGCGGGCGCCCGCGTTCGGCCGGGGCGGTGCTCGCCGCGTATACCTGACGCTGCCAATGGCGAGCCAGCGTGATGTCACGCTGCAGTTTGCGGCGGGAGCAAAGCGGGCCAAATTGCTCCAGCTGGCGGGCACATACACTGCTCAAATGATCGCCCCGCCTGAAGAGCTTGGCGCCTTGACGGACATACTCAAAGCCGCTGGTCAATCGGCGCACGGCAAGGACGGCGGCACGCTCAAGCTCAACGCCATCGAAAAGTTGGCCAACGGCGATTACCAACTGGAAATGTCGCTCGAAACACCGCTTGATCCCCACATGACCGCCGGCATGGTGATGCGCAACGGCATGATTCAGATGCGGCAAATTCAAATCCAAGTGGGCATCGCCGCATCCGGCAACGTGTTGAACGCGGGCTTGCCGCATCTACTGGACGAGAAAGGCAATAAATGGGCCGTGGCAAGCGTGCCTCTCGGCGCGTTAACATCACTAACGGCGTTAGCTCCCAGGAAATGACCATTGTGTACCATCGCCCCGAAGGTCTGGGCCGGCCATGCCGGCTCGCCTACCATGGGACGCGACTGGTCAACGTGACGGTGCCGTTTGCTTTTCACGATGTGCCGCTGGAATAAACCTCTCGGAGGACGACTATCATTGCAACGCCAGAGCAGATCGGTCAGACGTCTGCTCGCGGCACTCTGCCTGTGATCCTGATGCTTCAACACGCCGCCCTTAAAGACGAGAAATGTCGGAATGCCGCTGACCCCGTACTGTTGTGCGATACTAGGATAATCATCCACGTTGATTTGGCCGATCGAACTTTTGCCTTCAAATGCCACGCCATCGATTTTATCACCGGATCCATGTCGTCGCATGGCACGACACCATTCTCCCAAAAATCAACGAGCACGGGCATCTTACTTTTGAGCACTTTGTCTTCGAAATTGTTTGACGGTGAGTGCAACGGTCTTGTTTGGGCCGGACTCACAGCCCGGCAGTACAAACGCAGCCAGTATCGTGGCGAAAACCAAAAGCCTTGTGTACATAGGACCGTCTCCAAGCCTGGGCGGTGGCAACACGACTCGCTATTAATCCCCTGATAAAGCAGACGAGCGGTTATTATATCAGACCCCGAAAGTGCCGCGCACGCATTAAGGAGCCGCGCACGCAGTAAGCGGTAAGCGCGAAAAAAATCCGCTTACTGCGTGCGCGGCTCTTGGGAGCACCGCATGAGCTTGATCGAACGCATACATGGAGGATACGTCTTCGGTCGGCGCGTGCGCAAGTTGGCGGACCACCTATCGGCGCTGTTGCCCCCTCATGCTCGTGTCTTGGATGTGGGCTGCGGGGACGGTGCGCTCGACAAACTCATCATGGCACGGCGTCCCGACGTCACGATCAGAGGCATCGATATTTTGCTGCGCGCAGACGCATATCCCAGTCGATCAATTCGACGGCACCGTCATTCCGCATGGGGACGCCAGCTTCGACATCGTCATGTTCGTCGATGTCCTGCACCACATGGAAGACCCGCTGATACTGTTGCGTGAGGCGGTTCGAGTGGCGCGCGACGGCATCGCGCTCAAGGACCACACCGCCGACGGCTTATTCGCGTTTCGGACGTTGCGTTACATGGATAAGGTCGGCAACGCCCGCCACGGCGTCGTGCTGCCGTTCAATTATTGGACGCGCCGGCAATGGGATGACGCATTCAGGGCGCTTGGCCTCAAGGTCGTTGTCTGGAAGAAAAGCCTCGGCCTCTATCCCTGGCCCGCGAGTTGGCTTTTTGGTAGGTCGCTGCATTTCGTGGCGATGGTGGAGGCCGGTGATGGGGCACCTACGTGAAACAATTAGGAAATGAATGAATTACGAGATTGACTTCAAACCGTGCGCCGTCGCGTCCTCCACCGAAAAGATGCCTACTAACAAACCGGAGAAACCGATGCTAAAACTTCATCCAGAAATCTTGATGAAGAACGGCAAGAAGGAATTCGTCGTGCTGCCTTATGAAGAATATATTGCCATGCAAGAACAGCTCGCCGACGCCCAGGATCTGTTGGAATTACGTAAGGCTAAGCGATCAGAGAGCAAGAAGAAGTCGCTCACTTTGGTTGAGGTCAAACGGGCATTAGGTATTCGGTGAACATCCAGGAACGACGATCCCCTAAGTTGCTTCTTACGCAAAGCCAATCAGGAGATTGGCGTTCCCGGTGGCATCACTTGGCGTCCTTGGGCCCGATCAACTTCGCCAACTGTTTTTCTAGCTCCGCGCCGCGAGCGCTCATGGAAACGACGCGGCCTTCGCGGTCGACCAAGATGGCCTGGGGTATGGCGAAAATGCCATAATAGGTCGCCATGGGTTGTTGCTTCGCGTCTTTTTCGTAAATGCAGGCCCAGGGAAGCTTGTCCTCTTCCATGAACTTGGTGAGGGCTTCCTCCTTGAAGTCGAGGCTGATGCCGACGATGTCGAAACCGCGGTCGTGGTAAGCCTCGTACATCTTTTTCATGTTGGGCAACTCCGCCCGGCATGGCCCGCACCAGGTCGCCCAAAAGTCGACCAGCACAACCTTGCCTTTGTAGGAGGACCAGTCGATTTGCTTGCCGTCGAGAAGCGTGCCCTTGACATGGATCGGCTGGCCCGGCAAGTCCATCCGCCGCGCGCGCCTTCGAGCATCCCGGCCAGTTTGGCGACCTTCTCATCCTTGGAGGCCGCGAAACGCTTGGCAAATTCGCGATAGACTCCCGCGGCGGCCGGCGACCGCATTTGATCCAATGTGATCGCCACATTCATCGCGAGACTGACGTCGCGTTGGCTAACTTCCGGCCCTTTGGCGTCCAGGTGCTTGCGAAATTCGCTTAAAACTTCAGTCTGCTCGCGGGAGGCAATTCGCCGATGCCTTCGATCCGCGCCTCCAAGACTTCCTGTTTGCTGGCCGGCGTCACCGTGAGCGTGTATTTGCCGGTCTCCCCGGCTTATACGAGGTAACAATAATGCGATATTCCCCGTCCTTGGGTGCCAGATAAACAATGCGCGAGTTCGTGTCGCGCTGGCTGACGTCGTCATTGAAGGCGACTTGCTTGCCGTCGCTGTCTTCCAGACGTAGCAAAGTGTCGAAATCAGTGCTGGTGACGTCAATCCTGTAGGCCCGGCCCGCTTGCATCTTAACGGGTTCGGCCTTGTGGTAGCTTTTTTTTAAGACCTTGTCGAACGCGTCATCGTCTTTGAGTGTGCCCTTTATGTCGAGCAATTTACCGCCTTCTTTGGCCTCATCCGCCGGCAAAGGCGCAGCTCCGGCCAGCAAAAGCAACAGCGCCGCCGGCCCCGACAATGATTTCCGCATGGCGATCCTTACCGTAAGAGAGGGGGGAAATAATCACGCCTTCGACGTTGGCGTTCCAGTCGTCGAGCAGTTTGCCGATGTCTTTGTAATTGAAGTCGATGTTGGCGAGCTCGCACGCCATGTCGATGGCGCGGGTCAAGTCGCCGCTGGCGGCGTAGCCCTTGGCGAGTTCATACAGGATTTCCTTGCGAACTTCATCCGCCGGCGTAAGCTGCCCGAGCGCCTCCTCGAAATTGCGCTGGGCCAGACGCCAGTTGTTACGGCCTGAAAACAGTAGCCGAGATAGACAGGGCCTTGCCCTGGTGGCGGCGATCGGCACGAACCGCCTGGAGTTCCCGGATCGCTTCGTCGATTTGCCCGCAGCGCAAGAGCCGCACGCCCATTTCCAGGCGATGGGTGTTCTCGGCGGGAAAGCGATCGGATTTATGGCGAAAATAGTCCAGCTCACGCGTGGCGATTTCCTTGGCCAGTCGCCCGCGCAAGCTTGCAGTTCCGGATTGACGGGTTGGCGGCTGAGCTTCTCCTCGGCGATGGCCAAATCGCGGCGAAAGGGCTCGATCTCCAGGTCGATGAGCTCCATGGCGATCTCGAAGCTGTTCGCGGTCGGCCCTAGAGCCGCGCCAGATCGCGCCGGCCTCGTCAAACTGGTCGGCGCGGCGGAAAACCGACGCCAGGTGCAGGTAGCCATTGGGATTGGTGGGATTGGCCTCGATCTTGGCGACAAAGGCGGCGACTTCACGCGGAACTTTGATCCCGCTTTGGTGGCCGCCGGCTCCCGCGCGGCATATCCGTTTCCGTCTGTAGCGCGCGCGTTTGCTGCACGGCTGTCTCGACCACGTCGTCGGGCTCTCCTCTCCGCGTCTTCCGGTATTCCTTTTAGAGGTGTCGGGGCGGTGCCTCGCAAGGCGTCTTCATAACGGCCCTTGGCGATGGTGGCGCTGGCGGCGAGGTCTTTGAATTTGCGCTGCGCTTCGAGATCATCGGGGACGGCTATACGCACCTTTTCCCAAAGCGCGGTCGCCGCCGTGAAATTGCCGGTTTTCTCGAACAGTCTGGCCAGCGGACGGTTGATCTTGGGATTGTCGCCGTCCACCTGGCGGATTTGATCGAGCGTCCAGATTGCCATACCCTGGACGCCAAGCTCGTCAAACGCCTCGGCCATGGCCAGATGGGTTCCGAGATCCCAGGGATTGCGCATGAACACCGGCTCGGCACATTCGAGCACCTTGACCCACTCGCTCCGCTGCTGGGCTGTCTTGAGTTTCAATTTGGCGCGCAGTGTCATAAGCACGGCCATTTTTTGGCCTATCAAATTGTGCTTGTACTTCGCTTTCTGGGCCTGGCGCAACGCCTGACGATAGGTTGGATTGGCCGGATCGATGAGGCAACAGTTGAGTAGTAGCTGCATGCCATATTCGAGGTTGCCGGTGGTGAGCACCTGGTTGGCGCGCTCGAATTGCCCCGCCGCCGCCAAACGTTGCTCAGGCGTCAGGCGTGGCAGCGCTGGGGAGCTTGATTTCGACATGGTGCCGCCGACGGAAAAAGGACGCCGGACATAGGCGGGGTGCGACTAGATACATTGCCAAGGTAGCGGCCAATAGGATGGCGGTCAAGCACCGATACGTAGGTTAGGTTTCCAACCTGACCGGCCCAGCGCGGTCAGGTTGGAAACCTAACCGACGTATCGCTCGAATCATCGCCTGCGCAGCGCTCTAAAGAGGCTGGGCTTGTTTGCAGCGGCGGCATGGCGTAAAGCACCGAGCCAAGGGGCCGCAGAAGGACGCCGTCCGCCAGGCAACTGAGCCGCATATCGCGGCCGGCGTCAGCCAGATAACCGCCTTGGTCTTTTAATTCGATGGCCGCAATCGAGCCGCGGACGCGAACATCCTTGACATGAGGATGTCGCGCAGGGGGCCGAGTCGTTTTTCCCAAAAGTCGTGCATGTGGCGGGCGCTTCGGGAAACGCTTTGGTCAACAGCTTCCAATTGGCAACGGCAACCGCGCAGCGCCATGGGGTGAGCCGTGAAGGAATGGCCATGGAAAAAAGTGCGTCTGCGGTCCGCGGTATCCCAGGCGGCGGCGATGTGGGGAGCAGCGATGGTTGCCGCGAGCGATAAAATGCCGCCCGCCAACGTCTTGGCTGCCACACCAGATCCGGGGCGATGCCGGCCGCCTGGTGTGCCCATAAACAGCCAAGGCGGCCGCCGCCCGTCATCACCTCGTCGGCGATGAAGAGCACGCCGTGCTTTTGGCGACCTCGAAAAACGCTTTTCAAATCCTCGGGGGTGTGCATGCGCATGCCGCCGGCGCCTTGCACCAGCGGCTCAATAATGACGGCGGCAACTTCGTCGTATAGGCAGGTGATCGTCCAATGCTCGGCGTCCAAAGGCAAGATGTCGGCATGGCAAATAGCGGCTCGAACAGACCAAAGAAAGGGGATCGCGGCCCACCGCCATCGCTCCGAACGTGTCGCCATGGTAGCCGTGCTCGAAACCGATGAACCGCGTGCGCCGCGGCTGCCCGTGGTGGCACCAAAATTGATAGGCCATCTTAAGGGCAACTTCGACGGCGGTGCTGCCATTGTCGGAGTAAAAGACACGGCCGCCACGCCATGCCATCGTGCCAAGGAGCAACTCGGCGAGTCGATCCCTGGCGATGCGTCATGCCCGCGAAATGCACATGGTCATAATGAGCGGCAGCCGCCTCGCAAGGCGTCCATCAAGGGCGGATGGCGATGGCCGTGCAGGATCGTCCACCACGACGAAATGCCGTCGATGAGCCGACGGCCATCGGCTAAATGAAGAAACTCATCTTGGCGCCGACGCACACGAGCGGATCGTCGGGATCACGAAGCGATGTATATGGGTGCCAAACGGATGCGCAGGTCGTGCGCCTGAATTCGAGCGAACTGGATGAATGGCTGGGGCAAGAACGTTTTGTAATTCTGTGAACCTACCTTTTTGTCCGCGGCACAGGCCGCAATGCCGGCTGGAGTCCATTCCGCCGGCGGCCTTAATGAGACAACCGGCACTCGGGGCCGCCAGCGGCGAAGTTGTTCCAGTGCATAGTCATCTTCTGGACCAAGCAGCACGACGCCGCGGGCATGTGGCCATGGGCTTCAGCGCATCAAGGCATTGCAACGTCCGCCCAATGGTTCCGAGACTCGATGAGGACACCAGGATGGACGGGGTGTCGAGGGTGCGGATCAGCGCGATCTGTAATTCGAATTCATTGAGGGGTGAGAGCGGGCTGCCAAACGTCTCGATCAACAAATGATTCGCCGTGGGCCGCCTGGATGCTAGATCCCTGGCGGCGGGGATGTGCTTGCCTTCCCGCGCGCGGCCAAGGCGGTGCCACGGGATCGGTAAATCAGTGCCGGCGCCTTGATTTTGGCGCCGGGCACCAGGCGTCGCACGAGTTCCGTATCCGATGGGCCGGTTTCAACCGGCTTCCAATAGACGAAGTGATCGCCAAACGCGGCGAGCCAAAGAAGCGCGAAAGTCGTCTTGCCGGCGTCGGTGTCGGTGCCGAGGATCAGCAGATGTTGCATGGCGCACTCCGCTGCGCGTCGCGGCTAAACGGTGATCCGTTCGCGCCACTCGCCACTCGCCCTCGCCGCTGTTTTCTCATCCGTCGCCCCTTTTTGACCGGCCATGCGGGAGCTGAGCGTCCAAAGCGAGGTGAACCCCTTGGCCCATTGGTTGTCGAAAAGTTCGAGGTTGGACTGGTTGGCCAGCCGGCTGTCGTAAAGGCTGTGGGGGCTGCGCCGCGCCAGGACTGACACGGCACCCTGGTGCAGCTTGAGCCGCACTTCGCCCGTGACCAGTTTTTGCGTCTCGTGGAAAAACGTTTGCAGGGCGCGGCGGGCGTCGTGAAACCAGAGGCCGCGATAAACCAGCTCGGCATAGCGCGGGCTGATCGAGCTCGCGCAGCTGGATCACTTCGCGACTATGCACCAGGCTCTGGAGATCGCGGTGGGCAGCCATCAAAATCGTCGGCAGCGGGGCCTCGTAAAACTCCCTGCTCTTGATGCCGAACATGCGATCTTCGATGACGTCGCTGCGGCCGATGCGGTGGGCACTGCCGATCCGATTGAGCTCGCGGGCAAGTTTGAGGAGCGTGATCGGGGCGCCGTCGAGTTGCGTGGGCACGCCGGCCTCGAAGCCCAGCGTGATCATCGTCGGCTCGACGGGAACTCTTCCGTCGATCGGGCTAACACAAATGCTTCGGCGGGCGTTGCTTGCCAGGAGTCGCTGAGTTCGGGGAAGTAGGCGCTAACTCCCCACAGATTGCGATCGATCGCCACCGGGCCGCCTTTGGGTTCCTCGATGGGCAATCGCCGGCGGCGGGCATAATTGAGCTTGTCCTGCATCGTCTTCAGGTTCCATTCCCGAACGGGCGCAAGTACCTGCAAGTTGCGGGCCCTGTGCCGCGATGGCGGTTTCCAAGCGCACCTGGTCGTTGCCCTTGCTGGAGGAGCCATGGGCGACCGTGTCGCAGCCTTCCTCGTGGGCCACGCGAACAATCTCTTGGGCGATCAAGTAACGAGCCAGCGCGAGCCGAGAAAGCAACTTTGCTGATAGACGGCGTCGGCTTGCAAGACGGGGAGGGCGAAATCGTGGAGGAACATTTCGCGCCGATCAATGACCTGCGCTGAGTTGGCGCCCAGCTCCAGGGCCAACTCGCCCAAGCGGTTCCAGATAAGTTTCCTGGCCGAGATTGATGGACAAGGTCACGACATTGTAGCCGCGTTCATGAACCAACCAGTGCAGAGCCAGACTCGATTCCAGATCGCCGTTGAAAGCCAAGATCGTACGCGCCACGGGAGAGGCCCTGCCAAAGAATGTCGCGGAATGCATCGCAGCGGGGATCCGTGCCCCGATCTCGATCAATCCGGTCGTTCATTCTTTTTTATTGAGATTGGGCCGCCTGCGGCCTTTCGGGTTAATTGTCTTGGCATTATTCGGCGGCGAGTTTGGCCAGCGGCATTGGGCCGAATTTTATCGAGCTCCTTCATGGTGGCCTCGCTCACCGTCACGGTTGCCGACACCTTGGCTCCGTCGCGCACGATCGCAGGCCGTTGCCAAGCTCCTCGACCAACCGCTTGACACTGTCCGCGCCGGGTTGTTTGCCCATGAGTAAAGGCACGCTGTTTAGCGACGGCTTGCCTTGCTTTTCCCACAGCGATTTGGCAAACGACTCGATTTGGCTCGCTTCTTGGTCGTTGGCGCAGTGGATATCGAGTTGCAATTGGGCGTCGTTGCGCCAGTCGATGGAAAAGGCTGCCAGCTTGGCGTTTTTGATGGCCGGCAGAACCTGCTCGCCGCCGGGCATGGACTTTAGCGAATCGCATCTCTTTGCGCGAAAGCTCATTATGGGTTGCAAATTGATTACCGCCCAGGCATATTTTTGCCGAAGGCGCTGACCTGTGTTTGCATGTCAGGGAGGAGTTGGCCTTGTCCATCCAGCGTTTTGAGAAACTCCGGCTGATCCATGCTGCCGACGACAATGGTCTTCTCGTGGGGCATTGACAAGAAGCCGTCTCCCGGATTTTTGGAGTCAGTCATCTTGTAAATTGTCTTGCCCTGAACAGCGTCACTTGGGTCGGCCTTGAACGTGCCGCGAACTTTTTCCGGATCCAGAGCGGTCAACGTATTGAACGCGAGCACGAACTTAGGTTTGTTCGCGAAATCGCCCGCGGCGAATATGCCTCGATCCACGCTTTTCAACAAGTCAATCCGTTCTTCGCCTACTCCTTGCTGCCGCAAAGCGTTTTCCATTTGCTGTAGCTCATCGGGCTTGTTGCGGATGAAAGAGAAATCCAAGCCGATCACCATATCCGTTGGCGTCGGCACGAACACTAACGGGTCCGGCGGCCGCCACGGGCCTGGCCTGGCGCTGCTTTCGTGACTGTCTTGGCATTGCGGCTTCAAGAAACCCCGGCCGAACAAACGCGGCGACCACCACGAGCACCAGCAAGACTCCCACGCCGCTCAAAATCAAGATCAGACATCGTTGTGAATCCGCCTTTCTTCTTCTTGCGCTACGTTTGGGCGGCTCCTCTTCTTCCTCATCATCGTCATCCGCGTGCGCCTTTGCTTTTCGTGCGGCTTCTTGCTCTCTTTGCTCGTTAGCCGCAGTCGGGCCGGTGCGCTTGGCGGCCTCGACGGAGCGGGTGCGCCTGCCGCGGGCTTGTGCGAGGCGACCGGCTTATCGGCCTGGACCGCCGTCTTTCATCGGTAGCCGCGGCCTGGTCCGGGTACACTTGGCTACACGCCGGGCATTTAATGTTCTTGCCCGCGGGAATGGGGTTACGTGTCTTAAGCACTTTCTTGCACTTGGGGCAAGCAAACGTCGGCATGACAACCTCTATTTCTTCTTGGCGACAGGTTCCAGCACTACCATAACGGCGCTTCGAGCGGCGGTAGCCTCGGTGTTGGCTTCGAAGGAGAGGTCGTCATTGTTCTTGAGCTTTCGATCGGCAAATCGAGCAGGGCCGTCTCGAAATTGGAGACGCAGATCACGTCGCCGTCGTTGGCCGCGTAGTAAGGCTTTATGTCGGGTTCGAGCGGATCGCGAATGAAAGCTGCCGCCGAAAACCCAGTCTTGGGCGAGGTCTTTTTTCGTCTTGCTGTCGCGGACCCATTGCTGGGCCGGCACTTCGACGGAGTTGCCGTTTTTCTGATAGATCAGGCGAATCTTGATGACGCTCCCCGATGCCGGTTGATATTTCGGGCGAAACTGCACGGGCTTGCCCGGCTCGGCCCGGCGGCCATCAGGGCGGCGTGAATGATGCTCGCGTCCGTATCGACCGCGAGGATGGCTCGTGTTCCTGGGCCCCGGCCGCGTCAGGAATTGCTCAAGCTGGCCCTGGCGCAAACAGACGGGCCTGACACCACCCGCCGCTGGTCGCCTGGATTTCCAGGAAGACATTTTTGCCGAGAGCGACCTTCTTGGCGGCCACGGTGGGCGGTGCCGCAACCTTGGCCTTCACGACGGACGGTTTGGGTGGTGCGGGCCCTCCGGCGCAACCGGCCATGCCGGCAAGTGCAAGCGCCGCACATGAGAGTAAGGCAATGAAACGGCTAGCAAAGCTCATAGGGGTCAACATACCAGGAAACGAAGCGGCTGCATAGGAAATTGGGTGCCACGGGTAGCTTGTCTGCCCGTGTTAGGCTGGCGGAGGTTGTTCGCGGACATGTCGGATGAAAAGTACAAGCTGCCAACGTGCACCCAAAGGGAGAGGAATCTTCGGGAATTTGAGTGGACCAGAACTTACCGATGGCTTCAAAAGAGCCGTCACATGCCTACTGAGCTATCAAAACGCCGGGCTTGCTAAATCCCTTCCAGATCGTCTACGGTGACAGGGCGTGGATTGACGCGCAGATCCGTTTGACTTGAAACGCCCGCTCGGCGAACGAGCAATTGTTCCTCTTTGACGCCCAAATCGCGCAAGCGTCCGGGTATGCCGATATCGTTGCGAAGCGTTTCGACGGCACTGACCGCGCGAAGTGCCGCTCGTCATCGCTCAGGCCGGCGATGTTTTAGCCCAGAGCCTTGCGATCTCGGCGAACTCTTTGATCCGCGCCGGCAAGTTGAAACGCATAACGTACGGGAGCAAAAGGCCGTTGCCGGCCCGTGCGAACAATGGGTGGCTCCGCCGACGGGATATTCGAGCGGATGCACGACGGCGACGCCGACATTCGAAAACGCCAGCCCCGCCAGCGTGGCGCCCAGCGCCATGCCTTCGCGCGCCGGCAAATCATCTGGGTTGCTGACTGCGCGGCGCAGATGCGTCCGATGAGCGCGATGGCTTTCTCGGCGACCAGTCGCCAAGTGGATGTTTGCCCTGATAGACGCTGCGCTCGCCCGGCTGGCAGCGGAAACTCGGCGTTGTCAACCGCGGTGTAGGCCTCGATGGCATGCGTCAGGGCGTCGATGCCGCTATCGGCGGTCACGCGCGGCGGACAACTAAGCGTGAGCAACGGATCGACGATGGCCACGCGCAGGCGCAGGTAGTTGCTGAGGATGCCCACCTTCATCTGGTTATCGGTGTCGGTCAGCACCGCGGCGGCGGATACTTCGGAGCCCGTGCCTGCCGTCGTCGGGACGCAAATCAAGCGGCATGATCGGCCCGGGAATCTTGTCGTCGCCGACGTAAGTCTGTGGCGTGCCGCCGTGCGCCAGCAGGGCCGCGGCGATCTTGGCCAGTCCATGTTGCTGCCGCCGCCCAGACCAATGATGCCGTCTGGCTCGAAGCGCCGCGCCTCTTCGAGGCAAACTCGTCCCCGCATGGACGGTTCCGGCTCGCCGCCGGTAAAAGCGCCCACGATGAGACTGCTTCGCAAAGGGGTGCCGGACGCGCTCGAGGATGCCCGCGCGCTCGAGAATGGGATCGGTGACGATGAAGACGCGGCGCAGCGCCAGCCGGCCGGCGATGTCGCCGATTTGCTCAACGGCATCCGGGCCGAAGACGATTTGGCCGCGGAGTGAAAGGTCCAAGTTTGACGCATGGCGACCCGTCCAAAGGAGAATTACTGGTCGGCCCAAGCTGCGGGTTGAGGTACTTTTTTTTTTTTTTTTTTTTTTTTTTTTTTTTTTTTTTTTTTTTTTTAAAAAAAAAAAAAAAAAAAAAATTATATAGGAAACCCGCGGCTATGAGCGTGCTCAACTCTCGGCTTGCAGCACTCGCTGCAAGGTTTCCATGGGCAAGCCGATGACATTGCTCATGCTTCCTTCGAGGAGAGACACAAAGGGATCGTCCGTTGCTTGAATCGCATAGGCTCCGGAGCAGCCCTGCCAGGTTCGCGTGGCGAAGTAACTCCCGCCATTTCAGTCGGCGTTAGCTTTTTGAAGAAGACGCGACTGCGCTCTTGCCAGCAGGTTTGCACGTCGTCGGGCCGCTGCCAAAACGGTGACGCCGGTCCACAGTTCGTGTTCGTGGCCGCCCAACAACGTAAGAATACGCCGGGCGTCGGCTTCGTCCGCCGGTTTGCCGATGACTTGACCGTCGAGCCAACCGACCGTGTCCGCCGCGAGCACAAGTCCGTTTCCAAACGCCGGCGCCACCGCCGCGGCTTTGAGCCAGGCCACGGTTTGGACATAGGTGGGGGGATCTGTAAAGCCGGCGCCGGTCGGCTTGTCGACGTGCGCCGGCCTGACTTCGAAGGTGTAGCCGGCCCGCGCGAGCAACTCGCGGTGCGCCGGCGAGCCGCTCGCAAGAATCAGGCGGAGGGGCGGAGTTGTTGCCATGTATGGAGTATCTCTTCAAGCGCGGTGAAGATGCGGCGGGTGTCAACTCAGCCATGCACTCCAGGCGGTCACAATGCCGCAGATAACTACCGGCTCGGCACCAGACCGCCGTTTCGGCCGCTCGATTGTTTTGCCCGGAAGGTCCAGTGCGGCGGACGATGGTGCAAGTATAAAGCGCGACCACGGGCCGGCCTAGCGCCACCGCCAGATGCAAGGGACCGGTGTCGTTGGCAATCAAGAACATCCGCTTCGCTGAGAAGC